>NZ_JH993797.1:0-5859380 GCF_000316115.1 Leptolyngbya sp. PCC 7375
GCTTTGATAGTCTCAGCATGAGACCAGTTAGTCTCTATTAAGTGTCAGTCAGCTCGCCAACCCGACTGTCGCGTCACGTCTACCCCCCTTGACATCTAACACTGAGCATACACTAAGCATTTTTACTCACTTTGATTGCGCGAATAAGGAGAATAAGGTTTGATAATCCTCAAAATTCACTCTTAGAGCCGCCTTTGCCAGAACTAAATACTGTTCTCGCGCCTGCTGTCCTTTTTCCGTATCAGGCTCACGAGGCAGTAATGGAGCCTCTTCTGAAAAAGTTTCTTTGTCAGCTTTAGGAGACTTTGCCATGATCACTCCCTACAACACATCTGAAAAGTCGTTGAGTAGATCATCTTGAGCCAACAGAGAAATCTCTCCTGTCGGTACCGCCATTGGGCTAATTGTTGGAAATTCAGGCTGGTCAGATTCGCTCGACGGGGGCTCAATCCCAAACGTTTCCCGCAAATGCTGAATCTGTTCTTCCATCCGAATGATGGACTGTCGGGCCAGGTCTTTTAACTCTGCCTCCGAATGCTTACCAGCATCCTTATAAGCAAAGGGTAGCCAGAAGGCACGAGCCGCAGTAGCTGCTTTCTCTTTACCCTTGTAAGTACGATGAATCAGCCAGCTATAAGTGACACCATTAGGGGAGCTACGATCCGGCTCGAAGATAAAGCGCACCCGTGACTTAATAGGCTTATCTGGATCATCATTGCTGGGTTTGCGAGGCATGGGCTGATTCTATAGCAACGCTCATTTGCCCATAGCTTAACGTTCAAGCTTAATGATGCTGATACTATGCTAGATAACTTAACGTTTTGACCGCACCACTGCAGTACTTGCGGATACCATGCTGATCTGGCGACGAGCTGTACGGCAGAGTCATCCTTGAAATACGGTATGTGGATAGGGCGATGGTACTCTGCTTTTCTGCATGGAGATGTCATCGTATCGCCCAATACTACTTGGGCTAAAACTGACGATAAATCGATTAGAGGATGCTAAGCACGAATAGATGAACCATGATTGTGATCGTTAGAGGCCGTGCTACCCCCGAGCAGAAGGAGTTGAAATTCAATGGGAGTGAATTGGGACATTCTCAAAAAACGATTCCTTCAGGCTGACCAAACAGCTCAGCTGGAAAGTCTTGCGTTGAATTTAACTCGCATTCAGTTTTTTGCCGACAGCGTTACCGGTGAATCAGTTGTTGAACACCTGATTAGGGAAAGTCAGTTTTTTATCGAGTGGATAGTGCCAGGTATTGATTTGGAGACTAGTCTGGACCAGGCTGTTGAGTTGGCCGATCTGCAACGGTTGTTGAGTCGCTGGAAGTTAAATTGCTCGGATTGGTGGGGGGATGAGCAAAAACGACAGGAGGTGGCACGACTTTCTCAGGAGTGGTGCGAACTGATAAGTCAGCGCTGCGCTATCGTATTCTCAAGCAACACACATTATCGGCTTAACAGCGCTAATTCTCTCTCTAAAAGATAGTAGATAGGAGTTACGCATTGACAAAAGTCCATCCATAGTATCAAGCGAAGGTGGCTTCTGTTGCATGGTCCAGAATAAACTGACGGATGACTGGCACAAACAACTGTCTCGATATCTCGTAACAGTTTCCAATCACCCCTTGAATACACAAGGTTTGTAACTTACCAAATGCTCGCAGTGCACAATAGAAATGATTGCGAATAGCCTGTTCATCTCGAACATAGAATCTCTCAATATTGCATACTTGTTTGATCACTCGATGAAAACACTCGATTTGCCAATGCTCGTCATGGACTTGCTTGAATTCAGCCCGAGTCAAGTGATTCAATTGCTCTAGGGTAGGCTGGTAGATGATGTAATAACGGGGTTCGTTTTTGAACGACTGACAAAACACCTTAACCCAGCCAAACTCCTTGAGATACACCACTAATCCCGATTCTGGAATCTCTAAACTCTTTACCTGCACTAGCTTGCCACGTTCCAAAGAGACCTTTCGATTATCGGCAATCCCGAATAGAAAACCCACTTTCTCGTTTCTGAGAAACTTCAGATTCTCAAGACTTGAATACCAACTATCGCCCGTCACCCAGGTCGGTTTAATACCCCACTGCTTGACGTCGAGCACCATCTCTCTGAAATAGTCGTTTTTGGTTTTACCCTCCCGTTTATCGTAAATGCGAAAGTTAACGGGATATGAATGCCCGGATAGATCAGTGTAGTACAATGTAATGAGATTAATCCCTTTGACTGTCCGTTTATGTTTGCCTGACCAAAAATAGCCCACGAAGGCACTCTTTTTCTGGTCTCGATAGGGTTTATCTTCAACGCTATCATCCACACTCAACGTGCCACCGACTAATGTGATCTCCTCTTTTACTTCGTTGAATAAATCTTCGGGTGTGTAACGTTCTCGTAATAAAAACCGATTCACACTATCGTGACTCACGTCTTCCAGGATTTCCGCTAACCGAACACAGCTGACATATTTGGGCTCTGCCATCAGGAATAAGGTGTAGAGGCTACAGTTGCAATGCGCCGTTGACGGTTTGGATAGCTCACGCATCGCTGGGTTAGACAGGAACAGATAGGGACACCTATATCACTTCATAGCTTTGCTATTTTGTCAATGCGTAAGTTCTAGTAGAATCATTTTAATGTGAATTTTAAGGAAATCCATTTAACTGATTTTGAAATCCTTTAACTTCAGCGCCTCTGAAATTGCCTAACGTTCTACCACTGAGATCGTACATCTGAATTCCAAGCGGATGAATTAAGACACTTGTGTCACTTCTATCAATCTATATACAGGCCAATATACAAGTAGTGCTTTTACGTTTTGTAGTGGCCAATGATTTGTTCTGACTACCCGAACTAAGTGCTGACGTTCAGGCTAGTGCCAAACCGTCTAATACAGGTGAATCCAGTTAGTCAATTTTTTGGGGGTAAAATTGGGGTAAAGCTAAATTTTGATCGCTTTGCTCCAACAACCTATTGGTCATCCTCTGTGACAGTAACATCAAGTTCGTAGGCTTCCATATAATAATCACTGACTAAATTGCTCAATCAGCCAACGGTTAATGGCTCCATCATCATCTGACCGGCTTCGCTGTAAAGCTTCTTCCACCGTTTCAATGGCTAGACCTGGCAACGCTTTAGAACGTCTAATCTCAGCACTACCACCATCTGCGACTGAAAACGCGATTACTTTGCTGATAGCTACATTGATCACCCAGTATTCACTAACTCCCAGGCGTTCAAACAACAAACGCTTACTACCTAAATCCTCACTAAGACTGGTAGAGGCAATCTCAATCACTAGTTGAGGTACTTTATAGGTATCCACATTAACTGGCTCATTATTGCGGGGTGGAAATCGAATATCTTTACCCAAGTAAAACGCCAGATCCGGCTGAGAGTCACGCAGCCCAGACTTGCGAAATGTACAATTTATATATTCTGCAGCACGAATCATCTTAAATGTGGCAAATAAACTAACCACCTTGGATAAAATCGCATTGTCTCTAGCATGACTGGGACCTAAGGGTGCCATCTCAATTCGCATTTCTCCTGAATCGTAATAGCACCGAGCTTTTTCATAGGCTGGACTATCCACAAGCGCTATGTACTCATCCCAAGTTGCCTGAACCCAGGTGTCAGTAGGAATATTTTTGGGAGTAGGTACAGCACTAACCATGGCCGAGGCTTTCTAAGCACGTTACTGAACTCTAGTATATCTGGCGTCTCAAACACCCAATCTAGAGGAATACAGAGGATAAAAATCAAGCCTACAATCCTCAGCTTCCCAAGCTGAGGATTGGCATTCACTATCAAATACATTTGCGGATGAATTATCGCTAGCTAACGTGTTCAGTGTATGGGGCAAGCCGACCCGATTGCTTATTCAAAAAGGTCTAAAAAAGTCTAAAAACACCCAACCAGTTAAGCTAAAGGTCGATTATTGAGATAAAGATTGAGATAAAAAATTGAGATAGAAATTTTTAACGCCTGAAATCCTTTCATAATAAGGTCTGAAATTTTGCGAGCACTCGATTCGTAATCGAGCGGTCGCGGGTTCAAATCCCGCCGTTGGCTTTATTTTAACTCAAATCTGAAAGTCTGAAACTCTGGTTGAAATGCTACTATATAAAGGGTTTCAGCGATCATGTATTTTCAGTTAGATCAGCTGAGCTAAGCAAAATTGATCTACATTTAGGTCGATTTTAGGGCAAATCTAGGGCAAATTTTTGCAGCTCGTTATGGCTAATCAGTCCTCTTGGTCAAAGTTCGATAGCCTACTCGATACAACTAATAAGCGTCTCGATAAGGTGCGAATTCGGAGACGCGGTAAGTTGTTGTACCTTCGCGCTACGCTACCTCCAAAATCTGGAGAACCGAAAGCAAAGCAGCGTGACTTACCAACTGGAAAGTCAGCCAATCGTGCAGGACTGGAGCAGGCTAAAGCCCTCGCTCTTGACTTGGAGTCAGAACTAATCAGCAAGATCGGATAACAGTCTTATTTGAGACGCGATTTCTCAAATAATCAATAAATCGAGGTGCCCTAAAGTGGGTAAGCAAGTTGGTCTGTTGTGATTTAGAGGAAAGCCCTGAGCAACCCCCATCGCTATCTGTCAATGCTCACTACCGTATTTCTAAGTTATCGATTGGATGCCAAACCGGCTGTTTGGGGCTCCTCCGAGTGCCCCAAACCCCAATGGCTAGGACGGGACCGCCCGTCCTAGAACCTAGCGGAAAAACATAATCGGTTTCCCTAGGGGCGTGTTTGGGTGATCGGCTGAGTGGTTTAGAATTTTGCGCGCTGCGACAAAATTCTAAAAAGATAAGGTATCTAGCTCTTTGTGATCGAAAATAGCCGTAGTTAGCACTAGCAGCTCAATTTATGCTTCTTTACGCAATCAGCTGTAACCCAGGGCCATGGCGCTTACTGCGATAAGCTGTAGCTCTGCGTATGCGCTGTTCAGCTATCTCAATTGCAATTTGTCGAGGTAGCTTACCCGTACTTGCGACGTTTTCCAACATTAGAGTTGTGTTCTTGCGGATTTTTTCCTCAATGGTTTGAAACGCGATCTCTTGATTACCACCGCCATACTCTACGGCACCACAAATCACACCACCCGCATTGGCAATAAAGTCAGGGATGACCAGAATATTGCGGTCATGACAGATCTGTTCTGCCTTAGCTGTAAATGGAATGTTGGCTCCTTGAATAACCAGTTTAGTCTTTAGCCGATTGACGTTGTCAGCGTCAATAACATCGGGTCTAGCCGCAGGAATCCAGATATCACAAGGAATATCAATGACAGCATCACGGGACAGTTTGCCTCCGTCAGCATAATCAAGCACACTCTTGCCTCGACGTTTTAATTTAGTCAGTTGATCAATGTCGATGCCATCAGGATTAAACAAGGTGCCCTGGGAGTCGGTTACGCCGATCAGGAGGGCTCCCCTAGCGGCTAGAAAACTGGCTGTATGCAGCCCTACTGAACCAGCCCCTTGAATCACAAACTTGGCTTTGCTCAGATCAATAGAACAAAATTCGCTGGCCACATCGGCAACAACGCTAAGGCCATAGCCCGTGGCTCCAATTTCATCTAAGGGAATACCACCAATTGCTAAGGGTAAACCAATGGCTCTACCGGTTTCTTCCTGCACCCAGGCCATACAGGCTTCATCTGTGCCCATGTCGGGGCCAGGAATGTAGCTAGTTATTTCTTTGATCGCTACCCCAAAAGCTCTCATCAGGATTTCTTTTTTGACTGCAGGCACTTTTGGGTTAGCAAGAATGGCCGCTTTCCCACCACCATAGGGAAGATTGGCCACTGCATTCTTAAATGTCATGGCGCGTGCCAGTCGAAAGACTTCTTCCGTAGTGACATCGGGAGCCATGCGAACACCTCCCATGGCAGGACCACAAGCAACATTATCTACCACGAGAATAGCTTTTAAGCCGCTATGGTGGTCATAAATATGAACAACTTTGTTTGGTCCTAGAGAGTCACCAAACTCAAATATACGTTTCATTATCAGGTTTCCTCCGAAGTGATATTTCACTGTCAAGGTGTTCGGAGCGTGTTAGGAGATACCTATAGTGTGAAGAAATTAGTCAATGCTGTGTTGATTTTGACAAAAAACATAATGTCTTAGCAGAAATCCTCAGTCTTCATATTTCACCAGTGCCCACAGGGTCAACATGCGAGGTTCTTTAACCTTAAAGACATACTCGCTGTAATCAGCTAAATCGTCGAGCTGAACAAAGGTTAGAAAAACCTCTGTAGCAATCATAAAAAGGGATCTCACTAAAAAGAGGGAATTTGCATCATAAAAACTCCGAATAGTGCATATGTACTTTAATTCTAGCAAATATCATTGAGTGGCTGTAGAGAGAATTTGTCCCCGACATTCACCAAAACCAATTTTTTTGTAACCTGGTGTCTCACAATATCCGCGCAGACTGATTTCGTCACCGTCAGCCAGGAAAAAACGCTGTTCTCCCGTGGGTAACTGGATGGGCTGTTTGCCCTGGTGGGTAATTTCTAAGAGGGAACCCCAGGTGTCCGATGTGGGGCCTGAAATCGTACCACTGGCTAATAAATCTCCTGACTGTAGATTACAGCCGTTGCTAGTGTGATGGGTAATCATCTGGGCCGCTGTCCAATAAAGTTGGGCAAACGATGCCTGACTGAGGCGGATAGGCGGGATATTTTCCTGCAACATCTGGGCTGATCGTAACCATACCTCCACGGTCAGCTTAATTCCGGTCAGGTCGTTAGCCGCCTTTAAATAGGGGAGTGGTTGTGGATCGTCTGCAGGGCGCTCAAAGGAGGGGCAGCGGAAAGGGACAAGCGCATCCAGTGTGACCACCCAGGGAGACAGACTGGTGGCAAAACTTTTACCTAAAAAGGGACCTAAGGGTTGGTATTCCCACGCTTGAATATCGCGGGCAGACCAGTCATTGACCAAGCACAGGCCAAACAAATGGTCTTCGGCATGGTCAATTGCGATCGGCTGTCCTAGGGGGTTTCCCTGGCCAATGAATAGCCCCACTTCTCCCTCATAGTCGAGGCGTTGACTGGGACCAAACCCTGGAAGTTTTTCTGATGCTGCAGGACGCTGTTGGCCTTGGGGCCGATAAATGGGAGTGTCACTCACCACAATGGATGAGGCACGGCCATGGTAGGCAATGGGAATGTGCTTGTAGTTTGGCAACAGCGGTTGATCGGGGCGGAATAACTTGCCAACGTTGGTGGCATGGTTAATCGAGGCGTAAAAATCGGTATAGTTGCCAATTTGAGCAGGCAACAACATTTTGACATCAGCCATGGGCACCAAAATCTGTTGCTCAGGAGGCGTGGTTGATATTTCAAGCAACTGGCTAAGCCGATGGCGCAAGGCCCTGATAGCTGGTTGCCCCAAAGCCATGAGCTGATTCAAATTGGTGGCCAAGCAGGCAGCTTGGACCAGTTCTGGTAAATCATCCAATATGTTGTGTTGGATGCAAATCGACAAATCCACAATGTGTTCACCAATGGCCACTCCTATCCGGGGCTGTGATTGATGCCGTTGAAACACACCAAAGGGAAGATTTTGGATAGGAAAATCAGTGTCTAGAGTATTGGCACTGGTGACCCAGCTTTGTCGATGTGGGTCATGGGTGGTGTCAGGTAGAGAAGGCATAGAAGGGTACCGACGAAGGATCGTTGAACAGCTTCAAACGGTAAAGCTCGGCCAAGGGGTCTTGGAAAGAACAGGAACCAATTCCTAGGAAATAACGACTGCGTATGCGGGCAAGAATGTCTAATGGTAAATGTCCCGCTATTGTGGATCGCTCCGATTCCTTTGACCAGAGGGGGCTATGGCAAATAATCTCGTGTTCCAAGAAAATTAGATCATTGAGGGTATCGATTTGTAAAATGTTGGCAATCTCGGTTGCAGTGGCCCCATAGCCATAGGCAAAAGCTGCTGCGATCGCTAGATTAAGCAAGCCATGCATCTGAACCGAATCACCGTTGGGCAAGGTTTGCCAGCTGCGTAACGGATGGTGTAGCCCCGCAGTCGCTTTAAAAGGAAGTCGGGCAGCAGCGCCGGTGACAAGAAACTGGGCCAGGGCTTCAACGGTGGGAAAATCAGCTGCGGTGAGCCCTCCCGTACGGACCTTGACAGCTGCTCGAGTGCCCTGGAGGACGGCAATGTAGTCAGTGAGTGTAGCATCCAGAGGAACTTCAAAAAAGAGAGTACTGTGGGGAGGTAAATGGGGTAGTAGAGATGCGATCGCGTCGACTGGGCAGTTGGCGTCTACTGCGCCCAATTTAAATTCAAGCGCTGAAATTGTAAATCGGTTTTGGTTTTCTAGCCACAGCGCTAACATCTCCAGTGCTTGGATTGAGGGGGGTAGAACAACACTAAGGGGCCAGAATGCGGCTGCATATTGTTGATCCAGGTGATTTAAACAATCTTCAAACTGTGTTAGCTGAGACAGGGGTAGAACAAATCTGCCGAGCATCCAACGATGGGCAGTGGTTTTGTAATACCCATAGGCAGAAACCGCCGCTGGCAAATTTAACCGTGCAGGAGGAAAGAGTCCTGCATAGTCGATTAATGTTGAGAGAAGTAATCGGAGAGAGGGAACTACCATGGGTGATCAACGCATGATTGGACGTACGTAATAATTTTTGACGGGGATTAAGGAGAAAGAAAATTGGCAGGAATAGCAGCGATGGAGCAAACCATACTCATTATAATCTCCCCTACCAATCTGAGGCATTCGCTATAATGGGCATGAGACATCTTTGTAAGAGTGTCACTAATGCTAATAAGCCTCTAATGGAGGCGATTATTATCCCTGCGCTAACCAGACTTGAAGTATCTGTGCTAGAGGTGTTTTGTTATAAACTCTTCTAAACCATTGCCTAGCTAGCTTTTGACCTGAGATTCAAGCCGAAATAGGGCTTTAGGGAGGAGGCTATTTGGGCTATGAAGACTATTTGTCCCCTGGTGGGTTTGGATCATTTAGAATTTTATGTGGGTAATGCTAAACAGGCCGCTTACTTTTATGGGCAGCAGTTTGGCTTTACTCCCATTGCATTTCGCGGCTTAGAGACTGGCTATCGTAAGGCAGCCTCTTATTTACTACAGCAAGGTCACATTCAACTTGTGTTGAGCAGTGGCCTAGGGGATGACAATACCATCAGTGAGATGGTTGCCCGTCACGGTGATGGTGTGGCTGTGATTGCATTTACCGTGACCGATGCCCGTCAGGTTTATCAAACATTGTTACAACAGGGGGCAATGGCGGCAATTCCACCCACGAGCATTGACACGGAGGCTGGTCAGTGGCGGTTTGCAGCTATCCACGGCTATGGAGATGTGCTCTTTAAGTTTGTTGAACGTCAGCGTTACAACGGCCTATTTGCCCCTGGATTTGTCCCCTACTCTGAAACCATTCCGTCCCGGAGAGAAACCGGTTTATTTGAGATTGACCATGTGGTGGGTAATGTTGAGTTGGGGGCGATGGACCAATGGGTTAACTTTTTTATCCAGGCCCTGGGGTTTGAACTGTTGGCACACTTCGATGACAAAGCCATTGCCACTGAGCATTCGGCCCTGATGTCTAAGGTGGTTCAAGACCCGACCGGCAAGATTAAGCTGCCAATTAACGAGCCTGCCCAAGGTCAGCGCCAGTCTCAAATTGATGAATATTTGCAATTTAACAATGGACCTGGGGTGCAGCACATTGCCCTGGCCACCCGAGACATTATTCACACGGTGCGACGGCTGAAAGCAGCTGGTGTGGCTTTTCTGAAGACTCCGCTGACTTACTACGACAGGTTAGAAGCACGGGTGGGGAAGATTAATCAGCCCATTGATGAGCTGGCTGAGTTGGGTATTTTAGTCGATCGCGATGCCAGGGGCTATTTGCTACAAATTTTTACCCAGCCGGTGGAAGATCGTCCCACTTTATTTTTTGAGATTATTGAGCGACATGGGGCTACCAGCTTTGGTGAGGGTAACTTTAAAGCTTTGTTTGAAGCTATTGAGCGAGAACAGGCCCGCCGTGGCAACCTTGAACCAGTGGGGGCAATGGCATGACCTATTACACTCACCTGGGCCAGATCCCCCATAAACGCCACACCCAATTTCGTCAGCCCGATGGCACTCTCTACCATGAGGAACTGATTGGCAACCAGGGATTTGCTGGCAATCACTCGCTGGTGTACCATCTGCGCCCACCTACGGAGATTGTGCAGGCGGATGTGATTCGGGTGACCCGGTTGACCTATGAGGAGTCTGGGGCATTACGACCGCGACATTTTAGAACGGCAGAGGCCGGGGGAGATGCGAACTGCCAGGTCGACGCGATCGCATCTCGCATTCCCTTACTCTCCAATACCGATGTCACCCTTTCCATCGCCCATCCTACCGACCCCATGACCTACTGGTATCGCTTTGCCCATGGGGATGAACTTTTGTTTATTCACCAGGGCAAGGGGTGTTTGGAAAGTCAGCTGGGAGAACTGCACTATCGGCCAGGAGACTATCTAATGATTCCAGCAGGTGTGCTTTGGCGGCTGATACCAGAAAGGGGAGTGGCGCAAATCCATCTATCGCTGGAAGCCTCGGGTCATATCCGGCCACCGCAGCAATACCTCAGCCCCCAGGGACAATTTTTAGAGCAGGCTCCCTACTGTGAGCGCGATATTCGATCACCGGAGAGATTATTGACCCATGATGAAATCGGAGTCTTTGAAGTGCGGGTTAAAGCCAGGGGCAGCCTCACCCAATACTGTTACAACCATCATCCCCTAGACGTGGTGGGATGGGATGGCAGTGTATGGCCCTACGCGTTTAATATCAAAGACTTTGAACCCATTACCGGACGGGTCCATCAACCTCCATCTGTGCATCAAACGTTTGCAGGACCTAATTTTGTTGTGTGCTCGTTTGTTCCCCGTTTGTTCGACTATCATCCCCAGGGAATTCCTGCCCCCTATAACCATGCCAATGTCGACTCGGATGAAGTGATTTACTATGTCGAGGGTCACTTTATGTCCCGTAAAGGCATTGAGCGTGGTTCGATTACCTTCCATCCCAGTGGCCTGCCCCATGGCCCTCACCCTGGTACCTATGAGGCTTCCATTGGTCAGTCTCGCACCGAAGAACTGGCGGTTATGATCGACACCTTCCGGCCGCTGCGGGTAACAACCCAGGCCAGCGCCATTGAGGATGTTGATTATGTCTATAGCTGGTTGCCCTCGAAATCTTGGAAATTAACACTTCAATAAAACAACATTTCGCTAAGTTGGGTTTCATTGCTTCAACCCCACCTACCCCAATTACCCACCCGGAGTTCCTACCATGACCTATACTCTGCTTTCCCCGCCTCAACCTCTAAAAATTTCTTCCCGAATTCAAACTCGTCTCTATCGCGGTGAGTTAGCCTCTCAACAGGTCGAGACGTTTCAAGACTTTTTAAGTGAGGTTGAACGACGATTTTTACACCATCGTATTATTTTAGACAATGCCTATACCCACTGGTTTAGCCAGGGGGTGGCCAGCGATCAAGAATTACGTCACTTTGTGCAACAGTTTTCAGTATTTTCAAATCAGTTTTTAGTCGCTGCCCTCAATAAGGTGATCAATGCCCCCACATTGGACCAGTCACGGGCCAGTCGTGAGATTTTACTCAATGAGTTGGGGGTGATTTATCGTAATCCTAGGGCTGTGGACAAGACTCTTACGACCCTGAGCGAAGATGACAAAGATCGTCAGGGTGATCCAGCCTTAGTCAGTACTGAAGGCACCGTTGACGGTGGCACCTGTCGATTTCGGGCTGCCCACTTTGAGTGGCTTTTGGGAGTCGCTAAAGGGTTGGAACTGACCTATGACGAGTTGGGACAGCGTAAACACGGCAGTGCTACGACACTTCACTTTTGCGATCAGCTGATTCGCCTTTATGGCAGCGACGACCCCAACCTTGCCGAAGGAGCCAGCTTTGCCGTCGAAAACTGGGCCGCCGCTGGTTTCTGGCAAGAGCTAGAAGACGGTCTCTTGAAAATCAAACAAAGCCGTCATCCTCAGCTAAAACTGGCCTTCTTCACCTGGCATAACCGGGTAGAGGCCCAGCATGCTGGCCACACCTTAGAAGAACTGGAGTCGGTGTACTTCCATCCTGAATTTAATTGCGACAAGTTTCTTGAAGGGGGACAAGAGATTTTAGAGGCGATTGCGGTGTTTTGGGATGGGTTGAATGACGATCGGCTGAAAGAGAAATTTTGACTGATAGACCCCGGTATCCCAGGGTGGGCACAAGGCACCACCCCTACAAGCTATCTGGATTGTTGGGTTCCTCCCCCTCCTTCCCCTCTTCTCCATCTCCCTCTCCAAAGGTCTCCCCATGTCTCTTGCTACTCTCACCAATAACCCATCTGTCTGGCGTCCCACCTCCGACCAGATCCAGCGTGCCAATATCACTGCCCTGCAACGCCAGTTGGGGTTCGATAGCTATGCCCAGCTATACCAATGGTCCATTGAACATCGCGATCAGTTTTGGCATCAGATGATTCAGCGGCTGGGCATTCGGTTTCAACAGCCTTACACCACTGTTTTGGACCTCAGCGACGGTGTGGAACAGCCCCACTGGTTGGTGAATGCTCGATTTAACATGGTGGAGAGCTGCTTTTTAGCACCCAAGACGGATACGGCGGTGATTTTTCAAGCGCCGGGTGAGCCACTGCAGCGGTGGACCTATGGTGAGCTGGAGCAGTTGGTGAACCGAGTGGCGAATGGGCTGGTGGCGGCGGGCTATGGTGCGGGGGATGCGATCGCAATCGTCATGCCCATGACCGTAGAAGCCGTGGCTATTTACCTCGGCATCATCAAAATGGGGGGTGTGGTAGTGTCCATTGCCGATAGTTTTGCCCCCGTAGAAATCGCTACGCGGCTCCACCTGGGGCAGGCGCAGGGCGTCTTTACCCAAATCAGTCAGCGACGACGAGGCCAGGAGTTACCCCTCTATAGCAAATTGGTCATGGCCGTTGCCCCCCGTGCTGTGGTGATGCCCACAGAATTGCCCTGTCACTTACGTCCAAGAGATCTAAGCTGGGATGATTTTCTGAGTGACGATGACCAGTTTACGGCGGTCCCGTGCCAGCCAGATACCCCCCTCAACATTCTCTTTTCCTCTGGAACAACGGGAACTCCGAAAGCCATTCCCTGGACCCATACCACCCCAATTAAATGTGCTACGGATGGGCAATTGCACCACGACATTCATCCAGAGGATGTGGTGGCCTGGCCCACGAGTCTGGGCTGGATGATGGGACCCTGGCTAATCTACGCCACTATGGTCAATCAGGCAACGATGGCGCTGTATGGCGATGCGCCGCTAGAACGCGGGTTTGGTGATTTTATTCAAGCTGCTGGAGTGACCATTTTGGGAGTCGTTCCCAGTTTAGTCAGTGCCTGGCGGCGCAACGGCTGCATGGCCGGTCTAGACTGGCATCGAATCAAAGCCTTTAGCTCCACAGGTGAATGCTCGAATTCGGCGGATATGGAATTCCTGATGGCCCTGGGGGACCACAAGCCAGTGATTGAATATTGCGGTGGCACAGAAATCGGTGGCGGTTACATGACTGGCACCCTGGTGCAGCCCGCTTACCCATCGACGTTTTCCACCCCGGCCCTCGGGCTAGCGGTGGTTATCCTTGATCACCAGGGCCATCCCAGCGATGCGGGTGAAGCCTTTATTGTCCCGCCGTCCATCGGCCTATCCACCACGTTACTGAATCGCGATCACCATCAGGTTTACTTTGACGCTACCCCGTACTACCCGCTGCGCCGCCATGGTGATCGTCTGATACAACTACCCAATGGCTATTATCGGGCAGAAGGAAGAGTGGATGACACGATGAATTTGGGGGGCATCAAAGTCAGTGCCGTTGAGATTGAACGGGTGCTGCAAGCGTTGCCTCATGTGCGGGAGGTTGCCGCCATTGCCAGCACTTCCCAGGGTCGCAGCGAACTGGTGATCTATGTGGCGCTGAGTTCATCTGAACAACCTGCTGACTTGCAGCACTGTTGTCAGCAGGCAATTCGACAATCCTTAAATCCCCTTTTCCGGATTAAAGATATTGTCATTGTTAATGAACTTCCCCGTACAGCTTCCCAAAAGATTTTGCGACGAGACCTTCGAAGACAGTATGAGAACCAGAAACCTATGACGTAGAAAGACCTCACCTTAGCCTTAGCCTAAAATCAACCTGTTGCCGCACGATAACAACTGTAAAGTACTGTTGCGGAAACTGGGAAATTATGTTTGCTATAATGAATATAAGAAAACACAAGCTTGACACCTATTGTCTATCAAAATAACCCCCAAAGCACTGTCCAGGCTTGCTCTTTCTTGGAGATAGAAAGTCTTACAACATTTATATTGAAACGAAAAAAGACTGGTCTACCTCTGATTATGCTACGTGTCCCGATAGCCAACATACCCATTGCGTCTAAAGGTCGTTCGTTTTGAGTGTGTCACCTTGAAAATTGGATAGCTATTGAGGCAGTACTATTCACACTTGTCGTAGAGCGCTAACAGCTGTTGGACATAGCCTGAGTCGTTAAATTTCAACAGGTCAGCTCCGCTAGTTAAGAGAGGTATTCTTTGGGACATTCCTGTAAAGGACTCTACACCATACCATGTGAATCAGTCACTAATAGCTGGTAAATGTGGGCTTTTGCGGAGCCCAAGGAGGATCTTATGAGTACACCTGGAACACTATCATTAGAACAAGAATTTCAACTTAAAGTCCTCAAGGAACAGGTTGAAAATCTTGCACCCACTCAAGCTCAAGAATATTTGCTTGAAGCCATGCGTCAGCTCATGCTGAAAGATAATTGGATCAAGCACACGTTCAAAGAATGTTATTTGAAGCTATAAAGCCATGCTCAAAGGAGTGTAAGTGGGCTGATCGAGTCACTCGATCAGCCCTTGGATTAAGGAGGTTACCATGATTAAACAAATGGCCTGGCTACCCCAGGATAACGGGCAAGAAAAGATTCTACATCTGCGCGTCGAGCAGGGAACATCCTGGCGTCCGTACACCATGTTCCCTCAGTTTACAATCCCTGATCATATGGCCATCGGTTCACGCGGGTTTTCCACGTTTCAAAAACTGTTGCGTGAAGGTTGGGAACTTATTTCCAGCGATCAAGCGAATCAGCTATTGCTATTTGATGACTCTGAGCCAGCTTAGACGTTGACAGATTCTTTATCTTGATCCCGATCTCTACTACAGGGACACTAGATAGTTAACTATCTGGTGTCCCTGTACATTGAACTAGAAATGACACAGGATCAGGCCAATTCAATTTTGACTGCACCACTTGACACTGCAATTTTGAGGTAACTATAATAGAGCGAGCGCTCGATATAAATTGTTTATGCCTAAAATAGTTGACTCTGAGCAATACCGAAAAGAAATCCTGCACAAATGTTTTGATTTGTTTGCAGAGAAAGGGTATGCCAATGTCACAACAAGAAAACTATCTAAGGAACTCGGTATCTCAACCGGGGCAATGTATCACTATTTTCCCAGTAAGCAAGCTTTGTTTGAACAACTGGTAGAGGAAGTGAGTATGCAGGAGTTTCAGTTATTTAAAGCGGCTACGCGCGGACATACGCTTTTGGAACGCATTCAAGCGCTGGAGACGCTTTTAATTGAAAATGAGGAGCACTTCATTAAACAGGCCGCAATTTGGGTGGATTTTTATCAACATCACGACATAGCGGAAATTAATGACAATCCTGTCTTTCAAAAAATTGATCAGAGAAGTCAGCAGGAGATATCTGATTTTTTAGACCTCACCGATCTGAAGCTCGCTCGATTTATTTGGACCCTCATTAATGGCATTTTAATTGAGCAATTAGAGGACGATGGCAGCTTCTCATTTAGGGAACAAATTCATCTACTAACTCAGATGTTGCTTGCCTATTTCGAGAAGCATTCTCCCAGTAGACAGTAAATATATCGCTATAAGTTGTATCGTGCCATAGAAACTTTTTGCGGCCAAAACAAACCAATCGCTCGATATAAAAAACAAAGAAAGTAAGGAGAATAAGCGCAAATGGAGATTGATTTCACCCGTTTTGATGGATTTATGGAAATATTTGAAGTTCTGGAATTAATCGATCTCATCTTTTTTGTTGCTATCATTCTTGAAGCTGTATGGGATATTGTTTTTGTGCGTCGTCGAGCCCAGGGAGAGACTTTTGCGAACTTCGGCATTGCGTTTGTTGGTCTGCTGTTAGATCGCACCGTTTACGGACTAGTGGTCCGTCAAGACTAAGATTTGGGATCGATGAGAATCGCTTACAACGCGCCTAAACCTTGTCAGAACTGATGATTCACGATTTATGACTCACCGAGTCAATCCCAATTTTTAGCTTTGACGCTGCACTAGTCTTTGTGCTAGGTCTATTCGCTGTTGAATATTTTATTCCCTGGAAGCTACCCTTAACCTGGTGGAGCTGGGGAATGGCCCTTATTCTGGCAGATTTCACCTATTATTGGATGCACCGTTGGGAGCATGAGATACGTGTTTTGTGGTCGTATCACAGCGTTCACCATTCATCCCCTGAGTATAATCTCACTACATCCCTGCGGTTAGCCTGGATTGAAAGCCTGATTGAATGGATATTCTTCATCCCGATGATTTTAATAGGCTTTGATGTTATTCAAACACTGATTGCCTTGGTGATCGTTGTTGTTTATCAAACCTGGATTCATACTGAAAGAATTGGAAAGCTGGGTTGGTTAGATAACATCTTTAATACACCATCAGTTCATCGTGTTCATCATGGGGTAGGCCCGAGGTGTATCGACAAAAACTATGGCGGAATCTTGATGATCTGGGATCACCTATTTGGCACTTACCAAGCTGAGAATGAAAAAGTCACCTATGGTCTTACCAAACAGATCGGGTCGGTCAATCCAATGGTCATTAACTTCTACGAATTGTGGAAAATCATCAAAGATGTTGTCCATAGCAAGCGTTTTTCCCATGCTTTTGGGCACATCTTTGGTAAACCGGGTTGGCAACCCAATGGTATAAACAAATAACGCTGTTAGCGAGAAACCGTTCTGATCATGCTGGCATCTAAACTTTGAGAATGAATACGAGGAAAGGCAATAATCGTCTCCGCCACAATATTGCCGACGAGAAAGATGGTTAATGCCACCACAGTCCACAGGAAACCCTCTAGGGCAATCAATGAAAGAAAAAGAATCTGTCCGGTTATATTGATAATTTTGTCTAAAACATAATCACGTACAACAATGTCCGGATGTTGTGCCTGAAAGGCATTCAGTACCGGGATGAACATGGGTGAAACAACATACGAAGACGTCACCACAAATTCACCAGATAATTTTGTTGCTCGTCCCTTGGTGCGTCCTACTAGTTGACCAAATTGTTCATCAGTAGTCTTAGCAACACACCTTAAATCTAACCCCACCTCTGTGGGCGTGTATCCACGCGAGTGACGCTGGAAAACCTTTTCACCCAAAACGACCTCCAGTGAATCAATATGGCGAATTACTGTGGCACGAGGCACCTCCAAATACTCGGCGGCAGCGCTAACAGTTCTTAACCGTGCGACTTGATAGGCTGTTCTAATCTCATTCCAAGCGTGCATTATACTACCTCTGCAAAAACGCACACATGATGTGCATATTAATGGAATTTACAACATTTTTGCTGTATGCCAACATTACATGGGCAATATGACTTAGCAGTTAGTCGTTACTGATTTAAGGGATAAGCCAATCTGTCAGACATGCTATATGCCAAAATCTTTCAGATGACATCACACCGAAAATCAACAACGCCAGAAATTACCACAAAGCAATTAATTATCACGGGCAAATCAAGGCTCTTAAAAGCACAGTCAGTTTTTTAAACAAAGCAAAGTCGAATTTTTTCAAGCATTGTCGTTGCTGACTTAGGGGATAAAGCGATCTGTTAGAAATGCCATATGCCGAAATCTTTCAGATGACGTCATACCAGGGATCAGCGACGCTCAAGTACTACCCGAAAGCTAGAAATACAAGGAGGCTAACGTGCTCATAGAGACTCATATGCTGGGAGAGCTTTACGCTACCCGCTATTGTGGAAAAGATCCGAAACATGCCCTCGTCATCTCTCACGGCTTTGCCGGGCATGGTGGGATTTACGATGAATTTTGCACCTATTACGCTGAAAAAAAAGGTGCGGACATTTGGAGTTACGATGCTCCCGGCCATGGCAAATCCACACGTAGTACTCGGCCACGCGGTCAGTTTGAGTTTGCCGAGTGGGCACAGGCAGGTGTCGACTTTGCCAACCATGTCAAGCAAGAAACTGGACTGCCAATTTTTTTACTGGGGTCAAGTTTTGGTGCTGCTGCTGCCTACTCTGGAACCTACGCTGATGCTGTAACTGGCACCATCATTATGGGATCGGCGGTTGTGCCCGGTGGTCCTTTTCTCAAAGAGTTGAGAGAATCCCTAAAATCAGAAGCTTTTCAGACAGTTGTCAAGATGCTTGGGCGCGGTGCAAGAATCGACGTCGATCTCACTTTCGACTTTGATGAAGACTATGGTATCGCTGGCGCAGGAGAGATGAAACACTCCGATCCATGGAATACCTGGAGTTACGATCTGGCTTCTTGGACATCGGTGTTTGCTCATGATCCAGTTGTCGCCATTGAAGACAATACCAAGCCTATTTTGCTGGTGGGTGGAGAGAAGGACCCTAACTTTCCTCCCAATTTAATCAAAGCAACTGCAGAGGCGATCGCTGGCCCAGTGGAATACACAATCATGGCAGATGCGACGCATCAGATGATGATTTACCACACTGAGGGATTCTCTGACATTGTTGAAGCTTACATCAAGAAGCATATCTAAATTCAAACAGAGAGAGGAGAAAGAAGCATGATTAAAGCAAACGGCATTAACCATCTGCCAATTTCCACGGCTGACTCAAAGAAGCAAATCGAATTCTTCACGGATGTTCTAGGTGCAGAGCTTGTGGCTCTATTTCCAATGCACAATGTCAGTGGCGCTCACCACACCTTTCTGAAGCTCAGTGACAAATGCTGTCTCAGTTTCGTTGAGTTCCCACAAAATAAAGATATCGAGCCGATCGCTGGTGTCACGTATACCCAGATGGGAGCATCAGCCCCAGGAACATTGCAGCATGTAGCCTTCAACGTAGATAGCATTGAAGATCTACTCAACATGCGCGATCGCCTTCGGTCCAAGAGTATCCATGTCTTTGGACCGCTAGACCATGGGGTAATGCAGTCCATTTATTTTAATGGTCCGGATCATTTATCTTTGGAGATTGCCGCTTACACAAATCCAATTAATCCCGAGGCTTGGATCGATCCGAAGATCGTGGAGACACTAGGAATTTCCCCAGAGGAATTAGCGCGCTACAAAGCACCTGACCCCTATGAAGGTCAGGGCGGCACAGTTGCTCAACCCCCTGTAGATCCGATCAAAAACCATGCGATTTTTGAAGATGGCCTACTCAAGCAGATCATAGAAATGCCAGATGAAGAGGTTTTCGAGAAAATGAGCACTCCCAACCCTCCTGTCGCACTTTAGTAATTGATTGACCGCTTTTCTGTGGAGCCTGAACCATCACCTTAGATAGAAATTATCTAGGGTGATATTTACCTTAAATCAAGTAACGAGAGTGGAAGACACTCAAAAAGATGCTGTTGACTGATTAATCTTTTACTGACAGAGCCCAATATCACAGGGCAACCACAAGGGATTGCCCCTACAGGATTGCTCTTACTGAATCGGAGTTACTGAATTCGGACTGGGTATAACAAGGAACTCATAACTAGTCATAACTATGAAACTTAATCGACAAAAAACATCCACATTATTGAAAATAGCTGCCATTCTTTGGGTGATTTGGGGGGTTGTCCATGCCTTAGCTGGAATTCTGACCATCTCCGGTGACACGGCGACCGCAGTCTCTGGAATTGCCGATGGCGTAGACCCTGCATCATTGGTAATGGATTATCCCAATGCAGTTGGTGGCATCATCAATCAGCATGGCTTTAATCTGCTTTGGGGTGGTGGCGTCACCATTATCGGCGGCATATTCATATGGCGTAAAAGTGTTGCCGCCATATTTGTCTCAGCCCTGGTGGGTGGCCTGCTCGATATCGGATATTTCATATTCATCGACCTGGGTAGCTACAACAAGTTCATGCCCGGAACTGTGATGACAATTATCTCTGCCTCAGCAGTGGTATTGAGTTTTTACGCCTACTTTAAGGAGATTAAAAAATGAAGCTTATTTACACTGTTCCTGCCGTACTTACAGTCTCTTTACTCTCTGGGAAAACTGTATCACCAGCTTCGGCAAATCTATCGTCTCAAAAAGTGCCATTTAAGGATAGAAGTCAGAAGCCAGATAATCAATGACTTTTAATCCCTGGCTTCTGACTTCTGATTGGAGATTACGTGGTCCCAGAAAAAGCTACGACTTACCACGGTAGATCTCTATCATGATATCCAAAAAGCTACTAAGGATACGCGCAAAAAAGATTCAAGACCACTTTGGTACAACACCCGCTTGCCAACATTTTTTCGCGTCACCAATTAGGGCTGTCATCCCCCAAATGCTACTGCTGCTATCACCACTCCATAATTCATTAAGATCTTTAACCAGATCAGCAAAATCAGATTGAAGGGTTGTCAGAACACTCTGCTGCTCAGCTCCATTTTGAACTGCATAGACTTCTGGAAACCCTTTTTTATTCACTTGATTCTGTATCCATATAAAACGACCATAGTGAGCGTACTGATTTATAGTTTTCGGGTCTAAGTGCTCTTTACTGAGACGATAGTCTGTAGGTATAGGAAAATCTCCTTCTTTGAATGGCATTTGTGGAACAGGACTCATAGTTTTCCCTTCACCCTGTTCATTAATTACCATGACTGCATTTTTAGCGTCGCTTAAGTTACTGATTTTTTGCTTGAATTTTTCGTCACTCCAAAAAGCTTGCTGATTAGTAGTTGTCCAACTGAACTGATCTATCCCAACACTTTGAATCCCAAAAAGCAGGGCATCATACATCTCACCAAGGGTATTATAAGGGTACTGAGGAGTTGTGTGATCCTGTGTCTTATCTTCAAATTCTGTGGGGGTTTCAATGTCTAACATCATTTGGAGAGTCGTCTCATTCAGAGCATCCAACTGGGCATTAATGAGAGCATAATGGTTAGTCTCGGGGTCATCGGGTTTCAGAAACTGAATAGGGGTACCATAATGCGGCACTGCGAAATTTGGATTTGTGTCAAGGGCTAGGCACAAATTGGCAGCCAGCTGTAAATGAAGCATTTCTTCCATACAGACACTCAGGATAGCCTTATAGGTAGGATCAGTGGTGTCTTTTATGGAAGTAAGTGTGGTGAGATAAAACGGTAAAGTATAAAGTTCTACGGCTGCAGCATCTTGAGCGTGTAGCTGTACGAGTTCCTTAGTCCATGTAGTATCTGCCATGATAACCCCCTCTCTGGTTCTTGTTTAGGATTGAAGTTCAATATAATTAATCGTCAGCACCGACAATGCCATCCTCTACTTCCCTGTAGATGCAGCAAGAGTCGGTGTAACTGTAGTCAGAATGAGTAAATAAGGCAAAAGTGCAATGTGTGTTCTTGTATTAACACTTTGCTTAGGATATCTCTTAAAACGGCTTTCGAATAAGATTCTTACACAAATCATTTTTCTTGACAACAAGAGTTTTTAGATTAAATACCCATAGTTCGCTAAAACGGTTCAGAAGATGGGAGATTGTGTTCTGTCCTTTTAATGTGAATTCCTTAGGAAAAGGCACCATCGTTACCAGGGTTCCATACTTAACCTGCAAATGTGCTGAATAGCACTTGCTGCTTCAACATTATTCAGCAAAACCCCGGTACAAGTTCTAGGAGTAAGGGTGGTATTAAACGAATACACTACAAAACTTTGACTTAAATCCTCCCCATTGATGAAATGTCTTGTTCGCTGATGGTTAATAAAACCCATACCGGAGGGTATGACCTCAATTAGATGTCTATTAAAAAGTCAGAAATTCTAAGCCCTACAAGAAGCTTACAATCTCCATCACGCTGAAATTGAGAAAATTGATTCTTTGTTCAAATCTTTCTGAAACCCTTGCTGGATAAGCATTATAGCACTCTACATCGTGCCGAGGTCATACCCATACCGGAGACCAGTGATGCCTACTCCTCTTTTCAAGAGAAACCTACCATGAGTGACAAAAAGTCTCTACAGCACCAGACTCATCATGCTCCAGCAGGTGGTGAGGATCAGCTCAATTCCAGATTGAATCGTCGGCAGTTACTGCACATGGGATTAGGCTTGCCAATGGTTCTAGCCGCGACACCGGAGATATCTGCTGAGGTCCAGCAAGATATTCCTAAGAAAACAATTCGACTGCGTAAAACTGTTATCGAATATTCCCTACCTGCAGCCCATGAAACCCATGAATTGGTGGCAGTCAATGATCAGCGCATGATGCTCATCTCCCAGCAAACCAATAGCACTTTGCTCAAAATTGTCCTTGATTCAAATACGGGCATGGCACAATCCACCTATGGTTGTGTTGTAGGTCAAAATGAAAAATCTGGTCTACATGGCTTGAGAAACTCGAAAGCCTACCCTGGTATGGTGTGGTGCGCGGTACAGTTCGACTCCACTCTAGTGCTAATTGATCCCGTTGTTTCAGACGTTAGTGCACCAGTTAAGGTGAAACAAACCATTCCGATTCCGTCTCCAGGACGGGGGCCCCACGTGGTGATTGAAGAGGGCGACTATTTGTGGGTCACCCTAAAAGATAGCCACCATGTGCTACGCATTAACCATCGAGATCCGAGTGATTATCGTCTCTATAAATCATCGCGTAACCCCATCTTTGTGGCCAAGCATTCTAATTTAGGGTTGCTCTACACTAGCCAAGACCAGTCGAGCAAAATTCTGTGCATTAACCCGATCACCCATGCTACCCATGAAATCGATATTCCAGAAGCCATGGGAAATACCCCAGTAGGCCTGATTGCAGGCCCCGATGGTAATGTGTGGTTTGTGCTGTTGGGCAATAGCCAGGGTGGAACGGGGACATTTGGGCGCATTGTCAATAATAATCGCCAAGACAGTGATATTCAATGGTTTCACCTGAAAAATAGCCTCGGTAAATCCGCAGCGTTGATTCATCTAGCCTTCGAAGATAGCGATGCCCATGGAGAGCGTCCCAGACTATGGTTGTTATCTTCGTCAATTGTTGCCCCCAGCGCCATCGACTCTCTCATTGAAGTCAGGTTTGATCCAGACTATAAAGCCATTGATACGATTGCCACTAGTGTCTTTCCCACTCAGCTGAACAAAGCCCATCGAGTACTGCCATTGCAGCATGGTATCTATGCAACTGAACTGGCAACGTCGGTACTCACACACTTAGTCAGTAATCCTGCTGAAGACACCACCCTATACGATGAAACGTCCGATTACTATGCCACCTTTGGTCTGGGGGTGAAGGCATCTGCCGTAAAGTCCTATGGATCGTAACCTGGGAAGGAGGATTACCGATTGTGAGCCTCGGACTTTTCAAAAGTCTGGGAAGGATAATCTTCTCTAGGCAGCACCCACTTCTTAGTATAAGTTCTGTAAACAGAGATGCTATTACATAAGACACTATATATTATTCTTAAAGGCGAACATTTTTGGTGAATTTTACCGTTAGGTAGGATTTACTTGGCAATAATATAATAGGAACCGCATAAACGTCGTATGTAGCAGGCATTAAGGTTTCCTATGGCCATTTGACAAGCCCTTGTATAACCAAGGAGTTACTATTTCGATGTTACGGGTTAGGTCTCTGTTTAGGTAGGTATATTTCAGAGCCCTGTTTAACTTAGGGTCATTTTTTCTAGTGTCTACTTAAAAGCTTTTACTCAGCTTTTAAGCCATTTTTATGACCTCAAATAAACATGCAGCTAGCTCTTTTGTCTGTTTGGGCTTTAGGCGAGAGCTTTTGGTGAGATTTTTTCGATATTCTTATCCAAAGGAAGCTTTAAAGAAGGACTTCTCAAAAGGTTTTTTGAGATTTAAGAAGCTCTATTCTACCTAAGTAGAATGACATAACTTCTTTTGTATAGGAGAATCTTTTTGAGAATATAGTGTCATCTCTACGAATAGTTCTCTTTTCCTGTCCTATTTTTTGAAGGGGCTAACGATCTTGGCTAATAGCTTCCATGGCTATTAAGAAATTGCTGATTTGTGTCTGTACCTTTTATGTATCCATGGTAATCGTTTGGATAAACCTTGTATGAGTAGACAACAAAAGCAAAGATTGCGCTGGGTTCAGCAAATAGCTAGTGTCGGGTTGGTGAGTGTTTTTCTGACTTTCGGAGGATTGTTTACTAGCAATGCATTTGCGCAAACTCCTGTCTTTAACTCCGATGTCGATATTGACCAAGGTCAGTTGCTGAAAGGAGGCTATACCCTTAGAAAAGTACTAGAATCCGGGGGGCAATTTTTCAGCATTCCTTATACTCCTGACGATCACGTTGGGGAAGGTGCAGATGGACCAAGGGCAAAGCAACGGAAAATATATTATCCCCACGCTGACATTAACTTTCTCAAACTCAATGGAATAGGTGCCCAAAGCTGTTTTGAGTGTCACCATTCTATTGGTACCTATCGGGAGCCCGGAACGACTAGTCAGGCCATGCTGCGTAAACCAGCGGCGGCAGGAGGTTCGGCAGGGTTTGCTAGTAATGCCTACATTAATCCAGATTTTCCCCAATCTATTAACGACTTAAAGGCACCCATAGAGTCGCCGGAAGATGGTAGGTACTATCCCATTACTGAGCTCATTCGAAACCCACCCCATATTTTTGGTACAGGCTATACCCAACAGTTAGCGACTGAAATGACCTATGGCTTACAATTGCTTAAAGATAAAGCCTATGCAGATGCTGTTTCTACTCCAGGTACCCGGGTGTCTGAATCGTTAACGGTTAGAGGGGTTGACTTTGGAGTGTTTTCAACAATTTGCCCCCGTGGAGCTGCTTGTAACCCCAAAACAGGGACAGGATTTGATGACGATACTAGTGAGGTTGTGGGAGTTGCGGCAGATTTAGTCATCCGTCCATTCCAATGGAAGGGAATTTCTTCTAGTGTTCGCCACTTTGCCCGAGATGCTATGGATTTTCATTTCAGCATGCAAGCTGAGGAGAAAGTTGGTTATGTAGATTGCGATCGCGATGGATTTCCTGGTACTACTGCAATAACAACCAACAATCCTAAAACAAATGAAGTTACAGTGGGTAATCTTTCTGCCCTAACCTCCTTTGTCGTGATGACCCGTCCTCCCGAACAAGTATGGCCAACAGATAAAGCAAGCATGGCTCAAGCGAAAAGGGGAGAAACACTTTTTAGTAATTTAGGCAGTGGTTTGAGCCGTGGGCAGAAACCGAGTATGTCTTGTGCGACATGCCATATAACTCAGATGAAGATTGCTGAGCCCAGCGTGCTTGTCGCCAATCCTCCCAAGTCAACGGTTCTTGCTCCTAAGGACTGTCCTGCAGAAACTGGCAATGGTCTCATTGCCCCTAAGAAGCCTGGAGAACTTGAGGTCACCCAATTATACCAACAAGCCAAAGCGGCCGTTGGTGACGCGATACCAGATCCAGCTCAAGGCGTTGAAGAATCCATCAAGGTACTAATCGATGAAGAGCGACATCAAAATGTTGATCCAAATCTAGGATATTTGATCAACCTAACGCCTACTGACGACGATCGTCTACCATCGTACGTCTACGATCGTCTACCTCAGAACAAAGATGGGTCTATTACCATCCCTCTCTTCAGCGATCTCAAAACCCATAATATGGGGGTAGGCTTATCTGATATTACTGCACAAGCAGCGGATGTGGAGGGGATTTCTATTCCCAAGGAAAACTTCCTAACTCGCCCTCTATGGGGTGTGGGAGATACGGGACCTTGGCTCCACGATGGTCGAGCCAGATCGCTTGAGGAAGCCATCATGTATCACGGTAGTGATGGCAGTGAAGCTGAAGAGGTTGTTAAGGCATTCTCTGAATTATCTTCGGATGATCAAGATGCTATCGTTGAGTATCTTCTGACGTTACAATTACCCGTTCAGAAGAATCTGATGATCAGCAACTCAGGAGCCGGTTCGTAAGTGAACGGATTCGGTTGTTATTTATTTATTTCTCTGTGATCTAGAGAGGGGCGTTTAATGTGGGGAGCTTTTAAATATTTATGCTAAAAGCTCCTAAGGTTTAAGTTTTGACAGGCAAAGGTTTCAATTATTATTGGGTTGATTTTATCAGGATATTATCAACCTGTTTCAAAGTGTGGTTGCATTACATGCATAGCCATCTAGTCAATGAATGAGCTTTAAGTAGTTCTCTGGAAGGAGAAACATGGTATTAACTCAATTGAAATGGGATTTACCTCATCTGCATACCCATCTTCAAGCTGCAGTGGCTCTAGAATTTTGGACAATCGGGTACTACATGTCGGTCTTGTATTCAATTAAAGACCCGAGTAGTTTGCCCTACCAGCTGATTCAATCTGTGGTGTATCAGGAAATGTTTCATGTGGAGTTGGCGGCTAATGTGGCCAATGCCTATGGTCTATCCCCTGTTTTTAAATCTCCGGTGTATGAGGGAGACAATATTCCCCATTTGGACTTTAAATTAGACCACCCTGATCCAACAAAACAGTACTCGCCCTATACTGCGGAGTTAGGACCTTTGGATGAATCCCACATTAATGCCATGTGTTTAATTGAATATCCAGAATGGCAATCCGCAGTTAAGCCTGATTTACGGGAAAACATCTCTCAATATGGCTCAATCGGTGAGTTTTACGACGCTATAGAATTTGGGGCATCAGAATTGGTGGACCGTATTCAACCTAACCACAACCAAGTAAGTTTCTTTAAGCGGTTTTACAAGAACTTTTCTGATACGACAGTCACAAAAATTGGTGGTGAAGGCATTATTCAGGTCTTGGACTTATTAGGGGCCATTGTTGACCAGGGCGCAGGCAAAACGTCAGGGGATAAGGAGATCGAACCTGAGTTCCAAAATACTGCCGATGATTTTTATCCCGGATGGTCGCACTATACCAAGTTCATCACCCTGCGTAACTCAAAAAACTGGCCAGAGGTTTACAGTGGCATTGCTTCCCCTGAACCTGGCAGTCCTGGCGCTCAGGCACAGCAAATCTTAATTCGAAACTTTACTGAATTTCGTCAAGAGTTAGAAAAGCTGTTCCAAGGTCAGCCTTCGCCACAATTCGGAGCCACCATGGCCACCCTCGGTGGAAATGTTCTCAACTGCTGGAAAAAGGGCGCGATTCCGAAATTCTCGTAAACGTGACCAGCGCTCAAGCACAACATCAACTAACTTAAGGATAAATTCAACCATGGCAGAAGAATTTATTTATCGAGTTCATCCGGCCATTGGTTTGGCCCGTGTAGGTAATAGTAAAGAGTTTTATCTGGGTCCAGAAACAATCGCTGGATTACCCATTCCTGGCTGTCAAGCCAATACAACGGGTGGTTTACCCATTAAACCCGATACAGAATCTGAAACCATTACTAGTAGAGATCTTCGAGATACTCAGGGAGCCTTAAAACGTCAAGCCGCCCGGTTTCGCATCTATCAATATACGACCCAAGATCAGGACAAATATCCCTCTGGAGCAGGCACAGAAATTACCATTGGTAGTACGATCAATGGCCAAAAAGTCGTCGATATGATTTGGACAGTGCATTTAGCCAATAAAAAAGCTAACAATTATGTACTGGAAAACCCTCGTCTAGGAACATTTAACAAAATCATTGACGGCTATAAAGAAGGGGGATTACCGCCCCTGCGTAATCCAGATGAAGGCCCGGAGGCAAGCAGCTTTGATCGTCTCCGCAAGCTGGTGATTGATCCAGGTCCACGGGCTATTAAAGGGACTGATACTGACGCTATTCACTTCGATAAATGTACAACCGCTTCCTTTGGCCCAGGGAATAGTGAAATTCGTTCCTTGCCAGACTATCCCACATCCTTCCCCTCTGACAGTTTTGATCGGCTTTATAGCCCCGTCGGTGACATTGATACCCTCGGGGAGCTCCGTACTGATAGTCACGGTCGTCTATTGGTATTGGCAGCCTATGGTCGAGCCTGTGCCTGGTATCCTGACAATGATCAGGGAGCTTCTCCCTATGCCCTCAGCCACGATGTAGATAATAATGGCTGGTTTGACGATACTTCTGACGGTCCAGTATCTGTTGTTCTGGTGTTAGCAGATGGGAGTACGCAGTCAGTTCATGGTGCTTGGGCAGTTGCTACCGATCCTGCCTATGCTCCCCAAATCCTCAATGTGGTTTCCCTCTGGGACGATATTTATAATTCTTGGGTACAGGAACCCGCATTGGCCATCGCACCTCAACTCTTTGCCAATGGCGAATTTAATCCTAACTATCAGCCCTCATTTGAGGATGAAATAAATCCCATTTTCCAGGCTGCATCCCTGCAAATGTGGACAACAAATTTGCCGCAGCGGGCTATTCGCGCCCATCATGCAGTTGGGGAGATCAAGGCTAGTGATAAACCCAGTGAAACAATCCTGGCAGGACTAGCTTTTATTCGTAATCCCAACAATCCATCAGAATCTGGTGTTGGTGCGCCCCTGATGCCATTTCATTTAGGTGATCAGGGCCAGGCATTATTATCACCAACGTTTACCCAATATTTCTTTCTCAGTCAATGGGACAAAGAACAATTTGTGCCGGGGGCTAACGCCTTAACAGCGTTAGGTCCTGGGGAATATTTAGACAAGGCCATATTAATGAATTGCCTGGGAGGACGCTTTAGTCCCGGTATTGATATGACGTTCATTGTGCGTCAACCAGAAGTTTACCAAACTGACTGGCGTGAGACCGGGGCAGGCCCCTTTCGTCTTAAGGCGAAACCTCTTGCCTATACTGAGGCAACGACCGCTCAACCTTTTCTTTCTGAGGGGTATGTGCCTTACCATTCTGCATCAGATGGCTTAGAACCTGGAGATCCTTCTAAGTTCCTGGCCAATCCCTGGCACACGGACTACAATTCCTGCGCTACTCATCAAACCGCTCCCAACCCTCCTAGTCCGTTGATGAACCAACCCAGTAGCACATTGTACTGGTCCTGGCCATCTCAACGTCCAGTGGCTGTTTATCCTGCAGCGGATGTTAACAGTGATCATCAACTACCGGAAAATGCTCGCTACTCTATGCGAGGTAAAGGGACTCAATCCACCAACCCGGAAAATCAAGGGCGTTATCAAAATCGTCTGGATATTTTGCCAAACTGGCATCGCCTTGGGGTTGTTATTCAGGGGAGTGCAATTGATTCTGGTACCTATAGCCAAGAGCATTATCTAGAAGTGGCGAGTCAGCTAGACCAACCGATTGATTCCATTGCACCTCCTTGGCCTCAAAATGCAACTGAGGCGTCTGCGACCTATGCTCCTACCTTTTTAGATCAAGATGAGTCTGGTTAGGAGCTGTCTGAATAATTGCATATTAATACTGGGTATGGAGATTAGGGACAAACCATTGAACAATATGATGTCGTGATTTTAGGCGGTGGTCCTGCAGGCTGTTCGACAGCCTTGGCGCTGCAACAACAAGGTATTACCCAAATTTTGGTGGTGGAGGCTGGCCATTATCAAACTATTCGTATCGGTGAAAGTCTGCCGCCAGATACCCGGCTGCTGCTGGAGCAATTGGGATTATTATCAGATTTTTTACAGGAAAGTCATGAACCCTGTCTAGGCAGCTGTGCTTGTTGGGGCAGCGATAAACTGGGATATAACGACTTTCTGTTTAATCCCTCTGGCCATGGTTGGCATCTGGATCGTAATCGCTTTGATCGCTTCCTGGCTAAGCAAGTGGTGGAGCGAGGTATTACGTTAGACCCTGGGTGGCGCTTTCAGACCTGTAAATCAAGTGCGTTGGGATTTCGTCTAGGGTTTCAAAAACAAAATGAAACAGGTTCTAAGGGCGTTGATGTCGCCCATGATCGACAAACCAGAATAGTTGATAGTCGTTTTGTCATTGATGCCACGGGTCGAGGCACCTATTTTGCCCGGTGCCAGGGAGCCAAGCGGTTGTTACACGATCGTTTAGTTTGTGCGATCGCATTCTTTGACTTGCCCCACCCTACGTCATTTTCCCAACTAACCATGTTGGAAGCGGTGGAATACGGATGGTGGTATGCAGCCAAATTACCCAACAACCGCCTTGTTGTAGCAGTGGCCAGTGAACCAGACTTAATTCAACAATGGGGGCTAGCTCAGAAAAAACAGTGGCTAAAGCAATTCAAGGCGACTCAGCACCTTGCTCCTGCTTTAGGACATCAACCATTAGCGACAAATCGTTTAACGACAGATTTGATCGTTTGTGCTGCCCCGTCATTTTTGTTAGATCAAGTTGGAGGCGGGGGGTGGTTGGCCGTTGGAGATGCAGCCTCCGCCTACGATCCGATTGCATCTCAGGGAGTTTATAAAGCCTTGTCTAATGGGTTAGCAGGAGCCCAGGTCGTAGCAGCAGATTTTCAAAACGCTCCTTCCATGCTGGCAGACTATCAAACATTAATCACCAACCAGTTCCAAGATTATCTACAGAACCGCAACTATTTCTACGCCATGGAACAACGATGGCCAGACTCTTCTTTTTGGAAAAAACGTCTTGCCAGGAAAATGCTGCGGCAATAGGTTAAGTTTATCAATGGGCTTGAAGTATTTTTTGTGTTACAGACATTGAAGTCATATTGAGTAATTCCTGAGAATATCAACACTATGTATAGTGATTGTCTGAAATAATGGAATATCTCATAATCTAAGCTAGTGAACACAAAAGTGTTTGATTGATTTTCCAGATTTAAACGGTTTGTTTCCTCCCCTGCTCCGATGTGAAAGAGGACACATGTGACCGCAAATACCCCATCCCAGGAGGTACTCTATGTCCGATCGCTTGACGATTGAGGAAGTTTGGATTTATCCACCGCTCGCCTTTGCCCGCTTTGGTCAATCTCCTTATCCCATGGAGAATTTTCATTGGGCCGAAAATGATTATTCTCCCAGGGGTACGGCAGAGACTGTGATTGAGCCTGCCCTAACCTTTAACATTGATACAAACGGCAATATACTTGCCTATCTGCCTGAGGAAATTCACTTTAAAGATAACGGACAATGGTTGAAGATGTGATTGCTTATTTTGAACAGGCGATCGAAGAAACTGAATTCTGATCATCTCTACCGTCTAAACCAACTACCCCCAAGGCCGCCCTGGACTATTATCGTACTCGTTTGTCTTATTCATTTGTATCCCACTTAAATGGATGTGCACAGTTTTATCAAGATGCATTGGGTTTAAATTCAGCCTGGCAAGCCGAGATAAACCAGATGAGTAAAATCGCTCAGACCATTAGCGATAAAATTTCAGGCCAGGTAGACAGCTTGCAACATTATGCCCTAAGTGATTTCAAGCTACGCTTGAGAGGATATCTTTCAAGCAGTCAATGATGGGGAAACTGTGATATATCATGCCTTTATTGCTTCAGATCTCTTTTCCAAAAACGCAAGAAAAGCCTGTACCTTAGCCGTATGGTGCAAATCAATATGGGTGACTAGCCAGAATGAGATATCCCATTCATCTTGATGTGGCGAGAGCTCAATTAAATCAGGATGCTGTTTGGCTTTTTCAGCGGGAAAGAAACCGATTCCCATACCCGATAGGATTGCATGCTCTATCACCATCACATCAGTACCTCGCAAAACAACATTCTTTTCAGGAATATTCTCTCGCATCCAGATATTGAGATTAAAGGGTGGTCCAGAATTTAGGTTATCTAAACCTACAAAACAGTGATTTGCAAAATCCTCAGACGCTGACTGCCTGACACAAATCCTGTAACCCAGAATCCATAAGGATCGACAAGGAAATGGGCAGAGGGCATGCAAAGCTGAAGATACCAAACCATCAGCGTGATATGCATGTCAGCCTCTACCCAACTGTATGATCAATTGTTGCCCTTCCTGCGTCAACATAGCCGTTACAAAGACCTCCGGCATCTGAAAACACTGGCTTGGATGGTCAGTGCCCTGATCTGTAGTGGCCAACTTAGCCTCCCCGCTTGGGAACCCTACGTCCCCAGTCGGGCGACTCAGGCCCAGAGCTTTGAACGTCGGTGGCATCGCTTTTTCATCAACCGATTCATTGATGTCAAGGGGTTGTATCTGCCGCTGGTGTTGTTAGCGCTCACCAACTGGCGGGCTCATCGACTCTATCTAGCATTGGATACGACCATGCTGTGGAATCGCTATTGTATGATTCACCTGTCGGTTGTGTGTTGTGGACGAGCGGTACCACTTCTATGGCGGGTATTAGAGCATGAAAGTGCCATGGTTGCGTTCGATGAATATCGACCCTTGTTACGGCGTGCCCGTTGGCTGTTGCGTCGGCATCCCAACACGATGTTGTTAGCTGACCGAGGGTTTGCCAACCATGACCTCATGAGTTGGTTGCAAGCGAGTGGTTGGCACTATTGTTTGCGCATTGCGTGTGATGTTCATCTCCACGGCCCATGCCGTCATCCCATTGAAGTACAAGCGCTGTGGCCTCCCAAAGGAGAAGCCACTCTCTATGAGAACGTGGGGCTCTGGCAAGATGGTGAGCATCGATGTAATTTAGTCTTGGCAACCGTGCGAGGGACGAAGGAATCCTGGGCGGTGATTACGGATGAATCACCGAGTCTACAAACGTTGTGGCAATATGCCTTGCGGTTTCGGGTTGAGGAGTTGTTTTTAGATAGCAAATCAGGAGCCTTTGAACTCGAAGACTCTCGCATTCGATCCGCTCAAGCTCTAGAGCGTCTCTATTTGGTGGCCGCCATTGCCTTGTTATACGGCACCACTCAAGGCATGGCGGTGCAGTGTGAAGGCTTACGTCAACAGGTGGATACCCATTGGAGACGAGGGCTCAGCTATCTCAAAATTGGCTTACGGTGGCTCAAGGGAGTCGTTCACAAAGGTCGGACTCTTCTGAAACCAGTCCCCTTATTGCCCAAAGACCCAGACCCTTGTTTTGCGTCCAACAAGGCTGAGCAACGTTACTATGACCTGATTTGGTTTTCCCGTATTCGGTCAATACGATGTCGGACTTGAGATATTAATGGGGGCATCTGAGATGTGTCAGTCAGTCAGGGGTTTTTGCTCAAGACAATTCCGGCACACAAGCGACTAGTCTACATCCAAGCCCACAACAGAAAGGGCTACGGCTACCCCGAGCTTTTGCAACCAGACCATAAAAAATGATGAATCCACGACAAAGGAGAAACTAGTGCAACGTCAAGACTTAATTTTGGGATAGACAGAGGCTAACTTACAGCGTGCATCGTCAACTTTCATCTGCCAATCGACCCCTCGCTGAGTGTTGTTGACATCGTTAGCCCAAGCGTCTGTTTCGACCCGCAATGTATCAATATCGCCGAAACGTCTACCATGGACACACTGACGAGTCATTGCACTCAGTTCGTTCTCGGCAATGTTGAGCCAACTGCCATGCTTTGGGGTGTAACAAAAGTCGATGCGCCGCACCAGTGCTCGCGCTTGCTCAGGCTCAAATACTTCATAGAACGCACCGATGGTATGAGTATTGAGGTTGTCACAAACAATCTGTACTCGCTCATCTTGTTGATAACGTTCTTCAATCACCTGAGCGACCTCAATCGCCCAATCAGCCTTAGTTCTACGTTCTCGCACACTCACTTTTCGCCATCCGGCTAGGGGCTCTGTAAATATAAAGATGCTGGCCGTTCCGGCCCGTTCATACTCGTAATCGACCCGTTGGCCGTGCTGGGTGGTTGCGGGTTGTGGGGGCGGGTTTCTTTTTGCAACTGTACCGGTTGCTCGTCCATGCATACCACTGGGCGAGTCGGGTCGTAAGGCTTAGCGTAAAGATCTAATACCGCCTCCATGTGAGCGACAAACTCAGCATCCGCTTCGGGCGGAATCACCCAGTATTCTATCTTCCGATTATTCATGCCGTTTTTTTCAGGGTTTGGCGCACGGTCTCGTGGCTGATCGTTTCAACGATACCCAATTCGACAACCTTGCGGGCTAACAGCCGTAGTGACCAATTGCTATAGCCAGCAGGCGGCGACCCTAACCGAGTGGCGATCACCTGAGCTTCCTGCTCGCCATCCAGCAACTTTTCGGTGGGCGGGCGACTCCGTTTTTTCCCATTGAGCGCCACCTCAAAGCCCTCCTCTACCAAGCGACGACGTAGATTCTCCACGGTCTGCCGACGGCAGTTATAGGCGTCTGCGATGCACTGGTCACTCCAATTCGCTCCGGTGACATCTGTCTTGAGGAGGATCTGTGCTCGTCGGACTTTTTGGCTACTGCCACTGAGCGTTTTGATGACCGTTTCGAGATGATTGCGCTCAGATTCACTTAATCGAACAATATATTTCTTCTGCATAGACCTTTAGAGTGCTCTATACAGACTATCGCAACACTCTCGATAATCCCAATTTTTAGCTTTGACGCTGCACTAGTTTTTCAATAGATTAACGATCTCCAAAGACGTCTCAGTTTGCTTAAAATTAGTTTACGAACTCACTCTTAATTACGCAACGCCCGAGGCTTAGCTTTATTGACTTTCAACTCACGTCCCATCCACTCTGATCCATCCAGCGCTTCAATAATATCGGATTCTTCCGTCTCGGCACCCATTGATACAAAACCAAAGCCTCGAAGACGACCTGTCTCACGATCAGTCGGAAGATAAACACTTTTAACGGTTCCATATTTTGCACATACAGCCGTTAATTCCTCTTCTGTAACCTCATAAGATAGGTTTCCTACATAAATCGACATAACAGATTGACTCCAAAATCAAAAAAGTGAAGAGTGAACGTTCGGAGAGAGATATGTCAACAAGAAAGAATACGAAACCCCGTTAATGCTAAAACAAATACTGCAACCGATGTCTATTCTCTTTCCTTATTTTAGCACTTTATTTCTTACGAAAAGACTTTACACCCAAGTTTATTTTAAACTGCTTATTTGCCTTCGTCTTTTCTAGATATGGCCTCGGTTTGAGAGTTATCTATTACATGTGGTAACAACCGACCAATACGATCTAACCAATCTAAAATTGATTCTTGCGCTTTCCGATCAATAGGCTGTGTAACCTGATATCGAGGCTCCTCGCTAATAGAAGGATTGTAGCGTGTGGTCATGTTATTCACCATGAATCAAGTTACTGTAACCTCTGCAACTAATTATCTAAAAAGGCACGATTTCTCTGCATCAGAATCTTCTCTTCTGATTTCCCATAATACTGAGATTACCTTTCAGCAGTTCGAATCAATAGTGGCAATACTATTGCGAAGATAAAAACTCCTACAATAGAGGGCACTAAAAAATGAAAGCTTAAAGAGACATAAGTTTCCAAGTTTTGAATTCCAAATCAATTATCAACCAGGTTTGGTTATATCGTACTTATAGTTACTAACGATATAACTACTCATATATTTTTCGCTCTTTTTTCTGTTTCTTAAGCTTTTTGGATATTTTTTTTGCTTTTTTGGGTTCTCTATTTCCTTTTGTTCGCTTAGTCATCTTGACTCCTAAATTAGTTTCGCGATAAGCCCCAGACGACCTGAATTTTAATATCTTTTAGACTCCATGATTAGAAATCTAAAGTTAAAATATGCTGGTTAATGCTGATTATGGATTTCTTTATAATCAAGAGGTTTGAAAGCAGCTTTAATACTTTTATCTACTAGAAAATATCAATTAAACACCTATCTTATTAGACATAAATTGGAGAAAGTAATTATTCTAAGCTATTACTTATTTTCTCAATAGCTTAGAATAATTAATTGCTGCAACAAACAGAGGATTAATTTCTCCAAATTAAATATAACGGCGATTAACTGACTATATAAGATATTCCCCTAATCAATATATATCTTATTGAAACTAACTCTATTACTTCGATAATGTATTGCTACTCAATTCTTTGAAGCGATTGCATCTGAAACGATGAGAAATTTACCGCCTATATTCTTTATTTATAGGTGAATCATAGCACATCTGAAAATTACAGAAAATGTATCGTGGTCCCATCTCAAATAAAACAATATGTCGAGATACAATAGATAGAGAGTCGCCATAACGTAGCCGACGTCTGTTAATCAGGAGGCACGCTGTCATACAACGATTCTGATCTGAACAGCGAAAACCCTTCAGTAACGGATATTCACTATGTTTGATTTTTTTGTAGAAAGGGCGATTAGAGTTGTCATGAGTGCTCAGAATGAAGCTCATCGTCTTAATCATCCTTTTATGGGGGGTCAGATCACCTTTTTTTGGGATTTATAGCAGCAGAACCTAATATAACAGCGAATATCTTTAAATCTCTGGGGATTACACTCACTACAGCACGAACTGCCGTTGAAGATATTATTGGAAAAGGACCCGCCAGGGTTAGCCATGAGATTCAAATCACCCCTCGCTGTCGGCAGGTACGGGCACAATCACTGAAAGAAGCTCAACAGCTAGGTAAAAATGCTGTAGATGCTGAGCATTTGTTACTGGCAATAATATGGGATGAAGCTGGTTCAGCTATGAGGGTGCTGGCAAAGTTGGGGGTTGACCGTAACAAACTTCTCGCTGACGTAATGCAAGCGATCGCAAAAGCAAAACCGACTCCTGCTAACAATCAGCCTAAGATTGAAAAAACTCCAATCCTGGATAGCTGTAGTGTTAATCTAACGAGATTGGCCACCTTGGGTAGATTGGATCCAGTTATCGGTCGCCAACAGGAAATTGAACGAGTGATTCAAATTTTAAGTCGTCGAACCAAAAACAACCCTATTCTTATCGGTGAGCCCGGCGTAGGTAAAACAGCTCTGGCAGAAGGTCTAGCTCAACGAATTGTCGACCATGATTTGCCTGAAAGTTTTCACAATCAGCAGGTTGTGAGGTTAAACTTGGGCTCCTTACTTGCAGGTACAAAGTATCGAGGCGAATTTGAGGAGCGTCTGAAGACCATCATGGCCGAACTACGTGCAGCTGGAAACATGATTTTGGTTATTGATGAGGTGCACACATTAATTGGTTCAGGCTCGCCAGAAGGAACGTTGGACGCTGCGAATATCCTCAAACCGGCCCTGGCACGAGGTGAGCTTCAATGTATTGGCGCGACTACACTTGATGAGTACCGTGAGTATTTTGAGCGGGACGCCGCTTTAGCACGTCGGTTTCAAACAGTGATGATAGACGAGCCAAGTGTTGATGAAACGATCTTAATTTTACAAGGATTACGGAGTTGCTATGAACGACACCACCAGTTGACTATCTCAGATCTAGCTTTAGCCGCCGCCGCTAAATTCTCAAGTCGCTATATTTCAGATCGTTTTTTGCCCGACAAAGCCATTGATTTGATAGATGAAGCGGGTTCTCGTGCACATATTCTCTCCTCTCAGCAACAATGCTCCACTTCCAAGAATTTAGTCAAAGCACTGCAACAGATTCTAAAAAAGAAAGATAATGCGGTTCAGCAGCAAGAGTTTGCCCAAGCCAGTGCATTGCAGGTTCATGAAAGAGAGCTTGTGCAAATTAGAAGATAGTTTTGCAGAGGCCATTCTTGCTAGGCAAGTTCACGAGGGAGATGTGGTTGTTGTGGATATCGATGACAACAATGAAGTTCAAATTCTACGAGAGGAGTTAACGACTAATGTTGTCTCATGACGAGTAAGATAAAGGTTTATTCGGTAAATAAATGACTGATATTATTGATACCACCATCCAGTCAGGTTCTTTGAATACCCTAGTGACGACTATTGAAACAGCTAGCCTGGTCAATATTCTTAAGGGAACGGGACTTTTACACTCTTCGCACCAACAGATGACGCTTTTGGGAAATTACCTAAAGGTGTGGTGGATGAACTCCTCAAGGACATTCCTAAGCTAAAGAAAATTCTGGCTTACCATGTCTTAACGGGTAAGGTTATGGCCGCTGCTATTACGAAGATGAAAACCGTGAAAACCGTTGAAGGCTCAAAGATTAAGATTAATGTCCCCATAGATATCAAAAATATCAAGCTGAATGATTCTATCGTGACAACCTTTGATGTAGCCGCTAATAATGGCGTTATTCACATCATTGATACGGTCCTAACGCCTGCATCCATCCTTCTCTAAGGAGAGTCATCATAATTTCGAGGGGTGAAAAATCTGGGGTTGAGCAGTTTCTCATTGAAAAGAGATCGAGATCTTTAAGTGCCGTAACAAAAAAAGATCTGATTCACGCTAAAGTGACTACCCTTGGATCATGATCCATGATAAGCCCATTTGCCTCAGGTTTAACCATAACGTCGCTGCTGATTTAGGGTATGAATCTAATCTGTCTGTAGTATTCGTTATTTATTTGGCAGATTAACTCATCCCGAGGATTAGTAGCGCCACCATCACTCTTGGAGGAATGCTGTGAAAGCCCTGTTACTCTATCCTCACTTCCCTCAGTCATTTTGGTCCTACGACCGCTTTATGGAAATTGCAGGACTTAAGGCAGTGATTCCTCCGTTGGGAATAATCACAGTTGCTGCACTCTTACCGTCAGACTGGGAAATTCGTTTTTGCGATCGCAATGTTGCCCATGAAACAGACACAGACTGGGAATGGTGCGACATCGTCATTCTTTCCGCCATGCTAGTGCAAAAAACAGACTTTCAATCCCTGATTCGAAAAGCGGTCCAGCTAGGTAAGAAAGTCGCCGTAGGAGGCCCTTACCCCACCTCTGTACCTCAAGATGCGTTAGATGCAGGAGCCCAGTTTTTAATTCTGGATGAAGGGGAAATGACAGTTCCCCAATTTCTCAAAGCCCTAGATCAGGGAGAAACCCATGGCATCTTCCGATCCCCTGAAAAACCCGATGTCACTCAGAGCCCCATACCGCGCTTTGACCTGCTGCAGCGAGACGCCTACTTGATGATGGCCATGCAGTTTTCTCGCGGGTGTCCCTTTAACTGCGAATTTTGTGACATCATCTCCCTATACGGTCGAAAACCCCGCACCAAAACACCAACCCAAGCCCTGGCAGAGTTGCAAACCCTCTACGACTTAGGCTGGCGTGGATCACTCTTCATTGTAGATGACAACTTTATTGGCAATCAGCGCAATGTAAAATGCTTCCTGAGAGAACTGATCCCATGGATGCAGCAGCACCACTATCCATTTACCTTTATGACAGAAGCCTCGGTCAATCTGGCAGAGGATGATGAATTACTCCAGCTTATGGGTGAAGCAAGATTTTACGCCGTTTTTCTGGGGATTGAAACCCCTGATCAAGATAGCTTGCAGGTCACCCGCAAACTCCAAAATACCCGTAATCCCCTGGTGGAAGCCTGTCAAAAAATAAATGAGGCGGGGTTACTGATTTATGCTGGATTTATCCTAGGGTTTGATGGGGAACGAGCAGGTGCAGGCGATCGTATTCAAGCCTTTGTAGAACAAACCAGTATTCCCCAGCCCATGTTAGGTCTTCTGCAAGCATTGCCCAATACCGCCCTGTGGGAACGACTCAAGAAAGAACAACGCCTGCTCGAAAACTCTAACCATCTAACCGGGGATCAGAATACCTTGATGAATTTTATCCCCACGCGCCCAGTTACAGAACTTGCTAGGGAATATGTCGATGGATTTTGGCAGATGTATGAACCTGAACGGTATCTCAGACGTTGTTTACAACAATGTCTCAAAATTCGCTGCCGACAACGTCACACGCAAACGATGCAGTTCCCATTGCACAAAGGCCTACGCTTATTTGTCCAGCTAGTTTGGAGTCAAGGGATTCACCGAACCGATATCCGAGGACAGTTTTGGCATCAACTCTGGATTATTGTGTGGAACAAACCAGAGGTTCTTAATGTATACTTGGGGTTATGTGCGGCGGGTGAGCATTTTTGGGAATATCGTGCGTTGGCCAAGGAACGAATTACCCAACAGCTGGGCTACGATCCACTCGCACGCAATGCAGACTTTAGGGTAATGTCGTGGGATTAAAATCAAAATCATCCACCTGGGCCATCCCTGCTTCGCTGACGGCCACCAGCAGCAAACAGCAAGGCAATTCGTACACTGAAAAGTCGCTCACGCCATAATGCTCAAAATCAGAGCTGCTTAGCTATACGCTAAACACCTACAGTGACTCACAATTTCCTCACGTTTTTTTTCTAATATTGAGAAGTGGTATTGGTTGGTGAAAATTATACCTCTAAGATATTTTTTCTTATCTGATGCTTAGAGAGAGGATATATTTTGTCTCAATAATTTACCCAATTAAAAAACACACAGTTGAGGGATAAAGATATGGATGCTCAAGAGATTTTGAAACGCTACGCGTCAGGACAACGAGATTTTAGTCATGTCAGTCTGGTTCAAGTCTGTCTGACAAATGCCAAGCTAATTGGTATTAAGTTAATTGGTGCTGAGTTGATTAGTGCCGATTTACGAGAAGCCGATCTGACAGAGGCTCATCTCAAACAAGCGAAGCTAAACCAGGCCAATTTAGCAGGTGTAGCAATGATTCAAGCTTGCTTAACCCATGCAGATTTAAGCGGCGCAGACCTCAGTGGAGCGGATTTAACCCATGCAGATTTAAGTGGCGCAGATCTCAGTGGAGCGAATTTAGGAGGAGCAGATTTGCGCAAAGCTGACTTGCATAAAGCAGATCTAAGCGATAGTGATTTACGCTGTGCAGATTTAACCGGAGCAAATCTGCAGGAGACAGATCTCAGTGATGCAAACCTGGATGGGGCCTATTTAGGTGAAGCAGATTTGACTGGAGCAACTATTTTAGGCGCAAATATTAACAGCGCCGGATTCAGTAGAACTAAGATGCCCGATGGAACCATCCATGATTAGCGATTGAGCTACCTCCAACCTGTCTTAACTGCTTGTACTGTTGTTCTTCCAATTTCTGTCGCGTTTGCTATGTGATTGTTTACATTGATTGCAAACCCCTCACGATTTCCCAAAATTCTTCTTCTAATCTGATAATTAGGAGGGTTTGGCACAATTACAGTTCTATAAGAACCCTTTCTTAGCAAATACTCTGAGAATCTTTTTTAAGAAAGTTAACCCTCCTTAGCTAGTTAAGGAAAAGAGGATGGATGGTATGAGTATCAGTTTTGATCAAACTAATCCTGAAGGTAGGCAACCACTGAAGCTAGATTGGTTGGCTGTAGCCCTATTTAGTTTAGTTCATGCGCTGGCGCTTCTCGCTCCTTGGTTCTTTTCCTGGTCAGCGTTGGGAGTTGCTATCTGTCTGCACTGGTTGTGTGGCAGCATTGGCATTTGTCTTGGGTACCATCGCCTTTTGACGCATCGCAGCCTGCAGGTTCCCAAAGGGTATGACCTCAATTAGATGTCTATTAAAAAGTCAGAAATCCTAAGCCCTACAAGAAGCTTACAATCTCCATCACGCTGAAACTGAGAAAATTTATTCTTCGCTCAAATCTTCCTGAAACCCTTGCTGGATAAGCGTTATAGCACTCTACATCGTGTCGAGGTCATACCCTTCCCAAATGGCTTGAGTATGCGATCGCAACTATCGGCGCGATCTCACTACAGGGTGGCCCCATTTTCTGGGTGGCTGGACATCGTATGCACCATGCCTATACCGAAGATATAGACAAAGATCCCTAATCTGCCAAACGAGGGTTTTGGTGGAGCCATATGCTCTGGCTGTTATATCCCCGTCCAGATTTTTTTGATTACAAAGTGTATAAACGTTATGCGCCCGACTTAGATCGAGAGCCGTTCTACCGCTGGTTAAACCGTTACTTCATTTTACTTCAGCTAGGGTTAGGACTCTTACTATACCTGCTCGGAGGCTGGGCATTTGTCATCTATGGCGTATTTTTAAGAACCGTATTGCTTTGGCACAGTACCTGGTTAATCAATTCTGCAGCCCATATGGTTGGCTATCGTACCTTTAACACCAACGACAACTCCCGTAATCTCTGGTGGGCCGCGATTTTGACCTATGGGGAAGGTTGGCACAATAATCATCACGCTCACCCGAACGTGGCCCCAGCAGGATTAAAATGGTGGGAGATTGATGTGACCTGGTGGGAAATTCAAATTCTGAAGACATTAGGCTTAGCCAGAAAGGTTGTGATGCCATCTATTGCTTAGCTAGAAAGGGTTAGAGGAATGAGTCAGAGAATTAACGATGGATGACTGTGAAAAAATTAACCCTCGAACGTAGTGTGGAAGTGGAAGTAGCCTGTTCTGTCACACAGGTTTATGACCTTTGGGAAAACTTGGAGAATATGCCCCAGTGGATGCCAATGGTAAAATGTGTCAGACGTTTACCAGGCGATCAAGGGCTCTATCACTGGACGTTTGGATTAGGATTTCCACTGTTAACCGAATGGACTTCTCGCATTACTCGACGCATCCCCTTACGGTTAATTGCCTGGGAGTCAGTGTCTGGGCTAGCAAACCATGGCTCTGCTGAATTTTTTCCCACGGATCAAGGGTGCCGTTTACTCCTGACCCTGGCCTTCGATTTACCAGGAGGACTCGTAGGCATGTTGTTGGAAAACATCGGTTTAGAACGCTGGCTAGAGGAAAATCTAGTAGAGAGTTTAAACCGCTTTCAAGCTCAAATTGAAACAGAAGTGCTGCGACAGGCGTAGTCTAACCGGCTAAATGAGGGTGTGGGTTCATGCAACTTAACCTGCGCGTGGTTAAAGTAGATAATTACGAACTAGAATGAAGATAGTAACAGCGATTACGCTACACACTGCGGGGCATTAGTATGGATGCCAATCAAGTTCTAAAACAAATATGCAACTGGAAAGAGAAGTTTTAGATTACAAGAGTTGAAAAATCTGGATCTGAGTCGAGCAAATTTGAGTGGAGTTGATTTTACGGGCTCAAATTTGAGTGGATCTAACTTGAGTCATGCAGACTTGAGTAATACCAATCTTAATTGGACCACTTTGAGGGGAGCTGACCTAAATGGAGCTAACCTAAGAGGGGCTAAAATGCCAGATGGTTATATGCATAATGACTATCTAGAATCTGCCAATTATTTTGGTATCTAGGGCACGATTGGAATTAAAGAGAGTTTAGTTGGAGGATCGTTATGTCAAAACGACGCAAAGGCAATAGAGAAGTCAAAAAACCGAAAGCAGTTTCTGATAGAAAAAAGAAACAAAAGAAAACTCATAAAAACTATGACAGTCCTATGTCAGAGCTATTAGACAGTTCAAAGTAAATCGTTTCTGATATTGCTTGGTTTTTCTGTTTCTTAACACTACTATTGAATAGCTACATTAAAAACTCGCCTACTTATGTCAACAGTAGGTGAGTTTTTCAATCAAATAACCCTAAAAATAAAACATCACTTTGTCATACTGATTATAGGCGTAATTCGCTAGTAATAGATCGATCCACTTCAGAATGAAAATTCGAGTCGATTTGCTGACTACTCGTCTTACGGTTTTTATTCAATCTTGGGGTATGGGAGATAGCTATGGATAACGCAACCGAACTCACACTAGAGCAGGAATTCAATCTCAGAAATTTTGAAGACCAAGTGCAGCAGATGAACCTTGAACAAGCTCAAGAGTATTTAGTTAAACTATATCAGCTCATGCTGGTTCAGAAGAGAGTGTTTCAAGAACTTATGAAGCGTGAATGGAATTTAAATGTAGATCTCGCTTCCCTCTAATACAGGAGCGTCGGCTTCATTGTTGAGTTGTTCTATTTTGTGATTATCAAATCTGGAGTAATGAGCATATGACAAATTCTAAAAAGAAAATCTCTTCTTCTCAATTTCGAAATGGTTGGCTGTGGGGATTTACGCCTCAGGCAGAACTGTGGAATGGCCGACTGGCCATGATCGGTTTTGTGTGTGCTCTCACAATTGAAGTATTGTCTAGCCAAGGAGTTCTTCACTTTTGACAATTGTTTGAAAATTGGAGATCGTATCACGCTCCTACTCAATCTCAATTGGCACGCTTGGGCTGATAGGAGCTTGCTAATTGAGTAGACCTTGTTCGCAAATACATAAATTTTGATGTCGTAGTTCACCAAATCACTCCAGAATTCAAACAATGTTTATCCATACTGATACTTATCCCCCTACTTATAGCAATACCCATGCCTATTAAAGATAAACCTAGGCCTCCGCGTTTTAGTCTCTTCAACAATATTTTACTGATATTGGCAGGGGTATTCCTATTTGTAAGTTTTATCCTTCCTGTTTTCTCAAGGCCTCAAGTTCCTGGAGTACCCTATAGCCTGTTCATCCATCAGGTGCAAGAAGGAGATGTGGCACGGGTGCAAGTAGGACAGAATCAAATTCGATTCCAGTTAAAATCGGACGAAGAAATGGGTGGTGAACAAGTTGGGCAAGTGTTCTCAACAACGCCCATTTTTGATTTGGGCCTACCCAACTTGCTTGAAGAAAAAGGCGTTGAGTTTGCGGCTACGCCACCGCCTAAAAATGGTTGGGTGAGTAATGCCTTGGGCTGGATCATTCCGCCACTAATCTTTGTAGGTATCTTTCAGTTCTTTGTCCGTCGTGGCGGTGGTGGTGGCGCTCAAGGGATGCTATCGATTGGCAAAAGCAAAGCCAAAGTATACGTCGAGGGAGAATCTGCTAAGACGACCTTTGCCGATGTCGCCGGGGTTGATGAAGCCAAGGCTGAGTTAGTTGAGGTGGTGGACTTCCTAAAAACACCGGGACGCTATACCCAGATTGGGGCGCGCATTCCTAAAGGGGTGTTGTTGGTGGGGCCACCAGGGACAGGTAAAACACTACTGGCAAAAGCTGTTGCGGGAGAAGCAGGCGTCCCATTTTTCAGTATTTCGGGCTCTGAGTTTGTGGAAATGTTTGTGGGGGTGGGCTCTTCCCGTGTGCGAGATTTATTTGAGCAGGCTAAGAAGGAAGCTCCCTGTATCGTATTTATTGACGAGCTGGATGCGATCGGTAAGTCTCGTAGCAGTAGCGGATTTTACGGCGGTAATGATGAGCGAGAGCAGACGCTGAACCAATTGCTGTCTGAGATGGATGGATTTGCCGCAGAAGATGCCACAGTAATTGTGTTGGCTGCCACCAATCGTCCAGAGATCCTCGACCCGGCGCTCTTGCGTCCAGGACGCTTTGACCGGCAAGTATTGGTCGATCGCCCAGCTTTATCAGGCCGAGAAGCGATTCTCAAGATCCATGCCCAGACAGTAAAGTTGGGAGAAGATGTGGATTTAAATGCGATCGCAACTCGTACCCCTGGCTTTGCCGGAGCCGACTTAGCAAACCTGGTGAATGAAGCAGCACTATTGGCCGCCCGCAATCAACGTGAATCAGTGGCTCAAGCTGACTTTGCTGAAGCTATTGAGCGGGTTGTAGCGGGGCTGGAGAAGAAAAGCCGTGTCCTTAATGATAAGGAGAAAAAAATTGTTGCATACCATGAAGTAGGCCATGCCATAGTGGGTTCACTCATGCCAGGCAGTGGACGAGTTGAAAAAATCTCCATCGTCTCCCGAGGTATGTCTGCTCTAGGGTATACCCTGCAACTACCAACAGAAGATCGGTTCTTGAGTGACGAAACGGAATTGCGGGGTCAGATTGCTACCTTACTAGGGGGGCGGTCCGCAGAAGAGGTTGTGTTTAATAGTATCACCACCGGTGCATCTAACGATTTGCAACGGGCGACAGACCTGGCAGAACAAATGGTAACCACCTTTGGCATGAGCAAAATTTTAGGACCGTTAGCCTATGAGCAAGGCAGTCGAGCAATGTTTCTGAATGAGGGCGTGCCCAATCCTCGCCGCATGATGAGCGAAGCAACGGCAGAGGCAATTGATCGCGAGGTGAAAGATATTGTCGAGACAGCCCATCAACAAGCCTTGGATACTCTCAACCATAACCGCGACATATTAGAAACTATCACTATGCAGCTCTTAGAAACAGAAGCGCTCGAAGGCAAACCCTTACATCAATTGCTCGAGCAGGTTCAGGCTGCACCAGCGATTTAAAAGATTAGTTTCTTACACACATCAGATGTTCTTGGAGGTTTATATGTCATATTCTTTAGCGAAAGGCACACTTGTTACGATGATTGGTGAAGCTGTTTTGCAGGATCGCTTGATAAAGGTACTCACTAAACTTGGGGTATCTGGTTATACGATCATTCCAGCCCAAGGTGCAGGCAGTCATGGTAGACGGATGGGCGATATAGCAGGATACAACACCAACGTTGAAATCAAAACCATTGTCACATCAGATCGATCTGATCAATTGTTCGAAGATCTGAAGCCGTTGCAATCAACCCATGCCCTGATTGCTTTTCGGCAAACCGTAGAGGGAGTGTTTGATTAAATGCACCGCGTTAAACACACTAATGCCAAAGTGATTTTTGTCGTCGTTGTGTTTAGCGCTACTTTAGGCGTTCTAAAGAAAATATTTACGGTTAACCAATGACTACAGGCAATTCAGTTGTTTTTGGTCAACTTGCAACTGCTAACAACTACCAATATAGACCTCAAGCAACAAATACACCGTGATCTTAAACGTCGAGTTGTTATACTAGTCATTAGTTAGCCGATCATCCATCACAGATGATGCCGTTAGCAGATAACAACATTAGTAACATTAGGTAAATACATGGCTGACATTGTTGATACTGCCGTTAATGCTGGCTCTTTCAGCACGCTGGTTGCTGCTGTTAAAGCAGCTGGATTAGTCGATACCCTTAAAGGAAAGGGACCCTTTACAGTTTTTGCGCCCACGGATGATGCCTTTGCCAAATTACCTAAAGGCACAGTGGATGGACTCCTCAAGAATATTCCACAACTCAAGAAAATCCTGACTTATCATGTGGTTTCAGGTAAGGTGATGGCGGCTGATGTTACGAAGCTGAAGTCCGCTAAAACGGTTGAAGGTGAAGATGTGAAAATTGATGCTTCCCATGGTGTCAAGATTAATAATGCCACAGTAACAACACCCGATGTTGGCGCTGACAATGGGGTTATTCACATCATTGATACTGTGCTAATGCCTGCATAAGCCATTTCCCGAGAGTGGCTATCGCTACTCTTGGGAAAGCATCTACAGGGGCAAAAATACTCCAGGGCTTAAAACGGATTGAACTGTGATCAATCTATGCACATACCCTATGTAGAACAATTGTGGAACAGGTAAAAGATCTACCCGGCGATTTAACATTAGAACAGCAGCTTCAACTCCGAATGATCACATTACAAGTGAGAGAATTGAGTTTGAAGCAGGCGCAAGAGTATGTAGTTGAAATAACGCGCCAAATGATGGTCAAGGATAATTTGGTTAAGCATTTACTCAAAAGTGCCTAGGGTTGCAAGTCATGGCTTGGGCTCGGCTTTCTATCAGAGCGTTACTCCTAGGTGCGATCATCCTTGATTTCCTAAGGAATGGGGACAAAGCAATCTATTTTGGAGAACAACTTGAACAATCAATTTCCCTTGAGCAATAAACTATTAACGCCCGTCATCTTAGTAAGCTTGATCCTTTTTCTAGGGTTTAACAGCTTTGCTGTTCTTAACCCTGGCCAAGCCGGGGTTATTAGCGTTTTAGGAAAAGCCAGAGATGGTGTTTTATTAGAGGGCATTCACTTTAAACCACCGTTGATTTCGGTCGTGGATATATACGATCTGACCGTGCAAAAGTTTGAAGTGCCCGCAGAAAGTTCTACCAAAGACCTGCAGGATTTATCGGCTCGTTTTGCCATTAATTTTCGCCTGGATCCACTACTAGTGGTCGAAATTCGTAGAACCCAAGGGACCTTAGCCAATATTGTTTCTAAAATTATTGCGCCCCAAACCCAGGAATCATTTAAAATTGCCGCTGCCAGAAGAACGGTAGAAGAAGCGATTACCAAAAGAAATGAACTCAAGCGAGATTTTGATGACGCCTTAAGCGAGAGACTCGAAAAATATGGAATTATTGTCCTGGATACGAGTGTCGTCGATTTAGACTTTTCCCCGGAATTTGCTAAGGCCGTAGAAGAAAAACAAATTGCTGAACAGAGAGCCAAACGAGCCATTTATGTCGCCCAAGAAGCGGAGCAAGAGGCCCAGGCTGATATTAACCGTGCCAAGGGTAAAGCAGAGGCGCAGAGATTGCTAGCCGAAACGTTGAAAGCCGAAGGCGGGCAACTTGTGTTGCAAAAAGAGGCGATTCAAGCTTGGAAAGATGGCGGATCTCAAATGCCCAAGGTCTTAGTCATGGGAGGAAAAGAGCAAACGGCAGTGCCTTTTCTATTTAATCTTGGTGATGTTCAGCAGTAACCCTAAGCCTGGATGTTTCATTTGAAAAATACTTAGATGTTTCATTTTGTTTTCCTAGTTTAACCCTTGTATGAGGTAATACAACCATGAGTTACACCAATAAAGAGAAAGAGATATCTGACCATTCTTCTAGTGATGGCAGTGAGCTTATCCCCGCTGAAGCGCCCATGACTGGGCAAAAATCTCAGAATGAACCATTGGGAGCTGGCTACCGAGTAGACGATGAGGGCATCGTCAATAACTATGCCCTTGAGCCTGAGGTTTATGAAGCCAAGTATCCCTCACCCAAACAACAGCGGCGTTATATCGTTCTGGGGGGCGCGGCTGTTTTGTTTGTTGCTCTAGTCCTATGGATTGCCTTTGCCACCAGCTAGGTGGGCGAAATAGTTTGTTCCGAAACCCAACCTATCTCTTCCACTCAAGCTTTAATTTACTCAATTGTTCAATGACATTTGGAGACTTTAATTATGCCATTCACCCTTGATGAAACTCGTTCCATTTTTCCTGACACTCAAGTTGCTAATGCAGTCCCAGAAATGGTTCAATCATTCAATCAGCTCAAGGCTGAAGATCAGTTGGCCTTACTGTGGTTTACCTATACTGAGATGGGACTGACCATTATTCCCGCTGCCATGGAAGTGGTCCCCATGGTATTTGCAGAAAAAATCTTGACTCAAATCAAGCAGATGCCACCGTTAGAGCAAACGCAGGCAATGTGCGATTTGGTCAACCATACAGATACGCCCCTCTGCCAGACTTATTCGTCTTTTAGCACAAATGTTAAGTTGGGCTTCTGGTATCAATTAAGTGAATGGATGCAACAGAACATCGTAGCTCCCATTCCCAAAGGCTATAAACTCTCTAGACAGGCATCTGTTTGGCTCAAGGATATCCGTCCACTGGAGGGGGGGCAGCAACTCACAATCTTGCAGGATATTGTTGCCAATATGGGGTATGCTCCAGCGGGTGGAACTCCAAAAGTCAAAGAACCTTTGATTCCCCCCAAAAAGGCGGCCCCTCGAACCAAAGTCCGCATTAAAGGCATCAAGAATGCGACGGTCCTGAGTTATATGGAAAATATGAATGCCTTTGATTTCCAGGCAGCGGTAGCGCTATTTGTGGAAGAAGGAGCCTTGAATCCACCTTTCCAGAAACCCATCGTGGGTCAGGAAAACATTCTCGCGTATATGCGTGAAGAGTGCTATGGACTGAAACTGAAACCGAAACGAGGCGTTTCTGAACCATTGGAAGATGGGGGCACCCAAATTAAAGTGCTCGGGGATGTGCAAACTCCCTGGTTTGGTGACGGTGTTAGCATCAACTTGGCATGGCGATTCCTGCTCAACCCTGACGGGAAGATTGTCTTTGTGGGAATTGATATCCTGGCATCTCCACAAGAACTTCTGGATTTGCAGCGAGTTCAGTAGAACGTTGATACGAGTCCCCGATTAAGTTTGTTTTTACATATTGCTTGCTAAACTAGCGAGCTTGGAGATTTATATGCGGGTTGCACAGGTTACGCCTTTGTGGGAGCAGGTGCCTCCTATGGCTTATGGAGGTACCGAACTTATTGTCAGTCTGTTGACAGAAGAACTGGTGCGTCGTGGCCATCAGGTAACGCTGTTTGCTTCCGGTGACTCGAAGACAACAGCGTTACTAGAACCGGGCTGTGAACGGGCACTGCGATCCCTGGGGGTGTTGCCGCCAGAATATGCCTACTATGAGCAAATGCAGTTAGGCAAAGTCTTTAAGCAGGCGGGAGAGTTTGACATTATTCACTCCCATATGGACGCCGCTGCGTTGCCCTATACCCATCTGGATCAAACTCCAGTTGTTCATACCCTGCATAGGACATTTACCCCCTCGACTGAAAAAATATTTAGCCAATATCGGTGGCAGAACTTAGTCAGTGTGTCTAACTCTCAACAGCGGCCTGAGTTGGGGCTAAATTATGTGACCACGGTCCATAACGCGATCGCGCCTGACCAGTTTACTTTTTACCCCCGGCCCGACACCCCAACCTACCTGGCCTTTCTGGGACGCATGTCGATGGAAAAAGGCCCCCATCTAGCGATTGAAATTGCCAAGCGTAGCGGTTATCCCCTCAAAATGGCGGGAAAAGTTGATTTTGAAAACGAAGACTTTTTCGAGCACCAGGTAGCCCCCCACATTGATGGTCAGCAAATTGAGTTTTTGGGTGAGGTCAGCCATGGCCTTAAGCAAGAGTTAATGGGTAAGGCCATGGCCACGTTATTCCCCATCACCTGGCCTGAGCCGTTTGGGTTAGTGATGACCGAGTCCATGGCCAGTGGCACCCCTATTATTGCCATGGCGATGGGCTCAGCCCCCGAGGTGATTGCTGACGGCAAGACCGGGTTTCTCTGCCACAGCATTGAGGATTGCATTGAGGCGGTAGCGCAGGTGCATCGGCTCAGTCGCCATGCCTGCCGCAGGCATGTGGCGGTAAATTTTAGTGTTGAGCGCATGGTGGACGACTATGAAGCAGTCTATCGTAAGCTCATTAGCGATCGCGTTGACCATAATGAACCACGATGGATAGCCATGCCCATCTCTAAATAAAAGGTAATCAATGGAGCCCCACGACCATGGCAGATGCTGCCAACCCAGGTGAGACCCCAGTCGAAGCCGTTTTAGAAATCATAGAGTCAGATGGCCGCACCTTTGCCCCAGCACAGCAGGTGCCGATTCCAGAGTGGCCCTGTACCACCATTAAGCGGCAGCAACATACCCTAACGCTTAAGGACAACGATTTGTTTTTGGTTGCCGATACCCTAGGCAATATCTCCGGCTGTCTGGACGATCAAATCACCTCTAGCCTCGGTCTATTTTGTCGCGATACTCGGTTTCTAAGTCGCTTAGAACTCCAATTTGAAGGGCAGCCGCCCATTTTGCTCAGCAGTACAGCCCAGCGTGGATTTGCCCTGTCGGTATTGTGTGCCAATCCCTACATTGTTGGTGACGACAACCGCGCATCGATCCGGGCTGAGACCATTGGCATTCAGCGCGATCTGGTACTACAAGGCGGGTTATTTGAAGAGCTTACTCTGACTAACTACAACACTCAGCCAGTTGAATTTGAGCTGAGTCTCAGTTTTGAGGCTGATTTTGCCGATCTGTTTGAAATCCGAGGGAAAGTGCGGCAGCAAACCGGGACAAAACTCCGTCCGGTGCGCCTGGCAGAAGAAACGTCTAAGCCGGTTCCTGTTTTTAATGATGGCTTCATCAACGGGGAGGGAGAAGAACTTACCCTGGCCTATCAAGGGGTGGACCAGTTACTCATGGAGTCTAGGATTCACTTTTATCAGCGACGGCCCGATCAGGTTAAGGGGTATACTGCGATTTGGCAGATAACGCTACAACCCCATGCCACCCAGACTTTGGGCTATCGTCTACAGCCTTTTTTAGACAACCACCCGGCTTCTTTGGTCAGCATTCCAGCCACCCTACATCAGGCTGTCGCTGAGGAAACCATGGAAGAACAGCAATGGCGCGATGGTGTTACCTGTATTCGGACGGATAATCAGGCGTTTAACCAAATCATCGAGCGGGCAGAGCAAGATACCTATTTGCTCGGGCAAACCATTGGGGGAGGTAAAATTCTATCGGCGGGGATTCCCTGGTTCGCCACCCTGTTTGGCCGCGACTCGCTGATTGCAGCCATGCAGACCCTGATATTTAACCCCGCCTTGGCCCGACAAACCCTGACTGTCCTGGCTGAGTATCAAGGCCAGGTGCAAAATGACTGGCGCGAGGAAGAACCGGGTAAAATTCTCCATGAGCTGCGCTTGGGAGAAATGTCTCGTGCAGGGGAAGTGCCCCACACCCCTTATTACGGCACGGTGGATGCCACACCGCTGTGGCTGATACTCTATGCCGATTACTATGCCTGGAAAGGCGATCGCACCCTGCTCGACCAGCTTTGGGAACAGGCGCTGGCGGCGATGGCCTGGATCGACCGCAGCTGCGAGCAAACTGGCTATGTCACCTACGAGTGCAAATCTTCTGGGGGCTTACATAACCAGGGTTGGAAAGATTCTGATGACTGCATCGTAGATGCCAAGGGCACCATCGCCAAAGGTGCCATCGCCCTAGCAGAGGTCCAGAGCTATGTTTACGCCGCTAAAGTACGATTGAGTCCCCTGGCCAGTCTCCAGGAGCGGCCAGACTTGAGCGATCGCTGGCAAGCCGAAGCCAAAGCCCTCAAAGAACGCTTCGAACAAGACTTCTGGCTCCCTGATCAGGGCTATTTTGCCCTCGCCTTAGATGGCGACGGCCACCCCGTAGACAGCATCACCTCGAATCCGGGGCATTGCCTCGAATCCGGGATTCTCTCCCCCGAAAAGTCCCGTAGCGTGGCGGAAAGACTGCTGGCCCCTGACCTGTTTAGCGGCTGGGGCATTCGTACCCTGAGTAGCACTTCTGTCGCCTACAACCCTATGGGGTATCATGTCGGTTCCGTATGGCCCCACGACAATGGCATGATTGCGGCGGGGTTGCGCTCCCTGGGGTTTACAGAACAGGCCCTCGAAATCGCCCAGGGCATTTTCGACATGACCACTCAGCAACCCTATCAGTGCCCCCCTGAACTGTTCTGTGGTTTTGATCGGACGCCCACCGGCAACCCGGTGCGGTATCCGGTAGCCTGTTCTCCCCAAGCTTGGGCCACTGGCACGGTCTTTCAACTCTTGCAAATTATGGTAAATCTTGTGCCGGACGTGCCCAATAACTGTTTGCGGGTTGTACAGCCCACATTGCCAGCCTCGGTGAGGTATATGTCGCTGAAAAATTTCAAGGTGGGTCACACACTACTCGATCTGGAGTTTGAGCGTTCCCAGGAAGCAACCGCCTGTCGGGTGGTCAAAAAGCGGGGCAACCTCCAAGTGGTGATCGAGGTGTGAATTTAGTATTTTTACTTAGCCAGGCCAGTGTTTGATTTAGCGGGATGTTTGAATTTGTTACAAAAATTCAACAATGTGTCGTTGCTTGAAACCTGAACACCGGTGACAGGTGAGGTATCAAGCAACGACTGAAATTCTCTGCTCAGAAGACATTAGAAACAACGGATTGATCTACAGGAATTGTTTCTAATTGCCACAGGGACCACAACAATGTTTGATTTTATGTCAGCCCGAAGGGAGTTGAAGCAACTTTACTGGAGGGTTTGTATAATTTCACTGAAGCTACTGAGGTAAAAATATAGCTTTTGCCCTATCGCTTGGGCTACCGAGTGCGCGCGCGCTTAGGGCGATGGCGGCTTGCAGCTGCACCAGTGGAGTGGTTGCTATAGATTGGGACACTGAGTTTAATATGAGTTGATCTGCCATGGTCAAACGATCGCTCCAGGCATCATTGACTGGAATTCAACAGGCTAAGCGAGCATTTGCGCTGAAGGGGTGGACCCAGGAAAATCTGGCAGCAGAGGTCAACCTCAAGACCCGCCAACCCATTTGGCGATTTTTCACAGGGCAACCTGTCGATCGCCAATTTTTTATGGAGATTTGTTCAGTACTGGATATAGAGTGGCGAGACATTGCGATTGATCCACCCGCAGAATTTCCTGACCCTGGAGAGGGGAGCAGAGAACCCTTGCTGGATATAGATGAGCTGGTGAAGGAGGTGCGATCGCAACACCATGACGCCATTGAAAATCAGTGCGGCATCTTACAGTTACTCGACATCAATCGTCCAGTTAGCCTGGATGACATCTATGTAGATGTGAATATTTTGGAGGAACTAACCAGTCAACAGCAGCTTGAAATCACTGACTTGCAAAACCTGGAACTGACTGAATTTGATCGGGTTGGTTTGGGTGCAGTTGAGCAGAAGCAAATATCCGGCATGCAGGCGGTTGAAACCTACTTAAAGCTCAGGGTACTGGGGAAACCAGGGGTGGGCAAAACAACGTTTATCAAACATCTCGCCATCCAATGTATCCGGGGCGAGTTTGCTGCCGATCACGTTCCCATCTTTATCTCACTCAGGGACTTTGCCGCTGAGTCTAACCGCAACGGTGACTTTAACCTCTTAGACTATATCCATCAAATATTACTTCTGTCTGACCTTTCCAGCCCATCTACCCTCGAAACATTGTTAAAAGTCGGGCGAGTCTTACTGTTAATGGATGGTATGGATGAAGTCCTGAATCAGGATATTTCAGCGGTTCTGAGAGAAATCCGCAAATTTTCAGACCAGTACCACCGCAATCGCTTTGTGGTAACCTGCCGCACCGCTGCCCAAACATTACAGTTGCGAGGCTTCACCGATGTAGAAATCGCCCCCTTTACCCAGGAGCAAATTGCCACCTTTGCCCAAAAGTGGTTTGTGGCCCTGACCAAAACGACAGCCCAAGCGGGGCAAGAACAGTCGGCTCAGTTTATTCATAAGCTAAACTTCCCCGAAAACTGGCAGTTTCGACAGATGGTAACCACTCCTCTCTTTCTTCATCTGGCTTGCTGGGTGTTTCAAGGGCAAGACAAATTTCCCACCAAGCGGGCTGAGTTTTATAAACAAGGTCTGGACTTGCTGCTGGGCAAGTGGGATGAAGCCAAGGGTGTCGAACGAGATGATGCCTACCGAGGTTTTTTACTGCCCCAAAAACTGAGGCTCCTGAGCCAGCTGGCCGCCGTTACGTTTGAACAGGGGCAGTATTTTTTTGAGCAACGCACCATTGAACAATACATTGGCGACTATTTGCAGAATTTGCCAGGAGCAGCTTTAGCGCCAGAGGAACTGCAGCTCGAAAGCGAAGCCATGCTAAAAGCGATTGAGGCACAGCATGGCCTCTTAATCGAACGAGCGCGAGGAATTTTCTCGTTTTCTTATTTGGTATTTCAAGAATACTTCACGGCTCGAAAAATTGTGGCCACCCATAATTTACAGGCCCTAGAGCAAGCCCTGGGAGGTCTGGTGAGTCACATTACCGATTCCCATTGGCGCGAAGTCTTTTTATTAACCGCTGCCATGTTGCGCAGCGCCGATGGGCTGATACAGTTAATGAAACAACAGATTGATGCCCTTGTCTCTCAGGATCCCTACCTACAAGATTTTTTGATATGGGCCAGCCAAAAATCCCAGACCCTCCCAACTGAGCCGAAACTTGCGACCACCCGAGCCTTTTACCTGGCCTTGGCCCAAAACTCCCCTGTAGCAGACCATTTTGCATTAGCCAGTACGCTAGATCAGGGCATATTGTTAGATGCCGCGTTAGAAAACTTACTACAGGACTTTGCTAACCATCACAGTCAGGACTTTGCCTATATCAATGCCTGTAGCGAGGCCCTCAACAATATCCTTGTCATCGTTCTGGATGCTGGTTTTTATAAATCTCTCCAACAATTAAGAGACCAACTGCCCTCTCCCCACCAAAACCAGGAATGGCTTCAGGACTGGTGGCAAAAAAACTATGCCGATTGGTTAGAACGGTTGAACAGTACAATCACCCATTACCGCAATATACACCACCCCTGGCAGTTTACGTCTGAACAGGAACAGATGCTACAACGCTATTACAATGCCAATCAGCTCCTGATAGACTGTTTGAATAGTAATTGTGAGGTAACAGCAGCCATCCGGAAAGAAATTGAAACCACATTACTCTTGCCTCAACAGGAACTGGAAGATCGGGAATGGCAAGGAGATTAACTCAGAGAGAATTCCAAAGAGGTTCTATGGTAAGAAGGCTATCGATAAGTTGTAAAAAACTGTTCAATCGTCCTCAGCGCACGATCGCAACCCTGATGAGTAGTGGCAGAGAGCTGATTTTCGAAATGAAGACATTCGGTTGGAATGTGTATTGACCAAGCCTGGGGGCAACGTCCATAGCGCTCTTGCGTGATCTTAAGTAAGGATAGTGGATCACCGCCATCAGTATTGTTGGAAATAGCATTAGGCCTTTGACTGCAGACAGCGAGCGGTGTGATCTTAACGGCTTGAGCATAGCTTTGAGCACAAGCATCCACAAAAATCACGTAGTCGGTCTCAGCAATGACAATGGCCAGTTCTGGTGTCAGTTGTTGTACAGCTAAGGATATAACCGACGGTAGGCTCCACGCGGCTACTTCTTTGGCGACTTGATGCCCTACTGCTGCGCCACTCAGTAATGTGTTGCCGCAGCCAATAATTAGAAATTGGTACTGGAAGGAAGGTTTGAGGATTGGAGAGAGAGAAATCAAGGGTTTATATCCTTTAATGAATTTAACCCATAAAACAATCAGATATAGCAATCGGCAGGTCCGTTAGGAAGCGATTGCGAGCCAGATCACTTATACGGGAAAGGATGTAATCGTAATGGGTGTAACGAGGAGACTGGCCAAAGCTATAGCATCAGCGACCATCGTGATGACACCGTTGGTATCAAATACAAATATATTATTGCTCGTAGCCAATCGCTTCTCACCACACTGTGATGGTTAGATGTTCTATTTCTAGATTGAAATGATTTAATCCGATACAAAGTTTAGCGAAGCCTATAACAACAATTAGGGTTCGCTAAACTTCTCCGACAGATATTTGTTTCAGGGTAAATGCCAATCAGCTCCTAATCGACTGTCTGAATAGTAATTGTGAGGTAACAGCCGCCATCCGGAAAGAAATTGAAATCACATTACTCTTGCCTCAACAGGAGTTAGAAGATCGAGAATGGCAAGGTAATTAAATTAAATTGATACGTTCCTATACAAATCATACAGTTCAAGTGCTGGCATATACGCTATGTCAATCACCACTATGTCATAATTTATTGTAAGTGACCTCTTCAGAGACTAGACTTATCAGCCTAATTTATCAGCCTTAATCGTATGAGAGGAGAAAAATATGCCAAGGCTAACTGTAAGATAGCCGATCGGCTCTTAATCATAATTGAGACCATCATTATCCAGATGATATTCTCTGCATTTTAGCTTTTTAACAGGTGAGATACTTTAAATGACTTCGTCAGCACTACTAACAAAACAACTGCTAAGGCAATTACCACAACAACCTATTCTAAGGAGGAAACAGCAATTCGAGCCTTTACACTACGAGCAAGCTATGAATAGCAGACATACTTGTTTGCTTTGTTCAAATATTTTACTTCGCCATGCTTGTTCAAATAGGCTCTACTGGCGCTGTCGCCATTGCTATCAGAACATGCCAGTCTTAGAGAACTGCATAATAGCCACTGCTTAGGTAAGATGGTTATGGATACCAGCACTCGATTTCGGTAAAGCCAGTACAGAAATAATGGTAATCCGTATCGAGCTAGATGAGCGTAAGAAATTGACATTAACAGATCATTCGTTTGAGCTCTATAGCATCATATTTTTTGGAATTATTCTGTTCCGGTACTTTCTGATAGCAGGGATAACCTACGGGTTCTTTTATTCTCCCTTCAGCCAGTCTTTTATTAATAAAAATTTGCAACATCGGCATCCCTCTTGGCGCACAATTCGTCGCGATATCAGACTTTCTGTGCTCTCGGCGGGTGTGTTTGCACTGGCAGCATCCTTTATTCTCTCAGGATACAGTGCGGGCCTGACTCGCTTGTATGGTGACCCTCAACACTATGGTTTGTGGTACTTGGGAATAAGCTATGGGGGCGTATTAATCCTTCAAGATACCTACTTTTACTTTACCCATCGGTTGTTTCATCACCCATTACTCTTTCCCTGGTTTCATCAAGGGCATCATCGATCGCGTTATCCCACCCCTTGGACGTCTTTTGCCTTTGATCCCCTAGAGGCAATTGTGCAGTCTCTCTTTTTAGTCGGCATTATCTTTGTCATTCCGCTGCATTTTGTTACGTTATTTGCAGTCCTGATCACGATGACGGTGTGGGCGGTTGTCAACCATCTTGGCCTCGACCGATTGCCAGTGTTATTTCCTCACCATTGGCTGGGGCGATGGGTGATTGGACCCGCTCATCATTCCATCCATCATCGCAAATACACCCTGCATTACGGGCTCTATTTCACATTCTGGGACAAACTACTTGGCACTGACGATCCTAACTATGAACAGGTGCTTATGGATGAACGTTAGTGAACTGACAACTTTCCTACTTATAGGTTGTAATCTGTTCGCAAAACTAAACAACCAAGGCAGTCAAGCCAAATAGGCATGGGTAACAAGTTAATGCATTTTAATACAAATTATACAACTTAAACATTTGTATAGACATTATTTCAATCCTTGGAATGTCATGATTGGGCATGACTAGGTGTTGATCTGCAGTGAGGTAAATCCTATGGCTTATTTGTATTCTTCTTTATTAACTGATTTACCAGTTAATAGCGAGAATCAGATTCTTTGTTATTACATCAATGACACGGATAGAACTCAAATTCTTCGGTTAATGAGTGGTATAAGGTGCCACTTTAAACGCAGTGTCTTCTCTGAGGAACGCATTCTATTTACAGCTGTCCCAAAAGCTCATCTAGAGATACATGTATCCTTAATTAATCACAGACGTTCACGCCAAATTGATTGTCAATCATTGCGTATTAGTACGCAATCCGAACCTTGCCAAATTGCTGAGCTCAAGTCTCTAAGTCAAGGCTTGTAAAACTGACGACCTAGAGATTCATAAGGGTAATCCGATTAGCCGAATTCTATCTGATAACTTGAGTCCTGTGTTTTGCTGAGATCCTTACCTATCATTGATTACAGGCACGTTGTGAACTTTGAATACGCTAGCCAGCCAACGAAGGAATAAGGGTTTCATCCTCTCAAAATGAGCCAAAATGCTTCAAAACCCAGAAAATCCATATCCTCTATGCCTCTCAAAGTATTGGCATCAAAGGCTTTGAGAAGTTCACGGGATTCAAGTGATAAGATTCCTTGTCATCGTTTAGTCGATCAGCCGCCGATGTGTCTGTCCCAACAAGACTCATCTCTTTATCCAGTAACGCCTTAAATTCTAATAAGTGTGCAGCATAATCTAACACCAAAACGGTTGACTGGCTCACTGGTGGCTTTGATCATCATGTTGCTTTGGCTAAGCAGTCTGGAATTCCTCGCATTGATCGATATTAGGCAGTTATCACTCCTATGGTTTTTGCCGGCCATCTTAGGACGAACGTTTCTCCAGACGGGATTATTCATTGTGGCCCATGACGCCATTCACGGAGCCGTACTTCCAGGTAGTCTCCGATTAAATTACTGGTTTGGACAACTAGCCATCATACTATACGCATTTCTGTCTTACCAGAAGCTTTCACTTAATCATTGGCAACACCATCGCCATCCTGGTCAAGCGAGTGATCCAGACTTTCATGATGGCATTCATCGTAATATCTTTGCCTGGTATCTAAAATTCATGCAAAGTTATCTGGATGTCAAACAAAGTGTTTCCCTATTTTTTGGGATAGGAATTCTCTTTCTAACCCTTCATGTTGGGTTTCATATCCCCCTTGTCAATCTACTTTTGTTTTGGATACTGCCCATCTTCCTTAGCTCAATACAGCTATTCTTCTTTGGGATTTTCTTGCCGCATCGTTTGTGTAGTGAAAGTTTCGCCGGATCAGGTGATATTGAAAATTCTCATTGCTCCACTAGTAGCTATTACCCTATTATTTGGTCATTTATAACCTGCTATCATCTTGGATATCATTGGGAGCACCATGAGTATCCCTATCTCCCTTGGTATAAACTGCCGTTCGTTCAAAAAAGTAAACAGCATAAATTTAGGGAAATGAGGCAATTTCTGACAAAAAAGTGTCGATAGACTCAGGTTGTTCGAAGACAACATGGAAACTGTTGTCTTCGAACATAATATTTAGGCAGGTTTTTCTAAAAGATTGGTTCCATCGCTATGGGCATCAAAAATACTCCATTCCTTTATGCCTCGCTCGTTGAGTAAGATCATCTCCGCTCGCATTACTTCGTCACTTTTACCCTCAACGATGATTAGATAGTCACCCTGGGCAAGGCGCTCGCTATAGACCTTTGCCTGATTTCCCGGAATACCCAGCCCTGAAAATGCGCCAATAATCCCTCCAGAGGCGGCTCCTATACCACCACCTGCAAAGGTTATTGCTAGAGTCTCTACAATTGTACCAGCCGCCATTATTGTTCCAATCCCTGGAATTGTTAACTCTGAGACACTTACCAACAACCCTGCTAAAAATCCAAAAACAGTTCCCGTCAATGAACCAATCCCTACTCCTTTAGCAACTTCATGCCCAGGCCTCTTTCTTAGGTTGGTTCCCTGTTGTGGCTTGCTATTTTCATCTTTGGCGATTACGGTTACTTTATCCATAGGAAACCCGGAATCTTTCAGTTCGCTGAGGGCAAACTCCACATCTTGCTTCGTAGCAAATACGCCAATCCCACGGCGATAGTTACCGATTGTCATGATTTTCTCCTTATTACATGTCATTGCTTTCTAAACTACTTGGGTTCAAAGGATGACATCACGATTTTTTTAAGACTTGTTGTGTATATAGTTAGTGTAGTTAGGGAATATGAGGAATTTATGAAGCCGTTAGGTGTTGAACATTAGGGTAAGTGAGTTGATGGTCATTTTTTGGAAAATTCTTGCAAACCATCAATCTTTTAGACTATGTAGCGCGCCCAGCTAATGCTGACTGACTGACAAAAGTTAGTCAGAGTCATAGACATAGGTGAAGACTTTGAACTCGAAGCGATAGACATGCTCCTTATGGTGTTTACGCGAAACGATTCTATGATGTTATGAACTGTGTACACGAAGCTGTAGTTCTAAGATTTTGATTGTTTGCCGCTAGAAGCCTATTTTGAAGTTGGTTTACAGGTGCGAGCGTTGGATAGCCATTCAAAGGTTTGATCGAGCTGCTCTAGTGAGATTAGGCCAGACTGCCATAGAATCAGGGGCAAAAAATTGGAATTTTTCCCACTCTTATGAATTGCTAACGCGATTGAAGCCTCAGGTAGCGCTAGCTCATTTTTTAGGTACTGAAGTAGTTGAGAATAGGGAGTAGTAGATGTCATAAGAGAAACTGCTCTTGTTCAGTTAAACGATGGCATGGAATCTTGTCTGATAAAATGGAGCTAATCGGTTTGCCTGGGTGAATTTCTACGCAGTCATATGGACCTGCTTCAAAGAATACTTTTTCGTAGAGAAATACTACCTGCTCGAAAAAATTATCTGAGATATTAACGATCCGAGCAATCTGAAAGTTATCAGTGCTATCAGCGTTATGGAGCAGCGTTTTATTTTTTGAATGAGTTGATGAAATACGATACAAAACGTAGGTAATTTAGTAAAGATAACGTGTAGGCTCAATAGCTGTTTCAGGGAGGTGGACTAATGCAGTGGACTGTAAGCCTTACCCAAACCATGTTTCAGAGGTTCTTCAACTCCTAGACTGAAAGCTTCGCATAACAAGGCTTTCAATCGTTTCTTGATTCAGACCTCCCAGAAACTCATATAGAGCAAAAAAAATAGTGCTTAACCTTCATGTTCGAATGGATAGTTTCTAATTACGTGTCTGAAAACATGACTCTAAACATTGATCAAATAGCGTTCTTTCTTTTTGTGGCTGCAATTGTGGCGATGTTAGCCAGGTTGATCAAGATTCCCTACACAATCGGGTTAGTTATTGCGGGAGTTGGAATCTCATTTATACCTTTCTCTAATCCTCTTGAGCTATCCAGAGAACTTGTCTTTTTAATTTTTCTGCCTGTTTTAATATTTGAAGCCACGCTTTACATCCGCTGGAAAGAATTACAGAAAGATTTATGGGTCGTCCTCACCTTGGTAACGATAGGAGTACTACTATCATCTGGAATTACTGCTGCAGGCATGCACTATTTAGCAGGCTGGGAATGGAAAGTTGCTATGGTCTTCGGTATTCTCATTACAGCAACTGATCCGGTTTCGGTAATTGCTACGTTTAAGGAGACGGGGGTTCAGGGGCGATTAAGGCTGTTAGTAGAAGCTGAAAGTTTATTTAATGACAGTACTGCTGCCGTATGTTTTGGAATAGCTGTTACCTTAGCAATGGGCCAGACTATTAGTTTTTCTAGCACAGTAAGCACATTAATAGCTTCCATTGGTGGCGGTATCTTATGCGGCATCGTGGTTGCAAGCACTCTGTTATTATTATCAGGGCAGACAGAGGATCCCTTAGTCGAAATTACCTTTACAACTGTGGCAGCCTATGGTTCATTCCTCTTAGCAGAACACTTTCATTGTTCAGGAGTATTGGCAACGGTCACAGCAGGACTAATGATTGGCAATTTAGGCTCTCTCGGCTCTATTTCAGATGAAGGAAGAGAATCAGTCGAAGCTTTCTGGGAATATGCAGCTTTCATAGCCAATTCGCTTATTTTTATCTTAATTGGAATTCAAGAATCCCACGAAAATTTTGGTTACTTTCTATTGCCAATCTTAGTTGCTATTAGCGTTGTTATTGTTGGACGAGCTTTTGCAATTTATCCGCTATGTGCAATCTTCACTCTATCTGAATTGCGAGTTAAAATTACTCATCAACATGCTTTATTTTGGGGCGGATTACGCGGTGCTCTAGCCCTTGCCTTAGCTCTAGGGCTACCCCTTGATATGCCACGTCGATCTGAAATTATCACGGTTACCTTTGGAGTTGTTGCCTTTTCTGTATTTGTACAAGGACTAACCATGAAGCCCATGCTGCGATTTTTGGGAGAAATTCCAACCTCGGAAGACACAAAGCCCTCGACATAACCAGAAATTTTGCCTAAATAGGCATAGATTGGTGACAATGGCTGCAACGCCAATCTATGCCTTCTGAATCTAATGTGACGAAGCAAAACATTGGAGCAACAAAGACATATATGTCGATTCGTCCTAGATTTTACCCTAAATTTCTCTGTGGTTACAGATGATGGCATGTCATGAATTATTAGGTTAACCCTATTAACTGCCAGGGAGACATACGGGCTGAATGCCTTTCGAGTCAGAGGGTTTGAGGAAATGGAAGAAAAAAGATAGGTTTCAAGTACCAATCAATCGACCTATCTTATTGACAATGATACCGTCAATTTTCGAACCGCATCTACACCGGCACCTGAGTCCAGCCCAATACATCTTTCTAGAGATGCTCGTTCGTTTGCTGCAAAGCATTCGATGTGTGAAACTCGAAGTGCTTGCAGAAAGCTTACCGTTACCGATTTTATGGTCCCAGACACGCTAGTTAAAAACTATGCACTTTCAGTGCAAGGCTTTAGCATCATCCATTCCGGATTTGTCTTTCTAAGTACTTTCGAACAGGTTCGAAAGCTGGGACTTTCAGTCCCTTCTAGAACCTATGTACTTTCAGTGCATAGTGGTTGAGTTGAAAGTCGCCGCAAAAAGCTCCAAAGGTTTCTGTCCCTGCCAGCGTTGACCATCGCCACCTTGTGGTTTCCCTGTGTGCTCGATTGGGTTAAGCACACCATTACACCAGGGCATTGTATTTATGTGACGATAGACCGAACCCGTTGGGGAACGATTAATCTCTTAATGGTGAGCTTGGTTTGGCAACGACGAGGCATTTTATTGTGGTGTGAGCAGCTCGATAAACAGGGAAACAGCAACTATGATGAGCAACTCCGTGTATTAAGTCCCATTTTGGCGGAATTATGCGCTTATAAAGTGGTAGTGCTGGGGGACCGAGAATTTTGTTCGGTCAAACTCGGGCGATGGTTGGGTAAAGCAGGGGTATATTTTTGCTTACGATTGAAACGCAACACTGAGGTTAAAAGCGCGGGTAAGTTACCGCAACAATTGCAAGGGTTGGGGGTTGCCCCAGGGCAACAGCTGTTTCTCAATGATGTTCAAGTGACTCAGACCCAAGGATTTGGAGGGTTTAATGTAGCCGCCAAGTGGAAAAAGCGCTATCGAGGATTTGCCCCGGACGAGGCCTGGTTTATCTTGACCAACCTTGAGACGATTGACCTGGCCATCAAAGGATACGCTAAAAGATTCTCGATAGAGGAGATGTTTAGAGACTACAAGGACGGAGGATATTGTTTGGAAGGGTGTAAAGCGACGGGAGAACGTCTTATCACGATTGTGATTCTGATTGCGCTGGCCCACACCTGTGCAACCCTTCAAGGACAGACCTTTAAGCAACAGGGAGTACAAGCCTATATTGCCCGACCAGAATCACTGGGGGCATCCCAAAAACGGCATAGTGCCTTTCGAGTTGGATTATCGGCCTATCGATGGGTGGGCATTGGCGATACTGTTTTACAGCAATTAGCGGCTACCTTGATGCAACTTACTCCCAATAAACTGCCTGAATATCAACGGGGTCAACGGGCTATGAGGCTGGCTATTGCGGGTTTATAGCTTCCATGTCTCCCTTTCAGTACATAAAGTCTTCTTTGCTGTGTTGAATTGTGTTTTATAGCTTAATCAAGCAACGTATTCCGAAATTCAAACAATTATAACCTATCGTTGTTGGTTGACTCAGTAAACTGGAGATTTTTCTATGACTGTAATTGCAGCCAACGCCCCTAATTTTTGTCACGATCAACGAGTGTGTTTTATCGGTGGAGAAGGCACTGTAGAAAGCTATCGCTCTGAGGCTGATACCTGGATATATCTAATCAAGATGTCCATGGGGCCAGAGCCAGATTTTGGCAGAGTAGGGGGGGAAACAACGATAGTTCTGCTCGAATCAGAGTTAAGGGCAGTATAGGTCTTAAAAAATTATCACTTGAGTTAAATAAATAACATTAGGTCATCTCCATATTATGAATTTAAACATGTATAATAAAAGAATAACTTGACACAGGACTAAATTCAGAACTGCTTAACTTTTGTATCCTTGAGTGATTCTGGCTTCAGGTTATTTTGAGAGTAATGTTGAAAAGTAAACGCAACATTATTGCTTTCACTTTGATGTTTCAGCAACAATTAGGCTCTCGTCTTTAAGTTAATGTGTTAGCAAGGTTAAGACATTTTTGAAAAGTAAGTCTATCGATGACTTAATTCGTAATTCTCATCATCTATTACAAAAATAGCGAATACTAACGCAAAGCCTAATTCCATGGGATAGCTGACCTGAGAATGTGGTTTGTGGTGTTTTTTACGCCTTCCTTAAGTCGGCTTTGATCAGAAAAGATCAACAAAACTGTGAGACGAGTAATATGCTCAAATTAGATTTTAGATTTTGATTAACTTATCTCTTTAGCTGTATTCTCGAGAGCATCTGCTCTGCTCGCATATTCTTCACAATCAACATTAACAATATGATTAAACAAGTTATCTTTCGTGAAGATGCCCGCCGTGCTTTAGCACAGGGCATAGACACTCTAGCACGAGTTGTTGCTATTACGTTGGGGCCAAAAGGCCGTAACGTGGTTTTGGGTCAGGCCTTTGGCATACCTCAAATTGTAAATGATGGCGCTACCATCGCCCAGGAAATTGAGCTAGATAACCCAGTTGAAAATACTGGAGTTGCTTTGCTACGTCAGGCTGCCTCTAAAACAAATGATTTTGCAGGAGACGGTACCACAACCGCTATTGTACTTGCCCATGCTCTGGTACAGGAAGGCTTACGCAACGTAGTAGCTGGTGCCAACCCAGTTTTACTCAAACGGGGCATTGATCAAGCAATCACTTTTCTAGTGCAGAAACTTGTTGAGAAGGCTCATCCGATCAAAGACTTTCAGGCAATCGCTCAAATTGGGAGCATTGCCGCTGGCAACTATGATGAAATCGGTGAAATGATTGCAGGTGCGATGGAAAAAGTTGGAAAGGAGGGCGTGATTTCCCTAGAAGAAGGTAAATCAATGTTCACTGAACTAGAAATTACCGAAGGAATGCGCTTCGATAAAGGCTATCTTTCTCCCTATTTTATTACAGATTCAGAACGCATGGAAGTCGTAATGGAACAACCTCTTATCTTGGTTACTGATAAGAAGATTATGACCGTGCAAGACCTGATTCCACTGCTAGAGCAAATTATAAATGCTGGTAAGCCGCTGGTCCTCATTGCAGAAGATATTGAGCGGGAAGCGTTATCGACATTGGTGATCAACCATCTTAACAAGCTCTTGAATATCGTAGCGGTTAAAGCGCCGGGCTTTGGCCAGCACCGGCAGGAATGGCTAGAAGATATTGCCATTTTAACCGGGGGGAAAGTTATCACAGCGGATGCTGGATTGCAATTGGATCAAGTAACGCTCGATCTATTGGGAACTGCTCGTCGTGTCATTGTCACCAAAGAGCATACTACCCTTGTAGCCATGGGTCATGAGATAGCCATCAAAGCGCGCTGTGAAACCATTAAGCGACAGATTGAAGTAGCAGACTCTGTCTATGATCAGGAAAAACTACGGGAGCGACTAGCAAAGCTAGTAGGGGGTATCGCCGTTATCAAAGTTGGTGCTGCCACTGAGACAGAGATGAACGATCGGAAATTACGGCTAGAGGATGCCTTGAATGCATCCAAGGCAGCGGTTGAAGAAGGTATTGTTCCTGGCGGTGGAGCCGCCCTCGCCCATCTGTCATCCCAGCTTGAAACTTGGGCAAACCATAAGCTGAAGGATGAAGAACTTATTGGGGCTATGATAGTTGTGAAATCACTGACAGCTCCTCTAAAATGCATTGCTGAGAACGCAGGTCAAAATGGGGCGGTCATTGCTGAACGGCTTAAGGGACAAGATTTTAACGTTGGATACAACGCGATCACCTATGAAATTGTCGATCTGTTTGCTGCTGGAATTGTTGATCCTGTAAAGGTTACGAAGTCAGCTCTTCAAAATGCTGCCTCGATAGCTGGCATGATCCTAACGACAGAATGTGTTGTTGCCGCGAACTCGACTAATCCTTAATCAGTCAGCAACCAAAACTAGGAGGCTGTGGCATTTTAATATGGCAATCCTAGATTTCAAAGTATCAAAGTAAGGAGAATGCTTGAATGATGACCATGCAGAAAACAGCGCTAATCTATTGTGAAGAACAATTTGGATTAATTGACGGCAAAACAGCATCAGGGTTAATTCGACAATCTGATACATATCAGATTGTTGGAGTGCTTGATAGCTCGTTAACCGGTCAGGATACGGGGGAAGTTTTAGGAGATAAAAAAAATAATATTCCCATTTTTGCTAATTTGAGAGCGGCTTTAGATGCCCTGCCAGAGATCCCAAACTGCTATATCTATGGCAAAGCGCCTTTAGATGCCCGCATATCTTCCGAGGAAAGGTCACTAATTTTGGAAGCCATGGAAGAGGGAATGGATATTGTTAATGGATTGCACGAATTTTTTTCTGACGATGCAGAGTTTAGTCATATGGCTGAACAATGTAATGTGCAAATCAGAGATATCCGAAAACCTCCACAACTCAAGGATCTGCATATTTTTACAGGACAGATTGCTAAGGTTAACATTCCGGTTATTGCCATATTAGGTACCGATTGCGCCTGTGGCAAAATGACAACTGCCGTGGAACTTAACAAAGCCTTGAATAGCCTGGGTGTCAGGTCAGTCATGATTGCAACCGGTCAAACTGGCCTAATGCAGGGGGCAAAGTACGGTGCATCCATCGACGCCCTGGTTTCGCAGTTTGTCGTTGGTGAGATAGAACATGCTGTTGTTCAGGCTTTTGAAAATGAAAATCCAGATATTATTTTAGTCGAAGGGCAGGGTGCACTTAGCCATCCTGCTTTTATGAGTTCCGTGGGCATTTTAAAGGGAAGTATGCCTGATGGAGTCATTCTCCAACATCCATCTGCTAGGGAATTTCGATGTGATTTTCCAGATTTACCCATGCCGACGCTTGACAGTGAAATTCGATTAATTGAAGCGATTTCTCAATCTAAGGTAGTTGCGATCGCACTCAATAACAAAAATTTAACAGAAACAGAAGCTTTGGTAGCCATAGAAGATTGTGAGCGCTTTTTCCGACTGCCAACAACAGATGTGTTGAATTATGGATGCCAGAAGCTAGTGGATAGGTTGGGTGATTGTTTTCCACAGCTTAATTTAAATTCTCATCCAACATCCCTAGACAGGATACCCCAGCTAGTCACGAGATAAAGACACTGTATATTTGGAATATTTGGAGTCAATCAATGGCATTATTGATGCCAAGAATAGAAGTCACCTTATCTAAGATACGGGACAACGCTCAATTTTTATGCAACTTTTATGGGCGCAAAAAGATTGACCTAATGGGAGTTTCTAAAGCTGTGCTTGGAAATCCCTTGGTTGCTGAGGCCATGATTGCAGGTGGGGTAAAATTTATTGCCGACTCTCGCATTGAAAACATTCAAACGATGAGAAAGGCTGGCGTATTGACTCAATTTGTACTGTTACGGACTGCGTTAAGTCAGGCAGAATCTGTGATTCAAAATGCCGATATTAGTCTCAACACAGAGCTTGAAACAATAAAAGAACTCTCCCATTACGCTGTTCAGCATAACAAAACCCATCAGATTATTGTTATGGTCGAACTAGGTGATTTACGTGAGGGTGTCCTGCCCAAGGATCTCTCCCAATTCATTAAAGATGCCGATACTTTATCAAACATCCAAATCGTTGGCATTGGATGTAATTTGGCTTGCTATGGTGGTATCAAGCCAGACAATGCCAAGATGTGTCAACTGTCTGAATTAACCCATTCTATTGAAAAAGACCTTCAGATTAATTTAGCCCTGATCTCAGGGGGCAATTCAGCCAACTACGATTGGTATGCGTCTGCTCAAGATGTTGGGCGAATTAACAATCTACGCCTGGGTGAATCGATTCTTTTAGGATATGAAACTGCCCATCGAAAGACCATTCCTGGATTAGATACCAGTGCCTTTAAACTGGTTGCTGAAGTGATCGAATCAAAGAAAAAACCATCTCTCCCTAACGGCAAAAGCTGCCAGGATGCTTTTGGGAATAGTCACCAATACTTAGATCGAGGTATTCATCAACGTGTGATTATTGCGTTGGGTATACAGGATGTCTTAGTGTCTGGCCTAAGTCCCCTTGACGATTTAGAGATATTGGGGGCTAGCAGTGACCACATTATTTTAGAGGATAGGAGCACTCATTTCCCCATTGGTAGTGAAGTTACCTTTGGTCTTACCTATGGAGGATTGTTAGCAGCAATGACATCCCCATTTATAAAAAAACACTTTATTGGTTGTCCAGACTCTGTGCTACCGCTTATTAGTTAAGGATTGAGCCCAGCAATATCTGCAGTTCCATGTCTCGTGTTCCATATTTCTGTCAAGAGGATATTGTCGCCCCTCAAGAATTATTCCCTTTCTTGGACCAATTTCTGCTACGAGGCTCAAAGCTACGAGAGTTTCCTAAACTGGCATATTTTGACAACAGTAGTTACAACGCCAAGAGAGCTTACCTGAAGAGACATAATGAATATCAGCTAGAATAAAAAGGCGTTGTTTTTAGAGAATCCTGATGCAAGAAACTTTGCAAAGAATCTCAAGACTAACAAAGGTAAGTCATTTTGAGCTCTCACCCAACGTAAAGTAAAACTTCGTCAACTAAGAGAGCGCCTTTCGATACTGTTGGGTCATCAATATAAGCCTGATTATGAGTCCGCCCAAAAGCTATCACGTTGTTTACAGCTACACTGATCCATCGGAGCGACGGATAACAATATGGCGCGACATCACAATGACAACCGCTGCAATTAAGGCTAAAGGAGAATCTGATTTTATAGACGGCATCAAAGAAATTGTCATGGAACATTCTCTTCGGCCAAGACCTAATAATAAGTGCAATATAGTAGTTCATAGCTTTTCAGAGCTGCCTTGGTAAAAACCTTATACCTATGCTCACAAAAAGGAAGGTTGGGACTATTTAATGGGAGCTATTGAAGGCAGTAGTCCCTTGGATTGACTCGTTGTCTTAAAGTGGCTTACTTAATTTCCATTGAGCACGATATGCTTGTAGGGAAGCAACGAATATGAGCTAAGGTTTCATCTTCAATCACCTCTCCCTGGATTTTGAGGCTTTCAACAATATCATTGATTTTAATAATGTTGACCTATGAGTCAGTTTAAGACAGATGATAAGCAGGACAAGAGCGATGAGGGCCTACGACATGTAGTCCAGCGGTTTGTCCGTAACATTGAGCGGGATGCCCTCGTGATCGAAACACTAGATCTATTGAGATCACAACTCAATATTGACCGCGTTGCCCTCTACTACTTCTACGGCCAATGGAAAGGACAAGTCACCGCTGAAGCCCTAAGTGATTCAGCCTATTCAATCTATGGATATACTGGGGCCGACAACTGTTTTAACGATGAATATGCTGCCCTTTACCTCAAAGGTCGCATCCATGGCATTGATAATGTAGCTACCGCCGAGATTGCCCCCTGTCATCGCGAGTTTTTAGAAAGTATTCAGGTTCAGGCGAATTTAGTTGCCCCTATCCTGGTGTCTGAAGAATTGTGGGGACTGATATCAGCCCACAACTGTCAAGACGCTTGCACCTGGTCTTCCGAAGATATTGCCAGAATCAAATCAGCGGCGCAGCAGATCGCAACAGCTCCATCGATTAATTTCCGGGAAGAGGGGTAAGTCTTATCGCTGATACTAAAAGAGTTCAGGCATTTCTACCTGAACTCTTTTAGTTAGTCCAGCCTCTACAACCAAATGACTAAAAATGACGTGACGTCAAGATTTAGTAACTACGAGAAGAGAAAATCTGTTACCAACTTTTGCGATCGCCACTGCGATTTTCAAGGGGCTTAGCTTTATTGACCTTTAGATCACGCCCCATCCACTCTGCACCATCGAGTGCTTCAATGGCCGCCGCTTCCCCAGACTCTGTACTCATTTCCATAAAAGCGAAGCCTCGCATGCGATCGGTTTCACGATCCGTGGGGAGATGAACACTCTTGACCGTTCCATGCGCTACGCATGCAGTTGTTAGATCCTCGTCTCTAATTCTAATTCTAATTCAATACCAGCACCCAATCAGGTCACTGATATTTCTTTTTACTTGCACTAGAGAGCTTTGTTTTTAGCGGGGTTATTGCTTCGTAGAACAACTTTAGAGAGTCTTATCTAATATAGAGAAATTCCTCAGGTAGATCGTTCTGGATGCTATTGTGTTTTAAAGCTTTAATCGACGGCTAAACCACTTAATAAGTCATGATTGGAATCGTTCAGTCAAGCCTCAATCACCTCACGACGCCGTGATTTCATCCATAAACCAAGGAAATTTGATGGTTATGTAAGAAGCGATAGGGTTATCCGTCAAAGGATCCTGTGGGCGTCCATCGGATTATAGTAGACCCATAGAAGAACGATTTATTGGATTCCCTTTGGGTTGGGATAGGCTGGTGTGGGCGAGCCAGAATTAGATAGTTGGATGATGGTATCCATCATGAGCTGTGGCAAGAAACGATCGAACCAGAGAATCAGGTGACTTTGCCAGCCAACGGTAATTTCTGAATTACGAGATTTAAGACCGGTCATTAGGCCTTGAGCGACCTGTTCGGTGCTAAGGGGTAGCACCCAGCGGAATACGTTAAACTCCCGTACCATGTCAGTGTCCGTAAGTGATGGTAGCAACGTAACGACTCGAACGTTATGGGGGGCTAGTTCGTGGCGTAGGGCTTGGGTAAAGCCTACGATGGCAAATTTGGTGGCTGAATAGGTGGCCATGGTAGGAGCAGCGACTTTACCCATGAGACTAGAGACGTTAACAATGGTCCCCTGACGGCGGGCAGCCATACGACGTCCCACCAGCCAGGTAACAAGGTACAATCCCATTAAATTGGTGGATAGTTCAGCATGAGCCTGACCCAAGGGTGTTTTGAGAAAATTGGACTGATAGGCAATACCGGCACAGTTGACTAACAGGTCAAACGGGCCATAATCTTTCCATGCCTGGGCGACAACAATATTGACGGTAGTTGACTCGGTGAGGTCAACGGATAAGGGAATAGCCTGAGCCCCATACTGACGAATTTCTGTTGCCACTTCCTGCAATTTCTGAAGATTACGGGCGATCAGCAAGATATAGCTAACCCCTTGTTTGGCAAGTTCGATTGCGATCGCACGGCCAATACCACGCGAGGCTCCGGTGACCAGAGCTGTCTTTCCTTGCATATTCTTCATGGTAAAAATCTCCGAAGACACCTGAGGCCAAGCCTTAGCAACAAGGCAGAGCAACCCCAGGACTGTACTGATGTCAAAGTATGATTAGGATGGAAATGTCAAAGCAGTCGCTTAGGGATGCAGGGCACACACATACTCACTGGATCAGTCTCAATTGCCTGGGTGAATAAGGCTATAGCCGTTTACCCAAAAATGACTGTTGACTACATTCTCAATAATGGAGCGCTGTAAGTACCTATTTTCCTTCTGATTGGGTACTACTCAAATGCTTGAAAACAGAGTAATAGAAGCTCAAAGCTGTATAGAGTAGATGATGGGGAGTTTTAATTTAGTATGCGTTTGCCCTGCTGAGGTATGCTGCAATCTTCTGGATATAAAACGTTGCTGTTCCTTGGCATGAAGTATTTTCGGCCTATTGATAAACTGCGATAAGAACAGTTACAATCATTCTCCAAATCAGCGATGGAACAGGTGAATTGCGAATTAGGCATGATACATGGGTGATCATTTCAAACTGCATCACAAACAATTCATGGACAACAGCCTAGCAACTAGAAACATCGCTTGCACCATTTCTTTGACAAGAGTATGAAATTTCAGAAAATATTTTCAGGATATTTTGCTTGAATGCCTTTTTGAAAAAGGGCTTCCGATATTTCTTTTGGTTGAAAAAAAACTTTGGAAAATAGTACTAAGTGGACCAGTGGGGACATTGGAATAGGAATCTATGGTTATGAATGTCAAGTATTCCTCAAAGCCTTTCTATACAGGACTCTTAAGTTAGAGAGCATCAATGAAATAGGTTCCATTGAGCACAACATGCTTGTAGGGAAGTAACGAAATATGAGCTAAGATTTCATCTTTAATCACCTCCCTCTGGACTCTGTAAAATCGTATGCACTTCGGACTCTTGGCCATTTCTGGATTCTACGGTGACGACGAACTGATGGGGCTCGTATCTAAATCCCAGTGTTTCAATGTCAAGGCGGATGAGTCAGGTAATAGATTCTGTAGAAGGTCAATGATGGGATGCACGCAAAGGCCAATCCCTATCTACGCTTTGCTATCCAATTTGGACACCCAAAATGACTAAGAGCCTGAAGTTATAAGAATATGAAGGAGAGAACTTTTGAGTGAGAGGCTACGCTGTTTCAACGGTGGTTTTTAAAATAGAAACTATCAGGACTGCTGAGGGTTCCTTTGGGTTGTCATAGCAGCAAGAACCTTCAACCACATCTGCCGTTTTTGGAATTGGCCAACAACGTTTAGGAGTAGCGCCATGCTTCTCTTTGTTAGTAAACGCCAGGCAACAGAATGTCTGAACTTAAGTGGTTCAACATTGAAAAAATATCGACTCAATGGTGAGTGGATTGAAGGATTGCACTGGGTGCGTCTGAATAGCCGCTGTGTACGTTACAATCTGCAGCTAATTCAAGATTGGTTACATAATCGTCGCAATCCAGAAGCTCACAAGCGTGCCATTATGACCTATCAGCAACAGCTTTTGAGTAGTGAGAAAAAGAAACCCTCAAGGAAACGTCAGTCATAATTCTTTTGAGAGATCTTAGCCCTAAACATCTGTGGGTTTGAGTTCGTCCATTTTTAGCTTGTCGAGATAACGTTCTTCAATCACTTTTGACGAGTTCCCGACCCAGCGGGCAATGGTGGTAGACGAATGACCGGCCAATGCTTGTAAGGTAATAAACGTATCTCGACAGTTATAGGGAGTCATTGTCACTCCATCCTTCACGTCTAAACCGATGGAAGAGACAACCTTTGCCCAGCCCCGTTGCCGAAAGTTACGCTCACCGATGATGCCATTTTTAGGTGACTTAAACACTAATTCATTTGGGTCAATATCATCAGAACGTATGGACTGTAAAAGCTTCTGAAGCCTTTTAGGACAGGAAAACCAACGCTTCACGCTTGTCTTTGTTTCCGTTCTCCGTATCTTTTTCCCGGAGACCTCCACAATACTCTCGTGGAAATGGATTTTGCTGCAATCGTCTACGATACTACCCCAACGTAATCCTATAGCCTCACAAGGACGACAGCCTGTCCAAAACAGAAATTTCACAAAGGGCGCATAGTGTTGATAGGTCATCCCCTTACCATCATGACTATCAAACGCGGCAATGATGAGATCGCGTTCTTCAGCGGAATACGCAACTGGTGGCACTGGTTTAGACGCATCCAAGGCTTGATACATGCCCTCAAACGGATTCTCTGTTACCAAACGGTGCTGCATCCCCCATTTGCAGGCGGCAGAAAGCTGCATCAATGTTCGACGAGCCTGAGACGTTGTTGTTACCTTCAACAGTTCTCGGCGAAACTTTAGGGCATCTTTGAGTCCGTCGGTTTTACATTTCCGAATATGGGCTGTGACCGGATTGTAGGTACCATCAATGGTTTTTGGCGAAGCGGTTGGCTTTAAATACTCCACATAGCGCTCCCATAATGCTATTAGCTGAGAACTGTGCTGGGTCAGCGGATCATTTTCCTCAGAAGTCTTCTGGGGTTTGTACTTCTGGTACGTTGCATCGAACTCACCGTACTCAATATCCCGCTGCACCTCAAAGGCTTTATCCTGGGCCAGCTTTCGATTTAACGGCGTATCTGTCAGACCCAGGGAAACAAAGTGACGCTTGCCTGCCAAGGTAAACACTAATTGCAACCGATTATTGGAATTACGGACCTTAACCGAACCCGTTTTGGCTTTTCGCCTGCTTCGACTATTGCCAGATTTCATTCTCGCTCCTGCCTTCAAACTACCAATTTGGGTGAGACGGTGAGTAGCGGGTCAGCAGTATGAAGCCACCCCATTGATTAACAACAGTGACCCGAGAAGAAACCTTGACTACCAAATGCTAGCTCGAAATCGAACTGCAGCGCCTATATTTTATCTCAATCTTTATCTCAATCTGGGGTCCAAAAACGCTAAAAAGTGCCCAAAAATGTCCAACGTATTTTGGGCTATTTTCAGATTGTGATCGCTGAAACCTTTGTCAGAAGGGCTATATCACTTGCAGTGCTTAAAAGCCAACGACGGGATTTGAACCCGCGACCGCTCGATTACGAATCGAGTGCTCTACCACTGAGCCACGTTGGCATGTTGGATGCTAAGTCTAGCTAGTAGATCATGGTACTGCATTCAGGATGCATCAGAAATTCATCAATTCATCAATGGGGGGTGATAGAGCCTGAGAGGCAATTGCTATGGGGATCATCGTAGTCATCTTCCAAAAATCTAGGACTCCCCCTGTGCTAGATGGGACATAGTTTGAAAAAATGGTACTTAACCCCTCTAAATAAAGGCTCCATGGCAAAAAAGTCTGGCTCTAGCGATCGCACCCCCACCAAACCACCAGGCATGAGCCAGGAGCGGTTTGAGCGCCTGGTTCAGGAGACGCAGTCACCTTTCAAAGGAATGCGTAAGGTTATCTATGGCGCTGTGGGGGCGTCCGGGCTGTTGGGGGCATTTGTATTTTTGACTCAGCTGATGGCCGGTAAGGATGTAGAGACGGCCTTGCCTAATCTGGCTGTACAGATGGGCGTCATCGGCATCGTTGTGTTTTTGTTTTGGCTAGAGGGTCGGGGCAAGCGTGACACATAATCACAAACCAGCGGTTGTGCTGGTCCATGGTCTCTGGAATACCGTTAATATTTTTGGACGGTTGCGTCCATATTTAGAAAATCAAGGTTGGCATGTCGATGCCATTAGCATACAACCCAATAACGGCGACATTGGCATCGAGCAACAAGCGAAGCAGCTCGATGATTTTATTAGGGCATCCCTGGGAGAGCGGCAACCATTTTCCCTGGTGGGATTTAGCATGGGTGGCTTGGCTAGCCGTTACTACCTACAGCGTTTGGGTGGTTTGCAGCGAGTGCAGCGGTTTGTTGGTGTGGCGGTGCCTCACTATGGTTCAGCCCTTGCCTGGTTTCGGTGGAATATAGGATGTGTACAAATGCGTCCAGGCAGTGCCTTTCTAACGGATCTAAATCAGGATATGGAACAGCTAGTCACCTGTCGACCGCTGTGGCTGTGGACCTCCTATGATCTGCTGGTTCTGCCTGCACACCACTGTTGTTTGCCGATTGGTGAAAGCCAACGACTACCCGTACGGACCCACGATGGCATGGTGTGGGACGAACGGGGTTTAGCGGCCATTGCCCAGGGACTAAAGATTAAGCCATAGCAACTTCGCCTACTTGAGCATGATGACTCTCACCAAAGATGGCACTTGGATGACAATAGTATTTAAATTCCAACAGATTATGAAATGGATCTTTGAGGAAGAAGGTGCGGTGCTCTAAAGGAGTCCCCTGAAAGCGACACTTTGGCTGTTGGTAAAAGGAGAGGTTTTGGACTTTAGCCCGTTCTGCTAAAGCTTCCCAGTCAGCCTCAGTATCGAAAACTAGGCCAAAGTGCCGGGGATAGATGCTTCCTTGGTCAGATAGCTGATCTCGGGTAACGTGGGCCACTAGCTGATGTCCCTGAAAGTTCATAATTAACGCACTGGGAGATTCACGACCCGGCTGACAGCCAAGACCGTCCACATAAAATCGCTTGGTGTCGAGAATGTTGCTAACAGGGAATGCTAGGTGGAAAAGATTTGCCATAGCTACATAAGTGAAACACGTTTCTATTATAGAAACATGGGCTGATAACGGGTTCAGAATTCGAAATCTAGACCTGAGCTAAGGGCAGTCTGGCATTAGTCATATCTATCTGGGTCTTTATTTTTGTGCCGTCCCCTTAAGCACCCGACCCAATAGTATGAATTTTGAGAAAGTTAGTTGAGCCAGAAACCTTAATCGGTAGACCCCCTAGAAGCAAAATGCGATCTCCAGGGGCTGCAAAGTGTTTCTCTAACAAACAGGTTTCAACTTGTTCAAACAGTGTTTCAAGAGAACCATCTAACTGTTCTAACAAAACAGGACGGACTCCCCATACAAGGTTTAGCTGTCGATAAACCTTAGGATTCGCGGTTAAAGCCACGACGGTAGCTTTGGGACGTTCCGCAGCTGCTAAGCGCGCGGTATATCCCGTCTCTGTAAAACCAACAATACACTGTAGATCTAAAACATGATCAATGGCATTAAGCGCTTCACTAATGGCTTCGGGAACATCAATCTTTTGAGGTGGAAAGTTAGGATGATCGATCTCAGGTTCCACGTCAGTGGCAATCCGCGCCAGCATTTTCACAGCTTCCACGGGATAATTACCAACAGCAGACTCTCCTGATAACATCACTGCATCGGTGCCATCCATGATAGCGTTAGCAACATCGCTAGCTTCGGCACGAGTTGGCCGAGGGCTATGGGTCATGCTATCCAACATCTGGGTAGCTGTAATGACGGGAATGCCTCTGCGATTACATAGACGAATAATTCGTTTTTGAATGAGGGGAACTTTTTCCGGTCTCATTTCTACACCGAGATCTCCCCGTGCCACCATGATGGCGTCACATTCATCGATAATTGCTTCCAGGTTTTGAATGGCCTGAGGTTTTTCTAACTTAGCTAATACTGGAATATTAACCGCTTTGGCTGCCAAAAAAGCTTTGAGGTTTTTGATATCCTCTGGGCTCCGCACAAAACTTAGGGAAACAATATCCACCTCTTGTTCTATGCCAAAGGCTAAATCTTCCTTATCTTTTTCGGTCAAGGAGGGTAGCTGTAGATTAAGGCTAGGGAGATTTACACCTTTACGACTTTTGAGGATGCCACCGGTAATTACCCTGCACTGTACTACATTCCCTTGAACAGTTTCTACCCGTACTTCCAACAATCCGTCATCTAACAAAATTTGAGTCCCTGGGGTAGCCTCTTCGGCTAGATGTGGATAGTCAATGGCGATCGCATCTGTCTGGGGGGATTCCTCAGATACGGGCACAAAGGTAATTTTCTTTCCTGGCTGGAGTTCTAGCTCGCCGCTGGGCAACTGGCCCACTCGAATTTTAGGACCTTGTAAATCTTGTAAAAGCGTCAGGGGCATTTCTAACTCATCGGAAACCGCCCGCAGTTGACGAATCTGCTCAGCATGATCTTCATAGGTGCCGTGGGAAAAATTTAGCCGGGCTACATTCATGCCGGCAAGCATGAGCTGTTTGATCACCTCTGGAGACCGACTGGCAGGACCAATGGTGGCCACAATTTTAGTGCGATGAATAAGTGGCTTCATAAAGAGTATTTTAAGGACTGCTAGAGAGAGAGCCAATGCTTACTCAGCACTATAAGTCAAACCTATACTAATGCTGAGGTTAATCTAACAAGAGGGCGTTAAGAGATTATTAATGTTAGGTGAATTTGCTGAAATTTAATCTAACAAGAGGGCATTAAGAGATTGTTAATGTCAGGTGAGCTTCACTTCGTTGGCATTGGTCCGTCCTGCTTCCACATCACTGATGTTAGCCAGGGTGACTTGAGCAATGTTGCGCAAGGCTTCTTTGGTGAAAAATGCCTGATGGGCTGTAATGACTACGTTAGGGAAAGACTGCAACAGCTGAAAGGTATCATCCTGGATAACGGTGTCAGACAGGTCTTCGAAAAACAGACTGCCTTCGCGTTCGTAAACATCAATACCAAAGTACCCTACCCGCCCTGATTTGATGGCTTCAATCACGGCGTTGGTATCAATTAACCCACCACGACTAGTGTTGATGAGCATTGAGCCTGGCTTAAAATGCTGTATAGAGTCAGAGTTTATTAAGTGGTGTGTGGATGGTAACAATGGGCAGTGGAGAGAAATTATGTCGGAGCGGGTCAGCAATATGGGCAGCTCTACATAGTCCACACCGATATCTGCACAAGCTGGATTGACCCGTACATCGTAGGCTAAGAGCTTACAGCCAAATCCATTCATAATCTGGGCAAAACATTGGCCAATTTTACCTGTTCCTACAATGCCAATGGTTTTGCCATGGAGATCAAAGCCCAGTAAGCCATCTAACGAAAAGTTATCATCCCGCACACGATTGTAAGCGCGGTAAAGTTTACGATTAAGGGCCATAATCAGTCCAACAGCATGCTCTGCCACGGCATAGGGTGAATAGGCGGGCACACGCATGACTGTGATGCCTAGCTCTTCTGCCACACTGAGGTTGATGTTGTTAAATCCAGCACAGCGCAGGGCAATGAGCTTGGTGCCTGTGGCTGCGATCGCACGCAGCGTGTCCTCGTCCAACTCATCATTAATAAAGACACACACCGCTGGAAAACCAGAGGCTAGCGATGCTGTTCTGGGTGTCAGACGGGGCTCAAAAAACGTGAGCTCATGGTTATAATCTTCATTAATCTCAATAAATGAATGTTTATCGTAGAGTTTAGTGTTGAAAAACGCTGTTCTCATCGTTGGTCTCAACCTCCTGACGCCACAATCATCAATAGTGCTCGTTCAATCGTCTACATTGAATACAATCTTTATTGTTCTTAGAAAACAATCTCTTGTATCTATCTAAGTGTTTCATATAAAACTATAGAACTTGGTCAATGAAATTGGTCAGATGTGATCATTTCGCAAGCTTCAAATCTCTCCACCATGAACTGTTTAAATAGTGATATTTAGCACAGTAGAAAATTACAGAGAATAAGATTCCAAGTTCATCAACTGTTTACCAGGAATCTTAAAAGAATCCTAAGACTCATGGCTCATTATCAAAGACCAAAAATAGAATTTGGTTATAGGAAACTGTAGCTAGATCATGGGGATGTTGTCATGAAAGGGCAATGTTATCAAATACTTAAATAGCGCTTATCATGTGCTTAAACTGGTCTTAGCAGCCAGTTGCGAGTTGTTAAATCGCTGTTGCTAGTAAAGAAGTTAAAAGTATTAAGAGTTGACTTTGTTGTACCTCTTATCTGCACAATTCTAATTTGGAACCTACAATGGTGCATGCATCGTAAATGAAGAACTCTTCTTAGATAGACTTTGCGTTAAAGACTCCTTTCAGGCTACTTATTTGTGACTCTAAGAGAATTCTTAAAAAGAGTCTGTCCCGTATCTTCAATTAAAAACCCGTGATTTCTGTTAGAGGGAAATATTAACTATGGTTCAAACTCCCATTCAACCAAACTTTTCCCCATTGTCTGCGCCTACAGAAGATGAATTACGTCTCATGGATGCCTACTGGCGAGCCTGTAATTATCTTGCTGTGGGCATGATCTACCTGCGTAGCAACCCATTGCTCAAGGAACCTCTTCAGCCTGAGCATGTTAAGCATCGCTTGCTCGGTCACTGGGGAGCATCTCCAGCCCTGAGTTTTACGTATGTTCATTGCAACCGGCTGATTAATAAATACGATCTGGATATGATCTTTGTGGCCGGTCCTGGCCATGGCGCGCCGGGTGTGTTGGGGCCTGTTTACTTGGAAGGTACCTATTCCGAAATCTACCCAGATAAGGGCGAAGATGTTGAAGGCATGGGCCGATTCTTTAAACAGTTTTCGTTCCCTGGGTATATCGGCAGCCATGTCACTCCAGAAACACCGGGATCAGTCCATGAAGGGGGTGAGCTAGGCTATAGCGTCTCCCATGCCTACGGTGCAGTGCTGGATAATCCGGATCTGATTGTTACCTGTGTAGTGGGTGATGGGGAAGCGGAGACCGGCCCACTGGCAACCGCCTGGCATTCTAATAAATTTATTAACCCAGCCAGAGATGGCGCTGTGCTCCCCATCTTGAACTTGAACGGGTACAAGATTGCCAATCCCACAATTCTGGCCCGTATCTCCCATGAAGAGCTGGAATGCTTGTTCCGGGGCTATGGTTATACCCCCTACTTTGTGGAAGGGAAAGATCCTGCCGAGATGCATCAGCGGATGGCCTCGGTGATGGAAGAATGTGTGCTGAAAATCAAAGAAGTTCAGCGAGAGGCACGGGTATCAGGCAAAATTGAGCGACCTCGGTGGCCCATGATTGTGCTACGCACCCCCAAGGGATGGACCGGCCCTGCTGAAGTTGATGGCAAAAAAGTTGAGGACTTCTGGCGTTCTCACCAGGTGCCCATGGGAGGCATGCATGACAACCCTGACCACCTGCGCAGGTTGGAAGAATGGATGCGCAGCTATCAACCTGAAGAGCTATTTGATGAAAACGGAACGCTGATCTCTGAACTTAAGGCGTTAGCGCCAAGCGGTGGTCGCCGCATGGGGGCTAACCCTCATGCTAACGGTGGTTTACTGCGTAAGGCCCTAAAAATTCCTGATTTCCGCGATTATGCCATTCAGATGGAACACCATGGCACTGAGGAGTTTGAAAATACTAAAGTGCTGGGCTTTTTGATGCGCGACATCATGCGGGATAACCCCAATAACTTCCGACTGATGGGACCCGATGAAACCGCATCAAACCGGTTGCAAGATGTCTATCAGGTCACCAAAAAGGTTTGGATGGCAGATATCTACCCGGAGGATGAGGGGGGAACTGAGCTGTCCCGCGATGGTCGGGTGATGGAAATGCTCAGCGAGCATACGCTACAGGGCTGGCTAGAGGCTTACCTGCTGACCGGACGCCATGGCCTTTTCCATACCTATGAGGCCTTTGCCCATGTAGTAGATTCCATGTTTAACCAACATGCTAAGTGGTTAGATATTTGTCGTAACCATGTGCCCTGGCGACGGTCGGTATCGTCCCTCAATATTCTGTTGTCGTCCTTGGTCTGGCGACAGGATCATAACGGCTTTAGCCATCAGGATCCCGGCTATATCGACCTGGTGACAAATAAAAGCCCTGATGTGGTCAGACTGTATTTCCCACCGGATGCCAACTGCTTATTGTCGGTGGCTGATCACTGTTTCCGCAGTACGGATTACATCAATGTCATCATTTCAGATAAGCAAAAGCATTTGCAGTATTTGCCCATGGATGATGCCATTGCCCATTGCACTAAGGGCATCGGCATCTGGGATTGGGCTAGCAATGATGACTGCGGGACTGAGCCTGATGAACCTGATGTGGTAATGGCCAGCTGCGGTGATATTCCCACCATGGAAGCGCTAGCGGCAACCGCTATTTTGCGAGAAGAGTTTCCTGAACTGAAGATTCGCTTTGTCAATGTGGTGGATCTGTTTAGGCTAGTGTCCGAAGGAGAACATCCCCACGGTCTATCGGATTGGGATTTCAACTCCCTATTCACCCCTGATAAACCCGTGATCTTTAACTTCCATGGCTATCCCTGGCTGATCCATAAGATGGTATACCGTCGTTCTAAGCAAGAACGTATCCATGTACGGGGCTATAAAGAGGAAGGAAATATTAACACACCGCTGGAGCTGGCGATCAATAACCAGGTGGACCGGTTTAACTTGGTGATTGATGTGATTAACCGCGTACCGAAGCTGGGATCGGCTGCTGCCCATGCAAAAGAGCGGATGAAGAACAAGATCATTGCATCCCTAGCCTATGCCCATGAGCATGGTAAGGACCAAGATGAAATTGTTCAATGGAAGTGGCCCTACACAACATGAAGATCCTGGTTCTCAACGCCGGTTCTAGTAGTCATAAGCTCTGTTTGTATGACCTAGGTGAGACTCTGCCTGAGAATACTCCTACACCTGTTTGGGAGGCCCAAATTGATTGGTATCCCAAACAGGCTGTGATCGAGGTTAAGACTGAAGCTGGTGAGGCTTTAGAACAGAAACTGGCTGTAACGTCTCGGCGAGAAATTCTCTCCCAGGTGCTGGGTTCTCTTTGTCAGGGGACAACGCAGGTTCTCAAGCACCTGGAAGAGATTGATGTGGTTGGCCATCGAGTTGTGCACGGTGGCCAGACTTACCAAGCTAGCACCGTTGTTACGTCTGAAGTAAAAGCAGAAATTGATCGTCTAAAACAGCTGGCCCCCAACCATAATCCTGCCAATCTCGAAGGCATTGAGCTTATGGAGGAGTTACTGGCAGTTCCCCAAGTAGCTGTATTTGATACGGCCTTCCATAGCCAGATGCCAGATGTAGCAGCGATTTATCCAGGCCCCTATGGCTGGGTAGACCAGGGCATCCGTCGCTATGGGTTTCATGGCATCAGCCATCAATATTGTAGTCAGCGAGCTGCCCAGCTGTTAGGACATGATGATTTACGGCTGATTATTTGTCATCTAGGCAATGGGGGCTCTCTTTCGGCTGTTCGCCATGGCCACAGCATTGATACCACCATGGGCTTTACTCCCCTGGATGGTTTGATGATGGGTACCCGTTCTGGGGCGGTTGATCCCGGCATTTTGATTTACCTGATGCGGCAAGGCTATGGCGCTGATGAGCTGGACCACATACTTAATAAAGAGTCAGGGCTTAAAGGTATTTCTGGGATATCCCATGATTTACGACACATTAGACAGGCAATTGCGGCTGGAGACTCCCATGCGCAGCTGGCCCGAGATGTTTATCTCCATCGTCTTAAGGCCTGTTTTGGCTCAATGCTCATGAGTTTAGGCGGTGTAGATGCTATTGTTTTTACAGCTGGCATTGGTGAGCATGATGCCTCGATTAGAGCTGATGCCTGTGGGGCGATGGATTTTTTAGGGCTGAGACTAGATCCTAGTAAAAATGAAAATGATCCTGTCGATCAGGATATTGCCACTACTGATTCTAAGGTGCGTGTTTTAGTAGTTCACACCCAAGAGGATTGGACCATTGCCCAAGATTGTTGGCACTGTTTGAAACAAGAGAAGCTATAGATTGATTCAGGTGAGCGTCATTCTAGCCCATGGTGATTTGAAGGATACAGTTCAGATCTGCGCTCGTTCTATCGTCTCTCACCAAGAGTCGTCACAGATTCTAAGAATCTACCAAACTTACTTTCGTATAAATCCAGCTGCAATACCTCGCTCAGGGTTGCGTAGCCATATATCATTGCCTAACTGCTTAGGCACACAGGGTATTGCAGAGCCCCAACACTTATTTGTATTTTCTGGCAAAAAATAATCCACATCATTCACCTTAACCAGATTAACCGTCACCTGAGGTAGCTCCGGAGGGATGAAGAACTGGTGACTAAAATTAACCCCACTGAAACCTAAGAACGTTAGACTGGCCATAAACAAGACAGAGAAAGTAGCAGCTTTTGGCAGTTTGTCAATGGGCTGCAATACTCTACATATGCATCTACTAGATGAAAATATTTGAGTACAGAGAGTCGAAAGAACTAACGTAGGTAACAAAACAAAATAGCCCAGGCCAAACCGAATCAACGGGGCTTGGCTAAATATAAACACCATTCCTAAAAGGCTCAAGGCAATAAGCCAAAGGTCTGCCGCATTTTTGCGAATGTTGGTTTTCCAAAGTATCCAAATAATAATAGGAACAGCCACAATGGCTAAGAGTAACATCACCTTATTAAGATGAGATAGTTGTAACCATTGGTTCAATTTCCACAGCCAAACATTAGTATCGGTGGGTGGAGGTACAAACCAGTTTTGCCAACCATTAATACGAGCCAGAGCATTATCGGCTTGTTGCGTCGATAATGCCCAAGGTGCTGACACACACATCCAGGATGAAGGATATAGTGGACATCCAGACGTGACTATGCCAAAAAACACCATGGGAGATAACAACAGTAGGGTGATCCCTGTTCCTATGGCCAATGAAACCGGTTGGTGCCAATTTTTAAAGCCATAATATAGGGCACAAACACCTAAGATAGGCAAACCATTAAGTTTAAATGTTACTGCTCCTACTGCTAATATTAAAGGCACAATGGCATGAGTGGGCGTGAGTCTAGATTTTTCTAAGACTTCACCGATTGTCTTATTTGAATGCCCAAGGGGTTTCTCCGAAGTCTGTAAAATTGTCCAAGCCACCACACCCGTCATTAAAATCACGGGTAAATCGGGAGAGGGAGAAATCAGAACCGCTGATAAAAATGGAGTAAAAACAAAAAGAGGTAAAGTTAGAAAGAGATAGATAACGACAAACCAGTCAGATTTTTTGGCTACTCTTGTTAAAATGTAATGTCCAGAAACACTTCCCTGTAGCAGAAACAAAAAGAGTAAATAGCCATTCAGAACCGCAGTGCTTCGAGAACCCAGAAAATCAGGATTAAAAGGAGCAGCCAGAGCAAACCAAGATGAGACAAAGGCAAAACCATTATTCAACAATGCCACACCTGGTACCGCGCCATAGTTCGCGATCCAACGAATTGAACCAAAATGATACAGTCCTGTATCAAACCAGGTGACTTGTTTTGACACTAAACTGGCGGCTAGCAGTGCGACAGCAGCCCCAATCAACAGCCAGCGATCCGAGATTTTCAACAGAATATTAGTGATTTCGTTTCTGATTGAGGAAATCCTTACAACAAATCCAACACATACTCCCAATATCAATATACCTATTACAGGAGATAGAGGGATAAGCAGGGCAATGGCAAAAAAGATATTGGCAAGTATCACTAGCCCGAGCCAGGAAGATACCAAAAAGCGATGCCCTGAACGACTAAAACTATCTATCTTAAAGAGATATAAACATCCCATGCCAGTGACAAAACTGGCCCCCAGCAGCAGTCCCCAAACTAATAGAAAATAAAGCATCTATACGATGGTCCCCTTGTCTATTATCTATGTTGTATTGCTACATTAAGCGACCTTAAGTGGCGGTTCGGTAGACTCATCAGGGGCCTGATCTGAAGATAATGGAAGCTTACATGGTTGTCGTTTCTGAGTAACAGATTCATGATAGCTCTGCTCCGTATTTATCTGCCAAAGATCATATAAGCTACCCAAAATGTTCTGAGCAGCTAAAAGGCCAGCCATCATTGAATGATCCTGGTTGTTATAACGATGCATACCGTTACGGCCCACCGTTTGAAGATTTTCAAATGTAGCTAAATAATTTTGGAGGGTATCTAAATGTTTACGATAGTCTTGATCGTAAACTGGGTATGCCTTGGGTTGACGCAAGACGGTGCCGTCGATAACTATATCCTGGGTGATCAATCCTAGTTGGATTAATTCCTGGGTTGCTAAGTCAATCAAATCTCTATTTGACTGCTGCCAAATATCATCGGTTTCATTGCAAAAATATTCCAACCCTAAACAGGTTTTACTAGAATCAGGCACCATCTCAATACTCCAATTTTTGAAGTTCTGAATGCGCCCGACTCTAACCTCGGGATTGTGAATATAAATCCAGTTATCAGGAAACAGATCGGCTTGATCAATAATTAACGCTACTAGCAAAAAATCTCTATACTTTAAAGAATTTGCGGCATCGAGCACAGATATAGGAGCGGGTGGATCTAGTGCTTTGACCAATGCAGTGATAGGCATACTAGAAATAAAGTGATCGCTTGTAAGCGTTCTTTGAATATCTGATTGTTGTGTAATCACATGCTGAATACGATTAGCTCTATGTTTGAGACTAATAACTGACGTTTCTAATTCAACCAAGCCTCCTTGTTTCTCAATTGCTTGATGACATCGTTCCCAAAGCATGCCTGGACCAAGCCGGGGATAATAAAAAGATTTAATCAGTGTTTTAGTGTCTTTACTGCCAATCAGGGTATCAATAATAGCTTTTGTCAGAGACAAGCCTTGAATTCGCTGGGCTGCCCAATCAGCCTGTAGTTCTTTACAAGAAATGCCCCATACTTTTTCTGTATATGTTCTAAAAAATGTTTGAAATAGACGACCACCAAAGCGGTAACTGACCCAGTCTTCAAAGGTATTTAATTCTGTTTGTCGAAATACCCTTGCCTTAAGCTGGCTTTTTAGATAGCTTCCGATAATCATCAGACTTTCGACGACCCCTAACTTAACTAAAGTGTCAAATAAAGTCAGTGGATAATTGAAGAAAGTATCCTTGTAATAGATGCGAGATAGACGAGACACCTCCAAGAAATCTTGACCTAGAATTTCATTCCAAAGAGTTTGAATAGGCTCTAATTTTGTAAAAAATCGATGCCCTCCTATATCAAAACGATATCCCTTGTATTTTTCTGTTCTGGCGATACCACCAACTTGACTCGATCGTTCAATTACTAATGGCACAGCATGAGATTTTGTTAGTTGATATGCTGCTGTTAGACCTGCTGGTCCCGCACCTATGATAATTATTGGATAATGGGATAGCTGAGATGGGTTGCCCAAAGATGTTATAGCCATTGTTAATAGATTTTATTTTTTAAAAAACAGAGATTAAGGTTCACGAGCTTAGAGATTAAGAAAGTTTTTCTTGAACTATCGTTCTAAACAATTTAAAGTGATATCTCTGATACCATAAAAGGCCGAGGCAAAAACCTAGACCACTGTAAAGATAATAAAGCCAGTGCCACAAGATAGCTTTTATGCTAAAGATCAAACCACGCTTGCTGTAAAAAAAACGATATAGTGATGCGTTTAGCCAAATAAGACCTATTGTTATAGGCAAAATAACCCACAATACCTGAAGGGAATAGCAAATACTGACTATTGTTAAAAACACAAGAAAATAGATTAGAACTACACTAAGCCGATTTTCGAGTTTGAGATTGAGGTCATTGTTGAATTGGCGATGCTCTAGGATCAGTGATGTCCAGGGTAAAGCTCGGTAAAAAATATCTGTTTTTAAGATTGATAGGGCATCCCAGCGCTTTAGATGTTTAACTTGTAGCTCCTTGCAGAGCCTGATATCGTACCCCGATTGTTTTAGGCGAATACCTAACTCAATATCCTCAATACAGGGTTTAAGATACTGTTCATTAAATCCACCCATTGCTGAGAAAATATCTCGCTTAATAGCACCACAACCAGCCCAAAATGTGGATGCGTTTTCACAAGATATTTGATGGGTATAGTGATGAAGCAAATTGCGATACTGGGACAGAAAATTGGTAGCACCTGGAGAATCGTCGTAGGATCCTATCAGAGCTGCCAGACAGGAGTATTGATTAAAAATATCTATCACACCAGCAATGGTAGTGACTTGAACTTCCACATCAGCATCAATAAAAAATAAATATTTCCCTCTGGCAATCTTAGCACCCATATTCCGGGCAATCCCAGGTCCTGTTGCTTCTGGTAAGCGAACAACAGTTGCACCAAATTGTTTAGCTACATTCCAACTTCCATCTGTATCTCCATTAGCAACAACAATTACTTCTCGCGGTTGAGGATTAAGCTTTTCAACAGCCATTAGACAGCGTTTAAAACTATCGCCACCATTATGAACAGGAATGATGATAGAGATATCTTGTTGGAAATTGGGTGTGATCATGAGGAACTTGATTTAAGGATAAGCATATTAAAAACCTCAATGTTCTTTACACATATATGGGTAAACACCTAAATGAGCCAAAAATAAATTCATGTATTTACCTAGCCTTAATATGAAAAAAGGTTTTATAAGTCTGAATTCTGTATATTGTTTGGTCGACTATAAAATCTAAAAAATGTTTCTGGTTAAATGGCTGATCTTTAAGTAGATCTGGCTTAGAACGCATATGAATAAAAGGCTATATTCCATGTTTACCAATACTTTCAGATATGATTGAAGCTGCTCCAAATTTCTATAAATTGCCACTAACTATTTTATTTGCGTATCAGTACAAAAGAGCAAGATCGGTTTATAAAACTCTCATTTCTATAAAATTTTGTTCGTACAAACCGATAATCAAAAGCTCATATAAAGATTTTAAATTTGATGAACGTCAGGATTTATACGAATGGTAGGTTTTAATCATTAGGGGATAGGTTCTTCTAGAACTGCCTATTGACTTAAGGAAATATGAGGGCAGATTAGAGGCATATAACTAACTTTAAGTTGTAGAAGATTCTCAAGCAGATCCATAAATCTAGCACTCATAATAACCACTCTTTAGAAGGGCAATAGGGGGAAAGTTTTTTAGTGGACGGGGCGTCAGACAACTCAAGTGAATGAAGATTATGCAACATTTTTATAGCATTCACTATCGTATCAATAATTTTTGAGCAACTCACTATGGTATTTTCTCAACCGACTATTTTAGTAACCGGTGGTGCAGGCTATATTGGTTCTCATGTAGTTAAGGTATTGCAACAGCAAGGTTATCGTGTACTAATTCTCGATAATCTGGTTTATGGTCATCGAGATGTTGTGGAAACGGTACTTCAAGCGAAGTTGATTGTTGGAGATATTTGCGATCGCAAACTCTTAGATCGCATTTTTGCAATCCACGATATTAAGGCTGTTATGCATTTTGCAGCTTATGCCTATGTTGGTGAATCGGTCAGAGAGCCGGTTAAGTATTATCGAAATAATGTTTCAGGAACCGTCAATCTGTTAGAGGCGATGGTGGCTGCAAATGTAAACAAGTTCGTGTTTTCGTCTACCTGCGCTACCTATGGTGTACCTGAAACAGTCCCTATTTCTGAAGCCCTGCCCCAAAACCCTATTAACCCTTATGGGGCGAGCAAGCTCATGGTGGAGCGCATCTTGGAAGACTTTGACAAAGCCTATGGGTTAAAGTCTGTTTGTTTTCGCTACTTTAACGCTGCTGGAGCAGACCCTGACGGACAATTAGGAGAAGATCATACTCCTGAAACTCATCTCATCCCATTAGTCTTACAAACGGCCCTGGGCCATCGAGAGTCAATCTCCATCTTTGGGACAGACTATCCAACTCCCGACGGCACCTGTGTACGAGACTATATCCATGTGATGGATTTGGCCCAGGCTCATATCTTAGGTCTAGAGCACCTATTAGAAGGGAAAAATAGCGAAACATTTAATCTCGGCAATGGTAACGGGTTTTCAGTCAGACAAGTCATTGATACTGCTAAGCAGGTGACGGGGCAACCTATTAACGTGGTTGAGTCAGACCGACGTCCGGGCGACCCACCCATCTTAGTCGGTAGTCATGCTAAAGCTAAGGCAATGCTAGGTTGGCAGCCTCAATTTGCTGAACTCAAAGATATTTTGACCCATGCTTGGCAGTGGCACTTAAAACGCCATGGGTATGCGTTCACTGTGGCGACAGTTCAAGTAGCTTCCTCTGAAAGTTATCAGAAGGAACAGATCTTAGTGAGAGGGTAGTGTTAATGAATAGTGAGAGACCACTGGTCTCCGTTGTTATTCCAGCCTATAACGCGGAACAATTTATTGAGCGCACACTGATTTCAGTACTGGATCAAACCTACTGCCATCTTGAAATCATTGTGGTTGATGATGGGTCTTGCGATCGCACGCCTGACATCGTTCGCTCATTGATGAACCAAGATCGGCGGATTGCCCTATTCCAACAACCCAATCAGGGGGTAGCAGCAGCTCGCAATCTGGCAATTCAGAAAGCAAACGGTACCTTTATCGCCCCCTTAGATGCTGACGATATTTGGTATCCCAACAATATTGAAAAACAGCTCAGAACTATACAGAACGCAGGGCCTAAGATAGGTGTTACCTATGCATGGTCCTTCGATATTGATCACCATGATCATCGCCTGGAGGGGTTTAGGGCTGCTAATATTTCAGGCAATGTGTATCTAACCCTCATTGGCCATAATTTTCTTGGGAATGCCAGCGCATCATTAATCCGTCGAGAATGTTTTGATATCGTTGGCGGCTATGACAATAGCTTTAAGGCTCAAAACGCAGGGGGATGTGAAGACTGGGACCTATATTTACGCATTGCAGAGAAGTTTCATTTCACAGCTGTTCCTGAGTTTTTGATTGGCTATCGCAGAACTTTGGACAGTATGTCTTCCAGCAATAGCCTGACCATGGGAGCATCTCATAACCTTATGTTAAAAAAGGTTCAGCAAACCCACCCATCTATCTCTAATTATTTATTTAGACTCTCTAAGAGTAGTTTCTATCTATATCTGTCCCAACAAAGCAGAAACTATCAAGATTATCAAATGTCGCTGCATTGGCTTGGTAAATCTCTCCAAGAAAATCTGCTGGTTTCCCTATGCCGTTTTGGTGTTTATACCTTAATTATACAGAATCTTATCGGTAGCTTATTGGTTAGCAGTCCTCAAAAAGTCACAGGCACTCAGAAAATATCAAACATCAGCATCAATTCACACAGTTTTCAATGGCGCTTAAAGTTCAAACTGTTTATTAGCCAAGTCTTTCACATATCCAGGATCTGCTTTGTGCAGAGGAAGGTGTTGATGTTCCATTGGGTCAAGCCAGTGATCGTGATGAAGGATTATGTCACCTTAAAACTTTCAAATCAATTTCAACGGAGTAAGTCTCAACTTCTAATGTATTTCAGTCGCTGACCGTTTGTATATGATCATTAGGCGAATTATCTACCATTTATATTTTTCTATTTTCTAAAAATAATCTTATATCCTATAAATCGATGGCAACTGTAGTTCTCGATATTGAATTAAGCAAACTTCCAGATAGGCTTGATGAGTTAAGTGGTTACGATCAGGCCTTTATCTTAATCCGGTTACATGGAAAACCTATCGGTCAGGTCTCTCTACCTGTCACCAATGGACGGATCAATCAATTAGAACTTCACAGCAAACTCCTAGACTCTCCTGGCTGGAGACTTTGGGATAGTTGGTTACGTAGCAATTATCTACAGTATGACGTTAGAACAGATATCAAAGCACAGCTACCCAAGGTCACCATTGCTGTTTGTACCCGTGATCGTCCTGAGGACTTGAAACGCTGTTTAGATGGATTGCTCAAGCTACCTGATTTAGGGCAAGAGATCTTAATTGTTGATAACTGTCCAGCCACGGATGCCACGAAGCAGATTGTGGCCCAACACGATACTGTACGCTACGTCATTGAGAAAAAACCGGGACTCAATGTCGCCCGCAACCGTGCTTTGAAAGAAGCCTCCCATGAGGTGGTTGCCTTTACTGACGATGATGCTGTTCCGGATCCAGGTTGGTTAGCAGCATTACTCAACAACTTTAGAGATTCCCGGGTCTATTGTGTGACAGGACTAATCTTGCCGTTAGAACTAGAAACCAAAGCCCAGGAAGAGTTTGAACGGTGTAGTCCCATGGGCAAAGGGTATCATCGTCGGGTATTTGACATTAACGAAAGTCCGCCTCTTTCCGCAGGTAATGTGGGTGCTGGGGCCAATATGGCATTGCGCCGCAGCATTGTGAATCTGGTGGGTAACTTTGATGAGGCCCTTGATTGTGGTACTCCCACTAAGTCTGGCGGAGACCATGAAATGTTCGATCGTATCCTCTCCGCAGGCTATCAAATAGTCTATGAGCCTGAGGCACTATGTTGGCATCGTCACCGTCGAGATTGGGAAAGTTTACGTAAGACTTACTATGGCTACGGCGTCGGTGTGTATGCCAGTTGGACTCGCAGCTTGCTGATTGACCGGGAAATCAAAGTCTTTTCCCTAGCCTTAGGTTGGTTTTGGTATGACCAGTTACCTAAGTTGATCAACTCCTGCCAATCAAAACCCAATAGTATTCCCCTAGATTTGCTGTGGGCTGAACTTAGAGGATGCCTACAAGGTCCGCAAGCCTATTTTACATCTCGTCACTATTACGATAATTATGAGGCTTCCTGATATGAAACTACCCGTTTTGGATGTTAGCGTTGTCATTCCCACACACAATCGAGCTTCTAACCTCCCTAGAACTCTAGATGCCCTCAACCAGCAAAACTTTTGCTTAGGGAACATGGAGGTGATTGTTGTTGCCGATGGCTGTAAAGATAACACATTGTCTGTGTTGGAAACCTATAAGGCAGATTTCTCGCTAACTGTTGTGGAAAAGCCTGGTTTAGGCGCTGCAACTGCTCGTAATTCGGGTGCACAGAAAGCCCGAGGTAGCCTGCTGATCTTCTTGGACGACGATATTGAAGTTTCACCTGGTTTTGTTTTAGCTCACGTTACTGCTCATCAAAAAAAGTCTACCGGCAAAGACAGAGTTGTCATAGGTTACTTACCCGCCATCACCCAGCATCAAACAGATTTTTTCCAAATCGGTCTACGTTGCTGGTGGGAAAGTAAGTTCCAGTCGATGCAGCGTACATCCCATCGATTTACGTACCAGGATCTGCTTAGTGGCAACTTTTCCATCTCTGCTGAGCTATTTAAACAGATGGGTGGTTTTAATACTGAGTTTTTATGCAAAGAAGACTATGAATTTGGTCTACGGCTAATCAACTTAGGCGTAGACTTTCAGTTCTCCGCTGACGCGTGGGGATATCACCATGAAGTCACGGATTTTAAGCGGTCTTTGAAACGTAAATTTAATGAGGGCGTTGCTGATATTCAGTTGGCCCAAATACATCCAGAAATAAAAGATGCGCTCTTAGTGACTCAGTTAGAGTCTAGATATACCTGGTTCGACCGTTTAGTCCTCTGGTTTATCTTCTACGGTTCAGCCATAGGTGATTTATGCGTGATGGCTTTATGCTACGTTCTTAAGTTTCTTGAATGGTACCATCTGAGAGATTCCTGGCAATTTTTATATCGCAAAATTCATATCTACTGGTACATGTGTGGTGCTGCTTCTCAATTTAGCTCTCATGATGCACTGACTAAATTTTTGGACAGCCAAACATTTACTACCTCTGTTGGAAACAGTAAGATAGCTTTAAATCTTGAAAGTGGATTAGATACTGTTGAGGGAGTCTTAGAGCGAGAGCGCCCCTTGAGTGCGTTGCTCTATTATGGCGAGCATTATATAGGGTACATCGATCCAGAACCAGGAGCTGAAGCACTACGTGCAGAACACATCAGGGCGATTTTACTTGCAAAATTCCCCTGGCAGCTCATATCTATATTTTCCACAAAACGTGCATCTCAGGAAAGCACTTACATGATATAAGTCTGACTTACCGTATGCATCTCTTTGGCTCATTTTTCTAGGAAAGCTTGAGAGCATTATTTTCAAAACTCATCATATAAATAAGTTGTTATGACTGCAAAGACGACATCATTAGATATATCTGAGCATGTATATCCTATCCTAGGGGTTGAAAAATATGATGCATTGTGGGTCCTGGTTCGTCATCGAACCAGGCCGTTGGGTTGGGTATGGATTTCTTGCGAAGATAGAGATTTTATTCCATCAGAAGAACTACAGTGGTGTATCAGCCAACAACTAGAGCTTCAGGGTACTCAAAATCTTCTCAATAGTCAGCTGAATACATCCCCTGACAGCCAAAATGCTGCACCTGAGTCTTTACAGCCAATTAGTATTATCATCTGTACACGAGACCGTACAGAGTTTTTAAAGATATGCATTAGACAAATAATTCGCCTTGATTATCCGCACTTTGAAGTCATTGTTGTTGATAATGCACCTAGTAATGATGAAACATTTCAATTAATTCAACAATTCTCAAATGTAAGATACGTACAAGAGTCAAGACCCGGCCTTGACTGGGCAAGAAATCGAGGTATCAAAGAAGCACGCTATGACGTCATAGCCTTTACCGATGATGATGCCTGTGTTGATGCACTTTGGTTACATGCGATCAATAACGCTTTTCAAGAACCTGAAGTGATGGCTGTTACCGGGCTTGTAGGCCCTGCAGAATTAGAAGCAGATGCTCAATATGTCTTTGAATTTGACTATGGTGGCATGGGTCATGGCTTGAAGCCGAAGTTCTTTCGACGGCAACAAATGGATAATCAAGACCTCCTGTGGGCTAGTGGTTTTGGCGTTGGAGTCAACATGGCCTATCGTCGCCAGGTATTTTCTCAGATTGGTGACTTTGACATCGCGTTAGATGTGGGCACTCCCAGTGGCGGATGTGGTGATGTCGAAATGTTTCACCGCTTAGTAGCTAACGGTTATACCCTAATGTACGAGCCTTCTATGCTGGTTTGGCATACCCATCGCAGAGATATGAAGGCCTTACAAAAACAGATTTTTGATAATGGCCGAAGTTTTGGGGCTTATTTACTAACGTGCATTCGTAACCGGAGTGTTCCTATTACTGAAGTTGTTACTTTTTTACTCTATAGCTGGTTCTATCAATGGATCTTGATGCGCTTACTCAACCCAGGTAAATTTCCTCGTAAGCTGGTATGGGTAGAACTTTTTGGTATGTTAAAGAGTCCTATAGGTTACATGGCAGCTCAAAAAAAAGCTCGTCATATTACTGAACTGTCTAACACAATTGTCACATCAGCTCAAGCTGAGGCTGACAAGTCTGAAAATGGCTCTTTGCAGGAGGTCATCTAGTGCACAGTTATTTGAACCAATCCTATAAACGGCGTGCAGCTCAGTGGCTTGATCTCCTGCGTCAGTTAGTGAATCGGGAAATGAAGCTACTGTATAAGCGGTCAGCCCTAGGAATAGCCTGGACCCTGATCAACCCTTTACTTCAACTTGCGGCTCTTGCCTTTGTTTTTCAAGTCGTATTGCCAGTTGAGGTACCTCGCTATCCGTCGTTTGTTTTTTGTGGCTTATTAGCCTGGAATTGGTTCCAGGCTACATTATTTCAATCGGCTGGTGTAATTGTGGCCAATGGCTCTTTGATTCGACAACCTCGCTTCCCCACCGCTATTCTACCGGTGGTAACGGTAACAGTTGGCCTTATACACTTCTTACTTGCACTGCCTATACTGATTGTTTTTCTCCTGATCGACGGTGTGGAATTAACCCCCTTTGTCCTATTGCTACCGTTTTTGCAAATCTTACAGTTGGGGTTAACGGTCGGCTTAGGCTATATTCTGGCAGCACTCAATGTAACCTTCAGAGATACGCAACATACCTTGGGTGTGGTTTTACTGCTGATGTTTTATTTAACACCTGTTTTTTATTCCATTGAGAACGTACCGGAAACCTATCAACTTTTGTATGCTTGTAATCCCATGGTGGTTCTCATTGGAGCCTATCGATCCATCCTTTTAGAAGGGCTGCCCCCTGCTTGGACACCTTTGTTATTTATTGCTATTGCGACGTTTATTTTATTGCCCTTAAGTTATCACTACTTTGAGCGTCAAAGTAATCGATTTGCGGAGGAACTCTGATGAATCAAGCAGTCATTGTTTATGGTGTGGGGAAACGTTTCAGGCGGTATCATGCTCATCGCCCTCGCACCATTATGGAAGCAGCTCTCTCCCTAGGAAAAAGAATGCGCCCTAAGGGTTCTTTTTGGGCCTTAAAAAATGTCAATTTCACAGTAGAGCCTGGCCAAATGCTTGGTATTTTAGGTCACAACGGTGCTGGTAAATCCACACTGTTACGACTCATTGGTGGTGTAGGACGTCCTGATACTGGCACCATTAAAGTAAATGGCCGTATCGGTGCTCTACTCGAACTAGGAGCAGGGTTTCACCCCGATCTGACCGGTCGAGAAAATGTATTTGTAAGTGCAGCGATTTCTGGACTTACCCGGCAAGAAACGGAGAGATCTTTCGACGATATCGTTGCCTTTTCAGAACTAGAGAAGTTTATTGATAGTCCCCTGCGAGCATACAGTACAGGGATGCAAATGCGCTTGGCATTTGCGATCGCAGTTCATACAAATCCCGATGTTATGCTAGTGGACGAGGTGCTAGCCGTTGGGGATGTGGCTTTCCAGAGCAAATGCATCAAGCGCATCAAAGAATTACAGCATAACGGCTGTGCCATCCTGTTCATATCCCACAGCCCCGAGCAAATTCAACAGCTTTGTGATCAAGCTATATGGCTCAAGGCTGGGCAAGTCGTAGCTCAAGGTGTGCCTGACATAGTAGCTGGTCAATATAACAGTGAAATGCGGGCACAAACGATTCAAAAGACGCCCGTAGGAGAAGTGCAGAAAACTAACTCAGGAGTTGAATTAGAACTGAGCAAAAATCGGTTTGGATCTCTGGAAGCTGAAATCAAGTCTGTTCAGCTTGTACCTGGCATAGAAATTAATCCAGGAGAAGACCTCAGTATCGAGATCTTGTATCAGCTAAATGTTGCTGTTGAAGCCACTGCCTTTATCATGACCATTACTAATGAAGAAGGTGAAAGTTTGCACAATAGCAGTACTGACTTAATCCCCGTAATCGATATTCCTGTTAACGAGCAGCAAGAACTCAAATTACATCTTGACAACCTGAATCTTTCCCCTGGCAAGTACTTTGTAGATATCGGCATGTACGACAAAAGTTGGAGCTATGCCTACGACTATCATTGGCATGTGTATGCCTTCACCATCGCGACCAGACAAGATGATGTCATTCTACAGAATGTCCCCGTACGCTGGGAGATGAATTCCCCTGAAATGTCTCTAACGTCCAAGTAGGTGCAAATTAACTTCTAAAAAAATATCATTCTTTAGAAACTATGGAATATGAAGTATTTTTTAAAGCGTTTACCTTTTTTACTCACTTTTACTATCCTTATAGTTGCTTTTATTGTACGAGTTGACAATATTACACAACCATTAATTGATCCCTTCAGCTGGGGAGAAGCTCATACTGCAATGATTGCAGAGAATTTCTATCGGTTGAATTCAAATCCCTTTTATCCCCAAGTTAGTTTAGGCGGCATTATTCCTAACTATCAGGCTAGAGATTTACCCATCGTTGGCTATCTATCTAGCTTAATTTATTTGTTTACTGATCAACAGGACTGGGTTGGTCGAGCCGTTGCCATAGTCTTTGGTTTGTGGGGAGTTTTTGCATTTTACAATCTTGTTCTTAATGTATGGGATCGGCAGCATGCAATTCTAGGTGCAGCCTTGTTAGCGCTTTTACCAGGAGCTATTGCTGTCGATCGCTCTTTTCTGCCAGACCCTGCCATGGTTGCCCTAGTGTCAACCAGCCTATGGATGTTAGCTCTATATTTAAAGCAAGGTCGAGAACTGTTTTTGATTTTATTTGGCATTACAGGCTTTTTAGGCGTAGCCACAAAGTTAGTAGGCATTATCTGTCTCCTGCCGGTATCTTATGTAACTATTTCAGTCCTTCGCCACAAAAGAGATATTAATCAATCTACGCTCAAGTTAGATCATAATCATCAACAGAACTATAATCCCTTTGCCTTAGTTGCGTTCACCATCTTTATTATTCAGGCCGCATTTTTGTATCAGCTATGGGCCCGTTACATTGCATCTAGCAAGCCTGGCAACTACCTGATTGGTGCCGAAAATTGGATTTGGCACGATGGATTTAATATCTGGTTCAGTCAACAGTACTTTATCCCTCAACTATGGAACATTCTCATAAATCAGTTTTGGTCTTTACCAATCCTGGTGCTAATGCTCTTAGGTCTGGTGCTCCCATATAAACAAATCACCCAAAAGGGTGATACCCCATATTCACAAACTGTCATCCAGTGGATTTTTCATTGGTGGCTTCTTGGCGGAATGCTCTACTATGCTGTTGGCGCAAAGGAGCTAGTTAATCACCCCTGGAGTTTGCATGTATTGAGTCCCATAGTAGCCGCCCTTTCTGCCCGTGGAATCATAGCAGTTTTAGCCTATTGGTCTTCTATGTTGAAATTGCCGTCATCGGCTTCAACTGTAGCCGTCATTCCAATTTCATTGATTCTTATCTGCTTACTCAGCTTTAGCAATAAACCTGCTCTAGCCTCCTTGTATTTGCCGCAAGCTCGCTCCAGCTATGAAATGGGACTAAAACTCAAGTCTATGACTGCCCCGGAAGATTTGCTCGTTACTTTAGGGCATGTGATGGATGATCCAACAGCAATTTACTATAGCCAGCGGCGAGGCTGGACATTTCCTTCAGTCAATACTGGAAGAGTTTGGAATCAATTTCCTGACAATGAGCAAGACGCAATCAAAGCATTTAACAATTTACAAATCCAAGGAGCAGGTTGGCTTGCTATTGCTGGGGAAAGAAAACAGGATTTTTGGACCCATCATCTTGCCTTAGTTGAGCACATCAATAAAACATGCCATTTCGAGTATAAAGACAACGAATCAGAGTTAGTGATCTATAGTATTCCTCCAGCTAGCGATCCCCAAAAAGCAGTTAATAATGAATTTTATTTCTAGATCAGAGAGTCTTTAAACATGTTAACAAATCCCTGAGAATAACTTATTTTCATTATTAATAAATTCTTTCTATCCATATTAAGACACAACTATTGGTTGATAAATATAGTGCTTATTAAAGATTTAAATAGTTTAATGATTAATATGTATTGGATTTAGTTGAATGATGCTTGAAAAATCGGTTCAAATGCCTAACTTGGAATCTACGTTAGAAGCCTATAAAATTGCTTATGAGCCAGAGCTGATGCCTCCGTTAAAGCTCATGTTGACTGAAGGCATCGATACGCTCGAAGAATGGTTTCGCTGGGCCGAAGAATGGAGCATGTTATTGCGCTTCTATGGAAAGTTGAATGCTGATTCTTTAGTTTTAGAAGTAGGGTGTGGTCTAGGTCGAATTGCCTTTCCACTACGCTATTTATTACGAGATATTGGTTCCTATGATGGCTTTGATATTTGCAAAAATAAGATCGATTTTTTACAACAAAATTTTACTCCAAGTCATCCTAATTTTCGATTTTTTTGGGCAGATATCTTAAACACCTACTACAACCCTAACGGACGTTTCAAATCTACCGAGTTCAGGTTTCCATATCCAGAATCTTCTTTTGATTTGATTTACGCAGCTTCTGTTTTCACACATCTATTACCTGAAAATACTCAACATTACTTCAAGGAAGTGTCAAGGGCTCTGAAAAAGAAAGGGCGTTGTGTTTTCAGTTTCTTTCTCCTAGATAATTATGTACCAGGTCATCCTAGACCACTGGGATTTAAAAAACCAAGTTTCAATTTTGATCATACATAGAACTTACGCATTGACAAAATAGCAAAGCTATGAAGTGATATAGGTGTCCCTATCTGTTCCTGTCTAACCCAGCGATGCGTGAGCTATCCAAACCGTCAACGGCGCATTGCAACTGTAGCCTCTACACCTTATTCCTGATGGCAGAGCCCAAATATGTCAGCTGTGTTCGGTTAGCGGAAATCCTGGAAGACGTGAGTCACGATAGTGTGAATCGGTTTTTATTACGAGAACGTTACACACCCGAAGATTTATTCAACGAAGTAAAAGAGGAGATCACATTAGTCGGTGGCACGTTGAGTGTGGATGATAGCGTTGAAGATAAACCCTATCGAGACCAGAAAAAGAGTGCCTTCGTGGGCTATTTTTGGTCAGGCAAACATAAACGGACAGTCAAAGGGATTAATCTCATTACATTGTACTACACTGATCTATCCGGGCATTCATATCCCGTTAACTTTCGCATTTACGATAAACGGGAGGGTAAAACCAAAAACGACTATTTCAGAGAGATGGTGCTCGACGTCAAGCAGTGGGGTATTAAACCGACCTGGGTGACGGGCGATAGTTGGTATTCAAGTCTTGAGAATCTGAAGTTTCTCAGAAACGAGAAAGTGGGTTTTCTATTCGGGATTGCCGATAATCGAAAGGTCTCTTTGGAACGTGGCAAGCTAGTGCAGGTAAAGAGTTTAGAGATTCCAGAATCGGGATTAGTGGTGTATCTCAAGGAGTTTGGCTGGGTTAAGGTGTTTTGTCAGTCGTTCAAAAACGAACCCCGTTATTACATCATCTACCAGCCTACCCTAGAGCAATTGAATCACTTGACTCGGGCTGAATTCAAGCAAGTCCATGACGAGCATTGGCAAATCGAGTGTTTTCATCGAGTGATCAAACAAGTATGCAATATTGAGAGATTCTATGTTCGAGATGAACAGGCTATTCGCAATCATTTCTATTGTGCACTGCGAGCATTTGGTAAGTTACAAACCTTGTGTATTCAAGGGGTGATTGGAAACTGTTACGAGATATCGAGACAGTTGTTTGTGCCAGTCATCCGTCAGTTTATTCTGGACCATGCAACAGAAGCCACCTTCGCTTGATACTATGGATGGACTTTTGTCAATGCGTAACTCCTAATACATACGAAAACTGGGGTGATAAGTTTGCGATCTCAAACCCTGAAAATCCCGAAGAGATGACTGCCTACCGAATCTCCTTAGTGGAAGAGTTCGCCGACAAAGCAGATTTAAAGCTGGCAGAGTCCCCTGTTTCAGGCATTTGGTCTGGCAATGCATCGCATCCCATCGGTGCGCAAGATCTTATCATTTTAGAAAAAGCCTAACCATTCTCAAAATGACCAATGCTTATGACCAGGATTTTTTCTCTGCCCTACAAAAAGGAGCAAAGCTTTCCGCGCAAGAAATTATTCCTCTGGTTTTAGATTTGGTTGAGGTCAAGAGCGTAGTGGATGTTGGCTGCGGCGATGGCACATGGTTATCAGTCTTCAAAGACTATGGGATTCACTCCTATTTAGGTATTGATGGTGCTTACATTACTGACATTCAACTGAATATTCCGCAAGAAAATATCGTGTTATGGGATCTAAGCACCCCATTACAGCTCAACCACACATTTGACTTAGTCATGTCCTTGGAGGTGGCAGAACATCTGCCCCAGTCTGCCGCTTCCACCTTTGTGGAATCATTGACCTCTCTAGGGTCAGTGATTTTATTTTCTGCCGCTATACCTTCCCAAGGTGGCACCGAACACCTCAATGAGCAATGGCCTGAGTACTGGGTGGACCTTTTTCAATCCCAGGACTATATCGTCATCGACTGTTTACGGAAAAAAATTTGGGATAATGATAAAGTTGAGCCCTGGTATGCTCAAAACATTTTATTTTTTGTTAAACAAGAGTGTTTAGAAAACTTTCCAACATTAGCTAGTAAAGAGGCTCAGTGCTCATCTAAACAGCTATCTTTAGTGCATCCCAAAATTTATCTGAGTAATTTAATTTATCCCAAAGAGTACCCGGCATCTGTGGATAAGTTCACTTCAAGTGGGGCAAAACTTAGTATCAATAACAACAGATTTGGTTATTTAGATCTAGAAATTATAGACATTTGCTTTTTCTCATCATTAGACGATAAACGAGGAGAAGCTCTGCATGTAGAAATTAGCTATCGGGCAAATAAAGCAATTTATTCCCCTATCTTTTGTGCGTACATTTTATGGGCAGAGGATGATAGCGTCTACTATGAAGCAAATACCCAAAGCCAAAATATTTCAGTTGGTTTGCTCCATGGAGAAGGAAAAATTACGCTCTCCTTGGAGCAACTTCAACTTCAACAAGGAAGCTATTTTATTGATATTGGTGTTTTTGAACGCTACTGGTCATATCTCTACGATTATCACTGGCATGTTTATCCACTCAAAATAGAGGCATCAGCTCAATAATGATAACCGAGGCTTAACCTTTATATTTCATGTTCTGACATATTTTAAGCCTAGGACAACATTATCGGAGCCTGCTGCCCAATGCAACCTGTGATTATGCGCGCTTTTCAATCTGGTTTGCTATGTGCGGCATCCATGCCTTTAGGGGCGGTGACCTCTCGGTTTTGGCAACCCTCGGGACGGGTTGTCGGTGCCCTGACCGCATTTGGAGCAGGCGCGTTACTAGCAGCAACGATGCTGGATCTAGTCTCCCATGCTGTAGAGGAAGGCTTTATTGTTGAGTTGGTGACAGGTGGTATTATTGGCAGTCTCTTTTTTACAACTGTCAATCAGTTTATGAACAAATATGGCAGCTTTTTGCGAAAGCCAGCGACTGCTGCTGCCCATATTGCCAATCATCAGGAGCAACATTTCCAAGACCTGTTAAAACAAGTAAGACGACTTGAGATCTTTCGCTCGCTAACACCCTACGCACTAGAGCGCTTGACTAAATGTCTACTGGTTAGCCACTATTCCAGTAATGCCGTACTGTATCAGCCGGGTAGTGCCTGCGAGACGTTATACATCCTCAACAGTGGAAACGTGCAGTTGCTAGATCCTGACCAGGATATGCAGCCGTTTGCCCAGCTGAAACGCGGGGACATTTTTAGTCGAATGGCGTTTTTTACAGGGGCTCCCCATGGGACGGTTGCGATCGCAACCACAGATTGCGAAATCGCCAGTTTACCCAGAGAGTCCTTCGAAGATCTGCTAGAAACCTGTCCTGAGCTAAATGAAGCCACCCAACATCTAGTTCAGGGAGATGAAATCGCCCAATACCTACTACAGCGTCACCATCTCACCCGTAACGAGATTAAAGCCTGGGTTGAAAAAACAGTGACCTGCATCCAAACAGCCGCACGAATTCCCGATGCTGTGTCCATCGATAACAAAGCCAACGAATTTATCCAAATTGCCCGTCAGATTAAACGACTCCCCATTTTTCAATACCTGCTAAGCGAAGATATTGAAGCCATTGCCAGCCGTCTGCAATATCGACGAGTTGGAGCCGGGCAAACATTCTTTTACCAGGGGGAGGCAGGCCAAACCCTGTACATTATCCATGCCGGACATGTTCTCCAGAGCGATCCCCAAAGTCCTAGTCGAAAGGCGATCAGGCTTCATCCCAAAGATGCCTTTGGGGAACTCTCCTTTTTAACCGGTGCGCGCCATACTGTGACCGCTGTTGCCGACAGTAGTGTTTGCCTTTGGCAACTGAGCAAACCCGATTTTGAAGAACTGCTAAAACAGTGCCTGAATCTGAAGCATGCCGTTGAGACATTTCTGCGCCAGGGCGAGATTACCGGCTATTTACAACAAAAGCAAAATTTTTCTCAAAAACAATCTACGGCATGGTTACAACAGGCATTTAATGATTTGCAAGGAGGCGAAACGCTACCCTCGGCCCAGGCCATGATTCAGTCATTAGGGGATCATAACAATGCCCCTTTAGCCATATGGTTAGGACTGTTAATAGACGGCATTCCTGAGTCCTTAACCATTGGTGCTGGCGCACTTGTCAGCGGTGGCGTCAGCACCACGCTACTGGCTGGACTCTTTATCTCTAACTATCCAGAAGCACTGTCCAGCTCAGATGGTATGCGCCAGCAAGGATTCCCTTTTACCCGTATTGTCACCATGTGGGCATCGGTTATGCTGATTCAGGGCATTGTTGCGGGCTTAGGAAGCTTACTTTTGGCAGGTGCATCCGAAAACCTAGCCTCCTTTATCGAGTCGATTGGAGCCGGTGCCATTCTTACCGTTTTAGCAGAGACGATGCTGCCCGAAGCCTACATGCGGCGAGGCTACTTTATCGGCCTATCTTTGCTGCTAGGATTTCTGGTGATTGTGCTGATCAAAACATTTCTATAACGTGGTGTAGATTCATACTCATGCCAGAAACGGACATCTGCCCAATTCCATAGTCGGCCTTTAGATCTCAAATCACTTTGGATGAGGGTGATTACAATAAGGACATGGTCAGCCAACAAAATGGAGCAAACTATGGCACAAACTCTCCTGGAACAATTGCGTGAAATGACCGTTGTAGTCGCCGATACTGGCGATATTCAGGCAATTGAGCAGTTTAAACCGCGAGATGCCACAACCAATCCATCCCTGATTACGGCGGCGGCACAGATGCCCCAATATCAAGGCATTGTTGACGAAACATTACAAACTGCCAAAGCGGATGCAGGTCCTGATGCCAAGACTCAGGAAATTGTCAATTTAGCCTTTAAGCGTCTGGCGGTTGCCTTTGGCCGCAAAATTCTGGAAATTATTCCAGGTCGGGTGTCCACTGAAGTTGACGCTCGATTGTCCTACGATACTGAGGGGACAATTGCTACGGCGCGCGATCTGATTTCCCAATATGAGAGTGTCGGCATTTCCCGTGAGAGAATTTTGATTAAAATTGCCTCTACCTGGGAAGGCATTAAAGCCGCTGAGATTTTAGAAAAAGAGGGCATCCATTGCAATCTGACCTTGCTATTTGGCTTGCATCAGGCCATCGCCTGTGCTGAGGCGGGTGTGACACTCATCTCTCCCTTTGTTGGTCGCATTCTCGACTGGTATAAAAAAGAGACCGGTAAAGAATCTTACGCACCTGACGAAGACCCAGGTGTTTTGTCGGTCGCTGAAATTTATAACTACTATAAAAAGTTTGGTTACACCACTGAGGTGATGGGGGCTAGCTTCCGTAATGCGGATGAGCTAACGGAGCTAGCAGGGTGCGATCTGCTGACTATTTCACCCAAGCTTTTGGCGCAATTGGATGCTGTTACGGCCCAGCTACCTCGTAAACTTTCCCCTGAACTGGCCCAAGACCTGACAATCCAGAAAATCTCGGTTGATCAAGAAACGTTCGACAAAATGCATGAGGCTAACCGCATGGCTTCAGAAAAACTAGCCGAAGGTATTCAAGGGTTTACTAAAGCCCTGGAGTCATTGGAATCCTTATTGGCAGAACGTCTATCTCAGCTTGATGGGAACGAGGTGGTTAGCCACGCTGCCGAAGACATTTTTCGGGCCTATGATCTGGACGGTGATGGCTTTATTACCCGTGAAGAATGGATGGGTGCGGATGCTGTCTTTGATGCCCTTGATCTGGATCATGATGGCAAAATTACGCCTGAAGAGATGGGCTCTGGGTTGGGGGCTGCATTTAGGTTGGCGAAGGTGTAAGACGTTCCATGGAACGTCTGTACATCAAGTCGTTTAATTCGGGCTGTTGGGAAACGGCAGTTGAAAGGATAGCTCGCGGTTGTGGGTTTGCCAGTCGTAGGGGTGGCCATCGCGCCAAACCTCAGGTAAACCATTCACCTGGGGGGCTATGGCAACTCGCTTACCAGTACTATCCCGATAGTCCACCCGTTCGGCTTCTACGCTCAGCTGAGATTGATTGGTAACAGCTTCCTTAAACGCGGCAAAGCTTCCATGGGTTTGGGCTTCACCCATCTCCAGGGCAAAGCCTCGCTCAAAATGGTGCACGGCTATCCAGGTTTGGTCGCAGGCCAGGAAGGTGATGCCGTCTACTGTTTCAATACGGGCATTGGGGAAAGTGAGCTCGGGAGCTTCTGTGCCATGCCAGATCAGCAGGTTTTCATACTGGGCAATGCTGTGGGGGCGGTTGGCGTTAACGGTAAATTCGTCAGTCTTGCTGCTGCCTTTAGCAACCCGTAAACTAAAGCCATTCCAATCGCCGCCGGTGCCCTTGGCTAAACTGCCTAGCTGGTAGCTGTGGCCGATGTAGATGGTTTCGTAGAAGGCAGGGCCGTAACGCTCAGGCTTCCAGTTTTCGTAGTGGGGATGGGTGCGCTGTAGCTCGATGGGTTTAAAGAATCGGCGCTGTGCGATCGCAACCACATCATCCGGTGGCAAGTAATCACTGGTCAGCCCATAGATCCAGTCTCGCTCAAGCTCATCGGGCACGGGGCCATGGCCAAAATATAGCCAGAAAAATCGGGCAGCACTGTCACCATAGGTGCGTTTAGATGGCCCATTCCAGCTGCCGCGCCAGTACTTAATGGCCGCTGAACGATAGAGCCAGTCCAGGGCATCGTTAGCCAACTGTTTAACCTCCGGGTCCTTGGCAAAGTCATAGAGGTTGAGATAGGCCGCCGTGGTATACCCGTGATAGACCGGACTGTCCCATTCCCCCATGCCAATATCCAACAGTGTGGAAACGTAGCGATCCAGGTGTTGTTTATAAATCAACCGGGTGGCGTCATTACCGGTTTCCTCCGCCATCAAGTACACCGATGTTTCTCTCATGGCCCTTAAATTGTCAGTGTTGCGACAATCAACCGGTGTTTTGCAGTCATCCTTAGAACGGGACCAAAATTTTCGCGGTGGCTCAGCTGTGCGCGTCAGCGGGTCAGTTAGGGTGAACGCATACATGGCGTCCCACATGCGCTGTCGATAGGCCGGGTCCAGCTGGTCACCAAAGTAAAAATACTTGCGCATCTGACCTTTGAGGGTAAACCCTGAAAGCAGGTCGATGCCCTGGGTTTCCGTAGCCTGCTCGTCAATTTGCTGCAAAAAGGTCAGACCTGATGATGGTTGTCCCCACAGCACATCGGCCATGGCCAGCGGGTATGAATTCTTTTCATACTCATAGGCAATGCTGCCATAGGGTTCAACCACAGCCAGCTGGATTAAGGCCAGCTGCGCCCTCAGCCGAAACATTAAAATCCACCAGATTTCTTGCATGGGTTGTTACTAACGACTTATCCATTACTGTAATCCAGGGATATAAAATCAGGGAATTGCCCGGCATCTCGGAGGGCGTACTGCGGTACGCCCCTACATAACATCATTTTTTACCCTTAAAACGATGGTAGATCTGGCCTCGACTTGATAGGTCTTGTCCTTCACCATAGGGGCAACATCCAAAGGGCAAAAATCCTCAGGAGATGGCAGCGCTGTATCGATAATGCGGTGCCAATAATCGTTATTGTCTAAAGGCGGTAGCTCAAAATTCAGGGGCTGCCAATAGGCATTGAACGCCACATATAGATGTTCATCGTGCTGGGGGTGGCGTAGCGTAAATGCCAAACTGTGGGAACTGTCACCCCAATCAGGCTGACCCAACCGCACACCATGCCAAACAATATGGGGAGACTGACTACCGTAGGTCACCTCTAATAGCTGTTCCTGCTTAAAAATCTCAGTGGTTTGGATAAAGTTAATCAGTTTCGTGACAAATCGCAGTAGCGGCGCTTCTTTTTCTACAGCGTCCCAGTCAAACCAGCTGAGACCATTGTCCTGACAGTAAGCGTTATTGTTACCGAACTGGCTGCGACGTACTTCGTCACCCATCAACACCATTGGAGTCCCTTGGGACAGTAACAAGAGGGTAAACAAGTTTTTAATCTGCCGTATCCGCAATGCCTCGATATCTGGGTTTTGAGTGGGGCCTTCTTCGCCACAGTTCCAACTATGGTTATCGTTAGCGCCGTCCTGGTTATTCTCACCGTTGGCTTCATTATGCTTATGGTTGTAAGACACCAAATCATTCAGGGTGAATCCATCATGACAGGTGACAAAATTCACACTGCGGTTAATATCAATCCCCTGTCTGCTGTAAATATCGGGACTGGCTAAAATGCGATCGGCCAACAGCTTGACGGTTGCATGATCGCTTTTAACAAACCGGCGAATATCATCCCGAAATGGCCCATTCCATTCTGCAAACCAGTCTGCCAGGCCTACAAATTCGCCAACATGGTAAAGTCCAGCCGCATCCCAGGCTTCAGCAATCAGTTTTGTCCCCGCTAAAGTCGGATCAGATTCAATCACCCATAAAATATTGGCAGATGAGATGTCCCCCGTGGGGGGTTGTCCAATATTATCCCGAGTCAATATAGAGGCTAGATCAAAGCGAAAGCCATCCACATGCATTTCGACAACCCAGTAGCGTAAACAATCTAAAATCAATCTGCCGCTAATGGGATGATTACCTTTAAACGTATTACCGCAACCACTGTAATTACGATAATACTCAGGAGAGTCTTCTAACATGTAGTAAACAGAATTTTCCAACCCTCGAAATGATAAGGTGGGTCCTGTATGATTCCCCTCTGCCGTATGGTTAAAGACAACATCTAGAATTACCTCAATGCCTTCTCGGTGCAGCGCTTTGACCAGATCGCGAAACTCATCCAATGGCCCTAGCGGATCGCGACGAGAACTGTAGCTACGGTGAGGGGCAAAAAAACCAAGGGTGCTGTATCCCCAGTAGTTGGTGAGCCCCGGTTTAGCATCCTCAGCATCAAAGTAATGAATAGGTAACAGTTCCACCGCTGTGATACCTAAGGACTTGAGGTAGGGGATTTTTTCGATCAGGCCAGCGTAGGTACCACGCTTTTCGGGAGCGACTCCGGAATTTGGATTGCGGGTAAAGCCACCCACATGGAGTTCATAAATAACAGTGGCAGAGTAGGGGGTGCAAGGATGGAGGTCATTTTCCCAATCGTAGGTGGTCAGATCGGCCACCACTCCCTTAAGGGCATGGGCGCAATTATCTCCAGCGCTAATGGCAGCAGAACGGTTATACATCTCTTCACCCACAACGGCTAGGGCATAGGGATCAAGCAAAACCTTACGACCGTCGAAGCGCAATCCTCGCTGGGGCTCAAACGGTCCATGGACTCGGTAAGCATAGATTTGCCCAGCACCGATATTTGCCACAAAAATATGCCAGTAGAAAAAGGTTCGATTATGTTGTGGGTCAAGGCAAATGATATGGGCTGGCTGTGGGTCGTTGGCATGATCAAATAGCAACAACTCTACGGAGCGAGCACTTTTGGAGAAAAGACTAAAGTTCACACCGTCAGGTTGAACCGTTGCGCCTAAAGGGTAACTCTGCCCTGGTGAGAAATGAAGTTCCATGGTGATGACAGACCTAAATCAGAAGCGTGAGGTACGGTATGGAAAACATCAGAAGAATCATGGGTAATTTATGGAACTGTTGGAAGTTGGACTAGCCGCAATTGTTGGAGTCCTTAAATTGGGTTTTGAAGCTATTTCAGTATTGTGCATTTTATTGGGGCTAATTGCCTGCCTCAGACTGGGACTAGTTCAACCCAAACGATTGTATACTCCACCCTTTATCGATATTCGACTGACTTTGGGGTCCTGGCTAGCCCTGGGGTTAGAATTTCAGCTGGGGGCCGATATTCTGGGTACAACAATTGCTCCCTCCTTTGAGGCCCTGGGCCAGCTAGCCGTGATTGCGGTGATTCGTACATTTTTAAATTTCTTTCTGAGCAAAGAGATTGAAGCTGAGACCGTTTGGAAACAGCGCACTGAAGGAAAACTCTAAAGAACTGTTAAAAAACAATTTTATGGATTGGATTTTACATCCTAAATTTTCTGCAGAAGACAGTTCGAAACATATAAAATCGACGTCGCCGTACCCCCAACTGATGTACTTAGGGATAACCGAGTATGAGGGGTGTAGGGCGGGATGCCGCCCTGCCCATGGGGAAACCCCAATAGGCCTAATTGGGATAACCTCACTTCTTTCGGAAAGGAAACTCGGAGGGACCCCAAGCAACTGATTTTACTTGACGCCAACCGTTTGCAAAAGAGTCTTTGAGTAGCAAACTATGGATGCACTAATGTAAATATTCGTAACATAATTCGAAATCGATAAAATTTAGCGCCTTTATTTTTGAGATGCCTGTAGGTAGGCTAGGCGATACATTGACTTTAGGGCTTTGTTCGGTCGGTCTTACTCCCCAATCCTCTGGGCTTATAGGACGCATGGATTTAGATCAACAGCTTAAACAATTGGCTATAGAGGCGCAGCAGCACCCTCCCCAAACCCCCGAACGGCAGTGTGCATTGGCTCGTTTGGTCGATACTATATATCGCTCAAAAAAGTTAGTGCGTCCCTATTCAGGTCAGTTTTATGGTCTGTATGAGGATATTTATGCGGAGGCGCAACAGCAATTGTTTCTCTATCTATGTGAGGACATTAGCCGTTATAACCCAGAGTTAGAAGTGCTGCAATGGGCCAATTTTCTGATGAGAAAGCGATTCTTTATTGAGGCGAGTCGTGATTTTATGCCGGTTGCCCCTAAAGGAATGGATCGTTCTCAAGTCAAGCGCATTACTTTGGATGCTTTGGATAAACAGGAGTCGCTGGAGTTGCGATCGCAATCCAACCCATCCCTATCTGAAGAAGTGATCCAATGCATTCGTGACGATCGCGACGGTTTGTTTAAGGAAACCCATATCCGCAACAAACCCGAAGCCAACTTTCAGCATCTCGCCCTCAGATTTTTAGGCGGCTATTCCTGGAAAGAAATCTCCGATGAACTAGGGATTAAAGTCGTCACCCTCAGCTCCTTCTACTTACGTTGTCTAACCAAATTTGCCCCCAAATTTAAAGAGTACTTAACCACCCAATCCAACTAGCCCCACTCCCCCACTCTCCGTTTCTTTCAACCACTGTGCGATCACCCCTACTCAACCCTAGAACAATGACCACTCACTGCCAGCCAACAAAATTTAGGATGCCGCTGACTGACCGTTTTCACCAAATAGCCCAGCAATTTTATCAGCATCACAGCGATCCTCAAAAGGCAAAACAGGTTTATCTCAACACCCTGAGTTTACAAACCGTGAGATTTTATCTAACCTGTCTTGGCATAGAGACTGACCTAGAGCAAAGTATAAGCTGGAATTCTACATTACAGGTGCTCAGTAATGCTACAGATTTGTGGATAACTGGGGTCGGTCGTTTAGAGTGTTGCCCAGTGTTACCCGAACAAACTGCCTGGACTATCGCTGAAGATGTGTGGACAGAGCGCGTGGGCTATGTCTTTGTTCAGCTGGATAGTGAGTTAACGGAGGCTACACTGCTGGGATTTCTGGCTCAACCGTCAGAGACACCTGTAACAATCCAGCAACTACAGCCCATGGATCAGTTCCCCGCTTACCTGGCTCAAAATGTAGTGAAGCAGACAGCTCCAAAGGAGCAGCCATCCGCATTGCGACAGTGGTTAGACAATTTAGTCAATGAGGGCTGGGTCAGTCTCGAACAGATTTTTGCTGACTGGCAAACCCAGATGCCCGCCTATAGTTTTAGAAATTCGTTGGCGCATCAAGAATTAATTGAGCAAGTGGCCAAAGGTGTTAAACGAGGTAAATTTTTAACCTTTACGCAAGGCACTCAGGTTTTATTTTTGGTGGGTATTGCCCCGGCTGATGACAGTGTTGCCTTTGACATTACCGTGGAGCTTTATCCAGCAGGGCAACAGGCCCATTTACCGCCGTCTCTACATTTGATGGTGATGGATCAGGCCAAAACACCGGTTTTGCAAGCAGAAGGTCGCCAAAGTGAAGGGTTAGAGTTTCAATTTAGTGCTGAACCGGGTGAAAATTTTGCCGTCCAAATTAGTCTTGACCAGTCAATACTGACCGAGCAATTTGCTATTTAAAGATCTGCCATTGCTGATCCTCAGGAGGATTTAATCTGAAAGATACTGATTTAGAGCGATACTACCAGATCGATTTATCCCCTACATCAGCAATGGCAAGAATCTTATATGTACGGGGCACAATCACGTTTGAATTTGACTGACACATTATATTGGAGGTCAGTGGTGCCAAAAAGACTATGGCTGGACGGTGGGTAGTTCTAGAGTTAGATGGAGATTTGGCTACTTCAGGGTTTCGGACAACCCTGGAAATTCAGGCTGAAAATGAACCACACGCCTTAAAAGTAAAAGGATTTTTACCCCCCAATCCAGGGATGTTGGCCCACCTGCATCGCCACTGGCAGGATGCCTATCGCCCCTTGGGTATGCCGTTACGGATTAAGGGCCACAAGATTATTCACAAAGGGTTTATCAATCAGCGTCTGGTGGATTGTCAACAGTCAGCCCAGGTCCTATGTGAATGGTTTCAAACGTGGTTAAATTCTGAGTCTTTTCAACCCATTGATCGGCGTCTGCGAGAAGAACTGAGTCGGGATGACACCATTCGGTTGTTGATTCGCACTCAGAATGTTGATGTTCAGAAACTGCCCTGGCATGAATGGGATTTCTTTGATCGCTATCCCTATGCGGAAATGGCCCTGAGCACCCCCGAATATGAGGCCGTACGTCCTTCTGTTAAGTCAACCGTATCTCATCCAGTCAGAATCTTGGCTATTTTGGGCCATAGCCACGGTATTAATATAGAAGCCGATCAGCGTTTACTGGCTGGGCTACCCCAGGCAGACGTCTCCTTTTTAGTGGAGCCTGATCGCCAACAGTTAAACGATCGTCTGTGGGAAACGCCCTGGGATATTTTATTCTTTGCTGGCCATAGCGAGACCTATCGGGACCAGGGACGGATTTTTCTGAACCCCACCGATAGCCTTACCCTGTCGGAACTGCGCTATGGCTTGCGCAAAGCCATTGATCAAGGCTTGCAGCTAGCAATTTTTAATTCCTGTGATGGATTGGGGCTGGTGCAAGCGCTACAGCAGCTATCGATTCCCCAAATGATCGTCATGCGAGAACCTGTGATCGATCAGGTGGCAGAGGCGTTTCTCAAATATTTTTTAGAAGCCTTTGCCAATGGAGAATCGTTGTATTTGTCGGCGCGCCAGGCAAGAGAACGACTGCAGGGGCTGGAGCATCAGTATCCCTGTGCCAGTTGGTTGCCGGTCATCTATCAAAACTTTCTCACCCCACCCCCTGACTGGCATACGTTGCAGGGTAAACCCGCTGCCCTACCGGCGGCACCTGCTCCATCCCACCGATTCAACTGGTTGCAACCGGTTTGGCTTAGTTTGGTGGTGACAATCATGGTCTTGATGGTGCAGCATTTGGGTTGGTTGCAACCCTTTGAGCTGGCAGCGTATGACCATTTGTTGCGATCGCGACCCGCTGAAACCATTGATTCTCGCATTTTGGTGGTGGAGGTCAACGAGACAGATTTGGATGAATTAGGGGGATATCCCCTCTCAGATGCGGTGCTGGCCCAAACGGTGGATGTACTACAGGAATTTGAGCCAGTTGCGATCGCATTTGATATGCATCGATTTCGCCCCAGGGGAACAGGCCGACAGGCATTGATCGATCAGTTTCGTCAGCATTCTAATCTATTCACCGTTTGCGCCTACGATATGCCTGGACAGGACTATGGTTCACCCCCTGAGTTCTCAGACGAGCAGCAGATTTCCCAGGTGGGGTTTAGTGATTTTCTGTTGGACTCTCCTTTACAAATCTCCCAGGGCCAACCCAGCGCAGTAGCCACTGCCCTGACATTGCAACAAGTCAATAATGTGGTTCGCCGCCATCTGCTTTCCTATTCACCCGCCTTAGTTTCCACCCGCCCCAGTTGTGCTACACCCTATAGCTTGAGTTTTCAGCTCGCCTACCGGTATCTATCCCAAGCGGATGTTACACCGTTGACCCTTAACGACAGTGACCACTGGCAATTGGGTACCACTGTTCTTCGTCCCCTGTCCCGTCGGTTTGCCGCTTATCAAAACCTGGACGGTCTGAGTAGCCAACTCATGCTGAACTACAGGACAGCTCAACCAGGGCAAGCAGTCTCCCTCGATTCAGTATTAGCAGGACAGCTGAGCCCAGATATGGTGCACGATCGACTGGTATTAGTCGGCTATACCGCTGCAGTGGCTAGGGATACCGTCAACACCCCCTATGGAGAAATGCCCGGTGTTTGGGTACACAGCCACATGGTCAGTCAGCTGCTTAGTGCGGCTCTAGACCAGCGACCGCTGATCGGCAAACTGCCCCATTGGCAAAATCTACCCTGCTTAGATGGTATTTGGATTTTAGGATGGTCCCTCCTTGGCAGCCTATTTACCAGTTGGTTATACAACCGACCACCCCTATCGTTCAAACTCATCATCCCTCTAGGATTGACCTTTGGCCTCATCTCTCTATGCTGGGGCTTAGAACGAGTGTCCGTGACAGCGATTACCCAAGGTTTATGGCTACCCTTCATGTCTGCCATTTTTTCCGTATTTTTAGCTATCTGCTGTGTAGCCTTCATGATGGAACTATCAAAAAAACACCGCTGATCAGAATTTCAACCCACAGGTGATTCTGGCAATTTAATTGAAATAAGCCTATATCTGTTCTGTTGCCCCCGGAATTTAAGATGACTGTTTGGAAACTCGCTATCGTATCTGGCCTGTTAATAGGGAGTTGGAATCTTCCCATAACAGCTGCCCCAGCTCAATCAATCAAGCAGACAACCGTTAGCCAGCGGCCTCCGGAACCGCCCTCTACCCCTCTACCCCCCAATCGCACAACACCAGGGGGGGGCTTAAATCCGCTGGCATCCTCATGTCATGCCTTTAATGAAGATCTACGGGCGTTAATTCCTGTTGAAAATCCTGTTTTGACCACATCTGCCCAGCCCACGTTTTTATTTTTTAACCCATTTGCAGCAAACCAGGTACAGTATGGAGAATTCTCCTTGCTCCTATGGCCTGGCGAACAACAGCGCCATTACAATGTCCGTTTTACCCTACCTGAGTCTCCCGGAATTATCAGCGTGACGATTCCCCCACTGCCAGCGTATGCCTTAGCAGAAGGTCAGCCCTACCGTTGGTATTTTCAGCTATATTGCCACGACAATACTAATGCCCAACCCGACTTAACGGTTACAGGTTCGGTGCAACGAGTTGCCAGCACCCCTGAGCGAGACCAACAAATTCAGGCAGCTGCTCCAGACATTTGGTACGACACCCTAGCGAGAGTGGCTGAGCAGTTACAAGACTCTCCCCAAGACCCAAAAATCCAAGAAAACTGGAACACACTATTGCAGTCGATCGATGCTACAGAACTCTCCACCGCAGCCTTTTCAGGCCCAATCATTATCTTAGAAGACTAATCCTCAGATCTTGCACTAAGGTCGGTTGTGAAGCTCAAACCCACGTTGGGTTCAAAACCCAACGCTAATTGAGGGCTGTCCACTCAAGGGACAAGATTGGCTGGGCAGCTCTAAATATGAGCTTTTAGAGATTCTTTAACCGCTTGAGCGGTTTTGAGCCAGTTAGCCTTGCGACTTTGAGTCCAAGGCGGGTTAATGCTTCCTTGCCAGGTGCAAGATCTCAGTAATACAAAACCCCGAACCAAACTGCATAACCCTCTAGGGGTGTTGTCCCGTGCCCACCCAAAGACATCACGGCTTATCCATAAACTTATGTAAACAGTTGGGATATTTGCAGATTTCCCCTGCTTATTTTTTGAGACCTCTATGGACAACACAAAAGCAATCTGCATTTGAAATACAGTGCGCTAGAGTCCAAACACACACTCGTTTGACCGCACATTCGCTTCTGGAGAAATTTACAATGCCGCTTGAACAGACTCAGGGGCCTTGGCTTTTTACAACGATGGCCCTATGCATAATTTTGCTTTGCCCTGTGCTTTATTGGGCAATGACGTTATCACCCACAAGATTGTTATTACAGGAGACTGTGTCTCCACCTATGCAGACAAACTAACACTGCTGGCAAAGTAAGTTAGACACACTGTCTCCACCTATGCAGACAAACTAACACTATTGGCAAAGTAAGTTAGACACACTGTCTCCACCTATGCAGACAAACTAACACTATTGGCAAAGTAAGTTAGACACACTGTCTCCACCTATGCAGACAAACTAACACTATTGGCAAAGTAAGTTAGACACACTGTCTCCACCTATGCAGACAAACTAACACTGCTGGCAAAGTAAGTTTTCCAGAAATTCTTAGCTGTACTTTGAAAGCACTGTGGTGCTTAAGTTCAGCATGGCTTAGCTGTGCTTGCTTGTGGCAAATCAAGCCCAAAAAAATAACACACACTTATAACCGTTTCAAACTATGACATCCTCAACCATTAGAATCAACCCTAGACAGGGTCAAATTGTTGTCGCTAATCGCACTTCTGGTAATCTCTCAATTTTGAATGAGTCCACGGGTAATGTTATTGGCACCATTGATTTACCCATGGATACCAATGGCACTGCCGGTGAGCCCATGTACATTTCCTATCTAAATAGGACTAATGAAGTTGCCGTGGCTGACCGTGCCAACAATCAAATTGTCTTTTTTGATCGCATTGTGACCCATTCAGGGGGCACTGCCAATGCCATCAGTCGCTTATCTCTGGGCTTTGCCGATCACGGCTTGATTCGAGACTTTAACCTGGCTCAGGGAGATGTTATTCGTCTCCATGGCAGTGCCGATCTGTATCAGCTAGGAGTCATTCAAGGTGATACCACTATTTTCTACAACGCTCCCGACCAAACGCCAGAATTAGTAGGCATTGTCGAGAATGTTGTGGGTCTAGATTTGACCAGCGATGCCTTTGAGTATGCCACGGTTTAACCAGTGGCAAAGATAAATCAAAAAATGAAAATAGGAGAATTAATCATGTCAACATTAACTGTTCCTCGATTAAATGATCAACTGCTGAATCGCTGCGCTGAACGAGCTGCTACCTACGATCGTGAGAATCGATTTTGTCAAGAAGATTTTGATGAGTTAAAAGCCGCAGGTTATTTATTACTGACAGTCCCTTCCGAGTTTGGTGGTAAAGGGCTAACCCTGGCTGAAATGGCTAAGGAAACTCGCCGTTTGGCCTACCATGCCCCTGCCACAGCGGTCTGTTTGAATATGCACCACTATTGGGTTGGGTTAGCGGCTGATTTATATCGGTCTGGTGACCATTCAACCGATTGGATTTTAGAGCGAGCGGCGCAGGGCGATGTCTTTGCCGCAGGGCATGCGGAGAGTGGCAACGATGTTCCGCTGCTTTACTCCACAACAACAGCTACTCGCGTTAAGGGTGGCTACCGATTCCAGGGACGAAAGTCTTTTGGCAGCCTGACACCGGTTTGGGATTGGCTGGGCATTCATGGCATGGATGCCAGCGATCCTGACAATCCCAAAATTGTTCATGCCTTTATGCACCGTGATACCGCAGGCTACCACATCAAACAGACCTGGGATGTGTTGGGGATGAGGGCCACCCGCAGCGATGACACTATTTTAGAGGATGTGTTTATTCCAGATAATTACGTTTCCAGGGTGGTGCCAGCTGGTTTTGGTGGTGCTGACTATTTTGTGCTGTGCGTTTTTGCCTGGGCCTTGATGGGCTTTGCCAATGTGTACTATGCGATCGCACAGCGCGCCTTAGACCTCACACTGGAAGCCGCCAAGAAGAAAACGTCTATTGCTCTACAACATCCCATGTCTCACCATGCCGAGATTCAACATGGTATTGCCGATATGATTCTAGAATTAGACACCATTGGCCCCCACATCGAAAAAATCGCTGAAGATTGGTCCAATGGCGTGGATCATGGAGGCCAGTGGCCAGAGAAATTAGTCTCCGCCAAATATCATGCCGTCGAAAGTTCCTGGCAGATTGTGGATCGAGCCCTTGACCTCTCCGGCGGCTTTGGCATGTTCAAAAAGAGCGAACTCGAACGCCTCTTCCGAGATGCCCGAGCTGGACGGTTTCACCCAGCCAATTCGGCTCTCACCCACGAGATTGTCGCCAAAATTGGCTTAGGCATCAACTTAGATGAACAACCTCGATGGGGTTAGACAATTGCACATAAATAAAATCCCAGTCAAGCAATAGTGTTTACAAGAGTCCTCCCCTTAGCAAGGGGAGGTGCCGTAGGCGGAGGGGGCTCGATCGTTTGCGCCAGTTATCCAAACCCCTCCCTGACGGTTCCCCTTGGTAAGGCTACCGTGTACACATAAGTCGGAGAGTGGCTCCAGATTTCGAACCCTCATCCCCCAACCCCTTACTCCCTGGGGGAGAAGGGGGGGCTGGCCTCAAAGTCCTTCTCCCCCAGGGAGAAGGATTTAGGATGAGGGCCAATTCAAGGTCGGGCCTACCTTTTGGGACATCATCTTCTAGATGTGTATACACCGTAGCCTTGGTAAGGGGAACCAGATATCGCTAAGCCTCTCAAAACGGTAGGTTATTTACCTGCACACCCATTAGATATATAGATGCCTCATATCTTAGCCAGATCACCCCCTGACCAGCAGAAGCTGCCAACAGTTTCCGAAAATGCCAACCCTATTATCTTCCAACAACTCTCTAAATCATTTAAGGAGCCTACTATTATGTCTTTACAACTTGGCGATACCGTCCCGAACTTCACCCAACAAACCACCGAAGGTGAAATCAACTTCTACGACTGGGCGGGCAACGACTGGGTAATCTTATTCTCTCACCCAGCGGACTACACCCCAGTATGCACCACAGAATTGGGCCGAGTGGCCACACTCAAGCCTGACTTTGCCCAACGTGGGGCCAAGGTGATTGCCCTCAGCGTTGATGGGGTGACCTCTCATCAGGGCTGGATTAGCGACATCAATGAAACCCAAAACACAACCATTAACTATCCCATCATTGCCGATGAGGATAAAACCGTTTCCGATCTCTATGGCATGATCCACCCCAAGGCCAATGCCAAAGTGACCGTGCGGACTGTGTTTATCATTGATCCCAACAAAACCCTGAGACTGACTCTGACATATCCTCCTAGCACTGGTCGAAATTTCAACGAAATTCTGCGGGTGCTCGATTCTCTACAGCTTACTGATAACTACAGTGTTGCCACACCTGTGGATTGGGAGAGTGGCGAGGATGTGGTTGTGTCTCCTGCAATCTCGACTGATGCAGCTAAGCAGACGTTTCCCAAAGGCGTTACTGAGATTAAGCCCTATCTACGCATGACGCCCCAACCCAACAAATAGCCCCTAGAATACCGGTCCAATACTGTTGAGAAAACCCTTAAATAGCATTGGGCCGATTATCCACAATTTTTATATTGGCATCTAATCATGACATTAACACCAACAGCTCCCCCCCATAATCATCCTAATGAATGGTCAACGCTCAACTCTAACCGGCAAACAATTGTGATCGGCGAACGGCCTTTGACCATTTGCCAGGTTGTACAGGTCGCTCGTCACCATACCAAAGTTCAAATTAGCCAGAATGAGCAGGTTTTACAGGGAGTACATAGCTCGGCTGAGTATATCGCCCAGGCCGTTAGTTCTGGCCAACCGGTCTATGGGGTCACCAGCGGTTTTGGCGGCATGGCCAATGTGGTCATTTCCCCTAAGCAAGCCCAAGATCTACAAAACAATCTGATGAGATTTCATAAGGTTGGGGCTGGACAGAACCTACCCAAGACCCACGTGCGTGCTGGTATGCTCCTGAGGGCAAACTCTCATCTCTATGGAGCCTCTGGCATTCGCTTAGAGTTGATCAAGCGCATTGAAACATTCCTCAATACCAATGTCACCCCCCATGTCAGAGAGTTTGGCTCCATTGGGGCCAGTGGTGATCTTACTCCCCTGGCCTATGTGGCGGGTTCTCTCGTCGGGTTAAGTGAACACTATAGGGTTGACTTCCAGGGAGAAACGATGCCAGCGCCTGAAGCCCTTAAACGATTGGGCCTACTCCCATTAGAGCTGCAGCCCAAAGAGGGATTGGCCATGATGAATGGGACGGCCATGATGACGGGCATCGCCGCCAACTGTGCCTATGATGCCAAAATTCTGTTGGCCTTATCCATGGGCATGCATGCCCTGGCCATTCAAGGGTTACAAGGGACCAATCAGTCATTTCATCCGTTTATCCATCGCCATAAGCCCCACACCGGGCAGCTATGGGCCGCTCAGCACATGCTTGATCTGCTGTCAGGTTCCGATCTCATTCTGGATGAGCTTGATGGTGTGCATGACTACCGTGGGGAACAACCGATTCAGGATCGGTATTCGTTACGGTGTTTGCCCCAGTACACTGGCCCGATTGTAGATGGCATTCAACAGATTACGGAACAGATTGAAATCGAGATGAATTCTGCTACGGATAATCCTTTAATTGATGTTGCCCAGCAAGCAAGCTATCACGGCGGTAACTTTCTGGGCCAGTACATTGGCACGGCCATGGATAGCCTGCGCTATTACCTGGGTTTGCTAGCTAAGCATTTAGATGTACAAATTGCGATGCTGGCAATGCCAGAATTTAATAATGGTCTACCGGCATCTTTAGTGGGCAATTCGCAACGACCCGTGAATATGGGTTTAAAGGGACTGCAAATCACTGGAAACTCCATGATGCCCCTGTTGACTTTCTATGGAAATTCTCTGGCTGATCGGTTTCCCACCCATGCTGAACAATTTAACCAAAATCTCAATAGTCAGGGGTTTGGATCGGCCTATTTGACCTGTCAGTCCATTGAGATTTTTCAACAGTATATTGCGATCGCACTCATTTTTGGAGTACAAGCCGCAGATCTACGAACCCATCAGCTTGTGGGTCATTATGATGCATCCCAACACCTATCCCCTGCATCGCAACACCTGTATTCAGCCATTCACACAGTTGTTGGCAAATCTCTCTCAGGCGATCATCCTTACATCTGGAATGACGACGAACAGGCCTTAGATGAACACATTGCCCTGATTGCCGCTGACATCGCCGCTGAGGGGCACATTGTAGCCGCCATTGGCTCAACAATCTCTAGTTTCAATTAGCTCTCTTTTAATTTACAACCATACTTATGGAGGTCACCCATGACATTGCATCAACCAGTACATCAGCCCCATGAGCTTGTGGGCAAACATCTGGTCTACACCTACGACAATGGCTGGCAATATGAGATTTATGTCAAAAATAAAAACACCTTTGCTTATCGCATCCATAGCGGCATTGTGGCCGGTCGCTGGGTAACCGACCAGCAGGCAGATATTGTTAAAATTGCCGAGCACACCTTTAAAATCTCCTGGGATGAACCCACGGGTACCATTGTTTGCGTCACCATTAATCTTGTCCAAAAAGAATTACACGGTGCTATTTTCTTACCCCAATGGATAGAACAGGATCCCCAAAAGACCGTTTGTTATCAAAATGAACACCTTGAACGCATGTATCACTATCGTAATCAGGGACCCACCTATCCCAAAATGATTATTTGTGAATTTGCCAAGATTTTCTTTTTAGAAAACTGTGGCCCTGACCGTGACGATGTGATCAATTGTCCGCCCAGTGAGCTGCCAGCCAGTTTTCCACAGGTTAAAAGTGTGGCTTGACCGTGACAGTTAATCAGTACAGGGGCGCACTAGTGCGCCCTACCAGAGATTTTTGATCATGAGAATTGCAAAGGATATTACTCAACTGATTGGGAATACACCCCTGGTAAAACTCAACACCATTCCCCAGGCAGAAAACTGTCTGGGCCAGATTGTGATGAAGTTAGAGGGGATGAACCCTGCCAGTTCCGTAAAGGATCGGGTAGGCCTGAGTATGATTCAGGCGGCGGAAGCCGCAGACCAGATTCAACCTGGAAAAACTGTTTTGGTGGAACCCACCGCAGGCAACACCGGCATTGCCCTGGCCATGGTAGCGGCGGCCAAGGGTTATCGGCTGATGCTGACCATGCCAGAAACCATGAGTCTAGATCGGCTCACCCTAGTGCAGGCCTATGGTGCAGAAATTGTCCTCACCCCCAGAGAAGAAGGTATGAGGGGGGCCATTGCCCAGGCCCAGGCGCTGGTGAAAACCTTGCCAGATGCGTTTTTGTTAAATCAATTTCAAAATTTTGCTAACCCCAGAATTCACCGAGCAACCACCGCTGAAGAGATTTGGCAAGATACGGAAGGGCAGGTTGACATCCTCGTGGCCGGTGTAGGCACGGGGGGGACGATTTCGGGTATCGCTGATGTGATGAAAGCTCGCAAACCCTGCTTCCAGGCCATCGCCGTTGAACCTGAGCGCAGTCCAGTGTTATCGGGTGGAAAACCCGGTCTCCACAAAATTCAGGGACTGGGGGCTGGCTTTATTCCTACAATCCTGCGCACCGACCTGATCGATGAGGTGATGACGGTGGCCGATGAAGATGCGATCGCATATGGTCGTCGCCTTGCCCGTGAAGAAGGTTTACTTTCGGGTATTGCCACAGGTGCTGTCCTGTCGGCAGCAATCCAAGTTGCTAAGCGCCCTGAAAATGCTGGCAAACTCATTGTTATTCTTCAGTCCAGTTTTGGTGAAAGATATCTGCGCACCGATTTGTTTATGGACCTTAACCATGTCGAACAAAGATTTCCAACGTCGTTAAAGGCTAACCCCGTAGCCGTACCTTGCCCATAAACAATGCCACGGGCAAGGTATTGTTAATTTACGGACCTGAAGTACTTAGTGTATTGTGTGGGTAGAAATATTTGAGCTGTAGGTCTGTCTTTTGTACTCTTTGTTACAACGCTGAGTGCAACATGACGTGGATGGGGGGCAAGCGTTTGAATGATGCATCGTTTAGTAGCCAAGGTTCTTGTTGGTGGGTTGGCAATTGTGCCATTGCTGACGGGGCAGTTTAGCCCTAAAACCCTTGCCCAAGTTATCCCCGATACTACATTGCCCACACCCTCTAACGTACCCGCAAATTGTAATATCTGTACGATTAATGGCGGCACCGTTAGGGGGACTAATTTATTTCACAGTTTCCGCGAGTTTTCTGTGCCAACTGGCGGACAAGCCATTTTTAATAATGGTTTACAAATAGAGACTATTTTGGGCAGGGTTACGGGAAACTCTATTTCTAATATTGATGGCTTGATTCGAGCCCATGGTACCGCCAATCTTTTTCTGCTTAATCCCAATGGCATTATTCTAGGACCCAATGCACAGCTAGAAATCGGCGGCTCCTTCTTAGCAACAACGGCTGACGCAATTGAGTTTGACGATCGACGTGTTTTTAGTGCAACAAATCCTGAAGATTTTCCTCTATTAACTGTGAGTGTGCCGGTTGGATTAAAGTATTGGACCGACACCCCAAAACCAATTACAAGTGCTGCGACTGTTGCAGTTGACCCATCTCAAAGTCTTCTTTTAGCTGGTGGTGACATTGCTCTTACGGAGGGACAATTATCCGCTGTAGGGGGACGGGTTGAGCTAGGAGGTTTAGCGGGTATTGGTACCCTTGGGTTAGCCGTAGACAACGAGGAAATTCGTCTAACGTTTCCAAGTCAGCTAGATCGCGGCAATGTGTCGATGATCAACGACGCTAGGGTTAATGTTGCTGCTGACAATGGGGGCGACATTGTTGTATCTGGTCATGATGTCAGCCTGGTGGGAGTGAGAACCCGACTATTGGCTGGTATCGATTTCTTCTCGGGTACCGCAGGCAGCCAGGCAGGGGATATTGTCATTGATGCTACCGGCAGAGTCACCATTGATCAGGCGGATCTGTTTAACGAAGTTTTGCAGGGTGCTACGGGTAATGGTGGCAATATCACCATTATGGGTCAAGAACTGCACCTCATCAATGGTGGGCAACTTGTTGCAACATCCTTTAGCGTAGGCAATACTGGCAAAATCACCTTGGATATTCAAAACCTGATTTTGGTTTCCGGTGTAGGAAGAGATAGCAGAGGGTTTCCTTTGCCCAGCGGTTTTAATAGCGTTGTTCGCCAAGGGGGACAGGGAGAATCAGGCGGTGTTGATATTAACGTTCGGAATGGGTCTTTGATTATCAATGATGGTGCGTCCAACAGTGCCACTGTTGTGGGTAACGGCATTGCCGGGGACATCAATGTCCGGGTTAGTGATGCTGTTATTGTGGATGGTGTGAATGAGCTAGGTTTCCCCAGTGTTCTTGGCAGTACTCTACAAGTTGGGGCCAGGGGGCGCGGTGGCAATATCAACATTGTTGCAGGAACAGTAGCTGTTCGTAATGGAGCGGATATTTCGGTAGCGACTGCAGGGTTTGGAAATGCTGGAACGCTGACCATTGAAGCGCAGGATATTGTATTGGATGGATCAGATACCTTTATAAAAGACTTTCCAGAAGATAATGAACGAGTTGGAGGCATTTTGGCCGATGTGCAGCGTTCCACCCTATTTCCAAATGCACCGGGTATGACCTCGACACGATGTAGAGTGCTATAACGCTTATCCAGCAAGGGTTTCAGGAAGATTTGAGCGAAGAATAAATTTTCTCAGTTTCAGCGTGATGGAGATTGTAAGCTTCTTGTAGGGCTTAGGATTTCTGACTTTTTAATAGACATCTAATTGAGGTCATACCCAATGCACCTCCTGCGGAAGGTCAAGGTGGAGATATCACTCTGATCAGCGATACCTTGACCATCATGGATGGGGCTATTGTTCGAGCCAGTACCGCCGGCATTGGTGATGCTGGTCGGATTACTGTTCAAACCAATGACCTGATGATTCAGGGTGAATCTGCGGGTGGAGCCCCCAGCGGGATCTTTAGCGCTGTCAATGATACCGGTAGAGGAGAAGGTGGCAGTATCAGAGTGACCACTGATGCTCTGCAAATTCTAGACGGTGGCACTATTAGCGTTGATAGTCGGGGCGAGGGCGAGGGGGGTGATATTCAACTAACGGCTAATACGGCAATTCTGAAAGATGGCAGCGAAATCTCTGCGGCAACTAACGGTAATACAGGAGGAAATATCACTCTACAGATTGAAGATTTTCTGCTCTTACGGAATGGCAGTTTGATTTCTACCAATGCAGGGATAGAAGACGGAATCGGTGATGGCGGCAACATCTCTATTAATGCCCCAGAAGGCTTTATTATTGCGATCTCTGAAGAAAACAGCGACATCACGGCAAATGCATTTCAAGGACGGGGAGGAAATGTCGATATCACGGCGCAAAATATTTTTGGCATCAGACCTCGTCCGAGACGGACACCGTTGAGTGATATTACAGCAAGCTCCGAATTTGGCATTAGTGGTACGATTGAGATCAACAATCTTAGTGTTGAACCTGAGCAGGGAGTCACCATATTGCCAGCTGGTTTGTTAGATTCTTCTCAGCTAATTGCCCAGGGTTGCGATCCCACAGCAGTCGCTGCCCGAGGAGAGTTTTACACGTCGGGTCGAGGTGGGGTTAGTCCCTTAGGAACCAATGTTATGAGTGATGCTGAGGTATTGGATGATTTACGATTACCCAATACCTGGGCTGAGTCTAAACCCATTGCAGAAGCAGAGGGCTGGTTTGTGAGTGATGCGGGTGATGTTGTTTTAGCAGCCGCATTACCTGAGGCCGCCCATAGCCACTGTGGGTATCAACAGTGAGGATAGCTTATGTCACCAGACATCAGACTTGTAGGCTGGTTAACAGGGGGAGTTGTTAGTGTCGGGAGTGCGATCGCGCCAGCACTGACTTGTCAGTTCGCAACGCCTACCCTTGCCCAAATTATTCCCGACAATACCCTGCCGATACCCTCCAGTGTTGTTCCAGGTTGCACCCTTTGTACCATTGAGGGTGGCACTCTGCGGGGAAATAATTTGTTTCATAGTTTTACAGAATTTTCTGTGCCAACTGGGGGAACAGCTATTTTTAACAATTCTCCCCAGCTTGAGAATATCTTCAGCCGAGTAACTGGCAATGTCAACTCTGAAATTGATGGTCTAATTCAAACTAACGGCACCACCAATCTATTTCTAATTAACCCCAATGGAATCGCCTTTGGGTCTAATGCCTCGCTTAATATCGACGGTTCCTTTGGGGCAAGTACCGCTCATCGTTTTGAGTTTGACAGTGGTTTGAATTTCAGCGCTACAAATCCTGAAGCACCACCATTGTTAACTGTTAATGTTACCCCAGGGCTACAGTTTGGGGCAGTGTTCTCTCCATTACCCCTGATTAATGCTGGCAATTTAGCCGTTGGACAGGATTTAACACTGGTAGCTGAGAATTTAGATCTTCAGGGTCAATTGTACGCTGGCAATAATTTAACCCTCCAGGCTGAAGACATTCTGCGAGCACGTGACACCATTGAGAATCCATTTGTGGCTACCGCAGGTGGACAACTGCTGGTTCAAGGCAATCAAGCCGTAGACATTTTTGCCCTTAATCATCCAGATAGTGGTTTCTTTTCGGGAAACGACACAGTGTTGCGAAGTAACAATACTGTAGTAGGAGATGCCCACTATTGGAGCAATGGAAATTTTCGAATCGAGAATTTGGAGAATCGTTTAGGCACGTTGTCGGGCATCGGTAATCGAATTATTCGTGCCAATGGCAATGTGAGTTTTGAGAGTTACATAGGTCCCTCACTGCATATTTTGGCAGGGGGCAGTGTCAATATTGGCAGTATTGTAATTAATGGTGCAGCCTCCGAGGAGACTATACAAGACAGCATCGCGCTCGGCGAAACCGCTATCTCTATCAATGGCAGTAGTCAACCAACCTTAGATATTCGTGCTGGAACTACGGCCGTGGGGAGCCCGCCGGGAATCATAGGCAACCTGCAACCTACAGTAGGCACGGCTGGATTGGGGCAAGGCGGTGATTTAAAAATTACGGCATCCAGGCTTGTTCTCCGTGATGGAGCCGTGATTACGTCGGCTACATTAGGACCGGGTCAAGGGGGTGCCTTAACTGTGGTTGCCGATGAGTGGATTGAGATAGTCGGTGCTAACTTCGACGAACCCATGAACTCTAGTGGCCTATTTTCTATATCACAAGGTACTGGAAGTGCAGGAGATTTGAGGGTTGATACTCAAAAATTAATTGTTCGTGATGGCGGTCAGATAGGCAATTATACAGTGGGTCCAGGAGATGCAGGAGATTTAGATATTACCGCCACCGAGTCTGTTATTTTACTGCGAACATTGCCTAATATTCCGTTCGCAACTGGCTTAATTACCGAAACAGTCGGGTCTGGTAACGCTGGAAATATCAGAGTTGAAACGCAACGATTGATCATGCGGGAGGGAGCTGCGATCTCAAGTGGGGCATTTTTCTTTAATGAGACTGTTGAAACACAGGATCTTTCATTGGGCCAGGCCGGTGATACCACAATTATTGCTCCAGAATTAGTCGAATTGAGTGGAGCATCTGGAGAGCGTCCTACCAACATTAACAGCGAGACAGAAGGATTAAGACCTGGTGGAGATTTAAATATTGAGACTGGAAAATTAACGGTGCGAGATGGAGCCTTGATCTCAAGCAACACGTTCAGTGCAGGGTTGGCAGGAAAATTAACCATTAATGCTTCAGAAATGATTACTTTAGTGGGTCAAGGTTCGAACGATACAGAAACGGGTATTGTGGCTGCGACAGGCCAGAACTCAAACGGTAATGGCGGTAATCTAGCTCTAATCTCTCCAACTATTCGTGTTGCCAATGGTGCAAGGCTTGCTGTAGATAGCCAGGGCGCTGGAGAGGGGGGTAATATTCAAGTAACAACAAACAGCCTACTGCTTGAGGATGGCGCTCAGATTTTAGCTGAAACCCAAAGCAATATAGGTGGAGAAGTCACGCTTAACATTGGCACAATTTTACTGTTGCGCACGGGTAGTCGCATATCTACCAATGCAGGTACGGCTGGAGCAGGGGGAGATGGTGGCAATATTGTAATTGATGTCCATGATGGATTCATTGTTGCAGTCCCCGACGAAAATAGTGATATTACGGCCAATGCCTTCGAAGGGAAAGGTGGAAACATTAATATTTCTGCCCAAGCTCTCTTTGGGATTCAACCCCGAGAGACCCTAACCCCGTTGAGTGATATTACGGCTAGCTCCGAGTTTGGCGTCAGTGGCACAATTCAAGTTAACGACCTTAACCTCGATCCCAATTCGGGACTGGTGGAGTTGCCCGCCGCTTTGCTAGCCCCTTCTGACCTCATTGTGCAGGGGTGTGATCAAATCACCGTTGGCTCGGCGTCCCAAGGGGAGTTTTTCACCTCGGGGAGAGGGGGTATGGTGCCGCTTTCCTCTGACACCTTGAGCAGTGATGATGTCCTGGAGGATTTGCGTCTACCAACCGGCTGGACCGAGGGTGATTCCATCGGTAATTCCATTACAGAAGCGCAGGGATGGTTTGAAGATGATTCGGGGGAGGTAATCCTGTCTGCGGTTCCATTGCCTAAGACGAGTCGCGGGGGATGCTGGCGATGAGACGCAAACACATAGGACCAAATCTGAATTCATTAACTCCGGTGCAAACAAAGGGCTCTTGTAGGGGTTGTGCCTTGTGCGGTTCGACTGAGCTCACCGTCGAAGTCCAGCCCAGCGATACCGGATGCCACCCATCAGAATTTCGCATACGTGGTCCGATGCGATGGCTATTGATAGGGGTGTTGAGCCTGATAATAGTCATGGCCAGCCCAATTGCCCTCCAGATTTTGCCTGGGGAGCCAATAATGGGGTCAGAGAGAGTCTTAGCATCCGAGTCGCCTCGAATATTATTGCAAAGGGGATTAGAACACTACAAAGCAGAACAATTTCAAACTGCTTTACAACAGTGGCAACAGGCTCGGGCTAGATTTGAGGCCCAAACCGATCCCTGGGGGGAATCGCTAACGCTCAGCTATCTCTCTCTGGCCTATCAGCAGTTGGGGCAACTGGGGGCAGCCGAGCAGAGTTTGCAAGACAGTTTGCAACGGCTAAAGCCGTTAGATATAAAGCGCTATTCACCAGAGCAGACAGCTATTTACGCTAAAGTCTTGAATGCCCAAGGAAAATTGCAATGGTTGCAAGGAGATTTTGAGGTAGCACTGCAAACTTGGCAAGAGGCTACTCAGGCTTATCTTGCTGTAGGGGATGTGACTGGCGGTGCGATCTCACAAATCAATCAGGCTCGTGTATTGCAATACTTAGGCCTCAACCACCAGGCCAAAACGCTATTAGAAACCGTTTATCAAGGCATTCAGCAACAGCCCAACAATGATCTAAAAGCGACAGGGCTATACAACTTAAGTAGTGTGCTGCGACAAATCGGTGACTTAGACACGGCTCTCAGCCTACTGCAAGAGGGAATCTCATTAAACACCCAGCTCAGTCAGACAAGTAATCTCTTTTTAGAGTTGGGGAATACAGAATGGTTGCTGGCCAATCGCGATGAAACCATTGGTCGTCAGTCAGAAGCGGAGCAACATATTCAATCTGCCCAAGCGGCCTATCAACAAGCCATAGACACCAATAACTCTCCATTGGCTCAGTTAAATCTGTTCCGGTTATGGGTTGAGCGTAACCACATAGCCCAGGCAATGCAGAAATTACCCCAGGTGCAGCAGGCTATGAAGCAATTACCTGCCAGCCGCTCTGCGATCCATGCCCATATTCACCTGGCTGAGAGCTTGATGAAAGTACAACCCTCTCTCCTAGAGGGCTCTGGCTCGATTATTAATGACTCAGCGGCTCTACAGCCTGAAAAAATTGCTGAGTTGTTATCTAAAGCCATTAAACAGGCTCGAACCCTTAAGGATCAACGGGCAGAAGCCTATGCCTTGGGGCAGTTGGGAACGCTGTATGAACACATGCAGCAATGGGCCGATGCTCAGTATTTAACACAGCAGTCATTGCTCACCTTAGAAACCGTAGATGCCCCTGAAATTCGCTATCGTTGGGAGTGGCAACTGGGCAGGTTACGACAACAGCAAACCGATCGCCAGGGGGCAATTCAGGGCTATAAATCGGCTATCAAAAGCTTGCAGCAGGTTCGTAACAACTTGCTGAGCGTCAATACAAATGTGCAGTTTTCCTTTCGCGATCATGTAGAACCCGTTTATCGTGAATATATTGAGCTGTTGCTCTCAGACCATAACGAACAAACTCAACCGTTAGAGGAGGCCATTCAGACGGTTGATCAGCTACAGCTGGCGGAGTTGGAAAACTATCTGGGCTGCACCCTTGATGCTAGAACTGTGGATCAAGTGCAGGATGACCAGACCGCCATTCTGTATCCAATCATTTTGAGCGATCGCATCGCCATGATTGCCCAGTTACCTGGCAAAACCCTGTACCGGGAGACGCTGATTGCTAAAGAAACAGCGGACACCACCCTGCTAGCTTTGCAGGCAAACTTAGCAAATCCCAGTAAAACACCTGAAGTATTGACCGATGCCCAGACCGTCTATGACTGGCTGATTCGGCCCTTGGCAATGGACCTGAGCCAGGCGTCCATCCAAACCCTTGTATTTGTGTTGGATGGGCCCTTACGAAATATTCCCATGGCGGTGCTCTACGATGGCGAACAGTATGTGATTGAAAAGGGATATGCGGTTGCGATCGCACCCCGACTCCAGTTATTCACCCCCGAGACTGCCGATCCATCACTGCGGGTTCTCATGGGGGGTGTGGAGCTATCTCAGGAAATTAAACAAACCCAGTTTCCTGCCATTGCTAAGGTGAGAGAAGAGCTAGACGGTATTTCTCAATATGTAGATAGCAGCAATGTGTTGCTCAATGAATCTTTTACCCATCAAAATCTGCGTCAGCAGTTAGAAACAGGTAATTTTTCCGCCATCCATTGGAAAACCCACGGTGTTTTTAGCTCTGATCCGGATGAAACCTATGTCGTCGCCTACGAAGAACAGATTTCAGCCCAAGACCTAAACAATCTGATTTGGCTAGGCAGTCGAGGCGGTGTCCACCCCCTTGAACTTGTTGTGCTGAGTGCCTGTGAAACCGCCCAGGGGGATAAACGAGCGGTCCTAGGATTGGCTGGCCTAGCGGCTAGAACAGGCACCCGTAGCGTCCTATCAACCCTATGGATTGCCCAAGATACACCCAATACACAATTCATGATCCGTTTCTACGAATTATTGACTCAACCAGGAATGTCAATTGCTAATGCCGTACGTCAGGCACAATTGTCCTTAATTCATGACTACGGATACACAACCCCCTATATTTGGGCCAATTACCTGCTCATTGGTAGTTGGTTGTGACATTCAATACCTTAGGCTCAATGCCCTCAAGGTCGTCGACTGTGACGACTATGTGTTAGAAACCTAGCACATAGTTATCATTATCCAAACCTAACCCATGGCCCCTTCAAAATTTAGTGAACTGTCTCCAACAACCTATGCTGATGCCCTTCTAGGACGTGAACAGTTTATGGATATGGGGATCAGGGAAATGTGGCCCCATATCCCCCGAATTGCCGGGCCAGCGTATACTGTCAGCTGTGCTCCAGGAGATAACCTGATGCTCCATGCAGCCATCTATCGAGCAGAACCAGGTTCCGTAATTGTCGTAAAAGCCGGAGACATAGACTATGCTATGGCCGGTGGTAATGTTTGTGCCATAGCTCAAAAAAGAGGTATCGCTGGCTTTGTTATAGATGGTGTGATTCGTGATGTGGCAGAGATCCGTGAGCTACGGTTTCCGGTGTTTGCTCGCGGGGCAATGCCGATTCCAGGTAAAAAACAAGGGTCAGGCTCCTTACAAAGCACAATCATTTGCGGTGGTGTACAGGTCGATACAGGAGATATTATTGTTGCTGATGAAGAAGGGATTGCAGTTATCCCAGCTGAACAACAAGAGACTATCTGGGATATGGCTAAGCGACGGGCAGAGAAAGATGCAACCCAATCTTTAGAGGAATGGGAGAGAAACCACCACGCTAAGGTTGAAAGAATCCTGCAAGAGATCGGATTTAAGGGGTGATTGTATGCGACCAAAGAGCGCAACTCGACCGTCCTAAAGCAGGATAGATTTTAGGACTGACAAGTCGCAAGATCAACATCCAAGGGAATGCTATGGGCATCATGTCCGGTTGATTTTAGTCGATTGAGAATCTGCTCAAGATGTTGATGCCCTCGGATCAGTAGGGAAAATTCTAAAATTGCAGATTGTACCGGTAGACCGGTAAACATCCGATGGTGCTCTACCCCAACAATATTAGCCTGGGTGTCAGCAATGATTTGAGATACAGCTGCCAATGCACCAGGCGTATCGCGAATATTCACCTGTAGCCGCACTAGACGCTGATCTCTTACTAGACTACGTTGCAAAATTGAAGCAAGAATCAGCAGATCAATATTGCCTCCACTGAGAACAATACCCACTGTCTTCCCAGAGAATCGTTCAGGCCCCTTTAGCAGAGCCGCTAACCCCACCGCACCAGCCCCTTCAACCACGGTTTTCTCAACTTCTAAAAGCAGTCGAACCGCCTGTTCAATTTCTGTTTCTTCCACCAGGACAATATCATCCACCAAATTTTGAATGATGGGTAATGTTAAACTACCTGGAGTCTTAACGGCAATCCCCTCAGCAATCGTGCTACAGCCAAAACAAGGCTGTTTGCCAGCAATTGCCTGATACATGGATGGATAGCGAGTAGTTTGCACACCAATGATGTGGATACTGGGACGCATCTGTTTAGCCGCAATGGCAATGCCAGAAATTAAGCCACCGCCGCCAATGGGGACAATGATGCTGTCGAGGTCAGGACAATCCTTTAACATCTCTATGGCAACAGTTCCCTGTCCGGCAATAATAAATGAATCATCGTAGGGATGAATTAAGGTCAGCTGACGTTCCTGAGCCAGTTGTTGGGCCAGGGTTTTAGCTGCATCCAGGGTGTCGCCATACAGATGGATCTCTGCACCAAAGCTTTGGGTGCGTTCAACTTTGACGCTAGGAGTGCATTGAGGCATGACAATTACAGCTGGAATCCCTAACCGTTGGGCATGGTAAGCAACTGCCTGGGCATGGTTGCCTGCTGACATGGCTACGACACCTTGCTGCTGCTGTGTGGTCGAAAGCGACAGCAGTTTATAGAGAGAACCACGATCTTTGAAAGAACCGGTAAATTGAAGATTTTCAAATTTTAATGCAACCCTTGTATTTGTCAGTTGTGAGAGTTTGGTGGAGTAAATACAGGGAGTCTGGACAATGCCTGAGTGGATTTGCTGGGCTGCCTGGCGAATTTGATCGAGGGTAATGGTCATAAGCAATCCTACAATAGCTACGGCGAGACTATCGAGTGATGTCTATGTCTGTCAGGGCTGCCAACAGACGATTGATCTCAGCTGATGTGTTGTAATGCACTAGACCAATCCGTAACAGTCCACCCTGATCTTCAACCCCCAGTCGTTGGGTCAAATTTAGAGCATAAAAGTTGCCATGCCACGTAAAAATCCCTTGTTCTCCTAATGTTTTTGCAATCGTCGCTGGGGGATGCTTTGTCATGCGAATTGCCACTGTTGGTAAACGCCACAGCATCTGTTCTGGTGCCGTAATGCCATAAACTGTCACCCCTGGCAGCTGTAACAGTCCCTCGATTAATACCTGACAAAGTTGTTCTCCAGAGTGACGAATTGCCGTCATCGCTGCGAATACAGCCCCACGACGCTTGCTCATCTGGGGAGACACAAGCCGTCCCAAGTCTGCTAGATACTCTATAGCAGCAGTCACACCGGCTAATCCTTCATGGTTTTGGGTGCCGGTCTCCCATCGATAGGGAATCACATCTGAGGCGGGTCTCACCTTATAGGGGTGTAACCGCTCCAGATGGTCTCGTTTGCCATATAAAACCCCCATATGGGGACCAAAAAACTTATAGGGAGAACAAACCAAAAAGTCACAATCGAGCTGTTGAACATCAATTGGCCCGTGGGCAGCATAGTGAACGGCATCGATATACACCCAAGCTCCGGCATTATGGGCGAGTTGAATAATTGTAGGTAGATCATTGAGGGTGCCCACCGCATTGGATGCATAGGTAATGGCTAGTAGGCGAGTACGGTGATTAAGCTTACTGATTAAATCTTTAAGATCTAGGGTGCAGTTTTCAGGATGTATGTCGACGGTGTGAACGATGATACCCTGTTCTCTTAAGGCTAACCATGGGGCAATATTGGCATCATGGTCTAAACAGGTGACTAAAATCTCATCTCCTGGCAGTAGTGCATGACCGATTGCACGACTGATGGCAAAGGTGAGGCTGGTCATGTTGGCACCAAAAACAATTTCGTTAGGGTTACACCCTAAAAAATCAGCCATGGCCCCACGGGCTGCTGCTATGACCTCATCGGTGCGCTGGCTGGTGGCAAACGCTCCATGGGCATTGGCATTGCTGTGGGTGAGATAATGCCCCATAGCCTCCATCACCCGTTGGGGTATCTGGGTACCACCGGGACCATCGAGAAAAGCAATCGGGCTACCATTCATTGTCTGAGCCAGGGCTGGAAACTGGGGGCGAATCCAGTCCAAGGGTAGGGTGGCGGTGTCAGCGGTAGGGACCGCAACAGATTGAGACACTGGAAACACTCCTTTACTCAGGAAAATTAAAGGGAATATCTGGACAGGTGAAGACAAAGACATCGCGATAGCCGCTGTCCTCTACAGGCACAATCGGAGTGGTGTAGTGGAAAAACTGGTGGTCATTGAACACCAGAAATTCTCCAGGATTGAGCACTTTACGCAGCATGGGGTCAGCCCCTTTCACCACCGAAAGTTGGGTTTCAGCTCCCGATACTCCTTGGCGAGCGATGCAAAGAATACCCACTAGATCAACACCATCGTGGTGAATGCCTTCGGGGGCAGGATTACCAGAATGACTCAGGTCTGTGGTAATGCGAATCTGGTGTACGCCCACTTCCCGAAACGGTGAACATTGTTGGCAGAATTCAAAAAACGTCAATACAGTCTGCTTGAATGCCTCGGATTGAACCATGGCTACAGACAGTTCTTCGTAGTCTCGCTTAACATTGCCCAGTAGCTGATTGTAAGTCTTACTCTGGTAGAAAAAAGCGTGGGGCAGTTGGGTGAATTGATTGTTTTCTATGCGAAAACGAGAAAAACGCCTAAAGCGATAATTGCCCTCTAGATAGGGATCAGTCGGCAATGTCTCAAAAAAGGGTTGGATAGCCTGGAGGTTGCGATCGCTAATGGTTTCGATTGCATAGCTACTCAGACAGCTAAATTGTTTTCTAGTGGATAAAGACAGCATATAAACATTCTCCTCCTTGCTACTTTCTACAACTTGACCATTACTGTTTTCACCTCCGTATACTGTTGCAGGCCATATTCACCCAGTTCGCGACCGATACCTGACTGCTTAAAGCCTCCAAAGGGAGCGGCGCTGTTAAACACGTCGTAACAATTTACCCAGACGGTCCCGGCTCGCAACCGATGGGCAATGGCATGGGCCTTGGCAATATCTTGGGTCCATACGGCGGCGGCCAAGCCATATTCAGTGGCGTTAGCTCGCTGCACCACCTCGTCAATGTCTTTGAACGGTAGGATACTCATCACAGGGCCAAAGATTTCGTGCTGGGCAATGGTCATCTGGTCTTGCACATTGGCAAAGACTGTCGGCTCAATAAAGTAGCCGCGATCGCCCACGCGATTGCCGCCACACATCAGCTGTGCCCCTTCCCGCATGCCGGTTTCGATATAGTGCATCACCTTGTCGAACTGGGCCTGGCTCACCTGAGGCCCTTGCTCAGTTTGTTGATTAAAGGGATCGCCAACCACACGCTGCTGAGCTTTTTCGACACTTCTGGCCACAAATTCGTCATAGTTGCTTGCTTCAACAAACAAGCGTGACCCGGCGGTGCAGCATTGGCCCTGGTTTAGGAATAGACCTAGATGGGCGGTTGCGATCGCGCTATCCATATCCGCATCCGCAAACACAATATTAGGACTCTTACCCCCCAGCTCTAACGTGACCCGCTTCAGATTGCTCTTAGCCGCCGCTGCCATAATCTGGTGTCCCACCTCGGTGGAGCCTGTAAAGGCAACTTTGTCGATATCCCTATGTTGGGCAATAGCTACCCCAGCGGTAGAGCCATAGCCTGGCAAGATATTTACCACACCGGGTGGAAAACCTGCCTCAATAATCAGTTCACCCACTCGTAGGGCTGTGAGGGGGGTAAATGTGGAGGGTTTTAACACCACGGTATTACCTGTCGCCAATGCTGGGGCAAGTTTCCATGCCTGCATCACCAGTGGGAAATTCCAGGGAATAATTTGACCGACCACACCCATGGGCTCATGGCGGGTGTAACAGAAAAAAGGAGCCTCCACAGGAATGGTTTTGCCATGAATCTTGTCTGCCCAACCTGCATAATAGCGATAGCAGGCGATGGCCAGGGGTAAGTCTACGTTCATTGATTCCTGTAGAGGCTTGCCATTATCCAAGGTCTCTAACCGAGCTAGTTCATCTGCATGGAGCTCGATCAGGTCTGCTAGCTTCTGTAACAGCTGACCCCGAGTGCTGGCCGCCATCTGGGGCCACTCTCCCGACTCAAATGCGTTTCTAGCAGCGACAACGGCGCGATCAATATCTTCAGCCCCAGCCGCTGCCACTTCAGTAATCACTTCTTCCGTAGAGGGATTCACCGTGGCAAAGGTTTGAGCAGATTGACTATCGACCCACTCATTATTAATCAACAGTTTGTGTGCAGAAATATTGACAGTTGGTTTTGATATTGTTTTAGCTGTCATGGGTCGCTCCTTGGACGGGTGCCGGGTACAGTTTGAGAGAATTTTCATCCTTTTAGTGTTTTGGCAAACAGAGAGGCGATTTCTTGAGATGCCGGAGAAATATCATCGGCTGCAAGATGCACATCAAACAGACAAAAATCATCGGCTGTACGCGCCTCGGCAAATGCCTGACGGAGTTGTTCTCCCGTTTCGATTACAAACCCTCTGCCGCCCATCAGCTGCGCAAACTGGGCATAGTCCAGGCGGGGGATTTTAACAAAGTCTGCCGTTTGATGCGCCATCATCCGCAACGATGCATAGGAGCCGTTGTTAATCACAATCACAATTGGGGTCAGTCCCAGCCGTTTGACCGTGAGCAGCTCCATTCCGGTCATGTGAAATGCGCCATCCCCCACCAAGACAATTGTCCGCCGGAAGGGATCAGCCAGCTGAGCCCCAATCATGCCAGGAATTCCAAATCCCATACTGGCGTAATAGGCTGGACTTAAAAAGGATGTCCCCTCTTTCATCCAAATATCATCGGCTGCAAAAATAACATCTCCTGAGTCTGTTACCAGGAGAGTGTCACTATCGATAAACTGATTCAATTCATAGATCAAACCCCCCATGGACAGTGCGCCAGGAGAACGGGCAACACGAGGCGCTATGGCCATAATGGACGATGGATCAAGATGCGGTAACTCCTGACTTTTCACCAATGCACGAATAAAATCGACAAACCGAACATTGGGATATTGGTGATGCTTCACCGAAATATGCTCTGAGGTTGCGGAAATGGCATAGGTCGGCTCTAAGTGAGCGCTAAACAGCCCCAAATTAATATCGGTCATAAACGTGCCCAACATCATCAGACAGTCAGACTCTTCCACCATATTGGCCACATACTTATTGCCAACGGCCCCGTTATAGATGCCAACATATTGAGGATGACCTTCCGGAAATGCAGATTTTCCCAGCATTGTCGAACAAACGGGGATACCCAATCTTTCCGCAAAATTGACAATTTGTGACTGTAGGCCAAATCGGTGAACTTCTGTTCCCACCAACATGACGGGCGATTTAGCCTGATTCAGCATCGTCAGTGTTTCCGCAATAGCTTCTGCCAGCGTGTCTGGATCTGTCTGTTTCAATGGGACCGGTGGATAGTCAGCCATCTGAATTTCGGCATAGACCAGATCGCGAGGAATTTCTAAATAAACAGGCCGCTTAAACGTCAGGGCCTGATCCAGGGCTCGATGAATTTCGAGATCGGCTGTTGCCGGATTATCCAGTGTGGTCGCATAGATAGTCACCTCATCGTATACCCGCCGTTGGGAATCAAAGGATTTGACCTTGTGGTGTAATAAGTCTCTCTCTTGGCGTTCTTGCACCCCTGGACCACCACTTAAGACAACCAACGGTGACTTTTCGGCATAGGCTCCCGCCACGGGGTTCACCATGTTCAAACCACCCACACCATAGGTGACAACGGCCAGCCCCAAACCTCGAATGCGTGAATAGGCATCAGCGGCAAAGCCAGCCGAGGGTTCATGGGTCATCACAATCGGTTGAATCTCACTCTCAGCCAAAGCATCGTAGAGTGTTAAGGCAAAATCTCCAGGAATACCAAACGCATGTTGCACCCCTTGCTGATGCAACATATTAAAAATATGTGGTGCCAACTGAGGCATCTTACTTCCCCCAAAGGCTTGACTTTAATTTAAAGAATTAAGTCGATCCTAATCTCTTTTCTATGTAGATCATGGACGAATCAAAATAGAATGTGTGGATTTTGTTAAGAAAAAAAATATGATAGGAACCAAAAGCAGTGATGAACATATTACAAGAGATACTAGAACCCTTGATATCAAAAAGAAGCAAGCTATGATAGTAACTGTAACCATAAACATCTTCTGAAACCTAGCCAGAATTTTTCGACTTCCCTTTTAGCTGTTGGCAACTTGGCTTTTGTTTTAGCGAGATAGGGCAACCATGCTTTTGATCACAGGTTCCCAAGGTCAAATTGGTAGCGATTTAGTCACCGCGCTGCGAAATCGTTATGGTGTCGATCAAGTTCTAGAAAGTGGTCGTCGGCCTAACGATAAAAATCTTTATGAAACGCTAGATGTCACTAATCATAAACGTTTTCAAGAAATTATTAGCGCCTATAAAATTGATACGATTTATCACCTGGCAGGTATTTTATCTGCCAAAGGAGAGTGTCACCCAAAGCGTTGTTGGCAGGTTAATATCCACGGCCTCAAAAATGTTCTGGAGCTAGCAAAAAAACATTCCCTTAAGGTGTTCTGGCCTAGCTCCATTGCCGTATTTGGCCCCCATACTCCCAAGCAAAACACCCCCCAAACCACAATCGAAGATCCCACCACCATGTACGGTATTACTAAGGTGACGGGAGAACTGCTTTGCCAATATTATGCACAGCGTTTTGGCGTGGATGTCCGCAGTGTTCGGTTCCCTGGCATCATTAGCTATCAAACCTGGCCCGGTGGGGGTACCACAGATTTTTCAGTGGAAATGTTTTACGCCGCCCTACAACAGAATCATTACACCTGTTTTGTCAGGCCAGATACCCGACTACCGATGATGTATATGCCCGATGCCATTGGCGCTATGCTCAAGCTGATGTCTGCAGATGCGGCAGCACTGACCGTGCGCTCTAGCTATAATCTCACCGCCATCAGTTTCTCTGCCGCTGAGCTAGTGGCAGAAATTCAGAAACATGTGCCCACCTTCACCTGTGACTATTGTCCTGATTACCGCCAGGCGATTGCTGACTCCTGGCCCTCAGTGATTGATGATAGCCAGGCTCGACAAGATTGGGGCTGGCAACCCACCTATGACCTGTCGGCCATGGTGAAAGATATGTTGCATCAGCTGGCAATACGGATTGAAGGCTCTGGTTTACCTGCCGCTGGCTTCGACTCCGCTCAGCCAGCTGGGGTTTTGCTTAGCCAGATCAGGCAAAAACCGAGGGTTGAGGCTTCGACGGTGAGCGCAGCCGAACCGCAGAGTCGTTCGCGGAGCGTCTCCTGCGGAGATAACCCGGCCACTACCTAGAGGTATCGCTATGTTAACGTCTGTCTCCAGTAACTTTGAGGACATCCTCACAGACATTCAACAGTCTGGGTTATACAAAGCCGAACGGATGCTTTCGTCACCCCAGGGCGCGCAGGTGAGCGTCCAGGGGCAAGCAATGTTGAATTTCTGTGCCAACAACTATCTGGGATTGGCCAATCATCCAGCCTTGATTGAGGCGGCGAAGTCAGGTCTGGACCAATATGGGTTTGGGCTGTCGTCGGTGCGGTTTATCTGTGGCACTCAGACGATTCATAAACAGCTAGAGGCCAAAATTGCTCAGTTTTTAGGAACGGAGGATGCCATTCTCTATAGCTCCTGTTTTGATGCCAATGGTGGGTTGTTTGAAACGCTGCTGGATGCTGACTGTGCTGTCATCAGTGATGCTCTGAACCATGCCAGCATTATTGATGGTATCCGCCTCAGCAAAGCCCAGCGCTATCGCTATGGCCACAGCGATATGGAAGACCTTGAGACTGCGCTGCAGACCTCCCAGGCGGCAAAACGCCGGCTGATCGCCACGGACGGAGTGTTTAGCATGGATGGTGATGTGGCTAAGCTCAGGGAGATTTGTGACTTGGCCGATCGCTATGATGCCATGGTGATGGTGGATGATAGCCATGCTACCGGATTCTTTGGACCCACTGGGCGTGGTGCCATTGAGCACTGTGGTGTCATGGGGCGAGTGGATGTCATTACCAGTACTCTGGGTAAAGCCCTGGGGGGAGCCTCTGGTGGGTTTACGGCTGGAAGTCGAGTGGTGGTGGAGCTTTTGAGGCAGCGATCGCGACCTTACCTATTCTCAAATACCCTAGCCCCGGTCATTGTCTACACCAGCCTCAAAGCTCTGGATTTAATTGAACAGAGCGATGATCTCAGGGGGCGATTAAATGAAAATACACGCTATTTTCGGCAACGCATGTCAGCACAAGGATTTGCCATTGCCCCCGGTACCCATCCCATTGTGCCAATCATGCTCTATGACGCCCATCTAGCTCAAACTATGGCAGCAGAACTTCTGAAAGAGGGCATCTATGTGATTGGTTTTAGCTATCCGGTGGTGCCTAAGGGTAAGGCCCGCATTCGGGTGCAGATTTCTGCTGCTCACAGCCGTGAGCAGTTGGATCAGTGTATTACGGCATTTACTAAAGGGCACCTCGGGTATCAATTTAAGCCGGGAAATCTTGGCTAGGACTGAAGTCGGAAGTCGGAAGTCGGAAGTCGGAAAGGGAGGGCATTCCGAACTCCGAATTCCTAATTCCGAACTCTAGATTCCTTAGTAAATCGTCCCGCTTTATGTTGGTACCCGGCACCTCGATTAATTCAAAAATAGAGTCTCAATGTGAGATCATAGTCAGGGTTTAGGGTTGGCAGGACTTGGTCACATGGGACAACAAGGCTTTTGGGATTTTGAGACGCGCCATCAAAAACTAGAGTCAAAGAAGGATCTGTTGGTCAGCCTGAATGAGATGATTCGATGGGATGAGTTTCGACCGATCTTAGAAAGCGTGTATGCCAAGCCTTGTAAGAGTAAAGCGGGTCGTCCCCCAATCGATGTCATTGTGATGTTTAAGCTGTTGATATTGCAACAGCTCTACAACATTGGTGATGATGAGTTGGAAGGTGCCCTTTGGTATTACCTTGCATCTCCCCGAACCACTAGATGCGCCCACATTGCAAGTCAATGAATTCAGCTATTTAAGCAAGAGTAAAACCCGCCTAAGCGGACGTTATTTGGGTGTAAAAATTCCGGTCGTGCCTCAAAAAAAAGTGGGATAGGAGGCAGTATCATTCCAGGACCAAGATTTCGTGGTTATTTCTGCTCTCTGAGCAGCCGTATCTCCTGTGCGACTGTGCTGCCATATCCAGTTGAAGTAGGTCACCACCAGTCGAGTAATACTCTCGGTTGTCTGCCAGACTTTTGCAAACTTATTCTGACGTCGATGCCAACGACCGGTCTGTTGCCGGATGATGCCATTGGTGCGTTCTAATCGTTGGGTGTTCTCTTTGCCAACTACATGGATTACCTCAGAATGATTTTGATCTTCGCGGTCTGCTAAATGGCATTCACACCATGTTTCAGTTCAAGGCCAACTCCAATGGAGTTCAGCTTCATCTTGAAATAGAAGATAACCTATCCCAATACATCCACACCGACGAGAGCAAACTTCGTCAGGTACTGATCAACTTAGTCGGCAATGCTGTCAAGTTCACTCACGTTGGCGATATCTATCTTCGGGTCGCCGTAACCTCTCTAGATGACACCCTGTTAATCGATGGCAGCACGGCGATCTCACTTGAGTTTGAGGTTGAAGATACAGGTCCGGGAATCGCTGCAAAAGATCTGGATTGTCTGTTTGATCCCTTTAGCCAAGCTGATAATCACGTTGTTCAAAAAGAAGGAACTGGACTAGGACTACCCATTAGCAAAAAGTTTGTCGAAATGATGGGCGGAGCCATTACGGTTGCCAGTGAGTTAGGTGTGGGCAGTCAGTTTTGCTTTGACTGGTAGTGCGTTTAAGCAAGAAAAACATTTAGCTTTGGATGCTGGCTGTGATGAATTTGTCTCTAAACCATTCCGCACGGAAACCATCTTTGAGAAAATAAGTGAGTTTCTAGGCATTCACTATCTTTACGAGGAGTCTGAAACATCGACCGAGGCTGTTTCTAAAGCTCCCGTCACCCGTCACAAAAACCGATTTGCAAATGATGCCGACTGAATGGATAGAACATTTACATCAGGCCGCGACACGGGTTAATGGTAAAGAGATTGGTCGATTACTAGAGGAAGTGCCACCAGAGCAGACGCAAATTGTTGTCTATCTCAGGCAGCTGGTAGACGATTTTCGTTTTGAGGAGATCGTTAATCTAGTGAAAAACTAGTTTCTCCTTTGTCGTGGATTCATGATTTTTACCCACCCAGTTTTACTCTTGTTAAACTGATGGACAACTGAGGGTTGCTAATTTATCAAAAAATGGCGTCCATTAAAGCCTCTTCGCAGGGCCTTGCACAAATTAAGCAAGCGATCGCACAAAAAGGATGGAGAGTTGGTGATACTCGCTGACTGGTTGAAGCCAGGAATGTGCTTGCTCCAGAAGGTGACTGGCATGAGTCTGGTCCCTATGTCTATAGGTGCAGCCAACAAATGTGGGAGCGGTTCTTACAGGGAACGGCGGTGCGCGATCTCAGTTTCATCAAACATCACATTTATCTAGCAGCAATTCCGCTATGGGTTATAGCTCAGCTCCTGACGCTTTGCCAGCTAACAGATTGTCAAGTACTTCGCTCTAAGGCTTACTTTTTCTAGGATCATCGATATGATTGACTTGTAGAAATCCGTGGCTGTCAGGCTGGCTAACCCTTCAGGTTAAATATTTTTGCTCAACCTGGAATACATACTACACCTAGCTATCTAACTGGGAAATCTACCTACTATGCCGAAATACACCGTAGAAGAAGTGCTAGAGATTATTCATGGTCTCAGCCCTGAGGAAAAAACCTCGCTCAAAACTCAACTCAGTACCCTACTAGATGTTGCTTCTGCCGCTTCTACCGTTCAGCAATCTCGTTCGATGACGGTTGGCGGCGATTTTCAGATCGGGGGTACGGACGTCACGGTTGAGATGAGTCAGCAGCAAACCGTGGGCAGCCACTCTCCCGGTAACACTGCTGAAGAGGCTAACACCACTCAGACGCTGATTCAGGCACTTAATGTGCTTCATCAACAAGTCCTGGATTCTTCAGAACTGAATCCAATCGAAAAGGCGACGGCTGAAGTTCCCCTTAAAACAGCGGCTGAAGAACTGCAAAAGGAGCAGCCAGACAAAAGTTTGATTGATCAATCCATTGCAGCTCTCAAAAAAGGATTAGAGGGCGTAGAGACCTTGGCCGAACCTGTAATGAAGGTGGCTGCTCTGGTCTCTAAAGCCTGGATAGTCCTATGATGCGGTCTGATTCAGAGCCTCAACGAAACCAAGCTCAATCCCAAGATGTTGCGATCGAGGGAAATTTTCAGGTTAGTGGCAAAGGCAACACGGTCGATTTCTCCCAGACCCATGTCGATCTCTCCCAGGCGACCCTGGCTCAAACCCAAATTTTGCAAGTCGCCTTCGATGAAATTAAAACTCGGCCTTTGATTGCCCGATCGCCTTACATTGGTCTGCGTAAGTTTGAGGTACGCGATCGCGATTTGTTTTTTGGGCGTGATCGCCTCGTCAGCCATTTCCAAAATCGCCTCCAGCATCATTTTTTGCTTGTGCTAGGAGCCTCAGGGAGTGGCAAATCTTCGCTGATTCGGGCTGACCTCATTCCGAGACTTACCGAGCAGCGGGGCGGGGGATTTCGTGAGTTAATTTTTACCCCGGATCGGGATCCATTTGAGTCGTTTCGAGCCAGTCTCGTTAGTGCTGGGTATCGGCAGTCGGCAACGGAATTTCTGTCATTGGGTTACCCCAATGGGCTGATCAAAGCCAGTCAAACTGTCAAGCAAGCGGATGAAGAATGGCTCATTTTTGTGGACCAGTTTGAGGAGTTGTTCACCCTTTGTCATGATCTACAAAAACGTCAGCATTTTATAGAGAGTCTGCTTCAGTTAGTGAAGGCTAAGCTGCCAAAGGTAGACATGGTGCTGGCCATGCGAGCCGATTTTCTGGATCGCCTGAGTGCCTATCCGGCCCTAAGGGGGATTCTTCAGCGGTCAGAGTTGGTGACCGATTTGGGCGATGATGAACTCCGCCTTGCGATCGAACAACCGGCTGCCCACCATGGCGTTGTCTTTGAGCCAGGGCTGGTGGGGGAAATCATTCAAGATCTCAAAGGGCGCACCGAAGCAGGCGAATCCGAACGGATCTCTTTACCCCTGCTCCAGTACACACTCAAGCTCCTATGGGAAAGCAGCGGCGATCTCTCCGATCGCATCCTTCGCACCAACATCTATCGTCGCATTGGGGGTGTCCGAGGTGCATTGCAGCGACGGGTTGACGACATTTACGATAGCCTTTCTGCGGAAGAACAGCAGGCCGCTAAACGTATTTTTCTTCAGTTGGTCGATACCACCACCGCTGATGTGGGCACCACCGCTGTCGGTAAAGCCGTGAGTCATAGAGCCGCTTTAGGGGACTTTCGCGATGCGACTGTGCGTAAGGTGTTGAAACAGTTGATTGATGCCAGTTTGCTCATCAGCGATCGCCCCAGCCCTGACAGTAGCAGTGTTGTCGAACTGGCCCACGAGACCCTCATCGACTCCTGGGACACGCTCAAAAGCTGGATCGAGGAAAGCAAACCCCTGATTCGCCTGCGAAACCAGCTTAAAGAAGATGCTAATCGCTGGCATGATCTACATCAGCAAAAAAGTAAGCAGGCCGAGGCCGAGCTGTGGCAGGGCACAAAGCTACAGCGCTTACTGGCTCAAAAGCAAGAACTGCAAGCACGCTTTGGAGACTTCCGATCGGAGGAAACCGCGTTTATTGAGGCCAGTGAGGCACTGGCCGAGCAAGAACATCGTCGCGCAATTCGACGGCTGCAACGTACAGTTGGAGGCATTGGTCTTTCTTTGATAGCGGTCAGTGGTTTCGCATTCCTAGCTGCGACGCAGTGGATTCGAGCTGAGCAGGGGCAAATTCAAGCCTTGGGCCGAACTAGCCAGGCCGAATTTACGCTCAATCGGGATATCTTAACCCCCTTAATCACGGCGATTGATGCCGGAACTCGACTGCAAAACTTGCCCGGTTTTGCGCGTCCTGCCGATCTGCAAGCAGAAATCATGACATCGCTGGCCCAAGGAATGTATTGGGTAAGGGAACGCAACCGTTTGGAAGGACATACCGCTCCAGTTGAGGAAGTTGCTTTTAGTCCCAATGGTGAAGTCATCGCTACTGTTAGCTATGATAAAACTCTCAGGCTTTGGAGTTCAGCGGGTGAACCACTGGCCCAGATCTCTCATAACACTCCAGTACACAGTGCGGATTTCAGCCAAGATGGACAGATATTGGCAAGTGGTGATGACGATGGCGTGATCCGATTGCTAACAGCAGATGGGGCGATTATTAAAACATTTCCGGCCCATGATGACTGGATTTCCAGCGTTCGATTTTATCCCAACCTCGAACAGAATCCGCAATATAACCTATTGGCCAGCGGCAGCGGGGATGGCCATGTCAAGTTGTGGGATTTTCAAGGAGAACTGAAACGCATCATTCCAGCCCATGATCAAGCCGTGCGGGATGTTGATTTCCATCCAGAAGATAATGTGCTGGTTACGGCCAGCGAAGATGACACGCTCAAACTATGGGATCTAGAAGGTAATCTTAAACGCCCGCCTCTGATAGGTCATTCAGATTGGGTGCGTAGTGTTCGCTTTAGCCCCGATGGGCAGTGGCTAGCCTCTAGCGATAACAGTGGTTTCATACGTATCTGGAAAGCCACTGGAGAACCTGTGAGACAGTTTTCATCCAGTGATGGTAGTGCTGCCTACCAGTTGGCATTCAGCCCAGATAGTCGATATATTGCCGGAGCGTTGACCAATCGCACTGTTGAAATCTGGGGTGTCCAGGGCAACGTTGTCGAAAAGTTGCCAGGGCACTCACTGCTAGTGAAGGGTGTCAGCTTCAGTCCTGACGGTAGCGTTTTAGCCTCTGTCAGTCGAGACACTACGGTCAAACTCTGGCAAATCAACCGCTCCCCCCGCATGAAGGTACTAGAACCCTCCACTGACGAACACAATGATGACCAGAAGAAAATAATTGGTGTCAGCATTAACCCTGATGGCAATCGGATAGCGGCGACGCGATCAGATGGTCAGGTGGCTCTCTGGAATCTAGACAATCCCCAAAACCCGACCTTGAAGCTACTATCTGGCGGCAGCGAAGGTGTGGGTGTCAGTTTTAGTCCAGAAGGCGATCGCCTTGCCAGTGCCGATAAGGATGGAACGATTCGATTCTGGACATCTGAGGGAAGGACGCTGAACTCCATCACCGAGGCCCATGAACATAGCGTTGATGGACTTAACTTTAGCCCCCCTCAGCGTAACTTACTGGCTTCTGGTGGCGGTGATGGGTTAGTCAAACTTTGGGATGCCACTAGCGGTAGCCCAATCAAGGTGCTCGGAGAGCACGAAGAAAGAGTGAATTGGGTTAGCTTTAACCATGATGGCAGCCGACTCGCCAGTGCTAGCAACGATGGTACGGTCAAAATATGGGATCTTGAATCTGATCCAGCACCCATCTCATTCATAGGGCATGAGGGCCGAGTTTGGGGTGTTGCCTTTAGCCCTCAGGGAGATGCGATCGCAACTGCAGGGGGTGACAAACTGGTAAGACTTTGGACTAACGGCGGCCAACCTCTTGGTTCGCTAACCGGCCATAGTGATAGTGTCACCAAGGTTCAATTTAGCCCTGATGGTGAGCTGATCTTCAGTGCGAGTAGTGATCACACCATCAAAGTCTGGAAGCGGGATGGTTCTCTCCTAGCTACTTTGGCAGGGCATATTGGCGTTATCAATGACATTCGCTTCAGACATGTATCAATCCTGACATTGGATTCTTCAGAGGGTGATCGAGGTAAAGTCCCGACCCTGGTATCGGGCAGTTCCGATGGTCGGGTCATTGTTTGGAATCTTGAAAATCTCACCTTAGACGGGCTGGTGAATCAAGGATGTGCTTGGCTTCAAGACTACCTTCAGACCAACCTATCTGCCCCGACTCGACTGTGTAAGGGCGTGCAAACATCACAGACAGCTATAGGAGAGCAATAATGGTGCACTCAGAAAAAGCTTGGCAAAAAAAAGGATTTGGCTGGATTCCAGATTTGCCGGATGTGACCGATCCTAACCTTGAGTCCATCCTGGAAAACAAACCCCGCATTCACACTCAGGAAGGTATCGGGCATCTAGAAGCGATTCTTGAGCGCCTAATCGATAAGCTACAACGACAGAAAGGACTCGACACTTCCGAGCTTCAAGATATCAAAAACCAGCTATATGGTGAAACTTGCTTTCCCTCAGTGCAGATCTATAAGATTTTGAGAGCAGGTAGAGTCTATCAAGGCAAAGAAGTTGTTCGACTAAAGTTAGCAATTTATGCCATCTACAAGAAATATAAAGATGAAAAAGGAAATCATATCCGAGAAGACTTCATCAAATGCTGTGAAGAACAGCTCGACCTCAAAACCCTTGGCTTAAATCTTATGCAATGGATTCAAGAGCCGACATTTGACCAAAAACTAGAGAAGCTAGTTATCGCTTTTCAAGCTTCCCAGAATTTAGTTCGTGATGGTATTGTTGGCCCTAGAAGTTACGCTGCTATTCAATCGACTCTAACTGAAAATGAGCATGCTCAACCCGAGATAGCCCTCATTTGTCCACCCTCACTAATTCCACATGAGGTTTTAAAGGAAATCTTTCAGAACTTAACGTATCTTTGGCTTGAGGGAAAATTTAAGATTCAGCTTGACAATGCTTTTCTGCAGTTTTTTGAGAATCAACCGCTTGATCCTATATTAGCTGAGAGAATCCAGTTGATTCGACGAGAGTTAGATAACGATATTAGCGAAGTACTCTTAATTACCAGTATTAAACTCAGAGAAGACACAGATACACTTAAAGATTCTAAGAAACCGCAGAAACATCAAGACTCATTATCTGAGTCAGAACAGTCGGACAGAAAAGAACCTAGGGAAGAACTGCAAGAAAAGTTGGCAGCTTTCTGTGCTTCTCTGCTTAAGACGACTCAAGGGCTGACAGGATATGATCCTGATAAGACTAAGGCTGAAAAACAGGGAAACACTGATACCGTAGAATATCCCGAAAAGACGAAGAAAATTCTATCAAAACTCAATGAATCGATTAGGGATTGCTTAGACCAGCTTCTGGAGAATTCAGAGACATTGACTAACAGTTTCATTCTCTGTTCTTACGAAAGATTTATATATCAGTTTGAGTATTGGTTTCAAACTATCGAGCCTTTTATTTCAGCCATACTCCAGGCGATATCTCCTTTAGCTAATTTTGACAACCTGAAAGAGGCGGTTAATAAAGGCTTTGAACGGTTGGATAGTGGCTTCCAATTGCATCATCTAGAGAACCGGACAAGACTCGCGCCTTATAAGACCCTTTTGAGTGAATATTCGCCCATTTATCTAACCGACCCAATCGCTGAATTGCGATCGCTAAAGTATTCGGCCACTAATCTGTTTGAAGAAACGCTTGTCAAAATTGAACGCGAACTTTACGGAAATATTGAAATTAGACCTATATTTATTGATACTTTAGCTGATCTTTTAAAAGATCGAGGAGTGTTGAGTAAAAAGGATAGGGATGCCTTTTTGAACAAGGTTGAAAAAAAAGTGAGGTCGAAATTTCGTTACACTGACGATGAGTTGAATACATTGGTAAAACCTGCTGCAACTAAGTTCTTAGAGTTGAGAACTCGCCCAGATCGAGATAAGGATACCAGAGAAGATTTGCAGAATGAGAAGAAAGACCTTGAAGAATATTTGTCTTTCTTCCAATTTTTAAAGGATATTCTGAGCAGTCAATATAACGTCAAATATACAAGGGCACCAGCTGAATCAGACAAGGGAAACAATCAAACAGCTGTGCTGAGGTCTTTGTTGACGGACAAAGAAGAGTTTTTTGAAATCAATCATCCAGATCTGAATGAACAAGGTTCAAACGAACATTCCTTGTCTAATGAGATTCAGCAGACTGAACAAGCACTATTTTTTGAGCCTGCCAAACTACGATTGCCTGTTAGTACAAATCTTCTGCATACTTCTCTGCAGAGAAGAAAGAAAAACATCAAGTCTTACTTTTTTTTACCCGGAGTTGTCGATCTCAGCTATTGGTGTTCTCCAGTTGAGGATCAAGGATTGCTGAATGCCTGCACCTCGTTTGCCGGTATTGCGCTGGTCGAGTATTTCGCGCGGAAGCGTTATGGGAAATACATGAACCTTTCTCCCCGCTTCCTCTACAAGGCATCTCGTAATCTGATGGGGCGCTTGGATGACACTGGTGCATCCGTCCGACAGACGATGAAAGCTTTAGTACTTTTTGGGGTGCCTCCCGAAGAGGTCTGGCCCTGGAACGAGCGAGAATTTAATGAAGAACCTCCTGCCTTTTGTTATGCCTACGCTCAAAGCTATCAAACTCTCAAATATTTCCGGTTAGATTCAGCGGCGATCGCTTCAAAAGAGCTGCTGCTGTTCCAGATTAAAGCCGTTTTAGCGGCAGGGCTGCCTTGTATGTTTGGGTTTACCGTTTACGATTCTTTCTATAAGGAGGGCAATATTCGCCGAGGACATATTCCCTATCCCAGCAATAGAGACCAGATCATTGGCGGACATGCTGCCGTAGCGATTGGCTACAACGATTACAAGCACATTGACCGTGTCGATGGAGAACCCGCTCAACCAGGAGCCATCCTGATTCGGAATTCCTGGGGAGCCAACTGGGGCAATGGAGGCTATGGCTGGCTACCGTATGACTACATTCTGCAGGGGTTAACCGCTGACTGGTGGTCGCTTCTGAAGTCTGAATGGTTTGATGGAAGTGTTTTTGGGCTCGGGGCTGTTGATCCTGGAACAGACACTTCCGATGACAAAGATGATAAAGGGGGGGCCTAACGTGTAAGGATATTCAGTCGAAGAGTAGATGCACCTTCCCGGTTCCATCCGTCAATATGGATGTGATGCGCCTACCCAACTAGCGATGTCAACGACTCTACCTCCCTGTCCCAGATGCGATCGCAGCCTCTAGCCTCAATCAAACCAACGCATATCGCACTGTTGAGCCCGAACCCAGCTCCAACAAGTAACATATAAATGTTTTGTCGGAGCTAGTAGCGTTGGTCATAGAGATGTACAAGCTCGAAACTCACGTTCGCTTGGATCAGACTGATTTGCCGAAATGGCTACCATCCCTACTGCAGCTGGGTCAAAGCCATCGGGGAAAAGTGTGCCTTTTGTATCCTCTGCGCCCTCAACGTAGCAGGCACCTTCTAGATTTGCGTCAGTCAGGTCAACGAAGCTTAAGTTAGCCCTACGTAAATCAGCAGAGCTTAAGTTAACTGCTTCAAGGGTTGTCCAAGTTATATCTAGTTCGACTGTCAGAATCTCACCTAGTTTGGTCAGCATTTCACTGAGGTTGGAGTCTTCGAATTCTCCTTCTGTAAAGTTGTTCAGGAACTCACGTATCTTGTCTTCATTTGTGTCAGCTTCTGGAGAGTTGACTTCTTCAGAGCTAGTTTCCAGAGAAAGATAGGACTCGACCGCAGAGCGTTTAGTTTCTTCAAGTTCAGCCAGGACATCATCTCGGTCAGATTTTTTGAGGTTACTCAAAATCTCAAATAATTCGGTTTCTGTAAATTCGGTGACTTCGGAGTCTAGGGAAATATGGGGTGAAAAGTCGGCTTCCGTTAGATTGGCTCCTGTCAAGTTAGCTCCTGTTAAATTAGCTCCAGACAGTTTAACTCCTGTCAGGTCAGCTACTACTTTTTTAATTTCAGAAAGGGGTTGCTTAGGGAAGGAAAGGCTAGCCTCTGTTAGATTGGCCTCTGTTAGATTAGCCTCTGTTAGATTAGCCTCTGTTAGATTAGCCTCTGTTAGATTAGCTCCTTCCAAATTGGCATTTCTAAAGTCACCCTTTCTTAAATAAGCTCTTTTAAGAGCGATATTCCATAGCGATGCATCCTTTAGTACAACATTATCAAGATCAGCTCCCCCCAAATCAATCTCAGCCTCCTTAATCTCATCATTTTGGTAATATCTTGTTCTCAGCAAATCAAGGTCATATAAATAGCGGATGAGGTATCCCTTTAGTTCACCTGCGTCATCTTGAAGCTTTTTATCTTCCTCATCACTATTAGATTCGAATAAGCCCGATAGGCTCAGGGATGGAAAGCTTCCAGATTCATCGTCAGGGTTTTCCTGGAATTTATCCTGAGGATTAAGTCGGCGTAGAGCTACTAGTGTATGCCCTCTAATTATATCTTTCTCAATTTTATTAGGAACGAAGTTATTCCCCTCTTTTGCTGCCATGAGATCTGAAATTGTCTTGGCATAAGTTGTTAGAACTTCTCCCCTATTTTTCGTAGCTTCGCTCACACTATTGTTTGCTTCGCGTTTCTCGGCGATGTTAGTTTGATTGAGAGTGAACCAACCAGCAATACCAGCCGCAGCTATAGCTGCAAAAAGAGGAATTCCTATTTCTCCCAAGAAGACTACCCACGTTCTTTCGGCAAATTTAGTGTTACTTGAGGAACTATTTCCTTCTTTTGAAGAATTAGCACCTTCTTCTCTGGGAAGCCGGCCTTGAGGCGTTTCTTGTTCAAGAGCTACTTGTTTAGTGTCATATACAGTCATTTCTATGTTCTCCTTGATGGTAAGTAAACGTGAAACTCGTTTTGATTCAGTCCTTAGGCCAATATTCGACTTCAAACTCCCACACAGAGTGAACTAACTGCTCATGCCTAGATTTAGATGAAAGACCTTTATCGAAAATCTTTGCAGCTATCTCGCCGCCGATTCCCGTTCTTTCGCTGAATTCCAATGTGACTCTATTGATTACGATCCAGCAGCAGCGGCAGTTTACGCTCAATACGGCGCGCATTCCCTCGCTTACCGTGTAACAACGTACTACTTACCCATGCCCCTGCTTCGGCTAATGCCGCTTCTAAGTCAGGTACGGTACGAATGGCCCCGAGCCCACGGGCCTGCAGAGAAATGGGAAAAGTCCGCTGGCCTGCTGGTTCAATCTGTCGAGGATCGGAGCGGCGCTCATAAATTTCCACCTGATAGCTTTTTCGGGCCAACAAGCAATGAGCTAAAAATAGTGCTGTGGGACCAGCTCCAACAATAATAACTTTCTGCATTTGATTCCATTGCAAATGTGGAGGCCGTTGTTCAAAAGTCATCCAACCAAGATGCAAACTAAGTCTTTTGACACCCTCACAATACAAAAGGGAAATTTCGCAAACATCTATTGATTGTCATTACAGGAGCATGACAAATGTCACTAACTTATTCCCTTAAAAGTGTAACTTTGCTAGCTTAAATATCTATTCCTCTTACATCTACGCTCAGCTGGCTTAGGTTAACCACAGCCCTGAACTTCCCTAAGTACAAGCTTTAAACACAAGTCTTGTATAGACACATCATGGGTTCACCATCATAACAAATTCTTGAATTTGGGTCCTATGCATCCGAATCAAGCTTATCGATTTTATGCAAAGAAAGATTTAGCACCCTCCACACGAGGTCATTTTAAACCCGTATGACTCATCCGTTTGTGCCGAGCCATATTGTGAGAATGGGCTTGGGCAGCCGCAGCCAAACGAGCATTCAGTAGTGATAAAACTCTCATTACCGTCTGCATCAATGGCGATTGCTTTGTCAATGGCTTCAGCTGTTTTTTCGGTCGTTAATGTCTTAGATTCAGTTTCTTGCAACCTCATTGGTGTAGATACCCCTATAACTAAATATTTTCACAGACCAAAACAAACTTGTCCCAGTCTCCAAATCGCTTCTAGATATGTCCGGCATATCTAGAAGCCGTTGTATCTGTCTTATCACTCATAATCGGACTCATGCTAGTCTCAGTTTGTTTCTAAAAAACTGAGGTGTAATTGAGAGTTGTATCTTTCTAGAAAGCGTGCATGTGATAGACGAGTTATGATTACAGCAACTGTTCATTGTTTCTGGAAAAGTGGACTTTTGGCTAGCTAAAGCTTCGCTACCAGTAAACTGACAGAGAACAGAGGGTTGCCACTTCCCAACAATGCTGATATAAAAACATACGTCCCAAGTTGAAAACATGCGTTCTGAGCTACCACCTCTGTTCTTCCGTTAGCTCTCCTTTGTTTTCTCTTAGTTAGTTTTTCTCGGTACAGCTTTCTAATTCAGCTTCTTTTTACCCAGTTGGCCCGTTCCGTATCGTCATAACTGAGTCGTCACTCTACAGACTAAGATTGCCAATCTATTGCCAGTTTCAGAGGAGACTTACGATGTCGCAAAATTCAGTAGCATTATACGTTCTTAAAGCCTTAAAACAGGAGAGAATTAATCATGTTTTCCTGGTTCCTGGCTACAATATTGATCCGTTTGTAGAAAACCATCCAGAGGCTGACATTGATGTTGTCGTAGCCGCTCATGAAGGCGGCGCCGCTTTCATGGCTGATGGCTATGCCAGAGCAAGTCAGGGATTTGGGGTTTGTGTAGCAATGGGTGGCCCCGGTGTGACCAATATGGTGACTGCGATCGCAGCCGCCTATGCGGATCGATCGCCTGTGCTAGTCCTGAGCGGATCGCTATCGTCGAAGTATACCGGAGATGGTGTCTTTCAAGATTCTAGCTCCACGGGTGTGGACGATATCGAAATCATGCGCCCAATCACCGCTTGGGCACAGCGTGTTCCCCACGTTTTTGATAATCAAATTGAAATTGATGATCAAAACGATTCTGTTTGCTACACACCTGAATATAATAAAGCAAAGGACCTTTTGCATAAAGCAATACAGGTAATGCGCAGCCTTGAAAATCAGCCAGCCTTCCTTTCTTTTCCAAGAGAGATGTTGAATGCTGACTACCAGGCATCGTATCAATCACCAGGATTTGACGAGCCAGTCAGATTGCTTGATCGAAGTACAGTACAACAGCTTCCAGACATTCTTAACAGCGCCACGCGGATCGTAATTTTTGCTGGGAACGGCTGTGTTCGCTCAAAAGCGAGTAAAGAGCTGCAAGAATTTGCCGAAAAGTACAGCATTCCAGTCGTAACAACCCTACGGGCGAAGGGTGTTCTTTCAGAAGACCCTTCTGAGTCGCCGATGTCGTTTGGCATTTTTGGCAACGGGGGTACGCTTCAAGCCAACAAGTTGGTTATGGGAGCCGCCGCCGCCGAGGGGCAGCCAGAGATTCCTAAAGCTGAAGTACTGCTTGTATTAGGAGCTACACTCAACGAGACTGAACAGTAAGAAGTTTTTGTTGCTTTTCAGAAGCGCTCTATAAAAAAGAACATTCCATCGCTCAGAGAGCCCGGAATGCCCGAAACTAGCTGAAGTGAAAGATTCAGCTGATTTTATTATGGAGCTCTACGAGCGTATCGAGCAAATTATCGTTACATTCCGTCCAGCCTTTAGTCGCAATGCTACATTCGGGTGGTTTGTGCTGCTGTTGTGGGGAGCCCTACTAACGACCCAGCCCCCTGCGGTGACCAGTTATTTGAATGCCCTGGGTCTGGGAGCGGAGTACTATCATCAAGCCCTCCATTGGTTTCATTCATCTGGATATGAGATGGACCGGGTGTGCCGTCGTTGGGGCCGTTGGCTCAGTCATCAGACCGATGGATATCGACTCAAGGGGCATCGAGTGTATGTCGGTGACGGCATTAAGGTCAGCAAAGAGGGGCGTAAAATGCCTGGGGTTAAAGGCCTGCATCAAGAGTCCGATAACCTCAGTAAACCAGAATGGATACGGGGGCATTATTTTAGTGCGTTGGGCCTTTTAATCGGACTCGACTCCGCGCTGTTTGTCAGTCTCATTGCGCTTAAACTTCATGATGGCATCATTGCGACCACTGACGATGCTGAGAGTCGTCTAACCGAGAAAATGGCGCAACTCTGTGTCACCCATATGGGGCAGGGCAGCTATGCCGTGTTGGATGCCTACTATGCGTGTCGGGTTGTATTACAGCGGTTTCGTCAACACCACCTCCATCTCATTAGTCGCAGTCGCATCTCAACGGTGGCACGGGCCGAGTTTTCAGCGAATCCACAGGTCGCAAAACGAGGACGCCCTCGACAATGGGGAGCCAAAATCAGGCTCAGAGACTTGTTCGAGGAGACCGATAGCTGGTTAAGCGAAACGGTCTCACTCTATGGTCAGCCCGTTTCACTGGTCTATCAGTGTTTTCAGTTTTACTGGGATAGCCCCACCGAGAAGGTCCTCTTTGTCCTCACCCAACAACCGTGTGGCAAACGGATGATCCTGCTCTCGTCAGACCTCAGCCTCACTGGACTAGAGGTCATTGAAACCTATACAAAGCGCTTCAAAATCGAGGTCGCTTTTCGCACCTTGGTTCATCTCCTGGGTGGGTTTGCCTATCGGTTCTGGCTCAAAGCACTCGACAAAATTGCTGACTGGCCTGACTCGATGTACCTGCTCGACTATGACACCGATATCCAGACCCAAATTCTTAGCAAAGTCGAGGCCTTTGAACGCTTTGTCAACCTCAATGCTATCGCCTTAGGACTACTGCAAGTGCTCGCTCTGGAAATGCCGAATCATATCTGGCGATACTTTCCGGGCTGGTTTCGTACCCTACCCAAGCATGGCTATCCCAGTGAACGGATTGTTCGAATGGCTCTCCAAGACCAGCAAGAGATCGTTTTATCCAAGAGTAGGCCTGCTCTACTGTTGAATAAATTATTGGCGGGTAAGATAGAGCAGGGCAAAACGTCCAAAACACCTTCGTTGGCAGCGTAGGAAAACGACAAAAAGGCAACATTAACTTGTTACTCAATAGTCAACGAGACCAACACCTATGTTTGGCATGAAAATTTTCCACCCTCCCAATCCCTGATCCGTGTTGATATCAATCCAAACAATGTGTCTGGTAAAAACTATGAAGAGACACTGATTATTGGAGATGTCAGAGAGTTTCTGCATTGGCTTCAGGACAATGAGGCTTTATTCACAGAATCACTCCACGCCAGTCAGCCAGAACGCCAAGCTTGGCTCAAGAGCATTCGACAAACGCCCTATTACGATCGCCCAGATAATCGAGGAAGTGATGAAGTGCCCATACACCCTGCCCGGGTTGTCACTGAACTGCGCCAGGCTGCACCCCGCGATACAGTGCTGGTCGTAGATTCAGGTGCACATTCTTACCATGTGCCTCATTACTGGACTGCCTATGCCCCTAACGAATTTTTGATACTGACTAATACGGGACCTATGGGTTATGGCGTGTCAGTAGCTATTGGGGCTAAGCTAGCCCAATCTGAGCAACCCTGCGTTGTTATTGCGGGTGATGGCAGCCTGTTGATGCACGGTATGGAAATTAAGACGGCTGTGCGTTATAACATACCGCTGATTGTTGTGGTCATCAACAATAGTGCTCTAGGCAACATCTACCTGCGGGCTACGGAAACGGGCAAGGAATGGCCGGAGAACGCCATTGAAGCCAGCAAGATACCGACCCTTGACTGTGTTAGTTTTGCACGCAGCTTAGGTGCCGATGGAATCTTGGTCGAACATCCCGATCAGCTGGCGACAGCTTTCACAAAAGCCTTCATAGAGATTGACGCTCACGCAAAACCTTTCATTGTGGACGTACGCTGCTGCCGAGACTGTAGAGTTCCCAACGATGCGTATAGCGCTGCTGAGGGGGCTGCGTCTTCGTTGACATTAGCGCGCTGATTTTAACCTTGACTCGTTTTCTATCTCATTAATCGTCTCTATTATGTCGTCAGCAGGAGCAAATATCATAATGGAGGATCACACGCCAATCGAGCAGCAGCTTGATCAGATTCAGCGTGAGGACAAAAATCGCCCTTGCAAAGAAATTCTCGTTCTCGGGGCAGGTATGGCAGGACTAGCAGCTGGCTATGAGCTAGCCCAGCTAGGCCATCAGGTGAAGATTATAGAAGCCTCTGGACGCTTAGGGGGACGAGTCTGGACCCATCGCTTTGAAAATGGCCAATATGGCGAGCTAGGGGCAATGCGTATTCCGGGTTCCCACGACTATACTCGGCACTACGTTAGTCAGCTCAAACTTAGGCTACGATCCTTTATTAATTTTAATCCAAAAACATACCGCGACTTTGAAGGGACCTTATGTAGGGCTGAAGATGCGCCTAAAGAGATTGGGAGTTTGTTCAATTTATCGGGCGATGATCGCAAAGCGATTCAAAGTGATGATTGCAAAGCGATTCAAAGTTCCGACGGTCTCGATGCGATCTATTTACGAATTATAAAGATTGTGCTGTCTAATTTGGAGGATAGCGAAAAATCACAGCTGTTTGGGCATGGCCCCTTTTCTGATAGGCTGACACGCTTGGATAGACAATCCTTGCTGCATACGCTGCGCCAGTATGCGGAGACCGCCGACGCCGTACGATTGATGGGTAAGGCTACCGTCCTCGACGACTACTGGCAGCGGTCTACTCTTCTGTTTATTCGTGAAGAAATCGACAAAGCTTTTACAGACCTCGAAGAGATAGAAGGCGGTATGGGTTGCTTACCTGAAAAACTTGCAGATGCTTCGCTTCCAGATGGAACAACTTTGCGAGACCATATTGCTTTTTCTCAAGAGGTATATTCTATAGCGCAAGGTAGCGAAGGTATTACGGTTGCCTTTAAGGAAAATGGCAAGCTAGATAGCGTCACCTCGCCCTATGTGCTCTGTACCATTCCATTTTCGGTGCTTCGTCGCATCAAGCTTCAAGGGCTATGCGGCAGTAAGCGCATACAAGATGCCATCCAAGGCTTAGGATACCAGTCTGCAACAAAAGTTTTGGTCAACTGTAAGCAACGATTTTGGGAGTCAAAAGAAGAAATATATGGGGGAGCGTCTCTCTCAGATTCGATTGCTCGCATGACGTTTTATCCTTCAGATAATGCTGAGAAGAAAGATCAATCTATTAGTGAAAAACCTGGTGTGCTGCTGGGCAGCTATACCTGGGGAGCTACAGCGCGACGGTTGGGGGTGTTGAGCCAGGAGGCACGTGGTCAGCTGGTGATTGAGCAAATCAAACGGTTTCATCCTGATATCAAAGACTATCTTGATTTAGATCAGCCCTACGTGTCGATGGCCTGGGATCAAAATCGCTACGCGGCAGGCGCGTTCTCATCTTCTTACCCCCAAGATCTCCAGATGTTTTTTCCAGGTGCCAGCCAACCCGCTGGGCGGTTATTTTTTGCAGGAGAGCATCTATCGCCCTACCCCACCTGGATACAAGGCGGTTTGTGGTCCGCGCTCCAAGCGGTGATGCAAATTGTTGTAGCCTGCTAGTACCCTGGCAAAACTATCATAGGTCGCAGAGAGTGCGATCGCGTTCCTGAACCTCGTCACTAGTTTTCAAGTAATTCCGAACCTGGCTGCAGGCGTACTCCAGTTCATCTATGGCTAAGATCTGTTCTAAATTTCAGAGAATGACTGTGGTATCTGCTGAGGTTGAGGCAATTCTCTGTCCATCAGGGCTGTAGGTGATCCCCCAAATTGCTCCTTCATGACGTTTAAGCGTCTTCAGAAGTCTTCCTTCTAGACTCCAGAGTCGAATGGTGTCATCTGCTGAGGCTGAGGCAATCATCTGCCCATCTGGGCTGAAAGCCAGATCTTCTATCTGAGCATCGCTCGCCTTAATTGTCTTTTGTAAGCTGCCGTCAAAATGCCAAAGCTTAATTGTTTTGTCATTGGAGGCTGAGGCAATCATCTGCCCGTCTGGGCTGACATCTCCGCCTGAGACCGATCTACTGTGTCCTTCAATAGTCTTTCTCAGGCTGCCATCTAGGTTCCACAGCTTGATGGTTTGATCGTTTGATACTGAGATGATTGTTTGCCCATCAGGGCTAAACATCGCCTTAAAGACTGTGCCCTGATGCCCTGTAAATGTTTTGATCAGATCGCCTTGGCGGTTCCACAGCTTGATGGTTTGATCGTCTGAGGCGGAGGCAAGGGTTTGGCCGTCAGGGCTGAAGGCTGCTTTGTAGACTCGGCTGCGATGCCCGGTCATTGTCTTTAGCAGGGTGCCATCTAAAGTCCAGAGTTTGATGGTTTTATCATCTGAAGCCGAAGCAGTAGTCTGACCATCAGGGCTAAATGACACACTGGTAATGCCATCATCATGCCCAGATAGGACGGTCAGTAGGGGATTTGTATAGCGCCAGAGTCGAACAGTGCTATCCCAGCTGGCCGAGGCCAAGGTCTGACCATCGGGGCTGAACGCGATTTCCCAAACGATATCACCATGTCCCTCAAACGTGGCTAACAAGGTGCCATTGTCTCTCCAGAGCTTAATTGTTTTGTCTGCCGATGCTGAGGCTAGGGTTTTACCATCCGGGCTGAATGCGACATCGGTAACCTCGCTGCTATGTCCCGTGAAAGTGTTTTTTAAGCTGCCGTCCAAGTTCCAGAGCTTGATCGTGTTGTCGGCAGATGCGGTGGCAATCATTTGCCCATCCGGTCGAAACGCCAAGCCTGTGACTGCAGCGCTGTGTCCTTGAATCGTCTTGAGCAAGGTGCCATCTAGGCTCCACAGCTTAGTCGTATTGTCGCTAGATGCGGTGGCAATCATTTGCCCATCCGGTCGAAACGCCAAGCCTGTGACTGCAGCGCTGTGTCCTTGAATCGTCTTGAGCAAGGTGCCATCTAGGCTCCACAGCTTGATCGTGTTGTCGTTAGAGGCAGTTGCAATCATTTGCCCATCCGGGCTGAATGACACATCTGTGACTTCAGCCCTGTGCCCTTGGATCGTCTTAAGCAAGGTGCCATCTAGGTGCCAAAGTTTGATCGTATTGTCGTTAGAGGCAGTTGCAATCATTTGCCCATCCGGGCTGAATGACACGCTGTTGATGCCAGCACTATGGCCAGTCAGCGTAGTTCGTAAAATTCCGTTACTGTTCCAGAGCATAATCTCATCGGTCTCTGGTATTGAGGCAATAATTTGGCTGTCGGGGCTGAATGCAACACCTTTGACGCCGTCGGTATGCGCTGATAAGCGATTGTATTCAGCTAGTCCGTAGGCTGCCTGTTTTAGGGCTAAATTAACCGAGGCTTGAGTCGAGAGATTTGCCCTGAAGGGCAGTTGCAAACCGCGATAGGCTCTAATCGCTTCAACCAACGCTTCTAATTTTTGGTTGGTCGCAAACAAGGCAACAGAAGATTGACTGGTCGCTTCAATTTCTCTGATATGGGCCTGTCGCCATTGATAAAACGCGGTTCCAGCCAGCATTGACGCTAGCAACAGTCCACCTGTGAGGCCGACTAGCGTCAGCTGCCGTCGGCGCTTTTGCCTTTTGAGGTCATCATTCCTTGCCTCAAGGCTCTGTTCAACGAATCGAATATCTCCTGGGCTAAGATCTGACCTCCGCTGCAAATACCAGTACTCTGCATCTGCTAACGGCTTCCAACGTAGCAGCAGGTGATCATTGTCCGGATCTTGCTCCCACTGCCACCTTGCTGTTCTGAGCTGCTGCTGCCAGCGGCGAAAATCACCGTCAATACTAATCCAGTGTGCCAGTCGTTTCCAGCTCTTCAGCAAAGTCTCGTGAACGATCTCAGCAGTTTCTTTTGCAGTGGATGAGTTATAGCTTGTCACAACTAAGCGAGAAGAGGCCAAATGAACGATCAAGTCCCAGTCTGTCTTCAACTCATCGCGCGTGGCGATCTGACGGGTGGGTTCTTGATCTTCACCTAGATGCACGAGCTGCATAAATATCCGTTGCGATCGCAGCTTATCTTCCCTACTCAGCCGAGCATAGATAGCTTCAGCATGGTTCGCCAAGGCAACCTCAACGCCGCCGATATCAGCGTAGCCTTGGCAAGTCATGAGCCCGTTTCTCTGGTTTGACCACAGCTGGGTGAGGGCAAACTCTAGCAGCGGTAGCCCACCTGCTTGATCCCAGACATCATCCACTATCCGAGTGCTTAACCCGGCTTCCAGCCTGATGCCAGAATGTGCTGCTGGTGTCTCGATCGCGGCGCGCAATTCAGAACGGCTCATCGGGCCAAGATTATACACAGCCCCTTGCAAGGCCTCGCTGAAAGGACGATAAGAAAGCGCATGCCCATAGAAGTCGGCTCGTAATGCCAGGATCAGTTTGAGTGCAGGCACTGATTTAACTGCCTGTAGCAGGCCATTTAAGAAAGGCTGTTGTTCTGCAACGGGTGAAAGCGTATAGAGTTCTTCAAACTGATCGATAATGAGTACCAATCGATCGGTTGAGGCTCGAAAAACCGTTTGGAGGGCTTTGGATAAGGCTTGAGTATCTTGCCGTAGCGCAGTTACAAAATCTGTCTCACTCAAAAGATCCTGATTTTGCTCAGCCGATACCCTAATCGCATTCGCAAGTGTCTCCAAAGGATGGCTGCCCGGACGCATCGAGATCACTCGCAGCGGTAACCCCCGCTGACGAAGTCGAGGCACCAGTCCAGCAAATATTACAGAAGATTTGCCACTGCCAGAGGACCCTACTAAGGCAATTAGCGACTCTGTTTGAGCGGCTACTCGCAAATTTTCAGCAACTCTCTCCCGACCAAAAAAGAGGTGAGCATCTTCTTCTCGAAAGGCAAACAGACCGCGATAGGGGCAAGGTGCAATACCCCCGAGCTGCAGCCAGGTCGGCGGTTCTACGGCCAGATTTTGACAGATGACCGGCAGCCAAGAAGCCCCTGGAAACTCATCTTCTAGCCCCTGCAGCTGGAGGCGCGCCTGCTGGATTGCCAGATAGAGCGGCAGCTGGTCGTGCGCAAAGGCCCGCAGAAACTGACGAAAAAACACCTGCGCCACGCGGTTTGGCACGGGTTCGCGCATGACCACCACGGTCGGAATATGCAGCCGTGCCAGCGCCTGAGCCAGCCCCAAGCCATCGCAGGAGTTAAAGATGGCCAGCTGTAGCCCGTTTTCAATCGCCGCTTTGAGGGCTTCTTCAAGCTGAGGAACGGTGAGGCTGTTGTGGTTGGTGTCCTCGTTGATATAGATTCGGCCTGTCTGCCCTTGGGTCTGACTATGCCCGGCAAAAAACAAGATATCCCACCCCTCAGGCTGCCACAGCTGAGCGTTGAAAACCTGGCGCGAAGGGTTGACTAAAAATTTCACCTCGGCATTTTGTAGCTCCTGAAGCAGATGAGTCTCTGCGTCTAGGTCTATGCCGCGACTGTCACCCAGCACCGCCAGTATCCTGACCTGCCGGTTGGGGGCGGCGGTGGGTAGCCCGGTTCGGCGCTGGTATTCGGGCTGACTGAGCGCCATTTCGGCACTGGGATAGTCTTGAAAAAAGTGCCAGCAGTGCCAGGGCAGATGCTTTAGCCAGGTATCTTCGGTTTCGATGATGACGCGAATCAGGTCGGATGCATCTAGCCGCGATCGCAGTCGGTATTCGACTGAGAGAAATCCGTCTGACTTGAGCCAGGTATTGAGGCCGTGCTGTAGCTGCTGACACAGTTCGTCGAAGTCGATCTGGCAAACGTGGGTGATGCCCACGTCGTCGATCTCTAACTGGGGGGACACTGCGTCGGTATTGAGAGGCGTCCCTGACCCGGCGGCAGAGACCGCCGGGACGGCTGAGGCCAGAATCGGACGGGGATGTCTGAAGGGAACGCGATCGCAAAGGCTGCGATAGAGCAGCTGCCAGTGTTGATACAGCTCTATCAGCTCGGGGGCAGCAGGCAGCGCACCGATAAATTGTTCGGGCAGGGGGATACCCGCCGTCCACAGCTGCACGGTAACCCTGGAAAAGCCCTGATGCAGATTACCGTTGCCCAGGTTAATAATGACTGACTTGTTCATTGACTGGTTCATCGGTGAGGGTCCTGTTGATAGCGGGTGACTGAACGCGTCAAGGGTGAGCTAAGGAGGTTCCCAGCCAAAGGCAATTCTTTAAAGTTCAAACATTTCGCAAAGACAGGCGGTATCGAGACACACCGTTAGGCTGAACCGGCTGCCGGGCAGGCCTTTAAACGGTTTGAGCTGGATGTAGTTATCTCGGGCCCTCGCCTGGACCGTCTGGAGCGTCTCGTCAGTCTGAGACAGCAGCGTCAGCGTAATTTGGGGCGGCAGATACTGATCGCCTCTAGCCGGATGCAGCCGTACCTGCACCGACCGTTTCTCGGCCTCGACGTCTGCCACTGTCACCAGCAGTACCACCGCCTGCCCCTGTAAATCTAGCCCCAGATCGATCAGCTTGCCGCGCTTGACCCGATTTTCTTGATGCCGGATGCCCCAAGCTAGCGCCGCCGCCGAGCCAAACAGTGCCTCGACGGTCTGCCAACCGGCTGTCACCTGGCCCTGTATCCACTGGCCTAGCAAAGTGGAAGCCTGAGCGATCGCAGGGGTCGTAGACAAGGACAATGCCGCCTCAGCTGTCAGCAGCGGGATTGTCGCCGGGGTTAAAAAATCGCTGTAGAACAACAAATGATTGGGTTCGAGATCAAAACTCGACAGCGGCACGACGTAGTTGCTACCAGGTGCAACCGAGGCGGTTTGGCAGAGAGACGTCATCAAACGGTCATTGCCTATAAACCCACGAACAATCAGCCGCCGCTGCTCTTCTGAAATTTCCAGCAGCACGTAGAAATGGGCAACCCGGTCCGGCTGCTGTACAGCCGCTGCTGGCACCTCTGCCTGCTCATCTAAACAGTGTTCTTTAACAATCAGGTTGAGCCTGAAGCCGTTGAGCCTGGCTGCATAAATCACTGCCTGATGATAATGGCACTGGCTAGTTTCCAGGCAATAGTTCCGTTGCTGTAGCCACTGCTCAAACCCCAGTAGCGCTAGCGTATTAAGGTGGTGCTGCCACTCTTCTGATTCATTAGCTGAGGGGGCGTGACTCGATAGGCGCTGATCGCCCGGATCGATATCCAGCCAGAGGGCCTCGGGCGGCCTGAGCCCTGACTCGGACGGCAGCGCGGACGGGCTAAACATGGGTTACTCCTTGAAGGGTCTGGGTGTGCCTGTTTAAATAGGCGCAAAGCTGTTGAGCATATACGCTCGTCAGCTGGCGATTTTTGCCCGCTCGAATCTCGTCAAAGGCAGCCTGAAAAATATCGGCATCCGCCAGCGCCTCGATTTGTGCTGCTAGATTTTTCAGATAGTCTGGCTGAGGGGGCAGTGAGGTCAAACCGTGGGCTTGAGCTTGCTTGAGCATATTGTCAAGCACCTGGCGAATCGTCAGGGCCCGCACCGTACTCAGCAGCTCGCCCGGATTTAAGAGGCGTCTGGCCTGAGCCCAGCCCGAGAGACTCAGGACAGCGCTGATCTGCTTAAGTGAGAGATGCTCGTGGTAATAAAGGCTCAGCCCTGGCAAAAAACGATCTGCTAAAGCGGCGTAGCCTTTACTCTGGCTGAGAAACTCAAGGCGATCGCCCACTGCCTGTTGAATGGCCTCTGCTAGTGCCCGGTGCAGCTGCCCATAGAAAAAGGTCAGCAGCGCTTGTTGCTCCGAGTGTTCGGCGGCGCAATCTCCCCCAGCGGCGGACGGCAGATCGGCGCGCAGCCCATAGCGATCCGTTTCTAGATCGGTGAGTTCTAACGGTTCTCGACAGCGCCAGAGATCGTACTGCCTGAACTGTAGGGCTACCTGCTGCAGATCTGCCAGCAGCGTCGGCAATTGGGCAGCAATACCTCGCGCCTTCAGGTGAGTCACCATCTCTTGCAGCTGCGCTACAGTGGGATCAAGGCAGCGCCTCGATCCCTGACGCTGCTGGCGTCTGTCGCGGCGGTACACCGCATGGAACACTTGAACCAGATGGCGATCGCGCGGCGAGAGCCGGTCTATCTGGGTGGGTCTGGCTCGATTAAGCAGCGCCCAGTCACTCAGTGGCTTAAAGCCATATTCAGCGATAAACTGCTTCAGGGCCGAATTTTGTTTGGTTTGCAAATAGGCCCAGCTATCCAGGCTCATACTAGCAGCATCGTGAGGCCGGAAGGTTTGCAAAACCTGCACAGAAAAAACTTTGTAGGCAGTGGGGTGAGCATCGCCATCAGGCGTGAGCACTAGCTGGGTTTTGCGATCGCGATCTAAGACAATTAGCTTTTTACCGTCATCATTCAGCACAAAGGGCAGCAGATCGCGATAGGTAAAACTCTCGCCCCCGAACAAACTATCCAGCTGTCGACAAGCATTGAGAATCGGTTCTGAGACGTAGCAGCGCAAGCACAGCCCTGCCAGTGCCCGATCGCTATGCGCCTCTGCCGACTCAAACCAGCAAAACAAAGCCGCAAGGGCAGCCCCGGTTACGGCAGGCGAGCGCAGTGTTTTGCCGCAATCATCGCGCTGCTGGGCTTGCCAAAACTGTTCTGCAGAGGCAATATAACGCTGCCTAAACCCAGCGCCAGCACCAGCTGGATCAATGCACCATAGCGTCCAGTATCTCGATAGTGCCCCTGCCATCATTCTCCCAAGCGATCAATTGATCTAGCGGTCATGATTTAGCGGTCAGCTCTTGCAATAAAACCGGCCAGTTCTTGCAATCAGACAGTTGTTGCAATCAGGCAGTTCTTGCAATAAGACATTTTATCGGTACTGTTTCAGCTTTCAGCTCGGACGAAACATTTTAATAAGATTCCAGCCAGTGGATGGTCAAGCTTAACTCCCCTCACCCCCTCGGTACTCAAGCGGCAACTGTATAAGTTATCCAACCGTACATCTATTCCTCAACAGCGAGAGCCAGGAGGAGTGAAACACGCCCCCATGTCCACAATGAAAGTATCTCAAGAAGGGCTCACACAGATTAAGCAGGCGATTGCCTTGAGAGGATGGAAAGTCTATGATGATCGCTGGCTACTGGCAGCCAGCAATATTCTAGAGCCTGACGGTTTCTGGCAGCCTGAGGGGCCTTACGCCTACGGCTGTAGCTCACAGACCTGGGAGCGCTTTTTGCGACGGATTGCCATTCGCGATCGTAGCTTCATGGCTTTCTGTCGAGCGCTCATGCTTGAACCTGAAGCAGTTTCTGAACCGTCCAATCGTTGCCAAACAGACTGGGGGAATGCACCAGATGCGGTCTCGGTGTATGGGCGAGAGTCGGTACTGAAGACGCTGGCAGGCTGGATATTTGAAGAACGCTGCCGCATAATTAGCCTCACAGGGATGGCTGGAGTTGGCAAAACTTGCTTGATGAGAGGAGCGCTCGATCAAGCGGCTACCCCGTTTGCTTGCCGAGTTCGGGCTAAATTCGACTGTGTGATTTGGCGAAGGCTCGACGCTCTAACGCCCACAGCAATGTTGCACGAGCTGATCGCCACAATTGCCAAGCTTCAGGCAATCCCGCTGGCTGAGTGCGCGCTGCCTGACAGCTCAGAAGGACTCATTAGTCAGCTGTTACAACAGCTCCGTCAGTATCGTTGCTTACTGGTGCTAGACAACGCTGAATCGGTGATGGCCGCAGGCGATCGCGCAGGTTGCTATCGAGATGACTATGAAGCCTATACAGACTGCTTTCGACGGCTAGGAGAAACTGCTCACCAGAGCTGCATTGTCCTCATAGGTCGCGAGCAGCTGCGAGATATTGAAAATTGCGTAGGACTGCAGCCGGTGCGATCGCACCGGCTAGAGGGCATCGACCCTATGGCCGGGCAAGCTATTTGTCAGAAGATTGCGCAGGCCCACAGTGCAACCATCCGAGGTTCAGACCAAGACTGGACAGCGTTAACCGCTATTTATCGAGGACATCCGCTGTCATTAGAAATCGCAACTCAACATATTTTGAGACGATTTGGCGGCGACCTTTCTCAGTTTTTAGCGCAAGACCTGCGAGTGTTTGGCAGAATTCGCGACATGCTAGATTGGCATTTTCAACGACTTTCCAAAACCGGACAAGAAGTTGTCTTCTGGCTCGCCTTCTATCGACAGACGCTCTCTATCGACGATCTAGAGTCAGAGATTTCCTCTCCTTTGGCTAAAAAACAGCTGCCCGAAACGCTAGATATGCTAGAGCGGCAGCTACCAATTGAGAAACGCGGCACGAGACTTTCCCTTCCCCCTGTTTTAGCTGACTACGCGATTGATCGCCTGAATCATCAGATCTACCGTGCCCTGAAGGCTGGAAAACTGCAGTCGTTTCACACCCGCGTCCTGAGCAAAGTATCGGTCGAAGATTTAGCAACTCAACCTGTTGCCAGTATTTATGCCGGTTCTACAGATGACATTCCCCAATCTGTGCGGCCCTGTTTTAGTACCCTCGAAAATGTTGCACTTTAGCGATTGCAAAATAAAGCGCCCTAATTCAGCCTCAGCTGCGTCTGACTCCTCCTCAAATCCTCCTGAGATAGAGAGTCAGGCAGCCAGCCCCAGATCTTATCCAGCCTTTTGTCGTTTTCACGTAGTTATTGCCTTATGGGCTTAACAACTTTTGGATTGACAGAATTAATTGCTTGAGCTTGACCGGCTTACTCAGATACGTGTTAGCACCAGCCTCTAAACAGCGCTCTCGATCTCCTTTCATGGCAAGCGCTGTCAGCGCAATGATAGGTATTTCAGCCAGAGCAGGCAATTGACGAATATGTTGGATAGCCACCAACCCATCCATGCCAGGCAGATGAATGTCCATGAGGATAATATTTGGCGATTCAGCCTGAGCCACCTCAATGGCAGCTTGACCATCTTTAACTACTTGAATGCGATAACCTTTGGCTCGCAAATAACTAGATAGAGTGACGATATTGGCATCATTATCTTCCACTAGTAGGATGAGGGGCGCTACAGTGGATTGCTCAATCTCAAAAGTCGCTGAATTAGATTCCAGCATAGCTTTGGATGTGAGATTACTAAGCTCAGAGATAATATAAGGCAGTTCTATGACAAAGCAGCTACCCACACCAACCTCGCTGGTGACGGCTATCTGCCCTCCATGGAGTTCAGTAATCTGTTTTACCAGCACTAAACCCAGGCCGGTCCCTTCGTATTGTCGATTGAGAGCACTGTCAATCTGGACAAAGGGTTGAAACAGTTTTTTCAGGTCGTCTGGGGCAATGCCAATGCCCGTATCGCTCACGGCAAAACGCACGTAGTTTTGATTACGGGGCTTGTCTTGTAGTAAAGGGACTACTTCGAGAGTGATGTGTCCTTCCTCTGGCGTGAATTTTACGGCATTGTTCAACAGATTGATCAAAATCTGACGAATCCGCCGTTCATCAACCACAATATCTGGCAAGTTTGAAGGAACTTTCTGGTGAAGCTGGATGTGTTTTTTTAAGGCTTGTTCTCTCACAAAGGCCAAACTAGATTTGCAGAGGTGTGTCACCGCAACCGGAGAATAGTCTAGATCAACCAACCCTGACTCAACCTTGGCCAAATCGAGAATGTCATTGATCATTTCCAGCAGGTGTACCCCACTCCGTTCAATGGTTTGTAGAGCTTTCAGTTGTTGTATATTAATCTGACCGAGCACCTTATCTTGTAGCCCTTCGGTCATCCCCAAAATCGCATTTAGTGGTGTGCGCAGTTCGTGGCTCATATTGGACAAGAAAGTACTCTTGGTCCGATTTGCCTTCTCTGCTCTGATACGCGCAGCCTCTGCTTCGTCACGGGCTATCAGCAAATCTTGCGTCTGTTCTTCGACCAGTGCCTTCAGTTTACCCCGCTGCTGTCTGAGACGTGCTGTCCGTATCTGTAGAATTTCCCAGAAGACAATAAACACGACTAGTCCGTACAGTAGATAGGCCCATGACCGCTGATACCAGGGAAAATCGATGGTAAAGGAGAACACTTCACTGTCCCTCTGAAGACCATAAATATTGAGGGCTTTGACTTGGAAACGATAGTTTCCCGGCGGTAGATTAGTATATTCACGGCTAGTCCGCTTTTGCCATGGGGACCACCCGCTATCAAAGCCCTCTAATCGGGTCTGATAGCGGGTGTATTGTTCATACCCTGGAAAGGGTGCAGCATAGACAAACTGAAAGTTGTTCTCGATATGTGTGAAAAGTTGATTGTTGTTCAGTAAGGGACCGTCTCCTCCATACAACAGAGTGTCACCTTGATGCACTTCGCGTATCAGTGTCTTAAAGTCAAAGGATGGCACTGATTGGATACTACGGTCATATCGGATGAGCCCCTCATACGTACTAAACCAGACTAGATTATCCTCCGCATCTGGCTGGATATGAAGTATCTTCTTATCTGCCAAGGGCTGAAATAGCGTCTTCTCTATTTGGTAAGTACCATCTGGTTGTGGTATGGCCAGACGTAAGTGTCTTTTCCCTTTGGACATTACCCAGAACCGTCCCTCCAGATCTGGAACGATGTATGCAGCGTCCTCACCAAAGCGCAGGTCACGTTGAAACTGTTGTGCCGTCTCATCCCAAACGAAAATGCCATGGTCAGAGGTAGACACCAGTTGGCCGTTTACAAAACTCACCCAGAACGAAGTATCGCTCGATAATCCAGGCGCGATTTCAAATTTATCGACCACTGGTGATTCAAGGCTCGGCCACTCCGGAAAGCTAAGGCGATAAACTACGGGTTCATCCGTGCTCAGCCACAGGCGATGCTGCTCATCTTCGACTATATTTTGCACAAATTTATCAAACCCTTTTATCCTGCCTGCAGCTTGCCAAAGACTGCCATTGTCTCGGCGTAGCAATTCAATACCATTTGAGGCCGCCGCAAACACTAGGTTTTCATCACGGGCATCTGGATGCAGGAACTGGATATCAGAACTCCCTGTTGCTCTTTTTAGTATTGGTACAGCCTGACCGTCTTGAAGCTGGTAAATTCCGATATAGCCAGCTAGAAAAAGTTGGCCGTTGATCTCACGCAGATGATAAACATCCTCTATCCCTTCGCTACCAGGCACCATTTGGAAAGTATGTTGTACCTTATCCCAATACACAAAACCAAGACCCTTGCCAATATATAAAGTGTCTTGAAATTCAATAGAAAGATTTGGGAATTGGCCTATTCCATGACTGTGATCATACCAAGTAAAGGGCGAAGAGGTTTCTATCCGATCAATGATATTTCCGAGTAGTCCAAATAACGCCCACAGGGTACCGTGCGAATCCAGATAGAACGTCTCTACGCTATCACCCGTCAATCCCGTACGATGGTCAAGCTGCTGTATCAACTTGCCCTGGCGATCGATGATAAATATGCCCTGCCCCAGAGTATTCAAGGCAAAATTCCCATCTGGCAAAACTGCCCCTGGCCATGAGAGGCTGGTCAGAATACCATCAAGCTCTGTGCTGAAGGGCTGAAAACGGGTGCCATCATACAAAAAAAATCTTTGCGAAGTATCTCCTACTAAGAGACGCTGATCATCATAAGGCAAGATGACATGTACAATCCCGTTAGCAAATCTCTCTCCATCTGGTATTAGAACCAGGTTCTCATCGTCCATCCTCAGCAACCCACGTCCGGATTCCCACACGTACAACTGGTCACCGACAAGCCAGGAACTTCGGAATTCGCCATCCTTCGCATCCCACGTTTTGAGGGTGCCGTCCCACGGAGACCAACGGATCAACTTTGACAAAAGCTTGAAATAAATGCCTTGTTCGGTGGCATGTACCCGTCTTACCTCCTTCACCTCTTGCTCTTCAGGAGGCAGCAGCTGCTTACGTAACGAGATGTACTGTATGATACCTTGCTCATTCGGTGCCAGGTAGCCAAAATCGCGCACAGCAGCGACATAAACCCGACCGTCTGCACCCTTGGCAAATGACCATGGCCTTATGCTTGGGGCTATATCTGCGGGAATTTCTACTTGACGCCAGCTTACACCGTCATAAGCGCCGATACCGCCGTTCGTAAGCGAGACATACAGAATGCCATTATCATCCAATATGACACCCTTTACAAAATTTTCGACTGGGATTTCTTCAAACTGATAATGGGTAATAGATGGCAAACCAAGGGGTATCTTAGCAGATACTTCCTGTGTCGGCAGTAGAAAAAACGCAAGCCCCCATAGAGTGAGAAGGGATTTATGCCAGAGCTTTTGGGAGTGATACATGGGATAATCGATCTGCCAATATCACTTAGTATTAGACATCCACGAAACACAAATTCGGGAAAAAACAGTAGAGTATTACTTGGGATATTCTACCAAATCCAATAAGAAATCGCTAAATTTATATCAACGACAGCCCTAAGCATTGTAAGCGGCTGTTACAACCCAGTTAATCGGGAGATGTCCATCTGTCACGGAAAATAATTTTCTTAAAAGGTGAAATCTTAACCTCAAGGTGACATTTTTTACTTAGTTGCACTTGCCACAGCCTGACAGCGATCGCAACCACTCCCGCAATAACTGCACTAATCATAACGAAATTCCCATAACGGCATACGATTGATGTAGGAGCACTATCTATGAAAATCATCAGGCTGAATGCACAGTTGATGATATGGCTGGCTGTGCGTAGAACTTGCTCAGTCCTTAGACACAGGAGGTTAAGGAGTCATCATGAAAGTCGTGTGTCTCAATGCGTGGGGAGGGAAGCTGTACGACAAGCTGATCCCGTATTTGAGTTACGTTAACCCAGATATACTCTGTCTTCAGGAAGTCGTACATACCCCAGCTGCAAGCAAAGACTGGCTTACCTATAAAGACAGTGAACATGTACTTCCACAACGAGCGAACTTCTTCCAGTATGTAGCGTCAGCACTACCAGAGCATGTCGCGGTCTTCTGTCCAGCGGCCCAAGGTGTGCTATGGGACGAAGACTCTCAAGTACCTTCGCAGTGGGGCCTAGCAACCTTTGTCAGGAAATCTCTTCCTGTTATTGCTCAGGCTCAAGGCTTTGTATACAAGATGTTTTCTCCTTACGGGTATGGCGAGCATCCACGATCTCGCAATGCACACGTAATCAGAGTCTTTGACTACGAGAGGAACCGTCCCGTCTGTATAGCTCACATGCATGGTTTGCGTGACTTGCGAGGGAAGATGGATACACCTGAGAGAGCTGAGCAAGCGCACAAGTTTCTCTCGATTACAACGCAGGTTGCAGAGGAGGATGATCCGATTATCCTGTGCGGAGACTTTAATGTAGAGCCTGACAGTGAAACATTGAAGATCCTATCTGCTGCTGGGCTGACAGAGCTGGTTACAATCCGCACAACGAAGGGGACACGCAATTCTTACTATAAGAAGTCAGGTAGATATGCAGACTATATGCTGGTCAACTCGAAGGTGGATGTACTGGACTTCAAAGTTGTTTTCGATCCTGAAGTATCGGATCACTGTCCCTTAGTTCTGACACTATGAGGCCTGCATATGAGAAATAGGCCGTAGAGAAATAATGAGATCACCGTCTAACAGCCGCGCTGTAGTCGGACGATTGTTCCTCCACTTTAATTCTATTACTGATTAAGATCAATTTCTCCAGCAGCAAGGGTCTCCAGTTCATCCGGATTGAGGATGACAATCTTACCCCCGCGATCGTATTGAACAATGGCCTCTAGTTTTTTCATTAAGCGAGCACATTCTTCGTAGGTAATACCAATACTGCGAGCCATTTGATAATAGGGCAGCTTAATTCGCAATTGTTCTCCAATATCGGTGATATCTGTGCCATGCTGCCAGACAGAGTATTGAATTAACTGGGCCAACCGCACCACAGCTCGCTCTGAGACCAGGCCATGCACCATGGTATGCAACCGTTGCAGTCGCTGATTAAACACCATCAGTATCCGTAATGCCACTTCTGGTGATTGCTGAATGGTATCGAGGAGATTGGCTTTAGACAGTGTCAATACCTGACAATCTTCCATGGCGATAACGGTGGCTGGGGCCTTAGCATCTCCAAACAGAGCTGGAGCTGCAAAAATATCTCCATTTCTAAGGGTGCGCAGGATTGTTTCCTTACCGGTTGTGGCACTTTTTTGAACTTGCAGTATGCCACTGATCAGGATGTGTAATTTTTGAGGAAGAATATCTCCCTCATGCAAGACAATTGCCTCGCGTTGATAGTGTTGAATGTGAGTATGGGATTGAAGTTGTTCTAGATCTTCTGGGTCAAGGGCTACAAACAGCTGGATCTGGGTTAGTTGAGAAATCGTTGCTTGCATCGGGGTATAGGCGTTTTTGAACTATATCAAGGAAAAAATGACGAATAGTTGGCAAACTATACTTATTACAGTCTAGGATGAGATGAGATGACTACCCAAGTCGAAATCTAGCCAAGCAATATCTGGCTCAGCGCTTAAAACCAGGGGTATACTCAGACCAGTTATGGACATGGTCACCCACGACTATATGATTTTGGGATAGTTGAGCAGCATGGGGCAGTCGGTACGAGCTTCGGAAAAGGGACTTGCGATCGCAAACCAGGCCCGTCAGCGCCGTGGCTGGACTAAAACGAGCACCGCCCGCTGGTGGCAGGACGCCCACACATCTAGGGCTACTTTACGACGCTTCTGGCGCGGCGAACGCATCCAGCAAGAGGCCTTTATGGCCATCTGTCAGACCGTAGGCCTTGAGCACTGGCAAGAGATTGCCGAAGAGCAGTTGCCGGAGGCTAGTAGCCATGCTACCCCATCTAGCCCAACTGTCGTAGATTGGGGAGATGCCCCTGACATTGAGCAATTTTACGGTCGTGATCAGGAACTCCAACAGCTTCAGGATTGGGTTCTTGAAGACCAGACCAAGCTAGTCAATATTAGCGGCCTGGGCGGTAGCGGCAAAACAACCCTGGCCTTAGCCCTGGCTGAACAGCTACAGCCAGAATTTACAGGCGTCATCTGGCGTTCAGTCGGTTCCCTATTATCCCTCGAAACACTACTCGGAGATCTACTAGATGCTCCCATAGAAACCGTGGATCAGGGGGTAAAACAGCTGCGTAAAAAAATGCAACAGGAACGATGGCTGATCATCCTGGATAACTTCACAGCCTATTTAGATTTTCTCTACCAGATTACCAGCGCTCGTCACCAAAGCTGTGTTCTGGTGATTAGCCACGATCCCTTACCCGCACAGTTTCAAACGTTAAATCGAGTTCAGTCGTTATCGCTGCCTGGTTTATCTCCTATTGCAGCTGTTCAGCTATTAGAGAGCTGTGGCTGTGGTGGATATCCTCATCAGCTCAAGGCCCTTGCTCGTCTTTATGGCCATAATCCCCTAGCCTTGAAATTGATCTCATTGACCATTAAAACAACCTTTGGCGGTCAGCTCACCCAGTTTCTAGAGCAAGGCAGCGTGATCTTAACCCATCCGATCCGGCAACCTTTAATACAACAATTTAACCATCTGACTGAGCTGGAAAAAACAATTGTCTTCTGGCTGGCCATTTGGCAAGAGCCAATTTCCCTATGTCGACTGCAAACACACCTATTAATGTGTGAACCAGGAGCGGTGATTGAGTCCTTATCGAAGCTAGTCGCCGCTGCCTTGATCACCCGACACTTTCTGGCAGATGAACCCGCATTTAGCCTACAACCCATGGTGATGGCGTTTGTAATTGAAAAATTGATTCAGAAGATTTTGGAGGAACTTAGTCAGGCGCAGCAACAGGAGAGTATTCAACCCTTTCAACTCCTGAGGAGCCATTGTTTGCTACGCCCCGGTACCGACGATATTCTTGGCGATCGCATTCTGAGCGCATTACAATCAGCCTACCGTCAACGGCCTCAGCCACCCTCACTGTGCATGAAAAGTTGGCTTGGTCTAGCTAAAATAAATCATCCCAACAATGATTATCTTGTGTTTAACCTGACCATCTTGGCAACAATCCTAGACAACAACAACGATGCCTAGGATAACCATGGGGATACAAGCGCATATCACCCATATCAGTGACTGCTGTCAATCCGATGCGGCTCATCTATTGCTACCTGTGATAGGGCATATTCAACTGCTTTAGCTGCATGGATAACGGTACTATCAAACAGTTTTACCTCAGTGTCAGTTTGTTGTATAAGCAGACCGATTTCAGTACAGCCCAGAATAATTCCTTCGGCTCCGCGCTTAGCCAGTTCATTGATTATTCGTAGATAGTCCGCTTTAGATTGGGTTTCTATTTTTCCCAGGCAAAGTTCCTGGTAAATAACTTGGTGAACAATCTCACGATCATGGTGATTGGGGATTAAAACATCCAGGCCATGGTTATCCCTAAGGCGGCCGCTATAAAAGTCTTGTTCCATGGTAAACGCGGTTCCCAGCAGGCCAACTGTTTGGATATTTTGCTGAAGTAGGGTGGTTGCGATCGCATCACTAATATGGAGCAATGGAATATCAATGGCAGCCTCCACCTGGGGAGCCACCTTATGCATCGTATTTGTGCAGATCAGTAGGAAATCAGCCCCAGCCGCCTGCACACCCAATGCGGCTTCTGACAGGATGTTTGCCATTTCGTCCCAGTTGCCCGCATGCTGTAGTTTCTCAATGGGTTCAAAGTCGACGCTATACATGGCAATTTTGGCGGAGTGCAACCCACCCAGGGCCTGTTTGATACCTTCGTTAATGGCCCGGTAATAGGTCACTGTACTCTCCCAACTCATGCCGCCCAACAGACCAATTGTTTTCATAATACTGGACAGTGCGAAGTTTATCTCTTGATTACTAGCGAGCAATAAAAAAGAACATTCCCATCGCCCAAAGGGCGGGAATGTCTGAAATTGGCTGAGATCGTTAAAACCAGCCAGTCCAATTATGGAGTTGTATCAACGTCTAGAGCAAATCATTGTAAAGTTACGTCCCGCGTTTAGTCGAGACGCCCCTTTTGAGTGGTTTGTCTTATGGTTATGGGGAGTCATGTTGAGCACTCAACCGCCTGCCATCACTAATCTCGATTTTCAGGACACCGGCCATGGCTGATTTTTAAGATGCACTACTGTTCCTCCTATTTGTAGCGTAACCTATGGGAATTGGTATTAGCCGATATTTTGCATCAAAATTATCCCAACTCGTTTGCGAGCCCTGAAGCCGCAGACCAATTCGTGAACAAGCAACGGCAAAAAAGCTGGGAATAGCCTGAAAGCTATATGATGACGTGTAGGACTTTTCCTGATCAATTCATTTCTCCCAATAACTTCTGCCGCTGTCCCCTGACCTTGGCTAAACCGCTGATCCAAAACACTCATTGCCCAACTTACTCCTACTACCAACCGATAATCCCACCTCCGACTTTGGTCTGACATTTCAGCGCTGAAGTCTCCAAAATTCTCCACTAAAGTCTGACCGAGAATGAACCTGTAGGAGTCTAGCAATGATTAACCTCTCCGATATCCAGATTGATGAACTGCCTTCAGTAGCGTTGATTGAGCCAGAACGACCAGCGATGGAAATCTTGAAGGTTGTTGTTGAAGGGAAGAGAAAAGCTTCGGGTGTATCGGCTGAGTTACTGAGATGAGGATTGTGAGGTGGCGAACGCAGAACATGTAGAACTCCTGCGGCAAGGAGTAGACCGAATGCTTTTGTTTGCTGGTTGGTCGGTGGGTTGATTATTGCGTTAATTGTTTTTTTAATTGGTCTGTTTGTTGGGGCGAGCTCATCATCAAGTTCTGGGTATAGTTCTTCTCTACGTTTTGGACTGATAGGTGGTGGTGCCACTTGCCTCCGACATTTTACTCTGCGCGTTATTCTCTGCCGCAAGGGATATATTCCCTGGAACTATGCCCAATTTCTGGATTATGCTACCGAGAATCTCTTCCTACAAAAGGTTGGAGGCGGTTATATAGCGTTTCCCATGCAGATAAGGTAGAACTTTAGTATTGCTCAACAGTTTGATTATGTGACGTTATGAAGCCGTATTCAATTGACTTGCGTCAGAAAATTGTGGACTCCTATCTTGCTGGTGGGATTTCTCAACGTAAACTGGCAGAACACTTCAGAGTGGCTCCCAGCTTTGTGGGTAAATTGCTCAAGCAATATCGAGACACGGGCAGTGTTGCCCCCAAAGTCCGTACTCAGCAAACGCCGCCAAAACTTAATCCAGAGCAATTAGCAATCCTTGAACAATTGGTTCAGGATCATAATGATGCGACCCTAGCAGAATTACGTGAGCAACTCCATGAAGCCACTGGAGTGCTCATTGGCCGGTCCACTGTAGACCGCATGGTAAAACGGCTGAATTTGACCCTTAAAAAAAACACTACATCCCAGTGAAAAGGAAAGCGACCGTGTCCAGCGTAAACGCTTTGAATACTGGCAATTAGTACAGGGGATTCTAGCCAAAGACCTGATTTTTATCGATGAAGCCGGGATCAACCTGGCGATGACTCGTTTGTTTGCCAGAGCCCCGAAAGGCCAACGAGCCCATGGCCAACGTCCGAGTAAGCGAGGGAAAAATGTGTCGTTAATCGGAGCCATTAGCCTGAATCGTGTGATTACTCAACTACCGATTCTGGGGGCAGTCGATGGTATTACCTTCGAGGCCTTCATCTCCCAAAAGCTGGTGCCCAAGTTATGGCAAGGCGCTTGTGTCATCCTAGACAACTGTAAGATCCATCTCGGAAAAGATGTTGAGGCCATGATTCAAGCGGCTGGAGCTCGACTAATTTATCTGCCGCCTTACTCTCCTGACTTTTCACCGATTGAAAACTGTTGGTCTAAGATCAAGGCACGGTTACGGGCTATCGGGGCAAGAACCTATCCTGACTTAGAGCAAGCTCTTGATGACGCCTTTGAAAGTGTGTCATTAGAAGATCTTTTAGGCTGGTTTACACATTGCTGTTATTGCACCTCACTAGACTAGGAAACGCTATATCTTTATCCATCGTATGTTATTTGAACATTTTGCTGCGATGGAATTGGACCAGTCATAGGACCAGGGTATGTATAGTGAAATTATGAAGAGAAATCTAAAAGCCCTACTATGAAGAGGTTTCAGGCTAGATGGCGATCGGTGACAGTTTCTCTAGCATTGGACCAATATTGGTTTTTCCCAACCCTTATTAACTTATTTTAAGATTTCCAGACTTGTTAGTTCAATGTATTACGTGTGAAACATAATTGAATTTGAATAAAGATAACGATGCATAACTATTGTAAAAAAGTCACTTTTTCTAGTTTGCTAGGCCTAAGTCAGATTAGTAAAAGGACAAACTCATGCTTTTTGAGTTACATGAGGTATGCAGCGCAGGCGTCGAGAGTCAAACCGTAACGTTAATTTTTCTCGGGCCCATAATTTGCAGGAAGGCCTGACAATATTATGGTTAAAATCATCTCTAACAAAGCATTCAGCGAACAATTATCTTGGATTAACGAATATGAACAATATTCTATCTTTGATACTCATCTATCATTTTTAAAAAAAAGAATGCTCACTTTAGCACCAAAATTGAGCGATAGAAAAATATGGATGATCAACTCAACTTCTGAAGGTGGTGGAGTTGCGGAGATGCTTCCATCCTTAATCGGGTTTTTACGAAAGCTGGGGCTGACAGTCGATTGGGCAATTATAGAAAGTAATGAGCAAAGCTTCTTTGATTTCACTAAAAGGATTCACAACCTTGTGCATGGCGTCCAGCAAGATCCCAAAAATAAAATATTCAGTGACCTCGAATTATACGAACAAGTAAACAAGAGCAATGCTGCTTCTTTAAAATCTCATCTTAAAAATGGAGATATTCTTTTACTTCACGATCCACAGCCATTACCACTAGGATATTTTCTATCTCAAGAGATGGATCTTATCTTCTTGTGGAGATGTCATATAGGTGTTCCGTATACTAATGAACAAAGCTCATTTATTTGGAAGCATCTAAAAAAATATCTAGATTCAACTACATCATGTGCCTTTACGTCTCCAGAGTATATCCCAAAATATCTAAAACATAAGAGCACCATTATTCAGCCAGCAATCAATCCTTTATCTCATAAAAACCAAGAACTTTCGTTTTATGAAGTAACCAGTATTCTTAGTTATAGTGGTATCTGTAAATCACCATCCGAAGCACCAACTCCTTTGGCCTTTGGCAAACAAGTCTTACGCTTATTGCCTAATGGAGAGATGTCGATCCCAGAAGACAATAGTTTATTGTTTAAGCCTATCATTTTGCAGATATCTAGATGGGATAAATTAAAAGGATGGAAACATCTCATTAATGGTTTTGCTCATTTCAAAGAAAGTTTGAAAAAAGAACGTGATCTACCTGAAGATGATTTATTACGCTTGCGTAGTACTTGTCTAGTTATGGCTGCACCAGATCCATTAAGCATACCTGACGATCTAGAAGCGATAGATTTCTTTGAAGAAATTAAGGAAATATATTTCAATTTGGCTTGGAGTATTCAGAGAGATTGCTATGTTTTTCTTTTGCCTATGGAATCTCGTAAAGAGAATGCATTAATTGTCAACGCTCTACAACGCCTTTCTTCTGTCATTGTTCAAGCTTCTCGGGAAGAGTGTTTTGGATTAACTGTAACGGAAGCTATGTGGAAGCGCCGTCCAGTTATAGGTTCTAATGCATTTGGAATTAAACTTCAAGTGAAGGATCACCACAATGGTCGAATCGTAGAGGATATATCAAATCCTCAAGAGTTGTCTGACCTAATAATTGAACTATTAATTAATAAAAAATTAGCCAATTCTCTGAGCCAAAACTCTCGTTGGTCTGTTGTTAAACAAAACCTTCTATTTACGCAAGTTTCTCAGTACCTAGATTTCATAGAGGCTGCTATTACCTAGACTTACCAAATATCTGCAGGAGATAGGTTATGAAAAATATCGTTATGCTTCAGCGAACAGTAGTTTCTCTCAATACCGATAAAAATAGTCCAGGCATCAATATGTCGGCAGAACTATTTCTTCAATTCCTAAGTGAAGCGAGTAAGCATCATGCAATTGGGTTGAAGTCATTTGGCGTTTTTCTTTCTCCATTACATTCGTCAGAGTATTCCCCTAACAATGTTATTTTCTGTAATTCTAAAGAGAACCGCCGTAATTCCCCTGATAATCGAGCCGTTTTTGAAGCTCAAGGTGCTTATTTTAGAAAGCATGATGATGCAGGATTTGTTGCGGACTCAAAAGATATGCTTCATATTGATGAAACTGCACATCATTTAAGGAGCGTTCCAGTCGGTCTTTTCCATAGTCATCGAAGACAGCCAGCAAACTTTTCCCTGGTTGATTATAAACTTCACAACCCCTTATTTCCCTGGCATCTGGTAATATCTCTATCAGATCCAGAACATCCTGTCGTTCAAGTTTTTCTAGTAGAAAAATCTTTTGATGACTTTGGTTTAGAGGCCGATAACTTTATTGAAGACGAAGGAGAGTTACCGTACGACGGTTTTGAAGTTAAGACTGCAAGATTACTTGTTGAAGGTACAGCACAGCAAGTAGACGAAGTTAAAAGTATGCTTTACTACAACAAGTTCTACAGTTTAGCTCAAGTAAATCGATTAAGTCTAATATCTGACAAATGAAATTGAGATACTAACATTCGTCCTCAAATTCTGATAAGTATGAAAGAATGCTCCATGCCAAGGTCTTCATTTACTCTAGGATTTCCCAGGCAGAATTTAGCCATTAGAAAAGTGGAGGCTAAAAATGAGCGAGATTAATGGTTGGCGTCAGTTCTGTAAGCTATGGATTGAGCTTGCAGAACTAGAATTTACGTTAGATATGAGCTGCATGGGTCTTTCGCAGGATCAGGTTGAACAGATGAGGCCGGCACTGCTTCATGCTATTACGAATATGCATACCTTAGAAAAGGGAGGTATCGCTAATCCTGACGAAGAACGCATGGTTGGCCATTACTGGCTACGTGATCCCAGTCTGGCTCCTACTGTAGAGATAAAAAAGGATATTCTGGACACTCTAGCGAAAATACATCACTTTGCTACTGCTATTCGTAACGGAGATATAAAGGGAACAGGTGGTTCATTTGAGCAAATTATCCACATTGGGATCGGAGGTTCTGGACTAGGCCCTCAGCTAATCTCTAAGGCACTAGCAAGTCCGACAAGTTCTATCGATGTACATTTTCTTGACAATGCGGATCCTGTTAGTATTGATTATCTTTTAGAACGTTTAGGCAGGAATTTAGATCGTACGTTAGTCTTTGTTGTTTCTAAATCGGGATGGACTCCTACTCCTTGGCATGTAATGCTTGAGGTGGAGGCCGCATATGAGCGCTCTGGTGTGGATTTCAGCAAGCACGCTGTTGCGGTTACTATGTTAGGTACTAAGCTTGATAACAGAGCTAAATCACAAGGATGGCTTGAAAGATTTCCTGTCTGGGAATGGGTTGGAGGACGTACCTCTGTTACTTCCTCAGTTGGGTTACTACCAGTGGCAGTTCAAGGAATATCCATAGATGCATTACTCTATGGAGCTGCAACTATGGATAGCTTGACGCGTTCCCCAGACATATACAAAAACCCTGCAGCTTTAATGGCATTATCCTGGTACGTCTGTGGCAACGGGCATGGTGACAAGAACATGGTTGTATTGCCTTATCGAGATTGTCTGAGTATTTTACCCATGTACATCCGTCAGCTTGTGATGGAATCTGTAGGAAAGCGACTAGATCGAGATGGGAGAGTTGTGCATCAAGGTCTTACAGTTTATGGAAATAAAGGTTCTACTGATCAACACTCGTATGTTCAGCAGCTTCGTGATGGACGTAACGACTTCTTTGTAAATTTCGTTTATTGCCATGAAGAGCGTCATGGTGCCAGTGTGCCTGTTGAGTCAGAGGCTACACTTGAGGACTATTTATTTGGCTACCTTGAAGGAACGCGTAATGCACTCTATGACAGAGGCAGAAACTCATTCACGATTAATATTCCTAGAATTGATGCTGTATCGATGGGGGCGCTTATTGCTCTTTACGAAAGAGCAGTTGGTATCTATGCGGAGCTAATTGATGTCAATGCCTACCACCAACCAGGTGTTGATAAAGATGCTGCTGGGACTGTAGTTAATCTTCAGAAGCAGGTGTTAGCACATCTACGCACTAGCGGCTCCGCTCGCACAGCAGAGGAGATTGCAGTGGATATTAATAGTCCAGAACGAGCTGATGCTATATACAGAATTCTTCGTCATCTTTCTCGCAATTCACATCGAGGTGTAAGTATTTCTGATGATCCTGCTCCTGATACAGCACGATTCTTAGTAGAAAATTCTTAGTTCAAACTAGTGAGGATTTTTTGAAAGATCTTTAAAAGAAAAGTTGTAGCTGCTAAAGGGGTTCGCTATGAAACCATGTATAAATAATTTAGCCGTAATATTTGACTTCAATGGTGTACTAGTCTTTGATTCACCAATTCATGAGGCTGCCTGGAATGAATTTGCAACCCAACATCGAGGGTACCCGATGACGGAGAAAGAAATTGAAACGTACGTTCATGGACGCACAAATCACCAAATCTTGAACTACCTTATAGATCAACATCTATCCATTACAGAAGAGCAGAAACTGGCTGGAGAGAAAGAAGATCTTTATCGACAGTTGTGCCTCAAGAAAGGGGATCTTTTTTGTTTGTCTCCCGGTGCGGTTACATTAATTAATGATCTTCGTGCAAAGCAGATACCGTACACAATTGCAACATCTTCCGGCAGAGATAATATAGACTTTTATATAAAAGAACTGAACCTTGGTAGCTTGTTTAACCTTTCTGATATCATCTTTGATGATGGTACCTTGCCAGGTAAACCAGCTCCTGACATTTATTTGAAGGCGGCTGAAGTTCTAAAAAAAGAACCAAAATATTGTATCGTGATTGAGGACTCGCTCTCTGGAATTGCTTCGGCTAATAATGCAGGAATTGGTCATATAATTGCATTGAGTGAACCTCAAAAACACCATTCTCTTCGTGAGGTTTCAGGAGTCACAAGCGTTGTGGGTAGCTTAGCTGAAATCAGTTTGTTTTTATAAATTGACTGTGTATCTCCCCCCAGGGGGTATCAGCGTGTAACAACAAACAAGACTGTTATCTTAACTCTCGGAGGAACATCCACCATGATCGCCACCCTCGCCAGGCCCCAATCCATTGTCGATTCACTCGGTGACGAAGCTGATTCTCTCCTAAATTACGAAGCCAAAGTCTCTAAAGACGTCCTGCACCTGCCAAGTCCTGACTGGATAGATCGTATTTTTGCTCAAAGTGACCGATCTCCCCAAGTCCTCCGCAGCCTACAACAACTCTATTCTCACGGACGCCTTGAAAACACCGGCTACCTCTCCATCCTTCCCGTAGATCAAGGGTTAGAACACTCTGCTGGAGCCTCTTTTTCACCCAACCCCATCTACTTCGACGGTGAAAATATTCTCAAGCTTGCCATCGAAGGCGGCTGCAACGCGGTGGCCACCACCCTCGGCGTATTGGGCATAAGCGCTCGCAAATACGCCCACAAAATTCCCTTCATCGTCAAACTCAACCACAACGAACTGCTCAGCTACCCCAACCAGTACAAGCAGATCATGTACGCCTCTGTAGAACAAGCCTGGAACCTCGGCGCAGTAGCCGTCGGTGCCACCATCTACTTTGGTTCCCCTGGCTCACACCAGCAAATTCAAGATGTGCGCCAAGCCTTTGCCCGCGCCCATGAGCTGGGCATGGCAACCATTCTCTGGTGCTACCTACGCAATGATGTCTTTAAGCAAGCTGGAGCAAGTTCAGATGACTACCACCTCGCTGCCGATCTCACTGGCCAAGCCAATCACATCGGCGTCACCATAGAAGCCGACATCATTAAACAGAAATTGCCCACCATTAACAATGGCTATGGCGCAGTTGCCAAAGCCACAGTCGGCAGCTATGGCAAAACCCACACCAACGTTTACACCAAGCTCAGCAGCGACCATCCCATTGACCTCACTCGCTACCAAGTCCTCAACTGCTATGCGGGCCGCGCCGGACTCATTAACTCTGGCGGTGCATCTGGCGACAACGACTTTGCCCAAGCCGTTCGCACCGCCGTGATCAACAAACGTGCAGGTGGCTGCGGTCTCATCTCCGGTCGCAAAGCCTTCCAACGCCCCTTCTCAGAAGGCGTCAAACTCTTACATAGCATTCAAGATGTATATCTCTCTTCTGAGATTACAATTGCTTAGCTCGACTTTATACATTTGTGATGATTTGGAAAGCAGCAAGCACAAATAGGTTTGTCAGAACCAACTTGCTGCAAATGAGAATGGGGAGCGGAATTGATTTGCAGCCTGAATAGTGTTTTAGGAAGCCACTTTGAGTGCCGATAGGGCCACTGATTGCCATCTATCTCCCCACTCATTGCTCGCAATTATCTCTCGGATTTACAGCACTTGGTAGTCCTCAACGGATAAGAGGGACGTGTCTCATCCAGGCAAATATACGATTGATAAATAATAGAAGCTCCACCATGTTCACGACAATGTTGCAAACTTCTATGAACATGTAAGCCATGAAATCCGTATTCAATGATAGGAGATATCTTTGCATAGCTAATAGCTTGACGATATAACCAGTAGCGTATTTTTGATAATTTTCTCTATTGGGGTCACAGTCATCCCTTCTGGGACAGAAATATTCTTAGTTAAAGATAGTCCTGATATAAGAGCCACTGAAATCAAGGGAATAGGAAGTGTTTTCTGCCATCCAATCCAACCCACCAATAAGAATGGGTTCGTAAATTATTGTAAAGGAGTGAATATCCCTCCTTTCGATCCTGTATAACCAGCAGTGTTGTGAGCACTGGAGGAGGTTATGAGCCGTCTTCCGTATCCCTCAGATTTAAGCGATGACGAGTGGGACGTGATTAAGCCATTAATTCCGTCCATCAGGGTGTCGGTCATCCTCAAGAAGTCAACTTACGAGAGATCGTGAATGCCATCTTGTATTGGGCCGATAACGGTATCAAATGGCGTGCGATGCCCCATGATCTGCCCAACTGGTCAACTGTCTACGATTATTATCGTCGTTGGGTCAAGCTGGGCTTGTGGGAGAAGATTAATGAGCAGTTGGTAAAGTGAGTAAGACTCGCAGAGGGACGAGATGAGCAACCGAGCTTGACGAGCATTGATAGTCAATCCGTGAGGACCTCAGAGAAAAAAGGACCTGACCAAGGGATTGATGGTCATAAATGTGTCAAGGGACGTAAGCGTCATATCGTTGTTGACATCTTAGGCATGGTGTTAAATTGTTTTGTCAGTGCCGCCAATCTGGCAGATGTTAAAGCAGCAGTAGCAGTGTTAGCGCCTGTATTAGAGGTCTATGTGAGACTTAAGAAAATGTTGGCTGACCAAGCGTACAAGGGAAACTTAGGAGAGATTATAGAACAGGTTCATCACTGCATTCTAGAGGTCACAACAAAACTAGGAGAGGGGTTTGTCCCGGCTCCGTATCGATGGGTCGTTGAGCGAACATTCGCTTGGTTAGATAAGGCCAGACGTCTGTGCCGAGACTATGAGGTGTTACCCGAAAACCATGAAGGTGTGGTCTATGTGGTCATGATTCGCTGAATGCTCCGTCGGTTAACCGATAATCGGCGACGGTGGACGTCAAAGACTCCTCAGGCTGCTTAGTATTAGTTTACGAACCCACTCTAAAGAAACGTTAGCAGCCATGTGTACGCTTCCCAATGACTGATATCTGTTGATTACTTGCTACCCCTCGATGGTAATTGGCAAGTAACCGAAGACACTTGCTAACATAGGTAGGCTATAGGTGAGTCCTGGGTTTCTGTATGAGCTTAAAGCAACCAACAGCACAACACTGTGAAAATAATATTCTCTACATTCCCTATGCTCTGAACAGCATGAGAGATGTAAAGCTTCTCCTTCACAATCAAGACGCCGCTATCTTTTATAAAGTCCTTGAGCAAGATCTGATCAATGTAGAGTTCCACACCAGCGCTCCCTGCATTGTTTATATCGAAACAGGTACGGAAACAATTACCAACTGCTATAACCATGCTTGCCGCGTGCAACAGCACGAAGCTGTCTTCTTACCCAAAGGGCTAAATCTATATTCAGACTACGTCAGTACCGATGGCTCATTAAGGGCCTATTTACTATTTCTAAGTGACGATGTTGTTATCGATTTTCTAGCGACTGGTACTCGTCTTCCTAAACTATCAAACAGCACAAGCACATTTCTCAAAAACGATGGTCTGTCACGGCTGTCGCCAATGAGGTGGGCTATGACAACATTTCCCACTTTATTACCGCATTTAAGCGGGTTTACCACCAAACACCTCACCAAATAAAAACGGTTGACCCTCACTAAATGCCCAATTAAAACACCCCATTGACCAGAAATCGTTATTTCTGACCCGATGTGAGTAGTCGAGCCTTGAGCATTACTCTACAGTGGCTTTCATAATCTCTAATGTCTCAGGAGAGGAACCATGAGTACGAAAGTGCTAATCGAGTCCACAGTTAAAGCTGGAAGTATGGACATGTTGATGACATTCTTAGAAGCGAACTTACCGAATGTCAGAGGTTTCTCAGGATGTCTGCAAGTGACCGTTTATGTTAATTCAGAGACTCAACGGATGATTTTTGCTGAAGAATGGCTCACTATCGAACATCACCAACGATATATCAACGCCATCACCCAAAATGGCGTATTAAATAAACTGGCCCATTTTCTTGAATCACCACCAAACATTAACTATTTTGATCGAATGGAGATATAGGGTATACCCTGATAAAGGCAAGCTTGTTTTACGCTAAGTGCTTCACTATTTTGAACGGGAGCTACCCATGATGAAACAAACCAAGCACTTAAGACTACTCACAATCGTCCTCGTTTCTTTTGGCCTTGTGTCTACGACAGCAGCCCATGCCCAATCGTCAAAAGGCTCAACACTCACTCTTCAAGCTGATGCTCAAGAAGCCAACCCGGAGGCGAATATCATTAACCTGCGTGGCAATGTGCTCTTTGAATATCCCCGTCATCAGCTTGAAGGAACGGCTGAACAAGGCCAATTTTTTATGACTGAGCAAAAATTGATCCTTGTGGGCAATGCTCAAGTCACCCAGCAGGGTGAAGTGCTAAGAGATAATCAAATTGTCTGTCTGCTAACAACAGGCCAGTGTAGTTCTTCGGGGGAATAAAGCTAGTGACTACCATTGCAGTGACCATGGCTCTCCTTTGATGAATTCAGAGTGGCTCGATACTTGGTTACACCAGAGAACGTATGGTTAAAAAATGCGGGATAGAAGGTGGCAAACCGCTCAAAATACTTTTCGTATAGGGCCTGGGCTGGATCATTACCGCGAATTACCATCACCCCTAGAGAAGAGGCTCCTGCTTCACGGGCACGCTTGAAGGCTGCCTGCATGAGGCGATGGCCCAGACCTGACCCTCGATACTCAGGTAATACCGCAACAGTTTCGACAATCATGTCGGCCTGGGGCTTAAGAAAACTATGATCACCTTCCCAGATTTTGAGATAAGCCTGTCGAAAATCCTCAGTTATGGACGGGGTCCAGCCAAGTTTCTCCGCTATCTGTGGTAGTTTATCGATATTTAGCGGACTGTTGGCCGCTGAGATATCAGCGGGTCGAAAAACTGCGCAGGCGGCCACAGGTTGACCATTTCTCTCAATTACTAAGAAATCCTGAATCTGGCCCCAATGGGATGCGCCACACTCCAGCATCGATTCTAAAAACTGCAACGGTGATGTACCTGTTGGTTCTAGGATGTCTTCCCAAAAAGACTGTTGAAAAGGAGCTCGTGTAGCTTCTAAATCAATCTGAGCAAGAAAAGACACATCTTGAGGGCCTGCTGAGCGCACGACCTCATTGTCATCTAGTGGGTCATTTAGTTGCGTATTCATAGGTCCTCTTTTAACCTACATACGTATGTGATATCTCACATACGATTCGTATGTCAAGTAGGGGGAGCTGATGGCAAACTTGCGATCGCAAAAAAAAGCAGAGACCTCTGCCCGGCTGTTGGCCGCAGCCCGAAAAAGCTTTTTTGAACTTGGCTATGTTGCAACTTCAATGGATAAGCTCTGCACTAGCATTGGCGTTACCCGTGGCGCGCTGTACCACAATTTTGGTGGTAAAGATGGTTTGTTTGAGGCCGTGGTGCAGGAGATTAACGATGAAATGGTTGAACGTCTCCTGGCTATGGGAGGTGATGATGCGTCACTGGATACTTTTGTGAGGGTCTGTCGCTCGTATCTGACCTTTGCCCTTGATCCGGAGATCCAGCGGATTGTTTTCCAGGATGCTCCTGCTGTGTTGGGGCAGAGGCTGCGCGATATCGATGCCCAGGGCAGTATTGTGCCACTGACGGATGCGATCGCTGATCTGATTACTAAAAACATTTTCCCCGATATTGATCCGACGGCTCTGGCGGTTCTCCTCAATGGTGCGATGATCGATGCGGCCCTGTGGATTGCCTCTCAACCCGATAAGGACCACAGTTTAGAGTCCGCTGCCAATGCATTGGAACAACTAATCAGGCAATTGGCCGGTGAGTCGTAACAGAGTAACAGAGTTTGTCAGGAGAATAGCCTGTTTTATGAATCATTCAAGGCAACATTGAGAAAACGTTCTAACACAGGAGATAGGCTTTCTTGTCTCCAAGCAAGTAGGGTTTCAATCTCAAACGTATGTTTCAAGGTTCGATATACCACACCCGTGCGCTGTAGTTTTTTTATTGATTCTGGCACCAGGGCAATTCCCATACCGCTGACCACCAGCCCCAACACCGTTTGTAGCAATCTAGCTTCTTGAATAACTTTGGGGGTAAAACCATGGGTCTCACAAAGACTAAGGACCTGGTGGTAGAAACTTTGGCCCATGGTTGGTGGCGGTAAAATAAATGTTTCATCCACTAACAAATTGAGATCAAGAATCTGTTGCTCAGCTAACGGATGATAGCCTGGCAAGGCCACAACTAAAGGTTCCTTGAGCAGTATGTGATAGTTAAACTGTTCTCGCTGTTGTAAGTGCAGAAAACCACAATCAAGTTGGCCATTACTAAGTTGTTCTAGCTGTAGCTGAGAGTCCAGCTCATAGAGTTTGATATTGACTAAGGGAAACTGTTTTCTAAATGCTTTGAGAAGCTCTGGCAAAGCAGTTTGCATGGCGGCACTGTTAAACCCGATGACTAGTTGCCCTACCTCACCGCGACTGGCTTGTTGGGCAATATAGCTGGCACGCTTTACTTGAGCCATAACCCCATTCACCTCTGGCAGAAACGCTTGCCCTGCATGGGTGAGCTGCAATGGGCGTTTATTGCGGTCAAATAGCCTGACACCCAATTCCTTTTCTAACGCTTGAATCTGTTGACTGAGTGGGGGCTGAGCCATATTCAGTTGTTCAGCTGCACGACTGAAGTTCAGGGTCTTTGCCACCGCCAGAAAATATTTTAGATGTCGAAGTTCCATAGGGCAATACTATATCTATAAAATATAGTATTTCTAGTTAATCAATATTGGACATATTAAAAATCTGCCCATAGGGTGGCTATAGACGCTAGAAAGCAGAAAAATGATAACTGTTGCATCCCCACTGTTAAGCCGAAAAGGCTATTACGGTGAATTTGGTGGTCGATTTATTCCTGAGATTTTATACGAAACGTTTGAGTCGCTAACGGCGGCCTACCATGATGTCCGACAGGACCCTGAGTTCTGGAAAAAGTATGTGGCAATTTTATCTAACTACTCCTGTCGGCCCACACCGCTCACCTATGCTGAGGGACTGACCCACTATTTTGGCGGGGCAAAGATCTACATCAAGCGTGAGGATCTAAATCATACGGGGTCCCATAAGCTCAACAATGTGCTGGGGCAAATGTTGTTAGCTCAGCGCATGGGTAAACACCGCATCATTGCTGAAACTGGAGCCGGGCAGCATGGGGTGGCAACTGCAACCATGGCTGCAAAATTCGGTTTAGAGTGCACCGTTTATATGGGAGCTGAGGATGTTGAGCGCCAATATCCAAACGTGTTTTGGATGCGACAGTTAGGGGCTAAGGTTGTTCCAGTCACCAGTGGAACTCAAACCCTCAAGGATGCCATGAATGAGGCTTTGCGAGATTGGTCTGCGAATATGGCAACCACCCATTACCTGATTGGTACCGCCTGTGGTCCCCATCCGTTTCCGGAAATGGTGGCCTGGTTTCAGTCAGTGATTGGCCAGGAGGCGCGATCGCAAATCCTTTCCCAAACCCAACAGCTCCCAAAGGCCATCTATGCCTGCGTTGGTGGTGGGTCCAATGCCGTCGGTATCTTCAGCGGTTTTCTAGAAGACACCGATGTTGAACTTATCGGTGTCGAAGCAGGAGGACTGGGGATCCACACACCTCACCATGCCGCTCGGTTGGCCAGTGCCCAGGCATCCACTGGCATCGCTCAAGGATATAAAACCCAGTTTCTACAAAACTCTGATGGCCAAATGCAAGACACCCATTCTGTTGCCGCTGGGTTAGATTATGTGGGTGTTTCACCTGTTCTGGCTAATTTAGCTCAAACAGGACGCATTCGCATGACATCGGCCTTGGATGCTGAGGTGATTGAGGCCTTGAAATTAACCCTACGAAAAGAGGGGTTGATTCCTGCTCTAGAATCGGCCCATGGGTTTGTTCAGGCCTTTAAAGAGGCTCCTAATTACACATCTCAAGATGCCATCATCATTAATCAATCAGGTCGAGGGGATAAGGATATTTTTACTATTGCCGAGGCGTTGCAAGATCCTGATTGGCAAAGATTTTTACAACGAAGATCAGATAAGTGTTAAAAATTCTGCCTCCTTAGGAAACGTTAAGAAACAATTTTATGATTTGGGTTTTATGCTCTTTTTCTTGCAGGAGACAAGCCAGGATAAATATAATTGACCTCGCCGTAACTCCCACCATAGTGCGATTAGGAACAACTGAGATCTTGCACCTGGCAAGGAAGCATTAACCCGCCTTGGACTCAAAGTCGCAAGGCTAACTGGCTCAAAACCGCTCAAGCGGTTAACGAATCCCTAAAAGCTCTATATTTAGAGCTGCCCAGCCAATCTTGTCCCTTGAGTGGACAGCCCTCAATTAGCGTTGGGTTCAAAACCCAACGTGGGTTTGAGCTTCACAACCGACCTTAGTGCAAGATCTGAGAACAACCTAGTATGAGGGTTGTAGGGCGGCATCCCGCCCTGCCCATGGGAAACCTCAATACGCTGTGTAAGATAACTTAACTACTTCCAAAAGAGAACTCGGAGGGACCCCAAGCAACCGGTTTCTCTCTAAGCCGAGCACCCAGGATAAATTGTTTAAGACTGACCAATAGCAATAAGGACTGCTCAGGACTTTCCTCCTTTCTTTCCCCTTATCCTTCACATCACCATGCATCTCGAAGAATTTATCCGTCAGCAACGACAACAGAAAGACATCCTACTCATGTCCCATACCGTATTGGGCTATCCCTCCTGGGAAGATAATCGCAAAGCCGTAGCAGCCCTAGTCCAGGCTGGTGTTGAACTGATCGAACTCCAGTTTCCCTTCTCTGAGCCCATTGCCGATGGGCCGATCCTGTTAGCCGCTAATCATGCGGCTATTCAGTCAGGGACGTCGATCCATGACTGCTTTCAGTTTGCAGCAGAGGTTGCCCAGCAATATCCCCAAACTCGGTTTGTGATTATGACCTATGTCAATATTCTGTTTAAATATGGCATTGATGATTTTGTCAAAACTGCTGCCCAGAGTGGAATTGCTGGATGCATTATTCCTGATTTACCTCCCGAACAAGCAGAACACTATATTCACGCCTGTCGCGAGCAGGCATTAGCAACAATCTTTCTAGTTACGCCAAAAAATAGCCAGACACGCATACACCAGATCGCCCATGACACCAGCGGATTAATTTACTGCGTCGCACGAAAAGGAGTCACCGGTCGACAGACTCAGTTCTCGACAATGATTCACCAATATTTACGCCAGGTAAGAGCAACCACTTCGCTACCAATGGCCGTGGGGTTTGGCATACGGTCTGCCGATGACGTGCAAAAATTAACTGGCCAGGCAGATATCGCTGTTGTTGGCACCCACGCTGTTAAATGTTTAGCTGAACATGGAGCTATAGGACTTCAACAATTTATTCAAGGTCTAAGGAATTGCTAATCTGCAATCCTGACCAATGTTTTGTTAATGCTAACGATTGATTAATTCAACGGATCGACGTTACGGGCAGCTAGAGTCGTTTGATCCAAAGACTCCGATTCCCAATCATTAAATTGGTAATCAACAAAGATCAGTCCTGAGAAGAAGGCAAAAAATAGCCACAGCATCATAGCCTTAAACAGCATTCTCAAACAAAGAATACCGCCCCCGCCTAAACAACATTAACCATCTGGACTTGAACTTTAATCGTTTGCACAAATACAGACCTGAGTCCATCTCTACTTAGTCATAAAGTTCATTACCGCTCATCATAATTTTCGTTTTAGATAGACTCAAGTCAATTACAAGTAAATTAATATAGATTTTTATCTATGAACAGAATAGTTGAAACCTGTTCAGTAGCAAGGTTTTTGGGTGTTGTCAGTCTCTCTGTTATAGCGTAATCTTTGGAAGTCAAAAAATAACTTATCATTCCTTAAATTTGCGTTTAATGCGTAAGGACTGAATTGGAACTACTCTTTAATGGTTAGAAAATGGGTGTATTAGGTCAAATAGTCGGTTATAAAAAGATTTCATCAGAGATTTAGACTAAGTTATTCAAAACGTTTAGTCTAAAAAATAATGTTGAAACGGTTTAAGCGATATATTCGCTGGCGTTCTAGTGACGAGGGATTCTCAACTGGTATCGATCAGTTTGAAACCCTCGTCTCAAAATTGCTTTCAATCACCATGTTGATTGTGATTATGGTGATTATGGTCGACCTTATACTGTTTTTGGCGACAGCCCTGTTTAATCCTAGCCCTGAAGGATTTTTTGTTGACACACTTAAAGATATTTTTGGATTATTTCTCAGTGTATTAATTGCTCTCGAAATCCTTGAAAATATTACAGCTTACCTGAAAAAGCATGTGGTTCAGGTTGAATTGGTAATCGTCACTTCGCTCATTGCGGTAGCTCGCAAAATTATTATTTTAGACCTGGATAAAGTGTCGGGGATCAGTTTGATCGGTCTTGCGATCGCAATTCTATCCCTATCCCTAAGCTACTGGATTATTCACACTATCCATCGTTAAGCTAGAGGCCAATATTATTAGATTTCTCAAGGATTAGAGTCAGAACTAGCCCCTATGAGCCATATCAGAGAAATTATCCACAAGGCCATTGATCGACGACGGCTACGAATCTTTCGGTTTGGGCAAGGGGTCGATGCCTATTCAATAAGGGTGTACTCACAAAACTGTTTGCTATGCGCTTTATGGACGAGGATATTCAAGCTGTAAGGCAGTCACTTCAGCAGTGCTCGTGCCATACAATGTCTCAATCTCTTGTAAAGTGATATCCAGCGATGCGACAGGTGGGAGATCACTGCGTACCTCAATAGTTCGGCTGGCAGTCTTGTTTGTGCCGTGAATTTTATCGGGTACTATCATGAGGCCACGCCTGGTGATGACACAGGCATCAGAAGTATGCAACGAGAATGCTTTAGAGCGATAGGTGCGTGAATAGGCGTCAGCCACCAGTGACAAGGCGACTTCGTCAACGCCTTCAGTGATCGGAATATCAATATCTTCACGAGTCCAGAATGAAAGACCGTTGGCAACCATCGTGAAAATGCTTTTAGCGCTCAATTTAAACTGTTCGCTATGGTGCTCGGTTCCCCAGCTTTGAATACCCATCGCCTGGGCAACTAAAGCAGCTTTCCCATGGCCTGCGATCGCATCTACTAAAGCCACGGACACAGGAATTGATGCCGTTACTCCAGTTGTGGTGATAATGCTGCCATCAGAGACGTAGCGCGTATTCTGTAGCCATTCAGTTTGAGGAAACTTCTTTTTAAGACTGTCATACGAGAACCAATGGCATACGCTTTTGCGACCAGTAAGCAGACCAGCATTGGCTAACACCCAAACACCATCGCATACCCCTACGATAGTTGTACCTTTCTTGGCCTGGGCATTGACCCATGCGAGTAAAGTGGGATCTTTTCTGCGAATAACGGCAGGAACAATAACATAGTCAGCTCCCTCTGGAAATTGTGAATCAAACTCTGCAATTGTGGCCTGTGGCTGTAGCTTAAGGGCAGGCAGCATTTGCATAGGCCCTGCTTGGGTTGCGATCGCTAACACTTGGGCAACACCAGACTCGGCCAGAACACCATAGGGGATAACGTAGTCCGTTAGTTCAGTGGAGCTATTCTCTGCAACAATGGCGACAACCGGTTTTGTCCGGTTAAATCGTGGGGCATATGCAGGAATACCAGATGTCATGGACATGGCTTAGATCGTTGAGATTAATACTATGGGGAACGCAACATTCTCTGTGAAAACGAACTCCGATACGCCCATTGTAGTCAAGAAACCCTTAAGCTACGTATTCGATAGAAAACAGAAAACAGGCATAGGCCAACAACAAAGCCTGACATCGCCCCCGATGCCGAATTGATGGCAAAAGACTGTAGATCCTGGGACTGATGTACCCAGTTAGCCAGCCCCATAAAGCTCAAAGTTGAACAGCCGAGAATAGTGATTCCAGCCTGCACGGGGCGGGTACCAGGTGCTTTGGCAACGCTCAAGTACCAGCTCAGGATAGCTGCTAAACCGATAGCACCACCACCATATTGAATCCATTTGAATATGGGCAATCCGCCCAGCGGGTAGCGTAAGCCAGCAAATCGCTGTACAAACCACCCCCATTCGTGGCTAGTGGCATCTAGGAACGAATGGGTAGCGGCTCCTAACCAGAGACTGACAATAACAAGCACTAGCCACGATAATGAAACCTGTCGTTTAGATGGTGCCAGACCAAACAGTGTTAGGGTTGGTTTTTCCAACCACAGATACCATAAACCAAAGGCAAGCAAACCTTGGGGCACGGCATGGGTAATCAGCCCACTGATGCTGTGGCCGGGAGAATAAATGGGGTTTAGATAGAGGAAGTACGGCAGGTCTGGAGCCATACAGCCAATGATGAGTGGCGGCAACGGCAATCGCTTTTGAGACAGATACCACAGAGGGGCTGCAACGATTGTATGGGCTGGCGTATAGGGCATTGGCAAGTGAACATTTTCGTTTTCTATTCTGGCGTTATAACAACTTTGAGCTGATGGTGGCTACCGTTAATGGGGGGAATTATTTCAGATGCTCTACGAGAAAGTCCACAAAGGTTTGCACTCGCAAAGAATATCGACGATTCGGTAAATAGAGGGCATACACTCCCCTATCCATGCCCGCTTGGAGATGCACTTGAAAATCTGTCAGGACGGCTTGCAAGCGTCCGCAACGAAGGTCTTCATCAACTAACCAGGTGGGCATCAACATCAAACCAACACCATCTAAACAAATCTGTCGCAACACTTCTGAATTATTGGCAATAATAGAACCCCGCACATTAACCTCACACGTCTCGGCATGATGCAAAAATCGCCATCGGGTTGCACCTGTGCTGTAGGTAAATAACAGACAGTTGTGGTGGGCTAAATCATTGGGATGGGCAGGATAACCATAACGCTTAAAATAGCTGGGGCTGCCACACACTACGCGACTGTAATCCGCGAGCTTGCGAATAATTAATGTGGCCCCCGAGCGTTCCAGGTTACCGAGACGAATCACCATATCCAGGTCATCTTCGACTAAATTGGCTAAGCCATCGCTCAGGCGTAGTTCCAGCTTTACCTCAGGGTATTGCTCTAGAAATTTATGCAGCAGCGGAGCAATATGGAGCCGACCAAAGGCCACTGGCATACTCACTCGCAAGACTCCCCGTGGCATGTCCTCTCCTTCCATCACACAGGCATTGGCTTCAGCCACATCCTGCAAGATTCTGGCTGCTTTTTCGTAATACTGTCGCCCTTGGGGTGTCAGGGTAATGCTGCGAGTAGACCGATTCAGCAGCTGAGTATTCAGCAACGTCTCAAGACCATTTACCTGACGGGTTACAGAAGACACTGCCAGATTGAGCTGTCTTGAGGCTTCCGAAAAGCCGCCCACGTCAACAACTTTGACAAATGACCGCATGGCCGCAAATTGATCCATGGCCATTAAGCTCCTTCAGTTTTGCGTTTTTTGCAAAAGTGCTTGGCATGGTGGCTATATTATCATTTTTTCTGAATGGAATTACGATTGAAATGTCGCAAGTTGGAACCCAGTTTTAGGAGGCAACCATGACATTGACGATTGAAATTACATCGGACTTTATTTGTCCCTGGTGTTTAATTGCCCATCACAATTTGCAACAGGCAATTGCCCAGCTAGAAGCACCTGTCGATATTCAGTGGGTATGGCATCCGTTTGAGTTAAATCCAGATATGCCTGCAACGGGCATGGATCGTCGGGCTTATCGCACTAACAAATTTGGCAGTTGGGCCTATTCACAACAGTTAGATGCCCAAACCATTCAAGCGGGCATGGCCAATGGTGTTGAATTCCGCTATGACCTGATGCAGAAGACACCCAATACACTCAATGCCCATCGTCTGACTGAATTAGCGGCAAACGTGGGTAAAGCCACAGATATGGCAGAAAGAATTTTGCAGGCATATTTTACTGAAGGAGAAGACATTGGCGATATTGAAACGCTCTCAGCACTGGCTACTGAGGTTGGTCTCAACGGTGACCAGGTGAACGCATTTCTCTTATCTGATGAGGGTATTTCAGAAGTACGGGACTCCAAACAACAGGCAATTGCTCAAGGCATTCAAAGTGTGCCAACAATGCAAATTGGTGACGCTGTATGGGTAGGCGGACAACCCGTGGATGTGTTTCTCTCGGCGCTGCAAACGGCCCAAGATTTAGAGGTCATAAAATCATGAACAGTAACGGCCATGCCATTGTTATCGGCGGATCCTTAGGGGGACTGTTTACAGGGCTGCTTTTACGGTCGATTGGTTGGACTGTCGACATCTATGAACGCTCTGCCCAAACTCTCAATAGTCGCGGTGGTGGCATTGTGATGCAGCCTCAAGTGCTAGAGGCTTTTCGACGGACAGGCATTTCTCTGGATGACCTGGGGGTGGTTGCCCACGAGCGCTACTATCTAGCCCCCCAGGGCAATGTGGCTCAACGCATGGGAACTCGCCAGACCCTAACCTCCTGGAATCGTTTATATGGTCTCATGCAGCGACAGTTTCCAGCAGAACACTATCATCTGGGGAAACAACTGACGGATATCCAACAAACGTCAGACTCTGTCACAGCTCAGTTTGCCGATGGCACCTCAGCCACAGGTGATTTGCTGATCGGTGCCGATGGTCCTGGCTCTACGGTGCGGTCTCTGTTATTGCCGGATGCCAACTATCGCTATGCGGGCTATGTGGCCTATCGTGGCTTGGTGGATGAAGCTGATCTTGACCCAGATACGGCAGCACTGCTGACAGAACGGTTTGTGTTTTTTCAGTTGCCTAATTCTCACATTTTGCAATATGTGATTCCAGGGGAGGATGAATCTCTGGTGCCAGGAGAGCGTCGTTTTAATTGGGTCTGGTATGTCAATTACGATGAGACAACAGAATTACCTCGCCTTCTGACGGATAAAGACGGCAGGCGACGTGATCATTCGATTCCGCCAGGGCTGTTGGCTCCTGCTGTAGAACAGGAGATGCGGGACTATGCTGAACAGGTGCTGGCCCCACCCATGCAAAAGCTGGTGGCCGCAACCCGCGAGCCGTTTGTACAGGCAATTTTGGATCTCGACGTGCCCCAGATGGCATTTGGTCGGGTGATCCTGCTGGGGGATGCCGCATTTATTGTGCGACCCCACACGGCGGCGGGTACGTCTAAAGCGGCGGCAAATGCGATCGCACTTGCCGACAATCTCAGAATCCACAACCACGACATTGTCTCTGCTCTAAAGGCTTGGGAACCAGGGCAGCTAGTCGACGCAGAACGGCTGAGCCAACATGGACAGTTTCTAGGCAGACGGTCGCAGTTTACCCATGGTCTGGGTCGATTTCTTCCCCAGCATGTACATTAGCCATCAATAGGATGTGTGGGGGTTTCCAGTAACAGCTGATAAAACGCCAAATCAAGCCAGCGATTGAACTTAAAGCCTGCCTGTTTAATCGTGCCTGCGTGGGTAAATCCCAGTTTTTTGTGAAGGGTGATGCTGCCAGGATTCTCAACATCAATGCCACCCACCATCACATGGTACTGCTGCTCAACAGCCGCTGCGATCAGCTGTTGCATCAGGGCATAGCCAATCCCTTGACCGCGATGATCCCCATGGACATAGATAGAATGCTCAACCGAGTATTTGAACGCAGGCCAGGCACGAAATGTGCCATAGCTGGCGAAACCCAACAAAAAATCATTGTCGTCAACTGCGCCAATGACTGGAAAATTACCGTTCTGTTTTGCTGCAAACCACTGGACCATATTTTCTAAAGTGCGGGGCTGATAGTCATAGAGCGCTGTTGAATTGACAATCGCATCGTTGAGGATGGCTAAGATGGCATCGGCATGCGCATCATAGGTACATAAAACAAATCGCACTGGAGGCTCCTCGTCACTAATGACAGCTATAACCACATTAGCAAGGCGGGAAGCTGTCCCATTGAGAATACAGGTAACGCTTTAATACCCCTCGTTTCTTGCCATTGATATGTCTGCTATTTACTTCCATGTGGGGCGTTCAGTACCATCAGACAAGTTGGTCCCTAAAAAAGTGATTATGAGTGGAAATGCAGGTCGGATTCAAGCCATTAACCAAATTATCCATTGGGAGCCGCTGCCCCCCAAGACACCAGCCAGTCTTGAAGAAATGTGGGCAGAGAATGTTTTTAATCTACCCAAAATGAAGGCCACTCTGCCTAAGGCAGTATTTAAGTCAAGCAAAAAGACAATTGTTACTGGAGAAAAACTAGATCTCTCCATTGCTGACGCTGTCGCCAATGCCATGAAAGACTGGGCGATTTCTAAAGGGGCACTCTACTATGCCCACGTGTTCTATCCCATGACTAATCTAACGGCTGAAAAGCATGACGGTTTCATCGCGCCCCAGGGTGATGGTACGGTCATTTCAGAATTTTCCGGTAAGTTATTATTCCAGGGTGAGCCAGATGGATCTTCGTTTCCCAATGGTGGCATTCGTGGCACCTTTGAAGCCCGAGGGTATACCGCCTGGGATGTGACTAGTCCAGCCTACATTATAGATACGGACAACGGTGCTACGTTGTGCATTCCCACCGTATTTGTCTCTTGGACTGGAGAGGCCCTGGATAAAAAGGTACCGCTTTTGCGCTCTATCGCAGCTATGGACAAAGCGGCTCATAAGGTTTTGACACTTCTGGGAAATACCGAAGTTTCTCACGTCAACTCCAGCTGCGGGGCTGAACAAGAATACTTTTTAGTGGACGCTAATTTTGCAAGCCTGCGACCTGATCTTCTCTTAGCTGGGCGGACCCTGTTTGGTAAAGCCCCTGCCAAAGGACAAGAATTTGACGACCACTATTTTGGTGCGATTCCAGAACGGGTGCAGGTGTTTATGCAGGATGTGGAGGAAATTCTTTACAAATTAGGCATTCCTGCTAAAACTCGCCATAACGAGGTGGCACCAGGACAGTTTGAAATTGCACCATACTTTGAAGCGGCAAATGTGGCTAGCGATCACCAGCAGATGATTATGACGGTGCTGCGTCACACTGCGAAAAAACATGGCTTTGTGTGCTTACTCCATGAGAAACCCTTTGCCGGTATTAATGGCTCTGGTAAACACGTCAACTGGTCCGTTAGTAACGCTACCCAGGGTAACTTGCTTGATCCCGGTGACTCTCCCCACGATAATACTCAGTTTCTGGTGTTCTGCGGTGCTGTGATTCGAGGTGTGCACAAGTATGGACCGTTGATGCGAGCTGCGATCGCAACGGCCAGCAACGACCACCGTCTAGGGGCAAACGAAGCGCCACCAGCGATTATGTCTGTGTATTTAGGCACCCAGCTTGAAGAAGTCTTTGATCAAATCAAAACTGGCTCCATTAGCGACTCCAAAAAGAAAGGGTTAATGGATTTGGGGGTGGATGTGCTGCCGTATTTGACTAAAGATGCTGGCGATCGCAACCGCACCTCTCCCTTTGCCTTTACCGGCAACCGCTTTGAGTTTCGTGCCGTAGGGTCAAGTCAGTCGGTGGCAGGCCCCTTAATTGTTCTGAATACGATGCTGGCCGATTCCCTAACCTGGGTAGGGAATCGACTGGAAGCTGAACTCACTGGAGGGGCAGAACTCAACACCGCCATTCTGACTGTGCTCAAAGAGATTATGGAACAGCATGACGTGGTTGTTTTTGGTGGCAATGGCTATTCTGAAGAGTGGCACAAAATGGCGGTTGAAGAGCGGGGGTTAGCCAACTTACCGACTACTGCCGATGCGCTGCCTATACTGCAAGAAGAGTATATTAGAGATCTGTTCCAGAAAACAGGGGTACTAACACCCATTGAGCTAGAAAGTCGTTTTCAGGTATATGCCGAGCAATATATTCTCTCGATTGAGGTGGAATCTAAATTAGTGGTCGATATGACCAAAACCAAGATTTACCCAGCAGCTGTTGAGTATTTGTCTAAGCTGTCATCGACTATTTCAAGCTTAGAGAATCTGGGCGTTTCCCTTGAAAAAGGGACTGCTCAAAAAATAGCAGAGTTAACCAATGCGATGGTAGCCAAGGTTACGCAGTTGAGTGAGGCCCTGGAGAAACATGACTTTAGCAGCACCCATGCACACATGGGCTACTGTGCGTCCACCTTGCGTCCGTTGATGGATGACGTGCGCGAGTATGCGGATGCGCTAGAAGGCGAAATCGCTGATGAATTCTGGCCTTTGCCGACTTATCAGGAGATGCTATTTATCAAGTAAGTTGTTCTGTAGTGGCCGAGTGTGGTTTATTTTTGAGGCAAGGAGGGTACCTTGCCTCTTTTTTTATGTGGTTTAAGTGCTAATAATTGCCATGGATATTATTACAGAACTCGAAAAGTTTGATAGTAAACACAGATACTCTCGAAACTCTTGCTGCGCAACTTTCATCCGATGCAGCATTAATCCAAACCTTGCTGGAGATTGCAAATGACAATACCCCTAAACTCCAAACTCCAAACACCTGGTTATTAAAGCGTTTTCAAGAAAACGGATTTTCTTTTTCTCTTAATCAGATGGAGATTTTTTTAAAGCTATTGAGAGAGGCCACCCACTGGCAGGCAAAGCTACACCTATTGCAAATGTTATCAGGCTTTCAGATTCCTGCTAAGGCGCTTGCGCTTAAATAATCACCCCCATTACCCCATCACTCATCCACCCATCTACAGCCCAACCTGGGTCTGATTGTTGTGCAGTCTCCTTAGGTCAGTTCAGGCTGCCACCAAGGCCGTTATGATCCCGAAAAAACAACGCCTTTTTGCTCTAACTGATACGCAGCAGCATGCCAAGTATTACTTAGAACTACATTAAAGGTTTGAGCTTGGTGATCAATCCAATAGAAGCCGTTAGGAAGCTTTCCATTATATTTTTTTAGCCAATCATCCCAGAACGACTTCTCTATAAATCCCATCCGGGATTCCATGGTTTTCATGGTTTGGCTGTTTGTCAAACTTTTCCGTTTACCCTCCAATACTTGCCACAGATGGATATTACTGGGGACCTTAACGTGCTGGAGGTCTTCAACCTTTACGAATTCAGGCATATTTATGTTCAAAAAACAACATCGATGGTCTAAGGGAATTCCCCATGACGACATTGATCACTGGCCGTATCTTGACCTCACTGAATCAATCATTAAACCACTACCAAATCCCTTTTGGGCAAATACAAGCAGCGTTACTGCCGTCATGCTAAGGCTTTTCTAGTGGACTTGGTCACATCAGATGCTGACCAAAAATAGTCTGTTAATCATGTAATCTCCTATCGCTAGAGATAGTGGCCCAAAGCCGTTAGGTCAGCAAAGCGACTGTTGTAGCCCCTATCACCTTGTTCGTTTCATCAAACATCAACCTTTGCGACATATAGCTTAACGGTAACTCAACGTTTTTAAAGATAAGATGAATTTATTCAGAAATAACTAATGCATAAAGTGCATTTATTGATTTAACACTTACTAAAATCACTGCTTTGCACCTTCATTTAGGAAAAATAGAATAATGATTAACACAAACGCTTATAACCTTGAGGTTAAATCAGGTACTCGAAACCATAAAGGTTATTTTGTGCAAGATACAACCTATCGGTTGGTTGACATTGAGCAATCTGGGTGGGCTTTGATCTGTCAAGATAACACTACTTGCCACTATGTAGATCCTGATTGCTTGCAAGAATCATCTAGCATCCTTGGTAGCTGAGCATTTCCCAAAATGGTACTTGTCCGTTTCTAACCAGGTTATCCATTGAGACTACTTTTTTAGGGTATCAACTCAAATCGGGACGTTTTCCTAAGGATAGAAATCAGGATATAGAAGTCAGAATACATGGCCTTACTGGCTTCTGACTTCTCGCGCCTGACTCCCCATCTAGCCAAGATTTCCCGGCTTAAGCTGATGTCCCTTTTTTTAAAGCAGCATCAACTTAAGCTAGCTGCTAGTCCAAAAATAGTATCTAACGCTTCATTCATTTAATAACCCCTTTAACAATTTATCCAATGAAATCTTTGATTCAACATGCACGTTTTGATTCACAGACATCCATGTCCAAGGTAGAAGAAAACCTGATGCACAGACATATTTGTCTGTGCTGCTCAAGTGTTTTACTGCGGCATGTTTCTTCAGGTAAGCTTTCTTGGCGTTGTAGCCACTGTTGTCAAAATATGCCAGTTTAGGGAAACTCTTGAGACGCCCTTCAATGAGTGTTGGGTGGACACCCCAATGTGGGTTTGATCCTTATAGCAGGACTGGGTAAAAGAGGTGACATTACCCACTAACCCATGGCACAGGCTTTTCTACTCGTCTTGGTTCTCATCCAACACAACCCGATAGGCACATCGCCTCGCCCCCGACAAAATGTGTTCCGTCCGTTCCACCTCTACGCCTAGAACAATTTGAAAGATTTCCAGTTCTCGATCACATAATCCAGTACAGGCTTCTGCCGCTGCACAGATAGGACAGTGGTTTTCCACCAGTAGCATCGAGCCATCTTCTTGAGGCAGCACATTAGCCATATACCCCTCACGGGTACGAATATCTGCCAAGGTTTCCAATCGGTCCTGCCAGGAATCTTGCCCATCCATCTGCGCCAGATAAGCCCCAAGCTGTTCGCGAGTGCGAATATCCAGTAACCGCTCTAACCCATCTGCCCCAAACGCTTCAGTCACCGAGTGAATCAGACTCAGGGTTAATTCGGCATAGCCTTCAGGAAAAAAGCGATCGGCTGCCGCCGTTAAATGCCAGAGCTTTGCCGGACGCCCCATGGGGCGTGGTTCTTCTTCATAGGCAATTAACTGCTCATCCTGAAGTGCATAGAGATGCTGCCTGACTGCCATGGCCGAAATACCCAGCTGCTCAGCAATGGCATGGGCATCCATGGCTCCCGACTGCTTTAGCAACTGAATAATGGCCCGCCACGACTGCCGCGACTGCCGCGTAGGCTGCGACTGCCGCGACTGCCGTGTGCGCCGGGGCTCATTTTTTTTGCTCCGCTTTTTTTAGGTGGTTTTGGGGTCATGACTACATTCTCCTGGTTGCCCCGACTCAATCCACAGATTTGGATACTCGTCATGGGGCGCTTTCTTTCGCAGGTTGGATCGGGGGTTGTGTTGTTTTATGAGCCCATCTATTTCGTCAATCAGGTGGGGCTATCCCCCACCCAGGTGGGTATTGGTCTGAGTAGTGCAGCCATGGCCAGTGCCGGGGGCTATGTTCTGGCAGGGACGATGACAGACTCTCTGTTTTGGGGACGTCGTCGTACGCTGTGACTCTCTTGTTTGATTTCTATCGGGGCGGATGGTGTATTTTTGTTGGCCAATGGTTTCCCGTTGCTCATTTTGGCAAATGTGCTGATGGGGTTAGGCGATAGTCTCTATTGGCCTGCCTCAGGGGCAGCGATTACCGATAATTCCAATCATCATCAGCGCGAAGAGGCCTTTGCTGTTTCTGGCTTAGCTGATTCTCTTGGCTCAGGCTTAGGTATTGTTCTGGGTGGATTGCTTTTGACGATGAACAATTCGTATCAGCAGTTGTTTATTGCCGATGGCATCACCTTTGCACTCTTTCTGGGGGTGTTGGCAATTGTGTTTAAGGATAAGCGTGATCGATCACACTCTTCCGAAGAAATGCCAGGCATTGCGGCCTGGCGTAGAGCGCTACTAAATCCTGTTTTCTTAGTATTTGCGGCAGCCAATATTTTGTTTGCCACCTATGTCAATTTGATGGAAAGCACCATGCCGCTTTATTTTACTAACTTTGTTCACAATGCTTCCAGTACGGCTCCAGAAAATGTGGGTATTTTGTTTTCTGGTTATGTGCTGATAGCGGCTCTGTTCCAGTTGCCCATCGTTCGTGCCATGCAACCTTTCCGGCGGGTTTCTGTTTTGATGATATCCATGCTGTTATGGGGGATGGGTTTTCTCTTAGTCTGGTTTGTGGGCATATCTGTTGGGGGACAGGGAGTGCTGATGGTGATGGTAGTGGTGGTATTAGCGATCGCAAATGTCACCTACAATCCATTCTCAGCCGCTTTAGTCACAGAACTAGCCCCTCAAGAATCCCTGGGTATATCTCTCTCCTTAAATGCCCAGTGTTGGACGGTTGGGTATTTGGTTGGCCCCCTGATCGGAGGATGGACCCTGGACCAAAATCAAGACATTGCCCGTGGATTATGGATAACGGCTGCATTTAGTGCCCTGATTGGGCTACTCATCCTAAAACAACTTGAAAAGTTTCAAGCACACACTGATTCTATGAAATCGTCTTCAAATCTCTAGGAAAAATATTGCTACGTATCAGGTTGTTCAGTTAGCCAAACCAAAATCTTTCTGGCACCAATCAGCTCATTAGAGGAGTGGGGTGGCCGGGGCCACCAAAACTCATGGGAGTGCGACAGTTATCCTATGGGCAAGATTATTAAATGACTAGCCATGAATAAGGATGCAATTTCTTACCAGGTGCAAAGCATCACCAAGATACCTGAGCCCACTTTATTTGCATTTGTCAATGGGGAAACGACTAACCATGTCAATAAATTTCATAACAGTCTCCCTAATTACACCCCAACCCCCCTGGTCAGGCTGTCCAAACTTGCTAGTCACCTGGGGATTAGCGAAATTCTTGTCAAAGATGAAAGTCAACGCTTTGATCTAAATGCCTTTAAGGTGCTGGGAGCGAGCTATGCGATCGCAACATACTTGGGTGAACGGCTGAAGCTCAACCAGAATGAATTGACCTTTAGTCATATAGTTGCCGAAAAATCTAAATACGAGCAGATTACTTTTGTCACCGCAACCGATGGCAATCACGGTAGGGCGGTCGCCTGGTCAGCAAACTTATTTGGCTGTAAATCTGTTGTGTATTTGCCAAAAGGTTCTTCTCAAGCACGATTAGACGCCATCAGAAAATATGGAGCTGACGCATCCATCACAACGATGAATTACGATGACACAGTGTCCCATGCCGCTCAAAAGGCCCAGGCAGAAGGCTGGATACTTCTACAGGACACCTCTTGGGAAGGATACGAAGCAGTCCCAACCCATATCATGCAAGGTTACAGTACCTTAATCACTGAATATTGCCAGCAGCAGCCAGATATCTGGCCCACCCATGTCTTTGTACAGGCAGGTGTAGGCTCATTAGCTGCAGGTATTCTGGCGCGTCTTTGCAGTTTATCTGAGCGCCCTATGCCCAACTTTGTTGTCGTCGAACCCCAGGGTGCCCCATGCCTGTTTGCATCAAAGACCCATAATAAACTTTTCAGAGTGCGAGGGGATTTACCCACTATCATGGCAGGCCTGGCCTGTGGAGAACCCAGTCACTTAGGATGGCCCCTATTAAAGTCAGCGGCCAGTGGATTTTTAATGTGTTCCGATGATGTTGCTCGCAGGGGAATGAAGGTTCTGGGTAACCCTTTAACAGGCGATCAGCGCATACTATCAGGAGAATCAGGGGCCGTTACCCTGGGCGCCCTGTTTGAAATCCTTTCAAATACCGACTTTTTTGACATTAAGCAAGCGCTAAATTTAACGTCCGCATCAAAAGTCCTATTGTTCTCCACCGAGGGAGATACTGATCCAGAGGTATATCGAGATATTGTTTGGCGCTAAAGCTCGATTAATAGTCGAGGCCAAGACCTAATGTTTTGCAACCTGAATTTTGTTCAACCCGATGACTCCCACCGGGTTGAACAAAATTATTGACCGATTGGTTCTTAATTTGCTATCATAGTTGTAGTTAGAACGTTAGTCCGACCATGGCTCGCTTGCGAGAATTTGACACAGATGCTGTTTTAGATGCTGCAATGCAAACTTTTTGGCTGCGCGGCTACGAGGCAACGTCTCTGGCAGATTTGATGGCGGCTACGGGCTTACAAAAGGGCAGTATCTATAAGGCCTTCAAAGATAAACACTCGTTGTTTATGTTGGCCTTGCGTCGATACTTAGATCAAAGCAATGGCTTGAGCCGTCAGTACTTGGAGGATACCATTTCTCCCAGGGCTGGGGTTTCCGATTGGCTGCAACTGATTGTTTCTCTACGGGGAAATGATCAGGCACGGCGGGGATGCTTTATGCTGAATTCTTTGGTGGAGTTAGCCCCCCATGACGAGGCGGTAAAAACGCTGTTAGATGAGCATTTGTGCCATGTGCAATTGCTGCTGACACGAGCGATCGCAAAAGGGCAATCCCTAGGTGAATTTCGGGCTGACATCCCAGCGGAAGAGCTGAGTTTATTAGTGCTGAATTTGCTTCAGGGTTTGGTAAATCGCTCGAAAGGCGCTGTCGCTGTTGGTGCACTTCAACAGCAAGTGGAGACGTTGCTAAAGCTGCTGATTTAGCCTTGTTCTGATGATGGCCATTTTTTTGCCATTTTTTTGCCCGATTGGTTCCTGTCTTTTGTGATTGTTAAATTGTCATTTTTGGCAAGGATCGGCAATGGTGTTGACCTTTACCCGTTCAAGGAGACTCATGATGACGACTCAATCTTCTCTTGCCTCACAGCTTAAAGATTTTCAAACTGGCTTTTTGGGACAAGCCTCTCAAACAATTGTTGAGACAATGGCTAAAGCAACGTCTGATTTAGAGCAGTCCGGCATTGTCAATAACAGTTTGCAGGTGGGGGCCAAAGCCCCAGATTTTGCCCTGCCTGACCCAACCGGTCAACAGATTAAACTGAGTGCCCTATTGGCGAACGGCCCAGTGGTATTAAACTTTTATCGTGGTGAGTGGTGCCCATACTGCAACCTGGAAATTCGCGCGTATCAACAGTCATTGTCCGAATTTCAACAGTTGGGAGCACAGGTGGTGGCGATCTCACCGGAGTTGCCAGATAGTTCACTGACAATGCAGGAAAAGCATGCATTGAGTTTTCCTGTGCTGAGCGATGTGGGTAATCGAGTGGCCCGTGATTATGGTTTGGTCTTTACCCTAGATGCATCTTTGCAGCCTCTCTATAAGGGGTTCGGCATTGATATTCCAGCGCACAATGGTGATGACAGCTATGAGTTGCCTGTCCCAGCGACCTATGTTGTGGACTCAATGGGTACGATTCGCTATGCCTATGCGAATGCTGACTACACGCTTCGGGCTGAACCGACGGAGGTGTTAGCTGCGGTGAAAACCCTTTGATCAACTGGTGGTTGCGGATGCTTAGGGGATTGCACAACAATAAAGCCCCAGGTTGGGGCTGTAGATGGGTGGATGAGTGATGGGGTAATGGGGTGATTATTTAGCGTAAGCGCCTTAGGGGGCGTTATTAATGCCTCCTAAGCATCCGCAGATGCATTAGAGTTTATCGATCTTTTGCATAGATCTTTTGTATAGATCCTATCGATCTTAGTGTTTGTTGTCTTTGTTTGGGTTTCCTAAAATAAAGGCATATCAGAAAAACACTTTAGAGAAAGCTATCATGGTTTGGTTTATAATAATTCACTATTCTTCTGAAATCGATGCGGTATCGGCATATACTTACCCACAGTCAGCGTTAAAAACGTTTTTGCATAAGTTTTGGAAGTTCAGCAAAACCTACGGTGAATATCAAGTAATACCGCCCGGTCGTCGCCGTCAGTTCCTGATTGACAAGAAGCAAAACGAGAAGCCCGCAGAAGACGACCTTGAATCGTATCTGTTTAATGCTTCCAAACAAGACTCAAGACTATTTTATTAGCTCTCTTTACCAGTCATCGCCAATTCAGCATAGGTTGACACCCCAGTGATATTGACTAGGATGACAAAAAGACATGCGATCGCAGGCTCACCCGGCCCTGTACTATTCTGATCTATAATCAAGAACAACAACCGGCCCTGCACATACAACAGTCACAATCTTCTGGGATCGCAGCAGCACTATGGAAACTCTGAATTTGTTTATTCACCCTGCAGACTTTGTTACTGTTAACGCTGGAGACATTATCTTTGAACAAGATCAAGTCAGTGAGACCATGTATGTGCTGATTGAGGGGGAAGTTGTCATTCAGCGGGACGGTGAAAATGTGGTTACCCTTGGTCCTAAAACGATCCTTGGAGAAATGGCGATTCTAGAAAATCGTCCCCATTTTGCCAGTGCGATCGCAAAAACAATTTGTCAGCTGATTCCCATTAGTCAAGAGCGGTTTCGATTTCTAGTGGAGCAAACGCCCAATTTTGCCTTTGACATGATGACAATGATGGCCGAACGCTTGCATCAGATGAACATCAAAGCTATAGAGGCGTAATAGCAGAGCGGTATTGCCAATACGTTAAGGAATTAATACGATTCTGGCTATGTAGCAAGCATTACAGAGTTTAATGTGCTTGTATGAAGTAGTATCAGAAACAGTCTTAAACGAAGCTTTAAGATGTGATATTTGTTTGCCCTATTAAGCTTTGAAGCACTTTTCTATTATCCAGGGTGGAGCAATTGACAGATTTTTTTGAGTTCAACGGATATTCCATTAAAATCGAATAGTTAACGCTTGTATTGATTATTAAAACCAAGTAAAGCCATCCTAAAGTTTATGGAAATAAAACTGTTGTCGGCATCCTATCTTCTTCAGCAGCATGGATGGGTCTTATTAATACCATTAAGCGTTACCAGTAGTTCCCTGCTGCTGACGCTTCCTGGTTGGGCACAAACCAATACGTCCCTTCAAGCTGAGGAATCCCTTGTCAGTTCTCAGGAATTGACTGAACTCGACACCGCCAGCTTGATAGCGGCCCAAGACCAGGAAGAACATCTAGAAGCAGCTCCCCATTCAGCCATTAGCCTCAAGAATAATGACCTGACCGTACCAAGCGGCAATGGAGAGGTCATTTCAGACATTCAGGTTCGCTTTGTGAATGGAGACGGTGAACCTATTGAGGGCAATACTAAGGACGACATTATTATCCGAGAGTTTGACCTGCACTCAGGCGATGTTTATGACTCTGATCTTGCCTTAGAGGGGTTAGAGCGAGTTGATGAGATGTTCATCATTAAACAGGCATCCTTGACCCTCGAACCTGCCGCTGATGATCAAGTGGTGATGGTGGTGACAGTGGATGAGCGAGATTCTTTCTTCTTTAGCTTTGGCAATACCCTGCCACGACCCACTGCACTGCAAGGTCCCTCTCGACCTGCTGTAGTAAACGCCTCCTCTAATAGCGCTAGAGGTTTCTCCGCTGGGGCTCGTTTTGGGTTTACAAACATCGGGGGCAATAATCAAGCCCTGACTTTAGGTGTGGAAGGTGGTGAAAACACCTTGGGTGTGGATGTCGATTTTAGGCAATTTCTCAAAAATGGTTCAGGTTACGGCATCAACTTCGCCAACCAGCGGGGTGTGGAGCCTGAATTTACGGGAGGCGACAGAGAAGTGGAAACCCCCAGCGGTGATGAACCTTGGGTGCATCGCTTGGGTGGTGGCGTTGAGTATTTTCGTCCTCTAGCGTCTGATTTTGATGCTGCTTTAGGGGTTTCCTATCAGCGCGTTTCTGTGCGAGAGGATGCGTTTTCGGATGATATCGCCTCCGAAGATGAGTTGGGTAACGATCTCACCGTCAGCGATGATGGTCAAGATGATCTGTTAACGGTCAATTTTTCGGGTGTAATTGACCGTCGCAATAGTTCCAAAAATCCAACCAAGGGTTCTAGATTCTTGTTTGGGGCAGATCAATCCATTCCCATCGGAGATGCGGATATCCTATTTACCCGCCTCAGTGCAAACTATACTCAGTTTTTGCCTTTAAATCTTTTTGGTTTTACAGAGGGTCCCCGCACGTTAGTGCTTAATGTTCAAGGCGGTACTATCCTTGGGGATACACCTCCCTATGATGCGTTTACCCTGGGTGGGTCTAGCTCTGTACGGGGCTATAACTCCGGTGAGATTGGCACAGGGGAGAGTTTTGTTCAAGCCACCGCCGAATATCGTTTTCCCATGTTTTCCTTTAATGCATTCGACGATGATGTCGATGTTGGAGGAACCTTCTTTTTTGACTATGCCAGTGATTTAGGCAGTGGTGATGATGTGATTGGTGAACCCGCAGAGGCACGGGACAAACCCGGTGATGGCTTTGGCTATGGCCTGGGTATCAGGGCTTTGACATCCATTGGCCCAGTGCGTCTGGAGTTTGGCATCAATGATGAAGGCGATTCCGAGGTGATTTTCAATATTGGCGATCGGTTCTAGAGAACCATCAGGCTGAGACATTGGAATAGTTTCATGGCCAGGGCATCTGTAACAGGTGCCCTGGCGTTTTTCTGGGACTATCACCCAATGGGTGACTACGCCCAATGTGACTATCGCCCATCGTCTCGACGCACTTGTGTGCCATCACTGTTGGTGCGGTAGATATAACTTTGGCCTGTGGCCGTGTCAATCACTTCTACTTCCCAACCTTCAGTTAATGCGGCCAGACAGCCTTCAGCGGGACCGCCCAAGCCTAGACAGCCGTCGGACCAGGTTTCACGGCTGTAGCGACTGATTTGGGGTGAAGCAGTTCCGAACTCCTGGCTGAGGGTTGTTGTCACGGCAGTTGCGATCGCATCAGGCAACTGTCCATCGGCCTCTGCAGGCTCAACGGGCCTATCCGTAGCTCCGTCTAAAGCAGTCTCTTCAACCGGTTCAACCGTCAGGGCAACAGCCAAGGGAAACCCCTGGGTCATTAAAATACCATCACCGACCGTTTGCCAACGCACCTCATCTTGAACCAGAATTTGGGCCGTAATGCCATATTGATGACTGGCTGTAAGCTTGCTTGGATTATAGGACAGGTGGAATGGAATGGGCACCTGTTGACCAGTAGTCACAACAGTGTTCTCGGCAACAATAGCGTCACTGTCGAGATCCACTAACATTGTTTTAACAACAGAACCAGGCTCCAACCCGATGCGTGCCAGATAGTTCACCGTACCGATGATGGAACCAGCATGAATAACACCTCCTTCAGACTGATCTTCAGTTTGCACCGCACAGTCTCCTGCACCAGTATTAACAGTCAGTCGTAGGGGTGATCCCCCTTGCTGGTTCGCATATTCAATGCCATTAGGTACTACATTAATATCCGTTAGCGCGTCATTAAGCCAAACCTGATTTAGCTCACGGTTATAGGCGCGCATCAGCACCTGGTCGTTGTTCTCATAAACCCTCACCGCTGTACCGCTGGTTTCGCACAGAATCATTGTCATCTCTTTAGCAACCGCTGGTTTATCGGTGAGGGCAACGGCGGCAATAGCTCCAACAATTAGCCCATAGCCAAATTTTCTTAAGACTGTCATTGTTTCTCCCATATAGATGCTCACCAATAGATTGTTCAGTTTTTAGGACGATCGTGTGGCCAGACCCATTATCTATCTCAATGAATCTGCAAGCTTATGCCATAGGCTAAATCGTTAACTGTCCTCCTATATAGCCACAGGAAATAACAGCTGCACTAGCGAATTTACGATTTGACTGTTTGTTATTGAAACGAAGAGTGATGGTGTGAATCTTCTCATATTACATACCAAAAATATGAGTTTTCTCATGTCATGAATTGAAGCCGTTATTGATTGGAATAACGGTCATTTCTGACATCAAAACATCAACTTATTTATACTTTTTATACACCTGGCCATGGGCAGAATGTGAGTTGTATAAAAATAGGATAAGTTGCTTGCAGTCTGTTGGCTGAGATCGATTATTGCTTTAGAAAAAGGATGTTTTTCTCTAGTCTTATCAGGTACAGCATGCAATATTTTGCTTATCTATCGTTGTAATAAATATTGCTCTATGCATTCTTACGAGCTTTTATGGCAACGGTTTAAGCTTTTCATAGGGACTTCTAAAACAAGAGGTGTTTGCTAAAAGTCGTTTTTTAAAACTACTGCCATAACAGAAAAAGCCCAGGTTTCCCCATAGGGCAACGCTGCTGGAGAATGTATTGACAAATACTAAAAAACAGTTAATAACACCGCTTTTGTGACCATCTGGCTGGCTTGTTAATCCATAGGTACACCCAATAGATATGTCCAATAAACACCCCCAACAGATGCGCCCAACAGGTAACTATCCAGTTTTTAATTCTAAAGAGCATTAGCCATACCATGCCCCTAGACACACGCACTCAAGTTCAGACCATTCTGCGCTTAAACGCCCCCCTATCCGGTTATTTAATGCCCATTGAATCGGTGCCTGATCCGGTCTTTGCTCAAAAGATGGTAGGCGATGGTATTTCGATTGACCCTATCTCTAACATGCTCAGAGCTCCTTGTGACGGCGAGATCATCCAGATTCATCCGTCTAACCATGCAGTCACCCTAAAAACGGCGGAAGGTGTCGAGATTTTAATGCATGTGGGGCTAGATACGGTAGAACTACGAGGAGAAGGATTTTCTCCCAAGGTAAAACTGGGTGATCGGGTGGCGGCGGGGTGTCCTTTGTTAGAGTTTGATATTGATTATGTCGCTCTCCATGCTAAAAGTTTGTTGACTCAAGTCGTTATTACCAATCCTGAGCGCATTGCAGAATTTGTTTTCCAGCAAGGGCTGGTAACGGCAGGGCAAGATATTTTCCTGGAGCTGGTGCTGGATGAAGACAGTCAAGAGCAGGCGGTAATCGCTGGAGATATCGTCACGTCAGAGCCCATTGTTATCAGCAATCCCCAAGGGCTGCACGCCCGTCCGGCAGCCGTCTTGGTGAACCTGACTAAAAAATATCAGTCCCAGGTGTCTCTGCTACGGAGTCGTGAGCGTGCCAATGCAAAAAGTGTCGTAGCAATTATGGCAATGGAGGTGGCCTATGGAGACCGGGTTACCCTGGAGGCCAGGGGTGCGGATGCGAAGACCGCAATTACAGAACTCACTGAGGCAATAAAAGCCGGACTGGGGGAAGCTGGAGCCGCCCCGGCACCTGCCAGTATTGATCAGTCTGCCCTCAAAGCGCCGCCGCCCCAGCCCAAGTCTGATGACCCCAATATTATTTTGGCAGTGGCGGCTTCCTCAGGGCTAGCGGTAGGCAATACCTATCGGGTACGTGAACAAACCCTGGCGATTGAAGAGGCGGGAGAATTCCCCAGTAAAGAACGACGAAAGTTGGAGAATGCGATCGCAAAAGCAGCCTTAGAGGTTGAATCCATCCGCGCCAAGGTCCACGGTCAGGGTAACCCGGGCAAAGCGGCTATCTTTGCCGCCCACCAAGAGATTTTGGATGATCCTGAGTTAATGGACATTGCCACCAGCGCCATCAATAAGGGTAAAAGTGCAAGTTTTGCCTGGCAGCAAACCTACACAAACCAGGCAAATAAGCTAGCCCAGCTAAAAAATGAGCTATTGGCGGAGCGCGCCAATGACATTCGTGATGTGGGGATGCGAGTGTTACGGATTCTCACAGGCATCGAGGCCACAGAGATCAAGTATCCCCACAATACAATTCTGTTGGCTGAAGATCTCACCCCGTCTGACATGGCTACCCTAGATCGGGAGCGTGTGGTCGGCTTTTGTACCCTGGCGGGTGGAGCCACGTCCCATGTGGCTATTTTGGCACGTTCCATGGGTATTCCAGCCATTGCCGGTGTGGAACCTCGGGTTTTGGACTTGGCCGATGGGACCCCAGTGATTTTAGATGGCACAAGAGGTGTCCTCCGGTTGAATGCCCCAGCCGCAGAAATTGAGCACACCCAAACCCGTATTGCTAACCAAAAAGCCAAACAGGCCGCTGATCTGGAGAACGCGTTTGCACCAGCCATTACCCAGGATGGGCATCAAGTTGAGATTGTTGCTAACATCAGTAGCCTCAAAGATGCCGAGGAAGCTGTCTCCTTAGGGACCGAAGGTGTAGGTCTACTGCGCACCGAATTTATTTTTATGGAGCGACCCCAAGCCCCAACAGAAGATGAACAAACCGGCATTTACCGCAGCATTGCCGAAGTATTGGGAGCCGATAAGCCCATGGTTATTCGCACCCTTGATGTTGGGGGTGATAAACCTCTACCCTACCTGGCCATGGCCCCAGAAGAGAATCCCTTTCTAGGAGAACGAGGCATTCGTCTAGGGTTTGACCAGCCTGAACTACAGCGTACTCAGCTGCGGGCAATTTTGAGGGCAGCTTCTGCGGGCAAACTGCGGGTGATGTTTCCCATGATTGGCCGCATCGAAGAACTACGCATGGCCAAAGCCATGTTGGAAGAAGAACGCCTGGCCCTTAATCTGCCTCCCATTGAGGTGGGCATTATGATCGAAGTTCCCTCAGCCGCTGTTATGGCCGAGCAGTTTGCCAAGGAAGTCGATTTCTTCTCCGTGGGTACCAACGACCTCACCCAGTACACCCTGGCAATGGATCGAGGTCATCCAAAATTAGCTCCCTTTGTAGACGGTCTACATCCAGCGGTGTTGAGACTAATTGACCACGCGGTCAAAGGTGCAGGCCGCTATGGCAAATGGGTTGGCGTTTGTGGTGGCATTGGCAGCGATCCTCAAGCCGTGCCTCTCCTCATTGGTCTGGGCGTCAAAGAACTTAGCGTCAGCGTCTCGATGATTCCTACTATTAAGGCCCTGGTACGTTCTCTTAGCTTAGACCAATGTCAGAAACTGGCAGATCGGACATTGGGGTTAGAAACCGCCACCGAAGTACGTAGTCTGGTGCCATTACCGGATTTGTAGGGGTACTCCCTGGTGACTACGGTGTATACACATCTGGAAGACAATGTTCTAAAAGGTAGATTTGGCCTTGAATTGGCCCTCATCCTAAATCCTTCTCCCCTAGGGAGAAGGACTTTGAGTCAAGGCCCCCCTTCTCCCTTAGGGAGCAAGGGGTTGGGGGATGTAGAGCTTTGCTCTTCTCGGAGAGTGGGCTCGATACCTGGAGCCATTCTCTGACTTATGTACATGCAGTAGCCCCTGGTGGATGCCCCAAGAACAAGACTAATCCCTGCGATTTTATGATCCCAACCCCATGACAACAACAACAGCTCCATCCCCTCTACCGAAACAACAACAATGGCGTGACCAAGCCTTTGGCCTCCTGCAAAAAATGGGAAAGGCTCTCATGCTACCCGTCTCGGTCCTACCCGTGGCCGGTATTTTGCTAGGTCTAGGTAGCGCTCGCCTGATTGAGATTCAGAAAATTCAAGAGGGTGTTTTAACGAGTGCCAAATTTGGCTGGCTACCTGCCCCCCTGGCGGAGATTATGAAAGCCTCAGGGGATGCCATTTTTGCCAATCTCCCCATCCTGTTTGCTGTGGCCGTGGCCATTGGCTACACCGCCAACGATGGTGTCTCTGCCCTGGCTGCCATTGTCGGCTTTGTGGTGTTCCTGGCCTCCTTGGGAGTCTCCTCAATTCTGTTTGCCAACATTGACCCCAGCGTCCTCAAACCCATTATGGGGATTCCCTCTTTAGATACAGGGGTGTTTGGCGGTTTGATTATGGGCTGTGTGGCGGCCTATATGTTCAATCGGTTTTTCCGGATTAAGCTCCCGCAATATCTGGGCTTCTTTGCGGGTAAACGATTTGTGCCGATTATTACTGCGATCGCAGCCATTGTCGTCGGCATCCTTATGAGCTTTATCTGGCCCCCGGTGGGAGGTGCCATTAACAGCTTTGCTAACGTAGCCGCATCAGGGGATAACGCTCCCCTTACCGTCGCCATCTATGGCTTCATTGAGCGGTTGCTAATTCCCTTTGGCCTGCACCACGTTTGGAATGTCCCCTTCTTTTTCCAGATCGGCTCCTTTACCGATCCCATTACCAATGAACTCGTTACGGGCGATATCACCCGATTCTTTGCCGGAGACCCCACAGCCGGTATTCTCGGTGGAGCCTATTGGTTCAAAATGTTTGGTCTCCCAGCAGCGGCCATTGCCATGTGGCACTGTGCTAAGCCCAAAAGGCGCAAAGAAATTGGCGGCATCATGATTTCTGCCGCTTTGACATCGTTTCTCACCGGCATTACCGAACCCATCGAATTCTCATTTGTCTTTGTCGCTCCAATTTTGTTTTTACTCCATGCCATCCTGGCGGGGTTTGCTGACTTACTGTTTGTTATCTTAGGCGGACGCATGGGCTTTACCTTTTCCCATGGGTTTATCGACTTCTTTCTCTTTAATGCCCTGGGCACCAAGGTATGGCTAATTATCGCCTTTGGCCCCCTGTTTGCCGCCCTCTACTATTTCAGTTTCCGATTTGTGATCAAGCGTTTTAACTTGATTACACCTGGTCGTGAAGAGGAAAACGAAGAACTCGCAAGCAACCTACCCCAGGATGCTGCCGCCATGTCTAAAGAATTAACCCTGGCGTTTGGTGGACGGAGCAATATCGAGAGTTTAGATGCCTGTATTACCCGTCTGCGTATTGGTGTTAAAGACATGGGAAAAGTCAACATTGCGCGCCTCAAAGCCCTGGGGGCATCAGGGGTGCTACAGATAGGCAACAATGCCCAGGCAATTTTTGGTCCCCGTTCAGAAAATCTCAAAACAGATATGGTGGAATACCTAAAAACTGCTGGACCTGAGGCGGATGAGGTAGTAGCCCCCATGCCAGAAGAGTCGATGGCAGCCACAACTACCATGCCTGAGGTGACAGCCGATCCTACCGCTGCCGAAAAATCGCAAGCAATGGTTGCCGCCCTGGGAGGAGTAGACAATATTCGTGCGGTAGACCCTGTCGCTATGACTCGATTACGGGTGGAAATCACCGATCCTAATGCCGTCAATGAAGAAGACCTGAAGACAGCCGGTGTCGAAGCGATGATGCGGGTGCAAGATCAGGTACTGCATTTAGTGGTAGGGCTAAACGCTGAGCAATATGCTGGAGAAATCAAAAAACGTCTTGGAGCGAATGTTTAATGCCTAGACAACAAACGGCCTTCATCTTTGATATGGATGGCACCCTTGTTGATAATATGGCGTTTCATATGCAGGCTTGGCAAAATTTTCTGTCAAGCCTGGGTATGGAAATGACGGAGGCTGAGGTATGTCAGCAAACCCACGGCACCATTGAACAAGGCATTCGCCGCATTTGTGGTGAAGAACTATCCGATGCTGCTGTTGCGACCTTGGCTAACAAGAAAGAATCTCTTTATCGAGAGCTATATAAACCCCACATTCAACCTATCACCGGACTCAGAGAATTTTTACAGGTGGCTCAATCGCTTGAAATTACGATGGCGTTGGGAACGTCAGCAATGAAACCCAATATCGATTTAGTGCTCGACGGCTTGGATATAGCAGCTTATTTCACCACCTGTATTGGTGGCGATGATGTCACATTGGGTAAACCTCACCCTGAAACCTTCTTGACCGTTGCCCAACAGCTCGATATTGCCCCAAGGTATTGTGTTGTTTTTGAAGACAGTATGATTGGTATTGAAGCCGCTCAAAATGCAGGCATGAGAGCAGTTGCCTTAACAACGTCAGCGCCAGCATCCACATTTACTGGTCAGTCAACGGTTGAATACATTATTCAAGATTATTCAGCATTGAACCCCAGACAATTGCTGTAGTCACTTCTGTGTTCCAGATATGCACGAGAATAGTCATGTGCCAGCCCGCTCCCGCAATGCTTTAGGCAAATGATTACGATCACCCAAACGCTGCAGCATGGGGCCATAGCGCCCAAATTTAATCACACTGAGAGATGCAACAGGCATTTCGATGCGATCGCGATATCGCCCCAGATCAATCCCCAATAGACTACAGATAATAATCCGAATAGTCGCCTTGTGAGACACCACCAGCACATTGCCCGTTTCGTAAGTCTCCTTGATCTCCGCAATCACAGTATTTGCTCGGCTAGCAATCTGGAGAGACGTCTCTCCCCCCGTGGGTGGATTCCAGGCTGGTTCAGTCATCCAGCGATTGTAGTCTGGGCCGTATAGCTGCTTAACCTCATCCGGGCTGCGATCTTCCCAAGCCCCATACTGCAGCTCCTTAAGACCCTCCCGCAGCTGCGGCGTCATCCCCAGCGCCTCACACAGCGGTTTGGCCGTCGCCATGGTGCGCTTCATCGGACTGGTAAATACCGCTGTCCAATCCATTGCTCCATAGGCATCTGCAAATGCCTGGGCCATCTCCATCCCCGCTGGCGTTAGCTCTGGATTAAGGGCACCACAATAGCCACCAGTCTGGCTGTGGGTTGTTTCACCATGGCGGAGCAAATAAATGCTTAAACTCATGATTGGTCTACCCGTAACCCAGCATCCGCTTGCACGTAATCCTTAAGGGGTACCGGCACCGGCTGCACCTGCCAGATAGTCTCCGCATAGTCGCGAATGGATCGATCTGAGGAGAACTTACCCATGCGGGCCGTATTCAGGATAGACATGTGAGTCCAGCGGTCAGCGTCGGCGTAGGCCTGGCTGACTTGCTCCTGGCCATCAACATAGGCTTGATAATCAGCACATAGAAGATAAGGATCTTGATACAGCAAATTATCAACTAGGGGCATAAACAAGTTTTGGTCGCCCCTAGAAAATACGCCAGAAGAAAGCTGGTGAATGATTTTTTGAAGGTTAGGGTTGCGATCGCAATACTCATTCGGTCTATAGCCTTGGGCCTTCAGCGCCATCACCTCGTCTACCGTCAGACCAAACAAAAAGAAATTCTCTTCGCCAACCTCTTCACGGATCTCCACATTGGCCCCATCTAACGTACCAATGGTCAAAGCTCCATTCATCGAGAACTTCATATTGCCCGTTCCAGATGCCTCTTTGCCCGCCGTAGAAATCTGTTCTGAGAGATCGGCAGCAGGATACACAGGCTGACTATTGGTGACATTGTAGTCAGGTAAAAACACCACCTTTAGACGACCCGCCACATCAGCATCGTGGTTGACCACCTCGCCCACAGAAGTAATCAACTTAATCATTAGCTTGGCCAAAAAGTAGCCCGGTGCCGCCTTGCCGCCAAAGATAAAGGTGCGGGGAACAATCTCTTGGGCCGGATTCTCCTTAATCCGGTTGTAGAGCGTAATAATGTGCAGCACATTCAAATGTTGCCGCTTATATTCATGGATCCGCTTGACTTGAATGTCAAACATTGACGTAGGGTCCACCTCAATGCCGGTAAAGTTGAGAATGCGCTGGGCCAATCGTTGTTTATTGGCCAACTTCACCTGTTGCCAGGCGGCACAAAACTCAGAATCGTTGACATACGCTTCTAGCTGCCTCAGCTCATCTAACTGTCGCACCCAGCTATTGCCAATTTTGCTGGTGATCAGGTCAGCAAGCTGGGGATTACTCAACACCATCCAACGGCGAGGCGTCACCCCGTTGGTGACGTTGGTGATTTTAGTTGGCCATAGCTCATGAAACTCTTTGAGTACGGTGCTTTTCACTAACTCACTGTGCAGCGCTGCCACCCCGTTGATGGCATAGCTACCCACTGACGCCAGGTTCGCCATCCGTACGTAGCGTTCTCCCGACTCATCAATTAAAGATAGCGCAGCTATGCTACCTACATCATTGGGAAATCGTTGCCGGACCTCTTCTAAAAACCGTTGATTAATCTCATAGATAATTTCTAAATGTCGGGGCAACAACCGACCAAACAACGACAATGACCATTTTTCCAACGCTTCTGGCAACAGCGTATGGTTGGTATAGGCAAAGGTCCTTTGGGTCACATACCATGCGGTATTCCAAGGCATGGCGTGTTCATCCACCAGTAAACGCATCAGTTCGGCAACGCCCACCGCCGGATGGGTATCATTCAACTGAGCTGCAAACTTTTCATGGAAAGTTTCTAAACGATTGCCTTCTGCTAAGTGGATACGAATCATATCCTGCAGTGAACAGGACACAAAGAAATACTGCTGCTGCAGTCTTAGCTCCTTACCCTGAACCTGTTCATCGTTGGGGTAAAGGACCTTGGTCAGGTTCTCCGCCGCCGTCTTATCATTGACTGCACCATAGTAATCCCCCTGGTTGAATCGTTGAAAATCAAACGATTCACTGGCTTCTGCTTTCCATAACCGCAGGGTATTGGCTGTGTTGACGTGATAGCCCAAAATCGGTGTGTCGTAGGGAATGCCTTTGAGGGTATAGTTTGGCAACCAGCGCGCGCACTGTTCCCCCTGGTCGTTGGCATAAAACTCAGTATGGCCGCCAAATTTTACCTCAACAGCGATATCGGCCTGTAAAATCTCCCATGGATTGCCGTACTGTAGCCATTTGTCAGTAATTTCTACCTGCCAGCCATCACGGATCTCCTGGTCAAAAATGCCAAACTCATAGCGAATACCATAGCCAATGGCAGGAATTTCCAAACTGGCCAAGGACTCCATATAACAAGCGGCTAACCGTCCGAGACCACCGTTACCTAAACCGGGTTCTTCCTCCTGATCAATTAACTCATCCAGATCCAGACCTGACTCTGTCAATGCCCTTTGGATGGGCTCATAGATATCGAGGTTGACCAAATTGTTACCCAGGTGAGGGCCAAGCAAAAACTCTGCTGAAAGATAGCAAACGATGCGGACATCTTGTTTGTCGTAGGCTTCGCGGGTTGCCAGCCATCGCTGTAGCAACCGATCTCGCACCGTATACGCCAGGGCCATGTAGTAATCATTTTTTGTCGCGGTCCCTGGATACTTACCCTGGACATAAAACAAGTTATCGGCCAGGGCACGCCGCAGCGTTTCTATGCTCAGCCCGGTGCGGTCGTCTTCTACGTCTACAGTAGGGCAAGCTGCAAGATTCTCAACTTTCATCAGTGTTTTACTCCCAGAACATACTCAGCGATATGGTTATTCACCTGACGAGGATGACTAGCCTGGAAACAGGGTCGCTTTATGATGGGGTCACTTTGTGACGGGTTCACTTTGTTTTTATTATCTAAAGGAAACGGATTACAGGCAATAAGGCTCCTGTGCCATCTAATTTTAGCTAGATTACAATAAACTGCATGAATTCATCTGAGAACCGATGAATTCATGCAGAAACCAAAGGCATACATGGGCTCAAAATAGTGTTTTTAGTAGAGGTCTGGTATTTTGTGGCCTACTGTAAATAACTGTTGCATGACTCAGCCCAGTTCTTCACTATCGACCCTCTGAGCCAGGGAATAATGCAAATTGTTAACTTGATCAGTTCCATAAACATCTCTTAATTTAGAGAATTTATCGTAGTGGTTTGTTGATTAACGATTACAATCCCTGCGGCTATGCTACCAGGTTATCCCTCTAGGAGAGCATCACCTCAAAAGCTTTTCTAGTCTTGACTTTGCCCACGCTCTGATTTGTGTTACAACAAGCTCAAGTTTTTGTTACTGCACCATGGCTTAACAGCGGAGCTTCAGGATTATCCGCACTGCGCAGCATATCCCCAATGCGCTTAACAAAGCTAGCTGTGGGTACTGCCAATAACAATCCCAAGAATCCAGCCACTTTTGCCCCTATTAGTACTGTCATTAGCACTACAGCTGGATTCACCCCCGTCATCCCACCAATTAAACGAGGGGCCACTACATTCTCATTGATCTGGCCCAGAATAATAGCGGCTACTAGCACCTTGAGCCCTAGCCACAGGCTTTGAAATGCCAGTAGCCCACTGACCAATAAAATGCTAATGGTGCCACCAAAGGGAATGACACTGGCAAGACCGATGACTACGCCAAATAATAAACCGAAGGGAATCTGTAATAGTGTGAATGCAACCGATAGCACTGTCCCTAGCAATAACGCAATAATCGCTTGACCCGCAAAATAGTTTTGGAGGCTAGGTTGAAGGGCTGCCTGGATGCGATCGCGCCACACCATTGGCAACCAGCTAATCAAACCGTGCCATAGGTCAGGGCCAAAAATCACTAGCAAAATGCACAAAATTAGCGTAATCAGCAGATTGACGGTGCTGCTAATGGTCTCAACGGTAAGATTTATCAGCTGACTAGTTAAGGACTTTAATGCCGTTGACGTTTGTTGGATCAGTTGAGTCGAGAGATCGCTCAAATCCACCGGCAGGTTTTGCATGATGCTCTGATCATCAAGGAGTTGAATCTGCTCTTCGATTTTGTTGAGCCAAACCGGCAGACGATTGGCAAATTCAACCAGCTGTTGAAAAATCAGAGGACCTAAAATCAAGCTAATGACACTGATTGCAACCAGTGCCGATATCAGCACCAACGTAATTGCCCAGCCCCTGCCCAGCCCCTTTTTTTCTAAAAAGACGATGGGAAACTCTAGCAAAAAGGCCAGTAGGCTCGCCAGAATGACGATGCTGGTAATGGGCTGAAAATATTGAAAGAGCAGAACTATCAGCCAACCATCTAGAAAAATGAGGGGTAAAATGAGTCCAAACTTGAGCCATCCTGGTAGTTTTTGCTCTAGCAACATATGGGGCACAATAGCTGGAGGTTACAATTAGTCATCATAGCGAACAGCTAATAAACCCTGAAGTAGTGTAGATAGCTCACAGGTCTATAGTTACGATAGATTTCTATGCTTCAACATTTTCTTCAGGATGCGGTAACACTGTTTGTTGTCATTGACCCGATTGGTCTAGTACCTATTTTTATTGCCATCACGCAAAGGGAACCCCAGGTTAGCCGCAGACGTATTGCATTGCTTGGGGTAGGCATTTCAACATTAATTTTGTTAGCATTCCTTGTCGTTGGCCAATCTCTGTTAGCGGCTTTGGATATCAGCCTGCCAGCCTTCCGAACAGCCGGGGGCATTCTGTTATTAATTGTTGGCCTACAGATGGTCCTACAGGATTCGGGAGGTCATTCAGCCTCCACGGATCCTGCGTCATCCATTGACCTGGCCGTATTTCCATTGGCAACGCCTCTGATTGCAGGGCCAGGGGGCATTATGTCAGTGGTGTTGTTGACTGACAATACAAAATTTGGCTTTATAGACCAGGCAGTGACAGCATTGGCATTGCTGAGCGTACTGTTCATTACCTTTATCGCGTTGCTATGTGCAGACTTGATTCAAAAAGGCCTGGGACGAACGGGCGTTAATGTGGTTACTCGCATTTTAGGGCTATTACTGGCCGCCTTGGCCATGGAAACGATCTTGGCTGGTGTGAAAGGATACTTTGGATAAAGGTAACAGCCTGGGATTTTGCTCAGTTGTTTGCTTGGCTGTTGGTGCGATCGCATCCTAGTGAGTTGGCCAATAATGGGCTCCAACCTCCATGGGCTTCACCTACACTTGAAAAGAAGTTGCTTTAAACATTTTGCTTGATCGGTGGCTAATATTACCGTCATCACCATCAATTTCAGCTATATTCAACCCTATTCGGTATGATATCTGCCACAGTGCCCAATCTTACAGCCCATACCTTGGATGTTTCACGGCTTTTGTTCGATCTAAAGCGGTGTGGAGATTTAGTCGGCAAATTTACCGGCTGGTTGACCCCCGATGAGATTGCCGTCTGCGTTACCAATGGGCTGATTGAGCAATTTGGCTGTGCATTTACGCGTATTTGGCTGGTGGAGCCCGATCGCCGTACTCTGCGACTAGTGTCCTCATCTGGTCTCTACACTCGTTTAGACGGTGACTTTGCTCGGGTACCCATGGGGGCCTTTAAGGTTGGCAAAATTGCCCAGCACTGCATTCCTTTTTTAAGCAACTGTCTGCCCGATGAAGACTGGGTTAAAGACCGAGAATGGGCCATTGCTAACAATATTCAGGGCTTTGCCGGATTGCCCCTGATGGCAGGTGAACAGGCCATTGGTGTACTCGCGGTTTTCAGTCATCATCCCATGGCACCTGAGTTTTTAGAGGTCCTACAGATCCTCAGTTTGTCTGTGGCTGGTGCCCTGGCCAGTGCCGTTAACCATCAGGCCTTGTTAAAAACACCGGATGCCGCTCACCTATCGGAGCAGTTAGCCGCTCTGCTTGGGGGCAACCGGCTAAGTCTGTTGGGTACGGAACAACCGTTGGCGTTGCCGATCACCCAGCTATTGCTGCAGATGGCAAATCGGTTGGTCAAGTTGTCTTGTCAATATTGTCGTTTGGTTTACGATACAGATACTGTTGTCCTAGAGGCCATGTTGGCGACCACCCCTGCGCAGCCCCTAAATGAGACAACTCTGATCGAGGTTTTCCAGGATATCTTAGCCACAGGACAAACCCTGGGCGGTGAGTCAGATATCCAGACAGGGACCGATGTGGCCCAGGTGCGATTGCGGTTGCCGCAACAGTTGAGTTCATCCCAGGTGACGACAGCCGCTTCGCCCCTCTCTGAGCGGGAACAGGAGGTGATGCGATTGCTAGCCCAGGGTCATCGCGATCGCGACATTGCAGAACAGCTTTACATCAGTGAGAGAACGGTCAAGTTCCACGCCAAGAACATGCTAGAAAAACTAGGCGTTCGCACCCGCATTCAGGCTGTGTTTGAAGCTACGAAGAATGGCTGGTTGAGCTAACCTGGGTATCTTTTATTCCTGGGACAGAGATCCTTTATTGTCGCCATTTCTGCCCCATGGCTAGCTATGTTTTGGGATTATGTTTTTTGATCACCATGGCTATGGGGTTTTGAGGATGCTGAATATAACAACCAATAAATTTACTACAGATAGAACTTACGCATTGACAAAATAGCAAAGCTATGAAGTGATATAGGTGTCCCTATCTGTTCCTGTCTAACCCAGCGATGCGTGAGCTATCCAAACCGTCAACGGCGCATTGCAACTGTAGCCTCTACACCTTATTCCTGATGGCAGAGCCCAAATATGTCAGCTGTGTTCGGTTAGCGGAAATCCTGGAAGACGTGAGTCACGATAGTGTGAATCGGTTTTTATTACGAGAACGTTACACACCCGAAGATTTATTCAACGAAGTAAAAGAGGAGATCACATTAGTCGGTGGCACGTTGAGTGTGGATGATAGCGTTGAAGATAAACCCTATCGAGACCAGAAAAAGAGTGCCTTCGTGGGCTATTTTTGGTCAGGCAAACATAAACGGACAGTCAAAGGGATTAATCTCATTACATTGTACTACACTGATCTATCCGGGCATTCATATCCCGTTAACTTTCGCATTTACGATAAACGGGAGGGTAAAACCAAAAACGACTATTTCAGAGAGATGGTGCTCGACGTCAAGCAGTGGGGTATTAAACCGACCTGGGTGACGGGCGATAGTTGGTATTCAAGTCTTGAGAATCTGAAGTTTCTCAGAAACGAGAAAGTGGGTTTTCTATTCGGGATTGCCGATAATCGAAAGGTCTCTTTGGAACGTGGCAAGCTAGTGCAGGTAAAGAGTTTAGAGATTCCAGAATCGGGATTAGTGGTGTATCTCAAGGAGTTTGGCTGGGTTAAGGTGTTTTGTCAGTCGTTCAAAAACGAACCCCGTTATTACATCATCTACCAGCCTACCCTAGAGCAATTGAATCACTTGACTCGGGCTGAATTCAAGCAAGTCCATGACGAGCATTGGCAAATCGAGTGTTTTCATCGAGTGATCAAACAAGTATGCAATATTGAGAGATTCTATGTTCGAGATGAACAGGCTATTCGCAATCATTTCTATTGTGCACTGCGAGCATTTGGTAAGTTACAAACCTTGTGTATTCAAGGGGTGATTGGAAACTGTTACGAGATATCGAGACAGTTGTTTGTGCCAGTCATCCGTCAGTTTATTCTGGACCATGCAACAGAAGCCACCTTCGCTTGATACTATGGATGGACTTTTGTCAATGCGTAACTCCTAACAGATATAAGTGAATAGACAAAACTATCCATCAATCCGGGCTATCTCCGTGGGAGACGCTTCGCGAACGACTCCGCTCAGCCCTCATTTCTCTAAATTAGCTGGTTGAGCGGAGTCGAAACCATCGATGTTAGGGACGTTTACTTTCGGCTATCTACTTAAAAGATAGCGTCGGCACTTTATTAAGTAATTAATTGATTAGTGCATCTGTACCCTATTGTGATACATTAGTACTTACCTTTTCTAGTCCCTATGCCTCATTAAGTTCCCAAGGGATCGGTCATTAGCGCTTAGACATCCCTGGTTTCCATTTGCATTTCTCACATAAGGAGTGAGCTATGACGTTAGCAAAACCTACATCTAGCCCTGCTAGTCTTGATATTTCTGTCGCTGATGCCACAGAGCAGCATCGTCTTACCCTAGAAAGCAGGCTAAGTAATTTAGCGACCCAAACTGTAGACAGTGCCCTTAATCTATGGGGTCAGTATCAGCCGCTGGTCCTTGAAAAAACACAGGCCGTTTGGCAGCTGCTACGCAATACTCAGCCTATTCAGTTGCTTCTAGCAGCAGCCCTGGCCGTGCTCACCATTGCTTTGGTTGCGTTGATGACCACGTTCAGTGGATTGATTATTTTCGGTCTTAAAATCACTGCTCTGGTTTTGTCGACTGTTGCCATTGGGCAATGGGTTGTTCGTGGTTTGAGTTGGGCTGATGAAAAACTACCATCAGCCGTAGACACGAATAAATAGGTGTTTAGCTGAGCTAGTGTTGATAAAAAGGCGGTGCTGCTAACTCAGTTAGCAGCACCGCTATGACGTGAGTTAGCCCACGTAACACAAAATTTAATACCTTCAAAAAGACTTTGATGATGCAATCTGCATTATTTATAGTTTTCTGCTTTATCTTTTAGATTCAAGGCAAACTGCTCAAAATATGGCGTCAGGTCTGGAATTGAGCGATTTATGAGCGGTGACATCAAACCGCTAAATTTTTCTTCCATATAAAACTCCATAGGGCCATGACTATCACCTGATAAGAGAAATGTGCGGGTACCGACAAACAGTCCTAGGGGCATGCCGCCGCGCCAAATCATTTTCTTACCAGGTTCAAAGTTTACAACTTTAACAGGAAACACCTGATCAGGATTGTTTTTTGAGTAGACTTTGAGCTGTTCTCCTAGGGCAATATTACCTTCAATTTTGCCTACGGTCTCGTTCCAGTCAGGGTATTTTGAGCTATCAGCGAGTATGGCCCAGATGGTATCTGCACTGGCATTGATCGTTTTGGTGACGCTGTAGGTTTTCATTATCCCTCCTTGTGAAGGCTTACAATATCACTGTTAGAACAAGAACAGGTGACAGTATTGTTAATATATAAAACTTACAAACCAAATAGCTACTTGTCGAACCTTGTTAAATTCTATTGGCAGTTTGAATTAAATTCAGACTTGCAAACAGTTTATACAGAAAGAGTCATCCCCTCTGGGGAATTGCAACTCATATTTCACTACAGAACCCCGTTTAAAGAAATTAGCAAACATAGTCAAAGCCTCATCCAGCCACAATGCTTGATTTGTGGACAACAAACAGAATACAAGGACGTCATGACAGCACCTGGTTCTGTGGGAATGCTGGCTGTTGTGTTTTATCCCTGTGCCCTCAGAGCTTTTTTCCCGAATCCGGTTAATGAATTTACCAATCAAAGTATTTCTTTAGATAATATCCTTCCAGCGGAAATAAAAGCATTGCAGGAACGTATTATTGAAGCCAATGGGGTTTATGCACGTATTCTGCTAATTGAAAATTTTTTACTTGACAGACTGTCTATCCCTAATGATTTTTCTCTCTCTAAGGAAGCCGTCAATATCATTGCGGGTGTAAATGGGCAAATTGCCGTCAATGAAGTAGCAAGCAAGCTAGATATCAGTAAACGACAATTAGAAAGAACATTTCTAAAAAATGTCGGAATATCGCCGAGGAAATTTGGCCGTATTGTCAGATTTAATACCTCTATTAAGCACTTCGAAAGAGCTACATCCCTGACAGCACTTGCGTATGAAGCTGGATATTTTGATTCATCCCATTTAATCCGTGATTTTAGAGAATTTACTGGGTTATCGCCCAAGGCGTTTTTTAGACACCCTTGTCAAATACCACAATAGATGTCGCATTCTTACAATTTTTTTTAGCAAGCTTGAGATACATTGCAAACATACCATTAACCAACGGAGGGGAATGTTATGCAAAACAAAAATGTATTACTCAAGCAAATTAAGCACCACATAGACGAATTATCTGTAAATATAGGAGAAAGACCTACCGGCTCCGCTGCAAATCATAGAGCAGAAGATTACATTAAGCAGGTCTTTATTCGAAACAAGTTTAAGGTCACATTACAGAAATTTGATTGCCTCGACTGGGAGAAAAACGAAACAACCTTAAATATCGGGGATACTAAAGCTGATGTTGAGCCTTCACCCTATTCGTTACCTTGTAACGTTCAAGCTGGTATTGAGGTGGTCAACAACATATTTCAGCTTGAGCAGGCTGACTTGGCAGGTAAAATCGCTGTTTTATGCGGCGAATTAACCCAAGAACCATTGATGCCAAAGAATTTTAAATTTTATAATCCCGAGCACCATCAACGAATCATTAGCTTACTAGAAGAAAAAGCTCCTGAAGCGATCCTGACGACTAGCTTGAATGATAAACACCTGCTTCCTGTCTTTGAAGATGGTGATTTTGATATTCCATCGGGTGTATTTTCTAAAAATGATAGAGATAGGATTGTAAACAGCAATTTACCGATTCATTTGAGAGTTAACAGTAAACGAAAAAAGACAACCGGTGCGAATGTTATTGCCAGAAAAGGTCAGGCTGGTCAAAGTAAATTTGTTGTCACAGCCCATTTTGATACTAAGGCAGGAACACCAGGTGCACTTGATAATGCTGTAGGCGTTGCTGTCTTACTTACCCTGTCAGAGATGTTAAAAGAGACAATGCCAGAACATGTTGAGGTCGAATTAGTCGCATTTAATGGGGAAGATTACTTCTCTACACCGGGACAAATCGCCTATCTCGACAAATACAGTCTTACGTTTCGCTGAAATAGCTTATAAGAACAGAGAATTAGAAAAACAGTAGTCCCTGAAGTGAACCCCTGAATTTGGACAGTAAAATCAGACAATAGCAAGTCTAGACTAACATGTATCAACCTGAGACATTCTACAATTCCTTCCTCCACTTTTCCTCAAATTCGCTGGGTGTCAAATAGCCCAAAGAAGAGTGAATTCTTTTCTTCATATACACCTCGTCTAAAAACTCTTCTATTCTCTCATACACTTCATTAAAATTGCGATAGTCCGACAAATCAACCTCCTCTTCTTTTATTGTTCTCATGAGCCGTTCAGCATAACCATTCTCATAGGCCTTACCCACGCCTGCCATACTAATCGCTATCTCATTCTCCTCCAATATCTGAACATACGCATTGGCCGCATATTGCACCCCTTGGTCTGAATGGTGAATCTCTGGAATATACTGGTTCAGTCCTTTCTCCAACGCTGTTATCGTTAACTGTTTCTCCATCGTTCTATCCAAGTGCCAGCCTCGAATACTGCGGGTGAACACATCCATTAATACCGCTAAATAAACAAATTCGTCCTTCAATCGGATATAGGTGATGTCGCCGACCCATACCTGCTCTGGATACTCTACTACCAACCCTTTGACCAGATTAGGATACCGCTTATATCCATGGACACTATTGGTTGTTCGTTTCCGTCGTATTCGTCGCTTTTCCAGTAGTCCCAATTCTCTCATTAATCGGCTGATACGTTTGTGATTAACACGCCATCCCTCTCGCTGTAATTGTTTAGTAATCCGTCGATACCCATAGGTGGGATACCGTCCCGCCACATCAATGATCGCTTTTTTTAGTTCCTCTTCTTGCGTTTGTTTGTCTGATGTTGACCGATAGTAATAACGACTCCGACTGTAGCCAATGACATCACAGATGACCTGGATTGGATACTCGCCTTTCAACTGCTCTATCATGGTTCGTTTCCGCTCAGATTCCACAAGTCTGAAGCTTTTTTTGCCACCGCTAACTCCATCGTTAACCGACCCACCATTCGTTCCAATTCGGCTATTCGTTCGGCTGATTCATTTCCTCCTCCTTTGCCTCCAAACGCTAAATGCGCTTGTTTAAGAAATTCATTACGCCAACGATTGATCACTGACGTATGGACTTTATGGGCTCGACTGGCTGCGCTCACACTCCGTTGGCCGCTGACGATCTCCAGCACCACTTTTGCCTTAAATTCGCTACTGTAGTTTCTTGGCTTGCTGGCCATATTCCTTCCCCCGATTGGACTCTAGCTTACGCTCTCTCAGTCCTGTCCTAATTTTGGGGGTCACTACACCCCTTCCACGGGTAGCCCCTCCATGGCCCAGCTAATTGCGAACGAGCGAGTCGATGATATCCCCCTACTCCTGAATCAGATGCAGAAACTCAATCTGAGTGACCTTGTTGATGAGTACTTCAAGAGCCATGGCAACTGGAAAGGGATCAGTTTAGGCAAGGTAGTGGTGGGCTGGTTAGCGTATATTCTTTCACAAGGAGATCATCGACTCAATCAGGTAGAGGATTGGATTGATGGGCTCAAAGAGACATTCAAGGTCGGCCTAGACCCGGCGGTGAGGAGCCTTGATTTCAGTGATGATCACTTAGAAACGGTGCTCGACCAATTCAGTAACGATGAGCAGTGGGATAGCTTTGAAGGGGCTTTGAGTCGTCATACCCTGCGGGTCTATCGCTTAAGCAGGGAGTGTATCCGACTAGATACCACGACAGCCTATGGGCACAGGGAGGTCGAGGCAGAAGGATTATTCCAATTTGGACATAGCAAAGACTATCGTCCCGATTTACCTCAAGTGAAGATATCTCAAGCGGCATTAGACCCGTTAGGGCTGCCTGTGAGCACCACCGTGGTCAGTGGTAATCGAGGCGATGACCCATTGTATATTCCTGAGATCGAGAAAGTTCAAGCGAGTGTGCAGTCGTCAGGGTTGCTGTATGTGGGCGATAGTAAGATGTCAGCGTTAGAAACCCGAGGGTACATTGCCCAGAGCGACAATCACTACTTGTGTCCGTTGCCTGCTGTGCAGGTATCGCAGGCGGATTTAGGTGAGTTGCTAGCGCCTATGTGGCGTGGGGAGGAATCCCTACGCCAAGTGGAATCTCAGATTAAGGGTAATGAACCGGCGTCAGAGGAGCCATCCGCTCCCCCTGAGGTGATTGCCGAGGGATTTGACGTGACCATGACGCAATCTCTCGGTGACGGGGTAGAGGCGTTCACCTGGAAAGAAAACTGGTTGGTGGTGCATTCCTTTAAGCAGGGTGACCGGCAACGAAAAAGCCTGGATAAGCGCATTGAGAAAGCTACAGACTCCATTGCCGAACTTAATGTCACCGGTCGAGGACGTAAACGATTATCGGTGGATGAAACCGTCGACGCTGTCCAGCAGATTCTCAAACGCTACAAGGTCACTCAACTCGTGCAGGTGGACTATGAAACGACCACCCAGACGATACAAAAACGGGCTTATAAAGATAAACCGGCTCGAACGCTCACCGTAACCACCGTAACCGTAACTACTCGCCTCAACCCAGAGGCCTATCAGCACGCACTACAATTACTCGGGTGGCGAGTCTATGCTAGTAATGACCTTAATTTGACAGTGCCCGAAGCCGTCTATGGGTACCGCAACGAGTATCTCATTGAGCGATGCTTTGGGCGTTACAAAGGAAAATCGCTCGGGTTGACACCGATATATTTGACTACGGATGAACGAGTCAAGGGCTTGATTCGGCTATTAAGTCTGGGATTGCGCATCCTTTGCTTGCTTGAATTTTCAGTGCGCTGTGCGCTTGAGCTAGACTCGCAAAAACTGTCGGGTCTTTATGCGGGTAATCCAAAACGGGCAACCGTCCAACCCACTGCTGAGCTGCTACTACGGGCCTTTCGGGGGATTACTCTAACCATCATGGAGATTAATGGCGTGTGCCAACGATTCCTCTCTCCTTTATCTGAGCTGCAACAGCGTATCTTACGGCTGTTGGGGGTATCTGATGATATTTATCTTGCGCTAACAGGATAACTCTTCAACCCCTCTCTATTTTGAGCGAACCATGAGTACAGTAGTGAATTTAACCAGATCAAGCTTGCCATAAACTGTGATGGGCTAGGGCTAAAAAATAACAAAACTGGAATATCATTGATGGAATGCTCCGAGAAACATATTGAACAAATCGAATCAACTTATCAATCGTTTAAGAGTATTAAAGAAATACCCCCTTGGTATCAAGGTGATCACATGCTGTTTGCCTCTGCAAAAGTACCGACCATTGCCATCACATCTACCGGGATATTTGATTTGGTAGATACTGTTGTTCATACCCAGCTCGATACACCAAGCCTGATAGATCCGGAACTGATTCTTGAGGTCTGCCTTTTTTTACAAGAGATTATAAATTTAGAAGAGAAAAGATAAATCGCCACTGTGAGTTAAAAGCGTGACCATGATAAAAACAGGTCAGATGAGTTGGCATTAGTGACTTGGGAGTGAATCCTCATGTTCTATCACTGCTCAGGAAACAATATAAGAATTGGCCATACCACAATGGAATACGTGATGTTCGGGCGTGGTGATACTCCGTTGATTATCCTTCCTGGTCTTAGCGATGGGCTACAAACGGTAGAAGGCAATGCCGTTACGTTAGCCCTTTACTATCGACTGTTTGCACAAGATTTCAAAGTCTATGTGTTCAGCCGCAAAAAAGATATGGAAGAAGGATATTCCATCGGGGATATGGCAAAAGATCTGCATACAGCTATGGATATGTTACAGCTTGAACAAGCCTTTGTCTTTGGAGTCTCTCAAGGTGGCATGATTGCTCAACGTTTAGCCATTGATTTTTCAGACAAGATTTCTAAACTCGTGATAGGAGTATCTGTTGCCAGACAAAATCAAACTATTCAGACTGTTATTGGCAATTGGATAAAGATGGCAGAGAATGGCGATTATAAGCGCCTCTTTATCGATACAATGGAGAAAACCTTTACCAAAAATCGAATTCAAAGGTATAGGTTCTTTTATCCAGTACTCACAAGAGTAGGCACGCAAAAGTCTTTCGATAGGTTCCTAAAGCAAGCCTATGCCTGTATTAATCATGATACCTACAGTGAACTAACTGACATTCAATGCCCTACCTTAGTCATTGGGGGTGATTCAGATAAAGTCGTAGGTCTTAACTCCTCTGAAGAAATGGCAGCACAAATTCGTGGTAGCAAATTGATTATCTATAAAGGACTTGGCCATGGAGCTTATGAAGAGGCTAGAGATTTTAACCATCAGGTAAAGTCCTTTTTACTTCACGGATAAATGAGAAAAACCTGCCTCTTGGGGAGTTTCCAAACCGATTTCACTGCCCCTCCGAATTCCCTTTCTGGAAGTAGTCATGTTATCCCAATTGGGCACACTGGAGTTTCCCATGGGCAAGGCCGGAACGCCGCTCTAAAACCCACCATATTAGGGTGTCTCTAATGGCATACATGGGGTTACGGCGGGCTCTATTATATATCCTGACTGGTTTTTGCAAAACATGTAGATCATGAAACTCCAATCATGAGGTTAATTCTTTAATGCCCTTTACCAGTCTATCCACGCCTAACGATGCATTTTCTAGCGTGAGGCTACCATAAGAAATTCTGAGATAACAACCCTGATGCATGCCGAATGCCTGCCCTGGGATCACAGCTACTTTATAAGTCTCTACTAACTGTTTAACCAAATCTAAATCTGATAAATCCGAATTGACCTTTATAAAGAAATAAAATGCTCCGTCAGGAATAACGATTTGACAATTTTCAGGCAAAGCCTTTAGTCGTTGAAGAATACGCTCTCTGACTTTTGAGATTGCTGATAAATGCTTAGAGAGATAAGCTTTATCAGCATTTAATGCCCCTAAGGCGGCATATTGCGAAATGACTGGAGGACAAATTAAATTAGTGTCTTGTATTTTTAGAATTGATGGTAATAGTTTCTTTGGAATAACCATATACCCAATGCGCCAACTAGCAAATCCATAGGTTTTGGAAAGGCTGAAGAGAGAAATGGTGTGGGGCATACTATTAGGAAAAGAAGCAGGCGACGAATGTTTTACTTTGCCGTAAGTAAAATATTCATAGGCTTCATCACTAATATGATAGATGCCTGCGTCCTGACAGATGTGATTAATTTCTCTCAGAGTAGACGCATCATAAACGACTCCGGTAGGGTTGTTAGGAGAAATTGTAACGATGGCCTTTGTTTTAGATGTGATTGCTTGGCGTAATTTATCTATTTGTGGATGATAGTTGTCATCAGTCTGGACGGGTAAAGGATGACAATTAATCATGCCAATTGCCATCTCATGATTAAAGTAATAAGGAGTGTTTAAGATGATTTCGTCTCCAGCATGGGTAATGGCTAATATGGCATTTAAGAATCCCATATTGCTACCAGCACAAACGACAACACAATTATCATTGCCGATATCAATTTGGTTGTCTCGTTGTAATTTCTCTTGGATGCCACTTAATAGTTTGGGAATGCCAATTGTTGCTTGATATTTATGCTCTTGAGGGTGGGCTAGAAAATCTTGAATTGCTTCGATGGAACTATTTGGGGGCGTATATGAAACAACTCCTTGATCTAAAGGAATGGTTCCAGGATTGTTTTTGATCAGTGCTTTGATAAGCGGGATTATCGGAGTCTGTATACTTTGCATTCGAGAGTATACGGTACTAGGAGTTGCAGCCATTTTCATTGAATATTACTTCGCGTATTCCTGATCTCTTGTCAGCAAGTGTATCTCTTGATGCAACGTAGTCCCTATTCGTGATGAAAATCCGTGATTTCACATCACAGATCTCACCCATTCCCGCAAAGCTAGTTCAGCGTCTACCTCATCTTGTCTGGCTGTTGACAAAAACTCATACAGCTTCACCTTCATCCCTAGCTCTACCACTAAAATACGAATAAAAAGCTCAATTAATCGAGCCGAAAACTCGTGAATTTCAAGTGGTATAGCTACTTCCAATGTTCCGTGCATGTAAGTGAAACGAATGTTGCGATCGCGACTCAGCGTATCCCGCAGCAGTTGATAACGCTGCCAATCAAGTTCGTGAAACAAAAAACGTTTTTCACCAACAGGCTGTGGCACCGGCTGTGAAATAATCGGGGCAACACTGACCATAACGGCACGTGGAAGCAAAAGAGATAGAGTTTAATTATATTAGCTAGTCATATAATGTGCGATAAAAACGCCCCCAATTATGAATGTCTTCATCCTAGCCAGCGGCCCCTGAGCGGACGCTTACCCTGATATCCTTTAAACAAACGAATTTCTTGGTGCAGCGTGGTCCCTATTCGTGACGAAAACCCGGTTCAGATTACGCCCTACGTAACCTATGGACTAATCACCCTCAACGTTTTAGTCTTTCTCTACGAACTCACGCTGTCGTCACCCATGGAACTGACAGCCTTCTTCCACACATGGGCCGTAGTTCCAGAGCAGCTAACCGTCAGTTTCTTTGGCGATGGGAGCATCCCGTTCGACATCTACGAATGGTCCACCCTATTCACCAGCCAATTCCTCCATGCCGGTCCCCTGCATCTGGCCGGTAACATGCTGTACCTATGGATTTTTGGCAATAACGTAGAAGAACAGCTGGGTCGGGCTCGATATCTGTTGCTCTATCTGGGCTGCGGCGTTCTGGCAGCCTTGACCCAATGGTATTTTGGTATGTTTTCTGAGGTGCCGTCATTGGGAGCCAGTGGTGCGATCGCAGGTATCATGGGAGCCTATATCTTTAAATTTCCCACGGTTCGTATCGTAACAATTGTGCCTCTAGGGTTCCTATTCTTGCCCTTCAGAATTCCAGCCATATTCTATTTAGGCATCTGGTTTCTGCAGCAAGCGGCCTACGGTTTTGCCAGTCTCAGCATCCCCACTAATGTTGGTATGGCAGATGGCGGCATCGCCTACTGGGCCCATGCAGGCGGATTTGTATTTGGGGCTATCTTAGGACCAGCACTGGGGTTATTCAGTGCTAACGAAGAGATTCAACAAGGGTAGAATCGACTATCATCTTTCCGTATCGCAAAAGTCGCTTAATTCACACCATTCGAGGTGCAGGCTATGTTCTAAGAGAAGCCTTTTCCCCCAGGGCTATGTTGGCTCAATAACGACATCTCCTTTCGACCTTCATCCCCCCTCTACCTTAGGGTTGATTCTTTAATCAAAAGATATTTCTGTGAGAGTGAGCAACTGTCAAAGAAGCTAAAGGTTGTCGAGGCCCCCAAACCCCCAGAATTGGGGGTTTTGAGTCTTCCCCCCCCCAATTCTGGGGGCTAGGGGGGCCTGGATAACCGTTGATTTCCTCTACAAAACCCTGTTACCAGAATTTTATTCTGTAAAAGAATCAGCCCTACCCTTTACCTGGCGTCGCTTGAGCAACAAACCACCAACCCCCAGAGTCGCAAACCCCAACAGACTCATCGGCTCCGGTACCGATTCAGCATCGACCCGATCAATAAATTCATCAAAGATTAGCGTGTAATTTCGCGTGCGCTCCTCAATCAAACCAGGGAAAATTGTATTGATAAACTTTCGATTATCAGTGGCTGGGTCATGCCAGGTGCGCCCATTAGGCACCCTAGGATCAGATGTCTGAGTAAAGCCATCTTGGTCGCCAATGTCCCAGTTCGTCGCCTCAGCTGCCAACACGGGCATCAAAAAATCAAACGATTCTAAATCACTACAGCAGCCGGTCCCCTTTGGATAGAAGGCATTGAGCCCCGGATTACTTTCTGCCGCAATGTCATTTTCGGCGGCAATTTCAAGGGCAAGATCTCGATACCTGAACCATGCAGGTTTCTCTGTGGCCCCCCGTCCCGCATTGAAGTACATCTTGTCGCCTACCACCAAGCTATCGAGGTTGGCCATCAGTAACGTATCGTCAATCTCTTGCTTACTCAGGCTGTCAGCATAAAAACTCGAGCCAACTAACCCAATTTCTTCAGCTCCAAAGAAAATAAATTTGATTGTGTTGTTAGTTTCTGGTTCCAGACGCTGCGCCAGTTCTAGCAACACACCAACACCTGAAGCATTGTCGTTAACGCCTTCCAGATTGGTACGATCCAGTGTAGTGCTGCTGGGAGCATTGTCGTAGTGAGCCCCTAACAGAATTTGCTGACCCGAGGTGCCAGTGCGCTCAGCCAAAATATTATAAGAAGTTAGCATCTCACCTTGCCATTCATAGGTAAATGGCTGCAAGGTAGGCTTATACCCAAATCCCTTGAGCTGCTGCACAAGATAGTCAACCGTTTCGGCTTCCTTTTGGGTACCTACACTCCGTCCTTTTAAATTTTCAGCCAGATAGTTGATGGTCTCAACGGCAGTCTCGCCAAAGCCAAAGGATGCCGCCTGAACAGACGATGATAAAAATGGCTGAGCAGTGATGCCCAATAATATCCAGGAAAAAGCTGTTTTTTCAATCTTGATAGACACAATAGAAACCTTCAGTGGGGGTTGAGAAGATTGTTGAAAATTGATCTGAGCGATTGCTCATGCCAAGAAAGTTAGCGAAGTACCCCTGCCAGTAAATGTTGTGACTGATACGTACCCTTGAACATTTCACAGTATTTTCATCAAAAGAGCTATATATAAACTTCAGATGATGCTTAGGGTTAAGAAATATTGCCCATTAGACGATGCTTACCCTGATACCCTATGGACATACGAACTCACGCTGTCGTCATCCAGGGAGCTGACAGCCTTCTTCCGCACATGGGCTTTAGTGCCAGAACAGCTGGATCGGGCTCGATATCTATTGCCCTATCTGGGCTGCGGTGTCCTGGCAGCCTTGACCCAAGGGTACTTTGGTATGTTTTCTGACATTCCGTCCTGATCTAGAAGGAGCTTAAGAGACAGTGTGTCTAACCTTAGGCACGTAATTAACCCAGGGGGCATTTAAGGCAAGCGCTACATTCATGTATTCAAAGGACTGCACCAACCAACCAATGGAATCCAGTGAAGATGATTCCCACTTGTGGAACAAAATGCCAAAGCGGTCTTCGAACCAAGAACGCACCGTACGCTTAAACAGAACAATCTTTAACAGAACTGCTGTTAGTGCCTGATGGCCTACAGTCTTGATCAGATGCTTAAACTGACCAATATCAGGATGCTCCAATGTATTACACACCAGTATTTTTAACAGCCGACTGCACATATATGTAATCGATGCATCGGTGATGGGTGCTGTGTCTGCCCCCAAACTCTCAACTAATGTAGTCCTAACCGAACTGCTAAATCGATTATTTTTAAACCGTGAGTTAGCCTCTACAAAGGGCTCCATCACATACCCATGGAAATGCGTCAGAAAGTCCTCGCGCTTCTGACGAGAACGATAAAACTCATCAAACTGACAAGCTTGCTTTAAGTAGCTACCATCTCGCCCAGGGAGAAATGCCCAAATTGCATTTCTGAGGTCATCATCGGACAATCTTGTGGGATTAGCTGGATTTAGCCCTTGTTGATCATCGTGCCAATAGTTATTGAGACATTTGTTGAAATGCTGTGCCTGATGCTTGCGCTGTAGCTGAATACTTTTACGATGATGCAAAGGAATATCGCGGGTAACAGCCGCTGACTCATAGATAAAAAAGTAATCTTTGAAACAACTGGCAAAAGATGTGCAATCTTCTTCCTGGGGAAGATCGCATAACAAACGCATCTGACGCTGTAGAGGAACATACAGACTGTCATGTTTTACATAGGCATCCATAGCATTTACCAGTTGCCTAACACGCCTGTCCCTTGGACGTTTCTCAGGGACGGCACTGGCCTTTAAGATCAATGCTCTCAGAGCAGAATGACGACTAGTATCCATGCGCCATATGTTGCCAATTGTATAGAAGCACCGATTAATCACATAGGGCAGAATTTTATTAGCCTCAGGAGACTCCAAGATATGCAACAGTGCATGGCGCACTGAGTTAGAATCCAGCTCCGGGAGAGTAACACTTGCTTTGAAAAGAAGGCCGTAAAATGCATCAATTGCCTGCTGGGCATCCTCTATTCTTGAAAGCTGACGAACATAGCCGTAAACTTCACGCTCCGCCCTGGTTGCCGGTCGGCTAGCAAAAAATTCACCGTCGTTGGAATACATTGAACGTCAGGTCTCCGTTAGACCTGTCCTAGTGAGCTTAAGTATGTATTAGCGCAATTTATACGAAAATTCTAGTGCTTCTCAGTAATTCTCGAAGGATTGTTCAGGGTTTGTAACATCCCAAACAATATTCACTCAACGACTACACCCCCAAGCCTTTGAACTGTATACAGTTCGTCGTCTGAGAACCCTTGTTTTGTGTGAAATTTACAGTTCTGGTATTGATCTAGATCACTGACAGTTTCCCAAATCTGTAAAATCTCTTGGGTCTTAAGGCTCCAAATACTTATGTTAGAAGGATTTTGGCATAGAAGCTGTTGTCCATCATCACTGATAAACAGGGTATCGGGCAATTCCGGTAAAGTAATCAGCTCTATTAGGGACATCATATCATTCCAAATCCAAACCATGTGATCTATGTCACACACTGCTAGATATCTTCCATTTTTACTAAAGGTAGCTTGGTAAGGCTGGCTGGAATTAATCTCCAATTCTTGGACTTTGAAATCGATCGAATCTTCTGCCAAAGTCGGATCAGTGACTGTAAAGGAGCGAACTATGACCTTAGATCGGCGTTTATGGGAATCATCATTTGAAATCGCTTCAATCACACTAAGTTGATCCCCCATCCATTGAAACGCTAAGAAATCTCCGTAGGGGTTTAAGGGCAGTGGAGCCTCGGCCATGGTGTAAGTATTATTTGATGCACTGTAGTGCCAAACCAGTATTGAATTGTTGTTGTCATAGCCTGCTAAAATTCTGCCATCTGGACTAAATGCCAAATGTCTCACAATATCATTGGCATCACACAGCGGTTCGCTTATTTTTTCACCCAATATTAAGTTCCAAAGCTGAATTTCTCGATTACCCAAGCCTATTGCAAGCAAATGAGCTTTCAGGTCAATACTGCAAATAGCGACAACGCCAGATACATCACTATAAGACTGTTCTTTACGAGTAAGTGCGTCCCAAATTAGAATGCTCTGGTCGATTAAGACCACAATTAGCGTATTGCTATCTGTAATCACTATTTGCTGAATAGGGATTTCTAGATCATCACACCAGGCCAAAATAAATCGATTGTTAACCCATTGATAAACCTGCAAAAATCCCTGCGAATCGCCAATGACCATCGCTGCTCTATTAGGATGTAGTGCGATCTCAAAAGACTCGTATACCCCCGTCATTAAGACAGCCTCTCGAAATTGGCATCCTTTAAAATCTAGGCCCTGTAATCCAGGTACTCTGAGATCAGCATGCCATAGGGTTAGGTTAGCCCAACTCACATCGACGAGCGGTAGTCTCATGTGGGCAGCTAAATTAAATAGGCTACCGGCTGCATAGCTACAAGAGGATGCAGGTAATGTAGTAAGCTGACTGATCAGACGACCAAATTTAGCATGTAAATCCTCTGGCGAAAACTGATGTTTGAGCGTATTAGCAACAGGTATTAAAAGATAGTTTTGGAGAATTTTCTGTTGCTCCACAGAGGCTGTAGGTAAAGATAATGGATAGGTGTGAAACAGCGTTAAGGTTTCGTCATTTAACTCTTGCAGAAATATCTCCCTCAACCGTTGAAGTAAATAAAAGCCCAAATATGGTGGCGTGATCTGACAGATACCATCCGTTTCTGAAAAGTACTCTAAAAGATGCCGACGGTGCAGCATATCCCAAGCCTGGGCCAGCTGTGCGTGATTCAGTGTACTCATTTGTGACCAGGCTTGTGCATCTAGCCAAGAAAGGGGATGCAACGCAAATAGATAGAGTAAAGTCTGCTCGGTTTCTGAGAGCTCATTTATGAGGTGCTCAAGGTGCTTCCCTGACAGCGGTAGCGATGACAGATGAGCTGTAAACTGCTGAATTTGGTTAGCATAAAACGATTTGAGAGTTTCAACACTTTTATGTAAAAGCGCAGGATTGCCTCCACAGAGTTTGACCAGTTGTTTCCAATGAAATTCATTTTGAGATAGCGAATCGCTTAGATAGGGATATTCTTTTTGCAGAAGCGCATTTGCCTCATCAAATGAAAATCCTTTCAATTTTTCAACGGTAATACGTCTATCAATTTCGGTAGGCTGAATAGCACTAACCCACAGCAAACAACTTTGATGCTCGATGACGGTGGCAATTTCTTGAAAGAAAGTGTTGTATTCAGGGCTATCAATCAAACGTTCACCCCGCTCAACAATGAGTAGATATCGATTTTGATTGAGCGTTTGGATTACCTGCTGACGAATTTGATAGTCTGTTGGTAGCCATCCCTGTTCAGAACCATTGACAAAATCAATTAATCCCATAGAAGATAATTGTTTATGCCAAGTTTGCCAGTTTGGGATTTCATATGGCGGATGGTATATGATTTCATCAAAATGGCCATTAAGCTCTAAATTTAGATTTTCCAACAAGTAGCTTTTGCCAATGCCCCGAGCGCCAGTGAAGACAATCGCTTTACAGCCTGATGTGAGGGTATTAACCAAGCGTAACAATCGTGCCTTTGTGGGATCATCATCAAAATCATCTGTATTACCTATACTAAAGTCTAGTTTAGGATCAGATAGTTGACTATTTTGTCGTGTAGTATCTCTCCATAAGTCCTGTTTTTCTTGATGACGACGTTCTACAATCCTCAGAAAATTAGGTTTAGTAACGTTTTCACTGGGCCATACCTGTTTAAGAAACTGCCAAAATTGATATCCATAGACAGCACGCATTGTATTCTGGCTGTAACCCATACGAGCTGCCATATCTTTGTAAGAAAGGCCTTCATAGGTCCAGCGGATGATGCCTTTCTCAATATCATTCAGATGTCGATCAGCATATTCAAAAATACAGCTATCGACATAGTTTAAAACATCCTCTAACTCCAACGTCGACTCCTTGAATTTACAGTAGACACACACAAACCTTGTATATTCTGGAGTCTAGCGTAAGTCATATGACTTTTTAAACGTCTACATGACTTTTTAATATGACTTTTTAATATGACATTATGACTTTTTTGCCAAAGCATTTGTACTGATTTCTGTAGTACGTCATAAAAAGTCAGGTAGAGATGAATGACTTTTTATGATTAGGGGCACTAAGAGGTTTTAAGGCAACTGACAACTCTCAAGACTTTAGAGGTTTCAACTTAGACTTTCTCTTTGGCAAGATAAGACTACAAAGCACCCAACGATATAAGTGCTGACATTAAGTGAGGGATTGTATTATGCCACTAGATATGTTGCTTGGTTTAAGTTTAAGCGGAGTACTGATTTTGCTGTTTAATCAATCGCCGAAGCCTAAATCCGATAAACCTGCTAGAAAAACAATTGCAACCGTAGTACTTTCTGGTTCCAGCGGAGAAATTGAAATTATCAAAGACTCCCAAGGTACTAGCTCTAACAAGTCTTAGAAGCTAGCGTTGCTGCAGCTTTTATGTATAGGAACTGTATGCCATAGTTAGGGGGACACTAATATGTCTATCCGCCCATTTTGGAAAAAAGTCTTTAGCCTTGACACTACTACACCCCCTTCTGAAGCCTTAGGCTTTTTGAAAGTCCAGGGCAGAGTGATTGAGCTAATTGAGCCTGGTTCTGTTGGTCGAGTGCAACTGCAGGGAGTATCTTGGTTGGCGCGTTGTGCTGATGCGTTACGCTATCCTTTACCGGTAGATACTCCCGTGCAGGTCATTGATCGTATTGGTTTGATTTTGTTGATCAAGCCAATTCTACCTCTGCCTGTTGTCAATTTTCCATTATCAGAGCCAGACTCGGTACGTTATCTCACCCGAAAACTATCTACCCCGAGAGATATATCAGCTGCTTAATCATTGAGAGATGTAGAAGTCTCTCTGCATCTCTCAATGATTTCTGTTTGTAATGACTGCTAGAGGTGTTTATGCGAAAAATTCATCATCACCCTTATTGGTACTATTTGCTGGGTAAGTTGCTTCAGGGGTTTCTGTTGTTAACCTATGTCTTTTTTGCCGTTTGTCTGTTGTTGGCTGTTTTTTTGAATGTGGCCATCGGCTGGACAGTCCTCGTTATGGGTTTCCCATGGTTGCTAAAACTGGCGCTAATATTTGGTTTTGGCATAGGCATACTGTCACTACTTGAAGCATTGTCATAGCTTTTGTGAGCGTGCCGCTGATTTGGGCACGCTCGAAGTCAATATCCGTATTGCTGACGCAGACCTGTGGGGGCTAATTGAGTGGCAATTGAACTTGAAAGCTACTGCCTTTACCCACAGTGCTTGTTGCTGTGATTTGTCCATTGTGGGCACGCACCACCTGTTGGGCAATCGATAAACCGAGGCCAAATCCGCCTGTATGTCGCGATCGCGCTGCATCAACCCGATAAAATCGCTCAAAAATTTGGGGTAAATCTGCTTCTGGAATACCAACACCATCATCTTCAACCTGAATCAGCACATGATTGGCCTGAACTTGAAGACGCAGCTGAACAATACCATCATCTTTGGTGTACTTAAATGCATTGTCTAAAAGATTAGTTAGGGCTCGGCGCAGGAGCTGTGCATTCACTTTGACCGTAGCGGTATGGTTGGGTATATCGTGAACAAATGTGCGATTTCGTCGGAAAGCTTGAGTATTACCATAGTCCACCAGAGGCTTGAGCAGGTTTCCAACACTAATCTGTTCAATCAGCGCAGCTCCATCGATAGGCCCCTCATGGCGAGCTAAAAACAAAAGATCCTCGATGAGGCCACTCATGGCCTTAGCCGCAGTCTCGATCTCTTTCACGCATTCCTCTTGAGAACCTGACTCAAGATTAGGGATAAGAGCAACCTGAGCATTACTGAGAATGGCCGCCAATGGATTACGTAATTCGTGAGAGGCATCAGCTGTGAAGCGTTGCAGGCGCTCGTAAGATTGTCGAATAGGCTGCATAGCGATGCCGCCTAAAATCCATCCGGTTAAGCCAATAATGCCAAGGGCAACAGGGACACCCAGGGTCAAAATCACAAGCGTTCGGTTTAAATCAGTCTGTAGGGGATTTAGTGGGGTGGCTGCTTGGATATATCCGACAACACGTTTGTTATATCTAATCGGGACGGTTAGTTGACGAAGCGCCTGTTGCGAAGGATCAACACCGTTGATATAAATTGTCTCAAAGCGTTTTTTGGGCTCCATCACCGGCTTCAGGTCATGGGTGGAGCCAACAAACTGAATTAATTTCCAATTGCGATTGTACCAACGGACGTAAAGTAATTCATTCTGGGGAGATAGGGAATTCTCTCCCACCAGTGTGGTGCCTTTGGCCAACAGCCAGTCTCCCTGATCTGGACGATAGTAGGTGCGATTGTCGATGTCCTTAACTGTCAAGTACAACTTCTCATCAAAGTCTTGGAGCTTATCGTCAGCTTCGAGGGTGTAAACCACACCGGTAAACGCAATCAAAATACTCCCCATGGAAAGGGCAAACCAATGAGCCAGATTAAGACGACTGCGATTGAACATTGCGACAGGTGTGGAACCCTTTAAGAAATTTTTTCAGGAATTTTAAGACGATAGCCCATACCGTAAACGGTCTCCAGCCAGCTTTTGGCATCTAATTCATCCAACCGCTGCCGCAGTCGCCAGATGAGGGCCGTTACGGCATTACTTTCTGGTTCAGTACCCCAGGTCCATAGCGTTTGTTCGATATTATCGCGGGTGATCACCTGGCCTGAACGTCGCATCAAGTATTCCATCAAATGAAATTCGCGACTGGAGAGACGAATGCGTGTCTGCTGGCGCTCCAGGATCAGGGTGGAAATATGGAGACGCAGATCACCCAGGCTAAGTAGATCGCCATGCCATTGGGGTGAGCGGCGACCCAACGCTCGCACCCTGGCTAGTAGTTCTGGAATGTCTACAGGCTTTACCAAGTAGTCATCAGCCTGACTGCCTGACACAAATCCTGTAACCCAGAATCCATAAGGATCGACAAGGAAATGGGCAGAGGGCATGCAAAGCTGAAGATACCAAACCATCAGCGTGATATGCATGTCAGCCTCTACCCAACTGTATGATCAATTGTTGCCCTTCCTGCGTCAACATAGCCGTTACAAAGACCTCCGGCATCTGAAAACACTGGCTTGGATGGTCAGTGCCCTGATCTGTAGTGGCCAACTCAGCCTCCCCGCTTGGGAACCCTACGTCCCCAGTCGGGCGACTCAGGCCCAGAGCTTTGAACGTCGGTGGCATCGCTTTTTCATCAACCGATTCATTGATGTCAAGGGGTTGTATCTGCCGCTGGTGTTGTTAGCGCTCACCAACTGGCGGGCTCATCGACTCTATCTAGCATTGGATACGACCATGCTGTGGAATCGCTATTGTATGATTCACCTGTCGGTTGTGTGTTGTGGACGAGCGGTACCACTTCTATGGCGGGTATTAGAGCATGAAAGTGCCATGGTTGCGTTCGATGAATATCGACCCTTGTTACGGCGTGCCCGTTGGCTGTTGCGTCGGCATCCCAACACGATGTTGTTAGCTGACCGAGGGTTTGCCAACCATGACCTCATGAGTTGGTTGCAAGCGAGTGGTTGGCACTATTGTTTGCGCATTGCGTGTGATGTTCATCTCCACGGCCCATGCCGTCATCCCATTGAAGTACAAGCGCTGTGGCCTCCCAAAGGAGAAGCCACTCTCTATGAGAACGTGGGGCTCTGGCAAGATGGTGAGCATCGATGTAATTTAGTCTTGGCAACCGTGCGAGGGACGAAGGAATCCTGGGCGGTGATTACGGATGAATCACCGAGTCTACAAACGTTGTGGCAATATGCCTTGCGGTTTCGGGTTGAGGAGTTGTTTTTAGATAGCAAATCAGGAGCCTTTGAACTCGAAGACTCTCGCATTCGATCCGCTCAAGCTCTAGAGCGTCTCTATTTGGTGGCCGCCATTGCCTTGTTATACGGCACCACTCAAGGCATGGCGGTGCAGTGTGAAGGCTTACGTCAACAGGTGGATACCCATTGGAGACGAGGGCTCAGCTATCTCAAAATTGGCTTACGGTGGCTCAAGGGAGTCGTTCACAAAGGTCGGACTCTTCTGAAACCAGTCCCCTTATTGCCCAAAGACCCAGACCCTTGTTTTGCGTCCAACAAGGCTGAGCAACGTTACTATGACCTGATTTGGTTTTCCCGTATTCGGTCAATACGATGTCGGACTTGAGATATTAATGGGGGCATCTGAGATGTGTCAGTCAGTCAGGTCATCAGCTCCAGTATCCAAACCCACCACCTTATCTGCCGTTGTATCCTTAGCTGTCAGCATCAACACAGGAGATGCTTTACCCAATGCTCTGTACTGTTGGCATAAAGACACGCCGCTAACCACAGGCAGCATCCAGTCTAAAATCAACAGATCATAGTCCCTATTGTTGATCAACCATTGAGCTTCTTGAGAATCTTCCACACCATCGACTAAGTGACCTGATTCGGATAAGGCGATGCACAGCGGTCGTAGTTGGGCGGGGTCATCTTCAACCAGCAGGATAATCATGGGGGATACCCAATACGGGCCAGTAAAGTTTACCGCTCTTTAGTATGGGCAGAGAATATAACAGAAATATGATGTCGCTCATTGCTGGGTATGATCGGTGCATTAGGCGTTAAACATCATCACCTTGCGAAAGCTGCCTCAACTATTGAATTGGAGAGTATTACGGCTGTGGCTATCGCTGCTAGTGTTAGGGGGTGCTTTTTGGACCATCGGCCAGCTGATGACGCTCAGAATTCTGGGGCGTACCTATGACACATCACGCTATGTGATTACAGATGTGCAGCCTGAAGAAGACATTTCAAAAGAGGCGATCAGGGTCATCCGGGTGGAGATTTGTAATGAAGCTGGCACCTCTGAGGCCAGGGTTATTTTTAATGATCTAGGCGATCGCAAGCTGCAGTTTGATCTGACTGTGCCTGGGGAGATTGAGGGTGCGATCGCAAAAGAAATCAACATCCCCCAACAAGAAATCAGCAAACTAGTTCAATACAAGGTCCGTGATCCTTGCTCAATTTGATTAAGCTTGATTTATGTTTCACCAAAACTATCACAGGGCATGGGAGAGAATTATCACACCATCAGCCTGGATAAAAGACCAGGCCTCTAGGCCCGAAAGACTTTAGTGATTTCTGCATTCATCAGAGCAATTTGAGGATCGCTCTGAATTGCTTCAAAATATTTGGCAGCTAAGGGCGTAGATGAATTTTCATTGGGTTTTAACATCAACCGCCCTTTCTCCAGAAAAATGGCCGCTGTCTCTTCGGGGTTTTCGGGCGGTTCCTTGGCGCTGGTAAATTCATCAATCTGGACGATAAATTGGGAAATGGGACGTAGCCAGCTAAACGCATCGTCACTGATCACCAGTTGAAAGAATTCACCTTTATTTTTAATGGGGCCATTGACCTGTTCGTAGCGTCCACGCTCTGACTCTAAAAGCAGCTTATGGAGCTTCAGTAGATTGTTGCGAAAGCGTTTAAGACGCTGTTGATTGGTCTCGGATGAAGAAGCGGTCATAGAATCAACAAAATAGGGCAGTCCTATTCACATTATCGTGTTTACCTAGGTTGTATGGAACCATACATGCATGTGAATTAGGACATTTAATACAACTGGTCGAATTGAACGTTCATTCTTTGCAACTGACGTTAGAATCATCCCTAGCGTTCTAGGCGGTGTCATGTTTACTCGTCCCTCCCGCATTACTAATCGCAGTCGCGTTCGTAAAACGGATAAGCAGAAGGATAAACAACCCAATCCCAACCCGCAGCAGCAGCCAGGAGTGTGGCGGGTTTTGTCAATGCTATCGATGGTGGTCTTTGGTGGCGGCTTAGTAGTGGCCTCGGTGGCTGGTTATGGCCTGTGGCGTACTGGGGATCAGTTTATGGATGGTGTGAAGCTAATGTTCACGCCGAAACCACCGGAGGATAAGGTGGATACGCGCACCCTGATCGTTGAGCAAATTCAGGGGGCTAGCGAACTGACGACGGCTATCTTTTCGATGGAGGCAGTGGTGCCCACGGAAAGCAACCGGACAGTAGGTAACTATGTGATTGGTCAAACTAATTTGTTATACATTGCCCACGGAGAAGTCCGTGCAGGTATCGATCTTGGGGCGATCAGCGAAGAAAATGTACAGGTGATCAATGATTCTGAAGACTTGCCACCGAGTCTGGTTTTGACCCTGCCAGCGCCTAAAGTTCTGGATAGTAAGTTAGATATCACTCGCTCAAAAGTATATGAGTATGACCGTGGTTTCTTGAGCTTAGGTCCGGATCGTGCCCCGGAACTCCAGGCCTTAGCGCAGCAGGAAGCCCTTAAGCAAATTCGTCAAGGAGCCTGTGATGAGGGGATCTTGGCCATGGCCAGTGAACGAGCTGAACTGACTATGCGGCAGCTAATTGAGCCCATGGGGTATGAAAATTTGACGGTGAACGTGGCTGAACCCACAGGGTGTTCTTAAGGGAGTTTTGAGCTTTGAGTGCTGAGTTTTGAGTTACAACGTTATCAACTCAAGGCGTTACACTGCTTTGCTGTTACTGTTTTATGTCAGCATTTTTACTGTAGGCCCGTAGGTTCAATTCAAAACTCTCCCCAAAATGATAGAGCTACATCAGTTTGAAGCGTCTCACTATTGTGAAAAGGTCCGGCTGATTCTGGATTATAAGCAACTGCCCTATAAAACGGTGGAAGTGATGCCTGGGGTGGGGCAGGTGGAGCTGTATCGGCTGTCAGGACAACGTCAGGTACCGGTGCTTAAGGATGGAGCAACGGTAATAGCAGACTCTACTGCGATCGCAACCTACCTGGATGAAACCTATCCCGAACGGCCCGTCTTACCAGCTGACGGAGCCATGCGCGGTCTGTGTTTAATGCTAGAAGACTGGGCCGATGAATCCATGGGCCCTAATGCCCGCAAGGCCATGATTGGAGCCTTTAACCAACATCCTAGCTTTCGGACAGCGCTGCTGCCTGCGTCCACCCCCGATGTCCTAAAAGGTTTAGTCAGCGCTGTGCCCGGAGACTTACTTAACCTGCTAGGTACAGGTGTAGGCTTTGGCCCTGATGACATTAAAGCCGCTACCTTGAGTCTGCAACAGGCGCTATCATCAATCTGCGTCGTCTTGTCAGAACACCCCTACCTGGTAGGCATTCAGCCCACCCTGGCGGACTTTGCCGTCGCTGGCATTTCCATGTACCTCAAGTTTCCAGACCAGCGCTACATTGATTTGCCCGAAGGACTTGGTGGCAAAGGTGTACCAGGACTGGCGGACGAACCAGACTATGAGCGGTTTTGGACCTGGCGCGATCAGCTCTATGCCGACTACCGTAAGGTGCGCTCTGACCCCCCCTCAAATTCTGGCAATGGCCCAGTAAAAATCGGTATTGATTAGACCTACTCCCCACGCTCCAACCAGTAACCGATAAAATGGAAAGCGCAGTCAGCGCATCACCATGAGCCCCGTAGTCAATAAATTTGAATCCTTGCTTGGTCCCGACCAGGTAATGTCTTGGTCCAATCTCGGCGATAATCGATTTGAGACAAATAATGATCTCAGGATTGTTTTTCCTGAGTCCATTGAACAGCTATCGGCGGTTGTGCGCATCTGCTACGAACAGCGTCTGCGTATAGTGACCTGTGGCCAACGTACCAAGCTGCATTGGGGCTGTTACCACAAGCTGAATAATGCCGATGTGGTCATTAGTACCGCTAAGTTGAACCGCCTGGTGGATCATTGGGTAGATGACTTTACCATGCGTGGGGAAGCGGGAATAGCTTTTGCCGATTTACAGGCTAAATTACAGCCTCAGAACCAATTTTGGCCAGTAGACCCCCTCTATGCTAATCAGGCGACGTTGGGGGGCATTGTAGCGACTGCTGATGGCGGTTCTCTGCGACAGCGCTATGGCAGCGTGCGGGATACGGTGATCGGTGTGCAGTTTGTGCGCTATGACGGTGAGGTGGTGAAAGCCGGTGGCCGAGTGGTCAAAAATGTGGCTGGTTATGACCTGATGAAGTTGATGACCGGGGCCTATGGCACGTTGGGCATTCTCAGCCAGTTGACCCTCAGGCTATATCCAATGGCGGTTCAATCCCAGACCGTTGTGCTATCGGGACCCGCTGAGGCGATCGCTGAAGCTGCCTTACAAACTCGGTTACAGGGCATTACGTCCAGTGCCATGGATCTGGTTGGTACAGACAATGGTGTTCGCTTGGCAGGTCGATTTCAAGGTATTCCTGCCGGTGTCGAGGAGCAAGTAGAACGGTTTGAAACAATTGCTAAAACAGCCGGACTGACGAGTAAGTCTGCCGAAGATAGTTCATTCTGGTCCTCACTGGCACTACAGCTGGGCAGTCCAACCAAAGTATTGTGCAAGATCGGGGTGCTACCCACCCATCTAGTCCCTTTACTGCAGCTGCTAGAAACGTTCCCCTCAAGCTGGCTCGCTCGGTTGCATAATGCCAGTGGGTTGGGTTTAATTGCGCTGTCTGCCGATGCACACGATGTCGCTGGTACCCTAGAAACATTGCGATCGCACTGCACCACCCACAAAGGCTATCTCACAATTTTGCAAGCGCCTCCATCCCTAACCCTGGAGCCCTGGGGCTATACCGGGAATGCTATGGACATGATGAAAGCCATCAAACAGCAGTTCGATCCCCATGGAATATTAAATCCAGGACGATTTGTCGGAGGGATTTGATAAGCACATACATTTTTTGAGTACGTTCCCGCATAGAATAGTCAGGTCTGTCCGCTCTTAATTTTTGTGAAATTATTCGTTTACCACACACCAGAAGAGACGCCAGTTGATACCCTGCCTGCCTGTGCGATCTCAATTGATGTCCTCAGGGCAACTACCACCATAGCAGCCGCATTTGCAGCAGGTGCTGAAGCCATCGAGGTGTTTAGTGATTTAGATAAGTTGGTGAAAGCTAGCGAACAATGGCCCTCTGAGAAACGTATTCTTGCGGGAGAACGTGGTGGTCAGCGAGTAGATGGATTCGATATGGGCAATTCCCCTCGCGATCATGATCCCGAGCGTACGGCGGGTCGGCGCTTGTTTATGAGCACCACCAATGGCACCCGCTGCTTGCAACGGATTCAGGCTGCACCGTTAGTCATGACCGCTGCCCTAACCACGCGCCAGGCCGTCGTGGACAAACTCCTGAGTAAGCAACAGCACCCTGAATCTGTCTGGTTGGTGGGTTCTGGCTGGGAAGGCACGTACTCCTTAGAAGATACCGTATGTGCTGGAGCGATTATCCATGCACTGATGGAAAAGACAGGCCAAAGCTTTGTGGAATGCACGGGCAACGACTCCGCTGTTGCAGCCGTAGGCCTCTATGAGCAATGGCAACACCGCATGCTAGACCTCATGCATGTGGCAACCCATGGTCAACGTTTGCTGCGTTTGAATAACACAGCCGATCTTGAATATTGCGCTCAGATGGACGTGGAGACCATAGTGCCAGAACAAGAGAGCCCAGGAGTTTTGGTTAATCGCTAATGGATTGCTTAGGGCTTAGACCTTACAGCATGATGCGTTTCCCTGACTCTGCCGCCTGTTGCAATGCTGCGGCAATTCGTAAGGAGTATAAACTCTCCTCAGGTTGCACATAGAGAGGTTTCCCCTCGGTCAAGTGCTCCATTATCCAATGGGTATCTTTTTGAAATAACCCTTGACGCGGGGCAGCCACAATTGGCTGTTCCCCAGTCTTTGTAACTAAACAGCCGTGGTTGCCATTAAATATTAGACAGCCCAAGTCTCCTCTCACTTCTATGTAGCGGCTACGACGCCATAGACCTTCTCCCTTGCCATAGGTGAGTTCTGCTAAAGTGCCATTGTGAAAGCGGAGTTGAGCGCTATACAGGCACCTGTGAAAGTAACCTGAGTTTGGTTGCACGCTCCCCTGACAGGTAACGTGTGCCACTGAGCCTAATAAATCCGTTAAGCGCTGAATGCGAGACAGAGCCGCCATCAGTGGGAAACCCAGCAATTCCGGACAATAGCTCCATTTATCAGGCGCGGGATCCTTAGGAGCCAAGGTGCGATAGTTCACATAGTGGGGGGTACCCACCGCAGCGATGTGCTGCTTCATGGCTAAATGCAACCCGCCAATCAATTCAATATGTTCGACATGCAGCAGTCGCTTACGCTCGCGGGCGAGGGACACCAGCTGTGTGGCATGTTCTACATTTAACGCCAGCGGATATTCAACGACAACATGCTTGTTGTGCTCTAAAGCCTGATTTACCAGGGTTCCATGCTCTGTATTGACGGTGCAAATAAATACCAGGTCTAACTGTTGACTATGCCATAGCTCCTCAATACGGCTAGCTGTTACCTGTTGTTCTGTCCCAAAACGCTGAGCTCGCTCAAAACTGCGGCTAGCAACAGCGACTAGATGAACCTGTGGAATGTCCCTAAGGGCCTCAACACGCTTACGCGCGGCAAAACCAGTGCCAATGATGGCAGCGTAAATAACCATTGATCCGTGAAGGTTAGTCAACGACGTTCTACTAAAAGAGACGTCGTTATTTGAGTAGGTTTAACTAATTTTGTGAAAGGTTAATTAGACTACAAAGACCGTCATATTATGGACACCCTTGGTAGTAAAAGAAACCCAGACTAAATGGAGATTAACTATCAACAATATACAGATAAAATTGACTATAAGTTTTTTTAATGAAAAGATTAATTAATGATAACTTGATCAAGGTGTATGCAGTGCTTTGTCAGTGCTGATAAAGCGCTGTATTTATTGCCTGGATAGCTTTTGGGTAATATTGACGAGTATTCTCATTAGAAGAACTATAAGTAAAACCATGGCAAAAGCCGCGATTTGATTACGAATACCATTCAGCCATCTCTGAGAAAAGTAGCACAGCATTCTGGTTTTCTCGTAGTATCAGAAATGATGTTGATCTGATAGATTCCTTACTAAACACTTTATGGGAACTATTGAGAGTTGACAGGATTACAATCACTGCAATAGTAGAGGATACTAGCATGGCAACCTTTAAGGTTACTCTGGTCAATGAGGCTGAAGGTCTAAACACCACTATCGACGTAGCTGATGACGAGTACATTCTCGACGCAGCTGAAGAGCAGGGTATTGATCTTCCTTACTCCTGCCGCGCAGGTGCTTGCTCCACTTGTGCTGGTAAGATTACTGCTGGAAGCATCGACCAGTCTGACCAGTCTTTCTTGGATGATGATCAGATCGAAGCTGGCTACGTGCTAACTTGCGTTTGCTACCCCACTTCTGACTGCACTATCGAGACTCACCAGGAAGAGGCTCTTTACTAAGCCCCATCTTGTTGTCTATTGACGGATGGTCTGACCGTTGTTCTAGCCGTTGGTAAAGACTAAAAATGCAGGCTCCTTGTTAACAGGGGGCCTGCATTTTTATTGCCGCTATGACAAGTCATGTAGAACACCCGCCTGGCTGTAGATTTTGCCGTTGCTGATTTAAGCCATGAGTTGATCTAGAGAGATTGCGCTCCATCAATATTTTTTAGATTCATCCCCCTGAGGATCAGCAATGCCTAGATTGCTAAGGCAGTGAAAAGGCCGGGTCTTGTGTTGCTGGGGCGGTGTCTACCGCCGTATCTGTTGCTGGAGCCGGGAGCGTTGTTGCCAGTTCATTCCAAAACACAATGTCGTTGCTAATGGGCAGAAGTTGAGTATTGGGGTAATAAAACTGCAAAATGCGTTGGTAAGGCCAGCCGTTTTCGCCTAGGCGATAAGATCCCGTCTGACTCATGCCTACTCCATGGCCAAAGCCACCCCCCACAAAGGTATATCCCTTAAGCGTGGGAGGCGTTGGCTTCGTGGTTGGTGTGCTATTGGCAGTCTCCTCAGAGGTTGTTGTTGCTCCAGCATTATTCGTTTGCTCTTCATCCGTAGTCTCCTCATACAGAGGTTCCAAGTAAAAGAGCTGACTGCGGGGCGGGATCAACGCACTGACAACTTCGTTTTTATGGAGTTCAAAGTCACCGATGTCGGTGTTGACTAGGACGGTTTGGACGCGGCCTGTATTAGCGCGTTCCGTCACGGTGAGGCCAGTAACAGCTTTAAGACTGGCCATGGGATTCTGGCGGTTGGTCAGGTATTGTTTAACACCAGTGGTGATTTCTTCAAAGGTGCCGGAGCGCTGCCAACGGAAAGTGGGCCAGTCGTCTTCGTTAAAGCGGCTTTGTAGGTTGATAAAAGATCGAAAGTTGTTTTCGTCTGATAGGGGACGAGCGGCAAGATCCCAGCTGGTGGCCAGGGAGTCAATCACCGGTTGCAGATAGGGACGATCTGCCCCATTCCATACATCGCTAAAACGGGCGGTAATGCCGCCTGTAGTCGAGGAGTAGAGCGCGTCAATCAGTTCGCCCTTGTGGGTTAACACCTGACCCTCGGTCACTGCGATCGCCCGGTCCGCTCTAGCCACCGTCCCACTCAACCCGCGATACACCTGGCATTGGGTGTCAGCACATAGCTCATAATTATCAATGGCAAACCGTCGCAGATTGCGCAGAGCATAGGTTCTGGCCAACACTGCCTGGGCCTCCACCGCAGACTGGGGTGCGCTGGGACCGATCTCATGGGGCACCACACCCCGCAGATAGAGTTCTATGGGTACCTGGTTAACTAGGGTGTAGTTGCCATAGGCATTGGGCTGAATCTTAAAGTCCCCCCCAAACAGTTTTTTGGACCCACCGTTTTCAGCCATCTGGACGCGGCGATTGGCACTGGTGATTCTAAAGATGTGACGATGGTAGCGATAGCCGTTGGCAATGAAGGCCGCCCGAGGCGATTCGGTGAGTACACGGCTATCTATAAAGGTATTGGTATGGCCTGCCCCATGCAGACTCTCTAAGAGTAAGCGACGCAGCAGGGGCGTATTGTAGTCTTCTCGCTTAGCCCATACCTGCCAAGAACTCGGTTGTGCAACCTCTGCGGCAATGCCCTTTGCTATCCACTGATTTGCACTTTCTTCGGCACTTTCAAAGCTACGGTGGCTACTTAACACCACCCATTCTTGTAAAACAGGCTGGGGTAAGGGTTCAGCCCCTACCGCCAGCGTCAGCTCCTGGGTGGTAATTGTCTGGGGTTGGCCACCGGTTTCAAAGGTCACCGTTAGGGTATCGCCATTTAGGGGGGTGAGGACAAGCTGATCGTCCTGCTCTTCTCCAAACCGCTGCACCAGACCGATTTGAATTTCGGGATTGAGCGGTGCTTGGGCTAGAGCACGGCCGGGAATTACAGCCAGAAAACCGACAGCCATAACCATGGCGTGTTTGCCTAAGGACCGCTTCACTATCTGCCAATGTGCCAATGCCATTTGCCCAAATGTAATAGTCCCTCAAACCATAGCCCAAACCTCGATCAACTGTGTTGGTAATTTGTCTGAGTTTTATATCTGACTGATGTGCCATGCAGTCGTGTTTTTACATTGACTGTAGTCAATAAAAAAATATTGCAAGTCGAAGTCGTTATGAGTATGATTAAGAAGACCATAAAATACAGTCAAGCAAGTTTTTGATATCTATAATTGCTGCGCTGCACTATATTGTTTGGCCAAGCAGGTTATTGAACATTGTGCATGTCTAAGGCTAGAGTGCTCTTGCAAAAGAAGCTGCCCATTTCAACTTGGACATCGTTTAAGACCCACCACTCACTATCAGGAGACTAGTCATGTCCACGTCAACTCTCCCCATTAACATTGGTATCAGTGACGATCAGCGTAAGGCGATCGCAGATGGTCTATCTCGCGCCCTGGCTGATACGTACACGCTCTATCTCAAGACCCATAATTTTCATTGGAATGTGACTGGCCCTATGTTCCAGACACTTCATCTCATGTTTGAAGGGCAGTATAACGAACTGGCGCTGGCGGTGGATGCGATCGCAGAGCGGATTCGTGCCCTTGGGTTTCCTGCCCCTGGCACCTACAGTGAATATGCCAAACTCAGTTCTATTAATGAGACTGAGGGGGTTCCCAAGGCAGAAGAGATGATCGCGCTGTTGGTTGAGGGTCAGGAGGCGGTTGCTCGCACGGCTCGTGAAGTATTTGCGATCGCAGATGAGGCCAACGATGAGCCGACGGCTGATTTGTTGACCCAGCGGCTACAGATTCACGAGAAAAATGCGTGGATGCTACGCAGTTTGTTGCAGTAATCAATCACTGTTACTCGGGGGACTAGTCCCCCGAGTAACAGTGATAACCAAGTACTTGTGTCCCCCTAACGTTGGGGAGAGTGTTATCAGGCTTTTTTATTATAGGAACAAACGCCACCTTACTAATATCCTCCACCAGCTGAACACTCCTAACTCCGTGGGTCAGTGGCGATCGCAACGGTGAATATGATGACAAGATCAGGTGGTTTTCTATTGAATTTAGGCTATGGCAAACTTCATGATTAACGCTCTCATCGATCGATCTAATTATCCAAGCCTTAACGATTCTGTCTATCTCAACCAGGCTTCATTAGGGCTCATTGGTCAGCCTGCTGCACAGTCAATGCACGACTTCCTTGATAATATTGCCCGCCATGGCAATCTCAGAATGACCGATGAGGAAGAGGTGGGATTCTTTGAGTCGTTACGTCAGCGCGGTGCAAGACTCTTGAATTGTAGTCCTGATCGGCTGGCAATTATAGCCAGCGCTAGTGAATTGCTCGGTCAACTTCCCTTTTTGATTCGTCCGACATCCGGTAGTTGTATTGTTGCCGTATCAACAGATTTTCCAGCCATCACTCGCCCTTGGATTCGATATGCGGAAGAGCATGATTGCTCTCTTCGTTTTGTTGATGACATTGCAACTGAGAATCTTACAGATAGCCTGATCGATCACATCAATAGTCGTACCGCCGTTGTAGCCATCAGCTCTGTTCAGTTTTCCACTGGAACCATGGTTGATATTCCCCGGTTGCGCGAAGCCTGTGCGCGTGTGAATGCAAGGCTAGTTGTCGATGTCACCCAAGCAGCAGGAATTCTGAAGATAGATTCACAGCATTGGCAGGCTGATGCTGTTGTTACCAGTGGCTATAAGTGGCTGGGGGGGCATGGTGGTGTTGCGATCGCAACCGTTGCCCCCGGTTTGCTTGAGCAAGATACACCGCTTCCAGGCTGGATGGGAACAACCAATCCGTTTGATTTTGACGCCACAACGTTAAAGTTTGCCACCGGCGCACGACGCTTTACACAGTCGACGATGTCCTACATTTCGATGGTGGGCCTCACAACGGCGCTTGAAAATTTAATGGCTTTGAGCGAAGGTCAACGTGAGGCCCACTCACGTCGTCTTGCCCACAGGCTAATCCAGGGGACCCAGACATACGGATGGACACCATTTCGAGCATTGGAGACTCCGTCAGCTTCTCCCCATATAGTCACGCTTGCTCACTCAGAATTCGATGTGGAGAGAGCCAGAGACGCCTTACGTCGTAACCGAATCGTTTGTGGAACGCGCAACGGTCGCATTAGGATTTCGCTTGCGCCATATAACAATAGTGTTGATATTGATGCGTTAATCGATGTGTTGGCTACCCTTGAAAGCTGAGGACTCTACTCGAACGTCAATTTAGGTAGGCAGCCAATCTAAATTTCAGTAATCAGGTTTTTGGGATCAGTCTTCACCGCCTTCACCGCCTTCACCCCCCTCAGGGGCCACGTCTTCAATTTCAGCAGGCTCTGTAGCTTCACCGCCTTCACCGCCTTCACCCCCACCACAAGCCGTGCCAAGGGTGGCAATCATACCGACGGTTAGAAAAAGTTCTAGGGGCTTCAATCGCTTCTTCATACGTCACCTATATTAAAAAAATATTTCAATAACTCAACCACTATGCACTGAAAGTACATAGGTTCTCGAAGGGACTGAAAGTCCCAGCTTTCGAACAGGTCCGAAAGTACTTAGAAAGACAAATCCGGAATGGATAATGCTAAAGCCTTGCACTGAAAGTGCATAGTTTTTAACTAGCGTGTCTGGGACCATAAAACTAATCATGAGCTTATATTTATCGATATTACATGTCAATATGAAGTCGACGACCCATGCCTGGCCCTATTCATAGCAGGTTCTGGTTAAGCGGTACAATCCCATAACGCTTCATACCGCATGTCAATGTCCAACGCCTCTACCCACAGTGATCCCTCAGCCAGCGAGCAGGCTCTGCAAACTATGATGCAGCAAGCCAATATCCCTAGCCAGCGGGCACTGGCCGAAAAAGCAAAGGTCTCTCGCTGGCAGGTGCAACAGCTGAGGCAGGGAAATATTGACACCATGCGGGTGACTGCTTTGAAAAAGCTAGCAGCAGCGCTTGAATGCTCTCTTGCTGAGCTGTTTCAGGCATTTGACCCCGAACAGTCTATGGCAGAAACCATAGCTGTTTCCATTGGAGAGAGCACCCGTGACGAAGTTGCCCGATTGCGCCAGGAATATGCGCGTTTAGAGCAACGGTTAGAACAACAAAGCCAGTATCTACAGGAGCAATTCCAAGCGGATTCGCTGCAGGTGCTGGAATCTTGGCTTACTTATTGGCCCACAGCGGCAAAAGCTGCCACCGAGCATGACGGCTTTGATGCTAAGAAACTATTGCCTTTGGTCAAACCCGTGGAACGATTGCTGGAAAGCTGGGGAGTGACTGTTATCGGCACAGTGGGCCAACAACTTTCCTATGATCCGCAACAGCATCAATTGGTCAGGGGCATGGCCAACCCCGAAGACCTGGTACGTGTTAGCCATGTAGGATATCGCCATGGCGATAATTTACTGCAACGGGTTAAAGTGGTGCCGCTTAATCCTTAAATGAGCATTCAACGGTAATTTGTAGATTGGCCTCGGCACTGCCCTCTGTGATGTAGGGAATGCCCGATGACCCTGCTATTTTCAGACCAAACTCAAGGTTGACCTTATCGACATTACCACTGCCTAATTCTTTGAAGGCGTTTAACACATAACGGGTGTACTGGGTAATGGTGTTTTTGACGGTTGGTAACTGTCGCTGAATGCTTGAGGAAAATGCTCCTTTAGAAACCCGTCCTGGTTCCGATTCATCCGTAGGGGGGGCACTGGGGATATCGTTACGATCGGCCGCTTCAATGTAAATGGTCGTTCCGTCTTCGAGAATAATAGGCGCTAGTTGAGACATGAATAGACGTCCTGTGACGTGTAGATGCTGTCCTTTCTATGCCCATTTTCTAAGGGTTACTACCGTTGATATATGCAACTCCTCGGCATGCTTTGGATTTGCCCCCTCGCTCACTATTGAAAATTTATATTATTTATGTGACGTGGGATACGAGAAGCAGTCAGCGATCTTTAATAGAAACTATCGTTAACTGTCTGGGCATTGATTTATGGTTATCGCAATGCTGATTTTTTGTAGAAGGAGTCAGATTGGTCGATAAAATAGGTATTTAACAGGCATTTTCGGCAATTGCACTTGCTATTTAACATAAAAAACTTGACCAATCTAGGTCCTCTAAATAAGAATGAGTATCAATCCTGTTAATGCGAACTAGTCCATGGCGGAGTGCATAGCCCAAATAGCGTGGCTCAGGCGAAGCCTTTCCAAAGGAGAATCCCATGTCTTTCTATTCTGATGATGTATGGAAAGCCGAGCTTAATGCCCGAGGCTACCGCTCTACGCCTCAGCGTCAGAAGATTCTCAGTATTTTTCAGACCCTAAGTCAGGGCAATCATCTGAGTGCTGAGGATCTTCATGATGTTCTTAGGGAAGATGGCGAACGCATTAGCCTATCAACGGTATATAGGACGTTGCATCTATTGGTGTATATGGGTTTATTGAGGGAATTAGAATTGGCTGAAGGACATAAGCATTACGAACTCAACCGCCCTCTGCGGGATCACCATCACCATTTGGTGTGTGTTCAATGTGGTCAAACCCTGGAATTTCAGGAAAATAATATTGATCGGATTGGTCAAGGACAAGCAGATAGCTCTGGCTACCATGTTTTAGATTGTCAGCTAATGCTCTACGGTGTGTGTCCTAGCTGTAAATTACGGGGTAAGGTTTCCTATGAATAGCCTGACTAATTGGAAGAATTCTTAATAGTTCTGTCATCATACTTAATTCAGTAAGCTGAAGCCTTTTTCCCCAAGAGCTTCAGCTTTTTTATTATTCAGCTATCGAGATCTATTCCTATTTATCCAAAAGTGCTTTATACTGACTTCGAAGCTTATTGAAATCTATGTTCAATAAGCTGGTGGGCTTGGGAGGTTTAAGTGTGGCCATGATTGGTTTGTTTCTAGTGTGGGCAACCGTTTGCCACTAGTTGCTTATTTCAGAAATGATTTTGAGAAATGACGTTGTCGTCACCCAGGTTGTTTGGCTAAATATCAAAAGCTGTTAATCAGATTGTTGCGTTAATCATTATTGTCTATGTCTTACTTTCCTTCTGCATTGTGGTTGACGGTTAGTCCTAATCTCAAGAGATTTGATCAGAGATTATTGTGTCGTCTGTCAAAGCGAGTTTCCATCGCTCGCTGGGAATATATTCAAACGGCTGATGAGCCCTGTTGTTTAGAGGTGGCCATCAGTTTGTTGCATGACTATTTGCATAAGAATTTTGTACATACCAAGCAGCCGATAGATTTGATAGGACATGGTTTGAGTGGCGTTGTGGGCTGGCTTTATACCCAGCGATATCCAGAGCATGTTAGATCGTTGACGCTGTTGTCTGTGGCGGCTAGCCCAGGGGTTAATTGGCACGCACACTACTATGCTTTGCGACAGTTGTTGCCCTGTAGTCGTGAAATTGTGTTGGCCCAGATGGCGCGAATGTTGTTTGGCCAACGCAGCTGTGATATCACCCGCGTATTGGTTGAAATGCTGCAACAAGACTTAGATTCAGGGCTCGCTATCCATTCTTTGGTGAAGTGTCAAGATATTGAGTCAACCCAGATTCAGCCTCCACTGTTGGTATGTCAAGGGGGCAATGATGCCGTTGTGAATAGCTCGGAACGTTGGCGGTCATTGCTTAAGCCCAGCGATCGCATGTGGACCTGTCCTGAAGGCCATCATTTCTTTCACTTTGATCAGCCGCGTTTAGTCGAATCCACCATCCTGCACCATTGGCAACAGGTAGAACAGTTAAACCGTGCTGCTGTATTAAATCACTAGTGTTGCTGATCCTTGGGAGAGTTTAATCTGAAAAATACTGATGTAGGGCAATCTTGACAGATCGATTCATCCTTTAAATCAGCAACGGAGATCACTAACTTTCAGCTATATCCCATGTTGTAAACACTATATTCACTATGTCTTCAACGCTGTTACAACCCAATTATCGTTTTAAGCGTCGCGATCGCATCTCTGTTGACACGTGTACACTTTGGCAAGTGCGCTCTGGGTTAGTGCGTACGGTCACCTGGAGTGAAGAGGGTGAAATTGTTGTTCTGGGTTTATGGAGCCCAGGCAGTGTTATTGGCGTTCCCATCAGTCAAGTGGAACCCTGTGAATTACAGTGTTTGAGCGCAGTTGAACTGATTCGACTACCCCTAGATTATCCCCTCACAATTGATATGCTGCTCAAGCATACGGCCCAGGTTAATCGCTTATTACAAATTATGCACTGCCGTCAGGTACAAGATCGATTGCTGCAGTTTACCTGTTGGTTAGCAGAGAATTTTGGTCAACCCACGAGCCATGGCCGGTTGATCACTATCAGATTAACCCATCAAGAAATTGCTGAAACCATTGGTACTTCAAGAGTCACCATCACCCGATTTATTAAACAACTGGAGGCCACTGGGCTTATGCGCTGGTCTGGTAGAGAACGATTTGTCAGCAATAAAGCCCTCAAGGCTCACCACAGAGAATTGATGATCGCCTAAACATCATCTACAGAGGTCCCATAAGGTCCGTAACGCGTTAGTGCCTGTGTTGATTGTCGTCAGCACGGGTTTTTTTCTCCCCAGCCATGTTGGAGTCATTGTTTGGGGTGTGTTGACAACAGAATTGGCAGCTAATCGATATTTTAATGGATGTCAACATTTTTATTTGACATCCACTCTCAATAGTGTAATTAATCTGTAATGACTGCTTTAAACAGATGGAGAGTGATGATGAGACAACCCAAAGCTGTTGAGTTATTTTTAACCCTTGGTCTTACAGTGGCTCTTGTGGGCTGTGGTGGTGGAACGACAACTGGTGACACTGCTGATACAGCGACCGATGCCCCCGTCGCTGAGATTGCTGAAGGCGGAGAAGGTGGAGAAGGCGGAGAAGGTGGAGAAGGTGGTGCTGAATACAGTGCTGGAGAGCAGGCCAATGCTGATTTTCAGGACCAACTAACTGGAGCGGATTTGTTGGCTGCACTGCAAGAAGGCGGTCATGTGGTCTATTTCCGACATGCTCAAACAGAGCGTGACTATGCGGATCAGGCTGATCCCAACATGGATCTCAACGACTGTGAAACCCAGCGTAAACTCAACGATGTGGGTATGCAGCAGTCAAAGGATATTGGCGCGGCCTTTGAAGAAAAAGCAATTCCAGTGGGTGATGTCATCGCCAGTGACTATTGCCGGGCATGGCAGACAGCGGATTTAGCCTTTGGTCGCCATGAGAAGAATTCAAAGCTAAACTTCCTGCCTTTTGAGGAATACACCGATGCTCAGGTGGCAGAAATGCAGGACAACGTGATGCCACTGCTGACAGCGGTGCCTGCGGCTGGTCAAAACACGGTCATTGTTGGTCATGACGATATTTTTGAAGCTGCAACTGGCATCTATCCGGCCCCCCAAGGGTTAGCCTACGTGCTCACCCCCGATGGTGCTGGAAGTTTTGAACTGGTTGCCAATATGTTGCCTGAAGAATGGGCCGATCTATAATCTCCCTTTTAACCCTTTAACTTTCCTTAACGCACACAGGTGATCCGATGGAGAAAACGATTCCATCGGATTTTCTATCTAGAACATTGATATTGGTTGTCAACTATATATCCCATAGAAGATAGATTAGTTAAACTTATTACGATTAATACTCGCCTTAACGTGTGTCTAAAGCTGGTGAAATTACCATAAACAAAGGATTTATCGCTTCTAGAAGCGATAAATCCGCTTAAACGTATGTTCAGTTTATTAGCTATTGATGTCAATAAGCTTCTGTGGGATAATCCTTTGGCATCTGTGAAATTACTGAAAGTGGGAGTCAGTAACTACGTTCATGATCAGGAATGGAGCGCTTAGATATATCGCCAGCCCGATGTTTAAGCACGACAAGGATTGCTGCTGATACAAGTGAGATTTGTATCGTTGCTCACCTTATTTTCAGTGGCCAGAAATTGATGATTTTTGCAACTAGTTTGTTTTGGGGTTTTCATCTGTTAAAAGTAATCACCATGCAGAATGATAATTAATCCTAATAAACGATGCGTATTGATGGCGTTGTTCGCCTGTAGTCACCCGAAGGATCGGAATCTATGAAATTTTCACGACGTTCTCTTTTGATTAGCGGTGCTGGTTCAACAGCAGCGTTTGCAGCAACCCAGGTGTTTGCCCCTCAGCGGGGTGTTGCGCAAACGGGTGAAGTTAACCTGTATTCTTCTCGCCATTACAACACCGATGACACGCTCTACAAGGAGTTTACTGAGCGCACAGGGATTCGGGTTAATTTGTTGGAAGGTAAGGCTGATGAGCTGTTAGAGCGTCTTAAGGCAGAAGGCGATCGCAGCCCAGCTGATGTGTTTATGACCGTGGATGCAGGCCGTCTCTGGCGCGCTGATCAAGAGGGTGTCTTTGCACCCGTATCTTCAACCCTTCTAGAAGAACGTATTCCTGAGAGTCTACGTCATCCTGATGGCCATTGGTTTGGTGTCAGCAAGCGGGCACGGGTGCTGATGTACAACAAAGATTTAGTCGATCCCTCTGATCTATCTACCTATGAGGCCCTGGCAGATTCTCGCTGGCGTGGCAAGATTTTGACCCGCTCTTCCAGCAACATTTACAGTCAGTCTTTGACGGCGTCTTTGGTTTCTGTCCATGGGGCCGCAGATGCAGAAGATTGGGCGACCGGACTGGTGGCTAATTTTGCGCGTCAACCTGAGGGTAACGATCGGGCACAAATTGAAGCGGCAGCCGCTGGCATCGGGGCAATTGCGATCGCAAACACTTACTATCTGCCCCGCTACGCCAAGGATAGCGATCCCGCTAAGCAAGAGATTTTCAAGAAGATCGGTGTGTTCTTCCCCAACCAGGGTGAAAATGAGCGGGGGACCCATGTCAACATTAGCGGTGCTGGTGTGGTTAAGTCTGCGCCCAACCGTGAGAATGCCGTTAAATTCTTGGAATATCTCGCCAGCGATAATGCCCAGGCATTCTTTGCCCAGGGCAACAATGAGTACCCCGTTGTTGAAGGAACTCCTGTGGATCCTGTTGTGGGTGAATTTGGCACCTTTAAGGCCGACACCCTCAATGTGAATCAGCTCGGAGAGAATCAGGCTGAAGCTGTACGCATTATGGACCGTGTAGGTTGGGTATAAAGGTTACAGACTTTCATCAGATAGTTTCGGACAACTAGGTTCGGGCCGAAGTTCCTCTTCTCGACAAGCTCCCCGATATGTCACAGGGCATATCGGGTTTTTTGGTGGGTGATGTCAGCAATTAAGAACACTGAATGACAAACAGAATCTAAGGGTTTAAATGCCGATCTGGGAGGCTTGATTACACTTGAGATGTTGCTTGAAGTGCCATCATCTCTATTGTAATGACCTCAATTACCGTCACTCGTAAAATTCTGGCCCCGGTATCCGTCGTGTTTAATACGGTTGCTGATCCTAGCCAATTTGCCCAAGCAATCTCTGGGGACACCAAAGTTGAGTTTTTGTCAGAGAACAAATTAGGTGTGGGCACACGGTTCCGTCAGTCGCGGGTACTTAATGATAAAAAGACAACGATGGAATTTGAGGTGACTGAATCCGTCCAAAATGAGCAGGTCCGAATTATTAACGAGACCCATGGCACATTGTGGGATTCTATCTTCATCATCGTTCCCTCTGGTCAGTTCAGCACATTAATCATTCAAATGGAGGCCATCAGCAAAAAATTGTTTCCTAAACTGCTTTTACCCATAATGATGCCGTTATTTATCAAAAAAGCGGTGGAAAAAGATCTAGATGATTTAAAGTCATTTTGTGAGCAAAAGCTATCCTAGTCCTGGGCAGGATTAGTCCCCACGCTGTGGACTGCCACGCTGTGGACTGTCACTGTGTCCCAATGTCTGTAACTCTTCCTGGGTAATGATGCGCGGCGTAATAATATAGATCGCTGTCCTTAATCCTTCCCCAAACACATTCAGGTACTTAATCTCAGCCTGATCGGGTAAACGCATCTCAAAAATTCTGTGGTTACGCACATCAGAATCATCGTTTCCCTCATAGAGTTTTAACTCATAGCCCTGAGCTTCTAATCTGTTTGTGATGTCTTGCACAGCGTCTATATAGTTTTGACCTTCAGCTGTGCGACAGTTTTCTAAGCCATAACAGCCTGCCTGTGAACCTGCCAGGTGGGGAAAATCATTGCCAAATTGAAATGCAATCCCAGCCTCTGGCTCACTGTTTTCAGGGTCTAATTCATCCTCATCAGAGGGCTCAATCGGCTGTTCGGCCTCTTCCAGGTCCTCCAACTCTTCTAAGGTGTCTTCAATCAGCAGTTCCTCTATTTCCAACACCTTGTCAGGTACCTGGATCAGGGGAGGGGGTGCAACAGGTTCAGGCTCTGGTATGGTGGGCGCTTCAGGTTGAAGTGGAGGATCGGACTGGGGGATTATCGGTAGGGTCGTAATGGCGATCGCACCACTTTCCTCAATTACCTCCTCCGGGTCAGACGCTACGGGGATTGACCACCATTGGGGCATGGGCAACAGCAGCAGCCCCCCGTGGAGAAACACCGATAACAGCACTAAGGCTCTCAATCCCCCAGGCAAACGCAATGGCAAAGAGGGTTTAACCAACATTACTCTGCTGCTGAAAATGCTCAGCAATCACCTCAGGTATCTGACCAGGTTTGACTTTCGTATAGCGCTGCTTTTGGGGCATCACCACCATATTCGGACCCGCTTTGCACTTATCCATACAGCCCGTCAGCTTAACTTCAACTGAGTCGGTTAAACCATAATTTGCGAGGGTGGATTCTACTGCACGGCAGACCTGAGCCGCTCCCCGTTTCCGACAAGTAGACTTCTGACAAATTAAGATTTTGGGCTTCTTCTGCTTAGCCTTAGGGGGTGTCGTTGAAGCCACCGAACTGGTGGGGGTGGCCACAACCTCCAAAGGCTTAACCCGTAAGACTTCTTTGGCTTTTAGTTTCGGTTCACCGGTTTCCTGATCGATGGACTGCTCACCGATCACCCGAATCCAGTCACCGACCTGCAGATAACGAAACAGCATCAGCCGTACGGATTTAGACAGCTTAACCACATGCTGATCATCAGCCCCATGCACGCTTAAATACTTAAAAGGAGATTTACTCCCCGCCATAAACCCTTGAAAACGGCCTTCCAGACAGAATGTTTGCTTTTCTTTCGCCATGTTCAGTCTGCGTAGCTTACTACGGCTAGTCTAACTCAGATCCCCATGCTTATTGAGACTAGTTCCTTCAAAATTAGCCAAATTAAATCCAGGACAAACTCCTATTAGTAAAGGCTATTGAATACTGACATACCCGATCGATCTGCCAGGTAGTGGTGAAAACCCTAGTGAATAAAAGCATATGGCTGCTTAGAAACCATTGATAGCTATTGATATTCTGGCTATGTGTAGAAAAATGTCCCAGCTTCTTGACACTTATTTTCATTTGCTGTTCAATTGGAACTGGGAATATTTTTCAAATGGAAACCATTAAAAAACCTCCCCTTAAGGGAGGCTGGTCTTTGTTTGGGTTGTTTCTAGGGTTGGCTAGTTGTTGATAACAACTAAAGTATCATTGGCCAAAAAATGATTGAGGTGATAAGCGCGTTCTTCTGTCTTTAGTAGGATCGTTTCATACAAATAACGGGTGGCGCGATCCCCCACGCTCTCAGCTTGGGCAGCCTGGCGACGTAGAACAGCAATTATTGCCTGCTCTCCTGCCAAATCGTTTTCGATCATTTGGCGACAGCGATAGACACCATCAGGTTCTGGGGTAAAGCAGCACAGCTCAGCTAGTTTGCTAAAGCTGGCAGCCGGTACTCCGCCCAGTCCATCTAAGCGTTCACCAATGTCGTGAACATGGCCTTTTACCTGGTCATAACTTTCTTCAAAATAGTTATGTAGCTGGTAAAACTCGGCCCCTTCTACGACAAAGTGATGTTTTTGGTACTGAATATACATTGCCTGAAAACTGGCTAAGAGGATATTCAGACCTTCACATACAGGCGCTGTGATGGATTGTTCTAGTGCGATCGCGTTCTCTGTAACTTCACCAAAGGGGGTAACTAGTGCGGATAAGCTAACCATGTAGACTCCTTGAAAGGATTTAAGCGTGATGTCAAAGCTCGACTGAGCTGATTATTGCAGCATAGTTGAATTGTTCCTATTCCCTATGTTAGCTCACCAAAACCAACTAAAAGCACTGGTATGTATGGGCTTTACTCTTATCACGTGAGACGTATTCGCAATAGTAGCTCCCCATAACCAATGGCAGACTAGGGGATTTACCCACTTTTGTCACCACCCACGTTTCATTAGTTTTTCTACTGATGCAATTAGCTTCTAGTTATTTTGTTACGGCTGATTCGAAAGTAATAACGATTAATGGCTGAATTTCTATTTTATTTATTGAGTACTTAGAGGAGATTTTCATCTGACTTAGAAGAGTTTGTCAGCGTTTGACTTGAAATCTTTTAGAAATGAGGCGTTGTAAACGCTTTATATATTGCTGTTGCCAATGGTTTCCAGGACCACTTTTTAAAATTCAATGACATGGGTTCAATGGTTCGTCATGTCTTGGTAACTCCAGTCCCTATCAAATCTATTGAGTAGTTCTATGGTTGAAATTGATTGTTGTGAGCGGTGGGAAGCCTATTTCCGATTAAAGGAGTTGGGCATTGCCTGTGACTGTAAGAGTTACCAACCCCTCAGAGTTCATGTTGTGTCAGCGAACGAAGCAATCCAGGTGTGGTGTGTGACCAATCGTTTGGCTCAGTCACGAAAAAATCTTGCAACGTGGTTAGAGAGCTGTCTAACTCTGGTGCAATAATCCCATTAAATATCGGTGTTGCTGATCCCCGGGAAGATTTAATCTGAAAACTATGGGCTTAGGGAAAATTTGCTAGATCGATTAATCCCCTAAATCAGCAACAGCTAAATATCCTCTCAATCTGGATGGCAAATGCCATCCTTTTTTAGTGGGAATTTTTCTCTTTATAAAATAGAAAAAAAATGATCTAAAAGCTTGGCTTTTATAAGCTCTAATCCTTTTAGGTCATCTGATTAAATGTTTCTTAGATCACTATTATTAAGAATGGATCTCATTAGTTGCCAAAAGAGGCTTTATGGGACAAGCTAGTCTCAGCCATTGAAAATAATTTAGTTAAGTAGATAGCCGAAAGTAAACGTCCCTAACACCGCTGGTTTCGACTCCGCTCAACCAGCGGTGTTAGAGAAATGAGGGCTGAGCGGAGTCGTTCGCGAAGCGTCTCCCACGGAGATAGCCCGGATTGATGGATAGTTTTGTCTATTCACTTAGCAGATTGTTTTCAATCAGGATTTGTTGTTGCACCGTGACATCTATCTCCCTAAGCAACAACATAACTATCGTAGTTATTCGGAGACATCATCACTATGCAAGCGTATGGTGAATCAAGGCCGACTTACGACTGGTGGGCGGGCAACTCTCGCTTTGCTGATAAGTCTGGACTGTTTATATCAGCTCATGTGGCTCAAGCGGCCCTCATTACATTTTGGGCCGGTGCCTTTACCCTGTTTGAGCTATCGACCTATAATTCCTCTTTGCCCATGGGCGAACAGGGGTTAATTTTATTGCCCCATCTTGCCACCCTGGGGCTAGGTGTCAGCGATGGCATTATGGTTGATACGTACCCTGCTTTTGTTGTTGGCGCTGTGCACCTGGTTTCTTCTGCTGTACTGGCTGCCGGTGCCCTGTTCCATTTAGTTAAAGGCGAAGAAGACTTAAGCAAAGCCTCCGGTAGAGCCAAGAAATTCCATTTTAATTGGGAAGATCCTAAGAAGCTGGGCTTCATCTTAGGGCATCATCTGCTGTTTTTAGGTATGGGTGCCATCCTATTGGTCCTGTGGGCCACAAAATGGCATGGTCTTTATGATCCAGCTTTGGGTGAGGTTCGTTTGATTACCAATCCCACATTAGATATTGCCACCATCTATGGCTACCAAACTCATTTTGCTAGCATTGATAACTTGGAAGACTTGGTGGGAGGCCATGCCTTCGTTGGCACTCTGTTAATTCTGGGTGGAATATGGCATATTCTTGTACCTCCCCTCGGTTGGGCCAAGAGAGTACTGTCTTTCTCAGGGGAAGCTATCCTTTCCTACTCGTTAGGGGGGATTGCCCTGGCCGCATTTGTTGCTGCCTATTTCTGCGCCGTCAATACCCTGGCCTATCCCGTTGAATTTTATGGACCCGTGTTAGACACAAAACTTGGGGTGTCTCCGTATTTTGCAGACACTATTCAACTACCCTTGGAGGCCCATACGGCTCGGTGTTGGCTGGCTAATACCCACTTTTTCTTGGGGTTCTTCTTTCTACAGGGCCATCTATGGCATGCACTACGGGCAATTGGCTTTGACTTTAAACGAGTCAACCAGGCTCTAGACAGTATTGCTCAGGCATAACGCTCTTAAATTTCCAACAGTTTAAGGGCTCGTTAAGCAATTCTCCTCTCTCAACCTGGCCTGTACTTAGCAGTACAGGCTTTTTTTGTTGAAATGGATCTTAATTGACCCTATTGATTTTTATTTTTATTTACGGGAGACATAGTATATGTGCCGTTTAGAGTGTCTAAACTTTCTTAATCCCATGGACGAGCGGGCATGTCTACGCCACTGCTCGTATCTAGACTTATAACACCAAAGCCATGACAGCCTAAGCCCCCAGGCAGAAACTGCTATAAAGCAAACAATAAACAGCCAACCATGCCAGTTCATAAATTAAGATGCCTTAAGGGAGCATTTTTGCGTCAATGTAACGCATTTACTTGACCACCATTCTTACCACTTATGATAACGGATCTCAATAAAATCACACACTTAAGCTTGACATTCCCTCAATTGCTTTTACAAAAAGCAAACTGGCTAAGGTGAGCTATCTTTAGCCAGTTTGCTGGATAGCTGGGATTTAGTCGTGGCCAGCCACGTTAGCTAGCTAGTAAGAATGGTTGTTACACCCTCCATCTATCGCTCGCGTGCAATCCGCCAGCTCAGCAAGATAACGGGGAACAATCCCACCAGCAAAATCATTAATGCTGGAGCCGATGCTTCCACTAGACGTTCGTCAGAGGCATATTGATAGACTCTGACTGCCAGGGTGTCAAAGTTAAAGGGGCGCATGACCAGGGTGGCTGGTAGCTCTTTCATGACGTCTACAAACACCAACATGATGGCTGTTAGTAAACTGCTGGCCATGAGGGGGGTGTGGATTTTGACCAGGGTTTGACTAGGAGCACAGCCCAGGCTACGGGCAGCATCATCTATGGTGGGGCGAATTTTGGCCAGACCTGATTCAACGGTCCCTAAGGCCACAGCAAGAAATCTGACTAAATAGGCAAAGATTAGGGCCACAATTGTGCCACTCAGAATTAATCCCATTGAATGTCCTGTAATGGCTTCTACCCAGGTTGCCAGTCCCTTATCGAGTTTGACAATGGGAATCAAAATACCAACAGCAATGACTGCACCGGGGACAGCATATCCCATGGAGGCCAGACGCACCCCAAGACTGACAGTGCGTTGTTTACTCAAACGTTCGCCATAGGCTAACACTAGAGCGACGATGACACCTATCCCAGCGGTGAGTCCTGCCAAAATTAGGCTATGGCGAGCCAGCTCAAAGAAGCGATTATCAAGGGTCTCATCCAGATGGGTGAGGGTCATGTGGGCCAGTAACCCACCGGGTAATAGTAACCCCAGGGTAATCAGCAGTCCGCAGGCTAAGGTTGCTCCCCAGGCGCGAATGCCTTGTAGATTGTAGGGTTGAGGTCGCTGAACACTGTTTTTTGCCTGATAATATTTTGCCTGTCGTCGCGACCAGCGTTCTAGAATAATCAGCACAAAAATGAAGACCATCAACATGGCAGACAGTTGGGCGGCGGCCACTTGGGCACCCATGCCAAACCAGGTGCGATAAATGCCAGTGGTAAAGGTGGCGACACCAAAATAGTCAACAGTGCCAAAATCGCTCAGGGTTTCCATTAATGCCAGCGATAGTCCTGCCATAATCGCTGGGCGTGCTAAGGGTAAGGCCACTTTGAAAAAACTACGCCAGGGGCTACAACCCAGGGAACGACTGGCTTCTAAGGTGCATACTGACTGTTCTAGAAAGGCCACCCGTGCCAGCATATATACATAGGGATAGAGGGTGAAGCTAAACATGACAATGGCCCCGCCCACCGAACGCACATCGGGAAACCAATAATCGGTGACAGACTGCCAGCCAAATTGAGATCGCAACCAAATCTGTACCGGGCCATAATAATCCAGCCAGTCCGTATAGGTGTAGGCCAGCAGATAGGCCGGTGCAGCCAGCGGCAATAGCAAGCCCCATTCAAATAAACGACCGCCTGGGAAACGACACATGGTTACCAGCCAAGCCGTCGAAATGCCTAAAAACAGCACCCCAGCCCCAACACCCACCATCAAGACCAGAGAATGGGTAATGTACTGAGTCAGTACGGTTGAAGCCAGGTGACTAAATACCCCCTCACTATGGGAAAACACACTGCCCAGGACCACTAGAATAGGGGATGCCACTAACATTGCAATTAGCCACACTGCAATGATCCAGCCATTAATCGCAGGCAGATAATCACGAGATGCTTTGGGGGTGACGGGCACAGCCATAAAGAATGAGGTCAACGTCGTGTAGTTGGTTTATTGTCAGCTACAGCTGGTCTTTGCAGCAACTGCAGGTTGTCCATTGCAGGTTGTCAATAGTGAAGGTGTGAACGGAGGATAAGCTGGGCATAGTGTTGGGATAACTGGTTTATGGCACAGCGAGTTTTGATTATCGGCGGCAGTGGCCGCATTGGTCGGAGCGTGGCTGCTGATTTGTTGCGTCATACCGATGTGGAAATGACCCTAACGGGCAGACGTGTTCAGGCTGCGTTTAGGCTGGAGCCGCGCCAGCGATATCAATCTCTGCACCTGGAAGACAGAGGGAGGGTAAGGGATGCGATTTCATCTCACGATTTAGTCATCCACTGCGCGGGACCATTTCGCCCACGAGATTTCCATATTTTGTCCCAATGTATTGAGCAAAAAGCCCCCTACATTGATGTTGCCGATAGCCCTGATTACGTTAGCGAGGCCTTAGCATTTAGGGAGGTTGCCAAAGTGGCCGGTGTGACGTGCATTGTCAGCACTGGGGTGTTTCCCGGCATCTCTAACAGTATGGTGCGTCAGGGCATTGAGCAACTAGAACAAGCTCAGCATGTTCATCTCAGCTATTTGGTGGCTGGGTCGGGTGGAGCCGGTGTAACCGTTATGCGCACCACATTTATCGAGTTGCAAACTCCCTTTACAGCCAAAGTTGACGGTCAGCAACGCTTGATTCAACCCTACAGTGAGCGAGAAGTTTTACCCTTCCCGACTCCCTATAACCAAGGGGCAGGCGTGTATTGGTTTAATACGGTTGAAGCCCTTACCCTGGCCCAATCATTTCCTCAATTAAATAGCGTAATCACTAAATTTGGCTCCCTGCCTGACCTCTATAATCGCCTGACCAGTTTAATGACTCTGATGCCATCTACCTGGCTAAAACAGCCTGCCATAACAGAATTTCTCTCTCAGGTGAGTTATGCCATGACGCAAGTCACCGATCGCTTCAGTGGTACAGGCATTGCCATGCGTTTGGCTATCCGTGGGCAATCTCATGGACAAGCCGCCACCTACCTGGCTACGACTACCCATCCAGATACAGCAGCTGCTGCTGGGTATGGCACCGGCAGCGTAGCTCAGTTAATTTTATCAGGGCAACTCTCTCTCCCAGGTGTATGGCCAGTAGAACAAGCGCTGCCAACGTCTCTCTTCAAAGAAACATTGGCAGAACGGGGAGTAACGGTTCACAGCACCCTCTGTCTAGATGAAAACTGTCGTGCTAAAACCACTCATTAGATAATCTTGCACTCAAACGTGCTGACTGGTATCACGACTCAGTGCATTAATCATCATCATCATCATCATCATCATCATCATCGTCATCGTCGTCGTCGTCGTCATCATCATCATCACCGCCGTCGTTGCTGCTATCGTTATCGATATCAACCGAGTTATCTATCTCAATATCGTTGTTAATCGAGATAAAAATATCGAGGAAGTCGTCGGCCACATACTCATTACGAACATATTCAATAATTCCCAAGCTGGCCATGGCCTGATGGATAAAACCACAGGCTTCGGAACGACTCACTACTTGGGAAAGGTTGAGACGACTACGATTGGGGTAGTTAACGATAATGCCACGCTCAGTCAGTGCTGCAATGATGAGGCGATATTCTGTGGGGATAGTATCAGCGTCTTCATAGATACTGAGAATCTCCGTTACGCTCTTCCCCGAAATAATTTCGGTGTAGTCTAAACCACGGGCTAAAGAAACCAAAACATCTAATCGTGTCAGTCGTCGTTCTGGATTAGCAACAACATCATCTAGATCGATAAAGCCCATGGAATAGGCCTTTTGAATAGCACTATAAGCCCAGTAGCTGCGAGAAATGCCAGAAATAGACGAGACTTGACGTACTTGCCTCACATCAAAGGCTTTGTTAACTAACGCCGAGAACTGAGCATGGGTCAATCCATTGGTAGGCATAAACATGCCATTGGGAAACCCTTCGATAATGCTACGTTCACTTAAGGGGTAAATAAAGCTTGATGCCCAATAATTTTGACGAAGATCTGTAAAACTAGTTTGCCGAACAACACTGCGACGAATCACTTGTGCCCTTTGAGTTTGAGCAAGCAATTCTGAATCATTGTCTGACGTTACTAGCTGTGCATCACGGGTGTTTGCTTGCACCGTGCTGGAGAAAATGCATAGAGAGAGTACTGTTAGACAGGAAATGCCTAGGCCTGTGATGTTGCGTACAAGTCCTAAACTTTTAGAAGTATCCATGTTAATTTCCTTTAGATTCAGATAAATTAAAAACAATTTCACACATCGAATGTTCAGCTGTCCCCGATTTTATTTGTACTGATATCAGCCTGTATCTATTGATGCTCTAACCGTGGGTTATACCGTTAGGAACCGGCAATCCACACCGAATCGACAACAAACAATATTAGGGCTTATTAGTCACACTGATGTAATAACAATATGGAAGGTCTGTAGTAGATCCTGTGGTAGAAGACCTTAAATGTGATTCAACCCCACCGTGACTAGCTAGGACAAGATACTATGGACCAATTTTTTAAGTGGTTTTCAACTGGGAAATCTACGAAAAACTTAAGTACTATCGCGTAGATATTCTAGATGCTTGCAAAACTGAGTAGCTCGTTACGGTTGTTTTACATCCCCACCAGCAGCTTTGAAATATATTGACAACTCAAATACAACATTGTTCAAAACAATATAGGGTCAATTTGAAAATTGGTTGGTTTGTAAATGTTACTAATTTAGAGACAGCCAAAAAGCTGGTTTAATCTAATTTTGATCACGTATTTAAAGCTTCTGTAAAGACTGTAGTAGATAGTTTGAAGATTGTAATTTTGCTCTTGTCAACAGCCCCAACCTGGGTCTTTATTTTTGTGCAGTCCCCTTATGAAGGGTTTCGCCTGTGTACATATTAACCATCAGGGACTCATCGTTAAGATTGACCTGATCTAGACGGCGAAAAAGAATTTGATATAAGGTCTGAATTGCCTTGAGACTATGGCTTGTGATGACAACTTTTGCCTCAGTCTGCATTGTCATTACAAGCCCGAATTCACCGCGTCTACGTTGTTCAATCCACCAATTAAAATACACGGCATACCCCAGACTACTGATGAATAGGAGCATGCCAAAAACGTGCACTAGCCAGGGTAGAGAGCCAATAACTAGCACTACACCAATTGTGGCTATAATCCCAGCAGCAAAGTTACTGAGCTTTTTTTGGATGACTGATCGCCTGCGATGCAGTTTTACGATTTGAAGTGAGTCAATGTTCTGGATAGGATGGACAGTCTCACCATAGAGTAACTCGGTGGCAGTGACCAAAGCTTCATCCCAGAAAATTTCTACCGTGTAGGAACTAGGTTGAGACGCTTGCTTATCTACATGAAGCCTTGGGGATAAGGTGGCTGTATCCAGTACTAGTTCATTAGCTACTAGGGTCGCATCTCTAAGAGCTAATTTACCCTGTGACAAAGGCATTTCTTCTAGTTGTCGCTCGTCAGGCTGTACCACGGTAGTTTCTCAATAACTTAAATATTACTGCTGAAACGCAGCTTCCTCAAAAAGAAGTTAAATAGCTTCTCTTGTCCAGTGATGATTGTTAGTTCCCCCTCCATACCAGGCAACAACTCGCAGGCCTCTGCTCCGACAGCCTGTAGGGCCTGTTCTGTGGCTTTTACAGTGACTATATGAGAGGTATCTGAAAGATTACCTGATTTGACTAGATCAGTTGCCACATCTGTTTGTACCGATTCAATTAAGCTAATTTGACCTGGTAAGGAACCAAATCTAAACGCAGCACATTTAGGTAAATGTAGCTTTGTCGGATGGCCTACTTCAATGTTTTGAATATCATTATTAGGTAACAACGCCTTAATTATTAAACCTGTTTCATTGGAGATAACTTTAGCGATAGGTTCATCGGAAGCAACGGTCTGCCCTAACCTTTCAAGCTCTAAATCATAGACAGTACCTGCTTGGGGAGCGCGAATTGTTAGGCTGTCGATTAATTGTTGAGTTTGTTCTAACTCTTTTTGTTCCTGCTGTAATTGGCTTGTAAGATTTTTTTGATATTCCAAGAGAGTGTTCTTAGAATATTCAAATTGTGGCAGGTTATTGTTAGTTCCTACTCCCCCTAGCGTCAATTGTTTTAACCAGCTAGACTCTGCTATACGTCGCTGTTCCAGGGAACTTAGCTGACCTTCAACTTGGGCTAAGCGCTCTTCAATTCCAACAAGCTGAGTTTTGATGCGAGTGGCTTTAGCAAGCAGTGTGGTATTTTTTAGGGTAGCAATTTCTTGATCTGGTTTTAGGGAGTCGTAATCCTTAACGAGAATCTTGTCAACAACTCCTCCCATACCTGCTTTGACAGGCCGTATATCACCAATGGGCTCAACTACAGCTTCAGCTTTAACCGTTGTGTTGTAAGTGATTAAAGTAGACGCAAATGCCCCTATACCCAGTACACTTGCCAAACCTAAGCCGCCAAAAATTAGTAGGCGGTTAGGGGACGGCAAAAAATCATTGACTACAGGTGATGCCAGGGACTGCGCCTCTTCTACGGATGTTTGCCGAGCTTGATATTCTTGTTTTGCTGGTAGGGTGCCTAAAGGTGATTTTGCTTGCTCAATTGCAAGCTCAATGTCAGTAACGGACTCAATCGCTGTTGTTTTTTTGGTTTGACTAGGCAACTCAAACATAGAATTTGAAATAGCATCATCATGGTTCATGGGCCACACTCACATTGCCAATTATTATAAGTTTTTGTGTAATTCGATTAGTTTTCTCGACGTCCTGGGAGAGAGGAGATATCAGAGGTTGTTTTAGTGTTACTTGCCACGAGACGCTTAGCTCCCCCTGAAGGGTAAGGTGATGAGCCTTCTAGAAATTGTAAGTGACCACCCTCTTGACTGAGTAAGTATTCAGGCGATCCAGCAATATCTGCTTCCCCGTTGTTAATGACGGTTACCCAATCAACGATGCGGGTAACACTGGCGCGATGGCTAATTAGAACCGTTGTATGCCCCTTGCGATGCACTAACAGTCGTTGGAGTAGGTCAGCTTCACTGAAGGGATCTAATGCAGAGGTAGATTCATCTAAAATTAGGACAGCTGGTTTCAGCGCTAAGGCTCGAGCAATGGCCAAACGCTGTAGCTGACCTCCCGATAGATTAGATCCGGACTCTCCCAAAACGGTAAGATAGCCTTCTGGTAACTGGTCAATAAAAGAATCTGCGCCCGTAATTCGGCAAGCTGCGACAATCTCGTTATAGGTGGTCTTAGGCGCACAGAGCTGAAAATTTTCTAGAATTGAACGGCTCCAAAAATGAGTCGTCTGGGATACTAAAACAATCTGTTGACGCACACATTCAGAAGATAAATCCCGTAGATTGTGTGGACCGACAAGTACTTCGCCTGACTGATAAGGATGTAGGCCCGCTAAAATCTTAGCAATCGTACTTTTTCCAGAGCCAGAGGCTCCAACAAGGGCAGAGAATTTACCGCCAGGAATTGAGAGGGAAAACGTTTCTAGTAAATTGAACCGCCCCGGATAGTGGAAGGTGACTGTCTTAAAGGTGATATCTCCATCTGAGGGAATTTCAGCTAAGGGCTTTAGCCAATCATCTGGATTTTCATCCTCGACATCAATAACGTCATCAAATCGTTGAACTGACGTCTTAACTTCCATAAATCTGTCTGAAAATTTGACCAGAAAGCTAATAAATTCCAGAAAGCTATAGCTCATGATGCTAAAGGCTAGGAGCTGCCCTAAGGTCAATTCCTCTTTAATCACCATGGAGGTGCCCAGCCAAAAGATACCAATTTGCCCAACACCTGACGTCAAAGTTGCTAATTGGCCAGTAAAAAAACTGAGTTGTACAGCGTCAGCTTTTTTACTGGCTAAATTACCAAATCTTCCCTGTATTTCTTTCCAAATTTGAGGCTGGGCCGTTGTTGTCTTTAATGTCATAGCCTCTCTGAAGATTTCCACCAGCATGGCCTGGTTCTTAGCTTGCAGAGATAGTAGACGTCGAATACGGATCTGAAATACAGGTAGTAATGTCAAGGTTGCTCCTAACATTAGGGCTGCTGTTAGCAGCGAGAAGGCTGTCAGACGATAGCTGTAGAAAAACAGCATGCAGCCAAGGGATACGGATGCTGTAAAAAGCAACCCAGGTAGCTGAACAGCTCCATCAACAATGAGCTCATTAATACGGGAAATATCTTTGAGACGACTAGAAAACTCACCGCTACGTCGAGTTTCATAGTAATTGAGCGGTAGCTTTAGTAATTTACGCCCAAACTCTAGGGTAATGCCTAGTTCTAGTCTTTGAAAGATATTGGCGACTAAAGTAACTTGTACTAGATTTAATAAGCTTTTAATGATAAAGAAGCCCAGAGCCGCTAAAGTCACCCTAGGCAACAGATGAATATCACCTGCAATTAGCACATCATCTGTGATGAACTGAATCAGAAATGGAAAAATTAGGGATAAAAAGCCAATGAAGAGACCGTATACTATTATTTGAATTAATGAAATGCGATAAGGCCAAAGCTTTTGTAGAACACCAACAACTCTGCTTGGTTGATCGGTTGATAAGCGATAAAATGATTCATCGGGTACCAGCAAAAGCATGGCACCATCCCCCCAATTGCGCTTGATTTCGTCCGCACTGAGGTGGCGAATGCCAACACTTGGATCCGCTATAATGTATTTATTTTTCTCTTTTCCGTAGAAAACAACCCAGCGCTCTCTACCCCAGTGAATAATCGCGGGTAAAGGCAGGCGATGTATGCGATTAAAAATATCATCGGTTGCCTGACCAGAACGAGCTTGAAAGCCTAAGGCTTCAGCTCCTTGTTGCAGACCTAGTAAAGATGAACCCAGCTGGCCAGTTCCTACAAGTTCACGGACATGTGACAGAGGAAGTTTTTGACCATAGTGCTTGGCGATCATTGCAATACAGGCAATTCCGCAATCTTCTTCTCTAGGTTGATTAACAAATGAGTACTTCATAGGATTACGGCGTATGTGCCTTGGGGCCAATCACAAAACTTCCGGGCATAAGATTCAATGCCACAGGAGAAAAATACAGATAGAACCTATTTGTGATGATGAACCTTGAGGTAATCTTCGACAGATAACTCTTACTATCTGAAACGAAACCACCAGGATGAGAGCAGCTAAATTCAGTTAGATGGCTGATATTCTAGCTGATATTCTATTTTTAGTAGCTTTGAATACTGCCAATAAAGACTTTGCTCAACTACCTCCCTTAATACAAACATCATTAATCATGAATAGCGATACTTGAAAAAAGTCAGACAGGTAGACCTATGACCAATTCAAATGTATATGACAATGAAAGTGGTCAATGTGTTTCTATAAAAGGATGGGGGCTTGTATAAATGTGCCCTAATGCTCAGTGGACTATGCAGAACGTCGCTGCAAATAATGTTCTAGATTTGCACCTGTCAAGTAGGACGATAAAAAATCATGTATGTTTCCAAAAATCCAAGATTTTCGATAAAGTCTCTGCTTTTATACGGATTAAATGTAGTATGTTTTTTGAGGATATACTACCTGTCTCAATACTTGAGCCTGGATAGGATGATCGAGAAAGTTTTGCTATTTCATATCTAATTTATTGGAGATTCACATACTTAAGCAGTCTTATATGCTTAGTCAGGCTAAAAATCGCTCTGCAAATTTCATAACATTACCTAAATCCGTATTTTTCCCACGATTGCTGTCTAAAAACACACTTAGCAGAGAGTTGATTCCACCGACGCTGCCTGGTGTTGGCGCACCCATGTTAAACAACTGCATCACAATGGGTAGCAGTTTTGGGAACATAGCTTGGGCCGTAGAGGCTTGCATTCCAGTTTTTTGGGCGACTGTGTGGGCGAGTTGTTCCTGTAGCTGTGGAGAAATGATCGATGTCAACACTGAGGCATCATCTGTGCGACCCAGCATGGAGGCTAGCTGTCCAGCGCCGAACTGAGACTGTTTTTGTTGTAAGACAGGCTGTAGAGCTCCACCTAAAACAGTCATCATGGACTGCATTTGATTGGGATTAACGCCCTGACTACTGGCCAACTTTTGCACTGATGTGGTTATTTGTTCTAACTGACTGATGTTGGCCTGCTGGTTGGGATCGTTGATTGCACTTAATACTTCGAAAAACATGGTTTTATTCTCCAAAATGCTCTCACTATTTGTGTTCCAATAGAGTTGTTGTGTAACCTATTGCTTGACTATTGACAGGGTGACCTCACCTGAATTGTCATCTGGATAGGTGTCTAAAAAGAAGGCGCAAATTTTAATACGCTCTCTAACGTCCAAAATTAGGGTGTCATCATATCCATTGAGTGTGGTCCAGGTGGAACTGACGGGAACCCCAGTTTTTTGATTGATGACTGTACCTCCATGAATCCAAAGCAACACAAAAGCTTCCCCTGGGTGATTGTCGTCAGCGTCATAGTTGAAGACTCCATCTCGAAGCTGCAATGTGTACATGCCCGAAGTTAACTGATAGGTGCTGGCAACATTATGTTCAATGTGGTGCAGCTGACCTTCATCAAACATAATGGCATTGTTGCGGCTATGGACTTGAACAGTTTGAGTAGAGCCTTGATTTAAGGGGGGGACTTGTGGTGTATCAAGGTTGTTTCCATCTGTGGGATCAGCCTGCCGAGCTTTGACTGTGGCGGCGGCTAGACTGCCAGCGGCCACAGCGGCGGCGACTGGAATGGGGGATGTTTGCTCAGGAACTGTGTCTGTTAAATCAGCCGTATTGTCAGATTGGGTTAAGACTTGAGAGGGGGTCACTGGGATGGATCGAGCCAACGTTAGCCAGTCTTCAGAGGCTGTTTGGTAACCGACCTCTGCTATATACTGACTGTGATCGTTGGGTAGATGAACGGTGCGATCGCAATCCGCCTCCGATAGACCATAGGTCAGTGTGCTGTTGGGCAATTGTCGCTCGATATCAATAGCTGTGACATCGTGAATACGCAACTGGTAAGCCTGCCCCCCTGCTGCCTTGAGGGCCGATTTTGCTGTTTCAGGAACTTCCCAATAGGCATATGCCTTTTGAGCGCTGTGCGGAGCCATGACAATCCGACTGTTGGGGATGGCTGAGTTTGCAGCTTGTCCGACAGCAACGCCTGCGACGGCAGCAGCACCTCCCAGCACAGCAGCACCTCCCAGCACAGCAGCACCAGGAAAGTTGCCGGTTAACGTACTTTCCTGACGATCGCCAGCTTGTACCAAATTTGATTGAGCTAAGGGTAGCCAGCGACCTGAGGCAGTCTGATAACCAACGTCTGCGATGTAGTCGTGACCTGACGTAATGGGGAAATGGGCATCCCTATCCGCCGCTGTACACTCCACCTGAGCAGCAGGTTCCGGTAAGGCTGCATCGGTGGGTCTATCGGTAATATCGTAGAGCTTCGCCACCAGAGTTTCACCCCCTTGAAGCTGAGCATCCGCCAATTGTTCTTTGGGAATTTCCCAGTAAGCATAGGCATTTTGCCCATTGCGCGGAGTGAGAACCATTCGCCCCGCTGTAGCAGACGGTTTTGCTTTACCCCCTGCTAGCTTAGTTCCTAGGGCAGCAGCTCCTCCCGCCAGAGCCGCCCCACCTAAAACCGCGCCGCCCAGAGCGCCAGCCATGCCTTTACCACTAGGCTTTGGTGCTTTAAGCTCGGATAGATTAGAGGCAACTGGCTTGACGTCAGGACGGACAGGTATCCGTATGGGAGCTGACTTGGTAATGGGTAACCATTGATTATCGTTGGTCAAATATCCCACTTCTGCACAGTAATTGCGACCGTCCCCTTCAATCGGCAAGTGGAGATCAGGGGTGGACTCCAAACAGGGTAACTCCGCTGTTGGTGTAGGCAGAGGAGAATTTTTACTGCGTCCAGTGACATCGTAGAGGCGCAGCATCATGGTTTCTCCCCCTTGAAGCTTTACTTCAGTCAAACGCTCTTGGGGAATTTCCCAATAAGCATAGGCATGCCGATCGTTTCGGGGAGTTAATACCATACGAGGTTGGACTGGAGTCTCTGCCACGGATGCAGGGGGGGCACCACCGCCGCTTTTTAACAGCCACCACAGCAAACCTCCCAATAACGGAATCGCGAGCAGTGGCAGGAGCCAAAATGGAAATCTACCGGTCTCTCTACTGGTTGTTGCCCCCGTTGGTGGATCAGCTGCTGTTGTACCGGAAGCAGTAGCTGATGTATCAGCATCTGTGGGAGCATTACTGCTGGCTGATGTGTCGGTTGGTGTATCGGGGCCAGCTGCAGCGTCTCCAACAGGAGGAACCTCTTTCCCTGGTTCAGTTGTGGCAAATCCTAAAAAAGCAAGGGCTGCGGGGCTAGCGCCTTCTTTATAAACAAAGGCACGATATTGAGAATAGGGATAGCGGGGATCATCTGGTAACGTTTGGTGCATGGGGATGATGGTCACATCATCGCGTTCGGCCACCTGGGACACCACCGCATAACCAATCCCATCCGTGCCAAGGGCTGAAATCACACTTTCAGTTTCATCATCTGATACTGGATCAGCGATGGCCCCTGTGGTGAATGGCTGTCCTTCAAAGACGTTATAGGTACTTAAGGCCCGTCGGGTATCACTATAGCCAGGTCGATCAACTAAGCGAATGGGAACATTCGGACCACCCACTTCAGACCAATTGGTAATGTCTCCTCGAAAGATACGGGCAAACTGATCAAAGGTGAGATCGCCTTCAAATCCGTTCTCTGGGCCAATGATAATGGCCAGTTTTTCCCGCCGTTCCAGAGGAACTTCTACGGCACCCTGCGATTTTTCTGCATCAGTTAACGGTCGACCTGTGGCCAGGATATCAATGTCGCCATTAATCAGAGCTTGAAATGCTTGATCTGTGCGGCTGGTATCAAGCTCAACATCCACATTGGGAAACTGTTTCTCAAATCGCCTCTCTAAATCTTCGTTGGTGAGGCGCATACTGGTGGAACCATCCACCTTGAGAGTTGCACCATCTGGTAGAGCATCTGGAATGGGAAAGCGGGCGGGCGGTTCTTCAAACGACTGAGCAAATAAACGCTGTCGCGAGAAGTTCCCATGGAATACCTGAGAAACTGCTGCTGTTGCAACAATAATGGTGGCAAATTTAACCAAAGACATCGTTCGGTACACGTTGCTGCTTCAAATGTATGTATGAAATAGGAGAGACGGGCAGACAAAATTACGCTTAGGAGCAAGCCGTAAATAAAGGCCAAAAGTAAATGTTGAAGAGACGTTCCATGGAACGTCTGTACACCCAAAATTTGGAAGTTAATTGGTTTTGCTTCCTTAGAGGGTGGTGACAGATAGGGTTAATTCACCACTGTGGTTGCCTGTGCTGGTATCGAACAAAAAAGCACACAGCGTTGCTGGCTCAATCACATCCATTGTCAAGGAGTCATCGTAGCCATTTAGCGACGCCCAGGTAGCAACAACTTCCACATTTGTTTTTCTATTAATAACTTTGCCACCATAAATCCATAGCAAAATCCAGGGTTCGGCCTTGGCCCCCGTGCCCGTTGTGTAAGCAGTCTCGTTTTCCAGAAGCTTGACAATGTTAGTGCCAGGATTTAGCGTCACCGAAACACCCTTATCTTGAATCGCATTCATTTGTTCGGGACTTAGGCGATAACAGTTATATCGACTATGCACTTTCAGATCTGTAACTACGTCAGCTTCCATGGCTTCAGCCTCCTTTAATCTGCCAGTGAAAAATTACACGTCCATTTTTAAGGACAGATAAAGTTTTCTATCCACTTAGTCAAAACGGAACCTTATCGGTTATGGTTTTTGAACTTTGCTACAACATACGGCGAATTTAGCCCAAGAATAATCTCTCTTAAGGATAAAACTGGAATTACAGGGCGTTATAAGTAAACCAGATCGATGGGATCGCTAGTTATTTAAAAAACAGATCGTAAGTACTAAAGATCGTATGTACTTGCTATGGTGGGCATAGGCTGTAAAGCTATGCCATGATTCCCAAGCGTCTAACCCTAATTAATTTTTTGAGCTATCGAGAGGTGACCCTCGATTTTGCGGGGTTGCATGTGGCCTGTATCTGTGGCCCCAATGGTGCAGGTAAGTCTTCGTTGCTAGAGGCGATGGCATGGGTGATTTGGGGCCACAGTCGGGTGGCCGCCGATGATGACGTTATTCACCTGGGTGCAAAAGAGACCAAGGTAGAGTTTACCTTTGAGCACCAGGGCCAAGTTTATCGAGTGTTGCGGGGACGCAGACGGAAGCAAGGCTGTTTGCTCGAATTTCAGATACAGACAGAAAATGGATTTCGCAGTCTGACCCAGCGGGGAGTGCGGGCAACGCAGCAGCTGATTCTTCAGTATCTGAAGGTGGACTACGAAACGTTTATCCATTCGGCCTATCTGCGACAGGGCCGAGCGGATGAGTTTATGTTAAAGCGCCCAGGTGAGCGGAAGCAGATTTTGGCTGATTTGCTGAAGCTGAGTCAGTATGACCGTCTGGTGGAAAAATCGCGGGAGCGGGGGCGTGACTATCAGGCTGAAATTAAAGTCTTAACTACAACGCTAACTCAGGCGGAGGAGCAACTGGCAGAACGGAGTGCGATCGCCACCCACTATCAAACATTGCAGCAACAGGTTACAGACATCCAGCAACAGCAGCAGGCGGCGCAAGAACAGCGCGATCATCTGCAACAACAGCAACAGCAGCGGCAGCAACAGCAACAGTTGTTGCAAACCCTGCAACAACAACTTGAGCACTTACACCAAACTAAAATGCTGCGGTATGCAGAGCTACAGCGGGTTGAGGAGCAGTTTAATGCTTTTCAGGTGGAGTTAAATGCAGCGCTCGACATTGAAGCAGGCTATGGTCAACTGCAACAGTTGCAGACCCAAGAAGAGGAGTATGCCCAACGCTTTCAGCAGTATCAGCAAGCCCAGACTAAACAGGTGCAGTTGCAGGCCCAATGCCAGGAACAACGGGCCGCATTACAGACCGCCATTGGCCAAATGCAGCTAAAACTTGCCTCACTAGACGAGACAATTGCGGAGCTGCAGCATGGTCTGAGTCAACGGGAAACCGTGAAGGTCAGTTTGACACAGCTCCATGCTGCCCGTCAGCAGCTGCGCCTATTGGACCAACGCCAGATGGATGTCACACCGTTACTACAGCGACGGCAGCAGGTTCACACCCGACTGAAACAGGCATCGGCACGATTGGAAGCCCGCTTAGAAGCCATCAGTCAAACCCAGGCCACCCTTACCCCTCAGCAACAACCGAAACTCCATCAAACCCTGGCCCAGGTACAGCATCAGCTCACCTATCTAGAACAACGTCGGGCCTATCAAGCTCAGGTTCGTCAAAAAGGTCAAGAGCGACGAGATTTTATGGCACAGCTCCAAAGTGAGCAGCGTCAGATTGAGCAGCAGCTGATCCAGTTAGAACAGCGGCTAGCGGTGCTGACCCAGCCAGCCGCAAACTGTCCTCTATGTGAGCGCCCCCTGGCGGATCATGGCCCCCAGGTGATTTCCCAACTACAACAGGAGCGGGACACCTTACAAAAGAGAGTATGGGTGATCCGTGAACAGTTAACCACCTCTGAACGAGAGATTCAGGTGCTCCGGCGGGAATATCGAGCCCTGGAAGCAGAGCTAGAAAAGTACGGTAGGGTGTTGCAAAAGCAGGGGGCTCTCAAGGCTCAACTCAACTCTGCAACAGAAGTGACCATGCGGCTCAAAGCACTGGAGCAAGAACGACATCATTTAGAACAATGTTTAGATTCAGAAGACTATGCAGCCGACTTACAACAAGAATATCAACAGCTAGAACAACAACTTACCCAATTAAATTATGATGAGCGCGATCACGCTCTCGTTCGTAATCAAGTTGAACAGCTACGTTGGGCCGAATTTAAGCAGGCGGAATTATCTCAGGCCGAGCGTAAATTGGAACGGCTGTTGGCGGAACGACCTGAAAAAGAAAATGAGTTAGCGGCATTGCGATCGCAACTCGACACCTTTGATCAACAACTCCCTCAAGAACTACTGCAGTTAGAGAAAACCTTGGCAGCGCTAGATTACTCATCGGAGCATCACCAACAGCTCCGGCGACATCTACATGCCCTGCAACCCTGGCAGCTGCGCCATCAGACATTACAGCAGGCCCGCTCCACATTGCCTGATCTAGAACAGCAGCGCCACACCTTAGTCACTATTCAGGCGGAACAGCAGCAACAATGCGAGACGCTACAGCAACAGATTGCCAATACTGACGTCAACCTTATTCCTGATGCCACCGAGCAAATCCAGCAGTTGGATGTTACGTTGGCCCAACTGCAAACCCAGCGAGAAGTACAAATTAGCCAGCTGGGTCGTTTAGAACAGCAGCTACAGCAGTTGGATGCCCTACAGCAACAGGTCGATCAACAGCGGCAACGACTCCACAGTTATCAGCATCAGTACAGGGTGCATCAGGAGCTACAGCATGCGTTTGGCAAAAACGGCATACAGGCATTGATGATTGAAAATTTACTCCCCCAGTTAGAGGCAGAAACCAACCAAATTCTGGGGCGTCTCAGTGCCCATCAGCTGCATGTACAGTTTGTCACTCAGCGTTCGGGGCGTAAAAAACTGATTGACACCTTAGATATTCTAATTGCCGATACCCAGGGTACAAGGGCCTACGAAACCTATTCTGGTGGCGAAGCGTTCCGGGTCAATTTTGCCATTCGGTTAGCCTTGGCCCGGCTTTTAGCCCAGCGATCTGGCATGGCGCTGCAGATGCTGATCATTGATGAGGGGTTTGGCACCCAGGATCAGGCAGGGTGCGATCGATTAGTGGCAGCGATCAATGCGATCTCACCTGATTTTGCCTGTATTTTAGCCGTGACCCACATGCCCCATTTTCGAGAGGCCTTTCAAACCCGCATTGATGTGAGAAAAACGGAAGCGGGCTCCCAGGTACGACTATCGGGATAATTCAAGGCGAAGGGGGACCTACAGGGGGGATCGACAATCAGCACTGGGGATCAAAGCCCCTCTGCCACGGCCTCTGCCACGGCCTCTGCATTGCCTCTACATTGCCTCTACATTCAGGTAGTAACCATATCTTTAAGCATCCTAACGTCTAAACGATTTTTCCTAACAAACCGCTACCCTAAGCGATGCAGTCTGCCATAGCTTCTATGCAAATCCAAACTCCTGACTGGGTGAAACATGCCGTCTTTTATCAGATTTTCCCGGACCGGTTTGCCCGCACCCAGCGACAATCCCGACCTCCTATGATGCAGGTGCCTTTGGAAGCGTGGCAGGTACCGCCCACCCTCAGCGGGTATAAAGGGGGTGATTTATGGGGTGTGGCCGAAAATCTAGACTACCTCAAAGACTTGGGTGTGAATGCCATTTACTTTACCCCCATCTTTCAATCTGCCAGTAACCACCGTTACCATACCCACGACTATTATCAAGTCGATCCATTGCTGGGGGGCAATGAGGCCTTTTTTGATTTACTAGAAGCCGCTCACCAACGAGAAATCAAAGTTGTTCTTGACGGTGTTTTTAACCATGCTAGCCGTGGGTTCTTTTTCTTCAATGACATCCTTGAAAACGGTCCCACATCTCCCTGGTTAGACTGGTTTAAGGTAGAAGGGTGGCCCTTATCTGCCTATGATGGAGCTAAACCTGCTAATTACGAAAGCTGGTACGATAACCGAGCCCTACCGGAGTTTAATCACGATAATCCCCAGGCTCGCGAGTACATCATGCAGATCGCTGAATACTGGCTGCGTCAGGGAATTGACGGCTGGCGATTGGATGTCCCGTTTGATGTAAAAGCAGAGGGTTTCTGGTCAGAATTTCGTCAGCGGGTAAAGGCCATTAACCCAGAGGCCTACATTGTGGGAGAGATATGGACCGATGCCCGCCAATGGCTTGATGGCACACAGTTTGACGGGGTAATGAACTATCTCTTTACAGGACCAGTGCTGGCCTTTACAGCTAAAGACCGAGTTGTCATGTCCCTGGTGGAGAGACCTGCCTACTTTCCCTATCCTGCCCTCGATGCCCAGGGCTATGCCAAAAAGATAGACGAGTTGTTGGCCCTGTATCCCTGGGAGATTCAATTAACCCAGTTGAATTTGTTATCAAGCCACGATATTGCCCGTGCCATTACCGTGGTTAACGACGATCAGCGGAGTTTTCAACTGGCTGTGTTGTTACAAATGACCTTCCCTGGCGCGCCCAGCATTTACTACGGTGATGAAGTGGGGTTGGCGGGTGCCCACGATCCAGACTGTCGTCGTAGTTTTCCTGATAAACCAGATTGGCATCAAGCTTTGTTAGCCCTGCACCAAGAACTCATTGCCCTGCGGCATCAGCATCCTGCCCTACGTACAGGCTCCTATCAAACCTTGGCTGCTGTAGACGATCTTTATGCCTTTGCCCGCAGCCATCAGGAAGAAACAATTGTGGTGGTGGTGAACACAGGTGAGCAGCCAGGCACAGTTACCCTACCAACCTTAAGGAAGGACATGGTTGTTCTTTGGGGAGAGATTGAGTTCGCCAGCGAGACTCAACAGGTCAGCCTCCCCCCACAGTCAGGGGGAGTCCTAGGTATGTCAATTTAGTGGGCCGCTTTTACAGACGTTTTCGTGAGTTGCTTTTACAGACGTTTTCGTGAGCCGCTTTAGTGAGTTGCTTTTACAGACGTTTTCGTGAGCCGCTTTAGTGAGTTGCTTTTACAGACGCTTTTGCAGACGTTTTCGTGAGCCGCTTTTACAGACGTTTTCGTGAGACGTCTGCTACCCTAGGAGGGTTTATGAAGCTTTTGTCAGAGGCGTGGGTAATGAACAGGCTGAAACAACTGAGATTAAGCGGTTTTTTAGGTTTTTTAAACGCTTTTCTGTGGCTAGGATTGTTGGCGGTTGTTGTCAGTAGCTGTACCGTTCCCCAGGTCAGTGCCGAAGAACGTTTATTTCTGGATCTATCGGTAGAGGCTATTAACCATATAGTGCTGCCCATGGAAGAATTTGAAGGGACTCAAGTTGGCGGGCTATCAGCGATTGCCTACGATCGCGATCGCAACCAATACTATGCCTTATCTGACGATCGCCAACGCCCGCGATTTTACACCCTCAGCCTGGCACTGAAGCCATCTGGCATCAAGGCTGCCATGGTAGAAGCCGTCACTGACCTACAAGACCAGGATGGCAACTCCATTGCGCCGCTGGATGCTGAAGGCATGGTTCTCACCCCTAGCCGCAGTTTAATTGTTTCCAGTGAGGGCTCCCCTCAGCAAAAAATCCCACCAAAATTACAGGAGTTTGATCTAGAAACTGGGCATCTCAAAACTAACTTTCGTATTCCAGAACGGTATTTGTTGGCCTCCCAGGATGGCGAAATTTCGGATCCCCAAACCCAGGGCATTCAAGAAAATATTGGATTTGAAGCATTGACCCTGAGTGCTCCCGGTGGCTCCTATGAGCCCTTTCGACTGTTTGCTGCCACCGAAGGCCCGCTATACCAGGACTTAGATGTTGACCCAGATATTCCCTTTAAGAACCGCTGGCTCCACTACCTGATTGATCCCAATTTTGTCGGCACAGGGCAGTCTACACTGCTGTCAGAACACTTGTATTCCATGGACCCTGCTCCCCTGGGGGCACTGCTCAATGGGTTATCGGAAATTTTATCTATCGATGTGGGCGGGCACTTTTTGGCCATTGAACGAGCCTTTGGCCTGCAAGGACTATCCATTAAGCTATATCAGCTGGCCACTGGAGTGGCGAGTGATGTGAGTGCGATCGCAACCCTCAAGGGTGACACCAGCGGCATCACCCCCATTCGCAAGCGGCTTGTGGCAGATTTAACGCCTTTAGAGCCAGATAATCTAGAGGCCATGACCTTAGGACCAAAACTGTCAGATGGACGTCAAAGCCTGATTATGGTCAGCGACAATAACTTTGACGATCGGCAGGAAACGCAGATTTGGCTCTTCACCTTAAGCGGTCTCTAAAGACAACCCCCTGTGTCGATGCAGCCAACTATAACGAGGTGTTAGGGGCTGCCGAGTGTTTGCAAAAAATCGAAGCTCAGGTATGGCACCGTCTAGGCTTTACCCTCCAGTGGGCCAGAACTGGAGTACCCACCGATTAAAACCGATTAAATAAAGATGCGATCACTCTGGGGAGGTAAGCAGTGCGATCGCAGGTGGGCAATGTTGAGGCAATAAATACAAGTATACTAACCAGCTTTGAGGGTTAACGTCTGCGGGCACCCAACCCAATTAGTGTGCTGGGTGAAGATCGCACCCAGCACACAACACAGATATCTACGGCCATGGGGGCATAGCGGGAACGACTCCGGTCGCCACTGCTCTAACCGACGCCCAGAACGCTAAAAAAAGTTACGATCACAGCCGACATCGACCCTGGGGATGTCCATATACGCAGACGCTCTCTTATTTTCTCAGAGGTGAGAGAAAATTTTGGTTCTTTGAGTTTTGCAAATCTTGGTTTACGCTTGGTAGGAATCGCCCAACAACTCTAGGGCGTGTGAAGGAGGCTTAAGCGCTAAAGGATGAAAGTAATCGTATTAGGGGGAGATGGCTTTTGCGGCTGGCCCACTGCACTGCATCTATCCAACGCAGGTCATGACGTTGCCATTATTGATAACCTATCGCGACGTAATATCGATAATGAGCTAGAAATTGCTTCTTTAACTCCCATTAGCTCCATGTCTACTCGCCTATCGGCGTGGCAAGAAGTCAGTGGTAAAACCATTGACTTCCATAATCTCGACATTGCCCAAGAGTATGACAGACTCTTGCATCTAATTTGTGACTATGCTCCGGATGTGATTGTGCACTTTGCCGAGCAGCGGGCTGCCCCCTACTCCATGAAGTCAGCCAAGCACAAGCGTTTCACCGTTGATAACAACCTTAACGGCACCAACAATGTCCTATGTGCCATCGTTGAGTCTGAGCTAGATATCCATGTGGTTCACCTCGGTACCATGGGTGTTTACGGCTACGGCACCGCTGGCATGAAAATTCCCGAGGGGTATCTGGATATCCAAGTAGTGACCGATTCGGGTAAGGTCATCGAAAAACAGATTCTGCATCCAGCTAATCCTGGCAGTATCTATCACATGACCAAAACCCAAGATCAGTTGTTCTTCGCGTACTACAACAAGAACGACCAGGTACGGGTGACTGACTTACACCAGGGAATCGTTTGGGGTACCAACACCCGTGAGACTGCCATGGATGAGCGGTTGATCAATCGTTTTGACTACGATGGTGACTTTGGCACAGTGCTGAACCGTTTCTTGATGCAGGCTGCCATTGGTCATCCGCTAACTGTTCATGGTACCGGTGGTCAAACACGGGCATTTATCCATATTCAAGACACCGTCCGCTGTGTTGAGCTGGCCATTGATAACCCACCTGCCAAGGATGACCGCGTTAAAATCCTGAACCAGATGACAGAAACCCATCGAGTGCGGGATCTAGCGCGCATTGTGGCTGACATTGCGGATGCTGAAATTCAGTATATGGAGAACCCCCGTAATGAAGCGGCAGAAAATGAGCTAGTCGTTGACAATCAGTGCTTCTTAGATATGGGTCTTCAGCCTACCCAACTGGACAAAGGTCTAATGTTGGAAGTAACAGAGATTGCCAAGAAGTATGTGGGTCGCTGCGATACTTCCAAGATTATCTGCACATCCAAGTGGACTAAGAAGTCTACTTCTGCACCTACCCCCATTCCTGCAGGTTAGGTCCCAGTGATTACGGTCATGTGATTACTGGATAAGCAGAGTATGGGATCAGGGAGTCGCTCCCCATTGATCCTATGCTCTGTTTTTTTAATTTGAGGGGCTCATCCCATCTCAAAGCTCACTATCGATCAAGGCAATCGATGTTGCCTAGGATATTGCCAAAAAAAAGATTTTATGGAAGCTTGAGCCTGAGGCAATTTCGCGATTGAATAATCAACAGCTCAGTATTTTTTGATACATCTGCATTCAATCACTGCTAACCGTATGCGCATTGCTCTGTTTACCGAAACATTCCTTCCCAAAGTTGACGGTATCGTAACCCGTCTCAAGCATACCGTCGAACAGCTTCAGGCCTTAGGGGATGAGGTATGCGTGTTCTGCCCTGAGGGTGGCCTAACGGAATATAAAGGGGCCAAGGTGGAGGGTGTTTCTGGCTTTCCCATGCCGTTATATCCAGAGCTGAAGTTGGCCTTGCCCCGTCCATCTATTGGTGAGGCACTAGAAGCGTTTCAGCCTGATTTGGTGCATGTGGTTAACCCAGCGGTCCTGGGCTTAGCAGGTGTCTACTATGCCAAGGCCTTAGAGATTCCGCTTGTGGCTTCTTACCACACGCACTTGCCTAAGTATCTAGAGCATTATGGCTTCGGGATGTTTGAGGGCATGCTGTGGGAGCTACTCAAAGCAGTGCACAACAATGCACGGATGAATTTGTGCACGTCTACAGCAATGCAGCAGGAGCTAACTGAACACGGTATTGAGAATGTCAAGGTTTGGCAGCGGGGGGTCGATACAGACCTGTTTCGCCCGAGTCTGGCCAGCCGAGAAATGCGTGGGCGGCTGAGTGATGGCCATCCAGATGCGCCATTGCTGCTGTATGTGGGACGTCTATCTGCTGAAAAAGAAGTGGATAGAATCAAGCCAATTTTGGAGGCGATTCCAGACGCTCGCTTAGCTCTGGTGGGGGACGGTCCCTATCGAGAAGAACTGGAGGAGCATTTTGCAGGAACCGCGACTAACTTTGTCGGCTATCTTGGGGGTGAGGAATTAGCGTCTGCCTATGCCTCTGGCGATGCGTTTATTTTCCCATCTCGAACAGAGACGTTGGGATTGGTGCTGTTAGAAGCGATGGCGGCAGGCTGCCCCACCGTGGCCGCTAATGCAGGCGGCATTCCCGATATTGTTACCGATGGTACAAACGGATTCTTGTTTGATCCTCAGGATGAGGAAGGGGCCATTAAGGCGACACAGCGTCTGTTGGCGACCCGCGCTGAAATTGAGTTGTTGCGTCGCAATGCTCGCATAGAAGCTGAGCGTTGGGGCTGGCGTGGGGCCACGCAGCAGCTACAGAAACTCTATGCTGAGGTGCTTGCCACTGAAATATCCATGGTGGCTTAATAAATGGGGGGATGTCCAACCTCCATTTCATTCATTGACATTTAGAGCATACTCAGGCAGCGTCCAGACGAATCTCATCTGGGCGCTGTATTTTTGTGTTGAGTGGATCGTATACCAGTTCTTGGTTCTTGGTTTTGAGTTGTGGAACGCTGACATTGCCAAGTTCTGACATTGCCAAGTATGGAGGGCTCTGAACGGTAGATATGCCTTTGGGAACTGATATTAGATGACTATGCTAAATTCAGAAATATGTCATTGTTGATACTCAACGTGGGATGTCTGGTCTGTTCACTTGTTGTTAGCAATGGGATAGCTGTCTTAAGTAAGACATTTAAGGCATTAGGGACGCATCATGAACTATCTAAATGGCTGGCTACGACCATGGTTTACTGAACTGAACCAGCGACCATTGTTATGGGTACCTGGTATTGCCGGATTAGTCGCGGCGCTGGCGCTGGTCATACCGGCAAGCCTAACCCCTACTGTAGAACCCAAGCCGACAGACGATAGTGGCTCTGCACAGCTGTCCATTTTGCCTAAGACTCAGTGGGCATTGGCCCAGTATTTTCAGGGGGATAGTCCAGTATGGACAGTGGTTACCCATACCCAGGAAAGCGGTCTCTCTCTTTTAATTGGCGGCGAGGCTAATGGCCAAATAAAGGTGTGGGATCGGCAAACGGGTGACCGCCTGCACACTCTCATCGGGCACGAGGATGCGGTTAGGACCTTAGCGATATCAGCAGCTGGTCACTGGTTGGTCAGTGGCGGCGGCGATGGTTTGAAGGTGTGGCGATTGGAAACGGGAGAACTGCTATATAGTCTTCCGGTTAAAAATTCACCCGTATGGTCAGTGGCCCTGAGTCCTGATAATCAGATACTGGTCAGCAGTGATTATGCTGGCAATATTACGGCCTGGGACTTTAGGACTGGCGAACAGCTTTACAACAGAAATATCAGCGAGCCCGTGTGGTCAGTCAAGATTACACCCGATGGTAACTCCTTGATCAGCGGTGGTGGCGATCGCATCATTCGCCAATGGGATTTGGCCACCGGTACCCTCCTAAACAAGCTCACCGGCCATGACGACACTGTGCGCTCACTGGCCATTAGCCCGGATGGTGAAACCCTGGCCAGCGGCAGTTGGGATCAAACCATTAAGCTGTGGGATTTGACAACCGGTACGTTGCAAACCACCCTGACTGGCCATAGCGATCGCGTCATTGCTCTGGATATTAGCCCCGATGGCCAAATCCTGGCCAGTGGCAGCGTAGACACTGCGATCAAGCTGTGGGATTTATCCAGCCATCAGGTAATTCAAACATTGGATGACAACGATAATTGGATTTTGTCGGTGGACTTTGACGTTTTGGGACAAACGCTGATTAGCAGCGGCAAAGACCAACCCGTCAAGGTGTGGCAGTAAGGTTGGCAAAATCCAGACCCCTCCCTGACGATTCCCCTGGGTAAGCTACCGTGTATACATAAGTCGGAGAGCTAGCTCTAGATTTCGAGCCCTCATCCCCCAACCCCTTACTCCCTGAGGGAGAAGGGGGGCCTAGCCTCAAAGTCCTTCGCCCCCAGGGAGAAGGATTTAGGATGTAGACGCCAAAGCGGCTTCTCGCAGAGTGGGCCAATTCAAGGACAGGCCTACCTTTTGGGACATTATTTTTTAGATGTGTATACACCTTACTTGGTAAGGGGAAACTCCGGTTCTCCCCCTTGGTAAGGGGGAGTTAGAGGGGGTTAGACAACCGTAAACGCTAGTATCCAGGACTTGTGTGTACACGGCAGCCTTGGTAAGGGGAACCAGTTGTCGCCAAGAGTTTCACCGGATAGCTCACGTATCTGAACATTCCTTAATCCGAGAGACTTTTGAGAAAGTTAATTTGTGCTTCCCTCAGCTCCACCGCTGGATTAACCGTCAAGAGGGTATTTAAAGCCTTTTCATAGCTGTCTCCTGCCTTGATTAATAATGCAGCCAGCACCGTACCGGTACGACGTCGACCGCTGGAACAGTGGATAGCCACGGCATTACCCAGACGGGTTTGCTCATCTACAAAGGTTTTTATTTGTTCCACCTGCTCCAGATTGGGGGCTTTGCCACCGAGGATGGGCACCCAGATATGGGGAATTTGATGCCGTTGGTAAAGCTTCAAATTGCCATCATCACTCATTAGTGAGACCAGTGCGCCAATGCCCTCACCCATCAGGTCTGCTAGCTCTGCTTCAGTGGGTTTGCGCACACCGGCAAGACGCTCGGGGATAACCCACCACAGCTGCTGAGAAATGGGGGGCAAGGACAGGTCTGACATGGTGGTCTTGGGGAATAGCTCTGAAATATCTAGGAAAGGGGACGGATACAACGGGGGTCAGGCAGGGTGGCTTTGTGGGGTTCACGGGAGAACCAGAACGCCGTGCGTTTGCACAGGGCCACTAGCATTAGCATAACGGGTACTTCGATCAGCACACCTACCACGGTCGCCAGAGCCGCACCAGAGTTGAGGCCAAACAGCGTAACGGCGGTTGCGATCGCAACTTCAAAATGATTGCTAGCCCCAATCAGCGCCGCCGGTGCAGCATCTTCGTACACCATGCCCATCTTTTGAGCGGCCACGTAGGTAATTAAAAAGATAAAGTTTGTCTGCAGAAATAAGGGCACCGCAATCAGCAAAATATGTAGCGGATTACGAACGATCAATTCTCCCTTGAGGGCAAACAGCAAGATCAAGGTGGTGAGCATGGCCAGAATCGCCACCGGTCCCAAATACTTCAAAAACACATTCTCAAACCAGGCTTTGCCCTTGTGCCTTAGAATCCAGGTACGTGAAATACTGCCCGCCAACAGGGGTAAACCCACGTAGATGAGCACCGACAGCACAATGGTTCTCCAAGGAACAATCAGGTCATTGGCAGATAGTAGCCATCCCCCCAGAGGGGCGTAGAGAAACAACATGGCCAGCGAATTAATGGCCACCATGACTAACGTGTGGCCCTGGTTGCTATAGGACAAGTAGCCCCACATCATTACCATGGCTGTACAGGGGGCAATCCCCAACAAAATTGCCCCAGCAATGTAGGAATTGGCCAGGGTCACTTCACTGCCGCGAATAATCTCGGTGCCTGTGAGTATTGGTTGAAATAACCAGCCCAGGAAAAACTGGGCCAGCACCACCATGGTGAAGGGTTTAATCAGCCAATTAACAACCAGGGTAAGCAGCACCGGTTTGGGTGTTTTAGCCGCTCGCTTAGCCTGGGAAAAGTCAATTTTCACCATGATGGGATACATCATGCAAAACAGACAGATGGCAATGGGAATCGATACTTGATAAACACTCATGGCATCGAGTGTTTGGGCAACACTGGGAAAAACTCGCCCGAGGAGAATTCCGGCAACGATACAAACGGCTACCCAAAGGGTGAGATAGCGTTCGAAGATATTGAGTTCACCACCGGCTTGGGGGGGGGCTTGGGAATAATCGCTGGTCATGGGATACGTCCTGATTTTGTGATAGCAAAGTGTGGGTGGGTAAAGGTGCAAAAGTGGAAAAAGAGTTTTAGCTCGTCTTCCCCTTTTGCAGAGGAGGTGCCGTGGGCGGAGGGGGCTCGGTCTTTGCGGTAGCCATTTAACTGCTAGCCCCCAGTGTCTTCGCCACCTTTTGTGTCAGCTCAGCCATGCGGCAGGAATATCCCCACTCGTTGTCATACCAGGCCAAAACTTTTACCTGGGTGTCGTCGACCACCATGGTGGATAGGGCATCAATGATGGATGAGCGAGGATCATCCCGGTAGTCAACGGATACTAAAGGGCGTTCCTCATACCCCAAAATGTCCTTGAGGTCTCCTTCAGCAGCGGTCTTAAACAGCTGATTGACTTCCTCGACGGTGGTGGGTCGGGCGACTTCAAACACGCAGTCCGTCAAAGAGGCATTGAGCAACGGCACCCGTACGGCAATGCCGTTAAGTTTGCCCTTGAGCTCGGGGTAGATGATCGTGATGGCCGTGGCTGACCCAGTGGTGGTGGGAATCAGGGATAGGCCGGTGGCCCTGGCCCGTCGCAGATCTTTGTGGGGTTTGTCGACGATGGTTTGGGTGTTGGTTTGGTCATGGATTGTGGTGATCACGCCATGTTTAATGCCCAATCCTTCTTTAATGACTTTGACGACGGGGGCCAGACAGTTGGTCGTGCAAGAGGCGGCTGTTAATAGATGATGCTCGGCGGGATTGTAGAGATGGTCATTGATGCCGTAAACAATATTGAGTGCACCCTGTTTGACTGGGGCCGCGACAATCACCTTTTGAACCCCACGCTTAAAATAAGGCTCTAACCGGTCGGGCGTACGAAACTGACCGGAACACTCTAGAACAATGTCCACACCCAGTTCGTCCCAGGGGACTGCGCCGGGGGTGGCATGGTCGCTAAAGGTGACGGATTTATGATCGATCAGGATGCGATCGCACCCAGCCGCTTCAACTTCTGGAGTCCAACGCCCATGAACAGAGTCAAACTTAAGTAAATGGGCGGCAGCGACAGTACCGCCAGTAATTTCATTAATGTGGACAATGTCCAAATGTGGCCAAGCAGCCCGCAACACCAGGCGACCAATTCTGCCAAAGCCATTAATTCCAATCCGCACCATCACCCGGTCACCCTGAAAACTGTCGTACACCTTATTAATTATTTCAATATAAATTGAAATGTCAAGTTGCCTACACGACAATTAGGCGACTCTATTCAATGGAAATTAAAGTTATTCGGCCAATGACACCCGTTTTCTAAGGGCATTCTGCAAAATGCAGATAACAGAGTGATAGAGTCCTGGACAAAGGGTTGAGCTTATGGTGACTTTTGGTGATCCAATAGGGTGGCGCTGAACGATTAGACAACTATGAACATGTCCATAGATTACGACAACAAGGATACAAAATCAAAGACATTGCCTACCATCTACGATTCTGACAATCTGTTGACTCCAGTAAAACTGGAATTCCGGATAGTAGACGGTCACGGTCTCGCCATAGAGTTATCTCACTGATAGACAGAAACAGCAGTGACCAATAACAACATTAATGTTTGTATCAGAGAAGAGATATCGATGATGATTTGGGCTGCCCTGCCCAGCAATCGCTTGCTTGCGACAGAACCGTAAAAGCGTCAATTACAGTGGGTCCAACCAAAATCAAGGGGGTACTCAAATCAAGAATTTCACTTAAAAGATTGGATTTATGCCCCTGAGGGGCATGGAACCCCTGGGAACTGTTTCGATACCCTATGGGGCAGACGAGAGTCTTCAGGCTTGGCGATCACCCCCGTAGTTGCTTGAGAAAGTCTTCTACCATCTCATGAGCTGCCCGCTCTACTGCGGAGGCCACCAAGCGGGCTAAGAGATCTTAAGAGATCTGTTGACCCTCGCCTAAGATCCCACGCAATTAATAGGGTGTAAGCTCGCTATGGGTAAACGAAAACAGGTATTACTTGGGTCTTTGGGAACCGCTTTGCTGGGAGCCGTTTTAGTCGGCTGCGGGTCTGGTCCAACGGAGTCTACCGACGGGGCAGAGGCCGTCGAGTCTACTTCCCAGACAGAAGCAGCGAAGCAGATTGTTCTAGCGATCGCAGGCGAAAGCGAAGAAGGCTATGACCCCACCCTGGGCTGGGGGCGCTATGGTTCACCCTTGTTTCAAAGCACGCTGCTAAAGCGAGATGCCGACCTAAACATTATCAATGATCTAGCAACAGACTATACGGTGAGTGAAGATGGGCTGACTTGGACAGTGACGATCCGCGATGATGCGGTCTTTTCCGATGGTGAACCTCTGACAGCGTCCGATGTGGCCTACACCTTCAACACAGCAGCCGAAAGCGGTGGGCTGACGGACGTGACCGTTCTAGAAGAAGCGGTTTTTATCGATGACACCACCGTCGAACTGCGCTTAAACAAACCCCAAAGCACGTTCGTTAATCGCCTGATTACCCTCGGCATTGTGCCAGAACATGCCCACGGTTCGGACTATGCCCGTACCCCCATCGGTTCTGGCCCTTACCAGATGGTGCAGTGGGATGAAGGACAACAGCTCATTGTCGAGGCTAACCCCAACTACTATGGCGAGTCTGCCGGCATCGCTCGCCTTGTCTTTCTGTTTGTGGAAGAGGATGCCGCCTTTGCCGCGGCCAAAGCGGGCGAGGCGCAGGTGGTCAGTGTGCCTCAGTCATTGGCCGTGCAAACGATTGAGGGCATGACGCTTTACGATGTGACCAGCGTTGATAATCGGGGTCTGATGTTTCCCTACCTGCCAGCGTCAGCCGGTGAAACGACTCCAGAGGGTGATCCAATTGGCCATGATGTGACGGCAGATCCGGCCATTCGGCAGGCCGTAAACTATGCCATTGATCGCCAAGCCTTGGTGGACGGGGTACTCGAAGGCTACGGGTCTGTTGCCTACGGTCCTGTCAGTGGTCTCGCCTGGGAGGAACCCAGTGCGGCCATCGAAGATGCTCAGCCCGAGCAGGCCCAAGAGATTTTGGCGGCTGGCGGCTGGACGGACAGCAATGGCGACGGTGTGTTGGAAAAAGACGGTCTCACGGCTGAGTTCACGATCCTCTATCCCGCCAGCGATAGCACCCGACAAGCGCTGGCCCTGGCAACGGCAGCAATGCTCAAGCCCGTTGGCATTCAGGCAAACGTCGAGGGCAAAAGCTGGGATGAAATCGAACCCGCCATGCACAGCAATGTCGTGGTATTCGGCTGGGGCAGTCACGATCAGACTGAAATGTACAACTTGTACTACAGTCAGTCCGCCCAGGGAGATTTTTACAACGCGGGTTACTACGCCAACCAGGCCATAGATGAAACATTGGATCTAGCCATGGGCGCACCGTCAGAAGCGGAGGCGATCGCATTTTGGAAAGCGGCCCAGTGGGATGGCGAAACGGGCTTTACTGCCAAAGGAGATGCGGCTTGGGCCTGGCTGGTAAATCTAGATCACACCTACTTTGTCAGTGACTGTCTGGATATTGGTCAACTCCAGGTTGAGCCCCACGGCCACGGCTGGCCGATTACGGCCAATATCGCTGAGTGGGAGTGGACATGCAATTAAGGCCGATATTGACCTTTATGGCCCAAAAGCTGCTGCGACTCGGTCTCTTGCTGCTGGCGGTGGCCATCTTTACCTTTGTGCTGCTGAGCCTATTCCCGATCGATCCGGTGCAGGCTTATATTGGTGCCGACATGATGCGGATTAGCCCGGAACAGCAGCAGCTGATCGCCGAGCGCTGGGGGTTAGATCAGCCCATGGCGGTGCGGTTTTGGGATTGGCTAGGGCAGCTGCTGCAGGGCAACTGGGGCACCTCGATGGTGTTTAACCAATCCGTGAGCGAGGTGATCGCCAAGCGATTTTGGGTGTCGGTGCAGATGCTCGCGATCGCATGGCTACTCTCTGGCACCCTCGGCTTAGGTCTGGGCATCCTGTCGGGAGCTTTGGCGGGCTCCTGGATCGACCGCGTGATTCGCCTCTATGCTTACACAGTGGCCTCATCGCCCACCTTCTGGGCCGCGCTGTTACTGCTGATTATCTTCTCGATGTCGCTGCAGGTAACGCCCATCTGTTGTGCCGCCCCCCCGGGTGTTTTGGCCAGCGATGTCACCCTCTGGCAACACCTCCACCACCTACTGCTGCCTGCCATTACCCTCAGCATCATTGGTATTGCCAATATTGCCTTACATACCCGACAAAAGCTGATTGATGTACTACACAGCGACTACATCCTATTTGCCCGTGCCCAGGGCGAACCGCTCTGGGGCATCATTCGTTACCACGGATTTCGCAACTTAATCCTGCCCGCGTTGACCCTGCAATTTGCCTCCCTGAGTGAGCTGTTTGGGGGGTCGGTGCTGGTGGAGCAGGTATTTGCCTATCCTGGCCTGGGCGAAGCCACCGTACAGGCCGCCCTGCGGAGCGATATCCCGCTGCTAGTTGGGATTGTATTTTTCAGTGCCCTCTTTGTCTACACCGGCAACACATTGGCTGATCTGGCCTATCCCATCGTTGACCCCCGCATTCGATTAGGAGGTTGGCAGTCATGACCATCACTGTCCCCGGACTATCTCGACGCATCAGCAGCAATCGGCGACAGCGCACGCTTTGGGGAATTGCCCTGTGTACGCTATTTCTGGTAGCGGTCATTTTCAGCACCTGGGTGATTGGCGATGGCGGCCTTGGCCCTGTGCTGGCCCAGCGTAATCAGCCCCCTTCTATAGCCCACCCCTTCGGCACCGATTGGCTGGGGAGAGACATGCTCAGCCGCTCCCTCCACGGCATGTCCCTCAGCTTGCGAATCGGCCTGCTCGCAGCTGCCATCAGCGCGCTGATCGGGACCGGCCTGGGGTTAGCGGCAGGAACCCTGGGCGGCTGGGTTGATGCCGTGATCACCTGGATTATTGATGTCTTCTTTAGCCTGCCCCACCTGGTTCTGTTGATTTTGATTGCCTTTGCTGCAGGTGGAGGCACCCCTGGGGTGATCATCGCCGTGGCGCTTACCCACTGGACGAGTTTAGCGCGGGTGATTCGGGCAGAAGTCTTGCAGGTGAATAGCTCTGACTATGTCAAAATTTCCCACCGCTTTGGCCGATCGCCCCTCTGGATTGCCCGGCATCACATGGTGCCCCATATCATTCCACAGCTGATAGTGGGGCTGATTTTGCTCTTCCCCCACGCGATTTTGCACGAAGCCGCCCTGTCATTTATTGGGATTGGTCTGTCGCCGCATATTCCGGCGATCGGCATTATTTTGGCGGAATCCATGCGCCACCTGTCAACCGGCTACTGGTGGCTTGGCATCATGCCGGGGCTGCTGCTGCTGCTGTCGGTCAAATCGTTTGACTGGCTGGGAGAAAATATGCGCGCTTTGTTTGATCCAAAGACAAGTCAGGGGTAACCATGCTCAACATCTCAAACCTGGGGATTACATTTACCCAATACAACCAAGGACTGCACCGCAAACAGCTAACGGTGATTACTGATTTGGACTTAACCGTTCAAGCAGGAGAACTGGTAGCGGTGGTGGGTGCCAGCGGCTCCGGAAAAAGTCTTTTGGCCCACGCCCTTTTGGGGATATTGCCGGAGAACGCTCAGCTATCTGGGACGATGGAATTTCAAGGAAAACCGTTAACCCAGAAGCGATGCGAGGCACTGCGGGGTAAAGCGATCGCACTGATTCCCCAATCGGTTGGCTACCTCGACCCGTTAATGACCGTCGGGCGGCAGGTGCAGCGGGTGGGGCAGCTCAATGGTCTCCCTGCGCGCTCGGCCAGAACCCTGATGGAGCGCACTTTTACCCGCTATGATTTGCCCGCTCATACGCCAAAGCGCTACCCGTTTCAGCTCTCCGGTGGCATGGCGCGGCGAGTTCTGGTCTCAACCGCCGTCATGACCCAGGCTCAACTCGTGATTGCCGATGAACCCACACCGGGTCTGCACCCTGACGTCGTGACTGAAACCCTCAACCACCTGCGCGAGCTGGCCCAGGAGGGTCGAGGTGTGATGCTGATCACCCACGATATTGAAGCGGCCTTACAGGTCGCTGATCGGGTGGCGGTTTTCTATGCTGGCACCACGGTTGAAATCGCCAGCGCCCAGGATTTCACAAATGGTAATCTGCGCCATCCTTACACCCAGGCTCTCTGGCGATCGCTGCCTCAAAACGACTTTGTGCCGGTGTCGGGGAATCAGCCGAGTCCTGACCAGCTGCCGGTGGGCTGTCTGTATAGCGATCGCTGTTCCTGGAGCACAGCTGAATGTGAAAAGTCACGACCAGAACTGCGGTTTATTCGTCAAGGTTGGGTGAGGTGTATTCATGCTGAAGGGTAAAGGTCTGTGGTTTCGTTACGGCGCTAAGCTGCCGTGGGTGGTGCGCGATCAGTCGCTCGCGATCGCACCGGGGGAAGTTGTGGGTCTGATCGCCCCTTCCGGCTATGGCAAGACGACGCTCGGTAAACTACTCGCTGGGTATCTGAGACCCAGCCATGGACACATCACGTTAGATGAACAACCGCTACCGGGTCGAGGCTATTGCCCGGTGCAACTGGTCTTTCAGAATCCTGAATTGTCGGTCAACCCGCGCTGGCGCATTGACCGCATCCTACGGGAAAAACATCCGCCTCAGCCCCACATACTGGATGCCCTCGGCATTCATCCCGGTTGGATCACCCGCTATCCCCATGAGTTGAGCGGCGGAGAACTGCAGCGGGTTGCGATCGCCCGCGTTCTTAACCGCAACACCCGCTATCTGATTGCCGATGAAATGACGGCTATGCTTGATGCCAATACCCAGGCATTGATTTGGCAGGTGGTCCTAGAGTTTGCTCACCACTATGATGTGGGCATCATCGCCATTAGCCACAATCAGCCATTGCTACAGCGGATTTGCCAACGAGATTGTTTGGTTGCAGAGCAAACTATCGTCAATCTCGTGTCCGAGAGACACCCTTCCCATCGTCGTTGCGGCACCACCGCCAACTCCTAACGCCTATCTGATTCGAGCCGAGAAGATCGCTCTGCCACCCACACCAACCGCAGTTTACAGACTTACTATTAGTCGTCTAACCTGGGTGCAAAGAGTTCATAACCATGGTCGAATAGGGTAAACCCTGCGACGGTGCCATCATCATTGAGGTTGAACTTAATGAGAATGTCCACCACCTGGGCAAAAAACTCGGTTTCTGAGCTGGGATAAAGGATCACCGACCCTTGCCCTGTGACTTGGCTGACAAGCTGGTTGTTCTCAACTCGTAGTTTGACCTGGAGCTCGGGCAACAGTTGATAGGTGCCGACATACTGCTCATAAAGGGCGGGGTCTAGAGCAATGACTTCACGCTGTCGGGGCATGGTGTAGGGTTCGTCTAAGAGAATAGCGGTTAGCCCTTCAGCTATAGAGTCCGGGGCCTGATTGGTCAAGTTGAGGAGCACACTAATGGTCAAGTTCTCTTCGGGATAATGCATCAGGCTAGAGCGAAATCCATTGATGCCACCACTGTGGTGAATCCGCTGTCGGCCAAGATGAGCATCGCTCACCAATCCGTAACCGTAGAAGGCATCGGGCTGGTCCTCAGCGGCATCCATTTTGGCCACTGGCTGGGCCAGCAGGTCAATCGATGCTTGACTCAAAATGGGTTGTTCCAGCTGCTGATCACCGTAGAGCCATTGATTCCAAAGGGCGAGGTCTCCTAATGTGGAATATAGACCCCCTGCCCCCTGGGGGAGACTCATGTCGATGGGGTCGGTTTGCAAGTAGAGATCAGGCCCTGCAAACGTGTACCCCTGGGCCAAATCGGGAATCACCGCATAGGGAATCTCATAGCCTGTATTATTCATGCCCAACGGTGTAAAAATGTTGGCCTGTACATAGTCGGCATAGGTTTGTCCAGCGACCGTTTCTAAAATCTGGGTTAGCAGAACGTAGCCAGAATTGCTGTACTTAAACTGGTCTCCAGGATCAAATTCTAGGGGCAAATCTTTGAAGCGATCCACCAACTGATCCAGGTTAGAGGGCAGTCGCAGCCATTCCTGGATGTCAGGAAATATCTCTCCATCCAGATATTCTGGAATGCCTGAGGTGTGGGTTAACAGATGATGGCTGGTGATGCGATCGCCATCTGGATAGTCAGGGAGATAAGAGGAAATAGGGGCTTGTACATCTAATTGCCCCTGTTCTTGTAACTGGAGGATAGCAACGGCGGTAAATTGTTTGGTAATAGACCCTATGCGGAATTTGGTCTCTACAGTATTCGCGACTTGATGTTCTCGGTTGGCTAAACCGTAACTACAGGTAACTGTTGAAGCAGTACCGTAGTCAATGACAACATTGCCCGAGAGACGCCCCGTTTGGTCATAGGCATCTAAGTACGCGTTGATTTCAGCGATGGTATCAGCCGCTAGGGCAGTCTCTGTTAAAGATGTGGCGCACTGATCGACCAGTGCTGGTGCGTTTGCAAGCATAGGTGCATCCTGGGGTTGTAAGAACTGTAGCGTTGTTAAATCCGACGATGAAGCCATGGCATTGGCGCTCCAAGTGAAGCCGACAGCCATGCCTATCAGTGAAGCTAATTGAAGTCGCCTGCCCATCGTCCGTTTTATACCTGTCTTGTAAAAATGTATCTGTACTTTAACGATGGGGAGCCTGTGGTTCCATAGTGGAAGGTCATGACAACGGATGACCTTTGTCATGGAGCTAGTCAGGCGAATGGTTTAGCATTAAGCAACGGTAAACCCTAGTTAAGTCGGCCACAGCCCAATTATTCCGCTAAACCATCAACCAAGCATGAACGCTGTTAGTCACGTCCCCAGATTAGGCGAAAAGACCAAGCCCCTGTCAGCAGCTAGCGCCAATCTGTCTCCATCTATTCCTAAAACCCTGCGGTATGTGGAATGGGCGTTTGTGCTATTGGTAGTCCTGCGCATTGGGCTACTTATGCTCAATAAACCCCTGGGGTATGAGATGGGCCCAGGAGACTATATTGGTTTCACTGTGCTGGGGGTGTTGGTCATCCTTAGCATTGTTTTTCCTCTACAACAGCCCATAGGGGTGCGGCGGGGATACATTCTGTTAGAAATTGTTGTTTTACTGATTAGTCGTCTGTTCACTAGCTGGGGATTTGATCCGTTTTTGTATCTTGTCCTGGTCAAGAGCTGTTTTTTGCTAAGTCGTCGCGATGTCATTTTTACAACAATCCTGGCGGGGATTGCGTGGCAGCTTAGCCTGGCTCAGCGAATTTTCCATGAATTCTCTACCCCCATAGAAGAACTACGAGCCCAGTTTGAGGCATCCTTAGCGGCCCCTAAAGCTCTGTTAGTGTTGGATGTGATTATCAACAGCACAACTATTTATGTGATTACTTGTTTGTTAACCATTTTGTTGTGTTGGACAGTCTTATCTGAACGCAAAAGCCGACAACAAGCGGCGGCACTATCCCAGGAAGTGGAAACCCTGGCAACAGATTTAGAACGAACTCGCATTGCCCGAGATATTCACGACTCCCTTGGTCACACTTTGACCACCCTTAACGTCCAATTAGAGGTGGCGCAAACTTTATATTCTCAAAAACCTGACCAGTCTTTACAGGCACTCAATCGAGCCAAGACGCTCTCTAGTCAGTCTCTGCAGGAAGTACGACGGGCGGTTTCAACCATCCGCCATGGCACGTTTAATTTGCCCGATGCCTTGACGGGGTTAGTGGAGCAAATTCAGCAGGCCCATGCCACTGAGCCCCTGAAAATTGAAACTCGCATCAGCTTGCCAACCTTGCCCCTACAGGTAAACCAGCAGCTGTTTCTAATTATTAAAGAAGGGCTAACAAATATCCAAAAACATGCTCAGGCATCTACCGTAAAGCTGTGGGCTCAGCAAACCGCAGAGGGCATTGCCATGGGTCTGGCGGACGATGGTGTTGGCTTTGTGCCTGAGGCATCTAACTCAGGCTATGGATTGCGGGGCATGCAAGAACGGGTACAGTTACTGGGAGGGCAAATGACAATCCAGAGCACTCTTGGAAAAGGCACATTAATTCAGGTTACAGTGCCACAATGATTCAGATTTTGCTGGTGGATGATCAGCCAATGTTTCGTCAGGGATTGGCGTCGTTGCTATCCCTGGAGGATGATCTTGAGATTGTCGGTGAAGCGAATCATGGTCAGGAGGCCATCGCTCTGGTCCAGCAACTACAACCGGATGTAATTTTGATGGATGTGCGCATGCCAGTATGTAACGGTGTGGAAGCGACCCATGAGATCCATCAGCGGTTTCCGTGGATTCGGATTTTGGTGCTGACTACGTTTGATGAGGATGAGTATGTATTTGAGTCGCTGGAAGCAGGAGCACTGGGATATCTGCTGAAGAGTACTCCGGCGAAACAGGTGGCGATCGCAATTCGTAACCTCCACCAGGGCTACAGCCAGTTAGGACCCACCATTGCCCCCAAGGTGTTTTCCCATGTCAAATCAGATAATGGCACCAAAGCAGATGTGGACATCCTTTTTAATAATCGGGAGCTAGACATCCTCAAGCTATTGGGCCAGGGCCACAGCAATCGCGAAATTGCCGCTGCTTTACACCTGACGGAAGGTACGGTCAAAAACCATTTGACTAATATTTTTAGCCAGTTGGACGTTCGCGATCGCACCCAGGCAGCTCTCTGGGCCCACCAAAATCTGCTGTCCTAAAGCCTCAGGTCTACCCTTGGGACCTCAACCCTAGACCCTAAAAAGTACTTTGGTGAGAAAGATGCTTGATCAAAATCTTCAGAACAGATTTTGCCTTGATGGGTTTACTCAAAAAATCTGATGCCCCCACCATTTTTGCCCGAAACCGTTCAGGGATTCTGTTTTTATTGGTCACAATAATGATAGGCGTGTGCTGAAAGAAAGAGATGCGTCGAATTTGGGCACAGAGTTCGTAACCATTCGCCACCGGCAGCACTAATTCTAAAAAGATTATTTGAGGCCTCAAGTCCATCAGCAGAGACACTGCCTGTAAGGAATCAGAAATATTAGCGTAGCTATAGCCAGCCGCTTGAACAATGTCCCCCAGTGCTTGACTATCTGCTGCACTATTGTCCACATAGACCACCGTTACCTGGCCTACCTGACTTTGAGCATAGGGTGTCTCCCATGGCCCCCTGTGCGACGTTGATACAGACGTTGATGCAGAAGATGGATTACCGCTACTACCGGTCAGCTCTTTGGAAACCTTATCCAATAAGGATTCTATTCTTTGCAAAATGTGTCTAGCAGCAGCGGGCTTTCTGACATAGGTATCAAACCCAGTCTGTATCAAAAGTTGACCAGTAACCGTTGGCTGCGCCAGGGCAATTACAGGAATGAGCCATGTGGGACTAGACTCTTTAAGAATCTTAATCGCTTGCCAACCATTAAGTCCCTGGGCATCAATATCCATGACAATCAGGTCAGGAGCCTCCTCAACAGCCAGCGATAAGCCCTTATCACCACGATGGGTACTGACTACCTCATAGTCATATAGCTTAAGGGCATGCTCAAGGATCTGACGGCTTGCCCTATCTTTATCTATTAATAGAATTTTAGCCATAAAACCATTTGCAAAATTAGCCAACCCCCTTGCAGGGCTTAGCTAGCGGCATTCTTTATCGTTGAGATCCCTTTGTCTTTGAATACTCAGATACGGCTTCAAAAGTTATTTCTGAATATTCAAGGGCAAAGAAAATTAAGGAATAGCAGAACATATTTTACCTGCCCTGTCTACGAATTTACACAGATACGCCATAGAACATTTAATGATAGTCCATTTAACGCATGCTTTCAGGAAAAATCAGGCAGAATCAGCACCTTCACTTAAAGCGAAACTTTTTCTAAAGTAGTAATTTTACTTACGTACATTGGGCGATGGTAGTTAATTTCCCACAGTTGATCCTCAGGAAAACGATAAAAATTGTTGTTTGAATGCTTGGTCAGGGTAAATACACAGAACGCACAGTCACAAAGTTCACACTGATTCCATTGTTTTTCCGGGAGAAAATTTTTTAGTTGTTTTCTACTATTTTCGGCAAGGGTGCATTGGCTAAAAATGTTGCTAACGGCATCCCACATGGTGAAAAACAAAAAAGAGACTCTATGAATTTCAAGAAGATTCTCACGGTGGCAGCGATCTCCCTAGGTGCTACATCCATCGCTCTCTCGGTTTCTAAAAATGCTGCCGATGCTCAGGTGGGCTACTTTAAGCTAACGACGATGTTTCTTGAAGATGAAGGCAAGTGTTTAGAAGGGAATCGGTTAGCCCCTGAGTCTGTGTTAGAAGGTGCGGCGTTTATGGATGATTGCCAAAATGTGTCAGGTCAGTTTTGGAAAATAATTCCGGCTGATGGTGGTTATTTTAAGTTGACAACGATGTTCCTTGAAGATGAGGGTAAGTGTCTTGAGGGCAATCGTCTGGCCCCTGACTCTGTGTTAGGGGGGGCTGCCTTTATGGATACTTGTCAAAATGTGTCGGGCCAGCTGTGGAAGAAGATCCCGGTTGGCGATGGTTATTTTAGGCTAACAACCATGTTTTTGGAGGATCAGAATAAATGTCTTGAGGGGAATCGGTTAGCCCCTGAGTCTGTGTTAGAAGGCGGGGCCTTTATGGATGATTGTCAGAATGTGTCGGGTCAGCTGTGGCGGATAGAGGAGTAAGATGGACAATCCTGTAGGGGCACTCCCTTGTCGGTTCGGCTGAGCGTTCGACTGAGCTCACGCCGAAGTCTCACCGTCGAAGCCATGCCCTTCGATACCGGGCGCTATCAGTCAGGATTTTGTATAAAAGCCCCTCTTGGGAGGGGCAGGGGTGGGTTAACCGCTGACGTTAGACAAGCAGGTGGGTAAACACAGGGGGCGGTCAATGGCGATAACTATCCAGGGGTATTTACCCACCCTACAACTCTATAACCCGGAATCTCTTACCTTATAGTCAATTTCCTCCACCGGCAGATTTTCGCAATCCCCATCGCCATATCGTAACTGTAGCCGCCGCTCCTTTGCATACTCCACCAGCTGACCACCATACTTGTCAGCCTCAGTCCCCAAACCCTGGATCTGGATCTTGCCATTAAACACCGTTGCCCGTGCCAGATAAATCACCAGATCATCCCGCGAAGGGCGATTGACCGTCACACTGGCCGTCAAGTGCGCCACCCCCCGCTCATCCAACTCCTGGGGTAACGCCATGGCCGTATTCCGAATTCCCCGCACCGCCACAATCGCTGATGCTACAGCCATGGTAATATCCACCCCATCGTTCGTAAAAATCTTATTGTTCGAGAGATACTGAAAATTGCGCTCCCGCAGATCATCTCGAATGCGGCGATGGATCAGATTATCTGGATGATACTGTTTCAGCGCTCCCACAATCGCCCCGCAGGCTGCCCGAGGTTCACGCCAGGGAGACTCGCGAGTGACGCCATACATCTGGTTTTCACCATCCCGCAAACGACCCACATGGGTTTTAAGATCAATCGCCACCAGCGATATGGACTGCGGATTGCCTGCATACACCCGCTGCTTTAGCTGTTCATCTAACTCATGGGCCACCGTCACATGGGCCAATGTCGCCCCATTATCCGTACCCCCGCCAGCTGGGAAAAATGCCTCTAGTTTTAGCTCGCCAATTTCTGACAGCGTTGCAAACCGGGAGGCAACGACGTCACGATAGCGTTTGGTTGCCTCCCCCTGGTGGATGCGATCTCCACAGTTGGTATAGGCCAATGTCGTCACCACGCTGGGCAAATTCATGTCCGCCCCGCAGGCCTTAATATCCGTTGGACTCGCCGCTGCAAACTGGAGTTCATCTCGCAAAATTTGCAATCCTTTGATCAGGGCGTAGCGATCGCTAACAATTTCATTAAGATAGTTGTGGTATGCATTACGCTCCATGCCAAAGCTAGCGCCAAGCTTCCAAAAATTGTCTACTCGACGCTGGGTGGCTGCTACATCAAACGGGGTGGTCATGGTCGTTATCTCTCTCGCTGGCCAAGGTTGAACACATCAAAGGGGATGACATCTGATTCAGGCTTGCGCGTATCAAAGTAGTAGCTGGTGATGGTTCCCAAACCCGTGTCTAAAATACTGAAAGCCGTAATATCATTACTGGCAATATAGGGCATTGGATTGTCAAACTCATCTGTTAGGGGCTTAAGGGTGGGCATGATGGGAGTTAACCCATTGGGGTCACCAGTGGCGACATAGGTTTCTTTAAAGCGGCTGTCTTGGGGTACCGGTCTCGGCCTGGCCTCTGTGTGAGCGTGATAGGTATTACCCACATTAGAAGACTCTAAAAAGTGCATGCCGCTGTCGCTTTCAAAGCGGTTCCAAATATGAGAGTGCCCATAAAACACCAAATCTGTTCCGGCCTCGTCTAATAGCGGTACCAGATATTTAATGATGTGATCCTCTTCTTTGGGATACTCATAGCGAATACCGGTGAGATTCCCTTCATCGTCATAGTCGTAGACAGGAACCGGATTGGTAAATGCAGGTACTACATTATCCCCCAGGGTGTGGGCTGGATGGTGCAGCATAACAAGCTTGTACTTAGCCTGCTGAAACTCGTCACTGGCCAGTTCTGCCTGTAGCCATTCATACTGGGGGCTGCCGGGTTCAATGCCTTCAAAAATCATTTGACCATGGCCCCAGTTTTGAGGATTACCCAAATCAACGGCCCGTTCCTGGTAGCGCCCCCGAGTTTCATCATCCACCTTAAACATGCGCCAGATCTGGGTCACATAGAGAGATACCAGACGTACATCGCCAAAGGTGGTGGCGTAGTATCGTTGGGTCTGACCATTATCACGTTGGGCTTTGGGGAGAGAGAAAATCTCGTTGTAGGTATCGATGTTAAAAGAATTTTCTTTAAGCCAGTGTCTTTCTACAGCCTCATTTTCGGTGGGGTTAAAGATAGCTTTGTGTTGATCGTACAGGTCTTTAGCGGCATTCCAGGGAACAGGATCGTTGAACTGTTTATTTAAAGCAGTTGTGGTGCTGTAGCGCCCCATGACTTCATGGTTGCCCACGGCTGTAAATAGGGGCGCATTTTGAATGATTTGCCCCCCTTGGTAGACAGTGCCTTCTTCGTTTTCATCTTTGACCAGGTTATAGCTGGCTCGTCCCTGCAAGCAGGGGAAGAACGCCCCCCCACGGGCATCATCAAACCACTCGGAAGCGCGGTCGGGTATGTTCACCAGGTCGCCTGCCAGGAATACACCATCCACCTGGTCAATGGTTTCTTCTACTTTTTGTAGGTTGGCGGCGGTCATCGGCATCAGCTGATGATCGGACGTGAGCAGGATTTTAAGGGGCTCACCTGCCGGTGGTAAAGCCCTGAGGGAGAATTGATCGCTTTGAACAGTGGTGCCATCGTCCGTGGTGCTAGCAACTGCATAGGGAACGGGTAGACCAGGGGGTAATCCGCTGATTTCAGCCTCGTGTCGCCAGATGGGGCGTTGAGTAACGGTCTCATAGGACTCAGCGGTTTTAGATGCGGCATCCTCACGGGTGCGGCTAAGCTGGGTGGTGTCGGCAAAGACCGTCTGATCGCCAGGGCCATACATGACTTTGTGTTCGCTACCTGCAAATTCGGTAAACCAGACTACGCGTATCGATGACTCTGTTGGAGATTGTAAAAATGGGTCTGTGAGCAGGGTGACTTGGGGGGGCATAGATAATGGCTGTTGAAGGGGCACTATCGATCGGTTGGTCAACTGTACAAATAGCACCACGCCCAGGGAGAAAAATAGTCCCAAGGCTACTAAGGTTCCGGTTTTGGTTTTTCCGGTTTTGGCTGAGGCCATAGAACGTTCCTGTGGGTTCCCTAACCTATGTCAGGGGGTAGTTATGCAACTCAAGTCTAGATAGTAGCCAATTAGTGCCCCATATCTGAGTGACTAACGTCAATGCAATTTAATGGGGGCTAATTTACCCTTGTACAAATGCTATGTAAGCGCTAGATTTACCCCAATTCAAAAATTGTCTAACGGTGTATCTATTTCTAAGGTCTGCAAGGAATGATAGATGGGGCAAGTGTTTAGAGAATTAACGTCAAGGAATGATAGATGGGGTAAGTGTTTAGAGAATTAACGTCTGCAGTCTGCAAGGAATGATAGATGGGGTAAGTGTTTAGAGAATTAACGTCTGCTTTGGCTGGGCTGACTTTTTAATCACGCTTTAACTCTGATGGCGCATTAGCATAGTTGACGGTTATTAAAGCAATCTTTTATGACCAAGTTTCGCTTACCAAAATTGAATAGTTGGGTAACGACCTTGGTGCTGGCCTCCATTGGTTTGCATGGCCTGGTGCTGGCCCTACCGATGCCAAATCTGATTGAAGAAAAGCTGGAAGTACCTGACGAAACTGAACCAGAGGTCATTCAAGTGGTGACATTGCCAAAATTGGCACGCACGCCTGGTTCGTCTAAGTCGCCTTTACCTGAGCCGCCTCTGGAAGAACCGCCCCCGGTGGAGGAACCGGTCGACGAGCTGGTGCTGGCTAACCCGGAGATCTTAGAAGACCTGGAAGAGATTGAACCGGAGCTGGATGACTTCAGTGAGTGGGAGGAGGAACCCGGTTTCGATGAGGAGCCATTGGATCAGGGGGATGGAGAGGAAGACCCCCTTGAGCTAACTCTGGATGAACGCATCGCCAGCCTTGATAGCTACGCTGATTTTGATGACACACAAATTGGCAATACTCCTGTCCTGACGCAACTGGGCAAGATGGCAGAGCAGGGCTTTTTTCCCACACCGCTACGCAATTTAGAGCGAGCATTATCTGAAGTTGAGGTGCCTCTGCGGGAGTGTTTAGAAAATCCCCCCGGTACCTCGGTGAGTTTTATGGTTGAGGTGGGTCCTGATGGCACCTTAACCCGTGACCCGGAACCGTTGAATAGTTCTGGTTACCAGGTGTTAGATGAAAAAGCACTGGAGATTGCCCGCGTCGCGGACTACGCTGCTTATCACGCTATGGGCAAAACAAAATCCTATTCCTTTGAGATCGACATTGACTATGAAGCCTGTAATTTGGCCTCTGGTTTAGCCTATACCGAGGCGGCCAGCTAAGGCGGGGCTTAGGGGTAATAGGGTGGCCAGCATCAGGAATAAAATCAGCAATGCCAGAGCGGCACGGGTATCGTCCGGTTCACTAATGTCGTCAATGCAGGGGCGTTCTTCACCGCGCTGCAAAAACAAAATTAGGGCTCCCCAATAGAGGGCAAGGGGATTAGCCAGGGCCACAAAAATCAGCAGGATGAGGGTGACGGCTGTGGCTCGTCCGGCAATCTTGCGACCATAAATGGCTTGAACAATGCGGCCACCATCAATACGTCCGGCAGGCATCACGTTTAGTGCCGTAATGACCAGCCCCAACCATCCCATCAGCACCAGGGGGTCAACATCTATCAGGTCGTTGGTTTGTAGGGTATCGCCTAGAATTGCACGGGCCAGGGTGCCCACCAGTATAGATTCTTGGAAAAAGTCTACCGGTAGCTGATAGAGGCTACCGGGATGGGAAAGCCCTAGACCCACTAGCAGCATTGCCAGGGATAATAGGCCACCGGCTGCTGGTCCGGCAAAGGCAATGTCGAACAGCACGGTGCGATTGGGTAGCACCGACTCAAACCGAGTCAGGGCACCAAAGCTGCCTAGCTGCCAGGCGGGCAGTGCAAAGGGCGGACTGAGTTTAATGTCGTAACGTTTGGCTTGCCAGCGATGGCCGATTTCATGGATGACCAGAATGGCGAAGATGGCGAGGGCAGTGGGTAATACCTCTGGCCAGCGGCCTGGTTGCTCAAACAGGTCAAAGTCCTTGAGTAGGGCTCCGGTTTCCAGGCTGGTGATGAATGTTGCGATCGCAAGCGCCACTGCCAAACCCTTTTGACGGATGTCAGCGGGTTTGGGATCTGTCTTGCTGGGCAGCGCAATGATGGCAGGTCGGTCTTCGGGGCCGTTAATTAAAAACAGTCGATACCGATCGTCCTCAAACCGGTTTTTCAGCTGAGCATTGAGGGCGTTGATCGTCGTTTCAGCCTCTCCCCGCAGGTTGCCTTTAAAGAAAACACCGGCTTGATAGGGAACCGTCTCCGTTCTAAAGAAGGTATCAATGCCAAAAATAGATTCAATGGCCGCTAGATCCTCTGTTGGGATCGCTAGAGGCATTTGAGGTGGGGCCGTTGCATCAGGGGCACCGCTCTCGTCACTATCCGTCTTAGGGCTCGTGGGTGATTCCACACCTGACTCCAGGTCTGGTTCGACCACGACATCTACCGTCGGCAGGGGCTCGTTTTGGGAGGCTGAAATGGGATCTTTAGTCTGGCCCTGACCTTCAGGGGCTGCTTTAGCCAGGGTTCTTAACTGCCGTCCCAAATATATGTATATGGCAGTTGAAACCATAACAGCAACCAGTACCCAGGCAATGTTGAGATAGATGCCAAAGGTAAACAGTCCAAAAAATATCAGCCAGGGCACCATCAGCACCACTGACTGTAACCAGGCGAAAATGCCCAACTTGCCGTCAGGGCGGGCTCTGATAAATCCCCAAATGAGAATGCCAACTGCGGCTACTAAAATTAGGACCGTTATCATTGCGCAGAAAAACCGACAACACCATTAAAACTCTGCTGATAGTTTAAGGGTAGACGTCCCTTTCAGGTTAAACTCGACACCGCGAAGCTTTCTGCCAATTTATGTTATATGAGCGCCCAAGAGCCATTTGATCATGCGGCTACGCCAGCAGACTTGATGCCTCAGACTCCGAGGGCATCAGAGCGGTTTACCGTTGATTACAATCCAGATCCTGATTTTGCATCCATTGGGGATTTGCACCATGAGGAGATGGCAACGTTGCCCCTGAGCTCGCCCATGAAGGTGTCAGTGCAGTTATTGATTGCGATCGCATCCACCCTGATCACCTTTATGGGTCTGGTACTCGATAGCTTCTGGCTAATTTCGTTTGGCTCTTTAATCGCGTTAGCGATTTCGATCCGGTTGGCGATGCCCACCCTGCGGGCAGTGGTCAACGACCTATCTCCAGAGCAACGATCGTTAATTGTCGCCACCCCTGGCTTAATTCTCGGCGTCTACGGCCTGATGCACGTAAGTGGGATCAACCTGCGACTATTGCAGTGGGGGGCCACCCTCAACTGGAATGCCATTGGAGCCCTCGGTGATTTTTTGGGGGCCTTAGGACAAATATTCATCGCGATTTTGGCGCTCTATGTAGCTTGGCGACAGTTTATTATTTCCCGCGATCTAACCACTCAGCAAAATTTAATTACCCAGCAGCAAACCATTGATGCTTATTTCCAGGGCATCTCAGAACTGGTCCTGGATGATGAAGGCTTACTTGAAGACTGGCCCCAGGAACGCATCATTGCTGAAGCTCGCACGGCAGCTATTTTGGGCGGTATCGATGGCGATGGTAAAGCTAAAGTTCTACGGTTTTTGTCGCGCTCTAAACTACTCACCCCCCTAGCCCGTGACCAGCGGTTGGGACGTCCGATTTTAGATGGATCTGGCGGCTACGCTGAAGATCGCCTCAATGGTGTGCGGGTGATTGATATTGGTGTGATGCTGGCAGCGGCAGATATTGCCGGCAATGATCTACGTTGGGTAGACCTGAGCGGCATTAATTTAATCCGCGCCAACCTATCCCAATGCAATTTAGTCCGCACCGATCTAACCCGCACGGTGTTATGTGACGCCGACTTATCTGGGGCCGATCTTATGGGCACCCGCTTCTTTCATGGCCCCCCCGAAACCGCCACACCTCGCACCCGTAACGATACACCTAACTATGAAACCGGCGAGTTTACCGGAGCTGTGGTAGAAGGCATGGATCTATCCAATGCCCAGCGCCTATCTGAAACCCAACGCTGCTATCTATGCACCTGGAGCGGTAGTAAAACTCGGGCTACTATTCCAGGCGGCTGTCGGGATATTCCAAATCGGTTGGGTAGATAGGGGAGTCGGGAATCAGGAGTCGGGTTACGCATACCTGCTTGTATAAAAAGTTCTTGTAAGGTTGAGCCAAGTCCAGTGTGATTTATCTATCAATCACACTAGGTTTGGGTAAATTGAAACTAGCCAGACCTGTTCCTGTTGGCTAATTGTTACCTTGAAGACGGTGGGGGTGCCCACCATATCTATTGCCCTTCTTCTAATCGTCCATGGTTGCCAAGAAACTTAAGAAGCGCTCCAAAAAACGTTCTCGCTCGGCTGCGCCAGAGCAAACGGCAGAACCCACCCTCACTCGCAAGGAGCAACGGGCAAAGGAGCGGGAAGTGGCAAAGGCTCGTTCTCAGCTGATTCAGTTTACGGTGCTGACATTTGTCGCATCGGGTTTAGTGGGTCTTTTGCTGGGCGTCATGGTGGAGCCCACCTTAGGCATAGCCGCCACAGCCAGTTTGCTATGTCTCAGTTTGTCCTTTAAGTATCAGCGATACGCCCTCTACGCGTTTATCATCTATATCCCCTTTTCAGGGACGGTGACCTACATGTTGGGAGGCAATTCCTTATTACAGCTTGCTAAGGATGCTTTTTACGTACCTGCCTTGATTGGTGTGATTCAGATGTGCCGTAGAAAGCGTCAGAAGATTTTATTGCCAGAGGCATTACAACTGCCGTTGGTGCTGTTGCTGGCGATTGTCATCCTCAATATTTTGCTGATTAATCTACCTCAGCAGCTCCAGTCACCTGGGGATGAAATGCCTCTGATGATGGGCATCCTGGGTCTGAAAATTTTGCTGGGATACCTCCCTGTTATCACCTGCATTTACTATTTGATACGCACGTCGGAAGATCTATACTTTTTGCTGCGTGTCCAGGCAGTGTTAGTGCTCGTGTCCTGTGCTCTCGGGTTTGTTCAGTACCTGATGCTCAAAACCGGTGTTTGTGCTGGAACAGAGGGAATTGGAGCCCAAGGCGTAGACCTGTTTAAGGCGTCTTTGCGGTCCCGTTGCTTTGTGGGAGGCTCCCTGTTGTACAGCCCATCCCAAGGTCAGATTCGATTGCCGGGTACGTTTGTGGCCCCCTGGCAATGGGGCTGGTTTTTAATTTCCAGTGCATTTTTTAGCTTTGGTACGGCCTTTAATGATCGATCTCCCTTCTGGCGATTAATCGGCATCATTTCCCTGATCACCGTATTTGTTATGTCGGTGATCTCTGGCCAGCGGATTGCCTTATTTTTGGTTCCCATTGTGGTGGGAGTGTTGAGTGTTCTAACGGGGCAGGTGGCTAACCTTAAACGCTTTGTGCCGATTGGGGTGATCCTGGGGCTGATTTTAGTGGGGCTGACGATTCGTAACCCAGAGTTAATGCAGGAACGTATCGATAGCTTTGAGGATCGATGGAATGCTTCTCCACCCCATGAATTTGTGATGCAGCAGTTTGCTGAGGTCATGGAGGCCCAAGAAGGCATTTTAGGTAACGGCGTAGCTCGGGCTACCAACGGGGCACGTTTGTTTGGCAAAGTACGTCTGGTGGAAACGTATCATCCTAAACTGCTCTATGAGCTGGGGCCCCTAGGTTTGCTGTTTGTGATGATGCTCTATACGGCCCTGACCATTGCTACGTTTAAGGCTTATCGGAAAACGAGGGATAAGAACCTGCGGGGATATGCTGCATCCATGTGGGTGTTTGTGCTCTTTATTAGCTTCTTTCCCTACTACTATCCTTTGGATGTGGACCCGGTATCGGTTTATTACTGGCTGGCAGCTGGGATCGCCTTGAAGATTCCTACCCTGGACAAGCAGGAGCGGGAATTGGCCAATCCCAGGAAGAAGAAGCGGTTGCGATCGCAGAAAAAAACAGCCCTAAAATCAGCTGACGTCGAGGAACCCCAACCCGTTTAAGACGATTCCTTCAAATAACTATGGATACGGATCTATTTATTTCAGTTGTCATTCCCACCTACGGCAGAGAAGCCGTTCTCTGTAGCACTATTGAAAATGTATTAGAGCAAACCTATCCAGCCTTTGAGGTGATTATTGTTGACCAGACCCAGACCCATGAGTCAGCAACAACAGCATTCCTCAATGGCATAAAAACAGATCCTAAAGTAACGCTGTATACCGTTGACTGGGCCAGTTTGCCAGCTGCGCGAAACTATGCGATTGAGCGTTGTCATGGGGATATCATTCTGTTTTTAGATGATGATGTGGAATTGCCCCCAGGCTTTTTAGCAGCCCATGGGCAAAACTATAAAACCCGGTCTGACATCGGTGCCGTGGCCGGGCGTGTGTTTGATCGCATGAAGTTGGCAGAATCCAATGCTGCCAAGCAGATTGAAACCCTGCCGCCGGAGGCCATGGATCCCGGTATTGCCTGGTACTACATTGATTTAGTCCATACCGTGAACCCACAGCAGGTATTGACAGCACGGGGCTGTAACATGTCCTTTCGACGAGACGTGTTTGCAAACCACGGATTACGGTTTGATGAGCGCTTCCAGGGCAGCGCCGTGCGAGAAGAGTCAGATTTTTGCCTGCGTTTTCGACGCACACAGCTCAAGATTTGGTACGACCCAGAGGCCAATTTGATCCATTTGGGAGAAGAGACCGGTGGCTGCCACGATATCAGCACCCGCTCCCTTAAATACCAGCTGACCTTTTATCACAACCATTTTTTAATGGCATTAAAGAACCTGACACCATGGCAGTTGCTGCGACTATCGGGACGTTTATTTGACTGCCATGTTCTGGGCAATCCCCCCTGTAATAAGAGCGGGTCGCCCATTAAAATTGTCACCCGGTTTGGTTTTTACACCCTAGGTTTTCTCCAGGCTTGCTGGACCTTAGCAACCACCTTCAACAGTCAGGGACGGTTGTTTAGCCTACCGGCCCAGGCTATGCCCCAGCCCAACCCCCCCAACAATACCCCCACCAGGGTCGTTACTGGCTAATACTGGAGTACGGCAGACATCATCATCCAACCCATGAAAGTTTTAGTTGCCAGCCACAGCTACATTGTTGACCTAAACTGCGAGAAACTGCGGGAATTAGCCCACATGGGCCATGAGGTAACGGTCGTGGTGCCAAAACGTTGGAATCCGGGAGGAGTACAAAATCGCATTGTTGAACCTGAACCGCGTCAAGAAGGCTCATTTCGCGTAGTCCCCATCGCCAACTTTAGCCAGAACAATCAAGGCCTGCTGAGTTTTGGCTGGGGTATTGTTGACCTCCTGAAAACATTTAAGCCTGACATTATTCAAGTGGAGCAGGGGTCCAAGTCTTTGGGCTATGCAGAATTGATCACATTAAATCGTCTCCTGGGGGGGAACGCCAAAAATCTCTTTTTCACCTGGTGGAATCTGCCCTATGAGGTGAAATTTCCCCTCTCTCTGCTAGAGGGCTATAACCTGCGGCACACCGATGGCCTGGTGGTGGGCAACCAGGACGGAGCCGATATCTTAAAAGACCATGGCTATCATGGTCCGGTGCGGGTAATGCCGCAGTTGGGGGTGGATGAAGGCCTGTTTTGTCCGAAAGCACAGCCACAGCTACGACAAACGTTAGCGATTCCTGACCATGACTTTATCGTCGGATTTGTCGGTCGCTTTGTCCCTGAAAAGGGCCTCATCACCCTATTCAAAGCATTAGAGACCCTAGTTAATTTATCCTGGACCCTGGTGTTGCTGGGGCGTGGTCCCCTAAAGGAAGCGTTGCAGAATCAAGCGCAAGCCCTTGGCATTGCTGAGCGCATCCGTTGGCTTGAAAGCGTCCCCCATGATCAGGTGCCCGACTATATAAACCTGATGGATACGCTGGTGCTACCTTCAGAAACCACCTATGCGTTCAAAACCCTGACCTCCGTGGGGTGGAAAGAGCAGTTTGGCCATGTATTAATCGAAGCCATGGCCTGTCAGGTGCCGGTGATCGGCTCTGATTCTGGAGAAATCCCCTATGTCATTGATGACAGTGGCTTAGTTTTTCCAGAAGGTGACCCCATCGCCTTGGCCGATCGACTAAGTCAGCTTATGCAACACCCCGAACAGCAGCAGGCCCTTGGGAAAAAGGGCTACGACAGAGCCATGAAACACTATACAAATAAGGCCCTAGCAACAGAGTTACTGGCATTTTATGAAACGCTACTAACAGCTTAGTAACGCCTTTTCAGACATGATCAATGCGCCCCCGCCCCTTACTCACCATTCCCCCAACATCATCGTCAAGTTGCCACTTTAAGAAGCTTCATAATATATATTCCCAGCAAATCTTGTTGATGTTCCGATTAAAAGCAGGGTGAAGTTATCTAAACTAAGCCTATTCAACGAAATATATTGATGACAACCAGTGGTCATAACATCAGAACGTGTCAGTAATTCCTTAATCTGTCGGCTTACAGTCTTGGGCGGTGTTGCCCTCGTGATCTCCTCCTGTAGCGGCGGCAGCGGCGGTGGCAGCTCAGCCACCCCCGTCTCCATCTCCGAACCTGATCAACTGGTTCTAGAAGTTCAACCCATTCAAGTGTGTGATGACGATGGTATCGTTTGCGCCCAGGTTGAGCTGTTTGAAGCCATTGCCGATAAAATTTGGGGTCAGGCCGGTATAGATATTGCGTTTCTGCCATTAAATCAGCTGAACGACAGCACCTATCTGACCACAGATGAAGATGAATTTATCGATCTGTCCTTCTCTGGCGATGCTGGGGATTTTGGGCGGCATCCCGACTCAACACGCACCGATGGCCCCATCAACCTTTGGTTTGTAGATGTGATCGAAACAACTACGGGTTTGGTGCAATTTGGTAATGCCTGGATCGGGTTGAACGGTGTATTGGTCAGCGATGACATTTTGGACTTCAACAATGGAGCCGGACGCATTGATGTGATTGCCCACGAATTAGGCCACAATCTGGGGTTGAGGCATTCCACCTTTGGCGCAGGGGAGGCTGATAATGTGATGAGTAGTGGCGCTGTACGTACCGTCCCTGAATCGATTGACGATATTTTTCCAGACGGCGATAGGGTATCACGCTTAACCCCAGAGCAAATCGAACGGGCTCGGGAAAGCGACTTTTTGACCGAAACAGAGCCGGATGACAACAGTCTACCGATTACGGAAGCAGATGCCATCCCTTTGCTATTGGCAGAGCATCCTACTGCAACCATGCCTGGGAAGCTGCCGAGTTTGGCTCCTCAGCTGTTGGCCTCCACCCAGGCTGTAGCAACCGTTCCCGAAAACTCACCGTCACCGTTGACTTGGCTATTGTTATTGCCTTTGGGTCATCGAGTTTATAGTCGAGTCAGTCGAAGCAAACGTTAGTCCTTTCTAAATCTATGGCCAGGGCATTAAACATTTTGCAAATTGTGCCTTCCATTTCGTTGGTATATGGCGGCCCCAGCCAGATGGTGCGGGGATTAAGTAGTGCCTTGGCCCGACAGGATGCCAATGTGACCGTACTGACAACAGATTCCAATGGCGATGAAGGCCAGGCTCCTTTAGATGTGCCACTGAATCAACCTGTCGAGACAGACGGCTATCGCATCGTTTATTTTCGGTGCGCGCCGTTTCGACGCTATAAGTTTTCCCTACCGCTACTACAGTGGTTAAACCGCCATGGCTCAGAGTATGACATTGCCCATATCCATGCCCTATTTTCTCCGGTGACCAGTGCGGCGGCCACTGTGGCACGATGGCAAAAACTGCCCTACATTTTGCGGCCCTTGGGCACCCTTGACCCAGCAGATTTAGCCAAGAAAAAACAGTTTAAGCAGCTCTATGCAGCGGTGTTGGAGCGGCCTAATATTCAAGGTGCAGCGGCGCTCCATTTCACCAGTCAACAGGAGGCGACTGTATCAGAACGCTTTGGGGTAACAACGCGAGATATTGTATTGCCCTTAGGAGTGACCACCCCTAAGGCAATTAGTGCTGATCCAAGAAATATTCGACAGCGCTATGGCATTGCAGAGGGTGTGCCCATCGTCTTGTTTATGTCGCGAATTGATCCTAAAAAAGGGCTGGATTTATTACTGCCTGCGCTAGAATCGCTGCGTCAGTCAGATAGTCAATTTCACTTTATGCTCTGTGGTGGTAACCCCCAAGACCAGGGCTATGTAGAGACCATCAGTCAGCGGATAACTCATTCCGTACTCAATGATTGCACTACGATGACAGGGTTTGTCTCTGGTGAGCTGAAGGCCCAAATTTTGCAAGCGGCGGATTTGTTTGTTCTACCGTCCTACTATGAAAACTTTGGCATTGCCGTGGCGGAGGCCATGGTGGCAGGCAAACCAGTGGTAATTTCAGACCAGGTCCACATTTGGCAAGACATTAAAAACAGTCAAAGTGGCTGGGTTATGAACTGCGATCAGACTGCTCTGACCCAAACTCTACATGATGCTCTTGCCGATTCTGGAGAACTCCGTCGGCGAGGAGACAATGGCCGTGTGTTTGCCCAGGAGAATTATGGATGGGATGCGATCGCATCCCGTATGCTCACTATATACAATCAGCTTCTGAAGGTAAACTGAATATTTGAAGTGAACCTGTATCTTTAAGTTAATCAACAGCCCAAAACCTGAAATATGCTCGCTATTAAAGAATTAGGCCAAATAGTTGCTTAAAAACAACTATTTCGTAGAGATATTAATGGTTTGGATCATGTTTTGTGAGTCTGGCACGGACCTGGACATGCTCAGATGGCCGATCGCAGTGAAGTTTAGCTGTAAGCCCATGACATTTGAGACATAGGTGGGAATACCAGCGTGAAATTGAAATTGTCTGAGGTGATGACAGGTTGAAATTTGATTGGTTTGATAGTTGGCTTGGATTTCTGTGGTGTTGTAGCGGTTAATTAAAATGTCGTGGTTGGTGAGTAAACTGCCGATGACCAGGGAAGCTCGCTTTTCGAGATTGCTTGGAGTTTTGTCGTAGAGTTCAATTACAAAGTCTTGCTGGAATTCTTGGGTAATGGTTAATGGAGCTAGAGGGTCAGACTGTGTTGAAGAATGAGATTGTTGCTGTAGGGGGTGATCAACCTGGAGTTTGCTAGGGTAAAGGGTGAGATAAGGTAAGGTGATGTTGGTTGGGTCAGCAATCGGAGTTATTCCCCAATGATCATCATCTTCAGGAATCTCTTTTTTTAGGTCGAGTTTTAGGGCGTCGGTGATGGCCTGTAGGAGATGGTGGATCACAGGAGTAGCCTAGGGGGTTTCTGCTATGGAGGGGGTTGCTGTATCTAAATTGGTGGAGGGAAGTGGGTGACCGTTGTTGTTAGTTGCAGAATCATTGGGTTGGGTTTCGTCTGCCTTGGCAAGTTCTTCTTCGATGACTTGAATGGCACCACTGATTCGTAGTAGGGTTTCGCGAACGTTATTTTGTTTTGCTTCTAGGTCAGCGAGAACTTTTTGGCCTGACTCAAGTTCGGTTTTGAGTTGTTGGAGGCGTTGTTGGAGTTGTTGTTTCATGGCAATTTATGTCTAAGAGTGTTTTTCACAAAATGAGGTAGTATTAACTATCTTATTATGGACAGGAAATTATAAGTGGCTTTAGGAAAGATGGGATATCTGACGTTTAAGGGATTCAATTTGTGTATCATAATACTGTTTCATTTCTTGGATAGCTGCAATTGCTAAGACACTAAAAGATGAATATGCAACGCCTTTAATTTTCTGGTTGTTACAGTTTACAGAACTTACAAACTCAGGAAATATCTCCTCAATATCTTGGGCAATGAAACCAATATCCTGGTGATTAGAATTTCGCCACCTAAAGTGAACCGGTTTTAGTTGAATGACCTTGTTCAAACTATCGTTGAGTTTAGCAATGTCTTTCTTTAGAGAGAGATCAGAGTTACGATGCCAATTCCCACTCGGATCCATCCACTGGCCTTGGCCATCTTCTTGATAAAAATGGATATGACCTTGCCCCTCATAGGCAATATTAAAGTAGCGATTGCTACCATGTTCGCCCAATCGAATGCCTGAATTATGAACGGTCTGCTTAATGTGGAGTTTAGCTTCAGGGGTGGTAGTGCCCATGCCAATATCGCCAGTACCTTGAGCGATGAACAATGCAGTTTGTCCTGTAGCGTTACTACTATGCCGTAAGACGTTTAAACCAAGACTTCTGGGCCGTTCGTCATTTTCAATCGTAAATCCAAAACTGTCATTATAAACTTTGAGCTTAATGCCGGCCCTAAAGCGATTTCCCCCCGCCGTGCTGATTTTCATATAGTTATCTGCGGCACTGGTGAAGTCGCTAATTTGTAGTTTTTCAGAAAGGCCCGTTGTGGCAATGCCGACATTTCCCTGGACTACAAGATTACCGGTGCCCCCCCATTCTTTGCCAATCGTGACCCCCTTTTTGTTCAGCAGGTATAGGATCTCTTCTCCAGATATATGTAATCGTCCTGGGCACGTAATGGTTCCTTTATCGCTAACTGTCAAGGTGCCATTACTTTTGAGAGACAAAATAGTTTTATGACTGTTAAATTTGTTGTCAGTTAACTTAATATCTAACTGGGTCCGAGAAAATGTAGATACATTTTCATATCGCCCCAGTGCCAGAGAGACTTTATTGCCATAGGCTTGGCCATTTATACCTTCTCTAACGAGATGCAAAATATCACGGGTGCCGTTGGGGTTATTGCCACCATTGTGGTTGGGGTCAAAGATGGTTAAAGCAGCTTCACCAAATGTACTAAATTTACCGTCATGCGCTATTTTTTGATTGATGGTTAGTTTTGATAGGGGCGCTGTATTACCAATGCCGATATTGCCCGCCGTTGTTCCAGAGCCACCGAGGATGGTTAGTCGGCCCCCGACGATGCCTGGAGCATCAAAATGAATAGTCCCTGGAGCAACGCTTAAGACGGCATCGTCCTGATAATCTATGCTCCCGCCCAATCTAGATAGGCCACTCACATGCAGGCCTTTGCCCGTCTTATCTTTGGTGGAAATCTTGGCACTGCCGTTGATTTCAAGGGTTATATTGCCAGTGACTGCTAGCTTTGTATCAGCATTTTGAGGATCCGCAACAATATTGACGCTGTTAGCCAGTGTTAGCGCCCCCTTAATGGTAAGTGGCCCTTCCAGGGTGTCGCCTCCCTGACGATTGACCTTAACCTTTTCTAGGCGCATGACTTCATCGTTGGTGGCATTCCAGTCAGTGGCGCGAATCAGATCACCAGATTTCTTTTCTTCGGGGGCAAATGGGCTGGTCATAGTAGAGAATTCCAATGTGCTAAAAGCTGATACAGACAAGATGAAATCCTAAAAAATGATTTCCCAAACCAGGGTGAGTTTAAAGTCTTTAGTTTTACTAATATTTGGAAAAACAACTCGGTTATACATAATGCCTGTGTTGGGATCTCCGGCGTTAAACAGACCGGCTTCTCTAAGTTCGTAGGGCTTGCCGCCATTGTCAGACGGATTGGGCTCTTCGAAGTCGAGATCAGCACTGAGGATAATGCGACGGCTTTTTTGCTCTTTTTCTCCAGATTCCGTCGGTACAACCATCTGAATATCGGTTAAATCTTTGGCTAAATTGAGTCCTTTCAGTTCTTTGCGAAACACTTCTTTGGCCAGCCCTGTATCGGCATCTGGATTGACGGGCTCACCGCCTGTGCCAACAGCAATGTAGCGAATAGGCTCAATGGCTTGTTGGGCAAACAGTTTGGCAACTAAATCACGACCAGAATAGACAATCGCATTGTTGGTGGCAGTCGTATCGATCTGTTGTCCACTGGCATCGTATCGATGGATGGTTAAACGGCCTCTCATGTCCAGTGCGTCAGCAATTTTCATAGTGAACCTGTCCTATGTGAACCTCGGTAAATAGCAACCTAAGCAAACCGATTGCCGGAATTAAACTCGGTATAGTCAAAGACACCCGAGAGATGAAGCTGATCGGTTAAGTCATGGTGAATACCCTCGGGATACGGTTGGAGCTGACTGCCGATGTCGAAGTTGGCTTCTTTGATTTGGTGCTGCTCAGTAAATGGCGATCGCACCACCGTCAGCCAGTCGATAAGAGCATGGTACTCTGTAAAACGCTTGCTATAAGCAATCACAGATAGCACCCCTGCTGCTTTCACCTGATCAATGATGGCAGGAATCTGACGACGAGGATGGTCTTCTAACTCACCAAATTTATCGGTAAAACCAGGAATATCCCACGGCACCTGGACTCGAAACGAACCAGGAATTTTGCGAATGACCTCAACGGTAAGATGAATGGCATAGTTGCTTACCTGTTGATGGGTGAGGGGAACGGGCTCATTGATGGGAACATCAAACCGAGACAAGTCAAACAGAGTTTGGTCAAACTTACCTGCGGGTTCACCCACCCTGGCTTCGATCCGCCAGTGGGATTGTCCTGTGGGCAATAGCGGAGGACTCTCTTGGGCAGGGATTTCTATCCCATTTAAAAATAAGCGCCCATCGGCCAGGACCTGTAATACATCTTCATTGACCCTGAGGGTGCCCTGGTACTCAAAAAAGGCTTGGGTGTCTATATTGACAAACCGTAGATGAGTCAGGGGTTGTAATACAACTGCATTGGCCCGGTTGTCTGCCCCCCGCCCGTCTTGAATTTGGAGGCGTAGACTGGGTGCCGTTGGAATAACATTGGGGTTATTAATCTGGAACTGTTGGGGTAAGGGCAGGTCTACCGCCTCAGTTGCCGATGGAGCCAGTGCGAAGGGATGAATTTCAAAGTGATCGCTGATCAAGTCTGGCAGATATTCTTCGATTTGGATCTGGGCCTTTGCTGCCTGGGACGATAGATCATTGCCAAAGATACCTAAGTTGGCTGCAACAATGTCTCGAATACCGGCTTTGGTGGCTGCGCCCCGTCGCAAGACTTTAATTAAGGCTTTGAGGCGATCCCGATAGGGGGCATAGCTTTTTTCGATCTCATTGGGGAACGCGGTTTCGACTAGCGCTCGATTGAGAATTTCTAAGGGCAGTCCGTGGGTGGGAGCCTGCTGTAGCAGTTGTTGGATAGCAGGTGTCAAAATTGCGGTGGGGAACTGCTCCTGATTTTTGCGATATAAGCCCGTGTCTTTTAGACAGAGGTTGAGGCCATCGGCCAGGGCCTTGCGGACGCCCCTGGCTTGGGAGATGGTTCGCTTTTTAGGAGCTGTCGCAATAAATATAGTCAGCGCCTGTTGCGTTTCACGGGGAAGACAACGCCGCAGGTATCGGGCAAAGCCGGTGTGGCCAGTGTGGAGTTTTTGGGAGAATTCAGACAGTTGTTTGATGGCACCGGGATAAAATTGGGGATTGACCTGAATCAGCTGCGGTGTGCCGCCCAGACGTTCTAAATAGAGAGAGAGGATGTGATCTAAATCGCCCAGTAGGTGACTGCTAAACCCTTCAGAGCCCTGGTTGTCAGCCGTATTGACAAAGTGCGATCGCATCACCCGCAACAGATCCGTATCGGCCTGTTCCAAAATCTCGCCAAACACCGTCAACACATCTGGCAACAGCCCCTCGGGTCCGTCTGCCAGGTAAAAGGAAGGGAAACGACTGAGAAGACTAAGGGTTTTTCCGGTGGGGGGCATGGGAGAAAGCTTAGGGGGTGGTAGACAGCGAACCGTTGATGGGGCAGGGGATGACCTATGGATTAAACAGCGGCCAATCGAGGGTGATGGTAATGGCCTCAGCCGTTAAGGGCTGGAGAACGGCGCGTTCGGTAAGACGAATCAGGATGTCGCCGCCGGGTGGGAATAGATTCAGGGTGGCGAGGGTATAGTTGGAGCCTTGTAGTAGGGCTTTGGTTTGTTCGGCTACCTCAGCGGCATCTGGCGCATCTGGCGCGGTCTGAATATCGGCGCGATCAAGACTATTAATGTGGGTGCCGATGGCGTTGAATATGTCTGTTTTAAATGAGTCATAGGCAAGAGATTGGGCTGGTTCAAATTTAGTGAGCTGAGGGACAAAATCGGGTAAGTGAGCTTTGAGGGTTTGCTGAATGGCGGTCTCTAGGGCAGATTGATTGTCGAAGGGGGTGCCCGTGATGTTGAAGTGCAGGGTGAGGTTAGTGATACTGATGGGAATGGTTTGGATGTCGGTTGCGATCGCAAACTCTGGAGCTAACCGGGGTCGCTCAAACCGATCAACCCGAATTTCATTACCATCCAGACGATCTGCCTGTAGCGTTCGAGTCTCTCCCGTGGACCGCCACACTTGCACATCATCCTGTCGCCAGTTCACTCCCAGCACACCCTTCACCTCGCTAGCCAGGTTTGCCAATTGGCCCATGTCCACATTTTGTTCCGGTTGAAGTCCGGCCAGATAAGCGCTCAGCTGTTGTTCCACCTCAGCCTGGATCGTCCGCTTGTCTGTGACCGTTGCCTTAGGTGCAACCGTTAGCTTCAGGGCACCGGAGATGTCTAGATCATGTTCATAGATAAAGGCATGACCCAGCTCAGCTTGTTCGACCAAACTGACCGGGATGTCGTTGCTGGTGTTGTTATCGGCCATAGCGGTAGCGGACCAAAATTGAGGAACCAGCTCAACGGTGGCCCCAAAATTTTGGTCAGGGGCCACCGCCTCAAGCTGCTGGATCAGACGCTGTCGCTGGATCGACTGGGCCGGTCGCAATCGATTAAAAAAGGTTTGCAGAACATCCTCAATGCTGCGATGTAGCTCATCGCTGAGCCCCGTTGCCTGTATATAGACCTGTACTACCAGCGGTTTGATTTCCGTGGCCACCCGCAGGTGGCGGGGTTCAAACTTTTCATGGATGTCGGCATCTAGTCGCTTGGTGGCGGCATCATGGGTTTGTGCTGGGGCCGCTGCCAGGGCTGTGGTCAGGGTAAAATCCACCAGGTCATTTACAGCTGCCGGGGACAACAGGGTCTGGGTGAGTTGCGACATCAACAGCGGTTGCCCCATGCTTTGTTGCTGCAAATGCTCAGTTAGATCGACCTGGAGCTGCTGCTCCAGGGTCTGGCGCTCTTCGGTTGACCAACGTCGCCCTGGGGTGAGTTCAACGAGAAAGACCCCGTCTAGTTGGATCGCCTGGGCAGGCTTGGGCAAGACATAGATCCCAGCGGCGCGGGAGCGGTCGATGGCAGTTTCTAGGGCCTGTACCTGGGTGGGGTTAGTAAAATCAACACCATCCACAAATACTTCGATCAGGCCAAAATCTTTTAAGACAATGGCATTGTTGTTGTGGATGGTGACAACAACACCGCCATCCAATTCCAACGGTTGCCACGTTGCCGCTGCGTCTACTTGCCCAGCTTCTCCACGCACAACGGCTTCTACGTCTACCTTTTGGGGTGACTCTAGATCAAGATTGGGATTTAGCCTGACCACTGTGCTAGTTTTAAACTGGTTTCCTCCTGGGTCTAAAACTAGCTCGGTGCCCCTGGGGATTGTGATTTCTGTCGTGGTTTCTGTCGTGGTTTCTAGATCGGGAGTCAGGGTTACCTGGCCACGGGCAAAGTGAAAGTTCTCTCGCACCTGCACTTCTTTCACACCGGGCAGGTTAAAGACTGCGTTTTCGATGGTGGTGGTATTGGCTCCGCTGGTGGCTAATAGGGCGGTTTTGGCCCGTACTCGCAATTCGTCATCGGTTTCTCGGTGTTTGCCGGTAAAGCGAATTGGTTGTTCATTGGTAACGGCTTTGATCCCCGTTAGGGGTTGGGGCATGACTTCTATGGTGTTGGCCGCCGTCGCTTCACTGTCGCTCGGTGCGATCGCTTGCACCCTCACCTGCACCTGGTTGTCGGTTGGACCTAGCTGTTTGGTTTCCACCGTTTGATACGACTTTTTAACCGTGTCGGCGTCTTCGCTGGTGGTCACTACAAACCCCAGGGGAATCTCCAAGGTCTCATCAATGCCCAGATCGCGCTCAAAGGTGACCAGCCCGGTGGCAAAATCTGGCTCCCCGCGCTGGATGCCCAATACGGCCACCACCCGTTCTAAATGGATGCCGGTGGCGGTTTCGACAAACCCCGACAGATATACCCGATGCATCTGCTCATACAGCAGTGCCATTTCGTAGGCAAAGGTTTCGTAGAGGGTACGGGCAACGCTGCCGGTCTCAAAGTCAGAAATGCTCGCCGGGGTGCGATCGCGCATTTCCGTAAACAACTGAGAAAAACTTTTCGGTTCAAATGCCATGGTACTTGCCCGTTAGCCCCCCAACCCCAGCGCCAGATCCAGCGTCAGCGGCTCATCGTCGTCGATGGGGCGGACGATTACGGTAACGCCTAAAATGTCTCGTGATGTCCCCCGGGATGGAGGCGCAAATACAACATTAACCACTTCTGAAATGCGGGATTCTTGGGCCAGACAATCACGAATATACATTTCCGTCAGCAGCTGGGTACGACGGTTGTTGGGTTCCCCGGCCAGTTCATGTAGGCGAGAGCCATAGTTGCGGTGTCCCAAGGGCTTAAGCTCACCCTGGCGGGTATGGAGGCGATTTAGTAGGGCCTGAGCCAGATTGTTGCGTCCGCTAACGGCAGCAATATCTTGCTGTTCCACCGTCAGGTCGACCCCTGCCCGAGCCGCTACCGGCTGGCCCATCTGACGGCGGGTAAGTTTGAGATCAATTTTATTCAGCCCCTCTGCCATTGAGTCTCTCCTAAACACTCACGTTATGCTTGACTTTTTACCTTTAAAACAATCTGATCGATGAGCGTCTGGGGTAGGTTCACCGTTGCCTTAGACAGGTCCAGACGACCTGTAACGGTGACGTTGCCATTGACCGTAACATGACCATTGACGGTTAAATGGTTACCGACGGTTAAATTCTTGTCTACCACTAGATTGTTGTTGGTGGTGACGTTGCCATTGACCGTGACCTGGTTTTGGGGTGGCACAGACAGGGCGATATTACCATTCTCTGCAATTTCAATACGAGTTTTGTGGCGCTGTAGCACAATATGGTTAGACCGCACGTCTAACGAGGTTAATGGGGTTTTAGCATCTGGCCGTAGCCGGATACCGTTTTGTTGATCAACCACTAGCTGATTGCCGTTATTGGTTTCTAGTCGGATACCATTATCCTGATGTAGTGAGACTACGGCATGGCCTGGACTATCGCCTGCATGGGGGCACTGGTTGTCGGTACCTTCACACCAGTTTCCCTCTTGTTCATCTAGGGGCTTTTCCACCCGGCTGGGCATATCATAAGGGCAAATAAAAATCTTTAGGTAAACCGGCTGATCAAAAACAGGATTGTCCGCTGGTTTGGGGCCTTCGATCTGGCCGGTATTAACATCAAACTTGTAGTCGCTATTGGCCCCTTTAATGCGCACCATCCCTTATCCCACCTTTGTATTTCGTGCTTTTGCCTGAATCGAGTTAATCTTTTCTGTGGGGACCATAATCGGGCAGGGTGCCCCCAGATTTCCCACATGTTGATGCATGCTGAGGATAATGTCGTCATTGTCTGCCACGGCATTCCCTGGCATACGTCCGCCAATTTGCACCGATCCGGTTGTCGCGTCTCCGACTTTGATCGAGCCCATGCTTTTGACGGTGACGCTACTGCTGGCGGCATCCAGGGTAATGCCACCCCCCTCTATGTTGAGTTTACAGGTGCCATTGTCGATGGCAACAGTGCCCCCAGAAAGGGTAATGGTACATTGCTGATTTTTAATCGTAATATTGTCGTCTTTAACGCTCACCTCACTCTTTTCGTTAACGGCACTGAGTTCACCATCTTTCACGGTCACAACATTTTTCTCATCTTTACTGGTAAGGGTGACCGCGCCTTCTGTATCAATTTTGAGGCTACCGCCTTCTTTTAGGCTATGTTGCAACAAAAATTCTTTTTCTTTATTGACGGGCGGCTGATCGGGATCATTGTAGAGGCGACCAATAATCACCGGGGCATTGAGGTTGCCGCCGATAAAGGTGACTAGGACCATATCGCCCACGTTGGGGATATTCACCAGGCCTAGATGGGGAGTGGTAACTGGCACCTGGCGTAGTTCAAAGTCTTGGCCGTCGGGTTGTTTTTTATTTTTAAGCTTGATTGAACACTGATAGTTTTCTTTGTCACTGTCAGATTTGTGGGGGAATACGGCGGTGACGATGCCCAGCTCGGTGGTGTAGATTTTGCGGGCCTCGTGGGCGGCCACCTTTTTCATGACGCCGACAATGGAATCCATCAGGTTTGCTCCCAATCAATGGTGGTGTAAAAGCCTTTGCGGCGGCTGAGGTGATGGGCGACGCCGGTAATTTTGAAGGTGCCATTGTGTTGAGCTTGGGGCATCTTTTCAATTTTGATGGCGTCACCCAGCTTGATGTTGGGGTCGCCTAACACCCTCACCTGGCCTCGTTGTTTTTGTTGTTTTTGGGCTAGCAGCGCCTGGGCGACTTTATTGGCGACAGCTTGGGTGCGGGCGGTGGGGTCGGCGATGCGTAGTTTTGTGCCGGTGCCGCCGCCAGCGGTGCCTTTGACGTCTTTTTTGGTGAGCCAGCTATGGGCTTGGTCGCCCTGTCCTTGGCTGGCGGGGCTTTCGCCGTAGACTTCGACGGCGGTGATGCCGGGGGCGGGTTGGGCTTGGTGATAGTTTAGGATGTTGTTACCGTAGGTGAGGGTGTGGGTGGTGGTGGGGTTGTATTTGGCGAAGACGAGTTTGTCGTCGGTGTCGGCGTAGAGGTCAAAGTTGCATTGGTGGGCGAGGTGGGCGAGCTGATCGTAGGTGGATTGTTGGTCGCCGATGGTGTAGGTGGGGAAGGTAAGACCGTTTTCGATTTTGGCGGTTTTGAGGTTGAGGCGGCTTTGGGCAATGTTTTTGACGATGTCACCGGCGGTGGGTTTTTCGTAGAGGAGGTTTAGGTGGGTGGTGGTAAGGGTGCGGAAGGTGCTGAGGGCTTCGATGGTGATGTGGTCGATGCCGTAGTTGATGGTATGGGTGGTGCCGGTGAAGATGGGGGTAGTGGTGTTGTTATAGCCGAGGGCGACGGTAACAGGGACCTTGAGAGAGAGAGAGAGAACGGTGGCTGTGCTAAGGGTGATGTGACAGCGATGGGTGGGAGTCAGGAGGGAAGTGTGAGAACTGAGAGAGAGTAGGTTAGATGTGTGGGTAGTCGAGGCGAGGGTGACTTTGTAAGAGATGGGTTGCATGGTCAACTTGAGTAAAGCCTGTATCTAGGCAATTTTTAGACATGAGCTGAAATCTTATTGAGATATTGATTTTAATAGAAAACAACGTACCCAAACATTCAAAATCACTTAAGAACATCCAATTTTCCTTGCCTAGAACATGCATCACAACCACATTTATTTCTTTAGTTTCTTCTGGCTTTTGGGATAAAGTTTAGGGGCAATTATATTAGCAAGAGAATCCTTGGTCAACTTTAAGAAGATGTCTACCCTCTCTATTTTAGAAACTTCTGCTAAGTCTTTAAGCACGATTGAAACGACTGCGAGTGGTGGCATAGGTTTAACGCTAAATAGAAGGTTTAATTGATTGACCCAGGACTTGACTCTCTCCTCAAAAATCCCTAAATATACTTTAGGAGCTAGAGAATCTTTATAACCTTTAAATCTCTTTTCATTATCATTAAAATTCTTCAATAGTGCATAGATGAATAGAGAACTAAATTCTTCTTCATGTTCATTTCGAGTTTTTTTCTTACCAAAAAGCTTAAGAGAGTGAATCGCACTGATTATTATTGTATAGATATCTTCGCGAAAAGAATGCTCAGACAAGTCTTTAATTAGTTGAGATCCGATAGTTCTACTTTCTAAGCCGTTAGAAATACAATGTTGAATTGAGTTTCGAATCAAACCAGGAATTTCAACAGGAGGGAAAACTTGCTTTATAACAGCTGACACTGCTTGGTTATGATCAAATTTGATGCCAAAAAGATTGAGCGAATCGCCTAACACAGCTTGAGTCATATAATGTCTTCTGACATCCAGAGCAATGAAATCAAAGTTGTTTGTAAATCCATAGTCCTCGAACAACTGATTATATTTGTCTGTGATGGATTTAAAGTCATTTCCTCGAATGTTTTTAAGACCTTCAGTAAATCCAATTAAAATATTTTTCTCAATCTCCTTCCAGTTTTGATCTTGAGGATCTTGTGACAGCGGCTTATATGCTTTTGGCTGCTTGATCAATGTGCCATCATCAGTGTAAATAAATTGAATAAGTGTAGAATCATGCTTCGAGAGAAAGCTTTCACGAAACTTTAAAAACCAGTTACCATGAAAATTCTCAAGAAGAGATTTTATGTCAGATGTTTGCACTGACTTCATATCATCTTTAGGGTCCAGCTCGTAGCCGAAAACAACATTCCATTCTACATAGGATTGAATATTATCTACCTTTCTATTTCTTCTCTTTTCAATATCCGGATGGAACTTATCCTGCCCCATAAATACTGGCAAAAATGAATCATTATCGATAACGCCAATAGGATATGATTCTTTTGCTTTGAGGAAACCGTCTTTTCTATAAACAAAAAATGCATTCCCTAGGTTCATTTTTTCAAATCGATCCGCATTTCCCAACAAACAATCAACCGCTAATACGCGGCCCAAGTTTTTCATGAAATTTGGATTATCTAAAATAGTTCTATTTACATAAATAGAGCTAATTATTTTTTTCAGAGCTTCATAAGACTCACGTTCGATTTTATTTTTTTTATAAAAAATTTTGTCGAAATTCTTTGAAAACCTGATTTCATCTAGTATTTCGATTGGATTTGAACTAGGATAGTATTTGAGGGACCACTTCTGCAAATCCGCTGATGCTACTGATAGGGAATCTCCTGTGATAAGCTTCATGACGACTAAATAATTTGACTCGTAATCGAGATCCTTGATAAAATTCTCATACTTTAATCTTTTTTTGGGTTGATATTCGTATTTTGAATCTTGTGATACCGCTTCTATAATCTGTTTTGCAAGATCGTTAATCTCAATTTCTTGAAGGCTCTCGTCAGAGAGAAAAACGTCTAATTTTTGCTTAACTTCTTGATTAAGATCTATTTGACCAGCGTTATTACCAACATTTTTGTCGAAAACTACTTGACGCTCCTTGGAAATAATTAGGATGTGGAGCGATTTATCAGACTTTCTTACAAAAATAGTGGGTAAGTCTCGAGATTTTTTAAGGAGGTCTTCTTTATTGCCTATTGCTGCTTGCAGAGTATATTTTATCCGTTGTGGAATATCTTCTGATGTTCCCCTTTTCTTGATAAAATTTATTAAGGGATTGGCTGTCTTGTCTACGTCATTATCTCCAATAGAAAAAACTAAGCTCTTGGGAACCTTGGCTTTCCCTAGATTCAATAATAGGTGCTCTGCAAATAACACTTGTTGAGGAGCATCTGTGACTTTGATCGCATAGCTTCTTCCTGGAATAGTGGTATGTATGAAAATAACCCCTCCTTTCTGACCAGCGGATGATATATCAATAGACTTGAGTTTTTTCCACCAATTTGGCTCTTCAAAAAAGGCTGCATGCTTTATTTGTACTATACGTTTATCTTTTTGAGATAATGTCTCAAATTGCTTTGTGCTCTGATTAAATTTTCTTGGTGTACCCTGGTTGAGTCTTCTCGTTCTTGCCCAAGTTTGTTGCAATGGCCTGCTGCGCTGGGGAGTTCTGCCCATGCCTATCTTTGGAGTCTCTGATGGCTTCTCTTTTTGTGGTGGGGTGTTGGGTTCCATGGTTATCTCCTATTGAATAACTCAATAAAATCAATCTGAAAGCAAATTAAAATCCAAGTATCCACGAGCCTGGCTCATCGCTAAATTTCAGCGAGCATCCTTCTGCTTCTGGTGAGACTTCATGCACTAAAATCCCATCAGAATCTACCATCCCTTGGCTGGGTGTCAGCACCCCATCATCCAAGATATATTGCTTGCCTGCTTTTTCTTCAATTAACAGTTTCAGCATGGGTAGCTCTTCATCATCTAGTTCTTCATCATCTAGCTCTTCTAGCGCAATCTCAAATATCTCTGATTCATCCTCAAACTTCAACACAACAGAAAAAGCCTGCTGACAAACCGGATGTACTAAAATCCCATCCTCATCCACCGTTCCCTCACTCGGCGGCATCATCCCATCATCCAACCGATACCCTACTCCCGCTTTCTCTTCAACAAGCAAACTCAACATGCCAAAGTCATCGTCATCATCAAAGTCCGGCGGTTCCGTATAAAAATACGTCCAGGCCACCAACGGATACCCCATTTTATCCGTCCCCGGCTTGCCATCATTCATCGTCAACCGCAGCTGATAGGGTCCCTTCTCCGGTGGCAAATATCCATTCGGAAAATCCGGCTGATAATTATCTACCACCAGATTATTCCAGGCAATACTCCCCACCCAAGGAATCTCCACCTCTTCTCCATCTTTAATCTTGCTGCCAGCCACCAAACCACCCCGCCGCAGGTAGGTACTGAGCATCCCTTGATCCCACACCGTTTCCCAAATCGCTTCAGGATAGCCCGGTGCAAATAGTTCAAACTTAGCCTTATAAAACCGATCCATATTGCGCACCCTCCACGCAATCAATGGATTCTGTACCCGCGAGATAAAGCTAAAGGTTTCTGATACCTCGGCAAAGTATTTCCCCTTTTTTGTATTGTTCCCTTTGCCGTTGTTAAATGTTTCCGATACCTGATCACCCAAGACCAACGACAGCCGAGTCACGCCATGGAAAGGACTGCTGCTTACCGTCGGTGGGGCAATGCCATATCGCTGGGGCAACGGCTTTAGACTGAGCCGACGTGGGGGTTGCTTGGTTGGTTTGCGCGGCTTTTCTAACCCCATCAATGGCGGAAACGGATAATCCTCCCCTGGTTTATCCAATGGCTGTTGTTTGATTAATTTGGTCGCTTCAACAGGCATTTGATATATTTCTCCCTGACAACCCCATATAAATTACGGCTAAGATTTGAACCCTTGGGACGCAGAGACGTTCCATGGAACGTCTCTACAATATTATTTGGGAATTATTAATTAATTAATTTGTGCCTAAGCCATCTCCTCAGGGTCGCCCGCCCCGAGGGGAAACTCCCAACTAACGGTTTTTGTAGCATCGTCCTCACTGGGCCATAGGGTCAAATTAGCCTGTTTAGCCGTTGGCGATACGGCCTGACTCATATAGCCATTGGCATCTGTAGTATCGGCATAGGTTTCACCATCGACCTCTAGCTCATAGCGCTTATTGGCATAGGGTTCATCATTCTCATCAGTAAACGAATAAGAGAAATAGGCCTTGAGCGTCTTTACTTGAAATACATACTGACGATTACGGGGATCATCTGGCCCAAAGGCTCCAATTTGTACCTGTTTGACCCGTTTTTCAGGAATAAAAATCTTGTCATCTACAAACAACTCACCATCCGGTCGCTGCCGCCGTAGATTGTTATTCTCAGGATGATAAAAAATAGCCTCAGTCGAACGAAACCCCGCTGTGTGGGCAATGCCCGTTAACGTATCGCCCAGCTTAACAATATAAACCTCACCCGGACTCTCCATAGATAGCCACCTTTTAGGCCGTAAACTTAAATGAATTCTTAGAAAGAGAGATATAAGACAATGACTCTTTTAAAGAACCATTTACCATAGTCAATGATTGTTGCTTGACCTGAACAATTGAACGAAATTCAAGGTTAGTTCAACCTGCAATTATATTTGTCTGCCTATATTCTATGTGGAAAAAACTCTTTAAAGTGTTTCAATTTATGTGGTTTTTTGGATTATATTTAGAGACATCTCTATTCGTTGCTTAACTGAAATCTTGTACCAAGTTGGTTTTGAGGCTCAAACCCACGTTAGGTTCAAAACCCAACGCTAACTGAGCGCTGTCGATAAAGCGACAAGATTGGCTGTAAAGCTCTACATATCTAGCTTTTACCGATCCCTTAACCCCTTTAGTGGGTTTTGATCCAATTAGCCTTGCGAATTTGAGTCCAAGGCGAGGTGAGGCTTTCTGGCCAGATACAAGATCTAAGTTAATGTAATCCTGTAAGAAATCGAACAATTTAAAGAGTCATCATTATTTTCTAATGAAGCCTGAAACAATAAGGGGTTAATTACCCTTACTTTTTTCTGGCCTATCCTCCGAGAGCTTATATAAAATGAGGTAGTTAGTTTCTGGATCTTTCTTTTGGTCCTCGCTGATATCATCCTGAATTTTTGAATCACTAATGAGTTTCACACTAGTGTCATTATGTTCTACCCAATTAGCTTTGTTTGGTGGGGCAGCCGTCCTTTGAAGCATCGTGTAATGACCACGCGTTAATGTGCTGCCAATGTGGCGAATTATTCCCCAAGGAATCAAGTCTGCCTCACCAGCTTTAGTAAAGTTGCCTTTGTTCTCTGTATAGTATGCCAGAGTTATCTTAAGTTTAATTTGAATGGCACGATTCGCTTTTTGTATGCTCCCTCCCACTTGCACCTCACGCATGGAACGATAGATAAAGAATTTTGGTGGTCCCATGAGAAAATACTGCTTCTTTACCCTGCTTGTTTGTTTGTCTTGAGGGTAATTGATGTTCTCAAATTTATAATCATCAACTTCCTCTTCAGCAAAGTACGCATTAATGGTGTCTTGAATTGTCTTGTGATTATCTTGGAGGGCAGGAGCAATAAGGAATATATCTGGTGTGTTTTTAAGGGATACCTGTCCTGGTTCATTTTCAAGAGGTGCAATTTTCTGACATATTTTTAAGGGGAGCAGATCACTTTCTAGAGCTTCTAATAGATATGCCAAAAAGGCATGCGCATCACATTGTATGTATTTTGAATTGTGCCACCCAGAGTTCCATAATAACCCTTGGGTACAATCAGCATCACTAAACAAGTTAGAGAGATACTGATAAAGTTTTTTATTACTGCTTGATGCGATGGACTTTGATGTAGATGGTTCTAGGAAGTTAAATAGCGCTAACAAGTTTTCTTGAAAATCTTGTCTTGCCTTGATGTCCTTGTCCTGAGTTAGCTTATGTTTAAGGAGCGTGTTAAATTCTGGCATAATGGCCAATAGTTTGAACACACTGTTGAGATAACAAGTATTGCCTAAATTGGCTAGGCCTTCTGAAATTGAACCTTGAGGCAAACGAACAGAAGGCAACCGATTAGGAGAACTCCAAACACCACCCTTTCTTGACCCAAAAGTCCACCACTTTATCGGTTTAACATGACGAATTACATTAGTTGCACAGTGAACTTCACCATGGTTCATATGATAGCCCTGCCAAGTGTCAATGGCTATACCTTGAACACCAATTTTCCAAAGCGCTTGCTGCAAATATTCTTCAAATAAATCCCTGCTTTCCCCCTTTTCTACATCTTTTTTCGGTATTGTAAACTCAGATTCTTTTTTATGTGTAGAAGATTCTTCTTTGTCAACTGAGTGCGATTTTGTTCCTTCGATTTTGATCGTTACCTCAGGTCCATAAGGTTTAGGGAAAATACAAAGACTCTCGTTGACTACTAGCAGGTTGACCATATTAGCAGTTAGAGCAATAGTTTTTTTCTTATGCTCAATAAACAAAACAGGAACATAAATGAGTTGCTCAGCCTGTAAACCTATCTCTTCTTTGAGTACCTTCACAACCTTTTCTTGAATAGTGTCTTCGATACGTGAATTATATTCTTGTAAATTAAAGTCGCTCGGTTCTCCTGATGGACCATGATACAGTTGTTGCCCCAATCTATCTTTATAAAATAGCGAATTTAAGTGGCGGTTAAAATTTTCTATCGTTTTTGGCATGCTACTGGTAATAATAGTCTTTGGTCCTGACTCGTTAGCGTCAATTTCTTTATCGTTTAGCATAATGAACCCCTTATCTGTTGTTGCTTGTCTGAGTAAATCAAGCGCTAACTTGGGGCTGGGAACTAGGGCGCAATATGCCTGATTGTGACCAAGTTTAGGTGCAGGTACAAACGTGACAACCTCATCCACATGTCCTGTGTACATCCAGGACGCATCTATTACAAAGGGTGGCTGAACCCGCTGAGCCTTTAGGAAGTTAACCAAGCCCGGAGATAAATTCGGGCCATGGTAAATGCGACCAAAAGGATATTTTTTAGAGATTGGGGGAGTGACTTCAAGATTACCTAAGCCATCAGGACCAAAATCGCTCTGATTATTTTGGGTACCAAAGGATTCCGAGTAAGATCTTATTTGCTCCTGTTTACTCAGTAGCCCAATCCGGTCCTTAATAGTTTTTTCCTTTTCTAAATATGGACTTGGAATAATCGTATGTATTACACAATTAGGTAGACATGAAAACCCAATCTCCATCCAGTCTTGACAAAAAGTCATAGGATACCACGGGTTAGGGTTTTCAAGCTCATTTATTGATAAATCTATTTTCTTAAATTGCTCACGAAATGCTTTGTAAAGGTGAGATAAATTCGCTGGCATCTTTACCATGAACACTCTCTTGACCGGGTATAGATGATGAAGCATCATCCATGGCGCAATCCTTACTTTACTTTTTTGAATGGTCTTGTTCTTAAAAAACAGTCCCTTAGTAGTTGTGAAAGTCAAGTTAATCAGACCATTAAAATTTGGGCCAGAATAGCGGGTCGCTTCCATCCCAAATTCGAGTGTTTTACCAGATTGAAGTGTTTTAATCTCTGACGAAGTCAACTTGTACTTGAAAGAGTCTATCCCTTCACCCAGAATTTGTGCTGCTCCTGGATTGCGGTCATTAAAAATCCGAATGAAGTTTTTCTGCTCGGGTGCCAGAGAAAGTTCCGCTTTATAGTCTTTAAGTGAAATCTTTGGATTTGGGCAACAAAATACTAATGGTGCTATGCTTGCTATATTAGTAGCCTGACTAATTGTTCTCTTTGTCTTGCCCTTTTTTGTCTCTTGCTTTGTATCACCAGATTCACTACTATTGTCGCTGATATTATTGAATAGGATAATTGCTCCTCGCTGTCGATTCCACTTCCCAGCATCCTGTGCCTTATCTCGCCCCACATCAATAGAGCCAGTTCGGTTAGCGTCAAGGTACATGAGGATCACAGCTGGCTGAAGTTTTACCGTTTTTTTCTTTCCTACAGAGACCCTAATCTGTATGGGAAGATATCGATCTTGGTCTGTCGATACGTTGTAATCACCAATACGGATCTTTGAAAAACTCACAACATCATCTTTATTTGCTATACCTTTCAAAGAAGATCCTTGATAACTTGTAGGAGCTAACGTAACCGATGCACCCTGAAATGAATCATCCTTATTTATTTTTTGAAATTGAATAATTAAATCTACTTTTTTATCTAGCTCACGATGGCTATTGTTGATGTTTGTATTGCTATACTTTCGATTTCGCTCCTTGTCTGATCTTTTTAAATTATCTCCTTTTTTAGGTTCAGACTGATCACTTTTTTTGGATTCGAGCTGATTATCTTTCGTATACGTCATTTTTCTACCTCCCTTAGTTTTTTCTACATAAAAAAGAGATCAGTCCGATTCGTTATCATCGTCCAACAAGAGCACTGCCTGTTCCCACAATTCCTCCATTTTGAGCCACGGAGGTAGAGATTCCTCTGAGAGAATTGATTCTGCCCAGAATGAGCGGTCAAAGTCATCACCGAACGCTAACATCAGGTCAAGATATCGCCCTACGTCATACTTCATCTGAAAGCCATGCTCCTGCGCTCGTTCAATACCCGCTTTCACAAATGCGCGGATTCCTGCTTCTCCCAGTTGACTATACTCCTCTTGCCAGATTTCGCGAATATGCTCAACAGCTTCCTGCTCAAACTGCCTGAGACCTACTTGGGCAAATACTTCCATTTGCTCTTGACGAATTCTTAGCATTATCACATCTCTAAAGAAACTGAGTTGGCATCTTTCCCAAGGCGTATAGCGCTTACTGAAGTGGATATGACTTTCCTGCCTTAGGCGGAAACTCAACCAGACTTTTCCCATCCTCGCTTTCGACCCAAAATCGAACTACGGAGGAGCCTAAGACCGTAGCCAACTCAGCATCGTTGCAGGTTGGCAAGAAAACTCGCAACACACGTGGGTCGTAGTATCGAAAATGGAGTGACCTATTATCATGGTCTTTAACTAGAAGTAAGGTCTGCATATGTTTTATTAATTCTTCTAAGCTATTGGTGGATTCTAAAAAAATGCCCCAACTTTTGCCCCAACAGTCTTCTAGAAGTTTTTTCGTTGCATTAGTTCTGCGATCCAACAGCAGTAAATAGGGAACAACTGTTGTTAACTCCTGAGCAATCTGAGTTGGAAAAATTGAGCCATAAGAAGTCTTATCAAATGAACTAAGGGCTTTATAAATACTAGGATCTTGTGCCGCATCTAGTAACATATACAGCTTATTCCCTTGCTGTTGAGGTCTTAAGTGTTTAAGCAGGGCGTCAACATTTACTGCCGCAATCTGGGTCTCAGACATAAACCCTCTCCTCTTATTACTGACTCACGACTGAACTCTTGGCAACTTCCATCAACGCCTCTGTAAACGGAGTACCTGTTTTAGCCGCTTCCTCTAAAGCTATCTGTACCAACTCTGTTTCAGCAGCTGGTGCCATGAACGTTCTGTAGGACAATTCTGTAATATTACGACCCACCTTGTTATCGTATTTCCCTACCTTAGCTTTATCTCTGCGTCGCTTAATAAATTCATCCCAGGTATCACTTCTCCCATCTAGCTTAAACTTATCTGAAAATTCCTGTTCTGAAGGATGGTATTGATCATGGACTTGAATGGTATAACTGGCATCAGGTTCATCAATAAATGGCAATAAATCCTTACCTTCTTGGCCAAATGCATTTTTCTTTGTTGATACCCAAATCCTTATTTTGAAAGGTGACTGGACTGGTTGTTCAGCATCAATTGTCTTATCTGCCCATATCAGTAATGGGTTAGCTATTGTAGGAAGATTTGTGTCTTTCGTTTTTTCAGAATCTTCTGGTAGCTGTTCAATCTGCTCTTTTCGAAGAATCTCTTGATAAACCAGTTTTTCTTTAGGCAGGATTTCGTTACTGACAGATTTATTTTGAGAAGGCGCGTCATAATTTTGATAAACTCGCAGCATTAGACTTTTAATATTCCAAGAACCATCTGCTTTTTTTAGGCGCTTAAGCTGCACTTTGATGGCCATGCAGTGATCCGGAGATTCCACAATTTTTATCAGGCGTACCGAGACAGCTGTAGCGACTACGATAGACGGCGGCGGCTGTTTAGAATTCTGGCGACCTAGAGGAATATATAATTTAGGTAATAATTTTTCCGCATCTGTCTCAGCATTACCAGGATTATCCTCCGGATGGTTGCACTGTCCCTGAAGCGCATATCGCCCATCCCAAACTAACCATTTGTATATGAACTTTGACATTACTCTCCGCCAGTTCTACCTGAAAAATGTAAATATCGCCTTAATCTAATGGCATGATTTATTGACATCAATAAAACAAGATCGTTGTTTCTATATCGGCTCTTGCAAAAGTCAGCAAAAGTCAGAATTCTTTTATTCTCCCTCGCTCATCTTCAGCAAGTCAGCCCGAGTTTGCTCGTTCAACTCTCCTGTAGCATTGTCATATCCCATAAATTCTTGAAAATTTTGGATAGCCGCTCTAGTTTGATCATCGAGTTCTCCAGTCACTTCACTTGGCCCATAGCCCAGATTGTTCAATCGGATTTGAACCCCTCGAATTTCTATAATTGGAGGTAGCGGGTTCAAATTGAGTTGATAGGTTAAAGTATCGTCTGGATCCTCAGCATCTAGCCAGACTGTAAGTTCAGCTGCTTGAGCAGTTGAGGGTAATGACTGACTAATTAAACCAGTTTCACCCGTATTTCCCTCATAGGTGAGTCCGTCTACACTAATACTATATTCCTTATGAAAATAAGGCACGCCATACTCATCTCGCAAGACAAACTCCAGGGAAGACTTGGTTCGAGGTTTTAAGATAAATCGATAGTTTGTCTGTGTTTCTGTAACCTCAAACTGAATCTTTAAAGGTGTCTTGACCACTTTGATCTCCTACATAAAATCAGTCTTATAGCTCTGCAAAGGGTTCTCTCACGTGACCACTTTTTCTCTCGATCCAAGTCATAGCTAAAGCTTATTGAAAGTATCTTATGTTTGGCATATTAAGGATGTACTTCTTTACAAAGGCATGGCGGCTAACAAACCGTTAAAGCTAACCCCCAGCTTGTCTACACCGGTCTCAATCTCTTCACTCAGGGCATATAGTTTCTCAAACAATGCATCAAACAAGGTCTCAATGCCTAACTCATCCTTGAGCTGAATAATCTTTTGATATTGCTCATTTAGAGGTTTGGCAATCAGCTCAACTGGGTGAAATAGATTTAGCTTGCCTAGCAAAACTTCGCGAACTAGCGTTGTCAGGCTCAAAATAGGTGCGGTTTGGTTTAGATCTGCCGTTGTTAGCTCTTTAGGTAGATTTTCTGCTTTATTCACCTGCCAGGTCACTCCTTCGGAGGTAATCACGTCACCGGCTCGGCCCACAACCAAAGACTGTACTGGCACCTCTAAAGCGACGGCACCCGGTTCAAAGACTTTATCCTCTAAGGTTTCAAACCAAATATCCCCAATGGGAGTGGTTGCTACGAGAGGAGTGCCGCTGGGGATCGCAATGGCATTCGCTGCTGGCGCGGCTAATGTGACAGTGATACTACCTCGGGCTGTGGCTAATAATTGGGCGGGGGCCAACCGTTCTAAACTACGACGGACTTTGTTGTATAGCTTTTGTAAGGGGGCAATTAAAGCGGTTTCTGGATTGAGCGCTGCCAGGGGTTTGATCACTTCTGCTTTTACCCGCTGTAATGGTTCTGCTAAAAAGTCGAGATTAAACGCTTGCACTTTATCCTTAATGCCAATCATGGCCTGGCCAATGCGGGCTAATCCGTCAGGTATCTGGTTAAAGACCGCCAGGTGCTCCTGTAGCCCCAAAATAGACTGAATCGCACCGCTGATGTGGGCAAGGGGCTGCTCAAGCTGCTGGGTGATGGCGTCAATGGGGCCAGCCACCAGACCGTCTATTGCTTGATTTAGATAGGTTTTAAGGCCAGCTACCCCATTGTTCACCAGGTTGTCAATTGCTGACAGTCCCTGATCGAGACGCTGGGTAAGGCGCTGCCAGAGACGTTCTAGGGTATCTAAAATGCTGATGAGTTTTTGGTTAAACTGGTCAATCAAACTGGTGGGAGTGGCCAGCAGAGTAACGGGGTTGAGGGTTTGTAGCTGGGTTTGTAGCTGGTTATAGCCTGCTTGTAACTGTGATGGGATCTGGTTTGCCCCGTTTAGTCGCCGGGTTTGTTGTTGCCAGCCCTGGGCTAGCTGGGTGATCTCAGCCAGGTAGTTTTTTTCATAATCAGCCACGGTCTGAATCACTGTTTTAACCTGATCTAACAAGATCGGTTCGCGAACTTGCGCCATGATGGTGGTGGCTGCCGTGCGCAGGGGGCTGAGCATCGGGTCCAGAGCGGAGAGATCCAGGCCATCGACAAGTCCGTGCAGGCTGTTTACAACAGTCTCTAAAAAGGGCGTGATCCCGCCGTCTAAAATTGTTTGTACCGGTTGCCAGAAGGGCTGATCTTGCAGACGGAAGCCACTGATCGTATTGGTGACCTGGCGTACTGAGTCCACCACCTGATCCACCAATGTTTCCAGACCCAGTTTGTCTAGCTGTTGGGTGACGGTGTGCAATAGGTCATTGATGGGGGTGAGTAGCTGACGCGGTGAGAGCGATCGCACAAATCCCATTAGCTGCTGATAGATGTCCACCAGCGGTGCCAATAATGCTTTGGGGCTGGCAACAGCATCTACTTTGGCCAGTAAGTCCGCTTGAAATTGGCTGATCGGCTGCATCAGCTCCACCAGTTTATCGGGGTCGACCATGGCCTCCACCTGGGCAACCATGGCTTCAAAGGGAGGGGTTAGCAGCTCACCGACCAGGGTGCCGGGTTCAAATCGATTGATGATGTCCACCACCTGATCGAGCTGGGCCTTGACCGGTTCGATCACTCCACCCAAAATCGGCTCTGCTATCTCGGTCCGATAACCTTCTTTAAGAATGTCGGTGGCCTGGGATGGTGGGTCAATGGCATTGCGCACCAGGTCTAAGGCTGCGGATAGGGCCGTGCGCAACATTTGGTTCAGCTCAGCTACATTGATCGAGGCCAGGGTGGTTTTGACGGTGTCCACCTGGTTGAGGACATCGTCAAAAATCGGCTGTAGACTAACCTCGTCCAGCTGTTGTAGTACCTGGTCAATGCCCTGTTTGGTTTGGTCTAAAATGCTCCGCACCTGGGGATGGTCTAACAGGGCGGTCATTTGGGCAATCAGCGCCTGGAACTGACTGATGAGGGTCTTAACGTCAAAGGCTGCAACTTTATCGATCAGCCCTTTGACTAATCCATACACTTGCCCAATGGCGACATTGACCTGGTTGATCACACCGCTCACTTGGTCGGTGATGTCGGTAAACATGGCCTTGGCTTGATTGATCAGACCGGTAAGGTCAAACCCTTGGATAAAGTCAACCACCTGCTGGATCAGGTTGGTCACCAGGGCACTGGCTTTGACCAGGGCCTGCTCGGCGGTTGCGATCGCACTTTCAATGGTGCCCACCACGGTTTCAATCCCCGCCGTGATTTGCCCAACCCCCTGGCTAACCAGGTTTTCTAGAGTTGCGATCGCCGGTTGCAACTGGTCCAGTATGCGGCTGAGATCAAATTGTTGCAGAGTGCCGAGGGCACTGGGGGGGAGTAAATTTAGCTGGGCTCCCAGCGCCTGTGGATCGAGCCCGGTCAGTACCGTATCCAGTTTCTCCATGGCCTGGTTTGAGAGAGTGGATAGTGTCCCTTCAAACTGCTCCACCTGATCAAATGCGGTCTGGGTTTTGGCCTCTAAACGAGTGATTTGGTGAGTCAATTGGTTCGCCTGTTGCTCCAGGTGAGTCAGGTGCTCGTCGGTTAGCTGATGGTCCAGAGGTAGGGCCACCAGGTCATTCATCCAGGTTTGAAAACCTTCAGTGGCGCTTTCTTCAATCAATCCAGTTAGTAACTGACTAAGCGTCTCAACCTGCACCCCATAGGGGCCGATCACATCGCTTAGTTGGGGTAAGGCAGTCTCGCTCAGCGATTGAACTGACAACAATTCGCTGAGATAGTTAGCATCAACAGTTTGTTCACTAAGCTGACTCAATGCCGGAAAAACAGTCTCCGTCAGCGCTTCCAGCATGGTTTGAAATTCACCCAACGCTGGCGCTGCACCCATAAATGAGGTGGTCAGGGGAGCCATTAACGTCTCAATTTCCAGCGAGCCATCGGCTAACCCCTGGAGCTCACCTAGCAGCCCACTGAGCAGGGCATCTGGGTTAGACGGCAGGTTTTGGGCTAAATCGGTAAAGCGATCAACAGCCCCCGTCAGGGTGTCTAATTTCGGAATTGTCACCGTATCCCCGATAGAAAACTGAGGTAAAGAAATCCCCTGGGTCAGTCCGGTAAACTGCTCAACCAAACCGCCACTGTCTGGCATCTGAAGATTTTCTAGGATAGCTAACATACTCTGTTTAATCCGTTGACGTCGATGAACCTGATGTCGATAAGCATTAAGTCAATGATTTCAGTAACTGTCCCAGAGACACCGTTGGCTTCGACTTCGCTCAGCCAACATCTTAGCCAGCGTCCCCTGAGCGGAGTCGAAGGGGACGCTTACTGATTGCATCGCCCATGTTTGATACCTCGCTTTCACTGTCTTGGCCCCCCTCCCTAATGTTGATCAATCCCATGATGGTTTCTCCTTCACCCTTCACCCTTTACTCCTCTAGCCATTGCCAATCATCCTGGTCTAACTCTGGGAATGAGAGGGTATAAACAGTTCCCGCTAACCCTTCAACCCTGAGTCTTCCTTGGTCATCTAAAACACCTGTCTGCACCCGTTCATTCTCCTGATACAGCTCATAGCGCAGCCCGGTCAAAGGCCTGTTATCGTCATCCAACACCGTCAGGGCAAGCCATTTGTTCCCAGAGGGGGCTGTGGCACGATCGTCTACAGGAGATTCCCTGGGCAAGTCTCTTGTCAGCTCTTGGGGCTCACCCTCATCTGGGGTGGGGGCCAGCTGCCAGTCTCCCTGCTCTAACTCTGGGAAGGTAATCTCATAGGCCCCTGGCATCAGTTGGTCAAGACGAATGTTGCCTTGGTCATCTAAGGTGCCTTCGCTCACGGTCTCGCCCGCCTGGCTAAGCACATAGGGTGCATTGGCCATGGGCTGACCTGCATCATCCACCAGGGTGATAGTTACCTGGGCAGTGGCCTGTACAGGAGGATCTACCGGGGGCTCGCCTGGCGTTTCTTCAGGGCGACTCTCGGTAGGCGGCTGGGTGGGAGTCTGGGGGGTAGGGGAGCGATCCTCTAATGTTTCGGGTTGTTGTGCATCTGTCTCACTGGCTTGCAACTCCCAATCTGCGGCATCCAGGTTCGGGAAACTTAGTTCATAGGTGCCGATGGGCAATTGTTCAAGGGTCGCGTCTCCTTGGGGGCTTAATTGCCCCGTTTGCACAGTGCCATCGGGCCAGGTGAGTTCATAGGTCTCATCAGCCATGGGCTGACCCGCATCATCTAACAAACTCAGGGTAATGCGACCGATGTTGGCAGGCGCTGCTGCATCTGGAGAGTCTGTGGGGTCAGTCGCTGGAGGGACTGGCGTTTCTATGGGAGGGGCGACGGGTGTATCTTCTGTAAGAGTGGGAATCTCTGACGTTAACTGCCAATCGTCTGCATCTAACTCAGGGAAACTAATCTCGTAAGCTCCGACCAACAGATTGTCAAGGCGGATGTGCCCCTGGGCATCTAAGGTGCCTTCGCGCAATGTCTCACCTGCCTGCCTGAGCACATATCGTGCATTGGCCAGTGGCTGCCCCCCATCATCCACCAGGACAATGTTCACCAGAGCATTGGAGCCAACGGCATCAGGGCTTTCAGGTGAATCTCTATCCACCGGACGTTCGGCAGGCGATTCTGGGGAGCCGTCATCAACGGGGACGTCATCAACGGGCTGCCCAGGTAGGGGGGCAATCGCTTCACTGGTCAGCAATTCCCAATCTGTTGCATCTAGATTCGGGAAACTTAATCCATAGGTGCCGACGGGCAACTGTTCAAAGGTCGCGTCTCCTTGGGGGCTTAATTGCCCCGTTTGCACAGTGCCATCGGGCCAGGTGAGTTCATAGGTCTGATCAGCCATGGGCATGGCGGCGTCATCCACCAGGGTGATACTTACCTGAGCATTGGGTTCTGGTGACTCTATAGGTGGTCTATCGGCGGGACTCTCAGCAGGTTGATCGGTCGATGGACTCTCGGATGGTCTATCAGAGGGACTCTCAGGTGATTGTTCACTAGCTTCGCTGGTCAACAGTTCCCAATCTGCTGCATCTAGATCGGGGAAACTCAGGCTATAGGTTTCTGTTAACCGTGCTTCAATCTGGGCGCGTCCCTGGTCGTCTAATTGACCCGATTGGCGGGTGCCATCGGGCAAGAGAAGATCATATGGGGTATTTGCGATCGCATTACCGGCCTCATCCATCAATAACAAAACTATCTGAGCAGTCTCTACGGGGGGCAAATCACCAGGCTGGGCCAGGGTCTTAAGCTGTTCTGGGTCAACCCCAGCTGCTGTCAGATCCTCCATTGAGACCCCAGCAGCCAGCAACACAGCTGCCCCCACCCCAGCGGTGAGTAGCTCGTCTAGGGCAACGCCCGCTTGCAACAGATCGCTAACTGGCACGCCTGCGGCCAGCAGGTCTTCCACCGTAGCGCCCGCAGCCAGCAGTGCTTCAACCGATAGCCCAGCAGCCCATAAATCTTCCACCGAGCCACCCGCTTTGAGCACCTGCTCAGCCGATAGCCCAGCCCCCAACAGGGCATCAACGGTTACGCCTGCCTGTAATAGGGTCTCAGCGGTTACCCCAGCTTGCAACAGCGCCTTGGCTGACACCCCAGCGGCCAGTAAATCGCTAATTGCTACCCCGGCTTCTAATAGCTCGTTTACCGAAATACCGGACTGTACTAGACGTTCAATGGGCACCCCTGACTCAATTAATGTCTGGAGTGACGGTTTAGGCTGCCAACTTAACGTGGGCTCAGGCGGCTCAGCAATGTCTTTGGGCAGGGCCGGTGGCTGGACGGGTTCGATTTTCAGGGCCAACAGCCCCTCTAAGCCAGTCGCGACGTCTGGGAGCCCTGCTGTGGCTCCAGTGATTTGGTTGAGGGCTCCTTGCAGTGGCTCGGCGGGGTTAGTCAGGGCAGGCAAGCTGCCCATGCTCAGCGCCTCAGGCAGGGTGGCGACATCCAACAAAAGCTGCGCCTGGGACTGGATTGCCTGATCGACCGCAGCTGCGTCAGCAATGGCGGATGGCTTTGGGGGTACATATTCAGCAATGGTGAGCCGATAGCTGAATTGCTCAGGAGCCTGGGCGGCTTGCAACACATCAAATTGTTCCAGGACCACCTGGCTAAAATAGGCCCTACCAACAATGTCAGCTAGAAAGTCAACGGGCTCCCGTTGTTTATACGCTTTTCGGAGGGTCTCCAAATCGTCTTCGGCAGATGTGCCATAAAAGATCCCTTCAATCTGCAATCGAACGGAATTACGCCCTAGATTTTGGGTGATATTCCCTTCTAAGCCCGGCACCTGATGATGAACTAAGGCAGCCCGCTCCAGAGTATCCACTTTGTGGACCCGATCTAACTGGATTTTGGCCAGTTCAATCGGCATGGCTAATCTCCATAAAATCGATGGTATTCACGGGAGATTTCTGCAGAAATGGCCGCCATGACCTCCTCTAAATCCAGGGGCTCAGGAGTAAACACATCTGTCGATGGTCCTGACGGTGCAGAAGACATTGTTGAGAAATCGGTTGGCCAATCTACCGGCGACTCTATCGATTGGGTAGCATGTATGTCCGTCGGGGAAATGTCTGTCGAGTGTTGCGATTGGAGAGGACTGGCTGGTGTGATTGGTCTTGGCTCGGAAGAGTTTATCGCTGGAATCGTACCCCTTGGAAACTGTGTTGGTTGCTGATGCCCTAATGGTTCTGGCCACTGCGGGGACAGAGTCTCACGTTCACGTTCAGAAGTTGAGTCAACAGGTACCGTAGGCTGGGGCTGCTGAGCTTTTGAACCCTTAGACGGAATTTTAGGATGCGGTCTCCCATAAAAGTCTTCAGACTGATCAACCTGTGGAGACTCAAGAGACGAATGGTCTAACCAATTGGCAAGCGCCGATAGATCCTTGATGGGTGCTTGGGTGAACACTGTAGGGACCTGCTGCTCTGAGTTCAGCAGTTGGGCATCAACAATGTTGGCAGTATTGGCCTGAGTCTGAATACTTGGGGGCATTGAATGAGACTCATTAACCGTTGGTAAGTTGTAAATCTGATCTTGTATAACCTGATCGTTTACAGCTAAAGCGCGCGTAGCCAAAGATTGGGCCTGAGTCGATTCAAAAGGCTTCTTTGTTGACGGGTAAGTTGATTGGTTTGGCAAATTTTCCAGGATGCTGATTTGATCAGCCTGTTGTTGGTATGGCACTTGTTGTTCAGCTGTATCAGCCGTACCAACATTCAAAGTTTCTGTCGGCCTAAGTTGAGTTGAGGCATTACGTTTGGAGAACGAGTTATCCAAGCTTGCTTGAGATATGATTTTGTGATCAAACCTCGTTACTGGCAAACTACCAAGTTGCTCACTTTCTTCATTTTGGAGTGGTTTTAAGACTTGATTAGCTTGTTCTCTAACGATTGAATTGCTAAATTCTGGCTGTGTTTTTGATAGCCCCGAGTAAGATACTGAATTGACGCCATTACTGGGCTGAGGCAAAACGGGATATGAATATTGTCTTGAATTATCGTCAACTAACGTTGAGGTATCAGATATATCACTCATCGCAGGCTGACTTCTATCGACAGTCACCCGACTTTGGATATCGCTATTTGGTTTCAATTCATTTGGCCAAGTAACGGCACTCGATGCCTCGGAGTCCCGAAAATCAAAATCTTGCTGTCCATTAATGGGGTTGCCCTGAACTGAAAAAAATGGAGTCATCAACCATGCTTCAAGCTGAGTCAGCTCTTCACAGATTTGTAATACCTCCTGAATATCTTGTTCCAGATGATGAAAACTACTCAAATCCTCATCCCCTAACCCGTGGGAACACCAGGTATCTAACGACCAGGGCCAAAGCGATTGATACTCTTGTCGTAACGCATTACCCAGCGTCGTTAAATGGTCAGAGGGATCTTTCATGCTCAGCCTCTTCGTCTAAAAGTTGAAGATAAAGGGAAATTTGTCCCATGGTCATCACCTGTAGCTGTTGGGGAGTCCAACCAAAGGCACGGGCGAGTCGATAGCTTGATCGCACTAACGATGATTGTTTTAAGGCAGAGGCATTTTTTTTTCTCCAAGTCCACTAATGTGACGAATTTGGGCAATCAAAAAATTAACCAATCCCAAATGCATTCCCTTAACCTGTTCTAAAGAGAGTGTTGGCTGCGCCAAAGATTCTTTAATCATCAACAATGGAATCAGCCCCGCATCATTACGAGCGGCTTTCATAATTAGCTGAAACGTACCAACTGTCAGCGGTCGTAACTGAACCGTGAGTGATGAATCATTGACCTCAACCTTTTGGGATTGTCCCTGGGGATGCAAGATACTATGGGGAATAACGACATCAAACGTCAGTGTCGCTCCTGCCAATAATTCATCAGGCGTTATTTCAACCAATGCCACCCTAACCTCCTACCTCTTCTGCACTAATGCGCAACGCCCTAAATGTTGCCGACTCCATCACAAAATCATCTTCAGGTAAGCTAAAACTCCAACTCTCAAACTTGACACCAAACACCGTTAAGGTATTGGTATTATCTGGAATCGCCGGATTACTGAGATTAATCACAATATTGAAAGAAGGCTGTGCAATGGTGCCCGTTGGCGGTGGACTGGTCGACCCATCACCCAGCAACAGACGAATCAAAGCACCATTAATGTGAGCCCGTTCGACCACACCAGATACATTAATATTCCCTGGACGCAATTCTGTTGCGAATCGCTTACCTAGCTCATGGTATGGACGTAGCTCATTTTCAACCCGCACCTGTACATTTTGTAGACGACCGACCACATTAGAAAACTCATAATTCTCAATCAGGCTTTCCGCTAGCTGACCCTCTACAGACTCAACATCATCGACTGCTAAAACTAGCGATGCATCAGAGCCTCGAAAAACATTTGCATTTGGCATAATGAAACATCTCCTTTAATTAGCTGAGATACATCGTTACTTTGACAAAATCGATACTAAACGTAGGCATTAATGTCATCGTCACCATGGTTTCTCCAGCAATTTCCTGAGCACGGGTCGCAGAGACGTCTAGTTGATAACTAACTAAGGCCTCGTTATCCACCATACGTGTCAAAAAACCATCCAGCGTTGCCTTCATTGCACTGCGCACACGGGTATTGTTCAGCTTACCAATGTAGGGATCACAGCTAGAGCGCACACCATAGATGGCATAGTCCACAATGCGCCGAGTGGTAATTTGTCGCCAGGCACCATTATGAGTCGTAATGCCTTTCACGATTCGGAAGCCATTACGTTTCTCTACGGTCAGCATTCGGTTTTGAACGCATTTTTCTAGCTCACCACTGTTAAACTCTGTTGTCAGTCCTTCCAATACCAATGTTTTGTTGGTAGGACTGGTTTGTACTGGCAGTGAAGAAAGCACACCCGCAACGGCTGCCGCTAAATAACCACCAGATAAGTTTGTTGTTCTGTCAGCAGTTTTGGTGACAATACCTGGTGTCACCAAGATCAACCGATCAGCAGCAGGTATATCATTGGCTGGTGGTATATCTTCCTCTAAACTCGTTCCGATCACCCCAATACGTTCACGTTTGATATTAGCTGTCGTTTTGAGATGTGTTTGCAGCGCCTCCAGCATTTTGGCTTGTTTGATATCTTGCCCTGCTAGCACCACTATATTCACAATTTCCTTTTCTAAGGCTGCTAATCCGGCTGGATAATCAATATCTTGACCACCTTCAAATTTACCATCTGTTCCATCAACCTTAGGGGGGAGTGTATCTTTTAGGGTCTCATTTAAATCAGCTGCACTGATCAGACTGTCAGCCTGATCATTTATTTGTTTTGCCAGATCCTGGAAGCTTGTAACAGTGTAAGATTCTGTCTCTTTTGTCCTGTTGCCTTCAAAGAGCTTGACTGTAACTTTATCTGTGGAGGGTGATCCACCGGTGTCACTATTTTCTGAGTCCTTCGACGCTTCACTAACTTTGATTTTTAGATTATCTGCATCTCCTGACGTCCGTGCTTGCAATGTTAATATGGGCGTCGTTTCTTTATCTTCCTGAGCTGTCTTGTTATCTTCTTGAGCTATCTGAAAGGTGTATTGGCTCCTCTGACCTGTGCGAACGGCATAGACAGTTCGCCCACCATTTTTATAGATGAGTGCCAGTGCCGTCATCAGCGTAGCATTACTGGGATCGCCCTCACCAAATTCTTCCTTGGCTTCAGCCAGGCTACTAATCAAAACTGGCTGATTGACAGGCCCTTTTGAAGCTGTTCCTACAATACCAATATTGCCTGTAGAGATTCTCCCAGCACTAATCAGCCCCTCAGCACGTACTTCAATGTAAGTCCCTGGCAAAATCATTTCTGACATAGTTTCCTCTCCTGGAGGCGCGATCTTCAAAATCTGAATCTACGCAGTTCAAAAACTCAGCAATCTTGACCATTCTGAATTACCCAAACAGTAACTTAATAGAACAAGAGGATTGATCTAAATATCACCAATCTATCTAGCGTTGTTAAGCGATAGAATATTTTGGAGCTACTAATTTGAGCTATTACCGTGATATACAACCTTTTTGTAACTCTTGATTTCTTCAAGGGCTACCGGAAATCTAAATTCACATAAAATGATTGAAAGCCTAATGCCTTCGTCGAAAGTTGTACATACTGCTCCTATTTAGTGATGATTAGTAATGAATTAACTAGGCAGCTTAAAAAAATAATCTCTAATGTAAGCTAATCTTATGATTTTCATGCGCATAATCACTTACATCTAACTATAAATTTATACTTTAAGTGATGGATTAAAGGACGAAACCGCATCCAAAAATTTAAAGTAGTATATATTTCTTTATTCTGTGTATTACTTCGTATTCTCCTGACCTACCAACAGCGAGATCTCTTCTACCGGTACCGCCATTGTGTTAATCTCTGGAAACTCAGGCTGGGTAAGTTCACTTGGAGGAATTACAATCCATTGCCAATGAGGATGAAGGGTGCCCAGTGATAGGGATGTTGGAACCCATTAGTAGCCAGGGGGGTACCATCACGAGATTCAACTGAGATCGTGGCGCGGGTAGCTGCGAGGCGAGTTTCGGTATCTTCGTCGTAGAGGAGACTTAGTTGGGCCTGACGCAGTGCCTCGGCTTTAGTAAGTTCGCCAGAGGCAAGAAACTCGTAGAAGCGTTGCATCAATAGGCTGGTGCTGGTATCGTTAACGGCCCAAAGTGAGGCAATCACGGTTTCAGCACGGTTAGCTGCCAGAAAGTAAGAACTGATCCCGGCAATTTCGGTACCGTCACCGGCGGTCCCTCCCAGGGCGGTTTTACAGGCGGAGAGCACGACTAAATGTAAATCCCTTAGGCTTTCTTGCATCACTTCGATGTCTTGGATCCTCATGCGATCGCCATTCCCCAAAACAATAAATGAATCCTCGGGTCGACTGGGGGCAAACTCTGCGTGGGTGGCAATGTGTAGAATTTGCCGGAACTCAACATTGGCTTGCAGGGCTTTCAGGGTAAAGTCATCGTCAAGAAAGACTTGGCCTGGGTAAATACCCCTCGGATCAGCATCATCACTGCGAATGATGGCATCCAGTTCCTGCGCAACCGCCGGGAGCGGATTAAATCCTGAGACAGCTTGAGTTAGCCCCAACCCCAAAGCGGCTGATTCATCAATCCCTGCCAGGGTGGCTTCGGTATCTGTAATCGCAGGGGCAATGACCGTGGAGATCGTGTAGCGCTCGAGCAAATACTGTTCGCCATCGTACAAGGCGGCCATGGGAATGTAGCGAGTCACACGGTCATTGACAAAGATGAGTTGACGAATGTTGTTGGCCTGTAGTTCGGTTTCGAGCGGTTCAATCAACCAACGGTAGAGTTGCTGACTGCTTGCTTGCACCTCTGTAGAAAGGTCTAAATCGGTAAGCTGAGCCCCAAATTGCTGGACAACTGTGGATAATTCCCCTCGGGAAACTGTTACGGGGACGCTACCGACTGAACCGCCTGCTGCTGCCCAAAGGAGCCACAACTTATCGTCAGTCACAAAGGGGTAAATCAAGACCGCATCAGGATTGGCCTGTAGCAGCTTATAGGCATCGTCACTCAGGCTGTCAGGGGATTGAAAGAGGTCGTCCTCTTGGTCATTACTTGCGATCGCAGCTTCAAATTGAGACACTTGTTTTTCATAGTTGTCCGTCAGCACTCGTTGTTGCTCACGCAAGCTTTCCAGATCACCACAGCGGATTTGCCGACAGGCATAGATTTCTTGCCCCAGGGCAATCAGGCTACCGTGGGCATCCACAACAGGCTGCTCAATTTTGGTGTATTGCAGATCGCTACCTGTCCAGGTGGCCCGAGTGGTGCGGGTGAATTCACGTATTTCTTCTAGCTTCAAGAGATCGAGAACTTGTTGGGCTTCAGGAATACGACCTTGTTCGAGAAGGAGAGCAGCAAGCGTTCGATAGACATCAGCAACCGTTTCAATGTAGGTGTGCTGAAGTTCACTATCCAGTCCTCGAATATCGCTACGAACAGCCTCATGCACATTAACAGCTTCTTTGTAGAAGATGATAGCTAATCTAGGATGATCAAGGCCAACAAAAGCCTTGCCTAAGTTTGTCAAGGCCAATGATTCGACTTTTCGACTATCAACTTCTCGAGCAATGGAGAGAGCTTGTTGGTGAAAATCAATAGCTTGTCCATATTGATTTAAAGCATAATAAGCCTCCCCTAGGTTACCTAAGGATGCAGCTTCTCCTTGCCGATCGCTGATTTCTTGAGTGATATCAAGCGACTGCTGATAGAAGTCAATAGCTAGTTGATATTGACCTAATGCACGATACACATCGCCTAGATTATCTAAAGATGCAGCTTCCCCTTGCCGATCAAGCAGTTCTCTTTGAATACGCAAAGATTGCTGATGAAAGTCAATAGCTTGTGTATATCGCTCCAAAACATAGTAATTTTTACCTATGTTTCCTAAAGCAGAAGCTGTTTCCTGAAGATTACTAATCTCTTGAGCAATCTTTAGAGATCGGGAATGGAAGACAATGGACTGCTGATATTGACCTAATGCATGATATGCAGTGCCTAAACTATTCCAGGCATTCGCTTCACCTCGACGAACGCTAATGTTTTGGAAGATTTTCAAAGACCGCCAAAAGAAATCAACAGCCTGTTTGTACCTTCCTAGTCCATAATAAGCCTTACCAATATTAACGAATGCATAGGCTTCGGTTTGGCGATCACCAATCTCCTGAGTAATAGTTAAGGATCTCTGATAAAAGTCAATGGCCTCCTGATATTGGCCTAACGCATGATAAACACCACCTATACCCCCTAAAGAAATTGCCTCTCCCCGAGAATCTCCAACATCTTGCTGTAGCTTTAGTGATTGCTGATGAAAATCAATGGCCTGTTCATATTCAGCTAATGATTCGTAGACGTGCCCTAAATGCCTTAAGGAAATAGCTTCGCCTCGACGATCACCAATTTCCTGCCTAATGGCTAGCGATCGCATGTAAAAATCAATAGCTTTCTCATATTGATCTAAAAGATGATAAGTGTTGCCTAGGTGGCTTAATGAAATCGCTTCTCCTTGGCGATCGCCAACTTTCTGTCTTATGGCTAGGGATTGCTGATAGAAATCAATGGCTTTTTCATATTGCCCCAACAATTTATATGCAAGGCCTAGGCTATTTAAAGAGAATGCCACACCGTCAAAATCATCAATCTGTACTCTGATTGTTAGAGATTGTTGATGAAACTCGATGGCCCGCTCATACTCTCTCATGGCACTATAAACCACTCCCAAGCCACCTAAAGCATTGGCCTCTCCCGAGTGGTCTAAAATTGCCCTGTAAATTACTAAAGCTTGCTGATGAAAATCAATGGCTTCTTCAAGTTGTCCGGATGAATAGTATACGATGCCTAAATTGTTTAAGGCATCAGCTTCTTCTTTCCGACTATTGCGTTGGCGTGCAATGACTAAGGTTTGATGAGATTCGAAGTTATAAACAGTGTTAACAGCAGCGTTATCGAAAGTGTTCTTAGATGTATTACTCAAAGAATTGAAAGTATCGACAAAAATGCTGGATCCATGACGAGACATATCATAGCTCTGTTGAGATCGGATATTGCTAGCTCCATTGGGTGCGGCTCTTTCTCTGTAAAGCATTAAGCAGTCAAGAATCTCTCCGGTTCGAGAAACTTATTGGCATGATTGCGTTTGAACTCTTGGACTTTGTGAAACTCCCAATAGGCCTCGAAATCATCACTGGCTCTGAGTGCGCGAATCCGCAGAACGGCTTCAGCACGATCTAAGCGCCAGCGGGCACCGGTGATCTCCATGCGGTCATTGACTAAATGCCTGCACGCGCCTTCAATCACACCTGAGGCAATGGGATACCCCCGATCTAAGTACTCGTCATACAACAAATACGGCCGATTTTTCAACAAATAATCAGCGCACTTGTCAACGTTCTCTCGTGCTTTTGTGTCTAGATTTTGTAGGGTGGCGCTACGCCGAATACCGGCCGCCACATCACTGGCTTTACCTTGTAGAATGCGTAAGGCTCTCTCTTGGACCCAAGTCTCGGCCTCCTCACTACCAGATGAGAAGAAACAAAAAGCCGCTTTCCAAACATATTCGAGAACATGAATGAAATCGAGCACGATAGTCACCGTCACGTCTTGCTTTCGGGCCATGGCGTTGAGTGTGGCTAATTGATGGAGTTCACCATCTACCAGGACAACCCAGTCGCGTTGATGGTCCGGGTCTCGAGTCGAGGCTTCGACAAACGCATGTTCAATGACCGTTTTAGCGTCTTGCTCAACACTGGCCCACACTCGTTTGTCACTAATCACTGGTCGCACGGGCGGGTCCCGTTGGTCACCGATGATATCGTCGGCTTGACGGGGGTATCGAGGCACATGATACACCGATGCGACTGTGGCCATTCGTTTACGCTGACGCTTTTGACCGGGACTTAAGCGAGTACGTTTTGACGGTGAGTCCTTGGCCTTTTGAGCGGCTTTGGCCGTGGCTTCTCGCAGATCTGATGGATGCATCACAATCCCCTTACCATCAGTGGTAATCACTAATAGCTCATCACTGGCAACTCGTCGGTCTATCGCCCGTTGAGCATAAAAGTCCTCAAAGTCTTGGGCCACTTTTACCGTCACCTCTTCACATTGGCGTTTACCAATCGCCCCCCCTGTCGTCGAGCTTATGGTCCGACTCGTTTCTGAAAACGATACTTTCGACGCTTCCACCGCGACTCGTTTTCGGAGTTCATCCGAGTATTTGTCCGGCGGCAAATTCAAGATCCCATCTGACGGGTACAGGGCACTGACCTCAGGTTTTTGGGTGCTGTATCCCACTCGGTTTAAGGTCACTTCCCCAAACAGCGTTTCGAGGTTCCGTTGGGTCTGTTTTCGACGATGGGGGCGGGTTTCTCCATCGCTACCGACGACCTCGCTTTGGTAGTCCTCTGATGCGTAACGCAAGTCGAGATGGCCTTGATATAACCGTCGCAAAAGTTCTGTGCCCGACTCATGGATATAACGTTCTAGTTTTCCATGCTCCCAATTTTGGCTATCAGCTGAACTCAACCTATCGACGAGTTCATTAAACTGCGCTAACGCTGACTCAAAAAAGCTAAGACTTAGGTCTGTTGGCATGATTCGAATGGAGAGGATACAGGCACACGAGACAATTATTTTTTTCGTCGAATCTATCTCTTTTTTGAGAGATAGATTGAACTTTCAGACCCCTAAAATCTACCAAATTCTATTCAATAGACTTAATCTGCGTTGCAAACCTTTACCCTAAAAGAATCACACCCAGCTCCATTGGCATAAATCAATGACGTCAAAAGTAGCAATATGGCTGAAGCAAATGCATGGAGTGTTTGAAAACATAACATCATAGGATCAGAAAAATAACTTTAGGTGCTTGCGCTTAAATAATCACCCCATTACCCCATCACTCATCCACCCATCTACAGCCCCAATCTGGGTCTTTATTGTTGTGCAGCCCCCTCACATTAGCCTATAGCCATAGAAGCAAGTGAGTTATTTACTTCGTTCTATAGGCCTGCACAAGCTAAATCGGTACGAATAATATATTTTGTACCCCGTAATACTTTAGCTCCTTCATGGCGCAGTGCCTGCTTAAAAATAACTGCCTTGCCAAGTTTAGGAGCAATAGGCAATTTAGACTCACTAAAATATGTCTCACCCCCCTGTATGTCATCATTCAGGTAGGCAATCAAGGTTAAGTTTGACAGAAATCCAGACTTAAACTTCTTGTGCGCATCAGAGTGGGGGGCAATATATTCTCCTTCATCATATCGGTAACATTCCAGCAGATCACCCAAATCGGCCAGCTGCAATCGGCATGTCCCATAATCAGATAAATAATTGATTAGCCTCATGGCTAAAGTACTTAAAATTGTGGTTTCTTCTAAACGCACCTCTTGATTATATCGTCCTGGACTTCTCTTCTGTGCAGGTTTAAAGCCCAACATTTCCGCTTTTAAAATTATCACCATACATTCTTCTGGAGATAAGAAATTAGGAATTTCCCAAACACCGTCTATGATGGGTTTCATACTAATCTGTTTCACTATTATTCTAAGCAATGGACAGAACAAGAAAATTTCAAGCAATTAGTATTTATGCAATCAGAATTTAGCCACGAGTAGCCTCATGACTTTAGAGCATCTTAGATTAATACCTTTCTAGGTAAAAGACTGCTAGGTAGCTTTAGATGTCCACGAATCGTTAAAATAACATCGGCAAACTTTTTGCCTAATGTACAGCCATCATGAATGATACTTTCTGTAGGTGCAATATATGCTTCACCAGGGGCAACTCTCACTTTGACCATTGGATACTTAGGATATTGCTTGAAGAATTGCTGTCTAACCCATTCAGATTTACTAGCTGCACTTATTTTTCTAGAAACAGGACATTGACTGTCAATCCTCTGAGCTATCTCCAGTAACGTCAGATCAACAAAGAGAAAATATCTATCCTCAAACCCTAGGTTAAGACAAATGCGATTGGTGCCTGTATGCCTTTTGCTCAGCGGCAGCTTATCCCAGCTATCCAGATGTAAGCCGATATATTTCCTGATTTCTCGATTGTAGGTCACCGTCCTAAGGCCAGGAGCATTCACTGTTAACGGGTGCACTTTGTAGTTGCGAGCAGACAAGATAAAAGGACTCAATTGGGAGTTTAAATTCTCAATCGCTTGCCTATAGCCTTTCTGAGACCATAAAAAATGACAGTCTTGCTGGGTTACAGCAAAAGACACCCCCATATTTTCAAAGGGACTCAACATAGAATCTGTCACTTTAAAGATGCCAACATATTGGCTGTAAGCGGGTAATTCCTCACCGTCCTGTAAAGACATCACATTTTCTTCTAAACTTGTAGGTTTTCGCCAAGTGTTAGATGGAATAAATGCATTCTCGACATAACTTTGATGGAAGGACGTCTCATGGGCAGGCATCATACCATCACTGAGAAGAAATCGTGGTTTATGGCGGCAAGGTTCTGGATTACAGTCAATAATTTTGACAGTTTTACTAAGATGTCCCATGCTCTTTTTTACATTGCTGAGATACTGAAATTCCTGGCACGTTAGGCAGCCTCGCGTATCCCAATCTGTTTCTCAATGTCCGTAAGTAAAATATCAGTCAATATTTTCTGAGTGTAGCGACAATACATCGTCTCTGTGGAATTAAAGGAGCCATTCTCAAAATACTTATTCGCAGGTGCTCCCCCTCCACACAAAGAAAAATACTCACATTGCTGCCGACAACGGTGGACCCCCGATTGAATATCATGGTTAATTCGTTGAAATTTTGGGTTGTCAGCAATTGTGTTAAAAGACTCTGACCTGATATTTCCCAAAATGAATTTTCCGTAGTCAACACTATCAAGTGATAGAAGCTCTGGGGAGAACGTCATAAAATTCCCAGCATAATCAAAGCTGAGTATTGACAGGGGGGTAGCTTGGGTTGCTTGCTTAGTAGGATTACATATCGCTCTCCTAAGGCGATCAAACTCTCTAACCTTCAGCTGGTTACCTGGCTGAGATGTTAGCGAATAGAGTCTTTCCATGAAGCCGAAATATTTATCATCAGCTTCTTGTGTATTCAGAGAAGAAACTTGATGATTACCCTCAATCTCTTCGACATTAAACCCTACACGGTAGATACCGTTGCTTATAAAGAAATGATAGAGTTCATCTGGGTAGCTTAAAGCTTGTTCAGTCAAGACTGATATCACCGAAAAATCAATATGATTTTTTTTCAGCTGCTCGATACCTCTCATCGTGGCAGCGTGAGTTCCTAATCCTTTCCGAGTGATGCGATGAACATCATGGATAAAAGCAGGCCCATCTAAGCTTACGCCAATTTTTATTTTGTATTTTTTGATTAAGCTACACCATGCATGATTAATCAATGTCGCATTCGTTTGTAAAGAATGAGAGTATCTACAGGCTCTATGGTTGTACTGATCTGATAGCTCCTGAATCTTACCTGTTAGATGTCAAGGGGGGTAGACGTGACGCGACAGTCGGGTTGGCGAGCTGACTGACACTTAATAGAGACTAACTGGTCTCATGCTGAGACTATCAAAGCAAACGACGGGTATCAATTTAAGCCGGGAAATCTTGGCTAGGACTGAAGTCGGAAGTCGGAAGTCGGAAGTCGGAAAGGGAGGGCATTCCGAACTCCGACTTCCGACTTCCGAACTCTAGATTCCTGAGGAAATCGTCCCGCTTTATGTTGGTACCTCAAACGACAGCTAGCGATCTAAATGACCAGGCGCGATCTAAATGACAGCGCCTGGTCACTGTCAAGCAATTAAAATCTCCAAGTATTTTGTGCGTCAATTATCCCTGATTGCGAGCCGCCGCCTGCTGCTGCCGATAGCTGTCAGCCTTAATCTCAAAGATGACAGCATGATGCACCAGTCGGTCAACGGCAGCCACGGTCATCATCGAATCGGGAAAGATGCTGTCCCACTTGCTGAATGGCTGATTAGCGGTGATCAGCAAACTCTTGCGTTCATAGCGGTGGGCAATGAGTTCGAAGAGTACGGAGGTTTCGGCTTCAGACTTTTGCACGTAGCCCAAGTCGTCGAGGATGAGCAGGTCAAAACGGTCGAGCTTCTTTAGTCTAGACTGTAGCAACAGTTGTTGTTTATCCTGCTGAAGCTGTTGAACTAAGGCAAGTGCGCTGAAGAACTTGATGCGCCGACCCGCTTCTAGCATGGCTTGCGACAACCCAAGAGCCAAATGAGTTTTCCCAACTCCGGACGCGCCGAAAAACAGGCAGTTGGTGGCGTTATCGAGCCAGGTATCGTCATCGGCCAATTGCATCAGAGGGGCCGGATTGAAGTTTGGGCAATGGTCAAACTCAAAGTTGGTCAAACTTTTTACGGCGGGCAGCTGAGCTTCCTTTTTTGCGCGCTCTAGCCGCATTTGTGCTCGTCTGTCGGCCTCTTGTTGACATAAGCTGAGTAAAAACTGTGCATAAGACCATTGTTGCTGCAAAGCGCGGCTCTCTGTAGCTTCCCAGTGGGTAAGCATGTTGGTGAGCTTGAGCTGTTTGAGCAGACGGCTCAACTGTTGGTACGGGCTGGTTGTTTGTGGTGTTTGTGATGAGGTTGGCGTCCGTGTCGTTTGAGCCACTGAGGAGTTGGTCATAGCTATCGAGAGCGTGTTGTTGGGTTGCGATTGGCGGCAAGGTGGCTACCGCATCGGGCATAAACTGTTGCTGTAGATGCCTCAACGTCAGCTGGTTCTTGGATAGGGCTTCGGCAAGATAGCTGGCGACGGTTTGTTCTTTGTCATAGGTGGCGGCAATGTAGAGCGCTTCGACCATGAGTACAGCGGCTTGGTCGCGCTCAAACTGAGCTTTCATCTGCGCCCAAAGCTGGCGAAACTCAGCAGTCGGTAACAAATCTGACTGCCACTGACAGAAGAGGAAGGCTCTGGGCTTTTTCCTGAGTCCACCTATCACATGGCGATAGTCGATGCAGCGCCCCCGCCGTCGTCCTTTGCCAGCCACACGCATGCGGGACAGCTCAAACACCTGCTGCCGCGCAAAGTAGCCGACTAAACGGTCATGATAGAGATGAATTTCTATCTGTTGACCTATCAGTCGTGATGGCACGCTGTAGAGAATGCAGCGCACCTCTATCGTGCTGTGACAGCTGACTTTGGCACTGAGAATCTCGTAGTCGGCCACTCGGCGTTTCGGCAGCGGTTGTAGGACGGCTTTTTCTGCTTCATACTTGGCCTCGCACTGCCGATTGAGACCAGCAGCGGCGTTGTCTATCACCGCCTGGTACTCGGCAATACTGGCAAAGTCGCTGCTGCCGCGCAGGTAGATAGCCTGTTTGATACGGTTCTTCAGGTGGCCGTGCGGACTTTCTACAGATCCGTTCTCGTTTGCTTTGCCTTTGTTGTTTCTCGTTGGCACCATCCGGTAGTGCTCACACAGGTCATCGTAGAACCGCGTCAGCTCCTGGATACGATGCCCCCCTGAATTACGGTAGGCCGCGCTCAGGCTGTCCGTGCGATGTTCTTGTGGGGCACCGCCAGCCGCAGCTAGGGCGTTCTGCAACCCTTCGGATAGGGCAATGAAGCTTTCGCCCCCCTGAATAATCTGCGCGTACTGCCAACCGCTGTAGGCGAGCCGGTAATGATAAATCAAGTGCTCAAATGGCTTGCCGTTGAGGGTGATTTCCATCCCTTTCAGTTTGGTGAAGTCTGAGAGTCCCATGACGCCTGGTTCATGGCGCAGTACGAACATGACCTCCGGCGCCGGCCCGTGCAGCGCTTTCCACTGCTGCACTCTTCTCTGTAAGGTGCGTAGCACCTGTGGGTACTTGCCTGGATACTGCTCTTGCAGGTATTCAAACAGCGTCATTGGTTTCAGTCTCGGTTCCTGGCGTAGCATCGGTTCTAGCTCGCTGGCCCAGACGCCAGCTAAGGGATCTTGGCTCCGGGATGATGCAACGACAGCTCCTCGGTTAGCGCGGTGATGGCCTGCATCAATCCGTTGCCCTGTCCGCTCTGATATCTCGGCTATCGTCGACGATGCCGTCTGGGTCAACCCCAGCTTTCTCGCGTTCATATAGGCTCTCTTTTGGTATAAGTGAATGGCTTTCGGCACAGGTCATCGCTCTCTTTCGCAGGAGATCTACCTGTGCCTTTTTCTTCGACTGGTGACAACCCAGCTAAGCTAACGCTTGCGCCGATAACCTTGTCTCACGCTCTTTGGGCGAAACCCGACAACCGCCTTGGCGTCACCTGCCTACCTTCACTGTCGCGCAACACTTACCAATTGCTGCTTCATAAAAGCTGATTGGCATAGTGAGAGGTTCACCCGCATGCCAAACAATTGTGAATTGATCTGATAAAAAAGGATTGGAAAAGACCTCTCGAAAAATAGGCTCCAGCAAGTCAAGCGAAAATTTGTGCTTTTGTTGCCTGTTAGGCAAATAACAATGGCTCAATAGCTGTTTTAGGGAGGTTGCTAAATTCAAGATGAGCAGAGTAGTGTCATGGAATAAAGCCCCCGGTCAGCCTACCTATGCTAACGCTTTCCAAGTTAATCGATGAGGACAAATGCTACGAGACTATTCGCACGATGCGTTGGCCCGATGGTGTTTGCTGCACTGATTGTGGAGCGAAAAACATTACCAAACGAGGGAAGCATGCAACCTATTCAGCGCGGCAACGCTATATCTGTGGCGAGTGTGGTCGCCACTTTGATGACTTAACCGACACCATCTTTGCGGGTCGTCATCAACCGTTAAAAACCTGGATAGCATGCTTATATTTGATGGGTCTCAATGTCTCCAATCAACAAATTGCCGACGAGTTGAGTCTGCACAAAGATGACGTGCATCAGATGACGAGTGAGTTACGCCAAGCGGTGGCCGACAAGCGCCCAGAAGTCCAGTTATCAGGGACGGTGGAGTTTGATGAAGTCTATGTGACAGCCGGTCATAAGGGGCAACCAGAGCAGGTTAAAAAAAAGGGCGCAAGGGACGCAGACGTAAACTCAAAGGGCTTCGGGGGCGCGGTACGCTCGAAACGGAAAAACCGCCGATCTTCGGGATGATTCAGCGAGGTGGAGAAGTGGTGATTAAAATGCTGGCAAATGTTCAACAACAAACCATCAAGCCCATCATTCAGTCCATGGTGAAACCGGGCACCCTCATCTATACCGACGAGTATGACATCTATGCTCGTTTAGAAACTTGGGGCTATGCTCACAAGAGTGTTTGCCACAGTGCCGGAGAATATGCCCGAGATGACGATGGAGATGGCTTCTGTGAAGTCCATGTCAATACGATGGAAGGTTTCTGGTCATTGCTGCGGTCATGGTTGAGACCTCATCGAGGGATCTCACAAGAAAAATTACCGATCTATTTGGGGTTCTTTGAATTTGTGCATAATGCTAGAAAAAGAGGGAAAGCCTTGCTGGGTAGTCTATTGAGCACCTTGCTTGTCTAACTCCCTGAAACGCCGATTGAGCCATAACAATAACTACAGTCTAAGTTGCAAAAAGTAGTTGGTTGAATGACTACTAGCTTAATGGGACCAAACTGCTGCCTGCCTTTTGCAGGATTTTGAGGATTTTGAGGGAAACAAGAATGCATGGTGAACAAAACCTGATTGATATCAAAAGTTGGGAGCCTAAATATTGCAGCGCCAATGGCTCCTTAGTTAATTTTCTGAGTTGTGTTTAATAATTACTCCAGTTGCCCCAGTTATCCCAGTTACTCCAGTTGCCCCAGTTATCCCAGTTGCTCCAGTTACCCCAGTTATCCCAGTTATACCAGTTCTGAGCAACCTCTTCTTGTTCAGGAGTGGAATCTACGTTAGTCTGATCAGTTTGCTCCAGTATGCCACTTGATTCTGAAGATTGAGTTTGAGGGTCTTCTAGTAAAGATATTCTAACTCTGTGAAGACGTTCTTCTACATTGCCAAGTGTTTCCGATGACCCTGCAAAGGCCTCTGCCGAGAGAACTGTCAATGTTCCCACAATAATGCTGGCACCTAGCAGAATGGCTGAGAGTTTGAGTTTTGGATGCATCTTTTTTCGGGTAACAACTTAAGCCGGGAAAAGCTCTACGTGTAAGGGGTTTGTCTGATGTGCTTTAGATGACCGTCTAGGCATGGGTAGCTCATTAATAGTACTGAGGATCCATTCAAATAGGTCTGGAAATGGGTGTCCAAAGAGTCTTTGAGCAGCGGTCGTGCCATCGGGACGTTTAAGGTCAAAATTGTGAATAATGGTGAGCACCTTCAAGGACTGTGCCGAAAAGCCACGATTGGCCTGATGACGTTGAGATAGATAGCCATTACGCCCCTCGACCGCCGAGGAGGTGCGTTGATACTTGGCACACATCCACTGGCACCAATGGACCCTGTATTGCCGTTGAGTGTCGTCTAGCTTTAGGGTCATGGCATCTGCCATGAGCTGATCATAGGCATCACTGGTGGCCTGTTGATAGCGTGCTTTGAGATGAGGTTTGCGGGTTTTATCAGTCTGTTGAGTCCAATACACCCAGGGCAACAAGGCAGTGAGAACCCAATTTTGAGTGCCAATCTCCTGAGTTTCAGTGGCTAAGGCCTGCATCACCCACTGCCACCAGGCATGAATCCCGTTGGCGAACTGAGGAATCTGAGCTTCAAAGGTGTCAATCGCGTGTTGCGCCTTATCCCCTCCATAGAGCTTTGCTAGGTGAGTCAGGGTCGTCAACGGAGCCGCTAACTGGGTTGTTAAGTCGTCAAACAGTTGCCATTGAGCGGTATCCAGGGTGAAAGGATGAACCGATTGGCTAATATCGGCCAAGGCGCGATGATAGGTAAACTGATCTTGTTCAAGCTGTTGATATTGCTGCGTCAGCGTCTCTAGCTGGACACACAAAGTTTGTTGTTTGACCTTGGGTTTGGTTTGGTTCACTTGCTGTTGGAGGGTGTCGAGTTGTTTTCAACCTGAGCCAGTTGACGTCCCAATGCACTCCCGATAGGACGAGCTAAGGCTCGCATTCCATGGAACAAATCGGCCACACTGACGGTGCCCAGACCAGCGATGGCAAGTTTCACTAACGCACGAGCCCCATCACTGACCATAAAGTGGCATTCCCAGTCGGACGGATGCCACCACTGCTCTAGCTGGTGACACCAGGTTTCATACTGACGATTCTCACATTCAACTTCTGTAAAGATAAACCCACTCGCCAATTCCACCAGCACCAGGATCGGCAGTCCAAAAAAGGTTTCATCTCCCCCGAGGCAGATGCCGAGTTTGTTGAGAGGTTGACATTGCTCAGATTGAGAGACTTCGTAGGTGACAATGACGTCTTCAACACGGTGTTTCAATTGACGCAGGGCATTGGCTGAAACACCCACATGGGTCTCTAAATGAACCGACTTAAAAAACTCGCATAGGCTCTCGGCTCCGATACCGTGCTTTATGCCAAAGTGGTAGAGCACACCTAGCACCAGACGTTTTAGCCAAGCTGACCCACTCGCGGTTTCCCACAGGTCCGATTCTGCATACTGGTTGCGACGCTCTATCCCCTGCTGATGACGGTGCACACTGCTTTTACTGATGCCAAGCGCCGACGCTATCGACTCGATGCCCAGATGTGTTTCCGTTTTGATATAACCAGCCACTTTTTGGCTGCGCTCTCGTATAGTAAGACTCATCGTTCCCGATTTTGTTTTGCATCGGACACGATACACGGCTCTGAGCATTGCTGCAGAGCTATTTTTTGGGCCATCGCAATTCAATGTGCTTATTTATACGCTCTCTAAGACCTGCTCGTTTCCCGGCTTAAAGAGTTACCCCTTTTTTCCTTATTTTTAGATGATTATTTGACTATTTTGAGAGACTTCATTCGTATTATTTGTGGTTTAACGAGTTGTCTCAGCTATCGCCAGTAATGTTATCCCAGTTGTCCCAGTTGTCCCAGTTGTCATCAACAATGTCATTCCAGTTACTCCAGTTACTCCAGTTGTCCCAGTTATACCAATCTGACTCATTTCCCTGCTTGATAATTAAATCTGTATTACTTGACTCGTTGGACTCTGACTTGACAGTGAATTCAGAAGCATCTGAGATCGCCTGTTTTGTCAAGACATTTCTAACTCTTTGAAGCCGCATTTCTACGTTTACAGAAATGGTTGAAGATTCTGCAAATGCAGCCGTTGACAGCATAGATAATGCTCCCAAAATCAGCCCAGAAATAGCTAATGCACTTAAGAGTTTAAGTCTAGGATTTATTAGATCCATGGATATTTATAGACCTATTCAATGGCTTTTGTTGGACGCTTATAGCGTTTCCTAGTCTAGTGAGGTGCAATAACAGCAATGTGTAAACCAGCCTAAAAGATCTTCTAATGACACACTTTCAAAGGCGTCATCAAGAGCTTGCTCTAAGTCAGGATAGGTTCTTGCCCCGATACGCCCGTAACCGTGCCTTGATCTTAGACCAACAGTTTTCAATCGGTGAAAAGTCAGGAGAGTAAGGCGGCAGATAAATTAGTCGAGCTCCAGCCGCTTGAATCATGGCCTCAACATCTTTTCCGAGATGGATCTTACAGTTGTCTAGGATGACACAAGCGCCTTGCCATAACTTGGGCACCAGCTTTTGGGAGATGAAGGCCTCGAAGGTAATACCATCGACTGCCCCCAGAATCGGTAGTTGAGTAATCACACGATTCAGGCTAATGGCTCCGATTAACGACACATTTTTCCCTCGCTTACTCGGACGTTGGCCATGGGCTCGTTGGCCTTTCGGGGCTCTGGCAAACAAACGAGTCATCGCCAGGTTGATCCCGGCTTCATCGATAAAAATCAGGTCTTTGGCTAGAATCCCCTGTACTAATTGCCAGTATTCAAAGCGTTTACGCTGGACACGGTCGCTTTCCTTTTCACTGGGATGTAGTGTTTTTTTAAGGGTCAAATTCAGCCGTTTTACCATGCGGTCTACAGTGGACCGGCCAATGAGCACTCCAGTGGCTTCATGGAGTTGCTCACGTAATTCTGCTAGGGTCGCATCATTATGATCCTGAACCAATTGTTCAAGGATTGCTAATTGCTCTGGATTAAGTTTTGGCGGCGTTTGCTGAGTACGGACTTTGGGGGCAACACTGCCCGTGTCTCGATATTGCTTGAGCAATTTACCCACAAAGCTGGGAGCCACTCTGAAGTGTTCTGCCAGTTTACGTTGAGAAATCCCACCAGCAAGATAGGAGTCCACAATTTTCTGACGCAAGTCAATTGAATACGGCTTCATAACGTCACATAATCAAACTGTTGAGCAATACTAAAGTTCTACCTTATCTGCATGGGAAACGCTATATCTAATTTCAAGTATTTACAATAAAGGTAATTTTGACTTGGCAAATATTTTTTTATTTTTTCTTGATTTTTAAAAGATCTGAGATGAGAAATTCCATGATTAGTGCCAAGACTCGATAGGTAGGGAGTCTGTATCTGGTTTTTCAAAAGAATAATTTTTGTCGAACTTTTTCAAGATTTGTGCTATAGCAATTCAGCTAATTTTTACTTTGAAGAATCCTATAAGCCAAGGGGCGAATATCACTGCTGTAGTGATATTCGCCAAGCTAAATAGTGTCGTAAAAGAATGCATGGATAAAATTGCTTCAGTTCAAAGGGGGCATTACCACTTAGATCTAGAAGGCTGGAACTTATTCAATTTTGTAGAGTTATGTAAAGAGGATCTGGAGTTAAGCAACTATAGGGCAATGGCACTGACTTAAAAGTGCACAAAGTAGAAAAAGGCTGCAAGGCTTGATAAATATATATCAAGGCCCTGCAAGCCAACAATAAATCACTTTCTACTATGCCGAAGTCAGCCGAAATTCTCAAGCACCAGTTATTCAAAAGTATCGGTTCGCCGTGGCAAGATATCCTACCGGAAGCAAGACTCGATGAGCTTCTGGCTGAAGAAGGGATCACCTACCGAAATCGTTTGTATACCCCCATCGTGACGGTATGGGGCATGCTATATCAAGCGTTATCAGCCGATAAAAGCCTCCGCAACACCGTCAAGTGCTTCACCACCTGGTTAACCGCCGCAGGCGTTACCCCTCCGTCATCGGATACCGGAGCTTACAGCAAAGCTCGCGACCGGTTGCCGGAATCACTCCTCCAACGTCTTATCCCCGAAACAACCGAGCAGTTGGAACAGACGGTGCCCAAGGCGCATTACTGGTGTGGTCGTCGGGTGAGAGTCTTTGATGGAACGACGGTATTGATGGCCGATAGTGAGGCCAATCAAGCGGTCTATCCTCAACATGGTAATCAAGCGGTCGGATGTGGCCTTCCACTGGCTCGGGTGGTGGTGTTTTTCTGTTTACTAACCGGGGCAGTGGTGTCAGGGTGTATTGCACCGAAGACAACCAGTGAAATCGTCATGAGCCGTTTGTTGTATCAGGACTTAGCGCCCGATGATGTGGCCATGGGAGACCAAGCCTTTGGCAGCTATGTTGACTTAGCCCTGATTCAGCAGCAAGAGGCCGATGGGGTCTTGCGTAAACATCATGCTCGGCACACTGATTTTCGTAAAGGTCTCAGGCATGGTCCTGGCGACCACCAAGTCGTCTGGCACAAACCCAAGCGACGACCGGGTCATATGAATACAGATGAGTTTGCAGCCATTTCCCAGACATTGACGGTTAGAGAAGTGCGTCTGAAGCTATCTCGTAACGGGTTTCGAGACCAGTTCATCATCATTGTTACCACCCTATTGGATGCCAAACAGTATCCTGCTAGTCAATTAACCCGTCTTTATGGATGGCGGTGGCATGCGGCAGAAGTCAATTTACGTCATCTCAAAACGACACTCAAAATGGAGAGGCTCACAGCCAAAACACCGGACATGGTCCGTAAGGAAATTTGGTCTCACATGCTAGCCTACAATGTGCTGCGTAGTGTGATGGAACAGGCCTCTCCATTATTGCACTATGAGCGTAATCGTCTCTCCCTACAGGGGGCTCGGCAACACTTTCAGCAAATTCTTGCATTATTAGCAACAACATCGAACGCGACACGGCAACGACTCTACGACCATTTGCTCCAAGATATTGCCTCTGACCCGTTGCCTCAACGGCCTAATCGGCATGAACCTAGAGTCGTCAAACGTAGGCCAAAACCGTTTCCCAGAATGCGACAACCTCGTAATATTCTCAAAGCTAAGCTGGCTGCTTGATTAGACTTATGTCAGTGCCATTGAACTATAGGGAGTGAAGACTGTTACCCAGTGCAGTACTACCTGCTACTGCTTTACAGGCACTCAACTACTGCTGACCGTCATGATGGGCTGCGCAAGACGCCATCCGGAGCATAGTAATCGACTCATTACCGGCTTGATTGAGCTGCTGAACCCTCAGGCCCATGAGCCAGACGTAGAACTTTTAAGCTAGGGACTCAATGTAGCTGGCCGGAGAGCTTAATGTTAATCTCTAAGTGAAGGTAGCCGTCCTAGATATGCCGTTGGCTGAGCAAATTCGAAGCCAGCACTCCCAGCCAGCATCCCCTGAGCAAAGTCGAAGGGAATGCTTACAAGTGAAGCAGATCGTACTAATACAAGAAATAATTTATTTGTGCATTCTCAAATAACAGGCAATGAACTATGCAAACAACCAAAAAGTTCTGAAAGGATAAATATCTATTGAGTAACAAGTTAATGTTGCCTTTTTGTCGTTTTCCTACGCTGCCAACGAAGGTGTTTTGGACGTTTTGCCCTGCTCTATCTTACCCGCCAATAATTTATTCAACAGTAGAGCAGGCCTACTCTTGGATAAAACGATCTCTTGCTGGTCTTGGAGAGCCATTCGAACAATCCGTTCACTGGGATAGCCATGCTTGGGTAGGGTACGAAACCAGCCCGGAAAGTATCGCCAGATATGATTCGGCATTTCCAGAGCGAGCACTTGCAGTAGTCCTAAGGCGATAGCATTGAGGTTGACAAAGCGTTCAAAGGCCTCGACTTTGCTAAGAATTTGGGTCTGGATATCGGTGTCATAGTCGAGCAGGTACATCGAGTCAGGCCAGTCAGCAATTTTGTCGAGTGCTTTGAGCCAGAACCGATAGGCAAACCCACCCAGGAGATGAACCAAGGTGCGAAAAGCGACCTCGATTTTGAAGCGCTTTGTATAGGTTTCAATGACCTCTAGTCCAGTGAGGCTGAGGTCTGACGAGAGCAGGATCATCCGTTTGCCACACGGTTGTTGGGTGAGGACAAAGAGGACCTTCTCGGTGGGGCTATCCCAGTAAAACTGAAAACACTGATAGACCAGTGAAACGGGCTGACCATAGAGTGAGACCGTTTCGCTTAACCAGCTATCGGTCTCCTCGAACAAGTCTCTGAGCCTGATTTTGGCTCCCCATTGTCGAGGGCGTCCTCGTTTTGCGACCTGTGGATTCGCTGAAAACTCGGCCCGTGCCACCGTTGAGATGCGACTGCGACTAATGAGATGGAGGTGGTGTTGACGAAACCGCTGTAATACAACCCGACACGCATAGTAGGCATCCAACACGGCATAGCTGCCCTGCCCCATATGGGTGACACAGAGTTGCGCCATTTTCTCGGTTAGACGACTCTCAGCATCGTCAGTGGTCGCAATGATGCCATCATGAAGTTTAAGCGCAATGAGACTGACAAACAGCGCGGAGTCGAGTCCGATTAAAAGGCCCAACGCACTAAAATAATGCCCCCGTATCCATTCTGGTTTACTGAGGTTATCGGACTCTTGATGCAGGCCTTTAACCCCAGGCATTTTACGCCCCTCTTTGCTGACCTTAATGCCGTCACCGACATACACTCGATGCCCCTTGAGTCGATATCCATCGGTCTGATGACTGAGCCAACGGCCCCAACGACGGCACACCCGGTCCATCTCATATCCAGATGAATGAAACCAATGGAGGGCTTGATGATAGTACTCCGCTCCCAGACCCTGGGCATTCAAATAACTGGTCACCGCAGGGGGCTGGGTCGTTAGTAGGGCTCCCCACAACAGCAGCACAAACCACCCGAATGTAGCATTGCGACTAAAGGCTGGACGGAATGTAACGATAATTTGCTCGATACGCTCGTAGAGCTCCATAATAAAATCAGCTGAATCTTTCACTTCAGCTAGTTTCGGGCATTCCGGGCTCTCTGAGCGATGGAATGTTCTTTTTTATAGAGCGCTTCTGAAAAGCAACAAAAACTTCTTACTGTTCAGGATAAATATTATTCCTGTTATTTTTATCAGTGCTTTGGATCTAGTCACATATCGATAACATTGAAAGATCTGTTTAAGCAAGCAAAACAACAGCAGAGAAGTATAGTCTTTTGAAGACTGATAAGGTACATAAAGAGTAACGTTCTTATTATTATTTTTCATAGCTGTCAACAGCAGAGCCCTCGCAGTTATCGGAAACATCACCACTATGCAAGTATATGGTGAATCAATTCCGACCTATGATTGTTAGGCGGGCAACTCTCGCTTTGGTAATAAGTCTGGATTCTTCAACTGCTCATATAGCTCAAGCCACCTTAATTACATTTTGGGTGGGTGCCTTCACCTTGCTTGAGCGATAAAATAGAGTACTAGTCCAAGATGTACTGAGATAAAGCCATAGGATAGTTAAATAGGGTAAGAATCTGCCGCAATAGATGGATAAACCTTTTCTTCTGGTTATAATCCTCAAGAACATGTCTCCCTTCGAATTGCCAATTTGTTACCGTCGAAAATGTCCAGCATTTTCCCTGGTGATCATGCCCTGAAGCTTCAAGACCAATAAAACGACACGTAGGCTCTAACAAAACATCCGAAAAAAGAATCTGTAGAAAAACACATCGACAATTAAGCAAGTTTGATGTGTGTCGTGATACAAAACTCAAATCAATAGAGGAATGTTGTATCTGTTGTCGTGGCTAATGATAATACTTTTGAAAACACCTACAGATTTTTAATGAACAACAGACAATCGCCCATAATCGTCAGCGTTTTTTAGAATCCCAGCTTAGAAGTAATCAAATTACCGTCCGTGATTTTATTCGGGGATTGGTGACCGCCGATAGCTTTCGTCGCTATGTATATGACTGTAATAACAACTATCGGTTCGTTCAGCTTTGTGTACAACGAATGTTAGGCCGAGATATTTACAGTCAAGCTGAGTCCAGAGCTTGGTCAATTGTCTTAGCTACTAAAGGTTTGACAGGATTTATCGATGCGCTTTTAGATAGTGATAAATATTTAAATACGTTTGGGGATGATACCGTCCCCTACCAGCGTCGAAGAGTTTTGCCTCAGCGTGCAGTTGGAGAACTGCCGTTTGCGCGAATGTCTCGTTATGGTTTAGGGCATTTAGAGCAGCTGATGGAGTTGGGATATGACTATATATCACGACCTTTAGTGCCTAGTTGGTGGGAATTTCCCAAGGCTCCAGCATCTCCCTTGCCCTATGTTGTTGTTAGTTTAATGACGTTTGCAGCACTTTATCTAATTGCGTTTGTGCCCATGATTCGTATTGAGTAGCCATGGGATGACATAAAACTTAAAAAAGGAAATATTCTCAATAATCTGAGAATGAACTAGAGTTTACTTGAGCCTTATTGACATTTAAAGTCAATAAGGCCTCCCTTTTGACTACAGGACTCATAACTATGACAACGTCTGTTGCAACCAGCGCAGCGGGCTCACCGCCTTGGTGGGCGGGAAATGCTCGACTGGTGAACTTATCAGGGCGACTGCTTGGTGCCCATGTCGCCCATGCAGGGTTGATTGTGCTCTGGGCTGGATTGATTACTCTATTTGAAGTTAGTCGTCTAGACACCGCTCGTCCTCTATATGAGCAAGGCTTTATTTTGCTGCCTAATCTTGCTCGTCTAGGTTATGGCTTGGGAGATGGCGGCACGATTGTGGATAGTCACCCCTACTTTGTTGTGGGGGCTGTGCACCTAATTAGTTCTGCTTTTTTAGGATTTGGCGGGATTTTCCACACCCTCAAAGGTCCTGAAACTCTGGATGGTAGCTATGCCTATGACTGGAACGATGGTGATAAGATGACCCAAATTTTAGGGTCACATTTAGTGCTACTTGGCGGTGGTGCATTGCTTTTGGTGGCTAAGGCCATATTTTTGGGTGGCCTGTACGATCCTCTAACGCAGTCCGTGCATACGGTTGCACCTAATACCAATCCGGCTGAAATTTTTGGTTATCTATTCGCAGGTAAGTTTTGGCTAGCGGGTGTGGATAATCTTGAGGACGTCGTGGGTGGTCACCTGTATATCGGTATTGTGCTGATTCTAGGTGGTCTGTGGCATATCTTCAGTAAGCCTGCAGCGTGGGTAAAACAGCTGTTTGTGTTTTCAGGTGAAGCATACCTGGCCTATAGCTTGGGAGCACTTAGTCTGATGACGTTTGTGGCCACATTGTTTGTCTCTGTTAACTCTTTAGTATTTCCTACAGAATTTTTTGGTCCTACGTTGACTATTGAATTTGACCGAGTTCCTTATTTTGTGAGTACCTCTCCTGTAGATGGCTACTCATCACGGGAATGGTTAGCAAATGCTCATTTCTGGTTAGGGTTCTTTTTCCTACAAGGACATCTTTGGCACACCCTCAGAGCCGCTGGTTTTAACTTCAATCAAGGTCAAGTGACTGAGAACGTCGGTGGACGTGTTGCTGCTCCGACTGAACAGATGGCTATTAGCCAGCTCAAGGGCTAGTAGCCATCCTGTCAATAAACGAAATGCTGTTGCTGATTGATAAGAATGAATCGATCTGAAATGCAGCCTGCATTTCAGGGGCGTTCAGGTTAACTCTTTCCGAGGATTAGCAACACTAAAAAACACTAAAAGGTAAATCATTGCATATTTGCATGACTTCGGCAGAATGATGTCCACTTCGGCCCCCCCCACTTTAAGGCGTGAGATCAGGGTCCACCGAGACAGGTAATAAAATCATAATCTAGCATTGAAGAAATGACTGAGTGATGACCAGATCTCAAAGGGTTAAATCTGGTCATGGGTTGGCATCAGATTATGAGGGTTCCTCCTTGCCTTGAGCGTTAAGTTGACTGGTGAGTTTACGCATGGATTCGCCCTTGAGAGTGAGTTTCAAGGAATCATGGACAATGCGGTCAAGAATGGCATCGGCGAGGGTGGAGTCTTGAATCTTCTGATGCCAATCCTTGATAGGAAACTGAGAGGCAAAGAGACACGAGGCCTGCCGAAAGCGGTCATCAAGGAGGTCGAGAATTTCACGAGCATCATTGGGTGTCAACGGGTCTCTGAGCCATTCATCAAAGATGAGTAAATCAAAGGCAGCCAAGTGTTTACGGAATTTAGGGAAAGAGCCATCGGCCTTTGCAAATTTCAACTCAGCAATGAGATTAGCGGTTTTGAAATAGCGAACCGACTGGCCATGCTTACACAGATGATCTGCTAGGGTACAGGCGAGAAAGGTCTTGCCCACCCCGGTCGGCCCCACCATGATGAGGTTGAGATGCTGAGTGAGCCATTGCCCCTGAGCCCAGTCCAAGAATTGAGCTTTTTCAAGCCCCGTGCCACTTGAAAATCCACCTCACTCAGGGTGGCTCCCATAAAGAGTTGGGCTTGCTTGAGTCGGCGCTTGAGGCGTTGGTTTTGCCGTCTGATATGCTCACGCTCGACCAGTAAGGCAAATCGTTCATCAAAGCTCAGGTCATGATAGGTGGGCTGTTCGTGTTGTTCACACCAGGCGTCGAGTAGGCCATGGAGTTTGAGGTCTTTGAGTTGTTCAATGGTTTGTTGCATGATGGGGGTCACTATCGAGTTGTATTAGTTGTAGTAGGCACTGCCCCGAACATTGTCGTGGTCAATACTCGGGGGCGCAGGCACGTCAATTAGGACAGGGGTTTTATCAAGATGATGTTGGAGAATATGCTTGAGTCGCTGATAGCCTGACATGGCGAAGATGTTGGCGCGTTTGCACGCATCTTCTAATCGGTCAGCTCCATAGCGGGTGGCTAAACTCTGGAGTCCTTTGAGGGAACGAAAGGCCTGCTCGTCATGGGATTTGCTCTCAAAAATCGTCTCTACCTGGGTGCGAGTTTGGGGGCCGATCTGGTGTGCCCACGCCAAAAAAGACTCCCGTGACTGACGCTTGTAGGCCCAATGCTCTGGCGGCATGTGATGATCCAAGGTGCTATGGCGATGGGCTAAGGTTGAACGAGGGTGGGCTGAAATTCGCTTATTTTCATAGAACACCTCCACCAGCTGCTCACTGGTTTTGACCATCACTTGGCGTCCGACATACCAGTAGGGCACCGACATCTACTAGCCATAATGCCCCCATCAATACAAATCGGTCGAAAAAGTTAATTGTGATTGGCATTGATGGATTGCAACGACTGGTTGCCTTAGTTGCCAAAATAAAGGCAGTGCAATTATCACCTGAGCCATCATGTATCAGCCAATCACCCCCCCCGTCTATTTGCCAGAGTGTAGAGACGCTGTGGAGCAATCTACCCAAGGCGAATCAGAAACGACTTGTCAGTGTCCTGAGCCAAATGCTGGAGAGCCAGATGGCTATTCAAACTCAGGAGGAGGAAGAAGATGAACCTCAAAGATGAGATCAGTAGCTGGCCCTCCGACAAGATTCAGGCTTCACATCTTGACCGCTTAGCGGCGGTATACGTGCGTCAATCAACCTTACAACAGGTCTCCGAGCACCAAGAATCGACACGCCTTCAGTATGGTCTCGCCAATCGAGCAAAAGCTCTGGGCTGGCAACCGGAACGAGTTCTGATTATCGATGATGATTTAGGGAAGTCTGGTAGCAGTGTGGAGGGGCGAGTGGGCTTTCAGCGATTAGTGAGCGAGGTCGGGCTCAACCATGTTGGCCTGATATTAGGCATCGAAATGTCTCGCCTGGCCCGTTCCTCAAAAGATTGGCATCAACTGTTAGAAATCTGTGCACTGTTCGGTACGCTAATAGCAGATCTCGATGGCATTTATGATCCGAGTCATTACAACGACAGGCTCTTGTTGGGGTTGAAGGGATCTTTTTCGGAGATCGAGCTCCACGTCTTGAAACAACGAATGCTACAAGGACGACTCAACAAAGCTCAACGCGGTGAACTGGGATTTCATTTACCGATTGGGTATGTGCGTCGCCCATCGGGAGATATTTGCTTTGACCCGGATGAACAAGCTCAACAAGTCATTCGTCTCATCTTTCGCAAGTTTGAAGAATTAGGCACTGTCCATGCCGTATTACGTTACCTAGCCCTCCATCAAATTCAGCTTGGTGTGCGAGCCCTCCATGGGGCTAATAAGGGTGAACTAGAATGGCGACGTCCGAGTCGGTCTACGTTACTGAGTCTGCTCAATCATCCTGCGTACACGGGAGCCTATACCTATGGCCGTAAACAAATTGACCCACGCAAACACAAAGCCGGTCGACCTCATACGGGACTTGTTGTGAAACCACCTGAAGAGTGGTTAGTCCTGATTAAAAACCATCATCCTGCCTATATTTCTTGGGAACAATATCAACAGAACCGTGCTCAACTTAAAGCGAATCAAAATCGTGCCAATGAACGAGGTAATGCTCGTCAAGGCAGGGCACTGCTCTCTGGCCTGGTCGTTTGTCAACGATGCGGGAATCGAATGAGTGTGCAGTATCACAGGAGAGGTGCCCCTCGTTATGTTTGTAGGCGTGAAGCTGCTGAGCATGGTGGCCCCCTTTGTCAATGCTTATCAGGAGATTGTTTAGACGAATATGTGACTGAACAAGTATTAGCAGCCTTAAAACCAGCAGCTATAGAGTTATCTTTGTCGGTAGCAATGCAGGTAGAACAAAACCGTTATGAACTTGACCAGTTATGGAAACAGCGTTTAGAACGGGCTAAATTTGAGGCTGAGCGTGCAGGGAGACACTATCGTTTTATAGGGGTATCAATTTAAGCCGGGAAATCTTGGCTAGGACTGAAGTCGGAAGTCGGAAGTCGGAAGTCGGAAAGGGAGGGCATTCCGAACTCCGACTTCCGACTTCCGAACTCTAGATTCCTGAGGAAATCGTCCCGCTTTATGTTGGTACCTTTTTATAGAACCGGAAAATCGCTTGGTCGCAAGACAGTTGGCTCAAGATTGGGAAGCAAAACTAAGTGCGCAAAAACAACTTCAAGAAGAATATCAAAGATTCTGTTGCCAACAACCTAGGCAGCTTTCTGAGACAGAAAAACACTCAATTCGACAACTGGCTAATAGTCTTCCGGCTTTGTGGAATGCAGAAACAACAACCCATGCTCAGCGCAAAGAAATTATCCGGCAAGTAATTCAAGCTATTAGGGTGAAGGTGGAAGGAGAGAGTGAGTTGGTTCATGTTAATATTGACTGGGCGGGAGGATTCTCTTCTCATGCTCGTATTATCCGACCTGTCGGAAAATGGTCTCAACTGAGTAACTACCCTCAGCTTTGCGAGTGCCTAACCCAATGTGCTCAGTCTAATATGACGGCTAACGAGATCATTACACGGCTTCACCAACAAGGGTTTTATCCCCCCAAACGCCAAAAAACATTTACTCAGGAAATGGTTCGAGCCTTAATGCGCCAGCTAGGCTTGGGAAAGCAGAGCCCCCCTAAACCACACATCCTTTTAGCTGATAATGAGTGGCGGCTTCCTGATTTAGCCAGAGAATTGGATATGCCTGCGGCAACATTGCATAGTTGGGTTCAACGAGGATGGGTTAAAAAAGCTAGACAACTAACTCAGCCACCCAAGTACTGGATTATCTGGGCCGACGACAATGAGCTTGAACGACTGAGGAAGCAGCGGCAACGTTCTGCACCCGACATCTTACATCAGCGGTGGAAAGGTGAAGACCCCACCGTTGCCCCTGACTCTGAAATGACTAAAACATCCCCTTGAAGGAATAGCCGAATGACACTATCTGAAAATAAGTCCTTACTTATGACACCTCAATATGATGATTTAGACATTGATGGAGGTATTGAGGCTAGTACATCGAATAATAATGGCGATTGACATCAATGTGATAATCCGGATTGACCTTCGCCCGCTTCCAGGCCGCAAAGACAAATGGACAGCGAGGTAATGGCTTCAGTGCGCCTTGATCTACCCGCTCAAACAGTTCACGACGAGACACCCCATAGGCGTACATCGTCCGGTCATTGAGTTGCTTGAGTAAGGGGCGCATCGCCGCATTGAGATCACCCACACTCCCGAATGACTGATGCCGTAAGGGGGCTAAAATTTGTCGTTCGACTTCCTGGACCGCTTTTTCCACTTTAGATTTATCTCGGGGGGCTTTCGGTCTAGCTGGGATAACTGCCACCTGATAGTGCTCGGCAAAGTCTTGATAGCTTCGATTGATACCCGGTTCATAGCGACACGGATCGGTTACCCCTGATTTCAAATTGTCAGGCACAATCGAGGCGGGTACTCCCCCAAAGAATGCTAAGGCCCGTTGGTGGGAGCCAATCCAATTCGGCAGAGTTTGACTGGCTGTGGCTTCGGCAAACGTATAGTTGCTCGCACCCAGACAAGCGACAAAGATTTGAGCGATTGTCACTTCACCGGTCACCGGCTGTGTGACGCGAACGGTAACCCCGCAATAATCTACAAACAGTTTCTCTCCGCCAGTATAGGTCTGCCGCATCGATAGATTCTGCCGCCCTTTCCAGCGGTTATAGCGACGGCAAAATTGTCCATAACTCAGCGTCCAATCACCTCGATCTAGCCCTTCTTGCCACAGCAATGACAGGGTGACGCCTTTCGGCCCTAATTCACGGTGAACCGAGTCAAAATCGATCTCTGTTTTGGTGATGGCTGTCGCTGTTTTTTTGCCTAAAAAGGCTTGGGCCTCACTATCGCTCATAGTCTGAAGCTGCTCATACCTCAGGCCTTTTGCACTCGCTCGACGGATATAGTCTTGCACCGTTGAACGAGCCACTACACAACTACGGGCGATCTCCGTTTGGTTATAACCGAGTTCATGAAGTCGGATGATTTCTCTAAATTTCACCATGGGCAGTAATTTTCCTTGTTGCTTGCCTGACATCGGGATCTCTATAGCCTCACGTTCTGATTCGAACGCAGTCTAATGGACCCGTAGCAGTCGGGATAAATTACCTGCCGAGGTAGACGTGATTTCGCTGCCGAAGCACCATCACTCAGGTGCCGAAGCTCGGCTCTTGGCGACTTTTGGTGATCCGAATGGGATGGCAAACCGTAAATAGGGATTGGCCTTCACGTGCATCCCATCATGGACTTTCTACAGCATCTACTCCCTGACTCATCAGCCTTAGCCCTGAAACACTGGGATTTAGATACCCAAACCCATCGGTTCATCGTTACAGTAGAATCCACTCAGGTGATTGCCCATTGCCCATTGTGCCAAGCTCCCACTGGACGGGTTCATAGTCGTTATCAACGAACGCTCAGGGATTTACCCTTGGTTCAGTTCAGCCTGACTCTCTTGTTAGAGGTGTGTAAGTTTTTCTGTCTCAATGACACCTGTCAGCGACGGATCTTTACTGAGCGCATACCCAGTGTTGTCGCCCCTTGGGCTAGGCGTACGACTCGTTACACAGACCATCTAATCGCCATAGGATTAGAATTGGCTGGGTCAGCCGCCGCTAGATTAAGTCACAGAGTAGGCTACGCCTATAGCCGAAATACCTTTCTGCGCCTTCTCTCCAGCTTGCCGCTACCCGAGGTGATTACCCCTAGGATTCTGGGCGTAGATGATTTTGCGTTCCGTAAAGGTCATCACTATGGAACTATCTTGGTGGATCTCGAAACACACCATCCCATTGCTTTGTTACCAGACCGGACAGCAGAAACCTTAGCCGCATGGTTAGAAGAGCACCCTGGTATTGAAATCTTGTCACGGGACCGTTCCAAGACGTACAAGCGTGGGATGACTCAGGGAGCTCCCGATGCCATTCAGGTGGCAGATCGCTTTCATCTGTTACACAATCTTGAAGAGACTCTAGAAAAAGGCTCTGAAGAGTCACTCAAAAATCCTCAAACAGATTGAACAAGAACAGCTTCAATCCGAAGGAGCTACGGTGTCTGAAGTTTCGACATCACAGAATTCAACTCCCCAAACAGCCCAACAACAGAAAACGGCCCAAAAGCGAGCTGAACGCCTCGAAAACTATGAGCAGGTCCACAGCTTACGGAAGCAAGGATACAAGGTCAAAGATATTGCCTATCATCTAGGGATGGGTGAGCGTACGGTGTATACCTATCTATCGCATGAGACGTTTCCGGAATGGCAGCCATCCAGCCGAAAACGCAGGAGTATTTTAGACCCCTACAAGTCATATCTCATCGATCAATGGAACCAAGGACGTCAGCACACCAAACAGCTCTTTAAGGCAATTCAAGAAAAGGGCTATTCAGGGACCTACGCAACTCTTGCACGCTATACCCATACGCTACGGTCAGCTCAAGCTCAGCTAAGCCCCAACCCTGACTCATTAAAGGACTTGCCTGGTCGAGGTCCGGCCCCAAAGGTCACCATCAAGTCCCAGAAACCGTTAAGTGCTCGGCGAGCGGCTTGGTTAGTTCTCCAGAAACCGGACACGTTGACAGATAAACAAAAACGCTCTTGGAACGCCTTAGTCAACGATCTGAACTATTGGAGATCATAAGGCTCACTCAGGACTTTATCATCCTTGTCCGACAGCGACTTCCTGCGCAGTTAGATAACTGGTTAGAAAAAGCTAAGAATACTACAGTGAAAGAATTTCAGAGCTTTGCCAAAGGATTGGACGAAGACTATGATGCGGTCAAAGCTGGCGTTACATTAGAGGTTAGCAATGGCCCCGTTGAAGGCCAAAATAATCGATTAAAAATGCTGAAACGACAAATGTTTGGACGGGCAGAGCTAGACCTATTGGCTAAGCGACTAATTTTAACAAACAGATAGTCTTCTGGGGCGATGGTTCAGGCTAGGGTAGCGCGATCACCAAAAGTCGCCAAGAGCCCGAAGCTCATGCGATTAGGGTGCCGAGGAGAGCATCATTTTGCCGCCGAAGCGCACATCATTCCGCCGCCGAGGGGGACATCATTTTGCATAAATCATGACTGCAACTGCAATTAGTAGTCGACCAGGTTCCCAGCGTGTGGGCTGGTGGGCTGGTAACGCTCGATTCATTGACTTTTCTGGCAAACTTTTGGGAGCCCATGTGGCGCATGCTGGGCTTATTACCCTTTGGGCTGGGGCTATGACCCTGTTTGAGCTGTCTCGTTACAGCCCAGATTTGCCCATGTATGACCAGGGCCTCATTTTGCTTCCCCATCTGGCCACCTATGGTTTAGGCATTGGTGAGGGTGGCATAATTGTTGACTCTTATCCATTTCTGGCCGTTGGTATGTTCCACTTGGTGGCCTCAGCTGTGTTGGGCGCAGGTGGTCTCTATCACTCATTTCTAGGTCCGGATCAGCTGAAGCAAGACAGCTCTTTTGCGGGCTTTTTTGGATATGACTGGAAAGACGATCGCAAGATGACCACCATCATTGGAATTCATCTAGTCTTGTTGGGTTTAGGTGCCTGGTTGTTAGTAGCTAAGGCTATGTTCTGGGGTGGTTTATATGATCCTGAGCTAGGTGCTATGCGGGTGGTGAATAACCCTACCCTAGGTGCCGGAGAAATTTTTGGTTATCTGGTAGGTTCCCATGGCGAAGCCGGTATGGCAGCGGTGGATAATCTTGAGGATATTGTCGGTGGCCACCTATGGGTTGGCTTAATGTGTGTACTAGGAGGCATTTGGCACATTGCCACTCGCCCCTTTGGCTGGGCTAAACAAGTTTTGGTCTATAACGGCGAAGCCTATTTGTCTTACAGCCTAGGGGCACTGGCCTACATGGGCATTTTTGCTGGCTATTTTGTCACCGTGAATGACACGGCGTATCCAGAAGTGTTCTATGGTCCACTGGGTTTCTTAGGTAATGCGGACATCATTCCCGTACGCACCTGGCTGGCAGCGTTTCATTTTGCCTTTGGCGGTCTATTGCTGGCCGGGCATCTATGGCACGCTATTCGCGCCAGGGCTCAGGCTCAAGGCTATAGCTTTGGAAGAGGGGATTTTGTGCTCAGCTATAACCCAGAGGTGGGCACCATGAATACGCCTCTCAACAGCTCTGATTTAAGCCTGCTGTGGATTAATAATTTGCCAATTTATCGCCAGGGGCTGTCTCCCTTTTCCCGTGGGCTAGAAATTGGTATGGCCCATGGATATTTCCTATTTGGGCCTTTTGCCATTTTGGGGCCACTGCGCAATACCGATCTAGCAGATCTTGCTGGCTTGCTTTCTGCCTGTGGTTTAGTGGTAATTCTGACCCTGGGACTGTCGCTCTACGGTAGGGCCGCCTTTGTCCCGAATAAGCCGATCGCTGGTGAGCTTCCTGAAAACCTTAAGTCTGCTGATGGCTGGAGCCAGTTTGCTACTAGCTTTTTAGTCGGTGGTGCTGGAGGGGCTCTATTTGCCTATCTGCTTGTTAGTAACGGTGATCTGCTAATGACTTTGTAGATATATCCCAACGGCCTTTAACCCGTAGGAAAGGCTTACGGGTTAAAGGCCGTGAGACAGTGAGACAACGCAGGTATAGGGGGCTGCTCTCGGCAACTAGCGCTATGCTCCCACACTTTTTCCAACTTCTTTTAAAAAGAATTATTCTCAATAAGTGAATTCAATGTATACTCATCTAGAGACAAGTCTAATTGACTTTAATTATCAATTGGACGGGAATTCGCCAGGGAGACTATAGTTCCGTCGCATTATAGTCTCCACTTTCTTTTGACTTGATTAAGGGAGTCGTTATGGCCAAAGTAGGTTTGTTTTATGGGTCTACTACAGGTAAGACCGCTGATGCTGCTGAGCAGGTGCAAGCATTATTGGGTGGTGATTCAGTAGTGGATCTTATTGAAATTGAGGATGCAAGTGCTCTAGCTGAATATGAGTGCTTGATCATTGCGTGCCCGACCTGGAATATTGGTGAATTGCAAGATGATTGGGCTGCTGTATTCGACGATCTAGATGACGTTGATTTCAGTGGCAAAACTGTTGCCTACATGGGGACAGGCGATCAAATTGGCTATGCGGACAACTTTATGGATGCCATGGGGCAGCTAGAGGAGAAAATCGCTAGTCTAGGTGGTAAAACTGTCGGCTATTGGTCTGCAGACGGTTATGACCATGAGGCTTCCATGGCAATTCGAGATGGCAACAAGTTTTGTGGCTTAGCTCTTGATGATGACAATGAGTCTGACAAGACTGAGAGTCGTATCAAGACTTGGACTGCTCAAATCAAACAAGAAATGTCGCTCTAAGCTATCTTATTACTCCTCTCTGTAGATAGCTTTTTCTAATTCAGTCAATAGTCTGATGCATCGGTTTTATTAGCATGAATGTTTGACTATTGACTGACTCTCTCTCTCTCTGACTTTGCGTTTTCTCTCTTTTTTAGTTTCATGAATGTTATCGCCCTGGTTCTACATGCAGTAGGCCGTGTGGGAGTGATTATTGGAATCTGCGCTGGTTTAATGTTTTGCGTATGGCGGATGCTTCATACCTTAAAACAGGGTACTAACTATGTTAGACGATTACATCAGATTCCTTGCAGTCGGTGTGCTTATTTTACGGGAGATTACCGACTGAAATGTACGGTCCATCCCGTGTCTGCTTTGACTGAAGACGCTATCGATTGTGTTGATTATGTTTCTAGCTCTCCCAGGTGTGGAAAACTCTGTTCTCAATCTGCGCCGACCTATCAGCATATTAAAGAGTTAGTTAAGCGATAGTTTTAGGATTAGGTGTGGAGGTTAAGGTGCAAAGAGTCTAGCAAGCGGCAAAACTTTTTAATCGTTACCCCCATATCTCCCAAAGTCATTAATGTGCAAGTTGCTTAGATAGGGGCTTAAATAATGCAATCTCAACCAACATTAGATGTAGCTGTTAATCGAGTTGATGGCTCTAGTAGTTTATCTCAGCTTAGAGATTTCTCATGGCTACAGGGTAATGCTCGTTTAATTAATCGAACTGAGCTATTGCTGGGTGCACATTTAGCCCATGCTGGTTTGATTATGTTCTGGGCAGGTTCATTTACTCTGTTGGAAATTTCTCGCTACGTTGCTGATGTGCCCCTGGCAGATCAAGGGCTATTGTTATTGCCTCGTCTGGTTAATTTGGGTTGGGGCACGAATAATATAGAGGCTTGGTTTGCGATCGCAATCCTCCACTTAGCATCATCAGCTGTTTTAGCTGCGGGTGGTTTGTTCCATGTGTTTAACAAGCACTCGACTAACTATGCAGTGGGTGATGACAGAATTATGGCCAAGGAGGAAGGGCTGTGGAGTAATCCGGAAACTCTAAGCTTTATCCTAGGGCAACATTTAATTATCTTAGGATTTGCCGCATCGTTATTTGTTCTTAAAGCCACTCGTTTGGGTGGTATTTATGATCCTCTAGCAGGATCTGTTCATCTTGTTGAGAATGCCACTACCAATCCAGCTGTTATATTGGGTTATCTTTTCGGCTTTACTCGCCATGGTTGGGATCCCATGGGAATGGCAGCGGTGGACAATCTCCCAGATTTAGTAGGAGGCCATCTTTGGATCTCTGTCATTTGTATCTCTGGAGGTATTTGGCATACGGTGCGTGCTCCATTTGGTTGGTTCCGAGAAAAGTTTATTTATGATGGTCATGTCATTTTGTCCTACAGCCTTGCTGGTGTTGGTCTGATGGCATTGATTTCTATCTTCTTTGTCTTCAATGAGCTGGTTTATCCTATTGAGATTTTTGGAGATAATCGATTAGAAACAGTGGTCTTGCAAGCCGTTTTGGCCGTAGTCTTTCTTGGTGGCCATGTGTGGCATAATCTGCTTGGTCAGAAGAGAAGCGGCCGCTTCAGTGATTCTTCTTACTATGAAGCAGCCATGGCTGGTTTTGCTACCATATTGGTCGTCGCCTTGGCCATAGGATTGAACAGCGTTAGATAGTTAAGGCCTTCCCACTATATATCGATTTCTCTTTCTTACGCCAATACATAAAATGCTATTGATGCAGATACAGGTCTAGAACCAGGTGGGGTGGTAGCCTAACAGTTGTTGGAGTACTGTTCTACTTTCAAATATTTCTGAGGGGCTGGTATTGTGGAAACCCATGAGTTTGATGTTGTTATTATTGGTGTAAGTCTATTAAACCCGACTGGGATCACACATAGTCGGGCGGGAATAAATCCCTTAGGTTGGTACAGGTAAATACTCTGGCAACACGGTTAAACAAGCTAAGGCCGTATAGGTGAGGGCAAAGTAGGTTTCAAACCGGGCGATATATTCAAACCGACAGTTGCAATACCAATCTCGTAGTAAAACAATAACGGCGAGCTTGAGTAACGCGACTGCCAGGGTAAGAGCTGTTAATAAAGATAACCAGCCTAATAAATAAAGTGTTGCAGCTATTGCGATCGCAATGCTGTGATACACCAAACTACCTGTCAGAGAACTGGTTTTTACTTTGCGTAGCTTTATAGTAAACACCGCACTGGCAAAAAAGAGGGTATTGAGCACCCATAGTCCTATGGCCTGAATGGTAATGGTGCCTGTAATCCCAAAAAGGCACCCAGACAAGCCAGGCTGGTTTCCCATGTCCACGTTTGGGCAAGAGAAGCACCTGTGAGTAAAGCTCCAGCCAATACCAACAACACTCCATGCTCAGGAGAAAATGTGGGCCAATAAATAGGTTTAGTACTTCCTGCGCGGGATGTGGAGATCGAAAAAGTTGCTACTTGAGAACTAGTGTTAATAGTTGCTATGCTTACTAGGGTAGCTAGCGGACTATCCATTTATGCTCCTACGTAAATGCCTTCCACTGTTTTTATTCTCTCTACTCTTAAATCCGTTGCCAGCCTTAGCCCAATCCCTTGAAGAAGTGGCACAGCAAGGTTTAGAAGCTTATCGCTCCGGAGAATATGAAGCGGCGGCAGCGGCCTGGCAGCAGATGATTGAGATTGACCCTCAAAATGCTGATGCCTATAACAATTTGGGGGCTACACTGTATCAATTAGGGCGGCCAGAAGAAGCTGCAGAGGCCTATCGGCAAGCGTTAGAAATCAATGGAGATAGTGCGGATACCTATAATAATCTTGGCACTGTATTGGCATTTCAAGAGAAATATGAAGAAGCCATTGAGGCCTACGAGCAAGCCATTGAGATCGATCCAGACTTGCCTGAGGTCTATGTAAATCTGGGTAATCTACTGCCTGCAGAACAGGCAGTCGCAGCCTATGCAAAAGCGATAGAACTTAACCCTAACTACGTTCAGGCTCACAACAACTTAGGCACAGTACTTTTTGATCTAGAACGATATGAAGACGCCATTGTTGCCTATGGTCGTGCCTTGGAAATTGAGCCTGATTTCCAAGCCGCTCAAGAAAATTTAGCCTTAGCAGAAGCTGCCCTAGAAGCCCGTGAGGGCGAAGATGAGGACTCAAGTGATGAGAATACTTCTTCAGAGTAGTTTAAGTTGATGCTCCGTTGTATGAGCTACCTCATAGAATAAGATGGAGTTCTTTGGCATATTCAGTGGTATTGTCTTGCAGTAATGAATATGGCTCAGATAGATCTGAAAACTGCCCCAGCCCATCAAGTGTTAGCGACTGCCGGTAAACAGGCTCTTCGCCCAGGAGGATATAGAGCGACTGAACAGCTTTTTGCCTGGGCTGACTTTCAGCCTGGTGAAACTGTTCTAGAATTGGCGGCAAGCTTTGGTTACAGTGCAATTTCCTTGGCGCAGCGCTACGGAGTACGTGTGGTGGGCATCGAGAAAAATTCTGACAGTGTGGCTCGTGCCCAAGCCAATATTGCTGCTGCTGGTTTAACCGACCAGGTCAGTGTTATTAAGGGAGATATTTTCCATTTAGAGCAAATGACAGAACAGTTTGACTATGTGCTAGCAGAAGCAATTTTGACCATGCAGTCTGCCGCAGGTAAGGCTAAAATTTTGTCTGGCATTTGCGATCGCCTCAAACCTAATGGTCAATTTCTTAGTCACGAATCGCGGGCGAGTGATTCTGATATTGAGGCTATTCATCGAGACCTGTCCGCCACTATTCGGGTGAATGCCACCCCGTTGTCCATGCAGGGATGGATGGATGTTTGTCAAACCGCAGGACTCACTGTAGAACAGTCCAGCATTGGTCCTATGGCGCTGCTTAACCCTCTCTGTATTGCTAAAGAGGAAGGCGTACCGACTCTGCTAACCATGGGTTGGAATATGCTCACCCGTCCGGTTCTCCGTCAGCGCATTCTCTCTATGCGAGAAACGTTTATCCGTCATGGCAGCGACTTAGGCTATGTTGTGCTTTGTGCCAGAAAGGAGAGATAAACCATGTCTACTCTCACGGTTATGCTCACCTTGTCTGCTGTTGGTTAGTGCCGTAGATTATATTTCAACGAAGACTCTAAAACGATGCCGAGGAATCTGAATGTTTTGTTTTTACTAGAGCAACTCTTCCATACCGGGGATCAATATCTAGTCCCATGATTTCTACCTCGTGTTTATCAGCCTGAGAAGAGTCCTCAATTGTGTAAGTTACTACTTCTCCAGGTGTCAACGTTAAACAGTGATTGAAGATGGCTTTTCTGGACTTTATGGGTAAAAACACCGTGTCTCCATAGGCCAAAGCCGCGTGATTTTGAAAGGTAACTTGTCCATCATGGGTTAAGATCCCCGCTGGTGTTGGAAATTGATCACACCAGTGAACAGCTAAAAACCAACGAGCATCGGCTAGCCGATTAAAAATATGCCCCTGCTTGGGATGTTGTAATACACGGTAGCCACCTTTAACCGAGATAATAGTGCCACCTAAAAAAGCAACGGCAACATCAATAAAGTGATTCATTGTTCAGAGTCATGGATTGTTTGACTTTAAGGATTGTTTTCAAGGATATCAATAATTTTGAGAAAATTATAGTTTGCTTTAACCGGCTCAATACAATCTGACGATTTCGCCGTGCGTTCTGATAGCTAGGATTATGCATCAAGGCTTGTTCGAATGAATGTAGCGCATCTGGATAATGCTTTTGGCTAAAAAGCTGTTGCCCTAAATTGTTCCATACTGTGGCATCAGTGACATGTGCAGCAGCGGGTGATACGTTAATTCTTAAACTGAGAAAAAGAGTGATGAATACCGTGACTAGCGATTCAATCTCTCGACCCAACATTGCTTGAATGCCTCCCGCATTTATACATGCTCAGATGGATGATCTCAGCATCATCTAAATAAGAAAAATTGTCAATAAGGATCTAAGATGATTTTATAAATTTAGGAGCGTGGCTGATCATGCCTGGCACACTGACACACTATGAAGCAACTGTATTTAGTTTGCCTAGCAGACGATTAAGTAAACCTGAGGCCAGGTCAATGGCCTGATTGTTAGGCCCCAGATATTCTACTATGGTGTATTGCGCAAACTGTTTGACCAGACGGTGATCGCAACGTATGCGTGCACTTGCTGTTAATAGTTGGCTAACAACTGATTTGCTTGGTCAGCTCGATTTAAGGCGTCAGCGTATATAAGTCACAAAATTACTTCTAAATTCGGCTGGGGCACCTCTATTGATCTGACTTGTAGAAGAATCGAGTCTCAGGCTGCCATGGCTCCTTTTTCCTGGAGGCTCAATGAGTCAAAATTGAAAACAGCCATTCCTGTCATCCGTTTTAGAGCAGCTAATCCTGTTAAGACTCTATTGTCGAATTAATCGAGGTGCCCATTTCTAAAAAAAAACCGGCCTTAATCCCCCCTTAACTAACGGGGCATAATTCCACTGCTCAACTATAATCACGCAACATTTTTTTGATCTCAAGTGTATGCATTTCTTCCTGGCCAATTTTAGTACGTGTATATTCTTCCAAATAAATGCTGGCGTTTTGGACCACATCTAGGAGCTTTTTGTACATACTTAATGCTGTTTGCTCATGGTTTAGACTTTCTGACAGAAGGTCTTTAACTGAGTGGCGATTATTTTCCTCAATAGTTGAGATTTGCTGACTGGGATGGCCTTCTAGCCCAGTAATAATCTCACCGGCTTCTTGGGCATGGAGTAAAGATTCATTTGCCTGAGTCTTGAAAAAATCTACAATCGGAATGCGATTAGGCCCAGTAACCATTAAAGAACAATGGGTATAACGCACCACACCAGCTAGCTCAAATTCCATAATTTGATTGAGCAGTTCAATAGTTTGTGAGGTGTCAAGGTTTTTCATTTAGTCATGTTGGGAATCAACGAGTTCTGATTATAAGCGTGGAATAGGTTTTGTGGGTGGCTATGATTTAATGGTTGGAGTTGAAAGATGTTTGGGGTATGGGTTTAGTGAAGTAACCCTAGATCATCGTCACGGGTGCAGCTACTGCCGCTGAGCTAGCTGTTGTCGACTCAGCCACCTTAGGGACCCACCGTGATTTACCTTGGGACGTTAACATATCTGGTCAGGAACATCAGCGTTTAGATGTATTCGTATTAGTAACAATGCTGCTATAACAGCAGTAACAGCACTCACATAAAAAGGAGCGGCTACTGATACTGTTGCATAGAGCCAGCCAGCTATGAGACTGGCGGGTAGTGCAGCCAAACCAGCTACCATATGAAAAGTACCGGTTTCAGCGCCTCGTCGGTTGGGGTGTACCAGATCGGCAACAAATGCTTTTTGGACACCCCGCGTTAGAGTGCCATAGAGGCCATATAACATAAACAGTAACCAAATAACAGCAGGAGTCTCTGCTTGGGCAAATCCAAGATAGGTGATAGCAAAGACAAGATATCCACTGACTAGTAGCGGTCGTCGCCCTATTTGGTCAGATAGACGACCAGCGATCAGTCCTAATCCAACGGCTACCAGGTTAAAAGCTGCGTATAGTAACAGAAGTGTAGAGCCGGTAAAGTTCAAATCTTGGGCTCGTAATAACAGAAAAGCATCCGATGAATTTCCTAAACTAAAGAGGGTAATTGCTAGTAAATACTGTCGATAGGTGGGGCTTAATCCTTGTAATGTAAATTGGGGACGTGCTTTTTTAGTTTGGGGACGTTGTTCTTTGACCTGAGTTAGTAAGATCAGAACACCCAGGAGAGCTGGGAAAAATGAGATCGCAAACACGCCTCGATAATTTCCTACAGAGTGTTGCAAAAAGACAAAACCCACCAGCGGCCCCAGCACCTCACCCACCGTTTCCAAACTATGGTGTAAGCCAAATGCCTGCCCCCGTTGAGCAACCGTGCAATTCTCGACAATTAGAACATCCCGTGGTGCAGCTCGCAGTCCTTTGCCAATCCGATCAAACAAACGTGCCCCCAACACATGGACCCAGGTTCCTGACAAAGCTAATCCTAGTTTAGACAAAGCCCCTAAGCTATAACCGGCCAACGCAAATGGTTTTCGCCGACCGACCCAGTCCGACAGCCAGCCAGAGTACAGTTTTAAAATACTGGCTGCACTCTCAGCAACCCCCTCGATAAGTCCCACGGTCCAAACTGGAGCGCCCAGCATGCTCGTCAAGAAAAAAGGTGTCAGTGGATACACCATCTTGCTGGCAAAATCAGTCAGCAAGCTTACCCAGCCTAGAGCTTGAACAGTTCGTGTCAGCCTACGTGATTGATTAGTCATAGAATCCTACTGGGGTTTTTCAGGATGAAGTAGCACGGGGATAAGGTGATCTGTCCTATCCCCCCTGCCCTCAAAAATTAAGCTTGAGGCATGAACAGAGCCAGGCTGCCAAACAGTAAAAACAGACCTCCACCTAATGCAGTCAGGGTACGTTCTGAAACCTTCCCACAGAGCCAGCGACCACAGTTGGTGGCAATGGCTGCACAAATAGCATGGCCCAGGACGGCACCCATCACTACTCCGCCAGGTGGATGGGCTGCGGCCAGAGCAATGGTAGCAATTTGGGTGCGATCGCCCCACTCAGCTACAAAGGTTAATCCAAAGGCTTCTGCCATAATCGCCAGGGGAGTTTCTTTGGGTTTTCTCTGCTCTGCCTTCTGCACTGCCTCAGCAGCATCTTTCTCTTCCGAGCCTGTCTCGCGCATCTGACTGGCCTGATATAGCAGCCGAACACCAAAGATGATAAATAAACTAATCTCAGCCCATTTCACGATTGCATCAGGTAAAAGTGTGGCCACCTGGCCCATTAGCACTGATAGCAATGTCATCAATGCTAACGCTCCAACCGCCCCTGCAAATACCCAGCGACGACGATGACGCATCGCTAAAATAGCCGCGATAAAAAAGGTCTTATCACCCAGCTCAGAGACAGTAATCAATAACAGACTGGCCGTAAATGCAGCTAACATCCTCTCAAATTCCTCAGATCGCAACGGTCTCTGACACGAATTTGACGAGGCACAAGACTTCACCAAATCCGCGCCAGCAGATTTAGTGAAGGTCTCGCTAATGACTAGTGGAAATTCCCTATCATTCTCTGAACCAGGCTCATCACCAGTATGTTGATTCAGAGATGTCGGTTAAACCGATAGCTACTCCCCTTCGAGAAGGATTATACGACAAATAGGGTCTTTATGATTTTTGATTGCATGATTTCCTATAAAATACATACACAAATGAAAACCATTAGCATTATGTTAACAGGACATGGCCGACCTTGCCCTTACATTTTCCACCAGTAACCTTAGTGAAATGTTTGCCGAGGCGCAGCAGCAAACCGTTGCGGCCTGCCAGTCTAATGTGCTTGAGTCTGTCTACACCTTAGAGAAACCCTTTGGCCGATTAACCTATCGCTGTATTCGCTTAAGGGAGGGGTTAGAACTATACAAACTCTCTCAAAATTCATTCTCCTGGGCAGTCTCTACCTGTCTCAGTTTATGCCCTTCTGGTTTCTATTCCAGGCCCTTCCCGTACTTCTGCGCCAACAGGGCATGTCCCTAGAGGCCATTGGTCTCTTGCCCCTGATCACCATTGCCATCACACTTAAATTTCTCTGGTCACCGCTGATCGATCGCTACAGCTATGCTCCCTGGGGGCACTATCGCTTTTGGATTATCTTTTTTCAGCTGTGGGTCGTGGTTTTCACCATCGTCTGTAGCCTGCTTAATTTAGAAACCCAGCTACCCTTTATCCTGTTGGGTTTGGCCCTGATTGGCACAGGCTGCGCTAGTCAAGACATCGCCACCGATGCCCTAGCTGTGAGATTGCTAGCGCCCCAGGAGCGGGGTGTTGGCAATGTGGTACAAGGCATTGGCGGAGCTATGGGGCGGATGATCGGTGGCGGTGGCATGCTGATTCTGCTGAGCCGCTGGGGATGGAGAACTAGCCTATTGAGTTTGGCAGCGATAATGGTTGTTGCTTTAATTCCAGTCTTAATCTATCACGAACCTCAGCGCGAGACTGTAGCTCATGCATTTGGACCACGGGGCTACTTCAAGATTTTCCTAAAATTTGTACAACGGCCTGGCATGGGCCTATGGCTATTGGTGCTGGGGCTATATGCAGCGGCCCATAATCTGTCGGCGACGATGTTTACTCCACTGCTGGTGGATTCTGGGCTATCGACAGCAGAGATTGGGTCATTACTTGGCGTCTTTGGTACGGGCATGAGTATCTTAGGGACGCTATCTGCAGGTGTGTTTATTTCTAAGCTGGGCCGTAAGGAAACGCTGTTGACGGCGAGTGCGATCGCATTAGTCGGAATCTTGTTTTACGTTTTACCCACGTTTGGATTGACCCAGCCACCTGTTTTGTACAGCATTGTCAGCTTTGCCTTTTTCTCATTGGGTATGGTTGGCACCACCGCCTTTACCATCATGATGGATAAAAGCCGACCAGAAATAGCAGGCACAGACTATACGCTACAGACATCGCTGATTAGCATCGGCAGCGTGCTATCGGCGGCGGTAAGCGGTGTTCTAGCAGCAGCAGTTGGCTATCGCGGCGTGTTTATCTTAAGTGGTGTTTTAGGATTGGGATGTTTGCTCCTAGTTCCAACTAAGTTTGTTTGGATATCATAAGGTCATCGAGTTTGGAGGCCAAGTATGATGGCCAAACGCAAGCAACGAGGGACAGCAGGGGATAAAACGATCTGCCTGCCCATAGCCGATACCCTTGATTATGACCAGTTGGTTGAGGACCGTGAGGCCTACCGAGAGTACCTGAACGAGCAAATAGCCAGCTATCCGGAGCTGTTCCCCGAGGGAATTGAGGAGGGATATCGGTTTCATGGGTGGGTGACCTCAGCTCGCCAGCACCTAAAAACACGTCGTATTTATCTTCCCAACCAAAAAACGGCCTATCAACTGCGTCCCGATTTCGTCACCCCTTATATGAGTGAAACGTCTGAGCTAGCGGGCAAAGCGATGTATTTGAGAAAGCATGGCCTCTCCTATGATGGGATTGCTTACGTATTGGGTCGCTCGGAGATGCATTGGTATCGGTTGTGTCAATCTCTTGGCAGAGCATCCATTGTCGGAACAACGTTGAAAACAGAAGAGTCGCTCCCCCCCATCTAGTGGCCGATGAAAAGCATTGTAGCCATCAAGGAGAGCGTATCTATTGGGCGGTGACAGCGGCTAAAGGCTGTATTGTAGGCAGTGGTTTGAGCCCAACGGCTGGATACGAGGACTTGCAAGCGGCTTATGGGGACTTTGAGCAAGAGATGAGCGACCATGCCCCTGACTATTGCCCTGAGACGGTCACCACGGATGGATGGGACGCGACTCGTCGAGCCTGGGAAACCCTATTCCCTGGCATTACCTGGATTCTGTGCTTTCTACATGAGGTAATTAAAGTGCGTGATTGGTGTCGCTCTAAGCCTGATTTACGCACCTGCTTAACCGACAAGCTTTGGCATATTTATCACGCTACTGGCAAACGTCAATTTGCTCAACGATTGCGTCGTTTTCTCGAATGGACACAATCGGTGGATCTTCCCAACGCCATCAATGACCGGTTACAACGACTCAGAGAAAAATCTCTATTTTTCCAGAGAGCCTTTGACGTTCCTGATGCCTATCGCACCAGTAATCAAGTGGATCGCCCCATGAACTATCTTGACCGAGCACTCTATGCCATGCAAGATTTTCATGGGTCTTGGGAGGCCGCTGAGTTATCCGTTCGCTCCATGGCGATGCTGTGGAATTTTCATCCATTCTGTCGTAAAACTCAGCAGCAAAATGAAGGCTGTTTGTGTCCCTTTGAGAAACTCAATGGCTTCCGATATCATGACGACTGGATGCGTAATTTGTTAATTGCCTCTTCTCTCAATGGACGGAGACCGTTGATTAAATCCTCTCACACAAACTGAGGTGGAATCAGGTTTGCTCCTCATTGCTAAAGGATTAAACTTATCGGTCCAGAAACAGCCGGATGCTGACGTCTCTAACAACCATAAATCATCGTCTCAGCAGCTCTAATCATCAGGCTTCAGTGAGTAAGACCTGCTTTACTAGGCTTTGCCAGCACTGCCAAACAACCTAATTTTTTGAGCAATAATCTCTTGCATGGCACCTGTTGATGCCTTCTGACAATCCAAGAGATCACGTTTAGAATCAGTTTTTCCATACTCTCGCCAAAACTGAAGATATTTTTGTCGAACCTCAGTATTAACGTTGAATTTGCAGACTCCCAGTTCAATTGAGCGTTGAATCATCAAAGCCGGTAGGCCAGACGCACCGTGTAGCACTAGCGGAATATCGAGCTGCTGACGCACCTTGGCCAGACGCTTAAAATCCAACCGGGGTTCACTGTGATACCGCCCATGAACATTGCCAATGGTAACCGCGAGGAAATCCACTCTCGATTCTGCTACAAACTGTTTCGCCTGGTAAGGGTCGGTCATCTTGGCTTCTTTTGCAGCCACCGTCATGCCATCTTCGGTACCGCTGATTCTGCCAATTTCTGCCTCTACAGTGGCTCCCTGGGCATGGGCTAGGGCTGTCATTTCACGGGTAAACGCGAGGTTTTCTTGAAACGGAAATTTAGAACCATCCGCTAAAACCGATTGAACCCCAGCGTCTAAGGCCGTTTCGATGTGGTTACGACGGGTATGACCTCAATTAGATGTCTATTAAAAAGTCAGAAATCCTAAGCCCTACAAGAAGCTTACAATCTCCATCACGCTGAAACTGAGAAAATTTATTCTTCGCTCAAATCTTCCTGAAACCCTTGCTGGATAAGCGTTATAGCACTCTACATCGTGTCGAGGTCATACCCGTTACGACTGTCACAGTGGTCCAAATGAACTGACATTGGTACCTTGGCCGAGTCCGCTGCTTCGATAAAGAGTTTAACCAGAGGCGTCCCTCCATACTCTAGGATATTCGGCAAAATCTGGATAATTGCCGGACTATTATCGGCCTCAGCTGCATTAACAACAGCTTTGACACCTTCGAGATTGTATAAGTTAAAAGCACCGACGGCGTAGGCCTGTTTTTGAGCTTTCTCTAGCAGTTCTTTGGTAGACGTGAGCATAAAAGGGGGCTGGGGTAGATGTCACTGAGTAAAACGGAATGGGTTTAACCTAATTATTTACTAATGAGCGTGTATAGCCCATTAGTATCCTTGAAATCGTCTAGCGAAACTCCATGCGACCAGCACCACCCCATCACGAAAGCGCTATGATTGCAACAACTGTGTGATTGACGCCTACCGCAAAGCTATGAATACAACGCTAACTAAGCCAATCCAGTTTGCTGAGTATTTGCTACTACCCTATGATGGGCAGCGCACAGAACTGGTGGACGGCAAAATTATCACAATGACTGAAGCTAGTCCGTTACACATCGATATCATTGATTTTCTGATTGATCTGATTAAGGCGCATATTGCTAAACAGTCGCTGGATTTTGTGGTGCGTACAGGGGTAGGGGTGGAAATTCCCCGTTCAGTAGGACCCAATAACGCCCGTGATCCTGATATTGTTGTTTGCCAGCGCCAGCAATGGAAAGCAATGCGTGACTTCACGAAGGCTATTTTTTTGGCAGATAACCCACCTGCCCTGGCAGTAGAAGTGGTCAGTCCTGGTAACCAAACGGTAGATACGGTGGATAAGCGTCAAGAATATGCCCTGGCTGGTGTGCCTGAGTATTGGATCGTCAATCCGATTGATGGGTATGTGTTGGTGCTGACACTCAATGATGATGACTATGAGGAAGTGGGCGAGTATCGGGGGAAGGAACCAATTGAGTCGAGACTGTTGTCTAAACTCATGGTCACAGCCGAAGAGATTTTAGATCCGTAGGGCAAGGATGTGGTGAAACCTTATGCTGTCAGCGTTATTGACTCAAGAGGACCGGCAGACTTTGGCGGATATCGCTGCTCAAGGGATCGCTCAAGGGGTGTTGAAAATGTTCAGGTGGATACGATTCCATTAATTGCAGTATAAATCTGTCCTTTGGTGAAACTCTTGATTTTCAGAGGAGTAGTTGCGTCGCCGGTCAACTATTCAATTTGAAATTAATGTCGTCTCCAGCTGTAATCCTGCAGAGCTAGTCTGCTGTAAGATTTGGTGGGTAGATCAGGTCTGAGCCAATCGTGCAAACTCATTGATGGAAACTTGTAGTCGTCGTATCAGGTCATCGTAGGTAATAATATCAATCAAGTTCTTGTATTGCCTGCGGACCACTTCGAAGTCGTCACTTTGTTCTTGAGAAAGGCCTTCATGACGTCCAAGCAGGGCGAACCCTTGGGGATTCTTGATTTGTAGTATAAAGTCATTAGGTAGTCTGTTCGCATAGAGGTCCTGCAGTCGAGTCTCACCTTTTCGGCCAGATCGAGATAGGAGAAATATATATTTTTCGAGCTGCATAACCGTTCCGGCGAGTTCCCTGAGTGGAACATGATTGTTCCGATAGTAGGACAAGCTCATTATGGTTTGACTTCTTGGCTTTTTGATCTCAAGTAGGTCAACGTTCCCAAGTGCGTCCACTAGCAGGAAGTCGACACTGCGCTCTGTGCCTCGATCATCATCGAAGATCGGAGCTTCTCGGAATGCAAACAGGTATTTGGGGAATAAGAGGCGGACTATCTCGACTATTTCATTCTGCCATTGGGCCTCGGTGTATGCGTCTTCATATGCAAGCATCGACTCAAGTTTATCTAAGATCGATTGATACTTGATGAGTTCAAGTTTCGCAACAGCAGTTGGAGTGGTAGCGGGCCGTACTGTAACGTGACGGGTGACGTATCGGTCAAGACGTTGAAAGTGGTCAGGAACTCTGTCAAAAAAGTCGCGCAGAACGTTCGTGATCCGAGCATTTGTATAATGAAATATCTCTCTACGTGTTGGAAACGATCTAACTAGTCGCTCGTATTCTGGGAAAGAGATTGCGTCTGGATGTGCGCCACCGATGTATAGATCTTGCTGTAATAGTGCATCGATCCGCCGAGGAATGGATAATTTTTGGTAGGCAGAGAAGTGCGAGTGGCGGAGATTGATGTCGTCCGCAAAGTAAATGTCGTTAGAGGTGCCGAAGATCTTTTGTTTGAGGCGGTAGTACTCCCCGCATCGATCACCAACGATGAAACTCAATTCCCAGATCTCGTCGTCATATTGCGAGAGAGCGTCCTGGATGGTTTGATTAGCCCATGGATGCCCGTCAGGAGCTTCATGGGCATCGGCATAGAAGTCGGCACTATAGACGTCTTCTAATGAAACCGAGTAGATCTGTCCTAGATTTATGGATTTTTCATTCCGGAATTTCTCTAAGAACCAACTATTGCCATCTCGTGGACAATACACGAGAAGAAGGCAGTCTTCGGTCTTTTGGAAAGAATACGACTGAGTCATATCTTGGTGTAGTCTTCTGGCAGTATTTGGTCAGGATAAGGTGCTCTGCCGAAGTTGTGTGAATCAGCAGCTAGCGTCGCATTGGGTTACATCTTCCGTCGAACTATGAGTTATTCAGAAAGCATTGATGTAAATGGTGCAAGCTGGATGACCTGAGTGTGCCAGTTGTCTGATTCCACTGGACCAGTTTTGGCCTAAAAATTGTAGTTAGGTATGTGCCACAGTTGCCCAAACCCCTTATCCTGTCGTCCCCCTAAAACTCCTGGAATAATCGCTTAAAACCTTCTCATTAATGGGGTATAGGCGAAAAAGATGGGTTGAGTAGTTGCCTACATTGCAAACAGTCGAAAAAATAGTCACCACTATCAAAGTCAACGCTATCGGCGCACCTCAAACATCAACCCAACCGCTTTTACCAAACGTTTGATCAAAACTTCATCAAACATCGACGCTGGTGTCCAAAATCCCCCAACTTTAACAAATGGCGGACAATCATCAGCTAAACATAGCATCGCCTGGTCCAAAATCTTAGCGGTCGATCCATAGTCTAGGTTGAACAACAAGAAAAAATATTGGTCTCTAGAACATAATCAGTCGTCATCCCAAGTCGCCCTCACCTGTTGTTGCCAATCCACCGCATTCAGACTGCTAAAAGACTGTACCTGACCTGCTAATGCATTAAGCCTGTGCCCCGATGCCTGTCCAAGTGTTAATTATTGGTCAGATAAAAGTCTAGCAGTAGCAACATGTGGCTTTTTGGGATCGCGAACGAGCGCCTTCTTCTTTTTCTTCGGTTTGCGAGGTTGTTTTCGAAATCGCTTCAGATTGACTTGTTTGGCAAGTGCTTTGAGTTGTTGAGCCATCGCGATTAAGGAAAGAGCCTGAAACCCTTGCCAATGCTCAGGCGGAATGGCAATCATCATGCCTCGATACACCCCCTGTAGCTCATCGACTACATAGAAATCAGACACCGTCTCTTCAATAGTCTCTACCCCATGAACACTGGCCAATGCCCCTTTGATAATGGCCAGAATGTTGTACGCCACCAACGCTAAGGTAAAGCTGAACAGAGCGGCTTTGGGGTAGGCTAAGGTCTTGATTTCCCCCTCAAAGTTCATCGTCACCGTCAAAAATAAGCCTTCCACTCGCCAACGGTTTCGATACAATCGCAGACTCGTCGATGCATCTGCCACCGCCGTTGGTAGGGTGGTGAGCACGACAATCTCAGTATCGTCATGCCGGGTTGGCGTTGCCAGTCGGAGGACAACTCGTCGCAATTCAACCCGGTGCCCGTTGTACTGTATTTCGATATCCTGTTCAAAAATCTCCCCGGCTTCCCCGGTCTCGATAAATATCAGATCACTGAGCGCTTGGTAGGGTAGATTCTGATGCTCACGAATCACAAAAGCGGCATCGTGCTGGGCAATTTCAACCAAAAACTGTTGGGTACACATGTTACGGTCAGCGACCCAGACCTCTCCTGAGCGCACCACGCTCAGCACCTGGCTAAACAATCGACGTTCTTGAGTATGACCATCTTCACAGGGAAAAATGTCCACGGCTAGACGTCTTTCTGGATCGAGCACCACTAGGGATTTTCCCGGCAACGGGGCTGAGGCCACCTCGCGTAATACTTTCAATCGCCGTTCCGTCGCCGCCAGCCCATTGCCATCTAAAATACGAATGTCATACCCTGGCAAGAGTGGGGCACTTTTACCGCCCATCGTATCCATCAAGGTAGACAACTCGGCAGCCGTTTCTTTGAGTACCGCACGACTCACCTGCGGTTCAACGCCATTGAGTTTCTCGTACACTGCATTCCGGGTGACGTTCATCTCGTCGGCCTTTTTGCGGTAGGCCGCATTCATCGACGGATGAATGCCACACACCACTAAACTCAACAGGTTCACCAAGGTCGAGAAGAGCAGTTCTCGCTGATACTGAACTTTGGCATGGCGCTCAAAGATGTCATCCAACCGCTCAGGACGGAAGACCAACTCCATCGCCCCTCGCATCATTACGCTGATAGGGCTTTCTTGGGCAAATCTCTGAACGATTTCGGATAACACGGCACACCTCTCTATCCTTGACTGGCTTTAGCGTACCGGATACCTTCTCAACCCTTTTTCTCTGTTTGCTATTTAACACTTGGACAGGCATCGCCTGTGCCCCACCTGCGGCTCCACTGGAGTCGGGTTCATGACTACGACCACCTGATAGTTCCCCACAGCCACATCCTCCGGCAGTTCGATCATCAACTGCCGATTTGCTGGCACCGTCACCTCAACCTGAAACGTTTTCATAGTCGCTTCTCTACCTGTTTTGTTCATTCTAAGTATCCAGTGTAGTTAGAATTAAAGCACTTTGATTAGGAGGCTCGATGAGTAATCTTAGTGATATGCGCAAAAAAATTGACGCTATGCGTATGGAGCGTGAGGCTTGGACTGCGCGCATGCGACAGATTGATGCGGAGCGTGAAGCTAGAAAGCTTCACGCAAAAAGTTCTGTTGTGAATCGATTTAGAGTTTGGTTGTCTGAGCTGTTTGAGACAATTAAGGTAAAAATTACACGTTAATTGGGAGTGATATCGAAGGGCATCCACAAGGGAGTGTCCCTACAGAATTGCCTATTTTTAATCGGGTTTGATGAATTTGCTACACTCTAAATCACTGCCCACTCGTAGTTGGAGCCCCTTAATAGTGACACAAGCTGTGCCCCGTCTATCCCAACTCATGACCATGGAAGACTATCTCACCTATGACGATGGCACAGATACCCGTTACGAACTGGAAAACGGAGCACTCATAGAGATGCCAACGGAAAGCACTATTAATGCTCTCATCGCTAGATTTCTACTGTTCGAGTTGGCAAAATACTTCCCAATTCAGCGCATCGCCTCCAAAGATACTGAAATCGAAGTTAGCGGCAGCCGCGCCACCTGTCGCTTACCTGATTTACTAGTCCATTCAGAAGAATCCTATGCCGCATTAGCAGGGGAGAAACAGTCGGTATTACGCCACGGGATGCCTGCACCAAGTTTAATCATCGAAGTCGTATCACCGGGTAAAACCAATCGAGATAGAGATTATCGCTACAAGCACACCGAATATGCAGCACGGGGCGTTGCTGAATATTGGATTATAGATCCAGATGAACAGCGTATTACCCTATGCCTCTGGGTCGATGGCCAGTACGAAGATACCCTTTATGAAGGCGATCTTTCCCTAAAATCCACTATCATTCCAGACTTTAACCTCAGCACTGCTCAAATATTAGCCTTCGGTCAAGCCTAATTTTCATGGAGAGAGAGTCTAACTCTCATTACAAGTCAACACCATCAGCACACTTCAAACGTCAACCCAGCCGCTTTCACCAACCGTTTGATCAAAACATCTCCAAACATTGATGCCGGTGTCCAAAATCCACCTGCTTTAACAGACGGGGGAAAATCCTCCGCCAAGCATAGTCCCGCCTGGCCTAAAATCTTAGCTGTAGACCCATAGCCTGGGTCGCGATCGCCCGTCACCTTAACTTGAATAGTCTGTCCCTCGGCAATCTTGCCCCAGAACCGCAAATCATAAAACCCTTGCTCTTGAGCAGTCTGACTCGGCCCTTCCCCCGATTTAGGCATCAACGTATTCTCCAATAGCCAGCGTGTTGGAGAGAATGCCATGGCCGCTGCCATCGCACCTAGACCAACATTAAGACCTTGGGCAACAAGCCAGCCTGTAGCATTAGGTCCGGTTAGTATCGCCTCGTCATACTGAAACTGTTTGCCATAGGCATACTCCAGCAAGGCATTGGACCGTAACACAATCCGGGTATTAATGGCTGCCATCACAAATGGGGACACCCATCCTTGAAAATCCTGATCGTACTGTACTGGCACCAGCGTCGGGGGATGATTCAAAGACTCACGGCTATCTGGGCAAAGGGAATAGGGGTTGTCCAACTCCTGGCGCAGGGCCGGATCTCCACTGGCCTCTTGCACCAAATTAATGCCACTGGCAGCGGTGCCTCCTGAGATGCCGCCCATGGCAGCTTTTACCCGCATTTTGATGCGATCGCACCCCTGACCAAACCGCTCTTTCGCCTGCTGCTGCAAATAATACACACCCAAATCAGACGGAATCGAGTCAAACCCACAGCAGTGAACAATCCGCGCCCCGGATTGCTCGGCAGTGGTACTGTACCGCTGAATCATCCGACGAATCCACTGGGGCTCCCCGGTCAGATCGCAATAGTCGGTGCCGGTCTCCGCACACACCTTAACCAGCGGCTCTCCATACAGGGCGTAGGGACCCACCGTGGAGACAACAACCTGGGTTTGGTTGCACATTTGCTGCAAACTAGCCTCATCGGAAACGTCTGCAACGATTTGGGGCAAGCTGTTGGCCCCTAGATCAGATACCAGGGCATTTAATTTAGCCTGGGAACGACCTGCGATCGCCCACTTAACAGCACCATTTACCCCAACCTGATTTAACAAATACTCACAGAGAATATGGCCAACAAATCCGGTTGCACCAAAAACAACTAAATTGTATTGGGGGGTTTGATAAACCATGAAAAATTCCCTATTGTTCTAATTGATGGAGGCTAACAACCCTGTAGTACTAGACTAATAAATCCTGTCTTAAACAGACTAGAGTGCGATATTTCATTTTTCAAGTTATCTCATAGCACTCTGGGTTGAAACCTCTATACAAGGTTCACCGTGACAAACATTAACCTCAACCAGCACGTGGGCCAGGGAAGGAATGTGACTGAGCAGTTGTTTGTAATACTCGGGCGCTTGAGGATAATGGGTGACTAGAGAGATTGTTGCAGCCAAATGATCTTGATCAAGGTACCAGACATGGAGGTCAGCAATACGGTTATCTGCATCCTCTTCAATGGCTTTGATAATATCGAACTTAATGTCTGCATCAACAGAGCCATCCAACAGAATCGCACTGGTGTCATTGACTAAACCATAGGCCCATTTAGTAATCACCCCTGCACCTACCAGGCCCATCAGTGCATCCAACCAAATCCAGCCTAAGAATTTTCCAGCGAACAGGGCAACAATGGCAAAAACAGAGGTCAGCGCATCTGCCAAAACGTGAAAATAGGCCGCTCGCAGATTATGGTCATGGTGGTGGTGGTGGTGGTGGTGATCGTGATCATGATGGTCTTGCAGGAGCCAGGCACTGGCTAAATTGACTCCTAAGCCAAGGCAGGCGACCCCAATTGCCTCATTAAACTGAATGGTTTGGGGTTGAAACAAACGCCCGACTGATTCAAATGCCATCAGAAAAGCGATGACGACAAGGGCAACGGCACTGGCAAAACCGCCAAGCACACTGGCCTTTCCTGTCCCAAAGGTGTATTTAGGGTCAGCGATATGGTTTCGGGCATATTGATAGGCAAAAATCGTGATGCCAAAGGCGGCGACATGGGTTGCCATGTGCCAACCATCAGCTAGCAAGGCCATTGACCCAAAAACTGTTCCAGCCACAATCTCGGCCACCATGGTGACGGCTGTAAACAGCATGACTATCTTGGTATTTTTTTCTGCACGACCCTGATCGTTAGAAAAGTCGTGAGAATGTTGCCACCGGTCAAGAATATGAATATGCATGGAATTGATAGTGATGGGAAAACAGGCATCTTCAGCAACGCCGATAACGCAAGAAGAATCTAGTAACGTTGCCTGTATTTTTAGAATTATATTAATCGGCGTCCCGTTCGAGCAAATTCTGTTGACTGAAGTACCCCTGATTTTGGACCGTAAAATCAGGGGCACTTCATGCGTCTTAATCTACTCTTTAATGCAGGCAAAACAAGCCAGGAACGGCTACGGAACGTTTCGGGAACGGAGCGATCGCTAGTGTAGGGCCATAGACATTTAAGTTCGATTTGGAATTTAGTCATCCCGAATCCGCATTCAATACCCCCCTCTAAAACTGATGGTAAGGCTTTGCAACCTGCCATAGGGAGGTGATCAACCAGGATTCCGAATGAATGAATCCATCGACAAGCGCTTGAGCAGCGCCTGTCTCAATTGCAAACTTAAGACATCCCTCCAAAACAATGGCTGATCATTACACCTTTCTTTCCTGGGTGCGGGATGGCGCTGCGGCCCAGATCTTGCAACCCGAAACCTTAGCGAATAACTTACCTGTTCGAGCCCCCCTTGAGGTCACCCTTGATATTGAAAGTCAGCCAAGCAGTACCACCGAATCTGTTACTGTCCATCTGGCAGTCTATGGTCCGGGTGATGTCCGCAGCCTGGATTTAGATGAAATTGTGCGTGTTGATCCGCCCCCTTTTAGCAATGGCTTTGAGCCCAATTATGTACCCGTCATTGAATTTCGTCGGGCTGACCTCCCTTGGTTGTTTTCTCCTGTAGCAGGTACTGCCAATAACAACCAGAAGTTGCGTCCCTGGCTAACGCTTGTGGTTGTTCCAATAGAATCCGCTCAGCTCCAGTTGAAGACACGGGGACAGCTACCCCAGCTGCGTTGTCCCGTGCAAGAGTTGCCCGACCTGGCCGACAGCTGGGCCTGGGCCCATGCTCAGATCTTGAATCTCAGCCCTAGCGAGTCGATTTATACGATCTTAGAGGAAGAGCCAGAGCGTTGTACTTCACGTCTAATTGGACCACGTCGCCTGGAAGCAGGACGTAGCTACTACGCTTGCCTGGTACCCACCTTTAAGGCTGGAGTTGAGGCAGCGCTGGGGCATGAGGTAACAACCACCACCCTTGAACCCGCATGGCCTAGCCCTGCTAAGGCGCACCCCAGTGAGATGGTTGATTTACCCCTCTACCACCGCTGGAGTTTTACGACGGGTGAATCGGGTGACTTTGAAACGCTGGTCAGTCGCTTGACACCCCATGGGATCACAAGCGGTATGGCTGTTCGCCAACTGGATGTCAGTGAACCAGGAGCAGGTGTGATTGTGCGGGATGATGGCGAACCCGCTGAACTGTTGCCCTTCGCAGGAGCCCTTGCCCCCGAAGGACACCAGGAGAAAGCATGGACAACCGCAGCAGGAAAGCGTTTTGCCCAGGAACTGCGCCAGAAATTTGAGACTGTTGCTGAGGCCAAAACAAACGTTGTCGGAGCCCCCCTCTATGGTCGCTGGTATGCCGGGACAGATCGGCTTGCATCGGAGGGAGAAGCACCCCATTGGCTAAGCGATCTGAATCTTGATCCGCGCCTACGGGCCTATGCCAGCCTGGGCGTCCAAACGGTACAAAAACACCAGGAAGCTCTGATGGCATCTGCTTGGGAGCAACTGGATGAAGTGGAAAAAGCAAATCAGTTGTTGCGCCAGGCCCAATTAGCCAGGGATGTTGCCGATGGGATGATGCGTCATCGCCTCAGTAAGCTGCGCGACGCCACGCTGATGCAGGTGACTCGCGGTGCCCATAACCAGGTCGACTACCAAGACACGTTGGTGAGTGATGCGGTGACTCAAAGTGCCGCCCCCGATGGCATTGTCACCAGTACATTACGTCGCATGACGCGACCCCGTGGGCCGCTGGTGCGCCGGACGCGGCACGGCGCACGTTTAGACACCTATGCCTTTGTCAAAGGAACCGCCTCAGGCACCATCAAAATTGATACCCGTAGCGTTGTTGCGAAAGGATCCGTGCCCTTTGATGACCTGGATGCCATTTTCACGATGTTTCTTAAGGGCAGTCGGCATACCTTTGCCAGTCAAACTTTGCAGGAACAGAAAGACGCTTACAACAGCATCTTCTTTAAAATTCGGTTCGCAAAATGGACTGAAACGGCACCGAAGTCAGCCTCGGGAAGTTTATTGACGCGGCTGAAAAGCTCTATTCACATTTCACGAGCATTCAATGCCGCGATCGCACTCATGGAGCGTCAAGAACGCCTGACCCATAGCCTTCCCGATGACCCAACTGGGTTTCCCGATGTGGCAGATATGGCCGAGGCAGTCAAAGCGCAACTCGATCCCAATGAAAACGTTGAAGCACACATTCGCGATCGCTTTGAAGCAGGCTTTGACTTTGACGCTCGTACCCATGTCGATCTACTAGAGCCCATCCTGGCCGCCCCCTACTTTCGTCAGCCCATGTACGAAGTATTGGAAGACATGGCTCCAGGCTTTTTGCTCACGGGGGCTGACGGGTTACCACCGGAGAGCATCAGCCTGGTCGAAACCAATGGCTCCTTTATTTATGCCTACATGATTGGCCTCAACCACGGCATGGCCAACGAGCTACTCTGGCGCGGCTTCCCCACCGATCAGCGAGGCACCTATTTCCGTAGCTTTTGGGATTATGCGGGCCAGAATGGACAATCTGTGTCGGGACAACCCAGTGATGATGAGGGTCCTGTCGATATCGAACCCTTGCACAAACTACCGCCTCAACTCCGGTTGCTCGATGGCAATCCCAATGCCGCCACCAACTACCTGACCTTGGTACTCCGAGGCGAGTTTCTGCATCGTTTTCCTAATGCCTGGCTTGCAGCCCAACCAGCGGTCTTCAAGCCGTTACCAAAGGGGCGGCGAAAGCGTCAGTTATCGACGGAACAACCCAAAATGCCGATCTTCTCCGGTCGATTGGGTGACGACGCGGCCTTCTTTGCCTTTGACCTGACCCTGGCTGAAGCCCGAGGCGATAGCCAGAACCCAGGTTGGTATATCGTTTTTCGCGAACCGCCTACGGAAGTACGCTTTGGGCTAGATGTCCCGGCTGGCAACGACACCGTACCCAAGAGTCTGGACAATCTGGCCTGGAACCATGTGATGGACGTTTCCCAGGGCGATCGCTACGCCAATACCCTGCATAGCCAACTCACGGCTAAGTCCACGTTTACTGAGCGAGTTGATCCGCAATCCTCTCAGGCAGCACCGGTAACCTGGGCTGCCAATGGTGCCCATATGGCACGGTGCCTGATGCAATGGCCCGTCAGTGTTGCCTTTCATGCAGAGGCGCTGCTGCCCTCACCTTGATGGGGTTTAGACAAGCCCCCAGCAGGTGGACATTGCCGTTCCTATGTTCGGATCTTATTCAAACCTCCGAAAGAAAGGCATTGCCCACCCTGCATCTTTCTGTTGCCTTCTGCCTTTTGCAATAACGGACGAAACCTATGACTACCCTGACCCCGGCTCAATTTGCCCCGCTCCAGCAAGCTCGTCAGATCCTGACCCAACAGGAAACTGACGCCCGTGTTGCTGAACATCAGAACCTCCAAGCTGAAACCGCTCTCATCGCGGCCCGTCGGAGTGGGGAGGCCCAGGCAATTCAGCAAGCGCTGAACAATCATCAAGCGGCTCAAGCAGCGGTCGAGACCGCCCACACCCAGCTCAAGCAAACTGAAGTGGACATCGAGCAGGCCTATGGGACCGTTTTGGCGCAGATGGATGCAGACGATCCATTAACAGCTTTGACGGGCGATTGCCCCATAGCGTTGTTCCCCGTGCGGTTAGAAACCCGCTTCATTGTGGAGTCGGGGCGACGGGAACTGCGGGTGCGGATCTTTCCGGAAGAACTGCACGTGGATACCCATGAAGAGGCGTTAACCAACGAGGAATTAACCTGGGGCCAGGCCTACTTAGAACGGACTGCCGATGCCAATGAGGAACGCGATAAAGCAGTCGCTTGGGCCGAGCTAGCGGATCGGTTTGGGGCTCCCCGTGCAGCCTGGATTGTGCGATCGCTAACCCAGGAAACGACACCCAGCCAACGGGCCTCCAGTTGGACCCGTGCCCCCTATACCGAACTGATGCCCGATCGCTGGCTGATAGTCGGTTATGACGAAAAGCGAGATCAGCAGGTTCGAGTAAACGCGATCGAACAATTTCGCACCTTAGGCAATCCCATTCCCTTTCGCCTAAAGACAGGATGGGATCCTCAAGCGACAGAACCTGATCTGTCCTCTGAGCAGGTACTCACCGATGATGCCATGCGCTGGATGGTGGACTTTGATGAGGCCGAGCGAGTTGGCATGGCCGTTCGCATTGACCTGACCGACTATGCCGACGACAGCATTCCTTTCCTGATTGCCGTTGGGGTCAAGGCAACGGCAGGGGACGCCACCGATATCTTGAATCAACAGTTTGAAGCCCTGCGTTATACATCCACCCTCGGCTTTATTCCCCAAGGGACACCTACCAACAATACTGAAACGGTGACCTCTGGCTACAGCTTAAAAGATCCTCTCCATCAAACCCAATTTACGTTGGAGCAATTGCGGGGGGAAGCCCCCGACAACAGCAATGCTGCTCGCATGAGCCAGGCATTCGGGGTGGAGAGAGCGATCTTCAGCCATGTGTGGGGCGGTCATGCAGACGATCAGCGGGGTACCAGTGCCATGAATCGTGTTCTGTGGCCGGCTACCTGGGGCTATTTCCTTGATCGAATGCTCCCATCCACGGCCCTCGGTCCTGATCACCTCCAGCCAACCAATCGAATCTTGAACGATCATCGACCCGCAGTATATAGCCTGTTCAAAGACTATGTTCGTGCCCGTGGCCCTTTACCAACTCTCAGGGTAGGTAACCAACCCTATGGCATTCTGCCATTGGTGAATTTAGAGCGCTGGCAGCCTATTGATGAATCAGAGACCTTAGACAACAACATTCGTGCCGTACTACAAAAAGTGCGCGACAATTACTTAGGACGACAACATAGCTCTATTCAGCAAGTAGGCCTGGGCTCACGACCTGAAAGAACACTGATCAGCCTCCTCTCCCAAAGTCCTGTTCCCATGACCTTTGGCGTTCATCATTTGATGTCTGATCAGTTTGTCGATGTCGTCAGCGAACTTCACCAAGAGTGGCATCACACTCCTATTCTGAATGAGGCTTGGGAACGCCTTAGAGAAGTCTTTTTAACGCTGGGGGCGGGTCCCTTGAATCTACAAACCACCTCTGGATCAGCGCGTCCCCTGGTGGCACGTTCGGTATACGGCAATGGGGTTCACACCTTGGATATGCCTGCCGTCCAGGCAGAGGCCCTCTCGGCCACAGAAACTCTCATCAACAATTATCTAGAAGACATTCAAATAAGTTCACTCATGGACTTACGTAATGTTGACTTAGCCAATGGCCCCAAAGCTCTCCTGTATTATCTCGTACGGCACGCCAAACTCTCTGCCTACGCCCGTGCGATTCAAAAAGAACAAGCGCCTAACAGCTTTACCTATGAGGAGAATGAGCTTTACAACATTACAACCGATGATGACACCACCTGCTGGGATCAGGCCGCAACGCCCTATCCAGGCACATCCCGCTCCTACGCAGATCAATATGACCATTTAGCTACAACAGATACCCATATCGACCCTGACTTGATTGATTTTGATGCCGGGTTGGAAGAACTCAAAACGTTACCCACCGAGGATCTCGACCTACTCTTCCGAGAAACCCTAGCACTGACAGACTATCGCGTGGATGCCTGGGCCACTGGATTTGCCACCAAGCGCCTCAATACCCTGCGCACGTCTGGTCACGGTGGCACCTATGTCGGTGGTTATGGCTGGCTCTATAACCTCAAGGTGCCGCCCCTCGAAACCCCTACCCCAGCCAACCCAACAGCGAATGATTCTGTCGGCTATATCCAGGCTCCTTCAATTGATCAGGCCAAAACGGCAGCCCTCTTACGCAGCGGTCAACAGGCACGGGCCAATGAAGATGAATCTAATCCATTCAATATCGACTTATCTTCAGAGCGGGTGCATCTGGCTCGCCAACTGCTGGATGGGGTGCGGGCAGGGCAGTCCCTGGGAATGCTGCTAGGCTATCGTTTCGAACGGCGTTTGCAGGAGCAACAACTGGCCGAAACAATTCCCAGCTTTCGCAATGCCTATCCCATCGTTGCGGGTAAAGCACAGGAGGAAACTGAACCGACAGATCAACCGGCAGATAAGCTAGCCGCTCCAACCGTTGTGGATGGTCTAGCGTTGATTCGCGCCCTGCGTCGTCACACCGACTTGCCCGCTGGCACCCCACACTGGATTCCTTCTGAGGTCCGGTCAATCCTATCAACGGGGAAACTGACAACGCTGAAATCGGTAGGCCATGAGGTCGAACGTGCCCTGGATGCCGTTGGCGATGCGGTCATCACCGAAAGCACGTTTCAGACGCTGCGAGGGAACCCGGCTCGGGCAGGTGCAGCGCTGGATGCGATTGCAAATGGTGAAACCCCACCGCCCGAACTGGAATCCCAGCTCACGCCTCGCCAAGGTCGCACCATCAGCCACCGCTTGTTTATTCCCCTGCAGCAGATAGCACCCTCATCCCAACGCCCCCGCGCTCAAGCCGCCCCCCAGCTGAATGCATTCTGCACCCATGTGCTAGGAGATCTAAGCCAGTATCAGGTCACGGGTCAATACCAGGATGTTAATGGGGATGAGGTGGCGCAGCGATCGCTAACCATCGACACCTTAGAGCTAGATGCCATTGATCTGGTCTACCTTGCGGCAACAGACCCCGGTGGCCAGTCTGATCTCGAAGTGCTGCTGCGCGATCAATTTCTTAGCGATCGCCCCGACACCGTCAGCCCTGATGCTTCTGTTCATCTCCAGTTAGACCTGGCAGACGCTAATCAGCTCGACTTAGCCACACTATTGGAACATGCCCGTGCCCTGTACCAGGTTATTGCCAGTAGCCGTCCCCTCACCGACAATGACTTAATCGAAGTGGGCGATGAGCCTGCCGTTACCTGGGCCGTAACGGAGCTCAGCCATCGAGTCGAAGAAGCGATCGCTAGCTTTACCAATGCTCTAGGCACATTGAGCGCTCGGCTCACGGAGACGACAAGCCAACCTGCCCAGCTGAGAAATGCCCTTTACGGCGTTTCAGCCTTTGGCATCCCTGGCAGTATCCCGTTAGCGTCCGCCGATGTCCCTGATGCCAGCGCGATGCTGACCGAGCAAGCCCAGGCCGTGGTGGAAATTATGCAGACCCGACAGGTGCAGCTGCAAGTTCTCGACGCCACCTTTGGTGATGCCATTACAACCGATGCCGAGCGCATTAAGTTCCACACTCAACAACTCAAGCAAGTCTTTGGGGAGACTTTCCAAATTCTTACTCTGTTTAGTCCGGCTAATGGTAACGAGATCGCGGCCGGGTTTGTAGCCAACGATACCCTGTTGAATGGTGCTCAAGAAGCCCCCGAGCAGCTCATCAGCCAGGTGGCTGCCGTGCGGCCTGCTGTCGCCCAACTTCAACAGTTGAGAGACTATACCGAGATTCTCATCCCCGAGCAGCTTGCGCTCACGGTGGCCCAACTTCCCTTTGCGGATGACAGTACCCGCTGGGCCGGATTACCTGGCGTCCCTGCTGAACACGGTGCGATTTCTCTCCTGGCCCTAACGACAACTCCTTATGATCCGGCCCAACCCATGACCGGTCTCTTTATCGATACCTGGGATGAACTGATTCCAGCCGATACCCAAACCACTGGACTCGCCTTCAACTTTAATGCCCCCAACAGCGAGCCCCCTAATGCCATCCTGCTGGCGACTCCCGCCGATCCGACTCAACCCTGGAGTACTGACGAACTCCTAGAAAACGTCAAAACCCTGGTGGAAACCCTGCCCTTCCGCGCCGCCCAATTCAAACTTCCTGGTCTTGGCCACTTCCTCCCCGCCGCCTTCTTTGCTTTTAACCCCGAGAACGACACCGTATCAACCGATTTCTCAGCTTATTTGGATTAAAGGAGATTTATCATGCCCTCAATCACCACGTGGAACCACCTCAACATGGGCTTACGAGTTCCCAATATTGACATGGGCCTCGAAGCTCGCATCCATGATCCGCTGTGGATGTTGGCGCGTCAATATCAGCTAGGCGAATTTTACGGCGAAGATGCCGGGTCACCCATTGCCGTCAAAGCTGAAATGAATGTTGCTCCCATTTCCCGTTATCACCCCAACAGCACATTAAATGGGGGAGACGCTGTCTCCGGGCAGCTATTGGACAGTCGGACTCAACCATTGGAACCGTTGGTGGAAGCTGAATCAGTCCATCTCCGAGCGGAGCCGACACCAAGAGTCGGGGCAGATACGGGGCTGCGGCTGATTCGCAAGCTACGCATGGCGGGATTAGAAACTTACGTCAATGGGTTTATCGAGGCATTTCCGTTTACACCGATAATTCAGGCACAAGCAGCTTCACCTGATATTGCAACAACTTTGGATGCCCAGGCTATACGTCACCTACGAATATTACAGAATCGCATACCGGATGGTCGAACTCTCTTCACTCACTTTGTCCCCCAAGTCGATCAGCTCCTCAATCAATGGAATTGGCCGACAGACATGACGATCGCAACTAAGGATGAACAAGCGTTGCGATCGCTAATTATCGACTGGGTTACCTGGTATCAGCAGCACTATGACGAACCTGTTGCTGGGACTAGTGCATGGCAGCCCAGTCGCCAGGAATATCACTTTGCGATCGCAGCCCATGACGGTGAACAAGAGTCAGTGTTCAAAGCCGATGACTACTACCAAGGCCATTTGGATTGGCATGCCTTTAAGGTTGCCCCAGCGGTATCCTTGGGTGCACAGCCCTCTGACCCCGGTCCTCGCTTTACCCAACAGATTCAAACAGCGGTTCCAGCGCAGCTATCCTATCCCGGTATGCCCGCTTCTCGCTGGTGGGAGATGGAAGATTCTCAAGTCGACTTTGGCGGCATTGAAGGCAGCACCGACATTGTCCGCATGTTGTTTGTGGACTATGCCATCAGCTACAGCAACGATTGGTATTTAGTGCCATTGGATGTGCCCTATGGCACCTTCTCCCAGGTGTCATCCCTGGTCGTAACAGATGTGTTTGGAGTGCAAACCACCATCCCAGCCGTGAGCGCAGCGGCAGATGCCGATGGCTGGCACATGTACACAATCACAGGCAGTGATGACGGTTTGTTATTGCCGCCGGTTGTTGCCCAAGGTCTGAAAAGTCAGCCCATTGAGGAGGTGCGGTTTGTTCGCGATGAGATGGCCAATATGGCCTGGGGCATTGAATACCTGATCGAAAGTGATGCGGGGACTTCCCTCAATCGTCACGAAACCTCCCGTGCAGGACGGATTGTTCCCCCACCGAGTGCAACGCCCGATGGCGCGTTGCGATATCAACTTGCTACGACGGTACCGGCCCATTGGATTCCGTTTTTGCCGGTGCGCTCGGGCAACAGCTCAGCCGATCCGTTGATGCTGGAGCGGGGCGAAATGCTACCCGATAGTGATCTAGGCGGACAAACGCCAACCCAGGTTCTAGGAGACATTTTGGAGCCTAACTTACCATCTCTCCAACTCTTTGAAGAAGAGGTTCCTCGTACGGGGATTCGTGTGACCCGAGCGTATCAGTATGCTCGCGGTGCGGATGGTAAGGCTCACCTGTGGTTGGGGCGTCGTAAGACGACTGCTCGTCGAGGAGAGGTGAGTAGTGGGCTGAGATTTGATGCGATCGTAAACTCAGTCTCTTAATTTAGTCAACGACACGAACTAAAGGCGGGTGGGCCATGCCCACCCTACATGCCTACATGAAACTGCATTAAATTGAGGTAGATAAAGATGTCTTGGCAAACATCCTGGCAAGAAACGCATGGATTAAGTAATCGCATCGGAGCGGTTGATTCACAAGAAAATCCTGTAATTCCTTTAATTCTCTGTGGGCCAATGCTTCGGCGAGTGGAGTCTGATGCTGTCAGCGTATTTGTGGCCCTTAAGCATCCGCGTAAGGTTAAGTTGACTATCTATGAAGGGACCGGTTCCAGCGGGCAGGTCAAATTTGAGTCAGTGCACGTTGAAACAGTTCCCTTGGGGAATTTTCTACATGTTGTTGTGGTAACTGCTCAGTTACCACAATTTCCAAATCGGGACGAAGCTCTTCTCAAATCAGGGGTGGTTTACGGCTATGACCTGACTTTAATTAAAGAGCGCGAAGGCTTAGATGATTTTACTGAAACCCATACCCTCGGAAGTCTGGGACTGCTTGAAGGTGACCATGCGCTTGGGTATAAGGCCAATCAACTCCCGTCTTTTAGCGTACCACCCACCGATCTCAATAAACTACGACTAGTACACGGTTCTTGTCGCAACCCCTATGGCGAAGGTCTCGATGCCTTTGAAGCCCTCGATTCAATGGTTGAAGAAACCCACACCGATGCCAACAAGCGCCCTCATCAATTATTTCTCACAGGCGATCAAATCTATGCTGACGAAGTTCCAGATACCCTACTGGCGGCTTTAATGGATGCTGGCGATACGTTACTCGGTTGGCAAGAGTTAGCCATTGATCCAAGCAATACGACCCCTGTTACTCCCAAAGGGGTATCAAATATCAGTATTCCATCATCAGAGCTACAGCCGGGACGTCGCAGCGAAACCACCTTAGAACGATGTGGGTTCACCACTAAAGTTCATCAAAGTCATCTCCTGAGCCTGGGTGAATATTACGCAATGTACTTATTTGCCTGGTCGCCAGTTCTGTGGCCATCAACTCTCCCCACGTTTGAAGAGATTTATCCAGGGAAGGCAAAGACACAGAATGTGACTGTAATTTCAAACAAAGATGTGTTCATAAGAAAGGAAAATACCCCTTTATTTTCGTCATTCAGCAAGGAGGTCAGGCATGTTAAAAATTTCAAGAAATCCCTCCCTAAGGTACGACGAGCGTTAGCAAATATTCCCACCTATATGATTTTTGATGATCATGAAGTCACGGATGATTGGTACCTCAATCTAAACTGGTGTCGGCGTGTGCTCAAACAACCTTTAGGCAGGCACGTTATTCAAAACGGTCTCTCGGCCTATGGGATTTTTCAAGCATGGGGGAATACGCCCCATCAGTTTGTTTCTGGCCAGCCGGGACGAGCACTATTAGATGCTGCCGTTGCCTGGTCTAAGTCTCAAGGAACAGATACCGATGCTCGACAGCAAATGAGTCGTCGTGTAGGTGTGCCCAATAATTTGCTCACTCAAGTCAACGCTCGTCGCGGTTTATCCCACAATGCTAATGCTTTGGAATGGCACTATTCCCTTGTTGTGGGCAGTGCCTACGAGGTGATTGTGCTCGATACCCGTACCTGGCGAGCTTTCCCTGGAAAAGCTGACTTTGATTTCCCAGCTATCTTAAGTGATGAAGGGTTTCAAACCCAAATTCTGTCGCTAGGCACTAGCCAAACGGAGGTTACTCTGGTGGTTTCGCCAGGGGTCGTATTTGGTCTGCCGCCCATTTATGAGGAACACAAGGGAGATAAGTCCTTAAAACCCAAAGAACGGTTTGACAACGACTCAGAAGACTGGATATTTCAGACGCCAACCTTTGAGAGATTGTTCTCAGCATTAGCTCAACGAGCCCAATCTTTTAACAACAACGGCAACTCAAAACGTCAGGGGCGAGTTGTCTTTTTATCAGGGGATGTACATTACGGCTTGGCTGCCCGATTGCAATATTGGGCCAGTCGCCCTTTCAACTCTGCATCTACGGGAGAGGCTGAGTTAGTGGTAGCTCAATTGACCTCTAGTGCCTTTAAAAACGAGACTAGAATTGACACTTCGAAAGGTCCAATCGAGGGACGCAAAGGGACAGAAGCACTACACAATCATGGCTTTAGCCCCCTCGAAGTCCGCGATTCTTTACCTGATCCTAGACGGCATTTTGGCTGGGAGAACCCTGATAGAAAACGTCAAGTCATTGGTCGATTACAGATAAAGGGTGGGGGAGATTTCGGGGATAAAATACCTATAGAAACTGATCTAACGGTGAAGGATAATCCAGCCATGTTAGCGCTGGAAATTTTTCATCCTAATTTTTCACCCAAGAGTATCACCAGTCCACCTGACTGGCGATACCGTATCGACTACATCATGGATACTTCAGGTGAAAGACAACCAGCTCAATTTAACCCACATCAGGTGACTGGGCCACCTCCAGGCGATCGCCGCCAAGCATTAAGCTCTTATCTTGCTGGGGCTGCTAACCACCAAGACTACAACCGTCGATGGGGAGATGGCAAGGAAATCGTTGGCCTCAACAACGTCGGAGAAGTCACTTTTAAGTGGGGTGACACAGAGAAAACAGTAACCCAACACCTTTGGTGGAGACTAAGGAGTAAACGGTCTCAACCACTGCCCCCGTTCCCTCTAACACAAGGTGTAGTTTCTTTAGAGTTTAACGATCTGAACTATCCCGAACCCACCGTTTAGAGAAAATCTTGCAACATTGAGGCTCAAAATTATGAATGTCAACTTTCACAAAACTCTGCTTGCAGAGTTACGAACGCTATTCCATCCAATTGAGGCTGCATTACAGAGCGATATTAGCCGCCAACGCTTATTTGAGAAAATTGGTTGGGATCTAGAGGCAATCGGAATCTCATCAGACATTTTAACAGAGCGACTTACCCAATTGGTTGAAGGGTATCAAGCGCTCGATGAGTTTCTGGAGACTTCCCTCGATTCACTGGATGATTTCCTGCAGGCGTTGGATGCGGTTTCTCAGCTCTATGAAAGTCTGCATCAGCTGAGAACTTTGATTAGTGAGACGACAATAGAGCCACTTCCCGAATTTAACCAGATTGGACAGGACTTAAGTGAGTTCTTGACCCTTTTCTATCTAGAGTCAGCACATCCGCGTCTTTATGAGCTGGGTGTTTTGCTAACGCTGATTCAGCCTAGAGAAGCGGCTCCTGAAATCGCCCCTGTGTTCAATCAAGCAAATGATTTAGTGCGCTTACCACACCAGCGATCTCAGTTACGCTTAGATCGACTCAGCGATCTACTCCGAGATCCAGTTCAACTACTGAAAGAAGAATATTTTCCGTCAGGAGCGCCGACGACTGCCGCTCAAACCCAACAGGCAACCGAGCGCCTATTTCCTCGACTAGCTAATTTTTTAAGTACTCTTGGCTTTAACAGCCTTTATAGTATTAAGCCAGAATACGGACTCGATTTTGGCGAGGCTGGTAACTCACTAGCCGCTGGGATGCTAACCCTGTTTTTTGCGTCCCAGCTGGACGACACCGAATGGGGCATGACCCTAGCACTCTCCTCACCAGAGCAAGGGGACTTGGGTTTGGTGATCGTACCCTTTGGCGATGTTAGCTATACTCACCAGAGTGGTGAATGGATACATGAAGTAGGGCTTAATACTGCGATCGGTGGCTTTGCCTTAGGTCCCCATGGGTTAACCTTGCCAGAAGATGTCGATGACAGTCGCGTAGGTGGACAATTTCAAATCTTTAAAGGGGCTGAAGCCGACGAAGATCCCGTCTTTTTAATCGGTAGTACGACCGGTACACGCCTGGAAATTGGCCAATTCTCCCTCTCGGGTAAGGCTAGTTTTCAAGGCACTGAACGAGACTATGGTCTGCTCCTAGAAGCAGGAACCGCAGCTCTAGTCATCTCCCCTGGTAATGGTGATGGATTTTTGCAGCAAATTTTACCGGCTGAGGGGTTCAGGGTTGACTTTGACTTAGGACTGGGATATTCCAACCAACAGGGTTTTTATTTTCGAGGTGGGGCTGGCCTAGAAGCCCGGTTGCCGATTCAAAGGTCAATCTCACGTTTGGTAGCGGTTGATGCGGTGCATTTGGCTCTACAAACATCGGAGGATTCTCTGCGTGGTTCGGTTGCTGCCACCATGGGTACCCAAATCGGGCCGTTTAACGTAATGATTGAGGCCGTTGGTTTTGAGATAAATCTGTCTTTCCCGTCGACAGGGGGGAACTTGGGAGCAATCAATATTGATCCCACCTTCAAACCGCCTGAAGGGCTGACTCTGGGTATTGACTCGGGTGTGCTGACCGGCAGTGGATTTTTAGCATACGACCCTGAAAAAGGCGAATACGAAGGGTTAGTGCAGCTCAAGTACAACACCTTGCTGCTAACAGGCATGGGTATTCTCAACACCCGTCGCCCCGATGGTAGTCCTGGCTTCTCTCTGGTGATTCTAATTACCGGCGATTTTCCACCTGTACAGCTGGGTTTAGGCTTCACCCTCAACGGTGTTGGAGGTCTCCTGGGCGTCAACCGCACCGCCAATATTCAGGCATTGCAAGCAGGAGCCCGGAGTGGTGCGATCGCATCCGTCATGTTTCCTGAAAATCCATTAGCCAATGCACCGCGCATTCTGTCCGATCTGCAAACTTTCTTCCCCCAAAGCGACGGTAGCCATCTCTTTGGGCCAATGGTCAAAATTGGATGGGGCAATTCAGTACCGATCCTGCTGGCGGAAATCGGCATTATGTTCGAGTTTCCCGATCCGCTACGGCTATTGCTATTTGGGCAAATGCACTTAGGTTTGCCATCCCTGGAAAAGCCAATTACAGATATTCACATGGATATCTTTGGCAGCATTGACTTTACTGCCGGGACCCTGGCAATCGATGCTAGCCTGAAAGACTCTTCCATTGCGGGCTACCACATCAGTGGCGATGCCGCTCTCCGTGCCCGCTGGAAAGACAATCCCAATTTTGCCCTCGCGATTGGTGGCTTCCATCCCCGAGCCATCCCCCCCGAAAACTTCCCAGCCCTCAAGCGAGTCAACATCAACCTCACCAAAACAAACAATCCGCGAGTGCGCCTGGAAGGGTATTTCGCACTGACATCCAACACGGTTCAGTGTGGTGCCCGCATCGAAGCCTTTGCCAAAAAGAGCCGGTTCTCAGCAGAGGCATTTCTCTCCTTTGACACCCTCTTCCAATTTGATCCGTTTCGCTTTATGGCAGAAATGACAGCGGGTGCGGTCATTAAAGCCTTCGATAAAACCGTGACTACGGTTAACCTGGAGCTGTTTCTCTCTGGCCCCAAACCCTGGCATACCTCCGGTAAAATCTCGTTTCGAGTCATCTGGCGCTATTCCATTAATTTTGACCTCACCATTGGTGATAAGCCTGATCCTACTCCCATTCAACCCGTTGATTTGAGATCTCTCCTCTTTACCGAATTGCAGCGCCCCACTGCTTGGAGTGGTCAATTACCGCCTAACACAGGCACTGCCGTCGCCTTGCGTGACCTGCGATTAGAGGACAATGCTGAACAATTGATTCATCCCCAAGGCCGCTTTAGTGTCCGTCAGACTGTTGTGCCCCTGGGCATTCCCCTAGCTAAATATGGTGAAAAGCCCCTGCAGGGCGACAACACATTTGTCATCAAACGGGTCAAGGTGGGCAACAATGAGGTGGACAAGCAGGTCATTAGCCACACTGACCTACAGGAGCCATTTGCCCCGGCTCAGTACCGTATCCTCAACGATATGCAGCGGTTGACGGCACCAGCCTACGAGCTTGCCAATGCAGGCATTACTGCTGCGCCGGACAATACCCGTGTTGGTGATCGCGTTGCGGTCGAATCTCAGTATGAGGAAATCATCGTGGATAAAGCACGGGGTCACCGCAATGTCAGTGCTACTCGGACTAGACTAGCGAGTGGTTTACTGCAAAAGGTGCATGCGCAGAGTGCGATCGCACGTAAACTGCGGAGGAATAACCAGATTGTTGCTTTCCCAGGTAAAAAACAAGCAATTCGCCTCAAATCTAAGGTTTAATTGGCTTAGGGAATGCTTAACCACCTGCTCAGGCCGTGCTGGAATATGAACAAAACCAACTTTCATATCGGGCTTGCAAATCTCTCGCCGATGGAGGTAATGGTAAAAAAATGGCAAAATGTCAATAAATGTCAAGTAAAACCCTTTACCATTTAGGTTTTACTAGTCCTGCCTGGTTATGTTGCTATGAGAGATGAACTAATTGCGATCGCAACCAAAATCCAACAAGATCGCTATCCAGATGCAGACGTTATCTTCTTAGCAGGTTCTGTCATTCGTGGTGAAGGTGCCGCCACTTCAGATCTTGATCTTGTTGTTGTCTTTCAACAACTGCCTGCGGCATATCGAGAATCTTTTCAGTTTGAAGGCTGGCCCGTCGAAGCATTTGTCCATGATCCTGAAACGCTGAGGTACTTTTTCTTTGAGGTCGATAGCCCCACAGGGATACCTTCTTTGCCCGCTATGGTGAGTGAAGGAATTGAGATACCCCAGCCAAGTCAGCTATCCAGAGAGCTGAAGCAGCTAGCGGATAATGTTTTAACTGCAGGTCCACCGGTCTGGGACAAAGACGCCATCGATAGGTCACGCTATGCCATTACAGAGCTGATCGATGATATTCGAGCACCGCGCTCAAGGGCAGAACTGATAGCTTCTGGCACTCAGCTATATGATGCGGTGGCAAATCATTATCTGCGCAGTCGGAATCTCTGGTCTGCCACAGGCAAGACAATTCCCAGACGATTGCAGCAAGTTGCCCCTCAGTTTGCTGCTCAGTTTGAAGATAGCTTTACAGCTCTATTTGCTCATGGAAAGACTGACGAACTTATAGGGGTAGTAGAGAATATGCTAATGCCAGAGGGTGGTTGGTTATTTGAGGGGTATAAACTTGTTGCCCCTGTTTCCTGGAGAAACCCTATCTAAACAGGGTATTGATCCTAAAGCATAGTGTACGCCGCCATCAAAATCAGTTAGCTACCCTGACAATCTCCAACAAGCAACCCATAAGGCAAGATAGAAAAGCAAACATAACTTGAAACCACGGTCACGATGAGCCTACCGCCCCTGATTCCGCGCGCCACTCTATTTGGAAACCCCCAGCGCACCAGTCCACGCCTGTCCCCAGATGGCAAATACCTGGCGTATATTGCGCCGGATACCAATAACGTTCTACAAGTGTGGCTACAGGAACCGAGCGGCGATGATCGCCAGCTCACTCAGGATAAAAAACGCGGTATTCAATCATATTTTTGGACATACCAGGAAAATCAGCTAATTTATCTGCAAGATGCCGATGGTGATGAAAACTTCCATCTTTATTTGGTGGATGTCACCACTAGCATGGTCCGTGACCTCACCCCTTTCCAGGGCGTTAAAGCTAACCCTATCGAACTGGATCCTGACTTTCCCGACCGGGCTCTAGTCAGCCTTAACCTGAAGGATCGTCAGAAGTTCGACGTTTACAGCATCAATCTCACCACGGGTGCAGTGGAGTTTGACACCGATAATCCTGGCAATATCGTAAGCTGGACCGCCGACCATCAGTTCCAGATCCGTGCAGCCACGGCAGCCACCCCCGATGGCGGCTCCGAACTGCTTTATCGCGCTACTGCCGATGATGCCTGGGAGAGCCTGCGCTGCTGGGGACCAGATGACGAGGGCGGTGCCGTTGGATTCTCTAAAGATGGCAACACTCTTTACGTTGTGGGCACCCACGATGCCAATGCCCAACGCTTTATTGCCCTCGATCTAGCGGCTCGTACTGAAACTGTGATTGCCGCAGACCCCCAGTACGACATTAGTGATATCGTCACCCACCCCACTGAGCGCAACATCCAGGCCGTTTCTGTCTATAAAGCCAAGGAAGAATGGACGGTACTTGACGAGGCTATTCGAGGAGATTTTGAGGCCTTGGCCCAGGTGCGTCCCGGTCAGTTTGTCATTAGCTCACGCACTACAGCTGATGATACATGGCTGGTGGCTTATCTCACTGACGATGGTCCAGTATACTACTACCGCTATGATCGTAACCGTAAAGACGCCACCTATCTATTTAGTAACCAGCCCAAACTAGAAGATCTGGCCCTGGCGTCGATGGAACCCATCGAATACCAGGCTCGCGACGGTCTCACCATCCACGGCTATTTGACCTTGCCGGTGGGCATCGAAGCTAACAATCTACCCACGGTGCTGTTTGTCCATGGCGGTCCCTGGGCGCGGGATATGTGGGGCCTCAACCCGCCTGTACAGTGGTTAGCCAATCGGGGCTACGCTGTACTACAGGTGAACTTCCGGGGGTCCACGGGCTACGGCAAAGACTTTCTTAACGCAGGTAATCGCCAGTGGGGCAAAACCATGCACGATGACCTGATCGACGCCGTAGATTGGCTTTGTAACCAGGGTATCGCCGACCGTACTAAAGTGGCGATTATGGGCGGTTCCTACGGTGGCTATGCCACCCTGGCGGGGTTAACGTTTACCCCAGATGTGTTTGCCTGTGGTGTAGATATTGTCGGCCCATCGAATTTGATCACCCTAATTCGTAGTGTGCCCCCTTACTGGCAACCGATGATGGCCATGTTTGCCCATCGTGTGGGCGATGTTGAAGCCGAAGAAGAGATGCTCAAAGAGCGATCTCCCTTGTTTTTTGTGGACCGCATCGAGAAGCCCTTGCTGATTGGTCAGGGTGCTAACGACCCTCGCGTTAAAGAAGCGGAAAGTGAACAGATTGTTGAGGCCATGCATAAGGCTGGCAAGCCGGTTGAATATGTGCTTTACACCGACGAAGGCCACGGGTTTGCCCGCCCAGAAAATCGCTTGCACTTCTACGGCATCGTGGAAGCGTTTCTGGCGAAGTATATCGGTGGTCGGGCTGAACCTGCCGCTGACGTGGATGGGCATTGCGGCGTGGTGAAATAGCGGGCTAGGGAGATAAAGTGACAGGGAGACTCGGAAAATGTCAGCAATGATTATCTGTATGTCTCCCCAGCACTTTTATCCTTTATCCCTTCACTGACCTTATCCCAAATCTTAAGCTTGACAGACCACTAGGTTAGCAGACCATTTGGGGTAGTTCTGTTCTTATGCTAAGGGCAATTGCCAAGAAAGTGGCTGTTTAACGTTGCCCATCACCCGCCGTAGAGAACCTCTGCATTATAACGATCCACTTTCGGCGGTCGGTGTGCATTGGCGTTGTTAGATCGCGACCGCTTGCTTCAAGAAGTTCATGAGCATGGTGCGTTCCCAAAAAACTATCGGTGGAGTAGTGGTAGTTGCAGTAGGGAATGCACCCTTGTATCTTCAGCCAAGCGCATGCAGCGAATGACCAAAGAGAAGTAGCCGGATATTGCTCAGCAGAAAGGCATTGTTAGGCCTCTTTTCTAGCAATGTATTGAACGACTGATGCCATGCCCGTATGACCTTTTCCCTCGCTAACCTCACGTTCAATTTCTCTAGCCAGAATAGGCTTGAGACTTGGAAGTTCTTGACGAAGTTTTCCAACAGTCATGAGCATGTCAATATCTTTTGGGCCGCCCGTATTTTTCGCCAACTGATTTTCCGAGTAGGCCTCAAGCAGAAAGATGCCATCTGGTTTAAGAGCTTTTTCGATAAGTGGATACAGTTTGTGGCGAATAGCGCTGGGTAAGTGAGCAGAAATAGAGACTATGGAACCAAAATGATTGTCTTTGGGTTGGAACTCGTCTAGATCGACTACTTCCGTTTCAATAACCACACCGCGAGACTTGGCTAGTGATTGTGCTTTTTCTAAACCGACTTTCGAGCAATCTACGCCGAGCACGCTTAAGCCGCGAGTTGCCAAAAAAACCGCATTTCGACCTTCGCCCTCAGATAATGAGAGTACTGGTCCACGAAGTAAAGCTGCGTTTTCGGCCAAGAAAGTGTTCGATTCTGTACCGTAAAGATATTCGTCGGTGGTGTACCGCTCATTCCAAAACTTTTGATTGTACATCGCTCCTACCTTGAGGCCTAAAGAATCTATGCAAGCCGTGAGAGAGTAGAGAAACCAACCACAACCCTCTCACACTAGGAGGATAGCATGAAGATTCTATCGATTCTCCTTCGGAGACACTGCGTGAACGACCTGGGCAAATTCAACTGTGTATCGTGTCTGCTGGACACCGAGAGTAACGCGACTGAATTTGACACGTTCAAAACGTACCGACGGGAATTTAAAGAAATATTGCATCGCACTCATCCCCATTTGGTGGTGATGGAAACATGTTCGATTACTGGATGGGTGCATGATCTCTGTGTTGAGCAGGATTATCGGGTACTGGTGGCCGATCCCAGTCAGGACGCGTGGCGGTGGAAAAACGTCAAACGTCAAACCGATAAAGACGATGCGTTGAAGCTAGCAAAACTGGCTGCTCTAGAGCAGATTAACCCAGTGTATGTGCCTGCACCCAAGACCCGACAATATCGGCACTGGGTGAAATATCGCAAAGTGGTGGTTGGACGCATCAATCGGGTGCAAAATGCGATTCGCGCATTGTTCGATCAACAAGGCGTGAAAATACCATCAGGCCACCGAGCTTGGACCGTGCAGGGGATTGATGAATTAAGCCAGCACCGACGAGTCCTGGCGGAGTGCGATGAGTACAATCTATGGCGTGGGGAATTAGATTTAGAATTAACGATGCTGGACCAGCTATGGGAGCACCAGGCAACGATTGAACGGAAATTAGAACTACTTGCCAAGCAGGAGGCTCGTATCCAACTATTGCAGACGATTCCTGGGTTTGGTCGTAAAACAGCCGAAGTGATTGTTATCTGTTTGGATGATCCGAAGCGATTTGAAAACTCACGGCAAGTGTCTGCCTATGCTGGATTAATTCCTCAACAACATCAATCTGGGCAAACCAATCGCCTGGGCAAAATTACTAAACGGGGATCCCGATTACTACGAACCGCATTGGTAGAAGTGGCCTGGATTATGTTACGTTACAACGAATGGGCTGCAGCCACGTATGCACGCATTAGTGGGGGTCAGAAGACGCGCAAGAAAACAGCAATTGTAGCCGTTGCCCGAAAGTTGTTGGTGCGGTGTTGGGCCATGCTATTACACAACCAGCCGTGGAATCCAGAGTTAGCTCAGCCAACAATATAGAGAACAACATTTAAAAGAGAGAATGAAGAGATAAAAGTGAGACTCTAGCATGAGCTTGAAGCTTCACGTAATCTGAAACACGATTGCCCTAACGTTCGCGCAGCGTCTCCGTAGGAGTTATAAGCCATGCACCTTTGTAAAAATTCTTGAGACAATGCAGTAGAACACAAGTTCAAATAGCATTGACACCTCGGATAGGCGGTTAAATCCATTTTACTCCTCCTTGATTCTCACTCAAAAAGACATTCTTAAGAACAAAGGTAAGTCATCTTGACTAACAACAAGATGAGAGATTAATGTGGATAGAAAATGAGAGACTTCCCAAAAAAATATGCCGAAACCCACTTGACACGTTCACGGCTTCATAGTCGTGGAGCTGAGCGGCGATAGATATCCTTGTTATTCGACCGAGCACCTTTAAATCGCCGCTGCAACGATTTGTTATGCTATATTGTCGCAAACTCTCCAACTGAATCTCTCTCTTGGTCTCATTCACTATGGAATAAAGACACGCCTTGCACCCTGATAACTATCAAGACTGAGCGCAATCTCAACTAGGCTTTCAACACACCGTCCTCGATAGTCAGGATCGTTAAGCAGTCGATCAGCATTACTAATAGTTAGCACGGGGAGTGACTCATCTGTACTTTCCTCGCGCATTACTTGCTCTAAGGAATCTTTACCTTTCATACTTCGATTAGCGGTGAGCAGAACCATTTGTTTTTTTTTGAGCCAATCGCCAAACCACCCTATCATCGCTATCAGTTGGTAATCCGAGTTCATCAAATGTGACGAATTGGATAGATACAATGTCAAGCCAACCTTGTCTGGCAATAGCACCGAGGAAAACTAAAGCATGACCTTTAAGATTGTGGTCGATTAGACAAATCATGCCGCTGACTGACGCTTAGCTTTAGCAGCCCGCAGTTTTTCCCAAGCAGCTTCAGTTCCCGGTTTTGGTGAATGTACATCAATTTGTGCAATTCGTTCCCGGTTTTGCTCTGTGTAGTACTGTCGAAGTTCTTCGGTATCTTGGATAACTTGTTCGTATTCCGCTTCTACTTCAGCACGATTTGCCTTAATGTAGGCTAGAGCAGCGTCAATTTGCTCCTCCGTTAGCTCGAATAAGCCTTGAATAAACTTAGACGGGTATTCAGCCAAGACGTAATCCATCACATCATAGAGTGTGATGCGGGTATCTACGATAGTTAGCCCCCGCTCCGTACGGATAATCGCTGATTGATGATCAGTTTTAGGTGTCACCATGGCACTGTTATTTCAACCTGCCTCCATCATAGCTCAGATGAAGATAAGCCAAATGTTTACCCACTCAAGTAGTTAGCTATCAGGTACGTTTTTAGTAACGACTATTGTTAGTTCAGGCTCTCCATGATTTTCTTGTCCAAACTCAAGCGCATGATGGGAATGAAAGGTATCACTTTTGTCAGTCTGTGACAACTTTAGAAAATATCTTGCAAGATGTTCAAACCCTTCCTGAGTGGCTTGTAAGAGAATTCCACCTTGCTCATTTACTGAAAACTTATACCATTCTTCATCATTAAGTCCCTCGTATGTGTCCTCAAAATTTATTGAATTGGGTCCATCATCTGTAAGCTCTAACTCCACCTTAAATTTTTTACTCATAATATTTTTGATTTGCAGAAGATGTTTACTTGAGAAAGTGCCGACGCATAGCATTCAGGATAACCGAGCGGTAACGAGCGGAGGCGAGCGAACCAAGAAACTCCGCACCAGTTCAACCCGTTTTGTTATGCCGCGTGCCATTATTCGTCGATGAAATCCCCAGAATGCTTGTCAGTTGGTTCGCCAATTTCGTCGATCAGTTTCTTAGTGATTATCCGATGAAGCTGGTCGCGAGTCATATCTGTTTCGCTGGCGAGCGCGTCACAGACATGCGACAACAAATCGGCTAGTAGAATCCCCCAAACTTCTGGCGTGTCCTTCCATATTGTTGGCAAAATTGAGCACTGTAGGCGATCATCAACGATCCATCCACGTGCAATTTCAATCGCAACATTGGCATCTTCTGCATCAGGTGGAATTGGAAGTTCGTTCATACTGGCTTCTGCTGAAGATTCTCAATCAGCTGCATAACGCCCCGGTTCACGCGTGGCAGATTATTTCAATATATTCGCTGATCAACTGTACTCCATCGGGTGCAACCGGATAGTTAGGCGGAGATCGTAGAGGTAGGCTCCACTTCAGGCCGAGTCAACAGATAATCAACAACAGGCGTCACGACCCCGCTAGGGGGGGATAGACATGCCTTGGCATCTCCTGTCTTAGCGTCTCTGACGATGCCTTGACACAGCCCCCCTTAGGCTAAAGTGGCAGCGCCTTCCGGTTCCTAGCCTTTCTCGCTTGGACCCAGTCAAAGAGGTTGCCGACTGCCTTCTTCAGTACGCCTAAGCGCACGGGATAGTAGTAGTCAGATTCGAACCAGCCCTTGTCTTTGTAGTATCGGTAGTCACAGTTGGTATCATCGAGCTCCAGTCGCATACTCGTTCGGGCCATCCTGAAACCCATGAGCTTGAACAACGTTGGCACCGGATAATCCAACTTAATTGGGTGTGATTCTTTTAGGGTAAAGGTTTGCAACGCAGATTAAGTCTATTGAATAGAATTTGGTAGATTTTAGGGGTCTGAAAGTTCAATCTATCTCTCAAAAAAGAGATAGATTCGACGAAAAAAATAATTGTCTCGTGTGCCTGTATCCTCTCCATTCGAATCATGCCAACAGACCTAAGTCTTAGCTTTTTTGAGTCAGCGTTAGCGCAGTTTAATGAACTCGTCGATAGGTTGAGTTCAGCTGATAGCCAAAATTGGGAGCATGGAAAACTAGAACGTTATATCCATGAGTCGGGCACAGAACTTTTGCGACGGTTATATCAAGGCCATCTCGACTTGCGTTACGCATCAGAGGACTACCAAAGCGAGGTCGTCGGTAGCGATGGAGAAACCCGCCCCCATCGTCGAAAACAGACCCAACGGAACCTCGAAACGCTGTTTGGGGAAGTGACCTTAAACCGAGTGGGATACAGCACCCAAAAACCTGAGGTCAGTGCCCTGTACCCGTCAGATGGGATCTTGAATTTGCCGCCGGACAAATACTCGGATGAACTCCGAAAACGAGTCGCGGTGGAAGCGTCGAAAGTATCGTTTTCAGAAACGAGTCGGACCATAAGCTCGACGACAGGGGGGGCGATTGGTAAACGCCAATGTGAAGAGGTGACGGTAAAAGTGGCCCAAGACTTTGAGGACTTTTATGCTCAACGGGCGATAGACCGACGAGTTGCCAGTGATGAGCTATTAGTGATTACCACTGATGGTAAGGGGATTGTGATGCATCCATCAGATCTGCGAGAAGCCACGGCCAAAGCCGCTCAAAAGGCCAAGGACTCACCGTCAAAACGTACTCGCTTAAGTCCCGGTCAAAAGCGTCAGCGTAAACGAATGGCCACAGTCGCATCGGTGTATCATGTGCCTCGATACCCCCGTCAAGCCGACGATATCATCGGTGACCAACGGGACCCGCCCGTGCGACCAGTGATTAGTGACAAACGAGTGTGGGCCAGTGTTGAGCAAGACGCTAAAACGGTCATTGAACATGCGTTTGTCGAAAGCCTCGACTCGAGACCCGGACCATCAACGCGACTGGGTTGTCCTGGTAGATGGTGAACTCCATCAATTAGCCACACTCAACGCCATGGCCCGAAAGCAAGACGTGACGGTGACTATCGTGCTCGATTTCATTCATGTTCTCGAATATGTTTGGAAAGCGGCTTTTTGTTTCTTCTCATCTGGTAGTGAGGAGGCCGAGACTTGGGTCCAAGAGAGAGCCTTACGCATTCTACAAGGTAAAGCCAGTGATGTGGCGGCCGGTATTCGGCGTAGCGCCACCCTACAAAATCTAGACACAAAAGCACGAGAGAACGTTGACAAGTGCGCTGATTATTTGTTGAAAAATCGGCCGTATTTGTTGTATGACGAGTACTTAGATCGGGGGTATCCCATTGCCTCAGGTGTGATTGAAGGCGCGTGCAGGCATTTAGTCAATGACCGCATGGAGATCACCGGTGCCCGCTGGCGCTTAGATCGTGCTGAAGCCGTTCTGCGGATTCGCGCACTCAGAGCCAGTGATGATTTCGAGGCCTATTGGGAGTTTCACAAAGTCCAAGAGTTCAAACGCAATCATGCCAATAAGTTTCTCGAACCGGAGAGATTCTTGACTGCTTAATGCTTTACAGAGAAAGAGCCGCACCCAACTTAATTAGTCGTTTGTAGAACCGCTTACTATGCCTCGCAATCGCCCTGTCTATCTTCAGTTTTTCCGTCTCTGTCATCGGCTCAAGCGCCGTGAGACAACTCCCTTTGACAGTGTTGAATCCCAGAACTTTGCCGACCCAATCGAGGTAGCTTACAATCTTGTTGCCGCCGCAGATGCCTTGGGTAACAATGCTAGTGAAGGTCTTCCCGAAGAAGCGTGGGCGATGGCAGATAAAGGCAAGCCTGTCGAGGAATATCTTCATGATGGCGGAGACCTGGAACGCGTAGTTCGGAGATGCGAAGACCACGCCATCAGACGCCATCATTTTCTTGATGAGCACATCCCGGTCATCCTTCAAGGGACAGAACTCCTCACCCTTCTCAAAGCACAGCTTACAACCTCTACAAGTTCCAAGTTGATAATCGCTGAGGGCGACGATCTCGCACTCAACATCACCTAGCGATTGCAGGTGATCCATGAATTTGCGGACGGCGTTGTATGTGTGCTTCTTTCGGGCGCTTCCAACGAACGCAGTGACTCTCTTCATGGGCTGACCTCCACAATCTCTCTCCATGCCTATAATTTCATCGAGTTGAGCGGCGCACTCAGAGACAAAAATATACCTCCTTCTTACATTTTGATCCTGGAACAAAAAGGTGAGGATTTTGTGAGGAAGGTAAAGCAACTGGCAGGATCTTGGCTAGATCAAGTCAATGATGGGAAATAGATTTTTACAGCAATTGTCGGTGCCGCATAACGTCCAGCGTAACCGGGCAGCGACGTTACGCGTTGATTTCAGATTCCGCCGGATTCGCCGCTCCGGTTCACGCAATTGTTAGCTTGAGTCGTCCATCACCTCAGAGACCACTTTCGAAACGATCTGCAAGACTTCCGGTTCCAGAAGGATGTCGTGCCCCTTGTCACCAACTCGCACGACATCAACTGTTTTTCCCGCATCTTCGAGCAACGCGGCGTACTGCAATCCAAGCTCCGGCGGCGTCACATCGTCAGCTTCGCCAATGATAAGTCTTATCTTAAGAGCATCGGAGATCTGATCGATGCCTTGCAACACGGATAAGGAATCAATGTCGCCCTTGAACGCATCAGACCCGGTTTTCGTGAACATGTGTCGTCGCCAATGATTCACATCGCCCGGAAACGAAACAAGAACCACTGCATGAATCAGAGAGTGATGTCGTGCGACAATGTTCGCCGCAATGGCAGCGCCGCCCGAATGTCCGATCAAGACAACTTTGCGAGCATCTGTCGTTTCGCCTAAGGTCTCAATAGCCTCGGCGATCGCATCGGTATTCTTTGCATTCCAATTGTCACCAACGGAGTTGCCCCGTTCACCATCGGAGATGTTGCCGGTCGGATCCTCGTACCCGGGACGAAGTAACGCGACGGTCACGACGTCGTCGTTGGTCTGGGCAATTTGGCTCGCCATTACGTACTGATACTCAGGTCGATTTCGGGGGGCATCACCGTGAAGAACAACACAAAGCACCGGTCGACTATCCACGTTGGCGCTCTGAAAACGCAGTCCGAAGAGCCGATATTGTCCCCCTTGCACCGTAAAAGATTCCGCTCCCTCAAAATGTGAACTAGCTCTGTTTGTCGAGTTGGTTTCCCGCGTTGGTGTCGAACCGTTGCACCCAATCACTAAGGTCAACGAAATCAACAACGGTACAATTGTTCGTTTCACTGTGACCGACTTTGGCCTTCAGGCTAACGTGAAGTTGAGCGGCGGCCAATAGTTTTGTATCGATGCCTGGATTATAAATTCCGTCCGCTCCTGCGCAGGGTTAGGCGGCAGGAACCAGTGGCATTGTCCGCTTCAAGGACTATGTTAGCTATTATCACTAGCTTGCATCGCATATGTTGCAACTTCACCAATAAATAGATACGTATGGATTACTGCAAGGCGAGCCTCTTCAGGAGTAACATCAATATGAACTCCCTTACATGTCTTTTCGTAAATAATATCTAGCCGAGAGGCGAGGTGACTGAGCTCTGTTTCAAGTAATGTGTAAGTACCTCTGCTTTCACCCAAACCTGCAAGATAGGCAAGTAAACGATTCTTATATTGATCAACACCAACCTTTCTTGTTTTCCCACTGCGATCTTCCCACACTTCCTTCTGCGCAGGGAAAACGGAATCAGCTATATCCATGAGTAGACGCCTACATGAAGTAAGAGCAGCAGAACGAGATTCTTCAGTGCCGTCGACCATTCTCTCATTTATAGCAACTAACTTTTCCGCAGCCTTAGGGCAATGCGATCTAACAAATGCATCCACCACATTTCTTGCGCCATCAAATATATCCTCAGCTATATCTCCTAACTCGACGGCGAGATAAGTGTCAGTTGCGTAATTATGTATGGCCGATTTTAGTGATGAGAAAAGGGCTTTTGTAGAAGCATAGGTTTTCTTTTGGTTTGCTTGCACTTTCAACTGTGTGGCCAGTAATGCTTCTGTTGCATGTGTCTCAGTAAAGTTAGTTGCTTTTGAGGTTGTGAATTTAGCAGTGCGAAGAGAAGTCAGATGAGCTTCTTCGCTTTCAGTATTGGCTTCTATTTCAGGTAAACTTTTAATCTGGTATTTTGATGTCTTGGTATCTATTCTTCCACCAGAATTAGCGTACTTTAAGCAGCTACCGAGCTCAGAAAACGAAAACTCTTCTGGATAACCTTTGGTCTCTAAATCTAGCCAAATCTGGGCATCTGTATCTCTCATCAAACGAGCAAGCCTTTTCGCTTTCATCAGAATAGGGTCAATTGGCAACTTAGAATTTTCTAGGTCATCCAATAAGGATTCACTTAGCTTCCTTGCTTCATCGATTCTTTTCACTCAGGTACTCCAATGTGTATTTGAAGATGGCTAACGTCGAAGTTGTACGGCGTCAGATTGCCTTGAACTGTTACAGAGGATTTATAGACTATCTACACCGACGCGGTCCTCGGTTGCTGGCCATCTTAGAAAACTACATGTTTTCTTGACTGACTTATTTAGCCATTTTATTAGCTCCATATCGTTCCCTTGCAATTAATTTTTGACTGCTTTGTTCTGTTATTGGCGATGTGTAAATTGATTTATATCCTGTTTCTTCACCCTTCAAGTGAAGCTCTCTAGCTAAGTGGTCTAATGTTTCATCCACTATTTCTGCAAGAGTATGAACTGCATATTCATTGAATTTTCCCCATTCGGTAATTCTCTTTTCTTCCGAACGCTGTTTCCTCATCAAAAGGTACAGCCGTTGATCGAGTGGCAACAGTTGCTCGTAATATAACTTTTTAAGTTCTTCATAGATTTCAGCTCTTGTTAGACGTAGTGACTTACTGATTTCAGCACGAATTTTGGCGAATAATACGCCCGTTTTTTCTTCATACTCGTCTACAGCAGCAGTGTAGAGCTTCGGCTGTTCAAATGAATCATAATACGATACTTCTATGGCAAGCAACTGATATTCCCACAGTAAGCTTGCAAGATTTTCAAGAAGATGAACCTGAGCATCAATAATTTTACTTTGTCTTAAAAGTGAAGCTTCATATTGTTTTTGTTCTTTCAGTCTTGAATACTCCACTTCTTTTTGTTTCTGAGATCTCCTGCTATCAATGATCTTGAGAATATAGGGTACGAGAAAGCCAGTTATAGCAGCAGTCAAAACTAAAAGGATAGTATTTTCTAGAAAATCTTGACTAAAATTCATATGACTCACTGTTTTTTGAATTGCTTAACTTTCTTTCATAACGTCGAGGGCTAACTCTTAGGTTGCCAATATACTGTCAGAGTTGCGGGCTAACGATTATAGTTGAGCCGCGAACGCCGCTTAGTCAGCGTCGTCGGGCTAACCGCGTTCGTCGGCTCCAACGAGTTGTTAAGTCGTAGCGGGGATAACTCTCTTTTAGGCTTCCCAAGCACTAACAGATAACTGATATATAATACTTTTAGCCTCCTAGATAACATTTTTATCCGCTGCCGATTTAACGATTATAGTTGAGCCGCGAACGCCGCTTAGTCAGCGTCGTCGGGCTAACCGCGTTCGTCGGCTCCAACGAGTTGTTAAGTCGTAGCGGGGATAACTCTCTTTTAGGCTTCCCAAGCACTAACAGATAACTGATATATAATACTTTTAGCCTCCTAGATAACATTTTTATCCGCTGCCGATTTAACTATTATGTAGAGGGAAACTTTCTACCTATCCGCCCTATATGGGCGATTAGGTGGAAATATTTCTGCCTAAGATCCCAATGTGGGTGATTAGGTGGAAATATTTCTGCCTAATCTGTTGACATGACTGATTAGGTGGAAAATTTCAGTATATTTATCTCTTCTGTATTAGAACTAAGCTATTCAGGATTTATTTATTATTCGAACGTTTGCTAGGTAGACATGCCTACACACAACATCAACAATCATGCCTCCATTCCTTGAGTTAGCCGCATCCACATGGGTAGTTGGGTATCGCCACCGCCCTCAATGCGTTCCAGGGCTGTTGCCATCTCCACCCGCACATCAAATTCAGATTCTTGGGCCACGGCTTGCCGCAGGGCCTCAACCACCGTTTGATCGCCCAGCTCGGTCATAAATCGAGCTGCCCGCCAACGGACTAATTTAGACTCATCGGTTAGCGCCTCGGCCATCGTCGCCAGGGCACTGGCATTGCCAATATCACTCAGGGCATCCCCGGCGATCCGACGGACCATAGCTGAGGGATCCTGCCGCACCACACGACACAGGGGGGCAACCGCAATCTCTAGGGTACTGGCTCCCAAAAGGGCCGCTGCCCAACGGCGAATAGCGCTTTTCTCATCATCGAGCACTGCTACTACGGCGGCAAAGTTATCGGTAGTCACATCAAGCCGCTGTAGTGCCTTTAGCCGCTTTTTCCAGTCAGGATGGCTCAACTCAGCCACAAGCATCTGTTGCTGAGCCGCGTGGTCAAGGGATTGAGCTATGGCGCTAACGGCGGCGGCTTCAATGCGGGCCAGTTCTTCAGGGTCAAACAAACTATCGATTTCATCGGCCACCAGCTGAGCCACCTGCTCAGGCTCACCGGCTGGGGCCTGATAGGGTTCCCAGCGTCGTTCCATCACATAGTCAGCGCCCGTTTCACTGATGGCCCGTTGGAGTGCCTGGCTAAAGCGGTCGGGTAATGAAACTCGGGCCTGCTGTCCATCTGTTGCGGTGGCCTTGACCTGTATCGGAATGCCGCGAAACATCTGGACCGCCACTTCGAGCATGCCTAAATTTGAGCTGGTGGCCTGATTGTCAACTGACTGTGTCGGTTCAGCTACCTGGGTCAGGAGCTTCGCATCTGCATTGTCGGCTATACCAATCGCCTTAGCTGCTTTTGCCAAAATGGATTGCCAGTCTGAGCTGCCTTGGCGGGTAAGGGTGATAAAGTCCTGGACTGCAAAGACAGACTTCACTCCCTCAATGGCGAGCAGTTGTTGAATTACTTCAGGGGTATCGGGTACGTTGCTGCCCTTGTTTAGGGTTAGGGCTTTGGGGCTAATGGTCCCATCCAGGTTGAGCTTGATGCAGTTGGGGCTGGGGGTGGTTTCGATGGAGAGCAGTTGCATGGTCTTAATGGTACTGGGCTCAGTTAACCATATTAAATGTATCGATGAAGACCACGGGGTTGCTAGCCTAGATCATCAGCGAGATAGTGAATGGCTAAATCTTTTATCACAGTAGATATAGGTCTGACTGGGCCTGTCATGTTTGGTGAGAATAAAACACTCCGAGCTACTGACTGACCCGAAACACATGACCATCGGGATGTCTTAGGTGACATTCCCTGGCTTTCCAAGGCATATCTTCGGGAGGAAAAACAACTTCAATCCCGTTCTCAATAGCAAGGGCATAAACCTGATCCACATTCTCCACCCAAATGGACATCCAGGCCCCTTTGTCTTGGGTTTCATCACCACCAGGGCCGAATGTACTTGAGTTGTTGCCTTTACCACGGCCACCCTGACCATCCTGACATAGAAAAATCTCACATTCTCCAGAACCCACGGCTCCAAATCCAGGGGGATCACCCCAATCCCAGAGCTTCTGCCAACCCAATTTCTCAAACCAGCCAAAACTTTCCTGTAGACTCGAAACATTCAGAATGGGGGTGATTACTTTAGCTTTCATATCCTCAGTTTCTGTGATTTTAAGTCGGTGCTAAGCGATCGGCACTAATCGACACGACAAAGAGCGATAGTTAGCCCAGCCCATGATTCAACACCCAGTGGCTCATTAAAAACCGGACCTCTAGATCTTAGTATAGTAAACTTGTACTATGGCAACTTGCTTTACATAATTTATATGGCATTAGCAAGCCGATTACCTTAATGGTTTGCAGGCATGACGAGCCCATAGGGGCCATCCCTGAGCAACATTAGTATTGTGAGACCGAGACCTTACGTCCAATTGGAATACACAGAGGTGTGCCGGCGACCGGATCGCTGACAATCTGACAATCAAGACCAAACACATCTCTCACCAATGTTTCGGTCATCACCTGGTGAGGTTTCCCTTGGGCACATACCTGGCCTGCTTTGATGGCGATGATGTGATCACCGTAACGACAGGCCTGATTGAGTTCATGCAACACCATAACAATGGTGCGCCCTTCTTGCTGGTTGAGGTCATAGAGCAAATCTAACACCTCTATCTGATGGGCTAAGTCGAGAAAGGTCGTGGGTTCATCCAATAGTAAAATCTGGGTATTTTGCGCTAAGGTCATGGCAATCCAGGCACGCTGGCGCTGTCCTCCAGAAAGACTGTCCACGGGTCTTTCTGCAAATTCCTGGAGTTCTGTTATTGCCAAGGCTGCTTCGACTTCTTTTTCATCGTCTTGGCTCCATTGCTGTAGCCAGCTCTGGTGGGGGTAGCGCCCCTGGGCTACGAGTTCTCGTACCGTCAATCCTTCTGGCGCAGTAGGTCCTTGGGGCAATAGTCCCAACTGTTGCGCCACTACTTTAGTAGGCAGTTTGAAAATGGAAGTGCTATCTAGATAGACAATTCCCTGCTGTGGTTTGAGCAGTCGCCCCAACCCTTTAAGTAACGTGGATTTGCCACAGCCATTGGGTCCCACGAGAACTGTAATTTTGCTTGAGGGAATGGCCAGGTCCAACCCCTCAATAATAGGTTTGCCATCATAGGCCAGGGTTAGTTTGCGGGTGGTGAGAGCGGGATCTGTCATTTGCGATCGCGAATCAATAAATACAGAAAATAAGGCGCACCAATCACAGCGGTGATGATGCCACAGGGTAATTCAATGGGAGCAAATAACAGCCGACCAATCAGGTCAGCCACCACCACCACCATTCCCCCGGTCAGAGCTGCCGTTGGCAACAGCCCCTCATGGGAAGGCCCCACCAGCTGACGCGCAATGTGGGGAGCCATCAAACCAATAAAACCAATACTCCCTGCGGTGGCCACCGCCGCCCCAGCCAATGCTACCGAACTCAGTAACAACCAGCCACGTTGCCATTCCAACCGGCTGCCCAGACTACGGGCTACATCATCTCCCATTTGTAGAGCATTCAGCTCTCGGCTCAGCACCAGCGACAACAAGCCAAAAACAATTAGCCAGGGCGTAAAGGCAAACACCTGGGTCCAGCTGCGACCATACACACTGCCTGCCAACCACACCAGCGCCTGACTAACATCGTAAATATTACCAAAGGTAACCATTAGATTCGTTAAGGCACCCGCCACTAAGCTAAAGCCCACACCCACTAAAATTAGCCTGACTGGAGCAGCCCCTCCATTCCAGGCCAGCAGGTATATCAAGACAGCAACTGCGAGGGCTCCCATAAAAGCGGCCAGGGGGAGTACGGCTATGGGTACCCAAGGGAAAACAACAATTAGACTGACCGCAGCCAGAGTGGCCCCGGCATTCACACCGATAATGCCAGGGGCGGCCAGGGGATTCCGGGTAATTCCCTGGGTCAGGGTACCTGCCATACCTAGGGCCATACCCACCCCCCAGGCCACTAAGGTTCTTGGCAAACGCAGTGTATTTACAATAAACCCGTAGTCTGGGTTATCCGTTGGTAAACCCAACACAGTGCGGATCACAGCTAGCGGGGGCACTGGATATTCGCCTTGACCGACGCTCCATACCATGGCCAACAGAGTCACTAGCATCAGACCCAACAAAACTTTGGGGACTCGCCGATCTAGGCGTACAGACAGAAACCCTGTTCGTAGGATTAGCCACTGTAGATGTTCTTGGGACTGCCTTGTTTTTTGCATGATGCTATCGCCTCACCCGAGAACGCGTGAGATAAATGAAGAAAGGTGCTCCTAGTAGCGGCATAACAATACCAACCGGTAGTTCTTGGGGTTGAATAATTAGTCGAGCGCCAATGTCAGCCAACAGCAACAAAATTGCCCCACATAGAGCTGAATAAGGAAGAATCCAGCGGTAGTCGGCCCCTGCCCAGAATCGCACAATGTGAGGAACAATCAGGCCTAGAAAACCAATGGGACCTGCGATCGCGACCGAACCTCCGGCTAATAAAACAACACTAATGGCGGCGAACACCTTGACCCAGATAGTCTTTTGACCTAATCCTTTAGCAACAGCATCACCCAGACTCAAGGTGGTCAACTGTTTCCCCATGGCTAAACCTATAACCAGTCCCAACATTAAAAAGGGCATCACCTGGATCACGAGTTCCATATCTCGCCCAGCGACAGATCCAGCTAACCAAAAGCGAATCTCTTCTAAGGTGCGCTGGCTGAGGATCAAAATCCCCGTCGTTAACGATGAGATCAAAGCCGTCAGGGCAGCTCCAGCAATCGTTAGATTAAGCGGATTCAGTCCCCCTCGTCCTAGAGACCCCAAACCATAAACTGTAATGGCTGCAATAGCTGCCCCAACTAATGCAAACCCAGCATAGACACGCAGCGATGTGGCGTTAAACCAAAAGACTGAAACAACCACAGCTAAAGCCGCACCAGAGTTTATCCCTAAAATACCAGGGTCAGCCAAGGGATTCCGCGTCAGTCCCTGCATGATGGCTCCAGAGACTGCTACGGCGGCCCCAACCAACAATGCCGTTATGGAACGGGGTAATCGTACGGTACGAATAATTAAGTGTTCTGTAGAACCATTGGGAGAGACTAATGCCTGATAAACATCCATGGGCGCAATATCAGCAACGCCTAAAGCGATGCTGGCCATCAAGCATGTCAACAACAACGAAACTCCGATAACGTATCCCGCTGTGAGTAGGGTTGTTCGTGATTGAATGAACAATTGATTTTTAACTCTCTCCATGTTTACTAGCTTTCCGGTACTGGTGCACTAGTAGGCGATGGATCTGCGGGTGTGGGTTGCGCACTCGGCTGGGGTGCCGGTTGCGCACTCGGCTGGGGTGTCGGAGACGTTGGCGCACTCGGCTGGGGTACCGGTTGCGCACTCGGCTGGGGTGTCGGAGACGTTGGGGAGCCTGTTTGAGGCACCGGAGATACTGGCGTACTCGGTTGGGGCTCACTGGGCGCGGGCGTTGATGGTGTTGCCGATGGTTGTGGTGTTACAGGAGCAGTTGGTTCAGCTGTTGCTGGTCCAGCATTGCTCGGGGGAGTAGGTGTATCAGGAGCCTCTAATGCCGTATCTGTCTCCTGCCCTGAAGACGATTCATCTTCATCTGTTGCATCTGCTTCATTAGAAACTGATGCCGGACTGGCTGGCTGATTGTTGTTAACAGTTTCATCGCTGGCATTTGATGACGGGGTTGTATTGGGTGGATTCTCTGCTTCAGGTGCAGGTGTTTCTGGCTGAGACGTTACAGGTGAGGGGGCTGCCACAGGAGCAGTTTCCTCCACTGTATGTTGTTCACCTCGTTCCCGCGCGGCGCGATTACGTTCAGACCCCTCAATGGAAAAGTCCACCTCAATGGTGCGAGCACGTCCTTGACCACCTGAGGTAAATGTTGATTCTCTGACGGCTTCCAAGGCTGCTCGATCTAAAGCTGCACTACCGCTAGATTGAGTAACACGAGCATTAATAACGTTGCCGTCCTCATCAACCTCAAATTCGATCGCTGGTTGTCCTTCGACTGCATCGTCTAAGGCTTCGTCAGGATAGTCGGGGCGAATACAATTACGACAGCCAAATCGAGTACTCCCGCGACCCGGGGGGCGCGCAGCAGGCTCCCGCCATGCCGCTGTTGTTGTTTCAGAACTATTTCCGGTCTCTGCTGAGCCCGTTCTTGTTCCCTCTGAGCCTGTTCCTGTGCCCCCGGTGGCAAGAGTAGGCACGGTAATGCTGGGGCCAGAAGCCCCAGCCACCCTAGTCGGCCCATTGCCTTCGAGTATGGGTGGCTGAGCGTTTGGACGTTCGGTAGGCTCGTTTTCGGCAGAAGCGCTATCGGGCTCTTCTGCCACCTCGGCCTCCGTTTCCGACTCTTCGGTAACTTCAGGTTCTACCTCAGGCTCAGGCTCTGTGGCAACTTCAGGTTCTACCTCAGGCTCAGGCTCTGTGGCAACTTCACGCTCTGTCGGCTGCTGGACGTTCTGAGGTAGAGGTTTGGGTGGCTCTGGTTCCGGGAGCGGTTCTTCTGGCTCTGGCTCTATCTCAGTTTCAGGTTCAAGTGGAGCTGTGACTATCAGCTCAATGCGCTCCGGTTCATTCTGCTGGAGAAAACTTGGCCTAAGAGCCAACAAAGGGACCAGTGCCGCGTGACTTCCAACAGCACACACTAACCCCCAGCAGACCCATCTGCGCGCAATAGCTTCTTCCCGATGATGTTGCTCTATGCAAGCTTGAGAAAGCGCCATACAAAAGCTATTGATAACCTTTGTCAATTAAGACTCAGTGTGGACTGTTTGATTTTAGCTCTATTGATAAAAAAAGGAAAATAAGTCAGTCAGTTTAATTACGATTGACTCCATCTAACTCTATCTAATTCTTAACGGTTCCAAGCCTTACAATCAAATCTATTCGGTCTTGTCAGGGAAATGTTCTTGGTACGGTTAGATTTCATCTATGTATATTAGAATGAGCTGCTATATGACATCTAATGTCATCAACAGTTGATACGCTATACCAGTGTGTGTCATGGTAGCTTTCTGTGGACGGCAGCAACGATGATTTTTGAGATTTAGGCGTGATTAGGTTTTGTTATGTCTTTGACTGAGATTTTTCAAGCAGGTGGAATTGTGATGTGGCCACTTGCGTTGTTCTCGTTGATCGCGATCGCACTTTCCGTTGAGCGTTTAGTTTTTTGGATACGCATTAATCGCAGCCAACGAAAAGTCGTAAAACAAATTTTGGCAACCTACCGTCGCACGCCCATGGATGTGTTTACACTCTTGCGACAAAATATTCACCTACCAATCTCTCGTATTTTTCTTGAAGCGCTAGAGCTTGAGAAGCCTTCTCCTAGCCAGTTTCGTTTGGCACTAGAAAGTGCTACCCAAGCAGAATTACCAATGCTGAAGCGATTTAATACTGTTTTTCAGACAATTATCACAGTCTCACCACTGTTAGGTCTTCTAGGAACTATTTTGGGTCTCATTAATTCGTTTGGCGCGATTGAGATTGGTGGTATTGGGACCAATGCGAATGCGGTCACTAGTGGCATTAGCGAAGCATTGGTATCAACAGCAACGGGAATGGTCGTTGCCATCTTCACATTACTGTTCGCTAATTTATTTCGTGGTCTTTACAAACGACAGATTTCGCTTTTGCAAGAACATGGTGGTCAGCTTGAATTACTGTACGAAGATCACTACACCAACAACAAGTTAGGAAGCCAAGAATATGCACATCCTTGACAACGAGCAAGAAGACGAGTTTGAGATTAATATCCTGCCAATGATCGATGTGATTTTTGCAATTCTTGCATTTTTCATCGTTTCGACGCTTTTTCTAACTCGCACAGAAGGACTACCCGTCAATTTACCTACAACCGATACGTCTGAGCCACAGGATCCGGCTGACTTCACGGTCACAATTCAGCCAGATGGTAACCTTTTTCTTGATGATGTATCTGTTACAGAAGAGACTCTGCGTGAGCGAATTCTGGTTCAGCTTGAACCTGAACAAGTGGTGTTGATTACTATCAAAGCAGATGAACAGACTTATCATGGCAAGGTTATTACAGTCATGGATGAATTAAGAACCATAGAAGGAGCAAGGTTAGGTATCGCTACGTTACCTAAGCCGGCTTCTCCTAATGCAGTTGAAAATCGCTAGTACTTTGTGGTGTAAGTTTGCCCATTATTAAATGTGGATGAGTCGATGGGTAAATGGGTGGATGCAGTAGCAGCCAAATTGCTGACATCGGGTACTTTTCTCTTATGTAGAAAGACTGTCGTCAGAGGTCGTCTTTAATTAAGCACTTTTAGATTTCCTTAGCATCTGGAACCACTGATGCAATAACAATAACCGAATCCGATAACAATCATATCCGTCTGGATGTTCCGTCTGCTCCACAATGCCAAAATTCTGTAGGACATGCACCGCGTCCAAACATTGAATCTCTGAAAGATTTAATTTCTTAGATAGAAACCCTAACAGTGTCCTTGCCCGCAGCCAACCATCCGTATTATTAGATGCCGTTGTCATGATACTCAGAGCATTCAACACATGATGCACCTTAGGTTTTGACTTATACGCCCTAAGCTCGCCAATAATGCCATGCTCTACATAGGCTTTCAACGATTGATCGCGAAAGACTTTTCTCAGGTGTTGTTGAGCAAAGTCAAACGTTATATACCCTGTCGAACCTGCCTCAGTCTGAGTGGTGGCCTTTCGAACTAAGAATCCAGCGACCTTTCTAATCAAAAAGGGATGGCCACCACTCAGACGGTGAATGGCCTGGGTCGTTTGATAGTCAAACTCCCACTGCATAAGGCTGCCAAGACCATTAACTAAAGCCAGGGTCTCATGGATCGAAAATGGCTTTAGAAACGTCTCTTTAAAAAACCGATGCAGTGGATTCTTGGCGGTGTCAGAAAAGTTCCACTGCTTAATCCGATTACATTGTGGTCTTACAGCAGTGACGACTAAAGATACCAGTTGTTCTTTCTGGCTCAAACCTTGTAATGCGCTGAATACAAAATTAAACTCTTCTGCTTTCTCCTCAAATTTTTCATTGGAACGTGGAAAAATCTTATCTAAATTGTCGAGGCAGCAAAGGATCGGTAGCTCATAGCCAACGCCTTCAAGATCCTTAGATAATTTCTTGAAGTGCTGGTAAAAATCACGCGATACGTCTTTGATGGGTTGACCACTTTCTGAGAAAAGAGGGGGCTGCTCTAGCAATGGATTTCTATTTTTTACTAAAGCATAGAGAGTTTGCAGAATATCATCTAGTAACTCAACGCCATAACCAATATCGGTGTACTTCTGCAAGTCTATACAAATAACAGCGTGATCCTGGCTCATCAGAGATAACTGATGGAGGACAGATGACTTTCCTGACTTACGCAGGCCAAATAAACCTATGTTTTGATTGTCCTTTAAATCGGTCGCTAATTCTTCCAGGAGTTCAGCGTGCCCAAAAAACAGTAGTTTGTCATGAATCGGCTTTTTGCCCCTGAAGAAGTCAACCGTATCAGTATATTGACGAGCATAGTTTATCAGTACTTCTTTGCAGCTATCGGCATCAGTTAAGACATGTTCGACTTCCGCCAAAGCAATGGGAATCACCTTAAAGTTTTGATGGGCTCTCAAATCGGCAATTAGCTTTCTCGGTGCACTCTCAGGCAGCGCCTCATACAGGATGATCCCAGTTAGATCTGAGTTATGGGCTTTGATCTCATCAGATTTATGGCATAATTTGTTGAGGATATCTTCCGTCAGATATTCTGCTACGGCGGCTACAAAAAATGGTGGGTTTAATCCAAACTCGTCTGAAATCTTGGTGACTAAGAGATTCTCATCATCGTCCTGTTTTGATGTTGCGCCCACTTGGTCTAAAAAGCTTTGAGCTGTCAACATGGCTGTGCGATACCCCCCTGTGGTAAGGGAGAGAATTTGTTCCTGAACAGATTCCCACAGCTCGGGCGATACACGTTTTGCTTCCTGTCTGCACTTCAACATCAACAGTGTTACGTACAAGCAATCTTGACAGGCCTTGGCTTCCTGGCGAGTCAGCATTAACCAGGCTTCATCGATCTTTAAAATGCCTAGACATACTTGCTTAAGCTCATCTAGAAACTTTTTATGAATATGGCTTGGAAACTGGGTGCCTGGTATATTGAGACTCAATCGGTTGAGCTGTTCGAATAGTGATAAAAAGTCAGAACCTGAGAAAATTTCGTTGTTCTTTAGATCTTCATCGAGGGAAGAACGCTGCCCATGGTTCTTCAGGTAGCGCATGCTGCGAACACTGGCTCGCTTTCGGATTGTGTTAGCTAAAGGTCTCGCTAACTGAACAGCTTTTTTAAGTTCGCTTTGAGCGCGTTTTCTTGCTGTTGTTTCGCTGAGTTTTCCCGTTTTTTTAACCTGTAAAACAACACTCTGGAATGCATTGATGAGATGGGTTGTCAAGGTTAAATCACTTGATGCCCTCAGATTATAGATAAAGGGTTGTAGTAATGCTTGGACGATTTCCAACTCTCCTTTGAGTTTGGAACTTTGGGCTAAAATTCGACTGTAATGGAATGCTCGGTAGAGGGCATTAGCGCGTTTCTCGATCAGCTTCTCAGGTGTAGGTTCATCCGCTGTTACTTGGGCAGCCCACATCCATAGCGAGCTAAGCTGTTCTGTATTGATATAACCTTGGGCTACCTGGTTGAGGTAGAGCAGCAGGTTAATAACGTTGCTTTCGTCGTACTTGAGGCCAGCAATCAGTAGAAAAACTTCTTCCCACCGCTTATCATTTGCGTATAGCCGTACCATCTCTGAAAGAGCTTGGTTGCTGTAGTTTTCGTGGATGTACTTGGCAACTAAAAATTCTTGAAAGGTAAGGTGTGAAAATGAATAGATGCCCTCAGACTGTTCGACCAGGATGCCTTGCTGAATTGCGATCGCATCCAATATATTCTCTCCACTCAGGTTACTGGGCGCATTCAATTCTCTGAGCAAAAATTCCCGAATATGCTCGACTAGATTGACTTTAGTGAATAGAATTTTGTCATCTCTAAAAGCCTTGTAGGCAATTTCTGCCAACAGTTTCTCCTCAAGCTCTACATGCAGACCTTCATAAATACCTTCGTTGGAGACCCGCTTTTCATCAAACCATTTCTCTAACAGAATGCGCAGACCCTCATGGTAAAGGATGCTTCTGTTACCCGAAAATGTTAAAGAACGGCTATAAACCAGACATAAAAATGTCAGCAGCAGCGGCGTGCGGGCAAGCTCTCTAACCGCAACATTATCTGATTTCCGAATGGACTTCCAACACTTCTCCGCTGCTTCAGAACCGTCTGCCCGATCGACAGTGAACCAGTTAAAAATAAAATTTTTAATCTGATCTTGACCATTACCCGCCAGGGTTATCTCTCGAAAACTTGGCGACGGACTACGATAAGCAGCTGCTCGACAAGAAATAACGTAGCGATTTTTCTTATAGCGTTCTACAAAGGCCTCAATTTTATCAAGGACTTTATAGCGACGTTTTGATGAGACTTCATCTAGACCATCAAATAAGATTAAAAAACGTCCTTTCTTTAAGGCATTTTCAGTAATTTCTAAGCTGCTTGGAAAGTCAAATGATTCTAATTCATTGGCAATATAGGCTTGAAAACCGACTGCTCCCTCAGTAAATTTTTTTAAATCAATCCAAAGGGGTATACATGCATGATGAAACTCAGTTTCATTCGCATGTTTGAGGGCTTCTAAACCAATTTTCCGAAGCAGCGTCGTTTTACCGACACCGGGTGCACCAATCACTGATAAATACTGAAGCTCGTTGGCAACATGTATGGCTGTTTTTTGCAGTTTTGAACTGGAACGTAGCTTGCGCTCGTTGCGATCTCGACAGGCCTTTTCCATGTCATCAATTGACATAGATTTATTAATTTCGCTTTCTTCCAAAAAACGTACAGGAACGTAAACCGAATCGAGGCTTACGGGCTTGCTCATGCCCAGAACCTTAAGCTTGCCATGACGTTGTCTAAATCTGTGCACATATGCCTGAGAGGCAGTCAAAATAGCTTGCCTCGTCTGTGGATTAGGACGCTTTTTGAGCAGGCCGAAGAAAAATCCTCTCCTGGTTCCCAATGCGTCAATAATTAGGCTAGATAACGATTGGGCCTCTTCAGACATAATAGGACGATCATTCCTTTTTAAGAACTCATTGTGATGATTTTTACATGGGACTATGCTGTGAGTCTACCTTGATCCACTCTGAACGTGATCTAGTTATTTTAGCGTATCCATTCATGTTAAGAAATTCCAACTAGCTAGGTGTTCAGAATCCAGACGATCAGTAAGGCGCTGGATTTTTGCACCCAATGTCTAATTTATACAGTTGAGAAAACTTTTTACTTTGATTTTATTACCATTTATATAGGGATTAGTTTATGGCTAAAGGTGTTTACAGTTTTGCTTTCTGAGGCTTCAGGGCCCCTTGGCGATCGGTACCCATCATGGGTACAGTCTTCTGTACATCAACCTTGCTTGGTTGAGAAACCCATGGTGCTTTTTAAACCCATGTTTAAGTGATCCTGGGATTAGGGGACTGTACAAAAATAAAGGCCCAGGTTGGAGCTGCAAATGGATGGATGAGTGATGGGGTAATGGGATGATTATTTAAGCGCAAGTGCCTTCACACAGTCTAGACGTGGCAGATGAAACAATACTGAGGAGCGGCAACGCCAAAAATAACTTAAAAATTGTTATATCCATACTCCACTTCAATAGAGAGCTATTTAGATGGATAAAGCACGCGTACGGAATATTCACTGTGAATCGCGAATACTATACCCATATATCTAATGCTAAGGTTAACGCTCTGCTAGAAGAAGTTTAAGATAGCTTCAGAAGCTGATTAAGCTTATGACAACAATTAGGTGTAATCAGTAATGGATATTCGCCTTGCTAATGAAACAGACCTATTGGAGCTGTCAGCTCTGTTTCGACAGACAGTGTTAGTGCATGCCCCAAAATACTACACAAAGGCTCAAACGGAAGTGTGGGCAGCTTCCCCTTTAGATGTTGAGCATTTTCGTCAATTCATTCTAGAAGTTACCACGTTTGTTGCGATTGATAAAACAGGTATCCTAGGATTTTCAGGCATTGGAGACAATGGTCATGTGGCATCAGCTTATGTTCGATACAACAGTCTTCATCAGGGTATTGGTTCTAAATTAATGAAAACTGTACTGAACTATGCCCATGAGCATCACATGCAAAGACTTTACGCGGAAGCCAGTGAATTTAGCTTAGGGCTATTTAAGAAATTTGGTTTTCAGCTGTATGACACTGAAGTGGTTTCTCGGCAAGGTGTAGAGTTCGAACGTTATCTGGTTGAATTATTCTTACTAGAACTTAAAATGGATCACCGCTAATGTAATGGCATTAACAATCTATCTTGCTCAAAAGATAACACGATCCTCTTTATCCTCTTTACGCATTGTTTCTAAAAACAGAACAAACAAAATTGTTTAACAGATACCCTGCCAGATTATACGACATTAACGTGGGGGTACATAAGTATATTGCTACAAAATTAGCGTTAAGTGCATCCTATTCAGTACAAAAACCTAAAAATCAAAAAATATTTTCCTCTCATTTACTCAATATAGCACCAATAAATGATTCAAAAAGCCTTTTGGCGCTATAAGCATTGTCCTTTAGCAAAAGAGAAGCTGTAATGTAAACAGAGGAAATACGGAATAACAACAAAGGAAAACCCTTTTCTTTGTTGTCATGACCATACTCTGATGTTTGGGAGTACACATCGTGAAAAAGCTGTAGAGTACGACAGGTTAATTTGCAGGGGGAAATCTCAGTATTCACACCTAAGGACCTATGGCACAGCCCTTGGGGTTTAAGGTTTCTTTAATATTTTAATTGGATATAAAGTTGTGGCAATGGAGTTATTGTATTCTTTGATACTACACAAAGCGTGAAATACGGTTTTTATCAAGGTAGGATAAGGCGTAAAACAAGATCGGAGAGAGAAGCCCCGTTTTGGTTTTTCGACTGAATTGTCCTTTATCTCAGATGATTGATGATTGGCGATTTTAATCCAGTCGACCCATCAATGCAGACTATTGCTGTATTGAAAATTAGCGCATGTCAACGTTTGATTTGAGATAATACGTTCACTAATTGCCAAGTCTATGGATGTCAAAAAGTCTTTTTTGAGAGTCATGGGAAGTATGAAACCTAACCATTTAGAGGGATTCACTGTTCTGCTTGCTCAATAAAAATGTTCACTCTTTAGAATTGTAATTCCCCAAGGTCTTTAGGGATTTTGGGCGCTTCGGCAATGACTTTGTTGTTGAGATAGGCAAGGCCATTGATCACCGGTATCGGCCTGGTGGTGATCAATAATAGTCCTATGTCATACCTTTCACATTCCCTGTTAGATAAGGGCTTAGTTTTTAGTGTCACCATCTAGGTCAACGTGGGTGTCTAGTGATACAGCAGCCCTGGGGCCGGTTTAGGAACCAAAGTTGTCAGGCCTGTTGTCAGTGTTTTTGGGGATCAAGTATATGGTTTTTGTAGATTTTAAGAATCGCTCACTGGAGAGTTCTGTTGAGAGCCTAAAGTTTGTTTTTCGGTTATTTGAAACTCAGGTCAATATCAGACCTACAGCGACGGCAATTGAATTTAGGGGTCAGCATTTGAGTTATCAAGCCTTAAACTCTCGTGCTAACCAACTTGCTCACTACTTGCATACACAAGGTGTTAGACCTGGTGTATTGGTGGGGCTATGCTTTGATCGCTCTTTTGAGATGATTGTAGGGGTCTTTGCTATTCTAAAAGCAGGTGGGGCTTACGTTCCCTTAGATCCTGACTATCCCGAAGAGCGCCTTGATTGGATATTGAAAGACTCTCAAGTTTCATGTTTATTGACGCAAAAATCTTTAGTCTCAACACTTCCAGCTCATAGTGCAAACACTATTTGTTTAGATGCAGATTGGCCTATTATTGCCCAGTATCCTGTTTATAACCTCCCATCTTTGACAACAGGCTCATTAGCCTATGTCATCTACACATCTGGTTCCACCGGGCAACCCAAGGGGGTTCTAGTTGGGCACGCTGCCTTAGCAAATTTTGTCTCTGCGGCCAATCAAGCCTATGGTATTGTCGCTGACGATCGCGTATTGCAATTTGCATCGATGAGTTTTGATGCGGCTATCGAGGAAATTTTCCTGACCCTGACCCAAGGGGCAACATTAGTCCTTCGCACCAAAGATATGCTGAAATCCATGCCGGATTTCCTGCAAGCCTGCGAGAGATTGCAGCTGACTGTGTTAGATTTGCCAACTGCTTTTTGGCATCAGCTGTGTGCCTCATTAGATACTCTACACCTATCGCCAACTATTAGACTCACCATTATTGGAGGAGAGCGAGTGCTGCCCCAATGGGTCAATACCTGGAAACAGTATGTGAGCCCTCAGGTTCAGCTAGTGAATACCTATGGTCCAACAGAAACGACAGTTGTTGCAACGTATTGCCATTTAGCTGGACCCGATACAGCTAAGGATATAAATGACGATATTGCTCCCATTGGCAGGCCGTTAAGCCATGTCCAAACGTATATTCTCGATGAGCAGATGAGACCTGTTCAGTCAGAGAGTTCGGGGGAGTTATATATCGGTGGACAAGGTCTGGCATCAGGTTATTTAAATCGCCCTGATTTGACAGCGGATAAGTTTTTAGTGACAACGTTAGACGAAAATAATCAAACGATTCGACTTTATAAAACAGGTGACTTAGCTCGTTATTGTAAAGACGGACAGTTAGAATTTTTGGGGCGTGTCGATCATCAGATTAAAATTCGAGGTTTTCGGGTTGAGTTACAAGAGATTGAATCTATCCTAGAGCAGCACCCTGCTGTGCAAGAAGCTGTTGTTGTCGCTCAAGAAGATAATTTCGGCAGCAAGCGGCTAATTGCCTATGTGGTCAATCAGATACCGTCTTCAACGGTGGGCCAGTTGATTGACGATCGCGTCAGCGCTGACGAGTCAATTTGCACCCAACTTGAGCAAGAACAAATCAAACAGTGGCAAGTCATCCATAACGATGACCACTTAAATGCTGTCAACACAGAATGGGATGAAACATTCAATATCAGTGGTTGGATTAGCAGTTACACAGGTGCACTACTCCCTGATATTGAAATGCAAGAATGGGTTGATACAACCGTTGAACGAATTCTAAACCTTAAGCCTGACCATGTATTAGAACTTGGATGTGGTACAGGACTCTTGCTATTTCAAGTGGCACCCCATTGCAAGGGCTACGTTGGCACAGATATTTCAGATGTTTCGCTGACACATATCAAAAAACAATTGACAGGCAGACAAGATCTAGCATCACGCGTTGATCTTAAACTTTGTGCTGCAGATGACTTTAGCAGTATAGAACCGGCTTCCTATGACACAGTGATTCTCAACTCTGTTTTACAATACTTTCCCAGTATTGACTATTTGGTCCACGTTCTAGAACAGGCTGTACGTTTCATTAAACCGGGTGGCTCTTTATTCATTGGCGATGTTAGAAACTACCTCCTACAAGAGGCATTCGCCACGTCTATAGAATTATTTAAAGCCCCTGATGATCTGCCTGTGACAGATCTCTGGCAACGTATTCAAAAAAGAATACGTCAGGAAGAAGAACTCACCATCGATCCGTCCTTTTTCTTAACCCTGCAAGACTATCTGCCTCAAATTAGTCAGGTTCAAGTTTTACTGAAACAAAGCCAGTTTCATAACGAACTTAGCCAATTTCGGTATGACGTTGTCTTACACGTCGGTGCAACCCCCCAATTAATGGTTGAAACCAGTTGGTCAGACTGGACATCCCCATACGTTGATCTTGCAAAACTCCGACAACGCTTAAAATCCTCCACCATGAAAGCCGTAGGTTTCCGAGATATTCCTAATGCTAGGGTTTCGGCATCTATCAAAGCGGTGGATGTCCTTAAACAATGTCAGCTCTCTGGCAACGTTGCGGACCTAAAAGGCTATCTGACACAAACCAGAGATATTGATGGCGTAGATCCTGAAGAGCTTAGACAAATTGCCGCTGAGCTATCCTATGACGTTATCATTAGCTGGCCCAGTGCAGAAAATAGTGGTTCTTTTAACGCCCTCTTTAAACCCCAGGCGAATATGGCTGACTATAAATTGGGTAGCATTGAGCCTTTGCCAGCGCCGGGTCCGCAACCACTATCCCAGCCTTGGAACGTCTATGCTAATAATCCGTTGCAAGCCAAGATAACTCAAATCCTTGCGAGTCAGCTACGCTCCTATGCTGCACAAACATTACCCAACTATATGGTACCTTCCTCGTTTGTGATATTAGAGACATTTCCTCTCAATGCGAACGGCAAAATTGATCGAAAATCATTGCCGTTACCTGATTCTTCTCGGCTAGAACTATCGGTGTCTTTTGTTGCCCCTCAAACCATTCAAGAAGAAAAGCTAGCAGAAATTTGGTCAAGCATTCTAAATGTATCCCCCATTGGCATTAATGATAGCTTCTTTGAGCTGGGGGGCGACTCGTTACGGTTGATGCAGCTGATGGCAAAAGTTGAACGCTCTTTTAAACTAACGCTTTCCTTTGCCGATTTCTTCCAACGACCTACTATCTCAGATCTATGCAAACAGCTGGGCCACACACAAAAATCTTCTACCGTTACTGAGTTCATGCCCCTAACCCAGCTGGAGGCTGAAGCATTGTTTGAGGTCAACTTATATTCTTCAGGAGGCCCTTGGTCAACACCTGAATCAAATTGGCTCAATCCCCAGTCAATTTTACTCACAGGTGCGACAGGATTTATTGGTACGTCGTTATTGTATGAGCTACTAAAACAGACAGATGCAACTGTTTACTGTTTGGTGCGCGCACAAACCCGTGAAGAAGGTCAAAAAAGGTTATATCAGGCGTTGCAACAAAATTTACCAGGCTTCGAGATTCCCTATAACAGAATCAAACCTCTGATTGGTAATATGGCCCGTCCTGGATTGGGATTAGACATTGAAGATGTTAACTATTTGGCTGAGACTGTAGATGTTATCTACCATAGCGCTGCCAATGTTAACTTGTTTTATCCTTATCGAGCATTAAGGGCAACCAATATAATTGGGACCCAATCTGTCTTGAACCTCGCTACTCATACTAAGCTCAAACCAGTGCACTATATCTCGACTTTAGATGTTTTTGAGTCTTTGGTAACAACAGGACCATCAATTATTTATGAGAATGATAATATTGCCCAAGGTTCTGGTATCTCGGGAGGCTATGCTCAAAGTAAATGGGTGGCAGAGCAACTCGTTACGCATGCCATAGCATTGGGGGTTCCGGCTTGTATCTATCGCCCAGGTATGGTGACTGGGCACACCCAAACAGGAATATGTAATCCAACAGATTTAATGTGTCGCTTTTTGAGTAGTCTTCTTCAGCTTAAAAGTGCACCGGATTTAGATTGGATGATTGATATGACACCGGTTGATTATGTGAGTAAAGCAATCGCTCATCTATCCCTGCAGCCGGATTCTTTCACCCAAGCTTTCCACTTGGTGAATCCCAACCCCTATCCATTAGGCCAGCTGGTCTATGGGCTGAACCAATTAGGCTATTCTGTTAGAAAATCACCCTATGAACAGTGGCAACGTGAAGTAATTAATGTGCATAATGCCCTTAGCCCCCTAGCTAAAATCTTAATGGAGGTGGTACAAGGACATTCTCTTACTCGCCTAGAAATCTGGTTAGCAGGCACCCAAATGTTTGATTGTCAAAATACCCTACAGGGGCTAAAGCAAACCCAGATTGCTTGTCCAGCAGTTGATAAGCAGATGTTAATGAAATATTTAGATAACATTAGTTAATGTTTTCTGCTCAAACTGAACACGACTATTCATTAGTAAATTTGGAGAGAACCAATGCAAGCTGTTGAAACGAAGTACACAGATTATTCTGCCTGGGATCCGAAACAGTATTTGCAAGAATACTATTCTGGAATTATGCCTGACGAACAATATTGTTTGGAGTTTTTGGTAGAGTCTTTAAAGCGAATCGATTCCGTCCCAGTTGCATTAGATTTTGGCAGTGGACCTATTATTTCCCATATTTTACCTTTGGTAACTAAGGCCCACGAGATTCATGTTTCTGAATATGTTGAGTCCAATTTAATCGAACTAAAGAAATGGTTTTCTGGAGATCCAGCAGCCTACGATTGGCAGCTTTTCACTCAAAAGGTATTACAGCTTGAAGGCCATCAATTGCCTGCTCCTGTAGAGGTTCAGCAAAGAGAGCTAGACGCACGTCAAAAAGTTACCCTAATTACCCCGGGTGATGTCAGAGAACCTAATCCTTTAGGGGAAAGCAAACGCACTTTTTATCCATTGGTGACAGCCCATTATTGTGCAGAAGGTATTAGCCTCAATAAAGACGAGTGGCGTACCTATATGCGTAATATTATGGGCATGGTGCAACCTGGTGGCACATTGATCACCTCAGCCTGTGGTTCTGGTAACTATTATCGAGTTGGTGACAACTGTTTCCCATCGACGGAACTGAATCCCCAAGATGTACTGAGCTGTTTTTTAGACAATGGATTTGTCAATCTTGACATTCGTGTTCGAGATTTACCTGAATATTCAGAACAGGGATTTTTCTATACCATCTTTGCTTGTGGTGTTAAATCTTCTTAAATCTGAGTTTTAACAAAAACAAACCTGACAACTTTAAACTCTTAAGTCATCTCAATGAGCCACTTATTTAATGAAAAAGTGATGATATAGCCATTTATGGCCTGTGGTTAGCCATTTTTTTCCTGGGCACTCTAGCGGGTATAGCTGAATCGAGTCTTTTCCAATAACCTTACAGAAGTTGGTAAAGTACATCGTCATCTATTTCCCTACAGTGTTGAACCCAAAACCTATGGCTATGGACAGAAAACACAGTCAAATGCCCCATGGGACGCCGTTAAGCCTTGTGCTTGTCGTCCCATTTGTTTTGCAAATTTTTTCAGCTGTAGGGTTAGTGGGATATCTGTCCTTCAGAAATAGTCAAAAGGCTGTTAATAGCTTGGTTTTACGTCTTAGTAATGAAATTAGTGGCCGGGTTGATCAGCATTTAGATAGTTACCTATCTCGTCCCCATGAACTGGGTGCCATAACTGTCGATGAGTTACAAACTGGAGTCCTTGATATCAAAAATTTTGAGCTGACCGGTCGTAACCTATGGCAAAGGGCACAAACCTATCCAGATATCAACTTTATTGGTTATTACCTGGAGTCAGGAGAAGGGGTGGGAGCTGGACGCTGGCTAGCAGGTCAAGGCGTCACTATCGTCGAACATTCATTAGCAGATGGGAAAGACTATACCTATGGCACTGATGCTCAAGGAAATCGTACTGATGTATTAGATGCTACTGAATATTACGCTCCTGAAGACCAGTGGTATCTCGATGCTGTCAATGCAGGGCAACCAACATGGAGCAGTATTTATAATGCAGAAGGATTCGAAGACTATGTTGCTGCATCTGCTTCTTTCCCCCTTTATGACACTGAAGGTCAGCTTTTTGGGGCATTGAGTATTGATCTGCTCCTGAGTGATATTAGTAATTTTCTGAAAAAACTAGATATCAGCCCCAATGGCAAAGCCTTTTTGATGGAACGGGATGGTCTGCTGATAGGTAATTCTAGTGAAGCCAAAACTTACAATGTAGTCGATGGAGAACCCCAGCGCCTGAGTGCCCTAAACAGTTCTGATTCAATTATTCGAGCAACCGCTCAATATCTGGAAGCGGAATTTAATGGCTTTGAAAATATCCAGAATGGCCAGCAACTAGAATTTCGAATAGACGGCAACCGGCAGTTTGTCCAGGTGTCTCCCTGGCAAGATGATTATGGTTTGGACTGGCTGGTGGTGGTTGCCATCCCAGAGTCTGACTTTATGGCGGTAATTAATGCCAACACCCGTAATACGATCATGCTATGTGTTGCAGCCCTGGTCATTGCAACTTTACTAGGATTTCTGACGTCTCGCTGGATTACTGCACCGATTCAGCGATTAAATTTGGCTAGTCAAGCGATCGCAACGGGAGATTTGGACCAATCGCTACAAGTTAGGGGAATTCGCGAAATACAAGGGTTATCGTCTGCATTTAATCGGATGACAGAACAGTTGCAAGATGCCTTTGAAATGCTGGAGACCCGAGTTGCGGAGCGTACTGCTCAGTTAGCTGAAGCGAAAGATCTTGCAGATATGGCCAACCATGCTAAAAGCGAGTTCTTAGCAAATATGAGCCATGAGCTTAGAACACCGCTGAATGGCATTTTAGGATATGCCCAAATTCTGCAACTTCAAAAAAATCGCCCTGACAAAGATCGTAAAAGTATTCGAACTATTTCCCAATGTGCTGGTCATCTCTTAACTCTGATTAATGATGTTTTAGATATTTCTAAAATTGAGGCGCAAAAACTGGAGTTAAATCCTAGCCCCTTTCATTTTCCTTCTTTTGTACAAGGAGTTGTGGAAATTTGTCGGATTCGTGCCGAGCAGAAAAATTTACCTCTGATTTTTGAGCCTCTCGATACCTTGCCGCCAGGCATCGTTGCTGATGAAAAACGGTTACGGCAGGTTTTGTTAAATCTCCTTGGCAATGCAGTTAAATTTACTGACGCGGGTAGGGTCACCCTGAAGGTGGAAGCGCAACCTGATCCCCATAATCCATTATTTACGCGGCTTCATTTTGCTGTTGAAGACACCGGTGTTGGCATTGCAACTGATAACTTTGAGAAAATTTTTGCGCCTTTTGAGCAGACAGATAACACTAAATATGTAATTGAAGGCACTGGATTAGGTCTTGCCATTAGCCAGCAAATTATCCAGCTGATGGACAGCCATATTCAGGTTAAAAGTACCTTGGGAGAAGGCAGTGTCTTTGAATTTGACGTAATTTGTCCCCTTGCTGAGGACTGGCTTCAAAGTAACCTTGAACAGCCAGGTTTAGGTGAGCTGACGGGATATGACGGTAAACGTAGAAAAATTTTAGTCGTCGATGATCGATGGGAAAATCGCTCTGTGATCGTCAATCTTTTAGAACCCCTTGGCTTTGAAGTATTGGAAGCTCAGGATGGCCAGGATGGGATCACCAAGGCTAAATCATTTCTACCAGATTTAGTGATTACAGACTTGCTGATGCCCAACTTGGATGGCTATGGACTTCTCAAACAGCTTCATAATTTGAAAGAATTCCAATCTATGCCTATTATTGCTTCTTCGGCACACTTGTCTGGTGGAGATTTAGAAGCCAGCATTGAGACTGGATTTAGTGGCTTTTTATCGAAACCTATACAGGCACAAGAGCTGATAAATCAGCTTCAACAGCTATTGCGCTTAGAGTGGCAATATGAATTAAACCCTGTAGAAGCTGTGTCGCCTAATCTTGAGGCTGAAATGGTTGTGCCATCCTCAGATATCCTGATGCCTCTCTATGAGGCGGCTGAAAAGGGGTATATTGCAGATATTCAAGCTGAAGTTGCTCACCTCAAGCAGCTTGGTTCAGACTACGCTCCATTTGTTGATCAGTTGTTGAAACTAGCTGATGACTTTGATGATGAAGGTATTGTCCAACTTGTGAAACCCCATATAAACTTTTAAACCATAGTTTGTCCCTTTAGAGACAAACTAACTTTTGGGAAATCTAGAGTAGCTAGACTAACCAGATTCAACGCTTACTTTAAATACCTCGTTAATTTTTTCTTTGGACCTCGCTAGATTATGTTGAGCTCCCAACGAAGTGAAATTTTGATTGTTGATGATATTCCAACTAATATTAAACTCCTCTATGAATTTCTTCAACAGTCTAATTACAAAGTTTCAATTGCTAAAAATGCAGAGAGTGCTTTCAAGAAATTAGAAAAAATAGTCCCAGATCTCATTCTGCTGGATGTGATGATGCCGGGGCTGGATGGATTTGTGGTCTGTGAAAAACTCAAGCAGAATCCTAGAACCCGAGATATTCCAGTTATCTTTATGACAGCTCTGACCGATGAGGTCGATAAGGTTAAAGGCCTGAGTATAGGCGCTGTTGACTACATTACTAAGCCGATCCACCCTGATGAGGTGTTAGCACGGGTTAAAGTGCACCTAACATTGCGCCACACGCAAATGCAGTTACTCAGTGAAATCACTGAGAGAACGCAAGCCGAGAGAGAGCTACAGCGGGCCCTTGAGGAACTTAAAAATACACAAATACAACTGGTACATAATGAAAAGATGTTGAGTTTGGGGCAACTCGTTGCAGGGGTTGCCCATGAGATCAATAATCCAGTGAATTTTATCCATGCCAATCTTCACCACGCTGAGCGCTATGTGGAAGATCTATTGAGCATTATCTCACTCTATAAGCAGCATATTCCCAACCCTCCAAAGGCAGTTGCTGACAAGATCGATGAACTGGATCTGGACTATCTTGAGCAGGATCTAATGAAGATCTTAAAGTCTATGAGCCTTGGCACTAGTCGGATCTGTGACATTGTGCTTTCTCTGCGGACGTTTTCGCGACACCATGAGGCAGAGATTAAGCTGGCTGATATCCATGAGGGTATCAATAGTACCCTCACCATTTTGCAAAGTCACTTGCAACGCAGCAATAACTATCCCGATATTCAGGTTGTTAAAGATTACGGGGTCTTACCTCTGATTGAATGCTATGCAGGACAGCTCAATCAGGTATTTATGAATTTGTTGAGTAATGCCATTGAGGCTGTGAATGAGCGTGATGCTCACCGCACTGTGGCAGCTGCGATCGCAGATCCCGGCATCATTAAAATTTCGACAGCGATCCAGGATAATCGGCTGCTGATCCGAATTATGGATAACGGTATGGGCGTGCCAGAAAATTTGCGATCGCAAATTTTCAACCCCTTCTTTACGACCAAATCTGTCGGCAAAGGTATCGGTATGGGGCTGTCCATCAGTTACACCATCGTAACTGAAACCCACAAAGGCAAATTGTGGTGTGAGCCCAATCCAAACCAGCCAGGGACCCAGTTTCTGATTGAAATTCCCATTGCCTCAACTAAATCAGTCGCTCACACGATTGCCCAGGGGTAGGGAGCTCAGGGATAGGGGAGGACGGTTGCCGATGTAGGGGATGAACGGCTCTGTGAAACTTGCCAATAGCCTGGATTGGCCAGGCTAAATCATAATCAGGATCGGCAACGCTGGGCTTCAGGAAATTATCGAGGGTTTTAAATTGATTTAGACTCATTGAAATTCACCTGAAAATCCACCAAAAACCCAACAAATAGATATCTATTTAGATATCTAACCGCATAGTCATATCCTGCTAACATTTGCAGGGACCTGAGCTTGGTTAACATTTCGCTTTCCTACATCAGCATCGTTTGGAGGACCTATGGGGACTTGGATTAAGGAAACTGATAAAGCCATTTATCTAATGGAGGGTGGTTACTACCGCCAGAAAATTGACAAGTCCCCACGTCAGGGTGATGTAGAGGGTGAAACCTTTTTTCGGACTAAGGTGCTCAAGGACTGGCTTAACAGTGATGATGCGCCAGGATTTTTCCTGGTATCCGTAGGGACAGGGGTCGATGAGCCGCAACCCAAGCCGCAACCCCCCGCCCCGCCGCCGATTTCCCCCCCTCAACCGGTGACCCCCACCCCTGAGCCGCCGTCTAGTCAGGGCATCAAAATCACCAAAATTCCTAACCAGGTGAAAATCTACCACCCCTATCAGCTGGCGGGCACCACCAGTGATGATTTGGTGGGTAAAACGGTGAGCCTTTATGTGGACAACAACCAAAAGCCCATTGCAACAACAACGGTTAATGGGAATAACCAGTGGGCTTTTCAGTCCGTCTTTTTAGCCGTGCCTAAACCCCAGATGCGTCGGCTGAAGGTTGTTGCGGGGGAGGCTACGGATATGGCGTCTCTAACCCTTACCCCCTACATTGAGAAACATCCAGGGGCCCAGAAGCTTGCTCTCAGTGCCAGTGTTGGATCTGGAGGGTCAAATCGAGCCAGTGATGTCAAACTTGTCCGCGACCGTTTAGTGGCCCTGGGATATGACTTTGCGGCAGGCAACTCCATTAATAATCTGATCCAGGCTATTCAGCTATTTCAGTCTGTGATCTCAGGCAGCACCACGCTTCGAGGTGATGGGCGAGTGGATGTCGGGGGTAGAACCCAGCAGTTTTTAGAAGCCGCAAATGCGCCCAAATGGATGCGGATGCCAGGCCAGGGGGTGGGCTTTTATAACGTGGAAGTGTTAGACCAGCCAGGGGATAGCCATGACTATGGTATCGATTGGATTAGCAATGTGATTCGATCAGCCGGTATTCACTATGAGCTGGCCTATCGTAAAAATCGTTCAGAGATCGCCCCCATGGCCGTTAATGATGTCAGTCTCCCCAAGGGAGGGCGCACACCGGATCATTCTGGTCATCAAAGCGGCAATGCGGGGGATATCGTGTTGCCCCGTAAAGGAGGACGGTTTGGCGGCACACGATGGTCTAATGCTAACTACGATCGCAATGCAACTGAGGCCATCTTAAAGGCGTTACGAGCACAACCTTGGGTCGATAAGAGGACCCTGTATTTTAACGATCCCGCTCTGATTAGCAAAAGGCTATGCCGACGCGCAGGCGGCCATGATGATCACATTCATTTTGAGATCGATGTGCCCCCGCAGGTCTAATGTGGTTGCTAGTGAGGGTGCTAGACGCTGACAGGTTGACCAATGTCATGTTGAAAGACGGCATGGACATCTAACAATAGCAGGGTGCGATCGCTGTCCTTTTCAGACACAATCGCCATGTGGCTAATCCAGTTTGTCTTGTGGTCAAACGGGGGTTCCAGGGATACGGGTTTGAAGAGGATCAAGGGGAGTTCTATCAAGTCGGGGGGCTCATCCAAGGCGATGCCCCATAGCTCCTTTTGAGGGGTGCGAACGACCACTAGAAAGGGAGCATGATCGGGTGAGGCGTCAGCCGTCTTACCGACTTCTCTGTGTAAATTTAAAAGTCGGACTGTGTGGGAGCCCAACTGCACTAAGCCAATGCCCACAGTTCCCCCTTGAGTAGGGGGTGGGCAGTTAACAATTTTCAGAATGGACATCATGGGCAAGGCAAACCAGTAGCCACCCACGTCAAAGGTAATAAATCGTTCTATCTCTGGTGTGTTGTTATCCATAGGGGGAAGTACAGGGGAGCGGTGGGTCTTCAAGGCGTTTGAAAACGCCCTATCCATAAAAGGTGGGGCTGTGCTGCGGAATGCTAGCAATTGAGTACTTAAGCGTCCGGCGTTAAGACATTGTTAATGGTTTCAATCAGCTGAGGCATCAGATAGGGCTTGGTTAAATAGTTATCGGCCCCCAGGGACTGAGCCAGGTGACGATGTTTATCCCCTGTTCGGGATGTCAGCATAATCGTTGGCACCGATGCAACGGTTGGGATTCTCTGGCGGGCTCTTAGAAAATCAAAGCCATTCATGCCTGGCATTTCTAAGTCACACAAGATAACTGTCACTGGAGTGTGCTCTAGTTTTTGCAACGCCTCACTGCCTTCTTTAGCCTGGATAACCAGATAGCCAGCCTTTTGTAATCCCAGGGCTAGGGTATTACGCACCGTAATGGAATCATCAACGATTAAGATTGATTGTTTACCTGGAGTCGATGGTTTGGCTTGACTGCCTGGAGGAGGAGAACTAACGGTTAATGTTTGAGAAGACTGTTGTAAAACATTAACCGTTAGCAGACTGCCATCAATGACCAGGCTGAGACGACCATTGGGGAGAATGCTACAGCCATAGAAATACTCGGGGGTAAAGGCCATATCTCCCAGGGAGCGAATGACGAGTTCTTGTTCTCCCAAAAGATGATCGCATTCTAGACCCAAGATCTTATCTTGGTGTCGCATAATCAAAATTGGGCTGGATATATCGGCGGTCTGGTCTGGTCTTCGCCAATGGCTATGGGGAAGTTTGGCGTTGTAGTTGAGGGCATCTGCAAGGGAAATGACGGGCACTAAATATTCTTTACCTTCCAGCTCCCAACTCAGCATTTTTCTCTCATTACGGGTACTTAACTGCTCAGGTTTAGGAACGAGAATTTGCTCAATGGCATCGGTCATAAAGGTATATAGTGTTTCACCTGTTTGACAGAGTAACAATCTGGCAATCGTTAAATTAGTCGGAAGCTCCAGGGTGAAACAGGTTTCTTGGTCAGGTTTATGGGTGACCGTTACCCTGCCGTGGAGGGGATATATTTGAGCCCGTACCGCATCGAGTCCAAACCCTCGCCCTGAGATGTCATTAACTTGCGCTGACGTTGAAAAACCTGGCTCAAAGATTAGTTCGCTGATTTGGTCGGATGTTAATTGTTGAGCCTCATCCGCTGTGATCAGTTGTTGGTAGATTGCTTTTTCCCGAATGTTATCAAGGTTAAGACCGCGACCATTATCTCGCACAGTGATGCTGAGGTGGTGCCCTTCTTGTTTTGCGGATAGCGTGATTTTAGCGTCTGCTATCTTTCCCTGCTGTTTACGCTCTGATGCTTTTTCGACACCGTGGTCAAAGGCATTGCGGATCAGGTGCAAGAGGGGTTCATAAAGCTTGTCAGCGATCATCTTATCGACAAGGACATGACCACCTTCAATCAATAACTCTACGGGTTTACCTTGTTGAGCCACCAAGCGCCCTAAGACTTGGTGAAAACGTTGAAACACATTGTCGATGGGCTGCATTCTCGCTTCGACCACAGTTTCTCGTAGAGTTTTAATTAACCGCTGCTGTTTTTCAACGGCCTGAGTGTTCTGGCGCACAAACAGTTCAATGGCTTCAGCGTTTTCTATTTGCTGCACTAAGGTGTCCAATGACGCCTGGACTTGCAGCTGAAGTTCGCTGTAGTTGTCGAATTCTAATGTATCGAACTGGTATTCGGTGCTGCGGGAGGGGGTGTGGGCGAGGGCGCTATGACTGGCTTGGCTGAGTAGTTTGGTTAACTGTTGTTGTTGCTGCTCTAGTCGTTTGAGTAGAGCCTTACTGGCGGTTGCTAATTGCTGATTGTGAAGGGCCTGCCGATTTTGCTGGGTTAATAAATCACCAATGGCGTGGTTAATTTTGTCAAGGTGATCAACGGATATTTTAAGATTAGGGGCATTTAAGGTCGGGATACTGGAGGTTTTAGAAGCCGACTTCGGAACAGGTAAGTCAGATAGTCGGGGTCCCTCTGTCCTAGAGCCCCTGGTGTCTAAACCAGCTCCCCCCTGGTGGGGTGTGAATAGCTCATCCTTTTCTGCGATCGCCACTGATTCTGACGTGGTCAATAGATCGGCAAAGGCCCCCCTGTTGGCGGCTCCTGGCTCAGGAATGGGCGGAGGTGAGTTGGGGGGGTGGCTGGGGTCGGCTGTTGGAGGACTCTGCGATTTAGTCGCAGTTTGATGTTTCGCTGTCGTCCCTGGAATCGGCTGGTTTAAAGCATTCCACACCTGTCCTAACCAATTGTTCTTGGCGGACTTGGGGGGAGTGGCCAATTTTTTGAGCACTAAGCTGGGTTCGCCGCCGCGATTGCGATCGCCGTCCAAGACAAGCCGCTGGCCAGCGCGGTAGTCGTCTAGGGCAATCTGGGCAATTTGCACCGCCAGATCAGGCCTACACTCCAGTGCTTTGAGCGTGGTTTGGACGATTGCTCCAAAGCCTGGCAGGTTAAACGACTCGGCTAAACCACTAAAAACATCAGCCTGGGAGCGCAATAGAGCCTTGAGATTTTCTGGATCTGGCGTTTCCAGGGCCACTTCTAATTGCTGAAGACGTTTCGTGATGCCTTTCTCAAAAACTGACTGGGTAATATCCACCCCCAGCTCACTCGATGTGGGTAAATAACCATCCTGTCCAAACCGACTGCCCAGATGTTTTTCCAACTTAGAGACCACATCTGCCATGCGCTCCAAAATGCTGGGTTCATCAATCTGGGCCTCTGCTATTTGGGCTGAAAGCAGCAACTGTAAGCAGCCATAGCCCTCAAAAATGAGCGATTCTATGGCAGGAGTGAGGGAGGCATTGGGACTACACAACGCTCTAAACACATTCTCGAGGGAATGGGTGGTTGTTTTGATGTGGTCTAACCCGACACTGGCAGCGGCTCCTTTAAGAGTATGGGCTATTCGCATCAATGCATAGACCTTCTGGACACCAAAATCCTGGCTGAGGGTTTGCAGCTCACCGTCCATTTGCTGAAGCAACTCGGAGGCTTCTTGCAAAAAGTAAGAGGGTACCTGCTGGGAACGCACGGAATCAGAAGTCATCATTCACTGAAAACGAGATTGTTATGGCATGCAAAAGTCTGGTAGCGACCTGGGATTAGGAGGTTAAACAAAGGACGCTACAATGTTCGACTATTAGAACACTGATTCAGTGCCCGTACTGGCTTGAAGCGCCTTGGCGGTCGTTAACAGTTGATGAATGGATAGGGTTAACTGTTCTGAATTTTTCGAGGTTTGAGTAGCGGTTGTCGTGGCTTCTGTCACGGTGGCCGTCACCCCCTTAAACTCATCGGCCTGTTGGTGGGTGGCTTCGGTGATTTCCTCAATCAAGTTACTGATCTGGCCGGTAGCTTCTACGATTTCCGTCAAGTTACGACGGGTGTCAGTGACCAGATTGGTGCCTTCCGCCACCTGCTGGATACCCGTTTCCATGGCGGTTGAAACCTCAGCGGTACCCACCTGAATTTCCTGCACTAGCTGTTCAATTTCGGTGGCTGCTTCAGCAGATTGTCGGGCTAGCGATCGCACCTCGTCAGCGACAACGGCAAACCCGCGACCATATTCCCCTGCGCGGGTGGCTTCGATAGACGCATTCAGTGCCAGTAGCTGGGTTTGAGTGGTAAATTGACTAATCAGACTGACCACCTTCGAGATTTTCTGGGACGACTCACTCAGCCGTTTAATGCGCTGGTTAGTATCGGCTACGGTGGAACGAATGGTCATGATGCCATCAACCGTGCGGTTCATGGCGGCATCGCCAATGCGCACGGTTTTGTTCGCCTGCTGGACAGCAGCTTCCACTTGTTGGGCATCACCCACCACCCCTTCAGAAAGGCGCATGAGATCTTGAACGCGCTTGAGAACCTGGGTCAGAGACTCAGTTTGCTGGGTGATGGAGACGGCGTTTAACTGGGATGTCTGCCCCACTTGATCCGCCGCTTTTTGCACCTCTAAAACAATTTCAGTCAGGGCTGTATTTTTAGCCTTGAGCTGATCTAAATATTCACCCTGCTGCAGCGCCAGGTTAAGCTGGGCACCAATGCGGTGAATAAATTCCACTTCAGACTCTTGCCATTCACGAGGCCCCTGGCACTGATGAATAGCAAATAGCCCCCAAAGCACGTTGCCTTTGAGTAAGGGGACGACTAAACTGGCCCGTACCTGAAGGTTAGCCAGTAGATCGACTAAGCAATTAGGGAGGTCCAGGGTTTTAACATCATTGACGACCCAGTAACGACCTTTTTGATAGTTTTCTGCCTGACCTTCAGCAAAACAGTGATCTTGTATCCTGGCGGCCATCGCAGACCGTACCCCTGGAGCAACGTCTTCTACAACAAACGCTCCGACACTATAGTTGGTGGCTGGATCAAATTGGTACAACCCTACTCGATCAGCTTGAAGCATGGCACGAATGTCACGGGCCACTGTTGTCAGAGCCTGGGGTAAATCGGTTGCTTTGCGGAGACGATCGATAATATTACTGATTAATTGTTCCTGCTGGGTTATGAGGGCCAGGCGTTTGAGGTAATCTGCTTGCTGCATGGCAGTACCCACCTGTAAACCAATTTGTTTCAGGGCATTAATCTCAGCGTTAGTCCATGAACGGGGTTTCTCATTTTGATATGCACTCAGCACACCCCAGAGCTGACCTTTATTAAAGATGGGTACTGCCATATAGGCACTAATGCTAAATTCCTCCAGCATTTCAATCTCCAACGGTGCATGGTCAGCGGCATAGATATTGTTAATGACTAAGCTGTCTTGGTTGCGATAAGGCCCTCCCTGGGTTTCCTGCAAATTGTACTTTGGCCAAATTGCCTGCAGATTTTCTTCTAAGTCTGAACTGGCTTGACTTTTTGCACTTGATCCATAGAGTAGTTCGGAACTCCAGTCAGCTTTGAAGCGATGGAAGGCGACGCGATCGCATACCAGCAGTTGCCGTACTGCTCGCTGTGTTACTTTCAAGATTTGCTCAGTGTCCTGGGCTTGCAAAATCTTTGGAATGATATTGGACACTGAACGACCAATTTGAGCCGCTTTAGTCATCTGAGCCGATTGCTCTTGTAACTGGGCAACATAATTAGCGCCTTTCAGACTGACTTCCATCTGACGGCTGATGTCGTGTAAAACGTTAATATCACTCTCCAACCAATGGCGAGGCCCACTATGTTGAAAGGCACTTAACAAACCCCAAAGACTACCTCCCTGTCTAATGGCGACGATCAAGAAGGATTTAACGCCAAAATGCTCTAAAGTCTGAACATGGCATTCACTTAACCCAGCGGAGTAAATGTCATCTGCGAGAAACGGTTGCTCAGTGTTGCGGAATCGTCCACCTTGATTCTCTTGAATGTAGGTATCTTCCCAAGCACTTCCCACCAATGATGGCCACCCACCGGTACCAGATTCATAGATAAAGTCGCCGAAATAATCGGGGCGAAATTTGTAAATGCAGACGCGCTCTACATTAAGGAGATTACGAACCTCTTGCACAGCGGTTTGATAAATGTTTTCAGCATAGGCCGTATTGCTAATTTTATTAATAATGTCGGGCAGGGCTTCTTGGTTTTTAGAGGCTTTGGCTTGTTCCTCTATGAGTTCTGATTGATGCAAGCTGACCCCGACCAAGTTACCTAACTGAGTCAACAATTTGACTTCATTGGGGTCCCAGTATCGGGCACCATTATGTTGATAGGCTCCCAGCAAACCCCACAGTTTCTGTCCTTGATAAATCGCCACAATGGCACAGGCTTTAATGTCAAAGTCGGTTAGATTCTCCACATGGCAAGGGGTGAGCGTGGGATCTTTGGCGACATGGTTGACAACAAATGGGTCAGATTGCCGAAAGATTCCTCCCTCATGCTTTTGCAGATGGCTATCTGCTAAAACAACATCACGCATCGAGGCTACTTGCCCCACTTTTGATTCAAAGACAAATTGAAGACTGTAGTCTTGACGAAACTGGCAAATGGCCACGCGATCAACATTTAGGAGTCTCCTAAGGTCTCGGGTGATGCCCCGAAAGAGGGTTTCTTGATCGGATGATTGACGGAGTTTGTCACTGACACTAGCAAGCAACTGTCGTTCAGCTTGCAGCCGTAATGGCTGAAGCTTCAAGATGAGTTCGGTGCCGACTTGATAGAGTAGGGCAATTTCAGAATCTGTCCACTGACGAGGGGCTGCACAATTTTGAACGACCAACAATCCCCATAACTGGTTTTCTAAAAAAAGAGGTAAGCCGAGACTAGCCTTCACCTGCAAGCGTTGGGCAGTTTGCGCCTGGTAGGGTGTAATCGCCTCTTCTGCAATATTATTAATACTGATAACGGCTTGTTGCTGATAGTGTTGAGTGGTGGTTGCTCCAAAGGATAAGGGGGCAATAGTCTGTCCCAAAGCAGGTGTATAGCCGGACGTGAGTGACTCGGCAATGACAGTGCCTTGGGTTTCAGATTGAAACTGATAAATCAGGACTCGGTCTACATTAAATCGTTTACGTAATTGACTAACCGTAATTTGGTAAAGGTTTTCTAAATCAGTGGCTTGAGCCATAGCGTTTGCGATCGCAAACGGTCGTCTACTCTGATTCTGTGAAAAGGGAATGGACTCTACTGCAAGGGTGATCTCAGTAGACTGCTCTGACGCAGTTTGACTTAGCGTCAACTCCTCAGCGGCTAGCATTAGTTCTGGAGACGAGTCCTGCTCTTCTGGAAATGGGGTATCAACGGTTGTCAGTAGCTCGTCTGAATTATTGTTAGCGATGTTATCCATGAATAATTTTAAACCTTAGTCGTGTGTAATTAATGTGTAATTTCAGCCCATAGCATCGAGTAATGCTGAGGTGAGCTCCTAGGTTAGAAGAGCAGGAGCTTAGGGTATTAAGGGGGACCTTGTAGAGCGCGCTCAACAATGACATCTACATCCAATACAGTGCCTCCATGGTTTGGCAAATAGCCCATGACAAAAGGCGCTATGGCCGTCGAGTCAAATTCGGTTGGCAAGTGAATTGTCTCAGGAGCCACCATTTCCACATCATCCACCTGTTCTACCGCCAGACCAACCCTGCGATCGCCAGATTCGACAACAATAACTAATGGCTTTTCTAGGGATGGGGCCTGCTGCCACAGCGGCGGGGAGCCAACTAACACGTTTAGATCCGTCAGCCACAGAATGGCACCGCGCCAGTGGCATACGCCCAATAAATAAGCCGGCACCTCTGGTACAGGTAAAATCTCTACTGGCTCTAACTGCAATATCTCAATAATCGTTTCTAGGGGCAATAATGTTCCGTTCTCTCCGGAGAGTTTAAATCTCAAAAAACGTTGACGCGTATCTTCAGGAATGGGCTCCAGTCCCAGTGGATCCGACAGTGCCGCAGTCTCCTGAAGAGATGACTGTAGCTGACTGACAACAGTTGATGCCATGGCTGATGTGCTCAGATGGATATAAGTTCTATAGTGTTGATGTTCACGCGAGTGCCTAAGTACTGATACTGAGAACAGCATCAGTATCAGAGTATTTATTGACTAATTAGTGAACATGACAGCCACTAAACACATTAGAAAAAAGATGAAAATCCACTTTGAGAAAGACTTTTAGTGGTTTCTTCACGACTAGCACCCAAGTATTTGTGGAGTGCCTTGAGGACGCGCTTTTTCTTGACCGGCTTGCTGAAGAATCCTGATGCACCAACGATTCTGGCACGAATTCGATCGATAATACCATCATTATTAGTAACAATAATAATAGGAGTTGTTCGAAAGGTAGATATGCGTCGAATCTGAGCACATACCTCATAGCCATTGGTAAATGGCATCACCAGATCTAGAAAAATAAGCTTAGGTCTAAGCTCCAACAATATAGGAATAGCGTCTAATGGTTCAGTAATATTGTCATATTCATAGCCTGCACCCCTGACAATTTCTGCCATAACTTGGCTATCTACCGGACTATCATCAACGTACACCACCCTTGATTTACTTGATGTTGTTGGGTTAGTAGCATTTGCTACCTGAGCCCAACGCTTGGATGTCTGAGCTTCTCTTGAACTTTGAGAAGCTGGCAAATGATCCTGGAATAATGGGCTTTCGAAACCATAAGATATGGCTGAAAGAGCAGATGCATTTTCAGGACTTAAGAGAGCCTTGATTTTATTCAAGACACTTGTTAAATCAATTGGTTTCAGCTCATAATCGTCGCAGCCTGACTCGGATACTTTACCCCATTCGGCATCTGAGTTTAGTGCCATCAGCGCCATAATCGGGATGTTCTGAGTGACGGTAGAAGCCTTAAGGATCTTAATAGTTTGCCAACCATCAATTACAGGCAGATCTGTTGCAATTAAGATCAAATCCGGTTGCTCAGTGACCGCCATTAAGATCCCTTCATCCCCTCCATCATTGGCAAGCACCACCTCATATCCGTACTGTGCAAGCTGTTGTTGTAACATCCTACACATTGGCTCATCATGTTCTACTAATAAGATTTTCCGAGTCATAAAAGAGATTCAAATGAATATAGGTGTCTGGGCTAAAAGGCTTTGAACTTATTGGACTATAGTCAACAGCGCAGAGCCAAAGTTGCTGTTGACCAATGCCAAATCACAATAACCGCTTGACGTGAGCCAAAGAGGCTATTGCTACGACCATCCATACATTTGACTAATCAAGCTTTCCTGGGTGGAAATAGATTGAAAAAAATAGACCAGTTGCATAGATACACTCAGTTTCGACAACGAAATAATTTTTTCTATTCGTTCTTATGGTTATATAGCGTTTCTCAGTCACATGAGGTACATTCTCAGAGCTAAAGCTTGCCAGTAAAAGGACCGGCTGCACCTCACCAGGTTAGGAAACGCTATAAAGATATTCAGGAATAGGAAAAATTACTGGGGCGTTTTTTCATTAAATTGTTGATGTTCACTAGAATTAATCAGCATATATAGGGATTGATTGGCCCAATTATGCGTTAGACCAGAGCGCTACTGACCAAGACTGGATATAACCAATTACAAAATTCATACATGTGAGGTGGTTATCTAATTTTGTTTAAATATAATTTAAATTATTCTGAATGATTTGGAGTGGATGTAGGTAGTCGCTAATCGCGACCATTATTTACTGACTACACCGAGAATTCAACTCGTCAGGATATGTATTAGATCCAGATACGCCAGACTAAATAGCCGATGCTCAAACACGTAAAGAACAGGCTGGGTGTTAGCCAGGTGGCAGCAACTACAGAATAATGTTGAATTTGGTGACAGCCGCTGTGGAGGGTTAAAAGTGTGTGGTGCAGAGCGATACAAAGCAGCAGCAACCACAGCCAGGGGATACCAATGGCCACAGGGCTGATCAAGATAAAGATGCCCATGGGCAACAAGGTGGCACCAGCGATAAACGTGTCGTCTGACCAACTGCCGTGGCGTCGTAGACAAAGACGGGAAACGGCCAACATCATAATTAAACTTAAAAAAGCGGCAGAACCCGATAGCCAGAATGCGCCCAGGGCAATATTGCTGCTGGTTGCTCCTGAGGCAAACTGCAGCATGTAGCCGCCTAAGGTAAAGCTGCTCAGGGCCAGGGTGGCGAGTAAACAGCCGACGCGCAAAGCCTGGCGTTGATTAAGATGGCTATAAATGGCAGGCAACTCTTCTGCTGGGTTGCTCAGTAGGCCGAAGAGTAATCGATTTAGCTGCCCCAGTAGGCCCCAGCGCTTAGTGACAATTCTGCGGGAAGGGGTGCTGAGTTTAAAGCGCCGCTGTTTGCGGAGAGCGTGGATGCGATCGCAACTCCGCTGATAGCCTTCCAGGTCTCCCTGGGCTTGGTAATACATGGAGGCAGTTTGAAAGTCAGTGGTGGCCTCGTTCCACTCCTGGATATCTTCATAGGCCACTGCCCGTTGAAAATAGGCTTGGGGATCATCGGGTTCAAGGACAATGGCTTCGGTAAACGCAGCGATCGAGCTCTCCGTATAGCCCAGACGATAGCGCGCCAAACCAAGGTAGTAATACGTCTGGGGCAATGTATCTGAAAACTGTAGTAGCCGCTGACAGTCTGCCAGTACCCCGGCATCATCTTCTAAAATGTAGCGCACCTGAGCCCGTCGTAAATAGGCTTCAGCTAAGTTTGGCTGTAGCTCAATGGCTTGGTCAAAATCTACCAATGCCGCTTTATAATGCCTTGCCAAGGTTTGCTGAATGCCCCGCAGATAGAAATCATGGGCTGTTTGGGGGCGAGTGCCATCATATTCAGTGGTGCCTGTGCAGTCATAGCGCTGTCGCCGCACCTGGTCCGTTAACACTTCATAGGCCTCATGCAGGGCCCGAAACTTTTCCAGGGCTCTTGGATCGTTTGGGTTTAAGTCGGGGTGATAGCGTCGTGCTAATCGTCGAAACGCCGCTTTGATTTCCGTTTGAGTGGCATCGGGCGATACCTGTAACCGGGCGTAATAGTCGTCAGGAATGGCCATAGACAACCAAACAAGTGGGATATGGATGGGGTGATGATGTAGGAGATGGTCTTATTGTAGTCATTTAGTCAGGTGAATCGTAACTCACGACGCAATACTCCCTACTAACGACGCACCATCCCATCCGAAATTTTGTCCAAACCCGTCGAAGGTCATACCGTTGGGATGCAATGGCAACGGTATTCCATGGAACTTTAGATCGGTCTCTGGGGTAAACCCAGTAGCATGGTCTCGACCGGTGGCTCCAAGAGAACCCTTGATTGTGCCTATAACAATTTCTCGACAACTGTGGCCGCCAGAGCTTCTCCAAAATAGTCTACGGTTACGGCTGTGCCAGGTGTGGAGTATCCTAACGGCAAATACGCATAAACAACGCATCGACCTAAACTATAGCCATAGCCTGCACTGGTGACATAGCCCAAAACTTTACCATCAGCGCCCACAGGTTCCTTGCCCATGACAGTTGCTGCTGGGTTATCCAGAGTTAGATAGCATAGCTTGCGACTAGGATATGCCTGTCGTTGTAATAAAGCATTTTTACCGATAAAGGTCTCTTTGTTGGCTCTCACCGCAAACCCTAAACCTGCTTCGTAGGGATCGTATTCAGTGTGAATATCGGTACCCCACAGCAAAAAGCCCTTTTCTAAACGCAGTGTGTCAAACGCCCCCAGGCCAGCTGCAATGATGCCGTGTTCTTGACCAGATGCCCACAGCATATCCCACAGCCTTAAGCCTGATTCTGTTAGAGCATAGATTTCCCAACCTTCTTCGCCAACGTAAGAGACTCGCGATGCAAGCACAGGAATAGTGCCCACATAGAATGAGCGATTGGTAAAGAACCCAAAGGCTGGTTTTGAAACATCGACTTGGGTAAGAGACTGTAGGAGCACCTCAGCTTTTGGCCCCCATAAACCAACACAGCAATAGCTAGATGACACATCCACAATTTGAACAGAGTTGTCCATAGGCAAATGGGCCCTCATCCAGGCTAGGTCGTGACCGTGAACAGAGGCACCGGTAATCACCCAGTATTTCTGAGGTCCCAGTCGGCTAACGGTAAGGTCGCACATGATACCGCCATTGGTATCGAGCATGGCAGTGTAGATCACTTTGCCCACAGGTTTATCGATGTTGTTGGCGCAGAGATTTTGTAGGTAGGGGACCACGCCGGGGCCAGTGATTTCAAATTTGGCAAAGGGAGTGAGGTCGTAAAGGGCGATGCGATCGCGAGTTGCCAAATGCTCAGCCGCCTGAATCGGCGACCAGTTTTTAGCTTCCCAACCTTGACGGGGCGGAATGGAATACGCCTCTAACAGGTTGGCATTCGCCTCAAAATACTGGGGCCTCTCCCAGCCTGCGCTAACCACAAACTGTGCCCCTAAGTCTTGCAACCGTGGATAAAAAGGACTGACCCGCAAGCCACGCGAGTGGGTCTGCTGGTCCAGTGGGTGAATAATGTCATAGACCTCGTCATACTGCTGTGCCCCAGCTTTGAGCACATAGTCTGCGCTCTTACACACAGCTGGGAAGCGGTGAATATCCATTTCGTGGAGGTCGAAGCTAGTCACGCCACTTGTCATCAGCTCTGCCACCATTTTGCCAACGCCGCCGCCATGGGTTACCCATACGGCCTCTGCCACCCAAAAACCTTGGGTTGTAGCAGATTCACCCACAACAGACCCGCCATCAGGGGTAAAGGAAAACATGCCGTTAATCTTGTCGGTCAAGTCTGCATGGGCAACAGCTGGAAACAACTCCCTGGTCGACTCCCAGGCTGGGGTAAAGTGCTTTTCCGTAAACGGCATAACAGAGGGCATCACTGGAGCCTCTGCATAGGGCAAAATGTTGTCTGGGTCCACCAGCAGCGGCTCATGCTGGTAAGAGCCAATGCCCCAGCAGTCTTGATGCTGTCGGAAGTACATGGCATGATCCTGGTGCCGCACAATGGGCATGGCAATTTCTTCAGTCTCATTTGCCAACCCAGGGATAGGGCCTGTTTTTACATACTGGTGTTGGACAGGGGTGAGGGGGATAATCTCACCCACCATGCGGCCAATTCTAGGCCCCCAAATGCCAGCACAAACCAGCACGTTATCTGTTTCAATGCGACCTTTATCGGTAACAACCGCCTGCACCTGGCCACCGACCACTTCAATATCCGTGACCATGGTCTCGCCATAAAAATCTGCAGCATCTACAGCTCCATTAGCCAACGCTTCAGCTGCTCGCAAAGCGTTGGCGATACCGTCCGTTGGCACATAGTAGCCGCCTAGAATTTTAGTCTCATCTATGGGGGGAACCTTTGTCTTTATTTCAGCTGGAGTCAACAGACAGGCCCCGTCCAGCCCCCAGGATTTTACCCAGCCCAATTTACGTTTCAGGTCCTGCACACGAGCCTCGGTGTAGGCAACTTCAATCCCCCCCACAGCATAATAGGCTGGCCCTTCATCGGTACTGAGCTGGCTATAGAGTTCAGCCGTATACTTGGCCAACAGCGTCATGGTTCTAGAAGCATTTGTCTGAAATACCAGACCCGGTGCATGGGATGTTGATCCACCGGTGGCAAACAGGGGTCCCTGTTCCACTACAACAATATTGTGCCAACCCAATTTGGCCAGGTGATAGGCAGTGCTACAGCCGACAATACCCGCACCAATAATGACGACAGACGCATTTGTTTTCATAATCATTCTCCCACCGCCTGGGCAATTTCCTGTTGAAACCGATATACCGTTTGTTCTAGTGCAGGCGAGAAACATCCCCCATCAAAACCAGGCGATCGCCGACCTACCTGCATCCGTTCAATCATCTCGATATCTTCGTCGTTGGTCACCTGCCACAGATCAATGGGCAAGTGGCGTAACATCTTGTGATCTGGAGTCATGGCAGCGTCTCCCACAAAGTAGAAAACCATTCGCTCTGCTGACGTGTCAGGACCCAGGGGATTAACCAGAAATACTAAGAAATAATCAGGATGGACACCCAGCATGAGATTGGGAAAGACGGTAATGTACTCAGCAACGGTTTGTTTTTTCAAGGCGTCTAAGTTGGGGAATGTCGGTAACGAATGCCCATCAATCAAGCCACTCCGATACAGCAAGCTACCTTGCCTCCCATGGGGGCCGCCTACCTCAAAGTTAAAATGGTCTTCCATGCGGGAACAGCTGTTGAGAGAAGGATGAACCCAGGTTAAGTGATAGCTTTCAGAAAAGTTTTCTACCGCCAGTTTCCAGTTAGCATTGCACCTGACTGCCTGACACAAATCCTGTAACCCAGAATCCATAAGGATCGACAAGGAAATGGGCAGAGGGCATGCAAAGCTGAAGATACCAAACCATCAGCGTGATATGCATGTCAGCCTCTACCCAACTGTATGATCAATTGTTGCCCTTCCTGCGTCAACATAGCCGTTACAAAGACCTCCGGCATCTGAAAACACTGGCTTGGATGGTCAGTGCCCTGATCTGTAGTGGCCAACTCAGCCTCCCCGCTTGGGAACCCTACGTCCCCAGTCGGGCGACTCAGGCCCAGAGCTTTGAACGTCGGTGGCATCGCTTTTTCATCAACCGATTCATTGATGTCAAGGGGTTGTATCTGCCGCTGGTGTTGTTAGCGCTCACCAACTGGCGGGCTCATCGACTCTATCTAGCATTGGATACGACCATGCTGTGGAATCGCTATTGTATGATTCACCTGTCGGTTGTGTGTTGTGGACGAGCGGTACCACTTCTATGGCGGGTATTAGAGCATGAAAGTGCCATGGTTGCGTTCGATGAATATCGACCCTTGTTACGGCGTGCCCGTTGGCTGTTGCGTCGGCATCCCAACACGATGTTGTTAGCTGACCGAGGGTTTGCCAACCATGACCTCATGAGTTGGTTGCAAGCGAGTGGTTGGCACTATTGTTTGCGCATTGCGTGTGATGTTCATCTCCACGGCCCATGCCGTCATCCCATTGAAGTACAAGCGCTGTGGCCTCCCAAAGGAGAAGCCACTCTCTATGAGAACGTGGGGCTCTGGCAAGATGGTGAGCATCGATGTAATTTAGTCTTGGCAACCGTGCGAGGGACGAAGGAATCCTGGGCGGTGATTACGGATGAATCACCGAGTCTACAAACGTTGTGGCAATATGCCTTGCGGTTTCGGGTTGAGGAGTTGTTTTTAGATAGCAAATCAGGAGCCTTTGAACTCGAAGACTCTCGCATTCGATCCGCTCAAGCTCTAGAGCGTCTCTATTTGGTGGCCGCCATTGCCTTGTTATACGGCACCACTCAAGGCATGGCGGTGCAGTGTGAAGGCTTACGTCAACAGGTGGATACCCATTGGAGACGAGGGCTCAGCTATCTCAAAATTGGCTTACGGTGGCTCAAGGGAGTCGTTCACAAAGGTCGGACTCTTCTGAAACCAGTCCCCTTATTGCCCAAAGACCCAGACCCTTGTTTTGCGTCCAACAAGGCTGAGCAACGTTACTATGACCTGATTTGGTTTTCCCGTATTCGGTCAATACGATGTCGGACTTGAGATATTAATGGGGGCATCTGAGATGTGTCAGTCAGTCAGGCATTGCACTCCAGTCCAATTTCCCGTGACTCTCGCCTGAGCAGACTGAGGTCATAGTCAGCCCAACGGGCAATCACCGGTTGCAGGTACTCTGTCAACGGTGGTGCATCCTCTGATAGATTGACAAAAACTAGATCTAGCCACTGTTCACACCGGATAGGAATAAGACCTTTGCGATCGCGATCAAACCCACGATAAGAATCCTGATGGTAGCCACCAAAATGAGGCGTGCCATTGAGGGTCCCATCCAACCTGTAGGTCCAGGAATGGTAAGGACATTGAATGCGACCAGTCACGTTGCAGGGCTGCTCAATCAGCTGTAGCCCTCGGTGACGGCAGATGTTGTGGAAGGCTCGCAGAGGTGGGGGCTCGGTATGATGGGAATGGTTGCGATCGCGCACCAACACAATCGGGATACCGGCCACGTCCGTTGGATAAACATCCCCCGGATTAGCCACATCTGAGGCCAAACCAACACAGACCCAATATTGGCTAAAGACCGTCTGACGCTCTTGCTCCAGATAGTGAGAAGAGATATAAGCATCCGCTGGTAGACCCCCTCTGTAGGTCCCTAAGGATGTCATGGGTGAATCTAAAGATATGCCTGGCTCTTGCAGCTCGACAGCATCGCAAACGGGTTTCGAAACGACACGGGGGGGATTCATACTCTGCCTCAATTGTCATGGACCCTGCCTAGATCAGTGACCGTCAAACTTAATAATTTTTAGTCTGTAAATCACAAATCCGAACTTGTAATTACAAGTCTTGAAAATAGAAAATATGGATTGATTTTTCGATTCAGACTGTCGTATTTTTAACAATTTTTAGATTCTTTCTAGAAATTTTTGTTCAGAATCTGATCCATAATCAAAGCTCAAAATTTTATTAAGATCCTCTGCATGACTCTCTATAAAAGGACACTAGCCCTCTAAAATTCCTAGGGATGTTTGATTTGAATCCAGGTTATCTAATCAAAATATTTTCAAGATCTTCAGACATCTGGATCGTTAACCTACACAGTTTAAACATCCTCTAGCAGTCAAATTTCAATCAGCAATCTATGACATTCAAAACATGTAGTGACAACTGTATAGATGAAGACAGAGGCTTAATAATGTGCCCTTTATCGTGAAGCTAACGTCGAAATCTGATGATGCGCTGCTGCCTTTAAGAACATCATTGCTGATCGTAATTCATGAATTTTTTCTTAGAGCACATAGCTATGTGCTCTATCCATTGGAGTAGTACTACTTATGACCCATCAAAAACCTGGTGCTCAAGGGTTCCTGCCCTTGAGCACCCCGAGGTCGCATCGAAGTCGTCGTCAGCCTGGCGATCGCAACGTCACTGGCTATGGCTTTGATTTTCATCCAGAGGTATTTCTAGTTTCCGCTGGTCTCATTGTGTTGTTTGTGCTGGTGACCCTAATCTTTCGCGAGCCTGCCAAGACTGTTTTTGGAGACATTCAAACCTTTATTGCGGAGGCGATGGGCTGGTTTTTAATCTTGTCCGTCAGCATTTATCTAGGGGTGGCAATTCTTCTTGCCTTTAGTAAATTTGGCAGAATTCGTTTAGGCGGCCAAAACGCTAAACCTGAGTTTCCCACCTTTGCCTGGATTGCCATGTTAATCAGTGCGGGCATGGGAATTGGCCTGATGTTTTGGAGCGTGGCTGAGCCCATCTACCACTTCCAGGATCCGCCCGCGCTCATTGGTGCCATTGAACCCTTGTCTCAAGATGCGGCCCAACAGGCCCTGGGGATTACCTTTTTCCACTGGGGTCTGCATGCCTGGGGTATCTATGCCATTGTGGGGTTGTCCTTGGGCTTTTTTGCTTATACCTGGGGGCTACCTTTAACCATTCGTTCGGTGTTTTATCCCATTTTGGGCGATCGTATTTACGGATGGGGTGGCAACGTCATTGATATCCTGGCCGTCGCTTCTACTCTTTTTGGATTAGCGACCTCCCTAGGATTTGGTGTCCAACAGGTTAATGCAGGCTTTAACTTTCTGGTGGGTCTACCCATCAGCACGCCCATCCAGATCGGTTTAATTGCCATTATTACGGGGTTTGCCACAGCGTCAGTTGTTTCTGGTTTAGACGCCGGTGTGCGCCGCTTGAGTGAACTCAATATGATTTTGGCGGCCATCTTTATGGCCTTTGTATTGTTGGTGGGTCCCACCTTGTTTATTTTTGGTTCCTTTGTTCAGGTTGTTGGCTACTATGCGGCCTCCTTGCCCACCCTCAGCTTTTGGACGGAAACCTTTGAGGGAACGGCCTGGCAGAATAGTTGGACCGTATTCTACTGGGGGTGGTGGATTTCCTGGTCTCCTTTTGTGGGTATTTTTATCGCCCGTGTTTCTAAGGGACGTACGGTGCGTGAGTTTATCTTAGGCGTGTTGCTGCTGCCGACAACGCTGACATTTCTGTGGATGTCGGTATTTGGTGGAACAGCCATGTCGATGGAGTTGGGTGAACTATCAGGCACCATCAGCAATGCGGTTAGTGAAAATGTGGCCACGGCTTTATTTGTCATGTTGCAACAGCTGCCCCTAACGGCGATCACGTCCTTTGTGGGGATTTTGTTGTTGGTGGTTTTCTTTGTGACCTCGTCGGATTCTGGCTCTTTAGTCGTTGATAGTTTGACGTCTGGTGGAAAGTTAGACTCACCTGTACCGCAACGGGTGTTTTGGGCGGTAATAGAAGGTGTTGTTGCTGCGGTGCTGTTGTTAGGAGGTGGTCTACAGGCATTGCAAACGGCATCCATTGCGACGGGGTTACCGTTTGCGGTTGTGTTGTTGGTGATGTGTTTCAGCTTGTATAGGGGGTTAAGTCAGGAGTTGGCAATGATTGAGGGGAAAGAGTTACAGATGGCTAAAGAGAAAGAGTTGCAGATGGCTGAAGGAGTTGTTGAGGAAGCGGTTTAGGAGGGGTGGGTTTGAAGTGGGGTGAGTTGCTCAGGGCTTTCTTCCTTTTCAGAAGCATCTGAGCTATCCCATTTAGGCCCACTGGGGTTTACCCTCCTTCTGTGGAGACCTCAACATGTGGGGACCTCAACGTCCCCACGTATTCAAAAACAGGGAAACATCTACAACAGGGAGACATCTACAACAGGGAGACATCTACCTATGGTCCAACATTTCGATGCCATCGTCATTGGAGCAGGCGGTGTTGGCAGTGCCGCTGCTTATTATCTAGCAAAAGCAGGTCAGCGCGTTCTACTACTGGAGCAGTTCGAACTCAATCACCGTCATGGTAGCTCCTACGGCTACTCCCGCGTCATCCGCTACACCTACGACAACCCCATCTACATCAACCTGATGCGAGATGCCTACCCCCTGTGGTTTGCCTTGCAAGAAGAAGCGGGTGAGGAACTCTACGTCAAAACGGGGGGTCTGGACTTTGGCTTTCCTGATACCGACACGTTCCAAAAACTCAAAGCCAGTATGGACGAAGCGCAGCTGGACTATGAACACCTCAGCCGTGCTGATATTCAAGAGCGTTATCCTCAGTTCGCTCTGAAAGAGGGCATGGAAGGACTGTTTCAGTCCGAGTCTGGTTTATTGCGCACCTCGCGCTGTGTGTTGGCCCATGCTCGGCTTGCCCAGGAGCGTGGTGCTGAGGTGAGGGACCAAACCCCTGTGGTTAAGGTGATGCCTGGAACAAATGGGGTGGAGGTGCAAACGGCAAAGGACCTGTTCAGTTGCGATCGCATCATCCTCACCGTCGGCAGTTGGGCCAAAACCCTCCTCGCGGCCCAAGGCATCAACCTCCCCCTCAAAATCATGCCCTGCCAACTGGGCTTCTATGGACCCAACAACGCTGAAGCGTTTGCCCCAGGTAGGTTCCCTGTCTTCTTCGCCCACATGAATGGCATCTACGGTGAAATGCCCTATGGCATCCCCCATGTAGATGCCAGCATCGGTGTCAAGATCACCACATTCTACGGCTGGGACACCGTCAACAGCCCCAGCGAAGTAGATTACACCCCCAGCCAACCATGGACCGAACATATCCGCAACTGGGCCCGTGAATATATTCCCAATGTGGCTGGCCCCTTGCTCAACACACGTCGCTGCCTTTACACCCTGACCCCCGACAAGGAATTTATTGTGGATCAACATCCTCACTATCCCCATGTGGTCATGGGTGCAGGCTTTTCCGGTCATGGCTTTAAGTTCACCACACTATTAGGCAAGATGCTGGCAGACCTTGCCATTGATGGCAGCACGTCTCACGACACCAGCTTATTTAAAGTTAATCGATTTCAATCCGTTGAAGCCTAGGGGCCTTCTTTTCCGGTAGGATGTCTGGAGTAATCCCTGGAAATGACTTTACACTCTATGGTTCCAAGTGAGCCAGGTGCAGACAAACAACCGCTGCACATTGTTATTTCAGAGCAGTTAAAAGAAAAAATTGAAGCGGGTCAATATGAGCCTGGGCAACGGTTGCCCAGTGAATTTGATCTTGGGGAACTCTTTGGCGTTAGCCGTACTACGATCCGCAAAGCCATCTCAAACCTGATTCAGCAAGGTCTGGTTAGAAGTCAGCGGGGTAAAGGTAGTTTTGTCAGCGGTCATCAGAAGATCAACATTTCTATCTCTAACCCCATGACCCATTTCGATATTGCTTTTCGGGAACAGGGCTATGAAGGACGAATCCAATCGTTAAAATTTCAGCTAACCCAGGCATCTGCTGAACTAGCACACACTCTCGCCGTTGCTCAAGGAACTCATGTGTATGAGCAAGAGAAAATCATTTACGCTGACGATAGTCCCATTGCTCTAGAAATTGACTATTTCCCTGAGACAATTGGTGCATCCCTGGCAGATCGGTTGCAGCAAGGGTTTACCTACAGCACGTTAAAGGCTAATGGCGTTAATCTCAGTACTGGTAAAGTGACGTTGGGGACTGTACCTGCCACCTATGAGTTGACCGAGCACTTAAATATCCCGTTAGGCATGCCGTTGCTGGTGCTTGATTTTGTTGTTTTTTCAGATAACCTGCAGCCGGTTGTGTGTGGCAAGGTGCTGTCGCATTCTAACTGGCTTTGTTACACATCTGAGATCACAGATCTCAATTTTGGGGATTTGAGGCACACTGGGTTGTAGGTATAGTCGGATAATCCTTCGCTTTTAGTAGTTCTAGCGTGCTTTTATGGTCACACCCCAGGCAGCAAATGGTTCCAATGCTCACCCGCAAATGGCAGGCAGCCTTGATGCACTTATCCATAGTCGCAAGCAGGCAGCCCAGGTTTTAAGCCAAATTGCGATCGCAATGGACCGGGCTGAAACTACTGAGCGGTCTGGCCAACTGGGGTTAACCCGCCACATTCGCACCCTAAAAAGTACGGCAGAGCAGCTACAGCAGGGCAAGTATCGCATCGTGGTACTGGGTGAAATGAAGCGGGGTAAGAGCACCCTGATCAATGCTCTGGTGGGAGAGGCGCTGCTGCCAAGTGATGTCAATCCCTGCACGGCGTTGTTGAGCCTGCTACGCCACGGCCCAGAGCAACGGGTGATGGTGCACTATACCGATGGCAAATCCCCTAAAGCCATTGATTTTGATACCTTCCGCGCTGACTACACGATTCCTGCCGATGAAGCCCGGCATCTGGAAACCAACGCGTTTCCTGACATTAGCCATGTGGTGATTGAATGCCCGGCTCCGCTGCTGGCATCGGGACTAGAAATCGTTGATACCCCAGGCCTGAATGATACTGAAGCCCGCAACCAACAGGTGCTGAGCTATTTAAACGAAGCCCAGGCCATTGTGTTTGTGCTGGATGCGTTGCAGCCGATTACATTGGACGAGCGGCGCTACTTGCAAAACTATATTCAAGGTCGCGATCTAGATTGCTTTTATGTGGTCAATGGCTGGGACCGGATTAAAGTCGGCCTGGTTAATCCGGACGATGCAGCCGCGTTGACTGAAGCGGAACAGCGTCAGCGTCAGGTATTTGCCCAGAGCCTGCCCGAAGATGCCAGCTGGTTTGAGGTATCAGCCCTAACGGCCCTGCGTCAGCGGCGTCAGGGAAAATCCCTGGCCGGTAGCGGTGTGGATAAGTTTTTAACCGAGCTGGAGTCCTTTTTAACCCAAAGCCGTGGTCAGGCAGAGATTCGGCGGGCGGCCAAGCTCGCCCATCGGGCCTACAGCGCGGTGCAAGAATCGGTGGCCCGGCGGATTCCTTTACTAGACGAAGATCTGAGTGAACTACAGCAACGGGTCGCTTCAGTTGAGGAGGAATTTGGCAAGCTGGAGAAGATTCGGGATAACTACCGGCAGCTGATTCGGGGAAGATGCGATCGCACGGCTAAAGCCATTGCTGATTCCTTCAAAACCTATATCCTCAATTTAGAAGAAACCTTCGAGACCGATTTTGTTGCTTCCCAGCCCGATCTGGACTTTCTTGATTTTCTAGATGAAGATGCACGGGATGACTTCTACAAAGAATTCAAGCGTGCCTTTGAGCGTTATATTAACGATCGTCTGGCCGCCTGGGAGTTTACCGCCAAGCAAAAGATTGGTCAGTCCTTTGACGAGCTCAATGAGAGCGCTGCGGATTATCAGGTAGCCTATGCCGAAGTGGTCGAAGTCATCCACGAGAAAATGATGGGGCGTAAATTCTATGCTCCCAGCACAGACACTGCGGATGAAGCGCGTCCTTGGCTTGACAATATTCGCGATCTCTTTGATGAGATTCCCGATACATTGAACGATGCGATACAGCCCTTTAATCATTTTTGGCAATCAGTGTTGCAGATGGCGGTGAGCTATGTGTGTATTGTGATTGCGCTACAGATTTTAGGGTTATTGTTTAGCAGTTTGTTCTTAAATATTATTGGTGTGATTGCTGCTGCGGGTGGCGTTTTAGCAGTGCAAGCAGAGTTTGTGCGTCAAGAATTTATCAAGGCAACGCGCAAAGAGTTTGTGAAGCACCTGCCCCAGATTGCAGCAGACCAGTGGCAGTCAATTTACAAGGCGGTAACAGATTGTTTTGGCACCTATGAAGAACGGGCAATTGAGCGGATTAGCAGTGATATTGCAGCGCGACGTTTGGAGTTAAGCAGCCTGGTGGAGAAAAAGCAACAGAATGAGATTAATCGCGAGCAAACGGTAGAGCGATTGAAATCATTGGAAGACAGTATTCAGCAAGAATTAGAAGTCTTACAGGGGATGGTGTAACGGTAGGGTAAAGGTAGTAGTAACCATAACCTATGCCCCTACTTTGAAAGTGTGGCTGCGGCTATTTTGCCAAAACATGTCCATTTTATTTGGACATTGCCTAACTGGGATAGCAACTATTCTAGGCGAGTTAGCCGGATCAAGGTTCTCTTTACTTGTGCGTTACCAGGTAAAAAACTCAGCTAAGTATCTCTCTCAGTCCCGTCGTAAGCACCGTGAAAGTGATGGTTGGCAACGACGTTGCTTTTGATGGTTGTGAGAGATGGTTGGGAGAGAGGTGCAGCCCTTTGCAGAAAACTGCAATATTATTCATCGAAAAATGGCAATAAAGTGTAGGCTCAATTGTCCAGAAACAGCAATGATATTCAGGGGCTGATTCCTCATAATTCTCATAAAGACGAGTTGGTATCGAAGATTATGCTTACTCTGTTTGAGAATCTGCTGCTGGGACTCAACTAGCTACTCAGCCCGGTTGAACCTGCTTTTCTGACGCTGTCAGACATTGCTGTCAGACATTTATTCAAAGCCAAATTTTTGAGCAACCGTTTGAACAGGCTTCAAACACCTGATTGTTGTGCCTCACTGTTGAACCTGTGCGTAGCCCCATGACTTCTCAAAACTCCAACCAGCTATCTCAACCATCGCTCTTAGGTGTCCATGGCCCTAACCGTGAACTGATGGATGCTATGATCACCACCTGGATTGATGGCATTCTGGTTTTGACAAAAACGGGTGAGTTAGTGCGCAGTAACTCCATTGCAAAACAGATTTGCGATCGCATCACCCAAACCGATTCTGGCCAGATCCCCAAAGAAATCTGGCGCACCTGTCGGGTACTGATTCAAGGCTGTAACGAGTATACCGAGGGTCCAGTGGTTGCCGAATCAGAACTCAGTGTGAAACCCCACGAACATTTTCGCATTCGTGCCCGATGGTTTGATTTTGGTGACCATGGCAACAAGGCTTACATTTTGGTGATCTTAGAAGATCAAAACTATTCCAAACGGAATTTGGCCATTACTGAAGTGGATCGCTATGGTCTCAGTCCCCGTGAGGCAGAAGTGTGGTTGCTACACCGCACGGGCTATACCTATCGAGAAATTGCTGCCGAGCTATACATTGCCGTGAATACGGTGAAGAGACACATAAAGAAGATCTATGCCAAGCGACATATGGCCTTGGTGAAAGAGGAGACTTACACCGATAACCTGGCCAGTTAACCATGTCAGCTAACAACGTCAAGCAATTCTTGAGCCTGGTGGACAAATGTAATCTTTAGGAGCCCACCGCTAGACAATGGCGTCCATAGCTGCCATAACTAGGTGGGACAAAGCCTCGCTTGTATGATTTTCCTCAACTCTGAGGAGTATTTGACTCAAGATTGCCCATGCCCACACTGTATGTTTCAGATCTCGATGGCACGTTACTAACACCAACGGCCACTTTGTCTACTTATACCCGAGCCACTCTCAAGCGCCTACTAGACTCCGGTTTACCGTTTACCGTCGCAACGTCCCGCAGTGTCAGTTCAGTTGGCCCCATTTTTCAGGGCGTATCACTGCCATTACCGGTTATTGAGCTGAATGGTGCCTATATTACTGACTTGACCACCGGGCAGCATCTGATTGTGAATGACATTGCCACGGAGCTGGCCATAAAAATTCTAAATTTAGTGCAAGATTATGACGTTAAACCGCTGATTTCCAGCTATAACGGTCAATATGACCATGTCTATTTCACCCATGATGTGAATCCAGGCATCCAATGGTACATCGATGATGCTGAGCGTAATGAGGATGGCCGCTGGCACTGTCGAGCCGACTTAACGGAGATCTTTGACGAACAGGTGATGCGGTTTACACTGATTGATACGAAAGCGCGTTTAACCCATCTAGAACAAGCGTTGAATCAGCACTTTCCTGGCTGTCTTGATATGCATCTGTTCGAAAATCCCTATCAGCCTGATTGGTACTGGCTGACTCTACAGGATCGATCTGCAACTAAAGCAAATGGTATTCGTGAATTGCAAGCATTTCACAAACTGCATGATCACGATCTGACCGTGTTTGGGGATCACAATAACGATATTTCCATGTTTCAACTGGCCGATGTGGCAGTGGCAACGGCGAATGCGACGTTGGAACTACAGCAACATGCAACCGAAATCATTGGTCACCACAGTGAAGATAGCGTAGTGAAATACTTAGAATCCCGTTGGTCAATGGTGAATGTCTGAATCTAAGTCCCCTGGTCAATCATCCAGGACGTTAACCGATAAATCATCGAAGCAGTCACGCTCGTTACTACGGGCTAAATTAGCCAGACGTAGGCGACGGCGCTATTGGGCCTTGGGCATTGCGGCGGTGTGGCTCGTGTTGGCCTGTTGGCAGGCTCCAGCGGTTAAGTTGACCACCAGTCACCAGATTCGTGGGGTGTGGATGACCAATGTGGCGGCGGCGATGAACTACTTCAGCTTTCGCCTGGATGATGCGGTGGCCAATCTGGCGGAACATCGGATCAACACACTCTATCCCAGCGTTTGGAACCAGGGGTATACGCTGTATCCCAATGAGGTGACGAAAAAAGCGGGCGGGCGGTGTTGCGATCGCATCGCCAATGTCCCTCTCTATCCCTTTGATGACATTCTCCATAGCCTTACCCGTCAGGCCCATCGTCACAACATGCGCCTGATTCCATGGTTTGAGTATGGTCTAATGGTGCCAGCAACATCGCCCATTGCCAGGGCGCATCCCGAGTGGCTAACCACTAACCGAGCAGGAGCTAGTATTCCGGCACCGCTATCGGCCCATCCATTGCTGCCGCAGCCCCTAAAAAACGTCCAAATGGAGATTACCGGTGGCAATATTGCCTGGCTTAACCCCATGCACCCAGAGGTGCGCCAGTTCATGATCGACTTGATTGTCGATGTGGTCAAGCGCTATCCAGTGGACGGTATCCAGTTGGACGATCACTTTAGTTTGCCAATGTCCATGGGCTATGACCCTTATTCAGTAAAGCTCTATAAAGACACCCACGGTGGTGCGCCCCCCCCCGATGATCCCAGTGCTCCGGGTTGGGTTGCCTGGCGGGCCCATGCTATTACGACACTACTAACCGACATTACCCAAGCGGTAAAAGAGGTACGCCCCGCAGCGATTATTTCGGTTTCTCCCAATCCACCAGGGTTTGCCTATCGCAAGTACCTTCAAGACTGGGTCCAGTGGGTCAATTTAGGCATCGTCGATGAAGTGGTAGTACAGCTATACCGTGACGACCTCAGCATCTTTGAAAAAGACTTGTATAGCAGTGGGTTTCATAACCTGCGTAACCAGGTCCCCATTGCCATTGGGCTCTACACAGGACCACTGGCAGCAGCAAAGGACTTCAATCGTACAGTAGATGAAATTTCAGCTGTACAGCAGGCAGGTTATCGTGGTGTTGCCTTTTTCTCATGGGAAACAACATTCTGGGTCCTGCGAAAAGCGCCTGATCTAGAAGTGAGACAAACCCTAGAGCGCTTGTTTCAGTCTTAACAGTGAGTGTTGCCTTGTGCACACCCTGGAATATCAGGTGATATCAAATCCCTGAAGACACTTGCCCTTCTCCCTAGCATCTAGAGAAAAGGGCAATGGAGGGTCAAGCTTAACCAAGCTATGGCATCTTAGTAATTAAGAGGTGCAAGACCTTTTCTAGCGCGCATTTCTCCCAGCAGCTCCCGAGCAATGCTGTACAGCTCCTTAGGTACGCGAGGTATGGACGTTTTAACCAACTCTGCTGAATAGGAATCAGGGATCGCCCTGATGTCAGGAATCTCACCAGGTCCCTCAGACAGTAGATTGGGCTTCAATCCAGGGTTATCGCCACCAAACCTAGACTTATCGCTACCACAAGCAGCACCAAATAGGGAAAATGAGCGAGTGTAGCCTAATCCGTTAACACCAGTCTGAGTGTTATAGCCCCTGGGATAGGGCACATACATATCTCCAAACGTTTGGAAATACTCATCACTATCTAAATAAGCATCGATTTCAGCGTCGAAACCACCCTCTGCAATGATTTGAATATGCTCGGAAATTTCCGCATAGTTCTTAGGGGCACGGCCCAGCAGATGCTTGAAATTCAGTTCAATGGCAGTCACATTGGGATGCTTTTCCCAGAACAATGATCTGTAGTGATCAGACTTAGCCAGAGCCCGAATAAACTCCAGCACGCTAATTTCGCCGCTGCGCACTTTTGATTCGGCAATGGTGCAACGCTCAGACTCCATCAGATGAGCATTACCAAAAACTTGTTTGTAAGCCGCCGCAATCACCAAATCGGCGTTCCCTTGGGATAGGGCATCGCCAGTGTATTCAGCGACAACACTGCCAGCAATGGCGTCGCGATATTTCGTCGGTAAAGTTTTAGCCTTATCTTCTGGGGCTGTCCAAATTTGAATCCGACCGTCTACCTCCTTACTGGCCACAGGTTTCGGAGCAGCGACGGCCTTAGGCGTAGGTGATTTGACAGGGGCTGGTGCGGCTACAGCTTTAGGCTCACTCGCCTGCTTGGCTTCAGTTGGTTTTTTCCCATTCAGTACTGGCAGCTTGAGGTTCTTAGATTTTTCTAAGACGCCAGATAACCCTTTAAGCATTTCCTAAGCCCTTTAGAAAAGACAAATTTGACAACCTCACACACTTAACGGACTCTGTTTAGTCTCATTAAGGGCGTAAATTAAAATTTTTATTCTCCCACAAAGTAAGGAGCTAAAAACTCGCTGAAAACCTACAGGGGACGTAGATCACAGGCCCAATCCTATCAGCGTGACTGGTGCCTCGTCAATGAACGTTGAATGCAGCAAATGCTGACTGCCAGGGTAGATATGGCTTACTTTTCTATCCTTCAAAATCATTGAAGAGTAAGGGCTTGGTTGAATTAGTCTCAAGTGATCTCAGCTGAGATCATCTCTGATTTGATCCTTTGGATGGGCATTCAAATAGCTGGTTCGCTACTTTAGAAAATTAAAAAACGTAACAAAACGTAAAATCACATGGGGATTGCCTAGGTTTGAGGGGAACCTGTGGTAACAACTGATCTGCGGTCCATGACCGTGGCAGCAAAGTCCTGCTGTGGCAGGGGGATTTTAACCAGTCAAGCTACCTATGCACAGGCTAACAGGTGAGCAGTTTGGATACGATGTGACGGCATGGCAACAGTGGTGAGCTGATCAGCATGAGGGCTCATGGCCATGAGAAGGGCTCATTGATATGAGAAGGGCTCATTGAATAACGGACTAAAGCTCATTGTTAGTTCAGCGAAATCTCAGGTTCAAGCATGGAGTTGATGCCAATATATCCCTGGTGCTGCCAACGTAATACCCTCTAGCCCTTAGGAATTATCAGGTCCATGAAAATCAAGTATCTTTCTACTCTGATTGCCGCTTCGATTGTTAGTTTTACAGCTGTCGTGGCTCCAACACAGTTCATCCCTGCCCAGGCCAATCCTTGCGCAGCTGGCGTTGTGAATCCTTGTGCGGCGAATCCTTGTGCGGCGACCCCCTGCGCTGGCGTTGTAAATCCTTGTGCGGCGAATCCTTGCGCGGCTGATCCTTGCGCGGCTGATCCTTGTGCAGCCGCTGTAGCTTCTAGTATCCCAACCGTTTTCTCCGATCCTCAGGCAGAGGATAATCTTGCTATTCGAGGGTATGACCCAGTGGCTTATTTTACGGTTGGTGCGCCGGTTGAAGGCAGCGGCGACTATGCGTATGAGTGGAATGGTGCTACCTGGCGTTTCTCTAGTGCAGCTAATAAAGAACTGTTTGCTAGCAACCCCGAAGCCTATACCCCCCAGTATGGTGGCTACTGTGCAAAGGCTTTGAGTGAAGGGAATCTGGCTTCAACAGTACCTGAGGCTTGGGATATTGTTGAGGGTAAGCTCTATCTCAACTACAGTCTGGATGTTCAAACGCAGTGGAAAGGAGATATTCCTGGCAACATTTCTAAAGCGGATTCTAAGTGGCCCAGCATTTTAGAGACTTCCAATGTTGTTTACTATGACACTGTTGGAGCCGTCTATTTCTAGGTTTGGATTCTTTTTGTCCTTGACACCCCTAAAGCAGTTGTTATATCAGGATACCCTTTCCCGATAGAGAGAGTTTTCTTTTAACTTTCATTGAGGGAAAGGTCCACCAGATCTGGAACCTGTAGAATCTGCTCCTCTGTCACCATTAAATTAGTCACCGCCCGAATAGACTTTGGCCCCACCGGTAAAACATAAACGCCTTTTAGCTTAAGACGATCGACCAGCACCTGAGCGCGTAACATTTTTGTGTGAAAAACAACAATGTTGGTTTCCACGGCTATCGGGTCAATGATGATTCCTGGAATTTCTGCCAGACCTTTGGCTAAGGTTTGGGCGTTAAGATGATCTTCTTTTAGATGGGCGCGATGGTGCTTAAGGGCATAGATGGCTCCTGCCGCCATCATGCCTGCCTGTCGCATACCACCGCCAAACATTTTGCGGAAGCGTCGGGCCCGTTCAATAAAGTCATGGGACCCAGCCAGGGCAGAGCCGATGGGAGCACCGAGACCTTTGGAAAAACATACGCTGACGGAATCAAAGGCTTTAACGTATTTATCCTCAGGGGTGTTGGTGGCAATGCAGGCATTCCACAGTCGGGCACCATCAAGGTGAAGCTTGAGACCGTGCTGTTTGCAGACCTGCGCGATCGCATCTATCTCTGACAGCGGATAAATCTTGCCCCCACCCCGGTTATGGGTATTCTCTAAACAGACTAATTTAGTCTTTGGAAAATGAACATCGGCGGGACGCAAAACCGTTTCCACATCTGCCGCCGTGAAAACGCCACGATCTCCGTTGATCAGGCGACACATCACACCGGATAGGGCAGCGGGACCCCCACCTTCGTAATAGTAAATGTGCGCCTGGGATTCTAAGATCACCTCATCGCCCGGTTCCGTATGGGTGCGCAACGCAATCTGGTTGGTCATGGTGCCAGACGGCATAAAGACCGCCGCTTCCTTGCCCAAAAGACCCGCCACAAATCGCTCTAGCTGCTGAACAGTGGGATCATCTCCCAGAACATCGTCCCCAACTTCAGCGGTGGCAATGGCTTCCCGCATACCACGGGTCGGTTGTGTAATGGTGTCGCTTCTCAGATCAATGGGCATGGGCTTGGTTGCTTCCGGCCGATTACAACCGACAGGTTTCCTCAGGCTGGCACCGCTGGTTGCGTTGGGCAATTATAGTGGCTAAATCTGGGCGACCTGTGAGTTTTAAACGCCAGTCCGCCCAAATGTCGTAAATTTTGTCTATTAAAGGCCCCAGCCCAGGCCACTGGGTAGGGGCATACATCCAGCCGATACCGAGTACGGTATAGACTCGACGAAAAACCTCAACATTTTGAATCACACTGCCATCGGGTAGGACCGCATGAATGCGAGCCATCGCTGTTTCAAAGGAAACACCACCGTTTGCAGCAGGATCATAATCGTCCGCAGTAATATCTGTAAAGACTACTAGGCCACGACCATTGTCTTTTTTTTGGAGAAAATTCACCTCGCGCAGACACAAAGGACAGTTACCGTCATAGAGCAGCTTAATTTTCCAGTCGGCCATGGATGCAGATGCGTTTGTTTCCTTTGGTAGTCTAAAGGGATTTTCTGATTATGGCTGGTGGCTGGGTGATGGGATATCCTCACCCTCCAGCATGGCGATCGCACTTGTCCTTCAATCTAGTTTTTCGCCACTAATGGCTTTATCCAGTAATTCAATTGGGTGCATCAGCGGCAGCGTTTTTCCTTGGAGCTCAAGATGCTTTTGAATCTGAAGGGCACAGCCTGGATTCGACGAAGCGATCAGGGCCGCTCCTGTATTAATCAAATTAGTCACCTTCATCTGGCCCAATTCATTGGCGACTTCAGGCTGCAGCATGTTGTAAACGCCAGCGCTACCGCAGCAAAGCTCCGCATCAATGGGGTCAGCGACACTGACGTTAGGAATTTGTTTCAGCAACTGGCGAGGCGGCTGGGTGATGCCCTGGCCATGGCGTAAATGACAGGCATCTTGATAGACCAGCTTGAGGGGGGTATCCGTCAGAGCAGAGAGTTTGGCGGTTAACCCTACCTCGGCAAGAAACTCTTGGATATCGCGAACTTTGTCGCTAAAAGCGACCGCTTTGTCGCAATAGTCGGGGTCGTCTTTAAGAATATGACCGTAGTCTTTTAAGGTGTGACCACAGCCAGCGGCATTGATAATGACGTAGTCCACGGCGGTGTCGGCAAAGCTGTCGATCATCTGACGAGCAAGGGCCTGGGCCTGGTCAGTTTCTCCCTGGTGAGCGGGCAGAGCAGAACAGCAGCCCTGGCTTCTGGGGATCACCACTTCACAGCCGTTAGCGCTCAGTACCCGGGCCGTTGCCTCATTGACGTCAGAGAAAAAGACGCGTTGAACACAGCCCAGCACCATGCCAACTCGGTAGCGTTTTTCGCCCTGGGCAGGTACGGTTTCTGGCAGATTGTCTTGGAAGCATTTGGGAGTGACCGCAGGCAAGTTTGATTCCATCGCCGCCAGCTGCGGTGACAACCGCTCTAATAGGCCGGTGCTGCGGATGACTTTCGATACCCCTAGCCATTGATATAGGGCAAGGGGGCCTAACAGCAGACGAATGCGGTCGGGGTAGGGAAATAGGGAGAAAATTAACTGTCGGACCAGGTTGATGTGGAGAGGGCGCTGATGGTTACGATTGACTTGCGATCGCACTGAGTCAATCAACCGGTCATATTGCACTCCAGACGGACAGGAGGTTGTACAGGCTAAACACCCCAAACAAGACTCGAAATGACTGGCCGATGCCGCAGACAGAGGGGCCTCTCCCTTATTAATGGCATCCATCAAATAAATGCGACCCCGAGGCGAATCAGTCTCTTTACCAATAACCCGATAGCTAGGGCATGTCGTCAGGCAAAATCCACAGTGGACACAGGCATCAATTAAAGATTGGTCAGGGGGCTCATGGGCATCAAACCCGACCGTGTTAGAGTCCAGGCCCGTATTAAGTTTAAGAGAGGCCGCCGTAGAGGGTTCCGAAGTCTGCATTCAAAGGAGCAAGAGGCAATACTCTAACTAGCTTATCGTTTTCGTTATGATGTCATGGCTCTAAAACACCTTTTGTTGATTGAATAAGCTAATGGAGCAAATAAATATACTCCACACGAGTGGTCTGTACCTAGGATGGTAATGGCCTGGAAATGAAGCGATACAAGACGAATATGTTAGTCTGCCATAGGGGAACCCCCCCTCAATCACTCTGACTTATTTAGGTAATAACCCTTGGTTAATACAGCAGCTCTACCCACCCCACGGCTACGCTGGACGGTGGTTGTTTCAACGGTCATTCTTCACTTACTCGCTCTCCTGGCGCTGCTGCCAAGCAATTTTAGTTGGCGAGCCATTGGCATCGCTATTTTTTTACATGCATTGACTCAAGGTCTCGGTATTTCCCTCGGCTTTCACCGAATGGCTAGCCATCGCAGTTTGCGAGTACCTCTATGGTTAGAGCACCTGTTCATTTTGCTGGGTACCCTCGCCTTTCAGGGGGGCGTATATGGCTGGGTGGGGTATCATCGCCTGCATCACAAGCACACTGATCAAGCACTCGATCCCCACAGTGCTAGTAAGGGATTTTGGTGGAGCCATATCAACTGGCTAATGCATACGGTGCCTACCCACTCCTTGCTACCTCGCATGACCCAAGATATCCGTGACGATAAGTTCTATCAGTTTTGCCATAACCACTACATCACACTACAGGTGGCGCTGGGACTGCTGCTATATCTAATGGGTGGCATGCCATGTCTTGTCTGGGGCATATTTGTCAGACTGCTCGTTAGCTTCCATGGCACTTGCTTTGTGAACAGCGCCTGTCATAAGTTTGGCTACCGTTCCACTGACACCGATGACATGTCTACCAACTGTTGGTGGGTGGCCATACTCACCTATGGTGAAGGCTGGCACAACAATCATCACGCCTGTCAGTCCTCTGCTTGTTTTCAGAAAAGCTGGTGGGAAATTGATCCCGTATGGCAAGTAATCCGATTGCTACAGGCCCTTGGTCTGGCGGAAAAGGTGAAAACAGCATCTCCCTCTTGATATGTCATAGGGGCAATCTGGGGAACCTAATGCCCGTTAAGGGATAGTTAGCTCCTCGGGCTAGTATCGACCAGCTGAGGGTTGTCCATTGCCCCCTTAATACGGAGATGATTGCTCTCATCTACAACTAGGTTCAAACCCTATTCGCTCTCTGGTGAACCACCTTTAATGCGGCTCGGCTCTGTAGGTTAAGACCTCCGCCTAGTCGCTGTGGTAGTTTGCCAGGGAGTTCTAAGCTTTGTATGTTTCCTATTCGGATTACGATTTTTGAATATGAACGCGGTCTAAAGTACGTCAAAGGTCGGTTCAAGCAGGTGTTGGGGCCAGGGCAATACTGGCTTTGGGCTTTTGGCAATACCACCATTCGTAAGGTGGATATGCGGCCCCAGTATTTGAGCGTGCCGGGGCAGGCAGTGCTGACTAACGATGGAGTGGGGTTAAAAGTAAGCCTAACAGCCGTATATGAGATTAGCGACCCAGCGATGGCCATTAATTTGAGCTATCGGCTGGGGCTCAAGATAATTCTGAAAATATGGATGGAGAGCCTGCTTGAGCTGTTACATATTTCTAATCAGGTGGAGAAATTCTAAGGAAAAACCACAGACTGAAGGCGATACGATAGGCTGAAATTGGCTCTATGAAATCAGGGGCGCATCGCATGAAACCCCAACTTGTGTCAGTTGTTTCCCAGCTACCGGTAAAAGAAAAACCTAAATGTGTTGGTGACTATGCTCACCAGGCCATCAAAAAATACGTCGATCATATTCTCCAGCACGAAAAGGGTGTGCTGGCCCATCATCGCGATCCTGAATTTGTGCATCAAATGCGTGTAGGATTGCGTCGTCTGCGAACGGTGCGAGCAGCCTTTGCCTTTGCCTTGGTTTTACCCGATGCAGTTAGTGATCGTGCCCTGAAGCGATTGGGCAAAGCTTTGGGGCGCATGCGAGACCTGGATATATTGCAAGGTTGGCTTAAAAAGTACAGTAGCCAGACTAAGTTGAAAAAATCGGAAATAAAAGTGCTACGCACCTTAAACCGAACGCTGAAAAAGCAACGTAAGCAATGTCGGGTTCAAACTGACAAGCTACTGCGGAGTAAGGCCTATAAACAACTGTTCAAGGTAGTCAAAAAATGGCTGAAACAGCCGCAATATCAGTCCGTATCGAGATTGCCTTTGACAGTCGCTTTGCCAGACGTTCAGTTGCCGATGATCTGTCAGCTATTGTTGCATCCTGGCTGGTTAGTGGTGGATGCAACTGACACAACTAAGCTTGAACAGGTCCATGATCTGCGCAAACACATTAAAGGTGTGCGTTATCAGATGGCATTATTTAGAGAGTTTTATGGCGAAGACTATAAAGCCCAGGTAAATACCTTCAGACAGATGCAGGATGTGCTGGGTGAATTGCAAGATGAAGTAGTTTTGCAATCATTTTTAGTGAAAATGCTCGGCTCTAAGTGGGCGAAAAAATTGCCTAGCTTACATCGGTATTTTCAGCAACAACATCATCAGCTATGGCAGCAGTGGTTAGAATTACGGCAGCCTTATGTGTCTGCAACCCAGCGTGATGCTTTACATCAGCTGTTCTTGGTGTAGCCAGAATTCTCCCGCCCTCATAAAATCTTCAACTTTGTAGCCTATTAATGTAACAGCACTACAGGTTGGAGGTGACTATGAGTTACTGTATTTGTTGCAATAGTTCGCTGTTACGGCATATTCGTCATGGTGAGGTGTATTTGTATTGTCCTGACTGTCGTCAGGAGATGCCGGAGGCGGATAGCTGTGGCACCGATGAAATGCATGCTGTGTTGAGTAATATGTTGTTTAGGCCGCTAGTCTTATCGGATGCTGAGGTTGTGGGGGCGCACTGATGTGATGTGCGCCCGAGGCAAAATAGTGGTAACTGCCTGAAATTTTCTTTTTGATATTGGCCATATCTTCAAATAGAACAGTTATCTCTTTTTGATTGGGTAAGAGATTTGCATAAGAAAACGAATATCTCTGCAGGGACGTATTTCTTTGCGTTCTTTTTTTGTGGCCATTCTCAGGAGCCCCAGGAAGCAGGTGATTGATTATTGGCAAACAGCCTAAAAGGGCGCACAGCAGCGCGCCCCTACGGAGAAACACTTAGACTATTTTTTTAATGTGCGCCCCAAGTAACCCAGCGATGAGCTGTGTTGTCTGCGCCATTCATGACAGGGGTTCTGAGATGGCAAAGGTTAGCACCGTCATGATCTACTTCCTCTAAGCCAGTTTTGTCTAAGCAGGCAGCGGTTAGGTTGGCATTACAGAAGTTAGCGCCACTGACAATGGCGGCGGTGAGATTAGCACCTCTCAAATCGGCTCCTTCTAAGTTGGCCATTCTGAGGTCGGCCTGGCTCAGGTCGGCTCCGACAAGACTAGTGCCTGACAGATCGGCCCCGATAAAGTTAGCGCCCATGAGCTTGCTACCGCTGAGGTCGGCCTTAGTGACATCGGCATCGGTGAGGTTGGCGCTGTTGAGGTCACTGCGGCTAAGGTCTGCATTGCTAAGATCTGCGCCGCTGAGATCGCATTGGCTAAAGTCTACGCCGCTGAAGTGCGTTTGGCTGAGGTTGGCATTATGCAGGCTAACGCCAGAGAAATCGCGGTAGCCTTGGTTATATTCGTGGCGGAGTTGTTGAATATTAATCATGGTGTGTCTCCTATAGGGGGTTGTCCAAGTTAAAGATGTGGGGCTCTCTAACTGACAAGAAACAGTTTGGCGCTATTGGCGGAATACCTACGACAGAGAATTGATACGATCTATGGTTTGTTGTGATGGATCGCCACACAAATGTGCGATTAATGTGCGATTAATGATTCGCCGTTCGTCAACACTGTTCCTAACGGTACCCCTATCTTGGCGTACTTTATAAAAAGCGACACAGGTTGTTAATGGATTGCAATGCCCCACGCTGATCTATGGGAAAGCAATACCTGTGGCATTTCAGAACTTTTTCATTTTTAGAAATTAGTGTGTGAAGTATAGCCATCTGTGTGATGCATCAGGTTGCTTATCCGTCAGCACTATAAAAAGAAAGCTTATGAAATATAACGAGAATGGTAACCCGTTCCCAAAAACTGTTTACATCACACTTGAACATAGCGGCAACATTGAATTCAAGCCCATGGAGCTATAGGCAGATCGCACCTTCAAAGCTTGACGATCTGTGCTTATTCCCACCCCTCTGTAGAATTTAGTAGGTCCTAATTATGACGATTCATCAAAACAGTTTATCTAGCCTGCTGCCCCATCAGGATCGTGGTCGCACTGCCATCTTTATTGATGGCTCGCACCTGTTTTATGCGGCTTTACAGCTAGATATTGAGCTGGACTACACCCAATTGTTAGCAACGCTAACTTTGGATTCAAAGCTTCTAAGGGCCTTTTTCTACACAGGTGTGGATAGCAATAACGAAAAACAACAGGGCTTTTTGCTATGGATGCGGCGTAATGGTTATCGAGTCGTTACCAAAGAGTTAGTGCCAATGCCTGATGGCTCTAAGAAAATTAATTTAGAGGTGGAAATGGTGGTTGATATGTTCACCCTGGCTCCTTACTACGACACCGCTGTTTTGGTCAGCGGTAACGGCCACTTGGCTTATGCCGTTGATGCTGTTAGTAGACAAGGGGTACGGGTCGAGGTAGTTGGTCTTAAATCTATGATGAGCGATTATTTGATCAATGTCGCCGATGCTTATCTAGATCTCTCCACCATAAAAACTAACATTCAAAAAGCTGTTCATAAAAGAATTACTAAGGCTAACGAAGATCACTATGTCTATCGACCCCTGACAGCTAGAGTGTAATGAATTTGCCTGTGCAGGGGGCCCAGATACCTTAAGACTATAGTGATTGCTGATTTAGAGGATGAACCAATCTAGCGCCATTGCTATGTAACGGCCCCTCATCGCCAACTCCCTTCTAAAGATCAGCAATGCCAGAAATTTACATTCAGCCACCCTTGGTTTAGCCTTAATCAGCCATATGGGTGGCTGAATTATAGATGATATTTTGGCTATTAGACGCTTGTGCTTAACTAATCACCCCGTTATCCCATCACTCATCCACCCATCTACAGCCCCAACCTGGGTCTTTATTTTTGGGCCGTCCCCTTTAGACGCATTCGCCAAAATGCTTTTGGATGGTTTTCACCGCTCTATCTAACTCATACAGAGCCGTCTCCATAATTATCACGCGACCATCGGGTAGATCTAGCCGCATGCTGATGCTTGTTCGTCCCGAGGCCATGCCCTTTGACATCGCCACAATTTCAACTGGAGCTGCCTCATTACCGAAATAAATCACCTCTTTCTCCAATAGATCATCCCAATGTTCTTCAGGTTCTAGAATTGTGTGAAATGTGAGCATTAGGATCTTCTCCCTTCATAATTTCCTCAGGCTCTTACCCTAGCGTTAAGTATGGCTTTCTTTATCTGTAAGGAAGCACCCCATTACGGAAGCCAAAACCATGACACCTAAAAATGAAGCTGCTGGGAAGAAAGTTGCTATTCTGATTGAAAATCAATTTGAGGATCTGGAGTTTAAAGTTCCTTATACCGCCTTGCAAAAGGCAGGGGCAACGGTAACGGTGCTCGGGGCACGTATGAATGATGAATATCAAAGTTATCGAGGCACCGTATCGATTAAACCGGATGCCACAGCGACGGAGGTTGTTGCTGAAGACTTTGACGCTTTTGTTATCCCTGGTGGCAGTATTCGCACTAATCCCAACGTTGTTCGACTAGTGACAAATGCAAATCTTCAAGGTAAATGGATCGCAGCCATTGGCTATGGTCCCCAAGTTTTAATTGAAGCGGATCTTCTCAAAAATAAGAGCGCGACTGGCTGCCGCGCTATTCGTAAGGATATTGAAAATGCAGGCGCAACCTACTTAGACGCCCCGGCTGCTGTGGATGAGCATCTGCTAACTGCACGTCGTCCTGGCGATCTACCCATCTTTACCACTACATTATTGGGAGAGCTGGGACTCGCCATAGAAGATACCTACTTGCCCGATACAGGGAAACATGGTCATGAATGGTGGGAGCTGGGTCAGGATTGGGGTGGTTCTACCAGACGCGAGCTGACTCAGGCTCTTAACACCGTTATTATTGGAGAGAGATATACATTAGAAGCCTTTAAGCAGTATAGCTATCGGGCAAGAGACAAAGACTTACGTCTGTTGTTTCAAGACATTAGTGAATTAAAACAGCGCCATGTGAACCAGCTGGAAAAGCGATTAAAAGGCACATTCCATGGAGAGGTCACTTGGCAAGCTTTAGGTAGTGAAGCCTATGCTGTCCTGCAGGCCTGGTTACAATCCAGCGATGAGCTTTCCCTAATGCGTCGAGCCCTCGGAGATTTGCAAACGGGCGTGATCGATCTCTATCGCCTTTGCAATCAGCTCACTGATCCGCTGACGGTTGATCTATTGAATACTGTTGAACTGGATCTGGCACGCTATGAACAGAAGCTAGCGATGTTCTATCGTACCCATGCTGGCACTCGCGTAGAGCCACCGATTCCAACGACAGTAGCGGCTATTGCCCAATAGTTGCTACAGCATTAATTTAACCCCGTACGACACGCTGACCACGCTGCTCTCCACGGGTTTCGGTTACCACTGTGCATTGCCCCTGATGCCCATTGCGCTCATAGTAAATCACAACCCAGTCATGGGTTTTACCTAGTTCATGGGCACGGGCTGTGTTGGAATATAGGGCGCTAAACCACCAGCCATCTCGCTCTACATGCATAATCGGTAGCCAGCGTTTGCCAGTTGGGTTAAACCGACGGGGGGTAATTACAGGTAATTGACCGGCTGCTGCCAAATGGCGATATTCAGCATCGATGTCCAATATCAGGGCAATGGGAGGTCGCGTATAGGCAGCTTGGATTTCTCGCCAGCGGTTTACTCGAATACGTTGGCGAGACGAGCGATTGAGGATTGTTTCAAGGGCATCTCGCACTAAGCGTGTGCGCCCACTCCCAAATCCTGGCACGGCATCGAGTTTACCGGTATGGGCTGCCAACTCTAATTCTTCCAATGTTTCGATTCCCAGTTCCTGCTGAACGCGGTGGGCAAGGACATCTCCAATGCCTGGAATTAGCTTAAATACATCCTCAGGAGATATATCTACCAGCAGCTGTTTGAGGAGGCTGAGTTCACCTGTCTGTAGTAATTCTTCGATGGATAGTGACAGATGCTGGCCAATATGGGGCAACTTCTCCAACCCTGCTCGACCTTCAAGTTGCAAAATATTTTTGACTGATCGTTCCAGGCTGCGAATGGTTTGTGCCGCCTCGCGATAGGCTCTGATGCGATAATAATTTTCCTCTTGAATTTCTAAGAGATCGGCAACTTGCTCAAAAACACTCGCAATCTCATCATTCGAGAGCACAAAATATTGAATGGGTGTAGTGTTTTTCATCATGGGTCTAGGGCATTGTGCTACAACACAAAACAGCACGATTGCCTCTTCTATCATTTAAGCATTTAATTCTGAGACACTTGTGAAGACATCACTTGTTTGCCTCACAGGTTCCTCATGCTTTTCCCCTAAAGTAGCGATGTAGGCTAAGTTATGGGGTTAGAGGTAATGCAAAGCTCCACCGATCAAAATCTAAACAGTTACAACAATGAAGACAAGTCTTTTCATCGACTAACGTCGCTATGGTTAAGTGTAAAGGCCGGATTAATCTACTTTGTGACTGTTTTTGGAGTAGGTTTTCTGTTGGGGTTCATTCGAGTGGTATGGATAGAGCCTCAATTTGGGGTCAGACTGGCTGAACTGTTGGAAATGCCTTTGATGTTAATGGCCGTTATTGTAGCTGCCTACTGGGTTGTGAAAAAGCTAGCGGTGCCTCCTGCTTTATGGTCCAGGCTCAGCATGGGCTTAGTGGCCCTGGCTTGTTTGCTTGGTGCAGAATGGGGTTTGGTTCTGGGGCTACGGGGACTTTCTATGGGTGAGTATATTGCCACCCGTGACCCCATAGCTGGTACGGTTTACTACATCATGCTTTGCTTGTTTGCGGTGATGCCCTGGCTGATTGTTCGTCAAGAACAATCGTCTTAGTGTCTAATGATATTTGGGGACAGTCTTATCCTGAAGGGGCTGTTTTGTTTCAACATATTAATCTTAATTTGGGCCAGATGAACTGGCTCGATATGCGATCGCAACATCTTTTGAAAACTTTGTTTGCTGGATGCTGGACCAATATCAGTCTGGCATTTCACCATTATTTTTAACCCTGACTATGATCATCGGGTTCTAAGCATTTGTGAACCCAATGTTGAACATTGCCAGGATGCATTACCTCTTTTGTTTAGGGATTACCCCCTGTCGACACCAACAACCAACCCTACTTAAAATCCAGAACAAAACCAGGTAAGACATCCTCTCCTGAAACCGTAGCCGGACAATTAACTACCTCGACTGCCTGTCCCGGTCGGTAGATCTCAACAGTTTGCCCCTGAGGATTGATCAGCCACCCCAGTCGTAGACCACTGTCCAGATATTCCTGCATCTTTTCCTGCAGTGGCTTTAATCGATCACTCTCAGACCGCAGTTCAATTACAAAATCAGGACAGAGCGGTGGAAATTTTGTCTGCTGCTCACGGGTCAAACTATTCCAGCGCTCCAACGTCACCCATGCCGCATCAGGAGAGCGATCGCCCCCATTAGATAACTTGAAAATTGTTGAAGAGCTAAACACTACCCCAAGACCAGATTGGCGATTCCAGAACACCAAATCAGCAATGTAGTTTGCCTCTTGCCTGCCACTTTCACCACCCACTGGGGACATAATGATTAATCTTCCTGCTGGGCTGCGCTCCATGGCAATATCTTTGTTTGCCATACATAGTTTATAGAACTGCTCGTGGGTCAGTCTCTGGACTAACGGCTCTAAATTTAGGCTAATGGTAGTCATTGCAAGCGACCTTGCGTTTCCTTAACTTGACTATTCTAAGCTTTCGAAGCTGTGGCTTGTGGGATAAATCCATGCAAAGCATATGGGTCTGGCCAGAGTATGGCGGCCCAAATTTATTCTTGTACATCTAATGTCGCCGTTGCCGCCCGACCAAATTCTTCGGGGGCATACTCTAGCTGTACCTCTGAACCGGGCCAGAGGAAGGTGCCGGGTGTGACTGAACGGACAAGATAGTGGAGGGTGTAGACACCGGTGTCGAGGTAGTCAGCATAGGCGAGGATGCGATCGCGACCCAACTGTTGATAACCAATCTGCCAACTATCCTGCTGCGGCTGGAAATAGGCCGTACTCGTCTGAAATGACGTGTCGATGGGCTCTAAACCTGCAGGTAGCGGATCGGTAATCACCACGTGGTTCACCGGATGGTCACTGATAATTTCCAGGCCAACATCAAACACCTGGCCTACGTCTAACGAGAAATTCTCTTCGACTCGACTCAGTCCCATTTGATAGAGCACCTCTGACTCGTTTGCTGGACGCACGGTGCGGGTGACTCGTAAGCCTTGCAAACGACCGGGAGCATTACCTTTTAGCCGATAGCGATAGGCGGTGAGATAGTGCAATTCTCCGTCGCCAGCTTTGTTAAGGACTAGATCTGACTTACCCTTAGGCAGTTCTGCCATGGGAATAGAGATGTCTAAACTCGGCTGCTGATAACCTTGGAACTGTTGTTGAGCCAATTGCTTACTGGCTAACTGGATCGTTGCCTCAAAATTAGGCGGCTCAGGCAAGCGTTGAGCATAGGTCACTAGCGCGCCGAGGGCTTGAGCATTGTTGTAAGGGAATCCCCAGCTGCCTTCTCGCCGCAGGGCTAGTAGGCCTTCTACCAGTCGTCCCAACAGTTCAGGACTGCTCTCTCTTGCTACAAAAAGATTCAAGATTTCAGCCTGGGCTCTCACAGGGGAGTGGCACCAGCCCCACCCATCGGGCAGGTTCACCGTAGCACTGCGGGCTGTTTCGTAAACCGATTCCTGAATCTGATTGGCCAGGGTATCAGCTTCCGTTTGCCAATTGTCCAACTGAGACAGATAACGCGCTAGCTTGATTTGTCCAACCCAGTCAAACTCGTCACGATTGTCGTATAGGTATGACAAAAAGTCTTGTCGCACATCGCCTAGATCCGACAATGCCAACAGCACTTCCAAACGCACCTGGCTCTTGCATTGGGACGATGAACACCAGTCCACCTGCCCTGGATTTTTTAGCAGCTCGGATAGATACTTCTGGAGCTGACTCATCAAGGCTCCATCCACCGAGAAGCCAGCGGCTTTGGCCTGGGCCAAGGATCTAGCGGCATAGGGTGTGACAAAGGGATCAGACTGTTCACCGCCTGGCCAGCTGGAAAAGCCGCCGTCGGGACGCTGTAATATCTTTATGCGCTGCAGTGCCTGATTGGCTTTGGCTTGTGGATCAAATCCATCCAGCACCTGACCATATTGCTGGCTGAGAATTTGTAAATTAGCCGCAATACTCAGCTGACTGGCTGCCGTGGAAAGATTCGGTAACGACTCTACCCACTCCATCTGTTGCACTGGTGCTTTGATATCCGTTAGCAGGGTGCTAGAGAGAGATACATCCAAGCCGCCCACATCCGACACCACATCTTTGTCCACATTCACAGGAATGGTGACCGGGTCCGTAGTCGCCCCTGCCTCTACCACCTGTTCGGTAATCGTCAACTGCTTGACAGTTAACGGCAGTTGGAAGCCGTCACTCTCATCGCCTAGCTGGGTCTGAAATCTTATCTGAGCCTCTCCTGTCGCTGTGACTTCCATGGGAAAGCGATAGGCCTGGGTGCCTTTTTTACCACGTTCTCTCAGGGTAGTACTGGATTCTTCATCGGCAAAGTTCAAGCCATTGGCAGCATCTGCCTGGATGGCTAACTGCCCCCGCTGGTCCGTGGTGTTGGTCACCGATAAGCCCGCCATCATGCGATCTCCAGGACGGGCAAACTGGGGCAAAATCGGTGCAGTAATTAAGGGCTGAGTGGCCACAAAGGTGGCATCGCCATTGCCAAAGTGCAGGTTACCATCGGTGGCCACCACCATTACCCGCCAGGTGGTGAGATTGTCGGGTAGGGTAAAGCTAACCTCCGCCTGGCCCTGGTCATCTGTGGGCACCGAGCCGTTATAGTAGGCCAGCGCCTGAAAGTCTTTGCGAATGCGAGTACTCTCACCGCCTGCCGAGAATCCGCCGCCGTAGCCCCAGCCTTTTTCTAGGGGAGAACTCAGCGGTCGTAACACCACATCCGAACGGTTGTCAGCAAAGCGGGTGGAAATGGACTGTTCGGCATAGACTGTCTCCACTAAATCCGGTGGACGGTGACCGCTAAGCTGGAGGACGGCTTCATCCACCACCATCACCGTGAACTGACCTGAAACAGGCTGCTCTTGATCATCCTTCAGGGTGAGCTTGAGTGTTTGCTCGGCAGCCGGACGAATCTCGGATTCAGTGGGTGTCACGTCTGGCTTGAGATAACGATCCGCTAGATCCACTTGAAATGGGGCAAAGCCAATACTGGTTAGATTCTCCAGCTTATTAACTTCGACAGTTTCCAACCGCTCTCCCTGGCGGACAAGAACGACTTCCACGGCTGCATTCGGCAACATGTCTGGGGTAACGGTGAATTGCACCTGGGGAGCGCCACCGCTAACGGAAACCACGTCTTCATAGAGGGTGTTTTGGCGGACTACGGCAAAATACAGTTCGCCTGCGTCATAGGGCGATTGGATCATCGCCGTGGCTGTTTCTCCAGGGACGTAGCTGTCTTTGTCCAGCTGCACCTCTAGCCGATTATTGTTATAGCGGCTGCCCCAGTACACAGGGTTAGCACCAGACACCCAAATCCGGGTATCCGTAGCAGAGCGCTCATCACCCACCGTGGCCTGAATGCGGTAAGGTCCTGCTTCTTGAGCTGTCAGCTGCACTGTTTTAGTCGTGTTGCTAGAACGAACGGTTACCTCGTCTACTAGCTCATATTCCACCTGATAGTTGGGGCTAACACTGCCCTCAATCACCTCAGTGACGCTGCTGTAATTCATCCGCTCTAGCGCCAACTGTACCGACTGACCAGACTGAACCTGTCCTTGGGCATCGGTAACAATCACCTCCACATCAAAGGGCTCTCCAGCATCGGCTACAAAATCACTCTGCAAACCGATCAACCGTTCCTCTGGCAGCACCGTCACCTCTTTTGTATCAGCAACTGAAAGATTGGAGACATCCACCACCTCAGCATCTAAGCGATAGGTCATGGGGTAGGGCAGATCGTCAGTAATCTCTACGGAAAGCTGACTTTGCCCCTGGTCATCCAGGGTTTGGCTAGTCTCTAATACATCGCTGGAAACAATGGGGCGTTCCTCTGGCCAGTACCACCGACGACCAAAGGAAAAGTCTTCCCAACCCTCTGGAATAAACGTCGTTGGCTGACGAGTGACATAGTAATTGATCTCACGTCCCTGTACCGGTGCTCCAAATAGATAGCTGCTCTCTACACTGGTTGAAAGACGATCACCTGCCGCTGCTGTTGCTTGATCAAGACTCATGGCAACCTTAAAGTTAGGCGGCTTAAATTCGGCTACCCGTAAGTTCCCCAGCAGTTCTACGCCATTGTCAGCAGCGGCCAAAACGGAGTAGTAGCCCAAAGGCTGATCGGCACTGATATCCCATTTCACAGAAAAGGTGCCAAAGTCATTGGTTGTTTGGGTGCCCAGGTCAATTTTCTCACCTTCAGGCCCTTGTAGGGTGATGGTATAAGGTCTGTTTTTGTCTTGACGCAGGCTGCCTTTCTGTAGATAGTAGGCATTGCCAGTCAGCCAGGCGGTTTCTCCGGGCTGATAAAGAAAACGGTCAGAAAAGACGTTGCCACGGGAAATGGGCTGGCTTCCTTCCCAACCTGCATAAATACCGTAGCGAGAACTGCCGGTATAGGGTGTGGTGCGGGCAAATGCCCAGTCGTTATCTTCACGGGCAATCACGAGTAGTTCTGGCGGGTCATCAAACGTCTCAGCTCCATTCATACAGGATTGGAGAGCTTGGGCATTTAATTTCAGGGTACCGGTGTTGTCAGTGTTACCCGTGGCGCAGGGCTGGGGTGTCCCCGCTGGAGGATTGCCTTCGTAGGTGTAGGAGCGATAGATCGAGATGGGGGCCTGCTGGACCACTGAGCCATCTGCTAAATGGTGTACCCGCACCTGGCCTGAATCTGGGAACCACTGGGCAAAGACACCCAGGTTGGTGAGCTGTACCAGTCCGTAATAGTTGGGTTCATGCCAGCGTTGAGTGCCGTTGCGATGATAGGTGCTGGCGCGGGCCGTAACGCCATAGGCCAACATGCCGGTATTGCCCCCCAGCTGTTCTCGTAGGGGCACGGGAATATCAGCAAAGGTATTCTTCTCAGCGGCGACAGAAAATGAGGACCAGGTACTGCGGTCTGGCAACAGACTCGTGTTGTTACCACGGGGATAGGCCGTGTCAGTTTTGACTAAATCCGTTGGTTGAACAACCTTATAGGAAGCTTTATAGGCGTTGTCTGGCAGATTTACTGCCGATATGTTGAGCTGTAAATCTTGGTTAGCTGGGAAAATGTTGAGCCCAGTGGGAGCCCAGATGTCACCGGTTAAATCACTGGGGGTATAGTCCACCGTCACCGGACTACCCAGGGTTTGGCCAAAGCGGTCTTTTAAATCAGCCCCAATGGTAATGGTGTAGGTGGTTTGAGGCTCCAACGACCAGGGATTGAGGCTGACATACGTGTCATTATCGTAGGCTCGGAGTAGGCGAGTGCCTGCTTGAATGGGAGGATCGATGGTGATTTGTTCAGTAGCGATGTCAGCCACTAGCCCATTATTAAATACAAACTGGGCCAGGCCATTGGTAAATCGACCAGTCGCTCCACCGGGTTGTCCTGCGCCTACCATCTCTAACTTCTCGAAGGCTAGGGGGCTGTAGGTGGTAATCAGACTATCAATACTATTTTCAGTGGGGAGATTGCCACCTGCAGGCTGCAGTCCAGGTGAAATGCTGAGAAAGTATTGAGTGGCTTTTTCGAGGGGGCGATTGGGGGTGACATGGTATTGCCAGGGACGTGTCGAGGTACCAAACTTTTCCCGGGCAGACAGGTACTCGTCCTCGTATTCAGCCACAACTACCCGTACTGGAATTGAACTTGCTTGGCCTTCAGTCTCTTGATCTTCAGTCGAGAGTTGTAGGTGTTGTTTTAGGGAAGCTAGATCAAGCTGAACGTTAGAGTTGAACTCTAGGACAGGTTCTATATCAATGGGGTCCTCGGCTGATCCTCGTCTGCTATCAATACCAGGCAGGTTAGTGATTTTAATGGGCTCTGTGGTGAAGGTCCAGGCAAGGTCCTGGTCTAGCTCATGGTCGGAGAGATCTTTTAGACCGGTTTTCAGGGTGACGCGGACTCGCGTGGCCTTGGGAATGGTGCGATCGGCCTGAAAACCAACCATACGCGGGGTGAGAAAGCGAAATTCACCCGGGATGGGAGGGAAGACTTCGAATTTTTCTAGGGTGGACTTACGAGCGTGACTTTCCAAACTCTCCACTGCCACCAATGGCTCAGCAAACCGAATCCGTATCTGGGCTAGTGTTTCAGCTTCTCCAGTAGGACTAATCTGTTCAATCCAATCGGGCAGGTCTGGGTCGGTGAGTGCTGTCACTGCTGGCAATGGTTCAGGCGGTGGAATAGGAACACTCTGATCCTGCGTACGCAAAGCATTGGGACGATTACAGGTGGCCAACAGTAATGTCAGAACAAAACCGATCAGCCCGTAGATCAACAGCTTTCGTAGCTTTTTCCTTTCTGACATTGACTCCACCACTGGCCACACTTCTTTGTCATATCCAATGGGACCTGACAGATTACGGAAATACCTACAATTCTTAATTCTGGATAGAATCTGTGTTAGAAAACGTTATTGACTTTTCCTAAGAGAAAATCCAGATCTTACAGGTTGTTCATCAGCTAAAAGTACATCAAACTGCACCTGGGCTCGCTGATTACCGCTACGGACATCTAAATGCCACTGTCCTGGCTGCATCGACCAAAACAAAGAGGGTTTGCCAGAAGACTCTAACGTTTGACCATTGAGCTGCCATTCTATAGTTGAAGACTCCTGAGACGTGTTATCAACCACCTTGAATTCCAGACGTTGGTCTTGGGCATTTGGATATAGCAAAAACTGACTGCCTGTTTTAGGCGAAACAATTGTTAACTCTGCACTGTTTTCAGCCACATTGGTTTGGTTTGATTCTGTTGTGTTTTGTTCATAAGCTACCAAATCCTCCAGGGCAAAATACTCCTGGACGATGGCTTCACAGTCGGAGTCGGATGTGGGTTTCTGTCCAGTCAGTGTACAGATAGGTCGTTTTACCATGCCGTCAGGTGAGGGGAAGCGTTCAGGTTCATGGGTCTCATGGAAATGCACCATAATTCGATGCCACAGGGGAGCAGCCCCCATCACACCAGAAACATCCTGCATGGGAGTGCCATCAAAGTTGCCAACCCAGGTGGCAACGGTGTAGTCAGTGGTGAAACCAACGGTCCAGGTGTCGCGAAAATCCGAAGAGGTACCGGTTTTTACAGCTGCTGGGAAGGGCAGGTTGAGGACAGAATCGACACCGAAGGCAGTGGCACGTGCGTGAGGGTCGGAGAGGATATCAGTGATAAGAGACCATGTGGGAGAAGGTGGCAAAAGCTTTTCCTCCCCTAACGTTGGCGAAGCCTGCCCAGAGGGCTTAGGGGAGGTGCCGGAGGCGGAGGGGTCTCGATCGGTAGCGCCAAATGTCGATACCCCCCTGTCGGTCCCCCTGACAAAGGGGGACACACTCGACTGGCTGTGACTCACAGGTAATGCATTATTGTCACGCCTTACTTTGAAAGGCGAGAGAGTAATACTTGGATCACCCTGGTGGGCAAGGGTTAAATACGCTTGCGCCAGCTCCCACAACGACACTTCTCCACTGCCAAGGGCCAGGCCTAAACCATAGTGGTTAGGAGACCGATCCAAGTGACTAAAACCCAGCTGGCGCAACCGCTTCAGAAAATTATCAACGCCCACTTTCTCCAGAATCCGCACAGCTGGGATATTCAGAGAATTACCAAGAGCAGCTCTCACCCGCACCGGACCTTGAAACGTTTCACTAAAGTCGGTGGGGCTATAGAGCTGAGCCCCAGGAATCCCATAGTGTGTGGGCACATCCGCCAGGATAGTGTTGGGCTGAATGATGTCTTGTTCTAACGCTAGCTGATAGAGAAACGGCTTGAGGGTGGACCCTGGCTGACGCAGAGCCTGGACACCGTCGTTTTGACCGGTCTGTTGACTAGAAAAGTATTTTGGGGAACCCACATAGGCGAGAACGTCACCTGTGGCATTTTCGATCACGAGAGCGGCAGCGTGGCGCACATTTTTTAGAGCTAGCCCTTGAACGGCCTGTTGAGCCTGGGCGGTAACAAAACGCTGAAGGGACAGATCGAGACTGGTATGGACTTGGGCAGGGTGATCCGTAGGGAGCTGTGCGGCCAGCCAGAAGAGAAAGTGTGGTGCAACTAAAAGCCCCTGATCAATCGATTGGACAGTCACGGGTTGGACATAAATGCGCTTGACCTGAGCCTGAGTTAGTGTGCCATCGGCCACCATTTGATTGAGAACATACTGCTGTCGCTGTTTGAGACTATCCCAATTAGTGTAGGGGTTAAGGGCAGTCGGAGCATTGGGCAAAGCGGCAAGTAGGCTCGCCTGGGCAACTGTTAGATCAGCGGCAGGAAGCCCAAAGTAGACACGAGCAGCGGCTTCAACGCCGTAGATGTTGCCCCCCATGGGGAGTCGGTTAACGTAGGCGGCAAGAATTTCATCCTTAGTCATGCCTGCGGCCAGTCGCCAAGCGTACCAAATTTGTTGGGCTTTTCCTAAAAATGTGCGCGGGACAGGTTTTACCATGCGGGCCAGTTGCATGGTCACAGTGGATGCGCCACTGACAATGCGGCGGGTACGAATGGCCTGTAAACTAGCGCGGGCTAAGGCCTGTAGATCGACAGGGCCATGGTGATAGAATCGTCGGTCTTCAGCGGCGAGAATAGCGTGCTGAAAATGGGAGGAGACTTGGGATAGGGGAACAACAGCGGTGTGCTCTTGGTCGCGGGAAAGGAGGGTACCAAGGGGGAGAGAGTTGCGATCGCGAAACTCCACTGCCTGATCCACCTGGGCTAAATCCGTCGCATGCATAGGCATCAAGTAGGGGACACCCCGCACAACCAGCCCCGTCAGCAACAGCACCACACTGGTTTTCACCAGTAAATTCCGTCGCCATATCCAACGACAACCCATTCTGAATACGTGCTGAAGAGATTGGGGCATAAGCTTTTACCCCGATACTGCTGCAAAGCTCTTCTCATCCGCAGCGGCAATCCACAACTCTTAATAAATTAGGACAGGCCAGTATCCGATGGCAGACATTTAGATTGAGGAGTGCTATGGTGCCAGTTAACTTCTAGCCGATAACGATTTTTTTCGGTTTCATAGTCTTTAGACCAACAGCGTTCTAATAGTTGAGACCTGTAGGATATTGTGAATTTGCGAGGATTCCACACGAATTGGACATCGCGCTCAAACAGGGGCTGATTAAGGTAGTCCCAGAGTGCTGATAGGAGAGAAAACTTGGGGGATGGCTTTGGGTTAGTCATAGTTTAAATACTTCCCAAGCGTTGGCATAACTATCCAACGTTGGTGGGGGAGATGCGAGGGTAGAAAAAAAGCTGTTGCTGATTTAAAGGATGAATCGATCGGCAAAACTGGCTAACAGCCTAAATTTGACAGATAAACTCCATACTGAGGATCAGCAGCAAAAAAATAAAAATAGAACAGCTTTAGCTGCTATTCCCCTATATCTACTCAATGCGCAAATGGCCTCAGGTCTTTTCTAAAAAAGAAGCCATCGTTTCTCCTTAAAACAGCTTAAATGTGGAGATTTCCTAATTTCACGTTAATCCTAAAGCAAGAATGTGAGCTTCTTATGAAGCATGGATTTACTATCCGGAATCGTTGGCAAAGCATTATTCTGTTAGCCGTGCGATCGCAAAAAATAGACGCTAAATAAGGCACTCCATTGTCAAGCTACTGAAGGCTTTGGCTGCAAACACAGCAAGTCTCATGGTGCAGGTTGCTCAATGCTCAACTCTGAATCTGTGAAACCAGGATGTGAACTCGTATTTCTGGGGGAATTCGCTAGAATCTCTGGTAATGGATCCAGGACTTGGTCAACTGATGACTTCACCGAATAAAAGGCAACTCTTCGATTGCTGGGCACCCCTGTATGACCTGTTATTTCCGTCAGTATTTTATCAAGCCACCCATCAGCGGCTGCTAGATTATGTTGACCTACCGCAGCAGTCCCATGTGCTTGACCTTGGCTGTGGGACCGGGCGTTTGTTGGATCGCTTAGCGGCTAAGTATCCTGACCTCCAGGGCACGGGTCTAGATTTTGCGCCTGAGATGTTACGTCAGGCGCGTCGCACGAACCGCCATCGCCCTCGCTTAATTTTTGTGCAGGGTAATGCTAATCCACTACGGTTTGCTGACAAACAATTTGATGCGGTTTTTAACACGTTAAGTTTTTTGCATTATGCAGCGCCGGAACAGGTGTTTGCTGAAATTTATCGGGTATTACGTCCGGGGGGCAGGTTTTATCTGGTTGATCCAGCTGCACGGGTATCAACGGAAACGTTGAAGATTCCAGTTTCTCCAGGTGGGATTAAATTCTATGGTTCGCAGGTGCGAGAACATATGGGCACTCAAGTGGGATTTCGATGTGTGCAACATCAGTATCTGCTGGGGCCTAATTTGATGACTATGTTTGTTAAGGAACCCTCCACGTAGGGACGCACAGCAGTGCGTCCAATGCAGGATATAAAAGATAATCTATCTGCCAATCTATTGCAGGGCGTACATCTGTACGCCCCTACCGAGCGGCACCATAGCCGCCGCCGCCGGGGGTTTCGATGATAAAGGTATCGTCTGGCTGCATTTGAACCATGGCTTTACTGTCCAAGGTTTCTGTTGTGCCATCTGGGCGCACAACAGAGTTGTGACCGGTCTGACCAGGTGTGCCGCTATGCAGGCCAAAGGGGGGAACGTGACGATGGTTGGAGAGAATGGCGGCTGTCATGGGTTCCCGAAACTTGATGCGACGGATGACGCCATTGCCGCCTGCATGTAAGCCCTGACCGCCGCTACCCTGACGAATGGCAAAACGTTCTAACAAAACGGGAAAGCGCCATTCTAAGACTTCTGGATCGGTCAGTCGGGAGTTGGTCATGTGGGTTTGAACGGCATCGGTGCCATTGTAATTGGGGCCTGCGCCGGAGCCACCACAGATGGTCTCATAGTACTGATAACGTTCATTGCCAAAGGTGAAGTTGTTCATGGTGCCTTGGGATGCGGCCATGATGCCTAAGGCTCCATAGAGGGCGTCGGTAATCACCTGGGAGGTTTCCACATTACCGGCCACAATAGCGGCTGGATAGTGGGGGTTGAGCATACAGCCAGCGGGGATAATGATCTCCAACGGCTTTAAACATCCGGCATTGAGGGGTATTTTGTCGTCTACCAGGGTGCGAAATACATAAAGGACCGCTGCCTTGCAGACGGCTTTTGGGGCATTGTAGTTGGTGGCCTGCTGGGGTGAAGTGCCGGAGAAATCAATGCGGGCACTGCGGCGGGTGCGATCGCAACTAATGGCCACCTGGATCTGACAACCGTCATCCATTTCATAGGTAAACTGGCCTGGATTGAGCACATCAATCACCCGCCGCACCGATTCTTCCGCATTGTCTTGCACGTGTTGCATATAGGCCTGGACGGTGGGCAGACCATAGTGCTGCACCATTTTGTGTAGCTCCTGCACCCCTTTTTCATTGGCGGCAATTTGGGCCTGGAGATCGGCAATATTCTGGTTGGGGTTCCGTACCGGATAGGGTGGCTGGGTGAGTAATTCCAGGAGTTCCTGTTCTCGAAAATGCCCCTGATCCACCAGCTGGAAGTTGTCGATCAGCACACCCTCTTCGTCCACAGTGGTGCTGTTGGGGGGCATGGAGCCTGGAGTGATGCCGCCAATGTCGGCGTGATGTCCCCTGGAGGCAACGTAAAAGAGAGGGGATATCTGCTGTTCAGGCTCAGGTGAGGAGACACTGGGAAAAACAGGCGTGATGACGGTGACATCTGGCAGGTGGGTACCCCCGTTATAGGGGTTATTGAGCACATACACATCGCCAGGTTTTAGGCTGTCACCCTTGGCTGCAATCAGGCTTTCGATGCTTTCACCCATGGAGCCCAGATGAACAGGAATATGGGGAGCGTTGGCCACCAGCTGTCCCTGTTGATCAAAGATGGCGCAGGAAAAGTCTAATCGCTCTTTGATGTTGACCGAATAGCTGGTCTTTTGCAGGGTAAACCCCATCTGTTCGGCAATGGCCATAAACAGATTGTTGAAAATCTCCAGCATGACTGGATCGGGACTGGCCTGCTGGGAGAGATCTCTCGATGGTGACAGCGATTCTGAGCCAGTGTCTGCTGTTGGGTCTTGATCTTTAGAGGATTTGGTGAGGAGTAGGTGGTTGCGATCGCTAATCTTCACTACCCAGCCCGGTTCCACACTATTAGTGCCGGTTGCCTCCACAATAATGGCAGGGCCTGAAATGTGATCTCCCGGTCGCAACTCACTGCGCTGAAATAGGGGCGTGGATTGCCAGCCATCGGCTGTAAACATGGTTACTGTGGTGGCTGGCTGGGAGGGATGGGGACGGAGAGAGTCTGGAGTGGGCTCTGTTGGCAGCGGCATTTTGCCAACAACTTCGACTGAAACCGCTTCCACAATTAAGGGCTTCTCCGGCATGGTAAAGCCGTAGCGCTGGTGGTAATCCCGCTCAAACTGGGCCTGCATCGTGGGTAAATCACCAAAGGCCACGATCAGTGCTGAGTCGGTGCCCTGATACCGAATATGCACCTTGGGTAGGATCTCAAGGCGGTCATCGGTAACGTTCTGGCGTTTTACTTCGGCAACAGCGGGGGCCGTGATCTCAGTGAGTTTGTCTTTTAGGTCTGGTAATAAACTTGTAGCCAGAGGCTGTTCTATCGCTGCCTGGCGTAGGGCGCGCAAGTCGGCCAGCCCCATGCCATAGGCCGACAACACACCGGCCAGGGGGTGAATAAAAATCTGTCGCATCCCCAGGGCATCGGCAATCAGGCAGGCGTGTTGCCCAGCCGCTGCCCCAAAGCAGGACAGGGTGTATTCCGATACATCATGGCCCTGCTGCACTGAGATTTTTTTGATGGCGTTGGCCATGTTCTCAACGGCAATGGCTAAAAATCCAGCTGCCACTTGCTCGGGCGATCGCACATCACCGGTCGCCTGGTGAATCTTTTCAGCCAGGTCTGCAAACGTTTGTTGCACCACTTCGCGATCCAGGGACTGATTGCCCTCAGGGCCAAACACCTGGGGGAAAAATTCCGGCTGAATTTTGCCCAGCATAACGTTGCAGTCGGTCACGGTGAGGCAGCCGCCTTTGCGGTAACAGGCTGGCCCCGGATTAGCGCCGGCAGAGTCTGGCCCCACCCGGTAGCGGGCTCCATCGAAATGCAAAATGGACCCCCCACCGGCTGCCACCGTATGGATCGCCATCATCGGTGCCTTGATGCGAACGCCCGCCACCTCTGACTCAAATACCCGTTCGTATTCACCGTTGTAGTGGGAGACATCGGTGGAGGTGCCGCCCATGTCGAAGCCGATGATTTTGTGGAGATTTGCGATCGCGCTCGTTTGCACCACCCCCACCACACCGCCAGCCGGTCCCGAGAGAATACTGTCTTTGCCCCGAAACAGATGGGCATCGGTCAGCCCCCCATTGGACTGCATAAACATCAGCTGGGGACCTTGGTTAGACGCTGTTTGAGGAGTGTTCTTCCCTTCTGAATTGCCTGTGCCCACGGCACCCAGCTCCAACGCCACCCGATCGATATAGCGCTTCAAAATGGGCGATAGGTAAGCATCCACCATGGTGGTATCCCCTCGGCTGACCAGTTTCATTAGGGGGCTAACCTCATGGGACACTGAAATCTGCGTAAAGCCAATGGTCTTGGCCAGGGCTGCGATCTGATGCTCATGCTTGGGATAGCGATAACCATGCATCAGCACAATGGCACAGGAACGAATGCCCGCATCATAGGCCCGTTGCAGCTGGGGCAGCAGCGGCTGCGTTTGCACCGGCAATAGCTCCTCGCCCTGGGCGCTATAGCGTTCCTCCACCTCGATCACCTGCTCGTATAGCATTTCTGGCAAGACGATCTGGCGGGCAAAAATATCAGGTCGATGCTGATAGCCGATGCGTAGCGCATCTTTAAAGCCTTGGGTAATGACCAGTAGGGTGCGATCGCCTTTGCGCTCCAATAAGGCATTTGTGGCCACCGTGGTGCCCATCTTCACCACCCCAATTTGCTCGGTGGGCAACGGCTGTCCTGCTGCAATCCCTAAAATATCCCGAATGCCTTGCAGCGGCGCATCCACATATCGTTCTGGGTTTTCTGATAGCAGCTTATGAATAACCAGCCCCCCATCGGGCCGCTGGGCGACCAGGTCAGTAAATGTGCCCCCTCGATCAATCCAGAACTGCCAGCGATTTCCAGAATTAGACAACTTTTCCATGGGGACAACTACACACAGGCCAAAGGCTATGGTATCGAGTTCTGCTCTGGGACAAAAGACATCAGCCCATAAACATCAGCCAACAAACTGCTCGATTAGTTGCTGAATCCGCTGATAGTGAGCCCCTTTCCAATAGAGCTGACTACAGTTCTGACACTCAAAAAACTCATTGTAAGAAAGCCGAGTGAAATGGGGCAGTCGATCTTTTACAGTGGGAGAAAATGCTTTGTGCCTGCGGGCAGGGGGCAGAAAATCATTTAAGCTGCCATGGAAATGAAATACTGCCTGGGGCATTTTCTACTTGTGCATCGTCACCTCTTAAAATTTTGCCAGTTTTCAAGGCATTGCGATCGCAGTAATCAACGCAGAGATCTAGCATTCAGGTCTCAATAATCAAAGCTACCCAACGCAGCAGAGACCTTCTTCTCCGACTTCTCAGCCACGATGCATTCAGTGGTTAGCGTCATAGCAGCAATGGATGCTGCATTCTGGAGCCCACTGCGGGTAACTTTCGCTGGGTCTACAATGCCCGCATCAAACATATTGACAAACTGATTGGTCATGGCATCGTAGCCCACATCAAATGCCTGCCCCTTGACATGGTCAGCAATCACTGCCCCATTTTGGCCTGCATTTTCCGCAATGCGTCGAAGTGGAGCATAGAGAGCCTTGGCAACAATTAATGCCCCAACCAGTTCCTCGTTGTCCAAATGGGCTTTTGACCAAGTTTCTAACTGTGGAGCCAAATGGGCTAGCGTGGTGCCACCGCCAGGGACAATGCCTTCTTCTACAGCCGCCTTGGTGGAGTTAATGGCATCCTCCAGTTTATATTTACGATCCTTTAATTCAGTCTCAGTGGCTGCCCCAACCTTGATCACGGCTACACCACCAGAAAGTTTAGCCAGCCGCCCATGCAGTTTCTCTTTGTCATACTCAGATTCAGTTTCTTCGATCTGACGACGAATTTGCTCACAGCGAGCTTGAACGGCCTCTTCATTGCCCTCAGCCACAAGGGTTGTGGTGTCTTTAGTAATTGTGGCTCGACGGGATCGACCCAGCATCTCCATGGAGGCATTCTCTAGAGAAAGTCCTGTTTCCTTACTGATCACTTGAGTGCCTGTTAAGGCAGCGATATCTTGCAGCATGGCTGTGCGACGATCTCCAAAACCAGGTGCTTTGACCGCAGCAACCTGCAACCCACCCCGCAGTTGATTCACAACTAAGGTAGCTAAGGCCTCTTTTTCAATATCTTCAGCAATGATTAACAGCGGTTTACCAATGCGTGTGATCGATTCTAAGATCGGCAACAGATCTTGAATGAGGGTAATCTTTCTATCGGTAATGAGAATATAAGGCTCATCCAACAACGCTTCCATGCGTTCTGCATCGGTTACCAAGTAGGGTGAAACATAGCCCCGCTCAAAACGCATGCCCTCGGTGATTTCCAATTCCGTGGTCATGGACTTGCCCTCTTCAAGGGTAATGACCCCTTCTCGACCCACTTTCTCCATGGCTGTCGCAATCATCTCACCCACATCTGGGTCGTTACCGGCAGAGATCGCTCCTACCTGGGCAACAGCTTTCGAATCCTGAACAGGACGAGCGTGAGCTTTGATTTGCTCCACTACATACTCAGCTGCTTTTTCAATGCCGTGGCGAAGCGCGATCGCATTGGCTCCAGCAGCCACATTCCGCAACCCTTCTCTAACAATGGCGCTGGTGAGCACAACGGCAGTCGTCGTCCCATCTCCAGCGACATCATTAGTTTTAGCAGCCGCCTGCCGAATCAATGCCACCCCCGTATTCTCGACATGGTCTTCCAGTTCAATTTCTTTAGCAATGGTCACCCCATCATTAATGATCTGAGGTGCACCAAATTTAGTTTCCAACACCACATTGCGTCCCCGGGGTCCCAAGGTAGAGGCAACCGCCTCGGATAACAGGTCAATGCCTCTTTCTAAAGCGTGACGAGCTTCATCACTATAAAAAATAGATTTAGCCATTACTACAGCCTCCCAATCGGTTATGGCTACGCTAAGGTTGCCAAGATATCGTTTTCAGATATAAGCACATAGTCTTCATGCCCCATCTGAATGTCGGTGCCTGAGTATTTTGAGTAAAGAACTTGGTCACCGACATGGACATCCACAGGTTGATGGACACCTTTCTCATTTCGATTGCCAGGCCCCACAGCCATTACTTCCCCCACCTGTGGTTTTTCCTGTGCAGTATCTGGGAGGAAAATGCCCCCTTCTGTCTTTGCATCAGGAGCACTAACTTTCAAAAAGACTCGATTACCCAGAGGTTGAATCGTTGTAGCTTGCAAAGATACTGTTGTCATAAGATCTCCCCCTAACTCTGTAGTAAAAGACAACACAAAGCAGGTTGAGACTTTTGAGAGGAGTTTCAACCACATTGCTTTGAGAGTGGGATAACTACACTTAAGGTAAGAAAACAATATGAGGAAATTATGTGAATACGTAAAACTCTCATCTGGTTGGCGGCAACTGTGGCCGAGTAAACAGATGCTATGGTAGAACGACTTTATTGACACAAGTTGACGATGTTAACATGATTAATGAAAATAGGACTGTGACTACAAAATTGCTGATTTAAGGCACGATGACCGCAACCGCAAAAAAGAGCTATCACCACGGAGACCTGCGACGAGCATTGCTAGATTCAGCCCTGGCAATTATCGAAGAGCAGGATATATCTGCCCTATCTTTACGACAGGTGGCTCGTCGGGCTGGGGTATCCCACACAGCTCCGTATCGCCATTTTGCTGACAAAGAAGCGCTGCTGGCCGCCGTCGCCGAAGAAGGTTTTCGGGAGTTTAGTCGCTACTTGGAGCAGGCTAGAGATGCTGAATCGACTCCGCTGGCCCAGCTACAGGCAACGGGACTTGCCTATGTTGAATATGCTCTACGTTACCCCACCCACTATCAGGTGATGTTTGGCAGTTACTGTGCAGATGCAGATGCGTTTCCTTCGTTAACAACAACGGCTAATAAGTCTTTTCAAATTTTGGTGGATATTATTGCGGATGGTCAGGCGGCTCAGGAAATGCAGTCTGGCGAGCCACGACTATTGGCGTTGGCCAATTGGTCGTTGGTTCATGGTTTGGCGATGCTGCTGCTGGATAATCGCTTAGGGATTGCAGGGGACGCGGTTAAACCGCTGATTGAGAATACGTTACAGCTGATGCAGCAAGGAGTAGCGCTGTAACGTTCCCTTTACCAAGGCAGGCAGGTTTGTCCGGCAAAATCAGAACCATAGGCCCACTGCCGCTATACATCGATGCTGATTATGGAACGTTAACTAAGCTGATGTGAAGTATGGCTGGCATCGGCGGATTGAAATCGCTGAATCGAAAACGGTTTGATGTTTAAGGAACTCTTTTGATTCAAAATCAGCTCTGACATGATGCGCCCGACAACGGGTGACAGTTGGAAGCCATGGGCCGAGAACCCAAACGCATGATAAACATTGGGGACTTTTCCACTGGCACTGATGACGGGAATACGATCGGGCATAAAGGCTTCCAGGCCTGCCCATGTCCTGACAATTCGCACACCTGCCATTCTGGGAAACAGCTCTACAACGGTGCGGCTGCTTTCAGAGAGTTTGAAAAAATCAATCTCTGTCGTTTCCTTGACCATGTCATGGTCAGCCAAATAAGCTCCTCCAATCAATACAGTGCCGTTTTGCATCTGCTTAAACGACAACTTACGGGATGCCACGCCTACCACTAGCTCAAGAAAAGGGGGTAACCGCTCAGTCACCATCATCATTGGGGCTCCCACCTTGAGCGGAACGGGTTCACCTAAATAGTCACACACCTGCCCTGCCCAGGCCCCTGCACAGTTGACCAGGATAGGTGCGTCCAACTTGGCTTGCTCTGACACCACACGCCAACGGTCTCCTACCCGTTCTATCCCCGTCACACGGCAGCCTGTTCGATACTCTACTCCCAGGGACTCGGCCTTGCGGCGAAAAGCGGTGAGGGCGTGATAGGGTCGGGCAAAGCCGTCACCAGCGGTATACAGCCCACCCACACAGTGGGGGGCCAGAGCGGGGACCAGTGTGTAGAGATGCGCTCGATCAATCAGCTGTTCATGGTCAAATCCCAGGGAACAGACCATGGCTGCCCGTTCTTTGAGTTTCTCAAGATCAGCGGCATTTTCCGCCACCCGCACCTGGCCGCTGAGTTTTACATCGCAATCACTGCCCACCAGGGAATAGATATCTCGCCACATTCTGGCGGCAACAACCGCGAGGGGAATCTCCGCCGGATGACGATTCAATCGACGTAAACCGCCAGCGTTCACACCAGAGGCATGGCGGCCAGGGCTATCTTTTTCTACGACGATGACCCGTTGTCCGGCCATGGCCAGGTGTAGCGCTGTTGAGGATCCAATCAATCCTCCACCAATAATTACAACATCAACCGTCATGCTTTTGTTCCTGTCAAATTAGCCAGCTGGTCAATGGTCAGGGGCCTGATCGGCGGGCGGATGCGAAAGGGGGCATAGTCTGAGACGGGACGCTGGTGGGACGCTGCAACAATGTGGGCTACGGTCGAGGCACACTGTCTTCCTTGACAAGGCCCCATGCCGCAGCGGAGATAATATTTCACTTGATTGGGATCACCATGGCCTTCTCGCACCGTTTGGCGAATTTGCCCGGCTGAAATTTCTTCACAACGGCAGACCAGAGTGTCATCATCAGCGGGAACAAGCAGGGACTCCGGTAAGCGATACAGGGCTTCTAGAAAAGGGCGTACCCTTAAATCTTTCCGCCGCCAGTTGAGATCATCCTGGCCCTGGCGATCGCGCTGCTGCTCACTGATGAGGCCCAACGCCCGAGCGACTTCTAGGGCGGCTAATCGGCCACTATGTTCGGCGCTGCGGGCACCCCCAATCCCGGCGTTATCACCCACAACGGCGAGCCCCGGCACAGTGGTCGTTCCCCACGGCGTTACTTGGGGTCGCCAACACTGTTGCCCCGCATCCCAAACATGGTGGCAACCAGAGGCCTGGGTCAGATTTGTTCTAGGAATCACCCCAAAATGGACCAAGAGACTGTCTGTGGGGATCGTTTCTCGCCGACGAATGCCAAGGCTATTCCAGCCATACTCTACCGCCTGAATATGTTTGTCCCCCTGAGCTTGTAGGTGAGAAACCCCATAGTAGATAGGGATGCCCGCTGCATTGAGATCCAGGGTGTATTTTAATCCACGGCTGATATAATTACCGGCTCCTAACGCCCTGGGTAAGTGCGGTGCAGCCCGCCACAGGTTGGCTCCAGGCGAGAGTTCTAGAATCGCTTTTACCGGTATACCAGCCCGCTGATATTGCCAAGCCACCAGTAGGGGTAACGGACCCACCCCGGCGATGACCGTGCCATTGGCGGGGACCACACCAGCGGTTTTCAGCAAGATTTGGGCCGCCCCTGCATTCATCACCCCCGGCAAGGTCCATCCGGGAAACGCTATTGGTCGCTCCATCGCACCGCTGGCAACAATCACATACTCCGCTTGAATAATAGATGTTTGCCCATTGTGCAGGATGCCAATCTGGTGACGAGAATTTAATAGCCAAACGGTGGTGTTGGGTAAATAGTGGGCTCCACTAGTCTGAAATGCGGCTACCAGGTCAGCGCCGTGCTGATAATCGGCTCCGAGTAATGTTGCGCGGTCTGGGGGGGCATTTGCGATCGCACGATAAATTTGTCCACCGGGAGATGGCTGCTCATCGAGCACCACCACATCTAAGCCTAAATTCGCCGCCGTTGTTGCCGCACACAGCCCTCCCGGTCCAGCCCCAATCACCACCAGCTGATACGACCTATGCATTGTCTCCTCCCACACCCTGTTGACGACGAATCGTCATCCCTTCTGCCACATGTACCTGACAGGCTTGACGGTTAGGCAAACCATCAATTTCCATCAAACACTCAAAGCACACCCCCATCATGCATAACGGTGCCCGAGGTGCCCCTGATAAAGGGGTGGTGCGGGTATAGTCCAACCCATGCACTAAAACAGCTGCCGCTACGGTTTCACCCACCGGCACTTGAACAGCTTCACCTTCAATCATTACCGTGACTGTCTCATCTGTTAAGTTATTCAGACGCTTAAACATAGTTGCGTTGCCCGGTCTTAGCATCAGCGTTTCAGTTTCGATTTCAAATCAGGATGTTCGAACACCATACGTTGTTGTAGATCGAGTTGAGTGCCCTGCTGGTTCTCTCTAGCTCGGTTGAACATGGCGGTGGCAATGGCAACATCAATATAGGCCAAGCCAACGGCATTGAAATAGATTCGCTCTGACGCCGATTCACGCCCTGGTTTCTTGCCAGAGACCAACTCATGTAGATCAGCATGGATATGGCTGGCGTTAATCAGCCCCTCTTTATACATTCGGCTTAATGTTTGGGTGCGGTGGGTAACGGTTTCCCAATCATCGCAGACGATCTTATCAGCCTGTAATGCCACCTCAAACTCATCCTCCCAGCCCCCCACATGGCTATAGAAGGCACCGGGTTTCATCCAGGCAGCTTTGAGCAGAGGGGCTTGGGCACTGGTGGCGGTCACCAGAATATCGGCATCCTCCATAGCTTGTTGCGCATTAGTCTTTGTGGATACAAACTCCATCTCTGGATACAGGGGTGAAAGCTCAGCAATAAACTGCTCCTCATGGGTCACCAAGTGAGCGGCGACTCGACACTGCTTTAGACCAGGGCACACAGCTTTCATCGCGATTAAATGCATTTTTGCCTGTTCCCCGGCCCCAATAAAACCAATCACTTCAGCATCAGGACGGGCTAAATGCTTGGCAGCAATACCACCCATGGCTGCAACCCGCATATTGGAGGCGAGAGTTCCTTCCATGACACAGATAGGAAACCCTGTTTCAATTTCCGAAAGGATGAAAATAGCCGATAAATTTTGCTGGTCGTGCTGACTGGGATTCAGGGGAAAGACCGAAACCCATTTAACGCCGCAGACCTTTTCATCTAATAGCGTTGCCGGTAAACAATTAATCCGTTCTTGGGTAGCTTGATTAAAAATCTGGACAATTTTCTCAGGAAAAATGACATGATGTCTTTCAAATTCGAACATGCCTTTTTCGGCGACATCCATCACCATCTGCATATCTAAACACCCGGCATTAAGCAGATCTTCCTGAGATAGATAGGTGAAGTTAAGGTGGTGCTTGTAACTCATAAATGTGGCTTCCTAAAACGTGTTATCAAACAAATTTGATAACGACTCAATAGAGTTTAAATAGAGATAATCTCAATCCAAAAATAACTCGAATGGCCTTGAAAGCAGTTACCTCTTTTCCTGGATTCACAAACTGCTGACCGCATGATGGTTATTGTGTATGAGAAACCATTGAGAAACCATGTTGATACTTCAATCTGAAGCCTAAGGGATAACAGCTCAACATAAAAATGCTAAATCTAATCAGAGCGTTGTCAGCTTTTTTGTTACATCTCTAAAGTAACGAGGTGAATCTTCTTCAGACAATCCGCAGCAAGTTCGAGATAGGACGTTATGCAATAGACTGATTGGATATTGACAAAGGATAAGAGGCTCTCTGATACTATGGCCAGTGGGGTGTAGCATTGGATAATGGGTCTGGTGAAACTTTAAAGCGGCTATCCACAGAAGGTGACATGAAAACGCATCAGGAATGATGTATCAATAAGCACACGCTAAAAAAGCTCTGCGGCGAAGCCGAGAGCCCGGTATCGTAGCCCAGAGAAAGTCAAACCATGGGTACGATGCCACTCACTCCGAGTTTATCCAGGCCATTCACAATGAACAACATAGGTTACAGCAATGACAGCTATGCTTGTAGCAACCCTGAGAGGGTGGAATGTCGGTTAAAGATTCCACCCATCTAGTCTCTATGAATTCTTATGCACTCTTCTTATGGAATTTGGCATTAGCTAAAGAGAAGAGTTTTCTTAATAATAACGGTAACTTACTGGGATGCTGTAGGAGTTCAAAAATGGACTGACCAACTGTCAAGCAGAATTTCCACATTAGAACTCTGCCATAGCCAATATCAGATAATCTGGCATACATTGCTGGTTTGTCTTCATATCGGAAACGATTGCGGGTTGAGGTATCTTGGATAAACCAATGATCTCCCAAGGCACAAACAACGTAAGGAATGGCCGTTAGCAATACAGACCCATAAAGAGCGCAGTAAGCTGTCATATAGGTTTGCACTGAAAAATTATCCATACCCTCGGGCCAAGATGTCAATGAATCTTGAACCACAGAGGTTCGATAAATTAAGGCTGTTGTTAGAGTGACTCCACCCTGATGCTGAAGCAGACATTTACTAAACAGGGATTTGCCATCGGTAGCGAAAACATCTTCCTTAATGCGATAGCACTGCTCATAAGCCACAATATCTTGAGCAAAATTTTTGGCCGCATGGTTCAGCACGATAAGGGTTAAGTCAGGCTTTTCAGAAAGATGCTTAACGATATAGCCTAAGGTCTCTGGTCTTAATCGATCATCGTCACTAACTACCCAGACAAATTTCCCTTTCGCCTGTTCTATGCAATATTCAATATTTCTAATAGGTCCTAAATTAGATGGCTGACGATGATTAGTGAATTGTACATTAGAGAACTGGGGACACCATTTCTCGATTACCCTTTGAGTCTCATCATTGGAGGCATTGTCGGAAATAAGAATCTCTACAGAACTCTCTAGTCGATGAATAGCCTCATTCAACCAAGCCATTTGCTGATCTAATAGAGAGGCACGATTATAGGTAGGTATCGCGATTGTTAAAAGCTTAGACATGTTGTCGAAAAAATGAATTACTAAAAGCTCTGGACAGTGAAAAGTTCTTGTTGTGGATAAACTTAGAAATCGGTCAGTAAAGCCCTGATTCCTCGCTAAAGTTCAGCAGATTGGTTGGTTTTTCGATAGATTACCTAATGGTCGAAAGGCCATAGTTTTACTAAAAATCGTTTTCTACCAGCTTTGAAGTAGGCGCATACTTGGTCTTTTGAGAGCTTTCTATTCGGGCGTACCCTTTGTAAATCGAGGTATTGGGCTTGAGTTTTACTCCTAGATGGAAGAACTTGACCAACAAGAGAAAAACTTCGCACTGTCCAGTATCAGCTCACTAACCCATTAAAAACAGATCGACTCCATATATTGAAGAGAGTGATATAAAATCTTTACATCAGAGAACTTTTCAACAATCTAAAAGTCAACAGCTCTACTGCACCAAAACCTTAGTAGAGTAGTCCTTCCAGAGACTCACATTAGTCAAAAAAAGTAAATTTTCTATTACCTGCGTCGAGTACTGAAACCTCTACACACCAAAGGTTGAATTATTCAAAAAGCTCTAACCGCTAAAACTAAACTCTGTTGTGAGACAGCAAATCAGGGTAGTCCCCTTTAGGAAAGGATAAGAAAAATGGATCAGAGATACCCTCTGGAGACCGATAAAGCATCCTTAGAGAATCGACTCTACCCTCAGTCACAAGATGTCCTGTTCTACACCTGCGTGTCCAAGCTGTCACTTTGAGTCTATGAGTTTCAATGGGCATAGCCGTCATGGCAAACAGAACCATAAATACCGGGATTGTGGACGTCAGTTTGTCCTGAATCCTCAGTGGCATCACTTCACCCAGAAGCAACGAGACCTGATTGACCGCCTTCTTCTGGAGTGGATTTCCCTGGCGGGCATTGCTCGCGTAATGCAGCGTTCAGACGACTGCATCCAACGCTATGTCAATCGGAAAGCCAATACCGTTGCCACCCAAGTAGAGGTAACCAGCCAGCCAAAAAAACGCCTAACGGTTCACATGGATGAATTATGGTCTTTTGTCGATAATAAAGGTAATGAACAATTATCGGTGACCGTAGTGGAGAGTCAGCTCAGGCCATATGGATGTCCATACCAGCCATCTATCGACAATGTGCTGTGATTTACACAGATCCGGTTGAGTTCCTATCCAGTGGCTTTACCCAGCAAACGTTATCATCCTGTAGACAAGGATAGTGGCTATACCAGCTATATTGAGCGATTTAAAGATACGATGCAGCAGCGGGTATCTCGATTGGTGCGCAAAACGTTATCCTTCTCGAAAAAGCTCAAAAATCATATTGCTGTAATTTGGTATTTTATCAACCACTACAACGAGCAATTACGCGCAAATAAGAGTATCAGGCCTCTTCTTCACCATCCTCTCCTTAATAGCGCTACCCAAATCAGCCTTATTAAGTCTCTCTTTGATTTTCTCTAGATCTAGCTTGCAGAAAGCTTTTTCATAATACTTCATGACATGTTACATAAGTGACTGTTTTACTAAGAGAAGTCGATGGTAACACCTAAGTATTAACACTGCGTTTAGAGTGAAAATACTTGTTATCGTCGTAGAGAGATTATGGCAGATCAAATACCCTGAATTTATGATGGGGGTGTAATTTATTTTAACTTCACATAAACAATAAATTTGTGTGAGAATCCTAGCTGGCTAACAAAAGCCTGTTAAGGATGCTGCAAACAGCACGACAATGGGCTGTTAGACGCTGTAATAACGATTTGGACCATGTTGCTGTAGGGCGAAGTGTGCCCTGTTAGATGTCAAGGGGGGTAGACGTGACGCGACAGTCGGGTTGGCGAGCTGACTGACACTTAATAGAGACTAACTGGTCTCATGCTGAGACTATCAAAGCAAACGACGGGTATCAATTTAAGCCGGGAAATCTTGGCTAGGACTGAAGTCGGAAGTCGGAAGTCGGAAGTCGGAAAGGGAGGGCATTCCGAACTCCGACTTCCGACTTCCGAACTCTAGATTCCTGAGGAAATCGTCCCGCTTTATGTTGGTACCTCAAACGACAGCTAGCGATCTAAATGACCAGGCGCGATCTAAATGACAGCGCCTGGTCACTGTCAAGCAATTAAAATCTCCAAGTATTTTGTGCGTCAATTATCCCTGATTGCGAGCCGCCGCCTGCTGCTGCCGATAGCTGTCAGCCTTAATCTCAAAGATGACAGCATGATGCACCAGTCGGTCAACGGCAGCCACGGTCATCATCGAATCGGGAAAGATGCTGTCCCACTTGCTGAATGGCTGATTAGCGGTGATCAGTGTGGCTTCCGGAAATTATGGCCGCGAAACGAGGGGGTAATTCCGGAAATTATGGCCATTCTCTCATTGAACAAACAGTGGTGTTTTGTGTCAAGTGCTGAGAGATTTTTTCCCAGATTTTTCAGCTACCGTTTCTGTGGATTGTTCAGTTGAGTTGAGAGCTAAGTCGAGCTTTCGACCTTTGAGCCGAAACGACGGCCCCGTCAGCTTTAGATACTCACCATGATGCAAGGTGCGGTCAATGATGGCACGGGCGAGTTCCTCATCATGAAGCACACGGCCCCACTGATTGAGCGGTTTGTTGGTGGTCAACAAAATGGGTTTGCCCTTGAGATAGCGCTGGTCCACGACTTGAAACAGAACATCAGCAGCCCCCGGCCCGTAGCCGAGATAGCCCATTTCATCAATCACCAGGACATGAGGCCTGAGATAGGGTTGGAGAGCAACGTTACGCTCAGGAGCAACACAGAGGTCATTGATTAAGGCTGCAGCAGTGGTAAAACGAGCAGTAAAGCCGTTTTGGATGGCTTTATAGGCAATGGCAATACATAAATGGGTTTTTCCAGTACCAGGCGGCCCTTCAAGAATTAAGGAACGATGGTCACTGACGAGTTCGGGACCGAGAAATCGTCCTAACATTTGTCGTTTGAGATTACTTCTGAAGGTGAAGTCAAAGGTGTCAATGGTGGCTTCAAAGGGGAACTTAGCTTTAGTAATAAAGGTTTGGGTGCGGCGCTCACTGCGGTGGGCCACCTCTTCGGATAAGAGCCGCTCAAGTAACTGCTGATAGGACCAGGCCTCCCGTTCAGCGATGGGAATCAGCTCGGGTAAGACACGTTGAATGGTACTCAAGCCAAGGGACTTGAGCATGGGGTCTAAACTCAGGGTCATCGGATCGATCTAGGTGAACAAAATAGGCAAGGGTGGCGGTGTCAGTCCCTCGGGAGTGGCGTTAACAATCGCCTGGACATATTCACTGCCAAAGCAGCGTTCTTCAGTGGCTAAGGCAATTGCCGCGAGGAAGTCGGCTCGGCCAATGTGTTGATAAAGGTCATAGAGGGTCTCGACATCGGGTTGCCAAGTTTGAGGACGCCGATGCACCAGTTCAGTCAAATAGGGTTCCACCAACGGGTCGAGGTCCAACAGAATTTGGCGCTGAGCAAAGGGTTTACCACGCTTAAAGATAAACAGTTGTTGGGCATGCTCATGTAAAACACTGGACTTGCCATTCGCGGGTGTCCGAGGATGGTCACCCAGGTGACGCTCTGCCAAATAGATCGACACCTGAGTCTGTTGGAGATGTAGGGTCACCGTCTGGCCGATGGCGTCAGCTGGCACCGAATATTCCATGCCTCGATAGTGCGCCCGAGCCGTGGGACGAACCACCACACTGACTTTGAAGGCATAGGTTTCAGCCTTATGGGCACAGGGCTTGAGCGATTCTTTCAGCAGGCGGACTTGGGGAATCTCGCCAGTCGCATCACATTTGCGTTCTCGATTGACGTAGGTGACCCATGCTTGCATCTGCTCGATGAGATCATCACGGTCCTTAAACTGTCGCCCACAAAAGAAGTTGCCCTTGACAAAACCCACTAGATTTTCCACCGACCCTTTTTGCTGAGGGCGATAGGGCCAACAGGCCAGGGGAATTAATCCACAGTCGATACACACTTCAATGGCACTGACATAAGTCTAATCAAGCAGCCAGCTTAGCTTTGAGAATATTACGAGGTTGTCGCATTCTGGGAAACGGTTTTGGCCTACGTTTGACGACTCTAGGTTCATGCCGATTAGGCCGTTGAGGCAACGGGTCAGAGGCAATATCTTGGAGCAAATGGTCGTAGAGTCGTTGCCGTGTCGCGTTCGATGTTGTTGCTAATAATGCAAGAATTTGCTGAAAGTGTTGCCGAGCCCCCTGTAGGGAGAGACGATTACGCTCATAGTGCAATAATGGAGAGGCCTGTTCCATCACACTACGCAGCACATTGTAGGCTAGCATGTGAGACCAAATTTCCTTACGGACCATGTCCGGTGTTTTGGCTGTGAGCCTCTCCATTTTGAGTGTCGTTTTGAGATGACGTAAATTGACTTCTGCCGCATGCCACCGCCATCCATAAAGACGGGTTAATTGACTAGCAGGATACTGTTTGGCATCCAATAGGGTGGTAACAATGATGATGAACTGGTCTCGAAACCCGTTACGAGATAGCTTCAGACGCACTTCTCTAACCGTCAATGTCTGGGAAATGGCTGCAAACTCATCTGTATTCATATGACCCGGTCGTCGCTTGGGTTTGTGCCAGACGACTTGGTGGTCGCCAGGACCATGCCTGAGACCTTTACGAAAATCAGTGTGCCGAGCATGATGTTTACGCAAGACCCCATCGGCCTCTTGCTGCTGAATCAGGGCTAAGTCAACATAGCTGCCAAAGGCTTGGTCTCCCATGGCCACATCATCGGGCGCTAAGTCCTGATACAACAAACGGCTCATGACGATTTCACTGGTTGTCTTCGGTGCAATACACCCTGACACCACTGCCCCGGTTAGTAAACAGAAAAACACCACCACCCGAGCCAGTGGAAAGCCACATCCGACCGCTTGATTACCATGTTGAGGATAGACCGCTTGATTGGCCTCACTATCGGCCATCAATACCGTCGTTCCATCAAAGACTCTCACCCGACGACCACACCAGTAATGCGCCTTGGGCACCGTCTGTTCCAACTGCTCGGTTGTTTCGGGGATAAGACGTTGGAGGAGTGATTCCGGCAACCGGTCGCGAGCTTTGCTGTAAGCTCCGGTATCCGATGACGGAGGGGTAACGCCTGCGGCGGTTAACCAGGTGGTGAAGCACTTGACGGTGTTGCGGAGGCTTTTATCGGCTGATAACGCTTGATATAGCATGCCCCATACCGTCACGATGGGGGTATACAAACGATTTCGGTAGGTGATCCCTTCTTCAGCCAGAAGCTCATCGAGTCTTGCTTCCGGTAGGATATCTTGCCACGGCGAACCGATACTTTTGAATAACTGGTGCTTGAGAATTTCGGCTGACTTCGGCATAGTAGAAAGTGATTTATTGTTGGCTTGCAGGGCCTTGATATATATTTATCAAGCCTTGCAGCCTTTTTCTACTTTGTGCACTTTTAAGTCAGTGCCATTGGATACACACTTGGGCAAAGCGGTCGGTCCAATGCACTTTAACAGTGCCATCAGCCAGTACTTCTCGTGACTTCACCGCACTACTCATGTTATCGAATACCCCCATCAGCGGAACGCCGCCAAAGGTCTCAAATGCTTTGAGTAAACACCGCACCACTGTTTCTTGTTGTTCGTTGGCCACCACCTGCACATCCACATACCGTGAGTACTTCAGGCGCGAGGCAAAGAATTTCACCACCTCAATGCGACCATCGGCATACTGCACCCGGCGTTGGCCAAAATCATGTTGGGTAAATTCACCCGGCAGTCCTTCGAATCGCACTATCGGCACCACGGATTTGGCGGGACGCAATTGTTTGACTAGCTCATAGACCGCTGTTTTACCCCCTTTATAGCCTTGCTGACGTAGACGGGCTAAGACTTCTCGGCTTTTCATCGGACCATCGGCTGGGTCACGGGCTTCACTCAACCACTCACGAATGGTCTCGCTATAGTGGACCACCTCGCTGGGACGACCCGCTCCTTTTCGCTGACCTGACGGCGGTTCCTCTACGCAGGTGATCTCGGGTTCTTGCACTATCCGGCGGATACTACGTTCACTCACACCCGTAAGGTCGTGGATTTTTTCCGGGGGTACATTGGCATTTCTGAGTTGCTGAACCATATAACGGACCTGATTACTAAACATCGACATTGGGGCGGATGCCTGAGGTGCCAACACGGCACTATATAAGCAAGCACCCCCTGTTTCACTGAAGCCTGTATGACCGGCATCACCCTGGCCATAATTTCCGGAATCGACCACTAGCATTGCCGGAATTACCCCGGTCATAATTTCCGGAATCGACGGCTCAGGTGACTGAAGCCACGGTGGCCATAATTTCCGGAATCCATACTGAGCATTGTCGGCATCACTCCGGCCATAATTTCCGGAATAAGCGATTCCAGGGGCACACCTGAGTCCGAACTCCAGCCTGATCTAGCACTGATGCCGCCGACTCAATCCCGTCTGTGACGGGACGATCCCGAGAGAATTGTCTGGGTCTCTAAATCGTTGAACCATCTATTGCTCCTAGCAACTGAACACCTGTATAGAGTCTCATCGTGCAATTGCCAAACAGGCAGATTACGCACAAAAAGAGACTGTTGTCAGCGGCCATAATTTCCGGAATCACTCCGGCCATAATTTCCGGAATTCACAATCAGCAAACTCTTGCGTTCATAGCGGTGGGCAATGAGTTCGAAGAGTACGGAGGTTTCGGCTTCAGACTTTTGCACGTAGCCCAAGTCGTCGAGGATGAGCAGGTCAAAACGGTCGAGCTTCTTTAGTCTAGACTGTAGCAACAGTTGTTGTTTATCCTGCTGAAGCTGTTGAACTAAGGCAAGTGCGCTGAAGAACTTGATGCGCCGACCCGCTTCTAGCATGGCTTGCGACAACCCAAGAGCCAAATGAGTTTTCCCAACTCCGGACGCGCCGAAAAACAGGCAGTTGGTGGCGTTATCGAGCCAGGTATCGTCATCGGCCAATTGCATCAGAGGGGCCGGATTGAAGTTTGGGCAATGGTCAAACTCAAAGTTGGTCAAACTTTTTACGGCGGGCAGCTGAGCTTCCTTTTTTGCGCGCTCTAGCCGCATTTGTGCTCGTCTGTCGGCCTCTTGTTGACATAAGCTGAGTAAAAACTGTGCATAAGACCATTGTTGCTGCAAAGCGCGGCTCTCTGTAGCTTCCCAGTGGGTAAGCATGTTGGTGAGCTTGAGCTGTTTGAGCAGACGGCTCAACTGTTGGTACGGGCTGGTTGTTTGTGGTGTTTGTGATGAGGTTGGCGTCCGTGTCGTTTGAGCCACTGAGGAGTTGGTCATAGCTATCGAGAGCGTGTTGTTGGGTTGCGATTGGCGGCAAGGTGGCTACCGCATCGGGCATAAACTGTTGCTGTAGATGCCTCAACGTCAGCTGGTTCTTGGATAGGGCTTCGGCAAGATAGCTGGCGACGGTTTGTTCTTTGTCATAGGTGGCGGCAATGTAGAGCGCTTCGACCATGAGTACAGCGGCTTGGTCGCGCTCAAACTGAGCTTTCATCTGCGCCCAAAGCTGGCGAAACTCAGCAGTCGGTAACAAATCTGACTGCCACTGACAGAAGAGGAAGGCTCTGGGCTTTTTCCTGAGTCCACCTATCACATGGCGATAGTCGATGCAGCGCCCCCGCCGTCGTCCTTTGCCAGCCACACGCATGCGGGACAGCTCAAACACCTGCTGCCGCGCAAAGTAGCCGACTAAACGGTCATGATAGAGATGAATTTCTATCTGTTGACCTATCAGTCGTGATGGCACGCTGTAGAGAATGCAGCGCACCTCTATCGTGCTGTGACAGCTGACTTTGGCACTGAGAATCTCGTAGTCGGCCACTCGGCGTTTCGGCAGCGGTTGTAGGACGGCTTTTTCTGCTTCATACTTGGCCTCGCACTGCCGATTGAGACCAGCAGCGGCGTTGTCTATCACCGCCTGGTACTCGGCAATACTGGCAAAGTCGCTGCTGCCGCGCAGGTAGATAGCCTGTTTGATACGGTTCTTCAGGTGGCCGTGCGGACTTTCTACAGATCCGTTCTCGTTTGCTTTGCCTTTGTTGTTTCTCGTTGGCACCATCCGGTAGTGCTCACACAGGTCATCGTAGAACCGCGTCAGCTCCTGGATACGATGCCCCCCTGAATTACGGTAGGCCGCGCTCAGGCTGTCCGTGCGATGTTCTTGTGGGGCACCGCCAGCCGCAGCTAGGGCGTTCTGCAACCCTTCGGATAGGGCAATGAAGCTTTCGCCCCCCTGAATAATCTGCGCGTACTGCCAACCGCTGTAGGCGAGCCGGTAATGATAAATCAAGTGCTCAAATGGCTTGCCGTTGAGGGTGATTTCCATCCCTTTCAGTTTGGTGAAGTCTGAGAGTCCCATGACGCCTGGTTCATGGCGCAGTACGAACATGACCTCCGGCGCCGGCCCGTGCAGCGCTTTCCACTGCTGCACTCTTCTCTGTAAGGTGCGTAGCACCTGTGGGTACTTGCCTGGATACTGCTCTTGCAGGTATTCAAACAGCGTCATTGGTTTGGGTATGACCTCGACACGATGTAGAGTGCTATAACGCTTATCCAGCAAGGGTTTCAGGAAGATTTGAGCGAAGAATAAATTTTCTCAGTTTCAGCGTGATGGAGATTGTAAGCTTCTTGTAGGGCTTAGGATTTCTGACTTTTTAATAGACATCTAATTGAGGTCATACCTATTGGTTTCAGTCTCGGTTCCTGGCGTAGCATCGGTTCTAGCTCGCTGGCCCAGACGCCAGCTAAGGGATCTTGGCTCCGGGATGATGCAACGACAGCTCCTCGGTTAGCGCGGTGATGGCCTGCATCAATCCGTTGCCCTGTCCGCTCTGATATCTCGGCTATCGTCGACGATGCCGTCTGGGTCAACCCCAGCTTTCTCGCGTTCATATAGGCTCTCTTTTGGTATAAGTGAATGGCTTTCGGCACAGGTCATCGCTCTCTTTCGCAGGAGATCTACCTGTGCCTTTTTCTTCGACTGGTGACAACCCAGCTAAGCTAACGCTTGCGCCGATAACCTTGTCTCACGCTCTTTGGGCGAAACCCGACAACCGCCTTGGCGTCACCTGCCTACCTTCACTGTCGCGCAACAGTGCCCGATGATTGTGAGGAGTGAGGACAGGAGACCATGCCTAAAATAGACATATCAAAACGCCCCTATCCGCTTGCCACGGGGCCAAAACGGAATGGACAACGAATTGTTGACATTGATCTAGGTTTCACTTTGTGGGTAGATACCTGGTAGTGATGGCCTAGAATACCGAAATATGGTGGGATACTTTGTTGGCCATGTTTTCGATTGAATTGGGGGTGGGAGTACGCCAATGACTGCGGCATCAATATCTTTATCAATCATGCCAAAGTTGAGCATCAGGTGGGCCATGGCGCGATTACGATGACCAGTGGCCCGCTCTGAAATAAATGTGGGCATGTCAATAAAGGTGTGGTGTAGCTTTTGAGGTTATGCAACAGCCCAGCCATGGTGAGTATTGCCTCGCTTATAGTCAAAGGTCTGCCAGTCATCGTTTAACATCCCCTGTACGGGAGCGCTATTTGGCTGATCGCCACGTAGTAAACGTATTAGCACCATCAACAACCAGACAATAAAACGGCGTAGCCGTTTCTCCAAGTTCATCACCAAACAAGTGATGGCAATCATGGTTTCGGCGGTTTGTGCGAGTTTGGCCATCACCCGTCCGAGTCCAAATCGCCGTTTGGACTGATCAAACTTACCTTCGACAGCGACTCGAACACTTTCATCGTCTCGAGCCTGTTGTCGGAGGAGAGCTTGTTGAGTTTCATCGAGAGACGGTCGACCTAAGGGCGGACCACTCAGACGAATGCTATGGTGTTTACACCACCTCAAGTTATCGCGTGTCCGATAAATCTGGTCGGCATGCACTGAGGCGGGATAGTGTCCGGTGCGGGCGCGAAACCGTTCTATCTGGGGTATCAAGTCCTCAGATTCATTGAAGTTATCCCAACTGAGATGGTCAAGGAACACATAGCCCGCCACACAACTAATGGCGAATTTGGCTCCAAATTCAACGGGGGTTCCGGCTTTACCGCGCACAATGGGTCGTACATGGAGCTGTGAAATACTCACAATGCAGTCATCAATCCGTCGCTGCTTGTGTTGATACATGTGCTGTTATTGGCGATAGACCTCATGAATCACCAACAGGGTCTTGTACTCTCGTGGATTCAGCGCTGCAAGCGTTGCGCCTGCTTTGATTAACTGGTCAATGTGCCCTAGGTTTCGTCGCACATAGTTGAGTTGTTGTCGGAGGCACTTACGAATCAACTTGCGTGACTTCTTGTGCCGTTTCACAATCCTGAGGTAGTCTCTGCGGGCGGTTTGTCGATACATTCGAGGCTTCTTTGGAAGACCCCCTGCTACCTGTTGATACAACTCATCAATGAGCCGTTCACTGTGCTCTCTAGCTTGGTTGAGTAAATCGAGGTCAGTCGGAGCCTGCTTCAACCACCGACTCATTGACCGCTGACACCAGGTCGACACTGATTCGTTTGCGAAAATGGACCAGCATCGACGCATCAAACGGGGGCGTATCACTGTACTCATGAAGGCCGAAAAAATATTGCAGATACGGATTCTCTCGTATCTGGTCAACCGTCTCTCGGTCGCTGATACCCAATTTCTCTTTGATAATCAATGCGCCCAGAGCCATCCGAAAGCCTTTCGCTGGCGCTCCCATATCCTCGCTAAACTGGCTAGCATAGGTTGATTCGAACTCATCCCATGGGATCATCTCGGCCAGTTTCACCCAGCGATTCTCCGACGATAATTTGCCCCCAAACGGTAGATAAAAATCTTCGAAAGATAACTGGCCAGGTGATGATTGTCGGTACATTTCTCTGAGTAGGTGCAAGGGGTTTGAGCATTTTAGCCACTTTTCCGTGCACTTAAGCACATCTCAATACAGTGAAACCCTTGCAAAATATGAAGGCTGGACTTCAACAGCAAACCCTAATATAGCTCCATAACACCACAGGTTGGGGACTTTGCTAGCAGCTATTATCCCTCAACAGCATACATAGCATTCTCTTTAGCTATCCCACTATACGGAACCAGTACCCACTATTCATATTCAGGTAAAAAGAAACCCTGACTATGGCTAGGGTCAAAGTAAGTATCTTATTTTAGATGCTTGTTACAAAAAACTCGCATTCACTCCTTATTCTGACTCGTCAGCAGCAGATGCCATCTCAGCTTCGTTCTCATCATCGACAACAGTAATTTCTATTGCCTCAGCTTCGTTCTCATCGTCGACAGTTTCACTATCTACAGCAGTAGTCGCTGTTGCTTCAGGTTCATCTTCGGCAGAGATGATTTCTGCTGTTTCATCTACTGCCTCGGTTGTAGTTGTATCATCAATGGCAGTAACAGCCGTTGTTTCAGATTCCCTATGTTTGTTCTTTCTTAATTTGGTTGAGTGTTTTTGTCTCTTTTTGGTACTACTCCACTTATTCCGCATCTTTTTGATTTTTCCCTGGTAGACCACCATGGAAAAATATATCAATTACGCTGTTGTTGTTCCTAGAGTCTCTACAGATATCTCACACAACCTATAAGGAATTTAACCAAGTGTTGTATAGCGACGGTCTAATAGATCAGTTCACAACATTTCTAAGTATGGTAGGCGACAAATTTTAAATGCAAAATATGCACCGCCCCATGGATAGGTCAAACATGTGGAGATTATATTTTTTAGATAGGGCTTCAAATACTCGCAAGCCTCGTACACTGTTGCCATTGTCATCAATGGGTGGAGAGAATGTGGCAATCCCTGCTTTTCCGGGGATCACGGCCAAAATACCACCGGACACCCCACTTTTTGCCGGCACACCAACTCGATAGGCCCATTCTCCTGCACGGTTATACATGCCGCAGGTGTACATAACGCTGAGGATATCTCGAACGTAGTCTTCGTTAACGGCGCGAGTTTGGGTGATGGGATTTTGGCCATGATTAGCTAGTGTAGCTGCCATGGTGGCTAAGTCCTGACAGGTGACCATGACGGCACATTGCTGAAAATATAGATCGAGGGCGGCATCGATATCTTTATCAATCATGCCAAAGTTGAGCATCAGATGGGCCATGGCGCGATTACGATGACCAGTGGCTCGTTCTGAAATAAATGTGGGCATGTCAATAAAAACGTCGTGCCCAGTGTAGCGCTCAAGCATTTTGAGCAACCTGTTGAGCTTATCGGTGGGGCCATCACCCTTCAGCAGACTGGTGGTGGCAATGGCTCCGGCATTGATCATGGGGTTATAGGGTCTGTGGGAACCTTCATCTAACCGAATCATTGAATTAAAAGGATCACCCGTAGGTTCTACGCCCACTTTCTTCAACAAAACCTCTCGACCATGATCTTCTAACGCCAGACCGTAGGAGAAGAGTTTAGAAATTGACTGAATTGTAAATTTCTGCTCAGTGTCCCCGACATTAAATGCCTGGCCATCGGTGGTAACAACGCTGATGCCAAACCAGCCAGGGTTAGCCTTTGACAGCTCTGGAATATAAGCCGCAACCTCACCCTCCTCCGTTGCCGCATAGGTGTGGTGTAGCTTTTCAAGAAAGGCCTGCAATTCTGACATGGTCAATGTCCCACCCGCTCGATAGCATCATAATTTGAAATTGGACGCTGCTGATCCTCGGAGGGATTTAATCCTTTAAATCTGGGCCATTAGCAAATATCACAGCTCGATTTATCCTCCAAATCAGCACCAGCTGAAATCGCAACAGGTTAAACCGTCAAATGTTTGCCCTCTGCATCTAAGGTCTTTACCAGAAAGGCCCATTTGTCAGCGACTTCCTCAATGATTTTGGCAGTTGGTTTCCCAGCTCCATGGCCTGCCTTTGTTTCAATGCGGATTAATACTGGATTGTCTCCCTGGTGAACCGCCTGGAGTGTAGCTGCAAACTTAAAACTGTGGGCTGGCACGACGCGATCATCATGGTCGGCGGTGGTAATCAGTGTGGATGGATAGCTGGCTGAGTTTAGATTATGCAGTGGCGAATAGGCGTAGAGTGCCTTAAATTCCTCAGGATCTTGGGGAGAGCCATAGTCACTTTCCCAGGCCCAACCTATGGTGAATTGGTTAAACCGCAGCATATCCATAACGCCCACGGCTGGTAGAGCTGCGGCAAACAGGTCGGGGCGTTGAATCATGCAGGCTCCGACCAATAGCCCACCATTGCTACCGCCCATGATGGCCAGGTTTTCAGAGGAGGTGTAGTTGTTGTCAACTAACCACTCAGCTGCACCGATAAAGTCATCAAAAACATTTTGCTTGGTTAGCTTTGTGCCTGCCTGGTGCCAGATTTTACCATATTCACCACCGCCTCGCAGATTAGCCACGGCATAGATGCCCCCCATCTCTAGCCACACTAGATTGCCCACTGAGAAATTGGGGCTAATAGAGATATTAAAACCGCCATACCCATAGAGCAGCGTGGGTGTTTGGCCATTGGGGGTTAGTCCCTTTTTGTGGGTGATAAACATGGGCACTCGTGTGCCATCTTTGCTGGTGTAAAACACCTGCTGTGTTTCATATTGATTGGGGTCAAACGCCACCTCAGCCTCACGAAACAGGCTTTGTTCTCCTGTTTCCAGGTTGTAGCGATAGATGCGGCTAGGCACCGTAAAGCTAGAAAATTGGTAAAACGTTTCCGTATCTTCTTGTTTGCCATCAAACCCACCTGCAGAGCCAATACCTGGTAGTTCGACAGTTCTGAGGGGTTGACCGGCTAGATCAAAGATTTGAATTGTGGTGTAAGCATCCTTAAGATAGTTGGCAACAAACTGATTGTTTAACAGGCTGACCGAGCCCAAAGTCTCTGCTGCCTCAGGAATAATCTCTGTGGGACCATTTCCTTTGGTCAGATCAAGGGCAATGACGCGACCACGGGACGCGTTTAAGTCAGTCTGAAACCAGAATGTGGTGCCGTCGTTATCGATCAATCCATAGGATGCTTCAAATTCGCTGATGAGCTCTATGACCTCGCCATTGGGATCTTGGAGATCCTTATAAAAAATTAGGTTCTTGCGCTCAGTGCCTCGCCATACAGAAATAACCAGGTAGCGTCCATCATGGGTTACCTGCCCATGGAAGCCCCATTCTTTTTCATCAGGACGTTCATAGACCAGTCTGTCTTCTGACTGAGGAGTGCCCAGACGGTGATATAAGAGTTTTTGGAAATAATTAACCTCTTCAAACTGAGAATCTGTCGAGGGTGCGTCATAGCGACTATAGAAAAAGCCCTGGTTGTCGTGACTCCAGGTCGCTCCTGAGAATTTGCTCCACTGCAGATGGTCAACGGTATCTTCCCCTGTTTCAATATCTCGCACTTTCCACTCCAGCCAGTCTGACCCTGAGCTAGAAAGGCTGTAAGCCAGATAACGACCATCTTCACTAACGGCAATGCTGCCTAATGCCACTGTGCCATCTGTCGATAGGGTATTGGGGTCGAGCAGTACAACCGGCTCAGCTTCCAGGGATGGTTGGGTGTAAAGTACCGCCTGGTTTTGCAGACCATCATTTTTGTAGTAAAAGTAGCGTCCACCGCGCTTAAATGGCACACTGTAGCGCTCATAGTTCCAAAGTTCCGTCAGCCGCTTTTTGAGAGGTTCCACCGCAGGTAGCTCACGCAGATAGCCAAATGTAACCTCATTCTGTGCCTCAACCCAGGTCTTCGTCTCATCAGAATTAGGGTCCTCGAGCCAACGATAGGGGTCAGCAACAGTCGTACCGTGGTAAGTATCGATTGTTTGGTCGCAGCGGCGGGTTTGAGGATATTGGAAGGGCATGGGGTAGAACGCGGAGGGGGCAGAAGAAGGAGCGGAGCGTAATGGAGAAACGATTCCATTTGGCAAGTTAATCCGTTTGTAGGTTGTGGTTGTGGTACGAAACCCAACCTACACCCATCAACATTTGTGGATTAATCCTTTATCGAGTAGTTTAACGTTTCCAGAATTAATTGCGCGAAACGGCTGGCGGCCCCCGATGGACCGCGCAGGTTACGCAGGTTTTGGCTCATGGCTTCCAGTTGTTGGGGGTGTTTGAGGTAGGTGGCGATGCGATCGCACACCTCCTCTGCCGTAATCCGTCCCAGCAGCTCCGGCACCACCTCTTCCTTGGCCCAGATATTTGGCCAGGCAAAGCGCTTTTGATTGCGCTGGATATATTGAATCGCCACGGTATTGATCACCGTGGTTAGCAACGAGCCGACCACGGGTAACTGGCATAGCAAGCCCCAAAGACCATCCCAGGTGCGCATGACGTCTAGCTGCTGAGTGGGGAGTAAAACCACCATGGGCACAGCCAGGGAGCCAAGCTGAGCGGTATTGGCTCCGACGGTGGTGACGCAAAGGGTGCAGCGTTTGAGCAGGCCATGGGCGGGAAAGTCGGTCCAGAGCCAGACTTTGGGGCCGTCCTTGATTTGGAAGTAGGGCAGGCCGCTGTTGGCAGGATTGTCGGGGGTGATCAGTTGGGCTGTGGGACCGTCCATGACTGCGACGGTGGCGTTTTGGGTGGGGTCGGCGTAGGTGGCAAGGGTGTCTGGAGTGACGGTGGGGGCGACGGGGATGATGAATTCAAGATCGGGATGGGTTTTGTGGAGTGTGTGTGCGATCGCAAGCGACAACGGTACCCCAGGCCTTAACTTATCTGGCTTTGACCCCGGCATCAGCCCGATTACCTGCGTTTCAGGGCTAAAGGGCAGCTCTGCACCACTAGCAGATTCCACATCCGCCATCAGGTCACCCACCACCGTCAGCTTGGGCTGATATTTAGCCGCGACTTTCTCGGTAGTATCCCCCTGCATCATGCCAAAGTTATCCACCCAGTTGAGCCAGCGCGGTTCCCATTCTGCGTAGATGACGGTACGGTAGCCCAGACGCTTGGCCGCCCAGACAGCATAGAGCTGATCGCCACCAAGAAAAACGACCACACCCTGGTGATGCCAGTCCCAGTCGTCAGCGGTTTTGCCCGTGAGCAAAAACCGGAAAAACGCGTCTGGCCCTTGCACGCGATCTACCTCGGGATAGGACTTGAGGGAAGCCGTTTCGCCTCCCGATGCGTGGGGGCAGGGGGACAGCATCACCGAAAAGCGCATTTGTTCGTGATCCGACTCACGCTTTCTCAGCTGCTGGATAACGGGTTTTACCCAGGTTGAGACTTCCCCTGGCCCATTGGTCAAAATTAGAACGTCTACCGCCATCGGTCTATGGGTTCCAAAGGCATTGCCATGGCCACATTATCACGTGCCATAACCCGTGGGGTGTTCCATGGAACGCCCCTACACAAACGTCAACCATTTCAAAAAAACGCTAGCCTAAATACCGTCCTTTAAAATTTCCGTTCTCACCGTGACCCAGCCTGCTGTACTACGCGATTTGTTGACCGCTGTTGCCCAAGGACAGGTTAGCCCCGACACTGCCTTTGATAAACTCAAGCACCTGAACTATCAACCCGTTGATGACTTTGCCAAAGTCGATCATCATCGGACCTTGCGGACAGGATTTCCAGAGGTGATCTGGGGTCAAGATAAGACGATAGATCAGCTCATAAAAATTTTTCGGGCGATGGAGCCTGAGAATCCGGTGGTGATGGCGACACGAATTACGCCGGAGGTGTATCCACAGATGCGAGACTCCTTGCCAAATCTGCGCTATTACGAACGGGCTCGCATTTGTGCCCTACAGCCAGAGACTATTGCAGCGGTGCATCCCGGTAACATTGCGATTCTTACGGCGGGCACAGCGGATTTGCCCACGGCAGCAGAAGCGGCAGTCACGTTGGAACTCTCGGGTTTCCAGGTGACCCGTCTATGGGATGTGGGTGTGGCAGGCATCCATCGGTTGTTGAACAATCGGCAGGTGATTGACAAGGCCGATGTGTTGATTGTTGTTGCCGGGATGGAGGGAGCATTGCCCAGTGTTGTTGCTGGGTTAGCAAATTGCCCAGTAATTGCAGTACCGACCAGTGTTGGTTATGGAGCCAGCTTTGGGGGGGTGTCGGCCTTGTTGACGATGTTAAACTCTTGCGCCGCCGGGATTGGCGTGATGAATATCGACAATGGGTTTGGGGCTGCTGTGTTAGCCGGGCAAATTATTAGAACAGCCACAAAAATTGGCCAATCAGCGTGAATATTGCTCCAGCAGTTCAGGGGGCATGGGGTTGCCGGCTAGTTCCAGGGTACGGAGTTCGGGGAGCTGTGCGATCGCAACTAGCAAACTCGTCAGCTGATTCTCCTTAAATCTAGCCCGGACAAGTTTAATTCGGTGGCCTGAGTAGTGTAGATGAGACAATTATCCCCTGAGAGTTTCTTGGTTAGAGGCAATCCTACGTCGAACCTTATCCTCTTTTTCTCTGTCTCTGAGCGCTGAGTTTAAGGCCATAACCCAAGAGACTGCCAATGACAAAACCTAATACAGGAGTAAGCCGATCATTTTCGAATGGAGCTAGATGTGGACCGAAGAATCTCATAAATGCAGAGATAACGGTTAATAGGAGCAATAACCCACTGACAAAGGTAACTGTGTAGATATTCTTAAGTTTTGGAACGACCAAAAACTCCATGAGTAGCGAATATGCCAGCAGCTGAATGCCGGCGTATCGCAAGCCAGCATAGAAAGTTAGCCAACCAATGGCCAGGCCGACATGGAAGCTGCTTTGCCATGTATTGAGAACGATGTAGCTTATGGCCACTAGTGCTGGAGGCGCTAGAAAACCAAGAGCTAGTCGTATGATTCGTGTGCCCATCAAAGTGCAAATAGCTTCTACTGTTCTAGCAGCTGTTGAAAGGAAACTAATGTCTGCCGCAGACGGTCGCCGCTGACCAAGGTGAAGTCATTGTGGCCCGCTTCGGGTACCCAGAGAAATGCTTTGGGGTCTGGCGCTGCTGCGTAGAGTGTTTGGCCATGGTGAAATGGGATAATTTCGTCGGCCTGGCCATGCATGACGAGTACGGAGCAGCGGACGTTTTTGAGCTTAGGCAGGTTGACAAATTTGTCGAAGGGTAGGAGAGGAAATGGGATGAGTACACGAAAAGCAGATGTGAATGCGCTTTCTAGGATGAGTCCGGCCACGGGCTGTTGGCTAGCTAGGGCTGTTGCTGAGCCACCCCCTACAGAGCGGCCATAGGCGATAATTTGGTTAGTGGGAACGTTGAGCTGCTGGGTGAGATAGGTGTAGGCGGCATTGACGTCTTGGTAGGCATTGCGTTCGCTGGGTTTACCGTCGCTGGTGCCATAGCCTCGGTAGTCGTAGGCAAATACGCTAAAGCCCCAGCGGTTGAGGTCATCTAGTTTAGGGCGAATATCGCCAAGGTCTTCGGCATTGCCGTGGATGTAGAGCAGGGTGTAGGCGGCGTCAGGATTGGGTAGGTAGAGGGCTGAGATTTGTTGGTTTTTGGTGACAGGTACTTTTAGGATTTCCTGGGTGTCTTGGTAGCTGGCAGGTGGGGGTAGGAAAATCATGCTGTCTGCCCGGAAGAAGACATATAAGGCAATAACTATGTAGATGAATAGGACTGAGCGCACTAGTCGTTTCCAGGTAAATTCGCCAATCAGCAGTTTTCTAAGGGACGACTTATTCATGGGTAATGGTTATGCGGTTATTTTAGAAATTTTGGCTGATTGCCCAAAGTACGGCTGGGCTGGACTTCGGCGTGAACCTTCGGTACGAGGGTTGTAGGGCGGCGTCCCGCCCTGCCCATGGGAAACCCCAATACGCTGTGTAAGATAACTTAACTACTTCCAAAAGGGAACACGGAAGGACCCCAAGCAACCGATTTAGCCTTTTATCAATATCTTAAAAAGAACTCAAAAGCTAATCTCTGATTACAATAACGAGTGATATTCAGAGAGTCATTCCCCCGTGTCTGCCTGCGATACCACTACCAACGCCTATGACCAATTTATCGCAGCCCTAAAAGCGCGAAAAATTTGGGATGCGGGTACGTTGATCCAGCAAATGCTGGGGGATTTTAATGGTATGACGCTATCTGAAAAATATGCCCAGCTGGATAAGCTTAAGGGCTGGCTCGATAGCTTTCGTCCGTTGCCATCTACAGTGGTAGCCGAGCTAAAGCAGCTGTTTGACGTGCGGTTTACCTATAATTCCAATGCGATTGAGGGAAATACCCTCACACAAAGTGAAACTCAGCTGGTGTTAGAAAAGGGGATTACGGTTGGTGGTAAAACCCTGCAAGAGCATCTGGAAGTGGTGGGGCACCGGGATGCGATTGACTATGTGGAGTCACTAGCGCAGCAGGATACGATCATTGGTGAATGGGAGATTCGGCAGATTCATAGTTTGCTGTTTATGGTGATTGACCGGGCTGAGGCGGGGCGCTATCGACAGTTGGATATAAAGGCGGCTGGGACGGAATATAAATATCCGCCTCATTATTTGTTGCCAGAGTTGATGGCAGAGTTTGTTGATTGGTTGAATTCAGAAGTCGCTCAGCAGATGCATCCGATTGACTATGCAGCGGAGGTCCACTGTCGTTTTGTGGGGATGCACCCGTTTCGTGATGGAAATGGGCGCATGGGGCGTTTGTTGATGAATTTGTTGCTGCTGCGACTTGGTTATCCAGTCGTGGTGCTCAGGAATGAGCGGCGAGCGGAGTATATTGACTCGTTGGTACAGGCACAACAGCAGGACAGTGTAGTGGCGTTTCAGGAATTAATATTGGAAGCAGCAAAAGACTCCCTAGTGGAAGTGTTGCAAGTTATTGTTACAGCGACAGAGAACCAAAATAAAGGTGAAGAATTTTATAGTGAAGTTCTGAGCTATATCAGTCTTCTGTAAACGCTTTGATGCCCTCAATTAAAACTTTGGCAACGGGATGATCAACGGCCTGATTAGCTGCCTATGTAATGGTCACCCTATACGCCAGACCCGGCGCTCCGTGCCTGGGTGCTGATGACCCTATTGCCGTGGGTCTATCTTTCCCGGACATATTTGAGTGGATTCTTGAACATATCGGTGATTTACCGATGCCCCGTAGGTCATCTAAGGCTAGGGCGATGGCTCAAATGCAGGGTTATTAGCTAAGTTAATTTCAAAAATAGAGCCCTTGGGGTGATTACTTTTGACAAAGATATTGCCTTGGTGGGTCTCGACAATCATCTTACATAGCGCCAACCCCAGGCCAATTTGAGAAACGTTAGGCATTAGAGTGCCGATCTCATATTTTTCAAAGATCTGTTGCCGCAATTTATGGGGCACACCAGGCCCCGAATCGATTACTTGAATGATTAATGTGTCTGATTGAGAACCTGTGACTTTCACAACGATCTGACTGTGAGATGGAGAAAATTTAACCGCATTGGATAAAAGATTGTCTAATACCCGGTACATCAGGGTTTCATCAATAAAAATGGTATCCACTAAGTCATCTGCAAATAAACTGATAAGAGACTGATTTTTTTGGTTTGCGATCGTCCTAAAATTATTGAGCACAGCATTTACGAGCTGACGAATGTCAACATTGGCTCGATTCAAACGTATATTGCCAGATTCAAGCAGCGCAATTTTGAGTAAATCATCAATTAAAAGCTGCAATCCTTGGGCTGATTTATAGATTTTTGCCAGTCTTTCCTGGATAACAGGCTCCACATCCATTTCAAGGAATTCTACCCCTAGCAATACATCTGTAAGACGATTCCTCAAATCATGGATGAGCATATGGACCATATCCTCTCGGAACTTGAGTAAGGTTTGTAAATGGTCATGCTGGTGTTTAATACGGAGCATGGAATGCACCCTGGCTCGCAGCTCAAGACCATTCAGCGGCTTACTAATAAAATCATCGGCCCCTGCATTCAAACAACGTGCCAAATCTTCTTTTCTAGTCAGTGCCGTCACCATGGTAATTGGAATCGATTGCCATTTAGGGACTGCCCTAATCTGTCGACATAGCTCAACACCGTTGATGCCCGGCATCATGACATCCAATAGAATTAAATCAGGCTGAATAATCTCAAGGGAATCTATGACTTCCGCAGCATTGCCAATGTAGTGTAGTTGATACTCTTGATCATTTAGGAGAATTGAAATTACGTCAAAATTATCTGGCTCATCATCAATAATGAGAATTGTGGGGGCATTCATTAATTAGCCTCCTACTCCTAATATAAAACCTGAATCAACGTTTATTTACTAAACGATTGACTCAAATCTATTGACATTACATATAATTTTTACAATGTTTACAAAAATCTTTTAATGTAAGCATAATTTACAATAGCTTTTGCATCGTATCAATTAACTGTTGAAGGTTACAAGGTTTATGGATGCAATGATTAACTCCAGCATCATAGTAATCATCCTGGCTGTTATCTATCAAAGGATCAATCAAAGCGATAATAGGAACAGTCTTTAAATAGGAATTAAGACGGATTTGCTGAATAATCTCTAAACTATTATTTCCTAATACATGAAGATCCATCAAGATCAAATCTGGGCTAGTCAATTGAGCAATATTACTGATTTTTTGCACATCTGCTGCAATTTGTATACGGTGACCTTTTGCTCTTAAATAGCTGGAAATTGTAATGATATTTGCTGCATTTTCCTCTGCCAGCAAAATTAAGGAGGCCTTTTTCTTTGGAACTGGCTTTGCGGTAACGCTGAGTTCAGTTTGTTTTTTTATGGCCGATACTTCATCAAAAGACGTAACAACTTCGCACGGAATATCCATGGTAAAGCAGCTGCCCATGTCTGACTGACTGGAAACCCCAACTTCTCCACCATGAAGTTCAGCAATGCGTTTTACTAGCGCTAAGCCTAAACCAGTGCCTGGATATCTGCGATTTAGCGATCCATCAATTTGGATAAAGGGCTGAAACAGCTGACTAATATATTCAGGTGCAATACCGATCCCAGTATCAGTCACAGAAAATCGGAGAACTGTTTTTTCCACTAATGTCCTATTCTCTTTTTTTAAAAGAGTTTTTGTCTCACCCTGAAGGCTCACGGCTAAGGTAATTCGTCCTTCTTCTGAGGTGAATTTAACGGCATTACTCAACAGATTAATCAAAGCCTGGCGTATACGTCGCTCATCTAACCACACATCAGGTATATGGGGAGGAAATTTAGTCTCAATTTGAATTGCTTTTTTATAGGCCTGTTGTTTAACAAAGTCTAAGCTGGATTTACAGAGAAGAATAACAATGGTTGGCTGCAAATCTAGCTTCATCTGGCCAGATTCAATTTTAGCAACATCTAAAATGTCATTGATGAGCTCTAGTAAATGGGCCCCACTGCGTTCGATCAGCTGTAATGGCTTCAGTTGCTTTTGATTAATTGTGCCAAAAGCTTGTTTCTGTAAGCTTTCGGTCATACCCAAAATAGCGTTCAGGGGTGTGCGTAGTTCGTGACTCATATTAGCCAAAAATTCATCTTTAAGGCGAGTGGCACGCATCAGTTCTTCATTAGTGAGTCGCAGTTGTACTTCAGCTCGCTTTTGCTCAGTGATGTCACGAATAATTTTTGAGGCTCCTACAACTTTTCCTGTTTCATCTTTTAATGGGGAAATAGTCGCTGAGACATTAATGGGAGTTCCATTTTTGTGAAGATTAATCGTCTCAAAGTTTTTAATACGCTCTCCGTTAATAATCCGCTCAAGAATCTGAGGCGCTATATCTAGACGATCAGGAGGAAAGAGAATGGATATGGGTTGACCGATGGCTTCAGTTTCTGCATAACCAAACAAATTTACAGCCGCTGAGTTCCAACTGGTGATAATGTCATCCAAGTTTGTGGTGATGATGGCATCGTCAGTTGATTCAACCACAGCAGCCAATAGACTTGCATTTTGCTGGCTCTGTTTGCGCTCGGTAATGTCCTGTACAAGCGCCAACACGGTGAAATGGCCTTCAAAATCTGATAAAACAGAGGTAGAAATAGAAATCGTCCGTTTTTGACCGTCTTTGTGATAAATCTCAGCTTCTTCGAGGGCTGGAACACTGTCCATACGCAGTTGCTCCATATATTGTTGAACATAGTTTTTTTGATCAACCGAATTAGAAATTAAGCCGGGTATAACCCCCAAATGGTTGACTTCCTCAATCGAATAGCCGGTAATCGCCTGCATTTTTCGATTCCAGATCGTGTGGCGAATAAAGGGAAACTCATCTATCTGTTGACAAACACAGAGCCCCTCAGCCATATTTTCTAAAATTTGCTGACGAAACGTATTTTCCTTTTTAATAGTTGCTTCGGCTAATTTGCGATAGCTAATATCTCTCACAAACGAAAAGCAATATTCTTCACCGTCAAAATTTAGATACCTGGTATTAATCTCAACGGGATAAATATGACCATTTTTAGAGCGATGTTGAGATTCAAAGGTGAGCGATGATTCTTTTTTAAGAGTCTGCCACATCTGCATCCAATTTTCTGGAAAGACGTTTACATTGATGGCAAACACGTTCATCTGGCGAAACTCTTCCTGGGTATACCCTAGTTTGGCGCAGGCTGTTTTATTGGCATAATGAAAACTGCCATCTGAACGGATTAAAAACACGCAATCGGCAGCTAGATCTACGGCTGATTGTGTCATCATTAACGCCTTAGTTCGTTCCTCAATTTTGTCTTCTAACTCTTGATTAAGGTGCTGGAGTTTTTGCTGTGCTTGCTTGATGCTGGTTATGTCACGGGCTATCGCGTAAACAACCCCTGTGGTTACATCTGGGCTTGATCTCCACGATAGCCATTTATAGGAACCATCTTTACAGCGATAGCGGTTTTCAAAGTTGAGACCAATCTTATTGTCATAATTCAGACGATGAAACTCCTCTAGAGTGGCTATTCGATCCTCAGGATGAACAAAATTAATAAAGGGAAAACCGATTAATTCATCTTGTGTATGGCCAAGGGTGGTTTGCCAAGCAGGATTAACTTTTAGAAAATATCCCTCTGAACTAGCAATGCACAATAAATCCTGAGACAGATTAAAGAACCCCTCACGCTCTTGTTCAGCTTTTTTGAGATCGCTAATGTCTTGAATAATAGCGAAACAATGGGTAACTTGGTCTTCTTGGAAATGGAGGGGATAAACCGTTATTTCAGCCCAAAAAAACGAGCCATCTTTGCGACGATACCGTTTTTCTAATTCGAAGCTCTCAATCTTTCTTAAAAATAACTGGCGGATTTTTGAGAAAGATTCTTCCGTATCATCAGGATGACTAATTTCATCAATCCTCATGCCCAATAGTTCTGCTTGACTGTAGCCCATCATCTTGCAAAAGTAAGGATTTACAAAGGTTAACCCCATGGTTTGCAAGTTGGTTTCAACATAGCCCACCGTCGATTGAACAAAAGTAGCGTCGACCCGTGCTTCCCTTAAACGCTGAGATTCTTTGCGATCGCTAGACGCAACTCCGTCATCATTCCTGGAGTCATCCGAGTCATCCGATACCAGAAACCGTTGGCTTTCTAATTGCATTTTCCGAGTTTCCTTGCGCACGATTTCTGGCAAAAGCCCTAAATCATCCTGAAGCAAATAATCATGGGCACCTGCCTTGATTATCTCTACAGCCCTGCGCTCACCAGAAATGGCTGAAATTACAATACAAGGGGTATCAGGCTGGTTTTGTTCGATAATTGCGAGTGCAGCAAAAACATCAAATTCAGACAGATCATTATCTGAAATAATCACGTCCCAGGAGCGATTGGCTGTTTTTCTGTGTAGTGGCTCAGCCGTTTTCACCCATTCCCAACTAGGATCAAACCCACTGCTACGTAATACCTGCAATATTGGCAGCAGATGCTCTTCTGAATCTGCAATGAATAGAACGCTTAAACGCTCATTCATAAGTAGAGCACTCCAAATAATCGACCAAGGTAACCATTAAAAATATCTTGCTCTGACTATAGTATCCATTGCCAACATCACAGTCTTAAGTGGTTAGAGCTAAAAACTATAGATCTATTTATGTTTGCCCTGGTATATATAAAGTTATAGCCTAAACAGGCATGCGATATCCCACTCCTCGCACAGTCTCAATTAAGTGACTTCCTAGCTTTTTACGCAGATAGCCTACATACACATCCACCACATTAGAACCTGGTGCATGGTCGTATCCCCACACCCGATCCAGTAGCTGTTCGCGACTAATTACCTGTCCTGGATGACTCAAAAAGGTCTCTGCCATGGAAAACTCACGGGCTGATAGTTCAATCAGCTTCTCTCCAATGCGCACTAGCCGTGTACGCATGTTGAGTTCCACCCCATGATGACTCAGTATCCAGTCTTTCTCAGGATTGGCAAATGCCGTCGTCCGCAACCGAGCCCGAATACGCGCCAACAGTTCTTCAAATCGGAACGGCTTAGTAACATAATCATCGGCTCCAAGATCAAACCCGGTGAGTTTATCGGTCATCCCATCACGGGCCGTCAAAATGATGATTGGAATCTGACATCCCTGCCCCCGTAGCTCTTGAAGTACTGAAAACCCCTCTCTTCCAGGCAACCCTAAATCGAGGATGATCAGATCAAATTCGCCATTGAGGGTATGACTCAGCGCTTCAGATCCGGTCGCGACATGTTTAGTCATAAATCCATTACTGCGTAGCCCTTGCTCTAAAAAAAATGCGACCCGAGTCTCATCTTCAGCAATTAAAATCTGTCTCATCTGAAATTCTCCTGGCATCCTAGCAAAGCTAGCTGCTCTCAATAACGCTTGATTACTATAAGAGTGTGATGGCTATACAAGCTAATCTGAATAAGCTAATTTGATCACGAGTAGATTCAAAACCAGATCTTTAAGTAGACAAACAGGTATACCTTAAACAATCGTCTAATTAAGCTAAACTTTTATACTTAATTAGCCTAAGGTATTTTACTTGGCCATTATCGTTGCGACAACCCAGGTTGAAATGTCTTCACAGATATATATTGACAGATATAGTTTACCAATAGGTCGCCAATAGAGAGTTTCTAAGAAAACTCTCATGGAAATAGCTTTCATGAGGAGAATCTAACCGTTCATTCACTTGCGTTTTAACAAAATCGACCATAATACCCAACATAGTGTTGTGGACTCAGGTCAGCTGCAGGGAGTGGAGCTATATTTGCATCTATTCCACTTTATTCAACGAACGTATGCCTTTATACGAAGCGCTTTTTTTGATTCAGCCGTAATTTCACAGGATGACTATGCGCCCTTTAATTGGACTTTTGCTGGAAACCTATCCCACAGTATCAGAGACTTTTATTGTCAATGAGATCTTAGAGCTAGAAAGACAAGGGCTCGACCTACACATTTTCTCTCTAAGACCTCCATCTGAAGGGGATAGTCATCCTGATGCGGTCAACATTAAAGCGCCCATCACCTACGTGCCATCCCTACTTCCTGAGTTTGATCGAGCTGCTGAAGAAGAGCTAGTCAGTACTCAGCTTGCTTTATTCGAGCAAGATAGTGATGTCTATTTAGAAACTCTAAAGCACCATCTAAAGCGAGATCAACATCAACGACTTAATGAATTTTTACAAGCAGGGTATTTAGCCCAGCTACTGAAAGACTTAGGGATTATCCATCTTCATGCTCATTTTGCGGACATACCTGCAGCTACCGCAGAGATTGTGAAGGCGTTTTCTGGCATATCCTATAGCCTTTCAGTTCATACAAAAGATATCTATATTAAGGATACGGCTAGCCTTAATCGCCGTATGGCTAAAGCGAACTTTATTTGTACGTGTAGTGAATATAATCGCTGTTATCTAGATCGTATTTCCACCTCTCACACGCCGATTCACGTGGCTTATCATGGCATTGACGTCGGTCGCTTTAATCCTCCACCTAAACGTCAACAGTCAGACATTCCTCTCATTTTGAGTGGTGGTTATTTGTGTGAAGACAATGGATTTCAATATTTATTAGAAACCTTTCATCTTCTTAAACAGGAAGGCACATCGTTTCAAGGCATAATTTTGGGTGATGGCCCCTTAGAGAATTCAATACGCCAGCAAATTAACCACTTAGGTCTTAATGGACATGTCACTCTAGTTAACCATCTATCTCAGGAGCAGCTGATTGATTATTATCAAAAAGCGACTCTGTTTGTATTGCCTTATTTGGTAAGCGACAGTGGTAATCGCGATGGGATTCCTCACGTATTGCTAGAAGCTATGGCAATGGAAATACCCGTTGTATCAACCAGTATTTTAGGAATTTCTGAGCTGATGCACTCTTACTACAATGGAGTATTAGTGCCTGAGAAAGACTCCCTATCCTTAGCCAAAGCTTTAGAGACATTAATGGAGCAGCCTGAGTTAAGTAGCACATTAGGCAAAGCAGGCCGCTTAACCGTGTTGGATAAGTTTAGCCTAGCGAGTAATGTAGGCGCTTTAAAAGACAATTTAATAAAAGCGGTACAGCCCCCCATGAGGCTGACGAACCAGGACAATACGCTAGCGGACTTGCTCAAGTTAGCAGCTTCGTAGATGACATTCATACGTCACGCGCATATTTCATGGGCCGATAACAGTGCATCCCTACATAATTGCAGGCACACTATAAATCTTGTGTTTAGGAATCATGATTAATATCCATGACGGGAATAATCAATGAAAAATCTACTGTTTTATAGTCAGCCTAGCCATGACATTGGACACTTAATTCGTAGTATGGCAATTGTCCACAGCCTGACTCAAGAATTTAGAGTGTATGTCGTCAACAGTGGAGGGGTGATTCAGGATTTTCCTACACTTGAAGGTATTGAAATTATTGATTTACCGACAACTCAAACAGAGTTATCGGGTTCTAACCTGTCTGTAGCTTCTTTGTCTACAGACAACATTGCGGGCCATCGTCGTAAGCGATTATTGGAACTTTGCGATCGCATCCGTCCTGCCGCTGTCATTGTAGAGCGATTCCCCTTTGAGCATCATCACCTTGCTTCTGAGATCATCCCTTTACTAGAAAGAGCTAAAGACTACGGAGCTCAAACTATCTGTAGTCTGGGTGACATTGTTATTTCACCCACAAATAAAGCCGATTATGAAACTGAAACCTGTCAGCTGATCAATCAATATTTTGACCAGCTCTTAATCCATGGTGACCCTAGCTTTATTCCACTGAATGACAGTTTTTCTTGCATCAGAGAACTCACCTGCGACATTCACTACACAGGCTATGTAGTGCCGGATGTAGATCGAGAATTTTCCCCTGAGGCTAAGACTAAGCCGATGATACTCGTGACCGTTGGAGATGGTCGTTTGGGTCATGGGCTATTGGATTGCGTTGCTCAGGCCAGTCAGTATTTAGAAGATAAAATCCCCCATCATATTCAAATGTTCACAGGGCCATTTGTGCCCACGGACATTTACAGACGTCTGCAAGCAATGGCAATACATTGCTCTAATCTCACCGTACAGCGGTATACCCCTGACTTACTTAGCTATATGGTTCAAGCTGATTTGGCCATCAGCATAGCAGGATACGACATGACCCTAAATGTTCTACAAGCCGGCACTCGGGCAATGCTATTACCATTTGGAGGGAATGTTGAACCGGAGCAAACACGAAGATTAGCTCGCCTGCAAGAGCGCGACATAATTAAAATTATCGAACCAGAAGAACTTGATCCAATTCTCTTTTCTTTTGAAACTCTTGCCATGCTGAACCGTTATCCCAAGCCAAATGATATCTGCTTACAGGGCGTTAAGATTACAACGACCCTGGTTAAAGCCTTAGTGACCTTAAAAAAGCCATTTGACTTACTCAATCCAACCCTAGAACCTCTCCCATGTAAAGACAGCTATTGATAGGATCAGAGGCTAATATAGTTTGTGTACGCTTTCCCTCTCATTGAGTTAACAACTTTTGAATTGATAGCGTTAACTGTTTGAGTTTAACCGGTTTACTGAGATACAGGTTAGCCCCAGCCTCTAAACAACGCTCTCGATCTCCTGTCATCGCAAGGGCTGTCAGCGCAATGATGGGGATTTTAGCCAGAGCAGGTAATTGGCGAATGTGTCGGATGGCTGTTAAACCATCCATGCCAGGCATATGGATGTCTATGAGAATAATATTGGGTAGTTCAGCCTGAGCTAACTCAATGGTCGCTTGACCATTTTTTGCCACTTGAAGGCGATAACCTTTAGCACGCAGATAACTGGAGAAGGTGAGAATATTGGCCTCGTTGTCTTCTGCCAATAGGATGAGGGGAACTACGGTGGATTGTTCGCTTTCAGGCGTTGTTGGATAAGACTCCGGTACAATTTGAGATATGGGATCACTAAGCTCAGAGATGGTATAGGGCAGCTCAATGGAAAAGCAGCTACCGACACCGACCTCACTGGTGACGGCGACTTGTCCCCCATGGAGTTTAACAATCCGTTTTACCAAAGCTAGCCCCAGTCCAGTGCCTTCATATTGTCGATTGAGGTCACTTTCAATCTGGACAAAGGGTTGAAACAACTTTTTCAGATTGTCTGGAGCAATGCCCATGCCTGTATCGGTCACGGCAAAGCGTAGATATTTTTGGTGGCAGGTCTCGTCCGGTGGCAATGGCTCCACTTCGAGGGTGATGTGTCCCCCTTCCAGGGTGAATTTTACGGCGTTGTTCAACAGATTAATCAAAACCTGGCGAATCCGCCGTTCATCGACCATTATGTCTGGTAAGTTTGAGGGAACTTTCTGGTGAAGCTGGATGTTTTTTTTCAGGGACTGCTCTTTGACAAAGGCCAAACTAGACTTACAGAGATATGTCACCGCAACGGGAGAATACTCTAGCTCGATTAACCCTGACTCCACCTTGGCCAAGTTAAGAATGTCGTTGATCAGTTCCAGCAGATGCGATCCACTGCGTTCAATGGTCTGTAACGCTTTTAGTTGTTGCCCATTAATCTGGCCGACAACCTTCTCTTGTAGTACCTCGGTCATCCCCAGAATCGCATTTAGGGGGGTGCGTAGTTCGTGGCTCATATTGGCCAAGAAAGCACTCTTAGCTTCATTGGCAGCTTCAGCTTGTTCTTTAGCAACTTTCAGCTCATAAGCCCCGGTTTCGGCCTGTTCTTTGGCAATTTTCAACTCATAGGTCCGTTCTGTCACTTCAGCTGTGAGTTGGCGATTGTAACTTTCGATTGCTTGAACTCGCCAGCGATAAATCCCGATGATTGCACCTAATCCTGACACCACTGCCAAACTGCGAAACCAAACAGTCTGCCACCAGGGGGGGGTAATCGTGATTTGTAGGGCTCTACCATTCCCATTCCAATAGCCATCACTGTTACTGGCCTTGACCCGGAAGGTATAGTTACCAGGGTTGAGGTTGGTGTAGATGGCAAAGCGACGACGACTGTCGACCCACGTCCAATCTTGATCAAAGCCCTCCATCTTATAGGCATATTGATTGTGTTCAGGAAACCAGTAGCTCAACGCCGCAAAGGCAATGCTAAAGACTGACTGATCGTGACTCAGGGTAACTTTATTGGTAACGCTGATGTCCTGGGTTAACGGAGCCCCCTCCTGACCCAGAGGGATTGACTGGTTGAATAGCTGAAAGTCGGTGAACACGATCGGCGGTGCGAAACGATTATCGATTAATTGATTTGGGTAAAACGCATTAAAACCAGCAGTGCCACCAAAAAACATCTCGCCCGTTAGACTTTTATAAGCAGCACCCACAGCAAATTCATTACCTTGTAAGCCATCGTGTATGCCGTAATTCCTAAACGTGAGTGTCTCGGGATCAAATTTGGAGAGTCCTCGATTTGTGCTGATCCATAGATGGCCCTGATTATCTTCCAAAATGTCACGAATGGATGCACTGGGTAGACCCTCTTTCTCTCGATAACTGGTAAATGTGCCCTTGGCCGCATCAAACTGACTTAACCCGGCGGATGTGCCAATCCATAATGTACCTGTGGCATCTTCGTGAATCGCATATACAGTATTGCTCGCCAGGCTGTTCTGAAGATCGTTTGGATTGTGCTGATAGCGAGTAAACTTTTTAGCCTGAGGGTCAAATCGAGTTAACCCTTTATGCCAGCTACCAAGCCATAGAATACCGGACGGGCTAATATGAATAACTCGCACATTATTATCACTCAGACTGTTGGCATCATTGGGGTTGTGGCGGTAAGCGCGAAACGTTTCGGTACTCGGATCAAAATGATTAAGACCACCTGATCGAGTCCCCACCCAAATGCTGCCGTCACCGTCAACTTGAATGGCTAGAACACTATCATCCGGATCGCTCAAGCTGTTGCCATCATTCGGATCATGCCGATAGGTCGTAAACCGGCCACTGGCCCGGTCCAAGCGATTCAATCCTGTGTGGCCCACACCGCCCACCCAGAGATTACCCGCCGCATCTTCATCAATGGCTAGAAAATCTGTACCAGCCCCCAGGCTATGGGGGGTTGTAGGTTCATGTAAATAATGGGTAAATTGCCCTGTCTGACGATCCAATTTTTCCAGCCCGATCTGAGTGGCCAACCATAGTGCACCGTCACCCGTTTCATGAATAGCCTGAATAGACGGATGGTTTAGTGCCTTAGGATTAGCGGGATCATGCTTGTAGTGGGTGAATTTGGCAGGAGTTGGGTTAAAGACACTCACCCCACAACACCAGCTCCCAACCCAGATTACGCCAGAGCGATCTTGATAAGTCGTGATCTTATCACTAGCACTAATAGTTGATGCATCCGACGGATTGTTTACCAAATGGGTCCATTGCCCCCGCTCAGGCTCACGTCTAGCAAAACCGTGTCTACTATTTACCCACATAGTTCCTGTCCGATCGACTAGAATGCCTCTGAGTTCAGGATCAAGGACACCAGGAGCCGAATAAGGCTGGCGGGTGAATCGTTCTGTTTCTGGATCTAGGGTATAAAGTCCAGTTTTGGCAGCAAACCAAATCAGACCAGAGGCATCTTCATAAAAGTTCTGGTTATTGCCCCAGTCAGCGTTCAGGCTTTGCCCGGTCTTCGGATCGACTGGGAAACGGATAAACTGCCCCGTGATCGGATCCAAACGGTTGAGCCCCGAATGAAACGTGCTGACCCAAAGCTGCCCGATCCGATCCTCATGAATGCCGACAACTTTGTCACCACTAAGACTGGTGGGGTCATTGGGGTCATGCTGGTAGCGAGTGACCTTACCTGTCTTTGGATTAAAGCGGTTAAGACCGCCTCCCCAGGTACCAACCCACATAGTCCCAGCCCGATCGTGATAGACACTGACAACATCATCACTACTTAAACTATTGGCATTGTCAGAGGCATAACGGTAATGAGTGAAGGTTTGGCGGGCGTGATCAAAGCGGTTAAGACCGCCTCCGAGAGTACCAACCCATAGAAAGCCCTCCTGGTCAAGGGTGAGCGTACTAACCAGATTGTGACTCAAACTGCTGGGGTCATCCACGTCATTGTTATAGACCACCGTGGTGCCGCCGTCGTAGCGAGTCAGCCCATCCCAATGGCCAAACCACATAAAGCCATGGTGATCTTGCACAATTGCCCGTACTCGGTTGCCCGCCAGACCGTCCTCTTGGGATAAGTGATTAAACTTGATGTCATCAGGCCTGCGAGCATAGGAAGGTGATACCGCATTCAAAACAAACCCAAGGGTGGTGATTAAAACGGCAATCCTTCTCAACATAACGGGTGGCGCAATAGTATCGACATAACGCTTACCGACACTAACTTTTTCTAGATATTTCTCTAATAAGCCCTCCTAATCATAACTTTACTGCTTTAACTTCAAAACCTCGACTACCTGAAAAATTAAATTTTTAAAGGAAAATACAAGATTCATGTATAGCTGGAGTTTGGGTTCTAGCTCAAATGACGCCTCAGTTGTCCGATCGAAGTCATGCACCCAAAGCTTTAGCAAGCATATTTTCCACGTTACAGCCGTCATCTAGACGTCTTTATCTATTTATTTTTAGCCTCTATGCGATCGCACCCACCACCTAAGCGCAGATCATTACCAACAGAACTCTCTCCATATTAATGACATGGGCTCAGACTAATTCAAGCTTGACCGGAACCGATTGAATAGTTGTGGATATCTGTTGCCACTCCACCCTTAGCACGTTTAGGCTCCATGGCTATCAACACTGCACCCTTGTTTCAAGTAAAATTAAAGCCCTCTTACCCAAACTAGAACAAGCGATGCCTCAGTTGGCTAACGACTCTCACATGAATCCTGCACACTTCTAAACACAATTTTTGGTATACGTGAGGCGTCTAATTAATCTACTTAGCAATGCCGTTAAAATCTCACCAGCAGGGGGTTTTGTCGCCTTAAGGTGATCATAAACAACAGTCTGACAAGACATCTAACGAGACCGACGATGCGGAGACATCTAACTCCCGCAACATCTTATTAAAATTTCTTGTCATTAACCCAGGTATTAGTATTAAATCTGATTATATGCAAAAGCTATTCAAACCCGTTCTTCAAACTGATGACGCGCTTAATCGATAATAAACTAGAACAGGCTTGAAAATCGCTTTAATAAAACGCATTGCCGAGCTTCAGGGCGGTACAGGTAAAATTATTAGTAATATTAGAATAGGGGGCAGGTTTACCTGAGTAGTTGAGCAAACCAGTTAATTTAGGGCAACTTGCCATTACTATTGAGAAGCTTTTAAGCGAATAAACGAACGCTCTATGAAACAGCCCGTTATTTTAGTGATTGATGATGAAGTTAGTCATTTTGACATTATCGAGGCCCTCTTCAATCGTCAGGATTATCAGCTTTATTATGCTGCCAGTGGAGAGGATGCCATTGTATCTCTAGATGCATTTAAGCCCGATCTAATTTTGCTCGATGTTCTCATGCCGGGTATTAGTGGTATCGAAGTGTGCCGTCGCATCAAGGCATCACCCCAATGGCAGAATGTTCCTATTATTGTAGTAACAATATTAGATACTAGAACAACAGTAACATCTTGTATCAACGCAGGTGCTGATGACTTTCTCACTAAACCGGTTGACTCGCTCAAGCTGCGCACTTGTGTGCACTCCATGCTTAAAATTAAACAAGGATATGACACAAACGAAACACTATCTCGCATCCAATCAAATACAATTAATCTTTTAGAAAGTACCCTCGATGATTTGCGAGCCAGCTTAGCTTCTCAATTATCCCACCATGATCTGTGCGATCGGATTGAGCAATCGGCCCAACGTCTAGAAAATCTAACAGTCAAGTTTCAGGTTTATATGGAGTTAGAGCTTGCTGCTAGTCAACCAAGCTCTTTAGAATTTGAAGAAAAGCAAAGCTTGAGTATGGCTGTTGAACTAACAGCCCCTCTTGCACGCAGATATAACCGTAGTAATGACCTGATCTTGATAATTGAGGATGCCGAAATTGCACTATCGGCTCGATATCTATCAATTATTCTCAATGAGTTACTCGATAATGCCCTAAAATTTTCTCCACCAGAAACACCTATCGAAGTTAGGAGTGAAGTGACAGAAGATTTTGTGACTTTATTCATCCGTGACTCAGGGCAAGGGATGACGGAAGAACAAATTGCTACCATTGATGACTCAATCCAGTTTGATCGGAAAGCTTATGGGCAAGAGCATACAGGGCTAGGATTGAAAATTGTCAAGAGAATTGTTGCCCTTGTTGGAGGACAGTTTGTAGTGAGAAGTAGTTATCAGCAGGGAACAATAGTAAGGCTGACACTACCCATTACAAGGAGTTAGCTCCCTTTGAATACGTAGTTTACCCTAATGAGCTATCAGATCTTGAGGTCCCTTCTATTCTCCCAATCCTGGACGTTCGACGGGCGCTCAGTCAAGTGGAGGATCCCAGACTCAAAGCCTTGAAAATTAGGGATTTAGGGATAGATGCTAAACAATCAAGCAGCTTGTTTATATCTTAGAAAAGATTGCTCTGACCTACTTACCCTTTGTTTTATCTGCCAATGCTGCTGTGTATATTGCAGGCTCATCTTTACACAAATTGTCCTAAAGTATAACTGCATACATCATTCAATATTTAAACCTTGTAATGTCTGAAGAATCAGGCTGTTAGATTATTTCAGGAGAAATTGATTTGTCTTGGCTTAAGTGCTTTAGGCCTTGTGGCGCAAGTGACATTAGACAAATTGCTTGAAAAGCACAGGTTTATCATCAGCGCCAGTAACAGGTAGTACTCTTGGTGAAAGTCCTGAAAAGCTTCATTTACAAAGAGCCCACCATCATTTGAGAGTACTCTTGTGGCAAGTATTCTGATTATTGAAGATGAACCTCATGCTGTTTCTTTTCTATCGAAAGGGTTGCAACAACTGGGGCATCGAACGTTAGCAGTGAATAATGAAGAGAGAGCCATACCTTTAGCTCTCTCTGACATGTTTGATCTGGTTTTGTTGGATTTAGTTCTGCCAGAGTTAGAGAGTGTATCAATTCTTGGGGCAATACGTGCTCAGAATTTACAGGTCCCTGTGATAGTTGTGACAGCCTTATCTAGTGAAGAGGAACGGCTACGGGCTTTATTTTTAGGGGCTAATGAGTACCTTGCTAAACCCTTTAGCTTTGAGCGTCTAATGGGATATATTCACACATACGTGTAAGTAGCTATGCAGTATGAAGAGATATCTGGGATTTACGCTCAACATCAGTACGAGATGTGAAGATCTCACTAACATTCATTGATAACTTGCCACGCTTTCAACAATTTCACTACTTGATCATCCAAAACATCCTTTAGCTCACTGCCACGGATACCATATTTTTCATGCCTTGCCCAGTAACCATCAGTAGATTGGGCAGCTAATTCAATAGCAAAGGAGTTTAATTCTCCATCAACATTTGCTTCTCCCGCTTGAAATGCATCGTAATTATAGAGATTTACCAGTAAACAGCCAGCTTTCTTTTGCCAAAGACGGTCACAGTAATTAAGCACGGCTGAACTGGGTGGAAGCTCCTTCCAGCCCTTCTGTTCCAGCCATTCAGCTAGGTCCGAAAGGGTTGATGTTTTTGCTATCCGCGCTTGCATTTGGCTCCTTTATGATTTCTTAAATGTCTTCGGAGTAGCGACACTTGATTTGTTCATCATAAAGTCAGAAAAAGAAAAAGATTTCTGACATAAGTAAAAAACAGCCAAGTGACGAATGCCACCCAGTAAAATGGTGTCCCAAGTATAGAACACGATTATATACTAGGCTGCGCTTTCTGGGGAGAAGTTATCTGAGAATTACAGGACGGTTAACAATGACGGTGATTATCTGAATTGTGCGTGCAGGTTTACACTCAAGAAACCAGTCTCGTAGCACATACTTAGTAAGGTTAGTGGATTATTTCAATAAGTTTGATAGATTACTGTTCTCTTTAATATTTCATACGGGCTATCCATGATTAGAGCTAAGGCATCGTTTTCTGTAAGCCTTATCCCGTAACGGAACTCAAATGTCTACTTAGATATAAAACAACAAAAATTGTTATAAAAACCAAAGAGGAATGTCTAAGCTGCCTGATTCGACCAGGTAAGGCGCTTGCGCTTAAATAATCACCCCATTGCCCCATCACTCATCCACCCATCTACAGCCCCAACCTGGGTCCTTATTTTTTGCAGTTCCCTAAAGGTGTAAATTGTCTTCAAAAGGGCGAATGGTAGTCCCAGCTATTCGCCAGCCTCTTATGGCTTGAGAATACTGACAATTGCCTGCTTATGCAATGCTGCCGCAAAAGCCTCATCCAAAGGTAAATGCTGTACTAACAGACGATAGTAGATCGGCCCATACAGAATATCCATCGCTAAATTTGGGTCTATGTCTGGGGCAAATTCACCGGACTCGATACCCTGGAGAATTATTTGTCGGGCAGCATTGCGTCGAGGCTTGAGAAAGCGATCGCAAAAACTTTCCAATGCCTCCGGATCACACTGCCCCTCAGCAATAATTTGTGCCACAATCCGACCCACATCACCACTCAGGATCTTGACCACCTGCTGCATCTGCAATGCTAAAGATGCCGACGCAGTATCCGTTTCAGGAAACGGCAGGCTCGCCTCCACCTGAGCTAAAAACGCATCCACAATCACCGCCGCCTTACTGGGCCACCAGCGATAAATTGTTGTTTTACCCACCCCAGCTTCACGGGCAACAGCCTCAATAGAAACCTTGCGGACACTATATGTCTGCAGCAATTTCCAAGCTGCTGCCAGGATTGCTTGCTTCGACTCCAAGGAACGGGGCCGTCCAACCGGGGCCAACTGGTTGGATTTGGCGCTGCTTTTCTGACGTGGCATACCATTTACCTCAAGCCTTTCAGGATTTTTTGATTATACATACGATACGAATCGTACAGAAATTTTAGCAAAAGGGGGTTGACAGTTCCGATACGGATCGTTTAGAAAATGCATATACGAAACGAAACGTTTTGATTCTAGATACGGTTTCAAGGGTTCATCTATTTGACGTTCTTGATGTTTGTTGGATAAGCCAATGGTGAAACAAGAAGAACACGAAATTCTAAAAATTACCGCTGTGGCAGTGGCCCTATCTGCCTTCTTAGAGCTGATTGTTGTCTTTTAGGACAGATTAAACGTTCAAAACCCACTGGGCAATCGTCCATGAGCATTTGACAACTGATAGTTAACGAAATTATTTTTTGACAATTAACGATACGCTTCGGCTCGCTTTTTGGGGGAACACAATTCGATTGAACTTAGGAGATTAACCATGACACAGCTAAATCGCACAAGGCCTCCTCACCAAAGGCTACAAAGTAATCCTCACCTCACGCTCCATTGACACGCCCAACAAGTCGCCAAGCAGATACGGCCATCTGGTTAGCCACCGAGGCTTCTGGGAAAGACAGTGGTAAGTTTTGGCGCGATCGCAACATAATTGAGTTTTAGAGACTTTGTATGCAACGTCTCTACATCCAAAAATTGCCCCCTAAAGGAGAATGTACAATGAAAGCTGTTTGGTATGAAAAACCAGGTAATGCAACGGAGGTTCTAGAATATGGCGATATGGAAAAGCCAGCACCAGGTGCTGGAGACGTGCGAATCAAAGTGCATGTTTCCGGCATTAATCCCTCTGATACCAAGTTTCGCAGTGGTTGGATGGGGCTAAAACAGCCCTATCCCAAAACCATTCCCCACAATGATGGTGCAGGGGTGATTGATGCCGTAGGAGAGAATGTGTCACCTGAGCGCATCGGAGAACGGGTGTGGATCTACGAAGCCCAACGACACTCAGCATTTGGCACAGCTGCAGACTATGTAGTGGTGCCTGCCCATAAAGCAATGACTATGCCAGAGTCTCTGGACTTTGCAGCAGGCGCTAGCTTAGGTGTTCCAGCGATGACGGCACACTTTTCCGTGTTTAGTGATGGTCCCATTACTGACAAAACGGTGCTGGTGCATGGAGGAGCTGGTGCCGTTGGCATGTATGCCATCCAACTAGCTAAATGGGGTGGCGCGAAGACAATCTTGGCGACAGTGAGCAGTGATGAGAAAGCAGCCGTTGCCAAACAGATGGGGGCTGATTATGTGATTAATTATCGGCAGGAAGACGTGGTCGCCAAGGTGCGCGAGATTGCCGGAAAGTGGGGGTGCGATCGCATCGTCGATGTTGCCCTGGCTGCCAACATGGACATCAACGCCAAACTTGTTGCCCGCAACGGTGTGATTGCCACCTATGAGTCAGGCAATACAGCTAAAGTAGAGATTCCCTTTTATGAACTGCTCTACAAAAATGCCACCCTACGTACAGTGCTGGTTTACGCCATGAGTGACGCAGCCCATGAGGCCGCTGCCCGAGACATTAATCAGGCTAGTCGCGATGGTGCCCTTCAACATTTGATCGCAGCCCACTATCCCTTAAACGAAACCGCCGCTGCCCATGATGCCGTGGACAGCGGCAAACTCATCGGCAAAGTTGTTATTGATATCACTTAACAGGATACACGGCCCAACTCATCAAGCCACCCGCAAGCAGCAGGTGGCGTCTGACTAAGATGGGAAATCATCCTGGCTGGTCGCTGATACACCTAAGTTCTGATTTTTAGAACTTTTCGGATGATCTCAACAGGATCCGTCGGATCAGGAGTCGGTGGCGTATTGTTTAAAGCGATGGGAGGTTGCAGTTGCTGACTGGGAAAGTGGAGGTTTAGGGCTCTTCGAATGATCTGCTCAGGCTCATAAATATTGGCCGAAGGGCATGCTGTTTTTGGACAATACTTACTTACCCCAGATTGTGGGGCGCGAGGAGATTGAGAAAGCTTTTGTATTTTCTCTGATATATCCACTTTGTCCAGCAATGCCGTAAACGCATCACTGTTGAGCAAACCTTCGTCCAACTTCTTATAGGATGAGGCGGGCGTTGATTTATCGCTACTCGACGCACCGTTTATGATTTGGAACGAATGGGTATATCCTACAAGCTTCCGACCTGCTTGAGTTTGATAGCCTCGATAGTAGGGAACGATATCAGTTCCAAACGCTTCAAAGTATTCGTCACTATCAATATAAGAATCAATTTCTGCATCACATCCCTCATTTACCAAGCGAGCAATGTGATCCGAAATTTCTGCATAGCTTTCAGGTGCACGACCCAGCAGATGCTTAAAGTTGAGTTCAATAGCACGTAGATTTGAATGCTTCTCAAACACTAAAGCACGGTAACGTTCTGACTTAGCCAATAGACGCACAAACTCCATGACAGTGATTTGGCCATTCCGGAGTTGCGATTCTGCTTCCACAAACCGTTCACTTTCCATGAGGTGGGCATTGCCAAACACTTGTTTATAAACGGTTGTAATGACCAAGTCTGCCTGCTCAACAGCATCAGAAACAAACTCGACTGGAGTTGCATTGGCATATACCTTAGCGATCTGAGCAGACGTTGCCTTAGCGTACACCTTGGTGTCGTCAGCTGGAGTTGCTTGACTTTTTTTCGATGATGTAGTTGTTTTTAGGTCTGGCTTGTTGTTAAGGACGCCAGAATTATTATTCACTACGTTATTACTATTGAGATTTTTGAGCATCTGTTTAAGCTCTAAATATTGAATGCTGAATCATAGACCAGCATATTCTTAAATGGGAAAAAATTTCATTAAAAATTTCATTACTTTATCATGATTAAGTTATAAATAGAACAAATGCCGATTCGTTTACTTTTACGCAAAAAAACGTTTACTGATATCTTGGCCAGATTTTCAGCTATGTAACGTTTTGAAAAAATGCCCTTAGGCACAACCTATAAGTTATCCTGATTCTTTAGTTTAGTCGTTAGATGCCCTTATTATCGAAAAGCAGAAAGATAGGGCCTACTCTCCCAGCCCATAGGTTTTGAGAGTGATTCAGACGCTGTAGATAGACCCATCTGGCAACAACATTAATCTCATCGGTCCAATGTTCACCAAGCACTGACCCTGAGATCCCATTGCAAATATGGGTGCTATTAAGCACCACACCTGCAAAAATAAAATTGATCTGATCGCCGTTTCTGTTTGCTGCTTGACCATTTCAGAACTTAGGGTAACCGCCTGGGGATCTTTAGTAAGTTGTTGAAATATAACAACAAGATCAAGATCTAAGGTGGCGGTACTTTATTAAACCCCTGGAGGGTGGAGGCAATGCCCATCCTACCCGCTTATCAGCATGAGTACCCTTAAAACCCTGCTATGCCAATAATTTAGAGGTAATTCGAATGTAAGCTAGATGTAGCGACGACAATAAGAGTAAAAAGATGACTGCTACTCGATTTTCGGGTGAAACTATTCTTGTGACTAGGCCCGTAGACCAAGCCGATACCTTTGTCCAACAACTTAGGGGCCAGGGAGCCAATGCGATCTCACTCTCGGCATTGTCGATTCAGCCACCGTCTAGTTGGAACAAGCTCGACCAACAACTCTCCCGGTTATCGGAGTTTGATTGGTTGATTCTAACTTCGGCTAATGGGGTCAAGTTCTTTATTGAGCGTTTGAGATCTCAGGGCTATTCACTCCAAGACATTGCCACAGTCAAAATTGCGGTTGTCGGTCGAAAAACCGCAATTTTCTTGAAACAAAAGGGGCTGACACCCGATTTTATTCCACCTCAATTCATTTCTGATTCGCTGGTGGAACATTTTCCTGATCGCGATCACTTGAACGAAGCCCAAATTTTATATCCCTGCTTGGAAGATGAACGACGGGACCTACTCATTACTGAACTTTCTCTCCTAGGGGCTGTGGTGTGGGATGTTCCAGCCTACCGATCTGCCTGTCCAGAGGATATTGAACCGGACACGCTGCAGGCCCTCAAGCAAGGAATTATTGATGTAGTTACATTTGCCAGTCCTAAGACGGTTCGATGCTTCCAACAACTCCTACAGGTCCATCAAGATAAGCTTGGCGCATTGCCAGAACAGCTATTGGAAAAGGTGGCGATCGCTTCTATCGGACCGCTGACATCTGAAGCCTGTCAAGAGATCTTTAGCCGGGTAGATATTCAGCCTAATGAGTACTCTCTAAATGGTTTAACCGCAGCGCTGATTCAATGGGCCGCAGCAAGAGGATCTGCATTTGAGGCAAAATAAAAGCGTTTGCCCATAAACTAGCAGGGAGAGCGCTACGTTACAAAAGATTGAGTAATGGCCTGTCATTCCTGGGGGCCTTCGCTATGATCATGGGAGTTAGTTATTGAGAAATATTCTTAATAGGTGGCTAGTCCTGTGTCTAGAAGTAAACTTAATTGGCATGTAAGAGGTCAATCATGGATTCCCTCATTCTCAAAATTATCTTCTTAGTTTTCTTTGTATTAACAGGGATTATCCGCAAACCCTATCAACGGGAGATTAAGGAGAATACCATCATCGATAACCGTAAAACCCCTCTAGAGAATGGCCTGTTAGCATTTGTTCTGCTAGGGATGTTTGTTTTGCCGCTGATTTATATTGTTACGCCACTGTTTAATTTTGCTAATTATTTTCTACCGGTTTGGGCGAATGTATTGGGCATTTTGATGTTTGCGATCGCGCTCTACTTATTTTGGCGTTCTCACCATGATCTCGGCAAAAACTGGTCACCCACACTGCAGGTTCGAAAAGACCATGCATTAATTACCAACGGCATTTATCGATCTATCCGCCACCCCATGTATACCTCGCTCTGGTTATGGGCCATGGCCCAAGCACTATTATTAACAAATTGGATTGCCGGTCTTTCAGGCATAATTACGTTTGGTTTTCTATATTTTCTCCGGGTGGGTAATGAGGAGAAAATGATGATAGAACAATTTGGTGAACAATATCAGGCGTATCGGCAGAGGACAAAGCGGTTGGTCCCGTTTATTTTTTGATTGTTTTGACCATAAGCGCCATATATCGACCCCTCCCTGACGGGTATGACCTCAATTAGATGTCTATTAAAAAGTCAGAAATCCTAAGCCCTACAAGAAGCTTACAATCTCCATCACGCTGAAACTGAGAAAATTTATTCTTCGCTCAAATCTTCCTGAAACCCTTGCTGGATAAGCGTTATAGCACTCTACATCGTGTCGAGGTCATACCCTCCCTGACAGCGATTAAGGTAGTTTCTAACGGTATGGCAGAACGAGTGCACAGCTTAGGAGGGTTGTTAACTGTGAGTAGCCCCCTTAACCAACTTTGAAAATGATGGATACATCTGGCAGTCATTATAAGCTGGGCCATGGGTTATCAGCTTTTGAGCAAACTATCGTTACTCGATCGCGTTGCTGCAGCCTTACTGGCACAACGATCATTTGCGGCATTACAGCTGCACTTGGGACAATAATGGTAGAGACAATAATAATAGAGCCCCACTTCTGGGCGATAGGTAGAACATAACCATCCATGGAGCACACCGAAGCTCAGACCGACCTGCAAGACACCGCCACTGGCATCTTTGCCTGGTTACCTCAACTCAGACGCGAAATATGGATTCTAGCGACCGGGCAGTTGCTTTTATACATCGGCCAGGGATTTACCCTGGTCTATGCCTCGATTTACTTTGTCAACGAACTTGGCTTTTCTCCGACTCAAGTCGGGTTAGCCTTAAGCAGTAGCGGTCTGGCTGGCATAGTCGGACGTTTTTGGTCCGGTTATGCCATTGATTCAGATTTTTGGGGTCGTCGTCGAACGCTGATGCTATCAGCCATGATTACGGCGTTAGCTTGTTTTTGTCTTGCCTTTGCCAATACCTTTGTGCTGTTAGTTTTAGGCAATCTGCTGTTGGGGTTAGGCATCAGCTTATACTGGCCTGCAAATTTATCCATCACAACAGACCTGACCACAACAGAAAACCGTACAGAAGCCTTTGCCCTCACGCGACTAGTGGATCATCTGGGCCTTGCTTTGGGTGCTTTACTCGCTGGACAATATGTGGCTATGTCTGGTAACTACAGCATCCTGTTTATCCTAAAAGGCTTAACCTACGCCCTATTTGCTGGGGTGATTTATGTGGCAATTGCAGAAACACGACAGCCCCTCGGTGACGTGCGTAACGTATGGCAAGATTGGTCGCAAGCATTTCGCGATCGCAACCTCCTCACCTTCCTCAGCGCCAATATCATCTTTACCATCTATGCCGCCCAGTACACCAGCACCCTACCTCTGTATCTCGCCAACTTTATCCCGGGTGGCAATACAGAAATTGGCTTCTCAGAGCAGTGGATCAGCTACTTCTTCGTCTGGCACGTTGTCCTAAAAGTTGTTTTTCAGCTCCCCATCACCCGTCTAGTCAAAACCATCAACCATGTCTCCATTATGTTAGTCGCCCTCATCATTTGGAGTGCTGCTTTCTTTTTGCTGTGGCTTATCGGCAATATTGCAATCGACCCACTATTGATAGCCATCAGTGCCTTTAGCCTCATCGCCCTGGCCGAAATCCTCTATTCACCAGCAGGTGTTTCTCTTCTCGGTGAAATGGCACCTTCAAATTTGCGAGGGATTTACTTTTCCCTAGAATCTCAATGCTGGTCTATCGGATTCACGGTTGGCCCTGCCCTGGGAGGCTGGGCACTAGATCATCCTGAGACGATGGGAACTAATCTGTGGCTGTATTTGATTACTGGAGGTTTTGTCGCCAGTTTTATTTTGGTGGTGTTGAAGCAGAAAATAACAACTGTTGAGGAGTCTGATCTGATTGTTGATGGGTTTTGAATAGTAGAGAGAAAGCATGTTGACTGGCTGTAACCAGTGCAATATCTGTTGCATGCATGCCCAACAAATCTACGCAATTTAATCACTTTTCCTAACCAGCAATATTAATCTTGTTGCTTCTAGAGTAGAGCTGGAAGTAACAAGATTACGATTATTGCTTGGCTTTAAAAAGGATTAACCAATGTTGTATTTAAACAAGAAATGGGAATCTTAAAATCATCAATTATTTACTTCTTCATTCCCTTTTCCCAAGACTGGCAAAGACCAGACTTAAAGCCTCCAAGTATTTGAGTGTAGAGGTAGATGTTAAGTAGTTAAACAGCTTATTCGTATTCCATAAACAAAAGCTGTGAACTTGAGTGAAAGATCAGTTAGTTAGGTTCTGTATATGGTCGATAGTTTTAATGGGATTAAGCAGTGTCTTGACATTGCCCAATCCAAAAAAAATGGTTGCTTACAGGTTAATAGCAATGGCATCACCTGGAATGTTTTTGTCAAGGAAGGCCGCCTTCAATATGCCGTCCATTCCATACAGACGTTCGAGACAATAAAATATTGCCTAAATAAGTTAGGGCATCGGGTGCCTGAAAAGACGCTAGAAAATTTACAACCCGATTTTCGAAGCGTTCAACTATCCACTAACCAAGTATGGTTACTCTATGAAGCAAGCAATCAGCTGTATCAAGAGGGGGTATTAGACAGTAATGCCACCCAAATGCTTAAACTGGAACTGTCTAAAGACGCCCTAGAATCTTTGTTTTGGTTAAGACAAGCAACATATGTATGGCTAGACCAGACGTCATATCACACTGATATTGCTTCTTTCTCAACCATCATTAACCAGTTGAAAGAACAATTCAAAACCTGGCAAAGGTTGAGTCAAATAGTGTCCTCACCCTACCAGCGGCCCTATTGCCCTGACCGAAGTAAACTTAGCCAGCCTGTGCCCAATGGTATGTTGACTCAGACACTACTTCAAGCACTGGCTCAACTTATGAATGGCAATAATATTCAACAACTCGCGTCATTTGTGAGGCAAGATACTCTGAAATTTGCCCAATTGCTAAATCCGTACATACAACAACAGTACTTTATTTTAAAATCTCCGGTTTCTCCTTACGACAAGCTTCCCAATATTCCAGCCACGAACAGTGTTCAGTCCTTAGGGAAACCAACTGTTTCGCCCCCAACCTCCTTGCAAACCCATAGAAAGGTTCACAAGATTGTTTGCATTGATGACAGCCCAGCCATGCTAGAAACGATTCAAGGTTACTTGGGTTCAGAAGGCTTTGATGTAGCCACCGTTGAAAATCCGATGGAATCAATGTCAACTTTGTTTTCCATGAAACCAGACTTGATTTTGATGGATGTTTCCATGCCAGGTATTAACGGTAATCGTCTGTGCACGATCCTGCGTCGTAGCTCTGTCTTCAAAAAGGTGCCAATCATTATGGTCAGCAGTAATACCAGTGTCTTAGATAAAGCCAAATCCGAATCCTCTGGTGCCACTGATTACCTAACCAAACCTTTTTCAAAAGCAGATTTGCTCGCCATTGTTGAAGAGTATCTTTCAATTGTTGTTGCTGCATAGGAGGCTCTGGGCAGGCTAAGTGTGTGTTCTAAGTCTTTCGTTTCCTATATTTTTTGATGTTCTAAGGAGTAATCCATGGGTAAAAATATACTTGTTGTTGATGATATGCAGGCTCAGCGTGATTTAATGTCTAACTACTTATCACGAGCCGGTTATAACGTTACCACCGCTGAAAGTGGTGCAGAGGCCCTTGTAATGGTCAAAGCCAACAAACCCGATATTGTTGTAACGGATTTAGTGATGCCTGAAATCACAGGTTTGGAATTGTGCCGTGAACTTAAACGTCAACCAGACACTGCAGCAATCCCAGTCGTAGCCTGTACAACTAAAGATCGCAAAATGGACCAAAACTGGGCTAGAAAGCAGGGGGTAGCCGCCTATGTGGTTAAGCCCTGTACTGAGCAAGAATTAGTCGATGCAGTTCGCTCGGTTGTCTAGTATATAGGGCTTTGTTAGGACGTACCTGCAAGCCAGATCGCTTAGATACCTATCTCCATATTACACTATTCCCAATATGCTTGTCATGACACTGGGAGTCCTGGGTAATATGGAGAATGGTTTTAAGAACAGGGTTAATTCCTTCATGTATTTAAGCTTTGCCCCCATAAAAACTGTTGCATCTTTTGAATTTCAACAGCAGTATCCCCTAGCTAAAGCGTGCGCTTCCCGCTAGGGGATTTATGCCTTAAGGTGTGTCACAATTTTGGTGTAAAAAGCTGATGACCAACGTAAGGCGCTTGCGCTTAAATAATCATCCCATTATCCCATTACTCATCCACCCATCTACAGCCCCAACCTGGGTCTTTATTTTTGTGCAGTCCCCTAATCGGTAGCCCATCGATGTTTTATTAAAACTAGTAGTAACTCCCGTAGCACGAACCAGGCTTCGTTTTACCCTACGGGAGTTACTTATCAAGTGTGAAATAAGTTGGAGGAAGATTACTTGGCAGCTACAGCTCCACCAGCGGAATTGACCGCATTATTGTAGATTGCAGCATTATAACTTGCTAGATCAGGCGCTTGTTCAATAGCGCCTTGAGTGACCATGAACTCAGCTGATTCCAGTAGGACTTTACCCAAAGCACCAGGTGCATCCGATGTGCCTAAATATTTAATGCTCGCTTGTTCTTCAGCGCTGAGCCAAACTAACTCATTCATTACATCGAGACTTTGTTCAGGTGTTAACTCAAGTTCACCTGAGATAGCCTGCGCAGCTGACTCTGGGTCTGCACGGTAGAAGTCAACCGCTTCATCTAATGCCATGACATATTTCTCAACGGCCTCTGGATATTGGCTGACAAAATCTTGATGAACAACAGCCAAATCAGCAGTGATAATACCCTCATCAGCTAATTGCTTGGCTGATGTAATAACAATACCATTATCTTCTTGAAGCTTACCCAGAACTGGATGCCATATAAAACTGCCATCAATGGTCCCTTTCTGCCATGCCGCCAATGTTTCGTCCGGCGTCATATCAACAATCTTTACTTCCGCAGCATCTATCCCATTTTCTCGTAAGGCCGATAAAAGGCTAAAGTGGGTCGTCGAGCCAAATGGCACAGCAATAGTTTTCCCTTTCATATCAGCAAGGCGGATAATCCCAGAGTCAGGCCTGATGGCAAGAGCCTCGTTCTCACCAATAATGTCATGGATGAAATAAACCTGATAAGGCAGATTATTGGCAATGCCTGTAGAAACAGGGACAGAGCCAGCCAACCCTAAATCAATTTCTCCTGCCATCATCGCCTGGTTGACATCACCGCCAGAACTATACTGAACCCATTCTATCTCAACCCCTGGGAGGTTTTCTTCAACCATACCCTGGGATTTTGCCAATAGCTCAGCATTGGGAATCACCTGATAACCTACTCTGATTTCTTCTGGCATACTACCTGCACTGTTGCTGTTGTTTACCCCAGCATTATTCTCCACAGTTGCCTTGGGTGTGCAAGCAGAGATCGTTAATACCAGACTTAATCCTGCCAAGCCTAGTAATGTGTTGAATTTTCTGCGTGGTAGATCATTTTGTCGAAGCTGTTCAAAAAACATTTAGGTTACATGTCCTTACTGTAAACGGACTGAGGTGCAATATTCGATTGCAGGTCAGATAGAAACCCTTAGGAATTTCCCGGGTGTGTAATGTTGTCAATATGATTCCCTCGGAAAGTCGTGATTGATGATTCTTGTCTGAAGCATAAGGTTTCTGGATGAGACTTTTACGAATTGATGATTTTACATAATGGCAATGATTCAGGAATTGCATAATACAATGTCCTAGGAAACTACCCTCTTGAAGTTTTGACCTCATATATGCAGGTCAAAATAGCCTGCCAAACGAAACAGGTATTTGACAATAAATAGGTGGTTTGATACTTATATTTGATACTTATATGAGTCTGTTGGGCAATCTACAAGTACTTCCACAACTGCTTACGCAGTAATAAGGATGCATTGAAACTTTATGGTGCTTGAAATAAGTCAGGTATGTATGGGTTCATCAAACATCTAGTCAAATCCATCTTATGTTACTGATGGATGTCATTCAAGAATTGTAATAACAGAGTCGAAATAGCTCATATTCCTATTGTTGCTTGCACGGCCAAAGATCGCAAAATGGATCAATCTTGGGCTAAGAAGCAAGGAGTTACAGCGTATGTAGTCAAACATTGCACAGTAGAACACCTTATTGTTGCAGTTTGATGCAGTGCGACATGTTTCTAATTAGTGCATAGTATGGCTTAAATTCTATTTTCTTGGTTCTGGTGTTGTCAGATCCTGTCTTATGCTTTTTGATACTTCTTATTGACCCATGCAGACGACGCAAAAACCGATCGAACGGCTCCAAGCTTTACTGCCTGATGTGTTTGAACCCCAAGCTCAAACAGGAGAGTTATATCTGAAATTTTACCTTGGTTCATCCTTAACTGTAGTTATTCCTTTGGTACAGGTGGTAGAAACTCTCAGGATTTCAGCTCATCAGGTTTCACCTATTCCAAATATGCCTGCTTCTGTGTTAGGTCTGATGAGTCATCAAGGTAAAATATTGTGGGCGCTTGACCTCTCAAAATTGTTAGAAGTACCTCAAAAGAATGTTCGTTCTCGTCAATACGATATCATTGTGGTTGAGGTTATGTTAGACGATGGTCAAGAATCTGATTGCCAATTTCTAGGGCTGTATGTTCCTCAGATTCAAGGTACATTACGGATGAATCCGGAAGAACTGATACCCTCATTTGAGGAGATAATGCCAGGGCTTGCACCATATTTGCAAGGACAGTTTCAGGGGCAAGATGAAAAGCTCTTCCTTCTGGATGTTGATGCAGTCTGTAGTGCGGAATCTTTATACGTTTACACAAACAGTTTGTAAGAGCTATTGGCAAGCTTCTGTTTTCTTTCTTCTTCATTGCTTATCATTTTGAATGATTATGGTCTCTTCTTCTGTCAATCAAAATCCATCTTTAACTGAGACTTCCTCCCTGGTTAAAGATGGTTTGTCTGGTGCATCCCGCGACCAAAAACAATCGAAAGGTACCCAAGGGCAAACACTTACCCAACGTCTTCTTACCTATGTGTTGCCAACGGCCTTGATCCCGCTGCTCATAGCAGGAGCCGTCGAATTTTTTACGGTGAAGCAAAAGGCCAAAACGCAGGCACTGGAAAATCTTAAACTAGAATCATTGCTGGCCGCCGAAGCTGCCAATGTCTTTGTGGTAGATACGCTAAAAATTCCAGAAGTGATTGGTTTAAATCCATCGGTTCGCCAGGCCTTAGTGACTGATGCCAATAAAGCTGTGAGCAAAAATTGGCATACTACACCCATTGATGCTCTAGAAACATCATTTTCCAGTACCAAGCTCCTGACCCCAAATGGCGCTTTAAATCAATATCTTAGGGATGTTGCTTTAGTTGAGGGATTTGGCGAGATTTTCTTTACTGAGCGCCATGGCTTTAATGTGGCCTACAGTAAAGCCACCTCAGACTTTGTCCAACGAGATGAAGAATGGTGGCAGGTTGCAAGTCAGAAAGGATATTTTGTCAGTGCAGCCGTTAGTGATGAGTCTACTGGTATTGACGGTATCGAAATGTCTCGGGCCATTTTAGAGCCGAGCAATAATAATTTTTTAGGCGTGATTAAAACCTTAGTCCCGGTTGAAGCGCTCCACATAGAGCTGACAACCCTATTGTCGGCTCTATTGCAGGATAATCAGGTTATTGAAATCTTAGATGCAAAGTCAGGCACTCCTGTTGCGGTGGTTTCTTCAGAAGGTACTCAAGTTGAGGCCAAGTCTTTATTGGGAACTGAGTCCATTAAGGTGATTGCTAAGGAACTGGATAATGCCCTAAATACTCCTGACTATACTGTTGATGAAATTATTGCAGATATCCGTGCAGCCGTAGAGTTACCTGCTCTAGAAATTGAGCTAGAAAAAGTTGATCAAGAGAATGTTGGCTTATATCTATCTTCACTCTTTAAACTAGAAGGTATTTATTACAGTATTACCACTGTGCCAGGTACAAACTGGGTGGCACTTGCGGTTATTAACGAGGCAGAGGTCAATGCAGCAGGCAATGATTTAATTCGAACATTTGGTGTGACGACGCTAACTCTGGCTCTTGTAGCTACTTTAGTGTTGAGTGTTTTAGCGAGACAGTTAGCCTCTCCCCTGAAATCTTTGACCTCGACAGCAGCCGCTGCCGCAGGTGGCCAACTAGAGATTCGAGCCCCTCTAGCGGGCACAGTGGAGACCAAAACTTTGGGGGCAGGTTTTAATTCATTGCTCAATCAGTTGCAGACCTTGCTTCAAGAACAAACTGCTGTAGCCCAGGAACAAGAGCGTCAACGGGCGGAGCTAGAGAATGAAATCGCCCAACTGATGGAAGACGTTGGCGATGCCGCAGATGGAGACCTGCGAGTCCGTGCCCAGCTATCTGAGGGTGATGTCGGTATTGTAGCTGACTTGTTTAACTCAATTATTGAGAACTTACGACTCACTACAAAGCAGGTAAAAGAGTCTACTGGGCAGGTAACCAGCTCTCTGTCTGAAAATGAGGCCGCCATTCAAGAGCTGTCAGTTCAGGCAGTAGCTGAGGTAGAATCCCTGAAAGATACGATGGAAGCGGTAGAAGACATTGGTCAATCAATTCAGGAAGTAGCCAACAACGCGGGTGAGGCTTCTGTTCTTACTCAAGATACGTACACAACGGTGAAAGCAGGTACATCCTCTATGGATCAAACGGTAGCAAGTATCGTGGGTCTGAGATCAACGGTTGGTGAAACAGCGAAGAAAATCAAACGGTTGGGTGAATCAGCCCAGAAAATTTCCCAGACAGTTAGCTTGATTGATGAAATCGCCTTGAAAACTAACTTATTGGCTGTTAATGCCAGTGTTGAGGCAGCCCGGGCCGGTGAAATGGGTGAAGGTTTCACAGCGGTTGCAGAACAGGTAGGGTCGCTGGCAGAACAATCATCATCTGCAACCAAAGAAATTGCTCAGATTGTTGCGGAAATTCAAACAGAAACCCAGGAAGTTGTCGAGTCGATTGAAACGGGTACTGCCCAGGTGGTTGATAGTACCAACCTCGTGGAAACAACCAAGCAGCGTCTGACTGAAGCACTCAACAAATCAGAAAAAATTAATGAACTGATGCGACAAATCTCAGCATCTACCAAATATCAGACAGAATCATCATCAGCTGTTAACGCACTGGTGAGAGAAGTTGCTGAGGAATCTGAAAAACGTTCAGAATCGGCACAGCAGATGGCCCAAGCGATGAAAGATGCCACTGAAGTTGCACAAGAACTGGAAGCTTCGGTAGAACAGTTTAAGATTGATGACGAAAACTAACAAATACGGCTAAAACCGATTGGCCATTCAACGAAACGAATCAACAAGAGAGCTGCTATGGTTCCAACTTAAAGCTCCGATTTAATTTGCAGTCCAGTTTCGACTTCAACACCATACCTGAATCACACCATGGCTACAGATCAGCAGGTTCGAGAAAGATTTCTGGAGGAATCCGGAGAATATTTTGAGCAGATGGAACAGGTTTTGCTTGGCCTGCCCGATGCAGCAAACCCTGCTCAGCAAATTGATGTGGCCATGCGCGCTGCTCACTCTCTGAAGGGAGGAGCTGGCATGATGGGGTTCGCACCCATGGCCCAGGTAGCCCACCGACTAGAAGATTTCCTCAAAATCATTAGAGCCCGCAATGTGCATGTGGATACTGATTTGGAAACCCTCTTACTGCAAGGGGTAGATAGCCTGAAGGCCGTGAACTTACAACTGTCCTCAGGCTTGAGTGTTGATAACGAATGGATTGCAATCCATGTAGATCCTATTATTGCGCAGTTAAGAGATCGTTTGGGTGAACTGAGCGAGGCCGATGAAAGCCTCCTCCTCTCAGACGAGGACGATATTGACGTGGCCATTCTTGTGTTCAATGGGGGTGTGGAAGAAGCCCTGGATAGGTTTGAGGCAAATTTGCCTGGCTATGCAGGAGAACCACTGCGGGAAGCTTTGTGTAAACAGGCTAATCGATTAATTGAACTTGGTCTGATGGGGGGAATCGATACCTTTGTAGAGCTTTGCCAGTCAGTTTATGATCAAGCTCAAAGCGCTAGCCTTGGCCAGATGCCAGCATTATGCAATCAGGCATTGACGGCCTGGAGACGTTCTCAGTCCCTGGTGCAACTGGGGCGTATGGATAAGCTGCCATCCCAACTCAAGTTTATTTGTGATACGACGCCTGATGCAACCTTGGAGAGTGCCACTGTAGTAGAGCCCACCGTCGTATGGGAATCGATATTAACCACAGACTCGCCGTCCGAAATAGAAGACGCCGTTACTGACATATCCCTGCTGACGGCAGAAGAGCAGATCAGTTTGGACAGTACTGCTCTAGAAAGCTTGCAGATGGAAATGGCTGCTGCTGCTGAAGCGTTAGAAATATTGCCAAGTATCGATAATGATAATATTGACAGCTCCATTGTCGTGGTTCCTGAGCCTGCTGCCGAACTACTTGCAGAAGCCGAACTACTTGCAGAAATGGATCCACCAATGCCTAACAATTTGGGTGTTGAGACTGCTGTGGACCCACCAGCAATGGATTTACCTGAGCTGGATGCAAAGGATCTCAGCCAGTTACAGGCAGCATTTGCTCAACTTGACATAACCACCTTAGTTGACGCTTTTGACAAGGATAGCGTTACCGCAACATCTGATACTGATTTAGTCGCCCCAGAAATTACCCCAGACGCTATCTCTGAGGTCGCCTCAGAGGTTATCCCAGCACAAGTATCCAATTCCAACCAAAGGTTGGCTCGCCCTAGGGTAAAACGAAAAATTGTTCGCCCTCAGATGGCGGCACCTAAGCGAACCGGCACGTTTCGGATCGCTGCGGAAGATTTACAACAGATCAATGATCTCTTTGGTACCTTGATCCTGGAGCGAAATGCGATCAACCTGCGACAAAAGCAGTTAAATGATTTTGCCACCCTACTACAAGAACGGATGCAAACACTGGAATCGTTTAACGTCCGGTTGCGTCAATGGTATGACCGTTCTTCTATGGAAAGTCTTCTGCCAACAGGGGCGATGAATGCTAGTCTACCGGTTGCCCTTGCGGAGTCAAGAGCGTCTGATAGTGGTATAGGTTTGGCTCTCTCTCAAGATTTTGACGCCCTGGAGATGGACCAATATTCTGAATTACATTTGCTTGCCCAGGAGCAAATAGAAACAGTTGTTAAGCTTCAGGAGGTAACTGCTGACATCCGTCTGGGTCTGCGGGAAATGGACCAGACCACCCAGTCTCTTAATGGTACGACCCGACAACTGCAAAATCGAATTACTCGTACTCAAATGCGTCCGATCTCGGATATACTAGGACGCTTTCCTAGACTGATTCGTGATCTGTCTGTTCAATACGATAAAAAGGTCAAGCTCAAAATCGAAGGGGAAACCACTCTCTTTGAACGGATTGCTTTAGAGCTGTTGGCAGATCCCCTTACCCATATCCTTAGAAATTCCTTTGACCATGGGATTGAGCCAAACCATGAACGGGTTAAGGCGGGTAAAGCTGAAATGGGATTGATCACCATTCGGGCTTCTCAAATTGGCAACCGTGCCCGAATGGTTATTCGTGATGATGGACGCGGTATTAACCTGGATAAAATTCGCGATCGCATGCGACAACACAATATTGACGAGGCTGTTATCAATAAAATGAGTAAGCAGGAGCTACTCTCCGTTATTTTTGATGCAGGGTTTAGCACCGCAGCTGAGGTTACTGAACTGTCGGGCCGTGGTGTGGGAATGGATGTGGTTCGCAGCAATTTGCAACAGTTGAATGGTGATATTCAGGTAGATACACAACCTGGCCAGGGAACAACCTTTACCATTGAAATTCCCTTAAGCCTCTCTGTAATTCGGATCATGCTTCTGGAACAGGAATCCATGGTATTTGCTGTGCCTGTGGATGCTATAGAAGAACTGATGGCTCTGGATAGGGACCAACTGATTGACTCTGACCAAGGACCCAAATTTATCTGGCAGGGGCAACAGATCCCCTTAGTCCAGCTCGAAGATCACCTCACGTTCAATGGCAGGGCCTCCTTGACTCCCTTTGAGGGTAAACCTATCATTGACCACCCTATGGCTCTCATCGTTAGCCATGGCAACGGTTATTGTGCCATTGTCATCCAGCGCTACTGGGGGGAGCAGGAAGTTGCTACCCGAGCCATTACCAGCTCCATTCCCTTGCCACCTGGCTTTGTCGGGGCAACTGTTTTGGGGGATGGTCGAGTGGTCCCTCTGGTTGATCTACCGCTACTCATTTCTAGTACTGCTTTTGACAAGATCAACACACCATTAGAAACCGAATCGGACGTTTCTAACCCTGTCCCATTACCTCAGCCAAACCACGGCTCGCAATCAACAGTCCTGGTCGTGGATGATTCTGTACACTTGCGTCGTTATCTGACGCTGACCCTGGAGAAAGCAGGTTACTATGTCGAACAAGCACGGGATGGGCAAGAAGCCGTCGATAAACTTCTTAAAGGCTTAAACGTACAGGCTGTTCTTTGTGATGTAGAGATGCCTCGTCTTGATGGCTATGGTGTTCTGGATGAAATTAAAAATCGACCTGAATTTAAGTCGTTACCCATTTCGATGCTAACCTCCCGCAGTAGTGAAAAGCACCGCAAATTAGCAATGAACCTGGGGGCTGCTGCCTACTTTGCAAAGCCATACAATGAGCAAGTGTTATTACAGACCTTAGAGAAGCTCATTGCGAAAACAGCTTAACGGTATGGCGATTCCCGGTCATGATCCCCACGGCATCGCCCAGTTGTCCACGAGCAAACAGATCGATGACCCCAAATTGTGCAAAGTGCCCACAAAGCACCCTACAAAATTCTCTCCAAACTTGCCCTCATTCCCCCATTACTCTGGCCTGACACCGAAAACGCCAGGGCCTCTCGATAAACCCGTTGCGCTGGATGCCCTGCAAAATTCGCCGCCCCCCGTGACACAATCACTGCCCCATGGCCACACCGCACCGCTAGCTCAATCGCCCAAGCTCGCAACCGCAACCTCTCCTCCGACGGATTCTTTAAAGTCCCATAGGTAGCTTCTCGGCAGCGACACACCTCATGGGTTAATCTCCCATAGGCCTCACCAATCTCAGGAAATACAGACGATTGAGCCCTTTTTAAAATATCTAACCCTCCCTGAGCACAGCCAAGGGCAAAAAAATTGTGCGTCAGCGGATACCCCTTATCTGCCTGCTGAATCCACCCCGCAGGCTTAACATCCAAAACCAATTGCTCAGGCGCAAACCAATCCTGCAAAGTCGCTGTTACCGTTTGTGTTGACCCTAAGGCTGCCAGTTCCATAGGTTCACTAAATGCAAGCGAGCCTTTGACAGTATGAAATGGGGCTAGCACAAAAACCGCTCTTCCATCCGGTAGCTGTGCTGCCAACATCCAATGCTCAAAAATCCCAAACCCTGTAATCCAAGGCACTGTGCCATTAAACACATACCCACCAGCGGTCTCTTTTGCCAGGATAGGCTGTTGTGCCCGACGCAAATGAGAGAAGCCTACACCCAGACCAATGTCACCTACGATCGCACCCTGCAAATAGGTCTGTTTTAGTTCCAGGTTGTCAGAATTCCAAAGCTCCTGGGCACACCGCTGATGCTGACTTTGTAAAAACACCAGTGCTCCAGAGTAGCGCGCCAGCTGCTCCGTAAATCGATAAACTGCCTCAGAATTCCAACCTTGACCCCCACCCTGTTTGGCCACCTTAAGTCCCAATAACCCATGACGACCTAATTCCTGAAATGCCTTGTGTAAGGACGTTGGGTCTCGATCTAGCTGTGCCGCCTGCGGAGCAATGAGCGTTTGAAATAAGTGATCAAGCGTATGGGTGGAGTGACTGGTAACAACAGATGCGCTCATGGGGGCAAAATAACTGGCTCGTATAATCCCAATGTAGCGGGTGGAGAGCGTTAAAGCTTAGCGCTTTAATTTTGGCTCTGGGACAGGCTATTGCTGAAGTCTTCCACATCGATAGCGCCCAGATCCTTAAGACTGACACGCTGTACCGGATCGATGCCAGTGATGCCTTTTATCTGCATCTTTTCATAAGGACGGGGCGGCTTAATTTGTCGGCGAGTTTTATCGATAATATCGATGATGTGGATAGAACCACTGCGATCGCAACTCACTAAATGCCGACTATCCGACATAAACACCAAAGATTGAATCCCCAATGGCTGACCAATGGGCATTGGCATGTCTATTTGCTGGGCTTTCCAGTTTTGTGGATTAGGTGAGCGCGTGTCCCATACATAAATCCTGTGATCATCACTACCACTCGCCATCCAACAACTATCTGGGCTAAAGGCAACAGATTTTACCCCTGCTGTCCGATGTTCATCTTCAAAACAATGGAGATATTCCCCCATCTCCACATCCCAGATGATCACTTTTCCATCATCACTACCGCTCGCCAACAATAATCGAGGATTGGACTGAGATTTGGGAAACGGCTTAAATGAAACTGAACGAATGCGATGCTGATGTCGATCCTTAAACTTACGAATTATCTTATATTTGCGCACATCCCAGAGATAAATTGCCTTATCATCCCCACCACTGGCTAAATATTTCCCATCGGGGCTAAAGGCAACCGTTCGAATCCAATGTTGATGCCCCTCCAATAGTTGTAATTTCATCCCTGTAGGTAGCTGCCAAAGATAAATTTGGCGATCATCTCCGCCACTCGCCAGCATTGTGCCACTGGGGTTAAACGCCACCGTTCGCACCCAGTGTTGATGGCCTATAAGTACTTTGACACAGGAACCGCTTTCCAAATCCCAAATCCGCACCGTCCCATCATCACTGGCGCTGGCAACCCATTCTGCATGGGCCGTTACCCCCCAAATACGTCCGGTATGACCCGCTAAATTTCGAATCGGCGTATTGGGATCTTCTTGAAAAGATTGCCATAGCTTAATATGCCAGTCATTCCCACCACTAACAATTAAATCAAGATCAGACGTTTGACGAGCATAAGACAGCACAGCCACTGACCGACTTCCCCTGGCAAACCCTCGTAAAATTTTGAGCGGCTCCATGGAATGCGTCCAGCTATTGGGTGTCGTAGACACTTTTGACAAAACAACCGAACAATCATCTCCACCGCTGGCTAAAAGCGTGTCGCTATGGTGCTGATAGAAGGCAACAGACCAGACACGACTGTCGTGTATTTGAGATTTACTAATCTGAGTTCCCAGGTGAAAATCCCACAAAATAACGGTGCCATCATCGCTACCGCTACCTACGTAGCATCCGTCTGGGCTAACAGCAACCGAACGAACTCGATCGGTATGTCCCCTTAAAACCCTGATACAGGTCTGGGACTCTAGATCCCAAATGCGTACAGTTTGATCATCACCACTGCTCACTAAATACTGGCTACAGGGAGAAAACACCACAGACCGAGCCCAATCTTCATGCCCAGTTTCTGTCGATGAAATGAAAACTCGTTGCCTTTTCTCCCAATCCCAAACTCGAACATAGGTATCATCACCACAGCTGGCAATCTGATTGCCAGCCTGATTAAAGGTAATATATCGAAGAGTTTCACTACTCGTTGGCGTAGAAGACTCTTCTCCACGCTCCTGAAGACGTTTCAACTCCTTTCCAGTCCGCACACTATATAGATAAATCGTAGATCGGCTAGAGCAGGCGACAAGCTCTCTTTCAGGATGAAACGTGACTGAGCGTACCCAGTCTGGAAAGCCAACTTTCTCCCACACTAGCGAGATATTATTGAGGCTGGGTTGATTTTCAGGGCTAGGATGAAAACGCCAAAGTCTTAATTTACTGTCATCTCCCCCGGTAGCTATTAATGTGTTGTCTCGATTAAACGCGAGTGACCGTACCCAACCTAAATGACCTTGCCAATAGGTACGTTTTTGATAGGTCAGCGCATTCCAAATATGAATATGCCCATTCGTATCTCCAGCAGCGAGATACGGTGCATCCAGAGAGTTAAAGCTAGTAGATTGATGGGTAAAGCCAACTGATACCACATCGCTTAGCATCTCAGTGAAAACAGATTTATCTAAGTTGCAGTGGTTAAACTTAGTGCCAGTTAGTTTAACCCCTTCCAAATCTGCCTGCCAGATCGCCAAATGTGAAAAATCTTGATTGCTCAGATCTTTAGCGGCTTTCAACTCTTTCGACAGCTGTGTCATCAGGTTGACCAAATTTCCACCTAAATAACCAATTTTATAAGCATCATTATGACGGTGGCGCTCTAAGAAGATCTCTAGTTTTTCTTGAGTTTCCCTTGCACTGCCATAGAGTTGTTTTAGGGCATCCAAAACCGGCTTTAATAGCTTTTCTGTTTGCTGTCGTCGCACATAGTGAACAGCATCAGCCTTTAGGAGGGAATGATTGTTAAGTAATAAATTGTCAGGCAACTTCTGTACAGTTGACGAGTTGAGTTCCTCAACGATGCGCTTGACCAAATGCTGAGTCACATATTCCATCACCGTTGGCTGCAAAGTAAAGGTTGCCCCTGCTGATCTCACTTCGATTAATGAGCGATGTTCCAGGGAGCGCAACGTATAAACAAGATCTTGCTTATTCAGCAAAGAGACAATATCAGTTTGCAGACGGATAAATGTCATGGGTAGACGATTAATGGCCAACCAGTACATGGTCTCTTTTTCGAGAGGTGATAGCCGATTAAACTGATCCTTTAACACATCCCGCAGATCGTCAAAGACCAGCTGTTGCTGGTCTAAAAAGCGTCGGATACGCCCTGCAAACAAGTCTTTAATGGTACCCGTCGCTAACTTGAGAGCCAAAGGATTTCCAGAATAGCTATGGATGAGCTTCGCTTTTTCGACATCGGTGCCCTGCAATGGTTCAATATCTTCTAACAGTTGCTCAGCTGCCTGATAATCTAGCCCTGCTAACGCCAAGATACGAACATTTGAGTGTTCTCCTTCCAGAGTCACTAGCTCTCGAGGCTTCTCACGACTAGTGATTACAACACAGCTACGTAGTTGTCTTTCTAATTTTGAAATACCAACCTCTTGTAACAGCTGACGATAATACTTATAGTCTTTGTACTTATGATCGTGAGGATCTAAAGCCCCTGCTTGAAAATGTCGAGACGCTTTCTTTGTAGGATTAGTCTCAGAAACAAAAACCTGGTCAAACTGATCTAATACAAGTAAGCATCGCTTTTGTTTAAATATTTTGAACAAATCCTTAATGGAGGCATTGGCAGGTATTTCAGGTAATGACTCAAGCAGAGCTTGAAATGAATCAAATTGTCGTAGTGAGCGCCAGACAACCCAATCAAACTCGGTCTTTATTTGGTCGATTAGCTCTAAGACAAGGGCTGTTTTGCCAATGCCACCTATACCGGTAACCGCGATTAGATCACAGCGATCGCTACGAATCCATTGGCTTAGATGCTGTAATTCCCTTTTTCGGCCAGTAAACGAGATTACTTTGGGAGCATTCCCTAAATCAATGCAGTCCTGGTTCTGGTTCTGATTCTGGGAACGTTCAGATTGAGCGTTGAGCAGTTTGACTTTGAGAATAGCAAGTTTGCCCGGCCCTTTCCGCGCAATTTCAAATTTACGATATACCTCACCAAGACGCTTACGCACTGCAGCATCACTAATTTTTAACTGTTTGGCGATGTCAGCTGTCGATAAACCATCCACCGCTAGAATCAAAGCCTGCCTTTCTGCCTCAGTGACTCCGTGAGCCTTAGCTTCTGAGGTCAGAAAGTCTTCAGAAATATCGGGCTCTACCATAAACGCCACGTCCTCAGATTAAAACCATGCAATAACGATGATCGAGGGGAACCTACCGAGATTCCTAGCCATAGTTAAACACTAACTGTATTTGATAGATTAACTCACATGAGTGAGAAGCTAAACCCTAGCTTATTATTTTTAAACGAAAAAATTCTCACTTTATGGCACTTATTGCCCTGCCCTAACCTTTGAAGTGAGATAGATTAAGGATAGTAGTGATAGGCAGACATTATTATGACATGAATCCTAGATGGCAAGACTTGAGGCTGGTTATTGACAGCATTTAACTTTATCGCTACTTTTATCTATGTGAGGTTAAACGCTACGCGGAAGTGATATTTTCTCACATAAGGGGGCAGCTATGTTTAATAACTCACACTTTAGGCGGATGGATCTTTATCAAGTGTTAACGTCTGTTGATCAGAGCATCCGACAAACGGTCTTAGATACTGGCTTTGGTAACGTGGAGTTAGAGTTTAGCCCTGCAGATCGTCAGACCGTCAGAATCGTTGTTAAGAATACAGTTTACGATCTCTACGAAGTTAGTCTAGATGAGGTACAACAGTTATTAAGGAGCGGACCACACTTCCCAGAGCACTATATTAGTCAAAGGCTTTGGGACATGCTTGGAATAATCCTGCACACCATTTTGGGTGAACAAGGTACACAGTATGGCCATATTAGTCTGGAGATGGAGCGGAAAAACCATCAGCAACGTTTTCTAATTCATGGTGCGCCATCGTATCAACTGTATTTAGCTCAAAAAGCGATGAATCTTTAATGCCATCGGTATGCCGGGGAACGGCAGCCCATAGGTTCGAAAACAATTAAAAACAGCTCGGTTTATGGAGAGATTTCTAAGGCTGAGGAGGGTGCTGAATAGCGCTTTCCTTGGCTATGTTTTTTTGTAATAACCCCAGGGGACATCTCATGTTTGCTAAATTTCAAACGCATATAGTGATTGCTCGACTACTACAGAAACGTCCTGGTAATAGGCCTCCTAGTCGTTTTAGTCAACGTCGGCGCTACAGCTTGATTGCGCGCATAGCGTTTCAGCTATTTCGCTGGTTGTTTTTATTTGGTATGGGGGTTTCTCTCTTAACCCTGTTTGTAGGTTGGGTCGTTTCTCAAAATTTGGCAGAAACTATCTATTTTCAGATGCAACCTCTCTTCAAAATGTTTGCGGCTACTACGTTTTTAGTATTTGCCTGTGCCTGCCTTAAGGAGTCTATTTAAGGATTTACCACCTGTCAACGTTGTTCACATTGTAAAGCCATGGCCATCTTCCCGATTGTGACATTTTTCTTATTGTTTATTGTGATTACAAAGCAGTTACTGGATAAGGCTAGTGATATGCCAGATCGCGCATTGAATGAAGTGAATTTATCCATAGGAGATAAAACACCTATTGTTTTGGAGATTGATTCGTTACATTCTTTGGTGAGATTGATCGCTCAGCTTGATTCTGAGAAGCAATAGACTTGTACTTTATGGTGCCAAAACCCCAGCGATCGCAACAGCTGTTGCGATCGCTGGTCCTGCATGGCTCCCCAAAAGAGTTCCTTGAACTACTTTAAAAAAACTCTTTCACAAGGTTTAGCATATTAGGTATGGCAGGATGAGGTATATCTGAACGCCAGACAACGGCTGATTCAAGTATAGGAGACCGTTCTATTAAAGGTCTAGCCACCACACCCTGTTGTTGAATCTGTTGAATAGACGCATGAATGAGCGACACTCCCAAGCCTGCTGCCACTAGCCCAAGAATTGTTTGTTGTGGAAACGCTTCCTGGATCACCCTTGGGCTAAAATTTGCCTGTTGGCAAAAGCTAATAATGGAATCGTACAAAACAGGGCCTACCTGACGAGGGAACAAAATAAATGACTCGTTCGCTAAACATGCTATTGACATTGGCACAGGAGCCTCTTTGGCCAAGGGATGAATATCTGGCAATAGTGCCATCATCGGCTCTCTATAAATCACCTCCTGACTTAGCAAAGGCTCATTAATCGGAGGATGTAGAAAGCCTACGTGAATCTCTTCAGCTAATAATGCCTTCACCTGTTCATTGGTTTGCAACCGTTTTAGGTCCAGGTGAATTGCTGGAAATCTCTGTTTGAACTCACGCACAACTTTTGGCAAAACACTATTGAGAATGGGGCCAGTAAAACCCATATTGAATTGTCCGGCCACACCTTGACCAACCCGCTGAGCCATCATCACTGCATGGTCTGCCTGAGCCAGTGTTTTTCGTGTTTCTTGCAAAAACACCTTGCCCGCCTCCGTTAACCAAATCGTACGCCTGGTGCGATGAAAAAGCTCCACCCCTAATTCTTCTTCCAGGTTACGAATCTGTCGGCTCAGGGGCTGCTGAGCCATATGGAGACGATGAGCTGCACGACCAAAATGTAGCTCCTCGGCAACCGTCAAAAAGTAGCGCAGATGACGTAACTCCATTTGAACCTTTTAGGTGCTAATTATGAACAAAAGAGGTGTTGGACGTTCATATGGGCTTTTTCTATGGTGGCAGATAGAGCGTTACGGGGTATTCGACGAATATGGCACTGCATCACAACCTAAGCCAAGGGGCATGGATTCTAGGATGGCTAACCATAGCAGTCACTGACGTTAAAGCCGAGGTTGCGATCGCACCCACCGTTTCCCCTGTTGCTACAGAAATAGTCTCTGCCATTGCAGTATCGCGCACTGACTTTCGCGTTGAGAGCGATCCGGGAATTGAAATTTCTGTGCGAGAGGTCAAAACCCAGTCAGAATCCACTGGAGTGCCCATTCTCTTGATTCACGGTGGTGGTCCAGGAGGTCTGGCATCCTTTGACTTAGAAGTACCAGACTACTCGCTGGCTGCGGACTTTGCCCAGGCCGGGCACCCCGTTTATGTAATGAATGTACGCGGCTGGGAAGATTCGACTCGGCCCGATGGTCTAGATGAACCGGCAGATCGCAATCCCCCGCTAGTTACCTCTGAGGAAGCAGTCCGTGATATTGGTGCCGTAGTGGACTGGATCCGCGATCGCACCACGCAACCCCAAGTTGCCCTGGTTGGTTGGGCCACTGGTGGCCATTGGGCCGGTATGTACACCAGTCGGCATAATGATGTCGTCAGCCATCTCATAATGCTAAACAGTCTCTACAGCGTGAATGCCCCCTGGGTACTGACCGAGCGCTTTGAAGATCCTAATAATCCCGGCAGTTTTAACCCTGATGGGGGTGCCTATCGCTTGGTTGATTACGACGGCTTTCTGCGGGGGTGGGACAACTCAATTCCTATCGATGACAAACCTCAATGGCGAGACCCAGCCGTCGCTGATGCCTATGCCCGCACAGCCGTTGAACTTGACCCCACCAGCGCAACTCGCACACCGCCAAGTGCTCGTATTCCTACCGCCTATCGAGAAGAAAGTTTTAACCTGGCTCAGGGATATCGATACTGGAACGCAGAAGATATTTATACCCCCACCCTTGGCATTCGGGGAGAGTTAGATTTTTGGTCCCGGCCAGAAGATTTATCAATATTGGAGACAGAACTTATCAATGCTCCAGTTGTGCAAATGGTAACAATTCCAGATGCAACCCATTACCTGTTCAACGATCGTCCAGAACGGGGACGTGAGCGTTTTATTCAAGAGGTATTGATATTCTTGCTAGACTGACTCATATTTTTTAGCGACAGTCCCATAATTTTTACTTATGTTCTTCCTTAACGTAGAATGCAGCCTATCGACAGAAGGTCGGTGTCTGTGGGTTTAAAGGCTCACTAGGAGATTTCAGGTCCAAGGTTTCCTATAAACTAGAGCCTTGTATCCTTTGCTACTTGCCCCTTTCATGACAGAGCAGATCAGCCTGTTTGGCAATCAGCTGCCCCCCGAAGTTGATGCCCTATCCCCAGAAACCTGGGAGCAAATACCCACCCGTGCCAGTATCCCCATTCCCTCGGGTACCTACGAAAATCTAGAACAACTAGCTCAGCACTGCAATCAGTGTCAGCGCTGTGACCTGGCCGGTGGTCGCACCAACGTGGTCGTTAGTCGAGGTAACCCCAACGCCCCCATTATGATTATCGGAGAAGGACCGGGGCAACAAGAGGACGAACAGGGATTGCCCTTTGTCGGTAAATCAGGTCAGCTACTGGACAAAATTTTGGCCTCCGTTCGGTTGGATACCAAAACCGACGTTTACATCTGCAATGTAGTCAAATGTCGTCCCCCTGGTAACCGTGCCCCCACCGCAGGTGAAGTTGCCGCCTGTATCCCCTACCTGAAAGAACAGGTACGTCTGGTAGACCCAAAAATCATTCTGCTCACCGGCGGCACCGCCCTCAAAGGCCTAGTCGGCGTCAAACAAGGCATCACCAAAGTACGCGGCAACTGGATGGAGTGGGAAGGCCGAAACTGCATGGCCATTTTCCACCCAGCCTACTTACTAAGAAACCCCTCCCGCGCAAAAGGTAAACCTAAATGGCTCATGTGGCAGGACATTCAGGAAATTAAAAAAAAGCTCGATGAAGTCAACAGCCAACCAGCATAGTAGTTGCTGGTTGAGATGCACAATGCCAGCCCCTACATAGGTTGTATCGCCCTTGCCCGACAATCCTGCAACCAACGCCGCACTGCCTGCCCCACACTTCCCTGACTACTCTCCCGGGGAGGCAACAGGTTTTCATCCTCAGCCTCGATCGCAGAAAACATAAACACCATCTGCCACCCCGCTTCATCAGGCACTAAAAACAACCAATGGAAGTGACTGATGGAAGTCGCCTCTAACCCCGAATACTGACGTTCAAGCGTCGTAAAAAACAGCTGCTGCAAATCTTGGCTATCATCAGGCAGGGTGGTATAAACCCGATCTTTGATCTCCAAAGGAACTCGATCTGGCTGACTAGCCGTAACCACATAAGCTGGCCGATAGGCAGAGCGAATATCCGCCACACTGCTTTGCAAAATCCGGTTGGTATAGCTAGGAATATCTCGGATGAGTAGAGTCGAAAGAGCTTCAAAATCCTGGGGGCAGCTGGCCTGGGAGCGAATATAAGGCGCGTCACTTTCAGCCTCCTCTTTAGGAGCCGAATGAGCGATGGAGAAGTCTGATCCTTGGGCCAGGCTAGGAGAACTGCCCAGGGTAACGCCTAACAAAATGCATACGCTTCCTAGGAGGTTTTGGGGACTCAGGTTTGACGTAAAAGGAGCCATTTGTGCGATCGCTAACACACCACTTACGATTAATCCTAAATTCTGATGGGTAGCCTGCAATAGTTCAGGGTGAGCACAAGGCATCACCCCTACGGGATTATCCATTTATCGTAATTTCATCGCAAATCTGTTGAAATGCCGTGGCAGGATTTTTCGCTTGGGTAATGGGGCGACCAATGACCAGATAGCTAGCTCCAGCAGCAATGGCCTGACTGGGGGTCATGGCCCGCTGCTGGTCACCTTTAGCAGAACCGGCAGGTCTAACCCCAGGGCACACCAACAAGAACGCATCACCGCACACACGGCGCAGAGCTTCTGCCTCTTGGGGAGAACAAACAATACCCCTTAGACCACTATCCTGGGCCAGCAAAGCCATTTGCAATGCATAGTCCTGTAGCTCCAGAGAAACCTTGAGCTCAAACGCCAGAGCCCGGGGATTAATGCTAGTAAGCAAGGTAACCGCAATTAAATTAGGGGGGGCACAGCCTGTGGCGGCAGCCCCTTCCATAGCAGCAGATTGGGCCGCCTGTAGGGCGACTTTACCCGCCGGAGCATGGATGGTGATCAAATCCACACCATAACGCCCAGCAGCCCGACAGGCTCCCGCCATAGTGTTAGGGATATCGTGGAACTTGAGGTCGAGAAAGATGCGCTTTTGACGCTGTTTTAGCTGTTCTAAAATGGCAGGCCCGGCACTGACAAATAACTCTAGACCCACTTTCCAAAAGGTAACGTTGGGAATTGTATCGACGAGTGCGATCGCATCCTCCATCGTTGGCACATCTAACGGCACAATAATCCGCTCCGCCGCTGATTGCGTGGTTAATTTTTTTTGGGCCATTATGCCACCAGCCTCACAAACTTCTTCTTACCCACCTGCAACACTTTGCCCACCAGCTCATCGGGGCCAGCAAATTCCACATTGGGGTCACTGACCTTATCCCCATCCAGCTTCACCGCACCGCCCTTAATCTGACGGCGAGCATCGCTGCTGCTGCTGCATAGAGGCGTTGCCCCTAGCAAATAAAAGACCTTGGCCGGGAAATTCACCGCTGTTAGAGAAAATTCCGGCACCGCCTCTGCCTGACCCGAGCCCCCTTGCACCAGGTTAATGGCATCCTTTTGCGCCTGTTGCGCGGCCGCTTCACCATGGAACTGACCGGTAACATCTAAAGCCAGCTGTTTTTGAGCCTGCCTTGGATTCTCCGGCAGACTATCCAGGGACCGCTTTGTCAGTAACTCAAAATAGTCAGAAATCAGGGCATCGGGCACCTTTTCTAACTTGGAATACATGGATAGCGGATCTTCTTGCAGCCCCACATAGTTGCCCAAGGATTTAGACATTTTCTGACTGCCATCAGTGCCCAGCAACAGCGGCAGCATCATGCCAAACTGTGGCGTCAGACCAAAATGACGCTGTAAATCTCGTCCCACCGCCACATTAAATTTCTGGTCAGTGCCCCCCAGTTCTACATCGGCCTTAAGCGCCACCGAGTCAAACCCTTGCATCAGGGGATATAAAAACTCGTGGAGATACACCGGATTGCCCTGCTCGTAACGCTTTGCAAAGCCTTCCTTGGCCAGCATCTGACCCACAGTCATGGTACCGAGCAGCTCCAGAATTTTGCCCAGGTCCAACTTCGATAGCCACTCCGAGTTATAGCGAATTTCTAAACGGCCAGGGGTATCAAAATCGAGAATGGGGCGTACCTGCTCAATATAGGTTTCTGCATTAGCTTTAACCTCAGCCTCCGTCAGCTGTTTGCGCACCTCTGACTTACCCGTGGGGTCCCCAATGCGAGCCGTAAAGTCGCCAATCAACAGGACCGCCGTGTGGCCTGCATCCTGAAACGCCCGCAGCTTTCTCACCGGAATGCTGTGACCCAGATGAATTTCAGAACCCGTGGGATCAATACCTAATTTGATCCGGAGTGGCCGGTCAGTTTGCTGTAATCTTGCCAACAAACTTTCATTAGGATCGTCTGATTCGGGCTGATGGGGAAATACTTCACTGACGCCGCGATAGATCCCTGCAAACTCCTCAGGGATGGCCGACATTACAAAATTAGAAGCCTCGGTCATGGTGTGTTGGTGTAAAAATGCGCAGTGAACCGCCAAAATAAATACTGATAACTCCGTAAGACTGCCTAAGTTTTCAAACTTGCCTAGACATCTGCCCGGAATCCACTATAGTAGCGGGTAAATTACCTCCCTTTTCTGATGGATGCATAAGGCCCTTGTGCCTGCATCAGGTGGTTAGGGAGATCTAACGGCACACATTGAGTACTCAACGACCTATCCACCCAATTTTTTCAGATTATAGGTACGTCATTCGTCCGATGCGCTTGCCGCAAATCATTTTACTGGTCTATGGATCAGCTGGAACATTCCTCGGTACTGAATCGGTCCTAGGGGCTTGTTGTTCCTAAAGACGTTTTGAGTACGATCTGGGAAGTCTGACTCTAATTTCGACATCAACCGCATCCACATCTAAAACAACGGTTTTTCTATTTGGGAAGTATACGTGTTTAATTTGGATGTGATTTAAATTCTGTTTATGGCAGCAGCTTTATAATTACGGGTGCTGATTTAGAGGAGGAGTCGATCTGTTAGCAATGCTATAAGTCGGCATTTTTCAGACGAAATCATCGCTCAGATCAGCCGCGCCTCATAATCTGGCCTGCCGTTTATTTCCGTAAGGATGTAGCGTATCCGTGGCATTTAATACCATTCGTCAAACCCGAGTTCCTTTGCAGTTTACTGGTGAACCTAAGCTGATGAAGCACATTCAAGATGTGCTTCAGATTAGCGGGGCGACACTATTGACGGCAACAATGCTATGTAGTGCGATCTCAGCTGGTGGCTTAGTGGGTTTAGCCATTAGCTTTCGAAATTTGCCCGATGTGCGATCGCTACGCAACTACATCCCCACCGAAACCAGCTACATCTACGACGTAGACGGCACCCTGCTCGATAGCTTGCACGACGAAGCTAACCGAGAAGTGGTAGACCTCAACGAAATTTCCCCCCACCTCAAGCGCGCGGTTTTGGCCATTGAGGATAGTGACTTTTACGAGCACAGCGGCATCAACCCTGTGGGCATTGGCCGAGCATTTTTAGCCAACTTCCAGGCAGGCAATACAGTACAGGGTGGTTCAACCATCACCATGCAGCTGATTAAGAATTTATTTTTGAGCCCCCAGCAAGCCATTAGCCGTAAGGTGGCTGAGGTGGTTCTATCGCTGCGCCTTGAGCAAATTTTCGAGAAAGATGAAATCCTCGAAATGTATCTCAATCAGGTGTATTGGGGTCACAATACCTATGGTGTTGAAACCGCTGCCCAGAGTTACTTCAATAAGTCATCCAAGGACTTAACCCTGGCTGAAGCTTCCATGATGGCGGGATTGATTAAAGCGCCTGAAGGCCTGAGTCCATTTGTAGACTACCAGGCTGCAAAGCGAGAGCAGTCTATCGTCCTAGAGCGGATGCAAACGCTGCGATGGATTACCCCAGCCGAAGCCGAGGCTGCGAAAAAACAACCCCTGCGCTTGGGTAAAGTCACGTCCTTTGTTTCCAGTAAGGCTCCCTACGTCACTGAAGCTGTTGTCCAGGAGCTGCAGGAACAATTTGGTCAAGAAGCCGTACTCAAAGGTGGGATGCGAGTGCAGACCACCATTGATATTAAGCTACAGTCCTTAGCTAAACAAACCGTAAAATCGGCCCATGCTAACCGCTTTGGCAACGGTGCCATCGCCGATCAGATGGCTCTGGTTGCCATCGACCCGCGCACCCATTTTGTAAAGGCCATCGTCGGTGGTGTGGACCATGAAAGCAGCCAGTTTAATCGGGCTGTTCAGTCGCGTCGTCAGCCAGGATCAGCCTTCAAACCCTTTGTTTATTATGCGGCCTTTGCCTCAGGTCGGTACACCCCTGATAGCATCGTGGGGGACACACCGGTCACGTATCCCGATGGGTCTGGCTACTATTCACCTAAAAACTATGGTGGTTCCTTTATGGGAAGTATGCCAATTCGGCGGGCATTAGAGCTGTCCCGTAATATTCCCGCCGTAAAACTGGGGCAGGCTGTGGGCATTTCGCGGGTGATTGACGTAACCCGTACCCTGGGCATTGAGAGCCCCATGGATCCGGTGATTTCTTTGCCCCTGGGGTCAGCAGATTTAACCCCCATGGAAATGGCTGGAGCCTATGCCACCTTTGCCAATAATGGTTGGCACTCTGACCCAACCCTGATTGCCCAGGTAACCGACAGTGATGGCAATGTGTTACTTGACAACACGCCTAAACCCCAGCTGGTGCTGGATCCTTGGGCAACAGCGGCCCTCACGGATGTATTGCGCGGCGTCCTTGAGCGAGGCACGGCCACCAATGCTCGCATTGGTCGACCTGCGGCGGGTAAAACCGGTACCACTGACTCCCAAAGAGATGTCTGGTTTGTGGGCTATGTACCTCAGCTAGCAGTGGCGATATGGGTTGGTAACGATGACTATACCCCCATGGGCCGAGGGGCAACGGGCGGTAGCTATGCGGCTCCAATCTGGCGAGACTATATGGTCCAAGCGTTGCGCAATGAGCCGGTTCAGAACTTCCGTCGTCCGTCAGAATTCATTCGTCCGTAGGGTGGGCAAAAACGAGAGCATAGGCTGACATGTTTGATGGGGATAACGTTACCGAGGCTGGTGAGTCGCTGCATGGCTTGCTCAAGCAATATGAACAGGCCATTGCTGCTTTAGAGCCGTCTGGCTACGCCCCCCAGGTGATTTTGGAAACGTTGTTGGTGCGCGATCGCATCCAAAGCTTATTAAAAGATGGCACCCTCAAGGCTCCAAATTTGGTACATCTAGATCAGTTAGATGCCCAGCTAAAACCCCACGAAGATTCCCTTAGTAAAGCGTCAGACCTGGGACGATGGCGAGATATCTATCAGCCGCAGCCAGATGCATGGTGGTGGTATCCGACCGCGAAGGATGCTAAACAGCAAAATCGTTACGATTGGCTTTGGAATGGTCTGTCGATTGGTTTTTTAACCGTATCAGCTAGTTTAATTTTGAATACGGCATCGCGGTTTTGGAGTGGCGGCATTGCATCAGCGGGGACGCTAGCAGTGGCAGCCCAAAGTGTGTTGACACTGATTGTAGGAAAAGGGGCGCTGACAGACTCCGGGCGAAAAGCTTGGGAACAAATTTTGAAACGGCGTGGTGTGCCTGAGTACCACTGGCAGGAATGGAGCTGTGGGGCAGCGGGCGGTGTGTTTTTGGCAGTGGCAGGCATCCATGGATCAATGCCATTGTTTGCTACCTGGTACAACGGTTGGGGTCTGAAGGATTATGAAAATGATCGGTTGGCCAGTGCATTGCAGAACTATCAGGTGGCCCTTAACTTAAGCCCTGACTATGCGGAGGCGTACTACCACCTGGGGGTACTGTACGAAGATCTACAACAGCAGCAAGATGCGATTGAGTCGTATCAGTTTGTGGTAGAGCGGGGTCCTGAGGTTGTTGATACACAAACCTGGTTAGAGGCGAATAACAATTTAGGTCGGCTATACATTTTGCAAGAAGATTATCGGGCGGCGGTCACACTACTGCTACAGGGATCTGATGAGGTACAAAGCGATGCGACAGACATAGATTCAGATCTGGCAAAGGTCCACTACAATTTGCTAAAGAATTTAGGCTGGGCTCGATTAGAGCAAGAACGTTATGCAGAAGCTGAAACCTCTCTAGATGAGTCAATTCTGGTATTAGAAGAAAATCTGTCTAACGATGAGTCTGTCCGTAATCGAGGTTCGGCCTATTGTTTAATGGCTCAGGTGTTAGATGCTCAAGAACTGTCCGATGAAGCCGAAGAATTTTGGGAAACGTGCTTGATCGCAGCCAATGCCGGTAATCCGGATGAGGATACCTGGCTGGGGGTATATGAGCAAAGAATACAAGCTGAGGAAGCAGAAGACATTGGCGGATAAGAGATGCGTAAGGAAGTAATCGAACGACTTAAGAGTCTGGGCGATAGGTGGTTCCCCTTGGCAAGGAGAACCGTCAGGGAGGGGGCTTCGATATTTGCGCCTTCGATCGGGACCCCTCCGCTACGTTTGCCATGTTACGAAACAATTCGCCAGCAGAATCTTCCTAATTACCAAAACCTTAGTATTCTCGCTTTTTCGCTTGTACTACAAGGACTTCTCCCAACAGCGGCTCTGGCCTCTGCTCGTATTGTTAGCATTCAGCGAGGAACTGTTCAGGTACAGCGTCGAGGCAGTTCTGGCTATGTGCAAGGACGAGTCGGCACACAGCTAAATCCAGGGGATGCGTTAATTATTCCCAATCGCAAGACACGGGTGCGGGTGCAGTGCCCCAGTGGAGCCAGGCGACGGGCAACGGCAGGACGACGATCAGGCATGCGGGTGATTTGTCCAGATTTGGCCCGGTCGACGGATCCGCGTAATGACAATGATTTATTGCAGTTGCTGGTTGGTCAGTTTCCCTATAAGCCACAGGTTTTAGACACGGTGCCAGGGTTTTATTGGCCTGGCTTGGTAGGTGTGGATGAATATCAAGTGCAGCTATTACAGCAGGAGTATGTGCAGCCGGAATCGGAGGATGCGTTTACCTTTGCGCCACCGGAGTTGGTGGAGACGGTGGTGTGGGAATCGACAGTGTTAGGCAGCAGTCTGGTGTATGACGGCCCTGAATTTGAGCCGGGGGAGCGGTATCGGTTTCAGGTAATGGCTGGGACTGAGTTGCACTATCGTGTGGCGTTTCAGGGACTGGAATTAGAGAAACAGGAAGAGGTTAGTGGTGCTGTTGCGGATCTGACGAATGGCGATGTGTTGCCCATGGCCTATGTGCATCTGGAGCAGGGACTGTTTTGGGAGGTGATTGGCACGCTGCGACCGGTAGTGGAAGCGGGCGGCGCTTCGACAGAAATGCATCGGTTATTAGCGGAGAGTTATTTGCGGGTGGGGCTACCTGGTTTGGCGGAAACGCACTATGGTGCGGCGGTGGCACTGGCGGATGAAAGTGGTGAGGTGAGGACGCGGGCTGAGGGCTGGGTTGGGTTGGCAAAGGTGGCGGCAATACAGCAGGATGAGGCGTTGGTGCGGCAGCGGTTGGTGGCGGCGCAGGTGTTGTATAGGGCACTGGAAGTGGATGAGGGATGGTTGGAGACTATTGAGGTTTGGTTGGCGGGGTTAGAAGAGAACTAACTTGATCGTCGTTAGTATTTTGTGAACAAACTTAAAGGGGCAGACTAGTCGTGTGGTAGCGTCGACTTCAAAAAAGGGGGCAGACTAACATATAGAGCTTTTTGGGTTATTCCCGTCTATCTAATTTTAGCTAATGCCCCAATCCTACCTAGTTCTTAATACTTTGCTAGTTGTTACCTCGTTAGGTGTACTATCACCTCAGGTGGTCAGAGCAGTAATGTTGTCCGAAAAGTCTGTCTCGTTACAATCAGGGTATCGCCTAGAAGGACTGCCAAGTTCAGATTTACCTCTAGCAGAGCCAAAAAGGATAACCCAGGTTAATCCAAGACAATTAGAAGCAGATCGATTACTAAATGAAGGCATTGAGCAATATAAACGTGGTGATTGGAAAGCATCACTGATAACCGCGCAACAAGCATTGGCGATTTATCAAGAAATTAGTAGTCGCGAAGGTAAAGCCAAAGCCCTGTTTATTATTGGTGCCCTGAATCGTTTGTTGGGAAACTATCCAAAGGCGTTGAATTACTATGCCCAAAGTCTAGTAATTACGAGAGAAATTGGTGATCGTGTTTATGAAGCCAGCGTTCTCAATGGCATTGGTATTGTGAATCAGTTGTTAGGTAATTATTCAGAAGCGCTAAATTACTATACCCAAAGTCTGATAATCAAAAGAGAACTCGATGATCTCGTGGGTGAATCTTCAACTCTCAATAACATTGGCAGTGTGAATCAATTGTTAGGAAACTACCCAGAGGCATTAAATTACTATACTCAAAGTTTAATGATCACAAGGGAACTTGGTGATCGCACGACTGAAGCTGCAGTTCTTATTAACACTGGCAGTGTGAATCAATTGTTAGGAAACTACCCAGAGGCATTAAATTACTATACTCAAAGTTTAGTGATCACAAGAGAACTTGGCGATCTCGCAACTGAAGCTCAGGCCCTCAACAACATTGGCGAGTTAAATCGTTTATTAGGAAACTACCCAGAGGCATTAAATTACTATACTCAAAGTTTAGTGATCACAAGGGAACTTGGCGATCGTAGAACTGAAGCCCTAACCCTCAACAACATTGGCGAGTTGAATCGCTTGTTAGAAAACTATTCGGAGGCATTAAATTACTATACCCAAAGTTTGATGACTAAAAGAGAACTTAGGGATCGTGCAAATGAAGCCATAACTCTTGCAAATATGGGTTTTTCCTTTAAATCTCAAGGCAAACCTGTATTGGCAATAGTCTTTTTTAAACAGGCCATTAATATCTATGAGGATATTCGTAGCAACATTCAAGTTCTCGACCGATCTTCACAAGAGAGTTTTAAGGCTACCATTGAAGACCGCTATCGAACCCTGGCTGACTTGCTTCTACAGCAAAACCGAGTGATAGAGGCTCAGCGAGTAATCGACTTGCTCAAAGTTCAAGAGCTAGACGATACATTACGCGGTGTGCGAGGTACCCCATCCACCTCATCCGGTGTGCCTCTGCTTGAAGAAGAAAAAATCCTTTTGGCTGAAAGTCAGCGCATTTTCCAACAAGGCATAGTCATCTCTCAAGAACTGAGCGCACTCAGACAAATCCCATTAGCAGAGCGCACCACTGCCAACAACGAGCGCATCTTTGCCCTGGAAAACCAGCAAGCAGAAATACTCACCGCATTTCTCACCTTTGTCGCCAGCCCTGAAGTAGCCAACCTGATCGCTAACCTCAGTGATATTGCCAAACAGGGAGACCTGGTCACCAAACTAGCCAGCGACGAATTTATCAACCTACGCAACAACCTGGCCGACATCGAAAACGCAGCCCTGATTTACCCCCTAATTCTTGAAAACCGCTTAGAGTTGGTGCTGGTCACCAGCAGCGGCCCACCCACCCACTACCCCATCACCGTTGATGAAGACACCCTGAGGGACACCGTCTTTGAGTTTCAACAGACATTACGAGATAAAACCAGCACCCCCGAACCCCTAGCCCAAAAGCTTTACGACTGGATTATCCCAGCAGACTTAGAAACTGCCCTTACCCAGCAGGACATCGAAACCATTCTCTATGCCCCAGATGGCATTTTGCGCTATATCCCCTTAGCCGCTCTCCATGATGGTGATCAATGGCTGATAGAGCGCTACCAAATTAACCACATCACCGCCGCCAGTCTCACCGATCTTAACCTGGAGGATGATCCAGAACCTTTAGTGCTGGCAGGAGCATTTAGCGAGGGCAATCATCCTAGCCCAGCGGGTGACCTGTGGGGCTTACCCTACGCTGGTTTAGAAGTGGAAAACCTGGCTAAACTATTGCCCACCAGTCCACTCCTACTCAATAAAGAGTTTTCATTAGCAGGTACAGTCCCGCTGATGAATGACCACACCATTGTGCACTTTGCTACCCATGCCGCCTTTATGGTGGAGTCGCCCCTAGAGTCATTTATTATGTTTGGCAATGGCGATCGCCTTACCTTGCAAGAGCTAAAAAACTGGCGTGGACGCTTTAGCAATGTGGACCTGATGGTTCTGAGTGCCTGTGAAACTGGTGTAGGCAATGTACGCGATGCCGATGGTGAGGAAATCTTGGGCTTTGGCTATCTGATGCAGGCAGCGGGAGCCAGTGCGGCCATGGCATCTCTCTGGCAGGTAAGTGATGGCGGCACTCAGATACTGATGACCGAGTTTTACCAAGCGCTAAAAAATGGCATGGGCAAAGCCGAAGCTCTACAGCATGCGCAACGGAAGCTGATTGATGGTAAGGGTGTTAACTTAACGGATGTGGAACGTATTATTGGCCAGCGCCCAGCCGATGCTGAAACCATTTATAGTCAGCTTAGCCATCCTTATTATTGGGCACCGTTTATTCTGATTGGCAACGGATTGTAAACCTAAATAGCCTAAATACAGTCACGTTTGCTCAAGCCAGTTAAATTCTTGAAGGAAGTCGACGATCTTGCTGGGAGTAAACCATGATGGCAGGAATAGCAACTGGATTACTGGCTACGGTTTTAATTACGGGTGGTTTCTCTGCTCAGTCCGTAGTAGGGTGGGCCAAACCGGCGAATAGCTCCCAAACCACATCTGTTGCCTTCGTTATAGATGATGCTATTGCCCAAGCCCAGACTCAGCAACGTCAGGGCCAATGGCCAGACGCGATCGCAACCTACAAAACTATTCTCTCAAATTCAGAGAGTACAGCCTTACAACAAGCCCAAGCCGCTTACCAAATAGGCCGCCTCCATCGCCAACTACGGCAGTTTGTCAATGCAATTCCCTATTTAGAACAAGCCCAAACCCAGTATCAAGCGGCAGATAATCCCCTGGGAGAGGCTGAAACTCTGACTGAACTGGCCTATGTTTATCTATTATTTGAACGTGAGACACTGGCCTCTGAAACGTTAGAGCAGGCAAAACAGCTATTCCAGCCTTTGTCAGATGGCTCTAGTATCTTTAAACAAAGCCTACAGGCAGATATTAGTCGTACCGAGGCAATTATTCAATTTCGACTGGAACAGTATGCTGCTGCCAGGGCGCTGGCTAAAATCGCGATCGTAAACTATCAACAACTGGTCGATAATCCTGATCCAGACAGTCCTGTCGAGGCCATTCTGCAAAACCAATTGCAGGTTGTTTTACAAACTCGAAATGTGGGTCTGGTGGATTTTGTTAACAATGACTTTGACTCTGCTATTACGATCCTGACCGAGGTGATTGAGGGTCTGGAAACCATTTATGCCGAGTATCAACGGTTAGGGAACACAACCGGCATCGCCACCACTCAACATTATCTATGTGAAACCTATAGCTTTGTGGGCGCTTCTCAACCGGCCTTAGGGTACTGTCAAGAGGCCCTGGCCACCTTTCAATCTTTGAACTATGGCCACTGGACAGGTCAAATGTTACAGAGTATTGGCTCAATTTATTATTTTGCTGAACCAAACGATGTCGGGTTGCAGACCGAGGCGGAGGCTCAGCAACAATCGCGTCGGTTTCAAGAACAGGCCATTGCCGCCATGGCAGCAGTTGGTGATGCCTGGAAGGTGGCAGAATATCAGCTGAGCCTGGGGGAAAACTATTTTTTTGTAGGCGACTATGATAGGGCCTTTGAGTTAGAGAACCAGGCATTGGCCACCTATGAAGATCTTTTGGAGACACCCTATGGAGAGATTTTAGGAGCCCCTTATCAAGTAGGGCAGGCGTTACTATTCAGGGGAGATGTCTTTTATCAGCGGGGAGACTATACCACTGCCTTAGAAGACTATCGCCGGGCTGAGGAAATTTATGCACCACTGTCTCAAGTACCGTTAGCCACCCTGGAAGAAAAGCGTTCCCTGGGCTATGCCCATCTAGATTTGGGGCGTACCTATGAGAAATTGGCGCGCTATGGAGATGCGATCTCATCTCTAGAGCAAGCTCTGGCCATTGGTCGAGACTTTTATGAGCCCTTTACCGAGAGCATGGCCCTGGATGGTCTGGCTAATATTTCTCTGGAGCTAGGCGAGTCTGCTCAACAAGAGACCTTATCAGCTGAAGCGGAGGAGGTGCGATCGCAGCGGCGAGAGTATCGTATTGGGTTGTTTGAGGCACCAGAAGATAACTTGGCTAATCTGTCACCCGAGGAACAATTGGCCGCCGCCCAGGAATTTGGCAGTCAGCAACAGGAGGGCTACGCCTATACATCTATTGGGCTAGAAGCTTACTATAACAATGATTATGAGAATGCCCTTGTGGCCTTTCATCAGGCGATTGCTATCCATCAAAAGGTGGGGGATATCCCAGCGGTGGCCAGTTCGTGGAGTATGGTTGGTCTCAGCTATGAGGGTTTGGGTCAGCTAGAGGCAGCCACTCTGGCATTTCAGAAATCCCTGGCCCTACATCGTCAAACAGGCGATCGCTTTCAGGCACGGGTGACCTTGCGAGATCTTGCCTATGTTTATTTTCAGCGAAATCAACCGGAAATTGCGATCGCATTTTACAAAGAAGCGGTGACTGTTAGCGAAGTCTTACGGGACGAATTAGAAACACTTCCCCTGGCCCGACAAGCATCCTATGTGCAAAGTGTGGAAGCCACCTATCGGTTTCTAGCAGACTTGTTATTGCAGCAGGGACGAATTCTAGAAGCACAGCAAGTCTTAGAACTGTTAAAGGTCCAAGAAATTCGTAACTATATTGATGACCAGCGGGCTGTTAATAGTGCTAGCGGTGTTACCCTACTGCCCCAGGAAGAATCGCTGTTAATCAGCCACGGCAGCCTGGTGGAATTTGGTAAAACGGTATCTCAATGTGAACAGAGCCGCTGTGACCAGCTCAGCAAGCTTCGCAATCAGCGCGATGATCTGGCGCGGGCCTATCAAGATAATGTGGATAAACTGTCTAGCTTTATTCGTGAGCAGTTGGCGGCTGATCAGGCCTTATTAGACCCAGAAGATTTAGGCGGTCAGGCCAGGGAAATCCTTAAACAACAGCCTGGTACGGTGGTTATTTATCCGTTAGTGCTAGAGGATAAGCTGTGGTTGCTGTGGGCTACGGAAGGCCGAGTGGTCAGTCGTCGGGAGATTGCAGTCAGTCGTTCTGAGGTGGCCAATGCGGTGGTGCAAATGCGTCAACTGTTGGATAACCCCAGGTCGGATATTGATACCCTACAAGCGACAGGACAACAGCTGTATCAATGGTTAGTTCAACCCATTGAAGAAGAATTAGAGGCGGGGAGCATTACAAATCTGGTGTTTGCCCTGGACCGTAACCTGCGCTATGTGCCCATGGCGGTTCTCCATGATGGGGAGCAATATCTAGTTGAGAAATATGGCATCAGTCATATTTTGTCAGAGGAGCTGACGGACTGGCGCGATCGCTTTCCTGCTGACATAAGCGTTTTAGCAGCTGGGGTTTCAGCGGGTACAGCGGAGTTTAATCCGTTGCCCTATGTGCCACTGGAGTTAGATGGCATTGTGCGGGAGGACGGTGAGGATACGAACGGGATTTATGACGGCACTAGTTTGTTGGATGAGGCGTTTACGTTTAATAGTTTGCGGGATGGGTTAACGGGACAAAATATTTTGCACATTGCCACCCATGGTGAGTTTGTGCCGGGCCGTTCGGATGAGTCTTATTTGTTATTGGGGGATGGTGAACGTTTGCCGATTCCGGAGATTCGGATTTTGGGGGATTATCTGGAGGATGTGCATCTGGCGGTGCTATCGGCCTGTGAGACGGGGTTAGGGGGTGCCAAGGCGGATGGTTTGGAAATTCAGGGGATGAGTTATTTCTTTTTGGACCATGGGGTGGAGTCGGTGCTGGTGTCGCTGTGGCGGGTGAGTGATGTGAGCACGAGTTTGCTGATGCAGCAATTTTATCGGAATTTGGCGACGGGTGAGTTGTCTAAGACGGAGGCGTTGCGACAGGCACAGTTGATGTGGATTGGGTCTGGGGAGGAGTTGGTAGAGGATACGGCTCGGATTATTGGGCAGCGGGTGGCGGAGGAGCAAGGTAGTACGTTATTGTCGCATCCGTATTATTGGGCTCCGTTTATTTTGATTGGTAATGGATTGTAAACAGACACTGATAAATAGGCCCAATCGGTCAGAAGAAATCATAAAAATTCGAAATGTCTGATTGTGGCGTTGTAAAAAGGGAGTGAAGCCAATGTAAAAAAATTGGTAGGTCATCACTGCATATCTGAGTTTTTCAATGCCTCAATCTCGTCAGCTTTTGAATATGTTTTTTCTATTCGCTGCTCTGGGTTTGTTGGCACCCCAGGTGATTCAAGCAGCAGTGTTTGCGGAGCAGTCTGTGTTAGTATTGTCAGGACATTGGTTAGAAGAATCAATAGCTTTAGAGTATCTGCTTGACAAGTCACAAAAAATAGCCCAAACTGACCCGATAGTGGAGGCAAATCGCTTTCTTCAACAGGGTTTTCAGAGGTATCAGCTCAGTCAATTTCGCGATGCTATTACCTTCTGGGAGCAAGCCCTACCGCTGTTTGAAGCGATTGAAGACCGTCGGGGACAAGCCCGGACGCTGGGTAATTTGGGCAATGTTTACAACAACCTAAGCGATTATCATCAGGCAATTATCTATTACGAGCAAGCCCTACTGCTGTTTGAAGCGATTGAAGACCGTCAGGGACAAGCCCGGACGCTAAACAATTTGGGCAGTGTTTACGACAACCTAAGCGATTATCGTCAGGCAATTATCTATTACGAGCAAGCCCTACTGCTGTTTGAAGCGATTGAAGACCGTCAGGGCTGACTGACTGACACATCTCAGATGCCCCCATTAATATCTCAAGTCCGACATCGTATTGACCGAATACGGGAAAACCAAATCAGGTCATAGTAACGTTGCTCAGCCTTGTTGGACGCAAAACAAGGGTCTGGGTCTTTGGGCAATAAGGGGACTGGTTTCAGAAGAGTCCGACCTTTGTGAACGACTCCCTTGAGCCACCGTAAGCCAATTTTGAGATAGCTGAGCCCTCGTCTCCAATGGGTATCCACCTGTTGACGTAAGCCTTCACACTGCACCGCCATGCCTTGAGTGGTGCCGTATAACAAGGCAATGGCGGCCACCAAATAGAGACGCTCTAGAGCTTGAGCGGATCGAATGCGAGAGTCTTCGAGTTCAAAGGCTCCTGATTTGCTATCTAAAAACAACTCCTCAACCCGAAACCGCAAGGCATATTGCCACAACGTTTGTAGACTCGGTGATTCATCCGTAATCACCGCCCAGGATTCCTTCGTCCCTCGCACGGTTGCCAAGACTAAATTACATCGATGCTCACCATCTTGCCAGAGCCCCCACGTTCTCATAGAGAGTGGCTTCTCCTTTGGGAGGCCACAGCGCTTGTACTTCAATGGGATGACGGCATGGGCCGTGGAGATGAACATCACACGCAATGCGCAAACAATAGTGCCAACCACTCGCTTGCAACCAACTCATGAGGTCATGGTTGGCAAACCCTCGGTCAGCTAACACCATCGTGTTGGGATGCCGACGCAACAGCCAACGGGCACGCCGTAACAAGGGTCGATATTCATCGAACGCAACCATGGCACTTTCATGCTCTAATACCCGCCATAGAAGTGGTACCGCTCGTCCACAACACACAACCGACAGGTGAATCATACAATAGCGATTCCACAGCATGGTCGTATCCAATGCTAGATAGAGTCGATGAGCCCGCCAGTTGGTGAGCGCTAACAACACCAGCGGCAGATACAACCCCTTGACATCAATGAATCGGTTGATGAAAAAGCGATGCCACCGACGTTCAAAGCTCTGGGCCTGAGTCGCCCGACTGGGGACGTAGGGTTCCCAAGCGGGGAGGCTGAGTTGGCCACTACAGATCAGGGCACTGACCATCCAAGCCAGTGTTTTCAGATGCCGGAGGTCTTTGTAACGGCTATGTTGACGCAGGAAGGGCAACAATTGATCATACAGTTGGGTAGAGGCTGACATGCATATCACGCTGATGGTTTGGTATCTTCAGCTTTGCATGCCCTCTGCCCATTTCCTTGTCGATCCTTATGGATTCTGGGTTACAGGATTTGTGTCAGGCAGTCAGCCGTCAGGGACAAGCCCGGACGCTGGGTAATTTGGGCAATGTTTACAACAACCTAAGCGATTATCATCAGGCAATTATCTATTACGAGCAAGCCCTACTGCTGTTTGAAGCGATTGAAGACCGTCAGGGACAAGCCCGGACGCTAAACAATTTGGGCAGTGTTTACGACAACCTAAGCGATTATCGTCAGGCAATTATCTATTACGAGCAAGCCCTACCGCTGTTTGAAGCGATTGAAGACCGTCAGGGACAAGCCCGGACGCTGGGTAACTTGGGCAATGTTTACGACAACCTAAGCGATTATCGTCAGGCAATTATCTATTACGAGCAAGCCCTACCGCTGTTTGAAGCGATTGAAGACCGTCAGGGACAAGCCCGGACGCTGGGTAATTTGGGCAGTGTTTACAACAAGCTGAGCGATTATCATCAGGCAATTATCTATCATGAGCAAGCCCTACTACTGTTTGAAGCGATTGAAGACCGTCAGGGACAAGCCCGGACGCTGGGTAATTTGGGCAGTGTTTACAACAAGCTGAGCGATTATCGTCAGGCAATTATCTATCATGAGCAAGCCCTACTGCTGTTTGAAGCGATTGAAGACCGTCAGGGACAAGCCCAGACGCTGGGTAATTTGGGCAGTGTTTACGCTAAGCTGAGCGATTATCATCAGGCAATTATCTATTACGAGCAAGTCCTACTGCTGTTTGAAGCGATTGAAGACCGTCGGGGACAAGCCCAGACGCTGGGTAATTTGGGCAATGTTTACAACAACCTGAGCGATTATCGTCAGGCAATTATCTATCATGAGCAAGCCCTACTGCTGTTTGAAGCGATTGAAGACCGTCGGGGACAAGCCCAGACGCTGGGTAATTTGGGCAGTGTTTACGCTAAGCTGAGCGATTATCGTCAGGCAATTATCTACTATGAAAAGGCCTTACCTTTATATCGTCAAATTGGAGATCGTGAGGGTGAAGGAATATTACTTAGTAACTTAGGTGAACTATTTGTACAGCAAGAGCAACTGGAACTCGCGATTATTTTCTATAAAGCTTCGGTCAATATACGCGAATCAATTCGAGAGAATGTGCAAGAACTTTCTCAAGATTTAGAAAAAACCTACCTGCAAGAGATCTACACTGATTCTGTTGCAGGTTCTTACCGTACCCTTGCCAAATTGTTACTTGAACAGGGTCGTATTCCTGAAGCACAACAGGTACTCGATTTATTGCAATTGGAAGATTTGCGAGAGTTTACTGATACCCGTGCCGTATGGACCAGTGATGGTATCCGCTTAAGTGGCTCGGAGGAGATTGTATACAAAGCTCACGATAGCCTTATCGCTTTGGGTAGCAAACTGATAGAGTGTGAACGCAACAACTGCGCCGAACTCGAAACATTGCTCGATCAGCAAGAAAGCTTACTGGATCAATACAAGGGTGAAGTGGATCGTTTTGATGAGATTATTAGAGCTAATCGCCGTGATGACAGAAATTTTCAAGATCCCAATAACATTAGTGTCGATGCTCGAAAGCTACTGGAAGCCTATGCCGCCAATGAACAAAATACGCTACTTGTTTATCCCTTCGTTTTAGAAGATAAACTCTGGCTGGTATGGGCCACCGTGGGCGATGTCGTCGGCAGTATCGAGGTACCCGTCGAGCAAGGAGAGTTGGCCACTACAGTCCAACAGTTTGGTGCATTGCTTAAGTCTCGCTCCAGTGACTTAAATGAACTGCAAACCACTAGCCAAAAACTCTACAACTGGATTATCCAACCCCTCGCTGATGAGCTAGAGAAAAACGACATCGACCATCTAGTATTCGTCAACGACCGCGTCACCCGCTATATCCCCATGGGTGCCCTCTACGATGGTGAAAACTACCTGCTAGAAAACTACACAGTCTCTACGGTACTATCCCCAACCGCCACCGATATGGATGATCGCCTTGGTCCCGTGACCGATTCGAACGTCTTAGGCTTAGGCCTAACCGAAGCAGTGGATATTGATGATCAGACTTTTAACCCTTTACCTGCTGTCCGCGATGAACTAGCTGGCATTATCAAGGGTCAGGATGGCGATGGCGTATATCCAGGGCAGACATTTCTCAACCAGGAATTTACCCTGGATGCCTTCAAAAACAACCTGAGAGGCAATCGTATTCTCCATATGGCCACCCATGCCGCCTTTATACCAGGACAACCAAAAGAGTCGTTTATTGTACTTGGAGATGGCGAGCGCCTGGAAATTCCTGACATTGAAACGATGACACGACGCCTGAAAGATCTGCACCTAGTAGTACTCTCCGCCTGTCAGACTGCATTGGGTGAAACAAATCAAGAAGATGGTACCGAGATTGCAGGACTTAGCTCCTACTTTTTAGAAGCTAACCGGTCAGGGGCGGTAGTTGCCTCCCTTTGGAACGTTAATGATCAAAGCACCAGCGTACTGATGCAGCGTTTTTACGAAAACATGGCCGCAGGTGAAACCAAAGCAGAGGCCCTGCGCAACGCTCAGCTTTCGTTACTCGGTAGCGATCAGACAGCTGACGGAGATGAGCGCATCATCGGCCAGCGCCAAGCGGATGAGGCAGGAGCTGCGCCACTGTCGCACCCCTATTTCTGGGCACCGTTTATCATGATTGGCAATGGTCTGTAGGTCTTGCTGATTAGGAGATTTCTACCGATACCGTTGGCTGAGCGAAGTCGAAGCCAACAATCTCAGCCAGCGTGCCCTGAGCGGAGTCGAAGGGCACGATTATGCTCCGAAACACCCAAACGGGAATTGTAAATACAAACAACCCTTCCCTGAGCTGCACCTATGCAACGTTTCCTCCCCACATTGATCGTCTTAGGTGCCCTCATATCGTCTGTGGCCCTGCCCATGCCCGCTACAGTCGCTCAAGAAACCATTGAACCTATAACCGACGAAAGCAGAGCCATACAGCTGCATAATCAAGGCTTAGAGCAGTTTAATCGCGGTCAATATCAAGAGGCATACGCCTCCTGGCAAATGGCCCTTGAACTTTTTCAGGCTACCGGTACCCGCGAGAACCAGGTCAATACCCTCAACAGTCTAGGAATTCTTTTTCGTACCGTAGGGCAGGCCGCACCAGCGCTTGACTATCATCAACAATCCCTCAAAATTGCCCGTGAGTTTAATAATATTCCCGCAGAAAGTAGAGCCCTAACTGGCCTGGGCCAGGTATACGACATGCTCGGTCAATACCCACAAGCTATTGACCATTATGAACAAGCTCTGGCGCTTAACCTCGAACCCCAGGCGAATATCTTTGCCCTGGGTAATTTGGGTAGTACTTATATGAATCTAGGCCAATATCAACGGGCCATTGAATACTACGAACAAGTACTGCCGTTGGTGCGTGAAAGTGATAATCGTCTCGGTGAAAGCTCGGTTTTAGGTAATTTAGGCATTGCCTACGACAACCTGGGCCAATATCAACGGTCCCTCAGCTTATTAGAACAACAACTGGCCATCACCCAAGAACTTGGCTACAGAGCTGGGGAAAGCCGTAGCCTGGGAAATTTAGGGAATGTCTATATTGACCTGGGGCAGTACCAGCAGGCCATTGACCTATTGGAACAACAACTGGCCATTACCCGAGAACTTGGCGATCGCCCTGGGGAACGACGTACCTTAGGTAACTTGGGCAATGCCTATTCCCGGTTGAATCAAATTGAGGTGGCGATTGATTTTTATGGGCAAACCCTTGCGATCGCACGCGAACTAGGTAATCGCGTTGATGAAGGTCGCTCCTTAGGTAATTTAGGCTATGGTTACAGTCGTTTAGGTCGGTGGCAGCAGGCCATCGACTTTTTAGAACAGCAGCTAGTGATTGCCCGTGAGCTAGGCGATCTGCCTGGAGAAGGCCGAGCTTTGGGAAATCTAGGCCATGTCTATGGCAGGCTGGGGCAATCTCAAAAGGCGATTGAGTATTTTGGTCAAACTCTGGCCATCAGTGGTGAAAGTGGCGATCGCAACGAAGCCGGACTGGCCCTAAGCAACCTGGGCTATGCATTTCAGGCAGATCACCAACCGGAATTAGCCATTGCCTTTTTTAAGGAGGCGGTCACGGTACGGGAAAATATTCGTCAGGATATTGCAGATCAGGCTTTGCTACAGTCCTATACAGATACGGTGGCGGATAGCTATCGTACCTTAGCTGGCCTACTGCTGGAGCAAGGGAGAGTTCTCGAAGCTCAGGAGGTATTGGAACTGCTTAAGGTTGAGGAGTTAACAGAGTATACAGACGAACGGGCTGGCGATCGCGATGCAAAGGTGACACTGCTGCCCAAGGAAAAGGAAATGGTGGAGCAGTATTCCTCATTGGTGGAATTTGGTAAACAGCTGCAGGACTGTGAGGCGACTAAATGTGAGAAATTAAGAGATTTGAGATCTCAACGGGACGATCAGTTTCGTCAATATCGAGAAGCCGTCAACAGCCTCAAAACCTTTGTTGGCGATCGCCTGGCAGAGGGTGACAAATCTAACCTCTTGCTGGATCCTGAGAACTTTGCGACAACGGCCAAAGACATTATTGATCAGCAACCTGGCACCGTTGTTATTTATCCATTGGTGCTTAAAGACAAACTGTGGTTGCTGTGGGCGGCCGATGGTCGTGTCATTGGTCGACGAGAACTGCCTGTGAGCCGTCAGGAGGTTGGCCAGACCGTAGTGCAATTTCGAACACTGGTGGAAAATCGCAATTCTGATATCGAAGAAATCCAGCGCCTGGGCAAACAACTCTATGACTGGTTAATTGCCCCCTTTGAAACCGAACTTGCCAGTAACCAGAACATTAAACATCTGGTGTTCTCTCCAGATCGGGTGATCCGTTATTTACCCCTGGCGGCCCTTTACGATGGTGAACAATATTTAATTGAAAAATACACCGTTGGCACAATCCTATCGGCTGCCCTGACAGATGTGAATCATCGCTCTCCGGTGGGTACCGATGGGGTATCGATACTGGGGGTGGGCATATCGCAACCCGTGGAGAATTTTAGCGCCCTCCCCAACGTACCCATCGAACTAGATGCCATTATTCGTGAGGAAGATAATCCCACTGATACTCAAGGTATCTATCCGGGGCAACAGTTTCTCGACGGTGAATTTACCGCCGCTGCCTTACGAGACGGGCTCAATGGTCAGCAAATTCTTCACATGGCTACCCATGCCGAATTAGGTGAATCGCAGGAAAACTCTTATTTGCTGATGGGTGATGGGCAACGGTTACCGGTTCGAGACATTGACCTTCTGAGTAGCTATCTGGAAGATGTGCACTTAGTTGTTTTGTCTGCCTGTGAAACAGCCCTGGGTAGTCCCGATGCCAGGGGAGATGAAATTGCGGGCTTGAGTTATCACTTTCTTAAGAGTCAAGTTGACGCGGTAATGGCGTCTCTATGGAACGTCAACGACCGGAGTACCAGTCTGCTAATGCGCCGGTTTTATGACCGGTTAGCCCAGGGCACCACAGATGCCCCTGTGACTAAGGCTGAAGCACTCCAGACTGCTCAACGTTCTTTTATCCAAAGCGCAGACTCGGTGACAGTTGATGATGCTCGCATCATTGGCCAACGCCAATCCGAGGATAATGGCCCAACGCTGCTGGCCCATCCCTACTACTGGGCACCGATGACCTTGATTGGCAATCCGCTGTAGCCGCTGCACTAAACCACCTCGAACGAAATGGAAAATGCAGCGATATCAGCTGTTTGAATCTGGGGTAGCTCATCCGTCGCTGGTGAATTATCCAACGTCCCACTACGCGAAGAACTGATCTCACCCAACAGAGTGTTCACAGCTCCCAAGGACAACTCTGCCGATTCATTCTCACTGCGCTCACCCGAGGCTTGCAACGTCGCCAACTCTTGCAGCTGGGCTAATCCTTCTACAAACGGTTGCCGACTGGCAATAATCAATACTTCTGCCCGACCCCGTTCCTGGCCATATAACGGCGTTTCCGACAAAGATGGGGCATATAGTTTGGCACCATTGCCCTCAATGCGACTTTCTAAAATTTGCCGCTCACGTCCCCTTTGGGGGCGCGGCAAAATCACAAACATCCGCCCATCGGTGACGAATACCACAATGCTGATATATAAGGGCTCTGGCTCATGGTTGACGACCTGAAACCGAAAGTCCTGCTGATCTAGCAAAATCTTGTGGGTGCCGTCTGTCTCACCAGACTCACTCCGCACAGTAAAGGCTGAGGCCACTAGTTTAAATTGCTCCCCTGCCAATTCTGTGACCATGGATGCGTCTACGTTTAACCGGGCGGAATTGGCTTTGAGGAGGGACTTAATTAAACGGGCTGCTAAGAGGGACTGAAGTTTGGGGGTGAGGCGTGCGATCGCATCCGTCGCGGATTCTTCAGCATCCTGACCAAAGGACCCTGGTATCCACTCATCAATACTTTGAGACAATAGCCCAATCCTATCTATACCCGGCACCGCATTATCCGGCACCGCATCATCTATAAACCGCTGCCGGTAGTCAGCCGTCATCCGACTAAGAATATAATGCACATCCTTTTCGTAGGGAACATTGCCCCCTTGATGGGGCACTCCAAGCACCCGAGGAATGGCACCTAACTGCTGCTGAATCCGGCTGGTATAAAGACTCAAAGACGGATCAATGCCAATCCGTAGCCGCAACTCAGGCGATACCACCCGAGAAAATTCCTGTAGCAATGTTCCTGCTGGCACGGCCGAAGGGAGCTTGATAATACCCCGCATACCCTGGCGTGACAATAGCTCCACCTCACCCAGTGATTCAAAGCCTGCCGGGGTAAACTTAGCCCCCCGACCAAAGGTGGTAATACTTTCATGGTCGATACCCCCAAGCCATACAGTGGCCTGATCACCATTCACCTGGGTAACAACGGCCTCAGCCGGTGGAATTTGATTGGTCTCAGGAACAAAATAAATCTCTGATTGAGCTTGTTCCGATGGGGCATCCAGAAAAGGAATCTGACCAGACAGATCCTTCATATCACGGGTAATGCGCACCACAGTACCTTGACTGCTATCGGTCTGCTGCCACAGATACTGGGTGAGCAGGTAGGTAAATGCTCCCGCATAAAACCCGTCAAAGCCTACATCAACAGCTTCTTCATCTTTTTGGGCAGCAGCGATGACCACCCCTTTAGCCACACCAATCTTGCGACGATTTTGCAGAGTCGGAACATCTACATCTAACGTCCGCAACCACTGGCTTTGATAAGCTAACTCTGCTTCACTCGCTTGATACCTGACTTTTCCTGCTAAGTGCTCAAATCATTGATAGACATTGGTTCTAGCCTATGGCCTTACTATCAGGTAAAGTGAGCACACCGATACCCAGGGAGCCACTGATGAGTACAGACCGTTACGAGCAAAATTTTGGGACCTGTGCATTAGGAGATCGTCGTTTGACCCGTCGCGCGTTGAGTATCGGTCAAGCGCTAAGTGAAAAATTTGGACAGGGTCTATCGAGTGTATTTAAGAATGCGAAGGAACTGAAACGGGCATATGCATTTTCGCGAATCCAAAAAGCTGTTTTGAAAGAATCATTCAGCCTCATTGCCAAATGACAACCGAGCTTGTGAGTCGCCAAGCCAGGGTATTGAGCGTTGGAGACACCACCTATTTGGATTATGGTGCCATTCTCGAAAAACGAGAGGGCTATGGTCCCCAAGGAAATGGAGGCAATGGATTACTGCTTCACAGTGCACTTGCAGTGGATCCTGACCAAGGTCAACCGTTGGGATTATTGTGGCAAAAGCTCTGGAACCGTGAGCATCGTGCCAAGCCTCCCGCCAATGAAACACGACAACAGAAGAAACAACGTCGTGCTGAGGCGCGCAAAGCGAAGCGAGCTCGGCCCTTTGAAGAAAAAGAATCGTATCGTTGGGTCGAAGCGATGATGACACTGGAGCAAACGGTTGCTCCTTCAACACGTGTTATCCATGTCTTTGACCGAGAAGGGGATATTGCTGAAGTGTTTGACCAAGTCAACGAGTTGAGCCATACCGGTGTCGTAGTGCGTGCGGCTCATAATCGCAGTCTTGACCACGATCCCAATCGGTTATGGGAAAAGCTAGAGGCGCAGCCAATAACGGCCTATCATGTCGTTGACTTACCGGCTACTAAAACTCGAAAGGCCCGCAAGGCTAATCTGGCCGTTCGATTCTGTCGGGTGCAGTTACGGTCTCCAGCTCGCTTAGGCACGGACAGTCAGCTCCACGTCTATGCGGTCTATGCTAATGAAGTCGATTGTCCCGAGGGAGAAGAGTCGGTTTCCTGGATGTTGTTGACCAGTGAACCGGTTATCACCGTTGAGCAGGCACTAACAATTCTGAGATGGTATGGCTATCGGTGGCATGTAGAGATACGCCAGCCTCAATACCCCCATAGTCATCTCCCTCTTTATGCCGAGGTTGCTTAGTCATAGGCTGATGGTTTTCCATTTGTATTCTCCGGTGAAGAGTTAACAGTGACGGTGTGAGGAGGGTTACTCAGGTGGGATTGCAATCGTGGGCACTTTGCCTTTCCAACGTTGCCGTAGAATGTCACCGACAGGCCGTTGCCGATGGGTTCTTAATCGTTCCAGTTCAATCTCATCGGCCCAAATGATCCAGTGTTTTGGGGACGTGGGTTGCTGCCGGGCTTTGACCCAACCACGTCGCACCCAGTTGTATAGGGTCACGGTGGGCATCCCCAGCGTGACCGCTAACTCAGGGAGCCACCACTCATGCTCAGAAAGGGGCTCTCTGGCTTTAGGCAATGGACGAGGCCGGAGTCCGAGATGGCGTATCAAGGTTTGGACGATTTCTCGAGTGAAGGTTTGACGTCGTTTGGGTGGACGAAACCCTTCTTGATGCAAGCAGTCAACTATTTCATCGGTTGTTAAATTGGCCTCGACCAGTTGCTCTAGCCGCTCACATAACTGAGGGTAGTAACTCAGTTGTGTCCATTTTGCCACCGGACGAATAATTTGAGCTTGACAGGAGAATCCTCCCGACCACTCAATCATAACCTGAACCTGTTCACTTGTGCCTTCAACAGTGACAATGATTTTATCAATCACCTGCCGGATGATTTCTTTGCGTTGAGCCTGAGTTGTTGTTGGCACAGACCATAAGGCAGGCAGGTCTTGAGCAAGTCTTCGAATCTGTTGTTGTTGGTCGGGTGATAGTTGTTTGGGCTTCTCGCAACAAAAACGTTCATAGTCTTCTTGGAGTTGTTGTTGAGCTTGCAATTTAGCTTCCCATTCTTGGGCTAATTGTCTGGCGACCAAACGGTTCTCTGGCTCTACTAACTGGTAATGTCGTCTGGCTCTATCAGTCTCAAATTGGGCTCTCTCAAGTCGTTGGTGCCACACCTTGTCGAGTTCTAATCGGTCTTCTTCAAGATGTCTTGCAGCGGCCAGTGACAACTCCAATGCGGCGGGTTCCAGGGCCTGTAAAACTTGGTCAACAACATACTCATCTAAACAAGCACCCGACAAGTGTTGGCAAATCTCACCCCCATAATCGACTTTCTCTCGGGCGCAGATATAGCGATGATGATCTTGTCCATGGGAATACTGAACCGCCATGCGACCCCCACATCGACCACACACTAACAACCCACACAGTAACCCAACCCCTTGACGGGGATGTCCTTGTTCATTACTGCGGTTCTGATTGGACTTGAGTTGAGCAATATTCTGCTGGTATTTTTCCCAGCTAATGTACGCCGGATGGTGATCTTTGATCAAGACCAGCCATTCCTCGCAAGGCTTAACCACTCTGCCGGTATGAGGTCGTCCCGCTTTCTTTTTTCGAGGGTCTACTTGTCTGCGTCCATAGGCATAGGCCCCAGCATAGGTTGGATGTCTCAGGAGATTTTGCAATGTCGCTCGATTGGGCCGATGCCATTCTAAATCGCCTTTTGTCGGTCCCGATAATACCCGTACCCCAATCTGAATATGATGGGTCACTAGGTACTGGAGTACGGCATTGAGGGTCCCCAATTCCTCAAATTTTCTGAAGATCAGCTGCACCACCTGTTGTACTTGTTCGTCTGGGTCAAAGTGTATTTCTCCTGAGGGACGACGCACATAGCCGATGGGCACATTGAAGCCCAATTCCCCTCGTTCAGCTTGTTACGCTTTCCCTGAATCATTCGCTGTTTGAGGATGTGGAGCTCTATCTCCGAGAACGATCCTTTCAACCCAAGCAAGAGCCTGTCGTTGTAATCACTCGGATTATAGATGCCGTCCAGGTCGGCTATCAGTGTGCCGAATAGGGCACAGATTTCCAACAGTTGATGCCAATCTTTCGATGAACGGGCCAACCGGGACATCTCTACTCCTAATATTAACCCCACATGATTGAGACCCACTTCACTGACAAGACGTTGAAAGCCTAAACGTCCTTCAGCGCTACTGCCTGACTTTCCTAAATCATCATCAATGGTCAGCACACGCTCGGCTCTCCAGCCTAGGGCTTCGGCTCGCCCCACTAATCCATACTGGAGTCGGGTCGATTCTTGATGGTCGCTCACCTGCTGCAAGGTTGACTGACGAACATAGACCACCGCTAACCGGTCCAGATGATGGGCTTGTATTTTTCTGAAGGCCAGTGGCTGCTATTCGTTGGGAGACTCATTCGTCACCTCCTGTCCTGACTGGGCACTCAGATGATTCTCCAGCAGTTGGCTCAAGACATTGATCAGTCTCTGCCGCTTCAGTTGCGGCAACCGTTGCCACAGCTCCTTCCTCGGAGGACAGGCAGACGGGGGGACTCGTTTCGCTCTGACATGGATATTCTTCCTTTTCGTGCAATGGCTCACTTGCCTTTATTTTGGCGACGAGTTCAACCAAGCGGAGTAACCCCCTCAATCTAACGGTAGGGTATTGAGAAGGCTTCGTCTTTATAGGGGTATTATGGCTGGCGCATTGAAGAATTTCACAAACTCTTGAAATCGGGCTGTCAAGTGGAGCGCTATCGCCTGGCCGCCGAGGGAATGAAACCCTTACTAGGCTTTTTGTGTGTCATTGCAGCTGATTTGTTGCGATTAACTTACTTAAAACGCACTCAGCCCAAGCTACCGGCTGAGGCGGTTCTCTCTCCCGTTCAAATTCAGGTCCTCAAAGCGAAAGCCTCTCGACTTCCCAAGACATTGACGGTCCAATGGGCGGTTGAATCAATTGCGCGTTTGGGAGGCTATTTAGAGCATCGACGCAAAACACCTATCGGCATTCAAGTGCTTTGGAAAGGATGGGCAAAGTTACACGACCTGGTTGAAGGGTGGCAACTCGCCAACCAGACTTAGTAGGAAAAGTCAGGCTTGATACGAATTACCATCAAAACCTGAGCGCACCCGCACATTCCCACGGGTACCGCCGCCAGCGTAGCAGCTGTCCAAGACAACACTTACCTGATCTGTTGATAACGCCGACGTCAGCAAAAACAGCGTCCGTCCCATGATGTCATCAACGTCAGTGCCATTTTCTTGAATGTCACCAGGTACAAATGTACTGTTTAGCCCATCACCATCAGGGGAATCGGGCTCTAACACCTGGGAACCATGGCCCGAGAAATGAAAAACCACCACATCCCCAGGTTGAGCCTGATGGATCAGATGCTCTTCAAAGGCTGTCAGAATATTGCTGCGGGTAGGCTTCTGTGCCGCATTATCACTAAGCACCAGAATATCGCTGGCCTGAAATCCAAAGCGATGTATCAGTAGCTCGCGTTGTAGCTCTACATCCGTTGTACAGCCTCGTAAATTTGTAAAGCGACTGTTACCAGAAGGATATTGATTGACACCGACTAGCAACGCCAATTTGCGAGTAGTTGGTTGGGCTAATGCCTGACCGTAACGTAGACCGTGGGAAACAAGTTGCCGCTCACTGAGCCCGTAAGCTGCCAATGTGGTCCCGGCAAACTGTAAAAAACGGCGACGGTTAAATGTCGGCATAAGGTATCCCTTGCAAGCAGCCCGTAGGATGGGCAATAGAAACTGCTCAGGCATACCACAGCAGGATATCCAATGCCCACGTTCAAACAGGTTATGTCTCTTTGATTTCAGACTTCATGCGGTCTAGGGTCATCTGCATCTGGTCAAACATCTTTTGTGGTGTCATCCCAAATTGACCCAGATGGGTTTTCAGCTGTTCCATCGTAAGTTGAGCTGTGAAATCTTCGGATAGCTCAAATCGTTTCATAAAGACGCGATATCGATCCATGATGCTTTCCATCTGCTCGATATATAGCTTCTTGCCATCGCGATCAAATTTGCCGTAGCTGCTACCGAGCTGCATGAGGGACTGATAATCCTGAAAGAGCTTCGTGGCTTCCTGCTGCACGATCTCTGAATCAAAAAAGCTCATATCTACTCCCAGGGGCTTACTTTCATTGGCTGCGCGCTATCTGTAAGCGTTAACGTTGACTACTCTTTCAGAGTAAAAGCTCGTTTCAGTATACGCAAAGGTGAGATATCCTCACCTAATACCTACTAGCGATCACCTAGCGACCCAGTAATTTCTTAAGCCAAGATTGTTGCCCTGACTCAGGCTTAGGTTCCGGTGGAACCACCTGACTAGCTGCCTTACGCTTTTCAGCCATGCGTTTTTCTAAAACTTGACTATATTTCAAAGCTACAGAGTGTTTAGGGTTCAATTCTAAAACACGCTTCAAATGGGCACGGGCCATGCCGTAAGACTTCTTCATCAAATAGGCTTGGCCGAGCATTGAGTGCAGTTCAATCCCATTGGGTGCGATCTTAAGCGCTTCTCTCAGCTCCTGAATGGCTAGATTGTAATTACGCTGGTTCAGATATGTCCGAGCTCGAATACCATATTTTTCAGCGTAGTTGATAACAGGGGGTTCCGGAGGTTTAGGATCTTCCTTCTTTTCTTCTTTTTCTGAAGGGGTATGGTCAACGGCAACTAAGCCAGTACGCTTAGGTCGGATAGGCTTACTGATCTTACGGTGTAGAAATGCTAGGTTGAGCTGACTTAGACCAGACAGCACCATGGCAAACTCATCGGTCGAGCTAAACTGGGTTGTTACTAGCTGATTAACCGTATTTTCATAAAAAACTTCCACTTCTGCTTCTGGAATACGCAAAAGCTGTTGAGCGCTTTCAAAAGAAGGCGCGAGTTTGCCTTGACGATCGAGTTGCCTAGCGCGAAACCGCATGTTGGCCAAAACTTCGGAGCGATTCTTCTCTTGCTTAAGCCGTTGATAACCAGGATTGATGACCTTAGCAATCAGCTGCTCAGATATTTGACTAATGGCAGTGGGGTTAGTCGCTTGAACATCGGGATGAAGAAGTTTTGCTATCTGGCGATAGCGCTTAAGAATGCGACGATCTTCAGCATTTAGAGAGAGGCCTAGGGCAGCGTAGGGATCTTTCTCAGCAACTGTGATCCATTCATCTTGAAATGACTTGGCGTTGGTCATGCAACAGGAGGCTAAGAATTGGCTCACGTACAATTCATAAACAAAACGAGATTGCTAAATTCCGGCGACTACTAACATTTGAACCGTCCGTTAGATATAAAAGTAGCCGAATTTTTAGCGTTTTAAGTTTTGATTTCTGACCTTAGGGATTACTTTCAGGAGAATGCATAAACTAACTTTGCAAAAAGCATAAAGTCTATAAGCACAAACGTTTTGGATGGATAAGGTATGGATACCTCTATAAATTCTAGATTCTCCAGTCAAAATATCCCTTGGGGTCAAGCATGATGGATGCATCATGTTATATAGACACATATCAAATTCTAGCTGTTTCATTGGAAAATTAGGCACCCTCTATAGTGCTCAATTACTAAAATTCGCGATGTCGTACCTTCGAGTTGAGACCAAGGCTGTTTATGGATGATAATCAAACTAATCATCAGAAAAACAGAAAAATTGCAGCCTTAATCGCATTTCTAGGAGCAGTTCAGCCAACTCCGGTTCCTTTCGCTGGGATTCATAAGTTTTATTTAGGGCAGTATGGCTGGGGGATTGCTTATTTGCTTTTGGGGGCAACCCAGGTACCACGGTTTGCCTGCATGATTGAAAGCATTTGGTATTTAACTGAGCCTCAGTTCCAAAGGCTTTGGCAGCATAATAACCAGGGGGGTGCACCCATCCCTAACCTGGGTGAAGCCGTTGAAGATGTGGCGAATAGCCTGCGAGAAATCGAGCATTTACGGCAGGAAGGGCTGCTGTCTGAGTATGAGTTTGAGCAAAAACGACGTAGTTTGCTAGAGCAAATACCCTGATGGAATGGAGGCCTTGAGTGACCCGTCAGAAATCCCCACAGTCATGGCGACGTTTTTGGGTTAAGCAGGCCCTGCGAGGTTTGGATGCCCTAGAAGCTGGGCTTACTCCCTTGAAGAAAAAGCTGGCTCAGGATAATTACTATCGCTTTAGCTCAGTGGATGAAGTGCAATTGGGAGCAAAGTTAGGAGTGCGGATTGACGCCAATCGCGCCACTGTCGATGACTGGTTACGATTGCCAGGTATTTCGATTCATCAGGCGAGGTCTTTGGTGGAACTCAGTCGTTCGGGCACGCTGCTAACCTGTTGGGACGATGTTGCAGCCATCACGGGTATCGGTTTACAGCACCTGCAGTCATTTGAGGGTGTGGTGCAGTTTTATTATTACGATCCGGATAGTGAGGTTATTCCCAGACAGCTGCTGATTAATCAGGCTAGTGCTAGGGAGTTAACAACAATTCCGAGTATTGATCCAGCACTTGCTGAGCGGTTGGTTTACGGTCGTCATCGCTATGGCCCCTACAGGGATTGGTTGGATCTAAAACGGCGGCTACAGCTACCTCCTGATGTGATAACAGGGTTATTGCACTATTTGCGTTTTTAAGGTGAATGAAAGCTGTATCCCTTGCCTATGTAGACATTGGGACGATAAGAAACGGCTTAAGGGGAATCTATTTACTCTGAAAATCTCTCATTCGGTCGGGTACTGTGCGGAAAACGGTTGAGTTGGCTTGGTGATAGGTATATCAAGTTATGGTGATGAGACTCACACCAATCTTGTAAAACGCGGAGTTTACTTAAGTTGTCTGCAAATTCTACGGGAATATCCTGGGTCTGTCTGTGGAATTGAGTAGGTTGAGATAAATATAGAGTCGGGACCATGCAGGGACTAACAAAGGTCAGTAAGGCAATTAATCGTGGGATCACAGCTGTTGCAATGACTATTGCGATCGCTACGATTTACGCAGCCATGCCCGCTGGGAATCAGGCAAATAGCGGAGAAGTATTAAGACACCAGATACAGGCTATTTTAAAACTTCATCAAGCTGATAAAGAAATTACGCAGGACATGCAAGACTCCCAAGAGAGTTTAGCAACGCTCTTACTGAGCTCCCGGACCAAGGCTTACAGCCATCAGTGAACAGCTGTAGGTTAACATTTATTGCAGTAGATTTAGCTGACCGCGATTTTGGGCACGTTCCGTAACAATATGCTGGGATTCGGCGTTGGCTCCCATACCATAGGGACTATGACTAAATCTCTACTGACTGATGCCAGCCGTCGCCTGGATCGGGCACTCAAGTACGTGACGATTTCTGAGGATGCGGCGGAGCGGTTAAAAGCCCCCAAAGCAAGTCTTAAGGTGTCTATCCCGGTGCGTATGGATGATGGATCCCTGAAGGTTTTTGAAGGGTATCGTGTGCATTTTGATGACACTCGTGGACCCACAAAAGGAGGGATTCGCTTCCACCCCCAGGTGACGTTGGATGAAGTTCAGTCCCTGGCGTTTTGGATGACGTTTAAATGTGCGGCGCTCAATATCCCGTTTGGTGGGGCCAAGGGAGGCGTTACCCTTAACCCCAAAGAGCTTTCCAAAGCAGAGTTGGAACGGTTAAGCCGAGGATATATTGATGCGATCGCAAACTTTATTGGTCCTGACACAGATATTCCGGCCCCCGATGTCTACACAAATCCCATGATCATGGGGTGGATGATGGATCAGTACAGCATCATCCGACGGCAGCGCAGCCCGGCAGTGATTACCGGTAAACCTGTGGCCCTGGGGGGGAGTTTAGGCCGATCTACGGCGACGGGGACTGGTGCGTTTTACGTGCTAGAAGCCATGATGGAGCATTTATCAGACAAACGGTCAGACAAACGGTCAGGCAAACAGCCATCATCTCCAAAAACTGTTGCCGTTCAAGGTTTTGGTAACGCTGGTGCGGTGGTCGCTCGGCATCTATTTGACGCAGGTTACACCATTGTTGCCGTGAGTGATTCGCGCGGGGGCATTTATACCCCTAATGGGCTGGATATTCCCAGTATTCAAAAATTCAAGGCTGACACCCGCTCTGTTAAAGCCGTCTACTGTGATGGCAGTGTGTGCAATCTGGTTGAGCACGAAGTGATTACCAACGATGCGTTGCTCAGCTTAGATGTGGATATCTTGATTCCAGCGGCCTTGGAAAACCAAATTACCGCAGCCAATGCCGATGCGATTCAAGCTCGCTATATCTTTGAAGTTGCCAACGGGCCAATCAGTGCCGACGCCGACGACATTTTAGAGGCCAAAGGCATTACCGTCTTTCCCGATATTTTGGTCAATGCCGGGGGAGTGACCGTGAGCTATTTTGAATGGGTGCAAAATCGCAGCGGTCTGTATTGGACCCTCGACGAAGTTAATCAACGCCTGAAAAAACAAATAGTGGCGGCGGCCGATACGATTTGGCACATTGCCCAAACCCACAAAACATCGGTGCGCACGGCGGCCTATATCCATGCCTTGAATAGCTTAGGAGCAGCCATGGATGCACGGGGCACAAGGGCGGATTATGTGTCGGGGAATAGAGAATAACCCTATGTAGGGGCGTTCCATGGAACGCCCCTACATAGGGTATGGAGAGGGTAAAATTGCTAGGCACATTATTAGGCCAGGAATGACCGCTGAAAAATCTTCTCCCGAAACCACGTTGGGCACATCACTGCAAACGATGGTGAAGTCCAATGCCAGATTAGTGGCCATTGCTATGGCAATCGCCGTGGTCATTCGACTATTTATTGCAGAACCTCGATTTATTCCATCTAATTCGATGGATCCAACCTTACATATTGGCGATCGGCTGCTGGTCGAAAAACTCTCCTATCGTTTCCATCCACCGCACCCTGGCGACATTGTGGTGTTTGAGCCGCCGCCACAGCTCCAGGCCATTGGCTATCGGCCTGAACAGGCCTTTATTAAACGTGTTATTGGTTTGCCTGGTGACACATTAGCTGTCCGTCAAGGTCAGGTCTATCGCAATGGTCAACCCCTAACAGAACCCTATATTCTGGCTGCTCCTAACTATGAGATGCCCCCAGTTGCGGTGCCAGACAATACTGTTTTTGTCATGGGAGACAATCGTAACGACAGTAACGATAGTCACATTTGGGGCTTTTTACCCATTGAAAATATAATCGGCCATGCTACTGTACGCTTTTGGCCCCCGGATGACTTAGGAACGGTTTGAAGTAGTAAGTAGCGGGTTCAAAAGAACAGACGTGGACCGCAGGGCGAATAGCAAAGTTCTAGTCTTGAGAAAGGATTAGTTTGTAACGGCGGAATACCGAACCACTTTCCATCGCAAGCTTTGCTAGGCTAATCAAGAAAATACCGTAACGGCATTGTGCGATCGCAACGAGGAGCTTGGCTATGGCAGCAACTGACTTCAAAGATTATTACCAAATTCTGGGGGTCAGTAAATCCGCTAGCACGGACGACATTAAACGTGCTTTTCGCAAGCTTGCTCGTAAATACCATCCAGACGTTAACCCTGGCGACAAAGTAGCTGAAGCTAAATTTAAAGAAATCAACGAAGCAAACGAGATCTTATCGGATCCGGAAAAGCGTCGAAAATATGACCAGTTTGGCCGTTATTGGCAGCAGGGGGGGCATGCAGGTGCAGGGGCAGCCCCGGGAGATTTTGGTGGCTTCGACTTTAGCAACTACGGCAGTTTTAATGAGCTACTGAATGAACTGTTGGGAGGGTTAGGCGGCGGCTTCCCCGGTGGAGCCCGCACGACCTATCGTCAGTCCACCGGTGGCGGCCCAGGGTTTGGGTTTGAAACCGCTGGGGCCAATAGTGCCCAGTTTGACCAAGAAGCCAGTATCACTCTGGCCATGTCGGATGCCTTTAATGGTTCTCAGAAAAAGTTTCGCATCGGTGGTGATGCACTGACAGTCAAAATTCCAGCCGGTGTAAAACCGGGTAGCAAAATCCGTCTGCGGGGTAAGGGGCAAATGAATCCTTACACCCAGCAGCGGGGCGACATCTACCTGACGGTAGATATTCAACCCCATTCTTTTTTCCAGTTTGATGGCGACAATAACCTGGTGTGCGAAGTCTCGATCTCTCCCGATGAGGCCGTGTTAGGGGCCAAAATTGACGTCCCTACCCCTGACGGTAGTGTTACTGTCAATATTCCTGCCGGGATTCGCTCTGGTCAAACCCTGCGTTTGCGAGGTAAAGGATGGCCCAAACCCAAGGGCAGTCGCACCGATCAGCTGGTAACGGTGATGATTAAAGCGCCCAAAAGCGTTACTGATAAAGAGCGTGCTTTGTATGAGCAACTGCGTAATGTACGCAGCTATAACCCCCGGCAAGAGTTGCAAAATGTCAGGCTGTAACTAGTTAGCAAAGAGCGAGTAGAGTCATTGCCTACTCGTTTTTTGTGGGGTCATTTTTTGTGGGGTCATTATCGGGGGCAAGGGTCGCGCTATCGGCTAAATCTGTGACGTAGCGTTCACCGTTATATCGCAGGACAGGAACCGCTTCATCCATTGCAGGCTCAGTTGTTTCAGTGGGAGCATCCAGGATGGATGCTTCTTCTTCCAGACTATGTTCCAGGTCTGTGACAATTTGCCCCTGATGGTTAAGCTGGGCAGCCACCTCAGTTTGGTCTTCTAAATCCCCTGTGTAGGACACCAGATTGGAGAGGCTGTTGAGTAAATCCCGCACATTACTGCGTAGGGTGGGATCGCCGGTCAAGGTGTCCACATCAGCCATGATTTTTTGAGCGCTCTGAAACACATCGCGGGCGGATTCGATGGTTTGCTGTAGCAGGACCAAGTTTTCGCTGGTATTAAGTCTCGAAGAAATATCCCGCAAATCCTGGGATGCAACGGCAGCATTGGTGGCTAAAAGCTCAATGTTGTTCACCAGAGTGCCATCCTGGATGACGGGGCTAAGGGTATCTAAAGCCAAACGCAACTGCCCCGTGCTGGCACTAATGTTGTCAAGGGTAATGGCCAGATCATCTTGGTTGCTGGCCAGAATCGTATTGACCTGGGTCAATGTGACATCTAATTGCTCGGATGTACGTACAGTGGTTGCTTCTAGCTGGCTAGCTGCTTCCGATACAGACGCCAAGGTCTGGCGTGCCGATACGGATAGGGGTTGAACTTCATTGCGTAGACTTTGAGCCATCAAAGTCACTTCATCGGTCAGCCCAACGACGTTACCCGAAATTTGGCGAGTATTGTCCAGAATTTCCCTAGCATCTGCCAAGAGTTCAGGGTCGGCAAGGGCCTCAGAAATCTCCTGGGAGGATTCCAGTAAATCCTCATAGTTCACCCCCACCAAGCCATTCACCCGGTCGCCATTGCAGAGAATCACGCTACTATCACAGTCGCGTGCAATGGGCTCAGGTAAGGAATCGTCATTCACACTGACGTCTGCTGGCGGTTGAATGGCAATCGTCGTTTCACCAATAAGTCCCGACTGACTCGTTTTAATGACTGACTCGGCGGGAATACGCAGGTCTGATTTATTGATCTGAATCTCGACTACCACCGTATTCGAGCTTGGGGTCATGCGAGTAATTTGGCCGACTTGCACACCACGATAACTAACGGCGGAGCCTTCTAGGATACCGTTGGCGCTTTCAAAATCCACCAACAGGCGATAACTACGCTGACCGTAGCTCACACCTCTTAGCCATATAACCAGACCGCCAAAGAGGGCCACACCTGCCAGGACTAGCAGACCAACAGAGCCTTCACGAATGGTTCTTGCACGCATTAGTTTCCTATGGGATTAACGGTAGATAGTACAGCCAGTCGTACACCCTGGGAAAAATTATAAAGGGGAGTCTAAACCTCGTCTATATCTAGAAAGTCGTCCCATATCCAGAAATATTGTTCTGATCCAGGGAAATGCGCGGTTTCAATTTCGCTACATTTAACAGAATCAATTGGTAACTCGAATCGGGCCGTCGATGGCGGCACTAAAAAACTGTCGGACATAGGGGTTAGGGGTAGAGTCAATGTCTTCAACAGGTCCCATCCACTGAATGGAGCCTTTGTGCAGCATAACGACACGATCGGCGGTGCGACGAATTGTGCTGTCCTGGTGAGTGACAATTAAATAAGTGCTACAGCCCCGGTTGCCATGGATGTCACGAATTAAATCTTCAATCACCGTTGAAGCAATGGGATCTAATCCGGCAGTTGGTTCGTCATAGAGCAAAACCGTTGGCTTTTCTTCGGCCTCACGGGGATTATTGATGACGGCGCGGGCAAAGCTTACTCGCTTGCGCATACCGCCTGAGAGCTCGGCTGGGTAGCGATCGCAAATGTTAGGTAGCCCCACCATCTCCAGGGCATGTTTAGTCAGTTCATTAATCTCACGCTCTGCTAAATCAGAGTTTTGATATAAGGAAAACCCGACATTTTCCTGTACTGTCAATGAATCAAACAGGGCTGCCTGTTGAAACACCATGCCAATATTGACCGGATCGTTGGTCGCATCTTCAATCAACCCGTGGCGCTGCTGGCCAGCCACAAAAACATCGCCATTGTCAGCAGCGAGCAACCCCGCAATGATGCGCAAAATAGTCGATTTTCCCGTACCTGATGGGCCGATGAGGGCAACGGCTTCACCGGGCTGAACAGTTAAGTCAACATTGTCAAGTACCTGATTGCTACCAAACCGTTTAGAAATACCCTTGAGTTCAAGAATTGGGGTATCCCCTCCGCAGGGAGACTGGGGAACAATCGCGTTAGGTTTTGGGACAGACATGGCGGTGGTTGCGATAACTCGCTAACGAGCTGGGGACAGCTTATGACAAGATAACCCAAGGTTATAAAAAGGGCGTGAGAGATAAGCCTATGCTCTTGTGGATCGGTTCAATTAGGAAGTTTTTAAAGCGTAATATCCGATTTGTTTGGCAAGAAACAAAGGATTTAACCCCAGTGAACAAGCGCTGGGTACGCTGGCTTCTACCGGGTCTTTTAGTCAAACGCTGGCTGTTTCTAAGCACAGTGGGGGTGCTCCTGGTGGGTCTAGGGGCCATGATTTGGTTAAGATTAACCCCCGTCTTTTTGACCGTTCGATTTGTATCTACGGTGCTGCGTACGATCACTCAGCTGATACCCCGATACATTAGTGGACCGCTGGCCATCATCTTTGGATTATCCCTAATTATTTGGGGGCAAAGTCGTACCCTGGGGTCAATTACGGAAGTTTTGCTACCGGGCAGCCAGGAAAGTAGCCTGTGGGATGCGATCGCATCCCATCGTAAACTCAATCGCGGTCCCCGCATTGTGGTTGTCGGCGGTGGAACGGGCTTATCTACCATGCTGCGCGGGTTAAAACGTTACAGTGCTAATATCACTGCCATTGTGACCGTGGCAGATGACGGCGGTTCATCGGGGCGACTACGGCGGGAAATGGGCGGTCTGCCCCCTGGCGATATTCGCAACTGTCTGGCCGCCCTGGCCGATCAAGAAAAACTGGTCACTGAACTTTTTCAATATCGCTTTAGCAGCGGCAGCGGTCTCAGCGGCCATAGTTTTGGCAACCTGTTTTTGGCCGCCATGAACGAAATAACTGGCGACTGGGAAAAGGCCATTGAGGCCAGTTCCCAGGTACTGGCGGTACGGGGTAAAGTGCTGCCTTCCACACTCAGTGATGTCAAGCTGTGGGCAGAACTCAGCGATGGTCGGCGGATTGAGGGAGAGTCGAATATTACGAAGGCGCGGGGCCGCATCGTCAATATTGGCTGTACTCCATCTGCGCCACCGGCTCTGCCTAAAGCCATCGAAGCAATTAAGGAAGCTGACTATATCATCATTGGCCCCGGTAGCCTTTACACCAGCATTGTGCCGAATCTACTGTTGCCCGATATTGCCGATGCGATCGCGTCTGCCCAGGTCCCCCGTGTTTATGTGTGCAATATCATGACCGAACCCGGTGAAACCGACGATTACAGTGTCTCTGAGCATATTCGTGCCATTGACCGAGCCTGCGGTCGCCGGTTATTTGATGCTGTCCTTGTGCAAAAACGTTCACCCTCGACAGCGGCACTAGATCGTTATCGCAAAGAGGGGGCAGAGCGAGTGGTGTTTGATCGAGATGCCGTCATTGCTTCAGGTCGCCGCATTGTCATCGCCAATGTCATGCATGAAACCGAAAAGGGCACCATTCGCCACGACCCACCACGACTGGCTAAGGTGCTCATGCGTTGGCACGCCAGGGTTTATTGATCATGATGTAGGTCAAACAATTATGTGGAGACGTTCCATGGAACGTCTCCACATAATTATCCCTTAGCAAAAAAACGATTTGATACCCAGCTAATCACACCGATGGCGATGGCCCCTGCCATCAAAATACCAATGGAGGGCATAAATAGGGGGTCCCACAGGCTGTACCATATGTCGAACCCCAAATTAATATGGGCAGCTTTGCCTGCTAAGGACACGACAAACCACCCAAAACTGAGCAGCACAAAGAAAAGGTTGATGGTTAATGCTGTATTTAACCAGTTGATTAAGCGATCTTTCATTCAGACAACAAAAATGATGAGCGGTCGTATAGGTCAGATTATCAACCTTAAAGGTCAGTTAATCGAGATCAATCACAGTAGATTTGACTGGAAATTTTACTTAAAGTCATCAGCCGATCGCCTTAAAAGGCGAAAAACGAGACTTTTTCGCAGTAAAGTTTAATGTCCTGATCAGGATAATCCTCTCCCTTTGATTCAAGTCGAAGCAGTTAAGTATCAGCATCTTTATACCTATCTTTAAGATGCACATTCCACAAACAATGGGCTTGGCAAAAAGGCAAAAAATATGGCCAATCCAATCAGGATAGCCATACTGTAGAAGCTGAGTTTTACCGACGGTGAACAACAGAAGGGATGAGGGGTAAAGCCCTACACAGCGTCAACATCAAGTCCTTGAGAAGCTTTTAAATTGTCAGGATCAACGTAGTGACAAACTGAATCATCGATACAAATTAAAGCCCAACCAGACTTTTCGATTCCCATCAATTCATAGGGGCCATCCTGAACAAAGAACCCCTTGTGGTTTCTAGTTTCAGGCTTAACTTCTACAGCATGCTTATCCATTTTTTTAAGACTCCTTGCAACGGGGTGAGTTCCAACAAAAAGAAAATCTTATTGGAATCTTTTCTTAAGCTTATCAGTTCCTTTTTATTCCGAGCGTTAAGTTATCTGACCCAAAAAAAATGCAAAAAAAAGCGGGGATCATTGCCCCGCAACCCTTACAAAAAGCTAACGAACACCCACTATCCGACGTTTGTTAAGGGGGGGTAACGCCTGATGTTTTTAGGGCAAAAAAACAAAAATTCATAAATTTCTGTAAACCCTTAAAGTCTCCCAATTGGCTCGTACGTTGACGCCGCATGCCCTTTACAAACAGGGGTTTCAGCTATTGAAAATCCAGTTTTCTACTTTTTTAAGGCTGGCCCAATCGGGTTTTCTAGTTAATCCTTCTTTAAAATTCTGCCGTATATCTTCTTGAACCTCCTCAACTGACATCACAAGTTGAGTGGCTAATTCGATATGTTCCCGTACTCCTTTACGACCGCTATCAAGAATTGCGATCGCAATGTTGATATGGGCTTGAGGATCTTGAGGTGTGATCTTAATAGCTTTCTGAGCAGCTTTATAGGCAGCAGTGGGCTTCTCTGCCAGTAAATAGAGCCATGACAGACATGTGTAGATAGCACTATTTTTGGGTGCCTGTGCACTAAGTTCCTTGAACATAGGAATCAGAGTGTCAACACTTTCACCTGCCTGGTAGCGGTTCAACCCCTCTTCAAACAGTTCATCAATGGTTTGGCTCATGGGAAGTTTTTATCGAAAACCTTCCCATTTTAAGCCGCCTTAGGCACTAAACGACTTGCCACAGCCACAGGTTTGGTCAGCGTTGGGATTCGTAAATTGAAAGCCACCACCGATGAGGGCATCGCTATAGTCGAGCACCAGTCCGTAGAGATAGAGCATGCTCTTTTTGTCACAGATAACCTTGAAGCCTTCATAGTCAAACACTTCGTCGTGTTCGCCAAGATTGCCAAGGGTTTCAAAGTCCATCATATAAGACATGCCAGAGCAGCCTCCCTGACGTACCCCGACTCGCAGACACAGGTCATTTCCCTGTTTCTCTTTTAACGCGAGGAGGTGGGAGAGAGCCGCCTCAGTCATCATGATTCCCTGTTGCGATTGAGTAGCTTGGGTCATGGGTCGTGTGGTTAACTAAAATTCTGCCGTTAATACTTATCTAGTGTAGCTTCAGGGACTGATAGAGCGCTTTTCTAGCTTCAATGATTGCCATTGAATACAGCCACGTTTACTACCATCAATAGTTGAACAAATCTATCGGGGCATAGCCAATGGTTTGATTCTTCTCCACAATAGAGGCTGTTTATATACCCATATTTATGCCTCCACTGAGCCCGTTTACCCGCCGTCGTATTCAAAAGCTACCCCAAACGGATAGTGTTTGGGAGGGGGGACGTTTTTCTATGCCTGAAGCCCAGGAAGATGAGCGTGATTGTATTTTGTGGATTGATGGCAATCAGGGGTATGTACGCAGTGTAGATCTGATCTCTGCCAATAGTGGGTATGACGCCGTAGCGCGAAGTTTACTGCAGGCGATAGAACATCCCCAAGGCCCTGCTGAACCCAGCCGTCCCCAGAGAGTTGTTGTCAACGATCGAGAGTTACAGTTTTTTTTGCGGGGTGTGCTTCAGGATTTAGAGATCGATGTTGTCTATGGGGCTAAGCTGCCTTGGGTAGACGAAATTTTTGATCATGTGTTGTCCCACTTCTCCGTACCGTCCTCCTCTTTGCCGGCAAATTACAGCGAGAGCCTTCGTCAAAAAGCGCTGGCGTTGTGGCATGAAGCGCCTTGGTATCAACTTAGTGAGCAGGAACTACTGGCGATTGAGTTAAATCAATGGGATGTGGACACACTGTATGTGTCTATTTTGGGCATGGCCGATGTGGACTATGGTTTGCTGTTTTATCGCAATTTGGATTCACTATTGCAATTTCGTGAGCGCGTTCTGGATTGCGATAATATCAGCGCCGATTTACCCATGTCTATGTCTCCCCAGGATCTACAGCAAATTTTTCTGACGCAGGACTGCTTTTTTCTAAACTACGTTGTCGAACGCCCCCGCCAGCCAGAACCTGATGACTATGAATTTGGCAGTATCCACCCCCTTGAAGGGATGCGCCATGAACTAGATGAGGCGGAGGCCGCTACGTTGATCGTGGCATTAGAGGCCCTGCATCGCTTTTTTAAAAAAGCACCCGATCCCCTCAATGTTTTAGAGCCCATTGAAAAAACTTTCCGAGTGCCCAACCCGATGGAAGGCAGCCGTCCTAAACAATGCACGGTAAACGTGAAGTCACTGCCAGAGGTTTCGACTAATTTGATGGCAGAAACTGAGGACATGTTGGAGCTAGGAGAGAATTTTGCCAGTGGTCCTATCTTGCACGATGATCTCGTCCCTGATGGCGCTCTGATTTTACTGACCAAGCTACCTCCAGACCGCCTCAAGCAACTGCGCACTGGAAACATGTACTATCAGCCTGTTGCTAGCGGTAAAGCTAGCGCCAAAAAAGCCGCTTGGCCTGTGGTAATTGTGCAAACATCTCGCCCTAAAGCCATGGCCCTGGTTGAGCGCATCGAGTTAATAGGAGGGATTAAGTCCATGTGTTTCAATCCTGGTCATGATCCGTTTAGTCAGCTCACATTTCAATTGGGCATTTGGCAAGCTGGTGATAATAGTTTTCACCTATTCCATGAATATGACGTGAGCGATGGTCAACATCGCACGGCTCTAGATAAATGGCATCAACAGCAAATCAAAAGTCATGGTTGCTGCGGCGTTATGATTGCGGCAGGGGTGACGGGACGAAATCGGGGAAATCCCCAGGAAAAAGATGTTGTGGCCTTTTTAGAAGTTAATTTTTGTCCCCCTGAAGCCCTCAATTTAGAGCCCCTAGTCTTGAGTTATGCCTTGGAATAATGTGGGGTATTAAGTCAGTTTCGCCATTCAACCCTCAAAACTCAACCCTGAAAACGGATGCACATCTAGTAGTCTGTAAATCTTGAACTTGATGCACTACGATCCCCCTTCATAAATTCCTCAGATTCTTTACCTACAAAAGGTATGGGAGGAACTATGGACGGCGGAGTCATTGTTCAGGGAGGACGACATGCTATTTGTGAAAGATATTATGACCAAGCCTGTGATTGTCATTCGCAGTTCGGCAACGGTAGAAAATGCAATTTGGCTGATGCGGACTAAGCGGGTGCGATCGCTAATTGTAGAAGAGGCTGAAGGTCAGGGGCCCTATGGGATTGTAACTGAGAGAGATATTATTTATAAGGTGATCGCTAAGGGCAGCTCTCCACACTTTACTCGGGTTAGCAATATCACGCGACGTCCTTGTATCCGCATGCCCATGAATGCCACGTTACAGGAAGCGGCCCAAATTTTCTCAGCCACAGGCGTGCATCGAGCTCCGGTAATTGAGGACGACCAGCTACTGGGCATTATTTCATTGACGGATATCCTGATGAAAGGACACCCAGGTGCCCTGTCCCGAGATGAGCTCTCCCAACGAGTCCAAACAGCGCTACAGCATGCTCGAATCATTGATGATGAAGATGCTCAGATTCAACAGGAATGTGACATCGCCTGGCAGGTACTTGAAACCATGAAACCCCAGACGGTTACTTCGGTTTAATGGGGGTGTACCTATCGTGGAGTATGGGTAATGGCTATGGGAAAAAGCATGAACACTCGATTTCGCGATCGCACCGAGGCAGGCCAGAAACTAGCACTACAGCTCCAAGCCTATGCCAATCGTGCTGATGTTTTAGTGTTAGCCCTGCCACGGGGTGGGGTGCCCGTGGCCTACGAGATTGCCCGCACCCTCAATCTAACCCTGGATCTTTGTTTAGTACGCAAGTTAGGAGATCCCGATAATAAGGAGCATGCCATCGGAGCCATTGCCGCAAATGATGCACGGGTGATTAACCATGACGTTGTCCGCTGGTTGGGAATTACTAAACAGCAGCTTGAAGAGATTACGGCTCAGGAGCAGCAAGAGTTACAACGACGAGAACAGGTATATCGCGGTAATCGCCCCAGGGTCAATGTCTATGATCGCATTGTTGTTTTGGTTGACGATGGGTTAGCCACTGGGGCAACTATGCGGGCGGCGGTGATGGGGGTGCGATCGCAATATCCAAGGCAGCTGATTATCGCTGTACCCATTGCCTCTCAGAATGCATACCAACAACTTAAAAAGCAGGTGGATCGGCTGGTGTGTTTGTGTATTCCCAACCGTCTGTTTGCCATTGGGCTATGGTATGACAATTTTGAGCAGGTCACGGATGAACAGGTTTGTACTTTGCTGGATCGCTTGACTGTTGCGCACAATCTACCAGGGTAAAGTCCTGTAGGGGCGTTGCCCGCATCAACTTCTTTCCCTGAGTTCGAGATTAGGAAGCTGACAATAGGGCTCTGATACAATAGCTTTAACAGATTGTTGGTTGGATCATTCAGGAACTGTGAGAATCTCAGTCAGTTGAACCCTAGAGAGAACGACAGAAGATTGAACAATAACTATAGGAGAAAGAGTTTCGAATGGGCATCAGGTTTTTAGGTTATGTGATTCAGAGAAATCCACCTAAACCCTTGAATCAAAAGAGTTGTGGCAACCAACAACAATGTTTTCCTCAGGCTATGCAACACCATTAAAGCAAGTTTTTGGGCAGGTAATACTTTGTGCAACAGCTACGTATAACATGCGCCCAAAGAGATGTTTTAACCTGGCCAACGTAGCAGAACAACTTCTTCTCTAAGATCTACTTCGGTCTTAGACGCACGTCTTGTGCGGAAAAGGTCGATACCCATCAGCTCATAACCGAGATCTTGAGCAATGTGAGCGAGCAGGGAGCCCGTGGGGATATGCACCTGTAGGTAGGATGCCTGGTCCCCAACAACGTAGGCTAATCGGGCATTGGGACGGAGTCGCGATCGCAAATTAGCCAGATGACAAGCCATCCCACCAAAATAAAGCGTTGTTGCCCGCGCATACAGTCGAGAAAACCCACTCGTTTTACCCAGTTCTTCCCGTCGTCGATTGATGGTATCGGCAATCTCTAAAATCTGAGGATAGTTTTGAATCCATCGATCATCATCGTCATCACGATAGACACAACGGCTATTAGACCGCACCAGTTCATGCTTAATTGCTTGCAAACCAGCCTTATTTTCCAAAAATCCCAGGAGTACTGACTCTAGACGGGTAGTCCGGGTATAGTCTTTTTCATTGGGATAGGGAGGTGATGTGATCACCACATCAACCGAGTTGGGCGCAATATGACGATGGGGCTGACGGGCATCCCCCAAATGCACAACCGCAGACTGGGTTGGTGAAAATGCATTCCCTAAAGCACTCAAATCCTGGACCATTATGTTGACCTGTTGTAACCAATGATCAACCACCTGAGCATCGGACTTGTGTTTGCGGGAAACACTCACCTCCGGAGCAAATCGTAGATTGCTCGCAAATACCGCTGAGTTTGCTAAGGCAAGGCGGTAATGTCGCCAAGCAACGCTAGAACGGTCTCGATCAATATGCCCTAACAACGTCAGAACTTTTTGTAGCGGTCGGGGACTAATGGCATCTTTAAACAATAAGCCAGCCGCTTCTGGAGATAAGCTTGGGGCAAGATTTGGTAATAGATCGAACTCGTCCCGCACAGCCGCAGCAATCACCTCAGCGGTTTGGGACAAATGCTCCGGTAGCGGTGACCAATCTAATTTTACAGAGGATGCAAAATGCGCCATTGGATTTGCTTCTAGCCCAACGGCGGGTAGACCCAGTTTTTTCGCTTCAACGACAGTGGTTCCTGTTCCAGAGAACGGATCTAAAACAACAGTTTGTTCAGTCGCTTGCAGTCGGTGCAAATAATGTCTCACTAAGTGAGGCGGAAAAGACAAGACAAACCGATACCAGTTATGGATAGCTCTATCCTTAGAGCTCAGTTGGTTACGGGCTTTACGACCAAGTTCAAGGTCTAAAAGATCTGAGTCAGACAACGTAAGAGATGCCATTAGTAACTGTGATAAAACGCTTGGCTTGGCCCCATGCAAAATATAAAGACTTTAAATTCAGCGCAGATCAGCGTAAGTGTTGGACTAAGAGTTTGATACCTTATTCAAATATGGACCAGGGGCAGTATAACGGATGTTGTCTTTCAGTACAAATGAATTATTATGACGGGTATAACAAAGTGTCGCATAGAGCTCGGCTGAATGTATTGGTGCAATTTGGCATTCTAAGGATGTCAACCAAATCACGTGAGACAGCTTCGACACAATAAGCGTGAGTTAGTATTGCGCTTCTCAAATTTAGGGCGTCATCACATTGCCGGAAGCGTTACGAATCTGGCACGACTGGGGTCACTTAGCTTAGTTAGTGTAGTCTGGCTGGGTTATCGTCAAGCGCCATTACTGTGGGTGGTGCTGATGGCAGCAGGCATTTTATTGATCTTGGTAGAGCCCTTTGTGCCAACACTCTATCCTGAGGTAGCCACCTGTATATTCAACAAAGCATTTAATCGGTTCACCATTGTCCACGAAATTCCTCGGGGTCGAAAACGTCAGCGACGGGTCAATCACTATCACCTCAGACACATTGAGCAAGTGCAAGTGTATCGTCAGCGAGTGGGGTTATGGCGTTTGAACTACGTGATGATCATCCGAGTGTCGTCCCCAGCCAATACAATTATCCATGTCAATGGCTGGTCAGATCAGGTGCTGATTCAAACGGGTACCCGCCCCATTCAGCTGCTATCTAAGACCGTGCGCTACCATCTGGGTCGACGCACTGCCGTTGATTGGTCTTTCATTGATGTTCCCCACGGATTACCCATTGCTGAAATTGGTCGCAGGATTGTTTCTCGTAACTCTATGGAACGGTTGGATAAGTTTGACCTGCGACGGTTAGCCCACACCATCGAGCAGTTTATTTGGTCGCCGTGATCGCTCGTACCATACCCAGACCGAGAAATGTTTTATTGCCAATACCACAGTAACGGCTAAAGTTCGTCAGCGCGTTGATACGCTTAATAATCAACGGATCCGCTGTACCTGAAATTTGAAATGTTAAATCACCGAGGCAGCCAATAATTGTTTTACTACCACCAATGGACACTGTGACCGTACGCAAATCAAAGGTTTTTGCGACAATGGGGGTAATGGTGTCAGGGGCGAATACCAGTCCACTGTAACGATTCCAGCACTTGCGTAAACCGTGAAAAACAGCATCGCGTGTGGGTAGTGGAGACTCTTGTTCTCCCTGGCGAAAAACCGCAGGTGTAATGAGCTGAAACGTCAAGTGACGGTTACTGTCAGACGCTTGCTCATACAGTTGTTGATAACTAATGTGGCTGGTCCATTCTGGAATATTGGCCGGTGCAAAATTTGTGATGTGTAACCGCGCAGGTCCCAGATACCAAGGTTTACGGGCAGCTACCTGTGCCAATCGTGAGCTGATGTGCTGAAACAGCCCATCATCTAGTAGAGCAATCCGCCACCAGCAGTGAGATCCAGCGGGTATTGAACTATTCGCATATTGAAATGTAGTGGTTTCTAACTGCTGACGCGGGAGTAAAAATTTAAGGTTGCGGGCTGAAGTGGTTTGAGGTTGAGACGCAATCTGTAACGGACTTAAGGCAAACGCTCGATAACTATATGCTTGTAGCGTTTGACTCAGTTCTACATCAACGGCACTAATGAGGGCTAAAAACAATCGGTGTAGATGATACCCTCGAAGATATTGGAACGGGATAGTTGATTCCGCAACTAGATTAATAACTAGACTTTCTGGCATGCCGTTGGGGCTCTTGGCCGTGGTAGATATCCCTTTCTTCTAGATTTAATAGTGATGTCCAGGACAGTTATAGTCGGGGAAGTCAGGGTGTTCACTATAGCTCGGCAAGCCCCAAAACAAATAATCCCAGTCTAGTTCTACGACCAGACTGGGACACAGCAGACTATAGATCATATATGGATAAAGATGCTTAGGGCATGATCGACCAAGCACCGGCTGAAACCTTGAGTTTTACCGTTTACTTAAGAAGACGAGTGATCCGAATGTCATATTCAGTTGCTTTAGGATATTCTTGCCCTGCTTTAAATAGTGCAGTGTCGTGGGCATCTGTGCGACCACTGGCATCTATTTCATAGCGAGTTGCCATAATACGATTGCTGGCATGATTTTTCCCAGCACATTCTTTAATATCTACAAACACTTCAAATGTGTGCATGATGGGCTCTCCTTATCCGCCGGGTAGCAATATCGGCGAATACCCAAGTATGTTGTGTCAATCTAGGATCACTGATGAGTTAGACGAAAATAATTGATGAATCTTGGTAGTTCGACACAACTAGTTTTAGAAACATGAAGCATGAGCCCAGCTATGAAAACGTGAGAAATTAATAATTTGAAGATGAAAAAACACCGTTTGCGCACTCTGAACGAAAAGCTGTGCGGTATGATATCACCCGAGTAGGCTGTTTACTACCAAGCATTTGAGAGCAGCTGAGCACGTAAGCATCGGAGAGTAATCGTGACTATTTACGTTGGAAATCTGTCATTCCAAGCCACAGAAGATGATATCAGGGATGTATTTGTCGAGTACGGTGAAGTGGCTCGCATTACACTGCCTGTTGACCGTGAAACTGGTAAACGTCGTGGCTTTGCCTTTATCAACATGGTCAAAGATGAGGAAGAAGATTTGGCCATTGCCGAATTAGATGGTGCCGAGTGGCTTGGACGTGAGCTACGGGTGAATAAGGCTAAACCCAAAGGTGATGACAGCCGCCGCCCCAGCCGCAACAGTAACTTTTCCCGTAACCCTCTTTAATTTTAGTTTTTCGCCAAGCTGATCACCATCCCTTCATGGGCCAGCAAAACTTGAGGCTCAACATCTTTAAGCTGATGTGCGAAGGCCTTTAACATGGCATCAGTTTGGCGAGGACCATAATGAACCATGGCAAGTCGTTTGACCTGGGCTGCCTGGGCCAGGTTAATGGCAGCTTGCCATGGTTTATGGGAAGACGGAATCTTGATCTGATCGCACATATCTATATACAGGCCATCGTAGATGAGTAAATCTGCGTGATGGGCTAGAAATAGTAGATTTTCGTCAAGATGCTCATAATCAGTATCTGTGGCATATACCACCGACTTGTCCTGATAATTCAGTCGGTATCCAAGGGCATTATTTTCAACATTTAAGCCGATGGGCTCAATTTGAACATTGCCAATTTGCAGGGTTTCACCAGGGGTAATGTCATGGAATGTGAGATTAGCCCGCATGGTGTGTAGGGGAAGCGAAAACCCTGGTTTGAGCATCTGTGTTGTTAAACACTGTTTGATGGAAGCCCCATTAGCAGCTATTCCACCATAGATATGAAAGTGATTGCCCGCTTCAAAGGCTGGTAAAAAAAATGGAAATCCTTGGATGCGATCCCATTGGGTGTGGGTAAAAAACAGGTGGCCTTCCACAGGCTCTGACGTTTGATATAAGGTTTCACCTAGTACCCTAAGACCGGTACCACCATCAAAAATGAAACGCTGTTGATCGGCCAAAACCTCAATACAGGATGTATTGCCTCCGTAGAAGGCTGTGGCTGCACCTGGTGTTGGTACACTGCCACGCACCCCCCAAAATTTAATCAAGAGGCCCGATTGAAGTTGTAGTGTGCTTTCTGTGCCTGACATATAGGCAGATACACTCACGGTGTGTATCCCCAAACTGTACGCATGCTCATGTAAGGTTGGTTGTCCCCTGTAACCTCAAGGATACTAGTAGGCATTATAGGGACACATTTTATACGGTGATGCATCCCTATAATGCTTAATCCACTATTCGGAGATTACTAGCTCCATACCGGACTACTTAGCAGCAGCAATACACTTTTCTACAAGAGGTTGAACCTCATCCAGGCCTTTCCAACCCAAGATTTCGGTTACTTTCTTCTCCAAGTTTTTGTAGGTTTTAAAGAATTCTGCAATTTCATCTAAACGATGAGATGCAATGTCATCTAGAGTTTTAACACCTACATAACGAGGATCTTTGTCAGGAACACATAAAATTTTCTCGTCACGATCGCCACCGTCGATCATTTCGAGCATACCGATAGGTCTAGCTGCGATCACACATCCAGGGAATGTGGGTTCATCCATGATGACCATGCCATCTAGGGGATCACCATCATCAGCTAATGTGTTGGGTACAAAACCGTAGTCATAGGGATACTGAACAGAGGAGAAAAGGACGCGATCTAGGGCAAATGCATTGATATCCTTATCAAACTCATACTTATTCTTGCTGCCGCCTGTAATCTCGATCAATACGTTGATCAGACCTGGCTTAGGCTGAGCAGGAATACGAGATAAATCCACGATACTTCTCCAACTAGTAATGAGCAGTCGGGATAAACGTAAACCGTCTATCCCGATAGCATTTTAGGAGAAAAGGGAGCCAGCACCCACGGAGTGGTTAGATCTTATTCGTTTGTTTGTATTGCCGAGTAAGGTAAACCATTCAGGGTATCGATGGGTATTGATGAAAAATAAGTTACCGTAAATAGGGGCAATGTCAGGGTTGCTAAGGCAATAAAAGTACCCAGTAGTTCTACAAGTGGACTATGAGGGGGCTCAGAATTAGACTCTAACTGACTGGCAGATTCCATGCTGGAGGATATGCAAAAAATGATAAAAAACTAAGGTATACGTCGCTCTCATTGACGTATGTGCCTTGGAGGCTGTGAATTTAAAGACGTTAAGTGACCCTATGGTGGTCTGTTCATAAAGGAGTAGTTTGTGATGGGTGCTAACTGCCGACATCCACTAGGGTAAACATCAACGGGTCCGCGCTAAATTCCTGCCGGTATATGTCAAAATGCAAATCTTGACAATGCTCGCTTGATCCAAGGTTAGCACTGGTTTGTGGATCTAGACGCAGCTTAAAATATAAAGTAAAGCCGTATCCAAGTTCATGGCTTGTCCAACACTATGGGGCAGTCTAGTGGCTTTGCTCAATCAGCTCTCGAATCACCTTCAGTTCAGCCAGTACCTGGCGTAGAAGTTGATGGGTAATGGTTTCTGTCGGTTGGCTAATTTCAATTGTGACTTGTTTAATCCCTAAAACATCTTGCGCAAAGCGGGCTACTTCATTGGGATGGAACATCAGCGGCTCTTCTTTATGCTGTCTTGATTCAGGGTTAAGACGCTTATGGTCAAATGGGGGATTAAGGATTAGAGCATCGGTGTTGGCATAGCGATAAACCGATGCTCGGGAACGGTTTAGTACCTTTTGCACTGATTCCACACTCATGAGGTTATGGGTGTCAGCTTTGACGGAAACGTGGGGCTCGAGGGTATTAATGACTGTAGTGACACTGTCTAATGCATTGGCTATGTCGGACATGGGGAAACCAATCTTTGTTTTATGGCTAGACACACTCTACGCATATTGAGCCTCATGTCAATACTTAGGGTCTATTGTTAAGACAATGAGTGGTTCTTAGGGGTTCATGGGCTTGACTGCCTAGCTTTTTGCGACATGTGATTGTGGGGTTACATGGAAGTCTTAATTTGAGACTCAGGGTCTTTACGTTGGTCTTGCTTTGAGCTTACTTAGTCTTGTTTTGATATTTAATTTGCGATCGCACCTCTCCTGCTCCCAGATACCCCATTGGGGTTGTGTCAGGATGGTCAACAGAGTGTGTGATTGAACTACCGATTCAGGCTGCTTAAAACTCTCGTTCTACTTTGACTAACGCTTCGATTGTCAGATTAGTGGGTGCTTCTCCACCAAAAGCCGTGCCGATGCGCTTATCAGTAAAGTGCTCAAAAGCCAGGTTGTAGACCTCGTTGGGCAATGGCACATACCCCACCACCTCGGTTAAGAAGCGCACGTTGTTCAAATAATATTCCACAAATGATGCCAGTTCTGGATTTGACTCTGCCGCATCAGCACTTACATAAATAAAGAGCGGTCGAGTGAGTGGCTGATACTCTCCACTCTGGACAGTTTCTTCAGACGGCAACACGGGACCATTACCCGCATCAATGGCCACAGCATTTAACTGTTGACTATTTTCACTAAAGTAGGCATACCCAAAAAAGCCCAATGCATCAGTGTCTTGGCGTACAGCCCGCACAATTAAATCATCATCGGCTTGAGCGGTATAGTCGCTACGGCTGGCTTTTGACTCACCAACAATAGCCTCAGTGAAATAGTCATAGGTGCCTGACTCGACATCAGCGCCATGTAAATTCAAAGGACGATCGGGCCATCCCTCACGCACCTGGCTCCACTGGGTGATGACTCCTTCTGCTGCAGGTTCCCAAATTGCATTGAGTTCTGCAACGGTGATGTTATCAACCCAATCATTTTCTGGGTGAACCACCACTGTTAAAGCGTCAAAGGCCACAGGGATTTCTATATATTCAACGCCGTTGGCCTTGCAGGTTTCCATTTCAGCTTTGAGAATAGGCCGAGAGGCATTGTTGATAGCTGTCTCCCCAGCACAGAATTTTTTAAATCCTCCACCGGTACCAGACACATCAACTGAGATGGTGGGGGCATCTTCACCTTGTTCAAATTTCAGTTCACTGACAATCTCATTGGTTAATGGAAAAACGGTGCTGGAACCATCGATTTTGATAGCGGCTTTAGATAGCGGCTCTTCCGAAGTCGTCGCTTGGGGGGCTGAGCAACTAGCTAACAGTACTAACAAAATCCAGTACAAAGGTTGTTTGCGAATTTGAATTGTCATAACCGCTGATTCCCTAAATCCTCGATATTTTGGGGGCTTTACAATGTTGTTCTGTGCTCCAATTGGCAAGCTTTTAACAGAACGATTTCAGGCAGGAGCATTCGTAATTCAGCTCTTAGATTAATTTCGAATTATGGGGAACCTGTGAGGTTGATTACCCCGTAGAAAACGACCTGATGCAGGGGAGTCAGTGGCCACGACAATTCGTAGTGATAGGGGAATTGTTCAACTGTACTTGCCTTGGCGGCAGCCTATTTTTACGTTGGATAGTTTAATGCTGTTGCCGTGGTGGTCATATTTGTAAGAAATGTTTCGTCTCAAAATAAGATCAATATCGCAATCTCAAGACTTACTTTGAGGTAGTGAGTCTTATTTTAAGACACAAAAGATGCGTATGATTGTGAACCTATCCCTTGAAGGTGGTAGAGGCGCAGTAAGCTTAGGTCACTTTTTGGCAGTGTTGCCATGAACTACAGATTATTTGTGTCGGTTGCGATCGCACTTACAGCAATCCCCATGGTTGGCCAGCGTGCTTTGGCTAAGTCACAGAGTGTGCCTAATGGAGTAGTTTTAAGTGGCTTGGTGGCAGAGGTGCCAACTGTTATTGAGTCACCGGATGTGGGTGCTGAGGCTGGTGCACCAGAGTTGCCAGTAGTGGGTTCAGGTGATCCAAGGGAAACAGAGCAAGACGCACCGCAAGTTAACTCAACCTCGGGTGAACCATCGGTACAGGATGCGCCGCAAGTTACTTCAGGTGAACCTGCTGATGTTCCCGATGCGCCGATGCCGTAGGATTAGCTGTGTCGATCCTCGCTATGCAAGTCTTTCAGGCTGATTCCTTTATTGAATCGTTGGACGAAGATGGTATTTTAGGGGTGCGATCGCACCCCTAGTCAAGCTCACCCTTGAGATGTAATTTTGACCTAAAAATCAATGCAAAATTTAGTCCATTTTTAGGCCAAAGGTATTTAGATGTCTCTAGAAACTCAGTTAAATCAGTAGGTTTGGTTATTTGATCGGTTGCGATGTACGCAACTAATCAAACGCATTCTCTGAACCTATGCAGGCATCCGACACCTCATCCCCTCCTGGGAGGGGCTACGGGGTGGGTTACCGTTGGCGCCTGACTGACTGACACATCTCAGATGCCCCCATTAATATCTCAAGTCCGACATCGTATTGACCGAATACGGGAAAACCAAATCAGGTCATAGTAACGTTGCTCAGCCTTGTTGGACGCAAAACAAGGGTCTGGGTCTTTGGGCAATAAGGGGACTGGTTTCAGAAGAGTCCGACCTTTGTGAACGACTCCCTTGAGCCACCGTAAGCCAATTTTGAGATAGCTGAGCCCTCGTCTCCAATGGGTATCCACCTGTTGACGTAAGCCTTCACACTGCACCGCCATGCCTTGAGTGGTGCCGTATAACAAGGCAATGGCGGCCACCAAATAGAGACGCTCTAGAGCTTGAGCGGATCGAATGCGAGAGTCTTCGAGTTCAAAGGCTCCTGATTTGCTATCTAAAAACAACTCCTCAACCCGAAACCGCAAGGCATATTGCCACAACGTTTGTAGACTCGGTGATTCATCCGTAATCACCGCCCAGGATTCCTTCGTCCCTCGCACGGTTGCCAAGACTAAATTACATCGATGCTCACCATCTTGCCAGAGCCCCACGTTCTCATAGAGAGTGGCTTCTCCTTTGGGAGGCCACAGCGCTTGTACTTCAATGGGATGACGGCATGGGCCGTGGAGATGAACATCACACGCAATGCGCAAACAATAGTGCCAACCACTCGCTTGCAACCAACTCATGAGGTCATGGTTGGCAAACCCTCGGTCAGCTAACAACATCGTGTTGGGATGCCGACGCAACAGCCAACGGGCACGCCGTAACAAGGGTCGATATTCATCGAACGCAACCATGGCACTTTCATGCTCTAATACCCGCCATAGAAGTGGTACCGCTCGTCCACAACACACAACCGACAGGTGAATCATACAATAGCGATTCCACAGCATGGTCGTATCCAATGCTAGATAGAGTCGATGAGCCCGCCAGTTGGTGAGCGCTAACAACACCAGCGGCAGATACAACCCCTTGACATCAATGAATCGGTTGATGAAAAAGCGATGCCACCGACGTTCAAAGCTCTGGGCCTGAGTCGCCCGACTGGGGACGTAGGGTTCCCAAGCGGGGAGGCTGAGTTGGCCACTACAGATCAGGGCACTGACCATCCAAGCCAGTGTTTTCAGATGCCGGAGGTCTTTGTAACGGCTATGTTGACGCAGGAAGGGCAACAATTGATCATACAGTTGGGTAGAGGCTGACATGCATATCACGCTGATGGTTTGGTATCTTCAGCTTTGCATGCCCTCTGCCCATTTCCTTGTCGATCCTTATGGATTCTGGGTTACAGGATTTGTGTCAGGCAGTCAGCGTTGGCGCTCTTATGCTTGATGGGGTGGGCTACAATTGTCCTAGTTATTGCTTGATCATCTGATGCTTAATGCAGGTGTCTTGTCTTTTCAGGAGTTTGCAATGCAAGAGCCGTTGCCGCTAGCTACGATTCAGGCGGCGGTGCTTAATTTTTTGCGTCATCGGGAGGATGTGGTGGTTTTTGGGGCACAGGCGGTGAATGCCTGGGTTAATGAGCCTCGCATGACCCAAGACATTGACTTAATGTCGCCCCGTGCATCCGAGTTGGCGACGGAAATTTGTACATTACTGTCTGAGCAATTTAGTATTGCTGTCCGGGTTCGAGAAGTTAAGGCTGGGGTAGGTTTTCGCATTTATCAATTGCAAAAAGGTGGAAACCGTCACCTGGTAGATATCAGGTCGGTTGAGGTATTGCCTCTGGCTGAGCGGGTTGAGGGGGTGTTAGTGATTGCGCCTACGGCGTTGTTGGCTCAAAAGGTGATTGCCTATCGACGCCGACAGGGTAAGCCCAAGGCGGGTACTGATTGGCGAGATATTGCTATGTTGTTGTTGGCGTTTCCTGCGCTGAAAGCATCGCCGGAGCTGGTGGCGGCAGAGCTGATCAAGTTTGATGCTGACTCAGAAATTTTAGAGCTTTGGCAGACACTGGTGCAGCAGGAGATCATCCCAGCGGATGATGATGATGATTTTTAGACCGAGAAAAGGAAACTACCATTGTGACGCTCCAGCAGCTTCAACCTCAATTATTAGCCCTATCGCCAGACGAAAAAGCCCAGGCGATCAATTTATTGGTTGCCAGTCTTACTAACAGTTGGCCTGGCATTAAAAAAACAACAGGGGTTATGGGGGGCGATGCCTGTATTCGTCAAACACGAATTCCGGTTTGGTTGCTGGTGAGCTTACGTAACCAGGGAGCGACGGAAGCCTATTTGCTTGAAGATTATCCAGGCTTAACAGCGACTGATCTGGCTAATGCCTGGCTCTATGCCACAGCTCACATAGATGAGATTACTGCTGCTATTCAGCGACAAGCGGCAGCATAACCATGGCTCGACTCTATTCAGATGAAGGATTTCCTAGATCAGATTGTTTTTCGAGTTCTGATTTCTTGGTTTTGAGTTTGGTTGCAAAATCGACTAAACCTTCAGGCTTAGTCTGACATTGGGCTAGTAAATCCACATCCGTTAAAACGAGATCAATATTTTTAGGGTCTATGTCAGTTTGGAATAGTTGATCGAGTAGTTGAAATCCTAATGTCTCGTCACCAAGGGTCAGTGTATAAAGGGCCTTATGGAGGTGATCCAGTTCTTTATCTTCAAATAGGTCTATTGCTGTTTGCCATGCTGTTTGGGCTTCATTTATTTGGTTGTTGAGGGCAAAGCTTAAGCCTAATTCAGTGTGAGAATAGGCACTGTCAGGTTCTAATTCGGCTATTTGTTCGTGGGATGAGATTGCCTCCTCATAACGTTTTAGCTCACGGTACAGCTTGACTAATTGGGTGTGAGCGTAGACATAATTTGGATCGAGTTTAACGGCTTCCTCTAAACAAGAGATCGCAACGTCATACTGTTTCAGTTCACGATACACATACCCCAAGCTGACGTGAGGATAGATGTAGCTCACATCAGCTGCAATTGCTTTCTTGTAAGCTGCAATTGCATCATCATATTGCTTCAGGTTGGTAAACACATCGCCTAGATTGTCATAGGCATAAACAAAAGTCGAATCGGTTGCAATCGCTTTTTTATACGCTTCAATCGCCTCATCATGGCGCTTCAGGTCCCTGTAAGCATTGCCTAAATTGTTGTAAGCGGTCGCATATTCCGGGTTGAGTTCAATCGCTTTTTTATACGCTTCAATCGCTTCATCATGGCGCTTCAGGTCACTGTAAGCATTGCCTAAATTGTTGTAAGCGGTCGCATATTCCGGGTTGAGTTCAATCGCTTTTTTATACGCTTCAATCGCCTCATCATGGCGCTTCAGGTCACTGTAAGCATTGCCTAAATTGTTGTAAGCGGTCGCATCTTCCAGGTTGAGTTCAATCGCTTTTTATACGCTTCAATCGCCTCATCATGGCGCTTCAGGTCACTGTAAGCATTGCCTAAATTGTTGTAAGCGGTCGCATATTCCGGGTTGAGTCCAATCGCTTTTTTATACGCTTCAATCGCCTCATCATGGCGCTTCAGGTCACTGTAAGCATTGCCTAAATTGTTGTAAGCGGTCGCATCTTCCGGGTTGAGTTCAATCGCTTTTTTATACGCTTCAATCGCCTCATCATGGCGCTTCAGGTCACTGTAAGCATTGCCTAAATTGTTGTAAGCGGTCGCATATTCCGGGTTGAGTTCAATCGCTTTTTTATACGCTTCAATCGCCTCATCATGGCGCTTCAGGTCCCTGTAAGCATTGCCTAAATTGTTGTAAGCGGTCGCATCTTCCGGGTTGAGTTCAATCGCTTTTTTATACGCTTCAATCGCCTCATCATGGCGCTTCAGGTCCCTGTAAGCATTGCCTAAATTGTTGTAAGCGGTCGCATCTTCCAGGTTGAGTTCAATCGCTTTTTTATACGCTTCAATCGCCTCATCATGGCGCTTCAGGTCACTGTAAGCATTGCCTAAATTGTTGTAAGCGGTCGCATCTTCCGGGTTGAGTTCAATCGCTTTTTTATACGCTTCAATCGCCTCATCATGGCGCTTCAGGTCCCTGTAAGCAATGCCAAGAATGTTTAGGGAGTAATTTTTCTCTCCTTCTAACTCAATCCCTGCCAACACATTTTCAATAGCTTGCTCATTTTGCTTGAGACCATATTGAGCCACTCCCAAAGCAATTAAATGAGACCCATTATCCGGATTTAACGTTACAGCTTTAGACAGAGCTTTTTCCCCCTCCTGTGAAGGTACAGCCTGGCTATTTCTTACAGAAAACGCCCAACCAATTTTCTCAAACGTATTGGCCAGATCTTTTCTCAACGTCATCGCTTCCCCAGGCAAGGCTCCTTCCACCTGAGAACATACTGCCAACGCCTCCTGATTTTTTCCCTGCCGCTGTAAAAACTGTCCCTGCTTCAATAATAAAATACCGCTTAGCTCATCTTTATCTTCATCCCACCAGCCTCGCCTTTCCAACGTTTTCAAATCATCCAAAACCCTGGTCAACGTCTCCTCCTCCGCGCCTCCCGCCAGTACCGCCCCAAACTGTCCCAGCCGTTTTTTATTCTCTTTCCCAGTGGCTGTCTTAAAATACTCCGCCACCTCCAACAAACTCCGAGTCCAGGTGCGATCATACTGCCACCCCTCCACAAATCGCGGCACCAAATATCGCCAGCCATAGTCCTCATCTTTCCATAGGCTATGGTGCGCCAAATCCAACATCAGCTCTGCAATTGCTTCACTATCCAGCTTGTCTGCCGTGTCAGTAATTCCTTTTGTTTTCTCCTCTGTCTGTAGTTCCAGCCATGCCAGGGAATTGTCATTCAGCTGTTGTAATCGCTCACTGATGCGCCGCAGATCGCTAAGCAAATACCCCTGCAAAAACCGATTTAGCTTTTCATCCAGCCGCAGTTGCTCCACCAAAATAAACGAATACCTCTCCCGCAACGTTTGCAGCCGCTGCTCTAGGTCCGTCTCGTCTAACATAGCCTTTAGCAAAGCTGCATCTGGACGTCGCATCAGCGCCAGCGCATAGATCGCCTGTAAATCCTTTTCCCGTTCCTTGGCACTAAAACAATGCATCAAAAACCGCTCGCTGGTTTCCGTCACCACCCGATCATAAGCAGAAATATCACTACCCAAGGGTGCTTTCTCTACCGGAGCAATAATTTCTGCCAGGGGTTTCCCCTCCCGATACATCACCGCCGCCTGCCGAATTACAAATGGAATGCCCAAACTAAACCGCGTCACCGCATCCGCATCCTGTTCACTCAGCGGTCGCTTCGGCACCACCTCCGCAAAATACTCCTGAATCAAATCCAAACCAAACTCACTTAGCGATTTTGCATACAGCTGCGTTTCCGAAAAGTCTCGCTTATATCCCCGAAAGTACAAACTCCCCCTCTGTCCACTATCCGCCAGGTTCGACCGTCCCGCCACCACCCACTGGGTGCGCCCACCACTCTCCTGGATCACCCGCCGCAGCGTATAGTCACAATCAGGCCGATCCACAATCTCATAGGTATCAAACAACAACACCAGTGGCTTTCGCTCCACCGCCCTGGCAATGCCTTTCCCCAAAGATTCTGCCAAGCGCTCGTTTGGCTGTGCATAAATCTCATATTCCTTCGGCGTCAGCGACTTTTGCACAAACTGCCGCGCCTGATACAACCCCTCCGCACCCACCTGAAATGTGGTATCCAGAGTGGCTTCCAATTTTCCCTGATCGATAGCCCCCGCCCCTGGATATAACCGGATTAAAGTAGCCATCCCCTTGGCCCCCAGCTTACTCACCTTATCCGATAGGTCGCTGGTCGCTTGGGATGCCTTCATAGCATCCTCCACCTTAGATTCTGTAGCCCGCAATGCCTGAATAGTTTTCTCATAGTCCTTCAGGTCACTACCCCAACCCGCCTTTACCAGGGTACGATGCAACACATTTAGCATTGCCTCCGGCTCAATAAAATCATGCCCCACCTGCAAATCCAGCGTCAGCTTCTGCTCATCTTCCCAATCTAGAAATAAGCTATTAACCTGGCCCTTAAACTCCTTTGTCACCAGCTTTCGCAACTGCTTCACCAGCGACGTTTTGCCCATACCCCCCGCCCCATAAAACAGCAGGATCGCTGGGCGGGAATCGTCCTCTAATGCAGGCTTCAATTTTGCAAACGGCTTCGAAAACGTTGGAAAATGCTTCTGCAGTCCCTTCGGTAACATCGCCTGTAGCATTCGACGAAACTGCTGCTGCTCCTCGGTTCGGGCTAAAAAAATATCCTCTACCATTGGCCTTAACTGCTGCACTTTCCCAGATTATGGCCCAATTCCAATTAAAGAAGGCACACTATCGCCCCTTTCCCAACGACTAATGATTCGGCCAGACGTACCAATCTGCCGTGCAAACCCCTCCTGGGACATATTCAACTCTTCTCGAAGCTTTTTAAGCGGCGATTCGCTTGAAACCTTCACATGCCTACGCTGATTCATCGGCCTCAGCAAAATCATCAGGGATATCTTCTATAGATTGAATATCCAAAAGCATCATTAGCGCCTTCCATTGTGGTGGGGTCAATTTCGCCTCAGTCTGTCCAGACACCCAGCGCTGATACGTACGTAGAGGAATGCCACACTTAACAGCAAATTCAACCTGTGATAATTCCGTACGCTGAATACGCAATACCTCAATGGGAGATTGACTTTCCTGGGGCCGCCTGTCTTTTTTCATTAAGACAAAATGACACGTCATATTGACGTATTAATCAATGGCACGCCATAATGGCGTATGCAATCAAACGCTTGTAAGCAGCCGAACCTAAGCTGGGCTGTCTTACTCGTGTGCCTTATTCTACCGCCATCATGCAACTCTACGACTCACCACGTCCGTGGGTGATCTATCGTCGCCTGCCCAATTTTCAGCACATTGCCGTTGCTCGATTTCAACGCCGCACCGATGCCGAACAATACCTTGCCACATTGCAATATCTCATCCCCCAAAGCCCATTCCTCATGACCTTTGACACTGACAATATCCCCATGGAAAACGCCCCCCATCGCCATCGCCTACGTTACTATCTGGTTAGATTGGATCGCGGTGGCCCCAAATGGCACCTTTGCTGCATTTTGCGACGCTTATATTTTCCATGAACGCAATGCTCGCACCAATCGAACAGAAGGCTGGATAACTGGACTAGGCACCCGTCGTGGCTTTCGTCGTCAGGGGTTAGGACGCGCCATGCTGTTGTTGGGGCTGCAACAATTAAAAGCAGCCGACATGGAAACAGCTCTGCTTGGCGTTGATTCTGAAAACCCAAATCAGGCCCAAAAGCTATATGAATCCGTAGGATTTGAAACCATTCAAACCTCAGTTTCATACACCAAAACCCTGTAGAAAAGTCAGTACCCCCTTCGGCTTCGCTTAAGGGAGCACTGACGGGTAGCGTTCCAGACTGGATGCTTCAACACCAACACACAATTTTCCTGCTTTGTATCGGCAACTCTTGAACGTAGATAAATTGGCGTGGGATATATTAATTTGCTCGACCGCCTAAATTGTCATATTTTTGGACCAACAACCATGACTCCCAATCAAGCAGCCGTCACCACTGCCATTACCGTTCTCCTATCCACCACGCCAGAAAACCGCCTAGGCCAGCTATTAAAAGTTTGCCTGGCCGCCAAAATAGATGGCAACGCCCATAGCAAAGCCCAGGAGTTATTTCACGATACCGGTAACCTGGCCCATTGGGTGCAAGATGTGATTGGCAATGACGGACAATACACCCCTGACGAATGGCAGGCCCTAGGGGAAATGGATCTGCTGGAGAATGTTGAAAAATTTGTTGAAGGATTATTGACTGAAGTGGAAGCACTATAGCCATGGAGATATTGGCTGAAGCTAGCCATAATGAAGCTAAACTTTAAGCCAAAGTTGCGCTCAAGGGTGTTTTCTATGCCTCTCTTTTCATTCTCAGGCAAGCGTCCCGATAATCTAGGTGTTAAGCAGGGCAAGCTCTTGACCTGTCCCGGCACTCCTAACTGTGTCAGCAGTCAAACTGATGCTAGTGATCAGGAGCACTTTATTGAACCGATTGCCACTGATAAAGCACCTGGGGATGCGATCGCAAAACTCAAAACCATCATCGAAGGGATGGAACGCTCCCAAATCAACGAAGCCACTGACAATTATCTCTACGCTGAATTTGCCAGCAAGCTCATGGGCTTTGTCGATGACATGGAATTTTATGTCGATTCTGGTCTGATCCATGTCCGATCAGCCGCCCGATTAGGCAAGTCAGATCTAGGTGTCAATCGCAAACGAGCCGAAACCATTCGAGAAAAATTCCAAACGGATAATTAATTCCCAGGCACCCTAGGGAACGCCTCTACAAAATTGTCCATTTTTAATCAGGTTTAATGAATGCGGATTTGGCATCAGATATTTCGAAGCCAAATTTGTCGTCATCAACATGTCTTAAAAAAGACTAAGCACTCTCAAATTAAGACTTAATTTAACTCAAATAGTCTTAATTTGAGACAAAGCTAAAGCATCCCGCCACAGTTGACTGCCACAACTCAAAATTCAACACTCAAAACATTGATTAAAATTGAGTCTCTGTTAATCCCTTGCAATTACACGCTATGCATTTTTCCAGGCTGTTACGCACTATGACCCTCGGACTGCTTAGCCTTTTGGGGGGACTCATTTTGGTAGGATTCGCAGCCTGGATACATTATCGAATCAATGGCCCCTATAACCCAGGTGAGATAGCACTTGAAGATTGGTCCCTGGCACTCGCCATATACACCGTTCCGCTGCAGTTAGGGGCAGCGATAGAGGCCATAATCATTGGGCTCTGCACCCGGTTTCGGTGGATCAAGGTTAATCACGGTCGACTCGCAGTGGGAGCGTTTAGCCTGATTTCGCTTTACTTCGCAATTAGCGCAATTTGGGTAGGCATGACAAGCCTCTATAGCAATCTGTTCGGGGTTTTACTGTACGAGTTAATCATCACCCTACCCCTGTGGCTTGCTTGGGGTTTATTATTTTTGCTACCCCACCGTCAACAGCGGCGAGAAAATAGTTAACCCCCCTGGCACACAGGTAAACTCAATCGGATTTGCCTCCCATAACTCCCCGTCAACAACCAGCTTCTGCGGTGGATTGGTGGTTACCTTCAGTCGCTTGGTGCGCAGACAAATCACATCTTCCCGCTCAACTTGAGATTTAACCAGGGCAGAGGTAAACAACGTGGCCATTACATTGACCCCTTGTAATCGCGTTTGGGGCAGAGGAATTGTCACTTCCAGCAGCCCATCATCGGGAATCACCTCGCCAAACCCTTGGGCTGCCACAGATGTGGCCGGGGCGGCATTGGCCACTGTCACGGCCACCGTGTCAAATTCAATGGTCTCTCCGTCAATTTCAATTTTTGCCTTAAATAGCTCTTGGGAAAAAAACTGCTGTGCACCAGATAGAACGTAGGCCAGGGTTCCTAGCTGGTTTTTTAATTCTCGGTTGGCGTTGTCTACCATCTCCGCCTCAAATCCCAAACCTGCCAGCAAAATCATTGGGATATCGTTGCAGTAGGCGGCATCTACCACCCGTGTATTCCCGGCGGCAATGGCTTCACACGCTTGCTTCATGTCAGTGGGAATCCCCATGGCTACCGAAAACGCATTGGCGGTCCCTCGCGGAATCACCCCCAGGGGAATACCAGTGTCTATGGTCACACCTGCGATCGCAGATACTGTCCCATCTCCCCCCGAAGCAATGATAAATCCGGTATCATCCTCGGTTTGGTTGGCTTGGATGGTTGCGATCGCAGCTTTTGCCTGATCAATGGGATCCACCTCCGGCTGCGTAAAAATCGTATGCAAATTGACCTGGGGTGCCAAAATCTGGCGAATCAAGGCCAAATCCCGATCTGGGTTGCCCTGTCCAGCCACTGGGTTAAAAATCAAATAGGCATCTCGCCGCTTTGCAACCGCTTGAATCGCCAGTTCAGCCGTTGCCATATTGGTGGCCAGCACAACGTTGTGCAATGTACACACCCGCAGCAACGCCCGAATATCCGGCTCATTAGGATTGACACTGACCGGATCTAGCAAAAAAAAGACCCCTGCCACTCCACCAGACACTACCCGAGCTGCAATCTGCAATTCTCCGCCCTGGGCTCCCGCAGCCATTCGCTCCACAGGTAGCCCAGTAACCGTTTCAATTAACTGCCCTGTGGTTTCAGTCGCAATCAAATGGTATCGAGCCAGCACATGCCTGTAGTTGGTTGCCAGCATTACCATGTCATTTTTCTTGGTGTCATGGGCAATCAAGGCAAGGCAGTCGGGCATGGTGTTATCCTCCCCAAGCATGGTCCTAAAGCATTTCCAAAGGATAGCTATCCGCAGGGGAAGCTGACCACTCCCACATGGAGCCAGCATAATTTTTAACCTGATAGTCCAGGGTGACTAAAACCGATGCCAGCCAGCCAGAACGAATTCCCCCCGTGCAATACACAACAATTTGGCTGTCTGGTGTAATGCCCGCATCCAGCAGTTTGGCATGGATATCATCATGGGAAAGGAGTTTGCCATCCTGTCCCAAAAACTCTTTGAAGTAGAGATTAATGGCTCCTGGTACATGGCCACCCCGTTGTTCTCCATAGGGGGTCTTACCCGCAAACTCTCTCGCTTCACGGGTATCAATCACCACAAGATTGTCGTTACCTAGCTCAGCTTTCAGCTGCTCCTGCTGAATCTCCCATGTAACATTGCGCTCAACAACAAAATCTCCAGGTGGCGGTGCATTGTTCTTTCCCTGTTGTACAGATACCCCCGCATCCACCAGCGCATCAAATCCACCATCCACCATGGCCACTTGAGCCTGTCCCAGCGTACGTAACATCCAGACAATCCGACCATCTTCACCCCAGCCCCCCGGTGGGTTAGCAAAAACCACCACAGGTCTGTCCTTTGAAATTCCCATTTGCTGCAGCTGCTGGGTTAGCAAGGCATCCTGCTCTAGCAGTCTGCCGCGAGTGGTTGCCTGCTGCGGAGAAAATTGTTGCCAGTCGACATAAACGGCTCCCTGTAGCCTGGTGAAAGCCAGTTTGCGAGTATCCAGAAGGATGGCCCCTTGATCAATCAGCCGTTTTGCCTCCGGTGCGCTGATAATCCAACGTTCTTCTAAAGATGCCGCTAATTCTGACGCTGCCACAGTTGCCTTGATGGTCTCAGAAAAGAGATTATTGCGCTCAAGCGGCAAATTGTTCTTTCTCCATTGAGAAATATCACCCTCTAAATGGAAAATTGAGGTGATGCCAGCGTCCCGTAGCGTTCTTTCTGCAATTTTGACCCGTATACCCCGCTCGCAATACACCACAACCGGACCCCTGTGGGCGATCTCGTCAATCCGATCGTCAATCTCTCGAAAATGAATGTTAATCGCCCCCGGAATGTGACCCGCCTCATACTCCTCTGTCGTACGCACATCCAAAATGAGCGGTGCAGTGCCAGCTTCGATTTGAGCAACTAACGCTTGCTGAGAGATGGGAGCACTGGTCTCAGCCATAGCCCCACAGGCTGCTAGCTGTAGACACAGACATGCGGCCCACAAAAGTTTACTCCCTTGACGATACATCGACCCCATAGTCATGCCATAGATAAAAATACAGAATCTTATATTGAGATCAATAGACTCACATTAAGTCCACTTAAGATGTGCTTAATCTCGAATTGAGACTAGGATTTAACACACGTCTTTTATTATCCATTACTTATTATGAGTCTGTCTTATTTTAAGACTGATTTGTATCAAGACGGGTCTTAACTAGAGACTTTTTGTCTCGTCTTGATTTAGTCTGATGGGTAATTTAATTGTGAATTTTGCCCCTTGTCCTAGCTGTGAGTGGCATTCTAATGAGCCTTGATGGGTTTTGGTAATAATTTGATAGCTAATGGCCAGGCCCATGCCGGTGCCGGTGCCGATGGCTTTGGTGGTATAAAACGGGTCGAACAGCCGTATGAGCGATGATTCAGGAATGCCAGGACCGTTGTCACTGATCTCAATCGAGATCCAATCAGGCTCTAATATACGGGTTGCGATCGCAATCTTAGCCAGCCCCTGAGGTGGCGAACAGCGCAGCACATCAATGGCGTTACTCAGAATATGCATAAACACCTGATTGAGTTGTCCGGCATAGCATTCAATGCAGGGCAATGGACCATAGTCACGCGCGATCTCAATTCCTGACTGACCGGGTGTAGCCGTAATCTGGCTATTGAGAATTGTCAGCGTGCTATCAATGCCTTTATGGATATCTACCCATTTAACAGCCGCCTCATCCAAACGAGAAAATGTTCGTAAAGACTGAACAATCGTGATAATCCGGACTGTTCCTTCTGCCATGGATTGCATCAGGTTTGGAAAATCTTTTCGCACAAATGGCAGATCAATCTCTTCAAGGGCAGATTGGATTTCAGTAGTCGGGGCAGGATTATGCTGCTGATAACGATCCAGCAGCATAACAATATCGTTGACATAGTCACTCGCATGTTTGAGATTGCCATAGATAAAACTAATGGGATTGTTAATTTCATGGGCAATTCCAGCCACTAATTGCCCCAAACTCGACATTTTTTCGCTTTGTATCAGTTGCCATTGGGTTTGCCGCAGTTCCACCAATGTCTGCTGTAAATCCTCAGCCTGCTGCCGCAGAGAAGCTTCAGACTGTTGCAATGCCTGGGTTCTTTCCACAACGCGAGCCTCCAATGTGTGGCGAGCGTCTTCCAGTTCCGTGGTGTACTGTCCAGCCCAGCTGACCAACTGATTTAGTGCTTCTGCCAACAGAAATACCTCGTCCTGGGTGTGAATCGAAACGTGTAGCTGAAAATCATTAGCTTGGGTAATCCGTCGTGCAGTTAGGGTGAGCTGCTCAATGGGCTGGGCAATGGCTCGGCTAGTGATCACAGCCAGGATAATGGCTAAACCGATGGAACAGACCATACTGACCAAAATGATGATCAGTCGTAATTGCTCAGATTTTTGTAGCTGCACAATGGATTGGTGGTACTGCCGATCAGCCGTTTGTTGCAATCGCGTTAAATCTTCAGACAGTTGCTCAAAGGTGGTGGACAGTTGATTGGCATCTCGAGTATTAAGGGCGATCGAAATTACTTCCAAGGCAATTCGCTTATTGTCAACCCCCTCTAAATCAAACCAAAGGTACTGAATAAAGCGCTCATACTCCTGCAAATTAGTCCGATAGCCGTTGATCAACAGGGGCAGCTGGGTTTCAGATGATGTCTGGGGAAGCTGCTCAATTGTCTCTAGCTGGTGACGTAGCTGACGCAGTTCTGTATTAAATTGATTGGTTTCATACTGCACCCAGATCCGGCTTTCACCGGCGATCGCAAGTAACCGCTGAGGATGCATCTGAATACTCAAAACATGAGTATTCAGCTCATTGAGCAACTGCTTCTTACGCAGAGTATTCTCAGCCTGTTTCCGCGCAGATAAGGCTTCATAATGCCCTCCCAGCAGACCACCGGTAGTGCCCAAAACAGCTGTTCCTAAAGCCAGGGCATATCCACAACTAATCTTTTTAGAAATACTGCGATGGATACCCAGCCTTTTACTAACGTTAGAGACTACACGGGATAGCAATGCAATCATCGATCCTAGCCCTCGGAGACTTATTCAATCGTTGAGCCCTGACCAATGGCATAATAGCTGTCTCGTAGGACTTGATAATCAGCATCAGTTACCGCCACTAATTCTGATGTTTTATACTTCTGGTTGGCTTCAGATGCTAAAAGCGCTGCCATCAATGTTTCTTGATGGTCAAGCATTTGAGTTCTCAGTTCTTCTAAATACTGCGGCCCCAGACTAGGATTGGCAACAAACACATCGGGGGGCAAATGATCACTCGCAGCAATGACTTGAATGTCAGTCCCCTCCAAGCCTGGTGCTTTCACATACTCGACATAGCGATCATGGGAATCACTCCAGGCATCTACCTGACCAGACTGCAGCGCTTCAAAGCCTTTGCGATTAAGCATGACCACCTGATAATCTTCAGGTGTCACGCCCGCATCTAACAACATTTTCATCGGCATGATATGTCCTGCTGTTGACCCCTCAGTTCGCATCGCAATGGTCTTGCCTTTCAGGTTACTTAGCTGATTAATGCCACTATCTACTCGGGTCATCACCATGGCCGCATACTTGGGACGAGTTATGCCTATTATGGGTATAGCCCCTGCCCGCGCCCTCAGTAGCAAATACTCAGAAGGTCCCGCCATCACAAAATCCAATTCATTGGCAAGGAGTGCTGGTGCAGCCGCAGAATAGTTTTCAACTGCAAAAAAAACAACCGGTAGCTGAAGGGTCTCTTCTAAAATTTGTCGAAATACACCAAAGTCTCGCTCTAAAACATCAGAACCACTTAGATCTGTCACAGCGAAGTGGAGTTTATTAGGATAATCAAACTGACTATTGGTTGCTGAGTTTGTTTTAGCTAGACCACAGCCCCCTAAAAACAACAAACTATACCCCAGAAAAAAACGACGACCTACCATAGCAGCCACAAGCAAGAAGGCTAACAGTACTGCTTGACCTGCATACAGCACCGTTTGACCTTCATATTGCCCAAACTATCCTTGGACTACGCGCTTAATTCTGAACCACTCTAAAATTTTCTTAAAACGAGATTGACCCCTAAAAATAAGCCCACAAGACTGGAATAAACCCAAATAAACAACAAAACAAATCTTTGTCTTAAAAAAAGTTTATATTTCTTATTTTTTGACTCATAGTGAAGATAGATAGTCTTATTTAAGGAAAATGTGTCTCAAACAGTACTATTTCTAGGCGCAAATACAAGCAACCATGTCCCCAGGGTTGCCGTTGGATACACATGAAATTTCCAATCTTTTTTAGTCACAAAAAAGATTGATTTTCAGGCATAAAAGAAAGCTTGCTGCTTCCTAATAATATCTCTAGTTAGCTTAGCCCGATGTAAACGCCAAACTCATGCATTTATCCACCAATCTGAGACATCGTGCGGCTATAGGCCCCAATAGTGCCAGATTCTCGCATTTTAAAATTAATCTCTGGTTTGTCCGCCACTAAAGCACCAACTCGATTTCGAATAGTCTCCATGGCTTCTCTACTGCGCAAAGCATCTCGTAAATTAAGTTGACCCGTTTCATTTAACAGACAAGGCCGTAACCAACCATCGGCGGAAAGTCTCATGCGATTGCAGCGATCGCAAAAACATTCAGACATTTGGCTAATAAATCCGAGCGTCCCTTTAGCACCTGGAATCTGAAAAACATCTGCAGGGCCATTGCCACGAATGCTTGATTCTTCTAAGCCCCAGCGATTTCGAATCTGTTGGCGAATTGTCTCAGAATCAATCCATCCCCTAGTTGTAAATAGCGCGTCATTACCAATGGGCATAAACTCAATAAATCGCACATGCCAATTCCTATCCAGGGTTAATGCGGCAAGATCTAAAATCTCGTGATCGTTGACACCCGGAATCACAACAACATTAAGTTTAAGGGGGTCAAACCCTACCTGGTGGGCCATTTGAATACCTTGCCACACCTGCTGCCAACGCATATATTTTGATGCGGTATCTGGTGTTAAATCACGAGTAGCCGGTGGGCCTACAATTTTCTCAAATATCTCTGGCTGCAATGAATCTAAACTGATATTGATGCGCCGTAACCCTGCATCATATAAAGGTTTAGCCAACTTCTCTAGCTTAAAAGCATTAGTCGTCAGGGCCAGATCTGTTGTCTCTGGCAAATGGGAGATCTCATCCACCAGCTGGACAATGCCTGGACGTAGTAGGGGCTCTCCTCCCGTGAGCCGAAATTTTGTGAATCCTAAGGGAATAAATACCCCCTTCAGCAAGCTCAAAATTTCCCCATGGCTTAGCCAAAGCTCTCGCAATACATAATTAAGGTCGGCTCCCTCTGGCATGCAGTACACACATTGAAAATTGCAACGGTCAATCAGGCTGATACGGAGATAATCAATAGGATTCATGTGGTTTTTGCACTCAAAGCCCCCATATATTAGGGGGGTGGGAGCTGAACACGTGGGGAAAAGGTTGCCTCTATCTTAGCGGCTACGATCTTATTGAGCCGTATTGTCTGACGCAGTTGCATACATCAAATTCTGAACAAGCAATTTAGAGAATGAAGCATTAATACCGTGGTTTGCTACGCTAGTTAAAATAATTTTCCATATACGTCTGGAGCGGCACACCCTCTACCAATACTCAATGGTTATTAAATGCCAGGATTTAGCTACTCGCGTTTAATAAGCAGCTCATTAGAATACGAAAATTACGCCTGCTTTCCCCACCCAATAGAGCTTCAGGACCTATCCGTGACTGCACAAACTCCCGCTATTACCGATAACGTATCTACCAAACCATCTGAGTTTAACCGTCAGATGCTAATTATTCTTGACTTTGGTTCCCAATATTCTGAGCTAATTGCTCGACGCATTCGCGAAACTCAAGTTTATTCAGAAGTGCTTTCCTACCGCACTTCAGCTGAGAAAATTCGTCAGCTTAGTCCTAAGGGCATTATTCTGTCCGGTGGGCCTAGTTCCGTTTATGCTGACCACGCTCCCAAGTGTGATCCTGCCATTTGGGAGCTGGGGATTCCTGTACTAGGTGTGTGCTACGGCATGCAGTTGATGGTGCAGCAGCTGGGGGGGCAAGTAGAGACCGCCGAACGGGGTGAATATGGCAAAGCATCCTTGCACATTGATGATCCAACCGATTTGCTGACCAATGTGGGTGACGGTTCCACGATGTGGATGAGTCACGGTGACTCGGTCACTAGCCTGCCCCAGGGATTTGAAGTTCTAGCCCATACGGAAAATACACCCAGCGCTGCGATCGCAAATCATGACCAAGGCTTTTATGGTGTGCAGTTCCATCCAGAGGTGGTTCACTCCGTTGATGGTCAGGCCTTAATTCGTAATTTCGTATATCACATCTGCCGCTGTGAGCCCACATGGACCACGGAAACATTTGTGGAAGAGGCCATCCGTGAAGTACGTGCCAAGGTAGGCTCTAAGCGGGTTTTACTGGCTCTTTCCGGAGGTGTAGATTCATCCACACTGGCATTTTTACTCCATCAGGCCATTGGCGACCAGCTGACCTGCATGTTTATTGATCAGGGCTTTATGCGTAAGGGTGAGCCTGAACGTCTGGTAGAGCTATTTGATCAGCAATTTCATATCAAAGTTGAATACGTCCAAGCTCGCACACGTTTCCTAGAGAAAATCAAGGGCATTACTGACCCAGAGGAAAAGCGGAAACGCATTGGCCACGAATTTATTCGTGTTTTTGAAGAGGAATCAAAACGCCTGGGACCCTTTGATTATCTGGCCCAGGGTACACTATATCCCGATGTAATTGAGTCTGCAGACACTAACGTTGATCCCAAAACCGGTGAACGGGTAGCGGTCAAAATCAAGAGCCACCACAATGTGGGGGGTCTACCTAAGGATCTGCAATTTAAGCTGATCGAACCCCTGCGCAAGCTCTTCAAAGATGAGGTGCGTAATGTGGGCCGCTCCGTTGGCCTCCCCAATGAAATTGTACGTCGTCAGCCCTTCCCCGGCCCAGGTTTAGCCATTCGTATCCTGGGTGAAGTGACAGCGGAACGGCTCAATATTCTGCGGGATGCTGACTATATCGTGCGGGAAGAAATCCGTAATCGAGGACTGTATCACGACTTTTGGCAGGCGTTTGCGGTATTGCTACCGGTTCGTAGCGTTGGCGTCATGGGCGATCAGCGCACCTATGCACACCCTATTGTGTTGCGTCTTGTTAGCAGTGAAGATGGCATGACGGCTGACTGGTCTCGGCCTTCCTACAATTTGCTAGAGGTTATTTCCAACCGCATCGTCAATGAAGTGGACGGGGTTAACCGAGTGGTTTATGACATCACCTCCAAGCCCCCTGGCACCATCGAGTGGGAATAAGCTGCACTTGAGCCGCAGGCTCTTTCAACCCCCCGGTTTCTTGATTTTGGGATCTCTTGCAAAGACTATCCCAAAATAGAAACCGGGGGTTTTTGCAGCTGCGCAGCTAAGCTGTCGCCGTCCCTTTAGGGCGTGCAAAAATCATGCGTCCCGCTGACGTTTGTAGAGCGCCAGTAACCACCACCAAAACATTATTGCCGATGTAGCCTTTCCCTGACTCCACAACCACCATGGTGCCATCATTCAAATAGCCCACACCCTGGAAATCTTCCTTTCCTTCCTTAAGAATTTTGATCTCGATATCGTCTCCGGGTAAATACGCCGGGCGAATTGCCTTAGCCAGGTCATTAATATTCAAAATGCCTACCTGCTGCACCCGGGCTACTTTGCTGAGGTTGTAGTCATTGGTAATGAGCATGGCATTCATTTCCTGGGCCAGTTTAACGAGCTTAGCGTCTACAGTTGTGATGTCTGAATAATCGGCAGGATCAATAACAACACGGTCGGGATAAGCCGCCCGTAGACGATTCAGAATATCCAGCCCCCGTCTACCCCGGGCTCGTTTTTGGTCGTTGGCAGCATCGGCAACGGCCTGTAGTTCCTGTAAAACAAATTGAGGAACAACGATCCGACCCTCTAAAAAGCTGGTTTCTAGCAGTCCTTCAATGCGGCCATCAATAATGCAGCTAGTATCCAAAATCTTTGAGGTGGCTGGTTTGAGCGTGCCTTCTGCAATCAGCATGCTCTCTACGCTGGCAGGGTTGACTAAACGCAGCAATGCGCGTCCTTGAGTGTCAGCCAGATTCATCCCCGAGACTGAAAATATAACGCTGTTCATGACAGCTGCCAGGGGTTTGATGAAGTTAAACTCGCTGGGGATCGGCAACAAGAACACGGGGGCCAAAATCAAGTTGGCAATGAGTAGACCCAAAATTAAGCCAATGGCCCGAGCAAAAATGCGGTCTGGGGGCAGGGTGCGGATTTGTTTCTCAAACCGCCGATAGCTGGTCTGGGCAACAATGCCTAGGCCAGTACCAATCAGGCCTCCAAACCCGGCCATGACGGTCCCGAGACCTTCAATGTTGTTAACTTGTCCTAAAACCTGAGGCGGTAGCAGGTCAACACTATAAAAACCAACACCTGCCCCTGCAAAAATGAATGAAATTATGATTAATGCGTCTAGCATTCGAATGATGTCGCCCTTAGGGTATATCTATTGATGTGATGATGGTGAAGCATACACCATCCCTGGGAAGGCTCAAACAACGACATTATAATCACTGATGTTCCCCACGATTGGGTTACTCCCTGAATGCTTTTATGTTCTCCAGTGGCCCCATGCCCTTATCGGCCCCTACATCGGCCTACGTTCATATTCCGTTTTGTCGGCGTCGCTGCTTTTACTGTGACTTTCCCATTTCGGTCATTGGTAACCGAAAACGCGGAGAAACATCTAGCACCATTAGCACCTATGTCGATTGGCTATGCCAGGAGATCAAGGCTACACCCGTTTTGGGGCCTGTGCTGAAGACGGTTTTCTTTGGGGGTGGGACGCCATCGTTGCTATCTGTCGCTCAGCTTGAGCAAATTTTGCAGACTCTTGATCAGCAATTTGGCATAGCAGCCGATGCAGAAACGTCCATGGAAATGGATCCGGGCACCTTTGATGTGTCCCATGTACAAGGCTACTGTGCCCTAGGGGTGAATCGCATTAGCCTCGGGGTGCAGGCATTTGACGATGGCTTGTTGGAGCGATGTGGGCGATTCCATCGACTGGTGGATGTGCATCGAGCTGTGGATGATATGCATCAAAGTCAGGTGCCCAGTTGGAGCTTAGATCTAATTTCAGGATTGCCCTATCAAACGTTGGAGCAGTGGCAGGAGGCATTGGAGAGGGCGATCGCAATCCGTCCCCATCACATCTCCATCTACGATCTCACCATCGAACCCCAAACCCCCTTTGGTAAGCAGTATCAGGCAGGGGAGCAACCGCTACCGACCGAAGCAGCCACCGTTGACATGTACCGGCTAGGGCAGCAGATTCTGACCAACGGGAGCTATGGGCACTACGAAATTTCTAACTATGCCAAACCGGGGCATCAATGCCGCCATAATCGCACCTACTGGGAAAATCGCCCCTTCTATGGCTTTGGCATGGGAGCCACCAGCTACACCCAGGGACAGCGTTTTGCCCGCCCCCGCACCCAAAAGACTTACCGACAGTGGCTTAACAATTATCAACAAGCCGGTGGCATTCTAGATGAACCCCCATTACCGTTTACTGAACAACTGACCGATAGTTTGATGGTAGGGTTGCGCCTGGCAGAAGGTATCGATATTAGCGCTTTTATCAACGCATTTGGTGCGGCCTTTATCGGCATGCTGAATACTCGTTTGCACCCTTATGTAACGTCAGGTCAAGCCGTATTTGAAAACAACCGCCTTCGCCTCAGCGATCCCGATGGCTTTCTCATATCGAATACGGTGCTAGCAGATCTCTTTCATGGGATTGAACAACTCACCGAAAAGTAGCGATCCCTCGTGTGGAGACGTTCCATGGAACGTCTCCACACGAGGGATCGCTACCTAGAAAGGCCTTGCCTATTTCCAAAAAACTTAAACGTTTTGTAACATTGGCAACCATATCTGCGATCCATAATTTGCCAAAGAAAGGATTTGTCCCCTTGCAGTGATGCAGTACGATGAGTCCTTGTGAAAAAAAATCCTCCCTGCTATGCCGAAGGTACTTGTCTCCGACCCGATTGACCAAGCTGGTCTCGATATTTTGGCCCAGGTGGCCCAAGTTGATGTGAAAACCAAGCTTCCGCCTGAGGAGCTTGTTCAGATAATCTCCAACTACGATGCTTTGATGATTCGCTCGGGCACTAAGGTTACCAGCGAGGTGATTGAGGCGGCAAGTCAGCTCAAAATCATCGGTCGGGCTGGGGTGGGTGTCGATAATATCGATGTAGCTGCCGCCACCCGTCGAGGCATTGTGGTGGTCAATTCCCCCGAGGGCAACACCATTGCCGCAGCAGAGCATGCCCTAGCGATGATGCTGTCGCTATCGCGCAATATTCCTGAAGCCGATAAATCAGTCAAAGAGTCTGCTTGGAATCGTAAACAGTTTACCGGCGTAGAAGTTTACAAAAAGATTCTCGGCGTGGTCGGTCTCGGTAAAATTGGCTCCCATGTGGCTACGGTTGCCCGCTCAATGGGAATGACTATTCTGGCCTACGATCCCTTCATTTCTAAGGAGCGGGCGGCTGAATTAAACTGTAACTTAGTGGATTTAGACCTCCTTTTCCAAGAAGCCGACTACATTACTCTACACATTCCCAAAACCAAGGAAACTGCCCACTTGATCAACGCTGAAGCGCTGGCCAAGATGAAACCAACGACCCGTATTATTAACTGTGCTCGCGGCGGCATCATTGACGAGGCCGCTTTGTATGAAGCCCTGAAAAATGGCGTCATTGCCGGTGCCGCTCTCGATGTTTACGAAGCGGAACCCTTAGGAGAGAGCGCTCTGCGAGAGCTTGGCAAATCTGTTGTTCTCACCCCCCACTTGGGCGCTTCCACCACCGAAGCCCAAATTAATGTGGCGGTGGATGTGGCTGAACAGATTCGCGATGTGTTGTTGGGACTCCCTGCCCGGTCGGCTGTGAACATCCCTGGCCTACGCCCCGATGTACTAGAAAAGCTGCGCCCCTATCTACAGTTGGCTGAAACCTTAGGTAACTTGGTAGGTCAGTTGGCCGGTGGACGTGTGGAGCAAGTGCAAATCCGTCTCCAGGGTGAGCTGGCAAATCAAGATAGTAAGCCCATCGTAATCGCCACTCTCAAAGGCCTATTAACAAATGCTTTGAGAGAACGGGTGAACTATGTTAATGCCTCCATTGAAGCTAAGGAACGGGGCATTAAAGTGATTGAGACTCGTGATGCTAGTATCAAGGACTTTACGGGGTCCCTTTATGTCTCCGCCCAGGGGTCCCTGGGTGAGCATTCAGTAACGGGCGTTATTCTCGGTGGCAGTGAAGTACGTATTACTGACATCAACCAGTTTCCCATCAACGTGCCTCCCACCAAGTACATGTTGTTCACCCTGCACCGCGATATGCCAGGAATTATTGGCAAAATCGGGTCTTTACTGGGGAGTTTTAACGTCAATATTGCCAGCATGCAGGTGGGACGCCAGATTGTGCGCGGCGATGCCGTTATGGTGTTGAGCATTGACGATCCGCTACCCGATGGGATTCTCGAAGAGATTACAAAAGTGCCTGGCATTCGCGATGCGTATACCGTCGCCCTATAAAATGGGTTAACCATGACTGTGTTAAGGACACTCCAAGTCTGTAACACAGTCATTGCTGATTTCTATAACCCTTACGAAAGCCTTGGCAAACACTTGGTGGGAAATACAAGTTACCTGCTCCCCACTGCTTGAGGATACGATCTTCTGGCGGTTTGAAGATTGGCATGGGCGCGGCACCGCCAGCGAGCGCTGGGGGCAACAAAGCCGAGTGAAAGCCTATTTTCCACAAGAGCAGTTTTGTAATGTTGATTTGGCCGCCCTAGCCTTGCGGTTTCAGCAAGACGCTCTATGTTTGGGTATCCACGAACTACCTGATGTCACCTGGCATCTGATTGAAGATGAGGATTGGTCCAAAAGCTGGAAAAAATATTGGCACCCTCAACCGATTGGTGATCGGCTATTGATCAATCCGGCTTGGATGGACCCCCCTACTGACTCGTCGCGTTTAGTGCTCAAGCTGGACCCAGGAACCGCCTTTGGCACCGGTACCCATCCAACGACCCAACTATGCCTGGAAGCGCTGGAGATGCGTTTAAGCGACGCTCAACCAGTGACCCTGGCAGATATTGGCTGTGGGTCTGGCATTCTATCCATTGGCGCAATTCTGCTCGGTGCTCAACGGGTTTATGCTGTCGATACAGACCCCCTGGCTGTTAAGGCCACGGGTGAAAATCGGGCTCTCAACAATATGGATGCGAGTCGCATTCAGGTTACCCAAGGGAGTATCGACAGCCTCAAGGTGAGTGAACCCGTCGACGGCATCTTGTGCAACATTTTGGCCGAGATCATCGTTGAGCTGATTCCGCATTTTAATGCCATTGCCAAAGAGTCCACCTGGGGGATTTTGAGCGGTGTTTTGTTGGAACAATCGAAGTGGGTGGCCGATACCCTCGAAGAGCATAATTGGACGGTAGCTACGCTCTGGCGACGTGAAGATTGGTGCTGCTTGAATATTCGGCGTCCTTAAGGAATGGAGTAATGACTATGGATAGCGGGTTGTATGTGTTGAAAATTGCGATCGCATCCGCCCTACTCAGTGTCTTAATTAAATGGATAGGGCCAATGATCGCGCCGCCCGAATCCATTGCACTCATTCTTGTCTTACTGCCAACAACTATTCTAGGCAGCTGGCTTCTGAGTCGTTGGAGCCGATAACGTCTGCCATGGCCACCACCCGCACCATCCCTGAAATTAATCAAAAAATCAACGACGGCAGCGTCACCGTATGGACCGTCGAAGAAACTAAAGTCAACGTGGCAGAACTCGGCCTAGAGGCGGCCACTAAAGCGGTGGATGTGGTCACCACCGGCACCTTTGAACCCATGGAGTCCTCCGGGGCGATTATTAATCTCGGCCATACCGATCCCCCCATTAACATCCGAGAATGTTATCTGGATGGGGTACTGGCCTATGCCGGTTTTGGTGCGGTTGATCTCTATCTTGGGGCTAGCCAGACCGTCAGTAATAATCGTTGGGGAGATACAGCAGAAAATAACGATATTACGAGTGAACGGGGTGGGGGCCACGTCATTTCTACCTTGATTGCCGGCAAGTCGGTCAATCTCCGAGCCATCGGCCAAGTCAGCGACTGTTATCCCCGCTCCACCCTAGATATCTCCATTACCCGAGATACGATCAATCAATTTTATCTGTTCAATCCCCGTAACCTTTACCAAAACTTTATTGTCGGGGTTAACAGCAGTGACCGCCCTCTACTCACCTACCTGGGTCCACTACAGCCGTTTCTCGGGAATGCTGTCTATGCTAATGCCGGTGCACTTTCACCCATGCTGAACGATCCTCAAATGCAGACGATTGGCATTGGCAGTCGGTTATTTGTGGGAGGAGCCCCCGGCTACATAGCTTGGGAAGGGACTCAACACTTCCCTCTACAAAAACGATTGCCTAACGGTACGCCCGTTGGCCCCTCTGCCACCGTTGCCCTGATCGGAGATGCGAAACAAATGCAACCTGAATGGGTTCGTGGTTGCTACTTTACTGGCTATGGGCCGTCCCTGATGCTGGGTGTGGGTGTCCCCATACCCGTTTTAGATGAAGCTGTTTTACAGAGATGTGCCGTTGACGATAAAGACATCCTGGCCCCAGTGATTGATTTTTCAATTCCCCGCCGGGTCCGGCCCAGTTTCGGCTTGGTCAGCTATCAGCAACTTAAATCAGGTCGTCTTACCATCAACGGGAGCCGTGTGAGAACGGCTCCCCTATCCAGCCTTTATCTTGGGCGCAAGGTTGCGACCACCCTAAAAGACTGGATTATCCAAGGTAAGTTTCAACTCAGTGAGCCGGTTGCTCCCCTACCGAGACAAACAGCCTTTCTGCCCCAGAATAACTGAGGCCAACATTGCATAGCTAGGGCATAGTTGGGGGATGCAGCTGGGAAGATGCAGCCGCTTTAACCCTCTGAGCGCTCGGCATCAACCACCTCATTGCTGTTGCCCACTTTGACCACCTTGGGCGCATCTGCATTGGGCTTTTCCACCTTGGCAGCATCATCCTTAACCAGGTTAGGTTTAGGACGTCCTCCACGCTTTGATGATGGCGGCCGCCGCTTACCGCCGCCGCCGCCGCCACCCATTGGCTTTTTCTTAGAACGCTTTTTCGGGGGGACAGCGCCGACATAGCTACCATCGGTTAGGATCAACTGGTTTCCCTGCCGCTGCACATGCATATCCCAAAAGTAGCCAATGGTTTTAACACCAATGTTGCCATTGATCACTAGCTTAAAGGGACGTTTGGGCTGTTTCCCAGTGCGCATCTTTTGCACGATACTAACGGTGATCTCCTCTTTCCGTTCATCGAATTTGATCACCTCACCGCGAATAGAAAAGTAATCGGGCTGCACGGCATCAGCGGGTGTTTCGAGCACGTCATCCTCTTCATCGCCCAAGGTCTCTGGCTCCCATACACCGACGATTTGTACGGCCATACCAATGTCATCTTGGAAAATAGTGCGTGGATAAACCACCCAGAGGTGATCTTTTTCTAAATCTAGATGCTTTTTAACCAAGCTGGTTGTGCGTCCTAAGAGCACAGCACAGGTTGTAGTGCCATCGTGGTTAACAATGTTACCCCGGTTAAACGTTTCTTCTGAGGGCTCATAGCGTCCTTTTAACAGACCAATTGCTCTGTACTGCATGGGCTCACTAGGCGGTGCAATCGGCTGCAACCTGGGTTGAGGCGTTTCTGGCTCAGTAGGCGTATCTTCTACTGGGGGCTCAGCTACTGATGGTTCAGTAGGCTCACTCTCCGTAGGCTTGGGGTCCGGCTCGGACACGATTGGCGTTGGCTCAAGGGCATCTGCTTTCTTTAAGGCAACTGCTTCAATCGTTGGCTTTTTAGGAGGCTCTTCAACGGGGGCAACAGGCTTAGCTGGTCGTCTAGGTGGCTTCTTAAGAGCAGGACTATCAGAGTTAGCAGCTGCGCTAGCATCCGAATTGTGATCGGATGAAGTATTGGACATTTCAGGGGGGCGACTGTCTGCAGAACTCATTAATCTCGAAACCTCCTCAATCAGGAAAATCGGCTTACTTAACAATTTGAACAATAGTTTAGGGGGTAGCTATAAGTCGCTACAGATTTAGATATCTAACTAACATCTGACTAATTACTTATATCTGGTTTGTATCTGTATCTATCTAGAAATCATAAAAATAAAATTGACATGGAATTGCTGTTTGGTTGAACCTAGCAGTTTTTAGAGAAATAAACCAAGTCTATCTAGAAAAAAATAGTTGGAATCGTGACTTAAACAATTAAGTTCATGGTCGCTTTTACGTTACCATTCATAGATTTTGACAGATGTCAGCTCAATTTAAGGATATTCTGTCTGATCAAATATTTTGAATCGTGTTCCCCATGATGTGACGCACTTTAAAGATAGTTGGGGCAATTCCTAAGGAAATATTTACTATTTTTTGTTCATAATCAGTTGGAACGTTTTAAAACGAATAGTCGGTTGTACGAACACTAACCATGGGGTGTATCAGGGGCCAAGCGGTCCTGACTCATTTGGGTTTAATATGGGCAAGTTGCTTTGAAGGAGGGGAGCCCTGTGGCTGTCAAACGCAATCGCTGGCTGATTGGCGGTATTTTATTCCTAGCTGTTGCTGCACTGTTAGCGGTCTCACTTGGACCCTTAATTCAGGCGGCATTTAATCAGAATCCTGGCTATGACAACAGTGTACCCACGGCTACGGAGACTGATCGTCGGGCCGAGTTAGAAGGTCGAGCCAACGGCTATGAATTAGTTTTGGAACGTGAACCGGATAACCAGGCGGCCCTTGAGGGACTGGTGGAAGCCCGCATTACCCTGGGGGATTTGGCTGGTGCGGCTGAGCCATTAGCTCGCCTGGCAGAATTGAATCCCCAGGAGCCGCGATATTCCGTATTGTTAGCCCAGACTAAGCAACAGCTTAATGATTTAGAAGGGGCTGCCCAAACCTACCGCAGTGTATTGACCTCCACACCTGGCAATATGGAGGCACTACAGGGTCTGGTTGCTTTACTGGTGCAGCAGGAGCGCCCCCAGGCAGCGATTGGTTTGCTGCAGGACACCCTGAAAACAGCTGAGCAGTCTAATCAGATTCAGCCCGGCACCATTGATGTTATTGCGGTCAAATTGCTTCTAGGTCAGATTTATGCTGACCAGTCCCGGTTTGAAGATGCGATCGCAACCTACGATACGGCCATCCAGGATGCTCAAACAGTCAGCGGCACACCAGACTTTCGCCCCATACTTGCCAAAGGTCTTATTCTCAGGGAGATGGGCAACGAAGATGAAGCCCAGCCTCTCTTTGAATCGGCGCTGTCCCTGGCCCCGGTTCAGTTTAAAGACCGGATCCAGCAGCTGATTAATCAACCCCCTGTTAGGGAGGCCACCGAAAATACCCCTAGCGAAGACGTGCCTAGCCTCAATGAGGCCCCAGCTAACCAACCCGCTGAAGCCTCTCCTGAAACTGTTATACCTGAACCGGTTGAAGCCCCTGAAGCGGTTGAATCAGACGCCAATTAGCGCTTTTTGTTAAGCCGCTCATTAGGACGCCGTTTGACTGGGCATTGGCTGGTTACTAAAAGCACGGTTTTGGTTGCCCTCTGATGCGATCTCATCCATTTCACTGAATTCGATATGGTTGATCAGAGTGGTGACAAAGGCAAATAGCAAAAATGGCAATGATAGGACCAGGATCAACCCAACACAAACCAGAGCATAAATAGGACGACTAGACCCCATGAGAGCCAGGGCAGTTGCCAAGCTCAAAAACAGCACAATGAGCCAGACAATGATCTGGCCATAGATATCACCAAAGGTCAACGTGCAAACAAACCGGTACTTAGAGGCGTTGTTCATATTGCCAATACTCATACTCATCGAATCTATTCAGGATATCTGGCGAGTTAACTAACTTCACTATTTCTCAATACAGCTTCAAGAATTACCCGCATCTGCCCATCGCTAATGGACTATCGTTATCTGATTTTTTATAAGCCCTACGATGTCCTGAGTCAGTTCACAAATACCGATAGCCGCCACACTACACTCAAATCCTTTATTTCAGTACCGGATGTATATCCTGTAGGTCGGCTTGACCGGGATAGTGAAGGCCTCCTATTGCTCACCGATGATGGCAAGCTACAACATCGTCTGTGTCATCCCCGTTTCCACCATCCCCGGACCTATTTGGCCCAGGTGGAACGGATTCCTGATCCTGATAGTTTGCAGCAGTTGCGCCAGGGAGTGACCATTCGCGACTATCAAACTCGACCAGCGGCAGTGACCTTGTTGACAACGCAACCCGCACTGCCTCCACGCACACCCCCGATTCGATTCCGTCAGCATATTCCAACCGCCTGGCTACAGCTCACCCTATATGAAGGTAAAAATCGTCAGGTACGACGGATGACAGCTGCCATTGGTTTTCCGACGTTACGACTGATACGTGTGGGCATTGGCGAGCTGCATCTGGGCCAGCTACAACCCGGACAATGGCGTCACCTCACCCCCCATGAACAGCGACAATTAGGGAAGTTAACAAAAGGTTGTGACCAGCCTGATTCCATGCAGATCAGGCGTTCCCGTTCCCACCGTCGCCGCCGTCACCGCTGATTTGGTTGCGTTTATACCAACATCTGCCATGCTTATCGGCTATGCTGAACTGTATTTAACTGATAAGACTTCCCATACTAATGATTTTAAGCGCTAAGACTATTTTTAACTTTGGGAATAGTAAATTACAGTGACGTTTAACTGCGTTGCTGAGGGTAAATCTCAACTTATGTGTCAGATTTGCTTGACCACGTCCAACTAAGAATGTTGTATTTTTCCTGGGAAAACCCTAAAGTTCTGGATATGGACAAGGGTTATCTACCAGCAGCCTACAGCTCGATTCATCCCTAAAATCAGGAACGCTTTCATTTTAATAATCTGCGGTAACTGTCAACGGACGTTTTCTATCCACTGATGATCATTTGCCCATACTGCCAATTTAATAACCCTCCCGAGCACAAGTTTTGCCAGTCATGTGGATCGCCATTGCAGCAATGGAGGGCCTTTATCTTTCCAGGCAAGTCTTCCATCGCTCTGGCTGTTAGTGAAATCCAGGCCCCTGAGGGTATTCAGCCCGGTGAAGACACCGATATTTGGGAGCAGGTAACCGCTAATACATTAACGCCCATTGATCCAGCGACCTTGGGCACTCGCGACGCTAATGACTGGTTAGGTCCTCAGCAGCGCTATCGGTTAATTGAGGCACTACAGCTAAATGTTGACAACGAAAAGCCGTTAGAAGTTCAGGTAACCGATACCAAGCCCAATGATGTTGCGTCTTCCCTGGTAGAACAACGGCATCAGTTTTCACTGACTGAGTTGAGACAAACCAGTGAGAAAAAGCTATTTCCCTTGAGTGCCTATCCCTATTTAGCCCTGCACAGTCGCTTTTTTCCATCAATTCCCGAACTACAGGAGGCCTGGGTTGAGAGTGACTATAGCGTTTTAATTGTTGAAGATCGTCGACATTTGCCAGACTTGCTGACTATTTGGAAGCAGGAAACCTTGGATCCGTTACAGCAGGTCCACAGCTTCTACGTCATGGTTGAACTGTGGGAGGCAATGTCGGTCTTCAAAGGTCAGGGCAGTTTGCTGAATATCAGCAATCTATGTATGGATGAAGACCAGATTGTGTGTTTGCGCTACATTGAGCCTGGCCCCTATCGTAATGACTATCGACTGGCGGATATGGGGCTGCTTTGGCAGTCGCTGCTCCAATCCAATAGTCAGTCGTTACCTGATTTGACTAACCTTGCGGCCCAGGTCATCGAAGGGCAGTTTGATGACATTGAAGGACTCAAAGAAGCACTGATTGCGATCGCAGATAAATATCAATTAGGTACAGATATCTCAACCGCTAGTTCTGAAACTCCGTCAGAGACAAACGTCTTAGCAGATTTGGATATTCCTGGTCTAGAAGGTCTGGATATTAACGAAGATGCCAGTATGGACAGCATCGATTCACCGACCATGGTGCTGCCAATGAAGCTGACTGGGCTAGAGGATGCTGGACAGTCCCATGTGGGTCAACAGCGAGATCACAACGAGGACAACTATTTTATTCAGTCTGCCCTCAGCCGTCAGGAAACCCTGTCTAGCCAGACGTTAGATGCCAAATGCGCCTACATTCTTTGTGATGGCATGGGGGGACACTCCGGCGGTGAAGTGGCCAGCCAGCTAGCGGTTGATAACCTGCGTGAGTATCTTGATGGCCATTGGCAGTCTGATTTACCCAATGAAGCAGAACTGCGCCATGCCATTGGCCAGACCAACCAGGTGATTTACGAGAAAAATCAATCTGAGGAACGTACGGGGAGTGCTCGCATGGGGACTACCCTGGTCATGTTGCTGGTCAAAGGCACCCAGGCCGTGGCTGCCCATGTGGGCGACAGTCGCCTGTATCGCTATACCAAACGTCTTGGGTTACAACAAATTACTGTTGACCACGAAGTGGGACAGCGCGAAATCAAGCGCGGTGTAGAACCGGCCATTGCCTATGCTAGACCGGATGCGTATCAGCTGACCCAGGCCCTGGGTCCCTGTGGTGAAGATGTGTTAGATCCCAGTTTTAACTATCTGAATCTAACTGAAGACACGTTGCTGTTGCTGTGTTCCGATGGTCTAAGTGACGACAGACTCTTAGAGACCCACTGCTCCACACATATTGAGCCAATTCTGAGGGGCCATAAAGGGATTGAAGAAGGTGTGGCGGATTTGATTGAACTCGCCAATGAGCAAAATGGCCATGACAATATCACAGCCTTGGTGGTGAAACTTAAGGTGAAACCCGATCTCTCCAAACTCCAATCAGTTTAGGGATTTTTTATGGATTAATTTTGTAGAGGCGTTCCATGGAACGCCTCTACAAAAAAATTGCATCCCCACAAAACCTATGACAAATAGGTATACCGGCTCAAGCTCTCTTCGTAGTTTTGTAATAATAATTGGGCTTCTGGTAGGGTGATTTGTTTTTCCCTCAGAGAGATTTCCGAACGGAGTCGAATTTGTTCCACCAGATCTTCAGAGTCATACTGCACATAGCTTAAAACTTCCTTCATGGTATCTCCTTTGACCACGTGTTCGATGGTGTAGCCCTGGGGGGTCAGATCGATATGAACCATATTGGTATCCCCAAAGAGGTTATGGAGATTGCCCATGATCTCTTGGTAAGCGCCAGTGAGAAACATCCCCAAGTAATAGGGGTTCCCTGCTTGGAGATCGTGGAGTTCTAAAACCGATTTGACATCATGTAAATCAATAAACCGATCGATCTTGCCATCACTGTCGCAGGTCAAATCCGCCAGAGTCGCCCGACAGGTAGGCTCTTCATCCAGACGATGGATGGGCATGATGGGGAAAAGCTGGTCGATTGCCCAGGTATCCGGTGCTGATTGAAAGACAGATAGATTGATGTAGTAGATGGAGGCCATCATCTTTTCTAGATCCGCTAAATCATCGGGAATGTAGCTTTCCTGACGGAGTACCTGAATGATTTTTTGACAACAGGCCCAAAAGAGATTCTCCACCCGTGCCCGCTCAGTTAAGCTGAGGTAGCCAAAGTTAAAGAGACTGACAGCTTCTCCTTTAAACTGTTCAGCATCATGAAACACCTCTTGATAGTTTTTTGAGTTGATACTTTGGTAGGCCTCATAGAACTCTTTGAGAATGGCATGATCCTCAGATGTTGGCTGGAATGGCTCCTGGGGACGTACTTCACTGCTGCCCAGCACATCAAATACCAACACCGATTGGTGGGAGGCAATGGCTCGACCACTTTCACTGATCAAGATGGGAACAGGCAGATTCTTGGAAGAGCAGGCTTCTTTAACTTCAGCAACAACATCGTTAGCATAGTTTTGAATGCTGTAGTTTTTAGAGGCTGGGACATTGGTTTTAGATCCGTTATAGTCGACACCGAGGCCACCACCGACATCCAAATACTGCATATTGGCCCCAAGGTTAGCCAGTTCTACATAAATTTGGCAGGCTTCTCGAAGAGCGTCTTTGATAATGCTAATGGATGAGGTTTGGGACCCAATGTGAAAATGGAGGAGCTGTAAACATGACAGCATATCCGCTGACCGCAGTTGCTCAACCACGGTCAAAATCTCGGGAATAGTCAGACCAAACTTGGCGCGGTCTCCCGCTGAACCGCCCCAGCGCCCCATACCCTTTGTACAGAGCTTGGCCCGCACCCCCAACCGAGGTCGAATGGATAGCTGCTGACTCACCTCGATCACCAAGGGCAGTTCATTGAGTTGTTCTAGAACGATTATAGGAGTTTGCCCTAGCTTTTGACCCAACATTGCTGTCTCAAGATAGGCGCGATCCTTATATCCGTTGCAAACTAGCAAAGCTCCTGGTGTTTTGAGGGTGGCCAGGGCAATCATTAGTTCAGGTTTAGATCCAGCCTCTAGACCAAATTGATAGGGCTCACCAAACTTCACCAAATCTTCAATTAAATGGCGCTGTTGATTACACTTGACCGGAAAAACACCTCGATAACAACCATCGTAGCCATACTTAGTAATAGCTTTGGCAAAACAAGAATTGAGTCGTTCGATACGATCTTCAAGAATGTCAGAGAAACGAACAAGAATCGGCAGTGATAAATTGCGAGCCTGTAGGGCTTCAATCAGACTGTGTAGATCGAGAGAACCACCCCGCTCCCCCTGGGGAGAGACGATCACATGACCTGCAGAATTAATGGAAAAGTAGGGTTCTCCCCAGCCATTAATACGATAAAGTTCTTCACTGTCTTCGATGGTCCATGACACGCTCCCTGAAGAGAGTTTTGTTTCAGATGAGACACAAGGCTCAGCAGACACATTTGTTGGCTGTTGATTGATTGAAACTGGAGCTGAACTCATCAAAGTGTTTCCTTTAACAAAGATGTAATGATAGTTTAAATTTATCCCTACCCTATCTGTTCGCCATTAGACAGTCTGCATAATTTAGAAGTCTGCATAATTTAGACATTGCGACGAGATAGTTCTACGTAGATATACTCGGTTGATCCACTGGAATTAGGCATATTTGTACAAAGGAATATATTCGGTTTATGAAGACACGCACAGCCCCGATACCGGTTGGCCCTGTTCTGGGCGTTGACTCGATAATTTTACTGGTGGCAGCTATTGCTGCATTTATCTTTAGTCAAGCTGTCCATTTAGCGTTGTCATCGGAATCTATCAATCAAACGCTACAGGCTCCTCCTAGATTTTTGGTGGTGCTATCCAGCTTGATCATTCCTGTCTTTTTTATGGCAATGGATGGCATCAATGCAGCGGGTAATCGATTAAAGTTACCGTTTGCGGGTAGCCGTAAACGGGCACAGCAGATTTATGCCCGCCGCATTCACCTGAGTCTATTGGCTTTATATTTTAATGCGATTTTAGTGGCCCTCTGCTGGTCAGCGTCGGCAATGCCGGTTATGTCTAAGGTTTATTTGGCAGCTGTATTTGCGATCGCAATTTATGCCCTGGGCCAAAGCATTCCATCCACCAAACTGAGTTTCACACTATCAGGGATTCTTTTTGTCATTGTTTTGCTGGCTACCCAAACCTTTATCATTACCAAGACCCAGGCTGAAGCTGAGCAGGCTGGTCAAGAGCTGAGACAGCGTTTAGGTGGAGAGACACCTACTACAGTTGACGATCAGTAGCCTGGCGCATCTAAGGCGTTCTAAGACAGCTCCACAACTGCCTGATTGTTAGCCAGAACTTCTTCGGTTAGCATATCCTCGACAGTGACTCGCAGCAGTCGATCCTGATCCACAGTGAAACTCAGGCGTACCCGATCTTCCCCTGGCCTCCCAGGAGGATTAAGGTTGGCAATGTTGGGGGCTTTATCGTTTAACGGCTGGGCTACGGTTTGCCCCGCCTTTGTCTGGCGCGTAATCAGACGGTTGCCCTCAAAATAGACTTCGGTGCTCCCCTGTTCGCGCCCGAGTTCACCAATAATCAGTTCAATACTTGGCTGTTTTTCATTGGCAGCCCCCAACACCAATTCCACTGGTTGGGCCATGGGATAAGGCTGACCTTGAGGAATAATCGGGTGCCAACCATAGCAGTTATTGCGTCGATCCCAAAAGCGAATACCATAACCGTGATACAGAAAGTCCGTCAGCTTTACCTGCTGTAGCTGGAGTGCGCCGGCAGAAACAGCGGTAAACGGCTTGTCACCATACACCTTGGTGCCATTAAATCGATTTTTTGCCCAGGTTTGAATCGCTGGAATTTGAGTGGTGCCCCCCACCAGCAACACGGCGTTAATGTCTTCTAGTCCTATGCCTTGTCGACGCCCCTGCTGCAATACCTGATCAACCCGGGCATTAAGACGCTCAAAAAAATCCCGCTTCTGTAGCACCTGTTCAAGCTGCTCCCGTTCTAGGGTGAGATCATAGCTCTCAAATGTTTCATCATCAAAATAGCTTTCGTTGGCCTTGAGGGCATTAGATAGCTGAATCTTGAGTTGTTCTGCCAGGCGTAGGGTCAGGGGTGAAAGGGGAATTCCATACTGCTCGGACAAATGCTGGGCCACCCACTGATCAATATCGGCTCCCCCCAGATTTTCCCCGGCTTTAGCTAATACTTTAGCGGTTGACACCTGCTGGGCAGACTTGCCCATGGCCTTTTGACCCCATTTGAGAATATATCCCAACGCTTGGGAACGACCGCCGCTTAGCTGCACAATGGCCAAATCTAAGGTGCCGCCACCAAAATCGAGCACCAATACGATTTCATTGTCGGTCAGACCATAGCCCAAAGCCGCCGCCGTGGGTTCATCAATCATGCGGACGCGATTGATATCCCAGCTTTGACACAGGGTGCCTAACCAATTGCGGTAGGTCTCAAAACTGTCTACAGGAACTGTTAGAACCACCTCATCAAGGCTCTCTTCCTGCTGCTTGAGCTGGTCAATTACCTGGGTTAAAAACCAGTCTCCCACTTGTTCAAATGAGAGATTACGACCATCCAAGTCTGGCATAAAGCCTTGAATGGAGGTGCCGATACCCCGCTTAAAGTTTTTAAAACAGCGTTCCGAGCGTTCCAGACCGCGATCGCGAATAGGTTGACCAATCAGCACCTGATCCAGCTGTGCATCCTCAACGTAGAGCAAACTAGGCACTACCGCTGGACCTGATGCACGCTGAGCAATGGCATCTAAGGTGAGAACTTCGGAGGAGAGAGTCGCGGCATTCCACCGGCATAGCACCGTGTTGCTGGTGCCAAAGTCAATTGCTAATACCATCAGATTCCATTTCTAGCTTGCGATCGCAAGTCCAAACGCTCCACCAATAAATAATCCCAACAAACAAACGCTCAGGAGCGCCAGGCTAGAACGGACCCGCCCCATTCCCGCTAGCAGTCGATCGCCCACATGGGCAATTAGCAAACTACACACAGCGGTTAGCACCAAAACCCCTAAATTCACAAAGAACAGCGTCATCCCCATGGACCCGAAGCGAATATCGTCAATATTGTTGGTGCCACCAAACCCGACTGCCACTGCCAGGGCCACCACCGATAGGGCAGTTCCCAAGCAGGTTAAAGAGCGGCATACTATGATGCGAAATCCCTTTAGGGACGATAGCGCTTCCGGCCCAGCCAGCGCTATCGTCTGTATGAATGTTCCTCCAAAGGCCAACGGCCACACCCAGAAGGGGGGTGAAAAGACCGATAAAAAGATCCCCACCACCGTATGCAGGGCTGTAACTAAAGCGATTGACGGCCAAGGGGGAGTCGTAGAAGGTTGAACTCTGCCCCCGCGCCTAGGCCTCTTAAACGGAAAATTCTGGTTATTTAGCGGTTGTTTACTCATTGAAACCAAAAACGATATGCCGCGCTGGTATTGATACTATAGCGAGGTGCACATAGTTCACAACTTTGGTGATCGCTGAAAGCCCCATATGCTAACAGCTATGTTCGGCACAACCCGCTAAATGCCGTCCACAGCCTGTCAGCTCAATCCATCAGGCCAAACTCCTGCATCGCTGGGATAAAATTTCGATTCTCATGGCTGGGGCGACTGAGCTTAACCAAAGCAAATCGCTGGGCTGGCGTTAACGTCCCCCAATCATCATTGGAAATCTTTAAATTATGGGTCGCAGCCTTAGTCTGCACCTGCTCAGGCACCGTTAACCCTAGCCAGGGTGGATTGATCGCCACGTCTATTTCCTTAGCTGGTTGACCGGTGTAGTAAGTTACTAGCCCTTGCAAATGCTGTTGATAAGTCAGAATATTTGCTTGCGTATCACAGGGCATGGTTACCAAGATTTGGCGTTCAGCCTGAGTAAATTGGTGCCAATGATTGAGTTTGAGCTTCACACCGCAGGTATCTAATTTCAACCGCACAATCATTGGAATACATCGCAGTGAATCAATAAATTCCTGCTCAAACTGAAAACCTTCAGATCCCATATAGTTACCTCACTTGATTTGCTCACTATTAACGGTTTTGAAAATCTAATCTGTTGCCAATCAGGCACTCAGTTAATAGAAGGCATCATCACCTAAATTGAAATGCACCATGCAATCAAGCCAAAAACTATTTCAAAGTATTGCTTTTTGTAACAATCAATAGTGACGGTAGATCCCGTCCGAGGCTTTCCTTGACGGCTCTAGAAAGTTGCGCGACACTAATTCATACAACTGGCGTAGGCACTCCCTATTTCAATACTCTGTATTAACTTTTTGTATGGAGTTTTAACTACTTTTTAGTTATTGTTTGTCTACGTTCGTCCTTTTTTTAGTGTGGCGATCGACCTAAGAGGTAAATCCCTTTGGAAACACTGGAATTTGTTATCTATCCTGATGGCCGAGTTAAAGAGCTTGTGACCGGTATTATCGGTCGCTCTTGCGCTGAAGTGACTGCTGCTGTCGAGGCTCAGTTAGGCCAGGTTTTATCCCAGGAGAACACGTCTGAGTTCTATGCCCAGGATAATCAATTAACGTCTGAACAGACTGATTCCCAGGCAAACTACAGCAGCTGGTAAGGACATTCGCTTTATTACTGCTGAATCGGCCCAATGGCCCTATTGTCAACTTCCTAAAAACGCAAGGTTTACGATGTCGCACTTTAGCCAGATTAAAACCAAAATCCGTAATCTACCTGCTTTGCAAGCTGCTTTAACCGATATAGGCACCGACTGGAAAGCGGGTCCGCAAAAAGTACGTGGCTATCAGGGAAAGACTGAAACTGCTGAAGTAGTCATTGAGCAGGAAAATGGCTATGACCTTGGTTTTAAGCACAATGCTGATACTGGAGATTATGAGCTGGTAGCTGATATGCAGTATTGGCAACAGCCCCTATCCGTAGATGGCTTTTTGAATAAAGTTACCCAGCGCTATGCGTATCACACCGTGCTGGGTGAAACGTCCCGTCAAGGTTTCCAGGTAGCTGAGCAACAGACTACTAAGGATGGAGCCATCCGTCTAGTTCTACAGCGCTGGACTCAAAACTAGTCTCTACGGTAATCGCTGACTAGATTAGGAGGACGACGTTGGAACTCTCAACGTCGTCCTTGTTGCTTTAGGGCATATCCCATGCAATTGGAGTAATCATCATGACTTTGCAAAACGAACCTCCTAATGATGAACGTTCGGGGTTAGAGCCTGAACTCGGTGGATTACTTAGGGATACAGGCAACCGCAGTGGCCTAGAGCCTGAATTAGGGGGAAGTTTTCGTCAGAAGGGTGTCTACGTCGATGAGACGACATGCATTGGGTGTACCCACTGTGTGCATGTGGCCCGCAATACCTTTTACCTGGAGCCTTTGCATGGTCGGGCACGGGCAGTGCGGCAGGATGGAGATAGCGAAGAGCTGATTCAGGAGGCCATCGATACCTGTCCCGTGGATTGTATTCATTGGGTTGACTATACAAAGCTACAAAAGCTGGAAGAAGAACGACGCCATCAAGTGATTCCTGTGACGGGCTTTCCGGTTAATCAAGGTTTAATTCAACGCAAAAACCGCATAGCGAAGAAAGCTAAACAATCAAAGTCTTCGGCAGATTGAGGGTAGTTTCTATAGCGTCTGCTAACGTTCTTGAACGATCGGTTGGTCCGCGCCTGTGTAGATCAGCTCCAACTGTAGTAAGCGTCCGGGCGTTAGGTGAATGACATCTGTAGGAATGTTGAGGGTTGGCGCGTTTGGGCTGATGGGTTCTAGGTTAAGGATGGTACCATCGGCAGCAATTTGGATGTGATACGTCAGTGGATAGGTGGCCTCTGTTGGCTCATAGGGGGCGAGTTGGGTTGCGATCGCCCTCAATATTTCCTCGCCATCGGCTACGTTAGCAGCATGGTCGGTAGAGGGTTGCGATCGTCGTTCTATCCTGCTGGCAGCACTGAAATCAGCACTATCTAAACTTTCTTGTTCTTCAACTGCTAGAGGCGTCTCATTAGCAGGACTTGTTTCCGGTGGAGCAGGCTGTGATGGAGGAGCCGGAGCATCTTTGATGATAGCCTCAGTAATGGTGTCAAACTCAGGGGAGGCTGGCTCGGGTGCTTGAGCAACGCCAGTCAGGGGGGCGGCATCACTCACATCAGCGCTTGGTTCTGGGGATTCTGCCGGGAGTCGAGTAACCCTGACAGATTCCAGCTCTTCTGAGTTGAGTGGTTGCTGAGCCAGCTCCTGGCTTTCCTGCGCGTTAATGTCTTCGGAGCTTTCTACATCAGCGGCGGCACGTTCTTCTCGTGCGGGTGCTGTCAAGGGTGGAGAGCTACCACCTTCAGGTATGGCATTTGCCCCAGATGTGCTCTCTTCCACCGCATCGTCAAACACAGCTTCAGGGGCCTGGGTCGTCGCCACTTCCTTAAAGGCAGCCGGTCTGTAGTGAAGATAGGCCGTTGTGACACCAACAGCTACCAAGAGAGAAGCCGCTGCTGATCCCGTCCACCACTGGCGACGACGACGCGGTTGGCGACGTTGGGCAACCGCTACGGGCAAAATAACTTGGCGTTGTCCACAGGCATTGAGCACTTCTGCTAAATCAAACAGCTGTAGTGTGCTGAAGGCTAAATCCTGATCCAGCAGCTTGATGCTGTGGGTTTGTTGGGGCCAAGCTTGCTGACTCAGGTGAGTTTGTACATAGGTTTCAACCGCATTACTTAGGGTCATCAGCTGCAGTTGGTCGCCCACGGCCAATTGCTGTCGCTCTGGCTGTTCTGACCATAGGCTAAAGCGTAGCTGACGCACCACTGGCCGATCGCTCCATTGGGATAGCGATGAAGCATGGGCCATCACCTCCAACGTGTAGTTGCCAGACTGATAGCGCTGGGTATCAATGGGTAAAACCGAGGACATGAACAGACTGAGCGCTACCGTTCTAGCTTACTAGCCTCACCCCATAGCGACCAGGGCGGTTACCGTTAGAGAAACGGATCCGGCCCCTGGAGTTTGTTCAAACCATATCCAGGGGGCCGGTATTTAACCGTCTTTATCTTTATCTTTAGCTTCGTAAGGAGGAATGATCACCCGATAGTTGGCATCATACACATCCTCATCCTCATCTGGTTGTGGTTCACCAGGTTCAGGTGTCCTAGAAGATTCGTCAGGGGAATCATCGCCATATAGCCAGCCTTCTTCATAGGTCCGTGGCGATGGCCGATCGGCTCCATCTGAACTGTGGTAGCTATCGCCATCATCCCAGCCAATGTCTGGGTCTGATTTCTGCCTGGATCCGTATCGTGACGATGCCTCGTAATCATCGTCACCCCAGCCGGATTCAATATCTCGGACGGTATCGCCAACCGTATCCTGACCCATAGTCTCCCCTACAGAGGTTCTCGATTGGGGAGCCGCACCAGAGGTTTGCTGTTGTCCCCAATCGTCCCATTGTTCTGGAGCTCTAAAATTTTCCCAATCATTATCGTAGGGATTTTGGCGCTCAGGTTTTTGGGGCGATGACTGAAAGCGGCTAGCTGATCCGCTGCGATAACGTTCACTGGGGGGCTCATCTGCAAATCGTGGGGGGTCAGGGTCAGGGGGTGGATCGCTCAATCGTTGACCAATGGGCCGATAAGCCCGTTTTTGAGGAACTAGCTGATAGATCAATAATGTGCAGGCAGTTCCCGTTGCGATCGCACCCAGCAACCAAACCGAGAACGGCAAAGCCCCCACTGATGTCCCCAAAATCACTAGCCCCAATACAGGACTGAGATTTTGTACAACCAATATCACCAGAACTGCCACTATCAGTAGCAACGCCATCAGCTGAACCATCACGTCCTCCTCAAAGGTTTTGAGCCCTGAGTTTTGAATTAAAAGTTACCCCTATCACTCAAAACTCAAAATTAAGAACTCAAAACTAATCCTTAGCCATTCACCTTAGTCTCTTGACCGTGCCCTTTCCAGCGATTTAATTGCACACAGTCAATATCCAACTGGTCCAGAGCCCGAGCAACAACAAAATCCACTAGATCATCAATGGTCTGGGGCTGATGGTACCAGGCTGGAATCGCTGGGACAATTTTAGCGCCCGCTTCAGCTAAGGTCGTTAAATTACGTAGATGAATTAAGCTTAGGGGGGTTTCACGGGGCACCAAAACTAACGGCTTGCCTTCCTTGAGTTGCACATCGGCAGCTCGCTCTAGCAAGTCAGAACTTAAGCCTGCCGCCAATTTTCCGACGGTGCTCATGCTACAGGGCATAACCACCATCCCCAGAGTCTTAAACGACCCGCTGGCAATGCTCGCTCCCACATTGCTCCAGGTGTGACACCGTAGAATACCCGCCGTTGGCACCCCGGCCTGCTCTCGCCAAAACAGGGCCTGTTGATCTAAATCTCCGGGTAAACGCACCTGTTCTTCAGCCTGCCAAACCATATACACAGCTTTAGAGGCTACCAAATCTATTGGGTAGCCTGCTGTGAGTAAATGTTTGATAGCTCGTACGGCGTAGATTAAACCAGAGGCTCCGGTTATGCCTAAAACCAGGGGACGAGATGACGGAGAAGCGGATGCGGCCTGTGCATCTTGTGGCATCACTAAGCTACTCTTCTCCGTCATCATCAAAGATGTCATCACCATTCATGGACTCGACATCTTTGATATCATCGTCATCGTCATCAATGGCTTCACTACCCCCACCTACAGCCACTAAATCAATCTGCTGACGGTAGTAGTCTACGCTCTTCACCTGAACTTCCACCCGATCGCCTAAACGATATTGCTGGCGATTTTTACGACCCATGAGCTTTTGTTGACGAGAACGATATTCATACCAATCATCCTTAAGAGAACTGACATGCACCAGACCTTCTACCAGAAGTTCTTCTAATTCCACAAAGAAACCATAGGATTGAACACCTGTAATTAAGCCGTGGAACACTTCACCCGTATGGGCTTGCATAAAGGCAGCTTTTTTCAGGCCTTCTAAATCAGACTCAGCTTCCTGGGCCAGACGCTCTCGCTCCGTCAGATGGGTGGTTGTGTGAGTGAAGATTTCTTCAAACTCGTTGTGAATATCAGGTGGCAGTACGCTCCAGCTCACATTGCCATGGCTGCTGCTGCTGCGTAAATCAACCCGGTCTCTGGAACGGGTGGTCTTGCGATCTCGACCCTCGTCAAACACCGCATGGAGCAACCGATGTACCAATAAATCAGGATAACGCCTAACAGGAGAAGCAAAGTGGGTGTACCCATCTTTTAACGCCAGACCAAAATGACCATCGGAATGGCTATTGTAGGAAGCTGGCTTTAAAGTAGACAACAGCAAATAGGTGAGTACTTTTTCAGCCTTAGACTGGCTAAACTGTTGAACAAATCCTAAATAATCCTTGGGTGAAACAGACTCCTCATCTTCCAGCTGTAGATTGAGTCCCATGTTGTTGGCTAGCTTAATCAGCTCTTGCACATCGCCAGGGTCAGGGGTGCCATGGAGACGATAAATAGCTGGCACACCTAACTCTTTTAGATGCTTGGCCACTAGCTGATTTGCTAGCAACATACATTCAGTAACAATACGTCGCGCAGGCAACAAATCCGAAACCACCATGACTCCGAGACCACCCTCATCATCATGTTGAAATTTAGGAGAGAGATAATGGGAAAGCTCTTCTCCTGCTTCTTCAGGAAAGACGTGGTCAGGTAAATTTAAGTCAAAGGAGCCACGCTGATTACGTTGTTCCTGTAGAAGTTTACTCACTTCAAACAGCTGTTCAATGAGCTCAAAGCTCTCTTTGAACTTAGTCAAATCACGTTTTTTAAACGACAGGGCTTCCATCGCATCCTTGTCGTCCCGCGCCAGTATGGCCTGGGCCTGATAATAATTCAGCTGATGATCGTTACAAATGACGGATGGTTGTACCTCATAGGCCAAAACCTCACCTTCGGAAGAGAGAATGACCATGACCGAAATAGTCAGCCGCTCCTTATCTGCCAGCAGTGCACATAACGATGTGGATAACGGCGGTGGCAGCAACGGCACCGGTGAATCCGCCAAATATACGGAAGTCCCACGGCGATAGGCTTCTTGGTCAATGGGACTGTTGGATGGTACGTAGTATGAAACGTCCGCTACGTGAATTCCTAATAGCCAATTACCATCATCTAGCGGCTCCAGGGTGAGGGCATCATCAATCACCTGGGCACCATCCGCATCAATACTGACGGTGGGCTGGTCGCGCAGGTCAATGCGTTTTTTGATATCAGCTTTGCGCACCCGATTGGGCAGCGCTTTAGCCGCCATCATGACTTCCTCAGGAAACGCTCGGGGCAGATCGTGTTTACAGTAAACAATATCGATATCAGCTGCCGCTTCGGCATCGCTACCCAAAATTTGAGCCACTTTACCTTGGGGTAAGTATTGCCCAATGGGATAACGCAAAATCTCCACATGGACCAGGTGGTCTATGGCTGACTGCAAATCTGATTGATTTAATTCGTCGTTATCTTGATTTTTGAGATCGAGCTGAAATAGTAATCGATCGTCTAGAGGCACCGCCTGTAGACGATCACCCTCTTCAGGCTCTTTAATTCGCGCCAGCACGGAAGAATTTGCTCGCTCCAAAATCAATTGAACTTCGCCTTCAGGACTCCGACGTCGATTGCCTTCCTTGGTCACCTTCACCAAGACTCGATCCCCATTCCAAGCATGGTGAAGATGGGCTTCTCTTACATAGATATCGTCGGCTTCTTCCTCATCTTGAATAGCGAAACAAAACCCCTTACTAGAACAGCGCAGCTTACCTTCAATCACCCCATCCTGATGGATACGGCGGTATTTGCCACGCTCCTTTTCCAGTACACCAATGCGTTCCAATGCGTTTAGGGCAATGCCCAGATCCTTGACCTGGTCGTCGTCAGCACAATTGAGCTTTTTTTCGAGGGTCTTAGTCGTAACGAGCTTATCGTTTGAGAAATTAGCCAGCAGGGAAGCAATTGAAAAATTCATGTAGCGATGAATCCTACGCATTAGTTGAGACATGCCACGGGTTTCTTGGCCAGAGACTGGGCATAGAACGCGTTGCTTCCTAAGAAACCTCCAAAAGCCGCATCCTTCACAACACCCAAACGCCAATGACAAACGTTGCCCTGAAGACCGTTAGTATGACGACCAGACCATCTAGCAACCAGCAAATTTACCAAGGTACGAGGGCAATCCCCCAAGACGCATCCCTGAAAAAATCACTCCGAACTACCGCTATACAGTATGGTGTGCCACCTAAATCGCACCTATTCGAGCACGCTCAAGAAAATTAGCATATGAACGGTACAAGTTTTCCTTAAAGTGACCCTTATGTCAAATATGTTTCAAATAATTTATTTATTTTGGTAAGAGATTTAGAGATAGGGAGTGGGGGGGTAGGCATTAAGGGGAATATTCCTGACCTCTTCGCCATTCAGGAAACTCTATTCCCGACTCTTTATCTACTAATGTCGTTCTCCAGTGACCACAAACACGACTCGCCGACCAATATTTGTTGCGTGGTCGGCAATGCGTTCTAGATAACGAATAACCAAGACTAACAGGACTGTGGGCTCAACATTACTAGCAGCGGTAGGAGATTGAACTAAAAGATCAAAGAGACGTTCGTAGTCATCATCGACAACGTCATCCTTTTCTTTAATTTCTCGGCCAGCGTCTACATCAAGCTCTGACAGCGACAGTAAACTCAAGGCAACCATTGAGCGACACCGATCCAACATCACCTGAATCTGCTCTATAGCGTCGTGGGGGGGATAGGGAAATAGTTTTAGGGATACCTCACCAATATCCTTGGCGTAGTCGCCGATGCGTTCTAAATCTCGAATCATTTGCATCAACGCACTGACCAGACGCACATCCCTGGTAACAGGGGATTCTAGAGTGATCAGGTTGATACAATCTACTTCAATTTGTCGGTAGAGATAGTCAACTTGTTTATCGTGCTTCTTCAGGTTTTTTGCGGCATCAATGTTGCGATCGCATAGTGCTTCCCTGGCCAACAAGCAAGAACTTTCCACTAAAGCCCCCATACGCAGCACATCCCTCTGAAGCCTGGTCAACTTAAGATCTAAAGCTGAACGAAAGGTTGGAGACACATTCAGGGGTTGCTCGATATTGTTTGATACAGTCGGATTAATGTTTTCGACGTCAGAGGCTGTATTCATCGCTTAATACAAAAGTAACTGCACTGAAGGCAGTTCTTAACCGGTTGATTTTATTCAATGGTGATGTCTAGTAGTGATAGCGCATTCGTTATTGATAGGGGTGTTGTTAAAGCTACATTCTAATTCAGGCAAATCACTATTTTTAAGATAGTTTGAGAAGTTTATAAAGCCTGTCAATGTATGACTAATTTCTAGCACCCCCCGAGCGGGTGTAACACCCGCCCGCTCACCGTATCCAAACATCGATATATAAACAGCTATGAAGCTTTATAAACTGCTTATCTTCATACAGATAGCCCCCTTGACAGCTACAAATCTCTTGTTAGTCAAGGCTTAGCACAGAATACGTTTAATAATCAGTTGTTAAAGACTGTAACAGATTAACTTCGAAGCGTCTGATTGCGCCAATTTTAGTCAACAATTCTCTAAGAGCATAGTAGTTAATATTTAGTAAGGAACTTGGCACTCTATGGCTTTATCTGACACTCAAATCATCATCGCTTTGCTGATTGCTTTAATTCCCGGTGTTTTGGCCCTTCGTCTTGGTACCGAACTCTATAAGTAGAAGCACGTCAGACGTACGTCTGACTGATTTCAAGCGGCCTTGCAAGCCATTTGCTTTTTTGGGCCATAGTGTTTTGCTTTGGGCCTTAGATTGAAGCACCAGTCTCCTTCTGAGCCTTGTAGGCGTAATAACCAATTCTTTAGAGCAATGTTTATAGTAGCCTCGGGCAGACTATGCCTGGGGTTATTTTTTAGGGCGTTCCTTGACAATCAAAAGAAAATTACCGCAAAAAGATGAATTTGTGGTGCAAATGAAACAATAGCCCCCATAATATGGTCAAGCTGAGCAACGTGCTGGGGATGTATATCAATGACTCGATGGGCAAAACCAATGGTTATCAGGGGCAAAGCTCGCCAATCGCTGGTTTTGGAGTCTACGGTAAAGCTCACTGTCAATATTCTGCTGGCAGTGGTTGCCACATCTACCATTGCTAAGTTGTTTCCCTACTATCGTCAGCAAAAAGTTGAGCTAGAGCAACTCAACCACTCTATTCTCTCTTTAGAGAGAGAACATGCGGGTATATGGCAGGACTTTAGCCATAATTTTGATCCGGAACAATCGAGCCGCATCATGCGCGAACAAAGCGGCCAAGAGGATCCTAGCCGACACTCAATTGTTCTGATCGATCCTCTCCAAAATTCTCAGCCATCATCTCCCTAACGGCTATCTTCAGCAATCTAGGAAATAACGCACTACAATCTATGGGCAGTCAATTGACAGTCAATAGGCGGAATCCGTGGTTGCCAACGTTAATCCATTTTCTTTTCCATCCGATTCGGACGCCAGTCAAGCAGCCAGTCAGACCATAGATCAGAAACTGGCGGAATTTCAGTTTGACAGCGTCGATGCAGCTCTGGCAGATTTGGCTGCAGGTAAAGCGATTGTTGTCGTCGATGATGAGAATCGCGAAAACGAGGGGGATGTGGTTTGTGCAGCTCAGTTTGCCACCCCCGATATGATCAATTTTATGGCTGTTGAAGCTCGAGGTTTGATTTGCCTTGCCATGACGGGTGATCGCCTGGATGAGCTCGATCTGCCATTGATGGTCAGTGGCAATGGGTTTGAAGATGAAAATGAGCAAACGGCTTTTACAATCAGCATTGACGCTAGTTTGAGCTGGGGCGTAACCACAGGTATTTCGGCAGAAGATCGGGCGCGTACCATTCAAGTTGCCATCAATCCAGAGGCCAAGCCTCAAGATTTACGCCGACCGGGACATATTTTTCCCCTGCGAGCCAAAGAAGGCGGCGTCCTCAAGCGGGCAGGTCACACAGAAGCTGGGGTGGATTTATCCAAACTGGCAAGACTTTACCCTGCAAGCGTTATCTGTGAGATTCAGAACGCTGACGGGTCCATGGCACGACTGCCAGAGCTCATTGATTATGCTAAAAACCATGGCCTGAAACTGATTAGCATTGCCGATTTAATTAGCTATCGCCTGCGTCACGAACGGTTGGTTAAGCGAGAAGCGGTGGCTGATTTACCCACCCAGTTTGGGACGTTTCAAATCTATGCCTATCGTAATTTGCTGGATAATTCCGAGCATGTGGCCATTGTTAAGGGCAACCCAGACACCTTTGGGACTCAACCTATCATGGTGCGGGTCCACTCGGAATGCTTGACGGGGGATGCTCTGGGTTCGTTGCGGTGTGACTGTCAGCTACAGCTACAGACAGCGTTGAAAATGATTGAGAATGCAGGGACCGGTGTTGTGGTCTATCTGCGTCAAGAAGGGCGAGGTATTGGTTTAGTCAATAAGCTCAAGGCCTATTCTTTGCAGGATATGGGCTTTGACACCGTTGAGGCCAATGAAAAATTGGGACTACCTGCGGATCAGCGGAATTACGGCATTGGTGCTCAAATCTTGAACGATCTTGGGGTCCATCAGTTTAAGTTGATTACTAACAATCCCCGTAAGATTGCCGGTCTTAAGGGCTATGGCCTAGAGATGGTGGACCGGATGCCATTGCTGATCGAGGCCAATACGTACAACTCAGACTATCTTTCTACGAAGGCTCACAAACTGGGCCATTTGCTTCTACAGTCGTATTTAGGGACGCTGGCCCTGCACTGGGCACAACCGTTGCCATCGGCCGAGCGCCATGAAAAGGTGAACTCGCTGCGGCAGCTAGCCCATAATTCAGGTCTGCTGTTGCAGGAAGAGGCTCGTTCCATTGCGGTTTCACTGTTTAGTCCCCAAGCCCTGATTGTTAACCTGGGTCTAGCGGAACCGGTGGTTAGCAATTGGTATCAACAGCCTGATCATCAATATCGTGGTGCGATCGCAACCCTACTGGAACAGCTCATTCAGTGGTCTGATCTAGAAGAGCTAGACCTGCTTATTGCCAATGGCAGTGACCCATTTACCACACTGCAGGTAGGTTTAGATCGACAGATATTTAGTTGGCAGTCCCCCGATGTCATTGGTGAACAGCTCAGCACGCAAAGGATCTACAGCTTTTCTCGCCACAGCGTTAATGATTAACAATGTAGAGGCGTTCCATGGAATACCTCTACATTGTTGTTGATCGCCTCAACCGTTTTATTGATGTGGCGTGCGTCGCCTTAAGGCGTGCGTCGCTTAAGGCGTGCGTCGCCCTAATTGGGGCACCCGTGGTACCGGGGAAGACACCGTAGAAAGCTGCTGGCGACGTTTGGCAGCAGCCACTTCAGGCACCAGGGCAGATACCGCTTCAGCAAATTGCGGATCCCTGGCGGTACCCATCAAATCAGGGTTTCTGGTTAAGGTACTACGTTCGTCGGAGGACAGGTCTACTTGAATATCAGGGGTAATGCCTCGACTACTGATATCGGTACCATTGGGTGTAAAGTAATGGGCCACAGTGACAGCAATTCCAGACCCATCAGAAAGACCGTGCAGAGATTGAACCAGAGCTTTACCAAATGTGGGACTGCCTACCACAATGGCACGATCATTATCCCCCAGTGCTCCGGTGACAATTTCACTGGAGCTGGCTGATTCTCCATTGACTAAAACCGCCAAAGGTAACTCAGTCAGATGAGTTCGGTTTGCCGAAATTGCTTCACTGTCCCCGCTGCGATCCACAGTGCGCACAATGGGGCCACGCCGCAACCACATACGAGAAATATCAATACTCGCCTGTAGCAGGCCACCGGGGTTATCCCGCAGGTCTAACACAAACGCCTCGGCTCCCTGTTCACTCAGCTCAGCAATAGCCGCTTGCATCTGTTCTGCAGCATGGGCATTGAACTCATCCAGACGAATGTAGCCCACATTGATATTATTCTGATTTTCCAGCTTGGCATTAACCGTTTGGATTTCTACTCGAGCCCGAGAAAGCACCAAGGTCTGAGATTCGCTATTGCGTTCGATGGTTAGCGTAACCTGGGTGTCTGCATCTCCTCGCAGCAGTTGGGATGTCCGCTCTGCACTCAGCAGGTCGGTGGCCCGTCCGTCTATCACCAAAATGTGATCCCCGACCTTCAGCCCTGCTTGCTCAGCTGGGGAACCTGCCACAACATCAGTAACCACGATGGCCCCAGCCTCGTTATCACGATTCAAGCGGATACCAATGCCAGAGACCTCACCAGAAGTTTGCTCAGTGAGCTCAGCATATTGATTAGGGCTTAGGAAACGCGTGTAGGGATCATCCAGGCGGCGTAGGGCCCGACGTAACTCTGTGTAAGCGGCTTGGCGTGATGTGTAGTTTTGTCCTAGCAGCTCCTGACGAACCTCAACCCAATCGGTGCGATTAAAGGAATCGTCAACGTACTCGCGATATACAATCTGCCACGCTTCGTCAAGAATCGTCTTAGGTCCATCCGTAAATGCCGCCTCAGCTGGAAATGAGGTAAAAAATGCGGGTGCTAGAATAACTGTTGCGATCGCGCCAGTCGACCGAAGTAACTCTAATGTGGTTTTCATTGAAACAGTTGCGGCAGGGGGTAATGAGATGTTTGCAAGCAATGTAAGAATCTAAACGGAGGAGTAGATTAGCCCAGGATCAAAATGAACGCTAACAAAACTAAAATTTCAATTATGCAGCTACAAATTTGCAATATTAACGTAAAGTAGCAAACCGTTTAGAAGCAGCCCCTTACGTACAGGGTTTTTCAGCATAAATACTGGACTTAAATCTAGCGCACGAAACAGGTCAATTACGTAAAACTGCAGTATCTTTATTCAAACCTTACTTTTGTTATGGGCAGAAACAGTGATATCTGAAAGGTTTTGCTAAAGAATTTAACTAGACCACTCAAATTATCTAAATACTACGTCCTCAAAGACTCATAGTCCATCTACAGAGTATGCTTTGGACCGGGGAATTACAGGAGTATATTTACTGAAGCCTACAGCGAGAGCTATCGACTATGTCAAAGGCCAAGGCGTTAAAACGACGTTTAAGGCACGTCGGACTGGGATTACTAGTGGCAGTTACGATTGCTACATTGATTGCCTTCAGTAGTCTATGGCCAGCCAGCCAGCGCCCCACAGATGCTTACCTGGTTTTAGGCGGTAGCATTCGCCGAGAAATGTACATGGCTCAGCTAGCTAGTACCTTTTCAACCGAGATACCCATTTTGGTATCTGCCGGTTCTGCTGAACCCTGCATTCGTTTGCTATTTGAGCAAGCAAGAGCGTCTCTAAATCAGGTTTGGTTAGAGAACTGTGCTGAGTCTACCTTTGGTAATTTCGTTTATTCTGTCCCTATTCTAGAGCGCTGGGGAGCTCGTCATGTCACTCTAGTTACCTCTGGCAGCCACACATTTCGAGCTGTCACCCTGGCCCGTATTTTGTTTGGAGCCCAGGGAATTTGGGTCGAGCCCCTGATTGTGGATGAAATTGGCATCCCTGGCAATCAAGAAACAACACTGAAAAGTACCCTTGATATCAGCCGCAGTTTGCTGTGGGCATTTGTCGCTCAAGTCCACAGGCCTACCTGCCATCGGTTAACCCCTCTTACCGCAGTGAACTTAGAGCAGTGGCGGCAAAAGGGGTTTAAGTGTGAGCATCAGGCGGGGATTGAGGGAAGTTGAAGGAATTTTGAGTTTTTTTATTGGTTATTGGTTATTGGTTATTAGCTAGTTGCTTTTGAAGGGGTACGCACAAGTAAAAGCCTAAGACCTAAGACCTAAGACCTAATAACCAAGACCTAAGACCTAATAACTCTCCACCACACCTGAATATAAGTAATAGTCCTTAATCTTCACCCCAAACCGCTGTACCGGAATTGTCGCCACTTGTTCCCAGTCAGGCGCTAGCGTCAGCGGTCCTTCACCAAAGGGATGCCAGTCGTCGGCTAAAACCAGGGCAGATTGGCCAATCAAAGCACGTTTACTAGCCCAGACATCAAACTGATCGATACGATCGGATATGGCTAAAATACGATCGTCATTCAGTGCATAGGCCAGGGCCGAGGCGGAGCGGTAGTCGGTCGTCAACAGTAAATTGTGCTGGGGGGCATAGTCTTCCACCACTGCTGCTACCTGGTGCCATCCAAACGACATACGCCCATCAGGATCACCGGTGGGGCCAAAGAGAGCGGTTATTGGCAACAGGCAGTAGTTAATCACCAACAGCCAGGCAACAACTGTTCCTAAAATTTGCAGGGCATTGAACCAGCCTTGATGACGCAGGGTTTCGAAATTCTTATCTAGAAAAAATGAGGGCACCCATGGTAACAGCAGCAGGTAGGCCAAAATATTCCAGTAGTAAAGCGCCGTGGAAAATAGCCCCACCAGGGTCAGTAGCCCCGTCGAGGTGAGAAATAAGCCCAGGGCCATGGTGCGATAGGTGGGGGATTTGCAGGGGGGGGGAAGTGCCACGGACCTTACCATGGCCCAAACTAAAGGGGGTGATAAAATCAGCGCCGCTGTTAGCCAAAAGAACAAAACGGCATCGGGCCGCAACGTGGGACCATCACCACTGTCAACGCTGCGGGTGAGGTAGTACTGAAACGATAGCCAGTCGTTTTGAAAATTCCAAATTAAAATCGGTAGGCTGAAAAGAGATGCGATCGCAACTGCCCCGTACAGTCGCCCATCCCGCAAAAGCCAGCGGAGTTTGGGCTGACTGACAATCGTCCCCAGAACCGTTATGCCCACAAATACAGCCGTATATTTACACAACCCGGCCAACCCTAAGGCAGCAGCTCCTCCATAGAGATAGCTGCTGTTGCCCTGACCCGTTAGCCACGCACCATCTAAAAATCGTACAAACCAGTAGGCCGATAGTAGAGAGAATGCAATCAGCCACTGATCGTGCCAGGCCAATGTTAAAAACAAAAAATAAAGTGGACTACTCCAACAGCACAGTATGGTAACAACCCATGGGGTATAGAAGCGTCTGCCATAGATATAACGAGTAATTTGATAATAAGCCCAGAAAAATAACCCATTACTTAGCACTGTGGGTAGCCGCAACACAAATTGGGAATGTCCTAAATAGGAAAAAAGCCCCTGCACCCAGGCATGGAACGGTGGATGATCGTAGTAGGACCAATCTAAACGCTGACCCCACAGCCAGTAGTAAGCCTCATCAGGATTGGGAAACGCCGTCAGCCAATAAACAATATGGGCTAGTAAAATTAGCCACAGCCAGGGTGCCTTCAAAAGCCAGGGTGTCTTCAAAAGCCAGGGTGTCTTCAAAATAGGATGGGACTGCAGTGAGCCTCTTAATTCAAAACTCAAAATACCCTCCGGGAAGCCACTGAAGCGCTTACTCAAATGTGCGCACCAGAATATTCTAGGGCACCTATCCTCCCTTACTCTTCTTTGCTATGGTCTCACACTCGATTTTACGGGTCGTTCCTAGGGGTCCACACCATCATCCGCCGCTTCAATATCAATGCCCCAATCCCGCAGGGCTTCGTCTCCGTCGTCAATCAGCTCCTCAGACTCAAACTGGGGTGAAATTACCAGCTCTGAACGTTCTTCTGGATCGCTCCACAGGGTTGGGGTATAGATAATTACAGGTAATGCTGCACCATTTAATCCACGGATGATGCGCTCTGGGGTTTTGGGAAAGGTAACAAACAGCGGATAGGGCTGCTCTGAGCCTTCATTCATCAGATGTTCATGCCGTGCTGGCATAAGCCATTCATAGTTTTCCGACAGCAATATCTGGGTTTGTCGCCACCGAGATAACAGTTCCGAAAAATCTTCATCTGGACGGTGAATAAAAAGAAGCACATCCACACCAGTTTTGATTTTCCATTCAGGATCACACATGAGGATGGCCAAATCGCAGGGTAACGTGACCACCTCTCGGCGTTTATTCAAGGGGCCGACGGGACTATCAATAGCGCGTCGAACACTAATATTAGGTAAGGGAATCGTGACAATGCTTTCCTGGGGGCGGCGCATGCTGGGCAACATTTCTAGATAGGGGCGATACTGCTTGAGCATGGCTAATGCCCCTCGGTAGTTGCTGCACCTTGCAAGCAGATTTTCATAGTCGCCCTGCTGAATAGCCATGGTTGATTGAACGCTGATCAAACAAATCTATTCTAGCTTTCCCAGCTGACTACCCACCATTGTCGGGAATTATTGTAGGGGTGTCCTATGGGACACCCCTACAATAATTCCGTAGATCTCTCTGCTAACGCTGAGCGCTCACCTCGGGTTAGCAAAATATGACCCGCTAAAGGCTCATGCTTGAACCGCTCTACCACATAAGCTAAACCATTACTAGCAGCATCCACATAGGGATTGTCGATTTGTGCTGTGTCACCCGTCAAAACAATTTTGGTGCCCTCTCCTGCACGGGTCAAAATAGTCTTAACTTCGTGGGGAGTCAGATTTTGAGCCTCATCAACAATCAAAAACTGTTTCGGTAAAGTTCGTCCGCGAATGTAGGTCAACGCTTCGATTTGTAATAGGCCCATTTCCATTAGTTCTTCATGTCCCCTGCGCCAATGGGCGGGTTGACCAACCGGATCTTGAGTGCCAAAAATTAGATCAAAGTTGTCGTATAACGGCTGCATCCAAGGCGTCAGCTTCTCGTTAATATCCCCAGGCAAATAACCAATATCTCGTCCCATGGGTACCACTGGGCGAGATATTAACAACCGACTGTAGGATCTCTCCTCCGATACTTTTTGAACACCTGCCGCAATGGCCAACAGAGTTTTACCCGTACCGGCTTTACCCACTAAAGTAACCAGAGGAATAGTGTCATTTAGTAACAAATTTAATGCAAACTTTTGTTCTCGGTTACGGGGATGTACTTGAGAGATTCCTGCATAGGGCACTTTTGGCAAGGGAACAATACGTCCTGATTCCCCCTCCACCATAGCCAGTGCAGTGTGGGCTGGATTATTAACATCCACAAGGGTGAGAGACTGGTTAGGATAGAACTTGCCATCTAATTCCAACGTTCCACCACGAAACAATTGGCTCAGTTGTTCTGCATCAACCAGTAGCTCCCCTGTCCCAGAATACAGATCGTCAATATCAATTTTGTCGGTTTCATAATCTTCAGCAGCCAGACCTAAGGTATCGGCTTTAATGCGAAGGTTGGCATCTTTACTGACCAAAACCACAGGGCATTGACAGGTTTGTTTGTGCTCTAGGGCAACTGCTAAGATCTCATTGTCGGCCTTATCACCTTCAAGTTCTAGGGGCAATGAAGAGAGAGTTTCTTGATGACACAAAGAGACCTTGAGAGTACCGTCCCCTTCCAAACAGATCCCTTCAGTAAGGCTACCCTGCCCGCGCAGTTTGTCTAAGGTACGAGACACTTGACGAGCATTACGGCCAGTTTCATCCAGGGACTTTTTAAACCGATCGAGCTCTTCAACGATGGCAATGGGTAAGATGACGTCATTTTCCTCGAAACGATAGATGGCTTTAGGATCGTGCAACAGCACATTAGTATCGAGGACAAACGTCTTTTTCATAAATAAGAATCACCCTTGAAGTTCCTTAAAATCCAGATTGGACAGGAACTTCGTTACAACTAAATGACATCAGAAATATATGTACTATTATCTATTAAACTGCATCGGTTTGAGTAGCAAACTACCGTAAAAATGACTTTAATATTTCCCTCACATTTAGTCCTTGACTTAGACTAGTGTCCCCCATAAGGGAATGCTCTAACGGCTATAGCGACGATCAGCAACGCCTGAATACTTAGCCGTTAATCAGGCGTTATCCTTCTGAGTTCCTGATGGACACTGGTTCCTACCTGCAGGGCTTCGTTGAGAAGTTGAGCATAGTCTCCAGCCATCTCTGAGGCCTGGAGGGACTGTAGGCTGGAGAGATTAGTCTCAATGCTGGCAAATAGTTCATGGCGACGCGCTATAAAGCGCTGGTGTTTGCGCATGATTTTATCGCTCGTAAGTCCGCACACTAGACTCTCGCGGGTAAGGTGTAACGCGTCTTTGACAGCATCGGGATTATCTAACGCCAAACGTCTAGACGTGCGATCGGCCTGACGTAATTCGTCTAAAATTTCAACTGCCTTAATCATTTCGTTAAAGCGATCCACCTCATCCAGTAGGTGGCTGAGCACCTTAAGTTGTCGGCCTTTGTAAATGCCATAACTGCCATGGGCAAGGGTAGTGGCGATCGCACCCACCACACCAATACCCATAAACACAACCACCGCCTGCTGGGCCACATTGCGGCCCAGCACTAAACACACCGGCAACCAGAGCACCAGCGCCACGGCCAGCACCAGCCCTTGATTCATCAACCAGGCCCAGCGTAACCGTGGCCGCTGAAAGACTGACAAGCGGGTCCCCCACCCCATGGATAAATCGCTAATATCCAGCCCTGTCAGCTCGTCCAAATCACGATTTGTAATCCGCAAACTATCCAGATTCACGTCGCTCATGTATGTCTCCGATACTGTGGAAGCGTTCTGTGGAACGCCTCTACAGACCTAATAGGGACCCTAGACTTGTCAAAATCTGAGCGTAGAAGTTCCCCTCAATTTCGGGTCGAAATATCTGAAACGGTTCATTAGGGGCACCGAAAAAGGGACGCAGCGTCCATCCTAATTGTGAACCTACCAACGCATACAAACCTAGCCAACCTAACAATAAACGGTTGCGCAGCTGACTACCTGCTGCATCTTCGCCCACCACCTGGCGCATTCCCTGATAAAACAGACGCACACCAATCACACCGGTTAGGCCCATCACTGCCACATTGAGTAGCAAAAAGAAGTTATACCCTTGAATTGAAATCAAAAAGAATAAGACCACGGGGGCAAAGCTGAACAGCAGCACGCTAATCACAGCCACTGTGGTCATTAGCATGGCACTATATTGGCGAAAATTTAACTTAGAGCCAAAGAGAATATCAAAGAAATAAAGTGTGGGAAGACAAATGGCTAAGGTAATCAGGTACAGAGCGGGTAGTTTAACCGCCGATGCCATCATCTGTAGCCAGCTGCTGGATGAACCAATGATGGCTCCATACACCCCAAAGAATATACAGCTGACGACCAGCAACGAAAAGATTTTACGCTCCAGTTTGACATCACGCCGAATATCCTCAAGAAACTGATTGCGATCGCGCAATAACTGAATCAAGACAGCAAAATGCTTCATATGATGCTCACTGGAATAACGTCAGAAATACTCCCAGCCAGAGCTACACAGCACTCACTAAAAATTTCGAACGGTCCAGTGCTTAAAAATAAAGCGTCGGCATTGTTAACAATGCCGACGCTTTGTCAAACAAATTTATTAACGGGCTTTAGCAGGGAGAATGCCATCCGTTGAACAATCTCAATGGCCCACTCTCCAATCACGGTGATTGCCCGAACTCTGTACTGGAGCTATCACCTATGACCCTTGAGCCTTGAGCTGTTCAATTTCTTGACGAATGGCCGATAATTGCTCAGTCAACGCCTTAATTTCAGCCTGGAGACCGCTGTCTGTCACAGGTTTAGCCACTGTATTGACAGTGGCATTGCTAGCCGAAGACGGGGCAAAGGGATTAGGGAACTGATCGTTAAAGTTACTACTAACGCTATCAACAAACTCACGCGCTTCTTTCTCGGTGACCGCGCCTTTTACTTCCAACTCATCGGTGAGCCGATTAAAATCTGTACCAATATCAGAAAATTTGTTAGCAGACGCCTGAGGATCTTGAATAGCCTCGACTGCAGACGCTGCTGCCCCTAGAGAAACCCGAAAACTTTTTTGAATAAACTCAGTAAAAGTATCAAAATTCATGACTCAAGTCGATCTAAACGCCTAATCACCGCGAGCATACATTATAAACACCATTGAACAGACTTACCCTGGTCAGATACATAGCTCAATACCCAGCTGTTGGCCCTAGAGGCCAAGGCATTGCCGAGCCATCCAACCAATCTGCTCTCCGATCTGAACTCGGTACCAACCGCGCCCTGTTTCACCCAGCAATGTCACCTGCCTGCCATTTCTGTAGGTTCCAATCACACGGTATTGAATGCCCCCTTGACTGCGCACATTACAGGCATTGTAAGGAGCTGGAGCTTGGATCACCCGTACTTGCTGCGCTTGCCCAGGGCTTCCTAGGATCAAAAAAGCCATGGGCATCAGCATTAATCCGCTCCATCGCAGTCTTTTCAGAGAAATAGACCTGGGAGAGAGTTGAGTCCCTAAATTAGTAGTCATTTGCTAATAAAGCCTTCACGAGGTTTCCATAGCAGCTCTTTATATTTAATTCTAACCAGAAAAATTTATGCTTCAACAATTAAGCGAATGATACATATTTTTCTAAAGTATTAATAAATAAGTCACGCTGTTAAAGGTGTGAGCAAGGCTGTTAAGCCAATAAGATTACGCTGTTAGAATCAATGTGATTCCAAATACAAACAATTAGGACTACGTATGCGCTCATATCTTGTCGCGGTTGTAGATGGTGCCCAAGCTCGGTTTTTTACCCTTAACGGAACTGAGTTTTCTGATCAGGGACAATCAGGCCCCCATTTAACCGAGCACAGTAGCCTGAATAATGCTGAAAAGCCCATCACCACCAAAGGGCCTAGCAACAATCTAATTGGGCGAAAACATCACGGCAATCGCCACGAAAAAACAACGCAGTTTACAGAAACCAATCGCCGCTTTGCCAGTAAGGTTTTACAGCACATTGGCAGCATTGCCCAAAGCTTCTCTGGCTATGACCTCGTGTTGGTAGCAGAGCCGCATATTTTAGGAACGTTACGTGAGTCTGTTCAAAACTATGTGCCAGGAACAATGACCATTAACGAGTTATCCAAAGATCTCTGTCGCTTAAATGCCCATGAACTCCACAAATATCTGACCAGCAAACAGATGTTGCCTGGCCCCAAACGCATGGCTAGTCAATAAAAACAGCCCCCATACCAATTCTCTAAAGTATTCGATCAATTTGAATCCATTATTTTCCCTGTGGATGATCCTTTTTAGGATCTACTATCCATGAGGATTTGACAGTTACAGGCGACACATTTTATTGCCATGTCACTGGCAATAAATAGTTACACTTGTTATTGTAAAGACAATGTGTGCAAAATCCCTTTACAGGGCTTAACCGTGCTTACAGTATTTAGCATGTCACGAATGTCGCCCGTTGTTTGGTATGGAAGGAATGATAGACGCCTTTAAGGCTGTCCAAAAATACAGTCTGCTACAGCGTCTAATGCTGGTTGTTGCTATTGGGCATCGATCAGCTATTCACGCAACGCATACCCCTCAATTTTCTGTCAGTAATCTAGGCTACTGAGAGAAAATTGTTGATTTAAAGCTGTTGTTAATGAGGTTTTTTATGCTGATGGAATCCTGTCCCTGCTGTGGCGTTCAATTGCTACGTCATGCTAGTAAATCTGGCTCTTTTTTACGCTGTGGCAGCTGTCGATTTGAAATTCCTGAAGAACTCCCATCCGTCACTGATAAAACATCTGAGTCTGCTGGTAGTCTACTGGACAAACTAGAGGCTGGTTTGCTGGATAGTTTGGATGCTGAAACAGCAACAGCATCGTAGTTACCCGTAAAAATTGCAGGTTTGATTTTTCTGTAAAATCGTGATTTAAAATCTGAGACCACAAGCTGTGATCGATGCTTTAAGCAAGATCACAGCTTTGTTTTAGGCATTTAGAGGTATTTTTGCAAGACTCTTGATGGCCCCCAGCCACAAAACAATGCGCATACTCAATTTTCTAACAACTTTGTTGCATATCCAGGTAAACGCTAATGGGTTTAGGGCCTAATGGGTTTAGGGCCTAATGGGTTTAGGGCCTAATGGGTTTAGGGCCTAATGGGTTTAGGGCCTAATGGGTTTAGGGCCTAATGGGTTTAGGGCCTAATGGGTTTAGGACGTCGCTTCTGCATATTAATAGGACTTTTGCCATATTACATGGATGCAGACAAAAATTCTTAACGGATGTTGTATTCTGAAATAAGTGGCGTAGTTGCCTGAAATCCCTGGCGTTAACTGATTTGCTATGTCTCAATCCGAGTATGTTCTAGCTCAGCAAACTCTTGATGTACTCACAAATTTAAGCTATCGCGATCTCAATCTTACCCACTATCTAAATGAATTAGCCCAGGGAGTTCAGAGCATTTTAGGGACAGATTGGGCTGTGGTCACCCTTTGTTGGGATAATTCAGAACGAATTCTGGCCAGTACCCTTGACTTAAACAACGATCCAGAAGCCGTGTATGAGTTGCATGGCACCCTAACGGACAAAGTGGTGAAAACGGGATGTCCGCTGACGGTGGAAAACTTTATTGTCGATCGCAGCCATGGTGAAGGACCGGAGGGATATTCTGCCTATTTGGGCGTCCCACTGCGGACGGTGACGGGTAAGACCATTGGCACAATTTGTAGCTTTAGCCAACAACCACGACCGTTTTCTAACGAGCTCATCAGTATGGCAGAGCTTTTTGCTGAGCGAGCGGCAACGGCCATTGATAATCATCAACTATGGCAACAACAACAGACATTTAACGAAGCATTAGAAGCGGAAGTGATCAAACGGACCCAGGAGCTGCGTGCAGCCCAGTCTAAACTGATGACAATCAATGCTGAATTAGAGCAACGGGTGCTCCAGCGTACGGTGGAACTGACAGAGCTGAATGCTCAGCTTAAAGACAGTGAAGAGCATTTACGCCGAATTTTCGATGCTTCAAACGACGCTATTTTTGTCATTGATCCAACTAGCGATCGCGTTTTGGAAGCGAACCCTCAAGCCACACAACTACTGGGTTATAGCCACCAAGAACTACTGGAGAGTGTTCACATTTCCAGTATTCATCCCCAAGAGATGCCACAATTTTTGGCCTTTGCTGAATCGGTGTTGCAAACAGGTCAAGGCTGGACGGACCAGCTCACCTGTCTGACCAAATCTGGTATCACCGTACCCGCAGAAATTTCTGCCTCGACGATAGAGTATGCCGAGCGGATATGTGTGGTGGCGATTGTCAGGGATATTCGCGATCGCAAACGTGCCGAACAGGCCCTGGCGGCGTTGGCAGAAGTGGGGGAATTAGCCTCCATGATTGTGCATGAGGTGCGTAATCCCCTCACCACGGTCAAGATGGGGTTAGGTGCCCTGCGTAACGCTGATCTCTCCGAGAGAAATGCGATGCGTCTGAACCTGGCCGCTGCGGAAGCTGAGCGTTTAGAGTCTCTGTTAAACGAGATTTTACTCTATGCCAAACCACAAAAATTGCAAACTACCCACGTTAATCTAACTGAGTTAACGACTGAGGTGTTAGACACCCTCAGGGTTCAACCCATTGCAACAGGTCGATCGATGGTGTTAAAAACCCCTGACCAACAGGTGACTATCCAGGGGGATGCAGACAAATTGAAACAGGTGTTGATCAACTTGGTGAGTAATGCTTGTGAAGCAATTGAGCCAGGCAGTGCGGTGACTTGCTATTTGGAGACAGAGCCCGGTCAGGTGTGTTTACGTATTCACAATGGCGGTGAGCTCATTCCGCCAGATGTTTTGCCCAAGTTGACCAAGCCATTTTTTACGACAAAATCTACAGGTACAGGCTTGGGGTTAGCGATTGTAAAACGGATTGTGGAGGCCCATGGGGGATATTTTACGATTGAGTCGACGGCGGCAACAGGGACGGTGATATCGGTGGTGTTTAGGATGGCTGAAACTAATTCTTGACAAGAGGCCTTTGTCCTTGAATACACCTCTAGACCCACTTCAAACGAGATTGACCTATTATTTTTGAGGTTTTCATGAATATGCCCTCCGAAGGTCAATGGCACTACCGTTAAAACTACAGGTTACAAGCATAGTTATCACCCATCGCTACTGATAAAAATGCTCAATCTAGCCGAATCTACTACAAAGCGAAGCTACCACTACAGTTGTAGTTATGAAGAATTAGTTATCATGCTCTTCTTGTAATGCCAAAACAGGGCCGTGGCCTGATGTTGCCGTCGCCATCTGGACCATCCAATCACAAAGTCAATATCCGGTAACCATTGCCATAACAACGACCATAATAATCGTCGAATTTCAGGCAATGTTAGTGGAATCAAAGCCCCCGTTGGTGCATGAAGACCGCCAGCGAGCTGTTTGCCGCTGATTTGTGTGACTTCAGCGCCCCTTTTTCAGTGGCGATGGCGAGAGATTGCGTCCGCATCACACTCAAAAAGGCATGGGCTAAACAAGCGAGGGTGATATGTCGATACCAGCCGGTCCAAGAGCGAACTTCATACTGGTCCAAGCCCACCTCCCCTTTAGCCGTCTCAAAGCATTCCTCAATCGTCCACCGACAACCGGCCACCCGAACCATGTCTGATAACGTACACTCTGTGGGGGAAAACACTCGATAATAGGCGATCTCGTTGGGGTCTTTCAGACTGCGTCTGAATAACAGCCGATGGGCCCAGCCGTCCGGGGAGGGGGCACTCAAAGTGAGTACCGCCCAATCATACGTCCGAGGTCCTTTCGTACCATTGCCGGCACTCAGTCGGTGCCAATCGGTCACTCTCAGGTAGGCCATCGCCTCACTGGCCGGTAACGAGGTCGTTCCAATGACGACCGATTCATTGCACGCAATCCCCAAAACATAGGCTTGCACTTGGGCTTCCAAGGCCTGGCGTAACCCTGGGTTATTCCCATAAACGGCATCGCCCGTGATCCACGCAAAGCACATTCCCAAGTCCGTTGTTCGCGCGACCATTTGCTGAGCCAAGGCCGGTTTGGTGGCAAACTCGATGTCGTCTGGTACTCCGGCCCGACGACATCGGTCTGGATCTTGGGTCCAGCTTTCCGGTAAATATAATGCTCGGTCAAGAAAGGTATGACCTTGGTCACTCACATAGCTCAAAAACACCCCGATTTGACAATTTTCGACTTTCCCGACCGTCCCACTATATTGGCGTTGGACTCCTACCGACTGCTTTCCTTTTTTGATAAATCCAGTCTCATCCAATACCCCCACTCCATCGGTACTGAACAGATGCTCTTGGACATACTCGATTAACTCATCTCTGACCCCATCGGCTTCCCAGACTGAGCGTCCTAACAAATTCTGAATTCCATAGGGGGTACTGTCTCCGGCTTCTTCCGCGAGTTGCCAACCATTTTTTCGCTCGATGGGGCTCAGTAAGCCTTGCACATAGCTGCGGGCTCTCTCTTCTGCCTCAATCCTTGAAAAGTAAGGGCGGATACGGTCCATGAGTTCTTCAAAGGCAAAATCCCACTCTTGCACTTGAGCTTGTTCATTCAATGGGCTGACAAGGATTGGCATCAGAGGCTGGCTGGCGTTCATTGACCAGTATCCCCTTAAAATTAAATATCTACAACTGTAGTACTACTCTCTACTCTGATGATGATGATGATGTTTGAGCCCAGTGTAGACATACACTGATCGGACGGTTGTGAGATCGCACCCCTGACTGACTGACACATCTCAGATGCCCCCATTAATATCTCAAGTCCGACATCGTATTGACCGAATACGGGAAAACCAAATCAGGTCATAGTAACGTTGCTCAGCCTTGTTGGACGCAAAACAAGGGTCTGGGTCTTTGGGCAATAAGGGGACTGGTTTCAGAAGAGTCCGACCTTTGTGAACGACTCCCTTGAGCCACCGTAAGCCAATTTTGAGATAGCTGAGCCCTCGTCTCCAATGGGTATCCACCTGTTGACGTAAGCCTTCACACTGCACCGCCATGCCTTGAGTGGTGCCGTATAACAAGGCAATGGCGGCCACCAAATAGAGACGCTCTAGAGCTTGAGCGGATCGAATGCGAGAGTCTTCGAGTTCAAAGGCTCCTGATTTGCTATCTAAAAACAACTCCTCAACCCGAAACCGCAAGGCATATTGCCACAACGTTTGTAGACTCGGTGATTCATCCGTAATCACCGCCCAGGATTCCTTCGTCCCTCGCACGGTTGCCAAGACTAAATTACATCGATGCTCACCATCTTGCCAGAGCCCCACGTTCTCATAGAGAGTGGCTTCTCCTTTGGGAGGCCACAGCGCTTGTACTTCAATGGGATGACGGCATGGGCCGTGGAGATGAACATCACACGCAATGCGCAAACAATAGTGCCAACCACTCGCTTGCAACCAACTCATGAGGTCATGGTTGGCAAACCCTCGGTCAGCTAACAACATCGTGTTGGGATGCCGACGCAACAGCCAACGGGCACGCCGTAACAAGGGTCGATATTCATCGAACGCAACCATGGCACTTTCATGCTCTAATACCCGCCATAGAAGTGGTACCGCTCGTCCACAACACACAACCGACAGGTGAATCATACAATAGCGATTCCACAGCATGGTCGTATCCAATGCTAGATAGAGTCGATGAGCCCGCCAGTTGGTGAGCGCTAACAACACCAGCGGCAGATACAACCCCTTGACATCAATGAATCGGTTGATGAAAAAGCGATGCCACCGACGTTCAAAGCTCTGGGCCTGAGTCGCCCGACTGGGGACGTAGGGTTCCCAAGCGGGGAGGCTGAGTTGGCCACTACAGATCAGGGCACTGACCATCCAAGCCAGTGTTTTCAGATGCCGGAGGTCTTTGTAACGGCTATGTTGACGCAGGAAGGGCAACAATTGATCATACAGTTGGGTAGAGGCTGACATGCATATCACGCTGATGGTTTGGTATCTTCAGCTTTGCATGCCCTCTGCCCATTTCCTTGTCGATCCTTATGGATTCTGGGTTACAGGATTTGTGTCAGGCAGTCAGGATCGCACCCCTTAACCCTCATCACCCTAAATCAGAACTGCACTGTCTTTAATAAACTCGCTCCTACCAATAGGAATCCATTAGTTGGACGATTTAGACACATTTATATAAATAGGCTAAGCCAGGAACTATATGTAGCAAACTGTAGCAAAATTGTGAGCTACGAAACATTGAAACAAATACTACCAACTATGTCTTCCCTGAATTGTTTTATCCTCTTTTAGAGAAATCTTCTGGCTCGATTTGCCAAAGCCGCTCTAGCTGCCTTAATTGATGCAACCGTTGAGACTCAGTATTTTGGACCCAACGATATAATTCAGTTGGAGTCTCTATGGTGTCAAAAAAATAACTGCTCGACGGCTCAGATAAATTCCTAGAAGCAGAGTTTGACTCAGCAAAAATAACCTGGAGCATTTCAGACTCAATGTGCTTTAGATCACCCGAGGAAAACATCATAGGATAAGCAGTAGCTATCGTGAACTTTGGACAAAACTTAGAACTCATGATGGTTTAATCTATCTGCACAGTGCAACAAATTCACTGTTGCAGTCATCCTTGACATAAACAATCCGGAAAAGTTCATGTTTATTCAGTTTTCATCAACAGTTTATTCAGATTAATTTTTGTCAATGACAGCGTAAAAAGCTTGTGGATTGACTTTGAGCTTTATTTGCAAAGGATAAATATTAACAAAACGTGACTCTTAACACGTCGTTTGACATTTCACCACTTAGAACACCAACCCGGGTTGCAGACAGCACAAATTAGTTCTGTATCAAAGAGCTTGCTACCAAATTGTCAAACGGAATAGCCGCAAACATTAGATTGCACAATGACTGATCTCTATTGAGTAACAAGTTAATGTTGCCTTTTTGTCGTTTTCCTACGCTGCCAACGAAGGTGTTTTGGACGTTTTGCCCTGCTCTATCTTACCCGCCAATAATTTATTCAACAGTAGAGCAGGCCTACTCTTGGATAAAACGATCTCTTGCTGGTCTTGGAGAGCCATTCGAACAATCCGTTCACTGGGATAGCCATGCTTGGGTAGGGTACGAAACCAGCCCGGAAAGTATCGCCAGATATGATTCGGCATTTCCAGAGCGAGCACTTGCAGTAGTCCTAAGGCGATAGCATTGAGGTTGACAAAGCGTTCAAAGGCCTCGACTTTGCTAAGAATTTGGGTCTGGATATCGGTGTCATAGTCGAGCAGGTACATCGAGTCAGGCCAGTCAGCAATTTTGTCGAGTGCTTTGAGCCAGAACCGATAGGCAAACCCACCCAGGAGATGAACCAAGGTGCGAAAAGCGACCTCGATTTTGAAGCGCTTTGTATAGGTTTCAATGACCTCTAGTCCAGTGAGGCTGAGGTCTGACGAGAGCAGGATCATCCGTTTGCCACACGGTTGTTGGGTGAGGACAAAGAGGACCTTCTCGGTGGGGCTATCCCAGTAAAACTGAAAACACTGATAGACCAGTGAAACGGGCTGACCATAGAGTGAGACCGTTTCGCTTAACCAGCTATCGGTCTCCTCGAACAAGTCTCTGAGCCTGATTTTGGCTCCCCATTGTCGAGGGCGTCCTCGTTTTGCGACCTGTGGATTCGCTGAAAACTCGGCCCGTGCCACCGTTGAGATGCGACTGCGACTAATGAGATGGAGGTGGTGTTGACGAAACCGCTGTAATACAACCCGACACGCATAGTAGGCATCCAACACGGCATAGCTGCCCTGCCCCATATGGGTGACACAGAGTTGCGCCATTTTCTCGGTTAGACGACTCTCAGCATCGTCAGTGGTCGCAATGATGCCATCATGAAGTTTAAGCGCAATGAGACTGACAAACAGCGCGGAGTCGAGTCCGATTAAAAGGCCCAACGCACTAAAATAATGCCCCCGTATCCATTCTGGTTTACTGAGGTTATCGGACTCTTGATGCAGGCCTTTAACCCCAGGCATTTTACGCCCCTCTTTGCTGACCTTAATGCCGTCACCGACATACACTCGATGCCCCTTGAGTCGATATCCATCGGTCTGATGACTGAGCCAACGGCCCCAACGACGGCACACCCGGTCCATCTCATATCCAGATGAATGAAACCAATGGAGGGCTTGATGATAGTACTCCGCTCCCAGACCCAGGGCATTCAAATAACTGGTCACCGCAGGGGGCTGGGTCGTTAGTAGGGCTCCCCACAACAGCAGCACAAACCACCCGAATGTAGCATTGCGACTAAAGGCTGGACGGAATGTAACGATAATTTGCTCGATACGCTCGTAGAGCTCCATAATAAAATCAGCTGAATCTTTCACTTCAGCTAGTTTCGGGCATTCCGGGCTCTCTGAGCGATGGAATGTTCTTTTTTATAGAGCGCTTCTGAAAAGCAACAAAAACTTCTTACTGTTCAGACTGATCTCTTTAAGCTGTATGATACCCGTCACTATTTTTGTATGGTCTGGAAAAAACCATAATCTCAATTTGCTTATGGGAGAATGGCTATTCACCGGGATGTAGCATCAAGGAAAAATGCTGATATGCTGGACGATGCACGGTTAGTCTGGGACTTACAACGGGCCACTCAAATTGCTCAGGGATTTTCTAGTTCTCTTGATCAAGAGGACATTGCCCGCGTAGCCACAGAGGGTTTAATAGAGCAGTTTAACTGTGCCTTTGCGCGCATTTGGTTGATTGAGTCCGATCGTAAACTGTTGCGACTGGTGGCATCCTCGGGGCTGTATACGCGCACAGACGGTGCGTTTAGCCGTATCCCCATGGGGGAATTGAAAATTGGTAAAATCGCTCAAAATCGTGTCGCTCTATTGAGCAACCACTTAGCCGAGGAATCTTGGATTCGATATCCTGAATGGGCGATCGCGAATGATATTACTAGCTTTGCTGGCTATCCTTTAGCAAATGCTGACAAGGTGATTGGCGTGTTGGCCGTCTTTGGCCATCATCCCATGGGGGCAGAATTTTTAGAAGTTTTGTTGGGGTTTTGTACCACATTGACAGTGGCGTTAGAGATGGCCTCGCTGCATCAAAAAGAAACTCACCCTTCACCCGTAACTATTCCCGCAAACACCCTTGCTGAGTTTTCACTCTCTGACAGCCTCGCGCAGATACTGGGGGCGATAAAGTTGACAGTTTTAGGAACAGAACGCGCCCTCGATTTATCCCAAACTCAACTATTTCTAAAGGTTGCTGAAATTCTTAAAACCCTCGATTGTACTTACTGTCGTTTAACCTATGACATTGATTCGGTAGCCTTGGAGTCAATAGTGACAACCACATCTTTGATGTACCAGGAACAGCAGGCTTGGGAAGCTTTAGTCTTTGGGAATTTAACCTCAATTGCCACCTATTTTGGTGGCTCCCTGAAGATTAATGCCGAAACTAGCATTAATGCTCTACAGATATCCCTGGCATTTCCAGCTGTAGTGAGTCTTCCAGAAGTATCGCTGAACATTCAATGTCGCTTACCACTCTTGCAAACCGGCTTTACCCAGCTAGCGCATTCGGCTGGGATCACAGTACAGATGACTCAGGAGCGCCATATTCCCTTGTTAACGGATCAGGTTGATTTAGTCGATAGTTGCGATCGCATCATTTGGCTTCATCACAATGCCAACATCAGACCTGATGGGGTCAATGCCCAGGTCACACTTTCCACCACCGCCAACCAACTAAGAGCTGCTGTAGAAGCAGTCATAAAAGGGGAGAAATGGGGCCTTGGCAACAAGGGCAATCAACCACAGATGCGGCTTTCCCATCGAGAACAGGAGGTGATTGGATTGCTGACCCAGGGATTTCGCGATCGCGACATTGCAGAGCAGCTCCACATTAGCGACAGTACCGTCAAGTTTCATATCAACAATATCTTAGCTAAAGTCAAAGCCAAAACCCGATTGCAGGCACTGTATCAGTTAATAAGTACCCATGGACTTAATTTTTAAGAGCCGTCAGCCATCTCTTTTCTCCTTAAACAGCCTGTAACCTATCCAACCCAATACGATTGCAAAAGAGCCCAAAACGTTCACCGGGTTTGCGATTGGCTTGAAAATAACGAAATATCGGTTCTAAAAAAGTTTCTAAGTTTTCAATCTGTAGGCTTGGGCCATAGGGTTGGGCTAATGCTGTTCCGTCAGGAGTTCCGCCTAGCCACACCTGATAGCTGCCAGGTCCATTGCCCACCAGGCCTAATTCTGCTAAGTAGGGACGAACACAGCCATTGGGACAGCCTGTCATACGAATGATCAGGGGTTCATCCGCCAGATCTAGCGTTTCTAGTAATTGATTAATTCGCTGCAAAATCGCTGGAAATATTCTTTCTGATTCAGTGATGGCTAAACCACAGGTGGGTAATGCTGGACATGCCATACCATAGCGAATCAGGCCATTGAGTTGATCTGGATGGCTAGTCAAGCCGTGTTTTTCTAAAATTGTTTCAATGACATGGCGTTGAGATCGCTTAATATCGCAGAGGAGAACATTATGGTGAGGGGTCAACCGCAAGGGGACGTTAAACTGTCCTACGATTTCCCGCAAAGCCGTTTTTAGCCTCAGGCTACCCTGATCTTGAATCCGTCCATTCTCAACTAAGATGCCGAGAAATAGATTGCCATTTCCTTGCTCGTGCCATCCAAGAAAGTCTTGGTATTGCCAGGGAGGAAGATCCTTAAATGGCTGTAAAGGTTTGCCAAAATAGCCTTCGACCTTGGCCTTAAACGTATCGATACCCCAATCATGGATCAGGTATTTCATCCTGGCATGGAGCCGATTTGTGCGATCGCCATAATCTCGTTGCAGCGCCCCAATGGCTCTAAGTAAGGAGTAAATGTCATCCTTATGGACATAGCCCAGGGGATCAGACAGACGAGCAAACGTTTCTTCTTTATTATGGGTACGCCCCATACCTCCACCGGTTAGGACATTGAATCCCTCTAGCTCACCATTTTGATCAGTGATGACAACTAGACTGATATCGTGGGTATACACATCAACGGAGTTATCTCCTGGTACGGTCACGCAGCACTTAAACTTTCTGGGTAAATAGTGAGGACCATAGAAAGGCTCAGCCAGGTTGGAGCGATCACGATTTAAAGCCTGCTGTCGAACTGTTTTTTGGTTGAGATCTTCTTCAGCGCTGATGGCCTTGTCGCCATCTAGCCAAATTTCATAGTATGCCCCTGTTTGTGGCGTGAATAAATTAGCCACATTATTGGCATATTCCCAAGCATATTGATAGTCTGAGCGCTGCGTAAATGGAGCGGGAGGGGCCATCACATTGCGATTCAGATCACCACATGCCCCCAGGGTTGAGCCCATATTGTTGATAATATCAGCAATGACAATTTTCAAGTCTTGCTTGAGTACCCCATGCATTTGAAAGGCTTGACGACTCGTTGCTCTAAGGGTTTGATTACCGTAGGTCTCTGATAAATGATCTAACGTTAAATAGAGCTGCGGGGGGACAATGCCACCGGGCGTTCGTGTGCGCAACATCAGTTGATAGTCTTTCCCTTGTCCTTTGACTCGGTTATCACGGTTATCCTGTTGATAAGAACCATGAAACTTGAGAATTTGCTGGGCAGCTTCACTAAAATGGTTCGTATCTTGTAATAATTCTGTTGCTAAGGGTTCGCGCAAAAAATTACTATTTGCCTTTATTTTTTCTATTTTCGAGAGTTTTCTTTGCGAGGTTCTTTTAGAGGATTTTTGAGCGCTCATCTTCTTCTAGACCGAGAAACAGTAGTTTAGATATGGTCATATCTAAACTGAATTCTGTTACAGCTTAAGCGTACTGAAGTAGGCACCGTAACCCTATATTTTATGAGTGTTGAGAACAGTTTTAAGGCGAGACTGGTTGTGAATTTCAATATTATCCACAGTCTATGCAGACCAGGACATCAAGTAATCGAGCGTCAGCAAACAGCGGCCATATAAAACAGGGTTACTATTGATTTTGATAGGGTTTCACCCCTGATTATGGGTGGCTTCCAGACAGTGATGGTTCATAACTGTTGATTTCGGCAGGGTAAATGTTTGTTGTTAGTGCCAGGTGACCCAGGTTGACTTTAATGATTATCCTCGTCAGATACCCATAGGAGCCGTACAATCATTTTGACAGCATCCTCCGAAGGACGCTTAGACAGAGGAGGTTTAGATGGAGGAGGTTTAGACAGAGGAGGTTTAGACAGAGGCACCGACAGTAAACATTTACCGTAGAGCATTAACCTGATTTATGATTGAAAGCCTGATACCAATCGTTTCAGAGGTGGCCCAGTATCAGAAACAGATGTTTATGGATGAAAACATTGTCTTTAAGACTAAAACGGACAAGTTTGACATTGTTTCTGACGTGGATATGAGATCGCAACGCATGCTCCTAGCAGCCATTGAAAAATACTTTCCCGCCTCTGGTATCGTGGCTGAAGAAATCGGACAGGATAAACCATCCCAAGATGGCACCTGGTTTTTGGTAGATCCCCTAGATGGTACCGCCAACTTTAAGGCAGGCATTCCTCTATGGGCCATTTCCATTGGCTTTGTAAAAGATGGTGCCATCAGCAGTGGAATTATCTCATTGCCATTTACAAGGGAACTCTTTTTTAGCCAGGACAGTGTGCCGATTATGAAACCGTTAAAGACCTTAGCCTCAGCTGAGTTCTACGGTATCGACAGCACGTTTGAAAATCAACCCTTGCACGGGTTAACGCTCAAACGTCGACAGTTAGGGGCGGCTGTGCCTACGTTGATGTGGTGCTGTGATTCTCGCCATCGTCAACGCCCACGGTTAGACTTTGCCTTGATGGGTAAGGGCTCTTTTTGGGATGTATGTGGTGCGATCGCATTTTTTAAACAGAAAGGTGGAGCCCTGATTGATGCCACCGGGCAAGACTTTACCGAGTGCTCAGATGTATTTCAGACATTGGGGGGGCTGCAAAAACTTCGCACCTACAACTTTCGATATGTCGCCAGTGCGAACAAACACGTTGCCCAGGAGATATATCAGCGTTATTTAAAGACCTAAAAGGACAGTCCCATGCAGAAAGATACTCCCTATTAACGCCTTCAGATTATTGGTGTTCTCAGTTCACAGATGGGGGTTGAGTCGGGTGTTCTCCACTTGATCGTGTCTTTACCGCAGGCTAACCATCTCAGCAATGGCGTTTGAAAAGCTCTGTTTTAGCTTGTCCGGGTTTCTCATAAAATAAAGAGACTGAATGCAATTATCAACCATCTCAATGGCCACAACAGTTTCAATAGTGTTGTCACGGGTGTAAATCAGGCCAGGTTGGCCATTGATCTGAGCCAGCTCAATCTCATATTCCCAGCCAAGTTTTTGACCCCGACGGTAGATTGCCCGCAGGAATCCGGCCACCTTAGCTGCACCGTGCAGCGGCTTCAGACAAGCCACAACCCGACCACCACCATCGGACCAAAGCGTAATGTCTTTAGCAAGTAGGTCGAGCAGTCCCTGAAAATCACCCTGTTGAGAGGCCTGCATAAATTTATAGGTGAGCTGTTCTTGCTGCTGAAGCGAGGTCTGAAAGCGTGGCCGCTGATCAGCCAGGTGCTGACGTGCTCGTCGAAAAATTTGACGACAAGTGGCTGCTTTTTTCTCGACAATCTGGCCAATCTCGTTGTAATCGTAGCCAAAGGCTTCCCGTAGCAAAAAAACGGCCCGCTCTAATGGTGATAGTCGCTCTAGTAAAACCAAAAAGGCCATGGTTAGAGAGTCTGCCAACTCAGCCACTGTCATTGGGTCAGTAGCCGAGTTGGTAGTGGATTCAGTGACGATCGGTTCAGGCAGCCACGACCCGATATAATGTTCTCGCTGGACCCGGGCAGAGCGTAGCCGGTCAATACACAAGCGAGTAATGATTGTAGTTAGATAGGCTTTGGTCGATTTGATGGATTGATCAGATGCCTGTTGCCATCGGAGAAAAGTGTCTTGCACCATGTCTTCGGCATCCGTGACGCTGCCAAGCATGCGATATGCGATCGCAAACAAAAGCGAACGATATTGATTAAACACGTCAAGTCGATCGATGGGGTCGTTTTTGGCTACGGTAATCATGGTCACCTTATCCTATGCTGCTTGAACTTGATAGCTGCCGGGCAAAATCTGGGTTGTAATGCTAAGGCGATTCCACGCATTGATTGCAACAATCGCCATCAGCAGGTTGGCGATTTGCTCAGGCGTAAAGTAGCGGCCCACCTCTTCATATAGTGCATCAGTCACACCATTTTCTCCAATTAAGGTGACGGCTTCGGTCAGGGCCAAGGCCGCGCGTTCTTGAGGTGTAAAAAAGGGCGTTTCTTGCCATGCACTGAGGGCATAGAGTCGCTGCTCTGTCTCACCCCCATGTCTGGCATCTTTAGTGTGCATATCAATGCAGAAAGCACAGCCATTAATTTGGGATGCGCGGGTTTTCACCAATTCCACCAGGGAGTTGTCCAGGCCACTTTTGCGAACATAGTTTTCTACTTCCATCATGGCTCGGAAGGCAGCGGGGACCACTTTTTGAAATTCAAATCGTGTCGTCATGGGGGATATTCCGATCAAAGGTCTTCATTAGAGAAGACGAGATGGGAACTAGAAATGTGACAGGTACTCTATAGTCTGCTGGGAAGTTTTGGATGGGAATACCGACAAATTTTAGACCTGTGGTAACTTTACTTATCCATTTGCCGTTAATAGTGTGAATGATGCCCCCTTTACTGTGAAAATTGGCTAGGCTGGGGCTATTCGAACTAGCTTGGGCTAGATCCTTAGGCCAAGGAGTAGGGGAAGAGAATGCGTTGGAATCTCAGTACCAAGCTTGTCGTTGCTTATTCGGGTCTGCTTGCTTTGATGGCAGGTGCTCTATCTGTAGGGATTTATTGGCAGCTACAGCGATCTCAACGGGCAGAATTACAAGACCGGTTACTGGGAACCGTTAGCTTAGCTGCCCTACAGATTGATAGTCACTATCAATCTGTCAATAATCAGCCTAAAGATACTGACTCAGCTGACCCTATTGTTAATCAGAAAATATTGCAAGATATTCAAGCCTCGGAGCCAAGGATTGTTCGTCTTTACATCGTGCAACTTCTCAATGGCCACTACAGCGTTATCTCAGACTATCGTCCTGACGGAAATCGTCTTCCCCAGTCTCCGACTAAGGTCGGAGATGTGTGTTCTGACTTACCCCATCTTTTACAACAGCAGACTAAGATTCAAGCACCGATTACTGAAACAACTATCCGTACCAATCGAGAGGGCATAGCCGTTTTACATGGATATGCCCCGATTCAAAGTCAGCTAAGGCATTCTAATGGCATCCTGGTGATTGAAATGGATGCAACGTCTGTCGGTCAAAACACGGTGCGTGCTTTTATCATTGCAGGGGGCATTTTTGGCGTTATGTGGTTGATTGCCCTACCTTTACTAAGGTGGTTTGCTCGGTCATTAGTGGTTCAGCCCAACTTACATTCCAACCACGGAATTCTCCAACTACAGGCAGCCTTTAAGGAATTACAAAATTACTCTCAAAATCTGGAGCACACAGTAAAAGAGCGCACTAAAGAACTCTCTGAGTCTCAAAATTTGCTCTATCTGGTGATCAATAACCTGCCCCAATCAATTTTTTGGAAAGATCGAGAAAATATCTTTCTAGGGTGCAATCAAAGTTTTGCTGAGGTGGCTGGTCTAGAGCCTGGGGAAATCATCGGAAAGACTGACTATGATATGCCGTGGGCCAAGGAAGAAGCCAGTTTTTATATTGAGTGCGATCGCAGAATCAGAGAGTCTGAGGAACCTGAGTTTGGCATTATCGAACCGATGTCTAACGGAGAGGGTAAACAGGGCTGGTTAGAAACCAATAAGATTCCCCTTCAAAATTTAGACGGAGAAGTCATTGGGGTAATTGGCATTTTCCAAGATATTACCCATTACAAAGAAGCTGAGGACGCAGCCCACCAGGCTAACCGCACCAAGACTGAATTTTTAGCTAACATGAGCCATGAGTTACGCACACCCCTTAATGCCATCTTAGGTATGGCAGATGGGTTGCAGGAGCAAGTGTTTGGTTCTATCAATGAGAAACAACATAAGGCCCTGGGCACTATCGAGAGCAGTGGTAACCATCTCCTAGAACTGATTAACGACATTCTTGACCTATCCAAAATTGAATCTGGCCATGTCGCTCTAGATTGTCATCCCACGGCCATTGCCCCTCTCTGTACCTCTAGTCTTGCTTTTATTAAAGAGCGAGCTTTGAGAAAACAGATCCACCTCAAAACCGAGCTACCGCATAGGTCTCCACTGTTGTTTATTGACGAACGACGGATCCGCCAGGTTTTGATTAACTTGCTCGATAACGCAGTTAAGTTTACTCCTGATGGTGGGTGTATCACGTTAATGGTTAAGTCAGGTCCACCCCTACCGATATCGACACAAGACAGCTATAAAGTAGCCAACAGCTTAAAAATTTCCGTTATTGACACAGGTATTGGCATTATTCCTGAAAATATTCCAAAACTGTTTCAGCCATTTATTCAAATCGACAGTGCCCTCAATCGCCAATACAATGGCACCGGCTTAGGGCTTTCCTTAGTCAAGCGGATTGTTAAGCTGCACGGTGGCGAAGTCAAGGTCACGAGCCAAGTTGGCAATGGCAGCTGCTTTAGCATCACCCTGCCTTGTGCTAACGAAACTCAAATCGCAAACACTCCTGAAACCAGTATAGATACTGCCGTTGAACAACCTACTCAGGTAAACGAGCATGGTCCCCTTGTTTTACTGACAGAGGATAATGAGGCCAATGTTATAACACTCTCCAATTATTTCCAGGCCAAAGGCTACCATTTAATCATTGCCAGGAATGGTGAGGAGGCCATTAGCCTGAGTAAATCTCAACAGCCTGACGTCATCATCATGGATATTCAAATGCCACAGATGGATGGTCTAGAGGCAATACGCCATATTCGCCGTGATCCAGCCCTTGCCCATATTCCCATCATTGCCCTAACGGCATTGGCCATGGAGGGCGATCGCGATCGCTGCCTTGAGGCTGGGGCCAATGAGTATCTCAGTAAGCCGGTTAAACTCAAACAGCTGGACCAGCTCATACAACAACTTCTAAGCAATAGAAATTCATAACTTGGACATTTTCGTTACGGGTGCGCTATCCTAGTCAAAACTCCGTTAGGCTCTAGCTCTAGATTAATGAAGTAGTATTCTTAAGTGAAACAGCCGAGACATTAGCTTTGTAAGCGTGCCATGCCGGTTCTCTTCACCGGTAGCAATTAGTATATGTCTGGCTACAGCACAGGCTGAGGCAAGTTCAGTATCAGTTTTGCCTCGATATCAGTTTTTTACAAAGATTAAGTCTTTTACAAAGATTAAGTCTTTTACAAAGATAAGTAATGCATTAGCAAGGAGCTAAGGGATGTCTAGCCCTCAAAGGCCCTATGTAATTGCGGAGAGCTTAAGCTACGCACTAGAATCCACACGAACATTGTTTCAAGGGATTTCTCTGAGTATCACGCTGGGCGATCGGATTGCACTAGTCGGTCCTAACGGTATCGGAAAATCAACCCTGCTGAGGATTTTAGGGGGTCAACTTCGACCCACTCAAGGCACCGTGAGTACCCATGGTGCCATCTACTATCTGCCACAGCTCAACACGATTAGAGCGTCACTGCGATCAGAGTCTGTTTTTGACTTTCTCAATACCATTTCTGATGAATGGTGGGACATTGAACAGCTGCTGGCAACTGCTTTCAGCACAAATCTGGATTTATCTCTATCGATGCAAAGTCTGAGCGGTGGAGAACTCACCAAGCTGTTTTTAGCCATGGGTCTGGCTCAATCTCCCGATCTACTCTTGCTAGATGAACCCACTAATCATCTAGATTACCTGGCATTAGAAGAGCTGGTTCAGGTCCTTTACCAGTACCAAGGGGCATTTGTCGTTGTCTCCCACAAACCATCATTTCTAGACCAAGTAGCTAAAACCACATTGGAGCTAACGGCGACAGGTCTGCAAGTTTACGGGGGGAACTTTTCGTACTATCGAGAACAAAAACAACTGGAAGAAACAGCCCAGATCAGGAGCCATGAGACGGCACGGAAGGAACTAAAACGGGCTAAGACCACTGCCATCAGGGAGCAAAAACGGGCGAGTCAGTCTCATCGCACTGGGCGGCGACAAGCACTCAATGGCAACATGCCTCGCATTGTTGCTGGCAACTTAAAGCGCAAGGCTGAAGTGACTGCAGGCAAACTGAAAGAGAAACATGACAAGGCAGTCACTGCAGCGACTCAAAAAGTAGCCACCACCAAAATTAAAACCCATAAGACAACGAGTATTCAGCTAGAGGAAAATGGCCATAAACATAGGAATCTAATCGATATCCAGAAAGCTGATCTTTGGGTCGGAGAGCAATTATTACTCCAAGCGATTGAGCTACAGGTCAGCAGTTGCGATCGCATTGCCATTGCCGGTCCCAACGGTTCAGGGAAATCCAGTCTCATCAAAGCCATTCTAAATGTCAGAGACACCCCAGCCCATTTGCAAGGCGGCAATATTCATTTAGCAACTATGCGCACAGTCTATTTAGACCAAACCTATGATCTCGTTGATCGCACTCAAACCGTTTTGCAAAATATGCAACGGGCTAATCCCACACTGACCTATCAGCTGCTGCGACAACAGCTGGGGCATTTTCTATTTTTTAATGATGATGCCTATAAGATGGCCTCAGTGCTGAGTGGCGGGGAATTGGCCAGGCTTGCGATCGCAATGCTGACAATTTCAGAACTTGACCTGCTGATTCTAGATGAACCCACTAACAACCTAGACATAACTACCGTCGATCAGATGGTAACGGCCCTCAATAATTACCACAGTGCCCTTTGGGTGATCTCCCATGATTTAGACTTTTTAAGCCGCATTAATATCAACCGCTCTTTTCAGCTCAAAGCCAGGACCTTACAACAAACTGCATATCTTCCCAAGGAAAAATCCCATTATCGCAGCAGCCTAATAACATGAAATCAGCAGTCTGTCAAGGCTTGTTTTTTGAGTAGAGGAGGTTTCCAGCTTTGCCAGTTTCTTAAACAACCATCAGCCACAGGCTCAAACCCATCGGGTTCAAACATCTTGCAACATTACGCCCAGTGCTTCGAACTGTTCGTTTTGATGATCAATTTGAATTGAAAGCGCATCACAAACCAGCTCACAAAGTTCAAAAATAAATGGATTTGAAATTTGATAGTAGGCACACACTCCCCGAGCCTGACGGGAAACAATACCAGCCTGAGCCAACATTTTCAGGTGTTTAGAGACATTAGCTTGCCCTAAACCGGTAATTGCAATAATCTCGGTAACATTCTTAGGCTCGGCCTTTAAAGCACACACAATTTGTAGCCGACTAGATTCAGATAACATCTTAAAGAAATCCGCCATTAAACCCAGTGCTGCAGGCGACAGTTTAGCCACTCCGCAATCGTCTAATTGAGCGACATTAGACAAGTTTTTCGTAGAAAGAGCTGCTTTTTTTGGCATCGAATAAGGAGTGAATCTAGACAGGTTATTCCATTATATTGCCAGATAGTAGTTAACAATTGATTCAACTCACTTTTAATAGTGACTTTAAACACAAAACTTTACTCTTTGAGTAGTATACGAACTAATGAACTCATGGCTTTGATAACGAAGTGTACCCTTTGCCTAAAGCATAACTAGGCAGTGATATAATCAACTAATCAACAAAGCCTTCTCTAAACAGTAGTAATCCAAGGTCGTGACTCAAATGAATGCCAAACAACTACTTGTTCAGCCCCTTAAGACTGGTGATATCACAGTCATTAGCAATGTCACCAGTGTGACTGTTAATGCAAATAAAATCTCTCGACTAGAAAAAATCCCAGGGCATGAGCAGGAAAGTCCCTCAACGGTACATGTGGACTTTGATGTAAATCAGCCCAGCCGCCTGGCTGCGGTTTTGGAAGAGACGAAAGAACTAGGATTGATCCTTGAACTAGAGGATGCTGTTCAACTAGGCATTTTTCTGATCGCAATGGGCATGGAGAATGCAACCCCTGATGATATCTCGGCAATCATGACACGTCTGTCTAAATTGATCGCTGATTTGAAGTAACCTCAGCTATTCAAGACTTAACTCAATTCCAGGGGGCTCTTCCCATGGGTGAATATAAGCGATCGCGCCTGCGATCGCTTATATTTCTATTTCCATCAGGCTCAGAATAAGAGCTATCCCAATATGTCACCGAGAGCTTCTTGAACAGCTTTGGCTAACGGAGTTGTCTCAGCCGAGACGATTGTTAGATGACACGTGATGATGCAGATCATCACTACACTCCTCAACAACATCTGAGTCAGTATGTTGTTGGGGAGTATGATTTTGGGCCGTATGATGCTGGAAACTGCGACGAGCATGAATCTCTTCTCCTAAATCAGGTGTGGAAGAGATTGGAAGAGGCTTAAGCATTTTGAGCCCAAATAGTCCGCGTAGGCCTAGCCTCTCAAACCAGGGCATACCCGTTCCAGTACGGATTTTGGCCATAAAATAGGCTTCGAATGCAGCCTTAACCCAGACGATCCAGGGACCACGTACAGCATAGGAATATTTTCGTTTACCAGTCTTAGGATCAGGTAGGACGGGGGCAGCAATATAGGCAATGCCAGTATCGCCAAATTCAGCAAAGCAGAGAGCTTCTAAAGTAGGAACCTGGTGGGAAGATTGAATAGCGCCAAGGTCAACGGCAATATTGTGGGCTACGGCTGTCGCCATAGCTTCTGCCATTTGGCCACTTTTGGGTAATCCAATGGGGATTTGGGTTTGATCGGGCTGCCGTAATTTAACACTGACCCCCGCCGCATATATCGAGGGAAAGTCAGGATGGCGCTGGGTTGGCAAGATGGGAATAAAGCCTTTTTCATCGCCCAGACCCGGCACCGTTTTAATAAAATTAGACCCGTAAAAAGCCGGTAAAACCATGGCGTATTTGAAAGGTAGCTGACGACCGCTGGCCACGGTTATGTGCCTGTTATCTACGGCTGTAATGGCAGTATTCTCAAGACAGTCAATGCCACGTTTTTGCATCAGGTCTGCTGTCAACTCTCTGGCATGTTTCACATTAGAGACCCCTAAATGTCCAACATATGGCTCTGGCGTGACATAGGTGATGGAAACTTGTTCTCGTAATCCATGACGACGCAATTCATGGTCAGCCATGAGGGCAAACTCATAGGCTGGGCCAAAACAGCCTGCACCAGGCGCGGCTCCAACCACCAGGGGGCCAGGATCTTTGAGAAAATCAAGCCAGGCCTGACGTGCACCCATAGCATGATCTGGAGTACACACAGACTGGGTATATCCATCATGGGGACCTAGCCCAGGAATTTGATCAAAGGCCAGGGACGACCCGGTTGCGATCGCAAGGTAGTCATACGGAACAACAAGATTGTCTTCGACGGTAACCGTCTGCGTTTGCGGATTAAGATCTGTCACCTTACCAGGCACCCAATTTAAGCGATGACGTTTTGCTAAACGAGCAAGATCAAGCTGAACATGCTCTAGTGGTTTCAAGTTTAGGGCGACCGGAATCAATCCTGGGATAAACGTAAACTTAGGCTCATTAGAGATTAACGTCACTGTATGTTTGCGGGGAAGTAAGTGACGTAACTCATAGGCTGCAGACAGTCCAGCTAGACCTGCCCCAATGACAACAACATTTGCCATAGCTAAATTCAATCCTCTATCTTTAAAATTGGCTCAACTAACTGCACAGCTTGCCCTCAACCACCGCACGAATTCACTGAGCAAGGGACGAGATACTACAGGGTAAAGAAGTTCTGACCTTAATTACTGATTAGTTATATGCTCATAATAATAGAAAAGTAAAAAAAAAGCTTGCACTTATTGAAAACATAGCTTGATGCAATAAACAGCTAGCTTTTGTGATACATATAAGCTTTATTGTTAGCCGAATTCAGCCCATCTATTGAAATACTTGAGATAAATAAAAAGCTGCTAGATAAGGTTTGACTGTGCCGTTTTCAAGTAGCCAAAGTAGGATGGTTAGCATAGGTCCTGGGCTCGGGACTGAGGCCGATCATGAAAAATAATCTAACCATATTAATTCTGGGAGGATATGGGAGAACAGGAAAACTGTTTTGTCGCCATCTCCTCCAAGCAACCCACGTCAACATTATCGTCGCAGGTAGGAGGCTCAAAAAAGCCACAGAATTTGTCAATCAATTAAAAAAAGAATTTTCACCCCAACGAATTGCGGCTCGCTATGTTGATGCCTCTGATGTAGCGAGTCTGCATAGCGCTCTCCATGACATTGATCTTCTGTTGGTGGCTGCTACTACCACACCATGGGCAAAGCAGATCGCAGAAGCAGCCATTGCAACCCATACTGACTATTTAGATATCTATTTTCAGCAAACCGTATATCCCATATTAGAAACTCTGCAACACCAGATAACGGCGGCTGGATGCTGCTTTATTACCCAGGCAGGCTTTCATCCTGGACTACCAGCCACCGTTATTCGCCATGGGGCTGACTATTTTGATCAGTATGACAAAGCGATTGTCGCTTTTGTAATGAATACTCGGCTTGACAATTCTGAGTCTCTCTACGAGTTAGTAGATATGGTAGCCGATTATCGACCTGAAATTTATCAAAATGGTCAATGGAAAATTGGCACCTATCAAGATGCTATCAATATTGATTATGGGCCTAAGTTTGGTGTGCGCAGTAGCATGCCCATCGATATGATAGAAATCAAATCTTTGCCAGAAAGTCTAGGGTTACAAGAAACAGGAATTTATACAACAGGATTTAATTGGTTTATAGACTATCTAATCGGGTATGACCTCGGACTGATGTAAAGATAAAATCTAGCCTTCGAGAGAGAATCCATACTGATTAATTTTGGTCCAAAACTGTTGCCATCTGCCTGTTGTATACGTGAGTGTTCTCAAACTTAATACCACCCCAGCCCCCGTTCCCTTCCACTTCATCCCAGACCCACATAATCGTTGCTTGACGATGACTTTGCAGGCCGCTTCGGTGACTCCCGACCCAATCGGACGATTTTCTGCCTGAGTTTGAGCGTAATCCATTTGAGCGTGGTGATTGCGAAAATACGTGATGACCGACTCCATCTGTTCTTTTTTCTTGGCACTGAGGGCATTGAGGTCGATTTTTTTAAACTCATCTAACAGCGCAACCGCCGCTCCAACGTCGTGTTTTAAGCGATGAGCTTGTTTCTCTAACCAGGCTTGACGGTGCTTTCGACGTCGAGGAAATAGGACTTTAGCGACGGTTTCCAAGTAGCCACTGGCATGGTAGAAATCTAACACTTGTGAATCGACATAGGGGCCGAGAAAGTCCCAATTTTCAGGCGCACCATCTGCTAATCCTTGCCGATGCGCATCCGGATACAGGCTCAGCACATGCTCAACCTCACGGGACATCCGGTCGAGAAAGAGGTGTCGTCCATATTCAGGCGGGGCAGCTACGTACGTGGTATGCAGACGCTCTCCCTGAGCGTTATACAAACTCAACGTACCGACCATGGCTTGGCGTTCCCCCTCCTCACACAACAACATACAGGTCCCATCGAGGCCTAGACTAACTGTTGCTACCGGCTCCGAGACCTTGGGGGTCTGATAATGCCAATCCTCCTCTTTTGCCATGGCCACAGTCCCCACGGTGTCTGCTAGATTTTGGATAAACGAACGGGCCACTACACGACCATGATTTTCGTTGAGGTCTTCTGCCACCCGCACACTGCTCATCTCAGCATATTTGTGGCTAATCTGTTTAGCAAAGCGAGGGGTTGCCGTTCTGATCATGCGCGCATCGGTTTCCAAGGGGCAGAAGGTACTCCCACCCTCGGACGTTTGGTAGAGATGACGTGCTACCTGCACCGGACCATAGGGGCTTTGATAGACCTTCGCATCCTTGCCTTTGCTCGTCCAACGCTGTCCTGAGCGTTCAATGGGACTACCATCACTATCGAATTGTTCGAGAGCTTTTTCTGTCGCCAGTTGACCGGCTAAATTCAGCCCTTGCTGAATCTCATTCTCGCTGCCTAACATCGTCGTGCCAAAGGGAATAGTTATCTGTATCGTGACACTATTAGCCTCACTACTAACAATCGATGCTGGCATGTTAACGGCCCTGTAGACAATACTTTTATTTTAGCCGAAACCTCGGAAACTTACATCCAAGTGAGGTCATACCCATCTAATCTTTCCACTGATCACGCTTTCACAACAGATCAAGAAAGGGTTTCTTAGGGGGTTTTGGGCAAAGATGCTGGCCTTTGGAATTAATACATTTTCCAATCCCACAGAGGGCGTTGTTTTTTTGCTAAAAGCTGAAGGCAAAAAGGACGGACACCTACAACAAATTGATATTATTTTTGAACATGACAGTGCCTATGAGTTTACGGTAATTCCAGTAATTGCCTGTTTGCATCAATATCTTGACGGTTCGATCCGTAAAGCAGGCCTATGGATGATGGGACACCTCGTGGACCCCGGCAGATTATTGAATGATATGGAAAAGATGAACACCAGGCTGCAAATATGCATCAGCCATGGAGATACTGACTTGAGTAATTAATATATTCTTGCTATTGGCGACCAGGTAAACGTTGCTCAGTTCTTTACGTCTATGTTGTTTACTTGATTAAGCGGCCACTTCATTTGTTGAGGTGGCAGGTCACCAACAACCTGTAGTGTGATAGCGATTCTGTTCTGCAAACCTGAAGACAATTAATTGAGTTAGTTCTTTGTCATCCAAACCTGTAGCAAGACAATGATACTGCTCATCTCTCATAGCAATGAGTAGTATCATTGTCATTAATGGCATTGGCAATGATAAAACCTACATATAGAGTCACTGCATCATGCAACTAATTGAAGATAAGTCTTTTTATGCAGCACATACCAGACATGTTACTGTACTTCATCCATCAGGTCCTTCTGGTGATATGCCAAACGAAGGCTATCAGGCGCGTTATATTCAAGGGTTTGCCTGGTACCCAAATTGTGTCACCTTTAACCTTGCCAATGGTGACAGCTGGCTGATGGTTTACCATTCCCAGAAGTTAGAGATACAACCCGAGACCACTCGGGCTATTCTTGTTCCTTTTGCCGTACCTGAGGATGGCTATATTGAAATAACTGGAAATTTCGATGTCACTAGACTAGATTTACCTACTAGACAATACCAACTCTTATTTGAACTCAGGCTATTAACCAAAGATGAAATCTTTACAACCGAGAAGTATTCCAACTTTAGACCGCAGCAAGCAGATGAAGACTTTTTAGAACCACCTGAGCTGTGCACACTGACATTTATCCCAACTGCTGAAAGAATAGAACCAAAACTCTTGCGATTTACACCCTGGCATATTCCTAGGGAATTTCGCAAACAAGTTGAAAAGGGATTGATTTCTCTTGAGTCTTTGGTTCCTGAAACCTTAATTATGTTTGATGAATTATTAGAAGACAAACTTTATTAGGTAGTTGACTGAGATAATCTCACTTCACGACCAACAATTATATTTATCCGGCATTAAACCGAGGCAACATTCATCGAGTATGTTCAATCAGTTCAAACCCACCCAATGATTGGATAAAAATGACTTCAATCTCAAGTTATGTCGAAGGTCTAAGCGAAGACTTAATTGCTAAAGGTGCTATAAAAACTATAGCTATCGAAGCCGCATTTCGATCTGTTCAAAGGCATTTATTTCTAGAGAACTTTCAACTTCCTGGTGCTAACAAGCAAGAATTAGTCATTATAAGCGACGAAATGGAGCAGGAGATATGGAGAACTATTTACTCTGATAGATCTCTTGTTACTCGTTTTAAACAAACTGTCGCATCAAGCTCATCATCTGAACCCTCACTGATGGCCCGAATGCTAGAGCAGCTTGAGCTACGACCAGGGTTAAATATCTTAGAAATTGGTCTAGGAACAGGATACAACGCTGCTTTATTGGCTGAGATAGTAGGTGCTCAAAATCTTGTAACCTCTCTGGATATCCAGGCTGATGTAGTTGAGCAAACCCATCGGCTATTGAAGAAAGCTGGATATTCAGAGATAGGAGTATTGTGCTGCGACGGTTTGAAGGGATTCTCACCAAAAGCCCCATACGATAGGATTGTAGCAACTGTTGGTTGCATGGATTTATCCCCCTACTGGATAGATCAGCTTGACACAGTAGGGCTAATCCTATTCCCGCTCCACCATGCAGGGTGGACACCTTTGCTTAGAGTCAACAAGAGTGAAGAAAACCTGATAACCGGCTCAATAGTGGGTATTTCAGGCTTTATGCCTATCGATACCGTTGATAGTAAAGTAAAGATTTGGCCTTTTCGTCCAGACATACAACCGGTACTTACGCAGATGGAAAGGCTCCCTCTGTTTGATGACCTAGAAGAGCTCCACTCATCCAAATCGTTGGTGTGGGCTTCTTTTCCCAAAGATTTTTATTATTTTTTATCAATAAAAGACTTTCGTGCATTTTTTAAATGTAGACCACCCGGATACGGTCTATACGATAATTCCAGCGGAATTGTTTTGGGTGTGATTCTTTTAGGGTAAAGGTTTGCAACGCAGATTAAGTCTATTGAATAGAATTTGGTAGATTTTAGGGGTCTGAAAGTTCAATCTATCTCTCAAAAAAGAGATAGATTCGACGAAAAAAATAATTGTCTCGTGTGCCTGTATCCTCTCCATTCGAATCATGCCAACAGACCTAAGTCTTAGCTTTTTTGAGTCAGCGTTAGCGCAGTTTAATGAACTCGTCGATAGGTTGAGTTCAGCTGATAGCCAAAATTGGGAGCATGGAAAACTAGAACGTTATATCCATGAGTCGGGCACAGAACTTTTGCGACGGTTATATCAAGGCCATCTCGACTTGCGTTACGCATCAGAGGACTACCAAAGCGAGGTCGTCGGTAGCGATGGAGAAACCCGCCCCCATCGTCGAAAACAGACCCAACGGAACCTCGAAACGCTGTTTGGGGAAGTGACCTTAAACCGAGTGGGATACAGCACCCAAAAACCTGAGGTCAGTGCCCTGTACCCGTCAGATGGGATCTTGAATTTGCCGCCGGACAAATACTCGGATGAACTCCGAAAACGAGTCGCGGTGGAAGCGTCGAAAGTATCGTTTTCAGAAACGAGTCGGACCATAAGCTCGACGACAGGGGGGGCGATTGGTAAACGCCAATGTGAAGAGGTGACGGTAAAAGTGGCCCAAGACTTTGAGGACTTTTATGCTCAACGGGCGATAGACCGACGAGTTGCCAGTGATGAGCTATTAGTGATTACCACTGATGGTAAGGGGATTGTGATGCATCCATCAGATCTGCGAGAAGCCACGGCCAAAGCCGCTCAAAAAGGCCAAGGACTCACCGTCAAAACGTACTCGCTTAAGTCCCGGTCAAAAGCGTCAGCGTAAACGAATGGCCACAGTCGCATCGGTGTATCATGTGCCTCGATACCCCCGTCAAGCCGACGATATCATCGGTGACCAACGGGACCCGCCCGTGCGACCAGTGATTAGTGACAAACGAGTGTGGGCCAGTGTTGAGCAAGACGCTAAAACGGTCATTGAACATGCGTTTGTCGAAGCCTCGACTCGAGACCCGGACCATCAACGCGACTGGGTTGTCNTGGTAGATGGTGACTCCCATCAATTAGCCACACTCAACGCCATGGCCCGAAAGCAAGACGTGACGGTGACTATCGTGCTCGATTTCATTCATGTTCTCGAATATGTTTGGAAAGCGGCTTTTTGTTTCTTCTCATCTGGTAGTGAGGAGGCCGAGACTTGGGTCCAAGAGAGAGCCTTACGCATTCTACAAGGTAAAGCCAGTGATGTGGCGGCCGGTATTCGGCGTAGCGCCACCCTACAAAATCTAGACACAAAAGCACGAGAGAACGTTGACAAGTGCGCTGATTATTTGTTGAAAAATCGGCCGTATTTGTTGTATGACGAGTACTTAGATCGGGGGTATCCCATTGCCTCAGGTGTGATTGAAGGCGCGTGCAGGCATTTAGTCAATGACCGCATGGAGATCACCGGTGCCCGCTGGCGCTTAGATCGTGCTGAAGCCGTTCTGCGGATTCGCGCACTCAGAGCCAGTGATGATTTCGAGGCCTATTGGGAGTTTCACAAAGTCCAAGAGTTCAAACGCAATCATGCCAATAAGTTTCTCGAACCGGAGAGATTCTTGACTGCTTAATGCTTTACAGAGAAAGAGCCGCACCCAATTGTTTTTATCAGTCCAGGCAATAAATGCATTTTCTTGTCTGGGAGCATGGGATTATATAATGCTTTGAAAAGCATTTATAGGGAATGGAAGAGCATGAAAATGCCTGCCATGGGCGACTATAATATTTCTTTTGTCCCAATATCTCAGAAAAAAAGAAATAATAATTACGTTTCTTTGATAAGACGATCTTTTTTCGATCAGGTAATCAGTATACGGTAAAGGGGTGAATTATCGATTGCACTGGCTAAAGGACATAATTTCCAGAGAAAAAGAGCAACAGCACACATAAGAAAGGAAGGGCATACTTGTGTGCGTTATTATTGCTGTACTTGTAAACAAAGGTTTCAAACCTGTGAGTAATGACGTGAGATAATACCACGGTTAAAAAGAATAAAGGGAATAAAGCAAACTGTGCCCATGGTGGCGACAACGACAATATCAGTCACATTCAAAGGAGCGGCTGTTAAGAGTGGCTGCAAGCACATCACCATAAGCAAGGCAATGAATAACAGACTTGCCTGGAAAAGTAGTCCCAGTCCTGTCATATAGCCTAGTGTCTGACGCCGCCACAGCGAAATACCGCCGATAATCCAAGCTGGAGTAATAATAAAATCAGCGATTAACACTGAAAATTCTGCTGTAGCAATTGGAGTTTGGCTAACTAGAGCATTTACCATAACCCCAATCACTCGCAAGAAAAACAAAAGCCCAAAACCCACTAAGGTAGAGCCACTGACCCTTTCCGGCACAACGCCAACCAGCTGTTGTTGAATAATTTTTCCATCAATACTTGCAACCAGGTAGCCCAGCGTACCAGCGCTCAACACAACCAATATCAGACAGGGCAGGAATATGATGTTGAGAGGAAGGGCAAAAATATACGCAATATAGGTGTAAAGTACGAAGAAAATCGCACCTGGCCAAAATAATAGACCGACCAGCTGGCCCTGTCGGGTGAGCCACATTGAGCCCAGTAATACCGGTATACCGAGACAAAGATTAACCACATCATTGGGCATAAATGCCTGAAACAGGTCAGCTGTTGGATAGACAACCGTACCGTAGAGTACGCCTGTGATGGAGGTTATTGCCACCAGCAGCGCAATGATCAGGGAGAGGATGTAGGCAAGCTTGAGGGGATACCTGATAGGTAACGTAATGTTATGTGTATGCTTACCCATGGCAATCCCTCTCAGATATGAGCATAGACAGCTACCAGATGCTGCCTAATGCTCAACTTAATTAAATAATCTGAGAAACCTGTGAGGCCATTAACGCCATCAATAGTCCTCCTAGGGGACTGCACAAAAATAAAGACCCAGGTTGGGGCTGTAGATGGGTGGATGAGTGATGGGGTAATGGGGTGATTATTTAAGCGCAAGTGCCTGAGCTATGGGTGCGGAGTCATTGATGATTGACAGCTTTGGTATGGTGTGGGTCAATGACGTTGCTCAAGATAGCAACAGGAATCATAGGAATCATGGGTAACAAACAAATGAGCCACTGATTCCAGGTCAACGGTGCAGTTTCAAAGAGTATATTCATTAGGGGCACCTGGCTAAAGACAAGCTGTAGTGCAACAGCTCCAATAATGCCTACGAGCAAGATCGGTGCATTGGTTACCGAATTAGAGCGACGACTAACGTAGTTAAACAGACTCACCCCCAATTGGCTGATGCTCAGTAGATAGATAATCCGAGCAGCGACCAGGGATTGAATTGCCATGGTTCGGGCCACTGCAATATCGCCCGTCGTTGCTTTTGCCCACTCGAAAATACCAAAAATTAAAATCCAATTAAACAACGAAACGGTTAAAATTCGTCGTAATAATTTTTTGGTTAGCAACGGTTCCTTGGGATTGCGAGGCGGTTGCTGCATCAACCCGTTAGACTTTGGTTCAAAGGCCAGGGGCACGGTCATGGTGAGGGAGTTGATCATATTCAACCACAGCACCTGAAGCGAAAGAATGGGTAAATCCCTGGCCAGTAAGGCACTAATCAAAATGGTCATGGATTCACCACCGTTGACGGGTAGGAGAAATGCGATCGCTTTTCTCAGGTTTTGATACACTGTGCGACCTTCTTCCACAGCCGCTTCAATTGAGGCAAAATTGTCGTCGGTCAGCAACATATCAGCGGCTTCTCGGGCTACTTCTGTACCTCCCTTGCCCATGGCGGTGCCAATATCCGCTTGCTTTAACGCTGGGGCATCATTGACACCATCACCCGTCATAGCGATGATTTCCCCCTTACGCTGTAGCGCTTCCACCAGCCGCAATTTTTGAGTTGGCGCAACCCTCGCAAAAACATCACCATCATCAACCGCTTGGGTCAGCTGGCCATCGTCCATGGCAGCCAGTTGTTGCCCCTCATAGGCAATCACCTGATTAGATTTCTGAATACCCATGCGTTGAGCAATCACACGGGCCGTGGCAATATGATCGCCAGTAATCATCTTGACCTGAATGCCAGCGGAACGGCAGGCATGAATAGCTGCAATCGCCTCTGGTCGGGGCGGGTCAATCATGCCCTGCAAGCCTAGAAAAACTAACCCTGTATCGATATCATCATGGTCGATGGCATGGTGATGGTCACCCACCTCTTTTTGAGCAAATGCCAACACCCGTAACCCATGTTCTGCCATGGAATCTACCGCTTGCCCAATTTCGGATAATGACAGTTGAATCCTGTGGCCATAGGCGTCCATCATGTAGGAACAGCGAGCAAGAATAGCCTCGACTGAGCCTTTGACATAAATAACTCGGGGATGGGCATCATGTAGCGTTGCCATATATTGATACTGAGACTCAAACGGAATTGAATCTAACCGTGGTTTTATGGCCGCTAACCCAGATTGACTCAGTTCGGCTTTAGCTGCAGCTGTGACCAATGCCCCCTCAGTGGGATCCCCCACCACTGACCAGGTGTCATCTTTCATTTGCTGTAAACGTGCATCATTACAAAGCACACCAGCCGTGAGACAGCTTTCTAAGGCAACTGGCACGTCAGTCTCAAACGGGCTGACCGTACCATGCTCAGTCTCTATGGTAATGTCACCCTTGGGACTGTAGCCGGTGCCAGTCACCTGATAAAACTTACCAGCATAAATTGACTGGACCGTCATCTGATTTTCTGTCAGCGTGCCGGTCTTATCAGAACAAATCACCGTTGCTCCACCCAGGGCTTCAACAGCGGGTAGCTTACGGATAATGGCATGACGGCGAGCCATGCGGTTTACACCAATGGCTAGGGTAATGGTCACCACCGCTGGCAAGCCCTCCGGAATCGCACTCACCGCTAGGGCCACCGCCGCTTCAAACATATATTCCCAGGACTCTCCTTGACCCAGGCCAATGGCAAACGTCAGGGTTGCCAGGGTCAAAATGCCATAGAGCAACAGACGACTAAATTTTGCAAATTTTCGCGTTAGGGGCGTACTCAGGTTGACCCGCTGCTCCATGGATTGGGAAATTTTGCCAACCTCGGTTGTATCTGCTGTGGCAACAACAATGCCTGTACCCTGCCCAAAGGTGACAAAACTGCCAGCGTAGGCCATATTTATCCGTTCTGCCAACAGTGTATTATCCCCTAACGGCTGAATAGCTTTACTCACGGGGACAGACTCCCCTGTGAGAGCTGACTCATCCACCTGTAGATTACGTGTCTTGAGCAATCTTAAGTCTGCCGGAACTTTATCTCCTGATGTCAGCAAAACGATGTCTCCGGGCACCAAATCCTGAGAGGGCACTTGCAATATTTGCCCCTCTCGGATAACCGTTGCTTCTGTGGTCACAGCCTTTGCCAAGGAGGCGATTGCCCCTTCTGCTTTAGCTTCTTGAATATAGCCAATGATGGCATTAAGAACGGTTACGCCCCAAATAACGGCGGCGTTAGTCCAAGACCCTAAAAATGCTTTAACTGCGCCTGCAATCAACAGAATATAGAGGAGTGGTTGATGAAACTGTAGGAGAAATCTCAACCAGGCCGGTTTTCCTGGTTTAACAGGCAGCTCATTCCAACCATAAATCTCGTAGCGCCTGGCAACCTCTTCTGCTGTCAACCCCTGCGTCAGGTCACTATCCAATCGCTTGATGGCCTCATGAACAGAAAGTTCATGACTGGAACGAGATTTCAGCTGAGATTGCACCATAACGTTTAAAGATTTACCCGAAGATTCTCTATGAGCTGATGCTAACAAGGCAAAATAAGGATACTCTCATCTGCCTACATCGCATGAGTTGATGCTAGCAAAACAGAATCTTGATGTTTACGATCACACATAGAAGATGTACATCGTAATAATAGGGATTTTTAGGCTTAATAGCTTGCTGATGGATGTGTTATGAATTAGCGCATGTATTAGAGTTTTTTAATGACAACAACATATTGTTATAGATAAAAATCTATCGTCTTTAGTTTTTAATACACTCAAGTCTATTAAGATTAATAATAATCGAAACAAAATATCTTTAAATTGGGCTAGCAAAAGGCATAGCCCCTACGAGGCTTAACGCTGCATCGCTCTGATGAGAGCCGGTCTTGGTTTTAATCGTTCTAAATAGGCTGCAATATTGCTGTGTTGGTCGGATAACAGACCGAGCATGTTAATGGCCAGTAAACTGACGGACACCATAATATCGGCCCCTGTAAATGAGTCACCGACAATATAGGACTGGTTGACTAGCTCATGATCAACAAATGCGATCGCAATATCCAATTCCTCTTTCATGGCAGCTACAACAGTTGGTGCAGTCTTTTCAAACCGACGAATAGCATTGATATAGGGATTAAGGGTACCTTCTGGAAAATGCATCCACTGCAAAAAGTTAGCCCGTAGAGGTGCCCCTTTGGTAGGAGCCAGATGACCGCCACCGTAGCATTCAAGTAAATACTCAATAATCGCCCCTGACTCACCCATGGTAATGGCACCATCTTCCAGGGTGGGAAATCGTCCGGTTGGGGTGTCCTGGGCAAAAATCTTACCGTCCTCGGGTAGCTTCAGCTCCACCGGTTCCAACACATAGCTCAACCCAAGTTCTTCCAACAGCCACAGCACCCGCAAAGAGCGCGTCATCGGATTGTGATAAAGCGTGATCATACTGCTCCCATCATCTATTCAAGAATGTCTGTACACAAAAGCTCGGCCACCAAGAGCCAAGAACCCACATCACTGCACCGTCCCAATATCCACCGTCAAAATCTCCAGCTGAGCTTGTAATTCTGGAGAAAGCTCTGCCTGATAGCGTCCACCGAGATGGTTGGCAAAAAATCGCTCCAGGGCAGCCGTCATAGCAAATATATTGTCTTCTTGACGAAAACCATGGCCTTCATCCAGGGCCACCAGATATTCCACCGGGCGGTTACGCTCTCGCAACGCGGCAACAATTTGATCCGACTCAGCTTTGGGAACCCGTGGATCGTTAGCACCTTGCACAACCAATAGCGGTGCCTGAATTTGATCGGCTGCAAATAACGGGGATTGGGCCATGAGACGGTTGCGATCGCGAGGATCATCCGGATTGCCGACCCGCAAACTCAAGCTATCCCGAATCGGTACCCAGTAGGGCGGTATTTCCTGCATCAAGGTAATCAAGTTTGAGGGACCGGACAGAGCAGCCCCAGCCGCATAAAGTTCAGGTGTAAAGGCTAGTCCGGCCAGGGTCGCATATCCCCCATAGGAGAACCCTGTAATGCCGATGCGTTCCGGATCAGCGATACCTTGGTCAATCAGGTACTGTACTCCATCGGTGACATCGTGCTGCATCACCCCTTTGCCCCAGGCCTGATTACCCGCATTGAGAAACGCCTTGCCATAGCCAGCTGACCCCCGAAAATTAGGCTGCAGTACAGCATAGCCACGGTTGGCAAAAAACTGACCCAAAGGACTGTATCCCCAAGTATCCCTTCCCCAGGGGCCACCATGGGGAAACACAATCACAGGGAGGTTTTCTGGGGTGATTCCTTGGGGTAGCGTCAGATAGGCCGGAATTTCGACACCATCACGGGCAAGGTAGCGAATAGGGTCTACAGTCGCCAGGTATTCATTCGGTAGCTCTGGCCAAGCATCATAGAGTTTTTCAAGGGGTTGGGTGCGGCGATCATAGAGATACATCGCACCAGGATTCACATCACTTTGCACCCCAACGAGGGCCAGTTGGTCATCTCGCGTCACAGAATCAAGAGAGAGCGTCACACCGGGGAGCTGCTGTTGAAGAAAAGCAAAATCAGTCGCCCAGGTCTCATCTTTTGCATAAATGCGACGGCGATCGCCCACATAGTAGGTGGCAATCAACCCATGGGTCACATTGGAAAATAACGCCCCCTCAAAATCCACCTGATTTTCCGGATCAGTCTCCACCAATCGACGTTGCCCCGTCTCCAAATCAAGCAGTTCTAATTGAGTCAAATCTGTATCTCGATTGGTTTTCAGATATATCTGCTGACCGTTAGGATGAAATTGCACTGGAGCACAGGTTTCCTCCAATGCACACCTATAAATGGGTTGAAAATTGCCATTCTCAACCTTGAGAAGTTCGTTACCCCCTGCTAAAGATTGCCGATGGGCCAGCCGCACAGTCCCCCTCTGGTCAACAGTCCAGTCAGCAATAGTCTCGTCATTTTGGATAATTAACGAACGCTCTCCTGTCGTCAAGTTGAGACGATAAACATCGTAAAACTTTGGATCGCGATCATTAAGCCCAATAATAATTTCATTGGGCGTCTGCTGGGGAATGCCATAGAGCTGTACCGTGGCATTATCCACCGGCGTTAAATTTCTAGTAACAGGCGTCTCACCTAGGGCTGTGCCGAGTTCTGCCCCATAGAGATGGAAATTCTCATTCCCCCCTTTATCTTGAATGTAGAGAATATAGCGACCATCGGCACTCCAAAAGTAAAAGAATATTGGGCTCTCTGTGTCGGACGTGACCGGATACGCAGCAGAAAACGGCTCGTCAATTCCTTTGACCCAAACGTTCATGACACCGTTTAGCTGTTTTTGAAACGCCATAAAGTTGCCATCAGGAGAGAGTTGAGCGCCAATGATCTCAGGATCAGCTAAAAACAACTCACGATCAATCAGGGGCGGTAACGTTTTCTGATCGCTGACTGCTGAATGAGCCATCCTGACGCTTACCCCTGAATGAATCGGTGCTCCCCATAACCTGCTAACGTTATTTCCCACCAGGCTAGCGGAGATTATCATCAGGCTGAGGCTGAGGTGCAGTCGGTTCATGGGGTTTACCACAAGAGTGGAACAGCTTTTGAAATTTAGCAGACTGCATCAACGCGTTTCCATATCGGAAAGTCATGGTGAAAAATGACGTTTGTCATCAGAACTTAGGTCAAGGAAAAAATGGAATTAAACGTTGTTGTGATCAACGATGTGCGCAAGCTTACATTTAATAACCCCCAATGCCAAAGGCACCGGGGGCTGTTTCGTTATAGTGAGCTGGCTATAGAATGAAGAAGCAGTATGTCTGCTCTCTATGTTTATACAATGGCCTAAATTCAGTTTTCGGACATAACTTCTATAACCATATTCATAGAATGCAGGAACAATGCCTGGAAAGAGATAAGCTTCAACCAACTGTGATAGACATCCTTTACTTTCGCATGACTCCGTGTATTTTCTGAGGCTAAGAGATAATTCGAGCTGGGTGCCCCCACGGAAAATATTTATATATCCCTAAAAAAATTAGGTTTACCTATCTTACGGAGAATAGCCAGGCGCATTGATAGCATCTATTGCACCTTAAATAGTCACTTTAAATGGTATATCCATTAATTAGATAATACAATTACAATTGGATAGCATATTCCAGCATGGTGGCCATGGGTGATCAAAATTTGAGCCTGACTCCTAACCAGGAAATTATTTTGTCAGCGCTGCGTTTGCGCCGACGCTATGGGTTAGAAATCATAGAGGCGATTGAAAATAGTGGCGGTAAGCAAATTGGGTTTAACTCGCTCTACCCCAATTTGAAAAAGCTTGAGCAGAAAGGCTTTGTCAAATCTGAATGGGGTGATGAACTGCCTGAGGAGCACACAGGGGCTCGGCGGAAGTATTACCGAATTACGGGCACAGGGGTGCAAGCGCTGGATGCAAAACGCCAGCAGTTAGAGAATGTAGCTCATTGGATTCCGGAGCCAATAACGTTAACCCCTATCAAAAAAACCTAAAACCCAAGACTGCTGGCAAGTCTAGCCCTGACAAAGGTTTGAGCCTAAAGCCGTGTTAGCGCTATTTGCCTTGAGCGAGCTGAAATACTTAATATATTGACAGTAATTTAGCTCAAAAATTAGCTCAATGGCAGCGAAGGACGAGAAGCTGAAGCACCTGATCAAAAAGGCGTCTCTGAAGTTTGACCGAGTTCGGATAGAACGTCGTGGCGACAAACTTAGCTTGCGAGCTACGTTACCGCCTAAGGTAGGGGAGAGTAAGCCGAAACAACGATACCTGCCAACGGGCAAGCCAGCAAACGAAGCAGGGCTGAAGCAGGCTATTGCAGTTGCTATGCGGCTTGAGGCAGAGCTGATCGAAGGTCGCTTTGAATGGATAAATTGGGATAAAAAACTAGCTCAAGCGATCGCGCCTAAAATGGTGAGCGCTTGGGCAAATGAATTGATACAACGTAAATCGGCACAGGTAAACAGTTCTACGCTTAACCGTGAATACATCACGCCGCTATCGAAACTTCCTCAAAATGAGCCGCTGAACGAAGCGCTGTGCAAAACCGCTGTCGAGGAATTTACTGAGCCCAAAAGTCGAAGCCGAGTTCGATATGTAGCTGCTTATGCCCAGCTTCTTCGCTCAGCCGGGATACAGCAGTCTCTTAAAAGCTTATTGCCTTCAGGGGGTTTTACATCAGGACCTATCAACCCAGATGACCTGCCCAGCGATCAGCAAATTTTAGAGGTGTGGAGCCAGATACGAAACCCTGGGTACAAGATCTTATTTTCTAGAATGGCGATTTATGGGCTTAGGCCTCATGAAACATTTAAGTGTCAGATTTCAAAAGATAAAAGCGAACCGTTTTGCAAGGTCGATGACGACACTAAGACCGGCGCTCATGTGGCATTTCCTTGGCCATTTGAATGGTACGAACTTATGGAGCCGTGGGCCGCGTTCGAGCCACACCTGAAAACGAATCGGGAGGTATGGGGGCAGTACGATAATGAGCGGCTGGGGAATATTCTCTCTAAATGGTTTAGATACAACAAAAAAGCTATCCCTTTCACGGCCTACATGCTTCGGCATCGATATGCATGCCGATTAGCAGAGAATAGTGTCCCTACTGGCCGTGCTGCTTCGTGGATGGGACACGATGTCAGCATTCATACAAAAGTATATGAACAAGCCCTTGGATTGCAGGGCGAGCTGGAAGCATGGCGGCATGCCCAAGGCAAGAGTTAAGCTGCACCATAGGCTTCTGGAAGTTCGGGCACTTCAGCCCAAAGTGTTGGGCCTTGAGCTAGCGCTTCTTTCATTTTGGGCCAGTTCACCAACCACGTAATGCGCTCGCCATTCGGGAAGGCATTGTAGTGCTTGCCTAAAGTCAGCGGGCAGGACAACCTAGCCTCATGAGCATAAAGCGCACGCCTGAGCAATTCACGTAATTTAGTTTCGCCCAAGCCAGCCCCATAACCCATCATTTGAAGAGCTTTTTTGGGGGGCACAAAATCGTCCTCCGGCAAGCCTACGTGGGCTTCAAGTCGTTCAAGTCTGGCTCTTAGATCATTAATACTCACGATTTTCTTCCCTCCCGCACATCAATCTCCCGCTCCACATCCCCCACAAACCACCAGCACACGAACCCCCAGACTCTGAGCAGGGCAAATCCCAGGCGCGCATGCCATGGAAGAGGCTGCCACTGGGCTTCGAGTTGAGCCCTAAAATTTTCTAGATTTTGGCGATCGATGGGGTTCATCACTCCTCTTCCTCTTTTGTGTACTGATTTCTTCCTCTGCGGTCGTCAACGATGGGCCCCCGAGCGCCACTGCCTCCTTACCAAAACAAACATTCATAAGCTGCTCCCCGATCCACCGTGTATAGGCGGGTGGGATTGCTTGGGCTAACTCTTTGCCGATCATCCAGTCGATACCCATGGCCTGGCGAGCTTCATCGACAAGAAAATTACAGCCAGTAACCGTAATAAACCCATCTCCCTCATAAAGCCTGTTCTTTCCCCGATGACTGGAGCAGGATCCATCAATCGGCACCACCGGCGACGACATGATCCAAGGATTTACCTCGAAATATCGGTCTCTTTGCACCTGCAATCCAAACATATTGCCCCGTAGCTTTATGGGATTAATCAGATCAGATTTCGCCCCCGAGACATTCTCAATCACGTAGGGCTTGCCAATCTCCTGGAGCGCTTGGCGCACGATAGGGATTAACTTAGGGGCTGATGATTGGCTCAGTGATTTGGTGACGCTGTACGCCTGGCATAGTGGGCTAGCGTGAATAACACTGAATTCGCTCAAGTCCAGGACGGTTAACGCCTCTTGCCAATCCATTTGATGCAATTGGAAGGGATAACGGGGTTGGGGTTTGATGTCCACCCCGACAACATCGAAACCGGCTTGAGCGTAGCCCATGGCAGCACCACCGGCGCAGCAGAATAGGTCTAACAATTTAGGCTTCACGCGGCTACCTCCAACAAACTCAACTGTGGCCATGGCTCTTTATCAATGCGCCGCCGAGCAATCTCACAATTCTCTGGGCTTAGCTCGATCAGTGTGTAATTGCGTCGATGCCGTTTACAGACTTTCCCGGTTGTCCCTGCCCCGCCAAACGGATCAAGTACATGTCCATCAACAGGAGCGCTAGACAGAATGCAAGGCTCTATGAGCGCACTGGGCATCACAGCATAGTGCGCCTCTTTGCAGGGCTCTGAAGCTACGGGCCATACAGATCGTTTGTTTCGAGTGCTTGTCTCTCGCCTCAACTTTGAGCTAACAGCACTTTGACGCTGTTGGGCCTCGAGTGTTTTTCCTCTAATAAAACTGCTGCCCTGATAACCCGCGATCGCAGATTCCTTAATCACCTCATGGTCAAAGGCATAACGGGGCTGCTTGGTTAACAGAAACAAATATTCATGAGCCTTGGTGCAGCGATCTGTGACGCTTTCTGGGAGCGGGTTCTGCTTTTTCCAGATTACATCTTGCCTGAGATGCCATCCATTGGCTTGCAACGCCATGGCCACCCGCCATGGAATCCCGATCAGATCTTTCTCTTTGAGCCCATTAGTGAGTCGATCAGGTCGGTTTTGTCTTTTCCCGTCTTCTAGACTCTCATTGTCTACAGCATTACGCCGTGAGACGGCCCATTTTGAGGCATACGAATCGCCTAGGTTGAGCCATAGACAGCCGTCATCCCTGAGCACTCGCCAGACTTGGCGAAATACATGGACAAGGTGAGCGGTGAACATCTCGGGTGTAGGTTCCTGTCCAAGGCAACCATGCCATGAGGGAACAACCATCTCTGGCAATCCTGGCATAGGCTGATAAGAAATCTCTGGCCAATCACTCCCACCAACCTCGTAATCACGAAGCCCGAAGTATGGCGGGGATGTCACGCAGCAATTGAAATGCTTCTCGGGAATCTGCGGGAGGATGTTCAGGCAATCGCCTTGGATAATTTGGTTAGTGTTCATAACTACCTCCACCCGCTAACAAACTGGAACGGCGATTGCATCCCTTTTTCTTGCCAACTCCACCGCTTATCCCAAACAAACCACGCACAGGTGACAGAATCAGAACCGGCTGTGTCTCTCCTGAATTTTGGGCGAGGTGAAACCGGGATTATGTAACGTAAGAAATCTGCTTTATTCTTGAGCATCTCAGCTCTTCCGCCAGTAGGCTCAAGAAAGCTCAGCCTTAATAAAAAGGCGCACCCATCAATTGAATTTTCCCAAGACCTTTGCAATATCTGAGCAGCCTGATTGAACGGAGGGTTAGTAACTACCCAGTCAGGGTAAAGCTCGAAGTCCTCTGTCCAGTATTGCCAAAAATCACACAACGTTGCATCTCTGGGGACTCTGCTTCCTTTGCCCCATGTCAAGTCTGTTTCAATAACCTGAATAATTCGAGAATCTTCACGCAATACTCGACTGATGGCACTATTCCCCGCACATGGCTCAAATACAAGTCCCTTAATATCAGCAACATCAAGCAACGCTTTTGTTATCGCCTCAGGTGTTGGGTAATAGTCGTTCGGAAGACGTTCAAGCTTATTTGCTACTGGTTCAGTATCGCCAAACAACCCTATTTGATTACCTTGTAAAAACATCACAACTTCTCCCCCACCCCCTCAATCTTCACTCTGCCCGCCAACTCTCTCGCAGCCCTCCCCACCGTCTCGGTTAGCGCCTCAGCTTCCGCCATGGCCCCCAACGCCATCCTTGCTGCCTTAGCCCCACTGCAATCCAGTCCCGCCACCAGCCTCAGCCAGGGGCGGTATTGGTGCTCAATAGCAGTCAAAGTAAGAACCATAATCGAGTCGCAGGAAAATAACACAAGGGTCTCATCAATGAATTCAGCAACGTAAAGATGATGAGAGATGGACTCGTCAACACTTGTTCCTATGTATTTCATAGAAACAGCATATGTATTCAATGGGGATGCTCTATAGAGAATCACGTCCGGCTGCTCATTCGCCCACCGCTCCAGTGCTTCCCGGAGTCGCGCTGGGGTGAGGGTGGGTTGTGTGGTGGTATCAGACATTGCTTGCTTTCCTTCTATCTCAGACAAAAACGGTGCCCCGCCGGACCATGGGCCGACTTTTAGGCTGTCTTTAAGTGGCATGATTAAATGTCCAAGCTCAACTGCATTTTGATCTCGACATGTGCTGCACCCATCTGTTGAAGCTTCTGCACGTAGGCAGTCACCTTTGACTCTTTGAGCCGCTTGGGCTTGTCGCTCTTCCCATACCCAAGCCAATCCTCAACAAACTGAGTCACGTCAAACTCTTCTGGCTTTTCTTTTCCAATGCGCTCTATTTGCAGTGCAAAGAAAATATAAGCATCGTCATTGATCAAACCCTCAGACCAAGCTCGTATCAGGTCGTGCATTGCCACGGTGATCGGCATCCGGCTGTATTTCAGCTCGGCTTTTTCGGCCAGATTCTCGTGTGTCAATTGCCCTGGTTCGGTGTCGGCTGCGGTGGTTAGTGTTGCTGTCATGGTTCTCCTTTTCAGAAACTTTTGGTTGGGGTTCTAGTGGTCGGTGTAATCAAACTCATCCCTTCTTCTCTAAACTCACTTGCACCCACCCCCGGAAGTAATCAGACTCATCTCTAATCGCGCCAAGAACCTCCATCGCTTTGGCTGTATTCATTGGTCCATCGCCCACATGCATCATGTTCAACCGCTGTCGCCCCAGGTAAGACAGCCCTAGATTTTGCGCTTTTTGGCGGGCCATCTCTGACTCGCATCGATAGAAAATTGTTTTCATTTTTAAGTACCAATCCTCCATTCCGGATACACCCATTCACTGTTCCAATTCAAAGGCTCACTAATAGATGCAATGTCCTGCCAATAGCTGTAGTAAGCATTAACTATCTCTGGGGTTGAAATAGTCACCGCATTTTCAAGACTCAGGCCAGCGTTATAAGTGAAATTAAAAGAGCCAGTCCAAACGATTTTGGGACAGAAACTGGAATACTCATGCTCTTCATAAAAAGAGTCGACCATAGCGGACTCATCTTCATCAAGAAGATCAAAGACATCTTCAGGCTTAAGGTCCAGCAAAATTTTAGGCATAGTTCGATCCCAGGAAGCCTCTAGTACTTCTTCCCAAGTCGATTGGGACTGGACCTTTTCCTGTTTTCTCGCCTCTATCAAAGCTTGACCTAACTTTTCGGCTAGGTCCTTGTTTTTCATGCAAGACAGATTATCGTCAGAGAGGCTCAAATACCAATAAGGCTCAAGAAATCTGCACGTATCTGAGTCATATTCGCCCAAAACGATAAATTTATTATGCATTCTAGGAAAAGCAGGGTTTCTTTCGCTGTTGTGGTTGCCAACACACCTAACCCCATCAATAGTTGGGTCAGAACAGAAAGAAAGTCCTCTAAGTTTTCGATGATCTCCTCTTTCGCCTCCCTTAACCTTTGCATATAAGTCCCTAAGATATTGCTTGCTTATTGCCCCGTCTGGCCTCAAGAAATCTTCTTTCTGAACAACAATGCACGAATGATCCTGTCTGCCAAGAGCCTCAAGGATCGGGACGCTGGTCAACCACGCAATACACCCTACTGATCCAGAATATTGACTTATCAGATTTTCTAAATTATGTTCCAGTTCACGAAAATAAACGGTCACATCCCCAGACTGCACAACTGATTCAACAAAATTCCATTCACCTTTATCTCCAGGCGCGACGTCCGGATGGAAATTATTTAAATTGAACTTTTTAGATCTTTGCCCAAAGTCAATCACCATTACGAATTCCTCACGCTACTAAACTTCTAAATCTTGTGTACTCAGGTTCGAACAACAGCTTGACTGTCCCGGTAGGCCCGTCCCGATGCTTCAAAAAAATCAATTCAGTAATGCCTTTGTCGGGCGAATCGGAATTGTAGTAATCGTCGCGATACAGGCCTAAAACAATATCTGCATCCTGCTCGATAGAGCCGCTAGAACGAATATCGCTCATCATCGGCCTTTTCCCGGATCTTGCTTCAACTCCGCGATTCACTTGAGCCAGGGCAACAACAGGAACTTTTCGTTCGCCTGCAATAAACTTCAGCCCGCGACTGACTTGGCCTAATTTAGTTGCTTCGCTGGTATCGTCTCTAAGTGTTGAACCCATCAGCTGTAGATAGTCAATAAAAATCACCTTGGGTTCAACGCTGATAGTGTCAAGGCATTCTTTTAAGGACTCAGTTGTTGGTGCTCCACCCAGATCAGAGACATCAAACAGATGGATCGGCAAGCCGGTAAGTTTACTAGTCGCATGGCCCAGGGATTCCCATTCATGGGTACTCACCTTGCCTGCCCTGAGACGTTGCGATGAAATGCCAGACAAAAGAGAAAGTATCCTATAAGAGAGCCTTTTCTTATCCATTTCTAAAGAGAAAAATACAACCTCAACGCCTGACTCAGCAATATTTTTTGCTACATTCAGTGTCCATGCGGTTTTGCCCATGGCAGCTCTGCCAATTGGAACGATCAAGTCTCCGTCTTGGAATCCACCCCCAAGCATCTCATCCAAATCAGCGAAACCTGTGGATATCCCCAGTGGAGCTTCATTAAGGCTTCTTTCTTCGATCTCTGTGAATAGCTCGCACCCAACCTCAGCAATGCTTGCGCCTGCCCCATTTACTCCGTTATTTGCAAAATTTGCTAACGACTGAAGCCGCTTTCCACGCACCCCGAATTCTGTCCCAATCTTGTTTTCCTGTAGCGTTTGGGCGTAAGGTCTCTCAAAGAGCTGGTTGTACTTGGACACTTCAACCTCTAGCAGCACCTCCTGAGGGATTTCGCCATCCCCATCGGCCATAGCCTCAAATTCAGCCCATCCGATTACCCCAATCTGAACATCTTGGGGCACCTCATCAATGTCTTGGCCATAGGCAGTTTGTCCCCACCAAGCTACCTTCATATCAGAGCCTAGACAGGCGGCCAGGTCTCGATAGCGATCTCGCACACCTTCATGACGGGCATCCAGCATCCCCCCGTCTGGATAGAGCACATAGTCAACCGCTCCCTCTAGCCGCGACAGAACAACCCCTAGCGCACTTCTAAGCTCAGAAGGACTTGCCCCCCATTGAGCCCCAGCAGCACCTATGACAGGACATCCCAAGCGAAATGCAGCCAATGCAGGCTTAGGCCCAACGCCTTCGACAAAAACGACCTGATTGCTAATCACTTCCTCTGGCCAATAGACCGAAAGAGGAAGCTCACCTGATGGCATGTGCGGTGTAGAACCATGAACATTTTTTCTGGTCCGAGACGTTAGCCAGTAATACCGAGGTCCTTCGTTGTCGCGGCTTCTCACCTGAGCGCCACAAATGCGGCCTTCAGCATCACGAGCAAAGCACAGGTAGCCAGGGTACGGAATGTTTAACCGATCTCCTTCAGGACTAGCACCTGGCAATTTCGGATTGACCGGGCTTGATAGTTTCTGCCACTGGCCAACAGACCTGAAACCAATCTCAGCAATCTGTTTTTCTGTAAAGCCACGACTTAGCAAATCATTGCGATCGCAATCTTCCAGATCGAGCTGACTAAATACCGAAATGTAGCCGTCGTGCCGTTCTTCAGTACTTAATGCAGCCTCCCGCTCCTGCTGTTCGGCCATGTAGCGCTGAAGCTTTTTGCGCTCTAATTCAGTTCGCCAAGCTTGATATTCAGCAGGATCGGCAAAAGATTGAACCTCAACCCAAAGACCCCAAACACCATTCTTGGTCTTACCACGGAAGCCATAGCCAGGAATATCCTGCTTGGTTAGCGCACCCATGCACAGCTGGATGCCTTCAGGAGAGGATTTGCAGCGCCCATCACTGGACTCACAAATAGGGCAAGGGTTAGAGCGCTTGTTGAGGGTAAATCGACTATGCAGCATGACTAACCTCCCACACCTGAGCCTTTGGGGTTGGCTGCTCCTGTAACCAGGCTAAATACCGGCTTGCTGATTCCGGGTCTAGTTGAGAGACAATTACCTGCTTTGGGTTGCCACGGAATCGCTCAGGGACCATCCCATTCAGCTTAAGCCTGTCGATCTCATGGCGGATAGCTGCCCCAACCTCTCTGGCTTTCGCCTCTGGGCTGCTCGCTTCTTCTAGTCGAGCAACAATCCCTTCATCTTCCCAGCGTTCTTGGTTTAACCAGGTAGATGGCATCGGGATGTATTTCTTGGTACCCCTCTCCTCTGCCTCCTCTGGGAAGTCATTTCCGTTGACCAGATCCCAGGCAGCTAGGATTTTTTTCTTGGAAGCCTTCTTTCGCGCGGTTCGGTACGATTCCCTGGCCTTGCCCACCGAAACTTTCTTGAACGCAATAGGCCAGAATTCAGATTCAAACTCAAAATCCCAAAGTTCATTCCCAGTTTTTGGCTCCTCAACCTGCTCCCCTACCTCGGAGAAAAGATCCCCTTGGCCGTCACCCTCTTGGGAGGGTAGGGAGGGTGTATTAGTATTCTTAGTATCTTTGGGTGCCTCATTTAGAAGGGGTGGTGCGCTCTTTTTAGAAGGGGACCCCTGCTCATTTTGGGTACCCCTATTTCGAGCACCCCTGCTCTTTTTAGAAGGGGTTAGCGACTCTCTCAGTTCGCTTATTTCGTCGGGATGCTTCCATGATTCCGGTGCTATTGGGACTATGGTGTTTGACTTGCCTGAAGCTGTTTCTACGGATATCATGTCAGCCGCAGACAGTAGGCGGATGGCAGCCCTGACAGTATGGTGGTTTAGCCCGCAGCCGCTCGCTATCGTTCCTATCGATTCTGTGCATGTACTGTCGCCAGCCCGAGAGCGGTTAACAATGCGACAATAAACGCGATACTCGGGCGTTGTTAGTGGATACTCCTCAAGCTTGTCGGGGATAAAAGCCAGTCCTTTCATATCCACCCCTTCTCTGCTGTTTGCCGCAGAACGTAAATCCTTTTGGTTGTTCCAGGTGTGGCACCAAATGCAATGTCGTAAAGCCTGTAGGCATCCTGACGGATAAAAGTATCAATCGGGTCTGATCCGCCGAATGCTTCGTGAATCTTGTCAACAGCATCCACCATGGCAGTTAGCGATGGGATTTCTGAAGTCATAGCCCTACCCCCTGCAAATCGATGAGGCGTTGTCTAATGCCTGCTGGAGAGCTTCTGTGAATAGCCCATAATTCAAACTTCACTTCATCGCTGATGTGGTCGAAGTTTACTGTTCTCGGCGGATTTTCAGCCGCACAAACCCGTCCCCCGTCATCGGCGGTTGTTCGTCTAATCATGATTTCAGGAATTACTTACTAAACAACAATGGAAGTAGATGCACCAAGGAATAACGCTTCTGCGGCTACGGGCTGGCTCTCCCCTCGTTAGTCAGCAAAGTAGAAATAACTTCGCTAGAGCCACTGGGAATTAGCTTCACCTCAACAGTGCAATCCAGCGCTTGGGCAATATCGGCCAGAGTTGCCAATGTGGTGTTCCCGTTTTTCTCGATTTTCCCCAGCGCCCCTAGAGAAACGGCTGTTTTTGAAGCTACCTGCCTCATGGTCAGCCCTTGATAGCGTCGAGCTTCGTTGATGAGTTCTCCTATCACTGCCCAACCTCCCGCATCCCTCTCCAAAGCTTCCGCAACGCCATATAGACATAGGCTTTGGCCAAGCCTTTCAACTCCCCTGCTCGCCACTGTGGCAATGTCTGATAATCGAATATCTCTTGCCACCGCTTACTGTAGGTCGCACCCCCGGTAGTCACCGGTAGAGCCTCGGAAATCTGGGTCCAGTGGCTCTCGTACCAGGACACAGAATTCCTGATGTCCTCAGGCGTAACCTTGATGGGCTTGCCGTCATCGGCAAAGATCAGCTCGCGATCGCATTCGGTGGGTGGGTGAGTGTGAGTCATGCCGCCACCTCCTTCGATCTACCGTCAATAATCTTGGCTATCCTGTGATGCTCTTCCGCATCACGAACCTTTGTAGTGACCCCCAAAATTAGGACAGGACTGAGAGAGCGTAAGCTAGAGTCCAATCGGGGGAAGGAATATGGCCAGCAAGCCAAGAAACTACAGTAGCGAATTTAAGGCAAAAGTGGTGCTGGAGATCGTCAGCGGCCAACGGAGTGTGAGCGCAGCCAGTCGAGCCCATAAAGTCCATACGTCAGTGATCAATCGTTGGCGTAATGAATTTCTTAAACAAGCGCATTTAGCGTTTGGAGGCAAAGGAGGAGGAAATGAATCAGCCGAACGAATAGCCGAATTGGAACGAATGGTGGGTCGGTTAACGATGGAGTTAGCGGTGGCAAAAAAAGCTTCAGACTTGTGGAATCTGAGCGGAAACGAACCATGATAGAGCAGTTGAAAGGCGAGTATCCAATCCAGGTCATCTGTGATGTCATTGGCTACAGTCGGAGTCGTTATTACTATCGGTCAACATCAGACAAACAAACGCAAGAAGAGGAACTAAAAAAGCGATCATTGATGTGGCGGGACGGTATCCCACCTATGGGTATCGACGGATTACTAAACAATTACAGCGAGAGGGATGGCGTGTTAATCACAAACGTATCAGCCGATTAATGAGAGAATTGGGACTACTGGAAAAGCGACGAATACGACGGAAACGAACAACCAATAGTGTCCATGGATATAAGCGGTATCCTAATCTGGTCAAAGGGTTGGTAGTAGAGTATCCAGAGCAGGTATGGGTCGGCGACATCACCTATATCCGATTGAAGGACGAATTTGTTTATTTAGCGGTATTAATGGATGTGTTCACCCGCAGTATTCGAGGCTGGCACTTGGATAGAACGATGGAGAAACAGTTAACGATAACAGCGTTGGAGAAAGGACTGAACCAGTATATTCCAGAGATTCACCATTCAGACCAAGGGGTGCAATATGCGGCCAATGCGTATGTTCAGATATTGGAGGAGAATGAGATAGCGATTAGTATGGCAGGCGTGGGTAAGGCCTATGAGAATGGTTATGCTGAACGGCTCATGAGAACAATAAAAGAAGAGGAGGTTGATTTGTCGGACTATCGCAATTTTAATGAAGTGTATGAGAGAATAGAAGAGTTTTTAGACGAGGTGTATATGAAGAAAAGAATTCACTCTTCTTTGGGCTATTTGACACCCAGCGAATTTGAGGAAAAGTGGAGGAAGGAATTGTAGAATGTCTCAGGTTGATACATGTTAGTCTAGACTTGCTATTGTCTGATTTTACTGTCCAAATTCAGGGGTTCACTTCACTTCTCCCCTTCTACGGCCACCACCAACCAGCCGTTTTCAGCAGCTAACCGATGCTTCAGGTTGTCGCGGTCGACTCCCCTTTTGCTGTAGTGCCCAGGGCCATAGCCTTGGATCTCAATGGCGACCCGACTGGGATAGTGGCAGAAATCGAAGCGGAACCGGCGCTTGGGGATAAGCTTTTGCTCGACATAAAGATCGAGCCTGGGGTAGAGATCCACCCACAGTTGCCCAAAAGCCAGTTCTAGCTCAGAGGCTTTGGCCGCCCAGTCGGGGCAGATTGGGAGAGACATAATCTCACTCATGGCTTACCCCCCTGGGCGATCGCAATATTCTGGAAGGCGACCACAGCCCTCAACCGTTGGTAGGTTTCTTGGATCAATGGCGTACCGCTTGAATCTGCGATCACCCAGTAGAGATCGTCGTCCTCAATAGCCCCTATGCTCCACAGAGCAAAGGAATTGGTGTTGTCGTGAAGTGAGGCGAATTTGGTTGTGGTTGGTGGGCTGAATAGAATCATCTCTTCCCTCCCAAATAGTCAGCTAAATCAGAACCCAAAGCCTCAAGCGCCGCAAATCTCCACGGCGTAGGGTAGTCGGGCAATGGCTGGGGGCTGCCTAGGGTCCTAAAAAAGGGATCGATCCAAAACACTTTGAAGGCATTCGAATCGTCTTCTTCCCTCTCCTGCCCCAACAAATCCCACCAATCAGCCGCAGCTTCCTTGCAATCCCACCACCCGTTGGCGATGCTCTTGAGAAAGGACTTAAGCCCCCTCTGGGCTAATCCCCGCAGTAGGGAAGCCCGCACCTTGGGGTTGTTCTTTGTGGCGTACACTGTGCGTGTTACGGACGCTTTCATAGGTCCTCCCGTGTAAGATAGATAAAACTAAATAGAACGTATTTAGTTTTATTGATGCATTGATCAAGCGGCTTCCTGCCCTTGTTCGGTTTTGTTGACCTGAGCAGATTCATTCATGAGAACCTGAGCAGATTCATTCATGAGAACCTGAGCAGCTTCATCCATGAGAACTTTTCTCGCCCAAGTAGCGAAGGGTATCCCTTCTATACTTGCAACGCCTTGCATCAAAGCAAGCTGCTGCAATGTAAACCTAATCGGGACTGGCTTTGTTTTTGGCCCTTTTCTGCGGCCTGAATCTTTCACTGTCTAACGTTGATATACAGCTGTCTATAAAATAATACATTTCTGTCTGTATAGCAACACTATACAGCTGTCTATATGAAGATTACGGGGTGAGGTGATATGTGTTTGACGACGCAAAGACTAGAGCTGCCAATGACCATGGACTCCCAAGAGGGGCTGGATAAATTAGCCGAAATAGTTAGAACTGCTCGCGAATCCAGAGGGCTTAGTTTAAGAAAGTTTGCTGACCTTGTTGATGTTTCCCATGGCACGATTGACCGCATTGAGAAAGCTCTAAGCGATGTATCCGATGATGTGTTAGAGGCGATCTCAGAGGTCGTTCCATATACTTACGTAGAACTTAAGGCGATCAGTCAAGGGCGAAAACCAGAAGACGTGAGAGCCTACGTTACTGCCGAGGATGTGTTTGAAATAGCTGCATCTATCAGCAAAGAAGAGCAGATACGGCTAATGCATATGCTTCTTGATCACCAGTAATTAGATGCTACTAAAGTATGACGCCGTATCTGCGTACATACGTAGTGATTATTTTTTATACAATGTGTTTTTAGTGACTTCCTTCGAATAAAAAACTGTCGGAGGCATAGCAGTAAAAATGCCAGTATCCTGAAATCAATCACTCATGAAAATTAAATCACCCGAAAAGGAAAGTGGGCCTGAAGGCCCTTCGGTCTCGGCATCAATCAAAAACATTCTAGAGACGGCTAAAAAGCTCTCAAGAGAAAAGCAAATAAAGCTAACTCACTTGTTGATTGATCTCGCTGCGAGCATTGAATAATATTTCCTCAGCGACATCAGGGTGCTCTCTACCAAGCTCAAGAATTCGGAAAGTTGTTAACTATTGCGTAGAAAATCCCGCTGTATGACTGGCCTAAACTTGCAAGCCCTTTAATTAAGTGCCGAAGAATATTACAAACAAGTAATCCTTTGGATAGACGCCTTTCAATGCAGTCATTAACAAAAGACAATAAAGGGCAAGGTATTGGTTTTCCCTAATACTTTGCCCTTTGAACTTTCTATCAGAAAATAGCAAATTTTAGTCTTTGGTATAAGGCTTCAGCTATCTACTAGGAGCCAGCATAACTTTTTCTGAGCATCCGTATATGGTTTGTATAGGGATGCTATCTATACTTTTTACTTTTTATATCAGCCGCTTACAAGAAGTGGCGGGCCTAACACTATATTGAGAGGCTATTGATGAGCTTACAGCCAATTATCGATAATATGCCGCAAAAGGCAAGTGAAGCGGATGTTGAAACAAGGCTTCTACCTCATTTTATAAGGGCACTAGGCTTTGCTGAGGATGAGTCTGTCCCTAGCTTCGACACAGGGGCAGGCTGGGTAGATCATGCAACACGAAGAAATACGGGGGATAAAAAGTTTGTCGATTCACGTCAGGGTCCGTACTTGTACATCGAGGTCAAAGGACGTCATAGGAACTTAACTGAAGGGCATCCTCATTATTTTGCTGCGTTCGATCAACTGAAAGGCTATTTTGAGGGAGATAATTCAGAATCTGTCCAATGGGGAATTCTGATAAATTCACTCCATGCTCAGTTATTCCGAAAGCATGGGAAAACGATATATCCTGCAACACCCTGCTTAGATTGCTCAGGCATTGATGAAATTGTCAAAACTTTCCGAGAGCGCATTGAGTCTCCAGCAAGAGCCCTAACTGTGGCAATTTACAACAACAAGGGAGGCGTGGGTAAAACCACGACCACTGTAAATTTAGCCGCTGCACTTACCCTCTTAAAAAAACGTGTACTTATTATTGACTTTGACCCAAACCAGCAGGATTTAGGCGACGCCTTAAATCTACCTCCATCTCGGGGGCAAATGATGGACGCGTTAACAAAAAAGGCTGATATTCACGACAGTATTATTCCTTATGAGTACGAATTTCCTAGAGCAAAACGAAAAGCTAGTTTTGATATTATGCTGGCTGACAAAAGTATGGCTTCTGACGAAGAATTTACCCAAGATAGAGTGCATCAGAAGCTTAGGCTCAACGCTTTACTAGGGGCGTTGCAGCCCTTGAGGCAAAACGAATATGACTACATTTTTATTGACGTGCCTCCCAACTGGCAAGTATTTTCTCAACGGGCTCTATTTGCGGCAGATACTGTCTTACTACCAGCAGGGCATGATAACTTGCATTCTTTGCAAAACGCGGGTGCAGCGATCACTGAACTACTACCTCAGGTGCAGGCTAAGCGACAGAAACTATTGGGTGATTATGGTCCTATAGCTTTACCAGTATTTCTTAATGGCCTGCCGTCAAAAATTTCCAAAAGTCATGCCCAGTTGATGCACCAAGCTATTGGTAAAGTCATTGACAAAGGAGGCGCATCAGGCTTTGACTTAAGGCCTTATTTTTATCCTAAATGGACCGCAGATCGGCAAAGTCTTTACATGAGGCATATTCGGCATATGGCGCATATTGCGAGCGGCGATTTCCGCCATGTGCCAGCCGCTTTTGTTTTTAGAGCCGTATTTGAGCAATACAGTAATTTTGCAAAGGATTATTTCTTATGGGATTAAGTGATATCGGCAATTTGGTGTGTCTACCGTTCGAGGAGATTGAGCCAGGACAGCCAACAAATGTACACGATCTGTTTCTGCAAGAAGCTATCAACGTCCTTCGAGTCAGCCAGAGGAATTGGCTTCCTTTGATCGTCAAAGAGACTGGGGTAGACCAGTACAAAGTGGTGGCCAATACCTTTGTATACGCAGCGATATCAAGAGCAGGCTTGGAGGAAGCTTGGTGTATCGTGGTTGATGATTCGAATGAAACTGCTGAAGCCTGCTCTGTGCTCGCTCAGGACGGCTTACCTCGAATTAACCTTTCTACAGCATCACGTAAGCAGATAGCGACGGCATTAGACTATCTGCTTAAGCAGCCAGGGACTTTGTTGAAAGGGGTAAATTTATCTTCAGCGACTAGTCGAATCGAGAGTGCCCCGCGAAAGTACTGGCAAACTTTTGAACCCATCACCAAATTAAAATGCAAGATCACAAAAGGAAAGCTTAAGGAACTGAAAAAGGTTTTCTATTTGGAGCCTGAGCCAATACCCGAGATTATCACCGATCCGGTATTACTGGACACATTTACAGCCGCCGAACTAAAAAAGATGGCAGGCAAGCGTGGGTTCAAAAGATATTCCAAGCTTAGCAAGGCTAACTTAATAAAACGACTGTCAGAGAATAAAAAGCCAGAGCCTCTACCTGAAGTAGTCACCGATCCTGCACTTCTTGATACATTCACTGTAACAGAGCTAAAGAAGATAGCGAAGAAACGTGGGATAACAGGCTACTCCAAGCTCAAGAAGACTGACTTAATAAAACGATTATCAGAGACTGATTAAATAAGACTCGACAATTTCAGGACAACCGAATTATTGCAAGCCCGTCAGACAGCATTGATCTGACGGGCTCTTTTATTTAGCCTTGGCGAATCCGTATTCTCTGTTTGACATTTGTATATTGTTGATATACATTAGTAATGTGCTCGATACAAAAACACTTACACCCGCCACACACCCATGACCCCCGCCACACCCCAGTCAATCACCGCCATCAAGTCCGAGCTTACTGAAATGGTCAACACGCTACAGACCGCCAACACCTATCAGCAGGCGCTGAACCTCTGGCAGCAGGAGAACGGGAATCTCGCCGAGGACGAGATTAATCAGGTGATGGGCATCGCCAAGCCTGCCGCTGACCCGTTTGGGGAGCAGGTTGAGAGCGTGCTTGACCCAACGCTAGACCCGTTCGGCTAATCCTTAGGGGCTTCGGCCCCTTCCGTTTCACTTCGTAGTACAGCAATTATTCAGAGAGTTATGAAAACCCCTTCAACCGTCTTCCGCATTGCCCCAGGCACACTCGTCCAGAACCGCCAGACCGGCGCTATTACGGCTATCCTTTCCGAGCCGAAGACTTGGAGCCGTCGGGGGCGGCAGTACACCACGGTGAATTGCTTCTCTTACAAAGCTGGCCAGTATCGCTCACTGCAAGTTTCACAGGTGCTCAAGTATTACAAGCCAACTGGGCTACATCTTTAATCCTCAGGGGCTTCTGCCCCGCTTTGTTCATTCCGTAGTACAGCAATTAAGAGTTATGAAAGACTTTATTGTTCAGCATCCATTAACAGATCGTTCCGTGTATGGCATTGGCGAGGACGGAAGCAAGACCCAGATAGGGACTATCACCTGTGTTACCCCCGAGGATTGGGTGATGTATTGGTCCGATGCCAAATGGAAGTTTGTTCCTTGCGTTGAGGGCATCCCCGCAAGCGATAGCGGAACCATGCAGGACTGCGAACAGTTTGTGTATGGCTTGTTTAACGGGGCGAGATCTGAGGCCGCATAGACCCTTGCCACAGCCAGTTGCGCCTATGCGGTTGGGGCTTTTCTGATTTTTTGTTTTAGTTTTTAGAGGAAATTATGGAAGAGAATATTCTCGCAATTAAGGACAACGACGTTTACTACGGCACTAAATACATCGGTTCGGTCTGCTACAAGCCTCAAGGCCACTGGACAGCGTATCTGGCCACGAATACCGGAGATGAGGTTGTCGGCCAGTACAAGACTGATGTGCTGGCGGCTGAGGCGGTTGGGGAGGCTGCGAGGGAGGGCGAATAGCGATGGACTGGATTCTTTTAGATGATCACGAGCCTGTTGCCGAGACTGTTGTCTTAGCCGCCCATAAGGTTGATGGCATATGGAGTTACTACATTGCTGAATGGGATGGCCATGGGTTTTCTGATGCGGATGAAATGTGGACTATTGAGCCCATGCCGACGCACTGGGCTGAATTGGTCTCGCCTGAGGAGGTTGTGGCAAAATGATCGATCAGAGTATTCAGGCAGAGATCGCGCGCCATGAATTACGGTTCTCGTTGTATGGCCTGCCACTGATCGTGGGTGTAGTTGTGGGGGTGTTGTGGTTGAGGTGAAGCTGATCTTTTGTCCCCAGTGTGAAGATGTCAGGAAGCTGGCTTTTGATCTACGCCGATGTTTCTGTGGAGAAGCGTGGGGACACTACTGTGATGATGGGCTGAACGCTGTTATTGGGGGTGGGGCTATTCCCTTAGGCTTTGAAAATAAGAGCTTTGTCGAGGCACTTAAAACCAGGCCAGTCGATAGAATGGGTAAGCGATTTGAGGCGTTCGTGATCCCTGAGAAGTGCCCTACGGTGATCGACGAAACATGACCAAAATCCGTCTCCCCGACGCACCAGGCCCACGCAGCAACAGCAAACCCCGACCACGCTACGGGATTGTGAAGGAGCCGCCGTTTAGGTTGCCAGGGTATGCGTATGTGCTCAAGGATGACGGGAGGTGTTGGTGGGTGCCTGAGCGAATTTGTGTGGTTGAGAGGGAGTAACAAGCTCCTGTGCTATTCTGGTCTCGCCCGCTGCTTCTGTCTCGTTGGGGGTGTGGCGGGCTTATTGTATTCCTGTGTGCAATTCCAGTGCGCCCCTGACTTCGGTTGGGGGTTTTTGTTTGGGGCCACAAAAAAGCAACCGCCCCGAGAATTCCCAGGGCGGCTTTTTGTTCGACTTCCGATTTCAACTAATCGGTAAAGCCCCTGACACCAGTGTTCGCTTTATCGCAGCACATCTGTCAAGTTTCCAACTATTCCGACCTGAGTCGATCGGTAAAGGCTGGTAGGTATGCTCGGCAGTCTCTCTGATGTTTGCCAGTTGTTTCCAACTATTCCGACCTGAGTCGATCGGTAAAGCCAGAGCAAATGAATCAGCTTGGTGCTCGACTAGTAGACCTGTTTCCAACTATTCCGATCTGAGTCGATCGGTAAAGACACCCCCAGCAGAAGCCCGTCATAGAGCACGCCCCAGACCGCCAAACCACGGATGTCGATATCCCTATTCTATCAGCCTTCAGGATTTACGGATTCAAGAGCTAGAGCCCTTGCTAGTAGAAGACCCACGGATGTCAACGCAAAACATAGGGCTTTCAGCGATCAGTCGATATGCGTGGGTGGAGGCAGTACCTCCCCAAGTCCTTAACCTTTCCCCGCTACCCTCAACCCTCCCTGGGCACACTAGGGTTATCTGCAAAGCGTCCGCAATGCGGAACACCTGATCCCCCTAGGAATACGCCCCTGGGGGGTTTTTGCTTGGGGTGGGGTGCAGATACGCATTAAATAACCCCCAACACACAAGGCACTGGGGGCGGCTTTGTTATAGAAGTTGAATAGGCAGTATGCCTGCCCTTGGTGTTTAAAGTGCCCAGTTCTGTAGGGAGCGATCGCACCTTTCAAGTGTTCACAATACCTCAAGTTCTTATTGAGTTTGAGGCGCTGAGATCTCGCCTTCTCTAAGATGGGCACGAACACACGTCAATAGACTGTTAAACCGGAAAGGCTTGGCAATGAATGCTTGAGCCCCTAAGGAGAGAACGTCTTCTCGAACTTCGTCATTGTCAAGAGCCGTCACAACGATCACAGGGATCTGCACGGCTTGCGTACGGATTTCCTTTAAGACTTCCCTGCCATCCATTCCAGATAGCCCTAAATCTAGCAATATAAGGTCAAATTTTCCTGATAAAGCTAAAGGTAGAACTTGATTTCCATCTGATGCTACCTGGGTTTGATAGCCTGCTTTTTCCAACCCTTTTGATACAAAGGCTGCGATTCGGGAGTCGTCTTCAACAATTAAAATAGTTGCCACAATACAAACTTAAATTCAAGTCGTCAACCCTGAAGCGTAAAGGCTTTTTGGGGAAGAAGATGTAGGCATTGACTCAGAATTTGCAGAAAAGTGTCAATTATTCGTTTAATAGGACATCATAGCTGATGAATGCAACCATTCATGGCACTAAACGCCCGTTCACTCCCCCACCAACCTCTGCCGCTGCCCTCTGGCACCCTGAAAATTCTGATCCAGGATACTTAGCATCTCTCTAGGTAGTTTCTTGGCACCTTTACCGAAACCGTATCGTTTAGACACCTTGCTTACCCTTGGTAATAAAGTGTGCAAGTTTCGACGTACTTTGAGTTATCGCCTTCTCTAGGTCTGCTGCAACCTTTTCCCGCTACGAGAATGGTTCTATCGGAACCGATTTCGGGGCGAACCCGTCTTTCAATCTAGGGAAAAATCAGTAACCCCTCGCCCCTTGGTTTACAGGCTAGGGGTTTTTTATGAAAAGGCTCAAAAGCACCCGAATAACGAGCATTAGAAACTTTCAAGACCAACTAGTCGTCATTTTTGATGATGCATATTGCTCAAGACAAAGGGGTGTTTGTCGAATTCTCATTATTAACCCTTGGCCAGTGTCAGCCAAGGGTTCCCTTTAAAGGAGAAACTGAGATGCGCGATCTCACCCATCCCCAACACCAGCCAAGTTGTTAATAGGGCTAACTATCGTATCTAGTTCTTTTTAAGACGAACCCCGGTACCGACTAATCCTAGAAATCCTAGTAACAAGCCTGGTTCGGGAACAGATTTAGACTCTGGCTCTGGCTCTCCAGCTTGCTTGTAAACAGATAAATGTGAGAGACCAGGGGTATTTCCTCTACCAACTGGTGCTACACCTTCTGTTGACCAATCAAAGCTAGATAAATCGGCAACTGTGTAGAGTGAGTAAGAGTTTCCCGCTTTGACCGCGATCGCACCAAAGCCACTCAGGTTTGTAGATGCACTGCCCGTTTTAGTCCCATCGCCACCTGAGGTAAAGGAGACTGTACTATCTTCATTGTCTCCAGCGAAGGACCATCCTGAGCCAAATAAAGCATCAAGATTGCTTAGCCCAGTACCCTGCGCACCCTTGTCATTACCGCTGAACGCACCTGCACAGTCAATATAATTAAAACTTACGTTGGCACACGTTCCACTGCCGCCTAGAGTTGCAGCTTGTGCTGACGAAGTGAGCGATTGTGCAAGTATTACTGCGGTTGAACCCAACTTTCTTCCGAAAGGGGTCTCCCGTTATAGCGAAGCTTAGCGGTGAGGGGAATTGAGGTCAGGATTATCAGCCCTAGGACTGTTCTGGTCTTGAACATACGCCTTAAGCTGTTCCACCGTAACCCCTCCACTGCTGGCTACAAAGTAAGAGCCTGTCCACAAAGCTGCTTTGTGATGATAACGCTGGATATGTTCTAGATAGTCTCTGCGAATCAATCGACTAGAAACCGTTTTGAGGTTGGCAATCAACTTGGACAGCTCAACCGCTGGATGAAACTTAATCAACAGATGAACATGATCGGTTTCACCTTCAAACTCAACAAGCTCACAGCCCCACTTATTTAGGGTCTCTCTGAATATTTCATCAAGCCGATTTAAGATTTTCGCATTCAACAGCCTTCTCCTATATTTCGTCACAAATATGACATGCACGGTAAGACTGTGAACTGACCTAAACCCTTTGGTGTAATTAGATGACATCATTAAGCGCTAAGGCTATAATCTGTACATGATTGTAACTCACGAGTACAGAATTTACCCCAGCCTTGATCAGACAGAAGTCATGGATACATGGCTTGAATTACTGCGTCGCCATTGGAACTACGCCCTTGGTGAGCGGTTGGATTATCTGTCTAGAACTCGTGAGTCTATCAACCGATGCTCTTTAGTGTCTGAACCTATCGGTGAGATACCCTCAAGGGTTGACTACTATTCACAACAAGCTGCTATTAAAGAAACTAAGAGGCTGTTTCCTGAGTACAAAGGAATCTATACCGAGACTCAGCAAGGCAACCTTAGACGCCTCGATAAGGCTTGGAAAAAGTGGATGGTGCCAGATGCTACAGGGAAGAGGGGAGGTAAACCTAGGTTCAAGAAAGTGGGCAAGCTTCGCTCATTTATCTTCCCTAGGGTTAACTGCTCTAAAGCTGGTGCTCACGTTATAGGTAACAAGTTAAAGCTATCTAAAATAGGTGAAATGCGGATCAATTTGCATAGACCCTTTCCTGATGGTTTCACCCCTAAGACTTGCACCATCATCAAGAAAGCTGATGGCTGGTACGCATCAATCGTCCTAAAGGATGCATCTGTACCTGAAATCTTGCCCTTGGATGAGGTTAAAACTGCTGTAGGTATAGACGTTGGATTAAAGGAACTAGCCGTCACCTCTGACGGTGAGATGTTCCCTATTCAGCAGTTCTACCGCATGGGGCAAAAACGTTTAGCTCGTGCCCAGAGAAAGCTATCTCGAAAGCAAAAGCGGTCTAAGAACTATCTGAAGCAGTTAAACAAGGTTCAGCGGTTGCATCAAAAGGTTCAACGTCAGAGGAAAGAACAGCATTACAAAGTCGCCCATCAGTTAGTGAAGCAATACGATTTCATAGCTGTTGAGAATCTAAATATTCGCGGCCTAGCAAAGACAAGATTGTCTAAATCAATCCTAGATGCTGGTTGGGGTCAGCTCCTAACGATAGTCGAAGCAGTAGCGGTAAAACGCGGCTCTCACTTTGTTAAAGTTCGTCCTCATGGGACTAGCCAGGATTGCTCTGGATGCGGCACTAAGGTGCCTAAGGACTTGTCGGTTAGGTTGCATCAATGTCCGCACTGTGGCTTGGAGATGGATAGGGACGAAAACGCCGCTATCAATATTCGAGAACGGGCATTAAGCGAGGTGGGTCTCATCTTGCCTGCTTGTGGAGGCTTAGACAATAGTCAGCCTGTGAAACAAGAAACTTCATCTTGGGATGGTATACAGCTATCTCTAAATGAAGCCCTCGGTATAGCGCACAGCGCTTAACGATGGGAGAACGTCACCAGCGACAGACATTACGCTCACCGGGACAGAAAATAGTGTCCGCCTGTTTGTTGAGCCACCAGATACTCCAACAAAAACAAACAATCTTGGCTATCGTGATTTCTGGGTTCAAATTAATTCAGAAAGCGTAAAACATATAAGGGCCTACTACTATCAGGCTAGATATATTGTTGCCCCAGTAGGCGCGTCTATCGGTGTCGGGACAAGTGATGGTGCAACGATCAGCTATCATGCATCGACACAGAGTCTAGATGCTATCCCTGCATTACCAGGGACAACTGTAGCAGGAACCGCAAATTGTGATGCTGCGGGGCCGCCATTATGGAGTCCGACTGCACCGCATATCACTTTCCCTGATTCATTTCCGGCAGATCAAAGGGTATTCCAGGTCGCCCCCGCTTCAGGGTCTCCTAAGCAATTCTTTGTTTCTGAGTACGACGGTAGTCAATGGACCCCGCCAAGATTTTACTGGAACGAAACGACTAAACCCACAATTATTCAATGCTCATATACACAAGTAGCTCTTGCTACCTATGACGGTTCTACGCTTGCTGTTACTGCGCCCGAGAATGCAGTTATTGGCGGGGCTAGCGCAAGCATGTCATTGGCGTTTCCTGCCATTACTGGGACTACACGCAACGTTGCTAATATCGCTGAGTTCAACGCGGCTATTGCGGCGGCTGGCAGTGGAGATGAAATTGTTTTAGCCGACGGCACCTATACGGTTTCAAGTGCTATCACAGCTTCGTCCTTTACCACGAATGGGAGTCAGGGCGGAATAACAATACGGAGTGCTAGCAACAATCCTGTAGCCTGCGTCCTCAGCGGGAATGGATTTCAATTCCAATTTGCAACTACAAGCATATTTGCCCTTAAAGGAATCGGGATTGTATCTAGCAGCGGGGTTCAAGGATTCAATGCTAGAGCTGGAAATTATCGCTTAGAAAATATTCGAATTACAGGTGATTTCTCAAGTGAGATTTTCTCAATTTCCGATGCAGCCGGAGATATCAGTTTAGATTTATTGGATGCTTATATAGAAGGCAGTGGGGGTGATGGAGATCTAGTAAATGGGTTCGCATCGGGAACCAACGCCTTTAATGTACGGTTAATCAGAAGTACATTCAAAGGCAACGGTAACACCGTGGGGCAAGTCCTCACGGGGCACCTTTCCGAGGGACTAACCTGCTGGGGATGCAGTATTAGCGATTCAATTGGAACCGCATTAATTGAATCCGACGCGACAGGATTTAATCATCTATTCTTCTGCGACTTTGGCCTAGGAGCGATTGGGACTAATCAATTAGTCAGGAAAAGTAATGTGCTTGGTTGCAAGGGAGGTAACTTCGGGACAGATGTAGACAACCTCTATATGTACTGCTCCTACACTGATGCGTTCGACAATCAATTTAGAAACTACACATTTACATCAGGACTGATTCGGCACAATTATTTTATAGGGGATGGTACTGAAAACAGGCATGTGTTTAACAATGGGGCAAGCGGAGGAACCATTAGTTCCAATATCTTCGATAATCTCTTGGAGGCTGTTTTAATGAATTTCGCAGCTTCTCCCCAGCTAAAAGCCACGCTGAGCAACAATACTTACATCAATTGCACTACCGCACTAAATGTTCCGGACAGCGATTTGCCATTAGAGCTAATCAACAACGCCTGCCTAAACAACACAACCAGTATCAACACGTCCACGGCAGCCTTCACTACGTATACAGGCGGGAATAATATTTTTGATCCCGCTGTGGATGCCGATTACACGGGACTCACAGGGGATGTCTTGGGCGTTGACGCTGACTTAGATGAATCGCTTATTCCTGTGGCTAACGGAAACGCAGACAATGGCAGTGGGCAAAGCACAAGCGACCCCTTAGGGCTTAGCGACTGGGCAGGACTGCCATATCTATACAGCCAAACGGCTTACCCTGTCGGTGCTCGTGCTCGCCCTATAAGCGATGGCGACCTATACCCGGATGCTGTTTAGCCCATGACCCAGCTCACGCTCTACGAAACAGCCCCAGGGCAGGTCCCCCGAGAGATCCCGATTAACACCATGGACAATCAGCCTCGAATCATTGAAATAATCCCCTGATAGGAGTACTTCAACAATGCATGAGTCTCCAAAAATAGAATTATCAGAGCCAGGCTTTCAGGCCCTTGTCATCTGTCTTCAGGAGCGATGGAGTACTGGGCGGATTGTTGGAGTCGGGCGACAGACGAGCAACCATATCCCGATGATTGTCTTTCGAGATCCGCCCCAGGCGCTCTCCAGGATACAAATAACGATCATTGGAGTTGTAGCAGCAGAGGGAATCGTACTCTGGGTGCGCGATGGTGGTCCAAATCCTGACAAATATCTAGAGATCATCCAGTCATGGCCGATGTTGGATGGACAGCCAGACATCGGATCGGACCAAGACTGGAAACCTAGCACCTACAAGTCTTGGATTAATAATGAAGAACTTTCCCCGTGGGCATGGACTCAATTTAGAGTCGGGGATATTCTGAGCTTTGGTCGCCAACTTCAGCATCAGCCAATCGCAGGCTACTTCGTGAAGCACGCCGTTGAGGATACAGGGACAAACCAGGAGGCAGGCACCGTCAGCTACAACGCCGCCGAAGTATGGCGACAAGAATCACGTCGCTGCAAAACTGAAGGAACCTTACTGTTAACTGTCCCTAGCCCCCAAAAGAATTTTGCAATTATCCAAGAAATCGATAGCACCGCTGAACTGATGCTTGGCGCTGCACCAGGCGAACTTCAAGAGGCAGAGAAAACTATCACGCTTCAGGATCAATTCCTGTTTGAGCAAGAAGACAGGATCTCTGAAATGGTTGGAGAGGCCATGGTTTACGATCGCTCTTTCGTCGGGCGTTTCACCAGTATCTCAGGGAAAGATGTTTCACTAACCCTGAGACGTCGCTCAATCAATGGTCAGCCCTATGTTTTGTTCGGCTGGCTCGCGATGCATGTAGTAGTCATACCGACAGAATCTACCAATAGTGGTGATTGGAAAGCCAAAATTACCGAATGGGCAAACGCTCACCCCTTGCTAGCCGCTGTTGCCCTAGTGGTGACCGCGATCGCTGTCGTGATAGTTAAGCTAGTTCTTTTGACCTAACCACCTTGGCCCACTCCTGTTTTGTGCAATCCTTCCAGGTGCTCCGGGCAGTTCTTTCGGGATTGCGGAATGAGCTGCTGGTTCAGGTGGTAGCGATTTTGAATGAGGCGTTGGCATAAACTCGCATTTTGTGAAGTTGTACGAAAACCGTACGACTTTGAACGTTCTGGCAAATAGTTTTTCGGAGCAAACCGCAAAACCCCATGAGCTGGGCATTTCAATCATATTCGAGGAGCCTCGAAAATGGTCAAAGTTTCAATGTGTACAGCTAAACCACTGTGAGGAAAACTGATGCCTTACAACCCAGAAGAAAATGAAACCAACTATTGGGCAGCCACCAAGCGTGATTGCGAACGAATGGAGACCAACCAAGGGTGGAGGTTAAAAAGAACTGAAGAGCATGGCCGTGGTGGGGTACTGCCTGTAAACTGTGTGTTTGAGGGTGATGTAACCTTCCCTAACGTTGGAATGGATTATTCAGCTGGAGACGATAACGATGACTAGAAAACTGATTCTTTTCTATGCCGATAGCGGTGACGATTCAAAGGATTATGCAACGCTAGTCCGTGGCGACGACCGTCAAGAGCTGCGATTGCTGGCCCAGTACTACGATTCCAGCAATAAGCCAATCCCTAATGAAGGCTACCGTCTCAGTGAATACAAGCGTGGCGAGATAGGCGGGGTGCTTAGGCCAACTCACCATCGTCCAGGGCCTTGGATGGTGGAAATTGTAGAAAATTACGTGCCAGACTTACCTATAGGCACAGAGTTTGGCGAAGTGGTGATATGCACCTGTGGGTACAGCCCGTTACCTGAAGCTGAAAACCCATGGATTGAAATGATTCAGCGACAGGTGTCAGAAGAGCAGTTGGTGTCTGCTTAGGGTGCGATCGCGTTAGCCAAAGCTTTCAGGGTGGTAGGGGTGAGCGTCAACGGTTAGTTGGGGAGTAACAGTTGATACCCCTATTAAAACAATCTTAAGCAAATCTAAAATTCCTCTCCTTGTAGGAGAGCCTAATGTACTGTAAAAATGTATTTAATACAGAACAAGCTTAAAGCTGCTGGCCCCAGATCATAGGAGTTACGCATTGACAAAAGTCCATCCATAGTATCAAGCGAAGGTGGCTTCTGTTGCATGGTCCAGAATAAACTGACGGATGACTGGCACAAACAACTGTCTCGATATCTCGTAACAGTTTCCAATCACCCCTTGAATACACAAGGTTTGTAACTTACCAAATGCTCGCAGTGCACAATAGAAATGATTGCGAATAGCCTGTTCATCTCGAACATAGAATCTCTCAATATTGCATACTTGTTTGATCACTCGATGAAAACACTCGATTTGCCAATGCTCGTCATGGACTTGCTTGAATTCAGCCCGAGTCAAGTGATTCAATTGCTCTAGGGTAGGCTGGTAGATGATGTAATAACGGGGTTCGTTTTTGAACGACTGACAAAACACCTTAACCCAGCCAAACTCCTTGAGATACACCACTAATCCCGATTCTGGAATCTCTAAACTCTTTACCTGCACTAGCTTGCCACGTTCCAAAGAGACCTTTCGATTATCGGCAATCCCGAATAGAAAACCCACTTTCTCGTTTCTGAGAAACTTCAGATTCTCAAGACTTGAATACCAACTATCGCCCGTCACCCAGGTCGGTTTAATACCCCACTGCTTGACGTCGAGCACCATCTCTCTGAAATAGTCGTTTTTGGTTTTACCCTCCCGTTTATCGTAAATGCGAAAGTTAACGGGATATGAATGCCCGGATAGATCAGTGTAGTACAATGTAATGAGATTAATCCCTTTGACTGTCCGTTTATGTTTGCCTGACCAAAAATAGCCCACGAAGGCACTCTTTTTCTGGTCTCGATAGGGTTTATCTTCAACGCTATCATCCACACTCAACGTGCCACCGACTAATGTGATCTCCTCTTTTACTTCGTTGAATAAATCTTCGGGTGTGTAACGTTCTCGTAATAAAAACCGATTCACACTATCGTGACTCACGTCTTCCAGGATTTCCGCTAACCGAACACAGCTGACATATTTGGGCTCTGCCATCAGGAATAAGGTGTAGAGGCTACAGTTGCAATGCGCCGTTGACGGTTTGGATAGCTCACGCATCGCTGGGTTAGACAGGAACAGATAGGGACACCTATATCACTTCATAGCTTTGCTATTTTGTCAATGCGTAAGTTCTAGATCAATGTGTTGAGCTGGGGCTAACTTATGTGGTGATTTGCTCTGACTCCTTACAGGTAGTAATGTTACAGCGTAGACTTTTGCGGATTGCGCCGCAAAACCTTTCTCAGATATCCTTGGCTCAAGCTGGACGGGACTGCCCTAGAACCCTTGAGATAGATTCAGCAAGAACCAAGAAATCAAATGGTTTCGCAATGATCTCTGCCGCACCTCGCTGTTTAGCTTCAAACTGATCCTGGGTACGATTGCGTGGGACTAACAAAATAAGCGGAATATGCTTGGTTAGATCGTTATTTTGTAACTGTTCTAAAAGGTCACCTTCATTCGAAGACATATCAACAAGAACAATGTTAGGTGCTCGATTTCGGATCACGGTTAACCAGGTTTGACTAGGTTTAACCATAGACACATGAAATCCAGCAACTATTTTTAAACCTTGCTGAATTACAAGTTGTAGGTCGTCAGACTCCTCAATCAACAACACACGAGGAGTATATGTAGGGTTTTCCGACACGTCAGCCTCACAGAATGCTTGGTTTTTATAAAAGATTTGAGACTCGTAGACTTTGTTAGTGCGGAAAATGCCTGCAACCTTTGTTAATAGAAGGATTCACACGGATAGTTGATTTGGAGCCTTTGGATTGAATTCCTCCCAAAGGTAATGGGTTATTTTTTGTTTTGGCCATATGAGCCGCCTCTATTTGAGAGTAGTAAACGTTTTCTACACTACTCAGCTCTTAGACTATTTCTGACACGTAAAACAGTTTGATTCACGCGTCAGAAATAGTCTAAGCAAACTTATTTTTGCTCTATTATTCCAACTAACTGTCTTGTAGCTTAAATGGCAATCATGAGGAACTGGTGAGGATAGTGTCAACCAAATCTAAGCCTTGATACCTTCAGCCATCAGGAAGGTATAAACGAAAACAGGCAAAGAAGCTTAAGCGCCTTAGCATAAGTGATGAGCTGAGTCCTCAAAAGACGCCGCTCATCACTTAATGTCGATGATCCTCTTTTGTTATGAAAACCCTTATTACTCAGTTGTTCGGCCTACGCCAAAAATCATGGTGGCTGGAGATAGCGACAGGTTCTCCGACGTGTGAGTATTATTTTGGACCGTTTAGTTCAGAAACCGAGGCGGTCCAAAAGCAACCTGGCTATGTGGAAGATATCGAGCAAGAGGGAAGTGAAGTACTGCGCATATCAGTCGTACATCGGCAAGCACCGACTCAACTGACGGTTGAGTATCCTAACGCAGCGTAATACCCCACTCATGAAGCTGACGGATTGTTGTCGCTTCCTGACATGGTGATAGGCGACAACAGGAGTGGGTTCTTTATATTCACCAATGCTGAGCTGCCGTTTTGACGTCTGTCTCTAAGGCTTCAAAATATGTTAGGTTTCGATTCCTGAGCTAGATGGGCTGTGACATGAGTGGCGATCTCAATTCACCCAGCCTCAGGCTATGCGCGATCGGAGGATAACGATCAAGATGAATAACAACCATAAGTGAGCTGCGATCTCTCAGGCCCTAACTGCCTGTTCCAATTCCTGCATCACTGGTGGATGGAGGCCAGGGTTACGTGTGATGAAGCAGCGGGTTAATGTTTTTGTGCTCCGTGATGCTGAACCGCCCGGTGCGGACACGCGTACCAGGCGGTGTAGGAGTGGGAATTTGAACTCTATAAAAATACTGAAATACTGTGCTTTAAATACAGTATTCAACCATATACCCCAGATAGGCTAATGCTCATTGTATTATTCAAAACTGATGGACTGGCCAACTGGGCAATGGGTTGAATGCCTACACACTCAAGAAAAAGGAAGAATTATCCCATACGAAGGCCGCTCTATCTGTATCGCCTTAGGAAACGGGATTACCCTCTATATCTCACCTGAATCCCTGCAAAGTCTAGGGTGGAGGCTAATGCAGCATAGTGACCAATATAGAAGCGGGTTGGCAGTCTTTGAAAGTGGCCCAACTGCTAAAGATGGCTAGAGTCTGTGGCAAAGAGGTGAAAACGCTAATATGACCACGCTAATCATTGCCACCACGGTTTCCCTAAGCCTTCCGGGGGCCTTAGCCGTGGCTATCTGGAGCTTGACCATGACTAAGCCCACCAGCGAAGCATGAATCGGAGCAGACGATTAGGGTTAAGGATTGACTAACTGAGGCTAACCAAAGCACCTTCGGGAGGCATGCTTTTCATTCCCGAAGGTGCTGGAGAAGGCACGCAAGCTAGAAGCGTTTGTTCCTCAGAGATAGGCTTCCTGCAACCATAAAACACCAAGCCTATTGCCCCTACTTTGCGTGCAGACTTAGGGTGCCCCGTTCCATCAAGTAATATCGTTTCTGTCCGAATAAAAAAGCCTCGTCAGTGATTATGCTGGCGAGGCCACAAGTGCACGGGGATTAGGCCGTGAGCAATACTTATCAAATTCCCTATCAGCATGCCCTTTTACCCCATCAACTCACCAAGTCTTCAAGCCCCAACAAAAAAAAGCCCAGCACCTGGCCGGGCGCGACCACTGTAAGTGGTAAATGACTGTCCTATAGTACGACATGTATCAGGTTACTTTGGGTAGCCTAGGCTACGTAGTTGGAGGTGTCGCCGCGCTCTGGCTGCATGTTACGCATTGCCTGGGGGTTGACTGGCTCCCAGGTTTTTTGGTGGGGGGGTTGTGTGGGTGGGAAGGCGGATAATGAATCTGGGTTGATGGCTAATACTGTATTGGTTAACTACAGTTCAACGCATTTATCTGAGCTTCAACAGCAGAAATTTGCGTCCCTACCTGTATTTTCTGATTTCTTATACTTGCCATCAATTCTCTAGCTTCGGCGATTTGCCGTTGTATAGCCCGATATTGAGAAGAATTAGGTGAAAGATGTGAGAGCTGAGTGAAAAGTGCACCTACTGTATTAGCAAGATGCATCTCTTGGTGAGCCAAAAACTGTCTTTGTAGTTGTAAGTCACTTAGCCTTGAGCGTAGTATTTGCAACCGACTAACGCATGGTTGCAAATACTGAGATGCTTCAACAGTAGAAAATCTAACGCCATTTTGCAATGAATTCGTCGCTGCTACAGTTCTAGGCAGAGTCAATCCCCCTACAAATATTGAGGTTGCCAGACAGGCTAAAGTCTTTCTCATGTTGGACCCATAAAACATAAATCCTATATTACGCCACTCATTTCTACATCTAGTCTGTCATCAGGACTACCCCCGCAAGCCCCCAACAAAAAAACCGCCCCCGAAGAGACGGCTGAGGTGTGCGTGTTGGGTGGGGTGTAGACGCAAGGAAAATTACTTTTGGTTCAGCCCTTCAACTTTCCTGGCAGACCTATCTTTCGTTCTCGCTTCCATCCACTGCATGGCCTTCTGAAGACTGGCTAGCGCCTGCGCGTTTTCATTGCAAGCGTACGGGCCAGACTGGAACCCTTGCAGCCGGTGGATAACCATGGCAAGCAAATGCTCATTCTGAATTCCATTCAAGCCAACTTCTTGGACAGGGCCTTTTTGGAAGTTGGTCTCAGTGTAAAATTCAGCGCCGTCTGCTTCTATCTCTGTTCGATACTGATGGCATCCGTTACCTTGCCCTGGCTCATCAACCACAAAAACTCGGTTGACGGTGCCTGCATAGGCTTGTTCAAAAATCTTTTGCATTGTTTTACTCCAGAACGTCTTGGGGTGCAGTCCTCCGATTAATCCTGATTCCACCTCAGTTTGTGTGAGAGGATTTAATCAACGGTCTCCGTCCATTGAGAGAAGAGGCAATTAACAAATTACGCATCCAGTCGTCATGATATCGGAAGCCATTGAGTTTCTCAAAGGGACACAAACAGCCTTCATTTTGCTGCTGAGTTTTACGACAGAATGGATGAAAATTCCACAGCATCGCCATGGAGCGAACGGATAACTCAGCGGCCTCCCAAGACCCATGAAAATCTTGCATGGCATAGAGTGCTCGGTCAAGATAGTTCATGGGGCGATCCACTTGATTACTGGTGCGATAGGCATCAGGAACGTCAAAGGCTCTCTGGAAAAATAGAGATTTTTCTCTGAGTCGTTGTAACCGGTCATTGATGGCGTTGGGAAGATCCACCGATTGTGTCCATTCGAGAAAACGACGCAATCGTTGAGCAAATTGACGTTTGCCAGTAGCGTGATAAATATGCCAAAGCTTGTCGGTTAAGCAGGTGCGTAAATCAGGCTTAGAGCGACACCAATCACGCACTTTAATTACCTCATGTAGAAAGCACAGAATCCAGGTAATGCCAGGGAATAGGGTTTCCCAGGCTCGACGAGTCGCGTCCCATCCATCCGTGGTGACCGTCTCAGGGCAATAGTCAGGGGCATGGTCGCTCATCTCTTGCTCAAAGTCCCCATAAGCCGCTTGCAAGTCCTCGTATCCAGCCGTTGGGCTCAAACCACTGCCTACAATACAGCCTTTAGCCGCTGTCACCGCCCAATAGATACGCTCTCCTTGATGGCTACAATGCTTTTCATCGGCCACTAGATGGGGGGGAGCGACTCTTCTGTTTTCAACGTTGTTCCGACAATGGATGCTCTGCCAAGAGATTGACACAACCGATACCAATGCATCTCCGAGCGACCCAATACGTAAGCAATCCCATCATAGGAGAGGCCATGCTTTCTCAAATACATCGCTTTGCCCGCTAGCTCAGACGTTTCACTCATATAAGGGGTGACGAAATCGGGACGCAGTTGATAGGCCGTTTTTTGGTTGGGAAGATAAATACGACGTGTTTTTAGGTGCTGGCGAGCTGAGGTCACCCACCCATGAAACCGATATCCCTCCTCAATTCCCTCGGGGAACAGCTCCGGATAGCTGGCTATTTGCTCGTTCAGGTACTCTCGGTAGGCCTCACGGTCCTCAACCAACTGGTCATAATCAAGGGTATCGGCTATGGGCAGGCAGATCGTTTTATCCCCTGCTGTCCCTCGTTGCTTGCGTTTGGCCATCATACTTGGCCTCCAAACTCGATGACCTTATGATATCCAAACAAACTTAGTTGGAACTAGGATTAATCCAGCGAGACTCTACCCCTGATTGTCTGTGAATCAATGAGAACTGCCGCTGAAACCACACCCAGCCCCAGCTAAGTTTGGGGATTAAAAACGCATCGCTGAGCACCAGGTCACCGTCTTGGACATCAGGGAACGGCTCTTCTTTGATGCTTGGATGCGCGAGTGCCCAAACATTGGCGGCTAATGCAGTCTGGCGGCTGATCTCATCAACACTGCCAGGTTGGGTGGCTCTCTCTAGGGCCGATAATCCGGCTCTGGTGGCTAACTTTCTCCAGTTCAAGCGGCATCACCTCCTAGTTTCTCGCCAAAGATCTTGATTGACCATAGTTGAGCCGCACTCTTGATCAGCTCAGCGACCTGACCCTCAGTTAGAGAAGTAGTCTTAGCGATACTCTCGGCGGCTTCTCTGGCAACGTCCACAATGTCGATACTACCAATCTCTAAATCAGCCCGACCCATGAGCAACGTGTCCATGAGACCAAGAATCTGGGCCAATACTTTAGCGTCCGGGTTGAATTGAGTGAGTTTTTTATTGATAAATGGCAGGGCTTTAGTGATCAGCACCATACCAAAGCCAGTGACCCCAGCCACAACAGCATCATGCAGCGTGGGGGAAGTGAAGATTGCAGGAATGTTCATTAGTGTTTCCTGAGTGAAAGCGTGAGACACATCAAGGATAACCCATACGTCCTGAATAGTTGTTCCTATTTAAAGACATGAAAAAACAGCCGCTGTTCAGGACGGCTGCTGTCTTAGGTTTGAAGTTTGTTGAGTTATAGCCTCTCCCGCACATCGTAATAAGCTCCCGAGCAACTGCGAGGCTGCGATCGGGAGCTAGCGTGTGTTGGTGCTTGAGTAAGAGATAGGCGGAGTAGCTATTCATCTCTGTTCGATCTGCCGTTTAGCTTCGTCGGCAAGCGATGGGTACGCATTTGAGATCGCTAGATTGCACTCGCTAAATATTTGAAATCTTGCCCTATTTTGTTCCCGATCTTCACCATCAGGCACCAAAATAAGTCTCGACTCATAGGCTGTACATTGGTGTCTTAGATAATTTACACAGTACCTATCTCTGAGAGATTTCCTTTCCCATAGCCTGCCAATGTCCATGGGCTTGGCATTGAACTTTAGCTGCTGAGCTTGGATGTGGGCTTTAGTTCTCTCGTAAAGAATATCCATTGGCATCAGGTCTACCAATGATTGAGACTGATTTTCGATCAGCGGCATGTCACCGCTAGACCAAAAATTATTCATCGCTTTAATAAATGCACCGTAGGCGTTGATCTCTTTTTGATTCAATTGCCCCCATCGCAATTGGAACTCAATGCGATAGCTCCAATCAGCCATCAATAGCGAATCCTGGATCAACGCCCAAGATTCTTTAATTGCCGAGCGCATAGTTCGGCTTTTGATGGGGACCTGCCAGAAATTAAATCGAGGATTCCACTGCGCAAGGTTCTCGCTTGCAAGCAGCAGCCAATTATCAGTAAATGGCGTTGCTGGACCAAACTGAACCATTAGCGCCGTCCTTCCGTTGCGATTGGAGATGTTACCGACCATGATCATCTCTGGCCCAGCAATCACTCGTGTTGGTGGCGGTGGAGCAGAGAACCAAGCGTAATCACTATCAGGCACCTCTGCTTCATCAGGTTCTTTCTGCTTTGGTGGCCAGCATGAACAGCCATCATCACGGCGAATTTCAGCATCCGATTCAGATGCCCAGATCAGTTCTCTGTCCATGGTTGATCCTTGAGCGCCTCCATTACTGAATCGATCCCAAACTTATCGACCAGACCTTTGATATACACGGAATCTTCAGGCGCATCAAAATCCTCTAATGAATCGGGTACGAGCCAATGGCAGGGCTCATAGGTTAGCGGGTTCTCAGAGCCATAGCTCAAAACTCCCCCAAACTCATCAAATTCAGGAGTAACCCACACCCCCTTATCAATGAGCCAAGCCAAATCTGCGAGCGTGCTCATCTTCCGCAACGCTTGAACTGCCATCCGTGCCCAGAGAGATTGGTTCTGCCGACTCTCCAACCACTCCATGTCCTCGGCAGGCAACAATAGCGTCTTGGTCTTTCGGACCATATTTTCCCCGTGTATCGGGGGGCGACCTGGTGAAGCCATCATCAATAGCCCCCCGATACACGACTATCGGAATCCCACCCATCATCCCCCCAGGTTTGAGCGACCTGAAGAATGGCGAACATATGCCGAGATCTGCAACCAGGGACGGAACGCTCGATCATATCCGGATATTCTGAAAGGTAGAAATCTGGGGCGGTTTCTGGTAACTGGCAAAGTTTTCTGGCCTCAACCTGGGGAATCCGAGCTACCACATCCAGCATCTCTTGGGTCACTCGTGAGGGGGTAAAGCGCCCCTCACACAATTCAGAAAAGGTCTCAGCAGTTAGGTTACTGTTTCTCGCTTGCATGGCTTCCTCCTACTTAAGGCTGTACTTAATTGCTTTTCTATAATGTACAGCCTTAAGTAGGGATCGTCAACAGAGATCGGGCTATCCTACCCAACAAAAGCGCCGCGAGTTCCCTATTCACTCGGATTCTAGATCCGTGTAACAACGCCCCCATTCTAGCGAGAAAGTCGAGCTAACTGTTTGGCACTAGCAATGTTTCAACAATTCGCTCGCAAAGGTTGGTCAAGGACGTATCCGTAATTGGGCTCTGATTAATCTGCGCTGAATAACCGACGACTTTATCCCCTAACTTCTCCTCTTTAATATTGAACTGCTTAAAAATTCGCTTTGCTGCCTGTAATTTAATCGTCCCTTTTGCCCATGCCATAACCCTATCCTCCAAAAACTACTTTCAAAATCCAAAATCATTCGGATAGATCACACTCAAAGGGCAAAATTACCTGCCCTTGATCATCCTTTTTAGCCTCGCAATCAAGCGTGGCTTCGTTGTTGGTTGTTCGGATGCGCACTTCTTCAGGAGTTTCAGTCCTTGTAGTTACGACGTCATCCTGACCCGTCGTGGTCGTTGTTTGATTGTCTTGAGAATTTTGCCGCCCAGGGAGATCGGCAATAGCTGGTGCAGCTAAACCAAGAACTGACAGCATTAGAGTAACCTGAACTACTTTTTTCATCATTTAAAATCCAAAAACAACAATCATCACCAACGCCACCACCCCAAAGCCTCGCGCCATCATCGGCAGCCACTCACCTCAAAATCACGCACCCAGCCCTCAACCCCCTGGTAGCTCACCTGAACAAAATCATCGGAGCACTGTAGTATCGACACCGCTGCCCCCTGAGGAATACGTCCCACGACAGCCGAACCATACTCGCCAGCCGAAAACATCGGAGTGCCTGAGGCTGCGGGGGAGACTGGGGCGACAGGGCGACGGTTCAGTCCGTTCTGCAACAGGAACAGCAGCAAGGCCCCGATCATGAGGATTGCAATCCATCCAGAATCGCCATCGCCATCGTCCTGGGGATCTGAATTAAAGAGAACGGCAAGGGGGCGAGACCAATCGAAGCCAGGTTCTTCCTCGTGCTCGTACTCAGGCTCATGAAGGTCGTCCCATGCTTCTTGGAACTCCCGCATCTGATCGACATACCAAACCTCTATCCCCTGGCTTCTAATCCTGTCAGCCGTTGTGTAAGAGGCTTCCTCATCACTCGGTGTACAACCAGCAATCACCCTGCGTTTGTCAGGGTGATGACTCCCGTAAATCTGGACTTGGGCCATGGCCTGAAGTAAAGCAGAGCGCGTGAGCTTCGGCTTCACTTCAATGACGGCATCACGGGTTATTACGTCCACTCGTGAACCGTCGGGCATCTCTACCTCGCGAGCGCCGCCAGTTACTGAGTGGATGAATTCTTGAAGATGATCTTCGTTCTTAAAGCTCATTTCTGCATCTTCCTCAGCATCTCGACTTGATCAGGCGTGAGGTTTATCTCTTTGGGATTAGCTTTGTGACCGCTGCCGCCCCTGAGAAAAATTATCAAGGCCGCTAAAAATAAACCTGGAATCATTCCTGGTGGCATTAGACTATATACCCCTTGCTTCTAAGTTCATCCATCATTGATGTGAAAATTTCAGAGCCTTCTGATTTGGGCAGGCTCATAAGCCACTGCATAAATTGTTTTGCCATATCAAATTCTTTCCAGCTGCGTAATTTGATTTCTTGCAAGGCGCTGTGAATTGTTGTTTTTCCACACTTCAGCTTTCGATGCTGAAGCAACCAATCTTCCATTTGCCGAACGCTATAGCCTTGTCGCTTAAGGCTTAGTAAATCCCAGCGATAATCAGCCTTTAGCGACTCTTTTGAACAAAGCTGATTTGATGGCTCCCCCATTAGATCAAATGCTTTGTTAACCACACTGGTGGTGCATTCAAAGCGCTTTGCTAGTTCATTAACGGAAACACCTTGGTCTCGGGACTCAATCAGCAAACACCCATAAAATTCAGCAATTACCTCAGGGATTCCTCTGGTCTTAATATCGTTTTCTCTTCGATATTTCCCAATGCCCTGAGTGCTTACCAATGGGTGACCAATGTCTATCAGAGCTTCTTGTATCTGTCGGTCACGAAATCCGAACCCAGCCATCAGGGAAATGAGTTCGTGGTGCTCTGATAATGCCATGGGGGTTAGTTATTGCCGGACAGGGCTAAATATAACCCGAAAGCCATAGACCCCGCTACAGCAGGGATGTACAGCCATCCAGCCGCATTGATCAGCCACAAGCCAGCAGCCACAAACGCAAAAACTGAAACTGAATAAAGCAGAACCTCTAATGCAGCCTGGCGGCGACCTGCATTAACTAGTCGTCCAGCGAGTTTGCCAGCTTGGTCATAATCATCAGGGCAATACCGATCCGCCCACAAAACGACGTTCTCAGTTAGCGTCTGCTGAAAAGCCGTATCCATTTGATGTGTGGCTACGTTCGCTAAATGGGAGCCAGTAGCTTGAGCGTCGTCGGCTATCTCGTTGGCTATTTGATGAAGTCGATCATTTTCCATGTGGGGTCATCCTTAGCATCAGCAATAAACTCATAGACTGGAGCGACATGCTCAACAACAATGTCGTAGGCTGGCCTGACATTCCATGCCACAACGCCGCCAACGACGAACCCAAGCGCTATCCTCACCATTCGCCTAACCCTCCAATCCCGATAGGATCTTGATTATTGACAGATGACACCTGCCCCTTAATCCACCGTTGCAACTCGGTAGACTGCTGAGCGTTAATTGAGTGCTTATCTCCTGTCGTCAATTTGACACTTGGAGTCACCCAATTAATTTGAGTTACGTGCAGCAGATTGATAGACACTGACGGATCAACCTGCATCCAATTCCCGTTAATCGACATCAAAACCTCCTTTGCAATTTACTCGTTACAACCATTGCCCCTGCGCCAGATAGCAGGCAAACAACACTAAGCGCCCTGCCTGCCCCATACAGACTACTGTTTCGGTGGCTATCTAAATTCCCGCTTCGTTCTGCGATCGCAAGATTGCCAGCCAAAGAAGTTACCCCCATCACCCCAATGCTCACAGCTATTCGCCATAGCCACTTTTTATAAACAGAGGGGATCGATGAATCCTCTATCTCGCTACACAGCACATCAACGTCAATCACCTGATCTGACGGATCAAAGCTACTTTCTTCAAACCAATTTGGTGGCTGCACATTACACACAAATGGCTGACCTCCTATTTCAATGCCACCTAAATCAACGTGAATACTCATAGCTCCCTTGATAGTGATTGTTATTGCTATCGCCACATCCCCCGAACAGGTACCCCATGGTTCAATGGCACTGACTTAAAAGTGCACAAAGTAGAAAAAGGCTGCAAGGCTTGATAAATATATATCAAGGCCCTGCAAGCCAACAATAAATCACTTTCTACTATGCCGAAGTCAGCCGAAATTCTCAAGCACCAGTTATTCAAAAGTATCGGTTCGCCGTGGCAAGATATCCTACCGGAAGCAAGACTCGATGAGCTTCTGGCTGAAGAAGGGATCACCTACCGAAATCGTTTGTATACCCCCATCGTGACGGTATGGGGCATGCTATATCAAGCGTTATCAGCCGATAAAAGCCTCCGCAACACCGTCAAGTGCTTCACCACCTGGTTAACCGCCGCAGGCGTTACCCCTCCGTCATCGGATACCGGAGCTTACAGCAAAGCTCGCGACCGGTTGCCGGAATCACTCCTCCAACGTCTTATCCCCGAAACAACCGAGCAGTTGGAACAGACGGTGCCCAAGGCGCATTACTGGTGTGGTCGTCGGGTGAGAGTCTTTGATGGAACGACGGTATTGATGGCCGATAGTGAGGCCAATCAAGCGGTCTATCCTCAACATGGTAATCAAGCGGTCGGATGTGGCTTTCCACTGGCTCGGGTGGTGGTGTTTTTCTGTTTACTAACCGGGGCAGTGGTGTCAGGGTGTATTGCACCGAAGACAACCAGTGAAATCGTCATGAGCCGTTTGTTGTATCAGGACTTAGCGCCCGATGATGTGGCCATGGGAGACCAAGCCTTTGGCAGCTATGTTGACTTAGCCCTGATTCAGCAGCAAGAGGCCGATGGGGTCTTGCGTAAACATCATGCTCGGCACACTGATTTTCGTAAAGGTCTCAGGCATGGTCCTGGCGACCACCAAGTCGTCTGGCACAAACCCAAGCGACGACCGGGTCATATGAATACAGATGAGTTTGCAGCCATTTCCCAGACATTGACGGTTAGAGAAGTGCGTCTGAAGCTATCTCGTAACGGGTTTCGAGACCAGTTCATCATCATTGTTACCACCCTATTGGATGCCAAACAGTATCCTGCTAGTCAATTAACCCGTCTTTATGGATGGCGGTGGCATGCGGCAGAAGTCAATTTACGTCATCTCAAAACGACACTCAAAATGGAGAGGCTCACAGCCAAAACACCGGACATGGTCCGTAAGGAAATTTGGTCTCACATGCTAGCCTACAATGTGCTGCGTAGTGTGATGGAACAGGCCTCTCCATTATTGCACTATGAGCGTAATCGTCTCTCCCTACAGGGGGCTCGGCAACACTTTCAGCAAATTCTTGCATTATTAGCAACAACATCGAACGCGACACGGCAACGACTCTACGACCATTTGCTCCAAGATATTGCCTCTGACCCGTTGCCTCAACGGCCTAATCGGCATGAACCTAGAGTCGTCAAACGTAGGCCAAAACCGTTTCCCAGAATGCGACAACCTCGTAATATTCTCAAAGCTAAGCTGGCTGCTTGATTAGACTTATGTCAGTGCCATTGACCCCATGGTTAGCAGTAACGCGAAAACACTAAGGCCATACCCGAGATAGCGTTTTAAGTTGTTTTGCCTGTCGAGCCTGGCCTTTTCACTGTTGGCTTTAACTATCGCCCCAATGGCATCAATCGCGATATAGGCGGGGACATCGCCTGACAAATGCAGATGGTGCTTACCTTCTGAGTTCACGGAAATTTGTACATTTCCACGCAGTTGATCTGTACTTAGATCAGATCTCCGATTCATTTTCTTCGACGCCTTCTAAATAGCTTGCTGGCTGAGATGGCAACACAGGGTCTTCTTTGATATCGCAAGCTTGCTCTATCGCCTCAGTGAGACTGCCAAAAGCCGCACGGGTGACATCCGCCATATTGCCAAACACAACAGGTATGTTTTGGCCAAGGCGTGATGCATAACCTTGAGCTGTTGCTTGAGATACCAGATCTGCGATAGTAGCCCCTTCGTCAACAGCTCCCTGAACCATCGAGCTTACCTGCTCCCCTGGGGTCTGCTGAACAGAGACGTCGTTAAGCTGCACTTCATCGCCAGGGACTTGAGCCTGCTGAATACTTGAAGACTCTTTCACCTGAATCTGACTACTTTGGTTTACCTTTGCTCGTCGTCTTCCCATGAGTTTCAAAAACTAAATTTAAGGACAATGACATCATAATTAAAGGGGCGCGATAACGCAACCCCTAGGCAAAGAAATCAGATGAGCTGGGCGGCGATGTTAATCGTATGCCCAGGTAGCTTTTTTTTACGGTTTAACTCAATATCGGCCATCATCTGATCAAAGTGCTGGCGGCTTCCACCCATCGCCTCGGCGTAAGACTGTTTAGCTTTTTGAGGATCGGGTAATTTATCAAGGCTATTCAAGAACCCGTGCAGATCTTTAGTCGTCACACGTTGACGCCCTTCTATTCTTAGTAGCTGACGTTGATACAAGTAGGCCAGGTACAACTCCCAAGCGACTTCATGTGGCACAACGCGACGATCATAATCATGCTCATAAAGTGCTTGGAGTTTTCGAGTAACCCAGCAATGGTGAACCTCGAATGCCTTCGCTAACTCCTGCTTTGAATAAGCCTTGAGTGTGACAATTCGTTTCTTTACGTCCTCAATTGGGAGTAATCCTTTCATAAGCATCTATGTCCTTTAAGTATATATTTGAAACCAGGGTAGCATGTGAATAAAGGCTTGTGCATTATTGAGTAAAAACAGTTTGCTCTTGCAGGTTATTACATGTACGAGTATGCAGCTCTAGTGATAACAACCTCTTGAATAAAGCACATACTCAAATACGCTAAATTGGTTTCAAAGCATGGATTGCAGTCTTAGGCGCGCACTAGATTAATGAACGTTCACTATGAAAGACGTCGAAGACAAAAACAATGGTGTGCCAATTTATGACAATAAAAAAGCTGCCTCACAGGAAAGCAGCCAAACGTTTTTGAACTTTTATTGATGTATCAACTGATCGTGTGCAGCACCTCCAATCGAGCCCTTTCAAACTCAGGTGTCTTAGCCTGACATCCATATACTTGGCAAATCGCTTGAGTTAATTCAGTGCCAGCCATTCTTAGTTGAATAACTTGTTTCGGTTTAGAGTCTGAAGAGGTTGTCAGGTTTGCATCTTCAAATAACCGCTTCCTCTTGATGTCAGGCAACCAGGGCATTTTAAGGATTTGGTGCCCATGGATATTTGAATAGGCTAGAAATGCTTTCGGCTCTGCCTCAAGTCGAGCCATGGCAGTCTTGTAAATCTCCTTCCCCTGCGCGTGGGTAGGCACTGGCGAGCGACCAATCAAGGCGTGCTCGATCGCCTGTTCAGCTCCACGACTAAACGGGACAACAACACCAAAGTTCTTTTGAAGGCCAGTATTGATACCTGCATTTTGAACCTGATGATCTTGACCGAATAGCCAGATTCCTACATTATCCTCACGCCCCATGATTGCGATGTTGTTAGCGATCTCAATCAGTTTAGCCTCGTAGTCAATCGGTTTGTCCCCACGCTCCTGAGCTGGGGCAGATTGCCACTCACGGATCATTTCTTTAGTGTGAGTTTTGGCTAAGGATAGAGTTGCTAGCCATTCATCTAAAACGATTATCAAAGGCTCTGGGTTGTAAGGCTTCCCTGTCTGCTCGGCTTTTGTTCGTTGGGTCTGACGTTGCACCATTCGGTCGATAATCCACTGAAGTCGCGATACCAAAGGCTCAACTGTGTACGACTTATTCATGTTGAGCAAAATGACATGCTTCTTGCCATCATCAGCCGTTTTGTTCTCGTACCCTAAAAACGGTCCAGGTTTCGCTGTGCTGAAATAAAACTCAGACTGCGGTGAAACTTTTTGATAATAATCAACCAAACCAAGCAGCAGGCTGGTCTTGCCCGCTCCAGTTTCCGCTGGTATCAATAAATGCTTCTTTTTATTGTTAAATACCAACTTAAAAATATCTGCTAAGTGAGATGACTCATCAGTAGCAGGATTTGGCCTTGCTTCTGTCGCTACCGATTGCTGGGATTGGTTCTGATCACTTTCAGAGCTAGACGACTCACCCACTGCTGTATGATTTTGAGCTTCTGGCTCAGCAGTCTCAACCATCCCCCCTGCTTCAACAGCTCTTTGCTCGGCGGAGACCAGGGCCTTAACCTCTTCTTCTGCCTCAGCGATTTCAGGTAGCACTTTATAGCGTGCCTGCAACTGAATAGTTCGCTCCCTTTCCTCCTCCTCCCATTGACGCTTAATGGCTGGCAGTAAAAACAGGCCCATGATCGACCCCCCAGACGCCAGTGCTGCGAGCGGGAATTTGTACCACCAATATCCACGGGTGGAATGCCTGAATGATTGCCCTGGCTCTAACCTTTCAACAATCTGGCCAGATGAAAGTTCATACCGTGGCAGCAGGTTCATTGTGGGAGAGATCAATGCGCAAATAGAGCACGTAATTGCCAGTTTCAAAACCTTATCCATGGCGAATAACCTTCTTAGCAACAAATGCCACCCCAACGCCTGCCATAGCCAAAGACAGGATCAACGCCACCCCACCAATCATGCCGCTGACTGACAACAGGACAGATAGATAATCCCACCCACCGCCAATCACCCCGCCCAAGCCCAATAGGCCATACACCGTAGATTTTGCCGATGCGCCTCTCCCAGCTAATAGTCCATAGGCGATGAGAGCGATCGCACCCCCCGACAAACCCACGACTGTGGCTGGAATCAACGGGGGCACCAACCGCGCCAACATAACCATCGACATGGGCGCACTAAATGAAGCAATGCCCACCAACCAAATCTGCAGCCCATCAACAACGGTGAGACCTGTTTCCGGCGTCGGATCAAGCGACTCCGCTAATGGCTCAGTAAAATTATCGAAATCTAATCCTTCAAACATAGGTTTCAAAAACGCTTTCTGAGGACAATGTACACAAAAGAGAACGCTCAATCAAGAGCGCAGTAGTCGATCTTGTTTAGAATGCCAGCTTTTGAAGTTTGGCCAGTAGTCCACTCGCCTGCCTTGCTGAAATCTTCCCGTCCATTGCGTCAGCAAGCGTGCGGTTGTAAGTGGCCCTAGCCTGCGCAGTGCGAGCCTGCAAACGGATTCGCTGTCTCTCTTGATTGAGCGTCTGTTTATGGTTGGTGCCCATTGACTGCAGTTTTAGCTCAGTGCCTTGCCGTAGCTGCAATAGCTTAAATTTCCAATTAGCCCTGTCCAGTCCTGCATTAGCCTGATACTGAGCCCCTTGATATTGCAACGCATTGGCTGTCTTTTCCTGCAGCAGTTTGCGATCTAAGCCAGCCTGGTTAGTCTGCTTAGTTAATTCGGCCACCATCTCAGCAACCTGGCCATCTTTCGCTAGACCCTCCTTGAGAATTTCTGCTCGTAGTTCTTCAATGGTGGCCACCCGCTTCAAGATCTCTTTAATCTTCTTGCAAGCGTGTTTAGCGAATTTTTCTTGCTTCGCCATCTCCTCAGCGGTCGCACTGAGTCGTTGCACATCCTCCAGGGATAACTTGCCGATACTTCGTGGATCAAACCCGCCGGTCATTTGTTCAATAACCTTAGATGCGGCTGTGGTTCCGCTAGTATTGCCAACACGGAAGTTCGGGGAATAAGCTCCGCCTGAACCGCTACGACCAGAGAGAACAGGAAGCATAATAAATCTGACTAGAATGGCCTCATTATTCTAACGGCATTGTCCTCAAGCTGCAAATATGAAACTCACTAACCCCCACAAAAAAACCAGAACCCTCAACCCCCAGGCGTAGTGTGAGTTGCAGCCAGAGTGCGGCGATACACCTCCAGCTACGTAGCATAGGCTACCCAAAGTAGCCCATTACATGTCCTATAGTATGACAGTCATTTGCCACTTACAGTGGTCGCGCCCGGTCATGTGCTGGGCGTTTTTGTGTGTGGGCCAAGCCACGGATATGAGCTGATCGCTGAAAGCCCTATATTTTGGTTGACATCCGTGGGGCTCCTACTGGCAAGGGTTTCAAGAGCTGAGACCTTAAAACCTGAAGGCTGATAGAATAGGAGTATCGACATCCGTGGTTTGGCTGTCTGGAGCGTGCTCTATGACGGGCTTCTATTGGGGGTGTCTTTACCGATCGACTCAGGTCGGAATAGTTGGAAACTCCTTTGATGATAAACAGGATGAGACCACAACACAAAACACTTTACCGATCGACTCAGGTCGGAATAGTTGGAAACATAATTTGAGTTTCCCCGACAATTTGAGCGTCTAATACTGGGCTTTACCGATCGACTCAGGTCGGAATAGTTGGAAACACAAACAACAAGCCTGAGCCTGCTTTTCCGGGAACTTTGATACTTTACCGATCAGCTCAGATCGGAATGGTTGGAAACTCGAGCAAGAAACGTTCACCAAGCGTATCGATTGATAGCTCTTTTACTTTACCGATCAGCTCAGATCGGAATGGTTGGAAATGGCACATGTTCAACGGCTCTATCTGAGCCAATCTCAGTCACTGGCCTCGTTGTAATCCTCAAGACTTCTCCCGAAGTCAAACAAAAAGCAACCGCCCCGAGAATTCTCAAGGGCGGTTGCTTTTTATGGCCCCCTAAAAAGAGAGGACCGGCTAAACCTCGTATGAATCGGCTACGCCTTGATGAACTTGGGCGTTAGTGCTTTGAGCTGTCGGCGCATCTTCACGATCAGATGGTCCTCAGCCCCAGAGACTGCACACGCTTCCCAGTTAAGTTCTGATACCTCCAAGCAGAAGAGAGTAAAGCGTACTAGTGTCCATAGTACAAAGAGGAAAATGAGGCGGATTAAGGTTTTGGTTAGGTTAGTCATCGTCCTATGCCTCCGCCTTCAGTAGTCGAGATAACGGATACGCCGCCCAGGGTGTATCTGTGCCTTTCTTCCAGATGATGCAAGGCGTTTGGGTATCGTGTAGCAAGTACCACCATTGGCGGGCAGCCCACACTGTTTCGACATAGACAAGCAGGGTACCGTCGTGATTGATGTAGGTCATGACTACGCCTCCGCCCAAGCTTTGATGGTGGTATTGACCCGAGACTCAATCTCAAGCTTCAGATGAACCTCAAGATCACTGAACTGACCTTCGATATAGCTACCTTTGTCCAAGGCTTGAGTCAGTAGCCATAGGGGACAAACAACAAGCCACAACAACATGTATAGGAGTATTCGCATCGTTCTAAATTCCGTAGGGTTGGTAAGGCCGGTCCCGTAGCGATGGAACCGGCGGTGAGGGGTTAGCCGTTGTACTTGGCCAGAGCTGTTTGCATGTCCTCAGTGTTCTCTTGAGGAGTCGCTAGGAGTTTATCCAGCGTCATTCCGATCTCGGCTAGGAAATCCTCAACACGAGTCGTCGGAATACGATAGTCGGCTCCAGTCTGACTGCACTCAGCGTACAGTTGGCCACGGGAAGCGTTTTGGGTGAATGTGATCATCGCTATGTCCTCCCTACGCGGCTACTGCCGAACGACGAACGGGAGTCTTCGGCCACTTCAGGTAAAGCTTCCCAGTGGGGCCATCAGGACGATGCGGGACAACAACGCTACCTACCTTCAACTGATTCGCCAGACTCAGAGGCACCCATAGGTCATCGGTCCAGCTGCCATTCAAGCCGCCAATAGTGATGCGTTGGACACGGTTACGACTGATGTACTTGCAATCGGAATAGTAACCGCTGGGGCGACTCTTGGGGCCTTTGGTGATGACCTTGGCGAGGGGGTCGGGGTTGTGGGTCAGCGTGTAATCCTGCTTAGCGGCTTCTAGACATTCGTCAGCAGTGCCACCGGACACAACCGCTGGATATGCTGAGTAGCGGCTGTACTCCCATTTCAGGGTGGTGATATTAAAGTCAATCTTTCCAATAACTTCGGAACCCCAAAGGATGGTGTAGTTATCCCCATTGGGACTAGTCGAAAACTTGGGTATAGTTTGCATAATCCAAATTGCTAAGTGGTTTGGGTTAGCGAGCCCGGTGTCCAACTTTCCAGGGGAAGACATCGGGCTTTGCTATGTCATCACGATAACAGCTTCCTGTTATTGCGTCAACCTAGCTTTGTGCTATCATGCGTACTAAGATAATGTTGAGGAATGAAAGTGATATGCAAGTTAGCCGCGCTCATGGATGCGCAGGAAATTGATCAAAAGACTGTGGCCAAAGAGACTGGCCTTAGTCCTACTACTGTTGGGAAGCTGTACAGAGGGCATTTCAACAGAATTGACAACCATACAGTGATGTCGTTGTGTCGATTCTTTGAGTTAAAAACTATTAGCGATTTAATTGAAATCCAATGGGAAGACGAAGATTTTAAGGTGGCTACTGGAGGTGAATCATGAACTTCTCCCAGAATTTAGCCATGGTTATGGTGCAGTCTACTGAGCCGTTCCCAGTAGACTTTGACAATGCCTGGAAGTGGATCGGCTACTTTCAAAAAAGCGATGCCAAGAAAGCGCTATTAAACTCTGGATTCATTGAGGGTATTGACTTCCAGGTTTTAAGGCAAGCTCCTCAAAACTCCAAAGGGGGTCGTCCAGCTAAAAAGTTGTACCTAACCGTTGACTGCTTTAAGTCATTTGGGATGATGGCAGGTACCGAGAAGGGTAAGCAGATCCGACAGTATTTCTTGGAATGCGAAAAACGAGTCAAAGAAATTATCCCAGCCCAGAACGCAGAGCTAGAAAAGACGCGGTTAGAACTAGAGCTGTCTAAATCTGAGTTAGCTAGGATGCAGTGTCAAGAGCGGCTGCTGTCATCTGCTCAAATGCTGGGCAACACCAACAAAGAATTAGCGGCTTTAGTCCTAGGCGGTCCTGGTGCTATCGTGCATGTCCCTGGCCCAAGAACTGAAGCCATAGTGGACTCTAGTGGTCGCATTCTAGAAACTTATGACGGACTGCCCATCAGCCGTTTGTCTGAGCGGTACGGCTTTGGTAAGGGCAAGAAAGCTTACGAACGATGCAGAGAGTGGATTCGTTCATTGGGCATTGGTGATGAAGAATGGGTTGAGGAGAAAGGCATTCATATCACCAAGAAATTGCCTAGAGAAATACTGGCTACTCTTGACCAAAGTTTCCACGGCAGCCGAGGCCAGCGGCAGAAGTTACTAGGGGAGATGAATTAGATGACATACGATCCAGAATCAGATACTTCTAGGTGGCCTGCATGCAGCAGGATGGACTGCGCTAATATGGCTAAACTTCGGAAGTGGATGAAGTGAACCCCTGAATTTGGACAGTAAAATCAGACAATAGCAAGTCTAGACTAACATGTATCAACCTGAGACATTCTACAATTCCTTCCTCCACTTTTCCTCAAATTCGCTGGGTGTCAAATAGCCCAAAGAAGAGTGAATTCTTTTCTTCATATACACCTCGTCTAAAAACTCTTCTATTCTCTCATACACTTCATTAAAATTGCGATAGTCCGACAAATCAACCTCCTCTTCTTTTATTGTTCTCATGAGCCGTTCAGCATAACCATTCTCATAGGCCTTACCCACGCCTGCCATACTAATCGCTATCTCATTCTCCTCCAATATCTGAACATACGCATTGGCCGCATATTGCACCCCTTGGTCTGAATGGTGAATCTCTGGAATATACTGGTTCAGTCCTTTCTCCAACGCTGTTATCGTTAACTGTTTCTCCATCGTTCTATCCAAGTGCCAGCCTCGAATACTGCGGGTGAACACATCCATTAATACCGCTAAATAAACAAATTCGTCCTTCAATCGGATATAGGTGATGTCGCCGACCCATACCTGCTCTGGATACTCTACTACCAACCCTTTGACCAGATTAGGATACCGCTTATATCCATGGACACTATTGGTTGTTCGTTTCCGTCGTATTCGTCGCTTTTCCAGTAGTCCCAATTCTCTCATTAATCGGCTGATACGTTTGTGATTAACACGCCATCCCTCTCGCTGTAATTGTTTAGTAATCCGTCGATACCCATAGGTGGGATACCGTCCCGCCACATCAATGATCGCTTTTTTTAGTTCCTCTTCTTGCGTTTGTTTGTCTGATGTTGACCGATAGTAATAACGACTCCGACTGTAGCCAATGACATCACAGATGACCTGGATTGGATACTCGCCTTTCAACTGCTCTATCATGGTTCGTTTCCGCTCAGATTCCACAAGTCTGAAGCTTTTTTTGCCACCGCTAACTCCATCGTTAACCGACCCACCATTCGTTCCAATTCGGCTATTCGTTCGGCTGATTCATTTCCTCCTCCTTTGCCTCCAAACGCTAAATGCGCTTGTTTAAGAAATTCATTACGCCAACGATTGATCACTGACGTATGGACTTTATGGGCTCGACTGGCTGCGCTCACACTCCGTTGGCCGCTGACGATCTCCAGCACCACTTTTGCCTTAAATTCGCTACTGTAGTTTCTTGGCTTGCTGGCCATATTCCTTCCCCCGATTGGACTCTAGCTTACGCTCTCTCAGTCCTGTCCTAATTTTGGGGGTCACTACAGGACGTTGCTTCGCTCTGAGCCACTGCCTAGCGCTTCCATGACTGGTGCGCTATTGAAAGTCAACTGCGTGTTTAAGGGCAACTGCCAATTTGGCCAAAATCGTATGGATCTTACCCAGGGAGATAGAGACGATGACTAATCAGCGGACATACCTCTTTTATGCCAACAGCGGAGATGAGACCAAAGATACGTCTCGACTTATTTCGCCCACTGGTGATGAAACCTTGCATAGCTTATTGTCCCAGCACTTTGACTGCAGCCCTAATGCAGAAGCGCCTGAGGAAGGCTACCGACTTTCTGAGTACAAGTCAGACCCTGACGCTTATTCCCGTCAGCTCAGCCCACGGGAAGCCGCAGGCTCGACTCATCACCGTCCAGGGCCTTGGGTTGTAACCAGAGTAGAAAGCTACTTGCCTGATCTACCAGTGGGCACTGAATACACTGAAGTGGTTATGTGTTGGTGTGATTATCAGCCGTTGCTTGAAGCTGATAACCCATGGATTGAGATGATTATTCCAAGCTTGGCTGATGCTCCTGATGAAATGTTGGAGCTGATGGGCTTGAAGCCTGAGCAGTTTGATCAAGTGCGTAATCGGGAGTCGGTTGGGGTTTAGGGTGCGATCGCACTAGCCAAAGCTTCCAGGGTGGCAAGGGTGAGCGTCAGCAGTTGATTGGGGAATACTGATCGTAATTGAAGTCTACATGACAAACGCGGAGAACTCCGTGTCCCCCTTACTTGGCCTTCGTCATAGGTTTGACGAGGGCTTTTTTGTTGGAGTGGACTTGCTTAACAGAAACCAAGCCACTTGATTAGATATAACGACGAATATGTGTAAATAACTCTTTAAATAAAAAAGGATGTCTAATTAACTCTTTAGCTCCCAACCCTAGAACCTCGTCTCGCTGTATCTCTTCTCTTTCGGTCAAAACAATCACAGGTGTCTGGACTGCGTGTTCTTGCATTTGATGAAGCACACATATTCCATTTACATCCGACATCATCAGATTTAGCAAAATCAGATCAATTGTGCCCGAAAGCGATAGCGTCAAGATATTGCTACCCTCTGTTTCAACTTGAGCCGCATACCCTGCTTTCAGAAGGCCTTTTACTAGCAGGTCTGAAATTCTTGGTTTATTTTCAGCGATGAGAACAGTGGCCATACATCCAGATCAAATTAGTTCTACAAAAATCAGCAGTCATTAGCACTACAGACGCATAGTCATTCCTAAGGTTTGCCAAGACGTTGCCCCAGACCATCTATTTAAGATGAAAATAAGGGTTTAACTAGACGTTTATTACAATAAAAAACATAGGTTTTAGTCCATGACTTGGCATCAGAGACTAACAAAAGCTCTATCTGAATTTGTTGATACTGATGCGATACAAACTGTTTGTGCAATTGGGATGCGATCGCAGCATGCTTAGAGAATTCCACACACGAGCGGATGCTGATGATGCCTCTATGCCCCAAACGCCCCACCCGCTAACTCAGCTATCAAAATCAACATGCTAGTAGGTCATTCTATAAATAGTGTATAAAATCGTACATCCTACGGAGTCGTTATTCGTTCTGACTTTGTTAGACAGGAGCTGTGAATACAAAGGACTCCAGAAATGCTCAAACAGTTGACCTTAACAGTATTGGGTTCAACCGCAGTAATACTTGCACAATCGCTCACTTCGTCAGCACAAGCTGCAACTCTAGGCGGCAGTGGAACGTGTGCCAACGTAAGTTTTAATTATATTGACTGTGCAGGTGCGTTCAGCGGTAATGACAAGGGTGCGCAGGGTACTGGGCTAAGCAATCTTGATGCTTTATTTGGCTCAGGATGGTCCTTCGCTGGAGACAATGAAGATAGTACAGTCTCCTTTACCTCAGGTGGCGATGGGACTAAAACGGGCAGTGCATCTACAAACCTGAGTGGCTTTGGTGCGATCGCGGTCAAAGCGGGAAACTCTTACTCACTCTACACAGTTGCCGATTTATCTAGCTTTGATTGGTCAACAGAAGGTGTAGCACCAGTTGGTAGAGGAAATACCCCTGGTCTCTCACATTTATCTGTTTACAAGCAAGCTGGAGAGCCAGAGCCAGAGTCTAAATCTGTTCCCGAACCAGGCTTGTTACTAGGATTTCTAGGATTAGTCGGTACCGGGGTTCGTCTTAAAAAGAACTAGATAAGTAGGTGAACTAAATTAATTACAATAGAAGAGTGTAAAAGATATCCATTCAGGCTTGTGAGCGAGCCTGTTTCAGTGCCATGAAATTGCAACGAGTGGTGACTCCCGAAACCCGTCATCTGCTTGAGCGGATCTATCGTCACAGCCGCCATCATCAGGTTCGTCAACGGGCGCATTGTCTACTGCTGTACAGCCAAGATTTCAGTATTTCGCAGCTGATGACGATTTTCTCAGTCGGTCAGAAGACGATCTACAACTGGCTCAATGAGTGGGAAGACCGCAGCGTCGCCGGTCTATACAATCGTCCGGGACGGGGGCGCAAGCCGACCTTCGATGCAGACCAAAAAGCGCAAATCAAGCAATGGGCCAAGCAATATCCCCGGCAACTCAAACGCATCGTTCAGAAGGTTCAAGCAACCTGGAACATCACGGTCAGCACTCAGACGATCAAACGGGTCCTGAAATCGTTGAGAATGAGTTGGCATCGGTTTCGTCGCGGCTTGGGGAGACGGCCTAACCCACAGGAATATGCTCGCAAACAGGTAGCTTTGGAGATCTTGAAGCGTTTGGAGGAGTTAGGGCACATAGCGTTGTATTACATGGATGAAACCGGCTTTAGCCTGACTCCGACGATTCCTTATGGCTGGCAATCGATAGGCGAAACTGAGGTCATTCCGAGTACGCGCAGTCGTCACTTGAATATCCTCGGGTTTATGCAACGTCAGGGCGTGCTAGAGAGCTATGTTTCGACTCAGAGCATCACCAGTGATGTGGTGATTGCTTGTATTGAGACCTTTTTCTCAACGGTGGATAAAGCAACCGTCATTGTGATGGACCAAGCCCCGATTCATACCAGTTACGCCATGCAGGACAAACGCGAGGAATGGAAGGCGAACGATATCTACATTTTTGAGTTACCCACCTATTCACCTGAGTTAAATCAGATCGAAATTGTATGGCGATTCATGAAGTATGACTGGTTAGAAGCCAAAGCCTACGAGAGTTGGCAAAGCCTAAGAAATCATGTGGAAGAGATGTTACGCGGATTTGGACAAGACTTTGTAATTAATTTTGCATAGCTACTTACGATAGTTAGCCCTATTAACAACTTGGCTGGTGTTGGGGATGGGTGAGATCGCGCATCTCAGTTTCTCCTTTAAAGGGAACCCTTGGCTGACACTGGCCAAGGGTTAATAATGAGAATTCGACAAACACCCCTTTGTCTTGAGCAATATGCATCATCAAAAATGACGACTAGTTGGTCTTGAAAGTTTCTAATGCTCGTTATTCGGGTGCTTTTGAGCCTTTTCATAAAAAACCCCTAGCCTGTAAACCAAGGGGCGAGGGGTTACTGATTTTTCCCTAGATTGAAAGACGGGTTCGCCCCGAAATCGGTTCCGATAGAACCATTCTCGTAGCGGGAAAAGGTTGCAGCAGACCTAGAGAAGGCGATAACTCAAAGTACGTCGAAACTTGCACACTTTATTACCAAGGGTAAGCAAGGTGTCTAAACGATACGGTTTCGGTAAAGGTGCCAAGAAACTACCTAGAGAGATGCTAAGTATCCTGGATCAGAATTTTCAGGGTGCCAGAGGGCAGCGGCAGAGGTTGGTGGGGGAGTGAACGGGCGTTTAGTGCCATGAATGGTTGCATTCATCAGCTATGATGTCCTATTAAACGAATAATTGACACTTTTCTGCAAATTCTGAGTCAATGCCTACATCTTCTTCCCCAAAAAGCCTTTACGCTTCAGGGTTGACGACTTGAATTTAAGTTTGTATTGTGGCAACTATTTTAATTGTTGAAGACGACTCCCGAATCGCAGCCTTTGTATCAAAAGGGTTGGAAAAAGCAGGCTATCAAACCCAGGTAGCATCAGATGGAAATCAAGTTCTACCTTTAGCTTTATCAGGAAAATTTGACCTTATATTGCTAGATTTAGGGCTATCTGGAATGGATGGCAGGGAAGTCTTAAAGGAAATCCGTACGCAAGCCGTGCAGATCCCTGTGATCGTTGTGACGGCTCTTGACAATGACGAAGTTCGAGAAGACGTTCTCTCCTTAGGGGCTCAAGCATTCATTGCCAAGCCTTTCCGGTTTAACAGTCTATTGACGTGTGTTCGTGCCCATCTTAGAGAAGGCGAGATCTCAGCGCCTCAAACTCAATAAGAACTTGAGGTATTGTGAACACTTGAAAGGTGCGATCGCTCCCTACAGAACTGGGCACTCTAGATACTGAGGGCAGACATACTGCCTATTCAAACTTCTATAACAAAGCCGCCTCCAATGCCTTGTGTGTTGGGGGCTATTTAATGCCTGTCTGCACCCACCCCAACACCTACCCCCAATGCACAGAGCACCAGAGGGTAGGTGTATCGTCTACAACTGAAACTCTCGTCAATTACTCCAGCCGCAGCACCTTTAGTCTGCCCAGGGGGGGGATTTGAAAGCACCCCACCCAAAATAAACCCCCAGGGGCGTATTCCTAGGGGGTATGTTGTGCTGAATGCAGCTTGAGAGGCCCCTAGAGGCTGGCAGTTGAAGCATTGTCTTGGGCTAATGTTTTTCGATAATCATCAGCTTGAGCAATTTTAGTGAACGTTATTTCTGATTTGCAGATTTTTAGCTCCTCATCCACTTCTCTGACGGCCTTTGCGATGTCGTCTAGCGTTACCCGGAAAAATTCCTTTCGAGAATTGATTTTATTTATTCGTTTATCAGCAAACTTTTTGTGTAAACGAAGCTCAAGCTCTGGCGCATTTTCGCAAAAGATCATGGCATGAACATCGAAAGGAAAAGGTACAGAAGCATTACTCAACTCTTTGACTCGATCTATCGGTTCAAGACGTCGTGTCATGCCAATCTTATAAACATTGTCTCCAAATGAACCAATATTTGAAATGACATAGACATGCCCAAGTTTTGTTAGTTGAGCTTGGGATATAGCCCTTTCTTTATTTACTTCAGCCTCTGTGAGGCGATTTTGTAGTTCTTTGATCTGATCAAGCAGTTTTTGTTGATCATCACCGGTAGCTGACTCAACATCTTTGCGGGCTTTTTCTAAAGCTTTTTGGTATCGACGCTCCTCTTGTTCAGCTTCTTTTTTAGCCTTTTCAAGCTCACGTAAAGCCTTTTCTTCCTCGCGCATTTGTTCGCGAATGATGCGTTGCTCTTCTTTTTCCTGGTTTTTCTTTTCTTGATATTCGTGAGTTAGCCAAAGCTCCCTGAACTTTAAATGCAAATATTCAACAGTGATCTCACAAAAAGTGATTTTAGATAATTTGTTTAGAGCTTCATGTGAGCGTCTAATGCGCTGCTCCATCGCTTTAACATTGCTGTATTTGACTTTTGAAATGGATGCATCACAGTCACCGTTAAAAGCGCGTAGAACAATCTTCAAAAAGCTATCTGTCATCTTTTTGCCTTTTTTTGCGCTACCTTCAAAGGTAAAGTTAATGCGACAGATAGCAGCTTTTTTACTCTTGATTAGATCTTTCTGGTCCTTCCGAATCCTATCTAGTCGGTTCTTATATTCCTGCGACTCGCCAAAATCATATTTAGACTCATAAAAACCGAATTCCTGAAGAATATCCTTCTCTTCAAGTTCTTCAAGTTTTGCCTTGAGATCTGATATTTTTGCAGATGTTTCCTGCTCTTCTAGTTGCGCTTGTTTATTCAGTTCCTTCAGTCGATCCCTAAGGACGGTGATCTGTGTGTCAAGCTTCCTGATTTCGTCATCCCTGGAAATCAGCCCGCCATATTTACGATCAGCATCCCTGAGTCGCTTGTCAGCATCTTTTACCTCTTGTTGAGCTAATGAATAAGCAGCTGTGCGCTTTTGTAGCTTTTTATATGTCTGCCATAGAGCAATCGCTAATCCTGCGGAGAGTAATAGTAGTACGTATGCCATAAGGGGAACTATATAGTTTTCCCTCAGTATCCACACTGACCCCAAAAGAATCGGCAAAGAGTAGCAATACTCAACTTTAGGCGATTAGATCAGATCATCCCAATAATGAACAATATTTAGGATTGTCAATTGTTTACTTAGCTCAACAACAACGCATCCTGACGCCCTAACAAGGCATCAGGATGCTACTTTGCTATCTCAAGACTACGACCTAACGAATCCAGGCACTAGCGAGCCAATCAACCGCTGCATCTTGATAATTAGTCCATCCTCAGCAGCCGAAACCGCGCAGCATTCACAGTCAAGGTTCGATACTTCTAAACAGAACATTGTAAATCTCACTAACGCCCACATCGTAAGCAGGAAAGCTAGGCGGAGTAGGGTTTTGATTGCGTTGGTCATGGCTACGCCCACCCCTTATAAGCTGCTCTAACGGACTCTTGCAGACATTCACTCCAGTACAGCGGCGCATCATCACCCGCCAGCCACACAATGCAGCTACGGTCAGTCACTTTATCAGCCGCGATCGCATCCCTCACCTCTGCCATAGTGGCGGCATGGACCAGCAACGGTGTGTCACTGGGAAGGACAGGGGACGGATTCAAATACTCGGCTTCAGCCAGCGCCTTGCATTCGTCGTAGGTGCCGATGAATGAGTTATTCCAGTTGCTGTAACTACGGTACTCCCAGCGGTCTGGGCCTAATTCTGGATGGGTTTGGATAAGGCCGATGACGTCGTTGTTTACATAAATCCCGGTCTGGGAAGGGTTGGTTGTGCGGAATTCTAGGGCAGTTTTGGATATAGTTTGCATAGATCAGATCCTTATCATGGAAGGGTTTGGTTTAGAGGGCCTTGGGAAGGTAGTAGCTCCCTTGGCCCTTGCTGTATCTGTAGATGAACCGAGCAGTATTGGAAGCTTGCTCAGAGCCCTGATTTAGTCCGCCAATAATTGAATCAGCTGAGCCTTACTTAAGCGACTGTAGCCACGAAACCCGCGACGCTTAGCCTCTGCCTTCAACTCCTTCACGGTGCTGAGCCTCCGAATCAGGCGCTCTACACATTTGCCGCCTTGCTCGTACTGATAAGCATCCAGGGCAGCCTGAGCCGCTTCATAAGCCGCCTTACGCTTAGCCAGTGTCTTCGCAGACTTACCGCGATAGTTGCGGTACTTGCGGCTGGCTTCGATTACAGCAGATTTGAGTTGAAGGTAAGTAGTCATTGCGGTGAATGGGTAGGGGGGACAGTGGAATAAAACGGTGGGGCCGAAGCCCCATAACGCGGGCATCAAGCCTGAACCTAGGCCAGTTGTGGCCACCGAGCTTTAGCCCAGTTGATCAGCTCATCGGACTGTGTGGAAACTGAGTCTTGACCAGGGGCAGGCAACAGTAGGAGTTCACCGCTTGCGATCGCATCCTCAGCCGCCTGAACCGCAGCATCAACGACCTGCTCGCAGTAGAACTCAAACCCCATGTGGGCGAGCCGGAAGAACTTGACCACCCCGAGAACGAAGTGCTTGACCGTCAGTGCGACAGCCAGGAGCGCGATCTGGGCGATAAGGATTAGCAGCGGTGCGATCTCCTCGTCCGTCTCGAACCAACGGCGAGTGGCTTGGCCTGCGTTGATGACGCTGAGGCAGAAGGCGATGAACTGAACTGTGGCGGTGTAAGCAGTGGAGCGAAAGGCGGCAAGAGCGATGGAAGCGAAGTAAGACATGGTGGCGAAGAGGTAAAGGACTGAAGTGAGGCGGGCGTGATGCGGTGCCCGGTTGATTATTATTATGTTGCGTTCAACCTAATATGTCAAGCGTTAAACAATATATTTTTTATGCCTAAACTTGAAACTTGTGCTAATCTGTGCGTAGCAATAGATTAAAGGAGGTGAGTTTAGGTTTGAGCTTGATTATTTTTCGTATCACAGAAGCAATGGCGCGTTACAAAGTGTCTGTTAACTCCTTAGCTGATGAACTGGGTGTTAGTAGGAGCGCTATTTCTCAATGGCGGCAGGGGAATACCAAGCCAGATTTGGATCGGCTTAATACTGTAATGAACGCATTACTAAAAATTGGCGACAAAAGTCAGCTGGAGATTTTCCCGCTGCAACTGTCGGACCTGCTGGAATGGAAGCCTGACAAATCTGAAAAAGAGATTGAGTCATGATCATTTTTCATATCTCGGAAATCATGGCCCGTTACAAAGTTAGTGTTACAGCATTGTCCACTGAGCTAAGCGTCACCAAAAGCACGGTATCTCAGTGGAGACAAGGCAACCACAGCCCTAGCTTAGATCGGGTAAATGACATCATGTGCGCAGTCTTAAAACTCGGTGACGAAGAACGACTAAAAATATCTCCACTTCATTTGCGCGATGTACTGGAGTGGAGATCTGACGACAACAAAGTTTAGGTTCAATCAACAATCTTTTTGATACTGTTGTGCTAGACTGTGCCCAACAGATTTTACAAGTCAATAAGTGGTCGCTAGTGACGCTGGAGAGGGCGTTGCTGGTAGTGGGATTTTAAAGGGACGGAAGGAAAAAGAGTTTTGGAATGAAGTTTTTGAGGAACGGACGATGAAAGAAAATGCATTATCAAAGCAGGTTCAAGAAGCTATTAGCTCAGGCAACCTTGCTCAATTTATGAAAGAGAACCTAGAAAAAGGAAACCTAAGTATTGTAGGTGTTGCTGCCCTGTGTGGTGTATCAGATACATCTATCATCCGAGGCTCTGCGTTCGGTAGTAAGAGGATAGCTGAGAAGCTTGAATCTAAAGGGTTTGAGGCCTCTGCGTTGGTTGAGGAAGGGTTTAACTCTGTTGCTACGTGGCTAACAATTGAATACTTTGCATATGATTCTGAAGCCAAAGCTGTTTTTGCTAAAGCGATCGCAAGGACATTCGGCGCGTTTGGGGTTAAGTCTGCTTTTGATGAAGTCTTAGGCACCCGTCAGAATGTTGCTCAGCTACCTGTTCGCTCAATTAGGGAGATCGATGAATTTGCCACTGTCGTAGGTAAGCGGTTTGGTCGGCACGTTGAAGAAAGTTGTTTAATCCTGAACCTTCGGCGGCATTACCCAGACATGGAGGTACCTGAGATCCCAGCCGAGCAACGTAGTTCACTTCCTTCTCCTGAGGCTTTTTTGAGGCCAACAGAGATTGCAGAGAAGCTAGGAATTCTTTTCAAGACCGGCAGAGGCAATGCGGCGAAGGTTAATACATTACTTAAAGAATTAGGGTATCAAGTAAAGTCTGATGGCAGCCCACCGTGGACACCAACCGAGAAAGGTAAGCCGTTTTGTGAGCTCAAGCCGATAGACACTGGCAGCAAATCTGATAAATTTCAGCTGTTGTGGAGAGTTTCGATTATTGATGAGCTGCGGAATAACGGAATGGAGGTAGCGGCATGACAGACACTCCTAAACGTCGTCAGGACAAGCCAGGTTGGGCGTATGACATCGAAGGCTATGCCATCGCCCAAGAACCTTTGCTCAGGACAATCAAGTACAGCGACAAGGAGGTCGGGATTGTTACTCGGTGCCGATATGACGCTGAGGTCTTAAATGCACCACAGATGCTGTTCATTGATATTGACCTTGGGGATCCTCGCTATGAAGACGGATGCTTTGTTAAGACTGAGAAAGAAGCGTTAGATGGGTTACGCGATGCTGTCAAAAGTCCTATGAAATGGCTACCTAAATATGGCTTCAGTGTTGAGCGTGATCAATGGATTGATAGGCATAGAAGTGGCCTAGTGCAACGTCAAGACTTAATTTTGGGATAGACAGAGGCTAACTTACAGCGTGCATCGTCAACTTTCATCTGCCAATCAACCCCTCGCTGAGTGTTGTTGACATCGTTAGCCCAAGCGTCTGTTTCGACCCGCAATGTATCAATATCGCCGAAACGTCTACCATGGACACACTGACGAGTCATTGCACTCAGTTCGTTCTCGGCAATGTTGAGCCAACTGCCATGCTTTGGGGTGTAACAAAAGTCGATGCGCCGCACCAGTGCTCGCGCTTGCTCAGGCTCAAATACTTCATAGAACGCACCGATGGTATGAGTATTGAGGTTGTCACAAACAATCTGTACTCGCTCATCTTGTTGATAACGTTCTTCAATCACCTGAGCGACCTCAATCGCCCAATCAGCCTTAGTTCTACGTTCTCGCACACTCACTTTTCGCCATCCGGCTAGGGGCTCTGTAAATATAAAGATGCTGGCCGTTCCGGCCCGTTCATACTCGTAATCGACCCGTTGGCCGTGCTGGGTGGTTGCGGGTTGTGGGGGCGGGTTTCTTTTTGCAACTGTACCGGTTGCTCGTCCATGCATACCACTGGGCGAGTCGGGTCGTAAGGCTTAGCGTAAAGATCTAATACCGCCTCCATGTGAGCGACAAACTCAGCATCCGCTTCGGGCGGAATCACCCAGTATTCTATCTTCCGATTATTCATGCCGTTTTTTTCAGGGTTTGGCGTACGGTCTCGTGGCTGATCGTTTCAACGATACCCAATTCGACAACCTTGCGGGCTAACAGCCGTAGTGACCAATTGCTATAGCCAGCAGGCGGCGACCCTAACCGAGTGGCGATCACCTGAGCTTCCTGCTCGCCATCCAGCAACTTTTCGGTGGGCGGGCGACTCCGTTTCTTCCCATTGAGCGTCACCTCAAAGCCCTCCTCTACCAAGCGACGACGTAGATTCTCCACGGTCTGCCGACGGCAGTTATAGGCGTCTGCGATGCACTGGTCACTCCAATTCGCTCCGGTGACATCTGTCTTGAGGAGGATCTGTGCTCGTCGGACTTTTTGGCTACTGCCACTGAGCGTTTTGATGACCGTTTCGAGATGATTGCGCTCAGATTCACTTAATCGAACAATATATTTCTTCTGCATAGACCTTTAGAGTGCTCTATACAGACTATCGCAACACTCTCGATAATCCCAATTTTTAGCTTTGACGCTGCACTAGGCTTTCGTGTCTATCGGACGGCAGGTGGGCTTAGGTATATTTGCACCACTCACCAATGGTGGGCTGGTCGTGACTTTGAAGATGATCTGATGCGATTTGTATATACGGATTATCGGTATCGCAGAATATGCAGAAGTCAACAGACTTTCAGGGTTCGCTTAACGCCTAAACCTTGGCGAATAAGGCAAGAGTATATCGAACACTTTGGTCGGGTTGAGTGGCGAAATAAGTCTGGTGAAGGGATTGCTCGCACTGCCAAATACGTCACAACTGTTGGATCCGATATGGTTCTGCCTGAATTCGGGGACTTACTGAGTGTCCATGACTCAACGACGTTGGCATTGATGGACCGTGGTGTTAAGACCTACTTAGCCTAACCCCACCAAAGTCGAACGCGATCGCACCCACGCACCAACTAATCACCTATGACCTACACCCCCGCCCCAGAGAAAGAACGCATCTACCTGTTTTATCCAGCCAAACGAATGGCGGCGACCGAGCATGCCACATTGACCAGCAAGAACGGTGCTAGCCATCGGGTTAGCCTATTGGCCCAGTACCGAGACTATAGCGATGCTGACGGACCACCCGAGCCAGGCTATCGGCTAAGCGAGTACCGCATGGAAGACGGCAAAGTCACAGGCATTCGTGAGAGTGATTGGGTAGTAGATTCAGTGCAGATTTATAAACCTGAGGTACCTGAAGGTGCTTATTGCTTTGAGTTTGTGGTGTGCCTGTGCAGCCATCAGCCGCACGACAAAGAATGGAGCGATGCGCCGTTTGCGACCGATGATCATCCAGTTGGGACGTACGATCAGGCTCATGAGGAATTTCTGAGGACCATGGGACTGAGACCCGATCAGTTCCCATATGTAAGAACGTGGTTTAGATAATGAGGAGTTTAAATAAATATGTCAGATTTACCAGAATATCTGCCTGATCCAAATGCGGTTGAGGAGACAGAAAGCGAACCAGTTAAAGGATTCAGTGAGCCTCAGGCAAAACGACGGTGCAAAGAAATTGCTAAGCAGTATGATGGCAGGAACGCAAGGGTAGAACATCGAGCTAGAGCTTGGTGGGATTGTCTGTTTGAAGTATGGAGAGTTGACGATGACTAGAGTTCTAACGCCCCCTGACTTAAAGCTGGTTCACCCTAATGATCATCTGCCTATGAAGCTAGCTAGAGCATGGAGCAACGATGTTCCCACCATTCAGTACTTCAGCGTTGTGATGCCTGGGGCAGTCTATTTGAACTTGACTGGCAGCGGCGTGGCTTCAGATATGCCCATTGAGCGATTTGAGACTGATCTACTTCGCGACTATCAAGAAAAACTAGGTCACTACCATGTTTATGTCGATGGCCATTACGGTAGCGAAGATGATGCTGACATCTACGAGATGGTGGGCTGGGAGGTGCTGACAGGCTCTAAGTGCGCTGACAATACTGTCTTGATTTACTACCAAGAGGTTAATGGATTGGCCACTATTAAAAAGCACATGCCTGAAATGGTGGAAGACTACCTAGAGGAGAATCCATGGGCGCGGGCAGAGGTGGATTGATCAGCTAATTTGATATCTATCGCTTAGCAAACACTTTGCATACGGCCCACTCAAGCTTAAAACTTTGCCATGGACAGCTAAACGTTTATCAGCGTACTCGTTGACAAACCATTCCAGATTTGTTGGTGGAACATATTGACCTCTGTAATCGGTGTACCCTTGGGTGCCCTTGAATTGCAGAGGTTTTTGCATGATCAGCACCAACTGTCGTTCATCTACCACCACAGGCACGCCGAGCTGAGATAACGTATCTCTGCCATTGTTGCTGTGATAATGTCTAGCGATAATGACGCTACTGCCATTGATCCGCAAAACAAGGTATGGCCCATGGATGGACTGACCGATACCTTTAAGCCAGCACTCACCACATTTGGCTAGTCGTAATGGGTCTTCTAGGGCAGCTACCTTCTTTTTGCGTCGTGCCATTGGATGCAGTGAACAGGTCCGACAGCACAAGTCTAATACATATGAACTGTCGTCTGTTTAGCGATCGCACCCCCACCCCTGGGCACCCTAACCGCAGACATAGCCCTTGCAACACACCCTGACGCTCATTGCGTTGGGGGTTTCTGTTTTGGGAGATGATCAATGGATGGCATTGAGGCCATTAGCCAAAAGTCTTAGTCTGCCAAGTTGCCCGGACAATCAGGGGTCGTGTGTGGATAATGGGGGTGCTGAGTTTGGGCGTGTGGCATGAGTAGCTTTCTTCGTGGCTTAAAGCAAATGCCTTGGTGGCTATGGCTGCTGATTGGGTTTGTTCTGCTGCTTCCGCTTAGCAGCCACTTAGCTGAGACTGATCCAGAGACGGGCACCACGGAGGCAAGCGCTACAGATGCCGACAGAGAATCGCCCGCTGGTAGTATCTCGTCGGCTGAATTGGTTGAGTTCGATGACACGGTTTTGGAATTAGACCCTGAACAAACTCTGGTTACGAAAATTGAGCAGGCCGATGGCAGCGATTTGGTTGTTGATGTAACTGTAGGGAACGGATTTATTCTGGTTGATCAGACCCAACAGGGAGAAGTCGCGATCGCAATGCGTGACAGATTAGCTAACATATGCGAGTGCAGCCCCTACCTGAAATTTGAAACAGAAGGTGGGCAGCGCTTAGTTGAGATTGGGCGAGGACAACCCAAATATAAATAATGTGGATCGCAAAAGATATTGGTTCGTATCCCACGAGCATCACCTTCAAGCTCGCCACTGCAATTAATGACGATGGTGAGGGAGGCACCGCGACAGGCACTGAAGACTTGGTTGTCCCTGTGAGGCTGACACCTGTCTCAGGGCAAGGTGAAGCTGCACAGATCATTGAGCAAAACTTTCCAGGGGCATCTAATTATCAATATGTGTTTTATGGCTGGATTAACGACCGCACCAACTACAAATTTCCCGCATCCCTAAGAAAGCAGCGTCGGCCCATCGGTACTTGCACAATAGAGGTAGGCGAAGGCCGGATCGAGTGCTCAGTTAGCGGGGTGGTGTTGGAGATAGCCGCCAAGAAAATTGGTGAAAAATTTACAGCGATTTGGACAGAGATCTAACCCTTCTCCCACTCCTCTCTCTTGATCAGATAGGGTTCCCCCTGAGATCGCGTGTACACTGCAACTTTCCCCGCATCCATGGTTACTCGCTTCACCTCTGATGGATGCATAGGGACAATTTGATTTAAACTTCTGTCTGCCCACTGAGACGTTATTAGTGTGGCGGCTTTACGCTGAACATCTTCCCAGCGGTTAGAGCAATAAAGGAGATAGACCAGATTCACCAAGGTGGTCATTGCCTTGGAGTTAGTGTCTCCGCCCAATAGTTCTTTGACATCTTTCCATTTATCCCAGGTCTCTGGGGTGATACCCGTCGCTTTGATCTCATGCATTGTGACGCTTGCCAGGATATCAGGCATTTTAGCCCAATGCTGAAATTGTCGGCTATGGTGCTGGCATGGCGAGTGTAACTATCTTCAAACAGAATATAGAGCGGGCATTAACTAGCGGACTCCAGGATACAGTCCGTGATCTTAATAGCGCCTATACAACAGCCATTGAGGCACCACGCTATGGCTGGCCTGGTAGCACTGAGCGGCGGTCTGGCGAGTTAGCTGGGACCACTCGAAACATTGTTGATCTAGGTGGGTTTCGTGATTCCCAGAGCGTGGGGATTCTCAACCCATTCCTGGCTGAGTTTAGCTGGAATGTCCCGTATGCACCTCAGATTTTCTTTGGATACACTACTCGCGCTGGTAATGCCTTCCCTGCTCGCAATCCTGTAGAAGAAGCTCATAAGATTACCAATCCAACTGAGCTATTTGCCGAGAGCGTACGGAGGTATGCATGAGCATCACTCTGGCTGAACTCCGTAATCGCGTCGCTTCTGCCCTGGCGACTGAACTGGGGACGAAGACGTTTGCTACAGCGGGAGGTGAGGCAACTGTTGAGTCCTTAACAATTGATGACGGCAATGTTCAGACGGTAGGTGGCCAGCCCTGGGAGCAGAAGCCGATTAAACACACTGGCTTGGAATGCGTCATCCAACCAGAAGTTGATAGCAATATTCGGCCATTACTGGGAGGGGATTTTTATCTCACCCACACCACCCGAATCACGCTGAAGCAGTTCGATATTACTGCCACAACCAAGACAGCGAGATCTCTGCTAATCCAAGAGTTAGGCAATCTAATTGACAATATTGGCCCCCGGATTGGAAGGAATGCAGCGATAGATTCCGTGGAGCAACAAAGCTTTGACCTGATCTTTTATGGGAGTTCATAGCCTATGCCTTCACAACCACCTCGACAGCCCATTGGATCAACCCTAGCCCTGGGCTTCATCGATCCTCAGACACAAGAGTTTGTAAGTACTGCATCGCTGACAGTATTGCCTAATGGCGTAATTGAATTTAAAGCGATCTCGGATATCCCAAAGGGAAGCGTTGGCTATCTTCCGACGACTTTTATCCCTCAGCCTTTATCCCCGCAGCAACCACAAACGACCACATTTAGCAGCTTTGACCACCCATAACTAACCATGCCACAAGCCACCCAGCCCATTAGCCCACCCCAGGCAAAAAATACGATTGTCCGCTCAGCCCTGATTGCTACCGGCCAAACATCTCGCCCGATCTCAGGAACCTTTGAAGTTGCAGGTACCGGGGATAGTGGGGCTGTCGCCACTGAAGGTACTGCTGAGGATATCACTCTGACGTTGTCCGCTCAAATAACCAGCGTTGTCGAAGTCGGCCAGCCGCTTGAATTTGTTGCGCCCTCAGGTGCCAGTGTTATCGCTCGTGTGCGGACAAAATATGAAGGGTCTGGCACGACTCTAGAGGTGTCAGCCAATGAAACGATTGTTGATGGATCTACGGCTGTATTCCCGCCTATTGCCAGGATCAGGCAGTCAGCTGACATCAACGAATCTGTCGCTACTACATCATTCTCCAGTTTTGACCACGCTACTTCGGCAGTGAGCATTGGTGAAGGTACAGCGGATGGGACCTTCAACGGAGGCTACTCGTATTACGATGCCTTTTTCGAAACACTCACTTACGCCAAGGGCAACACTCAGAAGCTTTACGTAGAGCGTGAGCTGGAGTCTCCTGATTCTAATGTGTTCTCAACTGGCCCGATCATCTGGGGTATTTGTGTAGCTACTGGCATCGCAAGCCCTGCGGTGGATGGCTCAGAAGTGCAGGGCAACATTACCGTGGCCTTTGACTCCATCAACCGTATTGCGCCCCAGACCTAATGCTGATTCTAAGTAACCGTGATGTGTTTGTAATAGGGCAGATCGCTGATGGCGGCATCAATGCATTGGCGATCTGGCTGAAAGATAAAGAGATCTCAGGCACCAAGCAACAGCTATGGGACCGCCTAGAACAAACCATTCACAGCACGGTTGCCATCCCACCTGAAACCGCCCAAGTTCATACCGATATCCTGCTGCCTTATGTCGTCACCCCTACCCTGGAAGATTGAGCCTAAAAAAAGAAAAATCGAAGCGGATGGGATTGAGTTCGAGATTCCAGATTACGGCTCTTTGTTGGTCGGGGAGCTGGACTATATGAAGGCAATGCCAAAAGGGCTGGCTGATCATCAATTTGCTCGTCAGTTCGTTGCCTTCTGTCTCCGATTTCGGTACAAGGGTCAGATCCCTCAAGACATCACTGATGAAGATCTGTTGGCTGAAATGCCCGTGGGATTAATCGCCAAGCTATTCAATTTTCTGGTTTATGGCGATGAGAATAAGTCTATTGCGGAGGTCAAAGTCAAGGGAAAAAAGCCAGCAGGGAAACAGACACCGGGCAACTCTACTGGCAACTCCAGCTCTACTACCCAGGGCATCCCTACTTTACTGCCGAAGCCTACGAGAGGTGCCCTATCAGGATCGTCAATGCCGCCATCAGTAACTATGAAGAGAACCGCCTGAAACAACTGAATAGCGAGGCTAAGGCGATCGCGAACTTAGGCGTTATTGTTGCTCGTTTAGCAGGGGTTAGGCAGCCAGATACAGTTTGGGTAAATGAATTCGAACTGATTGAGAGGAAGCGCCAGATCAATGAGTTGTTCTCTCCAGTATTAGCCCAAAAATATATAGAGCTACATGAAGCCAAAATCATCCCAGCCTGGGTCGATGGGATGACGGATTTGAACAAGATGAAACTAGCCGCAATTGAGTAATGGTAGACGCAGGTAGAGTCTTATTTCAGGTTGGGCTTGATCGGCCCTCGTTGGACCGTGCAATTGCTGATGCAGAACGAAGGCTAGGCAGCATCGGTGACATTGATCTCAAGGTAGGCAATCAGGGCGCTGCTGCTGCGGTTAGTTCAGTTCAGCGACTGTTTGACAATATTCGTGTTCCTGAGGTTGGAATTCAGATCAATACCAATCAAGCTAAATCCTCGGTTTCTAGCCTCAAGACTGATGTGTTGGACTTGGAGGCTGCGATCTCTGCCCTCAGTGGCAACCGGGCCAAAGTGGATCTTGATGTAAAACGAGGCGAGGCAAGTCTAGCCAGGATTGAGGCGCAGATTCTTAGATTGCAGCAACAGCAGGTTAACATCCCGGTAGTTACTCCCGACGCTGGCACAAAAATACGAGCAATCGAGGCGCAAATAGAGAGCCTTAACGCTCGTAGAGTCGTCGTAGAAGCTAACACCGAGCAAGCCAGAAACCAATTAACTCAGCTCGATAGAACACTAGATGACCTCAATGGCAATGACGCAGAGCAAGCGTTAGAGCGGCTGCAGCAGGAATTTAGGCAAACTGAGCGTGCGGCGAGAGAGGCGGGTGATGGTGCGCAGTCGTTCAACTCGGTACTGGCTGGCTTCGCTGGAGGTGCTGCATTTGCGCTGGTGGATCGATTGGTCGATGCGTTTGGCAATCTCACCCAAAAAGTAACTGAGTTTGTCGCTGCCAGTATTCAAGCGAATCAATCTCTGAGAGCGACTGAGAATGCTTTAGGAATTGTCCTGTGTAGTGACCCCCAAAATTAGGACAGGACTGAGAGAGCGTAAGCTAGAGTCCAATCGGGGGAAGGAATATGGCCAGCAAGCCAAGAAACTACAGTAGCGAATTTAAGGCAAAAGTGGTGCTGGAGATCGTCAGCGGCCAACGGAGTGTGAGCGCAGCCAGTCGAGCCCATAAAGTCCATACGTCAGTGATCAATCGTTGGCGTAATGAATTTCTTAAACAAGCGCATTTAGCGTTTGGAGGCAAAGGAGGAGGAAATGAATCAGCCGAACGAATAGCCGAATTGGAACGAATGGTGGGTCGGTTAACGATGGAGTTAGCGGTGGCAAAAAAAGCTTCAGACTTGTGGAATCTGAGCGGAAACGAACCATGATAGAGCAGTTGAAAGGCGAGTATCCAATCCAGGTCATCTGTGATGTCATTGGCTACAGTCGGAGTCGTTATTACTATCGGTCAACATCAGACAAACAAACGCAAGAAGAGGAACTAAAAAAAGCGATCATTGATGTGGCGGGACGGTATCCCACCTATGGGTATCGACGGATTACTAAACAATTACAGCGAGAGGGATGGCGTGTTAATCACAAACGTATCAGCCGATTAATGAGAGAATTGGGACTACTGGAAAAGCGACGAATACGACGGAAACGAACAACCAATAGTGTCCATGGATATAAGCGGTATCCTAATCTGGTCAAAGGGTTGGTAGTAGAGTATCCAGAGCAGGTATGGGTCGGCGACATCACCTATATCCGATTGAAGGACGAATTTGTTTATTTAGCGGTATTAATGGATGTGTTCACCCGCAGTATTCGAGGCTGGCACTTGGATAGAACGATGGAGAAACAGTTAACGATAACAGCGTTGGAGAAAGGACTGAACCAGTATATTCCAGAGATTCACCATTCAGACCAAGGGGTGCAATATGCGGCCAATGCGTATGTTCAGATATTGGAGGAGAATGAGATAGCGATTAGTATGGCAGGCGTGGGTAAGGCCTATGAGAATGGTTATGCTGAACGGCTCATGAGAACAATAAAAGAAGAGGAGGTTGATTTGTCGGACTATCGCAATTTTAATGAAGTGTATGAGAGAATAGAAGAGTTTTTAGACGAGGTGTATATGAAGAAAAGAATTCACTCTTCTTTGGGCTATTTGACACCCAGCGAATTTGAGGAAAAGTGGAGGAAGGAATTGTAGAATGTCTCAGGTTGATACATGTTAGTCTAGACTTGCTATTGTCTGATTTTACTGTCCAAATTCAGGGGTTCACTTCACTGGGTTCTCAGGAGGCAGCAGCCGAAAGTATAGACTTCCTGAGGGATGTCTCGGAACGGACTGGGCAATCATTCCAAGCGTTGCAGAATGAATACTCTGGGTTGACAGCGGCGGCGGCTGAGGCTGGGGTACCTCAAGAGCAGGTCAATGAGCTATTTGCCGAGACCAGCCGTGTTCTAGCAATCTTTGGCAAAGACAGTCAGTCCACTGGGCTGGCATTCAACGCCTTAACGCAAATTACAAGCAAGGGCGTGGTCTCTATGGAGGAGCTGCGCCAACAATTGGGCGAACAACTTCCTGTGGCGTTTGGGGCTGTTGCCCGAGGGTTGGGAATAACGACAGCAGAGCTTAATGAACTGGTGGCGAGCGGTGAACTAACCGCTGCTGAGTTTATCCCTGCATTCACTCGTGGGCTTCAAGAAATCGAAGGGGCGGCCCCTGCTGCCCAGCAAGCGATCGCACGCTTAGAGAACTCTATTCTCGAATTCCAGAAAGGATTGGGGAGAGCACTTGAGCCCCTAGAGACAGCATTCAGCGAAACATTTGCAGCAATATTTAGCAATGTCGATGTTGGGGCGTTAGACCCATTGGTAGAGGCTGGCAATCGCCTGCGCGACTCATTAGCCGAGAACCCAGAGCTAGCCGAGCGATTAGGTGAAGCACTGACAAACTTCATCGGTAGCGGTGCTCAGGCGGTTGCCAATATCCTCGACAGTATTACCGAGGCCCTGAGCGACCCTGAAAATGTAGAGCGGTTTGCTGGATCAATCGAGAATGCAGGGAAATTGCTAGAATCCCTAGTTTCGATTGGTGGGCTAGCAGTTGAAGCGTTACTGACACTGGGTGCGGGATTTGACAATGTAATTGGTGATGGCCCAGTTGATGCGATCGTTGGTTTTGTTGATGCGCTAGAAACGATTGCCCCCATTGCTGGCGGGGCCGTTGACTCCCTAGGGTCTATTGCCAGCGCTATAGATGACATCTTGAGTAGAGTCCCAGGGGTCGTAAACGCAGCAGAAAATCTTGCAAGGTTTGGCGTGCTTGTTGGCACTGGCAAAACAATATTTGACGGCTTAACAGATCAACCTGCGAGTGCCCAAGAACCGGATGTTAGCCAGTTTGTCCCTCAACAAGATGTACTAGACAAGTCTGTTAGAGCCTCCAGGCAAGCATCTGAGACTATTGCGCAAGATTCTGAACGTGCTGCACGGGCTGCTGCCGCTGCCAGAGTAAAAGCCAATGAAGAAGCCATTGCCGAACAAAAGCGAGCCCAAGAGCAGGCCCTGATCGATCTCGAAATTGCCCAGAATAATCGCATTATCGGCGTACGTGAAAACCAAAGCGCTGGCAACATCACCGCAAGTCAAGCTGATAGCCAAATAGCGGAGATTGAATCTCAGGCTATTCGAGACCGTATCGCTCTCAGAGAACAAGAAATCACCCAGATTCGAGCATTAGAAGATCAGGGCACGCTATCAGCTGAAGAAGCCGCCCAACGTATCAGTGCAGCCAAACAGGCAGCAAGTGAGCTAACCATCCAGGCCATTGAGCAGGAAGTACAGGCGCAAGAAGAGGCTAGGGGAGCAGCATTAGATAGACTGGATGCAGAATCCCAGCTAAACTCTCTCAGAGCAGAGCAGGTAAATTTGCAGGCGGATTTAGCGGGGACAGCATTAGAAGATCAATCAGCACTAATTAGCGCCCAAGTTGGCTTAGAGCAATCTCGCCTATCACTTTCCCGTCAGTCTCTTGATACAAAATTAGCTGAAGCTCAAGCGGCTGAAGATGTGGTGGCGGTGGAGGCATTGCGCGATCGAATTCTGCTTAACCAACGGCAATCCATCGCAGCTGAATTCTCAGCCCGTCGTCAGCAGTTGCGGATTCAAGAGCAACTGGCTGAGCTTGATGCCGAACGACAATTAAGGCTTGGCCAGATAGCCGCCGCTGAAGCCCGTATTGCTGTAGAGCGCGCCCGAATAGGAGGTAGCAGCCAGGAAGAAATTCAGGGGCTTCAGGAAATTGCTCAGTTACGCGAAGCAGAAACGGAGGCTTTGAAATTTCAGGCCCAGTCCAAAGAAAATATCTTAGCCCTGCAATTTGACCAGCTGGCCAATGAGGAAGAGCTGGCCAACCAGCTAGCTATTCAAGAGCGTCGCCAACAAGCGATTGAAGAATTTAAGAAGCAACAGAAAGATCTGGCTGATGAACAGGTAAAAGTTGAGAAGGAATTAGCATCAGCAACCAGGGATAGAGAATCAGCCGCCCAAGGCATTGTGTCGGCGTTGAGCGGGTTGCAGGATATCTCAGCAGAAGATGCTCTCGGGAATTTAGACCAGCTTGAAGAAAATTTTAGAGCCGCCAGGCGTGCTGGGGCGATTGACAGCAACCAATCTAGCAGCATCCAAAGGGCCATCAATCAGGCTCAGTCTGCCGCTCGTAGTGGCGGAGAATTTACGATTGAAGAGGCGATCCGGTTTGCCCAGCGGAACGAAAATAATGCATTCGCTGGCGGCATTTTGGATACCGCAGGGTTGGGGGGCGTAAATTCGTTGCTCGACAGTCAGCAAGAATTTGCCTTGGCGGAAGAGCAAATATCGGAGTTGTCTGGCAAGTTAGTTGAGGTCAAAGAGGCGATTCAGGCGCTTCCAGAGAATCTCCCCCCAACCGTACAGAACCTCAATGTATCCAGTCCTCAGCCCGTGGATGACGCGGCATCTGTCGTGTTCAACCTGGGTAACGAAGTAGCAAATCGAAGGGGTATTGTGTGATGACATACCCAACTACAACAGAGAACGGGATAACGTTAATCCTTCCTAAGCCAAGCACAGGTAATTACACGCTCACACTTACAAGCTTTGGTAAATTCCCAGGCCAATACCCTCGCTTTGAGCCTCAGTATTACGGGATTGAATACAGCGCTCATGGTGGTGTTGCCAGAGTGGGAACTTCGTTTAGGCCTAAAGTGTTTTGGCAGTTCGAAGCCAGCCTCGATCGTGATCAGCAAGAAACCCTAAAACGCATGGAAGCGGTGTATTTGAACACACCATCTGCTTGGACTATTTACGACTACACCAACCCTCACTCTGAAGTGGGAAGCGCTTCTATGGCCTTGGCACCCAACAGTACGTTGGCGGACGATGGGGATACTGTTCTTTATTATCCCGTGTGGACAGCAGAGCCCGTTGATCAAGGATTTGAATTTAGAGAAGACCCAAGAAATGGCATAAATTTTGTGTCATTCCGGCTCAAGGAGGTCTGATGGTTGCCTCCGAAGCTCGTTCCCGCCCCCTCCGCATCCTCATCGGCCCCGACCAACAAGACTGGTCAGGTCACTGGTCTGTGTTGTCAATTGGTAGAGCTGGGCTCAGCGATGAACGCGACCCTGGCAAAATCCCGGTTACGGGCACCCTGGAGATTAAGGGAGGCATAATCACCCCCCCCGAAAGTATTGACCCCGCCATCAATCCAGTGCGTTGGAACCCTGGGGTTGACATCTACATCCAGGCTCGAAACGATGCCAATACCGCGTGGATCGATACGTGGTTTTCACGACTAAAAATCTTACGCGCCCCAAAGCGACCCCGCACCAATGGCAACCTTGTTTTGGATGTCGGCTGTCGCATCCAGTGGGGCAACCAATCGCAGTTCGAGGACGATCGCTCTGGGATTATCTACGGGCAGGCTGAACCCTGTAATGCAGTGGCTGCCCGACTGATCCAGGCCAGTGGCATCGATGCTGGGGTGAATCTGAGCACCTGGCCCTATTCCATGGATCGGCCCGTGGGTAAAAGACAGAATAGCTTTCTGGAACAGGCAGCGGATCTGGCTTACGCCAACGATTGGCATTACCTCTATCAGGACATCAACGGGACTATTGTTGATCGGGAGTTTGCTTTGACTTCAGGAACGCCAATCGCGACCGTTACTGTGGGCCAAAAAGACATCATCTATGAGCCAGCAGATGGAGAAGAGCGACCGGCTGAGGTGACCAAAGTGGCGGGCACGGGGTTCGCGTTGGGGACGATTGAGAATCCTTCTGTGGATATTCAGGATGAGACGATAAATTTTAATGACCTTAGCCCTAATAGCTTTGGTGAAGGAATAGCTGTACGAACCATTACGACTGAAAGTTTCAGCACTGGCGCGAACCCCATGAAGTCAAAGCGGGTGCAAGTATTCAAAGCTGAAGCATTGATGTTTCAGAACCCAACTATCCCCAGCCAGTTACGCGAGTTTAGCGACGAAACCGAAACATTCTATTTTGAATCTGGAAAGATTGATCCGTCAACAGCGCGACTCACCCAATGCATTCGGACTAAGCTGCAAAACGGAAAGACCTTAGACTCAAATGATGAAGTCTTCAATATGCGCACGATTGAGCGTGAGCAGGAAGATATCAGCTATGGGGCTGATGAGCCCATGGAGCGATATCAATTCCTAAAGACCCAAGCGGCTATCGTCCTTGATGAGAATGCAGCGGACCCATGGGCAGCCATTACCGTAGAGGGCCTGGACTTTTCATGGATTCCACACGCTACTGGCAAGTTTGACCGCGCAGACAAAACCAAGGAGCCGCTGATCAGGCTTCGCTCGAACATTGACAGGGATCTAGTCAAGCCAACAGCACTCAGCGCTAAAACCCGAAAGTACAGCCGCAACACCCCCAACAAGCCATTCGAGACTGTTTTTTTCGACGCGGGCATTGATGAAGACCCCACCGAATTCGAAGGAACCGCTGCATACATCGCCCCAGGCGGCCCGAGTGGGGTGGAGAAGGATCGGCTGTTTACCGTGGCCGATGGGTTTGGGTTTAGCGAGGAGCAAATGGAATCCTTGGCGATTAAGCACCGAGACTTAATCATTGGCCGTGAGAGATCCTACGAGATCGGGTTAGCAATCACTGATGCTCTGCTCCAGGCACCACCACTGGCACAGATAAATGTGGTGGATGTGGATGGCAGCACGTATGAATATCTAGCGGACTCCCTCTCATTTGAATTTCAAGCGGCGAGATCCGAGGCGTTTTGTTTTGGCATCTGGATTGATGGAGGTTATGTCAAGACGATCAACATTGCTGCGACAATTCCAGCAGGAAAACTGAACACAGAGATCATTCAATCCAGCTTCAGCGTCTCTGCCAACATCCCAGCAGGACGACTGACAATCGGCCTCACAACCGGATTCAGTATCGCCGCCACAATCCCAGCAGGGCAATTGAATACAACGATTGTTTCCTCATTTAGCATCTCCGCCAGTATCCCAGCGGGGCAGCTAAATACGCAGATTCAAGCGCCTATATTGATTGCTGCCAGCCTTCCAGCAGGGCAATTGAATACGGCCATCACGCAAACTATCAACATCGCTGCATCCATTCCATCGGGGCAACTAACAACTGATATAGCGCTTGATGCAGATCCAGACGCGGCAGCCTATATTGCGGCGTTGGCAGGTACCTATAGCCAAGCAGAAACCGACGCGATTAACGACTTCTTCGTAGGCATAAAGGCAGATGGCCTGTACTCAAAAGCAGGCATGATGCTGTTATTAGCCGCCGATACTGCTTCTGATGGCTTAATCTGGATGAATAATCCATCAGTTTCTGCGACCAACAACGGGGCGTCATTCACTGCTCGTCAGGGTTTCACAGGCAATGGGTCCAATGCTTACATAGACACTGGATTCAACCCAGCTTCGGGAGCTAATTACACGCTTAACAGTGCTTCCCTGGGCGTGTATATCCGCACAAATGTCAGTGAGGATGCCTATGACATTGGCGCTCAAACTAGTGGCTCTAGTGATAGAAACTACATTGCGTCTCGCTGGGGCGATGGAAATCATTACGCCCAAATAAATGACGGGTCTGGCAGCACCTGGACCACCGCTAGTAGTCCCGACTCTCGTGGTCTATGGCTAAGCAGCCGGACAATCGCGATAGCCAAAGAAACCTCCCGAGATGCTGTTCTCCAGGATGCTGACAATTCAACAAGCGATGGACTGACAAGCCAAAATATTTACGTACTAGCCCTAAATAATGGAGGTTCAAGGGCTGGGGAATCTTCCAAGCAGGTTGGTTTTGTTTGGATCGGGGATGGTTTAAGTGCGTCTGAGGTGAGCAACCTCAACGCGAGAGTCGCCACGCTACTAACAGCTTTTGGAGCAAACGTTTAGAGAGGAGTTTCTAAAATGCCACTATCCACCACTGCTATCAATACCGGGTCTGATGCCTTTGTCGATCTCATCGATACAGGCGCAGGTACTGGGACCCTGGAACTAGGAGATTCTGCATCGTTTACAACTGTCCTGGTTACCTTCGATCTTGATACACCTGAAGCCTTTGCAGCAGCAGTGGGGGGGATTGCGGCATTCAATGGCACCCCAATCTCAGCGACGGCTACAGCAACAGGCACCGCAACCTACCAACGACTAAAGAACCGTGACGGGATTGTTGTTGAAGGAGTTGACGAGACGATAGATGCGATTCTTGCCTTGGTTAACGCTGGCGCAGGGACCGCAACGGTTGAGATTGGCAATTCCGATTTCTCCGCCATCTACATCACCTATAACTTAGACACCACAGCCTTTGGTGCGTCGTCAGGTGGGACCGCAACAGCGAACGGATTCCCGAAATCAGCGACAGCTTCAGCTACAGGGTCGGGCACTCATTTTCGGATCAAGGATCGTGATGGCAGTGTTGTTGATAGCCAGGCGTTGCCCAGTCCGATCAGTTTTGAAGCTGGGCAAAGCTACAATTTCAATTCTTTCTCGTACACGACGACTGCCTACTCACAGGAGCTGGCTAGCTCAACCAATATCACTAGTGGGGAAGACTATACTCTCAACAGTGGGAATTATACCCAACCTGCATCCTGATGACAGCCCGCGATCGCGCCAGAACATCCAACCTAGCCAGACGCCAAGACACTCGTGAGGCCCTAGAGCTCAGGAGACTAAACCAACGCGACCCAACTTATGGCGGGGACGGCTATCGCGTGAGAACTCTGGGGGCTGCGGGGTCAATCCCTGGGAGAACTCGATCAAAAACATCCCGAGGCAGTATTGGCGAACCGCTTGATCTGCTCGGTGCGGGATTAGGGTCACTTGATGCGGCCAGTGATCAAGAGATCAGGGCCGTGCTGCGCGATTTGCAGCTGATGATCCAGGCAGTAGCGAACCGTAGGGGAATTCTGCTTTTCAAAGGAGATGAAACCAACCCCGACAATGACCCCAACGACGAAGCTAACGATGGCGAAAATCGCGCTTATCAGAGATACGACAATCAGCTGCTGTATACGGGAGATCGGTTAGCGCCTGGGAAGCTTTTCGTTCATGCTCAGGCCACGACAACAGAACCCGAAACTTGGCTAGAGATAGAGACTGGCGGCGGCCCAACAATCCTCTACCGCCAAGGACCCCCGGAATACGACATCGACGACCCAATCAATAACCCGCCCCCTCACGCCCCCTCAGACGGCGATATTTGGGTAGATTTGTCGCTCGGAAATGTTGGGGCACAATATCGTTATTGGCGATATAGAGAGCAAGACAATCTTTACTACAATGCGAGTGGCAATATTACTTTTTTTGGGGGGAGCCCGATAAATTCTGGGATTTCACCGAATTCTTTAGTGACTTTTGATTCCCTTTATTCCAGGAGGTACGATGCTGATGCTGATGAATATCGAACCTGGCATTTTTTATGGATAGATGAAACCTGGGAGAAGGCTAGCTGCTGTATAGAGCATCCAGAGCCTCCTGAAGGGAATGACACTTGTCCTGCGGGGACTTACAGAAACAACAATGATCCCTATGGGCAATGTACATCCCAAACGCCATGCGATCAATTAGGAAACCCTAGTGGCTGCATCAATCCCTAATGCATATTGTTTTCTCTAAATTCTCCAAAGACGAGACCACCCAACGAGTACTTAAACGTGAAAAAATTGGAGGCGTGATCTCGATATGGACTGGCAAAATCCAGGAAGTAGGCTACGACGATATTGACCAGAAAATAGAAACAGCAAAATACCTTGGCATTCCCATCCACCTACATCCTGTGCAGGCCCGATACGATCGCAAAGGCCAAAAGCCGTACAAGATATTCTGGGAGACGCTAGAGCTTAGTAAAGAAATAATAAATAGATACAGTGGCGTTACTACCCGACTAACCATCGCCAATGAGTTAATCGTCTCCCCTGCTGAAGTATGGGCCGAAATTATTAGGCTATATGCTTGGACCGTTCGCCATCACCCTCGCCTACAGCTATGGATCGGGGACTACGGGATTTATGACACTCACCGACGGCGGCAGATCATCTCCAGACTGAAGGAACTAAAAACGGCTATGCCCGCAGTGCATGGCTTTATCGGGCAGGATTACGTAGATTTAGATACGGGCAGCGCAATAAGCCGCAGTCTTAAGTCGCCAGCGCTGGGAGTCAACCCCCTTCTAAAATTTCAATACCTGAATGAGTTCATCCCCCGGATCAAATCCCTGGGCTACACGTTCGCCCTGGAGCACAGCACCTTCAGCCGCACCGACACCAAGGCTAGACGAAAAACTCAGGCCAGTATCTATAATTGCTTGAGCAAACTCTGTCACCGAACCCAATCAGAATTCTGGCTGTGGGACTGCTGCGATGCATCCGCCAAGCATGTCCGCACGCTGGAGCCTCGATTCGCTGGGTCATGGGATGCGGGAGGACAGCCGAAATTTAGCGATGGAACCTCAATTGAACAAGTTAACTATATTTGACGGATTGATCTCGCTTGAAGGCCAAGCGTGGATAGAGACCGTTCTTGGCTGGAATGATTACCATACTGTGGCTATGTGCCATCTAGGAATGTGGGTTTCGCTTCCCGATTGTTGTCAGTTTGTGCCATGGGGATTTATCGGGGACGACGACTGATTATGCTGCCATCCCCCTAACCCTCGCCCCGGATAATGCGCTGGGGGTGGGTGATTAGCTCAAATCTAGCTCAGCGCTATAAATTAAAACCTGAAACCGCTTAATCAAAAGGGTTACAGAGTCCAGCTCATTGGATTCCGGACCCAAGGGGGTATGACATGGCTGATAAGGATGTGGCATTAGCTGGCAAAATTGCAAATTTTATCAACCGTTTTCCTGATGATTGGCAAGAATATCAAGACTGGCTCAGGGCAATTATGTCGTCTCGACCAGGGCTACTGGAGCAGTATCCAGCCTGGCAAGCGACGTTCATCTTTCGCTGGCGTCTGTTTTACTTTGTCGGCTATGTGGCAAGCGGCATCTTTTTCAGGTGGCTGCTGAACCGGATTAAAGATCGTTTTCCATCAAGAACCCGGCAAACATCGGGGAGGGGCGTTGTTGTTGGGCAACATAAACCCTATCGCTACAGGCTTCAGCGCGTTGCCACCCTCTTAGCAATTGTAGAGCTGACACTCTGTGGCATTGCTGCCTTAACCGGTGTGATGCTGGCATTTTATTACCAGCCGACAGCTTTAGGCGCACACACATCGCTCAGTATGATTGTGAACAACGTGGCTAATGGCACTCTAATCCTTAGTTTGCATAATGTTGCGGGCAATGGTCTGATTGTGTTTTCTCTGATTCAAATTGTTGTTATGTTTTTGGGGCGAGAGTTTCTGCTGCCCTGGTTGACAGCCTGGATTAGTGGTGTTTTGCTGGCCCTGACGGCTATGGCGTTGAGTTGGACCGCCATTGTCTTGGCATGGGAGCAAACGGGATTCTGGCGGTTTAAGATTGAACTCAATATTCTGGGTTCATTACCGTTAGTGGGATCCACGCTGCGAGAGGTGCTGTCCGGTGGCAATGGCATCAGTAGTTTTACCCTACAGCATATGTATATGTTGCACAGCTATGTACTTGCGATCGCAGCTATTTTCCTTTCCATTACGCACCTAGCAACCCTAATTCTGCAAGAACAACAGTGCCAACCTAAAGAAACGCAGTCCAGCTAAGGTTGACTGAACTGCACGGTTTAGATCTGTTGCATAGGTGAGGCAGAACACTGTCTAAGGCTGCACCCGTAGCTCTAGACGCAAAGGCTTAGTCAGAATTTGGGGGCACTGCCACGCCATCAGCACCCGTCGCAGCTGAGAGACCACAAACGGATCTTTGAGTTCTGAGGCTGCCATATCTAACATCACCCGTTTTACTCGCCCCCGTTGAATCACTAGCTCAAAGATGAGGGTACCAGCCGGGGGATTGGCCAACTGTAGCTGCTGAAGATGGTGTTTAAGCTGTATTAGGGCAGCATCGTTCAGCCCTTCTGCCTTAATAACTTGAATCTGTTGGGGTGAATCGGAGCCTGCACCGACCTCTGCTGGAGCAGCTCCAGGAAGAACAATTTCATCCGCTGACGCACTGACGGGAGCACTATCAACGGTATCTGCGACCCCATCGCTACTATCCCCATCGTCAGCAATATAAGGAGACATATAACGCGCCTCATACATGGAATCAGGCTTTGAATCAGCGCTGCTTTCTGCGTCTATGCTGGGAGCAGGCATCGGTGGGGGAGCTGCCTGCTTACTAAATAGGGTAACGTGACGACCTTTAGGGGCAGCACTTCTAGGGGGTGCGGCACGTTTTCTCATGGGTTGTGCTACAGCCATTGTCCCAAATACCCCTGCATAGCTAACGGCTTCTGGCATAGTCACCGGCACATTCACCGAAACTGAATTATTGGGATGGGCAACCCGGCTCTCTTCGCTCACGGCCACAAACGCGGTGTACTGCGACAACAGCTGATAGGCTAGGGCTGTTTCGGTGACCGCCTGTACGCCATGGGTGGTCTCACCACTGACCATTTGATTCATCAACTCTTTGATGCGGGAGCGTCCCCACAGTTGGGCAATGGCTGGATTCCCGGTTGAGTCAAAGGCAACAGCCAGAGACTGCTTAAACGTTTTTCCCCCGGCTGCTATCCCAGAGAGGTGGAGAGTACCTGGCTGTTTATCTGTCTTACGACCAAACAGAATCAGGGGGTGTTCTGCAAACACATCAGGAACGGCCATGGGATAAAGACTAGGTGTCTCGCCAGCGCCTTCCCAATGAGCGGAGAGATTACCCAATACCGGATTGTTGATTTGGTCAAAGAATTTGTCCACAATGCGATCAATGCCTTCATCATGGCGGACCACCTGGGAAATGCCACGGCCCATTTCTGCTACACGGTTGAGCAGAAAGCGATTGAGTGAGCTACCGGCCCCAAAGCTATGGAGGCGAGTCGCTAGGCCCAAAGATTGCTGCACTTCAGCAAAGATTTGGGTTTCGTTGCCAATATAGCCATCGGTCAACAGCACAATATTGCGAATCCGCTCCGAATTGGGCTGAGGTAAATTGAGTACAGTTTTTAACCCCCGTAGCATCTCGGTCCCACCACCAGCCCGTAGGCGATCAACATAGTTCAGCGCCTGCTGACGGTTACGGGACGTATTTCCCAGGGGCACCTGAGACAGCTGCTGAGTCGTGTTGGCAAAGTTAACAATATTGAACGTATCTTGGGGATGCAGTCCTTCAATAAACCGACGCATCAGCGCCTGACACTGGGCCAGGGGAGCCCCTGACTGAGAGCCAGATGTGTCAATTAAAAACACCATATCCTTAGGAATATAGGCATCGGTGTCGTAGGCCAGGGCCGGAATCATATACACCGCAAAGTGGCCACCGCGCTCATCGGACTGAGTCAGGAGAGATGTTTGAGTTGTCTCCGTAGCCACCTGGTAGCGCACAATCAGATCCTTATTGGGGATAGTATCGCCAGGGGCGAGGGTAATCCGGGTCAGGTTTTCTGCTGTATCTACCACAATTTGGTGGGACGGGGATTGCAGCTTGGTGCGATCGCATGGGCATTGCCCTGTTTCAGTTTCAATCTCGACGGTGACTTTAATATCGTGGCCCGACCGCATATTTGACGGAATAATCGGTCCATTTAAGCGACTGGCATCAGGGACTAAATCCGTATCTTGATTCAGGGTCATCGGTGCGGCCGCAGAGCCGTGGGTGGTGTCTGTCTCAGCGATGGGATTGCCAGGGATATAGCGTGGCCCCACCACCATGGGAAAGACAAATTCATAGGCCCCCTGTTTGTAGGGCAGCTGGTCACTGTAGGTGATCACCACCTCGATCGACTCCCCTGGCAGAATATTGGCCAGGGACTGGGTAAAGACATTGGCTCGCTCCTGCTCTAGCAGTCCGGCGGTTTGGCCCTGTTGCTTAGCCCGTTCATAGATGGCCTGGGCGTCTTCGCGCTTTTCGATGCGGCCCTGGATAGTGCGATCGCCCAACCGAATCGTCATCGTATCCACAGCAGCTTCATCCGGTAGTGGAAAAACGTAGGTGGCTTCCAGGGCCGTCGTAAACGGGTTTTCAAAGCTATGGGTCACCTCCACACGGGAAAGATTGCCACTGACTTGAGCCTTCACATCGGTATGCTTCAGTGGAAATGCCAGGGGCTGGTCCTGCACATATAAGCCAGCAGTTTTTTGGGGTAACGTTTGTACCATAAGACCTCCAGGAGTGGAACTGACTCCAGATTAGGCAAGCTAACAGGCAAAATGTGCTCAGTTTTGGACTCAGTCAATTGACTCAGTGACTCAGTCACTCAGTGTATCGCTTCCCCATTCCCTATATGAGGTAGCTCATGGTTATGCGCCGGGCATCTTGGCAGACTGTTGAGGTAACAACAGTAGAGATTGTTTCTGCAATGGCCTTAAACACTAATTTGCTAAAGACTAGCTTTACTCTCCTCAAGGAAGATCAATCTGCGTTTAGTGACCTTTTCTACAGCACACTCTTTTCGGACTATCCTCAGGTAAAGCCGCTGTTTGCCCATACGAATATGGATGAGCAACCTAAAAAGTTGTTTGCTTCTCTAGTATTGGTGGTGGAGAATCTGGTTAAACCTGATGTATTAACAGCAGCACTGCAAGGCTTGGGCACTCGCCATATTAAGTATGGAGTTCTACCGGAGCACTACCCGATGGTAGGCGGTACGTTACTGAAGTCTATGGAGACTATTTTGCAAGATGATTGGACGCCAGAGATTTCAGCTGCCTGGACGGAGGCCTATGCAGCGATTACCGAAATTATGTTAGAAGGTGCGGATTATCCTGCGGAAATTCTCAATCCTCACAACACAGTCTCGGTTTAATTTAGATCTTGCCCCTGCCGTGGGCTTCAGCTGCACAGCCAAGCCATATTTTCTAAAAAGATTTATGGGGAAGCTCTCCATGATCAGGGGCTGAGATTATTATGGCTGTGCAGCCAGTTGATGTTTACGAGATTATCCTCGTCTTAAGGGCAGTGAGCCATTTCAAGTGAACCATTTCAGGGGATAAGGCTATGACGTTTTCTGATCCCAGTAACCCCACTATTGATACGCCCCAAGCTCCTAAGGCTGGCTCCCACGTTCCAGCCTGGTATCACCCGATTTTTTCGCCAGAGCATGGGGTTTATGTCGTGCTTTTGGTGTCATTTCTGACGGGAGCAGCGGCAGCACAGCAGTGGACTTGGATGACAACCCTGGTGCTGATCAGTGCCTTTGCTGGCTTTCAGGCAGAACATCCACTGGTGTTACAAATCCGGCAGCGGCGTAGTTGGAAGCCTCGTTTTCTGGTGTGGGGTGGGCTATATGGCAACATGGCGTTGGGTATTGCGATTTATCTGGCGCTGAAATCGCCGATGCTATGGTGGCTATATGGGGCTGCGATCGCAACGTTAATTTTGGATGCGATCGCAGTTTTCCAGCGGCAACACCGGTCCATTGCCAATGAACTCCTCACCTTTGCGGCTGTGTGCCTGACAGCGCCGTTTGCCTACATCGCCACAACGGGTACTGTCACAGCTGCCATTGTTGGCCTATGGCTATTAAACACCTGCTTTTTTGGCAGTGCTATCTTCACGGTCAAACTACGTAAAGCCCGGACAGCAGCGTTAATGCCAGGCATTGTGTACCATGCGATCGCGATTCTATCGCTTGCAACACTTTGTTATGGCCATTGGCTGGCTCCCATTACAGCGTCAGCATTTAGCATAGCGCTACTAAGATTTTGTTTGGTTATCGGCTGGCAAGACTGGTATAAAGCAGCTCAAATTCAGTATGTAGCGAGCCTGGAAACGCTCTCATCTATTCTTTTTCTAGCGATTACGGCGATCTCTCTCCTGCCAGCCCATCTTCCTGCATCAATGTGACATCTATTCAGTAAGAGAAAAGGGGGACCTAGCTTCCCTTTAATCGCCTCTACAAAAACTGGCTGCTGGGATTTTTCTCTGCAAAATAATCAACCCTACCTCTGTAGTTATATGCTATTGGTTTACCCACATGGGCGTAAGTCCATTGCTAATTAAGCACTGGTCCATCGCTAATTAAGCACTGGTCCATCGCTAATTAAGCACTGGGTTATAGCCAGAAGGGGCGTGTCAATGCAAGGAGCTGCAATTGTTGGTCTTGAGAATGTGGGTGTTACCTATGGGAACGGTGTCACTGCGCTGAAATCTGTATCATTACAGCTCAATCGTGGTGAGTTTGTCGTGGTACTGGGCTTGTCCGGCGCTGGAAAATCAACACTCTTGCGAACGATTAACTATTTAACGCCCCCAACCCAAGGACGGGTAATGGTTGATGGGATTGGAGAACTGTCCACGCCCCAATCATTACGGTTGCATCGTCAGCGTACCGGTATGATTTTTCAACAGCATCAGCTGATTGAGCGGCATTCTGCTCTACAGAATGTCCTAATGGGGCGATTGGCCTACCATTCATTTTGGCGTAGCCTATTGCCTCTACCCCAGACAGATCAACGACTTGCCGTAGATTGTTTGGAGCGAGTGGGGTTAATGAATAAGGCGCTTACACCGGTCAAGGCTCTGAGTGGCGGTCAAAAACAGCGTGTTGGTATCGCCCGTGCTTTGGCACAACGGCCCCAGCTCATGTTGGCAGATGAGCCGATTGCCAGCTTAGATCCGACGAGTGCCCATAAGGTGCTATCTTTACTGCGCACCATTTGTAAAACCGATGGGATTGCCACGTTACTGAGCCTGCATCAGGTGGATTTTGCCAGACAGTATGGCGATCGCATTATTGGCTTAGCCCATGGTCGCGTTATATTTGATGGTCCGCCGTCTGTGTTAGAGCACCACACGTTGGCCGAAATCTATACTGACCAGACCATGGCAATTGTATCGTAGGGGCGATGGGCGATGGGTGCGATCGCAAGCATTTAATCGCAAACATTTATAAGTTGTTATCTGTTGGAGAGAAACATCATGGTTAGCATCAAGTTGACCCAAGGAATGACCAGTATTGGCTTAATAGGCGTTATTGCCTTAGCTGGATGCACTGGTTCAAACCCATCAACGGCCGAGAAAACAAATCCATCTCAATTAGTTGTTGCCTTATTGCCAGACGAAGACGCCGCTACGATCATCCAAGACAACCAGGGTCTGGTCCAGCATTTAGAAGCAGCCCTAGACAAAGAGATTGAGCTAGTTGTTACCACAGACTATTCATCAATGATCGAAGCCGCCAGTAATGGGCGGTTAGACCTGGCCTACTTTGGTCCCCTATCCTATGTTTTAGCCAAAACCAAGAGTGATCTAGAGCCCTTTGCCGCCCGCCTAAAAGGTGGCTCAACAATGTATACATCCATCATTATTGGCAATGTAGCAGCAGGCGTAGATGAGTTTACCGATATTGAGGGCCAAACCGTTGCCCTAGGAGATCCAGCTTCCACCTCCAGCCGATTATTTCCTGAGTTGACCTTAGCTGAAGCGGGTCTCAAGTCAGGAGAGAATTATGAGGCCGTTTTCTTAGGTGCCCACGATGCTGTTGCCCTGGCTGTACAGAATGGTAATGCCCAAGCAGGTGGCCTGAGCCGTCCCATTTTTGAGTCTTTGGTAGAGGAGGGCACTATTGACCCTGATAAGGTAACCATTATTGCCGAGTCGGAACCCATACCTCAGTATCCCTGGACCATGCGCTCTGATTTAGATCCAGCCCTGAAGGAAAACATTCGCACAGCGTTTTTGGAGCTAAATGATGAATCCGTATTGGGACCATTTAAGGCCGATGGATTTGCAGCGATGGAAGATAAAGATTACAACGGCATTCGCAAGGCAGGCAATATTTTAGGCTTGGATTTAGGAGAGTTTGTGCAGTGAGTATTTAACGTTAGGTGTTGACATTAGCGGTCGGAACCCCTCCGCATTCGGCACCTCCCCTTCTAAAGGGGAGGACAGTCCTAAACACAATTCCATCGCAGGAATTTCCCCCTTCATGACTACCAAAACTCAGCCTCCTGAGCCCTCCTCATTCAACAAGATCCTGCGACAACACCAACGCAGATGGCTCCGACAAACTATACGAGTCTTACTCCTCCTCGGTCTCATCATCATCAGCTTTATCAGTGTCGAACTGTTCAACATCGAACGCATGGCTGATGGCATTCCAGCTATCTTAAATCTGCTGGGAGAAATGCTACCGCCTGATTTTAGTCGCTTGCCCCAGTGGATCGAGCCGATCTTCGATACGTTGGCTATGAGCATTGCTGGCACCGCCATCGCTATTGGGCTCTCCCTACCCCTGGGTTTACTGGCCGCCAGGAATACCACACCTCATCCCATTGCCTTTCACATTTCTCGCATCATTTTGAATATTACCCGCGCCATTCCTGAACTGATTTTAGGCATGATTCTAGTAGCAGCCGTGGGCTTTGGTAAGCTCCCAGGTACATTGGCTTTGGGCCTGCATTCCGTTGGCATGGTGGGTAAGTTCTTTGCTGAAGCCATTGAACTCAGCGACCAGGCCCCAGTAGAAGCCGCCCGGGCTGTAGGTGCAACCAGGCCCCAGGTTATTGTCCACAGCATTCTGCCCCAGGTCTTTCCTCAAATGGCCGATGTCACCTTTTACCGCTGGGAATATAACTTTCGGGCCTCTATGGTTCTGGGAGCCGTGGGTGCAGGTGGAATTGGATTAGAGATTATCAGTGCCCTGCGTATTCTTAAGTATCAACAGGTCTCAGCCTTGCTAATTGTGGTGTTGGTGATGGTCACCCTGGTGGATGGCTTCAGCAATTATCTACGCAAAGATTTTGTTCAATAAGTGCTGTATCTCCACGTTATCAGCGCACCAAAAATAAATCTGACTATTGTAGGGAAATATTTTTGATTTCTCCTGTTGCGTCTAACTCCTCTAAGCTTTCTCTACTATTCTGCTGAAGAGACTCTTTTGTTGTGTTATAGACCTCTATAAACGTACGAAAAGATTCTTGGGAGATGCGATCGCACGCCAAATCATCCAGCACTCGTTGCAGTACCCGCTCCATTTGCTGCAAACTGTCTTGCTGGGACAGGGTATCGGCTTGATGAATCACCACCAGGTCCTGAATATACTGGGCTGTTAGATGTTGCTGGATAGACTGATGGTGCTGTGCTTTGGCTTCTATATCTCGCTCAATTTTCTCACAGGCTGTTTTATAGGCTTCGTTAAATGTACGAAATGCTTCTTGGGAGATGTCTTCATCCACTAACCGTTTTGCCGCCCGGTCAAAAATTTGATACAGCATCCTCTGCCGTTCTTCCAGGGTTTGCTCAGGAGCGTCGTCGTCATCGTCATCCATAACTTTGATCACATCGTTGATGTAGCCTTCACAGAGGCTTTTACCACGTTTTTCAGCTCGCGATCGCAACTCCCAAATCCAGGATGCAATGGGTACAACAATGGATAACAACAATGCCAAAAAATCAAAGTTCCTCGCAACAAAAGACGGATTTGTTTTGGTTTGCTTATAGGCTGCAATGGCTCCAGGGTGAATGGGAATGCCAAAACTACTGCTAGGCCGACCAATGTTCGCCACCAATGGTTTCACCTCAACCGTATCCCGTGAAATAGCATTCGAAATCTCTTGATGATGATCCTTCAGAATGGTTGCGATCGCTTGCACCACCCGCTTATTCGCCCGTTTACTGGCATACAACATCTTATACACACCCACGGTGGGAATATCCTGGGGGGGCACGATGGGGAAACTACCGTGATAGGTCCCCTTAGGGATGATCGCCGCCTTAAATGCCGGGTGTTTGATCTTCATAGCTGAGACTTGTTCAATGGGCAATAAGCGTCCCCGGTGATATTGCACCATATCCTGAATAATCCAGTTACCAGGAGCCCGCACCCGAAAAATTGCATCCACCCGATCCGTCTCAAAGGCAAAGGCCGCTTCGTCATCATCCACCCCAACAAAATCAAAGTCTTCAGCCGTCAGATCAAAATGGTTGGCAACTTCTAAAAATGATAGAAACTGCCCACTCTCTCGCTGTACACCAATACGTTGTCCTCTGAGGTCTGTAAACTCGTCGATACTGCTTTTATCCTGTACCAGTAGCTGGAATAAATCCCGATAAAGCGTGGCAACAGCCTGGGCTTTGGGACCAGGGGTAATGTCAGATTGCACCGTAATCAGGTCAGCTTCTCCGGCGTCTAACCGGTTGATATTATCGACAGAGCCTACGGTTTCTAATAAATCCAGACGAATATTGGGATGATAATTTTCAACCACCTGTTTGATGGCCTTACCCAGGATATAGCTTTCTCCCCCAGAGCCGCCCACAGCAAAATTGACATGATAAATTGGCCGATGGGTGACATTAAAACTGACCGAGTGCCACAGGTCGACAGCAGTAAAACCAAACCATACTGTCAGAGCCATCACCAGAAATAGCCGCAGCAAAATTGTCAGTTGATCCAGGGGCTTAAACAGGCGGTCGTTTAACAGCTTGAGCAACTGATCTAGCTGGCGATCAATCCAGTTTTGCTTTTCAGGTGTTTCAGGCTGAGACATCAAGAATACCTGCTGTACATTGGGTCTATTATGGCTATTTGGCCAGCAATCGGCGAGTCTGGCCTCAGGTATACAGTAGAAATTCTTATGGCCCCAAAAACATTTGCCCAATACGAGCAAGAAGGCTGGCAACGCAACGCAGCAACCTATGATGCTATTGACCTGCCAACAACTTGCCAAGCAGTCACGCCTATTTTGAATAGCCTTGGCAGCTTACAAGACCTACCTATCTTAGAACTAGCCTCAGGGACAGGTTATTTGGCCGCACAGGCTGTTACCCAGGGAGCAACCATTACTGGCATTGATATTTCACCCAAGATGGTAGAGATCGCCCAACAACGCGTACCTGTTGGGGCAACGTTCTTACTAGGAGATGCGTCAGATCTTCCCTTTGAGGCAGAGCAGTTTGATGCTGTCGTGTGTAGTTTTGGCTTTCCCCATTTTGCCGATCCTCAAAAAGCACTACAAGAAATAGCCCGAGTGCTAAAACCTGATGGCGTCCTGACATTTAGCATTTGGCCAGAACCAGAACCAGACAACAGTTTTTTTGGCCTCATCCAAAAGGTCTGTCAAACCTATGCTGACCTGGAAGTAGGGCTGCCCCCAGCCCCTCCAAGTAGTGCGTTAGCAGACCCAGCCATTCGAGATCCCATGATCACCCAGGCAGGCTTCAAAGATATTCACACTCAAACTCTAAATCTCCGATGGCCTTTGCAAGGTCCAGAGACAATGGTGGAGTTTATTGTAAAAGGGTCAGTACGAACACGAATGCTCTACGAACGACAGACACCAGCAGTGCAGGCAAAAATTCGAGCTGGGTTAGTTGAAGAAACGATGGCCTATATACGGAATGGCAAAAAGAGTATTCCCTGTCCGGGGATGTTAGTAATCGGTTCAAAGGCTGTAGTACGCATGGATTAAAGGCCATTATTAGCGATCGCAATCAGCACCAAAGCATCAAAATTCAAGACGGAATGATGAATAAAATTTAAATAGATCAAAGCGAACTTAAAAATAGTGACTATACTTAAGTTCTTAGATTGAATTGTCAACTTTACGACCTAATCGTCACGATTTTGGAGCTTAGGCAGAGGTTTTTCCGCCTAGGGCATCATGCTGGGAACATAGATGATCTTTTTCCCTAAGAGCTAACTAGCTAGCCCAATTTTTAGTAAGTTTTCAAGCTGATGCTAAGGGGTTTAGACAAGCAAACAAGCCAATAGAAAGTGTTTTTCAGAAGCCGAATAGTCAACGATTGCACGAATTATAGACACTCTACGCAGAAGACACTCTACGCAGACACTCTACCGAAAGATGTCTGTCAACCGTAATATATAATGCCGTGGGAGAAAAGCTATGGTGCGACTAGATACAAAACGAGCAAAAAGAATCACGTCAGCGACAAGAAGCTCCAAGCTGAATGGTCATGATAAGGAAAAGATTGGTCTTACTTTTTTAAATAGTGTTCATCCTGCTATTAAACAACAATTAGCTGATGCAACTGACTTAAAAACTTTTCTTGAGACGGCTGGTGACTTAAGTCTTGATAAACGCAAACAAATCGTTGAACAAGCTCTCATTCTTTTTGAGGAAAATTTTGTTCATTTGCCTTTAAAGGAATCGATGCATGGCGTCAATCCTATTCAGAAACTACGTCTAATCAAACATCGCCTTGAACAAGAAACAGATGCCGAATTAGAGAGTGAATTGACATTTCACAGTGAAATATTGGATATTTTCAACTCTGTTCGGGATCTGCATACAAACTATCTTTTGCCTTTCCCATTTGCAGGCAAGATTGCTTTCTTACCCTTCCAGGTTGAAGAATATTTTGAAAACGGTGAGCCACATTATATTGCCACTCACTTTGTTCAGGGATTCTCGCATCCACACTTTAAAACAGGTGTGGAAATCAAACTTTGGAATGGGGTGCCGATTGGTCGTGCCATTGAATTATCTGGAGATTTACATGCAGGCAGTAATTTAGCAGCCCGTCATGTTCGTGGAATTGATGGACTCACCATTCGTCCTTTAGTACGTTCATTACCACCAGATGCGTTGTGGGTTGTGATTGGTTACACCGATCTTGACGGTGTTGAGCGCGAAATTAAGCAAGATTGGATTGTTACGTCCTCCCTCCCAACGTTTGTTGAGGCTAATGCAGATTCATTGAGTACAAGCGCAGCTTCTCAGGGGATTGATTTAGAAGCTCATATCACTCAAGAAACAAAGAAAATGCTGTTTGCGCCAGAAGTGCTGGCAGCAGAAACCAAAGAAACCAAACTATCTACCCAAAAAGCGGCTGCCGGGCAGACAGTGCCAACCACAATGAGTAGTGTTTTCCACGCAAAGAGCGTGAACACGACATTTGGAGAGTTTGGACACATTCGGATCTTTACATTTAGTGTGAATGATCCAGGGGCATTTCTTCACGAGTTTATTCGGTTAGTTGAATTACTACCGCAGAATGGTTTAATTCTGGATGTTCGGGGCAATGGTGGGGGGCATATTTGGGCCAGTGAAGGTCTGCTACAGGTGCTAACACCTGTCGATATAGCACCACAACCTACTCAGTTTGTTAATACGTCTCTCAACCTACGTATTTGTCAGCGACATGAAACCAATCCCACTGGTCAAATTGACCTTGGAGCTTGGGTACCTTCAATTCGTCGTTCAGTAAAAACGGGTGCTGTCTACTCAGGTGGTTTTCCCATTACGCCTGTTGATTTTGCCAATCAAATCGGCCAGAGATATCACGGCCCCGTAGTACTGATCACAGATGCCCGTTGTTACAGTGCAACCGATATTTTTGCAGCAGGTTTCCAAGATCATGACATTGGTCATGTACTTGGCATCGATGATAATACGGGAGCGGGCGGTGCAAATGTTTGGACCCATGGTCTATTGCAAGCATTATTACGCTTTCCTAGTCCACCAGATGATGGAATACCCTATGAGGATTTACCCGACGGGGCTAATATGCGGGTTGCTATCCGCCGTACCCTCCGGGTTGGCAAACAAGCAGGTACCCCGGTTGAAGATTTAGGGATCACACCAGATTCCCGCTACCACATGACAAAGAATGATTTGCTATTAGGCAATATCGACCTCCTTAACAAGGCTGGAGAGATTCTCTCAAGGATGTCTGTGCGTAGGTTGAATGTGACAACTACGTTGAATCAAAACACGCTTACCCTTCAAGTAGAAACCCTGGGGCTTACCCGTGTTGACGTCTATGTTGATGGTCGTCCGATTGAGAGTTTCGAAGTTACAGACGGTATTCAGTCCATTGAAGTCTCTCTGCCAGCTGGAGCAATGCTGTTAGAGTTGGCGGGTTTCAACGCGAATGAATACGTGGCATCCAGGATGTTAGACCTTTAGTCTCTGTTGTTTAGAGACTGCATAAGCCAGAGGAGTATGCTCTATTGTCAGTAGCATACTCCTTTGTAGATAGCTCCCCATCGAGCTATACCAAAAGCTGCTCTTTTAAGCCACCCTCACCTTCTTCGTCAAAATCGCCATCACCTCATTAGGCCGTCCAGTAGACATAGGCTTACTCCAATCATTGGGTTCAGCATAATGCTTATTATGCAGCTCTTGGATAGTCCGTTGCACACTGGTAAGGCTACCAAAGAGCATATGGCGAACAATCTCAAACTGATGTTCAGCTAGCGGTTCTGGAGCAGGCGGAACTGTGGGCACAGTTGCCCCCTTGGTTGGATCGGTCAGCATCAGCTGTAATCTCCGAAATAGTAGTGATCAAAAACTTGCGCCAGGAGTACACCTGATCGCATAATTTATTGTGACCGCCAGCCGGACATAAGTCAAACAACTATTGTTGTTTTGACAACATTTTCTGGAAATTAGCTTGTTTAGCAATCAGTTCTAGAAATTTTGTTTTTGAGCGATCGGGATCATAGACGCCGTTTTCCCATTCGCTAACAGTTTGTCGACGCACACCTAACTCTTGGGCAAATTGGGCTTGGGTCAAGCTCATGTGCTTACGCAGGGCCTTAATGGCATCCTGTTGCCAAACAACAGCCCCATCCTTTTTTTGAATGTTGTATTCTGCCTGAAATTTACGAAAGGTAACTGTTTGTTGCGTTAGATCAACAGTTTCGATGTGATAGCCAGCATGAACCCAGGCTTTAGCCTGAAGGGCGCTGTCACTATCACGATTGCTCCACCAATTTTTTTTGTTAAATGCTGAAGTGGGCAAGGTGTTATCCAACACCGCTTCGATTTTGGCAAATGTAAGCGTAATTGCATCCTCGTTGCATTTTTGCAAATGCTCAAACAGCGGATAGTATTTGCTACCAGGTTTGATGGTCATTGAGGAAAGGGTGGTGAATTAGTTGTGGCTAACCATAGGGTATTAAATCTGGTCGGGGTCTTCTCCGAGTTTCCGTAGTCGAGCAGCCAGGCGCTCGGCCTTTTCTTCTGGGGTTAGGTAGCGTTTGTCTTGGGCATCGAACCAGCCAAGTAGTTCTTGCTGAATGCCGCCTGCTGTGCCTTGATAGCGGCCAATGGCTAGGTTAATTTTGGGCATCCAGAATGGTTTGTCTAGCTGTAGTTGATAGATGTTATCTATTAATTTGTAAAGCTCGAATGGGATATCGTCTGAGTCGGGTAACTCAGTGCTAGGGGGTAGATAGGTTCTGCGGTCGGATTGAACCATGGAGGACGGTGGACAACTTATCTCCTATAATAAGCGATGCTTTGAGTGGTGTTAGGAAAGGTTTGCCCATATCCACCAGGCCATGCGATTCCGGTCAGTCCTCTAATAGTCGTTTTGAGGACCATAGATTTTATCGATTTCTCCTCTCTTAATGTCTAACTAGCTAGGCGCAAATCCATCTCGATAGGTAGCTCTATCTGCTCGTTTGCAGTGAGCCGTTTAGAGAAAAATAAGATTTCCAGATTCTCTATTGCACCTGACTCTGGATTGAGTCGAGCGATGATTTCATCACCAATTTCTTCGGATTCTTGCTGTGCGTAGGGAGGGCATTGATCGATATACAAAATATCGCCTTCTTGGTCGTAACGAAAGACTAAGCGTCGGTCGGCCATATTTTTTCACCTCCTGAAAGTCTACGAGCTGTATAGGCTGTAATAATCCAGTGCCTTACAGGATCATTATCGCTAATGGTAACTACAACCAGGTAACGGCCTGTGCGAATTGTTTCAAACCATTTGGAAAATAGTAAGGATTTTTCATCCCGAGTACTTTGACGAATTTGATCGGGATTGCTAAGGGTTTCTGCTAATTGAGTTGAATAGTCGGGCAAAGTGCCTGGATGACGATCAATGATGTGCCGCTCTCGTTCGTCACTGAGTTCAATGTCAGCATTTAAATATGGGCAATAGAATGAACGGCTCATTGCCTCTAAAGTGATTAGATTAAGTTAGTTTACATCCACTGAAGCCTTATTTATCAAGCTTCGTTTATATTTGGGTAGCTTAATTGATAATGCAAACTTTTAACTAGCCAGGGCCAGATAAATTATGGAAAATATCCCATTTTTGGTTACTCAACCCGATGAAGAGGTGGATGACGATGTCAAAGGCTTGTTTTCATTGGATAGGGACGTCGTTGCACGGGATATTCCAGTTGAAAAGCTTCGTGAAAATTTGAATAACGTGTGCCAGAGTGTAGCATCAGCACTTGGTGATATTAAGAAAGTTGGTGACTTTAAGTTAAAGGAGGTTGAAATTCAGGTAGAAGTCACTGCTGAGGGTGGTGTCGAGCTGATTGGTACGGCTAAATTGGGTGGCAAAGGTGCAATTACGTTAACGTTTTCGGAGTAGTGAATGAAAAAGCGTCGAGCATTATTGGTTGGGGTTCCTGAGTATGAAAGTGATGCACTTGAGGATTTGCCGGTCGTACGTCGTGATTTAGAAATTCTGCACTCTACGCTAGAGAATACTGGATATAGCGTTGGAGCAATTGGGTCAGAAGGTATTGAACAGACTGGTCAAAACAAAATCCTGAAGGCACTTCGTAAGGAATTACGTAATGCAAAGGGATTAGATGTATTACTGCTCTATTTTTCGGGACATGGCATACATTATGAGGGTAAGGATTATCTGATCCCCTCAGACGCTGATTTTGACTATCCTGATGATCCTGCTTTTGCCCAATATCTAATTGCTCTAGACACATTAAATGATGCCATAGACAAATGTAATGCCAAGACTGTTTTGTTTGTTGTGGATGCTTGTCGTCATGGAGTCAAACTTGGTGTTAAAGAGATTGGTTTAACTAAATGGAGCCAAGGTGATGTTAGAAAGGCAACACATCGCAGTTATATTTTAGTATTTGCCTGTGGAGCAGGGCAGGTTAGCCAATATGTACGCGGTGAAGATGGATTTAGCCTATTTACCCAAGCATTTTCTCAAGCATTAGATGCTGAACATCCAGCTAGTAATCTCAGTGAAGTTTTAGAGGCTACCCAGAATGAGCTAAACAATCTTATTGAGACTCATAGTAGAAGGCCACAAAAAATTCGTCGTCTGTTGGAAAGTGAAATTGAAGACGACACACTTCAACGCGTTATCTGTGAAGGAATTCAGCCTGACGAAGATTCTGAAAGTAGTCTTGATCCTTGGTCTATTGTTGTACTAGATGCACCCTTATGGCCAGAAGAAGCTAACGACGAAAAGTCAACAGCTTATCAGCTCAAAAAACAAGTTTCAGAAATTCTAGCAGCTTGCTGGCAGCAGTGGAAAAGGACAAAGGAGCTGCTGCCAAATGATGCCTGGAGAGATGAAAATTTTCCAGTAAGGGTATTAGACCGTCTTGATCTTTTAATCACACGTTCTGATCCACCGCTTGAGCTTAGCTTAGCTGAAGTTGCTCTGATTGTAACAGTACCTTTTGTATGTGAAGCACTTTTAGCGAGTGGTGTTGCAAAGGCGTCTCAGAATGACGCATTATCCTTAGAGGCAAATTGCAAAAGAGAAAAATTACGCATCCAATTAGATCAATGGCACTGACATAAGTCTAATCAAGCAGCCAGCTTAGCTTTGAGAATATTACGAGGTTGTCGCATTCTGGGAAACGGTTTTGGCCTACGTTTGACGACTCTAGGTTCATGCCGATTAGGCCGTTGAGGCAACGGGTCAGAGGCAATATCTTGGAGCAAATGGTCGTAGAGTCGTTGCCGTGTCGCGTTCGATGTTGTTGCTAATAATGCAAGAATTTGCTGAAAGTGTTGCCGAGCCCCCTGTAGGGAGAGACGATTACGCTCATAGTGCAATAATGGAGAGGCCTGTTCCATCACACTACGCAGCACATTGTAGGCTAGCATGTGAGACCAAATTTCCTTACGGACCATGTCCGGTGTTTTGGCTGTGAGCCTCTCCATTTTGAGTGTCGTTTTGAGATGACGTAAATTGACTTCTGCCGCATGCCACCGCCATCCATAAAGACGGGTTAATTGACTAGCAGGATACTGTTTGGCATCCAATAGGGTGGTAACAATGATGATGAACTGGTCTCGAAACCCGTTACGAGATAGCTTCAGACGCACTTCTCTAACCGTCAATGTCTGGGAAATGGCTGCAAACTCATCTGTATTCATATGACCCGGTCGTCGCTTGGGTTTGTGCCAGACGACTTGGTGGTCGCCAGGACCATGCCTGAGACCTTTACGAAAATCAGTGTGCCGAGCATGATGTTTACGCAAGACCCCATCGGCCTCTTGCTGCTGAATCAGGGCTAAGTCAACATAGCTGCCAAAGGCTTGGTCTCCCATGGCCACATCATCGGGCGCTAAGTCCTGATACAACAAACGGCTCATGACGATTTCACTGGTTGTCTTCGGTGCAATACACCCTGACACCACTGCCCCGGTTAGTAAACAGAAAAACACCACCACCCGAGCCAGTGGAAAGCCACATCCGACCGCTTGATTACCATGTTGAGGATAGACCGCTTGATTGGCCTCACTATCGGCCATCAATACCGTCGTTCCATCAAAGACTCTCACCCGACGACCACACCAGTAATGCGCCTTGGGCACCGTCTGTTCCAACTGCTCGGTTGTTTCGGGGATAAGACGTTGGAGGAGTGATTCCGGCAACCGGTCGCGAGCTTTGCTGTAAGCTCCGGTATCCGATGACGGAGGGGTAACGCCTGCGGCGGTTAACCAGGTGGTGAAGCACTTGACGGTGTTGCGGAGGCTTTTATCGGCTGATAACGCTTGATATAGCATGCCCCATACCGTCACGATGGGGGTATACAAACGATTTCGGTAGGTGATCCCTTCTTCAGCCAGAAGCTCATCGAGTCTTGCTTCCGGTAGGATATCTTGCCACGGCGAACCGATACTTTTGAATAACTGGTGCTTGAGAATTTCGGCTGACTTCGGCATAGTAGAAAGTGATTTATTGTTGGCTTGCAGGGCCTTGATATATATTTATCAAGCCTTGCAGCCTTTTTCTACTTTGTGCACTTTTAAGTCAGTGCCATTGATCCAATTAGATAATTTACATCAGGCTCAGCCACGATTTATAAGAAAGGCTAAGCGATTAAAAGAACAAAAAGATTTTGCGTCAAAAGATGCTGTCATGTCGTGGTTGATGCATCGTTGTTTAGTAAAATGTTTAGAGATTTGGCAGCCTGAGTCTGAAGGTGGATATATATCTGATTTGCTTTTACAAGGCTTGCATCAAGCAGAGAAAAGTAATCAGAGATTGGTTCGAGACACCTTAACCAAGGATAGATTGATTGAACTCTCAAGATGTATGCTGTCAAATTTTGAGAGAATTGATCGTAGTGATAGACCTGAATCATTGCAAACAGAGGTTTCTGTTGTTGGCCGTAGCTATAGAGAAGAACAAAAAATCAGAGAAAAACTTATTGCCTATTTGTTAAAGCTAAGTGCTTCATTAGCAATTGACGTACGAACATTATCAGAGGTGATTGTTGATCATGTAGGACTGTCTGATCCACTTTCTTTAGAAGAAACACTTGAAACGATTTCAAAAGCTAGTTGGAGGCCTGCTGGTCAAGGTCGAAAACTTGTTATTGATTGCGGGCATCAAGCAGTTGATCTTGCATTACATGAACATGTTGAATATTGTAGCGATGCGCTAGCTCATGTACTACAGAAAGTTGTTAATAATGTTTCAGGACTAGAGAGTTTATCAGGCTTACTTAAGTATGTTTTGCCGGATGGGATTAAACCTATTCTCCATAATGGAGAACCTGCTTATCAAACGCCTCATATTAATTTTCAGCTTTCCCATGATGAAGTTAGGGAATTGCTTATGGGCGAGCAACTTTATGGTGATCCAACATTAGCAATCAGAGAGCTTTATCAAAATGCTTTGGATGCCTGTCGTTATAAAGAAGCGCGTCTAAAATATCTGAAGCTTACTAATGAGAATCAGCAAAAAAACAAAGACTGGGAAGGGAAGATTATATTTCGTCAAAGCATTGATAAAGAAGGTAGAGCTTACATTGAGTGCGAAGACAATGGTATCGGTATGAGTATGCAACAGATATCTCAGTGCTTTGCTCGTGCTGGTAAGAGATTTTCAGATTTACCAGAGTTTATAGAAGAACAGGCAGAATGGTCTAAGCATGGTGTAAAGCTTTATCCAAATAGTCAATTTGGGGTAGGGGTACTCAGCTACTTTATGCTGGCTGATGAGATCGAAATCTCTACATGCCGTTTTAACAGACAAGGTGATGTTGGTGAATATTTTGATGTCAAAATTCCAGGCAGTAGCGGTCTATTTCGGGTACGTAGCAGAGGTAATAGAGAAAGCTCTGGAACAATGATTAGGCTATATTTGAATCGTTCTCACTACAAAGGAAAACTGATTTCCTGTATAGAGACTTTGCGTCAATTAGTTTGGGTTGCAGAGTTTGAAATGGAGGCCTATCAATTTGGTAGACGAGACGTTTGGGAACCGGGAAAACTTAAACATCCTCAAATATTGGAATCTGACTGTATTAGTTGTACAAATGAAAAAATGCAATTGTGGTGGGTCCCTTCAGATACATTTGCACCAAAAGGATGGATACTATCTGACGGAATTAAGACAGAAAAACGTCAGCCTGGTTTTATAGTCAATTTATTTGGTCAGTACAGACCGAAACTTACTGTAGATAGAAAAGATATTGTTGATTGGGATAAGAGCTGGGTTGAACAGTGCCTTGAAAACAGCCTGGTTAAGCTATTAGATTGGGATAATTTGAGTATGCATTGGCTTTGGGCAATGTCCAGGTGGTATCCAAAGATTACCTCCTCCATAGTTGAAATCTTAGGTCAAGCTAATAAGCTAATAGAAATAGATCAGAGTTCTTTCCTAAAAAATAATCGAGTTAATATTTCAAAAATAAAATGTTTTTATCTTGACAGAGAAATGACATGGTCAATATCTTCTTTTTCAACAATTAATTTCTTAGCTAACGGAATGCCGTGGTGGGTTCTGCCGTATCGACTGTTTCTTTGGAGTGAATCTAAAGTAACAAAGGACTTTTTCGTAGGTTCGAGACGCGAAGTTTTAGAAAAGTTTGCTAACACTAGTCCAGAACTAGGTCCTGAAGATGCCATGTGTATAACATTAGGCCAGGAATTTGGATTTCCTGATCTGATTCAGGAAACTGCTTCACCAGCCCATATTGTATTAGCAGCATCAAAGAATGGAGAATCGATTCAGAAAACAGCTAAAAGATTTGAAAATTTTTCAAATCTGGGTCTAAATATTCCAACTTTCGACTTTTCGAAAATAGATGATATAGAAATATCAGATGAGGATATAATCGCTCTTTCTAATAACTTAAGTAAATTTAGTAAATCCCCCTTAGAAAATCATAATATCTCAATACCTCGCTTAGTTTTATTGGCAATTAAGCTGAGTGAACCTCTTCCTGAAGTATATCAGAGGTTCTATAAATTTAGAGCGTTGGGGCTAAAAGTGCCAGAAATAGATCCTGAGAAACTAGAGAACATATCAATTGAACAAGAAGATGTTATATTACTCTCCAGTAAACTTGATGGGGAACAGCCTTTAGAAGAGAATTTTGTTTCTTTTGGAAGGTTACTTCTCGGAGCCCAAAAACTTAATGAAAATATTTTTGAATCATATAACCGGCTTAAGAAGTTTGAATCTTTAGGGCTGATAATCCCTTCGCTAAAAGACGATCATTCAGGCCTAAATCATCTTAGCGAAAAGTCAAATATCTTCTCTATAAACTTTGATGGTGTCGCACCTTGGGACAAAGAAAATATTGACATTAGTCGTATTCTAGCTATTGCAAAGTATTTGGATGTCACTCCCAAAGATGTCGTTGAGCTTTTTAATAAGTATGAGGGTTTTGGATTAAGAGTTACATCTATTGATTCATCTAGTTTAGTTGCCTCACAGAAGATTTCAGATGAGTTTTATAAGTACTTATCACGTTTATTTCGTAATGGTAGTTCAGCTAATAGCCTGAAAGTTTCTGATTTTGTATGCCTTGCCGCCTCGTTTGAAGAAAGAAGCTCAGAGATTGTATCGTTTTTTTCTGAGTTTGAATCCTTGGGTTTTAAGATTCCAAAAATATCTTTTTCTCATTTAGATGATCTGATGCAGGATGAAGATAACTTAGTCGTTATCTCAAGAAAACTTAGAAAATACTTGGATAATTCTGAAGATGTTCTGCAAAACGAAAGCATTCATATTACGAGGATTTTAGGTGCTGCCTTGATTCTAGACGAATCGTACTCAGAGATAATCAGTAGGCTGTCCCTATTTTCAGAAATCCTAAATTTAAAGTTACCTGAAAGTTGTGAAAATACATAAAACTAGCAGCGAGAGCAGGCTTCTCTCCATACTCTCGCTTGTTCTCATTGGAATTAATTAATTGACGCTAAGGCTTAAGAAATGCGCTTTCTAAGTCCTAGCGCAGACAGGCCAAATAACGCCAGCGCAGACACTACACCCGGTTCAGGAACTGGAGCAATCGTTCCTTCTGGGGTGAGCAACAATGAAATCTCATCACTGTATACACGCCGCTCAGTGCCTAGCAAACTGTAGTCACTGTCAAGCAGCGGAAAGCTATACACCGGAGTAAAGGTGACTGCCGTATTCTCTCCCTGACGCTCAAGATTAACTTCGAGATGGCCGTAGTGCTTACCCCCTTCAATGATCTGTAAAACACCATCAACCTCTTGCCATAGCTCGGGTTCATCCTGGTCAGCCGTCCATTGGCTGAAAGCGTTATACCCTAGGGGTTGGCCATCCTCTGTGCGAACTTCGCCACGCAGACCGTCGCCTGCAACACCCACATCGTAGTATTGCACGCCAACGCCATCGCCATCTTCATCAACAAAGCTGCGCTCAAACATCTCGCTATGGCCTGAGAAAACAGCAACAACACCATACTCTTCAAATAGGGGATGGTACTGACGCAAGGGCGTTCCCCCCTGACCACTGGAAAGCTCATGATTCATCGCAAAACCATGGGTACCGCTAGAGTAAGGGGCATGGTGGAACTGTGCAAAGATGATTTGACCATTGGCACGGGCATCTTCAAGCTGTTCAATTACCCAATTCCACTGGGGGCTACCAGGATTAAAGTCAGCTAAGTCAGTGCCACCAGCTGCTTCATACTGTTCACGAGTATAATTTTGCTGAGTATCAGTACCGGGGCCAGTAAATTCCAGACCGCTGATTTTCGGGGGTTGACCTTCGCCACCATAGTTATCGCGAGTGTCATCCGGCTCACCGTTAGAACTATCTAAGGTAAGAATCGTAATCGGACCGTAGTCAATGCGGTAGTAGTTGTCTTGATGCTCAGGTGTGCCATTGTCAGGCGCATCAAAGTACGTGTGGAATTTATCACGACCAAACTTAGGCCCAAAGCGACCATCGGCATCAATACCATAGCCACCATTGAGAGCACCAAAGTTCTCCCAATTGCCTAGGGCAGGCAGCAATGGATACTCAGACAAACCACTATCAAACTCACCCGCATTGTGACGGAAGAACTCATCCCAGCCAGGCTGATAGCCGCCACCCTGCATCAGGTCTCCAGGCATCATCAAGAAGTCGGGCTGACGACTGTTGACAATAGCCAGGTTAGCCGCGTAGCCTTCTGTTTCAGTCAGGGCATAACGGAGGCGAGTACCGGTTGTACCAAAGGTCTCAGCCCACAGGCTATTCTCTGGATCGGGACGAGCGGCTGACCCTGGTGCCAACGTCCCCTGCTGCCAATCACGACCAATTAGACGCCCTGCCGGTTGAGTTTCACTATCAGCAAAGGTAATAAAGCGAATGCTGTCCCAATCAGCTGCAGTGGGGGCTGTTTTGAAGGTAGAGTTGAATACATTGTCACCCAGTGAAACGGTGTAATCGTAAGTAGTGTTGGGTGTTAAGCCACTGACATCAATTGTGTGCTTGTAGTTATCATCACCCAGTAACCAGGACCCTGGCTCTAGATCACCAATTTCCTGAGCCCTTTCGGCATTGGTGTAAGCCAAAACTGGTTCTAAGGAAGGATTGCTAGTGAATGTGAGGGGTGTAGTGAGATCAGCCCCAGTAATCGTGAGGGTACCCGCAACTTCTGCTTCAGTGAACCAGGTGAAGTACATGCCGTCGGAAGACGGCTGTTGTAAATAGGGATTGACGCGAAAGGTGGCTGCCTGGGCAGGTGCAACAGCCATTAGGCTAGTGCTTAGCGTTGCTAACAGAGCATGGCTAAACAGCTTAAAACGATTTGAGGACATAGGCTCAAGCGATAGATTTGATGTTCCTTAAATAAGCGGCGTTGCTGATCCGAACTATGATTTCAGCTGAAAGACACGGCTAAATAGCGCGTCTTCCAGATCGGTTCATCCCAGCAGCGGTAAAGGCTGGAAGGAGGCTTCTCAGCGGGCGAAAAATACGCCAGTAATGAGGATCAAATGAGAAGAACTTTAACAAAAGATTAATTGAAGTTGATCAACTTGGTCTTTCTCTTTTAAGAGAAGCTTATCTTCAAGGAAACTTTACGCGGTTAGCCTGTCTGTTAGCTTGCCTTCACAAAAGGTTTGGTGGTGCTCCCCTCGACTCCGCTCGGGGAGCGAATAGTTAGTTCCAAGTAGATTTCTACTCCCTGAGGAGAGTCAGTCGCCGTTCCCTGAGGAGAGTCAGTCGCCGTTCCCTGAGCGGAGTCAGTCGCCGTTCCCTGAGCGGAGTCGAAGGGAACCATTTAGAAAATTTTTCTGCATGATGGAGGTGGACATCTGAATGAAACACACTCCACTGATTGGCAAACTTTCAAACAAGTCTTAGTCAGAAACATCATAAATCAAGCAGGAATCTAATCAGATGATGCTGTAGGTAAAGGCCAGATAGATAGGGAAAACCGTACGTTACAGAACGATATGTAGACGTTACGCTACCGATGAAAGGCAACGCTGAAAATTCCTTATCTTGCAACATGAAGCATCCCTGCCAAGGAACGAAAAATTATGGAATCTCTAATTGATTGGCTGCAGCAGATCGACACCTCAATGCTCGGTGACCTTAGTGAACTTGACTGGACGAATATTGCTACCTACGGTGTACTAGCCTTGGCACTGGCAGGTGTTGTTTGGACAACAGCAAAGAGTTTGGTTCAGTTCCTATGGCAGAAAACCGAAGGATTTATAGGGTTTGCCGTCAGCACTCTGGTTGTTATCTCCTTGTGGTACACCCTTTTACGTGTTCACGTCAGCATCTCGTTTAATCTAGATAAAGAAGTCTTTGATAATCTTCTCTGGTTCTCCGCAATTCTTTTTACGCCTTACTATTTAATCCATTACAAACTCCTAACAGGTTTTATATTGACCGTAGTCAGAAGTATAGAGCTTGTACTTGACCTACTGATCTTCTCCTGGTTTCCACAAAAAGCAGAACAGAATCGTGAGAAATGGAGAACCCGGATCAGTAATCTATATCAGAACTGGAAAGATGGCGTAGAAGCTTTGTTCCAAAAGGAAAAAACAGTAGTTCCAACAGCTGAGATGCTATTAGATACCAATGAAGGCACCCATCTAACAGAAGGTTCGACAGAAGTGGCTGGAGATGCTGAAGAGTTAGGAGAACAGCCAGCATCGTAGAGACACTGCTGGCACAAAGTGACAGTTGATCGAATATAAGGTGCGATCGCACCTACCCATGTCCCTCTAACCAATGCTTTTAACGGTTAGAGGGATTAACGATGGCTACAGGCAGTCGATTTGGGAAATCCAGGTTTACCATAAAATCAAATACCGAAACCGCTGCCTTTAACTTTGTCCTAGAAACAATTTAGATACTGTAATTAAGTTTAGCGGGTTTGATTAGAGCTGTGTAGGCAATAAATCCACGCCGATCATGTTGTGAATAATATCCGAAACGCAGTCTACGGTGGTGATATATTCGCCATCGATTTCGACACTTACGCCAGCCTCAGTAGGCTGATTAATGTCTAAACGATCCCGTGCCCAAGACACTATATAAACCGTGTCTTGATTAGGAATGCTGATGGAATAATTTTCATACCGGCCAATCCCCTGCCACTGAAATGTGGATGCGTCCTCACGGGGCACGTCGAGGACAAGCTCTGGCTGCTCTTCCGGACCAAACACATACTGAATGGCGGTATCCCTGTCATATAGGGCAATCAGTTTATCCTGAGCGGTTCGACAGGAAAATAAGACCTGGGCACTATCGGGAGACAGGGGTTGGCTAGCCACTGATGGAGTCTCCACTACTGGTTTAGGCTTATCAGGAGTAGAGTTAGGGTCGGGGCTTAGTGCGATCGCATCCTCAGCAGCTAAATCCTCTTGAACCCATTCAGTTTGTCCTTGTACATCATCAGCGACACGATCAACACTGTCTTGACGCTCAGCTGGCCCAGAAGCAACTGCGCAGCTGCCCAATACTGTCATTGCACCGAGGAGCAAAAACACACCGTACTTGAACCTTGGGAAGTGCGCCATAGGCCTATGCCTCTGTAACCAATAACAGCTGGAACAACACAATTACAGCATTGCCAATCGCTCTCTCAGCAGTTTTGCCTGGGTCTCTGCTTCAACCAGAGAGTCCCGAGCTTCCTGAACCACGTGGGCAGGAGCCTTAGCGACAAAGCCCTGATTACTCAAACGACCATTGATGGACTTAATTTCCCCTTCCACCTTAGCCAGAGATTTCTCGATCTTTTGCTTCAGCGCATCCACATCCACCAGACCCGTCAGCGGAATCAGCACCTGCACAGTACCAAAGACACCGGCAAACATCTGTCGAGTGTCTCTGATGCCTACAAGCTTCTGTGTGCCTTCGACATCATAGTCTGGCGCACTCTCATCCTTGTTAAAGGTACCGACCACTTCATCCCAGAGTCCGATGGTATTATCCCAAAGCTGTCGACGGTTGGCTGCTTTCAGTAGGTAGCGACCACCAAACCAAGCCGTGTAACCCACACCTATCATCTGGAAAAATCGACCAACAAATGGCACTGTATTGATGCCAGAAATCACAGCTGCCGCCAATCTCAACCCCAGAGCACTTAACCCCAGAAACAGTAGAACAGAGGCAGGCTTTTTAGCGGCCTTGTATGCCTGTCCCATATAGCCCAGGGGATGCTTTAGAAGAGTTTGCACTGCATCTATACCATCCGCCCAGTCAATTTCTGGTAGTTGTCGTTCACCAGACTCAGATTTCTCGGAATCGTTAGAGGTCTCTGGCGATGTTACTTCACCAGCAGTTTCTGCCACATTTAAGGTCTTTGCTGTCAACGTGGTGCTACCAATTGTTAGCGTCTCAACCTTGGCCGCATCCTTGAGATACACCTGGGTTGCATTCAGAATGCGGACTTCGTTGGCATCATCGGTTTTGAGAATCGCTTCAATTTTGGCCGAAGGTTTGACACCTGCAGCAGCCCGCAAGTTACGAATGGTGCGAATCGTACCAATTAGTAGGTCAAAGTCTTTCTCCAACTCAGCATCTACTAGCTCAGGTCGCACGGTTGGGTAGGGCTGCACCGCCAGATAGCTATCCTCACCCGTCTGAGTCAGTGTATGCCAAACCTCTTCAGTGATGTGGGGTGTAAACGGATGCAACAGCTTGAGAATACCATCAAGAACAAAGGCTAGTGTCTGTTGTGCCACCCGCTTTGAATCCTCATCTTTTCCATAAAGACGGGGTTTCACCAACTCAATGTACCAGTCACAAAAGTCTCCCCAGGTAAACTCATACAGCACCTTGGCAGCTTCACCCATGCCATATTTGTCGAGATACTCTCGGGTATTTGTAATGGTCTGGTTAAACTTGGAGAGAATCCACTTATCTGATAGTTCTAACTTGGTAGGTTCAGGCTCGCCCAAATCCGCTGGAGTTTTGCCCCCCAGATTCATCATCACAAACCGAGAGGCATTCCACAGTTTATTGGTGAAGTTTCGAGATGCCTCAACCGAAGATGACTCATCAGTCTTGCGGTTATAGTCCAGGCGAATATCTTGACCCGCGCCAGCCACCTCGCGAATCAGGGTATAGCGCAGAGCGTCGGTGCCGTACTTGTTGATCAGCACCAGCGGATCGATGCCGTTGCCCTTGGACTTGGACATCTTCTGGTTTTTCTCATCCCGCACCAGACCATGGATATACACCGTTTCAAAGGGCATGGTGTCGGTAAAGTGTCCCGCCATCATCGTCATCCGGGCCACCCAGAAGAAGATAATGTCAAACCCGGTGACCAGGGTGGTGGTGGGGTAGTAAGCCTGGAAGTCCTTGGCATTTTCATCGGGCCAGCCCATGGTTGAGAAAGGCCACAGACCGGAGGAGAACCAGGTATCGAGAACATCGGGATCTTGCGTTAGCTGCACGCCTTCGCCAAACTGTTCAATCGCTTTAGCGCGAGCTGCTGCTTCTGACTCAGCGACAAAAAATGGTGTGGTGTCGGTAATTTCACCATTGGTTTGACTCACAGCATACCAGGCAGGAATCTGGTGCCCCCACCATAGCTGACGCGAGATACACCAGTCGCGCAGATTTACCAGCCAATCACGGTATACCTTGGTCCAACGCCCAGGGACAAACCTGGGGGACTGGTGATTATCTAGTGCCTCTAGAGCTTTGTCTGCCAGGGGACGAATTTTGACAAACCACTGGGTAGATAGCAGCGGTTCGACCGGCACCTTGCCGCGGTCGCTATAGGGAACGCTATGCTTATAGTCTTCTATACGCACCAGCGCATCCACGTCATCCAAAGCCGCAACAACTTGCTTACGCGCTTCAAACCGATCAAGGCCTTCAAAGCGGCCTGCATTTTCATTCATCGACCCATCTTTATGCATGATGGTGATCATGGGCAGATTGTGACGCTCACCCATGGCAAAGTCATTGGGGTCATGGGCCGGTGTCACTTTGACGCAGCCGGTCCCAAATTCTTTGTCCACATAGTTGTCAGCAATAATTGGAATCTCACGACCTACCAACGGTAACGTTAGCGTCTTACCCACCATCTCTTGATAGCGCTCATCTTCCGGGTTAACGGCTACTGCCGTATCACCCAGCATGGTTTCGGGACGTGTGGTAGCAACTTCCACATGGCCAGACCCATCGGTCAATGGATAGCGGAAGTGCCAGAGATTACCCTCTACTTCTTTGTTTTCAACCTCAACATCGGACACCGCTGACTGACTGGCAGGGCACCAGTTAACCATATAGTTGCCGCGATAAATTAGCTCTTCTTCGTAGAGCTTAGTAAATGCTTGTAATACAGCCTTCGATAGGCCTTCATCCATAGTGAACCGCTCACGGGTCCAGTCTACCGATACACCTAGCTTGCGCAGTTGGTTAACAATGGTGCCACCAGACTCTTCTTTCCATTGCCAGGCCCGCTCTAAAAACTTTTCACGGCCTACATCTTCACGGTTTTTGCCCTGTGCTTTCAGGTCTTTTTCAAGAATGGTCTGCACCGCAATACTGGCATGGTCGGTTCCTGGCAACCACAGAGTATTACGCCCATTCATTCGCTGGTAGCGCACCAGGGTGTCAATTAATACATTCTCAAAGGCATGCCCCATGTGTAGGCTACCAGTGACATTCGGTGGTGGAATTACCACACAAAATGGATCGCCACCATGGTCTGGATCGGCCTTAAATACAGCATTGTCTTCCCAAGCGGACTGCCACTTGGATTCGGTCTGGGAAGGATCGTACTGGCTCGATAAATTAGGGGCGGTCATTTCCTTAGGGGTACCTTGAGCGCGATATTAATGACTAACTAACCAATGTTAGGCCATAACCGGAAAGTGTCGCAGGACTGGTGCTGTATCGGCTTGAAATTTTGGGAAATAGGGAATGGGGAGTGGGCAATGGGGGGAAATTTCAAGCTTGGCAATAGTCGTTTTTTTAAAACAAACGGGGGTAGCAGTGCTACCCCCGAAAGCTTCTTTATCTAAGGATTTCACCTAGACAGTAGGCTTATCCCTACTGCCTATTCCCTTTAAAGACTAAAGCTGCTCTTCCAACTCAGGTGTGCCTACAACACCACCTTGCTGGGTGCCAATTGCTTCCTGCTGACGCTGACGAAAATCAGCAGCGGCTTCGTCAATATCGCGATCGGTTTTCTGGCTAAACTCACCCTGACTTAGGCCATCGGCGCGACGAGCATTGCTCAGCAGGTCAGTCAAACTAACGCCGCTACCACCAAACACTTCATTATTATCAGAATCACCGCTTAAATCCTCAAACCCACCATTGGATTGAGCGAGTGCTGGAACGGTTGCCAAACCTAGGACCAAACCTAGACCTATTACAGAAGCGAATACATTTTTAAGGATGCTTGCCATAGGAAAGGTTACTGTGAGTTTATTTGCTACGCATTATGCCCATAGTTTAGCAAGACTATTTAGGGTTGATACAACTGTAGGCAATTTTTTTAATTGGCTGACTGGGCTAATGCTCTAGGGGGGATCCGAAAGGCTAAAAATTGGTAGCATCAACCCCCAAATAATGGCAGCCAACCTCAATCCGGCGACTATCGTCATCCCCACAAGAGCGGCCCAGGTCTGCACCATACCCAACCTTTGTAACGCCAGATAGACCATAATGCCGACGATGGCAGCGGTTGCGTAAATTCGACCTCGCCTCAAAATTACTGGAATATTCACCAACAGTACATCCCGCAGAACGCCACCAGCAGCACCGGTAATTGTTCCCATGACGATCACGAGTAAGGCTGCCAGGTTAACCTGTTCAGCAATTTGGGCACCGCTAATGGAAAATAAGGCAAGTCCAAAGGCATCGGCGACTAGCAATGATTTATGGGGGGGGTTAAAAAATTTGGTATAGACCACTGTCAGCAATGCTGATCCTAAAATCACAGATAGATACACTGGGCTTTCAATCCAAAAGACTGGATGCCGATCTAGTAAAATATCCCGTACAGTTCCGCCACCAATGGCTGTAACCACTGCAATCACGACCACACCTAGCAAATCCAGGTGCTTGCGTCCCGCTGCTAAGGCTCCACTGATGGCGAAGACAGCCACACCCACTAAGTCTAGAATATGCAGAATCACTATCTATAGTTCAAGCTTAGGCAATACGGCGATTAATCAATGGATATGCCAACGCTAGAGCACCACTGCAGAAACCGGCCAGCAGCAAGATTGACGTACCCATGGAAATATCACCCCAGGGAGCCTGCATGACGATGTTGCTAAAGCTCCAGTCATTGTGGAGATAAAGGTAACGAATGGGCTCAATGGCATAGCTGAGGGGATTTAGGCTGGCGATGATGCTGAGCCAGCGGGGCATAAATGATAGGGGCACTAATGCTGTACTTGCAAACAGCAGCGGCAAATTAGTCACAAAGATAACGGCGATCAGCTCAATGTGACCCGGTAACGCAAATGCCAGGCCCAGACTAAAGGCGGTTACGCCCAGCACCAGCATTAAAATAATCGCCACCATCAATCCTAAACCGGCAACACTGGGCAACCCCGCACCGAGAAATGTACTGAGGGCAACAATGGCAGCGGTTTGCACCATGCTCATGGCGGCGATAAACAGCGCTGAGGCAATCACGATGGAAAATCGAGACACCAGCGGAGCCACTAGCAACCGGTTCAAAAAGCCAAACTCTCGGTCGAACATCACTGGCAATCCAGCATTGAGCGCCCCACCAAAAGCCGTAAATACGATGATGCCAGCTCCGATGAACTGTCCATAGTTAACGCTATCGCCAAACAATCCCTGGGGCACGTTTTGGAACAACGCACCAAACAGAATTAGCCACATTAAAGGCTGGATAATGCCAGCCGCCAGTGTGGAGGGCCGACGCTGTAGCTGAATAAATAGGCGCTTGGTTAGAGCTAAGGTTTCTTGGATAAATTCGCTGAGGCCAGGGGCTGCGATCGCATCATCTTTCCACTGCTGTAGCTGACTGTTTTGAATACTGGAACTGCTCATTTCTAGATATATAGTTATGAGTTGTGAGTTTTAAGGTCTAAGTTTTGGATTAGAGCCTGTTGCCGCTGGGCTAGTTTCATCAATAAACGTAGGGCCTCATTAACGTCTTCAGCCTTGGGAAAGGCTTGAGCAACATCAGGATCTAGCAGTACTAGGTTAGTGCCTTGACGATACCTTTCAATATATTTTCCACGAACACTACCCTGCATTTGAGCAAAATCATACTCAGGTCTGAGGGTATCCTCTAGGTTATTGTCAGAATCCTTCTTCATAAAATGTTCTCTCTTTGCGAGTAGCTTTTCGAGCACTGATGATTCGGAGTCTTTGATCTCGATCCGTATGTGCAACAACTAATGAGTAATCCAATAATTGATGCTCCAATGATAATGTAGCGATTTTCTCCAACTGAATGACAGGATCTGGAAATGTGATAGACAGCGGATCATTAAAGACAGTTGCGGCTTCTTGAAACGAAACACCATGCTTCTCGAAATTAGCTGCGGCTTTATCAGGATCCCATTCGAACTCCATACCTAAAAAGGGTACATTTCCACCTCAAAATACTTAGCAAACACGAAATAATAACGCTCTGCAACACGCAACACGCAAAATTACCAGCTAACGTTTCATATTTTGCTGTTTCATTTCCTTTTTCATATCCCGCTTACTAGCAGCGGCCATTTCCGCATCCATAATGGTGCGCCCCGTTGCCGCCAGGTACACATCGTCCAGGCTAGGCTGCGACTGAGCAATGCCAAAGGTGGGTAAACCTGCCTCTTTGAGGGCTTTTTGCACTGTCATTAGAGCATCGGCCTCAGACTCTACCACCAGATTTAGTGAATTCCCTTGGGCGCTATTGACGATCACCTCTTGCACCACAGGCAATCCCTGAAGCATCTGACTGGCCTGTTCTGCCTCATTCAAAGGAGTAAACTCCCGGATGCGTAGAGTAATGCGCTCACCACCGACTTTAGACTTAAGCTCGGCAGGGGTACCGGAGCTGATCACCTGACCCTGATCGATAATGGCGACTCGATTTGCCAGGGCGTCAACCTCTTCTAAATAATGGCTAGTAATCAAAATCGTTGTACCCGCTGCCTGTAGCTGGCGCAAAAATCGCCATACCGCTGAGCGGCTTTCGATATCGAGCCCCACTGTCGGTTCATCTAAAACTAATACATCCGGCTGATGCAGCAAACCAGCAGCTAAGTCCAGACGCTTTTTCAACCCACCGGAATAGGTACCCGTTTTCTTATCAGCCCAGTCGGTTAACTCCAGCAACTCAACCATCTGGTCAATGCGGGATTTGGCCAGTTTAGTGGGCAGATGATAAATGGCCGCCTGCAATTCCAGCAGCTCTCGACCGGTCAGGACCTTATCTAGAGCAACTTCTTGAGCGATATAGCCCAGCCGCTGACGTACCCGACGTGGGTCATGAATAACCGATACCCCCATCACCTCCAGATTGCCAGCATCGGGCAATGCCAGGGTACACAGACAGCGAATCGTCGTGGTTTTACCGGCACCATTGGGACCAAGTAAACCAAAGATTTCTCCAGGTTCAATCTGTAGCGATACATCCTTCAACGCTAGGACATCGCCATAGCGTTTTTGAAGGCTTTCAATGACAACTGCAGGCGGCTGCGACATCCTAAACCTCACGTAGGTGCCCTTTGGGGCTGACGAATCACACTACATTGTAATTGTGATTCGTAGCCTAGGGTATCAGCTTGAGTTGGGAAATCTTGGCCAGGTGGGGCCGAGTGTCCTGTCGAGGATCACAGTCATCCCGAGGATTAGCAATGCCGATCAACTCATGAAAGTGCCACCCAAAAGACCGACTAGGGCTTGCACCGTGTAACGGGTTACAGGCAGGCTATCCACCACCATAGCTGCTGACAATAGCATCATGTAGAAGATGGAATATTTGAAGACACCTCGAGCCAAGTCGCGATCGCAAGGGCACTGCTTTAAATCATAGGCTTTTTGTAGAAATAACCCACCCAGTAATAGTGCCAGCAGACCATACAGCCAACCGCAAGCTTCCGTCGGACACACCATGAGTAACGTCACAGGTACCAGCAGAATGGTGTAGAGCCAAATTTGCTTAGCAGTCTCTTCATTACCTACAATCACTGGCAACATGGGCACATTCACCTTGGCATAGTCATCTTTAATCAGTATGGCCAGTGCCCAAAAGTGAGGGGGTGTCCATACAAACACGATGGCAAAGAAGATCCAGGCGGCCCAGCCTATATGGCCAGTAACCGCAGCCCAGCCAACCATGGGAGGAATCGCCCCGGCGGCACCGCCAATCACAATATTCTGGGGTGAAGACCGCTTTAACCAGTGGGTATACACACCGATGTAAACAGCAATACCGGCCATAGCCAAACAGGCCGCCAGCAGATTGGCCAATCCAGCCAATAGGGTAAAAGATGACAGCGCGAGTAGCCCTGCAAAGATCAGTGCATCACGTACTTGAATCCGCCCTGAAGGAATCGGGCGATCGCGAGTGCGTTCCATATCATAATCAATGTCGCGGTCATACACACAGTTGATGACCTGAGCAGATGCTGCCGCCAGCCAACCGCCGATCAGTGTGACTAACACCAGCAGTAAGTTTGGATGCCCCTGCGCTGCCACCCACATACTAGCCGCTGTTTCAATCAACAGTAGAGGAATGATGCGAGGTTTTGTGAGCTGATAATAACTGCGAAAGACTTGATTAATGTTCTCGTGGTGAACCTGAGAAGCAATATTGGAGGGCTGCATAAGGGATCAAAAAAGAGTATGAAGGAGTCCGGAGGAGAAAGCTGTGTAGACACTTGAGCGGTTTCCCGCAGGGTATTAAATTCGGCGTTGCTGATCCTCGGGAGACGTTAATCTGGAGAATACTGGCTGAGAACAAGTCTGCTAAATCGATTTATCCCCTAAATCAGCAACAGCATCAATATCTTAGTTTTGAGTTATTTGTTGACGATCAGGGTTGACACCAAAAGCGTTGCGTAAAAAATCCGACTGCGTACCACTCAAAATACTCAGCCAGCCGAGAAGAGCAAAGCTCAAAAAAAACTAAGACTTAATGAACAAGGCCACTTTCAAAGAATCTATCCCTTATGGAGAGGACAGTAAAACAAACTAATGTGCCTAATAAACCAGCACCTACGGCTTGGTGACAGACCGTTAGGGTCTCAACCTGCAGATGAAGTCGGAAGGTGGCAAGGCCGAGAATGAGCTGGAGAATCAGGAGTCCGAAAGCAAGTTGAGCTTGCGATCTCAACACATGATCCAAAGCAGGCGTGCGCCAGACAAAAACAGCCAATAAAATTACTGCCAGGCTAGCAGGAATTATGCCAATCAGGTGGGCGTTGACAACATTACATAACTCCGCCAAGCCAAAACATTGATGGGCCGCCCAGCGGGAACCGACCAAACCACCTAGCAAGCTTTGGGCATAAACGAATACCACCGCTAGGCCGCTCAGCCAGGATAATTTACCGGCAGTTCCCTTAGCCTGATAGGGCAAAAGTGCCATTCCCATGGCCAACAGAGTGCAAAACACCAAAAGTGCAGTCCCTAAATGGGCGGTAACAATATCAAACCGCAACAACTGTGTCACCGTAAGACCACCTAGAACACCTTGGAAAATAACTAGAAAAAGAACAAAACAGGCTGCCCAAGGTACCCAATTTGGCAAGGATTCACGCCATCGCATAGCGAGTACTACTAAACCAAGGGCCATCAGGCCAATCAGCGAAGCATCCAGGCGATGAAACCATTCTAGAAATACCTGTAAATTCATCTGTTGGCTAGGCACAATTTGCCCATAGCACAGTGGCCAGTCTGGGCAGGCTAACCCTGCATTCATCACACGAGTAGCACTGCCAATGGCCATCAATATTAGGGTCGCTATAGCCATTTTCCACACCCAGCGGCGCAGATAGCGCACTGGATCAAACCCAGAGACACTGTCTGCATGGAGAGCGGATAACGAGGAATGAGCCATGAATCTAAAAACTCTCTTAAGAAGTTGAGGAGTTGAAACCGATTAACAGAAACACTTCTCTACAGAGTAGAAAATTTTTTTACCTTCGATGAAATACATTTAGCATTTCTTCTCGTTTGGTGTGATTTATAAAATTTCCTTAAAATGATGACGTCTTCTCCATCAGGCAAAAACTCCAGAAATACTTGTTATTCAGGGCTTTTAGCCACATTTGCATACACAAAGACAAAAAGAATCTGAAGAAAATCCTTAAATAGCTAAAATCAACTTTACAAAGACTGTCATTTACGAAGAGATAGCGTTACCTTGAGGGGAGTTTTAGAAAATCCTTTCTATTCGTCTTTTGAATTCTATTGATATTGCTCTACGGTTCACCCCAATAACCCCATGAACGTTACGTTCAGTTACAGGTTAATGAATTGATACAGCTTACTACCTGAGGCCGATAATTTGTCGAGAATACCCTATCTCAGGTAGCTGCACTTTAGAACAAGCAGATTTTCTTGCGTCCAAAGAAAATTAAGCGTCCTTAATCTGTTTTATCCGCTCCATCGTTGACCCATTCTATTTTTATACAACGGACCACCCCACAGGAGAATGTTCAAATCGTGAACGGTATTCCTACTTCTATTGTCACCATGCTGATCGGCATTGCCGTTACGCTGATCAGCCTTTGGTACGGTCAAAACCACGGTTTGATGCCTGTCGCCGCATCCACCGAGGCCAGTGAGGTCGATCAGTTATTTAACTTGATGATGACCATTGGTACTGGGCTGTTTCTCATCGTTGAGGGTGCCCTGGTGATTTCCTTGATTCGATTTCGTCGTAAGAAAGGGGATGAAACCGACGGTCCTCACATTGAGGGCAACATTCCCCTAGAGATTCTTTGGACAGCGATCCCAGCCATTATTGTGTTAGGTCTCTCGGTATATAGCTTTGAAATTTATACCGAGATGGGCGGCCTCAATTTAATGGAGCATCATTCCTCTAAGGCAGTCCAGATTGCCTACGCATCATCGAATGAAGATACATCCAGCTATCCCATGGTGGCAGCGTCTGGTTTGGGTAAACCGCCTGCTCCCGGTGAATTAGCTGAAGATACCCTCAATATTGATGTACTGGGCCTGCAGTTTGCATTTGTTATGACTTACCCTGACACTGGCATTGTGGATGGTGAGGTCCATGTTCCCGTTGGCAAATTGGTAAAGCTAAATCTCAAAGCGCAGGATGTAATTCATGCGTTCTGGCTGCCGGAGTTTCGTATTAAACAAGACATGATTCCGGGGAAGAAAACAACTTTGGTGTTTAAGGCGACACGGGAGGGTACGTACCCGGTTGTCTGTGCTGAACTATGTGGCTCTTACCATGGCGGCATGCGCACCCAAATGATCGTTCATTCTCCTGAAGAGTATGACGAATGGGTACAGAAACGTATTGCTAGTGGATCCATCGACCTTTCAACAGCCGTTGCAGCCGCCAGCCAAAAACCAGCTGAAACCGACACTGAGTATTTGGCTCACTTTAAAGATTCTCTGCATATGCCAGCGGAGCATATGCCTCATTCCCATATGGATATGGCGTTGATGCCTTAGAGGTGGGCATTGTCCACCCTCCATCCTTAGAACGTTCCTTTTCTTTTTCCAATTCTTCCTTGACGATTCACATGGCACAAGCAGAGGCTGTAAAAACACCTGATCCCTCACCGTCTCCTCAACAACCTTTGGGTAATGAGCGTAAGTGGACTCACTTTTTTACCTTTAGTACCGATCACAAGGTCATTGGTATTCAATATTTGGTGACGTCTTTTGTGTTTTACCTGATTGGTGGAGCGCTGGCGACGGTGATTCGTACGGAGTTGGCCACACCGGCCCCGGATTTTATTACTCCTGAGACCTATAACGGGGTGCTGACGCTCCACGGCACCATTATGTTGTTTTTGTGGATTGTGCCAGCGGGAGCGGGACTTGCTAACTATTTGATTCCGTTGATGATTGGGGCCAAAGACATGGCCTTTCCCCGAATTAATGCGATCGCATTCTGGCTGATCCCCCCCTCCGGCATCATGTTAGTGGCCAGCTTCTTTTTCGAACCGGCCCAGGCTGGCTGGACCTCTTATCCCCCACTGAGTCTGTCCAATGGCATGTTGGGCCAGGGCATATGGATTATGAGTATCCTCATTGGTGGAACCGCATCGATTTTGGGTGCTCTCAACTTCCTGGTCACCATTTTGAAAATGCGAGTGCCCAGTATGCCGCTGCTCAAAATGCCGTTGTTTTGCTGGGCCATGATCGCTACGTCCTTGCTGATTTTGATCAGTACACCGGTTTTGGCAGGCGCATTGATTCTGCTTATGTTTGACCTGATAGCTGGGACAGCATTCTTTAACCCCACAGGCGGAGGCGATCCCGTTGTTTATCAGCACATGTTCTGGTTCTACTCCCACCCAGCGGTATACATCTTTGTATTGCCTCTGTTTGGAGCGATTTCTGATGTGCTACCAGTCCATGCGCGTAAGCCCATCTTTGGCTATCGTGCCATTGCCTACTCCAGTTTGGTGATTAGCTTCTTGGGTCTGATTGTGTGGGCCCACCACATGTTCACCAGCGGTACTCCACCCTGGTTGCGTATGTTCTTTATGATCACCACCATGGCCATTGCGGTGCCAACGGGTATTAAAGTGTTTGGTTGGACGGCCACACTGTGGCGAGGCAAGATTGCTTATACCAGTGCCATGCTGTTTGCCATTGGCTTTATTGCCATCTTCGTGATTGGCGGTATTAGCGGTGTAATGCTGGCGGCGGTGCCTTTTGATATTCACGTTCATGACACCTACTTCGTCGTAGCACACTTCCACTACGTTCTGTTTGGGGCATCCATCTTTGGTATCTACATGGCTCTGTACCATTGGTTTCCCAAGATGACCGGGCGGATGTTGAATGAATTTTGGGGCAAGGTGCACTTTATCCTTACCTTTGTGGGCATGAACCTCACCTTTATGCCCATGCACCAGCTGGGGCTACAGGGCATGAACCGACGTGTCGCCCTTTATGATCCCCAGTTTACAGACCTGAATGTGTTGGCCACTATTGGTGCCTACCTGATGGCAGTATCTACGGTGCCCTTTATCATCAATGCTATCTGGAGCTGGCACTGGGGTGAAAAAGCACCGACCAACCCTTGGCGGGCACTGACGTTAGAGTGGCAAACACTATCACCGCCGGCCCATGAAAACTTTGAAGGGGTACCTGTGATCAAGACGGGTCCCTATGACTATGGTCTGGGTTACATTCCGGTGAAAGACGATCCTGAAATTTACGAAGAAGCCATTGCAGCGGCATTGGCCCATGCGCACTAATGGATAACTGTCCCCTCCCAGGAGGGGATGATTTTAGAAAAGATTTAGTTTAGATGGATTCTTCTCTGTTACTCTCCTCCTATGCAAAGCTCAGCTGTTAACCAAGCCGATACTGTTGTCGTCGACCATCGTGATCACGCCCATGACGAACATCCCGATTTACGAATGTTCGGTGTGCTTGTCTTCCTCTGTGCCGAGAGTATGATCTTTCTCGGTCTCTTTATCGCTTACCTCAGCTTTCGGTTGATGGCTCCAGCCTGGCCCCCAGAAGGAACCGAAGGTTTAGAGCTACTACTACCGGGGATCAACACCATCATTCTGATTTCCAGTAGTTTTGTGATTCACAACGCTGACACAGCCATTAAGCAAAACAATGTCAGCGCCATGCGTAAGTGGTTTGCGATCACGGCTGTAATGGGAGCAGTCTTCCTGGGTGGACAAATCTATGAGTACACCCATCTAGAGTTTGGACTAACGACCAATCTTTTTGCCAGTACCTTCTATGTATTGACTGGGTTTCACGGTTTGCACGTATTGTTTGGCTTGCTGATGATGTTGGCTGTATTGTTTCGTTCTCGAAAGGCAGCCCACTACTCCTATGAAAATCACTTTGGCATCGAGGCGACAGAACTTTACTGGCACTTTGTTGATGTCATTTGGATTATCTTATTTGCCCTGCTATACCTGTGGCGCTAGCTAAATTTTTAGAATTCACAGCAAATCCCTGGTGGATAGCCTATCCATCAGGGATTTGCTGTAAAGCCGATTGTGTTAACTACCCTTCTGGCTGAAACCCGTCCTTGGTCATGACGCCAAGGGAAAGGAGTTCATACCCCGTTCTAGTATCGGGGTTGATGCTCACCCTAAGTAAACGCACAGCATCATTGGTATTACTATCGATGGCCTGTTGAACGCCTTGCCGCGTGGGAGACTGCTTAAGTCCCGTAATCACTGCCTGAGTAAGATTGTAGCTGGCAGAGGTGCTCCAATCTGTTGATTTTTCCCAAAGGTCTTGGGTTGGCTCGTTAAAGGGAGATGCAGCACTTTGATAAAGGGCATCTGGCACAGCCAAAATAGTCCCGGTAGCCATTGAACCAAATAGATTTAAGACCTCTGGGCTAAAGAGCTCATGTCCGCCAAAAACGTGACGATAAAAATGGTCAACCTGATCGTTAGGGATAATTTCAATGGATTCCGTTGCAGTTTTGAGGGGACTATCTCCTGGTGATAGGACAAAGATTTCTGCCGTTGGTGTTTCAGTAGGAGCCCTAGCGGATAACTCAGCCAGGTTCACCTCAGCCGTCATCGTGCCTTGATTAGCCTGGAGAGCCTTTTCAAAATTAGATTTAAAGGCAAGGCTGGAGTCGCTATTGCCATCGTAGAAAAGAATGGCAGTGCGGTGGTTTAGCTTTGCCATGTAAAACGCTAAGGCATCTGCAATGGGCAAATCGTTGGCCAGCAGTGGCTTAATGGCCGGGCTGGCACCTGCACTGGTGGAGACAAAGGGCAGAGCACTGGCCGTGTAAATCTCCGATGTAGCATTGGCAGTTTCTGTAGTATTGTGACCAAGCACACCCACAATATCGGGGGATTCGCTGAGATCAGCGGCAATTTGCTGTGCGATCGCAACCTCTTCTTGATCATCAGCCAAGAAAATCCGCAGCGATTTCCCTTGAATGCCACCGGCCTGATTGATTTCTGTCTGAGCCTGGGCCACCCCCCGCAGCAGGCTTGAAGCTGTTGTGGGATCTGACTTAAGCGGGACAACGATAGCTAAACCATAGGCCTCTTGCTCACCAATGCGAGCATTGTTCAGGTAAACCAATGTTTCCGGGTCAGAAACATCTGCTTTACGTGCACTTTCAAAGGCAGTAACGGCAGCACCGTAGTCTCCAGAAGCGATGGCTTCCGCCCCTTCCTGCTTAATGGGTAGCGCCGACGTGGCCAGCAAAATTTGCTCACCTTGACTCAGCTGGCTAGAAAGCCCTGCCGACGCGTCTGACTCAGGTGTCTCAAGCTGAATTTCTTCAGACGCCGTCTGCGCAGTGCCATCGCTTAGACCTAATTCACCGCGACTGATCCACGTAAGTCCTAAGAAAGCAGCACCCAGAATACCAGTTGCCACTAAAAATACCTTGATACTAAATAGATCCTGGCCTTTTTCCGTTTTGCGGAAGTCACCTCCACCTTCGGGTGTCATAGCAATATAAGTGGGGATAGATAGTCATGAATGTTCAACTAGTTTTTTGCAGATGGGTTAATGCATAAACAAGGTCAATACAAGGCAACATACACGAAAAGTCTCGCATTTTTAACACACCCTACAGTTTATTCATATGGGCAAATTACCGAAACACCTAGAACCATTAGAAAGTTGGGACAGGTAATAACAAGTACACCTCCTTTTCACAAATACCGGTCATCTGGTGTTATTTGCGCATATTGATAGCATTGCCTGCCAAAGTCATCGCTGATGGCGTCAACCCTCACAGGGTATTAAATCGAACAATCAGTGTTGCTAAGCCGCCAGCTAATATCCCCCAGAATGCAGAACCGATGCCAAAGAGGCTGATGCCTGATGCTGTAACCAGGAAGGTCACCAGGGCGGGTTCGCGTTCTTTTTCCTGGATTAAGGCGCTGACTAATCCTTTACCGATGGTACCGAGCAGGGCCAGTCCTGCGATCGCAACCACTAATTCCCGAGGCAGCGCTGAAAAAATACCCACCACTGTGGCCCCAAATAATCCGATCACGATATAAAGCACCCCAACCGTCACCGCTGCAACGTAGCGTTTATCCGGGTCTTCATGGGCTTCCCGCCCCATGGAAATGGCAGCTGTAATGGCCGCCAGATTAATGGCAAAAGCACCAAAGGGAGCCAGTATTAACGACGCCATCCCACTCCAGCTAATCAGGGGGGAGGTGGGCACCTGGTAGCCAAAGGCTCGGATTGTAGCCACTCCCGGTACATTTTGCGAGGCCATGGTGACAATAAATAGGGGCAGCGCAATGCCAACCAGGGCGTTGATCGAAAATTTAGGTGCAATAAAAACCGGTTGAGCCCACTGCAGCTGCACAGTCTCCAGTTGCAATAATCCTTGAGCAGCCGCCAGTAAAGTTCCTAAAATCAAAGCAGCAATCACAGCGTAGCGCGGGTTGTAGCGCCGCATGACCAGGTAGGCAATAAACATGGCAAACACCATCAAAAATTGGGTTTGCATCGCCGTAAAAACATTCAGGCCAAACTGCAACAGCACTCCCGCCAGCATGGCTGACGCCAGCGATAGGGGCAGGTGATCCATCATCCGCTCAAACCAGCCAGTAAAGCCAAACAGGACCATCAGCCCAGCAGAAATGATAAAGGCTCCCGTGGCTTCTGCCAGGGTGACATCGGCGGTGGTGGTCACCAACATGGCTGCACCTGGTGTAGACCAGGCCATCACGATGGGGGCACGATAGCGCAGGGAGAGAATAATGCCAGTCAACCCCATGCCCCAGCCCAAGGCCCATAGCCAGGAGCCAATTTCGGTTGGGTTTGCCCCTAAAGTCTGTGCAGCTTGGAAAACGATCACGGCTGCACTAGTAAAGCCCACCAGGATGCTAACAAAGCCTGAAATTACCGCAGATAGCGAGAAATCTTTGAAGAAGGTCATGATATCCCTAGATGCACGACTGGCTTCCAGGTTAAAAATGACTACCCCAAACCGTATTGGACGGAATTGCCCTTTTGATATTGACCAGGGGTGACACCGTAGGTTTTCTTAAAGGCGCGGTTGAGGTGGCTTTGGTCATAGAAACCATGGTCGGTTGCGATCGCAGCCAGCGATCCGCCATTCCGTAGCGATCGCTTTGCCTGGATCAGCCGCCAGTGCCGCTGATACTGATGGGGTGCACAGCCCACCTGCTGACGAAAACAACGAATCAAATAATAGGGGCTCAGGTTCACCAACTGAGCTAGCTCATCCAGGGAGACATTGTCGGCATAGTGAGCTTCAAGATAGGTGCGCACATGGGCAACCGCCTTTGATTCTGGTTTGACAGGCCTAACAATAAATGGATTTTCTGCATTTAGCTGGAAGAGTTTTGACAACAGTTCTAGCAGCAGAGACTGTTGTTTGAGCTGAGAACTCGGTATGGTTAAACAGCGAAACAGCCCATAGAAAATTGGTTGTAGTGAAGATTTCTCTAAGATGGGCTCCTTAAAGTAGGGAATGCTCTGTCCTGGCCAATCTAACTCAGCTACAAGCTGATCAATCTGTGAAAACTCGATGTAGATATTGCGAAAGCCCCAGCCTTCTGTTGAAGCAACCTGCCCTGTGTGAATATCACCTGGATTGATCAAATTAAAACTGCCAGAACCCAGAATATGATTTTCACCATGATGTTGGCAGCAGCCTTGACCACTCTCATTAAAACCGATGGTATAGGCCTCATGAAAATGCTTACCAAACCGATGTCGGTGCAGTTGAGCCTCAAAGAGTTCAATACCTGGCAGGTCTGTTTTCCAAAGACGTGCTGAGTCAGTTTGTCTGCTCATTTTTCCTGTTGCAAATCTTGGACAGGTGGATGCCATCCGCCTCGAATCCAAAGTCTCCGAGCACGTTTAATAGCACCATCATCATGAAAATCATCATTCATATCCAGACGTTGGATGGTTGCCCGTCCAATAGAGGTTATTCCCAAAATCTTTTCTCTGTCAGCAGACCAGACAAAGTGCTCTAACCACTTATGGAATCTAGGATTGAAAATTGGCACCTCTTCTTGGGTATCAGGGTCGGTAGCGTTAATAAAGTTATAGCGGCGACCGTTACAACGATGACAAGCAAGGGCAAGATTCTCTTCAGTATCGGTCCCTCCTAGAGATCTTGGAGTGAGGTGATCGAATGTAAATAGGGATGCACTTGCTTCTTCTGAAGAATGACAATACTCGCATAACAAGTTGGCGCGCTGGCGAATACGCTGACGAATATCTTGGCTAATCGTCATGAATCAGCAATAAGGCGAGCATTCATCAACGTAAAAATGCGATCAAGTTCAGTAATACCTGCAAGTTCTGCAGTTTCTTCTGAGGTAAGGGTGTCTGCTTTTTTACGGTCAAGCAAAGTTTCGAGACGGATTTGTAGTTCGTCAGTAAATTTGAATAGTTTGAGCCCTCTTACCTGTTGAAGGTGTACACCACTTTCAATCCAGGAAGAAGGTTGCACCATTGTTTGGGTGATCATGACGATGGCTCCTACACAAACTTTTAACTACTGGACTCATTTAAACAGCCTAGCAAATTAATTATTATGCTTGCTACAGACAGCTTTGCTATTTGCAAGTCCACGTTATCTGGTACTTCTTTAGAAGTTCTACAGTGATTTGTATCTATTCATAGATATGTTCTCCTTTTTGTAATCGGGCAGCGATTTCATAGGTTTGACCTTGAGAGCGCATCGTAGGAGCATGGGCTGCCAGATATCGCGCCGTCGCGATAAGAATATGTATCCCTGCTTCATGGTTTTGCCAGTGCTGATATTGTTGTACGGCAGCTTCTAAATTCTGAATCGTGTGAAAATCGCGATCTTCCTGTAACAACAATTTGCCTAACATCTCTAACAATTGGGTTGAATCTCCACCACTGTGCAGATAAGTGCCGACTAGAGTCCCAGCAGCATTCACCTGTTGCTGTCGATCCAGCAGTTCAGGTAGCTCTGATATCAAAGTTGTAGGATCTTCAACTCGTTTTGCTGGGTCAGGTAAACGTGCTGGGGGAACATTCAAAAATCGGTTGAGATAGACGGCCATGGCAGCATCAAACACACCGCGCAGCAATTCTGTTGAGCTAACTCGTTTTAGCCCTTGGTGAACGGCATTGGCAAAGGTGAACGTATGATGGGCCGTATCCCAATCACGGAAGTCGTTGTTGGTTTGGAATTGGGCAATGCGTAGCGCTGCAGCATAGGCGACAATTCTGGCCAATTGCTCAGGGGTACATCCCTGGCGGAGGGTGTTAAGAAGGGTGGTTGCGATCGCATCCGGATCATCCCCCAATAAAATAGATATCAGGTGCTCAACATCGGTTTTAATAATGTCTTGGCCGTTTGACTTTGCCCTACCTGAAGCTAAGGCCTCTGGCAATGCCTCAAATGCCCTCTCTAAAATTGCGACCAAATCAATCGGATAGCGCCAGGCATTGGCTTCTTCCATGCGCTCTGCATGGGCATACCCCCTTACCACACTGGTTAGAACAGTCTCAGCATTTTGCCAGCCAGTCTGGTCCAAAGCTTCTAGTGCCTTGTTGGTAAAGTCCAGGGCATGACCACCATCAATAAACCGATGATCTGTGGCTGCTGCGAACAGCATATCCGCCAGGTTTTGGGGTTCAATACCAGCTTGCACTGCCGATACCAAGCAACGTTCTGCCCCTTGAGCATCGCGTACCTCAATAAATTGTCGGAACCATCCTTTTAGAGTAGGAAAATCTGCTGGTGTATTGGGTAACGGTTGAATGGTGAATCTTGGTGGCTTACCTGCACAGTCCCGAGCTACAGCTGAAAGGCCATGGTACAGGGTATGACCTCAATTAGATGTCTATTAAAAAGTCAGAAATCCTAAGCCCTACAAGAAGCTTACAATCTCCATCACGCTGAAACTGAGAAAATTTATTCTTCGCTCAAATCTTCCTGAAACCCTTGCTGGATAAGCGTTATAGCACTCTACATCGTGTCGAGGTCATACCCATGGTACATGGCCCTAGACCGATCATCCGCAGCTAAATGGGGTAACAACTGCATCATACAGGTGTGAATTGTCAGACCCGTACCCCAACCTTCACGGCGGTAGCGTACTCCAAAATCCAGCCCTGTTTGAAACGGTTCTGTTGGTTTTACCCCAGCTGCCAACTGAGCGATCACTGATTTAGCAACTACCAGGGAAATGCCCTGTTCTAAACCATCCAATAGTCGCTGATGTTGATAGCCTGGGGTATGGTTAGAGGCAGATGGAGCTATCCATACCGTTCCGTCTCTTAGTTCCACTGGAAAGGCACGACCGTCATCAGCCCAGATATCGAAGGTGCCGCCACTGGTGAGGTCAAATCGGGCATGGTGCCAATGACAGGTCAAAATACAGTCTTTGACACTGCCTTTATGGAGGGGAAAGCCCATGTGGGGACAGCGATTATCGATAGCGTAGATCTTGTCATTATGGTGGAAGAGGGCAATGGCATAGCCCTCGGCATGAACAACCATAACTCCTGCAGCTTTAACTTCTGAAACCTGAGCAACCGGAACAAACTTTTGTTGAGCTGACTGTTGAATGGCTACCATATTGACCATCATTCATTCTCTCACAAAGATTAATTTTGTTTATTTAACTCTCAGCTGGATCTTAACCAAGTATGCGGTGAGATTCAGAAGAGCTTTCTATCTTAAAAACTATAAGGGGTGTTAACCAATGGGTTATCACCTTTCATTGCATCGAGGTTTTTGAAATGAAACGCTTCTTCTTATCCACACTAACAGTTTTGATGTCCATGGGTGCAGTCACTAGCGTGGCTAGCGCGGCCCAGGTGGGTCTTGGCAACCCCATTGCCGATCTCAATGAAGATGGTAGGGTTACCCTCCACGAAGTGGTTACCTACAATCGCGATCAGAGGGATAAAAATTAAAAAACAAAATTACATCGGGTTATCTCCATAGGGGCGCACAGCCGTGCGCCCTGCAAAAGATTTGAATGAATACCCGTATCCCAGACCCCATAGGCATGGGTCCCTATGGATTGGCTCTCTATGGGTCAGGTCAGAGCGTTTTTCGCCGTTTCTTCTAGCTGTTTCGCTGCGGTTGCTTTACGTTCACTGTAGCGATCGGTGAGTTCATCTACTTTATCTCGTAATAGCAGGGTAAACCGATAGAGTTCTTCCATCACATCCACTACTCGATCTCGGTAGGCGGACTGCTTCATGGTGCCGTCTTCATTAAACTCTTGATAGGCTTTAGCCACAGAGGACTGATTCGGAATGGTAAACATCCGCATCCAGCGTCCCAAAATTCGCATGGTATTAATCGCATTAAAGGATTGGGAACCGCCAGATACCTGCATCACAGCCAATGTACGGCCCTGGGTAGGGCGAATGGCTCCCATGCTTAAAGGAATCCAATCAATTTGGGTTTTCATTAGCCCTGAGATGTTGCCATGCATCTCAGGGCTCGACCATACCTGTCCTTCTGACCATAGCGAGAGGTCACGCAGCTCTTGCACTTTCGGATGAGTATCCGGTTCTGCACCGTGGAGGGGTAATCCTCTAGGGTCAAAAAACTTTACCTCAGCTCCGAAATCTTCAATAATACGAGCAGCTTCTTCCGCCAAAAGACGACTGTAGGAGCGTTCACGAAGAGAGCCGTAAAGAAAGAGAATGCGTGGTTTGTGGTCAAACGTCATGGGTAAAATTAGAAGGAAAGGGAGAAAATGAAAGTGAGTGGGTGGACGTCAAAATACAGGGCCTCTTTTAAGCTAGCTAACTGCATTGGTGAGGCGGCTAGCCATAATGGAACACTGATATTTAAGCTGGCGATCGCAACTGATCAGCAGCTCAAATACCTGCTCTTCGCCCAGGACAGCTAGCTGAGGCTCAATGCTGTAGTAGCGACGCAAGTGGTCGCGATAAATGGCCTCGTGCTGCTCTTCGGTGAGGTCAGGCTTTACTTGAATGACAAAGTCATAGTCTTCAATGGTTTTATTTTTGCCGTTGCAGTTACCCTCCGTCAGATCGACGCGATAGTCCCCATGGACTAAAAAACAATGGCTTTGGGGGATAAAGTCGAGGCCATGGGGCTGAAGTATGGCGCTCACCCCGGTGACGATATCGTCGTTGAGGCGATAGAAGCCCAGATACTTTGATACAGAAAGGTTATGGGCGGCAGCAAGCCGTGCGATCGCTCCATGCTTCGTGGTGCAGTTACCATATCCTTCCTCAAACAAGATCAGCGAATCCTCACTGCTGGAGTTTGCACCATAGGGCAGCGCTTTAACCCAGTGACAAGCTTCGTGAAATGTAGTCAGTCCCCGTTGCAGGCACTGATCGGCAATCGGATCGCCAGGTTGCAGATCGACATTAGGCAAAACATTAATGGGATGCATGGGATGGTTGGATGACGTACAAGATACTGAGCAAACGAGTTGTGGTCAGAAGTCAGGGGCCAGGAGCCAGAGTCAGGAGTCAGAAAAATTCTCTCTTCTATCCCCTGCCTCCCGACCTCCTCCTTAAAACATCACACTATAGGCTAAGCCCGCTGTCACCGAGCCGACAAAGGCAAAGCCTAAGTAAGCCAAAAACACTGGGCGACGAGCCAATGCAAAGACTGCAATCATGGCCGGAATACTGGTGGCCCCACCGGCCAGCAAAAATGCCATGCCAGCCCCCGGTGCCATACCCTGGTTCACTAAACCCGCGACCAGAGGTAACGCTGCATATCCATTCAGGTAAGCGGGAATCCCCACCAGAGCTGCACCCACCACGGACAACAGACTACCATCACCCGCAATCGTCTGAATCCAGGCGTTAGGCACATATACCAGCATTAAACTCTCAAGCAAGAATGCCAGTGCTAGCCATTTGCCCAGGAACCAGCCATTGTTACGGGCTCCCTGCCAAAACTTCTGGCGGCGATCCGCCTCAGGCCAAAATTTCCACACAACCGGCTTAGGATTCCGGACACGACTGCCGCCACAGCCACCATTACCAGCTCCCTCACGCAAAGGATTTTTAAAGGCCACAGTCGATGCGCCCGAGTTCATCAAGGCCAGCGTACCGAAACCGCCCAGCAGACCAATGGCAATTGTCGCCAGAGTTTTAGCAATGGCGAATTGCAATCCCAGAGTGCCCAGGGTAAGGATAAACATGGACGGATCCATCAGTGGGGAAGATAGCCAAAAAGCCATCACCGCTGAAACCGGCACCCCCACGGAGAGGAGCGCCGCAATGAGTGGGATCACACCACAGGAGCAAAATGGGGACAGTGCTCCAAATAGGGAAGCCACAACAATCATTACCGAGATACGTCCTTGAAACGCCTTGGCAATCAGATTATCTGCACCACTGGCCTGGGCATAGGCCGCAATCCCGATAGACAGCAGCAAGAAGGGAGATACCTGCACCAGGCTTCTGACCATGAAGCCTAAGCTACCAGAAAACTGAGGCGGCACCAGGATAGCCAAGGCAAGAAAGATAAGGACAATGGTGATAAAAACCTTATCTAGCTGCTGAACACTGCGATTAAAGCGATTGAAAACAGTTGAAGTCATGACAGGAGGTCCTTCGGTATTTCGAAAAATATCAAAATAAAGGTTAAAAAATTTCCATTGGTAGGGGCGTTCCATGGAACGCCCCTACCAATGGGTGGGCGGTGCCCACCAAAAATCAATCCGGACGATCAGGACAAGGCAAAGGTTCAGCGACGTCAGTTAGTTCAAGGGTTTCAGGATCAACAACCCGATTACGGGTACAGCATTCCTCAAAAAGGAAATCAATCAGGTACTTAAGGGCATCAGACTGGACGCTATACCAAATCCATTGGCGATCCTTCTCAGCCCGCACAAGCCCAACCTGACGTAGTTTATCTAAATGGTGAGACAGCGTTGAAGCCGTAATCCCTAGCTCCCGTTGAATTTCGCCCGCAGGTAAACCTTGGGGATGGGCCGATAAAAGAAGCCGCACGATATTAAGTCGTGAAGGCTGCCCAAGGGCCGCAAAGGCAGCGGCGATTTCTTCGACGGAACGCGATTGGCTATCTGACATATTTCGATGATCATCAAAATACACGATTTTGTCAAGAGCCCAGAAAATAGTGGGCATTGCTGATCCTCAAAATGACTTTAGTTGTGGCATACCGTCAAATCGCAATAGCGCTAGACGGGGTTATCCTCCAGACCAGCAATCGTAAATATTATCAACAAACTATTCACCTGAAGGCAGCACAAACACTTCAATGTGCTGATCACGCCCCCGGATGGGCAATTGGCCCAGGGATTTAAGGGATAGGCTTTTGAGGCGTTGCTGAGTAGTTTTGCTAATCAATAGAGACGAGTCCACTTCCTTCGTTAAGGACTCCAGTCGAGAGGCAACATTGACCGTATCTCCAATCACAGAGAATTCCAGATGACCATCGGTGCCCAGGCAGCCGGCAACGATGGAGCCTGAATGTAAGCCAATGCCAATGGGCAAAGGGCTCAGTTGTTTGACCTCAGACAAAATTGCCTGGGCCGCCTGTACTGCATGGTCTGCGTGGTTGTCTAACACGTTTGGCGCACCAAAGACGGCCAGCATACCATCCCCCATAAAGGTGGTAACCCAACCATCATGGCGTTTGACGATGGTGGACAAAAGACCCTGGAGCTGATTCAGAAACTCAAATACATCAGCGGGTTCAAGCTTTTCCGCATAGTGAGTAAACCCGCGCAGATCAGTCACCATAACCGTGACATCAAAGGTCATGGGCTCTTCTATCAGATCTGTCGGTGTTTCAAACGCCGCTTCAACAACATTCGCTGGCAGAAACTGCTGCATCAATAGACGGCCTGCTTCATTTTTGCCTTGGCGGCGGACAATACCAGAGGTGAGCATGCCCATGAGCCCGGCACCCAGAATGGTAAACAATGCAAACACACCGATTGCTAGATTTAACTGAAACAGAAAAATAGCATAGGTAAAGTTGGCAAGGGCTAAAACGGTGGTAATCGCTGATGCCTGACGGCGAATACGAATGCCGCCAGAGACCGCTAATAAACAACAAAATGCAGCAACATTAGTGACAATTTGGGGTTGAGTTTCCCCTAAGACACGTTCAATATTGGTAATAAAAAGTGCGAGTAACAGACCATCAAACAGAGGAATGGCAATCTGTAGCTTGGGTAGCCAGCGCCAGGCAGCTGGCTGACATAGGGCCAGGAGAAAGCCGCTATATATCATGCAGGCACTGACAGAAATCAGAGCAACGGTAGGCGGAACAGAGGCTTCACCGATGATGCGCTGCGGGAAAAAGAAAACGAGCACATCTAGAATGCTTGAAATTAGCACCACCACCACTTTGACATAGGCAACCTTACGCTCGTTGCTAAGGGATTCTTTGGCAATGACTTGATGTACAGCAGCCTGAATAGGCTGGACTGTAGGTTGCCTAAAACGGGCCTCTTGAGGCTTCGTCATATATTCCTTTGCCTATAAAACTACGTATCCACCAGCACCCCAACGGATCTAACTAATTTTAGCGCTCCATTTTTTGGATCTTTGCAATATCTCCCGTGCCCATGTCTTAGCGGGTACGAAGGACCGGCTCTTTAGTCTTTGATAAATGCTTGAGAAAAGGCAAAACCAGCATCCAATGCAACTGCACAACCCGTAAATCTTGCTGGTGTTCAACAAGGCCAATGACCATCTCTTGATGGCCAGCTAAGGGGTGTCTGCGATAGGTTCCAAAGATGTAGTCCCACCAGGGAATATTGAAGCCAAAATTGCTATTGGTTTCTTTGGTGATGGCAGAATGATGGATGCGATGCATGTCTGGAGTGATGACAAACAGCCGTAGTAAGCGCTCTAATGGGGCAGGTAAACGAACATTGCCATGATTGAACATTGATGTTGCATTGAGAATGATTTCAAATATCAATACAGCAACTATGGGTGTCCCCAACAATAAAATGACAACCATTCTATTTGCCATTGATAGCAAGATTTCAACGGGATGAAATCTTAGACCTGTCGTTACATCAAAGTCGAGATCGGCATGGTGCACTCGATGGAATCGCCACAGTGTTGGCAAGGCGTGAAACAGGACATGGTTTAGGTAGGTAATGAAATCCAGACAGAGCATGGATAGAACTACGGTCTGCCAGTGCGTCAGAGGTAATGTGTAAAATATCCCCCACTGCTGTTCTTGAGCAATGGCAGCAACACCTAATGACGCCAAGGGAAAGACGATTCGTAACACAATCGTACCCAGGGTCAATAACCCAACATTGCTAAACCATCGCATTACCCTGGGAGATGAGGAATGCCGACAAGGGGCAATGGCTTCCCATAGTTGCATCAACACAAGTATGCCGAAGAAAAAGCCAAACCGAATCGTAAATTCATACTCCAACAGTTGTAGCTCGCCGATCATCATTCTATGTGTCCTCTAGTGTATGGAGCAGCCCACCTATACCTAGTCTAGGTCTCCTCTTGACACAGATAGGGTACTTTGTTCAGCAACCTGTACGTTTTTTTGGAATTAAAACAGTAGATAGTGATGACTCAACGCTAATGTTTCTAATATTCTTAGAGTTGATTAGAGGCCACAAATAAAGCCATTGGAACGTCAGTGTTCGAGTACAGATGCTTTTTAACGCTGTACTAAAGTTAGAAACCTACGAGTATGCTTGAGGGTATTTCAATTGGATTACAGTTTCATTTTTGGGGAGAGTGGCTTGGTTTGCAAACGCTGATATCACAGCTTAACTTGGAAATAAAGCAAACGGTTCTTATGCTAGCTGTGGGCAGCTTGATGATCAGTTTGATTGTGGTTGCCATACAAAATTATCGATTAAACCAAGAGGTTAAACGTCGCCAGCAGGTTGAGGCCGAGTTGCTGGCCAGTGAAGCGCACCATCGGGCTCTCATTAATGCCTTACCCGACTTGATCATGCGCATCAATCGCGATGGCATCTATCTTGAGTTTTTAGCATCCCCTGACTTTCCTGTCCTCGGTGAACTACAAAATTGGGTAGGTACCCATATCACTGATCGGCTACCGCCAGATATCGCTCAAAAACGGTTACAGGCTTTGCAAAAGGCGTTGGCAACCCAATCGATTGAAACCTATGAACACACTCTTTTGATTGATGGCAACAAACAAATCGAGCAGGTTAGGGTTGTTCCCTGTAGTGCAGATGAAGTGTTGATGCTGGTGCAGAATATTAGCGATCGCAAACAGGCAGAGGCCCGTCTACAGATGAGTGAGCAACGGTTTCGCCGTGCGATCGCAATGGCTCCATTTCCGATCATGATCCATGCCGAAGACGGTGAGGTCCTGCATATCAACGGTACTTGGACTGAGCTGACAGGATTTACCCAGAAGGATCTGCCCACTACTCAAGTATGGGCCCAGCTAGCCTATGGTGAGAGGGCGACTGAGATGCTCGAAACTGTCATTGCGAAGAACTATAGGCTGGCATCTCGTGGAGATGAGGACACACAAACTATCAATATTGCCAAAGGCAAGCAGCGGATCTGGCAGTTTAGCTCCGCACCGTTAGAAAAGCTGGCAGATGGTCGACGCATTGCCATTACGATGGCCGTCGATATTACCCAGAGCTGCCAGACTGAGAAGGCTCTACGGGACAGTGAAGAACGCTATCGCAGTATTTACAATCAAGCCGCTGTTGGGTTGGCCAATGGCACGCTCGATGGCAAATTTGTCGATGCCAATCCCCGCTTCTGTGAAATGCTGGGGTACTCTCGCGAAGAATTACTGGCCAAACCCATTAGCGAGATTACCCATCCGGATGATCGAGACCAGACTCAGGTTATGGCCCACAGGCTATTTACCAATGAAGTACTTTACCTTTTTCATGAAAAACGCTATCTAAGAAAAAATGGTAGCTTTTTTTGGTCCAATACAGGAGTATCCATTGTAAAAGATACCCAAGGTAATCCTAAACATACGTTGGCTGTTATTCAGGATATTAGCGATCGCATCAAAGCAGAAGAGAAATTAAAACATGATGCGTTTCACGATGAGCTAACGGGCTTGCCCAATCGTAGTCTGTTGATGGAACGCTTAGAGTTGGCCCTTAAACGAGTCAAGCGACACCATGAAACCCAGCTGGCTGTACTGTTTTTAGACCTAGACAACTTTAAGGTCATCAACGATAGCCTGGGTCACTCCGTTGGAGACAGGCTGCTGTTGGCAATTTCCACCCGACTCAAGGGCGTCATTCGAGAAACAGATTTAGCCGCCCGTTTGGGCGGCGACGAATTTGTCATTCTCCTAGAGGAGATTGGAGACCTGGCAGAAGCCACCATGGTGGCAGAGCGCGTTTTAGAAGTGCTGCAAACACCGCTTAACATTGCGAACCAACGGTTATTTCCAGGGGTGAGTATTGGTATTGCCCTATCCAGACAACAACATCATTACATAGCCTCTGAACTTTTGCGCGATGCCGACGTCGCCATGTATGAGGCTAAGCGTAGGGGTCGAGGGCAGTATGTTGTCTTTGATTCCACCATGCATCTACAGGTGGTGCAGCGACTGCACCTTGAGAACAAGTTGCGCAGGGCACTGGAAAATGAAGAATTTTCACTCTACTATCAACCCATTGTTAATCTGAAAACTCAAAAAATAGAGGCCTTTGAAGCCCTACTCCGCTGGCAGCATCCTGAAGAGGGACTAATGTTGCCAGAACGATTTATTGACATTGCCCAGGAGATTGGGCTGATTGCCCCTATTGACGAATGGGTGTTGCGAACGGCCTGTCAGCAGTTGGTGCTCTGGCAAACTTATTTTCCTGAACATTCTCCAGGGATCAATATCAATTTTTTAGGTGAACACCTAAAGGAATCGCTACTAGTCAAGCTTGAGAAAGTTTTAGCCGTCCATAGACCTGTAGACAACAGTTTAATGATTGAAATAACAGAGAGCATGCTGGTGCAGGATTGTGAAACCACCCAACCCTTGCTGAATCAGCTCAAGCACTTTGGTGTGGGCGTTGTTATTGATAATTTTGGAGCAGGATACTCCTGCCTACGCCATTTGCATCAGCTACCTGTAAAAGCCCTCAAAATTGATCAAGGTTTTGTTAGTTCAATGGAATTAAACGGAGTCAATCAGATTATTGCAGAGTCAATCATTACCATGTGCCAGTCTTTGGGGTTGACAACGATTGCAGCAGGTGTAAAAACACGGCAACAACTGCATTGGCTAAAAGAAATAGGTTGCAATGCGGTACAAGGAGACTATTGTGCTGAACCTATGGGAGTGGAGGAAGCAACCGATCTATTGGCTCAAGAGCAATCTTTCCAGCGGCCTCATTTTCCCAGGGATGCGTCTGAATAATTAATTTTGATTTGTTTTTTGTTAAATGTGTTAAATATAACTAAATCGTTAATGAGTCACATTTATGAGACTGGATCGCTTTCAATGGGGTCTATCCGTTGATCGATGTCATGGTGCCCTTTCCCCTTGGGCTGAGCTAGAGGCCTATCGACAAATGCTAGTGGATGTAAGGGGTGTGACGGAAAGTGCGATCGCAAACGCTCTATCGTTAAAGGAGTTTTTAGCCTCAGATCCGACCGCTAGCTATGATCCCATCTAGGGACAGGGCTTTTTATCCCCTGAACAATTCCAGACAATTGTTTACCAAAGCTTCGCAGAATAGACGCAGCCGATTTTAGAATGCGGATAGCACAATAGGGAATGAGTAGAGTTAATCGGCTCACTCACTAAACGTTCATTAGGAGGTTACAAATGCATAATCGCCATGTTGTAGCTGGTGTTCTGATGATGACCACGGTGGGCAGCTTAGCCTATCCGGCCCATGGGCAACTTGAGCAAACCCAGCTGGCAGTAGAGATCAGTGGTGTCAATACCCCCCAAGGACAGGTCTGCCTTAACCTCTTTAATAGCAGCGATGGATTTCCTGGGGATCGCGAGGAGGCCTTGGAAAGCCTATGTTTAACGCTGACAGAGGACTCGCCCCCCGTCGCCACCTTTGAGAATCTGGCCCCTGGTAGCTATGCGGTTTCAGTCTTCCATGATGCCAACAACGACAATGAGTTTAACCGCAACTTTGTCGGCATGCCTGCCGAGGGGTTTGGATTTTCCAGAAACCCAGAAGCGCTAACCGGGCCACCTGAATTTGGAGACGCTGTGTTTTTGGTAGCAGGCGCAGAAAATAGGATCGAGGTTGAACTCAGCTATTTTTAAGGCAACGTCTGGATAAATTAAACTTATCCCCCTGATTTTAAGGGGGGGTGAGGCAGATTCTAAGAATTCAAACAGCTTGCTTAGATAAAATATTGAGTGCATATACCCTGGTGGTGGTACACCCAAGGTATACCACCACCAGTAACTCGATATTTTAGAGTCTGTTATGAGTGACGTTTACGATGCCTTTATTTCTTATGGTCGTGCTGACAGTAAGGCATTTGTTGCCAGCCTGTGTAAACGGCTGACGGATGTTGGCTATCGCATCTGGTGTGATTTTAACGATATCCCCTTGGCCGTAGATTTTCAGAACCAGATCGATAGCGGCATTGAAAAATCCCATAATTTTCTCTTTATTATTTCACCCCACTCCGTCAACTCAGACTATTGTAGTAAAGAAATTGAAATTGCCCTGCGTCATCAAAAACGGATTATCCCCATATTGCACGTAGAGCAGATTCATCGAGAAATCTGGCAACAGCGAAATCCCCACGGCGGCGATGCACAATGGCAAGATTATCAGGCCAAGGGACTGCATTCCAGCTTTCCCAACATGAACAACCAGATTGGTAAAATCAATTGGGTTTACATGCGGCCAGAGCAAGATGATTTTGAAAAATCTTTAACAGACCTCCATCAGATTTTCCATCGTCATCAAGACTATGTGGAGAATCACACCCACTTCTTAAATCAGGCCCTTGGGTGGGAGCGACAACAAAAGCAAACGGAGTTTTTACTATTAGGCGAAAAACGACAGCTAGCAGAAACCTGGCTGAAACAACGGTTTAAAGACGAACAGGCTCCCTGTGAGCCCACCGACTTGCATTGTGAGTTCATTACTGAAAGCATTAAAAATGCTAACAACATGATGACTCAGGTGTTTTTGGCCTATGCCCAGGTGGATGCTGACGTTATGGACAACATTCGGCGATCGCTGCGACGTCAGGGGTTTACGGTTTGGAGTAATCAGACGGATATCGCCACAGGCGAAGCCTTTAAACGGGCTGTGGATCGGGGGATTGAAGAAGCTGATTCTATGGTGTATCTGCTGTCGCCCGATTCTCTTCGGTCCAAATATTGTCAGTATGAATTGAAGTATGCCCTGACCCTTCACAAGCGAGTTATTCCTATTTTAGTCAGGCCCCTGGGCTCCGCTGAGAGCCCACCGGAACTGGCCTCACTGCAATACATCGATTTAACGGATAACTTAGATCAAGATGATTATCAGCTGGACGAAAACGGGTTGATTAAGACCCTCAACCAGGATGCGGTTTATTATAACCAGCACAAGATCCTCTTGACCAAAGCCTTAAAGTGGAAACGGCAACAGGGGAATTCTAGTGTGTTGCTGCGGGGCTATGATCTAAGCCATGCAGAGGCCTGGTTAAAAACAGCGACTGGGCGCACCGTGCAGCCAGCGATGACGTTGCACCGTGATTTTATCCAGGCCAGTTTAGACCAGCCACCCCTGTCTTCCATTGATGTGTTTATCTCCTATTCCAGTGCTGATGCCGATATTGCCCGTAAGATAAATGGCGCTTTGCAAAGCCAAGGTAAAACCACCTGGTTTGACCAGGAGAGTATTGCCGCAGGGACTGCCAACTTTCAGCGAGAGATCTACCAGGGCATTGAGGTATCTGACAATTTTTTGTTTATTTTGTCCCCTCGGTCCGTCAACTCACCCTATTGCAAATTAGAGGTAGACCATGGAGCCCGCTTTAACAAGCGGTTTGTGACTATTTTGCATCAGCCTATAGAGACGGCTGACCTGCATCCCCAACTTGCCCAGGTTCAGTGGCTAGATTTTAGCCAGCAACGGGGCAACTTCACCACCCATTTTAATCACCTCATCCGCACACTGGATACGGACCGTGACCATGTGCAGAGTCATACAAAATGGCTCCAGCGCGCCCTGGAATGGCAGCAAAAAGAGCAGAGTCATGATTTGCTATTGCGGGGGGCGGAGAGTGCGATCGCAACCCAATGGCTGCAAGACACACAACAAAAGCAGAAAAAACCTGCCGTCACAACAGAGCAACAGACCTTTATCACCGCCAGTCAGAATGCCGCTGAAGCCGAGGCCCGTCGTGAAAAACGACGTATGAGAATTACCCAATCTCTGCTGGCAGGTGTGAGTGTTTTGTTTGTGATTGCAGCGGGAGCCAGTGCTATTGCCTTTAGGAATAACAGTCGTTTGGTGCTAGATGAGAACGCAGCGGAGACCAGCCGGTTGCTGATTACTAAACCTGTAGAAGGGCTGTTGGACTCTCTCAAGTTGGTTGGCAAAAGCCGCGCCCATCTGAACGGACTGCGTCTTTCTGTGCGCTCTACCCTGCGAAATGCCATGGGTGCGACGGTGGAAAAAAACCGATTACTAGGGCATCAAGATGCGGCTTGGTCAGCGGTGTATAGCCCTGACGGGGAGATCATTGCCAGCGGCGGCTTCGATGATGTTATTCGACTGTGGGACAAAGACGGCAATGTGATTGGTCAACCCTTTGCAAGTCATACAGATGATATTTGGTCCATAGCGTTTAGCCCAGATGGGGAAACCATTGCCAGTGCCAGTTCTGATCAAACGGTACGGCTATGGAATTTGCAGGGCAACCCGTTGGGGAAGCCACTGGCAGGACACTGGGGACATGTTAAGACCGTTGCATTTAGTGCAGATGGGGCCTGGATTGCCAGTGGTGATCAGGGGGGGGCTGTCAGGTTATGGAATCGACAAGGCCGACTGTTGTACCCACCGTTTCAGGCAGATGGCCAAAGTACGATCTGGTCGGTGGCCTTTAGTCCGGATCGTACACAAATTGTCAGCGGTCGCGAAGATGGGCTGCTTCACGTTTGGAGCCCTCAAGGGCAATTGCTGAACACGTTGCGGGGGCATACCGGCACCATTATGTCGGTGGTATTTAGCCCCGATGGCAGCCTGATCGCTAGCGGTGGTAACGATAACATTGTGCGGATATGGGATCGGCAGGGCAATCTACAGCACCAGCTAGAAGGCCACACCGATAATGTCATCTCCCTGGCCTTTAGCCCCGATAGCCGATGGTTGATTAGCGGTGGTGACGACAACACTGTGCGGGTGTGGAGCCGAGATGGCCAGCCAGTGGGACCGCCCCTGACTGGCCACGATTACTATGTGTATTCTGTTGCCGTTAGCCCCGATGGCAACACTATTCTTAGCGGTGGTGAAGATCAGACACTGCGACTATGGGATATGCAAACTGTCCTGTTGCGCCAGGCCACCCAGCTACATAATGGTGCGGTGCATGCCATGGCGGTTAGCGGTGATGGCCAAACCCTGGTGACGGCAGGGGCTGACGGCAAGATTAACCTGGTGCCAAACGGGGGCAGAGCCCTTACGTTTCAAGGACACACCAACGCAGTGCTATCGGTGGCCATGAGCCAGGATGGCCAAACCCTTGCCAGTGGCGGTGAAGACAACGTCGTTAAACTTTGGAATCGGCAGGGCTATGGGCTCGCAACCCTCACCGCCCACCAGGAACCCGTCAATGCAGTAGCGATTCATCCCACCCAACCGCTGATGGCCAGCGCCAGTGACGACACCACTATCCGCCTATGGGATCTGCAGGGAAATCCTGTAGGGCAATCCATTGAAGGGCACACCGATACGGTCAACACGGTTATGTTTACCCCCGATGGCCAGCGGCTGATTAGCGGTAGCGACGACCGCACCATTCGCCTGTGGGATCTAGAGGGCACCCCCATTGGTGATCCCATCGCAGGGCACACGGATGATGTGAATGCCATTGCCTTTAGTCCCGACGGCCAAATGTTTATCACGGCCAGTCGCGATCGCACCCTAAGACTGTGGGACAGCAACGGTCGCCCTATGGTAGATGAGCCGTTTAGAGGTCACCTCAGCGATGTGGTGGCCGTCACCTTTAGCCCTGACGGTGAATATATTGTCAGCGCCAGTCGGGATCAGACCCTACGGCTATGGGATTTAACCGGCAAGCCCATTGGCAATCCGTTAACAGGCCATAATGCCACCGCCAGCACGGTTTTATTCAGTGGCGATGGCCAATGGATCCTCAGTGCCAACAGTGATGGCTTTCTGCGACGGTGGGAAGGGGGCAGCCTGCAAGATTGGGTGGGGTGGGGATGCGATCGCATTCGCGAGCATTCTCTTGTAACGTCAGAAGATGTAGACATTCGCTCTCCCAATGCGGATGCGGTGAGCAGAGTATGTCAGTTTTAATAATTGTCTGAGGGAAGCGCTTTTAGGAGTGCGATCGCACCTCACCCCCTGCATAATTCTACTAAGCTCATCGTATATAAACACAAATTCATCACCCTCAACATGAGATTACTCGTCCAACTCATTGGCCTTGTCCTGATGCTGCTAGGGATTTATTACTTAGGCAGAAACATCTTTTTCACCACCAATGTGAATCCCTACTTTTGGCGCGGCATTGCGGCTGATGCATCCATTTTCTTGCTGTGTGCTGGCATTTGCCTGTTGGTGTTTATGCCATTGGGATTTATGAAGCAATTAGGTTGGATTTTCGTTGCTGGTGGGATTCTCTGTATTTTCGTGAGTAGTCGAGCCATTCTGAACCCGACCAGTCTTTGGCAGTTCTTTATTGCCACAGCATCTATGGCGTTTGGGTATCGGTTGTTTGCGACCGGGCGTTAGCGTTGAGTCAGCACTGAATATCCCCTGCGTTCTCCACAACCCTGTGGAATAGTCGGCAGTAAATTGTATACAATACGACTTTAAGCGGCCCTGAACCGCTAAGTTAGAGCCGCTTAAAGTATTTGAAATCGTTAGCTCGTACCCATTAGCCAATAAATTAGCCAATCAGGATGAGCTGCATTATCTACGGGGTTTTGCCTTATTGACTTTCAGATTACGGCCCATCCACTCAGCGCCATCCAGTGCTTCAATAGCAGCCGTCTCTTCTGCCTCTGTCTCCATGTCAACAAAAGCAAATCCACGCTTCCGACCGGTTTCCCTGTCGGTGGGTAAATGGGTACTTTTTACGGTGCCATACTCTGCAAAAGTTTGATTTAAGTCATCTTGTGTGACGTCAAAAGATAAATTACCAACATAAATCGTCATCGAACTTCTCCAACAGTAAGCGTGTATAGAATTAAATTCGGAGAACCGTTTGTTAGACGAATTTCATACCCGAAAATAAACCATAGGCAAAACGCTAACACGGGATTCAGGATAATAGATAAAATGCAGCAAAAGTTAAATCTGAAGAGAATTCGGACTCAGCGCATTAGGGGGCTGCACCCACCTAAAGCCCCAGGTTGGGGGCATTAGGTGGGTGGATGAGTGATGGGGTAATGGGGTGATTATGCAAGCGCAAGCGCTTTAGCACGATTTAAGTATCAGGATGCGGGTGATGCAATTATTGAATAATTCAACCAAAGGTTTTGGGTTCTACTACCTATCTCAGGGACAGAGCGTCAACCGTTAGATGGCTCTGTCATCCCACAGTCTTAAGTTTACGTCATCTATGATGATTTCAGAAAAATTATCTAGGAAAGGAATATTTAATATTTGCTTACTTGTTCCTATTTTAAGGAGCCTTAGCAGCTTAGTTCCCTCTCTTATCGATGCCGTTGATCAACATCATTTATCCGCATTTGTCCAATTAACCGCAAAAATCAAAAGAGTCGCTGCTTTGTCAGGAATTATTGTGAAGTTCAGGATCATAAAAGTGCTGGTATTTCTAGGCCTTAGCTTTTTAAGCCTTGGCTCATTGCCGATCTCTTTAGTGAGGAAATGTGTAGGGAGTGAAACCAATACCTAAAATGTCGATAACAATATAGATATTGGGCAGCTGCTTGATTAGTAAGTTCTCTTTGTAAGAAAAAAGAGAGAACTTAAGGTTGTTGTGGTCTGATTTAGGGATGAGGGTTTTATAAGGTCCTAAGTCATGGCTGTACAGAGGCATTTCATGGAACGCCCACAGGCACAAGCCAGCCCCTACGTTAAAAAAACTAAATAACATACGCTTACATGGGAGACAATTATGGAAAGCTTTGATTACATTGTTTTGGGCGCTGGCCTAGGAGGGCTTTCTGCGGCAGCTTGTTTAACACGTCAGGGCCATAGAGTTGCTGTTTTAGAAAAACACTATTTGCCGGGGGGATGTTGTCACACCTTTGATTTTGGCGATTATCGGTTCTGTGCAGATGTGCATTACATTTCTCAGTGTGCGTCGGATCAGGCCATTGGTCAGTTTCTGAGCTACATTGAGCGGCCCGTGGAGTTTAATTCGCTGGACCCAGAAGGTATTGATCGGGTGATTACGCCGGAGGTGGATTTTAAGATTCCGTTGGATTGGGAGGCGTTGCGATCGCGTCTCCTCGCTACGTTTCCAGATGAGCAAACGGCCATTAACCGCTACTGTAATGAGATTCATCAGTTGCACACAGAAATTCGCAGCCTGACCCACGAAATTAACTGGTATAACCGCAAGTGGTCTGACTGGTTAAAGCTGCCCAAATACTGGAATCTCTACAGTAAGCGTAACTGGACCCTGCAAGATTTGTATAACCATGTGGGGCTGTCCCCCAAACTACAGAATCTGTTGGCAGGCCAGAGTGGTGATTATGCCCTACCCCCCAACGAAATTGCCTTGATGACCCACACCTCTCTGGTCTCAGATTATGCAGAAGGGGCTTATTATCCCAAACATCACTTCAAACATTTTGTCGATACCATTGTGGCAGCCATCACCGATGGGGGTGGGGTGGTGCAGCTATCCACCCCCGTAGAACATATTGAGGTCAGCGAGCATCGAGTGCAGCAGCTGATTACGGCCAACGGAGACATCTATCACGCGGAAAAGGCCTACATCAGCGATCTAGACCCGAAGCTAACGGTAGAGCTGATGCACATTCCTGGCGTGCTCAGTAAGCAAGAAACCAAACGTCTGACCGGCTATGATTATTCTGCCAGTGCCTTTAACCTCTATCTGGGCTTAGATAGCCGCTTTGAACCAGAGCGCTATGGTCTGGGTAACTGGAATATTTGGTATTACCCCACCGGCAATTTAAACCAGGAATATCAGAAACAACTCGCTGGTGACCTCAGCCATCCATGGATCTTTCTCTCTTGCCCCACCCTAAAATCCAGTGAACCTGGGATGGCTCCAGCGGGACATCATGTTTTAGAAATTGCCACTGTCTGTCCTTATCAGCCTTTTGGAGAGTTACATAAATACGATAAAGCAGGCTACAAAGCCAAAAAGCGTGAGCTGTATAAACAGATTATGAACAGCGTACGCGACTTGATTCCTGATGTGGACCGCTATGCTCGGATGAAAGTGTATGGTACACCCACCACCAGTGAGTATTACCTGGGCCAGCCCCAAGGCAATATTTATGGCGCTAAGCTGATTCCTAAACAGGTAGGTCTGCACCGCATGGGCTATACCACAGAGCTGCCGAACCTGTTCCTGGTGGGGGCCACTGCCGGTTATCCCAGCGTACCCGGTGTGATTATTAACGGCATGGATGTGGTAGAGCTGATCACAGGTCGGACAATCCAGCACAAACAAGCACCCGCCAACGTTCCAGAAAAAGTCTCAATATAACAGTTCAAAACAATTTTTTTAACTGCAGGAAATGCATTATGGAACAGGCATTTTCTGCAGTTTTATGATGATTTTTAAAAATCATTGAGCCGTGAGACTTCTCTTTTTCCCAATTCTCGGATTTAGTCGAGCTAAGCTACAGCAACGGCTGGCGGGCAAGACTGTATTGATTACGGGGGCAAGCTATGGCATTGGTGAATGTTTGGCAGAGAGTTTGGCAGATACGGGTGCCCATCTGCTGCTGGTGGCGCGCACAGCTGAGAAACTGAGGCAGGTAAGACAGCGGGTTGAAGCAAAAGGCGGGCGAGCGGACGTACTACCCTGCGATTTACGAAATCCGGCTGAGGTGGATGCGCTACTGCATCAGCTGTCAGGCCGGGTGGATGTTTTTGTCAGCAATGCCGGAAAATCTATCCATCGCTCCATTTTTGACTCCCTCCATCGAATGCATGATTTTACCCGCACCATGAATCTGAACTATTTTGGCCCGGTGCAGCTAATGCTGGGTCTGATTCCTGGTCTGGTGGCGCGGCAGGGACAGGTGATTAATATTTCTGCGGTCAATGTGCTGCTGATTCCTGCCCCCAAGTGGGCGGCCTATCAAGCCTCGAAAACCGCATTTGACCAGTGGTTTCGCAGCGTGGCCCTGGAGTTAAATGCCCAGGGTGTCAGTACCACATCCATTTATCTGCCGCTGGTGCGTACACGCATGATTAAACCAACCAAGGCATATAACGACATGCCTGCCATGCTGCCTGAGCAGGTGGCTCAGTTAATTTGTCGAGCAATTATTTCCCGCAGACGCACCTATGCCCCATGGTGGTTGATGGCTGGGCAGTTGGCATCCGTAATCGGTCGCTGGCCCTGGGAAGTGATCCTCGGACGTAGACGCAAATCAAGAACCTGATGATCACGCTGCTAGGGAAGCTATATCGCACTCAATTATTAACACCTGTGGGTCTGTTTTATCTGTTGGAGGTGGTGCTAACAACGGGGGTGAATCTGATGGCGTTGTTACGGTTAGCAGCACGGTTGCATCCTGGACGGACGGCGGTGGTGGATGAGCGCGAGCGGCTGAGCTATGGGGACCTGTGGCGGCAGAGTGAGAATTTGGCGCGGGGGTTGCGGGAGGACTATGGGCTTCAGGAGGGGGAGAGGGTTGAGATCGCAACCCGAAATCATGCAGCCACCATTAAAGCCCTGTTTGCCGTCTCACGTTTAGGAGCCCATGTTTTCCTGGTCAATCCTGACATGAGCACCATAGAGGCGGCAACGGTGCTGGGGATGCCAGATGAAGCGTTTGGACAGCGGTTAAAGGCGGTAATTGTCGCAAAACCAGGCAGTATGTTGGGTGCGTCGGCTGTGCGTGATTGTTTAAAGCCAAGGGTTGCACGGTATCAGATGCCAGGGGTGATTGAGTTTCAAGCAGAGCTACCGTATACGTCGTTGGGCAAGCTGGATAAGAAGGCGTTGTTGTGAGTTTAAACGTCAGCATGGCCTGTTAACACACAGACGAATGTAATCATGCCAAATAGCCATATGGGCATAAAGACAGCGCTGCCGCCACCACGACTGCCATACCAACGAGAAAATCCTTTTAGGTTATCTTGTCGGGCACGATAGACAAGATCGATGATAACCATAAAAATACTGGCAAAGGCCAATCTTGTTTGTGGCACATAATCGAAGAAAAAGTAGCTGATCAGGTGGCCAAGAACAGCCGCCGCCATCAGAAAAATAAGACCGCGAATATTGAGTGTGGCCATGGTTAGGCACTAGTTGTTTAGTGCTAAAGGTAGGAATAAAAGCCTGGTGCACCAGGCAACAAACGACTTTAGGGTACCCGGAGGCCGTCGTAGATGCGTTAGGGGTAATTCCACGGAGAAATGCTTAAATTCCTGGCGCTTTACAGTTTTTTGTTGTTGGTAAAGTTTTGGAAAGTTTGGGGTGGAAATTGTGGAAAATAGCGTTGGGCCGTTGTTGGTTTCTATAAGTAGGTGAACTAAATTAATTACAATAGAAGAGTGTAAAAGATATCCATTCAGGCTTGTGAGCGAGCCTGTTTCAGTGCCATGAAATTGCAACGAGTGGTGACTCCCGAAACCCGTCATCTGCTTGAGCGGATCTATCGTCACAGCCGCCATCATCAGGTTCGTCAACGGGCGCATTGTCTACTGCTGTACAGCCAAGATTTCAGTATTTCGCAGCTGATGACGATTTTCTCAGTCGGTCAGAAGACGATCTACAACTGGCTCAATGAGTGGGAAGACCGCAGCGTCGCCGGTCTATACAATCGTCCGGGACGGGGGCGCAAGCCGACCTTCGATGCAGACCAAAAAGCGCAAATCAAGCAATGGGCCAAGCAATATCCCCGGCAACTCAAACGCATCGTTCAGAAGGTTCAAGCAACCTGGAACATCACGGTCAGCACTCAGACGATCAAACGGGTCCTGAAATCGTTGAGAATGAGTTGGCATCGGTTTCGTCGCGGCTTGGGGAGACGGCCTAACCCACAGGAATATGCTCGCAAACAGGTAGCTTTGGAGATCTTGAAGCGTTTGGAGGAGTTAGGGCACATAGCGTTGTATTACATGGATGAAACCGGCTTTAGCCTGACTCCGACGATTCCTTATGGCTGGCAATCGATAGGCGAAACTGAGGTCATTCCGAGTACGCGCAGTCGTCACTTGAATATCCTCGGGTTTATGCAACGTCAGGGCGTGCTAGAGAGCTATGTTTCGACTCAGAGCATCACCAGTGATGTGGTGATTGCTTGTATTGAGACCTTTTTCTCAACGGTGGATAAAGCAACCGTCATTGTGATGGACCAAGCCCCGATTCATACCAGTTACGCCATGCAGGACAAACGCGAGGAATGGAAGGCGAACGATATCTACATTTTTGAGTTACCCACCTATTCACCTGAGTTAAATCAGATCGAAATTGTATGGCGATTCATGAAGTATGACTGGTTAGAAGCCAAAGCCTACGAGAGTTGGCAAAGCCTAAGAAATCATGTGGAAGAGATGTTACGCGGATTTGGACAAGACTTTGTAATTAATTTTGCATAGCTACTTACTGGCGTTTTTGGGATCTACCTCGCCTTGCAGTGGGCTTTCTATGGGGTGGGTTCTTTTTTATAGGATAGTGAGATAGTAATGCCAGATCTTAATTTGGTAACCTCGCTCCCAAATGGATAATCTTGTAGGGGCGGTGCCTCCTGCCCGCCCTGATGTATCGAAGGTAGTCGAGATTTTTCATAACAGATTCATTTTCTGGAAGGAATGGAGGGGAGTTTTTGGGTGGCACTAGCGATCGAGACCCACCCCGCCCGTTGGGCAACTCTCCCGAGAGGGGATAAAGGTAGATATATGTTACCTTTAGGAGATTATTTTTAGGTAGATTACGGAAATCTCCAGAGTGATAATCACTACTTGTGTCCGTTGCCTGCTGTGCAGGTATCGCAGGCGGATTTAGGTGATTTGACGGTGCCCGAAGCCGTCTACGGGTACCGGAATGAGTATCGCATTGAGCGAAGAGAGTGTCAGGCTAGTTAGCAAGAAACGGGTGGTAGGCCCCTGCTGTTATCGATACCTTGATGAAATGCAAGTAGCATATGATCAAGGCGACAGCATGAGTTTATTAATGAAGGCTACGGATTATAGCGCACACAGCTATGGGCAAATAGCCAAAGCCATTACGTTCATTCGCGAAAATCATTTGGAGCAGCCGAGTTTGGCCACGATTGCTCGGCATGTAAATCTTAGTGAATATCATTTTCAACGGTTATTCACAAAATGGGCTGGTATTAGTCCAAAACGTTTTTTGCAATACCTCACCCTTGAATATGCGAAATCTAAAATTGCTGAAACTAAAAGCCTGTTGGAACTAACGCTAGAGTCAGGCTTGTCAAGTTCAGGTCGTTTACACGATCTGTTTGTGCAATTGGAGGCGATGACGCCGGGGGAATATAAAGCCTCAGGTGCAGGATTACAGATTCGCTATGGCATTCATGACACACCGTTTGGCGGCTGTTTGATCGCGATTACTGATCGGGGTATCTGTAATTTACACTTTCTCGATAATGTAGACGAGACCCCTGCTGTACAGCACTTGCAAGCAGAATGGCCTAAGGCTGATATTATCAGCGATCAAAACGAGACTGAGGTCGTGTGCGATCGCATCTTTCAATCTGATCGGCAGTCTCCCTTAACCCTTCATGTCAAAGGCACAAATTTTCAGATTCAAGTGTGGCGTGCCCTATTACAAATCCCGTTTGGGGGGCTTACCACCTATCAGGGCTTAGCTACGGCCATTGGCAAACCCACAGCAGCTCGGGCCATTGGCAATGCAGTTGGGCGTAATCCAGTGGGATATCTGATTCCTTGCCATCGAGTGATTCGTGGTTCAGGAGAGATCGGTGGCTATCATTGGGGCTTAGACCGTAAGACCGCACTGTTAGGTTGGGAAGCTAGCCAGGCGGAGGTGCAGCCATGAAGCTATCAAATATTCTGGAACTGTTATTGCTGGCGGCCCTATGGGGTGGTTCATTTTTGTTTATGCGGATTGCAGCGCCCGTGTTGGGACCCGTTTGGCTCATTGAGTTTCGTGTTTTGCTGGCAGGCCTAGTTCTGTTACCAGTACTGGCTCGGCTACGTCTTATGGGAGAAATGCGTCGTCAGCTGATGCCCCTGTTGATCGTTGGGTGTCTCAATTCCGCAATTCCATTTTTGCTGTTGGCCTTCGCGTCCGTATCTCTCCCCGCAGGCTTTACGTCTATTTTGAATGGGACGGCCCCGCTCTTTGGAACGGTGGTAGCCTCGGTTTGGTTGAGCGAGAGACTGACACCATCCCGCAAGGTGGGATTTGTGCTGGGCTTTATTGGTGTTGTTATCCTCGTCGGTTGGAAAGCTGTCGAAACCACCCCTAGTTTTTTAGTGGCCGTAGTTGCAGCATTATCCGCTGCATTAATGTACGCTATCGCAGCTCCCTACATTAAGAAAACCCTGGCTGGTGTTCCATCATTAGTTGTGACTACAGGCAGTCAACTGGGAGCCGCTTTGGTAATCATTCCAGCCCTCCCCTTCACAATTCCTCAGCAGGTGCCGTCTGCAGGTGTTGCCATAGCTGTTCTGGCCCTAGCTGTATTATCTACCGCCTTTGCCTACATTCTCTACTTCAGACTGATTCAAAATATTGGTTCCACCAAGGCGCTGACCGTTACCTATTTGATTCCCATGTTTGCCATGCTGTGGGGGGCCATTGTCCTACAAGAAGCAGTAACATCGTCCATGATTTTGGGGTGTGGGCTGGTGCTGTTGGGAACGGCTATTGCCAATGATCTGTTCACTACGACACACTAAAGTTATCAAAAGCCTGGCAGAACTAACTGTTAGTTATGAGGAAAGCCCACCACCACGGATCTGAGGAGTCTTCGCTTTATTAACCTTCAACTCACGCCCCATCCACTCTGTCCCATTCAATGCCTCAATAGCCTCAGTTTCTTCAGATTCGGCACCCATTGATACAAAACCAAAGCCTCGAAGACGACCTGTATCACGATCAGTCGGAAGATAAATGCTTCTAACGGTTCCATATTTCGCAAAGACAGCCGTCAATTCTGCTTCTATGACCTCATAAGATAGGTTACCTACATAAATCGACATCACAGATTATCTCCAAAATCTAAGAAAGGTGAAAAGCAAACATTCGGAGAGAGGTATGCCAAGGAGAAACAACTTTCTGGCAGTTCCTATGCCTACGTTTGTTTCAGGTTACCAATCATCTTTGAGCCTAGCCTCTGCATGTGAGCTTATCTATGGGACGGGACAACCAATCGACCAATACTGTCTAGCCAATCTAAGATAGATTCTTTTGTTTCTCGCTCAATAGACTGTGTTACCTGGTATCGAGGCTCTTCGCTAATGGCAGGGTTGTAGTGTGTAGTCATAGCGTAGCAGTCTCTTTACTCGCACTTTCTCATCTATTTTTAATGATGCTAAGACTATCTTTCATGTGCTCGAAACAATAGTGGCAATACTATTGAGAAGATGCAGATTGCCATAATAGAAGGCACTACATAATCCAAGCTTAAAGCAACATGATTATCCAATGTTTTATTCCCAATAAACTATTCGTTAGATTCGTTTAATCTATAGGCTACACAATTCAAAATAACTCCATTTTTTAGCATCAAATTAGTAGCCGTCTAATTATTAATATATTTTTGACTCCTTTTTCTGCTCCTTAAGCTTTTTAGATAGTTTTTGAGCCTTTTTAGGTTCTTTATTTCCTTTTGTTCGCTTTGTCATGATGATTCTTAAATTAGTTTTCGTAATAAATATTCGCCAACTCAATCTTTGAAAATTTAGACTCCATGAGCAGAAATCTAGAGTTGAACGTTTGCTAGCTGCGAATTCTCTTATCTCCCAGAGAATTGAAAGCAGCTGAAATACTTTGATGTCCTAAAAACACAAATAAAGTATCCGCCTTATTTAGTCAAAGGGTAGAAAAAAGTAAGTACCCTAAGCTATTACTTTTCTAATCAATAGCCTAAAGTATTAATTTCAGCAATAAACAGAGTAATACCTACACTAAATTGAATATAGCTTTGATTGAGTAGTTCCATAGAGTATTTACCTTAATTAATATATATCTTATTGAAACTAGCTTGGTTATTTCAATAATGTATTGATGCTCAATTCTTTGCAGCGATAGTATCTGAAATAATAAAAAAAATACCACCTATTATTATTATTTATAGATGAATCATAGCACATCTAAAATTATAGAAAATACACCGTAGTCCCATCCTAAGCAATTCAATATGTCGAGATACAATGGATAGAGAATCGCCATGCAGTAGCCGACATCTGTCAATTAGGAGGCACGCTGTCATATCACGATTTTGCTCTGACCCGGTCAGCGCCCCCTGCAGCACGGATATTCACTATGTTTGATTTTTTTGTAGAACGGGCGATTAGAGTCGTAATAAATGCTCAAGAGGAAGCTCATCGCCTGAATCATCCTTTCATGGGAACAGACCATCTTCTTTTGGGTCTCATGGCAGCAGAGCCTAACATAGCAGCAGATACTTTAAAGTCTCTAGGTATGACACTTACGGCTGCACAAATTGCCGTTGAAGATATGATTGGGAAAGGGTCTACCAGAGTCAGTAAGGACATTCAATTCACCCCTCGCTGTAGACAGGTACTCGCACAATCCCTAAAAGAAGCCCAACAGTTAGGTAAAAATGCTGTAGATGCCGAACATTTGTTGCTAGCAATGCTATGGGATGAAGACGGTTCAGCAATGAGGGTGTTGTCAAAGTTGGGGGTTGACTGCAACAAGCTTCGAGCTGATTTAGTGGAAGCCATCTCTGGGGCCAAACCTATTCCTACGGACAAGCAGCCAAAACTTGTAAAGACTCCAATCCTTAATCGTTGTGGTGTTAATCTGACAGAATTAGCTACCTTGGGCAGATTAGATCCAGTTATCGGACGCCATGAAGAAATTGAGCGGATGATTCAAATTTTAAGTCGCCGAACGAAAAATAATCCTATTCTTATTGGTGAGCCTGGTGTGGGTAAAACAGCTCTAGCAGAAGGGTTGGCTCAACGTATTATCGATCGTGATTTGCCTGAAAGCTTTCACAATAGGCAGGTGATGACACTTAACGTTGGCTCATTGTTGGCAGGAACAAAATATCGAGGTGAATTTGAGGAACGTCTAAAAACAATCATGGTGGAACTGCGTTCTGCGGGTAACGTGATTCTAGTTATTGATGAGGTACACACATTAATCGGTGCAGGATCGCCAGAAGGCTCGTTAGATGCTGCTAATATCCTCAAACCAGCCTTAGCAAGGGGTGAACTCCAGTGCATTGGCGCAACCACCTTAGATGAGTATCGTCAGCATTTTGAGCGAGATGCTGCTTTAGCACGTCGGTTTCAACCAGTGATGATAGGTGAACCGAGTATTGATGAAGCGGTTTTAATTTTACAGGGTTTGCGGAGTTGTTATGAAAGACATCACCATCTGACTATCTCAGATCTGGCCTTAGAGGCAGCAGTTAAATTCTCAAATCGCTATATTTCAGATCGGTTTTTACCCGATAAGGCCATTGACTTGATAGATGAAGCAGGTTCCCGTGTGCATATTCTCTCTGCTAAGCAACAATCTTTCACGTCCAAGGATCTAAGCAAAGCACTACAACAAATTTCAAAAAAGAAAGATGATGCGATTCAGAAACAAGAATTTGCCCAGGCCAGTGCATTACAAGGGCAAGAAATAGAACTTATGAAGAAAATTGACCCCGTTGTCCAAGATGCTTCTGTTTCCAGATCCGGATCCGTTGTCAGCGAAGCAGATATTGCCTATGTTGTATCATCGTGGACTGGCATTCCAGTCAGTAAATTGACAGAATCTGAATCTGATCAATTACTCCATATGGAAGAAATTTTGCATCGGCGTTTGATTGGTCAAACAGAGGCGGTTAAGGCCATCGCACGGGCCACCCGTCGAGCTCGTGCTGGGCTGCAAAACCCCAACCGTCCCATTGCTAGTTTTATCTTTGCAGGGCCTACAGGAGTAGGGAAAACAGAGTTAGTTAAGGCGCTGGCCATCAGCTTCTTTGGGGCTGAGGCGGCGATGGTTCGCTTGGATATGTCTGAATATATGGAACGCCATACGATTGCCAAACTCATTGGCTCCCCACCAGGGTATGTTGGCCATGGTGAAGGAGGAAAGTTAACAGAAGCGGTACGTCGTAAGCCTTATACCGTCATACTATTGGACGAAATCGAGAAGGCACACCCCGATGTCTCTAACTTACTACTGCAAATTTTAGACGAAGGTCATTTAACCGATGCGAAAGGGCGCACCGTCAACTTTAAGAATACGTTGTTGGTCATGACCTCCAATGTGGGTGCAAAATTAATTCAAAAGGGTGTAGGCGGTTTGGGATTTAACGTTGCTGATAATCAGACAGATTCGCATTACAGAAATCTGGTAACGCTAGTCAATGAAGAACTTAAGGAATTCTTCCGTCCAGAATTCCTCAATCGCCTGGATGAAGTGATTGTTTTCCGACAACTAACAAAGGATGAGGTTAAACAAATTGCTGATATTTTGCTGTGTGATTTTCAACGTCGATTAACTGAGCAAATGATTACGCTGACAGTCACCGATCGATTTAAGGATTACCTGATTGAATCAGGCTATAGCCCTGAGCAAGGGGCTCGACCGCTGCGACGAGCGATCACACGCCTATTGGAAGATAGTTTGGCAGAAGCCATTCTTTCTCGCCAAGTTCAAGCGGGGGATGCGGTGATTATTGATATTGATGACAACAATGACGTTCAAATTCTACGAGAGGGGGTAACGACTGATGTTGTCCCACGATGATCAGACTAAAAGTTGGCGTTGCTGATCCCCGGCATGAAATAAGCTACAGGATACTGGCAAATAGCAACTGCAACAGACAAGTTTATCCCCCAAATCAGCAACGACTAAAGGTTTATTCGGTAAATAAATGACTGATATTATTGATACCGCCATCCAGGCAGGTTCTTTGAGTACCCTAGTGACGGCTATTAAAGCAGCTAGCCTGGTCAATATTCTTAAGGGAACTGGCCCTTTTACGCTCTTAGCACCAACGGACGATGCCTTTGGGAAATTACCAAAAGGTGTGGTGGATGAACTCCTCAGGGACATTCCTAAACTGAAGAAAATTCTGGCTTACCATGTCTTAACAGGTAAGGTTATGGCTGCTGCTATTACGAAGATGAAAACCGTGAAAACCGTTGAAGGCTCAAAGATTAAGATTAATGTCCCTATAGATATCAAAAATATCAAGCTGAATGATTCTATCGTGACAACCTTTGACGTGGCTGCTGATAATGGTGTTATTCACATCATTGATACGGTCCTCACACCTGCCTCCATTCTTCTCCAAGGATAGTCATCAGGATTTCGGGGGGTGAAAAATATGTAGGTTTGGGCGGTTTACCATTGAAAAGATCGAGATCTTTAAGTGCCGTAACAGAAACAGATCTGATTCATGCTAAATTGACTACCCTTGAAGGATAACCTACGCCCATCCGCATTAATTACAATGTCGTTGCTGATTTAGAGTATGAACCTGGCTGTAGTATTCGTTGTTTATTTGACAGTTTGACTCATAGTTCGCATTAGCAGCGCCACCATGACTCTTGGAGGGATGTTATAAAAGCCTTGCTACTCTATCCTCACTTCCCTCAGTCTTTTTGGTCCTACGACCGCTTTATGGAAATTGCAGGACTCAAGGCGGTGATTCCTCCGTTGGGAATCATTACAGTTGCTGCACTGCTACCGTCAGACTGGGGAATTCGTTTCTGCGATCGCAATGTCACCCATGAAACCGACGCAGATTGGCAATGGTGCGACATCGTCATTCTTTCCGCCATGCTAGTGGAAAAACAAGACTTTCAAGCCCTGATTCGAAAAGCGGTCCAGCTAGGTAAAAAGGTCGCCGTGGGAGGCCCTTACCCCGCCTCCGTGCCTCAAGATGCATTGGATGCAGGAGCCTAGTTTCTAGTTCTGGATGAAACTGGCTAGGGAATACGTCGAAGGATTTTGGCAGATGTATGAGCCCCAAAGGTATCTCAAACGAATTACTCAACAGATAGGCTATGATCCACTCGCATACAATGCAGGCTTTAGGGTAATGTCGTGGGACTAATAAGTCCAAATAAGAACGTCTGCTTGAAAGCGAATGTTTTTGAACATTTGCTTGTTATTCATTAGTAACTTAGAAGGAATACTTGAAAAATCAATTCTCTCTTAGCAATCAGCTACTGACACCCATCATTTTGGTAGTATTCATCCTTTTATTGACCTTCAATAGCTTTGCTGTTCTTAATCCGGGTCAAGCAGGGGTGATCAGCATCTTAGGTAAAGCCAGGGATGGCGTACTTCTAGAAGGCATTCACTTTAAACCACCGTTAATTTCCGTCATAGATATATACGATCTGACCGTGCAAAAATTTGAGGTACCAGCAGAAAGTTCCACAAAGGACCTTCAGGACTTATCGGCTCGTTTTGCCATCAACTTTCGCCTTGATCCGTTTTTAGTCGTTGAGATTCGACGAACACAAGGAACCTTAGCCAATATTATCTCTAAAATTATTGCGCCTCAAACCCAGGAATCCTTTAAGATTGCCGCCGCCAGGAGAACTGTAGAAGAAGCAATTACCAAAAGGAACGAACTCAAGCAAGATTTTGATGATGCCCTAAGCGAGCGGTTAGAAAAATATGGAATCATCGTATTAGATACGAGTGTCGTTGATTTAGACTTTTCCCCAGAGTTTGCCAAGGCCGTAGAAGAGAAACAAATTGCTGAGCAGAGCGCCAAAAGAGCAATCTATGTGGCTCAAGAAGCTGAACAGGAAGCCCAAGCTGATATCAACCGTGCCAAGGGTAAAGCGGAAGCACAAAGGCTACTAGCCGATACTTTGAGAGCTCAAGGTGGTCAGCTTGTGTTGCAAAAAGAGGCTATTCAAGCCTGGAAAGACGGAGGGGCTCAAATGCCTAAAGTATTGATTATGGGAGAGAAAGACCAGGCTGAAATGCCTTTCTTGTTTAATCTGGGCGATGTTCAGCAGTAAAGCTCACCATTGGCTGTTTGTTTAGCTAATAACGCTGGCATGGATAGAATTTGGATCCAAAGATTTTTGATGTGGGCTAGCCAAAGATCTTAGACGATAACCATTGAATCCCAAAGGAGAATACATTGCTAGAACATTCATTTGGGTTTTACAGTATCGTTTTCTTTGGCATTATCCTTTTACGATATTTTTTGGTAGCGGGAGGCATCTATGTGTCCTTCTATTCGCCCTGGGATCAGTCCTTTACAGAGGATAATCCGCAACATCAATTTCCTGACTGGAAATCGATGTTGCGCGACATTCAACTCTCTGTTCTCTCTGCTGGAGTATTTGCCCTGGCAGCAGCGTTCATCATGGCTAGCTACAGTTGGAATATTACCCGCTTATATAGTGACTCTCAACAGTATGGCCTATGGTATTTAGGCATCAGCTATAGTGTGGTGTTAATTCTTCAAGACAGCTACTTTTATTTCACCCATCGGTTGTTTCATCACTCCAGACTCTTTCCCTGGTTTCATCAGGGGCATCACCGATCGCATCATCCCACCCCCTGGACATCCTTTGCTTTTGATCCTCTAGAAGCGATTGTTCAGTCCTTCTTTTTAGTCGGCATTACTTTTATCATTCCTCTACATTTCATTACGCTATTTGCAGTCCTGATCACGATGACAGTGTGGGCCGTTATCAATCATCTTGGCATCGAGCGTTTACCGACTTTTTTCCCTCACCATTGGCTAGGGCGATGGGTGATTGGGCCTGCCCATCATTCCATTCATCATCGTAAGTACACCGTACATTACGGACTATATTTCACACTCTGGGACAACTTTCTCGGCACGCAGGATCCTGCCTATAAACGGAAGATTTTAGATCGTCACCCATAGGATTATTAATCAACCTTTTTATATGCATAGTGAGTTATAACAAAGAAGACTTTATTGTATACATAAAGTCTTCTTTGCTGTGTTGAATTGTGTTTTATAGCTTAATCAAGCAACGTATTCCGAAATTCAAACAATTATGACCTATCGTTGTTGGTTGACTCAGTAAACTGGAGATTTTTCTATGACTGTAATTGCAGCCAACGCCCCTAATTTTTGTCACGATCAACGAGTGTGTTTTATCGGTGGAGAAGGCACTGTAGAAAGCTATCGCTCTGAAGCTGATACCTGGATATATCTAATCAAGATGTCCATGGGGCCAGAGCCAGATTTTGGCAGAGTGGGTGGGGAAACAACGGTAGTTCTGCTTGAGTCAGACTTGTGGGCGGTGTGAGCCTTACAAGAAAATCACTTGAAAATAAACAGCTCACCTCCATAGTGTGACTTTAAAAATGTACAATAAAAGAATAACTCGACGCAACATTAAAATTCTGATTTAGCTCAATAGTCAAGTTAGCAATGGTGGGCTTGTGTGTATCGGTATTAGTACCAGGGGTACTCAGCCACATCAGCAGTTAGCCGCTGGCTCGATCTATGGTGGCGTAATTTTCTCTTTTGAAAATGGACAGGTAACTAAAATCTTTTTAGGAGCCGCAGCAGAGTTATCTCCAAACTACGGCTCTAAACCTATCCATATGTCCTAAGGATCAGGCGTCGTAAAGTGATTGAGATCAACAGTATAGTTGACACCGCCGTTACCACCGCCAGGTCCCATAACAACCTGCAGAGCATAATCTCCAGACGTAGTTATATCGTTGATGTGTTTGTCAAGGACGCCTGCAGAGCTTACTGCAGCAATCACCTCTCCAGAATCCACAATGCCATTGTTATTGTTATCTTTGATCAGGCGCATATAGGCCTCACCTGTCAAATTTGTCAGCGTAATATCCACCCCTTCGTATAGTCCCAAACTAAACTCATACGTATCAGTGGTGAAACTATTGCCTACCACGCCGTCGTTACTATAGCCAAAACCTGTAAGGTCACCAACATCAAATTCACCGACAAGCAAATTGCTAGCCTTGCTATTGCTTCTAGAGAGCCTGAGGTCATACTCAAAGAAGGTGCTATCGCTATTGAAGTACTCTAGCTCAACAAAATAGGTATCCGCAGTTCCTCTGTAGTTCAGACTATTTTCACCCGAAGAGTACAACTCCCCAGCTACAAGGATATCTGCCGCATCAAAAACACCATTGCCATTGTCTCTGTACATTCGTAAACTAACATTGCCGCCATTGGTAATGTTGTCAACGGCTACGTTGATGTTTCTCTGAAAAGGGTGATTTGTCGTAAACTCAATAACATCTTTTGGATTAGTGTTACTGAGATAACCACCGCTGTAACTTTTAACCGATCCTCCGAGTGTACCAGCACTGTGGGTGGCCTGTAGATCCAGGTCATAGCTGACACTGCCAACGCTATCATTTACACGATTTACTTGAAGCAAGTAATTACCAGCTGAAGCATTAAAGCTAATAGTGTCATCATCATTATTGGGAGCCAAAGCCAAGGCAACCCAATCGTCGGATGCATCAATGGCACCGTTATTATTTGTATCTCGCCACAGCGATAGATTGGCATTGTCATTAGCACTAATATCGTGTAAGCGAATGCCAATTTCGCGATTACCCATAAAACCACCAAAGACACTGAATCGAAAGACATCGGTTGGGTCGCCTTGGGTAAGACTATAGTTGGTGTAACTAACGATCGGATCGTGTAATGCTCCTACATTATAGTTAGCCATAAGACTTGTTTCTCCTTGAAAATAAATGCGGCCTAAGTGATCTACATTGATCAAAACAATCGGATGACCGAAATCATGACCGAGATTGTGTGACTTCTGACCGAGATATTAGAGCTGTCGCCAATTCCATTAGAAAAATAAGTTCACTCTTTTCAGATAGTGTTCAAACACGCTATGGTTAGGAGATGAGATTTTTCTATCTCCTAACTCACCTATGCCTATGGCATCTTATTCTTTCGATACCGTGTCTCTTAAGCCCTTGCGAAGTGTTCACACCCAAAATCTAACGGAAATACTGACTCAGTGTGGTATATCACTGGTTGTATCTACCTATCAAGCGGGCAAACTGATTGTGGTTCGTGCCGATGGCAATGTGGTAAATACCCATTTTCGCGTTTTTGATCAACCCATGGGTTTGGCTGCCGATCCTGAGAAAATGGCCCTAGGAACAAGCTATCAAATCTGGGAATTTCGTAATGTTCCAGCAGTGGGTCAGACCCTTGATCCGCCTAATAAACATGATGCTTGTTATCTACCTCGCAACAGTCATATAACGGGCGATATCGACATTCATGAAATGGCCTATATTGGTGATGAACTATGGTTTATCAACACTCGATTTTCTTGTTTATGTACTCTGGATCGGAAAAACAGTTTTATGCCCCGCTGGCGACCACCATTTGTAAGTGCCTATGATATTAATGATCGCTGCCACTTAAATGGGTTAGGTATACGTGATCATCAACCACGCTATGTGACAGCCCTGGCATCTACAGATACGGCTAATGGTTGGCGTGAGCATAAAGCCCATGGCGGCATTTTGATGGAAACTACCACCAATCAGCTGTTAGCACAGAACATTTCAATGCCCCATTCTCCCCGATGGTATCGTGATCAGCTATGGGTTTTAGAATCGGGTCAGGGAAGTTTATCAACAGTCGATCTAGAAACAGGACAATTAAATGCAGTTGTGCAATTACCTGGATTTACCAGAGGGTTAGATTTCTGGGGGCCACTGGCTTTTGTAGGGCTATCACAGGTAAGAGAAACTGCCGTATTTAGTGGGCTCCCCATTACTGAACGGTTGCAAGAAAGGAATTGTGGTGTTTGGGTTGTTAATATAGAAACTGCCACGATTTTGGCTTTTTTAAGATTTGAGGATGCTGTTCAGGAAATTTTTGGTGTTTCTATACTACCGGGGATTTGTTTCCCTGAGGTGATTGCCTGGGATAAGACATTGTTGCAACAATCATTTGCTTTACCTGATGAAGCCCTTGCAGAAGTAAATGTTACAACTACATCAGCCTAGCATCAGAAACGTTGGCCTGTATGACAAGATCAATTAGCAACAAGGTCAATAATGATAGTTCACCGTAAAGTAAAAGCCATCATCCTGGACATTGTCACCCCGATCATTCAGATCGACTAACGGTAATCCATAATCGAGTTGCAAGCTTAGCCCCTCCAGGGGTTGGTATGCAACTCCGAGACCTGCGCCCACCAAAAAACGCTGAGAGGGTTCTACATTGGGATTGCCGTTTTGATTCCACACATATCCCATATCCAGGAATGGCATGATTTGGAGGATAGATGTTTGAGTGTCTTGATCGCGGAAAACAGTAATTCGGTCTTCCACTGACAGGCGAAAACCATTATCCCCAGAACGAACATTTTGACGATATCCCCGTAGGGACTGACCACCACCAATAACAAATTGTTCTGAAGCCAGTAAACTATCAGAGGCTAGTTGACCGCTGGCTTGCACAATCAGCAAATTGTTGTTATCTAACCGTTGGACTCGCTGAGCTTGTCCTAGCCAACTGAGGAATTGACTATCGGGAGTGGGAGAACCATTATTGGTCGCGTTGAATAGGCCAGTACCCAGGCTGAATTGCGATTGAAACGCCCACGCGCCAGAGGGGTCTCGCCGGATATAATCCTGACCAAATTTAATCACACTGGTACGACTAATGCCATTGGCATTCGGACCACTGCCAAAGGGAAAAGGAGAGCCAAATAGAAAGGTTTGGCCTTCACGATAGGCAAATCCTAAAGAGAGCGCAAGTTCTTCCCGTGGTGTACGCACGAGGGGTTGGCGAAAGTTAACTTCATAAAACTCAGAGTCACCGCTGACATCCAGACTGGTCAAGGTTTGGGTGCTATCGCTAATCAGCGTCCGTAGCTGTAGCGTTCCGTCCATGGCATTTAACGGAATTCGATAGCCGATATCGTACAGGTTAGACCCTCCAGTGGTGGAACGATGATAAGCCAGGGAAATCTGGTCTCCCCAACCGGTCAGGTTGCGGTAACTTAGACCGATGCCCATGCGTACATCCCCCACACTGGGAGGTGAATAGTTATCGATGGAGAGATCCGCGTTAAACGGTTTCGCCTCATCCACGGTGACTGCCAGAGTACTTTCTCCCAAATTTTCTCCAGGGAGCAGGGTGCCTTCTACAGAGTCAAACAGGGGATTGAATTGTAGTAATCTGAGCTGATCTTCTATCGCCCCCAGTTGAACAGGGGTATCGGTTCCCAGACCAAGGCGCTGCTCTAGATAACGGGTTTGAGTTTGTTGATTGCCCTCAATTTGAATCTTACCAATACTGCCTTCAATCACCTGAATGAGAATAGACCCTTCAGTAATATCTTGTTCTGGTAAAATCGCCCGAGAAGTTAGATAGCCCTGGTCAAAGTAAAGACGGGTAATAGTGTCAGCTAAGGTTTGCAGCTCTGTCAATGTAACGTCTCGCCCTTCTAGAGGCTGAACCAGTGGATCAAACTCTTCTGGACCAAAGATAGTACTGCCTGACACCTCAATTTGGTTAACAGAAATAACCACATCCTCATCTGGTATTGGCAGCTCTATAGGAGATTCAGGTGGAGTAATCTCTGGAATTGTTTCAGGTGGAATGGCTTCTTCAGGATTGGGTAGAGTTTGGGGTAGGCGATCTTGGTTAGGGTTAGGACGTTGGGCAAGGGCTGGTGATACACAAAGGAGGGAAAGCAGAAGCGTTATTTTAGGAATATTTTGTTGCATAGATAGGAACCTAATGACATTAATCAATGACAAAGATAAGGAGGATATCTTCTTTCCTAGTAATGCAACTGGCAATCTGTTTCTGATGTAGTTTGACTCTTTTCATTGGAGATAGCCGGAGAGTCTAGATCTGGTATGTCCACGACAATGTCCACATCAGGGACTGTCGTACAAATGGGATCGGAGAGTAGCCGCGTTGCTTGCAGATCTATCCACAGTTCTAAAAGGTTAGATGGTAGTGTCGGTTCCGGCTCTGGTTCTGGTTCCGGTTCCGGTTCTGGTTCCGGCTCCGGCTCTGGTTCCGGCTCCGGCTCTGGTTCTGGTTCCGGTGCCGTATTGGTCAGGCTAAACGTGGCAGAGTCTAACATTGCGGCATCAGCAGTCACGGTAAAATCACCGCCTGTTTCATTTGCCGTTAGCAGACTGGCAGCGGTGGCTAGTCCCGTGGCATCGGTCGTGACACTGCTATCTGGACTGGCGCTGGCACCACCACTGCCAGGATTGGCCGTAAAGGTGACGGTGACATCAGGAATCGGTAGTGCCGAATTGACAAAGTTTTCTGTGACTTGAACTGCCAGAACTGTGTCAAAAGATTCGTTCACCAGGGTACTTTGGCCATCTCCGGCCACCACCGTCAGACTGTAGCCTTGGGATTCAAAAGCGCCAATATCTGCTGGGCCGTTGAAGCGATCAGCACCCCGTTGGTCCGTGGTGAGGCCTGCCACTGTGGCCAGGGCATCACTGCCCGCATCGCGCACAGGACTGCCCAGATAGAAGGCATAGGTTTGGGTGGGGCCACCATAGTCCCCCAGGGGTAGCAGCATTGGATCAATAGGGTTGGCATCACTGCCCACCAGGGTACTGGTGGTGAATAGCCCCTGGGAATCAATGCCAATCAGGTTGTTACCCTGGTCGACAACTGGGGCACTGGCAAAAGGCATGTTTCGTCCCACATCTGGATTTGAGTCTGCTGTATTCTGGGCAATAATGCTATTACCCACGAGCAATCGTCCGGTATTGGGACCCCCAAACAAGCCAGTGTTATGAATGCCACCTGATCGGCCACCGACATTCGGCACCGTATTCTGGGTAACCGTGCTATTGGTGATAGTTATGGTTGCTCCTTGGCTGGCAGATTGCCCCCGATTGTAGAGACCACCACCCGCGAAGTTGGCCGTATTACCTGTAATGGTGCTGTTGTTAACCGTCACCACTGCACCATTGTCAACCCTTTGGCCCAAATTAGAAATACCACCACCTGTATTTGCCGTATTACCAATAATGGTGCTACTCGCAATTGTCATCACTGCTGCATCGGGGATTGAGCTAGCAGCAGGAGTATAGGCAACGTTAGAAAGACCACCGCCATTACTTCCGGCCGTATTGCCAGAAATGGTGCTATTGGTGATGGTCGCAACTGCACCATTGGCTACATCACCAAAACCGTAAATCCCGCCACCATTGGTCATCGCTTCATTACCAGAAACGGTGCTATTGTTGACGGTCAAGGTTCCTCGATTGAAGATGGCCCCACCATTGTTTCCCGGTCCAAAGAAGCCGCCAGAGTTGGCGAGCCCGCCGGAAAGGGTGGTCTCGTTTATCTCCAGATCACCCCCTAGGGCAATATGAAACAGCCGGAAGCCAGGCGCAGCAGCATCCCGTTCAATGGTGTTGCCCATGCCGTTGATGGTTACCTTTTCGGCTGCCGTCACTGAGGGTAAGCCATTGGCTCCATCAGCAGGGTTATCGATGGCGGTGAGGGTAATATTGTTTGCCAGGTTAATCGTATCTGTGTCAGCATTACCATTTGCGGTATTGATGGCGGCAATTAAACTGGTGGCATCGGTTGCCGTAAATACTTGCAACAATCCATCATATCCCGTCAGGGTAGTCTGTTCAAAGGCATTCTCGGTGGTAATGTTGCCGACTGAATGTTCCAAAATCCAGTCACCGTTGCGGCTGCTACTGCCGGTTAAATTTGTGCTGCCAGCGACATCGGCTCCGGTGAATGCGGCAATTTGATCAAGCAGTGCCAGTCCACTTTCCCCCCGTGCTGTTAAACAAGCGTAGATCAAAATATCGGCTTCAGCACCGATTAACCCGCCCCACTGTTGTAACTGGCTTCTATATTGTTCCAGAGTCTCCTCGCTAACATAGGCATTGCCCAGCCAAAACTCTCCTTCATTTCCCTCCGAGACAATATGGATAGCATCGATAACATCGACTGCTCCCACCTGGTTCAGAATCTCAGTGATACGCTGAATGCCATTCTCACTGACGGGAATCGCGACTGTGGTGGTACCCGCTTTTGTGCCGTAAAGTAAGTTGTTGTAATCAGGCACGGTGGCATCAAGGAATACGAGTTCATTCGCGTTGGTGCCATCTGCACTAAATCGAGTGACGATAGGGGCGCTATGGTTGCCGCCATGGGTGCGGATAATCTCGGTAGCATCCCCTATCACCGTTACCTGGTTTGCAGCAGCTAATTGCACTTGATCACCGGTAACATTCCCATCAATTGCCACATCTCCCGTATTCACGGGGCTATTTAATAGCCAAATACGTCCTGTGTCATCTACATCTACTCCAGTGGCAATAGCTACGTCACCTCCGGTTAATAGAACTGAAAGGGAAACCGCATCAGCTAACTGAGGAGTATTTTCAGATGCTGCTAACATTTCTAGACTGAGCAGCATATCTGGATGATCAATGCGGACACGTCGCTGCCCTGGTACAGCGGCCATTGTCACCTGGCCACCTGAAAGAGTGCCAGTATTCACGACGGTGCCACCTATTAAGTTGAGATTATTGTCTGTAGTAACGCTGAGATCACCACTATTAACAATACTACCAGGCTGATCACTGCTGAATAGTAAGCTGTGGGGGTTGCCAATCAAACTGGCATAATCATTGTCACCAATAGCATTAAACCAAGCATCGCCAATACCAATCCCGTTGGCTGTAGTAACTGTAAAATCTGCTGGCACATTGACAGTGGCACCGTCCCCAAATAGGACTCCTGCTGGGTTGATCAAATATAAGTTGGCGTTACTGTTGCTTACCTGGATCAGGCCATTGATAACAGATGGATCACCGCTGACTACACGTCCGAGAATATTTTGAATATTAGGGTTGCTGAGGAAATTGGCGATTTCTCCCGCATCTAGCCCAAACTGCTCAAAGCTGTGGAACAGGTTAGCTCCATCTCCAGATAGGCTACCGCCGTCGATATCATATTGATTGCCATCTACTGTGACAACGGTTTGCGCTCCATTAATATCCGCTGTAATTGATTGGGCTTGCGCAGGTGGCAGATGAAATAAAATACCCAGGAACGAAATTAACAGCACACGGCTGGGCAGCACGGATTTTAAAGCTAGCATGGTTGATAATATATTCTTACCAAGAAATAACCTGACTTTATCTGTAGATTTTTCTGAGGAAACTGTTGTTAGAATAAGTGATCAGAACACCAGACTTAATCAGGCCTTCCACCAGACTATTCCATTCTTTTAAGACTCCTGACATCAGGGATTTTACGGTGACTGAAAGCTCGCACCACTCTCAATAAAGTTTCCCTAACGTACCCCTTCCAGCCATTTATCCTCAGCATCATGAGGAATCACTGGCCTCTAATCTGGGCACTAATGGGCAGGATACATTCCCTCTGCAATAAACTGATATACGGTTGTGATTTAGAAACAGCCGATTCAAAAGCTAACGTCAAATCAGGGAATCGCGCGCGGTGGAAAAGGCCGCCGACAGTCTGCCCCCAAAGCGGATGACGACGATACTGAAGGGTCTGGTACCGTCGTCCCGTTCGATCCCAAATGGGCAATTGGTTAACGGGTGCTTATTTATATGTATTTCCCTAGGGTATGTCAGGTCCTGAATATAAGGTAGCTACCAGCTCCAATCATAAAACCACCTGCAACTTTTTTTGACACTTTTTGAAGTTTCCTTCGTTCCAGAAAAAGTGCAACATTGGTAGCAAACACAGCATATAAAATCTTCACGCCACCGACTCCCAAAACTATTATTGACACGATAGTTATCAGATCAAAGACTTCTAACGTTGATAGATCTTCAAACATAGGTAATAGGCTGGCATAGAAGAAAATTGCTTTGACATCTCCCAATGTTAAGATAAAGCCTGAGACAAAGCTTGTTGTCAGTCCCCGATTGGCATTACCTGTACTACACGTTGCGATGTCAACAGGTGCATCATTGGATCGCCACAGTGATATTCCGAGCCAAATCAGATACATGCCGCCCAACACTTTGACAAGTATAAAAAATCCACCCATTGTTTCAGCAACAACAGACAGACCTAGGATTGCCAGGGCCACAAAGACAAGATCGCCGCAAACTATACCCATAGCGACAGCAATTCCACTTTTAACGCCCAAAGTCGCTGCACGTGTAACAACCAATGCAACACTTGCACTTGGCAAAGCTGCTAAAGCAGCCATCATTGTAAAAAGCGTAGTGACCTCTATAAGGCTCATTGCAAGGGAATCCCTAATGATATCTTAATGCTAACAATATAACTAATCCCCAAAAACCACTCCAATGTGATGCGAATTTTCTCGACAAGAATCACACTATTCTCATTCAGTGTTAGAGGAGTCGGCTCAGTTATTTCAGAAAGGTAATTGAGAGATTTAAGCGGTCCAAAATGAGCACTAATTTGGACATGAGTATCGGCAACAACATAATCCCCAATCACAATTGCAGCTTTTCTCTGCTCTCTGATAGTACAGGCAAGGCACTGTAACTCTGTACCCTAAACGTTTGGTCTAGTACCTGCACCACTAAGCACAAAACCCAGCCGATTAAACCCAAAAAGCCGGGTTCACGCCCCGGCTTTTTGGATGGCTGTGTTGTGTACCTGCGGGACATTGATGCCAGTAAAGAAGTCATTGGCCCAGACCTATGGACCTGCGCGGCTGTTGAATGAAGACGCCGCAGACCTTGACATAGCTGTCGCGTTGGTCGCCGGACCAAGGGAGCACCGGCAGACCGCAACCCGTTTAGAATCAGCTGCCCATCAGCGCCTGGGCAAGCGCGATGTAGAGCGGTATTCCCAAGGCAATCGCAACTGGTGTGCCAACAGCTGTGGACGAGCCGATGTAGGCGGAGGGATTGGCCGACGGGATACCGGCTCGTAACGTGGGCGGCCCTGAGATATCTGAACTGGAGGCGGCGATGACGGCGAGGATGACAACGCCGCCAGGGCTGAATCCCGTGATGGCATGGGCGATCATGCCGAGACCAAAGGCAATGAAGCCATGCAGTAGCGGTGCCACCAGGCCGTATACGGCATACCACTGGGCTACCTTACGAAGCTCGTTAATTCTTGCCGTGGCTTCCATACCCATGATCAGCATCAGGATCGAAAGCAGGCCACGGAAGAGGGGATCGAAGAAACTCTCATAGACGCTTTCTGGTCGAGTTAACAGACCTAGAGCGATACCGAGCAGCAATGCCGATAGAGCAGAGCCCTGGAGGCTTTCCTTAATGATGGGCCATATCTTGACCTTATTATTTGCCGTACTACCCTGCTTGCTACGATACTCAACTGCGGTACCTCCTCCCTGCTGGGCGCGATACTCTTGCTTGCCGAGATACTCTTGCTTGCTGAGGTGCTCGTCTGCGGCACTGCGCTGCTTGCTGAGATAAACGCTGGCCAAGACAATCGCAGTCACGAGTGCTGGGATATCCATAAATGGATAGAGTGCAGCGGCCCAGGGCTCGTATTGCATACCTCCCGTTTCCATTAGGGTCAGGGCGGCGGCGAGGGTAGAACCACTCACGGCACCGAACAAGCCTGCGGTCGCAATGGCATCCACGACTTTGACGTTTGGCAGCTTGGCCAAGGTGTAACGCCCGATGAACACGACAAGGATGCCCACTGCCATGGCAAACACTGCAGGCAAGAGCATCTCCGCCAGATTTGCATTGCGGATCGCAATGCCGCCGCTCAGGCCGACTTTAATGAGCAGCATAAAGACGATGAACTTATAGACCGCATCCGGAATTGTCAGTCGGCTACCGAGGGCGGCAACAACCCCGCCACCAATTAGAAAGCCGAGTGTCGGGGACTGCAACTTCGCCAGGAAGTTCGTCAAAAAATCGGACAAGAAATCCACTAATACCTCCTTCCGCCTCCTCTAACGAGGAATGATTATTGTGATAAGTGAGCTTTAAAAAGTAGGGGTAAAGCGCTTCACCCCTAAAGTACAGGTGTTACGCGAGAACCTGTCGAAAAAGTGTTCAGAGAGGGCCACTCTCCGAATAGGGCTGGAAGATAACTGCTGTCCTGCACTATCTTCCATAGATTTTGATCTATTAAAACCTAAATCTCTATGTATTTAAGTCTATCCTGAAATGCACAGATTTTTGCGCGCTCTCAACAAGGATTTGGAACGCAATGTCAAATTCCAATCATAAGTTTTTCTTTTTTCTGTTTGGCAATCTTCGCTTCTGGTTAATGTAAATTGCGATCGCAGAGTTTTCTCAATGCGCCATGCCCTTGACCCAAGAACCAAATGACTGCCATTGCACCTTGTCAATAGAATATTGGACCTATCCGCCTAGCAAACATCCATTAACGAAACCTCAATTAAGCACTTTACCGAGTGGTATACAAAGCGATCTGACCTGCCGTCGCTATCAGTGCTGAAACCGCTCGAAACCTGAGCCCTATTGACCTCAAGAAATTTCTGATATCTCGCCGCTAGCCTCCCTTGAGGCCTTAATGCCGCTGTCACTGTCCAACAACCAAATTTCTGATATCTCACCTTTATCTGGGCTAGACCCAACCAAATATCTGGCGATCGGCAACAACTGCTTTCGCGCCCTAGGGCTGCTAACTGATATGCAAAAACGATCGCCTTGGCTAGATTGGCCCAGCTGACTTGGTTGGCCTGCAAGGCAGCTGTGATCCGCGTGCTCATCTGTCCTGTGCAACCAGAGAGAGTCTGTCTCTTCTCGTCTAGCGATTTGATCGCCCCATATACAACCCGTGCAGATGGGGCCTGAGGCCACCCCGTCTTTGTGATGGGTCGCACCATGAGCGCATTTAGGTCCAATGACGATGCCTCAAGGCGAATATCTTACCCCTACGATGGGTCGTATCAATCCCCTTGCAATGCGGGTAATTCTGTTGGTGGGGTCGGCTCTAAGGGGGGACTGTAACGAGCCGCGTTTATCCAAGTTACTGAAAGTAGTAAACCAAAACCGCAACCGAGCAAGAAGCTCCAACCGTGGGAGGCGTCTAAAACACAGAGCAAACGGCGATCACCGCTATATACCTGCACTAGCCAGCCTTCGCTGGTGTTGTCAAACTTGGTCCGCAGTTTAGCTGAGTCAAACTTGTTCATGGTGTCCGTTCCATGCTGATCAAATATATATGACGGTGACGGACAAGTGCCCGTCGCTACGCAAACACCTGTCAGAAATTCACCTGTGACTGGAGAGTGTCTCAAGGAGAGAGACTGGATCGCTCAAACCTGACATTGATGTCGAACAAAAGACAAAAATCTATGCTTTTATCTTGAACGATATTCTTAAGTCTATACTTAGATTTGCTGCGTCGACCACAATTTTTTCAAAGTTAGTGAAGAAGCCTTGTTCTTTTGCGATCGCTATCGGCACACAAGTCGTCAACGACACAAAGCCCACATCCAAAAGGATAAGTGTTTTTTATAAAATGCTTCCGCTAATCTGAGCCCATCTTGCTCAAAAGAGGGTAGTGGATTGGTCGATCTTTGTCATAAACTTAAATATATGGTTCAAGATAAAACCATAGATTCTTATCTTGAATTATCACAACAAAACGCATCAAGAGGTAACCTAAATGACCCAGCAAGCCAGCAAGCTCGTCATCGTCACGGAAAAGTTGCTGCTGAAACAGATCGCCAAGATCATCGACGAAGCCGGGGCTCCCGGTTATACGGTGGTGGACGCTGGCGGTAAAGGCAGTCGCAACGTGCGCTCATCGGGACAACCCACCGTCTCCGGCACCTACTCGAATGTAAAGTTCGAGGTGCTTACCCCAAGTCGAGAGATGGCCGTGAAGATTTCAGATGAGGTCGCAGCAAAGTTTTTCGACGATTATTCAGGCATCGCCTATCTCTGTGACGTGATGGAGGTACTGTACGCGCACAAGTTCTGACTCCAAATCCCTTAGTGGTGCAGAAAACTCTGTCGTCCATGGTCCATGGTCTCATCATGGGAACGTCACCACCTTTAAGAACTCAATCCGAGAGTTTCTGGCCTGCTGATAATGCTTCAGGGTATAGGCTTTCGGAAGATTTCGCTGGGGCAGAGTTGTGCGGCTGTGCAGCACCTTTAACTCTTAGCTGATCGTTTTTGCTCAGACCGCTCTAACGTCATGTGAGGGGCAAAATTTTTGGCGGAGGCTGCCACGATCGCAACCTGCACCCATCCCATTTATAAATCGTTCAAAACCGATCATCCCAAGTGAGATAGCTGACTACACTACACTAATCACAGGCGATTGCTCCAACATTAATCGGTCTCTTGGTAAACTCTCTCTCTCGATTACAGCCGAACGGTTTGCTTGACAGCCCCACCTGGGTCTTTATTTTTGTGCAGTCCCCTTAGCACCCTAGCTAACAGCAACTGGCATTGTATTAGCTAGGAGCTTAGGGGGTACTCATTCTTCAATAGGAGCGTAGAATGTGCCTTCTACTTCAACAATATCGTCTTGATTAAGCCGATCTACCTCAATGATCGTGCGGGGTGGATAGGGACCCTCTCCCCAGAGTTCTTTCTGAATCTGGTTGACAATCGGGCGATAGCGATACATATCTGTCACGTACACCACTAGACGCACTGCATCCCGCAGGCTGGCTCCCTCTGATTCAGCAATCAGCTGCATGTTCAAAAACGCTTGTCGGACACGACCTTCAGCCTCGGGAACCAGGGCATTCAGTTCGGGATCAATCCCCCGCATCCCTGCAACAAAGATATAGTCTCCCGCACGGGTCCCCAGGCTCCATGTGGCAGTTGGAATAATACCGCCTTCAGGAGTTAACGTTCTAACACCATTAGGTGATACATGATCGTCAGCAGCCACTGGACTTGATAGTATTCCCAGGGTTGCGATCGCAAGCATTGAAAAAGCAATCGGTTTCATTCAGTTGAGCTTTATCACACCAAGACGAGTGTAGGGAGTTAGCGAGGAAGACTGTGTACCCTTGGATACAAATCCGGCTATCCGTAACCGCATGAGCTTTCTTGGGTGACTATTCTGGGTTGGGCCTGGATGGCAATGCCAGAGAGCTGGAGAGAGGATAGTTTTAGGAGCAAGCCTAAGTATGGCTGCTCGGGCGTTGCCTCCACGATAAATCCTCCGACGGGTAGTTCAACAGAAACCATCAGATATTGAGCGACCGCATAGTGATAAGTCTCCTCGCAACTCATGACTTTCGCATAATAACTAGGGGAATTATAAACAAGATACAAGCAAAGAGAAAAAATAAACTACCCAAGAGACTTAATACATCTCCCACCCTGATACTTGCCGCCACAAAAAAGCTTGCCGATAGAATGAATAAAGCCCATCCCCAAAGCTGAAATTTCAGTTCGATCTTCTGAACGCGATTATTATGCTGTGACATTTACAGATAATCCCAAAAACTGCTAATACTCGTCCATAAACCTTTGCTTTCCAATGATCCATACTGAACTGAAAAGTAGAGAATAGACTTAATCGGAAATAAAGGCATTCGCTAGCATAGCCAATGGTATCGCGATCTCATGACCCCATCTTCTGTTGTGTTCGCCTCTGGTCAACAGCAGCCTCAGAAAACTTCATCAAAAAAATTAATCATAGATTTCCATGAACGCCGAGCCGCTACTTCATGGTATTGCAGGCCACTCTCTGGCATGTTTGCACCCTCAAACGTAAACGCGTGTACTGCGCCGCCATGAATGTGCGCCTGCCAGTCAGCTTTACGTTCGTCCATCTCATGGGCGAATGCCAGGTAATCATCGGTGGGCACTAACGGATCATCCCAACCATGTTCGATGAGAACACTTGCCTCCATTGGCTTCCTATCCTTCAGACTGTTTCCAGTGAGTCCGCCGTGAAAACTAACAACACCCTGAAGGGAATCTGGCACTGACCTCGCTAAGTCGAGCACACACAAGCCGCCGAAACAATACCCTATCGCACCGATTCGGGTAGTATCCACCGTCTCTATCTCTCTGATAGCCGCATAACCAGCCTGTAAGCGATCTCGCAAAACACCTCGATCCTCAAGCAGGGGAAGCATTAAGTGCGAGTTGTCACCCATGGGATCACCTCGCATACCCTTACCGTACACATCGACGGCAACGGCGACATATCCCAGTTGTGCTACACGTTGGGTGATAGTCTCAATGGGCTCGTTCAAACCATCCCATGCATGGGCTACAAAAATGGCCGGCAGAGCCTTCGTCACGGGTTCTGGTTGGGCAACGTACAGATCGAATTCCATTCCATGTAACTCGTATGTTGCTGCATTTGTTGATATTGAGTTCACTGTAGGCTCCCAAAAGTAACGCTACGAGCGTAGAGCCTTCAGAGTTGAATGTATTGAACGTTTGCGACATCTATTTGCGACATCTATAGGTAGAACATGGTTGGGGCTAAACTGACCATGTTCTAACTCTGCGCGGTGTCTTGTCCTATAGTTGGGCAGCCTTAAATAAAACCACTTATGACCTGCTCTTTAACATTTCTTTTATACCCTGCGACTTTCTGCCTGATTTTTTTGTACTGGCAAACACCTTTCTGTCAATACTATCCCTGGTGGATTCTATCTCACCCGGTCTTTCAAACTTAAGTTTGAAAGATCATATGGGCTTCACCTTAAAGGTGCTCATTAAATTGACTCATGCCACAATCTTCGATGGACGATACGAATTACCAAACGGCTCTTAATCAGTTAGCAGACGCCCTAAAAAAATCGCCTGAATTTGGACGGCAGATAAAAGTCCAGGTTTGTCAGGGAAATGAAGAAATCCGTATTTTTGTAGACGGCTATGTCCTGCCAGAACGGCAGAAATATCTGCCTAAAGTGCGTCAGGTATTGCAACAGGTTCATCTCAAAACGCCTTACCCCATCCAGGTGTATGGACGGCGGTTGGGGGACATTTTGCCCCGGTGGCAGACTCGCCTGGCACCTAATTTGCCCTTAGCCAAAGCAGCAACGACGATCCCGCATCAGACGAGTGAACTAGGGATGGATTGGGGTAGTGTTTCAACTGTTTTAGAGCGGGTCAGGCAGTCTCAAATCAGCCAGAGCGTTCGAACGCTCTGGTCACAGCCCTGGGGACGGTGGGGGGCGATCGCACTGGGCAGTCTTACCTGTCTACTGTTGGTGTTTCTGGGCAGTCGTGGGGTTTCTCCATCTCTCTCATCAGACCCGATAGCTCTCCCTAGTCACGGGGATGCGCTGAAATTTGATGGGAAGGACGACATTGCCATTACGTCCCCTGGGACAATACCGCCCTTTAACTCTGCAGAGGCAGGATTTTCGGTGGCGGTATGGGTTAACCCGACCCGGTTTACGAAATATGCTCGGATTATAGAACGCTCAGATGCTCTACAGGATGATCGCATGCTGCTAGTGATTGATCACGAGGTCCAGGGTATTCGGTTTAGTTTGAGTGGTAATTATGCGATCGCATCCGGCCTTCCTCTCAACGAATGGAGTCATGTGGTCGGCACCTACGATGGGCAAACCATTCGGGTTTATATCAATGGAGAACTGAAAAGCAGCGCTTCTTATCGGGGGCAGATTGATTTAGATAGTTCTGAACTCATGCTGGGCAACAACCGAGAAAATAGCCGACCCTATGTCGGGTTAATTAAAGATGTGCAAATCTGGCAGCGGACCTTGAGCGATGCAGAGGTGGTGCAAACCATGACAGCAATGCCTGCAAACGATGCGCCAAGGCTGCTAGCGACCTGGTCATTTGCCTCAACCATTGACAGCAGCAGCGCTTATGACGAGGTGAACCGCATTCCGCTAAATTTCTTGACTACCAAAGGGGTGGGCGATGGTCCCACGGTTGTTAAGCCCTAATTTTGACTTCGAGATTGTTTACGACTAATGACAAAGACACTGTAATGACCCAATCAAATCCGATGGAGCCAGCCCGACAGGGGAATCCTGACGCAATTGGCACTTTGCTAAATCGATCGTTGCGATCGCAAAACATCCAGGCGCGGGTACGACGGCAACAGACTCAGCTTTTGATCCTACTGACGAGTCTTGAGCCGATAGAGCAGACAGCCATTGTGCCAAGGATCTTAAACGGCTTGCAGCGGCTGGGGGTGCAGGGCATTGAATCGGTACAAATTGCCGCCCAGCTGTCTGGCCAACAGTCAGGGGCCACCCAAATTCTATGGCGAACCCAGGCCCTGACCGTGGCCACAACACCTGAAGCCTCATCAGCAGAGCCGCCCCAAGCTGTGTCCGTTCCGCCCCCTGCTGAGATCCATGAAACCAATACTGCTACGGCATCGACAGCCCCTGCTGACGTGCCCCCCAACCTGGTTATTACCAACCTGGCAGGCACCCCGAACCCACTGCTATTGCCGGGGTGGAGCTTCTGGTGTGGCTGGGTTGCACTGTCAGCGCTCGGCATCACGCTCTCCAGCCTCTGGAGCCCGGACGGCGGCATCCTGATCGGGAAACGCTATTTTCTTTCTTGGTTAGTCAGCACCTGGAATTTGGGACTGATTAGTGTGGGTCAAGGCATCGTCCTGCAACAAGAAGTTGATTGGGCCAAACAGTGGATTCAGGCGACGGCCATTGGCGGTCTTGCCAGCAGCCTTTTGCATGTATTACGGATAATGGCCTCGCGCCAATGGGAGGGGGTGCTGGATTTATCCCTGTTTCCCATCAGACTGCTGCTGCTACTGATCATCGCGACTCCGCTGCTAGTGGCCCAATGGTACGTGCTACGTCGCCATTTGGCCAATGCCGATCGCTGGCTTCAGGCCATGTTGGGGTGGGCCGTTGTGCAATCAATTATGCGAGGCCTGCTGCCGACCCTACTCAGGGCTGGAGCCATCACCATCAATTCAACTTGGCTGCTGGCGATCATTAATCTCATGGTTAGCGGTGGTGTCATGGTCTATTTGTTGCGCCAATCAGCCCCCGAGACCCTGAAGCTCAATCAATTGACGGACGCCACCACCCGACGCTTACTGGCTCGACAGCGCACCCATGTCAATGGCCAACTCCTGCTGGAATGGTCTGGCTGGACACTGCTGGGCTGGGTTGTCAGCTCTTTAGTAGCAGGTCTTTTAGCTGTGGTGACCTTGGGATTAAGTGGTTTGTTTTCCCTGGCTATTCTGGTGAGCACCTGTGCAGCCCTGCAACAGATTCCCCTCAAACGACGTATGGATAATAGCCACGAGTGGTTTAAACACACCTTGACTGCCACAATTGCCAGCACCGGTCTTGCCATCATCCCGACTCTGCTGGTAAGTGGGCTAGCCATCAATGCTATTCTGTCGTCCTCTGCCCCCTCTGCAGGACTCTGGTCGTTTATCACCAGCCTGGGCATCGGCTTTCTGGTCTTAGGTCTCACCTGGTTTGTTGCCATTGCTGTTCAGGGCCGGTTCTTACAACAACAAGGCTATCGCTTGAGCTGGTGGCTTGGTGCCCATGTGGCGATCGTGATCGCCATTTTGGGCACCCGTCCCGCGCAAGAGTTGGGCTACCTGCTCCCCGGCATTGTGTTCTGGATGGTGCTGATACCTGCGGCTGTCATGGTATGGCTGTTGGGATATCCGCGATCGCTCCAACCCCACTGGCAAAGATTTGTCGACTAGCCAGATGACCAGTTTATCCGTTCTCTCCTTCACCGAAATTCTATTATGGTCTCAATCTCATGCTCTCAGCCTGCCCTTCGACGTCTGACTCTGGTGGCAGGTAGTTGCTTACTCATGGCGACTGCTAGTTGTAATTCGTTGTTAGCACCCACCTTACCCATTGTGTCTAAATCAATGGAACCCACCCTGATGGTCGATGATAGCGTAAAGATCATTCGCCTCAAGTCGGTAACCCGAGGCACAATCATCGCTTTTAATCTGCCAGATGATTTTGTAGAGTTTTCTCCCAATTATGCCGATGAAACCTTCATGTTCCGCGTCGTTGGTCTACCGGGAGAAACTATCGAAATCCGCGATGGGCAAACCCTCATCAATCAAAGCCCACTCTCTGAACCCTACCTAAAAGAGCCATACAATTATGACTATGGCCCGATTGAGATTCCTGCTAATAACTACTTCGTCTTGGGTGATAATCGTAATAATGCCTACGATAGTCGTTTTTGGGGATTTGTTCCAGCTGAAAATCTCTTGGGTCAGGTGAAGTTGAATTAGTTAAATCCCTAGAGTACACCCATAAAAAACTTTCTCTATAGCGTTTGAGTAAACTGAAAGTTCACCTCAGGTTTCTTGCCCGAAATGATATTTGCGATCGCTTTACCAGAACCGCAAGCATGAGTCCAACCCAGGGTGCCATGGCCTGTATTGACAAATAAATTAGAGTAACGAGTTTTTCCAATATAGGGCACATTAGAGGGCGTTGAGGGGCGTAAGCCAGTCCAGAACTTGGCCAGCTTTGGATTAGTGGCCCCCGGAAATAGCTCCATCACCCGATCGACAATGGCATTGCAACGGGTGGCATTCAACGCTAACCCATAGCCGTTCAACTCTGCTGTGCCAGCCACCCGTAGCCGATTGCCCAGTCGAGTAAAGACCAACTTATACTCATCATCCGTAAGACTGGTGGTATAGGCCAAATCCTCACATTCCACTGGAAATGTGGCTGAATACCCCTTAACTGGGTAAATTTTCAAATTAATACCCAACGGCTTAACCAGTTGTGGGCTGTAGCTACCCAGACAGACTACGCAAGCATCTGGATTAAGGGTGGCACGACTGCCATCTGCCTGGGAAATTTGCAATCCATTCACCTTCTCACCAAGTGTTTCAAGCAAATGCACCTGGGTATTCCACAAGAATTTAACCCCTCTCTGCTCACATAGGTGAGCTAAGTTTTGCGTAAACCGATGGGCATCTCCAGACTCGTCAGCGTCGGTATAGGTTGCCCCCACAATTTTTTCCTGAACAGTTTTAAGGGCTGGCTCAATACGAAGGGCATCCTCCGCTGTCACCACCTGACGATCACAGCCAAAGTCTTGCATAATCTTGGTCGACTTAATGGCCGCCTTAAACTCTCGCTGGCTAGTATAAAAGTGCAGAATGCCCTTCGTGAGATGATCGTAAGCGATGCCTGTTTCTGAGCGCAGGGCTTGCAAAGCGCTACGGCTAAATGTGCCCAGATTCAACAGCTGGATCAAATTATGACGGGCTCGGGAGTGCACACATTCCTGCAAGAACTGCCATCCCCAACACCATTGGCCCACATCGGCCCGTAACCGAAACAACAAGGGAGCATCCTCACGGCCAATCCACTTGAGAATTTTCTCAGGTGTACCTGGATTGGCCCAAGGTTCAGCATGGGAAACGGAGATTTGTCCGCCATTGGCAAAACTGGTCTCCAAAGCGGCAGCTGGCTGCCGCTCGATAACCGTAACGTCAAACCCTGCATTATGAAGAAACCATGCCGTAGTCACCCCAACAACACCAGCCCCTAAGACACAAACTTCCATGGAAAACCTCTCGGCAAATCGCCGTAAAAAGACAGCATTCGATAACGCCCCTCTCTGTCCTTTTACCTGAGAGATTCACAGACTAGAACTAAAACTAGTACTACTCTGTTTGCCCCTTCGGTGGCTGCCTAAAACAGCACTCTCCAGATTTTCCTAAAGTTCAGCAGTAAATCGACCTGAACGTTTTTGGGAATGCGCCTTCGGTGTCATTGAAGGGAATAAACCCTACCAAGACTCTCCTGCATGAACCTGAATATGTATACACTACCAATAAATTTTGACTTAGCTTGATAGCGATCTGAAACTTAGCACTACTTTAGAATATGAAGCTGAACTATTTCCTTCATTGCTAAGTAACCTGTTTCGGCCTCATGTCTCTTAGCCGTAGAAAAATCCTTGCTCTTAAAATTTTTGCCACGCAACGCCGGATCAGGAATAATACCGGCAGGAACAGTTTCAGGACATTTAAACGTTACCTCAGCTGTATTGATGTAACAATCGAAACTGCTCATATAAAGGTATGCCTTTAAATCCCATAAGGTCTTAAATCTGAAAGGATCAACAACACGTTCAGCGTGAATAATTGCCCCTGTGTCCACTTGTGCATCTATATAGTGAATGGTAAACCCCGCAGCTTGCCGAAATGCTACAATATCTTGTGTTGCAGCTATATTTTCGATCGTGTAAATACCTCTTGCATACGGCAACACAGCACTGTGACTATTCACCAAACACCCAGGCAGTGCATCTACCCACTGTGGTTTGAAAAGTTGACCGATACAGCTAAACAGCCAAGGGGATGAAGCTGTTTGGGTAATTGACTGTAGCCATTGTCGAGCAGTTTCGCTGTTTACATCATAATCAAGAAAGATCGTATCTGGATGATAGCTAACTGCATCAGAACAAAGGCCATATGTGTTTACTATGGCCTGTATTGTTGCTTGTTCTGCTTCACTGATTTTGGGATAAAGTTCTATCAGCTCCTTCCACTGATCTGCTGAGAGTTTATGTTGTCCTGCATACCGGGTATGAAACGCATGACGTGCTTGTAGTATAGATACATCTGGACGCTTTTCCCTAACCACAACACCGCAAAATTCAGGATGTTTCTCAAATCGTGTCCACCAGCGGCTGGTTAAGTAACTACATAAAATACTTGCATCAGTAAGCAAATAAAATCCCATTTTTTGCATCTATATTGTTCTGATTCTCGATATACCTCAATGATACTTATGCAAAAGTATACTCATCTATATTGGTATAGTACAAGGTCACTTCTTCACCTGATGCAATATCTTGAATACTAGTGAGATGTGACCATAGGCCAAGTTCATCGGTTACCCACTCAATTTTTGAATTTGGAGTGCTGTCATGATTGCATAGCGAAGCAAGACCAAAAACAAAATGCCCATCAACCTCATTATTGTATTGATAGGCTTCTGGTTGAACAAAGTAATATTTGGCAATTTGAGTTGTATCAATAATTTTACGTTCTGTTGATGGAAATGAGGCAACGGGAGCAATTTCAAGCACAGTGTTAGCAGCAATGGCTTTTGTGGTAACCACACCGCGTCCTTTACTGGCAATAGATTCTATAGCTAATAGATTTGTGCAGGTCATTTTCTAGGCCCCATATTGCTTGACTTTTCTTATGATGTCCCAACCTACTTTCTGCAGAAGACTAACATCTCAGATTTAGAGAATGGAAAAGCACTAATTTTCATAGAAATCTCGCAAGCCCCCCAAGTGAGACCAAGTTCACCCGATAACTATTAGACATTATCGGAAATCTACAACCTTGCTCTGCCCTCTTCGTCTACCTCGCTACTGCTTAACGTTGTAACTCTAAACGAACGTTGTGAAGTCCGCAAGCTGTTTGCATCACATCATCCACAAATCCCTCAACCTGATTGCGGAATTTTTGCACCACAATCTGACAGCGTTTGATGCCACTACTATGATGGTCAACCTCGACCCGAAGGCTGGATATCCCTCGATTGATCACTGTCTCGATCATTGGTACAGGTTGAGCTGGGTGACCCAAGGGATTCAACGGATGAGCATTGACGATGAGACGGAGACGGTTGCTCTAATGAATGATCCGGATTATGGGTTAACAGATGTGGTGTATAGTTCTCAGCGAGGGAGGGCTATGGGATTGTTGGGACAGGTGAGTAGTGGGAGTGCGCTTACTGGAACTGTTGCGATCGTGTTAGCCCAAGACTCTCCTGGACAGGCTGGAACTATTCGGGTATTGACTTTAGGGCACCTCTATTTATTGAATTTTTGAAAAATCTAGTCTAAAATAAGACTGTTATCCAGCTCCTTTTCTGGAGGTTGACTCTTAAAAACGGACAAATACTCTCATATTGTCCAGATTAGAGCTGGGTATCCTGTAGTCTAGGCAGCGGCTTCTGCCACAGATTGCTTCTGCCAAAAGACATAATGCTTGAGATTGTAGGTCAAATTTTTGAGGCCAAGCATGGTTTTGGCTCTGGCTAATCCAATGGTGCGAACGACTTTGCCCCCCATCTCATTGACCATCGAACCAAATACATGTTCAACCTTGGCACGGGTTTTGGAGCGCTCACGATTATCGGCTATCTGCTGTTGGGTGAGCGGACGATTGCGATAGGCACGTTCGTTGATATGACTCTCAAAGCTCATCATCTCTAAGACCGTGACAATGGCGATGGATAGATAGGCACTATCGGCCCAGAGTTCATCATCTAAATTATCCGCATCCAGCAGGTGGCCTAGCACTTTAGAATCATGCACCGACGCATCGGTGACTGCGTAACGACGAATGAACCCATGACCCGCATCGCGAATGCCGCTTTAATCTACATATTGAAATATATATCACCTAGCATTAGGAGGCACCTATCCTTTAGAAAGGACTTATAACTTTTGTTGGCCTTACAACTTAGAGTCAGAAAATAAAAAGAATATACTGGCCGTCATTTAGAATACCTCTACAGGTAATCTCATGATTCAGCGCACGTTATATTCTCCACCAGAGTCTCTTCATTTTCTTCATCTTGAGACAGACCCAGTACACCATTGTATTAAAACGTGGCCGTTGACCCTGCCTGACCCACAGAAGTCTGCTAGTATTGCCCACGACTAACGCCCCCTCCACCGAATCAATGAGCAGTTGCATCCCCAACGGTAACTGCTCATTTAAGACAACATTGTTAATTGTCACCGTGCCAAATGTCTCGTCAGCAAACGATAGATCACCGTATCCCCTGGCTCAGCCGCTGCTCGATCGCCTGTCTTAATTAACTCTAAGATGGCCTCTCCTAAAACCGCTGAAAGAGGCACTTCATTGGATTCTGTTTCGGTCAACGGACCATCGGGTGTAAACGGATCGCCAAAATTTCCATTCGCTGTATTCGTAACGGTTGTTGCCTGCTGAGGCCATGCTGATGGAGCCAAAAAACAAACAACTATAGAAGATGCCACTATGAACCAACCCTTGGGTGACATCGGGCATTTCCTCTTTTGTTGTAACATCGCCAATTGGCAACAGTGGAATAATCAAAACCTTGATGCCACCAGCGTGCCCACCTAGGGGAAACTCCTCGCTCCGGAAAATCACGGAACTTATTTCTGGGGATAATACTTAGCCAGGTGGTTTACATCGTAATAATTTCTTAAGCCACGGATGATTTCATGGTTGATGACCGTGTATTTTAAGGTGTCATACTTTTGTCCGACGATGGTTTTCAACTCACCTCAAGCAGAATGGCGTACAAAAACGCTGCAATATGTTGCAGCAATTAATGCATTTGTGGAAGTGGGTTTGCGAGACGGTTGGGACCAGGCTGGGGAGGAACCTGAAGTACCTGATCGTGAGCATTTGGCAAATGCCGCCATTGACGCTGTACGCCAGGCCAATCAGACGGGTAATTTGGTAAGGCTAAGGGAGCAATGGCCACCAGCGCATCAACCGTTTATCCATTTGTTACAAGAGAATGGGCAAAGCATCCCTATGGTGTGTATTTTGCCTGATTCGTCCATATTGGCTCGGATTGGAGCTGTGTATGAATCAGGGCGAGTGGTTCATATTGTTGGTGACACGGTTTCAGATGTGCCTGATGTAGAATTTTTTGGCTGTGGTCCTAATCGTCGTTACTTTGCGATCGCAGCCCCCCCAGGCATCCACATCACAGATGGTTGGAACGGGCCAATTACAGCCATCTGCCCCTGGCCAACTGGCTTAGAAGGTATCCCTGATAGCTTTGATGCGGTTCCGCTAAATGCTCCTCCAAACCCCACTAAACTCATTCCCTTTCCCGATGGCACGAGGGTTCTACTAGTCAGTGCCGATGGAATTTTTGTGCTATCCCCGGAGGGAGCCAGCCGCTTACTGCCTAGAAAATCGGAGATACAAGAGTTTTTTGAATGGCTACAGGAGAATCACCCAGATGATGACCTATCCTTAGATCTGAGTATGGAGCATGGGACACTATCTAAAGATGGCCGCTTGATTGTCGTGGGTGCGCAAGACAGTTTTCACTTAGTTTTTGATGCCCAGTTGAACCTGATCAGTGAGATTGGTCCCCACAGTGAATATCCACACTATGCTCTGTTCAGTGCAGATGAGAGTATGATGGCATTCAATGCTTGTCATTTCTATAACGGCACAACAATTGGCGTACCTACCCATGCTTTAAAAGGTATGGAGACTGACTTCTATGAAGAGGATAGTCATATCATTGAGCTAGAAGATGGAGCCAGAGTGTATGCCGGAGTAAGCCGCCAGGATGAATTTATTGTGGGTGATGCCTCTGGCTATATCCGAGCATTTAGCACCGCTGGAGACTTTCGATGGCAACTATTTATTGGCTCTGCTATTAGTAGTATGGACTTATCCTCGGAGGGTAAAATCCTTGTTGTTTCCACCTATGCTGGGTTTCTGTCGATTATTCAATTAGATGCAGGTACTCCAGCTCCTCACCAAATTGGCACCGATAACCATGTAGAGTCACATCGATGGCTCTTTTGGAAAAATGAACCGATGCCATTAATTTGGTGAGAGATTTGAGCTTAGTACTACAGTTGTAGATATTTAATTTTAAGGGGATACTGGTCAATGAACGCCAGCCAGCCTCTGATGCCAATCCTTGTCAGCCCATTGAATGAACAAGCTCAAGTGCAAGAGTGGGATTTTGCCTTTGAAGAACTCATGGACCGTATCCGCCCTTACTTTTCAAGGATTGAGGCAGAAGAGAGAGCCCGCAGCTATGTGCAAGGCTTACTGAGCCCCATCGAGCGAAAAAATGGTTGGCAACTCGCGGAAGAAGCCGGAGACAGTACCCCCTATGGAATTCAGAATTTGTTAGGACGCTCAGTCTGGGAAGCCGATGGGGTCAGAGATGAGTTAATCGAGTATGTCCAAGAGCATCTGTTCAGTACCGATGGAGTGGGGGTATTGGATGAGACTGGATTTATCAAAAAAGGAAAGCAGTCGGTAGGAGTCCAACGCCAATATAGTGGGACGGTCGGGAAAGTCGAAAATTGTCAAATCGGGGTGTTTTTGAGCTATGTGAGTGACCAAGGTCATACCTTTCTTGACCGAGCATTATATTTACCGGAAAGCTGGACCCAAGATCCAGACCGATGTCGTCGGGCCGGAGTACCAGACGACATCGAGTTTGCCACCAAACCGGCCTTGGCTCAGCAAATGGTCGCGCGAACAACGGACTTGGGAATGTGCTTTGCGTGGATCACGGGCGATGCCGTTTATGGGAATAACCCAGGGTTACGCCAGGCCTTGGAAGCCCAAGTGCAAGCCTATGTTTTGGGGATTGCGTGCAATGAATCGGTCGTCATTGGAACGACCTCGTTACCGGCCAGTGAGGCGATGGCCTACCTGAGAGTGACCGATTGGCACCGACTGAGTGCCGGCAATGGTACGAAAGGACCTCGGACGTATGATTGGGCGGTACTCACTTTGAGTGCCCCCTCCCCGGACGGCTGGGCCCATCGGCTGTTATTCAGACGCAGTCTGAAAGACCCCAACGAGATCGCCTATTATCGAGTGTTTTCCCCCACAGAGTGTACGTTATCAGACATGGTTCGGGTGGCCGGTTGTCGGTGGACGATTGAGGAATGCTTTGAGACGGCTAAAGGGGAGGTGGGCTTGGACCAGTATGAAGTTCGCTCTTGGACCGGCTGGTATCGACATATCACCCTCGCTTGTTTAGCCCATGCCTTTTTGAGTGTGATGCGGACGCAATCTCTCGCCATCGCCACTGAAAAAGGGGCGCTGAAGTCACACAAATCAGCGGCAAACAGCTCGCTGGCGGTCTTCATGCACCAACGGGGGCTTTGATTCCACTAACATTGCCTGAAATTCGACGATTATTATGGTCGTTGTTATGGCAATGGTTACCGGATATTGACTTTGTGATTGGATGGTCCAGATGGCGACGGCAACATCAGGCCACGGCCCTGTTTTGGCATTACAAGAAGAGCATGATAACTAATTCTTCATAACTACAACTGTAGTGGTAGGCGCTTGCGCTTAAATAATCACCCCATTACCCCATCACTCATCCACCCATCGACAGCCCCAACCTGGGTCTTTATTTTTGTGCAGTTCCCTTAGTTCCTATGCCGCAACCATTACAGGAAATGCTTCTTGTACAGCTGGATGAACAATTTTGCCATTAGCAACATTCAATCCCTGGGCCAAAGCCGCATCTTTTAATAAAGCATCCTGGCCATGGTCAGCTAGCTTGAGCACGTAGGGTAAGGTGCTGTTGTTCAATGCCTGGGTAGCTGTCCATGGCGCTGCTCCTGGCATATTAGGCACACCAAAGTGCACAACATCTGATTCAACATAGGTTGGTTGGGTGTGAGAGGTAGGCCGCAATGTCTCAATGCATCCCCCTTGATCAACAGCCACATCAATGATCACTGAGCCGGGACGCATTTTAGAAACTAAGGCTTTGTTAACCAGGGTGGGTGCTTTGCGCCCTGGAATTAAGACTGCGCCAATCAATAAATCAGCCTCAGGAACAACTCGCTCAATTTGAGCTGAGGTGCTATAAAGCAGCTCAACCCGTGACCCAAACAAGGTTTCCAAATAAGCAAGACGCTCAATGTTAATGTCTAAAATTTGCACTTGAGCCCCCATACCTACGGCAATGCGTGCAGCTTCTGTACCAACAATGCCTCCACCTAAAATCACCACACGTCCTGGCTGTACACCAGGAACACCCCCGAGGAGAACACCGCGACCCCCCTGTTGTTTTTCTAAATATCGGGCTCCAAACTGAACGGCTAATCGCCCTGCAATAATGCTCATGGGTGTCAGCAGCGGTAGTTTGCTGTCGCTGGTCATGACGGTTTCATATGCGATCGCACTCACCCCGCTGGCCATCAATGCCTCAGTCAACTGAGGTTCTGCTGCTAAATGCAGATAAGTAAACAGCAGTAAATCATGCCGAAAGTAGCTATATTCAGAGGGCTGGGGTTCTTTAACCTTGACCACCATATCCTGAGACCAGGGAATAGCAACATCCGATACCAGGGTCGCTCCTGCGGCAACATAATCCGCGTTTGTAAACCCAGCCCCATGTCCCGCATTTTCCTCAACGACGACTTGGTGTCCCCGTTGGCACAGGGCCTGTACACTCCCAGGCGTTAATCCAACTCGAAATTCTTGATCTTTAATCTCTTTGGGCAGTCCAATTCTCATAACAAATTAACCTCCTATCGGTTGAGGGTGTGTCTTAACGTTGTTGCTGTAATACTTTCTGAAATATAAGGTGGGGATGTGGGGAAAGCCACCTACTCTCATTTCGGTATTGACAAATTGAACGTTAGCACTAATCTTGATAATTGATCAATAGAATTTGTAGCCTGTTGATAACAAATGGTAAAAAACCTCAATAAGTAGATTTTTATACAAAAACTGTGACTATCCCTTGCTAGGGTTATAGCATTGAAGACTCGCTACATAGGCCTCAAAAGATGTTGGTGCTATTTATCTACTTTTCATCTCTAAGCCCGAGTCATGAGCCCTTTAATTTGAATCTCAAAGAAGGGAGGCTTCATAAGCACTTGCTCAAATGGAACGGCGTCGGTTCACCCTACGCTGTGGTGCTTGTGTAAGCCTACATGACAGTTTAGATGCGCTGAGTTTAAAGCTGTTGGTCAATAATGACCAACCAGTTATTGTGTTGAACTCTAGGCTGAGCGTATTTCCAGCGGAAGCTATGGAAAGTTTGAGGTGGCTCTAAACAGTAAGCTTTTTAAACGGTTGGTGTTGGAGGCAGCACCTGTATAATATTTGTTCTCATCTGGTGATACTGACCATGTTTCCAGGTCATTTATCTGGGGCTTGGACCTCTCAATTCCGAAAATGTGGGCGGATTGGGAAGGTTGGCCTTTGCCAGCACTAAGCATTCCTGGGTGGGGAGATACTTGGTGTCGGTCTTGGGATCGCTACATGGTGTGGATCGGCTCGGAGGCCCCCTAAATCCCCCAAACCTGGAGGACTTTGAGTGCACACTCTCCCACAAGCCTTTTGAGGGATCCATTTCTGAAGCCCCCAGGTTTGGGTAGGATTGATTCTTTTGCAGAAGAATCAACCCTATAACAAGACAACTGGTAAAGAAGCCATCGGTTATCGAGGCCACCCTAGCTCCCCAATTCTGGGGGGGACAAGATGACTAAACAACATACAATACCAGGAGTAATTATTCCCTATGGCCCTATCTCTAACTGAGCAATGCGTTCTCATCACTGGCGCTAGCAGCGGTATCGGTACATCCTGTGCCCGATTATTTGCCCAGGCAGGTGCCCGCCTGATCCTGGCGGCTCGTCGTAAAGAGAAACTGCAAGCGCTTGCGGATGAATTACAAAAGCACTATCAGACCGAAACCCTTCTACTGTGCATAGATGTGCAAGATCGCCAGGCAGTCATGACTGCCATGGAAGGGCTGCCTGAAAAGTGGAAAACCATTGACATCTTGATTAACAATGCTGGTCTGAGCCGGGGGTTGGAAAAACAGTATGAATCCCCGATTCAAGATTGGGAGGAGATGATTGATACCAATATTAAAGGTCTGTTATACGTCACCCGTGCCGTCGTACCCGGTATGGTGACACGAGGCCAGGGACATGTGGTTAACATTGGCTCCATTGCAGCTCGGCAAACGTATATGGGTGGCAGCGTCTATTGTGCTACTAAAGCAGCGGTGAAGTCCTTATCAGAAGGGTTAAAAATAGACTTGCTAGGGACGCCTGTGCGGGTGACTAACATCGAGCCAGGGTTAGTGGAAACTGAGTTTAGTAATGTGAGGTTTCGAGGCGATGATGATAAGGCTAACTCAGTTTATACGGGGATGACGCCCCTCACCCCCGATGATATTGCCGACACAATTTTGTTTTCAGTCACTCGTCCCGCCCACGTCAATATCAGTGAAATTTTTGTCATGCCGACGGATCAGTCTTCGGTAACCCATGTTCATCGGAGTTCGGTGTAACGATGGCATTGATCATTGTCATCACGGTGTTTGGAGCAGCCTTTATCCAGGGGGTTTCGGGATTTGGGTTTGCACTGGTAGCTATGCCAATTTTGTCTGGCATAACCAGCATTCAGACAGCAGCTCCTCTTGTTGCCCTCACCACATTAACGAACAATCTCATACTGTGTATCTACTACCGCCAATCGTTTGACCGTAAAGTGGTCACCCACTTATTGTTGGGATCGGTCCTCGGGATTCCGATTGGCTTTCTAGCCTTGGATTACATTCCTACAGGACTAATGTTGATTACCCTAGGGCTGATCATTGTTGCCTATGCTCTATATTCCTTAAGAAGTCCAGCGGTGCCTGTTTTGAAGTCTAAATTGTGGGCTTACGGGGCTGGATTCACATCAGGCATTTTGTTGGGCAGCTTTAATCTGCCGGGACCACCAGTCATTTTGTATGGCACTAGTCAACGCTGGTCCCAGGAAACATTCAAAGGCAACCTCACCGGTTTTTTCTGGGTGAGTGTGGCGATTGTTGTTGTAGGGCATGGCTTTCAAAATCGACTCTCGGCAGACATTATCCGTCAGTTTTTAATGGCTGTACCGAGTTTAATGCTGGGATTATTGTTAGGTGTCATTCTTGCGAAGAAGTTTGATCCTAATGTTTTCCGAAAAATTATCACTATTTTATTAGCAATTATTGGAGTGCGGCTTATTCTTTCTGGCATCTATCTATAAATCCATAAAAGTCTCAAAAGGGCGGCAAAGTTTTTCAGCCATTGTTCTTGCTGTCTATTTTTTGCTGTCATGAAACAACTAGGTTTTCTTTAACGAGTATTGCTTTCGAATTGGTTTTTCTTAATAGGAAAAATTTATTGAATCGTGCGTAAATATACAGAAGAGAGCTTTTAAATACTTTTATTGTGTTGAAAACATCCCATGAATTCGCTTCACGATAAAAGTAATTTAGCTCTTGGAAAATGCTCTTTCGCTTTAAGGATCATTTTTAATGTTTGCTAGTTTGAGTCCAGAAAAGACTGATTTAGGAAAAATGGATGCTGAATCACTTTGGCATCCATTAGTGCAACACAAGTCATTTTCCCAGAAGCCTCCCAAGTGTATGACACGGGGTGTGGGGTGTTATGTGACTGATACAAACGGAATCGAATATTTCGACGGTATCTCTGGCTTGTGGTGCGTCAATGTTGGCTATGGCCGTCAAGAGTTGGCGGAAGTTGCCTATGAGCAAATGGTCGATCTAGCCTATTTCCCGCTCACCATGAGCCATGAGCCAGGCATTCGTTTGGCCCATAAATTACTGGAGCTATTGGGTTACGAGGGTAAGGTGTTTTTCTCCACAAGCGGTTCGGAGGCCAATGAAACAGCCTTTAAAATTGCTCGTCAGTACCATGCTCAGACGGCTCCTGCTGGCTCAGGTCCGCGCTACAAAATCATCTCTCGCTATCGAGGCTATCATGGTCACACCATGGGAGCGCTAAGCGCAACGGCACAGGCTGAACGTAAGCTCAAGTATGAGCCCTTAGTTCCTGGTTTTCTTCATGTAAGCCCACCTTACTACTATCGGTTTGGTGATGGACAGCCGGAAGATGTTTACAATGCCGCCTGCCTGCGAGAACTGGAACAGACAATTCTCTATGAAGGGGCTGAATCTGTTGCAGCAGTGATTGTAGAGCCGATCATTTCTGGGGGTGGGGTGATTGTGCCGCCAGAAGACTATTTGCGAGGTGTGCGAGAGATTTGCGATCGCACCGGCATTCTTCTCATCTATGACGAAGTCGTTAACGGTTTTGGTCGCACTGGAAAAATGTTTGGCCATCAACACTGGGGTGTGGAGCCAGACATTATCTCTTTTGCAAAAGGTCTTACGAGTGGCTATATGCCCCTTTCTGCCACAGTGGTAAAACAGTTTATCTTCGAAGCTTTCTTAGACGACCCTGGCAGTGATAGCCATTTTCGGCATGTTACTACCTATGGCGGCACCCCTGTCTGCACAGCAGTCAGTCTAAGAAGTATCGAAATCCTAGAAAGAGAAAACCTGTGTGAGCGTGCGGCTGAGATGGGTGATTATCTGCTTGGAAAGTTGCAACGGTTGTTGGATCATCCCAATGTAGGTGACGTTAGAGGCAAAGGCTTGCTGCTTGGTGTGGAGCTAGTCAAAGATAAGGTCAGCAAAACACCTTTAGATAGCGATGCCGTTGCTTCGGTAACTAAATATTGCATGGGCAAGCAGATGATTATTGGTCGAAACACGAACACAATTCCTGGTTTTACCAATGTGCTGATTCTGGCTCCACCGTTGGTGATGAGTCGAGAAGAAGCCGATCGGCTAGCAGATACTCTCTGCGATGCCGTTTTTGCTTTACCCAGTTCCTGATGTTGTCTCACTAGATCTCTGAGATTTCTAGATTAAAATGATGTCACTAATCTAGTTCCTCTAGCTCATATCTTACTCCAGGCGGGGTAGCGATATCCTGCCTGGGACTCAAAGTCACAAGGCTGATCAAATTAAAACCCGCTAAAGGGGTTGAGCGATCGATAAACGTTCCATGTATAGAGCCCCATAGCCAGGTTGTTGCTTTAGCAGACAGCCCTCAATTAGCGTTGGGTTTTGAACCTGGCGCGGGCTCAAGGTATCCAACCAATCTCAATATAAGGTTTTAGCCTAATGGATTGAACTCTCTCTATTAGCAGAGAAAAGCTTGCAGCAATCCCATTGTACCTCGATCAATCAAAATTTTCACTGAGTCCTCCTCAAAAAAGAAGAGGGGACAATCAGCGTTCTCAATTATCTCTCTCATTTGGAGTTAATACCATGAAAAAATCACTGTTCAGATTGAAACACTATCTCTACGCCCTGGCATTTTTACTTATCTTTCTCCCTCAGGTTGCTTTTGCCCAGGACGATGCTGCCTCCGTTGGGATCTTGGGTTCCATTGAGGCCGGTGTCCAGGGTGTCGTAGATGTTCTCAACCTGCTCTTTTACTTCAAGGTTGGTGGCGAAAATGGCATGCCATTTATTGTTCTTTGGTTGGTGATTGGCGCTGTCTTTTTCACGTTTCGGCTTAAGTTTATTAATATCCGTGCCTTTAAACATGCCATTGATGTGGTGCGGGGCAAATACGACAGTGAAGAGGACGAAGGTGATGTTTCTCACTTCCAGGCCCTGGCAGCAGCCCTATCGGGAACTGTGGGGATTGGTAATATCGCGGGGGTTGCGATCGCAATTCGTCTCGGTGGTCCAGGCGCTGCATTCTGGATGACCATGGCAGGCTTTCTAGGCATGTCCAGTAAATTTGCCGAATGTACCCTGGGTCAAAAGTATCGCGTCATCAAGCCTGATGGCACCGTGGGTGGCGGTCCCATGTATTACCTATCTCGGGGATTGTCGGCCATGGGCATGGCTCCGGTGGGTAAGGCATTATCAGTCATTTTTGCTGTTCTTTGTGCCATTGGCAGTTTGGGTATTGGCAACATGTTTCAGGCCAACCAGGCCTTTGCCGCTGTTTCTAATGTGTTGCCATTTCTAAACGGTTTTAGCTGGCTATTTGGTATCGTCTTAGCCCTGATTGTGGGTCTGGTGATCCTGGGGGGGATTGAACGGATTGGTGCTGTTGCCGGTGTTCTAGTGCCGTTTATGGCTGTGGTTTATGCCATCGCTTGTTTCTGGGTGATGTTAGTCAAACTACCGGAGGTTCCCGGTGCCATTGGTACAATTATTGCGACAGCTTTTAGCCCAGAGGCAGTGGCAGGTGGCGCGATTGGTGCCCTGGTGATTGGCTTTCAGCGGGCAGCATTCTCCAATGAGGCAGGATTAGGTTCAGCGGCCATTGCCCACTCTGCTGCCAAGACAGATGAACCGATTAGAGAAGGGATTGTGGCTTTGCTAGAACCCTTTATCGACACCATGTTTATTTGTAATTTGACAGCATTGGTGATTGTTCTTACTGGGGTTTATGCCGATCCCACAGCGGCGGATCTCAATGGAGCCCAGCTGTCGGCAGCATCCTTCGAAACGGTTATTAGCTGGTTCCCCTATGTGATTGCCGTGGCCGGATTTTTGTTCGCCCTGTCAACCATGATTTCCTGGAGCTATTATGGACAACAGTCCTGGGCGTTTTTGTTTGGTGACAGTACTGTTAACATTTACAAGGGCATCTTTTTGTTCTGTGTCTTTGTCGGTGCAGTGGTTAACTTGGGTCCTGTGCTTGATTTTAGCGACATTATGGCCCTAGCAATGTCGCTGCCTAATTTGTTGGGTTGCTTCTTGATGTCTGGACTGATTGCTAGGGAGTTGAAGAGCTATATGGATCGGCTCAATTCGGGAGAAATGCTACCCCAGACTCCAATTGCTCAGGAAACAGTCTTTAAATAAATGGAGGTAACTGAGATGAATTGGCTGAAGCGAAAATCTGTTCTGATTCCCATAGACTTTTCTGACCTTTCTTATCAGGCACTGGGGCCTGCCAAAGAACTTGTTGACGATGTGTCATCCTTGAAACTGATTCATGTGCTTGCACCGTTGCACCCTGCCGATCCAGCGGCTATGTGGGATACGATTAGTGATGAAGACCGCAAGCAAAAAGTCCAGGCGTTTGCCCATGAGAAGCTTAACGAAATGGGATATGACAAGCTTCACATTGAGGTGGTCATTGGGGACACTACGTCAAAAATTGTGGACTATGCCCAAGAGATAGATGCGGACTTAATTGTCATGCCATCCCATGGGCGCAAAGGTGTCAGTCGTCTTTTGATTGGGTCGGTGGCAGAACAAGTGGTGCGATTATCCCATTGTCCAGTATTGATTTTGAAGTAAACTTTTTAGCAACGTTAATTCAGTGTGGGGGGTGAATCTCTTGTGTGAGGTTCACCTTTTTATTTTGTGCTGTAAACCTTAGGAAATAAGTAAGTAGCTAGTGCAGCGTCAAAGCTAAAAATTGGGATTATCGAGAGTGTTGCGATAGTCTGTATAGAGCACTCTAAAGGTCTATGCAGAAGAAATATATTGTTCGATTAAGTGAATCTGAGCGCAATCATCTCGAAACGGTCATCAAAACGCTCAGTGGCAGTAGCCAAAAAGTCCGACGAGCACAGATTCTCCTCAAGACAGATGTCACCGGAGCGAATTGGAGTGACCAGTGCATCGCAGACGCCTATAACTGCCGTCGGCAGACCGTGGAGAATCTACGTCGTCGCTTGGTAGAGGAGGGCTTTGAGGTGACGCTCAATGGGAAAAAACGGAGTCGCCCGCCCACCGAAAAGTTGCTGGATGGCGAGCAGGAAGCTCAGGTGATCGCCACTCGGTTAGGGTCGCCGCCTGCTGGCTATAGCAATTGGTCACTACGGCTGTTAGCCCGCAAGGTTGTCGAATTGGGTATCGTTGAAACGATCAGCCACGAGACCGTGCGCCAAACCCTGAAAAAAACGGCATGAATAATCGGAAGATAGAATACTGGGTGATTCCGCCCGAAGCGGATGCTGAGTTTGTCGCTCACATGGAGGCGGTATTAGATCTTTACGCTAAGCCTTACGACCCGACTCGCCCAGTGGTATGCATGGACGAGCAACCGGTACAATTGCAAAAAGAAACCCGCCCCCCACAACCCGCAACCACCCAGCACGGCCAACGGGTCGATTACGAGTATGAACGGGCCGGAACGGCCAGCATCTTTATATTTACAGAGCCCCTAGCCGGATGGCGAAAAGTGAGTGTGCGAGAACGTAGAACTAAGGCTGATTGGGCGATTGAGGTCGCTCAGGTGATTGAAGAACGTTATCAACAAGATGAGCGAGTACAGATTGTTTGTGACAACCTCAATACTCATACCATCGGTGCGTTCTATGAAGTATTTGAGCCTGAGCAAGCGCGAGCACTGGTGCGGCGCATCGACTTTTGTTACACCCCAAAGCATGGCAGTTGGCTCAACATTGCCGAGAACGAACTGAGTGCAATGACTCGTCAGTGTGTCCATGGTAGACGTTTCGGCGATATTGATACATTGCGGGTCGAAACAGACGCTTGGGCTAACGATGTCAACAACACTCAGCGAGGGGTCGATTGGCAGATGAAAGTTGACGATGCACGCTGTAAGTTAGCCTCTGTCTATCCCAAAATTAAGTCTTGACGTTGCACTAGACATAATTAAACATAAAATGGTCTAGCGAATATTCTCCACATTCACTCCGGTCAATAATGCCACCGATATATGGCTTCAGCTAATTCATCTTCATACTCAAACATACGGTTCGCTCGAGTACGCTGCCGTCGGGCTAGCGAGATTCGTCGGCTCCAGTGATTTGCTATGTTGCACGCTTAAAGCAGGTTTCCCAAGCCCTAACAGGCATACCTTACGTGCCGAAATAGCTATATATTCAGCGTTAGATTTGGTAGATCAGACCCATAATTCGGGTATGACCTCAATTAGATGTCTATTAAAAAGTCAGAAATCCTAAGCCCTACAAGAAGCTTACAATCTCCATCACGCTGAAACTGAGAAAATTTATTCTTCGCTCAAATCTTCCTGAAACCCTTGCTGGATAAGCGTTATAGCACTCTACATCGTGTCGAGGTCATACCCCATAATTCTGGATCTTATCCGCCACTTTCGTGGTGATAACACCTTGATTTACACAGCTTATATACAATGGCTCAATAGCTGTTTCAGGAAGGGTGCTAAATTCAAGTTGAGCAGGGTAATGTCAGGGCATGCCGCCTCCCCTCAGCCCAACAATGCTAACGCTTTCCAAGTTAATCGATGAGGACAAATGCTACGAGACTATTCGCACGATGCGTTGGCCCGAGGGCGTTTGCTGCATTGAGTGTGGAGCAAAAAATATTACCAAGCGAGGGAAGCATGTCACCTATAGGTTGACCTGGTATATCGGGTGCTTAAATTTCTCAGTCCCACTTCGGCGTCTTCCAAATTTGCAATGGGGCGTCATACCCTTCACCAATCACAAGATAACGACCATCAGGGGTAAATTGAACAATGCTGTAATCATAAGAACCAATATCAACTGCTTGAGGCTTGCCTAAAACCTCACCTGTTTTAGCATCCCACCATATCAGGTGCTTTTGCCGAGTGTGTGGAGCATCAACACGATCTTCGGACACAATAGTGGCGAGTAAATCACCATCATCACTGAGTGCGACATGAGAGATATGCTCATGGGCAGATAGGTCATATTGGGCAAATGTACGAATTTTTTCTCCTAACTGGGTATCAAATAAGCTGAGCTGATTTGTTTGGTTATCATAAAATACAAATCGTTCTCCAGTCCTAGCAAAGCTAATGCGACCTTCTCCTAACTCTAAAATAGGACGTTGCTGGCTGGTATCCCAAACCGTAATGTCATAGGGGACCAGCCTAGAAAATGAAGTAGTATCATTTTCTACTACAACCTCTCTATGTTTTTCACTAATGAGAATATTCTCCTTTGTGGTAAAGCTAGCAGCATCTGCCTCCAATGAAAAGAGTCGGGTGCCAGAATCCACATTCCAAATTTCAACACTATTTTGTCTGTCAACAACAACATGTTGACTATCAGCACTAAATAGGTGGCTACTATGATGATCGTTACTAGATAACAAAGACCAGAAAACCCCTACCCAGAGATTATCGGATGAATAAATTGTTTCTTCATGGATCAATCGTTTATGTGACCTTAAATCCCAAACACTAGTGCTATGTAGGGGTTCCCCTTGATCCGTCTGAGTTACTGCATCTTCTACTAAGAAGGATTGATTTTCACTTAGTCCAAGCCGCGAGTTACCAAAAGACGAGCTATAAGAAAATCCTCTTTCAGGTATAAAATAATCATCAACTGATGTAAATATCTGCCCATTAGTCGCATCAAAGATTGTTAGCCCCTGATAATTATGACCTGCTAATAGGTATTGATGTCGATCATAACTCATTGCAATATGGGATTCTTCTATAGGAATATCATCTACCAGATTGCCAGATTCAAGTTCCCAGACTTTGACATATAAACCTTCGATAGTTCCCGAAATAGCATACAACAATTTTCCATCTCTACTGATGATTGGTTTCCTTAGCTCTAAACCCTCGCTGTTAATAACAATATCTGCATCAGTCGATATCGACTTACTCTCTTCCGAATTAAGCCAGCCTGTAGTTTCATATCGCTGAAAAGTACTTTCTAGTAGAGAAGGATAGTATATTACCGCCAACGCCCCAAAAAAAGCCACTAGCAAGCCAAGTGAAATTGTTGTTATAAAGCTAAATGGATTAGTACTATTTTGAGTAACTTGCTTGTCGGTATTATTAGAATTAGGCAGTGTGTATTGATCGCTGGCATCTAATGATAGTGTGTATTGATCAGCATCTAATAATTCAGACGATTGTGAGGGTACAGCGAGGGGACTTTCTGCCGGAGTTTTAGCAATCAATGGCTGAGGTGTTGGAGAAGCTTCTTTGTACTTGAAACGATTAGAAGATCTTTTTTCCCTGCCATAGGGTGTTTTAGATTCGGGAGTCTTGAGGTTAGAATTAGGCAGTGTGTATTGATCGCTGGCATCTAATGATAGTGTGTACTGATCGGTATCTAATAATTCAGACGATTGTGAGGGTACAGCGAGGGGACTTTCTGCCGGAGTTTTAGCAATAAACGGCTGAGGTGTTGGGGAAGCTTCTTTGTTCTTGAAACGATTAGAAGATCTTTTTTCCTTGTCATAGGGTGCTTTGGATTTGGGAGTCTTGAGGAATGATGCGGGACCTGATTGAGAATTCCTCCCATCGATAAATGTCTGAATTTCCTCAATGGTTTGATAACGATGATTTGTTGGCATGAGGATCATCTTATTTAGCAATTGAGCGAGTCTCGGGCTGACGGGCTGCTGTAAATAGTCTTGCCAAACCCATCTCCCCTCTCCAGTTTCATAGAGATTAAAAGGAGAAACAGCTGTCAGTAGGTGAATACAGGTAATCCCCAGACTATAAATATCACTGGCAAAAACAGCTTTCCCCCGCGCCTGCTCAGGGGCTGTATACTCAGCACTGCCAATGACTGTACCCGTTTGGGCCAGGGCTAGACCCGTGACGTGTTTTGCTGCCCCCAGATCTACCAATACCAGGCTCTGGTCAATGGAGCGACGAATGATATTGGCAGGCTTAATATCACGATGAATAATATTGTGATTGTGAATAAATTTTAACGTGGGCAATACCTGATTTAGGACATGCCAGATTTGCGCTTCAGAAAAGGTGCCTGTCTTTTGTAGCTCATGGGCTAAGTCTTGCCCCTCTATATAGTCCTGAATGAGATAAAGATGCTTATCTTGCTCAAAGTAATCTATTAGTCTGGGTATGTTCCCATGATGGCCTAGCTTCTTAAGTTGATTGGCTTCTTGATAAAAAAGCTTAGTAACTGTATCCGGATGCTTGCTTGACCTGAGGGCTGGGAAAAACTGTTTAATGACACATCGAGGTTTAGCAGGAAAGCCTTGGTCAATTGCTAAAAACGTTCTACCGAAACCACCCTGACCAATGGGTTTGATGGCAACATAACGAGAGCGAAGACTCATTACTAAACCACAGCTAGGACAGACTTTTATGTTAGGTTGATGCGTTTCAGGTGCAGAACACTGAGGATTCAAGCAATAAGCCATAGGAGTTCAGTCTTATAAAGCTTGGTCACAACTAGCTACAACAATAGCTGCAAAAATTACGAGCTGCAGGCTAGTGGATTGCCCAACAGCCCTTATGGTATCCACCACTTTCCTATTCTCCAAGCCAAACTATTACACTACCTTGGGTATAGCAAACGTCCTGATGCATATCGAGTGGAACAGATGTATCTGATTTAATCTGTATTATACCCAAGTAACTATTTTGATTGTCTTAGGATGTTATTCTCGATTGATTTTCAATCTAAATTCAAATCTTTACAATGCCGGGTTGGACACATCGGTAGCGTGAACGAGGCTGTCCAAAAAACTTACCTGAATGCCACTCTTTTTTGTTAGGAATGTGAGTATGCTTGCAAGGGGTAGAGGATAAGGAAGAAAAAGAAAGAAAACAGGGCTCTATTAATCATGGTAAAGCAGCGCTCCTTTAAGTTGTTTCACCCTTTGCCAACGCGTTGAATCTGTTATAACCCGCAAGGAGTAACCCCATGAAAAAGCAATCTCGGACCTGAGTAGAGCCGTTAGCTTACGATTAGGTTTATAATCTGCACCCATGCCAGGAACATAACGTCTGGCAATGAGCATTATGTCATAGGGATGATCAGGAAAGCGCTCTACGATTTTGCGGGCTAGATATACTCTCCTTATTCGCGCAATCAAAGTGAGTAAAAATGCTTAGTGTATGCTCAGCAAGTGGTAACGCAAACGCTGAGTCATGGACCCTCAATTTTCTGTCATCACAGAACGCATTGATGATATCGTGCTGCTGCTACATGTGATGATGCAGATGGAACTGCCACGACTCCTGAATGAGCATCTCCCCCGTCATTGGAAGCAACAAGGATTGGACTGGGGCTGGGTGATTGTCATTTGGTTGGCCTACATTCTCTCAGAAGGAGACCACCGCAAAGTTGTTGTCCGTGAGTGGGTAAGGCAGCGTCGTCAGAGCCTTGAACAGGTTTGTGGTCTTGAGATTCGAGACACCGATTTCAGTGATGATAGATTGAGTATCGTGCTGACGCATTTGAGTGAGGCTCGGACTTGGCAGTTAATTGAGCAGAGTCTCAATCGCCGAACTATCCGCATTTTATAGTTTTGCCCTGTGAGATAGCCCGTTTAGATGCCACCACCCTTTCAGGGGAGCATGTGGTGAATGAGGATGGGCTCTTTCAGTTTGGTCACAGTAAAGATGATCCGAGTTTAGCGCAAGTGAAAGTCATGATGTCAGCGTTAGACCCATTGGGCATGCCACTAGCCACCCACGTTGTGTCGGGAGAGCAAGCCGACGATGGGTTATACATACCGGTCTTTGAACAAGCCCGAGCCCGTCTGCCGGTAGGGGTCCTGTGGGTGGGAGATTGTAAAATGGGTGCGGTTGCCACACGTGCTCATATTCATCATCACCACCATGATTATCTGATGCCATTGGCCCGCACCGGTCAGGTACCTAACTTGTTAGCTCAGTGGTTAGTGGAATTGCGCTCAGCAGAGCACCCGTTGGAAAGGGTAACCCTGCTCAAAGCAGATGGAGCAATCCGTCGGCAGTTAACGGGCTATGCCATCAGCCGAGTGGTTGAAGATAAGACCCCGACTGGGTATCCTGTTTGTTGGCGAGAACAAGTATTTCTGATTCACTCTGACACCCATCACCGACAACAACAACAAGGCTTAGAGAAGCGGTTGAAAACCGCAACAACAAAACTGTTGAAACTCACTCCTCCCGTCGGACGAGGACGTTAAACAGATTCGTCAAGAGGCTGAACTGGTGCAAAAGGTCCAAACCATTCTCAAAGCGCATCATGTGGTCGGGTTGCTCGACTATAGCATCCAGTTTGAACCGCCCACCAAGACCCACAAAGCCCGTTATCAAATTACGAGTGTCACTCGCAATGAGACGGCAATTGAGCAACACCAACAGGACTTTGGTTGGCGGGTTTATGTCTCCAATTCATCCACCCAGTGTTTATCATTTGAACAAGCCGTTTTGATTTACCGAGATGAGTGGATTGTCGAACATGGGTTTCATCGGTTCAAGGGTAAATCTCTGGGAGCTCACCCGATGTTTGTCAAGCGTGATGACCAAGTACAGGGGTTGATGCATCTACTCAGTTTGGGGCTACGACTGTTGAGCTTGATTGACTGTGTTGTGCATCGGCAATTGGTTGATACCCAAGCGTCCTTAACGGGACTCTATCCAGAAAACCCGAAGAAATCGACGACAAAACCAAGAACAGAGAGATTACTGAAAGCCTTTGACAATATCACGTTAACCTACTTTGAAATGGAGGGACGATCTTATCAACATATTTCTCCGTTGACACCACTCCAGGAGAAGATCATCCAACTATTAGGATTCTCTCCTCGGATCTATACTGACTTGATCTGTAAACCTGGGTAGCCACAATTAGCAAGGATAGGTATTTTTTACTAGCTGGATTACGCGAATAAGGAGTATACTGCCTTGATTGCTGGATGATTAGAAAGGTGATCTACCAATTGTTCAATTTCTGAAGTCGGTAAATTGTGGGGAGCGAATTGTACGGTATCACCAAACGTCATCCATTCCTTTTGAGCAATACTCCAAACTTTTCCATGATCTTGTCAATATTGCTTATAGGTTTCAGTCAGTAGCAGTTGGTTTTGCTCTAGATAAAGAGAATATAGTCGCCGATAAGCTGAAATTAACAGGGATGGATCATGCTCTAATGCGTATTGTAAATGGGAAATACCGTCGTCATTATTTTTTATTGATCGCGCAATAGAAGACCAAGCCAATAACGGGCAACCGTATGGTCAGGGGCCTCTGCTACAATTCTTTAAACATGGGCAGTGCCGCCTGTTTGTCCTGTAATGACCAAATAATTGACGCTTGCTTAATTCTTTCTTCAATGGTGAGATAGAATTTAAAATAGAAAATGTATAACGAGGTACATTCTTGTTTTTGTTTTAGGCTCAATCGGCGTTTCAGGGAGTTAGACAAGCAAGGTGCTCAATAGACTACCCAGCAAGGCTTTCCCTCTTTTTCTAGCATTATGCACAAATTCAAAGAACCCCAAATAGATCGGTAATTTTTCTTGTGAGATCCCTCGATGAGGTCTCAACCATGACCGCAGCAATGACCAGAAACCTTCCATCGTATTGACATGGACTTCACAGAAGCCATCTCCATCGTCATCTCGGGCATATTCTCCGGCACTGTGGCAAACACTCTTGTGAGCATAGCCCCAAGTTTCTAAACGAGCATAGATGTCATACTCGTCGGTATAGATGAGGGTGCCCGGTTTCACCATGGACTGAATGATGGGCTTGATGGTTTGTTGTTGAACATTTGCCAGCATTTTAATCACCACTTCTCCACCTCGCTGAATCATCCCGAAGATCGGCGGTTTTTCCGTTTCGAGCGTACCGCGCCCCCGAAGCCCTTTGAGTTTACGTCTGCGTCCCTTGCGCCCTTTTTTTTAACCTGCTCTGGTTGCCCCTTATGACCGGCTGTCACATAGACTTCATCAAACTCCACCGTCCCTGATAACTGGACTTCTGGGCGCTTGTCGGCCACCGCTTGGCGTAACTCACTCGTCATCTGATGCACGTCATCTTTGTGCAGACTCAACTCGTCGGCAATTTGTTGATTGGAGACATTGAGACCCATCAAATATAAGCATGCTATCCAGGTTTTTAACGGTTGATGACGACCCGCAAAGATGGTGTCGGTTAAGTCATCAAAGTGGCGACCACACTCGCCACAGATATAGCGTTGCCGCGCTGAATAGGTTGCATGCTTCCCTCGTTTGGTAATGTTTTTCGCTCCACAATCAGTGCAGCAAACACCATCGGGCCAACGCATCGTGCGAATAGTCTCGTAGCATTTGTCCTCATCGATTAACTTGGAAAGCGTTAGCATAGGTAGGCTGACCGGGGGCTTTATTCCATGACACTACTCTGCTCATCTTGAATTTAGCAACCTCCCTAAAACAGCTATTGAGCCTTGTTTTATTGTTCGGCGAAGAGGGTTGACTTATTATGTCACTACTTCATTCGGTTTTCGAGCTGTTACAAAAAACATTTTGACATCATTCCAATACCCTTTTTTATCTGAAACTTTCTCTATTTCTGCGAAATACTCTTGCCTGCACTGTTCCAACTTTTCATTAGACCATTCCACATCCTGAAGCCCAAATGCACTTCTGGCATTACCAGTCCAAACAGATTCCATATCTTGAAGGTAACAGCCAAACTGCTCAGTTGTGAGCGAAATATCTCTAAAGCCGACCATTTCAAGCAGGTCACGACATCGTTCATGGGACCCAAGCAGTTCATTCGGATTGGGAATATTGATGCCATATGTGCGAACTACCTGTCTGAATAAGACAGATGCACTAGGAGAAGATTCTGCAAGGCAAGAAAAAGCGACTATGCCTTGTGGTTGCAGCGCTCGATACCATCGATGAAGTACAGTTGGAATATCCGTCAAGTAAACAATTGCAGATGAGCACAAGATAGCGTCGTACCGCTTCTCTGGCAACGTTTGTTCATCCGCATCTACTTGTGCAAACTCAATATTTTTCAGTCCTAAAGTCTCAAGCTTTTGTTTCGCTTGGCGTAACATGCCAATAGAAAAGTCAGTTCCCAGAACATATCCTGTGGAACCAACTATCCGAGCTGCGGCAATTGCCGCCAAGCCAGTTCCCGTAGCAACATCTAAAACATACTGACCTGGCCGTAATGTTGACAGCTCTACCAATCGTGCAGCAGCTCGCCTATGAAATTCATTCTCATAGTTTATGCGATTATTAAAGTCATTCAGGACTTGTTGCTTGTATACGTTGATCGACAAGTCGGCCATATCAATCCACTAATCTGGTTTATCAAGCTTTCAGCAGCATATCGTGTATTACATTCTAGGCAACTTCGCTTCGGATAAGCCGGTAGCGGATAAAGCGCTGGTCTTGGATCACAATCTCGCCATCTTTGTGGAAACCAAGCCGCCGCAGCGCTGCGACCCGTTTTCTACTGGGGGGCAGCAAAGCAGTAACAGAGTCAACGCAGAGCTCTTCGAATGCATGTTTCAGAATCCTCCGGTAGAGAGCAGATCCTGCTCCCCAGTACTTTTGATTGAGGACCAGACCCAAGTCTACATCATCACCCTCTGGCTGCAGGCCACCCCAGCCAATGAACTCGTCATCCAGCACAAAGGCCCAAGGTCCAAAGCCTCTCTCCTCCCACATTCGTTCTTTGATAGCGACAAAGCGATCGCACTCAACATATCCAAACTCATCCTGGGCCAGTGGCAGGTGCCGCCGGACTGCGGGATCGTTCATCAAGTCAATGATTGCGTTCGGAGGAATCTTACTCAGCCGCGTGAACGTGATTCTATGGTAATTATTGGCTGACATAGCTAAGGAGTTTGAACAAGAGACTGCAGCAGAATTGCTGCCTAACGGATTGAAATCAGGGATGTGAATATATTTTAAAAGCTCTACTCGCTAACTAAATTTGGCAGGCTATGGGCTAGGGCATGTAGTCGATGGTTGTAGGTCAAATTTTTAACAAATTAAGCTGATTCTTCTAAAGTCAGTGGGGAAATTTAAACTAGCAACCTCTATTTTATTGTCCCATGACCGCCCTTGAGCCCATCAGCCCATCTACGCATCGGCGGGGCCTCCCCATCGGTCTTAAAATATTTGGCCTGACTGCCAGCTTACTTGGACTGATGGTAATAGTGGTAGCGGTCTCCACTCGACGTCTGAGACAGGTGAACGAAGAGATTATTAATCTGGCGGATTATGCCCTTCCCATTACTGATCGGGTGGCACAAATTGATGTGCATGTGCTGGAACAGGAGCTGCACTTTGAGCGGGTGCAAACGCTGTATGAAATTGAGCCCCTACATGAGGAGCGCTTGCAGTCAGAGCTAATGGGATTTGCAGAGCGAGGACAGCAGGTCGATGGGGAAATTGAAGCTGCGATCGCACTGGTGCAAACCGCCATTGATGAGACGACTCTTCCCCAAGCCAAGGCCGAATGGCAGCATATTGCCCCCAGGTTAAGGGCCATTGAAACCGAGCATCAAGCGTTTCAAACCCATGCTAGTGAGCTTTTGGAGCTGTTAGCCACCGGAGATCTAGAGTCCGCCCATCAGCTGGAGGAAAAGCTGATTGCCCAAGAGACCAACTTTAACCAGGCAATTAACGATATTTTTTTGGAGCTAGAAGCCTTTACTGTCGAAGCGGCCCAAGCTGGACAACATCACCAGCAGGTAGTGCAAACCCTCAGTGCATCAGTGGCAAGTTTGGCCACCTTGGTGGGTTTGGTCTATGCCACCCTGGTCACCCTAGGGTTAGTGCGGCCTGTGCGTTCCCTTAAAGTGGGTACTACCGCTGTGCAAGCCGGTGACCTGGACATTCACTTAGATACCTCCAGCCGCGATGAGGTGGGCACCCTGGCCCGTACCTTTAATACTATGGTGGATGAGCTAAGACTCAAGGCGCGTCTAGAAGAGACCTTTGGCAAGTATGTCGATCCGCGCATTGTAAAATCCCTTGTTCAGAGCAGTGACACCGCTGCCACCGATGGTGAACGCCAGGTAATGACCGTCTTTTTTGCCCAGGTGCAAGGTATAGAAACCTGTTTGGCCCCGCTAACAGCGACAAACCAAGAGCGGATCATAAACGACTACCTGAGCCTGATGTCGGCCCCCATCAGTAACCATGATGGTGTGATCGACAAATTTATTGGCACCATGATTATGGGATTTTGGGGACCTCCCTTCACCGATGAGGCCAGTCACGCTCGCCTGGCCTGTGAGGCGGCCCTGGCCAGCATTGACCAGCTTACCCAGCTATATCCCAAACTGTCCCAGCTAGACATTGCGCACACCGGAAATCTCCACATTGGTCTCTCCACCGGTCCCTTAGTGGTGGGCAATATGGGCTCAGAGGCGGCTAAGGCTTACACCGTTATGGGGGATACCGTAAATACCGCATCCCGTCTCAAGGGTGTGAGCCAACAGTACGGAGTGACCATTGTGATCAATGAGGCCACCCAGCAACAGGTGTCAGATGTCATGGCCACCCGAGAGCTAGACCTGATTCGAGTGGTGGGCAAAGAAGATCCTATCCACATTTATGAATTACTGGGTCATAGAAATACTCTAACGACTACAGATGGGGCTGCGATCGCAGCTTTTGCCCAGGGTCTTGCAGCCTATCGACAACAGGCATGGAACCAGGCCCGCCAGTACTTTAATCAATGTTTGGCCCAAAAACCTGGCGACCATCCCACCCTACTATATCTAGATCGGGTTGACCAACTAGAGGCGAATCCACCTGACACCAGCTGGGACGGAGTATGGCAACTAACCCAGAAATAAATAATCTGCCATTGCTGATCCTTCCATAAATCAGCAACAGCAATAATCTCCTTAAAAACTCCGTTCTTCCTCAACCCCAGAGTCCCTCTCCACCACACTTACCATGCAGTCCCGTTTTTCTCTCTCCATTGGTACTAAGATTTTTGGTATTGCCAGCAGCATGCTAGGTCTACTGTTAGGGGTGGCCTATCTCAACCATGTCCGCATTCGCCAGGTTAACTATGAACTGATTGACATTGCCTACTACCTAGCTCCCCTGACAGAAGATATCGCCAATATTAACGTCCATGTGCTGGAAGAAGAGATTCACTTTGAACGCATGGTTCGGTATTACACCATTAGCAACAACCAAATCGACAGCGCTATAGTCAATGCCGAAGAAGAGGCCTTTAAGGAACGGAGTGAACGGGTTAAACAAGATATTGCCACCGCCATTGCCCTTGCCGACAAAGCTGCTCAGGCCGCCCATACTCCTGAGGATATCCTTGAAATTGCACGCATTCGCCCACTGTTAGAAGTGCTTGCATCCGAGCACCAAAACCTCCACCACTATAGCTTGGACATTATTGACCGCCTAAAGACAAGTGATCAAGAGGCCGCCACCCTGTTAATTGATCAAATTACCGATTTTAAAGACGATTTTGATCATCGAATCCAGGATATTTTATTTGAGCTCACCGCTTTTATTGAACAATCTGCAAAACACGCCCAGGCTACCGAACAACGCACACTAAACCTGAGCTTTTGGTTAACCGGTCTTGCTAGCGGTATTGGCCTCCTATTTTCTGCTTGGGTTACGGCTGGACTAGTACGCCCCGTGCGACGTTTAGTGAACAATACCGAGAAAATTGAACAAGGTAACCTGAATGTGGAAGTCCCCGTCTACTCTAGTGATGAGATTGGTCAGCTGACAGAATCTTTTAACCACATGGTAAGCAAGATTCGTGAAAAAGAACAGCTCAAAGCCACCTTTGGCCAATATGTGGACCCACGCATTGTAGAAACGCTGCTGGGACAACCCAACCCGACTGAAGGCAGTCAACGGCAGATGATGACGCTGTTCTTTTCGGACATGGCCAACTTTAGCCGCATTAGCGAACTGCTCACACCAACGGGGTTAGTGACCCTGATCAATCGATATTTCACCCTTGCTTCTGCTCCCATTAAAGAGCACCATGGAGTGATTAATCAGTTTGTTGGTGATGCGGTCAGTGCGTTTTGGGCTCCCCCCTTTGTAGATCCAGCAGATCATGCCAAGCTTGCTTGTTACGCGGCCCTAGAGCAGTTTGACCAGCTTACTAAGCTACGGCGTAGTTTGCCAGACTTACTGGGTATTCGAAAAGGTCTGCCAGAGATTAATATTCGCATTGGTTTGGCATCGGGTGAGGCCCTAGCTGGGAATATTGGCTCTGAACAATCTAAGTCTTACACGGTGATTGGGCCAGTGACCCGACTGGCGGAGAAACTAGAAAGCTTAAATAAGGTATACGGGACTCGCATTTTGATGACGGCTAAAACCAGAGAACTAGCGGGTAATACCATCGAGGTTAGGGAAATTGACCGGATTGCCTTAGCTGGAGAACCTGAGCCTATTTATGAACTGCTGGGTATTGCTGGTAGCACAGATAATAAGTTGATTCTGTTGCGAGATTGTTTTCAGACGGCGTTAGAGATCTATCGAAATATGTCTGGCGAAGAGGCAATATCAAGGTTTCAGGCATGTTTAGATGTAGTTCCAGACGACGGACCTTCAACGTATTATCTCAATTTAATAACGTCAAGCAGTTCTTCAAAGCATGTCCACATAAGCTAGATTTTCTAACGTTCAGGATCACCGAGCAGAGGCTTGGTGTTGCCGAGCGCAGGGAGCCCATTCGCGTTTTATCCGTTTGTTATCTGACCTCGTCAGATGTTGTGTCCTGACCGTATTGACGGGCGAAGAGTCGTTTGATTGCGATCGCTGCCAACTCATCCCCAAACTTTTGGACATCGTCATTGGAAGGCTGTAACCAACTTGCAAAATACTTTTCGGCGATATTTTCTATATCATCCATGGTGATCGCACAACCGACTGACTCCATGTATAACGATGCCTTGTCTGTAAGCCAATAGAACCACCTATCTTCGCAGTCAGTTTCATGGATTTCGTCGTCAACAAGCATCTGTATGATGGCGCTCAACTCCGACACAATGAATTTATCATCGTCTGGTTGGACTGACGAATGCGATTCGTGAAGCTTCTTCAACAAGCCATCAATTTCTGTTCGCCTATCACGTAACGCAGCTAACAATACTTGTAGGGCCTCGCGCTGATGCTCTTCACCGATTGAGACGAACCTGTCATCACACCTGAAACGGTTGTAAAGTGTGTGATAGGAGAACAATGGAGGTATCCAGTTACCAAGAAGTTCTCGTAACTTTGCGTCCAGCAGATTAAGGGAATCAGAATCGGTCATGAATTCAGCAGATTGCGCCTTCTTTCTGATTTCGATACCCCCACCGCGACGTTGCACATGTTCCATATGTAACTCGTAGAACTTCTCGAATGGTATGATCTTGGCATCTTGGACACCGGAAAGATGTCGTAGCAATTCTGCTTCGATCAACATGCCAACGGCATTCTCGTCAAATTGTGGAAGAAACGAGTTGTCAACAGATCTCCACGTAATCTCATTGGACGAATGTGTCACAGCGCGCGACCTCCTGAATCACCACAGCGGAAAACATCCAGTAACACGCCTTATTTCCAGGAACGAATCCAAAGCCGTGCAACTTGCGGAAATCTGGAACATTGAAACGATATCGAAGTGCGTAGAATGCGAACCAGAGCATTGCAGCTCTTGCGTTGCCATCACCAAATGGATGAAAGAATATAATATCCAGGTAAAGTCGCACCGCTTTGATAAGTGGGTGACAATCGTCCCCGTCGTCCACTGATACTTTCGTCCGAAATATGTTTTCCAGTGAGCTAAAATAGGCATATCTCTCGTGACGGATTGATGTGTATGCTGCACATTGTCTAAACTTAGCCTGGTCATTAGACACAACGTACTTTTGCACTTCACACATTCTATCAAACGTCAATTTATTACCACTTCCAGCGAGCTGTTCGATTTCCTGAAGTGAGTATTCACCACACGTGGTAGCAATCTGCGTCAAACCAACCGACATTTTTTGCGTTTCTGTCGTTCCCCGAAGCAGATTAACAATTGACGGTGGCGGAGTCTTCCATTCCATAGTCAAAGTAGCCGACAAATGTGGGACAAGTACGTCTGGTATCAGTGTGTTAGCAGATGATCGAAGCAATAAACTGTACCTGTCAGCTAATGATAGTCCACCTGCATTATACCCAAGTAACTATTCTGAGTGCTTGAATTTTCAGTTCGTTGTGCGCTTGAGCGAGACTCGCAAAAACTGTCGGGTCTTTATGCGGGTAATCCAAAACGGGCCACCGTCCAACCAACGACTGAAAAGTAGATAGAACATTACAACATACGAGTGAGATCAAGCATGTATGCACTGTGTGGGTAAATAATTTATGCCCTAAGCCGCATTTATTTAACTCTTGGAAGTCCTAGCAAAGTCTCTATGAAATGAATTGACCTGAAGCCCTGTTGAGCCACATCAAAAATTGACAATCTTCAATAATGGGATATCCCATCACTGTTTTCTCTGGGAAGTACTTTGGTCAATGGACGTCTGCTTAAAATACAGCATAAATAAACTTAACCTGAATACTAATAAAATCTAAATCCATTGAATAAAGGGATTCAGACTTTATTAGTGTCGCCTGGAGTAGGTTCCCTGGAGGAACCCCTGATCCAGACCTCCGTCTGTGCTACATAAGTAAAATAAAATTTTTATCACTATTTCTCTGTTGAGTTTAGGCTTGATAACTCGTTTTTTGGGTTGACTTTCTGGTTCTTCAATACCAAGAGCTTGTCAAAGGTTAGGCTTAGAGATCTCTCAAACGACTTCAGAGATCGCAGCTCATGGACTATTTAAAACGAGATGTGCGAACTGGAATCCTTACAGTTTAATTGTGTTCCACTTACTTTATAAATACTAAAAATAGGCGGGGAAATCGCTGTATTCATCATGGCTAAGAAAATTTTATTAATAGAAGACGATAAATCAATCTGCAGTATGTTGCAGGAAATCCTCACAGAACAGAAGTACGATGTAGTTCTTGCAACTGAGGGAGGCGATGAAGGGATCCTCATGGCGGTCACTGAGTCGCCAGATTTAATTTTAATCGCGACAACTTTATCCGTGATTGATGGTTGGCAAACCATTCAGATCCTCAAAGCCTCTACGGTCACCCAACACATACCCATAATTGCACTGATGGCATTGACCACCGATGCTGAATGGGACAAAGTGTCCGAATCAGGCTGTAATGATTATGAGCTGAAACCAATTGATCTGAACAGCGTCCTAGCCAAAATCAAGACTCTTTTAAGGTCTACCACTATCTCTACTAGTTCCAATCCATCGAATAGTCTAGAAAGTCCACTATTTCAGAATTATCAGCCAATATCGAACAAGACGAGTCAAACTGTATCCAGTAAATCCATGGTGGTTTACATTGATGATAATCCTGCAGATAGTCAAGCCATGGCAAGCATTGTGCAGGACGCAGGCTATGGCTATGACAATATTGCTGAACCGTTAAAGGCCCTGCCACTCCTCTTAGACATCAAACCTAAGCTTATTTTTCTGGACTTAGTGATGCCATGGACGAATGGCTACGAAATGTGTGCTCAGATTCGGCGCGTATCTGCATTTAAACAAATACCTATCATTATTGTTACCAATAACGATGGCATTATTGATCGAGTACGGGCCAAAATTGTTGGCGCATCAGGATTTTTTAGCAAGCCAGTCAAGCAAAAACAAGTTTTAAGGGTCTTGAAAAAGCACTTAGGGATTAGCAATCAAATAGAATACCGGTATTATAGAGACTACCCTCTGCGATATGGTCTTATGTTGGATGCTAAGGTTATCGAAACCATTAAGGACGCGGCTCAGAAGTTAACAGGCCATAAGAAAAGAGCGTTCATGGCCAAGGTGGCTGAAGACTACTACGCGGGCTCGGCACGAAAAACAGAGACTTATCTGGGCTGGAATCGTCAGGCCGTTCAATTAGGCTTACATGAGCACCGCAGTGGTCTTCGATGTGTCGATAACTATCGAGCGAGGGGACTCAAGAATACAGAGGAGACTGAACCAACGCTGGCGGACGATATTCGAGTCCTTGTGGATGGACAGGCCCAAGCAGACCCTCAACTACGGACAACCTTCACCTATGCCCGCATTAGTGCTCAAGCGGTCAGGGATGCCTTGATAGACGAAAAGGGCTACTGTGACGAGGCCTTACCCACGCGTCAAACTATCGGTGCGATGATGAACCGGATGGGGTATCGGTTAAAAAAACGCAAAAGGTAAAACCCCATAAGAAAGTGCCTGAAACCGATGCCATTTTTGAGAACGTAACAACCGCCAATCAAGCTGCAGATGCCGACCCGACAGTTTTGAGACTCTCGATAGACAGCAAAGCAACGGTTAAGCTTGGTAATCTTTCAAGAGGAGGTAAAGCCAGAACTCAAGCCCCCCGACAAGCGGATGACCATGACCACTACTGGCATAGCTGTCTGGTCCCGTTCGGCATCTTGGATACTCAAAACGACCAACTGTTTATCTACTTTGGTCAGTCGGCTGAAACCAGTGACTTTATTGTCGATTGCCTAGAAGAGTGGTGGCTGACTCATGCAGACGAGTATCGTGAGATTGAACAATTGGTCATTAACCTGGATAACGGTCCATCACTCAACAGCCATCGAACTCAGTTCATCAAACGTATCGTGGGTTTTGCTCAGGCGAGTCGTTTATGTATCCGGTTGATCTACTACCCGCCTTACCACAGCAAATATAATCCCATTGAACGGTGTTGGGCTGCGTTAGAAAACTACTGGAATGGAACGATTCTCAACACCATTGAAGAGGCCCTACGGTGGGCTGCCAACATGACATGGAGAGGATGTACACCCGTTGTAGACTTGGTTGACAAGGTTTATCACAAGGGCGTCAAGGCATCATCAGAAGAACTCGCCAAGCTTGAACCGCAGTGGCAACGCTCTGAGCAATTGCCGAAGTGGGACGTCACGGTTGTTCCCCTTTGACTGGTGTGTTATTCGTTTGCTAATCCCTTAAACCCTATCCATAGTCAATAAGATTCATCGCGAGACTGCGGGTATGGGCAAAGTATCGCTTTCATATACCCTGAGTACTCTCCCCTATGCTGCGATCTCTCCATCAAATAATTCCAGTACTCTTTCCGACCACTTGAGATGCTGGTAGGTTGTCATGCTAATCATCCTAACGCCTCATTCAGGATTGCTACTACTTGCACCAAGAAACCCTGATCCAAACGTTCAAACAACTGCCCCGCAAACGCACTAGCCTCAGTCGTGGGACCTACAGAAAACGTTTGCCTAATGCTTTAAACCTTGGATCAGGGTTCGATAGGTTAACTTGGCAGCATCATTGCGGGCAATATCACCACTTTGTATGGCTGACCAAGCAGCCCAAATGAGTGAGTCAATTGCGGTGGCAACCCACGCATTGGGGACATCTAGGGCAATCACCCCATCTTGTTTGAGGACATTTACAAAGTCATTTAGTTCTTGCATTTGTCGGGCGTAGGCCGCGTTAATATCTGGGTCGGTATAGGTTGATGATTCTGCTACCAAAAAGTGAAACCGATCACCTAGAGGCACTACCCCTTCTAGAAATGCTAAGAGAGCATCGGCAGCAGAAAGATTTTGATTCCTAATGTGAGCTGTGACTTGGTCAATGGCCTCAATCGCTGCGAAGGCGATCTCACGGATCAGGGCCTCACGGGACGAAAAGTGGCGATATAACGTCGCTCGCCCAATACCGCACTTGCCTGCAACATCACTGAGAGAAACCCCTGGATTTTTCGCCAATACAGCAACAGCCGCTTGCAAAATAGCCTGCTTGTTAGATGCATTTCTAGACGATTGACCACTCATTAGACTAGTACTTTGTGGCGTCAGCTTGCCCACCATCACATGGGGATGAGTCGATGGGTGGATGGGTGAATGCAATAGCGCCAAATTTCTACCATCGGATACTAGTATAGTCTAATGAGACAAAGATGTCTTATCTTAGACAAGTATGTATATTTATTGCGGGTTTACCCTAATAATTGGAGCTGGTATCTACGCTAGGGACGTGTATGTCTGGCAATTCTTTGCCCAGGCTAAGGGTTCCTACAAAACTCATACAATACTATTATCTCAACCTTGATTTTGGTGCCGAACTCAGGTCCATTCCATCCGTCTATTATCCTGACGGTTCTCTGATTTAATTGCTTATTTTTTAAAGGCTCTATTAGCAACTATGAAAGCCCTTCACTGGTTTCGGAACTTGGCCCTGTTTCTAGGCGGTGCTGCACCGCTGGTGTTCAGTGCCCCTACCCTGGCTGCGGAAGATGTCACCCTATCCTATGGATTGTTAGAGCTATCAGTATCAGTGGCCTCGTTGGAAGGCTATGCCACTGAAAATCAAGTTAGCGAGGAATTAGAGTTTTATCTTAAGTTTCTCAATGAAGAAGAACGTCGCGATCTACGAGAGATTTTGACAACACCGCTGGATGTGAGTGCTGTCACCTTATCCCAAGTGCTTTACGATCCCTTAGGAGAACTCTGGTTAGATCGATTGGGGGATGTCATTCAAACGGCGTCGCGACAAAATGGGGCGCGGGGACTGCGGGGTGCTCTGATTTTGGCCGCTGATGATGAGGGTGGGTTGACTCTGCTCAATCTGATACGCCGGTTTCCTACACCCACGCTGCGGATTAACTCGGTTGAGATTTTGGATGTGGTGAATACAGTGGTAGATCTGCTGGATCAAACTGAGACTGCGATCGCAACGCTCCACACCCAAACAAATACCGAAATAGCCGCTACAGAGCCCATCGACTATGCCCAACGCCCTGATCTAACCCAGGCGGGGCCAGCCTCCTGGCGAACTCAGACGTTAGAATTGCGAGACTTACAACGCGATCGCCAATTGCCTGTGGATCTGTATATCCCCCAGAGCAATACCCCCGTTCCTCTGGTGGTTATTTCCCATGGGTTTGCCGCCAGTCGCACTAACTTTGTGGATGTGGCCCAGCATCTGGCGAGCTATGGCATTGCTGTGGCAGCCATCGAGCATCCTGGTAGCAACTTTCAGCAGGTGGAAAATCTACTGGCGGGCAATGCCTCAGCTGCAATGGCCCCCAATGAATTTGTAGATCGCCCCCAGGATATTTCTTATTTGTTAGACTACCTGGAAACCCAAACTAGAGGAGCGCTGACCCATCAGTTTGACCTCAATAGCGTGGGTGTTATTGGGCATTCTTTTGGCGGGTATACCGCCCTGGCCCTGGCTGGTGCTCAGCTTAATGTTGAACAGTTAGAAGCCCGTTGCACCAGCGACTTAATTGAAGCAGACTCGGTTAATATTTCCATACCGTTACAGTGTCTAGCCCTACAAAGTCAGTTTGAACAACCCCTTCAAGACGAGCGAGTCACAGCAGCGTTTGTTTTTAACCCCATTACCAGCTTAGTGTTTGGAGAAGCCGGGCTGGGGCAACTCAGTACGCCGATATTGATGGTAGGAGGCAGTGCTGATCCGGTGGCTCCGGCCTTAACGGAACAAATTCAACCGTTTACCTGGTTAACGCCGTCGGATAAATACCTGGCGCTCATGCAGGGAGGTCACCATAACTATGCCCAGTCTGAGACGTTGCCTGATGAGCTATCGGGTCCCGACCCGACCCTTGCCCGCGAATATCTTAAAGCCCTGGGTCTGGCATTTATGCAAACCCATGTGGCTGGGCAGTCAAACTATCGCCAATTTTTGCAAGCAGGCTATGCCCAATATTTAAGCCGAGAGTCTTTACCCTTGACGCTGGTGCAGGATGTCTCCTTGGAAACGTTAGAAGCCAGTCGGTAAGCGACCATGAATTTTTCTAATGAAGAACAGATTCTCCACTCATGGCAACAGAATGCTATTCCTTGGACTGTGGCTGTTCGTGAACAACAGATTGAGAGTCGCCAGCTAGTTACCAACCAGGCAATTGTAGAGACCGTAATGTCCTATTCACCACAGACGGTGTTGGATATTGGCTGTGGTGAAGGCTGGTTAGCCAGGGCGTTACATGCCCATAACATTACGGTTCACGGTGTGGATGGGATTCCAGCCCTGGTGAACCAAGCCAGGGCCAGGGGAGATGGCAGGTTCGATGTGATGTCCTATGAAGAGATTAGTGCCGGCAAATGGCAAGACACCTGCTTGCAAGACACCTGCTTGCAAAACACCTTCGATGTTGTTGTCTGTAACTTTTCCCTATTTGGCAATGAATCCGTAGCCGCGCTCTTACAACAGGTGCCGACATTACTCAGTCCTGGTGGTCATTTGATGATCCAAACACTACATCCGCTCATGGCGTGTGGTGACCAACCCTATAAAGATGGCTGGCGGGCAGGCTCCTGGGCGAGCTTTAGTCAAGACTTTGTAGACCCGGCTCCTTGGTACTTTCGGACGATGGCAAGCTGGATCGGTCTGCTCTCTAAAAGTGGTCTGGTGTTGCAGGCCTTAATTGAACCGCTACATCCCAAAACGGGTAAGCCGGCTTCTGTTATCTTTGCCTGTCAGAGCAACAGGATATTTCATCAATAACGCATCGCCTTTCTCATCGGCGTTGAATACACCCCACTCATAGTCACTACTCACTATTTACCACTCACTTAAACCAGCAAGTTTTATTGATCCCAACCGAGAACTGCCACATTTTCACAGTGAGGCTTCCGTGCATATGCTGAGGAGACTGTAAACCGTTGGGCGATATGCCCCCTATTTACGCATTTATTCTGATGGTGGGTTTGACTAGCCGACTTAGAGTTAGAAACTATCAGTTCTAAACTCTCACTTGTTTTTATGAATAGGTGCCTTCAATCTATTCCTTTAGGAATAGTTAGCCTTTTGAGCTACTTCGCTGTACCCGCCCATGGTGATGACTTCAACTGTTTGCAGCTGAATATCTGTTTTTCGTCAGCATATCTTTTTGCCGAGCCCTGTCATGACGAACCAGCCATTAAGATGACGATCGATGATTGCACCGATGATGCAGTTTTGCCATTCGACAGCCTCACCCATAGAAACTAAAATGCGGCTTACCTGTCAGAGCAAGGATGGTTGATAATAGAAAGCGTTGTCAAAAACGTTAATCCATTATGCCTGTACCCACTAATCTGACGACTCTGGATGGTAACCCCCTGTCCCAAGATGCGATCGCAAATAAAGTTGTACTATTCGTTAACGTTGCCAGCGCTTGCGGTTTAACCCCCCAGTACAGCGGCTTGGTCGAGCTGGACACGGCATATGGCTCCAAAGGACTCGTCGTTGTAGGCGTACCCTGCAACCAGTTTGGCGCTCAAGAGCCTGGCACTCCTGATGAAATCAAGGACTTTACCAAGACTAAATACGATGTAGAGTTTACGCTGCTCGAAAAGCAGGACGTTAATGGTGCTAATCGTAGTCCTCTATACCAGTTTCTGGTGGGCGACGGCGACGATATCACCTGGAACTTTGGCAAATTTGTAGTAGGGCGCGACGGTAATGTCGTTGCTCGCTTCGATCCTAAGACAGCTCCTGATGCACCTGAACTCAAGGCTGCTATTGAGGAAGCTCTAGGTTAAACCTAAGGTTTAAATTGCTTTCCCCCTTTATCCTTAACTGGATAGAGGGGGTTTACATTTTCATCTAATCGGATATTCCATAGAGGCGCATTGATATGTGCCCAACGCAGAAGATAAACCATTTGCCTATACACAGCAGGGCGCACTGCGGTGCGCCCCGACAAAATAACCGGATATCTTAAAAAATCTCTTTCCTGAGAATATCAATTCAGCCTAGCTCTCCAAAATAAAAACATAATTAGGCGAGGCAGATAGAAAACGGCCTATAGAATTTAAGAACAAGGCTGACAAGATTTCAGGCTCCATTCTTACCCCCTCTTTTCCCAATGCAAATAAAGTACACGGCGCTCAATTTTCAAGAAAAGCTGGCTAAATTCAGCGATCGCTGGTCTCCTAAAGTCATTGCTGAGATGAATGATTACCAGTTTAAGCTAGTTAAAATAAAAGGTGACTTTGTTTGGCATGATCATAAAGATACTGATGAGGTATTTATTGTTGTCAATGGTCATTTGACCATCGAATTTCGAGATGGCACCGTAGAGCTATCTACAGGAGAAATGTTTGTTGTCCCCAAAGGGATAGAGCATAAACCTTATGCCGAGAAAGAATGTCATATGTTACTCATTGAGCCTCGTGGTGTCGTTAATACAGGAGACACTATTGGAGAGAAAACTGCCCAAAATGATGTTTGGATCTAAGGATATTCAGGTAGAAATTTAGGTATAATATGTGTTCTCCATCAGTAGGGACATCGATTTTATGACTAACAGTTTTCACTATGCATTCAAGGTAAAAGATCTTGATAGCACAAGGAGATTTTATGGAGAGATTTTAGGTTGCCGAGAAGGTCGCTCAACCGATAGCTGGGTCGACTTTGAGTTTTTTGGGCATCAGCTTTCTGCCCACGTAGGTGACGTCAGTACAAACGTTGACTACTGCGGCGATGTCGACGGCATATCAGTGCCTATTCCTCACTTTGGTTGTCTGTTGAGTAAAGCTCAGTTCAAATATGTACAACAGAAGCTAGAGGCTGCTGACATTGATTTTATAGTTAAACCTCAAACGCGTTATCCAGGCGAAGCTGCACAGCAGTCCACTATGTTTGTGCTGGACTTCAGTGGCAACCCACTAGAATTTAAATCGTTTGAAGATAGCTCTAAAGTGTATGACTCATCGGTAAAAGTCGCTCTGAGTTATTAGCCACACAACTGAACGATGAGTTGTTATGCAGTAGCGTAAGTCCAATATTCAATGGCGGGTCTATCCCTCTCGCGCTTATATACCCCTCAAGTTCGAGCCTTTATGGATTTTCTCAAACAATCTATGACCTAAAACTCAGAATGATGCACCTCATCATGCAGCATTAGAGACATCAAACCCGCAATCATGGCAGCCGTTAATTCGTGATAGCCAGTCATAAGACAGATCTGATAGCTTACTAAGCACACCCAGATTGTCTTTCCCGCTGGTGTAGTCAAGCAGTCAACACGATCAGCGATATATTCCAATGTTTCTAGGAACTTGAGAAACCCATAGAGAATTGCCATAGATAATTAAATGTTTTGGGTCATAGCTAACCCAGAATAATTCTGAGTTAGCTATATTTTAATCAGAATTATTCTGATTTGACAATAATTCCTCTCTGTTTGCCTTAAAAATTGAAAATGTGCCCTTGGGATGGTTTAGGTATACGTTGATAAACACCTGGTGCTAAAGCATTTTCAGGGGTTTTGGGCAGCAGGCAAGATATTTATGATGCGATGGCTGATTTAGGGAATGCACCGGTCTAGAGCTATGGCTATTTAACGGTGCTTCACCACTAAAGTCATCCCAAGGATCAGCAATGCCGATATTATTTAGACACAAATTTTAATTATTTATGCCAGCGGCATGGGTACCGATGAATACAGATAGCTCGATACAAACAGCTAGAACCATCCGTATTGCGGTTGATATTGGCATTGTTGTTGCTAAAATGGAGCGTTCCCTCAGCTTTTATCGAGACTTATTAGGGTTGTCAGTTGTTGCAGAGGTAACAACCTCACTCATGGGTAAAGGGCGTATGGTGCAACTCCAGCATGGCGAGTCCCTAATTAAGCTAGTGGAGTTACACAACCCCCCTTCTAAGCCCGGCCCAACAGATATCTCAGAATTTTTAGGCTACCGATATATTACCCTGCTCGTTACTGAGCTAGATGTCATTATGGCCAAGATTAAAGCTCAAAACATCTCTATTGTGCTACCCGTTACACAGCTGAGCAACGGGACCAGAATTACTATGGTAAAGGATCCTGACGGTAACATTGTTGAGTTCGCCCAAGAAGTGAATTAAATCACATCTGACAAATTTTGATAGATGTTCTATAGTTTGTATTAGTTTATCCAAATTAAAGTCCTGTGACTTTTAGGTAGCATAAAGTATCAAAGCCGACAGGCATGAGACACTGAGCACAGTATAAGAAAAGCTATGTGTTCTTAAGAACACATAGCTACGTTTATCTCACCGACCCATCTAATCATTATGGCGAACCTTATCAATCAGGTGTTTGACCTGCTTAACCAGTCTTGGTGGCTGGAAATAATGGCTACATCTCCAAGTTGTGGATATTTTTTCGGTCCCTTTAATTCGGAAAGCGAAGCGCTACAAGAACAATTGCGTTACGTAAAAGCCATAGAACGCCAGGGACGTGAAGTTTTACTAGTATCGGTTGTCCGCCGTCAGGCCCCCAAAAGGCGTATGGTGGATTACTCTGAGGCGGCTTAATTGACGCAATATTCTTTTCTTACAGTATTTTTTGTATCTCCAGGCTGCTCCTGAAGAACAGGCTCTAGATAGCCGTTCCGGTTTACCAAAACATCAACTACTTATTCCTAAGCCTTGTAGTACAAAGACTTTAGGAATAAGTAGGTTTGTTAAGTATTAAGCATAAATACTCATTTGATTGTTATGTGCAGAGTACTTATCGTGGATGAGTCTATGGATGAATGGGTGGATGAAATCGCTGCCAAATTAGAGGTATGCCTAAGGCATTGTTGTCCTCATCCCGGCTTCTCATCAGACTGTGTGATCGCAGCCAAAACTGTCTCGATGATGCGTACAATCTCTTCAGTTTTTTGTGGATTGAGTGCATCCGGATGGGGCGATGCAAATTGACCTGAATCATTGTCAAAATACTGGCCAGACGCAGCACTGAATTCATCTGCCAGAGCTGCACGAGTCAGGATTTCAGCACCAATGCGAATATCACCACCTGCCACGCCAAACGCCTGTTTCACCATTTTGCTGCCAAGCATTGAGCCGGGATTGACCACAATAATGATCGGGCTGTTTTCTTTAGAAGCAAGCACGCGCGACCACATTGTAATCGCCAGCTTGCTTTGGGCGTAAGCGGAAAAGTCTTCGGTTAGTTTAATCTGACCCGTTAATGCATTTGGTTCAACGGGTGACTGGGCTGCGGAGGACACATTAACGACTCGTCCGGACGCTCCCATCAATGGCATAAGCCGTTGCGTTAACAGATAAGGTGCGATCGCATTGACAACAAACCGCACATCCAGACCATCCTGCGTCACCGGATTGGACGCGCTATAGACACCTGCATTATTGATCAATACGTCAAGTCTTGTGTGTCGTTCAGTAACAGCCTCCGCGAGAGCCTCCACATCAGCCATACGAGAGAAATCAGCTACGTAGCTTTCAACCGGCCCTTTGTCTGTAGCCAGGATTTCTACCAACTTCTCCAGTTTTGCTCGGTTACGCCCATGTAACAAGACATTGTGGCCCAATGAGACTAACATCCTGGCCGTTTCCAGGCCGATGCCGTCGGTTGACCCCGTCACCAGAATAGTCTTTGTCATCATTTTGTTTCCTCGCGCAGAACACAATTAACCTGGCATTGCGGCTCCTTAGAATGACTTTAGTGGTGAAACATCGTAAATAGTCATAGCTCTAGACCAGTGCATCCCTTAAATCTACAATCGCATCCATCTACGCATCAATGAATACTCTTGTTTCATATTTTGAGATACCTGTTACCAATATAGATCGAGCAGTCGCTTTCTATGGGGCTGTTTTTTCCAATACATTGGAACGCACGACGATCGACGGTGTAGACATGGCACTGTTTCCAGTCACGGAAGAGGGTCGAGGTATATCGGGTGCACTGGCTCAGGGAGAAAGCTATGTTCCTTCAAAAGAAGGGCCACGGCTCTACTTTTCGGTGGCTAATATTGACCTTACTCTGAGTCGGGTAGTCGCTGTAGGCGGAAAAGTGGCGTATCCCAAAACATCGATTGGGGAATTGGGGTGGGTGGCTGAATTTGAAGATACAGAAGGAAACTTGATTGCTTTACATTCAAACCATGGGTGATCAAGCAGTACTATCTATCGCGAGAATTCATGCCGTATGGCTCGGTGGCAAGATAGCAAGATTTGGATTGTCAATGGCTATCTGACGCTTGAAAATGATGTCTGTATCGTTTGATCTGTGAGAACGACATCATGAATCATGTGCTTTCCAATAAAGTTGCTATTGTGACAGGTGCCAGTGCTGGTATTGGCTACGCAACTGCCAAACTTTTTGCTGAAGCAGGAGCTGCAGTTATTGTCGCAGCGAGGCGGCAGGATAAACTCGGTGAGCTGGTTGATGCCATTGGTCATGCAGGTGGACAGGCAGTGGCTTTGGCAGGAGATGTGAAAGATGAGGCATTTGCTAAAGCTCTAGTGACGTTAGCACTAAAAGAATTCGGAGGGTTAGACATCGCGTTTAATAATGCAGGGATTACCGGCATACCTGGCTCTGTAACTGACCTATCCCTTGATGACTGGAACAATGTCCTTGCCACTAACCTGACCAGTTCATACCTGGGGGCAAAATACCAGCTACCGGCCATGGTCAATCGCGGTGGTGGTTCCTTGATCTTTACCTCGACCTTTGTTGGCTACACTGTAGGCATGCCTGGAATGGCGGCCTACGCTGCAAGCAAAGCGGGTTTGATTGGTCTCACGAAGGTGCTCGCTGTTGAATACGGCAAGCAACAAATTCGGGTCAATGCCTTACTGCCAGGGGGCACCGATACACCCATGGGACGTGATTTTGCCAATACGCCAGAGACCTTAGCCTTTGTACAAAATCTCCATGCACTAAAGCGCATAGCAACACCCCATGAAATTGCAGCATCAGCTCTCTATCTGGCGTCAGATGCTGCAAGTTTCACCACGGGGTCAGCCATGCTGGTAGACGGTGGTGTATCCATTAACCGCGTGTGATCAAGCTTATTTACGGAATGACTAAGACTAAGTGCGCTTTAGTGTAGGAAATTTTTCATCGATCAGGTCAGAACAGAGCTCTTCTAGCTGCTGGTATAGATAGGTCTGATCTACCAGCTCAACTAACTTTAGCTTTTTCTTGCGTTTATCGGCATGGGCTTTCTGAGTATTAATAGTGTCAGGATCTATGCCAAGGAAGCTGGAAATCTCTTCAATTTTTGAACGAATCTCTCTTGTTTTCAACGTTAAAAGCTGCTGTTTAGGCACTGAGTTGATGACAAATTGATTATGGTCTCTCCAATAGGATAAATAGCTGGCAACAGGATAAAGTCCTGCTTGCCCTAGGGCAGTGTCATATTTTGTAAATGGATGCCTGTAGCGACCATAGCGATAATCTTCTAATTCTCTCCAAAACGGTTTATGACGACTACCATAATTACGATTAATTTCTGACTCTAGCCAGCTGAGGGGGTCCCTAACGGTAAAAATAAACTTGGCCTGTGGAAAGCTTTTGGCCAACACATCAGCTACATGATGTAGATAATGGGCAGCTTCCAGCTCCAAAGACATTTTTTTGTCACGCCACTTGAGCACGCTTTGAATGTCCGCATAGGAATACGGGCCCGTTTCCCATTTGAGTAAATGGTAGATGGCATAATACGCATGGGGCTCATGTAACGCACCATAGTGATGCTGAAACATGTGGGCTATGGAATGGGTACCGCTCCTTGGTGTACCAATACAGTAAGCATGAAAACAACGTTTTCTACTGGCTGGTAAAACAGCATTAGCCTTAGAGACCCAAAACTCTCTTTTAAGACTAAGACTAAGGCGGATATCTATTTCTCTATCGGCAACATTAGCCCTGAACGTATTGGCTAAAATTTGACTGCTAGCAAGATTCATTAGGGTATTCGTATCAGCCCATAGGCATTTATGGGAAAAGGTGGCCAATGCCTATCTAAATCTAGTAAGCCCATTTCCCCTCAGATTTGGCACAATAGCGAAAAGCGCCTAAAGAGACCAGGAATCATGGATTCAGAATCGCTATCGTTCAGTATTGTGATTACCACATATAACCGGGTGGAGCTGTTGAAACGTGCGATCGCAACCGCGCTTGATCAAACCGTGCCATGTCAGGTAATTGTGGTCGATAACGCCTCCACTGACGGTACCCAGGCGTATGTCGAAAGCCTGGGCGATCAGGTGCTTTACCATCGCAATCCTACCAATGCCAACCACTCCGGGGCTGTCAATGCAGGGGTGGAACGAGCCACGGGTGACTGGATTAAGCTGGTGGATGACGATGACTATCTGACACCTAACTGTATTGAAGAAATGATCAGGGCCATTCAGCAGCGTCCTGAAGCCGTGATTTGTTCCTGTCAGGCGGCCCAGGTGAATGGCGAGGGGCAAGAACTGAGTCGCACCCCTGTGACCGGTCCGGGGCAGGCATTTTATATTCCCCAGGCAGACATCCACTACGGCATGTTTTTAGAGGTGGTCCCCTTCGGCACCCCGATTCAGGTGGCTGTACGCCGCGATGCCTTTATGAAATCGGGCGGCTGGGACCCAGGTATGACCGGCTTTGATGATATTGACTCCTGGATTCGTGTTGCTGACTACGGGGATGCCCTATTTATCAATCAATGCCTGACTTACCGTACTGTGTGGCCAGGGGGTTACGACCAAAAAATCACGCTTCAGCGTCGTCTCGACACTAATGTCCTGATTAAAGAACGCATCTACCAGCACGTTAGCCCCAAACATCAAGACAAGCTGCCGACATTGAAAACGATTCGTCACTACCTCAGCCTGCACTGGATGATCGTCGCCCTCAAACAAAAACAAATCCCTAGCGCCCTAAGTTTTGGCATTCCTGCCATTTTTTCCCCTAAAGCCTGGCAATTACTCCAACAGGCTGTTAACTTTCGCAAGCAAAAGTCCACCCCCCCCATTGCTAAGCTAGTGCTTGAATAAATTACGCAACCCCTATGGCCACCACCACATCCTTATCTTTTTACCAAGTTGGCGGTAGTCTTCATCCCCAGGCACCTACGTATATTAAACGACAGGCGGATGATCACCTATACGAAAGTCTGGGACAAGGTGAGTTTTGCTATGTGTTTAATACTCGACAAATTGGTAAATCGAGCCTGCGGGTGAGAACAAAATATCGCCTGGAGCAAGACGGTGTTTGTTGTGCATCTATTGACCTGACCAACCTGGGTAGTGACAATGTTACTGCTGAAAAGTGGTACATGGGAATTGCTGCAGAGCTATGGCGCAGCTTGCAATTAAATGGTGATTTCCAAGAATGGTGGCAGCAGGGGGATGGTCTTTCTGCCGTGCAGCGATTGGATCACTTTTTAAAGGATGTGATTTTGCGGCAGCTTGCGGCGAAACGGATTGTTATTTTTATCGATGAAATTGATAGCGTGCTGGGGCTGCCGTTTGCGGCTGACGATCTGTTTGCCCTGATTCGCTATTGCTATAACCAGCGAGTCGATAGCCCAGAGTACCGTCGCCTCACGTTTGCCCTATTTGGTGTGGCAACGCCCACCGACCTTTGCCAAAATCCTAACCGCACCCCATTTAACATTGGTACAGCCATCGAGCTGAGTGGGTTTACCGCTGCAGAGGCCATATCCCTTAGTTACTGGTTAAAACCAACGGTGGAGAATGCCACTGAGACCCTGGAGCACATTTTAGCTTGGACCAATGGTCAGCCTTTCCTGACGCAGAAGCTGTGCCAGTTGGTGGTTGCTAAACTGGCCCCCCGCACAGAGATATATGTTGAACAGGCTTGGGTGGATGGTCTAGTGCGATCGCAGCTGATCAAAAACTGGGAATCCCAGGATGAACCCCCCCATTTGCGCATTATCCAGGATCGGTTACTGGCTCACCCGCAGCTGATTAGTCGACTACTGGGGCGTTACAAAAAACTGTTATCCGGTCAAACCCTATCTTTAGAAGACAATCACCTCCAAGAAGAACTGTTACTCTCAGGCTTGGTGGTCAAACAATCAGGTCACCTCAGTATTCGTAATCGAATTTATTCAGAGGTGTTTAACACCCAATGGGTGGACTACCATTTGGTGCGTTTACGTCCCTATTCCCAAGCATTCGAAGCCTGGGTTAACTCGGGTCAACAAGATCGTTCTCGATTGTTGCGCGGGCAGTCCCTCACTGAAGCCCAGGTCTGGGCTAAGGAACAACAGCTCAGCGACCTGGACTATAAATTTTTAGCAGACAGTGTTGCCGTTGATCGGCAAGAGGTACAACAGGCATTAGAATCCGAGAGACTAAAGGAGTTGGAAGCTCGCCTGGAGGCGCAGCAGCGCAATGTCACCCTACAGCGGTTTCTACTGGTGGGTATGGGAGTGGCGTTTCTCAGCATTACGAGTATTGCCATGCTGGCCTATCGCCAGTCTCGCCAAACAATGCTAACTCGGCAAGATAACGAAAACAATCAAGCCCTGTCCATTAGCTACTATTCTGACGCCCTGTTTAACCAGAATAATCGTCTGAAATCTTTGTTAGAAGCGGTGCGAGCTGCGCAACAGCTACAACGCTTGCCGGTGCCTGCACCTGATGTGAAACAACAGGTAGAACAAACTCTCCGCCGCACTCTTCAGAGTATTACCGAAGCTAACCAACTGCGGGGCCATGGTGCACCTGTGTATGGGGTAACCTTTAGCCCAGATGGTAACTATTTAGCCTCAGCTAGCTGGGATAATACCCTCAAGCTATGGCGTGCCAATGGTCAGCTGATTACCACCCTGAGCGGACATACCAATGCTGTGTGGGATGTGGCCTTTAGTCCTGACAGTGAATATTTGGTGTCAGCCAGTGCCGATAACACCGCAAAAATTTGGCCCATCAGCGATGATAGTGACATTCTCTCTGTGGTTGCGCCCCCTGTGACGTTAACGGGGCACGAGGGACGAGTCAATGATGTCGATATATCCTTGGATAGCCAAACGTTGGTGACCGGCAGTGACGATGGCCACCTAAGATTTTGGGATCGGACGGGCAAATTGTTGCTAGATATTCCCGCCCATAACGCTAGGGTCACGCAAGCTGCCATTAGCCCTGACGGTCTCATTTTGGCCACCGCCAGTGAAGACAACACCATTAAACTGTGGGATGCCACCAGCGGACAGTTATTAAACGAATTCAAAGAACATCAAGCCCCGGTATATGGCCTGGCCTTTAACCCCAGCGGTCGTGTCTTAGCCTCTGCCAGTGATGATCGGACCATTAAACTGTGGCACGTTAACCCCGATGGCAGTCTTAAAAAGGGAGAGTCTGGCAAGAACTCAACCATTACCCTGGACGGGCATCAGGACCGTGTCTGGCATGTGAAATTTAGCCCTGACGGTCGTCAACTTGCCTCGACTAGCCTCGACAACACCGTTAAATTATGGACCAGTAGTGGCACTCTGGTAACTACGCTAAATGGCCATGACTCTGGCACGTGGGGCATAGATTTTAGCCCTACTGGAGACGTCTTAGCCTCCAGCAGCGATGATGCAACCATCAGGCTATGGCGCTTAGATAAAATTCCGCAAACCCTGCATGGGTACCAGGGACCGGCTACTAATCTAGCCATCAGTCAACAGACGATTGCTGCCGGTAGCTGGGATAAGACTATTCGGCTTTGGAGCTGGCAAGGTAACTTTAAATCTAAACTAGAGGGCCATACTGACCGGATCTGGCAAGTGGCCTTTAGCCCTGATGGTCAAACGCTTGCTTCTGCTAGCTGGGACCAAACTGTCAAGCTGTGGACGGCTAAAGGAGACCCATTACAAACGTTGCGGGGTCACCAAGATCGGGTTTGGGGAGTCGCGTTTAGCCCCGAGGGAGATGAAGTGGCATCGGCCAGTTGGGACCAAACCATTAAGCTATGGACGCTGGATGGAGAACTTTTGCGCACGTTACAGGGTCATCGAGATCGGGTCTATGGCGTGGCTTACAGTCCTGATGGCAGTTATTTAGTGTCGGCAGGGTGGGATCACACCATCAAAATTTGGAATCGGCAAGGGCAACTGCTGAGAAGTATCCATGGCCATCGAGCCCCCATTTGGGGAGTGGCCGTCAGTCCGGACAGTCAGCTGATTGCGACTGCTAGCGCCGACCATACGATCAAAATTTGGTCGACTTCAGGGCGTCTGATCACCACCCTAGACGGTCATCGGGCCAGGGTTCACAGTGTAGCCTTTAGCCCGGACGGCAAGCTCCTGGCATCCAGCAGCTACGATCGGACTGTACGTATCTGGCGACAGGACGGTACTCTTGTAACAACCCTGTATGGCCACAACGGGTCTACTTGGGGGGTCGCTTTCAGTGCTGACGGTCAAACGCTGCTTTCTAGCGGTCATGATCGGAGAATCATCCTGTGGGATTGGCAGGATAGCCGTAGCTTTGAACAACTGCTAGAGGATGGCTGTCGTTGGCTCGATAATTACCTTGCCCATGGAGATAACCTGTCTGATGCTGATCGTCAGCTATGTAGCGGGGGGATTTAGGAGGGTATCTAGGAAGACTAAGAGAAAGTTCTTTTAAATTACTTTTTTCACCTTACACATCTTCCGTGTTTTCCCTTAAATTGCTTTCATAGCAATCTAGTCTATTCAATTTCGACTGACCGAAGGCTAATTGCATCCACGTCTGTAGTCAGTTAGAGCAATAATAATATTTACATTAGTGCTGGGCAAAGGTCTCTAAAGGGGCTTATGCTCAACAGTTTTTGTTTTTTGTGCTTGTTCAATTTCGGTTTATTTCGTATTCGGTTTATTTCGTAAGACTTTCTGGCCACGTTCCCAGAGCCGTCCAGATATCGCCATCCGTATTACTACGCGATTTGCAGGATCACAGGAGATAAGGTTATGAAGGCTATTGCAATTGTTGGAAGTACTGCTCAGTCTCAAACACTGCTAGCCGATTTGTTGCATTGGCATGGACTATCCGTTTTTCAGATCGATGAAAATGAGGCTTTGCTATCTCTGCTGAGCTTTATTTCGCCTGAGTTAATTATTATTGAGCCCTCAGTTGTCACGGCTGAACTGGTGTGCGATCGCATCAAGCATAGTTCAGTGTTAGACAACGTACCCGTTATTGTGTGTGCCGACCGTATGCTCGGCACAGGTAGCGCTGATGCCTACCTCTATTCTCCCTACACCGCTGAGGACGTGTTTGCGAATATTCAGGTCCTACGTCCTCTATCTGCCCTCTTGTCAGACAGCGTCGTCGGCTCAGCCTGGGGTGATGCTTAAGCGTCGACACTTAAGCGTCCGCCAAAGTATTGTCTGTAGAGGCTGCAGCTAGCAGTTGCCCTATTGCCTGCTAAGGTAACCAGCCCCATACTTTCCAGGCGATAGGCGGTCATTGGTTCAAGTTCTGTGGCCATATCTTGTTCAATTACCTTGTAAAAGGTACGGGCCAGGTTAGGTTCCGCTTCAAAGATGGCCAGATAGCTACGCAGGTGATCGCTATAAATGCCACTTTGCTGAGGGGCTTCATCAATCAGCTGTTTTAGCTCCATCTTGTGTACGCTCAGGTTATACAGCGCCAAATGAATTAGATAGGGATGTCCTTCAACCAACGTATGAAGTGAGATCAAACTATCGTCCCATTCAATGCAATAACGTAGAGACAGCTGTTGGGTTTGCTCCAGCGTAAAGGCAGGTAACCGCAGGGGCAACCCCACATTAAACGGAGATTGGTGAATTTGTAACGGAATGTATGCTTCTGTGGCATAGGCCACCAGGAGGCGTAAGTACCCCCATTCGGTGAGGTTTTTGGCTTCTTCGTGCCACACCCGCAACATGGGCAAAAATTCTTGGGCCATGGCCGGGTGCTCAAAGACTGCCTGGAGATCATCAATCACCAGTAACAGTGGCTGCTGCAGCGGATTTAAAATGCTGCTCTGCATATAGTTAGTACAACTGACCTTACTGCCTAAGTCGACATTCCATACATCATCCAGCTGGGCTGTGAACTTCAGCTGCTGGGTAATATTGGCGCAAAACCAGCGTAGAAATTTATCAAAATTGGCCAAGACACAGCTATCGGCCTGGCGGAAGTTAAGCCGTACAACTCTGAAATTTAAGGCTTGAGCTTGGGCGACCAGGCGATTCACCAGGGATGTTTTACCCCAACGTTCCGGCGCACGAATTCTTAGCAGTGCACCTGGCTTGATCAACTCCCCCATGGCCTGCTGTTCTACTGGAGGCCGTTCGATGTAGAGCGGAGACCCGAGAGGAAGTGGGCTACCGGGGAAGGTGGTGTCCGATTGATCGGCACCAGGCCACCATGGCCCTGGTGTATTGGGCTGATGCAGTTGATAGGCTTGCTGACGCAGCACTGCATGAATATTCTTTTTTGTTACTCGCTCTCCCAGGACCTGGGAGATCTTTTGCCACAGCCGTGAGCCAGTGACGCGAACATAGTCAGCATCGTAGCCCTCACTAGCTGCAATTTGCGCATAGGTTGAACCTTGCCAGCATCGCCGAAAAACGACTTCTTGAATAGCCGTCAGCCGATACGGTGAAAGGAGTTTATCAACTAGCGTGATGGCATCTTCAGGGGACATAGGGCCACCACCATTAATCAAAAGTATAGAAAATCACTATCAGTGGATGTCTCTCCTATTAACAATGGTTGGACATTAGGAAGCCACTAATATATCAGGCCATTTGCGTTCTATTTTGTGATTCAATGTGTATTTTTGATACAGAAAACCGTTGAAACCTATGCCAATCAAGAATCGTAGCCTTCTTCACTATCCATAGGTCTAGCTAATCTGTACAGTCTATATAGCATAATGCTTTAGAATACTTTGCCCCTTTCATGACAAATTTTAAGCTAGTGTTTCCAACGATCGTATCCTATGGATGCGATCGCACCGAAATTAAACCAGCACTGAATGATAATTTAATTTTTCAAAAAGAACTAGTTATTAAGTATGGATCTCTAGTATGAGGGGTTAAGCCTCACGGGGGTAAGGGACTTTACGCATAATCTGTGAACAATGCAGTGACTGGATTGTGATCGCTGAGGGTATCCCAATCGTTACCAGAGAGGACCTCCGCTGTTTCTAAATATGGATACCATTGTGATGGAACAAAGAGGCCATCACAGTGATAAGGCTTTGTTTTATCAGTACTACACCGTAGAGTCTGGGGTAGATTTTGGTTAGGATTAGCCATTTGCCAACAATTCATCAAACCGAACTCTCTACGACAACGTTTCATCAGTTTGGGATGATTTTGTTGTAACGCCTCTTTAGGATGTCTGAAACCAATGCTGTTGCGATTTTCATGGCTTAGGTATGAATGGCGGTAACGCATTGGGCTGTAGGTTGCGATTTTCATAGCTTAGGTATGAATGGCGGTAACGCATTGGGCAACAGAAACTATAAATGTCTGCATGATGGATAGTTGCATAGTTAAGCCGATTTCTCGAAATGGATACTGTGCAAGACCGGTTTGTTGGAACTCACGATTGTATTGATCAATGGCTAAAAGAGAGCCATTTTTTAACGCAGGACATACGGCTAAAGGCAGTTCTGTCGCCCCCATAAACTGGGGCTGAAACTGTTGAGCAACAAAAGCCAGTGAACTGCCGGGAGATTGTCGATTTTCCACATTGCCATTGGCAATGGATAGCTCGAAAAAACCGGGAGAGAACGCTACTTGAGAGAGTCCTGTGGGGTCATGGGATAATAGTGGTAGATCCTTGGCATGGCAGCCAGCTATGATAACAACAGTGTAGGGGGCAGAACTATTGCCGATGGTAATGCCATACAGGGGACGTCCTTCACCAGAAACCCCGATCTCTTCAACCTTTGCACCATCAGCTTCTGTCGCTTTAATGAGACTGTTAAGTTGTGTTATGTCAGTCCATTCCATTGTGTGCAGGGCTTGAGCAGGGTTCATGGTTACAGTGAGCTTGCTAAAATTGTGCGGGCCAGCTGTTTCTTGGCCAAATCTCCTAACGTTTTCATCGCCTGGTCAATGGCATCCGACCAGGGTAACCCCGTATTCAAACGAAAACAGTTGCGATAGCCGTTGGAGGCTGAGAACATGGGGCCAGGGGCAATACTAATGTGATGTTGAATGGCGTCTTCAAACAGCTCTAGCGCGTCAAAACCACCGGGAATTTCAACCCAAAGAACATGGCCTCCCGAGGGACGAGTAACCCGGGTCTCAGCCGGGAAATAATCTAGAATCGCCTGGAGCATGCGGTTCATTTGTTGTTGATAGGCACGGCGTAAATTGCGCAGGTGGCGATCGTAGCCGCCATTGGCAAAGAATGCTGCCACGGCCAGCTGCGGGGCTGTGGCCGTCATGTGGCTAACGACAACTTTCATATGCTCTACCTGCGGTTGATAGCGACCTGGAATACACCAGCCTACCCGTAACCCTGGAGATAGGGTTTTACTGACCGATGAGCAGTAAATCACCCGTCCTTCGGTGTCAAAAGCTTTGATGGCCTTGGGGCGATTGCTCTCAAAGTTGAGATCGCCATAGATGTCGTCTTCGATCAGGGGCACGTCATACTGGTTGAGCAGATCCACCAGGGCTTTCTTTTTGCGATCGCCCATGCAGCTACCAATGGGATTACTAAAATTCGATACCAACATGCAGGCCGCCACCGATTGATTTTCCAATGCAGACTGCAGGGCACTTAGGGAAATCCCATCCCGTGGGTGGGTGGGGAGTTCCAGAACATTTAACCCCAGGGAGTTCATGGCTTCGAGGACCGCGTAGTATGCCGGCGACTCAATCACCACCGTATCTCCGGGCTGGGTCACGGTACGCAGGGCGATATAACAGGCTTCTGTGGTCCCCGCCGTTGCCACAATCTGATCCGGCGTAATGGAACAGCCCGCATTCAGCATGCGTTTGGCCACTTCTCGCCGCAAAGGTTCGCACCCTGGCACCGTGTTATAGGTATGCACCGCCATCGGATTGTTCCGCATCACCTGCCCCATCAATCGGTTGAGCGTATTAACGGGAAAGTGCTCCACACCAGGAACGGCGGCCCCCAAGTGGATGGTCTCGGGGGAAAGGTCCATCCTTAGCAGCCGCAGCATGAGGGAAATATCAACGGGACGCACCTGGGGGGCGGGCATAGATTGGGAGGGTTCGTTGGGGAGCGCCAGTGCCGTGGTCTTGACGTAATACCCTGACTGGGGACGAGCCATAATAAAGCCCCGATCTTCTAGTAAGCGATAGGCTTCCAGCACCGTAGACATGCTGACCGATAGCTGCTGCTTGAGTTTGCGTACCGATGGCAGTCGATCCCCTGGTGCCAGCGTGCCCTCACGGATCAGGGCCTGAATGCGTTCAGCCACCTGTTCATAGAGGGTTTGGTCAGTTGCGGTTTGTAGCGGAGACAGCTGGGGAATAGGGCTGGTGGACATGGTTATGGCTCTGTCTTTGTGGGCACCGGTACAGTTAAGCTTCAAAAAACCAGAACAGTTTGCCTTATTAGAACTGTACCCATAACAATTTAGCTCAACTGAGTCTGTTCTGGTCAGGTATTTTTCGCGAAAATATAGCCATGCCCTATTTAAGGGGGTGTCCACTGGGAATGGAGGTCTGTCCCATGAAGTTTCAGCGTCGTTTATCTGAGCCCCATATTGTTTTGCCACAGGAGCAGCCACCCCAGTGGTCCTTAACCGGAGAATGGTGGCGTTGTCTCACGTCAATCCCAAAAGAGGTCTGGACATCTGTTTTGAAATTGATGACAGGGTCGTCTGAACCCATTATTCAAAAACAATGCGATCTCAGGGGTCAAATCTCTTACAGCATCTATGACCCGAGCACCCAACACAAAATAGCCGGGTTATCAGAAACAGAGGTCCGGGTCTGGCTGGAAGAGAGATATTATCAATAGTCACGGATGTCCCTACAAGGGGACCGACCCTACAAGGGGACCCTACAAGGGAACCGACCCTACAAGGGGACCCTAAAGGGGGCTACAGGAGACTTACAGAGGGGCATCAGCCTCAACACAGGTGCCTCCCAGGGCATTGACCACCGTGCAGGTGTTGGAGACTAACATCGCTTGCATGGTCTCTGCACGGGTACCTGGACCACCAGGTCCTTCCACAAAGAGTGGATTAGGGGCCACCTTAACATTCGCATTTTTTGCCAGGGTCTCAATCAACTGGGTATTAGACGTGGTTTCCGCAAAAATGGCAGGTACACCTAAGGTTTTTACATCATCCACCAGGTCGGCCACCCGTGAAGCCGAGGGAGATGTTTCGGTATTGATGCCACTCAGTGCCGCTTCCAGCTCTAAACCGTAGGCATCGGCAAAGTAGTTAAAGGCTTCATGGGTGGTCACCAGCTTACGATTGCTGGCGGGAATGGTGGTGACTTGGGCTGCTATCCAGGTATGTAGCTCCGTAAACTGAGTCGTGAGCAGCGCTGCGTTTTGGCCATAGAGATCCGCCTGTTCAGGATTAATCTGTTGCAGCTGATCTGCAATGACGTCGGTGATATTGCTGGTGTTGAGCGCATTATGCCAAATGTGAGGATCCGCAACTAGTTCTTCTGTGTCTGTTCCTTCTGCATGGGCCTCTTCACCATGGTCATGGTCATGGGGATCAGCCAGGAGGGGATTGGGGACTGCCTGTTCATAAACCGCTACTTTAGGGGCCGCATTCGTGCTGGCTTCGACCATGGCAATGAGTTTAGGGGCAAACCCATAACCGTCGTAAAGTACCAGGTCAGCTTCATCAATGGCTTTGCGATCGGAGGGGGCGGCGGCGTAGGTATGGGGATCCTGCCCTGGCTCCATTAAGCAGGTGAGGGCAACGGTGTCTTGAGCAATCTGTTGAGTCAGGTCACACAGCACGCTGGTGGTGGCGACCACCTGAGGTAAATTAGCTGCTGTGGTTGTGTTATCGCCTGAAGCAGCCGTGTCGTTCTGTGTAGTCGGTTGGGCACAGCCCACTAACCCCACCAGCATAGATACGGAGGCTATCCAACCCAGTTTGCCGATAGGCAGCAGGCCGGAACCTCGCTTGCTAGAACTCAAAACCTGATGATTACTCAACATTTTTAGGATTCCTGAAACCCGATACTGGTAATTTTTTGATGCGTCCTTCAAAGAAATGATAATCATTATCATCTTAAAGGCATGCTAAAACGTCTTACTCTATCTGTCAATCCAAGAGAGCAGAGTGCCCCTGGTGCAAGGCATGCTACCAAAACTCTTTTTATGAGTGGTTAAAAAGAGTTTTTCTTTGGCTATAAACAAAAATAATTTAATAGAATGATTATCATTCTCATTACAGCTAAGCTTGTTGAGCCTAGTCATTAGGGAGGACCGTTGGGTAGTCATTTGAATCCATCATTTATGCATAAGCCTTTGGACATTGCCATCATTGGAGCCGGACCCCAGGCGTTAACCCTGGTAACCCATTTACTGCAAAAGAAAAAAACGATGCGATCGCGGTTTCAGGTTTTTGACCCCAGCGGTCAGTGGTTGACCCAGTGGCATCGACAATTTGCGGCTCAAGAAATTCCCCATTTGCGCTCTCCTGCCGTTCACCATCCAGACCCTAAATCCCAAGCATTGTTGAATTTTGCAGACCGGCGTTATCTGGAACTGCACAACCCCTACAATCGTCCAGGGACATCTCTGTTTCGAGACTTTTGTGAGAGGGTGATTGAGGACTGGCAATTACGAGATCGGGTTTTACCAGCACAAGTGACGGAGCTTATCTCCCAGAGAAGACGGTTTGCACTAACGTTAGACAATGGGCAAACGGTGATCGCTCGACGGGTGGTGCTAGCGGTGGGTAATGCCATACCCAAGTTACCCGACTGGGCAATTTCAGTGGATGCCCCACCGGGTCGTCTATGCCATAGTACAGCGGTGGATCTGCGTAATTTACCGTCACTACAAGGAGAAACTGTTTTGATTGTGGGCAGTGGGCTCACCAGTGGCCACCTGGCCATAGGGGCAGTGAAGCGAGGGGCCAGGGTGTTGTTAATGGCTCGCCGCAGATTTCAAGAAAAGATTTTTGATGCTGCTCCTGGCTGGCTCGGACCAAAATATCTCAAGGGATTTCATGCGGAAACTGACTGGCACCAGCGCAGTCAGATGATTCAACAAGCGCGAGACGGTGGTTCCTTAACGCCCGCTATGTTGACCAGGCTCAGGCGTTTGTCCCGTGAGGATAAGGTGACATTGTACGAACATTGTCAGGTGAAAGAGTTGGCTTGGACGGGGAATGCCTGGCAGGTGCACTGTCAGAATTACGCGGTGCATGATTGCTTAAATCATCAGTCGATTGATCGAATTTGGCTGGCGACTGGTAACCAGCTTGATGTTGCGAGTCAGCCGTTACTCAAAGCTATGATGGCTCGCTATCCGGTAGAGATAGTCAATGGGGTACCTGTTTTGGATAAACATCTGCGATGGCCGGGATGCGAGTTGTTTCTAATGGGACCATGGGCGGCATTGCAGGTGGGGCCAGTGGCCCGAAATTTGTTTGGTGGCAAATTATGTTGCGATCGCATTGTGCCTGCACTCATTAAACAAGTGGGTCTGCACCATTGCTCATGAGACATTCACGACTTGCAACACCTCATGACAGGTTTCTGCCGGTGTTTTAGCCTTTGTATACACCGTGAATTTAGCCAGAGTGTCATTTGAAGGATGTCTAACAAAATGTTCATTAGTCCTGCGAATATCCTCTGGCAGTTTGTGGTTACGCGTATTCAAAATATCGAGCGATTCTTCTAAATCCGGTGATGGCATTAAAAGAACAACATTAGGATAGGGGGCTAACGCTCGTTTTACCCGTTGAAACAGCAGCGGATCATCATAGACGGAATGACCTGCACCAAAATCAATCACACAGTTTGTATGCTCTGACAGTAACCTCTCTACCGCATAGGCCTCAAATGGCTTCCAATAGCGAATAATGCCCCAAGCTCCTTCCGTTTCCCGCTTTTGTTTGGCGATGGCGTCATCATAGCCAATTTCGTTGTAATAGGTCCATCGATGTTCATCCATGGAACATTGTGGCAGATCTAATTGTTGTGCTAATAATTCTCCAATAGTCGATTTGCCAACCCCTTGGGGGCCAATAATAACAATGTCTGAGGGCATCGGTGGTTTTGTAAGGTCCTAGAAGTTTACCTTCTTATGTTTCGCAGAAATAGCTTATCAGAATAGAGAATTAGAAAAAACAGCGAACCCCTTTCACGGCTAGCTCCTCCATGGCCCAGCTAATTGTGAACGAACGAGTCGATGATATGATATCCCCCTGCTCCTGCATCAGATGTGGGTGGTGCATTCCTTTAAGCCGGGTGACCGGCAACGCAAACGCCTGGATAAACGCATTGAGAAAGCCACAGACGCCATGGCCGAACTCAATGTCACCGGTCGAGGCCGCAAACGGTTATCGGCGGATGAAACCTACGGTTGTTAAGGGTCTCTGATGATATTTATCTCGCGCTACCAGGATAATTCTTCAATCCCTCTCTAGTTTGAGTGAACCATGAGTCAACCGATATAAACTTTGTGCATAAATGCACAAAGTCATTGTTGGTGCATGAAAATCTTCCTCGCTCTGTATTACGTCTGATACTTCGCAGACGTGGGCAATTTTCATATATTGGATATGAATCATAGAATTACTGGCTGCCACTCAGCTTCACCATCAGTTTTCTATGTTCATTGAATACCACATAAAGGAAAATTGAGAATGATTGGTTCGTCTACACTGACTCCACAAGAAGCCCGATTGATCACGAAAGATGCGTTCATTTACGCCTATCCGATGGTGGACAGCTATCGGATTCTTTTTGCCTACTTTCTTTGGCCCAATAATGCCGAATACAAGGGACACTTGAATAAATTGCTTGGCGAAGCACGGCTGTTCACGCCAGAGGACAAAGCAATTCAGACACCGAACGCGGATACACCTTACTGTGTGGTTGGCGCAGATCTTCGCACGGAACCTTTAGTGTTGACGGTCCCAACTATAGACCCTGAACGATACTACTCTATCCAACTTATTGATGCTTACACACACAATTTCGAATACGTTGGCACTCGAACGACAGGCAATGGCGGAGGCAAGTACTTGCTGGCGGGTCCTGACTGGACGGGGGAGATACCGGCTGGAATCACTGCCGTTATCCGTAGCGAAACCAGTCTTGCCCTAGCTTTGTACCGCACCCAGCTTTTCGACTCAGATGACTTAGAGAATGTCGCAGACATCATTAAGAACGGCTACAAGGTTCAGCCGCTGAGTAAGTTTACAAATATGGAGCCGCCAGCGGAAATGCCAGCGGTGAAATACCCGAGACCCGTGAGACTGGACGAGGGCGAAACGTCACCCAGAATATTTAGCCTGTTGAACTTCCTGCTGACGACGTTTTGTCCAACACATGCATCGGAAACAGAATTGATGGCTCGTTTCGCCAAGCTCAACATCGGCCCTGGCCTAACCTTTAACCCGACAAAACTCTCTGAGGAATTAAAACAGGCCATCGAGCAAGGCATAAAAGACGGTTGGGAGACTTATCTGGAGCTGAAGAAGACTAAACTTGCCACTCAAGACGTCACCGCCGCCGACCTATTTGGTACACGTGAACACTTGACGGCAACCGGTAACATTTATCTATACCGCATGGCTGGGGCGATTCTTGGCATCTGGGGCAATTCCATTGAGGAGGCCATGTATCCTTCCTACTATAACGATTCAGACGGCAACGAATTAAATGCATCAGGCGATGTCTGTTATACGCTACGCTTTGAGCCAGGTGGATTGCCACCAGCTGACGCTTTCTGGTCAGCAACGATGTATAACCTCCCCGAGCAGCTCCTTGTCGAGAACAAACTTGAGCGCTACCTGATTAATTCAACGATGTTAGACAACAACGAACTCGTTCTCGACGAAGATGGGGGACTGACGCTTTATATCCAATACGCTCAACCAACTGAAGAAAAAAAGAGGAAGAACTGGCTACCTGCACCGGATCAGGGCTTCTTCATATCCTTACGGCTTTACTTGCCACAACAAGAGGCGATTAATGGCACCTGGCAAACGCCACCACTAAAGCGAGTAAACCCTGCACTGCACTGGACAATCAGGCTTAAGCGTATCTTTCTAGCTCTCTTTCGCGCCGGTGACTACCCCCGTTAAGCCTCTCTTCGCTGCTAATTAAGTCATCAACCAATATAGGGATGCATAGTCTCTTTTGACTGTAGAAGTAGGGTCCAATAATGGCTTGCGCATTTCTTGCACTTAGCTAAATCTCTCTAATTATGACCTAAACCAATTTGAAACGGGTAATAAGAGAGTTTAGCCCTACCCAAAACTGACAACTTATTATGTTGTTTAAGGATATAGCTTATAGAAAGCTAGTATCCATAAAGCTCGATAACATGACCCAGCCAATATACTACCCATAGGCTAGTATTGCACTGGAGCGGACAGGTAGGAGAGTCTATTACCCAGCTCAGAACTATTTCTATGGATTAGTATAGCTGCTAGGGATTACTCAAATCAATTAGGAGGACAACATGAGCAAAAAACTAATCAATCCAGAGGAACTGTATGATGGTGCTGCATTTGGTATGTCTCAGGCTACTGTCGAGACAGACTTGGGACTAGTTTTCGTGTCTGGTCAGGTTGATTGGAATCATCAATATGAGACCACAGAGAACTCGATCGAAGGCCAAATGAGAAAGGCGCTTGGAAATCTTAAAATTGCTCTAACAGCAGCTGGTTCATCGATTGAACAACTATTGCAAGTTCGTGTATATATCCGAGGTGAACTTGGAGAACATATGGAAACTGTTGCCCCTATTCTTTCTGACTTCTTAGGTGAGTCTCGTCCATCGGTGACCGGTATCGGTGTAGCTTCCCTCGCATCACCATCAACACTTGTTGAGGTTGAGGCAATAGCCAGCGTTAGATGAGTGATATTCAAGGTTTATTGGTAAACGCACCCCATGAATCTACAACGTATCACCTGATTCAATTTTGATTTGTAGTCCTTGATCACCGAAACGCATATCAATCGCTCCAGCATAATCAAGAGAAATAGCAGCTCATACTATAGCTGTTGTGCAAACTATCACAGCTAGAAAAATCCATTGCATTGAAGTCACCTATGTAGTAATTAGACAACTCCAATATCTAAAACTGCATAATACGGATAGTTATCCGTATGTTGATCGGTAGTAGACCTTAATACACCGTGTAGCAAATCCTCACAAAATGCCCAAGTTACGTTAAGGATGCTCCAACCTAAAAACGATTAAGCAATTTTCCCTAGAGTATATTGAACCTATACCTGTCAGTTCTATCAGACGCTATCAAGACAAGATAACTGTGCATCCAACGCACGAATCGCTATGTAGTACATGAAATAAAAATTTCATACGACATCAAAAAAAGTTGATTGTTCGATTTCTAACATAATCACTTTCTTGAAACCTATAATTATAAAATTTATGTAAAGTGCATGTCTTGACCAGCAGACAAGCATTTCTGCGTATATTTTAACGCCTTTCGGTATCATTACCTACGTATAAATACGTAGGTAATGAAGGAGCGTTTGCCTTTTTTAAGGGTAAACGTTGTGGAGACATACGGTTACATAGGGTTTTTACCCGAGCTATGGTTGTGTAGCGGACATAATTTGTAGTTAAAAACACAATTCGTACCTACAGTCAATGGGAAGGCGAGGTTTATGAATGTTTATTTACGAAAGAGCCCGTGAAGGATAACTTTCTGAAAAGAATTATCAGCAAATGTGTCTTTGATAAACGAATTTCCGTCCCTGTAGATAACGTCACTCACTACTCTAATTTTTCATCCAAATTTGATGAATATCATAATGACGGTATCTCTACGGAAAATTATTCAAATGGTACTGATTCTTGGTATCGAAAAAAAGATAAGGGGAACACAGAAGAGGAGTTTAGCTCGCGGGTAGATACTTTCAAAAAGCAAAGGTCAAACCCCGAAGACACTATGCCTTCTGACAAAAAACCTGGGCATTTTAAGAAGGATGTCAAGGATACCTCTATTTATAAAGTTTCGCTTCCTGTACCTTCTAATGAGAAGGAACGACATGATCTTCATGCTTATAAAGAAAAAGTAAAAAAATCTGGGTGGATTTTAACACCGATTAGATCGGCCAGTTCAGACGACCTAGAGTATATTTTATCTCCTGAAGGCAGCGAATTAGAAGCCGCAGCGTATATAGCTGCATCGGTATTGGATGAGGCTTTAGGGAGAGCTTCATGACACCCAATGACAGAGATCCGCAGCCTCCTGAGCCCGATTCATCAGATATTAGCCTAACTAAAGCATCTATTTCGCGCGAAGACATAGAGGTATTAAGCCGAGAGCCTGCACTTCTAGCTCAGTTTTTAACAAAGCATAATACGCAGCTAAACAGCATAGAAATAGAGAAGTTGTCACTAGCTGTGACGAAAGAAGACAATCGACATAGAGAAGAAATAGGACGACAAAGAATCACATTTGCGATCTTAGGTATGATTCTTACGGTTGTTTTATCTTCACTACTGTACTCAGGTATAACGAAAGACAACGATATGCCTAAGACGATTATCAACATGCTTCTTGCTGCAATAGGAGGCGGTGGAGCAGTCGTTTTAGCAAGAAGGCATGAGGGTTGATCTAGGCTGATTCCAATACTGTTGATAGCTAGTATTGATTAATCACTATGTAGCTTACGTGATCGCTTCCCATTGTATACTCCACGGTAATCAATCAATTTCAGTTGTTATCTATTGCGTACTACAGATTTCTTGAGAGATTAGGTAGCACACGTTATTAAAGTACTTTAGACAATCCAGAATTCTAGGATTAAATAAAGGATAGGTGAGTACCTGTATTGAGGCGATTACCTATGAAACGTAGAATTCTATCTATTGTTGCGATGCTGATTTTTCGAGAGACTCAAGTGTGTGGAGAATCGGTCTGTAATGCTATCTGATACTATAAAGTCACTCACTAAAAAGCTTCTCAGTTATACCTTCATCGACACAGTTAGGCTCAAAATAGATCGGTATTTAGGCTATGAGCAAATAATCTATTCCCAGTTTGGTGAAGATCTCTTCCTGCGTGATTATTTTAAGGATAAATTAAACGGATTCTACGTTGATATTGGTGCTTACCACCCTCGCCAGTTTTCCAATACCTACTTTCTGTATAGATATAGAGGTTGGGCAGGGATCAATATTGAGGCAAATCTCAACTGTGTAACGCTATTTAATCAAGTGCGAAAACGGGACGTAAATATCCATGCTGTGGTATCAGATCATGAAACTTCGGTGCAATACCACGCTTGGGGAATTAACTCAGAAAACAGCATGAATGCGGCGCAGATCAATGCTTTGACTAAAAGATTCGGAAAGGCTCCCGAGATTTTAGAATTAGTAGCCCAGCCTCTTAGTAAGTTACTTAATGATCACTGTCCAGATCATAAAACTATTGATTTCCTCAATATAGATGTTGAAGGAAATGACCTTGCGGTATTGAAGAGTAACAACTGGAACCTATATAAACCACAAATAATTGCAGTTGAGCAATTTGGCAATACTATAGAGCAAATTAGCAAAACAGACCTTTATCAATACTTGATTGATAAAGGTTATCAAAATGTTGCTTGGTACAAACCAACTTTGATTTTTGAGCGGAAACCAAAATAATGTGGAGTGGACTCGAACAAGATTCAAGTAAGATCTGGAAGACTGGATCTTATCCGTCAGATATGACGTTGAATACATATGTTGAATATATACATAGTTAGGTGGCGCTCGTGGCCTCAGGGGAAAACGATCAGACGATGAACAATGAAACAACCGATGGTGCTGCGGTGCTGGTGCCGCCACCACTTTGGCATCTGGTGGTGGCGGCTGTAGGCATCGCGCTGAATGAATTCATCTGGCCGTTGCCCTTCGCATTCAGCGGTAGTATTCGACTTGCGATCGCTTTAGTGATCGTCGTGCCGAGCATTGTACTAGTGGCCGGGGCGTTGAGGCTCTTTTGGGCCACAGGGCAGAACCCCGAACCGTGGATTGCCACACCGGAGATCGTTCAGACGGGCGTCTACCGGTTTACACGCAATCCGATGTACCTGAGCTTAGCACTACTCCAGGTTGCCATCGGTATTGGCCTGGGCAACCTCTGGGTTGTGCTGCTGGTAGCGTTTTCTTGTCTAATCGTCCAGATCACGGCCATTCGTCCTGAGGAGGCTTACCTCGAGGGCAAGTTCGGTAGCGAATATCTCGACTACAAGGAATCTGTACGTCGCTGGCTCTAGGCAGCCCCGAATTCATCGACTATGAAGCCATGAGCGGGCCAAGTGGGTTTCGGCATATTTTTTCAAGGAGTCTCTCATGGTTTGTCACCACAAATCTCTCATCTTGTGGTTGATCAAGATAATTCTCTCTCACCGTACCAACAACTCTCAGGCAGCGGACGGACGAGTGAGCGCTTGGCCTTCCCGAAAACCTCGTGCCCACCGCTGACCTCTAAACCAAGCTTTGACTGAAACGAGATAGCGGTGAATCAATTATTCTGATGGAGATAGGGTGATGATCGAATTTTCCTATGGCGATATTATTACCTGTCCAGGCCTGGATCTTCGCTAACGCCAGGTTTTAAACCATTTATCTATGCATCCAGTGTGTGTTAGGGTAATAAACTGCAACTTAGTTCCGGTCTATTGTTGCAGCCTTGGTACTTGTTGACCCAAGTCATCCAACGCAACCATACGTTTATTGCTCTTAAGACTGGTCCCAGCATTGCATTTGGGTTAGGGGCGCATTTAGGAGCTACTAAAAACCCATGACATTTGAGACGCTAGGTCTTACTGCCCAACTCTTACGTGCTGTGGCTGAGGAAGGCTACACAGCAGCAACTCCGATTCAGGAGCAGGCGATTCCTCCCATTTTGCAAGGAAATGACATTTTCGCCAGTGCTCAGACGGGTACGGGGAAAACAGCAGGGTTTACCTTACCCTTGCTGCAACGCCTCAGCAGCAATCCCCCTACCAAAACGCAACGAGCCCCACGGGCTCTAATCTTGACTCCCACCCGTGAATTGGCTGCTCAAGTTAACAATAGTGTCAATACTTACGGCAAATACCTGCCCATTAAATCAGTGGTGGTGTTTGGTGGTGTCGGCATTGTGCGCCAAATTAAAGCATTGAAGCAGGGGAGTGACATTGTGGTCGCAACTCCAGGTCGCTTGCTGGACCATGTTAGTCAACACACGATTGATCTATCTCAGATCGAGACGCTGGTGCTGGATGAGTGCGATCGCATGTTAGACATGGGGTTCATCCATGACATTCGCAAGGTTTTGGCACAACTGCCTGCATCGCGGCAGACCCTGATGTTTTCCGCCACATTTTCAAAGGCCATCCGGAAACTAGCAAGCACGCTGTTAGACAATCCAGTGCAGATTGAAGTTGCCCCCCGTAACACGGCGGCTGAACAAGTTGAACAACTCGTATATCCCGTTGATCGCACGCGTAAGCGCGAACTCCTGTCATATTTAATTGGCTTTAACAATTGGCAGCAGGTGCTTGTCTTCACCCGTACCAAACATGGTGCCAATCGTCTGGCCGAACAATTGGCTAAAGATGGCTTGAAAACAGCCGCCATTCACGGCAACAAAAGTCAGGCCGCTCGTACGCGTGCCTTGCGAGACTTTAAGCAAAGTAAGGTGCGAGTGCTGGTTGCAACCGATGTTGCCTCACGGGGGTTAGACATTGACCAGCTTCCCCACGTCGTCAATTTTGAATTACCCAATGTGCCGGAAGACTATGTACACCGGATTGGTCGGACTGGACGGGCTGGTAATGAAGGCCAAGCCATTTCGCTAGTTTCCAGTGATGAACAATCTCTGTTAAAGAGAATTGAAAAGTTACTCAAGCGCAAACTCACTCAGTCTGTCCTTCCCGGTTATGAACCAACTGCTGCCCCTCATCAGGGAGAGCCACCAAAGCGTCAACGCTCTAAGTCACGTCGGAGAAATTACAATTCATCCAACCCTCAAGCACGTCCTGCTCAGGGTAAAAAGTCTCCCACCGGTAACCACCGTAAACGGCTCCGTAAGGCTTAATTGAAAAACCGTTTATAAAAAAGCAGGCAGGTTTCAAGAAGAATGCTACGGGTTAGGAATCAGAGACGGTTTGAGGCGACTCAATGCAACCGCTGCCCTATCACCTGGCATTTGACCGAGGCCAGCGATCGCATTTTGTGCCAGTGCCTGTCCACTGGCACAAAATGCTGAGTGCAAAGGCAGGGCGTGAGCGAGTGGCCCATTGAGTGAGTACAGGTTAGGCTGCTGAGGTTAGAATCCAATTTTTATAAACGATGACGACATGCTTAGACACAGTACGGTATCTACAAGACATAGGTATTGCTCGTGCGACAGGTGGTGATGTCAGTGCTCAGAAGGCCAGTAAGTTCCACTTAGGAGCAAGCCACTAATAACTTCCAAAATTTGGACGTTAATTTATTTTATTTCCTTAGAATTATATAAGGGATAGCGCAGTCAGAGATCTTCTTCCTCTGGAAAGTGAGCATCCCCCTTTAAACTGCAAACTCAATATCGAGCCCTATTATGAAATTCAGCAAAATCAGTATAATTATTGGTACTCAAAAAGGCGGCACAAGTAGTTTATTTAATTATCTATCTCAGCATCCACAGGTATCAAATTCGAAGATGAAAGAAACTGACTTCTTCTTAAAAGATGCTAAGTGGTGCAAAGGTATTGACTATTACGAGAACCTATATGCTTGGGATTTAAACAAACATTTAACAGCATTAGAAGCCTCACCAAATTACACTCGTTCTCTGAATAATGTCAGAAAAGTTATTCAGCGCATGAAAACAGTGGACATACGGTATAAGTTTATTTATATCTTGAGAGACCCTGTACAAAAAATTGAATCAATGAGGAAGCAGGGTATTTATCAAGGCTGGTATGCTAAACAATTGGCAAGAGAGACTCCAGATAGTTTGCCGTTAAATGTAATTGAATCTGTTAGCTATGCAGCAATAGTTGATGCTTTTACACGCAACTTTTCAAGGGAGCAAATACTTTTACTAAAAACAGATGAACTCAAGAAAGAAGTTATTTCTATGACTTTGAAACATAAGATCTGTCCATTTTTGGCGATAGAACCATCATTCGAATTTTCCCTTGGAAAAATACATAATTCCAAAAACTCCTACAGGACTGACACAATTTGGCATTACTTAAGGGAGGCCAGATATTTAAATCCGATCAAAAATATATTCCCTGACTCAATCAAGAACAATGCCCGTCATGTTCTAGCGAAGCCACTGATGAATCAGGATCAGGGTAAAGTCCCCCCTTTAACAGATGCGCAAAAAGATTTCATTCGGGCTACGCTAAAGGACGATAGTCATCGCTTAGAAACTGAATACAGTTTGGATATATCAAATTGGGATTTGAATTAACGGACTGTAGAAACTCATATTATTTTTGGTGTGCCTTGACTCTAATCTTTCTTTCTCTATAATCCTTTTTTTAAATCAATCATGAAGTAGCCTTTAAGGCTGTAGACCTTTAGCGCATACTCTGGGGCCAAAATTGACTGGCATACAAAGCTGCTTGTGTGCGATCGCGCAGTTGGAGTTGGCTCAAAATGCTGGTGACATGGTTTCGAACGGTGCGCTCAGAGATAAAAAGGTTTTCTCCAATTTCGCGATTATTGAGTCCTGTAACGATCAATTGGAGCACCTCTTGTTCGCGGGGGGATAGGGATCTCAATTTTTCAGGAAGTGCAGTTTCAGCATGAACAAGAGATGCTCCTGGTGCTTGAGAAGCGCCTAACGTCTTTTCAAAAAGACCAGGTCCCATGTGGGTATAGCCTTGATAGACAGCTCGAATAGCCATCACCAAGTCCTGAATAGGGGTTTGCTTAAGCAAATAGCCTTTAGCCCCCCAGCCCATCGCTTGCTGGACATAGTCACTATCGTCAAATGTGGTGAGCACTAGAATGTTTACCGCTGGAAAATCGGCACAGATCTGTTTTGTTGCCGCGACACCATCCACCACCGGCATCCGCACATCCATCAAAATCACATCAGGTTGATTGGGGGTGCCATAGAGTGTTGAGACGTGATCAATCGCCTGTTGACCATTGGCTGCGTCGCCAACTACTGCTAAATCAGGTTGATTTCCCAACAGATTGGCCAAACCTTGTCGAATAATGGGTTGGTCATCCACCAGTAAGACGCGAATCATCCCTTGGGTCTCCTTAGATCTCCCCATTAATCAATCTCTCACATAAAGTTCTAGTCATCTGCCACCGATACTGAATTCAAATTTGGTAGAGGCAGAGGATACTCTAGAGTCTGAGGAAGGGGCAAAACCACGCTGATGCGACAGCCAGCCCCTGATGCACTCCAGATTTGGCAGGTTCCACTGAGTGCGATCGCACGTTCCTTCATGCCCCGTAAGCCAAACCCTGTCGTATTTTTGCTAGGATCAAACCCCTTGCCATTATCCAACACTTCTACATAGAGACTCTGGGGTTTAGTCGATAGCTGCACAGATAGCTGTGTGGCTTGGGCGTGTTTCACCACATTAGTGAGGGCTTCCTGCACAATCCGGTAGGCGGTCAGACTCAGCTCATCGGACAGCGGTGCCGTAATATTAATCTCACACGCTGGCGTTATCGGTGTGGATTGACAGACCTTATTAACCAATTCGGTAATCGCCACCTGCAAAGGTTTATCCGTTTGAGGAGAGTCGCGTAGAGCCGCAACAGCCCGTGAAACCTCTTTGAGCGCCTGATAAGATGAATCTTTGGCTTCAAGCAGATAAGACTTTGCCCGTCCATTATCTTGTTCCCAAAAGAGGAGGACATTTTCTAGCAAAATAGTTTGAGCGGTCAGGGAATGTCCGAGGGAATCATGAATTTCGCGGGCGATGCGATTACGTTCTTGTAATGCGGCCTGACTTTCCACCTGTAGCGCATATTGTTGTAATTGATCATGGGCGCTTTCCAGTTTCTGTTGATTCCTATGGACGTTAAGCAAAGCATCCACCAGTAAAAAAACAAACAGTAGCGCCAGGGTAAAGAGAATGATGGCATTGGTCTGAAACACGCTTACCTGCCATGCCTCAGGGGTTGACATTAGTCGAGATAGATTTCGACTAATGGCCGTCTGACCCAAGGTTAGTGATACGAATAAGTGTGAGCCAAACGTAATGCCTGCCACTACAAGTCGCCCTCTTGTGTGAAAGATTTGACAACTACGGATGATAATGACCAATCCCAGCAGTGGGATAATCCTTACCATCAAAGGATTATCAAAACAACGCAGCACCAAAATACCGAAGAGGCTAAGCTCGATTGCGGTATAAAGAATCTTGGCCCGGCACTGAGTCAACGGTAGATAAAGCCCCATGACGCCAATCAAACCAAACAAGAGCAGTTCTGGCCAGGTAACCTGAAATGTCCGATGGAAAACCATTGCCGTAATGCTAACCAGCAGACCCATGCTGAGCAAAATCCACTCAATATGCAGCAGTATGCGCAAGGGTCTGGTGACTGTGAAATCTGGGAATAGTCGGGAGGGTGGGTTTAGGACCATTAGGCTTCAACTCTTAACACAAGGGTTTCTCTCCAGGGTTCAGGCTAGCCTGTATACAGCTCTATGCGACTTTGCCAATTGATGACGACAGTTGCGGTTCCCCTTAGTCAAGGGGAACCTTGGGTTAGAGCATCTTGAACCTAGGGCATTGCTTGAAATAATCCCTAATTTACCATTGCGAAATTGAGCCGCCCAGTCACTTAAGTCCTAATTCTATGGGACTGTCGATAGGACAATAGTCCTGGTCAAACATGCCCTCAGTTGCGCATGACGAAGAATGCATAGCTGAAGTAGTCAGAGTACTTGCGGAAGGTTGAGATCTCGTTTCTCGCCTCTTTCAGGACAGCCTCTGCCTCTGGTATGCCACTCCACTCTGCTGTTTTCTCAGCGATGCGCTCCTCCATTGGGTTGTAGTAATGCTCAGTCCATGCGGTAGCTGGCAATACGAAATGCCCGACGGACTCGTAGCCAATGCGCTTAATAACTTCAAGTTTCGCAGCTACAGTATCAATCTCGGGATACTCTTTCCAGAATTCAACCGCCTCAGCCGGGGGGTTAGATTTTAACCACACCACCTCGCTTACCGCTACGTAGCCACCTGGTTTAAGGAAATTTTTGACCTTCTTGAGACCCGTTTCGAAGCCTAAGAAATAGATCGATCCCTCAAACCAAACAACATCGAAGCTCGACTCTGGGAAAGCCATCTCCAGCATACTCTGCTCTAACGTTTCGAGGCGCTCAGAGACCCCAGCACTTTCAGCTCTAGCTCTTACTTGGGCAATCATTTCTGGGAGGAGGTCAAGGGCGACAACTGTACCCGATGTGATACGCAAAAGCTCGATTGTCTGCATGCCAGGGCCACAGCCAACGTCCAGGATTTTGGGTGACTCAGGGAGATTCGACATCATTTCGAAGGCTCTTCGAGTCAGCTCGTTGGAGCCGGGGCCAGCTCGCGGCAAGGTTCCATAGATCTGGAGAAAGTAGTCCATCAGATTCCTCCGTTAACTGCTCAGATCATAGTCTCATCAAATGATGGGTTTAGCACCTACCAGAGAGGGTAAGCGGTGCATGACTCACACTACGACCATAGTTACTAAGCTTCTTGAATGTATTCATCCAAAAGGGCATAAGCGCCAATCTCAACAAGTATTCAAAGTTTTGTTCTTGAAGGACAGCAACAGATTTATGCCCTTTCTCACCCTCAAAAGTATACACGCCAAAGTCATTGAATCTTCTCCACGCTACAAATCTCGCCGTCGGTTCGCGATGATCATAAACGGATGTAATTGTCTCAAACGTCACAATGGCCAGGTCATTGTAATCGGGGGATCTACCTCGCTTACCGCTAAGACCAACGAATAAGACGAACGAAATCCGAACGAAATCCTTTTGTGAATTTATTTTAATTCCTTGTCAGGGTAGACAATGCTTTCTTGAAAGGTTGAAAAGGTCACTAATTCTGGCTTTTTAGCGGAAAAGTTGAAGTGTTATGAGATTGGTATAGACAAGTTTAGGCTGTCTGAAGATGGGAATATTAATCAAAATAAATTAATAATTAGGAGCGTATTGAGTTCAATTTGAGAAATTCAAGGGTTGTTCTCCAAAATGTTGAGTATTTCATTGCTTAGCCAATATATGCCCCATGGCTACTGCTATTGGTGGAGGCCCAGTCTGGTTGGATTACATTTAGTATCAGACACTTTCATTGGGCTGGCTTACTATTCTATTCCCATCACCTTAGTCTGTTTCCTGAAAAAGCGTGAGAGTATACCCTTTTATAAAATATTTCTGCTTTTTGCAGCGTTTATTTTTTTATGTGGCACCACACATTTAGTTGAGGTCTGGACCCTATGGCATTCAGACTATTGGGTTTCTGGTGTTCTTAAGGCGATCACAGCCAGTATTTCTATGTATACTGCGATTGCCCTCATGCCGATGCTACCTAAAGCTCTAGACTTACGTACCCCGACTGAGCTAGAAGCCTTAAATCAACAATTGGAACAGGAAATCGCTGAGCGTAGACAAGCTGAAGTAGAGCTACGAGAATTATCGACCCGGCTAGACTTAGCTCTGGAGGCAGTGGGCATTGGTATTTGGGATTGGAACATCACTCACAATAAATTGATCTGGGATAGTCGGTTCTATGAACTCTATGGCACTACACCGGAAGCGTTTGAGCGAGATTACTCAGCCTGGGCAAAGCGTGTTCATCCAGAGGATCGACCGCATGCAGAAGCTGCTATACAGCGTGCTTTACGCAATGAAGCCGTCTATGACATTGAATTTCGGGTAGTTCATGCCGATGGTGCAATTCGCTATATGAAAGCGGATGGCCTGGTGCAACGGGATGACGAGGGAACCCCTATTCGTATGATTGGGACAAATTACGACATCACCGATCGTAAAGAGGCCGAACACCAGTTGATGGCGAGTGAAGAACGCTTTGCTAGCCTTGCGGCTACGGCTCCCGTAGGCATTTTTCGGGCAAATACTGAGGGGGGATGTATTTATGTCAACAAACATCTATGCGAGATTGCCCGGTTGCCCTCGGAAAAAATGTTAGGGGCAGGCTGGACTCAGGCTCTATATCCAGAGGATCGAGACGTCATTTTGGCAGAATGGCATAAAGCTACTAGCCAGAACCTTCCCTTTCAATTGGAATATCGATTTGGGGATCCATCAGGCTCGGTGACTTGGGTATATGAAAAAGCGGTCCCAGAGTTCAATCACGCCCATGAAGTGATCGGCTATATAGGGTGTCTGACTAATATTACCGAGCGTAAACAAACAGAACTTCGACTGAAAGTTGCTACAGATAAAGTTGCGCAAAAAGAGGCCCTGTTTCGAAACACTTTTGAGCAAGCGGCGGTAGGAATTGCACATCTTGCTATCACCAGGCAATTTATTCGTCTTAATCAGCGCTACTGTGAAATTCTTGGCTATTCACAACAAGAACTTTTAAACCTGACGTTTCAAGACATTACCTACCTAGAGGATGTGGAACATGACCTGAACTATACGCAGCAGGTTCTTACAAATCAGATTCAGACCTTCTCCATGGAAAAACGCTATATCCGAAAGAATGGAACTCTTATGTGGGCCCATGTGACGGTTTCGTTGGTAAGGTTTCAGAATGGTGAGCCGGATTATTTTATTGAGGTTATAGAAGATATCAGTGCTCGCAAACAAACGGAAGAAATGCTGCGTCTCTATGAGCGTGCGGTTTGTACTACACCCGACCATATGTCATTTGTGGATTGCAATTACATCTATTCCATGGTCAATGATGCCTATGCTCAAAAATTTGGTAAATCCAAAGCCAAGATTATTGGTCATTCAGTAGCAGAGCTTCTGGGCGAGGACATATTTTTGCAAACCATAAAACCTAATCTTGATCGCACCTTTGCAGGGGAAACAGTGCACTACCAAAGTCTATTTTCCTTGCCTGATGATGAGCTACAGCAGTATCTGGATGTTACCTATGCCCCTTATCACGAAGTAGATGGAACGATTACCGGGGCCGTAGTCAGCGTGCGAGACATCTCAGAAATCCATGCAGCTGAGTTAGCCCTGACCCACCAGACATGTCGGGCGGAGGCTTTGCTAGAGCTATCTCAGCTAGCTGAGCAATTGAATGAACATGAATTTATACAACAGGCCCAGGACATTGCCAAAAACCTGACGGGTAGCCAGGTCGCCTTCCTCTACCTTGTCTATGAGGATCAAGCAACCTTTGAATTGATGAGTGGGGGACAGCAAACCTTAACTGACTTTGGTAATACCGTCGCTAAGGCTGGTCTGCCAATTAATCAGGAGGGGATTTTGGCTGATGTTCTGCATCAGCGCAAGTCTATAATTTGCAATTATGCCTGTAGTCCCGCTCGACAAGAACAAGACTTTCTTCAAACACAAGGATTATTGCAAAATCATGAGCAACTTAATTGCCTCCTGAGTATTCCTGTCATTGAAAATGGCAAAGTCGTGATGCTCACAGGAGTTGGCAACAAGAGCACCAGCTACACCGATATGGATGTTGAGACGGTGCAGTTGATTTCCAATCTGGTCTGGCACACGATACAGCATTATCGATCGCTACAAACGTCTCGGTTACTGGCTGCGGTGGTGGAGTCTACCGAAGACGCCGTCATTACCAAGGATCTCAATTGTTCCATTACCAGTTGGAATGTAGGAGCAGAAAAGCTCCTGGGTTATTCAGCATCAGAAGCCATTGGACAACCGATCACCATGCTTTTCCCAAATGATCGGATTTCTGAAGAAAGTTATATTCTTGCGCAGATCAATCAGGGCAAAAGCATTGACCATTTTGAAACGGTTCGTCGTCATAAAAACGGGACGCTTTTAGACGTGTCGCTTACCATCTCCCCCTTAAGGGATCGAACTGGCCAGGTGATTGGGGGCTCAAAAATAATGCGAGATATTTCGGCCCGTAAGGCGGCAGAGGATCAACTTAAGGCCGAAGTCAAAAGGCGTCAGCAAGTGATTCAGGCGTTGCAACTTACTACCCAACGCCTAGAGGAAAGTAACCAAGAACTCCAGGATTTTGCCTATGTGGCGTCCCATGACCTCCAGGAACCTCTGCGGAAAGTGCAAGTCTTTGGCGATCGCTTAAGCCATACCTGTCAAGATCGGCTTTCTGAGAAAGGGCAAGACTATTTGGTACGGATGCTAAATGCGGCAGTGCGTGCTCAGGCCCTGATTAATGATTTGCTTAGCTTTTCGAGGGTGACAACGCAGGCTAAACCCTTTACTCCCACAGACTTATCACAAGTCATGGCGGGGGTTTTATCGGATTTAGAGGTTCGTATTGAGCAAACTGGGGCTACCGTAGATGTGGACCCGTTACCGACCATTGATGCTGATCGCATGCAAATGCAACAGGTCTTTCAAAATCTTGTCGGTAATGCCCTCAAGTTTCATAAACCAGATGTAGTACCCCAGGTTCAGGTGAGGATGCAGAGTTATTTTACGGGAGGAAAAGAAGTTTGTGAATTACGAGTGATCGACAATGGAATAGGTTTTGATGTTAAGTATTGCGATCGCATTTTTCAGCCATTTCAGCGCCTTCACGGACGCAAGACCTATGAAGGCAGTGGTATTGGTTTAGCAATTTGTCGTAAGGTGATTCACCGTCACGGGGGCATGCTCCGGGCAGAAAGCCAGCCTGGAGAAGGAGCCACATTTATCGCCACCTTACCAGTTCATCATTCCCAAGGAGAAGAGAATGTCTCAACAACGGAGTAAACCTGCGATTATTTTGATGGCCGACGACGATGAGGACGATCGCCTTTTTACCCAGGAAGCCTTAGCCGAAAATCGAGTTGCTAACGAGCTGTATTTCGTTGAAGATGGGGAAGACCTGATGGATTATCTATATCAACGAGGAAACTACAGTGACCCTGGTGTTGCCCCGCGTCCCACGTTAATTTTATTGGATCTGAATATGCCTCGCAAAGATGGTCGTGAAGCTCTAGAAGAGATTAAGCATGATCCTGTACTACGCAGCATTCCAGTCGTAGTATTAACCACATCTAAAGCCGAAGAAGATATCTTAAAAACCTATGATTTGGGTGCTAACTCATTTATTACTAAACCTGTGGGCTTTCAATCCATGGTTGATATCATGAAAACCCTTGGTACATACTGGTTTCAAATTGTACATTTGCCTGATGAAGTCAGTTCAGCATCAAGGCCTTAAGCCTCCCTTAGAGCCACTCTTTGAAGTACATGTCAACGTTTTTATACTTTATGCATTCAGCTTTGCAGCCTCTTAAGAGCGCTAGAAGTCTAAAGTACTGAAAGTTTTCCTATCAGAGGTTGCCCATCTTAAAGACTCAATTTTTATCGTCACAGATTTTAGGAAAATGATAACAATGAGTGATTTGTCATACCAAGTCTTACTAATTGACGACGATGAAGATGATTATATTGTTACCCGAGACTTATTACAAGACTCAGAACAAGCATCCTTTGAGTTGAACTGGGTAAATACTTTTCAAGCTGGCCTTGAGGCCCTACATGCTGATTTTTATGATGTTTATTTATTGGACTATCGTTTAGGGGCAAAAACTGGCTTAGAGCTATTGCAAGCCGCTGTAGAGTCTGGTCTACGTAAGCCAGTGATCCTTTTGACAGGGTTAGGCAACTACGATATCGATCGTCAATGTATGGCGATGGGAGCCTCAGATTATTTAGTTAAAGGTAACCTGTTGACCGGCCCACTCCTGGAACGTTCAATCTTGCATGCGATAGAACGCACTCAAGCGGCAGCGGAAATATGCTTATTAACCCATGTGCTTCAGAGTATTCATGATGGTGTATATATGGCGACTGAAGAGGGAGCGTTACTGTTTTTAAATCAATCTCTCAGACAACTTTGCACCCACCCAGCTAAACCAACATTGGGACAAACATCAGACCCACTGCAATCTCCAATATTGCAACAATTATTATCTCAGGGAAACCAAAACCGTCAAACACAAAAAAACTCTACATTTAAAACTGAGCTTTCCCTAGAATCTTCCATAGGGCTAGATCGAACAGTGTTATTGTCTGAGTCGTGGGTAAAAGCACAACAACAAACCCTACGATTTGGCATGATTCATGATATTACCGAACGTAAACAAGCTGAACTAGAACGCGATCGTTTTTTTAACCTTGCGATTGATTTATTATTTATTGCAGACGCAGACGGTGTATTTAAGCGCATCAACCCTTCCTGGTTTGATACATTGGGTTATACCGCTGATGATGTGTTAAGTCAGTCTTTCTGGCAATTCATGCTTCCAGAAGATCAGCATAGTAAACAGGATTTACAGGATACTCTAGCCCAGGGACAAGAAATTAATGGGCTGGAATTCCAAGTGCGATCAAAAGACGGAGATTATCATTGGATTGCCTGGAATCTGGTGCCATTCCCCCAAGAGGATTTATTATACGGTAGTGGACGCGATATTACTCAACGCAAGGCGTCTGCAGCCCGTTTAACTTACGAAACATTGCACGACAGTTTAACTGGCTTGGATAACCGAGTCTGTTGTTTAAATCGTCTGGAACTTGCCATCGAGCACCAAAAACGACAACCCCATGAACATTTTGCGGTTCTGTTTGTGGATCTCGATAATTTTAAGTATATCAATGATAGCCTTGGACATCTGGTGGGTGATCAGCTACTGATTCAGGTCTCCCAAAGGCTGAAGGCGGTAGTCAGAGGGATAGATGGCGTGGCGCGGTTGGGGGGTGATGAGTTTCTGATTCTGCTAGAGCAACTAGATCATCTGAATGATGCTTTAAAGACGGTGTATCGCCTACAAAAGGAGTTACAAAAACCTTTTCAATTGGGGGGTCGGGAAATCTTTACCAGTGCCAGTATTGGTGTTGTTTTTTCTAATTTATCGTATCAATCGGTTGATGACATTATCCGCGATGCTGACATTGCTATGTATCGGGCTAAAAGCGAGGGAAAATCAAGCTACGCCATCTTTGATCAAACGATGTATCTTCAAACCCTGCATCTAGTAGAAATCGAAACAGATTTGCGTAAAGCCATAAAAGCACAAGAGTTTTGCCTGTATTATCAACCCCTGGTCAATCTCAAGCCTCCCCATCAACTGAAAGGATTTGAGGTTCTATTGCGCTGGCATCACCCAGACCAAGGTCTGATCCCAGCCTCTGAATTTATCCCTATTGCTGAAGAAACAGGACAAATTAATGCCATAGATGAATGGGTTTTACGAAATGCTTGCAAGCAATTAAAAACCTGGCAAGCCAAGGGAAAGGTGACGATGGATGTATACTTAAGTGTTAATCTGTCTGGTCAACAGTTTCGGAATCCGTCTCTAATTTACACCCTTGATACTATCCTGACAGAGACTCAATTGGATCCACAATGTCTCAAATTAGAAATTACTGAAAGTAGTCTCATTCAAAATACCCAAGCGGCTACTGAAATTATGAAGTTGATTTGTAATCGAGGTATTGAACTTAGTCTTGATGACTTCGGCACTGGGTTTTCCTCTCTGCGATATTTGCAGCAATTTCCAATCTCGACAATTAAGATCGATCGCTCTTTTGTCGATGGGTTAAATAATAGCGATCGCAATTTTAGAATTACGAGTGCGATTGTAAACCTGGCTAAAGCATTAGGGTTTAACACCATTGCCGAAGGGGTTGAAGCCCATGAGCAGCTGACTGAATTGCATGAACTGGGATGTGATGCAGGCCAGGGATATCTATTTTCTAAACCCTTGCCAGCGACAAAGGTAGAAAGTTATCTAGCACAAATTATTGCTTGTACATAGACTCTCTCATCCCATGGGCATTAGTGACAATCAACCGAGCAGAGCGCACCAATGATTATGGGTAAAAAGGTGATCGTATACGGTATACGTCTGCCTTGTCACGTGGTTTCTTTAAAGACTTGAAAGCTAGCAAACGTCTAAGAGAACCTTGTCATAAGCCATCGCTGTGCTAACGCAGCAACGTTAGCAATGTAGGACCCTGGATGCTGAAATAGCTCTGAGATAAACTGCCAGTGTAAGGATAAAAGATTCCCATGGGCTATTTGATGCTCATGAATAGCTTCTTTTACCGCAACCCAAGCTTCACTACATACATCTTGGCCCAACTGTTCCTGAGCTTCAATCAGTCCTGTTGGCGAACCTGGGTTAAGCTCAGTAATATAGGGTCTGTCCTGACCAATTACATCAATGCCAACAATAACAATCCCTTGTCTTTTACCCCAGTCAACAACTTGATGCACGGCTGCCATAGTAGTTGGTGAGATATTTCTCAGCGGAACAGCAATGCCAATGCCGCCTTGAGCCATATTTGCTAAGGTTTCTTCATTGGAGGGGACACGATTTACAGCGGCAATGGGTTTACCATTGATATAGAAAATACGCATATCGCCATTCTTAACATCGGACAGAAATTTTTGGGCAACAATCATAGGACGTTTAGTTGCGTCTTTTTCCTGCGTATAGTCTCGTATTTGCTGCTGCCAACTGACATCTGTTAATTGAATGATTTTAACATCGTTGCCACCATAACTCTGGGTCGCCTTAAGCACCAGTTTTTGATCCCCTTCATCCTTCATGTGTTCTGCAAAACCAATCAGTTTATCTGCATCGGCAGTGATAATACTGGGTGGGCAGAGATCTGGAAAATCTGTGACGATTGCAATTTTGTCTTCTGTGCTTAAAGTGGCTTCACCACCATTGAGGACACAAATCTTGGGATGTAGCCTGGTGGCAATTTGCTGGGTTGACCAGTCACTACGGTCATCCTGCCGCTGCAAAACCGCAACTGGTGCCGCAATAGAATTTTTACCTGCGCTGCTTCCAGGTGGGTAATTAAGTGTCATATTGACAACAGTGCCATTAGTAATAGGTGCTGAGACCCTTTTATTTTTGGTTGGATGTTGCTGTTGCACAAAGCTAGTGACTTCTCGAACAGCGGCATATATATTACCAACATGGCTATCGGAGTTAATCACGAAGTCTTTTGGGGTGGTGACAAAAACTCGATCGCCATGTTTAATGGCAGCTTCCATCAAACCCAATGAAGTATCGTGCCCTGGTTCTAAGGAATCGATAGGGTCAGTGATGAATAACACATTTTTATTCTGCATCATGGAATTAAAGATAAAGACTGTGTGGGTCATAGAAAACCATTACCGCCCATCCCCAGCCCGATGATAGAGTACACGAGCAGGCGGTAGTTCGTAGTATTCCCCAGCAGATAATTCATGACAGGCCAAATCAATAATTTCTTGCCAAACTGTGATGGCAGTTTCTCCTCTGTAGGATAAAGTTGTTCTATAGAGACCATTTTTTAATAAGTTCTGCTGCAAAATCTTATTGCGTTCATACGCATCTTGCTTACTATCTGTAACATCAAGCAGACCATAATGAAGGTGCGTTTGCTCAGAGACTGTCTTTAAAGGTTCGACTTAGGTAAAAGTATCTTGCGATCTCATGGTCAGCACTGGTGGCCGACGCCAAAGGATCTATAACACGGGACGGAAAAATAGCCTCATAATATTTCAGCGCCGCCTGATAAAGGGCAGTTTTATCGCCAAAGGCATTGTCAAGACTCGGCTTAGGGAGTAACACTCGTTCAAAGCGTACTGCCTCAGCCTATGCATCCAAAACTATGTGCTCTTCATCTTATCCATAATGATTTTCCAACCATCCTTTCCATACTTCATCGTTTCTGTCATATTCTTATCCCCACCCACCAATTCTTTAATAGTTTGAAGGGCCTCTTTATCTCCTTTCTGTCCGAGTTCATACAGCTTCTTAGCTTGAGCCTCTCTGAGTTTACCTTTGGTGCCTCTTGCTTTTTTATATGCAGCTTTACTCACTTTATAAACTTTATTTCCAACACCGAGGCCACCTATGGTCAGCCCTTTATGGAAACATTTCTTGGTTTTCTGTTTTATCGTGTAGTCAATAACCTCTTTAAGCGTCTTATTTTTAGTCTTCGTGCTAATTTTCTTAAGTTTAAAAATATGTTTGATCGATTTCGCAAGTGATATCCCTGCTTTGACCTGATTAAGAATTTTAATGGGTGCAGCAGTCACCGGCAGAGCATATTTTGCCACGGTTAGAACCTTCGAACCCACACCTTTTAACCGCTTCCTATTTTTAAAGGAGACCTTGGATTTCTTTATCTGATATCCACCTAATTGAGCAAGGAGTTTATCGTAAAGTTCAACCTTTTCATTAAGTCTTGTCTCATGGTGTAATAATCGCTCCCCCGCCTCAATCAGATTATTACAGAGATCCTCATAAAAATCGAAGCTGTTATACTGATGGGGATCAATTTCCTGTTCAAGTTTTTTTAGCTGTTTAATATCATCATCATCTACACTTTCATTAATCAACTGAGATGATTTTTCTTCCTCTTCCTCTTCCTCTTCCTCTTCTAAGTCATTAAGTTCATCAACTAAGTCTTCTTCATTAATGTCATTGTCAATCAGTGGCTCAGATAGCAGGTTATTTACCTGTGTAATCTTATCCATAAGATCAAGCATCTCATGGATTTTATCTTCATCCAGATCCTCAAGCATTTTGCTATTGGCATCATAGATCTTCTGCCATTCATCACGGGATACGGTCTCATAATCAATGTCAAACTTTAACCTTTCAAGAGCTTCAATAATATCTTTTTCTTTTTGGTCTGGATTATCTATGTCTGAGTCCAATAAATCGTAAAGATCCTCATCCTCCTCTTGACCATCCATGTGATAATCTGGTTCCAGCTCAACCTCTTGCTCAAGTTCTGACAGGTCTTCTTCGGTTGTACTGAGTTTTTTTTCATTCTTTAGATCGGGGTAGTTGCTTTCCTCTGATCCATCATCGCCATAAGTGGTGTTGAATTCATTAACTAATTCCTCACCAAATTCATCAATCAATTTCTGATCATAAGGGTCGGAATTAGTATTTTCTTTTTCGTCTTGTTTGATCTCCTGTTTAGTATCCTGCTGTGTTTTCTGTTCATTCTTTTCTGTATTTTTTTGCTCAGGTTTCGATTTCGTCACCATCTGCGTCAGTCCACGCTGGATAGTCCCTTCTAGTTTTGGATGGACGGATTTGGCACCAATCATTCCAGACCGTTGAGTAATAGTCATCGGTTGCCAAAGCATTTGCTGAGTCTGACTTTCTGTTGTTCTTTGTATAGGCTGAGTCGTGGCTAAGCGGTGATCATCTCCCTGTTGCCAGGTAAAGTTTTGCTGAGTCTGGGCAAAATTATCACCTATCCCTATTGTGTTAGTTATCGACTGATTTTGTCCGGTGCGTTGATCGAGAAAGGGAGCTGTTACGGGCTTGAGACTGTCCAACTTGGTCTGCACAGTGGGGGCTATGGTTATTCCGTCCGAAGCAGTTTTGGCCAGGTTCGATATCCGATCTTGGGGATGGAACGATGAGCTTACCGTGGGCTCAACGGAGATGCTTCTGACATGAGTCTCCGGAGCGAACGGACGAGTCTGCAATTTCTCCTGGCTTGAAGGTGCCGTTATAGGGGACTGTCGGGTCAGCCATTTTAAGCTTTTCTGTCGTGTTGTGGCCATAAATAGGCAACCCTTCTAGATAGGTCCATGCGTCATTAGATTGCCCGTCCGATCTGGATGACTCACATATTTTGATGGGTAATTCCTCGTCTAAGGTGGATGAGTGGATGGGTATGAGAGTAGGGCGAATTCCTACACACCACCACCTATGTAAATATCTAAATCTTTGTAGATAACTCTTCTGGGTAGCAAGATGTCGGGTCGTGCGAGTCCTGTAAAACACTCCCATCCCGAAAGGTAATGGTACGTCGACAGCGCTGGGCGACTTCCGGATCATGGGTGACCATCACCAGGGTCATGCCCTGCTGGTTCAGTTCGGCAAAGATATCCATGATTTCCTGACTCATCTGAGAGTCCAGAGCCCCCGTCGGTTCATCGGCCAGGAGCAATTTGGGTTGATTGACGATGGCCCGTGCGATCGCTACTCGTTGCTGTTGTCCGCCAGAGAGTTGATTAGGCCGATTGCCTAGCCTGTCCCCTAGACCCACCCGCTGCAATGCCGCAATGGCCCGTGACTCCCGTTCACCAGCAGGCACCCCCGCATAAACCATGGGCAGAACAACATTTTCTACGGCTGTCAGCTGGTGGAGTAAATGAAACTGTTGAAAAATAAAACCAATTTTACGATTCCGAATGCCAGCTAATTGCTTAGCGTTTAATTGTGAGATCTCGAAACCATCCAACCGATAGGCCCCCTGGGTAGGACGATCGAGACACCCAATCATATTCATCATCGTTGACTTTCCCGAGCCAGACGGACCCATAATGGCGCAATAGTCTCCTGAATCAATGGTCAGATCAACAGCCTTTAAGGCATACACCTGGAGATCGCCCACACCATAGGTTTTAGATAGGTTTTGAAGTTGAATAAGATGGTTCATAGCATGTGTTGTCCTAACTCCGCAGGGCCACAATCGGATCAAGATTCGCCGCTCTCTGGGCAGGCGCAATGCCAAAAATCAAACCAATACTGCCCGACACAGTGAATGAAACCATCACAGCGTTCAGGCTGACCACAGCTTCCAAGGGGCTAAACAATGTCAGACCCACCACTCCAAGCAGCCCCACACCAATACCAATCATGCCGCCCGTTGCCGCCAGGATGACGGCTTCAATGGTGAACTGGGCTAAAATATCTGTCCCGGTGGCCCCGATTGCCTTACGGAGACCAATTTCCCCCGTGCGTTCTGTCACCGAAACCAACATGATATTCATAATGCCAATGCCTCCGACTAACAAGGAGATACCGGCAGTAAACCCCAGCACTAGCACCAGAATATCTGTGATGCTGCTAGATCTCTCCAACAGTTCCTGCTGGCTTTGTACTGCAAAGTCGTCGTCTCCTTGCAAAATGTTGTGGCGCAGACGCAACAAATTTCTAATTTGATAAACGGCTGCATTTGTCGTGTCTGGGCTTTCCAGAGAAATTGAAATCACCTGCACCGTTGGGCTGATCTTGCCGGTCTCTTGCCCTGTTAACTGGCTCACCATCACAGTGATTGGGATGTAGACTAGCTCATCCTGGTTTTGGCCAAATGAAGAACCGCGCTCTTCCACAACGCCGCTAACCGTAAAGCTCAGGTTACTGATGCGAATTTTGCGCCCGACCGGATCTTGATTTCCAAATAATGTGCGAGCGGTTTCACTACCGAGAACAGCTACCCGTGAATTAGCTTGGACATCAATCGGATTAAAGAACTGTCCTTGGGCGATCTGGATATCTCGAACGACCTGGTAGTCTGGTGTAGTGCCTGTCACATTGGCCTGGGTCTCGGCTGCCCCTTGCGTAATGCGTAACCGCGTATTTTTTTGAGGTGCGATCGCACTAACAGCCAACACTTCTTGAGTAATAGCATCAGCATCCGCCAGCGTAAGAGTATCTGCCTGGGCTGTACCGGCAAGTGGCCCCCGCTGGGCATCACCGGGGGTAATAAACAACAGATTGGTGCCTAAGGATTCAAACTGTGCCGTGACAAACCCTTGGGCCGCTTCTCCGGCTGCCACCATGGCAATAACAGAGGCGTTGCCGATGATAATGCCTAGCATGGTAAGACCGCTTTGCAGTTTGTTGGCTGCCAGGGTTTTAAAGGCCATCTTGGCATTTTCGAGAACGTTAAGTCCCATGGATTACCTCAAGTGTTCCAGTTGTTATTTGATGTGTTGACCAGACATCTAGATAACGTATGTTTTTAAAATTTTGTCGCAGTTATTTGTAGAATGGATTAGCACAGCGTAACCCATGCGGACTTTGGGCTTCGTTCTTAGCTTAGCTAAGGAAAAAGCAACCCTGACCCACCAGAACGTTGTTGTTCTGGCGGCAGTTCTAGAAAAATCCGGTCGCCCGCTTCCAGCCCTTGCAAAATCTGAGTTCTCCCGGTCTGGGTAATGCCTACAGTGACGGGCTGAAAGGCCACATCGCCCTCACTATCTGGCATTTGCACGCCCAGCTGTCCGTCTTGGGTGGCGATCGCAACAGTTGGCACCATTAAAGCATCTGTTAAGGCCTCACCCATAAAAGTGGCATCCACCGTCATCCCCGACCGCAGTTGATCAGTACCCGTCAACAGCTCAACAACCACCTGAAATGTGGTGACATTGTTTTCAATAATTGCCTCTGGAGCAATCCGTTGCACCCGACCTGTATAGACCTGGTTGGGAAATGCCTCTGCGACAATCTCCACTGATTGGCCCACTTGAATTTGGCCAATGTTGGCTTCTAAGATATCCACCTCAACTTCGAGACCTGAGGATAAGGCCAAAATTGAACTGGAGGTGGCGGATGCGGTGGCGGATGCGGTGGTGGTGGGTGTGACAATTGCGCCAATGGTGGCATAGGTTTGAGTTACATACCCAGCAAAGGGGGCCAGGATATTCGCGTCTGCCAATTCCGTTTCAATCACCTCAATTTGGGCTTGAGCCGCGGCTACATTTGCTGCTGCCGCTGCAATCTCTTCGGGACGCGAGCCGTCGGTGGTTGCCTTAAGCTGTTGTTGTACTTCATTAAAATTTGCCACAGCACTTTGGGCTTCATTCACATACTGATCTAAATCATTTTGGGAAATTGCGCCCTGACGGGCTAGATCCTCAAACCGCTCCAGACGAGTTGTCGTCAGATCAACCTGGGATTGGGCGGCCACCAAACGAGCTTCAGCCTGAAGGATATCTTCCTCTCGATTGCCGGCTACAATTCTGGCATAATCAGCTTCAGCCTGATCAAGCTGTGCTTTTCGTTGTTGTAGCTCAGCGGCTAAACTCCCGATTTCCATGCGGGCAACCACCTGACCTGCCTCCACGCGATCACCCTGCTGGACATCGAGATCGGCCAGACGACCCGTTGTTTTGGGGCTGAGGTTCACGGTGTCCTTTGAAATGACAGTGCCATTCCCCTCAACCCTGACTGCCAGAGGCCCCTGGGTTACCGGTACCGTCAAAGATTCCAGTGATTCTGCCTGATTATGGCCACGATTGACCATTGGCATAGAGGGAAAGCGTAATACTATCCCCACACCCAGACGTAACAGTAAGCTGAGGAGCAGTGCTCTCCTAAGCCAAAGAAACCAACGACGACGAGGCCCTTGTTTCTCAGATGATATGGGGGGTGTGGCATGGGGTGCTTCAGTTGCGATCGCTAGTGCACTAGTAGCATCAGTGTGATCATCCATAGCAAGACTGAATATTTGATTCAGGTCGAACGCATAATTAGCAATGAGAAAAAGCCCCCCTTAGTCTCTTAAATCAGCTTAAGAGGAGCCCTGTGGTGAAGTATGAGTTTAGTGATGTAGTATGAGCTAGGATGGCATTTTAGAGCCGATTGAAGGCAGTCACTTCCATAATTCCTTCAAGCTGTTCAGGTGTCAGAACCTCTTGTAGCTCAGCAACCGTCTCTGCGTGGGCGACAGCAAGCTGTTCCGACTGGGTATCTGTTAAATTTAAGGCTTCCTGTAGTTCCTGAGGGTCCTGAGACTCCTGCTGCTCCCGTGCAGATTGTAGGGTCTCAAGTTGCTCAGGGGTAAGAATTTCTTCGAGTTCAGAGTTTAAGTCTCGCATAATACCGCCCACTTGTCTCATCTGAGAGCGGCTTAAGTCAAGCTCTTGCGCTACTTCCCGAAAGGTACTGCGGTCAAGTTGGGCTGTAGCAGGCTGACTATTAAAACTCCCCAGACCCAGGGCTAGAGTGCCGATCAACAAAGTGTTGACAATTCGTTTTCGAGTAATTTGAAATTGCATGGGGATGCTCCAATGAGTAACTAATTTGTTTCTTTGTCTGGAACATTTTCATCCTATGCAATTTGGCTTGCTTAGCGCTTGTACCAAACTTCATAAATCGAATAGGACATATATCACGTTTTTTTGTAGGAGGATTGACTTAACACCAATAGCAGTTCTTAGTCCCTAAGTTTAGATTTTATGGGTCTGTCGTGATCTTCTGAGCCTCACGTAGTTGTAAGAGATCCCAGAAATCACTTTCACTATGTTCTTTGCCATTCTCCTTAGGGAGATAGTAAAACATCGCCCGGCGGATCACCACAATAGCCATCACAAATCCGATAAACTCGGGTATCGCCAGCGCGATTCGGGTAATCGCATTCACCTGTGCCACTTGTTGATTAAACAGAGCTGTGCCAAAATCGGCTACCACAATCCGGAGATTGAGAGAGAAGTTGGCAATACCTGTCCATAGATTGACCATCAAGATAATTATTGTGCCATTGACAAGTGACCGATAGACCCTTGACTCTGTAAGCAATGCTTTTAATGATTTTTCCTGCTCCGGCGAATTCGGACTAAAGCCTTGCATCAGAAAATAGTATATGATCGGCTTGCGAATGATGATTGAAGCACCAAACACCACAGTCAGAAAAATAGACCCAACACTATCTTTGAAGGCAAACTGAATACCATCGACAAACCAAAATGCTAGCAGGCCGCGAATAATCGCAAACGTGCCAACATAGCTGGTAATAAAGTTAAATCGTTTAGTGATAAAAAATAAATCAATAAACACCCAGCCTACTGGAACAAGGGCAGCAACAACGTAGGTGATTTCTGCTCCGAGTTGTTCATTCAGATTATTGAGGACTAGGATAGGGATGACAGATCCCATGAAGATATCAAGTATTAGTTTTCGGTTCATGGTTTAGTTGTCCTCTTATTTCTTTCTCTTATTTTTGTTGGTATTCAAAGATAGAATCTCATTAGCCGCCCGGATACCACTTTCTAACGCACCGTGGACGGTGGCTGCGCGTGTTGTATGGGTTGCTTCGCCAGCAAAGAAAAGGACCTGATTGACTGGCTGGGCAAGTTGCGATCGCAGCCCCACCCCATTGACGGGAACATAGGAATAGGCCATCCGGGCATAGGGATCTGCTTGCCAATCAACAAAAAGCGCATCCACTAATCGATCCGCCAACGGCATCTCAAACATCTGTTCTAAATTTTGTAAGCCTGCTTGAATCGCGCCTTCTTGTCCAAGCTGCCCCAGATTATCGGCTCCGGTTGCGCCGGTAAAGGCTGTTAAAACAGGTGCCTCATGGTTGCGTTTCCAGCCCGGTCTCCACCAAAGTTGAGTATCCAGTGTGGTCAGGCAAGACTCTAATTCCCTAGACCAGAAGGGCTGATCAAATTTCAGAATGAGTTTGGTAATCTGTCCGGCAGCGAGGCCGTGAATGGCATTGAGTTTGGCATCGGGCAACTCAGGTGCAAACTCCACTGCATTCTCTTGCAATAGAGCCAGGGGCAGGGTGATCACAATCTGTTGTGCGGTGTAAGTTTTGCCGGTTTCTGTGTGAATCTCTATCCCCGATGAACTCCAGTGAATGCGTGTGACTGGCGTTTTATAGCGAATCTTGAGTCCGGCTGCAAATTGCTCAAATAGATGGGAGTATCCCTCGATTAGCCGAGAATAGCGATCGCCGTCGCCGGCATAGGTCAACTCCGCAAACCCATATATTCCAAGCTGATCGAGATTAGCTGCATAGCTACCGCTGAAAAAATGGTCCACAATTCGACGCACATCGGTTGACAGTTCGATTTGAGCGTCTAAGAGAAACTGCGCCAGACTGACATCGGGTTTACCAGCATCAATCCATGGGGTGATCAATGTATCAATGGGCGAGTCATCCATCCAATCAAGCACTTCCATGCCAGGAATGACTGACCAATGTCTGAACGGAAGCAGCTTTTCGTTGATGTACATGAACTGGTGTCGATATTTGTCAAATACAGGCAGTGTCCCTAGCCGGTAGCGACGTACCCAGTCCCAGGTCACGATGTTTTCACCGTGGAGATATTCCGCACCGCATTCAATGGGGTGCGAGGCAAAATCGTAATTTGTATGGACTCTGCCACCGATGCGATCGCGAGCCTCAAGCAGGAGTACAGACTGGTTAGCCTCCTGCAATGTCCGAGCGGCGGCTAACCCTGCCGCCCCTGCACCAATCACGATGGTGTCATAGTGGGTTTTATCTGGCAACGCTGGCGCAGCAATGGGTTGACAAGTTTTTTTCAGGAAGGGAATAGCCGCTAGCAGGGACACCAGAATGCGCCGAGTAATAGTTCGCATGGGAAACGCGCCTTCAAAGAAGCAAAAACTGAACAATGTTCACATTTTAAAAATACGAACAATATTCATGTTTTGTCAACCTAGCCCAAAAATAGTTGCCGTCGATCCTCGGTATGATTTCATCTTGAATAGATAGATGCCTGCTACCCAGTCGATCCGTCTTCGCAATTAGCAACAGCCAAAATCGATGTCCCCACCGGATTCCTCTAGTTCACCCAAACTTAATAAGATGCGACGACAGCCTAAACAGGCGCGTAGTCAGGAGCGAGTCCAGCACATTCTGGATGCTGCCGAGCAGCTATTTTTGGAAGTTGGGTATGAATCAACGACAACGCGTGCGATCGCAGCCCGTGCCAAGGTGTCAGTTGGCTCACTTTACCAATTCTTTCCCGACAAAAAAGCTATTCTCAAGGCCCTGGCCATTCGTTATATGCAGACGCAATATCAACGATTTCTCGATCTGCATACCCCCGACACAGTCACCCTAACGTTACGCAGCTATGTTGATCGGATGATTGATGTGTTTGACCAATTCTACACAGACTATCCGGGTTCACGCGCTATTTTTGAACAGCTTTTAGACACCATCACCTGGTCTGCCATTGAAAAAATCGATGACTTTGAATATCAGGTAATCAATGAACTCGCTCGCTTCTTCCATACGCGTAAGCCAAGTTTATCAATAACAAAATGTGAGCGCATCGCTATGGTTATTACTAAAACAATTACTGAACTTTTATGGCTTTCCCTCAGTGGAGATCAAGAATTTCGTCAAGAACTGGTGGCAGAAACTAAGCTGCTTACCCTCAGCTATCTTCAACAATACTTGGATTAGAAAAACCCTGTTTAACAAATCGTGGCTGCGCTCCAGCAGATGAGCGGAATCAACAAGGAAGAGCTTGATAGTGGTGATGGGTACGGTAGACTCACTAATCCACTCACTTTGAATCGGGATCAAATTCGCGAGATCAATTTTTTGAATAATGTACATAATTTAATAATGTACAGGCCAATTTTAACCACCAAACTATATATTCCACCCCCACGACGCAATGCTGTGCGGCGTCCACGGCTACTTGAACAGTTAAATAGGGGGTTACACAGAAAACTCACTCTCATCTCCGCCCCTGCTGGCTTTGGCAAAACAACGTTGCTCAGCGAATGGGTTGTGGTCTGTGAACATCCAGTGGCATGGTTATCACTGGATCAGGAGCATAATGAGCCAACTCGCTTTCTGGTTTATCTTGTATCTGCCTTGCAAACGCTTACCTTAAAAAAGAGCGCAGGGGTTTTTCACCTTGGTGAGGGGGTTTTACGCGCATTAAACTCACCCCAACTGCCTCCAATCAATGCAATTCTAACGACATTGATCAATGAAATTACAGCGGTTTCTGAGAATTTTATCCTCGTCCTGGATGACTACCACCTGATTAAATCTGCACCGGTGGATCAGGCGCTAGAATTTTTGGTCAATCACCTGCCGCCATCCTCCATGCACCTTGTCATTGCCACCCGCAAAGACCCACCCCTGCCCCTGGCACGACTGCGTGCCCGTGATCAGCTGACTGAGTTGCGTGCATCTGATTTGCGCTTCACCCCAATCGAAACGGCGGAATTTCTTAACCGGGTAATGGCGCTCAATTTGTCGGCAGACGATATGACCGCCCTTGAAACCCGCACTGAAGGCTGGATTGCCGCACTACACCTGGCAGCCATATCTTTACAAGGCCATCAGGACACAACCCACTTTATCCAATCGTTCTCCGGTAGCCATTACTTTATACTAGATTATCTGGTGGAAGAGATTCTGGAAAAACAACCTGAACGTATCCAGAATTTTCTATTGTTCACATCCATTCTTGACCAACTGTGTGGGTCTCTTTGTGATGCTGTTGTGCCGCAATCTTCCATATCAGGCCAAGAAATCTTAGACTCTTTAGAACGTACAAATCTGTTGTTGATTCCGCTCGATGATAAACGCCAGTGGTATCGCTACCATCATCTTTTCAAGGATGCTCTACAGGCGCGCTTAGCTAAGCTTCAGCCTGGCAATGTAGCCGAGCTACATCTAAGGGCCTGTGCCTGGTACGAGCAAAATAATTTGCGACTCAATGCGATCCACCATGCCCTTGCTGCTCGACAGTTTGAGCGGGCGGCGGATCTGATCGAATGGGAATGGTCAGCGAATATTGGTTCCTACTATCAGAATGCAACCTGGACAAAATGGGTACGGACATTGCCGGATAAGTTAGTCCGAACGCGGTCAACGCTCAGCATTGGCCTGGCATGGGAGTTGCTCTTTTCAGGTCAGTTGCAAGCTGCAGAGAGTCGACTAAAGGATGCAAGTCGTTTATTGGCAGCCAACAATAGAGAGGCTTTGGAGGTCTCGTCAACCAGTCAAGGTGAGGGCAGAGTCCAGTCACCACAAGAGTTATTGGACCTGGCCTGGGCATTTTATGCCCAAGCCCTTGGCGATCATGCTGGCACGATCAAATATGCCCGGAAAACCCTCAACCTGCTGACTGAGACAAATCACTACATAGCTGGCCTGGCAAGCTCTCTGCTAGGTCTGGCTTATTGGAGAAATGGAGATTTGAAGACAGCTGCTAAGTATATGACCGATGCGATCGCACGCTTACGGACCACAGGACATATACTGTTTGCCATCAGTGGCTCCTATACATTGGCCAGCATTAAGATCGCCCAGGGCCGTCTTTTTGATGCAGCCAATATCTACAAAGAGGCCTTACTGTTTGCGACAGCGCAGGGCGAGCCAGTGGGCACAACTGACTTACATCTGGGGTTGAGCAAGCTGTACCATGAACAGGGCAACGAGGAAGCTGCTCAACAGCATCTTCAAAAATGTCTGGCACTTGGGAAACAAACCGCATTACCAGAATGGCCCTATGGGTTGTATCTTGTTCAGGCTCAATTAAAGGCCGAGCAGGGAGAACTCGATGATGCCCTCACGTTACTCGACAAGGCGGAACAGCTATACCAGAAAAGTCCCGTTCCTAATCTTTGCCCTGTAGCCGCCTTGAAGACACGGCTGTGGCTCTGCCAAGGCAGGCTGGCCGAAGCCCTCAGTTGGGTGCGTGAACAAAACCTGTCTGTTGAGGATCAGCTCAGTTATTTGCAAGAATTTGAGTACATTACCTTAGCCAGAGTGCTCATTGCTCAGTATAGGCGTGACCCAACAGACAACGGCTTTCAAAAGGGGATAAAACTTCTAGAACGGCTATGCTCAGAAGCAGCAGCCGGTGACAGATTAGGTGACATGGTTGAGATTCTCATCTTGCAAGCAGTCATCAATGAAGCCCAAGGTAATCTCTCTTCTGCTCTCCAGTGTTTAGAACGTGCCCTCACCCTAGGAGAAACTGAGGGTTACCTCCGTATCTTTGTCAATGAAGGCCAGCCTATGGCGCGTTTACTCCATGGGGCTCTTTCTCACAAAATAAACCCTAATTATGTGCAGCGCGTGTTAGCTGCGTTTCCTCTGAATGCATTAGCACCTCAAAAATCAGTCAAAACACAGTCTCAAGCAACCACCTTGCTCGAACCCTTAAGCAAACGAGAAATCGAAGTGCTCCACCTGATAGCCGAGGGTCAGACCAATCAGGAAATTGCAGCCACTCTCTTCCTTTCGGTGAATACAGTGAAGGTCCATACGCGAAATATTTATGGCAAACTCGATGCCCATCATCGAGCCGATGCCGTTGCAAAAGCCCGTGTTTTTGGCATTTTGTCCTCAACATAGATAGTCATCAGGTTTCCCCTGGTAATTACTCCTTGACTAATACCTGGGTGGTATGACGCTTATCCCGTCTTGCCCATAAGCTTGTGTGGATGATAAGGACATTGTTAGCAAAGAAGTTACTAATTATTCAGGCCTCGCATTCTGGGGGCTTTGAGTCTTGCCCTCCAGAATTGGGGAAACAATGCTCTGGTTTTCATTGTTGGTTAAAGGGGTAAATCTTGAACAGAAGGAGATCTAAATGAAAAAGATTGTGTACACAAAATATGGCTCCCCTGATGTCATTGAACTGATCGAGACCGAGCAACCGGTACCCAGTGATCATCAGGTTTTGGTCAAGGTTCATGCGGCATCTGTCAATGCCTTGGACTGGCATCGTTTAAAAGGGGCCATGGGGATCCGTTTATTCAACGGTGAACTGTTCAAGCCCAAAGATATATCACTGGGCCTGGATGTAGCAGGTCGGGTTGAGGCTGTGGGCAATCGCGTCACAACGTTTCAGCCAGGGGATGAGGTTTTTGGAGTCGCCACAGGCTCATTCGCAGACTATGCCTGTGCTGATGAACATGCATTGGTACTGAAACCGACCAACATATCATTTGAGGCCGCAGCCGCTACGCCTGTTGCGGCTCTGACAGCGCTGCAAGCGCTGAAAGATCAAATTCACCCAGGTCAAAAAGTTCTTATCAATGGAGCCTCTGGTGGCGTGGGGTCATTTGCCGTGCAGCTAGCTAAATCTTTTGGGACAATGGTAACGGCTGTATGTAGTACCCGAAATCTTGAGATTGCCCGTTCAATTGGTGCGGACTACGTTATCGATTACACAAAAGACGATCTCACCACCAGTGGGCAGCAGTATGACCTAATTTTTGCTGTCAATGGCTATAACTCGATTTTTGATTACCGTAGGGCATTATGCCCTAAAGGCATCTATGTCGCGGCTGGGGGAGCACTGGCTCAAATTATGCAGGCATTGCTTGTGGGACCAGTATTATCCAACGTTGACAGTAGAAAACTCTCATTTATGGGGATAGCGCAAATAGAGGAAAAGGACCTGTCCGTTATTGGGGCACTGCTTGAATCTGGCAAAGTCGTCCCTGTGATAGATAGATGTTATCCATTGAAGGCAACAGCAGCAGCCCTTTGCTATCTTGGGGAGGGGCATGCTAACGGGAAAGTGGTGATTACTTTGGACGCCCATAGCAACGCCTAACTCCTTAGGCGCATTCAATATTCGTTAGACCCTACTTAACTTAGTTCAGGCTGTTATCTGTAAACCATGGATGTGCTGCTGAATGAGATATTTTTGCTGCTCTATAGAGAACTGATCAGGGTTGATGACGACTCCGATGCCAATGCCATCGACTAGGGCAATCAGAGCATTAGCTTCAAGTGCTAAATCAAGATCGGCTCGAATTAATTTGGCGGTTTGTAAATCAGATAGCTCTTTTCTGAGCACCTGTTGTATCTGGCTATAGCGTTTTTGATGCGCCTGAACCAGGTGTTCACGACCAATGGAATAGCCTAAAAATGCTATCCATACTTTCCAGTCGTCTCTATCACTGACCTCCAAAGGCAGAGCCGAGAAAATCATTGTTTCTAATCTGCTGATGCCTTCTAACCCTTTAGCACGGGTTTCCATATACTCAAGGGTGCCTTTCACCACTTGCTCTAGGGCAAAGAGGGTGAGCTCTTCCTTATTGCGAAAGTAGTGGGTGACCACACCGGTTGAGGAGCCGAGTTCCTGTGCGATCGCACGCATACTCGTCCGGTCTAATCCTTCCCGCACAATCACCTGCCATGCAGCTTTGGCAATCTCAATCCGGCGATCTTCATGACCCATAGCGTTTAGCAACTCTACCTTGACAGGTTATCACAACAGTTGTTATGTTTTGAGCGGCATAACAACTGTTGTGATGTAATGATTCGATCGACTACGCTCGATGACACGGCTGCGCTGCTTGCCTTAGCCAGTGAGGCAATTGGCTTCTCACCAGAGGAGTTGGAGGCATTGAAAGCAAGCCTGAATGATTATTTTAGCGGTGAAAATGGCGATCATTTTTGGCTGACGGACGATGATGACGGGCTAGTGGCGGCGGCCTACTGTGCGCCTGAGCGGATGACCCATGGGACATGGAATCTACTCTTTCTTGCTGTCCATCCCGAGCAACAGGGGCAAGGGCGGGGTACAGCAATGGTGCGCTATGTTGAAGCAACGTTGGCGGCACGGGGAGCGCACTTATTATTGGTGGAGACATTAGCAAGCTTCGAACAGACGCGAGCGTTCTATCTTAAGTGTGGCTATGGGCAAGAAGCGTGCATTCGTGACTTTTATGAAGCAGGCGCTGACAAGATTGTTTATCGTAAATTGCTAAATTTTTGAGGTTAGATGTTTGAAGACACTGAGTCTGATGATTAGCTTGCCCTAAATGCCTTGGGGCTCATGCCAGTCACTTGACGAAACTGTTTGCTTAAATGACTGTGGCTGTTAAATCCACACTCTAAGGCAATATCAACAATGAGACGATCTGTTTGTTTCAACAACTGTTTTGCTCTCTCCACCCGTTGTTGTACCAGATATTGGTGAGGAGAAATGCCGATGGACTGTTTAAATAAGCGACTGAAGTGAAATTGGCTCATGTCTAATAGCTGGGCCAGGTCCGTCAGTTTGATCTCGCGGTCCAAATAGGCATCGATATAGTCTAAAACTCGCTGCAGTTGGTACTGGGGTAAGCCCCCCCCATAGGTGGGGACTGATGTTTTAGTGGTGGTGTGCTGTCTGAGTAAATTGACCGCCAGAACATTAGCCAGTGAATCCAGGTATAGCCTGTTGCCTGATGCGTTTTGCTTGAACTCGGTGAGGAGCATTATGGCAATGGATTCAAGCTGGGGATTATTGGTTTGAAATTGGGGGAGAAGGAGGATGCGATCGCAATCCTGCTGAATCGTCTCCTGAGCGATACGTTTCACAAAAGCATCGCTCAGCTGAATCTGTAAACAGTTTTCATCTCCTTCCCACCGAGCAAAAAATGGTGTACTCGCTGGAGTAATAGAGATATCCCCTTTTTTGTACAATCCCGTATGGGTTTTGCCATCTTGTGCTTGCAAATAGTAGATAGGCCGAGGCACAAGGGACATAAACAGCGTGTGTTTATTCCCACAGTGATAATGCCCTTCGCCAGGGGGATTTAGGAGTTGTGTGATACGAATAGGCTCCACGTCCTGTGTCTGGTCGAGCGAGGAACTTGTTTGAACCGGTTGTATAGCAGGTTCTTGCACGGAGTCAGTCCATGACGTCAGCACCTAATTATATCGGTTATCTAACTGTAATCAGGTAACTTCGCTTACATACTTTAGATTTCAGCCTTTCTCTGCCTTTTCTGCGTTTCATGTCCACATTTGACAACTCCCCGCAAGATTGTGACAGGGCCGCAAAAAATAGAAAGCCCAGAAAGAATTGCCTGCCTAAGCTAAGGGTGTCATTGCTTAGGAGCAAACACCATGAAACTAGTTATTTTTGGAGCTACAGGCAGCACCGGGCGTCAGGTTGTCGAACAGGCACTGGACCAGGGGCATAGGGTCACAGCCTTTGTCCGGACCCCTGCTAAGTTGAATATTCAGCATCCCAACCTTAACGTGGCTCAGGGGGATGTGATGGATCTGCCATCGGTAGAGCAGGCGGTCCAAGGTCAAGAGGCGGTTGTATGTATCCTCGGGTCTGGTCAACAGCTAAAAAGTAATATTCGCTCAGCAGGGACACAGCAGATCATCCGTGCCATGGAACACGCGGGGGTACGACGATTTATCTGTCAGAGCACTCTTGGTGCCGGAGATAGCTGGGGCAGCCTAAACTTCTTCTGGAAGTACATTATGTTTGGCTTTATTCTGCGCCATGTGTTTGCAGATCATGAGCTGCAGGAGAGTTATGTGCAACAAAGCAACCTGGATTGGACCATTGTTCGACCTGGTGCGTTGATTGAGGGTGGTCAAACAGGACAATACCGCCATGGTTTTCCAGGCACCGATAAAACTTCGAAATTGAAAATTACTCGCGCGGATGTGGCGGATTTTATTTTGAAGCAGCTGTCCAATGATGCGTATCTTCGTCAAGCACCAAGTTTGTCTTACTGAAGAACGCATCCGCTATCTCAGGGCAGGTACAATACCTGCCCCTACAGAATTCTGCATTTTGAACTGGATTTATCATCACAGCAATTCACTGGAGACAATTATGACTGTTGCTCAAAATTTGCGTTTGCCTTATCCACGTTCGCAGCTAAAGGGTCCGAGTAAACAGGCTGACAGCTTCAACATTGGCACGTAATCGAGGAGAATTCTATGTCTGATACTAACCGAGCAATCATCCGTCGTTACATTGAAGAGGTGATCAATAAAGGCAATTTTTCAGCTATAGAGGAGTTTGTTCATCCAGACTATATTTTCGGCAGTCCGAATGAAGAATTCCAGGGGGCAGATGGGTTAAAGGAATTTATTGGGGCGTTTCGCAAGGCGTTTCCTGACCTCAGGATACAGGTTGATGACTTGGCTACTGAAGAGAACAAAATCGTGACCTGTTTTACGTTAACCGGTACCCATAAGGGGGACCTGATGGGAATCCCCGCCACTGGCAAGCCAGTAAACGTCCATGGCATGATTCTCAGTCGTTTTAAGGCAGATAAGATAATCGAGGAATGGGAAATTTTAGACCAGCTGGCAATGTTTAAACAGCTTGGCCTTTTCTCTCTACCCGCATAAAAAGGAGGCAACCATGGACCCAGATCTGATCCTAGAACAACAATATGATGCTGTAATTGACTTGCTCAAGCAGTATTATGACGGTCTATATCGATGTGATGTATCGCTCTTAAAAAAGGTATTCCATCCTAGGGCACAGTATTTCACAGCATCCGATGGGGAGGGTATGACCTCGACACGATGTAGAGTGCTATAACGCTTATCCAGCAAGGGTTTCAGGAAGATTTGAGCGAAGAATAAATTTTCTCAGTTTCAGCGTGATGGAGATTGTAAGCTTCTTGTAGGGCTTAGGATTTCTGACTTTTTAATAGACATCTAATTGAGGTCATACCCCCGATGGGGAACTGTTGCATCTCGATATGGATACCTATTTACCGATAGTTGAACAACGCGTGTCTCCAGAAAGTAAGGGTGAGCCCTATGGATTTGCCATTGATTCAATCGAGTTTGCAGGTCCGGTAACTGCGATCGCAAAAGTCCGCAGCTCTATGTTCTCCAAAAACTATATCGACATGCTGTCTCTCATTCACATAGACGGTCAATGGACAATCATTTCCAAAGTTTTTCACTATACGGTTTCAGATAAGGTTCAAGAGAAATCAATTTTGTCTAGCAGAGAAGGCTGACTGTCTATGTTTTAGCTTTCCAGTACTTGAGAACAACAATTGCTGACTGGCAGCTTGGCGATTGTCCTTGGCATAATGGATTGGTGGTGTTCTGAAAACGGAGAAATATTTGTGAAGAAGGTGGCTGTGTTCGGCAATGCTGGCGGTGGAAAGTCTCTGATGAAGCATATACAGCAACCCATAATCAGCTGCTTCAGCAAGAGCAGTGGGTTGTTGACGGTTTTGGCTCTTTAGGGACAGTGTGGGAGCGTCTGCGTATCGCGGATACTCTGGTATATAAGGATTTTATAAGATCCAAAAATTAATGATGTACAGACGTTGCATGCAACGTCTGTACATCCAATAGTGGAGCCTAATTAATTTTGGTTCCTTAGCAGTTCTCGGTTGAGATGATTAGAGTCTGGTGGTGTGAGTAGGTTGTGAGTGAGGAGCAGCAATGCCCAACTCACTCTGACAGACGTTGCTTTGATAAACGTCTATAGAGTACATAGGCCACTATAATTAAGCTAAAGGAAAACAGAGTGGTCAACGTGCCCAATGCATAGAGTGCCGGGGACGTAACATTAGTCGTCATACCAAAGATTTCCAAAGGCAGTGTATTGTACTGTCCAGACACCAACGATGTACGCGTAAACTCATCGTATGAAAGGGTGAAGGTTAATAAACTCACCCCGATGAGGCTAGGGGCAATCAGCGGTAAGACAATTTCCAAAAATGTTTTGGCATCGCTGGCCCCTAGATCTCGGGCCGCTTCTTCATAGGACGGATTAAACCGATTAAAGATACCTAACATAATCAAAAATGCAATGGGCAAGGTCCAGGTCAGGTGGGCTCCCAAACCTGAGCTATACCATCTGGTGGGCCACTCCATGACTTGGAACATGACGCCCAGCCCCAGGGAGACCAAAATGCTAGGCACAATTAGGCTGGCAATACTCAAGTAAAACAGTATAGTTGAACCCCGAAACCGTTGTCGGAAGGCCATAGCTGCGGAAACGGCCATACTAGCCACTAAGGCGGTTACCAAACCGCCCAGCACTAGCGATCGCTTAAATGGCTCCACAAAGTTACCCACTCGCTGCTCTTGGAAAACCTGCCCAAGCCAGTGGAAGCCAAAGCTGCGGACAGGAAAGGTGAGCGTCCCATCTGGCCCTTGGAGGGACAAGATAAAGATGGTAATCATCGGGCCATAAAGAAAGAGAACAAACAGCCCAAAAAATGCAGCTAGCAGATAAAAAGAGAGAGAGCGTTTTTTCATAGTTCTTTTCTAATATCCACAAGGCGCAAAATCGAAATGACCACTAGTAACGTCACGGCCAATAGCACAATGGCATTGGCGGCTGCCAGGGGATATTGCAAACTGCCAATCTGAGTTTGAATCAGCTTGCCAATGGAGGCCGCCTGCCCCCCACCCATCAGCCGCACCGTGACAAACTCCCCCATCACTAGTGTGACGATAAAAATCGAACCAATGGCAATGCCCGGTGCTGATAGGGGAAAAATGACTTCCTTAAAGACTTCAAGCCCCGATGCACCCATGTCTTCTGCAGCGGTAATCAGGGTACGGTCAATGCGCATCAGGCTGTTAAAAATAGGCGCAATCATAAAAATGACGTAGAGGTGCACCATACCTAGCACCACCGCAAAGTCAGAGTAGAGTAAAAACTCCAATGGTTGTTGAGTCAGTCCCGAACCCACCAAAATCTGATTAACTAACCCCTCTCTTCCCAGCAGCGGCAACCAGGAAATCATGCGAATGATATTCGAGGTCCAGAATGGGATAGTGCAGACCAAAAATAACAGTACCTGCCAACGCAGTTTAGGAATGTGAAATGAAAGAAAATAGGCCACTGGGTAGCCAATTAGCAATATAAATAGCCACGTTAACCCAACAAACTTAAAGGTGTTGAGATAGGTTTTAAGGGTAACATCGGAGGTAAAAATACCGATGTAATTATCCAGGGTAAAGGCGGGGGTCATGGAGTAGCCATTAAACTCCCAGAAACTGACCACCGCAATGAGTAGTATGGGGAAAATTAAGAATAGCCCCAGCGCTAGCGCCTGGGGCGTTGCGAGGAAATAGGGTTTTAAGTTAGTCCAGGCTTTAGCCATGGGTATATAGGACCTTGAATAAAAGTTTGGCTGGCAGACGTTGGCCCTCACCCTAAATCCCTCTCCCTAGGGAGAGGGACTTTGAGATCCCCTTCTCCCTGGGGAGAGGGGGGTGGGGGATGAGGGCGACTACGACGCAATAAACTCGTTCCACTTCTGAACAAGGTAAGTGTTCTCTTCCATGGTGGAGTTCCAGCAGACGATGTTGCCAAAGCGATCCTTGAAGGAACCCCCGTCACGAACAGCCCCAGCCTTGGCTAGAGTTTTCTCAAAGGGGTCTACCATATCCACAGCGGCGGGCTTACCCTCGTACCAAAAGTCCCACTCCTCAGCGGACATATACTTCTTAGCGTTTTCTGGTGCAGCGCTATAGTAGCCCTGACGACCTAAGAAGGCACCAACCCAGCCCTCTAGCATCCAATTCATATACTCGTAAGCCGCATCTAGCTCGATGCCGCTGAGGTTCTTGGAGAGGCCGACACCACCACCCCAGCCGCGATAGCCTTCTTTAAGGGGGGCGTAGATGCACTCAATGCCTTTCGCCTGCACCGCAGTCACCGCAGGAGACCACATGGATTGTAGTACAACTTCACCCGAGGACATCAGGTTTACTGACTCATCAAAGGTCTTCCAGAAAGCACGGAACTGCCCCTTGGCCTTTTGCTCTTTGAGGATATCGGTAATCTGATCGATTTCTGCTTTGGTCATGTTGCCCTTGTCACCAAAGGTCATCAGACCCAGAGCTTCAGCCACCATGGCCGCATCCATGATGCCGATCTGAGGAATATCCAGGATGGAGGTCTTGCCCTTGAATTCCTCGTTAAAGAGTTCTCCCCAGCTTTCAATGTTACGACCCACGAGATCAGGACGATAGCCCAGGGTGTCAGCATTGTACTGGAAGGGAATCAGGGTGGCAAAATCTGTGGGCGTGGCTGAGAATTCTTTGGAATCTGCCCCAGTCAGATACATCACTCTGTAAGGAGCAGTCCCCTGGGACGCTTCCACCGGCATGCCTTCAAATTTGCCACTGGTGAAGAAGGGAACAATCTTATCCCAATCTTTGATTTTAGAGACGGCAATGGGTTGCAGGTTACCAGAGGGGACAACCAGCGGCAGACTGAAGTATTCACCGTCAAAGATATCGTACTGATCGGGCTGGGTGATGGCAATTTGGTTATTTTCTTCAGTACTCAAAGCCCGCATTTCTAGCTTAAAGCCCAGGTCTTCTTGGGCCTTATCGCGGATTTCATTGATCTGGGAAACGCCAGTACCGATGAGGCGCAGGGTGACGTCTTTAGTTTGATTTGTGTTGACTTCAGGGCCGGGAGCCGGATTGTTAGGGGTGCCTTCTGGTGCAGAGGACGCGCATCGTGTGGTCGCGACGGCAGCCCCAGCAGCCAAACCAGTGTAAAGTAGCTTACGACGAGTGATTTTAGTCATAGATTAGTCCTAGAAACAAATTCATGTGAGTTCTGTGACTTCGATTAGATCAGCGATGAATGCCCAGCTAATTAGCTAGGAAAACACAGTCGTTGGCCGACCATTTGAGTGAAACAGTCTGGCCTTCTTGCAGGGCAAGGTTGTGGAAGTCTACTGTCCGTAGCGTATGCAGTAGAGTTTGACCCGTGGCGGTTGCCATGAGGGTGACACGGGTGACGAAACCAGTCAGTTCCACCTGGATGATGCGGGCGGTCAGCGTATTAGTAGGAAGAGTTTTAGAGTCAGTAGGAGAATCCGGCTTCTCTAGGGTGAGAAGATCAGGGCGCACAGAACATGCGGCGTTGGTGCCAGGCTGACTGCTGTGACCAATGGCGTGCAGTAAGCCTATGCCCTCAACATCAAGGCGAATGAGATCCTTACCATCGGCCTGGGCAGTGGAGGTTAATACCTTACCGGAGAAAATATTGTTGTCGCCGATAAATCGAGCAACAAACCGAGACGCGGGCTGATTGAACAGCTCAGTTGGTGTGGCCACTTGATCAATATGACCATGGTTCATCACCACAATTTGATCCGATAGGGAAAAGGCTTCTTCAACGTGGTGAGTTACCTGAATAAATGTGAGACCGAACTGTTTTTGAATATTACGGAGTTCTCCTCGCATGCGGACTCGGAGGTTCTCATCTAAGGCACTGAGGGGCTCATCTAGCATCAATACCTGGGGGCGGGTGACCAAGGCCCGTGCCAGGGCAATGCGTTGCTGCTGTCCACCACTTAGCTGATGAGGCTTGCGTTTAGCGGTATTACTGAGACCAACCAACTCTAAAATTTCTGCCACGCGTTCACGTCGCTCTGCCAGAGGAACACGCTGCATTTTGAGGCCAAACTCAACGTTTTGCCAGACAGTCTTATGGGGAAATAAGGCATAGTTTTGGAACATCATGGCGGTGTTCCGTTTTGCGGCTGGCAAATCATTGACACAGCGATCTCCAATAAATACCTGGCCACTGGTGGCTGACTCATGGCCTGAGATCATCCGCAGGGCCGTGGTTTTACCACATCCACTAGGTCCTAGCAAACAGCAATAAATGCCTGCTGGGATATCCAGGGTCATGTTTTCAATGGCGATGACGTTGCCATATTTTTTGGTGACGGAGCGCAGTGAAACACCTGCTGCAGCTTCAGTCGATACTATGGTGGGTTTGGGAGGCTGCTCTTGAGGGGCTATCGGGGAGGGCCGATCAGCGCTAACCGCCATGGGGGATGTCTCCTATAGGGATGAGAAGGGTGCGAAATTGGAGCTAAATGTTGAACCTGACTACAACTATGGGCCGTGACGGTTAGTAATAACTGTTACCAGTGAACATGGGACAACAGTGAATGTAACTTAGGAGACAGCTGGGTAAAAACGTACCAATAGCTGCCTTCAGAAGGTGGAAAGTTCCATTAAACTTTAGATTCTGTTCTAATGGCTGGAAGATATTCTGGGCAACGATAATGTTGATCTAACTTCAACAAAGTATGTAATAAAATATTTGCGCCTTGAATGCAATGTTCAGGCGTTGTGTACTCGGTTTCAGAATGGCTGATGCCGTCCTGACTGGGGACAAAAATCATACCCATATCGGTAATGCTGGCAATAATTTGGGCATCGTGGCTGGCGCGGCTGGGCAATGATTGAGCCGGTAGCTTCAGTTCATCGCACACCTGGGCAATGGCATTGTAAATGTGGGAATTAACGGGAACGGGTTCGTTGCGGAGTTGTGGCTTGATGTGAATTTGGGTTTGGGTTTGGGTGGCGATCGCATCCATCTCCGCCTCCAATTCAGCCACCATGGCATCCAACCGCTGATTCGACAGATCCCGAATATCCAGGGTCATTTCCACCCGACCCGGTATAGTATTCGCCACATTGGGGGATAGCTGCATGGCACCGACCGTAGCTACCTGTTCACCGTAGCCATCACCGGTTTTATTACCAAGGCGATTCACCGCCAAAATAATCTGGGAGGCGGCCACCAACGCATCTTGGCGCATGGGCATGGGCGTTGTCCCCGCATGGCTAGCGGTGCCATCAATCGCAATCAAATAACGACGCTGACCCACAATGCCAGTGACTAACCCCATGGGATTACCAGCAGCCTCCAGCACGGGTCCCTGTTCAACATGAAGCTCTACAAATGCAGCCAGACCATCAGTATCGCGTTTGGCTGAGGGCAGTTGTGCCCAGTCTCCACCAATAAAATTCACCCCCATATCAATGGGTTCATAGTGGGGATGCTCATAAAAGCTCGGCTCCAGATTGGCTTTACCCGCCATGGCCTTGCTACCAATCATGGTGCGTTCTTCATCGGCAAAGACGATCACTTCGATGGGATGATCGGGACGAATGCCCTGGTCATGCAGCGTGCGAGCAACTTCTACACCCGCCAGTACGCCGTAGGTGCCATCGTAAATACCGGCATTGGGCACCGTATCCAGATGGGAGCCCGTTGCCAGAGCCGGGGCTTGAGGAAAACGGCCTGCGTAGCGACCAATCATATTGCCTGCCGCATCAATGGTGACGGTCATGCCTGCCGCTGCCATCCAGCTGCGGACTAGTTGCCTGCATTCACGGTCCTCTGGGCTAAAGGCAAGTCGCCTTACCCCACCATTGGGTAAGGCTCCAATGGCTCCCACATCGGTCATCATTTGCATGAGGCGCTCCCCATTGACCGTCAGTGTATCGGCAGGTGCGATGTGAGTAGATGCAATGATGTTCAACATAAGTGGTGTGTCCAGCCAAATAAACTCGACAAGTTAGTCGCAGTGAGTGATCACCCCAACCTTAACTTGTTTAAATTATTTTTATTTTATAAATGCTTATGTCAGGTATCTGTAACGCCAGTTACCCCTAAATGACACGAACATGTCTTTGGGGCTGTCTAGCAACGGTCACCGGGCAGCAAAATATTCAACACCAAGGTCCATAGACCACCGACAGAAATGCCAGAGCCCAAACTATGCTTTGCCAAAGGTGCTAACCCCGTCAGATAGGTTTTTCCTTGAAATGAAACCCTATGGGGTTTAATAAAACAGCTAACACTGTGGTCACAATTTAAGGAGAGAGCATCTATGGCTGATAGCGGAACTAAAGTCGTATTTATTTGTGGTTCAGCCCTACGGGGACAGCCGGATCATGGCAATCTTCAAGCTGCCACCTTTGTTGGAGAGGCCAAAACAACAGCCAGCTATCGGCTGCATTCTATCAAGGATGGATGGCATCCGGGCATCTATGCAGTGGACTCGGGAGGCATTTCGATTCCCGGTGAACTGTACGAATTAACGGCGGAGCAATATGACTATCTGGTGTCTACAGAGCCGCCGAACATGTATCCAGCAGACGTGAGTTTGGAGGGTGGAGGACGCGCGATCGCAATGCTATACCCCCAAGCTCTTATCGAAGAAAACAACTGGCCCGACATCTCTCACCACGGCAGCTGGACCGCATACAAAGCCTCTCAACCGTAATCGGAAGGTGGGAGGTGCCCACCCCATTCAAAGCTATCTAAACACAAATCTCTCGTAGAAGAAACATGAGCAAAGTACTCATCAAAGGTGGCCGTATCGTCACCGCCGTTGACGACTACGTAGGCGATATCCTGATAGAAAACGGCAAAATCGAAGCCATTGGGCGTCAGCTCAGCATCGACAATTCAGCATCCCACGATGCCACAGGCCTACTGGTGATGCCGGGGGGCATCGATGTCCATGTGCACATGGAAACCCCCATGGGTAATGGCATCGAAACCTGCGATAGCTTTGAAACCGGCACTATCTCAGCGGCCTTTGGCGGCACCACCACCGTCATTGACTTTGCCCAACAGTTTAAAGGAGAGAGTCCTAAACAGGCCCTGGACCGCAGACTGGCAGCCGCTGAGCCCCAGTGCTGCATCGACTATGGCTTTCACTCAATTCTCACCGATGTTACGCCATCAGCGTTATCAGAGCTGCCCGATTTAATTAATCAGGATGGGGTATCCAGCTTTAAGCTCTACATGGCCTATCCTGGCGTGTTAATGGTGGATGACGCCGACATCTATCGCACCATGCGCAAAGTGGGCAACCATGGCGGCATGGTGAATCTCCATGCAGAAAATGGAGTTGTCATCCAGGCACTGATCGAAGAAGCACTAGAAGCAGGTAATACTTCGCCCAAGTTTCACCAGCTCACCCGCCCCCAGCTAATGGAGGGAGAAGCCACCCATCGGGTGATTCGCATTGCTGAGTTGGCGGAAGTGCCTGTGTATATTGTCCATCTTTCAGCCAAAGAAGCCTTAGATGCCGTAGTAGAGGCACGGGACCGAGGGATTCCGGCGTTTGCAGAAACCTGCCCCCACTATTTGTTTTTAGACAAATCTGCATACGATCGTCCTGGGTTTGAATCAGCTAAATATGTGATGACGCCGCCCCTGCGGGACCACTCGTGTCAGCAGGCCCTGTGGCGCGGTCTACGGTTTGACGATTTGCAAATTGTTGCCACCGACCACTGCCCGTTTTGTTTTAACGAAAATGCCTATGGCATCCTCAAATCTAAACACTATGGCAAAGATAATTTCAACCAGATCCCCAACGGTGCTCCAGGTGTGGAGCTGAGATTATCACTGCTTTATGACGGTGGCGTCGTCGCTGGGCGCATTAATATCAACCGATTTGTCCAATTGACAGCTACGGCTCCAGCTAAAATGTTTGGCCTATTTCCCCAGAAGGGAACCATTGCTGTGGGCAGTGATGCGGACATTATTTTGTTTGACCCCAACGAGCGCCATGTTTTAAGCGCCAGCACCCACCATTCCAATGTGGACTACTCTCTCTTTGAAGGGCGTGAAGTGCAGGGCAAAGTGAAAAAAGTCTTTTTAAGAGGAGAGATGATCGTTGATGGCGATGATTGGCTGGGGAAAGCTGGTATGGGACAGTATCTTAGCCGTGCCGCCTCAGGTCGATTTTTATAAAAGCTGCCTGGCAGGTTTTGACATAATAAAGGCGGATAAGTACACGGTGTAATTTCTACCATCACTCTGGTCACGAGGGCTTATGGAGACTCCTAAAGAAATCGCATTGCATGTCATGGAAAAGGATAATAGCCACAGTGATACGGAGATTCAGTCCATTAGACATCTGATGATGTGTGCGCGCATGACCCAGGAAGGGGTCTTCCAACGTGAGAGTGAAATTAGCTTTTACGAACACAGAAAGCTATTAAATCAACAATTAATTGAGTCTGACAATGAAGTGTTAATTAGATTAAATGCAATCACTATCGTTTCTCAAGTTTTATATGAAACTGATATTCCATCGAGGAATGATATACAAGCGGTGGCAACCTACAAACAGGTAGTTGATGAATATTCCCACTATCTAACGGTGTTATCTCTAAGTGACCCGCTAACTCCTGAGCCCCCCGTAGATAGGGGCAGACGTTCTTCAGGCGGCTTCTAGCTAACAAATATAAGAAAAGGGCGCACAGACTGTGCGCCCTCAAAGAAGTTTTTGTTTTTGGTATATCCGCCCTGATTGTAAAACTTGATTAAGCAACCGTTTTCTTACGAGTCCGCTGAGCCATCCAGGCAGCAGTCCCTAAGAACCCTAGAACAATTGACGGCTCTGGCACATCCTGCACATCGCTATCATCAACTGTGGCCAATAGCTGTGGAGTGCTGGATGACGCGACAGACGTCGTGGGTGAAGACTTTACACCCGTGAGGGTGGCCGTCGAAGCTGACTTTGTGGCCGTCCAATTTTCGGTCGCGGTGGCCTCTTCCTTAGTCGCATAGGCCCTAGTAAAGAGCTGCTCTTCCTGACCATTCGTTGTTGCCCTGGCGCTCAGTGTGCCCCCAGTAACATCAAACGATATATCATCCGTTGAACCATTGGGATTGAAGCTTAGAAACTCAGTGTTGGCAGCAACAGTAGCGTTTACCGTAGCCAAACTCAAGGTTTCTAAGGATGGATTGATCTGCTGTACCAGTAATGCAGTCTGACGGAGACTACGGATAGCATTGCTAGTGTCTTCACTAAATTCAATTGCAGAATTAGCGAGCAAATCACCAGTAACGGTGACCAATTCGCTGAGCACGACACCGATACCATAGCTAACATTCCCCGTTAGGCTACAGTCAGCTAGCAAACAGCTACTGGCTACCTTCTCTGAATAACCATTAATGAGCACAGAATTGGCCTGATTGTCGTAGGCAATATTAAACGGGCTAGGATTCTTGGGGTTACCCGCTACGTCAAAAGATTCAGACTGGAGGACGCCCTTGCCAGTAAATTGAGTGATGGTAAAAAGATCATCAATCGACTGTAGAGCTTGCTCCGATGTCAGTCCAAAGTCACCCAGCAAAGAGTCTAGAGTCGCTTCGTAAGAATTACCTAGTGCCGCACCGATTAAGTCATAGCCAAGCTCGATCTCACCATCGGTAAATTGATCGGGGTCATCTAAAACGATGAAACTGCCTGTCACATCATCTGCATCGATATTAAAACTGTCTGGTAAGGTAACGCCCCCCCATGTGAGCCCTGTTAACAATGGGCTAAGTCCTACGTCGGCAGATGTATCTAGCTGAAAATTAAAGGATAAGGTGCTTGCATGGGCAGGTGCACCAGCTATTAGGCCTATGGCTGAAAGGGTGGCTCCAGCAGTAATTATTATCTTATTCAAGGTGCTCACGTCTCCACGTAGAAGCCGATTACTGTTTACAGGTGTCCCCATACTCGCCTTTAGCGTAACTAAATTACTTTGAAGTTATTTAGAAGTTATCCCTGGTTTTTCCTGAAGCTTTAGTTAAAAGATAAATGTTGCTGTTCGTTACAATTTCTGTTCATTCATATTTATCCACTCATCTCCCTATCCCCCCATCCCCCATCCCCATTGGATAGTGGACAAACTTACACCACACAGCACTAGCCATTTGTACCCTCCCACAAGTCCTAAAAGATTGCGATAGACTTAGGGTCCATACCGTTCATCCCTGGGAGGTCAGTCTGATGGCTCGATTTGAAATGGCAGCCCTGTTGACTGCTGTATCTGTAACTGGTTTGACGGGTCTGGCGCTAGCTGAAGATCCTGTGGCTCAGTCCAAGACGATGCCGGTGATTGCACAGCTTCAACTTCGCGATCGCACCGTAACGATCACCTCCCACCCCGAGGGATACCTTTACTCAGTCGCTGACGAGTCAGGTGCCGTTCTAAACGCTGCGTTAACCGAACAAGAAATTGCCGAGCAATATCCTGATCTCTTCGATCTGTTGCAGCCCGCCGTAGCCGATGATGGCAATGCTGAACTGATGATGCTCGCCCCCATTGTCCAATAACTTTCTAGGCAAGCGTAAGCTTTGTAACAAGATACCGTGGGGGATAAAAACACTGCATAAGATCGGGACATGATGGCTAAGCCCAGCTGTTTCTGTATCCGGTGAACGGCTATGGTGAAAAAACTCGTTCTTCTCTGTTTAATCGGAATTGTGGGAGTAGTTGTGTTTTTGGGTCCCCAGTGGGCCTTCGCTTCGCCTGACGCCATACTAACAACACACTGGATCGCTCAAATGGAAACATCTTCTCCCAACGTTCCCCGAGAACAACCCAGTCAAAAGAATACTCATCAACAAGACACGCAGCCTGCTGCTGAGAAAACACCCCCGAAACAGACCACAACTGAACAGCGGTCGTCTGAGCGCTCTCAATCTAAACCGTTTAACCCCTACGATATGAAGGCGCTTAAACAATTTGATGCCGGTGACCATCGAGCTAAATAGATCGCATCGAGTATTCCAAGATAGGCACCAGTAGTTTGGGGTAGGCACAAGGCACTACCCCAACAAGTATTGATCAATTACCTCTATCCACAGGTGGCTGCGCCGCCGTTGTCCATCTCTACGACACATTCAGGGGGGGCACACATTGTGGAGCATCAAAGTTAGCTGGTGCTGGTAATGGCTGGGCGGGCTCGGCACAGGGTTCACAGCCGTTGCTGCCCACCTGGAACTGAGTCATCATGTCATGGTCTTCATGCACCAGATTGTGGCAATGGATCATGTATTTGCCTTCGTGGGGGCCAAAGCGACCAATCATTTCCACCGTTTCAAAGTCATTGACAAAGAATGTGTCTTTTTGCCCCTGCTCATAGGGGGCAACCGGAGTACGGCTGCGGCTTAGTAAACGGAAGTGACCCAAATGAATATGGATGGGATGTACCCAACCCCCGGTTGCGGTGAATCGCCAAATTTCTGTGGCACAGGGGTCAACAAAGGCATCGACTCGATGGGGGTCCCAGGCTTTACCGTTAATCAACCAGCGACCGGCCCGATCAAATCGGAAGTTCCGTTCCGCTTTCACTTCGGATAATAGGGTTGCCATGGGGGTCAAGGTTGTCAGCCGCTCTGGCAATGGAGGATTGTCTTGGGCTCCTCCACTCACCTGGAAGCACATGATCTGAGTGCTGCGCAGGTTACCGTCTATGTTGCCAAAGAAAATTGGGTTGACTAGCAGTACTTCTTTACCTGCATAGTCAGCAAAATCAATCACAAACTCATACCGTTCAGCCACCCCTACCCGCAGGTTATCCGTAGTAACGGGGGCACTCAATAAGCCAGAGTCACTGGCAATCACCTGTAACATCACGGGCTCCAGGGAACCATCGCTATGTTTGACCCGAGCTTCTAAACTTAAGGTGCGTGATGGCCCGCCATTTAAGACTCGGAACCGGTATTTACGATTTTTCACCTCTAGCCTGGGCCAGGGTACGCCGTTAACCAGAACAACATCGTCATAAACGCCTCGATGGGCTCTGTCGTTGAATACAAGCTCACCCTCGGGGGTCAGGCGCTTATCTTGAATAATTAGGGGAATGTCATAGTCTCCTTGGGGGAGCAGTTGTTGATCATCCGGATTGCAGAAGTCTTGGGCATCGTACTCAACAATGTACATGCCGGCTAAACCCATGTAGACATTGCGGGCCGTGTGCTCAATAACGTGATCGTGATACCAGAATGTAGCGGCTCTGTCGTTAGGGTAATAATAGTCTTTGTAGTGCTGGGTTGGAATAATATCTTCGGCATACCCATCGTATTGAGGTAACGATGCTACACCGTGTAGATGAATGACGGTGCTGATGCCCCTGCCCTGATCATCATTGCCAAGCTGATTAACAAAACGTACTACAGAACCCGTATCTTGGCGTTGTCGAATCAGTGGCCCTGGCACTTGCCCGTTATAGGTCCACATGGTGGTTGGTTTACCGGGTAAAATCTCCACCTGGGATTTTTGCATGGTGATGGTATATCCATCTAAACCAGATGTGACTGACTTAGACGGCAGCACCTGCATGTGTTCAAAAGGACGATCAAAAAGAGGAATATCAGGACTAAAACGAGGAGTTATGAAAGGCCCTGGCGGTTCTCCCATGCCATGGGGGACGCAGTCTCCAGCATCGGCCAGGGCATAGCCGCCTCGACCCCAAGAAAATAAGCTGCCAGCACCCAGTAGTCCTAGTCGCAACGCATCCCGTCGTGTGAAGTCCATCTGACCCTCCACTGTATTTCTAGATTTGTTTCTATAGGGGATAAAAATTAACCCTGATCCAAAACCAAACCACATCTAGACTTGTAGTTTTCATTTACAAAAAACTACAGGTCTAGAGATGGTTTGCTGTCTTATATGCCTGTTTTAACCGCTTATGAGCGCAATGACATAGAAAAATTGAGAAAACTCAATCTTTAGCGGTATCACTCTGTTACAGATGTCGGTAGAGTCAGCGTAAATTCTGTACCTTGATTAGGGGCAGAGTTAACCGTAATCTGCCCGCCGTGGGTTTCGACAACAATTTGTTGCACAATGGCTAGCCCCAGACCGGTCCCTTTGCCAATCTCTTTTGTAGTATAGAGGTGATCAAAAATCTGCGACTTAATGTCCTCAGGCATGCCTGCGCCATTGTCAATAAAATGGATGATGATTTTCCCCTGGTTGAATTCGGTCTTAATGGTGATTTGGTTAGGGGTGGTTTCCAGGGCTGCGTAATCTTGGTGCTGGCTTTTTTCGTCTAGTGCGTCAATGGCATTGGCCAAAAGGTTCATAAAGACCTGGTTTAACTGCCCTGGAAAGCAAGTGATTTCAGGACAGGTGCCGTAATGCTTATGCACCTGAATGGCTGGCCGTTGCTGATTAGCCTTCAGGCGGTGTTTGAGAATCAGTAGGGTACTGTCCAGGCCTTCATGTAAATTAAAGGCGACCTTGGTTTCTTTATCGGCACGGGCAAATGAGCGGAGACTAACACTAATGTTACGAATGCGATCGCATCCCGTTTCCATCGATGTCAGCATTTTAGGAACATCCTCTAATAGGTAATCCAGATCAACGGCGGCAGCATGGGCAACTATTTTCTCCGTAGAGGCCTGTTGACGATAGAGGGCTAGATGTTCCATCAGATCCGATAGCGCGCGTTTTAGCTCAGTCACATTGCCACCGACAAAACCAACTGGATTATTGATTTCATGGGCAACACCTGCCACTAAATTGCCGAGGGCGGACATTTTTTCTTGTTGAATCAGCCGTAGCTGAGTGTTTTGCAGCTGTATGAGCGCCTGTTCCAATTCTTGATTCTGTTGATTTATTTTGACTTCAGCCGCTTTGCGCTCAGTAATATCTATGGCCCGTGCAAAATTGTACTGTTCGCCTTCAAACTCTAAAAAGTTAGCAACGACTTCCACTGGAAATATATGCCCATCCTTAGTTTGGTGAAACGTTTCCAACCGTTGGTAATGAAGCTCTTTGAGGGCTTGCCAATGGACAGGCCATTCACGTTGAGAAAATGTCGGGGTAATATCCCACACCGACAGGGTGGTTAATTCTGCTTGAGAGTAACCCAATTTTTGACAGGCAGCTTTGTTGACCGAGAGAAAATGTCCATCCTTATTCACCCAAAAGCAGCTGGTAGCAGTATGGTCAATGGCAAACTTGGCCAGGCTCAGGGCTTTTTCAGTGGCTTTACGCTCACTGATATCCTGAATTAAACCTAAGGTATAGATCGCATGCTCCCCCTGAAGTTTGACCAAATATACGGTTGTCTCTGCCCAAAAATAGGTACGATCTTTACGTAGATATCGCTTTTCCAGGGTGAAACTATCTACCTCCCCGCTATATAGACGTTCCATCGCTTGACGAGACGCTTGGATATCCTCTGGATAGGTGAGATCACCAAATGTCATCTGCAATAACTCTTCTCGGCTATAGCCGATCATTTGGCAAAAGAGTGTATTGACATTAGTAAATTTTTGAGTGGTCATGTTGGCTTCAGCAAAGCCCACAGCCGCTTGCTCAAAGGCTGCCTGGGTGCGGGCCTGACTTAACTGAAGTTCAGCTTCAACCCGTTTGCGATCGCTAATGTCACGAAACACAACAACACTGCATTCTCGTTCTGCAAACGAAAGATAGTTAACCGTGATTTCAGCTGAATAAACCCGCCCACTCTTGGTGCGGTGTTGAGATTCAAGAGAAACGCTTTGGTTCTGTTTAATGGTGCTCCAAAGCTTTTTCCAATGCTTCAGCGAGAAATTGATGTCAATATCGGGTACTGATAAGGTTGTGAGTTCTTCAGATGAGTACTCCAGGATGTTGCAAGCCGCCGTGTTGGCGTAGAAACATTTAGCATCTTCGTCCAGCCAAACGATACCGTTGGCTGCATTATCCACTGAAAACTGAGTCAGCAGAAGTTTGTTATTGAGTTTAGTCAGTTCTTCTGTTTTTTTCTGTTCTAATTCATAGAGCTGATTAACATGCCTTAGTTGTAAATGAGTGGCAACCCTTGCTAATAATTCCGGTTCTTGAAATGGTTTACTAATAAAGTCGACTGCTCCCACTGAAAAGCCTTTGACAATACTTTCAGTATCTGATAAAGCCGTAATAAAAATAACGGGAATGTGGGATGTACTGGGATTGGCTTTAATTTGTTTACAAGTCTCGAAACCATCAAGTCCTGGCATTTCGATATCCAGCAGGATGAGGTCTGGCACAAAAGACCGTAAACGGTGGATAGCCCGCTCGCCACTAATGGAGGCTGCTACCGTATACCCAGCTGAAGCTAAGACCTCTGTGAGTACCTCTAAGTTCTCAGGTCTATCGTCAACAGTCAGGATTTTACCACTATCCAACATGGGTGATTTCGATAGCTCTGTGGGTCTGTCATACGGTTTTATTACACATTGGGTACTAGCAGTTTTACTGCAAAGTACTCATTTTTCAATAGTTCCCTATCGCAAATATAATAATCACCTCAATGTGGTTTGACAGCCAAGAGGTTCTTAAGGGGGGATGGCCTATTTGAAATAGGCAGCAGCTTTAAAGCCCAATCATTTAGAAAACATAGATGTTTAATGGGCTTTAGGAGAGAGGGCAATGCCGACATGTTTCTATTAAGACGATGATCTGAGGTAGTTAGGTTCCATCGCTCTATATTTTTCAGGTGATTAGCGAACAAACCTGACAATTCTTTGACAAAAGTATTTTTGTAAGGACATCTAAGCAAACCCTAAAAAAACTGGTGGTAAGTCCTCAACACTCCGGCAGACTAGGTATGTTGGAAAATATTTATACAGAGCATTGACACTATGGTTTGGCAGCGTCCTGATGGTCGGCAACCGAATGAACTACGTCCAGTTAAGTTCGAGCGACGTTTTACCCGTTATGCGGCTGGGTCAGTCTTAGCCCACTGCGGCAATACTCAAGTGCTATGTACGGTGTCAGCGTCTGAAGACGTGCCTCGCTGGCTGAAGGACTCAGGACAAGGTTGGCTCACGGCAGAATATCGGATGTTGCCCAGTGCCACCCACACCCGGACCAGGCGTGAGCTGATGAAACTATCGGGTCGTACCCAAGAGATTCAGCGGCTGATCGGTCGCAGTTTGCGCGCGGCCCTAGACTTAGAGGCGTTAGGGGAAATAACGCTGACGGTAGATGCGGATGTGATCCAAGCGGATGGCGGTACTCGCACGACAGCGATCACGGGGGCTTATGTGGCCTTAGAAGATGCGATCGCCACACTCATGGCCAATAACACCCTGCAAAGCTCCCCTTTAAAGCATCAGATTGCCGCTGTTTCTGTCGGTCTGTTAGAAGGCGATGCCTTTCTTGACCTCAATTATCCAGAAGATGTTGCGGCCGACATTGATTTTAATGTGGTGCTCAATGGGGAGTTGGGATATATCGAAGTGCAGGGAACTGCTGAGGCTGAAAGCTTTAATCGTCAGCAGCTAAATCAGATGCTGGATTATGCAGAGGTCGGCGTTAAGCAGCTGATGGTGCTGCAAAAAGAAGCGCTATTACAGGATTAATTTAATCGGAGGATGGGCAATGCCCATTCTCCAGTTCTATGCATTGATCAAACTGCCGGGGCTTGATTGTCTGGCAAATTTAGGGAAAACGCAAAGATTGCGATCGCAATAGTTAACCCACCTGCCACCAAAAAAGGCATGCCATAACCAAAGGTAACCAGGACACCGGAAACGGCAGGGCCGATGGCATTGGCCATGCTCAGGTAAGAAGAATTGGTCCCGAGGACTTCACCCTGTTCATCTTTAGACGTGCGTAGCGACAGTAGTGAGTCGATCAGCGGCATCGGAAATGCATTGACAATACCAAAGAAGAATAGCAATACCCAGAATGCTTCAATGGTGGGGAACAACGGATAAAAAATCAGCAAAATTCCCCGCATAATCAGGGCCGTCACCAGCAGTGTGACAAGATTCATCCGTTTTCGCAGAGGCCCTAATAAGAACACCTGGGATAAAAACGCTAGAACGCCAAAGAATACAAACGCAAATGCCAGATTCTTGGTATCTTGCCCCAGCACCGTTAAGAAGAAGGGCTGAAACGCAAAGGTAAATACGGTGAATGTGGCCCCGTTGAGAAAGGTCATCAGGAAAATGCGACCGACCAACGGTTTGCGGAAGGAGGTGGCCAGGCGGCCAAAACCAAAGTCATTTAGGGACAGGTTGAGTTTGCGATCGCACTCTGACGATGGCCGTGTTTCCGGCAATACCGCAAAACAGAGAACCGCTGCCACCAGGGCCATCAGAGCTGACACCATAAAACTCATACCCAAAGGCGTAATACCCGGTATCGGGGGCAACGTCTGTGCAAAATAGGCAAGTGGCGGCCCCACGACAAACCCCAGTCGAAATATGCCGCCAAAAATGCCAAAAGCTTGGGTCCGCTGCTCCGGTGTCGTAATATCGCTGACCACCGCCTGGGCTACAGAATTATTCCCCCCTGTTAGACCATCCAGCATCCTGGCCAGATACAGCCACCAGGCAAAGGGACTGACCGCCGCCAGCAGGTTAGCAACCACCGTGCCCAATAAGCTAATTACCAACAACGGCTTACGCCCAATGCGATCCGATAGCCGCCCCAGAATCGGGGTACCCAAAAACTGGGACAAGGAAAACGCCGTGGTCAGCAGACTCGCCGCCAGATCACTGAGTCCAAACTCCTTAGCATAGGGGTACAGCGTTGGAATAATGATGGTAAAGCTGACGGAGTTAATGAAGGCCACCAACGTGACAATCCAAAACTGCAGCGGTAGGCGCGACTGGGCAGCCATAAAAGCAAAGACGTAAAGTTTTGTAACCTTGTTAGAATATCAGGATGCCTGGTTAAGCGCTAATCAGGAATTGTTTTGAGTTACTAGTTTTTAGTTCTTAGTTGGTTAAGTTAGACACGTTACGTCATTAACAAACTATGGGAGACAATGCCCCAAAACCAAGAACAAGCAACCAAGAACAAGCAACCAAGAACTAATTTAGTTGACGGTCTAAAAAAGAGTAAGCTAGAATCTCGTCATTGAGTTTTTCACAAACTTTTTTTGTCATGAACGCAGTCAAGCAGCTATCACTACACAGTCTAACTAGCCTCGGTGGGCTAGGACTGCTGCTGCGCCTGGCGCATACTAACTAGATTTCACCCCAATCAATACGATAGGCAGGCTTTTTCTAATTGATCCATAACCTGAACGTTCCTGATCCTGATATATAGGGACTGGTTGAGTTTTGGATACTAACACCTATAGTCATAGGACAACCATTTCACGCAGGTTCTTTCATGTTGGGAACACCTCCATTACTGACGTGAAAGCGTTCTTTTAGGCTGTTTCATAGTCTGCCTATTTCTAAAATCTCTCACGCCCATCAGTGCCCTATCTCCTCCTGGGAGGAGTTCCGGGGTGGGTCCCCCCTGCGCAATTTACCGATCTCTCCATGGCAGTACACCTGCTTTTCCGGGAATTGTTGTGGCTTTAGGGATTTAACTGAGATCTTGCACCTGGCAAGGAAGCATTAACCCACCTTGGACTCAAAGTCGCAAGGCTAACTGGCTCAAAACCGCTCAAGCGGTTAAAGAATCCCTAAAAGCTCTATATTTAGAGCTGCCCAGCCAATCTTGTCCCTTGAGTGGACAGCCCTCAATTAGCGTTGGGTTTTGAACCCAACGTGGGTTTGAGCTTCACAACCGACCTTAGTGCAAGATCTGAGCCTTTTACGAACAGTAGGGCTGTTCGCTCAACCGGCAAGAAACACAATTGTCGTGATTCTGTCGACAATCAGTCTATTTTAGGGTTGATTAGCTTGTGTTTCTTAGGAGTTTAACCTTTTTTGTCTGCGAATATTGTTGCCCGCAGACTTTAGCCACCCGCCTTTCAGGCACTCCTCCCCAGAAGTGAGCGGCAACAGCATTCTTCGCTTTCTTCTTCCAAGACCAGAAATCAACTAGCTAACCCTTAAGCACTCACAAAAACCATGATGTTGAAGCATCCTGCTCAGAAATATCGTCCGTTTCAACCAATTCAGATTGACCGCACCTGGCCCAGTTGCACCATTACCAAAGCCCCCACATGGCTCAGCACCGATTTACGTGACGGCAACCAGGCCCTGGCTCAACCCATGTCGATTGAGCAAAAGCTGCACTTCTTTGAACTGTTGGTGCGCCTTGGCTTTAAAGAAATTGAAGTAGGGTTTCCATCAGCCTCGGCAACAGAATTTGAGTTTGTCCGACGACTGATTGAAGAAGATCGTATCCCCACAGATGTCACCATACAGGTCCTCACCCAGGCAAGAGAATCACTTATCCGTCGCACCTTTGAAGCACTGCGAGGGGCAAAACAAGCAATTGTCCATGTCTATAATGCAACAGCTCCCGTATTTCGCCGCGTTGTCTTTGGTAACAATAAGACAGAAACTATTGACCTAGCTGTGTCAGCCGCCACACTGATCCGGCAACTGGCCCAACAACAACCAGAAACATTCTGGCGATTTCAATACTCTCCTGAGGTCTTTACTTCAACTGAACTACCCTTTGCCCGAGACATTTGCAATGCAGTCTTGGCCGTGTGGCAACCTACACCCGACGCCAAGGCGATTATTAACTTACCAGCCAGCGTTGAAGTCACTACGCCCAATATATTTGCCGATCAGGTGGAATGGATGCATCGCCAGTTAGACTACCGTGATGCAGTGGCCCTGAGTGTCCATCCCCACAATGATCGAGGCTGCAGTGTTGCCGCAGCAGAGCTGGCCCAAATGGCAGGAGCTGACCGAGTGGAAGGCTGTCTGTTTGGCAATGGCGAACGTACCGGCAATGTGGACTTGGTGACATTAGCAATGAATCTCTATACCCAGGGCATTCATCCGGACCTAGATTTTTCGCAAATAGATCAGGTGGCCGCAGTCGTTCAGCAATGTACTCAGCTGCCCATTCATCCACGACACCCCTATGTTGGTGATCTGGTCTTTACAGCCTTTTCTGGGTCTCACCAAGATGCCATCAAAAAAGGATTTACTCAACGACAGCCCGAGGACTACTGGGAGATTCCCTATTTGCCCATGGACCCGGCAGATGTGGGTCGCTCCTATGAGGCCATTGTGCGGGTTAACAGTCAGTCAGGAAAAGGGGGCATTACCTTTTTGCTAGAGCGAGACTATGGTGTTGTTCTACCCAAGTCTTTACAAGTGGAATTTAGCCAGATAGTACAGTACGTTATGGATAGTACTGGCGACGAAATGTCATCGTCTGCGATTTGGCAGTTGTTTTGTAACACCTATGGAGCAGCACCAGGGCCAATGGGGCCAATGGGGCCGATGGTCTATCAATCCCATCACCTGGAAACGTCAGGTGATAATGACCAGGTGCAACAGCTAGTGATGCAGGTGAGTTACGAAAACCAACCGCTATGTTTGCAAGGGGCTGGCAACGGTCCCATCGATGCCCTAGTGGCAGCTCTGCGGCTTAGGGGCTTTGACATCGAGATTGCTGACTATGAGGAACGTGCGCTGCATGCAGGGAGTGGTGCCGAGGCCATTGCCCTGGTTGCCATCACTGGCCCGGAGCCGTCACAGCCATGCTATGGCATGGGTACCCATCGCAACATCACAACAGCCTCAATCTTGGCTGTGCTCCATGGGCTTAACCGTTTGCTGAATGCGAAAGGTAAGACCAAGAACGATCAGCAATCGCTCAGTCTATGTGTTTAATTATGCTCAGTAATCGTTCCCTTCGACTGCGCTCAGGGAACGATTACTGATCGTCTAAGAACGGCAGGTCTGGCAAACCATCGTGCCGTAAAGCACCATGCTTAGGCGTTTGCGTTTGCGCATGGGGGATTGGAATTAAAGACGTTTGAATTGGAAACGGCATCGGAATATTTTCGTTGCGAAAACGCTTATGTAGTCGTTTGATAAACTCGTGGCGGACCACCAGATGGTCAAAATATTCGCGAATGCGCAGGTAAACCGTCATGGTGATCGCAAAGTAGCCAAATTCTTTAAATCGAATCCAGGGGTCAGAATTGGGTACCCCCCCTACCACTTCATTCATCACCTCATTGGCGATCGCAAGGGCGATTTGTTCTATCGCCTCAAGATCCGTATCGTAGCTAATGCCCACCTCAAGAATGATCAGGGCCTCTTTGTCCGGCAGACCATAGTTCTTGAAGACATTATTGAGGATGCGGGTGTTGGGCACCACCACCATGTTGTCTCGGATGTCTTGCAGGATAGTGTGTCGCCAGGCAATATCAACCACATATCCTTCTTCTCCTGAGTCCAGCTGGATAAAGTCTCCAACCCGTAATTTATTGGATGTGGCTAAGTTTAGGCCTGAAAGAAAATTAGTTAGGGTACTCTGGAAAGCCAGACCTAGGGAAACACCACCAATACCCAGGGCTGTGAGTAAAGGCGTAATGGCAATGCCAAGGGACTGTAGCGTGATCAGTACACCGAAGGTGAAAATCACAATCTGGGTAAGCATCTCAAATAGAGATGTCAGATTGCCTGCACCTTTAGTCTCAGAAAAGTAGCGGACGAAGCCCACAGATAGACGGGCAAAAATTAAGGTGCCAGAGGCAATGGCGGCTACTAGGAGACATTTTTGAATTGTTAGGAATAAATTATTATCAATGGGTAGCGTGAGAATCGCTGCGAAAATACCACCAATAATGAACCAAAGTAGGATTAGACCTTTGAGCGAGTTGATAATGACATCAGCCCCACCCCACCCTAATTTAGAAGAGATGGCCTGTAGGCGATTTAACCCTTGACGTTCAACAATTATTCCTAGAAAAAACGCACCCAAGATCATGACAATGGGTACGACAACACGAATGATATTGGTAATCGTAATGACGTTTAAGGCTGCACTCACAACAGTTAGCGATGGATTTAATAGAGGTATCTAGACATAGATGTTTCATAGATACCGTGATCAATCGCCTTTGGCAAGTCGCACCTACCAGGCATCAACTTACGCCAGAAACGCTGGGCTGGGTGGGGAATCAGGAGTCAGCAGTTAGAAGTTAGTGACGTCCTGACTTCTGACTGCTGAATTCTATCCTTGGGAAAACTTCCCGCTCTGCATTGATACCCCCCGCAGTCGAATCTAAGCTAAAAATTCAGGATTGCGCTTTCTAATGATGCCAACCATCATCGGACTCATAACTGTGAAGATGGTTATCACTAGGACGATCAGATGCTGATCCCACGTTATGCGAGCCATGTAATCCCAGGTAGCAGCTCGGCCTAACTCAAATCTTCCTAAGGCAACGTAGGTGACATTACAGATAAATGATGTCCAAAAGTCAAAAAGAATAGCGAGTATCCAAGCAAGTCTCAGCAGGTATATTTCACGCTGTTTGCCTTGATTATGTCCCCAAATAGGACGAGTCGAGAAATTAAAGGCCCCTGCAATTAAAGTACCGACTAGACTTAAGCCAATGGCAATGAAATGAATACCATTTAGAATGAGCAGGCTCCCTAAAAATGTAGTGAGCAAATCCCAGACCATACTGACGCGAAAGGCGCTAATCAGCACAATCCGAGGTAGACCTACATGGACATTGAGTCTGGGCTTTACATCAGGTCTCATAAGCGTGCTTGATGGATGCCACCTGTGTCTGAGCAATAATTTCACGCTAGTGGAGAAAGTTGAGGAAATTATGAAGAACCTTACTCCCAAACTCGGTTTAAGCATGGTTCGGGAGTAATTTCACCATTTACCCTCTAGTTTGGGCTACCTGGCGTGTTTCTTGTTCTTGATGCGCCTTTGTTGACGTAGATGGCTTAGGCCGATTGACGAAAACAGCACAGGGAGCTCGATGGCTGACGTAGTAGCTGACACTACCCACGAGTAACTCTTTAAGCCCTGACAATCCGCGACAGCCCATTACAATCAGATCGGCAGGCCAATCATTAGCGACTTCACAGATCTGCTGCCCCGTGCGTCCCTGCATGACATCACAAATGGCTTCAATGCCTTCAGTTTCCAGCTCTTCAACATAGATTTGTAAGGTTTGCCACCAGCCACTGACAAATTTGTTCCATTCCTGCTGGTACTCTGCAAATAGGAGCTCACTATGTTGGGATATGTATTGACTATCGCTAAAAATCAGCTTTTGAGGCAAACCTGGTTCATCTTCGTCAATGACGTGAAGTAGCCTGAGTTCAGCCTGATGTAGCTTTGCCAGTTCAATGGCAGTTTTCATTGCCTTTTGAGCCATTTCTGACTTGTCCAGCGCCACCAAAATCTGCTTGGGACCCTCGTTGGGTGCTGTGTCAGTCCGCTCATTTTTGCGAGCGGTCGGAGTATCCTCGACGGGTTGTTTCTTAGCATGCACGACCAAAACGGAGCAGGGTGCATGGTGCAACACATAGTTGCTAACGCTGCCAATTAGAAATTCACTCATTCCCGATAGGCCACGACTGCCCACAATAATTAAGTCTGCATCCCAGGTTTGTGCGACTTCACACAGTCGTGCGCCTGGATTGCCATACAGTAGGGTGCCCGATGCCTCTATGCCATAATTTTGGGCATCGGCAATCTGCTGATTCAGTAAAGCTTGCGAATGATCTACAAACTGATTCCAGGCAACTTGGTAGGATTCCACTACGGTGGCGCTAACGCTGGGGTATAAAGGTCCGCCAAAATAACCACTAAATTTTGGTGCGTCTGGTTCGCTATCTACTAAAACATGAACGAGTTTTAGCTCTGCATTGTAGCTACGTGCAGATGCGATCGCCTTTTGTAAGGCTCTTAACCCTAAATCAGAACTATCCAAGCCAACCACAATTTTGCGAATCATTCGCTTTCTCCTGATATATTGTTGGATCAACAAATGTGGAAGATATTTATCTCTTCCTTCTCGATCGTAACAAAACAAGTTGAGGAACTTATGAGGAGTAGCAAAGGCTGGTTGGGCCATTGGACAACGTTACTCTTCCCCATATTTTCTTTAGATTGTCGGTCTATATTAGGAGACTTTATATCTAGTATTATCCATGCCTCTCTATCATTGGGCTATCTATGATTGAGAAGTTCCTGGCTCAATGATCGGGTGCTGCTCAATCGCCACAATATCAAGAACCCAATGACAGTCTTCATGGCGATGGTGCCCCACCATTGCAAGATAGAACTGTCCGCTTTGGTAGGAGCGGGACGTGCCCACAAAAAATAAACCATCTCACAGTAGTGAAACAGCTTTCTTTGCCCACACTGCAAATGTAGCCAGTCCGTAGCGTCGCAACTGTTCTCCTGGAGAGATGATGCCAAAGCCACGGGTGGAAAAGAGTTTGCTAGAGCTGGTGTTAAAACCTTGAAACTGAGCCTATAGCAACAATGTCTGCAAACTAGGTACCAATGCGACGCCAAGGTTTAAATGCATTGTCAATGTCGTACAACGCTGGAGCCAGCGTGGGAAAATGGCGCTGTAGAACCGTTACCATTGTGTTGTTGGCAATCCAGTCTAAGCCCAGCTGGGTATAAACTTCAGCCCTATAATCTTTGGTAAAGAACCGATCACTTTTCAGGCGGCGAGAGGCCATGAGGATAAACACGCGGAAGGCGGTATCGCTAAAGCCAAAGCCTTCAGGTTTATCTTCAGCAAACAGACCTACCATCAGGTCTACGCTGTTGATGTCGTTGTAGTAGACTCGACGCATTTCTTCGACCCATTGTTGGTTGCTGCTAATTTCCTCAAAGGATTTCACACGAGTTCTACCGATAAGCTCTCGGAAACGGTTGTAGCGGGGCACTCCCCGTTCGCGATCGCGTAAAATATCCACCGCTGCCAGATCAAAGACCTCACCATTGTCCCGCACCAACTGCTGCAAGGAACGCGGATAGTTATGAAGGCTAATTTCACCAGGATGGGCAACACCAAATGAGTAGTATAGGTCCGGCATAGGGATTGATTCTAACAATGTCCTACTGCGTTTGCCTGAGATTTGGAAAAAGTCGGCGGACTGTAATGGTTGATTGTTGTCTAGAGAATAAAACTGGAGTTCATCAGGAATCAGCGGGTGCATGCGATACACAGACGCAAATTCCTCAGTTAAATAGTAAGGTGCGGTGTGGTGGTCCGTCTCAGACCCCACAATCCCCGATAACAAATCAGTGAGTTCTCCTTCACCAACGCTGCCTAAAACCTGCTTTAGATCTTCCCCCAAGAAACCAGACCAGTTCACATTCAGTGCAATATCCGTTACCGGTAGGGGTAAAATCGCAGGCGTCCACTCAACGGTGTGGATTTTAGCCATTAGTGCTGCATTGATCAGGCGAGCATGGTTAAAGAGAATATCGTCGGACCAATGGGGATATTCTTGTTTTAGGTGATCACAAATGGCATTGTGTTCCTTGGTGAACACAGTGTGCAACATGGATAATCCGATCCACCAGTTATCGTTAAAACCGGTAACATCTAGGCCAGTCTCGGGATCCACAGGTAACAGACCGTCATCCTGAATAGTGAGTTTGCCATGGACATGCGATCGCAATTTATCCACCGTTTCCGGGTCGCTGCCATAGATCTGAGAGCCATCCCACCAGTGGGTGACCGTATTGATAAAAGTTTTGGGTCTGGCACCGTCCGGTCGAGACTTGTCTGCCAGCGTCTTGCCAACGACCATGGGGCGATGTTCCTCTGGCCACGGGTCATGGGGCTCCAAAGGAATCTCTAGCTGATCGTCAGGCTCGTTATCACCGTGGGAAAACCAATCATGGTTTTCAAACTGAATCCAGGCCGCAGCCAACAGATTAAGCATGGTGGCAGGCTGAAAGCGATCGCGCGTCATCAATATGCGACTGACCTCGCGCGGATTTGGCGTCATCAGCTTAGGGACTGCCTCTGCCTCGACGGCACCCAGCGCGACATTACGGCCAAAGCGGGTGCCCGCCATACCCATTTGGGGCTGTTGCAAATCATTAAAGCTGCCGTCTGCTGTACGAGCAGTAAGGTGACTCCCATCAGAGCTGGGTTGAGGTTTGGGCAATTCACCACTATCAGGAAGTTGAGAGGTGTCGTGGAGGTTTTTTTCCCTTAGATCATTACGAAGCTTTAATAACTGCAACAACGCCAGCGGAGTCGGCAGTTTGTGCCAAAAATTATCAAACATAACAATAGTCTCCAGTCGTCGAGGGGGCTAACAGTAATTGCGCTCGGATTGTTATTGAATTGACCTTAAGGATGCTGATGGTGAATCAAGCTGAATATTCTCGTATTTCCTCAAGGTGATTATTTAAATGCATCACATGGGCACGGATATAGTCCTGCTTGGATAGGTCTCCATAGGTAAAATGGGGAGCCAGGGAATCTGTGTAGTTGTCAAAATCAATGTAAGCTTTTTTTAAGCGAGCCAACGCTTTTTTGAGATTGCCATGTTCTTCCAATTCTGGGGCACCAGGAATGGGTTCATCTAAGGGATGTTGCATGGAACCGAGGGCGGAAAATAGGGTAAAAGCTAGCTTACCAACCGTGGCTTTGTAGATTTCAGGTTGTTGTATGGGATATCCCAACATGGAACATTCAACACTCTGGGCACAGTGGGTCAAAATTGCATAGGGTTGCCATGCTCCTGTACTGTGTAGAGGCCGGTTGCTAAGGTTTTCTATCGTTTCTAATGCTGAAGAAATTGTTAACATAGTAGGCCTATTACCAAATTTCATTCATGCGTCTCAGTTTTGAGAGGATTCTAAACATCAACCCGGGTTTAGTTGCGAGAATCTCCCATGACGTTAACATCACTCCAATAGCAACGTGCCGTTAGCTTTACAACTTGATGCTTCGGCGTTGGGTAAAAGTAAAATATGAAATTTTAGGTGAGATTTGGATAGTAGCCTTAAGGCTACTTTTCAGTTTCTCAGCATAGACTCTCTACTGCCGGTATTTTTGGATACATCTATCCAGGGACTGCCAATAAAATTGGTTCGCGTTATTTTTTATGTTAGTGATTGTCGCCTGCCAACGCCGTTCTGAAATCAGGTAGGTTAAGGCCCCCCATCATAGGATTAAACGCTGAGTTTGACGCAAATTTAATTTTCCCTGCTACTTTGATGAAAAGACAGGATGGAAAACGTTCATCGCTCGGAGCAGATAGATGGTGACTACATTTAAATTTAAAAATGGCGACCAGATGCCGATTTTAGGATTAGGCACATGGAAGTCTGCACCTGGCGACGTCTATAAGGCTGTTAAGGAAGCCATTGCAGCGGGTTATCGCCACATTGACTGTGCCCACATCTATGGCAACGAGGCCGAAGTTGGTCGTGCTCTATCAGAAGCATTTAGTGAAGGCGTGGTAACCCGTGAGCAAATGTGGATTACCTCAAAGCTATGGAATGATTCCCATGCGCCGGAGGATGTGCGGCCTGCCCTAGAAGAAACCCTCTCAAATTTGCAGTTAGAGTATCTGGATCTGTATCTTATCCACTGGCCTGTTGCCCTGAAAAAGGGAGCAACGTTTCCCCTGACGCCCGAAAAATTAGTTTCGCTGGAAGTATTGCCCATTTTAATTACCTGGAGTGAAATGGAGGTTTTGGCAGATGAGGGGCTATGCCGTCACATCGGGGTGTCTAACTTTAGTATGGCCAAACTACAGGATTTACTGGAAAATGCCCGCTTAAAGCCGGAAATGAACCAGATTGAGCTGCATCCTTACCTACAGCAAACCCCAATGCTGGATTTCTGCAAAGAAAACAATATTTATCTGACGGCCTATTCACCATTGGGGTCAGCGGATCGGCCTGATAGCCTCAAGGCAGATGACGAACCTGTTCTGTTGGCAAACCCGACCATTGCAACCATTGCTAAACACCATGGAGCCACACCCGCTCAGGTACTGCTGAGTTGGGCCATGCAGCGAGGCACCGCAGTGATTCCTAAGTCAGTTAATCCTGACCGTATTAAGCAAAATTTGGCCGCTGCTGACTTGTCGCTAACCGCAGCCGACATGCAGACAATAGCAGATCTGGATCTAAACCGTCGCTATGTTGATGGCACTTTCTGGCAGGTGGAAGGTGGACCGTACACCCTAGCAGCGCTATGGGATTTGTGATGTAACGCTATAAACATCCATTTTTACCCCATAAAAGACAGTTTTTCGTTGGTATTGCATACCGAGCTTTTCAAGTACTCTCACTGAGGCTTTATTTTGTCGTTCAACGATGCCCAGAATATAGGGTAACTTGAGCTGCTCAAATCCATACTGAATAGCAGCTTTGGCGGCTTCAGTGGCCAATCCTTGGTTCCAAAAGTTGTGATCTAGCCGGTAGCCAAGTTCTCTTTCTAGTTTGTTATCCACCAGTTCAACGGCGATACCACAATAGCCAATGAGCTGATTGTGTTCTTTGAGAATGATGGCCCATTTGCCAAAGCCATGTTTTTGATAGGAGTTGATATAACCCTGAATTTTAGCTTGTGTTTCTAGAACGGAAAGAACGTTACCTGTCCGAGAATATTTCATCCCTTGTGGGTCGGCCAGTATGGGGGCAAGCTGTTCAAAATCTTCTGGTCTAAAGTTACGGAGAATCAGCCGTTGAGTTTCGATTTGCATGGTATACCGATTCGGATTAGATCTGCTCAAAAGACAGTCTAAATATTTTGGTGCTGGTTTCAGTACTGCCGTATTTTATAAAACCACCAGAGACATAAATATGCCCATCGTGGACAAATGCAGCATGGGCGTAACGGGTTTCAGGTAACGGTGGTAGCTCTTTCCATGACGCCAGATTACCTTGGTCATCGACGGGGGCAGCTTCGACGGTGGAGAGAACTGTGTTGGCAGCACCACCTGCGATCGCAACTAATGTTTTATCCACTAAAACAGTTGCATGTCGCTGTCGTGCTGTAATTTTCCCCACCGGTTCAAACGGTGACAGGGTTTTATCCACTTGAACATCAGCCACCCAAACCTGATCCAGTAATTCACTCGGTCTAAACTGGGCCGTACCAGACACTGCAAAAATGCGATTATCCACAGTTGTTGCCGTTACCCAGCCGATGCGGGTGGGAAAGGGTGCCAGTTCTTGAAAGTCTCCCACAGTTCCATCGGCGGCAAGAGTGGCTGTAAACACCTTGTCAATTACCGTCGTATTGTTTGGGCGAAACGTATTGCTGCCACCCAGAATATAAAGCTGATTATTCAGGCTAGTGACGGCATGAATCGTTAGTGGTTCTGGTAACTCTCCTACATCTACCCATTCTGTAATATCACCGTGCTGATTGGGAACCGCCCGCAAAATTCGGTTTGAAACCTCACTGCCATCCCAGAAGCCATTATCTCCTCCAAACACATACAAAGCACCATTATGGATAGCCACCATGTGGTGTTGTAGCTTTAGAGGCAAAGGAGCCGTTGTGTCTTGCCAGTCACCAAATATGCCCTCTGACGTTAGGGGCGCAAAAAAGACATCCTCATGAATGCCTTTGGTCTCATTCCAGCCACCAATCACATAGATATAGTCCCCCAATACCATCATTTGGTGGGATTCTAAAGGCGTTGGTAACTGACCAATTTCTTGCCAGGGAGAGTCTTCTTGGTTTTGGCTGATTCTTTGAGCGGCCTACTGCTGCGGTGTGCAGGCTACTACAGGAAAAATAGAAATTGTCAAAGCCAGTCCAACAGAAATAAATATTCGAGTAAGCCTTACCATAAGCAAGTTTCAGTTATTGATTCTCTATGAGTTCCAACACCCACTGCTGATGCTCGGGAGTGAATTTAGGACTAGGAGGTTGACTGTAGTCAATAGCCAAATGATATCGGCCCTTTTTATACACCTGATCGAGTAATGGCTGGATCTCTAGTAAAACATCTGATTCACCGGGCAACAATGGAATTGGAATAGGGGGAACAGTCTGTTGTAAGCTAAAGGCAAATAGATTCCCAATCGGTCGCTGATCACCAGGACAGACTAAAATACGATAGTCCTTCAGGTTTTTGCTCACCATTGGAAACGATCTACCGCCTCTGAGCAAATCAATTTCTACCAGGTTAGTTGTACTACTGAGAATTTGATTACGTTTACGTTCGTAGGCAATACGTCCCTCACCAGATCGCTTATTTTTAGGTGAGAGCAGTTCAATCACAGTAACAACCCGACCCGTCGCAACTTCACGAATCTCCAGGTAACGTTCATTGACTTCTGTTGTCACAGGAACGGTTACTTGCTCAGGCTCTATAGGCAAGGTAAGAACTACACTAGTATTGTTAACCTGAGTTGTTTTACGGGTCGCTACAGTAACATCTGGAATACCGACTAGAACACCATCTTCATCACCAAAGTAGGTGCGCTTTTCAATTTCCACACGATATTTTTCACTTAGATGGTCAACGAGTTCGTCGGCCATGGCCACAATTAATCGATTGTGAACCGCTGGCCACAATTCTGAGTTTTCTAAGTAGGGATCCATCCCTGGAAACGGTGATGCCATGGTCAAGTGATTTGGCAATTTCCTTAATTATGGCCATTATAGCCCTACCCCCTCCAGGGTCTCATCAGCGACGTCATAAAGCTCCTGTAGCTTTTCCAGGGTTTCTTCTTCAGCTTGCCACAGCCCACGTCCATTAGCCTCAATCATCCGTCCGATGATATTACGGAAGGCTTCTGGGTTTGCTTTCCGCAGACGATTCGCCATGGTTTCATCCAGGGCATAGGTTTGGGCGGCCTGGTCATAGACCCAATTATCTTGGAAGCCAGTGGTCCCTCCCCAGCCAATCAGGGCCGTCATCCGTTGAGAAATTTCATAGGCTCCACCAGAACCCTGGTCTGCCATAGCGTCAGCCCACTTAGGGTTAAGCAATTTGGTGCGATACTCCATGCGCAATACATCTTCCAGCTTGCGGGGGGTGGTGTCCTGGGAAAAACTCTCCACAAAGCTAGCAGTCACTCGTTTACCCTGACGTTTTTCGGCAGCCTTTTTGAGGGCTCCAGTATTGGCGTAATACTCCTGAATGTCGGTGAGGCCATATTCGACAGAGTCAATTTGCTGCACAATGCGGCCTGTACTTTGTAGAAGAGTATTGAGCACGTCTGGGCGAGCCTGTCCCTTATCGCTACGACCGTAGCTAAAGGCATTGCGATCGCGCCACGTATCCGCCAGCTCTTCCCCCGACTCCCAGTTAGAATCCGTCACCCGGTCATTCACCAGCGACCCATAGTCCCCAGTCGGATTGGAAAATAATCGAGCCGACACATTCTCCACCCCTTGGGCCTTCAGCTCTAAGGCATGTTTACGAATAAAATTCTGTTCTGGGGGTTCATCAGCCTCGGCAGCGCGGAGAAACAGATCATCCAACAACTCAATGATATTCACAAAGCTATCGCGAAAGATGCCGGAGAGATTGCCCAAAATATCGATGCGGGGATGATCCATCTGCCCTAGAGGGATTAGCCCATAGCGCACAATCCGCCCCGTACCTTCTTTAATCGGTTCCGCCCCCACTAGCTCTAGCAAAATCCCTAAAGATTCTCCCTTAGTCTTGATGGCATCCAGTCCCCAGAGCATTACAGCAACAGTTTCAGGATACTCACCAGAGTCCTCCAAATTCTGAGCGATGAGCTTCCGACCCATGGCTCGACCGCGTTCGTAGGCAGCCGGAGAGGGCATACGATAGGGATCTAGTGCATGGATATTGCGGCCTGTGGGGAGGGCACCGGGACCGTCCCGCAGCAGGTCTCCGCCCGGTGCTGGAGGGATATATTCACCGTTGAGGCCTCGCAATAGATTTGTCAGTTCGTCAGTAGTTTGAGTCAGTCCCTGACGAATGAACATGGCTTCGTCTAATAAGGCTGATGTCAGCGGTTCACTGGCTGGATAGCGTTTAGCCAACGTTTCAACTAGAGAATTTTCTGGTAGGGTATCGGCTGCGATTTGTTCTACCAGCTCAGTCGATAGTCTCTCTCCAAAATAAGCCGCAAGATAACTGCTGATATCTTCTATTTCAGGAGACTGCCCCAACACATGTAGACCACTGGAAAACAGTCGATTCTCTAGCACCTGTAGATACTCATAAACAGCGACAAAATACCGATCTAACACCGCATTACTAAACAACCTGGCATGCTCAGGTGTAAACTCCAGACCCTGGGCCTTTAGTTCTGGCAGTGGACAATCTGTGGCCAGACCTGTATCGGTAATCTTGGTGAGAATGGCATCTTGCAAAACTCGATTTGCCTGGGGATCTTCGCGAAATTCAGCGATCAGCTCTCGCAGCGTGATCAGTTCTTTGTATAACCCCGCTCGTCCATAGGGGGGCACATTGTGGGAGACCAGCACTCCGTAACCTCGCCGCTTGGCCAAAATGGACTCTGACGGGTTATTGGCTGCATACACATATAGATGGGGCAGATTTCCCAACAGAATGTCAGACCAGGAATAGCCCGTATTACCCAATGGGGAACCCGGTAGCCATTCCACGGTGCCATGCATGCCAAAATGCACCACCGCATCTGCCTGAAACTCTTCTTGCAGCCAGGTATAAAACGCTGCGTACTGAGGGTGGGGGGTTAAATCTCGTTCAAACATCAGTCGCATGGGATCCCCCGCTAGACCTAAGGGGGGCTGCACCCCAATCCACACATTGCCCAGCTGAATGCCACCCACATGGAAATTTTCACCGATGGTCTTAATGCCGCTTTTGGTAAGGGACTGCCACTGTTTTTCAATTTTGGAGACTTTCAAATAGCCCAACCATTTTTCTAAGGTTCTGACATTGACAGTGGCTGGGACGGAGAGTGGGGGGAGCTCTTCGTTATGGGTGATTTGTTCTGCCTGCCTGGGAGTCATCCATTGATTTTCATCATCGGCTGTCTTTACCCAGTCAATGATTTTCTCGCCATCTTTGGGTAGTTCTCCCACCTGGTATCCCTGGGCTTTCAGGGCTTGTAAAAGGGTTAGGAGAGATTTTGGTACATTCAAAAGCGCGGCTGTGCCAGTAGCTCCATAACCTGGGGGAAATCCGTAGAGAATGATGGCGACTTTGCGATCGCACCGTTCCTTCCGCCTTAGTTCAATCCACTGTTTCACCCGTCCAGTCAGACGACGCACCCGTTCTGGCACCAGATAAATTTGGTCTCCCACCAGGCCCCCCAGCGGGATCGGATCAATGGCTCCATCCAGTTCCGGTAGAGCATACAGCACCACACTTTGCAGTCCCCCCACCCCCTGACGAGTCCAGGAGTGAATATCCTGAATCAACAGCGGTGCTGCCACAAAATAGGGTACATTTTTTGCCCCTAAAATCTGCTTAGCCACGGCCACCTGACGCCCAGCTTCCATAGATCCCGCTGGACCACCTACCAGGGGAAAGCCAATGGTAGACACAATGGCATCCACCTGCACCGCTTCTTTTGAAAGAGACGCGCATTCCACATTGCCCAAGGCTCGCTGGGCTTGTTCATATCCGGTGGTCATCAGGTCCCGCACGGCCACATGGCCTTCCACACCGTTGATAAATATGGGCACCGGCATCAGGTCTGCTGCCTCAAAGTAGCGAATCAGCTGGGGGATATAGGCCTGCTTGGTAATTACATGCTTGCGATACAGGAGAATGCCCACACGGGGTTGGCATTCTCCGTTGGAAACGCTTTGGCTTCGACTCCGCTCAGCCAGCGGGGGGCTGAGCGAAGTCGTTCGCGTAGCGTCTCCTATGGAGTTAGCCAGATACCACTCCACATACGCCCTCGGCGACTCAAAATATCCTTCATAGTCTGGATGCAACAATCCGATATTCGGCGTCTCAATCACCGCTGGGATCTCTCCGACGGTCAATCTCAAGTATTTTTCTGCCAGCACCCACAGCATGGAGGCCACATTCTCAGTGCCGCCTGCATTCCAATAGCCGTAGATAATCAGCCAGTTGCGTAGGTCCTGTACTTTTTTGGCGGGAATATATTTCAGTAGTTTGGGACCCACTTTGAGAAAGCTAATATACCCAGCCAGTTTGTCTTCTTCTTTGCCGCTGCCAAACTTACTGAGGATAAACTGAACTGGCTTAGGCATACCTTTGGGTTTCTCGCCAATGACAAACTTACCCAGATGGGTGAGGGCCATCAGTTCCAGGGCGGATTCAAAGACCAGGCGAATGGGAATATCCTGCACGCGCTCCCGCAACCAGAGGACCTGGTCATAGTCAAAAATTAGGCTGGCGAAGAATACGTCGGCTCCGTCTAAAGCCTTGGCTATAGTGTCGGGTTGGGTGGTGAGGTCGCGATCGCAAAATACCCGAATGTCCAACTCAGGACAACGCTTCTGAGCCATATCCGCCGCCTGCTGATATAGCTGTGTATTAAAGGCTTCAAACCCAGCAATTAGGACAATCCGTGGCATTCATTAGGACCCATGGCAGCCCCTTAATTTTAACGAGTTTTAATGGTTTGGTCTGAGCCGCCCATATCTCTCCATCAAAATTGGCTAAATACTCTTTGGCAGCTAAGCCATTGCATAGTCAGTATACTGCCGCATCTCAGGAGCTTGGAACCCAAGGACAATATCCGTTCTCAGCACTCCTCGATCAACCAGTTCTTGAGCTACTCTGATCTCAGTCATGTTCTGCTGAATCCAAATTTTTCCTGCTTTAATATCCAGGTGCAGCACACAACCATAAACTCGTCGGTGACCGTCCCAACCCACATTCATCACCTGGTAATGGTCTTGTTGTGTGTCAAAAACGGTATGGCATTCAATCTCGCCATTGGCGATTGGAATTGCTGCATACTCAGTCAATAATGTTTGAATTATATTTCGATAAGACGTTATGTTATCCATTGAACAATTACCTCTTGAATAGGGTCATAAATGATTTGCTTAATCTGATATCGTTCCACTGAAAGTTGTGCAAATTCCCGTTTAAAGAAGGCTTCATAGGCTATAACAGGTACTGCCAAATAGAGAATACGTTGCGGCTCACTGATCTCCAAAGCAAGTCTATAGTTCAAAAATTGCCCTAATGCAGCATGATAGTCCGTTAGTGGTGAGTCACTTAAAAAGGTTTTAACTTCAACCGCAATTTTCTCTACTCCTCGTTCTGCTGCTAAAAGTTGTTCCGCACCTAAATCGATTTCAAACTTTGTTCCACCAACGTCAAGTCGCAATGGATCATCAGTAATTGTCCATTGTTCTTTCTCCAGAGCAATTTTAACGACTTCATGAAATCGATCTTTGGCTGCCATTATCCTCTTATTCAGCTATCTCTGTGATATTAGTTTAATTAATACATGCGATCTTATAAGGTTCATTAGGCGAATCGCAAAATACCCGAATGTCTAATTCAGGACAGCGCTTCTGAGCCATATCCGCCGCCTGCTGATATAGCTGTGTATTAAAGGCTTCAAACCCAGCAATTAGGACAATCCGTGGCATTCATTAGGACCCATGGCAGCTCCTTAATTTTAACGAATTTTAATACTGTGGGTCCTAAGTTTGCGAGCATACCTACTGCTATAGACATGGGAGTAGTACATTACTATTAATAACGTTACTATTGGCTTAGTGCGAAGACAACATAGGGGCAAGGTTGGTTTTTTCTCGGGTACTGAGTTTACGAGTGTTGCCAACCTGATTTCGTTGAGAGTCTAGCCACAGTTGATTTGTAAATTGGATGACTACTGATGACAACTGCCAGCCCTGAAATTCTTAACGTTGCCGAAGCCGCCTTCCAAGACTTTTCCCAGGGGCTATCAACGGGAGATTGGTCTCGTTTTTTAGCCTGGCTAAGTGATGATTTTACCTTCTGGTTCCCGGCAGGTCCCTTCAAAGGTCTAAATTCTGGCAAAGAAAAGGCTACAGACTTTTTTGCCATGGTTTCAAAAGTCTTTCCAGAGGGGCTGACCCTAACCCTAGAGCGCACGTTTAGCAGTGGCAATACGGTTCTGTTTGAAGTGCGTTCTCAAGGCCTGATGTTGGGTCATCCCTATGAAAACCAGGCGGCTATTTCCTTTGATATAGCCGGTGACAAGGTCTGTGGATACCGGGAGTACCTGGGTGTGATCTTTCAAATTGGGGGATAACCCATGGCTAAACGGTATCGCAAGTTAGTGGCCCGACAGCTTAGCCATGACTTTCAATCTGCCCTTGACATTGTGGAAGAGGACATACCACAACCCATGGCTAACCAGGTGCTAATTCGGAATCGGTTTGCTGGTGTGAATGCCGGGTTTGATACGTTACTTTGTCGGGGAGAGGTGCCCTATGTAGGTTTGCAGCCCCCTTTTGACCTGGGGGTGGAAGCGGTGGGTGAGGTGGTCGCCATGGGTTCTGGGGTGAACAGGTTTACCATCGGCAATGCTGTGGCAACAACTGTCAGAGGAGGGGGGTACAGGGAATATCAGGTGATTGATGCCGAGTTGGCGATTAAAATACCTGAGGCTATTCCCGAGATTCTGACGCTGATGCCCACAGGTATCTCTGCCCTGGTGGGTTTAGAGCGGGTGGGAGAAATGGGAAATGGAGAGATCATTTTGATTACGGCGGCGGCGGGGGGGATTGGGCACATTGCGGTACAGCTGGCTAAATTAGCGGGCAACCATGTGATTGGGACTTGCGGATCAGCGGCTAAAGGGCAATTGCTGAGGGACTTGGGGTGCGATCGCATCATTAACTACCGTCAAGAATCTGTCAGTGATGTCCTGGCCATAGAATATCCCAATGGCATCGACCTGGTGTTTGACTGCGTTGGTAAACACATGTTTGACGCTGGCATAGACCATTTAGCCGTGCGGGGACGGTTTGTAATTGTGGGATTTATCTCCGAATATGGCAAAGCGTTAGAGGTTGTTTCCCGACCCCGCATTTATGAAAAACTCTTTTGGAAAGCTGCCTCGGTACGAGGATTTTTGTTGCCCCAGTATCGTGAGGCAGTACCAGAGGCTTGCGATCGCTTACTGGCCCTATTTGAGCAAGGCAAACTCAAGGTGGCGGTTGATCCTACTGATTTCCATGGAATTGAAGCCATTCCCAAGGCTGTCAACTATCTCCTCAGCGGTCAAAACTGCGGTAAAGTTGTTGTCAGATTATAACTGTCCCAGAGAAACCGTTGGCTGAGCGAAGTCGAAGCCAACGTCCCCTTCGACTCCGCTCAGGGGACGCTTACCCAGGTTTTAGATGTATGTCCCAAACCCCATCCCACTCCATTCAAGGTATCTATGAAGTCTGCATTGGCGTCAGAGATGCCCAACCGCTAATTCAATACTGGCAACAATTTGGCTATACCGTAGGAGAAATCGGTGAACTGGCTGCCGCTGATGCTGAACGGCTTTACGGCGTGCAGTCATCTGTACAGTCCATACGGTTACATCATCAGACGGCGGATCATGGCCTGATTCGGCTAATGGCGTGGGACAATCCCGTTAATGAGGGGTTAGGCATGACCTCCATGAAGGTGCAGGGCAATCGTTGGGCCACCAGTTTAACCCTGGATGTGACTAATCTGTGGAACCATGCGGCAGAAGCAGAGGCTAATGGATTACCCATTCGCTATGGGCCACCCCAGTGGACGGTGATTTACCCGACGGCCCAGGGACGCCCATTTTTAGATCCGTTGGTGGGTGTGAGGGAAATGCTGTTATTGCAACCCTTAACGCGACAGGTCATGTTTGAGCGGTTTAACTATACGGTGCCGGACTATGGTCAACCCAATTTAAAGTCTTCCTTTCAGGCAAGTCAGGTGACCCACATGGGTCTGGTAGTACAGGACGACAGCCAGGAAACCCTACAGTTTTATGATCAGGTGCTAGGGTTACTACGGGTGCAAGATGCGTTGGAGAGTACCTATGAAACAGCGCGGGGTGGACGACAGATTTTTGACCTACAGCCAGGGGAACGGTTTTGGGTAACAGCGTTTGATGACCCCCGCTCGTCCAAGACAGATTGGCAAGCGGCCAGGTCGGGGCGATTGTATATTGTGCGATTTCCTGAAGATTTGGAGTTGCCGGATTTTTCAGAACAGTCCCGACCAGGGGTATTGGGAGTATCGTTGTATACCTATCGGGTAAAGGGTCTGGAGGAGTACCGAGTTCGGATTCACTCTAGTTCAGCTACACAAGTTACTGATATTGTCACCAATGAGTTTGGGAAACAAAGCTTTTCGTTTACAGCCCCAGATGGTTATTTCTGGACTTTAATCGAACAGTGAAACTGTACTTACATGAAATTTTAGCTGGTAAAAATCATTGACCCAGGGCTGGCACAGGGCACAGCCCCTACGAAATCGTCCATTTTAAATAGAGATATAGAGGTTAAAAAAATTGGCTTTGAGATTAGAAACCATTAAACAACAATTTCATAATTTGGGTCTATTGTCGTGATTTTCTTGAGGAGAACGTTCAGAATAAAATTAATCGATCCCGCCGTAACCCCTAACTTTAGGTTCTTTAGGCGGTTGCGCTTAAATAATCACCCCATTACCCCATCACTCATCCATCCATCTACAGTCCTAACCCTTTATTTTGTGCAGTCCCCCTTAAATACCCTCCACATCCGCCAACGGAAACTCCTTTCCCGCCAAATACTCTTCAAAATGCCGCTTAAAATATCGCCACGAAGTAACATTATCACCCTCTATCCGTGCCTCAGGCGCATGTCGATAGGCCGGAATTCGCGTATTAATCTGTTCCCGCAAAAGCTCTGGTAACTCTTCAAATCCCGTTAACTTACGTCCACTAGCACTATAAATTAGCTGACCCGCTCGGTCCCCCATCTTCATCCAGGGCACCCACGGACCCAACCGATCCCACCCTAAAATCACGTTGGCAATAGACGTCGACTCAGGATTTCTCAATTCCCGTGTGGGCACCGTCAACTTAAACAATTCCACCGCCTGATACAGTGACTGAGGGCTATACTCCACAAAACGCTTATCATCCCCTAACGGATTTGGATAAGCCGTAAACAAATCAAACGCAAACGTCGTAAAATCTCCATCTACCTTAGCCCCATACTGTCCCTCAAACGGCTGTCGGCCCTGCACCGGACTATTAGCCACATGCATCACCGGCACAGTCTCCCCTGTCCAGGGATTTTTCCAGCTATGCAAAATCTCATCGGTTTCTGGATCTAGATAATAGGTCAACTCCCGTGAAACAAAATTCCAGCTTTCCTCCTGTTCCGGGTTGTCTAGACAACGACTCACGTTCATACCAACAATGTTGAACAGATGAATCTTCGGTTCACCCGGCAAGAAGGCATAGACTTTTCCGCTCCAGGTGAGAAATGCTTGCTCCCCTGTTGTTGTGTTGCGGACTTTAACCCAGTCGCGGGCTTCGAACATTTCTTTGGTAGCCATAATGTGTAGTTATTGATAGGGATAACTGGCCTTCTATAGGAGGCTTATATTGAAAAAATTGCCAACATCAACAATTATTAGCGAAATATCTTGCGACATAGCAAACATCTCGAAGCCCCCTAAATCCCCCAATACTGGGGGACTTTGATTCGTACTCTTACACAAATGCCTTGAGGAATTAATTTCTGAAGCCCCAAAAATTGGGGGTTTGGGCTTCGACGTGAGGCTTCGACGGTGAGCTCAGCCGAACCGCTCAGCCGAACGGGCCTGGATAACATTTGCCTCATTGCCAACACCCTTTAAATATTGAATTTGTCATCAGTATCTCAACAAGAGAAATCACATATCCCTACCCCCCAACGCTTTATCCCACTCCAGCTGATGGGCCAACCCATACTTAATAAAGTCAGCTTCACTAGCCGTATCACTTTGACCAAATACTCCCAAACTATAAGGATTAGCCTGCATCCGCTGGGCCACTTGGTTTTGTTCAAACTCAATCACCTCTTCCCTGGGTTTATCAGGCTTAAAAAAGTCCACCACCAGCACCGTTCTGTCATAATCCGTATAATTGTGGGGACAGTGAGGGTAACTATGGTCTAACACCATAAATTCTCCTTCGTGCCAGTGGAGTTTATCATGACAGATTTTCATCGCCACATCTCCCTTGGGGACAATCAATCCCAGATATCCCCGATACATGTGGGGATTATCGTTGGTGTGGAGCCGAATATCTAAACCCGGATGAAACGTGCCGAAGTAAACGTTTCTAAGAATATTGGCGTTTGTCTGATTAATGCGGGTAACAACTTGAGTCAATTTTGGGAAATAGGTTTCTCTTAAAGCTTTTACTTTAGTTGCGGCATTGGTGGTAGTACAGTCCGGATAGTCAATCTGATACGTGCAAATATAATCGTCAATCAGCCGTCCCTGAAATAGAATACCGAAGGCACTATACTTTTTCGCCCCCTTCGTTCGAATGGTTTTGCTTTGGGGTCCCATCATCTGGGCTGCAATGGCTTGCTCAGCAGCTGAACTCTGGGCCATAAAGTTGGAAAACTCCTCTCTAATAGCTTGCCAGTCTGCCTGCAAACCACTCAGAAATGGAAACTGTTGGGGGTCTTGATGATAGTCGTTAAAATCTTTTTTAAGTGCTTGCATATCCCTCTTGCATATCCTTGTATGTTGTTACTTGTTAAGAAAATAGAAGATTAATATCTTGGTGGTCTTGCTGTCATTAAAAATTAGTTCACCTATCTAAGATTAATTATGGGTACTAACTTAAGCTGAAACTCCTGTTCTGGTCAGGAGTCAGAAGTCAGGAATCAGAAGACAAGAGTCAGAAATCCGTGAGGGTCTGTATTCTGACTCCCTGCATTCTGAATTCTATCCTGAGAAAAACATTTCGCTTTGAGTTGATACCCTTAATCATAACGAATTGGTGGATTCAGATTTTGATTCAGATTGAGGGGCGCTGTGACTGAGATATCAGGGCTAGATACATTAATTAAGCATGTGAGGGTGGTGCGTCCAAATCAGCCATCAGTAGAACTACTGGATTTGGGCATCAAAGATGGGAAATTCACCCAGATTTCCCCAGAGATTAGTCCTGAACAGGCAAAGGAGGTGATTGATGGCCAACATTTGCTAGGATTTCCTGGCTGTGTGGATGCCCATATGCATATCGGCATTTATCAACCCCTGGAACAGGATGCTGTCGAGGAAAGTAAGGCAGCGGCCATGGGAGGCGTGACCACCAGTCTCAACTATATGCGCACAGGGCAGTATTATCTGAACAAGGGGGGTCCCTACCGGTCATTTTTTCCAGAGGTGCTGGCACGGTCAGAGGGTAACTTTTTTGTGGATTATGGTTATCATCTGGCCCCCATTAGTCCCCATCACATTGATGAAATGTCGTGGCTGTTGGACCAGGGGGTGACATCATTTAAGATTTTTATGTTTTATGGTGGCTATGGTCTCCATGGGCTTTCCGATCAGCAAAGTCTGTTTTTGATGATCAATAAGGAAGATCGCTACGACTTTGCCCATTTTGAATTTATTATGCGGGGGTTGACTCGTTTGCGGCAAGCGTATCCTGAAGTACAGGATAGCCTGAGTTTAAGTCTTCACTGCGAAGTAGCCGAGATTTTAAATGCTTACACTAAACTGGTACAACAAGATACTAGTCTCTCTGGCTTAAAGGCCTACAGTGCTGCCCGTCCACCCCACTCTGAGGGATTGGCCATTTGTATCGCGTCCTATCTGGCCCATGAGACAGACTGTGTCAACATTAATTTGCTACATCTGAGTTCCCAGAAAGCATTGGCAGCCGCGTTAATGATGCAGAGCACTTTTCCCCACATTAATTTTCGACGGGAGGTGACCGTGGGCCATCTGTTATTGGATGTGGATGCACCAGCAGGTAAGTGGGCCAAGGTAAATCCCCCGATCCGGTCTCGACAGGATGTGGAATTTCTCTGGAACGCGGTATTAGCGGGTCAGGTGGACTGGGTTGTCAGCGACCATGCCTGCTGTTCTGCGGAGAAAAAAGCCAGTCTTAAGGACCCGGAGAATATTTGGCTGGCTAAATCAGGCTTTGGTGGCACTGAATACTTACTCTCAGGGGTGTTTAGCGAAGGTAGTAAGCGGGGGCTGCCTTATCATCGCATGGCGGAGCTGCTGAGTTGGAATCCAGCGCAGCGATATGGACTGTTTTGTAAGGGAGATATTGCGGTTGGTTATGATGCGGATCTGGTGTTGTTAAACCCAGATGAGACATTTGTTGTCCAGGCGGATGCATCCCTATCGCAACAGGGATATACCCCCTTCGAAGGGGTGGAGTTAACCGGACGGGTAAAACAAACGTTTTTACGGGGGCAGTTAATTTATGATCGCGGTCAGGTGGTGGGAACACCCCAGGGTAAGTATTTGAAACGGCCCCTGGCACTCTCGTAAATGAGTCTCTTTTAGAATTCGGAGGTTTACTGATGCAGGCTGTAATACAAAGTCCGATACTTCATCCCCTCCTGGGAGGGGCAACGGGATGGGTTTCGATCAGTAGCGCTAACGGTTAACCCACCCCGTCTGATCAGCATCCCTGCCGAGAGGGGATGTAATTGGAAGTCTTTTAGGATTAAGAATTTATTCTTTATGGTATCCCCATCTACTTCAAATGCATTTACGGCCTTAGCCATGCAGCTAAAGTCTGAAGCGGTTAACCGGGCAAGGACTTCGTCCGAAGCACGGGCAATTATGGAAAGCGCGATCGCAAAACTGGGTCCCCAAATCGCTGCTGCCCGTGCCTTTATCGGTGCCGACTGTCGTCTGGTAGTACTGCCAGAATACTGGCTCACCGGCTTCCCCATGGGAGAATCTATTATCGAATGGGGCACCAAGGCTTGTCTCACCATGGATGATCCCATGTATGAGACCCTGGGAGCGATTGCCCAAAAGCAGGGGATTTTTCTGGCAGGCAATGCCTACGAATTGGATCCTAATTTCCCCGATCTCTACTTTCAGAATTGTTTTGTGCTAGATCCCTCAGGGGACATGGTATTGCGGTATCGCCGCATTAATTCTATGTATGCCCCCACCCCCCATGATGTGTGGGACAAATACCTCGATATCTACGGCATTGAAGGGATTTTTCCGGTGGCCAAAACCGCCATTGGCAATCTGGCCGCTGTCGCCTCTGATGAGATTCTTTTTCCTGAGGTGGCCCGTTGTTTAATGCTGCGGGGGGCTGAAATTCTGCTCCATCCCACCTCTGAAGTGTATGGCAATGCGCGGGCTCCCAAGGAAGCGGCTAAAGTCTCTCGGGCGGTGGAAAATATGATGTATGTGGTCTCGGCCAATACCGCTGGCATTGCCAATACGCCCATTTTAGAAGCCTCGGTGGATGGGGGCTCGAAGATTATCGACTACCGGGGATTGGTATTAGCGGAAACTGGCTCCGGAGAAAGTATGGCCGCCTATGGCGACATTGATCTAGAGGCCCTGCGTCGGTACCGGCAACGCCCCAGCATCAAGAACCTGCTGTCCCGGCAGCGGCTGGATGCCTATACTACACTCTATAGTCAGTTTTCCATTTACCCGGCCAATTCCATGGCTGCCGGTGGGGTGGAGCGCAGTCACTTTATCGCCACCCAGAAAACAGCCCTTGAACGATTAATGCAGTTGGGGGTTATTTGACATGGTCACCTTTGACATAGTCACCATCGCCGTACGCAATCCCCGCACGGGCCAACTAGATTATGAGATGACTCCCCCCACGTCTGAACAGTTGACCGCCACTTGTGGGCATCTGCGCCAGGGCCAGCAAGATTGGCACACCAAAGGAGTGAACCATCGGATTGAGGCTTTGCAGGCATGGAAACAAGCATTGCTAGACCGCAAAGAGGCCTTAATTCAGGCGATTGTGGCAGATACGGGCCGACTCTCGGAATCTGTATTGGAAGTGGACTCATTTCTCTCAGGGCTGGACCGCTGGTGTGGGCTGGCCCCGGACTTGATCGCACCCACTCCAGCAAAAACAGCCGCTATACCCTTTATCCAACTGCGTCCCCAGTTAGTGCCCTACAGCCTGGTGGGAGTGATCAGTCCCTGGAATTTCCCCCTGTTGCTAGCCACCCTTGATACGGTGCCGGCACTGTTAGCGGGCTGTGCCGTGATTGTTAAACCCAGTGAAATTGCCCCCCGCTTTATTCGGGTGATGATGGCTGCGATCGCAACCGTTCCCGCCCTTCAATCTGTCCTCACCTTGATCGAAGGAGCAGGGGAAACCGGCGCAGCCTTGATCGACCAGGTGGATTTAGTGTGCTTTACCGGCAGTGTCGCCACTGGTAAAACCGTGGCCATGGCCGCCGCCAAACGGATGATTCCCGCCTTTTTAGAATTGGGCGGTAAAGACCCCGCCATTGTGTTAGCCTCCGCCGATGTGGACCAGGCCGCCACCGCATTACTGTGGGGATCGGTGGTGAATGCCGGACAGTCCTGTTTGTCCATTGAGCGCATTTATGTGGATAGAGGGATTTGCGATCGCTTCGTTGAAACCCTGGTCCAAAAAGCGAAACAGCTTAACCTCGCCTATCCCAAACCCAACAGCGGTCAAATCGGCCCCATCATTGCCGCCAGACAAGCCGACCTGATCGCGGCTCATTTGCAAGACGCCCGCCACAAAGGAGCCATTGTCCACTGTGGCGGTACCGTTGAAAACCTGGAGGGTGGCCTATGGTGTCGCCCCACGGTGCTCACCCAGGTCAATCACACCATGAAAATTATGACAGAAGAAACCTTTGGCCCAATTATGCCCATCATGCCATTTGACACCATAGATGAAGCCATCCAGCTGGCTAATGATACCGTTTACGGCCTCAGCGCTGCCGTATTTGCCGGTTCAGTAGATGAGGCCCAGATCGTTGGCCAACACATCCAGGCAGGGGCCATCAGCATTAACGACGCCGGATTAACCGCCCTGGTCCACGAAGGCGAGAAAAATGCCTTCAAGTTATCGGGACTGGGGGGATCCCGCATGGGACCCGCCTCGATTCAGCGATTTATGCGCAAACAGGTCTTTTTAGTTAAAACCAGCTCGATTCACGATCCCTGGTGGTTTTAAAGAAAATTATGAAAGCATGTCGTATTCATCATTATCAGGGTCCCACATCTGTTCAAGTTGATCAGATAGATGTGCCAGAGCCTGGTCCTGATCAAGTTAGAATCCGAGTGCGGGCAGCAGGATTGAACAACTCTGACCTGCAAACCACCTATGGCACCTATCGGGGGTATGGGCATCAAGGATTACCTCACATTTTGGGACAGGAGGCTGCCGGAGAAATTGAGGCTGTCGGTTCTGGTGTCACTGAATTTACCCCTGGAATGCAGGTCTTCGGCCATGTCAGTGGAGCCTTTGCCGAGACCGCCCTGGGACCCGCTGCCGAACTCCTCCCCCTGCCTCAGACTATCCCGTTTGAGGTGGCTGCCAGTCTCCCTATCGCCTATCTCACAGCCATTATGGCCCTGGTTTGCAAAGCAAATCTGCAGGCAGGTGAGTGGGTCTTAATTCATCCCGGCAGCGGTGGTGTGGGCACCGCCGCCATCCAACTTGCCCAATTGCTAGGAGCCCACGTTATTGCCACTGCCAGCTCTGAATCAAAAATCACCCATTTACAGGATTTAGGCGTTGATCATGCCCTCAACCACCGTACTCAAAATGTTGTTACAGAGGTACAACGTATTACAGAAAATAGAGGTATACAGGTAGCTCTAGACGGCGGCGGTCAGGTCACCTTGCCACAATGTTTAACAGCTGTTGCCAATGAAGGTCGCATTATCTCCTATGGGTATACAACAGGTGTGGAAGCAACGCTGCCGCTGGTCAAACTCATCGGTCGTAATGTACAGCTATTTGGTATTGCCCTCTGGTATAACCAGAATTATCGAACCACCTTAACCACCCTGCGTGATTTGGTGGTTCCCGCCATTGTTAAAGGTCAACTACAGCCTGTCATCACTGTAGTTCAGGGCCTGGAGTGTGTTTCACAAATATTATTACAAATGGAACAGAATCATCTTAAGGGGAAAGTTGTTATCGTTCCATCATTTTAGGTCGTTTAGCTAAATTAGGAGCCAGTCAAATGTCTACTATCCGAGAAGGAATGCCAGTTCTCACTCGCCATGAAGGCAAATGGGCCGGAACTTACACAGTGGTTGATAATGATGGCAAAATTCTCGATCAACACCAATGCTTGATTACCTGCGAGTTTCCAGAAGACCAGACCCATCCCTATTTTCAAACCAATCGCTACACCTGGTCCGACGGCAAAGTAGAAGAATATCAGTTCCCTGGTATATATCGAGATAACAAGCTCTGGTTTGACACCGAACGCATCGAAGGCAAAGCCTGGGACGCCGATGATTCCATTGTAATTCTTTGGTTTGCCTACAAAGGAATCCCAGATGCCTTTGTCTACGAAATGATTCACCTGAGTAAGTGCAACAACCATCGCGCCCGCACCTGGCACTGGTTTAAAAATGGAGAAATCTATCAAAGAACACTAATCAAAGAAGCACGAATTCAGTAAGACAAGAAGATTTACACGTGTTTGATTCCTGGAGACACCCCATGCAACCCATCAAACGAGCCTTTCTAGACACCCCTGACGGCCAAATTCACTATCGCATCGGCGGCGAAGGCGAACCACTCCTCCTACTCCACATGAACCCCCGCAGCAGCGACGAATACCGAGAACTTATGCCAATTTTGGGGCAACACTATCAGGTAATTGCCATGGACGCCATGGGCTTTGGCGACTCCGATAAACCCCCCAGAATGTACACAATTTACGACTATGCCAAAACCGTAACGGCATTGCTGGATAAATTAGACATTCAAACAGCTAATATTCTTGGCAACCATACCGGTGCATTTATCGCCGGAGAAGTCACAGCAGCTCACCCTGAGCGGGTCAACAAACTGATCTTAGGTAATGTCCCTGGCTTTGGAGAACAGGGCAAAGCCAGACTTATGGAACTTTTTGAACAAGGCTTTAAGATCCAAGACGATGGCTCCCATCTCATGCAACGATGGCAGGCCCGTTCCCGTTATATCGGCACATCTGAGCTAAACCATCGCTGGGTATTGGACGACTTCAAATGTTTTGGTCACCCCCTGTACGCTGTTTGGGCGGTTGCACAATATTGTCTAGAAGCTGAGGAAAGATTAAAACAAGTCAAATGCCCCACCCTGATCTTCTGGGGCTTAGACGATGTCAAAGAATTCGAAAGACTGGGTCTCTCCAAACCAGAAGACAGATTTTTTGTTAGCCAGGTAATTCCCCATGGTAAGGTGATCGACATTCCTGAGGGAAGCATCTGCATGATGAATCAGCTGGCCGAGGAGATTGGGAATATGGTGCTTGATTTTTTGAAAGGTGCAGTCTAGTAAAGATAGAGCACAACCATAAACTGTCAGGATATGAGGGGTAGATGGGTGTCCCATCCACTCATCTACCCTCATACTCTCACACCCATCCACTCCGTTGCCAAATTTACCCTTCCACCACCAATTAGCTCCCTAAAACTGCCGTACACTTAATCTCAACAATCAGCCCTGGTGTAGACAGCGCAATAATCCCCATGCCAGTCCATGTCGGGAAGTTCTTCTTAAAATAACGATCTTTTACCTGAATAAACAACGACAAGTGAGGAATTTTTAAATCCTGTGGATTCTCTATCGGAGTATCAACAACATGATACGTAATCATCTCTACCACATCATCAAACGTGGCTCCTGCCGATGATAGAACCTTTTCCACATTCTTAAATGCCTGGTCAAATTGAGCTTCTGTGCCCTCCACCACCTGCATATTTTCATCTCTTCCCACTTGCCCTGAAATATATAAGGTATCTCCCACTTTTACCCCAGGACAATAGCGATATTTTTCATACAAAATTTCCATTCCTTCAGGAATTATAATCTCGCGCTTAGTACCCATAGCAAAATCCTCACAGCGGTCTCTAGTGGCTGAATTGTAATATTTGCATTGATTATAAATGGTGCCCTGGGAAACAATTTAAATCGATCCTGACACTGGAGACTCCAGCGAATTGGTCAGATGGGAACAAGACTGGAATATTGGTTCCGGCTATTTCACCTGTGATATCGAGATTTTTGTTCTCAGTGGTCGGATACAGATTGGACAATTTTGCCTGGAAAGCTATACCTATGGATTCTTTCCAGCAGGTGTATGTATTGAGTCCTGGAATGTTGAGTTTAGAACAACTACGCCATTATCCTTGGGAATGGAATCAGAAAGAAAAGACTTCCTACCCAACCAGTTGACTGGCATCTTAGTACATTAAAAATCATGAAAATTAATGTGCAAGATGAATTACGGGAGTTCATAGACAATGAATCAGAGTTAGTATCTGAACAATTTTGTTGCCCAGTTGGGCGTCAAGGTATGGGGAGTTAGGATTGCTATGGACGACCGTAAACGCGAGCGACTGGTTTTAGTAATTGACGATCAGCCAGAACATTTACAAATTATTGAACAGGTCCTCACCAATAGCACTGTTCATTGTCACATCGTTTCTATCGCTGATAGCCATCAGGCGATCAATTTTCTTCGTCATAAAGGCGATTATCAGCAGGTGTCGCGCCCTGATTTAATTTTACTGGACCCACAATTAGCAGATGGCAAAGGCCTGGCTGTTCTTTCAGAGGTGAAGACAGACCTGTCTCTCCGTCGCATTCCTACTATTGTTCTCAGCCCTGTAGCTGATCAGACTAAAGTCATCAGTAACTATCAACTGCAGTGTAATAGCTATGTGATTAAACCCCAGGACTTAACAAGCTTGACCGATGTCATACAGGTGATTGAATCATTCTGGCTTAACATTGTAACGCTGCCACTGGAGTAAACACTTCAGCCAAAATGAACTAAGCCAATCAAGCATCTATTTATATGTAAAAAGTCATTATAATTGTTGCGATTGAGAGAGTAGTCTAGTCGCCTCAACACATGACTACGACAGTATTTCAAGAACTCCCTATTTATTTAACAATTCAAGCAAGGTACTTAGAGAGTCCTGAGATATTCTGCAAGGTAGCTGTCAATAATTGATGGCGTTGCGCCTCGCGAACAGTGCCGTGCCTATCGTTCGTTGGGTGTTCACTTCACTGACCATCTGCAAAGGACAGTATGATACAGACAAATCTAACTCAGGCAAATCCCAGCCTGGCAGCCTTAAAACAGCCATCAATCACCAGTCTGACAAAGATTCAGCCCCATGGGGTTGTGTTGGTGCTAGATCCTACTGACCTGACCGTATTGCAGGCGAGTACTAACACCATTGATGAATTTGCCTTGGACGTCAGGGACGTCATCGGCAGGCCTTTAGATGAAATTCTCGATCCTTTCCAAGTTGATCAATTTAAGGTAGGACTGACAGAAGAGAAGTTAGATTTTATTAATCCGGTCAAGATATGGGTACGCCGGGAAGGGGATGATTATCAGGTATTTGACGCTGTCTTTCATCGCAGTAAAGATGGCTTTCTAGTGCTTGAACTTGAGCCTGCCCTTACCCAAGAAAATATTCCCTTTTTAAGCTTTTATCACCTGGCTAGGGCCTCAATTAATCAGCTGGACTCCACGGCAGAGCTATATGCGTTTTGCCAGGTCATTGTCCGAGAAGTTCGCAAGGTGACTGGGTTTGACCGGGTTATGCTCTACCGGTTTGATGATGATGGCCATGGTGAAGTGGTGGCCGAAGAAAAGTGTGAGGAGATGGAACCGTATTTGGGGCTACATTATCCTGAATCGGACATTCCTAAAACAGCTCGCCAGATGTTTCTCTCCAACTGGATTCGGGTAATCCCCGATGCAGCGGCTACTGCGGTGGATCTCTATCCCATGGACAATCCGGTCACGCAACAGCCTACGGATTTAACGCACTCGATCCTGCGTAGTGCCTATTCTTGTCACTTGGAATATCTCCACAATATGGGTGTGGGTGCTTCATTAACAATTTCGTTGATGAAGGATAATAAGCTATGGGGATTGATTGCCTGCCATCATCGAACTGCCAAATATGTTCCCTATGAACTCCGTAAAGCCTGTGAATTTTTAGGACGGGTAATCTTTTCAGAAATTGCTACCCGAGAGGAAGTTGCCGATCACGCCCATCGTATTCAGATTGCCAATGTTCAGTCCAGCCTGATTGAGGCGATGGCCCAGGCGGATTATTTTGTTGAGGGTTTGACAAGCGATCAATCCAGTCTGCTGGAACTAGTCGGGGCCAGCGGGGCAGCCGTTTATTTTGGTAATCGGTGGACCTTAGTGGGAGCCACCCCGTCAGAAAATGAGCTGAACTATTTAACCCAATGGTTAGGGAAACAGCTAGACGATGATATTTTCTACACCGATGCTTTACCCCTAGTCTATTCAGATGCCCAGCGTTTTAAGCATTTGGCTAGTGGGTTATTAGCGATTCCCATTTCTAAGCGCAGCTATGTGCTCTGGTTCCGTCCAGAGGTGATTCAAACGGTTAATTGGGGCGGTGACCCTAACAATGCCTATGCTGTAGAAGAATCTGAACAGGGTCTAAAGCTCTCGCCACGGCAGTCGTTTGCCCTGTGGAAAGAGACTGTGCGATGCAAGTCACTCCATTGGAAACCCATCGAAATTAAAGCAGCGTTAGAACTGCGCAAGGCTGTTGTCAACGTAGTTCTACGCCAGGCCGAAGAACTCGCCCTATTGGCTCAAGATCTAGAGCGCTCTAATGCGGAATTAAAAAAGTTTGCCTACATCGCCTCCCATGATCTACAGGAGCCTTTGAACCAGGTAGCCAACTTTGTGCAGCTATTGGAAATGCGCTATAGCGAAGAACTGGATCAGGACGCCAAGGAATTTATCAACTATGCGGTGGGGGGTGTGCACCAAATGCAAACCCTGATCGATGACGTATTGTTATACTCCAAGGTGGATATCCAAGGGATAGACTGTGCCCTAACAGAAGTTGATGTAGCTTTAGAGAAAGCTTTAAAGAATCTACAGGGACGAATTCATGAAACGGGGGCAGTTATCACCTACGACACAATGCCGACGTTAGTGGCTGACGGCACCCAACTGATGCAGCTATTCCAAAATCTGATTGGTAACGCCATTAAATTTCGACGTTCTGAAGTGTCACCCACAATTCATGTGGGTGTAGACCGTGAGGAAGAGAGCTGGCTGTTCTCAGTACGAGATAATGGCATTGGTATCGATCCTGAATTTTTTGAACGTATTTTTGTCATTTTCCAACGGTTACATACCCGTGATGAGTATCCTGGCTCAGGTATGGGCTTAGCCATTTGCAAGAAGATTGCTGACTGTCACCGAGGTCGTATCTGGGTGGACTCTGCAGTAGGTCAAGGCGCGACATTCTATTTCACATTGCCAGTCGGAGGTCGAGATCGTACCAGTGGACGCAGGACGCAAAGTTATTTTCTTGATCGAAGATAATCGTGGTGATATTCGCCTGATTCAAGAAGCCCTCAAACACGCAGGTACCGCCTGTGATATTGCTGTCGCTAGAGACGGTGTAGAAGCTATGGCCTACCTGCGTCGTGAGGGCGACTTTCAGCAAGTCAAGATGCCTGATTTAATCCTTCTTGATCTCAATTTACCTAAAAAAGATGGTCGAGAAGTCTTAGCCGAAATCAAAGCTGATCCCAAGCTTAAACATATTCCAGTTGTCGTATTAACGACATCGCGCAATGAAGATGACATTCTTAATAGCTATGACTTACATGTCAACTGCTACATTTCCAAATCTCGTAATTTAGCTCAGCTATTTACCATCATCCAAGGAATTGAAGAGTTTTGGCTGAAAACCGCTACGCTACCCAAACTTTGACTGATCCCAGACTAGGGACTAGCACCCGAGTGTTATTGATTGAAGATAGCGCTGCCGATGCTCGACTTCTACAAGAGTTTCTCAGGGAAACCTTATATGATGAGTTTCTCTTGACCCACGTGGAACGTCTTGGTAATGCGCTACAACAGCTACAGGACAACACCTATGATGTTGTTTTGTTAGATTTGACGTTGCCCGATAGCGATGGCCTGAGCTCACTGAATACGCTCCTCCACCAGGCACCCAGCGTTCCGATTGTGGTTTTAACCAATACCAACAATCCTGAGCTTGCGGTTGAAGCTGTGCGCCAAGGGGCGCAAGACTATTTGATTAAACGACAAATGCACCATGAGGTGCTGGTGCGATCGCTCCGTTATGCCATCGAACGCAAGCAGCAGGCCGAGGCACTACGGGCAGCCAATGAAGCCTTAGAACATCGGGTGCAGGCACGGACGCAGGAGTTAGAACTGGCCAATCAGCGACTACGCCAGGAGGTAAACTATCGTCAAACGGTGCAGGAGCGGCTAGCCCTAGCTCAAAAGGCGGGTCAAACTGGCATTTTTGAATGGAATATTCGCTCCAACGAGGTTACCTGGAGTGCAGAATTAGAGGCACTTTATGGGGTATCTCGGGGTGACTTTGATGGGTCCTATGATAATTGGATCAAGGCAATTCACAGTGAAGATCGGTCTCGGGTCCAGCAAGATTTATGGCGCTCTGTCACCGTGGGCAAGGGTCTCAACAGTGAGTTTAGAATCTCCCACCCCAGCGGTATTCGATGGATTAGTGTCAGCAGTCGCATTTTTAATGGGGAGGATGGCAAACCCCTGAGAATGTTGGGCATCCATTTGGATATTACTGAAAAGAAACAGCTGGAATCCCAATTTTTACAGGCCCAGCGACTGGAAAGTCTAGGGGCGTTAGCCAGTGGCATTGCCCATGATCTCAACAATATTTTGACTCCAATTTTGGCAGCTGGGCAGTTATTACCGATTACCCTGGACATCATCGACGAACGCTCGCAGCAGCTGATTGAAACCTTAAACTGTAGTGCTCAGCGCGGGACCAAACTCGTCCAGCAAATTCTTTCGTTTGCCCAAGATAGCAAAAGTATCAGTAGCGTTCTATCCATCGGCGATTTGCTAGCAGAGACGAATCAAATTGTGAAGCAAACCTTGCCTCAGTCTATTAATGTTCATATTGAGGTGCCTGCCGATCTGTGGCTAGTCAAGGGTAATGAGACACAGCTGCACCAGGTATTTATGAATCTCTGTGTGAATGCCCGAGATGCCATGTCTGCGGGGGGCACATTGCAGGTGTCTGCGAAAAACTTGATGATTGATGAGCCCTATTTGCAAATGCATGGTGATGCTACGCTGGGTCCCCATGTGATGGTAACCGTGACGGATACGGGCACAGGGATTGCTCCAGAAATTCAAGAACACATTTTTGATCCGTTTTTTACAACCAAATCCACCGGTCAGGGTACGGGGCTGGGGTTAGCCGCTGTGCTCAATATTGTTAAAAGCCACAATGGTTTTATCACGATGCAAACGGCGGTGGATGAGGGCAGTCAGTTTCATGTTTATCTGCCCGCTGCTCCCAATTCTGTTGCGGTACCGATGCCGCCGTTAGAGTTGTTGTGCGGTCACCAAGAGGTAATTCTGGTGGTGGATGATGATCCGGCAATTTGTAAGGTGATGCGGCTGTCGTTGGAGACCTATGGGTATCAGGTGCTGATTGCTAATGATGGATTGGGTGCGATCGCAATGCTAGCCGAACACCGCGCTTTAGTACGCTGCATTTTGATCGACCTGATGATGCCAGATATGGATGGTCAAACTGCTATTCCGCTGTTGCAGCGGCTTCAGCCTGAGGTGAAGGTGGTGGCTATGACTGGAGCGATTATCCCAACGCAGATAGATTCGGTAGCACACGAATTAAGGTTGGATGGCACCCTAAATAAACCGTTTACTACTCGAGATCTACTCATGCTGCTGCAAACAGTCCTCGTCTCCCAGGCATGAGTTCATCCCAAGAACAACAACTAGTGGCTGCAACTAGTGACTGCAACTAGTGGCTGCAACTAGTGGCTGCAAAATATGCAGGTAACATAGGGCCTTCAAGGCATAAATTCAAAACTTCGAATGCAGCGTCAAAGCCGCCATCGAAATAAATCCATCGATTACAGGGAGATGAATACCCAGTTGCCACCCACGCAGTTCCTGACAACCATGAGTCAGCCACTTGACATTTTAAGACGACCGGTCATATAATAAGCCCATGGCTAGACTAAAACGTAACGACAATACTCGCGAAAAGTTACTGGACCAGGGCATTAAGCTGTTTATGGACCAGGGCTATCATGGCACTGGTATCAAGGAAGTTGTGGATTTAGTCAAGGTTCCTAAGGGGTCTTTTTACAACTACTTTGAAAGCAAAGAACAGTTTGGGGCTGACGTCATTCGTCACTATGCCAGGTGGGTTGTGACAAACATGGCCACTTGGCTCAATGGTTCAGAGGAGAACGCACTGACTGCCCTTGAACAGTTTTTTGAGCAAGAAATGCAGCGACATCAGGAGGTGAAAGCAGGCTGCATTATCGGTAATTTAGGAGCAGAGTTGGGGGCAAGCAGCGAGCGATGCCAACAGGCCATGCTTGAGGGATTTGCAGCCATGAAAAAACAGTTTCTCCAAACCCTGAGACGGGGGCAGACCCAAGGCTCTATTCGGAATGATATTTCTGCCGAAGACCTTGCAGATTTTTTGGTCAATGCCTATGAAGGCGCTTTACTGCGCATGCAGGTCGAACAATCGGTAGAACCTATTCGGAAATTATGGCGGTTGCTCAACAGTTATTTGGTGGCTCCCTAACCCCCTCCACAATTCATGCAAGAACGCACCTTCGTGTGTCCAAATTTAGGTAAATAGCGAATATCCTGCATGGGGCGCACTGCAGTGCGCCCCTACATGGAGAAATTGTCGTTATTTTAAGACGACTGGTCGTATTTTAATCACACAACAATCATGAAAAACACACTGCAATGGAAAATTCCAGGTCAAGAATTTGAAGACGGCAGTCTAGTTACTGACTGGAAAAAGCTCGAGGGGAACCCCTGGCATCTTCAAATAGAGAGTCAGTATGAGATGACGTTTGATATTTACGAACATGACGGTCAGTTCTGGAAGCTGTATCAGGCTCGTTGGGTGATAGAAGGGACCACTGGATACCTCTATCGCTATGGTGGCCAAGCCTGCCGCATGACTCAGGTGCAGTACAAACAAACGGTGCGATCGCCCCATTCTGGATTATTGAAACAGGCTGGAGATCTAGAGTGGGTGCGAGTCTACGAAGTGGATAAGCGGATTCATCAGGTAATGCGGATTGGGAAGATAGATCCGAACTATGACAGCAGCGTTGTTGTTGAAAAATTGGCGTGATGAGGGGAGCGGTTTAAGGTGTTAGCGGTTAACCCACCCCGTTTCCCGTCCCAGGAAGGGATGAGGTTTTGGCTTCGTATTTAGACCCAAGCTTTAGTTCAGTCTACATGGGCAAATTTATTAACCCAAAGGAGTTACATCATGCATTTTACAGTACCAAATTTTGATGATTATATCTTCTCAAAGCAGCCTAACTACCATGAACCAAGAGTACGTCAGGAATTTGCCAAGGCCGTACCGAATCTGAGAACAATTGTGGTCTATTGTTATGACCCCAGGGTGATCGAAATTCCGATGGCTGTGGCAGAAGAATTTGGCGAGGTTTATCCGGGCACTATTATCACCGATGCCCAGGGAAATAAAGTTGCTTCGTCGGCCACTCTCTTTGAAGTTGTTGTTGCCGGAGGACGAGCCGTGGATGCACTGCGCTCAATTACGGTGGCACAACATTTGTTCGGCATTGAAAATATTGTCATTGTCCATCATACCTACTGCGGGGCCACCACATTCACACCGGATGGGTTGATCGAGGCCTATAAACGTGAACATCATCAGGACATTGCGGCTCTTTATGAGCGGGCTAGCATTTCCATTGGTGACTTTGCCACATCCCTGAAGTACGACACTCGCTTAGTCAGGGAATCGAAGGGCACCCCTAAACATGTCAACATCTACGGCTATGTCTACAACACTGACACCCATGGGCTGACAAAGCTGGTAGAGGATAAAGGATTGGTCACAGCCAACCCCTAAAGCTATGCAACAGACAGATCGAGAAGTTGTTGTTATTACTGCGATCGCACTCACCCTCGCTGTCATCATTCAACTCTTTTCCATAACCTAAGGAAATAAAATCAATTAACGTCCAAATTTTGGATGTACAGACGTTCCATGGAACATCTCTTCAATATTTACGTTTGGAATTTATTGATGGCTTGCTCCTAACTCTCATCCGCACCCAACTGATCAGTCATCCTGATTAAGGAGATAGTTATGAAGTCCTTCTCATTTTCAAATCGGTTGGCGGATACTGCTAAAAGCAGATCCCATCAGAAGACTCCGACAACCTCAACCAAAAACAGAATTCAAGCAGCCTTGATGGCAATGGCTCAGACCGTGGCGCAGCTTTTGCACGACCACGTGAGCACTGAACTCGTGGTTTCAGAACACCAGGATAGAAACGGTGAGCGCTACTACCGAATCTACGATCCGCTGGATGAGAAAATGCATTACTTCAGCTCAGAAAACGAGGTTCGTATCTGGTTAGATCAACGACATTACCGATAAAATTGTCCAGGAATCTCGCTTTCTTGGCTCCTCTGCTCACAAACAATCCTCATCTACCGGAGTGCTCTATGCGTTACCATTTTTACACCGTTGATGTTTTTACCAAGCATATTTTTGGTGGTAATCCCCTGGCTGTTTTTCCAGAGGCCAATGGGTTAAAACCAGAGCAAATGCAGCGGATTGCCAGTGAGTTTAATTTATCTGAGACTGCATTTGTTCTGCCGCCAGAGACCACCGAGGGAACCTATCGCCTGAGGATTTTCACCCCAGGCACTGAGTTACCCTTTGCCGGACATCCCACCATTGGTACGGCCTATGTACTGGCAGCCATCGGCAAGGTGCCTTTAAGCGAAAATAAGACAACGATTATTTTTGAAGAAGGCGTTGGCGATATTCCAGTTGTCATTCATAGCACCAATGGTCAACCCACCTTTGCACAGTTTTCAGCGGCTCAACTGCCAGAGTTTGGCCCAGAGCCTCCACCTCTGGCTAAGCTAGCTTCTATGCTGTCTCTCCAACCGTCAGATTTACACGCAGATAACTGGACGCCTCAGGCGTTATCCTGTGGGGTACCGTTTTTGTTTATTCCGATTTGCGATCGCACCGCCCTAGCCAAAGCGCAACTCAATCTCACCACATGGGAAGCAACATTAGCCTCCTATTGGGCTCCCCACATTTATCTGTTCACCCCTGATCCAGAATTAGAAAGCTCCGATTTTCGAACCAGGATGTTTGCACCCGCCATGGGTATCCAAGAAGATCCGGCCACTGGAGCCGCTGCCACAGCTTTTGCAGGCTATCTCAGCCAAACTGCAAAAGCTGGAAAATTACGCTGGGTGATTGAACAGGGATTTGACATGGGACGGCCCAGCTTTCTAGACATTGAAGCAGATAAAGACGGTAACAAAATATCTGCCATTCGCGTTGGTGGAAATTCAGTTCAAGTCAGCCAAGGAGAGATAACCATTCCATCAGGAGACAACCCATGACTCAGCCAATTTGTTTAATCACAGGGGTGGGAGAGGGGACAGGAGCCGCAATTGCCCGCCGATTTGCTAAAAGTGGCTATCGGTTGGCCATGCTTGCCCGCAACCGCGAGCGACTCCGGAAACTTGAGCAGGAAATCCCTCAGGCTCACGCCTATGGTTGTGATGTGAGTAATTTGGAGGAATTAATCACCACCGTGGAACATATCCAAGCAGAGATGGGACACCCTTCTGTGCTAATTCACAATGCCGTTAGCGCTACGTTTGGAACGTTTCTCAACGCTGATCCGGAGACATTAGAACATAATTTTCGAGTCAATACGACCTCTCTGCTTTACCTGGTGCGTCAGCTGGCACCGACGATGGTGCAAACAGGGAGTGGCACCATTATTGTGACTGGCAACACAGCAGCCCATAGAGGAATTCCCACCTATGCTCTCTTTGCCCCCACGAAAGCAGCACAGCGGATTTTAGCGCAGTCCCTGGCCCGCGAGTTGGGACCCAAAGGCATTCATGTAGCCTATCTGACCATTGATGCTGCGATCGCAACCCCCTGGTCAAAAGATCTACCTGTTCAAGGCCTCAACACTCAACCTTTGAACCAACAAATAACAATTTCTAAAGAGTTCTTCTGCCAACCAGTTGATATTGCCGAAGAAACATTTCACATCGCCCATCAACCCCGATCAGCCTGGTCCTTTGATGTAGAACTTCGTCCTTCTACTGAAAAGTGGTGAGTAGAATTAAGTAGTGTATGCAGGAAACTACAGGCCATGAAAATTTCTGTCATTGGCATCGGTAAAGTCGGTTCAACCATTAGCTTTGTTTTGGCAAAAGGCGGTTTAGCATCCGAATTAGTGCTATATAACCGCACCAGAGAAATTGCCCATGCTGAAGCCATCGATATTCAGCAGGCTGTAGCTCTCACCCCCTATCGACTTATGGTTCGAGATGGTGAATTAGAAGACACTGCCAATTCAGACATCATTATCATTGCAGTCAGTGCCCCGATGCCTAAGAACATGATAAACCGCAATGAGCTGTGCTTGCAAAACACTCAAATCATGCAAACGCTGATCCCGCCTCTGGCGCGCTATAGCCCGAACGCTATTTTTGTTAATGTCAGCAATCCCGTTGACGCGTTAACTTACCAAATCTTACAGATTGCCCGGCAACAGTCTGAAGAAATCAACTGGCAACGGGTAATTGGCACTGGCACACTCATTGATTCAGCCCGATTTCGTGATCTGTTATCCACTCAACTAGGCATCCACCCCGCCGATATCAACGCCTATATTTTAGGAGAACACGGAGACAGCCAATTTGCCGCTCTCAGTTCGGCTACGAGCGGTGGTGCATTAATTGATGCCAATCCTTTACGCCAACAGATGGTGGAAAAGGCGAAACAATCAGCATGGACCATTTTCAAAGCTAAGGGGTATACCAATTACACGGTATCTTTAGCTATGGAGATGATTGTGCGCAGTATTGTAGAGGATTCGCGATATACCCTACCAGTGACGGTATTAATCGATGGTTACTGTGATGTGTTTAACTGTTGTCTCAGTGTGCCTTGTGTTGTTGGCCGCCAGGGCATTCATTATCGTTTGGAAACTCGACTGAATGAGGCAGAGGTATCGGCTTTCCAAAATTGTGCTCAGGTGGTTCAACAACAAATCCAGGGTGTGAACTTATAAACTGGCAAAAATATCTCTTAAAGATTTCACGTTCAGGTCAGGTAATGGAAACCACGATATTCTGGAGAGGATATAGAGCTAGAGATTAAACCCCATGTCCTATGCGCTTTGATCAAAGGTGGCCATCTTAGACAACCTGCAAAGAGTTTTATCTATTCTTACTATCTATAGATGGGCGCAATCAGCTAGCTCCAACTTTAGAACGTGGCTTATATAATGGCTTCAATGCCCCCATATCGATCTGGCCAGCCATGCATAATCACTACAGCAAGATGTTCTTGTATGACAGAGCTGATTATTCAACCAGCAGCCCAGTCTTGGATAATGCGCTGCTCAACCAGTCGATTAAGACGCTGGTGGCGATGATTGAACAAGAGCTGCGTCCTCAGGTTAGCCTTAAAAGTATTAGGCCCCATGACCCCATTGAGGTACAGAATATTCCGGCTCCGTGGCAGCTGTTAGGTACGGGCAACTATGCGGCGGTATTTACCCATCCAGACTATTCCGATTTAGCCGTCAAGATCTATGCCCCAGATCGTCCTGGTTTTGAAGATGAAGCCGAAGTTTATCGCAGAATAGGCATTCATCCCGCTTTCTCTCAATGTTTCTACGCCCGAGATAATTTTTTAGTCCTCAAGTGCCTAGAGGGCGTCACCTTATATAACTGTCTACACCAGGGTCGACGCATTCCTAAACAGGTGATTTTAGATATTGATCAAGCCTTAGACTATGCTCGCAGTCGAGGATTACGCCCCCACGATGTCCATGGTAAAAATGTCATGATACAACAAGGTCGGGGCCTGGTTGTTGATATTTCAGACTTTCTGCGAGCAGGCTCTGGTTTAGCCTGGGACGATCTAAAGACATTTTACTATTGGGTTTATAGACCTTTTCTCTCACCTCTAAGGGTTCGTATTCCTCTCGCTTTACTGGACATCAGTCGAGGTGTTTATCGATTTCTACGCGTTTTGCTAAAGCGCAAAGCTTAAGGGCCGTTTATTAATCGGCCTACACCACAGCTATGAATTTATACCTTTTGTCTTGGTCTTAGTTACCTTAAAGGCGTTGAGCTGACTGACTGACACATCTCAGATGCCCCCATTAATATCTCAAGTCCGACATCGTATTGACCGAATACGGGAAAACCAAATCAGGTCATAGTAACGTTGCTCAGCCTTGTTGGACGCAAAACAAGGGTCTGGGTCTTTGGGCAATAAGGGGACTGGTTTCAGAAGAGTCCGACCTTTGTGAACGACTCCCTTGAGCCACCGTAAGCCAATTTTGAGATAGCTGAGCCCTCGTCTCCAATGGGTATCCACCTGTTGACGTAAGCCTTCACACTGCACCGCCATGCCTTGAGTGGTGCCGTATAACAAGGCAATGGCGGCCACCAAATAGAGACGCTCTAGAGCTTGAGCGGATCGAATGCGAGAGTCTTCGAGTTCAAAGGCTCCTGATTTGCTATCTAAAAACAACTCCTCAACCCGAAACCGCAAGGCATATTGCCACAACGTTTGTAGACTCGGTGATTCATCCGTAATCACCGCCCAGGATTCCTTCGTCCCTCGCACGGTTGCCAAGACTAAATTACATCGATGCTCACCATCTTGCCAGAGCCCCACGTTCTCATAGAGAGTGGCTTCTCCTTTGGGAGGCCACAGCGCTTGTACTTCAATGGGATGACGGCATGGGCCGTGGAGATGAACATCACACGCAATGCGCAAACAATAGTGCCAACCACTCGCTTGCAACCAACTCATGAGGTCATGGTTGGCAAACCCTCGGTCAGCTAACAACATCGTGTTGGGATGCCGACGCAACAGCCAACGGGCACGCCGTAACAAGGGTCGATATTCATCGAACGCAACCATGGCACTTTCATGCTCTAATACCCGCCATAGAAGTGGTACCGCTCGTCCACAACACACAACCGACAGGTGAATCATACAATAGCGATTCCACAGCATGGTCGTATCCAATGCTAGATAGAGTCGATGAGCCCGCCAGTTGGTGAGCGCTAACAACACCAGCGGCAGATACAACCCCTTGACATCAATGAATCGGTTGATGAAAAAGCGATGCCACCGACGTTCAAAGCTCTGGGCCTGAGTCGCCCGACTGGGGACGTAGGGTTCCCAAGCGGGGAGGCTAAGTTGACCACTACAGATCAGGGCACTGACCATCCAAGCCAGTGTTTTCAGATGCCGGAGGTCTTTGTAACGGCTATGTTGACGCAGGAAGGGCAACAATTGATCATACAGTTGGGTAGAGGCTGACATGCATATCACGCTGATGGTTTGGTATCTTCAGCTTTGCATGCCCTCTGCCCATTTCCTTGTCGATCCTTATGGATTCTGGGTTACAGGATTTGTGTCAGGCAGTCAGGGCGTTGAGATGCATGGCCAATCATCCAAGGACGCCCCCCTTTGGAGCTTTGACTAGTGGGTGTCGGTGGTACATCTTGGCGCTTAACAAACCGAGGTTCAGCGGAGTGACTCACTCGACTTAAACTGCCTGTATTGAGACTGATGTTAGGTGCTGTAAAAACCCGGGTGGCAATCACACCACAGCCAGGGCAGGGCAGTGGTATTTTCACCTCAGCCATCTTTCGCCACACATCAAAGGGGCCACAGTCGGCACACTTATAATCGTAAAGTGGCATATATTTTTCTCCTTGCTAAACTGGCAAAATAGGCTGGTCAAAGATTTCCGTCGGAATCGCTAACGTACAACAGGCATTAGGAATATCAACAATGCCACTGACTCGGCCTTCTACAGGGGCGCAACTTAACAGTAAATAGGCCTGCTCACCTGTAAAACCAAACTTTTTCAGATATTCAATTGCATTCAAACAAGCACGACGATAGGCAATATGCACATCCATGTAATATTGTTTGCCTGAATACTCATCGACAGAAATACCTTCAAACACCAGGTATTCTGAATAGTGAGGTTCGACTGGACCTGGCTTGAAAATGGGGTTAACCATGCCATACTTATCCATGCCGCCCTTGATAATATCCACATGTAGGTCGATAAACCCAGACATCTCAATGGCTCCACAGAAAGAAATCTCTCCATCCCCTTGGGAAAAGTGAATATCTCCCATGGAGAGTTTGGCACCCTCCACATATACCGGGAAGTATATGCGGGTGCCTCTAGAGAGATTCTTGATATCGCAGTTGCCCCCATGTTCTCGGGGTGGGACCGTACGAGCTGCTTCTGCAGCAATTCGATCAAACTCTGCGGCTGATACAGTGCCTAAAATGGCATTGTTTGGATTCGGCAAGGCTGCCAACACTGGCTGATCGCCCGATAGCCCAGTACCGTAGGTACGTAAATCGGGGGCAGTATTAACCAATTCTGCCTCTCGCTGATTCCATGTAGCCAACAACTCATGGGATGGCGCACAGCCAATCAAACCTGGGTGGGTAATCCCGGCAAATTTCACCCCTGGAATGTGGCGAGATGTGGTGTAAATCCCCTGGAAGTCCCAAATCGCTTTAGCAGCTTCAGGATAATGGTCTGTTAGAAACCCACCGCCATTGTTCTTGGCAAAAATGCCAGTAAATCCCCACTCATCTCCTTGCAGTGCCCCAATGTCGACCAAATCTACCACCAGGATATCCCCTGGCTCTGCGCCATTGACCCAAATAGGACCACTGAGCACATGTACGACGGTCAAATCAACATCTCGAATATCGTCAGGGCTATCATTATCTTTGATTTGCCCATCTGTCCAGTCTTTACACTCAATCCGAAACACATCCCCAGGATTGACAGAAACAACGGCTGGAATGTCTGGATGCCAGCGATTATGACCAGGCAATTCTTGTTCTGACATGGATTTTGTCAGATCCACCTTAAACAATGTTTGAGGCATATTGTTGACTTCCCTGATAAACGAGGTAGACGTAAATTTTGGATCCGTTAGTCAACGGGCTAATGGATCCACTCAACATTTAATATTGGGTATTCGATATTTCGTTTTGGCGTAATTACGTAGTCTGACACTAGCTTTTATCACTTTACTCAGTATGTAACAATCGCTACTCTAGACAAGATTTTTCTGTTACGTTTCTGATGTAAAAATTGAGCTGCTTTAAGAAGTATGTGGCAACTACCAACGGATCTGTAGCGGTTTATCTGTTGTTAATATTGAGCCGACAATCGATCAATGTTAGAAATTATAAGGGCTTTAGATTACTGAGCCCATTGTTTATTGAAGACCGTGATGTTTTATACGGCTAGTTGTTCAAGCCTTTATGAGCCTCACTATCCGGAGGTCTATGCTGTGATCTGAGACACAATCCAAGAAAAATTGATGGTTATATTAAAACAGAGTTGGGACTGCTCCTCACATGTGTCTGTATTAACCATGCTGGCATAGAGTGGACCCAAACGGCTAACATGCTTTATTGCATAACTCTCTATGTCTAACCCAATATCTGGTCGATAGAACACTCTATCAACTAACCCTCTATCTCTAAACCGAAGTCCTCCATAAGTCTTATTGATTATGGGGGACTTCTTATTTGTAATGATACGGGTGCAAGCGATTATCCTCAGACTCTTTCAGTGCTGGTGTCTAGGAATAAATTTGGCAGATTGTTATCAATCAAGGTGGATAAAACCTTCATCGTCTATATCTCTAAATTCAACAGAATTACTCTCGATATCTTCAGAATCGTTGGAATCGAATTCAGGGATTTGAAAGCTTTCGTTCTCGTAGAGTTCTACGGAGTCCCCTGGCTTAATTTCCTCACCATTTTGAGAAATATATCTTGTTGTTCCATCTCTACGATTCCTCACAAGCTTCACCCCAGTCGGGTATAGATACTCAACAACATCACCAGAGTCTGACAATATGGTGACACCATTGCTCATGGTGTCGCCAACAGTATAAGGGCCGGACCTAGTGCCCTCAATCCTGATTTCTTCAGGCTCATTACTATCTGACATCTCTTCTTCTGATACACCGCAAAGATGATCTAAATGTATAATCTCTCCACCAGGACCTTCCATGTAACATACTGCTGATGATTCCTCAGTCGATTTTATATCAACAGCCAGTGCAATGCTACCCGTAAGAAGTATGCAAATACTGGCCATGAAGAAAACTCTTCCTTGTTTCATTGATCCTTACGTAATTGCTAAAAACACGAAACTGTATTACTGATGTAACGACAAGGTTACTTATACTCAGTTGCCTTTAATTCAGATAATAGCTCTAGTTTCAGACCTTGGATGTTAATGAGATTACAGTTATTAAAAGTTACATTTTATTTCATAGTCTGGGCAACTCTTTTTTCGGTCAATTAGCTATCTCTCCTTAACCTGACGTCCAGCTTCAAGTTCCTCGCTGGGATGTAACACAACCTGTTCTCCATCTCTTAACCCCTCCGTCACCTCAGCCGCCATGGTACTGCGGTGATCAATGTTAATCTCACGGGGCTGGGCCTGATCGTCTTCTACAACAAACACACACCAGCTCTCACCGCAGCGATAAAGTGCACTAACTGGCACTTGTAAGATATTGTCGTCTGCCCATGTGACAATCTGGGCTTCAATGCGATACCGATCCCCTAAAGGATTGGCTGTAGGTTCAGTCAACGTGCCAATAACATTGACCCGTTGTTCTTCTACGCCCAGGGCAGACACTTCGGTAAAGGCCGCAGGTTCAATATAGCTAACGGTAGCTGCCAGAGGCTTGGGGCCACCCCATTGATCAACAATAATCCGATCGCCAGGTTCAATCTGCACTGCGTCTGTAGACAGCACATCAATCTCCAATTCCAAGTCACCTGGGTTTCCTAACTCCAGTAAGGGGTCTCCGGCTTGAACAAAACGAGCGCTCTCATCGGGTACCCGTAGCACCGAGCCACTAATGGGGGCCGAGATTGTTGTGCGTTGTGCCTCATCCACCAGGTTGGCTAGCTCTGCCTCCACCCCGGCTATTTGGGCGCGGTAGGCATCTTCTAAATAATCAGGGTCGCGTTGTTCTTCTCGCAGCAACGCTAGGGCTTCCTGGGCAGCTGTCACATTTGCGATCGCACTGCCCAACCGTTTCTCATCCGCCGCCAGTTCCTGGGCCAAACGATTTTCCTCAAGTTCAGCCGCTTCTCTGGCCTGACGAGAGATGGCACCCCGTGTTTCTAAATCTTGGGCCCGGTTGCGATCGCGACGTGCCTGCTCCAACTCCACCCGAGTCTCTTCCACTTCTGCCGCTGCTGCCTGTTGTGTGGCCTGGGTCGCCTGTAGTCGAGCAGACGCCTGGGCCAAAGCTTCTGCCTTAGGTCGCTGGGTATCCACCCCCACCAGCTCAGCCCGCAACTCCTGCAATCGTGCTTGGGCTGTCTGCACTTTGCTATCTAGGGGCAATGGATCAAGCTGTGCAACAACAGCATTGGCCTGCACCAGATCCCCTGCTTCTAGATCGATTCGCTGTAAGCGTCCATCCACAGGTGCTGAAACCACATATCGATCTTTTACCCGCGTTTCTCCCTCAGCATCAATAGTCACCCGTAACGGACCAGTCGTCACGGTCCCCAGGTCCACGGGAATGGGGGTAGGTCGAAAGGCGAGACCCACCAGAACAGTAATACCTACACCAGCTAGACCATAGGGCAGCCAGCGAGGCAAACGGAGTTGTCGTCGGGTCGCAGGAGTCGACGGATCCTTGGGCTTCCGTCGAAACAAGTTTTTGACCGTTTGTTTCTGGGCCTGCGTCATAGTGAGATCTCCTTAGGCAGAGGAACTTGATGAGTGGTTTTGAGGAGTGTTAGCGGCCAACCGACCCCGTTGCCATCCCAGGAGGGAAGCAAGTTTTGGCTTTTATATAAGAGTACTGCATTGATTTTTGCTCCAAGAATTAGTTGTTAATAATAAACCTTTCCCCCGGTATCCTCTGCTGCCCCTGTCTCCTGTGCGCTCTTTTCATACCTTCTATTACTCTCTTGTTTTTAAAACAGCAATCAAATCCAGTTGATTCAGCTGCCGTCGAATCAGTAAGCCAGAAGCCAACGCTGCCGCCATAATCACGACAAAAGCAAAGGCATAGGTGGCTGGAGTGATCACCAAAGGAAAGCGAAACAGCTCCCAGTCGTAAATCTCAGTCATCAGTGCCGCCAGACCAAAGCCTAGAGCAAACCCTATGGGAATCGATAGCGTTAATAGCACCGCCTGTTCTCCCAATAAGATGAACGCAATTTCACCTTTGGTAAATCCAATGATCCGCAGGGTGGCCAGTTCCCGCTCCCGTTCTGATAAAGCAATGCGGGCGGCATTGTACACCACCCCAAAGGCAATGACCGACGCGAACCCTACCAATACCATGGTAAATCCTGCCATGCTCCTGGTGAGAATGTCGTTGAACTGATCAATGGTGGTTTGACGCATGGCGACGCTGGCCACGGCAGGAGTTTGTTTAAGCTCGGCATAAAGCTGCTGTTGTTCGTGTTCATCCACCTGTAGATAGGCACCGGAAAGGGTAAATCCTTCTCGCATTAAGCGATTGAGGGCATGGATATCCATGTAGGCGGAAATGCCCACCAGCTCGTCGAAGATGCCGGTGACTGGCACGGTGCGCGTGGGACGCTCTCCTTCTAACACCTCCACGATGATTTGGTCTCCCAGGTGGGCCTGTAAAATGTCCGCCAGCTTTGTGGATAAAACCACTCCCTCAGGCGGTAATGTTACTGGCCGCTGCTCGCGGTCCAGCAGGCGACGGAGTTCGCTACCGGGCTCCACACCATTGATGCCGCTGAGTTTTTGATAGTGACCAAAGCGCAGCCGAGCGGGCACCGTGCGAAAGGGTTCGGCTCGTAATACCCCTGGCAAGCTGTAAAGGTCAAACTGGGCGCGGCTCGATAGGGGATTGTTAAAGACCAGGGTAATGTCTTCTCGCTGAATGGTGCGAAACTGGATATCCACCAGGGCATCCATGGCGTCGGTGAAAAAACGGCCCAGTACCAGGATTGCGATCGCAACCGCAATGCCCACCACCGATAACAATCCCTGCACTGGACGTCGCTCCAAATTTCGCAGAATAATGCGGCTAGGGGCAGAAAACCACCGCTGTAGGCCCAGTTTTTCCACTAATGTAGGCCGATACGTGGCCGGAGGTTCAGGCCGCATGGCTTCAGCTGGTGGGAGCGACACCGCACGCTGTACCGCCAGAAACGCTCCTAATATTGCGGCACCACAACTGACCAATAGCGCCGTCACCAGTACCGATGGTCGCACCTCATATTGCAGCACCGGAAAGTGATAAAAATCTGCATACAAGCGGGTCATACCTTGCCCCATCCACCAGCCCAGACCGCTGCCTAGAACGACACCTAGCAACACCACGATCATTACCAGTTTTAGATAGTGCAGCCCCACCGCAAAGTTGTCATAGCCAAACGCTTTCATCACTGCAATTTGGTCTCGCTGGGTGCTCACTAACCGGCTGAGCAACAGATTTAACAAAAAGGCGGCAATTCCTAGAAAAATGCTAGGTATAAAGACAGCATGGGCCGACAGCTGACGAATCTCATCGGAAATAAAGGTATGGGAAATTTGATCTTCTCGACCAAAGGCCCCTAACCCACCATAGGTTTCCAACTGCTGGTCTAGCTGAAAGATCACCTCGGCTTCACTGGCACCTGGCATCAGCCTTAAACTGACATCGTTAAATGCCCCATCCATGTCAAAAGCTGTTGCCAGCGCCTCCTGCTGCATCCAGAGAATGCCAAAGCGTTGGTTATCGGGAACAATTTCCGTGCCCCGAATCTCATAGATATACTCCGGTGATAGGGCAACACCAACGATCCGTAGGGTTTGCCAGCGCCCATTGAGAATTGCCCCAACCGTGTCGTTTAGTTCCAGGTGATTGGCCTCAGCAAAGACTTCACTGGCCAGCACCTCATCCCCTCGTTCTGGATAGCGCCCTTTGCGAATAAACAGATCGTTAAGCATTGGGGTGGGGTGCTCAGGAATCGAGATTAATCGTCCGGTAGCCGGTTCCGCCAGGCCCTCCACGGACAGGGTGACATCCTGGACCACGCGCGTTTGCACGACCCCCACGCCCGGAATTTGCTCAAACCGGGCTGTCAGGCTTTTGGGTGCGCGCTTTAGCTGGACAAATACATCGGCAAACCGGTACTGGTCGTAGTAGGTGGCCTGGGTAAGCTGTAGTGACCCGTGGGTGCTCATCATGGTGATCAGATTGGCCATACCACAGGTGACAATCAGGACAATTGCCAGCACCTGCCCTCGCATACGCAGGAGATCTCGTAATAGTTTACGGTCTAGGGCTTTCAGTGCCATATCCCCTCACCACTCCAACTCCGCCGGAGATGCTTTCTGTTCATTTCGCTTAATATTCGCAATGTTGCCACTGCGCATATGGACAACCCGATCTGCCATGGCGGCAATGCCTGCATTGTGGGTGATTACAGCCGTTGTGGTGCCAAATTCTTGGTTGACTCGTTCCAGGGTCTCTAATACTCGCTTGCCAGTCTTGAAATCTAAGGCTCCGGTCGGTTCATCGCAGAGGAGAACTTCGGGGCGTTTGGCAATGGCACGTGCGATCGCAACCCGCTGTTGTTCTCCCCCCGACAGCTGCGCCGGAAAGTGATCCAACCGATCTACTAAACCGACCAGCTCTAGGGCGTCTTCCGGTTTCATGGGATGGCGAGCAATATCTGTCACCAGGGCCACATTCTCCCTGGCTGTCAGGCTGGGAATCAGGTTATAAAACTGAAACACAAACCCCACCGACTGGCGGCGAAATCGAGTCAGAGACTGTTCATTGGCTTTGTTCATGGCCTGGTTGCGAAAATAAACCTGGCCGCCGGAGGGGACATCTAAACCGCCCAAAATATTTAACAGTGTCGACTTGCCGCTACCTGATGGTCCCAGTAGTACGACAAATTCTCCCGCGTACAGGTCTAAATCCACTGACTCTAGTGCGTGCACCTTGACATCGCCCATTACATAGACCTTACTGACCTGCTCCATATGAAATACGGCAGGAGGCATCATGGATGCTGGATTTGACGTTGAATTGGCCACCATACTGGCTGTTAGTAAACAGGGGATTATTTCTATCGGCAGTTACTCAAATTAAATAAACGTAAAAATGCGTCACTGTTACTCTTGTGGTGATCTTAGACAAAAAACTTGAGGAATTTGTGAGGGGTGTAACAACACTTTAATGAGATCGCACCGGACATGATTGCCGCAAGCCCGATGCTCAGTTGCGATCGCACACCATAGGGCAGCCTCAATCCTCACAAATTCCTCAGAATGCTTGATTACTCTATCCATGGACTAATTACAGTTAAGAACCACCATGAATATTGAACAGGAAACTAGAGCCGCTAACACTCAAAAGCGTCAGCATGCAGAGCAGTTAAACGAAAAGGTGTTAAATCGAGCAGTAGAAAGTTTGGATACTGAGGATTCAGTGGCTGCTGAAGAACGTGAACAGGTTACACAACAACGCCAGACAACCGAGCATTTAAAGGAAACAATGCTGAGTCGTGCAGAAGAGACCCTAGAAAAGTCAGATAGTGATGCAGGGAGATTTGAGTTAGGTGGGTAATTAGGGCTCAGGAGATAGTAATTCAGTAATGGACGATAACTGCACGAGGAGACAGGCCTGTCTCGCCACGGGGATCATACTCATAAGTTCCTCAAATCAGCTGTTTACACTCAAAGTATGTGGCATTAGGCCCTGAACGATATGGCTGCAAATGCTTCGGGATCAAGCCTGTAAACATCATCACTTATCCGTGCAATGCTATGCAAAACCGTACCCCTCCTCGTTCATCTCCACCAAAAGACAATCCAACCGGTTGGAGGCCTGCGCTCATTAATCTCAGCTGGCTTATGGTCTGGCTGCTAATTATGGTATTTACGATGACTCGTATGCCAGAACGCCCTGAGGCAGTTCCCTACAGTGAATTCCTCACCCAGGTTGAAAGCGGTCAGGTCGCCACAGTAAAAATCAGCGAACATGAAATTGAATATACGCTCATACCCGTTGATACATCTCTCAACGATGAAGCGGCTACTCAACCAGAGGTGGCAACGACAACGCCCTTACCCGCCGACCCAGATTTATCTCGCATCCTACGACAACATGACGTTGAGATTACGGCCTTACCAACCAATGGTCGTTGGGTAGGGGGCCTCTGGAGCCTATTATTTCCACTATTGATAGTGTGGATACTATGGGGAAGCTTTGCCAAGAGAATGCAAGCAGGCCCCGCAGCCCTCAGTGTTGGTAAAAGCAAAGCGCGCATATATTCCCAAAGTGGGAATAGCGTTACCTTTGACGATGTGGCTGGCGTAGACGAGGCTAAGGCCGAACTCCAAGAAATTGTTGATTTTCTAAAGGATTCAAAAAAATATACTCGCCTGGGGGCCAAAATTCCCAAGGGAGTTTTATTAGTAGGCCCGCCAGGAACCGGTAAAACGTTGCTGGCACGAGCCATTGCTGGAGAAGCCGGAGTGCCCTTTTTCAGTATTTCAGCATCAGAATTTATTGAAATGTTCGTGGGTGTAGGGGCCTCACGGGTAAGAGATTTGTTTGAGCAGGCTAAACAACAAGCCCCTTGTATTGTATTTATCGACGAACTAGATGCTTTAGGTAAATCGCGGACTGCCAATGGCCCTTTCGCTAGCAATGATGAACGGGAACAAACATTAAATCAGCTTTTGGCGGAGATGGATGGCTTTGAACCCAATGCGGGTGTGATTCTGCTTGCAGCCACCAACCGCCCTGAGGTGTTAGATCCAGCGCTGTTAAGGGCAGGTCGATTTGATCGTCGTATTGTCGTGGATCGCCCTGATCGCCAGGGACGAAAAGCCATTCTAGATGTTCATGCTAAGACGGTGCAGCTGTCAGATGATGTTATGTTATCCAAGCTAGCGGCCCGTACCCCCGGTTTTGCTGGGGCAGATTTAGCCAACTTAATTAATGAAGCAGCATTATTAGCTGCTCGCAAAAACCGTGAAGCTGTAACAATGGCTGACTTTAATGAAGCCATTGAGCGCATGTTAACCGGTCTTGAGAAAAAGTCACGGATCCTTAGCGAGCTAGAGAAGCAAACAGTGGCCTACCATGAAGCTGGACACGCGATCATCGGTGCCCTAATGCCCGGCACTGGGAGTATTGAGAAGATTTCAATTGTACCTAGAGGGGTGGCTGCTCTGGGGTATACACTCCAGCTGCCAGAGGATGATCGGTTCTTAATGATGGAAGATGAGATTCGAGGCCAATTGATGATGCTATTGGGGGGACGTGCCGCCGAAGAATTGATTTTCAACAAGGTTTCCACTGGGGCCAGCGATGATATCCAAAAGGCAACAGACTTAGCCGAACGCTGTATCACGCTTTATGGCATGAGCAAAACCCTAGGTCCCATGGCTGTAGAGCGTAACCAAGCACAATTTTTAGACGGGTTTGGACAGTCTCGTCGCCCCATTAGTCCTCATCTGGCGGAGACTATTGATGATGAAATCAAAGAGCTAATTGATCATGCTTATCAAATGGCCACTGCGCTCTTAGTGAGGAACCAAGCAGTCTTAGAAAGAATTGCCAAAAAACTGCTGACAGCGGAGAGCCTTGAAGGTGACACTCTGAAAACATTGTTGGCTGATATTCGACCATCGACCGATGTGCACGCTTGGCTAAACCCAGGCCATCAGAAGTTGCAGCCATATCTACAGGAAGAACGACACTATGAAACGACCTATTAGCTCAGATTAGCTCAGAGTCACACCCTAGTTTTTCTCAACGCAGTTATTCATATGAATAGCTTTGATACCCCGTAACCAGGCGACTGCCATCCTTGAAAACATGGACTTCTATTTGATCACTGGCCCATGTAATGCGATTGGCTAGGTCCGGATTAAAGATCCGTACTTGTTGATTGCGCGATGAGACCGGTGAAGTGGGCTCATTGATGGCTAGGGATTCAACATATGGACCATCGATGAGAATATCCAATTGTTTTAACAGTGACTGGGAACCTTCAGGTGCATTAGTTTTCTGTAATTCGTTTAATGTAAATCCACTAAACGACATGACATTTAACCCGTGTTTTTTCACCTGTCGGGCTACTTCTGCCAGGGCGGTTGCTTGCCAAAAGGGTTCACCTCCTGAGAATGTCACGCCTTCATTTTCAGGATCATCTAGGATACGGCTGACCAGTTCATCAATGGATACTATCTGGTTAGGTTCAAAAGACCAGGAGGCCGGATTAAAACATCCTGGACATTCTCGCAAGCAGCCCTGTACCCATACCACGGCTCGACGCCCTGGACCGTTGACTTCAGAGCGATTTACATACCCCATAATATTGAGGTGATTGGGAGGTATAGTTGTGTCTTTCTCGGCTAGTGGCATCGTATTTCTCCTAGTTACTGGATATGGTCAATCGAGCAGTTATGAAAAAATCCCCCTTGCGGGGGACGTGGAGGTTCATAGAAGAGGAGGTAGCCGATGAACAAGTCAATGATTAGACAGTTACTGAAGACACGAGTTCAGTAGATACTGTCGGTGACCGATGATGGTACTCTGTACGGCCAGGTGTATCTTGGCGAGTAATCAAGTCAAAGACATGTTCGCCAATGGCTGCTTTTACCAGAGGCTCTAGCTCATTAACAATATTACAATTAAGTCGAAATGCTACATTTGCTTCGTCAACAATTTGTCGTACTAGACTCATCTCAATGGGCAATGAGTTCAAAGCATCTCTGTATTGCCCCTTCAAAGCCCGTCGAGCTTCCACAGTAGAGATATCGTCAAATTCATAAAATGCTGTCCCATAGCCTTCCGGTAGTTCTAAAACAGAACGAATAATGGCCTTTAGAGCTTGCCCATCAGAGAGATCACCCATATAGCGCACATAGGCATGGGCAACCAATAAGGATGGGTTCTGGTTAGCCACCTGATGAATGCGTTCTATGTAGTGGAGACCGGCTGAGGACGCCATAATCCCACCACGCCAATTTTTGCCATAGTAAAAAGCAAGGTCTTTTTCTAATTGTGGGACTCGCTCTAAGGCAGGGAAATACATGGTACCCACGACAGAATGGTGGGCATGCCGTCGCATTTCCTCTTCTAGAGCACTGTAAATAAAGTATAGGTTAGCGACTAGATGACGGAAGGGGTCCCTTTCAACAATGCCTTTGAGAAAACATTTCATAAATGCTGTGTTTTCTGCCAGTGCATGAGACTTCTGTGTCCCTTCCCGCAACTGCATAGCTAAGTTGTGGTTCATGGTATACCCTCAATTATTGCTGCATCGAGCTGGCTGTGGAACCTAAAAGAAGAAAAAAGGCAAGAAATAATGCTGATTGGAGCATAGGCACGAATTAGGAGCCCTCCTTGTGACGTGCATAACTCTAAGTAGTTGGAGATACTCATTGATATTTCTTGCCAGAAAACTTGTCAGATAAATTAGGAAATATCAAGATGTTGAGGCCCAGTCCACCCAGTCTTGGGATTTGAGAAAGAGGCTCGATAGCTCTGCCTCTGGCGTCTCAGGTATGGGCTCATAACCATATTGCCAATGTGTGAAGGGGAGAAGCGACATCTGCATTCGCCTGCGGTAGATTGGCCTGAAGACTCATGGCTAAAAACGTTAGGCTTAGCTTTAATTACTATATAGCGATTAAACGATTCCTGGATCTCTATTTTCAAAACTTTACGCTTTATGGTAAGTCTTGAATTCTAGGAAAACAGTATGGAATCTTTAGTATTGCTTCATTTTGCTGAGTTGAAGCTCTAACCTATGGATGAGTCTGCCGTATATCCCTTTGGGCTGACCGGTTGATGGCTTACAAAATGTGATGCCTGTAGCGGCATGGGTGCGCTATATTATAGTATTTATATCTAGAAAGTTATCAATAGATGTTTGTGGGAGAGCGGCGGCGGCTGTACTTGCTCCCTCCCATAGCCTCAACGTCTATGGGAGAGACCGTACGTTAAAAAGTCCTTGGTTAGTCATGGGGCTGACCATCGGGCATGATGGCATGGTAGAGATTTGCCTGATGCAGTACTGCACCCGTTAGGTCAGCCCCTTTTAGATTGGCCTCTTTCAAGTTCACGCCTGTCAAATCAGCATAGCTAAGATCAGCCCCTTGCAGGTTGGCCTCACTGAGATCGGAGTGAAATCCCCCAGGGCGATAGTCTTTGCCTAATTTAGCGCGACACAGCTTCGCTTGGGCTAAATTGGCCCCCCGTAAAATGGCCCCGCTTAAAAATGCATAGCTTAAATCAGCCCCACTCAAATTAGACTGTCCTAGATCCGTTCTCTGGTCAGAATTAGAGCGCAAATCGGCATCCAACAGACAAGCATTAGCAAGATTTGCATCGCTGAGATTAGCTCCACATAGACTGGCTTTGATAAGATTTGCCTTTTCTAAGTTGGCCTGTGTTAATAGGGCACTGCTTAAGTCACTTTCTCGTAGCTGTGCCTGCTTTAAATTAGCATTGCGAAGATCGCTACCCCAAAGAATCGATTCGCTTAAGTTACAATTTTCAAAATTTACACGACAGAAGTGCGTTCGACCTAAGCGAGACTGCCGTAAATCAGATTGACTAAAGTTTGCATCACTTAAATCAAGCTGAAGTAGCTCTAACTCTAAGAGTGTTAACCCAGAAAAATCACGCTCGCCAGCCTCATAGGCCTTTAGCAGTTCTTTATTATTCATTAAACCTGTAAGGGGACTCTGATAGATTTATATCTATTCTATGCCTTTAGATGAAGATTAGATTGTTTTTGGGGTATCAATTCAGATTTATCGATATTTTCGATGGATTGGGCCAAGAATTTGATTAAGTCGCCGCAGTTCATCGGATGAGCCCATGACAATTACCAAATCTCCAGAACAAAGTAAAGTATCACCATTGGGACCAACAATGAGTGAGCTATCCGCGCGACGAATTGCCAGGATCAAAGCTCCAGATTTTATTCTTAACTGGGCCTCTTCTAGGGTTCTGCCAATTTGAGGACAGTGTTTTGGAGAAATCAGAAATTCTTCTATATAAACAGTGCGATCTGCTCCGGTGAGAATACCATCTAAAAAGTCAACCACCTGGGGACGAATAGCCGCCGCCGCCATTCGTTTGCCTCCTGTAATATAAGGAGAGACCACCACATCTGCGCCGCCGCGCTGGAGTTTTTGGACAGCTTCTTCAGTACTGGCCCTAGCAATGGTGCGAATGCCGGGGGCCAGGGTTTTGGCTGAGAGGACGGCATATAGATTCTCGGCATCGGATGGGAGCGCGGCCACCAAACCATGGGCTCGGTCGATACCCACATGAAAGAGAACCTGGTCTAGGGTAGCATCCCCTTGAAAGGTGATAAATCCCATCTGCTGAGCGGCTTGTACAGATGCTTCATGGGAATCAACCACAATGAAGGGGATAGCCTCGAACGCAAATTCTGTTGCGACTTGCCGACCTGTGCGACCAAACCCACAGATAATATAATGACCTGCCAAAGATTTCATAAGTTTACGCCGTTGTCTCAAACGAATACCGGCCTGTAGGTGGCCTTGAATTAGAGCCTCTGTAAAACAATTTAAGATATAGGCGATGACAACAACGCCCATTAAAATTAAGATAATAGTAAATAGTCTACCTCTGGCCCCTAACGGTTGAATTTCTGCAAACCCTACCGTTGCCAGGGTAATGACAGACATATAGGTCGCATCTAGCCAGGTCCAGCCCTCAATCACCCGGTACCAAAGCACACCTGATAAGACAACACAGCCTAGTGCGATCGCACCTCCCAATAAATGCCGCCGCGTCCGTTGATAGGTTTCTTCAATAAATGCATCCGACAGGGATGAGCGGGGTAAACGCGCTGGCATAAAGTTTTTTACCTAATTTAACCAACCTAAACGAAGAGCTGCAACCCATAAGTTCCTAACAATTCAAGCACCTTTCTATCATCACGATGCATTTTTTTCTATCAACCTTGAGACGGGCTCAGCTTGATGAAGATTCTCTCATGAATTAAGAGAGAATCTAGCCCACTATTTTATCTTCAAAAGATACTCAACAATCGAAAGAAGTTGTTCCACCCCACTATCCCGCACTAGACAGTTTTCAGATCTTTAACAAGTTAGGCCCCCAGATTTTGCGAGAGTACCAGGCCGATTCTGTTGAAAAATTCAAACTCATTGGCAGTTTGACCATCGTACTGCTGCTCAAGAGTAAAGAACACTTCTAGAGCAGCTGCATACAGTCTGGTTGTGTAGGTGAGTGGTGAGTAGGCATAATCTAGTACGTTGGGTCATACATGGGGCGGCGGAACGAGCCTACCCATAGGCGTCATTAGTTACACGCTGCACTTAACTAATCACCCGATTCCCCCATCACTCATCCCCCCATCCACAGCCCAAACCTAGGGCTTTATTTTTGTGCAGTCCCCATTATGGCAACGCCTTAACCCATTGCACTGTTGATGGTTTTGAACTAAACCACTGATGTTCACGCTCAACATATAAAATATGCTATGCGAGATACATAAATATCACTTTTCCAGGAGAATAAATGAAATACCACTCCACCCGTGGTCAAGCCCCCGTTCTTGATTTCGCCGATGTAGTCCTCACCGGTCTAGCCAGAGACGGTGGTCTATATGTGCCAGAGAGCTATCCACAGTTCTCCGTAGAGCAATGGCGACAACTACGCGGCAAGCCCTACCAAGTGGTGGCGTACGAAGTAATGAAGCCCTTTGTCGGTGATGCCATCCAGCCAGATGCACTCAAAACGCTGATTGATGAAGCCTATGCAGGCTTTCACCACAAGGCAATTGCCCCCATCAAGCAGCTAGACACCAACCATTTTCTACTGGAACTATTCCACGGCCCAACGCTAGCATTCAAAGACTACGCACTACAGTTTCTCGGTAAGCTATTCGACCACCTGTTACAAGAACGAGGCGAACGCGTTACCATCCTTGGTGCAACCTCTGGAGACACTGGCTCCGCCGCCATCGAAGCCTGCCGCGACAAAGATACCATTGACATCTTTATTCTCCATCCCCACAATCGCACCTCCGAGATTCAGCGTAAGCAAATGACGACGGTGCTCTCGACAAACGTCCATAACATTGCACTAAACGCACCATTTGATGATTGCCAGACAATTGTCAAGGAGCTATTTAACGATTTAGACTTTCGCGACAAATACAAACTGTCGGCAGTAAACTCCATCAATTGGGCGCGCATCATGGCGCAGGTCGTCTACTACGTGTATGCCGCACTGAATCTAGGTGCCCCTGAGCGCACACTATCCTTTGCCGTACCCACCGGTAACTTTGGCAATGTATTCGCTGCCTATGTCGCAAAGCGTATGGGATTGCCCATTAGTAAGCTAGCCATAGGGACCAACAAAAACGATATTCTGGCTCGCTTCTTCGATTCTGGCAAAATGAGCACCGATGCCGTTTCCCCATCCATCGCACCCAGTATGGATATCCAGATATCCAGCAATTTTGAGCGGCTGCTGTTCCATGCCTATGGAAATGACGCAGACCATGTCATGAAAACCATGGCTGAGTTTAAGAAAACCGGCATTTTTAGTGTATCGCCCGATGTGCTGACAGAATTGCGCAAAACCTTTGCCGGTAGACGATTTGATGATGACAGTATCGCCCAGATCATTCAGAAAATCTATCACGCCACGGGTGAGCTGATTGATCCCCACACGGCCATTGCCTGCGCCCCCGGTTTATTGCAGGAGTTACCCAATGATGCCGTCCACGTTTCCCTCGCCTGTGCCCACCCAGCCAAATTCCCCGATGCCATTAAGGGGGCCGTAGATGTTTTCCCCCATCTGCCCGACTTCCTCAGTGATTTGTTTGAGCGAGAAGAGCGATTTACGGTGCTAGACAATGACCGGGCAGCCGTCAAAGCGTTTGTAAAAGAAACGTTGGGAGCGAGATAAGATAGCGTTCGGTATCGAAGGGCATGGCTTCGACGGTGAGGCTTCGACGGTGAGTTCAGCCGAACCGCTCAGCCGAACCGCACAAGGGAATGCCCCTACAGGATTGTCCATTTTTAATCGGATTTAATGAATTCGGATTTGGTATGACTTCTGACCCCGTTTGGCTGAGGCATCGACGGTACGCTCAGCCAAAACGCTCACGTCGAAGCCTGATTCCCCATCTAATCAAGATTTCTAGGCTCAAGTTGATCCCCAGATATGGGCGCTGACTTGCGAACTGACAAGTCAGTGCTGGTGCGATCGCACCCCTAATCGCAGCAGGCAAAGTTCGCTATCCAGGCCTACTCAAAGCTGGACCCGAGAACCAGAAACCCGATTGCGACCCGTCGCTGTAAGCTAGGCACCAACATGCTCGCCTATCCCCCCCTGGAGCATGGCTTTAAACGATAGTTACGCTATCGTTGAGCCTTAAAGTCCCACGTACCCCCACAGCAAAGCAATGCCCATGGTGTTTTCATAGTTGGCGTCACCTAGAGCTCTACGGAGGTTGAGTTGATGCAGATTCCGTCCAATAGCGTCCTCATTATTATTGATGTGCAAAAGGCTATTGATCATCCCAGTTGGGGACGACGCAATAATCAACAAGCTGAGGCAAATATTGCAAAACTGCTGAGTGCCTGGCGTGCTAATCAGCGTCCTATTGTTCATGTTCGTCATCTTTCAACCGATCCTAACTCCACCTACCGTCCAGGACAGCAAGGGTGCGATTTTAAGGATATTGTGATTCCTAACCGTGGTGAGAAAATTGTTAGCAAACACGTAAATTGTGCTTTTATTGGTACCGATTTAGAACAGTGGCTAAGACAAAATAACTATCAGACCCTAATAGTCACAGGAGTAATCACAAACAATTCCGTTGAGGCAACTGTTAGAGTTGCAGGTAACCTTAATTTTGATACCTATGTTGTTTCAGATGCCACAGCGACGTTTGACAAGCTCGATTTAGAGCAAAATCTACACCCAGCTGAGCGAGTACACGCCCTTGCCTTAGCCAATATGCATCAAGAGTACGCAACAGTAGTCGACACCCCAACCATACTAGATAGCGTATAGTTCTTGTTGTTTGAAATCTTCCATACAATCAATCGCCAAAAGTTTCGTTATAATCAAGTAGACGTTATTAGCAATAGCTAGTGAGTATTATCGAAAATTAAAATCGATAATATCAGGAGGATGTCATGGCGGGAGCAGCTATCAACGAATCTCAGAAAGGCTTTTTAGAGCAGGTAATGCAAAAGGCTAACTTCCCCGACATCTATGATGCTCGTGACACTACTGTTGTTGTGTTTCGAACCATGCGTGACATGATGACAACTGAAGCATCTGATCGCATTGAGGCGGCCTTTAGCAATCAAGAGATTGCCAAGCTCTGGCGAGACGATAATCCGATTGTGAGATTGATTAGTCGATTGCGCCCCCCACTTAAAATTGACTCCGAAATCTTTATGCGTCGCATTACCCAAGAAGGCAGTGTTCCCAAAGATGTCACTCCCCAGGGTGTGACTATCGCTGTTTTCTCAACCGTAAGAAATGAACTGCCCACAGACATTGTGCAAGAAATTTCTGATTATCTTCCAGACGGAGTTAAGGTTTTGTGGGAGCAGCTATAGGAGTACTAGAATTAAGTTTCATCAGCCACTTTTTTGCTTAGGTGTTTTCTCAAAAAGACTATACCGGTTAAAGGCATAATTGGGAGAACACAAATATTTTCATAAAAGGGAGCCTGGATAACTGGTAGCTTCTTTATCAGAAATGTCCTTACACTAGCCTGAGCCCTTTGTTAAAGAGTAACACTATGGTTTAACGTATCTGTAGGTTTTATCAGATTGTTATGCCAGAAAAGACTTTGACAATTCGTGAGGCTGTCAAAAGTGATGACGTTATCATTGCCAAGCATTTGTGTCAGCTTGCTCTCGAACTGGGTGTTACATCTGATTCTATTCGACACGACTGGTTAGAAAAAACAACTCGATTTATTAAGCGCGCGCGTGACGAGCTTTGTTATCGAGGGTTTATGGCTGAAATTAATGGCCAAGTTATTGGTTCAGCCAGCTGTCAAATCTTGGAACTTTACCCCATGGTGAGTGAAGCGTATCAGAAAGGATACATCTGGGGGCTATATGTAGAGCCCAATTATCGTAGACAAGGTGTGGCGACCAAGCTGATGGATCAATCTGTGATCTACTTGAAAGACATTGGTTGTACAAAAGCTGTTTTACACGCCTCTGACACAGGTAAGCTGTTATATTCCGGTTTAGGCTATGTAGAAAGCAATGAAATGGTCTTGAACCTAGAATAGCAGCCGGTTCACAGGGACCCATGACAATCTGAATGTGTAAAAGCCAGGTACCTTATAATCCTTTAGCCAGAAGCTTTTGATGTAGAGATACCTTCTAAATCTGCATGGTGACTGACAATTTGATGGCAGATATCAATACACTCATTGCAGATGTAGGCAGGTGTTGCATCTAACGTTGAACCTGCAATCAGTAAATTAACGTCAGTCTGACTCTTGCCACAAAATGAGCAGCAAAATTTTGTAGGTATCTAAGCAGTATGATGAGTAGACATTGTTTTATTCTCCTGCAATATTTAAGTGATCCGCCACTGCTTTTAAGCCGCGTTGTTCTTCATAGCACAGCAACGTGGCTAATGTTTTTTTTCAGACAGTTAATCAACTGCATTCAGAACAGTAGTCCGCAGTTCCCCTTGTTCGGCCATTTGCTGAGGAGAGGCTGACCTGCCAATTCATGGTTCATCGCCATAGCCAGAGTGAGTTGCCAAATCGAATGAAATATTTAGTTAGGAGGATAAGGCAGTTAGTGGTAAGTTTTTATGGATTTTGATGTGTTTGAATCAAAGCTCTAGCTAGCACGTCGAGAGTAGCAGCCCATTTGTTGATAGCCCAATGACTGTTCTGAATCAGCCTAATCCCAAAAGTCATGGACTAAAGCTAGGATGCTTGGGGTGTGCTGGCATACTTGCAATTATCATCGGCCTCGGCAGTCTATGGCTCTTGGCTCCTAACTGGGTCGAAAACCATAACCCGTTCATGCAGCAACATATGATCGATGTGGCCTGGGAATGGGGAAATTTTGCGCCTATCCCACCCGAGGCGACGGATTTGCAGATTATGACATCGGGTAGCTCATTTTCTAGAACCTTTAGGGGCTCATTTTCCGCTGAGCGTTCGATTCTAGAAAAGTGGATTCAAGACTCGCCAGGATTGAATTTAGACGAAGGGACCCGATTGGAGTCGGGCAAACTTCGCTATACCATTAGCCCCAACGGTGGAGCTGGCTTTGGCTCAGTCGATCTTGATCCTCAAGGAAATATGATTTATTTCACTGTCTCGTGGAGTTAATCGACGGCTCTAGCATCCAGTGATGGAGATGGTGCGCTTTTGTAACAGCCATACCGTCAACCCAGTCTGAGCGATAGGCGATGGCCTGCCCCCGCCAAGTACCCAGGAGCTGATCCAATTTGCAAAGGGTATCCCAATGATTACTCTACGTCCTGCCACATCTGACGATTTGATTCTACTGCGTCACTGGGACGAACAGCCCCATGTAATCGCCTCCGATCCTGATGATGACTGGCAGTGGGAGGTAGAACTCAGCCGCTCACCGACCTGGCGTGAGCAGTTGATTGCTGAACTGGATGGGCGACCCATTGGCTGTATTCAGATTATTGATCCAGCCCTGGAAGAGAGCCACTATTGGGGCGACGTGCCTGCCAATTTGAAGGCTATCGACATTTGGATTGGTGCGGCTTCTGACCTGGGCAAAGGCTATGGAACGCAAATGATGCGTCTGGCGCTGACCCGCTGTTTTACCGACTCAGCTGTGGTGGCTGTGCTGATTGATCCATTGGTTAGCAACACCCGAGCCCACCGATTTTATGAACGGCTAGGCTTTCAGCAAATCGAGCGTCGTCAGTTTGGAGGCAGTGACTGTTTTGTTTATCGCCTCAATCGAGAGGGTTGGGACAGTTTGAATCGGGAGTAGTGTTCGAGTTATGTTAGCCTCACTAACGCTGCAATCAGAAAGGATAGATAAGCAAGAATTATGCAATTGGTAATAGCTATCGTATCGGGGCTAATTACATTGTTGGCATCGTCCTTAATCGCGGTTTATCAATCCCGTACTGAATTCCGCAGGCTGACGAAACAATTAGAACAGACCTACACAACGTCACTCTTTGACAAACGATTGGAGGTCTATCCTGTTCTGTTTAAGGCCCTGAATCAGCTCAACCATAAAATTGAATATAGTTCGCCTGACAAACAACAGCTCATCGAATTTCAACGCCAATATGATGAGTGGATTTCTGCCCATGCCATTTTGCTAACACCCACGACAGCCAAGGTGATTTGGGGATATCACAACTATCTTATTGAGCTGCTAGAAGAAAATTACGAAGGCTCCATCCCCCTGGAACAATGGATCGAAATACGAAATATTCAGATTGTTATTGGTAAATTTTTACGGGCAGAAATTGGCGTGTTTGATACTACAGCAGCAGGCATTCCCGAACTGGAGAGACCCCATGTTAAAGCCATTATCAATCAGCTGCAGCGGAGTTCTCAAAAGATTCGTAATCGATTTGGCTATTGAGCCATGGGTGAGCACATTGTGCCTGGGGGATAGGTCAGGATTCAAACTGATTTGAATCAGATCTAAGATGCTCGTATCACAGTTCTGGTTTACTCGAACCCACCATGATGAAATCCTGGCTCCGACCCCCTCGCCTCTGGGTAGGTGAGACCGCAGACGAACAGCCCCGCCATGCTACTTGGCTGGAGCTATTTTACGATCTGGTGTTTGTGGTCGCCATTTCTCAGCTGGCACACAAACTCAGTGCAGATGTTTCAGTCTATGGATTTCTAAGTTTTGCCGCCCTGTTTGTGCCCCTATGGTGGGTCTGGATTGGCACCACTTTCTATGCCAATCGGTTTGATAATGACGATGTGGTCCGGCGCATTTTAATGGGGCTGCAAATGCTGGCGGTGGCGGCCCTGGCAGTCAATGTGCACCATGGCCTGGATGACAGTTCCAGTAGCTTTGCCCTGGCCTATGTTGCGTCTAGACTGATGCTGGTGCTGGAATACCTTTGGGCTGGCTGGCATATTCCGCAAGCGCGAGGCTTAACGAATCGCTACGCTGTGGGGTTTAGTTTAGGCGCACTGCTATGGCTAATTTCGGCCTTTGTACCGCTGTCGCTTCGCTTCGTTCTATGGACAGTTGGCCTGGCAGTGGATTTTGTCACGCCCATGTTAGCGAGGACGATGGTGCAACAGCTGCCGCCACATCCGGAGCACCTGCCTGAGCGCTTTGGTTTGTTTACCATCATTGTGTTAGGCGAGGCGATTATTGCCGTGGTCAACGGCGTGTCTGAGATGCATTGGGAGTTTGCCAGTACGCTATGTGCGATCGCAGGTTTTACTATCGCCTTCTCTCTCTGGTGGCTATACTTTGAAAATGTGTCCGGCTCTGCCCTAGAAACTGCCCGCACCTCTGGCCGCGTCCAGATTTTACAGTTGTGGCTTTATATCCATTTACCCCTGGTGATTGGTTTAGCAGCAACCGGTATCGGTGTAGAAAAAGGTATTTTATCGGCTGGCCATGCTGGAGTTTTACCCACCCCAGAACGATGGCTGTTGTGTGGTTCAGTGGCTCTTTGTTATGGCTCATTGGCCGTACTACATCGCATGGGGGTGATTTTCATGTGTAAGGCCCGAACCCGCCATCGATTAGTGGGTATGGCCGCTATGCTAGGTGTAGGACTAGTGGGGACTGAGCTCTCCGCCATGGGGGTAATGAGTTTTGTTGCCCTGATGGGAATTGTGCAAGTGGGGCTTGATCTCTATCAGGGTAAACCTGCGTCCTTAAAGGGAGCATAGGCGCACAGAATGTAGGGGCGCACAGAATGTAGGGGCGCACAGAATGTAGGGGCGCACAGAATGTAGGGGCGCACAGCAGTGCGCCCCTACGAGGTATTTTTATTAGGGCATAAATGTCGTGAACACAGACAAGGTTATTGTCATTACTGGAGGCAGCCGTGGCATTGGGGCGGCAACGGCATCTTTAGCCGCAGAACGGGGCTATGCGGTGTGTGTAAACTATCGTCGGAACCATCAGGCGGCAAATGCGGTTGTTGAGAAGATTCGACGACAAGGGGGTAAGGGAGTTGCGATCGCAGCTGACATCGCAGTAGAAGCCGAGGTGATCGACCTCTTCAATGCAGTAGATCATCAGCTAGGTACCGTCACAGCCCTGGTCAACAATGCAGGAATTTTAGAACAACAAACTCGGGTAGAGAATCTAGATGCCGCCCGCCTCAATCGAGTTTTGGCAACCAATGTCACCGGGGCATTTCTATGTGCCCGAGAAGCCGTCAAGCGCATGTCTACCAAGCGCGGCGGCCCAGGAGGGGCAATTGTCAATATCTCTTCAGTCGCAGCCCGTCTAGGGGCAGCAGGTGAATATGTAGATTACGCTGCATCTAAAGGGGCGATAGATGCTATGACGCTGGGATTAGCTAAGGAAGTAGCCGCAGAAGGAATTCGAGTAAATGCCGTGCGTCCAGGATTTATTTATACGGACATTCATGGCGATGGTGGCGAGCCAGGACGGGTGGATCGAGTGAAAGAAGTTTTGCCCATGAAACGGGGTGGGGAAGCGGTGGAAGTGGCCCAGGCTATCCTGTGGCTATTATCAAACGAAGCGTCCTATACAACCGGTACGTTTATTGAAGTTGCCGGGGGAAGATAGCTCTGCCCCCTTGTAAACCTAATTTTGCTCGCTAGCAGCGGCTAAAAAGTAGCGCTTGCCATTCTGTTCCAGCACAATACCATTGTGGTCAGAATCAAGAACGTTGTGGTCAGTTAGTGCTGAAAAAGGGATGAAATCGCCTTGCTCTGTCAAAATGCCCATGATTTTGCCGGAAGACGTTTTCTCTTTCTTTGGAGTTTCTGAGTTAGCACCGGCTCCCTTGGCCATCAGAAGCAGTAATGCAAACGGTAGAAAAACAAGAACTGCAGGTGACATTGGCTTTTCCTCGTAAGGGTGGCAGAAAAATAACCGACGTTTATTGAAGTCTCTGTATACTTCAATGTCCTCACTTTAAATTCCTACAAATATTTTTGAAATGATCAAATGCACCAACTTTCTGACTAAAAAGCGCGATGTAGCTTTGTAGTTTTCTGCAAAGCTAGCTGGGCAATCATCTCAGCTCGGGATGAAACCTTTAACTTCCGAAACATACGCTTTAATGCCTGTTTCACTGAATTTTCCGTAATCCACAGTTCAGCGCCAATTTCTTTGTTAGTCATCCCCTGGGCAACCAGCTCCGCGATTTGAGCTTCCCGTGGGGTGAGGCAGTTGTTGTGAAACACAATAGGCGCGGGCTTAGCCTGTAAAACAGCCAATCGTGTAGACACATGTAAACAGAGAGCACTTAAATCCGCTAGATTTTCAGTCGTAAACTTGGGGTCCTGGCGATGTCGAGTCACAGCGATGCCGCCCACCAGCTGCCCCTGGCTGACAATGGGGCCGACCATGACATGACCATGGTCGGCGCGAGGGCAAATCGTTTGCCATACACCAGGGGGCAAGATCACTTCATCGTGAACCGCTGCATGATTTTGCATCAAGTAGCGCAGCACAGGATTATAGTCCAAGGATAAAGCCTTTTTTAGCAATGGTGGCGTACGGTCATCCAGGATTGGCAATTGATCTAGAAAATACAGGTTCCATCGCTTAGCCGCAAAATACTGCCCAACCTCTGCCATAAACACCTGGCTCAGCTCAGCTTCCGTCTGTGCCTGGACAATTGTCTGAAACAAGCTTTGTAGAGGAGCTTTGATGAGGGGTTCCATGGCACTCACTTTTTGCCGCTAGACAAAAGTGTACCCGATCGAGGTCTAGGCGTCAGAAAATAGCCGCCTTAGGGTAGGAGGGTAGCAAGCAAAACAATTATGCCTTCATCCTCTTTATCTGAGACGATAGATGCGCTGCCAATGGCTGTTGACACAACTCCGAACCCAAGATTTAGTGTTGTTGGGTTTTATGTCGTAACTGTTGTGTTTAACCTCTGTTTGGGGGTGCAACTGTTGACAGCGGGTGTAGCCTATTTTGAGAATCCTAGCTGGTGGCAAGCCCATGTATGGCTGGTGAGAGGATACAGTGGTTTATCCCTGGTGCTAGTCGTGTGGGCCTATAGGGCTACTTTTTCGCGGCGTATTCGTATCCTGACAGTGAGTATGCCTGTTTTGTTAGGAGTTCAGTTTTTGATAATTCATTGGCATCCACCATTTCTGCCATTGTCATTAGCCATTGTACATCCTTTAGTGGGGTTCTTTTTGGTTTCTGTTTCCTCGACGCTGGTGCATCGGGCATGGCAAGTTGTCTCGCCGAGAAAAGTAGTTAAAATTTAGACTATGCAAGAGAGAAAAGATAGACCTGGCCTTGAGTTAGCCCACTCTGCGACTTAATGTATACACCTCCGATCCTAAGCCTGGGCTACACAACTGAACTGAACACCATTTTTTAGGAGAAACCATGACTAATTACGCCTGTCCTGATACTCTTGTCGATACCCAATGGCTAGCCGATCACCTGGATGATCCCAACGTGCGCATTGTTGAACTGGCCCTGGCCCCGGATCTGCTAGAGAACGCCCATATTCCAGGAGCTGTATTTTGGAGTATTTTTCCTGATTTAAGCCAGACAGACATGAGCATCAAGCTGGATCAAGCAACGATTAACAACATACTCTCACGCTCTGGCATTGGCCCCGAGACAACAGTTGTTGCCTATGGCAGTGACATCGCCATAGGTGGCGTTGTTTTCTGGTTATTGACCCTATTTGGCCATGAAAATGTCAACGTCTTAAACGGTGGACATCAGAAATGGATAGCAGAATCTCGCCCAGTTACGACGGAGTTCTCTACATTTGCACCTACCCAGTACCAGGCCAAACCTCTGGATTCTAAATTGCGTGTTTTAAAAGCCGACGTAGAAGCCTCTTTAAAGGAGCCTGATCAAGTCCTGTTGGATGTGCGCACACCTGAAGAGTATCGCGGTGAGGTCTTTATGATGAAGCCCCCGGAAGGGCAGGAACGGGCAGGGCATATTCCTGGGGCTGTGCATGTGGAACATACCGATACGGTTAATGACGATGGCACATTTAAATCATTTAATGATCTCAAGCATCTCTATAGCCAACAGGGCATTACACCGGACAAAGAAGTCTTTCCCTACTGTGCCATTGGCGGGCGTTCGGCGTTTATCTGGTTTGTGTTGAAATACTTGTTGGGATATCCAAATGTACGTAATTACGATGGCTCATGGAATGAGTGGAGTCGCTTGCCTGGTGTGCCAACAGAGCCGTAGACCCTTATGTAGACTTCTATATATCTATACTTGAGGTTGGAGATCCGATCAACGATGATCTTGCTGCCCACCGATTCGGCTGGAGTCGGGTAGCAAGAGGGATGATTCTGCACAATGGCAATGAGCTACGGTAAGGTGGCAGTATTCAGTTAGTAGGCAGTTAGCCTCTAACCATGGAAGCGTGAACTGGAGCTGAGCTTTTGCTGGTTGACTTAGCTTGATAATCGGCAATTTAGCCCAAATCCCAGAGACTGATGGAGATTTTTAAGCGATGGCCAACTACGTCTATATTGCAACCAGCCTCGACGGATTTATCGCTACACCCGACGGTGGTGTTGATTGGCTTGACGACATCCCCAATCCTGATCAGAGTGACTTTGGCTACGGTGAGTTTATCAAGCGTGTCGATGCCATTTTAATGGGACGAAACAGTTTTGAGAAGGTTCTCTCATTTGGTACTTGGCCCTATGAAAAGCTGGTTTTTGTTTTGAGTAATCGCTTAAAGCATGTTCCTGACGATTTAGTAGACAGTGTGGAAATTGTCAGTGGCAACGATCTCAAAACACTGGTTGGACAGTTGGATAAACGTGGGTACCACAATTTGTATATTGATGGCGGTCGCACCATCCAAAGTTTCCTGGCGGAGGACATGATTGATGAAATGATTATCACCAGAGTCCCTGTATTACTAGGCGATGGCATTCCACTATTTGACAAACTTATAAATACACTGCAATTTAGGCATAACAAGACTGAGTTATTTAACAATATGCTGGTGAAGAGTGCTTATAATCGCATTAGAGCATGATTTTTGCAGCAAGGAGCAAGCCATAAATAACTTCCAAAAGTAAATGTTGAAGAGACGTTCCATGGAACGTCTGTACATCAAAAGTAAATGTTGAAGAGACATTCCATAGAATGTCTGTACATTCAAATTTTGGAAGTTAATTGATTTTGCTTTCTAAGCATATATTCGTTTTGTAAACTTGCCATCTTTTCGGGTTGAGACGAGTATTTAGGAGCGTTTCCACAAATATTTCTATTTCTGTCGAGAGCGATATTTTACAACCTTTAAATTTAGAAAAAGATCTGTATAACAACCACGTACACAAATTAGGTGTTGTTAGCTTGAGTGCAAATCAACAGTTTATAGCTATGGTTTTCAACCATAAAACGCTTGTCAATAGATAACTCCTTTACTTGTCAATAGATAACTCCTTTACTAAATACCTTATTATGTCAACTCTTTTTTTGAAATCGCTCTTGAGCAGTGGCATTGCTTCAATTGCTTTGCTTTGGTCTGGCCACTCTGCCCTGGCACAATCGACCGATTTTAGCCAGGCTAAACAGCTGGCAGATATTGCCTTTGGCTATGCGATCGCAAACCAACCCAACAAAGCTATTCCACTGCTGGAGCAAGCCGCTACATACGCAGGAGGAGACTGCTTTGAAAGCAACGCATGGTTAAAAATCGGGGTGGGTTATCGAGCCGTAAACCAGTCCAGTAAAGCCGAAACTTTTCTAACCCGGGCAGTGGAGACTGCTAGCCATCACACCGAAGGAAAATGCGCCTCTAGTGGTACATCGCCCAGTGAATCACTGCTTAACCGGACGGTTGAATATGCTGAAGCGGGCCATTTAGAGTTAGCTGTGCACCTTGTTCAACAGGTGCAGGCTTGGTCACACCCCCTGGCGATGGCAGAGATTGCGGCAGAGTATGAGCGAGCCGGTCAACCACGGCAAGCACAACAAATGATTGCCCAGGCTGTTACTGAGATGAAGAAGTATGAAAATGAAGACTTGGTGGATGTAGTCACTGCTAACCAACTATTTTTGGCAGCAACAGGTCTGTTGATCCTTGAAGAGCAGAAAGATCTGGCAAAATTGGTCATAGAGAAGAGTGAAATACTCTCTTTCCTCGAAGATAAGGGTACCGATGTTCTTGAAGATAACTTTGAAACCTACCAGGTGCTAGATTTCGTAAGACTATTAATCGAAATTGACGAGACGCAACAAGCACTCGCTGTTTTAGACGCAACGAGACCGACTATTCAGCCTTCGGTAAGGTTTCCTTTAGATGAGGCCCATAGCTGGATCGATTTAGCACAGTTATATAGCAGGCTGGGCAGTGATCAAGCCGAGAGTTCTTGGGAAAAAGCCAGAACAATTGTAGAGCAAATGCCTAATTCCTATGAGCAGTCATCGGCGCGGGGGGCACTGGTAAGAGCATACTCAGAGTCAGAAGACTTTGAGCGAGCCCTGGCTTTGGCAGAGACCATAAAGAATACTAGTGCACGACAACGGGCCTATGGGGCAATTGCGGTGGCCTATGCTAAGGCTGGATTGGTGGAGGATGCCAATGGCCTTGTGGAGTCCATAGGGATGCCTGACTTTGCTATACAAGACGTGATCCGTACCTATTTGGAAACTGAACAGTATGCTGAGGCTGAACGGCTGGCCAAGCAGCCTGACATGTTAGATTTTCTGCCTCAGGTTGGCAGTACCTATTGTAGGATGGAGCTACCGGAGCGTGTGGTGCCTCTGTTTGAGTACTTGAGCGAAACAAACTCTCCCTCTGTAACTTGGCTCCGTCGATGTACGGCCACTGCATTTGCTAAACAAGGACAGTTTGATCAGGCCATGGAAGTGGCGCAGACAGTGACCGGACCTGAGAATAAGGCTGCTGTGCTGGTTGCGATCGCAGCCCAGCATACCAACCCATCCAACCGTTCAGCCTGGGGCCGGTTTTTACAACGGTTGCCCTATCCCCTACGCGCCTGGTTAAGCCCTGCTGAAACCCAGGTAGCCGTTGACAAACTTGACCAGGCCCTGGCTCTAATTCAAACAGATTCCTAGTTCTTAGCCAGTATGTCGACGATGACAGGTCTTTGACCGTGACAACCTTTGTCACGTCGCTGTTCTAGCTGTACCGTAACAGTTCTTGCCCAGGTCCCCTCTAATATTATTGTCAGTCTGAAATGTTTTGAGATGTTTTGTGATTAACTGCAGTCAGGTCGTAAAGAATCCACCGACGACTTTCATGGGATTATCTTGCCTGAGCTAGAATTTCATGACGATTTATTACTGTAAAGAGGGTTTTTCATGAGTGCAGAACACGGATTGGGGACAAAGTGTCTACATGCAGGTCAAGAGGCTGATCCCACCACCATGGCTCGCGCTGTGCCCGTCTATCGCACTACCGCCTATGCCTTTCGGGATACTGAACACGCAGCTAACTTGTTTGCCCTGAAAGAACTGGGCAATATCTACACGCGGTTGATGAATCCTACCCAGGATGTTTTAGAAAAGCGGGTTGCTGCCATTGAAGGTGGAGCTGCAGCCCTGGCCGTGGCTTCTGGAACCAGCGCTATTTTTTATAGCATTATTAACATTTGCCAGGCTGGGGATGAAATTGTTTCCGCTAATACGCTGTATGGCGGGACCTACACCATGTTCAAGGACATCCTGCCCCAGTTTGGCATCAAGGTGAACTTTGTCGATCCCCGCAATCCAGAGAATTTCCGGTCCGCGATTACGGAGAAGACCCAGCTGGTGTTCTGTGAAACGGTCAGTAACCCAGGATTAGAAGTATCGGATTTAGATGCGATCGCAGCCATCGCCCATGGGAATGGACTGCCCCTTGTTGTTGACAGTACCTTTACAACACCCTATTTAATTCGCCCCATAGAACATGGTGCCGATATTGTGATCCATTCCCTAACCAAGTGGTTAGGAGGCCACGGCACAGGCATCGGCGGCATCATGGTAGACTCCGGCAAATTTGACTGGACCTCCGGCAAGTTTCCCCTCATGAGTGAGCCAGACCCCAGCTACCACGGTTTGCGATATGCCCATGACCTGGGGCCCTTAGCCCCGATCGCCTATACCCTGCGTATGCGGCTTGTACCCCTACGTAACCTAGGAGCCTGCATTTCCCCAGACAATGCCTGGATATTCCTCCAAGGTATAGAAACCCTGCATTTACGCATGCAGCGCCATTGTGAAAATGCCATGGCCGTGGCCGAGTTTCTGCAACAGCATCCCTCTGTAGAGTGGGTGCGTTACCCTGGCCTAGAGACCGATAAAGCCCACTCCACTGCCAAACGGTATCTGAAAAATGGATTTGGAGCCATGGTTGTCTTTGGTATCAAAGGGGGTGCTGACGCAGGCAAGAAGTTCATTGAGCAGCTGATGTTATTCTCTCACCTGGCAAATGTAGGGGATGCGAAAAGTCTGGCCATTCATCCATCCACAACAACCCACTCTCAGCTGTCAGAGTCTGACCTGCAAAGTGCCGGCATCGCTCCCGAACTAATCCGGCTAGCCATTGGCATTGAAGACATCGATGACATTATCGATGACCTCAAACAGGCCCTGGCCGCGTAGAGTACATGCGCCTTGATTACGAAGGTATCCTCCCCTTATGAAGGGGAGGTACGTAGGTGCAGGGGGGTGTCCACACAAGTACTGAAAACTAGCAGTTGCGGTTGACTCACCCCCTCTAACTCCCCCTAAAGCCCTCCGGGCATGGGCTAAAGCCTAAGGTCAGGGGGAGGACTGGAGCTTCCTCCCTTACCAAGGCTACCGTGTATACATAAGTCGGAGAGTTGCTCCAAATCTCGAGCCCTCATCCCCCAACCCCTTACTCCCTAAGGGAGAAGGGGGGCCTGGCCTCAAAGTCCTTCGCCCCCAGGGAGAAGGATTTAGGATGAGGGCCAATTCAAGGTCAGGTCTACTTTTTGGGACATTATCTTCTAGATGTGTTATACACCGTAGCCCCTTACCAAGGAGGGATTAAGGGGGGTAATACAGGAGTCTGAACTCTCTGCCGAGATATGTGTACACCGTAGCTCTTGAAGGGGGGATTAAAGGGATTAAAGGTAGGGCTGATTCATTTTTCCGTTTGCAGGAAAGCATGTAAATAAAGTAGTTTTATAAGAATGTCTTGTTTCTTCCGCGCAATCTAAACATTAGTCTCATGGCTTAAAACATCAACTCTTCAAGCCTCCGTCATCCCCTTTCAACTCTTCTCTCCCATCGCTTACCTAATGAGTATTGGCTCAGTCCAGACCAAGTTTTTCCACCTAGACGAACCGTTTCCTTTAGATTCAGGAGAATCTTTTGACGCCGTCACCCTGGCCTATGAAACCTATGGCACCCTCAACAGCGACGCCAGTAATGCCATCCTGGTTCTACATGCCCTAACCGGTAGTCAGCATGCAGCTGGTATCAACAAAACAATACCAGGGGCGGAGTCCCTGTGGACAGATGACTGTGTTGTTGGCTGGTGGGACACCTTTATTGGTCCAGGTAAGGCCCTGGATACAAATCGTTATTTTGTTATCTGTGCTAACTACTTGGGGGGGTGCTACGGGTCAACAGGGCCACGCTCTATTAATCCACGCACGGGTAAGCCCTACGGTAGCCAGTTTCCCCAAGTGAGTGCCTGGGATGTGATTCGCAGTCAGCTACAGTTGCTCGATTTTCTAGGTATTGACTGTTTGCATGCTGTGATTGGTGGGTCAATGGGCGGTATGCTGTCGATTTTGTTAGCCACCCGCTGCCCCCACCGGGTCAAGAATGTTTTGCCCATCGCAACCGGATTAGAAACCACTGTGCTCCATCGGGTCCATAACTTTGAGCAGATTCTATCGATTCGTAATGATCCCAAATTTCAAGGCGGCGACTACTACGATACAGAGCCACCCAAAGAAGGTTTGTTATTAGCTCGGATTATTTCCCATAAAACCTTTGTGTCACTGGCCATAATGGAAAAACGGGCACGGCAAGAAATTACGATAGACCAGCCCATCGGGCAGTTTTACGAACTATCTAACCCGATTGAGTCCTATATGTTCCATCAGGGCAAAAAATTTGCAGAGCGATTTGATGCCAATAGCTATCTACGCATTATGGATATGTGGCAGCGGTTTAGCCTAAATGCACAACAGCCAGCCTTATTTGAAAAATGTGCCCACCAGCAGTATCTGATTTTTAGCGTCGATTCTGATGTTTGTTTTTACCCAGAAGAACAAAAGGTAATTGTCAGGGCATTGAAAGCAGCCCAGATGAATGTGAAACACATTACAGTGCATTCTGATAAAGGCCATGATTCCTTTTTGCTAGAGCCAGATCTCTATGCACCGTATATCCAGTTTGTTTTAGATTGAGACCATGCCACATTTTTAGGGCAATAGGCTGCGAGAACCTGATCAGCTCCGTGGTCTGTACTTATAAAAATGCGTTTCCTCTAATTTGCCATAGTTGGGATCAGATGGATTATTAAAGTAATCCCAAACCCATCGTTGCACTTCAAATGCAGTAATCCTGTTTTCTCCCTGGGCTTTCTGATTATGCACATCACCAAACGCCTGGAGTAGGCTGTCGCACTTTTTAACCTTGGCAGTAACCTCCTGATGACAGTCTCTAAAGGTTAGACGATAGCGAGTATTCATGGGTGCATAGATAAATTTATGAGTCGGCTCATGCACCTTTTCCCCAGAATCATAATGGGCAATCAGCTTATTGTAGCCAACCATACCTGAGTCGTCATAGCCAGAGAACATTTGGAGAGAGGTTAGTGGGTAGTACTCCCGATGCTTCACCCAGATAAATGACATGGTAACAATCAGCACCGAAACTAAAATCGGATAGAAAAATATCCGCTTGGGACGTAAGGTCTCTCCTTTAGGGGAGTTACTCTGGGCAAACTTAAACCAGCCACGCCTATTCAACCAACGACGGATCGCCGTGTAATCATAAAAGATTAGCTGCACCAGAATTAAGTCAAAGAAGACAATATTTTGCAGAAAGATAATGCCCACATGCATTGCAGCCATCGCAGCTGGCATGATCCAGCGGGCCCAGCGGGAGAAGAGAACTAAACCATAGGCCAGCTCACCATATATCCCCAAAAAGCCCAAAAAGCCAAACACAATGTCAGGGGCATGAACCAAATGTAGGGAAATAGTCCAGTCAGTTTGCAGTGGCTCTAACGTGGTAGAGAGTAGTTTGGACTTGAGGTTCTGGGGAGCCCACCAGTAGAATCCAGAGAAGTAAATCTTACTCAGCCCGGCCTGAATATACGAAACCCCCAAAATTAGCCAACAAGCATAGCGTGCCCAAGCATAAATTGGCGCGGGTTCATCGGCGACGGGTACGGGCTCACCGCGCCGCTGTTTTAACCAGCGATCAACCGATAGCGCATCATTACACGGTGCAAAGGATAGGACGGCCAGCAGGTAAACGGGGAGCAGCCCAGTGTGGTAAAACCAGGTGTACTGTCGTAGAATACCGCCCAAAACCAGATAGAACAGGGCTCCCAATGGCAGTACCCAGCGAGTCTTAAAGCCGATGGTACCTAAGATCAGTATAAGAGCCGTGATCCACTCAAAAAGCTGGAGGCTGGGCTGATGACGAGAGAACGCCTCAAATCCAGGAATATTGTAGAAATAATCCATCACCCCCATGGAATGGCGAATCTCGATCGGCAGGAGGGCGCTGCTAGGCAGATCCTCCATCCACAGGGTCATGAGTACCAGAGTGCCGCAGCTAACAATGCGAATTGCGGCCAACGATTCGGCAGTGGTTTCGGGGACAAAACGTCGGGCAAACCAGGGGCTGGTGACCAGCCAGGAAACGGCGGCAAAGCCCAGGCAGATAAAGAAGCCATTTTCTGCCGACTGTTGCGGTGCAAACAGCCGTTCAAAGGCAACCCAGCCGACTGCGCCCACCACACCCGCTATACAAATGATTAAGCGAATGTTACGGGTGGAGATGCGCTCAAACGAAATCCGCTTGAACAGGGCAATACCGCTGGCTGCCAAGATTGCCAGTACCCCAAAACCGGTTAGCTTACGCTTGTTCAGACGCAGATACAGGCCCACGGTTTCCGGCGTACTGGGGGCAGCAATCTGAGCGATCTTGAGCCGAGGTACAGACAGTACGTCCCAGTTCTCACCGCCGTCAGTTGAACGATAGATGGCGGTGTCAACAGCCCCAAAACCAAAGATGGTGTTATCTTCTGCATAGTTTGGAGAAAACTGAAGCGCCCGGCCCGCACAGGGAACATGGGTATATCGTGAGAACGCCAGATTGGGATCGCCGATGGCCTTAAATGAATTGCCTCCATCTTCACTTTTGAACAGACCCCGTCCGCGAACGCTAGCGATCACAGTTTTATCGTTGGCGTAATTGGGGGAGATATCCACCGCTTCGATAAAGGGATTGGCTCCATAGCCTTTACCATCTAGATGTTCCCAAGTTTTGCCTCCATCTTCAGTGCGATATAGGCCCTTGCCTGACGCCACAAATAGGGTCTGATCGCTAGCAACGTTAGGAGAAACAGCTATCTGTGCGAACGGTAGCTCTTCTAAATCAGTATTCTCTGTTAACAGCGACCACTTCTGACCGGCATTCTCACTTTTATAAACACCGCGAATTCCCGTGTTAAAAAGGGTCTGATCATTGGCAAAGTCAGGTGAGATCACCAGGGATGGGGAATCATTGCCCAGTTGCTTGTCTAGCTGGCCGACACGTTCATAGGTTTTACCGGCATCTTGAGACCGGAAGACAAGGCCCTTTTGGTTGGTACTAAAGACAGTTTGATCCGCCTTAAAGTTGGGGGAAACGCCCAGACTGACACCTCGGACTTCCTGACTTAATGGATGCACAGACCAGTTCTGACCACCGTTGGCTGAACGTAGAATTTTAGTGTAGAGAATCGATGAAAAGAGGGTTTGATCGTCGGCGTAGTTGCTAGAAAGGGCAATGTCAAAAAAGCGGCGGGGATCTTGCTCACTAGTGGCTGCATCCAAGGGCTTAAAGCTATTGGTAAATAGAGGCAGGTGTAGTCCCTCGTTAATGCTTTGCCAGGTGTTACCGGCATCATTACTGATGTATAGCTCGCCTACGTAGGTTGCGATCGCAACCGTCTGATCCTCAGCAAATGTGGGCGATACCGCCATACTGACCACAGTGCCCAAGGACAGCACCTCTAGCTGCTCCCACTGTTGGCCATTGTCCTGACTGCGAAATAGTCCATCAAACCCACCCAAAAACAACGTACTGTCTTTGACATAGCCAGGGGAAACAGCCAACTCCTCAAAATGAGGCACCGCCATGTCGTCGGCTTGCTGATCCCGAGTCAATCCCTGGGCCAGGGGAATCCACACCTTCTCTGTAGGATCCCACTGCCACGTGCCAGCTTCCCATGTGGATAGCCATAGGGTACCGTCAGGAGTAAACGCCAGATCCTGAGTGCGCAGATCCAAGAGGCCATCACTTACAGGAGAAAAAGACTTGGCATTATCAGTGGATTGATAAACACCGTCCGACTCAGTACCAACGTAAATGACTGATGGGCCAACGGCAATTGCTTCAACAATACCGGTGTCTGGTATCTGAGTGAGCGTTGTCCAGGTAACGCCATTGTCTTCCGAGCGCCAAATCTGCCCCTGATCATCCCCAAGCAGCAAGAATTGATTCTCTGGATCAAACGCCAATTCAGTGGCTGCAACATTGGCCAATACCATCGACCACTGCTCTCCACCATTGTCTGTGCGGTAGAGACGACCATCATGACTTTGAGTAAAGGCTAGCTGGGCATTCACAGGAGACGCCTCAACCCACTGTAAATCCAGATCATCTAGACCTGCATTAAAGGGTTTCCACGTATTACCGCCATCCTTGGAACCATAGATGCCATCTCCAGCTGTTGTCAGGTAGAGAGCTGACTGATCGCCAGGGGCAATGGCCAGGGCCACTAAAGCCTCGTGATTATCCAGACCATTATTCAAACGAAACCAGGTCTCACCCTGGTCTTTGGACCGTAGTAGATTTTTACGAACCAGCGCATAGACCGTACTGTCTTGCTCATAGTTGGGTGAAACAACGACCTGTGGAACAACATCATGGGGCCGATGGGCATACGCTGGTGGCACCCCCATGTTCCACGCCACCAGAATTACCAGGAGGCAGACTATCCAAGAAAACAGAGCTTTTGAAATCGTAGAGGACCAGCGAGTAATCATCTCTTTTATTAAAAACCTCGTTATCGAGAACCCCATCACATTCAAGTCAGAATCTATGTCAAGCAACGTTGTCAAATATATAAGTCTGCACTGCTCTATACCATTTGAACTGGAAGGGAATAGCGTGAATTACGAGAAACCTCAAACGGTTAAATAACTGTCAAGATCCAAAAGTACAACCTTCTAAACAGGAGGTCGATACTAGCTATAAAACTATGATCTAACAGCTTTACTCAACTCTATAGAGGCTCAGCACCATAGATTCACCGCTAAACGACCAGTCAGGACTTCTACGTCAGACATTTGTGGACTATCTGCGAGTAATATCTAGAACAGAGTAAACTTTATAAAGATGTAAAAGTACTCATAAAGTACTTACGATGAAGGATACTGCCTACTGAGATGATGGAAACTAACTAGTGGACGTATTTACATAAAATTTATATTACACACAAGATCTACGTAAATTCTCTACTCTCACCTCACAAGCTGAGTAAGATTTAAACAATTGTAACAATGTAGTACGACAGGAATACCCGCAAACAGAGTGAAGAAAATAGCGAGAGACTTAATGAGACAGAGGTAATCGAACGAATTTTCCAGTTTGTTGATGCTCCGAACGCACTTGACAACATCCATGCACATCGACTGCTAAAAATTGATCGGTTGTGAGGCAAAGGCTACCTGCTCTGCGGATGATGGGCAACGTTAGCTACGAAGTGCTTGTGGTGCACATTCATAATGCAGGAAATCACACCTAGGGTTTCAGTATTTTTGCTTGGTTGTAGAGATGGTTTATCAGGAACTCACAATTGCTGATAATTGTTATTCAGTCAAAGTACGAATTCCGATTATGATTCTAACCTATATTGTAGGTATAACCCAGAAAATATCTAAATATTAGGCATATAACAACCTGTCATGAGATGTAAGATTCAATCGTTTCTAGCCCTTGGCTTTGAGGAGGTTTCTGTTTCAGAAAAAAACCCACGAGAACTCCGAGAAGACATTGGATTTTACAGCACCATTATCCACACTCTACCCGATCTCATATGGTTGAAAAATTCTGATGGTAGGTATCTAGCCTGCAATCATCGTTTCGAAGATTTTTTCGGAGCCTCTGAACAAGAGATACTTGATAAGACCGATTACGATTTTGTGAATACTAAGTTGGCAGACCTATTGCGAGAGTACGACCAAGCAGTAATGCTGACAGGCTCCTCATCCATAAACGAAGAATGGATGACCTTTGCCAAAGATGGACACCGCGAGCTTCTGGAAATAAGAAGGCTTCCCATGTATGACAACAATGGGGACCTGATCGGCGTACTAGGTATTGGACACAATATTACTGCCCGTAGAGAATCAGAGGAAAAACTTCAGAAAAGTGAGGAGCGGTTTTCCCTGGCTATGCGCGGAGCCAATGATGGGCTTTGGGATTGGAACTTAGAAACAAATGAAGTCTATTATTCACCACGCTGGAAAAGCATGCTGGGGTATCAAAATGATGAACTGACCAATGATTTAAATGCTTGGCAAAGCCTGGTTCATCCAGATGATAAAGACAGGGTTTTGAAAATGGTTCAAGATTACTTGGTCGGTAAAGTTGAGTCATTTGATATTGAAATGCGTATGCAGCATAAAGCAGGGCATGAAATTTTTGTGCTATCCCGTGCATTTCTTGTACATCGTAATTCTGATGGAAAAGCAGTTCGTCTGGTAGGTACCCACGTTGATATAACAGCCCGAAAGAAAACAGAAGTATTTGATGACAAAAATGCCGAAATTCTGGAGATGATCGCCACCGGGAAACCCGCATCAGAGATCTATCCAGAAATCGCATTAATGTATGAAGCACGTCATCCTGGATTACGCTGCTCAATGCTTGAATTACAAGATGGTCGACTCATGCATGGAGGAGCCCCAAGTCTGCCAAAGGAATACTGCGACGCAGTTCACGGTCTAAAAAACGGCCCTAATGTAGGCTCATGTGGCACATCGACTTATACCGGCAAGCGTGTTCTTGTTGAGAATATTGAAACAGATCCAAAATGGGCCGAAATCAAACATGTGGCGCTTCCCCATGGCATGCGTTGTTGTTGGTCTGAACCGATTAAAAACTCCTCAGGCATGGTATTAGGAGCATTTGGCATGTATTATGACCACCCCGCGCTGCCCAATGAAGAGGAGTCAAACGATCTTAAGTCTGCAGCAAGGCTAGCTGGGATTGTTATGGAGCGAGACCAAGCCCAGAAGCGTATACGAGAATTAGCGTATACTGATGAACTAACAGGGCTTGCCAGTCGTGCTAGCTTCTATCAAAATCTTGAAGCATCGATCCAACGTTCTGATAGAAATATCTCTCGTCTGGGTCTTCTATATATCGACTTAGATAATTTTAAGAGTGTGAATGACAGTTTAGGGCATGATGCTGGCGACTTACTGCTCCAGGAAATTGCCAAGCGACTGCAAGCGGTCACCCGTGAAATTGATTTTGTCGCACGCCTTGGTGGTGATGAATTCTGTATTCTTGTGCATGATGTAGAGGATGATTATGCTGCTGCCCATATGGCTCAACGTTGCCTTGACGTGATCTCAAAGCCAGTCGAACTATCGGCTAGGAAATTCACTCCTGCTTGCAGTATTGGAATTGCTCACTACCCTAATGATGGAAAAGACCTCTCAACCTTAATAAAAGCAGCTGATACTTCACTTTATGCTGCGAAGGAACGTGGAAAAAATCAGTATGCGTTCTATAAGTCTAAGCTGACTCAAAAAGCAGAGTATCAGTTTCGCGTAGAACAAAATTTAAGGGAGGCAGTCGAAAAACAGCAGTTGTCACTGGTTTATCAACCTCAGATTCAGATACTCACTGGCAACATTATTGGTGTTGAAGCATTATCACGCTGGAATCATCCACAATTAGGTCAGATTTCGCCCATCGAATTTATTGCCACAGCCGAAAGAATAGGCATGATTAAGCCCCTGACCGAATGGGTGTTGACAACAGCTTGCAATCAAGCGGTTGCCTGGAAGAAGGCAGGTCTGCCAGCCATTCGCATGGCAGTTAATATTTCTCCCATCCATTTTCTTGATAAGGATTTTGTGTCATTAATTAAGCGTGTTATTGATGAGACAGGAATGGTCCCATCGGAACTAGAGCTGGAGGTTACTGAGAGTGTTGTGCAGACGGATCAACAGAATCTCTCAATTTTTCGAGAGTTGAAAGATCTAGGTGTACTACTGGCAATCGATGATTTTGGGACGGGGTATTCATCCTTTGCATCTCTCAAACACCTGACGGTTGATTGTCTGAAAATTGATAAATATTTCATTAATGATATGCTAATCAATAATAAATCAAGGGTCTTGATTGGCTCCATGATAGAAATGTGCCGCAATCTAGAACATAAGATTATTGTCGAAGGTGTGGAGACTGCGGAGCAATATTATACACTTCAAAAATTTGGTTGTGAGACTGCACAAGGTTATCTGTTTAGCAAACCCGTCAGTTCCGCTGAAATATCAAAACTTCTGAATCGTAATATTATTAATGGAAGTAGTATGTGGTCTAATGCCATCACCCCTTGACGACTTAGCAATGACTGCAAAGAAATAATTGGCAATGCTACCGGCTGTGATAGTCTAATTCCCTTTCCAGAGTTCTATAGAAAATATAGCGTTGCTGATCCTCGGAAAGATTTAATTTGGAAAATACCGGTGTAGGGCAATCTTGTTAGATCGATTCATCCCCTAAATCAGCAACGGCAACAATACAAAGACACCTTGATGGTCCATGGCGAGACGTTCTAAGCAGGTCATGGGTAATAACTCAATGCCATAAACTTTTTCGTATCATGCATACTACACAATATATCTGCAATGGATTTGTGTATCTTTGTATAAGAACAGACGGGTGATGTGTGGTATGGCTGGGATCAGACTTTTAGGGCACACGATCGCTACGCATGAAGGCATTTCCAGAGCAGCTATAGAGCAGGGGCTTATGGACTAAGCCAAGCGATCGCAACATATCTTGAAAGTATGAGTTGTCTGTTAATCCCATCACTGCTGAAAATACGCATCAATCCTACTAAAGCTTTTCCATCCACAATTTTTCGAATGATCTGGAACGCTTCAACTATGTGATCTGATTATTTTCCTTACGTGAAGACACGGAGTTTTGCTTGAGTCACGCCGCCAAATGACGTACAAAGAATTTGAAAGGCATGAATCATGACTGAATAAAGCATTGCACTTTGCAGCGATTGCTTACCTGAAGCCTCTACCTCTCAATGAAATGCTAAGTTTCAAAGCAGCACGGTTGTGAGTTCTGCCCTTCCAGATGTGTGTCTATTTCTCTAGTGTGCTGTCCCAGTACCCATAAGCAAATTAAGCCCGAACACACAGACGTTTTGAGAACTATCTGAGCGGAAGGCTGACTGTAAGAGATACCTCGCTTACAGCAATAAGTTACTCAGTGAATAGCGAATCTCTCTAGATTAAAGGAAACGCCTATCAGTACTGCTACTTGAATGTATCTGCAGCAATTTCAGCAGCTGATTATTTTCTTCAAGCTAACCACTTACTAAACAATCACTAATTACTTAGTTTTTTGGAGATGAATCTCATGACCACTTCAAGTTTCATAAAAAAGTTATCGATGGCTGCTAGTGGAGCAGCCGTTATGGCTTTAGGGGCAACGTTTGCGGCACCAGCACAGGCAGTGCCAGTCGCCCCTGGGTTTGACCTTGAGGCAGCAGGTGTCGTGTGGGATGATGTAGAAGACAACGACGGGTTCCTCTCGATCGATGACGGTGATACCTCAGACATCGGAGGAGGGGGCGACCATTTTGACGAGGCTCTTGCTGTGCGCATCGGCGGTGAGGCTTATGGTGTTCCCGGCAACCTCGATTTGGTTGACACGACGGTTACAGGAACACCCCAGCTACTTGACAATCTAGATGTAACTGTCCAGTTACAGGCAAACACCGTTAATCCCATTATGCGGCAGCTGGTCGAGATCACTAACAACACTCTTAATGACATCAGCACTGTTGTTCAGTGGATCAACAATACTGGAAACGATTCTAACCAACGCAACATTGGCACCAGCAGTGGTGACCTTGCTGAAGGTCTTGATGACCGCTGGATTGTCACCGCCGACAGCAGCGACTTAGCCGAATCAGATACAGAAACGAATGCTTGGATACTTTACGGACCTAGTAGTCCCTCAGTGACGACCAGCAACGTCGTTATGTTTGAGAACGAACCCGCCTTTGGCTTTGCAGGGAGTGAGGGCTTAACTGCTGATTTTAATCTGACTGTAGGAGCTGGAGAAACTAACTATCTGATGTGGTTTGTCGGGATGGCCCCAACTGGCAACGACGGACTCTCACTGGCTGCACAATTTGATGATACCGAGACAGACTTCTTCAGTTCCTTGACCAGTGATTTGTCTCAAGAGCAATTGGATAGCATAGTCAATTGGGACCTCGCTGAAACTGAATCCGTTCCCGAACCTGGTTCTATTCTTGCTCTCCTATCCTTTGTTGGCATTGGAACAGGTATCCTGAAACGCAATCAAACAGCCTAGTTATCTGACCCTTGATCACACAGTAAGGAGTAGAAATTAAATAAATTCCACCTAAGCCGGACTTCGACTCCGCTCAGTCCTCTTTCGACTCCGCTCAGTCCTCTATTTATGACGTCGAGGAACGTGGATTTTGTTAATGCCTCTATCCTAAGCACCTAGGTTTGTTAGGTCGTGCTCTTGAAATAACTAAGTAGTGCCCTGATGTCTTGTAAATTCCCAACAAGACATCAGGGCTTTCAATGTGTACTATATACAGGACATTCACGCACACAGGCCCCATGAGATTCATCCTTGCCGCATTAATCGCCTCACAGTTGCTTTCGGGGATTGCGATCGCGCAGAACCAGACCCAACTCCAGCCGGATCAACAGCAACCAGAATGCGATCCGCACTACTCCGGTGCCTGCATCCCGGTTTACGAGACGAGGGCGGATGACGTTGATTGTGGGGAGATCGAAGACAGAAACTTTACCGTGGTGACCATCGGCGAGGACCCGCATCGGTTGGATGGCGATAAGGATGGGGTGGCGTGTGAGGGGTAGAAGGTTAAATGCGAAAAAGAGGATAAAGGACCGCATTAGCCATGCAATGTAGGCGCAAATCCTGAGCAATAGTACCCAAGAGGGTACTACGCAACCCAATCAGGTCTGGGAAAATGGTTCCACTGCAGGGTAATGAATCATGGGGCCTCTATCAAAATACTGGGTAATTTTGAGAATCGATCCTGGTGGTGAAGGACGTGGATATAAGGAACAGGTGCTGCCTCTAGCGTCTGAGTTCTTCCAAGCAGAGCTTGCTGACCTGTTCGAAGCGGTGGTGCCAGCTGACCGCTCCGTGCGAACGAGTGCGTCAATTCAGGTGCTGGCTGATGCGCCAGTGCAGGTGCGATCGCAACCCCTGGTTCAAAAACATCGTACTATTCAGACGTTACTCCACCACCAATTTACAACCCAGTCCTCTGCCGTATCCCTACAGAAGCGAGCCAAAGCTGGTCTGTGCCTGCGGGGATATGTCTCCTATGCCATTGTGGCGGAGTGCAAAATTCTAGCCAGCAAGTTTGCTGCCACAGGACAACTCTCCTATAAAGATCTGCTGCCCTACGTTCTCGATGATGATGGGGAGATCCAAATTGTGCTAGACCAAGACCCAAAACATCAACTGGTGCTCAACGGTAGCGGTAAGCCCCAGCCCTCTGCTTATCAGCGATTTTCAGTCGAAGCCCTGCGCAAGTTTAATCCCAATGGTCAACGGGTAACTAGCTTAGACAACTGGATTCACCTGCAAGTTCGTCAAAATCAAGACCTGAAGACTGTGTTGTCAGAGCGAGGATTTTACAAATTAACTGACTGGGCATTACTCAATCGAGCCCGCCAACCCCAGTTAGAGAGTTTTTCCCCACACCAACGCCACATTATTAACGCTTTTCATGCTGTCTACCGTCGCGATCGACGCCAGCAACGGCACAATCATAAATCTTGTCCAGCCCCGACCCCGACCCAACTCAACGAAATGCAACAACAGTTGCAAGCCCAGGGAATCACCATTAACCTATCGAAGCTGATTACAGAACTTAGACAGATTGCCCAGACCCTGCGTCAGTATGCCATCTGGAGCAAAAACGGTGCACCTCAATCAGAATCTTTAGAGGCCGCCGATCCTTATTCTGGTCTGCAAAGAGAGTTTTGTGATCCTCATTCAACAAACGATCTTGACCATATCGCTCAGCAAGAACTGAGGGAATTCTGTGCTCAGCAACTGATCGAATGTTTGGACTGGGCCATCAATCAAGGCATTCGTGAACATATTCAAAGTTTGCATCAGCGGCCAAGATACACCATATTTGCATCCAAGGTGACTGCCATCTTAAAGCTGGTTTACTGTCAGGGACAATCTCAAAGTAAAGTTGCGGATCTATTAGGCATGAAAAATCAATCACAAGTAAGCCGTGTTCTCAATCCCACCACACTGCTCAATCGCGTGCGTTATTGGACTGTGGATCATTTCTTTAAAGTACTTTCGACAAAGATCAGTAGTCTAAATTTGGCAGCCCTATCGACAGATCCAGACTACTTGCAGAATTTAATGCAGCATATCGAAGCCTTTGTCGATGCAGAAGCGTTCCAAGTAGCGATTGCAGAAATCAAAACGGCCAAAAACCGTTCAATGAATAGTCTGTACGCTCAACGGTTGCGTCACTACCTAGAAAACTAGCAAGGAGTTCAGAAGATGCCGTGTTCTTCGATTGATTTTAATGACTTGAGGCTGGTAGCACCGGAAGTCATTGACCTGGAGCCAGATTATTTTAATCGGGCCGTTCATGTGAGCGACCAGGTCCTTGGAGAAAGCTGTCAGTGGCAAACCTATTTGAATGCTCTAGGACTCCAAGGATTTATCCAATGGATTGCTGAACAAGAGTCAAGCATTGTCGTCAATCAGGAGAACTGTTCTCTTTTACAACCCGAGTATGCCGGTGCGATCGCAGCTGTTTGTAATCTGAGGATCGGTGGCTTCAAACTGTGCTTGCTTGCCGCTGAGAATTTATTGAACGAGACTATCTCAATACCTGCAGCAGCGATCGATTTACCTGAATTCTCAGCCCATTTCTATATCGTCACTGAGGTTCAAGAAGAGCAAAAACAAGTTGTTGTGCGAGGCTATGGTCGTTATGATCAACTTGTGAGCTACCGACACCTGATTAATTTATCGGCTGACAAGCGCTGGAATTATACCTTTCCCTTATTTCTGTTTGATACAGAACCCAATCACCTGTTGTTTAATGTACGCCTTCTAGATCCTACGGCGATGACATTGTCAGGTGTGCACCCCAAGTCCCCCTTACCCACCATCACCCAGATCGATCTCAACACGATTCTGTCCCAACCCCATTCATCTCAACAATGCCTCTGGCAACTCCTCCCCTGGGCAAAAGGCGCTTCACTTCTACAAAGACCTGAGTTGCTAAGAATGCTCCACCAGTGGCAACAATCCCCAGAAAAACCAACATCCCTACGTATCCACATCACCGAAATCTTTACCCTTTTGACCCAGCAGGCGATTAACACGGCCCAATGGCTGAGTGCGGAGTTTGACGAATTATCCCAGAGCCTGGGTTGGTTCTCTAACCAAGTGTTAGCAGCAGCACCTGAGTTTCGCTCAGCCGATAGATTTAAGGTAGCCATAGACGAACTCAGATATCAAGGTATGGAGATGCCGTCTGAGCTGCGGCCTATGTTCCAAACGGTTGAATGTGACGGTGATCTCTTGCAGCTGTGTGCAGCAACTTGGGCACCAGTCACCCCCGCTCCAAGTCCACACTGGACCTTATTGTTGATTTTACGAAACCAAATGGGGGATTCTTTGCCCGATGGCCTCAAGCTCCGCGTTGCCGATCTGACAGGGACCCTGAGTGAAGAAGAAGAGGCCCTAGATACTGAGTTTGTCTACGTTCGGGTTAATGCCACCCAAAACACAAAACTTGTGGCAACGATTGTTTCACCGACCGGGCAAATACTGCCAGCAGAGTCCTATAGTTTTGATACCACTGCCATTGCCATAGAATAAAGACGTAAAAACGATAAGTGACTTATTTTAAGAAGCTTACTGTTTTGCGACTCTTTCCTGGATTGACCCTTGATAGAGCCTGCTGGCAGATTGATAACGTCTATGTTTATTCCTGAATTTCTCACCTAAAGTGAAATGCGTACAGCGTTTGAATTAAAGATCTGGCATCGGCAAGATAAACAATCTTGTACTTTTTTGTTGCTGTGGGATAATCGCAAAAAACACCTCAACGCGAGTCTGCCATCCTCTAAAGATATCGAAAAATGTTATCAGCGATGGCGACGCTGGTACTACAGATTTTATCAGTTAACGTCCCCACCCCACCCCAGCAATAGTGGTCGCATTAATCCAGGTTCAGGTGATCTAGCCCATGACCTGATGGCAGCAGAAAAAGAATTAGTTCAAGCGCTTCAACGCTGGTTAGGCGCGGTGGAATTACGCGCTATTCAGCAGCAAATTCGAGATGAGGTCATACGACTGACGCCAGCCCATCCAAAATCCGAAAAAGCAGTCTTGGAACAGTCGGGCGTGGATATTTTCCTGGCCTGTGAATCTGATGAGATGGCTAGGCTGCCCTGGGAGGCATGGGCATGGGCATTGGGGTCTGAGATTATTCGCCCTGGCTCACTGCGCATCATACGTACAGTCATGGATGAGCCTGGCGGCAGTTGGGTGAAACCATCACGATTGGGTAAGCCTCGTATCCTCACTGTTTTAGGCGATGATCCTGGGTTGCCATTGCAGGAGGACTGGAAGGCAGTGCGATCGCTTGCACCCATTGCTACTATCGAACGATTTCTCTGGCAACCCAAGGATAGTGCTACCAAGATTAAAGAAAACTTTGCCGCTAAAATTTGTGAGAATCGCGGCTGGGATATCTTATTCTTTGCTGGTCACAGTCATGAAACCAATGTGACTGGGGGACGTATAGCCATTGCTCCCAATATTTCCTTATCCATTAGCGAAATTGAAGAATACTTGACTCAAGCAAGGGAAAATGGGTTACAGCTAGCGATTTTTAACTCTTGTAGCGGTCTGAGCATTGCTGATTCCTTGGTTGCCTTGGGACTGCAAGTCGTCGTGATGCGCGAACCCATCCGTAACGATGTAGCCCAAAGTTTCCTCAAACCTCTCTGTCAAGAGTTAGCAGCCCACAGTGATATTCATAGGGCGCTGCTTACCGCTAGTCATCATCTTCAATCAGCTGAAAAATTTGCCTATCCTTCTACTTATCTGATTCCATCGTTATTTGGTGTTTCTGGAGTAGAGGCCTATCGCATTGAGCCGTTTGGTTGGAAACGTCAACTTCAGCAATGGTTACCCACAAAGCGAGAAGCTCTCCTGATTGCCACCGCCATATTTCTGAGTTCCGTACCTTCTATTCGGTCAGACCTTCTGGATAGACGGCTGTGGATGCAGTCGATGTACCGAGAGCGAACCGGTCAAACTGTAAAGAATGACGTTCCGCCTATACTCCTGATTGCCATTGATCAAGAATCTATTAATAGAGCTGATAAAGCAATAGACGGTTTTCAACTCACCCCAATGGATCGTGAATACCTTGCCCAATTAATTCAGCAGTTATCAGGCTCATCTATCCAAGTAATTGGTATCGATTATCTTCTAGATACGCAGGAACCCAGAGAAGACAAATTGGTGGATAGTATCCATCAAGCAATAGTGCACCATAATACTTGGTTTGTATTTGCAACTAGAGAACGAGATTCCCTGCGGCCACGTGACAGTATCGCAGACCCTCGGTGGAGCTTACATGGTGATGCCTATGCTCGATACTGGCAAGTTAAGCTGCCTGATGATGAAATCTGCGCTCAAACATGCCCTTTTGCCTATACGTTGGCACTAGTCAATACGTTAAGCGAAAACTCTCAACTTAATCCTCCTCAACCTAATTTAGAGAATAAAGCTGATTTGCAGCAACAAATACATGATTTTCTTGATACAGCCAAGACCGATGAACCTAGTGACATCAGTGCTTTTTTAAAAATAGTTCGTTCACCCTTCAATTTACCGCTGATTATTGACTACTCCATTTCACCAGATCAGATTTACCAGTCGATTCCGGCTTGGAAGTTTTTGACCTATTCAGAAAACCAAAAAACGTTCAACCCAAAAATTGCAATTATCGCGTCTGGTGGATATGTGGATGCTAGCGATAACCATCCTCCATTACCGGCTCTGACCTACTGGTGTAACTCAAAATATCGAGAAGCGGATATCCAGAGTGATTGCCCTAAATCATTTACTGGTGGCGAACTTCATGCCTATACAACTCACCATTTATTGTCATCCTATCAAGTAGCTCGTATCCCAGACTTATGGATGATTCTTATGGCATCACTACTAGGAAAATGGGCAACCCTAACGTTAACTCAACAGCAAGCCCATCAACGTCAAAAATGGCTATTCGCATTATCAATCACGACAGGGCTTTATGGATTTTGGGGATTACAGGCTTATATCTGGGCTAATGTTTTGATTCCTCTAATATTTCCATCAAGTGTATTTTGGATTTATGTCGTTGGGATTACTCAGAAAAAGTAACCTAAACCCCCTTAACAATATGCTACTTTTTACTACTTTCTAGCGTGCAAACTGCATAAGCATTATCTGCCCACACTTATATGATTGTAGTAGTATTCCAGCTATTCCTTATTCTCAATCATCAATCTATTCTGTGAGTTCCTTGGGAGGGAATTAGAAAATGTCTCAGTCCTTAATGAATCAAAGATCTCAAGATGATGATCATGATGGTGAAAAGCCATGGGTCACTCGAAACACAAAACCCAATGACCCTGTTGATGGCTCAGAGGGGAAGCGAAGTTCTCATGACAATGATCGTGATGGTGAGAAGCCATGGGTCACTCGAAACAGAAAGTCCAATGACCCTGTTGATGGCTCAAAGGATAAGCAAAGGATGTTTAAACTGCCAATCTTTAAAGACGACGAAGATGTATGGGTTACTCGATTAGTTGCTGAACAGTTTGTGGATGACTTAGGCAAAGGTAATTACACGAGAGCCTGGAAAAACTTAGTGTCCTCTAAAGAAAGTGAGTTCTCTTCAGACATACTTAAGGAACAATGGGAAGAGTACACTAAAAACAAAGGTCGATTCAAACAGAGAATTGGGTCAAAACTCGTGGGTCAAACTGTTAATGGAAAAATTGTGCATGTTACCATTAAGTTTGAAAATCCTGATAATGAGATGGATTTCATCGTAACGATTAGCAAGAATATGGATGAAGGATACAATAGAGTCTTCGAATGGGATTTCAAAATGCAGTCTTCTTAGACTGATCTGCTGGAGAAATTTAGCCTTAAACTCTGTAGCTGGAATCTTGCCAACTATTACTCTTTAAGGCTTATTTACTTTAATAGGCATACACAAGACTTCTCTTAAGATAGTTGGGGGATAAATGTTTGTGTATGCTTTTTTGATCGTTTATTCAATCCCTCCTTCCCTATGGGAGACTCCCATAGGGAGGGAGCTTGAAACCGAAGAAATATAGCTTGACGCCCATAGTTCAGGCCTGGCTAACTGCATAACCTCAAAATCCGTACATCTACTGATATATGGAGCTGTGATGTAGCAGCTGTGCGGATATAAACAGAGGGTCTGCTAGATGGATACTTTCATAGAAGCACTTAAAAATCTGAAAGCTCACGGTGGCCATTTCAATAGTATTTTGGTGAAGGGAGTGCTTGAAGGGCTTATGGATGGCGTTTTGATTTTGACTCAGCAGAGCAAATTTCTCCATGTCAACAGCAATGCTCAAAAAATTATCGAGAGGTTGACTCAGACTCAAAATCAATTTCAAATCCTGGGGCAAGAACTGCAACGGATCTATCAGGCTATTGTTGATGGGTATGAGTTATATCCTGACAACCCTGTGGTGATTGAATCTGAAATTAGGGATGGGGATGACAATATTCTACGGATTCGAGCGCGACTCTTGCAGTTAGACGCCTATGAACAACCTCTGGTTTTGATTGTCTTAGAAGACCAAAATCATTCTCTCCATAGCCTGGCAACTACTGAGTCACAAAAGTATGGTTTAACACCTCGCGAAACTGAGATTTGGTTGCTCAGGCGCGCCAACCGTAGCTATAAAGAGATTGCAGCTGAGCTATACATTAGTCTCAACACGGTTAAAAAGCATGTGAAAAGCATCCGCAGCAAACTCAAGTTTTATCAATTTCGACAAGATTCAATAGCGAGCTAGTAGTACGATTTTGACACCAGTCAGTTGAGGAGATTTATCAGCGATTGTTTAGCCTTTAGATATCTAGCCTTTAGATATCTAGCCTTTAGATGTCTAGCATTTAGATGTCTAGCATTTAGATAATGGTTTTGCCTCCGTCTGCCACAATGGCAGCACCATGAACAAAGTCGGCATCGCTGGTGGCTAAAAATAAGGCTACACGGGCAATATCGCTGGGTTTACCCAATCGCCCAGCAGGAATTGTAGCGATGGTGGCCTTCTCTTCGGCAGCAGGATCGTGACCCAAATTAAACTCCGTATGGATCATGGGCGTGTCAATGGGACCAGGACAAATAGCATTAACGCGAATATTCTGAGCTGCCCACTCGGTGGATAATGCTCGAGTTAAGGCGAGAACACCACCTTTGGTGGCACAGTAGCCGCTATAGAGAGGTTGACCCACTAAACTTAGCTCTGATGCTATGTTAATGATGATTCCTCCATCTTGAGTCAACATTTGAGTGATGGCATGTTTGCAGCCAAAGAAGACGCCTTTGAGGTTGACCCCCAAGAGTTTGTCTAGGTCGTCTTCGGTGGTTTCTGTGATGGGTTTTAGCATAGAGATGCCTGCATTATTGAAGAGAATGTCGAGACGACCAAAATTCTGAACTGTTGCTGCGATCGCACCCATCACCTGCTCTTCGTCACTGACATCTACCCCCAGCCCCAGGCATTTACCCCCAGCTGTTTCAATCACTTCTTGCGTTGTCTGGGCTGCATCTGCATTCACATCAACCGCCACAACAGTGGCACCTTCACGAGCAAAACATTCAGCAGTGGCACGACCAATCCCAGACCCAGCACCGGTAATCAAACTTACCTTTTTATACAGTCGCATTGACTCGCCCCTTCTTATGCTCTGTCCAGGTAAATTTTAAGATAGATGCGGTACGTAGGCTGGCAAGCTTAAAAATCAGTGATTACTCAAGGATGTCTTGACGATGCTCTAAAGTTAGGGCGTTGCTGAGTCTCAGTCTGGTGTGCCCTTGAAGAGGGGCGGATTAAATCTCATGCTTCGATTGATTCATCGGGTAAATCAGCAATGGCAACAATGGAAAACTTAACATTTGGGGGATGAAATGTCCCATGGCGGGGTATGGCTGACGCCCTGTGGTGAGTCGCCGCCCACCACATCAAGGCTCAAATGTCTGTTGTTCAGGAGATGAGCGAATACCTAAGCTTGTTTGTCGGATTCCACCAGTGCATCTGGACAATAGTCGGCTAAGAAGGGAGTGCGATAGCCATCCTGAGACCACAATATGGGGTAATAGCTTTCGTCAAGGTCTAAACTTCCTTGCTGACGGTAGCGTTCAAAAATATAGCCATCTCCCATGCCAGGTAGTTGAAACCTGGCATGACCTGCTAGAGCACTGATGGCCAGGCTGCGGCGTGTTTTGCTGCCGCTACGGTTTTGACCCGATCCACGCCACAGATTACCGTGGAGAAAGAGGGCACTGCCAGGGGGTAAAACAATGGGAACAATCTGGGGGGATTCTACACCTGCTTGCTTTGCAGCTTGCCAAAGGGGCTCGCGATAATCTTCACGGGGAGCGTGGAGAACGCGGATCTTATCGGTGCAGTTCCAAAAATGGGAACCAGGCACAATTTCTAACGAGCCGGTTTCCATGGCAACATCGCTTAAGGCGATCCAGCAGGTAACGGTAGCTGGTGGAGCAATGGCCGTGGTGTAGGTATTATTGCGATGGAAATAAACTTCGGGAGCATTGGGAGGCTTGATCCAGCAGGTATCAAGGCCATAGCGGGCCGAGGTCCAACCCATGAGGGAGGCGTTGAGTTGGGCAATTTTGGCAGATAGGGTAAAGCTGGCAAGGGTGCGATCGCAACGCCATAATCCAGTCATCTGCTGGGTAGCATTGGGCTGGCTTAGTCCTGGCCGACCATACCATTCGTCAGGAGAAACCCCGGTCTCAAACTGAGTGTTAAAAAGAGGTTCGAACCGTTCAACAATTGTTGCAATTTGTTTAGCATTCAATAGATTATCTAAGATAAAATATCCCTGCTGATGAAATTGTTTGATCTGAGTAGGCGTAATTTCTAATGGAGAGTGTAGTTGCCCTAGGGCATCTGGATTTAGGGTTGCAGACTGCATAGCTAATAATTCTCTAAAAACGGAGTGTGATAACCATCCTCATACCAATTAATTGAGAGAACTGGAGAGACGTTGCAGGCAACGTCTGTACATCCAATAGTGGAGCCTAATTAATTTTGGTTCCTTAGTACTTCAGGGACCTTTTGTCAGTGAGGTCTTTCCCTAAAAGTAGGGATTACCTATGCTATCGACGTATGATGTCCAGAGTATGCAATGCAAGGTCTGGGGAAGCTGTATTCATTATTACTGAAATAATACTGAAATGCTCAAAGATGACTAACGTTCAAAGATTCAATGGTAACAACAGATACAGATCTCTCTGGTACGATCAAACTCCCCTACAGGTAAATGCTGAGTATATGGATACCTGTAGGGGGTGCATTAATTTTTAGTATGGGTGCAGCAAACCGCTGTTGGCACAGTCTCTCCTTTGGAGATATGCATTAGTGGCTTGCTATATATCGCTTATGATGGCTGACGGTAGTCTGCTCAGAGGTTTGATGAGGTTGGATCAAGCCATAGCCACCATGATTTCGTTCATAGAGTACATTAATCTCTCCAGTGCTTGAATTTTGGAACATATAAAAATCATGGTCAATGAGTTCTAGCTGTTCCAAAGCTGCCTGAATTGACATGGGGGGCATGGCAAAAAATTTGTTTCGCACAACCATGGGAGGCAGCGTGGGGCTTTGTTCGTTGATAATGGTTGTAGGGTTGATAGATGGCTCAAGACCATCATCTTGAACAGTGGAAACGGGAATTCGCTGCTGTTGCTTCTCCTTATATTTTTTCAATTGTCGAGTGATTTTATCGGTTACTAAATCAATAGCAGTGTAAAGATCGCTATGTTTTTTTACGGCCCGTATGACTGCCCCCTTTGCAAAAAGGGTTACCTCGGCTGTCTGTTGGTCTTGCTTTCGAGCATTATTGTGAATAGATAAAGTGATATCAATCTTGGTCAACAAACCCTCAAAATGATGCACAGCCTTGTTGATTTTTTGATGGGCATAGTCATTGATGGCATTAGTAATATCAACGTTTTTACCTTGGATAACTGTTTGCATTTGATAAGTCTCTTTTGCAGTGATTGTTGGAGATGGAGATGTTATACCAGTTCTCAGTTTTGAGCTTTAAATTCTGAGTTATAGAAACCGCCTGTGCAAAAGCGTTTTGACTTGAGATTTGTAGCTACAGTTTCAGGAATTGGTATTAGTTACTCATTGTACTATTAGGATGACTGAAGAATATTGTTCTAGTTTATAAAAAGATTGTTTCACTTTTGGAGCCATTTCTGGCTCACAAAAGTCTTCTGGCGCTGCTAAAGCAGTATCGACAATGCGATGCCAGTATTGTCCCTCAAGCAGAGGGGGTAGTTCAAAAATCAGTGGTTGATGAAAGGCGTTTAACATAACGTGTAGCGATTCGCCATATTCTTGATGAGATAGGGTAAACGCCAGGCTGTGGGAAGTATAGCTCCAGTCTGGTGCCCCCAACTTCACGCCATGCCAAATGATAGCTGGCTCTGAGATTGACTGGGGTGTGACAATTAGCGGATGGTCGTGTTTGAAGACCTGTAGGGATTGAATAAAGCCAATTAACCCTTTTACAAAGCGTAGAAAATCCCCTTGGGTGATGACGGCATCCCAATCAAACCAGCTGAGGTCATTGTTTTGACAGTAGGCATTGTTATTTCCCTGTTGCGATCGCAACACTTCATCTCCCATCAGCATCATGGGTGTCCCCTGGGACATGGTCCACAGCGTAAAGAAGTTCTTTGCCTGTTTTAATCGCAATGCTTGAATGGTTGGATCTTGGGTTGGGCCTTCTACGCCACAGTTCCAGCTCCAGTTAGCATCGGTCCCATCCCGATTATTTTCCCCATTAGCCCAGTTATGTTTGCTGTCGTAGCTGAGCAAATCGTAGAGTGTAAACCCATCGTGGCAGGTGACAAAGTGAACGCTGTAGTTGGGATCTCGCTGTGACTGCACATAGAGATCGGGGCTGCCAACAATGCGATCTGCCAGGGCACGAATAACCCCATTATCCCCCCGTACAAAGCGACGGACATCATCACGGTAAGGGCCATTCCATTCAGCAAAACGCTCCCCGGCAAAATGTCCTACCTGGTATAGTCCGGCTGCATCCCAGGCCTCCGCAATAATTTTGGTCCCTGCTAAGGCTGGATCGGTGTTGATCATCCATAAAATCGGTGGATTATGTAAGGGCTCTCCCGTGGTGTCACGGGAGAGGACTGAGGCCAGATCAAAGCGAAAGCCATCCACGTGCATCTCGGAGACCCAGTATCGCAGACAGTCTAAGATGAGATATCCGCTGATGGCACTGGTCTTCAGGGTATTGCCACAGCCGCTGTAGTTTTTATAGTAGGCCTTGTCGTTTTCAAGAATGTAGTATGACTCATTGCTTAACCCCCGCAGCGATAGGGTAGGTCCCTCGTGATTGCCTTCGGTGGTGTGGTTAAATACCACATCTAAAATCACCTCAATGCCAGCCCGATGGAGCGCTTTAACCAAATCTCTAAATTCATCCACTGGCCCTAAGTTATCCTGGCGATAACTGTACTGCCGGTGTGGGGCAAAAAAGGCTACCGGGCTATACCCCCAATAGTTTACTTTTCCAGACGGTGCATCGCTGGGGTCAAATTGTTGCACGGGCATCAACTCTACTGCCGTAATCCCCAGGGACTGTAAATATGGAATTTTTTCCATCAGACCGGCATAGGTCCCCCGTTTCTCTGGCGCAAGACCAGAGCTGGCATGCTGGGTAAACCCGTCTACGTGTAGTTCATAAATGATGGTCTCAGCGTAGGGAGTTTTAGGATGGCGATCGCCCTCCCAATCATAGGGGAGTGGGTCTATCACGACCCCCCTCAGGGCCTGGGCACAGTTATCAGAGCCATCAATGGCAGCTTGACGAGAATAGTTTTGCCACCCGACAACCGAACGTGCATAGGGGTCGAGTAGCACCTTGTTGCGGTTAAAACGAAGACCGGTTTCTGGATAGTAGGGGCCGTCAACTCGATAGGCGTATACTTGACCCGCTTTTAGCCCTACGACAAAGACATGCCAAAAGTGGAAGGTGTGATGGATTTTAGGATCTAGGCGAATTGTTGTCTGGGGCTGAGGATCTTCGGGTGTGGCAAATAACAACAGCTCCACCGTTCTTGCTTCGCGGGCATAGAGACAAAAGTTAATCCCCCCGTCACGGACTCTGGCACCCAGTGGATAACTGTTTCCTGGCTGAACAGTTAGGCCAAATTGAGGGTGCTCATTTAACAATATTTTGAAGGTCATCTCATTGTGCTCGGTCCTAACACCACTCGCGGCTAACTAATGATGGCCCGGTGGCACAGAACAGTGCCACCAGACAAGGATCTAATGGGCTACCTCCTGCATGGGGGGTGTTGATAGGGAGCTGTCTTCTGATAACGACAGTGGGAGATCGTCCCGATAAGCTGCTATGTACAACGCTTTGAGGTCTTGAATTAGGGGATATCGAGGATTGGCTCCCGTGCACTGGTCATCAAAAGCTTGTTCTGCCATCAGATCAAGGTGCTCGAAGAACGTATGTTCATCATCGCTCAGCACTGCTCGCAGACTCCCAGGTATATCTACTTGTTGTTTGAGAGATTCGATCGCTGCGATGAGCCGATTAACTTTGTCGTCATCACTGTCGCCACCCAGCTTCAGTACATCTGCGATCGCAGCATATCTCGCCTTTGCTTGGGGATACTCATACTGTGGGAAAATCGCCTGTTTAAATGGAGCATCCGTAGCGTTGTAGCGGATCACGTGGGAGATCATTAACGCATTGGCAAGACCGTGGGGAACATGGAAGGTAGACCCTAGCTTATGGGCCAAAGAATGGCAAATGCCCAGAAACGCATTGGCAAAAGCCATACCAGCAATGGTGGCTGCATAGTGAACTTTTTCGCGGGCTTCTGGATCGTTGGGGCCATTGTGATAGGCACGGGGGAGATACTTGATCAACAGTCCGATCGCTTCTAGAGCTAGACCGTCGGTAAACTCAGTGGCCAACACCGAGGCATAGGCTTCTAAGGCGTGGGTGAGGGCATCAATGCCACCGTAGGCGGTGAGTTTTTTGGGCATATGGCGCACCAGCTCTGGGTCAATGATGGCCATAGTGGGCGTCAAGGCATAGTCTGCCAGGGGATATTTAATCCCAACGCGATCGTCGGTGACCACGGCAAAGGGGGTGACTTCAGAACCGGTGCCCGATGTGGTGGGAATGGCCACAAGAATGGCTTTTTCGCCGAGGGGCGGCAGCTCATAGACCCGTTTGCGAATGTCCATAAACCGCATTGCCAGACCTTCAAACTTCACTTCGGGATGCTCATACATCAGCCACATCACCTTGGCGGCATCCATGGGTGAACCACCGCCCAGGGCAATAATCACATCGGGTTGGAAGTTGTTAATGATCGCCAGACCCCGCTGCACTGTGGAGAGGGAGGGATCGGGCTCGACATCAAAGAAGGTGTGATGCTCAATTTTGAGACTGTCGAGGGTGTCCGTAATCTCTTTGGTGAACCCCATGTCAAATAAGGGCTTGTCGGTGACGATAAAGGCTCGTTTCTTATGGGCGAGATCCCCAAGGGCTACGGGAATGCAGCCCGCCTTAAAGTAAACCTTGGGAGGAACCCGAAACCATAGCATATTTTCTCGCCGTTCGGTCACTGTTTTGATGTTGAGGAGATGCTGTACCCCAACATTCTCGGAAACAGAGTTGCCACCCCAGGTACCGCAGCCTAAAGTCAGTGAGGGATCGAGTTTGAAGTTGTACAAATCACCAATGGCCCCTTGGGAGGATGGGGTGTTGATCAACACACGAGCTGTGGCAAGTTCGTCTTCAAACTGGGTGATGCGATCGCGATTATCTGGGTGGGTATACAGCACTGAGGTATGGCCCCGTCCCGCAAAATTCACCAGTCGTTTTGCCTGGTCTAAACCGTCGGCAAAATCTGAAGCCCGATAGAGCGCCAAAATCAGTGAGAGTTTTTCATAGGAGAAGGGTTCCTCAATGCCAATGGTGCTAACTTCACCAATCAGTAGCTTAGTGCCTTCGGGAACGGTCAGGTTTGCCAACTGAGCGAGTTGAGTAATGGACTGACCCACAATCTCAGCATTGAGTCGTCCATTTTTCAGTAACCGCTGACCCACCCTTGCCTGTTCTTCAGGGTTGAGGAAATAGGCCCCCCGTTTGATAAATTCCTGTTTAACATCTTCATAGAGGTCGTCGACCACCACGGCGGATTGTTCCGACGCACAGATCATGCCGTTGTCAAACGTCTTGCTCAATAAAATAGAGCTGACCGCCATCTGAATGTCGGCGGTCTCGTCAATTAAAGCGGGGGTATTACCAGCCCCCACCCCCAGCGAAGGATGACCGGAGGAATAGGCGGCTTTGACCATGCCGGGTCCACCCGTGGCTAAAATTAGCTTAATGTCAGGGTGCTGCATCAATCCCTGGGAGAGTTCCAGGGTGGGTTCATCAATCCAGCTAATTAAGTCTGCCGGTGCCCCAGCCTGCACCGCAGCATTGCGAATGATTTTAGCCGCAGCAATTGTGCAGGCTTTAGCGCGGGGGTGGGGAGAGAAAATAATAGCGTTGCGAGTTTTGAGACAGAGCAACGCTTTAAAAATGGCTGTGGATGTGGGGTTCGTGGTGGGCACAATGCCAGCAATCACCCCGATGGGTTCGGCCACTTTTTGAATGCCGTAGTGAACATCGGAGTAAATGACGCCACAGGTTTTGGCATGCTTATATTTGTTGAAGATATATTCCGAAGCAAAGTGATTTTTGATCACCTTGTCTTCAATCACTCCCATGCTTGTTTCTGCCACCGCTTGTTTAGCTAGGGGGAGACGGGCATTGTTGGCGGCGATCGCAGCTTGCTTGAAAATAAAATCAACCTGAGCCTGATTAAAATTGGCATAAATCTCTTGAGCGTTTTTCACCCGCAGTGCCAATTCTTCCAGGCTCTGTAGCGTATCTACCCGAACATTAGCAGGAGAAGATGGTGAAGTCATAATAGAGCAGTCCTCTAGCGAATGTTTAAACCGTGGCGTTGAAACTGTGCTTTAACGCGTTCAATGTTTTCCTGACTGGGGGGCAGAGTGTCTTTTAGTTGATAGTCGTAACCCAGGGCTTCCCACTTGTAGGCCCCCATTTGATGAAATGGTAAAACCTCTACCCACTCAACATTTGTAAGGGTTGCAACAAATATAGCAAGTCCCTCAACATTTTCAGGTAGATCGGTCAATCCTGGCACTAAAACAAACCGCACCCAGGTGAGTTTGTGAATATCATTGAGATAGCGAGCCAGACGCAGGGTCGGTTCTTGAGAAACGTGGGTGACGCGACGATATAGATCGGGATCAAAAGATTTAATGTCGAGCAGTACGAGATTGGTATGGGGTAAAACCTGTTGAGCCGCTGTTAAGTCAGAAAAGCCTGACGTATCCAAAGCTGTATGCAATCCTTCAGCCTGACAGCGACGTAACAGTTCAGCAACAAATTCAGGCTGTAGCAATGGTTCTCCGCCCGTGACCGTAACCCCTCCTCCGGATAGTTCCAGGTAGGTGCGGTAGCGAAGAATTTCTGTCACCAGCTCATCGACAGTCACTTCACGGCCCCCTTCTATCGTTCGACAGTCAGGGTTGTGGCAATACAGACACCGTAGCGGACACCCTTGGGTAAAGACAACAAATCGAATCCCCGGTCCGTCGACGGTACCACAGGTTTCAACAGAATGAATCCGACCTGTTGTTGTGGATGTAACTGTAGCTGGTTGAGGAATTAACATAGCAGGCAATATCGGCTTTAAAGAGTTGTCAGCCCTCCTCTCCGAGCGAAAGCTACCGTGTATACAGTAAGTCGGAGAGTAGTCCCAGGTTTCGAGCCCTTAATCCCCCCCTTCTCCTTAAAGGAGAAGGGGGGGATTAAAATCCTTCTCCCTAAGGGAGAAGGATTTAGGATGTAGACGCGCCAAAGCGGCTTCTTGCAAAGTGGGCTAATTCGAGGCCAGGTCTACCTTTTGGGTAATGACTTTGCGGGTATACATGACGGTAACCTTCTAAATGAGAGACATCCGACTCATCAGAACCGACTATGGAATGTCCGATTCACAACATCCATCTGTTGATCACGGGTGAGTTTGATAAAGTTCACCGCATAGCCAGAGACCCGAATGGTTAGCTGAGGATAGTTTTCAGGATGATCCATGGCATCCAACAACGTCTCACGGTTGAGCACATTGACATTAATATGCTGTCCTGTGTTGTGGAAATAACCATCCAGTAAACCGACTAGATTGTTAATCTGATCAGTCTCGGTTTTACCCAGGGCAGCAGGCACAATGGAGAAGGTGTAGGAAATACCGTCCTGAGCATGCTGGTAAGGTAGCTGAGCCACTGATTCGCAAGCTGCGATCGCACCTTTGGTGTCGCGACCGTGCATGGGGTTAGCACCGGGGGCAAAGGGTTCACCAGCTTTACGACCGTCGGGGGTACTGCCAGTCTTTTTCCCGTAGACCACGTTGGACGTAATGGTCAGAATAGACTGGGTGGGAACAGCATTGCGATACGTCTTGTGCTGACGAATGTGATCCATAAAGCGCTGCACCAGCTCGGAGGCAATATCGTCTGCCCGATGATCATTGTTGCCAAAGGCAGGATAATTAACCTGGACATCATAGTCAACTGCTAAGCCAGCCTCATTACGAATCACTTTCACCTGACCATATTTGATGGCGGAGAGCGAATCTGCGATGACGGATAGGCCAGCAATACCACAAGCCATGGTGCGATAGACATTTCTATCGTGCAGGGCCATCTCCAGCCTTTCATAGCAGTACTTGTCGTGCATATAGTGAATCACATTGAGGGTGTTCACATAGAGTTTTGCCAGCCAGGCCATCAGCACATCAAACTTGGCGTTGACCTCGTCATAGTCCAGAATATCGCCGGTAACAGGGGCATAGGCAGGCGTAATCTGTTCTCCAGACTTCTCGTCTTTACCGCCGTTGATGGCATATAGGAGGGCTTTGGCTAAATTCACCCGGGCACCAAAGAATTGCATCTGTTTGCCAATGGGCATGGCTGATACACAGCAAGCGATGCCATAGTCATCTCCATAGTCGGCCCGCATCAGGTCGTCGTTTTCATACTGGATGGAGCTGGTATCTTTCGAGACTTTGGCACAGAACTGCTTAAATTCCAGAGGTAGCCGTTCTGACCACAGCACAGTCAGGTTTGGCTCTGGAGCGGGTCCCAGATTATACAGGGTTTGCAGACACCGAAAACTGGTTTTTGTCACCAAAGGACGACCGTCTAGCCCAATGCCGCCAATGGATTCAGTTACCCACACCGGATCTCCGGAGAACAGCTGGTTATACTCCGGCGTGCGCAAGAATCGCACCATTCGCAGTTTCATGACAAACTGATCGATCAGTTCCTGGGCCTCTGGCTCTTTTAAATCGCCATTGGTCAGATCCCGTTGAATATAAATGTCTAAGAACGTTGACACCCGCCCCAGGGACATGGCCGCACCGTTTTGTTCTTTAATCGCCCCTAGATAGCCAAAGTAAGTCCACTGTACGGCTTCTTTGGCATTGACAGCTGGCTGGCTAATGTCAAATCCATAGGCGGCAGCCATTTGACGCAATTCTTGTAGGGCACGAATCTGCTCAGAAATCTCTTCCCGTTGCGTAATAATCGATTCATCCAGGGTATCTACCTCTAAGGATTGAAGCTGCTGGTGCTTATCGAGAATAATGCGATCGCAACCATACAAGGCAACTCGCCGATAGTCTCCAATGATTCTCCCCCGTCCATAGGCATCGGGCAAGCCAGTGATGATGCCTGAATGCCGGGCCCGTTTCATCTCTGTGGTGTAGGCATCAAATACACCGTCATTATGAGTCTTACGATACTTGGTAAAGATCTTGTGTGTTTGGGGATCAAGCTGATACCCATAGGCTTCTAAAGACTTTTTCACCACCCGAATGCCACCCAGGGGCATAATGGCCCGCTTCAGGGGTTTATCGGTTTGCAGCCCAACAATCTGCTCCAGGGATTGATCAATATATCCCGGTGCATGGGCCGTAATGCCGGTGGGTAATTGGTTATCGGCCTCTAAAATACCGCGCTCACGCTCCAGCTGCATTAGCACTGTAACTTTCTCCCACAGCTGCCGGGTGCGATCGCTAATTCCAGCCAGAAACTCTCCACCCCCACTGTAGGGAGAATAGTTCTTCTGGATAAAATCTCGAACATTAATCTCATCGCCCCATGGCCCCATGGAAAACTGACGCCATGGCTGTTTAGGCTCAGTTGAAGAAGGGATAGCTTCAACAACCGATGACGCCTGTTTTTTAGGGTTGACTGTGCTTGCTACACTCATGATTTACGATCTCCTAGCAACAGTACTGTTTTGAACCATAACTGATATCAGTTATGAAATGATGAAGTGCTTGATTTTGTGAAAAATAGTCAAAAATGATAACTCTGGCAATGTCATGCCCTTATTCCTTCATAAGACTTTGTTATCCTTACGCCAAGGAAAAAACTAAATTCACAAAGTTGAGAAAATGGAATTTCAGTAATTTACGTACGATAGACAGTCTCCACCTTTGACCACGCAAGAATTCCCAATGGTTGATTGATTGATGCTGACAGCTAGATTCTAATGATTAGTTATAAATCCTCAATGCTACTTGCGTACTACGCACACCTATATACCTAAGACCGTCTAAAACAACTGACAAGAAATTAGCTATCTACAACCTGTAAAATCTGAAAAATCTGAAAAGGCCCCCAGACGACACTTAATGAGTAATCTTGCTTACTTGTTCATCATAGCAAAAAAAATAGAGGCTAAAGGCATTCCTAATACGGTTATGTTACGTTTCTAAAAAACATCATGATGTATTGAAAAATTCTTAATAAACAACCTGCCTGTTTCCAAACTTCTTGCCGGAGAATAATGTTGTAGGGGTTACCAATTTCGAAAGAATTTTGTGTTGAGAAACACCTTTAACAAGAATAAGAACATTTATATATCTGCTTAATATAATCCATAGAAAAAACAAGATACACTTTATAAGTTCAAATGTCATGTGACATTATCTTTATAAAGTTTTCAGAGTTGAGAACTTTGAAAACTTTGGGCTATTGATAGTCCAGGAAGACCATTCGGGATTACTACTAGAAATAGGCTACTAGCATGCCTCGCTCGTGAAATCAGCTAAACCTTTAGATGTATTTGGGGCATTATTGATTTATGACTAGCTTCAATGTCAGTGGTTATATGGGTGAAACAGAAACGATACCCCATAAAACAGATCAAAATTCTCTTCAGTTAGATCAGCTTCTTTGTCCAGATCCTGCCCACGATATTCTCCGCTACGATTATCAGCCACTCTCGCCTTTTTTTGCGCCGCAAACTGTCGCCGTTATCGGTGCTACTGAACGTCCCGGTAGTGTAGGGCGCACCGTGCTCTGGAACCTCATTAGTAGTTCTTTTGGAGGCACTGTTTTCCCCGTTCACCCAACCCGGACCAATGTCCTTGGCATTAAGGCCTATCCCACCATTGGTCATGTGCCTGAGCAAGTCGATTTAGCCATTATAGCCATCCCTGCTCAGGGGGTACCTGCAGTTATTGAACAATGTGGGATCGCAGGTGTTGCAGGCGTAATTATTCTTTCTGCAGGTTTTAGGGAAGTGGGTGAAGCCGGTGCCGCTTTAGAAGCGGCTGTTTTAGCTACAGCTCGACGTCACCAACTCAGAGTGCTAGGACCTAATTGTTTAGGTCTAATGTGTCCCATCAGCGGTCTCAATGCCACGTTTGCGGGCACCATGGCCAAGCCAGGCAGCGTTGGTTTTATTAGTCAAAGTGGCGCTCTGTGTACCTCAATCTTGGATTGGAGTCTCCGGGAAAATGTTGGCTTTAGTGCCTTTGTTTCCATCGGATCAATGTTGGATATAGACTGGGGAGATTTGATCTACTATCTGGGTGACGATCCGGCGACCCACAGCATTGTCATCTATATGGAGACCATAGGTAATGCCCGATCGTTTCTCTCGGCAGCTCGAGAAGTGGCCCTGAGTAAGCCGATTATTGTGATCAAATCAGGGCGTACCCAGTTGGCAGCCCAGGCCGCTGCTTCCCATACAGGCGCTATGGCCGGCAGCGATGAGGTGTTGGACGCGGCATTTCGGCGCTGTGGGGTGTTGCGGGTTAACACCATTGACGAGCTGTTTAATTTAGCAGAAGTCTTAGGAAAACAACCCCGTCCTCGTGGTAAACGGCTAACAATTCTCACCAATGCTGGAGGACCGGGGGTGTTGGCTACAGATGCCCTGATTCGCAATGGAGGAGAACTAGCTGCCCTGAGTGCTGAAACCGTAGAGACCCTCGATACATTGTTGCCCAACCATTGGAGCCGTCAGAATCCCATCGATATTTTAGGGGATGCTACCCCAGAACGATATGGTGCGGCCCTTGATGTGCTGGCACAGGACCGCAACAGTGATGGCCTTTTGGTGATTCTAACGCCCCAGGCCATGACCCAACCCGCTGAAACAGCGGCCCAGCTACAGTCAAGGGTAGACCATTGGAAAGATAGACCCCTGTTGGCTAGCTGGATGGGCACAGATGTGGTGGCTACAGGTGAAGCTCAACTCAATCGGAGCAGTATCTTTACCTTGCCGTATCCTGATGCTGCGGCCCAGGTCTTTACGTTAATGGCCCGCTACAGTGATAACCTCCATGCTCTCTATGAAACGCCTAGCCTCACAACAACGCCAACTTTTGATACCACCCCCATCAGTGAGTTATTGACTCGTGCGAGGGCAGAGCACCGTTTGCTGTTAAGTGAGTGGGAGTCTAAAGCGTTACTGAACGCCTACGGAATTCCCACTGTTACCACTAAACTGGCTACTTCGGTAGATGAGGCGGTCACCCTGGCTGAACAAATTGGCTATCCAGTGGTGCTGAAGCTGCACTCCCATACCATCACTCACAAAACCGATGTGGGCGGTGTACAGCTTAATTTGTCAGACGAAATGGCAGTACGGGCAGCCTATCGGTTGATTATGGCCATTGGCCAACCGGGAGATTGTTTGGGTGTGACGGTGCAGCCCATGGTGCTGCGCACTGGCTATGAGCTGATTTTGGGCAGTAGCGTCGATGAACAGCTAGGCCCCGTTTTGCTATTTGGCAGTGGTGGACAGCTGGTGGAAGTCTATTGCGATCGCGCCCTCGGTTTGCCACCGCTCAATACCACCCTGGCTCGGCGTCTAATGGAAAAAACCCAGATCTATAAAGCGCTTAAGGGGGTACGCGGTCAGCCGAGTATTGATCTTGCTGCCCTTGAACAGCTGCTGGTGAGATTTAGCCAGCTGGTGGTGGCCTATCCTGAAATTAAAGAGATTGAGATCAATCCGCTGTTGGCATCTGCAGAGCAGCTACTGGCTTTGGATGCACGCGTGGTGCTCCATGATCCCGATATACCAGAAGATCATTTGCCCAAGCCTGCAATTCGCCCGTATCCCAAACAATACATTAAGCCTTGGGCACTACCTGAGGGCATGGGAGTGACAATTCGACCCATTTCGCCTGAAGATGAGCCATTAATTGTCGATTTCCATAAAACCCTGTCAGAAGAGAGTATTTACTTTCGATATTTTCATTTGATCAAACTACAGGCCCGGGTTGCCCATGAACGTCTGACCCGGATCTGTTTTATTGACTACGATCGGGAAATGGCGTTAGTGGCTGAATATCAGGTTCCAGCTACGCAGCAAAGAATGATCTTGGGAGTAGCTCGCCTCAGCCGACTGCATGGTCTCAATGAAGCAGAATTTGGCATGTTGATCAATGACCAATATCAAGGACGAGGATTGGGGACAGAGCTCTTGCGATCGCTAATCAATATCGGTCAAGCTGAAGAACTGACTCGGATTTCAGCCGATATCTTGCCAGAGAACCAGGCAATGCAGCATCTTTGTAAAAAGCTGGGATTTACCCTTCAGCGAGATCAAGGTGAATTGCGAGCCTATCTAGATCTCTAGATGTGCAGGAGTCAGGAGTTAAGAGTCAGAGAGGGCCTGATCTCCTCCTGACGGTTGATTCCTGACTTCTAATGACTCTCGTTAAAACAACGTCTCGCCTGGAATTGATACCCAATCCAGGTGAATTTATTTAGACTTTTTTAAGGATTAACCAGCCCCGTATCCTGACAGAAAAACTGTTTTTTTGTGAGAGAAATCTCATATTTGTTGTTCCGTATCTAAACCATTTTTCATAAAACCATGGGTCTTTTGGAAGTAATTGGCCAAGATATAAAAATGAGTTGAAAGTTCAGCCTCAATTGACGAATTGTGCGCCCTAATGGATAAGAGGATATTCCTCAATAGACAATTCTAATTTGAAGTAGAGAGTATTCTCTATACAGAAAGAGCTGATTTCGTTTCTTCGCATAGAGGCAACCAGTGTTCCAAAATCTATTACCCCCTCTCAATAATCACAATCTGCCCTATCCCGATACTATTCACCCCATCGTGGTGCATTTTGTTATCGCCATGGTGTTATTCGCTGTTCTTTGTGATGTGATTGGGTATTTCACCAAAAATACTCGCCTGTATGAGGTCAGCTGGTGGAATATGATGTTTGCGACGATTTCTATTTTTATTGCCGTTATTTTTGGCCAAATTGAAGCTGGTTTGGCTACGCCCTACACAGTGGCTACTGGAGATCTAAATCTGCACACCCTGCTGGGTTGGTCCCTTTCTGGTATTTTGGCAGCCATTACGGGTTGGCGTTATATCATTCGACTACGTACCCCAGATACATTACCGATGGCCTACATGGGGATGAATGTTGTCCTGACAGGAATTGTCTTATTCCAAACCTATCTGGGGGACAAATTGGTTTGGATCTATGGTCTCCATACTGAAGCTGTGGTTGAGGCGGCACGGGGAGGTCTGTTGCAATGAGCCTTGAACTGTCCAACGGTGAGCTTGTAACGCCAGTGTTCGCTATGGGAGTCAATGGGTTACCCTATGGTTTGCCAATCCATCCTAATCTGGTACATCTGACGTTAGGGTTGTTTATTGCTGCGATCGCATTTGATATTGTGGCGGCCCTATTTCCCCTTGACAAGGCAATCTTTAAATTTCTCGCCATTCCAGCCACCAGCTCAAACCTTTACGACGTTGGCTGGTACAACATGCTGGCAGCGGCGATCATTACCTTTTTTACGGTAACGGCTGGGTTTTACGAAATTCTGTTAGCTGATCCCCCCCAGGACATGGTCAGTCCTTGGGGATTGGGCGCAATGGATACCATGGTGTGGCACGGTGTTGGCGGCGTACTTTTGTTAGGCCTGATTGTTGCCATGACTGTCTGGCGTGGATTTCAGCGGTATGTGTGGCGACAGGATCGGGCACGTCAGGTGCAGTGGAGCTATTTAATTGCTGGTCTTGGCATCTTTGTACTGATGTTTGTTCATGGCACCTTAGGGGCACATCTTGGAGCCGATTTTGGTCTTCACATCAGTGCCGATCGTGTGATTCGAGCCGGACTTGATCCCAATACCCAACTGAATCTCTCCATCAAATAGTAGGAACCCTGACACCGATGAATCGACGCACGATTTTAGTTTTAGTGGGATTAGCCATTGCCGATCTCTTTATTAGCGTTTGGGTGGGTCAACAAGCCTATCACTGGATGCCGCCCCAAGCCTCGGCGGAGTCCGTACTAGTGGACAATCTGTTTAGCTTTATGACCACCATCGGTAGCTTCATCTTTTTAGGTGTAGTGGGGGCACTGCTATACGCAATTTTATTTCAGCGAGCGGCTAAATATGATGCGAGTGACGGCCCCCCCATTGAAGGCAACATTCCCCTAGAGGTGGTTTGGACGGCTATTCCGATCTTGTTGGTGATCTGGATTGGTACATTTAGCTATCAAACCTATGACCGTATGAGTATTCTTGGCCCCATGGAGCATAAGGCCATGGGGATGTCGATGGCAGAGGCTGCACCTGTTGCATCCCCCGAGGCTGAACAGTCTCCCATTAATGTCTATGCTCGACAGTGGGCCTGGGAATTTCACTATCCAGCCCAAAATATTCGCAGTACCGAGCTGCATTTACCTGTAAATCAGCGGGCTAAGCTACTGCTGTCCTCCGAAGATGTTCTCCACGGCTTTTTTGTCCCCGCTTTTCGAGTCAAACAGGATGTGGTCCCAGGCCAGGAGATCGGATTTGAATTTACCCCCATTCGAGAAGGGCGCTATCGGTTGCGAGATTCAGAATATAGTGGCACTTATTTTGCGGCCAATCAAACCAACGTCGTTGTGGAGTCTGCCGAAGATTACGAACAATGGCTGACAACAGTGGCCTCTCTGCCCCCCACTCCAGCCCAGAATGTGGCCTATGAAGAGTTCAACCGCACCACCACCCAAAACCCCATTGGGTTAGGTTGGAAGACGGTTAAGCCAGCCCCTGCTCCGATTGTAAATTACGCCAGTTCAGAGGACGATTTCCATGAGTAATGCATCTTTGGAGGTGACACCCCCCAATCTCCAACCCCAACCAGGAGCCCCGGATAACTGGCGCAGATTTTTTAGTTTTAGTACCGATCATAAAGTCATCGGGATTCAATATATTGTCATTGCGTTTGTCTTCTTTTTGTTTGGCGGCTTGTTGGCCATGATCATGCGGGGAGAGCTGATTACTCCCGAAGCGGATCTGGTGGATCGCACCGTATATAACGGACTGTTCACCATGCACGGCACCATTATGCTGTTCATGTGGACGTTTCCCATGCTCAACGGCCTGGCCAATTATCTAGTGCCGTTAATGATTGGGGCACGGGATATGGCGTTTCCCCGGCTAAACGCTGCTGCGTTTTGGTTGGTGCCGATATTCGGGGTCATTCTCACCCTCAGCTTCTTTGTGCCGGGTGGACCGTCCCAATCGGGTTGGTGGGCCTATCCGCCGGTAAGTTTGCAGAATCCTACCGGCAACTTGATCAATGGCCAATCCCTATGGCTATTGGCCGTGGCCTTGTCGGGAGTATCTTCGATTATGGGTGCGGTCAACATTGTCACCACCATTTTTAGAATGCGCGCTCCGGGGATGGGGTGGTTCAAAATGCCGGCCTTTTGCTGGACAGTACTTTCGGCTCAGATCATTCAGCTGTTTGGGTTGCCAGCACTAACGGCAGGTGCCGTCATGTTACTGCTGGATCTAACGGTGGGTACCAGCTTTTTTGAGCCCTCTCGCGGGGGTGACCCGATTCTCTATCAGCATTTCTTCTGGTTCTATTCCCATCCGGCGGTATACGTCATTATTCTGCCAATTTTTGGTATATTCTCAGAGGTATTCCCAGTTTATTCCCGCAAACCTCTCTTTGGCTATAAGATTGTTGTCCTATCGTCCCTAATCATCACTGGGCTGAGTGGTATTGTTTGGGTCCACCACATGTTTGCCAGTGGCACTCCGGGCTGGATGCGCATGTTGTTTATGTTTACCACCATGATGATTTCCGTACCCACGGGGATCAAGGTATTTGCCTGGGTGGCGACGATTTGGGGCGGTAAGCTACGGCTGAAAACACCCATGTTGTTTGCCCTGGGCGGCCTATTTATGTTTCTCTTTGCCGGGATTACCGGCATTATGCTCTCGTCGGCCCCCTTTGATATCCACGTTAATAACACCTACTTTGTGGTCGGCCACTTCCACTACGTTATCTATGGAGCCGTTGTGATGGGCTTCTATGCTGCCATTTATCACTGGTTTCCCAAGATGACCGGGCGCATGTACTACGAGGGCTTGGGTCAATTGCACTTTGTGCTCACCTTTATTGGCACCAATCTCAACTTTTTACCCATGCACCCCCTCGGGTTGCAGGGCATGCCCCGGCGGGTGGCTTCCTATGATCCAGAGTTTGCTTTCTGGAATGTTCTAGCGAGCCTCGGTGGCTTTTTATTAGGGGTATCAACACTGCCCTTTATCTTGAATATTTTGAGTGCTTGGGTGAGAGGTGAGGAAGCTGGAGATAATCCCTGGCGCGCCATTGGTTTGGAATGGTTGGTATCATCTCCACCTCCCCACGAGAACTTTGATGAGATTCCGGTTGTTGTGTCGGCTCCCTATGGTTACGGCAGCAATGAACCTTTAGTTGAAAATAATCCAACAAAGGAGTTGGCCAGTGAGCACAGCTAAGCTTGATCAGACTGTTAATACCCAGGTTGTCCAAGGTGTAGGACATGAAGAAGAAGAAGACCATCGTATGTTTGGCTTCATTGTCTTCCTACTGTCTGAAAGCGTTATCTTTCTAAGCTTTTTTGCGGGCTACATTGTCTACAAGACCAATGTCACCGACTGGTTGCCAGCAGGGGTAGAGGGCTTAGAGGTGCGAGAGCCATTTATTAATACGGTGGTACTGGTATCCAGTAGTTTTGTGATCTACTTTGCAGAGCGCTACTTACACCGAGATAACCTGTGGGGGTTCCGGGCATTTTGGCTGTTGACCATGGCCATGGGGAGTTTCTTTCTCTATGGTCAAGCGGTGGAGTGGATGAGTCTGCCCTTTGGTTTTAAGTCAGGGGTGTTTGGCGGCACCTTTTATCTGTTGACTGGCTTCCATGGACTACATGTTTTAACTGGGGTGCTGCTGCAGAGTATTATGCTGGCCCGTTCGTTTATTCCCAATAACTATGCCGGCGGTGAGTATGGTGTTGCTGCCACATCACTATTTTGGCACTTTGTCGATGTCATTTGGATTGTGCTGTTTATCTTGATTTATGTCTGGCAATAGCTCTAATCGTGACAATACAAGACCTGAATTGTTTAAAAACCCTCATTGGTAACCGGCAGAGGAGAAATCCATGATTATTGATGACCAGCACTACGACATCATCATTGTGGGCACTGGGGCTGGCGGGGGAACGCTGGCACAAAAACTTGCACCTACGGGGAAACGGATTTTGATTTTGGAGCGGGGGACCGGTATGGCCCTCGAAGAGCAAAATCCCGCAGGCGTCGATGTGCTGAAAAAGACAAAATACCATGCTTCGGAGCAATGGTATGACCAGTCCGGTGAGCCGTTTTCTCCTCAAACCAACTATGCCATTGGCGGTAATACTAAAATCTATGGCGCGTCTCTGATGCGAATGCGCGATCGCGACTTTGGAGCGGTCAAATACCAGGATGGTGTGGCCTCCGCATGGCCCATCCAGTATGCAGATTTAGAACCTTATTACACGGCGGCTGAACAGCTTTACCAGGTACATGGTGATCCTGGTAAAGACCCGACGGAACCTAACCACAGTAGTGCATATCCCCATGGGGCTGTGGATCATGAGCCGCTGATGCAGCCAATTGTCGAGGCGATCGCACAGCAGGGACTGCATCCGGCTCCCCTACCCGTCAGTCTGACCCGCCAGGCTGATGATCCCACGGGAGATGCTGAAGTCTTTGGTATCAATCCAGCTTTAAAGTATGACAATGTGACGCTACAAACGTCGGCAAAAGTTGTTAGCCTGCACACCAACCCGACGGGTACTGAAATCAAAGGAGTGCAGGCCGAAATTGGCGATCAGGCCATATTATTTGCTGGCGATATTGTCGTCTTGGCCTGCGGTGCAGTCAATTCAGCGGCGTTGATGCTGAGTTCTGCCAATGCCAAACACACCCAGGGATTGGCCAACAGCTCAGGCCAGGTGGGGCGCAATTTGATGAAGCACCAGATGACCATGATTGTTGAGCGCAGTGCCGCCAACAATTCAGGGACATTCCCCCAAAGTGTTAGCATCAATGATTTTTACTGGGGTGACGGTGACTATGAGTACCCCATGGGACACATTGAGAATACGGGCGGACTGTTGCAAGACATTATTTTTGCCGAATCTCCGCCATTGCTGTCAGTGGCTGCCAAGATTATGCCGGGGGCTGGCTTAAAACAGTTAGCCATGCGGTCCATTGGCTGGCGAGCCCAAACGGGAGTATTGCCAAACCCCAACAATCGAGTATATTTTCAAAATGGGAAACTACGCTACGAGTTTACGCCCAACAATATAGAGGCCCATGATCGTCTGGTGTACCGATGGATTGAGGTGTTAAAAGCACTGGAGAAAACGTCTAAAGGTCTGCAACGCAGTGGTGTATATCCACGGGGAGAAGTGCCAATTCAGGTGGTGGGTTACCAGAGTGGAACCTGTCGCATGGGCACTGACTCAGCCACCTCAGTTTTAGACACCCACTGCCGCACCCATGAGATTGACAATCTCTATGTGGTAGACAGCAGCTTTTTCCCTTCTTGCGCCAGTGTTAGCCCAGCGCTAACCGTAATGGCCAATGCGTTGCGAGTGGGAGAACATTTGATACAGCGGTTGCAGTAAGGGGACTGCACCAAACTCAAGACCCAGGTTGGGGCTGTGGATGGACAGAACGTTACCCCCTGGCGATAGCAGGTGATCAGACTAGCGATCGCAATTGGCCAGGTGCTTCAAGTTTTCTAAATCTAACAACGTAATCTCAATGCCATCCATCGAAATTAAACCGGCGCGATTTAGCTTGGAAAAAGCTCGTGATAGAGTTTCAGGGATAGTTCCTAATCGGGCCGCCAGCTGATTTTTGGGCAGATCAAGCTTGATAATATCTACATTGTTCAATTCCCCACTCAAATTTAGCAAGTAGGTAGCTAAGCGAGCTGGAACGTCCTGTAGAGCAAGGCTATCCACCAGGTTCGAAAACCGTCGAAGGTGTCGAGCAAAGCTTTTGAGCAGATTAATGGCAAGGGATGGACGCTGTTCTAAAAGGGTTAAAAAAGGCTGACGTGGAAAGAATAAAAGCTCCGATGACTCAAGGGCAGCTGCAGAGGCTGGAAAGCACTTACCATCCAGAGCGGGCACTTCAGCAAAATGCTCTCCCTGACCAAAGATATGCAAAATCTGCTCCTTACCCTGGGGTGAGAGTTTGAATACCTTTACACGCCCCAATTGGATCACAAAAAAACCAATGGCAGCATCCCCCTGGTGGAAGAGGACCTCGCCTTTGCCATAGGATTTGGTAACGGCTAAACCTTCAAGATCCGCTAACTGATCCAATGGTAGATCCTGGAATATCATCGTCTGACTCAAAAAATTTGAGAGTGGAGACAATACCATTGGATAGTCAGAATTTGTAGTGAGAGATAGAACTTCATTCTAACCTCAGACTAATGGGCCGTTTCAAAGAAATACAGAAGAAAATCTAAAGTTTATTACCCTTATTCCTTTTCCTTGACTTAAGTCAAAGCATTGAACGTTCTCCTCTCCTACAGTAAACCCAGCTGCTTCCCGAGAGGACCTGACAATGTTTTGCGAACAATGCGAACAAACTGCTAGTGGACAAGGTTGCCATCAATGGGGAGCCTGTGGCAAAAGTCCAGAGGTCAATGCTGTGCAAGATCTGCTGATCTATGTTTTGCGTGGTCTTGCCCCAGTTGCTCTCCGTGCCCGTGATCTGATGATCTCCACCGATGAGGTCGATAGATTCACCTGTGAAGCCATCTTTGCCACCATGACCAATGTCAACTTTGACCAAAAGCGATTTACCAGCTACATTCGTCGAGCGCTGGCCTATCGAGAACAACTCAAAACCCAAGTACAACAGGTTACAAAATCTAACCAAAGTTGGCCAGATATCACATGCTATGAACCCGATTTTGAAGATAGTTTAGCGTCTCAGGGAGAGGATATCGCCCTGCAATTTATTGGGCAATCGAAAAACAATGTTGATATTTTCTCCCTGAAACTCACGGTTCTTTACAGTCTTAAGGGGATGGCCTCCTATGCATTCCATGCTCAGGAGTTGGGTCAAACCGATGAGCGGGTTGATCAATTCTGCTATGAGGCTCTAGCTGCATTGGAGCGTCAAGATCTTAATCTGGAAGACTGGGTCAATCTGGCCTTGAAGGTTGGGGAAGCCAATTTGTTGGCGATGCAGCTGTTAGATGCCGGGCATACGGGCAATTATGGCCATCCGGTGCCCACATCAGTTCCCCTCAACGCCAGAGTGGGTAAAGCTATTCTAGTGTCTGGCCATGATATTCCCCAACTGGAAGCGGTGCTAAAACAGACCATGGGAACCGCTATCACTGTGTACACCCATGGAGAATTGTTACCCGCCCATGGCTATCCGCTTCTAAAACAAACCTACCCCCATCTCTATGGTCACTATGGTACGGCCTGGCAAAACCAAACTCGGGAGTTTGCCAAATTTCCAGGTGCCATTGTGATCACAACAAATTGTCTGATGCCACCCCACGAAAATTATGAGGATAAGCTGTTTAGTATTGGTCCTGTGGGATATCCAGGATTGAATTATCTTCCCGCTCAGCCCAATGGCCTGCCTGATTTTACCCCCGTGATTACTAAAGCACTGGAGTTACCTGGATTCACTGAAACAGGGACTCCCCGGCAGGTAACCACTGGTTTTGCCCGCAATGCACTACTGGGGGTCGCTGACCAGGTGATTGCAGCGGTTAAAGCTGGCAAAATTCGTCACTTTTTCTTAATTGGGGGCTGTGACGGGGCTAAACCTGATCGTAACTATTACACTGAACTGGTAGAGAAAGTGCCTGAGGACTGTTTGATTCTCACGCTTGCCTGTGGCAAGTTCCGTTTCTTTGATCAAGAGTTAGGGGCTATTGAAGGTATTCCTCGGTTATTGGATGTGGGCCAGTGTAATGATGCCTATTCTGCTATTCAGATTGCGATCGCACTAGCCAATGCGTTTGAGGTCGATGTTAATCAAATCCCCCTGTCAATGATTTTGTCCTGGTATGAACAAAAAGCGGTGGCTATTTTGCTGACCCTGCTGCACCTGGGGATCAAAGATATTCGCTTGGGACCCACGCTGCCTGCATTTATCTCACCTAATGTGTTGAAGTTATTGTCGGACACCTATAATCTCCAACCCATCACCATACCAGAGGCAGATTTAGCCGCTTGTCTAGCCTAGAGTTGAGCCAGCACGTATCAGTAAGGCGTCTGGTTTAGGATCGTGTCTGCTCACGTTTGAGCAGACAACTAGCAACCACAATGCCGATGATGGCAAATAGAGCCATGGGATAAAACGCGTAGGTATAGGTGCCAAACCAATCTCGAATTTGTCCGATGGCCAGGGTGCCCGTTAGGGCACCTACCCCATAGGCGGTAAACACAATGCCATAATTTTGAGCATATTGATCGGGGTTAAAAAATCGGAGGGTGATGGTGGGAGCCATGGCTAACCACCCTCCTAAACAAAACCAAAGCAGGCAAAAGGCAATTAAATAAGTCGCTAACTGACCTTCTTGTGCGTTCATCATCATCACACAGGCAATCAGGACCAGCGTATACGATGAGATTGCCACATACTGAGGCTTAAAACGGTCGCTTAACCACCCAAATAAAGGACGACTGAGGCCATTGAAGAGGGCAAATAGAGAAACGCTAATGGCTGCCGTCCCTGGATTAACCTTAATAATCTCTTCCCCCACCGGACCTGAGATACCAATGGCACTTAAGCCGATCAGGGTACCTATGGCATAACAACTCCACAGTCCATAAAATGACTGGCTTTTGAGCAGATTTTTGGGATAGCTGTGAAACCCTGTGACTGTTGGCTTCGCAGAATTCTGTTGGGGATGCCAGCCCTTGGGCGGTAATTTTAGGATGGTGGCAATTCCTAGAACAATCATCATAAAGATGCTGCCTAAGATCCACAGCGTCGGCCTTACGGTGTAACTATCAATTAATCGATTGGCTAACGGAGCAGTAATGAGCGGAGATAGCCCAAACCCGACAATTGTTGCTCCCACCGCTAGTCCTTTTTTCTCAGGAAACCATCGGGCAACGACAACCATGGGCACACCGTAGGTAATGCCTACGCCTGTCCCTGCCATAACTCCATAGGTGAGGACGAGCATGCCAATGTTTGTCGCAAAGCTGGAGAGAATATAGCCCGCCCCCAGGAAAATCCCGCCGATTACCGCCACCATGCGAGCGCCTATGCGAGGAATGAAAAAACCTGCAACTGGCATGAGAGCCGCATAGAAAACCAGTGCAACCGTATAGGGTAGAAGACTTTCAGTCGCACTTAAATTTAGCTCACCTTCCAAGGGGGTTCTAAAAATACTCCAGGAATAAACGGTGCCCAGACACATTAAAACGACGGTGCCCAACGGAATTAACAACCACCTACCCCGTTCTGCGGGTAATCCAAGCACGGTTAACTCTGAGTGATGGTTAATTCCCATAGGTTTCAGCAATACTATCCAGGCTGGAAACGCCTAATGAACGAATACAAATACTTGTGGCTGCGATCGCAATTTTTCTATTGATTGTTTGTTTAAATAACAATAATAGACTGGTGTCTTTGCGAGAACATTATTATAGATTAGTTCCTCGATGTCTATAATCGATGCCACAAGTATTCACAATCAATCAGATATATCACTGGTTAAGCAAATTGAAATTCCACCACTGGGATCATAAACAAGTTGTGCCACGTTGACCTAACCAACCGCCTGATAATTCTTTACCCGCTGGTCTGCTCCAATGCCTAAGATTTTTGCCAACCAGGGAGGGGGTGATGTTGCGATCGCCCGTTGTAAATCGGCAAGAATCTCCCGGATAGCTCCTCCAGCTTCCACTTTCATGGGGTAAATATTCGCTTGAATCACTTTGGCGGCGGCGGGACCTCCAATGGACACAACATAGAGCACAGGACAGTCTCTGATCAAATTCACTCGGAACTGATTTTTGTTATCGCTCAGGTCTGCCTCCAGAGCAGAGCGCACATCGATCAACTTAATATCGTCCGCCGATAGCTGATAAATCAAATATCGATGGCAGGAGCCAAAATGGCCGTCTAATTGTTCATCTGTATTGGATGCAACCGCTATGCGAATTGAGTTAGGCAAATCGCCTTGATCAGGCTCGATGGGTAAGGGATGATCGGACTCTGTCTGTTCTCCCCAGAGAATCCGCACCGCTTCTTTAACGGCAGCAATATCCTGATTATTGGCATCTTCTCCTTCCCATTCGCCCTCATCCACATCGTAAATATTGCCAAAGGCACGTTTGAGGTGGGTGACGGTTAGGGTACTCAGCGATTCCTCTGTAATGTTATCGTCGAGATTGGTTTGTAATGCATCGATTAACTCTCCTATAGAGACATTGGGTAAAGCCTTAGCTGCCAAGGCAATTCTCAAAGCAACTTCATTGGAAATGGGTTGTTGTTCTGTCATGGGTATTCTCCTAAAGGTATTTGATTGAAATCCTTGGGGGATAACTTAATGTGGAATGTTTGTTTGGGGATAATAGACAGAATCTTGGCTATATTGTCTATTTAAGCCCCAGTGTTTGTTGTAAACGGGGGTAGTCTTCGGTACTGATGCGAAATCGACCTTTTTCCACATCTCGCACCCAACTCTGGCTTTTTCCTAAATGTTTAGCTAAGGCGCGTTGAGTCAAGTTTTGACGTTGGCGTGCTGCCTTGATAACATCACCAGAGAGTGAGCCTAATTGAGTTGTTTGAGATTGTTTACGTCGCCGTTTAGGGGCTCGACGACGCACTGTTTGTTGCCATTCTTCCGATAGTTCAAAGCCGGCCAACCGAGCATTGATCAGTCGCTGCCATTTGTCTCGGGGGGCCGTGTCTGTTAAGCTCCGGCTCTGATTGGCATCATTTACCCAAAATTCAAGAGCATCGTCAACATCGTTGGGGATATCAATGACTTTAGCCCATAGTGGCTGTATATCGGCGGGATAGGTCTCTGGATCAAACAACGGTTTGAGGCCATAGTAATAAATTGTTTCCAGATCGCTCTCAAACGTTTTCAGCAGACGTTTGTGAGCCCCCCGGACAGTGGTAGCCTCTATTAATCGATCTTCTCCATAGGCAATACGTAGTAGGGTGCGCACAGTCAGCCGATGGTCACCCCCCAACCTCAGCTTGAATAATAGCCACAACAGTAGACGAACAGCACCTTCATGCTGTTGCCAGTTGCTCATCACTTCAGTTAACAATGACTTAGGTAGGGTGCCGTACTGATAAAAAGCCGTTTGATTACGATAGTCTTGTTTGTTAAGAAAGTGTTTAGCCCAGATCCCAGGGCGGATAGTAAAGCTTAACCCAATTAAGTGACGACCTCCCTGGTTATCTTTTTCAAAATAATACTCAGTGTTGACTAGATGCCAAATCGGCTGCTCATCAAAGGAAAAGGCTTTAACCTTTCCCTGACGTGGCCAGTCCAAAGCAACCAGTAACTGACAGACTTGGTCTACTAAATGCTTGATCAACGTGAGTTTGTCTAGCTTGCTCAGATCTTTTCGCTTATTGAGATCTAAATATTGTTCAATGTGCTGGTCATTGATTACAAATGCTTCTTCCCAAGGAGAATTAAGTGTGATGGCATAGGCCGCAAAAATCAGATGAAGACAGGTGGCACGAATGTCAAATTGAGCCATGGCCTCTGTTGCTTCATCTTCAGGCATTGCTATGGGGATATCCCTTTCGGGGCTTGTGGCTAATCGCAGGCGAACTTCTCCTCGACCACGGTGGACCGGTCGATGGTAACAAAGTTTTCCGTCAGCATCGATTTGCCAAGGCAGATGCTGACGCTGAGCTAAAACGTTACAGGCTTCCCAAATCACCATGGAAGATGCAAAAGGAGTCGTCTTACCACTGAGAAAAATGTCAGCAATTGCTGCTGGCAGGAGGGTACTTTTACGGCGTCCTTTTTTGGGAACTAGGGGGGATAGGGAACCAATATTGCAAGCATTTAAGCAGAGAGGTGTCTCTAAATCTTGACAGTCATCGCACAGTGTAGGGTCAATCCAATAGCCTTCCCATTTTGCTTGAGGTTTAATTGCTCCCGTTGGACACTGGGGCCGACAGCTATCGCAAGAGATACAACCGTCTTTGATAGTGTAAGCCATAGACAATGCAGGCCTATCAACAGAGCGATAGGTGAGGAAAAATGGGCGACTGAAAAAAACGAACCTGATTTTCTCAAACCTTCTATAAAAGTCATAAATGAGTAGATTTCTGAAGAAATAGAAGATTTATACAGAGAAAGAGGAATGACGAATCTATCAGGACTAGATTACAGAGATGGAGAATGGACAATTGATTGGAAAGTCATGCCCTTAGAAATAACAATCCAAAATTTTGTATTCTATGTCGCCTGATACGGTTTAATATTTTCTTCCTAATTGACGAGACATTATGTTCAGGATGAACCATTGAGGCCGTTTTTTTGTTTCTATAATAACGGTTTCCTAAGAAGAATATGGTCAATCTCTTAAAATATTAAAGACTGTTGCTAATGTAGGTTTGGTGTTGAGCGATACAGAATATTTTGTTTTGATCTTTGGTAATAGGGTATAGAGAGTGTGCGACTCCAGCTTTTTTGATTAGCCCTACAGCTTTAGTTCTATGCTGTTGTTGATTTAGGGAATGAACCGATCGGGCTAAATTGTCCCGGATCGTTATTTTTTAGATTAAATCTTCCCGAGGATCCGCAACGCCAGTGCTATCTTGATGGACTGAAGCATAGTTGGTTTTAAATGATATGGATTGGTTCACAGGAACAGTCCCTTGTAACTATTTGCGCACTGAGTAATGACGCCAACAATAGGATCGCCGTACTCTCTATAGATGCTGCTGCCAAGGTACTGCTAGTGGCGGCGTCCCAGACTTGGGAAGATATTGCAGTCTCTGGGCAATATCTTCAACTGGTAAATATAAAGGAGACCTTTGACAATGCTAAGTTTATCGATGACTGATGCTAATATGGTCGCGATGGATTTTTTGATGCAAGATTTGGAAATTCCAGATATTGATCAAGATTTCTTCTCCATTCTGGCTAACCGTGAGACGGGTAGTGAATGGTATGTCGTAGAAATAGGAGTAGAAGGACTTCCCGACAAGTGGGTGTTACAAGTATTTGATACGGGGCAGTGTGATCCCTGTTATACCTTTGTATCCCCAATGCCTAAAGAAGAAGATGCTGATTTAGAAGAGTTTCCTGAGCGTATTGCTCAAGTCATTACGATGGAGCGAGCTGGGCATAGCGTATGATTGAGTCCAGTCCTTAGTGGCTAGCTTTGAGGATTGATAATGGTTCATTCACTCTCGCCTGAAGATCTACCACCAGAGTTAATAACAGACTTGGACGCAGAGTTGAAAAGGCAATTAGAAGGAGCTATCTGTCGGCACTTTTTCGAAGCCTGTGATGGATCTACTCAATCCCTGTTGATGCTCTGTAGATGGACCATCACTATTGCTGAGGTCGTAATCTTACATATTTACTGCTCTGATCAGGAAAAAAATTGGCGAGTGTTGGACCGGATGACCAGGCTAGCTGAATATCTGTCTCAATTGAGTCCCCGTGCCAAAATCAGAGTCCATCCCCCATCACAAATGGAAGCACCGTTTGACATGCGAGTTGATGAACGTTCTGTTTAGCCAAATCGTTCTAACGCTTTAGTACCCTTAGCTCTGGGAATAAGCCATAGCTATTGAGATAGCGCTTTGTTCCTTCAGATATTCGCTGTAATCGGCCAGATTATCTAGGCCGACATAGGTGAGTGTAATTTCAGTGATGAACCAAGCAAATAGCTTAAGCACCAGTTGGCGATATTTTATTTTCATGATTAGCTTTCAAGTGAACATGGTTTAGAGGGAAAAAAGTGTTTCTCTACAACGTTCGATAAACTTTGAAGGCTGAGCCGATCGTAACGATGTTTGCCCGGCATAATCGTCAGGGTTGGTGCCTTTGAACAGCGTTTTTGACAGCCTGTATATTGAATTTCTACCTGGTCATGGAGCTGATATTCTTGCAAGATACTCTCTAGTTTTGAGATCAGTTGGCGGCCACCTCGCTTCTGGCAGCCTGACTTGCGACAAATCAAGATCTTAGGTGGTTTTTGTGCAACAGCGACCGTGGGATACGTTGGCACCTGAGAAGCCTCAGCCGTTGTTGACATTGGAGCCTTAGGTGAAGTTGTGAGAGGCACCTCTTCGTTAGGGGGAAGTAGTGGCAACACCTGGTAGGCTCTGAGCTTAATGGTACCTGTGGTAAAATCAACCTGACTGCGACCAATGCAGCGAATTTGATCTCCGGGCTGGAATTGATAAGCTTGTATAGAATCTCGCACCTCTTTAGGCAGCTTAATTACCACTTGCTCTTGCTCGACTTCAAGTGCAAGAGCCTTGATCTTTTTCTTTTTCTTGCTGAGATACCCTAAAAAGATTCCCTCTAGGATAAACATATATGGAGGTAGTTGTTTAAGCGGTGACATGGAAAAATCTCCTGTGAAGTGAGGCAACAGTATTTAGGGATATGCCAGCAAATAATTTACCGTTTTGTGGGGTATAAATTCAGAGCGAAACGTTGTCCCAAGGATATAATTCAGGAGGCAGCAATCAGCATACAGGATCTCACTGACTTCTGCCTCCTACCGCCTAATTTTCCATCCACTCAAGCTTTCTCGGCTTAAATAGACTTTAATTCAAGCGTTTAGCTTTAACGGTTTGAGGCGTTTTGATGGGATTATCCAATCCGGTCACTGATAGCTCCCAGCCATTGGCTAGAGTCAGAACTTGGGCATCATCGACCGTGGTTTGTTTAACAACAACTTCTTCCAGGTCCTTTTTGGCAACATAGACCATTAGCTTTCCAGCACGATCCGTATGCAGCATGACTTTCATAGTGTTTCCTTAAGATAGAGAGCATTGTAGGGGCTGGCCTTGTGCCTGCCCTAGGGGAAGAATTTATAAGGTGCGAATTATATAATCGCCACACCTAAACCCTCCTGCGAGGCTAAGGTGAGCAATTCATCAACGGTAAGGCTACGTTTCAGCTGAGTAGAAAGATCGCGGACGGCATTGAGCAGTAACTGACTATTACTGGCATCCAGATGTATGCCATAGTTCTGTAGAACTTGACTCAGCAGGTGACGACCAGAGTGTTTGCCGATAACAAAACGCCGTTGCCAACCAACATCTTTGGGATCAAACGGTTCGTAAGTACTGGGATTATGCAGCACTCCATGGGCATGGATACCGGACTCATGGGCAAAGGTATTGGCTCCAACAATAGCCTTCCAGGGAGGGACTGGACAATTGACGGTTTTAGCAACAAAGCGAGACAATTCTAACAGACGCTCGGTTTGAATATTGGTTTTGAGACCATAGATTTGCCGTAAGGCCATGACAACTTCCTCAAGAGCCGCATTGCCAGCCCTTTCTCCTAGTCCATTAACAGTAGTATTAATAGAGACAGCACCAGCTCGGATACCGGCCAGGGCATTGGCTGTTGCCAACCCCAGGTCGTTATGGGTGTGCATTTCCACTGGAATGGCTAAGACGGCAACCAGTTTTTGGACTTTTTCAAAGGTGGTAAACGGGTCCAGAACGCCCACAGTGTCACAAAAACGAAAACGAAATGCGCCGCTTTCTTGGGCAAACTGTGCGGCTTCGAGTAAAAATGTTTCATCAGCACGAGAACTATCTTCACCTCCAACACTGACGTCTAGACCGTGATCGCGGGCAAAGGTAATGGTCTCTTGTAGCTGCTTAAACATTTTGGCCCACTGGCCTTGAAACTTTACTTGAATCTGTATATCTGAAACTGGCACCGAAATATGGATGCGCTTTAGGCCACAATTAATCGACGCCTGAATATCAGACAACACAGCGCGATTCCATCCTAGGAGTTGAGCATTTAGGCCCAGATTGGCAATTGTGTGGATAGCCTGAGCTTCATCTCTCCCCATGGCGGGAATGCCAACTTCCATTTCTTGAATGCCAATGGTGTCGAGAAACGTTGCGATCGCAACCTTCTCGTCCAAACTGAAGGCAATACCTGCAGCTTGTTCACCATCTCTGAGGGTCGTATCGTTAATATATATTTGGGGTGGTGGTGTCATCGTAGCGGCCTCCGTAAACATGGGAGAGGGAAGAGGGAGGAGGGAGGAGGGAAGAGGGAAGAGGGTGAGCTGAGGGCCGTGTATAGTCTCACCCTCAAAATTTGCCTACTGGATTAGACTTGACGAACAGCTGTCTTAAGTCAACGAAGCATCGTCCATTGACTGAGACTGGTCTCTGTTGAAGGATTCAATATCTTCTGCAATAATTTGATTGAGAAAATACTGTAGAACCCAAGCAAAGACAATAAAAGGACCAATCATCATAAGGGTGGTCAACATAGTAAGTGCCTCCTGACTATTTGAGCAATAGACGAAATCTTGAACTGCATAGCCCTACTTCAAAAAGGTAAAAGTAAGACTATCTTCAGACAAAAAGTGTTCAAGATGAAAAGCTCGCTCTTCTGTCTTTAAGAGAATTTGCTCATAGAGATATCGAGTGGCTCGATCTCCCACACTTTCAGCTTGAGTGGCTAGTCGGCGAAGTAGAGTGATCATCGATTGCTCAGCAGTAAGATCATTGGCAATCATCTGTTGACAGTTATAGGCACCCTCTGATTCTGGAGTAAAACAGCATTGTTCAGCCAGTGTGGCAAAGGTGCCTGCGGGAATGCCGCCTAGACCATTTAAACGCTCAGCTACATCATGGGCATCTCCCTGAACAGCTCCATAGCTTTCTTGGAAGAATTCATGAATAGCGTAAAATTCTGCACCTTCAATTACAAAATGATGCTTTTGATATTGCATATAAAGGGCTTGAAAACTGGCGTAAACCAAATTCAGCCCTTCGCATACGGTGATAGTAATCTCCTTCTCAAGACCGACAGGATTATCACCTACTTCACCAAAAGCACGGACAAGGGTTTGAGTAGTCATATAATTTCTCCAATCAATATGTAGGATGAACAAAAAGTAAGCGGCTAATGATTTGTAGTACAACTCACCTGAGTTTGCCAACACCGTTCTAACCAGCCAATACTAGACTGGCGAGGCGATGTGAATTGTCTGATGACGCTGCAAACTAACATCAGCTCTAATGCATCGTTGACATCAACTCTTAGTGTGCCATCGGTGGGACAGCTACAAGAGATATGAAGTTCTTGCAAGCGACGATTAATCGACCAACGTTCGCCGCGAGGCACTGCAACAACCTGCCCCCAACCGGGAACAGTGGGTGTGGGGTTATCCATAGGATTGATACTCCAACGTTGAAAGGGATGAACAAGTGAGACTTTGTACTTGGGTTTCTAGCGCGTCAATGCGAGCCAAAAGATGACGTAGGGTAGTGGCTTCAACATCGGGAAGCTGACTATGTTCCAAAGGAGTTGTTAGGGTGTTGCATTCGCAAACATTACGGCTGGGGATCCCAACAGCCGTGCAGTTGGTCGGTACACTGTTTAATACAACAGCACCCGCCCCAATGCGGGCATGGTCCCCAATAGTAATACTGCCAAGCACTTTGGCACCACTGCCAATCACCACTTGGCTGCCAACCGTAGGATGGCGCTTACCAGTTTCTTTACCTGTCCCCCCTAGAGTCACCCCCTGATAGATCAGGGTGTAGTCTCCGACCACAGCAGTTTCTCCAATCACAACACCCATACCGTGATCGATAAAAACCCCTTTACCGAGGGTGGCCCCGGGATGAATTTCAATGCCCGTAAAGAGGCGAGCCAGGTGAGAAATAAAGCGAGGGAAAAAGGAAATCTTGTGATTTTGTAGCCAGTGGGCAAGGCGATGGGCTGCGATCGCATGTAAACCAGGGTAACAGCACAACACCTCTAACCAACTTCGAGCCGCCGGGTCCCGTTCAAAAATGATTGTGAAATCGGCCACACATGGAAAAAGCCGGTGCAGTTCAGCAGACGAAAACAAATGCCGAACAGAAAAGTGTTGCAGAGATAGGGACATGGGTCTGGTGGGGCGTTGTTTTCCTGCTTATAGCAGTTACAACTGAGGGGGGGTGATCGCAACGGCCCAATCCAGATTTACTATAACTATTACCTTTACACTCAAATGCTAAAACCTTTATTGGTAAAGCATTTAGAATTTTTCTAGGGACAGGGTACAAGTATTTTGATACCCAGGGTTAGGTATTTCTAAGGGTGGGTGCAGGTATTCTGTACTCACGTCAAAGCCTTTATATATAGTGTTTAGACCTGGGTTTTAGACAGTCTTATAAAAACTAGTTTGATGTACTCAAAACTTGGTTTTTGATAGGCGAACTCACAGCTTAGCAACAGAAACTGTAACAACTGATGCAGAACTGCCTCGACTAATTTCAGCAATCCTTAACAACTCGCCAATAGGTAGATCCTAGAGGTGCGTGTTACGGAAGACCCAGTTTAATGAGCCAACTTCAAAGTGAGCATCAGCTTCATCTGGATCATCGAAAGCAAGACAGTGTTCCAGTTCAAAACTCTCCTAGTGTTTAACATTATTTAATGTGAAATAGTAAAATCCGTTACCGAAATTGGGTTTAAACTGAAAACAATGATACAGACACCTTTTTTGCCCATGTAGCACAGCGGTAAATTGTGTATCTAATTTAGCAAAATATCTGTTATTGAGTACTCAAAAACCTGTCATTTAGAACCAATCAAAGTCGAGTCCATCCCTTTTATGATAATGGATGCGACTGAGTACAGTAATCATCGAGCGGGGGTGACAAAATACTAGTCCGTACCCTGGGGAATACCCGTACCCCAACCTAGAAAAAATATTTTTCCTTGAATTATCAAGGGCTGTAGTCGGTGAGTACAGCGTTAATTATTTAATAAATCCTATTGGGGCATTGTTCTAGTGAACTTCTAGAGCCGTTGATATAACTCTTGCATCGCCAAACACGCAGTTAACGCACGTTGGTGAACTCAAGCAACAAGGTCCAGCTAGATCTCACTTATCTTGCTAAGCCTTTGTTAGTTAGAGGTTCACCATTGGGCGGTAGGTGACAGACCAATTTCAGGCGTATTCACCCTATCGAGATGTCCTCGTTATCTTACCCAGACAAACAAGCACATCTCCATCCACACACCCTGGAAGTTGCTGATCACCTGACTGAGTTCTGACGCTCGCACGCTCTCTGGCACTGCATTGTCTACCCTCCAGCCCGATTCTCCGATTTTATCGTGCAGAACAACCAACTGTGTTTACAGACTCAGCCAATGCAGTGCCGCTATTTCATATCGATACTTTATTCCCTAACTCCTTAAACCAATGACGCCTCCGCCTCCTACTGCCCTTGTCTCCGCGCCCACGACGACGCCTGAGTTGGACATAACGTTGACTAAAACAAAAACTACAGTCAAGAAGTCTGGCGGCGGCTGTGGCTGCAGCACTAAAAATGATGCGCCTAGCGGTATGAGTGAGTCTTTAAAGGCTCGCATTGAAAAACATCCTTGCTACAGCGAAGAAGCTCACCACCATTATGCCCGTATGCACGTTGCTGTGGCTCCAGCCTGCAACATTCAGTGCAACTATTGCAACCGTAAATATGACTGTGCCAATGAAAGCCGTCCTGGTGTTGTTAGCGAACTGTTAACCCCTGAAGAAGCTGCCCACAAAGTTTTGGTGGTGGCCGGTAAAATTCCACAAATGACAGTTTTGGGAATTGCGGGTCCCGGCGACCCCCTGGCTAACCCAGAGAAAACCTTCCGCACCTTTGAGCTCATTGCCGACAAAGCTCCTGACATCAAACTCTGTCTCTCAACCAATGGTCTGATGTTGCCTGAGCATGTTGATCGGATTAAGCAGCTGAATGTGGATCATGTCACGATCACTATTAATATGGTGGACCCGAAAATAGGGGAGAAAATTTATCCCTGGGTTCACTACCGTCGTCGTCGCTATCGTGGCATTGAGGGGGTGAAGATCCTGCACGAGCGTCAGATGGAAGGTCTACAGGCGCTTCAGGAAGCTGATATCCTCTGCAAGGTAAACTCGGTGCTGATTCCTGGCATCAACGATGAGCACCTGCCAGAGGTGAATAAGGCGATTCGCGATCGCGGCGCGTTTCTCCATAATATTATGCCCCTGATTTCCGCCCCAGAGCATGGCACGTACTTTGGTCTCAATGGTCAGCGGGGTCCAAATCCCAAAGAACTTAAGAGCGTTCAAGATAATTGCTCTGGCAACATGAAAATGATGCGCCACTGCCGTCAGTGTCGGGCCGATGCCGTTGGTCTACTGGGTGAAGACCGTAGTCAGGAATTCACCAAAGAGAAGTTTATGGATATGTCGGCGGACTACAGTTTGGAAAAACGTCAGGCAGTTCATCTGGGCATTGAGCAAACCAAAGCCGCTGTAGCTGAGAAAAAACAAGCATCTGTCAATAAGCGTCGAACTGAGTCTCCTAAAGTCCTGGTTGCGGTTGCGACTAAGGGTGGAGGACTCGTCAATCAACACTTTGGCCATGCCAAAGAATTCATGATTTATGAAGTAGATGCAACGGAAGCCAAGTTTGTTGGTCATCGTAAAGTTGCCGATTACTGCCAGGGTGGCTACGGCGAAGAGGCAGCCCTGGAAGGCATCATCAATACGATTATCGACTGTAAGGCTATACTGACCGCCAAAGTAGGCCCCTGCCCTCAAAAGACCTTACAAAAAGCCGGGCTGACCGTCATTGAAGCCTATGACGTGATTGAAACTGTTGCACGACGGTTTTATGACGAACACGTTTTAGAGAGATAGAAGCAGAGGAGATACGGAAAAGAGGGAGATTTATCAGAATTTTTTCCTCTAACCCTCCTCTCTCTTTTACTCTCTCTGTCCTAACCCTAACAGCGAGGCCCATACCATGACTTACACCATCACTAATGACTGTATCTCCTGTCAGCGCTGTCTCTCTAGCTGCCCAACCAATGCCATTGAGACCGATGGGTCCACATTCTGGATAGATGTGAATCGCTGTAACCAGTGTCAAGGCTCCCATGGCGTCGCTCAATGCTGGTCTGTGTGCCCAACGAATGAAGGCTGTGTGCCGTTATCCACTGCAACTACAGCTGTCGCTCTAAAGGCTGAGACAACAACAGAATACTGGAATGTTTGGTTTACCAACTATAGCCACATGATCGCGCGGCTTAAATCCTCACAGCAGCCTGGATACTGGCGGCAGTGGTTTGACCGGTATTCCCAATCCTTACAAACCTTGAGAGCCCAGGCTGACACAAATATCCCGTTAATGCCATAGTGCCTGCCCTGATTCTTTCTATTGTCCTTTATTGATCGCGGAGATGAGGTAATGGTCATTTATTTAGATAACAATGCGACCACGCGGGTTGACCCCGATGTTTTGGATGCAATGCTGCCCTATTTGAGCGACCTCTACGGTAATCCATCGTCGATGCATAGCTTTGGAGGACAGGTCGGCGCTGCCATTCAGGATGCCAGAGTCCGGGTGGCTGAGCTCCTAGGGGCAGAAGATACTGAGATTATCTTTACTAGCTGCGGCAGTGAGGGCAACAATACGGCCATCCATGCGGCCCTGGCGGTCCAACCCGAGAAACGTCATATTGTCACTACTGCTGTCGAACATCCGGCCATTCTCAATGTGTGCAAGCATCTGGAGAAAAAAGGCTATACCGTTACCTATTTATCAGTGGACCGACGCGGTCAGCTTGATCTGATGGAAGTGGAAGCCGCCATGACTGGCGGCACGGCACTGGTTACCACCATGTATGCCAACAATGAGACTGGTGTGATTTTCCCGATAGAACAGATTGGTGCGATCGCAAAAGAATGCGGTGCCACTTTCCACGTGGATGCCGTCCAGGCCGTCGGTAAATTACCCATTGACCTAAAGAACAGCACCATTGACCTGCTCACCCTCTCTGGACACAAGCTCCATGCCCCTAAAGGGGTGGGTGCTCTATATGTTCGGCGCGGTTTCCGTTTCCGTCCCTTTCTTCTGGGCGGACACCAGGAGCGCGGACGGCGGGCGGGCACCCATAATGTTCCCGGTATTATTGCCCTGGGGAAAGCCGCCGAAGTCGCCCGTGAGCATCTCGCCGCTGTCCATCGGGAGCGTCAGCTACGGGACCAGCTAGAGAGCCAACTGCTGGAGTTAATCCCCGATTGTGACGTGAATGGCGGTGGCACCCCCCGTCTGCCCAACACCACCAACATCGGTTTCAAATATATTGAAGGCGAGGCCATTCTGTTTATGTTGAATCAACATGGTATCTGCGCTTCCTCGGGGTCTGCCTGCACCTCCGGTTCCCTAGACCCCTCCCATGTTCTCACCGCCATGGGACTGCCTTACACCATTCTCCACGGCTCAATTCGCTTTAGCTTATCGCGATTCACCACTGCAGAAGATATCCAACAGGTTGTCAATGTCATGCCTGGCATTGTGGAAAAATTGCGAGCGATTTCACCCTTTAACAACGACGAGGCGGATTGGTTACAGGGCCGCGATTTGGTCCATAGCACATAGGGCGAGCACAAGACCAATCCCAATCTCTCTCTTCTTGCTCCTTTACCTCCAGAAACTACCATGTGGGACTATTCCGAAAAGGTACTTGAACTGTTTTATAACCCGATTAACCAGGGTGCGATCGCAAATGCCAACGAACCCGATGTGGCCGTTGTCTATGGTGAAGTGGGTAGCATTGCCTGCGGTGACGCTCTGAGACTACATCTGAAGATCCAGGAATCGACCGAGACCATTCTGGATTCACAGTTTCAGACATTTGGCTGTACCAGTGCGATCGCATCCTCCTCGGCTCTCACTGAAATTATCAAAGGCAAAACCCTTGATCAGGCCCTGAAGATCACCAATAAAGATATTGCTGACTTTCTGGGCGGTCTACCCGAAGCCAAAATGCACTGCTCTGTGATGGGGCAAGAAGCCCTGGAAGCGGCCATCTACAAATACCGTGGCATTGAAGTGGAGCACCACGACGATGATGAAGGCACATTAATCTGTTCCTGCTTTGGTATTACCGAGCCTCGCGTCCGGCGTGTGATTATCGAAAATGATCTGACTACCGTTGAACAAGTCACCAACTATGTCAAAGCGGGTGGCGGCTGTGGCTCTTGTCTGGCCGACATTGAAGATATTTTAATCGAAGTGCAGCGAGACAGAACAACAACAGCCGCCAGGGTAGAAGCAGAAGTGGCTGCAGCCCCCCTCTCCCCCATCCAAAAAATCAATCTGATTCAACAAGTCCTGACCGAAGACGTGCGCCCCATGCTTATAGCTGATGGCGGTGATGTTGAACTCTACGATGTCAGCGGCGATGTGGTGCAAGTGCAGCTCAAGGGTGCCTGTGGCTCTTGTGATAGCAGCACGGCCACCCTCAAAGGTGCAATTGAAACTCGGCTACAGTCCCAGGTTTCACCTGAATTAACCGTTGTCGCTGTATAAAGCTCACCTCCATTCTCTCACCTTATCTCTTACTTGTCTTATGAAACCCCTCCATCAGACCCTTATGGTCGAGCGTTCACCTCCCCCCGTCAATTATCAGAGAGCAGAGCCTCTGACGGACCCTCGACAAACCGCACCGCTCTGTATCGCTACATCTAGACCTAGCGTTTACTAACATCCTAAGGAGAATCCAATTCATGAGACAAATTGCATTTTACGGAAAAGGCGGTATCGGTAAATCCACCACCTCCCAGAACACCCTGGCCGCCATGGCTGAGCAAGGCCAACGCATCATGATTGTGGGTTGTGACCCGAAGGCTGATTCCACTCGCCTGATGCTCCACAGCAAAGCCCAAACCTCCGTACTACAACTGGCTGCCGAACTCGGTGCCGTTGAAGATGTCGAACTTGACCAGGTGCTGCAAGAAGGCTATCGCGGCGTTAAGTGCGTCGAGTCCGGTGGTCCTGAGCCCGGCGTCGGCTGTGCCGGTCGCGGCATTATCACTGCCATCAACTTCCTGGAAGAAGAGGGCGCTTACGAAGATCTTGATTTCGTCTCCTACGACGTACTCGGTGACGTAGTTTGCGGCGGTTTCGCCATGCCCATTCGGGAAGGCAAAGCCCAAGAAATCTACATTGTTGTCTCCGGTGAAATGATGGCCATGTATGCGGCCAATAACATCGCCCGAGGCGTTCTGAAGTATGCCCAATCTGGCGGTGTGCGCTTAGGTGGTCTGATTTGCAACAGCCGGAATACAGACCGGGAAATTGAGCTAATTGAAGCCCTAGCCGACAAGCTCAATACTCAAATGATTCACTTTGTCCCCCGTGACAACGTGGTACAGCATGCTGAACTCCGCCGGATGACTGTAAATGAGTATGCCCCAGAGTGCAACCAAGCCAATGAGTATGCTCAACTCGCCGATAAGATCATCAACAACACCAAACTGACGATTCCGACGCCCATTAGCATGGACGAACTGGAAGAACTCTTGATTGAATTCGGCATCCTAGATAGTGATGAAAAGTATCAAGAAGCGCTAGCCTCTGATACTACTGCCGTCGCTGCTGTCTAAAGGCCAGCCGCTGGTGGGTGAGTCTCCAACCCGTGAGATTTACCCCTAGCGTGCTGCCCATCCGCTTCATCCTATTCTCTAGCCTAAATGAGAGGACACCATGGCCACCGTAGAAGATCGAAAAGAGCTGATCCAGGAGGTGCTGAAAGCCTACCCTGAGAAGGCCCAAAAGAGACGCTCTAAGCACCTGAATGTCAAAGAAGAAGGCGCTTCTGACTGCGGCGTTAAATCTAACAAAAAATCTGTTCCCGGCGTCATGACAACTCGTGGCTGCGCCTATGCAGGAGCCAAAGGGGTGGTCTGGGGACCCGTCAAAGATATGATTCACCTGAGTCATGGGCCGGTGGGCTGTGGCTACTACTCCTGGTCTGGTCGCCGTAACTACTATGTGGGCACCACCGGGGTGGACACCTTTGGTACCATGCAGTTCACCTCCGATTTCCAAGAGCGGGATATTGTCTTTGGCGGTGACAAGAAACTGGCCAAAATCGTTGATGAACTAGAAGAACTGTTTCCCCTCAGCCAGGGCACCACGATTGAATCAGAATGTCCCGTAGGGTTGATTGGAGACGATATTGAAGCTGTTGCCAGACAGAAAGCTAAAGAGACTGGCAAACCAGTTATTCCTGTCCGCTGTGAAGGATTCCGAGGGGTTTCTCAATCCTTAGGTCACCACATTGCTAACGATACCGTGCGCGACTGGGTACTGCCCAAGGCCGACGAGTATCGCAAACTGCCCGAAGGGTATGAAGTGGGTGACTATGATGTCAACATTATTGGCGACTATAACATTGGTGGAGACGCCTGGCCCAGCCGCCGACTGCTAGAAGACATTGGTCTGCGAGTAATTTGCCAGTTCTCAGGGGATGGCACCTTTAACGAAGTGGTGATGACGCCTCTGGCCAAGATGAATCTGATCCACTGCTATCGGTCGATGAACTACATCTGCCGGTTTATGGAAGAGAAGTATGGCATTGGCTGGATGGAATACAATTTCTTTGGCCCCACCCAGATTGCCAAGTCTCTGCGTAAGATTGCCGAACAGTTTGATGAGACCATTCAGACCAAAGCTGAAGCGGTGATTGCCGAGAATCAGAAGCGCATGGATGCCATTGTAGCCAAGTATCGCCCCCGGTTAGAAGGCAAGACCGTGATGATGATGGTGGGTGGTTTACGGCCTCGCCACGTAATCCCAGCCTTTGAAGACCTGGGTATGAACGTGATCGGTACTGGCTATGAGTTTGGCCACGGTGATGACTACAAGCGCACCGCCGACTATGTCAAAGAAGGCACGGTCATCTATGACGACGTCAGCGGCTACGAGTTTGAAGAACTGGCCAAAGAGCTGCAGCCAGACTTAATTGCGGCTGGTATTAAAGAGAAGTATGTCTTCCAGAAGATGGCCCTACCCTTCCGGCAGATGCACTCCTGGGATTATTCCGGTCCTTACCACGGCTATGAAGGCTTTGAAGTCTTTGCCCGCGACATGGATTTGGCCATTAACAATCCCACATGGGGTCTAATTAAGACTCCCTGGGAAACAGCATAACAAGTAAGAAGACCATAGGGGAGGATGAGGGATGAAGGATGAGGGATGAGTTTAAATTTCGCCCTCCGTCCTCTGCCCTCCACCTTTTTCCCTTCTCCCTTTCCCCCTCACCCCCCTCCCGCAATCAAGGAGACCACCATGACTGAGAACAATACTCCCCAAGTGCCGGAAACCGCTCCAGACCCCGGCAAAATTAAAGACCATTTTGAGCTATTTCAAGAAGATACCTACCAGGATATATTCGAATACAAGCGTCAGTTTGAAGGTGCCCACAGCCGTGAGAAAGTGGCTGAGGTAGCTGAATGGACCAAGTCTTGGGACTATCGTGAAAAGAACTTTGAGCGCGAAGCCCTCACCATTAATCCTGCTAAAGCGTGTCAGCCCTTAGGCGCACTGTTTGTAGCATCCGGATTTGAAGGGACATTACCCTATAGCCACGGGTCTCAGGGCTGTGTAGCTTACTTCCGCACCCACCTCACCCGTAACTATAAAGAACCCTTCCAGGCCGTATCGTCTTCTATGACTGAGGATGCAGCGGTATTTGGGGGACTGAACAACCTGAAGCAGGGTTTACAGAATTCCTTCGAACTCTATAAGCCCAAAATGATTGCCCTCTGTACTACCTGTATGGCAGAGGTAATTGGCGATGACTTGGGGGCGTTTATCACCACCGCTAAGCAAGAGGGTCATATTCCAGCGGAATTGCCGGTACCCTATGCCCATACTCCTAGCTTCGTGGGCTCTCATATTACTGGCTATGACAATATGCTTAAGAGCATCTTGTCCAACTTAGCCGCCGGTAAAGAGAAGACCGAGACCAGTAACGGTAAATTTAACTTTAACCTGGGCTTTGATCCCTATATTGGCAATATCCGTGAACTGAAGCGGATTTTAGGCCTGTTTGGCATCGACTACACCATTCTCTCGGATAATTCGGACACCTTTGATTCCCCGAATACGGGTGAGTTTAAGATGTATAACGGGTTGACCACCTTAGAAGAGACGGCGGACTCGGTTAATGCTGAAGGTACATTCTTCTTCCAGAAGTACACCACCCCCAAGACCCAAGAATACCTGACCGAAGAGTGGGCTCAGAAGACCTACAACTTCCGTCCTTTTGGTATCAAAGGCACCGATGAATTCCTGATGGCCCTTTCTGCGATTACGGGCAAAGCCATTCCCCTGGAACTACAGCAGGAACGGGGTCGGGCTGTGGATGCCCTAACCGACTCCCAGGCGTGGATTCACGGTAAGGGCGTCGCTCTCTACGGCGATCCAGACCATGTGTTTGGCATCACCCAGTTTCTGTTGGAAATGGGGGCTGAGCCAAAACATATCGTAGTTACCAACTCCAACAAAGATTTTGAGGCAGAACTGCGTGAGGTGCTGACCAACAGTCCCTACGGACAAGAAGCAACGGTGTGGGGTAAAAAGGATCTGTGGCACTTGCGATCGCTAATGTTCACCGAGCCCGTTGACCTGCTGATCGGCAACTCCTACGGCAAGTACCTGTGGCGCGACACCGGCACTCCCCTAGTGCGCATCGGCTATCCTATCTTTGATCGTCACCACATGCACCGCTATGCCACCCTTGGCTACCAGGGTGCCATCAACCAGTTCAACTGGATCATCAACACGGTTCTAGATGACCTGGACCACAAGACCAATGTGCCCGCCAAGACAGATATCTCCTTTGATCTGATTCGTTAAAGGCGAATGGGTGGATGGGAAGAGGGAAGGAGTGGATGGGTCGATGGGTCGATGGGTCGATGAGTAAGTCTACAACTCCTAACCCTCTACTCTCTCATCCCCCCCTTCTCATCCTCCCTCTTCCCTCCTCCCTCTTCCCTCCTCCCTCTTCCCTCCTCCCTCTTCCCTCCTCCCTCTTCCCTCTTCCCTCTTCCCTCTTCCCTCTTCCCTCTTCCCTCTTCCCTCCTCCCTCTTCCCTCCTCCCTCTCTCCTCCCCATGAAACTCAGCGAAGAAATCGAAATCGACTCCCCCCCCTACTTCGACATGGGCGATCGCGTCCGTGTTCGCAAGCTGATCCGCAACGACGGCACCTTTCCTGGCAAAGATATCGGTTTTCATCTCGCTAAAAAAGGTGATATCGGCTATATCGTTGGCATCGGCACCTATTTACAACGGGCTTATATTTATTCTGTGCATTTTCTAGAAACCAACTATGTCGTAGGCTGTCTTAAAAAAGAACTCGATCTAGCAGAAGAGCGCCCGCCCCTGATTGAACAACCAGATTGGTAAGAACCAATGGCTATCCTCACCTCTCACCCCCAACAACCCAACCCCGTCCTGGAGCAAACGTCTCAACGCACCAGTCTCCTTGGCACACTACGTCGCTGGATTAATCAGATTCAGGTCACCAATTCCCGGACTGCCCATTTAATTTGTCGAGTCATTCCCAGTCACTGTCCGTTTGAACGAGATATTTCTCTTTTTGGGTACACCATTCATATCCCGGCCCTCTGTAGACTTAACCCAGTTTACGAGGAAATTGTCGATCTGCGGCTACGAGCATTGACCTACCTGATGGATGCCTGTGGCGAAAATATCTCTACCTATATTCGCTAAGGGATACCAAAACACTGTAACCTCCTCCTTCTTTATCGCCATGAAAATGACCTCTGGCAAAATCAATGAACTCCTGACCCAGCCTGGCTGTGAGCACAACCATAAGAAAGATGGTAAGGGCCAGAAAAAAGCCTGTCAACAGCAGGCACAGCCTGGTGCTGCACAAGGAGGATGTGCCTTTGACGGGGCCAGTATTGCCCTAGTGCCGATCACCGATGTGGCCCATTTGGTCCATGGACCCATTGCTTGTTCAGGAAATTCCTGGGGTAGTCGCGGCAGTCTTTCCTCTGGTCCCAAGATCTACCAAATGGGATTCACCACCGATCTGAGTGAAAACGACATTATCTTTGGTGGTGAAAATAAGCTCTACAAGGCAATTCATGACGTTAAAGAACGCTACAGTCCCGCCGCGATCTTTGTTTATCTCACCTGTGTGACGGCGCTAATTGGTGATGACCTGGATGCTGTCTGTCAGGCGGCTAGCAAAAAATTTGACATTCCTGTCGTGCCGGTCAGTTCTCCTGGCTTTGTGGGTAGTAAGAATCTTGGTAACCGGATTGGGGGTGAAGCACTGCTAGAGCATGTTGTCGGTACTCGGGAACCTGACTACACCACACCCTATGACATAAATTTAATCGGCGAGTATAACATTGCCGGAGAAATGTGGGGCCTGTTACCGCTGTTGGAAAAGCTAGGAATTCGAGTGCTGGCTAAGATTACCGGCGATGCTCGATACAACGAAGTGGCCTGTGCCCACCGGGCCAAACTCAACGTGATGATTTGTTCTAAAGCCTTGATCAATATGGCCCATAAGATGGAGGAACGCTATGGGATTCCTTACATCGAAGAGTCAATTTATGGCATTGAAGATATGAATCGTTTGCTGCGAGAGATTGCGGCTAAACTAGGTGACTCTGACCTGCAGGCCCGTGTTGAAACCTTAATCAAGGAAGAGACCAGCAAACTGGACATTGCTCTGGCTCCCTATCGTCAACGCCTCAAAGGTAAGCGAGTTGTTCTCTATACAGGTGGTGTTAAAAGCTGGTCGATTATCTCTGCTGCTAAAGATCTAGGCATTGATGTCGTGGCCACGAGTACTAAAAAGAGTACCGAAGAAGATAAGGCCCGGATCAAAAATCTCCTGGGTAAAGACGGCATCATGATGAAAAAAGGCAATGCTCAGGAACTCCTGAGGGTGGTTGCCAAAACTAAAGCTGACATGTTGATTGCCGGTGGTCGTAATCAGTACACGGCCCTAAAAGCGAGAATTCCCTTCCTTGATATTAACCAGGAACGCCACCATCCCTATGCGGGCTATCTGGGGATGATTGAGATGGCAAAAGAGCTGGATGAAGCTCTGCATAGTCCCATTTGGGAACAGGTGCGACGTGAGGCTCCATGGGATAGCGTCGGCGGAGCCTGGGATCAGCCTGGAGCCTCTCTGGCTCATCCTGCCCAGGCTTCAACCAAAGTTCTCTCTCGTAGAAAATCCGTCACTGTTAATCCCCTCAAGCAAAGCCAGCCTCTGGGTGCAGCTCTGGCCTACTTAGGCATCAAAGGCATGATGCCTCTCTTCCATGGCTCTCAGGGGTGTACCGCATTTGCCAAGGTCATGTTAGTACGCCATTTCCGAGAAGCGGTCCCTATGGCTACGACTGCTATGACAGAGGTCACCACAATTCTAGGCGGCGAAGGCAATGTAGAGACAGCAATCTTAACGCTGTTGGAGAAAACCAAGCCAGCCATTATCGGCTTATGTACAACCGGACTGACGGAAACCCGAGGCGATGATATGCAGGGAATCTTAAAGGAATTCCGGCAGCGTAACCCCGAGCTGTCCTCACTGCCGATTGCATTTGCATCTACGCCAGACTTTAAAGGAGCGTTACAGGATGGCTATGCCGCCGCTGTAGAGGCACTGGTACGGGATATTCCGGATAGTGGGCAAGACGAACTGCGACAACAGGGTAGCGATTCATTCTATACCTATGCTGTACCTGGTATGCCTTCCCAGGTAACGGTCCTGGCCGGTTCGTCTCTAGCTCCTGGCGATGTACAGGCGGTTAAAGACATGGTGACGGCCTTTGGGCTCAATCCAGTGTTTGTTCCCGATCTATCCAAGTCTCTTGACGGTCATTTAGCCGATAGTTACTCCGGTCTCACCAATGGAGGTACCACGCTTAATCAGCTGAAGTCGTTGGCTTATTCCTCATTCACCCTGGCGATTGGCAACAGTATGAAGCTGGCTGCTGAAATTTTGCAACAGCGTTGTGGTACTGAGTTTAGACTATTTAATAGTCTTACTGGTCTGGGTGCTGTAGATAGCTTTTTACAAGAGCTTTCAGAGCTAAGCGGTCGCCCTGTGCCTGAAAAATTCCGTCACCAGCGGCGGCAGTTACAGGATGCCATCCTCGATACTCACTTTTTCTTTGGTCGTAAGCGAGTTGCCCTGGCGCTTGAGCCTGACCTGCTGCATAGGATTGCCTGGTGGCTGACAACCACGGGGGCTGAGATTCATGCGGCTGTTACTACAACTACATCCAAACTACTCAAAACCTTGCCAGCTGATACGGTTACTATTGGCGATTTAGAAGACTTTGAAGATCTCGCCCAGGGGGCAGACCTGTTAATTGCCAACTCCAATGCCAAAGCGATTTCAAAGCGCCTGGATATTCCCCTCTATCGCCTTGGCTTTCCAGTATTTGACCGGCTTGGTAACGGTCAACGCTACACCGTCGGTTATGACGGCACTACTCAGCTTTTGTTTGATATCGGCAACATTTTTATGGAGGTCGATGAAACTGATGCCCATGCCCAGGTTCATGCCTGGCGAGAAGGTCACGTGTAAGTATGCACAAGGAGATTTAACGATGAGAATTGCCTTTGCTACCCAAGATTCGTTACACATTAATGCTCACTTTGGTTGGGCTCGACAGCTCGATGTTTATGAGGTGGATACCACTGGCTACACCTTTCTAGAAGCGCTGAAATTTGGGGGTGATCTCAAGGAAGACGGTAACGAAGACAAGCTAGAGCCCAAGGTTAAAGCTTTGCAAAACTGCACCATTGTCTATGTTTCTGCGATTGGGGGTAGTGCTGCGGCCCGTCTGATTTGCAAAAATATTACCCCGATCAAGACCGGCTCTGGCAACGATGAAATTGAGGATGTACTGGCCCGTCTGGTGCAATCTCTCAAGAATAGCCCGCCACCGTGGCTACGTAAGGCTTTGAGTAAAAACAAACCTGCTTTAACGTTTGATGATGACTTTGAAACTATTGAAGAGGAGGTAATTGTATGAGTCCTGTTGCTGCCACTGACCCAAAAACGCCTGAATTAGATGCCGCCTTAGTGATTGATAGTTCCCTATTCCTCAAGGCGATTGTTCAGCAGATTCGTGCTAACGATGCCTATGGCACCTATCGGAACTGGGCCGATGAGATTTTACTGAAGCCCTATATCATTCCTAAGAGAAAGCGTCGGGAAATTTCGGTAGAAGGAGAAGTCGATCCGATTACCATGGCGCGGATTATGGCATTCTATCGTGCGATCTCAGCTTGTATTGAGCAAGAAACCGGTCAGCTCTCTCAAGTCGTAGTCGACCTCAGTCACGAAGGCTTTGGCTGGGCTCTGATCTTCTCCGGACGCTTGATTCTGGTGTCAAAAACCCTACGAGATGCCCAACGGTTTGGCTTTGACACCCTAGAAAAGATGAACGCCGAAGGAGAAAAATTAGTCCAAAAAGGTATTGATCTAGCCCAACGATTTCCCGCCGTTTGTAACCTTTAGTCAATCCTGCAGCCGGGTAGGGGCCGCTCTCCCCTACCTTTCCTTTATCATTCGTTTGTCCCATGCCCGAAACTACGACACCGACCACCCTTGACGATCTGAAAAAACAAATCAGAAAGCTGAATAGCAAAGCGGGCCAGATGAAAATGGACCTGCATGACATTGCCGAAGGCTTACCTACTGATTTAGAAGAATTGCCCACTGCTGCTGCTCGCACCTATGACATTTATTGTCAGTTGCGTGAACTCAAAGAGCAACTCAAAACCTTGGAGGCCGATCAATGACAACGTTAACTCGTACCTTAGCTCAGTTTAACCAGCTCAAAGACGCTGAAGACTATTTTCAGTTTTTTGGCTTGACCTATGACCCGCAGGTGGTCAATGTCAATCGTTTGCATATCTTGCGGAAATTTGCCCAGCTTGTCAAAGACGAAGATAAAGCCCAACCCGAAGAACAAAAGCTGAAAGCCTATCGCCAGGCCCTGCAAACCGCCTACGATTTGTTTTTAACCTCCTCTTCCGTGGAACAAAAACTCTTCAAAGTCTTCCAAGACAGACCAAAGAACGTAGTCATGCTCTCCGATATTACTGTGGAGTAATCCACTGTCCACTGCCCATTCCCCCATTCCCCCATTCCCCCATTCCCCCACTGCCCACTGCCCACTGCCACCATGCTCTTCTCCCTCTCCCCTACCGAACTCGAACGCTACCGCCGCCAAATGATGTTGCCCGGTCTGGGTGAAGCTGGACAACGCCAGCTAAAAAACACTACGGCCCTGGTTACGGGGGTGGGGGGCTTGGGGGGAACAGCCGCTCTCTATCTGGCCGTAGCCGGAGTTGGCAAGCTGATCTTGGTACGCGGTGGCAACCTGCAACGGGACGATCTCAATCGACAAATTCTCATGACCGATGATTGGGTAGGTAAGCCTCGTGTCTTTAAAGCCCAGGAAACATTGCACAATCTCAACCCTGATATCGAGATTGAGGCTGTGTGCGAATACGTTAGTGACAACAACATTGGCGTACTCGTACAGCAAGCCGATATCGCCCTAGACTGCGCTTTTGATTTTAAAGAACGAGACTTGCTCAATAGTGCCTGTGTGCGATGGCAAAAGCCCATGGTGGAAGCTGCCATGAACAGCATGGAAGCCTATCTCACCACCATCGTGCCGGGACACACACCCTGTCTTACCTGTCTCTTCCCTGAAAAGCCAGACTGGGATCGCTGGGGGTTTGGAGTATTGGGCGCGGTGTCAGGGACCCTTGCTTGTCTGGCCGCACTGGAGGCAATCAAACTGATCACTGGCTTGGGTGAACCTTTGCTAGGGCAATTGCTAACTATGGATTTGGCCCGTGCCGAATTTGCTAAACGTCGCTCTTATCACGATCCCAACTGCCCTACCTGTGGCCAGATGACGCAGGTAGCTGATTCACTTACGGCTACTCCCGTTTCATCCTGTTGAACTTGTTATCCTGAACCATGCCCTGGACTGCTCTCATCTTTTTGGGTCTTACTTTCATCTTCTGGCAGCTCCTACAGTTTGTCTCTGACGAAGTTATTCGGTTTCTCGCTAGTCTTGTTGCTGTAGCTTGTCTCGTAGTCGGTTTAGCCATTGCCCCGATTCTCTTAAAAAGTTTAATTCTTCTAGTTTTGCTGCTGACACCCCCCATGGGTGCTCAAAATCGTAATTTCAGCTAGACCTGTCCACTCACTTTTACTCACCATCATGACTGTTACCCTTACCGAACTCGCCGAACTTCGTCTTCGTACGTTTGTTCGTGGCACGCCTGACTATACCCCCACGCGAGGTGTTCGTCTGGCGGTGAAAGACGGTGGCTGTAATGGCTACGAATACGCTATTAAAATAGCTGATGCTCCAAATCCTGATGATGAGATTACAGAATCAGGCAGCCTCAAAGTTTTTGTTGATCCGAAAAGTGCTCCCCTATTAGATGGGGTGGTGGTGGACTACATTGACAGCTTATTGGAAAGCGGCTTTAAGTTCACCAACCCCAATGCTACTGATACCTGTGGCTGCGGTAAATCCTTCCAAGCGGCAGACTGTGGCCCCGCTGGTACTCCTTGTTCCTAGAAAAGCAGAGCAAGACAATTGATTTTTCTCGTATCTACCTCTCATCTTATCCAATTCTCACCCTCACTTATTAAGGAGGCTTGTTATGACAACGTATCAGGTTCACCTCATCAACAAAAAGCGCAAAATTGATATTACAATTCCTGTCGATGACGATACATATATTCTAGATGCAGCAGAGGAGAACGATATTGAGCTACCGTTTTCCTGCAAGTCTGGAGCCTGTTCTAGCTGTGTCGGGAAAATTGTCGAAGGCGAAATCGATCAAGAAGACCAGTCGTTTTTAGAGGATGAACAAATCGATAAAGGCTTTGTTTTACTTTGTGTTGCTTATCCCCGTTCAGACTGCACGATTAAAACCCACATGGAGGCGTATTTAGTTTAATAACGGTTAGCTGACGATTAACTTATTTAGGAGACTAGAGATTGGCCATGTTTACTAGTTTTACTGTATCTGGGGCTTCTCTTAAGGCATTAAAAGTTGGTGAACATGGCGTTATTTCCCGAATTAGGGGCATTAACCCAGCTGTTGTCGACCAGCTCAGAAAAGCAGGATTGTCTCCGGGCACCTCCTTAAGCCTAGAGCAGCGCTCTCCCCGATTTGTGGTTCGCACTCGCCAGGGTACAGTACCGCTGACCCAGGCTATGATTCAGTCGGTTTACGTACGGACCAAAGTCTCCTAAGAGGTCTGATACCTGACTTTGGCCTAGTTTATTCTAAATACTTTGCAAATTTTAGGAGTTGAAACCATGACAAAGATTGGCATCTTTTATGGCAGTACCTCGGGTACCACCGAAGAAATTGCAGAAAAACTTCAGGAAGAAATTGGCGAAGATATCTGTGATTTGTACAATATGGAAGAAGACTTTGATGATGTGGATGACCTGCTGAAATATGATTACCTGCTGCTCGGCTGCTCTACATGGGGGGCTGGAGAAGTGCAAAACGATTGGCGTGAGCCCCTGTTTGATATGGAAGTCGACAAGCCCAACTTCTCTGGAAAAACTATCGCGCTCTTTGGCCCAGGTGATTGTGAAGGCCACAGTAAGCACTTTGTAGGTGCCCTAGGGATTCTCTATGACCAGTTTAAGGCCCTGGGAGCAAAGCTGGTGGGGGCTGTTTCTACTGAAGGCTACTCATTTGAGAAGTCCACTGCCATTCGAGACGGTCAGTTTGTTGGCTTGCCCCTCGATGAAATCAATGAGAGCGATAAAACAGAACAACGAATTGCCGATTGGCTAGAATTATTAAAAGCTGACTTTCCAGTCTTGGCTGCTTAACTGATGCTCCCGTGGGCACACCTATGATCATGTCTGACTTTTTGAATCGATGGCCCATAAACCCTGGGCCATCAGCCACCACTAATTCAACCCAGTTTCACCGTAGATGGGCCGATTATTATCAGGCCGTTGCCGGTCGCCCTCCCCGTGAAACATTGTTAACGGCCCTTGAACGTTTCTCGGCTGAGCCGTTGGCTAATGCGCGTAGGACTGCGGTGGATTTAGGCTGTGGTGACGGGCGTGACACGGTGGAACTGCTGCGACAGAATTGGCGAGTGATTGCCATTGATGGAGAATCTGAAGCGATTATTCGACTACGGCGACGTTCTGATATTAATCGAACGTATTTAGAAACTCGCGTACAGCGATTTGAAGAGCTAACGCTACCACCGGACGTGGATTTGATCAACGCTAGCTTTTGTTTACCCATGTGTAAACCAGACTGTTTCCCAACGCTTTGGGAAGAAATTGTCATGGCATTAAGACCAGGCGGTCGATTTTGCGGACATTTGTTTGGCGATCGCGACTCTTGGACAATCTATGGCGATATAAATTTTCACACGCGCCCCCAGATTGAAGAATTGCTAAGCTATTTCAATGTAGAGCTTTTAGATGAAGAGGAACATCCTGGCAAAACCGCACTGGGTGAAGAAAAGCACTGGCATTTGTACAATATTGTTGCCCGCAAACGATAGGGTTTTCTGAAAAAAGTTAGAGGTGTACAGTTGTTTCACCAACACTGATGTAGCCTATAAGAGACTATTATCAAGGGATTGTCCCAACGAATAGGAGACCCCCCTTATGAAGGTTGCTAAAGATGTAACCCAGCTGATTGGCCAAACCCCCCTGGTGCAGCTGAATCGAATTCCTCAAGCCGAGGGCTGTGTTGCCAAGATTTTACTGAAGCTAGAGGGCATGAATCCGGCAGCATCGGTTAAAGACCGCATTGGTGCCAATATGATCCATGCGGCTGAGGCATCAGGTGCGATCGCACCTGATCGTACTGTTCTAGTAGAGCCCACCTCCGGTAACACTGGCATTGCCCTGGCCATGGTGGCTGCGGCCAAGGGCTATCGCCTCATCCTAACCATGCCGGACACCATGAGCCTGGAGCGTCGGGCCATGCTCAACGCCTATGGGGCAGAGCTGGTGTTAACGCCGGGTAGTCAGGGCATGAACGGTGCGATCGCAAAGGCCCAGGAGATTACGGCTCAGCTGCCCAATGCCTTTATGCCCCAACAGTTTGAAAATCCAGCCAACCCGCAAATCCATCGCGAAACCACAGCGGAAGAAATCTGGAATGATACCGATGGCCAGGTGGATATGGTAGTGGCTGGTGTTGGTACCGGTGGCACAATTACCGGTGTTTCTCAGGCACTAAAACTGAAAAAAGAGAGTTTTCGAGCCATTGCCGTAGAACCGACTAACAGTCCCGTACTGTCTGGTGGCAGTGCTGGTCCCCACAAAATTCAAGGCATTGGCGCTGGGTTTATCCCCCCGGTGCTGCGAGTTGATTTAATCGACGAGACTGTCGCCGTCACCGATGCAGCAGCTATTGACTTTAGCCGCCGTCTTGCTCGAGAAGAAGGGCTACTGTCTGGAATTTCTGCCGGTGCTGCTCTGGCTGCAGCTGTTCAAGTCGGACAGCGTCCTGAAAATAAAGACAAGCTCATTGTCATCATTCAACCTAGTTTTGGTGAACGGTATCTAAGTACTGTTTTATTTAAAGATCTCGCTCCGGCCTACCCGGCCCTGATACCTGACAGTCTGTCAGCCGCGTACCAAGCCCCTACTCCTGTTGCCTAAACCAGAGAACCTATGAACACTCCACCCAATCCTGCTCCACCTGATCCGCGTCAGGCAATGTACTTGGGATTAATTGACCGACTGCTCACCTGCCCTAACGGAGAAGAACCCGAGATTCTTAATGCTGACCCTGACCTGTTAGATGCCGGATTTGTACAGGCTCTGATGCAGACCGCCAGCTATTTTGCCCACCAAGACAATCCTGATGCCGCTAAGTTTCTCGTTTTTATTGCCCGTGAGTTGGCTCACCAGCTAGGTCTCTATCCGCAGACCCAACCCCAGGCGTAAGAGACTTTGAACTCAGGGCGTTGAGTGTTGGTAAACAGTTTCAATTGTGACATGGCTGTTCTCAGGATGATTTTAACTATGGGAAACCGTTAAACAGCGGCGGCTCTTGACCGATTCATCCCTTAAATCGACAATTGCTCAATTGTTAATAATGACCGTAGTCCAAGTTCTTGTTCCCATCACCCAGCGCCCTCACCATGCAACGCCGTAAATGTCTCACCCTCTTTCTCACGGGTCTAGCCTCTGGGTCAGTTGCCATGGGCTGTAGTCGTGAAGACCAAACCGTAGGCTCTGGTAGCACCATAACCCTTACGATCTCTGCTGCGGCCAGTTTACAAGATGCCCTAGAGAAGATTATATCCCCATTTACTGAAGCCCATCCCGATATCGCCATAGACTACAATTTTGCCTCCTCAGGGGCACTTCAGCGTCAAATAGAACAGGGGGCTCCGGCTGATATCTTTTTTGCCGCCGCCTCTAAACAAATGGATGCGCTTTCAGATAAAGGGCTGATTTTGCCTGATTCTCGTCAAGACTTGGTAGCCAATCGTTTAGCCTTAGTAACCGCCATTGACTCAGCCCTAGACATTACCGATATCGCTGAGCTTAAGACCACGGATGTAAACAGCATTGCTGTCGGAGAATTTCGCAGCGTTCCAGCGGGTCAATATGCGCAGCAGGCATTTCAACAGCTAGAGCTGTTAGACACATTGCAATCTAAGTTTGTCTTTAGCAACAATGTCCGCAGTGTTTTAGCAGCTGTGGAAAGCGGCAATGTTGAACTAGGAATTGTATACGCCACTGATGCTGCGCTATCCCGTCAGGTTAAAGTATTAGCCACGGTACCCGAAGAATTTCATCTGCCGATTGTGTATCCAATTGCCATTGTCAGCAATAGCGCTCAGCCTGCTGCCGCCCAACGGTTTATTGACTTTTTAACAACCGAGACCGCTCAGACAATGTTTACAGAGTTTGGCTTTAACGCAATTCGTTTATAACAATCCCATGCTGGATCTCTCTCCCCTTTGGATATCGTTGCGCATTGCGACGATTGCCACTGCTGTCACATTTTTTGTGGGCATTGCTGCGGCCAACTTTATGCACCACTATCGCGGTCGCGGTCGCGCCTTGCTAGACAGCATTTTACTAGCGCCCATGGTGCTACCGCCCACTGTGCTCGGGTTTTTACTACTCATATTGCTGGGCAAAAGGGGACCACTGGGGATTCTGTTGACCAATGCTGGCATTAGCGTTGTTTTTACCTGGTATGCGGCGATTATAACAGCGACGGTGGTGGCGCTACCCCTGATGTATAAAACAACGTTGGGGGCCTTCGAGCAAATTGATAGTAATCTACAACAGGCGGCTCGCACCCTGGGTGCTTCGGAGTTAACTGTGTTTTGGCGCATCACTCTACCCCTGGCACTGCCGGGGCTGATTGCCGGGGCCACCCTCGCCTTTGCCCGCGCGCTCGGAGAATTTGGGGCCACACTGATGCTGGCGGGCAACATTCCAGGGCGCACCCAAACCCTACCCATGGCCATCTATTTTGCGGTTGAGGGGGGAGACTTTTATGAAGCGGCGATTTGGACCGGAGTGATTTTGATCGTGGCGTTAGGGGCGTTGGTGTTAGTCAATCAATGGCAGCCAGGGCTAAGTAAAAAAGGGAAAAAGAGAGAAGAGAGTGTAAAGCTCAAAAATAACGAGGTAGATGCTACAGGGAAGACAACAGATCGGGCCTATCCTAATCCGCTGATGTATCCATCGACCTATTCATCGGCCGATGCACCAACGCTTTCTGTCAACCTCACAAAACACTTGCCAAACTTTACCCTAAATGTTTCGTTTACAACGGACGATCAGCCGTTAGGACTATTGGGACCATCGGGGGCGGGCAAAAGTTTGATTTTGCGCTGTCTTGCAGGTATTGAGACCCCTGATGCTGGTCGAATTGTGTTAAACGGTCGGGTATTGTTTGATTCAGAAAACGGCATTAATGTACCTATTTGCGATCGCAAAATCGGTATTCTATTTCAAAACTATGCCCTGTTTCCCCACCTGACCATTGGGCAAAATGTGGCCTTTGGTCTACATCGCAAGCTGCCACCGGATCAAATTCAAACAGTTGTTGCCCAGCAGCTAGCAGCCGTTCATCTAGAGACATTGGCAAACCGCTATCCCCATGAACTGTCGGGTGGACAACAGCAGCGAGTGGCTCTAGCCCGTGCCCTGGCCAGTCAACCTGAAGTCCTCCTGCTAGATGAACCCTTTTCTGCCCTCGACACCCATCTACGTGACCAGATTGAACATCAGCTCATCGACCGACTACAGAGCTATCGCGGCATTACCCTATTGGTGACCCATAATTTAGAAGAAGCCTATCGCATGTGTCATCGGTTGCTGGTATTAAATGGAGGAAATGCCATTGCCCATGGCCCCAAACATCTCATTTTTGAGCAGCCGCGTACCGTTGGCGTCGCTCAGCTCACAGGCTGCAAAAACTTCTCACCCGCCATGGCCCACGGCACACATCACGTTGAAGCCCGTCACTGGCAGTGCATTCTCAAAACCGTTGAACCGCTGTCTGCAAATCTCACCCAAATTGGTATCCGCGCTCACCAAATCGATTTTCTTGCCCAGGGATTTGACAGAGAACCTGTAGACAGCCCCACACCTTATCCCAACACGTTCCCCTGCTGGTTGGCTGCCACCAGTGAAACTCCCCATCGGATGACCCTGTACTTAAAACTCCATCATCCTTCAACAGGGAAGCAAGATTATCATCTACAGGCTGAAGTATTTAAAGAAAAATGGGCCTTACTTAAAGATCAGCCCCTGCCCTGGACCGTTCATTTAGACCCTCTGCGGTTGATTCTTCTAGAAGGAGGAAATTGAGATGAGCGAAGCGGGTTAGGGATGTGCGGAAAAATAATATACCCGTGAGAGGCTTGGCGATAACTGGTTCCCCTTCGTAAGGGGAACCGTCAGGGAGGGGTTTCGACACTGGCGCAATCGGTCAAAACCCCTCCGCCTACGGCACCTCCCCTTCGTAAGGGGAGGAAATCCTACAACACATTTCAAACAGGTATTCTATTTCTTGGCAAGTCCCTTATCGTAAGCTCAAGCGTACTCTATAGACTATAGATGATAGGTAACTCTACAACCTGTTAAGGTGAGATGACCTCTTTGAGTCTAGGTATTAGACGCTAAATCACTGTATCCTGTAGGGCATAATGAATCTTGTACCCCGCTAGATCCTGTGACTGACCGCCGAACGCTAGCCATTGACTTTACTCAAGAGACATCTGTACTTGATGTCTATCCTGATAAACCACTGCTTTCTAGCAAAGACTTATCTTGGCAAGGAATTCATCTTGGCTACTATTGTCAACCACCTCACGAGACACCAGAGTATCGGCCAAAACAGTGTTTGATCAGCATCCATCTCGGTCAGCCACTGACCCTACAGCAGACCTGGAAAAACGGACTCGCTACTAACGAATTTCAAACCTACGGTAGCGTTAGCATCTATCCAACGACTCACTCACTCAAAGAGACTTGGAACGCGGATGCAGAATATGTTGAGATTTACCTCACCCCTACACTATTTTCGCAAATTGCCCATGAGTCGCTCGATGCAGATCGTTTAGAAATTCTGCCTCAACCTAATATCCGAGATCCGCTGATTCAACAGCTTGGTCTCTCGCTCAAGACGGAGCTAGAAAGTAGGCACGTTGATACATCAGCGATGGAAGCTAACAAGACTCGCCTGTTAGCTGAGTCCATATCCTCAGTACTGGCCATTCACTTGATCAAGACATACTCGTCACAACTGCCGGTGATCCGAGACTATTCAGATGGGTTGCCCAAACACAAGCTGCAGCTCGCGGTCGACTATATTTATACAAACCTAGCGACAGATCTCTCTCTCGGCGAGCTGTCTCAAATGGTCGGTATGAGTATGCACCATTTCTCTAGACTGTTTAAGCAGTCATTAGGGTGCTCCCCCTATCAGTATGTTTTAAGGTGTCGCGTTGAGCGGGCCAAGCGGCTGTTACTTCAGAGGAAGCTAAGTATTGCAGACATTGCGCTGACAGTTGGGTTCTCCAGCCAGAGTCACTTGACACAGCACTTTAGACGTCACGTTGGCGTTACACCGAAGCGGTTTCTCAAGCAATAGCAAGAACCTGATAAAAAGCGCGAAGAGCTGATATACCCGTCTTTTTAAGGTTCGTATCTTAAAGACACACCATACTTAGATCCGAACTTTAGAGACATCGTGGCTATTATTTTATCTTCTTCGGTTCGAACTGAGGTGCGATCGCTATGCAAGCTGGCCATTCCCCTCGTGAGTGCCCAAATTGCCCAGGCTGCGACTGGCTTCGTCGATACTGTTATGATGGGCCATTTGGGATGGAAAGTTTTAGCGGCGGGCGGACTTGCCTCTTTCACCTTCCAAGTGGTTCTCAACACACTCAGCGGCGTGGTCATGGGGGTAAGCCCGCTAGTGGCTGAAGCCTATGGTGCAGGTTGCAAAGCTCGCATAGAGCAGGTAACGAGACAGGGGCTTTGGTTGACAGCGGGCGTGTCGGTTTTAGCGATGTGGGCACTCTCCCAGGCCAACACCCTCATGCTATGGCTAAGGCAAACACCAGAGACAGTCACCTTAGCGAGTAGCTACCTCGACTTTATTTTGTGGGGTCTGTTTCCTGCCGTTGGTTTCGCCATGCTCAGAGGCGTGGTATCCGGACTGTCCCAAGCTCGCATGATTATGTTTATCGTGATCGGCGGGACGCTCTTCAACATTATGGCCAACTATGTTCTAGGCTTTGGCAAGTTCGGCTTTCCACGGATGGAGCTAGCAGGATTAGCCCTAGCGAGTGCGCTCTCCTGGTGGGGCATGTTCGCGGCGCTGATCATCTATCTGCTCAAGCATCCAGAACTAAAAACCTACCGTTTATTTCAAACGTGGTATCGCCTGAGAATAGATCTGTTGAAAGTGCTGATCGCTGTTGGGGCACCCATTGGTATCTCTATTTTCTTTGAGTATGGTCTAGTTCTAGCAATAACTTACCTGATGGGAATTCTAGGTACTGATGTTTTAGCCGCCCATCAGATTGCGCTACAGACGGGGCTGATGGTTTTCATGATTCCGCTGGGTATGTCATTTGCCACAACTGCCCGGGTCGGTCAGTGGTTTGGTCGCCGCGATCTAAAGGGAACCGAACGAGCAGAGCGCACTAGCATTGGCATGATCTTCGTGACAGCAGTCTTAGTGGCAAGTGCCTTAATCATCTTTCGCGAACCGATCATCGGACTCTACATAGACGTTAGCGAGCCTGAGAACAGAGAAGTTCTAAGACTAGCGGTGCCAATGCTCATCGTAGTGGCCATTGGTCACATCTTTGACGCCGTGCAAAAGACCACATTAGGTGCGCTCTATGGTCTTCAAGATACTCATATTCCAGCCATAGTCGGTATCGCTGCGTTTTTAGGCGTCGGCTTACTGAGCGGCTATATATTGGGCTTTATTGTCGGCTTTGGTGGTGTGGGTCTATGGAGCGGCTATTACTTGGGTAGTCTCACGGCTGCTGCGATCTATATCTGGCGCTTTAAGCGATTAGTTACTAAAAAAGCTGATAAGACGACTGTTGCTTAAGAAAACAACATTAAAGAGCCTAGAATTCCACATTAAAGAGATAGCAGATAGCTTGAAGCGTATATTTGTACGTGGCTCAATCAGCGTTTCAGGGAGTTAGACAAGCAAGGTGCTCAATAGACTACCCAGCAAGGCTTTCCCTCTTTTTCTAGCATTATGCACAAATTCAAAGAACCCCAAATAGATCGGTAATTTTTCTTGTGAGATCCCTCGATGAGGTCTCAACCATGACCGCAGCAATGACCAGAAACCTTCCATCGTATTGACATGGACTTCACAGAAGCCATCTCCATCGTCATCTCGGGCATATTCTCCGGCACTGTGGCAAACACTCTTGTGAGCATAGCCCCAAGTTTCTAAACGAGCATAGATGTCATACTCGTCGGTATAGATGAGGGTGCCCGGTTTCACCATGGACTGAATGATGGGCTTGATGGTTTGTTGTTGAACATTTGCCAGCATTTTAATCACCACTTCTCCACCTCGCTGAATCATCCCGAAGATCGGCGGTTTTTCCGTTTCGAGCGTACCGCGCCCCCGAAGCCCTTTGAGTTTACGTCTGCGTCCCTTGCGCCCTTTTTTTTAACCTGCTCTGGTTGCCCCTTATGACCGGCTGTCACATAGACTTCATCAAACTCCACCGTCCCTGATAACTGGACTTCTGGGCGCTTGTCGGCCACCGCTTGGCGTAACTCACTCGTCATCTGATGCACGTCATCTTTGTGCAGACTCAACTCGTCGGCAATTTGTTGATTGGAGACATTGAGACCCATCAAATATAAGCATGCTATCCAGGTTTTTAACGGTTGATGACGACCCGCAAAGATGGTGTCGGTTAAGTCATCAAAGTGGCGACCACACTCGCCACAGATATAGCGTTGCCGCGCTGAATAGGTTGCATGCTTCCCTCGTTTGGTAATGTTTTTCGCTCCACAATCAGTGCAGCAAACACCATCGGGCCAACGCATCGTGCGAATAGTCTCGTAGCATTTGTCCTCATCGATTAACTTGGAAAGCGTTAGCATAGGTAGGCTGACCGGGGGCTTTATTCCATGACACTACTCTGCTCATCTTGAATTTAGCAACCTCCCTAAAACAGCTATTGAGCCTTGTACGTTTCAAGAGCTCTAAAGTGTACGTCGACTAGCCACCAGCCGCCTGCATTAGATGAATGAGTACACCTAATGCAGGATAACCCGCAATACCGCCCAGAAAACTTTCCTAAAACTGGGCCCTATTACCAGCGCCATAGGTAGAGGCCAGCAGATCAAAGATTTGATCAAGCTGCTCCAGGCTAATCAACCCATACTGCCATAGGACTATTGGAAAGAGACTGGTATCTTGATCGCTTTGTTGTAACGCTGATGCGATAGACTTCTCTGGAACAGCAAGTTCATCCCGCAGAAAATTGAGCAACCGGGTATTCGGAAATATCTTCATCGGTTGTGGTCCTCTTGATATGCTAAACGGTGACAAGGAATCTTGTCAGACAAAATTGAGCTAATCGGAGAGCCCGTATGAATTTCTAAGTGATCATTTCGATCAGCTTCAAAGACAAGCCTGGTCTGAGGCATGACCATTCGTTCGAGAAAATTATTAGAGACATTTGCTACCCGAACAATCTGAAATTGTGTGGTGCTATTGATGTAACAACATTGAATCTGTTCGCTTGCCTGAGAGTAGTTTAATGGTGGTTTTTCTTGGCAGGACGATTGGGCAATGGTTGGATTAAATCGCTTTTTTTGAATTACTTTCATAATATTCTCTCAGTTGCTGGTCCAGTCTTGCTAGCAAAAAAACATAGGTCAGCGGTTTTCTGCCTTAAGAAGACATGGAACAAGCAATTTCAGTGAGGTGGTTTTTGCACGCTGACTAGAGGGAGGAGATGGCAGAACCTTTGACTACCAATGGGTTAACCCTAAGTCAAAATGTATGGATTGGGTGTTGATGGATTTTGGCAACTAACTTTGCAATAACTCAAAAACAACAATCTGATCGATTGATCGAACAAAATATTTCTACTTGTGCTGCGATCACAAAACGTCTCACACCATTTTGGGATAGTACCCTAACAATCCACAACTGTCGAGTGACAGTTGTCACTGTTGAGCCTGGTACCCTACTTTAAACAACATGACCTTTGTTTAAAGTAATAGTCACTACTTTAACAACAAAAATATTGCTTAACATGAGCAATATTTGTAAACTTTTGCAAAGATCTTGTTTGTATAGCCCTACGGTAATCTTCCATATCCCGGGTCCAAAAATAAAATGCGATAGTATCGCCCTTACCACAGAAATTTTAGTAGGGCTGAGGTGAATTCTTCGGGAGCATCCTGCTGTATCCAATGGGATGCATTTTCGATCGGTTTAAAGACGGCACCTGGAATCTCTGTTGCTAACTGCTGACCATCCTCTGCTTTTTGCCAGGGGTCATCCATTCCCCAAAGAATCATGGTAGGTGCGACAATGTTTTCGTGACGATCGACAAGGGCCATCGTCTGATTAGCATTCAAGGCTGAGGCATTGCGCAGCAGACTAAGTTTCCCCTCTGGGCTAGCCCAAGGGGCAATGATGCCTTCTCTAAAGTCAGCGGTTAATCGGTCAGGGTGAGAAAGGCCCATGGCTAGACTTTCTTCTAGCGCAGCGATTAAGTCGTCAATTGGGCGTGGTTTCCATCGCAGCGGATGACCAAAATCAAGCATGTCGTCATCAAAACGGTCATAGCAGACGGAGTTGCTAATCACGAGTTGGTTGACCACCTGGGGATGTTCGATAGCCAGAATTAGTGCAACGGCCCCCCCGGTATCGTGACCAACGACATGGACTTGAGACAGTGCCAGTATTTTTAATAATTCAAGGATCATGTTGGCCTGATCTTGAAATGAGCGGTCAAAGCGATCGCGTCTATCTGACCACCCATGGCCTAAAAAATCGGGAGCGATCACTCGATAACCGGCCTCGACCAAAGGTGGAATCACCTCATGGTAAAGATAGCCCCACGTGGGAATCCCATGCATCAGCAGAATGGTGCCGGTTTGATCGGTGCCCACATCCACATAGCGAATCTTGACTGGAATGTGAGCTGCGGTGTTGGTAGGCAATTCGACTTCTTTCTGAGTATTCTTGTAGTCTTGCCAGGTAGTCCAGAATGTCATGGGAATAACCGTCAGCCTCCTCCATTATATTGGGGCGACCGTATGTTAAGGGGCATCGAAGGTCAGTATAAGGCTGAGGGTAAACTGTGATGTGCCGAGGCCCACTATTTTGTGGATATTTTAGTTTGACACCATCTCTAGGGAATTGGAATTGATGAAAGGGTATTTGTACGTAGCAGCGGGTGAGCGATTTGTTCGCGAAGCCATCGGTTCTGCTCGAAGTTTAAGGCATGTCGATGAAAATGCTCAGATTGCCTTGGTGACAGACCAGCCGATTGAGAGTGATGCCTTTGATCAGGTGATTGTACGGCCCACCACCACTGAAACCTACAATCATGGATTGTTGTACAAAGTTCAGCATCTCTATCATTCGTCTCCCTACACTGAAACTCTGTTTATAGATAGTGATACCTATATTTGTGAAAATATTAGCCATATCTTTGATCTGTTAGATTTTTTTGATGTTGCGATCGCACAAGATCCAACAGATGTAAATCGAGCCAAATCTCCTCAATCCCTACAGCGCTTAAAAGCTTCAGATCTGTACAATACCGGAGTGATTCTTTATACAAAGAATGAGCGTAATGATGATTTGTTTAGCCATTGGCTAGAGATTTACCAGACGAAGTTAGAGCAATCGACCCTGGGCAAAGAAAACGACCAAACGTCCTTCATGGAGGCCTGGTTAAAATCAGTTTCTAAAATCTATGTTCTTTCCCATGCCTGGAATGCGAGAACACCGTTCTTCTTTACCCTAAATCAGTCGGTCAAAATTATTCTACCTGTGCAATTACTTTACGGGATGAGGTACCAACTTAAAATTGAGCTTCCCGGTCCTGAACCAATGGATAGCTTCTTGATTCGAAACAAGCGCTGTTAAAGCAGCCAAGGCAACTGACCCCGTTTTAGACCAACTCATCCCATTGTGTTTTTGTCGTGAGGAGACCAATAAATCATTCGCCTTTTCACCTCGGTTGCTGGAATTTCTCAATCCCAGCTGTTTACGCACACAATAACAAGGAATGTGAGGTTTGTTCCGACGCAGATAGCCTTGGAGTTTATCGATAGCGGTTGTATCTTTGAGATGGTCTGGGTCAATGAACTCAAGGTAAACCAAAGCTGCATCGACTAATCCATGCCAGAGCAGGGCTGCCAGGTGAGTCAAGTGTGTATTACGCAGACGTCTACCCTGACAGGCAAGACTAAGCAGTTGTTTACATTTCTCATGGAGATGATACCAGTCCAAGATCAACTGTAGTGCAGACACCCCAGCAAAGGTGGTCAGAATCGCGCCATGCAAGCTACGCTGACCATCGGCAAAGAATACGATAGGGCCTTGAAGGAGGTCATTATGGAGTAAAAAGGCCAACAACATCGTTATCATGACCTGCAAGCCACGGGCATTCAAGCGATAGCTACCGAGTTGATTTTCGATATGGACCACTGTTTGATAGGCATACTTGCGTGAGGTGGGTGTCTCGGGAACACTGGCGGGTCGTTGATCACTCTGACGTTTCACCCCGACATCATCCATCGAAATGTTGAGGCTATGGTGTGGGTCTTCATAAGAGATGGGATTGGCCGTCATCTGTTGGCGAATCAACTCGGTTTTGCCACATTGCTTGATGACAGCCGATACAGTGTCTGGAGCTAGATGAACAGATTCACTCTCATTGGCAGAGGTAACAACAGCCGCAGGCAGTGTGTTGTCGATGACACCATGGGTTTTCAGGATGGCGTCACTAGTCTGAGTCAAGTGATTGAGCACACGAGTGCCTTCTCGTTCACTACTGTCTTGCATCGTTCTTGACGGGGTTCCTCCGGTCACTTGATGACGGATTCGATTGAGCCAAGCACTCGTTTTCCGATATGACTCAACTGTACTCCCATGGGTGTAGGCAATCTCCTTAAAGCCCACCGTGCGATACCAGCTTTTGCCGGGTAGGATCCATATAGTGTGTTGACTCGGTTCGATGGTTGATTCCCAGAAGATTCAACGGCTGTATACGACATAAACTCAAAGCGACCGATTTCCCCATCCACCCGATACGGGCTCTTGGTTATTTCCCAAATCCCTGCGGTTGATGCCGTTTTCGTTTTTTTTGAGAGAGTGTTTCAAGGTGATGAGCCAATGCTGAGCGTAATGCTGGATAATTCGTACTTAACAAGGCTTGTTCACACGCATCAATGCTAGTAGCGGCCTCTGGGCTTATATTAAACTCAAACACACCGGTCTCCATTTCTTCGGGACCAGAACTAATGGCCTCATCGCTTTCTACGATTTCAATATTGACTTTGATTTTGTAGTTCCCCATGGCCTCAACCCCATGTCGTCTGATGATCTCTAGGATAGGTGAGCAACTTCCAAAAATCGACTGGCTAGAACCCTATCTCAAGTAGGGCAGTGGTTTTAGTCTTAAGCTATTTGAATTGCACAGGTAGAAATTATTCACGGCAGACATAAAAACTACACAGCCATCAAGGCAAAGCTAAACAAGCCCCACCCTTCAAGACATCGATGCTGGCTCCCTGTGCATCAAAAATGTGTGATGAAAAAATCAGGCTGGCTCTATCACACTAAAACCTTTGGCAGTCAATGGAAACATCGAATTTTAAGGGCAATGGAGCAAGCAATAGGATGTATTGGCGTAACGCAAGAGAAAATTGTTTTTTCTATCTTAGAGGTAAAGCATTACGCAAAAGTATTGTGCAATATTTTACTGGCTGGTAGTTAATGGCTGGTGTATGGCTAGATAGTGTTGATCATTTCCAGCCTACCCTCTTGGGTAAGAGGAGAGAAGATAAAACACGAGAAAACACATGGATTTGTAGTTGCTCAGCATGATTAGTTGTCTTCAACATTTTCGAACTCAATAGCTTCATATAAGTCTGATAATGCAATCTCAACCGGCACCGACGCCAACATAAACGAATCGTCTAAACTGTCATATTCCGTAAACAGCCATTGCTTAGTCGCCTGTTTCACATAATGTTCAACATGGGGAGAATATTGATCAATCAATACATACTCTTGAAAGGTTTCAATTGTACGATAGTGAGCAAATTTTTCACCTCGGTCATATCCCTGGATAGACTCCGAGATTCCACCTCTAAAGCCAAATATTCCTCAGCAGTGTAGATTTTAGTAGCTGTTGCAATTGTCATGATGGGATGGCCTCCGATAGAACTTGCCAAATGACATGGGGCAGGGAAGAGGTTGGTGGCGATGACGGTGGGAGCCCCCTAAATCCCCCTTGGCAAGGCTACCGTGTATACACATCTAGAAGATAATGTCCCATATCTACCTCCTACCCAGTTACCTGTTCCACGTCTTTTAATACATTTCGTATTTCAAAAACTGACAGGGAATAGAACCATTATAAATGGGGATTTTCCGGGCTGTTCTGAGACCAATACACTTGGTTAGTGCTTTATTGCCACTGAGAATATAGGCGGTCCAACCCTTAAAACGCTGTTTGAGAATATCCCCCATGAGTTTATAAAATGGGGCCAGATTTTCAGATTGACCCAGGCGCTCTCCATAGGGTGGATTGCAGATCAGGATACCGCTGTCGGCAGGAGCTTCAATATCGGCAAAGTCAGTGTAGTTAAATTCAATATGCTCAGCCACACCGCTGAAATCAGCATTGGTGCGAGCATCGGTGAGAATATCCAGATCGCGATCGCATCCCACTACGGGTACCCCCAGCTCTGTCTTCCGCCGTTTCTTCGCATCCTCTACTAAACCCTGCCAAAGTTTTTCATCGTAATCAGGCCAGGTTTGAAACCCAAACCCCTGGCTGGTCTGATCACGAAACAACCCCGGCGCAATCCGCATGGCCTGTAATGTCGCCTCAATGGGCAATGTCCCCGAACCGCACATGGGGTCAAGAAATGCCCCATGGCCAGACCATTCTGTCAACTGCACTAGAGCAGCTGCAAGAGACTCTTTTAGAGGCGCTGTACCCATGGCAGGTCGGTAGCCACGGCGATGGAGACTACTGCCAGAACTATCTAAACTAACGGTGGCTTTATTATCATTAATGTGAACATTGATCTGCACATTAGGAATTTCAGTATCCACATCGGAACGCTCCCCATAGCGGTCCTGCTGCTGATCGACGATGGCGTTTTTTACCTGTAGTGCCGTGAAGTGGCTATGGTTCAGACGATCGTTTTTACCGGTGGCTTTTACGGCCAAGGTTTGGTCAGGTGATAGGTACTGCTCCCAGTCGATACTTTGGATGCCGCGATAAAGGGCATCACTGTCGCGGCAGGGCACATGGGCAACGGTGACCAAAATCCGAAAGGATAATCGGGTCCATAGATTAATGCTGTAGAGACGTTTGCGATCGCACCGAAAAGCTACCCCACAAAATCCAGGCTCTACCCCTTCAGCACCCAGTCGCTCAAGTTCTTGGGCAGCCAGCTCTTCTAGACCACGGGCTACGGTAGCAAAACAGTTGAACAACATAGCAGCACAGACGTCTTAACGCGCCAAATAATAGGTGAAGCCTATCAATCATGCCTTAGGATCGTGGAGATTTTATATGAATTTTGTCCTTTGTTGTAAGGGGGAAGTTCTCTTCACTGATAAGTGAAGTCTGCTTTTAAGACAGCCAGTAATTTCAGAACTGTCTAGTTTCAAATTCCCAAGTTGGGTTGTGCCACCCTACGCAATGTTTGATGGCGGGCACGACCCAACTGACGCTACTCACAAGCCCAAGCCTGAAGAATTCCGGGAGTGTATTGGCCCTCAGGGTTAACGACAGTTAGTAGCACACATAACAGCAAGAGGTGCTTAGGTTCAGGATCTATATTCTGGTTTATTAACTCCATAATTTCAGGGACATGAGGCTCCACTCCAAATGCGTTTTCTAGTAGTATTTTTTCAATCTCGGGTAAGTTTTCCTCGGTAGGAGGTAAACCATACTTAGTAAGCTCTTCTTTGATTTTAGAAATCAGAGCCTGTGGATTTGGTTGGATAGATTGATTACCTAAAATTCTTAACGCAGTGTCTAGTTTTTGTTCTATTCGATTTAACTGAGTAGATTTATTTTGTGGATCATTTTTTCGCGGTGATACTATATTTCTTTGTATCCTAAACAATAACTCTTTAGGGTCTTCTGATAGGTCCCACACTCCCAACAAAGCTAGGTAAACCAGACAAGCCGCTACAGCCGGATCGTCGTGTAATCCTGCTCCATAACCTAGCTTCACTGCACTAGGGATATCTAAGCCTCTTTTTTCAGCTTTCCGTAGGTTGTACCAATCAGGGACATACTGGTCTGGAATGGGTTTCGCAAGTTTCCCCGGCCTATTTATTTTCAGGGTTAAACTTGAATAGAACCCATGTTCATTCGAGTCACAATCTGATAGATATTTAATTAACTTTTTAATGTTTTTCCTATAAGTCTCTAGTACAATAGCTACTGGATCTGTTGGTTGGTTAGACATAAATACGTTGTTTACTAACTATTTAGTTAGGCTTCACATTAAGGTGTTTTCTCAAAAAGACTATACCGGTTGAAGCCCCCTCTATCCCCCCAATCCTGGAAGCGGGAAGACTCAAAGCCCCCAGAGTTTGGGGTTTGGGGGCCTGGATAACTGGTAGCTTCTTTACCAGAAATGTCCTAATCTACTTTTTTTAGCCGTTTCAATAGTTCTTCTGGACCTTCTTCCTCTGGGTTCCATATGCCGGATAACGCTAAAAAGACTAATCCCATAGCAATATTTGGGTCAGAATGTAATCCACCACCGTAGCCAAGCTTCGCTGCACTGTAGATGGTGATAAAGCCACGATTACTGGGTTTACTTAGGTCATACCAGCCGGAAATATATTGAGCATACATACGCTTCTCCAGTTTCTGACTTATTTTCTTGGCCAAACTTGAACAGAACCCATGTTCATTCGGGTCACAAGGGGATAAATACTCAATTAATTTCTTAATATTTTTCCTATAGGCCTCTAGTACGGTATTTTCCAATTCTGTTGTTTTTTTAGACATAGTTTTACCTTATATAGGTCAATAAGCCAAATCTTGTTGGCCTTTGATTATCATACTCGAATATTAATGGATTTAACCTATATATTTAACTTATAAGAAAATTTAATCTTGTATTAAAGTGCAAATTTGTATCTAGAGCCACCTTTTTAACCTAAGAGTTGTAAGTATATAGAAGGGGTAATGAAAATAATTTATTCATTAGTTAATTGTATCGGTGTGCGACAAGTAAGTACTGGCGTAAGTCAGTAGTTTCAGAACTGGTTAATTTCAATCACTCATATTCATTCCCTGATGGGGAACTTCCAAAACAAAATCAATATGTCCCTTAAAAAAATGTAGATACCTATGCCTACAACCAGTGACCTTCGTCATTCAATAGTCCGGAGATAATGGCATGCTTAGCAACACACCCGACTTTGCCTCGCGCATTTGCCTGGCAAATTAAGCGATCCTTAAGAAATCTGTTCCATAAACCATGTGCCGATGGCAGATTGATCTGCCCCATCAACAAGGCGCAACGCTTCCTCGATTAAACTTAAGTGCAAATCGGGCAATACTTTTGATGTATCAATACGTTTGCTGCTACCGTCTGGAGAGATACTAAACGCAATCAGCTGACTCTTTTTAACATCCCAAATCCAATACTCAGGTATGCGCAGCGCTTCATACTGAAGACGTTTTTCCCCTTTATCATCCGCCAGTGTGGTGTCAGAAATTTCAATTACTAGATCTGGCTTAGGATGTTCATCCAAATCAATAATGCGCGTACCCTTCGGAATACAATTCACATTAGCACCGATGTAATAGGAAATATCGGGCTGAAACTCATCACTGCCTGGTTTGCGATAAGAGCAGGCATCACGAGGATCCAGCGGAATACCCATGACCATGCCAAATAGTCCCAGAAGTAGCAACAAAATTGCATGCTCTCTGGCATGATCTGACCCGGTTGGCATCATTTCAATCCTCATTTGGCCGTTGTGATAGTAGGCCTTGTGATTTTGATATTCGGGCTGTTCAATTAATCGAACGAAGTCGTCCCAAGGAATTGGCGTCCAAACATCTGTAGCAACTGGCGAATGTAATAAGGACATAGGCCCTTTCAAGAACGTTAGCTATAGTTTACTGGATCCACTGTCGCAGCATCTGCACTGCCTCAATCTCATCTTCTTTTGCTAACGTGAGAAAATTGTACAAATGCTCTTTTTCCACCTGGGGGAATGTTAGGCTCTGGGACACTTCCACGTAGACCTGTTCTTGAATAAGCATCCCATTCCATCCCATGGAGGATAACCCTTTTTTACCCACAATCGGTGACTGGATTTCAGCTTTGGGTTCTGGAGCCCAGCCCTCTAAAGGTGGTTTTAGCTATGTTTAATATTCCCAGCAACCTTTTATTTGCAGGCCATTGACCGGTTCGATGCTCTGAAATTGGGTTCTACATTCTCAAAATCAGTTAATAAAAACCTTAAAGGAAGGAGCCTAAATTCCATTTTGCCCTTCAATGATTCGTACGATTATCGATAGTTGCGAGTGTCATTGTAGCCATGATTTTGGGTGAGGTCTTTGACCGGTTCATTTCAGAAAGTCCCCTGAGTGTCATGCTCAGAGTGCTGTTAGAACAAAGTTTACCGACCGATGAGGTCGATGCGCTATTTGAGCAAGAAGCTCAGTACCAGTATGAACGGACCTTGCTGTTTTCAACCGTGGTCCGTCTAATGAGTTTGGTGGTCTGTGGGATCTCCCCATCGATCAATGCAGCCTATCAATCTCAGGCCAAAGGGATTGGTGTCAGAGTCCAGTCGGTATATAACAAGCTCAATGGTCTCGAACCTCAAATCATTGAAGCCCTAGTGCGTCATGGAGTAGGTAAGGCTCAAGCCTTGATTGAGCACCTTGGGGGAGCCTTGGCCCCACTGCTACCCGGCTATCGCATCAAAATTATCGATGGAAATCATTTGGCTGCTACCGACCGCCGCTTAGACGTGCTTCGCTCCCAGGGAAGTGCGCCGTTACCGGGCCATGCGTTGGTGATTCTAGACCCGAGATTACAGTTGGCCATTGACGTGTTTTCTTGTGAAGATGGCCACGCTCCAAGAACGTGCCTTGTTGGGTCGGGTGTTGGCCACCGTTGTCAGTGGCGATGTGTGGATGGCCGACCGTAATTTTTGCACCTTGGGGTTTATCGGTGGACTCCACAGTCGTGCCGCCTTCTTTGTGCTCCGTCAGCATGGCAACTTACCTTGGAGTGTCCTGAGTCCCTTAGAAATCAAAGGTGAGAGTCAGACGGGTTTCGTCTTCGAACAGACCATCCAAGTGGTTATCAATGAGACGATCCAGATCCCGTTACGTCGCATTGTTGTCCGACTCACTCAGTCCACCCGTGATGGTGACACTGAACTGGCCATTATCTCCAATCTGCCCCAGTCCGATGCCTCTGCCATCGAGATTGCTGGACTGTATCAACGCCGCTGGCGAATTGAACGGCTCTTTCAAGTCCTTGATCAATGTTTTCGGGGCGAAATCGATACCTTGGCCTACCCGAGAGCGGCCTTATTCGGGTTCTGCATGGCCCTCATTTGCTACAACGTACTGGCCGTTATCAAAGCTGCCATGCGTAGCGTCCATGGCGCTGGCAAAATTGAGGCAGGCATTTCTTACTATTACCTGGCCGATGAAATCCGACGGGTCTATGATGGCATGATGATTGCCATTCCTCCGGCTCAATGGAAACCGCTTGCACGTCTTGATGAGACACAGACCACAGAGCTGTTTCAGCAATTAGCGACGAAAATGGACCTCTCCAAATTTTGCTCACACCCGAGAGGAAAAAAGAAAAAAGTCTCCAAACCAAAACCTTCTAAAAATAAGCCGCATGTTTCCACTGCTCGCTTACTGGCCCAAAAAAGACAGTCCAAAAAAGCACCTTGAAAGGGCTGGTTCTGGAGCCGCAACGACCATAGCCATACCTACTAAACTGCATAGCCAATATCTCAACAGGTTCTAATTTAAGTCCCATGCTGGCTTTCCCATGCAGCCCTAACTAGACGAATTTCATTATAGTCAAAGGTTTCGCCAAGTTCATCACGGATAGTTCTTAAGGAATGGGAGCCTACTTTTTCAATGGCTTCAAAGATTGGCACCTGGCGTTCTGGTGATACTAGAGCGTTGAGATCGACATCTTGCCCCATTTCAATTAGCTGATTTAGATGTTCGATAATTGTGCCCAAGCGTAACCCTCGCTCCAGGGCAATTTCGGATGGAGATAGCCCCTGTTGGTGAAGCTGATGGGTGATGATATAGGTGGATGTTAATTCGTTAGACGATCGGCGTGTCTCTGTTGTGGCAGGGGAGCTAGTAATGTTGTTATTTGGCGTCAGATTATGGGACTGGCAGAAGTGCTGAATTTCATTGGTAAACACCTGACCATATTGCTCAAGCTTCCGTCTGCCCACACCGGAGATAGTAGCAAATGCCTCAGTGGTGATGGGTCGCTGCTGCGCCATCTGCCGCAGGCTAGCATCAGCAAACACGATGTAAGGTGGAACGGATTGTTCATCCGCTAACCGCTTGCGTAGACTGCGTAGTTGCTCTAACAACAGAGTTTCGTCAGCGTTAAGCTGGACTTCATCGCTGGCCTTAGTGGCCTTGGTAGATTCAGCTCGTTGGAAGACGTGAATATTCACTGGAATCTCTTTCTTTAAGACCTGCCAGCTACCCGAGTTGAGCTTAAGGACAGAATAGCCGTCGGTTGTTTCTGCTAATAGCTCTTGATGCAAAAGAGACCGACATAGCTGTCGCCAGTCATCCACACTATGGTCTTGACCAATGCCATAGGTAGAAAGCTGATCGTGTCCGAGTTCCATTAATCTCTTTTTGCGAGAACCGCGCAGCACATCGATAATATGATTCATGCCAAATCTCTCTTGACAGCGGGCAACGCAGGAGAGAAACTTCTGGGCTTCAATGGTCCAATCTTCTAGCGGTACAGGATTTAGGCAGTTGTCACAGTTCTGGCAGTTTCCAGGAAAACTCTCACCAAAGTAGCTGAGCTGAATTTTACGACGGCAGACCGCACTCTCAGCATAGTTAATCACATGGCGTAACTGCTGACGAGCAATCCGCTGTTCTTGCTCATCCGGCTTTTGACTAATTAGATACTCCACGGTAGCCACATCAGCGTAGCTAAAGAAAACGGTACAGTTGGCCGGATCGCCATCACGACCGGCTCGCCCCGATTCTTGGTAGTAGCTTTCGATGGTACGTGGCAGGTCGTAGTGAATGACAAATCGCACATCGGGTTTGTTAATGCCCATGCCAAAGGCAATGGTGGCCACAATAATGCGCACATCATCTCGAATAAACTGCTCTTGATTTCCCTGGCGTTCCTTCGCACTTAGACCAGCGTGATACGGCAGGGCAGAGATCCCATCTTGCTTCAGACGAAACGCAATTTCATTAACCCGTTTGCGACTCAGGCAATAGATGATACCGGCACCCGACTGCTGTTTGACCAGCTTCAATAAATGGTCATAACTCTGTTTTGTCTTTGGCGTTACCTCGTAATACAGATTTTGTCGGTTAAACCCTGAGACAAATACCTGAGGGTCGTTGAGGCGTAGCTGTTGAATAATGTCTTGCCGAACGCGCTCAGTGGCGGTGGCGGTTAATGCCATGACAGGCACCTGGGGGAACTGCTGCTTCAGCTGAAAAAGCTGGCGATACTCCGGTCGAAAATCGTGACCCCATTCCGAAACACAGTGGGCTTCATCAATGGCAAAAGCACTGAGGCCAACGGTTTGCTGTATTTGTTCCAACAGTGGCCAAAAACTGGGATTCATCAGGCGCTCAGGGGCAAGGTAAAGCAGCTTGATGTCGCCCCTGAGCAGCGCCTGCTCGCGATCGCGCACCTCGTTGAAGGTCAAACTACTATTGAGAAAGGTAGCGGCAATGCCATTGTCCTCCAGGCTACGCACCTGATCCTGCATCAAGGCAATCAGGGGAGAGACCACAATCGTGACCCCTAAACGCAGTAGGGCCGGTAGCTGATAACACAGAGACTTACCTCCACCTGTGGGCATAATTACCAACACATCCTGATTTTTTAGGACTTGCTCAATGATGGCTCGTTGGTAATGGCGAAAGTCGTCATAGCCAAAGAAGTGCTTAAGAGCGGCCTCTAAAGACGGAAACGATGCGATGGTCGGTGCGCTAGCCATAGATGCATAGAATTCATCGGCTATTTATTTTAGTCGCCGTGGGGTAAATGCCAACGGGGGATGTTGACTAAAATTAGGACTTAAGACTGGTTCACTTCTGAATTCTAAAAGTCAGTGCTTTTGCTGAAGTGAGTCGATATCTCAGGGATTTCCCCCATGCCCTAGGCCCCAGTCCCTACGCCCTGCTCCCTACATTTCCAGCAAAATGCCTTGATATCTCAGGAATTTCCCTATGTTTGCCCTTCATTTTTGCCGTTGTTTTATAAAGTAATGTAAACGTTTTGACGTCAAAACGGCTTGACGGCTTGACGGCATCAAATAAGGTCGGTATGTTTACTCCATGGGTAAGATGCCCCACGAATTAACTTCTATTTATTAAGGTTGATATGCAAGGTAAGCAGAAGGTCACTCTTTATATGCACGATGACCTGCACCGTCAGCTCAAAATTCGCGCTGCGGTAGATGGAGAACCCATGTCTACCTTGGCTGAGCGGGCAATTGGGTTTTATCTGAATCACTCCGATGTTGTCGAAGGGGTTCAGGGTTCAGCCCACTTGGTGTACGACTGCCCCGCTTGTACGACTTCTGTGGTGCTGAGAGATGGTGACCTGATGGCGGTTGATGCTCACGCCGACTTGCATGCAGAATCTTTGACTGAGGTGCCTGACGTTGTGCCTAGCTCGGTGCGTTCTGACGAAGGGGAGTTGGTGCCCTGTTGAGTGAAATCTGTAGCCCTTGAGTTGCGGTTTGTAAGTTGTAACCGTATTTCTATTGGGTTTAGTTAGTCTGTTGGTATCGGTCGGCGTTGAGAGGATAAAAATGATGAAAGAAGAGCTCCAGGTCCTAATTAAGGCTCAGTATCCTCTGATTTACTTGCTCACGTTTGAGGAAGAAAGAGCGGAGCGGACAATCGCGGCGATTACTAAGCAGCAGCCCCAGAGACGTATGTATACGTGGACGGTGACCCACGGTATTGTTGAATACGGTCAAACTCGGGGGTCTCAAAATGGCAACACCGTTTCTCCTGAGGCGGCCATTGATTGGGTGATCCGTCAGAAAGATCCTGGTATTTATATATTTAAGGATTTGCACCCATTTATGGACTCGCCAGCGGTGACGCGATGTTTGAGGGATGCGATCGCAAGTTTCAAAGGCACCAATAAGACAATTATGCTGATGTCTCCAGTGCAGGAGATTCCGGTAGAGCTAGAAAAAGAAGTAGTAGTCCTAGACTTCTCTATGCCTACCATGGGCGAATTGAATCAGGTGCTGACTGCGGAATTGACTAAGGCCCACAGTGCCAACATTACAACTGACGTCCGTGAAAAGCTTTTGAAAGCAGCCCTAGGCCTGACTGAAGATGAAGCGGAGAAAGTATTTCGTAAATCCCGAGTCGTTTCAGGAAAGCTGACTGAATCAGAGGTAGACATTGTTCTGTCTGAGAAAAAGCAGCTGATTCGTCGCAACGGTATCCTGGAATATATAGAAGAGGATGAGACCCTTGATTCGGTGGGTGGTTTAGAAGAGCTGAAGCGCTGGCTGAGGCAACGTTCTAATGCATTTACTGAGCGGGCGCGTGAGTATGGTTTGCCCCAGCCAAAAGGAATGTTGATTCTGGGTGTTCCCGGCTGTGGTAAGTCTCTAATTGCCAAGACCACGGCTCGCCTGTGGGGTCTGCCCCTGTTGCGGTTAGATATTGGCCGAGTGTATGACGGTTCCATGGTGGGTCGTTCTGAGGCCAACTTGCGCAGTGCATTACGTACAGCTGAATCAATTTCGCCAGCCATTCTCTTTATTGATGAGATCGATAAAGCCTTTGCAGGCGGTGCCGGTTCTGCTGATTCTGACGGGGGTACCTCTAGCCGTATTTTTGGTAGCTTTCTGACCTGGATGCAAGAAAAGAATTCGCCAGTGTTTGTCATGGCAACGGCTAACCGGGTAGAACGGTTACCCAGTGAGTTCTTGCGTAAAGGTCGTTTTGACGAAATCTTCTTTGTAGATCTACCCAATGAAGAAGAACGTAAGGAAATATTTAGAATTCACCTCAGTAAGCGCCGCCGCGATATCGAACGATTTGATTTCGATCAGCTTACTAAGGTATGTGAAGGTTTTTCGGGGGCGGAGATTGAACAGGGTTTAATCTCTGCAATGTATGAAGCGTTTGCCCAAGGTCGTGAGTTTAATCAACTCGATATTATTGCCGCTATTCGGGCGACCTTGCCGTTATCTAAGACCATGAGTGAACAGGTAACGGCGCTTCGCGATTGGGCACGACAACGTGCTCGCCCCGCAGCTTCATCCGTCGCTGAATATCAGCGGATGGAGTTTTAACAGGCTTTTGTTAGGGGTTCTCCCTGGCAAAGGGCTAACCTTAAGGGTTAGCAGTTTTTGAAGCAATGGCTTAGCAAATAACCATCTTTAATTTGTTAATCTATTGGCTTTGCGTTTTTAGTTCTGTATCTCTCATTTTCCTACTGGAGGAAACACCAATGTCTCATTTTAGTACTCTACGCACTAAGATCACTGAAGCTGAAATTCTCACTTCTTCTCTGAAGGACCTCGGCATCTCTGTTAAGAATGATGCTGATGTTCGTGGCTACAACGGTCAGCGCGTACGTGCTGACATCGTAGCTGTTCTAGAAGGTGAGTATGATCTAGGCTGGTCTCGCAATACTGACGGCTCCTTTGATCTAATTGCTGACCTTTGGGGTGTTGCTAAGAAGCATAATCAAACTGAGCTAATCAACTCCATTAACCAGAAGTATGCCGTTAACCGAACTTTAGCTGAGGTTAAGCGCCCTGGGTTGCAGAATGCGAACGTGAAGCTAGTACTTCAGTAGCAAGACTACTGCTGCTTCCTATACGCGTTCCCGCGCAGTGTTAAGCTGGCTCATTAAGAGCCAGCTTTTTTGTTGGTGTGGTGATGAGTGAAAAAATAATGAGAATTATTAGAGAATAAAATACTGTGAGATATCAGCTAATGAGAAGTCTCTCATGCTTATCAATTTGATGGCAAAATTCAATAGTTTTAAGTTCTTGCTTTCTCTCTTAAGCGCTATGATTTCAAATAGATATACAAAGGATCATGAAGACGACTGCTGCGACTATTTCTAATGACGTTCTGCCACTTTTTCAAGCATTTTCAGAACCCTACCGTTTACAAGTAATTGAGTTATTGCGCGAGCGCGAGTTATGTGCCTGCGATATCGCGAATCATTTAGGCATTAGTGCCTCTAAGCTCTCTTTTCACCTCAAAACGCTGCGTGAAGCCGGATTAATCCAGGGTCGGCAGGAAGGACGTTGGATTTACTATCGGCTAAACTTACCCCAGTTTGTGGTGCTAGAGCAGTATGTATCGGAGTTTCGACGCTTAAGTCCAATTCTTCCTGCACGCAATTGTCCAAGTTAAACCATGATTGAATAAATCATTATTGAAACTTTAGAACGGTGACTTTACTGTCAGGCTGTTCTAAATACCGCTGAGCAGTGTCTTCAATTTTTTGTAACTGTCCCATGGCTAGGCCACAGGGGAAACCATATTTAGCCTTAACTCGATCGCTAGCAATCTGAAGAGAGTCTCGAGAGCGCTGTAGAAATTCAGTGATGGTATAAGACTCACCTACTTGAAAGTATTCTTGTACTACCAGTGAAGGAGAATAACAGCTTTCCTGCTGACCGTCTGGCCACTGGATATGAAATCGGATCTCAGGCATGATGCTTATAACAGATGGGATAGTAGAGTATAGAACTGCCTAAATTGGCATATATATTCATATAACCACGATAATGGGAACTGTTTTCGATCATCTGTAACAGACATTTGAGTTGTGCTAAGGCAGGGGATAGCAGATGGTCATAACGCTGAAAATTGTCGATGCCACATTGCCGGGACGAGAGGGGCGCTGGTCAATCGCCATGCAAGGGGGTGTCATAACTGAGGTTGCACCTCGGATCGATGCCTCTGCCCAGCTAACCTTAAAGGCTAAGGGCAAGCTGGTTCTCCCAGGTTTGGTGGATGGCCATTTACATTTGGATAAGGCTCTGTTGCTGACTCAACGTCCTGCCGAAACTGGCACATTTCAAGAAGCGTTGACAGAAACGGGGAATCTTAAACAGCGTTTCACCATTGAGGATATCCAATCGCGGGCTCGCGATGTGATCAAACGCGAGATTAACTTTGGCACAACCCTCATGCGCAGTCATGTAGAGGTTGATCCAATACTACAGCTAACAGCAATGGAGGCATTGCTCCCGTTGAAGCAGGAGTATGCCTGGGGACTGACGCTGCAGCTAGCTGTATTTGCCCAGGAGGGCATTACCCATCAGCCGGGCACGGTGGATTTATTGCGACAGGCCATGACCATGGGGGGGGACGTGATTGGTTCGGCCCCTTATGTTGATCCAGATCCAGAGCAAAATATTCGCATCATTTTTGACCTGGCCCAGGAGTTTGACTGTGATGTTGATTTTCACCTGGACTTTTTGGATGATGACTCGCCGTTGTTGTTGCCCACAGTTGTTGAAGAAACCCTAAGGCGTGGTTGGCAAGGTCGGGTGTGTTTAGGACATATGACAAAGCTAGCCGGACTCACACCCGAGATTTTGCGAGAAATGGCTGCGATGTTACAAGATGCGGGTATCTCGGTTTTGGCCCTGCCTGCCACTGATCTTTATATGATGGGGCGAAAAGATAGTCATAATGTGCGACGTGGCGTGGCCCCTATTGATCAGCTGATGAATGATGGGGTGACCGTCGGGATCGCCACTAACAATATCCAAAATCTGTTTACTCCCTTTGGGGATGGGGATGTGTTAAAGATTTGCACCCTGCTTGCCCAAACGTTGCAGCTGGGCACGGCTGAGAGTCATATCCAATGTTTAGAAATGGCGACGACCTCCGCTGCTAAGGCCATTGGTGTGAACAATTACGGTATTGCTCCTGGGAATGTGGCAGACCTGGTGTTAATCAGTGCAAATTCTGCTTCTGAGGCCATGGGCACTGCGCCCATAGAGCGTCGTGTGATTAAACGCGGAAAGGTTGTTGCTGAGACCCATACTCAGCGTATATTGTTAAGCCCTGAGGTCAGCTGATGATAAAGCTCCAGGTGCATTTTGGCGGATTGTTGCCAGCTGTAGTGGCTGATAATAGGCTGGCTGTGGTAGATGAGTGGTTGGGCAATATTAGGGTTGAGAAGATTAAGCATGGCCGTTGCGATCGCACCCACATCCTGGGGCTCTACCAGCCTGGCCGCCTGGGGTGACAAAAACTCAGTAAACGGCGCTTGATTAGAGGTGAGTACCGGCAGGCCAGAGGCGATCGCCTCTAGCACCACCAGGCCCCAGCCTTCCTGCACAGAGGGAAATACAAAAACATTGGCTAAACGATAGAGCGTTGGTAAGTCCTTGTCAGGCACTACCCCAGGCAGCACCAGACCATCGGCCAGGTCATAGGCCTCCACCAGGTCCATAAACGCTTGTCGGTAGGCCTGATAGTCAAACAGCGTTGCCCCACCAGCAATAACCAGCTGCGCCTGGGGTTGCACCTGCCTCACCTGATGAAATGCTTTAAGTAAATTAATTGAGTTTTTGCGAGGTTCAATGCCCCCCACCGTCAGGTATACGGGGCCGCTGCGGATGCCATAACTATTAGCCAAGGCCGTTTCAGACCCATCAGGATTAGCCGAGAACCGCCTACTCACACCGTTAATCACTCGATGGGCCTGGATGTTGTAGTCTTCTGCGAGCACCTGCTGCCACACATCACTAACACATAAACAGCGGGCGGGCTGATGGATAGACTTCTCCTGACAATTTTGTAGGTAGGGACTTTGGAAATCTTCGATGTGATGGACGGTGCGCACAAAATGGGGAATATGAGCCTGTTGTTGAAGGATGGCTAGGGCATTGGCGCTGAGACAGTCTTGGGCATGGTAGATGTCATAGTGCTGGGGATGGCTTTGGAAAAACGTTACGAACTCATCAATGCGTTGTTGGATCAGCTGATCGATATCAGCCTCACAGGGGGCAGCCGGTACCGAGCAGGTTGGGAATGCGGTTGGCCGATGAAACCCTTGTCCATCTTTGTCCAGGGCAAAAACGCAGGGATGGTGACCGAGTTCAGCCAATGCCTGAGCCAGCTCTAATGTGTGGATGACACTGCCACGGGGCTTGGTGGAGTAGGTGAGGAGTGCAATGCGGAGAGCCATAGTTTTTGTTCACCCGATGATATTAGGACCGGCCATTAGGCACGGTTAGGTATCTTTAGATATTTCTTTACATTTTTTACCATGTTATTTGAACTTAGCGTTGCAAGAGACTGTTGGACGTTATTCGTTTGCGCTTAAAACGTTTACTAGAGCAGGGTTTTAGAAAACTCTCATTCTCTTCTCAGGATTTTCTTAGCTAAGGCTCAAAGCTTGTTTTAGGGAATCTTCACCTAGCGCTCTGTAGCCTGCATAGAATCCCATAGCCGACGCTTCAATGCTGCTAAAGAATCACGTTCGGGTCGGTTACTGCTGGCGGCTCGACTGAGCTGGCTCAATGTCTCAGCTTAGTCCGAATTCATAAATTCTATTCTCTCTTTGCCCACTATGTTAGATACCTTTATCAGAACCTATAACGCCAACCGCACCTACCTGCACACCACGATGTTGCGCCATGAGGGTACCGTGATTGCTTTGGCGATGGATGCGGAGCGTCGTATCTATTACTCGGTCCTAGATTTAGAGAATTCCGAGATTGATAGCACCTTAGATGTGGAGTTCTGGTCAGAAAATCCAGTGGAGCTGAGATTCCCCACTGAAATTTCTAAAGTTGGTTTTGGGATTACGGATCAGTATGCGCTACCCACTGTTCAACAGGGTAATCGGATGCCAGTGCCCCCTGATGTGCGAGTGCCCCCTGAGGAAATCGATACATTTTTATCATCAACGGCTCGTTTAACGGCAGAAGCCCCATTTCAAGTGCTTTCAGATGGACGTCATGTTTATGTATTTAGACAGGCTGTGGCCGCGAACCATCCTGATATTGTTAATCGTCTGGATCAAGAGGGGAATCTGGTCACGGATTTAGAGGGCGAACCAGTTCCCATTGTTGATAACACTCTACTGTTGGATCGATTTGTGCTGGCTGGCAATCAACTCCAGCCCCGGAGAGAGGTGCGGTTTCGCCGCAGCCGCAGCCGCACTCGACCCCAGAGTAATAAAGACACTCTAGGGGCAGTGGATATGGAAGAACGGCCCTTTATAGAACCCACCCAGGAACTGACATTTGTTCGGAATCTGCAGGAAGGGCGCTTCTCGGTATTGTTGTTGCCGACCCAGGTGGTGCGTGTGGAGCGGTGGCAGATTTTTGCCTATAACGGTCGTACCGGGCACATTGATGCTTACAATGTAGAGCGCTCCGCAGAAGGGTTGTTTAACACCCGTGGTACCCAGGGGGGCACCGATTCAGGCTTTGCAGAGTCGGCGCTGCGGTTTGACCAAAATAGCGATCGCATCTCCCTGCCCTCCGACATTATCCAAACCCTCACCTTCACCCAAGAAGCCTGGATCTTTCCCCAAGAAACGGTTTCTGCCCCTGATAACCAGCTGGGTCAGGCTCTACTCAGCGGCAGTGAACCCGACGCTATCAACGCGCCGCCCTCCGTATGGGTTCAGGGCAATACCCGCGTCCGTGTGGGCTTTGGTGACGGGCAAGAATTTCACACCGTAGTTACCGGCGGTATTTTAATTCCCCAACGCTGGAATCATCTGGCTATATCGTTTGATGGTGTGGTCTATCGGGTGTATGTCAACGGTCAACTACGGTTCCGTACCACCGCCGACACCTTTAGCGCCACCAATTCCAGTGCCACACCGCTCAGCTTTATTGGTTCTCCCACGGCTGCCTTCCACGGTCTCATTGACGAGGTGCGTCTGTGGAATCGAGCCCGCACCATCATCGAAATTGAGCGGGACATGCACCAGCGGCTGACGGGCCAAGAGTCTGATTTACTGCACTATTGGCGCTTGGATGAGGGCTCAGGTGATCGGGTCTATGACCAAACCGGCAAGGCCCAGCCTGGCACCATTAGCGGTCCTGAATGGGTGATTTCCACGGCCCCCATTGGCAACAACTCCAGCATTAATCGCAGCAGCTTTCAGCTAGAGGAACGTCGTTTTGTTACGACCGATGATGGCCCAGAAGAACACTTTATCCGGCGTACAGTTCAGTCGGGTCTATCGGCCCTGCTGTACTACTATCAGGAAAATGCGGCCACTGGCTATGACCAGGAAGAAAAACCTCTTCAACAAAGTGCCCGAGTGATGCTAGCGGTGGCCACCCAGGCGAATAACTCCACCCGCAATGAGATTGCCACCCTTGATTTTGGTGTGTCGGCCAGCCTGACTTTTCCTACTAAGTCTGGTTGGCGAGTTGCCACCCTTCAACCAGGTCGTGTAACTTTGCCCATCCTTTCCAAAGCACTTGAATGCCGATAGGTGTTTTGCGTCGATGCTCTAAATAGCCTCCCAAACGCGCAATTGATTCAACCGCCCATTGGACCGTCAATGTCTTGGGAAGTCGAGAGGCTTTCGCTTTGAGGACCTGAATTTGAACGGGAGAGAGAACCGCCTCAGCCGGTAGCTTGGGCTGAGTGCGTTTTAAGTAAGTTAATCGCAACAAATCAGCTGCAATGACACACAAAAAGCCTAGTAAGGGTTTCATTCCCTCGGCGGCCAGGCGATAGCGCTCCACTTGACAGCCCGATTTCAAGAGTTTGTGAAATTCTTCAATGCGCCAGCCATAATACCCCTATAAAGACGAAGCCTTCTCAATACCCTACCGTTAGATTGAGGGGGTTACTCCGCTTGGTTGAACTCGTCGCCAAAATAAAGGCAAGTGAGCCATTGCACGAAAAGGAAGAATATCCATGTCAGAGCGAAACGAGTCCCCCCGTCTGCCTGTCCTCCGAGGAAGGAGCTGTGGCAACGGTTGCCGCAACTGAAGCGGCAGAGACTGATCAATGTCTTGAGCCAACTGCTGGAGAATCATCTGAGTGCCCAGTCAGGACAGGAGGTGACGAATGAGTCTCCCAACGAATAGCAGCCACTGGCCTTCAGAAAAAATACAAGCCCATCATCTGGACCGGTTAGCGGTGGTCTATGTTCGTCAGTCAACCTTGCAGCAGGTGAGCGACCATCAAGAATCGACCCGACTCCAGTATGGATTAGTGGGGCGAGCCGAAGCCCTAGGCTGGAGAGCCGAGCGTGTGCTGACCATTGATGATGATTTAGGAAAGTCAGGCAGTAGCGCTGAAGGACGTTTAGGCTTTCAACGTCTTGTCAGTGAAGTGGGTCTCAATCATGTGGGGTTAATATTAGGAGTAGAGATGTCCCGGTTGGCCCGTTCATCGAAAGATTGGCATCAACTGTTGGAAATCTGTGCCCTATTCGGCACACTGATAGCCGACCTGGACGGCATCTATAATCCGAGTGATTACAACGACAGGCTCTTGCTTGGGTTGAAAGGATCGTTCTCGGAGATAGAGCTCCACATCCTCAAACAGCGAATGATTCAGGGAAAGCGTAACAAAGCTGAACGAGGGGAATTGGGCTTCAATGTGCCCATCGGCTATGTGCGTCGTCCCTCTGGGGAAATACACTTTGACCCAGACGAACAAGTACAACAGGTGGTGCAGCTGATCTTCAGAAAATTTGAGGAATTGGGGACCCTCAATGCCGTACTCCAGTACCTAGTGACCCATCATATTCAGATTGGGGTACGGGTATTATCGGGACCGACAAAAGGCGATTTAGAATGGCATCGGCCCAATCGAGCGACATTGCAAAATCTCCTGAGACATCCAACCTATGCTGGGGCCTATGCCTATGGACGCAGACAAGTAGACCCTCGAAAAAAGAAAGCGGGACGACCTCATACCGGCAGAGTGGTTAAGCCTTGCGAGGAATGGCTGGTCTTGATCAAAGATCACCATCCGGCGTACATTAGCTGGGAAAAATACCAGCAGAATATTGCTCAACTCAAGTCCAATCAGAACCGCAGTAATGAACAAGGACATCCCCGTCAAGGGGTTGGGTTACTGTGTGGGTTGTTAGTGTGTGGTCGATGTGGGGGTCGCATGGCGGTTCAGTATTCCCATGGACAAGATCATCATCGCTATATCTGCGCCCGAGAGAAAGTCGATTATGGGGGTGAGATTTGCCAACACTTGTCGGGTGCTTGTTTAGATGAGTATGTTGTTGACCAAGTTTTACAGGCCCTGGAACCCGCCGCATTAGAGTTGTCACTGGCCGCTGCAAGACATCTTGAAGAAGACCGATTAGAACTCGACAAGGTGTGGCACCAACGACTTGAGAGAGCCCAATTTGAGACTGATAGAGCCAGACGACATTACCAGTTAGTAGAGCCAGAGAACCGTTTGGTCGCCAGACAATTAGCCCAAGAATGGGAAGCTAAATTGCAAGCTCAACAACAACTCCAAGAAGACTATGAACGTTTTTGTTGCGAGAAGCCCAAACAACTATCACCCGACCAACAACAACAGATTCGAAGACTTGCTCAAGACCTGCCTGCCTTATGGTCTGTGCCAACAACAACTCAGGCTCAACGCAAAGAAATCATCCGGCAGGTGATTGATAAAATCATTGTCACTGTTGAAGGCACAAGTGAACAGGTTCAGGTTATGATTGAGTGGTCGGGAGGATTCTCCTGTCAAGCTCAAATTATTCGTCCGGTGGCAAAATGGACACAACTGAGTTACTACCCTCAGTTATGTGAGCGGCTAGAGCAACTGGTCGAGGCCAATTTAACAACCGATGAAATAGTTGACTGCTTGCATCAAGAAGGGTTTCGTCCACCCAAACGACGTCAAACCTTCACTCGAGAAATCGTCCAAACCTTGATACGCCATCTCGGACTCCGGCCTCGTCCATTGCCTAAAGCCAGAGAGCCCCTTTCTGAGCATGAGTGGTGGCTCCCTGAGTTAGCGGTCACGCTGGGGATGCCCACCGTGACCCTATACAACTGGGTGCGACGTGGTTGGGTCAAAGCCCGGCAGCAACCCACGTCCCCAAAACACTGGATCATTTGGGCCGATGAGATTGAACTGGAACGATTAAGAACCCATCGGCAACGGCCTGTCGGTGACATTCTACGGCAACGTTGGAAAGGCAAAGTGCCCACGATTGCAATCCCACCTGAGTAACCCTCCTCACACCGTCACTGTTAACTCTTCACCGGAGAATACAAATGGAAAACCATCAGCCTATGACTAAGCAACCTCGGCATAAAGAGGGAGATGACTATGGGGGTATTGAGGCTGGCGTATCTCTACATGCCACCGATAGCCATACCATCTCAGAATTGTTAGTGCCTGCTCAACGGTGATAACCGGTTCACTGGTCAACAACATCCAGGAAACCGACTCTTCTCCCTCGGGACAATCGACTTCATTAGCATAGACCGCATAGACGTGGAGCTGACTGTCCGTGCCTAAGCGAGCTGGAGACCGTAACTGCACCCGACAGAATCGAACGGCCAGATTAGCCTTGCGGGCCTTTCGAGTTTTAGTAGCCGGTAAGTCAACGACATGATAGGCCGTTATTGGCTGCGCCTCTAGCTTTTCCCATAACCGATTGGGATCGTGGTCAAGACTGCGATTATGAGCCGCACGCACTACGACACCGGTATGGCTCAACTCGTTGACTTGGTCAAACACTTCAGCAATATCCCCTTCTCGGTCAAAGACATGGATAACACGTGTTGAAGGAGCAACCGTTTGCTCCAGTGTCATCATCGCTTCGACCCAACGATACGATTCTTTTTCTTCAAAGGGCCGAGCTCGCTTCGCTTTGCGCGCCTCAGCACGACGTTGTTTCTTCTGTTGTCGTGTTTCATTGGCGGGAGGCTTGGCACGATGCTCACGGTTCCAGAGCTTTTGCCACAATAATCCCAACGGTTGACCTTGGTCAGGATCCACTGCAAGTGCACTGTGAAGCAGTAATCCATTGCCTCCATTTCCTTGGGGACCATAGCCCTCTCGTTTTTCGAGAATGGCACCATAATCCAAATAGGTGGTGTCTCCAACGCTCAATACCCTGGCTTGGCGACTCACAAGCTCGGTTGTCATTTGGCAATGAGGCTGAATGATTCTTTCAAAACAGCTTTTTGGATTCGCGAAAATGCATATGCCCGTTTCAGTTCCTTCGCATTCTTAAATACACTCGATAGACCCTGTCCAAATTTTTCACTTAGCGCTTGACCGATACTCAACGCGCGACGGGTCAAACGACGATCTCCTAATGCACAGGTCCCAAAATTTTGCTCGTAACGGTCTGTACTCATCAGTGGCTCCCTGGGTATCGGTGTGCTCACTTTACCTGATAGTAAGGCCATAGGCTAGAACCAATGTCTATCAATGATTTGAGCACTTAGCAGGAAAAGTCAGGTCGGCCAGCGGGATGCTGAGCCAGGTGCCTGACAATCTGCGCTTGCCCGTAATCGATGCCACCGAGGAAGGCGAGCTATCTGTTAACGAACAGCTGGATCTGATTAGCGATCGCGAACAGCGAATCATCGGTCTGCAGGAGGAGATTACCAATCTGGGAGACTCCATTGATGAACTCAATCAAGCGGCTAACAGCATTCAGCGCGTAGTTAGCCCCCAGAATCGAAGTACTTTCCCGATTCCAGCGGGTAATGAGAACCTGGACCAGGCGCGACTACAGGATTTGATCGCTGATTTACGCAGCCCCCACGGCAACCTGACACTGCTAGAGGCGTTTGCTCAGCTGATTAGCGATCGCAACACACTCAGCAACTTACAGCAAACCCAAACAATCCTGACCAACAATCGTAACTCTGCCCGCATCACCGCGTATCAACACAGCGGTTTTCGGGGCAGACGGGCCAGCTTTGGCCTGGGTGGCGTTGGCTACAATGATCTAAATTCCAGGGGGCTGCATGACGAAATTACCGCCATTAGTCTACCGTCTGCCCTACCGGGAGAACCGTCACCGCTCCAGGTAATTGTTTATGAGCATGTTAATCGGGGGGGGCGCTCTCGACTGATCACCAGCAGTGTATCCAATGTTGGTGGAGCTTGGAACGACCGGATTTCTAACATGTTGGTGCAGACCAGCGCTGCTTTCACAGCCCGACTCCAGGAGATTGCTAGACAGATTAGTGACTTGCAGGGTGCGATCGCAAATCTCGAATTTGATCTCAACAACATCCGTCAGGCTTTACTGGGCACCCGCAACCAGCGCCAGCAGCGTCGTAACACAGCACAGCAGGAGCTGGCCAGTCTCCAACAAGAACAAAACAGCATTCGCGATCTGCTAGATAACGGTGTTTCTGTACCAATGCCGTTGCTCCACACAGACCGCACCGGGCTGTCGGTGTCTGGTGGTATTTTAGGGTTTGCCTGGACTGTCGATACACCGCTACTGTACGACAGTGCCGTAGGTCGGTTGGCCCTCTATTTTCGCGGTGCAGACGACCAGTTTTTTGTTACCTACTACGACACCCTGACCCAGCGTCCCCGGTTTGAGCTCAGCGACGATCAAGCCATCACTACGATTATCTGCGCCAGTCGGTCGGTAGAAGCAGAATTTGACCGCCTCGCTATTCATCTCAGCGAAGAATCCACCCCTGACACCTGCACCGTCGAAATTGGCTTTAGGGTGCTTAACGAGAATACAGGTGTGGAAGAACTGCAGCCGGTGGAAACCTGGCGATCCGTCCCCCGTCAGCCACAACAGTTTGCCGATGTGCTTAACGGCTTTGCCGGTGACAGAATCTTTGTCGGCTCAGGTTCGCTTCAAGTGACCGCTGGACGTGCCGACAGTTTGATTGTGGAGGGAGGCATTCAACAGTCTCTGCCGGAGGGGGCCACCCTGATTGTGGGGGACATTCGAGTCACCCTGAGGGCAGCCGCCCCTTCCGAAACAACCGAGCTGCTGATCGACAGCAATGTAATCAATCCCCCCCAGGAGAATCGTCCTGTTTTCTATCTGCCCTACGATTACGAAGTTAACGCCAGCACCACCCAAGAAAGTGCCAGTTTGCTAGACGGATCACTGCTATTGGCCGCTGTAAATACCGACGATGGAGATGGGCTGCGGGTTAACCAGGCAGTCCAACCAGCTCCCACCCTCTCTTCTCGCTGGGTTGCCGCAGCCCCGGGACGCACCCTGGCCTTTAACGGCAGCAGCAGCGTGGCCACCTCGGCCCAACCCGAACAGTTTGCAGTAGCAGGGGATTTAACCCTGGAAGCCTGGATTCAGCCCAACCAGGTAGATGAACGGGCTCAGGTGCTCCATCATCAGTCGGCCAACAGTCGTTATCTAATGGGGTTAGAATCGGCTGAGCTGCTATCTGCATTCAATCTTGATGGCACCCATGACAAAGTTAGAATTCCCCACAGAGACCCTCTAAATTTTGCTGGAGAGATTACGCTGGAAGCCTGGGTACGGACCAGTGCCAACGCCACCAACGGCATTCATAATCTGGTGGTCCATGGCTTCAGTGCCAATGCTGAGGTCTATCTACGGATTAACCAGGGGCAATATCAGGTGGGTTCATTTAATGGCACTGACCACTCTACAGCGGCTGATATCCCCGAAGGAGATGCTAATGGCCTCACCTGGGTGCATTTGGCGGGCGTCTATGATGGCACCACCTGGCGTCTCTATCGCAATGGGGACGAAATCGCCAGCACAGAAGAAGAAGTCGGTGCGCTTCCAGTCAATGCCGACTGGGCCATTGGTGGGCATCCCACTAACAACCAACGACCGTTTGACGGCGATATTGATGAAGTGCGCATCTGGCAGCGAGTGCGGACGGCAGCCGATATTCGGCAGGACATGAACCGTCGGCTGGGGGGTCAAGAGCGCGGGTTAGTTGGCTACTGGCACTTTGATGGCGCTGCTGCCACCGATTTCTCTCGCTATGAAAATCACGGCACTATTCTGGGTGAACCCGTCCAAACATTGTCACCGATTCCAGGGTATCGCATGGTTACCGGCACTGGGAACCAGGTGGTACAGGTCAATCAGGCAGTCCCTGGCGGCAACTGGACCCATTGGGCCACAGTCTACAATCAGTCCTACGGTCTGGAATTTAGCGGTAATTCCGATTCTTTTCTAGACTGTGGTAACAACACCACGTTAGACCTGACCCAAGATCTAACCTTAGAGACATTTGTCCAGCTAGATAACCTGAACCAACCCTACAGCCTGATCACTAAGGGCCGACTCGATGGTGTAACCGAAGATGAGGCGGTTCCCTATACGTTTTACGTGAATACTCAAGGTCGACTGATCTTTGTATTTGAAGATTCCGGCCAAATCAAACATGCGTTCTCATGGTTCGCTCAAAATAGAGAGGGGTTGAAGAGTTATCCTGTTAGCGCAAGATAAATATCATCAGATACCCCCAACAGCCGTAAGATACGCTGTTGCAGCTCAGATAAAGGAGAGAGGAATCGTTGGCACACGCCATTAATCTCCATGATGGTTAGAGTAATCCCCCGAAAGGCCCGTAGTAGCAGCTCAGCAGTGGGTTGGACGGTTGCCCGTTTTGGATTACCCGCATAAAGACCCGACAGTTTTTGCGAGTCTAGCTCAAGCGCACAGCGCACTGAAAATTCAAGCAAGCAAAGGATGCGCAATCCCAGACTTAATAGCCGAATCAAGCCCTTGACTCGTTCATCCGTAGTCAAATATATCGGTGTCAACCCGAGCGATTTTCCTTTGTAACGCCCAAAGCATCGCTCAATGAGATACTCGTTGCGGTACCCATAGACGGCTTCGGGCACTGTCAAATTAAGGTCATTACTAGCATAGACTCGCCACCCGAGTAATTGTAGTGCGTGCTGATAGGCCTCTGGGTTGAGGCGAGTAGTTACGGTTACGGTGGTTACGGTGAGCGTTCGAGCCGGTTTATCTTTATAAGCCCGTTTTTGTATCGTCTGGGTGGTCGTTTCATAGTCCACCTGCACGAGTTGAGTGACCTTGTAGCGTTTGAGAATCTGCTGGACAGCGTCGACGGTTTCATCCACCGATAATCGTTTACGTCCTCGACCGGTGACATTAAGTTCGGCAATGGAGTCTGTAGCTTTCTCAATGCGCTTATCCAGGCTTTTTCGTTGCCGGTCACCCTGCTTAAAGGAATGCACCACCAACCAGTTTTCTTTCCAGGTGAACGCCTCTACCCCGTCACCGAGAGATTGCGTCATGGTCACGTCAAATCCCTCGGCAATCACCTCAGGGGGAGCGGATGGCTCCTCTGACGCCGGTTCATTACCCTTAATCTGAGATTCCACTTGGCGTAGGGATTCCTCCCCACGCCACATAGGCGCTAGCAACTCACCTAAATCCGCCTGCGATACCTGCACAGCAGGCAACGGACACAAGTAGTGATTGTCGCTCTGGGCAATGTACCCTCGGGTTTCTAACGCTGACATCTTACTATCGCCCACATACAGCAACCCTGACGACTGCACACTCGCTTGAACTTTCTCGATCTCAGGAATATACAATGGGTCATCGCCTCGATTACCACTGACCACGGTGGTGCTCACAGGCAGCCCTAACGGGTCTAATGCCGCTTGAGATATCTTCACTTGAGGTAAATCGGGACGATAGTCTTTGCTATGTCCAAATTGGAATAATCCTTCTGCCTCGACCTCCCTGTGCCCATAGGCTGTCGTGGTATCTAGTCGGATACACTCCCTGCTTAAGCGATAGACCCGCAGGGTATGACGACTCAAAGCCCCTTCAAAGCTATCCCACTGCTCATCGTTACTGAATTGGTCGAGCACCGTTTCTAAGTGATCATCACTGAAATCAAGGCTCCTCACCGCCGGGTCTAGGCCGACCTTGAATGTCTCTTTGAGCCCATCAATCCAATCCTCTACCTGATTGAGTCGATGATCTCCTTGTGAAAGAATATACGCTAACCAGCCCACCACTACCTTGCCTAAACTGATCCCTTTCCAGTTGCCATGGCTCTTGAAGTACTCATCAACAAGGTCACTCAGATTGAGTTTCTGCATCTGATTCAGGAGTAGGGGGATATCATCGACTCGCTCGTTCGCAATTAGCTGGGCCATGGAGGGGCTACCCGTGGAAGGGGACTACTGTTTTTCTAATTCTCTGTTCTTATAAGCTATTTCAGCGAAACGTAAGTGCGTTCTTCTCAAATGAAACGGTCAGGGCCAATCAGTTTTATCGGTTAGCAGTCACTCGCCAACGACAGACCACAACAGAGGAGGGAGAAGATGACGCTGGCTTGCCAACTGTTGATGTTAATACTCAATACGATGTCACCTTTTACATTGATGGTCGAGTTGTGGGCAGTCACAGCTATCGCAGTGGCAGCGGTCAGCCCCGTGACATTGGGTCGAATAATCTGGCGACAGAAATTGGCTCCGGATATTTCTTTGATACCAATCGATTCCGACAGCTGACCGTCAATTCTGACAATGAGCCAGGGCTGCCGGACGATGATAACGATACCTTGCTGTTAGAAGAGCGTGATAAATTAGGGCGTGCAGCACGGTTGCTCGGTCTTCCTGATAACATTCCTACCAATCCCAATGCTGCTAGTATTCAGCGGGTGCGACAGCTAGCTGCGACCGGGTTTGCTGTGTTCCCCATGGCCGGTCGCATCAGTGAAGTTCGGGTTTGGAATGTCGCCCGTGCTGGGGATAACTTGGGGGTCACGATTCAGGGCAATGAATCAGGTTTGGTTTCCTGGTGGCGTTTAGAAGAAAACGATGGCAACGTAGCGTTTGATGCTAGAAGCAACAACCACGCCCAGCTGCGGGGACAGCTTGACTGGGTAGCTAATCCAGACCCCTTGGGCTCTACCTTAACGGTCTATCGGGATGGTGTGAGTGTAGAGACAACCCCCATTGACCGGACTAACTGGGTGAGCTCAGACACTCAATTTACCCTGGGGGCAATTCGTCGTGGTGCTCCGAGAGACTTTTTCCAAGGAGAGATGGAAGAGGTGCGGATCTGGCGACAGACGCGAACGGTTGAACAGATTCAGGATAATCTGTTCCGTCGACTACAGGGCGATCGCGAACGACTGGTGGCTTACTACACATTTGACCCTGAACGGGGTGAAACGGCCCAATCGCTACAGCTGTCGGACCGATCGCTGCAGGCTAATACATTAGCGGTTAGCAACAGCACCTATGTGCTGTCAACCGCCCCCATCAGCGATGAGACACCCCAGGTACGTAGCGCGTTAGCGGGTATTCGCACCACCTTCCATGGCATCATTCAAAGCCAGCCCGGCATTGCTGAATATGGTGATCTGCAGTACGACGCCGACAACAATCAGATCGGTGTCTTCAAGCGATGCTACACCACCCTTCGCAATCGTGAATGGGTGCGGCTCTTTCTCTGTAAAGCATTAAGCAGTCAAGAATCTCTCCGGTTCGAGAAACTTATTGGCATGATTGCGTTTGAACTCTTGGACTTTGTGAAACTCCCAATAGGCCTCGAAATCATCACTGGCTCTGAGTGCGCGAATCCGCAGAACGGCTTCAGCACGATCTAAGCGCCAGCGGGCACCGGTGATCTCCATGCGGTCATTGACTAAATGCCTGCACGCGCCTTCAATCACACCTGAGGCAATGGGATACCCCCGATCTAAGTACTCGTCATACAACAAATACGGCCGATTTTTCAACAAATAATCAGCGCACTTGTCAACGTTCTCTCGTGCTTTTGTGTCTAGATTTTGTAGGGTGGCGCTACGCCGAATACCGGCCGCCACATCACTGGCTTTACCTTGTAGAATGCGTAAGGCTCTCTCTTGGACCCAAGTCTCGGCCTCCTCACTACCAGATGAGAAGAAACAAAAAGCCGCTTTCCAAACATATTCGAGAACATGAATGAAATCGAGCACGATAGTCACCGTCACGTCTTGCTTTCGGGCCATGGCGTTGAGTGTGGCTAATTGATGGAGTTCACCATCTACCAGGACAACCCAGTCGCGTTGATGGTCCGGGTCTCGAGTCGAGGCTTCGACAAACGCATGTTCAATGACCGTTTTAGCGTCTTGCTCAACACTGGCCCACACTCGTTTGTCACTAATCACTGGTCGCACGGGCGGGTCCCGTTGGTCACCGATGATATCGTCGGCTTGACGGGGGTATCGAGGCACATGATACACCGATGCGACTGTGGCCATTCGTTTACGCTGACGCTTTTGACCGGGACTTAAGCGAGTACGTTTTGACGGTGAGTCCTTGGCCTTTTGAGCGGCTTTGGCCGTGGCTTCTCGCAGATCTGATGGATGCATCACAATCCCCTTACCATCAGTGGTAATCACTAATAGCTCATCACTGGCAACTCGTCGGTCTATCGCCCGTTGAGCATAAAAGTCCTCAAAGTCTTGGGCCACTTTTACCGTCACCTCTTCACATTGGCGTTTACCAATCGCCCCCCCTGTCGTCGAGCTTATGGTCCGACTCGTTTCTGAAAACGATACTTTCGACGCTTCCACCGCGACTCGTTTTCGGAGTTCATCCGAGTATTTGTCCGGCGGCAAATTCAAGATCCCATCTGACGGGTACAGGGCACTGACCTCAGGTTTTTGGGTGCTGTATCCCACTCGGTTTAAGGTCACTTCCCCAAACAGCGTTTCGAGGTTCCGTTGGGTCTGTTTTCGACGATGGGGGCGGGTTTCTCCATCGCTACCGACGACCTCGCTTTGGTAGTCCTCTGATGCGTAACGCAAGTCGAGATGGCCTTGATATAACCGTCGCAAAAGTTCTGTGCCCGACTCATGGATATAACGTTCTAGTTTTCCATGCTCCCAATTTTGGCTATCAGCTGAACTCAACCTATCGACGAGTTCATTAAACTGCGCTAACGCTGACTCAAAAAAGCTAAGACTTAGGTCTGTTGGCATGATTCGAATGGAGAGGATACAGGCACACGAGACAATTATTTTTTTCGTCGAATCTATCTCTTTTTTGAGAGATAGATTGAACTTTCAGACCCCTAAAATCTACCAAATTCTATTCAATAGACTTAATCTGCGTTGCAAACCTTTACCCTAAAAGAATCACACCCATCGTGAATGGCAGCTAATCACTGGCTTTGCTGTGGGCGATCTGATTACGGAATGGATTGGCCAGGTGCAGTTTGATCCCCAACTGATTGGCTATATCGAGGGGGCTCCTCCTGTTCCCAGTGAGAACCTGACCAGCACTGGCACCGTTTTAGGAGAGTTTGCCGACTATAACAGTGCCACCGCCGTTGAGATTACAGATGTGGATAGCACAACTTACACCTATGCCGCCTCTAAGGATCGGGGCTTTGATACAGAAATTGAAACCTCCGCATCCTTTGGTGCTATCTCTCAGTCGCAGGCGGGTACACCCTTTTTCCTCTCTAGTGTTGAGAATACGCGGGTTTTAGTGGGGATACGAGCCAAGTTTGAAAACTCCCTTAGCTGGTTGGAAAGTGCAACCACGGGTAGTGGGCGTACCACCGGTCGCATCAGCCGTTTAGAGCTGCGGGGTCGGGTGGAAAATGTAGATGAGGTGGCCCATAGTATCGGTCGTCGGTTTGTGCCTGAAAATGTTGGGTTTGCCCTGGTTCAGTCAGAAACTGCGGATGTGTTTGCCCTGCGGCTGCAGCATAACAACGCCCTAGTGTCTCTCCAGATGCGTCCCAATCCCGATATTCCACCGGATCGCAACATTATTACCTTTCCCATTAACCCCACGTACACTAAGCAGGGAACCTTGGATGGCAAAGTCGGGTTAGAGGCCGACACCCACTATCCCAATGCCCTTACCTATAGCTCGGACAGCAGCTATTTCAAACCAATTGAGGCTTACAATCTGCGCGATCGCATCCAGCGAGAAGAGGAACAAATTGCTGCCTTTTACCAGCAGTATGACGCTGGAGCCATCGGTCGTCGTCAAAATGCCCTCAACTTTACCAGTGGTGATCTGGCCACCGGACGCACAGTAGAACAACTGCCGCGCGTACAAAAACGTAATATCGTCAATAATTATGTCTGGACCGCTGATGGTGGCACCTTTGTTGAATCCCAGGAGACTCTGGATATTGTTCAAGAAACAACAGGAGGAGACTATTCTTTCCGGGGGTTGGCGGGTGTCGATATCTCAGCAGCGTTTGCCGTCAGTAAAGTAGCCACTCGATTTACCCTCCAGGCCCTATTTGGTGGACACCTAAATCTCACGGTTACCAAATCCCAAGAAACGGAATCCACCTTTGCCCTGGATGTCAGCTTGGACGGTGTGGAAGGCGATCTATTCCTGCGGGATGAAACGGGCCGAATTATCACCGAAAACGATGACCCCTTTAATCCCAATCGCCCGGTGCGACAGGCTGGTAAAGTGGATGCCTATCGCTTCTTGTCGTTCTATCTGGAACCCAGCAGCAACAACTTTGACACCTTCTTTAACCAGGTGGTAGACCCCATCTGGCTAGAACAAAGCAACGATGCCAATGCGGCAGCCCTGCGGCAGGCCAGTCAACAGACGGAACAGCCCCCCTGTTGGCGAATGATGCACCGCATTACCTATATCAGTCGCATTTTGCCCCGCTTTAGCGACCCCACTATGCCGCCGCTAGAGCAGGCTTTGCCCACCCTCAACATTGACAGTAACTATGAGCTGATCCGCCGGTTAGAGCCCTATGTAATCGACCAGATTAACAACTTCCCGGCTTTTGTGCGGGCTGTGCGCACGGCGGTAGCCACATACTTCCCAGACCTGCAACCCCATACCGATGCCATTGTGCAGTTTATGCAGCTTTATTACGGCATCACCGAGGAGGACAGCATTATCCCCAGCGGTGAGCTGCCCGAGCTACCGGATGGTCGGGCTCCCAACCGGGCTCCGGTGGTGGATGCCGGGGTCAATCAGGTGATCGCCCTGAGTGAGACGGTGGAATTGCAGGGTGCGATCGCAGATGACCGTTTAGACAATAGCGCCCTATTTGTCACCTGGACCCAAATCGACGGTCCCGGCAGCGTTCAGTTTGACGATATCCACGCCATTAGTACCACTGCCCAATTTAGCCAGCGTGGCTTCTATCGACTGCGCCTAACCGCCAGCGATGGTTTACTCACCTCCAGTGACGATCTCACCATTTTGGTCAATGAAGCGCCCGTGCTTAATGTTGGTGACGATCTGGAGATTGGCCCCGGCGGTTCAGTGGAGCTGCTGGGCGAACTCCTTAGCGATGGTCTGGGCGAGCCAACACAAGGAGAAGTACGCGTCCAGTGGACCCTGGAAAACGGACCGGGGCCAGTCACCTTTAGCAACCCCCAAGCCCTACGTACCAGCGCCAGCTTTGAGCGCAGCGGCAGCTACATGCTGCGGCTCACCGCTGATAACGGTTCCCTTTCCTCTAGTGCTGACATTACAGTCTCAGTGGCAGAGAGAGTGTCACAACAGCTACAGGTGCTTTACACCTTTGACGAAGGTGCAGGTACCCAGGTAAGAGATGTCCAAATCGAGGCTGACCCCCTCAATCTCACCATTGCCACCCCCACCACGGTCAATTGGGGCACCGGTTCACTGCAACTACAGGCCCCCAGCCAGCTACAGGCGACCGATACCCGTCGCTTAGTAGCCGCCATGCAAGCCAGTCAGGCCCTCACCCTGGAAGCCTGGATTACCCCTGCTGTGGAAAACCATGCCGGTCTTGCTCGCCTATTCACCCTGTCCAATGGAGCCACTGAGCGCAACATTATCCTGGGCCAAACCGGCAATCGCATGCATGTTGGCATCCGCACCAGCACCACCAATGCCAACGCCAGTGATAAGGCCCTGGCAGGCGGGGGGGTGACTACGGATGCCCCCATGCATGTGGTCTGCACCCGTAAGCTATCGGGTCTCACCCAGCTGTATATCAATGGTGAACTCGTTGCTAGCCGACAAATTGATGGAGACTTTTCCACCTGGGCCTCCGACTTTGCCCTGGTCTTGGGGAGTGAACAGGGAGAACTACAGGATAATCGCAGCTGGTTAGGCCGCTTCCACTTAGTAGCGCTCTACAGTCGTGCTCTTAGTGCGATAGAAGTACAACAAAACCATCAGTTTGGCGCGGATACCAATCTCACACCAATTGTGTTTGCTGGGCAAGACCAGGTAATCAATATCCCAGAGGATGCTCAGCTTCAGGGCACTGTGTTTGATGAGCGACTGCTACCGGAAGACCTTACGGTGCAATGGTCGCAGCTATCAGGGCCAACGGGGGTGATTTTTGCCGACCCCAATGCCCTCAACACGGCAGTTACCTTTGAGCGCAATGGCCGTTATGAACTGCAAATAACAGCAACGGAACCGGTAACCGATGGAGAAACTATATCCAATGAATTTGTGCTGGCCGCCAGTGATGAAATTACCGTACTTGTGAACCAGGCCCCCGAGATTAATGCCGGTAGTTTGCCACCGGTTAATCTCTCTGATCAGGGTTCTGCCACCGTTGAATTGGCCGGACAAATCCTCAACGACGGTCTCGGTGAGCCCCAACAAGGGCAAGTCTCCATTAATTGGGAGCAGGTGAGTGGGCCAGCCCCCGTGAGCTTTAGCAGTCCTACGAGCCTGACACCCACCATTACCGTGACGCAGCTGGGAGAGTATGTGTTGCGGCTGTCGGTTAATAACGGTCATTTCACCACCCAGGCAGAGACCAGGTTTTATGCGAACCAAGCGCCCAACATTACGGCCACCACGGAGCCACTGGTGACTCTGCCAGCAGCAGCTAGCCTGACGGGCACAGTTCTCTCCACCGGGCTGGGTAACCCTGAAGAAACTGTTACCGCTACCTGGAGCCAGCTTAGCGGCCCTGGCACCATAACCTTTGCCAATGTCAATGCCCTGGAAACCCCTGCCACATTCTCCGTTGGCGGCAACTATGGGGTGCGGCTCACGGTGGACAACGGCCATTTCTCCCATACTGTCGATGTCACCATCGTGGCTAACGAGGCTCCCCTGGTGGATGCAGGCCCTAATCAAACAGTTACGGGGTTAACCACCGTGGAATTAGATGGCACCATTAGCGACGATGGGCTCCCTGTTATCCCTGGCCGTGTTGCTCTTCAATGGACCACAGTGAGCGGTCCAGGAGAGGTCACATTTGCCAATGCTGAGGCAGACTTCACCACGGCTCAATTCTCTGACCCTGGCCCCTATGTGCTCCGGCTCACGGCAGATGACGGCGCTGTTGCTGTCAGTGATGACGTGACTATCATCGTTAACCAGGCACCTTTGGTGGATGCAGGCTCAGACCAGCTGATTACGCTGCCCATTACGGTCCAGCCCGATGGCACGGTACAAAATGGCATGCCGGCAACGGTCAATCTGAATGGTGTTGTTGCCGATGATGGTCAGCCGCTATCGTCACCAACCACAGCCTGGCGTCAGCTGAGTGGCCCCCAGTCTGTGACATTTGCCGATGAGAATGCCAGCAGCACCACGGCAACCGTATCAGCCTCAGGCCGCTATGTGTTGCAACTGACGGCCAATGACGGGGCTGTTTCTGTTAGCGATGAAATCAACCTTTTGGTGACGCCAAGGAGCACCGCAGGTTTGCAGGCCCTATATACCTTTGAGGAAGGTACGGGCAATGTTGTTCAAGATATCTCCACGGTGGGTGAGCCGTTGAATCTTGTTGCGGCTGACCAGCCAATTCAGTGGTTGGAGAATGGGCCAGGAATTGCGATCGCACAGCCCACTCTCCTTACCACAGAAACTCCGGCAACAAAACTCGTGACGGCCACTAGGTCCACCAACGAACTCACCATCGAAGCCTGGCTCGCACCTACCCAAGTGACACCTAGTGAGAGAATACCGGCTCGTATTGTCACTGTCTCAGAAGATGCGTCCAACCGTAATTTCACCTTAGGACAAAATGATAATGGGTATGTAGTCAGGCTGCGGACAAACACCTCTGACGAGAACGGTACAGATCAACCTCTGGCAGGGGGCACCATCACCCCAGGCCAACTCATCCATGTGGTTTATACCACGAGTGCCACAGGGGAGGCCATTCTCTATCTCGATGGCAGTGAAGTCAGTCGTCAACAGATTCCCGAAAACTTTGCTGCCAGCTGGGATAATAGCTTCCGCTTTGCCCTAGGTAATGAACTCTCAGGAGATCGAGCCTGGTTAGGCAAAATTCATCTGGTGGCCATCTATAATCGAGCCCTAAGCCAGACTGAAGTGCAACAAAACTTTCTTGGCCAGGGTGGTATCGACATATCCCCCTGGCCTGTTTAGCCCATGCCTTTTTGAGTGTGATGCGCGCGAAATCCCTCATCACGACGACCGAAAAAGGGAGACTCACCTCACAGAAATCAGCGATGAACAGCTCGCTGACGAGCTTCAAGCGACAACGAGGGCTTTGATTCCATTAACCTTGTCTGAACTTCGACGATTATTATGGTCGCTGTTTCTTCATAAATACAACTGTAGTCCTAATTGCCCACCACTCCATTAATAGACATCTACATTGCAGACAATTTAGCCTTGCCAATAGCGCTTGGATGCCTGATTCGGTCGTCGGATAAGTTGCTCCCAGTTTTTCAGACAATAGGGGAGCATCGTCGCTGAGCTCAGCGACAAAACCATAGAGACGTTGATTTGAAAAGGAGCTGTTGATGGACCAGCCAGTTTGATTTAACGGTTTCAAGTGATGCAGGGCCGAGTCAGCAATACCCAGCTCCCGCTGAAGAATTGTTTTTGCCGCATTATGGGGTCTTTGCCCATCAGGGCATCGCCCACCCGGAAAGTCCCAAGTGGATTCGCCCACACCCGGACGATACATTGGCGGTGGTAATAGCAAACGCTGTTGGTGAATAGGTAAAACAATGACCGAGTCTGCTTTTTCAACACGCCAATAGTTCAGGGATTTGCCCTCGGGTGTCTCAAGTGTTTCGCCAATCAGCGTTAGCCAACGGTTTTTCAAAGCCAGAATCCGTTCTTTACATTGCCAGATTTGCTCGCTCATTTGTTTATCAAAGGCAGATACAGTTTATCAAAATCATGATATAGTATTACCATTTGGTTATATGATGTTTCAATCTCGTTTTAATGGACCCTTGCCATGGTGGAATTAAGTTGGGGAACAGCATTATTAGGTGGGGTATTGATTGGTTTGAGTGCAACAGTTTTGCTGGCATTTAATGGTCGGATTGCTGGCATTAGTGGCATTGTTAACGGCGGCATTCAGGGGAATGAGCCCTGGCGCTGGCTCTTTTTGGCGGGAATGCTCCTGGGTGGAATGCTCTATGAATATGGTCTGGCACCTGAGCCTACTCCCACGCCACCCCTGACAGTAGGGACCATGATCTTAGGCGGTTTTCTGGTGGGGTTTGGCACGCGTCTGGGCAATGGCTGTACCAGCGGTCATGGAGTGTGTGGCTTAGGGCGATTGTCGTTGCGATCGCTAGTCGCGGTGCTCACATTTCTCACTACAGCCATGCTAACTGTCTGGCTTACTCGACATGGCATAACTAGATAAGCAATATGGAAAAAGTATCAACACAGCAAACACTAACGCTGAAGCAGAATTTGGTTGCCCTCTCATCTGGCCTCTTATTTGGTCTAGGGTTAGGTCTATCCCAAATGATTGACCGAGAACGGATACTGGGCTTTTTAGATATCACCGGCAATTGGGATCCCGCATTGTTATTTGTCCTGGGGGGTGCTGTGGGCGTCACTGTCATCGCATTCCGATTTGTTTTACGGTTACCCTCTCCAATTTTTGCTACTGCCTTTAGATTGCCAACCTATAAAGAGGTTGACCTACCTCTGGTGTTGGGGGCGGCTATTTTTGGTATTGGGTGGGGCATTGCAGGCTATTGTCCAGGACCTGCAATTGTTGCGTTGATCTTAAAATCATGGAGCCCCATGATTTTTCTGGCTGCTTTTGTTGCTGGTTCTTTCACCAGTCAGCTGATCAACCGTAAATAGGACCGTTTTTAAGAAAGTTGAGCCAGTCCAGCCGAGCTGCCAGGGCATGGTCATTGGTCAACTTTACTGTAGAGCCCATACTTGCTTCACTTGTTAGCTCTACATAAAACTCTGGCAAAAGCTTTAGGAAAAGAGACCTTAAGATAGATTTGGAAAAATAGTTGATTAAATCACTATTTAGTTATATAGTATATAAAGAATCTAGACTTCACATTAGTCCGATACATTTCTCACAAATCACGCCAAAACACATCAGCCATGTATCATTTTAGTAAGACGATTAAGGCTTCCTTTGATGAAGCTATAGCCCAGGTCACTGAAGCACTTAAGGCTGAAGGAATGGGAATTTTAACCGAAATTGATGTGCAAGCGGCTTTTAAGAAAAAGCTAGGCGCTGATTTCCGTAACTATAAGATTCTCGGAGCCTGTCATCCGCAGGTGGCCTATAACATGCTACAAACCGATGACAAAGCCGGGGTACTCTATCCCTGTAATGTTGTTGTTCAAGAACATGAGAATGGGCAGGTAGAAGTCTCAGCTGTGGATCCACTAATTATGTTTTTGATGATCCATAGTCCTCAGGCTAAAGAGATTGCCTTAGATGCCAGTCAAAAGATGCAAGCTGTCATGGACCGCTTGCCCGCAACGATGCCAGTTGCTGCCGGAGTTGTATAGAACAGATCACGTATTACATAGAAAATCAGGAGGGTTAAGTCCCATGTTTAACAATGTTGGTACTATAGATCGTCTGTTGCGGACGCTCGTAGCAATCGTATTGCTCTATTTCGGCTTGCTCATCTATGCCGACTCAACCTTAGGCATTGTGTTAGATGTTGCCGGTGGAATTGCTTTATTCACAGGGGTCTTTGGCTCCTGTGCCCTCTATGGCCTGTTGGGCATTAATACCCGTAAACCTAACCAGGATTCTCCCACATAGATAGTTCCGATTCAACACTTTCCTCTCTTTCTTAAAGCAAACGCCCGTCTGGAGTTTCTATCAATACTCCAGCACAGGCTTTTTTAGTTGTTCTTATCGGCCACCGCTTGGCGTAATTTACTCAGCATCCATGTGGTCCACTTAGCCGATTGGAAAGCCAGTTTTGTGTTGGTTTTGAAGGGTGCGATCGCATTCCAAGTCCGAATTCAGCCGTAACCCTAATTAAAAATGGACACCCTGGTAGAGATTGCCCTACCAGGGTGTCCTTCGATATCGGGAGCAGCTAGCCAAATTCTCTTATCAAACAGCAGGAGAAGCTCGATGAATTACAACTTAAATAGTTGAGAATCAAACGGAGCTGAAGCTTATAAAAGTGTTGCTGGACAATGCCTATTGAGGCTAGCAGAGAGTATTGGGTATGGGATGGAGCGGGTTGAAAGTGGTGCGATGATATCGCACCCTTGTATTTGGGATTGGTAAGCGATAATACTCTCAGGAGTGACTCTGGATGCACCCTCAAGCCAACTGAGCTTGCTACGTAGATAAAGAGCCTCCTGATAATTACCAATCCCCATCGCCCCAGCAGACTGGACAGTATGACAGGGTCTTCCCATTGAGGAAATCACCCAGCATTTGCAAGGATAGCGCTGAGAGTGATGTGTTTTCAATACCCTAGGCATCTACACCATGACTGAATCGTATATCTCGTTAGGCATCGATATTAGTAAAGCGAGTTTTCATGTAGCCTTGCTCAAAGGAAAAAAACAGTCCAAGTATCAGCAATTTACGAATGATGAAGATGGGTTTACAAAATTGTGTCAATGGCTAGATCAGCAAGGCATTGACCAGGTGCATGGGTGTCTGGAGGCCACCAGCATTTATGGGCATGCCTTAGCGCTCCATCTTTATCAGCAGAACCATCGGGTCAGTATTGTTAATCCGATGCGGCTCAAAGGGTACGCCAAAAGTCAATTAACGCGCACCAAAACAGATCGTGCCGATGCTAAATTAATTGCCTAATTCTGTCGTGACCTCAAGCCAGCTCCGTGGCAACCTTCTGAGGCAGAGGTGATGACCCTGCAAGCGTATACACGACGATTAGGGGCTCTCGACCAAATGCTCACTCAAGAAAAGAATCGTCTTAAAATCTCTCCTGACGAATTGAGAGAAGATATTAAAGACCATCTTGCCTTTCTCAAGGAGCAAGTGAAAACGGTAAAAAAGCGATTGCTCAAGCATATTCAACGTCATAACAATCTTAAAGAACAACATTCTTTATTAACAACAATTGTGGGTGTTGGTGATGACACAGCAGCTCGAGTCCTAGCTGAAATTGGATCTCTTGAACACTTTGATTCAGCCCGTCAACTGGCTGCGTTTGCAGGACTAACACCCCAAGAACATGAATCGGGAACCTCAGTAAAGGGCAAAACTCGCTTGTGTAAGATTGGGAATCGTCGCTTGCGAAAAGCGCTTTACTTCCCGGCGTTGGTTTTATTACAACACTGTCCACAGGCTCAGGCATTTCGTGAGCGCTTATTGGCGGCAGGCAAATGCAAGATGCAAGTGGTGGGAGCATTGATGCATAAGCTTATCAGAGTCATTTATGGGGTCCTCAAATCTGGAAAACCTTTTGACCCTGATAAACTTTTGCCAGCCACTTGACAATATAGGATCCAGAACAGTATCTACGCTTACTTACCGCTAAGGTAAAGAGCGCTATACAGAGGGCTTGGTGGTGACGGCGACCGGCTCCACGTCGGGGGGCGGGTAACTCTTGAAAGGCTTCTACAATCGCTAACGCGCTCATTCTTGGCTAGGCCTCAATCGACACACTCCTTTACTCTAGAGACTTACGTCCTATTATGCCTAGAATGAAATAGCCCTGGGAGTTACCCAGCAAACGGCATCGTCCTGTCGACAAAGATAGTGGCTATACCAGCTATATTGAGCGATTTAACAACACAATGCGGCAGCGGATATCTCGATTGGTGCGCAAAACATTATCCTTCTCGAAAAAGCTTGAAAATCACATTGCTGCAATTTGGTATTTTATTCACCACTACAACGAACAAATACGTCGTAAACAAGTGCATCAAGCTTCTTTTTCTCCATCCTTTCCTTAATAACACTACCCAGGCTCAGGTATTTCGTGAGCGTCTATTATTGGCGGTAGGCAAGAGAAGAGCAAGAGCAAGTGGTAGGAGCACTGATGTATAAGCTTATCAGAGCTATTTATGGGGTACTCAAATCTAGACAACCTTTTGACCCTGATAAACTTTTGCTAGCCACTTGACAGGTAGGATTCAGAACAGCATACACCTGGTTACTTCACTTTCCAATTAAGCAATATATTCCACCATATCATTTTGAATTGCGTAAGATTCTGTTCCATCCAAATTGCTTAACAATAACAATTTCAAATTATTTAAAAACACAATTTCCAATATTGAATCTTGTACGTAATTGCAAGATTCAATGCTATTACCAAGCAAACATATTAATTCTTTAGAAGAATTAGGATCTTCAGCTGTTGCATCTAAAGAGAATTTTTCTGAATGAATCTTAAATGCACATTCAATTGAAATTTTGACATGGTTGGTGAAGTTTAGTGACACATGAAATTGGCCAATACAAATCTGTAATAATTCTTGAGAAACTAGTACATTATTCAAGCTGCTTACATCTAGAATCTGCATAATGCAATTACTCCTTGAATTAGGATTTGATAGTTGCAATCAAGTAAGAGAGATTGCTTGAAAAGTATCATTTCTGACTCAGTAGGTTGACCTGTAAATTCTGAGGTGCGTTGAGAGAAGCAAAGTGGCTAAACACTTTCATAGACAAGGGGGCTATCGATTTCGTGGCCTTTAATTTAGCCTGGTCTTTACATGCCAACCTACTGAGTAGGGGTGAAGCATCCAATAGATATGTTGCAGAAAATCATTAAGATTCCAATCAAATGTTTCGCCTCTAAGCGGAGAGGATATCACATTAGGCTTCTCAAAACTTCTCTAAGGTGAAGGTGGTAAGGGTATATGTGTTTCTTGTTTAGAGCCTGGTTTACCTGTTGCTGGATTTATAGGTTGACCATGTTCATTGTATTGCCTCCAATATCCGTCTGGGTATTTCTCAGTAGGTCCCATTACTCGAATTGTTTCAGTATTGCCTGATGTACCTGGTAGTCTATATATAACGCCATTACCTTTATCGCTTGGCTCAGCAACGTAACCTGGTGGAATAATAGGATTTTGTGGCGGATTTGTTGGTTCTCCAAAATTTTTCGGAGTTTGTGATCCCCCAGACTCAAAAAACGGTTTTTCAAGCTCTGGATTAGGAAATCTTGGATCAGCATCAAAGTTGTCCATCTCCGACTGCGACTCTTCACCAAAGCCCCCAGGGTAAAGATCTTCGAGATTGACGGGTGGCGTCTGCAAGATTTCACCCCAATCGACTTGCGGCAGCGGAAGATTGTCCCAAATGGGTCGGTTGGGGTCGAAGTCGGGGTTGTAGCCGCCGGTGACAGTTTCCAGACACCACTGAGCGAAGTCTTCAAGGTCATCGCCAGTTAAGCGGGTCTCTTCGGGTTGCAGTGCGTAGTAGAGTGCGAGAGCCCCTACCCCGAGTGCGAAAATCCCTAGGCCAGTGGCAGTTAACACGAGTTCACCGCTGGGGTCGGTGTAGTTGGTCGGACTATTGAAGACATAACGATAAAGGTTGGCATCGCCCGCGTCAAAGCCCAGCGGGTCTTCTGAGAGGAACCGTCCCACCGCCGGGTCGTAATAGCGCGCCCGGTAATACATCAACCCAGTCGCGTCATCCCGCTCTCTGCCGGTGTAGCCAAAGCGGAAGTCGAAGTCGGGATTCGTTTCGCTCGTCACCTGCCCAAAGCTGTCATAAACGATGCGGTTGAGGATGGTGCCACTGTTGTCGATCACATCGCGAACACTGCCCTGATGGTCAGTTAAAGCCCAATGAACCGCTCCATTCGCCGTCTCTTCGGCGAGAATTTGGTCCACATTTGGCCCATGCAGATAACGATGGGTTTGATTGCCCGCCTCATCAAAGACCAGGGCGATGTGGTCGCCGTCATAGATAAAGTGCTCCGTGGTTGCAGCGGCAGGGCCGTCCCCATCCGAGTCAACCGACTGACTGAGGCGACGGTCCCAGGCATCGTAGGTATAGGTGACGCGCTGAGTCACCGTGGGACCATCACCCTCGCTGACCGCCACTAGCCGCTGGCGATGGTCCCACTCATAGGTGGTCACCGTGCCATCACTAATGCGAGTCCGCCGAATGCGATCGCCCTCATTGTCATACTCGTAATTAAACACCCCATCAGTGGTGAGCTGATTATTGGTCCCCGTCTGATAGCCCGCATTGGTGCGGTTGCCGTTGGCATCGTAGCTGTAGGCTTCATTGTTCTGGGCCGTATAGTCCGCCCCGGTCAACTGGTCGCGGTCATCATAGGTGTAGGTGGCCGTCCCGTCTGGCGAGATCAGGGTGGTCAGGCGATTGGCAGCGTCATAGCTGAGCTGATAGTCGGCAATGGTGGCAGCATCTGTGGCATGGGTAAGCTGACTCAGCCGTCCGCTACCGTCATAGCTGTAGTTAGTGCTGGCAACAGGGGTATTGCCATCGGCTCCCGCAAACCGAGCCAGCGAAGTCAGCTCACTGGCGACGTTGTAGCCCATCTCGACCCGCTTGGGCTGCACCGCTGTGCCCCCTTGCTGCACCTGGGTCATGCGGTCCAGGGCATCGTAGGTATAGTCCGTTGTACCGCTGGGGGTACCGGCAATTGTATCGGTGGTTTGGGTCAGGTTATCGACCGCATCATAGGTGTAGCCAAATACGACCTGGGGCACCGTCGGTGCAGTGGTGATGCTTTCTGAGGTTAGTCGGTCGAGGGCGTCAAAGTTGTAGGTGTTACTGCTCAACACCGTGTCGGTGAGCGTATCGGTATCTTGCACCTGGGTCAGCCGCCCTAGCGCGTCAAAGCCATAGCCAACGGTGCGCTGCACGGCATCTGTCGCACTTAACCATTGCTCACTCGTGCGACGGTCGAGGTTGTCGTAGGTAAACTGTCGCGTCTGCCCGTTGCGATCGCTCATCTGAGTCAGGTTATCCATCGCGTCATAGCCATAGCTGCGGCTAAAGCCTAGAGCGTTAGTATCCTGGATCAGCCGGTTCAGCCCGTCGTAGGCATAGGTCGTCTGGTTGGTCAGCGGATCCGTCACCGACACCAGATTATCCACCGCATCGTAGCCATACTGTGTGGCCTGCCCCAACGGGTCAATGATGGCAATCTGGCGATTGAGCGCATCGTACTGATACTGCGTCGTTTGGCCCAGGGCATCGCTGGTGGCGGTCAAGTTGCTCACCGCGTCATAGCTGTAGCGGGTCAGCGGCGCAATTTGTGCCCCCGCGCCATCGGGGTCAGGGTTCGTGGTTTGAATCAGGCGATTGCGTCCGTCGTACTGAAAGGTGGTGGTGCGCCCCAAAGGATCGATGAACGCCGTTTGATTATTGGCCGCGTCGTAGGTATAGCCAGTAACCGGAGCGGCCAACGGCCCAGCCCCATCGGGGTCAGGATCGGTGATCTGGTTCAGCCGGTTGCGAGCGTCGTACCCAAAATTGGTCACCCGCCCCAGGGCATCGGTGATCTGGGTCTGGTTGCCCAGTAGGTCGTAGCCAAACTGGGTCACCGGTGCCGTCAGCGCCCCGGCACCATCAGGATCTGGCTCCGTCACCTCCACCAGGCGGTTCAGTTCGTCATACTGGTAGGCCGTTGTCCGATTGCCAGGGCGGGTCAGCTGCGTTAGCAAATCGACCGCATTGTATTGGTAGTCGGTCACCAGGGCAGGCAGCGCTCCAGTCCCGTCGGGGTCGGCGGAGGTGGTTTGAATCAGGCGATCGCGGGCGTCGTACTCAAACTGGGTCGTCACGCCCCGCGCGTTGGTCAGCGCGGTCAGGTTGTTGTCCAGGTCATAGGCGTACTGCGTCACGGGTGCGGCCAGTGGCCCGGTGCCGTCGGGGTCGGCCTCGGTCACCTGCGTCTGGCGATTGCGGGCATCGTAGGCATAGGTGGTGACATTGCCCCGCGCGTCGGTGAGCGTCGTCAGATTGCCATCAGCATCGTAGCCAAAGTTGGTAACCGGTGATGTCAACGGCCCGGTGCCATCGGGGTCGGCCTCGGTGATCCGCTCCAGGCGATTCATCGTGTCATAGGCATAGAACGTTTCATGGCCTCGCCCATCCACCCGCCGCACCCGGTTGCCAGCGGCATCGTAGAAGTACTGGGTGCTCGTGGTGGTCAATGGTCCATCGCCATCGGGGTCGGCCTCCACCATTTCAATCAGGCGATTGCGGGCATCGTACTCAAAGGTGGTGCGATTGCCCCGCGCATCGATAAAGGCGGTCTGGTTACCAGCGCTGTCATACTCATAGCGCTCAATCGCTTCATTTGCGGTGCCTTGGGCCATGGTAATTGTGGTGACTAGCCCGCGCCCGTCATAGTCAAAATTGGTGATCCGCCCCAGGGGGTCCGTCACCGTATCCACCAGTCCGTCACCCAGGTAGGTCAGACTGGTGACCCGGTCGTCCGCGCCGCCCACTTCGCCCACCACCTGGCGAATCTCGATAATATTGCCCGTGGCATCTAGCTCATGCAGGGTCTGGCGGCCCAGCTCATCGGTGGCTTGAATCAGCTGATTAAACTGGGGGTCAAAGACCTGCTGGCGGCCAGCGGCCCCAGAGAGACTATCGACAATCTGGTTAGGGTTGCCCTGGTCATCGTAGGTCATTGTGGTGCGATCGCCCGTGCCATCCACCATGGCAGACACCCGGCCACAGCTACAGTCGCGCTCAAGGGAGAGCACGTTGCCCACCGCGTCGGTCTGATTTAGCAGATTGCCTGCCTTGTTTAGGGTAAAGACCTCCACATTTCCCCGACCATCCGTCTGGGTAGCGGTGGGCGTAATGATTTCTGTGGCCGTGGGGGTAAACGCCAGCGGCGCGGTGGTGGGATCGAGCGTTTGACTGGGTAGATACAGCCCCTTCACCTGAATTGGGTCAATGTCGATGACACTGCCGTCACGGCGTATCGAGCGATCAACACGACCAAAGCCATCGTACTCGGTTGTTTCTCGATGGCCCCGCTGATCGACCTCTGCGGTCATACGGAAGTTGTTGTCATACTCCCAGGTACGGACGGCGGCATCAGGGTCGGTGATGCTTTGCAGGTTACCGGCGGAGTCGTAGGCCAGCTGGGTTTGCCGACCGGCGGGGTCAGTAATGGCCGTGACCCGACCCTCGGTGTAGGTGAATGTTGTTTCTAGCCCCACCGCATCGCGCATGGTGATGAGCTTGCCCTCGGTGTCATAGAGGTAGGTGAGGGTATTGCCATTGCGATCTTGCACGGTAGCCAGCTGATTGCGCGCGTTAAAGGTCGTCACCGTTTGATCTTTTAGCGTGCGACGAAACGTACCATCAGCAAGCCGCTCCAGCCGTGAATAGTCGCCCGCAGGAGACCCGTAGACGCCCCCGACCTCAGCCGGGGCCTGAAAAATCTGGTGGGTGCCGTCTCCATCAATTAACAGCACTGAATCGTCGGCATTGACCACAATTTCCTGCCAATCCCCCAGGCTCCAACCGTTGCCAAAAGGACTGCCCGCTCGGTTCACCACCGTAAAGGTGCCTGTGGTGGTGTGCCGCAGAGGGTCAAAGGTGCCCGCCGGGTCAGAGGTTTGAATGTCTCGATCAACCTGATAGGTGTAGACCCCCGAAGCCTGATTTCGCAAATCGGCCTGGAGCGCTCCCTGAACCACCGCATTGTCTTGATCTGGCACACTCCAAAAGTTCTCCCCACCGGTTAAGCCAAACTGATCGCCCGTGTACCCTGGCAGAGCGATGGTTGTATCTCCGGCCTGGATACTCATTTTTGCAATCATCAGCTGTGTCCCCGGCGCATCTTGCACGTTCTCATAGGCAAAATGAACAATGGGACGAACGTCAGCGGCGGTAGAGTCATAGTGCAGGGTAAGCGCTCGCGCTCGACCCTGGGATTGATAGGCCGTCAGGGTGTGTGTGTCTGTCAATGCCCCAGAATGCATCTCAACCCTGGAATTGACGTCGACATCAAATTCAGGAGCACAGTTATTGCTTTGGTTAAAGCTGGTATCGCCCAGCGGTGTAGCTTCTATGGGTTGCTCCACCGGCTGTAAATCAAACACAAAAGTATTGTTGTTATAGTCTGATTCCCCTATATTTTGAGGCTGATTGACGGACAGTATTAAATACTGTTGATCGCCACTCAGCACCAACGTTTCTTCACGGAAAGCAGAGGTTGCGCCTGCGGCAATTGCCTGCTGATTGGTGTAGTAAGTGTCGTCAATATTCGGACCCCCAACCACTGGGATTGGAGTATCTGTTGTAACATCTAGAGTTGGATCAGAAGAGAGCCAAAACCGATTGAAAAAACTGTTGGCTGCCACATCGGCACATTGAGTCCTTGTGCGGTTGTTGGTTACGGCCCAGCCCACCGTGACTGTCCCATCCGGATTATTACGCAGTTCTGCCTCGGGGGCGATTGTTAAATCTGGCACTCGAAAGATGCAACCGATGCCGATAAATGCACTCACGAGTGGGTCGCTGCCTTCTCTCAATCCCGTCAGATTGTCTTGCTGCACTGTACTGCCATGGGCTGTCTGAGTTTCAGTGTCTAAAGAGACTTCAGACAGAACAGCAATCTCCTCAGCAAGCAAGGGCGCTGGTGCGAGATCGATTGGTATTGGTGCGTCTACTGCAATCGCGCCTGCTGACTGAGAAGATCTTGGTAACACCGGACCCAATGGGGATTCAGCTGTTGCCAAGTTGAGGTGACTGCCGTCTAGATGACTAGTGGTCCGTCAAGACTAAGATTTAGGATCGATGAGAATCCCTTACAACGCGCCTAAACCTTGTCAGAACTGATGATTCACGATTTATGACTCACCGAGTCAATCCCAATTTTTAGCTTTGACGCTGCACTAGTCTCTAATGGAGAAGACTGATCATAGCTATGATCCACCATAAGATAACTTCCTAATTATGAGGTATGAAAAATCGTAGTTGTTGACGTGTCCCCGCCATTTTCCATAACCGAATGGAATCGGTTATTTACATTGCGATGCTCTATTATCTGCCCAGTTGTTTTAGGGAACTTGCAAAAATTAGACCCACCAAGGCGTTTACCCTGTACGCGGATCGTGTTCTCTCCAGCTAGAGAGTTTGCTGTACTCACATGCTAGTTCCACCTGTACCCGTTTCAATAAACTAACGGATCAGGTTCCAGGAAATAATGTGCTGACAGCAACAGCTCTAGTGAGGAAATTGAGGAGTTGTCGTCAGGGTGAAAAAGGAGCATCCATGGGGATACTAGTATCCCCAAAATATCATCTCCTTGTCTAATAGCGTGTTGGTAAACACCTATCCCTAATTACAGCAAGACGCCTGCAAAAACTAATCGAAGTTAGCCGATCTGCAAGACCAACGTTATTAAGCATTTTTCTCTTTAAAGTGCGTGTAAAAACGGTTCTTTATCCCCCTTGGTCAGAGCTGGGGAGATAAACAGGGAAACGGTGAACAATGTAGTAATTGCGTATGTTGAAATTATAGTATAACTACTCGATAATGTATCACTGTAGTTATCTATTGTTGTTACAATCTCCATTGAGCGCGTTTATTAGTGCTTAGTGTTGAGGTTACTCAATGGAAAAGTCGGGCTCGGCATCGATGGAAACGCGATTCCATTCGGGGGTGGGCATATGATTGGTGGCTTCCCGCAGGGTGCCTTCCCAATATTTGCGAATCTTCGCTAAATAGGGGTCGCTGGACTGGAGCTGGACCCGATGACGAATTTCGAAGCTGTCGGCTTCGTACAGAATCATGTTGATGGGAGGACCAACGGAAATATTGGAGCGCATGGTAGAGTCAATGGAAAGAAGAGCGCATTTTGCGATCGCATCCAACGACGACCCATGGGTTAACGTTCGATCCAAAATTGGCTTACCATATTTTGTTTCCCCAATCTGCAAAAACGGCGTTTCCGGTGTGGTTTTAATACAGTTGCCCTGGCTATAGACCAGATAGATCTCCGGTGCTTCCCCTGGCAGCTGCCCGCCCACCAAAAAATTACACTGAAACTTGATGCCATCCTGATCTAGCCAGGTGCGATCCTCATCCTGAATTTTACGAATTTCATAGCCAATGTAGCGGGCCACCTCATACATGGTGGGGATAGTATGTAGCGATTCCTTAGCCCCGTTTTTAATATCCTGACCCAACTGATGAATCACCGCCTGGGTAATCGACAAATTGCCAGACACACAGGCCACAATCACCCGCTCTCCCGGAATCGAGAAGTCAAACAACTTTTGGTAAGACGAAATATAATCCACACCAGCATTGGTGCGAGAATCAGCTGCTAATACTAATCCTTCTTTTACGGATATGCCTAAACAATAGGTCACTGATATCGACTCCTCTTTCATTTAGCAGCTGTGCTTAATACAGATATGCACACACCAGGTTGTTTGTAAAATCTGATGCATTGTCAAGATATCATGATGGTATTAAGCCCAGCCTTCTGGCATCCTGTCTGGTGTTAAGAATACTGGGTTGTTGGCTCGGGCAGTTTCCTATGGGACCGCAAGAATAGAGCAGAAGGAGTGGATTAATGGTGAAAATAGACGTCTACCTTGAGAGATCTGCCGGAATGCCGGACATTCTATTTCGATACGTAACGAGATAATGTGTACGCCCTAACATCGCTTGATTTCTATAGTTTAATTATTAAAAGTAACCACATCAATAAGCATTGACTCTCATCAATGCTTATTGATGTGGTTGCTGAATTTAGCGTTATTTCGGGATCTGGCTTTCATGGGAATAGCAAAGTTGTTGTTCTGTTATGGAATGCCAGTTAGGGCTGATTACACATGGGCATTTCTTTATTTCTCTCTATCGAAAATCAGTATGAATCGCTGCGACGAGTAAATAGCATTCCGGTTATGAATCTGATTAGTCATCAGATTGAAGATCAGGTGATTAACCATCAAATCACGGCTGATTTTTTTGCAGGGTTTCAGCGATTTTCTCATTTTCCGGAGCAATTACGTCGTTACAGCCGCTTAGGGGCACTTTGCCGTCGAGTTTATATTTTTGGTATTCCAGACTGTGAACCCCCTGCGATTTCAGGTCTAGAATTTATTGAACTGGCCCCGGCTTCGTCGTTAGCTCAAGAATGGTTCTTGTTGGTAAATACGCCTACTTTTTGGGCCACCCTGGTGGCTCGTGAGGTGGATGGGCAAGATCCGGTGACCAAGAGCCGACGCTTTGATGCCGTCTGGTCCTACGATGTGGAGGTGGTGGAGCGTGTGGCTCTGTTGGCTTCTCAGGTGATGGAGCAACCGTACCAGCCGATCCGTGAGCGAGACTATGCCCGGCAAAATTTCCATATTTCTGAAATGAACAGCAGTATGGTAAACCAGATCGAGGGCATTAATGAGCTCAGCCAACGACGGTGGTCGCGGTTGCAAACGTTGCAGGCTCTTTCGGCGATCTCTGCGCAACGGTTGATGCCTTTTCTAGAAGAATCGGCCAAGGTGCTGCTGGAGGTTTTTGGAGCGACGGGGGTTGCGATCGCATTCCAGATAGATAACGATAGCTATAAAGTTGTTGTTGCAGCTGGAGAGGCCATGGGTAAAGGCTGGGGAGTGCATCTTACCGATGGCATCTGTGGCAAGTCCATTCGAGAAAGCCGTCCCGTTCGTTATCAAGATATTAGCCACAGCCCACGGTTTGACTCACAGCTACCCACGGCCAAGTGTTTAATTGCGGCTCCAATTCATCACCATAAACAAAGTGGTGTGGTTGCCCTGGGACATCCGACACCTAACATGTGGGATGAAGAAGATTTGGATATGCTAGAAACAGCAGGCCGATTTATGGCCATAGGCATCAGACAGTTTGTCCGGCATGTCCAGTCAAAACTAAAATCTCAGCAACAACAGCAACCGGAAACCCTATAGCAGTCTTAAACAGAATCTTATGTAGGGGCGCACCGATATTCGCCCTTCAGGACATGGGCAGCTTATTCAAGCTTTGTTCCTACGATTGTTGTGCCTGATAATCAATCAGCTGTTGTACCTTAACAATCGTCTGGTTAAACTCTGGACCTTTGCGATGGGGCATGGCTGCAAAGGCGCGCTGTTCATCTTCCATCATTAGGACATCCTGCACCACCAGACCGGCCAGTAAGCCACGGGCTGCATTAAACAGACTATTTTTAACAAAGCGACGAAAGCCCATGGGTAGTTTGTGTAACCGATGAAAGGCTCCTAGGGAAACAAAATGCACCAGATACGCCTTGGTTTGGGTTTCACTCACCGGGCAAAAGAGACAGTAAATCTTAAAATCGTTACCTAGAACCGATTGCCAGTGGGGATAGACATAGCTAACATCCAGATGGGTGGGGCGCAGCTTGCGCATGGCTGGGATAAACAGCTGACCGACAGAATAAATCTTGTCGATCTTGTAATAACTCTCGGCATCGTAATGGGCGTCTACCCGAGTTGGGCTGGTTTCAATGTCACGCAGTACGGGATTTGCCCAGGCCTGTAAATTATCATGCAGTCGTCCATGGTACATGTCCATTAGATTCTCGATGAGAAATGAGAAATGGGACTGGGTGTCGATGGTGGTATAGGAGGCAATGTAGTTAATGTGATCCCATTCAGGCAATCCCATGGGGGTTAAGGTGTCTGCTTGATCTGCGTCCCCTGGAAATAGCCAGATAAAGCCATCCTGTTCTTTGACTGGATAGGTGCGCAGACGACAGTTGGGTAGCTTTTGTTTAGCACTTAAGTAGGGCACCTCCACACAGGCCCCTGTGTCATTAAACTGCCAGCCATGGTAAACGCACTCCAGCTGATTGCCCTGGACCTGACCATGGCTCAGACGTACCTGCCGATGGGGGCAGCGATCTTCTAACGCGTGGACGACCTGGGTGCGAACTGACGAGTCAGCGCTGGCGCTATCGCGATACAGCACTATTGGCTGATGCCATAGCACCACTCCCAAGGGCTGATCAGTGAGTTCACTGCTTTGGGCAACCACATACCAATGGTTAAGGTTAATGGGGGCGCGGCGAATCGATTCGATGCGCGGGGGCGATGGCGTAGAGACAGCCGGAGAGCTCAAGGAAGTGGGGGGGGAGAGAGAGTCCATGGGTAATAGGAGCCTGATTTATACCTTAAATACACCTTCGGGGTTAACTGACATGAGCGGACGGCGAGCGCTGCCTTCTCTATGTAATACTTCATTGGCGGCGAGTAAGCCACTGCTGATGGCTCGTTCCATTAAACCGCAGGGAAATGGCATTTTAACCCAGTCGCCAGCAAACAGGAGGTTGGGAACAGCCGTGGCACTGCTGGGACGGTTGGGATAGCTACCCGGTGGGAACCCGGCAAAGTTCTTTTGGTTGACCAGCTCCTGGTGCAAAATATTGGCCCCTTCCAAGTCTGGAACAATCTCCCAAAGTTCTCTCTTAAAGGTGTCTAATAAAGCTTGCTGTGTGGGAAACTCTTTCTCTTTGTAGCAATAGGCATGCAGCTCTACGACGCTGCCGCCGGTCTCTTCCGCCCATTTAGTATAGTCTCCTTGCACCTTATGGTAAAGGGTGATGCTATCGGTCAGATCATAGCCAGAAAGAGAGGTGAACCAGCTGTGCTCCCATTCAAAGTCACGGTCTAGCCAGAAACGCCCCACTGCAAAGGGATCGGCCACCTGTAGCTGGCTAATCTGAGCCATCACCGTCGAATTGGGCTCTCCCTGGGATAGGGCAAAGAGATTTTTGATGCCGGGAATATCGGCGGCAAAAATAAAGTAGTCGGCCTCCAGACTGTCGGCCAGACCCTCTGCCTTTTTGACCGGGTTAGCGGCCATCAGTTGAATGCGATTGTTCTCTCGTTTGAGTACCTTAAACTGGGCTAAATTCTCTTGGGCTGGACCGCTCATTACCTGACCGTCGCCATCATAGGTGGCACCGTGGCAGGGACAGACAAAGCCATCGCCGTTGGTCGCAACTTCTTTGTGGACACTACAGCCTTGGTGGGTACAGGTGAGAGATATGGCCTGATCGCTGTTGGCGTCGACAACAAAGAGTCGGTCGCCTGCGCCAAAATATTCGGTGGTATCGGTGCTGAGGAGAGGGTTGCGATCGCACCAAAAGGGTACCGGATTCACCGCGATGTTCCCTTTTTGGTAATCGACGCTAGCGATTTTGCCATCGGCCCAATTAATCTGGCTAACCGTTACCCCGGTGAGGATTTGACCGCCATTGGTTTCAATGGCATGACTCAATGGATCGACTAGACAACGACCCATGTCCTCACAGGTGCCATTAAAGGCTAAACCCTCGGGGTTGCCAAAAAAGTAGAAGTGGAAAAACTGCATCAGCTCCCCGGCGCTGAGCACATCCGGTGAATTCAGGCTAGACTTAGCAAAAGGTAGGAAATAGAGGTCGTATAGACCTTTAGGAAACTGTCCCTGGCCCCACTCCTCCACCGACAGATGGTCCAGGCGCTCATAGGTTTGGGGCATTCGAAAGCTAGTAATCTCCCGAAAGACTTCCAAATGTTTGAGCTTGGTGAGGTTGATACCCCATTTCAGCCGGTTTTCTGAGGAAACCGCCAGGTCCACAATGTTCCAGGGAAAAGCGGCATTACTGGGGTAAAACGCCTCAGGCTTGTAGCCATTTTTATAGAGGACGGCGTAAAAATTGAGCGACTGAAAGTTGTCCTGGGCATTGAGCTCATCCACCAGGCTAAACAGGTTGTAATACTGGGGAAAGAAGCCATGAAACCCATGTTCCATGCGGAGCTCATGGTCGCCAACCTGGATCGGCCAGCTGGCAATCTTACCCCCGAGTTGGGGAGAACGCTCTAGCAGGGTGACTGCCATGCCACGCTTACTCAGCTCATAGGCAGCGGCTAAACCCGCTAAACCGCCACCGACAATAATAGCTTTTGTGGCGCGCCCCACCGTTTGAGGTAAATCGAGGCGGTCAACTTGATGTAGCGTCGGTTGAGGTTTGGCAAAACGGGTGTAGCCTAGGGTGCCGCCAACGGCCCCAACTCCTAATAATTTAAGTGCACTCCGTCGTGAAATATCAGGGGTTTGCCAGGTCTCAGGGAATGGATTCATTAAAAAGGGAAATACTCGGTAATGGGTTGCAGAAGACTAGTATTAGAGGGAAAATTTGTAAAAAGAGCTGAACCACAGACTTGATTGGCCGATTTTTGGTGATAGAGTCCCTAAGCAGCTACGGATACATCAGCTCCCATGGATTGCTGATGAGTGCATTTAGTCTATTGACAGATGAGCATGGTAACCAGCCTTTAAATAAATACCTATAAACCTACTGTTGGCATTGCTGCGTTTCGGAAGATCAACTACAGGCTGTTGGCTAAGCTTACAGATCTAGCGAAACCCGACCAAAACCTGATATAAATCATTTTCGGTACAAATCTTAAACCATAAAGCACTACAGCGGTGAACCATTTATGGCCTATCTGATGGCTCAAATTACCCGATATTGGCAGGAAATTCTGGCGGTCGCGCAGCGAATTTTGTTAGAGCTGGTGCGACGGCGACGAAGCCTGATTTTCTGGGCTATTTTCCCCACATTGTTGTTATTGCTGAATGGGGTAATTACGACAGAACGGGCTCAGTTAGATTTGGCTGATGCGTTGGAGGTCGTTGCTCCACCTACGCTAGTGGGGGCTGCTCTGTTTTTTAGTTGCCTGGGGGGAAGTGTCGCGACCGTTGTTGCTGAGCGTGAGCAAAATACCCTCAAACGGCTGTTTCTATCGCCACTGCGGGGAGTGTCTTATTTCTTGGGGATTGTTTTGGCCCACAGTGCCATTGGTGTAGGCCAGGCGTTGTTGGTGTTTGCGATCGCACTTACCCTGGGGGCCACCTTTCCCGGTTCCTGGCCCCTGGCGATGCTGATTATCCTGCTGAGCATTCTGGCCTATGTGGGGGTGGGCTTTATCCTTGGCACCCAGTTTGCGCGCCGCACTGAAGATGTAAACGCCCTAGTGGCCGCATTTGGTGTGCCGTTACTGATTATGGGCGGAGCCTTTATGCCCACCTCTATTTTTCCCGACTCCCTTTTACAGCTGGCGCGGTTTAATCCCATTTTTCACATGACGGAAGCCCTCACGTTGGTCATGGCTGCAGAACCGGCAAACGAACACATTGCCTTCCTTAGCATATTTGCCCTGGCGATGGTGGTGGCTGGCTGGCTGTCCTATCGGCGGATGTTAAACCTTGAGCGTCAGTTGTAATCGCTGGTGCCAGTTTTGAGTTTTGAATGATGGCAGTCTTTGATGGCAAAGCCTGTGGGCCTGGGAGTCCATGGCTGAATTTGCAGAAATTGGCATTAGACAGGTCTTTATGTACGACTGATGCCTAGGCTGGATCAATGGCTATGGGTTTTGCAGTTCTAAACGCCTGATACATGCTGCCTACAAATAATGTGCATGCGGTCAGTTTACAAAATTCCTCAAAGACCTCAAGAGCGGTTTGCACAATCAAGCCCATATCCATACCCAGTAGGAAGGATAGAATATCGGGCCGATTGGTTAACAGATCTAAAAAGACCATCGCGAAAAGCATGGCAAAACCAGCCAGCAACAGCGGCAGCACATTTCTGTCGCGTTTCATCTCAGCCCGATAGCGATAGACTAAGCCAGCGGCCGCCATACCGTATAAACCGACAATGACATCATCAATGCGGTCGGTAATCGCGTTTTCCTCGATACTTAAAATAGTGTGGAGCCAGGTATCGAAACGTTCGTGAATCTCCATATGCTCATCGGCTGCCAAAAAGACAAACCCCACAGCGATGATCAACCAAACGAAGCCGGGGGAATGCCAGCTCCAATCTTTTCTAGAGCGTCTGATATACACTCCCATGGATAGGAGGGCAATGGCTATCAGATACGCGGTTGATAGGGAGGTAATAAAACTCTCCTCATCAAAATAAGCGCGTACATTGCCTTCATTGATACCGGTCCATACCGCCAGCACGACCACCAGGGTGTTGATTGTTAAGAGAATTTTTAACAGCCACCCAGTATGAGATTTGTCTTTAGACAAGTCGGACGTGATCGAGGATACAGAAAGTTTCACGTTAAGCTTGCGCTCCTACATCTGTCAGCATTGACAAACGGCAGCAAACAGTGAAACAAGATCACATAGCCGCTGCGTTTGCCTGCTTTGGTAAAGATTAGTTTAACGCAAGGTTAACCAGTTTAATATTAGGTTAACAATCGGTGTGGCTAGATTTAGGTAACCCAAGCTGTCAGAGCTTAATACTTAAAATGAGCATTAACTTTGATGCTCGCAAGGTTATCCGAGTGACTAAAGGTGTTCAGCTCCCCCAACCCCCAGGTATGGAAGCTATAGAGCTTTAACCCAAGCTGTCGCATACCTGTTCAATACTTTGAACGCTGCCTGGATTAATCAAGCCGTGGTAATTAAAGGCATAAACCTGATCTGACTGCACCGCCGATAGCTGACTCCAAAATGGATCGGTTTTCAGCTGGGCAATCTCTTCGTCAAGGCCGCCGCCAGCATCAATAAAAAATAGCTGCTGGGGGTTCAGTTCTAAGATCTTCTCGGGGGATAGGGTAATGTACCCCTGAAATTCGCTTTGACCGGGCAGGTCAGCTGTCAGATTGAGATCGCAAACACCCCCCATCGTCTCAACCGCTGTCCCAGAAGATGTGAGAGGTTGCTGCCAGGGGACAAATCTGCGGACCGACGGGGGTGTCCAAAATGGCCACATCCACATCAAATGCCTGGGTCACAATGTCGGGGGTGAGGGTGTCATGGACTGGCCCGATGGCCCACAGCTTGCCCTGGCGCATAAAGGCCAGCCGATCGCTGTAGCGAGCCGCCAGATTAATGTCGTGTAATACGGTGATGATGGCTAGCTGTTCTTGTTGATTGAGCTGTTTGAGCAACTCTAAAAGCTGTAGCTGATAATGGATATCTAAATAGGTGGTGGGTTCATCCAGCAGCAATACCCTGGGTTGCTGGGCCAGGGCCAGGGCTAGAAAGGCTCGCTGTCGCTGACCGCCAGACAGATTGGCAACGGGCTCGTGGCGATACTGGTCCATGTCAGTCCAGATCAGGGCCTGGTCGATGTGTTGATGGTCGCGGCTGGTGAGATCCCACTGCCACCAGGGTTGGTGCGGAGAGCGGCCCAAACTCACCAGCTGATAGACGCTGAGACCCGCTGGCAAAATCTGCTGTTGGGGCAATAAAGCCAGCTTGCGAGCCACTGACGTAGGCGACAGGTTTTGAATATCGTGACCGCTGAGTAAAATAGAGCCCTGTTGAGGGGAGAGAATACGACCAAACAATCGCAGCAGGGTGGATTTACCAGAGCCGTTGGCCCCCAGAATGCTGAGCCATTCGCCTTGATGCAGGGTTAAATTTACCTGTTCAATAATTGCTTTGTTGCCATAGCCGCCCTGTAGACCCTGTGCCTCTAAAACCATGGCTAACCCCTTGTAATAGCTCCACTACGACGATACAGCAGCCACATAAATACAGGGGCTGCCATAATGGCCATCAGCACCCTGGGCAGCCGCAGATCCCAGATGATGGTTTGGTTAATGCGGCTACCTTGCCTGTTGAGGGCGGCCCACACCTCTGGCTGCGTCAGAGCAACCGAGCCGAAGGATAGGGATATTGCGATCGCTAACAACAGCCCTAAGACCAGCATTAAACTCACCAGCACTACCTTGTAGCGTCGACGATGAGGCACTGGCCATGCCTTGGTTGGATGTGCTTTCGAACGAACTGAACCCATGTCCGCCATACTACTTGCAATTAAGCCCATTAAAAATGAGCACTAAATACGGCTAATTACTTAGGGAAATCATTCTATTAATGATAATAGATGTCAAGTATATTTAATTACATAAAGAAAAATATCCAGTCATATCCCATACTTATAGCGCTTTATCAGGTGGCCGTTCACTGCCTTTTTTAAATTAAGAAGAATCTTTCTCAATAACTTAATTTTGATATATACTCGATAAAACAGGAGCTTAATTGCAAATGAAAGTCAATTAAGTAGGGATTCGTCCGGGAGACTACATCTGCGTCATCTTGTGGTCTCCACTTTTTTTAGATGCGAACGTCTCAGGGGGAATGTCAAGTCTGCTCAAAGTAAGCCAGAAATAATGCCTTTAAGCTGTCTTTGTTCTCCTCTCACTAGACAGCTTTTTCTTGTCAACCCTGGCCAGGGCTGCCCAACTCTCCATGGGCTACAGGTTGTTCCCTCTAAATACAATGCGGAGACAGAATGCGGAGACAGGCTATATGTAAAGAAGTGCAAAAAGTTATCAGTTGCTAGTTGCAAGAGCGTTGAAAACTATTGGTTTTCTTTGTTGCCTAAATTTAGAACAACAAGAGCAGACTACGCAGTGGAACACGTCAGGTGTTTAGGCTAGTTGCCATTAACTACTAGCTATTGTTTAACGGTGCCTGCTGCGCCATAGTGCATCTGGCATTACTGTATAGGAGATAGCTCAAGCGCAACAAAACAGCTATCTAACGTTAGCTTCGCTAAGGAGATTGAATAATGGCCCATGCAACTGTTAAGAGAGTTTCACCCACACAAACTGCACCCCGGCAAGCCAACTGCACCGCCTGTTTAAGTCGTAATTGTCCTATGGCTGGTGCTGCAGAGTATCCAGTACAGTTTTGCAATAGCTACCGGCAGGCCAACTGTTATTTCTGTGACAAGTCAGATTGTGCCCTAAATGGATCGCTAGATTCTCCTGTTATGGCCTGTGATCAGTTTGTGCCCATAGCTATTTAAGCTGTTGGCAAGCTCTTGATTAAACTCAGTCACTAAAGACATTTATTGCTTTAGCTAACCATTAGCCCGCATGATGCGGGCTTTTTTTGTAAAGCCCCTGGCCAGAAATGGCCTGTTAATATTGGATACTATGCTGAGTTTACTGACATTAATTCACATTTACAAAAGAGATGACTAGCGGTCAGATCACCTGAGAAGTATTGAGGACACACCACAAGAGCACGTAGTCAATGCCCCCTATAAAACACTGGCATCTTAAGGAAAACAACATCCTGAGTAACATCTAGTCACATAAGTATAGTGTTTTGCAAGGGTTTGTTAAAGTATGCCATAGTAGTAAAAATACCTAGGAAATCTCTGCTACTTATTAAGAATGCTTCTCGTTTTTGTTCGCTGCACCTGCCTGTTAACGCTAATGATCATCCCCAAAACAGGGTGGTCATTACTATATTTCAAGGGCACGGACCTTTAGGACCTAATAAGACAATCTCGTGTTAGTTAAAACAGTTTAATTGTTACCCTAAGCCAGCAGAGTGATGTCTGACAGTATCCATAACCCCAATAACGGCTGGAATGTTACCTATATCGGTGGCACAGCTGATTTACAAGAGCCTCCTTCAGACACCGAGATGTCTGAGCCTGGTCATGGCTCCCGTTTGCCACTTGCCATGGCTACGGTGGGAGATCGGGTGTGGATTGCCCAACTTAAAGGAGGGCAATCGATGGTTCGTCGCCTAACAGAGGTGGGGATTGTGCCAGGAAAGGAAATTACCATCGTCAGTCGAACAGGCAGTGGATCAGTAGTTGTTGCCCTGCAAGGATGTCGAATTGGTTTGGGGGCTGGTATGGCCCACCGGGTCATGGTGACAACGGCAAACACAACTAACGGCGCTGTATCTCGGCAGCCCACACAGTTCATTAATGGAGAGAATGACATGACGTCAGAGATCGCTAGTTTAACTTTAAGTGATTTAAAGGTGGGGCAGTCAGGGCGTGTTCTAGGCTATCAGCCTGGCAGCCAAACCTATCGCGGCAAGCTCCTGTCTATGGGATTAACACCGGGTGCCCAGTTTGTGGTTGTTCGCCAGGCTCCGATGGGGGATCCAATGGAAATTACTGTGCGAGGGATGCATCTGAGCCTGCGTAAAGGAGAAGCAGCTATTCTACAAGTCGAAATAATTGAGGTTGAGGAGGAATGCCATGGATAACTTGACCATTGCCCTATTGGGAAACCCAAACTGTGGCAAAACAACTTTGTTTAACGCTTTAACTGGAGCCAACCAGCATGTGGGCAATTGGCCAGGGGTGACTGTAGATCGCAAAGAAGGGTGCTATCAATATGGTGGGAAGACCATCAATGTGGTCGACCTGCCAGGTATTTACGCCATCGACACTAGTGATGACGGTAACTCTATAGATGAAACAATTGCCTGCAACTATTTGCTCTCGGAGCAGGCCCAGGTTGTTGTCAATATTTTAGATAGCTCAAACCTGGAGCGTAACCTTTATCTGACAACACAAATTTTGGAAATGGGACTACCGTTGATAGTCGCATTAAATATGACGGATGTGGCGTCAGACCAGGGTGCCCAGGTAAATGCTACCCTGCTGTCACAGCGGTTGGGCTGTCCAGTAATCCCCATGGTGGCCTCTAAAGAACAGGGAATAGATGACCTGCGCCGTTGTTTAGATACCTTTCTCACGTCCCCATACTTGCCTGAGTCCCAGGTGGTTTATCCATCCTTGATCGAATCGGCGGTGACGGACCTGCTCCCCATGGTAGATTCCCATGGGCGTTGGTCGGTCCTAAAACTTTTGGAATATGATGACGGGGCTGTGCCGGATATCTCTTCAGCCATTCTACAGCGGGTGTCAGAGCATCGTCACCGTATCCATCAGGTGTTAGGCGAAGATATTGATATTGTGGTGGCCGATGGGCGCTATAGCTATGTCCATCGGTTAGTAGGTGATGTGGTTAGCCAGCCGCAAAATCTTGGTGTTACGACCTCCGATAAGATTGACCAAGTGGTATTAAACCGCTGGCTAGGCATCCCTATTTTCCTAGGGGTGATGTATGTGTTGTTTATGGTGGCTATCAATGTTGGTAGCGCATTTATCGACTTTTTTGACATTCTCTTTGGCACCGTGTTTGTTGACGGTCTGGGCCATTTATTAGCCGCTATTGGTATGCCGGAAGTGGTCCAGGTTGTGTTGGCAGATGGCATGGGAGGGGGCATTCAAACGGTGGCCACCTTTATCCCGGTGATTGGCTGTTTGTTTTTATGCTTAGCATTTCTAGAAGACAGCGGCTACATGGCACGGGCTGCATTTGTGATGGATCGCTTTATGCGATTTGTTGGGCTACCGGGTAAATCGTTTGTGCCAATGTTAGTGGGGTTTGGCTGTAACGTGCCTGCGATTATGGCCACACGCACCTTAGAGAGTCGCCGCGATCGCATCCTCACTATTTTAATGAATCCGTTTATGTCCTGCGGCGCACGACTGCCGGTGTATGCCCTATTTGCCGCTGCCTTTTTCCCCAGGGCTGGGCAGAATATTGTGTTTTTGCTGTACCTGGTGGGGATGGCCATGGCTATCATCACTGGGCTGATCATGAAATACACCCTGCTTAAGGGAGAGGCCAACCCGTTTGTGATGGAGCTGCCCACCTATCATGTGCCCACATTCAAAGGGGTGCTACTGCGAGCCTGGGAACGGCTCAAAAGCTTTATCCTGCGGGCAGGAAAAGTAATCGTGATTATGGTGATGGTGCTGAGTCTGTTAAACACCGTTGGTGTTGATGGTTCCTTTGGCAATGAGGACAGCGACAAATCGGTGCTCAGTTCCCTGAGTCAGGGCATCACGCCAGTCTTTGCCCCCATGGGCATTAGCCAAGATAACTGGCCTGCCACCGTTGGTATTTTTACCGGGGTGTTTGCCAAAGAGGCGGTTGTTGGCACCCTGGATTCTCTCTATGGCCAGCTAGGTAATGATGCAGCCATGGCCTCCGGGATAGCGGTTGAAACTGAATCGTTTGATTTCTGGGGGAATATCGGAGAGGCTTTCGCCACTATTCCCGCCAATCTGGCTGATCTTTCCGGTACCTTTTTAGACCCTCTAGGTCTGGCGGTCGGTGATGTTAGTAGCCTTGAGGCAGCAGCCGACGAACAAGCGGTGGCCTACACCACCTTTGGTCAAATGGTGCTGCGGTTTGACGGTCGGGTGGCAGCTTTTGCTTACCTGTTGTTTGTGTTGATGTACTTCCCCTGTGTTGCAGCCATGGGAGCTGTGTATCGGGAAACCAATGCTGGATGGACCGCGTTTGTGGGTCTCTGGACCACGGGGTTAGCCTATTGGACCGCCGTAGCCTATTACCAGGTCATGACCTTTAGCCAACATCCCCGTAGTGCGTTGGCCTGGATTGTGGGATTGGGAGTCGTTGCGATCTCAACCATAGTGATCATGAGACTCTCTTCACGAACCAAACGGCGACGACGACTTACCCTTGAGGGTCAATAAACGACAGAGGGAGCGGTGGAGTCATCTATCGCTCCCTCTGGTGGTCTTAAACAAACTACGTCTCATAGGGACCTAACCTCACAATGCTCAAGGATATCCAGACTTACATTGCTCAAAAACACACAGTCTCCATGGCGGATCTAGCGCTGCACTTTCATACGGATAGTTATGCGCTCCAGCCAATGCTCCAAAAACTGAGACGCAAGGGACGTATTCACGAACTGCCGATGCCGATAAAATGTTGTGGTTGCACAGCCTGTTCCCAAGATAGCCTCAAGCTTTATGAATGGATAGACAATACCGACAGACCTCAGTGCAAAGCCGATTCTGTTGCTTTGCAGACCTGTACTAAAACATGACAATTGTCATCTATCCCCATGACCTGACGCCATAGTCGTGACATTAAACCCTGGATACGCTTGAACCATAGGAAGCCCCAGAGGAATTATCGGTTATGAAAAAACGTTGGCTTGGTGCAGGTTTAATGGTGATATCCGTAGTGGCGCTTGGACAACGGATTTAGCCGGTAATGTGCGTTTGGGGTATCGTCAGACCCTGGAGCGAGGAACTGAGATTTTAGCGGTGGACGACAATGGATTAACCCCTGTCTATACCTGTCGTATTGAAGAAACCTGTATTCCGTTGCGATTTCACCCAGATGGACAACGGGTGTATCTGATGAGCAACCGCGATCAAAACTTGATCCAGTTGGAACTGCTGAATCTTGAAAACCAACAAACCCAAGTGATAGAAATCGATCCTGAAAATCAGGTAGATCTGGGGGGGGCCATGTTTTCAGAGGCCACGGATGAGCTGATCGCCACTTACTACATTGGCGATCGCACCCGTCTCTACCCGCAAACCGATCAGGTGGCCACTGATTTGGCATTTCTGCAGCAACAACTGCCCGATGTGGATTTTTCGTTGCAGTCTGCCACCGAGGATGATCGTTTGGTGCTGATCACAGCCCACAGCGATGTCAATCCAGGTTCAACCTACCTGTTTGATCGCAATGCTCAATCATTGGAAAAACTATACGATGTTCGGCCAGAGCTACCGAGGGAGCACATGGCCACCATGCAGCCGATCCGCTACACCGCCCGCGATGGCCTGGAGATTCCCGCCTATCTAACCCTGCCCCAGGGGGTAGAGCCTGTAAACTTACCGGTGGTGGTGCTGCCCCACGGGGGGCCTTGGGACAGGGACACATGGGGATATAACACCTTTGTTCAGTTTCTGGCTAATCGTGGCTATGGGGTGCTACAGCCTAATTTTCGCGGCTCCACGGGGTATGGCAAAGAGTTTCTCAATGCGGGGAATAACGAGTGGGGAACAGGGGCGATGCAGCACGATATCACCGATGGTGTGCAGTACCTGATTGAGGCAGGGATTGCCGATCCAGAACGGGTGGGGATTGTGGGGGGCTCCTACGGTGGCTATGCCACCCTGGCTGGATTAGCCTTTACCCCTGATATTTATGCCGCCGGTGCATCTATCGTGGGGCCGTCTAACCTGATCACACTGTTAAACTCAATTCCCCCCTATTGGGCGTCCCTAAAAGCTACCTTTGCGTTGCGTTTGGGTGACCCCAATAACCCGAGCGATCGCAAACGGCTAGAAGCACAGTCACCCTTATTTTCCGCCGATCAGATCCAGTCGCCGCTGATGGTGATTCAAGGCGCGAACGACCCCCGCGTTAAACAGGCTGAGTCCGATCAAATTGTAGTAGCCCTGCGGGATCTAGACCGACCTGTCGAATATCTGGTAGCTCCCGATGAAGGCCATGGTTTTCGGAAAGAGATTAACAATCTGGCCTTCACGGCAGCCTTAGAGCGATTTTTTGCCCAGCACCTGAGTGGGCGCTATCAGCCAGAGATGTCTACAGAAGTAGAAGCTCAGCTGACAGCTTTAACCGTTGATGTGGATACTGTTACAGCAGATGCTGCCACAGAGCCTGAGGAGGTTGCCGTTGATCCCGCTGTGTATGAGCGCTATGTCGGTACCTACCAACTATTGCCCAATATGCAGCTGGATATTCGCGTAGAAGAAGAACAGCTAATCGCTCAGGCCACAGGCCAAGAACCTTTTCCCCTTTTCCCTGCGTCCGAGACCCAGTTCTTTGCCCGCATCGCCGATATTCTTATTCAGTTCGATGTGTCAACAACAGAAACTGTTAGCGGTCTGACGCTTTATCAATCAGGGCAAGAACTCTTTGCTCCCAAGGTTGAAGAGTAACCGTCATTAAAAATGAACAATCCTGTAGGGGCACTCCCTTGTGGATGCCCTTTGAAGCCATGATCTGATTAATCATTAAGATATGCTTACGTTAATTTTGGACTGCTCAATCAATTTCTGTTGTTTAGGGCAGACTCCGTCTAGGGCATACTCCTTTTATTGAAAGAACTATTGCCAGGATGATTAATCGTAAACAGGACTGTAAGTCTCTTCTGAAAGAAACTTGCATTAGTTATGAGGAGTTAAAAAAACATTCCACTTATTCAGATGCGTGGATTGCCATTAATGGCCTTGTTTACGACATTACAAATTTTATCCCCAAACATCCTTTTGGTGATACCTTTAGAGGGAATTTAGGAACAGATTGTAGCGGTTTTTTTTCGTCGGCACACGTTCGTACGAATGTAGAAAATCTCATGAAAAATGAGCATTTTTTACAAGAGAATGACATAAAAATAGTGGGCAAACTCGACGTCACCCAAGATTATTTATGCAAAGATAATGACAACAAATATTTAGATAGAATCGTTTATCAGAAACTATGCAATGATGAATTTTGGTTGGAGCTAAAAGCTAAGGTCCATGAATACTTGATAGAGAATAATGAATCGATTCATTACTCTGCACATGAGGGAATTTTCTATCTTCTATACTATTCCAGTATATTTATATTTTTATCATATTTAACCTGGGTCAATTCCTCAATCTTGTCAGCGATATTACTGGGATTCCATATGGTTTGTGTGTCAGCTGGCATGTCCCATATGGTTGCGCATTTTGGCTTCACGAGAAATAAGTTACTAAATTTCGTCGCTTTGTATCTTATGGATTTGGGAGGATACTCATGTTTAGAATGGCAAATTTCTCATCAAACCCATCATAATCAACCCCATTCATCCATAGATTATCAAACTAATCAATACGCCCCCATACGTATTCATCAGTATGTAAAGCATGGTAAATACCACAAATATCAATATATTTATTTTTGGATAGGGATTTTATTTTATCATTTTCGTGTTTTCCCCATGGGCACTATTTGGCTAATTAAAAATAGAGAGTTTGTGCGTCATAAATATGAGGTGATTGCACATATTTTTGCAAAAATAATCTTTCTTTTGCTTGTCGCTTATTGTGGATACTTAAGTAGTATTTGGAATGCTCTAATTCTGTTAACCATATATTCGATATCTTACTCATTTTCTGCTTTTATCTTGCTCTATAATGATCATGAAGAAACCCATGAAATTTTAGCCGTAAATGAAAATATAAATCTCTATCATAAGAAGTTTTCATGGGCTGAAACTCAAGTCAGAACATCTGGTAATTGGCATCCGACTAATTGGATACTATCCTTTATCGAATTTCATTATGGCTACTTTAATTACCACATAGAACATCATTTATTTCCGAGTTTTAAGCCAAGTTTACTGAAAAAGATAAGCCCAATCGTTAAAGGTGTATGCGACAAATATGATGTTCCATACATTTCAACAACATTTCTTGAGGTTCATCGATCCTTTCAAAGGCATATCACAAAAATGGGGCTTTCCTAAAAGAATAAAATGTGGAGCTGCTCTATCTTAGAGGCCCATAACAACTCACGCACCTCAACACAGGATAAAAATATCGAGCACGATAGAGTTTGCTTGACGGCAACAAGAATATTTTTTCCCTTTAGTCCCGCGTCTGAGTGAAATAACAGTTGTTCACTAGTTTCATCTGGATGTATTTTTAGATAAAGTCATTGAATGATACATTTTTTGAGTATACAAAATACTAGATTTCACTGTAAAACCGAGGGACTGAGTTAACTTAAAGAAATGTTCTTCATCCTTATGATCAAACGGTGAATCGCCTATCTTATTTAAGGCTTGAACTACTGCAAAAACCTCATTTTTGTCATTTACTATAGGTAAACAGAGGATATTCCGGGTGAGACAACCCGTATCACGATCGACTTGAGGATTAAATCTTACATCATTGTAGGGATCACCAATATTCAAAGTTTCCCCCATTGTGGCCACATATCCTGCAATGCCAGAATCTATAGGGATTTCAATACTGATTAACTGACCATCTTTACCGCGCGCATTTTTTGACCACAAAATTTTGCGAATATGATCAACTACAAAAAAGGTGACTTGTTCAGCTTGAAGCAATTGAGCAATTTTTAATGAAATCGCCTGAAAGGTAATTTGAAGCTTAGAGTTAAAGGACCGATCTCTGAGCAGATTCATTGAACTCACGACTTGTTCCAATTCGTGATTAAGTTTATTTAGAAAATCAGAGAATTGAGATGCAGATAGAGGAGAGATTAGGTTGTTAATCGCATTAATATCTGTTTCTAAAATAAATGAAGTAAGGTTACTTAAACCAAGCAAAAACTCACCTTTAGAAATAGACAAATGTCCATCTTCCAAACTAATAATACGATCAGCAATATCTAGAATACGGTTATCATGCGTCACTAAAATAATTGTGCAACCTTGCTGTTTTGCCAATTGTTGCATCAGTTCTACAACTTCACGTCCTGTGTGTCCATCGAGAGATGCTGTGGGTTCATCGGCTAAAATAACTTGAGGTTTATTAACCAATGCACGAGCAATGGCAACCCGTTGCTTTTGTCCTCCCGATAATTGCTCGGGGCGTGAGTAGATGTGTTTTCCTAAACCCACTGCTTCTAGCGCAGCTTTTGCTTGGGCTTTGGATCTCTTTGCTGAAATTGGATATAGTGCTGCAGCCATTTCGACATTTTTGATGGCGTTCAGAGAGCTTAATAGATTATGCTCCTGAAAAATGAAGCCAATTTGGCGACGAATTTTCTCTAAACGACCATTACTGACCCCTCTCATTTCCTGCCCTAAGACTTGCAAACTGCCTTCCTGAACGGTTCGTAATCCTCCCATTAAGGTGAGTAATGTCGTTTTACCAGACCCAGAAGGTCCTGTCATAATGACAATCTCCCCCGCCTGAATCTCAAGGTGTATATCAAATAATATTTGTCGGCGGAGACGTCCTGCACCGTAATAATGGCTTAGCTGATTGGCGACAATGGTAGATTCTAAGGCCATTGCTTTTAGTACTTCAGAATTGTGGTAAATGCCTACGCAAAATTAAATCTACTAATATAACTTGCCGAAGGTAGTGGAGATTACTTAAAGAGTCAATGGGGGCGCTTTTATTTTGGCTCTAATGGTTTACCTGCCAGCCTTAGGGAACTCTATTAAGGCTGACAAAATAACCTATTCTCAAGCCCATGGACATGACAACTCGCCTCATAAATGCGTGATCAGCAGCGTTCGGACCTCGGCTTCAACGTGTAAGCAACTTTAGTTGCATCAATCTGCTCAAGCGGAGTTTTCACTATGCGAACTTTCATCGAACACATTTTCAACAATAATTTTACAAAACCTTACCGAAAGCAACTCACTCAACAACCTAAGCTTTGGATGATTGCGTTGTTAAGTATGACGATGGCATCGGCTCTTGGGGCCTTTTTAATTAGTCGCATTGGCCGGGAGGACAATGTGGCTAGTCAGATTGCCTTGGGGGCTTTAAATGACTATGTTGAACCAGCGTCAGTCTCTGCCTTAGGTTTTTTGAAACCTGAAGATGAAGTGACCAATCTATCAGGAGCTGTTTCACCTCAGGGAGCGCGGATTGATCATTTACTAGTGTCTCAAGGAGAACACGTTAAAGCGGGTCAAATAGTTGCTGTTCTTGATAATGAAGCTCGTTTGAAAGCCGCTTTAAAGAAGGCTAAAGCCCGAGTTAACATAGCCCGCTCTAGGCTTTTACAAGTGGAAGCAGGGGCCAAAGAAGGAGAGATTAATGCATTGGCAGCTAAATTGGAAAATTTAGACGCTGAACTGCAAGGTCAAATTATTGTCCAAAAAGCGACAATTAAACGATTAGAGGCAGATTTAGCAGGAAAAACGGCAGCTCAAGAAGCAGTTAACGATCGGATCTCAGCAGAGTTTATAAATGCTGAAGCCGAATGTACGCGGTTTGAGCATTTACATGCTCAAGGAGCAATTTCAGAGTCTGAGCATGCCTTGAAGTGTTTAGAAAAAGAGATTGCTTACAAGCAAGAAGTTGAGTCTGAGGCTACACTAACCCGCATTATCAATAGTGGCCAAGAACAAATAGTGGAGGCAGAAGCACAACTTGAGAGAACAATTAACACCATGCGATACCAGAAAGCGGAAACTCAAGCTACCCTCGACCAGAGTTCTGAAGTTCGTGACGTGGATATTGCCCTTGCCCAGGCTGAATTAGCAGATGCAATTGTTGGTGTTGAGCAAGCTAAGGCAGAGCTTGAGCTAGCCTATGTCAGAGTGCCCAGAGCAGGTCAGGTCTTGAAAATTAATACCCGGCCAGGTGAAATTATTACCAATCAAGGCATTTTAGAACTAGGACAAACTCAACAAATGTATGCGATCGCCGAGGTCTATGAAACAGATATTAGTCGAGTCCATCTAGGACAGAAAGCAACCATTACGAGTGATGCTATCCCCTACACATTGCAGGGGACTGTCAATGAAATTGGCTTACAAATTGGTAAGCAAGAAGTATTTAGTACTAACCCCGCTTTTGATGTAGATGCTAGGGTGGTAGAAGTCAAAATTCGTCTTAATCCAGAAGATAGTCAAAAAGTTTCAGGTCTGACTAACTTGAGAGTTGAAACGGTAATTAAAACGCCTGGATAAGACAATTCTTTCCTAATATATTGGGGCAAGAGTAAGTAGAGGTTACTGTTGGATGAGGGCATACTGTGCAGGTTAGATTTTCATCCTGTCCCTCATATTTCTGAGATTTCAATATGTTTCGGACATTCTCGGTCGCTTGGGCTCAACTATTGCACCAAAAAGTCCAAACATTTGTGACGATTCTGGGCGTTGCTGTTACTGCAGTTCTCTTGTTCATGCAGGTTGGATTCCGTGTAGGTCTCTTAGAAAGTAGTACTCAACTTCCTGCTAGTTTCCAAAGTGATATTGTTCTAATCAGTAGCTCTTCTATAGCTTTTTCTGTTGCCGTACCTTTTTCGGAACGTCGCTTAAATCAAGTTCTAGCCTTTGAGGAGGTGGAATCGGTAACGCCTATCTATATCACAATGATTTTCGTAAAAAGGCTGGAAGAACAACCTAAGTTCATGTCTTCTATGCAAGTCATTGCCTTTCCCCTCAAACCCAATGTAATGGATGTGCCAGGGTTGGCAGAAAATTTAGACAAGATAAAAGATGATAATTTTTTCTTACTGGATGGAAGGTCGCGTCCAGAACTATCTTCATTAATTGCTGAAATCAAAAATAATGGTAGAGTGAGCACTGAAATAACAAGTATTGGCTTTGAAAGAAAAAAAGTTGATCTTGTGGGTTTATTTGAGATGGGTGCAAGCACTTTCTACAATGGGAACTTAATCACCAGTGAAGCTAATTTCTTGAAAGTCTTTGGCCTAGGTCAAGGAGAAATTATTGCTGGTTTAGTTCATGTCAAACCCGGAGTTGATGTTCCCCGATTAATATCTCGAATAAAAAACTATCTTCCTGACGATGTGAAGATTATGTCTAGGAAAGAACTCATCAGAGAAGACAAAGAGTTCATAGAAACTAGCTCGCCCATGGGCATAGTTATTCTCTTCGCAATGCTTTTTTCGATTTTAATTGGAATTGTAGTACTATACCAAGTTCTTTATCAAAACATATCAAGGTTCGCCAAAGAGTATGCAACATTAAAAGCGATTGGCTATAGTCAACGATTTTTGGTGGAAATTGTGTTGGAGCAGGTATTCGTTTTCGCTGTTTTGGGTTATATTCCTGGTTTTATTGCTTCTTGTTTTGTCTATGATGCGTTATCTGCAGCTACTAAGATGAAGTTTCTAATGAGCTTCAACATAGCAGCTTTTGTCCTGTTCGTAATTTTCTTTATTTGTACAGTTTCTGGAATTATTGCAACAAATAAATTGAAAGAAGCAAATCCTGTAGACGTTTTTAACTAGGGTTTGCTGATGATCACTCAACTCATCAATGTGGTAGCAGCAGCCGATCTTTTTTGACATCACCAATATCCTGACTCTTTAGGGATACCCAGTCTCTATTAGAATAGTTGCAGCTTGTTTTGCCTGTTGGGCAGCGTCTGAAGATTGCTCCATCATTGCGACGATGGTTGCGCCATTGATCAAAATCACCAGCTGTTGCGTGATTATTTCTGGATTCGGAAGCTGCGTTGCTTTGACTAAGCTGAGCAGATAATCTTTAATCACTTGCTGATGTCTGAGGGATACCTGGTAGCCAGGATGATCTGGATCGGCCAGTTCAACAGCAGAGTTGATAAAGGCACAGCCGCGAAAGTTGGGCGCTTCAAACCATTCTTGCAACACATCAAAGACGACGAGCAGACGTTCGCGAGGCTCGGTGGTAATTTCTTCTACCCGGCGTGTAAACCAGTTGTCCCAACTTTCATCCTGCTGCTGAAGATAGGCTGCAATCAAGGCATCCTTGGACTTGAAGTTATTGTAGAGGGACATTTTGGCAACACCCGACTCGGCAATGATGCGGTCAATGCCAACGTTTTGAACGCCTTCTTTGTAGAAGAGTTCAGACGCAGCCGTCAGGATGCGATCGCGAGCAGATGGGCGTTTAGTACGAGGCGGCATAGGCGATATAACCAGCTAATTCTGATTGTATAGACAGGTCTGTATATTATAAACGATTTCGTCTGAGATACATTGGCTCCTCGGAGAGCTACACCGCTTAAAAGCGCGTAACTTAAATCTGCAAAAAGGCGAGCAAAACGTTAATAACCACGGTTTAATTCTATTGGCTGCATACCGTTGTGCAATGGCCCTTTATAGTAGGATATTTGCTCCATAAAGCTCAATAGTTATATAGGCAGCCTAGCTAGATCTAAGTTCCTCCACATCAATGGTTGGATAGTTTGTGGGAATGCCTAAACAGGCTTCAATTTTAGTTGCAAACTCCCTTAAGTACTCTGTATTTATACATTTGAGCGGTGGTTCTGCATTAAATGCCGGGATGGAAAATTGATTTTCCCTGGTAGTTTGCTGTTGTCTCTTTAGACAAGGTCGAGCGGGCACATTCAGTTGAATCGTATCGGGCAAAATGTCTTGAATCATCTGAATATACCTGGCTTGACTTTGTGAGTCCCACAGATTCGAGAGTGTTGTTTGGAGGGTGAGTTTGCCTGAATACCGGTTAGAGAACTGACAAATGCCTTGAAAAATAGATTTCAGGCGAAGCCGTGCAACAGGCTGATTGATGCTCTGAAGTTGCTGCTGGGATATGGCGTCTAGCTTCACAACAACGTAATCGGCTAACTGTAGATCAGCACAAACAGTCTGATCGCTCAGCAAACTACCATTGGTGAGAACCGTAATCGGAACCATTGTCTGTTCTTTAATACAGGCGATAATTCCACCCAGGTTGAGCGCTAATGTGGGCTCTCCACTGCCGCTGAGGGTGACAACATCAATGGCCCCCAAGGGCAGCAAGTCTGTAAGGGCTCGATAAATTTGCGGGGTACTCACAAAGATTTGACGCTGGCTCGTTTTGTGTTGAATATTGCCCAGATGGCAGTAGATGCAATTAAAGGAACACGTTGAAATGGGTCCAACAGGATCAATCCCTAAAGATTGACCAGACTGCCATGATGGTACTGGACCATAAATGGGGTTAAACGCTGTGGAAGCCATGATGCTTTGCCTTCATTTTTACCCTAGCGTATCGTCCCTTTCAAAGCTTCAGTATCGATGGTACGGAGCATATATAGACGCAATAAATCTCCTACAGTACCTGCCACCAGGGAAACTTTTCGCAAGAACTTCCATACCTTAGGCGCTGAGCTCTCAGCAATGGTCTTCATTTTTAGATTTCGGGCAGCACACCGATCGAGGCGCTTAAAGAATTCGGGATGATCCACATCGAGAATCACGGGAAAAGCACGGGCTGAGGTGTTGTTGGTTTCTCGGATGACGTCGACATCAAACTGGGTGGCATTGAGACCAAGCGTTTCGTAAAACTTGGTGCGCTCGTGGACGGTGAGGCTGTGGGTAGCAAAAACCGATAGCAAAAAGAAGCGACTCCAGAGGCGAGATTTCCAGGTATTCCACATGCTGGGCTGCGATCGCAACAATGCCTTAAAGATATCGCCATGGCGGTTCTCATCTTGACACCAGCTTTCAAAGTAGTTAAACAGCGGATAAAAGTTATTTTCAGGATGCTGCTCTAAATGGCGATGGATCAAAATATAGCGCCAGTAGCCAATTTTCTCCGATAGATACACAGCATAGATAATCCACTCCACTGGAAAAAACGTATAGTTACGTTTCTTGGTGAGCTTACCGAGATCTAATGAGATATTAAAATCCGCCATGGCTTTATTCAGAAAACCAGCATGGCGAGCCTCATCTCGGGCCATCAGCGCAAAGATTTCTGCCAGCATCGGACTGCGTCCCTTCAGCTTACGCGACAGTTCTTTAAATAACAGAAACCCTGAAAACTCTGAAACACAGGAGCGCTCTAAGTAATCAATGAACGCCTCCCGTTCTTCCCCTTGAATATGATCCCAGACTTGCTTAAAGGCATCATCACGCACAAAGTGATGGCGATTATAGTCAGCCTTCATCTCTGACAGCATGGCTTTCAGATCCTCCTCCCCGCTAGAAAGATCTAAATTGGCAGCTTTTTCAAAGTCAGTGGTGTAAAAACGAGGGGTCAGTAGATTTTCCTCAACCTGGGATTTTCGGCTTGTGGCGATGCTCTCAGGGGATGATGCAGTGCTGACCATACAATTTTTTTCCTCAGATATCATTCATAGCTTTATAGCTATTAAAAGCATAGGCTGATTCAGCACAGATAACATAGACGTCATATTTTTTTATTTTCTCGAATTCTTTTAGCGATATCGTTAACCCTAGATACATCAATTTTTTCTCTGCAGGTAACCATGGTTTGGTGATCGTCACAGAGACCCAAACTATCCTCAGAAAGTAAAGTTTTGAAAACAAACATAAGGTTAAATTGCTTAATCGCTATACGGTGATTAAAGCTAAACCCGTTGAGAAAGATTTGATCCATGAGTCTTCAAGTCAACCTACCGAAAGCTAAGGCAACTGCGTCTGCTGCTGATGTTCCAATCCTGCCACCCAGCGATGGGCGTCAGCGCTTCAAGCAGTATGTGCAAACATTGCAAGATAATATTTGTTCTGCCCTAGAGCAATTAGACGGCAAAGCAAAATTTCAAGAAGATAACTGGCAGCGTGATGACGGTGGCGGTGGTCGTACCCGAGTGATTCAGGATGGGCAAGTTTTTGAGCAGGGTGGCGTAAACTTTTCAGAAGTGTGGGGAGATACCTTACCCCCCGGTATCTTAAGCCAACGCCCAGAAGCTGCAGGGAATGGATTTTATGCGACAGGTACTTCCATGGTGTTGCACCCGCGTAATCCCTACGTGCCCACAGTGCATCTCAACTACCGTTACTTTGAAGCTGGCTCTGTATGGTGGTTTGGTGGCGGTGTGGATCTAACCCCCTACTATCCCACGATTGAGGATGTGATCCAATTTCACTCCACCTTAAAACGGGCCTGTGATGCACATCATCCTAAGTTCTACCCTGCTTTTAAGCATTGGTGCGATGAATACTTCTACCTTAAGCATCGTCAAGAATCGCGGGGTGTGGGCGGTGTCTTCTTTGATTATCTGGACTACCGTGGCAATCTCTACTCAGGCCCTAATTTAAGTGGAGATGCGGCCGCCTATAGCCAGCAGGTAGGTCCGGCGACCCTCAGCTGGGAAGATTGGTTTGCCTTTGTGCAAAGTTGTGGCAATGCGTTTTTGCCAGCCTATCTACCCATTGCAGAGCGTAATCAGAATAAACCCTATGGTGAGCGCGAGCGCGAGTTTCAGCTCTATCGTCGGGGACGCTATGTCGAATTTAACCTAGTTTATGATCGGGGTACTGTATTTGGCTTACAGACCAATGGTCGAACTGAGTCTATTTTGATGTCGCTACCGCCTCTGACTCGCTGGCAGTATGGCTATAAGGCCGAAGCCGATACACCAGAAGCTGAGTTGACTAATCTCTTTCTCAAGCCCCAGGATTGGGTGAACTGGGTGCCAACGCCTTGATTTAAGTGTCAAAGCTGCTCAGCAAGGGATAACAATGGGGATCTCCAACTAAACTAATCATCTAGAGAGACTTTTACTCAGGAAGGCTCCAAACTCCTGAGTACATTGCCTATCCCTTGCCTTTTCTCTTCCAATTGTTCTGTTTAAGATTGTCTCTGCTTGATCAATATTAATCATTTGAGGTATTTACAATGGACCATAATTTAGCATCCTGTCTGCGAGAAGGAACCCAGCAATCCCATACCCTGGCAGAAAATACAGCGTTTATGAAATGTTTTCTCAAGGGGATTGTTGAAAAGGAACCCTTTCGGAAATTGATGGCCAACCTGTATTTTGTTTATAGTGCCTTGGAAGAAGAAATACGCGGCCATGCTCAACATTCTGTGGTGGGTCCCATGCATTTCCCCCTATTAGAGCGGGTCTCTCAATTAGAAAAAGACCTTGCCTTCTACTATGGTGATAATTGGCGTGATGAAATTTCTGCATCTCCCGAAGGACTTCGTTATGTAGAGCGCATTCGTGAGGTGGCTAACCAGAATCCTGCGTTGCTCATCGCCCATTCCTATGTCCGCTATATGGGCGATCTCTCTGGTGGGCAGGGGTTAAAGGCCATTACTCGCTCCGCCCTGGATCTGCCAAATGGTGTGGGAACAGCCTTCTACGAATTTGTAGATATCCCCACAGTGGAATCTCGACGAGCCTTCAAGGAAAAATATAGAAGCACCCTCAATTCTCTGCCAATCGAAACCAGTCTGGCACAGCAAATTGTGGATGAAGCAAATCTAGCCTTTCAGATTAATCGAGATGTTATGCATGAACTGGAACCGTTGGTGAAGGAGGCTATTGGTGATCATGTTTTTGATCTAATCACTCGCCAAGATAAGCCTGGCAGTACAGAACATAGCCACCATCACCAGTCTCCTGAACAGTCTCCTGAACTGGTATCAGCAGACTAGCTGCTGATCTAGCTTCAGAAATCTCCTCTTGTATGAACCTCCATGTCCCCCCGCAAAAGGGGGGTTTTTTTCGCTCTTCAATCTGAGATAGACATGAAATCTTTGCTTCAAACCGTTGAATTTGATGCCGACTTAATTCAAAAGTATAATCAGCCCTTACCCCGCTATACCAGCTATCCTCCAGCGACTGAGTTAACAGATCAATTCAATGCTCATGTGGTGGATGCAGCGTTTGCCACAGGGAACTACAAACAAACACCGCTTTCCCTTTACTGTCATATTCCCTTTTGCCAGAGCGCCTGTTATTTCTGTGGATGTAATACAATTGTTACCCAAAATTCAGCGGTGACAACTCCTTATCTGGACGCTCTCATTCGTAATATTGAGCAGGTTGCAAGCTTAACTGATTCAAAACGAGTGGTCAACCAGCTTCACTGGGGTGGTGGGACTCCCAATTATCTAAACCTTGAACAGGTGGATCGACTTTGGCAAGTTTTGCACCAACAGTTTTCCTTTTCTCAGGATGCTGAGATTTCCATTGAGGTGAATCCTGCTACCCTTAGCCGTGACTATATACTGGGCTTGCGAGAGATTGGTTTTAACCGCATTAGCTTTGGCATTCAAGATTTTGACCCCCAGGTGCAGGTGGCGATTAATCGTCTACAGCCAGAAGACATGCTTTTCCAGGTGATGGATTGGATGCGAGAAGCGGCCTTTGATAGTGTGAATGTTGACTTGATCTATGGCCTGCCATACCAGGCCCTAACCACATTTAGCGATACCATTACTAAAACCCTTGCGCTCGACCCAGATCGGATTGCCGTGTTTAACTTTGCCTATCTGCCGCATTTATTACCAATGCAGCAAAAACACATTGATCCGGCTACATTACCATCCCCATCGGAAAAGCTCGATATCTTACATATGACCATCGATCAGCTGACTCACCATGGGTATCAGTTTATTGGCATGGATCATTTTGCTAAACCTGATGATGAATTGACCCTGGCGCAACAAACTGGTCAGCTACATCGCAACTTTCAGGGATATACCACTCAGCCTGAATCCGATCTGCTAGCCTTTGGCATAACTGCCATTAGTATGTTTCAAAATGTCTATACCCAGAATTATAAACGGCTGAAGGGGTTTTATGATGCGATCGCACCATCGCCGACGGATCAGCTCACAGCCAAACACCTTCCCATTGAACGCAGTGTTGTTCTTAGCAAGGACGACATTTTGCGGCGGGCGATCATCATGGAATTAATGTGTCAGTTTGAGCTATCAAAAGCCGCGATTGAAGATAAATACCACCTCAATTTTGAGCAGGATTTTGATACGTATTTTGCCCGCGAACGTCGGGATTTAGAAACCTTGGCCGCAGATGGTCTGGTACGACTCACCCCTAACCACATTGAAGTAGCACCAGCGGGACGTTTACTGATAAGAAACATTGCCGCTGTATTTGATACCTATTTGAGAAATCGCAAAATTCGTCAATTCTCTCAATCAGTTTAGGCGTTTGCCATTAAAGCACCGCTAAATTACCGCCCGTTACTCATCACTCATCGCCCCATCCACACGCTTCATCGGGCGTTATGCTTGCGTTAATTCCCTTAGAGGCTATTCAGACCCTTGACTTAGCCTCTAAGCCATAACGCCAACAAAAAAACTCGTAAAATGTCAGAAAAAAAAATTGACAATTAGATAGCTATTCAGTTATATATTGATATAGCTCAATGAGCGCTTTTAATTCTGTTTCGCTACATACCAAATGGATTCATGATGCACACACTTCGACCGTATCAATCCGTTAGTCCATGGGAACGCTTTTGCGCATGGATCACCAGCACTGAAAATCGATTATATGTTGGCTGGTTCGGGACCCTTTTGATTCCCACAGCCCTGGTCGCTACGGTTGTTTTTGTCCTGGCCATGGTGGCGGCACCGCCCGTGGATATGGATGGTATTCGAGAGCCGATTAGCGGTTCCTTGCTCTATGGCAACAATATGATTACCGCCACCGTGGTGCCCTCTTCCAATGCCATTGGCCTCCACTTTTATCCCATCTGGGAAGCCGCCAGTCTAGATGAGTGGCTTTACAACGGTGGCCCGTACCAGATGATTATCTTTCACTTTCTCATCGCTGCCTATGCCTACATGGGACGTCAGTGGGAACTGAGCTATCGCTTAGGCATGAGACCCTGGATTGCCGTGGCCTATTCGGCTCCGGTGGCAGCTGCTACCTCGGTGTTACTGATTTACCCCATCGGCCAAGGCAGTTTTTCGGATGGGTTGATGCTCGGGATTTCTGGCACCTTCAACTTTATGATTGTGTTTACAGCCGAGCACAACATTCTCATGCATCCCTTCCATATGCTGGGGGTCATCGGTGTCTTCGGGGGGGCCTTGTTCTCTGCCATGCATGGCTCCTTGGTCACCTCGTCGTTAGTGCGAGAAACCACCGAACTTGAATCCCAAAATGCTGGCTATCGCTTTGGTCAAGAGGAAGAAACCTATAACCTGGTCGCCGCCCATGGGTACTTTGGACGCTTGATCTTTCAACATGCCTCCTTTAATAACAGTCGGTCTTTGCACTTTCTACTGGCGGCCTGGCCGGTGGTCGGGATTTGGTTCGCCTCCCTGGGCATTTGCTCCATGGCCTTTAATCTCAATGGATTCAACTTTAACCAGTCCATTCTAGACAGTGAAGGGCGAGTGGTGAATACCTGGGCCGATGTGCTGAATCGCGCCAATTTAGGCATTGAAGTCATCCATGAGCGTAATGCCCACAACTTCCCCCTAGATTTGGCATCTGGAGAGGCCGTTCCCGTTGCGCTGACAGCACCTGCGATCGCCGCATAAGATCATAATTGGGCATTGCTGATCTTTGGGATGACGTTAGGTGTAAAACACCGTCGAATAGCAAGAGTTCTAGACTAGTGCAGCCCCTAAATCAGCAATTGCCAGAGTTTTAATTGGTTGAGATTTGATTCGTTACCTATAGGGGAGGGGGGAAACTCCCTCCCTTTTTTTTGTAGGGCATATCAAGCATGGGCTTACAGGTTTGGAATTGGACAAGGTGCGTACTGTAAGCTGGCTTTCACCTGATTAATGGGTTCAGAACTCATACCCTCTACGGTTCTATGGGGTCAGCAAAAAAGCCTAAATGATTACCGACCGGTCGTTCTTGACCAGGGATTTTGCCATGAATAGGCGTATTCAGTAGGGTGGGACCCCTGGGTGACGACACGGCCAACGTTGTTGAACCACCGCCATCTAAGCGCAAAGCGGTATCAGCGCCTAATTCTTGCACCAGGTCAGTCACTTCGCCCACGGTCAACCCTTCGCTGTAAAAAGGCTGCTTGCCATCAACCAGGACCAGCCATAGACGAGCACCCGTGGCATCTAAAGCTGCCACGGTAAATGAGTAGGGCTTTTTGCCTTCATACTGGAGTCGGTCTTGCAGCTGAGTGGTGATCTGACCATTTTCCAACAGCATCAGATTACCTGCCACCGCCTGTTGAGTGTCGTCTTCACAGGTGCCATCAGCGTTGATAACGGCTCGCTGATTCATAAAACACAGCGTCGGTACCGGTGGCTGATCAGGATTTGCTGGGGCAACCACGTTGCCGTCAGACATTGATAACCCCATTAAATTGACCGGTTCTCCAGGACGAGGGTAATAGTTCCAGAGAGTGACCTCTTTAAATGGAGAAAAAAAGTTAGCATTCACGGCCAGCTGTAGTCCGTGAGTTTGTAAAAACGCTGACGTTTTTTGTCCCACCGCTCTATGGCTTTTCGTACCATATTTTTTCAGATCTGCCTGCGGATTCACGGGGGTGACCAACGGTTGCAATCCAGCAGTCGTTAGATCAATATCGATAATATGAATGACGTTGGGGCGAGGTTGCTCACGGGTGCGACGGCTGTAAACAATGCCCTGAAATAGCGGCTGACGATTAATCTCAGTGGGATGAGGGCGACGCCATACCGTGGAGCCATAGAGTGCCATGGGCAGCAAGAACGCGAACCAAAGTAATCCTGTTTTTAGGTGACGCCAACGAGACATAGATGTTTATTGCACAAACGCTGCTATCTGCTTATTTTCACCTCAACCAAGCCGTTGTTCCCCTAGACCCGGGGTAGGGGTAATCTGTTTCGTTAGTCTCAGTGAGAAACGTATCCACGTGTAAGGTTGTTGTCTGTAGATATATTTATTAGATCATTTTTGGGCGGCATGGGTTTGGGTTAGTCTGTAGCTACTCTAAACACGTTCCTTAGGAAAAGTCACTGTTTATGGCCCGTCGTCACAATTGGCAAATGACGCTACGTGTAGCTGGGTTAGTTGCGATCGCACTCTTCACGTTCCATGCCCTCAGTAGCTTACTATTCGGCGTCTTGGGGCTGGCTCCCAGCAGTCCCCAATGGAGTTTGGCCCTTATCCTCGGTAGCTTTTTAGCCATTGCTGGAGCCACTGTAGGGATGCAGTCTCTTAAATTTATTCCCCAAAGATTAACTGGCTTAGTCAGCGGCGCATCGTCCATCGCCATTTTGGCTGCCTTCAGCCTTGGAGCGTTGAGTGGACACCAGGCTGAAGGGGTGCTGATCGGCGCTATTGCGGGTTTGATCATAGGTGGGTGGGGGGGATTTTGCACAGGACATCGTCAAGGGTTTTGGCAAGTTGCGATCGCGCTGATCAGCAGCCTCTGTGCCTATGGAACAGCGTTTGGCCTCAGCAGCTGGGCCTGGGCCGCCGCCACCACTCAACGTTGGCCGATCGCCATCGGTCTGGGGGTATGCACCGCCCTCTATCTCTGGTTTACACAACAAGGACTGACGTGGGTCTATCACCAATGGCAGCATGACATAAAAAGAGAACCCCAAAAATAGAAGAACCATAGAAAAGCTTATTTTTAAGAGTAAATCAGTTTTTAGTTATATTTTTTAAGCTTTAGATCAATTTAATTGGTCAAAACAGCCTTTTCAGCCATAGAACGTCAGAAAATAAAAGTTTGAGCGCTAATAATATTTGAATTTTCAAAAAGATTGTTTATTCTCAAATCATTTCTAGGACACATTGCCAAATACCCTAAAAATCCTTCTCTGCAAGGGTTATACGAATGTTGGTTAGCTAATTTCTCCACATTCAAACTCTTCTTTAATTTACATTTCGGTTTTCCCATTCCGTAATAACTTCTTGGCAACTTGTATGGAGTTAAGTGTGACATTCGATGCGACAAAATCGTATCGCACGATGCGACAAAATCGTATCGCAGACTGAATCTAAGACCACTTATACATAATCAAAGGGTGAATTATGTCTATAGAAACTACCGGGCGCTATCTTGTACTTCTGCCCGACGAAGATGTGAACGCGGGTATTCAAGCATTATCTAGCGCAACGGGTATTCAAGGTGTGGCCAGAGCCGCAGATTTTGAAGGTCACGCCTTTACGTCTGCAGAACTCGATAGCCCCAATGCGTCAGTTTTTGACAATCTAGGAGTCGCTGTCGTTCCCCTTGATCCTGATCAGGCACAATCCGTACGAGCCAGTGCCGCTGCCCATGGTAATGTGCTGGCAATTCAGCCAGAACGAGTCGTCTACGCTATTGGTCAGGGTCTATCCGCAGATTATTTGCGGGGCTACAGCGACGCCGCCACCCATCTATATGAGCAGGCGGGCCCAGACCAGGGGGCATTGGCTGCCCGTGCCCATAAGGGTTCGACCCCAGAGTTTCAAGACTGCAAGAGCACCTGGGGGCTCCAGGCAACTCGGGTGATCGACTCAGGCCACAGTGGCCTGGGAATCAAAGTCGCTGTGCTAGATACAGGCATGGACCTCAATCATCCTGACTTTGCCGGTCGCATCATCCAAAGCCGGTCATTTATCGCTGGCGAGGCTGTTCAGGATGCCAATGGCCATGGGACCCATTGCATTGGTACAGCCTGTGGTCCCAAAGATCCGCCGGAACTACCCCGTTACGGCGTCGCTTATAACGCTGAAATTTATGCCGGTAAGGTTTTAAGTAATCGTGGCTCAGGCTCCGATAGTGGCATTCTGGCCGGAATTGAATGGGCAGTTAATAATGGCTGTGCCATTATTTCCATGTCCCTGGGAGCACCCACCCGCCCCGGTGATACCTACTCACCCATCTATGAGCGAGTGGGACAGCGAGCCTTGAATCGTGGTTCTCTGATTATTGCGGCAGCCGGTAATGAAAGTGATCGACGCGACGGACGCATCAATCCAGTAGGTTATCCTGCTAACGCTCCCTCCTTAATGGCGGTGGGTGCTCTAGATAATAAGCTACAAATGGGATTCTTCTCCAATGGCAGCATTAATCTGGACGGTGGCCAAGTGGATATTGCTGGACCGGGAGTTGCGGTTCATTCCACATGGCCCATGCCCGATCGCTATAGAAAGATTAGCGGGACCAGCATGGCCACACCTCACGTATCCGGCATTGCCGCTCTCTATGCCGAGGCAACTGGGGCACGGGGCATGGAACTCTGGGCCTGGCTAATGCGAGATGCCCAACGCTTGGGACTCGCTGGCACTGATGTTGGGATAGGCTTAGTACAGGCACCGTTGCTGTAACGTGCAACAGCGTTGTTACATTTGTAGAATTGCTGCTGATCTTTATTCTTTATTTAGATCAGCAGCGACAATGGGAGATATGAGAAACACTAGGTGGGCTAGACAACTGATTCATTGGCTAATTGTTGCCATCGTGACAGTCAGCCTAGTGGGCTGTTGGCCCAAAGGGTCAGACGCTATAAATGCAACCCCAGGAGCAGACATGGATAAGGTCAAGGTAACAGTATCAATCGATGACGCTCACATCGAACAGATTGATGAGGTCACTGAACAGCTAAAGGCAGCAGGCCTTGACGTGGAGCAAACCTTGACAACCCTCGGCATTGTTACCGGCTCAGTGGCTTCAGACAACATGTCTTCGTTATCTGATGTGACTGGTGTTGACTCCGTAGAGGTGGACAGAACAATTACGTTACCGCCCCCTGGTTCTGACGTTCAATAATTCAATTCTTCCTGTAGCTGTTGCAGTTCTACCAACGTATTTTCCAGTAGTGTCCGTTGGCCAGCCTGTTGGTCTACGGACACTGGTTTTGTAATGGATATTTGCATAACTGGCTGAGCCCGCTCTTGATAGGATGCAAGGGCATCCAGGGCGGTTTCAGAAAAATGGGCCAGGTACTCACGGGCAGCGTCACGGCTAGCCTGGGGTGATACGGATGGCTCTGGCTCCGACGCTTTCTTTTTACGCCCAGCCCGATTGAGCAAGTGGCTGGTGCCACCGAGCACAGCTGCCCCCATGGGGCCTGCTAACACCCAGCCCAGGCCGGTGGCGATCGCAACCGAAGCCATACCATCCCCCTGATTTATCTCCGGTTCACTGGGGTCTTCTGTCGGTGGCACAGTCTCATCAGGTAACTGCCAACCAACCCACAGATCCACCGGACGTGGCTGCTCAAAAAAATCACAGGCTTGATACACCCAGTCGGCAACAGCTCGCTTTTTTTGTTTCCAGACAGGTTGTAATATCTCTTCTAACCATAGAGGAGCCGTGCCTGCTTGAAGAGAGGCCGCAAAACCATATTGATATTGATTCAACAGATTCTCTAAGCTGAGCCAGTCTTGCAAATCCATCACACTTTGCTGAAACCCCTTTTGTATCAGTTGCTGAGCCCGTTGTTGAATGGCGACGCGACGGGCATCGGGGTGGGGGGCTGCATTAAGAGATTGCAGCTGTTGTTGCAGAGCCTGGTGCACCTGGGAGCCTAAGGGCAACAATCGCGGTATACGATGAACAGCCAACTCAGGTAAACGGACCTGTACCAACCTATGCAAAGCCGACTCCAATGCTGGTAACCCGGCCTGGGTGGCAGCCGCCATATCTCCTTTAAGGCGGGCCCGCAGAGCTGGTAAAGCATCCACCGCATAGAGATTACTCACACCATCCGGCAGTGTTGCTCGAAAGTCTTGGGCTAGAAATCGCAAACGGTACATGACCTGTTTGCGTTCCTCAGGTTCCATAAGATTGAGAAAATTCACCACAAATAGCACTGTGGTAATGCCTCGGTCCATCAGCCAGTCCCGCAAATGCTCTCGCTCTGCCAGGGTCATGAGCTTACGACCATCCAAAAGCTGCACCACCACATCGGTTTCCATCAGCTTGGCGTACACCCGCTCATTTTGTGCTGCTCGGTCATCGGTGCCCGGCAGGTCCACCAGCTCCACGCCTGGTTGCAGAAATGGGTGGGGACATGTCACTGCCACCGCTGCCACATCGGCCTGCATCTGCCGCTGCTCATCGAGAATGGCGTAACGTTGCAACAGGTCTGTTCCAGGTTCTTCTAGGACATTGCCATCGGTGAGGGTAATGCGACTGGCCAATTCAGGCCCATAGGTGACGGTGATAGCGGCCCCGGTTGTGGGTACGAGATCAATGGGCAGGGTTTTCTCACCGAGGAGGGCATTGAGCAAGGTGGATTTGCCGTAGTTGAAGGGGCCAAAGACGGTGATGCGTAAGGTGGTGTGGGAGATGCGATCGCACTGACATAACACATCGGCCTTTAATGCAGCGTGCGTTGGGTCGAGCAGGCCTACCGCTTTTCTCAGGGTGTTGATGAGCGGAAAATGTGATGTAATGGCGGCCATATCTTAGGGAGCTATGGTGTGGACAGTGGGATGGCCCACCTCAGGCCCTGGTGAAATTTTAATTGCGATCGCGCTTTAGAAATTAATTTCTAGAGCGCTCTAGAAACAGCTTGTAAATAACCCAGCCAACGGCAAACAGTAACAATACGCCAGATAACCAGGTAGCCACTCGTATAGCTATGATCACACCCACAACGAGCAAACCAAACTGTACAAGTTTCGGTAAACGGTTATACCAGCCAAAGCTTAAGGCTCCCTTGTGTTTAACCGTAGGTTTTACCGACGTCGACGTCTCTATCTCAGATTCAAGCTCACGCATCCGCACCTTTATTTCGCGTTCCTTGAGCTCCGCTTCCAGATTTTTGAGTTCTTGTTCTTTAGATTGATGATCAGAATTCATAGATTTTGAAAAGGACCAACCGCTTCTTTACCAAAATATGCGCAGTTTTGAGCACCTGCAACCTTAAAAAAACTGGAACTCCAAACCTATAGTCCTTCTGGCCACTCTAAAGCTTGAGCCATCGGTGTTGAGGGTTGGAATTCTTCCGTAACTGCTGGCAATTTCAGATTTTTGCCTTTAGAGCTTTGGTCGAGAATGCCACCATTCCCTTAGCCCTTGCACCGCTTCAATCTCATCTTCCTTAGCACGCTGTAAAAAGTCATACAGCTGTTCTTTGGCAATCAGTGGAAATGTAGGACTCTGTTCAACTTCCACATACACCTGATTTTGCAACTGATAAATTCGCCACAAACGTCCATTAAACCGCCAAAATTCTGGCACACCTAAGCTAGCGTAAAACTGATTCTTGCGAATATCTGTGTGGGTAATATCCACCTCAACCACTAAAGCAGGGGGTGGATCCACCTCAAAGTTTACGTTGCGGCCCTTAACCAACGGCTGATTCTGAATATAGTAAGCATTATCCGGCTCAGTACCTTTTTGTAGCTGCGGATAATTCATGGTCGTTGAGCCCATGGTCTTGATACGCATGCCATAAAGCTCTACCAGGGTCAAAATGAAGCGCTCAATTAACCGCCCGGCAAACTCATGATCTTCTAATGGCATGGTGATTTCCAGCAGTCCATTGTCATAGATAAAGCGGGAGCCACGCTGCTGGGGTAACGCAGTCAAAATTTGCAGGTAAGCGTCCCAATCTACACCGTGCAGAACAACTCGCTTTTCACCCACAATGGGGGGTTGAATTTCAGCTTTTGGCTCTGGAGCGGCAATGGCCATAGCAAGGTACCTCACCAAACAGCAGATATATAAAGAATGCCACAGTTATGGTGGTGTCGACCAACGCTTGAATCTACCCTTGACTGAACACATTTTTATACAAAAACTGCTTTCATGTGCGGATTCTCATGTTTAGAGTGGTAAATACATATAATCCAAATAATCCAAACGATCAGGTGTCGCATTGTTAGGACGTCGGTTCCGTAAAATCACGGGTTCACAAACTATATAAGCTAATTTTTAGCTTAAACAATCAATCAAAAATATAGAGCTTTAATTGATAAAAACTTTATATTTTTAATTGATTAATTGTGACAAATAGAACCATCCAAATCCTGTAATCCATGCTGAATAAACGGGTACTTCTTATACGGAATTAGGAAACATTAAAGCTATAGCCTAAAACTTGCAATCCCACTAGATTTATAGTCAACAAATGCGCAAACAAGACATCAAACGAGATGCCTCTGGTCCCTCTATATTTCTGTCGACAGTTGCCCTCATGTTGTCAGCACTAGCTATTTTTGCGTATTTTTTATTTAGGTCTGGCCCTCAGCAACAGGCAATTGAGGGTAGCCCAACGCCAGATAGTTATTGTCAAGAAAATTTTGAGGATAAGGAAGTTCTTTTACAAAGGCTATCAGACCACAAAAATCGTATGGGTGATAATTGGTCAAGTTTTTGCCAGGATAGATTAGATAGCGCCCTTTATGACACAGCTATTCTCAAAGCAGCAGTGGGGCGATTTAACACATCATTTATTCGCCTTTGCCAAATCCCCGAAAGAGCTGATTCAGAAATATTCAAAGATGCCCAATTTTTATTTAGTATCTGGGAAGAAAATCGTAATACGTCTGGTGAATCTCAGGAAATCAAACCTTTATTAGAAAACTTCTTCCAAAATTACGAAAACGTTAGTGAGAGTTGTCCTGCAGCAAAAGAAATATTTGCAGGCAATAATTAGAGCGAACTATCCGGTGTAGGCATAATGAATAATTTCGTAGGGGCTGCGCCTTGTGCCAGCCCCTCTACATTGGCAGCTATCAGTCAGGTTCTGAAAACCTGGACTTACATAATAATTGTCGCGTCGCTCCCGGCTTTTTCATCTTCCAGAGTGACTCTCAATCCCCGTCTAACCATGACAAAAATATCAATGGCCTCTTTTGAGTCGTGATACGAGATGCTCGGGCGCAGGGAGTAGAGAAATAGCCCGATCATTGCCCAGGTCAATAAGCTCAACAGACAAGTGACGGCAATGATACAGCCACAGCCTAGGAATTGATACAGGGTTTGCTGAGCTGCCGAATAAACGCTGTTGAACTCGCGGGAAAACCCCTGGGCAAACATGCCAACGGCAATTGTTCCCCAGGCCCCACAAAAGAGGTGTACGGGCACAGCACTGACCGGATCATCGATCCGCATGAGGTTTGATTCCAAAACGCTTTCACCCACCAGCACCAGAATGCCTCCCACCGCACCAATAATGCACGCGCCTAAAATATCAACATAGGCTGACGATGCTGTGATGCTGACCAGCCCCCCTAAAATGCCATTAATAATCGATGACAGTTTGACCTTATACCCTGTAACCAGGGGACTATAGAAGAGAATTGCCAAACCTCCAGCCGTAGAGGCAAACATGGTGGTAATGATGACATGGGGGACATAGTCTAAAAACCGGGTTGAACCACCATTAAAGCCAAACCAGCCAACCCATAAAATTAAACAGCCCAATGTGGTAAAGCCGGGGTTACAGGGCTTAAATATTTCTTCTTCTTCTTCTTCACCGTAAGGGAAACTGCCAGTCTCCGCATCATAGCCAAATTTGCCATCTCGGGGTTTCAGTAGCCAAGCCCCCACCAACGCTGCCGCACCACCCACACAATGAATCACGGTTGACCCAGCAAAATCATGGAAGTTGAGGGTGCTGGCCAGCCAACCGTTCTCCCCCCATACCCAATAGCCAACTAACGGATAGATAAAACCCACAAGCACAAAGCTAAAAAGGATAAACGCCCAGAATTTAATTCTTTCTGCAACGGCCCCAGACACAATGGTGGCTGCTGTTCCGGCAAACGATAGCTGGAAAAAGAAAATGGCGGCAAACGAGCGATTCCCCCAAAAGGTTCTTAAATTCTCGAAACCTTGGGGGAAAGGGTTAACATTGGCTGCCGATGGAAAGAGAGAGTCTACAAAAATTCCCAGTTGTCCAAACATAGGATTTCCACTGTCGCCAAACATAAAGCGAAACCCAAAAACAAAAAATGCTGTGGCTGAGACGCAAAAAACGATTAAGTTTTTAGCTAAAATATTCGTTGCATTTTCAGTTCGGCAAATTCCTGCTTCAAGCATGGCAAACCCGGCATTCATAAAGAATACGAGTAAAGCCGCAATTAGCATCCAGATGGTATTAATCCCTGAAAACAGTTCCGTAGTAAGTGGGATTTCGGGAGTCAATTCTTGGGCAAGCGCCTGAGGCGATATCGCTATAACAAAAGCTACTATCAATAAAGTGATAAAGGACCAGTATTTTGATAATCCATGGCGCAAAATATTCATAGTCCTACAGGTTTTGTGTTCTATGGTTCGCTGATTTTAGGTACTTGCAATCTCCTACAAGAGGCTGAAGTCTTCAACTTTTCGATACCCGGTAAAAACTGTCCGGAATGTTGCTCGAACCCCGACAGATTCTTTAAAATCTTGCCAAACTGACACAATGGGAGACTATCGATCGGGGTGGGCAATGGGTGCTGACCCTGGATCATTACTCACCCTGCAGCGCAGAATTGTATAGCTTCTCATTGCCACCCACCGTAATCAGCGGGATAATAAGCGAGCAAAATCATTTGATATTCCATAACTCCCATGACCAACAATCCACCGAAGTACAACGTTTATGGCCTTGGCAATGCTCTGGTGGATATAGAATGCGCCCTGTCAGTGGAAACGCTGGCAGCCATCGGTATGGATAAGGGGGTGATGACCCTTTTGGATGAAGCCGTGCAGAATAATGCGATCGCGCAGCTAAATGGCCATCAAACCAAACGTATCTGTGGTGGCTCTGCCGCCAATACCATCATTGCCATCAGCCAGCTTGGCGGCAAAACCTTCTACGGCTGCAAAGTCGCCGATGACGAATATGGTCAGTTTTACACGCAAGATCTAGTGGATTGCGGTGTGGACACCAATTTGACCAGCCATGACCCTGAACCAGGGATTACGGGCAAGTGTCTGGTGCTGATTACTCCAGATGCCGACCGTACCATGGGCACCTTTCTGGGCATTTCATCCCAGCTGTCTGAGGCTGACCTCAATCCCGAAGCCATTGCCGCTGCTGACTATACGTATATGGAAGGGTTTTTAGTCAGCGGTGAAAACAGTAAGCAAGCGGCGATGAAAGCCAGCCATCTAGCCAAAGCCGCAGGCCGCAAAGTTGCCATGTCTCTATCGGATTACAACATGGTGAAGTTTTTTAGGCCAGGGCTGTTAGAAATGATTGGTGACGGCGTAGATATGCTATTTGCCAATGAGTCCGAGGCGCTTTTAATGGCAGATACGGACGATTTTGCCACCGCCATTGAACACACCAAAACCTTAGCTAAAACCTTTGCCATTACCCGTGGTCCCGCAGGTTCGATTCTGTTTGATGGCGAACAGGTATGGGAAATTGCTCCCCATCCAGTCACCGCCATTGACACCGTCGGTGCCGGTGACATGTATGCCGGGGGGGTGCTTTACGGCATTACCCACGGATTGGGCTGGGCCCAGGCTGGCAAACTGGGCTCCACGGCAGCCGCTCAGTTGGTAACCGCCTATGGAGCCAGAATGGGAACGGATGAATTGCAGGCGGTGTTGAAGCAGGTGGTTGGGGAGTAGAGGATATGGGTTATCTTGGCTGAAAGGAGTCTCGATCGATGTTCAGGGCTGATTACATAAACTGAAGAGTGTTTGTAAGCTAGGGCTGACTACAACGATAAGGGAGATGGTAGACCATCGTAAAATCCTCCATGTTGATATGGATGCATTTTATGCATCCATCGAGCAGCGGGACTATCCTGAGTATCGGGACAAGCCGGTGGTGGTGGGTGGTCGTCCAGAACAGAGAGGGGCTGTAGCCGCCGCTAGCTATGAGGCTAGACGCTATGGAATTCATTCGGCGATGCCATCACGCATTGCGGTGCAGCGATGTCCCCATGTGATTTTTGTGCGACCTCGATTTGATGTATATAGGGCAGTATCCGAGCAGATTCGGACAATTTTTCGGGATTATACAGAGTTGGTTGAACCCCTGTCCCTGGATGAAGCTTATTTGGATGTGACTGGCTGTGAGTCGGCGATCGCAACGGCTAAAGTCATTAAACAGCGTATTCAGAAGACCACCGAGCTGACGGCCTCTGCCGGTGTTTCCATCAATAAGTTTTTGGCCAAAATGGCCTCGGATGTGAATAAACCCAATGGATTGTATGTGATTTTGCCCGAAGAGGCCATGGCCTTTATTGCCACGCTGCCCATCGAAAAATTTCATGGCATTGGTCCGGCTACTGCCCGCAAAATGAAACAACTGGGTATTGCTAGGGGAGCCGATTTACAACGTTGGCGTGAGACTGATCTGGTGGCAGAATTTGGCAAAGTCGGTAGCCATTATTTTCGCGTGGCCAATGCCCAGGATAATCGCCGAGTTGACCCCAACCGTATTCGTAAATCCGTTGGGGCCGAACGCAGCTTTGCTGAAGACCTACGGTCTTTAGAGGCCATGAGCCAGGCGCTGGCTACGATTGTGGATGAGGTGGAAGCACGGCTGCTCAAGGCAAAAAAGATGGGCTATACCCTCACCCTTAAGGTTAAATATGCGAACTATCGCCAAATTACCCGCAGTCGTACGGTGGATGTGCCGATGCAGCGGGCTGCTGACATGGGACCTTTAGCTCAGGCTTTGTTGGAGCATCACCTTGATCCTCAACCGCAGGTGAGACTGTTGGGGGTGGCGATCGCAAATTTGGTGCCTGCTGAAACGGTGGGGTTTCAGCAACTGTCGTTGCTTTAGGTGAGTTTGTTTTTTGAGTATTTTATGGGTTGTTTTGCTATTTCTTGACGTTTAAGAAGTCGGATATGCTTAGGCCATTTTGGTGGGGTGAGCTGCCATTGTTACTGGCGGCGGCGGCCAGGGCGTTGGCCCCCTCATCGGTGGTGTCAGCCATTGGGGCATTGTCTGGCTGGGCTCCGTAGTCACCGTAGGAATAGTACTTGTACCCATTACCTTTGGAAGAGACACCGTTGGCGACTAGACCCAGGACGGGAATTTTAGTGAAGCTGATGTTGTCCATGGCGTGCTGGAGGATATTGCGATCGCAGCCATTTAACCGAGAAACCAGGATCAAACCATCGGTGTTAGCAGCAATCAACGTGGCATCCGCCAGACCCACCAGCGGTGGCGTATCATAAACCACCAAGTCAAACTGTTTCTCTAGCTGATTCATCAACAGTCGCATCCGCTTAGATGCCAGTAGTTTAACCGGATCGGGTGGCGCGGTACCGGCTGTAATGGCATAGAAATCCAGAAAGGGCATGGCCTTTTGCAGTATCCCACTGCCCCTCGTAACATTGCCTGAGAGCAGATCGCTGAGACCGGTTTTGTTGCTTAACCCCAGACGGTGATGAACCGTAGGTCGCCGCAAATCTGCATCCACTAGCAAGACTCGTTTGCCCATGGTGGCAGCGGTTTGCGCCAGATGGCGAGCAACGGTGGACTTACCCTCATTGGGCATGGACGAACTGATAATTACTGAGCGAATGGTACGATCGGCCCCCATCAACGACAGATTTGTGTGCAACAATCGCATTGATTCCAAAAACTGCGAGCCACCATAGCCATAGTATCCATCGGTGGCCACCATACCCTTTTTACTAAGACGTTGCTGTAGCCACTGGCCCATGCCATTAGATTGTTTTGGAGCAGTGTCAAACTCCCCATGATAGGGAACTGTGCCTAACAACGGCAGTTTTACGACCTTTTCAATCTCATCAACGGTGCGGCAAACAGTATCGATTTTTTCCAGCAGCAACGCTGACCCAACGCTAATCAACAGACTGGCAACAATGCCCAACACAAAACTACGTTTCGGATTAGGCGATATGGGCGTTTCTGGCCGACTGGGTGCTTCGATTATTTCCCAGGGAATTTCGGTTTGGGCCGCCTCAATCTGTAATTGTTCGCGAGTTTCCAAAAAACGGCTGAGGGCACCAACGGCAATCTCCAGTTCACGCTGTAGATCGCTATACTCTCGTGCCAGGGTCGGTAACTGAGTCAGCGTATTTTGCAACTGGGCTTCAGCCGCCGCAATGGTGACATTTTGAGTGGATAGCAGTTCGATGGCATTTTCAGCTTCAGCATATTTTGCATTTAATACCCGCTGGGCCTCTGCCTCAATCACAGGAAGAATTCTCTCTCGCTTATCTTCAAGAACTTGAATAGCCAGACTCCCCGGCTGGAAACGAGTCAGCTCAGTGGCAATTTCTGTTTCCACCTGGCGCAGCTCTTGAATCAGCTGTTGATAAACCGGTGCGGTTTGCAGCGCAACTTCACTACCCCCTTCACTTTGCAATAGCTCGTAGTTAGTCACCGCCTCGGCCAGCTGTCGATCAATTTCCAGACGCTGGGTGCTAAGCTGCTGAGCCTGCGTTGTAATCTGTTGATTCTGGGTCGTTGGATCGATAAAATTATAGGTTTGACGAAATCTTTCCAGCTGGCTTTGCAGCTCATTAACCCGCTCTTTTAACTCAGGCAACTGCCGGTCAACAAACTGGATCCCCTGGCGCAGATTCGTTTGGCGTTCATCCAGACTGTACTTTAAATAAACCGTTGAAAGCGCATCCAATGTCGCCTGGATTTCGACCGGGTCATTGCCCTTGTAGCTCACCTCAATAATTTTAGTTTCCCCCACCCGTCTGATCGTGAGGTTTTTCAACAGACGTTCATAATCAAGATCGGGATCAATTGTTTCTAGCTCTGCAATAACCTGAGCAATCAATTCAGGGCTACGCAACACCTGCACCTGAGTTTCATAATCCAGGCCTGACTGTTTGACTGGGGCAGCTTCTGCCAGAAGACCACTTAAGTCCGAGAGATTATCATCGGCATTAACCGGTTCTACCAGAACTTCAAAGCTCCCTTCATAAACCGGTTCCTGGCGCAGGGTATTAAACATGACTGTGCCCATCACACCGGCAGCCACCCCCGTAATCAGCAGGGACCGTCGCCGCAGCACCGTGAGCAGTTGAGCCAGGTCTAGCTCATCGTCATCCTGGGCCCATGGCATTTGAGGTAGTTGGTACGCTTTGGCCAGGCTGTTAACAGACGCACCGTTGGCTGAAGCAAGATTATCCATAGGGCGGTTTGAGGGAAGAAAATTAGAATTTTTAATGAGAGTAAATAGGATGAATATGTGTTGATGGGGCTTGGGAGCTTGGGAGCTTGGAGAGGGGTCTATTTAGGGTGTGTAAAGATTGGTTCGTTAGAACAGATTGCCAAACGGTAGAATTTGGAGGAAGGGACCGAGAAAATTACTCAACCCATCCGATAGGCGAGCAGCCGCATTGGGGTCAACAACAACAATATCGTTGTGTTGCAGTATGGGGTTCCCGTCAGCATTAAGACCCTGGGCTAAATCCACCTCAAACGACTGCTGGGTAACGGTCCCATCAGGGTTTAAGCGAATCAGTGCCACCGTTTCTTTGGCACGACGATTAAAACCACCCGCCGCCAGAACAGCCTGATTTAAGGTAGTGCTAGCCGCCACAGCAACGGGGCCAGGGCTTTCGACCTCACCCACCACATTGACCGCAATCGAATCTGGCGACAGATTCGTAGCCGTGAGCAGACCAATATCTTCTGAGCTGGCCGTCAGGTTAGTTGGCACCACAATGGTGTCACCTTCTTGCAAAATCAAGTCTTGTTCTCGTTCACCAGATTCAACCAGTTGCCACAAATCGAGGGAAATCGTTTGACTTTCACCCAAACGCGTCGTTCGCTTGACCTCGATTTGTCGAAGATTTGCCAGGGGTTTCACTCCACCCGCCAATTGCAAGGCACGGGTTACCGTCAGCCGACCCGGCTGCTGCACGCTGGTGGCAGTGGCATTATTGCTAGTAATAGACTGCCCTGATCCAGAACGTGAAGCATAGTTGTAGGTGCCTGGACGAAAAACCTCACCGACGATGGCAACACTAATGGCTTCTTCCTCATCGGGACCAATATTAGACAGGGCGATCTGTCTTGACATAGGCAAGTCAATTTCATCCATCTCAGTAATGGTGATGGAGTCACCATCTCGCAGGGGAAAATCCTGAGTCAGGTCCCCCTGGGTCAGCAGTGCAGATAAATCACTAATTACCCGTTGCGTGCCACCATTTGCCACCTGGCGTTGAATTTCTACCCGTTTTAGATTGGCCGCCTGGGTGATGCCTCCAGCCAGCTTAATCGCTTCGATCAGGCTGGGAAATTGCCCTTCGCCCCCCACGGGTAGAGTATATTGACCGGGCGCATGAATTTCTCCTGTGAGGGCAATACGGAGCTGACGGGGTGTTAAAAGATTTACAGTGATTTGCGGATAACGGACTTCTGATCGATATTTCTCGCTAATCGCTAATTCCGCCTGAGCCAGGGTCAAACCACTCAGCGATACCTGGCCAACGGCGGGTAAATTAATGTTGCCATTGGCTAACACTCGCTGCTCACCGCTATACTCAGGTACATTAAACACATCAACGGTGATCAAATCCCCCGGTCCCAATAAATAAATATCATTGAGGGATGAAACGGATGCAGCAGAAACTGTGATGTCAGGCAGTACGGCCAGGGCTGGGCTACCGACAGCAGTTCCCAGGGCAAAACCTGTTATTAGGGCTGTCCGAATTACCGTTTTCAAATATCTGGAGCTAGTCATTGCAGGACATATAGAAGGCTAAAAACGATGCAAGATAAGACTGGGCGTTGCTGAACCAAACTATGGTTTTATCGAAAGATGCTGCGATATGTCGCTTTTAACAGTTGGGTTTATCCTTTAAATCAGCAACGGCAAATACTGAAACGCTTAACAATAATGTAGGTAGATCTGAACACCGCAGGAAATAGTCAGAGAAGCCGTTATCGCCCTCTAGAGAAATGCTGTCGATGGCCCGTAATATCCGGAAAATCCTGAACTTTATGGCATCGCTATATATCTATTTTATATAGTTAGCAAATAGTAGAAAGACGGAGAGATGAGTATAATTTTTTACGAGCCCTCATCAAAGATTTGGACTGTGGGACTAAGACTTTTGCATGAAAAGAATGTACTGTTTTGAGACATGTTGGAGGTCTGTTCCCTTAAGTTGGCGAAGCCTGCTCTTTAGGCTGAGGGGAATACCTTGTCCCCTCCCAGGAGTAGGTCTGTTTCATTGTCTAGACAGAAAATCTGAAGGTATTGAAAGCTCATTTGAGGAAAGATATGCCCTACTTGGAGGTGGGCCAAACAACAATGCGATAACCTGATTAATCGACCCCGCCGTAACCCTTAATTTAATGCCATTGAGGACAACCTAGTAGGCTGGGTCTTAGGGCGGCCTCCCGGCCCTAACCATGGGGGTTTGGGCTTCGACGTGAGCTCAGCCGAACGTGAACTCGGAGGGACCCCAAGCAACCGGTTTTGGTTCCCTCCGATCATCTCTCGATTCAGTATGAATGAAGAAATAAGCCTTACAGATTTTCTCTGGTGAACACGAAACAACCCTGCCCTTATCAAGGGGGAGTTAGAGGGGGTGAGGCAACCGCGAACGCTAGTTTCCAGTACTTGTGTGGACACTGTAGCCTTACGAAGGGGGAACCAACGGAGGGGTCTACAGGTGTTAGCGCTAGTTATCCAGACCCCTCCCTGACGGTTCCCCTTCGTAAGGGGAACCCCTGGCAGGCCATATTGAAACCCATTATTTTTAAGGGTTTTAGCCATTCTCTCTGACTTATGTATACACCGTAGACCTTGGTAAGGGGAGGAATAACACAATTTTACGATTGGGATCTTATTGATATTCAATCGTTTGCCAAAGGAAGTTTCAATGACTGAGAGAGAATTGAGGCTATCGGCCAGCCGACAACGATTGATTGACAAAAATACAGCCCGATATTATTGTTATTCGAGCTTATGGAGGCTGTCTCCGCATAGTAGCTTTGGTTTAGTCCATGATTCTATGAAAATTTACTCAATGCTTGAGTTTGCTGATTATATATAAATATTTAGCCCTGAAGTGCTGATAGTAGGAACCTGACATTTTAGAGTTTACCTTGTGCTTTTGTTATAAAAACCAGCGTGACATGATGTTGTAGGACAGTTTCCCTCTTAGGGCATTTCTGTGGGTGAGCAACTGTTCAAGTGGCTAAAAGTTGTTCAGGCCCCCTGTTATGGAACTATTTGCATTCGCCTAATTAGGCATACTGGGGTTTCCCCAATGCCGGGTTTAATTAACTACCCTTATCCGTGGTTATACTGAGTGGCTGTATCCTTTATTAGGAAAGGGTTTTCATCAAAAATAGGTGGTTATTTCATCCGGAATGTGACAATGTTACCAGTAACTTAATTGGGAAATATCAAGTAGATCTGCTCAGTACGTTATCAAGGCTATTTAACTGGGGCATTGCTGCTCCTCGGGATGACTTTAGTTGTGAGATACCGTCAAGTATCAATGCCTCTAGACCGGTTTATCCTCTGAATCAGTAATCGCTTACCTTGAGATAGTGCTATGTTTTTTCAATTGTGTGTTTAGGTAGGTGATGGAAAAATACGATCTTATCGGCTGGTGTAAAGTATTGTTTCTTTGAACTGTCTGTTTATTTTCTATGTCTAATGGCCTCTTACTCCCGAGGCTGTTGGATGCTAGCAGTATTTTTTTCATAGGTTTTCTAGCTGACGGTGCGCTCTTTCGTGCGAACAGTCTTTAGAAACCACATGTTATCGATAATTGTTTTTTATGGATAATATGTCCACTTCGGGGATATGCTTGAAAAAAGTGCCTGTGACAGATTGTAGTATGGGGACTTTATTTATTTGCCGCTCCCTAAGTCAATGTATCTGCTGTATTTCAGCAAAAAGTGGGCTCTACCAAGAATGTTATCTGCAACCTACTGAGGATATTTCTGATAAAGAATCTACCTATTATTTATGCCCCTAAATCCTTTGCCATTGGGAAACTTTGAGGTTCATTTCTCCTAGCATTTAGAAAAATCTAGTATGCCTGGTTGGAATATTAGGATTATCTCTGACTGGGGGGCTTTTAGCCGGTATAGTCTTTTCAAGAAAATGCCTTAACTAAGAGAAGTTGCATCGAAACTGCTTGATGGTTATTTACTTAAGACCTGAAGAGCCTGCTGTTTGCGAATACCAACATCTATTACTTGTTAGATCTATGTTGGCATTAATGTGATGCTCAATTTGTCAGCGTTGTTTTTTGGCTACGGTTTTTATTTTTTTGCTTTTATCAGTGCATTTGTTGTTGTTGTTGTTAGTGTACCCATTGTTAGGACATTAGCAATTCGTTGCAGCCATGTGGATTTGCCCGACGATCGCAAGGTTCATCAAGTTCCAATGGTACGTTTGGGAGGGATTGGTATTTTTCTGGGTACGCTGGCAGCCGCTATCTCTCTCTGGCGATTAGGTGGCTTTAGCTATTTATTGCCGATGGCCCAAAGAGAAATAGCAATTATTTTGCTGGGGGGCAGTGGCTATTTTCTATTGGGCTTTTGCGATGACTTGAAAGGACTTTCGCCTAAGTTTCGTTTAGTCTGTCAGTTAGCGATCGCAGCCCTAGTGTGGCAAAACGGCATTCGCATTGACTTTTTTAATGTGCCAGGCATAGGTCTGGTACATCTAGGATTGTTAAGCTTGCCGATCACGTTGTTATGGATTGCAGGGATGGTGAATGCCATTAACTGGATTGATGGTTTAGATGGCTTAGCCTCGGGGGTGAGCGCCATTGCTGCTCTGATCACCGTGGGTATTTGTTTATTTATTGGCGAACCGTCGGTGGCGTTGTTGGCCATGTGTTTGGTTGGTAGCCTGTGTGGTTTTTTGGTCTATAACTTTAATCCGGCCTGTATTTTTATGGGTGATGGGGGATCTTATTTTATTGGGTTTATGTTGGCGGTGATTAGCGTGACCGGTCTGGTAAAGGGGGCAACTGCCGTTACAATTCCATTGATTGTATTAGCCGTGCCAATTTTTGATATGACACTGGTGATTATTTCACGGTTGCTGCGGCGTAAGTCTCCTTTTATTGCTGACAAAAGTCATTTACACCATCGGCTATTGAAGATTGGTTTTTCCCATCGTGGCGCTGTGTTATTTATCTATGCCCTCAGCCTCTGGATTGGCAGCTGGGCCTTTACCCTGGCTCCGATTCCCAATGGCATTTTGGCCATGGTGATTTCTACCCCCATCCTTGGCATTGCTTCCTGGCGAGCCTGGCGCGTGGCGCAGGTTTCCTAGAAATGCAACGGTTATTCACAGGCCTTCTTGGCTGAGGTCACGTCGAAGCCTCATGTCGAAGCCTGGGTAGGGTGAATTCGCCTATTAAAAGGTCTTTTATGTTCAAGCAGCTGTCCAAGTGGTTTCAGATTGTTCAGGCTCCCAAACTCCCAACCTTGGGGGCTTGGATTCAGTCTCTCCTAGTATTGGGAAAAGATGGTCTTCAGACGCTGTAGATCTTTACGATTACTGAGATCTTGCACCTGGCAAGGAAGCATTAACCCACCTTGGACTCAAAGTCGCAAGGCTAACTGGCTCAAAACCGCTCAAGCGGTTAAAGAATCCCTAAAAGCTCTATATTTAGAGCTGCCCAGCCAATCTTGTCCCTTGAGTGGACAGCCCTCAATTAGCGTTGGGTTTTGAACCCAACGTGGGTTTGAGCTTCACAACCGACCTTAGTGCAAGATCTAAGATTACCTACTTACTAATTTTGGGCAACAGTTTTATTTCATTATTTTATTGTTTACTAGTGCTCACGCTTTATGGTTCCTGGCAAACTCTACCCACCTACTCAAGCCGTTTCCTTTGATGACCAATCTGACGTTCAGTTGACGCAGCAAACGGTTAAACTTGTTACTCAATTTTTTGCCCCTGACTATGCTGCCACGGGGCAGCTGCTGGATGAGCTAGTCAGACAGTTGGCAAAGCAAGGCATGCCGGTGGAGGTGTTTACGGGCCAGCCGGGCTATGCCTATGGTGAGGCCGAGGCTCCTCGCAGGGAGAAAACTCACAATTTAGATATACATCGTTCGCGGATGACTCAGCTGTGGTCTAATCGGCTGCGGGGTAAGGCGTTGAATGGTTTATTGTTTGTAATTCGTGCTTTTTTGCATTTGTTGCACCATGGTTGGCAAAAGGATAGGGTGCTGTTGCTGACAACGGCTCCGCCATTTTTGCCGGTAGTTGGTTATTTGATTAGTCTGTTATTTAATACGCCCTATGTGGTGATTTTGTATGATCTGTATCCAGACATTGCAGTGGAGCTGGGGGTGGTGGATTATCATCATCCGGTGGCTAAGCTGTGGCGTTGGTTAAATCAGCGGGTATGGCGACGGGCGAAGGCGTTGATTGTGTTGAGTCCTTCGATGAAGGATCGGGTGGTGAGTCATTGTCCGGATATTGCTGATCGAGTGGAGGTGATCCATAGCTGGGCAGACCCAGATTTGATTAAGCCAATGGAAAAGAAGGATAATTGGTTTGCGCGTAAGCATGGCTTAGTGGATACGTTTACGGTGCTATATTCGGGGAATATGGGCCGCTGCCATGATATTGAGACAATTTTTGAGGCGGCAAAACTGTTACGGAATGAGCCGATTAAGTTTGTATGTATTGGGGGTGGGGCAAAACGTGAGAAGCTGATTGAGGATGTGAAGGCGGAGGATTTGGAGGAGAACTTTTTGTTTTTGCCGTATCAGGATAAGAAGGATCTTCCGTATTCGATGACGGCCTGTGATGTGTCGTTGGTGAGTGTGAGTGAGGGGATGGAGAGTTTGGTGGCCCCGAGTAAATTATATCCGGCATTGGCGGCGGGGACGCCAATTGCGGTGATTTGTCCGGAAGATACATACTTAGAGGAGTTAGTTCAGACGATTAACTGTGGCGCAGTTTTTAGGAATGGTCAAAGTAATGACCTTGCAAGATTTATGTATCTTCTCGCTCAAGATAAACAGCTATTGAGTGGCATGGGGATAAACGCACGCAAAGCAATGAACGACTATTTCACTCCACAAATCATTAGTCGTCACTACATGCAAGCTTTAAATGCAAAGTAGGTAGTGGCAACTGAAGATGAAACATGTGTTCTTTCAAAATTAATTCAGTGCGAAAGTAATTGATAGTACTGAATTACATCTAGCATTTTTCAAGTCTCTTTATGGTTTGAGATAGCCATAAAAAATACACGAGTAGCTGAAATGGGACTTAATCCGGTGCGAATTTCGAAAATAGTAAGTTTTTACAATCGTTTTAAGGGGCATTTTTTCAATACATCTTGGATGATGGCTGAAAAGATTTTGCAAATGGGGGCGGGATTCTTTATAGCTATTCTAGTTTCCAGATATCTAGGTCCTGAAAGATTTGGTGTGTTAGCATATGCGACATCAATTGTGGGTATTGCTACTGCTGTTAGTCACGCCGGTCTTAATGGATTGGTTGTAAAAGAACTTGTCAAAAATCCAGACAAAAATCATGAAATTTTAGGGTCTACTTTTTTTATTAAATCTCTCTCTACTATTTCTATTTTCTCTATTTTAATTGGACTTATATTTTTCATTGAAGAGCCAGGGAGTGAAGAATTTTGGATCTTAATCATTACAGCAGCTAGTTTATTGGCCCAACCATTTCAGATAGTCTCTTACTGGTTTCAATCACAAACTAAAATCAAGTATCAAACTATTGCCAATACAGCTGGAACGATTTCTAATTATGGATTTAAATTGATTCTGGTAATTACAGGTGCTAACTTAATAGCCTTTGGATTTTCTAATTTAATCCAAATAATAGTAGCTGCTTTACTTTTAATTCTATTTTATTTAAAGCATTCAAAAATTCCAATAAAATCATGGAAAAACTCAAAATTTAGGAGTAAGAAATTACTTAAAGGAGGTTGGATTATTTGTTTAGGCTCTATATTTGCGATTATATACTTAAAGATAGATCAAGCCATGCTCAAATGGCTCATTGATTCTAAAGAAGTTGGTATTTATAGTGTTGCAACCACGCTTTCTGAAGTGTGGTATTTCATTCCTAACGCAATAGTTGTTTCAATTTTTCCAAGTTTAATAAGACTTCGTGAATCAAATTTCAATCTGTATCGCCATAGATTACAACAGCTGTTAGATTTTTTGTTTACTATAGCTTTGATATTTTCAATTTTAATAAATCTTGTATCAGACGAACTAATACTATTAACATTTGGACCAACTTATATAGATTCGGCAGGAATTTTAAGTATTCATATTTGGGCCGGTCTATTCATATTTATGAGAGCAGCTTTTAGTAAATGGATTCTTATGGAAAATGAGTTGACTCTATCTTTAATGACTCAAGGCTTAGGTGGCGTTGTAAATATTATTTTAAATTTGATTCTGATTCCAAAGCTAGGTGGTTATGGTGCAGCACTGGCAACACTTATTTCTTATGCAACAGCATCATACCTAGCGCTATTCTTTCATCGAAAAAGTCGTCCTATGTTCTGGATGATGACTTATTCAATGCTTTTAGTTCCTACATTAGGATATCGATACTGGCATGGCCGTAATGTAAGATCTAGATAATTTTTGATTAATTATTAATAGAAAAATAATTGTTTTTAAGGAAGTAATTCAATGATTAATTCTATAGAAGCTAAGAAAATATTACCAATAAAAAGTCTGCAATTTGCAAAGTTAATCTATTTCAAAATTAATAAATTGCTGATTTTTTTTGATAGAACTCTAATACGAATAGCAATATTATCTCCATTTTTAAGTAGCTTCTATTACGTATTGATATCATCTCAGTTTCGCAGGGAGCAACATTCAGTAGTTTTCGGTAGATTTCAATATTATAAGAATTTACAGCTTGGTCAGAGTAATCCTTATCTATTAAGACGTAATATTCATCGTCTTGAGAAAGGATTAATTATGCGGCCACGCAGAGATATCTTCGCTGTTGGATATATTGAAGAAACAGTGAGAGCATATTGTCATGCTTTTGAGAAAGCTGGAGAATTCAGATGTGGTGATAGTGATCTAAGTTGGGCGAATGATGTTCTGAGTGAGTATTTCAGAATAGCAGGCTCGCATTCAGTTATTAACCAGTCTAAACAGAAATTTCTGTCACTTGCACCTCTTAAAAGTAAAGGTCAATGCATTCCTTACAAACGAGATTTAGATAAGCCAATTTCAGTTAGTTACACACAATTTTTAGAGCTTTGTCATCGGAGACGCTCTGTTCGTTGGTACACTCAAGACCCAGTACCTCGTGAACTATTAGACCAGGCAATAACAGCAGCGGCACTTTCTCCAAGTGCTTGTAATCGTCAACCATTTGAATTTCGAGTTTTCGATAAACCAGACTTAGTTCAGAAAATCGCTTCGGTACCTGGGGGAACTAAGGGATTTCAACATAATTTTCCAGTGATCATAGTAGTGGTAGGTAAGTTGAGAGCTTACTTCAATGAAAGAGATCGCCATGTCATATATATTGATGGCTCACTTGCGTCAATGTCATTGATATATGCATTGGAAACGTTAGGATTAAGCTCTTGTTCTATCAACTGGCCTGATGTTGATCAAAAAGAGAAACAAATGGCAAACCTTTTATCACTTGAAGCAGATGAAAGAATTGTAATGCTTATATCAGTTGGCTATCCTGATCCTGATGCGTTAGTTCCGTACTCTAGTAAGAAACCTCTAGATCAAATTCGTAGATATAACTAATTACAGGAGCAACTATGGAAACTAAAATAAATTATGTAGTTGAAGGAGTAGGCTTTCATAATAAGGGCGCACAGTTAATGCTCTTAGCTATTCAACAAGAGTTGGCTACTTGGAATAATAATAATTCAGTATCTTTAGATTTTAGAGTTGGAGATATACAGCAGAGAAATCATAATCATGTAAAACATTTACTAAGATTTGAATCAGATAAATTACCTTGGTTAGATTTAACTCTAAATACAGTTTTCAGTACTGCACCTAACTTCATTAGAGATAGTTTAAATGTTGTATTGAAATCAGATATTGATGTGGTTTTGGATGCATCAGGTTTTCGTTTTAGTGATCAATGGGGACTTAAGGCTACAAGAGTAAGAAGGCAGCTATTTGAAAACTGGAAAAAAAAGGATACGAAAATTATATTATTGCCTCAGGCATTTGGTCCATTTACACAACCAGAAATCCAACAAGAGTTCGATCAAATTTTAAAACTCGCAGATCTAATTTTTGCAAGAGATCAAGAATCATTTAATCATATTCAGAGTGTCTCACAGTCATTAGACAATGTGAAAATTGCACCAGATTTTACAAATCTCCTTGAGCCAAAATGGCCTTCATATGCTTCAAAACTAATTGATAAGCCTTGTATTATTCCTAATGCTCGAATGTTGGATAAAACAGATTCTTGCGTAAGTAATAAGTATCTAGATCTATTGATAGCTTGTATTGATTTCTTGCAAGAAAAAGGTTTAGAACCATTTATCCTAATCCATGAGACATTCGATATATCGATAGCTGAGAAATTAAACACTCTGACTAAAAAAAAGATACAGGTCATTCAAGAAGAAGATCCTCTTTATCTTAAGGGGATTTTGGGTGATTCTAAACTTGTGATTGGTTCAAGATTTCATGGCTTGATCAGTTCTCTTTCTCAAGGTATTCCATGTCTAGGGACCGGTTGGAGTCATAAATATGAAATGCTCTTTGATGAATATAATTGTTCAGAGCTTTTAATTAATGTCGGGGATGAGATTTCTAAAGTTTTGAATAAATTAGAAAGTCTCATTGAGGGAGAACAACGTGAAGCTGTTGTTAAGACGATAAAAGCTTCGTCTGAGAAGCAGAAAAAGTTATCAACAGAAATGTGGGATGAGGTTCAAAGGACTCTATTGGCTTAACTATGAGCCGATAATGTAAGGAATCTCATGTTATTTCTATTGTGAGTTCTCAACCATGAGAAGTAAAGTAAAAACTTTATTCTTAAATGAAAAAGATTCTATTCGTACATCACTCAGGAAGCCTTGGTGGTGGAACTCTGAGTTTGCTATACACAATCCAAGGACTAACAAAGATTGGGTTTACTTGTATTGTTGCACTAGCAGTCCCTTCTCAAAAACTCATTGATTTTTACTCAGATGCTGGGATTGAAGTCATCTCCTGGCCAGGAATAACTCTCTGGCACCACAGTACCGTATCACCTAGACCGTGGCATAACCCAAGAACTTTTCTTTATCTAGTGAAAGTTCTCATTAACTGGAGAGAGAGCCAAAAGCGTACTTTAGAGCTAGTTAAGTTTGTTCAACCAGATATTGTTCATCTCAACTCTATGCCACTATCGCCAAGTGCAGATATTCTCTCGAAGCAAAACATTCCTTTTGTATGGCATGTTAGGGAGCCACCTCCAGATCAGGGTATTAGGACCCAACTCATTCGGCAAATTATGATGCGCTCAAACAAGATGATTTTCATATCGGAAGCAGATCGTCAAGCTTGGGTTCAGAATAAAAAAGGAGAAGTTATACATAATTTTGTAGACTTCTCAAGATTTGATATAACATCTAAAACCTCTAATTTTCGACATAAGTTGGATATTCCTAAAAACTCTTTAATTGTGCTTTATGTAGGTGGGCTCAGTTTAGTTAAAGGAATTATTCCATTGCTTTACGCTTTAGCAAAGTTGAAGAAGCGTTTTCCCGATGTAAAGTGTCTAATGCCTGGTGCTGAATATCAACCATCAGGAAGCTGGAAATCAGAATTAGCGAGAAATATATTGCCAAAACTAGGCTCTGGTACATTAGCTCAAAAAATTGACAATCTTATTCAAGAACTAGAGTTAGAAGATATTTGTATAAGACTTCCTTTTCAAGAAGATATCGCACCTTATTTTGCAGCTTGTGATGTGTTAGTTTTCCCATCTACTCATCCACATTTTGCAAGACCAGTCATTGAAGCTAATGCAATGACTAAGCCAGTTATTGCATCTAATGTTGTAGGAATGAGTGAGTTAGTTGAACATACTAAGACAGGTTATCTCGTATCGCCAAACTGTCCTGATGAACTTAGTTATGCAATGGAAAATTTTTTTAATAACCCAGAATTAATGGAAAAAATGGGTCAATTTGGAATGATTAAGGCAAGGAAAAATTTTAACTTAGAGCATCAAGTGCGTTGTATAGCAGATGTTTACAAGACTATCTAAGATTATAAGAGTTGATGAATTTATCATTTCAGAGTAGACAGAACTCCTTGTCAAAAAATCGTAGTTACTACATCCTTGCTAGTTTTCTTGTGTTATTGCAAATTACAGGTAGTACTGTAGGCACATTGGCTTTTTATGCGAATCTTTTGCTGGCAGGTATAGTTATTCTCAAAAGAGATATTCATCAGTATGGCATTCTTTTAATTCTGTTACTTCCTTCTATAGCACTTAGAAATATAGCTGATCTTTCACTTAGTAATGGAATATTACGAACAAATCAATATGGTGAAGCTACCTGGTTAGTTTTACCAATTAACTCAATGGTAGCAACCGTAAGTGTTGGAGTTGATTTGTATACTCCATTTATTGCCAGTTTTGTAGCAACTGGGATACTCTTACTGAGATGTATTAATACTACTTCCTTTAAAAGGAATAATAAGTTTGTTGTGCCAGACATAATTATTTATGCTTGGATTTTGGCTTTGGCTATAGCCTTTTTATCAACTTTTTATTATTATCTTGAAGATGGAAATACTAAAATTACAGGAATTAAAATTCTGTTGGGTTTGAGTGGATTCTTCTGGGGAATAATATCATCTTATTACTCTAGAGTGGATACCGAAATATCTATAAAATCTCTGATGAGATTTTCAATTATTGGACTAATTTTATTTTTAGTCGGTGCGGTTCAAAATCAACTTCTTTTATTATTGCCCGGTTTCGCAGGATCTTTGAGTGTTTTCTTTCTGAGAAAATCTAAACCGTTACTTCTACTTTTATCTATTTCTGTAGGACTAATCCTATTGACTCAATATACTTTTACAACTGCATTTTCATTTATCTTAGGGAGCATTTTATCAATTATTTTTATTTTTCCAAAATACTTGAGTTTAATGAAATCAAATATCTATAAATTTAGATTTCTCTTAGGAACACTGATGATTTTATTTCCATTCATAGTATTTTCTACAGTTCAAAAAATCGATACTTATAGCTCTGAAAATATTTTCATTAAGAGACTTTTTGATAAGATTTTTGCTGATAGGTATAATGTTTGGAAAGGCGTCTACAATCTTATATCTGAACCTCCATATATATTTGTACCTTCAGGACGAAATATATTGGTTGAACATTATGAGCATGGTCATATTAAAGATATCTCTTTTGGTGCTCATAATTTTCCACTTGAGTGTATAAGACAACTTGGTTGGATATCTGGAGCTATTGCTATTTGTATAGCAATATACGTATTACTGTCTATCTTTAAAGCTCTAAGGCAAAGCAAAGATCTGAGACTCATGGCACTTATGAGTGGTTATGCTGCATCTAGCTTGATAGCAACAATTACAGGCCATTTTCTAGCAAGTGATCGCATTGGTTTTTTTTGGTGGAGTTATGGAGGTTTATTAGTGGGTTTGTCGCTCCGCCAACAAATAGATATTATAACTAATATTCGTAGAAATTTATATTAACAAGTGTGCCTTAAAGCAAGGATCTATACTATTCTTTAGGTATTAATTATGAGCTTAATTAAATCTCTTGTTCCTGAATCAATTAAAAGTGTTAGGCGAGATTTAATACGATTTTTAGTCGCACCTATGAACTTCCTATATTGTAAAGTTAAAGGAGTTGATTGGGATTATAGTTGGACTTTGAGAGGCTTTCCTATTTTTATAAAACAACCTAAGTAGGTCAGGCTTGAAAAACTCAGCTATGTGAAGTTGAATAGAGCCAATCACTCTATTGCTAAGGGGCGTTTGAAGATGGGTGCACGGTTACGTGTGTTTCTGAGTGCTGAAGAAGATCGCACCTTATATGAACTACGAACGGCTACTACGGTCCCTCAACGGGTTAAAGATCGTGCAACCGTCGTTCGCTTAAGCCATCAGGGGATGTATGTCGAGACCATAGCTGAGTTTTTCAAGTGGAATATTCGGACCGTCCGCGAGACCCTTCATCGTTGGCAAGAGAAGGGATTAGGAGGTCTGTGGGATGCCCCTCGTCCCGGAGCTCAACGCCGTTGGCAACCCGAGGATATGGAGTATCTCGAAACCTGCTTACGTGAAGAGCAACGGACCTACAATAGCCACCAGTTAGCCCAGAAGTTAAAAACCGAGCGCAATGTCACCTTGAGTGCTGATCATCTCAGACAGATACTCGAAAAAAGGGGGTGATTTGGAAGCGAACTCGTCATAGTCACCGTGGCAAACAAGATCCGGTTGAAAAAGCAACTAAGTTAGCGGACCTTGATATGTTGCAGTGGTCAGCCGCTATCGGAGAGATTGATCTCTATTATCTCGATGAGTCTGGCTTTTGTCTCTGGATGCCCGTGGAATACAGCTACTTTTTTAGGGGTGAGCAGAAGCGACTTGAACAAACGAAACGTCGGGGAAAACGAATCAGTATTTTAGGTCTCCTCCAGCCCCTAGTGAATTTTGTATATGGTCTAGTCGTCGGGAGTTTCGATGGAGACCGCTACATCACCATGATGGAGGAACAAGCCCGTCAAGCGAAACAACAACTGGATAAAACCGGTCGGATTCGAGTGATTGTTCAAGACAATGGGCCAGTTCATACCAGCAAAAAAGTGAAAGCAAAATGGGCGGAATGGGAAGCCCAAGGGCTTTATTTCTTCTTTCTACCGAAATACTGTTCAGAGTTGAATCCGATTGAAACCGAGTGGCATCAGCTCAAAACCCATGAACTGAATGGCCAAATGTTCGATTATGAACTCGACCTAGCCTATGCCGTGATAGAGGGTGTTGAGACTAGAGCTGAGGCCGGAGGCTATGAGGCAGAACGATTTCGATTCCCGTCACAATTAGCGACTTAATGATGCGTTACATACATGCAGGTTTCTACCCTTGGCTACTTAATTCAAAGATAGAAATTGGTAAACGTTTTTATGCTGTTAGCAAGATGAGTTGGAACTCTTTAGGTGTATTTCAACCAGTTTTTATTCACACATTTGGTATTGGCAGCCAAATTATCATTGGCGATGATGTTGGAATCAGTGGCTGCACAATTACAGCTCTAGAAAAAATCACAATAGGAAATCGAGTTTTAGTCGGCTCAGGGGTGTTGATTACAGATAATGACGGTCACTCTGTCAACCCAATAGATCGACATATTAGTAATGACATCGCTGTTAAGCCAATTGTTATTGGCGATGATGTCTTTATAGGTGCTAGAGCCATCATCCTTAAAGGGGTCACCATTGGTAATGGAGCAGTCATTGGTGCTGGCGCTGTTGTTACCAAAGATGTTCCTGCTTACGGAATTGTTGCTGGTAATCCGGCTAAGGCAGTAGGCGACTCTCGGAGAGCAGTTTTGGAGCATCGAGCTGAAAAGCTCTCATAAAATATGTAGTAATTATTAGCTATTTTATATAAGCTTACTATGGCGCTAAAACAAAAGCACTCGTCATCGGACTACGTTTTATACATTGGTAGCTATCTAAACAGTAAAATTGTTGAGCAGAGAGGGCTACCAACATTTAATGTTGCTGGTTCGAACCGTATGCATCGCTTGGCCAACGCATTACGAACCGCTAATCAAAACGTAATGATTGTTTCTCCAGCAGCTAGTTTGCGGATGAAATGGACAGGTAAGTTATTTCACATAGCTAGTATTGCAAAAACGGGTCATGTACCAGTATTCTTTTGTCCTGCCTTTGGTCTGCCTGTTATTAACTCCTTATTGGAAACAATTACACTTTTATGGTCAATCATATTAATCTCTAGACGGGTTAACGTAAAAACGGCAATAGTTTACAACTTTAACCCTGCTTTAGTAGTAATCAGTCTATTCCTAAAATATATTCTTGGTATTCGTATCTTTAACAATATTGAGGATGTCTCTAGACCTAAGCTTGATGACTGGAGAAAAACAACAGAGGTACGACCATTACAGCAAATTATATTTTCAACATGTATGGATATAATTGCTAACTTGTCTGAGGGGTTAGTTATTCCAACCAAACGTTTTTTGCCAGACTTACCAACAAATAAACCTGCTCTAGTAATATCTGGGTGTATGCCCTTGAATAAAATCTCCAACGATTTTCAAAAAGTAAAATATCCTATCAATATTTTGTTCTCTGGAAAAATTGAGTTTGAGCATGGAATTCATTTTTTTATAGATTCATTAGAGCAACTTCAGTCCGATCTGGAATGCAATATAAACGATAACTTAGTTATCAATATTTGTGGTGCTGGAACAAAAACAGACTGGTTAACAGAGAAGATAGATAGCTTAAAAGATTTGCCAATCAACTATTTTGGGTTTGTAAGTACTGAACAATATCAAGACTTGCTACAGTCAGCTGATATTTGTGTGGCATTACAAAATCCTCAAGGCCGTTACAGTAATTACAAAACTCCCTCAAAAGTTTATGAGTATCTAGGCCATGGAAAACTTGTAGTAGCTACCCCTGTTGGTGATCTTCCAAATTTGCCTACTCAGGTCATTGATCTATGTGATTCTGACATTCGAAGCTCGTTGAAGCAAATTTTGCGAAAGCTGGTTATTAATACTGCAATTATCCAGAAACGTAGAGAGTTGACTGTTAAATATGCTAGAGAAAATTTTAGTTTTCCTGAGGTAGGAAATACTCTGAAAGCATTTGTTTTAGCTGAATAGTGAGTCAATAGTATTTATAGAGTTTTCTGCTAAAACCGTCAAAATGAATAAGAAAATCACTGATATTGCTATTTCTTGGCATCGTCTTCCGCCATATGCAGCTCATCTGATTACAGCCGGTATTAAAGCAGTTGATTTGTCTGTTCATGTCGTCGCTTCCAAACCACTGAATTTACTCGCAGAAGTAGAGGGAGTTATTAGTCAACCAATCTATTGGATTGACTCTAGTGGTGATTGCTCTTGGGCTAGTCTAGGTCTTCCAGTCCCTAAACTTTTTTTTCAAGCTGGCTGGCTCAGCCCAGCCTTTAAACGACTTGGTATGGAAGTAAAACAAGCAGGTGGTAGAGTTGTTTGTTTTTCGGACAATAGTTGGAAAAATACACCAAGGCAATGGTTAGGTTCCTTAGGTTTTCGAGCAAAATATCTTAAACAGTTTGATGCTGTCTGGGTTCCTGGTCGATCTGGAACTAATCTAATGGAATTCTATGGCGTGCCAAAAGATAAAATCTATCAAGGTATGTATGGTTCTAATCCGAACGTTTTTACTCCTGGTATATCTTTGGAAGAAAGGCCTAAAAGATTTATTTTTGTCGGTCAACTTATAGAACGCAAAGGTGTTTCTACTCTGCTCGAAGCATTTCAAAAATTTCGTCAACAATTCCCTGATTGGAAACTGCATATAATTGGTGGTGGTCCGCTAGAACTGCCCTTAGACGACTCTCAAATCGATTGTGAAGGCTTTAGCTCGCCACATCGTGTTGCAGAAGCTATGCGCAATAGTCGTTTTCTAATTCTACCTAGTTTGGAAGATCACTGGGGACTTGTTGTCCATGAAGCTGCCTGTTCGGGTTGCGGCCTTATTGTCAGCGAAGCAGTAGGTGCTGCCCCAGATCTAGTAAATAAAGACAATGGGTATGCTTTTAAGCCTAGCTCTGTAGAGTCTTTAACAACAGCCCTCACTGAAGCAGCCAAGAAAGATGTTAGGCAACTGCAGATAGCACATAAGACTAGTTTGTCTTTAGCAAGCCAATTTGGGACTAATATTTGGCCAGAGGTCTTTAAGACAATTATCAATGATTTAGGGGCGAACCATCAAAGACACGCTGTTTCCACCCTTTAGTTTGAAAATCGATCATTTTTCAAACGTAAGATTGCATAACTCATGACACTCAAAATCTTACATATAATTCCTTCAGTATCTGCTGTTCGAGGAGGGCCTAGCAAAGCCATTTTTGAAATGGTAGCATCCCTGCAGGCACACAAAGATCTAGACGTTGAAATCGCGACTACCAACGATGATGGTCCGAACTTACTAGATGTACCATTAAATCAAAAAACATATTACAACGATACGCCTGTCTGGTTTTTTCCTCGTTTCTCTCCCTCTAGTACACCTATCCGAGAGTTTGCATTTTCCTTTGCCCTAACAAAATGGCTATGGCAAAATATCCAGAACTATGACTTAGTTCATGTTCATGCTATCTTTTCATATCCTCCTACTGTAGCCATGGCAATTGCTCGCCAGAAGGGCGTGCCATATATCGTGAGACCGCTAGGCCAGCTGTGTGAATGGTCATTGGCACAAAGCGCACGACGCAAGGAGATATATTTAGACCTAATTGAACGGGAAAACCTAAATAGCTGTCAGTATTTACATCTAACCTCTTGTCAAGAACAAGAAGAATTTAATCGTCTCGACTTCAGAAGCGACAGCTTTATCCTACCCCACGGGCTAAATGTTTCTCAGCAAGTAGACAATTCTAGAGAGCTTCTGCGTGAGCACTTCAATCTACCTCATGATGAGCCGATTGTGTTGTTTCTATCTCGTATACATCCCAAAAAAGGGCTTGATCATCTGATTCCTGCACTGAAGTCAATTACTGCCAAAAGATTTACATTTATCCTGGCAGGTAATGGAGACCCTGACTATGAACAACAAGTTCGTGAACTTATTCATAGTAACGGCTTGCAAGATAGAACTATTATGCCTGGATTTGTAGAAGGTAAGCTGAAAGAATTATTATTGCAAGGTTCAGACGTATTCGCACTCACATCTTATTCTGAAAACTTTGGAGTAGCTGTTTTAGAGGCACTCGCAGCTGGAACCCCTGCTTTAGTCACTCCTGGGGTGGCTTTAGCCAATGAAGTCCAAAAAAATCAGTTAGGGTATGTTGTGCCTCAAAGTAAGACTGATATTGCTGAAGCTTTACAGACTTATTTTGAAGCAACCCCAGAATTTAAAGATGGTCTGAGCAAGCGTGCTTATGACTTTGTTGTTGATAACTACAGCTGGACCACGATATCAGAAAAGCTCAAAACAATTTATCAGAATATTCTAAATATCAATTCTGTGTCTGATTATGCTTAATCAAATTACTCCTGTTATTCTTACCTATAACGAAGAACCCAATATCGAGCGTACTCTGAAAAAACTTGATTGGGCTGAACGTATTATTGTTGTTGATAGCTTTAGCACAGACGCAACTTTAGATATTCTCACTAAATACCCCAAGGTGGATGTATTCAAGCGCAAGTTTGATAGTCATTCCCCCCAATGGAACTATGGTTTAGACCAAGTAGAAACTGATTGGATTCTTTCTTTAGACTCAGATTATGTGCTACCCGATGAACTAATAGCCGAGATAGCTGAATTGAACCCTGAAGACAGTGTAGACGGCTATTTTGCTCGGTTCAAATATTGCGTATTTGGTAAACCCTTGCGAGGAACAATTTTACCTCCTCGCCAGATTCTTTCACGAAAAGATCGTAGCTCATATATTAATGATGGACATACCCAGCTGCTACAGGTTAAAGGTGAATCTGGCTACTTAAAAAATTACATCCATCACGATGATCGTAAAGCTCTGAGCCGCTGGTTATGGGCACAAGATCGATATATGCTAATTGAAGTAGATAAATTACGCCACACACCGAATAGTGAGCTGAGTCTAGGCGATCGTATTCGCAAATGGAAAGTTCTAGCTCCATTTATCATTCTGCTTTACTGTCTCATTCTCAGAGGCGGTATTCTTGATGGCTGGTACGGTTATTACTATGCGTTTCAGCGCATGTTTGCTGAAATATTACTCTCTTTGCGCCTTATAGAAAAAGAGTTCAGATAGTGACAGGATTTTATTGAAGCCTTGGAATGATTTTATGTCACTTATTTTTTGAGAGAAAAAATATGATGTTGCGTAAGCTAGCTGAGCGATTAAGTCGTGAAAAAATTTTTATTCGGAGATTGCCCTCGAAGTTTTCGAAGACTCCTTTATTTGTTAGTCCTGATGCTCAATTGAAGTATCTTAAACTAGGGGTTAAAGCTTTTGATAAAGAACTTCTTGATATAACATTAGAATGTGTCAACAAAGGCGATGTTGTTTGGGATATTGGGGCTAATGTAGGTGTATTCACCTTTGCTGCTGCTAGTATTATTGGTACAAAAGGCCGTGTTCTATCTGTTGAACCAGATATATGGTTAGCAAACTTAATTCAAAAATCAACTAGGCTTCGAGAAAATCAAAACCTATCTGTAGATGTACTGCCAGCAGCTATCGCTAATAACTGTAGCATTGAAACTTTTTTGGTAGCCGCTCGTGGAAGAGCTTCAAATGTTTTAGCTAAAGCAGGTGGACGTTCTCAAATGGGTGGATATCGTGAGAAAAATTTTGTCCCCACTTTTAGTTTAGATGAGCTGCTAAAAATTTCTGAGAAGCCTAATTTCATCAAAATTGATGTTGAAGGAGCTGAAGTAAGCGTTCTTAAAGGTGCTAAGAAAATATTGTCTGAGTCTCGACCTGTAATTTACTGTGAGGTTGGTCCAGAATATAGAGCAGAAGTTACAGAGATATTTCATTCTTTCCAATATAAAGTCTTTGATGGAAACTTGTCTAAAGTCTCAAGATTTGACAATGAAAAATGTGCTTTCAATACTTTGGCTTATCCTACTGAATCCTTAGAAATGAATAGCTCTAACCTACCGCGAATCTCAGATCCACGTACTTGATAAGAATTTCTATTCTGATAGTATTCAATCGTGTGTTCTACTCTCATAGTCTTTGTCTCATTTCCAAAGTTAATATTCTTGATAATTAGTACAGTTGGTGTCATGCATTTCAACAAATGTTTGCTGAGCTACTACTATCACTACGGTTAATTGAAAAAGAAGCATAAGCAAAGAACAAACAATTGCTTGCCCGAAGACGTTCGTTTAGCCAATCAATTCCAACACCACAGTGGCAACTAACTAACCGTCTGGATTAAAGTACAGTAGTGTCAATCTACTGTTGCAGTATTCAGAACCATGGTTAAGCTTTGGCAACAGTGGCTAGTTCGCGGAGCGATCGCACTTACACCCACCAGCCTTCTGAATCATCCTATGGATCAACCCCAGGCTTGGTAATTGCAGCCTGTCAATTCAGCCAGCCTGTTACTCGACAACAGTAGCACCCAAATTCTTTTGGAGAAACACCTAATCACTATTTCCCAAATACCCTCTCACCTGTTCAACAAACTCAACAGCAGCCTCTAACGCTTGCGTTGCCAATTCCTCAGTCAAAACCACGGCAGCTTCATAATCGCCCAGCTGACGTAAACCATAGGTCCTTTTCAGATTTTGAGCCATACTGACAGGTAAATCACCTGACTGGACAAAACTTTGACTAAACTATCTTGAAAATGAAACACTTGTAGATCGAGTTTCGACTCCGCTCAACTCTCAAGGCTGGAAGTTTTTATGGATGCGGCTTCCTATATCCCTGGTGGTCAGTAAAGCTTGCGTAGCATAGTACATTGCATAGTATGCACGGGATATACAAGCACGGTAGTATGTATTCTGTAACAGAAGCTGTGAAGCCACCAACTCTTCCTCAGCCAGCTCTAGAAACTGAGAAGCCTCACTCATATAACAATGCCATCCTGACGAATATTTCTCAATAATGGAGAATCACGATACAAGAAATCATAGATTGATATAGGAAATACCGAAATCAACTCACCATATTTTAGTAACAGCTCAATTTCAGCATCACCCAGCCGCCAAATCTCATCACCCGTAGCAACATCAATACCCTTAAGAACGATCAAGACATCTACATCAGAATCTTGCGTTTCCTCATGACGGGCAAAAGAACCAAAAAGCACTAAATTTGCTAAGCGCTGTCCGTACAATTTTTTGAGCAATTGCTTGAACTCGCCCAAGAGTTGCTTGATTTTTGGATTAAGGAAATCAACCTCCTCAATGGTAGGGAGGTCGTCTAACTTAAAACCTGGAGTCAAGCCCGTATGCTGATAATCTGGAGCAACCATAATTCCAGCCTAGTTACAGTTTAGATAGTAAAGGATAGAGACTGGAATTGAATTTTCGATGCCGAAATACGCACTCTCCATAGTCGCCAGCATACTAGATTACATCGTTACTTAGACCAGCAGCCCATACCCTGCATCTTACTTTTAGCAGTTGCCCAGGAGCCAATAACACACTGTCTGAGTTAAAGTACATTGGTGTACATTGACTGTTGCGGTATTCGGAGTCATGGTTAAGCTTTGGCAACAGTGGCTAGTTCGCGGCGCGATCATCGCACTCATAACCACCAGCTTCCTAATCATCCTATCCATCAAAGCCAGGCTGATCGTTTCAGCCTATCAATCCCCTGACCCCGAAGCCATTTTAGTCCTCGGCGGCGGCAATACCCGAGAACTCGCCGCCGCCCAACTAGCCACCCAAAACCCAAAACTAGCCGTGTGGGTCTCTAGCGGTTTAGACCCCACCCAAGCCAATAAAATTTTCTCAGCCCAGAACGTCACCCTAACGCGAGTCAACCTCGACTATAGCGCCACCGATACCGTCACCAACTTCACCACACTGGTATCCAAACTCCAGGCCCACAACATCCGCCACATCTATTTAGTCACCTCAGACTTCCATATGCCCCGATCCAAAGCCATCGCCTTTTGGGTCCTTGGCAGTCGCGGCATTGCCTACACCCCAATTATTGTTCCCTCCAACACACCGTCCGAGCCTCAGCATAAAATTGTGAGAGACATCGCCCGCAGTTGGCTGTGGCTAGTCACTGGTCGCACTGGTTCTAGTCTGGACCCTGACCCGCCTGTTCGGTCTTCGTGAGAAGAGAGGTTGGTATAGAGATAAACTCTCAGGTTGGGACTGTGGATGGGTGGATAGGTGGATGGGCGGCAACGGGTTGAGCGATTGGCTGAAATGTTGCGATCGCAAGGAATTGATCCAGATATTGTGTGATCTAGGATTTAGGAATATGTTTGCGGCTCCCTAACCCACTGCATAGTCCGTAAACTGTCGCATATAGGGCGTGTGAAAACCAATCACAATATCCTTCTTAGGTACCCCTAACTCAACTAGTTCCTGGGCCAGATCATCCTCAGTCCCATTCCACTGAATCCAAATCTTGCCACCTTTAATATCCACATGTACAGAACAACTATGCACCCACCGTGTACCCTGCCAGCCTACATGCATAATCTGGTAGTGATTTCGCACAGTATCAAAAACAGCCTGAATTTCTGTGTCGCCAGAGGATGGTTGATATTCTGTATAGCGACTTAACAGTTGTTGAATGAACTGCTGATACTGCTCTAACTTTTCCATAGAACAATAGCCTCCTTCTGGGGATCATAAACCAACAGCTTTACCTGAAAATCTTCAACTTGCCCCTTAGGCATTGGCAGTTGAAAAAATGTTTCATAAGCATTGACAGGAACGGCCAGGTATAACTCTCTTTCAGGAGAATCAAGTTTTAAGACAGCACGATAGTTTAGAAACTGCCCCAAAGCTGTATGAAACTCTGAAACGGCAGAAGCTCCTGACAAAAAGCTTTTAATTTCCACAGCAATCTGTTGCCCATTACGCTCAGCTGCAATCAACCGCTCAGCTGCCAGATCAATAGCGACGTTAATTCCACCAGATTCTATCCGTAGTGGGTCAGCCGTAATTTTCCAGCCATCTCTCTGTAGTGCTGACTTAACAACTGAGTGAAAAAGATCGCGCTTAGACATGAATTAAATGGCAGTGCGATACAAACTATTTTAGCTTAATGAGACCAACCTCACTTGGGTCTGCTCTCAAGCGATAGGTCTGCCGTTAACCAAAAATGTAGGCCACAATTTAGGGTTGACTAACGGTATTGCAGTAGCCATGTCGCAAGGAAAACATAACCACCGAATACGGCATTAACGATTGTATGCCCATCAACTACTATAGTTAAGCCATTATACCTATTGCTCGTCCTAGGTAGTTTTCGTATCTGCTATTAGCGTTTGCCATGAGTTTATATAGCACCTTCACTTCAGAATCAGTTTCAGAAGGCCACCCCGATAAAATGGCCGACCAAATTTCCGATGCCGTTTTAGATGCCCTATTAAGAGATGACATCCACTCCCGTGTTGCCGTGGAAACCATGGTAAAAACCGGTATGGCCATCATCGCAGGTGAAGTTCGCACCAGCACCTATGTTGATCTTGAAGATATCGTCCGTGATGTCATTATCGGCATCGGCTATAACAGTTCAGACCTGGGTTTTGATGGAGCTTCCTGCGCCGTTGTCAATGCTATCGGTAAACAATCTACTGATATTGCCATGGGCGTCGACGAAGGCGAAAACAAAGATCTTGGTGCAGGCGACCAAGGTCTAATGTTTGGCTACGCCACCAGCGAAACTGATGTGCTGATGCCCGCCCCTATTTACTACTCCCACCGGTTAGTAGAACGCCAGGCTTATCTACGCAAAAATAAGGTGCTGCCCTGGCTTCGCCCTGATGCTAAGAGCCAGGTTACCCTGCGTTACGAAAACCGTAAGCCTGTCGCGGTTGATGCCGTAGTTCTTTCTACCCAGCATGATCCAGACATTTCCCTGGGCGATATCCGTGAAGCCGTCATGGAGGAAATCATCAAACCCGTGCTGCCCCATCAATGGTTACATGCTGAAACGCAGTACCACATTAACCCCACCGGACAATTCATCATTGGCGGCCCTGTCGGTGACTGTGGCCTCACCGGTCGTAAAATTATTGTCGACACCTACGGCGGCATGGCCCGTCATGGTGGAGGCGCATTCTCCGGTAAGGATCCCTCTAAGGTAGACCGCTCAGCGGCCTATGCCGGTCGCTATGTGGCCAAAAATATTGTCGCAGCCGGTTTGGCAGAACTGTGCGAAATCCAGGTTTCCTATGCCATTGGTGTCGCTGAACCCACGTCTATTTCAGTCAATACCTTTGGCACTGGCAAGCTGGAGGATGACAAAATTGCCATGCTCATTCGCGAGCATTTTGACCTGCGCCCCCAGGGTCTGATCGATATGCTCGACCTCCGTCGACCGATCTATGGACCAACGGCTGCCTATGGCCACTTTGGCCGTGAGCTGCCTGACTTTACCTGGGAAAAAACCGATAAGGCTGAGCTATTAAAAGCGACGCTTTAAGGGACGCTGCTTTGCCTGAAAGGAAAGCCTGCCATAGGCTGTTCTTTGCTTTAGAAGGCTAGCGTGTATACGTAAGTCGGAAATTTGCTTCATTTGTCGAACCCTCATCCTAAATCCTTCTCCCTAGGGAGAAGGACTTTGAGGGAAAGCCCCCCTTCTCCCCTAGGGAGTAAGGGGTTGGGGGATGAGGGCCAATTCAAGGTCAGGTCTACCTGCTAAGGCATTATCTTTTAGATGTGCATACACCGTAGCCTTTACAAGGACAGATACTGCAAGGGGAGAAGTCCCAATCGCGAACCCTAAATTTCGCGTCCTTTTTATAGCCCCCTCCTAAAGGAGAACATCTGCTTTAAGCCAGCATTTGGAAAGTAGAATGCCTAGAACATCCTCTAACGGCATAATGAATAGGTTGGTCAGATAAACTTGTCACTCACCATAAGGAAGCTAATGAGCGCACAAACACTTACAAGAGACTACAAAGTAGCTGATATTAGTCTGGCCAGTTGGGGCCGCAAAGAAATTGCGATCGCAGAAGGCGAAATGCCAGCTCTGATGGCTATTCGCAAAAAATATAGCGACAGCAAGCCCCTGTCAGGCGCTAAAATCATCGGCTGTATTCACATGACCATTCAAACAGCTGTGCTCATCGAGACCTTGATTGAATTGGGTGCTGAGGTGCGCTGGTCATCGTGCAATATTTTCTCTACCCAGGACCATGCCGCCGCTGCCATTGCTGAAGCGGGTGTTCCCGTCTTCGCGTGGAAAGGTGAAACTGAAGACGAATATATGTGGTGTATTGAGCAGACCTGCCGTACCCCTGAAGGTCAGCTGTGGAATGCCAACATGATCTTGGACGACGGCGGTGACCTGACCGGTTACATCCACGAGACCTATCCTGAAATGCTCATCAACGTCCACGGTGTGACCGAGGAAACCACGACAGGTGTTCACCGTCTCTATGAAATGTTAGAGAAGGGCGAACTCAAGATTCCGGCTGTCAATGTCAATGACTCTGTCACTAAAGCTAAAAACGACAATAAGTATGGCTGTCGCCACAGTCTAAACGACGCGATTAAGCGCGGTACTGACCACTTGATGGCTGGTAAAAAGGCATTGGTGATTGGTTATGGCGATGTGGGTAAGGGGTCAGTCGCCTCTCTGCGTCAAGAAGGCATGATTGTTAAGGTGGCGGAAGTTGACCCCATCTGCGCTATGCAGGCCTGCATGGATGGCTTTGAAGTTGTGTCACCCTACAATCACGGTGTCAACGATGGCACGGGCGCTAACCTCAACAAAGATTTGCTAGCAGCCACTGATTTGTTGGTAACCGCAACGGGTAATGTCAATGTGTGTGACGCTAGCATGCTGGCAGCGTTAAAGCCCGGCGCAGTGGTTTGCAACATCGGTCACTTTGACAATGAGATTGACACTGCTTACATGCGTAAAACCTGGCAGTGGGAAGAAGTGAAGCCCCAGGTCCATAAGATTTATCGTAGCGATGATCCCCAAGACTTTTTGCTCTTGTTGGCAGAGGGTCGCTTGGTGAATCTGGGTAATGCCACTGGCCACCCCTCTCGCATTATGGATGGTTCCTTTGCTAACCAGGTGCTGGCTCAAATGTTCTTGTTTGAGCGCAAGTTTGCTGATCTGTCCGATGCAGATAAGGCCAATGCCATTACGGTAGATGTCTTACCTAAGCACCTGGATGAAGAAGTTGCTCGCTACATGGTTGAAGGCTTTGGCGGTGTGATTACTCAGCTGACTAAAACCCAGGCTGACTACATCAACGTCCCTGTAGGAGGTCCCTTCAAGACCGATAGCTATAAGTACTAAGGTTGAATACGGTCCAGGTTGTGAGATCTTGTCTATGTGACACCTTGTCTATGTGACACCTTGTCTATGTGACACCTTGTCTGGTTTAATCTGACCATGCTTCAAACCCAGGTAGCCTCTTGTATTAAAGGCTACCTGGGTTTTTAACTTTTTGTTGTTCGTGGTGATATCACAGCAACAGCAACGAGATTTATCACGTTATGGCGATGGGGAGACGTGAAGGGTGAAAGATGAGTGGGGTATATTCAGCACGGGTGAAAAACACCCTATTCCAATCAATTTCTTTTCATTAGAATGCCAGTCCGGTGATAAAAATGTTCTGAAGTTTAGTCATAAGCGTGAAGGGTGAATAAAGTAACTGGGTGCCGTTTCCTTGGCGTTGATTAAAGTCATTTAAGCTGCTAAGGATACACTTAGAACGATAGACACTTTAGACACTTTTATTCATTTTTCGCATACTTAACCATTATGGAAACTAACGCCAAGATTTACGTCGCTGGCCATAATGGCCTTGTGGGTAGTGCTATTGTCCGTGCTCTCAAAGATCGGGGCTATACAAATTTATTGCTTAAAAGTAGTAAGGAGCTGGATCTTTGCCGACAGGCTGATGTTGAAGCTTTTTTTGAAGCGACTAAACCAGATTATGTCTTTCTGGCGGCGGCAAAGGTCGGTGGTATCCATGCGAATAACACCTATCGTGCCTCGTTTCTCTACGACAACCTGATGATTGAGGCCAATGTTATCCATAGTGCCTATAAAACGGGTGTCAAGAAGCTATTATTCCTGGGGTCTTCCTGTATTTATCCCAAGCTAGCGCCCCAGCCCATGCGCGAAGAGTATCTGCTCACGGGTTTTCTGGAGCCCACCAATGAGCCCTATGCGATCGCAAAAATTGCTGGTCTCAAGCTGTGTGAAAACTACTGTCGTCAGTACGGCGTCAACTTTATCTCCGCCATGCCCACTAATCTGTATGGCATCAACGATAACTTTGACCTGGCCAACTCCCATGTCCTACCGGCCCTGATGCGCAAGTTCCATGAGGCAAAGCTCGCCAACCAACCCACGGCAGATGTGTGGGGCAGCGGTAACCCTCTGCGGGAATTTCTCTATGTGGATGATCTCGCCGATGGTCTGCTATTCATGATGGACAATTATGAGGGCATTGAGTTTGTCAACATCGGTAGCAGCAAGGAAATTTCCATTAAAGAGCTGGCCCTAACCATCAAGGATGTAGTGGGCTACGAGGGCGAAATTGTCTTTGATAGCAGCAAACCCGATGGTACGCCCCGTAAGCTGATGGACCCATCAAAGCTTACTGACCTGGGCTGGCAGGCCCAAACCTCTCTACAGGAGGGCATTGCCCAAACCTACGATTGGTTCCAACTGCACTACGAGTCCCTACGGGGCGTGGGCGCATAGATAGGCAAGGGCGCTACAGCTGCTATGGTATCGACTTGTCAGACGCTGACAGATTGACTACCATCGTGGCTCAGCAACGCCACAAATCACTATGGTGCAGCGCCTAGCGCATCGCTATCACATCGACAAATCTATGGGTCAAGGCGGCTTTGGTACAGTCTTCTTGGCCCACGATGAGCAATTGCCCGGCCATCCTATCTGTGTGGTTAAACAGCTCAATCCCATTCACACGGATGCCCTTGAGGTTGCTAAGCGGCTATTTAACCTGGAGGCTGAAACCCTTTACCGGCTGGGGGAACATCCCCAGATACCCAGATTACTCGCCCACATAGAAGAAGCGGGCGAACTTTACCTGGTACAAGAATATATTCCAGGACAGTCCCTGGCGGACGAATTTGCCCTTGGCCCCATGGCGGTGGAGCAGGTGATCCAGGATCTGCAAGGTCTGCTGACGGTATTGGCTGCCGTCCATAGCCAGCGGGTCATTCACCGCGATATTAAACCTAGCAATATTTTGCGACGGCAGGAGCCGGATCAACCCGCAGGTCCGCTAGTGCTGATTGACTTTGGTGCGGTCAAAGCATTGCAAGCGTCACCCAGCCCAGACTTGACCGTTGCCATTGGGTCTTTGGGCTATATGGCTCCAGAGCAGCAAGCGGCCCGTCCTTGCTTTGGCAGTGATTTATATGGCCTGGGGATGGTGATGCTCCAGGCGCTGTCTGGGCGGCATCCTATGAGCTTTGGCACCCCTGCTACCTGTGCCCGTGTGGGGGTAAGTGTCCCCCAGGAGCTGGCCCAGTTTATCGATCGGTTGGTGCATTGGGACCATCGCGAACGGTATGGGACTGCGGGGGAAGCACTGCAGGTGTTTCAAACGCTATTTGATGGGCTAGAAACATCGGGGGGTGCGTCTGGGTATGGGCCGACGGTGTTGCCGACGAGCCCTTTGCCAGGAAAGGAGGCATTAGGTTCAGGCACGTTGGGTTTCTTGGGGTCAACCCAACCTACGTCGCTTTCTCATCGTTCGGTTGAGGGCATGTCTAACTCCGCTCTTGCCAACTCATACTCCCAACAAACTTACCGGAATCGTCAGGCTCTACTTAATAAGGTGCGCCGCTTCTGGATCGAAGGTGTTCTGGATCGCTCTCTCCACGGTCAAGTTTTGTTGAATTTAGGGTTGGAAGAACGGCCCGATGCGATCGCACTTCCCTGGCAAATTACCTACGCTACTCCCGGCCAGTCGCCCCAACCTTTGCCAGCAGGTACCCAGGTCAGCCATGTTTTTGATGCCATTGGCGAAGGTCGCACTCTCTTAATTTTGGGTGAACCAGGAGCTGGCAAAACCACCACACTGCTGAGCCTGACCCGCAAATTGCTCGATCGGGCTGAAGAGCAACAGCGGTTACCGGTGATCTTCAATCTCTCGTCATGGCGCAGTGGGGCAATTGCCCCATGGCTGGTCAAAGAACTCAACAGCAAATATCAGGTACCTCAGGCCATTGGTCGGCGCTGGGTAGATGAACAACAGTTGTTATTGCTGTTAGATGGCCTGGATGAAGTGGCACCTGACCGTCGCACCGCCTGTATCGAGGCTTTGAACCAATTCCATCGAGACTATGGTCCTGAAATGGTGGTTTGTTGTCGCATGCGTGACTATGAACAACTACCCCAAAAGCTTGAATTTCAGGCCGCTCTTTACCTGCGCCCCCTCACCGATGAACAGATTTTAGCGTATCTAAATCGTCCTGAGCAGGGGTTAACGGGCTTAAAATCTCTTTTAGAACAAAATGCCGCTGTTCAAGATGCAACAACGTCTCTGATGGAGTTGGCCCGTTCGCCACTGATTTTGAATATTATGGTGCTCACCTATCAGGGAGTATCGTCTGACGAGATTTTGCAATTGGGCCATCAGCCGCACCATGGAGAGTATCAACATCAGTTGTTTGATGCCTATATTCAGCGGATGTTGACCCATCGCCCTGGACACCCTCTCTACAGCACGGCCCAAATCCAGGGCTGGTTAACCTCTCTGGCACAGCGCTTGGTGCTCACATCCCAAACTGTTCTTCTCATTGAACGGATTCAACCCGATTGGCTAACACCCAAGCTGAGACGTTGTTATGTGGTTGGACTGTGGTGTAGCTTTTTTGCGATCGCCACTCTCCTGGGTGCTCAGGTGCTCGCTTGGGACAGGCTACTGTTGGCTGTGGGCTTAGGCAGCCTGATTTGTAGCCGCATCTTTGGTGTTTATCGCATCACCCCTGCTGAGACATTGCGCTGGTCCTGGCGACAAGCTCGCAATAACTTGTTGCTGGGGCTTAGTTTAGGCCCCTTAATCGGCTGGAGTCTCAAAGTGGGCTTCGGGTTTATATTTGGCGACAGCGCTTGTCTTCGTAATGGCACCTGTTTCGCCAACCATAGCTTGATCGGTCTGGCGTTTGGGGCCACCCTGGGGCTTACATTTGGCCTGATTCGTGGCTTCAGCGGTAAACGCATAGGCAATACCAGTCGTCCCAATGATGGCATTTGGCAATCAGCCCGCAATTCCACCTTATTTGCCCTGATATCCATGGTTACGCTGTACGTACCTGGGGTTCTAATTGGCAATACCAAAGCCTCATTTTGGGCTGCGACCGGTCTGGCTTTTGGCTTTGCCGCAGGTGGCGGTGAAGCCTTGATCAAACATACCCTGCTCCGAATAATTCTGACCCTGAGTGGCACAACTCCCTGGAACTACCGTAGGTTTTTGGACTACGCTGCTGATAGCATTTTTCTCCAAAAAGTGGGGGGTGGGTATATCTTTATGCATCGACTCTTGCTTGAGCATTTTGCATCTCTTGGGGAAGAGAATAACTAGTCGTCTGCTGCCTTAAGGGAACTCAAAATTCAGAGTTTAGAACTGTCAAAAAAAGATGAATTTTACTCCCTTTCCTGAAAATTGAACAAAATACTGATATGGTGATAAACTGTATGATCTGATACAGTTTATCTTTTAATGTCCTATGTATACAACTGCATTGTTGATGATAGTTGCACTAGTCATTGTTATTGTTGTTGTTGCTATTATTGGTGCTAAGTTTAGCTGACTATTTTAACTACAGGGATTAACACATTGTTGATGTACATTACATCGGTGTTGTCTCTAATAAATATTCAAAGTTTGGAATTTGAGACAACATTTTGATGTCGGAAGCACAGACATTCTGGACAAGGGCAATGCTACGCTCTCGCTGTTCACTAGGGGGTAGCGCCTTCAGGATATTGACAACAATATCTAATTTAGCGGCTGCCTCCTGCATGTGTTGTCGTATATTTGTCAGTAATTCTACCTGATTGCCCCTAAGACCTTCCCGAAATTGCTGAATCTCTTGTTGCAATTCTAAAAATTGAGTTTGTGAAGCCGCCTGCTTTTGCAAACGACTTTTAATGGCAGTTAACACATCTGCACGGGTAAAGGGCTTGGTTAAATAGTCATCTGCCCCCAGTACCATCCCCTGACGCACATCTCCTTTGTTTGCCAGGGCGGTCAGGAAAATGAAGGGAGTGGCTACGGTTTTGGGTTCCTGACGTAGGGCGCGTAGCACGTCATAGCCATCCAGTTCAGGCATCATGACATCACAGATAATTAAATCTGGTAAATGCTCAAAGGCTCCTAGTAAGCCGGTCATGCCATTGTCTGCTCCAACAACGTTGTAGCCTTCTAATGTCAGTAATTCTAAAAGGTTTGAACGAATTTCTACTTCGTCTTCGATCACTAAAATTTTAATCATTATGTTTTCTCGGGTAGACCTAACATGTTCGACTGATGGATAGATAGATAGATACAGAGCCCTAGGCACTTATTAGGTTGCCCGAGAACGTGGTTGGGTTACTCAGAGAAACCACAGGCAGCGTAATCACGAACGTCGTTCCTTGACCAACGGTGCTGTCAACGGTGATCTGTCCATGGTGCAATTCTACGGATTTTTGGATGATGGCCAACCCCAGACCGGTCCCTGAAATTGTGCCAACGTTAGGCCCCCGGACAAATGATTCAAATAGTGTCGGACGCGCTGCTTCTGGAATACCAATGCCGTGGTCTTGCACCGATAGGGTCAAATCATGGTCTGTGGTCTCCAGGGTAACCAGAATTTCACCACCGCTAGGAGAGTAATTGATGGCATTACTCAACAAATTAGTCAGAATATGCCGCATGAGTTTACGGTCAATTTGATTGGGTGTGTTGGGCAGGTGCGATCGCAACACCAAACTGTGGCGATCCGTCGTAATTTGCAGTTCTTCAATAATTTCCTGACAAAACTCACTGAGCACCAACGGCTGCGGATTAAACTCCATCCGACCAGCCTCCACTTTGTTGATTAATAGCACATCATTTAATAGCTCAGTCATATGGGTGGCAGCTGTTTGAATTTTTTGTAAATACTGATGTTGCTTAGTAATCTCCCACTGTCCACCATAATATTTCAATAGTTCTGCCGATGACAAAATTGTTGTCAGAGGTGTGCGAAACTCATGGGATGTCATCGACACAAATCGGGTTTTCATCTCATTGAGTTCTCGTTCTCGCTCCAGGGTGTGGCGAATTTCTGTTTCAATCTGTTTTCGCTTCGTAATGTCACGAAGAATTGCCATAACTTCTTGCGGAGAGCTGTTAACAATACGGGCCTCGAAATAACGATTTTCACTGTCAAGGGCTAGCTGAAACTCCAGTACCTCAATTTCTTCAGTTGCTAATGCCCGCGTAATACATTGCTGCATAGCTGCGGCCACTGGCTGGGGCAGCACATCAGCTAAATGATGCTTTAGGCAAGCACTGGGAGAAAAGGGCAACGTATGGTGTTTAGGCTCACTAAAATTGACAATCTGACCCTCGTCGCTAATGCGAAACATGGGATCTGGAATGGCATTGAGTAACGCTCGATTAGTGGCATAGCTAGCCTGCAGAGCTTTTTGTTCTTGTTTTAGATGCTCAGCGGTCGCCAATAGCTGGCTGGTACGCTCCTTGACCTGAGCTTCTAAGCCATCGTGGAGTGCTTGAAGTTCAGCTTCGGCCCGTTTACGCTCGGTAATATCAACTAAATAACAGCGAATTAGATCGCTCTGGGGAATATAGTGAAATGCCTGTTCAAAAATCCGATCGCCGACAGCGATATGGCGGACAAATCGTTGTTTTTCCTCGGCCTGAACGGCATCAATCACTCCCTCTAAAATCGGATGGCTGAGTTTGGCCAAACTAATGGTAGGAAACTGGCTAACGGCAGCCGGGTTGAGGTACGTCAACTCCCCTGTTAGAGCAAGCTCAATAATCGGATGGGAGAACAGTTGAGGAAACGACGCCAATCGAGCAACGGCAGCATCTTGGGGGCGATCTGATTCAGCCATGAGCGATGAATCTACAGGGGCGGCAATGAGTGTGGCCATATACTTTTCCGCTTCATCACTCCCTGAGAGAAGCCACTGCACATCCTCACTATCAGCAGCCGTGTGGTATCGCACCTTCACATTGGCCCCAAACACAATTTCATCACCGTGGCGCAGATTACGAGAATCGCAGCGTCGGCCATTGATAAACAAACCGTTAGTGCTAGGTTTTCCCTGTAAATTGCCATCAATAATCTGAAATCCATAGTCATCTTCACCAGGATGGGGCACTCGCAATAAAATGGCGTGCTGACGCGAGACTTCTTTAGAATGGAGAACAATTGAGTTGCTGACATCGCGACCAATTGATCCAGAATCAGCATATAAATTGACGGCACGCTTTCCCTGGTCGTCTTCGATGATTAAAAGATGTTGCATACCCACAGACTGGTTTTGTTCAGATCACAATAGTTGGCCAAGCATTGGCTTGCCATCAGATTGCCCGATTCTGCAAAGGTAAAAACATGGTATTCCTGTCTAGAACATTTCCCCAACGCTAGGTTTGATGAGTGATATACACGCCCTTCTCGAAAATTTATGTATGCATCAAAACCATTTTGAAACCAATCTTACCAATGCGAAACACACCATTAAAACATGGCAGCTTGAGGGAATTTTGCTGGAATGGTATCACTTGGTGCCCGGACCCGCTGGCCCCATTCCCAAACATTGTCATCTAGAGTATCAACTGGGGTTTAGTCAGGATACCAACGGAGGGTACTTCTACCGAGGTGGGAGACATCCAGTACCGATGGGGCACTTTAGTCTCCTGCATTCGGGGGAGGTACATGCCACCACTCGTAAACGTACCTGGCTCGAAATGTCTCAATCAGCTGATCCAACGGCATGCAGAACAACACGTTGTACCCCAGACACCTAAGCGAGATCGCCACCGTGTTCAGCAAGTGCAGGACTATCTGATGGCCCATCTAACTGAAAATGTATCGCTTGATCAACTGGCCAAGTTGGTTGGGCTCAGTTCTTACCACCTGCACCATATCTTTCAGCAAGAGGTGGGTATGGCCCCACATCAATACCAGATCCAGGCTCGGGTTAACCGCGCGAAACAGTTGCTACACCAAGGCTTGTCACTCAGGCAAGTGGCCGAAGATGCTGGCTTTTCCGATCAAAGTCACCTGACGCGGCAGTTCAAGCGATTTTTGCAGGTGACGCCAGGCCGCTATTTGCGACAAAAATGATCAAAAACCGCAAGAACGTTCAAGACTTCGATATTAGGGTTTGATATTCTTCGATATCAGGTGGGTCAGAGCTAAGCTTTTCTGTTTGAGCACTATGCTAAACCCCTGACTGACTGACACATCTCAGATGCCCCCATTAATATCTCAAGTCCGACATCGTATTGACCGAATACGGGAAAACCAAATCAGGTCATAGTAACGTTGCTCAGCCTTGTTGGACGCAAAACAAGGGTCTGGGTCTTTGGGCAATAAGGGGACTGGTTTCAGAAGAGTCCGACCTTTGTGAACGACTCCCTTGAGCCACCGTAAGCCAATTTTGAGATAGCTGAGCCCTCGTCTCCAATGGGTATCCACCTGTTGACGTAAGCCTTCACACTGCACCGCCATGCCTTGAGTGGTGCCGTATAACAAGGCAATGGCGGCCACCAAATAGAGACGCTCTAGAGCTTGAGCGGATCGAATGCGAGAGTCTTCGAGTTCAAAGGCTCCTGATTTGCTATCTAAAAACAACTCCTCAACCCGAAACCGCAAGGCATATTGCCACAACGTTTGTAGACTCGGTGATTCATCCGTAATCACCGCCCAGGATTCCTTCGTCCCTCGCACGGTTGCCAAGACTAAATTACATCGATGCTCACCATCTTGCCAGAGCCCCACGTTCTCATAGAGAGTGGCTTCTCCTTTGGGAGGCCACAGCGCTTGTACTTCAATGGGATGACGGCATGGGCCGTGGAGATGAACATCACACGCAATGCGCAAACAATAGTGCCAACCACTCGCTTGCAACCAACTCATGAGGTCATGGTTGGCAAACCCTCGGTCAGCTAACAACATCGTGTTGGGATGCCGACGCAACAGCCAACGGGCACGCCGTAACAAGGGTCGATATTCATCGAACGCAACCATGGCACTTTCATGCTCTAATACCCGCCATAGAAGTGGTACCGCTCGTCCACAACACACAACCGACAGGTGAATCATACAATAGCGATTCCACAGCATGGTCGTATCCAATGCTAGATAGAGTCGATGAGCCCGCCAGTTGGTGAGCGCTAACAACACCAGCGGCAGATACAACCCCTTGACATCAATGAATCGGTTGATGAAAAAGCGATGCCACCGACGTTCAAAGCTCTGGGCCTGAGTCGCCCGACTGGGGACGTAGGGTTCCCAAGCGGGGAGGCTGAGTTGGCCACTACAGATCAGGGCACTGACCATCCAAGCCAGTGTTTTCAGATGCCGGAGGTCTTTGTAACGGCTATGTTGACGCAGGAAGGGCAACAATTGATCATACAGTTGGGTAGAGGCTGACATGCATATCACGCTGATGGTTTGGTATCTTCAGCTTTGCATGCCCTCTGCCCATTTCCTTGTCGATCCTTATGGATTCTGGGTTACAGGATTTGTGTCAGGCAGTCAGGCTAAACCCTTTGCTCAACCACCCGCATCATTTATTGCAATTATGGAAGAATCTTCTATACATGATCGAGATCGCTTAGTACCTTGAGTTGGTAATGACTGAGATGGAAAATGACCTGACTCAGTTTTGAGTGATAGTAAAAAATTTGTCCAAATTTATATTCTTTTCTTGTAATAAAAACTTGGTAACACTGCACACTTACTGGTTACAGTAAGGGGCGTAACCTATGTATTGAGAGATTCCTCCACAGTTGCTTCAGATCTGCTAACGTTACTTTAGGTTGTTTAAGATCCTTTAATTTTCTAATTGTCGAAAATTGTCGAAGAAAGTGTTTTTTGCATTCACAACAAAATTATTGCAATTTTATCCACCCTTTCAGAGCAAAGACAGTCATGGAAACACAATCTGCGATTACACCAACCGCATCGTCTAGTCTTGGCCGTAACCGCCATCGAGGATGGCTCTGGTTATTAGTAGGAGTTCTAGGACTGGCGGGTGGATGGTTTATATGGAGCCGATTTCAGCAGGATGTAGTACCTGGCGCGATCGCAGCCCAAGCCACCACTGTTGAAACCGAAACAGCGCGCTCTGCCCCCGTAAAAGAATTCTCAGAATTTGTTGGTGCGCTGGAAGCTCAGGAACGGGTAATGCTGCGGCCTGAAGTTGAGGGTCGTATTACTCAAATACTGGTGACGGCAGGTGATCGGGTGTCAGCGGGGACGCCGATTCTGCAGCTCAGCCCAGACCGTCCCGAAGCGGTTGTCAGTGGAGCTATTGCTGACATTGAAGTGGCTCGCGCCTCACGCAGTGCAGCCCAGGCAGAAATTTTAGAGGCAGAAGCGGATCGGGATAGTGCTATCGCTGAACGGGCGTTGCAGGACACTGAATATAAGCGTACGCAATCTTTAGTAGATGCGGGAGCTCTGGCGCAGCAGTCGTTGGACCAGGTGGCACGAAATCGGGATGTTGCGATCGCAGCCCTGGCAGCAGCCGAGCGTCGTATTCAAACTGCCCGTGCCAACCTGGCAGAAGCCCGTGCCTCTTTAAGCCGAGCAGAATCCAATGCTGCTGTTGCCACTGAAGACCTATCCGACTATCAGGTTGTCGCCCCCATCAATGGAGTTGTTGGTGACTTACCCGTCAAAGTCGGTGACTACGTCAACATCGGACAGATGATCACAACCCTGACCAGCAATCAAACGATGGATCTGCGTCTCTCGATTCCGGTAGAACGTAGCAACGAGCTGCGAGCCGGTTTACCCGTAGAACTTCGCACCCAGGAAGGGTTAGACCCCTTAGTAACAGGGCGCATCAGCTTTGTCGCCGAGCGGGTGGAAGCAGGAGCCCAGTCCATCCTGGCTAAGGCAAGTTTCCCTAACCCCGATGGACAACTGCGGGATGAACAGTTTGTTCGCGCCAGCGTTGTCTGGGATGAATCTCCTGGTGTTATGGTATCCACCACCGCCATTTCCCGCGTTGGTGGCCAGAGTTTTATTTTTGTAATGGAATCTTCCCCAGAGGCCGACAGCGAATTTATCGCCGTTCAGCGCCCAGTCCAGCTTGGTACCATAGAAGATAATCGCTATCATATCGTCAGTGGTGTCAGCCCAGGAGAAACCGTTATTACCGCCGGTATTTTACGCTTATCCGACGGTGCTCCAGTTACCTCTGAAAACTCTGCAGCTCAGTAACGAGAAAAGAGTGAAGGATAAAGAGACTGAGCGACACCACCGAACTAGCTTGATGTTTTAAGTCCAATTTAAAACCCAAAACTCTTTCCTCACTCCCCATTCCTATTCCCCCATGACCTCCCCCAACTCTTCCCAACAAGACTCTTCCCAAGCCACCCCCGTCGATAGCTCACCAAGTCCAGAACTCCTGGCCATTCAGCAAATGATGGGTGAGATCTCAGCATTACGTGACGAAATCAGTCAGCTATCTGAACTGCCCCAACAGGTGCGCCAGATCGAACGTCGTCTGATGGTTGTCGGCGATCTCTACCGATATGAAACATTGCATGGGCAGCTATCCAACCAAGAATGGTTTGCCGCTGATAAAGAAACGGTTCGGCTGATTGCCGATATTGCCGGTGTTTCCGATCTAGAAGACCTTAGTCCCCGCGAGATTCGTAGTTTTTCCTGTGGTGAGCTACAGGTGATCGATCGATTATGGTCCACCTATAGCGAAGGACACTTTGGCTTTAGTGTACAGCTAAAAATTTACCAAGAGCTGGGCGGTAGCCTGGAAAGCACCATTGGTGAAGACCTGCAGCTGACCCAGCGATGGGGCGCTGCCCTGGGTTGGCGTGAGGGGGTTAGTGAACAAACCCCTACAGGTAATCGCTGGCGCAAATGTGATGAATTAGATTTTTCCCTCAACGCGCCTAAGGGGTGTCATCCATCTCGTTGGTGGAACTCTCCCTATGGGTCTCGGATGACGAATTATTTTCTAAATCGACTGATCACCTGTGATATGTAGCTCCCTGTAGGGGGCAGGCACACTCCCGAACGGGGTAGATATTCACCTGAACTGGGCAGATACAAGGCGCAGCCCCTACCAGATTATCCCTTTTTAATTGGGGTGACAGAATTCGGATTTAGGCACCTCCATTCCCTACTCTCCATTGCCCACTCCCTACCCTCCATTGCCCCATGTTTGTCGAAACCTTTATCCGTCGGCCCGTTCTCACCATGGTGCTCTCCATCATCATTTTTATGGTGGGAGTCATTGTGATTCCAACGTTACCTGTGGAACAGTATCCTGACATTAGTCCGGTGCAGGTGGTTGTCAGTGCCAACTACATTGGTGCCAGCTCTGAGGTGGTGGAAGAAACTGTCACCACTGTGCTGGAAAGAGAGATTAATGGCGTCAATGGGATGCGCTATATGAACTCCACCAGCAGTGACGATGGTACGAGTTCAATTACCGTGACGTTTCGTCAGGGCTATAACCTGGATATTGCGGCAGTTGACGTGCTCAATCGGGTTTCAATTGTTACCCCTCAGCTCCCTCAGGAGGTGCAGCGTACAGGGGTTGCAGTGAGAAAACAGTCCAGCAGCGTGGTGGTGGGGATGGCCATTTACAGTGAAGAAGAAGGGCTGTACGACGATAACTTTATTAGTAACTACGCTGACCTCTACGTTCTGGATGCCCTGCGACGAATTCCAGGGGTGGCTCAATTACAGCCATTTGGTGAGCGGCGCTATGCCATGCGACTGTGGCTTGACCCGGCGAGGATGGCGGCTCGTGATATCACCACTGAGGATTTGGTGGATGTCATTGAGGAGCAAAACCTGCAGGTGGGGGCAGGCAGCATTGGCCAACCGCCGACAGAAGACGGCCTTAGCTATCAGTTAACCCTGCGCACCCAGGGTCGCTTAGAAGATGTGAGCGAGTTTGAAAACCTGGTCATCAAAACTGAAGACGATGGCAATCTAGTCTATTTTCGTGATATTGGTCGTGCAGAGTTGGGTGCGGAAAGCTACAACACCTTTGCTCGCTATCGACAACAGGGGGCTATTGGCTATCGGATTGTACAAACACCAGGGACCAACGCTCTAGAGTCTACCAATGCCGTCAAAGCTACCATGGCTGAACTGGCAGAAGACTTTCCTCCAGGATTGACCTATGCGGTCCCCTATGACCCTTCCCTGTTTGTGGTGGAATCAAGAAAAGAGGTGGTCAATACCCTGTTCCAGGCAATTGTGTTGGTGGTGCTGGTGTTGTTTTTGTTTCTCCAAAACTGGCGAGCCACCATCGTGCCTGCGGTAGTGATTCCGGTGGCGTTAATTGGTACATTTGCGTTTATCAAGGCATTTAATTTTTCTATCAATAGTCTCACTCTGTTTGGTTTAATTCTGGCGACAGGTATGGTGGTGGATGATGCCATCGTTGTGGTAGAAGACATTGCTGGCAAAATCCAGGATAAGGGTATGCGGCCTCACCTGGCTGCGATTGAAGCCATGCGTGAGCTGACAGGGGCGGTGATTGCCACCTCGCTAGTGCTGTTAGCTGTATTTATTCCAGTGGCCTTTTTTCCGGGGACGACAGGACAGCTTTATCGCCAATTTGCTCTAACCATTGCTTTTGCTGTTACTATTTCCACTTTTAATGCTCTGAGTTTGACGCCTGCTTTATCGGCGCTGTTAATTCGTTCAGGGCAACAGCCTGGTGGTTGGCTGGGGCGATTTTTTGGTTGGGTAAACAGCGGTATTGATGCTATGCGTCTTGGCTATCAGGTAGGTTTGGGACGCCTCACCCGCCTAAAAACAACAGTGCTGATTTTGTTTGTTGCCGCCCTGGGTGTTGCCGCCTGGCTTTATACCTCAGTACCGACAGCGTTTTTGCCAGAGGAAGACCAGGGCTATTTAATTAGCCTGGTGCAGGGACCCGAAGGATCTTCGGTAGACTACACCAGTGACATCATTGAACAGGTAGATCAAACTTATCTTGGTATTCCTGAAGTGGAGGGTACCTTCTCCTTAGGCGGGTTTGGTTTTAGCGGTAATATTCCCAACAACGGTGTGATTTTTTCTCCCCTGATTCCCTGGGGTGAGCGCCCGAGAGAAGAGCAATCGGCTCAGTCTGTACTGGGTCAGGTGTGGCCACAGTTTGGTCAGATTAAGGAAGCCAATGTGATTGCCTTTAATCCCCCGACTATTCAGGGATTAGGCAGCATTAGCGGTTTTGTCTTTCAGCTACAGGACCGGGGCAATAACGATCTGCAAACATTTATGCAGGCCAAGGATGAACTTGTGGCAGCGGCCAATGCAGCTCCAGAATTGCAGAATGTTTTCACTACCTACACGGCCAATGCACCGCAGTTAGATGTGGATATTGATCGCAGTTTGGCAAAAGCGATGCAGGTGAATATTGATGAGATTCTAAATACGTTACAGGGCTTTTTGGGTTCGCGCTATGTTAACGATTTCAATGCCTTTGGCCGTACTTATCGGGTTTACATGCAGGCCGATGCCCAGTTTCGTTCGAATCCTAGCGATATTGGCAATCTCTATGTGAGGTCTGAGACTGGGGAGATGATCCCTCTGGATACTTTGGTGACTATTTCACCCACTACGGGACCCCAAACCATCAATCATTACAATCTGTTTCGTTCTATTGAAATCAATGGTTCGCCAGCAGCAGGCTACAGTTCTGGACAAGCGATCGCAGCTATGGAACGCATCGCCAGTGAAATCCTGCCCACATCCATGGGGTTTGAATGGTCCGGTATCTCTTTAGAAGAACTAGAATCCGGTGGCCAGGCTCCGATTATCTTTGGTTTGGGCATTATTTTTGTTTTCTTGGTGCTGGCGGCCCAATATGAGAACTTTATTGACCCAGTGATTATTTTGTTGGCGGTACCGCTAGCCATGTTGGGTGCACTGCTGGCGATTTCTATGCGGGGATTGCCAAACGATGTCTATTGCCAGGTGGGTCTGGTAATGCTGATTGGTTTAGCCAGTAAAAACGCAATTCTGATTGTGGAATTTGCTAATCAGCTAAGAGATGAAGGTTTATCCATTGTACGTGCAGCTGTAGAAGCTGCTCAGCAACGGCTGCGACCCATTATCATGACTGCCATTTCCACCCTGTTGGGGATTTTTCCTCTAGTAATTGCCACAGGAGCCGGATCCGCCAGTCGTCAATCTCTGGGCACTGCTGTTTTTGGTGGCATGATCGTCTCCACAGTGTTGAGCCTGTTTGTTGTGCCAGTGCTCTATATCGTCATTGTCAGTTTCTTTTGCCGGTTTAAGGATAACTGTCGTGACCTATCACCGATACCACCAGAGGTTTCTACAGAAGCAACACCTGAGATGGCACTTGCGGCTCGCAAATAAACACACAATCTGCCGATGTTTGTCTATCGTTGGGGTAATTACAAACAGGAGAGATGGCAATGCTCCGATATAGATTAAGTTCCATCGTTGGAGCGGTCATGGCTGGGTCCATGGTGTTGAGCTGTGCGACGTCTAATCCAGAGCAGTCAGCGACCTCGCCTGGTGCTCCGACAGAGACTGCATTGTCTAATAACTCAGATCTTTCCAGCCAGGCCCAGGCAGAGAGCCTACAACAAACCATTCTGGTAGAACCCTTAGAGCATCCCTGGGGAATGGCCTGGCTACCGGATGGCACCCTGATGGTGACCGAACGTCCAGGACGGGTGCGGCTCATTAAGGAAGGTGGTTTTCTGGATCCCACCCCCGTGTCGGGTGTGCCTGATGTATTTGCCGCTGGCCAGGGCGGTTTAATGGATGTGTCAGTGCATCCTCAGTTTGCGGAAAATCAGTGGGTCTATTTCACCTATGCCGCTGGTTCCTCGGGGGCAAATCAGACCCGTATAGCCCGCGCACAATTTGATGGTGATACCCTCTCTGATTGGACCGTCATCTTTGAGGTGAATCGGACTAAACAGGGTAGCCAGCATTTTGGCTCGCGCATTAGCTGGTTGCCGGATAATACAATGCTGATTTCCATTGGGGATGGCGGGAATCCACCGCTGCAGCTAGAGGGTGAGCTGATCCGGCATCAGGCGCAAAAGCTGGATAGTCATTTAGGTAAAGTGCTTCGCCTCAACGACGATGGCTCTGTGCCAGAGGACAATCCCTTTGCCACTATGCCAGACGCTGATCCCGCTGTTTGGAGCTATGGCCATCGCAATATTCAAGGACTGATGGTAGACCCCATCACCGGTGAGGCTTGGGCCACGGAGCATGGCTCACGGGGCGGCGACGAGCTGAATCGGGTGGACCCAGGTGAGAACTATGGTTGGCCATTGGTGACCCACAGTCGGGAGTATACCGGCGGCGAAATTTCATCGGAGCGATCGCGACCGGGTATGGTCGATCCTCTGGTGGTTTGGACACCTGCGATCGCACCTTCTGGTTTACTCGTTTACCAGGGCGATCGCTTCCCTGATTGGCAAGGTGATCTATTCGCTGGTGGTCTGGTCTCGCAAGATGTGCGACACATTGCCCTGGATGATATTGGCATGGTTGTCAGTGAAACACCTATCCCCATTGGCCAGCGTGTGCGGGATGTGCGCCAGGGGCCGGACGGGCTGATTTATATTTTGACCGATGAACCCAACGGGCGGCTGATTCGGTTAGAGCCAGGGTAATCGCTAGGGGACATGCGTTGGGTGTTAAAGATTCTGGAAATAGCCTGAGAACCTAAAGATTCTTAAAACCAAAGAAGACTTTCTATAACAGAGATACCTTTTACCCGGACCTCGCCGTAACCCAATCTTCACCAGAATGTTTGCGCTCAGCGATCACCCTGTCGGGGGAAACCCCAGCTTGCTTAAGTGGTGTAGCTGATGTGGCTTCGAACAAGGGAGTTTAGGCCCCCACATTAGCAGGGTAAACCCCAGTATGCCTAGGTAGACTAGCTTAGAAATTTCCGGAAAGGAGGAAAGCCCTGGGCAACCCTCTACCCCCCTACCAATCCCCCAAACAAAAATCCCCCCTTGACTTAGAGCCCACTCTAACTCCTAACCTAGGCTTATGGACCAGGCACTCACCATCCAACAAGTCGCCCAAGCCACCGGCCTGAGCACCCATACCCTGCGCTACTACGAACGCTGTGACCTAATTGCCCCCATCCATCGGGCCAGCAACGGTCACCGTCGTTACTCAGCGCAGGATATCCGCTGGATTCAGTTTCTCACCAAACTGCGAATGACCGGCATGCCCATTCGTCAGATTCAGCAATATGCCACACTGCTACGCCAACATCCTGACGCCGTACAAGAACGGCGCGCCTTGCTAGAAGCCCATCGCCAAACCGTTGTGCAACAACTACAGGAGCTACAAGAAAACCTCACCGTAATCGACTGGAAAATTCAACACTATAAAGAGATTGAAACCAAGCTATCCGAAACACCTGTGCAAACATAACCCCGGAGAACATTATGAATTCCGTTGCCCAGTCTGCGCCCTCTGAGCGTTACCAGCATGGCTGGCAAATGCTCAAAACCATTGACGGCGAAGCCGGAGAAAAAGTAATCGATAGTCTGCAATCCATCGCCCCCGATCTAGCCCGCTACATCATCGAATTTCCCTTTGGGGACATCTATACCCGTCCGGGTTTAGATCTAAAATCCCGAGAAATTGCCACCCTCGCCGCCCTAACAGCGTTAGGGAATGCCCAACCGCAGCTCAAAGTTCACATTCACGCCGCCCTGAATGTCGGCTGTACCGCCCAAGAGATTGTTGAAGTTGTTATGCAGATGGCCGTATATGCAGGATTCCCCGCTGCCCTCAACGGCATGACTGCCGTTAAGCAGGTCTTTGCAGAGCGCAATATCCACCTAACTGGAGAATAAACCCATGAAAACTCGAAAATGGCGATGACATTGTTCCCATTCCCGGCACCAAACGTCGGCAGTATTTAGAAGAGAATGCAGCCGCTGTCACTATCCAGCTCACCCCGGCTGAGATTCAACGTATTGAAGCCGTTGCACCTCAAGGCATTGCTGCCGGAGAACGTTATCCCGATATGAGCAGCGTCAATCGTTAAATAGCCATATCTATGCGGTGCGGCACCCCATGGACAGAAGCATGGTTGGAGTTTTTTGTACCATTAGGCTGATTTTTTTTAACTAATAGCTGCTCAAATTGCAACGCAACAACCTTGGCAATGGCCATCAGCGTTTTAGCATCCTCATCGTTCCAATGATTTGGTTCAGGTGCACCAATGGAAATTGCCCCTGAAATTTTACGACAGACGAGCGGTGCCGCAATTAATGATTGAGCTGTGGGCATCACCACGTCTACGTCCGTTCGTTGATTAGTATCTCGAATCTGTACCAGACGTCCCTGGCACATGACCTGTCCGCTGATACCATTAGCCAAGGCAATTTTGCGACCCTTACCATTGGCTTCACCCACAAGCACCGGAACGGTGTAGTAATCGTTATCAAGTTTGAACGAAATGGCTACACCAGCCGCCCCAAAGACAGATTGCAAAATAATAGCCGTATTCTGCAACAGTTTTGATGGGCTGTTAGATGACATTTCTGCAATATTGTGCACAGTACGAAGCTGTTGCCAGCGACGCTGGCTCACCTTGTCAGTTTGCTCAATCAACTCCAGCATGCGACTGTTGATCTCAGCAATGTGCATATACTGCTGACTGTAGAGGCGCTCCTTTACGGGGCGATACATGGATTCCATTACCTGGGACATGAGCAAGGCAATGCGATCTACCACAGCTTCGTCATAGGACCATAGCGCATCGTATTGACGCCCACTGGTACCAGGCTGGTTTTCAGTTTCTTGAGCCACTAAGGTCGCCCAAAATTCAGACGTGTCAACAAACAAAAACCATTCCTGTGCCAGAGCCGCCGTAGGACTCAGCTCAATAAATTCTACCCCTTGGATTGAAGGTGGCTGACAATCTGGCACACCGAACACATAGACCCGTCGACACACTGAGCCCAACCGGCTGTAACGGCGCATTTGTTCGGGAAAATTTGAAAAGCGCTGGAAACCTGCGTAAAAATCAACCGCCAATTGATGCTGAAGAATCTGATCTTCAATCTGCTGACTGATCACGTTCATCATTTCAACCGAGCGCGTAAAGCGCAGGGTGTCGTATTGCCCTGCAATTGAGCGAAAGAGGGATATATCCATCAAAAATACGCAGGCTGAACCTACTAGTAGACAAACCTAAACAACAACAACATAGATGCCCCCAGTGCCATTGAGTACCTAGCAATAGTTCAAAATTTATTGAAACTGTTGCCTTGACATCGTCAATACTGGCTATTTTTAGTTGTACATGTCCTTGTAGACATAAGCAATGAAAAGAGTTTCACAAGACTCTATTCATGGATGAGTTCACTCTTACACTACTCTAGCGTTTGCCACTAAATATTCCATCGCTCGACATTTTGACTCAAATGCCAAGAATGTTCTAAAGATAGAAGAATACTAGACATTTGACTATTTACTCTAACAGTTGAAGTCAAACACACACAGAAACAGTCAATTTAGAGCTGAAATTGGACGAATAACGCTTGTTGTCAATTACTAGGATGATAACGTATTCAATTGACTTCAGGGAATGTTTCCCAGGAGTTCCATGGGTTAGCCTATAAAAGTGTTCTTAAAATAGGATAAATGACAGATACCAGCAGGTACCAATAGATGATATTTAGCGACGTGTTCTAAGGCACAGTTGCTGAGGGATGTTACACCAATAAATTGGAATTGCTTGCACATATGCTGACAACTGACGAGAACATTGTTTTGGAGGAGGGGTATGAAATATCGTGCGATCGCAACTGACTATGATGGCACATTAGCCACCGAGGGGCGTGTTGCCGACACCACATTGGCAGCTCTAAAGCGTTATCAGCAAGCAGGGGGCTTGCTATTAATGGTAACTGGGCGAGAGTTGACAGATCTACAAGACGCTTTTTCAGCCCTGGCCATTTTTGATGGTGTCATCGTTGAGAACGGTGCGGTTTTCTATCACCCCGCCAGTGATCGGCTTCAACTGTTGGCGGACCCACCCCCTGACAAATTTATCGCCACCCTCAAAGCTCAGCAAGTGAGCCCAATCAACACAGGACATGTCATTGTATCCACCTGGCAACCCCATGGAGCCGTGGTGCAGCAAACCATCCAATCCATGGGGTTAGCATCCCGGGTGATTATGAACAAACGGGCTGTCATGGTGTTGCCTGCCAACGTTACCAAAGCGACGGGGCTCAACGTGGCGTTGACTGAGCTGGGGCTGACGGCTAATCAAGTCGTCGGGATCGGTGATGCGGAAAACGATTTTGACTTACTTAAAAGCTGTGGTTTGGGCGTCGCCGTCGCCAATGCTCTGCCAGCCGTTAAGGATATGGCTGACCACGTTACCACCCAATATCGCGGTGCTGGTGTAGAAGAGCTGGTTGATTGGATTTTAAATGGTGAACTGTGATGTTGGTTTAGTGTAGTGACCAAGGGGCATTTCAGTAATTGTTATGGCCACACGTCCACCTGACGTCCACCTGGCCGACAACATTGCCGACAATGGACCTAGATATTAAGGAATAACGCTCATAACAGTATTTCCTAAGTATCCATAAAAATGATGTAACAAAGAACACGCTTATGTGGAGATAGTGTTACGTTACATCAAGTAAATTAGCAGGTGACAGCGTTGAGTTTGTCAGGATTAACGACATCTCCGTCTTTGACCGTTACCCATAAGATGAAGTAACCCGTTTATCTGTGACAGTCTGTGACAGTCTGTGACAGACCTGGATACTCTAAATGGCCAAACGCGATAGGATAGGCGCTAACTTGGGCCATATCTACGTTCTATTCCGTGACTTGCCATGCAAATCCTTCACGGTACCTGGATTCCTGAATCTGGGACTGATTTTATTCTATCGGGTGAATTTTACCTATGGGTTGAAACCATTGAAGAGACAACGTTTCAGGAGGCAGAGCCATGCCATCCTAGACACTTAGTGGCGGCAGATTTAGTCGACCTACTAGCGAATGAGTTGAAGATTCAGTCCCCCGATCGATATCCGTTAGAGGAGCTGATCACTCCCTGCTACTTTCTATTGCCGACGGTTGACAATCAGCCACTGCCGTCTTTAGAGCTATCGCGCTACCTGGAGATTGACTTACCCGATCGGTTTAAATTTGAATACTGGCAAATTGATTGTTGTTCTATCCCAGCTGCCGCCGCTGTTAAAAGTAAAGCAGGTCCAAATTCTGTTATTCCTTTACTCAATGAGCTTCATTTTCTTGCACTACACAATTTGAGTGAGATCCAGCTAGGGGCAGACCTGCTATTTTGGTTCCATTTTACCCAAGCGTTAAAACGGATTATTTGGAAAGATCACTACGTTCCTGCCCTAAAATACCGTTCGCTAGACCCCATCAAGAAACGTCAGCCATCTAAGCGGTCAGACAACTTTGAAATTTATTCAGGGTGGGAGTTTATTGGTGAAGACTATGAGACTACCCTGGAGGAATTTGTGGAGCACATGCCCCTGATGTGTGCAGCGGGATTTGCGGAACCGTTCACAACACCTCAGTTTTACGATCGGTTGTCTCTCCTGCGACATTTCTCAGAGTGCTTACTGACTGAAATTGTAGCCCATACTCAGTTCACAAAAGCATTGGAAAACACCATCAAAGATTCAGTGCTGACGGACTGTTTAGAGCTAGATGTGTGGCCCCAGGCTGAAGGGTTAGAGCAATATCAACAATGGCAGGCCTGGCGCGATCGCATTGTCCGCACCCAGACCGATCAGCCCTTTTATCTGTACTTTCATCTCCAAGACCCATTTAAGCCAGCAGATCCCTGGCAGCTACAGTTTCAGGTTGCGCCTAAAGATGATCCCTCCCTCAAGCTAGCCTTAGATAACTATTGGCGCATGGGACCTAAGCAACAAAAACAGATAAAAGACCAATTGGGGGGAGAGTTTGAACAGAACCTGTTGCTAAACCTGGGTTATGCTGCTCGGATTTATCCCGATCTCTGGCAGGGTATGGAAACCGACCAGCCCGTTGGCATTCAGCTCACTCTGGATGGAGCCTTTAACTTTCTCAAAGAGTCGGCCTGGGTGTTAGAAAATGCGGGCTATAAGGTGATTGTGCCCGCCTGGTGGACCCCCAAGGGACGACAGCGGGCGAAGGTGCGGCTCAAGGCTAAAGGAAAGTCTCTGTCAGGAGGTGACGATAAATCCAAGAGTTATTTTTCCTTTGCAAGCCTGGTGGAGTACCAGTATGAACTAGCCATTGGCGAAGAAAAGATCACGGAACAGGAGTGGAACCAGCTGGTGAATGCTAAGACACCGTTGGTGCAGTTTCGCGGTCAATGGATGGAACTGGACCAGGACAAGATGCAGCAGATGCTGGAGTTCTGGAAAACTCATCAGCAGGAGAATCCAGAACTGTCACTGTTGGACTTTATGAAGCTAACGGCGGCTGGTGAGGATGATTTGGAGGTGGAGTGCGATCGCAAAGATACCCTTGCCGATATGCTCACTAAACTGGGCGACAAAAATAAGCTCCAACCCGTGGATAACCCCGATACATTCCAAGGTCAGCTGCGGGAATACCAAAAGCGAGGCGTTTCCTGGTTACAGTATCTAGAACAGCTGGGTCTCAATGGCTGCCTGGCCGACGATATGGGGTTGGGTAAAACCGTCCAGGTAATTGCCCGCATGGTGCAAGAACGGCAACCCCCTAAACCCCAAAAAGGCCGCAAAAAGAAAACGGCAGAAGCCATCAAAGTACCGCCTACGCTGCTGATTGCCCCCACCTCTGTGGTCGGCAACTGGCTCCGGGAAATCCAAAAGTTTGCTCCCCAAATTAAGGCCGCCGTGCATCACGGTAGCGACCGTGCCAAGGATGCTAAAACCTTCAAAAAAGCCTGTCGAGAGCATGACATCTTGATCACCTCTTTTGCGTTAGCTCGCAAAGATGCCAAGCTGTTTAATGGTGTCGAGTGGCACCGCATCGTGCTGGATGAGGCGCAAAATATCAAAAACCCTAAAGCAGCATTAACCAAAGCCATTTGTAAATTCTCTGCGCCCCATAGACTCGCCCTCACCGGCACCCCAATTGAAAACCGCCTGTTGGATCTCTGGTCCATCTTTAACTTCTTAAATCCCGGTTATTTAGGCACCCAGGCCCAGTTTCGTAAAAGCTTTGAGGTACCGATTCAGAAAAGTAACAATCCGCGTCAGTCGGCCACCCTGAAAAAACTGGTGGAGCCCTTTATTCTGCGGCGGGTAAAAACGGACCAATCAATCATCAAAGACCTGCCGGATAAGGTGGAACAAAAACTGTTCTGTAACCTGACGAAAGAACAAGCATCACTCTATGAAGCCGTGGTCAAAGATGTGGAGACTCAGCTACAGGCCGCAGAAGGCATTCACCGCAAGGGATTGATTTTGGCAACGCTGACAAAGTTAAAGCAGGTGTGCAATCATCCAAGGCAGTTTTTACAAGATAATAGCGAGTTTACGGCGGTGCGCTCCCACAAGCTCACCCGCCTTACCGAAATGGTAGAAGAGGCCATGGAGGAGCGGGATAGCCTTTTGGTATTTACCCAATTCACTGAGCTCGGGTCAGCCTTGGAGAAATACCTGCGTCACACCTTTCACTGTAATACCTACTATCTCCATGGCGGCACCTCACGAAAAAAACGCGAGGCAATGATTGCTGACTTTCAAGACCCGGAAACAGAACCGTCAGTCTTTGTACTTTCGCTCAAGGCCGGTGGTGTAGGAATTACCTTGACCAAAGCTAACCATGTTTTCCATTTTGATCGCTGGTGGAATCCATCGGTGGAAGATCAGGCAACAGATCGGGCTTTTCGAATTGGTCAGAAGAAAAATGTGTTTGTCCACAAGTTTGTAGCCATGGGCACCCTGGAAGAGCGCATAGACGAAATGATCGAAGACAAGAAAAAGCTGGCGGGTTCAATAGTTGGAGCCGATGAATCCTGGTTAACGGAGCTGGATAACGATGCGTTTAAGCAGCTAATTTCATTGAACAAGAGTGCGATCATGGAGTAGGGGGGAAGCATCATGAGCCAATTTAGTCGCAGCTGGTGGGGACAACAATTCATCCAAGCCATTGAAAAACTAACCGACCCAGGACGACTCAGTCGAGGACGCTCCTATGCCAGGGGCAATAAGGTTAAGAGCTTTGATATTGAGGGTGGGCGAGTCACTGCACAGGTCCGAGGTTCAGTGAATCCTTACTTTGGGGTGTATAAGGAACCACTCTATTTTACGACGATTGAGTTTCAGCCTTTGAGTAAGGCCAAGTGGTCAGCTGCGATCGCACTGATTGCCTCCAAAGCAAGTTTGATTTCTCGTTTATTGCTCAACGAGATTCCAGACAATATTGAGGATACATTTAAGCAGCTAAACCTCAATCTGCTACCAGCAAGTGCCAGAGACTTCAAAACCAGCTGTTCTTGTCCAGACTACAGTAATCCATGCAAACATATTGCCGGTGTTTACTATTTGGTCGCGGCAGAACTCGATCAAGATCCGTTTTTATTGTTTGAACTGCGGGGCTTGTCACGGGAGGAACTCTTAAAGGAACTGGCAAAATCTCCCTTAGGACAGGCGCTGTCAGCGGAATTACAGTTAGAACAGCAACCTCCTAAACCCGTAGACTCCTACTACGCGCCACTAGAGACAATCAAAGTACCGACTAAAACCGAGTTGCGAGACTTTTGGCATGGAGCCAAGCGTTTGCCTCAAACAATAGAGGTTTTACCCGATAATCCAGTGTCAGGCATTCCAGTGAAAAAACAAGGAGATTTTCCTGGCTTTTGGGATCGGGATAATTCGTTTATTGAAGCAATGGAGACGTTGTATGAGCAGGTAAAAGCAAAGGGGCAGTTATAAAGGCAGGCAATCACTGTTGAGTGTATTGAACATTTGCGACATCTATAGGTGCGACATCTATAGGTGCGACATCTATAGGTAGAAAATAGTTGGATCCAGGCTGACTCCCTGGGCTGAAGACGCAAACGTTTCAGCCAGCATCGATCTATTCTCAGGGCTATATCGGCCAGGTGTTCGGCTCAGATATCGACGCCACGCGCGTATTTCGTGAGCTTGATCTGCAAAGTCTTGCAGCGGCCTTTGGGATATAGTCTCCACATTGGCCCTGACGCTGCGTTGTAATCGATACAGGTTCATCACTTGCTTGGGGCTGACGCCAAGATGGCGTTGAAATTCACGCTGTAGCGATCTCGGAGTTATTCCCAGTTGTTCACAGGCTATATCAATGCGCCTGTTGGATGTCAGCACCTGATGCAGCTGCAAACGACGCTGCACAACAGAAACCGGTACTGCCCTGAGCAAGTTTAGGAGCCATCCATCCATTGCACTTTTGACATCATTGAGGTGCAATTTGTGGGGAAGGCAGCGCCAAAATTCTCCTGCTTTTCGCTCACCCCATAAACCTGCCACATCAAGCAGGTTATCCGCACAATCTGGGCCGATATCTGGAAACAAGATCATCATGCCGGGGACGGTCAGGATGGCCATCACAAACAAAGTCTCTGGCTGGGAGATCCATTTACGAGTACGCGTTTGTACCCCTAGCAAACCAACCTTAGGGTGAATCTCGCCCGATTCATGGTACGAACGTTTCCCAAAGTTTGCGCTCAACACACCAATGGGTTCAGGGCAGGTCCAAATAGGTGTCCCTGCAACTTCTCCCAGCTTGTCTTCAACCATCCTATAGCTCAGCACATAGGGTCGCAGTTGAGGATGGGGTGCAATGGCTAGTATGCGCACGGTCGTGCTCCAAACAAAATCGAAGAAATATAGGATATCAAATCAAAGTGGGACGTTTTCCAAGGAACGTATTCAGGTTGATCCTGATAAACTTGTACCAGTTACTTGATGATCAGACCGATAAGTTTGATGTCTATCGCACCCCGCCCAACTTGCAAGAATGGGAACGTTAGCATTAGTTTCATACGGTGAAATAGCCTATGCAGCCGGATAGCTTCAATGCTTTGGTAGCTGAGATCGCGCAGGTTGGACTCTCGGCCCAGGTCAGTGTACGCGGAGAGCATTTATATATCGGTCTTGCGATCGCCGATGCGCCAATGCCGGAGCCTGCGACCAATACCCTACGGACGTTGCTTTACCGTATCGACCTGGCTGAACTGGGACTGGCGGATGTGCGGGTGGTGCATGTTTATGGTTTGACGGCACCGAAGCAGGCGGCCTGGCAACAGAAGTTTGCGATCGCGCCACTTACCAAGGCTGATACTGATCTAATGTCCTTTGACAACCGCTTTAGCGCGGTGTTTTATTTTCCATTAATGGTACTGACCGGTATTTTTCTGAAAGCCTTTGCGCCCATCGGAGGGCTGCTGCGGGGCATTGATATATGGTTTCATGAGTTCGGGCATGCGATAGTAGCCTGGATGTCTGGACGTCGCGCTATTCCTTTACCCATTGGGTTTACGCCAGTCAATCCGGAGCGATCTTTCTTTGTGTATGTTGGTGTGTTGCTCCTGTTTGGATTGCTGTTTTGGGCTGGACAGCGGGAACAGAAGCGCTGGCCCAGGCTGTTAGCTATCTCTCTTGCAGTCATACAGTTTGGTATGACCTGGCTAATGTCGGCCAATACTTTTGATATGTTGTTGTATTTCGGTGGCATTGGTGGCGAGTTTTTGATTTGTGCTCTGCTAATTGTGGGCTACTATTTCCCACTCCCGCAGTATTTTCAGTGGGGACTGTACCGCTACCCTGTTGTTGTTGGTGCGTCATTTACCTTTTTTGGCAGCCTATGGAACTGGCGGCAGGTGCGACGTGGTTTGCAGGCGATTCCGTGGGGTTCAATGTGGGGCGGTGATGGCGACATGGAGAGGCTCGCCTATGGTCATGGCTGGAGCCACCAGCAAATTATCAACACATATAACATGTTGGGCACAGTCTGCCTTGTTGCGATTCTGGCAATCTACTTTTATACGCTGTTCAAACAGCATCGAGTTTGGTTGCTACTGCAGTGGCGTCAGTGGCGAACTGATTGGTTGAATGGACGATGATCGCGCAGACTGTTATCGTCGTCGATAGATTACGATTGTGCTGCGGCGGCCTATCTCTACAACAGCTTAAATTGACGCACGAAGAAACGATCGGGAACTTCGGTTTCTTGCCCCGGCCTCAGACGATGACGGATCTGGGACTCAGTAACCCAAATCTCTTGTCCAACCAGCGTCAGATTGACAGGTGACTTAAGATCAGAGGCTAATGTCTCAATTGGCGTTGGATTCGTTCCAGATGCAAAACTATTAATGCGTAAAAGATGACCATTACCGCTTGTAGCTGCGCCTTCGGTGAGAATCAACGAACCATCGGGGGCAAATTGCATGCCATCTGGATTCTCTAGCGATCTTTCCAAAGAAATCTCTTCAACCGTTGGAGATCCGTCAAGTTGAGGCATCACTTTGAAGAGAGTCCCGTTAGAATAATGTCCCACAATTAAGACGCCATCTGCTCTTCGTGCAATTCCAGCCAGTCCAATGCGCTCGGCCCGAAACCGCTCATCAACTGCCCAAGTCTGCAACTGGCTTGTTCCCGGAGCCAAGTAGTGAATCCGAGCCAGGGTGCTGTCGGTGACGTAAACGCCGCCGTCTGGATCAAGGGCCAGATCATTGCCGAAACCACCCTCCGGCATAAAAATTACCTGTAGCACATTACCAGAACGAACATCGATGGCAAAGATACGCGGTGGGCGATGAACGGTCTCCCCATTGGCGCTACGAGTTCCCAGGAAATCAGGTGAACTGCCCCAGAGAATATCGCGTGGTTCATCTAGTCGTAATGCGGTGGCGGCAAATACTTCATCATTACCAGGGAAAACTATCTCGGTCTTGCCATCAGGCGTGATTCGCAAAATCTGCCCACTGGTAATTGAGCCAATATAGAGTGTGCCGTCGCTGCCATGGGAAATACCATTGGGATGCTGACGCACCAAATCTGCAAAGGCAATCACCTTTTGGATTGACATTCCGGTTTCCCGCAAACGCACCAAAAATTCTAGCCAAGCAATATCTTCGGCAGAGTACCGTCGATGTCCGTTAGATGCCCGTTGAATCGGAGCTAAAAGCCCAACTTTTTCGTAATAACGTAAAGTGTGGATACTTAGCCCTGTTGCCTCAGCAGCTTGTCGGATGGTTAATTCAGTCGTCATACCGCAACTATAAAAGGTAGAGTGCGCTCTAGGTCAATACCCGGTGCTCATAAATTTCTAATGTGTGCTTGAATTTGTGCGATCGCCCTACCATCAACTTCAAAGTAGTATCTCATCAACAATTTCAAGTTAGCTGAATCCTAGACCATTGACGAAAAAGCTTTGGTTACTGCAAAATCACACTAACTTCGGGCTCATGGCAACCTTTTGGTGATCCAAAAGGCTACAAAATCCAAGACATTGCCTACCATCTACGAATGGGTAAGCGTACCGTGTATACCTATCTATTATCTATATAGAGGAAACGACCAACCCCCCAATAGGCCCTGCGCAGGACCAGGGCCACATCCACATTGTCTCCCTCAGGCTGTAAGCCACCCCAGCCAACAAAGTCGTCGTCGAGTAGGAACGCCCAGGGACCGTACCCTATAGCTGGCTGGCTTTTAGATCAATTTAACTATTTTTGGCGTTGCTGATCCTCGGGATGATTTTATCTGGAAGATTCTGCAAAATTACATCACTACTCGATCGATTCATACTCTAAATCAGCAACGGCATATTTTTCATCCAAATCGCCCCCTCATTCGTATTGATAGTCAAATAGTCAAATATTGATTGATATGAGGAGGTTCACGTTGGATGTCAAGGCTTGGTGTATAGAGCGCTTGCTTTGTTTAACTATTATTCGTATCCATAACTGACAATCAATTGTATTCATATCCCACGTATGGGATTGCCATTGAAAAGCAATTGTTTGTCTATTTTTGTGCTCTACCTAAAAAAGAATATTTGAAACAACACTTATGACCCTCGAATAAAGGCGTTTAAGTGTGTCAATATCCCCTTGGAAATTTTGTTTTTAGTCTCCTTAGAACGAAAGATCTACCGATTAAACCCTTCTCATTCTAGATTCCAATTTTTTTTTCTCATGGTTTCTGGAATCCAAACAACATAAATGGAAGTAACCTTCTGCGTGGCTCTTTAAGGACCTAAATACCTCTAAAGAGTGCACCAATTTATTTAAACCAAACCCAATTTCAAGCCTAAGATTTTCCTTCAGAGAAGACGCTGGTTTTGATGTGATCAAGGTTCAAGTATTTATAGCTCACAACAATTCACAACAGAAATACCATGACAGTTCGACCTAAATACCATTGGCAGTTTAATGAGAGACAAGGGACAACAACCGTAGATACTGTCAACAGTGTTCAATCACGCCTTTTTAAGTCTGCATTGAAGGGACATGGCCGCATTGGCAATGCCATTCATTTACTCAGCAAAGACTCCCATGTCAATTTGGGTAAAGAGGTGGGTCAATTTGGCACCAGCGACTTTACCGTGGCATTTGGCATGAGGAATATCAGTACCCATGGCGATAATGAATTAGACATTATCGGTGACCAGGTGATGCAGGGGCACGGTAATTTTTTCTCTGTGCGGCTATCTGATAGAAGAATATTTTTCCACGTCGATGAAAATAGTAAGGCCAAGCATTATGTGAAAGTTGCAACTAAGCGCCTATCGATGATGCCCAATAGAACCTGGTTTCATGTAGCCGTTGTTAGAAAAGGACGCACAATCAAGATCTACATTGATGGGGTACTCGCAGCGGAAGCCAGATCAAAAACAGGTGTGGCTAACATTAACAACAATGCTGATGTGAAGCTGGGGCATTCAAGACGAGGGACTCCAAACGCCCAATACGAAGACCTGCGCATCTACCACACAGCTCTCAGCGATGCCGAGATTCAAGCCCTGGTTCCACCTGCAAATCCACCATTGCGCGACGGTGAAATTGAACTGGTGGGTGCCGATAACGCCGCCGTCATCCTTACTCAAAATGTTGAGGATCTATCCCGTTTTTCCAGTAGCTTTAAGCAGCTGCGGGTGGGTAACAATACAGGCGTTACCCTATACCAGCAAAATAATTTTAGGGGAACAGCGCAAAAGTGCTACGCAGACCTGCCGGATATCCGGCTCTCACGACTGGAGAACTTTCCTAAATCAATCCGGATTTGGCCAGCTATCGAAGAGCCATTTACTGGCAAGTGGGTGATCAAAGCGCCTAATGATCAGTTCTTGAGCCTGGGTAAATCTGTCCTGACCACAGTGCCCCGAAGGTCATTCAACGAGCTGTTTAGATTCCACTACAATCTACAGCGAACTCAGCTTCAGCTCATTCCTGGCTCCGATCAAGAAAGCACCTTGTTGAAGGTATTGCCTGGGCAGGACTCCACCCATCTGTTTGTTGATGATTTAGAGCCTCTCAAAGATGAGTTCTCGATTATCAATCACGCCAATAACCAATGGTTAGCACTCGTTGAAGACAACACATTCGACTGGACTGGGCAAAAGGAAGACCGTGCCATTTTCATCCGTGTGGCCAAAATGGCAGACAATGAAGGCCAGGTGGGAGAACTAGCACCGGGAGAAGTAGCCCTATATAAGCATAGAGCCTACTATGGGAGAACCTGGATCTTGTCTAATAGTGACAAAGATCGTTCAGGTAACTATACACACCTGACAGACTTTCAGGATTTAAATGATCAAACATCATCCATTCGATTAGGTCCAGATACGGGGGTGACATTATTTAAAAACCTCGACCATCAGGCCGCTGACGGTAAGCGGGAAGAAGAGATTGAAGATATCGTCGAAAACGTTCCACGCCTGAGTGATAGACAGATCGGTAATGATACGATTTCCTCGATTCAAATCTTTAGAACGATTGCCCCTGAAGATGTTTTTACCTCTTATACCACCAAACTGAGCCAAGATTATCGCTCACCATGCGATAATCTAGAAGAGTTTTCGTCCTATCGTACTACTCTGAGGTTTGAACCCGGCGCTGGTGAGATCGAGATTGCAGCAACCGATCTGACCGAGATTGAAGTCGAAGGAACTACCTATGAGATTGATGAGGCGAGATCGGTCACCCTCAGCCCCAATCAGCTAAATCAGATTATGATCACCTCCGAGGCCGATGGCCTCAACACCCCAGGGCTGAAGATTCGCACCAGCGAAATGGCACCCAATGAGCGGGTGGTTATTTTCCCCAACCGAGAGGCCCATAAGCAAATCGCTGAACTAGAAAATGGCGCACTGTGGAATGCTAAAGATGCCAAAGGCAACTTAATTGTGGATCGCAAGGCCCATAGCAAAGAAGAAGTCGCCAGCGCCCAAAACACCATCAAACGGGTGATGGCCACCGTGAACTATCGTGAGGATACTCCCACAGGGAAAAATCGTGTTCAGTCAGCAAATCGAGCTGTTTCTGGCGCGACTATCGACAAGCCATGGGAGCTTACCCTAGGCTCTACAGGAGGCGATAAACCCGCTCGACCGGTCGATGGTCGACGATCAGTGGTTGCCAAACCTCTCATCGCAGAAAAACAGGTAAGCTCAGACGAGTGGCAGAAACTGCTTACTCAAGCCACACCTGCTGAAGAAGAGGATAGTCCAGAGGCTAACGGTCCAGTTACCCTGGGTACTGCCAGGGTCTTCTCTGCCAAAAAGTTTGGCCGCCGCCTTGGCAGAAAATTTAAAAAGGCAATCAAAAAAGCCACATCGGTTGTCATTGGTAAGGTTAAAGACATTGTGCATGTGATTGTCAAAACCGCTGAAGGCATCATTGACTTTGTGGTGGACACCGCTGAAAAGGTAGCTGACTTTGTGGAAGGGGTGGTAGAAACGGTGGTGAAGTCCATCAAACAGTTCATCGAGTTTCTACAGTTTTTGTTCAACTGGGACGATATTCTGGAAACTCATCGCCTGCTGGTCAAAACGATCAACTCTGCTTTGGATTCTGCCAGTGGGTTGGTTGCTTCTGCTAAAGGTCATGTATCAGCCTTTGTAGATGATTTACAAGAAGGCTTAAATAAAGGAACCGATGACTTAATTCGAGCATTGGGTGTGGATCCTGACGAGGTAGATTCAAAGTCTAGTTTTGACTTGCCAGAAGCTGCTGAGTGGTTGCTCAATAAAATCTTAGGCGGTTCAAAACGTTCAGACAGTAAAACCACACCCGATGAAGAGCTGGCAGAGAAAGATCAGACCGCACTGTCGGCGATGCAGCAAGCGCTTGAGAGTTTCTTAGAAGCGCTCAAAACGGCTTTGAATATTAAGCTTGGAATGTTTGACGGACTGATTGGCACAGTTGAAACTCTCATTGCCAATCCGCGCCGACCAGAATTGGCTCTGGCTACTCTCATCGATACCTTTAGAGATGCTGGTATCGGAGTCTTAGACTTGGGCGAAGACATCATCTTCACCTTCCTCGATATTGTTGTATCCGCGATTGAGCTGTTCCAGGATTTGCTGAATGCTGAAATTCGGATTCCTCTCGTTTCTGATCTGTTTAAGATGCTTGGCGCGGGTAAGCTGACTATCCTCAACCTAACTAGTCTGCTGGTATCTATTCCAGCTACGGTAATGATAAAGCTGATGTTTGGGAAGGTCTCCCTACAGGATGTTCCAGAGCCTGAGTTTTCAAGCCAACAAATAGTAGCTTCCGATCAACAGCTTCTCTCTGTCCAGTCAAATGAGGATGAGATTGATGTCGAGAACACTATACGCAAGATGCAGGCTTTTGGTGGGATTGCGATCGCAGCTGATATTGTCAATGCCTTCATCAGCACAGGAATGGATTTAATACCCGAAGGCGGTGAAGAAGGTCCGATTGTACTAGAGTACATGAGTCTCTTTTTGAGTGGCGTTAGCTGGTTGGGAAGTTTCCCCGGATCTAAAATAGAACCCGGTGGTTATCCTTACGCGATCGGGCAAAGGAAACACAACGTTAGCAAGTCCAAGAAAGATGAGGAGGAAATGTACTGGGAACGCGTTCTGTGGGGATGGAGAACGGCGATGTTGGGTATAGACATTGTCTATGTGATTGGCGCTATAGGAGCTCAGTCCTTTGGGATTGATAAGGATAAGTTTCCAAGACAGAGACTCAGACGTGCTACTAGACTGGTTGATAAAACAGCACCGATAATAGAAATTTCCACCCTTCTCACTTGGGTTGAACTTGGGTTAGCCGGTAAATTTTTATCTACTGTCCAAGAAGACAAAAAGCGTATAATTGCGAATGAAGTACTAGGGATGCTACCTGGTTCGTTTGCCTTTCTGCGAGCCGTTGACAATCCCAAGTTTGAGTTTGCAGCCCTGTCTGCTATGTTCGTCATAAATATTGTTTCGGGTGTTTCTACAACAATATTCAACATACATTTCCTAATAAATGATGTAGCTGAGTTAAGGCAACAGTTGTAAGTGAACAAGAGAAAAACTGGCGAAAGCCCTGAAAAACATTAGAGGATCACTAACAACATTACATGCCAAAGCGCTGGAACAAGGACGACCATGACGGCTCTAAGCGGAGAATGATTCGTCAGTCTAGGTTCTGGCGCTTTGGTTATATTTTCAAGCTTTCCTACAAACTTTATTAACCCCAGGCATTGAACATGATAGTAGTCTCAAAAACTGAACAAGGCGGTAAAGCCCTGAATCACCCAATCAGTACGAAATGTATCCGATGTTATTAGTGGCTGAAAAGATAAGTTCTTTCCGAGATCTCTTCGCTGACGTTCCCATATCCTCACTTTATGCATTCCTGCGGCTAGGCAGATGGAAGATCCGGTGTTTGCTTTCTTGCAGAATCCTTAATGGCTTTGAGATTTGAAGTGAGGGAAGACCTAAAGAATCTATGCAAGCCGTGAGAGAGTAGAGAAACCAACCACACCCCTCTCACACTAGGAGGATAGCATGAAGATTCTAGCGATCGACCTGGGCAAATTCAACTGTGTATCGTGTCTGCTGGACACGGAGAGTAACGCGACTGAATTTGACACGTTCAAGACGTACCGACGGGAATTCAAAGAAATATTACATTGTACTCAACCACACTTGGTGGTAATGGAAACGTGTTCGATTACCGGGTGGGTGCATGATCTCTGTGTCGACCAAGACTACCCAGTACTGGTGGCCGATCCCAGCCAGGAGGCCTGGCGCTGGAAAAACGTCAAACGCAAAACGGATAAAGACGATGCCTTGAAACTGGCAAAACTGGCTGCTCTGGAACAGATCAACCCAGTGTATGTGCCTGCACCAGAGACCCGACAATATCGGCACTTGGTGAAATATCGCAAAGTGGTGGTTGGACGCATCAATCGGGTTCAAAATGCGATTCGCGCATTGTTCGATCAACAAGGCGTGAAGATGCCGTCAGGACAACGAGCCTGGACCGTGCAGGGGATTGATGAATTAAGCCAACACCGACGGGTACTGGCGGAGTGCGATGAGAACACTCTATGGCGTGGGGAATTAGACTTAGAATTAACGATGCTGGACCAACTATGGGAGCACCTGGCAACCATTGAACGGAAATTAGAAATACTCGCAAAGCAGGAGGCCCGGATCCAACTGTTGCAGACCATTCCTGGGGTTGGCCGTAAAACAGCCGAAGTGATTGTCACCTGTTTGGATGATCCGAAGCGATTTGAAAACTCACGACAAGTGTCTGCCTATGCTGGATTAATTCCCCCAACAACATCAATCTGGGCAAACCAATCGCCTGGGCAAGATTACTAAACGAGGATCGCGATTACTACGAACCGCATTAGTGGAAGTGGCCTGGATTATGTTACGTTACAACGATTGGGCTGCAGCCACCTATGCTCGAATTAGCGGTGGGCAGAAGACACGCAAGAAACAGCAATTGTAGCGGTTGCCCGGAAGTTGTTGGTGCGGTGTTGGGCAATGTTGTTACACAATCAACCGTGGAACCCAGAGCTATCTCAGGCAACAACATAGAGAACAACATTCAGAAGAGAGAATCAAGAGAATAAAGTGAGACTCTAGCATGAGCTTGAAGCTCCACGTAATCTGAAACACGGTTGCCCTAACGAATAAGCCATGCTCCTTTGTAAAAAACTCTTGAGACAATGCAGTAGAGCACATACCCGAATCGCATTGACACCTCGGATAGTCGGTTAAATCCACTTTGTCCCTCATTAATTCTCAATCAAAAAGACATTCCCAATAACAAAGAAAAATCATCTTGACAAAAAGATGAGAGATTTATGTGGATAGAAAATGAGAGACTCCTCGAAAAAATATGCCGAAATCCACTTGACACGTTCACGGCTTCATAGCGTTGCCCATCACCCGCCGTAAATCACCTTTGTATTTTAATTGATCAACTCTCGGCGGTCGGTGTGCATGGGCGTTGTTATGAGACGTTTGGGCGAATAGTAACTTTTCAATGACTAGGAGGGCTTTAAGATCTGATGCAAAACTACCCTCTCGCATGTTTGGCCAAGTCTTTGCGCGGCGAGTAGCCGAACTTGCGGGAATACTCACGACTGAACTGTGTGGAGCTTTCATAACCTACTTCGAATGCCGCACTGGAAACGCTATGTGTACCATTTATCAACAAGTGGCGGGCTTTGAGGAGCCTAAGTTCTTTCTGATATTGCAATGGCGTCGTAGCTGTAAGCGCCTTGAAATGCTCGTGAAAGGATGATGGGCTTAGCCCCGCGATACTCGCTAGCTCTGCCACGGTGAGAGATGTGGCGTAGTCTTCCTTAATGCGTGCGATTGCCTTCGCTATACGGTCAGCATGGCTCCCACGCCGCAACAACTGGCGCAGCATGCCGCCGTGCTGTGCTAGGAGCAGTCGGAAATGAATTTCGCGCAGGACAAGCGGTTGCATTACCTTTGCTTCGAAAGGTTTATCGATCAAATCGATGAACCGCCCCATTGCACCCATCAGGGCCTCATCGGTCTTGCCAACGTTGAATGCCGGAGCCTGCTCCTCTTCGATTTCAATTTCGCGGATCTCGTCGTACAGGCTGCGCACTATATCCATATCAATATCCAATACAAGCGCAACGTAAGGCTTCATCTCAGTTGCCTCGGTCACGCGTGAGATGACTGGCAGTTGATGGCTGACAATCAGAGACTCGCCCGCCGTGAAACTTACTTGGCGCGCACCCACATGAGTTTCCTTTCGTCCCTGGAGAATGAGGCAGAGCAGGGGATTGTAAAGCGTCGCCTCCAGCATTGTAGGTTTGCGGCTTCGCAGAATTGAAAGTCCATCCAGACCTGTAGCATAAAACTCTAAGTTTGCCTGGGAGCAATTTGCCTGACGGTCTGCATAAGCACAAACATGGGTAATGAGATCTGGGGTCTGCATCAAAGCCTCCTTTTCCATCTAAAGGCCACATAGATCAAGATACTCCTGGAGGTCATCAAAAATACAATGAATCGGAGGATTAGGCATATCTTTCGGAGGATGTGGCAAGCAGTTTGAATTGAACAGACCTAAATTTGAAACACAACCAGTAAACACACCCAGCTTAAGGATAGAAGAAGCTAAAACATGAGCAAGACAATTTTAATTACTGGGGCTTCCAGTGGCATCGGTAAGGAAACAGCGAAGTTCTTCCAAGCGAAAGACTGGAACGTGATCGCTACTATGCGCACACCTGCAAAGGAAGAAGAGCTGACTCAACTAGACCACATTCTGATTAGTCGTTTGGACGTGACCGACAGCAGCTCAATCGATGCATCTGTGGCCGAGGGTATCGAGAAATTTGGATGCATTGACGTACTTTTGAACAATGCGGGATACGGTGCCTATGGCCCACTCGAAGTCTTCCCTATGGAGAACATCCGCCGCCAGTTTGACACCAACGTGATTGGCCTCCTGGAAACAACAAAAGCTATACTGCCCCATTTCCGTGCAAACAAGGCTGGGACAATTGTGAACATCAGCTCGATTGGTGGGCAGATGACGTTTCCACTCGGCACGCTCTATCACGGCACCAAATTTGCGGTCGAGGGTCTTTCCGAAGCGTTGTATTATGAGCTAGAACCCTTTGGCGTAAAGGTGAAGATTGTCGAACCCGGCATGATTCGTACAGATTTTGGTGGTCGTTCTTTTGATTTTGTCAATAACGAGACGATAGAAGAATACCAGGGTACGGTGCAAAAGCTCTTTGCCCACTGGGGTAGCGTGGGTGAACAGGCCTCTGAGCCCAGTGTGGTGGCAGAGGTGATTTGGACTGCCGTGACCGACGAGACTAATACACTACGCTATCGAGCTGGCAACGATGCTGTTGAATTGCTGGATAACCGCAAAGCCCAAGACGATGAATTCTTTATCGGCAATATGAAAAAACAGATAGGGCTGTAAGTTTCAGCACGTATCCTCTTCTGAATTAATCACCTAAACAATACTTACAACGGAGAATTAATTATGTCTCGTGATCAACACCGTTCTTCTGGACCTTCAGATCCAACCCGTCGCAAACTGCTCTCGACTGGTGCTATTGGTGTAGCAGCAGCTGCTACTGCTGCTGCTCTAGGCACACCTGCCGCCGCACAGGACAATTCTACTGGTGTGACTGCGCAACCATCGCCAGAACCGACTAGTGAATTTACAGGTCAGTGCGCTTTTATAACAGGTGGTGCTCGGGGCATCGGCTACGCCTGTGCCGAAGAACTCGCCAAAGCAGGTGCAAATATTGTTCTCTACGACATCGCAGGCAATATCGATACCGTCAACTATCCACTGGCAACCGAGCAAGATTTGGCAACGGCAAAATCGAATATCGAAGCCCTTGGCGTCAAATGCATCGCGATTAAAGGCGATGTTCGCGACAGCACGAAGCTAGAAGAGAGTGTTGCACGTACAGTCAGAGAATTCGGCCGTCTAGACATACTAGTAGTCAATGCGGGTGTCACACACGTTGGCGTGCTCGATGAGTTTCCTGATGAAGAGGTCCAAACGGTCATCGACATCAACCTCACTGGAGCCGTCAAAACCACTCAAGCAGCACTACCGATCATGCGTAGTCAGAACGCTGGCCGCATCGTGATGATTTCCTCACTCTTGGGACGGCTTGGAAACGGTGACTTTTCAGTCTATGCCTCGACGAAATGGGGATTAATTGGTTTTGCTAAGAGCACGGCTCTGGCGATGGCCAAACATAATGTGACGTGTAATTCGGTGTGCCCAGGATGGGTGCGGACAAAACTGGCGGACAACGATTATATTCTCAACGCTGTGTCTCCAGAAAATCCAAACTTTGAAGCTGTGATAGAAGCAGCCGACGCAAACTACCATCCTTTACCCATCGGAGCTTACGAACCTGTTGATATCGCACGAGTAGTCAAGATGTTTTGTGGTCAAGCTACGGCGATGATTACTGGAGAAGTTTTTGACATCTCGCAGGGGCAAAACGCCCGACTCAACGCTTGATGAGCGGATGCGATCTCAGTAACTTAGGCTTCATAAAGAATCTATGCAAGCCGTGAGAGAGTAGAGAAACCAACCACACCCCTCTCACACTAGGAGGATAGCATGAAGATTCTAGCGATCGACCTGGGCAAATTCAACTGTGTATCGTGTCTGCTGGACACGGAGAGTAACGCGACTGAATTTGACACGTTCAAGACGTACCGACGGGAATTCAAAGAAATATTACATTGTACTCAACCACACTTGGTGGTAATGGAAACGTGTTCGATTACCGGGTGGGTGCATGATCTCTGTGTCGACCAAGACTACCCAGTACTGGTGGCCGATCCCAGCCAGGAGGCCTGGCGCTGGAAAAACGTCAAACGCAAAACGGATAAAGACGATGCCTTGAAACTGGCAAAACTGGCTGCTCTGGAACAGATCAACCCAGTGTATGTGCCTGCACCAGAGACCCGACAATATCGGCACTTGGTGAAATATCGCAAAGTGGTGGTTGGACGCATCAATCGGGTTCAAACTGCGATTCGCGCATTGTTCGATCAACAAGGCGTGAAGATGCCGTCAGGACAACGAGCCTGGACCGTGCAGGGGATTGATGAATTAGGCCAACACCGACGAGTACTGACGGAGTGCGATGAGAACACTCTATGGCGTGGGGAATTAGACTTAGAATTAACGATGCTGGACCAACTATGGGAGCACCTGGCAACCATTGAACGGAAATTAGAAATACTCGCAAAGCAGGAGGCCCGGATCCAACTGTTGCAGACCATTCCTGGGGTTGGCCGTAAAACAGCCGAAGTGATTGTCACCTGTTTGGATGATCCGAAGCGATTTGAAAACTCACGACAAGTGTCTGCCTATGCTGGATTAATTCCCCAACAACATCAATCTGGGCAAACCAATCGCCTGGGCAAGATTACTAAACGAGGATCGCGATTACTACGAACCGCATTAGTGGAAGTGGCCTGGATTATGTTACGTTACAACGATTGGGCTGCAGCCACCTATGCTCGAATTAGCGGTGGGCAGAAGACACGCAAGAAAACAGCAATTGTAGCGGTTGCCCGGAAGTTGTTGGTGCGGTGTTGGGCAATGTTGTTACACAATCAACCGTGGAACCCAGAGCTATCTCAGGCAACAACATAGAGAACAACATTCAGAAGAGAGAATCAAGAGAATAAAGTGAGACTCTAGCATGAGCTTGAAGCTCCACGTAATCTGAAACACGGTTGCCCTAACGAATAAGCCATGCTCCTTTGTAAAAACTCTTGAGACAATGCAGTAGAGCACATACCCGAATCGCATTGACACCTCGGATAGTCGGTTAAATCCACTTTGTCCCTCATTAATTCTCAATCAAAAAGACATTCCCAATAACAAAGAAAAATCATCTTGACAAAAAGATGAGAGATTTATGTGGATAGAAAATGAGAGACTCCTCGAAAAAATATGCCGAAATCCACTTGACACGTTCACGGCTTCATAGTCGTTCACGGCTTCATAGTCGTGAAGCTGAGCGGCGGCCAATATTTCTGCATCAATGCCTGTATGTAAATTCCGTCCGCTCCTGCGTAAGGTTATAAGGCAGGGCCAAGGGCATTGTTTATGTGCGCCTTAGAATACATAAACTTCAAGTAATGTATAAGCACGGCGCGGTTTCCCAAATTTATTGGTGAGGTATTAGAAGTCACAGCAGAGACCGCACCCTACAGCTTGCTAGTTCTTCTTTATGGGCTATGTTAGCCTGCTTCATCACCACCATCGTCTTCTTGAGACTCTATAAGCTCTATCTCATCGAATCTCGATAGACGTTCAGTAACTCTTTGCCTTATTGAAAAAACGGATGGAGCATTTTCTTGGCCTTTGTTGAGCGCATAAAGATTATCCTCTACTTCCCTAATAAAAGATCTTATGAGAGCGACCCGACGCTTTGCACCTACAGCTTTAATATCAGGCCGATACCTCTGACGTATTAAGGAAGACAATAGAACCAGTACTCCTAATATGCCAACTACTTGCTTAGGTGCCGAGTCCTGAATAAATGACGAAGCAAGCAATCCACCAATGATGTATTGTCCGAAGGTTAGTAACGAATCAGACCAACTATTTAGACGTGCAATAGACTCTTGACGTTGTAGCGAACTTCGAAGTTCATAAAGACGACAATCTCGAGCTAAGTCTTCAGTAGGCGCAGTTAGATCTAACTGAGAAGTTTTAGACTCCTTTGTCCGTCTCTCACTAAAAGCCGAGACAACAGCAGCTAAAAATGTCGCTACTATGCCTGCTATTAAACCTAAAGTTTCAGCACCCATAAAATTACTTGTATTACAGAATTAAAGTCTGAATATACTAATAGCTTGCAGGATAGTTGCCATCATATCAAGTTCTATAGACCAGCTAACTATATATTCAGCGTCAGAGTCAGATCTGACGGATAACGATTATAGTTGAGCCGCGAACGCCGCTTAGTCAGCGTCGTCGGGCTAACCGCGTTCGTCGGCTCCAACGAGTTGTTAAGTCGTAGCGGGGATAACTCTCTTTTAGGCTTCCCAAGCACTAACAGATAACTGATATATAATACTTTTAGCCTCCTAGATAACATTTTTATCCGCTGCCGATTTAACTCTTTATTAGGGGGAAACTTTCCACCTATTTGCCCAATATGGATGATTAGGTGGAAATACGTCAGCCTAATCGCCCAATAGGGGTGATTAGGTAGAAATTTTCAGTATAATCATCCCTCCGATATTGGACTAAGGCTACTTAGGATTTATTTATCATCCGGTCCTCTATCCTGATTTCGTCCCATTGCCTGAACCTCGTCCTAGAAAACTGCTTGACCAAGTACGTGATGCCATTCGGCTAAAGCATTATTCCTACCGAACCGAAGAAACCTATGTTCAATGGATTCGTCGCTATATCCTTTTTCATAACAAGCGCCATCCCAAGGACATGGGTGTACCAGAAATTGAAGCATTTTTAACCCATTTGGCGGTTAACCAGCATGTCGCTGCCGCCACACAAAATCAAGCCCTTAGCGCATTGCTTTTTCTATATCGACAGGTGCTTGAATACCCTTTGGATGGCAGGATTGATGCCATCAGAGCTAAACGTTCATACAAGTTGCCAACTGTCCTAACGCCGGATGAGGTGAAAGCTGTCATTCAAGTGATGTCAGGAGTTCACCGCCTAATTGTGCAAATACTTTACGGTAGTGGATTGCGTTTACGAGAGGCAATGACGCTACGGATTAAAGATCTAGATTTTTCCCAACACCAAATCGTTGTCAGAAATGCCAAAGGCGACGACAGTCGAGTAACCATGTTGCCTACACGTTTGGTAGAGCCTTTGCAAGACCATTTAAAGGGAGTTAAACGCCTTCACCATCAGGACTTAGATCAAGGCTATGGAGCCGTCATCTTGCCTTTTGCGTTGGCCAGGAAGTATCCCAATGCCAATCGTCAATGGATTTGGCAATTCGTCTTTCCATCCTCTAAACGCTCTTGTGATCCGCGTAGTGGAGCCATTATTCGTTACCATCTCCATGAAAGTGGCTTACAAAAAGCAATCAAACGAGCTGTTAGAACCACAGGTCTGCAGAAGCGCGTCGGTTGTCATACGTTTCGTCATAGTTTTGCCACCCATTTGCTACAGAATGGCTATGACATTCGCACCATTCAAGAGTTGCTTGGCCATAAGAACGTTAAGACCACAATGATTTATACCCACGTGCTAAATCGCGGTGGACGGGGTGTGCGGAGTCCATTGGATGCTTAATCAACAGACAAGGCTTCAACTTAATGCGTTTTGCGATCGCAGCTTTTAACGGTCCATACAGCTTTTAACGGTCCATACAGCTTTTAACGGTCCATACAGCTTTTAACAGTCCATTACGCACCAAGTTTAGAGACTCGCTGAGGGTCTGTATACGCCTTCATGTCAGGATAGCTATAAAACAGCTTTGGAATTGTTTGGTGTGAGCTGTAAGTAAAGTCCTGGCACCAACAACAACGCAATCAACGTCGCCGACAACAACCCAAAAATAATCGCCATACACAGCGGGAACCACTGAGCATCACTCAGCGCCAACGGCAACAGACCAATGATAGTGGTAATCGATGTGGTCAAAATTGGTCGTAGTCGATCGCTGGCCCCTGCCGCTGCCGCATGACGTACATCCAGCCCCTCTTTGCGTCGCTCGTTCATCGTCTCCACCATGACAATGGCATCATTCACCACAATTCCTACTAGCGCAATCACACCAATCATGGCCGGGAAGGAGAACGATAGCCTCAACAAGAAGAACCCAAACAAGGTACCAATTAAGGCAAAGGGAATGGTGAGAATAATAATCAACGGCTGAGTGTAGGAACCAAACTGCAACACCAGCACCGCAAACACCAAGAAGATGGCCACCACCAGCATCTGACCCGCAGAACCAAAGGTCTCACTGCTGGTATCCGCATCGCCACCAAAACGATAGCTATATCCCCGAGGCCAGCGATCAGGATTACCGTCATCGCTCAGGTTATACTGCATTGCCTCTAGCTTCGGTGTTAGCTCAGCCAAGATTTGGGAGTCATAGAAGTCCTGCCCAGGGATCACCTTTGCCAGCACCGTTACACTGCGCTGAGTATCACGGTGGGTGATCGCCAGGGGCACAGCGCCTGGCACTTCTTCTAACAGGGCATCGGGCGATATGGCTTCACCGTCTGAGTTGATAAACCGCATCGTGGCAAATTCATCCAGGCGAGAAGGCCCACCAATCCGACCCTGCTGAGATGGCCATTGGCTACTTAGGCGAATTTCAAGATCCTCTTCACCGCTGCCAATGGAGAAGTCACCCACATCGTTATCGATCATCAGATAACGCCCCTGCAAACCCACTTCATCCTGGCTGATGCCATAAAAGTTAAGAGACTCCCGCTTAGGCACAAGCTTATAATCTTCTCGCAAATTACCCAGGTCATCACGCACATCCATGGTGCCTGGGATTTCTCGCAGGGACTGTTGCACTTCACTGGAGATTTCCCTCAGGGTTTGCAAGTCGTCGCCAAAAATCTCGATTTGAATCGGATCAGACCCACCACCAGATAGTGGAAATCCTGTACTCAATACAGCCCCTGGGTAGTTACGGATAATCTCTTTTTCTAGTTGAACTTTGAGGTCGTACGCATATTTAAAAGAATCTCGTTCCCGCTGGTTACGATCCACCAAGACTGCCGACAGACCGACAAAATAATCGGCATTGCCCGGTTTGATTTCGCTGGTAGCCACCAGGTTACTGCGCTGTCCCACCAGCTTCACCACACTCTTAAAGACTTTCTCGCCATTGGGGTCACTGTAGTTGCGTACGACTTCACCCATGCGATCGGCCACCTCTTGAGAGGTTTCTAGGGTGGCGGCTGGGGGCAGTTCCACATTGAGGCTGAGTTTATTGTCGTCGCTAACGGCAAACAGAGAACTGGGTAGCTGGCTAAATAAAAGAATGGCACAGACAAACAGCGCGATCGCACTTGCTGTCCACAGACGAGCCACATGACGATTGGGAATGGTCATGCGTAAACTCCAGTGGGAAAACTTTTCAGATGCAGCTTCTGTTAGACGGTCGACGTAGGTTTTAGACTCGCCGCTGCCCCCTTGATTATCGAGCAGAAATCTGGATAAGGGAATCACTGCCAACAGGGCCAGCGCATAGCTCATCACTAAACAGGTAATGGCACTAATGGGAATCAGCCGAATATACTTACCCAGGGTGCCGGAGATGGCCATCAGCGGAGCCATGGCCAAAATGGTGGTGAGCTGTCCGGTAAAGGCAGGCGATGCATAGGTTCGCACAGTTTTTATGGCCGCTTTAGGAAAGCTCAAACCTTGTACAAAAATGCCATCGTGCAAACCCTCTAGCATGAGAATAAATACATCCACCAAGAGTCCCAGGGCCAGGATCATCCCCACGGTGACCATGGTGTTGAGGGTGTAGCCCAGCATCCAGAGGATGAACAACACCCCGGCAAAGGTCATGGGAATCGCTATGCCTGCAATCAGTGCCTCTCGCCAGGTGAGGGCAACAAACAAAATTGCAAAGACTAACAGCGATGCTTGCAGTACGTTACGACCCAAATTTGCTAAATCGCTGCGAATGGTATCGGCATCATTGGTGAGCACCTGATAATCCATGCCATGGAGCCAGATACTGGGATCATTTTTCACCAGCTCCATTTCTGCCAGGACGTCTTCGATTACCTGAATGGTGTCACTCCCGGCAACTTTGACCACCTCCAGGTTGATGGTGGGGCTAAACTCACTCCCTTCCCAGCTTAAAAAGGCCCGTTGGGTTTCCCGCTCCAGTCCCTGGTAGACGTCGGCCACCTCCGACAGTAAGATCACCCGATTTTCATCCAAGCGGGTTACGGGCAAATTCTTTAAATCTTCCAGGGTGCGAAAACGACCGTATAGACGCACCTGGGCCCCAATTTCATCATCACGCACCAGGTCCCAGGAGCGGTCAATATTGCCCCCCTGGATGGCATCGCGCACCTGGGTGGCCGCAATCCCCAAGGTGGTCAACCGGCTGGGAATCATTTGTACATGGATCACTTCGTCGCGCTGGCCGCCTAGATTTACCTCTCGTACGTTTTGAACAGATTCTAGACGTTCTTGTAAATCTTCTGAAGCCTGACTGAGTAAGCCAATGTCCAACCCCTCTCCGGTTAGCGCCAGGGTGAGAACGGGTGAATCCTGCTGGGATAGCTGTTCAAAATCTGGCTTTTCACGTCCGGTGGATTCTTCAGGGAGTTCTGTCTCAGCGTCATCGACTTTACCCCGCAGTTCTTGAATGGATTCTGCAACGGGGGATTCTGCCTTAAAGGCAACATTAATAATTGAAAATGAATTGAAGGTGGCACTGGTAAAGTCATCCAGACCTTGAAGACTTTTGATTTCTTCTTCTAGTTTGTCTGTGACCTGATTTTCGATGGTCTCGGCATCGGTTCCACCCCAGGTGGTGGTGATCATGGCCCGGGCAATTTTAATTTCGGGATCACCCTCTTTCACCATGGAGAAATAGCCCATCAGCCCCCCCATCAGCAGCATAAAGCAGAGGAGAATGGCAAAGATCTGTTGAGTAAAGAAGAACTCCATCCAAGCCGGGACGGCAGTCGCTCCCTTCTCAGTTTCAGGCGCGGTATTAACGCGCTCGTCAATTTGCATAGTGCTTAATTTCGGTCAACAATCTCGACGGGGGTGCCATCTACCAGACGGTTTTGGCCTTCGATGACCACCAGCTCACCGGGTTCAACACCGGAGAGAATTTCTACGCCAGATAATCCCCTAATTCCGCCGGTCACTCGTCGCTGTTGGACGGTGCCGTCAGTTTCGTTGACCACAAAGGCATAATATCGCTGATTTCTGGAGACTAGAGCCCCGAGGGGCAAAACCACGGCATCGTTATCGCGAGCCACTTCAATCCATACATAAACCCGGCCCCCTACCTTTAAATTACCGACCTGTTCCAGGTTTCGAATCGTGATTTCAGTGCCGCGACTGCCGGGTGTTTGGGAGGGGCTAACCGCAAATACTTGACCACCACTGCCCCGCTGTCTAGCAATATCAAGTAATCCCTGGGAGTTAGCTCCAGCTGCCTGCAGCGCGCTGACCTCTTCTTCTAAGACAACATAGGCTCGCTGACCTGGCTTAATCTCTCCGGCTTCCCCTGCCTGTAGTTCGATCTCCACTTCAAAGGATTGAGGATCAACCACCACGATTGGGGCGGACTCAATCAAATCTTGGGGGCTGCTTGTATTGAGATATTGGGTGCTCCAATACTCCCCTTCTCGAATATTGATATAAGCCACCACTCCATCTAATGGAGAGACCAACTGCGTATCTTCTAGGTCAACGGCACTTTGATTAAGGCGAGCCACTGATGCACTCACCCCTGCTTCGGAAGAGCGAATGCTCTCGTCGGCAGAGCGGACATCTTGCTCAGCGGTCTTCAGGGCGGCGGCGGCCTGGTCTACTCGGTTGATGTAGGCGTCGCGATCGCTTTCCGAGACCGCCCCCTGTTCAAATAAATTCTCATAACGCCGTAACTCAGTCTCAGCTAGAGCCAGGTCCGACTTGGCTTTTTCTAGATTCGCCTGGGATTGCAATAAACTGGCTCTGGACTGGTTTAGTTGAGTTTCCGAAACCTGAATATCAGCCTCAGCTGTGGCGATGCTAGATTCCTGTCTGCGGGCATCAATGGTTGCCAGCAGCTGCCCCTGAGAGACAAAATCTCCTTCCCGCAGTTCGACTCCATCGACCTTAGCCACATAAATAATGTCACCACTGGCCTGAAAGTTAAGTATCCGCCGTCGGACTGGCCAAACGGAACCTTCATCAAACACCCATCCCTGAATTGGCCCTTTTTGCGCCCTGAGCACCCTTATTGGTAAACGGGCTTGATTGGTTGCATCGTCTGTTTCTTCTAATGGGGGAGCGGCTGTCAATGTTTGATAGGCTTTTACACCCACAAATCCCGCTACCACTAACATAGCCAAAGCAACGGCTGGCCAGAGCGGTTTCTTAGACTTACTGCGCCATTTTGGCAAAGCACTGGACTGAGAAGCCGTATCTGTAGATGGGGGAGGCGTTTCGACTGCCGTCTCTACATTAGTATTTGATGAAGTATTTGATGACTGCTCAATCGGCGGTTGAGGGCTGATACCGTCAGAGGACATAGAGTAGGTAGTTGCAAAACTGTAACTATGAAACGTCCCAGATTAGATTTGCCTAATGTTGCCAAATAAATTTACTGAATGCTAGCCAACAAAGCACAAGTACACAGAGTTTAACATCTGATTTTCAGGTCACCTAATGTCATGTTTTATCGTATTGACTATGTTAATTGGAGCGGTGACTGAGATAGCTGCCGATCAGAATAGCAATAAAAATAGAAGAGTACATCTGACCTATAATAGCTTCCAAATTTGTTAATACTTGGGCAACTTCACTTAAAGGCACAATATCGCCATATCCCAAAGTAGTCAGCGTGGTAAAACTAAAATGTATTGTTCTGAGATAAGAGTCTACTCGTACAAGCGGTTGGGAGAAGGCATTAGCATCTAAAGTGTTCACAATGCCATACAACAACGCCCAGACAAACCCAATCAGTAAATAAACACTAATACCACCTCGCACAATATCTACGGTAACTTCAGGCGTAGTAAAGATATCTCGGCCAATCCAGTAGGCGGCTCCTGCTAAGTAAATGGCAAAAACAATTTGAGATATGAGGCTAAATGTTTGATTCAGATAAAAGCCCCCGTTTAGGCTAGAAATGACTTCTAAACAGAAGGCAATAATTGCGATCGCGCCATAAATGGTCAATAACTTTCGAGGTAGTGGAAAGCTGCTGATAATCAGCATAATCGTATACAACAGCAACGAAATCAGGAAAATATTACCAATCCCAGCCTGTAAAAATGGCGACACCACAAAGGTTATCGCCAGTACAATTAGCAACTGTCGATATTTTTGCTTTTTGTTTTCTTGAAGAGATTTCATACAGGGCATTAAATCTGGAATACCCCGATATTAATGGAGGATGTAATCTAAGTAGCAGCTATTTGCCAAACATCATAATATAGCTGAAGTCGATATCAAGTAATCTAAGTAGGAATGCCTATGGGGGTTGGTAAATTCTGAATCCTTAAGGAGGTCAGTTCAAGCCTTTATAAAATGCAAGCGAGCTGTTTAACATCTGCGAGTTTGCTCCCAAAGCCGAAATTCTAGGGGCTTTAATTGGGTATTAGCTTTTAGCTTTTGGCTTTACCCTGGGTGCATTAATTCTGTTCTTTGGGATTGTTGTCAGTTAGTCTTATCTACGACTAAAAGACCAGGACGATTAGTCAAATGACCTGATGACGTTGGAATATCTCTGTAAAACTTCTTGCCATCGAGTCCCCCCTTGAGCTACAGCGGCTTGATGCTGCTCTGCTATCTGTTGGGGTGCATAAAAAAATTCATTTCGAACCTGGACGCGCACCAAGTTGTTGATATCAGGTTCACTATAGTACCAGTTGCAGCCCAGGCCTGGTGTAGACTCCGATTCTGTTTTTAAGTTTTCTCGATTTTGTATCCACCAATCCAAGAACGGAGACAGATCAACTCCCACTGTAAAACTACTGAATTTGTAACTGGGTAATGCCGATGCTTGCCATTCAGATTTTAGAGACATGGGACCTAATGTTTTGTGTCAATTACGACGCTATGGAGAGCAATGTCACTGAAGTTCAAGTAATTCTATTGAGCCGGAGCCGCTCATCCACCAGCATGATTTGTGCAGGGCTCAGGGATGTCAACCGGAGCCGCTCACCCACCAGCATGATTTGTGCAGGGCTCAGGGATGTCAACCAGAGCCGCTCACCTGGAAGCATAATTTGTGCAGGGCTCAGGGATGTCAACCAGAGCCGCTCACCCACCAGCATAATTTGTGCAGGGCTCAGGGATGTCAACCAGAGCCGCTCACCTGGAAGCATGGGAAAACATGAACTCATGGTTTAGAACTGCGGACTCCACTATGTAATAAGTTCAAATATTCAAAGTTCTAGATCTACGGCAAATTAGCGCAACTCTTCAGCGGAATTGCGCAAGTTTTATCGGCACGGTCCTCGACCTACCTCTCTCTGGTGATTGATATAGGTGCGATCGCAGCCTATTTTATCAGCTCTCTATCTCAATCCCCTTAGCCCAATAAAGGATCGCCTAGGTCTTCTTTAGGTTTTATTAGGATTTGATGATGGTGGCTGTAAATGAGCTTGGGAATATTACCACGGTATACAAGGTGGAGGAGTTTTAGAGTCTTAGAGCTTGTTGACAGGAGGAGATCTTCTAAGATGGCACATGCGGCATCTAAATTTCTCTGCCTTGTATACACTCCTCACTAACAATCTCGATAGTGTTCTTGATAATGTGGGTAATCTATAACAAGAATATTTAATTTAACTTTTTTAGTTAAATTAATCGCTAAACAGTAGGTGTTATCAGGCAAAAATTGAATCATACTCAAACATTTTTTCAAAATCCTTTTTCTAAACAGCTTATCCAGAAATCTGGATCGTTGTTACCCATCATCCTGTATATATACCTTTTCGTAGCAACCTATGAAGTCAATTATTGATGCACTCCTTGTGGAGGATAGCCCCTCTGATGCACAGCTAGTGAAAAAAATTATCAACTTAGCAAGTGTTGACAAGCCGATATTTCATCATGTTCGTCGCTTTAATGAGGCACTGACTGTATTAGAAGTTAATACCTTTGATATTATTTTGTTAGATTTGCATTTACCGGATGGGGAAGGCTTATCTCTAATTAAACGATTAAAGCAGTTGGCACCTCAGACGCCTATTGTTGTGCTCACGGGTCTCCAGGATCAAGCGGTTGTAGAGGCCGCGCTTCAAGCCGGCGTTCAGGATTATGTGGTCAAATCCGATTTTTTCTCTCCTGCTTACCTCAAGAAACTGGGCTATGTGAATGTGGGCCATCAACTTGTTCAACGTATTCAGTATGCAATTAAGCGGACAGAATCTAGCCAAAGACTAAATCAGGATCAAGAACGTTATGCATTGATTGCTCAGGAAGCGAACGATGGCATTTGGGATTGGAACTTGACAACAGACTCTATTTACTATTCTCCCCAGTGGAAATCTCTCCTGGGACTAGAACATATCCCCCTTAGTGACAGCCCTGATGAATGGTTATCGCGCATTCATCCAGAGGATCAAGAGCTCTTTGATAAAAAGTTAAATAATTATTTGCAGCAGCAGCAGCAGCAGTCCCCATTTCATTGTGAGTATCGTATTCAACATCAAAATGGGGATTATCTTTGGGTGTTAACCCGGGCAACAGCCATGTGGGATCCAGCCGGTGTTGCTTACCGTCTGGTGGGCTGTCAAACCGACATGAGTATTAAAACGCAGTTGGCACATACCTCCCACCAGGGACCAGATGCGACTCAATCAACGCTGCACTACATTGCCATTGGCATTCTCTCTAATTTAGCCAACCTTCACCTCGAACAAGACCAGCCAGATGAAGCGGTTCTGCTATTAGAAGGAACCTTGATGATGCGTAAATGGCTCTTGGGCCACGACCATGTTGATGTGATGGCGAATGTTTATCAGCTTGCCACACTGTATGATAATCAAGGTCGTTATAAGAAAGCCCAGTTTCTTTATCAAGAGGCATTAGCACTATTTGAAGAGAATTTAGGGGAGCATCACCCGACCACGAATCTGGTGCGAATTAAGGTGCTGTTGATTACTAGAATGAATGATGCTATGGGTGTTTAAGAGGGTGGTTCTGGTTCATGGATGCTCCTATTCTTCTAGTGGAAGATTCATCGACAGATGCGGCTATTATGCTAACAGCTTTTAGATGTATTGGTTATGCGGGACATATAGAGATTGTTAAGGATGGTATTCAAGCCCTTAACTGGCTGGAACAGTTGCTCAGGAATGGGATGGCCGATTTACCTCGGTTGATTCTGTTGGATCTCAACTTACCCCGTAAATCTGGCCATGAAATGCTCCAGGAAATCAAAGGCCATCATCAGCTTCGAAGGATCCCAGTGATTATTGTTTCTAGTTCTTCGCGGGAGGATGATATTGCTAAGAGCTATGAGCTATATGCAAACGCCTATATTGCTAAACCAATTGTTCTCGAAGAGTATAAATTAACGGCTCAACATATTTATGATTTTTGGCTTAAAACTGCCAAGGTACAATCGTTTAGGTGATGTATAGGGCAGTAACTTAAACACGGCTATAAAAAATACCCTCTAGCAACCAAAGCCTATAGCTACTAGAGAGTATTTGATAGTGAAATATACGAAGTAAAGCATCTGCCGTGAAAAGACTTGAGTACCTATCCTGTAAAATACTAAGTCTACTACCTTTATTTCGTATACAAGATTATTGTACCTACTGTTCGTAGGGGTAGAACTGCCTAAATATTAAGACAGCCTGAAAGGTTGCTACCATTGTTAGTACGAAAGGGATACTACAGGTGCTGAAGTGAGGGAATGGGGCATTGGGCGTCGAGAAAATAGCTGGTGTTTTATGTAACAACTAACCCCTTGGCATTCCAAGGGTAAAATAAAAGGCTGAGCCCTGCCCGGGTTCTGACTCTAGCCAGATGTGGCCTTGATGTCGTTCTACAACTTTTTTGCAGACAGCTAGACCAATGCCATAGCCTTCCTTTTCTTCGCGGGTGTGCAAACGTTGAAACAGGCCAAAGGTTCTCTCTTGTTGTTCTTTGGGTATGCCGATGCCGTTGTCTTGCAGACTAAAAGTCCATTGATTGTTCTTCCATTCTGCACCCATATGGATGCGGGGAGGTTCAGCCCCTCGAAATTTAATGGCGTTGCTAATCAGATTCTGAAATAGCTGTAATATCTGGGGTTCATCTACGTTAAGGCTGGGTAGGTCATCATGGGTGATGACCGCTTGAGATGCTTCAATGGCAGAGCTTAAGTTTTTGATAGCAGCGGTCAATACTTGCTCAAGCTCCACAGCTGTAAAGGTAATTTCACGATGGGTAGCCCGTGAAAAGGCCAAAATGCCATTAATTAACCCATGCATGCGGATGCCACCCTCGACAATATGACCAATATAGTCATGGGCCATGGCATCTAGCTGCTTACCATAATCCCCTTCTAGTAGTTGTGCAAAAACAGTCATGGCCCGCAGCGGTTCTTGTAAATCATGGGAAACGACGTAGGCAAACTGTTCTAGATCCGCATTGGACTGTTCTAAGGCTTGGGCACGGTTTGCCAGTTCACTTTGAGCTCGCTGCCGTTCTAGAACTTCAGCTTGTAGTTGCTGGTTGGCTTGTTTAATTTCAGCAGTTCGGCCTTCAACTAATTCTTCCAAATGCTCTTGGTAGCGCACAATCTCGGCCTGAGATTTGTTGTGTTCTGTGACATCGCTCAGCACTGCTAAGGAACGGGGCAAGATGCCGGACATACCTTGCTCAGCGGTTGCAGATAGTAATACATCACGAATACTACCGTCTTTGCATATCCATTGATATGGAATATTGTGACAAACTCCATTCTCCAAAAATTCTGGCATAACCACATCTACAGCGTATTGACGAGACTCTGGAGTCAGAAACTCTGTAAATTTACGGCCAATCACCTCGGTATGCTCATATCCAAACGTTTGAAGCCAGTGATGACTGATGCTGACTAGTTCGTCTTCATTGTTGATAGAACATAGTATTGCTGGAGTGCTCTCGTACAGGTTGCGGTAGCGTGCCTCGCTATCCTGTAGCTCTTTTTCAGCAGCTTTGCGATCGCTAATGTCAATCACTGAACCCGTTATCCGTACTGGGTTCCCCGATTCATCCCAAATAGCCTGTCCCCTTGCATAAACCCAACAATAGTCGCCGTTTTTTTTGCGCATGCGGTATTCTGCCTGATAGGGAATCCGATGCTGTAGATGGTTATTCAAGGCCTCCATAACCCGACCATAGTCATCGGGATGCAACTTCGATTCAAATGCGGTATGCCAATTGCGAAGTTCATCTTGATCGTCTTCATACCCCAGAATTTCCCTATATTGGGGCGATATATAATTCTCATTGGTTAGAAGATTTCGATCCCAAAGACCCACCCTAGCCCCTTTAACCGCCAGATCGTAGCGTTCTTGACTGGCGGTTAATTCAGCGGTGCGCTCCTGTATTTTTTGTTCTAGAATCTCATTGGATTTACTTAACCTGGCCTCAGCGGCCTCTAAGCGTAGCTGAGTGCGTTTAATGTCATCAATATTGACAAACGTTAGGATCACCCCATCAACTGTTTGATTTTCTGCCAAGTACGGGTGAATCCGCATCAGTAAATGGGGTCCCTGGTGCTTGACCTGAACCTCTTGTTCAACAGTCTTTCTCTGCTCTTTAAATTGCTCCAGCAAAACCAACAAATTAATATTCTCCAGGTTGTGAGATAAATGCCCAATGGGTCGACCCACATCGTTCGCAACCAGGTTATAAGCAACAGTAGCAGCAGCCGTATATTTTCTAATTCGCAGCCCATTATCTAGAAAAATAACGCCAACCTCAATGTTGCCTAGCAGATTATCTAAATCATTATTGAGCTCAGTTAGACTTTGAATTTTAGATTGATACTCGGCATTGACAGTGTAGAGCTCTTCGTTAACGGACTGTAGTTCTTCGTTAGTACTTTGCAGCTCTTCGTTAGATGTAATTAGTTCTTCATTGGTGGCCTGTTGTTCTTCGTTCGTTGTTTCTAATTCTTCAATGGTGGCCTGAAGATTTTCGCGGGTATGCTGCAGGTCTCTCTCTAATTGCAACACATATTGAGCAGTATCGTCACTGGTCTCAAACTGGTTTGAAGGTATGTTTGAAGGTATGGCGGTGTCAGGCACGCGCTCCTGAGAAATGACTATTAAAAAAAACTCGCTTGTCTTACGATTGGCAGCTTGGCGGCTCACTTCTACATTTACCGTCAAACAGTCGTATTCAGGTTCTTTAATCTGGCAACTGTTATAGCAAACTCTACTGCCTCTTCCCTGGCAGATGCGGTGCAACGCCGTGCTGAGCGGCAGCTGTAGTGACTGCGGAAGCATCTCGATTAGATCATTAGATTGTCTGCCATCGGGCACCCTTAAGAGGCTCAATGTGTCACCACACACATACAGCAATTGCAGCTGTCGATCGACTAGCAGACAAGTGGCTTCACGTTGATTTAAGAGAGTCTTGAAAGCGTGCTCCAACAGCGGATCAAATCGAGAGTTTTTATCTGAAGGAGCAACTTGAAGCTGTGGTCTATTGACCTTTAAGGCAGAAAATGACGACGTTGATAAGGATAGCTTGACATCTCTAAATTTCTGATAGATCTTCCATTTTCGGTGTAAAACGTTAAACTCTTCTTCAAGAATACCTAGGGTTTCTGACTCACCCAAGAAAAGAATACCATTGACTTTCAGGGCAAAATGCAGATTTCTCAAGACTTGAGCTTGAAGATCAGTTTGCATGTAAATGAGGACATTACGGCAAGTCACCAGGTCTATCTGGGTAAATCCCGCGTCTTTAGCCAAATTATGATTGGCAAAAATAATCATCTCTCGAATTGATCGCGATACCTCAAAGGACCCATCATGCCTAGAGGTAAAAAAGCGACTTACACGAGCTTCACCGATCTCATTAACAATCGATGCTGGATAGATCCCTAAGGATGCTTTATTCAAAGCCATTGGGTCCAGATCCGTAGCAAAAATCTTAACTTCGATAGACAGCTGGCGTTGATCCAGCAGTTCTCTTACTAAGATGGCCATGGAATAGGCCTCTTCCCCCGTGGCACAGGCTGTAATCCAAATACGCAGCGTCTGTCCTGGGGAAAATCTGTCAAGCAGTTCAGGTAGAATATTGTTTTCTAAAAATTGCCACGCCTCTACATCCCTAAAAAAACCTGTGACAGTAATCAATAAATCATTCCGCAAGCAGTTGCGCTCTTCTTTTGAGGCTTTTAATCGACTGATATAGCTGTCTAAATCCTGATAACCTGCAATCAAACATCGTCGTCGAATACGTCGAGTAATCGAGCTGGGCTTATAATGACCAAAATCAATATCATCATGTTGCTCAATGATGTTGATAATTTTTTGTAGCTGGATAGGGGCTAGCTGGTTGTGCAGATTGTCCCGTAGGACTTGCAACCCGTTCGGGGTGGTCACTAATTGATACGTTGTTTGAGCCAGTTCACTGGCAGGTAAGACTAGATCAACAACCCCGGTCGAGATCGCGCTTTGGGGCATGCCGTCAAACTCAGCTGTTTCTGGGGCTTGGGCCAGGACAATGCCGCCCTTTTCTGAAATTTCCTGGATCCCTTGTGAACCATCGCTGCCGGTTCCTGATAGAATCACGCTGATAGTCTTCTCTCGACTCTCCAAAGACAGAGATTGAAAAAATAAGTCGATGGGTAAATTAGGCCGATGGCCCTGACCTCGTTCCTGTGGCGTCAGATGCAAACATCCGTCCTTGAGTACCATATTTTGACCCGGTGGTATCAAGAAAACAGTATTAGGGCATAGGGAAACCTGATCTGTAACCTGTTGAACATCCATGGCGGTATGTCGTTTGAGTAATTCACTCATTAAGCTTTTGTAATCAGGTGACAGGTGTTGAACAACGACAAAAGCGGCGTTACTATCGCTGGGCATATTCCCAAAAAACTCTTCGAGGGCACGTAGCCCACCTGCAGACGTACCAATACCGACAACCAAAAAGCTAGTGCTGGTTTGTCTATCAATCGTATCTACCATCGATGTGTTCTAGTCAGGGGGACAGACAATTTCTCAAAATAATAGAAACGTTTCTAAGGGCACCTCAGTATATTCTCGGAATATTTCTATTGTTTTTTCTTTTTTCTTCCTCAGTTTTTCAGCGTAACAAAACTAGAAACATTTGAGTGGTCAAACCTTGAGCTTTTTATGATTCTTTTATGATTGAAATCTTCTCAGGAGTTAGCCACATCCTAATCAATCAGACCTAAGGAGACTGCACAACAATAAAGACCCAGGTTAGGGCTGTATATGGGTAGATGAGTGAGTGATAGAGTAATGGGGTGATGATTTAAGCGCAAGCGTCTAAATCCAAATCACCTAATTTTTCCCTGACATTTAGTGGTTAAAGTTTAGACCTAAGTAGGTCAGCTCAATTCTTTATAAAATGCCAGCCAGTTGTTTAACTTCTGCAATTACCCCCCAAACCCCAAATTCTGTAGGCTTTGAGCTTGGTCTCCTCCAGAATTGGGGGATGGAAGGGGGCATCGATATCTGATAGCTAATGGGGACAACCTACTTATGTCTAAAATTGTGTTCTTTGTAGGGTCGGACCTATGTCAAACAATGACCTCACCCTTGGGCATAACTCCAGAAAATTGAAAATAATTCATAAGAACACGCATAGACTGGGACGATATAACGTGAAATGTATTAATAGACACTTTGTGCGACAAAAACGAGTTACCTTATGTCTGCTGACCTTGCTCAACAATGGGAGATTGCGCTAGCTAACTGTGCTCAGGAACCTATTCATAGCCCAGGAGTAATTCAGTCTTTTGGAGCACTGTTAGCCACCGACCGTTCGTTAGAAAGAATTACTCACGTTTCCGATAACCTGAGCAACCTCTTGGGTCATGAGACTGATTGGATCAGTGCCAATGTTTTAGGACAGCCGCTAGATACGATTTTGCCCGACCAGCTCGTTCATGACCTTAATAATGCCTGCGGATTATCGACAATTACAACTCAACGCTATCGATTAGGAATTTATGAGATTCATGGATGTTGGCTTGATGTGAGTGTCCATTGCATCTCCACCCGCACCTTGATTGAGCTAGAGCCTGTTACTGAAAACCTGGATACCCATACTCCACTCCTGATGCGAGCTAAATTAATGCTCGAGAAAACGTCTAGCTCAGAGCAATTGCTTGCTCTCGCCGTAAAGGAGTTGCGCAACACCACTGGCTTTGATCGGGTGATGGCCTATCGCTTTTTGTCAGATGGGGCCGGAGAAGTTGTCGCAGAAGCCAGCAGTCCAGGCGCTCAGTCCTATGTAGGCTTACGCTATCCGGCATCTGATATTCCAGAGACCACCCGTCGTCTGTTTTTGAAAACAGGTGTCCGTGTTGTGGCAGATGTTCATGCCCCTATGGCTCCGATCCTGGCATTGGATAAAACAGAAGCTGACCTCGACTTGTCTCTGGCTTTAATTCGTGGTTCATCGTTGATCCATGGTGAATATTTAAAGAATATGGGGGTCAATGCCAGTATGGCCATTGCCATTACAGTGCAGGGACAACTATGGGGATTGTTTGCCCTACACCACCGACAACCCAAGGTAATACCACCCGATCTTCGCACTGTCGTTGAACTATTTAGGCAATTATTTTCCTTGCAGTTCCAGCAAATCTTGGCTGAAGAACGATTTCGCGATCGCAAACAAACAGCATCCATACTAGACAAGCTTTTCTCTATTCAAGCGGATCAAGCCGCACCCAAAGACTGGATCAAGATCATCATTCAAGCTAGCCAACCCTTTTGTCAGCTGCTATCGGCCCATGGTGTAGCCTTTATCAACGAGCAACAGGTAGTAGCGAGCTACGGGAATAGTCCCCCAACCTCAACAGTTTTAGCCCTGGCAAACCACCATAATGACCATGGGCAGACCGATATCACTACCATTGAGTGTCTACAGGATCTCGACATGCCTGATGTGAAAACATGGGGCAGTAGTGCCGGGGGCCTATGCTTTACAATTCCTTCCGAGGCCCCCCTGTATCTGGTTTTCTTCAGAAATGAGATTCTCAGCGATATCCGCTGGGCGGGTAATCCAGAGAGTAAAGAGCTAGTAGAAGATAGCCCGAACCCTAAGTTACGCCCAAGGCGCTCCTTTGAAGAGTACAAGCAAATCGTTAAGGGTCATTGTGCCCCTTGGACAGCTTCGGACCTGAATATTGCCCTAGAGATCCGAACTGAATTGATTCGTTTAGCCAGAATTAAAATCCAAGACTTTCAACAACGTCAACAAAACCTTTTAGTGGCAGAACTCAATCACCGGGTTAAAAACATTTTGGCGTTAATTCGCTCAATAGCTCGCCAAACTGAAATGTCTACAACTTCTCTAGAAGAATATACAACAACCCTAAAAAGTCGAATCGCCGCACTGTCCGCCGCCCATGATCTGGTAACAGGCTATGGGTTAGAATGGCCCAATTTACGAAATTTACTCGCCATTGAATTACGCCCCTACCTGAGCGATATAGCCCCTAGGGTAACCCTGACAGGTCCCGTGATTGGCCTCAAGGCCAATTTTGTCCCAACCTTTGTTTTAGTTATCCATGAACTCACCTCCAATGCCGCTAAATATGGTGCTTTATCCGTCACATCAGGCAACGTAACTGTGCAGTGGTATGAACACTATGGTGGGATTAAGCTGATCTGGCAAGAATCGGATGGGCCCACCGTGACTCCTCCCCATCGACAGGGGTTCGGTCGCGATCTAATTGAACGAGCTATTCCCTATGAATTTGAGGGCGAGGCGACGATCCATTTTCTATCCTCTGGCATAAGGGCTGAATTTTGGTTGCCCAATCATCTTATTCGTTGGGGTCAAGCAGGCGGTACAAAACCGAGTCCTCTGGCGAATGTGCCAGAAACTGACCGACTCAAGCCCATGGAACAGATTCAAATATTAGTGGTAGAAGATAGCTTGTTAGTTGCGATGGAAATGGAAAGTATTTTAAAAAAGATTGGATTGGCATCGATCACCTCAGCCCCCAGCGTCGCCCGTGCCTTTAAATATCTGCGGCAAGAAAGCTATCAGCTCTGTTTATTGGATATTGATCTGAAACAGGAAACAAGTTTTGAAATCGCTGACTTCCTGATTGAGCAAGGTATACCGTTTGCCTTTACCACAGGTTATAACTCCAAGCACGCTCTCCCCAATTCCTTGGAGTCGGTGCCGCTCCTAAAAAAACCCATTGATGAATCAAAGCTAGAAAAACTTGTTAGTGACCTGCTTAGTTGACTATGGCTACCGTACTTATTTTTGAAGACAACATGGCCTTGGCCCTGCAATGGCGACAGTTACTAGAAACCCATAATCACTACGTCTGCTGTTGCACAACCATACGCAATGCATTAGCGATCGCAACAGCTATTCAGCCCGATATAGTGATTATGGACATGATGATTAAACAGAATGGTCGATTTATCCCAGAAGGGGGACTGACACTGCTAGCCCGCCTAAAAATGGAGTATAACGGCTCACCTTATATCATCGGGGTAAGTGGATACAAGCCCGGAGTTTATAGCAAATCTACGCCTCTAGAACTCGCCAAACAGACAGGTGTAAAGATAACTCTCTACAAGCCAATTGCCCCCGATCAATTAGTAGACACTATTAACCAGTGTTTAGCGAATCAGCAGCCATCCTTAGAAAATCGCTAGATTCGACCCCAGATTTCAGGATCTCAGCCTTATATTTTCTTAATACCTATGCTGTGTCGTAGCCCTACCTATGACATATATTTAATTTTTCTCTGCCCTCACAACATACTCATAGTATTGATCTACTATCCTATAGTATAGCGAGGCAACAAATATCTGTAGGCTTTTCATAGGTAGGTATGCGGTGATCTCTCAGGGGCTTCCTCCTCTTATTCAACAAATGTTATGGCCCAGTTTCTATCCTCACTGGACGCAAGATAAGATTGAACTGGTACAAACCCACACTGCCTATGTCCTATTGACGGGAAACTATGCCTATAAGGTCAAAAAGCCAGTAAACTATGGCTTTCTTAACTATACGACCCTGGCAGCTCGCAAACACTATGTGGAAGAAGAATTACGGTTAAATCAACGCACCGCTCAAGAAATTTATTTAGCCGCTATCCCCATTTATCAGCAGGGAGAACAGTTCAGTCTTTTAGGCCAGGGAGAACCGGTTGAATATGCAGTCAAAATGCATCAGTTTCCCTCTCGTTCTCTATTTTCTGATTTGTTGGCTCAGGGTAAATTAACTCCAGCGTTGATCAAAAGACTTGCCCATCAAGTGGCAGTCTTCCATCAGCGCGCTATGGTTAGCGACTACATTCAGGCATTTGGCACTGTTGTCAAGATTCGCCAGGCATTTGATGAAAACTATGCCCAGAGCCTACCGTATATTGGTCGTGGTCAAACTCAACAGCAACTACAAGAAACTCAAAAGTATACGGATCGAATTTTTACTGAGCATCAAGAGCGCTTTCAAACGCGTATCCAACAACAAAAGATTCGTGAATGCCATGGCGATCTGCACCTGAGAAATATTTGCCTATGGCAAGACCGTATCTTTCTATTTGATTGTATTGAGTTCAACGAAGCATTTCGATACGTAGACACCATGTATGACGTGGCATTCACAGTAATGGATTGTGATGCCCATGGACGTTATGACCTGGGTAACCTTTTTCTTAATACCTATCTAGAGGAAACAGGTGATTGGGAAGGGTTAGAGGTTTTACCGCTATACCTTAGTCGCCAAGCCTATGTTCGAGCAAAAACCACTTCGTTTCTTTTGGACGATCCCACCATTGATGCTGAGAAAAAAGAACAGATCCAAACCCAGTCCCAAGCCTACTACACCCTGGCTTGGCGTTATACCCAGCTACACCCAGGACAACTAGTCCTGATGTCAGGGCTTTCTGGGGTCGGTAAAAGCACCGTAGCCCAGGAGTTGGCCCTGCTCACCAATGCCCTCCATATTCGTTCTGATGCCGTGCGTAAACACCTGGCAGGGATGTCACTCAAGCAGCGAGGAGATGCGAATCTGTACACGTCAGAGATGACCCAGAGAACCTATGCTCGCTTGGGGGATTTAGGTATCCGACTAGCAAAACTAGGGCATATTGTTATTCTCGATGCAAAATACGATCGCATCGCTACTCGGCAAGCTGTCCTGACTCAGGCCAAAGCGTCAAGGGTTCCCGTCTCGATTCTTGTGTGCCAAGCGCCTTTCGGTGTAATTTGCCAGCGACTGCAACAGCGCACAGATGACATTTCTGATGCGACCAGCGAGTTACTGACAAAGCAAAAAGCAACTACAGAAGCATTAACTAATGAAGAAGAATCCCTAGCCACATACCTTGATACCAACACGAATTTCAAGGAGGGCATTCAAGCTCTAGCGGCCAAGATTGGCTCTGCTATGGCAGTTTACAAATCATCTGCTGAGAGTTCTGAGGGTTGAGGTTGGCCATAACGTCAGCCGGGAAATCTCGGCTGGGTAGGGCATCAGGAGGCAAGCGGCAAAAGTCAATGAGGCCGTGTATTATGCCTGCTGCCTGCTGCCTGCTGCCCGCTATTTTTTGACCCCATAAATTCCTCAATTTTGCGTCCTACCATAAAGTTAAGGGTTGGCCTGGAGGTTATGGAGTTGTGACCAACCAGGGCTGACCATATAAAAAATGTTTTTTAGAGGGTTTATTATGACACTCACGCACTGGCAACCATTCCGTCAAATCGAACATTGGGAACCTTTCAGCGAAATGGAAACACTGAGAAAAGAGCTGGATAAATTGTTTGCCCAATTTACCCCTGGTCTCTCTGACGCTCAAGCTAGTTTTAGCTTTATGCCATCAGCTGAGATGGACGAAACCGATACTGAAATCCATCTTAAGTTTGAAGTCCCTGGCATGACAGCGGATGATCTCAATATTGAGGTGACTGATACAGCGGTTACCGTTAAAGGCGAGCGTAAATCTGAGTCGAAGACAGAAGAAGATAACATTACTCGCTCTGAGTTTCACTATGGCAAATTTGAGCGTGTGATTCCCCTATCTAGCCATATTGTCAAAGATGCTGTTGCAGCTGAGTACAACAATGGCATCCTTCGCCTGGTGCTGCCCAAATCGGAAGTTGCAGCTTCTAAAACCGTAAAAATTAAAGCCACTTAGGAGTTAGCAGTCTACTATCTCCAGAGGCTTGGCGATGTGGTTCCCCTGACGTTGGCAAAGCCTGCCCAAAGGGCTTAGGGGAACCATTGGGGAAGGGAGTATCGAGATATAGCACTGACGATCGATACCCCCTCTCAAGGCAGCTACGGTGTATACAGAAGTCGGAGAGTGGCTCCAAGTATCGAGCCCTCATCCCCCAACCCCTTACTCCCTGGGGGAGAAGGGGGGCCTGGCCTCAAAGTCCTTCTCCCCCAGGGAGAAGGATTTAGGATGAGGGCCAATTCAAGGTCAGGTATACCTTTTGGGACATTATCTTCTAGATGTGTGTACACCGTAGCCTCTAAAGGCAGAGGGGGTAATACCGTACACCCCTACAAATAATTTTATCAGAGGATATTTCCATGCAACAGCGTCGTCTCAACGCCTATCTGAATCTTATTCAAGAACTATTAACCTGCCCCAGAGGTGAAGAATGGATTCGGCTTAAGCAGCATGAGCATTTAGTGGATTCTGAGCTGCTTCAAGTCATGGAACAAGTGGCCTCACAACTGTTGCGAGAGGGCAATCGCCAGGCTGCTATTTTTTTACACAATTGGGCGGCAAAACTTCACCATATTTTAGTTAAAGAAACGCCAATACCCAAACCGGACGATGATCAATCCCAGGCATATTTAGCCCTGATACAGGATCTGTTAAGTTCTTCAGAAGACGATAAAGAACATCTGTTAGCCAAGCACCATGATTTAATTGGACCAGGGTTGGTCCATCAGATGAAACAGGTGGCTCAACAACTTAAACAACAAGGATCAGATGAGTCAGCCGACTATTTACAACACCTGGCAGATGAGCTCAACCAAGCATGGATTTCAGCTCATGCCTTTCAGCCTGAGCTGCAAAAAGAGTCTTCCCATGTACCCTTGAAAACAGCTGATTCTGCAACAGAAAATACAGACCAGAGTCCCAAGGTAGCAGGCGCTAAGGACGTTGCTAACGAGGATGAAGGCGGCAGCCCATCACAGCAGATAGTATCCACACAACCGCTGACCACGTCATTACAGCTCAAGGTGAATCAGCAACTGGCGGATGCAATGTCTGAAATATCACAGGCGCTACACCAACTCAATCAAACCATTACGGCTCAATCCCATACGACAAATCCACTGTGGTATATGGATGTGTTAGAGCGGGCGGCAACAGCACAGTGGTTGCTGACCACTGACGAGATTGAGCAACTGATTGGAGTTAAGCCTAAGTGCCATGGAAAAGACAAAACCTATCAGCGAGGTACATGGACGTTTGTAAAAGTTGGTAAACTTGGTGCTCAGACTGCCTGGAAAGTGACTAAAACTCGTCTAAATGCTGCGCCGCCGCCGCCGCCCGTAACAAATAATCCAGACACTAGCCAGCAGCCTAGCTATCGTCAGACAAACAAAATTAAACCCAGTATATCCCTGGCGAAACATCCTCCACTTAAACAAACTGCATTCAATAATGGTTCATCCGATAGTGACCAGGCTGATTCATTGGAAATACCCGAAATGGACGATGTTTGGGCATAATGGATAGGTCGCTACTGGAGATGCCTAATGGCTGATTCGGACCATTTCAGGGGTTTATCAACAGCCATAGAAACAGATAGCAAAGCTGTTTTCGAAGTCGTAGAACAATCCATATTAGGTCTGTGGGAGGTGGTGAACAATTTAACAGCCCTACGTCCTCCTAAGCGAGCTCGCTATCGGGTCACAATTTTTGGATCGGCTCGTATGGCACCAGGGAGCGAACTCTATCAAGAGGTTAAGCAGTTAGCAAGTGAATTAACCCTACTGGGCTGTGACATTGTCACGGGGGGTGGCCCTGGTTTAATGCAGGCAGCGAATGAGGGCAGTGTCTTAGCCGACCCCAATGATCAGGTCAAATCCATTGGAATTCGAGTTGATTTAAAGCATGAGCAAGCCACTAACCCATTTGTGGAAGAGGCTTACTGCCATCGTACATTTTTCTCTCGACTACACCACTTTGTTCTAATGTCGGATGCTTTTGTCGTGATGCCAGGTGGTATTGGCACAACCTTAGAAGCGCTGATGATTTGGCAGCTACTGCAAGTGCGTAAACTCGATCAAACACCGTTTATCTTGGTTGGTTCCATGTGGAAAGGGCTATTGGATTGGACCCAGGCCAGCATGCTTGATGAGCAAACGCCCATGATTGATCCAGCCGATATGGCTATCCCTAGCTGTGTGGAGCGGTATGAAGATGCGATCGCACTCCTCCGGGCCTCTCAGCAACGTTGGCAGCAGGCACACCCCGCAACTTAGACCTTCGGCACGAGTTGCTCAATGCTTAACCAATCATGATCAGGACCACCAAAGCAGCCAGGAATGCTGTAAATGCAAGACCAACCATGCTCGGCGAAGACTTAGCCGAAGACTTAGCCGAAGACTGAGTCAAGTCCACTTCATGGTGACAGTAAACACACTCAAAGATATCTTTCTTACTGTGTTCTAATCGAACCAAGCCTTGTTCTTTGCATCGAGGGCATACTAATGCAGACTCATTAGCACTCATCATATAAATCTCCTTGGATCGCATGAAAATTTCGAAAGTATAGTTGTTCTAAGGTTTTGTTATTACCTAAAAAGAAAACTCTTTAGCAAAAGACTGACGGGTGACAGGCTGGTCTAATACAAGACCTTCACCCCCCAGTGGATGGGCGTCATCAATTAGATGCCCTGCCACTGATAAATAGACTTTTGCATTGGGGTCCAGGCTTGTGGCGGTATAAATGACCTGGGCAACTCGATAGATCATTGAACTGGAGCCCCCACCATAGGTGAATTCCTGGGACAAATTCACATAGATACCCCTAGAATTAGTGGTCAAACTGAGTAACTGGGTGTTTTTAGGAATAGCGGTGAAGGCATCGTCGATCTTCACTGAGCCTGCCAGCAACAGTTCCATGGCTTCAGTCAGCATCACTGCTGGAGATGCTTGCGCTTCTACTGATAGCGGTTGAGGTAATAGCTGCTCTTGCTGATTGGAAATGCTCACCCAGTAGGTTTGGGGCTGCACGATGACTAAGGCAGCCAGCTCCGCTGGTAAGGACGAGTTGAGCCTTGCGATCGCATCCGATAAATCTAGACTCTCTACCCTCGTTATCCCCCCTGACCCATAGTCAGTTTGTTGAGAAGTCCACCAGTATCCCCAGCCTGCCAAACTACCCAAAATAATGGCCACTAGATACAGTTCTAGTGTTTTCCAATTAAGGGGATGTAAGGTCTTTTGTGCGCTCATAGCTTGCTCCAGAAACAACTGTTCTGATATTCATCTACGACAGATATTTCTATGGCAGATATTGACTAAACCCAATCAGGATTGCCGTTGCTAATTTATTGCCGTTGCTGATTTAGAGAATGAATTGATCTGGCAAGATCGCCCTATATCAGGATTTTTAAGCTTAAATCCCCTTGAGAATCAGCAACGCCCCAGAATTTATCAAGCGTGTTTATTGAGCTTAACCATTGTCTTCAAGCTAACTCAACAATTTGAGGATTTTATGTAGACAGTGATGCCCCTTAATTCAGACTTCTGAACAGTTGTTTCACCACATTTTCAGAATTACTTATTAGGCTAGGATTAAGCAAAGTTAAGGAATGTTCGCCTCCATCATGGCAATACGTCATCTCACTAAGGCTGAAGTCAATCAGTTACTACTCACACTGACCCTGGCCGGATACATCCCCGAACGGGACTTCAAAATCGATGAAAATGGTCAAATTTTGGCAAAACAAGAGATTATGCCAATAATACGCCGTATCCCGGCATGGTCTGAATCCGATAGCAGATTGCTCAATGATCCATCAACGCCTGCCGCGTCATCCCTGAGCCCCCAATGTTCTAACTAAAGTTTTTAACGTGGTATATGGCCGGGAACCCTATAAAATTAAGTTTTATTTAAAAAATAGACTTAATGGTTTTATCTATGATCAGTAGGGTCCACAGAGTTTAAAAAAACCGTGCATAGAACGACTTCACTCCCTCAAACGCCCTCGCTCCTTGCTCACTCCTCCCCCATGAGTGTTGCAATTTACAAACACCTGTCTAAGTCATCTTGAACTCGCGCTAGCGTGGGCAAATAGACCCATGACCTAATAGTGGCCTTATAGCGCTAATTTTTGGTGTGGTGGTTGCAGTAGGGGAGTTAAGAGTGAAGATTCTCCTGGTTGAAGATGACACTATTTTAATAGAAGCATTGGTTAGGGCTTTGACAGCAGAGCACTACGCTGTTGACGTAGCGACTGATGGTCAAACAGGCTGGGAATTGGCCTCCGTTGACGTCTATGACTTAATTTTGCTGGATGTCATGTTGCCAAAACTGGATGGCATGAGCCTTTGCCGCAAATTGAGGGCCCAGGGCATTCAAACATCCATTTTATTGCTAACGGCCCAGGACAACAGCAGCAGCAAAGTACTGGGGCTGGATGCCGGGGCTGACGACTACGTGACCAAGCCCTTCAACCTGGCGGAGCTGCTGGCGCGTATTCGAGCACTACAGCGACGGGAGTCGGGCACGCTGTTGCCGGTACTGACCTGGGAAGAACTATCCCTGGACCCTAGCCCCCGTGAAGTCACCCATCGGGGTAAGCCCATTTATCTACGGCCACGGGAATACGATCTACTAGAACTTTTTTTGCGTAATCCCCAACGCGTGTTTAGTCGTGGGGCGATTCTCGATCACCTGTGGTCCTTTGAAGGATCCCCCGGTGAAGAAACGATCACCGCCCACATCAAGGGGCTACGGCAGCATTTAAAAGCGGCTGGGGTGCCCCATGACCCTATCGAAACGGTGTACGGTATTGGCTATCGACTCCATGCAGAAACACCAGAACTATCGTCTGAAGTGGTAAGCCAGGCTAATGCAGCGACCATGGCAATTTGGGAACGAGCTAAACAACGTCTGAGCAAGCGCATTGCGGTGATTGAAAAAGCCACCTCTGCCGGTGTTAGCAATACCCTAGCTGAAGACCTGCGACAGCAAGCCGAGACAGAGGCCCACAAGCTAGCAGGGTCCTTAGGCATGTTCAATTTTGATCTGGGTTCAAAGCTAGCCCACAAGGCTGAAAAGGCCTTCCAAAACTGGCCAACGCTCCCTGATCATGAGCGCACGCAACTGGCCGACTTAATTGGTCAACTACGGCATACGGTCCAACGTGCTGTACATAGTGACACCCCCATCCTGTTTTATCCCAAGCCAGCACCGCCCCAAGGCGCTGCCTTGACCATCCATACGGCATCCTTGTTGATCGTTAGCCCGCATGAAGACTTCCAGGCCGAATGTGCAGCCGCATTAGCGAATGTGGCCACTGATTGGACACTACAGTTGCAAGCCGATCCCATTGAGGCCCTGACGCTGCTGAATAGCCATCGCCCAGACGTGGTTATTTTAGATTTATCAGCGGCCGATGATGATCCAGAAACGGTATCCCTCAGCACTGATATGGTGACCTTCTTGGCTGAGCTACAGGCCTCAACTCCCCCTGTGCCAGTATTACTGCGCACCGAGCACGGTAGCCTGCTAGATCGGGTCAAGGCTTCCCAATTAGGGGGACGGGGATTTATTCCCTCGACAACACCTGCATCAGCCGTTGTCGAGACCGTCATTGATCTCTGGATGCGCTCCCACGCCCACATAGCTAAGGTTTTGGTCGTCGATGATGACCCCCAGATTCTAGACGCCATGGGAGGTCTTTTAAAACCCTGGGGGTTAAAAGTCTTTACCTTGGTGGACCCACGGCTGTTTTGGGATGTCTTGAATGAAATCCAACCGGATGTGCTGGTGCTCGATGTTGAAATGCCCCATGTGGATGGTTTGGCCCTATGTCAGGTGGTCCGCAGCGACTTACGATGGTGCCATATTCCCATTCTGTTTCTCACCGCCCATGCCGATGTTGGCACCAAGCACCAGGTATTTGAGAGGGGGGCTGACGATTATGTTTCCAAACCCATTGTTGGGCCAGAACTTGTCACCCGCATCCTGAATCGTTTAGAACGGGCCAGGATGACACAATCTCAGATAGAGATTGATACGTTAACGCGCCTGGCCAATCGTCATCAGGCGATTCAGACCGTGACCCAGGCCTTAGCACAAGGCCAACAACACCATCAAAGGGTCTGCATTGCTATGCTATCCCTCGATCATCTAGATGCCATTAATCGCCATTATGGCTATGACCTAGGTGACAAAGTGCTCGTACATTTTGCCCATCTTCTCCACCAAACGTTTGTGGGTGATGATGTGGTAGGGCGCTGGGCAGGACGCTTATTTATCGTGGCCATGTATGGTCTCACCATTGAGGAGGCCATGCATCGGTTACGCACCGTGCGAAAACAGCTTCATCAGGTGCCACTGCCTCAACAGAGAAACAGCAAATTTTCTAGAGATCAGTCGACTGAAAAGCCTCAACCATATCTATCACCCATCAGCTTTAGTGCTGGCTTAGCGATCTATCCGTCAGAGGACCAGGCATTATCAGATAATTGGCCCGTGGGGGACCATGTCAGTCTGGTGATTAAGGCGCTGAAACGTTTAGAGCGAGCCCAGCCTGGCCATAGTTTATCGGTTTAAAAAGTCAGGGAGATTCCCCCTATGTGGCGCTTAGTACGACGATCTGCTCTCTGGCAAGCGACGTGGTTACCGGTCGTGGTGGGAGTGGGTACGCTTCCCATTGTCTTGTTTTTTTGGCAATCTCTCAAGATCCACGAACAAACGCACATTCACCAACAGGTGGATTTTGCCAGAGTCAGTATTAGTCGGGAAATTCGCTCTCAGACTGACAACCGCATCCAGGCGTTGGTGCGCATGTCACGTCGGTGGGAGGCTCAAGACGGACTTTCACAGGAAAACTGGACGATTGATGCCGAGAGTCTGCTGCATGACTACCCTGGTTATCAGGCCATTGAGTGGGTTGATCCAAATTTATATGTCCGTTGGATTGTTCCCATGGCGGGTAATGAAGCCGCCCAAGATTTTAACCTCGTTACCGATCTTGAACGCAAAGCAACCTTGGAATTGGCTCGCACAACTCGCACCATGACTGTGTCGTCCATGGTGGATTTGGTGCAGGGTGGGAAAGGGGTTTTGGTCTATTCGCCCCTCTTCCTCGCCTCTGATCAATCGTTTGATGGGTTTATTTTAGGGGTGTTTCGAGTACAGCATCTGGTCGATACCATTTTGAGCGATCAGGTGACTGATGATTATGCGATCGCAATCCAACAAAACGGCACTGAGATTTATCGCCATCTCCCGACTGACACACCTCAATCAGCGACCACGAGTCTACGAAATCGCTGGAGTCAGCATGCTGAAATTGACATCCATGGCACTATTTGGGAGCTAGAAATTTGGCCGACATCAGCGCTATTGGCCCATGAACAGTCTCCCCTACCCACGGTTATTTTAGTCAGTGGTTTGTTGCTGTCCGGGTTAGCTACATGGGTGGTTTGGCTAACCCAAAAATCTCAGCAACGCTATCAGCAACTGGTTACTGAAAGTACGGAACGCCAGAGAGCCGAACAAGATTTAGAAAGATTCTTTAGTCTATCGGTCGATTTACTCTGTGTCACTGGCACGGACGGCTATTTTAAACACATTAATCCCGCTTTTGAAAGAACCCTAGGTCATCCGACAGAGGTCTTTCTCTCTCAACCATTTATCAACTTTGTTCATCCAGATGATCAGGCATCCACCCTGACTGAAATGGAAGGACTGACGAATGGCCAGGCCACCCTGAGTTTTGAAAATCGCTATCGGTGTCGTGACGGTAGCTACCGCTGGCTACACTGGGCCGCTTTCCCTGCTACCAAAACCGGTCTACTCTACGCGGTGGCCCGAGATACTACCGACCGCAAAATTACAGAAGAAAACCTCAAACAGTTTAGTGCCAACCTCAAGCATCTACACCGCATCAACACAACCCACTATGAAACCTTTGATGCATTATTTGCCGATTGTTTAGAAACCGGTCGGCAAATTCTCGGATTAGAAACCGGCATCATTAGCCAGGTGACGGGTCAAACCTATACCATTCGCTCAGTGCAGTCAGACTTAGACGCTCTAGTGGCCAATCAATCCTTTACCCTGAGCAATACCTACTGCGCAGCGGTTGTTAAGGGGCACCAAACCGTTACCTATAAGCATGTGGGTGGTCATGCGGTGATGAAAGGGCACCCGGTTTATCAAAACCTTCATCTGGAAAGCTATCTCGGCACGCCCATTTGGGTGAATGGCGAGATATATGGCACCCTCAACTTCTCATCTACCCAGATTCATGAGCATGAGTTCTCTCGCCATGAACAAGAAATTATTGAGCTGATGGCCCAGAGCATTGGCCGATTTTTGGCCACCGATCTGGCTCAGCAACAACAGCGAGCGATTGAAGAAGCCTTGCGAGAGAGTGAAGCCCGGTTTCGTATGGTGGCCAACAGTGCGCCAGTACTGTTGTGGATGACCGGCACCGATACCCGTTGCACGTTTCTGAACCAAACCTGGCTGACGTTTACCGGTCGTCAGCTAGAACAAGAATTAGGCAACGGTTGGACTGAGGGCATTCATCCTGAGGATCGCGATCGCTTTCTTGACACCTACATTAAAGCGTTTGATGCCCGTAGCACCTTGGAGTTGGAATATCGTCTGCATAGAGAAGATGGCCAATACCGCTGGTTATTGAGTCGTGGGGTACCCCGGTTTAGATCTGACGACAGTTTTGCTGGGTATATCGGCACCTGTATTGACATTAGCGATCGCCATGAAGTAGAAAAACTCAAAGATGAATTTATTTCCGTTGTCAATCATGAGCTACGCACACCTCTAACCTCGATTTTAGGATCGTTAGATCTTTTGGCCAGCGGTGTCTTAAGCACTCAACCCGAAAAAGGACAGCGCATGTTACAGATTGCGGCTAACAATGCCGATCGATTGGTGCGTTTGATTAACGACATGCTGGATATTGAACGCATCGAGTCCGGCAAGATGACCCTAAATAAGCAGGTGTGTGATGGGGCCAAACTCATGCAAACGGCAACGGATGAAATTCACACCCTAGCCACACAATCGGGTATCCAGCTTGTCGTGACTCCACTGCCTGTGCGGATTTGGGCTGACCCCGATCGAATTATCCAGGTCTTCACCAATCTCCTCAGCAACGCCATTAAGTTCTCCTGCGAGGGCACAACCGTAGAACTTACGGCCAATCTGGAAGATGCCCCAGAAGCAGCTCCCTGTGCGGCCTTACCGGTATCAACCCAACGGGTACAGTTTCAAGTGAGGGATCAGGGGCGGGGTATTCCTCCCGATCAGCTCACGACAATTTTTGGTCGCTTCCAGCAAGTGGATGCATCTGACGCCCGTAGACGGGGAGGCACTGGTTTAGGTTTGGCGGTGTGTCGCAGTATTGTTCAGCACCATGGTGGTCGCATCTGGGTTGAAAGTGTTCTGGAGCAGGGCAGCACCTTTTTTGTCAGTCTGCCGGTGTTGCCGCCACCTACACCAGTGCGGGATGATGACTCACATCATCCCCTGGTCCTGGTATGTGATGATGACCCATCCATTCGAATGGTCGTGGAAGCTATGCTGGAGCAGCATAACTATCGTGTGATTGCGGTTGAATCAGGGCAAGCGGCATTGACCCAAGCCATAGAGCAACAACCTGATGTGATTTTGTTAAACCTACTGATGCCAGAAATGACCGGTTGGGAAACATTGGCGGCGTTGAAGGCGCGATCGCAAACCCAAGATATCCCAGTGATTATCCTCAGCGGTCTCAGCCCTGAAGAAGGTGGCTCGCTGCATTCGGATATCAGCGATTGGATTGTGAAGCCTCCGGATGAAGATGGCCTATTTCAGGCTCTACAGCAGGCATTAGCATCATCCCGAAAAGAGATTCAGGTATTGATCATCGAAGATGATCTGGATCTGGCCCAGGTGCTCACAGCTATTTTTGAACGTCACGGCATTACCTCCCACCATGCTGCCACAGGACAAACGGGGATTCATCTGATTCAGCAGGTCACCCCCGATCTACTCGTCCTCGACTTGGCCCTACCTGAAAGCAATGGGTTTGCCGTTGTTGACTGGTTGCGACAACATAACCAGCTCTGCCGTGTTCCCCTGGTTATCTACACTGCTCAAGATTTGGATGATATCGAGCGGCAGCGCCTGCGCCTGGGGCAAACTTTATTTTTAACCAAAGGTCGTGTTTCCCCCGATGACTTTGAAAAACAAGTGATGCAATTAATCCATCGTGTTACTGATCCTATTGGGTAAAATCGGTGTTGCTGATCCTCGGTATGATGCCATATGAAAAGTCTTGACTGAGTGCAACTATGTCAGATCGACTCAGCCCCTGGGTCAGCAACACTAAAATTACCTATGGAATAACCATGTTTAAGTGTCAGTTTTTATGAAACATATTCTTATTATTGATGACGAAGATGATATTCGTGATGTCGCTCAGGTTGCCCTTGAAACCATTGGAGGTTGGCGTGTATCGACTGCTAGCACAGGACCTGAGGGATTAGCCCAGATGCAGGCAGATCCCCCTGATGTTGTTTTACTCGATGTCATGATGCCAGATATGGATGGCATTGAATTGTTTAAGCGCATGCGGGCTGAGTTGCAAATTCAGGATATTCCTGTGCTGTTGATGACGGCTAAAACTCAAGCGGCTGATCAGCAGCGGTTTTTAAGTCTGGGGGTGACGGCTATTATTACGAAGCCGTTTAAGGCGATGTTGTTGGCGGATCAAATTGCTGAAATTTTGGATTGGTAGGGAATGGGGGAGGTATTGGTATGAGGGGAGCAACGGGGTGGATTAAGCCTATATCGTCCATGCCAAAAACCCGGCAATCTGACTCGCCAAGGTGGTCGGATCAAACGGCTTCGTAATCACCCCAGACGCGCCCGCTTCGTAGAGTCGTCGTCGATCTGACGCCTGGGCCTTCGCCGTCAAAAAAATAATCGGAATTTTCGCCGTTACTGGATTCTTCTGCAATGCCGCCAGCGTCGCCAGACCATCCATGCCCGGCATCGCCACATCCAACAAAATCACATCAGGGAGAGTGGCGATCGCCACATCCAACCCCGCCTCACCCGAATTCGCCGTCGTCACAGACCAATCCGTATTCAACGTCAGACCAATTTTGGCAACGGTCTGAATATCAGTCTCATCATCAATCAACAAAATCGTACGACAAGTCATGATGGATTCTCTTAGGTGAACGTCTTAGGTAAAGAAAAACAGAATGTACTCCCCTCACCATGGACGCTGGTCACCCAAATGCGACCCTTGTGATGTTGCACAATCTCACGACAGATTGCTAACCCTAGACCAGTACCGCCATGCTTGCGAGTATCCGACGCATCCACCTGTTGAAACCGCTCAAAAATTGTCTCCAGCTTATTTTCAGGAATCCCCCGACCATGGTCAACCACCTTGAAAACCACCTGTTGCGGATGGTCTACAGCTTTGAGAACAACCGTTTCACCCCGAGGTGAATACTTAATCGCATTACTCAGTAAATTTGTTAGCGTCTGTTCAATGTGGTCAGGGTCAGCATAGATATAGGTATCGCTAGGCAACACCTGTACCGTCACCCCGTGGGTCTGAGCCATGGGCATCATCGCCTGCGCCGCCTTTTGTAACACCTCCGCCACCTGACACTGTACCTTAATCATCTTGATGCGACCCGACTCAATGCGCTCTAAATCGAGAACATCATTGATCAACCGCGTCAGCCGCTCCGTATTACTCAGAGCAATTTCAAGCAGTTCCTGGCCCTGGGGCTGTAGCTGCCCCAACTGCCCTGTCGTTAAAAGCTTCAGCGCCCCATGGATGGACGTAAGGGGCGTGCGTAACTCGTGGCTAACCACCGAAACAAACTCATTTTTCAGCTGGCCAGCTGCCTTATGATCGCTAATGTCTTGGGTCATGGCAAAACACCCCCTCACTCTGCCATCGTGAATATCCGGTTGATAGCTGACACTCACCCAACGGTACGGGCTATCACTTCCGGGAAACTCCACCTCAAAGGTGACACTTTGGCCGTCGAGCGCCTGTCGCAAATAGGGCTGAATAGTGCCATAAATCTCAGGCCCCAAGGCTGTGGCTAAGGATTGCCCCTCTAAGCTTTCATACGGTACCCCCAACCAATCTTCGTAGGCACGATTATTAAAGCGATAACACTCCTCCGCATCAATGTAGGCAATCAATACTGGCAGGGCATTGGTCGTTTTGCGCAGTTGCTCTTCACTACGACGAATGGCCGCTTCCGCCCGTAGCCGTTCAGTAATGTCCTGCAGCATCACGGTGTACCATACCAGCCCATCCTTGGTTCTACTTTTAGAAATAGACGCCTCTGCCGGAAAAATTTCGCCATTTTTACGGCGGCCACTCACGTTACTCCGACGCTCACCCATCCGCAGTGAGGGCACAGAGGCCTTGCCAAATTTATCCACATGCTGCTGATGAATGACCTTAAATGCCGCCGGTAGCAATAAATCAAGGGGTTGATTGATGGCTTCAGCCGCCATGTATCCAAAAATACGTTCAGCTGCCTGGTTAAATAGACGAATAGTCTGGCGCTGATCAACGCAGATAATCGCTTCTCCAGCCAGGTCAAAAATGTTTTCTAGGGTTTGTTGGCTATAGTGCTGGGTAATACGGGAACGAGGATGTTCATTGATACTATTGATCGTCGCCAGGATGGATTTTGAAAAATCGCGCTCTTGGAATAGGGTCTGTTCGGTTTGCTTTTGCTCAGTAATATCATTGGCGGCAGCGTAGATTAGATTGCCCTGTGAGATCGCATTCCATACCAAATAGCGATAGCCACCATTGGCACAGCGATAGCGATGGTCAAAGGTGACCGCCTGGTGGCTATCGACTAGCGCATCCAAAGCATGCTGAGTAGCCTCACGATCATCGGGATGCACAAACTCGATCAAAGGCTGGGTGATAGAGGCGAGCGTGGAATACCCTAAAACCTTAGAAAATTGAGGATTAACTTGCTTGAAATAGCCATCAAAATCAGTAATGCAAAGCAGACTTGGTGTGATGGCAAAAAATAATTCCAGGTTTTGCCCAAACAAGGGTGGCTTAGCTTGATGATGCTCAGAGCTGACCATAGACAACGTCCGCCACCTCAATGCGAAAGGGTGATCCCGAGTCTATCCTAGCGATCCTTTTCGGGAACACTGATACCTGGGCCTAGTTCGTTACACGCTGTTACAGACCATCCTTAAAATCAAGGGGTTTCTTGCCAACAAAAACCTATATGAATTGCCAATCCTCACATTTTCTTCAGAATTTTCCCGTAGGGTGTAAACGTTAGGAGGCAATGGCAATGCAATATCTCTACAGCTTCGCAAACGTAAGTTTAATTTTAAGGGTGATGGATCGGTTGTCGCAGATGATTGGTTTGTCCTTAGAATCTGTGACGGTTATCTATCTAGTTGATCGGTGGGTGCTGCGTCTTAAGTTAAGGAATGCCTTGGGCGCTGATGCAGAGAAAAACTTAATCGCTTTCCTGATGGAAAATGGCATGCCCCATAAGCCATCTATGCAGTTGCGGGATACCCTCCGTGCTTTGGACAAGGGTAAAACCCCCACTGAAGTGATGAGTGAGTATCAGGTGGTTGTGGTTTCCCATGGGGTGCCTGATCCGACAGAGCTGCATGAATTCTGTGCCCGCTTTGTTGAGGGGTTAGGATACTATCCGCCTAGTTTGGTATAGCCCCTAACGTATTCAGCTATTCAGACACACCTATGTATGGTGATTGATTTGATTGAGAATACGGATGGCTAGCTCAGAAGTAGCAACTGATTTGTTAATAAAATCATCCCCGCCAAAGCGAAATGCTCGACCACGGGTGGTTTCTGCTTCATGAACGGTGAGAAACACGATGGGTAGGTTGCGCCAACGGGGATCTGCCCGCAGTAACTGACAAATTTCAAAGCCGTTCATTTCTGGCATGGTGACATCCAGCACTAAGGCATCTGGCTGGATTTTTTCTAGAACTTCCCAAAGCTGTTTGGCATTGGTGAGGGGGGTAATATCAAAATTCCAGGGCGTCAGGCTAACCTGTAGCAGTTTTAAGATTTGCGGATCGTCATCAACAATGATGATTTTGGCAGGGGTGGTTCTAGTCCGCATGATTTGCAGAGCTTCTGTCATCAGCTGGGCGGGCGGATGGGTGCGATCCAGTAGCTGACTGGCCCCCTGTTGTACGAGTTGGAGCCGTGACTGGGCGGGCAGGGGTGGCAGGAGCAGCAAAAAGGGGCCGGTAAATTGATCGGTAAAGGTTGCAATATCGTTGAGTAATTGCTTTGGCAGCTCTTCCCCTTGCAGGGATGCCAGGATATCAAAAATAACCAGCTGAGGTTTAAGGGCTTGTAGCAAACGATGGGCATGGATCAAACTATTGGCTTGACGAACCCGTAAGGATTGCTGTGTTGCCTCTAGACTCAATTGCTCCACCAAAGTACTGTCCGAACTAATCAGCAACAGCAGGGGAGCCCCAGCCGCTAAGGTTTCAGTGGCATCTTCCACCGAGGTTTCATCAATTTCGTGGCGCAACTGCTGCACCAGCTGATTAAACTGCATCGCCGGAATATTGGTGGATGGAGTGATTTGTAAGAGTTTTTCTAACCGTTGCGCCAGGGTAGACCCCATGGGAAAGCCAAAACTGCCTAGTGCCCCCACGAGCTTATGGGCCGTCATTTGGCTGTTTTGGTATAGCTCGCTGCCCAGGTTACCTTGCTCGATTGCGATCGCAGCCTTCTCCAGCACCGCTACCCGCTCCTGCATCACCCCCTGATACTTCTGCCAGGCCTGCTCCACAGCAGCAGTAGTGGTGGACTTTGGTGTGGGTGGCTCCGTCGACTCACTGACATTGAGTCGATAGCCCAAACCATAGACCGTTTTGATTAAATTTTTAGGTGCGCCCACCGCACTCAGTTTTTGTCGTAACCCTTTAATATGAGTTCGTACAGCATCTTCACTGGGGGGATTCTCAAAGGCCCAAAGATCATCAATGATGGCATCTAGACTGTAGACCCGATTAGGCCGCCGTAAAAACAATTCCAACAGTGCAAACTCTTTAGGGGTAAGATGTACCAGCGTTTCGTTGTAGGTGGTTTCACAGGTGCTCGGGTCTAGATTGATCCCTCCTAACTGCAATACAGTCGGCAATCCTACTTGTTCACGCCGCAGTAACGCTCGAATGCGGGCATCCAGCTCATCTAAATCAAAGGGCTTGACCACATAATCATCAGCCCCTGCATCTAGCGCTTTTACTTTTTGCGCTGGGGTATCCGTTGCCGATAACATCAAAATCGGTTGCTCGTACCCCATTTTTCGAAAGATCTGGCAAAACTCAACGCCACTGCCATCGGGCAGATCAAGATCGAGTACCACCAGGTCATAGTTAAACATGTCGAGATATTCTCGAGCACTTTGACCATCGATTGTAATATCCACGGCATAGCGATGATGAATCAGGTGATTGGCCAATGCATCCATCAGCACTTCATCATCGTCTACCAGAAATATGCGCATCGATACAAGATAGGAAACCTATCTATGGGAAACGTTACCTATCTATATAAGTCGGAAACGGCTTGTATATGAACGAGCTTTTATAAAAATTATTTACCCCTAAGAAAGTAAATAAAGTCACCTTAGTTAGTTTGTTGGAGCGACTCAACACAATTCTAGAAGAAATTTCTACAATAGTAAGGAAGGTTTGTAGAGAACCCCTCTAACTGTAGGGTAAGCAGAGGACTGTATGCAAAAACCTCCCGTAACAATTCCCTATATCATTAGCACTACAGTTGTTATATTAACTGTTGTTGTCGGTGGGAGCGCCACTGCCATGGCCCAATCTGTACCGAGTTCAACGATTCCAGCAACTCTGGATCAGGCCACCCTGGCAAGACTGGTAGCTGATCTGGCCTATCCCAACAGTGCACAACGGTTTTTTGAAGCTGGTAATGCTCAGCTTGAGCAAGAAATACAGAAACTATCAGGCGAAGAAGAAATCGAGCCATCTTTAACAGTCAGTCCCGAAGTATTAGAGCAGTTTAAAGACTGATCTGTTAACCAAAGAAGTGATGCGAGAAATGAGCTATCTAAATCATAGTCATAAGTCTATGACCTGTCAGCCATAAAGTATCAAGATCACGGTAGTACATCGGCAAGCTCCTACTGAACTGACTGTTGAAAATCCTGCAGCTGCTTAGGGCTTGTTTTTTATTACTTTTCGGCATTAATGCCCCAATATCGCTAGCATTGGGGCATTAACCGTGAAGCGTTATGCTTGTAGACTACCATGCTCTCAAGCGGGTTAAACTGCCCACAAAAATTACTGCACATGTCGTGATTACTGCATATGTAGTGGTCTGAGCCAAAAAGTTATCCTAAAACTGATTTTGAAATGTATAATTTAAGCAAAAGGTGTATATACACATATATGATTGAAGCAACGTTTAATTCCCTGGAAATCGAAGCGGCCCTTGAGGTGAGAGACACCTGTCTGTCTAAGCATTTGCGTCAGGCAGATCGGATTATTATGCAACTGTATGATGAAATGCTCAGACCTCACCGATTGAAGTCAACTCAGTTCACCCTTCTCATTGCCATTCGGCTGCAGCAGCCTGTTAATCAGAAAACTCTGGCTGAATGTACGGTGACAGATCGAACCACGTTGACCCGTAATTTAGCATCCCTGGAGCGCCAGGGGTTGATTCAAGTACAGCCTGGAACGGATCGTCGGGTAAAGGAAATATCCCTAACAACCGATGGTCATCAGCGGCTGAAAGAGGCATTTCCTGCCTGGAAAAAGGCCCAAAGTCAAACTGAAGAACTTCTAGGCAAAACCAATGTGTATCAACTTTTAGCAGAACTCAACGAAATTTCAATCAAATTTGAAGCAACCTAATTTTTGTCGCAATATGTGTATATGCACTTTTCTTCGAGATACAAGATTTACTTTTACGCCCATTGAGAGGTAGTTCTATGGATACGCTAACAGTTTTTGGTCTTCAATTTGTTTTTAGCCTTGTTGTTTATGCTCTCTTAGTCAAGTGGTACTTGATGCCATGGCTTGCCAAGAAACCCGTCAACCAAGCATTAATCCCGCTAATTATTCCCCATGCATTTCGGTATTTAGGATTAGCCTTTTTAGTACCCCAATTAGTGGCCCAACCACTGCCTGGATCTTTTGCTAATGCCGCTGCCTATGGGGACTTTATGAGTGGTTTGCTGGCGCTCTTTTCTCTGCTAGCCCTGCGCGCCAGTTGGAGATTTTCGCTACCATTGGTCTGGCTCTTCAATATTGTTGGCGCAGGGGACTTGATAAATGCTTTGCATCAGGCGGAGGTTGTGCCATATTTCGGGACAACCTGGTACATTCCGACATTTGTGGTTCCCCTCCTATTAGTAACCCATGGTCTGATTTTTGTCCGATTGTTTAAGGAATTGAGACCTACGTTGAATTCCCAAACAGGTGAAACAGCAGAGGTTTGACCGTAGGGACTCGGATTTAGGTATGCCAACTAGAGTAATTGGTGCGATCGCAACTGCCTTTAGCGCCTAATCACTTACCCCAGAATGAAGGAGAAAATCTTGAGTTTGAAATCTCTGAACAGTCATGATATTTAATGTGCAGGCTCATAATCTGACGATACTGTCAGCAATTCAGGACTAGCCAAATCCATTCCTTTGGAAGTTTCAGTCAATTGTATACTCTTTGTGAGTGATCTATCAGGGCTCAATTTTGAGGTAAAGGTTTAATGAAGAGTAAAGGATAAAGCATTGCTCTCCATCGGTATTCACCCTTTACTCTTTTTGCTCCTAACTCAATTTTTAAGGTTGATAAATTGCGAGAAACTGCGCTCCAATTCTTCGATTATTTAGACTATTCAGCCATTTGTCGAAATAATTTCGATAATAGGTGATCAAAGTGCTGAGAAATGCTCAAAATTAGTCAATAAAACTGAACATCGAATATCAATTCCTGCCTGTCTTCCTGGGAAATAACTAACTTCCTTCGAAAGATTATTGTTTTGAGTTTGAAAATATCTGTATTTGTCCTTAAAAAATAAGATTAGTTGAACTGACTTGCTTTGATGTACGAATGTTCTGTCAGTAATACCTCTGTAGGGCTACCTTTTTTTAGCTGATAGATTTGTGATGTACTCAACCAAGTGAAATTACTAGATTTTACCTCGCGGCTCAAAGCTAGAAGGATAGGTGTAAATGAGGTGAAAGCTCAAGTTTTTAACTAGGTTATACAGGCTTTTTCCTTATTTCTATGGAGATAAATGTCAATGGTTGTTGCCGTTTCTAAGAAAGATACAGCTTTAAGTAAATTGGCATTCGTCGACAATTTTGAGTCAACGGTATTTGATTTTACCTTCTCTAAGGCCTCAAGCGATGATCCTCTCAAGACAGGGGCAGTAACGGTTGTGATTCCAGCTTTAAATGAAGCTGGCAATCTAGAAAAGCTCTTTGAGCGAATCTCTATTGCTTTTGATGAGCTAAGTTTGACACTACCTGTATTAGTTGTTGATGACGGTAGCACCGATGAAAGTCCAGAAATTCTGGCACAGTTGGCTGAGAAGCATACGTTCTTGAGTGTAATTCGACATCCTCAACGTCTTGGTGTTGCCGCTGTCTGGCAAACAGCCTTGGAACACGTTGAGACAGATTGGATTTTCTGGGGTCAAGCAGATCTAGAGTCTGATCCAGCAACAGATATTCCAGCATTACTCAGAGCTTACCGACCCGGTATGACGGCAGTAGCTGGTTGGCGACAGCAACGTGGTGATGGTAAAACCCAAGCGTCTCAATTAGCGAACCGTGCCTGCCACTGGACCTTTGGCTTAAAGATTCACGACATGAACTGGATCAAATTAGTGCGTCGAGATGCCCTGGTAGGACTCCCTATTGAGCTGATTACCCACCGATTTTTGTTGGCTGTCTTAGCGGGGTTAGGTCACCAAGTAGAAGAAGTTAAAACCCATTGGCATCCACGGTTTTCTGGAACTAGCAAATTTGGCAAGAAACGCTTAATGACGTCTGCCCAAGACTTTCTGAAAGTTGTTACCTGGTTTTACCTGGAGCGCCCCTTGGGTCAAGCTTCTCGCTACATAACCATGGCCAATACTTACGTGCAAGAAAGATTTCTAGCCGAGACAATCAATGCCTGAAAATAGTACCCAATGCTTTGATCTGTAGATATCCTTAGAGCCTACTTGAACTGCGGACAGCTTACAAAAAATTACTGGGTTTCTGTTGAGGGTCCTCAACTAACTGGGCAATCTTCGACTATCTAGGTATTTGCCCTATGGGTAGGGGATAGTGGTCGATGTCCTTAAATAAAAAGCATATTCTTGTTCTTAGCTCTGTCTATCCCCTCTTTCCAGATGGGAATCATGGAGCCTTTATTCGAGAAACGATTCTGCGACTACAGCCAACAGGAGCAACGTTTAGTGTGTTTGCCCCTGCCTATGAGGGTGGCCAATCCTATGATCTGGAGGGCGTCAAGGTTTATCGGTTTCGATATTTTTGGAAGCGGTTTGAGACGCTGGTGCGAGATGGTGCACCGACTAAGTTAAAACGTCAGCCGTTTAACCTGATTCCGGCTATTTGCTATGTAGTATTAGGAACCTGGCAACTATTTTGGCTCTGCCGCAAAATTCGCCCCGATTTGTTGCATGTCCATTGGCCCTTTCCCCATGGGCTAATGGCCTGGCCTGCTAGCAAGCTATTTAAAATTCCCATGGTCTTTAGTTTCCATGGTGGGGAGCTATTGCTAGCTCAGCGGTTTGGTTTTGTTGCCCATATTTTACGCTGGCTTTTGTCCCACACAGTTGGCGTCACAACCAATTCATCCTTTACCAAGGGCCTAGTAGAGAAATTACGTCCTTGTCCGTTGCAAGTGATTCCCTACGGTTTAACTGTAGAAGCCAAACCGACTGAACCTCGTGCTCCCGAGCAGATACCTATCCTGCTATTTGTGGGTCGCTTAGATGAACGCAAAGGGGTGTGCTATCTGTTGGACGCAATGGCAATTTTATTGACTGAGCGAGATGTACGATTACGGATTGTCGGCACAGGCATTCTAGAAACTGAGTTAAAGGAACAGGTCAAAGGTCTGGCATTGGAGCAACAAGTAGACTTTCTTGGTTTTGTTTCTAAGGCACAACTAGCTGACGAATATGCTAAATGTGATGTTTTTGTATTGCCTGCAATTGTTGATAGTAAAGGAGATACCGAAGGGTTGGGTATTGTCATGATTGAGGCACTAGCCCATGCCAAACCAGTGGTGGCCACCGCCGTTGGCGGGATCCCGGATGTAATTAGGCCAGGGGAAACGGGATGTTTAGTGCCTGAGAAAAACTCATTGGCTTTGGCCAAAGCTATTTCAGAGTTGCTTGATCGGCCAGACTGGGCAACCCAACTAGGACATCAGGGTTTAGCGGATATTCAAACGCGTTTTAACTGGTCAAGCATTATAGCCATGTGGCAGGACATCTACCAACGAGTCCTTTAGCAGAGAACCATTTAAGGTTCGTAACGTAGGTTATGTTCAGGGGGATTAGACCTTCAGTCTTGAGTTGGCTGCTGCCTACGCTGGTGGTAGTTCCGTTGGTAGGTATGCTTTTCTTGACGTTGATGGTTTTACTGCCAACACTTAAGGATCCAAATTCGCGTATATACTCGTCGAGGATCGGTTATCCAGCGCGGCAGCGGCAGACTGGTAAACCTATCGCCGTAGAAACATTTGTGGTAGGTCAGAAAATTGCTACCAATGCCATTGGTGCGCCAGGAGTATCAGTGGCACTCGATGATGTGAATGTTCGACCTGAAATCAATGGTGTTGTTGAAAGTGTCTTGGTTAAAGAAGGTGATTGGGTCCGTAAAGGTCAATTACTCTTCCGCTTGAGACAGAATGATATTTTAGCAAGGGTTCAACAGGCTCGTACAGATCTGGCGCGATCGCAAAACCAATTGCGCCAGCAGGAAGTCGATGCCCAGGGAGCGATTCAACTGCTTGAAGATGAAGTCGCCCTGGCCAGGGATCGCCTAAATACTGCGGCAGCAAGAGTGCAGGATAGCAACATCCGCATTCAGCAACAAATTGAACAAGAGAGAACTGCAGCCCGTGTACGGTTAGACAATGCACGGGAACGTCTTGAAAGCATACGTTATCTGCACAAGCAGGGAGCTGTCAGCGAATTTCGTCTACTGGATGCGGAGGATCTGTATGCGGCGAGATTACAAGAATTTGAGAATGCTAGCCGGGGAGATTTTTTAGACCAGAACTCCCAATTTATTAACCGTGACTTTTTTCTAGAACGTGAGCTTGATTTATCAGCCACTAAACAACAGCTGGCTAATTTGCGTCAAACCCAATCAGTAACGCTGAAAAGCCTGCGATTAGACGTAGAAAAAGCTCAAGCGATCGTTGATGAGACTGAGGGGCTGTTAGATAAAACCCTACTCTATGCGGTGAGTGACGGCCTGATTAGCAAAGTCAATGTTGATGCCGGAGACTTTTATGAAATTGGAGAAGAAGCCCTGATGACCCTGAGTCAGAATGTTGCCTTCGAAGCATTTGTCGATCAGGTCCGGCTTGATACTATTCGTGTCGGTGATCCGGTCACTGTCCGTTTGGTGGCTTATCCAGGAAAAACATTTAGCGGCAGTGTGGTCCGCATCAATCCAGCCGTTGAGACTGAGGGGTTTCGACTGGGAAAGGTTAGCATCAATCGTCAATATACCTACTCAGTTTGGATCAAGGTGGAAGGGCTACCAATGTCCCCTGGGCTACAGGGTTTTGCCGCTTTTAACTCATCACAGAGGGCAGTTCAGGTGCCAGAGCGGGCAATCACCCATATTTCTGAGGGAGAAGCCATGGTGATGGTGATTGAAAGTGGGCAGGCAGTTGTTCGTCAGGTAGGGGTGGGGCAGCGGTTTGACAATAGTCGTGAGATTATCTCTGGTCTAGAAATCGGAGAACAGGTGATTCTTGATCCACGGGTGTTACAGCCTGGAGATCGGGTGACTTCCACTACAGTTAAACCGGATGCTGCCAGGTTCCAAGATTTACCATGATTATGCATAGCGTTCAGACACTATACCGCGTGATACAGGGGGTAAACCGTGGGCGTCAAACGGGACTCGTCGGACTTCTCATCCTGTTAATCAGTCTCCGCTATGGCTGGTACCACCTGCCTGCTGAGAATTTAGAAACGTTGCACATCACCAGTTGGCCTGAGGGCCAACTGGTTTCGGCTGGTGTGTTGTTGGCTGTGGGGCTAGGCTGTGGGTTAATGCCCTGGCATGGAACCCCCCCCCTACGATGGGTATTGTGGAGTTCCCTGGGGCTAACATTGTTGTTCCCCTATGGGCTGATGACTTGGTGCCCACAACAGGCATTTTTAGCTCTGTCCTATTGGCATCAATTGGAACAGGTCAATGTCCAGGTAGAAACAAGTTTTGCTGATGTTCACAACCATTGGAAACAGTTTATTTCACTGACTCAATTCCAGCCACTCCCCACGTTAGCCACGTTTAACATGCCAGATAGTCGGTTTTTTCAGCTTTCCCAATGGGATCACGTTTTACTGGATGGGTTGGGCTATGGCAATGGGTTCTTTGCCTTTATTGGTAAAGGCTGGAGCTTAACAATTATGGGATTAACCATCCTGTTGTTGGCGGTCTATCTAAAACCTCTCTCCAGGAAACTAGAGGTTAAGCATAAAGATAAGCACCCTCTAAGCAAAGACGTTGGCATTGTCGTCCCAGAAGTACCAGGAGATGTCAGCTGTGAAAATTGGCTGAGCGAAGTCGACGCCAACGGCATGCATGGGACGGTTAAGGATGAAAAAGGACGTCTTGGGATTCTCTACCAGGATCTGCGCACAGGTCTACCGATTGTAACGCTCATTCTATGCTTACTGCTCTCCCACATGATCGGAGCCAACCTTTGGGATCGGTCTTTGGAGGTGGCCTATGCCCGTGGTAATTATGCAACAGTTATCCAACAAAGTCCCTGGTTGATGCGCGTTTATCCCCCCTTTCAGGGGGACCCCCATGTTTGGATGCGGTATGGCAAAGCTCAACATTATGGTGGTCAGGGAGATGCGGGGCTGACAGCCTTTTATCAGGGGATGGCCTACTATCAGGGGCACGACTTTGCTCAGGCCATCCCCTACTTAAGACAGGCATTACGTCTGCATCCACACCTATGGGTGATTCGAGAGCATTTGGCAGCAGCCCTGATTAATCAGGGCATCGTGTACTTTAATGCGCCAACGCTGCCGTTTTCCCCCCACGGTAACAACTACCCCAATTTCTCCAATAGTCCTCTAAATCCCATTGCTCCCAACAGTCAACGTCAGCTCAATAATCGTAAACCTGGCGGTACGAGTGAGTTTTTAGAGCAAGCCTTGATTATATTTCCTGGCCATATTCAAGCCCTATACGATTTGATGATCGTCAAGGCTATTGATCAACAGTTTGAGGCATCGGCTGCGATCGCAACCACCATTCTTAACGAACAAACCTATTTTCAGTCCCCCAATATTGGCCTGATGGGACAGGCCCATGTCCACAAAACCTGGGCAGCCTACCATCGCGGCGACCTGGATGCAGCTTGGGAGTCCTACCGTCGCTCAGTAGATTCTGATGCCTGGGGCGAGGAGAATGAGACCCATGAGTAAGCGCTGGTTAGCCGTTTTGCTACTGTTAGGCTGTCTCTGGGGAAGCCTGGGATTTTCAATCTGGCAGCCATCTACGGTGGCCCTCACACCCGTACACTGGTCCCCCAATGTGCAATGGATTACGTCCCCTGAGCCCAGCCACCGATTTTACACCAGACACACCTTTTATGGTCCTGAGAGTGTTCAGGCCGCCTGGGTACGCATTAGTGCCGACGATGACTTTGTCTTTAACATTAATGGTCGCCAGTCGGTCATTCGTGAAAACGGGGCCCTGAATAGTCCCAAAGGATTAGCCTATCGTCGCAAGGTGCCGTTGCAGGAATTTAACGACACCCTCCCCTACGCTGCGAAAACGGGGCTGAACTACGTGATGGCCAGTTCTCCTGATTGGAAGATTTCAGTGTATTTAGACCTGACCAACTATGTGAGAGCGGGCAAAAATGTCATTGCTATCGAAGTGCAAAAGGGCACTAAATCTCCTCGGATTGCCGTAGAAGGACAGGTGTTACCTGAGCAGGAATTCTCCCCCATCAATCTCTCCACTGGGGCCACATCGTGGAAAATGGCTACGTTAGCTGAAAATCGATCAGCGGTGCGCTGGTTTCATCTGGAATTTGACGATACCGAGTGGCCTCAGGCCTTAGCCCTGGGACCTGTACATGAGACCACCTACACTCGCCTGAGCCAGCGTTTATTTGACCAACCGGTGCATGGCTCATGGATTACCACATCAGCACCATGGCTCCATCAAACCTGGCAAGTGCCCCACCATGCAACTCGCAGTGTGTTACGTTACGCCGCCATAGGCGAGCCAGCGGTGTTTATTAATGACCGTTTAGTGGATATTCAGTCCTCTACCCAGGGTAAGCAGCTGCGCATGTTTGATGTGACAGCCTACGTCAAACCTGGCAAAAATATTGTGGCCGTCCATTTAAACCAACCGGTGGATGACACCTGGACCCAAGACACCAATGAGGAACCCCCAAGCATTTTTGCCGATGCCTGGGCGGAATCTCATCAAGGGGAAGTGCCTTTAACTCAATCCGGAGGATCGGCCTGGACCAGGGATATTGGCAATGAGTCCCTGAGCGTTTTTCTCGATGCCTGGGCGGAGTCTGACCAGGGAGAGATTTTATCTGTCGTACATACCGATGGCGATTGGCATGGGGGAGTTTCTCTTCCTCAGAAAAACCAATCCTCACCTCTCACACAAATCCCTGTTGTCATTGTGCGCCAGGTGATGGGCCAGGAGTTTATTCATCACTTTTTGGGCCATCCATTTTTGCAGTGCATCGGCTGGTATGTGGGGCATCAACTGCTGTGGTGGTGGCTGGGCTGTGGGGTAAGTTTTGCCCTGGCTTGGGGAGTGGGTCGTCTGTGGTTGCGCGGCTCATCTGGTTCTCTGGTAGCCGGGGCTGAGGTACTGCTGCCATCGTTGGTATTGTTGATGGGGATGACCTTACTCAAGCATCGCCATGGTGAGGGAGCTTGGGGAATTTGGTTTGAGCAACCGGGGAGCGATCGCACCTTGTTACTGGGCAGCCTGCTGGTACTGTTGCTCAGCCTCATAAACTGGGATAGTCCCCGCTGGCAGCGCTATGGAATAACTGTTGGAACAAGCGCCCTTGGATTGGGATTGTTATTTAGCCAATCCATGCCCCCATGGCTAATTTTTATCATCCTGGGGGGACTGGTCATCACCATACGATGGCAGTTACTCAGCCAGCTAGAGGACCTGAGCTCTAAGCTGTTGGCGACCTTAGAAACAGGACCCGCCTGGCAGCGTTCCACAGTTTTAGGCAGCATTGTTTTTATCGGCTTCTGTTTACGTCTGTATCGCCTCACCAAGGAAGACCTCGACTCCGACGAAAACACCTCCTATGACGCCACCCGTGGTATTTTGCGCACGGGCTCTCCCCTAGCCACATCAGGTATTTGGTATACGCGGGGGCCTATATTTCACTACCTGCTAGCCCTCTGGCTACGTCTGGTGGGGGACTCTATCTTTAACGCCCGGTTCTTCTCCGTTATGTTTGGCACCGGGGTGCTGGTGCTGATGTTTTTGATTACGCGGCGGGTCACGGGGCGCGTATGGATAGCCCTGGTGGTCACCTTGATACTGGCGTTGAACCCCTGGGAGATTTGGTATTCTCGGTTTATTCGGTTTTACCAAATGGTGCAGTTTACAACCCTGCTGGCCCTGTGGGCCTTTATCCGGGGGTTTATCGACAGGGGTGGACGATTGTATCAATATGTCTTTTTTATTGCCCTAACAGCCACCTTGCTGATTCAAGAAGTCAGCCTTACCATTACCCCAGGTTTTTTATTGGGTTACCTTTGTTTTGCCCCTCGATTTCGGTGGCAAGCTGACTGGCGGCTATGGTTAAACACCATGATGGTGATGGTCCTATTTGGCTACGACATTATCTTTTTTAAAATTAAGTGCCTCACCCCCTGGACAGCACTGTCTGCCAGTACGTCTTCTTACCTCAAACCTCATTTATTGAATGTCACAGGCTTTTTGGCCTGCTTTTTTGTGGGGCCAAACCGATTGGAGATTCTCTACACAGCATTTTTCCTGGTTGGGGCAATTTATTTTCTTCGTCGGCAAGCGGGCCTGGTTTTATATTTGTTTAGCTTTGTGCTGCTCAATCTGTTGGTATTAACCCTGCTCACCTATCAAATTGCTGAACGCTATGCCTATTCCGTGTATCCCCTATTTATAATGCTGGCGGTGTATAGCGCGATCGCGATTACCCACAGTCTGATCCACACCATTAAACAGGGACGATTCCAACACTTTCCGGTCAATGGCCTGGTGAGTCTTTGTTTAGTACTGCTACTGATCAGCAACTTAGAACTTGGGCGCATAGCTCAGAGCTATTCCCAGGCCATTGGTCGCCACAACAGCGAAATGTTTGAATATATCCGTGACCATCGTCAGCCAGGGGACGTCATTATTTCCCCCACGCCTTCCTTTGGACCGATCACCATTGGGCCGGTCGATTACTTTCTCATGGGCACCTGGTTTTTTGATGCCACGTACTGGCGTGACGGTCGCCTGCTAGACCGCTGGGGTGGTGGCGTGGTGATTAGTAATTTAGATCAACTGGAGCGAGTACTAGAAACATCGCAGCGAGTCTGGATCCATGTCGATGATGCTCGCCAGAGCCGCCTCAGTGCCCAAATGTTGGAATATATCCAAACCACGGGTAAACCCGTATACGACAGCTTTGGTACTAGCTTACGGCTATGGGATTCCGCCGATGGATGGATACCCCATACGCCAGAGCAGGGCAGGGATTTAGGGGCATATTAGGAGGTAAGACTGATTCTTTTTGTCAAAGAATTGACCTGATCTACTTAAGAAATAAAATCAATTAACTTCCAAATTTTGGAGGTACCGGACATTCCATAGAACGTCTCTTCAACATTTACGTTTGGAATTTATTGATGGCTGGCTCCTTACCTATGAAACCACTTACCCTGCTTAAAATTACTGTTAGTGTAATTCTCCTCATATTTGTTTTTACGCAAATTGATTTTACTCAAGCCTGGCAACAGCTCCACACCTTATCATTACCGTTTGTGCTGTTTGCCTTGTTGTTTTATACCGTTCTCCAGTGGCTCAGCTGCTGGCGTTGGCAAATTGTATTGCGTTCCCAGGGCTATAACGTGCCGATGGGGCAGCTCATGTCCAGCTACTTTGTGGGCATGTGGCTGAATATCTTTTTACCCGGCTCCCTGGGGGGAGATGTCTATCGGGTGTATCAGGTGAACCAGGCAACTCAAGATTCTGAAGCGGCCCTGGTGTCGGTATTTTTAGAACGGTTTACGGGATTAGCGGCCCTGTCAGCCATGGCTGTGATGGGGTTGGCTCCCGCGTTTCAGCTGGTGGGGCGCTGGGACATTATTGCTCTATTTTTAGGGGCGGTGGGAGCCTTGGTAGGCGCTGTACTGCTGATTATGAGCCCCCAGTTGTTATGGTGGGCAGCCCCCTGGTTAAGACGGTTGAGGTTGGCTGCGATCGCAGCCCGGTTTGCCAAAATCCAACACCTATTGTGGCAATTTTCCAAGGATCGCCCAGCGTTAGCATCATCCATTGGCCTATCCCTTATATTGCAGTTAGGCATAGTGGTTTATCACACAATCATTGCTCACCAACTGGGCATTAGCATCTCATTTTTAGCCCTACTCGTATTTATCCCCATCGTCGTCGTCATTACCCTATTGCCCATTTCCCTAGGAGGGTTAGGCCTCAAAGAAGGTTTGTGGGTTTATCTGTTTAGTCGGGTAGGTTTGGGGGCAGAAGAGGCCCTGTTACTGTCTTTAACAGTGACTTTATTGGGATGGCTCCTCAGTATTCCTGGTGGGATAATTTTGTTGTTAAATGCTTCTGATTGGCAACGAATTAGCAAAGGCCTAAATTTAGGCAAGTAAATCAAGTTTCTAAAGACAGACTCACCAACCGGTTGCCGTTATAAAAACCCGAGAAATTGACCATTTCACTCAAGCAAAAAGATGACAATAGACCGTCTGATTCTATGAAATCACCGAACTTTGAGGAGATTTATATGCGTTTTATATAGGCAATCTACAGAGTTCCCACAAAAACACCTAGATGTCTTATCCATAGAAGATTTCCATCTCTGCAAAAGTGAGCACATTAGCCGATTTCGTATCTATTGTTACATTAGTAACCTAAGAATACAAACAGGTGCCTCTCCTATCAGTTGTTGGCTTGAGAAGAATCGTCATGTTGAAGCAAATATTAGCCACTGGGTTAGCCATTGGAGCTGCATTTTCCACCGCTAGTGCAGCTCAAGCCGAGGCCCAGGTAAAAATTGGATACGGTCAAACATTAGAAAACGTCGAGCGCGGTGAAGGGTTTGAGTCCCGAGACTTTCAAATTCGCCGTAGCGGTCGTAATTCAACTGTAGGTAACGGTATTGATGAGAGCGTTAGTTGGACGTTTGACTTCAAGAAAAATCAAGAATTGTTAGATGCATTTTTGGCAGATGGCAGTGACCTTATCTCCGCTGAGCTCATCTTTTTAGATATTGAAGTAACGAACGTTCGAGTTACCACTGATTGGGTGGGTATTCCTGGCATTGGCGGCATGCGATTTGGTCTAGGTTCAGAAGTAACGCCTACCGATGCCGCTCTAATTAAGGTTCCTTCTGTTGCCAGCATTCCCAATGTAGGGGAAGCCGGTAGTTTCTCAGTCAGTCTGTTGGACCATGGGTTTACTGCCGACGACGTTATGGCCGCTTTCTTTGATGATACTGACCACACTAATACCTGGTACGATCCCAACTCCTGGGCCGGGGAGATGTCAGATTACACCATTGCCAATGAGAAGCATGCCATTCCATTTATTTACATGGATGACGCGATTATTCGTGAGGCCAAGCTTGTTCTACGCAAAGAGAACTCCTCCCTCTCTTCCACTGCCACAGCTGTACCTGAGCCTACGGCTTTAGTCGGCTTAGCAATGGTTGGGCTAAGTTTACTACGGCGTTCCCAACAACAGCCAAGTTAGAGACAGTTCGCTAATCTTGCCTGTGTGAAGCGATACTTGATTACATTTTACTTACGCTAATACCTGAGAGAGGTTTGACTGTTGCGTGAAACCATGGTTCATGTTTAAGCACTTGTTGATGGTGCATAACAGATGTTCACGGTTAATGGGCTTGCGAATACAGGCATTACAACCTACAGAAAGAATCTTATCCAGCTGGTTATCTAAAACACTTGCTGTGATTGCAATGATGGGCAAGTTAGGATCCCGTTGTTTGATATAAGCTGTAGCGTCGTAGCCATTCATGACAGGCATTTGGATATCCATCAGGATCAGGTCTGGACGCTGGAACTGCCACTGTTCAATGGCTTGCTGACCGTTTTCCACTTCATGCACGATAAAGCCAGCATTGCCCAGGATATGTTTGAGTAGTCGTCGATTGGTGGGAGCATCTTCGACAACTAAAATTTTGTACTGTTGTTGGGGCGGCGTTGAGCAAATTTTTGTGATCGAGGGTGCTTGTTGTGGTGCCTGAATCACCTCTACCGGTAGCTGAATATGGAATGTGGTACCTTGACCAGGGTGACTCAGACATTGGATACTGCCATCCATGAGTTTGACCAATCCGTGACAAATGGCTAACCCCAAACCCACACCCTGATCACTAGCATCATGCACCGTGGATGAGGCATCTGTTTGATAGAAGGGACTAAAGATTCGTTGTTGTTCGTGGAAACTAATGCCAGCGCCGGTATCGGAGATTTCTAGACCTAAATGAAAAATATCGTCTGAAGGGATGGCATAGGCTTTTAAGACTACTTGGCCAGTATCCGTGTACTTGATGGCGTTATCGAGCAAATTGAGAATGATTTGACGTAGTTTGCCAGCATCAAGATGTATATAGCGAGGGATGCTGCGATCGCAATCTACCCTGAGCAGGAGTCCACGCTTTTTGGCCTTAAGTCGTACCATATTGCCAAGCCCGTAAAGCAATCTAATGATATCCACATCATCAGTGTGCAATTGGGCATGACCAATTTCTAGCTGGGTGAATTCTAGAATATTATTAATTAAATCCAGTAAATGAGCGCTACTGGTGTCAATAATCTCTAATGATTCGCTGTGGTCCTTCGAAAGCGTCTGATCTTGGCTGATCAGCTGGGTAAAGCCCAAAATTGCATTCAAAGGAGTCCGCAGTTCATGGCTAACTTTTGCTAAGAAAAGACTCTTAGCACGGTTCGCAATTTCAGCCGCTTCCTTGGCTTCTTTTAGTTCAATAGTACGTTGTTGGATACGCTCTTCAAGATCGTCATAGGCTCTTTGCAATGCCTGTTCTGCCTGATGACGCCTGAGCTCAGCCGCAGAACGAGCCGCAAATACCCGCAGAAAGGATTTGGCAAGCTCCAGCTCCTCTAACAAACCGTTATGGAGAATAAATAAAATACCAATCGCGTTACCGTCTCCATCCAATAGGGGGGCTCCCAGGTAGGTAGTCGCCGTTAGCGTACCCATGGGATGATCTGGCGGTAGTTCAAGATCAGAACAGTAGTGCAACTTCGCTGTTTCAAGCACCTGGACACAGGGGGTTTGAGCAGCTGAGATCAGACTATCAATGGGGTGTTGATCATAATGCCACATACCTAGAATGTTCAATTCTAAAGCATCAGATTCACACCGTTCAGCCACAATCACACTGTCCACATTGAGAATCATTGCCAGACTAATCACCAGGGTGGAAAAATATTCTGTTCCTGTGGCTAAGGATGTACAGCTAACTAATCTTTGAAAAGCTACTTGAGCATTGCGACGATGATGAATCTCAGATTGGAGCTTTTGATTAACTGCTGCGAGTTCTAGCGGGCTGGTGAGAGTCAAAAATTTGGGCAGTAGCGTTAGTAACTCAAAAGCTGTGTATACAGAAACTAAAGCTGTGCACGCACGCACAAAGCCAGTAACCCAATAAATCGGATACCACAGGGTCACAATGTCTAATAAATGACCCATTCCACACAGACTAATAAATGCGCTAAATAACAAAAAGACTTGATTAGATGGATATATATTTTCCCAGCGATGTTTATAAGCAAAACAGAAGAACGTTAACGGAATCGAGGCATAGGCCAGGGCAATGATCCCATTGCTAACAATATGGAGCCCAACTAACGATGGCTGCCATAAATAACAATGTCCGTGAGGTATATAGTGGCTGGAATATACCATCTCCCAAAAATGAGTATTCATTCCTTGCTTTATCCTGTGCAAGCTTTAGCATGCCCATAAGATCAAGCAAGCGATATTACTTGCATCATGTAGCATCAGTGCCTATACAAAATCTTTCGCACCCATATTTTTCGCACCCATAACTGTTCGGGCCATATGGGTATAGTTAATATCAGAATCGTCAAATATCTCTGGATGGTGAAGCTTCTGCTTACGTTACACCCTGTGCATCAAGCTGCAACAACGTATGTAACAAGACATCTGCTCCCTGGCCACATTGTTCCGGTGAGGTATATTCATCTTCTGCATGGCTCACCCCTGACTGACTGGGTACAAAAATCATACCCATCTGGGTAAATCGACCGATCTCCTGGGCATCGTGGATAGCTCGGCTGGGCATGGAATAATGGCTCAGCTGTAGAGAGCCACAAACAGTGGTAATGGTCTCTTGAATCTTGGGACTGGCTAGGGTGGGATCTACCGCATGTTGTCGTTCTAACTGGATCTGGGTAGCTGTAATCGCTTCGATTTCTTGAATGCGTTGCTGCAACGCATTCACCATAGTCTCAAGGGTCTCCAGCGATAAATCTCGCAGGTCAATGGTGAGATCTACTTGCCCCGGTACAATGTTGGCAGCGTTGGGAATGACATTTAAATATCCCACCGTGGCTACCTGATTCCCAGGAATATCAACGGCGACATCATGTACCGCTGCTACTAACAACGAAGCTGCATAGAGGGCATCCTGACGCATATCCATAGGTGTGGTGCCCGCATGGTTAGGACGCCCCATAATGGTCACCAGGTAACGCTGTAGACCCACAATGCCCTGGACTACACCAATCTGACAGTCTCTCGCTTCTAGCACACCACCCTGCTCCACGTGCAATTCTAGATAAGCGGCGATATCTTGGGATGTTCTTTGCGCGGTGGTCAGGTTATGCCAGTCGCCACCAATCTGCTGTAAACAGGTTTGAATCGAAGTGCCATCCAGCCGACGATAGAATTCAGGATCGGTGTCATGGGCTGCTCCTGCCATGGCCTTACTGCCAATCATCTCACCTTCTTCATCGGTGAACACAATCACCTCAATGGGATGGTGAAGGCGCTGTCCGGCTTCGTGGAGAGTGGCAACAACTTCGATGCCAGCCAGCACTCCCAACGCTCCATCATAGCGACCACCGGCAGGTACTGTATCAATGTGGGAACCTGTGGCCAGGGCAGGCAGATCTTGAATACCGCTGTAGCGACCAATAATATTGCCAGCAGCATCAATGGTAATGTCCATATCTACTGCTTCCATGGCGGCAATCACTTGCTGGCGAGCGGCTAAGTCTTCGAGGCTATAGGCTGTGCGACGTACACCACCACAGGAGAGTTGACCAATGGTAGCCAGATCGCTCAATCGTTTTTGGAGTCGAGCGTGATTGGTTTGTAATGCAACGGTAACCATAGGAGAACCCAAACGCATGGGTCTATCCTCCCTGGAAAGAAGTTAGGGAATTGTTATTAAAATTACTGCCAGCATTACAGGTTGTGACTGATTGTTCAGTCTAGTATTAGGAAACCGTTAAATAGTGCATACTGAACACTTCACCTAAGGGTAAATGCGTAAAATCTCACGAATGGCTTCTACCATGGGGACCGAGTATGAAACTCATCGGCGTAGACATTGGCGGCACGTTTACAGATTTGATCCTGGCGGATGTGGCCCAACAGCAGACCTGGATTCACAAGGTGCCAACAACGGTGGATGATCCTTCCAGGGCCATGATGCAGGGCATTGAAACCCTGTGTCAGATGGCCCAGGCTGACTACGGCGATATTGAGCATGTGCTCCATGGCACCACCATTGCCACCAATACGCTACTTACCTATGATGGTGCCCGCACAGGGATGGTCACCACGAAGGGGTATCGGGACATTATCCATATTGGTCGCCACCAGAGACCCCAGCATTATTCCATCATGCAGGATATTCCGTGGCAGGCAAGACCGTTGGTGAAGAGGCGCGATCGCAAAGTTGTCTCCGAACGTCTCGATCCCAAGGGGCACACCCTCATTCCCCTAGACGAGGCCGAAGCTAAAACCGCCATCCTTGAACTCAAAGCCGCTGGCGTCGAATCCATTGCCATCTGTTTTCTCAACTCCTACTTTGATGCTCGCCACGAAGAACGAGTGGCCGCCATCGCGCAAGAACTCTATCCCGCAGCCTTTATCACCACCAGCGCCAGCATCTTTCCCCAGTTCCGAGAATTTGAACGGTTTACCACCGCCTGTATTAATGCCTTTGTTGGGCCTAAGGTAAAACGCTACATCAACAACCTGAGTCAGAGTCTGAAAGAACAAGCCGTGCGGGGTGAACTGCACATTATGCGCTCCAACGGTGGGGTGGCCACTGCAGATGTCGCCGGAGAACAACCCGTTACTTTGTTGTTATCAGGGTTAGCGGCTGGTGTTTTAGGCGGTGCAGCGGCTGGTGCACAATCTAATCGCGCTCGGCTGATCACCTTTGATATGGGCGGCACCAGTACCGACATTGGCATTGTCACCGAGCGTGGCTTTGCCGAGGCCACAGCGCGAGATACCTGGATAGCTGGATACCCCGTCATGGTGCCTATGATCGATGTGCATACCATCGGTGCCGGTGGCGGCAGCATTGCCTACGTCGATGCCGGTGGTGCATTTCGTGTGGGTCCCCGCAGTGCTGGAGCTGCGCCCGGCCCTGTCTGCTATGACAAAGGCGGCACCGAAGTCACCGTGACCGATGCCAATGTGGTTCTCAATCGGCTAGATCCAGAGTATTTTCTCGGTGGTGAAATGACCATCTACCCCGAGAAAGCCTTTGCAGCAGTACAAGCGTTAGCCGATAGCATGGGGTTAGACCTCTATGAAACTGCTGCCGGAATTCTCACCATTGTCAATAACAACATGGCCAATGCCATCCGCTCTCGCACTATCCAGAAAGGGCAAGACCCCCGCAAATTTGCCCTGGTGGCCCAGGGAGGTGCTGGCCCCCTCCATGCCGCTGAAGTGGCCCTATCCCTTGGCATTCCTGAAGTGATTGTGCCCCGCTATCCCGGCATTACCTCCGCCATGGGTCTGCTCACCACCGACCTCAAGCATGACCTGATTCAAAATGAATTTACCCTCAGCACTGAGCCCAATCTGGCCAAACTAAACGCTGACCTACAATCTCTGGAAGACCAGGTTAAAGAACAGCTACGGGCCGATGGTTTTAGCGCAACAGACATGACCCTACAACGGTTTGCCGACTGCCGCTATGTGGGCCAGGGCTATGAGCTGCGGGCTCAGGTCCCCGGCGGCATTCTGGATGAAAACACTCTGCAGTCTGTCTGGCAACAGTTCCACGATCTCCACACCGCCGAATATGGCCACGCCTTTCCAGAAAACCCGGTGGAGCTAGTCACCCTCAGAGTCACCGGCACCGGTCCCATGCCCAAACTCTCCAACTTCTCTGCCCCCACTGCAGGACACTTACAAGACGCCTGGCTAAAAACAGCCATCACCTATTTCCGCGTCAACGGCCAGCTAGAAAAATACTCCACCCAATTCTTTGATCGAGACCGATTGCCCGTGGGTGCCCAACTCGAAGGCCCTGCCGTCATCTTCCAAAAGGACTCCACAATTCTGTTACCCCCCCATAGCCGCACCACCGTAGAACCCAACGGTAATCTGGTTATGCGCGTAACCGATGATTCCTTGGTGGATAAAACCATGGCCATGGCCATCGCCCAAGGATCTGTATAATCGCCTTCCCCCTCGTAGAGACGTTCCATGGAACGTCTCTACGAGAGAACGTTTTCCCCTTCCCCTTTCTCTCCCATGACCGTCTCCCCTCCCCAACGCCGTCAACTCCCAAAAATCGACCCGGTTACTGCTCAGGTGATCGCTGGAGCCCTCAACGGCATTGCCCTGGAAATGGGCCATAAGCTGGCCCGCATGTCCTACTCCAGCATTATTCGCGAGTCCGAAGACTTTGGGGCTGCCATTCTTGACGCCGATTGCCAGCAACTAGCTGAATGTGCCTACAGTACGCCCCTACAGCTAGGACCTATCCCTGGCTACATGCGGGGAGTACTCAAGGCCATGGAAGAAGACGGTGAAGAGTTTTACCCCGGTGATGTAATTCTGCATAATCATGCCTATTACGGTGCGTCCCATGGACCAGACATCGGCATTGGCATTCCCATTTTTCGTGGAGAAGAGCTGATCGGCTATTCCTTTACCACCGCCCACCACCTGGATATTGGCTCCTCATCTCCTGGCAGCTGTGGCATTGTTGATGCCGTGGATGCTTTTGCTGAAGGTCTACAGTTCAAGGCTGTAAAAATTTATGAAAAGGGTGTCAAAAACCGTCAGGTTTGGCGCATGCTGCGACAAAATATTCGCAGTGCCCAGGTAGTGGTGGGAGATATCGAAGCCCAGGTCGCCGCCTGCCGTGTGGGTGAACAACGGTTTCTAGAATTGGTGGATCAGTATGGCCTAGATACGGTATTAGCCGCCAGTGAGGTCTTGATGAACTATTCCGAACGGATGATTCGTCAGGCCGTTGAAAAGCTGCCTGATGGGACCTACGTTGCGGAAGGCTTTATCGATGGTTTTTTGGATGATCCAGATCCCAGTAAAAAAGACTTAAAAATTGCTGTTGCGGTTACCATCGACGGTAGTGATATGACCATCGATCTGACCGGCACCGCACCGCAGGTGGACGATCGCCCCATCAACATGCCCTTTGTGGGCACGGTGGACATTGCTATTTTTGTTACCCTGCGGTCTGTCTTACTAGACACCGCATTGATGGAATACGTGCCCCAGAATTCTGGTCTAACCCGTCCTATTCACATTGTTGCCCCTAAGGGGTGTTTAGCAAACCCCATCTATCCAGCGCCAGTGATTGCCCGCTGTTGTCCAGGCAATATTGTTGCTGATACCCTGATGAAAGCTTTAGCTCAGGTGGCTCCTCAAAATGTCAGTGGTGGCATCGGCAATATCAAAGTGGTGTCCTACAGTGGTGCCATGGATGAAGATTATTGGGTGTACATGGATATCACCGAAGGTAGCTACGGTGGTCGCTATGGCAAGGACGGTATGGATGGGGTAGATACCCTCTATGCCAATACCCGCAACAACCCCATTGAAGATATTGAAGCCCATTTACCCCTGAGGGTCACCCGTTATGAGCTGATTGAAGATGCCAGTGGTGCCGGTAAATGGCGGGGTGGACTGGGGTCGATTCGAGATATTCAGTTTCTCGCACCGGGTCAAATGTCTTTAGAAGGAGAAGGCAATAAGTATGCTCCTTGGGGCATCTTTGGTGGAGACGATGGGACTCCTGGTGGTGTACAAATTCTCAATCCAGAGGATGACGAGGTGCAGGTTTTACCGTCTAAGTTTCCCTGTCGCAAAACAAAACCTGGTGACACCCTACGCACTATCAGTCCCTGCGGTGGTGGCTATGGTAACCCCTTAGAGCGTGATCCAACTTTAGTTTTAGAAGATGTGCTAGACGGATTCCTTACCGTTGAATCAGCTCAGCGAGACTATAAATTGGTGATTGATCCAGCTACATTCGAAATCGATAAAACAACAACAGAGTCATTACGGCAACAGAGACATGATTCTACATGACTTTAGTTGTAAGACATCGTTAAATAACAAGGGTTCTAATGATTCATCCCCCGATTTATACTCTAAATCAGCAATCGCATAATGCTTACTGAGCATCTGATAGTGGATAGGCGGATACCATGCCTCGCGATCGCAAATACTTCTGACTTTCTTGAGTCAATAGCAGCTCAGCTACCTTCTTACCGATGGGAGAACGGCTGTTGTCAAACGGGTAGATAACAGCTAGCGGATAGGCTAAGGGATACATACCACTGCGGAGAGCCTCGGCATTAGGCTGATAGCTGCCTTTGCGATCGCACAAATCCCCCCCTGGCCCCACCGCCTTACCATTGTTAAACACAAAGGGGCTAACCGTCTGACGATTCTCTGCTAGTGCCAAAGGGTACACGGAACACTGACCAAAAACCTGACTAAGGGGGGCAATACCAATACTGCCAATCGTTGTATTCTCAAAATCTTGCAAAATCCAGCGCAGCATCATGAGTGTTGGCAGAGCATCTACCCCATCGGTTGTAATAAAGGTTGAAGTAGAGGACTCCGCATCAGCAGTAGTCAACGTTTCACCTGGCTGGAAAAGCCGCTGGGTGAAAATTTCCTGGGCAGTAGGGTCACTGACCCAATAACGTTGAACATCTAAATCAAGGGAGCTGATCCGTTGCCAGTTATCGACGGCACCCGTGTAAAGCTGTTTCAGCTGAGACAAACTGATCTCACCCTTCAGGGCATCGGGCAATCCCTTAGTACGCTTAGGATAATTAAAAGCAACCACTGGTACTAAACTGTCGTAGGCGATAATAGTACTGGTGATATCAGCAGGCAGCGGGGCTGTTAATGGAACAATAGCAAAGTCGGTGTGGCCAGATTGAACGGATGCGATCGCATCTTTTGACGTTCCGGTCACATGGGGAACTAAGGACATCTGTGGAACTGTTGCCTGTAATTGTTCAAACAGTGTAGGAGATGCTTCCAGAGACGGTTCTGCCGCCACACGAAATAACGGATACCAATAGGCAGAGGCCGGTATCCCGTAGCGATACTCTCCTACAGGCACAGCATCAATGTCCTTCAAACAGCAAAGATTTAAGGGGATATTTGCATAGCTGGGGCGCTGAGACCTTAACAATAACCAGCCGAAAATGCCTAGCGTAGCTAGAATCACCGCTATGACCAAAATAGGAATGAAGCGTTTATACCAGGCTGGTTTAATGGGTATTAGTTCTGCATTGCGAGATTCCCAGTGGCTGGTCTCCTCTGCGGATGGTATCGCTAACAATGCTATCCGAGCCGCTTCTGCACTGGCAAACGCTGGTTCAATACCAATCAACCTGAGGATAAATTGCTTAAGTGGGGCATAAACATCGGGCCAGTTGCTATCCAGATGCGGTTTTAAAAGCTGTCCTTGGTTATCTAAGGTGGCACCATTTAAGAGGAAAAATGCCACTCGCCCCAGAGCGGCTAAATCATCTTGAAAGTCGGGCTGTTCTCGATCAACACGGGCTGGATCAAACAATCTCTCCCACAGGGCAAAATCAGTGAGATATACAAACCCTTGAGAATCTTGTTCTTTTGAGTCACTCACCCATAGTAGACTGTCTAAACTAAGATTGCCATGGACAATTCCTGTTTGCATCTGTCCAGCTGGTAGCGTAAATTTTTGCTGGTGCAAGAACATCAGAGTTTGTAGCACCTGATTGAGCATGGTTAACACCGCTTTACTGCCAAAAGCGCCATGGTTTGCACAGTATTGGTTCAACGTTGGCTGACCATCTACAGCCGATGTCACCAAATAACACCGCTCACCTGACAAATCTGCGATCGCTTCTAATGGCAGCACAATTCTCACATCCTGCACTCGCCCATCCGCTAAGGCCAATCCTGCCAGTGTAGTGAATGATTCCTGGCATTGCCGCTGTTCATCTGGGCTAAAGTATCGCTCAGGTAGCAAATATTCTTGGATAACAACGGATTCTTCGGAGCTAAGACGTACCCCCTGATAAAGTCTGCCAATGCCGCGTCGTCCTATACTGTGACCAATTTTATATTCACCTTGTTTACCAATGAGCTGGCCACCAGTAGGTAGTAGGGCCGGGAAATAACACTGCTCACATCTGGCTTTCTCTTTGGTAGCTGATTCCTGACAGCTTAAGGGATTTCCCTGCAAACACCGATATTGGTGATAGTGGGGCATGGGAGCTTGAATTGCATCCGTCCTAGCCTGCGGCATCTCAGTTTCTGGTAAATCTTCTGGCAAAATCTCCGGTTTAATTTCTTCTAAGACAGACGTTAACCATCTCACATCCACAAGCTCACGATATCGTGCGATCCGAGCCTGATGGGGCAGCCTTAAGAAATATCTGCGGAGAAGGTGTTGAGAGATCTGTCCTATAATCACAGCTATCCTCAGCTAACAGAACAAGTTTATTTGGTTGTAAGCGTACCCAAATAGGATGTCGAGATCTCGACATCCTATTTGGGTGAGTTTGGGATAGGGTTTTTCATGGGCATGCTGGAGCCGCTAACTCTGAGTCAGACAAGGAAGTGGCTGAATGAAGACAATGCCCTTGAGAAGTGCTCGCTGATATCAATAAGGTTTGCTGGGCACTATAGCTGCAGTTAGTTCAACAACTCTGTTAGGAGGCTGGCAATGGGTGATTGCGATCGCGCTCAGAAAAAAGACGATCAGGCATCTCAAACACAGATGACCCATAGTCAGCTAACACCTTCCTCACCAGCCAAAGCTGCGGATATTCCCCAAAATAATCCCATACCTAATACATCGACTACATCGACAAATTTTAATTTTGCCGATGTAAGTGTGTTACAGCCCAAACTCACCATTGGTGAACCCAACGATCCTTATGAACAAGAAGCGGATCGGGTAGCTAGTGAAGTTGTAAAAAAAATTCAGAGTGGGCAGGCAGCAGATGATCAAGACGATACTGTACAGCGTAGCCTTTCCCATAACTTTAGTTTTCTGACCATACAGCGCGATGGGGGTGGTATTACTGGGGTCGCCAACAGTAACTTTGAATCCCAACTGAACCAGGCACGTGATGGGGGCAGCTCCCTGGAGCCCAAACTTCAAGGCAAACTTGAATCTGCCATGGGGGCTAATTTTAGCCGAGTAAAAATCCATACTGATCAACAAGCGGATCAACTTAGCCAATCAATTCAGGCCAAAGCCTTCACCACTGGACAAGATATTTTCTTTAAACAAGGAGCCTATAACCCGGGCTCTAAAGGCGGTCAGGAACTCATCGCCCACGAGCTAACCCATGTGGTACAACAAAATGGCAACACTGTACAAAGACAACCTCAAAAAGAGTTTGGTCAAAAGAGTCAACCATTAACCACAAAGGTAGATCAATCTACTCAAATTAAACAAGCAAATGCTTCCGGTATTCAGCGTGATCCAGAAGGACAAATCGGTGTCCGACCTGGACATGAAGAAAACAACTGGCAACGCTACCAGATCAATCTAGACAAAGCGACTGAACAAATAGAAGGAAAGCAACTAAAAAAACTGGGCAAACAGGGCGCATTAGGTGATTGTTGGGTAATTTCGTCAATCATAGCGTTGGGTTATACAAAACCAGAGAAATTATTGGCTTCTATTGAGGAAGGCACAAGCGATACCATCGACGATGAAATCAAACAAACCTTTAAAGTTAAGCTCTATCCGATGAATGATCAGAGTGGAGCTAATCTTGCACCCAGCGGCGAAGAGCCTAAAGAGATTGAAGTCGATACACAACTACCTGTTACGGCTCAAGAACAGTTACTCTATGCAGGCAAAGGATCAAAAGCTTCCTCTGCCAGACTTATAGGTATTATCGAAAAAGCGTTAGCGGTTGAGAAGGGTTTGGGAAGCTATGCAAATTTGGGATCAGATTCTGCGAGACGTGCATTGGGTATGCTAACAGGAAAATCGACAGAATCTCTAGATTTAGTAAGAGATCCGAGAGAAGCTACTAGCAAACTCAAAGATTTACAAACAAACATCAACAACACAACAGTGGTCATCAATTCAGAGCGCCCGAAAAGGCTAAATCCCACATGGAAGAAAGATCCTATTTATAAAGATCAGATCGATCAACAACCTAATGAAGAAGCTAAAGAAAGAAAAATGCACTCGATCCGAAGGCGGGTCAATCATAATCCAACCAGAGACTATCAGTGGAGTAACGCAGAAGCCCATGCCATGGCAGTACTTGGGTTTGCTGGCGATAAAATGAAAATTTATGATCAGGGATTAGGCTATACGTTCGAAGTCACTATTCAGGAGTTAGTGTCAAACGACTACTGCCATGCAAAAGAAGGCACACGCAACGACAAATTCGACTTTAAGTGGAAGTTTGGAGAAGTTATCTGGCTCGATTGGTCAACTGAGGAAGTATCAGACAATGATACGACTGAAAATAATACATAAATACTATCCAAACAGAATAAGTACTCAGTATTGCTGATCTTCGGGATGACTTTAGGTGAGATACCGTCCAATAGCAGCAATGGCTCTAGACCGGTTCATCCTGAGCTCAATGCCCAGTTAGATGGGGGCAACCAAAAGTGATCGCGCTCTATTAATTACGTGGAATAATTCTTGTTGAGTTTAGAATATTTTCAAAAATAGGGATATACTTGCGCTCCAACGATTCTAAAACAGCTGCGTTGATTAGATAAAACTTATAGGGGCTTCCTACAATAAATGCCTGCATCTGAAATAAACGCAACCCAGTATTTTCTTCTCGCCAGGAGTAATGCTTACAATAGGTCTGGTGACCGCCTATTTCATAGGTTTGTTCTTGTAATAGCTTGTACTCATTGTAGTCTTGCTGCATAAGGGCATTATTCTGAACTATGAGAGATTCAAACCAACTATCATTAGAACTATCTGGTTTTTGTAATTCATAGCTCATGGAAACTTTATATTCGTCAAAGTATTCCTCAAAACCTGGTTCTGGCAAGCCAAAGATACGGAATTTTGAGCTATCTACAATCGCTCCGGACCAAGACTTTGGCACTAAAATAGAAACCATAGTCTCTTGATTAAAATAACTAACCATATCAGGAAGGGTCGCCATCTATTAATACCTCAAAAAACTATACAGTCTGAGTCATAAAGATAAACCGAATGGACTCTAAAGCATTTCGAAACATGGGCAGTAATTCATCCTCATGTTGAGCCAGGCAAGCACCAGCAAAGCTAAAGAGAACATTATCCACCAGGATAAAAGATTGGTATCGAACAGCCAGAGCACCGAAATCCTCGTCGAAATATCTAAAGACATCCGTCAATCCGAGATATTGATCGATAATTTCTTCTTGATGGGAAATTAGTTCAAAGTTTTTACGCTGCACAGCCACCACTGACTCAGAGGCTTGACGGAGATTATCAATGTTTGTGCTCGGAGATGGAAACAGCTGAATTATCAATCGAGGATTTTTAGAAAAATCGTCTTCATCCTCATCTTCGTCATATATTTCATAGTAATAAACGACATTATGTTCATCTTCTGAGAATTCTTCCCAGCCCACAGGAAGCTCTAGTGAGACATGGGTTTGATGACTAAAAAAATGTAGTACGTCTGCCATATTGCCAATGTTCTAAACGAGTTCTTAGTGTTGCCGGTAAAATCGTTGATCCAACCTCCCTCTATAATTAGCACTATTAGAAATTTTATAGCGTTTCTCAGTCACATGAGGTACATTCTCAGAGCTAAAGCTTGCCAGTAAAAGGATCGGCTGCACCTTACCAGGTTAGGAAACGCTATATAGAGGGATTGTGACGATTTAGAACAGCTTCTTAAAGCCATCCTTGGGTGTGCTACCCATGGTCAGCGGGAATGCTCGAATGACACCAGCCTGGATAATAATGCCGTCAGGGTCAACTAGCTGATCACCGAATGCGGCACGACAGGCCTGCTCCAGAATACCATCAGAGAACTTATACTCTAAATACTTGGATACCTTGCTGTTCTTACGCACCTTTTTGTCGAGGATTTCTTGGATATTCTCCCGTTTGACAAGATTTTTGGCTTTGCCTTTTGCCTTACGGGTTTCCTTCTTCTTAGCGTAGGCTAGTAGGTGAGGATGTGCCGCCTCAAACAACTCAGACTTCATATTCTCCTCTTGCTCAGGTGTTAAGTCATCTGTTGGCTTCCGATCTTGGTCCGCAATGCTGGTGTTATCCAATGCCTTCCGAGTCAGAGCATTCTTGAGTTTTTCCTTGATGACTAGGCCAATTTCCTTGAAGTCAACCGTTAAGGTTACACCACCGCCACCGCCAAGGCCCAGGGCCCCTGCGAGCTTACCACCAATGACCAATTTCCCATTTTCGAACGTGAAGGTGCCCTCAATAGAAGCCCCCACACCTGCAGAGGCTTCTACCTCTCCTGAAATCTTGAATAGAATGCGTCCTTGATACTTCACGGCTGCAGAACCACTGGTTTTTACTTTTGAACCAGCAAACGCTTCCGCTTTACCAGAGGCTGAAATACCCAGCAGACTTACAGAAAATTGTCCTTCAACTCCAGCTTCGACACCTGCAAGGGCCTCAAATTTGCCCTGTGCTTCACCCCCTAGTTCACCCGCTTTAATATTAACGGTGACCTCTCCTTCGCTCTTGACACCGGCCATGACTTTAGCTGACCCTGATGCTGCAATACCAAAAGCTGTAATATTGAGTTTGCCTTTGGCTTCAGCCATAACTCCGGCAAAGCCGCTTAATTTGCTCTTTAATTGAGCCGATAGTTCCATGCCACCGACTTCTTTAGAGATTTGGGTTAACCCTTCTAAGTCAAAGCCTAAACCAGCTTTGGTGGTGGCCCGTGCCATAATGGTCAACCCATCGATGATATCAACAACTTTAGTGCTGACCACTTCACTTTCACCGCCCACAAAACCGCTGGACTTACCTTCTACCTCCATCTTGGTACCGGAAGAGGTTTCTTTGACTTTTTTGGCAGCGGCTTCGCCAAATGCTCCGGCTCGGGCTAGGGCCTGAAAGGCCTCCTTAACACTGGTATCATCGGATTCAGAAATCTTTTGAGCAGCGGCGGCAACACCAGAAAAGCCCTTTTTACTTGTTTCTGTGGTTGTGACGGTGCCGTCGCCCACCTTTGTCGTTGTTGTTGTTTCTGGATCGTCTAATAGCTCTTGTTTGCCACCCAGAAGTGTTTTCGTAGACTGATCGGTGAAACCGGACAGATCTACATCACCGACAATGTCATCGGGAGTATCTTCCTGAAAGCCAGTGGTGACATCTCGTTGCACCACCGTTGAGTTATTATGCAGTTTTGCTTGAACAGTGGGGGACTGTCCCTGCTGAATGGTGTGGGTTAGCTCGTGGGCAATTAACTCCTGCCCAGCCCGACTCCCAGGTTGATATTCTCCCTGTCGGAAGAACACATCGCGTCCTGTTGTAAATGCTTTTGCTTGAATGGAACGGTTCAGGCTATCGGCCTGGGCATCTGTGTGCACACGCACGCCGCTAAAATCAGCCCCCATGGCTTGCCCCATCCGTGTCTGTATATCTGGAGATAAGCTTTGACCACGACCTCGTGCCGAATTAATGGCTGTTTCCAAATTGTTTGATACGGCGTCTGTCTCATCGCTGCGACACTGTATTAAAGACTTCCTCCTGACCCCTTCTTCTTTCGGCTCCTTCATCTGCTGGAGCGATGATACAGCTGATGCTTGCTGAATCGGATCTGGTTGTCTTTCCTGAAGTGCATTAATGCGCTGCACCACATCTGCTGCCACTTGATCCGCTTCTTGTTCATACTTGTCGTTGGGATTCCCCAAGGTCAGTTTGGTCTGCATCGGGAACGCATGCCGATCGACTGATGCATCCCCTTCCGAAAAGAGGTGCAGTTGACCAAAATTAAAGCCTGCTTGCGCCGAGGATTTCGGTTCGACCATTGCTGATCCATGCTCTGGTGTCTCAGCCGTACGTTGGGCGATAGCCGACCGAAAGGGTCGAGGTTGAAGTCCTGTTATCGTCTCTTTTTTTTCCTGTTTGGAAGACTGATAAGATTGGCGACTACGCTGGCGGCCCATAATGATTTCCAATAAAAAATAGACTTTTCTATGAAGATAAATACGAAACAAAAAACAGAGATGACCGTTAGTCGGTGCTGGGTATCAGCAGTTAAGGTATATTGGGTCAGGGTATTTTCAGGATTAAGCGCTGGAGTTGCCTGGAGATCGGCCATGGCAACTGTCGTATCGCTAAGTTAGTGTTCACTGACAATACCCTGAGCTCACAGACTGCATTACATATCTACTTTTGGGAAGATGAGCCATAATGGATTTCTCGTCTTATTCACGGGATAACTTGCTGATACGCCGGGATGGGCGCAAAGTCTAAAAACTACTAAGATGGCGGCGGCGGTGGCATTGGTGTTGATAGAGGCTCAGTAGGTTGGGTTGCTGTCAACACCTTTAAGGTATTCTGGGCAAGCACATTGTCGGGATTGAGGGCGAGAGCCGCCTTTAAATCAGCGGTAGCGGCAACATAATCATTAAGATTAAACCAGGCAATGCCACGCCCCGTCAGGGCATTGGCGTGGGTGGCATCGAGGGCAAGCACCTGGTCATATGTGGCGATCGCTCCCCTATACTCTCCCATGGCTGCCAGGGTCACACCCTTGTTGTACCAAGCCTGAACCGATTCTGAATTCAGTGCAATTGCCCGTTCCGCAGAGTTCAGCGCTTCTGCGTATTGTTCTAATTCCCAGAGAACAAGACTGCGATTTGTCCAACCCCAATCGCTAAAGGGATTTAATGCTAAGGCCTGATTGTAGGCCGCCAGCGCATGGGAATATTGTTCTGTTGCCCGAAAAATTACTCCTCGGGTAAACCAGGCCGGAGCATAGGTTTTGTCCAGGTTGATCGCCTGTTGATTAGCCGCAAGGGCTTCTGCATAACGCCCCAAATACCAGAGAATTGTACTGCGGTGATTGTGGGCGGTCACATAGTCCGGCTGAATTCCCACTGCTCGATTGATCGAGGCCAGGGCTTCTTCATAGTGTTGTGCACCGGTCAGGGCAATACTACGTTGATTCCACCCCTTAGCTAGAGTTTGGTGACCCCAATCACCATCCCCCCCAATGGCAGCATCACAGGCAGCCAAAGCGGGTTCATAGCTGCCCAGTCGATTGAGTAAGGTACACTGCCCCAACAGCGCCAGGGTGTAATCTGCCTTGATGGCAACCGCCTGATTGTAAGAAACCAGCGCTTCTTGATCGCGGCGCAGTGTCTCTAGTACCTGTCCCTGGGCCGCCCAGGTCAGGGCGTTTTTGGGGTTAAGGCCAATGGCTTGGTCGTAGGCAAAAATGGCCTGGTTGTATTGATTCAGTTGATTATGGGCCTGTCCTTGATAGGTCCAGGCCAGGGCAGGCCCGATATCTCCCCAATTTTTATCGATAGACAGGGCTGACCCACAGGCATCTAAAGCACTTTGAGGGCGTTCGAGGGCCACATAGGCTTCGCACTGGCGAGTTAAAACCAGGGAGTTTTCGGGATCTTGCAACAGGGTACGTTCATAGGCCACCAGCGCCAACTCATACTGTTTAGCCTGGGATAAAATCTCACCGCGATAGAACCAAGCTAGTGTGGGGTTCTCGTTCCCCCAATTGCCGTTAACTCTTAAGGCGTTGTTACATTTATCCAGGGCAGTTTCATTTTCTCCTAGGGCTGTGTAGGCCACACATTGGTAGGCAATGGCCAGGGAATTTTCGGGATCAAAGGTGAGGGCACGATTTGCGGATGCGATCGCATCCGCAAATGCTTTTAGCTTGATCAAAATACCGCTATGCTGCGCCCAAATGTCAGGATTCTCTGGTTCTAGGGCAATCGCCTGTTCACAGGCTGCCAATGCTTTTTCATACTCTTCTGCTGTAGCTTGCAGACGGCACAGATCGGTCCAATACGTAATATCTTCTAAGGCATCAAAGGATGCCGGTTGGGCCAACACAGGTGTGATGGTCACGAGCAATGTGCTGACGACAAGACCGGGGATCAGGCGATTGAACCATGGAAGCAGCATGACAATATATCAATCTTTGTCTGTGCAGCTAGAGTGCCCTGCTAAATCCCCGGATTCTCAAGAGAAGCCCATGTACGAAAAGTTGGCCAAGATTTAGAATTCAGCGATTTAAGCAGGACAAAGTTGAGAATCCGGAATTATGACCGGGCACCTTAGGTTAGATAGAGATTTCTTGTTATGAAACCCTTATTTATTGGTTTAGCGATGCTTCTATCGCTGATGGGCCTACCCGGTTACACCTTTAGCAAAAAAGATCTCACACAGCTTCAAGAAACCCGCCAGTGCCCTCGCTGCGATCTGCGCGGTGCCGATTTGCGAGGCATGTTTTTACAACAAGCCAATTTGCGACGAGCTAACCTCGCGGGAGCTGATCTTAATGGTGTTGATTTAAAGGGAGCCTTTCTCTTTCAGGCTAATCTCCGTGACACAGATCTGCGTAACGCCAACCTCAGCAATGTAAACCTGTTCGGTGCTCGGTTAGAAGGCGCGCAGTTAGCCAATGCCCATGTGGATGAACGTACAATCATGGATGACCGCTGGCGGCTAGTGTGGGATTTGGTCACCCATGGTTTAGGTGAGCATGACCTGCGTGGCATAGATTTGCAGGGGGCCAACTTAGATGGTGCCGATTTACGGGGTGCTGATTTGACTGGGGCCATTCTCACCGGCACCACCTTTGAAGGCACATTTTTAAGTGGCAGTCTCTTCAACCAGGCTCAGCTAGACGAGACTAGCTTTTTTATTGCCAATTTACAAGCAGCAGATCTATCAGAGAGCCAGCTTCAAAATGGTAGTTTGCGGGCTGCAGATGCTCGTCTAGTGAATCTCTCTAGAGCTAATTTAAACCGAGCTGATCTGGCATTGACCTACCTGGATAGTGCCACGCTCATTGAAGCTGATCTCACCAGAGCCGATTTAACTGGAGCGTTGTTGACCCAAGCCGATCTAACCAATGCGCAACTGAGTAGGGCTAATCTTCTCGTTGCTGACTTTCGCGAAGCTACATTAGACGGCATTGATCTCACCAGAGCTAATCTTCAAGGGGCCGACTTTACTGATACACAATTTGCGGCATCCCAACTGAGAGATGTGATTCCTGCTGGCATTCGACTGATTAATGCTGATTTAGCAGGTTCAGATCTGAGCAATCTGGATTTGCGCGGTACTGATCTCAGTGGTAGTAATCTGCGGCAGGTAAACTTTATTAATAGCAACCTGCGGGGGGTTAATTTTCAAGGAGCCGATCTAAGCTTTACGGATTTTTCTGGGGCGAATCTTGCTGAGGCGAATTTTCAGCAAGCCACCTTAGAAGGGATTAAGTTTGATATTCGCACCAATCTCTGCGATGCCATTATGCCGGACGGTAGCGAACGTAGTTGTAATTAGCCAGTTTACCAAGGACTGCCAATCATCGTGGTGGGCAGCCCATGCAACAGCAACCTCAAGGGCAGGGTAATACATTCAACATCACGCTAATGTATAGGTGTCCCTATCTGTTCCTGTCTAACCCAGCGATGCGTGAGCTATCCAAACCGTCAACATGGATTCGCCCTTGAGGGTAAGTTTCAATGAATCATGGACAATGCGGTCGTTGATCAGACCCAGTTTATTGATGAGTTGCAAGCTGAGCGCTTTATGCTTCCTGCCGCCGCTGCCATAGCACCCGTTATTACATTCGAGGCATTCGTGACTCAGGCTCTACAGACTTCCACTACCCCGGTAGAGGTTGACCTGGGTCCTGAATTATCCGATGAGGCGTTGGTTGCCAATATCGCTGCTGCGATCGCGCCCACTCCTACTCTGACCATTGTTGAGGATGCACCTGTTGCCCTGATTGGAGGTGCCCTTGATCGCGAAGACCCTGCAAGGCGGTGAGTCCTGCAACCGGGACGGCGGCAGCTTGCTCAAACGACAGATTGACCGGTTTCAGGACCAATGTATCTTCGGTCACACACACATACAGTGAAAGAGCGGAAATAACCTTTATTTGCGTAGTTCTCAAATAGCTCTTCGTACCACTACTTCATAATGATGAGCCTGCATTATTTTTTTCTCATTTCTCCAGTTGTAAGGAAAGAATATGAAGTTTTCGTGAAGAAGCAAGAGGACTGGTTTGATCGCCACTCTTCTTGAGGTTTGCAAGGGAAGCAGGATCTCCGTTTAATAAAGAAATGGATGCACGCGAGGAGAAAAGCCAATGAATAACCCTGAGCAACGAGATAACGCCAGTGTCCAATGGGCCAGTCCCAAGATTTTGGTACAGCTAGTCTTTGTGCTGGGGGTGTTGCCCTTCCTGCCAATGCTGATTCCCTGGCGTTGGGGTTGGTGGGAGGCCTGGGTTTACGCGGTTGTGAACATTCTTGGCCTCATCGTCAGCCGTACGATGATCTCTGCGGATCTTCGGCGCGAACGCTTCCATTCCACCGAATACGAGAACATCGAGCCCTGGGATCTGAAACTGGTCAAGTTCATTTTCCTGGGGTTGTTAGCCGTACCTCTGACTGTCGGTCTTGAGGCACATTTCGGGAGTCTGGTGACGTTTGGACTTCCAGTAAAACTGATCGCCATCGCGCTCCTCATAGGCGGATATGCCTTCGCCACATGGGCTTTGATTGCCAACCGATTTTTCTCCAGGGTGGTGCGCATCCAGTCAGACCGGGGGCACGAGGTCGTAGATAGCGGGCCATACCGCATCGTACGCCACCCAGGCTACCTCGGCGCTCTGGTTATGTACTGGGGAACGCCCCTCCTGTTGGATTCGGTCTGGACCTATCTCCCAGTCCTGCTCCTGACAGGCGTGTTTGTTCTGCGCACGGCTCTCGAAGACCGCACCTTGCAGGAGAAGCTCCCAGGCTACACCGAGTATGCTCAACGAACGCGATACCGACTCCTTCCCGGAGTTTGGTGAGGATCTTTCTGGACTCTTTTCTAAATCACTGCTGTCGCTTCAATCTCAATAACACAACCGGGACGAAACCATGAAGCTACGATGATTTCGGCTCAATGATTGAGTAAAGCGCGTCTCGTAGCGCCAGATCCCGGGGATCTCCGGTGAGCGTTGTCCCCATAATGTAGTTAAAAAGCTATTTCCTGGTAGCAACCTTTAGTCCAGTGGCATCGCTGCAAAGTGTTTTCGCAGCAAGTCATGGACAAAGCGATAACGGCCACCGGTTCTTTGGATGAAGCGATGTTTGACGGCATAGGCATCAAACAGGTCCTGTTGAGTACGAATCGGATTACCCTGATACGCCACCATTAGCATGAACAGAAAAAATGGCTTCTTTGCTAGCTCCCGTAAAGCTTGACTCCCTCTAACATTCTCCCAAAGGCTCAGCCGATTGAATGCTTCAAAGTACTGACGAATCTGGTCTTTTTTTAGGGCCTCTAAATAGACAGCTCCATTGAGTTCAGTCAACGCAGTTTGACCGGCTTTGTAATCTTCCTGATGACAGCAGACAACCAACTCTGATGTACGATTCATGTCTAAAAACTGGTTAATCGTCTGAATACACGGCCTTTGTTTTGCCAGTCCTAGTTCATCTAGTCCATCCAGTAAGAGTAGTATCTGATTATTTTCTAACCATTGCTGTGTGGTAGCTTCTGACAGGTTATATAGCCTCTTGAGTTGACTTGCTTCCCACTGATCAAGTGACTCCCCATTCCAACTCGATAGCTCTAGGAGTACAGGTACTGGATGACGTTCATCATCTTCCACACAAGTTACTAGGTCTTGGGCCAGCTGTAGCAACTCGGTTGTTTTTCCTGAACCTGGATCTCCTAGAATCATGAACTTTCCCTGAATATCGGGTCGATCAAACACCGCAATAATTTTCTGAGTCAGCTTTAAATCCAGTAGGGGTTTATTGCCTTTTGTATGTAGTATCCGGTTAACAGCTTGAAAACTAGGCTCAGTATTTGTGGAAGGAGCTTCAGGGATCAGCTCAAACTGAGGAGTGCCTACCCGTTGCCGCTGGTCTTCCATGTAAAGATCCAGTTTGACCAGATTATGCAAAGATGTCGCTAGACGATGATCGATCTCCTTTTTGACAATTCTTAATAGCTGACGGCGAATGTTTTTCAGCTGGTCTGTCGACGGTTGCGATCGCTGAAAGGGTCTGACAAGTAGGAATATAACTGCACCGATAAAGAGCATGGCCCATAGCCAAGACGGTATCAGTGCTCATAACGGTTAACCGCTATAAGGAGTATACAGCTGGTTACTCTGAATTATGGAGGCATTAGCTCCCATTGGTTGTGCATTGCATCACCACCAACCATAATCTCGGATGTGGTTGGAGTACTGCGAAGTTTTCAGATAGCAAAAACATGGTTGAAGGTAGAAATGATGGTCATTAACTATTCGACTTACAACCGGGTAAAAACTGAGGTGTTTGATTCTGCTTATTGTGGTTTCGGGGGGCCTCAGTATTTAATTCTTGGATGCCATACTTACTATCGGCTGCAATTAGAGTGTGAGGCTATGGCAGCTCAATCTAGCCTTCAAGAGCCTTTAATCGAGTTTCTGGGTCTTCCTATCGTTGTAGATCCTGAATCAGCGGTTCGTATAACGGTAGTTAAAGAACCCTTTCAGGCTATGAAACAAGGGTTCCGACGTTTTGGAACCCCCGCTTAACGTCGCCGTATCCCCCTAACCCCAACCCAGGCGGGAACAGCCGTGCCATGCGATCGCAGCCCTAGAAAAAGGCCTTACCGATTAACCCTCGCTATCCTCAGACAGCTGTCTCATCCCAAATCATCCCCATAGCCTTAATCTGCCTGGCTCCAAGAACGCAATTGGCTGTTGCTCTCGAGATCCTCAATTCCTCGGCCATCCTTGACAGGGTGGAATCGCCATCAGAATCTATGTGAATGTCAAATGGAATCAAATCCGCTGCGATCTCAAGCAGCGATTCCCGTAACCAAAGCGGGACCACTTCTGCCGCTGCTTCAATAACAGGTCTACCACCATACCGCTTGTAAAAGTCCCCAATTCTGACAAACATCTCCTCAACGTCATCTTGAGAGTAGCTTTGAAATAATCTCATGTTTGAAATAGTACTTATACGCCTTCCCAGGTGACGAGAAGTGGACTAGAGAGAAAATGTGGATACTACCAGGCACATACAAAAGGACGTCGAACGTACTAATACATGCGTCGATAGTATTTCCATGCAGATGAAATACTATCGGGGGGTGGGTGAATCTACCCCGCCCCTTCATTTTCAATGTCATTGAGGCTAGTCCCCGCAGGGAGCCAAAATTCCACGCCTATATTGCGATGTCCTCGCTCTCTCACGACTGAGCCAAATGAGCGAGTTACGCCATCAACATCAGCCCAGTAACGTACAACAGTGCCCATAGGAGCCTCATTGCTAAACCGAACAATGCCATAAGCTTCGCCGGTTTCCCGATTAATCCGTTGCACCTGAAAGGTAGCTATTGGCTCAGCGGGAACCGGTGCTACAATCACCCGTTCCCCTCGTTGAGGTGGGGGAGCTGTTGGCGTTGCAGGTGCATTTGTAGTACTTCCATCCCCACACATATGACTCAGATCGATCCGTCCTTCCGCAGTCTCCATGTAGCAGGAAAGTGCCTGCCCTGAGATTGTGACCGAAGAAGCAAGGGCAATTGATAGGGGGATGATGATCTTAAGCATGGCATTGATGCGAAACTGTATTACAGTCTGCATTACTGAGCTTGTACTACGCCCGTGTTTCAGAACAAAATATCCGACTCTTTAAAGGAAAACTGAGAACTTTCAATCTTTAAATAAGATTAGCGGGACTACTTCCGATGTCGCCCATGCCGCGCCACCCTAGCCGTTGCAGATCTGCCCTAACCCTCGCCCCGGATAATGCACTAGGAGTGGGGGATGAAGGCCACATTTAAGCCACGATAATTACAAAAATACGGAATCCTTTCTATATATAGCTTTAACTACCAAGGACTGCCAATCATCGTGAAGCCAGACCAATAGTAGGGGTGAGAAAAATCAACATGTTCTAACTGACTCAGTTCGGCAGGGAGAGGCACGACACTGCGAGATGCCTCACTGAGTAACTGGCCCGACTCGATCCGAATGTCAGCCTTAAGCATGGCTAACTGACTTGCGCGTAAGGCTTCTGACTTTACTGAGGTTTGCTGCAGCTGATGATAAAACTCATTCATTAATGCGAGGGTCCCCACATCACTAACTGTCCAAAGGCTAGCCAGGGCTGAATTTACCCCTGCTGCCACAGCTAAACCAGCAAATCCCATCTCAGCATTGGCATCCCCCAGGGCGGTACGACAGGCGGAGAGAACAAGTAAATCGACCGTCGGCTGATCCCAACCCAGGGTGTGGATGTCGCTTAAATGAAGCTGTTCATCCCAAAGCTGAATATATGATTGGTCAGCATTTCCAGCGTTGAACTCAGCATGGGTGGCTAAATGAATAATTTGGGCAGGCGTTTGCTGCTGCTGATCGATAAGATTTTTACGGGTGAACGTTTCATTGAGAAAGCCTCGACTTGGCCATAGTTGTTCAATATTTTCTAATTCCGCAGGGACAGCAGGGAGAGGCTGTAATTCTTGAAATAAGCTTGCCCCCATGGCTAATACCTGAGCGTTGCCCAAGGGTTGATAATTGGAGCGCATTAGTCCCAGGGATGGCACCATGCCTAAACTATATTTTTCAATCAAAAACTGTTGGCCATCGTGCAGAGCCGCAATGGGTAAGCTCCGTAGGCCCGAGTCCATAGAAAATAGAATAGTATCGATTTGATCTGAACTCAACTCATCTTCAATCGGTTGAATCAACCATTGATAAAGCTTTTGCGCCGATGGTAAATACCGTTTAGATCCCGTTCTTGCTGAAGCAATTAAAGCACGTCGAAATTGTTCAACTGTTGTGAAGAGTTCTTCTTGACTGACATTAGAAATCTCTAAATTAATCGGATCCCCAACAGATTGAAAAATCAGGAGTTCTAGCTTTGTGGAGGTTTGCTGGGCAATATCTATCGCGAGTTTTGGCGTCTTAATATAGACAACCACTGATTGATTACCCGTTTCCCCATGGACCTGGGTTAACAGATGTTGAATTTCCGGTAGTGTTAGTTGTTCAGCTTGTAGATCACGACCAAAATAGTTGGAGAAGTCTTGAGTACGCTGGTCTTCCACATCGGCTAGTGCTGCGCTGGCGTTGGCGGTATTTAATACAGTGCGATGAAAATGATGTGTAGCGATCCTCGATTGAGAGGGTACCCGGTGATTCTCACCGGGTTTGACGGCGGTAGTTGTTTGATGGGATGGGGCTTCTCGATTATAAATGTCGCCATGGGCAGAAGAGTCACCTAGATTGGTAGATAAGGACGATGATTCTGGAGGGTGATTCGCGAATAAATTAGTAGGGTTTAAAGCGTGCCCTGGTAAGGCTGTGGGCAGGGATGAATCAGCTAAGAGAATCTGACCATCAGCGTTGGTAATAATTTGACCCGCATGCTCCGCCCTACCACTTGTCAAAAGGTTTGGTAGCATTGTCAGGCTACCGTTAACCGAGTTGTCCTGAAATGCTTCTCCAGAAAGCTCCAGACTTAGGAGAGAACCTGCCTGGCTGACTTGAATTATCTGTCCTTCAGAGATTTCATGGATTTGAATATTGTCGGCGGTGAGAGTGCCAGTTTTAATAACGGTGCCTGCCAACAGGGTAAGTGATTGTCCGGGTAATAGGGTTAAATCTCCCTGGTTGTGAATTGTGCCTGATGGACCAAAGGCAAATGCAGTAGGATTGCCGATCAATGTACCGTAGCTATGAATACCTGTGGCATTAAACTGGCCATGATTAAATTCGATATGGTTTGCAGTTGTTGCCGTCAGGCTTGCCGGTAAATTTAAGGTAGCATCAGGGCCAAAGATAATTCCAGCAGGGTTGAGCAAAAAGAGATCTGCTTGGCCTCCTGAAATTTTTAATTTGCCGTTAATAAAAGCTGTGTTACCTCCACTCACCCGTGCAAAAATTCTCTGAACTGACGGGTTGGTTAGAAAGTTAGCCGTATTTTCACTGGCCAGCTGAAACGTCTGAAAACTATGGAACAGATTACTGCCATCTGCTGATAGACTACCTGATTCAATATCAAAAGATTGGCCATTGGGGGTAACAGTGGTGCCTGTGCCATCGGTTGCAGGGGTAATACCTTGTGCGCTTACAGTATTAGGCTGCAATATTCTCAGCAATAGGATGAGCAGGAATGCAGTACGTCCTATTGCTGTGTGTCTGCCTAAATTTATCATTTCACCCTAGGATGGATTGCTGCGTACAGCGGCCTCCATGCTAAAGTGCCCAGCTCTAGAAAAGGGTCAACACTAGCTATTATGGCTAGCCTAGGCTTTATTCTTCATCCCCTAACTCAATGGCCAACTCAGCAGAAAATCGAGCAAACGAAATCAATGCTTCTAGTGCGTTCCCATGGGGACCCTCCTGACATTCACCCCACTCCCATTCCCAAAACCAGCTACCGGGATTATCACTGTCTTCAAATATCTCCAGCCCTGGAATTGTATCAGCCGCTTTAGCCGGAATTTGTTCATAGGCTGCGCGTAGCAAGATGCCGTTGATCATAGCCGCATTATCCTCTGGCTGATTGTCGTCGATATCTTGCTTGAGGCTCATGGCCTGGCTCAAGATGCTATTGAGGGTATCGTTGATATCTGCCTGATTTGCGCCTGTGTCTTGATTAGAATCCATTAGAGTATTAGTGTAACCTCAAAAATATTGGCCAAGTCGGGAGTCAGGAGCCAATGGACAATCCTGTAGGGGCAATCCCTTGTGGATGCCCTTCGATACCGGATGCTATCAATCAGGATTTCCCATGATGGCTATCCTCGAAAAATGGGGCCTTAAAACTGCCGTGACCATTCTTTGGGCCAGCGTTCAACGACAACTTTTGTTTGGGTGAAGAATTCTACAGCGTGTTGACTCTGGCCATGGAGATCTCCGTAGAAGCTTTCTTTCCAGCCACTGAATGGAAAAAATGCCATGGGTGCGGCAACACCAATGTTGATGCCAATATTGCCGGCCTCTGCCTCATAGCGAAACTTACGGGCAGCGGCACCGGAATTGGTAAATAGACAGGCCATATTACCCCAGCGACTTTGATTTACTAAGGCAATGGCGTCATCCAGAGTATCGGCATGGATCATGCCTAGCACTGGGCCAAAAATCTCTGTAGTGGCAACTTCGCCTTGGAGAGGAATGTCTTGCAGCAGGGTGGGACGAACAAAGCTGCCCTGCCCATAGCCAGGAATTTGGGGATTACGCCCATCGACCAGGGGTTTACCGCCTTCATCAATGCCTGTTTGGATCAATGATTGGATGCGATCGCAACTGCCCTGATTAATCACCGCTCCCATCTGCACGCCATCCTCTAAACCATTGCCCACCACCCGCTGCTGGGCTGCGTCAACAATGGCATCCGTAAAATTTGCCTTTACTGAACCGACCGTAATCGCCAAGGATGCCGCTAAACAACGCTGTCCGGCGCAGCCAAAGGCACTATCCGCCACTATCCGCGTCGTCATTTCTAAATCGGCATCGGGCAAAATCACCACCGGATTTTTTGCCCCACCCTGGCACTGCACCCGCTTGCCGTTCTCCGCTGCTCGGCGATAGATATACTTTGCTACGGGACTAGATCCTACAAAGCTAATGGCCTTGACTGTGGGGTGGTCTAACAGAGCATCTACCACAGTCTTACTACCATTGACCACATTCACCACCCCTGCCGGTAACCCTGTCTGGTCAATCAGTTCCATGATTTTTTCCATTGTCTGAGGCACCTTTTCAGAGGGCTTAATGATGCAGGTGTTACCGCAGGCAATGGCATAGGGAAAAAACCAAAATGGAATCATTGCTGGAAAGTTAAACGGGGCGATGACACCCACCACGCCCAGGGGCTGACGAATCATAATCTCGTCAATGCCACGGGAAATATCTTCTGAGTTGTAGCCTTGCATGAGGGTGGGGATGCCACAGGCCACTTCAACATTTTCAATGGCTCGCTGTAGTTCTCCCTGGGATTCTTTGAGGGTTTTTCCACATTCTACTGTGATGGTTTTGGCGAGATCTTCGCGGTGTTCTTCTAAAAGAGTTTTGAGTTTAAATAGATACTGAATTCTCTCGGTGGGGGGAATTCGTCGCCAAGAGGTAAAGGCATCACTAGCTGCTGTTGCGGCCTGGTCTAGTTCACTAGCTAATGATAGAGGGACCTCTGCGAGGAGGGCGTTGGTGGCAGGGTTGATCACCTCAAGGTAGTCAGTGGTTTTAGATTGTTGCCAGGCACCGGCAATGTAATTTTTCAGTTGTTTCATGGAAGCTAAACCCTAGAACTTTAAATGTGCATCGTTCTCTGACACCGTTTACTGAGTCCCAAACATTCGATCTCCAGCATCTCCTAGACCTGGCAGGATGTAACCGTGCTCGTCAAGTTTGTCGTCAACGGCAGCGGTAAAAATGGGTACATCGGGATGTTCCTCATGGAAGCTTTTGATGCCCTCTGGTGCGGCGAGAAGACAGACAAATTTGATGGACTGAGGTTGGGTTTCTTTGAGGCGGTGGACGGCTGCGATCGCAGTGTTACCCGTCGCAATCATGGGGTCAACAATCAGCATATCCCGCTCACTGACATCCCTGGGCACCTTAAAGTAATACTCCACTGGCATCAGCATTCTAGGGTCGCGATACAGACCAATGTGGCCCACCCGTGCCGAAGGTATGAGCTTGAGCATGCCGTCCAAAATGCCCTGACCAGCCCGCATGATGGAAATTAGCACCAGTTTCTTGCCCGTCAGCATGGGGGCTTTCATGGTGGCAAAGGGCGTTTCGATGGGCACCTGCTCCAGGGGCAGCCCACGGGTCACCTCGTAGGCCAACAACAGACTAATCTCTTCTAACAACTGTCGAAACTTAGCCGTACTCGTATCTTTCTGCCGCATCAGAGTCAGTTTATGCTGAATTAGGGGATGCTCAATTTGCGTTACCAATTTTTCCATCAGGTAATCTCATAGAAGCCACAACGGGGGGTGGACAGGGACCACCCTGAGAAAAATTAAGAATACCCCTAAAAGACGGTGCCATCGCTTTGAATTGCAATGGGCGGCACACCTGTCGGTCGCAGCTGTTTGGCAACACGGCGTCCAGCGGCCCAGGTGCCACCTTCTAGCACTTTGATTAACGGCAATTCTTCAGAAGATTTGTTAAGCAACTGGCGAACACAGTCACCAATCTTGTCTAGCATCACCACCGTTAAAGCTCGCCATTCAACGACAACGGGTGAACCCGGCAGGTGGGGTTGGCCCATAACCTCAGAATGTTTAGGCACCAGTAGCCCTAAATCTACACACAGACCACCATTGCGATATTCGGCTAACCCCGTCAGGGCATCTAAGTTGCTGATGGTTATTCCTGCAGCAGTTAACGGCTCTACTAGAGAATAGGTCAACCACTGGGAGAGCTTATGAAACGGCACCAAGGTTGTTCCGGGGCCTTGGTCAGTAAATGCGGGGTGAGACCACACATCCCCCAAGTTGGTATCTGCCAAAGCGACTCGACCCGGCCAAATTGAGCCAAAGCTTTCGAGCACTTCAGTGAGCAAAATACCCGCGTCGAGAGTTTGACCATAGCGCTCAGTCAAATAGTTGAGTAAATTGCCAGGTCTAGCTGGGTTGGCCCCAAACCGTTCCGGCTGAGTTGCCAGAGCAGTGCCTAATTGTTGCAGCAACCTCAATCGACCGGGCAGCCCCACCAAAGGGTTCTCTTCGCTCACCTGAAAAGCCTGGGCTAAATCTGCTTCCGTTAGATGCTGCAAACCCGCTGCGTCCACTTGATGAAGCACCGTTGGATCAGTGGAGAAGAATCCCTGCTCAAATGCACGCAGACTGGCGACCGCTAACCCTTCTGAACGCCCTAAGGTTTGATTTGTCGCAAAATCCTGATACTGCCACTGACTGCCCGCACCGGCATCTAGAAGCACGCTAATAATGGCCAGGTCTAGCTGTGACCTAGCGGCCTCTATCTTGGCTGTTGGTGTCGTTTGAGGCGGCAGTTCCCCTGGGGCGGGGCGGGGAACTAGCAACGGGCTCAGGCGTGGACCAAAGTGACGCCAGCGGCTGTGAAACGGTACGTCAAAATCAGGGTATAGCTGCTGGGTCGTCTCGACAACATACTGCGCTACGACTTCTAACTTGGAGAGATCGCAAGCGAAATGGTCAAGCTGATCGGCCTGGCAAAGATCGAATAGTTGGTGGGTGCGATCGCGAATTGCCTGGGGCTTTCTCAAATAGGCAATCGCCGCCTGTTCTTCGGGGGTCATTAGGCATCCTCATACTGGCGACCAATGGTTTGCGTGAGAACGGTCTCATCAGGCACGTCACCTTCGGTGTAGTATCCAGCCGCTTTTTTCGCTTTCATTTCCACCTGGGCATCGGCTGGAATCAGGCCTTCCGGAATGGAAATGCGTTCGACAATTTCAATTCCGGATTGGGTAACAGCGTCGTATTTAAGGTTGCTCATGGAGACAAACTGATCAATCCGGGTAATCCCCAGCCAATGCATCACATCGGGCATCAGTTCTTGAAAGCGCATATCCTGCACCCCGGCCACACACTCGGTACGGGTGAAGTAGGTATCCGCGCGATCGCCGCCTTCCTGACGCTTGCGGGCGTTGTAAACCAGAAACTTGGTCACTTCACCCAGGGCTCGACCTTCTTTACGGGCATAGATAATTACCCCAGCTCCCCCAGCTTGGGCTGTTTCGAGGGCTACCTCAATGCCATGCACCAGGTAGGGACGGCAGGTGCAAATATCTGAGCCAAAAACGTCTGAACCATTGCACTCGTCATGGATGCGCACAGCTAAGGGACGGTCTGGATCAGTAATGGCTTCAAGATCGCCCAGAATGTAAACCGTGTGTCCGCCAATGGGGGGTAAGAACATCTGCAGGTCAGGGCGGGTCACCAGCTCTGGAAACATACCACCGGTCTGCTCAAACAGGGTGCGACGCAGGTCGCTTTCCTTCACGTTAAACCGCTTAGCAATGCCTGGCAGATGCCACACCGGTTCGATGGCCGCCTTCGTAACCAGTAGCTCACAACCGTCTTTCAGAATTTTGCCATCAACGTGAATGCGGCCCTGGTTAACGGCCTCTTGCAGTTCTGGAATATTGATGTGGGCCTTCGTAATGGCAATGGACGGGCGAATGTCGTAGCCTTCTGCTCTGAGGTCCGCAAACAGCTCCTGATCCAATGCACCAAACGGATCGAGGGAAATAATTTTGTCCGGCACGGTCCAACTGGCATGGGGACCAATGGACACTGTTGGGGCCGTATTGGTTAAATCAGCACGGTGATTCCGCTCTAAACTGCCACTGGCAACAGCCAAGGCTCGATATACGGCATAGCCACCGGAATGGGTGCCAATCACATTTCGATGGGCGCGGTTGCCCAGGGTGGCAATGATGGGACCACGCTCATTTGGGTCTGCCTCACCCCATTTAATCTCGATGGAATCTTGGCCAAAATTGCCGGGATGAGACGTTAGAACAATATGCTTGTGCCGAGGAGGCTGTACTGTTGCCATGGTAGAACCCGTTTGTCAACGAATCCTAAAATTATCCTATTTTTCGGTAAATGGGACTGTAATTGAAGTATCAGTCTAACAATGGAGTAACGTTTGGTTTCAAGAATAGAGATTTATAAATAGTTGGCTCAGTTTATGCTTAAATCTCTTATTTAAATCGATATCGGTCTTCAAACCCACGAATCGCTGTTTTGAGTGTCGGGTAGATGCGTTCATTACCAATGAGATCTCGCAGTCCAGAACGTTTGAGCTGACTATACAAATCTTGTTTTACCCGTGCCAGGGCAAAGACAATCCCCTGGTTAGATAACTCTTGGTGAAGCTCTACCAGCATATCGGCTGCAGTGATATCGATTTCGGCAATGGCTTCTGTATTCAGCACAAACCACTCCACCCGTTCTTGTTCAGCGTCAATCGCAGCCATCGCTCGTCGTTTAAAATTCTCAACATTGGCAAAACAAATGGGCGCATCATAACGATAGATTACCAATCCTGGAATCGTTGTCGCATCGTCCCAATCGTCAATATCATGCCAGCCTGCCAGGCCCAGCACTTGACCCAAAACAGCATCATGGGGTCGGGCGACACGGGCAAAAAGATCAATGACAGAAAGACTGATTGCGATCGCAATTCCCACCAACAGATCCGTGGCCAGCACCCCCAGGGTGGTAATTACAGCCAGGGCAAATTCAGTGCTCCTAAAGCGCAGCAGTCTAACAAATTCTGAAATCTCGATGAGTCGAGTAGCCGCATAAATCACCAAGGCCCCGAGGGCGGCCTGGGGAAATAACGACAACACTGGTCGCATAAATAACAACACCCCAACCACGGTCACCATCGCCACCAGGGAAAAGAGCTGGGTTTTGTTACCAAGAGCATTGCCCAGCACGGTGCGACTGCCGCTGCTGCTAATGGGAAATCCCTGCATGAGACCGGCTCCAATGTTGACAGCTCCTAAGGCAAGTAGTTCTTGGTTAGCGTCAATTTTGTAGCCATTACGGGTGGCAAAGGCCCGGGCGGTGAGCACATTGTCGGAATAGCCGACCACAGCAATACCGATAGCTGCCGCCATGAGGGGTGTCACCTCATTCATCGACAGGTTGGGAATGTTTAGCTGAGGCAACCCCGCTGGAATATTTCCCACTACAGCCACCCCAAGCTGATCAAGCCGCAATACATTCACAGCCACTGTTGCTAGCAACACCGCCAATAATGGCCCTGGTGCATTGGGCCATCGCGCCTGCACAACAAATAAAAAGACTAAAACGGCAAGGGACAAAATCAATGTGGGACCATGGTACTGACTGAGGTGGGTGACAAACGCCTGAATCTCTCCAAAAACAGTGTTTGCATCAATGGGAACACCGCTCACTTTGCTCAGCTGCCCCGCCATCATAATCACGGCCACACCGGCCATATAGCCAATCAGAATAGGTTTAGACAGTAAATCAGCCAGAAACCCCAGTCGTGTCAGATAGCCCAGAATATATATCCCCCCCACTAGCAGGGCTAATAAAGAGGCCAGGATGGCATAGTCGCTACCGCCGGGCGTTGCCAAAGGAGCAATGGCAACCGCTGTCATCACAGCAGTTGTGGATTCTGGCCCGACCGACAACTGTGGCGATGACCCCAACAAGGTGTAAATCACCATGGCAGGCAGAATCGCCCATAGCCCAGCCACAGGTTGAACTCCAGCCAATTCACCATAGGCCATACATTGGGGAATTAAATAGGCCGCCACCGTTAGCCCAGCTAATATATCTCCCCTTAACCAGGCTGACTGATAAGACAACAATTGCTTTAGGCCCAATGGCATCTCCATGGTTCATTTCACTTGTACTGGTAGATGTCTCTATCCTAGGAAATTTCCATAATTTCCATCATGGTGGCCATCGTAGTCATGGTGGCTGCTGGTAGTTGAAAATTTAACTTTTCAACACTCGTCCAGCATTTAATATGGCGAGCAAGGCCACGCCAACATCGGCAAATACCGCTTCCCACAGGGTGGCCACACCCATGGCTCCGAGGGCAATAAAGAAAAGTTTTATCACCATTGCTAACGTAATGTTTTGCCAGACAATCCGCAGGGTTTTTTGAGCAATTTGAATGGCCTCCGCCACCTTCGAAGGGGCGTCGGTCATGATGACTACATCGGCGGTTTCAATGGCAGCATCGGAACCTAGACCGCCCATGGCCATGCCCACATCAGCTCTAGCAATCACAGGGGCATCGTTAATGCCATCGCCCACAAAAGCCACTTTGCCTTTTGTCTGATTTGCACGATGTAAAAACTCTTCTAGGGCATCTACCTTATCTTCAGGCAACAGCTTTGCGTGATATTGATCCAGACCCAGCGTGTTAGCAATGCTATCGGCAACAGATTGACTGTCCCCTGTCAGCATGGCCGTTTCTAAACCTTGGCAATGGAGCAACCGAATTGCTTCAACGGCATCCTCCTTTAGCTCATCCGCAATCATGATGCGTCCACTGTACTCACCATCGACGGCCACATGGGCCACAGTCCCATCAACAACACATACATCATGGGCAATCTGTTCTCGATGCAGCAGGCGATCGTTACCCGCTAATACCGTACTGCCTTTCACCTTGGCACGAATACCATGGCCCGAGATTTCTTCATAGTCTTGAATATCGGCAACATCAATCGATTGACCATAGGCCTGTCGAATTGATTGTGCCACCGGATGATTGGATTGAGATTCTGCCTGGGCAGCCAGTTCTAGCAACTGGTGCTTGCTCCAACCATTATGGGTAACCACATCAGTCACCCGAAAATTTCCCTGGGTCAGGGTACCCGTTTTATCAAAAACAACTGTCTTTACCTGGGCCAGAGCATCCAGAAACTTTGAGCCCTTTACCAAAATGCCGCGCTTAGCAGCTCCACCCACACCCCCAAAGTACCCTAAAGGAATGCTGATAACTAGACCACAGGGACAAGAGATCACCAGTAACACCAGGGCGCGATAGGTCCAAACCGCCTGGGTTGCCCCTGCCATAAACAAAGGTGGCAGGATCGCCACGGCCAACGACAGAAACACTACCGCAGGGGTGTAATAGCGGGCAAATCGGGTAATAAACTTTTCAGTATCAGCCTTTTTACTGCTGGCATTTTCCACCAGGTCCAAAATTTTAGCGATCGATGACTCCCCAAAGCGTTTTGTCACCGTGACTGTCAAAACACCAGACTGGTTAATCATGCCAGCCAAAACTGGTTTACCAACCGTAACGGTTCGGGGCACGGACTCTCCAGTCAGGGCCGAGGTATCCACTAGAGACGTACCCTCTAAGACATCTCCATCCAACGGCACTTTCTCGCCAGGACGTACGGCAATAATGTCGCCCACATTAACAATCTCAGGAGAAACGGCACGAATAACGCCATCAACCTTGAGATTAGCGATATCTGGCCGCACTTCTAGCAGAGCCTTGATTGAGCGGCGAGAGCGCCCCACAGAATAATCCTGAAACAGCTCCCCCACCTGGAAGAACAGCATCACAGCCACCGCTTCTGGCACCTCATGGATGGCGATCGCACCCAATGTCGCAATCGCCATCAAAAAGTTCTCATCAAAAACCCGCCCTTTGAGAATATTGCGTCCTGCCGTAGTCAGCACCTGCCTACCACTGATGAAATAAGCTGGCAGCAGCACCGCATATTCTGCGATCGCAAATGGCGTATTGTGAAGTGGCTGATAAAAAACAAAACCAATCAAAAAAAGAATAGCCGCAGCCACAATAGGCATCAACGCCTGACGCACACTGAACTCCTTTAAATCATGATCGTGGCCATGATCACAGCACCCATGGGAATGAGACCTCGCCATAGTAGTCACCCAAAAAACACTGAACATCTGAACGAATATTCATATATTACACAATAAAAACAAATCTGACGTCTGGCCTCTAACGTCTATCTCCCCCCATTACTCATCTAAATGGTCAGCAACCTCCTGATAAAGCGCCGCAACATGTCCATCCGCCAAACTATAAAAAACATTACGTCCCTGGCGACGATACTTAACCAACCGATGAGACTTCAACACTCGCAGCTGATGAGAAACTGCCGATTCCCCCATTTTCACCGTTGCCGCCAAATCACACACACATAACTCCTGTTGAGCCAGAGCCGACAGCAGTTTTAAGCGATGGGGATCGGACAGCACAGTAAAAAACTCTGCCATCCGTTGGGCCTTTTCCGTTGCCAGCACCTCCGGCTGCACCTGACGCACACTCTCCAAATGTATAAGAGACTCCTCACAGCCAGGAGCATCAGCTGTCGTTCCGTTATTTTTTCGACTTGAAGCAGGCATGTAAAGGGTAACCCTCAGCATCATACTTCTATGATACTGAGAATCATTACCACCTGAAAACCTGTTCAAATATTCTTGGTTTACTTGGCTAAGGTTGGGCGTCCATCTGCCGCTGCACCTGGTCCATAAAACCCAGAGTCATCTGATAGCTTTCCTGGTCTCCCCGATTTTGAAATAGAGTCGCCGCCTGTTGTAGATCGGCCATGGCCTGTTGAGAATTACCAAGGCGGTGGTTTAACAAACCACGGGTACCATAGGCTTCTGCCAGCTCAGGATCTAAACGGATGGCCGTATCAAAATCAGCCAGAGCTGTCTGTCCATCCCTGAGGCCAATGTAAACCTGGGCGCGATTGTAATAGGCATCAGCATTATCCGGCTCCAGGGCAACCGCTTGCTGGAAATCAGTCAGGGCGAGGGAAAACTGTCCAAGTTCAGCTAAAACCGTACCGCGATCCATATAGGCTCGGGTAAACTCTGGGTCTAGGTCAATGGCCTGGGTCAAGTCCGCAATGGCTGCATTCACATTGGACGTATGGAGATAGGCTTCGCCTCGATGATAGAAGGTTTCTGGGTGATCGCTACGTAGTCGCAGCGCTGCTGAAAAATCATCAATGGCCTGGTTAATGTCGCCGACATCATGGTAGGCAATGCCCCGTTGCAGATAGGCTTCAGCATTATCGGTGTCGGCTTCTATCAGTTGGGTATAGGTTGCGATCGCAGCTGCTAACTGTCCTTGCTTCGCCTGTTGCTGACCACGTTCCAACAATTCGTCAGCATTAGTTGCCATCAGCGGCACTGCGTGAGCGGGCTGCACTGCGCGAACAGGCTGCATCGCCAGGCCTTGATAGACTGATGTCACCGCTAAGGTTGCCCCTAAAATAACTGCAAAACGTCTGTGATTTACCATGGCCAACGATCTCAACTGCGGTGTACTATCCTTAGCAAATAATTGCTCCTTTTCAGGGTAGGGTAGATTTTTCTATTTGCGGTGCTTTTATCAGGGGGGCAGCGGACCATATGATCCTAATCTCCCAACTGCCAGCAACCACTCGGTTATCCAGAGATTGTTAACAACTTAGGAGATTTCCACAATGCCCATCATGCCCTGATCTTCATGATCCAGAATATGGCAGTGATAGACTGTACGCCCCACAAAGTCTTCAAACCGCACTCGAATAACAACTGTCCCATACCCTTGAAGACTCACGGTATCTTTCCAAGCGAGCAGCGGTTCAGGCTGGCCATCACGTTCAATCACCTGAAAACGGTTAGTGTGCAAATGAAACGGATGATCAATACTGGCCTGGTTAATCAGTTTCCAATCTTCTATCTGATTTAGACGAACCTGGGTATCTACCCGACTCATATCGAAGGATTTGTTATTGATAATAAAACCACTGGAGCTATCACCGATCCCATGGTTCAACACAAATTCTCGTGTGGTAACCGGTGTAGACAAGGCCTCAACAGGAATTAATTTCTGAGGTAGCGGTAGCGGCTCAGCATAGTCGCTGGGCTGATAACGCAGGGTGGCAAGAGTGGTTTGGGTAGGCTGCACCACACCTGGCATGTATTCAACAGAGTCCCCCAGTGCCTCCACCACAGCGCCAATACCGCGATCATCAGGGAGACTAATGAGCTGATAGTCTCCGGGCTCTTGTTGACCCGGTATTAGGAGTTCGGCACGTTCACCGGGGGAGAGTCGTAGGATCTCAATTACGGTGGGAGTTGCGATCGCGCCTCGATCCGTCGCTATCAGAAACCAGGGATGATTTCGCAGTTGCAGCTGATAAATCCGAGAGGCTGACGCATTGATCAACCGTAGTCGCAGCAATCCATTTTGAGGTATGGTCACCGTAGGATTACGCTGACCATTGGCTAACAACCATGAACCTTCACGCCCCCACTTTTTGCCCAGAGCATGGAGTTCCAATGGCTGTAGTGTAGGCTCAAAATCCTGTAGTACCAGCACAGTCTCATCCGCCTGCTGTAGCTCAGGAATCTCATCCAGGTCTCCGCGAACAATCAACGGACCTGCTAAGCCACCAAATACTTGTCGAGCCACATCCAGATGGTAGTGAGGATGATACCAAGCTGTAACAGCCGGGTGGTTAGATGGGATTTGAAATTCATAGATGTAGCGCTCACCAGGGGCCACCTCTCGAAACACATTATCAATCTCAGGTGAGATGTGTAGTCCGTGATAATGGAGATTAGTGGGTCTATCTAGCTGGTTGACTAGGGTCAAACGCACCGTATCCCCAGCCCGTACTTCAATCATAGGGCCAGGCAGTTGACCATTGTAGGCCAATAAATGGGTACGCTCATCTGCGATGATCTGTGTCTGAGCTTGGGCTGTTAACGATAGCTCTAACCCCCCATCCTGACTCGTGACACGACGCGGAGCACGGGCACATTGCGAAAACAATGGCGCACTAGCCGCAATGGCCATACAGCTAAGAAATTGACGACGATACATACAACTCAGTCCAATAGACACAAATTGCCATCTAGATATCGAAGCCAAATGGTAGCATCTATTCGCAATGCCGTTTGCGTTTAAAATATCAGTGCACTGTACAGTGGCTTGAAGTCTAATCACTCCAAGCCACTGTAGTAAATCTTTAATCAGCTCTCGTTGAAACATAAAGATTCACCAAGAGCTGATAAAGACTAATGAATTTCTAGCCTACAGTCGTGAAATCTTCAGCTGTCAAACTTCCTGTGAAGGACGTTAGGTTAGCCAAGGTATCATTACCTGCCGACAGCCAGGTTTTACCATTTCTAGTCGACTGGTTCAGGTCATCAAAGCTCAGGCTACCGATTTCGATCTTATCGATACCTTGTTCAAAGTCTCGGATGATCAAATAACCGCGACCTTCGTTCAACACAAATGTGTCGCTGCCGCCTCGACCAAAGGCAATATCGTATTTTTTAGCCGTACCCAAGTTCAGGCGGTCATCACCGGACCCTGCTTTCACCCGGTCATCGCCTGCACCAGTGAGAATATCTTTAGACCCATCAGATCTCCCATTATGCTTGGTCATGTAAATAAAGTTATTGCCATCCCCCGCATCAACAGTATCGATCCCTGTTCCTAGACCAATTTTGTCATGGCCTGCCCCAGAGAGAATGGTATAGTTGCCACGTCTGAGCTTAATTTTGTTGTTGCCATTACCCAGATCAAGCAGGGTACTGTTACCACCACCGGGGTTACCAGGATCAGGCGTATCAGGATTTGAGGGTGTATCCGCGATATCAGATACGGTCACACTCAGGGTTTGGGTTGCCGTTAAGGCATCAGAGTCAGTGACGGCAACCTTAACCTTATAGATGTTGTCACCGTTAGCATCACCAGGCTTTTCAAAATCAGGTGCTGCCTTAAAATTCAACACACCGTTCTTATCAATGGAGAACAAAGCAGCATCTGCTCCACCGTTCAGACGGTAGGTGAGCCCATCTCCCTCACTGTCTACATCATCAGTACTATTGATATTGAGTACCGCAGTTTTATTCTCAGCAATGGTTACCGAAGAAGATGTTTTGATGGTTGGAGCCACTTTGCTGGGTTCGCTCGGATTGTCCGGTTCATTGGGTTCGCTGGACTCGTTAACATCTTTAATTGTGATGCTGAGGTTTTGAGTGGCCGTCTTAGAATCAGAGTCAGTGACGGCAACCTTAACCTTATAGATGTTGTCACCGTTAGCATCACCAGGCTTTTCAAAATCAGGTGCTGCCTTAAAATTCAACACACCGTTCTTATCAATGGAGAACAAAGCAGCATCTGCTCCACCGTTCAGACGGTAGGTGAGCCCATCTCCCTCACTGTCTACATCATCAGTACTATTGATATTGAGTACCGCAGTCCCATTTTCAGAGATTGTCACTGCCGAAGGAGTTTGAATGGTTGGAGCCACTTTAGCGGGTGGCTGATTGGGTGATGAGTCACTCTGAAACCCATCTAAAAGACCCTCATAAGCAAGTTTAGGCTTGTAATTTTCATCGAAAATATGGGCATCTCCAAAGCCCTTGAAGAAACCAGGTATCCATGAATAGCGATCCGTGAATCCCCAAAGAGTCACTGAACTACAATTGTCTGCTTCTAAACAAGTTTCAACAATCTGTTCATAGATCGCTGCTTGATTGCGTACTTCTGCCTGAGAAGCTGGTTTTCTAATGCGCACGTCAGCTTCTGTGACCTGAACTTCCAGGCCAAGGGCACCAAGACGTCGCATGTTGTCGGCAACACTATTAAAATTACGAGGGTCTTCCTCTGGCATATGCATCTGGAAGCCAACACCATCAATAGGTACACCGTCCGCCTTCAGGTCTGATACCAACCGATAAATACCGTTAGATTTTCTGTTGATTTCAGAATTTCTATAATCGTTGTAGAGAAGTACGGCATTGGGGTCAGCCTCATGGGCCCATTTAAAGGCAAGTTCAATGTACTCAGGGCCAATCTCCTTGAGCCAGAATGAATTTCGAAGTGTTCCGTCTTCGTTAACAGCCTCATTAACAACATCCCATACAGGTATTTCCCCTTTATACCGCCCTACAACTGTTTTGATGTGGTTTTCGAGGATACCCAGCAGCTCTCGGCGGCTCCAGTTCCCGTTTTCTATCCATTTTGGAATTTCTTTGTGCCAAACGAGGGTATGCCCCCTTAAATCCATGTTATTTTTGCTAGCAAAGTTCACTAGTGCATCAGACTTACTAAAGTCAAAGCGACCTCGCTCAGGTTGTAGGAACCTGAACTTCATTTCATACTCAGCCGTGATGCTGTTAAACTCCTTCGCAATAGTTTCTCGGTAGCGGCTATCACTTTTCAGGCGACGAGCTTGAACAGCAGTTCCGATCACCATATTTTGTTTTTTGGCTGCGGAACGTAACGTACGATCGTTGTTGTTCATAATGAAGTGAATTAGATCTCATGATTTTCTGAAGCCAGCAAAAACGTTTACTACGACATCACCAATCTCTGCGACCGTGAGGTTTCTCACGATCACAAGATTTTGATCGTTAAAATTGTTACCTACAACAGGGGTATGTTCGGTGGAAATACGAACTTTGAGAGTTCCTGTTCAGGTGCTCTAAGTTACTTCAAACTAAAGAGAAGCGCACTGCAAAACTTCCCTTACCTCGGGTTAGAGGTAACACGTTGTTAGAAGATGACGATCGATATGTTGCCAATAATTTAGGGTTGTATTCAAGTTTTCAAAGCACCTTTAATGCTTTGTTGTATGACTATCAGAACACACTTCACATAAGGTATCTCGGATAGGGGCAATATGGCAGCTACCTCTAATGAAAAGATTGTGAGTATTTGATGAAGAAGATCGTTTACAGGGCAGAAAACTGCTTCTGCAACCAAAAAAAGTAAAATTTAGCGGATATTAGAGTTTATGTTTGAATTACTTGGATGGACTTGAGTTAAAAGCACTTCTCTTGGAAATAATAAATAGCTCAAGGTATATGTTTTGAACTATTAAGGGGAGAGAGGTTTATAAAGTGAAACTATATATAGTGTTTGCCAAACGCATTGAAAATGCCTTTGATCATCACTCATGTACACCACCAGACTGTATGCATCTCAACGATGAGCTGTTATCGCAATATACGCCAGACAAAGATGTTTCAGACTATCCATCAACATCTTTGTCCGCTTTAGAAAATCAATGCTCCAGCCACTGATGATTTAGGGAAATCAATCGATCTAGATAAGATGGCTCTACATCAATATTTTCCGGATTAGCTCCTCCGGAATATCGACAACATCTGGACAGTTTACTACTGGCTGTATTAAAGGCTGTATTAGAGCTGAGGCGCTAGCTGATGAGTTGCTGGGACCGTGTACTCCTTGATGTAGCCAGACCTCAGTACCTCTGCTAAGCTCGCTTTGGCTTGCCATTGCTCCACCATAGCTTGGGCAGGGGTTTGCTTTGCATGAACAAAATTCCATAGAGGCTGTAATAATTTTCTCTCATGGCTTTCCACCAGAGATTGTTCAGCAGCTGTTAAAAGTGCGATCGCATGTTCATAGATCTCAACATCTTGGAAACCATAGATCGCAGCCCGTTGATGCTTTTCTGCATCGGGTACTAAGGCTGAACCAGATAATGTTGTATCTAAGACAATCCCTTTCATTAAAGCCAGGAGACTACCATAAAGCTCAAAGTCACCACAGCTATCGCAGGCTTTAAACTCAATGCGTCCTATTTCTGCTGGCAGACGAGCAATTTTTGTTAGGGAGGGTGAACTTGTGATCAAGTCTGTAGGTTTTTCGACAAACACCATCGCAGCCGGTCGTAGCCCTGTGCGTCTATGGGTCCGCACCGACAGGCCCGACCATAGTTGTTGCCCATAGAATGGTGAACTAAAACTAAACGGCACCATAGCAGGACTATAGTAAGTTAGTTTTTTACCAGCTTGGATCAAGCTAGCAGTAGAAAGACCACGAATCGAAAAATTAAGATCTGGACCATAGGTCAACATGGGAATATGCGCCGTCTGTTTTTCCGGTGACGCTTCCCGTCGGCTAGTCTCATAGTTGTTAAGGGGTGGCTTTGGCGTAAATGTTGTTTGCACCGGATTAAAGCTGGTTAAAACAGGAAGTAAACCACTAGGACGAGCTACTGCCCACAGCTGCATAAAACTCTCTCGCAGTTCTTGAACTGCTCCAGCGATTGTTGGCTGAAGTGTGGTACGAATTTCAATTCCTTTTGGCATACAATCAACAAGTTCACCTGTTTCAGAAAATCTCTCATAGCCTTCGATGTACCAACGTTTACGCTTTATTCCTGCATCCCCAATTCGCAGTTGAGGATAGTCGGACTCATAGATCGGCAACTGTTCTACCAACTGCTCAAATCGCTGAAATGAAGTATTGGAAAAATCAGCAAATTGATTTGTTCGCTGATCCCAAAAAGCAACTTCATGCTCTAGACCAAATTGATAGGGACTTATCGGTTGATTAGTAGATGAATGACTCATGCTGATGCACCCTGAGGTTCAAAGGTTTCTTGCCAATACTGGCAATATAGAGATCACTCACAATGCAATAAAATGTCAATAGAAATACCGACTTTCATCAATATATCTGGAGTATTGCAACATAAACCATACAGAAGTATTGATGCTTAGGCCTTTTATATAAGGCCTTCGTGCAAACGCAGTATAAACGTTGATTTCATTATCGATGAATTTTAATGATAATAAATATCATTAAAATTCAAATTACTGCCCACAATTGCGGCCTTTCTTTTCAAGTCCCCTAGACTCTCTAGCTAACTAGAGGGTTTAAGCTAGGGGTAATCCATCAGAATCAAGCTCATGGCACTTCAGTTAACGGTTCCTAACATGGCCTGTGATGTCTGCGCAAAAAACATCACAAATGCCGTAAAAGCATTAGACAGCAATGCCGCTGTCACTGCCGACCCTAACACCAAGCAGGTAGACATCGACACAGAAGTGGCTGAAACCGCTATACGAGAAGCCCTCGAAAACGCAGGTTATCCTCCAGCTGCTTAGAAATAAGGGGGCTAAATCTTCATCACCGAGTCCTACTAAGTCGGGGTTTCTTCCCGCCTGGGAGGGCATGAGGTGTCGGTTTGTTAAGTACTGCATTGCCTCCAGTGTTCGCTTCCCCACCCGCTGCCAGTCTATGCCATGGGTAGAACCCAGGAGACCATCATGACTACCGCAACCTTAGTGCTCAAAGGTATGAGCTGTGCGGCCTGTGCCAACAGTATCGAAACGGCTATTCAACAAGTGCCAGGGGTGAAAAAGGCCCAGGTCAACTTTGCAAGCCAACAGGCTAGCGTTGACTACGACGAGCGCAGCACTAGCCTGGATGTTATTCAGGCAGCTGTTGCTGATGCAGGCTATGGAGCGGCGGCTGTTAGGGAGATGAGTCTGGAGGCTGATCGTATCGAACAGCAAGCAGAACAACGGGCGCGTTTGTCGCGGGTGGTGGTCAGCGGCATTATTGGTATCGTGCTGATTGTTGGCACCATGCCTGCCATGTTAGGGATTCACATTCCTGGATGGCCGATGTTTTTGCACAATGCCTGGCTGCAGTTGGTGTTATCGACACCGGTTTTGTTCTGGTGTGGTCAGTCATTTTTTGTGGGTGCATGGAAAGCTTTGACCCATCGAGCGGCCAACATGAACACGTTGGTAGCGCTAGGGACGGGCACTGCCTATATTTATTCCCTATTTGTCACCCTGTTTCCCAATGTACTTACGGCTCAAGGGCTCAAGCCTGCGGTATATTATGAAGCCGCTGTGGTGATTATTGCGCTGCTACTGTTGGGGCGGTATTTAGAAAATCGGGCCAGGAGACAAACGTCGGACGCGATTCGTCAGCTGATGGGGCTGCAGCCCAATATAGCTAGAGTGGTCCGTCAGGACCAAGAAATGGATATCCCCGTTGAGGATGTGGTGGTGGGCGATATCGTGGCGGTGCGCCCTGGTGAGAAAATACCCGTGGATGGGGATGTGGTGTCAGGCTTATCGACCGTGGATGAGTCTATGGTGACGGGTGAACCGATGCCTGTGCAAAAACGGGGTGGAGACGAAGTCATTGGCGCAACTATTAATAAAACGGGCAGTTTTCGCTTTCGTGCGGCACGGGTCGGTAGAGATACGGTCCTCGCCCAGATTGTGCAGCTAGTGCAGGCAGCCCAGGGGTCAAAAGCGCCGATTCAAAAGCTGGCAGACCAGGTGACTGGATTATTTGTACCGATTGTGATTGCGATCGCACTCCTCACCTTCACCCTCTGGTTCAATCTCACGGGCAACACCACCCTATCCCTCCTCACCACCGTCGGCGTCTTAATCATCGCCTGCCCCTGTGCATTAGGATTGGCCACACCCACATCGATCATGGTAGGTACCGGTAAAGGGGCTGAAAACGGCATTTTGATTAAAGACGCCGAGAGTTTGGAACAGGCCCACAGGCTACAGACGATTGTCATGGATAAAACCGGCACCCTCACCCAGGGCAAACCCATGGTGACGGACTACCTGACGGTCAGGGGAACGGCCAATCGCAACGAAATCAGACTACTCCAGCTAGCTGCCGCCGTTGAGCATCAGTCAGAGCATCCTTTAGCGGCAGCCATCGTCAACTATGGGCAGGCGCAGGGTGTCGATAACCTACCAGAGGTCCAGGAGTTTGAGGCCATTGTGGGCAGCGGTGTCCAGGGGACTGTCAATGGTCAGCAGGTGCAAATTGGTACCGAACGCTGGATGCAGAGCCTGGGGATTAATACCAAGACTTTGCAGTCTCGACGACAGGCTTGGGAGTTGGCCGCTAAAACCACCGTATGGGTTGCAGTAGATGGTAAAGCAGAAGCGCTGCTTGGCATTGCCGATGCCTTGAAACCATCGTCTGCAGAAGTCGTGCGGCATTTACAGCGCCTGGGTTTAGAAGTGGTGATGCTGACGGGGGATAACCCGGCAACGGCTGCCGCCATTGCGCAGGATGTGGGCATTCGCCGATATATTGCCAGCGTACGGCCCGACCAAAAAGCCGCCCATGTGCAACAGCTGCAGGCTACCGGGAAACGGGTAGCCATGGTGGGCGATGGTATTAATGATGCCCCCGCCCTGGCCCAGGCAGATGTGGGCATTTCCATTGGGACAGGGACGGATATTGCGATCGCAGCCAGCGATATCACCCTAATTTCAGGTGACCTCAGCGGCATTGTCACGGCCATCCGCCTCAGTAAAGCCACCATGGCCAATATTCGCCAAAATTTGTTCTTTGCCTTTATCTACAACGTGGTGGGCATTCCGGTGGCCGCTGGGATTCTTTATCCCATCTTTGGCTGGCTGTTGAACCCAATGATTGCTGGGGCTGCCATGGCCTTTAGTTCGGTCTCTGTGGTGACCAATGCGCTACGGCTGAGAAAGTTTAGACCGCAAGGGGTACGACTATGACACTCAAATCTTTTTTGCTTAGTGGTTTATTTTGTCTGGGTTTGATTGCCAGCACAGCATCCCTGGCTAGTGCCAACGTTGGCAGTATTCAGGCGATTGAACAGCCGTTGGTGGTCAAATTTGGGGTGACTGTCATGGGGTTAGGATTGCTTGCGTTAGAACTGTGGTGGTTTCTTGGCAAGAAGACATGAAGGGCGAATAATTGTTTTCCTTTGTAGGGGCGCACAGCAGTGCGCCCTTCGATATTTGGCATAATCATCCAACCATCCGTACCTTATCAATCCTGCATTGGGCGCACAGCAGTGCGCCCTTCGATATTTGGCATAATCATCCAACCATCCGTACCTTATCAATCCTGCATTGGGCGCACAGCAGTGCGCCCTTCGATATTTGGCATAATCATCCAACCATCCATACCTTATCAATCCTGCATTGGGCGCACAGCAGTGCGCCCCTACGGGGGTTACGTGGGTTCTGTTGGATTCGAGATGTCCGCAACCTGGGACACTTCTACCATGATAATAAAAATAGTCTCTAGACCATTATCAAAGCGCAGCGTATTCACTAGATCATGCTCAATGGAAATCGCTGAATCGACAATAATCATGTCAGGCTGAAGTGCCAGAGCCTTTTCAATGCCTTCTTTACCCGTAGTCGCTTCGGTAACGGTATACCCTCTAGATAACAACACATCCGTCAGATTTTTAGTGGTGGAAACATCCATGTCAACCACCAGCACCTTACGGTTTGACGTGCCCTGGTCTAACAGAATTTTAATATCACGAAGTAGCGCCTCTGTATCGATCGGCTTAGTGAGATAGCGATCGATGCCAAGACGATAGCCTCGCTGTTGATCCTGAATAATAGAAAGAATAATGGTGGGAATGCCCATGGTAGCTGGGTTGTTCTTGAGCACCGCAGCCAAGTCAAAGCCGTTGATGGTGGGCATCATCACATCAAGAATGATTAAATCCGGTGGCTCTGCCTTGACTTGATTGAGACCATCCATACCATCCTTGGCAGTTTTAACCTGATAGCCTACTGCTTCTAACTCCTGGCGCAACAGTTGACGAATATGGGGTTCATCATCCACCACGAGAATTGTTTTCTGAGACTTTTCCGTTGGAGTAACGGCTCGATCTACATTTTCTTTAAGCCGCTGTACCAGGGACTGCAGATTGACGCTAGTTGCCTCACTCTCCTGCGACACATTCACAGGCAAGGTAAAGGAGAATGTACTACCCTGCCCCTGCTGGCTTTCAACCCAAATTCGCCCTTCGTGATGTTCGACAATTTGTTTGCAAATCGGTAGCCCCAGACCGGTACCCTTAGGCTTGTCAGTCATTACTTCACCCACCTGGGTGAACTTTTCAAACACTTTTTCGAGATCGTCTTCAGAAAGACCAATACCCGTGTCAATAATGCTGACAACAATTTCAGCATCTTGTTGATAAATACGACATGTGACGGAACCACTGTCCGTAAATTTAATCGCGTTAGAAAGTAGGTTAATGAGAACCTGAACCAAACGATTGCGATCGCATATCACCTCTGGCAATCCTGGTTCAACCTCACGCATCAGCTCTAAATCGCTACCTTGAAAGAGAACAGACGTGGCCGAAATTGCCTGATCTATGATCTCAGCCACAGATGTCAGCTGCATGTTCCATTCAATTTTGCCTGCTTCAATTTTAGAAATATCCAATACATCATTAATCAAAGATGTTAAACGCTCACCCTCAGATACGATGATGCCGAGGTTTTCCCGCACCTGGCGTACCGCTCGATTCGTTTTCTTGGTCTCAGCGCTCACCGCAGGCAATACGGTGTCTTCTAGCTTTTTTTGAATCAATTTAGCAAAGCCTAGGACCGAGGTCAGGGGGGTGCGTAATTCATGGGAAACCGTCGAAAGAAAGTCGGTTTTCATTTGATCCACTTCTTTCTCAGTGGTAATATCACGAATCAAAACAACAGAACCATGAGCTTTTCCAGGCTCAGAAATCGCCGTTGTCTCTCGGTTAGACGTGATCGCTGTCACCAGGGCTTGTCCTACTCGCTTTTCTAACAAATTCACTTCAACACTGAGATTTATTTCTGGAGCTGCCTGGTTCTGAACAATCAGGTCCGTAATCGACCGGTCAAACACGTCTTGCATCGGTCGACCACGCAAGGGGGTTCCATTTAATCGAAACATCTTTCTCAGGGCAGGGTTAGCTCGGGTAATCTGACCTGCGGTATCAATAACCAATAGCCCGTCTCCCAGGGTATCAATAATGGCATTTAGCTCTTGGGCTCTGGTTTCTAAATCCTGTTGAGTCGTTCTTAGGGCATGGGTATAGGCACCCACCCACTCAATGAGCTGATTTAGAGACTGGGCTAAACTGCCAATTTCATCTTGATTGACCACCCCCGCCCGTAGGTTAAAATTCTCATCCCGTGTTACTTGTAATGCAGTTTCTTCAACCGCTCGTAGTGGTCGACTGATGGTACGACTGATGAGATAGGCCAATAGGCTAGCAAATATAAGCGATAGAAGAACACTGATTGTAATCACCTGAGCTTGCAGGCGCGCAGATTCTTGAACAATTTCCCTGGATTCCCTCAGTTCATCTTCTTCAATGAAGTCAGCCAGAGCTGCTAAATTTTGTGCAAATTCTTCCAGCTCTAGTGCAGCAGGACGGCGATTTAAATCCACAAATGCCTGACGAGCTTCCAGGAGTTCTCGATCCTGTAGATCCGTCAGGTCCATCCCTTTTACAAATTTATCAAGCTCTTCTAAATTACTTTCAACAACACCATCGTAGTTCTCAACTAATTCATCCAACAGTTCCAGCTCATCTTCGGTTTCTTCTACACCGCCTTCAATATCATCGTCATATTTTTGTTGTAAATTCAACCAATCTTTTTGAAAATCTCTACCACTAGATCGATAAAGATCATAATTGATTAGAAACTGGTCTGGATTTTCAAGCCAGGTAATCAGCTGACGTTCATAGGCAATAAATCGATTCAGGGATTTCTCTAGATTCCTAAGGCTTAAAATCTCCTCAATAGCATCTTCATTACCCTGGTAAGCCTTAAACTCATAGCGCCGAGCAATACTAATACCCGTGCCTGTACCAGCAACAACAATACCGATCACCAAGGCATATCCCAAACCAATTTTCTGAATTACCTTCAGGTTGCGCAACCCGCTTCTGACCTGTGCTGGTAAGATGCCATGGGAAGAATTAGCAGATGACGATGGTTGGATACTCATATAATGTTCTATAGGGCGTTCTATAGGGCAATAGCTAAGACTTCCGCAGCTTTTTCTAGGATTTCGTCAGGATCAAACGGCTTGGTCATATACAAGTTAGCCCCCACTGCACGCCCCTGTTGCTGATCAAATTCCTGCCCTTTAGCCGTCAACATGATGATGTAGGTATCGCGCACCGCAGCATCTTCCTTCACCGCCTGACAAACCTCAAAACCATTCAGTTTCGGCATCATCACATCTAAAAAAACCAAATTGGGCTTTTTGGTACGAATTAGGGTTAAGGCGTCCATGCCGTTAGTTGCCGTCAACAGTTCCACTCCTTCGTCTTCAAGATCCTCCAGGGTTTGTTCCATCAGCACCCGGATATGCACTTCGTCATCAACAATTAAAACAGCTTTATTCATGGAATCACTCCAATGGATTAGTGAGAAAAAAGTTCGACCATCAAACAGCTGACATCATGCAGAATTAGCTGAATCCGGTGGTGATATAACTTGAGAATTTTCTACCATAATGAGAAAGATATTCTCTGAGCCATTGTCAAATTGTAAGGTGTTGACCACCTCATGTTCCATGGAAATGGCCGAATCGACAATGATCATCTCGGGCTTCAGGGAAAGGGCTTTTTCAATACCGTCCTTACCCGTGGTCGATTCAGTCACGGTATAGCCCTTCGACAGTAAAACATCTGTCAGGGTCTTGGCCGTTGATGTATCTATATCCACCACGAGTACCTGACGATTGGATGTGCCCTGGTCCAATAAAGTTTTAATGTCCTTGAGCAACACCTCTGTGTCGATGGGCTTACTGAGATAGCGATCCACACCCAGACGGTAGCCCCGTTCTTGATCTTGAACAATAGACACCACAATGATGGGAATACCCATGGTCGCTGGATTATGCTTGAGGATAGCCACCAGATCAAAGCCGTTGATGTTCGGCATCATCATGTCCAACACTAGCAGATCTGGTGGGGATGCCTTAACCTGATTGAGGGCATCCATGCCATCTTTAGCCATCTGGACTTTATAGCCTACAGCTTCTAGTTCCTGGCGCAAAAGCTGCCGAATATGGGGTTCATCATCAACCACCAAAATTGTTTTCTGGGGAGTGTCTGTGACAGGTGCGGCGGCCACGGTCTGTCGCACATTTTCCTTCAGCTGCTGGACCAGGGTCTCCAGATTCATGTTTGTTGGCTTGGCTTCTGGCTCTGCGGTCAAAGGTAGGGTAAAGGTAAAGGTACTTCCCTGACCGAGGGCACTTTCGGCCCAAATACGACCGCCATGGTATTCAATAATTTGTCGACAGATCGGTAGCCCTAACCCCGTCCCCTTAGGTTTATCGGTCATGACTTTACCCACCTGGGTAAACTTTTCAAACACTTTCTCTAGGTCATCTGTGGACAGGCCAATGCCCGTATCAATGATACTGATCGATAATTCAATATCTTGATGACGCACAAAACAGGTGACACATCCTTCATTGCTAAATTTGATGGCATTGGAGATCAGATTGATCAACACTTGGATGACGCGGTTGCGATCGCACATCACCTTTGGCAACTCGGGTTCAATATCAAGAACAATTTCTAAGCCATTGTTTTGGGCCAACACCGATGTCGCTGAAATGGCTCGCTCAATCAGATCCGAGATAGATGACGGCTGCATGTTCCACTCAATTTTGCCCGCCTCAATTTTAGAAATATCGAGCACATCGTTAATCAGGGAGGTCAGACGCTCCCCTTCAGAGATAATAATGCCCAGGTTGTCACGTACCTGTCGCACTGCCCGGTCTGTTTTTTTAGTCTCAATCGTTACAGCGGGCAATACAGTATCTTCCAGTTTCTTTTGGATCAGCTTGGCAAACCCTAAAATCGACGTCAGGGGTGTCCGTAGCTCATGGGAAACCGTCGAAATAAAGTCGGTTTTCATTTGATCCACTTCTTTCTCAGCCGTAATATCACGAATGAGAACAATGGAATCAAAATCTCCACCCGGCACGACGTCACTATGATTGCTCACAACAGCAGTGACCAAGGCCTGACCAATGCCATTATTAGGCAGCTCGACATCGGTAATCAGCAACTGGGTCGGATCAGCCTGGTTTTTAGCAATGAGCTGAGACAAATCCGTCTGGAAAACTTCATGACAGGGCGATCCTTCAACGGTGTTGGTATACAGATTGAACATATGCACCAGCACAGGGTTGCAGCGAATAATAGTGCCAGTTGAATCAATCACCAACAGCCCATCACCAAGATTATCAATGATGGCATCAAGTTGTTCTGTACGTTCTTTGACCCGCTGTTCCAGACCCTCCTGACTTCGCTCTAACTCTTCCGTATACTGCCCTATCCAGGTAATTAACTGATTGAGAGAATTGGCTAACAATCCTATTTCATCTTGATTGTTAACCTGGGCCCTAAGTTTAAAGTTATCCCCATGGGTAACCTGCTGAGCCACCTGGGTCAGATGCTGAATCGGACGAATGACACGGTTAGCCACATAGGTCGTAATTGCCCCAACAATAACAGCCGTTAGCCCCGTCCCTAGGGCAAAAATGCGCAGCAGCTGATATTGGGGGGCAAACGCAATTGCAGTATCAGCCGTAATCAGAGCACCAATAGACTCAGCGTTTACACTGTTGCTAAGATTCACGGGAGCATAGGCAACCAGTTGTTTTCTGTTATCTTCTTGACTATTGGCAAAGACTTTAGCCTTAGACCGTCTACTCTCAAAGATCTCCATTAAACTTGGATAGTAGCTCTCAACAGTCTGGGCCAGGTAATTTTGTCGAGCACTGGCAAAAATCATGCCATCGGAATTAAAGAGATGCCATACTCGCTTATGCTCTTCAAAAATCTCGAAGAGTTCGCTCATATAGTGCCCTGGCACACGGGCTCTAATAATATAGATTGAGTTACCGGTTTCTAGATCGTTGACTGGAACAGCGTATTCCACCCGGAGGATGCCTGAACTAGACGACAACCCAGGACCATTCATCGTGGACTGCCCAGTTTTTACAGCCGCTTGAAAATACTCACGATCCCCATAGTTACCAACAAAAGGTTTGCCCGTAGTCGCCTGTGCTACTGGATTTCCATCCAGATCAAACAAAATAATGCTGTCAAAATAGTTAAGGCTCTTGGCAAATTCAGTGAGTAGTAATTGTTGCTGATTGGGAGACGAGTCATTGCGCAGCGTTGCTTGGGTCAATACTGGGTTAACGGCTAAGGATTCCACCTCACGCAGCCGACTGACCAGAAACTGATCTAATTTATCGCCCATGACTTCCGTACGCTGGCGCTTTTCTTGAATAACTTGTTGAGTTATGGAGCGACTGGCAAATAGATAAGCGGCACTACCGATGAGCACAACAGGCAAGGTACTAAGGGCAATGGCAAATACCGTGACCTTATGCTGTAATTTGTGCCGTTTACCTGATACTGCCGTTGGTTGTCCCAACCAGGGCTGTGATGACTGTGAGCCATTATCCATAACTATTACCCAAGGAATGGAGCATGCCTAAAATTGCGTTAGCGTCAGCCGGATGAACCTGAAACAAAAAAGAACTAAAAAATCTTGTTTAATAAGGTCTTGATTGATGGTGCTCATCTATGTTGTCTCTAGCATTGCTCATTTCAAGATCATCCTGTTTAATTGGAATTTCAAGCAAAAACGTCGTCCCTTGACCTAACTCAGATTGACAAACTAAGCGACCTTTATGGCGTTCAGTAATAATCTGATAGCTAATTGAAAGACCTAGCCCCGTGCCTTTACCCACATCCTTGGTGGTGAAGAAGGGATCGAATAGCTTATTTCGAATTTTGGCAACAATGCCTGGGCCATTATCATGAATCCGAACTTGAATCCGGTTTGGGTGAAGTTGCAGCGTAGTAATCGTAATTCTCGGTGAGTGGTAGTACGGTGGGACTTCCAGGACATCAATGGCATTGGCCAAAAGATTCATGAAAACCTGATTTAGCTGGCTGGGGTAGCAGTGAGCCAAGGGTAAATCGCTGTAGTGTTTAATCACTTCGATACCTGGAAAATCAGCCTGGGCTTTGAGGCGATGACGCAAAATCAGTAAGGTACTGTCAAGGCCCTCATGGATATCAACGGATTTAAACTCAGATTGATCGGAACGGGCAAAGTTCTTGAGCGACAGTACAATATCGCGGATGCGTTCGGTACCGACAGCCATGCTATTAAGGGTTTCCGGCAGGTCTTTTAGCAAAAAGGGCAGCTCTACATTCTCAATGGCCTGCTGTAATCCCTCAGAGGGAGAATGATACTCTTGCTGGTAAAGTTGTACCAATTCCACCAAGTCTCGAGTATATTCCTGCACAAACTCCAGATTTCCATAGATAAATGTGACCGGATTATTAATTTCGTGGGCCACCCCTGCCATCATTTGACCAATACCCGACATTTTTTCACTCTGGATCAGCTGTAGCTGGGTTTGTTGTAGCGTTTTTAGTGTGGCAGCCAGTTGCTGAGCCTTTTCCTGGGCCAATTGGGCAGTACGACAGCTGTGCTCATAGAGTTCTGCTTGATCAAGGGCAATGGCCAATTGGTTGGTCACCGCCTGTAGTAGAGCAACCTCACTGTCGCTCCAGGTCCTAGCTTCCTGACTGGTGCCACAGCAAATTGCCCCAATGTCACCAGAACGAGTCTTGACAGGAACGGCCAATAACGACGCAAAATCGTGAGCTTGCAAAAACGTTCGGGTGGGGACATCCTCTAGGGCACTGACATTATTGATCTTGACCAAGGACTGCTGACCCAACCATTGGGCTAGACTGCCCACCGCATCAGCGGCATATTCACCCACCAAGGGCAGCATTTGACTGCGTCTAGATTCGGTGACCACCTCTAAGCCACCAATGCTGGGTGAAACCGGACAGGCCCCATGGAGCGGGCCTGCCAATTTAGCTGGCGTTTGAACCCAAAGAAAGCAACAGCGATCTGCATTGAGCGTGCGGTAAATTTCGCTCACCGCTGTGGTCAAAATGATGTTGAGTTCCAGGGATTCTCGAATCTGACTGGAGAGGCGAAAGATTAAATCATTCTGACGGCTTTCTTTGAGCTGACGCTCATGTAACAGCGCGTTGATCACACCAGCTACTTGAAATGTCATGGTGGTCAACAGCTTGAGATCTTCGGCGCTGTAAGGATTTGTAACCGGTCTGCTAAGTGCGATCGCGCCAATTACAGACTCCTTACTTTTTAGCGGCACACACATCAGCGCAATCGTTTGCTGCGATGGGCATCGCACGTCTGACGCCACATTATTAACAATGTCACCGCGCCCAACCTGGGCAATCGTGCCAATAATGCCACAGCCCACAGCGATGGTTTCTTGAAATAAGTCCCCCTTACCAAACCGAGCAATGCACTCCAGCGATTCCGCATCCTGCATTAGCATCAGAGTCCCCTGGTCCGATTTCAGCAGTTGGCATGCCTGCGCTAGTGCCAGAGCAGCCACCTCCTGAATATCTGAACTATCGATAATTTTTTCTGACAGATTGAAGAGCAGGGAGATTTCCTTATACTTCCCCAGCAACTCGTCAGCTAACGATCGTTTTTCTGATTCTCGATAGGCCAATTTAGAGATCAGGTGGGCAATGACCTGGGCCTTTTCATCGCCCTTGACCCACCCTAACGTGTATCCATCTAAATCAATGGGATAGCGCTTGTTTCCATTGGCACTATTGCCTAGTAGCTGCTGTCCATCAGCCGTTTCAATAATGACGCTAGAGGCCGTAGCCTGTAGCACATCCTGAATTAGGGAGTATTCCTTTTTAAGAACTATTTTCTTTAAATCAATACTCACCATCAAAGGGGACATCCCTGAAGTTACTAGCTTCTAGCCTTTAGCTACAGTTTTTTGAACCTGGTCTAGCAGCATATCCTACTAACCAGCATAAAACCTGCATACGTTCTGAGAATTCCCGTTATACAGGACATCAGTAGCAAATTACTTAAACATATGCCGAGATTTTTAATTTTCTATACCAGTTTATTTATGCCAGACAGCAAACATTGAGCACCAGGTTCACAAATCTTTCCGTATTAGTCATGTAATAATCCGGACCCAATCCAGAGATTTGTAAATTCGCCCCAAAGTTGTCCTTGACAACGAATTTTCCCCGTATGATTCATCTCAGATTTAGTAGTCTTTGACTTATTTTCATATCAATCAAAGCTGAAATGTGTATGGCAACCAACTTGATTTAGGCAAAGGTGGATTGGGCTATAACGGTAACGAGCTCAATACATCCTGTAAGTTATGGGAAGCCCCCTCGCTGTTGATAATCCTAAATCGCAACGTCTAATATATCTGCAAAAACCGCTTTGGCGTTCTCTATTTGCCCCAGTGGATATTGCCGTACTGGTTTACTTTCGTATGGCCTTTGGCGGCATCATGCTCTGGGAAGTGTGGCGTTATTTTGACAAGGGTTGGATCGCCCGCTACTGGATCGATCCTATTCTCAATTTTCCTTACTTTGGCTTTGAGTGGTTCCACCCCTGGCCAGGTCAGGGCATGTATATCCACTTTGTAGGTCTCGGTATTCTGGCAGCCTTTATTGCCCTGGGCATCTGGTATCGCGTCAGTGCAGTGCTATTTTTTCTAGGATTTACCTACATTTTTTTATTAGAGAAAGCGCGCTACCTCAACCACTTTTATTTAATCTGCTTAATCAGCTTCATCCTGATTTTTATCCCCGCCCACCGCGCCTTTTCCTTTGATGTCTGGCGACGACCCGGCATCCGTACTCAAACGGTTCCGGCTTGGACGCTGTGGCTCTTACGCATCCATGTGGGGATTCCTTATTTTTATGGAGGCTTGGCCAAGATTAACGGTGACTGGTTGCAAGGGGAGCCGATGCGCATGTGGATGGCGGCTCGCACAGATTTTCCGATCATTGGCTCTTTTTTTACTCAGGAATGGATGATCTACTCTCTGAGCTATGGGGGACTGTTGTTGGATTTGTTGGTGGTGCCCTTTTTAATATGGCGACGCACACGGCCCTATGCGTTTGTCCTGGCACTAACCTTTCACTTGATGAATGTCCAACTGTTTGACATTGGCATTTTTCCCTGGTTCATGATTGCGGCAACGGCGATCTTTTTCTATCCTGACTGGCCCAGGCGTTTGGTGAGGCAACGATTTAGCGATCGCAACCAGTCTGCTCCAGCCCGCTTAACACCTAGATACATAGCAATCTTGACTTTGTTGGGTATTTATCTGGCCCTACAGTTGCTCTTGCCATTCCGCCATTATCTCTATCCAGGTGATGCGAACTGGACCGAAGAAGGTCATCGGTTTGCCTGGCATATGAAACTACGCTCAAAAGATGCCGATGTGAAATTTATTATTACCGACACGCGGGACAATTCGGTTAGCGCCTTGGACCCATACGATATTATGCCTCGCTGGCAAGTGCGTAAGATGGCGGCCCGACCGGATATGATTTTGCAGTTAAGCCATATTATTGCTGAGGATATTGGTGGGGGCGATAAGGACTCAATTGAAGTGAGAGCTGAAGCCTTTGCTTCTCTTAATGGACGAGAAAGACAACAACTGATTGACCCAACTGTAGATTTGTCGAAAGAACGGCAATCGTTGATGCCAGCGGATTGGATCTTGCCGTTAGAAATACCATTATCTGAGCAGTTAACAGAATAAACCCATGTAGGGGTGCATCGCATGCGCCCAATGCAGGATTTGGCAATATGCCAAGATCTCGAACACAAAATCCGAATAGTTCCAATGCATCAATTTGGTGACATGAACCTGTTGCGAAGGGTGCACAGCAGTGCACCCCTACATGGACCTCAACATAGTCTTGGAGAAAATAATCTCATCAACCATTTCCATCACATCTTCAATCACATCTTCTGCGGTTTCAGCATCATTAATGTACTGATTCAGCGACTTAAACTTTTCAGGCGCTATTCCCCCCATCAGCGACCGATCCCAGTTCCGCAGCATTTCATCAAATACCCGCTTAGCATCCCCATGGGTACACACAATGGGAAGTACCGGAATGCGTTCCTGTCTGGCATACTCATAGGTCTCATAGGTGCCACCAATACCCCCTAACAGAATGACCAAATCTGACCGTTGTAAACAATCCAGCCATTCATGCACACCAGATTCCGTATACTGCACTGTGCCACCCTTAAACACAGGCTGCTTTCCTCGGGGAACAATTTGTGTGAGCTTACCCGTTAAACGTACATTATCCTGAGATAGCTGTTGAGCAAATGCATCGGCAACAACATAGTCCACGCCTTCCCAACCACCTGTAATTAAATGGTAGGTATGTTCTGCGATTTTCTTACCTAGCTTTTGGGCACACCAGTTAATCTCCGCAGGAAGATGAAATTTACCTGTGCCTGCCACCAAGATAGATTTTGTGCTTCTCAGCTGCTGAGAGTCTTCTTTAATATTGCCAATGAGGTGATCAATAAACTGGTCGAAGTTCTTAGCAGGGTCGATGCTCAGCTTATCTCTAACAAACTGGATAAAGTCATCCACATTAGTTGCAATCTCGGCAATTTTATTGGCCACATCAACCATGGCAGAATATTCATCGGACGGATTAGGCCCCATCAGGGTCGATAGCTGCTCTTTTTTCGTTTGCCAATGTTGAATATAGTCCACCTGTCCTTCACGGCTATAGATATTAGCATCCGATAAAACAACGGGGAAAACCCTCTGCTGGTCGTCCTTACGTTTCATTATCTCCAGCGCTTCAAACATACAATACTCAGAGCGCAGGTACTTATCGCTAATGACCAGGATCACATAGTTACCACGACCAATTTCCCGCATAAACTTTTCAATGCTTTGGCCCAGGGTGAGGTGGTTGCGATCGCGAATCAAGTGATACCGTCTGGCCAGTAGTACGGCACAAATCCGATCGACTAACGCCTCTCGCTGACGTCCCTGCTCGGTTTTATTATCCTTCCACGCATAGGAAATATATATCTGGTTCATTTTTCCTAGGTATCATCGCCTAGTAAGCCATTCAAACATTTATGCCCAAAATCCGGCTCAGTTGAATGACGCATCTAGGGTGATTTTTCATACTAAAGTATTGAGTTACCCCATTGATTGAGCCCTTTATGGGGATTCTAAAAGGGCCACCAATGAGCCACCACTATGGAGTCGACGAATGGTTTCAGCAAACAGCGGTGTTGTATCTAAAACCGTCAGCTTGGCCGTCACCTCACTGGCCGTCAACCGGAACGGTGGAACAGTATCGGTGATAATAATGTTCTCAAGGTCGGGAATCGCCAAAATATGATTGGATTCCTTGGCAAAGACACCATGGGTAACGGCGGCATAAACGGCAGCAGCACCTTTACTACGACAAGCTTTTGCCGTGCGAGCCAGGGTGGTACCACTACTGATGAGGTCATCAATGATGATGGCCGTACGGTCTTGAATCTCGCCAACCAACATACTGCCAGACACCACACCCGAGCTGCGATGTTTTTCGGCAAAGGCAATGGAGATATCACGCTGAAGCTTCTGGCTAAGTTGTTTACGAAATGCTTCGGCCCGTTTAGCGCCACCAAAATCTGGAGACACAACCACTACGTCACGCTCATCAAGTAGGGATGCAAAGTGATGTACAAATGTGTTTTTTGCCTCTAAATGCTCGGCAGGACAGCGAAAAGCATTTTGAAAGGCTGCCAGGTTATGGACATCGAGGGTAACGATGCGATCGCAACCAATTGACTCTAATAATTGAGCAATATATCGGGTCGTTACTGGGTCCCGAGACTTTGTCCGGCGGTCTTTACGGGCATAGCAAAGATAAGGAACAATAGCCGTCACACGTTTAGCTGAGGCATCCCTCAAGGCACCCATAAAAAACAGCAGTCGACAGAGTTTATCATTGACGCTGATTCCAGGTTCACCATAGAGAGACTGGATCACATACACATCCTGACCTCGCACATTAATTAATGAACGCGTCTTATGTTCACCGTCTTCAAAGTCTCTCTCTTCATGATGACTTAGGACAAGGCCTAGATGAGCTGCAACCCTCTTCCCAAATTCCCGACTGGTATTTAGGCTGAAAATTTTGATAGCCCGATCATCCATAGCAGCACCTCTTAACCACCCCTAGCATAGGCTAAAAAAACGTATCCTCCCATAAAACCCTGGTGCAGCATTCCCTACAAAAGATCAATAGTTTAATTTTGGTGGGTAGAAGACAGGTTGCTGGCATCAGATTGATTGTGCCGATTGAGTTCATCAATCAGGGCATCAGCCAGGTGTACAGACCATCGAGCAATCTCCTGCCCTCTGGCAAAATGACTTTCTCCATAGCCATGGTGGGCAACTAATCCCTGCATAATCATAATGGCGAAATGCTCACGCTTGGTCATGCCGTTAGTCACCTGCCATTCTTCAGGCGCTTCACGCTTGTAGAGTGGATAAATATTATCGTTGGCCTGTACAGTCATCGTTCATCCACCTTCACCTGAACAGCTTCTTCTATAGCCCCTGAGACATCCCCATCTTCAAGGTACACAGACAAGTTGAGGATCCTGTGAGGCTAGCCTAGTACTCTGTGGCGTAAGTTTGCCCACTATCAAATGTGGATGAGGCGATGGGGCGATGGGGCGATGCAATCACTGCCAAATTTCTGCCATTGGGTACTAGTGCTGCATTCCCCCCATAAAATCTTCACATCATTTACATAGAATCGGTTGTAACCACAGAAGGAAACGACAGTTAAAGTAGACCCCGTTTGGGGAAGGAGTAACCATGACGACCCAGGAAACAGAGCTCAAAACCATTGCTAGCCATCTATTGGCAGGTATGCTGGCTAATCCTCATATTTACACCATGGTTAGTGAGGAAGAAGCCAGAGGGCAGCAAGAGCAAATTCTTCTCTCGAATGCCATCATGATGGCTGAAAAATTAATTAGCAGAGTTGAACAATCCTATAAAAATCAACCAAAATGAAGCTATCCCGTTGTATATGTTTAGCGTGGTCTAAGCAGCTTTTTTAAACACCATGGTGTGGGCGACTTGAGCGTTGGGCCAGGCGAATGTTTCTAAGCATCTCAAGATGCTTAGCCAAGCAGGAGTGGTTAGCCGTTATATTGAGCAGCAGTCACAGCAGTTTGAAGAACTAGGTGCTATGCGACAATCTCGCTAAGGGTATTGACTATTATTAAAGGTTTATATTTTCAATATTTCACGACTTTTCAGATGTTCTGAAAAGTCTGGGTATCTTGTAGGAAGACACCTCAATTCCTTAGATAATCTTGATGGGACAAATAATGGGACAAAACAGGGGTGATCATCTTTAGGGATGTCATGGTGTGACTTCGATGAAGGCGATACTTTTGTGTTGCCGGTTAATTGCTTAAGCATTGTCTCTTTTTTAAGGACAATCGGTTTCCTGAAAAATGTATTGTCTTTTTTGGGGAGTCAATCCACAATGAAAGTCATCAATGCCAAGCTTCTGTTTCTAAACCATAGGTTTGGGATTGACCTGTTAGATTGCGTAAAGGATAAAACCATGGCGGATACCGAGATTTTTGTTTTAGATAATGGCCCACTGATCGTCAAAGGGGAATTTTCTGTGATCGATGGGGATAAACAGCCCTATCCTAAGCAGGAACAAGTTGCCCTTTGTCGTTGTGGTGCATCGAGTAACAAACCCTTTTGCGATGGGGCTCATGCCAAAGCTGAATTTGAGGCAACAGAACGAGCACCTGGGGACTAATAAAAATTTAATTTTTCTTGTAGGGGCGTTGTCTGCAACGCCCCTACAAGAAAAAGAAAACGATGGGGGCGGATGCAATATCTTGTCCAGATTTTTAGAGAGTTTGTCAGCTAGTGTGTCAAGAAACTCCTTTTTGATATAAAGCAAGAAAAGAGTACATCTGTCCTTATGATCGATCACTAGGTGGGTTTAGTGTCTCTTGTGCAGGACTATCCCACCAATGAATTCAAGAACAATATTAATGAATACATCTGTTAGTGATATTGACCCTAACAACGCCATCGCTCAACATGTTACAGCTGTTATTACCCATCGGGTCAAAGTTGGACGGCAAGAAGGTTACGAAGAATGGATTAGAGGAATCTCAGCAGCAGCCCGTGAATTTGCAGGGCATCTGGGGGTGAGCATTCTCCGACCTCAGCCTGATACACCACCAGACTATGTCATTGTGCTTCAGTTTGATGCCTGTAGTCATCTAACAGCCTGGCTCAACTCAGATACTCGCCATACTTGGATTGAACGGGTAAAACCCCTGATTCAAGCACAGGAAACCATCCAGGTTTTGTCAGGGTTAGAATCCTGGTTTCAATTGCCCAAACAACCGGGACCTAAAGCTCCAAAGCGTTACAAACAGGCTATTTTAGTCTGGGTTGGGGTGATGATTGTGTCCCTGGGGGTGAGTCCGCTGGTGGCACCATTGCTAAGTTTCTTACCCTGGTTGCTTAAGGTATCTATCAATGTAGCAATTACAGTGGCTCTTCTGTCCTATGTGATCATGCCCCGACTGACTCGATGGTTTAAGGGTTGGTTGGTTGTTAACTAGTAAGGTGCCCGGTTTTGACATAAATGAGACAGCCTTCTTTGCTAAAGGGCGTATGCACGCTATCGGGTGGATTTCGCAGCCAGGTGCCCTGAGGGTATACTCCCTGCTCATCGGCAAATGTGCCTTCTAAGACAAAGATTTCTTCACCCCCCCAATGGCGATGTTGTGGAAACGTTGTGCCGGGTGCCCATTTTACTAGCGCTACCTGTTCAGTGCCGTAGCTGTGTAGAGGCAGCACGTGTAAACCAGTCACTAAACCAGGAGCCCATCCTGCCTTATTCGTGTCGATGGTCACCGGCTGTTGATCGTTTGGATCCATTTGTCGCAGTTTAACCAGAATCGTTGCACCGTCCTTACTGTGGGGAGTATGGCTAGAACCTACGGGGTTACGCACATAGGTGCCTGGGCCAAAGTCTCCGTGTTCGTCTGAGAACACCCCCTCTAAAACGAAAAACTCCTCACCACCGCCGTGGGTGTGAGCTGAGAAGTAGCTGCTGGGAGCATAGCGCACAAGAGAAGTTGCCCGAGCAACTTCTGCCCCATCGCGTTCGATCATGCGCCGTTGGACACCTGCCATGGGAGAGTCAATCCAGGGTAGGTTTTCGGTATTGACCACGGCTCGTTCTGTTAAATCGGCATGGATTTTCATGATAGGTCTCTGTGGATTTCTAGAAGCTATTTAACGCATGTTCCTTGAACATAGTCTCGTCCAAAGATGGAGGGTGAGGCTCAAACCCACGTCGGGTTAGTGCTCCCTTACAGCACCATTAGTTGTATTGATTTCGCCCAGCCATAACACCGCCATCCACATCCCACACAGCACCGGTTACCCAAGCAGCCTTATCAGACAATAAAAAAGCAATGGCTTCAGCTACATCTTCAGGGGTGCCAATGCGGCCAATGGGATGGAATCCGTTAAAGCCTTGCAGGGCATCATGCACATCCTCTTTGGCAATAAAGCCCTCATAAATAGGTGTTGCCACCACAGCAGGAGAGACTGCATTCACCCGAATATTGTGCTCAGCTAACTCCATCGCGAGATGTTGAGTCAAGGAATGCAAACCCGCTTTGGCCATAGAATACGCCGAAGATGGCGTTGCCTGGACGGCCTGCTTAGCCCACATAGAGCCGATGCTCACAATTGCGCCTTTGTTGTTTTGCTTAATCATGTTTCGAGCCACTGCCTGGGTAATAAAGAAGGTGGCCTTATTAAGATCTAGATAGAGATCATAGTCAGCGGCTTCATAGTCTAGGAATGGTTTGGGGAGAAAGGCTCCAGCCGCATTAACTAATAATGTAGCGTCTGCATGGGCCTGATTAATTTTTGCAATTAAAGCCTGAAGTTTCTCAGGTTGCGAAATGTCAGCACGCTCTCCCATAACAGGACCATAGGCCTGCAGTTCGTCAACGGCGACCTGCAACTTTTCTGCACGACGGCCAACTAAAACAACTGAACCACCATTTTCAAGAACAATGCGGGCAACGGCTTTACCCATACCACTGGTGCCGCCGATAACAATGAGTTTTTGATCTGCAAATGACTGCAACATGTTGAGCTCCTTTTTTGGGAAATATTGAACAAATAAATTATCTACTAGTAGGTAGATGACCGGGCAAAAAATTTAAGCTTTGGCAAATTTTGCTGTAAGCAGTGGATAAACAACCTGCTCAAAGGTAGCCACACTATCCGCTGATGAACGAGCCAGTAGCTGTGCCCCTTGGAGCATCGCAATCAACCCTTTTGCCTCCTGTTCAACTGAGGGATGACAGTCCCAATGTCCGTTGTCACATCCCTGCTGGAGCAAGTTTATGACCCAGTTCTCAGTGTGGCTAAAGAAGGTTTGAATCTCCTCCCGAATAGGTTGGGGTAAAACTTCGAAATCTGCTGCTAACATAGCGCATAGACAGATCTGATGCTCCTCTAGACCATTGCGGTAGAGATTGGCAAATTGGACAAGTTGCTGATCAAGACTGGCCGTGGAATGGGTAATGCGATCGCACGCCTTTCCCATTCCCTCTCGGTATCGCTTTACTAGCTCTTTCACCAACTCATCCTTAGAGGGAAAGTGGTAGTGAATACTAGCTTTGCGAATACCAACCTGCTTTGCGATATCGGCATAACTAAAGGCACTATAGCCCCGATTACGCACCATATCTTGAGCAACATCCAATATGCGTTTAGCAGTGTTTTTTTCCATAATCTGAGTATCTACCATCTAGTAGATAGATGTCAACCTAAAACCATGATTGTTATAGGAAGAGATTTTTGGGAGTCTCTTCAACTCCCCCGAACAACTTCGAGTCGCGCAGCTAACTATATATTCAACGTCAGATCTATCGCATAAGATCCCTAATAAGGAAGTTATACGGCATCTAAAGGATTCTCTATCAGTCGCGAATATTGGTTCGACTTAGCTTACGCGAGTTAACAAAATCAGTGAATTTTCCATATTTTCGATCCCAACCGTCATACTCAAAGTGACCCAATGCAAACCCGACTGATCCCCCATTCCCATGCAAGATTTCAACTGGAAAAAGCTTCAAAATGGCTCGGACATCCGTGGTGTTGCAATCGACGGAGTCCCCAACGAGCCCGTTAACCTCACCCCAGAAATTGCTCAACGGCTAGGGCAGGCCTTTACTAACTGGCTCGCTACAAAACTTAGTAAGCCCGCCACAGATTTGCAGCTTGCTGTCGGTCGCGATAGCCGTGTATCTGGGCCTGCCCTCATGCAAAGTGTGATGGATGGCATGGCTAGCCTTGGCGCAAATGTGTATGACGTCAGCATGGCCTCCACGCCCGCCATGTTTATGAGCACCGTCACCCCCGGCTTTGACTGTGATGGGGCCATTATGATGACCGCCAGTCATCTGCCCTTTAACCGCAATGGTCTGAAATTTTTTACTGCTCAAGGTGGCCTCGCGAAGACAGATATTACTGAAATCCTGACGTTAGCTGAGCAAAACGATTTCTCACTAGCAGATACAGCTGGAACTATTGAAACCCGTGACTTTATTGCTGTCTATGCTGATCAGCTGGTTCAGAAAATTCGTAATGCCGTTAACCATCCTCAACATTTTGAGCAACCCTTACAGGGCCTAAAAATTATTGTCGATGCTGGTAATGGTGCCGGTGGTTTCTACGCTAACAAAGTGCTCGAACCCCTGGGCGCTGACACTACCGGGAGTCAGTTCCTAGAGCCTGATGGCATGTTTCCTAACCACATTCCTAACCCGGAAAATCACGCTGCCATGGCTTCCATTTGCCAGGCAGTATTAGCCAATAAAGCAGACTTCGGCATTATCTTTGATACCGATGTGGACCGTTCTGCTGCTGTGGATCATCAAGGCCAGGAACTGAACCGTAACCGCCTGATTGCCCTGATATCTGCCATTGTGCTACAGGAACACCCAGGGTCTACCATCGTAACTGACTCCATCACCTCCGATGGGCTTGCTCAGTTCATTGAACAGGATTTGCGCGGCAAACACCATCGCTTTAAGCGCGGCTATAAAAATGTCATTACCGAAGCTGTGCGCTTAAATCAAACCGGCGAAGAATCTTGGCTAGCGATTGAAACCTCCGGCCATGGAGCTATGCGAGAGAACTACTTTCTCGATGATGGAGCGTATCTGGTGAGTAAGTTGTTGATTGAGCTGGCTAAAGTGAAACAGGCTGGGCGCTCACTAACAGATTTGATTGTGACTCTCAAAGAACCAAAAGAGAGTCGAGAGATTCGTATCAAAATTGGTGTCAATGAGTTTAAGTCCTATGGTGAGAGTGTCATTGACCAGCTTAAAACCTTTGTTGAACAGCAGGCTGACTGGTCGTTAGTCCCGAATAACTATGAGGGTGTCCGTGTGGCCTGTTCCTCTCCAAAAGAAGATGGGTGGTTTTTACTACGCCTTTCTCTGCATGACCCTGTATTGCCCTTAAATATTGAGTCTACTGTAGAAGGCGGTGTTGCCCAAATTACTGAACGACTGCTGACATTCTTCAACGGCATTGAGTCTTTGGATTTATCGGCCTTTTCTTAAAAATGTAGGTTAAACAATTTTAAAGACCTGTAGGGATGCACTGCTGTACATCCCGTTGGGGCTATGGAGAAATCGCCTACAGATCGAAGGGCGTATCGCGGTACGCCCCTACGGGGAATAAATCCTTTTAACCTGCTAGATAGGCTTTGCCTCGCTCAAGGCGATTATTAACTTCGTCCCAATTGACGACGTTCCACCAGGCGTTAAGGTAATCTCCTCGACGGTTTTGATACTTCAGATAATAGGCATGTTCCCAAACATCGTTGCCCATGATGGGGTAGTAACCATCCATCAAAGGACTGTCCTGGTTGGGAGTGTTCATCACGGTTAGTCGACCATTTCTGTCTAACACCAACCATACCCAACCGCTGCCAAACCGAGTTTTACCGGCACTATTAAAGGTCTGTTTGAAGGTTTCAAAGTCTCCAAAGGCCTGATTGATGGCTGCGGCAATGGCTCCACTAGGACGTTCCTGACCGTCGGGGGTCATGATTTCCCAGAACATGGTGTGGTTGGCATGGCCGCCACCGTTCTTGCGCACAGTTGCTCGGATATTTAAGGGAAGGTTATTTATGTTACTAAGTAACTCCTCTATAGATTTTGTCTGTAGCTCGGGATAGTTTGCGATCGCACCATTCAATTTCCTGACATACCCAGCATGGTGCCGGTCATGGTGCACCGTCATGGTCTCGGTATCAATATAGTCATTCAGTGCATCATAGGCATAGGGCAGCGGAGGAAGGGTAAATTCCTTTGCTGCGGTCTGATCAGCAATCCTGTTGAGAGGAGGCAGGATCTGTCTTGTTGTTTCATTAGTAGCCGCAACAACTGCCACTGGCTGCGCGCTACCCCATAGCAAAGTCATTACCAATGCAACGGGAAAAAGCCACACAAATAAGCGTTTAAGTTTCATGGGGAATACCCTGCGAAATCACATCTGCTCATTCATGCTGCCAAGGGTCCCACCATGATTACTAGAGTTACGAACAATGAACCTTGATGAAAAAATAATTTTTAATCTTTACTGAAACCTTATCAGGAACTTCTGGGCGGGAAATCTATCAGATTGAAGATCGTTTACTTAGACTGCCGCTGATTTTCCTAGACAATAAGGAACTCTATGAAAAAAGATACTTACAGATACCCGTATAAGCTTTAAGAATTACTGACAAATATCTGCCTCAAAAGTATTTGTAGCTACACTGCAAAAGGGTTGCTTCAGGGCAATACTCGGATTGATATTATCTCTTTAATTAGTGTTTTATTTGTTCCATAATCTTTGACTAATCGTCGTTTGACATAGCCCTACATCAGTTGCAGAATCAGTCGATGTTTGTACCATGGTTTTTACCATGCAATAGCTAACCGTGCCTTGAGATGGGAGGACGACTATGAATTTAGATGGAATCGGTGAAGAGCAAGTACATGCGCTCTTAATGTTAATTGTCTTGAATATAATTATCTTTGCAGCTTTGATAACCAAAGTTCAGGCTGAATTGGCTGTGTCGGGCCTGTGTGCTCTGTTTTAGTAAATGATCTGGTGGCAAGGGGTGCTTTGTGATTATTGATGATCAGCAGTATGACGTAATTATTGTCGGTACTGGTGCAGGGGGCGGTACCCTAGCCTGTAAACTGGCACCCACCGGTAAAAAGATTTTGATCCTGGAGCGGGGAGACTTTATGCCCCTTGCAGAACAAAATCGCAGTGACGTCGACGTCTTTAAACGAGAACGTTACCATGCTCCCGAGCAATGGTACGACACTGCTGGCGAGCCCTTCTCCCCTCAGATGAACTATGCCGTAGGTGGCAATACTAAAATCTACGGGGCTGCCTTGCTAAGAATGCGAGAACGAGACTTTGAGCGGGTAGAACATCAGACAGGCGTTTCCCTGGAGTGGTGTTTAAAGTATGCCGATTTTGAGCCTTACTACACTGAAGCTGAACAGCTGTATAAGGTGCATGGCACCCTCGATGGCGATCCAACGGAGCCTGAGCATAGTCGAGAGTATCCCTATGAAGCGATTAACCAAGAGCAAGAGATTGAAGCAATAATGGGTGCGATCGCAACCCAGAACCTCCACCCCGCTTGTCTACCCTTGGGCCTCACTCGCCAGGACGATGACCCCACCAACGATTCTGAAGTCAGCGGCATTGCCCCTGCCCTCACCCAATCCAACGTCACCCTCAAAACCGAAGCTAGGGTGGTCGCTCTCCACACTGATCCCTCCGGTCAGATTGTCAAAGCGGTGGAAACCCAAATTGGCGACCAAACCTACTTATTCTTTGCTCATATTGTTGTCCTATCCTGTGGTGCTGTTAATTCAGCTGCTCTGTTACTTCAGTCAGCTAATGAGCAACACCCCTGCGGTCTAGCCAATAGTTCTGACCTGGTGGGTCGTAATCTGATGAAAAGCTTACTGACAGCCGTGGTACAGCTCACGAATAAAACTAACTCAGGAGATTTTCCTAAAACTGTCTACATTAACGATTTTTACTGGGGAGATACCGATTTTCCCTACCCGATGGGGCATATCTACAATACAGGTGGCCTGCTCAGCGACATTATTTTTGCTGAGGCTCCCCCACTGCTCTCAATTCTGGCCAAATACATGCCTGATTTTGGCCTCAAACAGCTAGCGACTCGCTCCATTGGCTGGTGGATTCAGACTGAAGACTTACCTGACCTCAACAACCGTGTGCGCATCGACCATAACAAACTCTACATTGACTATACTCCCAATAATTTAGAGGCCCATGATCGTCTGGTTTATCGTTGGATAGAGGTGCTAAAGACCATTGAAAAAGACTTAGGTGGCTTTCAGCGCGGTACCCATCCCCGTGGTGAGGTGCCTATCCAGGTGATGGCTAACCAATGCGGCACCTGCCGATTTGGGAATGACCGGACTACGTCGGTTTTGAATCCTAACTGCCGCACCCATGACGTGGATAATCTTTATGTGGTGGACAGCAGTTTCTTTCCGTCTAATGCCAGCGTAAGTCCGGCGCTGACGGTGATTGCCAACGCCTTGCGGGTAGGAGACCATTTAATTGAGCGGTTGATGTAGGGGCGTTCCATGGTTGGTGTAGGGGCGTTCCATGGAACACCCCTACACCTAGAAATCATTAAACCCTCATGCCTCAGCGTTTTTAGAAGCATCGGGGCTGTCTGCTCTACCATTGCCTACAATAGAAATACTCTCAAGTGGCCAACCGACCATGAGTCAAGCTGTTTCAGCCCCATATCTGACCCTAGAGCAGTACCTTGCCTACACTGCTGGTACTGAAACCCGCTATGAACTTGTCGATGGAGCCCTAGTTGAAATGCCGCCGGAATCGGATGAAAATCTCAGCATTGCTAGAACCCTGCTTTTAGAGCTGGTCAAGCATTTTCCTGCGGAGCTAGTAACCTGGGGTACCGAAATTGAGGTCAGTGGCCGCCGTGTTAGTTGCCGCATTCCTGACTTACTGGTTCATTCTGAGGAATCTAAGGCTGCTCTGGCTGGAGCCAAACGCGCTACTATTACCCACGATATGGCACCCCCAGCGTTGGTCATTGAAGCTGTATCGCCAGGACAAACCAACCGAGACCGGGATTATCGCTACAAACACACTGAATATGCGGCGAGAGCAATTGCAGAATACTGGATTGTTGACCCCGAGACCCGTCAAATTACCGTATGCGTTTGGGAGAACGGCATGTATGAAGATGCTGTTTATAAAGAGAATGAAAAGATAAGTTCTACCCTGGCTCCTAAGTTTGGTTTAACCCCCAATGCTATTTTCAAAGAATAAAGCAAGGGCGTAAATTAAACATTGCAAATTGTTTCCCTATGTCCCTGTTACCCCATCTCTCCCAAGTTTCTAATCTGCGTCAAGCCCTTGCTGTTCAGCTTGAAGCGATGATCAAAACGCTTCAGCCGCTGCAAGATACGTTTGATCTTACCCAGCCCCTCACCGATCTCTCGGCTGCTAGTCAAGGTCTGCGCCAGGGAGTCTTTCGCCTCATGGTGCTAGGGGATATGAAACGGGGGAAGAGTACGTTTCTCAATGCACTACTGGGAGAACCCTTATTGCCCAGCAACGTGAACCCTTGCACGGCCTTACTGACGGTGCTGCGCTATGGTCCTACCCCTGAAGCAACGGTTTACTTCAACGATGACCGACCGCCTGAGCAGTTAGACATTGAGACATTTACCCAACGGTACACCATCGACCCAGCTGATATGCGTCAGGATGGCAGTACCCCACCTTTTGCCCATGTTAGCCATGCGGTGATTCACTATCCACTATCGCTGTTAGAAAACGGTGTTGAAATTGTTGATAGTCCGGGTCTCAACGATACTGAAGCTCTGAATAAACTTTCCCTTGGCTATATCCAAAGCTGTCATGCAATTTTGTTTATGCTGCGGGCTACACAGCCTTGTACTCTGGCTGAGCGTCGCTATCTCAATAACTACTTGCAACATAAAGGGCTGTCGCTGTTTTTCTTGCTGAATGCCTGGGACCACATTAAGGACAGTTTGCTAGATCCCGATGATCCTGATGAATTGGCCCAGGCAGAATCCCGCCTGCATCAGGTGTTTCACAGTACCCTGAAAGACTATTGCGATCGCTACGACCAGCGGGTATTTCCCATTTCTGCCCTGGAGGTGCTGCGTCAGCGGATTAAGACTCCAGATGAGCCCATTCGCGATCCAGGATTTTCGCAGTTTTTGCTCACCCTGGATCAGTTTCTTACCCATGAGCGGACCCAGGCTGAGTTTCAACCATTAGTGGCTTTATCTCGCCGTACGCTGGCAGAACTTACGGAAAAGGTGCAGCTGCGTCAGACTCTATTGGCGCAAAGCGTAGCTGAGCTGAAGCAAACTATTTTGCAGCTGGCTCCGGTGTTTGAACAACTGGTGGTGATCCGCGATCAGTTTCAGCAGGAGATTCGGGCGAGTTGCGATCGCAACGCCACAGCCACCACTACCTCCTTTAAGGACTTTATCCTCAGTCTGGAAACCACCTTTGAAAAAGACTTTGCCCCTTACCAACCCGATCTCTCCCTGTTAGATCTTGTCAGCCCTGCCGGTCGGCAACAGTTTAACCAATCCCTAGAGACTGCCTTTCAACGCTATCTCAACGATCGACTTTTACACTGGAGTCGTACCCTGGAGCCCACCTTACGCAGTGCTTTTCAAGCTCTGTCTAAACGGGCCGCCCACTATGGTACTTCCTACAACCAAATCACCCAGCAAATTCTAAATACCCTCAGCGGTCAGTTCGTGGAGCTTCCCCTCGACAACAGCCAACCCAGCTGGGCAGAATGGGCCATTGATGCCCTCAACCAACCGACAGATACCCCCGAAGTTAAAGCCGTTCTGGCCAGCATCGACCTACAGAGCATTCTGATTAATGTAGTCGCTGCCATCGGTGCCAGCCTTTTGGCTTCCAGTCTGATCAGCACCATCGCCGGACCCATTACCCTAGGGATTGCCAGCCTGGGCATCGGAGCCTTCCAAATTGACCAAACCCGTCGTGCCTTAGTCGAAGCGGCGCGCCAGGAACTCAGAACCCACCTACCCCGCATTGCCGCTGAACAGCAGCAACCTATCCATTCAGCCATTATTCAGTACTTTCGCGACTATGAGCAATCCGTCATCAGTCGCCTGGATGCCGACATCAAAGCTCGCAAGGCTGATTTAGAAACCTTACTAACTCAAAAGCAAGACCAAGAACACCAGGGGCAACATGAATTAGACCAATTGCAGACGGCTTTAAATCAGCTACAGCAGGCAGATCAGGTGATTCAACAGCTTTATGGTCAGGTTTAGGGAGTTTTTAGTTCTTGGTTTCTAGTTTTTAGTTTTTAGTTCTTGGGGCCTGATGGATATCTCGTAGGGGCTGTGCCTTGTGCCAGCCCTGCTACATTCCCCTCTAGACGTAAGCAGGGCTGCTTCCCAAGGTAATATATATTGGCTCAACCCCCTTGAGGAAAGACGTTCTTACTCTTTCTTTCCCTCAAAACTAATCACTAATCACTCCCCCCTCCCATGCCTGATTTCAAACCCAACGACGGTCGTCTCTATGCCCCTGCCACTGAGCGTAATCGTGAGTTCATTCTCGCAGTGCTAGAGCGCGTTCTACCCAATCCAGGCACCGTGTTGGAAATTGCGAGCGGTACGGGTGAGCATGCTAGTTTTTTCGCCCCTAAACTAGCACCCCGACGGTGGTGGCCCAGCGATATCAGTGCGCCCATGCTGAAGAGTATTGCCGCCTGGCAGCAGGCCACCAATGCTCGCTATCTACTCCCCCCCGTAGAACTCGATGTTTGCCATGACCCATGGCCTGTGGAGGCAGATGAAAAGCGGTCGATTGATGCAATTGTCACCATTAATATGATCCACATTGCTCCGTGGAAAGCGTGTGAATTTTTGATGGCTGGGGCTGGGCGTGTACTGCCTGAAAAGGGTGTTCTTTACTTATATGGTCCCTTTAAGCGTAATGGTGAGCATACAGCGCCTAGTAATGCCATATTTGATGGCTGGCTGAAAGAACAGAATCCTGATTGGGGCGTGCGTGATTTAGAAACTGTTGAAGAGACGGCTAAGACACATCTGCTGGCTCTACAGGAGGTGGTTGAAATGCCTGCTAATAATCTTTCGTTAGTGTTTCATAAACACCCTTAGTGTTACTCAAAGCCTTCAGAATTGATACTGTTGGCGAATTCAACATTTGTAAACATTGGCGATAAAGCAAATATTGTTCAGGCCCGTTCGGCTGAGTTCACAATCCTGCATTACCTAATCCCCCCTTGGTAAGGGGGGAAACTCCGGTTCTCCCCCTTACCAAGGGGGAGTTAGAGGGGGTGCTGTAACCGCGAACGCTAGTTTCCAATACTTGTGTGTACACGGCAGGTGCCAAGGGGGATGCGCAGGGTGAAACAGGTGCCCTTGCCAGGGGAATAGGCCGCAGTCACCGTGCCCTGTAAGGAGGCGATCTGAGGACGCACTTGCTGACAGGGCGTTTCTGGATTGAGGCCGTATCCATCGTCCCAAACACACATCACTAGATGCTGCTCTGCTTGCTTGGCCGCCAGCTGAATTCTGCCCAGAGCTGATTTCCCTTGCCGCTGTCGAACGGTAGGCATCTCAAGATCTTGTTTGAAGGCATAGTGTACCAGCTGTAGTAGCGGATCATATAGCCGCTGAGCGATGGCTTGGTCAATGAGAACTTCATTCTCTCGAATTTCTACCAGAACAGGTTTATCATGCTGTCTGGTTAAATCACTCAGGTTCTCCTGGCAGTTTAGGAATACCTGAGTGAGGGGCTGTTTTTTGACCACAGAGATGGGTTTTGTGGGGAGTGTTTGTGGAGGGCTTGATGGCTGAGCGACTTGAATTTGGGGTGCTTTGCGAGGCATTGTTATTGGTTGGTTTAACCATTGCCATAGGCCCTGCAATCGATTTGTTCGTTGGGGCACCTGTGTGCCCAGCTGTAGGAGGGCTGAACTCGGGGCACCTCCCTGGTTGCGATCGCCCTGTAGCACTTTTGTCTGGCCAGCACGATAGTCGTCCAATGCAATGTGAGCAATGTGAACAGTTTGGGCAGGATGCTGTTTGAGAGCCGCTAACGTCGCTTTGGCAATTGCCCCAAACCCCGGCAATTGAAGTGATTCAGCTAACCCAATGAAGACATCAGCGTGAATATGGAGTAGGGCTTTTAAAGAGTCAGGGTCAGGCGTTTTGAGAGCTTGGCTTAATTCATTTAAGTAGTCGGTGACGCCACTTTCAAAGATCGCCTGAGTGACATCAACCCCAAGCTCAATGGACGTGGGTAAATAGCTATCTTGACCAAACCGATCGCCTAGGTTTTCCTGTAGCTGTGAGACGATAGTCGCTATCCGGTCCAACATATTGGACTCATCAATGGGTTCTTTGGCTAACCGTACTGAGACCATCAGTTCTAAGCAGTTGTACCCTTCAAAAATTAAATCTTTTACTGTGGGAGTGAGGTTGGCATCTGGAGTGCACAATGCCTTGAATGCATTTTCTAATGCCTGGGTGATGGTTTTGATAACATCTAAACCTACGGTTGCTGCGGCCCCTTTCAGGGTATGGGCTAAACGCATCAATGTATGCGCTTTCTGGATACTAAAGTTTTGACTTAGAGCTTGAAGCTCATCCCCTATTTGCTGAAGTAATTGAGCAGCCTCCTGTTGAAAATAGGTTGGCGGTGGTTGTAAGATGGCCTGATTAGAACTCATGATGACTTAAGGAATATAACGCTATGATTTCCTAACAGAAGGATAGATGATATCTATTCTGTTAAGCTACATTTATTGTGTTGTAGTTGTTACCGTCTCCGGTGTTGCCCCGTGTCTCGGTTAAATAGACGATGGTGATAGCCTGTGAAACTGAGCTGGACTGGTTGATGTCACTGGCTCAGTTTGTAAATGCTTGAGCACCACTTTCAAAACTCGCTTGGGTTTAATGGGTTTGCCCAAAAAACCGTTGGAACCGACCACTTTGGCCCGTACTCGATCGGGAATACTGTTGTTGTTAGTCATGATGATAACTGGAACGTCTTTAAGTGCCGAGATTCTCCGAATCTGAGCACAGAGTTCATAACCATTGACCACAGGCATAACCAGATCGAGAAAAATTAGCTGAGGTTTAAGCTCCAATAGCTTGGTGAGAGCCTGTAAAGAATCAGAAATATTGACATAATGATAGTCTGATTCTTTGAAAATATCGGCCATTGCCTGGCTATCTGCTAGATTGTCGTCAACATAAGCGACGACAGCTTTATCCTTATCATTGTTTGCTTGACTGCAAGCACAAGGTCTGTGGCGATTGGCCGGGTTAGCCTTAATGCTAGAGGTAACGGCTGCTCTCTTTTTAGCTACAGAATGATTATTGCCAGAAGACGGTACAAAAGATGTTGGGGTACTTCTTGGCTTGGTACAGGGGGTAGATGATAAATCTTTCACGTTGACCAGCTTAATCAAATCCCGACGGATGTGGGGAATCAATGACTGTGTTAGTAAAATCAGGGGTTGGCCTGTTTTCACGGCTAAATCTCGCAGGGTTAACCGACCATCAGCTAATTTTTCTAACTCGCGAAATGTCGCCTCTGATGTGCGCTCCCGAAGAATATCAGCTCTGATAATCTTCGGGGCTAGATTAGGGTTGTAATCAGTTAGATTTGCCTGTTGCCAGTCATTCCAATCTTGTTGAACCTGCTGCCAGATAGGTTCTCGATGGAGGCCGATACAAGGAAAGTTAGCCCCGTTGCGGGAGCTAACTTTATAAATTAGTTTCTGCGAGGTTTTGAGCTCTAGTGTCGCCTGGTGGATGATATCGAACAGAATTTCAGAAATGCAGCCGATGACGACTTGAGAAAATTGCTCCCGACTAAACTTTTGTTGCATAACTAATTGCGCCATCACTTTATAGTTTTCAGGTTGATGGGCAATGTCATGAATGGCTTTCTTGCTTAAATCCGGAGAATATTTGAGGCATTGGCGATGCCAACGGCGCTTTGAATGGGTGCGGGTATTAGCCCAAACAATTTGACCAACGAGAAAATATAGGAACCATTCGACCTCGTTATGGGTCCCTATTGCAAGTACTCCGGTAAACAGGCTCTCTTTAGCTCTCTGGATTTTGTGATTTAACTCACCAAGAATGAATACATTTGACATGCTTGTGCTCTACCCCTACATGAAGAAGGGCTGAATACAGACTGCGATAAAAGCCTCTTTAAAATCGGCCCAAACCTCTACTAGTTCAGCAATGTACTCACCAATAGGGTATTGGAATTGCATACACCTGTGTCTTCTATTACGAGCATAACCCGCAAGTTATGCTCGTTCAAGTTATCTTCCTTATTTCAGAAGACATAGATTGTAAGTTCCGTTACATCTCAAGGACGTTTATGTAATTTTCTCATTAAACCATGCAATAAAAGCATGACTTAATACAAATGGTGCATCATCACCATAGATTAAGTGTTGGGTCTATTTATTCTGTTTGGATAGTAATAACTTGGGGTGGGGTGGCATCGGGGGGATAGCGCAAGATGATGTCTACTCGACGTTTTTCCTGAGGGGCTAAGGTTAATGTTGTTAGGGGTTCAGCCTGTTGCCCGCGCAGTTGTACTAGATGGAAATTGCGGATACGAGGGAGGTTGTCGTCGTCGCGATATCTGACTTGGACGGGGCCTCGGAAAAAGGTGCGGTTCGGTGGGGTTTCAAAAAACTGTAACCCTGCTGTTGACAGGGTGTCTTCTTTAATGGGGGTTTCCAGGGTAATGGTGACGGTTTGAGGACTATCGGTGCTGTTTTGTAAGGGAAATGCCAGCGTGTATTCCACACCATAATTGCCATGGGCTTGGTAGGCGGTGTCCCCATAACGCACCAACATGGGAGCGCTTTGGTTTTGGTTGGTACCCATTTGCCCTGCATGCAGAGTACTGAGGCCATAGGAAATGGCTGTATTTGATGCTGGAATAGTCAGCACGTTAGCACCATCATCAGTAACGGTCGCGGTCCAGCTAGCTCCTTGGGCGACCCCTGCCACACGGCCATAAATCACCTGACCTGAATTATCGGTAATGGGGGTGGGGGTGCGATCGCGAGGTCCAGCCAACCCTGAATTCTTTACTATGGACGCCCACTGGGCCAATGTGGGGGCAGTCTCATTGTCATTGCCGTCCACATTAGCGGTTTCTGACAGGCTCGCCAGATAGACAGGGCCACTGCTATCCAATTCAATTAAAGTGGAGCGACCATTAATGGGTGGGTCAAACTCGGCCACCGGAATGGGCGCGTTTAAAAGCAGAGCGCTGGCCCCAGGGGGAACAACTAATTGAGATGGGATTAGATCTTGACGACGCCCCTGGATCAAATCTCCCATCACTCGACTACCGGGGCCAGCAAACACCGGATTACGGGGCGAAAAGCGGATTGCACTCGGCAATGTGATAAACGGTGCATCTGGTTGACTTAAGTAGCTAGCGCCAGCCAGCACATTCACCGTCACTGTTTCCACACCAGGGTTGTGCACCAAAATGGCCACATACATTGGCCTCAGATCCTCAGGATCATCTGCCCGATAGACATGGTGAGCAAACACATCAAATCGTCCCTCAAAAGCAAAGTCCAGATGGGCTTCTGGGTGCTCCATGCCCTCGGGTGGAAATGTGGAGAGTAAAATCCCTGGCTCGCCAATTAGCTCAGGACTGTTGCTATTAAAGACAGGGAGCGTATCTAGCTGAGCCGGTAGAGGTCTGACTTCTTGGGGGCGGACGATTTGCGGCGGTGAAGCAGCTTGGGCAATGAGGGGGAAGAACATTAGACAAACAGTGGGGGCAAAATAGAAGGTACATTTTTCGTCCCCTAACCTGTCTGGGAGCTATTGATGGTGGGGACTATACAAGATTATCAACAGGCTGAATTTAAATGGTCAACGATTTTTAGGAAATCAAACTCGATGACGGTTTGGTTGGCTGGGGTAATCAACGGCACATGGACAAATAGGGCGGCGGCGGACTGTTGCTTAAGGTGTCTGAGCACCCGGTAGTAAAGGCGATTGCACACAAAATTGCCAGCATCGTTGCTGATGTGGGTGTGAATTGTATTCTTGATCAAGGTCTTGAGATCAATGGGCGTTGCCAGGCGATTGTCCCCATGGGTGCCCCACTGTTCTACGGTTAATGTCTGACGCATTTCCGCCATGCCGCAGCAGATAACGGCCTTGGGCCGATACTGAACAATGTGATTAATCACCTGCATCGGTGCCAGGTCAAAATTAACCGGCAGCCAGCGCAAAAAAATAGCATTCTGCGGCAGTTTTGCCGCCACACGTTCTAGTAAGATATCGCTGGTATTGAGGCCTTGATGCGCTTTCCAGGGTCGGAAGCTGGTGATCAGAATGGGCGCGGACATTGGTCTAGGGGAGTAGGGAATGGGGAATGGGCGCTGTTCTTAAACATACCTGCCCTTTTGACCTCCCCCAACTACCCATCCTTCAGTCAAGCCGATACTATAGAGCAGTAATCGCCTACCAGAGGGACTATGCCAACCATCGCTGTGATTGATTACGACATGGGTAATCTGCATTCGGCCTGTAAAGGGCTAGAGTTTGCTGGGGCTACGCCGATAGTGACTGATCAACCAGAGGTGATTCATCGGGCTGATGGTGTGGTGCTACCCGGTGTGGGTGCCTTTGACCCGGCGATGCGGCATTTGTGCGATCGCAACCTAGCCCAACCAATCCGCGATGTCATCGCCAGCGGTAAACCCTTCCTGGGTATTTGTGTGGGGCTACAGCTATTGTTTGAAGCGTCTGAAGAAGGTGTTGAGCCTGGCATTGGTGTGCTCAAGGGCACCCTACGTAAATTTAAGCCCGAGCCCGGCATTACCATTCCCCACATGGGTTGGAACCAGTTACAGCTAACCCAGCCAGGTCACCCTCTCTGGTCCACAATTTCATCCAACGAGTGGGTTTACTTTGTCCACTCTTACTATGCCGAGACAACCGATCCCTCCATTGTTGCAGCCACTGTTACCCACGGTAGTCAAACGGTGACAGCCGCTATTGCTAAGGACAATCTGATGGCTGTACAGTTTCACCCTGAGAAGTCTGCTAAGACCGGGCTACAGCTGTTGGCGAACTTTGTTGAGAGGGTGAAACAGCCGGTGGCGGTTGGGTAGGTTTTATGGCCTCTAAGCCCTACCAACGCATTCCCATTCAAGAATGCGGCGAATCTTTAGTGCCAATTCCGTTAGAACAGTTTGCAGTTGTTGACCCTCATCCCTATGCGATATTGGGGGCTCCCTATGGAGAACGATCTCCTTACTATGTGCGGGAAGGGGTATTACGGGCTTTAGTGCAGGCTCAAGTGCACCTACAGCAGCGGCATCCTGGCTGGCGGATTCAAATTTTTGATGCCTACCGTCCCATTACTGTGCAGCAGTTTATGGTGAACTACACCTACGAACAGTTGTTGCAGGTGTGGCAAAGTACGCAACTGGGGGGAACTGACGCACCTAGGGAAGAACTGATGGCCCAGGTATATCAGTTTTGGGCTGCTCCTAGCCATGACATAGCAACGCCACCGCCCCATAGCACCGGAGCAGCCATCGACATCACCCTGGTAGATGCCCAGCAGCAGGTGGTGGATATGGGGTCTGAAATTGACGAAATCTCTGAACGGTCCTATCCCAACTATTTTGTGGATAAACTCGATGGCCAAACATTTCATCACCATCGCACCGTATTAGCCCAGGCAATGCAGGCGGCTCGGTTTCGTCAACACCCCAACGAGTGGTGGCACTTTTCCCTGGGCGACCAGCTATGGGCCTGGTTAGGGATGACGGTTGACGAAACCCCTAATAATTCAAAGGCGTTTGCCTACTATGGCCGCGCTGAATAGGCTTTGGTATTGCTAAACTTTCGTTACGGATGCCAGCGAATATGCATAACCTCCCTGGCAAGAGACAGAGGAATATATAGTTGCATGGTCTACCACTGATGCTGTCTCAATCTACTTCCCGCCCAACCGCTTGTTACTATGTCGTAGTTTCCGAATGGGGCTCCAAAACCCTCGTTTCAGTTCACGCCACCAGTGTTAAAGCCGCTGAAAACATCGCTAGACAAAACGCCGGAAAAAAAGACGGTTGGGAAGGCATTCATAAAGTTTACAATGCCTTTCCAGTCATTGGAGAAAAGCCTTAAGTCCTAAGTCCTGAATACAGTTGCTTAATCATAGAAATATCTTTTGATTAGAGCACCCCCCCAATTCTGGCTACGGTGTATACATAAGTCAGAGAGAATGGCCAAACCCCTGAAGATTCAGTAGTTTCAAATACCCTGCTTAGGGTTCTCCTTGGTAAGGCTACCGTGTATACATAAGTCGGAGAGTTGCTCCAAATCTCGAGCCCACTCTCCGAGAAGAGCAAAGCTCTACATCCCCCAACCCCTTACTCCCTAAGGGAGAAGGGGGGCCTGGCCTCAAAGTCCTTCGCCCCCAGGGAGAAGGATTTAGGATGTAGACGCCAAAGCGGCTTCTCGCAGAGTGGGCCAATTCAAGGTCAGGTCTACTTTTTGGGACATTATCTTCTAGATGCGTATACACCGTAGCCTTGGTAAGGGGAACCGTCAGGGAGGGGTGTGGATAACTGGCGCAAGTGTTCGCGCACCCCTTCGTTGGTTCCCCTTGGATACGGGGAACCGTTGCCGTCATAGTCGATGTTAATAATCTTCTAGATGTGTATACACCGTAGGCCAATTCTGGGGGGGCAAACTCGCAGAAGCCAAACAACTTGCTTGCATTTTATAAAGGATTGAACTGACCTACTTAAGGTGTTGCGCGACAGTGAAGGTAGGCAGGTGACGCCAAGGCGGTTGTCGGGTTTCGCCCAAAGAGCGTGAGACAAGGTTATCGGCGCAAGCGTTAGCTTAGCTGGGTTGTCACCAGTCGAAGAAAAAGGCACAGGTAGATCTCCTGCGAAAGAGAGCGATGACCTGTGCCGAAAGCCATTCACTTATACCAAAAGAGAGCCTATATGAACGCGAGAAAGCTGGGGTTGACCCAGACGGCATCGTCGACGATAGCCGAGATATCAGAGCGGACAGGGCAACGGATTGATGCAGGCCATCACCGCGCTAACCGAGGAGCTGTCGTTGCATCATCCCGGAGCCAAGATCCCTTAGCTGGCGTCTGGGCCAGCGAGCTAGAACCGATGCTACGCCAGGAACCGAGACTGAAACCAATGACGCTGTTTGAATACCTGCAAGAGCAGTATCCAGGCAAGTACCCACAGGTGCTACGCACCTTACAGAGAAGAGTGCAGCAGTGGAAAGCGCTGCACGGGCCGGCGCCGGAGGTCATGTTCGTACTGCGCCATGAACCAGGCGTCATGGGACTCTCAGACTTCACCAAACTGAAAGGGATGGAAATCACCCTCAACGGCAAGCCATTTGAGCACTTGATTTATCATTACCGGCTCGCCTACAGCGGTTGGCAGTACGCGCAGATTATTCAGGGGGGCGAAAGCTTCATTGCCCTATCCGAAGGGTTGCAGAACGCCCTAGCTGCGGCTGGCGGTGCCCCACAAGAACATCGCACGGACAGCCTGAGCGCGGCCTACCGTAATTCAGGGGGGCATCGTATCCAGGAGCTGACGCGGTTCTACGATGACCTGTGTGAGCACTACCGGATGGTGCCAACGAGAAACAACAAAGGCAAAGCAAACGAGAACGGATCTGTAGAAAGTCCGCACGGCCACCTGAAGAACCGTATCAAACAGGCTATCTACCTGCGCGGCAGCAGCGACTTTGCCAGTATTGCCGAGTACCAGGCGGTGATAGACAACGCCGCTGCTGGTCTCAATCGGCAGTGCGAGGCCAAGTATGAAGCAGAAAAAGCCGTCCTACAACCGCTGCCGAAACGCCGAGTGGCCGACTACGAGATTCTCAGTGCCAAAGTCAGCTGTCACAGCACGATAGAGGTGCGCTGCATTCTCTACAGCGTGCCATCACGACTGATAGGTCAACAGATAGAAATTCATCTCTATCATGACCGTTTAGTCGGCTACTTTGCGCGGCAGCAGGTGTTTGAGCTGTCCCGCATGCGTGTGGCTGGCAAAGGACGACGGCGGGGGCGCTGCATCGACTATCGCCATGTGATAGGTGGACTCAGGAAAAAGCCCAGAGCCTTCCTCTTCTGTCAGTGGCAGTCAGATTTGTTACCGACTGCTGAGTTTCGCCAGCTTTGGGCGCAGATGAAAGCTCAGTTTGAGCGCGACCAAGCCGCTGTACTCATGGTCGAAGCGCTCTACATTGCCGCCACCTATGACAAAGAACAAACCGTCGCCAGCTATCTTGCCGAAGCCCTATCCAAGAACCAGCTGACGTTGAGGCATCTACAGCAACAGTTTATGCCCGATGCGGTAGCCACCTTGCCGCCAATCGCAACCCAACAACACGCTCTCGATAGCTATGACCAACTCCTCAGTGGCTCAAACGACACGGACGCCAACCTCATCACAAACACCACAAACAACCAGCCCGTACCAACAGTTGAGCCGTCTGCTCAAACAGCTCAAGCTCACCAACATGCTTACCCACTGGGAAGCTACAGAGAGCCGCGCTTTGCAGCAACAATGGTCTTATGCACAGTTTTTACTCAGCTTATGTCAACAAGAGGCCGACAGACGAGCACAAATGCGGCTAGAGCGCGCAAAAAAGGAAGCTCAGCTGCCCGCCGTAAAAAGTTTGACCAACTTTGAGTTTGACCATTGCCCAAACTTCAATCCGGCCCCTCTGATGCAATTGGCCGATGACGATACCTGGCTCGATAACGCCACCAACTGCCTGTTTTTCGGCGCGTCCGGAGTTGGGAAAACTCATTTGGCTCTTGGGTTGTCGCAAGCCATGCTAGAAGCGGGTCGGCGCATCAAGTTCTTCAGCGCACTTGCCTTAGTTCAACAGCTTCAGCAGGATAAACAACAACTGTTGCTACAGTCTAGACTAAAGAAGCTCGACCGTTTTGACCTGCTCATCCTCGACGACTTGGGCTACGTGCAAAAGTCTGAAGCCGAAACCTCCGTACTCTTCGAACTCATTGCCCACCGCTATGAACGCAAGAGTTTGCTGATCACCGCTAATCAGCCATTCAGCAAGTGGGACAGCATCTTTCCCGATTCGATGATGACCGTGGCTGCCGTTGACCGACTGGTGCATCATGCTGTCATCTTTGAGATTAAGGCTGACAGCTATCGGCAGCAGCAGGCGGCGGCTCGCAATCAGGGATAATTGACGCACAAAATACTTGGAGATTTTAATTGCTTGACAGTGACCAGGCGCTGTCATTTAGATCGCGCCTGGTCATTTAGATCGCTAGCTGTCGTTTGAGGTACCAACATAAAGCGGGACGATTTCCTCAGGAATCTAGAGTTCGGAAGTCGGAAGTCGGAGTTCGGAATGCCCTCCCTTTCCGACTTCCGACTTCCGACTTCCGACTTCAGTCCTAGCCAAGATTTCCCGGCTTAAATTGATACCCGTCGTTTGCTTTGATAGTCTCAGCATGAGACCAGTTAGTCTCTATTAAGTGTCAGTCAGCTCGCCAACCCGACTGTCGCGTCACGTCTACCCCCCTTGACATCTAACATTAAGGCGCTGGCGCTTAAATAATCACCCCATTACCCCATCACTCATCCACCCATCGACAGCCCCAACCTGGGTCCTTATTTTTGTGCAGTACCCTAAGTTAGCCCTGCATCACCTTAGGGCTGATCCCATTGCAAATACCCACCAATACGAACAATAAAATCATCGTAGTCATAATCGGCATTTTCCGCCCCAACCAGGAGTGCACCCGAATCCTCCCAGCGCAGCAACAGACCCCCATCGATAACATCCCCTATTGGCCCATCAAATCGAGCATACTGACGATTGCCAGCATTTTGACGGGTGGTTGAATATAAAATGCCGGCAGGTTGACCGTTGAATGAAGACTCTAAGTAAAAGCTATACTCGGTATTCGCTGTTAATCGAAACTCTGCTAGAGGTCGAGGCACGGTCACACCAGGAGTTCCCTGGAAATCATCCCGGTTGTTCACACCGGCATCATCTTGGTAATCCGAGGGTTTATTTACAGGTTGCGGCACATCGGACCCTTTAACTTCACTGTAGATGGGGAACTTTTCACCCGTTTGTAAATTGATAATGCCAAACGTAGATTGATAACTACCGTTGGATTCTAAAAACTCAAATTCAACAATAGTGTCTACATCTAGCCGGATGCCTTGATTGCCAAAACTTTCCTGAGCTTGCGTAGCGGTCGACGACAACCCCAATGTAGCCGCTGTTGTTAGCAAACCCACAGCTACATGGCGTCCATATTGAGCCATAAAATCAAAAAAATTGCCCATCTTTGGATTATCCTTCTGAGAAGTTTATATGCATCTTATTTGGGTAATCGTTGCAGCCTTACTACCACTCACCACAATCTTTGATCCACTGTGTTGGATTGTGGACGAGCTTGTTTGTATTGGTTTAAAGACTGTTGAGCGGATTGAACTAAGCGACTAAACTCCTCACAGGCTAGAGAAACTGGCTGGATACTAGAGCCTGGATCACGGGCAAACCGCCGAGTGCCGCTGTTCACTTGAGCAGAACATCCTTGAACGGCCTGCCTTAATTTGTCAGACAAATTAGCATCTTTATCAATGCCCAACTCTTCACCATAGGTGTCAAAAAAGTCTTCAAATAATTCAGCCAAGCTAACAAACTCTCCATTGGCATTTCTAAAAATTTGTTCTCCACCAACAGCCGTATTATCCGATTGGTTAGTGCCGGTAGTATCCGATAGATTAGGGCCAGTGGTATCCGACAAATTGGGGCCAGTCACATCTGATTGATTCTGGGCTAATCCAACTGAGGGACTACAGATAATTGCGCTTGCTGCCACACCGGCTAACAAAAGCTGCCAAAGGGAACTCATTGATGTTGACTGTTTCAGGAATAGCATGTTGATTTCGTGCCTCTATAGTTCTCTTTATTTAAAGTTGAAATGACAAGCCAGCACCCATGACAAATCGCCCCCCATCCCCCGCTCCGGTAATGTCTCGAACAGCCGGTAGAAGGACAATTGGAATATCTTTAAAGGGTGTAATGGACAGTCCTACAGCTAAATCTTGTCCGGTCCATTCCACAATGGCACTGACGGGTTCTGCCACGCGCACAGCTGCGCTACCAAAGACGCCAACACTATCGCGATCGTCAAAAACGTCGTCTTCTGTGCGAAAACGACCGTTGCCGACACCAGCCGTTAAGGCGATGCGACTAAACGGCTGGGTAATGCTTTCACGGGTACGAATCAGGTGGGAAACAGAGCCATAAATTGAGTCTTCAAAGTCAACAAATCCAGTAGTGGCAAAGCCTTCCCAGCCTAGCGCCACTGACCAATCATCGGCTAATCGCTTATGGAGCTTGGCATTAAAACCACCAGTGCCAAAATCTCGACTGCCACCAAAACTAGCCACGGTATAGGATAGCTGCACACCGATGTTTTCACGAGCATCACCCAAACCGACGCCGACGACTAATCCCCCGTCGTCTTGGTTAGCAAAACGAGTTCTTTCTTGATAGCCAACGCCAATAAACCCTGTAAAGTTATCCGCACCAAAACCGGAGGGGTTAGAAATTGTAATCGCTGGAGAACTGCGATATGGAGTAGGGATATCTGCATTGGATGGTGCCCCTTCAAGTAATTGCTCAATAACTTTCTGCTCCTGGGACCTTGGCGTCACAATGGGAGGTTCAAGCGGCAATTGGGCAATTTCAAGGGAGCTATCTAAGTCAAACTCTACATTTTCATCCGAAACAACCGCATCTTCGACTCCACTACGGTCAACGGCGTCAGTATTGAATACATCAATCGTTAGTACCTCTACAGGCGTTTGTTCCGCAGGAACTGTTGCAACAGCGATTTCTATAGCACCCTCACTATCTGCTAACGCTGATGCTGTATCTTCTGATATGTCTTCTAATATGTCTTCTGGCAACAGAGAGTTGTCAGCAGGTAAATCACGGGTGGTTGTATCCACCAGGTGCTGTAATCTAGCGGCTCTGCTATCTTCTATTGTTGCCTGTGCTGAAATATCTTCATTGCCTGTGATGGCAACTGATTGAGAGGCAAATGCTGGCTGTACTTCATGATCAGGCTGAATGCTTTGGGCATGGAGGGTTGCACCAGAAACATCCTCAGAATCTGATTGCTGAGTAACGGTTAAATCCGGAACATCGTCACCGGACGTATTATCAGCATCAACATTGATCTCTGCGGCCTTACTATAACCTAAATTCGCTGAAGAATAGGTTGTAAGTAGCGTTAAACAGCTGAGCAGGGCTTTACTTTGGGGCTTGGACACAATTTTAGTTCTCGAGCAAATATATGTGTAATGTTCAAAGCATGACAGTAGACACCCAATCGTTGAATCAGACGTATTTTCTTTGAAATTTTCAGACAAAGGCCTGGAAGGTCGGGATAGTTCTCAATAATCCTTTGTGAATAAAAACGGATGCTTTACTAAAAAACACAAGCGTAAGAGAGAAATATTCTTTCCTACGCCCATACAGCGATGGCTAGAACGATGGTGCCTATTGTTAGGGATGAAAAGCTAATTATTTAAGTCGGCCAGTGTCATTTTCTATGCCAGGTATAGCCCAGCTGATAATGTGCTCTAGAGCCATGTATCTCTACAGAAGTTCACATTGTTCGATGGTTTTATGATTTTTGTCGAAAAGTTCAAAATTATAGCAACCAAAATCATGATTGTGGTGGTGCCAAGACTGAAATTAAAAACTGGCTACATTCCCTTAACTAAATCAAAACGTTAATGGCTATGATTCAACCAATGTTGTGATGTCCCTGATTAGGTTGAACAGGGTATCGATAAGCTAAACGGGTGCAGATCTTCAGCATTTGGCTTTTCAGTAATCAAGTTTGCATAATTAAGCAACTCAATATTGATTAGCCTGGCCGAGACGGGTGCAGATCTTCAGCATTTGGCTTTTCACATAAAGAATCTAAATGATTTATAAGGCTTTCGCGCTGGGCACATTTGCGACTCTAGCATCCGTTGCTCCTGGCAATATTGCACTTGCCAATGATTTTGACGATGACGCTCTCTTAATCTTTGGTGAGACCACCATTGGCGACATTACTGCCAAAACCACCCAAGGGATAAACCCTGGTGATAGCGCTGGTAAATTAGGCGCATTCTCTGATTTTTATGACGACAATACAACAACTATCGATTTCAATTCAGCTGCTACACAAGTAGGAGACAATAGCTACAGCTTTGGTAGCGACTTGATTACCTACACATTTGAAAGCAGCATTAGTACCACGTCAGGTGACCGTACAGGAATTTACAATAGTGGCATTTACAATGACCGCTGGGCTCCCACCGGTGCCAATGGCGAAAAAAATGTATCGGATTATCTAGCGGTTTTCCAAGGTAACTCAGTGACGATCGACCTTGCCAAAGAACTCAATTACTTTGGCATGAATTGGGGGTCTTTAAGTGAGGGCAACCAGCTATCATTCTTCAATAATGGTACAAAAATCAGCGCCTTCACTGCCAGTGACATTGATCCTATCCTGCCCATAAAAGCTGGCCACCAATTGAATCAGGGCAATGGCTATGTCCACTTTTATACCAATACAACAGGAAGCACCTTTAACCAAATTGTTATTTCTCAAACCCAACTAAGTGGCTTTGAAACGGATAATCATTCCTTCCGGGTGAGTAACAATGTGACTGACATCGACAATCCTCCAACGCCTGAAACTGTTCCTGAATCTAGTACTTTAGTTGGTTTAGCAGTGGTTGGAGCGTTTATACTTCGGTGTAGATTTTCCCGTGCTTAATTAGCCTGACCAGCCGAAAAATAAAATCATAATCAACAAAAGATAACCCGTTTCGAAGAGCTGTTAGGAGATTATTTATCTTCTAACCAACAGGTTCATCTCATTAAAACAACAGCCTACATGGCAAATCCAACATTGGCACTCAATGGCTGCGATAGGCAACAGCGTTGCCATTAAGTGTTTTGCCTCTTATTCACAGGAGTAATCCCATGCCAGTGTTTAACCATGGTGAGATTCTTTCAAGTTTGTTCACCTGGCTAAAGTTAGGTGTGTCTTTAGCCTGTTTGGTCTTGTTAATCACAAAGCTGATCGATGTTTGGGAAGATACTCAAACATCATCAGAGTTTCAGAATCGGACAGAAGACGTCGTCCGATATTAATCGGACAGAAGACGTCGTCCGATATTAAAAAAATGGGGCATCCACTTAAACCGGGAAAGCGCGGCTGGGTGGTGAATCGGGAGTCAGAATTCAGAAGTCAGTGAGACCCTGTATTTTGACCCCTGACTCCTGACTTCTATCCTCGGGAAAACATCCCCCCGCCTTGATCAGTCGTTTTTAGACTTTCTTTAGCCAGCTAAACATAGCTCGCAAATCTTTGCCCACTTCTTCGATGGGGTGCTCAGCTTCGCGGCGACGAATAGCATTAAACCCAGGGTTACCTGCCTGACTCTCAAGGACAAACTCACGGGCAAACTGACCGGTTTGGATCTCTTTGAGGATCTGCTTCATTTCCTTCTTAGTTTCTTCGGTGATGATGCGGGGTCCGCGAGTGTAGTCACCATACTCAGCCGTGTTGGAAATGCTGTAGCGCATGTTGGCCAAACCACCTTCAACCACCAGGTCAACAATGAGTTTTACTTCGTGGAGACACTCAAAGTAAGCCAACTCTGGTTGGTAACCGGCTTCGATCAAGGTTTCAAAACCAGCTTTAATCAATTCGCTGAGGCCACCACATAGAACAACCTGCTCACCAAAGAGGTCAGTTTCAGTTTCTTCACGGAATGTGGTCTCTAGAATGCCAGCGCGAGTACCGCCGATGCCCTTGGCATAGGCCATGGCCATGTCGCGGCCTTTACCAGAAGCATCCTGAAAAACAGCGAACAGAGCAGGTACACCTTGACCTTGCTCGTAAGTGCGACGTACGAGGTGGCCAGGTCCCTTGGGCGCAATCATAACGACGTCCACATCTTCGGGGGGAACGATCTGAGCGAAGTTGATGTTAAACCCGTGGGCAAAGGCCAGCACGTTACCTGCCGAAAGGTTAGGCGCAATACTCTCTTTGTAGACAGTCTTTTGAACTTCGTCGGGGAGCAGAATCATGATCATATCGGCTGCAGCTGCGGCATCCGCTACGGACTTAACCGTCAGACCTGCGGATTCTGCTTTGGCCTTAGAGCGACTGCCTTCGTAAAGACCCACAACGACGTTGACGCCGCTGTCTTTAAGGTTCAGGGCATGGGCATGCCCCTGGGAACCGTAACCAATAATGGCAACGGTTTTTCCGTTGAGTAAATCTAAATTTGCGTCGCTGTCGTAGTACATCTGGGCCATTATGAAAGCTCTCCTTGATTTGCGGCGGGTAACCAAACTTAAAATCCCAATTCAGCGCCGGCATTCTGAATCAGTAGTGCAGCCTTTCATCGTACCAAACCACCTGCCACTGATATATCCATTCACATAAGTCTTTAGAAGATGCGTCAGTCGCTGACACATGATGTCTACAGGCTTTACTTGAGAACTAATTTATAGCTTGGCGTAGCCTCTCCTTTGTAGATATGCATGGAGCAGGTTGCTTATAAACCTAAAAACCTGTGTGGCTTTGAATATCAAAGCCACACAGGTTAATCAATCGATAAAAATCTATGAGATGCTGATCAAAACACCTATGCCATCAAACGACGACGCATCATCATGCTACCGAAAGCAGTCAGCCCCAACAAAATACCAGGTTCAGGTGTTTGAGCAGTATCTTCCCCTTCCTCAAAGTCAAAGGACTTATCGCTAAAGCGGAAGGAATAGTTATCGGTCTCAAACCCACCACCACCAGTTTGAGTAATTTTGATTCGATTAAACAGACCGTCTACTTCATTGGCATAGAAGTGAACGTAACCGTTGTACTCATTATTGTGATGGGCTGCTTGTGTGGGCAGCTTAGAGTCACTCGCACCAAAGACATTGTTGTAGTCAAACAAACCCAGGCTAGTTTCAACGCCATTGTCGTCAACTTTCAAGAACTCAAACTTGTTCTCAGGACTCAAGGCTCCCCAGTTCATTCCAAAGTAGTTAAGACTACTCGCTAAATCAACAGTGACCGAATTACCTTGAAAAACAGCTAAATAATCGGAGGTATTTTTCTCAGCATTGGCACCAGTAGGTGCCCATTTGTCACTTTTAACATCTGTTCTATCAACACCCAGGGCCTTATCAAAGGTGAATATCATCGACTCATCGCCAAAGGTATAGGCGTTGGCTTTGCCAGTAACAGACTCACGAGCACTGGGCTCATTAAAGTCAATGGTAACCACCCCTTCGTTGTAATAGAAATCAGAAAAGGCTCCCAGGGTACCGTTGGGGTCATCGAACAGGTTAACGCCCTTAGTCACTTTAGCGGTGATGCCATCAATGGTGAACTCGCTGTAAACAGGCAAAGATGCATCATCAAAATCGTCTGCCTGGGCCTGGGGCGCAACTGCTAGGGGAGCTGCCACAGCAACGGTTGCAGCCAGCAACATCTGATAAATACGCTTCATAGTGGGAGTGCTTTATTTGATACTGAATGAATGATTTAGAGTGGATGTCGCAGATGTGCTTTCTGCTACATGCATGTAATCAGTATCACCAGCAAGGGGCCTCACCCCTAACAGGAAAAATCCCTAAAATAGAAGCATTAGAACTTTGGTTAGTTTTTCTGGGGTTAACATTAAATTGAAACAACAATTGTATATTTGTCAGTAAATATATTTAGAAAACCTTTCAAGTAACTTGTTGATTAACGGGTTTGTTCTAGTGAGCTTAACTGAGTCCATAGCATTGGCTTACGTCTTATTTCGGAATCGGATTAGACACAGTTCCTAGCCAGCCATGCTAGTTGCATAAATTTTATTCAAACCAATTTATTCAAACCAAAAGAGCAACCGGTGAAGAGAATTCACTCTTCACCGGTTACCCTTGATCAACCCATACGTCTAGCTTTTTAGTCCGACGCGGCCCTAGACCTGCGGCATCTTTTCATGCCAGGGTGTGGCTTGTTCGTAGGCCGATGCTACTTCAAATAAGGTGTCTTCTCGCAGAGCATTGCCAATGAGTTGCATGCCAATGGGTAACCCAGACTCATCAAACCCACAGGGTAGACTGATACCGGGTAGACCCGCCAGATTCACTGTAATTGTCATCAAGTCAGACAAATACATGCTGAGGGGGTCGTTCACTTTATCCCCGGCTTTAAAGGCGGTGCTGGGTACCGTGGGGGTGAGCAACACATCCACGTCTTTAAATGCGGCTTCAAAATCCTGTTTGATCAGGGTGCGAACCTTTTGTGCCTGGAGATAATAGGCGTCATAGTAACCGGCAGAGAGGGCATAGGTGCCGATCATGATGCGACGTTTCACTTCTGCTCCAAACCCTTCAGCTCGGGTTTGTTTGTACATGGACAGCAGGTTGTCGGTCTCAGCCCGCTGTCCATAGCGAACACCGTCATAGCGAGCCAGGTTTGATGAGGCTTCTGACGGGGCGATGATGTAATAGGTGGGCAGACCATATTTAAAGTTGGGACAGGAAATTTCAACAATCTTGGCCCCCAGGTCCTTCATTTGCTCAATGGCTGCCTCCATGGCCTGGGCCACATCACCGTCGAGACCTTCGCCAAAGGTTTCTTTAATCAAACCAATGCGCTTGCCTTTGAGGTCGGTTTTTAGGTGCTGGGTATAGTCAGGAATCTTGACATTCAAGCTGGTGGAATCTTTGGTGTCATGGCCTGCGATCGCACCCAGCAAAATCGCTGCATCCTCCACCGTGCGACTAAAGGGACCAATCTGATCCAACGATGAGGCAAAGGCCACCAACCCATAGCGGGACACCAGCCCATAGGTAGGCTTCATGCCCACCACACCACAATAAGCCGCAGGCTGACGGATAGATCCCCCCGTATCTGACCCCAGGGAAATCGGGGCCTGATCAGCGGCTACAGCAGCGGCAGAGCCACCGGAAGAGCCACCGGGAACACGGGTTGTATCCCAGGGATTAGCGGTGAGCTGATAGGCAGAGTTTTCGGTGGAGCTGCCCATGGCAAACTCATCCATGTTGGTTTTACCCAGGAAAATTGCTCCAGCATCGGCTAAGCGCTGGGTTACTGTCGATTCATAGGGCGGAATAAAGCCCTCCAGAATCTTTGAAGCACAGGTGGTGCGAATGCCTTTAGTGCAAAGGTTATCCTTAAGAGCAATGGGGATACCGGCTAGGGGACTGAGGGCCTCGCCTGCTGCGATCGCACTATCTACCTGCTGGGCCTGAGCCAATGCCTTGTCAGCCGTTACGGCCAAAAAACTATGTAATTTAGGCTCTAGCGCCTGCAATCGATCTAGATATGCTTGAGTAATTTCAACCGCAGTACGCTCTTTTTGGGTGAGCTGTCGCTGCAACTTGCGGATGACTGACATTCGGGCTCCTTCAGTATGCCTAGCAATTCCAAGCTAACAGTATAGGTGGGAATGGCGGCAATGGGACTAATGGGTCAGCCAGCTACAGAATTCACCATGCCCATGATAAATAGCGTCTCTACCACGAAAATTTACTCTGACGACGTTAATTTTTCGGATCATCTGGTGGGTTCCCTAAAATAGTAGTAAGAGCTTTTCTAAGCAATGCTTTTAGGCGTAATAGCCTGGATATAGGTCTAAGCTGCCTATAGATGTTTTTAGGTAAATGTGTAGCTAGGTACAATCTTTTTTATTATTTTTCTATTAAATCTTTAATGGATACTTAGTGTATTTAGTAACTAAGTCCTACAAAGACACGTCCATACTGGCCCCATTTGTTTCCCTGATAATCATCGCGATTGTTGATTCTGTTTCATAATCGTTTATGCTCCTTTTTCGTTCTACTCCTAAGCCCATTTGGCGTCAGACCTGGCTGCGACTGTTGCTGTTGTCTGGCAGTACCCTTGGGGTTATGTTGCTGGTCATCCCCCGACTACCTGCCGAATGGGCAGTGGCACCTGGAACACTAGCAGGGTCTCCAGAACAAACCGTGGATGGTGCAGTTATTGAAGCGGGTTCTACAGCGGCAGCAGCGCCGATCCAGGTTGCTCAAGCATCCGTGGGGATGCGCCAGATCAATCCAGAAGGGGTAGTGCGGCCTTACATTGCTCTAACCCGATTTAGCCATGGTCTGACGGAGCGTGTCTTGGAAAAGAAGCAATGGGGGTCTGGTTATGAGCGTGCGATCGCCCTCGCCCAAGAAGCGTTATCCCTACGCAAACAAGGCAGCAATATTGAACTGAGCCAACGGGAAAAAGCCCTCTGGCAACAGGCAATTTGGGCACTTGAGTCCGTCAATAGTGATTCAGAAGAATATTCTCAAGCCCAGGCTAAGCTCAAGGAATATAGCAACGTTGCCATATTTGTTAGTCGTCGCATTGAGCAGCAGCGTTCTGACTTCTTGATACCGATGGCGTCTGCATTGGGCAATCCTAATACTGTCCGTATTTCCCTGTGTCAGCTAGGCACCAGCGAGTGTCGGGGCTATCGAGATGATGTTCCTCCCCTTAGCCTGGCTAGCTTGGTAAAACTGCCTATTGCCGTTGCTCTGATGCATCAGGTCACCAACGGCCAGGCAAATTTAGACGATCAAATTTACATTGACCCCAGCAACTTTACTGAGAATGCCCAGGGTGCCAAGATTTTTGTTGACAAGACCTACACCCTGCGAGAGGTGATGGTGCGAATGATTACTGAGAGTAATAACATCGCCACCAATCAGCTGATCGATTACCTGGGGTACGACACCATCAACGCTGCCCTCAAAGCAGAAGGTTTCACAAAGACTACAGTGGGCCACAAACTCGTTGGTAATAGCACCTTTCCCAAAAGTATGGGATCTGGTCGAAACGTTAGCACGGCTGATGAGCTAACTCAGATGATGATGCGCATCTACAGCTTTACCAAAGCCAGCGATGAAGAGATTCTCAATGCATTAGTGGGTCAGTATGACCTTGATTTTGGTTATCGAGCTCTAGTTAGAGAAAAGCCCGACATTTTTTGGATTGGTGAGAAAACCGGGCAAAACTCTTCAGTCATTGGCAGCACCGTGGCGTTCAAGGTCGGTGAAGAGCGCTATGTCATGACCGTCACCATTGATAAAAGCGCCAATCAAACCCGACTGCGTCAGATTATCCGAGATGCGGCTCGCCATGTGCTAGACAATGGTCCTTTAGACCAACAATTCACCTCTAAAATCGCTCAAAAAATTTAAAAATCAGTCATTCACTTTTTCAAGCTGAGCCCATAGAAGGCACTAATGTTCTAATGAAAATTAAAACATAGATGTTTGGGCTATGGCATTTTTATTATGTCTAGAAATCAATTTTTCTAGTCATTTTCTCCATGAAAAAACTGGCTATCAGCGGTGTGAATTGTCCGTTTTAGTGACTAGGCATGACGCTTGAGGTTAACCATCGTTAAAGTGCTGTACTGCTTGGAATAATAGCTGTGATGCTTAGGGCTTTTATATATATTTGCCCAACTTATGGCGTTGATAGGAATAGGCTTAAGGTGATTCCAACTATCGAGTATCTCAGGACACAAACCCAAAAATAATTTGTTTCAACCTCTTGTCAAGGATTGGATACACCCTCAAACTAAATAATGAATTAATAAACTGCGCTAGTGAGACGAGCCTGTGAAAAGAGTTCTTTCAATTATTCTTGGCGGTGGTGCTGGCACTCGCCTCTACCCTTTAACGAAGTTTCGTGCAAAGCCCGCAGTTCCCCTAGCAGGTAAATATCGGTTAATTGATATTCCAGTTAGTAACTGTATCAACTCAGAAATATTAAAAATCTACGTTCTCACTCAGTTTAATTCAGCATCGCTCAACAGACATATCACTCGCGCCTACAACTTTTCTCAATTCAGTGATGGTTTTGTGGAAGTGCTGGCTGCCCAGCAAACCCCTGAAAGCCCTAGCTGGTTCCAAGGAACTGCCGATGCCGTCCGTAAGTATCTATGGCTGTTCGAAAGCTGGGATGTGGATGAAATTGTCATCCTTTCAGGCGATCATCTCTACCGTATGGATTACAGTCTGTTTGTGGAGCGCCACCGCAGCACTGGCGCTGATGTCACGCTTTCGGTCGTTCCCGTCGGCTACAAAGTTGCGTCTAGCTTCGGTCTAATGAAAATCGATGGCTCCGGTCGTATCGTTGACTTCAATGAGAAGCCCAAGGGTGATGCCTTGGAAGCTATGAAGGTGAATACATGCACCCTCGGTCTGAACCCTGAAGAGGCAAAAGAGAAGCCTTTTATCGCTTCCATGGGTATCTACGTATTTAAGAAACAGACACTGATTGATTTGCTACGCCGTTCTCCCGAACAGACGGACTTTGGTAAGGAGATTATTCCAGGCGCTGCCCGTGACTACAATATTCAGGCCTATCTGTTTGATGATTACTGGGAAGATATTGGGACTATTGAAGCCTTTTTCAATTCCAATCTAGCGCTTACGCAACAGCCTCGACCCCCATTTAGTTTCTACGAAGAAGACGCTCCAATTTATACTCGCGCTCGCTATCTTCCCCCGAGCAAAGTTCTCGATTGTAAGATTACTGAGTCCATTGTGGGGGATGGTTGCATCCTTAAAGATTGCCTCATTAATCGCACGGTGATTGGTCTGCGTCAGCGCATTGGAGCCAACTGTGAGATTGATCATGCATTACTCATGGGCTCTGACTACTATGAGTCTGCAACTGAGAGTAATCAGCACTTGACCCGTGGCAAAGTACCTGTGGGCATTGGTGAAGGCACGATTATCAAACAGGCCATTGTTGACAAAAATGCTCGCATTGGCCGTAATGTGAAAATTGTCAATAAAGAAAACATTCAAGAAGCTGAGCGGGAAGATCTCGGATTTTACATCCGTAGTGGTATCGTCGTTGTTCTCAAAAATGCGGTAATTCCTGACGGCATGATTATTTAGCCGTAGTGGGTGCTGCCCATCATTCACGGGTGTTAAATGTTGCAAAAAGGCTCCCAGTGATGGGGGCCTTGCGTATAAATGTCGTTATTGAATCTTAGGTTTATTCTAGTGGTGTAGCTCTTTGGTGGGCAATGCCTACCCTGCAACGGTTTAAAGATGGATTTTCGCGAAAGTTTCAAAATGGCAATCAAAACCCTGACTGCCAGCAAGCTTCGCAGTACCTTGACGATGTTAGGCATCATCATTGGCAATGCGTCAGTCATCTCAATGGTGGGGTTAGGCGATGGGGGACGTCGCTATATCAATGAGCAAATTCAAAGCTTAGGCCCCAACATTTTATTTATCGTGCCAGGTAACCGAGAAACCCGTGAACTGGGCGGTTTGGAAATTACCCGTAACCTTGTCCTGGAGGATGCCAATGCCATTGCGGAGCAGGTTCCTTCGGTGATTGATGTTGCGGCTGAAAACACCACACCTGGCTTGGCCACATTTCTCAATCGCAATGCCAATGTCAGTGTGATTGGCACTAACCCCGCTTTTATTAATGTCCGCAACTTCGATACAGACCAAGGGCGCTTTATTTCTGATCTAGATATGGAGCGTACCAGTGCGGTTGCTGTTTTAGGTAACTCCCTGGCTAACCGTCTGTTTGACGATCAAGTGCCCCTTGGACAGTCACTCCGCATCAATGATGTTTCCTTTGAAGTTATCGGTGTACTAGCGGTTCAAGGGTCGAACTTGGGCGTTAACTATGATGATGCCGTGATGGTTCCCCTGACTACCCAAGCAAGTCGCCTTGTGGGCCGCACGTCTCCCTTCGGCATTGAGGTTGGTTTTATTTCAGCAACAGCCCGTGATGCAGCCAGTATGCAAACAGCAGAATTTCAGATTACCAATCTGCTGCGGCTGCGCCATGGCATTACTCGCCCTGAAGATGACGACTTTTTTATTCAAAACCAGGATACGCTGCTCACCATTGCCGATACGATTACCAGTGCTTTGACTCTGATGTTAGCTGCGATCGCAAGCATCTCTCTCCTGGTCGGTGGCATCGGCATCATGAACATCATGCTAGTATCCGTCCGCGAACGCACCCAAGAAATTGGCCTCCGCAAAGCCATTGGCGCATCTCAGCAAGATATCCTAGTGCAATTTTTAATCGAGGCTATTATTCTTTCCGCCGCTGGCGGTATCATCGGCACCCTGGTGGGCGTCAGCGGCATCAGTCTGCTGAGTCTACTCACCCCCTTCGAATCCTCCGCTTCAGTCAGCGTCATTGTCATCGCCGTCGGCGTATCTGGCAGCATTGGCCTATTCTTCGGCGTTATTCCTGCCCGTCAAGCTGCCAAGTTAGATCCGATTGTGGCGTTGAGAAGTATTTAAAAATAATTTCCCCATGCCCTCCCTCATCGACCTCCGCAACATTTCCAAAGTCTACGGCAGTGGCAATACGGAAGTAAAAGCCCTGTGGGATGTCAACCTGTCCATTACCCAGGGAGACTATTGCGCCATTATGGGGCCTTCGGGTTCAGGCAAGTCTACTGCAATGAATGTGATTGGTTGCCTGGATCGTCCTACTCACGGTCACTATTTTTTTGATGGTCAGGATGTGGCCCAGCTAGACGATGACACCCTGGCAATGATTCGCAATCGCAAAATTGGCTTTGTGTTTCAGCAGTTTCATCTGCTGTCCCAGCTCAGTGCCTTGGATAACGTGGCTCTGCCCATGGTGTACGCTGGCACTGCCGCTGCCGAACGGCGTGAACGGGCGGCCAGTGCTCTCAAACAGGTGGGGCTGGGCAATCGGCTGCATAATAAACCCAGCCAATTATCAGGGGGACAGCAACAGCGAGTTGCGATCGCACGCGCAATTGTTAATCGTCCCCTCTTGCTGCTCGCGGACGAACCAACCGGCGCTCTAGATACCACCACCACTGAAGAGGTAATGACCATTTTTGCCGAGCTCAATCACAGTGGAATTACGGTGGTGATGGTCACTCACGAACCGGCAGTGGCCAGGCTAACCGAGCGAGTAGTCTGGTTTCGCGACGGCGAAGTTATTCATTCCCATATGAACCCTGCCGATGTTAGCTATGGAACATTAGTCGAGTAAGGGAAATTACTGACAAACCAAGGTAGAGTAATCAGGATTAGATGGTAGGCTATGGACCATCTCTCATATTGTTTCATATCCTTAAGTAAGGATTGACTGTAAGACATAGATCGTGTACCGATATTGCTCACTAAGTAGCAACGCAGGGAGACTGAACCATGAACCTAGGTCATCGCTACGGACTGTCACTGTTAATGGCATTAAGCATTACTGCCACCAAACCGACGCTTGCTCAGGATTTTCAGAGCGCTGAGGCGGCCTTAGAGCAAGGTGTTATCCATGTGCAACAGGGGCAACTAGAAGATGCGATCTCAGCATTCCGAAGTGCTGTTGCCCTCGATCCAACGTTAGCTATTGCCCACTATAACCTGGGCCTTGCCTATCGTGAACAGAGCGAAATGCAAGCAGCGGCTGATGCCTTTTGGCAGGCAACCCAGGCGGATGATCAGTTTACGATGGCTTATGTAAATCTAGGTGCTGCCTTACTGGATGGAGGCAATTTAGACCAGGCAGAGAGCTACTTACAACGAGCGGTTACCTTGGAACCCCAGTTGGGTATTGGCCATTACAACCTGGGGTTAGTTCAGCGTCGTCAGGGCAAGCTCCCTGTGGCCCTCGATTCATTTTTAAAAGCGGTAGAGTACAGTCCTCAAGCGCCGGAAGTTCACTATCAAATTGGGCTGATTTACCTGCAACAAAACCAATTAGATGGGGCTGTACAAGCCCTTGAAACAGCCATTAGTTTGGACAGTAACTATCCTGAAGCTCACTACAACCTTGGGATTACCCACTTTGGTCGCGGTGAATCAGCTGTTGCCCTTGAACATTTTGATCGAGCGATTCAGCTATATCCCACCTTTGGCCATGCCTACTATTCTAAAGGGATGGCCCTGGCAGAACTAGGACGGACTGATGAAGCTGAACAAGTCTTGCAACAGGCCCTTGGCTTATACATTAACCAGGGCCGCAACCAATGGATAACTAACACTCAAGCCCAGCTAGACCGCATCCGCCAGTAGGGGCCGCCCTTGTGGATGCCCCTACGGGATCACCCCAATCAATCGCCTAGCTAAAAGAAATCCAACTCGAATGCACGAGCCTGGCCGCTTTCCAATAGGGCCAGATTACTCTTTAACTGTCGCCATACCAGGCCTGCACTCAGGAATGTGAGAGGAGCCGCTGCAGCATAGGACAGCCAGGTGGGGGTACCAAAACAGCCTAAACCTGACGCCAAAAAGATGGCGGTGCCAGCACAAATCCCAAAAAATGGCAGTTGAATATTCAAACCACCCAGCTTAGCAACTACTTCAGATGAACGCGTTTTACGCCAGGCCTCTACGATGTCTTTGAGGACGGCACTAAAGGCGGCCCCTGACGTCACTGCGATCAAAAGACCGGCCACCATAAAAAAGTAGGGAGGCGTAAACAAGGAGTAGTAGGTCATGGCTAGGCCGTATTGTGTAAAGTTCTGTTAATACCCCTTATTATACGCTCAGCAGTGGCCGCTAGCGCTGTGTCCCCGCTTATCGCTAGGCTATGTAGTCAAAGAGGCTGTCTACCTTTCTGAACTTTTACTACTGTCTAATTTTCGTTGCACTATGACTCAGGCATCCATTGGCGTTGCTGTTATTGGCACAGGCTTTGGCCAAAAAATCCATATTCCAGGGTTTAAAGCTCACCATCGCACCGACGTGGTAGCGGTGTATCATCGCGATCGCAACCAAGCCCAAGCCATTGCCCAACACCATGGCATTCCCCATGGCTGTGACACCCTTGAGGAGGTTGTCTCCCTGCCCCAGGTTCAGGCCGTCAGTGTGGCGACTCCACCGTTTGCCCACCACCCCATGGCATCAGCGGTGCTAAAAGCGGGTAAACACCTACTGTTAGAAAAGCCCACCGCCCTTAATATTCAGGAAGCTCAAGAGCTCCATGCCCTAGCGCAACAGCATAATGTGGCCGCTGTCATGGACTTTGAGTTTCGATTTATCCCTGCCTGGCAACACTTAGCAGAACTTCTTCAAGCAGGCTACGTTGGGCAAAAGCGTCTCATTAAAATAGATTGGATTGCCGGTAGTCGAGCCAATCCTGAACGGGCTTGGAACTGGTATGCTCGCAAAGATCAAGGCGGTGGAGCATTGGGGTCCATTGGCTCCCATATGTTTGACTATGTTGACTGGTTGTTTGGGCCGGTCAAACGGTTATCCGCCAATCTGAGTACCACAATTACCCAGCGTCCTGATCCAGTATCGGGTGACTATAAGCCCGTTGATTCTGACGACACCTGCAGCATTAGCCTGGAGCTAGCCGATGGTACGCCTGTGCAGGTAACCCTGAGCGCTGTAGCCATGGCTGGGCGAGGGCACTGGGTTGAAGTCTATGGTGATCAGGGTACTTTGGTACTCGGTAATGCCAACCAAAAAGATTACATCCATGGGTTTACACTGTCTGGTAGCCAAGCGGGTGAGCCCCTAACTGAGCTGGAAATTCCAGACCATCTTGCGTTTCCCAAACTCTACGATGATGGCAGGCTTGCGCCTTTTATACGGGTAGTGGATCACTGGGTATCATGTATTGATAAGCAACAATCTTTAGCTCCTTCTCTCGCAGAAGGTGTCTATTCACAATTACTGATGGATCTTACCCACCAGGCCCATCGTCAAAAAACTTGGCTAACAGTCCCCAATTAATTATTTCATTTATCTACTGAAAATTGCTGAGGCATTGGGGCCAAAAGTATCTAGACAAGTCAGCTAAAGAATTCGATCATTACAAAAACGCATACTATCTATCTCTTTAGATCATGGCTTGTCCCATGGCAACAATGACCTAACCAAACGGGATAACCCGTCACGTACTAAGTAATATACATTGATGATGATGCGTAGCTCGTTGAGGATACAGGTCATCCACAGCCATGTCGTCGCAACAATTTCCCATTAGTTCCGTACAAGCCCTCAGACGCTCGCTTAAGCAGCAACTGGTATTACCAGCTTGTGAACATGCGCCCAGTGCTGTAGTTGCAGACGAGCCTGAGCCTGACTCACTAGCTACTTTAAGCAACTTGTTTCGCAAAGGGGGAATTGTCCATGCTGAAGGATCAACGCCCAATGCCAATGGTCGATGGTTTATTAGTACCGCTGATGCGAGCACTGCCCTTAAAAATCTACCGGGCATTGCGCTCAAACCTGACTACTGCCTAGTTACCTATCTCTACCGTATTAGACGAGCCAATACTAACCATGGTGGTGCAGTTACCTGGGCTATGGCAAATGAACTGAGTACCACGTCCCATCTGGAAGCCGCCTTAGTCCTGGCTGGTGATCATAATACGCCTCCCTACCCGGAGGGGGCACTGCATAATTATATGAATGCCATAACCGGCAATTTCACACCGAGTTCCTTTTTAATTGCGTCTGTTCTACAGCGAGAATTGCAAGAATTTGGCCGCTGCGGTCGTTTCTACCGTTGGCATTATCATCGACTGATCGGCACTGTCCCCTCACAGCGGGACTGGCAGTGGCGTATGGATCAGCCTAAAACATTAACTCCAAGGGTACACAGCTTACCGAATGGGAAGTTTGCTGTTGAATTCTACACCTGCCGCATCGTGTCACCCATTGGTATCTTTCGCCATATTGACCGCTATGCAGGCAATTGCTATGTGGCCAAATCTAGTAATCAAGCGATCGCAGCAGCCATGCAACGCACAGCAAAGTTAGTCTAAAAAAATGGCTGTTGAGTAGACCGTAATCATTGCTCAACAGCCATTCTAACGTTCTAAATTTTCTGAGTTAGCCCCAGCTAACTTTCTAAGTTCGATAGTTATACCAAAGTTAGACCAAATCCGAATTCACTAAACCCGATTAAAAATGCACCATCTTATAGGGGCAATCCCTTGTCGGTTTGGCTGAGCGTTCGACTGAGCGGTTCGGCTGAGCGGTTCGGCTGAGCGGTTCGGCTGAGCTCACCGTCGAAGCCTCACCGTCGAAGCCTCACCGCCGAAGTCTCACCGTCGAAGCCATGCCCTGCGATATCCGTTCCTATCAGTTGTTAGGATGCCTGATTAGACCTAAGCTTGACGCTGACATCAGCCCTACCGCAGAAAGCTACTGATAAACCACAAAAGTGTCATAGTCATGATCGCTACCACCGCATTTAGGCGCTCTGGTGTTAACCCCAGACTTTGCGGACCAATTAAGCTAATCATCAACAGCCCCAGCAAAACACCCACTAGTAAACCGCCAGCTGCAAACCCAAACGAACGCCAGAACTTACGCTCTTTGCGATTGAGAAAGTAAATAGTTGCTGCCACGGAGAAACCCAAGGCAGTCGCCGCACTATTGGCTGAAAACCACCCGAGGGCTGCTAACGCTAAAAACGTGACCGATGGCCATAAAATATCGTCCCGACTTGGAGTATCCAGCCAGTCCTGAAGCCAACTAGGAGGCTGGGGCGCAGGCAAAGATACCTTAGATGACGATGACGATGACTCAGCTGCTTTTTCAGCAAACCGAATTCGGTCAGGTACCTTAATTTTGCCTTCTTGCCGCATTCGCAGCCGTTCCATCAAAATGGCGTCGTAGGCAGCCTCAATGGCCTCCTTTTGTTGGGGATTGTTTTCATCACACTCTTCTAAAAGTCGCTTACGCGCAACCTGCACTTCTTCAAAGGAGGAGGACTCATCTAATCCCAACGTTTTGTAGTTGCTCTCATTCATTTCGACACCTGATATGTACGGTGGCCATTACGACGATTACAAATAGTGATATGACGTACACCTGTGGCAAATAGTGCACTGTACATCAAAACACCATTGCCAACTGGCACCATTGCCAATAATAACTATCAGTTTAACCATCCTGAAAAAAAAACAAGCTGAGGATGACAGAAATGTCAGATAACTTTTTAGAAGTTTCTTTGTCTACAACGGTCGCATCCTTATAATGACTGGCAACTACGGTATCTATCAACTACGGTACCTATATTGAGAACTGGTGCATATGCTGATGATGCACTGCTCACATTCCCAACCGATAGGTTCAATATATTTCAATAAACTTATAGGTGTGGCTGTTTATAGTGCCAATTGACCAGCTGTTTTTAGCAGAATTCTTTGATAAGGTGTGGAAGCTCTGTAAAACTTCTCTGAAGTTATTGAAAACTTGTGAAATAGGACTTTAGACGTGCTTTCACGGGCAGTCTAAATCTTACTAGGATTTATGCCGTTGCTGATTTGTAGAATGAATCGATCTAGAATGGGTGCCGTTTGTCAGACCTTCTCAGATTAAAGTCTTTCTGGGATTAGCAACGTCAGATTTATTTTTACCTTTTTACCTAGATTCGTATTTTTTGGTGTAAGGATTATGACCACGGCCTCTGCCAAAATTTTAGTTGTTGACGACGACCCAGCCATTCGCAATCTTATTCACAGATTTTTAGCGAAGCAGACCTATGAAATGGAGTCTGCTGAGGATGGGAAGCATGCTCTGGCTGTGTTTGAACAGTTCAATCCAGATTTAGTCATCTTGGATGTTAATTTACCCGATGCCAATGGCTACGACCTGTGTAAAGAGATGCAATCACGCACAGGTGTTTTTGTATTGATGCTTACCAGTCGTACCGATGAATCAGATAAGATTCATGGTTTCAATCAAGGGGCTGATGATTACATTACTAAGCCATTTAGCTTAGGTGAACTTGAGGTACGGGTCGGGGCAATTCTCAAGCGTCAGCGACCAGTGACAGCGGCTGAGCAGCAATGTCTCACCTTCAACTCCCTGGCCATTGATCCAATCCGCCGAGAGGTCACCCTTGAAAGCCAGTTGGTTCCCTTAACGGCGTTGGAATTCGACCTACTGCACTTCCTTGCTAGCCATCCTGGCCGAGTATGGCGGCGTACCGAACTGATTCAAAAAGTTTGGGACTATGAATATGTGGGCGATCAGCGAGTTGTGGATGTCCATATTGGTCAGATTCGCAAAAAAATTGAGATTGATACCAATCAGCCCACATTGATTCAAACTGTTCGTGGCGTTGGCTATAAGTTTGAGCCTCCTGCAACCGGCGCTGAGGTAGCTGAAGGATAAAAACATGGGGGTGGGCCTCTTGTTACGCCAAGGCTTAATCCACTCCCCATTCTCGCTAATTTTTGACATCACCTTTGAAGGCTACAGAATTGCTCTGTAGCCTTCATTTATTCATATACATTTCTATATCTTCTTTCTATATCTTCTATTTATATGGGTCTCTATGATCACCTACACCCTGCCCTAGGGTAGCGAACTCCCCATTCTCCACTCCCCATTTCCCCATTTCCCCCATTCCCAAAAAAAGCCTCCGCAAAGCGAAGGCCATGGACGTGCACTCAAGGAAATGGTTTAGGAGCCGCCTACTGCTCTACCTTCGCTACAGGTTTAGCTGTAGGCTTGGCGGAGCGGCTAGTGTTACGAAGTTTCCAGGCACTCGATACAATTTGACTCCAACGGCGCTGTACTCGTTTTGGAGTCCACCCCAGCTGCTGGGCAATATCAGCATCTGAAGGAGTAGACCGCTGGGGATCTTGCATTTGTTGCTGCTTGAGTGCTAGCAGATGCTGTTGGTCAGCGGTTAGCTCAGCGGTAAATGCGGTCCACTCTTTGGGGGACAACCCGAGGTTTTTATCTAGATCAGCCCCTAACCACTGGTGAACCAATTCCCAGTTGTGAGACTGGGCAAATTTTTCCACATGGTACTTAAAGCGCTGTTGTAGATAGTCACGCTGCCGTGGTGTCAGACCGAGCACTTCATCAATTTCAGAAGCAGCCATGTCTTGTAGACGTAGTGCTAAATAGTCGATGCAGGCGGACTGATCCTGGTCTTCGAGATACTCCACTAGTTCGCGGATGATGCGATCGCGTAGCACCGACTCAGCAGGGTCAGTGACATCGGCCACCATTTGCTCGCGAATTTGCTGTAGTGCTGAAGAACGGGAATCGGCATCATCACTCTTCGGTGAATCAACGGCCATTTCAATATCAACACAGGTCTCAGCGGGTAGACGTTTGGCAAAGCTTTGGGCCCGTAGAACCAAGAGCTGCTGGTTGTAACAACCCGGTAGAGAAATTCGACGCTTTGCGTACTGCTCAGTGAAGGCCATATATTCAGCCAACTCCAGGCGAGTTCTAGGCGTGTAGTCAGCTTCGAGGTGATTTTCCCGACGAAATGCCTTAAGTACTTCGATGTAGAAGCCTTGGAGGAAATCCTCTAGTAGATTGCAGCGTCCCTGGAAACCTAGCTGAGTTTTAGCCGGAGCAATGTAACGATATGCGATCGCACTCAGTCGACTTTGTAGTTCCACCCGACCCTGGCGAGAGCCTAGACGGTAGTACTCCAAATACTTCTGAATCCGGTTCTCCGCTAGGGAGTGTTGCCAAGCATTAACTTCACCAGAGGCTTGAATTCGGTCGCTTTTGCGGCAAATACGAGCCACTTCGATAGCCAAACGGTTGGCCACAGCATTGACAGTACGCGTACTGCCTTTAACCTGCTCTTGAATTAGTTGAACCAAAAAACTGACCAGGGCCTGATCAACAGGACACAGTTCATTTTCATGGTTTGCATTCACAGTGTCGTCCTTAGTTGACCGGATAGAGCCAGCCGTGGGATGAAGAACGACGTTATTAGATGGCTTAGTTAGGTTTAATACGTTTGTAGCGGTAGATTGAGCTTTCATAATTCCCTTAGTGATGCACGCCCCTACAATTCGAGGAGCTGTTCAATTGGCAGTTGGAGCTGTAGGCCTGTCCGCTAGTGGACAGTTTCACTGTAAAGGGACTCAATCTGGAACCTAAACGTCAGTGTGTCACTATCCAAACCAAATTGCCAAAAAGTCTGCTGAAAGACTGAATGCTGCTCGAAAGAATGGGGCATCAATAACTCTAAAATACTTACTGTGTAATCATTTGGTAGATAGCTCGAACGAGATGACACACGCGTGAAGGCAATGTCCTTGACTGTGACAGTTGAGTAGATAGTCTATCCCGTAAGTCCATTTTTAACCTTGTGACAGTTGCATGAGATTGACATGAGATTTATGGGTTTCTATCCATTAATCTCAATACATCAACAACAATTGATGAACCGCCGAATATTCTAATAGTTCCCTGACGTATTGCACTATTTAATAGCTACGTTAATGTCTGAGCCTGTCCGGTGTTTTTACAGGAGGCCTGGATGAAGTGTATGTAGGGAAATTTGGCGCTCAGGGGAGATTCCGTAAAGCTATGGAAAAGATCGCTTATTTCGATTGTCCAACGGGCATTGCTGGCAATATGTGCCTCGGTGCAATTTTGGCGGCAGGGATGCCTTTAGACAATTTGTTGGATCAGCTCAAACGCCTGGGTTTAGAGGATGAGTATGAATTTACAGTGACTCAGGTGAGGCGTCAGGAACAAGCGGCGACCGCAGTTACGATCAGTTTGAACAGTGACGCTGTCCATGGTCATCGCCATTTACCTGAGATAGAGAACTTGATCCGTCAGGCCCACTTGCCCACTCGGGTAGTGGACTGGAGCCTGGCTATTTTTCGAGAATTGGCCGCCGCTGAAGCTGCCGTCCATGGCATTCCTGCAGAGCAGGTGCATTTCCATGAGGTGGGTGCTACGGATGCCCTGATCGATGTGGTAGGGACCTGTTTAGGCCTGGATTGGCTAGGTGTGGACCGGGTGGTCTGTTCGCCTTTACCGGTAGGTGGCGGCACTGTCAGGGCAGCCCATGGTCGATTACCGGTACCTGCTCCCGCTGTTTTGGAACTGCTCCGCCGTGCTCAAGCGCCTATTTATAGCAATGGTATTGACAAAGAATTGGTTACACCGACTGGAGCTGCGATCGCAACCACCCTCAGTGATGCCTTTGGTCCTCCCCCTACCATGACCTTAAATCAGGTGGGCTTAGGGGCAGGCAGCCATGACTTACCCATTCCCAATATTTTGCGGTTATGGATTGGCACCGGAGCGCAGCCATGGACAACCGACCATGGAGCCCACAAATCAGCCCATAGCCATGACCAGCCCACAGCCCCTCAGCCCACAGCCCCTCAGCCCACAGCCCCTCAGCCCACAGCCCCTCAGCCCACAGCCCATTCCCATGCAGAGCACCAGCAGTCGGCCCCTGAGCATGGGCATCAGCAAACTATTCCTGGCTATTGTGAAGCTATTGTGGAGCTACAAACCCAGCTGGATGACTTAACTCCCCAGGCTATCGGTTATCTATATGACGGTTTGTTTAAGGCTGGTGCCCTGGATGTATTTACCCAAGCCATTGGCATGAAAAAAAATCGTCCGGGCATTTTATTAACGGTTATTTGTGCCGAAGCCGATGCTACAGCCTGTCAGTCTTTGCTGTTTTCAGAAACGACGACGTTGGGCATTCGCAGCCATGGGCAGCAACGTCAGACGCTCTATCGGTCCTGGCAATCCATTACAACTGACTACGGTCCGGTGCAGGTTAAAGCGGGACTCGCTACCCCCAATGGCCCAGTTGTTAATCTACAGCCTGAGTATGAAACCTGTGCTCAGCTTGCTCGCCAACATTCCATCGGCTGGAAGCAAGTTCAGTGGGCTGCCATTGCCGCTGCCCAATCAATATATCAGGATGAATATAGGGCTGCGGAATGGGACCACTCACCCACTCACCTCACCCGATGAACCAAGGAATATCATCAGGAGTCTGGGTACCTAGCTGATGCCATTAACATCCTCTGATGCATGATGGACAGGTGCCCAATGCAACTCTCGCATCATTTGAGAAAAGATGCGATATTCCTCCAATGAGGCTGTTTCTGGATTACTGGCCTGGGCACCATCCTGCTGAACTTGCACCAAGTTGTACTGCACGTCGCTGCCGCAGATAGCTAAGGTGACCCCGTATATCTCTAAAAAGTTAATGATCCACTGACACTCTTCCCGAGGAAATTGCTCGTAGTAACGAATTAGATCAGCAATTCGAGCATCCAAATATGGATGGGAACTGGGAGAAATCAACAGCAGCTTCAACAGCACGATTGCCAACGTCAGGGGGCGACCATTCGTTAATAACAAACTAAAAAGAGATGACGGAGTTTCTTCGTCCTCCGTCATCAGGTAGTCAATCACTCGATTGCTTGTCAGCAAGGCCAAGGAAGCGTCCAATGGCTGATGATTAAACTTGACGTATAAGCCATTTAGCTTATTTTGCAACCGGGTTTCAAGGGTCACTACAAAGTCAGTTTTAATGGCAGAAAAGAGCAGGTATTCAACCAGACTATTTTTGTAGCTGCCGTAGGTTAGCCCTTGGGTTTGCTGATGGAAAATTCGAGCCAAGTTGCGGTGGCTAAACATGCCACGCTTGGCAACAAGGGCTCTAATCACCCGTAAAGCACTGTCTCCCAGCATAGTCGGATTAACTCGACGCTCTCGTTGAGCAGTAGGTTTTGGAAAATGTGCTGTATACATGGCCAAATCAAACTTGAACTTGTCTCTCAGTCGCTGAGATAAAGCTCTGGCCGCTTCCCGCTGTTCTAACGGGTTACTGGTGTCTATATACTGGGGTGCCAGTAAATAGGCCGTATAACGCCTCGACCAATGGGGGGCCTCATTACTAAACCGGTTTTGAACAAAAAGCTTAAGGTCTTTAAAGTCTTCACTATCAACGAAGGACTGTAACCAATGCCGCAACCGCTTGATGGTGGGTGAAAGGGATACCTTACGAATTGTCGGGTCAGTAAACAGTTGAATAAGGCTTCGAATAGCCCCATACTCGCGGGCCACTTCCCAATTATTAATTAAGATATAGCAGGAACGCTTAAGCGTGTTGTGGAATTCCTGCTTATTATTCGAAAATAGAATGGAATACAACGCAGGAGCAGTATTTGTACTTACCGTTTCTTGATGTTGCAGAAATAGGCCCCTAAATTCTTCGAGCACATCAGTTGAAGGCCAATCTTTAACAATTTCTAGCAGGAAGTCATAAATTGTCTGCTGGGCCTGCTGAACGTCTTGATTTCGACGCCTGGGATTAAACGAATCAGAAACTCTATCAACAACCATGTAAGTTACTGGTATACAGGGCAACTCATGCCATTAGCATTCACGGCTAACTAGATAGATAGTGTCAGAAGCAAAGAGATGTATTCTAATATTCAATTTTTAACAAGAAATTACCCAAACTGGGAAGTATAGTTGCGCCGATTTTTCCTCCGTAACACCACTGACTGATGAATACCTAACACTCAATCTAGAGAATGAAACTCTCTGCATAAGCGGCTTGTCGATGTCTAGATACTATCATGCCAGGATCTAGACACAATCTATGCGGCATTCCGTACAAACTTACAGACGTATTATAGGTCAGCAGCAATGTGGCGTTACTAAAGAAAGATTTAAGAAAGACTTTTAAAATGGGGGCGGAGGGACTTGAACCCTCACGACCGTTTAAGGTCAGCGGATTTTCACCCTCCCACAACTTTCGTTGCTGCCACGCTCAGCGGGCTTTGAGGATTGGACCCTCCCTTTACCCTCGACTTGACGTTAGGGTAGCTCCCGTCGGGCCTCTGCACCTTCCGCTTGAAGAACGGCAATAGCCATTGCTATCAAACGGCTTGGCTCAGGATTGCCATATCTCCTCAACCATAACCCTGGGGTATCTGATTGAGGCTGACTTAGGTTTCCCTGAGTTTGAGAGCTTCCACTTAGCAGATTTCTCCACTAAGGCTCAGTTTTCTAAGTCCGCAGCGTCTACCATTCCGCCACGCCCCCTTAGTTGAGTTATTGCTAACGGCAGGTTGGGGAGCGACCCTTCGCTAACCGGTTAACAAAAACTCCTGTTTAATTCCAACACCAAGTGGTACTCTGTGCAACCCCCTGAACGCTATGATGACTAACGACGTGGGCAAAAACCTTAAGGGCTATGGATAACCTCGATATTTCACTTTTGATTACGTTGGCTGTATATGCTGGTTTGGCAGGTCTTTATTTGCTAGTGGTTCCTGGCATTCTGCTTTTTTATCTAAAGCAGCGTTGGAATGTGGCGTCATCCATTGAGCGCTTACTGATTTATTCACTCGTGTTTGTATTTTTTCCAGGGATGTTGTTGCTATCGCCCTTTCTCAACTTTAGACCCCAACGTCGTGAGATTTAGCTATGCGCCGTATTGATGTAATTGGCGTCGGGCTGGGAATTTTTGTCGCTGGTGGCGGTCTATACTTGGCCCTTTCAATGGCTGGCCTAGATGGGCTTTCGGCAGGCCTATGGAGTCAGGTTATTTTCACTGGCGGGCTTTTAGGCTGGGTATTTACTTACCTGACACGGGTGTTTTCTAAAAAGATGACGTACAATCAGCAGCTCAAAGATTATGAAGATGCTGTTTTGCAAAAACGCCTGGACGAGATGTCTGAAGAGGAGCTAGCTCAGCTGCAGGCAGAACTGGAAGCCGAGAAAAAATCCCAGTCATCCTCCTAAATTTTTACTTACCACATTGATCACCGCAAATAACACAGGTTCAGACAGATAAATGATGGGTAAATCGGTTTCAGCTCAATTTCAGACATTGCGTGACCACAAAGACTGCGCGCTTATTCCATTTATTACGGCTGGCGACCCCGATTTAGCTACCACTGCAGAGGCTCTCCGGGCATTGGATCGAGCGGGTGCAGACTTAATTGAACTGGGTGTTCCCTATTCTGACCCGTTGGCTGATGGCCCGGTGATTCAGGCGGCAGCTACTCGCGCGTTGGAGCGGGGCGTCACTTTAGATGCGGTTTTAAGCTTAGTTGCCGAGGTATCACCGGACTTATCAGCGCCGATTGTACTGTTCACCTATTACAATCCTATTCTCAACCGAGGCATTGAACAATTTTTGCAGGATATTTATCAGGCTGGTGCCCGCGGTCTTGTGGTGCCTGATTTACCCCTTGAAGAAATGGATGTCCTGCTGAAACCCGCTAAGGAAATTGGCATTGAGGTTACGTTGCTAGTGGCACCGACTACGCCTAAAGAAAGAATTGTTGCGATCGCACAACAGTGCCAAGGCTTTATTTATCTAGTTAGCGTTACCGGTGTTACCGGCATGCGCCAACAAATTGGCAACCGCGTTCATAATTTATTGCAAGAGCTCCGCATGGTTACTGATAAGCCTGTAGGGGTTGGGTTTGGCGTTTCTTCCCCAGAGCAGGCAGCCCAACTCAAAACATGGGGTGCAGATGGCGTAATTGTTGGCAGTGCTTTTGTCAAGAGATTAGCTGCCAATGGCTCAGGTGATGGTGTTTCAGAAGTTGAGAGCTTCTGTCAACAACTAAGAACGGCTTTGAAATAAGGACTTCGTTAACAATCACAACCCAAGCCGTTCAGATACTAAATTGTTGAACTATCTGTAAAAGTTGAACTATCTGTAAAAGAAGAATAGACGTAGAAATTGAAGTGTCCAACATTGTTGAACACTTCAATTTTTTTTGATATAGCTTAGTGAATTATGCAAACAGCGACAGGTTATCGTTAACGTTTGCTGACAAATGTTGAGCAATGTAACCTTCAATAATTCTTCATGTTAGTTCAACTGATCTTCAATGAAGGGTCACCCTTCTCTTAAATCAGGACATGGGAGCGGCGATCCCCATGAATTTGCTAGGTAAAGTAGCTAAAACTTAGATATTTTTTTAGTGCCTTTATCAAATTCACCTGATTTGGTAATCCTCAGTGTAAGCTCCTAAATTTTGTCTGTCACTGTGAGGTATTGCACTCAGCCAAACCAGAGTGTCATAATCCTTGACCAAAGAGAGGAATAACCGTATAAATACGGCAAACTTCTTTGATTTGTAAATTGTTTAGGTGTTGCAGTAAGTGGTTTTTCCTAGCTCTTTAATCATCTTCTGGTTAGAGTTTTTACTGATAAATTTTGATTCGGTCACGTTGTGTTTGTGACGATACGCAAGTTTGGTCATAAACAATTGCGAATCATTGCTTCGAGTTGATTGCAGATCAAAAGCAATGTTTAGCCGTTTGCCTTGTTGTTGGTGCCTGTGAGGGGTCATGAGAGTTTTGAAAAGCCGTCCTAAAGGTGTCGTTCGACACCTGTTTAAAGCTGTAAGTTTTTTTTTAGTGGGTGTTCTGCTGAGCACTTTGCTAGTTTATTTACATACCCCTGTGATGCCCGTAGGTGCGCAGGTTCAAGTTACCAACACTGCGTCTGCTGCTTTCGACGATCCGACAAACCCTGATCGACCTAGGGTGAGAGCACCAAGTAACCCAACAACAATTGGTACTCCCCCAGTTGAAAATCAACTGCTGAGAATAACAAAAACAGCTGATAAGTCAGCGGCTGAACCGGGTGACATTGTCATTTATCGGCTTTTGGTGGAGAACATAAGTGCGGTAGCAGCGACTCCATTAACTGTCATGGATAATCTGCCGCGAGGCCTAGAGTACATCGACGACTCTGTTAACAGCGCCCCAATACCACCTAATTTGACAAATTTTGAAGTCGCAGGTAGACAGCTCAACTTTCAGTTTGACTCTTTGGCTGCCAACTCCTTGCTTGAGATTCTGTATGCTGTCACCTTGACGCCTGATTCTGTACGTGGTTCTGGTGTCAACGTAGCCACGGCTTCAGCGCCTGGTTTCCCCACGGCTCAGGCTGAGTTTAGCTTAACCATTCGCCCCGGTATCTTGTCTGACTGCGGCACAATTATTGGTCGGGTCTTTGTAGATAAGAACTTTGATGGTGAACAACAGCCAGGTGAGGCAGGTGTACCCAATGCGGTCATCTACCTTGACGATGGTAACCGCATCATTGCTGACCCAGATGGTCTCTTCTCCATGGCCAATGTGGTTTCTGGTAATCGTGTAGGTGTGCTTGACCTTAGCAGTTTGCCAGGCTACACCTTGGCCCCCAACCTCTACCGCCTAGAAAACAACAGTCAGTCTAGATTGGTTCGCCTAGAACCAGGTGGTCTGGCACGTATGAACTTTGCAGTAACACCGACCTTCGGGGAGGGCCAGAACTAATGATGATGCGTTTGTTATCCAACTCAATTTATCTAGGACTGCTCACTACCCTGACGGGTGTGGTGGCTCTACTGCAACCAGCTCAAGCGGCTAAAGAAACAACAAATTCTGCGTCAATTGTTGAGTCAGATATTCTCGTGGCACCTGTTAATGTGCCTGAGCTATTGACCCAGGCGAGCGATGATTTGCCCAGCGATTTGCTGGACTCAAATACGCTGCCCGTGGAAGAAGATCCTGGTGAAGCTGAGGGATTTATCGATGGCACTATTATTCGTCAGGTGCCCAGTGAGTTGCCGCCGCTGATTCAGGATGAACTTGGTGATGAGTTGACCCTGGAGATTTTTCCAACGGGTGATGCGTTTATTCCTGCTGATGGTCGGTCAAGCATGGGGCTGCAGGGAAATATTTTGGATGAGTCTGGGCGACCTGTGCGTGAAGATGTGGTAGTCACGCTGACATCTTCAGCAGGTACATTTATTGGGGCTGACTACGATATTGATCGCAGTGGTTTTCAAGTACTGGCTCGTCAAGGAGAATTTGAGGTTGAGCTCCGTTCAGCCCTTGATGCCCAGCCTGTAACCATTCGGGCCAGTGTAAAAGCTCGTGAAGCTCTGGGGCTGGTGGGTGATGATGCAACCGCTCAGCAACCCGCCGCTGACGTTGATGGTTATACCCAGGTCAATTTCACAACGCCCTATCGCCCATCCCTGGTCGCTGGTGTTGTCGACTTTCGATTTGGCCCTGGAGCGACTGATTTTTGGGGTCGCTATGCCGACTTCCTCGATCCGGGTGATATCGGAGATTATGACGCTGATCTCGATGCGGGTATTTTTGCCACAGGCACCATTGGTAGCTGGTTGTTGACAGCGGCGTTTAATAGTGAACGAGCCTTAAACGAGCGCTGTAACGACAATCGTCTTTACCGGGACGTGCAAAATTGTGAGCAAACTTACCCCACCTATGGCGATAGTTCAACCACCGACTTTTTAACGCCATCCATTGATAGTTTCTATGTTCGGTTTGAACGAGATTCTCAGATCGTCGGCTATGAGCCTGACTTCTTTATGTGGGGGGATTACGATACAGCGGAATTCTCTCGTTTCTCTCAAGAATTCTCGGCGCTAAATCGTCAACTCCATGGTTTTAAGGGGAACTACACCTTTAACAATGGTTTGCAGCTCACTGCACTGTATGCCAACAATTTACGAGCGCTACAGCGTGACACGATTGTGCCTGACGGCACCAGTGGTTACTATTTCTTGTCTCGTCGTTTGGTGTTGGCCGGTAGTGAGGATCTCTTTTTTGAGATAGAGGAACTCAACCGTCCAGGAACAGTAATTGAACGAGTGCGGCTAGTGCGCGGTGCCGATTACACCATTGACTATGACCGAGGGGCAATTCTGTTTAACAGCCCTGTGTCTGCCGTTGACGCTAACCCGTTTGGTCCGGCTCTAGTGCGTCGCATTGTGGCCACATATCAGATAGACGGTGACGATGATGATGGCGATTTGTTTGGCGGGCGGCTGCAGTATAACTTTGACACCAGTCTCGAGTCTCCTAGCTGGGTCGGTGCGTCGGCCATCTTTGAGGACCAGGGTGCTCAGGACTTTAGTTTAATCGGTGTAGATGCGTTGCTACAGCTGGGTGATGCTGGCCAGTTGGTGGCTGAGCTTGCCCACTCTTCATTGGATAATCCAACCGTTGATGAAGATGGAACAGCGATTCGGGTAGAGGCCACGGGACGGATTACGTCTGATTTGGCGGGTACCGCCTACTTTAGGGATGCTGACAGTGGTTTTCGGAATACGGCAACCACGAGTTTTAGGGCTGGTCAAACCCGCTGGGGTGGTCAGCTGGGCTATAACGTTAGTCGTAACACTCAGCTGCAACTACAGTTTGATCGTGAGCGCAACCGGGGTAACGAAGATCTGATTCCCACTACTCTGGACCAGCTGATCAATCCGGGCTTAGTGCGGACTGATGGAGCAACGGTGAACAATTCCATCACCACCGTGCGGGCAGGGGTCCAACAACAGTTTGGGTCGATAACGGGGAATTTGGATTGGGTTTATCGCGATCGCAACGATCGGGTCACCGGCGATGATATCGAGTCAAACCAAATTTCTGCCGGGTTGACCTGGCCCCTGGCTGAGAAGTTATCCTTCCGGGCCCAGACAGACATCGCCTTAAGTGATGAAGATGATGCCTATCCAGGTCAGACGGTGGTCGGCCTAGATTGGGATGTACTGCCAGAGGTGACTCTAAGATTTGCCCAACGGTTCTTCCACGATGATGATGTCACGCCAGATGCCCTGACCACTGTTGATGCTCTTGTTAACTACGATCTAACGGACAACACGCTTCTGACTGGTCGTTACTCCATTTTGGGTGCCAATAATGGCATGAGCGGCCAGGGGGCTCTCGGTCTGAACCATAGAATTAATCTCAGCCCTGGTTTACATGTAGACTTGGGCTTCCAGCGGATCTTTGGTGATAGTCTTTCTTCCATTACTGGCGGTAACCGGGTGCTACAGCCCTATGCCGTGGGTCAATCAGCGGCTTCCCTGGGTCTGGTTAGCGGCACAACCTATACGCTAGGGCTGGAATATACGGATAGTTCTGACTTCCAGGCTAGCGCTCGGTTTGAGCATCGTGATTCGGATGATGGTAATAACACTGTCATTACTGCATCAGCTGCGGGTAAACTCTCAGACGCTTTGACCACCCTGGCCCGCATTGAGCATGCTAACTTTGCTAACCAGACCATTACCGATCGTCTGAATAGTTCCACCAGTGCTCGATTAGGCCTGGCGTATCGTAATCCTCAAAGCGATAAATTCAACGCATTGTTGAGTTATGAATATGCCATTAACCCATCCAGTACTCCCAACTCTCTTTTAGTGGGTGCAGGCTCAGACTCTATTCAGGAGCATACCTTGGCCATGGAAGGCATTTATGCTCCGAGTTGGCGTTGGGAGTTCTACGGTAAATATGCCCTACGAGCCACCAATGCCGACTTAGACTCCTTAGGCGTGACCTCTTCTAATGCGATTCATCTGGGTCAATTGAGAGCCACCCACCGGTTTGCCTACCGCTGGGATATTACCGGTGAAGTTCGTTACATCACTCAGCCCGAGACCAACTATGACGAAGTCGGTATGGCGATTGAAGCGGGCTACTACCTGACCCCAGAGCTACGTTTGGGAGTGGGGTATAGCTTTGGTAGCGTCAACGATCGCTCCTTGGGAGGCAGTGGTTTCCGCTCCGATGATGGCCCCTACCTTGGCGTCACCTTCAAGGTCAATGAACTGTGGGATCAATTTGGTCTCCAGCAGGTAGCGCCCCAACAACAGGAAGAGTCGCTAATTGAGGCAGACGGTTCACCCCCTGTAGAACCGGTGAGTGTTGTTCCGGCTTCAGCCACCACCGTTAATGACAATGTTGACAATGTTGATGCAGCCAATGCGGCTGAGGGTACACAGACAACTGCTGGGGGTGAGGAGTAATGAAATTAACCATGTATCTATCTAAGCTAGTTGGGACAGCTGCACTGGCAGCCACGGTGCCATTAGTGGCTCAAGCAGTGGCTATCCAAACGGTCAGTGCCCAAGAGATTACGCCTTACTCTGTGATTGTTAACTCGTCTGGTGACGGTGACATTCGCCCTGATGACGCGCTGACATTGCGAGAAGCCATTTCTGTGGTGAATGGGACTCTGCCGATTGATGCGCTGAGTACAGCTGAGCGCGCTCGAGTGACCCCTGCTGCTAGCCCATCAATCAACTTTAGTTTGGCGGATGATCCAACTATCGAGCTGGTGGAGCCCCTGCCTCCCATTATGGCTGCTGGCACATTGGTCGATGGTGCTAGCCAGCCAGGTTACGGGCCTCTGTCTACTACCGATACAATGGTTACCCCGGTGCCTACACCAGTGGTCGCTTTAACCCCAGCGGCGGGGGCCGAGGTGTTGCGAGGGTTGACGATTACGGCTGATGCGGTGACGGTGAGAGGCTTAAGTCTCTATGGGTTTTCGTCTAAACATCGGTCTACGCAGACAACACCACCGGCAGATATCTTAATCACCCACTTGGTTCCCCCTGTGGATGCTGGACTGCCTGATCCCCCTGGTTGGCGTACTCTGTTGCCCAATGAAGATTCAGATGCCCCCGTTGGTGTGGTGATTGAAGATAACTGGTTAGGGATGTCGCCTTCTGGTGAAATGCCCCCTGTGGAGCAGATGTCGGCCCTCGGTGTAGTTGTTTTTAATGGTCTTGATACGGTCATTCAGCGTAACCGGATTGAATTCCATGAAGGTAGCGGTATTCTCACGGCTGCCCAGGCCATGGGCATGGATGTGACCGAAAATACAATGCGGACCAATGGTGTTGCAGGTATTCCCGATGGTATTCGTCTTGATGGCAATATTGATGGGGCCCAGATCCACGGTAATCTCATCTGCGGCACCGATGGTAGCGGTGTATTTATGTTCAAGCCAGAGGGCTCCGCACGGATCTATCGCAACGATATTCGGTTTAACGGTCGGCGCTTTAGGCGGGCGGCCATTTATTTGATGGGTAACGGCCATGAGGTGACTGAAAATGTAATTCAGCATCAACCGGGACCGGGCGTTGCGATCGCATCCTACCCCCGCAGTGAAGGCAACATTATTCGGAACAATACATTCGCGGCTTTAGATGGCCTCAGTGTGGACCTGGGCCATAACGACAACAGCGGCATCCAAGATTTTCAGCGTAAAGACGGCCCCAACCCGCCGCGTAATTCTTCCATGCGCCGTCGGGATACCGCCAATGCCGCCATCAATGCCCCTGAGTTTGATGATTATGTCTTTCCGAGCAGCGGTGGATCGGCCACCCTTAGCGGTGTCGCCGATCCAGGCACTGCCATTGACATCTATAAGGTTGTCGACCGTCAGGGATACTATGGAGCGTTAAACGAATACGTTACCACTGTATTCACAGATGAAACCGGCAGTTTCAGCGTTGATGTAGAGGCCCCTGAGGGAACGTTGTTAAGTGCCATTGCCACTGATGATGTGTACGGTACGTCTGAGCCCTCAGCCATTACTGCCGTTGGCACATTGGGAGATGGCCCCACAACACCGGCCATGCCCAGCTGTGAAATTGCTCAAGATCCGCCAGAGCCAGAACCAGAGCTTCCTCCGGAACCCTTGGTCTTGCGTATTCCTCGCAATATTCACTTTGCTCTTGATAAATCAGATATCTCACCGGCATCCGCTGCCATTATGGATGAGATTATTGCTGTTTTAGAAGAGTATCCATTCATTACTGTTGAACTTCAGGGGCACACCGATCCGCGAGCCAGCAACGCTTATAACCAGGCCTTAGGTGAACGACGAGCTTTGGCCGCCAGGAATTATCTGCTACAGCGAGGCATTGCCGCTGAGCGGATGCGCATTCGCTCCTTTGGTGAAACACAACGGGTATCAAGCGGCAGTGGACGCATTGACTATGCCCGCGATCGCCGCACCGAGTTTATCTTTACGGATACTCGTGGTCTCGACATTATCTACGAAAATTTGGAAACAGATTTGCAGCTTGAATAAAACCTTCTTTGACTTGTCAACTTTTCAGTACCGTCAGTATTAGTAGAGAATCTAACCGTGAAATTTTGTCATAACAACTCAAAGAAAAAGCACCACCCAGGTTTTCATTCAGCTGGCATGCGGCGCTTTGAGAAAAGATTTCGTAAAAAAATTAGCCATGCCTTAGCTTGGACCTTGCCCTTAGCAAGTTTGTTACTGCTTGCACCAAACACCCAGGCCCAAGTTGCCACATCTTTGGACTGGGGGGTAGAAGGCGGAGGCGGTGTTGATTTTCCAGTAGGCACTACTACAAATACCTATGCAGATGTTGGGGGTAGTGGTGTGGATGTACGCGTCACTGTTGGAGGAGATGTTGGTGATAACGGCAATCCTAACCTCAGCCTTACCGACTCCGCTTTTGTCGGCCCTGCACCACCCAATGAAACGTTACTCATCAACCTTTTAGGGGGTAATGGCGATGAGGCAACGGTTACGATTGAATTTCTTTTAACTGGGACCAACACCCCTGTTGATGTTACGCTTGCTTCTTTCCCTATCCATGACCTGGATATTCTTTTCAACAATGGCCGCGTGTCTTGGCAAGATGAAGTTGTAATATCTGCTTCCTCAGGAGGTGCTGCTGTCGGAGGTATTACAGCTGGTGGCGAAACGCCTCCTGAAGGGACATTTAACCAAGAAGTAGATGCAGGTACATCGGTTATCGTTACTGGAGTTGCCCCGGGCGATGACCCCGCTAATCCTACTCAAAATGCTAACTCGCCGAGAATTCCAGGCTTAACCAACGCTACGACCGTTGGTAATTTTCCAGAGGGCAACGTCAATGTCAACTTTGCAAATACAGTTGACACTATCTCACTTACGTTTCGTAATGGTCCAGGTAGCGAGGACTTTGCTCCCCACGCGATCGCAATCGGTGACATTGCCTTTACGGCTCCTCCTCTTGTTGCAGAACAACCTGCCATTGGTGTGTCGAAACGAGTGGTTTCAACAACAACTCAGGCCGATGGTGACTTTGAAGTGGTGTACGAAACCACGGTGGAGAACCTGGGTAATGTGACGTTGAACAATGTTCAGCTCACCGAAGACCTGGATGATACCTATGGAGAAGGCGCTTTCTCGATTATTGGTGCCCCTACATTCACCGCTCGTGGCTTAGCCAATGAGGTGCAACTAACGCCCAATGCTAACTTTGATGCCGATGAACCAGCCCTTTCAAGGTGCTTTTTTGGACTGTCTTTTTTGGGCCAGTAAGCGAGCAGTGGAAACATGCGGCTTATTTTTAGAAGGTTTTGGTTTGGAGACTTTTTTCTTTTTTCCTCTCGGGTGTGAGCAAAATTTGGAGAGGTCCATTTTCGTCGCTAATTGCTGAAACAGCTCTGTGGTCTGTGTCTCATCAAGACGTGCAAGCGGTTTCCATTGAGCCGGAGGAATGGCAATCATCATGCCATCATAGACCCGTCGGATTTCATCGGCCAGGTAATAGTAAGAAATGCCTGCCTCAATTTTGCCAGCGCCATGGACGCTACGCATGGCAGCTTTGATAACGGCCAGTACGTTGTAGCAAATGAGGGCCATGCAGAACCCGAATAAGGCCGCTCTCGGGTAGGCCAAGGTATCGATTTCGCCCCGAAAACATTGATCAAGGACTTGAAAGAGCCGTTCAATTCGCCAGCGGCGTTGATACAGTCCAGCAATCTCGATGGCAGAGGCATCGGACTGGGGCAGATTGGAGATAATGGCCAGTTCAGTGTCACCATCACGGGTGGACTGAGTGAGTCGGACAACAATGCGACGTAACGGGATCTGGATCGTCTCATTGATAACCACTTGGATGGTCTGTTCGAAGACGAAACCCGTCTGACTCTCACCTTTGATTTCTAAGGGACTCAGGACACTCCAAGGTAAGTTGCCATGCTGACGGAGCACAAAGAAGGCGGCACGACTGTGGAGTCCACCGATAAACCCCAAGGTGCAAAAATTACGGTCGGCCATCCACACATCGCCACTGACAACGGTGGCCAACACCCGACCCAACAAGGCACGTTCTTGAGCGTGGCCATCTTCACAAGAAAACACGTCAATGGCCAACTGTAATCTCGGGTCTAGAATCACCAACGCATGGCCCGGTAACGGCGCACTTCCCTGGGAGCGAAGCACGTCTAAGCGGCGGTCGGTAGCAGCCAAATGATTTCCATCGATAATTTTGATGCGATAGCCGGGTAGCAGTGGGGCCAAGGCTCCCCCAAGGTGCTCAATCAAGGCTTGAGCCTTACCTACTCCATGACGCACTAGGGCTTCAATGATTTGAGGTTCGAGACCATTGAGCTTGTTATATACCGACTGGACTCTGACACCAATCCCTTTGGCCTGAGATTGATAGGCTGCATTGATCGATGGGGAGATCCCACAGACCACCAAACTCATTAGACGGACCACGGTTGAAAACAGCAAGGTCCGTTCATACTGGTACTGAGCTTCTTGCTCAAATAGCGCATCGACCTCATCGGTCGGTAAACTTTGTTCTAACAGCACTCTGAGCATGACACTCAGGGGACTTTCTGAAATGAACCGGTCAAAGACCTCACCCAAAATCATGGCTACAATGACACTCGCAACTATCGATAATCGTACGAATCATTGAAGGGCAAAATGGAATTTAGGCTCCTTCCTTTAAGGTTTTTATTAACTGATTTTGAGAATGTAGAACCCAATTTCAGAGCATCGAACCGGTCAATGGCCTGCAAATAAAAGGTTGCTGGGAATATTAAACATAGCTAAAACCACCTTTAGAGGGCTGATGCCGATGAACCCAACGGCACCCCTGGCGATACCAGCATCCTGGCAGCAGCCCAAACGCTTCAAGTCGGTGAAAACTCCACCTTCCGATTCACCGTGGAAGTAGAAAGTGACCTGGTCAACACGCCAGGAACGTTTACTAACCAAATTGAGGCATTGGGCACATCCCCTAATGGAACTGACGTTGATGATGCGTCGGATGACGGATTGGAAACCGATGCAGACGGAGACGGTAACGGCAATGAGCCGGGTGAAAACGATCCAACTCCGGTACAGTTACCACCAGCAGAATCTCCGGCCATTGCTGTATCCAAGCGAGTGGTGTCTGCTGCCACCCAGGCCGATGGTGACTTTGAAGTGGTGTATGAAACCACGGTGGAGAACCTGGGTAACGTCACATTGAACAATGTTCAGCTCACCGAAGACCTGGATGATACCTACGGAGAAGGCGCTTTCTCCATTATTGGTGCCCCTGTATTTACAGCCCGGGGCTTAGCCAATGAGGTGACCCTGACGCCCAATGCTAACTTTGATGCCGATGCGCCCAACGGCACCCCTGGGGATACCAGCATCCTGGCAGCGGCTCAAACGCTTCAAGTCGGTGAAAACTCCACCTTCCGATTCACCGTGGAAGTAGAAAGTGACCTGGTCAACACGCCAGGAACGTTTACTAACCAAATTGAGGCAATCGGCACATCTCCCAATGGGACTAATGTGGACGACGATTCGGACGACGGACTGGAAACCGATGCAGACGGTGACGGTAACGGGAATGAACCGGGTGAAAACGATCCAACCCCGGTACAGTTGCCACCGGCAGAATCTCCGGCCATTGGTGTATCCAAACGAGTGGTGTCTGCTGCCACCCAGGCCGATGGTGACTTTGAAGTGGTGTATGAAACCACGGTGGAGAACCTGGGTAACGTCACATTGAATAATGTTCAGCTCACCGAAGACCTGGATGACACCTATGGAGAAGGCGCTTTCTCGATTATTGGCGCACCTGTATTTACAGCCCGGGGCTTAGCCAATGAGGTGACCCTGACGCCCAATGCTAACTTTGATGCCGATGAACCCAACGGCACCCCTGGGGATACCAGCATCCTGGCAGCAGCCCAAACGCTTCAGGTCGGTGAAAACTCCACCTTCCAATTCACCGTGGAAGTTGAGAGTGACTTGGTGACCACTCCAGATACCTTTGTCAATCAAATCGAGGCGGTGGGTACATCCCCCAACGGGACTAATGTTAATGATGAATCGGATGATGGCATTGACACCGATGCTAATCCAAATGATGGGAATCCAGGTGGAGGGCCGAATGAAAATGACCCCACCCCTGTCGTCTTGCCACCTAGACCCGTTATTGGTGTGGCCAAACAGGTGGTTTCCACGGTTCCTGAGCCGTCAGGTACATTTGGGACTAATACAGCCCGGGTAACCTACAACATTGTGGTTGCCAATATCGGTACTGTGCCCCTTGAGCAGGTTCAATTAGATGAGGACTTCAACCCTGTTTACGGTGCTGGTACGTTCCAGGTAGTCAGTGTAACCTTTGTCAATGGAGCGACTACGGTGGTTGCCGATCCTAATTTCGATGGCATCGCTGGCGGCAATACCACGTTGCTAGCGGATGCTGCAGGTACGCCCACTGGTACCCTCGCAATTGGTGCAACTAGTACCTTTCAGCTAGTGGTGGATGTGGATGTTAGCAATCCAAACCTTACACCTGCTCTGCCGGGTCCCTATGATAATCAGGTGAGTGCTACGGCAACAGACGCCAATGGTAATACAACCAGCGATCTATCCGACAGTGGTACGGATGTTGATCCGGATGGTGATGGTGAACCTAATGAAGATAATGGTTCACCAGCGGATCCAGATAATCCTGCCGATGATGGTAATGAAAACACCCCAACACGGGTTCGGTTTGCTCCTGATATACGCCTTGTGAAGCGCATCACTCGCGTTACTCGCAATGGTAATGAAGTGGCTATTCCTGGTATTGGCGGATTCAACGATCAAGCTGGTGACTCTAATGACAACACCCTGGCTGCATTATCGGGCAGCAGCTTACCTTTGGGATTAGCGAATATCTCTCAATCGTTACAGTCTGGTGATGTTGTTGAGTACACTGTTTACTTCTTCAATGCCGGACTGGGTACTGCTGAAAATGTAGAGTTGTGTGATGAGTTGCAACCACCGAGTGTTCTGCAACCACCGAGTTTGGGGCTGGCGCAGCCAACCCCGCTTGCCATCGGTGGAACAACCCTAAACTTCTCTAATATTGGACCCTTATCAGCAAGGGCTCCCCTATCTCCCCTAGAGCCATCCTGTCTCTCTGCACCTGGAGCTTTTCCATCTGGTGTCCCCGCTGGTGGTCTCGGTGTCGGTGCCGGTGGTGGTGTAGTTGTTGGGGGTCCTAACTCTGGTCTCAATGTTGATACGGGTGAAGTAGGAGCCTTCAGCTTCGAAATTCAACTTCCCTAGGATAGGGAGATTAGCTTCTGTATATCTGATAAGAGCTCTAGTATGGGTAAAACCATACTAGAGCTCTTTGATATTGAGTATTTATCAGGAGGAATCTCAAGTTCGAGGGTAGTAAAAGTTGCATAGTTGTGGGATACCGTTGTTTATCACGGGACATAATTTTGCGCCAATGGCTTTTAGATTTGACTCAAAATTGACGTTGGTTCCCCATGGCGGTTTGTGTAATCGGATGAGAGCCATTGACTCTGCATTAAGGTTGAGCCGCAAACTGCAAAAGCAGCTGAATGTGATCTGGCTTGAGAATACGTCTCAGTTACGATGTCCCTTTAATAAGCTATTTCAACCGATTCCCCAGCTTCATCTCATCTCGCCACAGCTGACATCAATTTATATAACTCCTCAATCTATTCAAATCTCTAGTCCGTTAAAAAGAACACTCTTGTCTTTCTCTGCCCAGGTATTTCAAACAGTCAACTTTCAAAAAATCATTGATAACGATGAAGCTATTAAGCTGATTAAAACTGATCAGCTGGCAACGTTGGCTAATTATCAAAGTTTGATGATTCTGACCGATCGCAGTTTTGATTCGGCGAATACCTACGATGTGTTTAAACCAATTCCAGCTCTAGAAAGTGCCATTCAAAGACGTATGGCTGCGTTTGGGAGACACACTATTGGATTACATATCCGTCGAGGCGATCATGACAAGGCTATTCGGCATAGTCCGCTGGACTTGTTTATAAACGCCATCACCCAAGAAATCAACAAAAATGCAGATAGTAACTTTTATCTGGCATCGGATTCACTACAGATAAAGCATAGACTTTTAGACCAGTTCGGAGATCGCATTATCACCCAATTAGCCCCCACCGATCGCAACAGCGAACAAGGCATGCAAGACGCTGTCATCGATTTATATGCCTTATCACGAACACGAAAAATATATGGTTCTTATTGGAGTTCCTATTCACGGGTTGCTGCCAATATTTCGAATATAGAGCTGGTTGTTCTTAATACACTGACCACCTAACCCATTATTTTAATCCTTATGGTTTTCTGGAAACGCCATCGCCTGTTAATTTGTGGTTTTTATGGTCATCACAATTTAGGGGATGAGGCCATGTTGGTAGGCATGTTGTGTTTACTTAAACGTTGTCTGGGGCCGGACTATCTGCATCGGGTCACGGTTTATTCTAATGATCCGGATGATACTGCTAAACAGCATGGTGTTGCTACGTTACGAAATCAGTTTCCCCGTCGTCGTCGTGAACAGTGGATCAAGTGGGCTGAACACACCCTGGCGTTATGGCAACATGATTTTTTCATACTAGGGGGAGGTGATTTATTGCGAGATTCACCTGATCGGGAGGTGGCTACCGTTTGGTTAGAGCCGCTACAACGAGCGATGGCTTTGGGCTGTCAAACTATTGTTCTGGGTATTAGTGTAGGAGAGGTTTGGAAAACTCAAACACAAGAGGCCATTGTGAAAACCTTAAATCAGGTGACCCTGATTGCTGTGCGTGATCAACAGTCTCAGAAGCAACTGCAACAGATGGGGGTAATTCGCCCTATTCATGTGATCAGTGATTTAGCACTTCAGATAACATCAACACAATCACTGTCTAGGTCTCAAACAGCATTATCTCAATCGGCTTCTAATGGTTCAGCTCTCAACATAGGCATTTCCATTCGGTCTTTGGTGGGGCGCTCATCAGAGCTTGATGCTGATGTCGAGCAAAGCTTTTATCGAGAAATGGCCAAGATCATCGATTATTTGATTGGCACTCAAGGGGCAACGGTTTCGCTACTACCTTTTCAAACCCATACGCCCAGCGATAGAGCCCAGCGCCGTCCTCAAGACAATGATGAAGATGCGATCGCAACCGTATTAACTCAATGTCAACAACGACAGCAGGTTAACGTTTACGAAGCGTTTGATTCGGTGGAACAAGCGATCAATACATTGCAGTCATTTGACTTAGTCATTGGCACTCGGCTTCATTCACTTATATTAGCCGCAGGCTTGGGGATTCCCATATTGGCCGCCGTTTACGATAAAAAAGTTTCTGGGTTTATGACAGAAATTGACCAACAGCTCAATAGTATTGCCGTGCAGCAGTTTACCCTGGAAAGGGTAAAACCCCGTCTCGAAAAGCTGCTGACTCACCAACCGGAAAATCGCCTTAAGCTCGTCAAGGCAGTTGAGGCATATCGTCAAACGATGGAACCTGTTGCAGACAAGTTATGCCAACTTTTAGGTAGCTGACGATGGTGATGAGTCATTCTTCTAGCAGTGAATCGCCCATATTTATTGTGGGCATGCCCCGTTCTGGAACAACGCTCCTGACTAGTATGCTGTCGACCCATCCCAGGATTGCGATCGCCCCAGAAACTCATTATCTTTGCTACTGGATGCGGCAATATAAAAACCTCAAGCTATCTTCTGATCAAGATTTCGACATTTTTTGGCAAACCTTAAGTCGTAGTCAGCGATTTTCCTATTTTGGGATTGATGCAAACAAAACACGGGAGAGAATTTTAGCCAAAGGTTCTCCTTCACATCAGCATATTTTTACAGGCTGGCTAGAGGAGTATGCCAACACCATTAACAAACCTCGTTGGGGTGAAAAAACTCCGCTGCACTATCAACACCTACATCAACTATTCACTTGGTTCCCCAATGCTCAAGCTATTTGGATGTTGAGAGATCCAAGAGCTGTTGCAGCCTCTTTGAGTAAGGTGCCCTGGGCCAGTAATTATATTCACATTCATGCTGAGCAGTGGCATGAGAGCCTGCGCAATTTTGAACGAAATTGGCAACGAGATTCCCGCGTCATGCTCTTACGATATGAAAAACTTATACAACAGCCTGAACAATCTCTCATAACGCTATGTCAGTTTCTAGGTGAAACATATGCACTTGAGATGTTAACCGCCCGTTCCGAAGTCAATCATCCTCTGATCAATCGCCAGGGCTGGGCTGTTCAGCATTTACAATCTGTGCTAAAACCCATATCTACTAACGCTATTCATAAATGGCAACGTGAGCTTGCTAAACATCAAATTGAGATTATCGACTTATTAACGTTTCCTAATGCTGCCAATTATGGCTACCTTGCCAGTGCATCAACATTCGGAGCCTATGCTCGTTTTATTCTCACTTTAGAAAAGCTGAGGGTAAAACTTGATCGAAAACTGGTGTATTGGCGCACCAAATTAGCGCAGCAGCCCATACAGACGGGGAAATATATCGGTGCTGCCCCTGAATGATTTCTGTCAAAAGTTACGATTTAACCAAAATATCAGCGTTTTGCAAAGCTTAGCTTCAATAATCGCACTCATACAGGCTTAAAACTCTTCTACAAGCTAAAAGCTTAAGAGTCAACTTATTTTGTCAGTTCTTTATGCTTTGCTTCAGTTAACAAAAAAATCAGGTTCATATTCGTTATCTGTATCCAGTTTTCTAGACTTGTACTGTTGAATGTCCTACTATTAGAACCAGTAATTTTACCCCCAAATCACAGATTTCACCCTGCAATCGTGGTTTAACTCGAATGTTCCCTCTTAAAAGTCAGTTACGCATCTATCTGGATCTGCTTCGTTCGTCATCATCTCAGGCATCTAAACAATTCATTATTTTTGGCAGAGGTCGATCGGGTAGCACTGCCCTGGTCAGCCTCCTCAATTGTTTGCCTGATGTTTGCTGTGACGGTGAAATCTTAGCTCAACCCGTACTTTGGCCCCAACTATACCTTAAAGCCAAAGCTGCAAATGCACAGGCATCTGTCTACGGTTGTAAGGTTCTAAGCTATCAACTGCGAAATATACATAGCATTCAACAGGGATCACACTTTCTGTATGAATTAAGTCAAGCAGGATTTCATATTCTTTACTTGAGACGAGAAAACTTGCTAGACCATGCTATTTCTAACATCCGCGCTCGGAACTTTGGCTTTCACCACAAAAGTCGGTTAGTTCAAGGTTTCCAAAAAAATAAAATCCACGTCAACCCAGTGACAGTCGTTGATTGGATAGAAAAAAGTCAACAGCTATGGCAGTACGAGTTGTCCTTATTGCGAGATATTCCTTATTTGGAATTGACCTACGAAAAAAATCTAGCTAATGAGAGTCAGCATCAATTCACCATTGATACCATCTGTCAGTATCTGGGTATTCAATCTAGAGCTGCGGTGAGTCAATATCAAAAGGTGTCGCCACAGACTCTACAGGCATCTGTAGAAAACTATGATGAATTAATTAGCTATCTTAGAGCGACTCCCTACCATCACTATCTTGAGCCTTGTTCAGTCCTTTCTACCGTTTAGTGACAGGGCCCATTCGCTAGCATAATTACATCTGTTGTAATTCCATTGCTGACCAGAGGCGTTCGAGCTTATGACCACTATGCGCCAATCAAGCGCCTTGCCTGTAGTTACGGAACATCGCACTCTCTTTCTTGTACAGGTAAAACCCTATCCGTTAAGTGGTGGGGTTTCTTTGCGTAATTGGCAAAATATTAACCTTTTAGCTCAACGAGGGCCAATCGCTATTTTTTCCCTTTATAAGGGCAGTGCTGATGCAGGCTCATTACCATTGACTGCTGTTTGGCAGCATTACGATCTATCGGCACCATCACGTTCTATTTGGGAAAAGTTGCAGCGTCGCCTCTGGCGGTTTCGGCCCACCGGTCATGGGCGTAGTGATTGGTTATACACCCGAGATGCTGCTAATCAACTGCGCCAGAGAATTACTAGTTTCAAACCAACTCTCATTATCGTTGAGGAGATTTGGTTATATCGCTACCTGCCTATTTTGCAACAAGTTGGATGTCCTTTAATTCTCGATAATCATAATGTTGAGGGTGACGATCGCCGCTACCAGGGGAGCGACGCTATAACTCCTACGATATTGGCTCAAGTAAAACACATCGAAGCAAGATTTATTCGAGCCGTTGATCAAGTTTGGATGTGTAGTCACGAGGATGTGCGTCACTTACATCAGCTATATCCAATGGAAGAGAAGAAGGCCTATGTTATCCCTAATGGTGTTAATCCTGACTACTATAAAGCTGTACAGTCAAACACTATATTGTCCGACAAGGCTAAAACGTTGCTCTATCTTGGGCGTTTCTCGTATCAACCGAATGCTGAGGCCGCATCTATTTTGCTCAACCAGATCTATCCCTTGCTGAAAAAAAGCGTTGGCAATTGTCAGCTTCTATTGGTGGGATGTGATCCGACCGAAGCTATGCTGAAAGCGGCCCAAGCCGATGCAAATATTATTGTCACAGGTCAAGTGGATGATGTTCGACCCTACTTAGCGAGAGCAGCGGTTATGGTCGTTCCCTTACAAAAAGGTAGTGGTACCCGGCTCAAGCTTTTAGAGGCGTTTGCTGCTAAATGCCCTGTTATTAGTACAACAAAGGGAGCTGAAGGACTGGAGGTAGAAGATGAGAAACATTTACTCTTAAGAGAGTCCCCCGCTACTATTGTGGAAGCAGTTCGGCGACTATGGCAGGATCCTCGCAAGGTTCAAGCATTGACAGAAGAAGCCCATAGCTATTTTCTAAAACGTTACACTTGGGCTGCTGTAGGTCAAAAGATTCAGAACTCTTTGGCACAGCTTTCTAGATAAAAAATTGCGATTGCTAATTTAGGGGATGAACTGGTCTAGAGGCCTTGCTATTTGACGGTATCTCACAACTAAAGCCATCTCGAGGATCAGCAATGCCAAACAATTATCTATGCTTTTGCTTTGATGTAAACAGATGCCTCAACTTCAGGTACTCCAGGAACCTCTTACTGTCAGTGTTGTGGTGCCTCTATATAATAAGGCCGCGTATATTGAACAAACACTAAACTCAATTCTGGCGCAAACTCATCCTTCCCAGGAAATCATTGTTGTAGATGATGGCTCAACAGATGATGGTCCAGACTTGGTAAACGCGATGGAAGATGAGCGGATTCAGCTGATTTACCAAGATAATCAAGGGCCTGGTAGTGCTCGCAATCGAGGATTGCTGGCAGCAAACGCAACCTATGTTGCCTTTTTAGATGCTGATGATGAGTGGCTACCTAATTTCTTAGAAATAACGCTTAATCACTTGAGACAGCATCCCGACTGTGCCCTTTGTGTCACGGGTCAATATCGGGGTAAAAATCGGTCTGATTGGTGTAAGACGCTATCTGCTCTGGGGTTAACATCGGGACGATGGCAACTTCCCCATGGGTTACCGTCAGAGCAATTTAAACCCAACATTGATGTGCTCCACTCAGGAGCTATTGTGTGCGATCGCACCATTGTCAATCGTTTTGGTGGGTTTTATGACAAGAATCACTGCACCTATGGCGAAGACATTTATCTGTGGCTCCAGGTGATTCTCAACTATCCCATCTATCGGGATCTACAGCCACTTATGTGGTATCACACCGAAGCCTCTGACCTGGCTGTCTGGAATCAGGTGCGACCGCCCTGGCCCATGTTACTTGAGCCCGAACCTCTGCGTCGCAGCTGTCCTGCAAGCTACCGTCCCCTACTAGAAAGTATTTTGAATACCTATGCTGCCATTGCCGCTTATCGTGCCACGACGGCTGAAGATTTGACCACGGTCAATCGTTTGTTTGACGCATTTCCCGAGGCCCGCAAGCAAATGTTTCAAGATTGGCGTAAACGGGTGGACTACCTGATTGCTAATGTGCCCAATTTGCGACGAACGTTAAAAGGATTTAAGCGGGACTCGTAAACGGGCATTACCTATTCTCCAGTGGCCCGGATGGGCAATGGCTAACCCTGATATTGATCCACCACTTCGTCATAAATGCGTTCTAACTGGCGAGTATTTTTTTGCAGATCAAAATTTGCTGCTACGTGGGCTTGCCCTGCTTGGGCAAATTGCTGTCTTAATTCTGTGTCTTCCAATAGGCGGAGCAGATGTTTGGCTAGCTGCTCAGTATCTTTCTCTGGAGCCAGCAACCCAGTTTCGCCATGGATAACGGCTTCGGGAATGCCCCCCGTGGCAAAGCTCACAACCGGTAGCCCCATGGCCTGGGCCTCGGCAAAAACCATGCCAAAACCTTCCGCATCACCTGAGCGGGCGATGATACTGGGGCCACAAAATACCTGGGCGCGATTCATCCAGTGACGAACCTGCTCCGGAGACTGTTTGCCTAAAAATTGACCCCGTACAGAAAGCTGATCAGCAAGGGTTTGGAGGTGCGATCTCAACCCTCCATCTCCAATGAGCACCAGCTTTACCAGCGGTAGCTGACGTTGCACCGCTGCCATGGCTCGTATCAGATACTCTCCCCCTTTTTTCTCGACCAGTCGTCCGACAAATAGCACCATGGGCTCTCGATCTAGAACCGTGGAGGGTTGAAAATATTGTCGGTCAATACCGATGTAATGCACCACAATCCTATGGGCATCCCCCCCCCTTAACAGCAATTGCTCACGGATAAACTCAGACACCGTAACGATACGGTTAGCAGCAGCCAATGCTCGATCTCGTTTATGTAATAACAAGGCTCTAAAGAAATCCCCTTGACTACGTACTCTTGTCCATGAAGGGGTTTCCCAAGTAGCATCATAGCCATGAAAAGTAACCACCAGGGGAACATTTAATTGCTGACACAGCGGCAAGACTAAACCACCATCACTGCCAAAATGGGCATGCACCAGGCTAGGGGCATAGTGTTTTAAGACTTTTGTCCACCGAGGAGAAGTAATGCCGCCAAACTTGTACAATCCTTTCCAAAGTCGACTGGGAAAGCCATGATCTCCCAAGACAACCATGTCTCGATGATTAAAATTATGATTTAATCGGCTCGTACCTACGTAGATAGCCCTGTAACACGATAGGTTACCTCCTTGGGCGGGGATAAAGGTTTCTGAGTACGGTAAAAGCTGGTCACGATAAATTAAAACCGTGGACATAAGAAGCTTCTAGTCATTAGGGTTTAGGCAATGCTGACGCTTTCTTGCCCAGCTTACTTTTCTTGCCCAGATCATTCGCTGGTATAAAGTCAGGAGAACTAGACTCGCCACGGTTAGACAGACGTTGTTTCCAGGCATAAAAAGGACTTAACAAGCTGCTGGTAAGTAACTGTAGTTCGGCTGCAGACACCACATCTCTATTTAAATGACGATGATATTTAACCAGATGCAGCAATAGCTTCCGGCAGTCATTGCCCATAAATAAGAGTACCCATAGCGGTCGCCTCCAGGGGGATATACCCACCATACGAGTGGCATACTTACTCAGACCAATGCCATGGAAAAAACGCAATAAATAACTTTTCTCAAATCGCCAGCTGGGAACTTGATGCTCGATGTGCATCAGCGGATTGAACCAGATTTCCCAGTTTGCTTTTTTTAGATATAGCAATGCTTCCACATCCTCTCCTTTCAAGTTTAGAGAGTTTCCGACGGGACCTCTCAGTGTCAAAGGGTAGGGAACATTATCTAACCATGCCTGGCGTAAAATCACTAAGCCAGCTCCGGGGGGGACTAAGTTACTCATAGCGCGCCATCCCGTGGTGAAACAAACCTCCTCCTGGCGCTCTACCACAGGAATAAAGGGAGCAATGCGCTCAAAGTTGGCAGGTGGTGGGGTCTCATAGTTTGGATGAATCTGGCTCCCAAAAGCTGCTGCCTTGGGATGGGTACAGCCAAATTCATACGCCGACTGGACCCATTGAGAATCAGGAATATTGTCATCATCCAAAAAGCCAATCCACGTCCCCTTTGCTTCCACGATGGCGCGACGACGGGCAAAAGAGGCCCCTTGTCGAGTTTCTAATACATATCTCAGCGAACATGCAGTCCATGTTTGCTGATACCCATGGACAATATCAACTGCCCCATCAACACTGTTATTATCAACGATAATTATTTCCCAATTGATGCTGCTCGAAATAGCCTGGAGACTGAGGGCATCTAGAATTTTAGGTAATGTTAAAGCACCGTTATAAAGACGAATAGCAACCGAAAAATCAATCATAGATTTGAGTAACGCTACAGTCGCCTGGGCACCTATAGGAACATATCTTACTGAATTCAGTTAAAACCACAGCTAAGTTGAGGAATTTACCTGACATTGAATTGTTTAAACTATGACTTAGCCAACTCACGAATGACAACAGTAAATTCGTATTAATACTTAGGATAGTAATTGAAGATTACATAGACGGTTGTAATACTAGTTGGTGAGACCTGGGACGTAGCAATATCCATACAGCTATAGCGCTATCCATATACCTGCTACTATGCAATGCCCTCAGTGTATTCACTACAAGATAACTGCGAAAGCTAATCAGTACCACCTAAAGAAGTGACCCCCCAGGCAACCTAAATCAGCAAAAATCTAAAAATTTACAACTAAATCACCGTTTCATTCAGTATCTGGGAAAAAGTATCCACCCCCCTTGTGGTTAGGAGGCGTTACTTGTGACGGACCCATCAGTTAAGTGTTTTCCAAAAAGTGCATACCCCATACCCACAAATCATGAATTCTCAAAAGTTAATACATTCGACTTTAGTTTATATATAAATGCAACTCCCCTGGCCATAGAGTTAACTGAACCTACGACCAAGGGAGTTTACAGCAATATTCAAGTTAGATGACCTTTACTCGTTTCTCTAACCTGATGCTGGTGATGTGTTATGACAATGATTTCTTGCTCATGCTGTACTTACCACCGCGGCCACGATACCATTCATCATCACGTGCACCAGCAGACAAGATATTAGAAACACGGTTACGTGCTTTCAAGAACGTAGCCTTAGGCATATCACTCTTGAAAATCGCGTCCATAACCTCAGCAATTTTAAATGCCTCATCTGGCTGGGCCTTTAGGATGTTAGCAACAACATCGGGCAGAGGTGTCTTACGGAAAGGATCTTGCACATAGCGCTGCCAGTTAGGAGATTTGCCTCCACGGGGCTTGCGAGTAGCCTTAGCAGCGGGAGCGGGAGCTGCCGCTGCTGCTGCTGCTTTGGCTTTAGGGGCTTTAGCTTTAGGGGCAGCTTTAGGAGCAGCTTTAGGGGCAGCTTTAGGGGCAGCTGTTTTAACCGATGGTTTGCGGCCACGACGTTTGCCAGGTTTCTTAGCAGGAGCAGGTTCGGGCGCTTCTTCCTCTTGTACGGTAGCAACCGCGCTGCTAAGGATTTCAGTAACATTGGCGGCAACACCATTAGTGTCACCGGTTGACTGAAACATGTTAATAACAGTCAAAAGGCCTTCGCGCTGTTTTGCGGCGGCGGAGAGTTGATCGCTTAGTGCTTCAACTTGAGAAGCCAACTGGGATTCAACTTCCTTGAGCTGATCAAGGACATTGTTAGCCATATCGGGTTAAACCTCACTTTGTTGCAATGAATTGAGTGATATTTGAGAAAGATAGTCTCGTTGGTTTTTTAATTCTACAAACATATAGCACTAATTCAACAAGTTTTTAACACCAAAAAGATACCCAAACACAAAAAAGCACTATCATCGGCAGCTTTTTTGCCTCGCCAACAACCTCAAATTTCGAGATCAGATCCAACGGGTAGTCACTTTTGCTTGGGCAAAAACGGCAAAAAATCCAATATCTGTATTTCACTGAAAACCCTCTAATAGCAAAGGTTTTCAGGTTAAACAGCTGACGAGAAACAGCTTTAAAGAGCACTTTATGAAGGATTTTTTTGATTCCTCAGTGAGGGGGCTTTTGCAGTCATCCCCCTTAATTATTTTCTGGGAAAGAATCAGCAAAATTTTTCTAAAAATTTAGGGAGACAGAACAATGCAAACTGTTAATGATGAACCAAGTCTCCCTTTAAAAGAAGAAAAACTAGTTCATATGAACTAGTTTTTCTTCTTTTATGAAATTGTCAATTGATTTATCCCCACCGCGTTGATTGTAAGTCAGGGGGAACATCCTGAAATCGGCCTGGGCCAATCGCTTTGATGGCTTCTGATAAGTCAACATTACCGGTGTAGAGGGCTTTCCCAACAATCACACCGCTGACACCCAATGGGGCTACGCCTAACAGACTGAGTAAATCGCTTGTGGAACTCACCCCTCCCGACGCGATAATAGGGGTATCAATTTTTCCAGCGAGATCTCTAAGAGCGTCTAAATTGGGTCCTTTGAGGGTGCCATCTCGTTTAATGTCGGTGTAAATAATGGCAGCAGCCCCTAAATCTCCCATGCGGCGGGCAAGATCGTCAGCCATAACACTGGAGGTTTCTAACCAGCCACGGGTAGCAACTTTGCCATCACGGGCATCAATCCCTACGAAAATACGCCCTGGAAACTCGGCACTGAGCTCTCCCACTACATCAGGATTCTCAACGGCAACAGTACCTAAGATGGCGTACTGTACACCCAGTTCAAATAGCTCTGCTACACGGTTGCGATCGCGTAATCCTCCCCCCACTTGAACCGGTACATCAACGGCCTGAACAATCTCGGTAATTGCCTGCCAGTTCTCGGGTTTACCCGCTTTAGCACCGTCTAAATCTACCAGGTGAATCCGAGAAGCTCCCTGTTCTGCCCAGCGGCGAGCAACAGCCACCGGATCATCACCAAAGACTTGAGACTGGTCATAGTCTCCTTGAAATAAGCGAACACAGCGACCGCCGAGTAAATCAATGGCAGGGATCACATCCATAGTAAAAATCTACCGTTCGATAGGGTAAGTAATGGTTCAAATTGTACAGAAAAAGGGGAGAGGGAATCGTTAGCACCATGGGCAAGAGTCTTGAATGCCTGACCTTCTAGCTACTGTAAACAATCAGACTCCAGTGCCTAGAGATTATCCGTAATGTTATCTAGTAACTGTGATATCTGGTCACGATCTGAAGCCATGGGACTATGGGCCAGATAGGTTTCTAAGTCACTGCGGGCAGCCAACAGGTTTTGCAATTGGTAATGAACTAATCCCCGATCTCGGCTGTTGCTGGGCTCATTGGGCAGCAGCAGCAGCAAATAATCAAGGATCATCAGAGTGTTTGTTAAGTCACGCCGATTCAGGTAAATTAGCTTCAAATTGTTGAGAAGCCTTGCTAGAAGGGACTTATCGGTGATTGGAGCGAGATAGTGGCTGCTCCAAGCTGCATTGTCACCGTATAGCCGATGAAAAATAGCCTGACAATCGGTTGTGAAGAGGACCTCTCCCTGATTAAACGGGTCTATGTATACCTCCATCTCCTCAACCGTAGGGCGTGCTAAAAAATGTCCCGGCATGCCCACGCCAATCATCGGAAAATCTAACCGCTGAGCAACCTCTAGATACACCAGTGCCAGGGTAATGGGGATGCCTAATCGTCTTTCTAGCACCCGATTGAGATAGCTATTATCAGGATCGTAATACTCCATTTGGTTACCCCTAAAGCCCAGTTCTCTGTAGAGATAGTGATTTATGGCCTGAATGGTCTTGAGGGGGTAGGTAGAAATGTTAGGTCTGATAGCCGTTGCCATGGCATCCAGCTGTTGCAGAATCTCGGTGGGATCAAGCTCAGGATAAATTTCTTGCGCCGGACAGAGTGCCGCTGCGGCCAGGTTGCGAGCGGGCTGGGCAATCAATTGGCGAAACTGCTGTCGGGTCTGGGAGAAGCGCAGGGTCATGGAGATTGGTGAGGTTAAAAAGGCTTTGAGAGAGGGGTGATCAGGGGCGACAAGGGCCGACAAAGGTCTTAGAGGAGCAGGGGGAGTTAGGTTTTGAATATTGATTTTTGAGTGTTGCGTGAATGCCTGTTGATGGGAGTAATCCATGCATACAAAGGCAACTCAACACCAGAAACCAGAAACTAAGAGCCCATAACTCTTCCCTCTAACGTTGAGCTGAAGGCCCATCGTAGTCACTGCCACTGCCATAGATTAAGGCCTCTCTCCACCGTCGCCAATAGTAGCCAGCATCTTTGGCAGGAGTGGTTAGTATCTGATTGAGGGCGCTATAGATAGCCAAACTGAGATAATGCCCAGTCCAGTCTAAAACCGCTGGAACACCTACTTGGGGCAAAATTTTAGCGACAAGCATCGGATGATAAACAGAGGTGCGTAGTAACGTTTTTGCTAAGGGCAAGAACTGTACAACGTCTTGGAGAAATGGTCGTAGCACTGGCTCGCCCAAGGCTGCCATATCTTGAAAAATGGTTGTTAGTAGGCTGTTGATGTGGTGTTGATCCAGGGATTGGCCCATGGAAAGACTCATGGCTTTTTGAAACAGCCAGGTAACAGCAATATTCGGCTGATAAGGCTGTAACCAGCCAAGAGCGGCTGCATTCAGCTGATCTTGCTGTAAAGCATCATTGATGCCTGCACTCAGACGCGTTAGGTGCCGAATCATGGCCCCAAATCCGCCAAAACTGAGGGGGGACTGGTGGCCGCTAGCATCCCCAACTGCCAACAGCCGATCCCAAGAAAAACGTAGGGGGCTGTTGCGATAGGCGGGGAAAAACCCAAACAAGGCCCGCTTAAAGTGAAGCTGCTCTAGGGAAACTCCTTGATAGTCAGGTAGTAACTGAAAGTAGTCTTCAAACAGGTCTTCTAGGGTGATGCGGTCGGGATGAGCATCGAGATAGGTGAACAGATAGGTGGTGCGGCCATCACGGGCGGGAAAAGCCTCCCAAAAATATTGGCACTGATTTTTAATCGGGGTGAATGAGGCAATTAGATCTCCGGTTTGATTGTGTTCATATCCGGTGGCACAGGTCCCTACCACAAGACATACGGCGTCAGGGGACTCTCCCTGACGGGCCTGCTGCACAATCGGGGAGAAATGGCCCATGGTATCGATCAGCAGACGGGTAACAAACGTACGCTCACCTGCAGTCACTTGCACGCCATCGGGAGCCACCCGAGCCGTGGAGAAGGGGGTCTTTTCCAAAAGTTCACCCCCCGCATCTAGAAAGACTCGTTTCAGGGTATCGAGCAGATAAACCGGATCAACGCCAACATTGAGCACATCACGTACCCAGAGGTCTTCACCACCATCGAAGTAAACGCGGGCCGGATTATATTCCGTTGCGATCGCAGTCTCCAGTTCCGTCTCACTTAATAGACCAAGCTCAACAAATGTCCTTAACTCACTACGAGATATATTCCACTCCTGATCCCGTCCCTTCAGGATATTTCTTTCTAATAGGGCTACACGCCATCCCTGACGGGCCAGAGTAGCTCCTAAGAGAATGCCCAGGGTGCCACCACAAATGATGACATCATAGGTGTCAGACTGACTCTCTAGGTCCAAGGGCTCGGTTTGGGTAGACACCACATCGGGCGTGGGAATCTGGCCATGGCGATAGTCATGCCATAGGGCATCAGCTCGTTGGAGACCGGTATAGGGATTGCCAGGAATGGCTTGGAGAATGGTTTGGGTGGGGGACATGAGATCAGAATCAGGGGAGGTAGAGGCAGCAAAAACCGGAAATAAAGAAGCAGTCCAAACCCAATGGTCAAAAGACTACCCAAAAGAATTATCCCCGTGTTTCCAGCATAAGAGATATAGGGTGCTGCATTGGGATAGCCCAGGTCTCGTTTCATTGTGTGAGTTGGTTTTCCCTTGGGAGTGCGTTTTAACACCAAACGCCTGTGCTGGTCTGGCCGATCTTCTTCAAGGGTTAACACACTTGGAGTGTCACTCACACTTGAAGTGTCACTCACACTTGGAGTGCCACTCACACTTGAAGTGCCACTCACACTTGAAGTGCCACTCACACTTGAAGTGCCACTCACACTTGAAGTGCCACTCACACTTGAAGTGCCACTCACTCTGGCAGTGTCACTCACTCTGGCAGTGTCTGGAGAAAACTAAATAAATGAACCTCGCCACTCACCAACATTCTTACGGATGTATATCCACTCTCACTCCATGTACCTTGTTGGAAGCCATAGGTGATCAGGAGGATGGTCGCGATCGCACCCCCAATCCCTACCAATCGATGATTAAATACCTTGAGCCGTGTAGTATCTGGTGCTCGATATGGCAGAGCGTTAGTTGATTTTCTCAAAGCCAAGTAAGGCATTAGAGCCAAAGCTCCAAAGCCGAAATAACTCACCACAAATGGCCAAGCCGGTAATGTCTGGTCTCGTCCATCCGTCAAGGCTAGACTGGCGTAAATAATTGGCCATAGCCCCATCAGATTAAACAAAACAACGGAGCAATGGGTTCAGATCCACCCATTGCTCCATTGACAGTTGACGAATGACATCTAAATGACATCTAAGGTATCTGGGGTACTGGGCAGTGCCAGTAAGACTGCATAGGTTACAAAACCTAACCAAAGTGCTCCTAGGAAAAATGACTGCCATTGCCCTGTTAATGAGGGGGCTATAGCAACCTCCTCGGATGTCTTCATAAAGTTATGGTGTGTTGAGAGTTCAGATTTTCTTAAGTTTTAAGTTGGTATATCAACCAACATCAACCATCCCATTAATTGTACGAGGTGCCGTCTACTCTATAGAAGTGTCGCCAGTGTGACTTGCCTACCAGCATCTATTCGCCAGCGGCAATCTTTAAAAACGCTAGGGTCCTAACTTAAAATGAGAGTTCACGAGTTCCTGCGGCTATACGAATCAGGCCATCGAAACTTTAAAGGAGTTAATCTGAGCGGTGCTGATCTGTCGAACTGCATTTTAGTTAATGTCGATTTGTCCGGTGCTAATTTGACGGCTGCTAACCTGAGTCGAGCCTTTCTCACCAAGGGACAATTTGCTGGTGCTCAGCTACAACGAACCAATTTGCAATTTGCCAAGCTGAGTGAGAGTAACTTTAGCCGTGCCAATCTCACCAAAATTGAGGGTCGTGGAACTTTCTGGATTAAATCTGACCTCTCCCATGCCCGGTTAAGTGGTGCGCAACTGGCCCATGTCAACTTTCGCCAGAGTCGTTTGCACTGTGCTAATTTTTGCGGCGCAGTCCTGGCTGGAGCTAACTTGCGAGAAGCCCAATTAAGAGGGGCCAATCTTGCCTGGGCCAATTTAAGCGATGCCCGTCTTTATGGTGCCGACATTACCGCTGTGCAATTTAATGGCGCACATTTAGAAGGGGCGCGGCTTAACGGCCTTAATTTTCAAGGTTATGACCTGAACGGAATTAACTTTTCCCATGCCCATATGAAGGGAGCAAATTTTCAGGGAACTAACTTAACAGCCGCCAATTTTTCCCACGCTCAATTACAACATGCCAATCTGCAACAGGCTCAAATGGTTGGGGCCAACTTGCACTATGCCCAATTGCAACGGGCTAATCTTGTGAATGTCGATCTTAGTCGCGCCAATATTGATCAAGCAGATTTAACAGGCGTCATACTCACCCATACAACCCTAGAAAAATCCAAGTCAGGAACTATAGTCGTAAATCAAGGGATATTAGCGCGAAAATCAGTAAGTAAGTATTTCTGCCATTCAGTCTCAGACATCTGTAATAGCGCCCAGAGTGCCCATGGGACTATTCTCTCCAGTTTCGGTTAGATCCCTTTAGTGTTGTCTGGTTTAGATTTTAGCGTTGAGATATGACGTCATCTTCCCAACTGGGTCTCGTGTTAGTCACTACGGCTACTGAAACAGAAGCCCGTGCAATTGTTAAAAGCTTGATTGAGTCTAGATTGGCAGCCTGCGTCACCTTGACTCCAATTCAATCAATTTATCGTTGGCAGGGGGCTGTTCACAGCGACTCTGAGTACCAATTGTCGATTAAAACTGACCTGGCGCTATTTGACCAAATTGCCGCACAGATAGAGCATCAGCACAGCTACGATTTGCCAGAGATTATAGCAGTCCCTATTGTTGAGAGCACTGAGAGTTACGGCCAGTGGGTGAGGGAACAGGTTGGTGAGAGAGCAAGTAGGGACTAGGGACTAGGGAGTGGGGCTACAGCTGTGACAGGGATATCTTGATGGAGTCTTCCGTTTCAACAGAAATAGCGCAGTCGTCCCTACTGCCCACTCCCTGCGTCCCATTCCCCCTTAAAACAGCTTCGCTGTTTGCGCCTTCACGTCATACTCGTACCGAGTCTTGTAGTCAGTGACTCCGTAGAGGTTAAAGGAAACTGTCGGTTCATCTCCTATGGGTTGTACCTGGTGAATTGCCCCTGGTGTAAAGCCAATAATGTCGCCAGGTACTAGATCTATCTCCCCAGCAGACTCTAGACGATGGGGCTTGTCTTCAGTGGGGGAACGTTGCCACAAATGATTTTTTTCCTCGCCACCAATCAAAGCAACAATCCCCCATGCTGAGTGGTTATGGATTGTTGATACTTGGCCAGGTGCCCAGGCCACCATTTGAACTGTTAGTGGAAATTCATATTCTCGATATAGAAATTTTACGGACCATCCAGTTTTTGGGGACGGTGCATCATACTCCATCTGTAACCAGTAGGAGCTAGTTAGTAGCTTACGGACAAGGGGCACAATCTTCTGAATACGAATACTGTCATCCTTCTCGTCTGCCAAAATGTCTTCTAAATCCGTTAAAAAGCGATACAGCCGATAAACACGTTTTGGGGGCTGCACATTATTCGTGCTTCCAAACGTGGTTGGCTGACCGTCATCGGTAATTAACCAGTTATGGTTTGTCATGGGCAAAGGGGCAAGAGTAGATTTATCAGACTAATGGCTTCATCTTAGATTTTCAAACACACAAAGATATAGCCATCCGCTGGTACTTAGAACATTGCCCTAATGTAACAGTGTTATATGAAAGAAACGTTTCATCTTGTAACAGCGGTGTGCTTACAGTCCGCACCTAGACACTGGGTTAAATTCTCTTGTCTGTAGCCTAATTCAGCTAATAGGCGGAGCAAATTTAAGCTATTTAGCCTTGAGGGGATTATAGCCATAAACCTTTTTGTGATTTTCAAGGTCAAACCAATTATCTTCTGCGTTATTCCTTAGAGCTCAAAGTGACTTGCTGGGCAGGGCAAATAGTGCCAACGTTAGGGAATCTTAGCCAGTAGAACTCGACTCCGTTTATGCCCCCGGAACGCTTTTGGTGTATATGCTTAACTCACGCTCAAAACAGTACCTTCGTCGGTCTTTAACTTGGATGCTATTTACAGTTGTCTTGGCAACTGGATGTGGTCAAGCCAACTCGCAGGTAGATCCGAGCGTTAATATTGGCCCAGATGGTCAAGATATTCGGTGCACTAAAGATTCCGTATATGTTGAGCGGGGCCGTTACATATCTGGTAGCGACCAAAAGGAACGGGACTTTGCCTATCGTATTTCGGCCCAGTCTTTAGCGACTACGCCAGAAGAGGCCCTGGATATAGAAACTCGTTTACGCCAGCAGCGATGGTTTGATTTTGAACCTGAGGCTGGCAATCAACGCCTGGCAGCATTTTGCATTAGCCGCAATCTAGTTACAAACGCAGATTATCAAGAGTTTGTGCTCGCAACTGGTTATCACCAGCCTGGCATCACTGCCGAGAACTACCAAGAGCAAAATATGCTGGTGCACTCCTATCAAGACCTGCGTCCATACTTTTGGCGGGGCTACCAGTTCCCTCCGGGTAAAGCGCAACACCCGGTTGTGCTGGTGTCTCAAAAAGATGCCTTAACCTATGCCGCTTGGAAAAGCCAGGAAGATGGGATTGAGTATCGACTGCCCACGGCTGACGAATGGGAAAAAGCAGCTCGCGGTATGGATGGACGTTATTTTGCTTGGGGTAGCGAATGGCAAGAGCAGGCTACAAACTGGCAGAAAAACGGACCCGCAGGAACTAGCCGTGTGGGTGCTTATCCCCTGAGTAAGAGTCTTTACGGTGTGGAAGACATGGCGGGCAACGTGTTTGAATTTACTTCAACCGTATACGTGCAGGACAGTCAGGAGCGAGCCATTATGAAAGGTTGCGCCTGGGATGATCTGCCAGGATTTTGCCGGACGGCCTATCGCCATGGCCGACCTACGACCTATCGCCATATTTTGTTCGGATTTCGTTTGGTTTCGGACCCAAAACGCTAGTTTTGGCCAAAAATCAGCTAGACTCCCTTGCCTTTCAGGTGATTAGCATCCTTTTCTCAGCCAACATTAAGGTTGATCGCGAATAATTATTCGCGGATTAATTTGTCGATTTGGTTTCGGCTGCATTATTATCTGTTCAATGCTTTAAGAGGAGCCCTCTGATGAAAGTTAATTATTTAGCGGCTGTTGCAGCTGCTTCTGTGTTGAGTGTTGGTGTTTTAACTGGTTGCGGCGGCGGCGGCGCAGATCCCTGTGCCGCTGACCCTTGCGCAGCACCCACTGAAGAAGTTGCGCCTGATGCGGCTGACCCCTGTGCCGCTGACCCCTGTGCCGCTGACCCCTGTGCCGCTGATCCTTGTGCCGCTGACCCCTGTGCAGGCAGCTAACGTCTAGTACAGCTCAAAGACAACTGGATATTTACAAATTCAGCTTCCTGAAATTAGTTTCAGGAAGCTTTTGCTATGGTGACGGTGCCACAGCTAACACCACAGGAAGACTGCTATGAAGGTTGCATTTATTGGCCTTGGTACTATGGGCATGCCCATGGCCCTAAATTTGCTAGCTACAGGCCATCAGCTCACTGTCCATAATCGTAGTCGCGATCGCGAATTACCCCTGGTCGAGGCAGGTGCCCAGCGAGCCGCCACACCTGCTGCTGCTGCCACAGAGGCTGAAATTATTGTGATTTGCGTTAGCGATACTCCCGACGTTGAAGCGGTGCTTCTCGGGCCTGAGGGCGTGATTTCAGGAGCACAGCCCAATAGTTTAGTCATCGACATGTCCACCATTAGTCCCACGGTCACCCGAGCCATTGCAGCTGAGCTGGCCGAGCAGCAGATTGCCATGTTGGATGCTCCCGTATCCGGCGGTTCAGAAGGGGCTACCAACGGCACTCTATCCATCATGGTGGGGGGGGAAGCTGAAGCGCTAACTAAAGCGATGCCTGTCCTACAGGCCCTGGGTAAAACAATTACCCACGTTGGTCCCATCGGTGCAGGACAAACCACCAAGGCCATTAATCAGATCGTTGTTGCAGGTACCTTTTGGGCCGTTGCTGAAGGGTTAGCTCTGGGGCTAAAAGCGGAGTTGGATATGGAAAAAGTCGTCCAGGCCGTGGGGGGGGGTGCGGCTGGTTCCTGGGCCTTTACCAATCGGTCTGGCAATATGCTCGATAATACCTATCCCCTTGGGTTCCGGATGCGGCTGCACCGCAAAGATTTGCTCATTGCTCTGGAGGCAGCCCGCGAACTGGGGTTGCCACTACCCATGGCGGCCTATGTGGAGCAGATTGAGAGTGGGCTGATCGCTCAGGGCTTTGGGGATGAAGATATGTCGGCGATTGCTCGCAGTCTGCGAGAGATGGGGGGTATTTAAAGGGTGTACGGATATCGGACGGGAGGACCCTGCCCGCTTTCCGGATCAGGAGCTTAAGGTACGCCGATGGTGGTGATGTATAGCACCGCCTCATCCTCGGGGATGCCGAGGACGTCGTTGACCTGATCATCAAAGAACCCGGCAATACCGCTCACACCGAGACCTAAACGTGTGGCTGCCACATTCAGCCGCTGCCCTAGATGACCGGCATCCATGTGCAAATAGCGATATGTCCGATCACAATGGCGCTCAACGGCCTGTTTCAAATTGGCCGTATGCATAATGGCCACACTGGCATCACGGCCTAAGTGCTGTTCTAAGCAAAGATGATGTAACTCGCGCCGGAAATGCTTAAACCGCACCTGTCGTAGGGTGGTTTCTGCCGGATCGTAGTAATAGCAGCCTGCATCCAGATTGTTGACGGCCAACACGACGATAAACGTCTGAATCAGGCTCAAATCAAAATAGTCGGGCTGCGGGTCGAACCCTTGCTCGCTATAGTTTTCAGGGTGATAGGTAAAGTCCAGCAGCTGCCGTAGAGGATCCAAGGAAATCGCCGCACCCCGATAACGGCGAGTCGAACGCCGGTGCAGCATGGATTTAGTCAAATACTCCAGCCCTTCTCCCCAACTGATAGGGGCTACTTTGGTACTGGCGTTATTGCCAAATGGAAACGCATACTGGGAGCCAGCGAGTTGAGGCGGATGATCTAACCGGGCTTGCTCCAGACTTTTATCTGGCTGAGGGGTAATTTTGCTGGCCCGATGCAGTGCGGCCAGCAGCTGACCGTCATCTACCGTCACCCCATGCTCAGATACATGTAAATCACTGGGCAATGTGGTGCAGCCCCGGGGTAGGTTCTGCTCGACCTGTAGCAGATCGGCCAGGGCTAAAATCGCGATCGCACCCTCCTCTTCTGGGTTCAGGTACAGCAGATCATTCACCGCATCATCCACAAATCCACCGATCAGATGGGGGCGATAGTCACACAGCGATGCCGCCAGATCCACATTGCCCAGTAAATGGCCTGTGTCCAGGCATACCCGACGATAGGCCCGGGCCTGATAACGCCAGACCGAACGCTGGAATACAACGCTGGTCACCATCGCCAGGTGAGTGTGCTCCAGGGCCGGATGCCAAAAACAAGCCTCCTGCAATCGCTGCCACGGATGATTGTCCCAGAACCGCACCAGACTATGGGTCTTGACCTGGTAATTGTATAAACCAGCAGGCAGATGGGATGTGCCCCGGGAAATCAAGTAAATTTCTGCCGGGTACAGCGCACCGGCGGATGGGGCCGAACGCAGATAGACCGTATCCCCTATCGTGCTGGTAAATTTGGCCGTTAACCCGTAGCTGTGGAATAAAAATTGCGACAGCCGCTGCCACCATTGATCGCTGGGACGTTCCACCGCCCCTAAATAGCCCTGTAGATCAAACCGGCTGCCCAAGGGATAACGTTTGTAAACTTCAGGCTGGTCAGCCCAGTTTAAGGTTCCTTGGGGCAACGCATCGGGGAAATACTTAGTGCGTTCATGATAGTGATAGGCGAGAGAGCGCGATGCCTTAGTCATGGCTGTGCAGTGGAGCTATCGATTGAGTGGATACCCAAGGCCGAGGATGCCCCCGAAAATCTTAAGTGACGCTTAAGAAAGCCTTTTTTCTACGATATGTATCTTAATTTACATTCTGTAACATCTTGCTCTCAGGTGCCAAACATTTCTGGAGCAATGTTTATTGAGCCAGTTGGAGGCTGGCCATATCGCAAGTGGCAGGTATCCAATTCAATTTTGACGTAGATGGGTATGACGGTTGATGAATTCTTAGCGGCCTATCAAGCTGGGAAACGTGACTTTCAAGACATTGTGCTAGAAGCAGCTAACTTATTTGATTGCGATATTCGCAACTGTGATCTCACGGGTGCTCACCTTCAGGGAGCCTATTTACCCTATGCCAAGCTCAGTCGGGCGCGGTTAATTGAGGCCACCTTAACGGATGCCAATCTGGGTAATGCCTTACTACAGGCTTCAGATTTGTCGCAAGCTAACCTACAGCGGGCCATCCTGTCCTATGTGAATTTGCGGGGAGCCAAGTTATCTGACGCGACGTTGTATCAGGCCAACCTTTACAGGGCTGACTTAACCGGGGCTGATTTAACGGGAGCCGATCTACGTCAGGTGAACTTAAGTCGGGCCAACTTAACCAAGGCCCAATTAACCCAGGTAGATTTGCGGGGTGCTAATTTATTCCGGGCTCGGCAGGTGGATTTAAGTGAAGTGATATGCGATCGCACCACCATTGGTCCCGATGGTTATCCTATAGAAAATAGCGAAAATGAATTGTAGAGGCGTTCGGTGCAACGCCTCTACAAGCCGCCCTAGCTCAGGTATGCTATGAGCAGTCTTTAAGACCTGTCCTGCCCTTCCCCTCTATGACTGTGAGCGCATCATCAAAATCTGCTAATTGGCCAAAGTTGGCCCTCATGCTGATCTTAATGTGTGCTCCCATTCGACCGGGTCATGCCCAGACGGACACCACGACCACATCCTTGGGTAACAGCTCCACGGCGGCAGCGACGACGGCTGTGAATCAGCGTCCTGACGATGCTGGTGATTCTTCTGACTGGAGCATTGTGCTGCTGAGCATTTTGATCGGCACCTTGATCTTGCTCCTGGGGATGGGGATGGCCATGCTCTGGGTGATGCGCAGTGCGGTGGAAACAGAAATCACCAAGAATGTGACTAAAAACGTCCTTGGTCAGCTCAATGAAATCGAAAACCTGGAGAGCAAGATCCAGGCCGCCACCCGTAGAATTGATGGCATTTTGGCTGAGGCTGACGACCGTGCCGATGAGCTGGTTGAACGCTCCACCAGTTTTCAGCGAGACCTGACAACCCAGCGCCATAGTTTAACCAAGCTACTGGCGGATATCACTGACCTGAAGGCACGAACCGTTAAAGATTGGCAACTGGAGCTGGATAATGCTCGCCAGTCTTTTGGCACGACCCAAACTGATTTTCTGCAAGAGCTGGATAACCTGAAACAGACCACGATTCAGCAGATGCAAACCCTCCAAGCCGATACCCGGCGGCAGCAACAGTCTGTATTTCAGGGGTTAGATACTGCCCAGTCCACCCTGGATAATCATTTGGCCGGTCTTAAAGCCACCGCTGACCATCGCCAAGGTATTTATCTCGATGAGCTAGAGCGCAAAGAATCTATCTTTTCTGACGAGATTGGTACACTACAGGCCAACACCATTGAGCAGCGCGATCGCTGGTTAGAAAAGCTGACCAGCCTGGAAAAAAATATTGGCCCCCAGCTGGAAGATTTGCGTAAGGCCATGAAAGCACAGCTGGAGCAGCAGCGGGACAGCATTATCGAAGAAATGCAGCAGGACCGGGGGGACTTTACCCAGGAAATGCAGCAAAGCCGGGGAGAATTTGCCCAGCAGCTGAACGAGATGCAGGCTAATGCCCTGGGCCATAAAGAATTAGCACTGCAGACCATTGAACGCTCAGTGGGTGACCTGCAACAGCAGTTTCAGCAGCTGCGTAACGATATTGAAGGCCGCAAAGCTGACCTGATGCAGCAGTTGCGTCAGTCCACCGATGACTTTTTGACCCAGTTTGCCACCCTCCGAGTGGATGTGGAAGGTCGTAAGGGAGTGCTGCTAGGGGATATGGACCAGGTGGCCGCCAACTTTAAGCACCAGCTAGAACGACTGCAAGGGGACCTCAGCACCGAGCGAGATGAGTCATTTCGAGCATTGCAGCAGACGGCTAACAGTTTTGCCAATCAGCTCAGCCAGTTGCAAAGTGAAACGGGTGATCAGCAGTCTCGCACTCTGCAGACTATTGATGGCGCTGCCCGCGAATTTAACCGTCAGCTTACGGAGCTGCAGTCCAGTGTGACCCAGCAGCAGCAAGAATCACTGCAAAGTCTACAGCAGCTTGAGGGCGAGTTTACCCAGCAATTGGGGCAAGTGCGCGATGTGGTGTTTGGCCGTCGCGACGTGGTAATCGACAAGCTGGATCAGTTTGATGCCAGTCTGGGAACCCAGATTAATGAGCTAGCGGATGCCGCCCGTGGTCGTCAGCAGGAAGCCCAGCAGCGGCTAATGGTGATTGTTGAGCGATTTGCTACAGCCCTAGACGACCTGAAAACCAGGTTTGAAGGAGAGCAGTCTACCTCAGCCACTGATTTGCAGCAGTTAAAACATAGCTTTGCGGAGCAGCTGGATAGCTTGCAAACTGATGCCAAGGTGCAAAAGGACCAGATTATGCGCCAGCTAGGGGAAGTGACGCCTGAATATGTGGCTGATTCGTTTGTGGATACGGCTCAAACTCAACTGCAAAGCCTGACCGAGCGCCTGGCACGGCTACAGTCTAATCGTCCCGAGCTGTTTGAGACCATTGACGAGCTTGTGGCCGAGGCTGAAGGCCAGATTGAAGCCGGTAATTTAGAAGATGCGATCGCAACCTACGATCGAGCCCTAGCCATCCAGCCCAACAATGCAGAACTGTGGTTAGCCCGCAGTAAACCCCTCACCCAGCTGAAGCGTCGTGATGAGGCACTGACGGCGTTACAAAAGGTAATTGACCTGGACCCCCAACGCAAAGAAGCCTGGTATCAGCGCGGTCTAGTACTGCGTGAACTACGTCGCTATGACGATGCCCTGACCACCTTTGAGCGCGTGATTGAACTGAATGATACGGACCCCCGCGCCTGGCTAAATAAGGGCATGGTGCTCAGCCGCCTCAAGCAGCGAGAAAAGGCAATTATTTCCTTTGATAAGGCCATTGCCCTTAACCCCACTTACCACGAAGCCTGGGTGAACCGTGGAGTGGCCTACGGTATTTTGCAACAGCCAGAGGAGGCATTTAAGTCCTTTGATAAGGCAGTCAAAATTCAGGAAAACGACGGTGTGGCCTGGCTAAATCGGGGATTGGCACTGTTGGATCTAGAGCGCTTTGAAGATGCTGTACCGTCATTTGAGCAGGCCACACGGTTTAAGCCAGATTTGGTAAAGGCCTGGGATAATCGCGGGTTGGCGTTAGTGAAGCTGGGGCGAGACCGAGATGCCCTCAAGAGTTTTGAAAAAGCACTGGAGTTAAATCCGGCCTATGCAAAAACGTACTACAACCGTGCGGTTTGTTATGCTCTACAGCGGGAGACCGATAAATCCCTAGAGAATTTACAGAAAGCGGTGCAGATTGATCCACGCTATAAAGAAGAAGCCCAGGCAGACGAGAGCTTTGAAGATATTTGGCAGGATAACTGGTTCAAAGAGTTAGTGGCGTAGGTTGGGTTGAATTTTGAGACACCCAACCATCTAAATACACGAGAAGGAACTGGGTAAGCTCTCATCAAGTCTGCTAGGTTTAGCGATCGCACTTCAAACCCATGAAAAACCGCTTAAATATCCGAGATACCAACACCCTGGGTGATGATGGCCCCATTTGGGTACTAGATTTTTTAACCGAACGGATTACGGTGCAAGAGCTAATTCGTAGTCGGGTTTATCAAGAAGTTAAAGACTTTAATGTGAAGCAGCCGGAAATTTTTACAGGATTGGTGCAGCCCACCGAAACAGAACAGACGCTAAACGGTTACAAATTGCGTAAACCCCGCAAGATTAACTGGGAAGCTCAGTTTGAAAAAGCCATTACAGCCTTTCAAAGTAACGGCTTTATCATTTTGGTGGATGACGAACAGGTGACAGAGCTGGAGGAGGAGATCATCATTGCCCCTGAGACATCGGTCACCTTTATGAAGTTGGTACCCCTAGTGGGCGGTTAGTTGGGAGGTTAACCATGACCATCAACAATGCTGATATCATCCAAGCAGTTCTGCAAGAGCATCAAGAGCCAACCAAAGGTCCCTCTTACAACTTCAAAGAGTCTGACATTTGGGGAGAAATCTCCAAGCTCAATCGAGCTCAGCAAGCTCAGTTAGCCCTTGCCATGGTGCAAGCTTATAAGCACCACATGGAACAGGCAACTAACAATGACGATGGTGATGCCTATAGCAACGCCTTGGGTATTGCCAATGTCTTGCTACTGCTCTTAAATCGCAAACTACCTTTTACCGCAGACGGTGTGATTGAATTTCTAGTCACCTGTCAAGATCGGAATCTGCGCACCTGGTATTGGTATACACCTGTCAAAAAGCTGACGCGAGATTATCTCAAAGACCATGATCTAACGCCCGAGCTGCAATCCGCTATTGAAGCAACCTGCAACAGCTGGTCACAACTTTACGGCGATGCGCCCAAAGCAGCCAACCAACTACGCTTGTTAATCTCCGCTGAGACCAAAACCCTGGCGGTCACCCCCGGAGAATCCTGGTCTGATACAGCTAAACAAACTATCGAAGCACTGCCCGAAACCAAACAAACTGCATGGATTCAGCTGATTGAAGCCTGTTCTATAGCCTCTGGCGGTAAACCCACCGCCAAGTGGCTCAAGAGTGCCAAGCCTCTGCGCCAGGCTGTAGGTATAGACACCTTTCAACAGTATCTGGTGGAGTGGTGTCCACTGGTAGACCAGCCCCGAACGCAGCCTTTGCCCGGTTGGCGTGGTGGTAATGATGTGATTCAAGACAAAAATGCCGACATTCTCAAAGGTTTAGTCTGGCTCTGTGCCGATCAAACCGAGGAAGAGCTGGTGCGTGCTTTGGGAAAACTAGCAGTCTCAGCCTATCGCAAAATTCCTGGCATTGGGCCACGGTGCGTGAAGCTGGGCAATGCCTGTGTGTGGGCCTTGGGGCAAATGCCAACAGCTGATGCCATCGGTCAGCTGGCGTTGTTAAAGGTAAAGGTGAAATTTGGGACAGCCCAAAAAGGAATTGAAAAAGCGCTAACGGCGGCGGCTGAGCGAGAAGGGCTACCCCGAGAGGAGATTGAAGAGTTGGCGGTGCCCACCTATGGCTTGAGTGAGGTGGGCGTGCGGCGTGAGTCGTTGGGAGAGTTTACGGCTGAGCTAGAAGTAACCGGCACTAGTAGCACCGTGCTGCGGTGGCTTAAGGCAGATGGCAAAATACAAAAGTCAGTGCCTAAGGCCGTTAAGGATAACTATGGCGAGGATCTGAAAGAGCTAAAACAGGCAGCAAAAGATATTCAGAAGATGTTGCCCGCCCAGAGAGACCGCATTGAGGCATTTTATCTACAGCAAAAGACGTGGGGTTTTGCTACCTGGCAGGAGCGTTATGTCAATCATCCATTGGTGGGTACTTTAGCGAGACGGATTCTCTGGCAGTTTGAAGAAGATGGAAAACATGCTGTAGGGATCTGGTTTGACAGGGAAAACGGTCTCCCCAGCTCCCAAAACTTGGGGGAAGTCTCTGCTCAAAGTCCCCCAGAATTGGAGGATTTAGGGGGCCAAGGCAAGATAGCCAACACGACTCAAACATCTTTGAAGACAAATCTAGTCGATCTACAAGGAAAACCCATTGACTGGTTGACACATAAAACTCGCGTCAGTCTGTGGCATCCGATTACAGCAACAACTGAGACCATTCAGGCCTGGCGCAGTTGGTTAGTTAACCATGAGATTCAGCAGCCGTTTAAACAGGCCCACCGGGAGATTTATCTACTCACGGCGGCTGAGGAGAATACTCGTGTGTACTCCAATCGGTTTGCAGCCCACATTATTAAGCAGCATCAGTTTAATGCGCTGTGTGGCCAGCGGGGCTGGAAGAATCAGCTGAGGCTGATGGTGGATGATGATTATGAACCGGCACGGTTACTATTGCCCAAGTGGGATTTGCGGGCAGAGTTTTGGATTGAGGGGATTGGGGATGACTACGGTAGCGATACGACTGAGGCGGGTACCTATCTTTATTTAGCGACGGACCAGGTGAGGTTTTACCAAATTGATGCGGCGAGTAATTTTGCCCATGCGGGTGGTGGTGGTTATGGCACCTATCGAAATACTCCAGCAGAGCCGATACCGTTGAGTGACATTCCGGCATTGGTATTGACAGAGGTGTTACGGGATGTGGATTTGTTTGTGGGTGTTGCCAGTGTGGGCAATGACCCGAACTGGACGGATGGTGGCGCTGAAGGACGACGACAGTATTATGACTACTGGCATAATTATTCGTTTGGGGAGCTATCGGCAACGGCCCAGACGCGACGGCAAGTGTTGGAGAATTTGGTGCCCAAGTTGAAGAAGATTGCCAGCCGCTGTTCATTTCAGGAACGTTTTTTGGTGGTGAAGGGGGATATTCGCACCTATAAGATTCACCTGGGCAGTGGGAATATTTTGATGGAGCCGAATGATCAGTATTTGTGTATTGTGCGGGCAGGAAAGAGTGCGGCGGATAAGGTGTTTTTGCCCTTTGAGGGGGATAAGACCCTGGCGCTGATTTTGAGCAAAGCATTTTTGCTGGCCGAGGACACAAAAATTACAGACAAAACAATTTTGAGCCAGATTAACCCGTAGGTTGGCGTTGAGGAACGAAACCCAACAATCAATATCCCATACTTGACTTGATTCATGGGTTTGACACGCTAAAGCAAATCACATTTCGGTCAAGATATGCTCAAGTTCGCTAGTGCTGATGTTTGCTTGGTCAGCCTTTGAATAAATCGTAAGCAAGATAATCAGATCGGCAGCCTTTAAATAGTAAATCAGACGATAACCAGCACTTTTACCCTTTTGAATATCGCTATTTTTAATACGAACTTTATAGACTGGATAATCGATACTAGGCACCTGAATCCCAATCATATGACCCGCTGCTAATTGTTGGGTGATGGGTTCGATATCTTTACGAATATTACGATAACGTTTTGCTAGCGTTTTTAGCTGACGTTGGAATGTAGGGGCTAGCTCGATGCGAATAGGAGATGATTGATCAGGCATCGATACCATTCCACATTTGAGACAGGGGAATAGTGTGTCCAGATTGGGCTTCTTGCCAGGCTTGTTTTAGATCACTCAGAATCTCTTCTGTGGGGTCGTCATCTGGGTCTGTTAATTGGCCAGTGGTATATCGTTGAATTGCAGCTTGAATTTCATCGTTGTGGAGCTGGGCGTAGAGCCAGGCATTTGCTAAATCAACAGCACTAAGGTCAGGGTATTCGGCTAGTAGATCAGCGTCTGTAGTGCCTTGATTACGACGATGAACAATGAACCAAACCGCTATGCCTGTTTGCCGGATAAAAGCATCATTCTGAGGGCTGTCTGGGAATTTTTCAATATTTATCCAGGTACCATTAAGGTTAGCAGTTAATAGTTGGATAACCTGCGCTTGTTCCTCAGTTGAGAGGGCTAGGAGCTGAGATTGCAGGTGTTGTAGAGTCATGGGTATGGCCCAATGGCAGGGTCTTAAAGTATAACGGTAGTGTTGAGATGTCAGCCTACAATCCACACCCAGCGGAATTGAGTCAACATCCTTAAACACAACGTCAAAACCAAAATTTTGACTTAAAAAATCATAAATACGCCCAGTGACATCGTTACTGTCACTACGCCGATAGGAGATAAAAACTGCATTGGAGGCGGACATAGTATCTACCTGTCAGGCAGAATTGAACGATAATTCAAGCTTATACTACTCATCCTCAGCCTTTTCCCACTCCAGAGTAATCTCCAAACTTGTCGTCCCAGTTCCCCTGGCCAACGCCGCAATCAGATGCCCCTCCTGCACCTCCACCTCCACACCAAAGGTCACACTGGCTTTGGTTGGTTTCGCGGCATTAATCGGTTTCGCAATGGCCTTCACAATCCCCTCAATGGAAGACGTTACCCTATCAAACGAAGATTTAGGCCCCAACTTATCTGAATTACCCCGTGTTACTTGGGGTGGTTTTACCTTGACATACATCAAACTGCCATCGTCTAACTCTACAGGGACTGTTTGGCCCGATTCGTAATTCATGAGCAAGCGCTAAAACATCAGCTCTGTTATAACGCTCGTACCACAATTACCCAACCCACCAGCAACATTTCGACAGGCAAAAAAAAAGCCACCCCCATTAAAAGGTGACTCGGATGTTCCAGGAAACTTAACCAAAATTTGACTGATTACGGCAACGTCTCTTCCTACAACGCCGCCCTATTCGTCAGCCACTCTGCGGACCAAAAGCGCACTGCACCATCAGCACTGCTGCTCATCAACACCTTGCCCTCATCTGCAAATTCCAGATCCCATACAGCCATTGTGTGCCCCCTCAAGGTTTGCACCCGCTGATGATTTTTCACATCCCATAGTTTCACTGTGTGATCATAGCTGCCACTGGCCACCGTGCGCCCATCGGGGCTAAACGCCACTGAATATACTGCGCGCCCATGGCCCACAAACATACAAACGGGTTCAAATTTTTGCAAATCCCAGGCAATCGCGGTCCTATCCTGACTACCGCTCACCACCATGGTGCTATCGGGGCTAAATGCTAAATCCCACACCGTTCTCTTGTGCCCATGCAGCGTGAGTAGCTTCATCTTAGTTTTGAGATCCCACACGTGAAGCATACCGCGCCGATCCCCGCTGACAATAGTCTTGCCATTGGGGCTAATAGCCACCGCTGTAATTCCGTGGGGGTGCTCAAACGTGTGTAACAGCTCACCGGACCAGATATCCCAAATTCTGACAGTTTTATCAAAACTGCCACTCACCAACAGGCTGCCATCTTCGCTGATGGCCAACGATTTCACATCATCGGTATGCCCAACCAAATCATGAAACAGTTGCTTTGTCATTAAGTTCCAAATGCGAATATCGTTGTCCCAGCTACCGCTGGCCAGCAGTTTGCCACTAGGACTCAAGACAACATCTTCGACCACATCAGAATGAACCTGGTGAGATTGCAACAACTCTCCAGATACTGAATCCCAGACCGAGATAGTGCCATCAAAATGCCCCGTTGCAAAAATCTGGCTGGCCGCATGCATGGTGCTGCCATAGGTCACCGCATCGGTTGCAAAGGCTTGTCGTGAGCCAAAACGGTTATCAAAACCCAAAGAGGCATGGGCATCGGTGACACCTGACGCTACATTAACGGCACCCATACGGGTCGCCATCGGTGGTGCAACCATGTCTACACCCACTGCGATACAGGCAGCCACTAAGCTAATTAAACTCAGCTTTTCAGCGGTGGATGTCTTCTTTTTACGGGATTTTTTAGCTTTAGAGGGTTGATTTGTGCGTTGCTGAAGCTTTTTACTGGCAAGATTTTTTAAAAATGAGTTCCTTTTCTTAGATTCGGTAGATTTTGATGTGACGATCATGACGTTTATCCTGGCACCACTGATGAACTCCAACAGAAGCCTATGCCTAGCTAGACATAGAACTCCTCAGCCATGGCTGCTGCCCATAAAGAGGGTGGGCAGACATCCTCAAATGAGCCCCCTCTTGTGCTCAAATGGCCCCCTCTTGTGCTCAAATGAGTTCCAGGAAAAGGGGCTCAGTTGAGCCCTCTCCTGTGTTTAGTGAGGGAGTATATCAATAACAAAGGGAACCTCAAATCATCCGCTGGGCCATGTTTGAACCCCCAGATTCGATGAAATGAGGTAAATATTAGTTGATTCTGACTTTAACCAGGTCTTTCTGAAATTCTGATCCTTTGCGAACCAGGAACAAAACTGTAATGACAATAATGCAGATGGCGGCAATTGGAGTAACCATTGTCCACTGACCTGCCATTTTATTGATGACATGCCAGGTCAGCAGAAACATGGCGGCATAGGTCAATGTATGTAGGCGTTTCCAATTTTTTTTGAGCCGCTTTATGCTCCAGTCGTTGGAGGTGATTGTTAGTAACGTAAAAATAATGAGTGTTGACAATCCCTCAACACTAGCTCTGTAGGTATGGAAATCAAAAAAGTCAAAATTACGTTTGCGAATGACAAAGTAGGTATGACCAACCGCAAGTACAAAAGATAGGATGCCAATAGCTCGTCGCTGTTTGAGTAGCCAGCGCACAATACTATGGGTTTTAAAAGCTGGAAAGACAACGCGGATAATGGTTGGTGCCAAAGTGGCGACATAGGCAACCAGTGCCAGAAACCCCAGATGGTTTCCAAGGGGCACGGGCTCAAACGATAGACTCATCTCAGGTAGAACACTCATCGGTTAACTGCTGCTTAGGAGACGCCCAACCGAACTAAACGTTGGCGTGAAATCCCCTTAACGGTCGGGTCGTCTGTGAGTACGGAGTCTGCTTGAAACGTTATAACAAGGCTTCAAACACTTTTAGGACTCCGACTTTAGACTAAATGAAAAATAATGATGCACCCGTTGTGTCCCCGATCAACAAAATACGTTTGAAAAAATCCCTGCTAAATGTAGTTGAGCAGGGAAATCAAAAATGCTCTTGCTAACGTATATATGTTAGAACGGAGTAATTTCACCTACTCATATTGATCCGGAGACTTTATCAAAAGTTTCTAATTTCCCCATGAATTGCTAAAGATTCTGTAGAGAGCCAAATCATGACTTGACTTTTATGTGTTTATATTTATTGACAACAGCACTTCCCCCCTAGCATCTAAATAATGCTGAACTAGGGGGGAAGTGCTGAATTAAGCTATTTAAGGCGATTTTTTCAGCTTATGATGATAAGGCTTGCCGATAGTTAGACTTTTTCAGTATTAGTCCTAAAGGGAGCGCCTTAAGGGCTTCACCCGCTGACTCAAAGCGAAGATGGTAATTTGGACTGACCATTCGCTCGAAAAGTTTAATAATGTTCGAATCTGCCTTGACCAAATCTGTTAGCTTGCCCTTGCTGCTAGTCTTAATGAGCCATTCAGGAGACTGTCCTGTTAATGATTGTAGGACAATCATGCCGATAGAATAGACGTCGCTGTTTAGCTGAGGATTACCAGCACGCTGCTCAACGGGTTGATAGTGGTGGTGTTTCAAAATTGCTTGGCGGTAGGCCAAGGAATGGGACCGCAGATTGACAAATAGCCGCTTGAGGACACCATATTCCACCAGGATGATGCGATCGTCCGATTGACGACGCACAAAGCTTTGGGGATGACATTCACAGTGGACAATTTTCCCTTGGTGAAAGGGGTGTATGCTGCTAAGCAAATTGTGGGTTAGCTGCAAAACGTGGCCCATGGATTGCGCACTGTCGAGCTCATCGACTAAGGATGTGCCTACAACATCGGACTGTACCCAGTAGAATTTATCATCTTGCTCAAAAGAATCTAGGCAAGTGGCAATATCATCCTGTCGAGTGATTACCTTGAGAAACTTCATTTCTGAGTCGAGGGCATCACGCACCAGGGGCAGTAGTGAAGAATTTTCGACGGGGAGGTTAAAGACATTGATGATGACTGATTTGGCATCATTGTCGAGATCTTTAGCCAATAATCGCTGGCCAAATGTGTTTTCACTCAGCACTCGGCTAACTTCGTAGCGACCCTTTAGAGACTCCTCAGAGGACTTGTTCCGGCTGGGCTGCGGAGATGTAAACTGTGTCTTTAATGATGAAAACTCGCTTTCTAATTCTGAAAATTGAGATAACGCGGATTCTAATTTTGTGGAGGTTAGGGTGTTGGCTGCTGGCGATGTACTGTCAGGGGATGTCACCCCTAACAATGTATTGACCTTGCCTAGCAGCCGCTTAAGTACAATGGGTTTAGTATCGTAGTCGTTGCAGCCAACTTCTAACGCTGTTTTCCAGTTACCTGATTTATTGTTAGTTGTTAACGCAATGATAGGGATATGTGCCGCTGCTGTGGATGCTTTCAGGATTTTGATTGACTGCCATCCATCCATTACGGGTAAATCCGTATCCATGATGATTAAATCGGGCTGCTTTTCGATGGCCAGTGATACACCTTTGTCGCCATCGGTTGCAGTCATAACCTCGTATCCGCAATGCTTCAGGCGTCGTTCCAGCATTTTGCGGTTTAATGCATTGTTTTCTATTAACAAAACCTTAGGCATGGCGAATAGTAAGGGATAGATTGAACACTCAACGATGTCAGAACGTTATGGTTAAGCTGTAGCCCAACCGACTTAGCAAAACTAGACCGCAGCACAAACATGCAGTTCTTCTAAAAAGTCTTGCAGGTTCAAATCGTTGCGATAGTAGATACTTTGAACATCATTGGCAATTTGGATGCTGATCTCTGTTTCGATAACTGAATTAGCGATCGCAATAATAGGAATTTCCTCAAACTCCGACGTCTGTCGCAGCGACTTGATGCACTGAATCGAATCAGACTCCAGACTTAAGTCAATTAAGATGAGGGCCGGTGGTTTGTCTAGCTGAGCAAGTGTTAAGGCATCGGCACTATTGTCAATACACTTAACTAACCAGGTTTCTTGCTGCAGCATACGAGTAATAACTTCTTCGTTCTTTTCTCGTGCTTGCAGTACTAAAAGCCATGGTTGCTCTTCTTGAATGGGCTGGCGGTTGCCTTGAACCACTTGAGGTAAGCGCAGAGTAAACTGGGAGCCTCTATCAGACTGACTTTCTACTGTAATATCTCCTCCCATCATGCTGGCAAACTGTTTGGTGATTGTCAGGCCGAGTCCTGTGCCGCCAAACTGTCGAGTGGTTGAGCTATCGGCTTGGGCAAAGGCTTCAAAGACCTTTTTCTGTTGTTCCGATGTCATGCCAATGCCAGTGTCTGTGACAATAAAATCAATCCATGGTTGATCCCCTTCCATGCTTGATTTAACGGTTAAGGCAATGGTTCCATCTTGAGTAAATTTGTTAGCATTGCTGAGCAGGTTTAACAAGCTCTGATGCACTTTGGAGTGATCGGCCGAAATTAAGTCTACATTGGCTCCCTGATGGACAATTAGCTTATTGCCTTTCTTTTGAATGAGGGGATTGAGGACATCAGCAACCTGTTCAACTAAGAAGGAAATGGAGAATTCCTCAATGAATAGCTCCATGCGACCTGATTCAATCTTGGAGAGGTCAAGGACTGAATTAATTAGGGTCAGTAGTTGTTTGCCGGCATCTTGAATACGATACAGATCGGTTTGGGCATCTTCGACAGAAAGGTCTTCAGCTTCTTCAGCCAGCATCTCACTGTAGCCAATAATGGCGTTGAGAGGTGTGCGTAGCTCATGACTCATATTGGCCAAAAATTCGCTCTTTGCCTGGGTTGAAGCTTCAGCGCTTTCTTTAGCGTGGCTTAAAGATTGTTCCCTGAGGACAACTTCGTTGGCCATGTGCTCAAAGGCTCGAGCCAGTTGTCCTGGCTCGTCGGTGCGGGATGTCAAACTGCTGAGGGAGGTGGTGCCGTCTGAGTTAGTGGGTAGGGTGACCCGTTGCCCTAGACTGATGTCGCGGATGAGCTTGTTGAGTTGGCCTAGGGGACTAATCACTGTTTTTCTTAGCAGGTGATTGATGACGCCAATGACGACAGCAAATACACCGGTAAAGATGGCAACGGCTAATAAAAGATAGCGATTTCCTTCTATAAATACCTGGCTAGAGGGGACGTATATGGTCTGAGCCGCAACGGTTTCTCCTAGTTTCCAGCCGTAACCATTTTCAGTACCATAGGTTTGCCGCATACTGGGTGGCGCATCTGAGGGGATGCCATGGCATTCTAAACAGCTCTCTTTTTCAATGGTGAGCGGGCGGCTGATGTACAGCAGCTTTTCACCCTCCATTCTGCGATAGCCTTTGAGTTCTTCTAGCTTGCTGTTTTCTCGAAATTGCTTGACAACTTGGGTTTCAAACTCGTCTGCTTGATCCCTTGGATTGGTTGGATTTAAGGTTGCTTCTTTGTATAGAAAATCCTCATATTCGTTCGCGGCGCGGAAACCTTCAAATACTTCCCTGGCGGAATAGGCCGGTACGGTTTCAGGAATAAATTCTGTCGCTTCAGCCAGCTCGTCTGCCAGATGGGGTCTTACCTGCGAACTGGTGTAGCTTCTGACCGCATTCATGGTTTGGATTAATATTTCTGCCCGATGGACGATTTCGCCCTCAGCTTTCTGACGCATTGCAGCTGAGAGAATTAACCCACTGGCAATAATGCCCACGAAAAAAATAATCGTTAACATCCTGGTAAATTGATTACCAAGACTAGAAAGACGGCGTTGAGACCTCATAGTGTATGACTCACCCTAAAAAGTTAGGCATATAAATAATTTGGTGTTGCTGATCCTTGGGAGGGTTCAATCTAAGCAATACTGATGTAAAGCAATCCTGCCCGATCGCTTCATCCCTTAAATCAGCAACAGCAATAATTCCTCTATGGGTCGATTATGTGTTATGCCATGGTGAGGAATGAAGTATGGCTCAACGGTAAAACCAATAATTTATGGGTGTGTAGATATTCGCTAAAATATTTTGGTTCTTTCCTGGTGGATAGAACCGTAGCTATAGAGTACATTTCATCCGTTATAGCTACTTTTCTAGAGAGATATATAATTTCTGTTCCTATTTCTAAAGGCTGAATATTTAGCTTTGATGAAATCTGAAGATTGAAGGGCTGATCAGTAAAATCACCGTTGCTTTATTTGCAGATGAGTGGGTCTGGAGAAGGCTGTTATGACCAGCTCTTGTGAGTATGTTGCGTTAAAACTGGGCAACTGATAGATCGGCCATCGACTATTCGACATTTTGTTTTTCTTTACCCATGGGCAACAGTGTGGTGATCTGCCAGGGTTGTTGTTCGTTTTTTTCGATACTCGGTGTCAGGGTTATCAGGTCTTGGATATTGTGCTCCATGGTTTGACAGATGGCATTTAGGGGCAGATCGTTGCGATCGCACCCAAAAGGATTTTCGATTTCCAGACCAATTTCTTCCACACCAAACACAGCAAAGGCAACCAGGGCAACCACCGGAATCGTCCACCCGTTAAGCTCGCTCACCACTTGAAAGGGTAGGGCCAAACAGTACATCACCAGCAGCTGTTTAAGGTGGATCGAGTAAGCCAAGGGCAAGGGGGTGTTGAGGATGCGTTCGCAGCCACCCAGGGAATTGACCAAACTGTTTAGTTGTGAGGTCATGGCCTGGAGCTGATAGGAATTAATCCGACCTTTAAGCTGTTGCACCTGTAGATAGTCCCCCAGCCAAAAGGCAATTTCTAGCGATGGGCTATTCATACCCATCAGCTTTTCTAGCTGTGGGGGAGTCACGAGATGGTTCAGCTCATGGGCGCAGGGCTGCTGTCGCAAATGCTGTTTGGTTGCGATCGCAAATGCCACCAGTAATTTCAACGCCCGTTCCTTAGACTGGCGGCTGGTATCCACCGACACCCAGATCTGGCGGGCCAGGTTGCGGGTGGTATTGACGATGTTGCCCCACAGCTTGCGGCCTTCCCAGAAGCGTTCGTAGGAGGCATTGGTGCGAAAGACCAGCAGCAAACCCAGAACAATGCTGGGGACAACACCGCCTAAAATTGGCCAGGAAACGGCAAAGCCTGCGTTATCCAACAGCGTTACGATCAGGGCAAACCCAACACAGATGCCGACCCTGGGCATCACCGCCCGAATCACGGAACCGCGCAGGCAAAACAGGGTTTTAAACCAGGGTCGACGATCTTCTGCCATGGTCATTGGTAAATTGATAATTAACAATTGACAATTATCAATTGTTAGCGGATATCATAGCCAAATAAATTGGGGTCAGCTTCACCCATCTCTAGATCACCCAGACCATATTCAGCCCAGCGGCGTTCCACCATGGCGGCTATCTCTGGATCAGACTTCAGCTCGTCGCCCCACTGGTGATCGGTTTCGGGGGGTACCTTGGTGGTGGCGTCAATGCCCATGCGGCCACCCAGCCCTAATTTTTCGTTGGCAAAGTCTAAGGAGTCAAAGGGGTTATCCGGCAGGATAAACACATCGCGGGTGGGGTCTACTTTAGAGGTGAGCGCCCAGATCACCTGGCGTGGGTCGCGGATATTGATGTCATGGTCGACAACGATCACAAACTTGGTATAGGTGAACTGGGGTAGGGCGGTCCAGAAGGCCATGGCGGCGCGGCGGGCCTGGCCTGGATAGGCTTTTTTGATGGAAATGACGGCAGCTTTATAACTGAGGGCTTCCATGGGTAGGAAGAAGTCCACAATTTCGGAAACCTGCTGTCGCAAAATGGGTGTGTAGATGCGGTTGAGGGCGATGGCAATCATCGCTTCTTCTTTGGGGGGCCGACCGCTAAAGGTGGTTAAGTAAATGGGCTCTTTGCGGTGGGTCACACAATTGAATCGGATCAGTGGGGCCTGCTCATTTTGTGGCCCATAGTAGCCCATGTGGTCACCAAAGGGTCCGTCGATGGCGACTTCGCCGGGGGTGATGGTGCCTTCGAGAACAAATTCTGACGTGGCGGGGACTTCCAGGTCGATGGTTTTGCATTTAGCCAAATGCACACCGCTGCCGCCGTAGAGTCCGGCGAAGAGCCATTCGGAGAGATCGACGGGGATGGGGGTGGCGGCAGCCATAATAATTAGGGGATGGACGCCGATTGCGATCGCAATTTCCAGTTTCTTGCCGTTTTCTGCGGCTTTGCGTAAATGTCTGGCTCCGCCCCGCACTGATAGCCACTGGACGGTCATGGTGTTTTTGCCTTGGAGCTGCAGACGATAAACGCCGACGTTGGGGATACCGGTTTCGCAGTCTTTGGTGATCACCAGCCCCAGGGTGACCACTTTACCGCCGTCCTGGGGGTAGGGCTGGATCATGGGAATTTGGGTGAGGTCGACGTCGTCGCCTTTGAGGACGACCTGGTGACAGGGTGGCAACAGGTCTCGCTGGGGTTTGGCTTTGAGGACGTCAAATAGAACTTTGCCAAATTCGATGGCTTGGGAGATTTTTTTGGGGGGCTTGGGCTGCTGGAGCATGCCTAGCTTTTTGCCCAGGGTTTCTAGCTCCTGGGGGTGTTCCATGCCCATGGACCAGCAGGTGCGTTCTACGGTGCCGAGTAGATTAACGACGACGGGGTGGGGGGAGCCTTTGACGTTTTCGAAGAGGAGGGCAGGGCCGCCGCATTGCAGCATGCGGTTGGAGATTTCTGCTATTTCTAGCTCAGGATCGACGAGGGCTTTGATGCGGCGTAGTTGGCCACGTTGTTCGACTAGGTTAATGAATTCGCGGAGATCTCTCGCCATGGGGATAAATGGGGCTTTGGGGTGAAGAGAATCCTGCCTGTATCTCCCCCCTGACTAAGGGGGGACTAAGGGGGGTCCTCGATAGGTGATGCAAGTTTACGAAACGTAAAGCCGCATTTTCTATTATGCGAGGAAATGAGCGGGGTGGGATGATTTGGCACAGTGATGAGAGGGGTTGCTCAGGGAGTAAGGGGTTGGGGGATGAGGGCTACTCCGCTTCTAGTACCGTGACTTCATACCGGTCATAGTCTTGTTCGATCGATTTAATTACTCGCACCGGGCGGACTTCGCCAGACAACATGGGGGCGTCGCTGCCGTAAACGGCAAGGACGTCTTGGTTGAGGATGAGGTCTCCGTTGGTATTGTAAAAACTGACCTGTAACTTGAGTTTGCGGATGGCGCTGTTGCCGGTGTTGGTAACGCTCCATTCGGCGTCGAAAAAGGCGCTGTCGGTGAGGTCGTAAAGGTTGAAGTTTTCGCTGCGGGCGGCTAGTGCAAACTCGACCTGGGTGGGTTGCTGAAAATTCCAGGTGTAGTCGATGGGGGGGGCTTGCGCGTAATCGGGCGGGGCGGGGACTTCGTCAATGGTGGTGAGGTTTAGGCGAACGTCGGTCAGCTCTGGGGTGATTTTTTGGATCAGGTCAAAGGCGTGGGTATCGCCGGGGCGGACGGTGGCGTCATTCTCGGCAATGGCGTCTGTGCTGTCGGTTGCGATCGCAACGCCATCTTTGTTTAAATACTCGATCTGTAGCTGCAGGCTATCGATTTCTTGATCGCTATCGTTGCGCACCACGCCCTGCAAAGTGTAGTAAGAGGAGTCTGTGTAGTTATCTAACCGAGATAACCGTGGCTCGATAACGACACCGGGCTGATCAAAGCTGATGGGAATATAGACGGCGGTACCTGTGGTGTCAATTGCAATATCTTCAGCAGCGGTGTTTGGAGCAACGGCTGGGCGATCTGGGGTCTGGCTAGAGGGTTGCCCTGGGGTGGCCTCAAGGACAGCTTCTTGGGTGAGCTGTCTGATTTCGGACCGTTTGGCAAGCATGTCGCCGGTGAATTTCAAGCCGCCCAACAATAACAGGCCAGCTAACCCAAACCACAGCAGGCGCTGACGGCCACTGACTTCATGTTCCAGGGCGCTGATTAACATGACCGCGTCTTCGTTGCTGGGGTTCAGTTCCAGGCAACGTTTGGCTAGGGCAATGGCTTGTTGTTTATCTTCGATATGCTTGCGTTTGCCGTAGCGCTGATCGTAGGCGTAGGTCAGGGTTTGCAGGCTTTCAAAATTTAAGGGATCCAGGGCTGTTGCCTGGGTGAGTTCTGTGATGGCTTCATCAAGACAGTCAAAGTCCAGGTAGTTGCGTCCGCGTTCAAGATGGTCCTGGGCTTTTTGCTGAACAGCAGCTACGTCCTCCGAACTCAACCCAACTTCTTCAGCTAAGGCACTGAGTTTATCGGCTGTTAGGGGCTCTTCCCACGCCAGTAGTCGTTGAATATAGGTTTCGATAATTTGCTCGCGACCCATGGGGCACTCCGTTGACCTGGTTATTTCGCCACCATCTACACCATAGCAATACCCAATAAATCATGGAATTACGAACAAAATGCTGATAATTCCTGATTTATCGTTTGCATGAATATGTTTGCGGTTAACCCATGCTTTATGACTTATTCTGCCTCCACTACGGTGACTTGATAGCGGGTGTAACCTGAAACAATGGGTTTAATCACCCGGAAAGGGCGGATTTCACCCGGCAGCAGCGGAGCGTCGTTATTTTGAATGGCCAGGATGTCTTCTCTCTGTAAAAGCCGATCGTTGGCGCTATAAAAGTTGGCTTCGAACTTGAGTTTTTGAATGGGGACATTGCTGGTATTGATAATCACCCATTCAGCATTAAAGGTGTTCGGACCTGTGAGCGGCTTTTTCTGATCGGTGTCCGTTTTGTCGGTGGTGTCAGTGGTCGGGTCTAGATTGTCAGGTTTAGTGGGTATCGCAATATCGGATACGCCAAATTCTTCAGTGCGACTGGCGAGTTCAAAGCGGATGCTGTCAGATTCTAAGGATTGCCAGCTGTAGTTGATCGGTGTCGGTGGCACATAGGTTCTGCGGGCGGGGGCCTGCTCTAGATGGGTGACGCTCAGACGCACACTGGCTAAATCTGAGGGGATTTTTTGCAGCAGATTAAAGGTGTGGGTATCGCCAGGGCGAATGATGGCATCGCTGGTGGCAATGGCTTCTTTGCTGGTGGATGCGATCGCAACATCATTGCGGTCCAGGAACTCCACATTCAGCGCAAGTCTTCTAAATTCTTGGTCACTGGCATTGATAAAAATGCCCTGCAGCTGATAGTAAACCTCGTTTTCGTAGTCCCCCAGCTCCGACAGCCGTGCTTCTAGCACCAGACCCGCATGGTCAAAGAAAACGGGAATGTCCACATCAGCGGAAAAGTCTAGTTCTACCGTGCTGGCTGCGGTATCAGCAGCGGCCTGGGTAGCATCGCCGGAGGCATACAGGGCTGACCCTGGAACGATGGTGCCGGGGGCAGGCCCCATGGGTGCCGGGGGTTTAGAGAACATGGGCAAACGACTGACACCCATTAACCCAATGCCGACCGTAGCAACGCCACCGGCTAACAGGGCAACCTTTTGCCGGGTCCATTGAAAGGCGGTTTTTTGGCCTTTTGCCGGGTTATGCTCTAAAAAGCTAATTAAAACCAGTGCTTCCTTGTCATCGGGTTTAAGTTCCACACAACGCCTGGCAACGAGGAGCGATCGCTGACGATCCGTGGCGTCTTTGGTGCGGTTATAGCGCAGGTTATAGACATTGGCTAAGGAATGCAGCACCTCCAGGTTAAGCGGATCCAAATTGGCTGCCTGATTGAGTTCCTTAACGGCATCATCAACGCAGCCAAATTCGATGTACGCGCGACCACGGGTGAGGTGTGCCTGAGCCTGGTTGTTAATGGCCTCCAGCTCAGCATCTGTAATCCCCACCTCTTCAGCAATGGCTGCGAGGGTTGCGTGCGTTACTGGTTTTTCCCAAGCCAGCAGTCGTTGAATATAAGCTTCAATGATGCGATCTCGACCCATAATCTACTCCGTGTCTACTCAATGCATTCCCTATGCCCTGAGTGAATAAGGATAAAAATGTGACTAAGTTGAGTAAAGTCTTTGTGGTAGGAGCACAAATTGGGTCTTGATCAAGCCTGTTCAAGGTGCTGTTGTCGCTGATAGTGTCCTTGTCTCAGTTTAATCTGATCCATTTCTCTCTCGGTTGTGACTAAACAGTTTGACTAAACAGTTTAAAGTTGTTGCCCTAGGGGACAGATGCGCTCCAGGTAGAACTATCAGCACTGGGGGGCTCATAGGTGGTGAGCCCAACAACCTGCTGAATGTCATTCACAGTGACACGAACGCTCATTAAGTCTGGCGTAATTTTGTGAAAGAGTCTAAAAGACTGGGTATCGCCAGGTCGGATGATGGTGTTTGTGTCAGTTACACTAACTTGATGAATAATGGAAATCGGCAGGCCATTACCATCTAACAATTCCACCTTCAGGTCAAGCTTGATAACTTCTTGGCCACTGTCATTAATAACAATGCCATGGAGTTTGTAATAAGGTTCTCCTTTATACTCACCCAGGCGCGACAACCTCGGTTCAATCAGCAGGCCAGGATAGTTAAAGGCCACCGGTACATTGGGGCCTGGGTCAAAGGTGTAGCTACCGGTACTGGCCGTTGTGGGTCCAGCGGTGTTAGAAAATGTGTCCTCTGGATCGATCTCGACGATGGTGTCCGAAAAGACAGGCAAACGACTAACACTCATAAAACCAATGCCAATGATTCCGACACTGCCCACTAACAGTGCTAGCTGACTGACCAATGCCGCTGCATTTGGGGTACGAATCGGCTGCTGTAGAAAGAGAATTAGCAGGGCAATTTTTGTCTTAGTCCGACGAGAGAGCATTTTCGGACTAAAGACATTTTCTAGAAAGCCAATCAAAATAAAGATGTTTGGCTTTGACTGTAACGAGATTGCTTCAGGAATAGCATTGCGCCGTAGAGACCGCACCAGTGCCTGGGCCTCTTTATCCTGGGGCTGTAGTTCTATGCATCGCTTAGCCAGACGTATTGCTTCCTGACGATCTTCTAGACCACTATCCTGTTTGTAGCGAAGGTTATAAATCTCCACTAAAGCAAACAGAACGTCCAGGCTGATCGGATTTAGAGCTTTAGCCTGATTAAATTCATCTAGAGCCTTGTCCAGGTAGCCAAATTCAATATAGTTCTGGCCACGGCTAAGATGTCCCTTAACCTGTACATTGATAGCCTCTATTTCACCCTTAGTAATGCCGACCTCTTTAGCAATCGCTTCGAGGATGGCTGGTGTCACTGGCTGGTTCAATTCAAGCAGCCGTTGAATATAAGCTTCAATAATGCTAGCGCGACCCATAAGTCTACTCCGTTTTAGCAATTGCCTGAGGGTAGATTGCGCAATCGGTTTTGTAGGCAAGCGATCATTGGAAATCGTCTCAATAATGCTGACCCAACCCATGGTTGACCCCGTCCCTTGTTAAAGCATTCGCAATGGGCCTGATTAGATACGGATAAAGTTTCGACTAAATTCAATAAAGTCTTTACAGTGCATCCATGATTTAGGGCAATGACATCAAGGGATAGATAGCGAACTAGAGACGATGCAACGTTAAACTACAACGTGACTGTTTAATCTAGATAAGGGCACGATCTTAATGGGATGCGCCCGATTCTGGGTTTCCCTTGCGGTCCAACTGTGTTCCCGTTGTGCCTAGTGGTGTCTGCTAACCTTACCCCTGATCAACTACGTTCTATTAAGGGCCAGCTTGACTTGGTGCTGATTGCCCTTGAAACACTTGTGGGCATTGGATCAGAAGCAATTTTAGACCAGGCCAAAGCCGCCGGACTCAACACCCTCCTATCGGATCGGGTAAACCTGTGGCGGTTGCGGCAATCGAGCCCGTTGCGTAAAGGGCAGGGCCGTAAAAAACTGGATGTGGATGAGGCGCGGGCGCTAGTATTGACCACAGCCCAGCTAGCCAGCAAACATCGGCAGGCCATTCACCAGGCTGTAACCGCGTTAGAAAAGGCGACAGCCGACAGTACTCCCCCCCACCGTGTGGCGATTTTAGGCGACTATCTCGATCGGTTTAGCAATACCTATACTGAACGGATGGAAGAGGATGTGAAGCCCAATGTGTTGGAAAAACTTGCCTTTCAGCTATTAATTGATTTGCTATTTTATAGCGGTGGTGGTGGCCAGCAGCGACTTTGGCAAGCGCTTTTAGATCGGGCCGAATAGATTGACCCCGAATAGGCCGATAATGGGTGGGTCAAAAAACGCACATGGCACATGACCACAGAGCTGCTTAAGGGTACAAACCTATACCTGGTGGGCATGATGGGTTCTGGCAAGACGACCATCGGCAAACACCTGGCTAAACTTCTCAATTACCGCTTTATTGATACTGACGATGTGATTGTGCAGGCCACTGGGCAAAGCATTAATGACATTTTTGCGGCGCAGGGGGAAGCGGCTTTTCGCGATATTGAAACCCAGGTGCTAGGCCAGGTTGCGCCCTATACCCACACGGTCATCGCCACGGGCGGCGGCATGGTGATTAAACAGCAGAACTGGAGCTATTTACAATCGGGGCTGGTGGTGTGGATTAATGTGGCCGTTGATGAACTGATCGCTCGCCTGAGTCGGGATAAGTCCCGTCCATTGTTAAAGGAGGGCGATCTGCGCCATAAGCTCACCACGCTGTTAGAGCAGCGCCAGGCTCGTTATGCCCAGGCCGATGCGACGGTGGTTTATCAGCCTGGGGAAAAGGTGGATGCGATCGCATCCCGCATCCTCGATACCCTACAAACCGTCATTGCCGAAAACCCTGCCACCAGCACCACCATCAATCATTAACCATTTTGCAGGGACGTTCCATGGAACGTCCCTACCCCCGTTCCCTATCCCTTCAATCCATATGGAAACCGCTGCCAATCGCGTTCAAATCCTCAGCGAAGCTCTACCCTACATCCAACGATTTCGTGGCCGTACCGTTGTAATTAAATACGGCGGCGCTGCCATGAAAGACAGTAGCCTCAAGGACGACGTCATTCGCGACATTGTATTTATGGCCTGTGTCGGCATTCACCCCGTTGTCGTTCATGGCGGCGGTCCTGAAATTAACACCTGGCTCAGCAAGCTCAATATTGAACCCCAGTTTAGAGACGGTCTGCGCGTCACCGATGCCCCCACCATGGATGTGGTGGAAATGGTTCTAGTGGGACGGGTAAACAAGGAACTGGTCGGTTTAGTCAACGCAGCGGGCGGTAGCGCCGTTGGCCTCTGCGGCAAAGACGGCAATCTGATCACCGCCCGCCCCCATGCGGCTGAGGGCATCGGCTTTGTCGGCGAAGTCACCCGTATCAAACCCAAGCTCGTCAAATCCCTGGTAGACGCAGGCTACATCCCCATCATCTCCAGCGTTGCCGCCGACACCAATGGCCAACCCTACAACATCAACGCCGACACCGTTGCCGGTGAGCTAGCCGCCGCCCTCGGTGCCGAAAAGCTGATCCTGCTCACCGACACCCCCGGCATCCTCAAGGACTACCACGACGCCTCTACGCTCTATAACAAGCTCGACATTCAAGAAGCCCGTGCCCTGATCGATGCCGACATCGTTTCCGGCGGGATGATTCCCAAAGTCACCTGCTGCGTTCGCGCCCTGGCCCAGGGCGTCCACGGTGCCCACATCATCGACGGGCGGGTGCCCCATTCACTACTCCTCGAAACCTTTACCAACTCCGGCATCGGCACAATGCTAGTCGCCTCGCATCAGACAGCTTAAAATAGGGCGCAGGGTTTGCAGTTAAACTACAAACCCTGCGCCCTATTCCTCCAACCTTAGATATGTCAGCTACCTGGTGGAAAAAACTCAAGCAAAACTCCCTGGCCCGGTTTGGCGCTACGGTTCTGATTATTTTCTACCTGACGGTAGCGTTTGCAGAGATAACGGCTCCCTATAATCCTTACGAGCAGCAGCCCAGTGGGTCATTGTTACCACCGACTACGGTGTATTGGACGGATCAGGTATCTGGGCAGTTTATTGGTCCCCATGTGTATCCAGTGACCCAGGGACCGGTAGACATTGAAACCGGTGAGCGGGTGACTGCAACAGATTTTTCAAAACCGTCACCGATTCGATTGTGGGTTAAAGGGTCAGAATATAAGCTGTTTCAGCTAAAGCTGCCCTTTGTGAAAAGTATTTCCTTTGAAGAGTCCATGCAGCTAGAAGAGACAGAACTCTTCAAAGGGTTTACCTTTGACCGTCATGTGTTTGGCACAGTTGGTGAAGGTAAGTGGAATATTTTTGGTACCGATGAGTCAGCCCGAGACCAGCTAAGTCGATTGATCCACGGTGGTCGCATCAGTCTCAGCATTGGTCTTGTGGGAATTATGATTACGTTCCCCCTGGGCCTATTAGTGGGTGGCATTTCTGGTTACTTTGGCGGCACCGTTGATACGGTGATCATGCGCCTGGTTGAAATGATTATGACCATTCCAGGCTTCTTCTTGTTGGTAACCCTGGCGGCAGTGTTACCAGCGGGCCTCAGCAGTTCCCAGCGATTCTTACTAATTGTTCTGATTCTGTCGTTTATTGGCTGGACAGGCCTGGCGCGGATTATTCGCGGTGAAGTGTTATCGCTAAAAGAGCGCACCTTTGTGCAAGCGAGTCAGGCCATGGGTGGGCGGTCGTTGCACATCATTTTGCGACACATTTTGCCCCAGACAGCTACCTATGTGATTATCTCAGCAACATTGGCAATTCCGGGTTATATTCTCTCAGAATCTGCCCTAAGCTTTATTGGCCTGGGCATTCAGCAGCCGGATGCATCTTGGGGAAACATGTTGTCTTCGGCAACAAATGCATCGATTTTGGTATTGCATCCGTGGTTGATTTGGCCTCCGGCGGCGTTGATTGTGATTACGGTGTTGTGTTTTAACCTGTTGGGTGATGGTCTGCGGGATGCGTTGGATCCACGTAGTTTGGAGGAATAGTGATTAGGTCGCTGGTTTCGACTTCGCTCAACCAGCGACAGGACCGAGGGGTGAGCGGAGTCGAACCCCGTACACACGCTATCCTAGAGTCAATCGCAACCGATAATCCCCATGACGATTGCTACGAATAAAACCTTAACTCTGGAAGAGTATCTGACCTACGACGATGGTACAGGTGCTCGTTATGAGTTGGTCAACGGGGTGTTAGTAGAAATGCCAACCGAGAGCCCGATGAATAAGACCATCGTCATGTTTTTGGTGAGTTATTTTTTGCGGTTAGGGATTCCGTACTACAGACTTGCGGTTGGTCATCAGCTAGAGGTTACATCTGAGAAGGCATCGGCACGGGAACCAGATTTGGTAGTGCATTCGGAAGAGTCTGCCGCTGCAATTTTGCAAGATGGTAAGTTGTTGCGGTTGGGAATGCCAATACCTGATTTGGTGGTGGAAGTGGTATCCAGCAGTGATACTGATCTGAAATCGCGAGAGCGGGATTATGTGGAGAAGCGGCAGGACTATTCAGAACTCAAGGTGCCGGAGTATTGGATTGTCGACCCAGTGGCAGGAGTTGTTTGTGTTTTAACGCTGGTGGATGGACATTATCAGGAACGTAAGTTTGAGGGTGATCAGGTATTACTGTCGTCTAAATTTACTGCAGTGGCTTTAACAGCTACTCAGGTACTGCGAGCCGGACTGCAGAAGGATTTTATTTAGATATAGCGTCCGTTTCCCAGGGTGGCACAAGGCACCACCCCTACAGGGTTATCCATTTTGAATCGGGGATTTTGTATGTAGGGTTATAAAACAGAAACCCCACGTAGGGGCACGCCCTTGGGGATGCTCCCTGCGATATCTTCGCCAATTTATAATCTTCGCGATACAAAGAGGTCAAACGGGAAAACTGCTCCTCAGCATGATTGATGTAATCAGTTAGGATAAAGCCAGGACATTGAGCTTAATGGTATCTAACCATGACGCAAGCCCTTTCTCGTACGGTCAACGATCAGCAGATTGTGTATTCTGGCATTAGCTGGTCAAAGTTTCAGCTGATCCGTTCGGGGTTTGCTGATTCTCCTGGTATCCGTCTTGCCTATTATGACAACACTATCGAAATTCTGATGCCAGGGCGTGAGCATGAGATGTTTAGCCGATTGATCGGCTTTTTGATTGGGTTATTTTGTCTGGAAAAGGGTATTGAATTTGAACCGACTGGTTCGATGACTCATGAGCGCGAAGGTGAAGTATCGGCGCAAGCGGATGAGTCGTATTGTTTTGGTAAGTCTAAATCGACGCCTGATTTGGTGATCGAGGTGGGCTTTACTAGCGGGGGGCTGAATAAGCTGTCTCGCTATCGGGCCTTGGGGATTTCTGAGGTATGGTTTTGGCAGGATGGGCTGTTTAGCCTTTATCGGCTGAAAGATCGTGATTATGTTCAAATTGCACGCAGTGAAGTCCCAGAACTTGCAGCACTGGATATGGATGTGCTGACTCGTTGTGTATTGATGGGACAGACGTCTCGGTTGGATGCGGCGAATGAGTTTCGTAAGGCATTGTATTTTATGTAGTTGATTACGGCAATTCTCATGAATATAGCCTCAAACAGAATTTCTAATTCTGAAAGCTAATAAGGCATGACTACCGCCTACATCTATTGCAAAGGATTTAATGACTGGTCAGATATTGCATGAAGTCCAGCTTACAGAAGGTGTCCCTAGACTCTACTTGTAGAAATAGAAATACGCCCTAGCTTTTTATGGGAACTGACGGAAAATTCTACTTAGAGCTAGATACAAAAACACTTTAGATATGATAATGAATTTTAAATAACCAACCAGGTTTTTATAAAAATATTTATCTTCTAATAGATTGCTTAATCACGAATCTACCTGCAAAACACAATAGAATGGATACTTTTTTATTTATCGCTGTACTCTGGATGGGGTTTGCCATTTGGCAATATCGTCAAGAAAAAAATCAGCTCAAGGAAAGACTAAGAGAATATAGTTCTTTAATTTCTCAAGAAGAATATATAGAAAATCTAGACAATGCTATTTCTGAAAAAGAAACTCAAGTAGAAAATTTAGACAATATCAAAGAGTCTCTAGAAGATTCCATCAAAAAACTAAGAGTTAAACTCAATGAACTCGATGATCGCTTGTATGTAAAATCACTAGATTTCTATGAACCCCAATATGCATTTATAACATCTCAAGATGGCTCAATAGCTGTTTTAGGGAGGTTGCTAAATTCAAGATGAGCAGAGTAGTGTCATGGAATAAAGCCCCCGGTCAGCCTACCTATGCTAACGCTTTCCAAGTTAATCGATGAGGACAAATGCTACGAGACTATTCGCACGATGCGTTGGCCCGATGGTGTTTGCTGCACTGATTGTGGAGCGAAAAACATTACCAAACGAGGGAAGCATGCAACCTATTCAGCGCGGCAACGCTATATCTGTGGCGAGTGTGGTCGCCACTTTGATGACTTAACCGACACCATCTTTGCGGGTCGTCATCAACCGTTAAAAACCTGGATAGCATGCTTATATTTGATGGGTCTCAATGTCTCCAATCAACAAATTGCCGACGAGTTGAGTCTGCACAAAGATGACGTGCATCAGATGACGAGTGAGTTACGCCAAGCGGTGGCCGACAAGCGCCCAGAAGTCCAGTTATCAGGGACGGTGGAGTTTGATGAAGTCTATGTGACAGCCGGTCATAAGGGGCAACCAGAGCAGGTTAAAAAAAGGGCGCAAGGGACGCAGACGTAAACTCAAAGGGCTTCGGGGGCGCGGTACGCTCGAAACGGAAAAACCGCCGATCTTCGGGATGATTCAGCGAGGTGGAGAAGTGGTGATTAAAATGCTGGCAAATGTTCAACAACAAACCATCAAGCCCATCATTCAGTCCATGGTGAAACCGGGCACCCTCATCTATACCGACGAGTATGACATCTATGCTCGTTTAGAAACTTGGGGCTATGCTCACAAGAGTGTTTGCCACAGTGCCGGAGAATATGCCCGAGATGACGATGGAGATGGCTTCTGTGAAGTCCATGTCAATACGATGGAAGGTTTCTGGTCATTGCTGCGGTCATGGTTGAGACCTCATCGAGGGATCTCACAAGAAAAATTACCGATCTATTTGGGGTTCTTTGAATTTGTGCATAATGCTAGAAAAAGAGGGAAAGCCTTGCTGGGTAGTCTATTGAGCACCTTGCTTGTCTAACTCCCTGAAACGCCGATTGAGCCCTCAAGATTATATTTTTCGCCTAAAACAGCTTAGAGAAGAAATGAAAAAGCTCGGCGAAAAGGATGGGGACTACATTTGCTATCAAGACCTATTTATAGATAGACAGAACAGTGGAAAAAAAGCAGTAAAAATTTCAAATAATATAACACAGCTAATGAAAATAGCCTTTGAAACTGAGTGTAAATATGTCATCAAAAATGTTAGCTTAGCTAACCTTGAGATGTCCGAAAGAAAGATCAAAAAATTATTTAAGAGAATTAATAAGCAAACAGGAAGAATAGATTTCGAAATCTCAGAAGAATTATTAGAACTTAAACTTAGAGAGTTGACACTTAATTATGAACTGAATGAAAAACAACAGGAGGAAAAAGAGCGCCGAAAGATTCAAGCTGAGGACGAAAGGAAAATGAAGAATGCTGAAAAAGCTAAGCAAAAACTTGAGGAAGCCGAAGAAAGAGAGAAACGATATCAGGAAAAACTAGAAGCAGCACTTAATAAGCAAAATAGTATTGTCATACGAGAAAAGCAGAAATTAGAACAAGAGGTTTCACAATTAAAAAAGCTTGTAGAAGAAGCACATACAGAAACAGAAAAAGCACAAGCTTCTTATCGCAGGGCTATGACAAAAAAAGGTTATATTTATATCCTTTCTAACATTGGGGTATTAGGTGAAGATATATATAGGATTTGTATGACTCAGAGTACTCCTCCAGAAAGTTATATAGATCGAATGAATCCTATGGTGCCGTTCCCTTTTGACATCCATATCAAATTATTTTCTCAAGACTCTTCAGGTACACTACGTCAACTTCATCAACGATTTGCTTCTCAAAGAATAAACCTTGTGAATGATAGGCGAGATTTCTTTAAGATCTCGTTCAATGAGATCATTCAAGCAATTGAAGAAATTGATAATAGCACTGGTTTAATTGCTGTTGAAGGTGAACCTATGCAAACCCCTGAAGCAAATGAATATATGAAGTCAAAAGCGCTTGAGCGTCAACACATAGCTTCAGGTAACTTAGAATTAAAATCTGAGAGTGATAATCAGAGGCTTAATTAAATTAATAATATTGCCACAATCAACGCTATTCTCATGTATCAATTAGACAAGCTACTCTGAACCCAATTAGGTTTGAAGCTTTATCCTCTCTCCAAGTCAATCGAGAAGATGAACGACACAAAAGTGGTTCATTCATCCAAGAGCCACCACGAAGAATACGGTATTTTTTCAAAGGGAGAGTATCTATATTCATATGCTTAAGATGCATATCTCCATATTTTTCCAAACACCATTCCCATACATTTCCATGCATATCAACTAATCCAAAACTATTAGAAAAGTTGTAATCTCCTAAAGCATTAGGTTTCCCAATCATTCTACCTTTGGGTCCTGAGCAGTAGACATAATTTCCATCATAATTTGCTAATTCTGTTGTTATGGTAGGCCCAAAATGAAAAGGGGTATCAGTTCCGGCACGACACGCGTATTCCCACTCATACTCAGTGGGCAGTCTGAAATCTTTTTCAAAATAACAGCTCAATCGTTTACAAAACTCAATCGCATCCAACCAAGAAATATGAGTTACTGGTGTATTATGCTTGCCCTTTAAAGATGGTCTAGCTTTCAAGTCTCTATCGATTTTTGGAAATTTTGCGACTATTGACCATTGCTTTTTAGTTATAGGAAATCTACTTATACAGAAGGCATCAACCGATATTCTTTTTTGAGGTTCTACTACCTCCCCGCCAGAAATTTTAGCTTCTATTTTTGATGGACCCATTAAAAGCAATCCGCACGGAATAATCATCATATCTACAACCAAGCTTTCAGCCAACAGATACTGAATCTGCTTAGTTCTACCTTGGAATCTACAAACTTCGCTTCCATGTTTATTAATTTTTATTACGTCAAACAAAAAATCTTTATAATTATGATAGCTAGGGATTTTTGTTAGATTCTCTTCTAATTTCAACTGAAATTCATAGAGCTTTTGACTAAGTGATTTAGAATTTTCATTTGTCTGATTTAATTCAGGGAGAAAAGCTTCTTTATGAGATTTTTCACTAAGCCCCTGTATCGCTGTGTTTTGAAACTTTTGAATAAACTCTATTATCTGATTTTTCTTCTTTTTTAATTCATCTAATTCAAGACTAACTTCTTGAACTCGTGTAATTTGTCCTGATTTTTCTAGAAGCTCTATCAACTCTTTCTTGTCTTGAATTTGCTTATTTAAAGCAAGGGTATTCAGATCCTGTCCTAAAATTTGAGTATTTTCAATTTTATAAGATATAGAATTGTCACTAATAGTACTGTGATTAATATTCTGGTATATTTTATTGCCATTACCAGGTGTTTGAGCTGTGTTAATAACACCACTATCCAAAGGTTCAATTCTTTTTTCTGGTGAAGAATCTGCTTCCTGCTTACTATCCACAGTTACTCAAACCCCGCTGTGTCAGTCCTATCAATATTGTAAGTTTTAGAACTGTCATTAATAGTGCTATTTTTGACCTTCTGATATACCTTATTGCTATCACCTAAGACAGTAACAGTATTCACGTTATTGCCGCCAAGTGCCTTTTCAAGTATTCTCCCTGCGCTACGATCTGCCGTCAGTTCCAGGAATCCGCTAGCTGCCAACTTATCAAGCTGATTACTAAAATGCTCCCGCAGCCCTTCGATAGTTTTATATTCAGTCTTGTAGTGCTTCAGCTCTTTTAGCTTGTCTTCAAAGGCCCACAGGCTCTGTAGCTCAGTCCGGTCTCTAGTCTCCGATGGCTTAAAGTAGGTAAAAATAAAAGGCTTCTTAGTTTCCGAAAACTGGCCAAATGCCTTTTCAAACTCTTCGGCAGTGTACTTGCCCACCTTATTAAAGGCCAACAGCACGAAAATATCGCAGTCCTGGATTGCCTTGTTATATTCGCTTTGCAAACCACCTGCCGACATAGCATCCAGAAAATCTTCCCAGATATCCAAATGCAAAAAGATACCTCGATCAAACCAAGCCTTGCACTTGCGATAGATAAAAATTTCAAACTGCTCACGATCGGCCTTTAGCTCTGACGAGGAAGCTAAAAATAACGTGATCTTTTGCATTATGGTTGCTCAGGTCGAGGGTTGCCACAGTTATAGCAAATGACTGAATTGACGTGAAAAATACCGGCATTAGCCGCAAATATTTCAGTTAAGCAATTCAGTACTCATCAACTTTCTTCAATATGAAACCTTCGATGCCTGATTAACACTTTGTATCTTGACTCCAACAGATTTTTGTCCTACTTTCGTCTAATGTCGTGACACTCACGACACTCTCACTAGAACCTAATAATTTGGCACCATCGGTCGGTGCGGCAACACCGTACCGATGGCTAACCCCCAGAAAGCACTAGCCAATCTGGAGTCTGGGCATTATTATGCCTCAGTCACCTCGATTAGCAAAACAATTCGCGGGGTGGCTGAGTTCTTAGGTTCTGGCTTTCCTTAAGCCTCATACCTCTTCTCGTAAGAGGCCGAGGCCTTGTACCCAACCGGAGAACCAGAACCCATGTTTCAAGACAACGCCCAAGGCGCGTTTAACCTTCCGCCTGCCAACAATCCCCTGCCCGACTACCAATACGAAACCGTTAACCACACCCTATTCGGTAGCCTTACCGCCATCCGCAATACCATTGCCCTGTTGCATAAGCTCCACTATGCAGAGCCTAACGACTGGAGTAAACCGCTGCCCACAGGGCGACCTAATGAAATGATGGCAATTTTAAGCAAACGTGTGAGGGTGGATTAAGACTACCGTAGGGTGTGTTGCGGCGTTGGGCAACGCACCGCGTTGGGCACGCATCGCTTTGCTTTTTGCCAATAAACCGATATCTCATCAACCCAACGTTGCCAAGATTCATTGTTGCCAATATGGGGGGCGGCAATGTTGGGTTAATGGGAATTTTGGCAAGGTGCGATACATTGCGATGGGGTGCAACCCAACCTACGGGGTGCTGGTGGGTTGAATGCGATCGCACACAACTACAGACAATAACCCACCCTATAAAACATTAAAGCCCTCAAAAATCGCGATAACAATTCAGCCGGTCCATTGTCTGTTGGCGATTCAGAGTATCCTGCAACTGTTCCGCAACAGCCAAGCCCCGATCATAAGACCCGTTCCTGCCATAGGCAACCGCAATTTTCTCATAGAAACTGCCCCGATCCTGTTCATCATCAACCGCCAAATCCTCACGCAGATAAATCACCTGAGACTCTTCACCAGGGATTGTTTTAGCCACCTCAAAGGCACGATCCAACAGCGGCAAAATGGGCTCCGTCTGTCCTAGATAGGTATACAATTCAGCCATGCGTAGCCACTGATCTACACCGACCTCAGAAGCATTAGCAACACGGTTCAAAATCTTTAAAGTTTGGTCAGTCTTGCCATCTCGAAAATAGAGTGCTGCCACTCGCATCATTTCTACAGCTTTGATGGCAGAATCATTGCGGGATTCAATCACCTCTAACGCAGTGGCATAGTCTTCTTGATCTTCAATTAAGCGATCAACCAGCCATGTTTTCCAGCGAGGACTTTCAGGATACTCTTCTGGCACTGCGTCTAACATCTGCAATGCAAAGCCATATTCCCCAATTTCGGCCCAAGCTTCAACCAATGGTTGTAACATCCACAAATCAGCGGTTGATTGCGCCTTTAGGGTTACCAATACCGGCTCCAAAAAGTTACTAGCCGATTCAGTCAGCCCCATTCTGGCATGTTCCAGAGCAATGGCATTTAACGCTATCAACTGATCGGGTTCATGGTCTATGGCCTGCGCCACTTGACGTGCCTGCTCTACTGTGACAGCCGCTGCTTCTAATAAACCGCCCCGTTGTTGCTGTAGGCCAATCCTGACCAATGCTCTGACATAATCAGGTCCAGGGAAAGACTTGGTTTTCTCTACTGTGGTAAAGGCGGTGTCAAAGTCTCCAGCCACGGCATAGGCCACGGCAATCTCACCCCAGGCTCGATTTGTGTTGGCGATGTAACTGGGGTCAATCTGTTCAGTTGCCTTAAGGGCAGATTCTATTTGCCCCGACTTAGCGGCGGCAACGGCAATGGTGGTGTAATCTTCAATCTCGTTAAATGCCAGGCCTTTGGCAACTAACATGTCAACGGCGGCGAGGGCCAGGTCATAATCTTCTAGCTCAATGGCCCGCTTATAGATTTTCTCCCACAGGTCACGTTGCATGTAGTCCTGTTCTATCTCAGCCGTTGCCGTCATGGCCTGCTGCAAGGCACCACTGGCTGCAGCTTTATTTTTTTCAACGTTGGCATAGTAGGTGGCCAGATCCATGAGGCCATCAACTTTGAACTGCCCCCCTGGAGCAACCGCAAGTGCCTTCATGGTTGTTTCAGAAAGGCCAGCATCCAGCATCGTTTCGGTAAAAAGTGGCCCTGGATAACCATGGTTTGCAATGGCAGTAATGGCCTGATCAAAATATAGCTGGGCCTGGGCCTGATCATCGCGTTTGGCCAGGTATACACCAATGTTCTTAGATGCTTCGATCTTCAGATCATCCAGTGTCAGTTGCTGTACTAGATCGGCTGCCTGGTCCATTTGCCCCAGTTGAGCCGCTGATAGGGCAATACTGCCAATGGCATTTTCTTGGGCGTAAGGCTGCTCGATAGATTGAGCTAGCTGTAGGGCCTGGTCCATATCTCCCGCTTCAGCGTAAATGCCAGCAATGGCTGCTAAGGCTTGAGACTGTCGGGCTGAGTCCTGAGGCTTAATGGTCTTAGCCTGTTGTAAGGCTTGGTTGGCAACTTCGGTCGCGATCGCACCCGCACCAACAGCCGCGTATTGCTGACCAATCACTGTTAAGGCCGTTGTTTGCAGCCCTGCTCCCTGCACATTGGCGGCAAGTTGTCGCGCCTGAGAGAGTAGCTCTAGAGCCGTTGTTTGCTCTCCAATAGCGGCGTAGCCTGCGGCGATTTTTGTTAACAAACCGCTTTTTTCAAACCTGTCATTGTCCGATATTTCCTGGACTAAGGTATTAGCTGATGTCAGCACAGTGCGGGCGGCGGCGATGTCACCGAGCTTAATCAGGGTATCAATCCCACGGATACCCTCATCGATACTGACACTATTTTCAATAATAAAACTCTCTAAAATCTCTGTTCTGATACTACTATCAGTGGCCTTCGACAACTCCAGTCCCTGGGTTATGTGTTCTACGCCAGTTTGGATATAGCCTTTGCTCAGGGCGATACGGCCCCATTCAGTTCGTTCAGTAATCCGGTAGCGCAGATAATCATTTTTCTCATTGATACACATCTGGGGAGATTGCGATCGCACCGGCAGGGCCACACCCAACCAGACCAAACTACCCAAACAGGCAAGTGCCAACCAACGGTGGCTGTAACGGTACATAAATTGTTGAATACCCATAGCTAACGGCTAACGCCAGGAGAACATCACTGAAAAACGAAGCAAAAACACACAGCACAGAGCTTTGCCCTTAGCAGTTCTAGCATTCTCGAAAAACACTCGACCATACCGTAGTTCCAATGCATATTGCCGCACAATCCAATGGCTAAACGCAGGAGGTATACCCGCTTGGGGGTACCTAAACGGGCCAATTTGAGCTACCGCCTATTTTTAGGATGGCATTGCGGATCCTCGGGATGACTTTAGTTATAAAACATCGTTAAATAGCCATAGCTTTAGACCGGTGCATCTCTTAAATCAGCACCCATACTGTTCAGGGTGTCTTGCCTAAGGGGAGCACCCAACAAAACTAAAGTTGCCACTATTAAATGAACGCGCAAAAATATAAGTAGATATGTTATGACTTGTAACTTTGAACACTTCTACTGCTAGCTACCCTAACGAAACAACCGCCCATCAACAGCAGATTGCCCAAACTGATGTTGCTATTGTCGGGGCCGGTATAGTGGGATTGACCTTAGCCTGTGCACTTCGCCATAGCGGGCTATCGGTAACCATTATTGAAACTCAGAGTCAGGCGGGAACGGCTGCTCGCGATCGCGCCTACGCGTTTTCTCTCGTATCGGCGCGCATCTTTCAACAGCTGGGGGTGTGGGACCAGGTAGGCCCCAACATCACCCACTATCAGCGCGTTCGTATGTCTGATTCAGACCATGGCCAGGCGGTTAATTTTTATCCCAGTGATAGCCCAGCTGAGGTGGTTTACTATAGCGCAGAGCATCCAGTTTTGATTCAGGCTCTTCAGGGCTTAGTACCCCACATTCAGTGCATCACAACCTACTATGAAACGACGTTAGTTGATATCCAATCAACACCAACGGCGACGGAGCTGACCTTAGAGCGAGGGGGTGAGCGACAAGTCTTACGTGCCCGCCTGTTAGTGGGGGCCGATGGTGCCCGTTCCCAAATTCGCAACTATGCCGGAATTCAAACCTCCGGATGGGCGTATTGGCAATCCTGTATCACCACGGTATTGGCCCCAGCTAAGTCCCATCAGAATACGGCTTACGAAAAGTTTTGGCCCAGTGGCCCGTTTGCTATTCTGCCGCTTCCTGGTAATCGGTGCCAGGTGGTTTGGACAGCTCCCCATGCTGAAGCCCAAGCCATGGTAGAACTTCCCGAACAGGCCTTTATGGCTGAGCTACGTCGGCGTTATGGTGACGACATGGGCGACTTGAAAATGTTAAATCCTCCCATGATATTTCCCGTGCAATTAATGCAAAGCCATCACTATGTAAAACCGGGTCTGGCCCTGGTGGGGGATGCGGCGCACTGTTGTCATCCCGTGGGGGGGCAAGGGCTGAATATGGGGATTCGTGATGCGGCGGCCCTGGCAACAATTTTGCAGACTGCCCACAGTCGCCAAGAATCTATTGGTGATATCCAAGTACTTAAGCGTTACGAACGTTGGCGGCGCACTGAGAACTGGCTGATTTTAGGCATGACCGATCTTCTCAATCGGATGTTTTCTAATAGTATTCTGCCGTTGCGGTGGCTCCGTCAGTCAGGGTTCTGGGTGATTGAACATACGGCCCCCCTCAAACGTATGCTTTTGCGAGTGATGACCGGTTTCTTTGGACGACAGCCCACCATTTAAGGCAAGTTTATTGCAAAGATGCAGCTGAAATTGCAGACATGGGAGTCAGTCATATAGGTGAGGGCTACCCTAAATAATCCAGTTGAGCAGCGTTAGGAGACTTATACTTAACGCTGTTTTAATAGATATTCATAAATGTATTACGGACTGCATAAACCTAATTTGATATGTATCCACCGTAGCCCAAGATACACATTACGCTTTTTGGCGTAAACGATTACTAGGATTGCTGATGGTTTTGCTGGCGTGGATTTCCTATTCTTTGTATCAAGGGTGTTTCAAATGACAGTGTTAGTCAGTACCGGTTGTTTAACGATAACAACTTGCAGTCAGGCCTTACTTGGCTGACGTGTCATTTCTACCTACGCATCAACCACTACACCTGGGAAAACGTCGCATTATGCAGTCTTTATCTCTACCTAACCCTGCTCGCTTTCAGGCGAACAACTATCCAATGCCAGCTGTTAAGGCATCTACTATGCAGCGGATGGGAGCTCGTTGTTGGCGTTGTTTAATCAATCAAGGTGTGCCCTTTAAAGACGCTAGGGAACTTGCGATCGCAATTGTTCACTTCATCTATTTAGATAGCACCCCATCCCAGACACAAAAATATTTAATTGATCAATACCAGCAACATATTTGTGCTGCGAGATTGTCATCTCTGCAGTTTTAGGGAAGTTCAAACGCTTGTGCTTAGGTATTTAACGATGGAATTGACGGGGTACACAGGGTCTGTGTGATCAATCACCCCAAAGATATGGGAGCAAATCACACCAACCTTTTCGCAGGTTGAATAAATTTAAAAAATAGTCTTCACGGTTTTTGTAAAGGCTTTACATGGAGTCAGCAATCTAACGGTCCCACGGTGTTCTATAAGATTTGTTGTTTCCTGAGTCACACTTACCCGCTTATGTGGAGGGGGATCTTATGCAGTCACCTGCAGCTGTTTTATTAGAAAGAAAAACAAAATCCATTTCCAAAGGCTCTAAGCGAGCAAAGCTTAAGCGTATAGGAATCAAGCATTGGCAGCGTCTGATGAGAGTTGGTGTCCCCCAGGATCACGCCAAAGAAATTGCAATTGCAGTTGTTCGTTACAGCCATCTTGACTGCCGTCCATCGTTTGAGGAGAAGCGCTTAATTGGCCGCTACTGTCAGCATCTATGCGCTGTTGGTCTGTGGCGTTTAGAAATGTTGCTAGGCAGCTGAAAGTATTTACACGTAGGGGCGCACAAAAATATTGTAGGGGCGCACAAAAAATTGTAGGGGCGCACGGCTGTGCGCCCCTACAACAAAATTATTATCAAAAATAATCTATGCTGAGACTGCTAGCAGCTCATCCAGCCTCTGACTAGCGTCCAGGGCATGGAGCGAATCACAGCCGCCAACATGCTCGTCATTAATAAAAATCTGAGGAACTGAACGTTTACCATCAGACCCACGGGCCACCATAGCATCCCGTGCTTCTTCGTCCCCATCAATCACGTGCTCAAGATAATCAACACCTTTGCTGTCTAAAAGTCGCTTGGCGCGAATACAGAAAGGGCAGGTCATCCAAGTGTAGATCTCTACCTTTGCCATAGTTCAGATACCGGAAGTAAAAACTGCTGGTGAGATCCTAACGCATCTATATGCCAGAAATCATGCCAGAAATCTGTTAAGTATGCGGCTTAAAAATCTACCCCACGCTTGAGTTCCACACCACGCTCTGCATAGTGTTTGTGGTTAAATACTTCGGAATGGGCACTGGCCAGTTGAAAGTAAGCTGGGGGGTTTTTGCACCGACCCGTGATGATTACTTGGGTATCCTTCGGTTTACGCAACAATGCCTGGATAATGGGCTCTTCTGGCAAGAGTTCCAGGTCTACGGTGGGGTTGAGTTCATCCAGAATGATGGTTTTGTATAGGCCCGAAGCAATGGCTGTGCGAGCGATTTCCCAGCCGCGCTCAGCCTCCACATAGTCAATGGTTTGCTGCTGACCGCGCCAGACAATGGCATCCCGCCCACAACGCTGGTGGTCCACCAGGTTCGGGTAGCTCTGACGCAGGGCGGCAATGGCTGAGTCCTCAGTGTATCCCTTTCCTCCCTTTAGCCACTGAATGATCATGACCCGGTGAGACTTGTCCTGGCTGATGCCAATGCCGATGGCCTGTAGCGCTTTGCCCAGGGCGCTGGTGGATTTTCCTTTGCCGTCTCCGGTGTAAATTTCAATGCCAGTGAGACCTGGAATCTCGGAGGTGGCATAGTGTTGGGGTTTCATCTCCGAGTGTAGATCGGCCACCTCTAGCAAGGTGGCAGGGGCACTACGTCCGGTTGCAATAATTTCTAAATAGTCAGGTTTGCGTCGCAGGGTACGGACGACATCGTCAATGTCCAGCAGTCCCAGGTCAAGTACCGGGTTTAACTCATCCAGCACCACAACAGAATAGAGGCCTGATGCGATCGCTCCCTTCGCCACATCCCAGCCTCGCTGTGCTTCTTGCTTATCAAACTTAGTAATGTCGTCGGCCCCAAAATACTCAGCTCGTCCCGTGCGCACCTGATCGATCAGGTGGGGAAAGCCCCGTTGCAATGCCTCAATGGCGGCATCTTCGTCATAGGTGCGTCCGGGTCCTTTCAGAAACCGTAACAGCAGCACCCGACTTTCCATAAAATTTTGGATACCTAAGCCAATGGAACGCAGAACCACCCCCAACGCCACCTGGGATTTACCTTTACCTTCGCCGTCGTAGACATGGATCTGCCCCACCATGCGCTCTGAGTTTTTTTGCGCGGTACGAATACCGATACCGGAACGAACCATGGGGAGATTAGGAGTATAGTTGGCCGCCTTTGATTGTAGCGTTAGGCAACGTTGTAGGGGTGTTGTATGCAACGTCTCTACACCAATGCCCCAAAATTAAACGCATCATTTATATATTTAGATGTTCTTATTTGCAAATTGGGTATACCCTAATGTCTGAGATTCTCGGATGGGTCTATGGGCGAACTTGAACCGGTTTTTCCGCTCAAAGCGGTAATGTTCCAGATTGTATTTTTGTTGGTGGCCATTGCCTTAGAAGGAATGGTGCTGCGGCAACAGTTACGGCTTGGTTACAAGCAAAGTATCCGATATGCAGCGGCGGTTAATTTACTGGCGGTGGTGGTCGGTTGGTTGGCCTTTTTGGCAATCGAGCCGTTGTTTGAACCCAGGCTCCAGGCCCAGGTGATTAGCTATGTGTTGTTTGACAACTTGATCAACAATACCCTCAAGCCCCAGATGGGATGGATCATTCTGGTGATGGGCCTGGTGGCGTTCTTTATGACGCTAATTCTGAAGCTCAAAGGACTGGAGCTGATGATGAGAGCTGCCAATGAATGGAACTTACCCTCTAAGCCGAAAAATCTGACCCGTAAAGAACGCTATAGTCGCTCTCGAACGGGTACAACCCTATATAAGGAAGCTGCATCTCAATTTGCGATCGCAGTCCTCCAGGCCAATGCCCTGAGTTTTAGTGCCATCCTACTGTTATTGATACTGCGGTCTTACGTTCTGGGGGGTGTCGCATGATTGACGTACTCAAGGATGCCATTAATAAAATTCGCGGCCTGATTACCCCGCCTAGCTACCTGTCTTGGCAAACATTGTTGCTGCTCAGTTTATTTTCTTGGGGCATGGCAACCATTGCTGACAATACTGAGGCCACCCCCTTCACAGTGGCCTTACTGAGTGCCTTTAGCTGGTTATTTTTAACCGTTGCCATCTGGTGGGGGCTAGCCAAAAATCCGGTGATGCTCGGGGATATTTCCATCAGTCCCTGGATTACATCGGCGGTCCTCTGTGTCTTTCTGTTCAGGCCCTGGACGACTGAGCGTTTGCAGTTAGCCATTAGCCTATGGCCAGTGATCGCAACGATCCTGGTGGCGATCCCTAAATTTTCAAACTGGAAACTGGAGTGGAAGCTACCCAAGCCCCCGGTACGTCAGGAGCTGATTGTCCTATTGCTAATCAACCTGTTGTTTAGCAGCTGGATCATGTTTTACTTTCGCATCCAGCATTGGTTTAACGACTATCCTAGCCTCATTGCCGAAAATTTAGATAACAGCGCCTTTGTCTACCGACTTGGCAGTAATACGGACAGCGATTCCCAGGCCAATATCCTGTTAACTAGCGCAGCGGATACCCTAGTTAAAGAGTTAGATAATGCCCCCTGGCCCCGCGTTGAGCGCTGGCTGCTGAACTTGGACAACAGTATTAATTCCGTTGCTGAAGGAATTGTCCTCAATGCTATAAATGAAGGCGTCTTTTGGAGCCTGGATGCCCCCCGTCCCAAATCTCTGTCCAATGGCTATCAGCTACGGTTACGCGCCAACTGGCTAGGACCCACCGCCCAACAAAATGGCTATTACGTTGAAAAAGTGTGCACCATTTTACCCCGCACTCTCAAAAAAAATACCAATGACGAATCTCCTCAGAATGCAACCCCCACCGCCCAGGTAACCTGTGCTGATCAGACTACCAAGGTTGAGCGTCAGGGCATCCTTGAAGATGCGGCCACCTAGGTGCCGATATATGTAGAGACGTTCTATGGAACGTCCCCACGTGACAAAAATTAAATGAGAGATCACTCCGCCTATGCTAAATCTGCCTCGCATCATCGTAGTTGCGCGTAATGTCTTTTTAGAAGTCATTCGCGATCGCATCCTTTATCTAGCAGGACTATTTGCCGTACTGATGGTGCTTGCCTCAGTATTGCTCCCCCCCATTGCAGCCGGTACATCGGAAAAGATCTTTCTAGACCTGGGTATGGCAGCCATCAACCTATTTACCCTGGTGGTGGCGATCTTTGTAGGCACTAGTTTAGTCAACAAAGAAATCGAGAAAAAAACGGTGCTGGTGCTCATTGCCAAACCCGTCAGCCGGTTTGAAATTATTCTGGGTAAACACCTGGGGCTATCCGCTGTGATCGGGGTGTTAATGCTGGTGCAGACAGGCATTTTTATCGTGCTGCTTACCGTTCAACAAATTGAATTTCCAGCCGGGAGCATGTTGGTTGCGATCGCCTTCATGTATCTCGAAATGCTGCTCATGATCGCCATCACTATTGTATTTGGCGTCTTCACCAGTTCTCTACTCGCTACCTTACTCTCATTTGGCACCTACCTGGTCGGCCACCTCAGCACCGACCTCCTCAAGCTCAGTCAGCTAGCCGAATCCGAGAACTTTCAGAAAGCCATAGAAGCCATGTATTTGGTCATTCCCGACCTGGAACGCCTCAACCTCAAAAACGAAGCCGTCTATGGTGCCACGCTGCTGCCAGACCCCGGCACCCTAGCCCTAAACGCGGTCTACGCCTTAATCTATACCGCCCTTTTACTCCTCATTGCCGGTAACATTTTCACCCGCCGACAGTTTTAAGAGCCCAGCGGCCTCATCTACCCAAATTCCTTGGGACTGAATAGGTTGCCAAAAATAAAGCCCTAATGATTCTATCCATCCAGGGTCTTATTTCACCCTCTAAAATGGAGGCTAGTTCTGTAGGCGCATTCCGTTATGGTTAGTGCAGTTCCTTTAGTTAAGCAGCCTGTGCCAAAGCCGGTAGGCGAGCAGCGAGTGGTCTTTAACTCGCTTACCTGGCAAGGCTTTCTGGCAATGCGGCAGTCGCTGAGTCCAGATCGCAATACGCGGTTGACTTATTTAGAGGGAACGTTAGAAATTACGATGCCGCTTGAGATTCATGAGTTTTCGGCCTGGTTAATTGGGCGGTTTATTTACATTTTGGTATCAGAGTTGGGCATGGAGTTGAAGACCATGGGCTCAACCACATTGGATCGACAAGCGTTAGAGCGCTCTGGTGAACCAGATGCAGCTTATTACATTCAGAATCAGCCATTAGTAGCCGGACGGGATGTGGATCTAGAGAAGGATCCGCCACCGGATTTGATTGTGGAAGTGGATATTACCCATACGGATATTGATAAGCTGCAGCTATATGCCGCCATGGGAGTACCGGAATTTTGGCGATATAACGGAGAAGTTTGGCGCGTTTACCAGCTGCAGGGCTCTGGTTATAACGAAGTGGAACAAAGTCCAACATTTCCCCAGGTGCCAAAGACAAAGCTGTATGAGTTTTTGGCAACGGCCAGAGAGAGTGAAATGAGGGCTGACCGCGAATTGCGCGCATGGGTGAGAGCGCTGTAGCTTTTCCTCCGCTTCGTCCTCGCCCGCTCCGGCAAAATCCCCTACCTCTACGCCAACTTCCTCAACTACTGCACCGAGCGCCTGCTGCTCCAACGCGTTGGCGGTCGCTTTCGTTTTTTACACCGCACCCTCCAAGAACAGTTTGCCGCCATGCCGCTGGAAGATTATGGTCGAGGAATGAAATCATAGAACAACAACCATTCCCGTAGGAGCAGGTCTCGTACCTGCGGCGGCGTTCCCTGAGCGGCGGCGTTCCCTGAGCGGCGGCGTTCCCTGAGCGGCGGCGTTCCCTGAGCGGCGGCGTTCCCTGAGCGGAGTCGAAGGGAATCGGTTGGATGGTGGGCCGTGCCCACCCTACAGGATATTCTCAACGTTTAACACAAAGCCTGGTAAAACATCTCCGCCATTAATCTGTTGTGGAGCTTGTAATACCTCAACAGCCTGCCCTGGAAGATAAATCTCTGTGGTTTTCTCCTGAGGGTTAATCAACCACCCCAACCGCACACCATTTTCCCGATACTCTTCCATTTTCGCCTGCAGCGTTGCTAATCGATCCGTTGCAGAACGCAGCTCTATGACAAAATCAGGCGCGATGGGGGGAAACTTTTCTCGGTCTGAGAGACTCAGTGCTTCCCAACGACTACGCTCAATCCAGGATGCATCTGGAGACCGCTCTGCACCATTAGGTAACTTAAAGCAGGTGGACGAATCAAACGTATAGCCCAGTTTGGTTTGTCGGTTCCATAGATTCAGATCAGTCGTGATATCAGCATTACGACGACCACTTTCACCACCTGTCGGGGACATAATAATCAACTTTCCCTGGGCAGATCGTTCAAATTTCACATCTGGGTTGGCTCGACAAAGCTGGTAAAACGCTTCGTCTGTCAGGGTACCAACCGGGTCAAGGGTAATGGTGAAAGCAGTCATGGGCAAAAACGCTAAGATTAGCCATTGCTGATTCAGATTATAGAAGATCGGTTTATTCCATGAAGCATGTCAACCCTTGGGTCACCCTGATCGCTGCCCTCGCTGTTCTGTTTCCCACCACCTCAGCCAGCGCCTATTGCCGGGCTGACCTTACCCAAGAACTTGATGCCATTGCAGCCCAGCCCACTCTAAAAAAAGCTCGCCTTGGTGTGCTGATTGAAACCCAGTCTGGTCAGGTAATCTATAACCGCGATGCCGATCGCTACTTCGTGCCAGCCTCTAACGTTAAATTACTAACAACAGCAGCAGCCCTATCTAGTCTGGGGCCTAACTTCACCATTCGTACCTCAATCTATGGTGAGTCTCAGGCAAATAGCCTGCAAGTGGTGGGCCGAGGTGACCCTACCTTTAGCGACGAGCAACTCAACAACCTGGCCAGCCAGCTCAAAACCCAGGGCATTAGCAATATCAGTAATCTCCTTGGCAATGACACCTATTTTGCTGGACCCACTGTTAACCCCAACTGGGAATGGGAAGACGTCCAGGCCGGTTATGGAGCTCCTGCCAATAGCTTAATTATTAATGCCAATGAGCTGGGCCTCACCCTTTACCCTCAGGCGGTCGGCCAACCTCTACGTGTGGAATGGGACGACCCTGCCCTACAGCGCCAATGGCAGATTGAAAACTTCTCCCGGTCAGTGGCCGCTGGTCAGCCAGAATATGTTGACATTGGTCGTGATTTAAGTGCCCCTACCCTTCGAGTCTACGGTCAGTTGATTGCCGGAGCCGCTCCAGACACCGCCTCCGTCGCTGTCCCTAATCCAGCCGACTATTTCATCAACCGCTTTCGGCAAACCCTCAACCTTCAGGGCATTACCGTTAACCAAAGCAGACTCACAACCTCAGCCCCTAATGGCCCTGAGCTAGCTGCCGTGACCTCACCGCCCCTCGCTCAATGGATCGTGCGCACCAACCGCAACAGTAAGAATATCTATGCCGAGGCCATGCTGAAATCCCTAGGAGCCAAAAGTGATGAAGATGCCACTGCCGCCGGCATTATGGCCGTAGAAACCATTTTGCAACGGGCCGGTGTCAACCCAGAACTCTATGAAATTGTCGATGGCTCTGGTCTATCGCGCCATAACCTGGCCACACCCCAAGCCTTTGTTGACACCCTCCAGGCCATGGCCCAATCCCCCCATGCCACTACCTATCGCAATTCCCTAGCTGTAGCAGGCAGCAGTGGCACCCTCCGCAATCGTCTAGGTGGCATTCGCTTTGCCGGTAAGACAGGGGCTGTCAGTCACAACGCATCCCTGTCTGGTTACCTAGAACCCGCCAACTATGACCCCTTAGTGCTCAGTATTATCATCAATAACTTGGATCAGCGTGGCAGTGTGCTGCGGCGACATATCGACGACATCGTCAAAGTTGCCGCCCAATTGAATGACTGCTAATCTAGCTAGCCAGAATGTGGAAAATACTGACCCCGTCTAGGAAAATTAGACGAGAGTCATCAGCCACCTGGGAATATTGCAGGGGGGTAAGTTAATATATAACCTTACTTAATACTTTTTTTAGGTTCTTATCTCTACAAATATTCCTTAACGTTCCCTGCTGATTCGTAGGCAAGGAATTACTGATATTTCCTAGCATCGCATGTCTCGCTTTTCCTCTCGCCAAGAACATCTCGATTATTACTACCAGCAGATTCAAACGGTTATTTTGTCGCGTCAAAATCCAGTGACAGGTCTGCTGCCTGCGAGTACCGCTGTTAATACCCACGGCGACTACACTGATGCCTGGGTTCGAGACAATGTTTACAGCATCATGGCGGTGTGGGGACTGGCCCTAGCCTATCGCAAAATTGATGAAAACCTGGGGCGTACCTACGAGCTAGAGCAAAGCGTTACTAAACTTATGCGCGGTTTGCTGTTTGCCATGATGCAACAAACCGCCAAGGTGGAAACGTTTAAGCGTACACAAGATCCGTTGGATTCCCTCCATGCCAAGTACGATACCCCCACCGGTAGCACCGTGGTTGGCGATGATGAATGGGGCCACCTACAGTTGGATGCCACCTCGGTTTATCTGTTGATGCTGTCGCAGATGACCAGTTCGGGACTACAGATGATCTACACCCGTGACGAGGTCGACTTTGTTCAAAATTTGGTTTACTACATCGGTCGTGCCTATCGCACAGCTGATTATGGTATTTGGGAACGGGGCAATAAACTCAACCACGGTAAGCCTGAGTTGAACGGTAGTTCAGTCGGTATGGCTAAAGCAGCCCTGGAAGCCATGAATGGCCTGAACCTGTTTGGTGTGCGTGGCGGCCACGGCTCAGTTGTCCATGTTCTACCTGACGAAATTGCCCGCACTCGAATTACTTTAGAATCTTTGCTGCCTAGGGAATCGGGTTCTAAAGAAATCGATGCCGCCCTCCTCAGTGTGATTGGCTTTCCTGCCTTTGCCGTTGATAACCCTGAGCTATTGCAAGCGACCCACGATGCCATTGTGGAGAAGCTGCAGGGACAATATGGCTGTAAGCGTTTTCTGCGAGATGGGCACCAATCTGTTGTTGAAGATGCTGAGCGCTTACATTATGAGCCGGGTGAACTCAAGGCCTTTGAGCATATTGAATGTGAGTGGCCCTTATTTTTCTGCTACCTGCTGCTCAATAGTCTCTTCCGTAATCAGGGTGCTCAGGCGGCTTTCTATCGAGAGCGGCTGGAGGCTTTGGCGCTCAATAAAGATGGCTTAGAACTGTTGCCTGAGCTTTATTATGTGCCCATGGCAGTGATTGAAGCGGAGCGCGAAAATCCCCACAGCCAAATTCGTGAACCCAATGACAATGTGCCCCTGGTCTGGGCCCAAAGTCTTTATTACATGGGGCAAATGCTCCAGGACGGGCTGATTACCTTGGGTGATATTGATCCGTTGGCCCGGCATCTAAAAGTGGGGCAAAATCGTCAGCCCATTGTGCAGGTTTCGCTGCTATCAGAAGACAGTGATCTACAGCGAGAGTTAGCCAACTATGGCATTGAGACTCAGGTGTTAGAACAAATCGATCCGGTTCAGGTGCGAACATCGACCGATTTAGCCGACCTCTATGCCCAAATTGGCTGTAATGAGAAATTAGCAACAACGGGGCGTCCTGATCGTCGTCTGCGCAGTTTGACCACGTCACGCATCTTTCGCATTCAGCGAGAGACGGTTGTCTTTGTGCCAGCATTTTTAGACCCCAGTCAGTTCTATATCACCCTCGACTATCAGTTTTTGGTGGCCCAGATTCGGAGCGAACTGGCCTACATCCATGAACATTGGAACGAGCCAGGCCGCCCGACGGTTACCTTGCTATTGACCCATCGCATGTTTGAGTTGGGGCATAAAGCCATCAATGATTCCCCGCTGCTACAGCTGATTTTTGAGTTAAAAGATGGTGAGTGTAATGGCGTGCCCATCAAGGTGGGCTCTCTGTTTCAGCTGATGCTAACGGCGGCCACTGAGCGCATAGAAGATGTGCCTTTGCCGAATTCAGGTGAGACGCTGTCGTCTTACACCATGCCGATTTCAGCCTATCTGCCCCTGTCTGATAGCAATACGAAACCCCTCAGTCAGATTCAGGAGCTAGATCTGGAACGAGAAACGGATGGTTGGCGGCTGCTGCAATCGCTTCAAGCGTCTGACAACCTGTATGAGCAAATTGAACTCCTCAGTAATTTGTGTCGCTTAGAAAATCTGGCCTTTGATACTGGCTGGGGGGCAGAAACGGATGAAACGGTAAACCTGGCCAATTTATTGAATGAGATTTATATCAAAGCCGGGCGTTTAGAGCTGTGGGGCATTGTGCGCCGGGCAGCGGGTTTGCTCAATAAGATGGCCATTGGTCTGGCGGATGCGGCCACTGAACTGCTGGTGCGTCAGAAACAGATTGCTGTGGGTAAGGCCTACAGTGAAGCCTCCCTCATTACTGATCCGCTATCGCCGAAGGAATTACTGACCAAGATCAATGAGTTTTGTGGTGAGGATATTCGCGATCGCACCCTCACCCAAGAAATCCTGATTTACCTCAGCGTTCTCATCACCTCAGAACCCGAGCTGTTCGAAGGCCTACTCACCCTGCGCGTCAGCTATGTAATCTTGTTGATTAACAGTGAGATTTGCCGTGAGCAACACTGCACCCAGGACGAAGCCTACGAAACCCTCATGGCCATGAGTCCTTTCGAAATCAAGATGCGTCTGCGGCAGGTCTTGGCAGGTTACGAAGGATTAGATAACAATCTGTTTCGCCAGGAATCTATTCAGTCCCGTAAACCCCAATCCGTCAACTGGGTGGTCCTCCCTCTGGCCGAAGAAACGGACCTCTCCGAAGAAGAAGACTGGTTGCACAAACGTCAGCGAGAAGGTGGACTGCATCGCGTGCCCGAAGACTTTTATCCACGGGTATGGCGACTGCTGAAACACTGCAAAGGCATCGTCATCGGCGACAAACTAGAGCGTCGTAATCGACTCGTCAGCGAGCTTGTTTTGTCCGATACGACCCCTGAAGAAAAAGACTTCGCCCTCCGCATCGAGCACCTGTTCAATAAAATTCAGGCCCCCGAATACCGTCAAGTCAATGTTGAAGCCCTGATGGAACTTTCAGAACTCTTTGACCTCAACCCTGACTGGCAGGTAGACGACTATATCGTTCTCGATGTCCTCGTCGGTCACGCCGTCCGTCTCGCTTGGATCGATGGCGGCGACCATCGCGCCCATCGTTATCTTCAAGATAAAGCCAAAGCCTGGCGTTCGTTTTACCAAGATTCTCCCCACTGTTGCGCCAAATACATTGCTCGATCAATGCAGTTCTTGATTGAGCTAAACGAGGGAGAGGTATTGCCAACGTAGTATTTTGCAAAATTGTTTTTGGCAATGGTGTCGGGGCGTTCCATGGAACGCCCCGACACCATTGCCCCCAATCTCCCGCCAGCCGCTACAATAGGACACGTTCTATTTCACCCACTGTCCACTATGACCGCTGCGGCACCTGCAAAGACCGAGTACGAAGCCGTCATTGGCTTAGAGATCCACTGCCAGCTCAGCACCAATACGAAAATTTTCACCCCCAGCTCAGCGGAGTTTGGGGCAGATCCCAACACCCACATTGACCCCATCACCGTGGGCATGCCTGGGGTATTACCGGTGCTCAATGAAAAGGTTTTGGAATATGCGGTCAAAACAGGCCTGGCTTTGAATTGCCAGATTGCACCCTATAGCAAGTTCGACCGTAAGCAATACTTCTATCCTGACTTGCCGAAGAACTACCAAATTTCCCAGTACGACCTGCCCATTGCTGAGCATGGTTGGATTGAGATAGAACTGGTGGATAAAAAAAGCGGCAATGTAGAACGCAAGAAAATCGGCATTACCCGTCTACACATGGAAGAAGACGCCGGTAAGTTGGTCCATGCCGGTAGCGATCGCCTTGCAGGTTCCACCTATTCATTGGTGGACTACAACCGAGCAGGCGTTCCCCTCGTTGAAATCGTCTCTGAACCTGATTTGCGTACCGGCAAAGAAGCTGCCGAGTATGCCCAGGAAGTGCGCCGGGTTGTTCGCTACCTGGGCGTTGGCGACGGCAACATGCAGGAAGGCTCTCTCCGCTGCGATGTCAATATTTCCATCCGCCCCAAAGGTCAAGAAGCCTTCGGTACCAAGGTGGAAATCAAAAACATGAACTCCTTCAGCGCCATTCAAAAGGCGATTGATTACGAAATTGAGCGTCAGACAGAAGCGGTTGAAAGTGGCGACGAAGAGATTGTTCAAGAAACCCGCCTGTGGGATGAAAGCACCCAGGTTACTAAGAGCATGCGCTCTAAGGAAGGTTCTAGCGACTACCGTTATTTCCCAGAGCCTGACTTGCCTCCCATTGAGGTGTCAAAAAAGCAGCTCGAAACTTGGAAAGCTGCGCTACCTGAGCTGCCCGCTGATAAACGTCATCGCTATGAAACTGAGCTAGGCCTGTCTGCCTATGACACCCGTGTGTTGACAGATGATAGTTCTATTGCAGATTATTTTGAGCGCACCATTGCCACTGGTGCTGATGCAAAAGTATCTGCCAACTGGGTCATGGGCGATATCGCTGGTTACCTCAATGCTGAGAAGCTATCCATTGGCGATATTGGGTTAACCCCTGAAGGGCTGGGTGAAATGGTGACTCTGATTAGCTCCGGCACCATTAGCAATAAAATCGGCAAAGATCTTCTGCCCACCTTACTCAAGGAAGGTGGTTCACCTAAGGCCATCGTCGAAGAAAAAGGCCTCGTCCAGATTTCTGACCCTGCTGCCATTGAAGCCATCATCGATGAAGTCATGGCAGATAACCCAGATGAATTAGCCAAGTATCGTGCTGGCAAGAAAAAGCTGCAAGGTTTCTTTGTGGGTCAGGTCATGAAGCGCTCCGGCGGACGAGCAGATCCTAAATTGACCAATCAGTTACTCGGCAAAAAGCTAAATGGGTAGACTGGACGTGTTGTTGATGGGCGGTTATCCTGTTTCAGGACATTGAAAAGCGCCGATCTTAGGCTCTAGGCTCGCATTTAGGCTTTTAAAGATGGTCAAAAACGTCCACCTGATGGTTTGAGCCACTGACTTTACACTGACTTCATACTTGTAAAGTTCTAGCAAGATTCGCAAAAAAAACTGAATAGGGGGTTACACCCCACATCCCATCCGTGGCATACTATGTTAAGTAGATGCACCCTGATGGTTGGAGAGCTTGTAGCTCTCCTTTTTTTTGAGCATTTTTTGGCGGCAAAAGATTTTTTTAGATATAGGTTTTTGTCTCAGCGGCAGACCCCTGCTGTACTCAAACCTCTCACCCTAAAGAATAGGTTCTCGATCGCTACAGAGGTTAACAGAGAACTCTTTGGGGGTTATTCCTCAGGTAGAATTTAACTAATCCTTAAGGTTTCATTGTGTGAAGACTTCAGTGATGGGGTGCTCAACAATGACACCTATCTGTGAAATCTATCTATAACGAGCACGTTATGCTGCATTTTTCTAGCCCCATAGGTATGCATTAGGCACGGGAATTTTCCTGTGCCTTTTTAGTATCTACGGCTAGGGCAGCTTTAAGCCTTTTGATATCTCTCAGAATCACCATGACTTATAACTTTGACATCGTTGGAGTCTCTCCAGTTTGGAATTTCTTTAAACATCAGCAGTATGTAGAGCAGTCGCCTAATCGCAGCTGTGCTTATTTGGGTAGCTACGAGTGCACCCTGGATGGCTTTATTGAGGCGACATCGCTGATCTATAAAAAGCCGGATTGGGATTGGGATAAGGTTGTCAGCGAAATGGTAAACTTTTGGTTAAATGCTGGGGATCATGTAAGCCAGTGGAAGAAAGAGTTGGCCCAGGCCGAAGAGACCAGTTTGCTTGTGGGTCGAATAGCGAATTTTCAGAGTTTACGTACCGAATTTGAAGGATTAATCGAAAATTGAACGCATCCCTCCGTAGGAGGAGGCTTGTCCCCCCTCCGGAGGGATCAAGCGTATGTATGTCAAGAGATGCATCGCCTTCAAAAGATCAAAGCTTACCCTAAATGTTTTACTTGCTTCGTTTCTCTTACAGCCCATAGAATTCAACAACGTGTGCAAATTGTCTTAACAATCTGAGATATTTGGCTTACGTTATATGTCCGTATAAAGCCACGACTTCACGTATCAAACATTACGTAAAAATTCAGGGTATTTTCGCAGTTTTTATCCAACTAAGCTCAGAATTAGCGGAGACTAGAGTCATGTCAACGAATTAAATGCCATGTCTCTAGATGAATTTGAGCAGTATTATCGCGAAATGATGGGCAATGCCCTTAATCAGCTTCAGCGAGTAACACTGCTTTCATCAAACCTGCAAGGAACTGTAGAAGAGATTAGTGTCTCTTTGCAACAACTCAGTCGCACAACAGAAGAATTTATTAGCGATCAACGCCAAAAACCTGATGATGAGTCAGGTTCTGAGTCGTGACCCCTCCTCTCGTGCTTCCCCCTCTCTTGAGAGACATTCTCCTGGGAGGCATTCTCCTGGGAGGCATTCTCCTGAGAGGGCCTCTCCTGAGAGGCATTCTCCTGGGAGGTATTCTCCTGGGAGGTATTCTCCTGGGAGGTATTCTCCTGGGAGGTATTCTCGTAAGAAATAGGTTTGGGTGGCAGCTTTAACAAAGAGAGAATTTTGCTGTTGAGGGTGACTGGCAAAATAGGTTTAACCATATAGTCGGTTGCTCCAGCTGCTAATGCCCTGCGACGATCAGCTTGAAACGCATAGCCACTGACAACCAAAATAGGGATGGCGTGAAATTGGGAATGGTTTCGAATTGCCTGGATCAGCGTGACTCCATCGATGTGAGGTAGCTTGATATCTAGCAATACCAAATGGGGTAAAAACTCCTGCATAATCTCAATACAGTTGTTGCCATCAGCCAGTGGCAATACCCGGTAGCCGCATTGCTCTAAAAAGTCTGCAAACAACACACGGTTACCATAATCATCTTCGATCAGTAATATACGGCGTTGCTCTTTTGGAAAATTCATAAGCAGTTGCAGCGCACTTGCAGGCTAATCAACATTGATTGGCAGATGTAACATTTACAAGACCCGGTTGAAACAAATCTCTTAATGGTTGAACTAGAACCTCATTTGACAGGACACAGTAATGATTTGCTGTGTTGCTATATACGTACGAATACTAGGCTCCATTTTTTCGTCGTATAAATCATACCCATACGTATCATAAAAATACTTGGTACACCTAAGGATAATCACCTGTAATATCTGAGGTGTTTGAAGTGTATACGTTTAGGCTTGTTTCTTCATCAGTAAAGTTTCTATACACTGAATTTATTTTTTCTATTCATAAACTCAACGATGTGCTGAGCAGCCTGTTCTAAAATCTCAGGGGATTGCACGAGAGCAAAACGAACGTAGCCTTCGCCAGATTTTCCGAACCCTCTACCCGGGGCTAGTGCTACACCAGTGGCTTCTACCAGGCGCACACAAAAGTCAATGGAGTCGTTAAAGTCTTCAGGGAGCCTGGCCCAAAGGTACATAGTGGCGTCAGGACTAGGCACTGCCCAACCGTAGTGATTGAGGGCGTTAACCATGGCATCACGCCGGGTTTTGAATGTATTAACGGTGGCACGCACACAGTCCTGTGGGCCGTCTAGGGCTGCGATCGCACCTCGCAAAATTCCCTGATACTGATTAAAATCCACCGTTGCTTTGACCTGACGCAGTGCCAAAATCAGCTCCGGGTTACCAATGGCATAGGCAATGCGAAATCCACCCATGTTGTAAGCCTTGGAAAAACTAAAAAACTCAATGAAGCAGGTCTTGTCTCGATCCGCTTGTAACACCGATGGCGCAGGTTTCCCATTGAAGCAGTAGTCTGCGTAGGGAAAGTCATGGACCAGCACCAGGTCGTGCTTCTGGCAAAAGTCTACGGCCTCTGCAAAAAAATCAGGTGTTGCCGTAGCTGCCGTGGGATTGTGGGGATAGCTCAGCACCATTAGCCGTGCCTGGGCGATTACCGCTGTTGGAATGTCACTGAACACGGGCAAAAAGTCTTTTTCTGCCAGTAACGGCATGGAGTAAATTTGCCCATTGGCCAGGTGGATACCCCCTGCATGGGAGGGATAGCAAGGGTCTGTCAGTAAGGCAAAATCCCCTGGATTCAAAATTGCCAGGGGTAAATGGGCAGTGCCTTCCTGGGAGCCAATGAGCTGTAGGACCTCCGTCTCTGGATCCACTGCAATACCAAACTTATGGGTGTACCAGCGAGCGGCTGCCTGGCGAAAGGCTCGGGTACTTTCAAATAGGTTGTAACCATGGGTGAGCGGGTCATGGACAGCTGTTGCGATCGCATCCAAGACATGGACTGGCGTCGGTAAATCCGAAGACCCCAGAGATAAATCTACGATTGTCTTACCTGCCGCCCGCGCCCTGCCCTTAGCTCGATCCATATCGGCAAAGACGTTGGTTTGAAGAGGGGCGAGGCGATTGGCAAATTGCATGGGAAAAGGGAGTGGGCAATAGTTTTATCTTAAACCCATTGCCTAATGGCTTGAGGGTGGGCAATGCCCACCCGACAGATGGTCCAATTATAAATTGTCCAATTCTTGCTTCAATGCCTCTAACTCGGCATCGACGGCTTTATCAGCCGGGGCATCTACTGGCTGGGCGTCAGCGGGGGGTAGAGCTTCCTGACTAACGGAACCACCTGACAGCTGGGCTTTCATGGCCGCGAGTTCTGAATCGACATCGCTGCCTGCTTCTAAGCTCGCAAACTGACCTTCGAGGTCGGCACCGGCTAGCTCGGCAGCGGCCTGGCCACGGGCTTCCATCTCAAGGATTTTTTCTTCCATGCGCTCAAAGGCACCGACGGAGCTGTTGGTGCTGAGATTGCCCACGGTTTTCTGTAGCTTTTCGTTGGCCTTAGCCGCACTGGCACGGGCCTTGAGCATGTTTTTCTTGGTCTTATACTCAGAAATTTTGCTTTCTAGACCAATCAGATTACGCTTCAGGGTATCCACTGAAGCCGTCTGCTGGTCGAGCTGGGTCTTTAGGGCGGCCGCTGTCTCGGCATGGGTCTTTTTACGGACGAGGGCTTCACGGGCCAGGTTTTCATCACCCTTTTGCAAGGCTAGCTGGGCGCGCTGAGTCCAAACGTTAGCTTCAGACTGAGCTTTTTCCTGCTGCTGCTCCACCCGCTTTTTGCTTGCGATCGCACCTGCCACAGCCTGGCGCATTTGTACCAGATCCTCCTGCATATCCATGATGCTTTGCTCAAGAATCTTTTCAGGATCTTCGGCCTTACTTACGGCATCGTTGACATTTGCGCGGATAAGTCGGCTAACGCGATCAAATAACCCCATTGGTCTTCCTTGTCCTTGATGAGTTTGTGTTTGGGTTTGAGTGCATAGGGCGTTGATCAGACGGACCATATTACAGCACCTAATGGCACCTAGCGCTTTAGTTTTAGCACACGTTGCCGCACCACAGAGGTGTAGATAAGCGCCTATGCATATCTTCTAGGATCTCTAAAGAAATGATATTTTCCTCAGATTTATTAAAAAATTTTAGACCTGACGGATGTGGGCTATAGGATGACTTAGTTTTTGGGTATTAATGTAACTAAGTACATATGAAATATTCTTGATGAATGTCCCCATATATTGGGCCTGCATCTTTAATAGGTACTTATAAGCGCTTAATCGCAAAGCAATTAAGCGTATTGGAATCAGGTAAACCCAGCTTTAGCAGCACTGGGCAACGGAGCTTTTAGCATCCACTCCCTGAATAAATTTAGCTAGTAACATTTGTCTTTAAGATGCATTTCCTTAAACGCCACCTGCCGGTTGGTTTATCAGACATAAGGATGGCTATAGCTAACCTATTCAGGCCGTGGCTAAGCTTGGTGGTTCTGAGTCTTTTGCTAACCATTATTGGATCTTTTCAACCGGTCCAGGCCCATCGTCCCCATGATGTGGTCACCCAAGTCAAGCTTTCGCCTAGTTATAGCACCGACCAGACGGTCTACACAGTAGTGCGGGGCAATTTACTAAAGTCCGTTGATAAAGGCGAACACTGGCGACGGATTGTCCAGGGACTAGATACCCTCACGCCGCTTTCGACACTGACCATTGATCAAGTTGAGGGCAAAATGTTGGCCCTCGGTACCCATGGTGATGGCGTTTTCATCTCCAATGACGAAGGTGAAAGTTGGCGTCGTTCTAGCGATGGCTTAGAGGCCCAGGACATTGGCTTGGTGCATAGCCTGTCTAGCCAACCTCAGGTGATGATGGCTGCTGGGGCAGAAGGGGGACTATTTCGAAGTGTAGACAGTGGTCAAAGCTGGTCCTCAGTTGTTGGTACTAACCAGCTATTTCTAGCGCTGACCGATGCAGATGGAGTTCTATGGGCTGGGGATGAGACGGGGCAGCTGTTACGTTCAAATGATACTGGTCAAAGTTGGCAATCATTGCTCACGGTGGCCGACGACTCGATTACAACCCTTGCGTCTAATGGCACGGTTGTGTATGTGGGAACTGCTTCTAAAGGGGTGTTTCGACTAAATCCTGGGACCTTAGAAATCATTGAGGTCAACAAGGGGTTAGAAGATTTACGGATTCAGGATGTGAAAACCCTGCCGGGTAATTCTAGGGGAGTCATGATTTCTAGTTGGGATCAGGGCATCTCTATCTCATTGGATAGTGGTGAGACCTGGACCGATTATCCCCATGGTCTAAAGAAAGATCGGCAAGCTGATGAGTTTGAGACCCATCACTTTAGTGAGATTGCTATATCGGACAATTTTGTTGACGACAAAACCGTATTTTTAGGTGGCTTTAACGGTCTCTATCGCTCTGTGCAAAGCGGTCAACGGTGGCGAGAGATCAACACATTAGATCCGGGTGTGGTGGTCGCGATGGATGTATCACCGAACTATGGTGAAGATGGTACCCTGGCCTTGACCACCTATGTGGGCAAAATCATGACCAGTAATGACCAGGGTAAAACCTGGCAGCTGACCATGAATGGGGCTGAAGTGCCTCGGTTAAACCGTAGTTTTAAGGAGACTTATCAGGACCCACGACGTTTTTTTGATATCGCCTTTTCTCCTGATTACGCCACTGATAAAACAGTATTTACGGCAGGTCTATGGACAAAGTTTTTACGCTCAACCAATGGAGCGAAATCCTGGTCTATCCACGCCCTAGGTAAAGAAGCTCGCGGACTAACATTGCTTTTGTCCCCTGAATTTGGCTCTGACAAAACCATGTATGTTGGCAACCAGGCGGGACTACTCTTTCGTTCTACCAATGGGGGTAAAACGCTCAAGGAAGTTGCAAAACTGCCTTGGAAACGAGGAAACGATAGTCCTTCCATGGTGATTTCCTCTGGGTTTGCCGAAGATCGTACCTTGTATGTGGTTGCAGAGACCGGTGTTTACAAGTCCACAGACGCTGGCGAAACCTGGCAGTCCACCACGGCAGCTAGCCCCATCGCCCCAGCTGGCAATTTACACATTGAGATTTCGCCTGATTATCCCCAGGACCAAACCCTATTTGTCAGTAGCTACGATGGATTATTTAGAACTACAGATGCAGGCGATAGCTGGCAGCCAGTTGCGATCGCAGATATTGCCCCCGACCGATCTTTTTTAGAAGGCGTGGCGATCTCACCTAACTATGCCGCAGATGGCACCGTTATGGTAAGTTTACGCGGCAAAGGACTGTACAAAAGTGTAGATAAAGGAGAGTCCTTTGCCCCCATTGGCGATGCCAGCCTGGCATTTTCTCGGATGTACAATGTGCCCTGTGCTGGACGTCCCATTGAGTTTTCGCCTAACTATGCCCAAGACAACACCATCTTTGGCTTTGGGACGGCGAATACTGACATTTATCGCTCCACCGATGGGGGTAGTACCTGGGAGATTTTAGCACCCCCCGATGTGGAGGCCCCCACTGAGATTGGCACCCTTAAAAAGATTGCGATCGCAATAGAACTCTATCGAGGTAGAATCCTTAAGGTCTTGCTAGCAGTGATTGTAGCGATTGTGGCCTATTTTGCCGTCCGACTGTTGCGCATCGACAAAATAATTAAGCTGAATCGACAGTTACTACAATTTAGTACAGCGATGGTGAGCTTTGTAGTTGCTCTATTCGTGTTACTAAAAATTTAGCCATCACCATGGTGCCAACGACGACGATAAATAGGAGAATCAGTGAAACAGCGTAATGTGGCAATTCTCGTTTTTGACGATGTAGAAGTTCTAGATTTCTGTGGTCCCTTTGAAGTCTTTTCGGTGACTGGAAAGCGTGATGGCTCGGACCCATTTAACGTATATACCGTGGCGGAGCATACGCCTATTTCCGCTAGAAATTCTCTCAGTGTTAATCCCACCTATACTCTCGATACATGTCCTCAGCCAGATATTTTGGTTGTACCCGGTGGCGGGGGGAGACATGTTGATGGTACCCCCTTTGGCACTCGTAAGGAGATGCATAATGAGACGCTTTTGGCCTGGATAAATCAGCGTTATCCTCAGTCTGAGCATGTATTGTCAGTATGCACAGGGGCACTTATTCTAGCTAAAGCAAGTTTAGTGGAGAATATGGCTGCGACGACTCACCATGGAGCCTTAGACGAACTGCAGCAGATTGCGCCGACTGCGGAGGTAAAAGCAAATGCCCGAGTGGTGGATAGTGGCAAGCTAATCTTTTCCGGTGGTATCTCAGCAGGAATTGATGCTGCCTTTTATCTGGTAGCCAAGCTTCTAGGTAAGGATGTTGCCTTAGAAACGGCCACTTACATGGAGTACGACTGGTCAGGAGAATCCTATGGCTAAGCTAGCATCCCAGGCCACTGCACATGCGGCGAGAACTAATAATCCTGTATTTTTTAGCAGACTACGGGCTTGCTCTGTCAAACCAGTTTCAACTTGATGCCGATGAATGCCAGTTCTTCGATGAGCATCAAAACTTTGATATCTGTACCGTGATTACTAGCCTGGTCCATGCGATTGTCAGTTGCTATGATTCTAGAGACCATTGGCGACAAGCACTACAGCAATTGGCTAATGAGCATCATGGTTCGGATGCAGCTGTTTCGGTTGACCTTCGCGCCTACCTTAGCAAGAGAATGGCTTTAGTCATGAAAATGGGCGCTTTCTATCGGCAACTCCTGGCAGATTTGACTACTCCATATCCCGCTGCTGATCTTCAGACAATTCTCGATAACCTGTATGTTGTAGAGCGAAACGACTCCAGGTGAAATTCATCTGCGGCTAAGTTCAGCAATGACCTAGTTTATGAAAATTCTGATTCTTTCCTATTCAAGACTTTTCCGATGCAAAAGCTGAATTTATAGCTGTAAAGTAAAAAAGCACTGTATGCGATCGCCCATGAGTAACTCCATTGAATGGACCCCAGAAGCTAAAGCACGTTTGAAAGAAATTCCCTTTATCTATTTTGGATTTACTTGATTGAGTCGGTAACCAGTTTTGGAGAGATTTCTCAAATTAGAAAACTTGAACTTAAGAGAATCACGGAGGATTGTATCAGGAATGATTCTTATCACCGTTGAGCTTCACCGACTATGAAGCCGTGAACGTGTCAAGTGGGTTTCGGCATATTTTTGCAGGGGACATCTCATTTCTTATTCACATAAATCTCTCATCGTGTTGTTATTGATTAAGATGATTTATCTTTGCTGCTAGAAATATCTTTTTGATTGAGAATTAATGAGGGACAAAGTGAATTTAGCCGACTATCCAAGGTGTCAATGCTATTTGAACTTGTGTTCTACTACATTACCTCAAGAGTTTTTACAAAGGTGCATGGCCTATTCGTTAGGGCAATCGTGTTTCAGATTACGTAAAGCTTCAAGTTCATGCTAGAGTCTCACTTTGTCCTCTTCATTCTCTCTTCTGAATATTTTTCTCTATGTTTGCGATGCAATATTTATTTAAATTCTCGTCGGTACGTCTTGAACGTGTTAAATTCAGTCGCATTACTCTCGGTGTTCAGCAGACAGGATACACAGTTGAATTTGCCCAGATCGATCGCTAGAATCTTCATGCTATCCTCCTAGTGTGAGAGAGTTTTGGTTGGTTTCTCTACTCTCTCATGGCTCGCATAGATTCTTTATAAGCCTAACCATGAGCAAATTATTGAGCCTCGTAATCGTCACAGTATTTCTCGGTTGCCTGGGCTGTAGTCCTCATCAAGCGACAATATCTGATACCGCTGATCTACAGAGTCCATCCGCGAATGAAGAAAGATCACTCTCTCTATTTTCAATCAACTCATCTGATGGGACCATACTCATCACGACAAACAACATCGCGTCATACGACTGGGAATCCCACACAATCACGTTGAAGCCAGGTGTGAAGGAACGGCTTTTAACAAAGCTAGCCCCAGATCTTGTCGGTGGATATCCATTCCAACTTATAGCCAAAGGTCAACCCATTTATTACGGCAACTTCATAACATCCCTATCATCGATTACTTTAAACACCCCGATCATTGATCTCCAATCGTTCGATAGAATCCCCCTTCGCGAAGATCAAATTCGACTAGAACTTGGATATCCAACAGAAGATTTTTTTCAAGGTCATGACCCACGAAATGCGGATGCCATTTACGAATCGCTAAAAGAAGCAAACATACTCAAGGACTAAGCTGCGGCTGATAACAAGGCGAATGAACCGGACTGCATGGCGTCCTCATTGCCGTACGGGCGGCATACAGAGACTTCATCAAACTTGGCTGGGCTACACAGAAACACAAGGCAGCCCAAAACTACAGAAAACAATCGCCCAAACTTATCAAACCATTGGCATTGAAGAGCTCTTAGTCCACGCAGGGGCAAAAGAGGCAATTTTCATTTCTTTTATGAAAATTGCCCTTCAAGCTGAAGATCACATCTTCATTAATGCAAGAATCATTAGTTAAACAAAAAATATTACGAGTCATTTAAAACTAATACGATAAATTGCAAGTTCCTACAATTCAGTAGAGATGTGTGTCGCTCATTCTTAATGAGAGGTACTTCTTAAGATCAAAAGCTGATGCACCTTTTGAATGGGTTAACTATGGGGATTTTTGTCCGCTAAACTTGTTAACTAGAGTAAATATCCCATAGATTTACCTTTGTTACGCGTAAAAGAAAACTACTGTAAGTTATCTTGCCGTAGATTTTTCATATTAGAGAGAAGTGTAATTGATACATTTATCACGGTTACCACAATAATGCTGTAATTGAAATTCAAGGATTCCTTCCCATGCCAATTACGCCAACCTATCCAGGTGTTTATGTTGAGGAGCTTCCCAGTGGCATTCGCACAATTACAGGTGTCGCCACGTCTATTCTTGCCGTTGTCGGCTACTTCACCAGAGGCCCTGTTGATAGCCCGGTTCAACTCTTTAATATAGGAGATTTTAATCGAGCGTTTGGTGGCTTAAACTCTAATAGCGAAGCTAGCTACGCTATCCAGCAGTTTTTTCTAAACGGTGGGACAGAAGCATGGGCTGTGCGGGTGACAACGGATGCAGCCACTGCATCAACAGCTGTCATTAACCCTGCAGCTGCCCTCACCGTTGAAGCTATTAGTCATGGCACATGGGGAGACAATGTCCGGTTCCGAGTTGAACCAGTAGGCACAGCAGCCGATGAGTTTAACCTGATCGTTTCAGAATATCCAGCTGATGGGGGTCTGGTTCCCCTACGGCAAGAGGTTTTCCAAAATCTTTCCATGACTACAGCCCAAAACAATTTTGTAGATGCTGTAGTCAACGATCCCAATACGGGCTCACAGCTTATTGAGATAACTGCGTCCGGGGCATCGTTGCCTGAGACCAATGGCACCCTTTCTGCTGCCCATACCGATGATCCAGATATTCCTGCATCACCAACTGTCACAGTTACCATTACGCGCCCCGACGGTAATGGCGGCACCATCAATTTGCCAGCTACTTCGGCAGCAGTTTCGCTTAATCTTGAAGCCGGTAGTCGCTCACTGTTAGAAGTTGCTCCTGCCTTAGAAGCTGCAATTCGGGCTACCGACCCGACTGAGCCAGCCTTTGCTGGCGCAACTGTAACAGTGGTAGGGGATCGATTATTGGTGCTGGCCGGACCAGGCAACCCCCGTGATGTAATCGGTTTCACGGCTGGTGCCACGTCAGATGCTTTACTGTTGACAAGTACACCCAATGCCAGCGCCAATATCCAGGAATATATTCTGGGGGGGGGGCCATTGCTGGCAGTGGACAGACTGCTGGGGCTGCTGGCGATAATGGAGCCTTACCCGGTAGCACTGAGCTAATTGGTGATCCAACAGAAAAAACAGGGATTCATGCCCTGGAAGATGTGGATCTGTTTAATTTGCTTTGCATCCCACGCAGTGCCATCGTTGACGGTACGGGCTCATTAACAGCAGAGCAGGCCGGGGCGGTGATGACGATGGCCGAAAGCTATTGTCGGAGACGGCGAGCCCTGTTTCTGATGGATACGCCCAACAACCTGAGTACTCCCCAGGCAATTAAAGCCTGGCTAGGGGCCAACAACAACCTCAGGTCCGATCATGTTGCTCTCTATTTCCCTCAGGTCAAAATGCCTGATCCATTGAATAATTTTAAGCTGCGCACAGTGGGTGCCAGCGGTACAATTGCTGGGCTTTATGCCCGTACTGACAGTGAGCGTGGTGTGTGGAAAGCCCCGGCAGGAACTGATGCCACCCTCAGCAATGTGTTTGGGTTGGATGCCTCGCTGACGGATGCGGAAAATGGCACCCTGAATCCCTTGGCCATCAACTGTCTACGCACATTTCCGATCTATGGAACAATCTGCTGGGGGGCACGCACTTTAGAGGGGGCCGATGCCATGGCTTCAGAGTATAAGTATGTGCCAGTGCGACGGCTAGCCTTATTTATTGAAGAAACCCTTTTTAGAAGTCTCAAGTGGGTTGTTTTTGAACCCAATGATGAGCCGCTATGGGCACAAATTCGCCTCAATGTGGGCGCATTTATGAATAATTTATTCCGTCAGGGGGCCTTCCAGGGTCAAACGCCGCGCCAGGCCTATCTGGTGAAATGTGACAAAGAAACAACCACCCAAAACGACATTAATCAAGGCATTGTCAATATTTTAGTGGGCTTTGCACCGCTCAAGCCTGCTGAATTTGTCTTTATTAAACTGCAACAGCTGGCTGGTCAAATTCAAACCTAATAGGAGGAGTTTACAATGGCACAGTTTAGTGTCAATGCTCAACGCTTTGACCCCTATAAAAATTTTAAGTTTCGCGTCAAATGGGATGGGCGATATGTAGCAGGTGTGAGTAAGGTGGGTGCCCTGAAACGCACTACCGAAGTGGTAGAACATCGTGAGGGTGGCGACCCGAGTACCGTGCGTAGGTCTCCTGGTCAGAGTAAGTTTGAGGCGATTACACTGGAGCGCGGTGTGACCCACGATCTTGAATTTGAGCGGTGGTGTAATAAGGTGTGGAACTACGGTTCTGGCTTGGGGGCAGAGGTATCGTTGGCTGATTTTCGCAAGGATATCATCATCGAACTTATGAACGAGGCGGGACAGGTGGCTATTGCTTACAAGGTTTATCGCTGTTGGCCTTCGGAGTGTCAAGCATTGCCAGAGTTGGATGCCAATGCCAATGCCATTGCCTTTGAAATGGTGACCTTACAAAATGAAGGCTTTGAGCGTGACCTTGATGTGGTCGAACCGTCTGAGCCTAGTTTTGTTGAACCATAGATGACCATGAAAGGGCTAACGGCGGCTAATTTGCTTACGGTGTGGGAACAAGGAATATCCCAGAGTGCAGCTCAGCGTGGATTGCTGTTGTTAATGGCAGCCTGTCCGGATCAGTCTCCTGAACAACTGGCTCAGATAAGTATTGGTCAGCGGGATAACCATTTACTCACCTTAAGAGAACAAACCTTAGGCTCACAACTAGTTAGCGTTGTAAATTGTCCCAGCTGTAACAGTAATTTAGAGCTCAACTTTACCGTATCTGATATTCGGCAACCGCCAATATTAGAGCCATCCTCAGGGTTACTGCTAGCAACAGAAGAGTATGAAATCGAGTTCAGGCTGCCCAATAGCCTTGATCTGCATGCGGTTGAACAGATGTCTGATGTATCTCAGGCAGCGCAGCAAATTTTAGAACGCTGTATTCTCTCTGCGCACTATCAGGGCCAGCCGGTTTCGCCAGATCACATTCCACCCCGTATCAATCAAGCCTTACTTGAGAAAATGGAACAGATTGATCAGCAGGCCGATATACAACTTGCAGTCAGTTGTCCCGACTGTGGGCATCAATGGCAGGCCCCGTTCGACATTCTGAGTTTTTTCTGGCAAGAGTTGACAGCCTGGGCACAGCGGATTTTACGAGATGTGCATCAGTTAGCATCTGCCTACGGTTGGCGAGAAGCCGACATTCTAGCCATGAGTCCTCAACGTCGACAGTTTTATTTGGAGATGATCCATCAATGAGTCACTACCTCCAAACCATCGTCGCCAAAAACATGGGCCATCTATCCGTAGTGCGGCCTCGCTTAGCTTCGCCGTTTGAGCCACCTGCGGATACTGTGTCACTGATGCCTCAGTTCCCCATGGAGGCTGAAGCTGAGACGTCTGACAGTGGGCCAACCACAACCCGCGAGCCTAACTTGAGGCAGCCCCAGCCGGATACGGTTAGGCGGGTGGACCCATTCCGTTCTACGCCATCGTCTCAGTTATCTCAACCATCAGTCCTACCACCCACGGCTCCGACGATATCTGATGCTTCTGTATCACCCTCTGCTTTAAAGCCCAGAATTCTATCAGAACCATTACCGTCCCAACCGTCTGTTCCTACTCCAAACGTATCTAGAACAGACGGTCCTTTTTCAGCATCCGTCGTTGAACTCCCTAACGAAACGAGTCTTCCTTGGCCCATAGCTGCAGACATACCGGTAACTCAACATGCCCCACCATCATTAGCCTCTTCTCAAGCATTAGCTGCTCCTCAAGGATCTACACCAACCAGGCAGCCGTCTGCTGTTGAGCCTATTCAACCCTTGTTAGTTGGCCTTAGTCAGTCCCAAAACGTCGCTGATGATTCTTCTGCAAAACCATTAGGTGCTCCTGAATTCTTTTCCACCCCTCGCTCTTTCTCTAAGTTGTCTTCTCCGCCGTCATCTGAGACCAGTGGTCCAACTATTCAGGTCACCATTGGGCGTATTGATGTGCGAGCTGTTACCCCCAAATCGTCTCCGCCTAAATCATCTAAGTCTCGCCCTGCTAAGCCCTCCTTACAGGATTATTTAAAGGCTCGAAATAGCTCGCGCCATGGAGTTTAAACCATGAGTACTGCCCTTGCTATTGGTGCTGTTACGGCCGTTCTTAGAGGTGTATTAACCAATCGGCTGGCCAGTGTTTCGGGGAACTTGGGGGGAAGTACGCCAGATGTTTCTGTACTCCCACCTGACATTGTGCTGGCATCGAATGAAGTGAATGTGCCAGATACGCTTAATTTGTTTCTCTATCGGGTAATGCCCAATGTGGGCTGGCGAAATATTGGCTATCCAGCCAGGGATTCCCAGGGAGAACGGGTAAGTTGTCCGCCTCTGGCTTTAGACTTACATTATTTACTCAGTGCTTACAGTCAGGTGCCATTTCGCGCTGAAGTGATGCTGGGCTACGGCATGCAAGTGTTGCATGAAGCCGGTGTACTCCCCCGTGAGCTAATCAGTGCAAGGCTTTCGGACTTGGTTAATTTTCCTGAAAATATTCTGGCTGCATCTACCCTGGCAGAACAAATTGAAATGATAAAAATCACCCCTGAAGGGTTGAGTACAGAAGAAATTTCAAAGCTGTGGTCAGCTTTTCAGACAAATTATCGGCCAACGGTGGCTTACCACGTCTCCGTGGTTCTGATTGAAAGCGATCGCACTGCTCGCTCAGCGCTACCTGTACGGGAAAGCCAGGTATTCGTTATGCCTTTGAATCGACCCGTGATTAATGCGGTACAACCTCAACTCGTTAATCCGAGCGGGACACTCACCATTCAAGGCTACAACTTGCAGGCAGATGAGCTCAGGGTACGAATTAATGGAGACACTCAGATAGCTCCAACAGCAGACAATATAAGTGATACAGAGATTTCTGTTGAACTGCCCAATACTTTACAAACTGGTGTAAAAACCGTCCAGGTTGTTCACTACATTAATTATGAACCCAATGACGAGAATCCTGCGGACTTGCGAGAAGGCTTTGAGTCAAATACGGTTTCCTTTATTTTAAGACCCGAGATTATTAGCATTAGTCCAGACCCGGTGGCACAAAATCAATCGTTAACTTTGACGGTTGTTACCCCTGTTAGTGAGCGGCAACAGGTACAGCTGTTTCTGGGTGACCAAGCAATTTCTAATTTTCAGCTGGTGGGTGCTTTACCAACGACGACACTGACGTTTGATATTCCGGCTGATTTCACTCCAGGTGAATATTTAGTACGGTTACGGATTGATGGTGCTGAAAGTGAATTACAACCGGCAACAGGCCCCTATTCTGCCCCAACCGTTACTGTAATCCCATGATGCCGACTGATCAGAACTGGCAAATGACGAATCAACGCCATCTGGCCTTCGCGTTGGAAGATGTGTGTCAATGTTTACGAACTTATATAAGACAGCATCAAAAAGAGTCTGGAGATCAGCAGACGGAAGATCAGCAAACAACGGTTCCTCTGGCGTCAGAAACGGTGGAGAATGACGCGGTTAATCAGCCGGTATCTGCTCTGGATTATTTATGTGACGTCTTTGGGTTAACTCATTTTGAACGCCAGGTGTTGTTGCTCTGTGCTGGGGTAGATCTGAGTGCATCTTTGGCCCAGCTGTGTGGGGCAGCCCAGGGTGAACAATTTATGTACCCGACATTTAGTCTGGCGTTGGCTGCCTTTCCAGAAGCCCGTTGGGATGCCCTTGCCCCTGTAGCACCGCTGCGCCGTTGGCGACTAATTGATGTGGTTAACAGTGATAGTTTAACCCAGAGTCGCTTACGAATTGATGAACGGGTGCTGCATTACTTAACCGGGGTGCCCTACCTGGATGAGCGTTTAGATGGCCTGGTCTATCGGTTGCAGGCTCCTGATTATTTATTACCGTCTCAGCAACGGATTGCTCAGGAGATGGCTGATATTTGGTTGGAGAGTCAGCTATCGACTCCGATCATTCAACTGTGGGGTGGACAGGATGTGGGTAGCGCGATCGCAACCACCGCCTGTCAAGCCTTAGGCACAAGCCTATATCGCCTTCGAGCCATGGATATTCCGGTTGCGATCGCAGAGCGCGAAGCCCTGGCCAGACTGTGGGAACGCGAAGCTATCCTCAGCCGGAGCATATTGCTTTTGGACTGTAGCCAGCTGCCCGCCACCCCCTTAAAACAAACCGTTATTCCATTCGTAGAGAGTTTACAGACAGACTTAGTGATAGTCGGCACCGATCCAGTTGTCATCGGCGACCGGGCTATGATTCACCTGGAACTACCCGGGTCGAGTTTGTCAGAGCAGCGACAGCTATGGCAGCAAGCCCTCAACACCCACGCCTTAGAGGTCAATGGTCATCTGGATAGTTTGGTCTCCCAGTTTCGGCTCAGTGCTGTCAATATCCAGTCTGTCTGTGCTGAAGTCAGTCGTCTACCTCAGCCCCATTTAACTGAGAATCTAGTCGAAAATCTCACCGAGAACCCGGCTGAAACCCTGAGGGCACAGCTGTGGGATACCTGTCGCCTGCAAACTCGGCCCCAGTTAAATGATTTGGCCCAGCGCATTCCCCCCAAAGCTACCTGGAGTGAGTTGGTACTACCGGAGCGAGAACAGCAAATGCTCCGAGAAATTGTCGCCCAGGTGAGACAACAGGCCAAGGTATACGACACTTGGGCCTTTACCACTCGGGGCTCCCATGGTCTGGGCATTACGGTTCTCTTTGCTGGCCCTAGCGGCACCGGTAAAACCCTGGCGGCTGAAGTGATTGCCCATGAGCTGCAGTTAGACCTATATCGCATCGATCTGAGCCAGGTGGTGAATAAATATATTGGTGAAACGGAGAAAAATCTGCGGCGGGTGTTTGATGGGGCTGAGGCGGGTGGCGCTATTTTGCTGTTTGATGAGGCTGACGCCCTGTTTGGTAAACGGAGTGATGTTAAAGATGCTCGCGATCGCTATGCCAATCTTGAGGTGAGTTATTTACTACAGCGGATGGAGGCTTATCGAGGACTGGCGATTCTGACGACAAATTTAAAGAAGGCCCTGGATACCGCATTTCTGCGCCGTCTGCGCTTTGTGGTGCAGTTTCCGTTTCCCAGTGTGGAACAGCGGCTGGAGATTTGGCGGCGGATTTTTCCAGGGCAAATGCCGACCCACCGGTTAGATTTTCATCAGCTGGCCCGCTTAAATATTACCGGGGGCAATATTCGTAACATTGCCTTGAATGCTTCATTTCTAGCGGCAGATGCTGATACACCGGTGACAATGCATCATTTATTGCGAGCAGCGAAAACTGAATATTCTAAGCTTGAAAAGACACTGACGGATACGGAAGTGAAAGGATGGGTATGAGCGGAGACCACCAGGGGCAACAGCCGACCGTAGAGAATATGGGCAACATGGTTGACGGCTCCCATGGGTCTTCCTTTGAGTCGGTGCGGCAGCCGGTTGAATCACAGACGTTTAAGTCTCAATCCCTCCCTCCCTATTCTTTGAATCTCCATATTGATCGGCTGACGCTGCATGGATTTTCGGCTTTGGATCGCGATCGTATTGGGGCAGCGCTGCAAGCAGAATTGGCTCGGTTATTTGCTGAGCAAGGCATGCCGCGAGCGTTAGAGCAGGGAAGAAGCATTAATCAGTTAAATGGGGGGTCGTTTGAAATGGCGACAGATATCCCTCCCCGAGTGATGGGAACTCGCATTGCGCAATCGATTTATCAGGGCTTGGGCCATGAGTAAGCAAGCACAAACACAAATCAAGACAGAATTTCAGCCGTCCGTGACTTCAACGTCATCGAATCTATTACAGCGCCAATGTGGGTGTGAAAGGTCTTCAGGGCTAGAGCATCGGGGTGGGTCTGGCGGTCGGTTACTAACACTGAAACAACAGGCGAGCGAGCAAACAGCAGCTAAAGAAGCACCACCAATTCTACACGAGCTATTAGGAACACCCATGCTAAAAATTCAGCCGAAGCTGAAGATTGGGGCTCCGAATGATAAATATGAACAAGAAGCGGATCGCATTGCAGATCAAGTAATGCGGACGCCAGAACCTCAGATTCAACGCCAAGCTGACCTGGAGGAAGATGATGATGAAATGGTTCAAGCCAAGCTCCGTTCTGCGCAAACGCCTCCTGTCATCCAGCGCAAATGTGCTAAGTGTGAAGAGGAGGAAACGATTCAACCAAAAGCGACACCCTTAATGCAGAGGCAAGTCGAGTCTGAGGAAGAAGATGAGGAGACGCTTCAAACGAAAGAATTGCCGGGTAGTACACCTGAAGTCACACCAAACACTCAGACTCAAATCAATACCCTGCGAAACCTTGGAAAACCTTTGCCAAAATCTTTACGTGCATTCTATGAGCCAAGATTCGGTATGGATTTTAGTGGAATACGAATTCATACAGAACCCTCTGTCAACAAAATTGCCAGTTCACTGAATGCGCGAGCATTCACACTTGGTCAGGATATTTTCTTCAACCAACAAGAGTTTCAACCTGAGACAACTAGCGGGAAACAGTTATTGGCTCATGAATTGACCCACACAATACAGCAAGTTGGAGGACATTCTCGTCTGCGAGTGAGGCAATTTCGCGATGATGCCTCTTATGTGAATAACAATACCGCTACGTCTGCAAACAGCACCACATTTCGCCCACCATTGTCTCATCCTCCAACACTGTTAACAAAACCGATGATTATGCGGCTGTCACTAGATCGCTTTAAGAAACGTCTTGGTTATGTTGAGAAGAATGATGAGAATGAACTCGACACACAGAAACATACAAAGCAAGAGCTTGTTATCAATGAGTTGTTTAACCATCCTACATTCCAAAATCTTTGGGACTGGTTAGGAAATTGTAAATGCCAAAGAGGAGATCACGGGCCAATCAAGCTGCGTATACGTCGTACATTCAGCGATAGTGCTCAGACGTTTGGTGGTTTCGATCAGAAACGTGGCATCCTGACGATTAATCCGAAGATACGGGCAGCCAGAGATAATCCTCTGGAACTGGTCGACACTATTGTGCATGAGGTAGTTCACGCTATCTCTTGGGCCAGACGTAACCGGTTATGTCCTGGTCAGGCTCTACCGCTTCAAAAATTAGATATCATTAATCCACCGGGCGAGAAAACTCTACTAGAGAAGATTCAATCACGTAGGGATCCCTGTAAAAGAAACCGCTTTTCTACTGCTAAAGAACCTCCTAAAGAGCTTAATCTTGTGAATGTCAAAGGCAAAATAGCAGAATTAGATCAATTTGAGAGATCTGGACCGAGTGCGAGTGACCCATGTTACGGATTTCAAGACATTCGAGAAGAACCCCAAGTAAAAATTATTCAGATTATTGATGATATTCAGCAGAAGACTAATGTTGGAGAATCAACCAGAACAAAGGTCAATCAGATTCTTCGCGAAGATCTCCGACAGGCAAGGCAAAAAGCTGATGCGTCTGCAGAATTTGCAAATTTGACACAGAGAGGTGATCAGTTTTCCTGGATTCTTGAACGAGCACCAAAACTCCAAAAATTTATGCAATGTCGAGATAAAGAATGTAGTAAGCCACGGCGCAAACGTGATACCGAACGCTGTTTTAACGAAGTGCCTGAATAAACAAAAGTGCCCTTTATAATATGAGCGATCGCATCTATAAAAGAGGCTCAATAGCTGTTTTAGGGAGGTTGCTAAATTCAAGATGAGCAGAGTAGTGTCATGGAATAAAGCCCCCGGTCAGCCTACCTATGCTAACGCTTTCCAAGTTAATCGATGAGGACAAATGCTACGAGACTATTCGCACGATGCGTTGGCCCGATGGTGTTTGCTGCACTGATTGTGGAGCGAAAAACATTACCAAACGAGGGAAGCATGCAACCTATTCAGCGCGGCAACGCTATATCTGTGGCGAGTGTGGTCGCCACTTTGATGACTTAACCGACACCATCTTTGCGGGTCGTCATCAACCGTTAAAAACCTGGATAGCATGCTTATATTTGATGGGTCTCAATGTCTCCAATCAACAAATTGCCGACGAGTTGAGTCTGCACAAAGATGACGTGCATCAGATGACGAGTGAGTTACGCCAAGCGGTGGCCGACAAGCGCCCAGAAGTCCAGTTATCAGGGACGGTGGAGTTTGATGAAGTCTATGTGACAGCCGGTCATAAGGGGCAACCAGAGCAGGTTAAAAAAAGGGCGCAAGGGACGCAGACGTAAACTCAAAGGGCTTCGGGGGCGCGGTACGCTCGAAACGGAAAAACCGCCGATCTTCGGGATGATTCAGCGAGGTGGAGAAGTGGTGATTAAAATGCTGGCAAATGTTCAACAACAAACCATCAAGCCCATCATTCAGTCCATGGTGAAACCGGGCACCCTCATCTATACCGACGAGTATGACATCTATGCTCGTTTAGAAACTTGGGGCTATGCTCACAAGAGTGTTTGCCACAGTGCCGGAGAATATGCCCGAGATGACGATGGAGATGGCTTCTGTGAAGTCCATGTCAATACGATGGAAGGTTTCTGGTCATTGCTGCGGTCATGGTTGAGACCTCATCGAGGGATCTCACAAGAAAAATTACCGATCTATTTGGGGTTCTTTGAATTTGTGCATAATACTAGAAAAAGAGGGAAAGCCTTGCTGGGTAGTCTATTGAGCACCTTGCTTGTCTAACTCCCTGAAACGCCGATTGAGCCATAAAAGATAATAGAAAATCATGGTTTTAGTTTGATTTATCCGGGGTTAGGTCATGAATAAGCAAACACACGTTCAACATAAACCAAGTGCTCAAACATCCTTGCCCCATACATCATCGAGATTCTTGCAGCAAAAGTGTGGCTGTGGCAAGTCAACGGGATTAACAAGAACATGTAGTGAGTGTGGTGTCAATAGTTTGGCATCATCTACGGCTCAAACTAATCGCATCAGCCAACCCATTATTCATGAAGCATTAGGCTTACCTGAACAGACTAATGCAACCGAGCAAGATACAGATGATTCAGATGCAAATTCGGATAAGTCTGTGATTAGGTGTTCAAATGATGTATCTTTCCATGTAAATCGATTTCGGTTAAAGCTCCGCGATAAGTTCAAGCCAAAACTCGGATTTAGTGATGATGGAAAAGGAAGTGTGGATGTTCGAGGCAGTACTTTAAATTTGGTATCTTTGGTTCGTACAGCAGTTGAATCTGAAACCCCTCGCAAAGTTGCCAAATCTTGGACTTTAGGCTTTATTCAAAACGTAACTCGTGACAAAATTACCCTCAAATATTCAGACCCTTCAAATCGAGACAGTATTATTGACTGTGCTGAATATAGGCAAGATGGGGTGAAACTGGACTGTGATAATAATAATTGTCAACCCTTTTACGATTGCTCAACAAAGCAGGCATATGCACGTCTACCAAGGCGATTAGCAATGACAGATACACCAAGTGTAGAGCAAATTCGTCTAGTGAATGGTGATCGTTCTGTCTTGAAGTCTTTCAATCGTAACTTTGAGGCTAAAGCATATTTAGTCGCGTCAAATGCGTCTAGTCCATGTGTACTTAAGACAGTTTCATGGGGATTTGTACAAAATAATGTGTTCTCTCCACGTATCGTCCCAGGAATAGATGGGTTAACGGCTACTGCATTAGGATCGGTTCAGCAAAGTATAAGCAGTATAGGCCCCTTTGAATTGGATCAAAATGGCGGGCAATCACCTCAGATTGATGGTCCTTGTGCTAGTCAAGCTAAGAGATCCTTCCTAGATTGTGAAGAAGGTGGCCAAACCGTAGATTCATCAGAAAATCCAACGCTACGGCAGGCAAATGCTATCGAACAAGAGCAGCAGCAGATTGACCACAATGAGGATTCATTATCGACAGCTTTATCCGACCAAGACACAAAACAGGCAATTGATGAATACAATGGCTGTTCTGGAACAGCAACTATAGAATGCAGAGGGGGAGAAATTGTTGCTTCTCTTCCCCCATGTCTAGAGAATGCCCCGTGTGGAATCAGGCAATGTGTTGAACGCCATGAGCGATCACATGCTAAAGATTATGCTGATTGGTACAAGACAAATCTAGATGGTTTTCCCTGTAAACACCCGGACGGTAAAGCGTATCCAGACGGTTCTACTGTTTTTGTAAATGAAGTTGCTACAGAAATGGGGAGATCAAAATATAAGCGTTGGTTGAATCGTTCAGAATGTCGAGGTTATGGGGAAGAAATTAGGTGCTATCGAGAATTGCGTAAGAAATCTCAAGATAGGCGTTGCAAAAAAGCCTTGACTAAACAGTCTGCTGGCGCAGTCCCTAAAAGAATAGGATTTTGTCTCGGTATCAATTCGGCAGGACCAAGATAGTTTGCGCTTGTATAGGTTAGGCATTGCCCACTAGCCTTAATTCAATGATATCCCTTTCTAGAGAAATCATATTCCTGCCCATCCATAACTGGGCGGGATAGGCAAAGGTTTATCACGAATGACGCGATCGCTCTACCTAACCTGATTTAATTGGGGAGGTTAGGGGATGGCTACAGATGGCCTGGAGGGCTAGCCCATGCGATCGCTTGTTCAAGCTCAATCCTTACAACAATCATCTTTCACGCCTGCGCCGTCAGGATTTCTGCAACGGAATTGTGGCTGTGATAAGTCAGTGGGAGTGTCCGAGAAGGAGAGCCAATTTCAGAGTCAGCAGCAGCATCGGCAACGTCCCTCTGTGTGGCCCCCAGCATTCTCTAAAATGTCACCTGTTTTGCATGAGGTGTTGCCATCACTCAGTCCTAAAACTCAGTCCAGACTCAAAGTAGGGCAGCCCAACGATAAATACGAACAAGAAGCCGATCGCATTGCTGATCAGGTTATACAGATGCCAGGACCTAGTTTACAGCGGCAAATAGGCCCTGAGGAGGAGAAAGAAGCAACACTGCAAGCAACACCCATCGCTGGTCAAATTTCCCCTCTGATTCAAAGACAGGTTGATTCGGAGGAAGAGGAAGAGGAAGACGTAACCCTCCAGACCAAACGTTGTTCTAACCCATCAATCAATGCTACACCTGCCATTCAATCTGGGGCTCAGGCTATACAGCAAAGTATTGGACAGCCCTTACCTTCTAATGTCCGAACATTCATGGAACCTCGCTTCGGCCAGGACTTTTCAGGCGTCCATATACACACGACGGGGCGAGCTGCCCAACTCGCCCACAGCCTTAATGCTCGCGCCTTTACTGTGGGCAACCACATCGCCTTTGCGCAAGGAGCCTTTAACCCTCACACGTCAGGTGGACAAAGCCTGATTGCGCACGAGTTAGTTCACACCCTACAGCAAGGCAAGGGGGCATCATCCCACAACACGTTACAGCGTGCCCCAGACAATACGAACGCCAGGTCAACTTGTACCCAAAGCGAAGAGGAAAAAACGGAGTTAAATCGTGCCCGCCGTCCCCTGATCCACTCCATTCTGACGGGATGGCTGCGCAAGGTTGCAAATAAAGACCTCAAAGTGGGTCCCTTACGCCGTTTACGAGCCAGACGTGCCCGCCGCCTTTGTCTGCTATCTCTCTGTGGCGACTCAGACTTTAGCCTCACCGACCACGCATTAATCCAGAAACTACAAGCGTTTGATCTGGCAACGGATAAGGGCAAAGCCTACGGTGTCTGCAACAGGCTCGGCAATGTCAGCGCACCCACAGACACTGCCACACCACAAGCAGACGCAGAGGAAACGGAGGAGACTATCTGCCCTGACTTCAAAATGCCACCAGCCAGCCAGGGCAAGACTCTCTGGGTTTTAGGAGATTTCAAAAAACCCGCTGTCTGGAACAACCAACATCGAGAAGCGAAAGCCATGGTGGGTGATCATACATGGAGCCCATCGACTGAGGATTTTCGAGCAGCAGCAGGTGGGAAAGGAGAGGTTATTGGTAGCGTTAAAGCATTGGCAGATAAGATTAAGGCCCAGGGTAAAAAAGGCGTATCTGAACTAAACCTCGTCGGTCATGGCAATGACTCCTATCTGGCCCTCAGTGGCAAAATCTTTCCCCCTGGGCAAAAAATTATTGACGAATATGGCGATGAAGATGAGAGGCCAATTAATACAGCCAGGGTTAACTTTGCCGAGGCAGGTCTCGTAAATGGCTATGCGCTGAGCGTTGATGGTGCCGCTGGTATGGATTTGAAGCCATACTTTGCACCTGGAGCTGTCATTAATCTCTATGCCTGTAATACTGCAACCCTCTCAGTTCTGCCAGCTGGTATAGCCAAACAACTCTGTACTGTGGTTTACAGGAGTGACGATACCATTAGTTATTGCCCCCACATCAGCAACAAAAATCCGAAAAAGCTAAAAATTGTCAGCCGTAATAAAGTTTATGTTGAAGGGACAGGCACTGAAACTAGTTCGAACACCACTAGAACCTGCCAAAACAGTCAAAAAGACGGATTTGAGGCTTTAAAGCTCCGTCAGGTTAAGCCAGGAGCCCTAACACCAAAGAGACGACAGCAGCCTATCAGTTTGGATTTTGATGATTTGAGTTCTCTGTAAAACTCTTCGGGAAAGGGGAAATCGACACCAGAAACAATTATTCGTTCTGCTTGATTAACGTAAGTTACGAATTTGTTCAATAGGTTTCATTTTTAGTCAAATTTGTAGCACTGTTTGTTGTTCTAAAGCAGATTCTGTAGCTTCTGAGTAAAGTTAAATCACACAGTTGTATGGCATTTTAGGTTTACACCTATAACTAGGATCATCAGCTCCCAGGGTTACATTTTCAGAGTCATTTGAGCAAGTTCTTGGCCCCTTAAGACAATCGTTTAATGACTACTCCAATCTCACCTCTCTTAAAAAAGGGCGGGCTTGCCCAGGTTGATGCAGATAATGGTCAACTGCTAAGGCTGATCAATTTTCAATTTAATCCCGAAACCTTCAGTCGCTCTTTGCAAGTGCTGCGGGTGGAGTCGGGGGATAGTAATCGGGCAGAAGCACTGCGATTAAAAGGCCCTGCTGCCGAGACCATTAACTTGGAAGTTGAATTTGATACGGCGGACCAGCGTGAGTTTCCGCAGCAGAATCCAGATGCGGTTGAATTTGGCCTTTATCCACAGTTAGCGGCGCTGGAAACATTGATTTACCCCAGCACCAGTCAACTTCAGGCTAATCATCGTTTAGCTCAGGCAGGAACGTTAGAAATCACCCCAATGCAGGCCCCGTTACTGTTATTTATTTGGGGAAAACAGCGTATATTGCCCGTCAACCTCACAGAGTTTAGCGTTACCGAAGAAGCCTTTGATTCCTTCTTAAATCCGGTACGGGCCAAAGTCAGTCTGGGTATGCGGGTGCTCAGCATTTTTGATATTCCCGTTGAAAGCTATGGTGGGGGACTATTTATGAGCTATCTAGAACAAAAAGAACAGTTTGCAACCAAAATACCCCGTGGCAGTTTCAATATTTCTGGCATAGGAGGCTTGCCCTAATGAATGACATATTTCCTCCCACCAGTCGATACCATACTATTGAAACCAAGACGCTTGAGGGTGAGACAGGCCAGTCTGTAGCGTATTTGTGTCGTCGATTTGTTCCTCCACCAGAACGATTTGCCCTATTGCAAGAACATACAGTCAGGGACGGAGAGCGACTGGATAACCTCACTGCCCAGTATCTAGGTGACCCGGAACAGTTTTGGCGAATCTGTGATGCCAACGGTGCGATTCGTCCCAATGACCTGACCGCAACCACTGGGCAAAAGCTGCGGATTACTCTGCCTGAAGGTATTCCAGGGGTAGCTAATGATTAGGGGTAGTCAGCACCTGCTTACCCTCATGGTGGGGCCGGCTGTACCAGTACCGGTCCCACAAACTGTTTTGGATGCCTTAACAGAAGTCTCAGTCAGTATTTCGGCACGCTCCGCCAGTGGATTTCAGTTGAGTTTTGAAATTAGCAACAATTCCCCCTTACAAACCCTTTTCTTGCTCTCTGGAGGAGCAACGATTCCATTGTTAAGAGTGGTTATTGTCGTCACAGTCAATGGCACACCTCAGGTACTGATTGATGGGGTAGTTAAAGAGCATTCAATTGCACCTGGGGTGGGTAGTCAGCCAGCCACATTGACGATTATGGGCAGCGATCTCACTGAAGTGATGAACTACCCCCGGTTTAGTAATCCGCCGGGTACGCCTTTTCCAGCGATGCCGCCGTTTACCCGAGTGCTGACTATCCTGGCCAAATATGCTGCCTTAGGGATTATTCCTAAAGCATTACCCAGTGTTTTGTTAGATGTGCCGCTACCGACCGACCGGGTTCCCCAGCAAAAGGGTACCGATCTGGACTATATTCAACAGCTTGCCGATGAGGTGGGCTATGTGTTTTACCTTGAGCCAGGACCAGCTCCTCTGACTAGCTGTGCCTATTGGGGACCTGAAATAAAAGTGGGTCAGCCTCAACCGGCGTTGAATGTAGATATGGACGCTTACACCAATGTGGAATCCCTCAGCTTTCGATTTGATGATAGTGCAAAGGTGCTGGCAATTGTGACCGTTCAAAATCCCACAACAAAAGTGCCTATTCCCATACCCATTCCTGATATTACGCCCTTAAATCCTCTCTTGGGGGCCGTGTCGCCTATCCCTCAACAGTTTGAGGTAATTTCTGACTCAGCCAAATATTCTCCTGTACGGGCTACTATGATCGGTCTTGCTAAAGCAGCTCGCTCTGCCGAGGCAGTGACTGGCTCGGGCAGTCTGGATGTGCTGCGCTATGGCCGCTTGTTAAAAGCCAGGGAACCGGTTGGGGTGCGGGGTGCAGGTGTGGTCTTCGATGGTTTGTATTACGTTAACGGCGTTACCCATACCATCACCCGTGATGCCCACAAGCAAAGTTTTGAACTCTCTCGCAATGGTTTAGTATCCACTGTTTCCCAGGTGCCTGCATAATGAATGGACAGAAGTTTTATGGTAAATATCGCGGCACGGTGGTCAATAACGTTGACCCTGAACGACGGGCACGTCTTCAAGTATCCATAACAGATTTTTCGTTGTTGCCATCTACCACCTGGGCCTTGCCCTGTTTTCCCTGGGCAGGGCCGCAAATGGGGATGTATTTTATTCCGCCCATTGGGGCTGGAGTATGGATAGAGTTTGAACAGGGTGATCCGGACTATCCGATTTGGGTGGGCTGCTGGTGGGGGTCTACGCCGGAGGTGCCAACCACGGCGGCGGCACAAACGACGCCTGGAACTCCGGTGGCAGTGATGCAAAGTGTCACCCAGGGAGCTGTGGTGATTAGCGATGCTCCGGTTCCTCCGATGACGGCACCGGGGGTGATGGTCAATAGCGGACCAGCTTCTTTTATCACAGTTGATGCCAGTGGCGTGACGATTACGGCACCTACCATCACACTCAAAGCGACGACTGTTAACATCACAGGCATCACGGATATTAATGCGGGTGCCTTGAAGGTGACCTAGGAGTGGCCTAGGGGCGATCTAAAGATAGTACAGACGGGAGAGAATAAGGAGGAATCAAAGAACAATGCCAGGATTTATTCTTCATCAAGGAGCAACGGTGTTGTGCAGCCATGCTGGACAAGCTCAACCCACATCGGTGAACCCTCGGGTGACGGTGAGTGGTCAACCGATTGTGACTCAGCCGACGGTCTATGGAATTGCGGGATGTACGCTGCCGCCGCCGCCAGCGGCTAATGGTCCCTGCGTGACGGCCCAGTGGATAACCGGTTCAACTCGGGTGACGTCCATGGGTATTCCTGTGTTGTTGTTGGATAGTCAGGCAATTTGTACCCCTACGGGAACTCCGTTGATCATTGCTGCAACCCAGGGGAGGGTGAGTGCGCTCTGATGGTGACAGATTTTCCCTTCCACATTGATCGGAGCCGAGGGCGCACAGCCCTGACCGATGGGTCAGGTCACATTCGTGATCTAATCGAGCAGGTGTTGTTTACAGCGCCTGGGGAACGGGTAAATCGACCGGACTTTGGTAGTGGGTTATTACAGCTTGTGTTTGCCCCAAACAGTGACATTCTGTCGGCGGCGACCCAGGCTACGGTGAGGGGGGGCTTACAACGGTGGTTGGGGGATTTAATCCAGGTGGATGAGGTGATGGTGGAAAACGAAGCGTCTACCCTGCGTGTCACCGTGCGTTATCTGGTGCGCCGTACCCAACAACAGCAGGTTGCACAGTTTACGCGGGAGGTGTGACATGCTGCGGTATTTCTGTTGTGATCATCGCCGTCGCGCCGCTGTTCTTGCCAGTGGTCTCAATGGCATTGATTATTTAGAGGTGCTTGATAATGATGCTCCCAACGACAGCGATCGGCAGCTCATTTTATTGGTTTTTCTGTTAAAGCCGCTGGGGGCCAATAGTCTCGATGCTGACAATATTCAGATTGAGGGTGGTGAGCGAATCCGAGATATTCAGGTAACGGAGATTGTTACCGCTGATGACTCTACAGAAATTCGACTGCGGGTTAATCAATGGGGAGATTATTCTACCTATACCCTCAAAATTGGTGATGGTGACGGACCACCCAACTGGCTAGATCCGATTTTGTCGGCGATTAATTTTTCGTTTAAGGTTGATTGTCCCAGCGATTTTGATTGCGAAACAGAACGGATTTGTCCTCCAGAACCAACGCCCACACCAGCAATTAATTATCTAGCCAAAGATTACGCTAGCTTTCGGCGGTTAATGTTGGATCGGCTGGCGGTGCTGATGCCCCAGGGGTTTGAGCGTAATCCGGCGGATATTGGTATCGCTCTGGTGGAGTTAATGGCCTATGTGGGGGATTATCTCAGCTATGAACAGGATGCGATCTCAACCGAAGCCTATCTCGACACGGCCCGCAAACGCACCTCAGTTCGCCGCCATGCCCGCCTCGTAGATTATTTTATGCACGATGGCTGTAATGCCCGCACCTGGGTGCAAGTACAGGCCAGCGGCAACAACAGCGTTAACCTACCCCAGGGTACTCAGTTACTCACCCAGGTGCCGGGACAACCCAGGCTGATTCCACCGGGTTCCTCCCAATACGAAACCGCCCTCGGGCAACGGCCTGTCATTTTTGAAACCATGACAGATGCCGTCCTATTTCCCACCCATAATCAATTAGAGTTTTACACCTGGGGAGATCAAAACTGTTGTTTGCCCAAGGGGAGCACCCAGGCCACCCTTAGCGATCATTATCCTAATCTGAATGCGGGCGACATTTTAATTTTTGAAGAGATCCTGGGACCCCGCACGGGACAACCCGAAGATGCTGACCCCAGCCACCGTTGGGCCGTACGGTTAACCCAGGTCACCTTAATGGAAGATCCCATCGGTGGACAGTTTGCTGAGCCCCCCAACAATGAGCCGGTAAATGTCACCCAAATTATCTGGGATGATGCCGACGCTCTGCCCTTTGCCCTTTGCCTGTCTGCCCAGGCAGATGCCGCCCAGGGGGAACAGTTTTTAACTAACGTTACAGTGGCTTTGGGTAACGTTGTTCTCGCCGATCACGGGGCCACTATTGCCCAAGAATTTCTGGGTACCGTACCGTCGCCAACACTGTTTAAAGTGCCCGTGGCAGCAGGTGATCGCTGTCAGCCAACGGTTCCCAATCCGGTTATTCCTAAGTTTCGCCCCGGTCTGGCAACAGGCCCCCTGACCCAGGTCACCGCCTACACATCTCCCCCACTTTCTGCCCAGGCAGCCTTCCAACGACAATTGGGGACAGCCCTACCGGCCATTACGTTGCAAAGTGAACTCAGCAGCCAGCCAGCGACATGGCAACCCGTAAGAGATTTACTGAGTAGCGGTCGTCAAGATTTGAACTTTGTTGTCGAAACTGAGAATGACGGTAGTGCCAGGATCCGCTTTGGGGACGATCGCTATGGGCTGCACCCCAGTCCAGGGACACGATTTAGTGCCACCTATCGCATTGGCAATGGTCTCGCAGGTAATATCGGCGCTGATACCTTAGCCCATGCAGTGAGCGAGCTGGGCACGATTCAACAGATTCGTAATCCATTGCCTGCCCGAGGAGGACAGGCACCAGAAAGTCTTGAACAGGTGCGTCAGGCAGCACCCTATGCCTTTAGGGTGCAAGAACGGGCTGTGACCTTGGCGGACTATGGGGCGGCAGCGGAGCGACACCCAGAGGTGCAAAAAGCTGTGGCCACCTTCCGCTGGACCGGTAGCTGGCGCACCGTGTTTGTGACTGTGGATCGTCTGGGGGGGAAATTAGTTGATGCTGAGTTTGAAACAGAGCTACGAGAGCATTTGGAACGGTTTCGCATGGCGGGCTATGACCTGGAGGTAGATGGCCCGCGATTTGTCTCCTTGGAAATTGAGATATTGGTGTGTGTTCATCCCAATTATTTTCGCAGTGATGTCAAGGCAGCAGTGCTACAGGTATTGAGCCATCGTAGACTGCCAGATGGTCGGTTAGGACTCTTTCATCCCGACAATTTTACCTTTGGGCAGTCGGTGTATCTCAGTCCCATCTATGCTGCCGTACAGGCCGTTACCGGGGTGGCATCAGCCCACATCAATGTCTTTCAACGGCAGGGCACCCCCAGTAAGGTGGGTCTGACAACCGGCATTTTAGAGATGGAACGTCTGGAGATTGCCCGTCTCAACAATGATCCTGATTTCCAGGAGCAGGGAGTCTTACGTTTGCAGATGGAGGCAGGGAAATGAACTCGTTTTTAGCTCGGGAACTGCTGGCGTTAAATGACTGTGGTTGTTGTGATGGCATCGGGCTATACACACCGATTGAGGTGTTTAATCGGGCGGGGTTGGAGACCATTGCCTACCGCACTGGTGACCATGGCCAGTTTAAGCAGAGCATGGTGGCCCAGCTTTCCAGTGCAGAGCTGTCGGCCCTGCAGGCGTTGACAACCCGTGATGATGATGACTTTGCGATCGCACTCCTTGACGCCTGGGCCACCGTCGCTGATGTTCTCACCTTCTACCAGGAGCGTATTGCTCAAGAATCTTATTTGCATACCGCCACCGAGCGCCTATCGATTCGACACCTGGCTCGCCTGATTGGCTACCAGTTACAACCGGGTGTCGCTGCCAGCACCCAGCTAGCCTTTACCCTGGATACTGCACCCGGTTCGCCCACCAAAATCACCCTGGACCCAGGCACAAAGGTCCAGAGTATTCCCGGTAAAGATGAGCAACCCCAGCTATTTGAGACCTCAACCCCCATCGAAGCCAGAATTGCCTGGAACAGTCTGCGACCCCGGCTGACCCAGCCGCAAACCAGTAGTTCTGTTAATCAGAGTGTTACCGTACAGGGAATTGCCAACAATCTTCAAAAAGGGGACAAGCTCCTGATTGTTAAAGGCTCAAGTCGCAGCTTCAAAACTGTTTTTCGAGTAACTCTCAATCAAGCGGCCAATACTACTCGTCTGGATCTGACCTCGGGGGCACCACCGCCACTGCCTGGATTTAACAACCCTACTTTTCCTCCAGGAGTAGAACCTACCCAGGAAGTCCCCCTTACTCAAGCCCAAATCGATAGTCGCATTATTAACAAAAGCTGGCTCCAGGATGACTTGTTGGCCCTGATAGAAACCCAGGGATGGTCTTTAGACACTCTTACAGAAACAATAGCCACACAACAGACTGTACCAGCCCAATCGGCAGAGGTTTATGTTTTTCGCCTGAATGCAGCAGTGTTTGGCCATAATGCTGCCAAACGAATTGCATACACCACCAGTGATAACGGCCCTGAACCTGTTATCGAAAATGACACGCTGAAGCAAATAGAATGGCAGCCTGCGGGAGAATCTGGCAGCTGGTTATTTTTAGACAATGCCTATGAAGGCATTACCGAAGGTGGCTATGTGGCCATTCGCAAAGCCCCCAGTTCTAACCCTGTGATTGCTAAGGTCAATGCGGTGAGTACCCTGACCCGCAGTGAGTATAATCTCAGCGGTAAAACCACGCGCCTGATTTTGGATACCGACTGGTGGAAAGCCAATAGTTTTCACATTATCCGACGTACCCTGGTCTATGCCCAAAGCGAAGCCCTGTTGTTGGCAAACTTGCCGATTATAGACGCGGTGCAAGGAGACACCATTACACTAGACAGCTTTTATCTGGGGTTACAGCCAGGACAGCCCCTGATTCTCAACGGAGAACGAGCCGATCTTCCTGGAGTGACCCACAGTGAGGTTCTTACCCTAAAAACAATTACCATTCAAAGCGGCTACACCCAAATTATCTTACAAAAAGGTCTTACCTATCCTTACCGGCGAGATACCGTCACCATCAACGCCAATGTGGCCCCGGCCACCCATGGTGAGACTGTCCAAGAGATTTTAGGCAATGGCGATGCCAGCCAGGTGTATCAAACATTTACCCTGCGACAGCCGCCACTCACCCATGTCAGCAGTGATGCCACCCCCAGTGGTGCCCTCTCCACCCTGGAGATTCGTGTGAATGATATCCGCTGGCATGAAGCGCCCATGCTCCATGGCCAGACGCCTCAAGATCGCAGCTTTATCACTCGCCTCACCGAAGCGGGTAATACCCTGGTGAAATTTGGGGATGGGCACACCGGTGAGCGATTGCCTACGGGCATTAACAATATCGATGCCCGATATCGTAAGGGCCTGGGTCTGGCAGGTAATGTCAAAGCCGATCAGCTGACCAACTTAATGTCTCGTCCCCTGGGACTGAAAGCTGTCACTAATCCCCTACCCGCTACCGGTGGGGACGATGGCGAGAGTTTGGCCAATGCCCGAGACAATGCGCCATTGACCGTACTCACCCTTGATCGAGTGGTGTCGTTACAGGACTTTGAAGACTTTTCCCGAGCCTTTGGGGGCATTGCTAAGGCCCTGGCCACCTGGACCTGGATGGGACAACATCGGGGGGTATTTGTTACGGTGGCCGGTCCCAACGGAGAAGCCATTGAAGCTGAACTGATTGCTAAGCTGCTAAAACAGCTACAAAAGTCGGGCGATCCCCATGTACCGATACAGGTCCAGTCTTATCGAGCGGCCAAATTCACGTTGGCAGGCAAGGTTCAAATCAATCCTGATTTCCAGACTGATAGTGTACTTAATGCCGTAAAACAGGCTATGCGCAAGGCATTCTCCTTTGAAGCCCGTGCTTTTGGGCAAGGGGTGGCCCTGAGTGAGGTTTTGGCAGTGATGCAACGTGTGGCTGGTGTGGTGCATGTGGACCTGGATTTACTCAGACGCTATGGGTTCTTGTTGATCAACGGTCTGAAAAGGCCACTACCGGCAGCCGTACCTCAGCACGATGGTTCTAACTTGCTGGCGGCAGAACTGTTGACCTTAGATCCAGCGGCACTTGATCAATTGGGGGTACTGTCATGACGTTTGATGCAGACACCCTTTACAGACTGTTGCCCGCCATTTATCGCATCCGTGATGTCGATCAAGGAGAACCCCTGAAGGCGTTGGTTCAGGTATTGGCAAGGGAAGTGGCCGTTCTAGAAACGGATTTGGAACAGCTTTATGATGACCAGTTTATTGAAACCTGTGCTGAGTGGGTGGTGCCCTACATTGGCGATCTGATTGGGAATCGTCCCCTTTATACTAATCTGCCTGAATTTCCCAGTAATCGTGACCAGGTAGCAAATACCATCGGCTATCGCCGTCGTAAGGGTACGGCAGCCATGTTAGAACAACTGGCTCGAGATGTAACCGGGTGGCCAGCTCGGGTGGTGGAGTTCTTTGAGCTGTTGTCAACCACCCAGTACATGAACCATGTGCGACAGCACAATCTCGTGACTCCTGACCTGCGCCGCTGGCAGGAGTTGACCTATCTTGGCAGTCCCTTTGAAACAACACCCCACCTGGCCGAAATGCGACGGATTGCCTCTCAGCGAGGACGGTATAACATTCCCAATATTGGTCTACATTTGTGGCGGTTACAGCCCTATACCCTTAGTCTTTTTCTGAGCGCTGCCCGGCCCGTAGTCCCCCTAGCCGATGGCCGCTACCGGTTCCATCCAGTAGGGCTAGATGCCCCTCTATTTAACCCGCCTTTACCAGAAATTTTGTTTACCCTGGCCGCCCCGATTAATGTGCCGGAGCCCTTGCCTCGTCGTGTGCTCTATGAGGAGCTGGAGGCCTGGCGACAGGCCATTGCCAATGGTCAATCGTTTCAACCTGAGTACTTTGCTACGGGTGATTCCAGTCAGACTGGGGCTCGACAGCCGGTATTTGAGATTGTTGTTGTGGACAATGGTGTAGAAACATCTATTCCCCCTGAAGAAATTCTCATCTGTAATCTTGCTGATTGGCGACGTCCACCCACAACAAAATCTTATCAGCCCTCTGATCCAGACCAGGCTCCAGTCTCGCTGCCAATTCAAGTGGCTGTGGATCCCTTGCTTGGGCGCATCTCTTTCCCACCAGGGGTAGTCCCGGAACAGGTTAATGTCGGCTACACCTATGGCTTTAGTCACGATGTGGGTGGGGGTCCCTACGACCGTGGAGACTCCGTTTTTCCCCTGTTGGAGCGTCCGGTCACCTGGCAGCGGGGCGTGAGTCTCACTGCTGATCCTGCCGATGCCGATGTAGTGCCTACTATAAGTGAGGCTATTAACCAGTGGAATGCTCGGCCCCCTGGCAGCTTTGGTGTTATTGCCATTATCGACAGTCAAACCTATGCAGAAGACTTTCCCACCATTAATATTCCTGAAGGGAGTCAGTTGTTAATCGTAGCGGCAGACTGGCCCCTGGTGCCCATACCGGATTCACCATTACTGCAGCGCCAGCTGGGAGACTTAGCACCAGAATTCTTGCGTCCCCATTTACAGGGTGGCCTGACGATAGCAGGAACTGCTCCCGACGGCAACGACAGCCCAGGCGAGTTGTTTGTGAATGGTCTTTGGATAGAGGGTTCACTCACGGTGCAGCCAGGCAATTTGAATCGAGTTCAATTAGATCACTGTACCCTGGTTCCCTTTACTACCACTGAACCGGTACCCCGTAGTCTGGCTGTTCAGGCTGATAATTCGTTGCTGACTGTCCAATTGAACCATGGGATGATAGGTCCCGTTACTATTGCTGAAACGATTGAAGAGCTGAGGCTGGTGACCAGTTTGGTGGATGGAGGAGGAGATGTTGCGATCGCAGCCCCCGACACCCCCACCCATATCCAAACCAGTACCCTTTTAGGCACCACCACCATGCGTAGTCTTGAAGCCAGTAACAGCATCTTTACCCACACAGTTACCGTTCAGCGCCGCCAGGTAGGCTGTGTTCGATTCTCGTCACTACCATTAAATTCACAAGCCCCCCGTCGCTACCAATGTCAGCCCAACTTAGCTCTGGCCGCCCTGGCCAAACAACTCAACCTGCCAGCCATCGAAGACCCCGACCAGCAAGCCCAGATAGAACGACAGCTATCTCCCCAATTTACCTCACGACGCTATGGCGATCCGGCCTATGGTCAACTGAGTCAGCGCTGTGCAGAGGCAATTCGTCGGGGAGCCGATGACGAAGCCGAAATGGGAGTATTTCATGATCTTTATCAACCCCAACGAGAGACTAATTTACGAGTGCGATTGGACGAATATCTACGCTTTAGCTTAGAAGCTGGCATTTTTTATATCACCTAGTGATTGTCTAGTACCTAGTGATTATCTAGTACCTATTGATTGTCTAGTACCTAGTGATGGATTTAACAGGAGGCCTCCATGAAGGGAGATTTTAGTCGAGATACCTTCGATAGCACCAAGCACTACAATATGGTGCTGTTGCAGATGGGGCGCTTGTTGTTAGACTCAGACTGGGTCGAACAACAACAAATCCATCAACATCGGATTGAAACCGAAACCCGCGATGTAATTGGTCCATGTGGGACCCCTAAAGACGATCCAGGGTTTGGCATTGAGGCCATCGACAATGACGTTACCATTGGTGCTGGACGCTTTTACGTTGACGGCATTCTTTGCATTAATGAAACCGATGTCGCCTATAGTCAACAACCCGATTTACCCAATCCTGCCGATTTAAGTAGCCTGTTTGCTGAGGCCAACACCACTAACGCCATTATTTATCTGGATGTTTGGAAGCACCATATTCTGCCCATCGATGATCCTCAGATTCGCGAAGTGGCCCTGGGTGGACCCAGTACGGCAACACGCCTTAAAACCCTATGGCAAGTTAAAGCCTTGCCCATTACCGAGCCGGTCAATCAGCTCAGCTGTGAAGGTGACCTCTCCGAATGGGATGATCTGATCGCCCCCAGCACTGGTACCCTCAATGCTCGCACTGCCGCCGCCGAAGCTACGGATAATCCTTGCCTGATTCCTCCCGGTGCGGGCTACCTGAGGTTAGAAAATCAGCTATACCGGGTGGAAATTCATACCGGTGGCGATGGCGACACTGCCACCTGCAAATGGTCACGGGACAATGGTTCAGTGGTGACGGCCATCAATCGTATGGATGGCCAGGAAATCACCGTGGCTGACTTAGGCCCCGATGATGTGCTGGGATTTGCCAAGGGGCAATGGGTGGAAGTCATAGACGATGCGCTTGAGCTGAATGGCCAACCAGGGGAGCTATTACAGATTGACGACTTTACCAATGATGCTGCCGGTCGTCCTGTGATCGTGCTGGCTTCAGCTCCCACCCCCTTGGCCACGGGTGCCGAGTTTCCCAATGGCATTAATCCTGACTACCATCCCAAGCTACGTCGCTGGGATGGAGCAGCAACCGATGGACTGCCAGTCTCAGCAGACTGGACATCCTTAGAAGGGGGTATTCAAGTTCTGTTTTCCGAGGGTACCTATAAAACCGGTGATTATTGGCTAATTCCAGCCCGTACCGCCACGGGCCAGATCGAATGGCCGATGACCAATACCCCTGTGCCCACACCCATTCCCCAGTTGCCATTGGGGATAGACCACCACTACTGTCGGTTGGCCATCGCCCAGTTTTTGCCCAACGCCGATGGCAATGGCGAGTTAGAAATTCTGGAGATTTGCGATCATAGCTTTTGTCCCCTGACCGAACTAGATCCTGGAGAATCCTGCTGCACCGTTGTAGTACAACCGGGAGAAAGTATTCAAGCAGCCCTGGATTCGCTTCCCCCCCAGGGAGGATGTGTTTGCCTCAAAACGGGGACTCATACTATCCAACAAGCGATTTGGATCCGACGCTCCAACGTTGTTCTCAAAGGAGAGAGTCCCGGCACTCGCGTGGTCCGTAATAATGGGCTTAATCTATTGCGAATTCAGCGCCTTCGCAATCAACAGGTGGCCAATATCGTCGTCCATCAAATTCGATTTGAAGCAGCCGGTATAGCCCCTGAACCTTCCAATTTATTGGATCTAACCGTAGCCGTCATTAGTAACGGCCTCAATGTGCAAGTAGACCATTGTCAGTTTGAGGTAGAGCTAGCCCAGGATAACGACAACACTGGTTCAAACCTACCCATTGGACCCGCCTTGGGATTTGCTGTGGTCAACAGTGAACAAATTACCCTACGGGATAATGTCTTCCGTCTGATGTTTATGGGAATCTGGGCAGAAGCGATCGCAACCTGCAATTTTTCCAACAATCAGTTTATCGGCCCCACAGCCCAAATTGATGACTTTACCTACCCGGTAGGGCTGATCTGCATTTTGTTAAACCAAATAACTCCAGAGAATGTATTACTAGGTGACAATTGTCAGATCACAGATAATTTAATTCAGGATAGTTTTATCGGCATTGTTACGGGCGTTCGCAGTGACTACTGTCATATTCTCAACAATCAAATTCGTCGTCCGGCTATCCGACAGCTACCCATCGAAGAATTTGAAAATCAATATTTAGCAGGGAGCGATCCCTATCTCTATGGGATTATCACCTACGGCAATCACTGCATGATTGCAAGTAACACAATCAATCTGGACTCTCCTTCCTGGGGGGGCATCCGAGTCTTTGGAGCCCACACCCGAGTGGAAGACAACACTATAATGTCCAATTTGGACCGAGGGCTTCAGATCGGCAACACCCAGCTACCGCTATCAATTTTCTTAGGAGAAGTTGCCGAGAACGATGATGACCCCCTGTCTGTTCTGGAACTCAATGCCAGCATTGTAAAAGGGAACAAAATCACAGGAATTCTCACCGGTATTGGCGCAGCTAATGTGGAAGGGATGGAAATTTCAGAAAACCAAATGACAGTGTCGGGGAATTTCTCTGCAGCTGTTCCCATGGGAGTGGCACTGGCCAATACCCATCGTACCGTGGTTCAAAATAATCACATTAGTGGTGCTGAATTTGGTGTTTTTCTGTTGGGCACCCCTCCCGTCCAAGGCGTAGGTAATCGCGTACTTGACAACCACATTAGCGATGGCACCTACGGTATTGGTGCAGTCTCAGAAACAGCCCTGGAGATTTCTGGCAACCAAATTGATAATATGACGGTGGCAGGTATTGCGGCCAGCAATTTGATTGAACATGCTTACTTAGCCAACAACCGCTTAGATCATTGTGGCTATCGACCACCCACATCTGACGCCACCAGTATTGCGGCAACAACCGCTGTGGGCGCTGGTATTTTTATTATCTCAGTGCTAGGAGACCTGACTCTACAGTCTTCTCAGATTATCAATACAGGCATCTCACGCCAGGGAGAAGTAGCCGCGACAGCGGCATTTTGGGGCATTGCAATTGGCCTGGTGTTATCTTGCGATATCACTCAAAACCATGTGTTTTACAGTGATATAGAGGCTGTAGCTCAGATGAACCTGACCCCAGCCCATCGGTCGCTGTTGCTATTGGGATGGTTTGCCCCAACGAATGTTGATGTTCGTTTTCCTCAAGTCGGCAATGCCATGGTCAACGATAATATTTTTCAAGGGATTGGCTTACCCCATCTTGTCGAGTTTTTGCGTAATCCGAATGAACCTCGGGTGGGGTTTGAACAGGTTAACTTTAGTCAGAACCAATGTTTCCATTTGCGATCGCAAACCTCTCAGCCCCCTACGGATTTTATTACTAGCCGCCAAGGCAATGCGACCGTGGTGACCTGGGGACGACACTTGGTGGTGATGGGTAATCAGGTCAAGGCTACTGATAATCCCAATTTCCCTTCCCTTGATCTATCAAATCCAGAAAGGGTTACGGTAATGGGTAATATTGCCAGCGGATCAATTATTAACTTTGGTTCTGGGGTTACCCCGCCGAGCCCCGGTGACTTTAATGTTTATTCATAGCCAGGAGGTTTTATGGAAATCAAACGTATCGAAGATATCCTGTCAGCGCAGCAAAAATTTGCTCAGCAACTCCAGCAGCAAATGCAGCAATTTAGCCAACAAACAAGCCCTGGCAGCTTTACCCTAGCCGACAAAAAACGTCAGCTACAACAATATGAGCAACGTTTAAATACTACAAAAAAAGCCAGAGAGGCTTCGATCTCACGGTTTGATACTGATATTCGCCGTTACGATCAGGAAATAGAACGTCTAAAACGTGAAATTCAAGCAAATGACACTGGCGGGTCTCGTAAACAGCCAGGTAGATGACGATGACAACATCGTTTCACATCTTTTTTAATGTATACCTTTAGGAAAGTTGGAGTAGAGTCAGCCGATACACTCACCAGGTTTTGGGCAGACACCTTTACACAGGCCTATCAAGATCTCCATACCCCAGAAAACCTTCGCACATACTGCGCTAAGAACTATTCCAACGAGGACGCAATCAGCATTTTATTGTCTGACCAGTATGCTTGCATCATCGCCTACCGAGAACAGGTACCTGTGGGTTACTACATACTGAAATATCAGTGATTTTCATATCCACAAAGATTGCCTAACAGTAGCTAGCAGCTCCACAACACATTAATCGGATGCAATAATCCCATTTGTGCCAGCTACAATTCTGGCATTAGCACTCTTTCTTGTTTGCAAACTGTTGCAAAGTGCTAAGTTGTCCTCAATAAGCGTTGAAATTTCTTAAAAAACAGGCTTATTCCCCTTAAAAAATGGCCTGAAACGCTTAACCACGATAAAAAATGCCAAAAACTTAAAAAAAATATATCTATTCATAGTCTAAAACTGATTTATCAATCACTGCATCCCCTTCAAAACAGCTATTTCAGCTATTATTTGTCAGTCCAATAAGACTCTAAATTGGTACAAAATACTTCCATGAGCAAGGGCTTTTTTATGTTTTTTGTCATGACATAAGAAATCTCTCATATGGCTTTCATAGGACACTTACCTACAGGTGAGACCCTTAAACAATAGTTAACCTATTCTTAATACTTATCTGATGCTCACCATATGCAATGTAATGCTAACGCTCTCTATCACTATGGTTAGGCCGCAATGGGTCTATAGCCGCAGACAGTGCTAAAAGCTGCCACATGGTTAAGAAAAATTTAAGCAGCGTTAAACATGATAGTTAATTGCGGCTCAGGGTATCCAGGAGGTCACATTGCTTTTAATGAACCAGACGAATAAACACGTTTCATCAGTCTTCTTGCGACCAAAGCGTCAACTATCACCTCACATTGGCAAGACAGATAGATGTAGAGTCAGGAGTCAGAAGTCAGAGCCCTACTAACTTTTAACTCTTAATTCCCCACCCAGCCGCGCTTTCCCAGCTTAAATGCTCTACCCTACTAATATTTTTTTATCCAAAACCTCTTCCATGATCACAAAAAGAAATAAATTTCTATGCTCTCTTTATATACAGTTCAGAGGAAATTTGCCCTTAATCGGATTAATTACAGCTGTTTCAACTATTTTCTTAGGCAAGGTAGTCTTTATTCATCTCTGGTATGACGTTCCCATCGATCAGCTCACCAGGGATATAAATGCTATCGGTCGCATTCCTGCCTATGCAGGATTTCTTTCTCAAATAGGTCTCTTCTGTTGGGCTGCTTCAGCAATGCTCTGTTTTTTTAGCGCTAACATCATTAAAACCAATGGCAATCACCACAAGATCGGGCAGTTTTTGTTGGCTTCGACGTTGCTAACCTTAATCCTCGGTCTTGATGACGCCTTCTTACTCCATGAAAAAGTTTTGCCCAAGCTAGGCATACCAGAAGGCGTCACCTATGCTAGCTATGGTGGGTTACTACTTTTTTACCTATTTAGATTTCACAAACTTATTCTTAAAACAGATTACACACTTATAGCGATCTCACTGGCTTTCTTTGGTCTTTCGTATACATTAGATTTCGTATTAGACATAGTGTATCCTGCCGCTCCCATCCCACTCCTGACATCAGGTCAAATCTCGTATCTGCTTGAAGATGGTGCAAAATTTATCGGTATTATCAGCTGGCTTGTTTATTGCTTCCAAATTGGCAAATACTCAATTAGAGTCAGTGCAGCCAAACCAAACATTGAACTTCAAGCCTACTCTACTGACATTGAAAAACAACCAGCAAAATACAAGGATATTCATATTTATAAAGAGCGTTAACGATTATACTTTTGGTCCAGTTCTTTAGTTATCCTATTAGCTCTATTGAGCACGGTGCAAAGCTTGAGCAGTTCATCGTATATTTGCCACGGGCTGCGCTGTGCCGCAGTGATGACAGTAGGGTAAATACTTGTATGTAGGCTGATGACAGTGATTGCACTCCTGGTGCTGATGATAGCCGCAGTGTGGACAATGGCTGTCATGGGCCTGTAGCTTTTTGGCACACTTAATACAGCGTGACTTTTGTATACGCCCTGCAGCTTGGAGTTTAGGGTTAAAGATAAACCGTTGAGCGAACTTAATCATGCCAAAGCCTAGCAGCGGAATCAGCAAAATGTAAATATAGCTGACCAAAAACAGAAGTCTGCCAAATAGGACGGTGACAATATTAAATACAGCGGTAAACAAGACTCCCATTTGCATAAACTCAAACGCTTTGAGAATCAATGGGATAAAAAAGATGACCAGGAGATGCCAGCTAATCAGGGCAATGAGGCCATAGCGTTTACGCTGAGCGATGGTGTAACCGCCAAAAGCCACCAAAATCAGCGGCACAAGGAAAATTGCCTGAAAAGCTAGCTGAATACTGGGATACCAGAAACTAGCTCGGTCATACCCCTGCTCAACGGTTTGAAATGCAGAATCTTGGTTGAGCAGGGTGAGAAAAGCTGCACTTTCTGAGCTGGACAGGAGCTCATCCTTAAGGGTTGTAATTTCTGCTTTGAGGGCCGTAATCTGAGCCTCATTCTCTGTTAGTGTCGCCTTGGCCTGGGCGGCACTGGTTAGATTAATGGACTGATCACGGGGTTGTTCTGCAATTTCTTCTAGGAGCGTAGAGTCATACTGCTGACGAATGGTGCGATTTGTATTTTCTAGGGTTGCGATCGCATCTTCCTTCCCATTCAACTGCTCCAATCGGTTAGTATTACTGGGTTGTTTAAGGGCATCCTTAGTATCCGCGTACTGCAAACAGACGCTGTTTATTTCACCCAAACGATCAACAGCCACCCACTCATACTGCTGCTTCAAGCCAACATTGTTTTTATCAGCTGCCCATCGGACCAGATTAAAGTCTTTATCCTCAGCAGTCTGATCACGATAGCTATCCCACTCGGCATAGCAAGGATAGACCTCAGAAGGAGACATGTACCATTGACCAATATCGTTTAAACCTATAAACACATTGGTCAAAATAAAAATATCAATCAAGATGATGACCACTAAACTCACTTTGTTCAGCGGTTCATTATTGATAGTGCGAGAGCGATGAAAGAATCGCCGCAGGGAACGAAATAATCTATACAACATGGACCTAATTGGGCAAAAGCCCCGCAAAGATAATGTGTGTCTGTGGCCTATTGTGCCACCGTGGGCAATGCATCCTCCATGAGTATCTTGCAGCCCCCTGAACCAATCACGATACCGGAGGCATAGGGCGAAGTTCATCGAAGTAATACGAAGTAAGAGCTACAAGGCTTAGCACACAGGCTGTATAAGTTCTGTGAATAGACAGAATGGCAGGCTAAAACCGTGGCTAAGATCGGGAAGAGTTCTCTGCTCAATCACGCTGAAACTCATTAACCAATAATAGCTTCGAGATAAATGACAGATCTAATGACAGGAACAGGAAGTTGTCTTTGCGGTGCCATACAGTTCACCGCAAAGACTATCAATAAACATATGGGTGCCTGTCACTGCCATATGTGCAGAAAATGGAACGGTGGGCCTCTTATGGCCGTCAGCTGCGGTACAGAGGTTGCATTTGAAGGAGCGGAGAATATATCGGTCTTTGACTCATCGGAATGGGCTGAGCGCGGCTTTTGCAAAAAATGTGGTAGCCATCTTTTTTACAGGCTCAAAGGTAACAACGAATATAGTATGTTGGTTGGGCTATTCGATGATGATAGTCAGTTTATCTTTGAACATCAGGTATTTATTGACAAAAAGCCTGAATTTTACAATTTCTCAAACAAGACTGAAAATATGACAGAGGCTGAAGTGTTTGCAAAATATGCACCATCTTCGGAATAAGACTGCTTCAGGGGGGTGCATCACATAGCGAAATAAGTCTTGAACGGGGTATGGTTAACATTCACAACAACAGGATCTGATTAAGCTTAAAGCAATAAAACTCAGCTGCATGGCTCACCATGGCTCACCTCATACGGTGATTATGTTCAAAGTTCAGCCTATATAATATCGATGCTGAAATTATCGGTTCAGCTTTCCTGAAGAATTGAGCATAATACTTAAACATGGATATTGAATTTGGCAATCTCGACAACCTAGATACCAATGGCACTGGCTGGTTTATTGGGTTTAGTGATTGGACGATGCCTGTCCAAGTGTTAATTATTGGTCAGATAAAAGTCTAGCAGTAGCAACATGTGGCTTTTTGGGATCGCGAACGAGCGCCTTCTTCTTTTTCTTCGGTTTGCGAGGTTGTTTTCGAAATCGCTTCAGATTGACTTGTTTGGCAAGTGCTTTGAGTTGTTGAGCCATCGCGATTAAGGAAAGAGCCTGAAACCCTTGCCAATGCTCAGGCGGAATGGCAATCATCATGCCTCGATACACCCCCTGTAGCTCATCGACTACATAGAAATCAGACACCGTCTCTTCAATAGTCTCTACCCCATGAACACTGGCCAATGCCCCTTTGATAATGGCCAGAATGTTGTACGCCACCAACGCTAAGGTAAAGCTGAACAGAGCGGCTTTGGGGTAGGCTAAGGTCTTGATTTCCCCCTCAAAGTTCATCGTCACCGTCAAAAATAAGCCTTCCACTCGCCAACGGTTTCGATACAATCGCAGACTCGTCGATGCATCTGCCACCGCCGTTGGTAGGGTGGTGAGCACGACAATCTCAGTATCGTCATGCCGGGTTGGCGTTGCCAGTCGGAGGACAACTCGTCGCAATTCAACCCGGTGCCCGTTGTACTGTATTTCGATATCCTGTTCAAAAATCTCCCCGGCTTCCCCGGTCTCGATAAATATCAGATCACTGAGCGCTTGGTAGGGTAGATTCTGATGCTCACGAATCACAAAAGCGGCATCGTGCTGGGCAATTTCAACCAAAAACTGTTGGGTACACATGTTACGGTCAGCGACCCAGACCTCTCCTGAGCGCACCACGCTCAGCACCTGGCTAAACAATCGACGTTCTTGAGTATGACCATCTTCACAGGGAAAAATGTCCACGGCTAGACGTCTTTCTGGATCGAGCACCACTAGGGATTTTCCCGGCAACGGGGCTGAGGCCACCTCGCGTAATACTTTCAATCGCCGTTCCGTCGCCGCCAGCCCATTGCCATCTAAAATACGAATGTCATACCCTGGCAAGAGTGGGGCACTTTTACCGCCCATCGTATCCATCAAGGTAGACAACTCGGCAGCCGTTTCTTTGAGTACCGCACGACTCACCTGCGGTTCAACGCCATTGAGTTTCTCGTACACTGCATTCCGGGTGACGTTCATCTCGTCGGCCTTTTTGCGGTAGGCCGCATTCATCGACGGATGAATGCCACACACCACTAAACTCAACAGGTTCACCAAGGTCGAGAAGAGCAGTTCTCGCTGATACTGAACTTTGGCATGGCGCTCAAAGATGTCATCCAACCGCTCAGGACGGAAGACCAACTCCATCGCCCCTCGCATCATTACGCTGATAGGGCTTTCTTGGGCAAATCTCTGAACGATTTCGGATAACACGGCACACCTCTCTATCCTTGACTGGCTTTAGCGTACCGGATACCTTCTCAACCCTTTTTCTCTGTTTGCTATTTAACACTTGGACAGGCATCGTGATTGGACCAAGGCAGATCCTGCTAAGGAGGTTAATCTACGCTTCAACCCCCATGGTCAAGAATTTTCAAATTTATCTGCAAAGTGGATGCATCATCTTGTCGGAGAAACGAAAGGGTTGAATAAACCCATTAGCTATGGTCGTACCATAACTATGCTGATGAGTGACAGCGGCGGTTTTCGGATAGAGTTCTCAAGCAGTCCTGACTTTAAGGCCCCTGACACGCACAACTATTTGCTTGAAAAACGAGGAGATTTTATTGCCTGGGGTGCAAATGTATATCATCAAGCATTTGTCGAGCGTGAAAGCACAACGCTGACCATACGTTGGGAGCCGTCAAGAGATTTACCACACTAGAATCACCATAGATTTTATTTACAAATAGCTCTGGTCAAGAATCTGTTTGCTAGGCTTTAGATTAATCTTCGCACTACCTGGATTATTGGGTTTAATTCCTGGGTCATGCAGCCAATCAATACAGCGCGATTAAAAATTCGCGAGTTTATCTTTGCTGATGCTGATGCCTTTATCAGCTTTATGACAGATCCTGAGTCGACAAAATTTCTGACTTTTACAAACGAACAAACAACCAGGGAGGGTGCTAAAAGTCTGATTGAGTTTACGATTGATTCCTATGGTTCTGAGCAGCCGATGCTTGCGTTTGCGGTTGAAGAAAAGGACAGCAAACGGTTTGTGGGTTTTTGTGGATTGAATCCCCATGATGATGAAACGGTAGAGGTTATGTATGCTGTTATGCCTGAGGCGAGGGGAAGGGGGTATGGGGCAGAGATTGCGATCGCAATCTCCCACCATGCTCTTAACGACCTTGGCTATCATCGGGTAGTCGCTCCGATTGCCCCAGAAAATAAATATTCGCAGGTTGTTGCAACAAAAGCTGGGTTTAAAGACTGTGGGATAGTTAAGCAGACAAATTTTCCGGAGCTGGTGCGTCAATTTGTACTGCAGCGAGAGATGATAAACGATGCGGATTGAAGCTTGCCAGATGTTAAGTGATGGTTTTAGCTATAGAATCAGTGGTCCCATAGTGGTACTTTGGTAGCTGCAAAATGGCGATAGGGTTGCTCAGGGCTTTCCTCCCCGAACCCCTCCTGTTCGTGGGGGCCTGACTCCCCCACACCCCCCGACAAGGGAATCGTTTATAGCAAATATTCTGGTGAAGGGTGAGTTACGGCAAGGTTAGGGTTAAAGTTAAGCCAATTCATAAGAGAGCTTTTTTACCCTCTCGGTTTGTGATCACTTAAGCTCTCCAGTCTTAGGGGCAAATTGTTTATAACTTCTTTAAGTCGTCAATCTATTGTTGATTTTTAAAACCTCTTCTGGTGATGCTATTTTACGGTTGTGACTTGTTCAACTACGTCTAGAAAGCCTTCAATTGCTGGGGATATCTGCTGTCGTCGCCAGGCAACGGCTAGCTGGAGTTTAAGAGAGTCGCCGATGAGGGGGCAATAAGATATACCGGATAAACCTGCTTTTTGTAAGCTTTCGGGAACAAATGTGATGCCGGTGCCAGCGGCGACTAGGCCAAGGCGAGTTTGATATTTGCTGTCTTCATAAACAATATTGGGGTCAAATCCAGCGTCTCTGCAGAGGGTCAAAATTTGATCATAAAGCACGGGTCCTTCATGACGTGGGTGGACAATAAATGATTCGGTAGCAAGGGATTTTAGCGATAGTTGTTTTTTGTCGGCTAGTGCATGGCTATCAGGTAAGGCCAGCACTAGTTTCTCGCCTTGCAGGGGATAGAGATTGAGAAATGAATCCTCTACGGGTGGATGTAAAAAACCGATGTCAATCGTTTCTTTTCTGAGACTGTTGACCTGGTCGAGGGTGCAAATTTCGCTCATGGCTAATTTGACATCGGGATAGCGATCGCGAAAATGTCGCAAAATTTCTGGTAGCACCGTATGCATGGAGGAGGCTGTAAAGGCAATTCGCAACGAACCGATTTCTCCTCGATCAATGCGCTGTGCTAGCTGGATAGCTGAATCTAACTGCTGTAGTCCTTTACGAACTTCGACTAAAAATGCAGCACCTGCTTCGGTCAGCTCTACCGTGCGTTTTGTTCTGTGCAGTAGCTTTACACCTATTTCTGCTTCTAGCCTGTGGATCTGTCTGCTGAGGGCAGGCTGGGTAATTTGTAAACGAGCAGCAGCGCGACCAAAATGGAGCTCTTCTGCAACGGTGACGAAGTACTGAAAGGCGTGAAGCTTCATAGTAATAACTTTATGTTATTAATGCTGCTCTAAAAAGCATTGGACAGTATTATTCTGACCTGTTTATGTTGGAATACATAGCCTGTTTCTACAAAATTTATATGAGTCCTGTCTGGACGTTACGAGAGGTGACACATGATGGCACGTCCAAGATGGATTTCGGGATTGGTTATCTTTTTAATATCGGTGGGGGTTGCGATCTCAATTACCCACCTATCCTCCTCTGGAATATCATCAGAGTCTAGCGCTACCTACAGCATCGCATTTGATGGAGCAGCGCCAGATGTTGCCTACGCACCAGATTCAACAGAGGCTGCTTTAGTACAGTTTCCACCTGATTATCAACAGCAATTTGTTCAGTATGCCACTGTGGACTGTCCCAATAGCAACATTGTCCGACAGATGTACGTGAATCGTCCATCTCTTGAGGCTCTGGAAGCTAATGAGACAATCCCCAATGGCACAGTGATTGTGATGGAAACTCGCTCAGCACGTCAGGACACTGATGAACGCCTGACACCGACTCGGCTAAACAATGTGTTTATTCGAGAAAAGCGTAGTGGGTGGCAGGTCAATGCTGACAGTGGCGAGTGGCAATCGGCCTGGTACAGCCCCTCTGGAAGATTAGTTTCCAGTAGTCAAGGATCTTGTATTGGTTGCCATACGATGGTGCGCGACCGTGATTATTTATTCACGTTACCAGCATTACTCACAGCGGCCAAAACACAACAGGTACAGCACCAAATAACAGAGTTTGGTACTTCTGTTTGTCGATAAAAGTTATCTAAAAAATACCAAAGGAAGCCTATGAGACATCTCATTTCCCTAGTTTTAGGAGGAATCATAATGACGGGTTTAACAACTACGGGAGCTATTATCGGTAGCCCAGCGTCAGAGCCTGTAGCGACTGAGGCTGCTAAGCCTCAAGTAGACGATGACTTGCGATTACTATCGACTCGCTTTGATAGTCCACAGGCACTTCAAGGCTGGCAAGAATTCCAAGTTGAGGGATGGGTGCCTAAGTGGGAGCCTCCTAGCATCGAAAATGACAGCCTGGTGCTGCGACCCAGATCATCTGGTTGGTTTGAGGATAATACAGCGGGTCATCTCTATCGTCAGATCACTGGAGACTTTATCGTTACCACTCGTATCAGGGTAGAAGGCACTCAAAGTACTATGCCTCAGCGATCGTTTTCGTTAGCGGGGCTATTCATTCGAACACCGCGAGCGATCACACCAGCAAACTGGGAACCCAATCAAGAAAACTGGCTATTCTTTAGTGCTGGCACAGCCTTCCCAGCAGGTGAACCGCAGTTTGAAATAAAATCGACCTACAATAGTCTTTCGACTTTAAAGATTTCTGACGCGCCAGAGGGCTGGATCCGACTACGAGTTGGGCGCTCTGGTGAACTCTTTACATTGTTATATCAGACCGAAAACTCTACAGAATGGCAAGTTCTTGACCAGTTTATTCGCCCCGACTTGCCTGAAACGCTCAACGTCGGCTTAACAGCCTATGCCGACTGGGATTCACTAGCTCCCGATTATCCCAACTACCAGCAATACAACGAGCAGGGCTCAGCCACTCAAAATGCGGATCTGGTGGCCTATGTCGAGTCGATTGATTTTCGCCGTCCCAGCACGCCGCGCTTCCCGCTCGCAACACTTGATCCAAGGGTTTCTTTTAATCCTCAACTTTCGGAGACGAGGCTAAGAGAACTGATGAGCAATTAGTCCTGATGATACTTTTGATGAGTAACAACTTATAAGCAGGACGTTTTCCTAAAGATAGGAGTCAGAGGTCAGAGGTCAGGAGTCAGCAGGAGTCTGGAGTCTGGAGTCTGACTCCTACTGACTCCTGACCAAGATTTCCCGGCTTCAATTGATATCCCTGGAATGTTTGAATACGAAACATCAGAACCACGACGCAGAGCTCTGGAGTTTTAGCGGGTGGTTGATGGGACAAGTTTGGAGCAAACAGATTACAGGATTGAAACTGGGCCTGGCGCTCACTCACTGATTGTGGTTAACTGACAGGCATACGCTGGGTTGCAAGAAGTATTCTTATCGGTCTTAGAACCCGCGCTGCGCTATCTGACAAATCGGTATGAACCTTCAACCTATCGAAGATTTTCATCTTGAGGAATGTGCTGCCTTATTTGCTGCGGTCTTCAACAGCCCACCTTGGAACGAAACGTGGAGTCAGGAAATAGCTCTGGGTAGATTGCAGGACTGCTATAGTACGCCAGGGTCTTATGGAATTGTTGCGATCGCAAAAGATAGAATTCTAGGGTTTGCCATTGGCCACACTGAAACATGGTGCGAAGGTAAACACTTTTTTCTAAAAGAAATGTGTATTCAATCGACTCAGCAGCGAAGTGGAATTGGCACAAAGATCATCGATATGCTTGACCAACAGCTGAGAAGCCAGGATGTAAGCATAATTTATTTATTGACCATGAGAGATAGCCCAGCAGCAGCCTTCTATGAACAGTGTGGCTTTGCATGCCATTCTAAAATGATGATGATGATCAAAAAATAAAAGTCTTCTTCGATCCTAAAAAGATATCAAACAGCCCCACAATTAACAGCACAGCTCCAAGGGCAAGGAGAATGGCTGTAGTTCGGATTACAAGTCGCAGCATCCTATAGTTTTTTGAATAAACGTAAAATAAACATCCAGGTATTCAAACGATTTGCTACTAATTCCTGACTTTTTGGGCCACTGACATCTGCACCTTAACTTGCTTCGCCCTTATCTTTGAACTCAAGTAGCCATCAGCGAAATCTAAAAGAATATGCAGCAAAATGAGGACATACCAAACCCGTAAAACATACTAGTGAGCTGTAAGCGCAATCTATGGCGACATGGACGTGTCCTAGTCACCATAGACCGCCAACGTTACGGTTTGCTAAGGTCTATTCCATGAAATTCAAGCAGCTTATTCTTTTAGGACCTCCTGGTGTAGGGGTTAAGGAACAGGCAAACGCACTGTCTAGTCGCTGGCATATTCCCCAGGTGTCCATGGGACAGCTCATCCGTGAGGCTATTGCTAAACAGTCGGCCATCGGTCTGGAGATACAGTCTTACGTTGAAGCGGGTGAGCTAGTCCCCGATGCTTTAGCAATGAAGCTGCTGCGAAAGCGGTTTGAGCAGCCGGATGTGATGATACAGGGGTGGGTATTGGATGGTTTTCCGCGCACACTGGTTCAGGCCCAAGGGCTGAATGAATGGTTGTTAAAGGTAGGTCAACCTGTAGCAAAGGTGGCCTACTTAAAGACCATGACGGGGCTATTGATTAACCGATTATCTTCTACAGAGAATCATGAGCCGATCCCAGCTATCCGTCGCTGGTTAGCCCGTCATCAAGAAGAGACTGCGCCCTTACTGGAGTATTACCGTCAGCAAGAGCAGTTAACAACTGTGAATGCTAGCCTTTCGTTTGCTGAGATCACCCAGGCATTGGCTGAGCTATTTGCAGAAGCAGCAGGGGCAGCCCGCTTTATTCAGGATGAATCAGAACTGAATTCTCTTCTGAAACAAGAACCCCTGCTGGTGGTGGATTGTATGGCATCCTGGTGTGGCTCTTGCAAACTGATAACGCCCCTAATCGATCAGCTGGCCAAGACCTATAAAGACCGCGTCAATGTGATGAAAATAGACTTTGATGTCAATAAGCAGGTGCCCAAACGGTTTGGGCTAAAAGGCATGCCAGCGGTCATGTTTTTTAAGAGTGGCGAACTGGTGGAGACACTGACAGGCGTAAAGCCTTACCAGGCCTATAGTGCTGCGCTAAGTCGCTGTTTGGAATAAGATGGCTAGGGGCCAATCAGATGGCTAAGGGCCAATCAGATGGCTAAGGGCCAATCAGATGGCTAAGGGCCAATCAGATGGCTAAGGGCCAATCAGATGGCTAAGGGCCAATCAGATGGCGAGAGCCACAGATCCATTCATTAAGTATGGTGTCAGGGAACCAGGCAAATTAGCTGAACCTTAGGAGGGTTTGTTATGACAATTTCCATGTATCAAGCCTCGGTGCCTTTATTAATCCGCGCCCTTAAGAACATGGTTGTCATTCTCAAAAAGGGTGAAGACTACGCGGAAGCCAAAAAAATCGATCCGGCGGCTTTGCTCAATAGCCGCTTATACCCCGATATGTTTCCCTTTGTTCGACAGGTTCAGATTGTCTCAGATCTGACCAGACGAGGTGTGGCCAGGCTTGCAGGTGTTGAGGTGATTGCCATGGAAGACACAGAGACCACGTTCCCTGAACTGATCGAGCGTATGCATCAGTCCGTGGCTTACATAGAGACCTTTACCCCTGAACAAATTAACAACACAGAGGAGACAATCCTCACGTTACCCATTGGCGAAGGTCAAACTATGGATTTCAGAGGATGGGAGTTTCTGTCATTTTTTGTTTTGCCCAATGTTTATTTTCACGTGACAACGGCTTACGATATTCTTCGACACAATGGCGTCGAGATTGGTAAACGAGACTATTTGGGCCGACCATAATCAGCCTCACGCCAGCCAGTATAATTTTTAAATTAGCACCCTACTCAGCCTCAACCACCTTTACTTCATAGCACTTATACGCATTAGCCAACTCTTCAATCACATGAAATATAGATGATGACAGTGACATCACAGTCACTACCCCTGACTTTGGCCCCATGGCGCTCAAATAGATTGAAGGACAATGGAAGATCACTCCATCAGATATCATAAATAAGCTATTGGCAACAAACGCTTGATTTAAAAAGGGCCGAGAATATATCACTCGCGCGCTGTGCTTGATGACTTGATATTTACCTGAGCACTATGGTTAAGACCCATGGAACGATTACTTGAGCGTGTCAATAGAGATCTTCAGCTGGACATTTCTTCCCTAATTCGTACCGTTGAGGAACCAGGACAAACACTGGTTCAGCTAATTGCTGAGATTTCTGTAGATATCGAACAGCTTCGACAGTTTATTGACCATCGTATTGCACAACAGCCTTTTGCAGAATCAGCAGCAAATGCAAAAGATATCCCTAAGGATGCAGAATACAAACTAAAAAAACATACTCATCAAGTCACTAAACTCAGGTCTTCTCTGCTGAAGTTAGAGGCTAAGGTGGCTGAAGCCAAATGGGTTTTAGCTAGGCTTGGCGAAAATTCTGACTCTGACTAATCTTGTGGGCTAATTTATAGCGGCTCTCGGTTGGAATAAATATAGCCTGGTGGTGTAAGGGGGTAGGGAATAGGGAGTGGGATGAATGCAATGTGAGGCTCTACAAAACTCAGAACTAGATTAGAGCCCAATCAAAAAGAATGCGGCCCAGTCGCGAGGATCGGGATGGTCTGCCAATGTACGCAACATGGCCTGTCGCAGGGCAACAGCCTTATCTGGTTCAGTTTGTAGCTGCTGATAAAACTCAGTCATGAGCATTGCTGTTGCCTCATCGGGTACGGCCCACAGGGAAGCCACCAGGTTATTGGCACCCGCTGCTAAAAATGAACGGGACAGTCCCACCACACCGTCACCCGTAATCCGCCCTCGCCCTGTATTACAGGCACTGAGCACCACCAGGTCGGCCTTGAGATCAAGCTGCATTACCTCTTGAGCCGTTAGCAACCCATCGTCAGGCTGGTCACGGTCACCTTTTTCACGGGTGGGTGTCAATGCGATCGCACTACTCAACCCATGGCGTTCATCCAGTAACCCATGGGTGGCTAAATGGATGATATCGGCATCGGCTAATCGCTCACGCACGGCGGTTTCTGTCGCCGCAGCCCCCAATAAGGGAACAGTATTGAGAATGGGTGCGATCGCAACAGCCTCTGCCTCTGCCCCCGGTAAGTCTGTCAGGGGCATGGGTGGCCCCCCCACCCTAAAGGGCACCGACGGCATTTCAGGATTACCCACGATCACCGCTGATGCCGCTTGAGCACGGTCAATCCCCACCACCAGGGCCTCACCGGATTCTGGCACCAGGCGTTGTTGTAGAAAATGCAGCGTCTGTAGCGACGGTGTTGTGCCTAACGTATGATTCTCAATCAGATACTGCCCCTGGGCATTTTGCAAAGCTGGAAAAGGCACCAAAAATAGCTGCCGATGGGGAACAATGACTACCTTTTCCGCTGGGGCCTCGGGTAAATACTGAGCGATTGGAGCAATCAGCAGATCGTAGAGTTGTTTCAAGTTTGCCTGGGCCATATCTTTGCTGGCTTGGGCCGTCTGCCCCACCCCACCCCACGAATTAAACCCACGCACCCCCAGACTATCCTGGCTAGCGGTCAACTTATCCCTCAGGGCATTGGGCTGCTGAGTCAAATCCACCTGTTCAAAGGCAATCTCTCCATCGGGGTTAACCACCCAAATAAATAGGGCCTGCTCATTAAACTGGCTGCCTCCAGGAGACGGTTGGCGAATAATGGAATACTGCACCAGTGTGGTCCCCTGCTTTTTAGCCAGTGCCTTGATGTGAGCAATCGTTAGGTCTGCCACAGGCACAGGTGTGGCCGTCTCCAGGGTTTGGGCAGCCAGTAATTCCACAAAGGCCCGCGCCCGTCCCCGCTCTGCCACCACCAGGGCAGCCTCTATATCCCCCTGCTCAATCAGCACCTGCTGCAGCTGATCGTACCGATAAGATTGGGTCTCAAACAGCGAGACCTTATTACTATCCTGCAGACCAGGCTCTAACGCTTCAAACTTATCCAATACCCCATACAGCGTTTCTTTAGCCTGAGATAGATTGCCTTTGGCCTGATAAATCTCAGCCATGCCACTGAGGGCATTGATCTGCCCCACTTCATCATGGTGGTGTCTGGCCCAGGCATAGGCGTCATTAAAGTACTCAAGGGCGGTTTCCCTGTCTTGCCTGGCGTAGAGCTGCCCTAAATGATTTAGGGTGCGGCTATATTCTGGCCCGACATACTGATCTCGATAGCCCAGAGCTTCAGTAAAGGTTTCCAGTGCCTTGTTAAACGCCCCCTGCTCACCATAGAGCTCTCCCAAGCTATTGAGAATACTGGCCAACTCGTGCCACTGCCCCTGGGAAATGGCGATGTCCTTTGCCTCTAAATACGCCTCCCGCGCCTTGTCATAGGTTTGCTGCTGCCGATAAACATGGCCTAAACCATTGAGATACCGAGGTATGCCCTCCCAATACCCTACGGATCTGGCTTCCCCCAGGGCGGTTTGATAAGCAGACTCTGCCTGGCCATAGTCTCCGAGCGTGTAATAGAGGCTGCCCACTTCCCCCAGGGCTCGCGTGCGATCCACCCGGTCTGAGCTTTGGGACAGGGTAGCGTGTAGCGTATCCAGCGCCCGACCGTATTGCCCCGTGTGCCGATAGACCTCTCCCAGGGCTAAATTAAGCCGGTTTTGTTCTGAAAAATCTTGCAGGAACCCCCGCTGCACCTGACGCAGCTGCTGCCAACTACGGGTAATATTTCCCTGTTCTAGCCAGATCAACGCCTGCATTAAAAAACCTCGATGGCGTTGAGCAACGGCTGCAGAGGCGGGTATGGTTAGCTGATTTGCTTGATGCAGGGTCTGCTGGGCCCGGTTGAAATCGCCCAAACGATAGTGGGCAAAACTCAGGTCCACCAGGCTATTGTGCTCGCCGATCGGGTCTCCTGCACTGCGGTATAGCTCACTGGCCATGGTCAACGGGCGCAGCGCGGCTCGACTGCTGCCCATACGTAGAAAGTTTTTTGCTTGTTGATACTGGATCTGGGCAGCCTCAACGGATTTGGCCCTGACCGGCGCATTCACTTGGGCAGTTCTAGCCTCTCCTGCCTGACCCACACCCATTAGCAGACTGATACCTAATAGCCAGCTAACCGTTCGAAAACCTGCCATAAATGCCTAAATCTGTGACAACCAACCATAAAATCTATGCCACCTGATGGATTGATAAAAGCATCAATCTTTCCGTGTCTACAATCCCAAACTGGCAATTTAAGGACGGTTACCCACTTAATCGCCCGTGGGGCACCTTGCTTACTCCGACGAATACAGTGTGAAATTTGATTCATCCAGTCCATGTCCATGGGTCAAGGTCAGCAAAATTGTGCAGGGTTTCGCCGCAGCAAAGTGTCCAACCTTAACCCAACGTTTACAAAAGCTGTTGCTATCCTTTGAGAAATAGTCACAATCAGGGACCACCGCCGTCACACTGTGGTTATATATACCGCTGGTGGGTTAGCAAATTGACAGCATGAAAGTTCTAGATAAACGACACCGGATCATGGCCTTGCTATTTGGCTTGGCAATTTTGGTGTCGCTGGGATTTTGGTTCAGCCGTGGCGATGTGAATGGTCCCAATACTGCTTTTGCGGCAAGGAATAATTTTTGGGCCGACCGACGAGTGGCGGCAGCCCTGGAATCTGGGTTTGAGCAAGCTGATAAGGCAGCGGAGTTAGGCCAAACCGCCAGTAACGCTGACCAATGGGATCAGGTAGTTAAAGCATGGACAGATGCGATCGCAACCCTGCAAACCATTCCGGCCCAAAGCCCAGAGCGCTTCTTTGCCCAGCGTAAGCAGCAGGAGTACTTACAAAACCTGGCCTTTGCCCAACGGCAGGCCAACCAACTCAGCTGGCCCAATGTGTTTCCCAGTTTAGGCAGCCCCGTCTTAGATGAACAATTGCGGCTCTACCTGAGCTATTTAGCCACATTTGGCCCACCGGACATCCTGGTGATTGGTAGCTCCCGCACCATCCAGGGGATAAACCCACAGATACTCCAAACAGATTTAGAGACCCAGGGATATCCCGTGCGGGTGTTTAACTTCAGCATCAATGGCGCTACGGCCCAGGTGATGAACTTTGTCCTCCAGCGACTGCTCACTTCAGATCAACTGCCCAAACTAGTGATTTGGGGGGATGGTTCGCGGGCGTTTAACAGCCGCCGTGTTGATGCCACCTTTGCCAACATTCTCAAATCACCGGGATACCGGGCAGTGCTGGCAGGGGAAAAGCCAGGGTTTAGCAACCGAGCCTCTATCCCCAGACCGCCCAGCAGTATTAATGCCTATGGCTTTTTGCCAGTCGCCGATGTATTTGACCCGGCTGCGTTCTATCAAACCTATCCGCGCATTAGCGGACGCTACGATGGGTTTTACAACCCGTTTGGTTTGACAGGTTTACAGCTGGGGTCATTGCGATCGCTAGTGGGCTATCTCAAAAGCCGCAATATTGAATTGGTCTATGTTCATCTCCCCCTCAGCGGCGACTACCTAGATGACTTTCGCCTCCCCCTTGATCAACGCTTCCAACGGTTTTTACAAACCCAAAGCCAGCGTCAGGGGTTTGCTGTCATTGACCTGCTCCTGCAATGGCGTCAACAAAATGCCTTCTTTGCTGACCCCAGTCACTTAAACCAGGCAGGCGCAGCCAGCGTCGCGCAACAGTTAGCACGCGACCCATTAGTTCTAGAAAAATTGAATGCCTTAGAATAAAGCCGCAATCGGAGTGCCATAACAAACTCAGCAACCCCAATAACAACAACAAAACTCTCTTCTCAAGGCAGCTGGACCCATTTCAACAATACTTTACTCAAAACCGGTATAGCGCCAGGGTACCGGATCTACCGCCACCTGATTCATATACAGCCCCCAGTGCAAATGGGGACCCGTTGCAGCACCAGTAGACCCAATGGCCCCCACTCGTTGGCCCGCACGGACAAAATCCCCTTCATTCACATCAATGCGACTGAGGTGAATCATGATACTTAACAGCCCTTGACCGTGATCAATGCCAACGGTATTGCCATGGAGCTCAAACCCATCACTCACACGACCCACCAGGCGAATATACCCAGCCGCAGGGGCCACCACCGGTGACCCAGTACCCGCAGCATAATCCACACCGCGATGGTAATAGTTTTCGGCAAACTCGCCATTGTAATAACGCTGTACGCCATATTCCGAACTCACTCTGCCCTGGCTCGGACGCAACAATACGCCACGCCAGTGGCGCTCAGGACTGACTAAACGCTTAAACGCATCCACTCGATCAAATTCATGGTCCGTGCCCAGGCTACCGCTACCCCGCAGTGTGATCCGCTGGGTCCGGAAGCTACGGTTGCGCAGACCGACGGCCAGATTACGGGTTTCTTCTTCACCACTGACCTGGATCACGATACGTCCTGGTGCATCTAGAGGACTGGTGGGAACAAACGCGCGAAAGCGATTATCAGATAGGGAAAAACTTGGATATTCTTTACCATTGGCAATAACTGTGGGAGGGGTGCTAGCACCGTTTCTAGCTTTCACCATGACAGAAATGGTATCGCCTAGCTGAGGATCGTTGGGCGTAATAATGACGTCATAGGCATGGGCCGCTTTGCTCATCAATCCCCATGACATCAACCCACCGGTTGCCAATAGCCCTGCTAATACCTCTCGCCGCTGCATCACCATACTCTGCTAATTCCTTATGTTCTGTGTGGCTTAATCTGACCTTTGATTTGGTGAAAACCTGGCAGATATCTCACCCAACTAGGTATTAATCACCAATATCCCCTGACGATTGATTCACCACTAATGACATGTCGTTGAACCATGCGCTTAGTGGCCAGGTTTACAGAATAATACAGAGATTTTTTATCTGTTCGTGAATATATGTCACTTTAAATAGCCCAGCGGGGGCATCTGGACTCAGACTACCGTGGATGTTTGCGACTGGGTATAAATACCTTGGCACAACATCCCATTATCAGGCTTGTCATAATTGCTGTCCCTAAGCAAGCCATCTGGGTGCCAATCACATCAAATGCAATACTTTCAATGGCTGCATTGGTCACCACTTCCTGGTATTCCACAATCTCTTGGTATTTCAGTTCGATCAGGTCCTCGGAGAGCAACATAGACATTCATCCAGTCATCAGCAAGTTTACTCGGTAGATCCCTATTGGATGCTTTCCATAGACTGCCCGGGGAGATCGGCAACTCACCAAGTTGCACCAATGTGTCCAATTAGCGCGCCGAACCAGCGGGTCAAACCAGTGCGTCAAACCATAGGTAGTCCTGTGCAGTGGCCTGTAGCTTGGTGTAGTTTGGTGCGATCGCATCTGTCGCAAGAAACATCATGTTGTTGTTGATTTCAAGCATAACGCACCGTAATTTGTTCCTAAAAAATTTCAACTTTCTCTCCAATTACATGCAGACAAAGAGTGAGATAGTGTTCCCTATCTAGTTATCAACATTTGACTAATGCTGATCGAACGTCTATCCCACAAGGATTTTAGCGCCCTTGCCCAACTCTACAAATCCACACTGCTAGAGACAGTCTTGCCATTTTGGCAAAACCACTCATTGGATCGTGAATACGGCGGCTACTTTACTTGTCTAGACGTACAGGGAAATGTTTACGACACCGATAAATTCATCTGGCTGCAAAACCGCCAAGTCTGGACCTTTTCCATGGTGTATAACCGTCTAGAACAACGCTCAGACTGGTTAGAGATGGCCCGTCACGGTGTTAACTTTTTGACCCAGCACGGTCGCGATCTTGAGGGTAACTGGTACTTTTCCCTAGATCGCCAAGGCCGCCCCTTAATACAGCCCTACAATATTTTTTCCGATTGCTTTGCAGCCATGGCCTTCAGTCAATACGCCCAGGCCTGTGGAGATAGCGAAGCTAAGGAAATTGCCCTACAGGCCTATAACAATGTTTTGCGTCGTCAAGATAATCCTAAAGGCCAGTACAACAAAGCTTACCCAGGCACACGCCCCATGAAGTCCTTGGCCATACCCATGATTTTGGCCAACCTCACCCTAGAAATGGACTGGTTGCTAACAACAGAATGCTTAGATGTAGTATTAAACCAAACCATTCACGCCGTCATGGAAGAGTTCCTAGATTCCGAGAGCGGCTTGATATATGAACACATTGCTCCAGATGGCACTTCCCTCGACTGTTTTGAAGGTCGATTACTCAACCCTGGCCATGGCATCGAAGCCATGTGGTTCATGATGGACATTGGCCAGCGACGCCAGGACAACGCCTTAATTAATCGCGCTATCGACACCACCCTAACAATTCTTGAACGGGGGTGGGACAATGAGTATGGCGGTATTTTCTACTTCTTAGACCGCATGGGCCATCCCCCTCAGCAACTAGAATGGAGCCAAAAACTGTGGTGGGTCCATTTAGAAACCTTAGTAGCCCTGCTCTTGGGCTATCGACTCACCCAACGAGATGACTGCTGGCAGTGGTATCGCACTGTTCATAACTATGCATGGCCCCGGTTTAATGACCCAGACCACGGTGAATGGTTTGGCTATCTAAACCGCCAGGGCGATGTACTACTCCCCCTAAAAGGAGGAAAGTGGAAAGGCTGTTTCCATGTACCGAGGGCTCTATACTTGGGCTGGCAACACACCCAAGCAATGCTCTAACGCTTCGTTTTATTCTTCATCCGAGACGGCAGCGGACCCAAAAGCTCGTTAGCACAATTAATCCACTGTTCCGTTTGTTGGCGTAGCTGCTCCTCATCCACACCCTCAAACTGAAAATCCGTAGACAACTGTCGCCAAAACTCCGGATCCTGACTATGACTGGTGTGATGATATAAATTGTTGACAGGTTTATTCGAAGCCATAAAATTCCTTGATCAGCTGAATAAGTCGTGGGTACTCAACCAATCTCAAGGTGCCCAATGATACATAGCTTTTCAGGGTACTGAGGAAAGTCAGGTGATATCGACGACAAACCGATTGCGGAAACCACGTGGTTTTGACCAGGAATGTCCTTATTTAACAACACTCTGGCACCCTGGGTACGTAAATATAGCTACCAATACACATTATTTATGCACAAAGAACTTAGACCGACTGCTGCCCAAGAACATCGGAGCGGAAAACCAGCAATAGTGACGCAGCCACCCAGGTGCGCCCTCACGACATTATGAGTCACATGTCTTTGAACAGAGAAATCGCCAAAAGTCTTCCAAAGCTTTGACTGACAAGGATAATGAAACATGTAGACATTAGATAGCCGCTGTATCAGGTTATTTCTAACGCCAGGCAACCCATAGGCCTTAACAAGCATCCAACATCAGAAACCTCTATCTCTTAGAGAATGATTAGCAATAATAATAAGTACTGTGACACTCTTAGGGATAGTCATAGGTGTCACAGTACTTATTATTGCGGCTTAAAAGTGGAGCTATAATGTCGCCAACCGTGTTCTCCTTACGTTATCTGGACTGCATTATTACGTCTTATTCTCAGTAATATGCCAATAATGGGGAAATTATGAGCGTTACCTACGTCCATCCAAATAGTCCTCTACTTATTTTTACGCTTTCTTCAGTACAAATGAACTAAACCATGATATCATCCACCGATATCTGCTCACCCTGGCAAGGTCTTAATTCTGTTTATAAAAAAGGGATTTATTCATTTCATTCATAGACCTCATTCATCCCATATGTGGTGGATGTTAATTGCTAGGTTTAGTCTCGAAACAAGACAAAAGTTGTTCTAATGACTACAAAATTGTTTCTAGTTCACCTCTAAACTTCATAGTCGCTTAAGTTCTCAAACAGACAGGTATAAGAATTTGTGGATAAGTGCATAAATAATCCATAATCAGCCCATTCGGTTCGGTTATCGCCCAGGGAAAACCTCACCCAAACGCCTGAAAGCTTGAGTCACACTAGCACTACGGAGATTGTCATTTACCCGCTCTTCTCTCAGGCAACTCTAATCTGAGATTCCTTAGATTTCTCATCTATTCACCTTAAAGTAACGGAATAGAGATGTGTTTATGAGAGTTGTTTAATCAAGTGTAATCATTTGTGTTACTTAGGGTAAAATTAAACTCATAATGAATCCGCTTTGAGTTCGTTTTTCAGAAATATAGGTACATGTTCGGCCTTGACCTAGGCATTTGAAACGAATTTTTAGAGCGATTCCGTTAATTGCAATCCGATTTGTTGTGTTCTGCGTATTACCAGTAAAGTTCAACCTTTCGAATTCAACTCGTGGTTAAGGGTTCATCAACACCCTGCACCTGACACACTTTTCCAGCAGTGGAGGTCCATTACAAGCTATGTCGAAGCTGAAAGCCCCAAAACGAACTTCACCAGTTGCCTACAGTACTGATACCGTACGCACTTATCTTCAAGAGATTGGTCGCGTACCTCTACTCACTCATGAAGAAGAAATTGTGTTGGGTAAGCAGGTACAGTGCTTGATGGCTCTGCAGGAGACTAAAGATAAGTTAGACGAAGAACTCGGTCATGATGCGAATCGAGTCGAATGGTCGCAGGCTGCCGGTATTTCCGAGACAGAACTCGTCCATCAGCTACGGCACGGTGAACGGGCAAAGCGCAAAATGATCGAAGCTAACCTGCGCCTTGTAGTAGCAGTGGCTAAAAAGTATCAAAAGCGTAATTTAGAATTCCTAGATTTAATCCAGGAAGGTACTTTAGGCCTGGAGCGCGGTGTCGAAAAGTTTGACCCCATGAAAGGGTATAAGTTTTCCACCTATGCTTATTGGTGGATTCGTCAGGCAATTACCCGTGCGATCGCACAGCAGTCACGCACCATTCGTCTACCCATTCACATCACCGAAAAGCTCAATAAAATTAAGCGTGAGCAGCGGGTCCTTGCCCAGAAGTTAGGTCGTAGTCCTTCGGTTGGTGAAATTGGTCAGGAGCTTGACCTCACCCCTGAACAAGTACGGGAATACCTAACCATGTCCCGTCAGCCCATATCTCTGGATGTCCGCATCGGCGATAACCAGGATACAGAGCTACAGGAGCTACTGGAGGACGACACCGTATCACCTGAGGATTACACGGTTCAGCAGTCCTTGCGCCAAGATATTCGCAATATGCTGACGGAACTCACTCCTCAGCAGAAGGAAGTGATCAATCTACGCTTTGGCCTGATCGATGGCACCCAGCTCTCCCTAGCTAAGGTCGGACAGCGGATGGGTATCAGCCGCGAGCGGGTTCGCCAGCTAGAGCAACAGGCCCTTAAGCATTTACGTCGTCGTAAGGCAACGTTCCAAGGTTACTTGGCAGCTGGCTAAGGCCAATGTTCAAGGTTACTTGGCAGACTTTCCCAAGGTTAGACTAGCTTTTTCCTGGACATCTACAAACAAGCTCCTGGCTCAGGCCAGGAGTTTTTTTTGTCCCAAAATAGATACGCAATCCTGACCAATAGTGCCCGGTATCGCAGGGCAGCCATCGACGACCAGCAGCCCCCTAGGCCTAACCTAAGTGTTCTCCTAAAGCTAAACGACTGCCGTTGGCAAAGGCCCACCCAGACTGAGATTTTTTACCCGCTGGCTGAACCTGACGGAGCAATAAATATCCATCACCTGTGCCAATGACAGGGCCATGATTTTTCCAAACAGCCATAACTTTCCCAGGCTCGACAGGCTTTAGAGCCCCATAGGCATCTTTTAAAGCCCGATAGTCCTCAGGCAGTTGAGACCAGACGTCATCAAACAGAGGAATCGTCTCACTAATTTTAAGCGGCTGCTGTTGTAGCTGAGTGACACAGTTGGGATAGAAGCCACGGATTTGGTTATGGATATCCAGAGCCGGACGCTGCCAGTCAATGACATAATCAGCTTTCTTAATCAGCGGCGCATAGGTGGCCTGCTCCTCAATTTGAGGAATGGGACGAATTGCTTGGCCATCTAACTTATGAAGGGTACTCAACAGCAGCTCAGCTGTGAGTTTAGACAAGGTATCAGCAATTGCCCAGGCGTTGTCCAATAACCCAATGGGAATGGTTTCCTCCAGCAACATCGGGCCTGTATCCATACCGGCATCCATCAACATGGTGGTTACACCGGTCTCCGCCTCACCGTGGTATAGACTCCACTGAATGGGAGCAGCCCCACGGTAGGTGGGTAAAATCGAGCCGTGACCATTGATTGACCCCAGTCGCGGCATATCCAAAATTTCTTGGGAAAGGATTTGGCCATAGGCAACTACCACAAAGGCATCAGCCTGACAGTGGCTGAGGAAGTCTAGAGCCTCAGCATCTTTTTTGATTTTTTGGGGTTGCCACACAGGAACACCGGCTTCGGTAGCCACTGTTTTCACAGGGGAGGGGGTCACTTTACTGCCGCGCCCCCGCCGCTTATCTGGCTGAGTAACGACGGCAATAATATCAAAATCAGGGTCTTTAAGCAGACGAATAAGGCCAGGTACCGCAAATTGTGGAGTACCAAAGTAGACAACTTTCATTACAGGAATGGACACTGAATAAGTGAGTTGATTATCAGCATGCCCCTAACGGCGATCAATAGCAATTTCCAATACGGCAAGATAGGCCGGATGTCGCTAACGGCGATCAATAGCAATTTCAATACGGCGATTGCGCTGACGAAATTGAGGGTTGCTATTGTCCGTAATGGGCTGGCTTTGGCCATAGCCGATGGTAACCCAACGGTTTTCGTCTGGTAAGTTGCCAGCCAGATAGGCCCTGAGGGTGTTTGCCTGTTGAAATGCCAAGCTCATGCTTTGGGATGGCTCCATCCGGTCATCGGTGTGGCTGCCAATTAAAATCGTAGCCTTCGGATATTGGCGAAGATCTCCAAAAATGCTGTTGAGGAGTTCTGGAGCAGTGGCCAACAAACGTGCTTCTCCAGGAGCAAACAGTGCATCACTCGGTAAGGTGATCTTCAGTTCGGTGGTTTCTAATAGGGGATGATGCACCTGTGGGGTATTTTCTTCTGGTTGCGGCTCATTGGCAACGGCGGTTGTGGAAACAGGCTGCACACCTGGCTCATCGGCCTGGTCAGGGATAAGGCGTCGCCCTAGATTTGCCAGTCTACTCTCAACATCTGCAGTGGACTGTGCTCGACCTAGTTTGCTTTCCAAGTCATACAAACGCTTACGAATGGTTTCAAATTCTTGCTGAAGAGCAGCGAATTCTTCCTCAGCGATCTGACGTTCTCGATTATTCAAAGCTGGTGGTGGTGTCGTTAAAGGCTCAATCGGCTGAGTGGGTATGGGTATCGGTTCAATACGAGTTTCTAGAGGGGGCGCAGGTCGCCAACGGCTAGGCAAGCGATAGATTTCTGTAAACACTCGATTGGTTCGCCGCAGCACCACTTCCTGCAGAGGCATCCGTTTGGTGGGGGCTGAGACTACTCTAGATGCACCAATTCCCAACAACCAGGCAACCGGGACACCGGCTAACAATAGCCCTAATGCCAGTAAGCCATGTCCTGCCCGGTTTATCCAACGACGACGACGAGAAGGCGACGGCGGCACAGCCTCCATGGTAGGAGCCGTGGGCGAGGGGTCAGAACTTGGATAGAGTGAAGGAAGTTCAGGGTATTGCTCATTAGACACAGCAATGCTCCTTGAGTCGTGATTAGTGCCGAGGATCCGGTAAAGACCAGGATCAAGGCTGTTCTAAGCTGTGAGCTTAACCCAAAATACTCATGGAGAAGAGTAAAGCCCTACAAAATTTAGAACTAAGAACTTCGTTAATTCTCAGGCCAACCATCCCAGGGATTAACTTCCACGATATTGTCGTCACTAATTACGACTAAAAAATCCAGCTGCGGCTGCTCGTCACTAGAGTCTTTGACCAGACTCGGTAGATTGAAATCATCTACATACCGCTCGGCGACTGCATTAGTGGCTTCATAACCAGTCACATTACCTTCCTGGTCGAGACGAATCCGATAGCGAACTTCTGGTCCGGTTCGGTCTGGGGCACGGTTTTGGATAATGGTTCGTCGCAGCTCTTGATTGAGCGCATCAATACGATCTACGTCTTGAATGGGTGTAGTTATTGCCGCAAGGGTTTCAGCCGCCGTTTCAGCACTCCGCCCTGTCACAGTCTCACTGTTTGGCGCGGATGATTGCTCGGATGTTTCATTGTCAGACTCTTCTGGCAGATCCTCGTCTTCTACCGACTCCGACTCGACCACCTCAAGATTCACCGCATCAGGGGTCACCGCCTCGGATTCAACTGTGCTTAGCTGGTCAGACACCACTGCAACGGTGCCATCTGGTGCGAAGGCAACCTCAAACTGAGCCACTGATGCTACAGATGTTTCATCCACTGGAATGTAGGTCAGTTCAGGTAGGGGAGTACTATCCAAGTTTTCCAGGGAAGCGCTATCCACTGGGTTATAGCCAACAATATCGCCGTTGGCAGCAACGGAGATCTGATAGCGCAGTGGTTGCTCAAAGGTTGTATCACTGGATAAACCGTCGCTAATTTGCTCTTGCACCTGCTGCTGTAGAGTTGTTAGCTGTGCAGTATCAGTAATAAGAGGGGGTTGAGACGATGTTTCTGCATCTTCGCTGAGCTCGCCATCCTCAGCCCCCCCTTCCGGCACCTCGGATGTCGGTGCAGTTCCGTCTGCGGTATCAATGGCGATTTCATTCTCTATTTGCTCTTCCAATGCAGCAGAATTCTGCCGCAGGCCTTCTGGTTCAGCCAGTTTTGGCACTGGCAAGAAGAACAGCCCCAGAGCAGCCACAGCCAATGTGCCTAAGCCTAGAACTGGAGGGACAGCTCGTTTCGCTAGCGGTTCCTCAGGCCTGACATACTTACGAGGCAGAGGCGCAAGGGGCACTGCCACATCAGGTAAGGTTTGAGTATCCGCGTAAAACTGATCGATAGCCTCAGCCATATCAAACAGCTGTACCGTTGAAAGCTTGATGTTTTTGGGAACCTTCCCATCTGTCTCATCATCGGATGAGTCGTTGAGGCACTCAGGCTGGACGATGAGACGATGGTATTGGCCTTCATCCGCTTCAACCATCACCAGAGATGTCTGGGATACCATGTGCTCGGGATGGTCGAGACCACTCAGCAAACGTTGACAGTAGGCGCTAACCGCACTGTTGAGAGCCTTAAAAAACTCCGTCCCCCCCGATAGAGATTGTTCAATTCCTACGATCTTAAACTCAGCATTGGCCAGTATTGAGAGCACATTGGAGGCATCTGCGCTGAGGCCTTCTAATATTAGACTGCAGTTTGGCAGCACATACTGTCGTTTAATGGTCATGATATCTCCCCATCAAAGAGGCTGGCCCAGAGTCGTTCTTCACCGCGAGTGCCTGTACAGATCAGGAGCTGAGTTAGTAGCGAGAGTGCCAGCTGATCGAGTTTTTCATCGGTGCTGTAGGTAATCACCATCGCCCGTTTGGGATTCATACGAGCCCGGAAATGGGAGCGAAATCGCTTTAAGTATTTAGCTAAGCGAAAATGGTGATCGAGAGAAAGCTGGTGATCTTGGAGTTGTTGGTAGCCCAAAAACAGCTGGCGAATCAGCACCGTTAATTTACGACATAGATAGCAGACCACTAACACCAGAGCCTTAGCTTCTTCTAGAGTGAGGGGCTGACGCTGATTAAATTTTCGCAGCGGATTGGTACTACGCAACCGCCAAAGATGAACGCGACTCCTAAGTACATCTTGCAGCCCCAGATCTTTGATGGCTGCCAACATAACCTGGGATGCATTAAGTTCAAGGGCCTCAACGGCAAGCATGATAAAGTCTAGCTGCGTTTTTGCCCGACGGGGGCATTCATCGCTTTGGATTCCGTAGTTTGGCAGCTTGTCCAATATCGGAGATCTGAGAAGTTTCTCTGGTGGGCTTTTAACGGTCATTCCCTATAAGGCTCTTGATGAATTTAGTCGCTGCGGTGAATGTAAATGGATGTGTACGCGTAGTCCAAAAAGACCAGCTCCTATCAAAACATAAACCACATCCATGTTGAAACCCTGAGTTTTCCACTAGAAAAACTTAAGTTCTCACAGTTAATATGGCTCAGCTGAACCAGACCAATGGACCTGTCTATAGATTAGCCATGGGCTGCGAATACCACATTTATCATCAACCCTTATTCATATCTTTTATGAAAGTACCCGGTGACTACGACAGAATCAACGCAACTCACTTAAACACCTGCGCATTATGGCGGGTTGAGTAGCGATTTTACGATTGAGAATTAGGATGATACTCTATGGTGCAATAGTAAATCTGTACTTAGCCTATGCAGTGGCCGGTAATTTTTCTGGCAGGGGCAGGGTTGGGCTGTCTAATGAGTTGGCTTATTTGGCAGTCTCGATATCAAGCCGTGAGGGAACGTGCCAAGCATGATCTGGTGGCAGAACGCGCCACCATGATTGAGCAGTTACACGCTAAAGATGAACAGCTCAGCGCTCTGCAACAACAAATCCACAGTTTGCAGACCAGACTTGAACAAGAACGGCAAACGCTGACCCAGGAGGCTGCACAGCGGGCTGTGGCTGACAGTAAAGCTGCTCAGACCGCAGCTTTGCAAACAGAAAATCAACGGTTGCAGGTAGAGAAGAGCCAGCTCACAGTGCGACTGGCCCAGAGCCAAACCCAGTTACAAACGCAACAGCAGACCACCGACGAAAAGCTAGCATTGTTAAACCAAGCCCGAGAGCAAATGGTGGAGGCATTTAAGGTACTTTCAGCTGAAGCTCTACGGACTAACAACGAGACGTTTTTGAACCTGGCCCAAACAAAACTAGGGCAGTTTCATACTCAGTCGAGCAGTGAGTTACTGCAACGACAGCAAGCCATTGATGGCCTGGTGCAGCCGTTGCAATCGTCTTTGAGCAAAGTAGAAACCTACTTGCAGGATTTAGAACGTAATCGGCTGTCGACCTACAGCCAGCTGAGCGAGCAAATCACTCAGCTGGCCACGGGGCAGTTGCAGCTCCAAACGGAAACCGCCAATTTAACCAAGGCGCTGAGGGCTCCCAATGTGCGGGGTCGCTGGGGAGAAATTCAGCTGAAGCGGGTGGTAGAAATTGCGGGGATGGTTGAGCACTGTGATTTTGCCCAACAGGTAACGACCGGCAACGGTGCACTACGCCCTGATATGGTGGTGCAACTACCCCAGCAGCGCCGCATTGTTGTGGATGCCAAGGCTCCTCTGGCAGCTTACTTGGAAGCTTTGGATATTACCGATGAAGCCCTACGGCTGAATAAACTCAAGGAGCATGCCCAGCAGGTGCGTCGACATATTCAGCAACTGGGTCAAAAAGCCTATTGGGATCAGTTTCAACCCAGCCCTGAATTTGTGGTGTTGTTTTTACCTGGGGAAATCTTTTTCAGTGCTGCGCTGGAGCAGGACCCTAGTCTAATCGAAGCCGGTATTGCCCAGCGGGTGATTTTAGCCACCCCCACCACACTGATTGCTTTGCTTAAGGCCGTGGCCTATGGCTGGCAGCAGGATGCCGTTACAGAAAATGCTCAGCAGATTAGTGCTCTGGGTCGAGAACTGTATGACCGGATGCGGGTATTTACCGGACATCTGCAAAAAATGCGGCGGGGGTTGGATTCTACCGTCGATACCTTTAATAAAGCAGTGGGGTCTTTAGAAAATCGGGTGCTGGTGAGTGCGCGTAAATTTAAAGCCCTAGGAGCAGCAGCTGGTGATGACTTGGACACAATTGAACCCATCGATCGGTTACCCCGTTCTGTACAGCCTTTAGCATTAGAGGATATGGAGGAAGATTAGACCCATTCATAGCCATACACCAATACGAGATAACTAAATTCTTCATTTTTTCGTCATGGCCTTTTAATAGTATGGAAAAGCTATGAACTGATGTCGTTGATGCTAACCGCGTTTAAATCTTTACGGGATAGCCGGCTGACCCAGCTGTTACTGCTTGCAGTGACAGTGTTGGTGCAGAGTGTGATGGCGATCGCGGTGGCTAATTCCATTTTTGTCAGCCAACTGGGGGCTGAGCGGTTGCCGATTGCATTTATTTTGATTGGCCTCTGCTCCATGCCTGCCTATATCTGCATCAGCCAGGTGGTGCAGCGGGTTCGCAGCACTGAGCTGTTTTGTGGGGCACTGGTGATATTGCTGATGCTGGTGGTCGCTCTGCGGCTGGCTTTGCCCCTGGATATGGCTCCGGTTTACTATGGGTTACTGATTGTCAGTTTTTTCCAGTGGGATATTTGTAACAATATTCTTTATCCCAGTTTGCTGACTGACTACTTTAATACCCTGGAGTACAAGCAGTATGCTCCCTATATTGGTATTAGCCAGGCGGTGGGTGCCTTAGTCGGCGGTAGTTTGGTGGGTGGGTTATCGCGGTGGTTGAGCACCCAGAATTTACTGCTGTGTTTGCCAGTGGTGATTGCGATCGCACTGCTGCAACTCGCCTATCTCGACCGTACCCAGCGCCCCCTCAGCAAACAGCCCAGTGAAACCGTCGGCGTCATCGAATCGCTCCAGTCATTTCCCGAACTGGCCAAGCGTTATCCACTGGTTATTTTTCTGGCGGCCAGCAGCTTTCTGCTGGTGATCATTTACCTCAGCTCTGAATTTCTTTGGTTTAGCATCTACGGTCAGGAGTTTACACAACGGGCGCTGACTGGCTTTTTGGGCCTGATGCGAGTGGTGGTAAGCATTGTCCAAATGGTGGTGCTTTACGGTCTGACTCGGCCTCTACTGCGCTGGCTGGGGGTAGCTCGCATGAACGTGGTCTTTCCATTGACCACCCTGGCCGCATTTATGGGGCTGGGGGTCAACGGCCAGCTGCCAGCTGCCATTGGTTTACAGCTCAACAGCGATGCCCTCTATAAAGCGATTAATCTACCGGTCCATCAGCTGAATTACAACGCCATCCCCAAAGAATTTATGGGACGGATTCGCACCCTGAGCGACGGGTTTATCTATGCCGTGGGGCTCACCTGTGCGGGCGCATTTTTATGGCTGGGTGAACATACCCTCAGTCTGGAGCAAATCACCTGGCTAGTCTGCAGTCTGGTCATGCTATTTTTGCTGGTGCGGCTGCCCATGGGACGCTTTTATACCGCTGGGCTAGAAGATCTGATTCGCACAGATGCCATTGACCTCGATCAGCTGGCCAGCCGTCAGGCGGTATTACCCCTGAAGGCAACTATTCAGACCCTGCTACAGTCAGACGAGCGCTACGACCAGATTAAAGGTCTGGAATTAGCGACACGAATGGGAGAGCCGGGGGAGTTTTTAGACGATGTGCTGACCCTGTTGCCAGGGGCGGATCGCCAGGTGCGATCGGCGGTGGTGTCGTTATTTAGCGAAGGAGTTTCAGAAGAAGGGGTAGGGCCAAGCGCTGAGCTAGAGCCAGACGAGACAGGAGAAGCCGGACTCTGGTCTGTTTGGCAAGAGCAACTGACACCAGAGCAGCCGCTCGCCTGTCGGCTAACGGCGTTGGAAATTCTCATGGTGCAGCAACAGCCGATTGCGGATGAGATTTTGGATGAGCTGATTGCGCAGGCTGATCCAAGTTTGCGATCGCTAGCCATGGTGGCCAGACTACAGGGGACCGCGCTCACGGATACGGCGTTTTCAGAGATTGAGCAGTATGGGCTGGATGAAGGGGTGGCAAAGGCGGTCATCCGTGTAGTAGCTCGCAGTGCCGATGAAACTTTACTAGAATTTTTGACCACACGCCTTTTGCCCCAGGGCAGTGCTGACACAAAACAGCTGGGGTTAGAGACCCTGGCTAATTTGGGTGAAACCATGCCCGATGCGGCACGCCTCAATGCCCTGGCACAACAGCATTTTTCCCATGAGCAGCCAAGGGTGAGAATTGCGGCACTCACCCTATGGCAGCAAAGCCATGGGAATCTGGTGCCCCTGGCAACTGCCTTAGGCGATGTTCACCCTCGGGTACGGCAACAGGCGGCTACTTTGCTGGCCGCTAAGGGAGGGTTGACTGAGGCTAAGGAACAGCTGGGGTCTGATAATCGGCAAACGGTGAATAGTGCGATCGCAGCTATCGGTAAAATTCGCACCCGCCAGGCCAGTGACATTTTGTATGCCCACCTGGCAGATGATTTTCAGCAGGTGGGTCACACCCGTCGTTGGCAAACCCAGATTCCCCAGGATGAGCCCAACTGGCAGCCCCTGGCCGTTGCCATTGAGGACTATCATCAGCGGCTAATTCAAAAGGTGCTCTATGTGCTGTCCAGCCTGGGCCATAGCCGCACTGTGAATACGGTGAACCAGATTTTTGCCACCACAGACAGTCGCGATCGCTCCAATGCCGTCGAGGTATTAGCATCCCTCAGCCATCGTCGGTTTATCTTGCCACTGTTACCATTGCTAGAGCAAGATACCGACGGCGCGGTTACGGCTCAAGGGTCTCAACCATCGCTTCACTGGCTACGGAATAAAGGTTATAAGATTCTGTTAGAAGCGATTGAATCTAAAGATCGCTGGTTGCGAGCAGGAGCGTTAATCGCTTTGGCCAAAATTCCTCGGGCATCGTTAAAAGATGTAGATCCTGTGGTTCAGTCCGTGGCCCGTGACTTGTTCCCCACACCACCCCTGCTACAGGATGTCTACACAGCACTACAGCCATCTACACCCGACACACTTATGAATCGTCTGATTATTCTCAAAGATGTCGCCCTGTTTCAAAATCTCTCTTTAGATGAGCTATTGCTGATTGATGAAGCCCTTGTGCCTCAGCAGTTTATGGCGAGTACACCTATCTTTGAAGAGGGCAGCTGGGGGTCTCATCTATATATCATCGCGTCGGGAACAGTGCAGATTGTTAAGACTGTAGATGATGAACAAAAAGAGATTAAACAGCTAGCGACAGGTAATTACTTTGGTGAGATTGCCTTGTTTGACGATGCACCCCGTTGGAATGGGGCAATTGCGAAAGATGATTGCATGTTGCTGAAGTTAGAGAAACAGCGGTTTATTAGTTTAACCACGCAGCGCCCTCACATTTTGTTGGAGATTTGCCGATTTATGAGTCAGCAACTACGAGAGACAGACAAATTTCGATCAGCAAAGAAGTTTGTGGCGAGTGGTGCCCATGTGGAAGATGAAACACTACAAAATTGTTAGAGGCTTATAATTAATAGCGACGATAAGGGTATATACTGTCTAACCGAAAAGTAATTATGTATTAGGAATTATCAATAATCCATCTGATTTTCATCAGTAATCAGTTGAGACTTACTCGTATATGCGAGCATAGAATTATTTAACGGGTACCAACTTAAGCAGAACATCGTCCTCAGGAAAGGAGTCTGAGTTCAAGCTTGTTTTGCCTTCTTAGGCTAATCAAGGTTTCTGGGCCTAAGCTGATGCCCATTTAGAGCTAATTTTGCTTGCATAAGTTAAGTTTTTCTCTTTTTTAGCTAGTTCATCAAACAAACAGCAAATGATGTTAATTCTATAGCAATCAATATCCTCTTAAAGACTCTATCTATTGATTTTTTAACCCTAACTTATTAATCCAGACGCCATCAATGAATATTTTCTTAATCGGATTAAACTGTCAAGATTACCAAATACCAAAAATATTGTCAGAGCTACTACAGTTAAAAGAATTATTTCCTGAACTTGATCCGAATACCCTTTGGTCATTTAAGCAGAATAACTATCTTTTTACCGCCAACATTCATACATCTAGACATCTGATTGAACCAAGAGTTTATGTCAAGGAGACTGAGCAGGAAATTCTTTTATTTGACGGATGTATGATCAATCCAAAGGGTGATTTTAATGTCTACAACCTCGAAGAACTTAACCAACACTGGCATAGCTTGAAAGATATTTTGGAAGGACAGTTTGTTATTGCCCGTATTCACAAAAATCTAGAAAGTTCATTAGAGATTATCAATGATCCCTTAGGGATGTATCAGGTCTATTACTTGAAACAGGGAAATCAGTGGTTTATTAGTAATAGTGTTTACTTATTAAAACGTATCGGTCAAGTCAGTAAATTTGATTCGCTAGGGATTAGCCTTTATTTAACCTGGGGCTGGGCGTCTAGTGACCGCACGTTGAGAGAAGGCATTCAAGTATTGCCTTCCGGTCAACATTGGCAATGGCGAAAAGGTCACATAGAACCCCAAAAACAAAAATATTTTCAGCGTGCTTGGCTATCCCAAATACCTCAAACAGACCTAACATCACAGCAACAAATACAAAGCCTTACTCACGATCTAGAGCAAATGATGAAAGCGCTAACGTCTTCTTTCGGCGCTTCTGTATACTGCCCTTTAACCGCAGGTCGTGATTCTCGACTCCTGGCTTCTCTGCTTATTAAAAACAATATAGATGCAGAGTTCTTTTCTCTAGTTACGTCAGAGGCAATTGATGTAGAAATCGCCAGAAAAATTGCTGAACAGTTTAAATTAAAATGGACTGTAATACAGGAAAAAAACGAGCAAAATCTTCAAAGTTGGCTCGAAAGTGCTCAAAAGTGGATTGCCAAGAGAGATGGCTTAATTTCCATCAGGCAATTTCGTCCCAATGACCAGGCAGTAGACAATCAGCTAGGAGTTGTCTTAAATGGTGGCGGTGGCGAGATTGCTAGAGCTTATTACAGTAATGCAAAATTTTTCCTTCATAAAAAGGACTTTGACTATGTTTACAGGTATCTAAACGATGCCAAGCTTACTTGGCGGCGACACGATTTGCTACAGGATGAAATAGTACAAACTGCTGCTAAATATTTAAAGTGTTTCATCAAAACATTGCTGGAAGAAGGCTTTAAATTAGTCGATATCCCCTGCGTTTTGTACACATATGAACGCGTTAGACGCTGGGCCGGCAGTAATTGCTCGTTGCACCCAGGTCATATCTCCTTTGCTCCTCTATGTACTCGGCCTTTTATAAAAGCCGCTTACTCAATTCCGGCAAAACAGCGATATACAGAACCCCTACATTATCGAATCCTGAGTCTCTCACCCGAATTATGTAACATTCCTTTTGAGACGACATGGAAGATTCAACAGTCAACTGTAAATTGTTGGTATGAAATCATTAAAAATTCTCTAGACTACAGATTAGGGAGAAAGATACGCCCCCGAAATAAAACAATACACAGGGCAGATTCAGAAACAGCTCAACTGATAGAAAACAAAAGGATTTACTTAAGAGACTATTGTCTAGACCATATTAATTCTCCCATTTGGGATTTTGTCAAACGCTCCGCTTTTGAGAAAAATATACCTAAACAGATAACTACACCAACACAGCGTCAGTTTACCGGCATGCTTTGGGACATCGCAACGCTGTTTCTACTATCAGAATAAATGTGCAAAATCATGGGCACTTCGACGTTGCATACGGCCCGAGACGCGCACCCCAGAAGTTAGACCCAAAGAAGCCAAAGTATTGGTTTTGTTTTAGCAAACCGGAGGGTGGGCAATTCCCACCCTCCGGTTTAAGGGGTCTATTTATTCCTGAGCCAAACTTTGATGGTGGGGGTTGTTCGACTAGCTGTAACAATTTGGTCGGACGACAACACCACCAAATGATCGATCAGCATGTTAAATCCAGTTAATACCTGTTCTGCTGCACCAGTCACTACATTCCAGATGCGTACGGTTTTGTCTGCGCTCCCCGTACTGAGAGTTCGACCATCTCGGCTAAAGACCATATCGTTAATGAAGCTGGTGTGGCCCGACAAAATGTGCAAGGGTTCACCAGTTTTGATCTGCCATTGACGGATGGTGCCATCAGCACTGGCACTAAATAAAAATCGACCATCGGGACTAATGGCCAGGGCGTTAATAAAACTCTCATGCCCTTCCAGGGTGCGCTCCAGTTCACTGGTAGAAATGCGCCAAAGCTTAATGGTGCGATCGCTACCACCGCTAATGATGTATTGACCGTCCGATGTCACCACAAGACTATTGATGGTGCCCTGCTCCGTGGTTAGCGATTGCACCAAGTTTCCCGTGCTAGCCTGCCAAAGGTGAATCATGCCATCGGCCCCACCACTGATCAGCTGCTGACCATCGGGCGTACGGGCCATGGTATTGATGGGACCACTGTGGGCGGCAGATTCTTGCCAAAGGGGGGTGCCACTGGCAATGGTCCATACCTGGAGTGCGCCATCGGCATTACCGCTATAAAGCTGAGTTTCATCGGGGCTGAGCAGTACCGTATTGACGAAGCCCGTTTGATCGCCGAAAGTTTGCAGCACTTGTCCAGAGGTTAAATCCCACAGACGGATAGTCTTATCGGCACTGGCGCTGACCAGCCGTAGACCATCGGCAAACAGGAGCAAGTCGTTGATGGTACCGGTGTGGGCGGATAGGGTGCGCTGGAGTTGTACCTGAAGCTGTGTAGGGTCTGGTAGCTGGACTGGGATGGGTTCAGGTTTTAGGTAATGGCGGAGTACGATCGCACTCCCACCGACTGCCAGTAACCCCATTAAAGCGACAACGACCCAAGGCCATCGCCGTTTTCGCTCCACTGGCAGCATCGTCTGCGGCAGTGTTTGCCACGATGGCGTGGTAATGCCCATTTGCAAGGATGTCGCCTCTTTAGGAGGACGTGCACCGTTAGGCAGCGTGGTTTCGGGTAGCGCTGGTGGGCCTGAGTCTGATGGAGCAGCCCCCCGAGCAGTCAACGGCTCTAGCCGCCTCAGAATGTCTTGGGCCGTGGTCGGGCGATCCACCACCCGTGGAGCAATCATGCTATCGAGTAAATCCGCTAACCCAGCTGAGATTTGGGGTGCATAGGAGCGCCACTCAAACCGATTTTGTAAGGGGTCGTAAAGAGCCGAATCTGTCGGTACTTTGGCGGTTAGTAAATAAATCAGGGTGCGACCCAACGCATAAAAGTCAGACTGGGGTACCGCCTGACCCTGTTCCTGTTCGGGCGGCGTATAACCAGCCGAGCTAATGGCTGTGACGATGCCACCTTTGCTCACCTGATTTAAGTAAGTTTGGGTCATTTCCCGAGCGGCACCAAAGTCCACCAGCGCCAGCTGACCGCTCGTACGAATCATGACGTTCTCAGGCTTGATGTCTCGGTGGAAGTAATTGTTCTGGTGAATCTGCTCCAGAATTTCCACTAGCTGGGTCAGCCACTGTAGCGCTTGCTGTTCACGGATGGGATGATTCCCCTGCTGTCCCATCCACTGGGTCAGGTTGATACCGTCAATCTTTTCCATGACGATGCAGTGCAGCGGTTCAGTCATGGTGGTGGGCGTCAGTGTGAAGTAGCCATCCTCAGTCATAAAAGGCACACCCGGATGTTTCAGCTGGATCAGTGTAGCGGCCTCCTGCTGAAACATGGACACAATTTTCGGGGTTTGACTATGCTCAAGCCGCAGTATTTTTAGAATTTTAGGCAGGTCCCGCTCGTAGGCTTCGTAGACCATACCAAAACCGGTTTGGCTGCTTAGCAAGCGCATGACACGATAGCGCCCTTGTAAAAGGAGGGTTGTCCCACAGGCTTGACAGCTATTTACCTCACTATTACCTGGATGATCAGGCCGGGGACAATCGGGATTAATGCATAAACTCATCAGCCACCCTGAAAAACGACCTTGGTTGTCCAGCCATTCCAGAACCACAAGGACCGTAAACAAACTTCCCCATCCTTAGAAAGGATGTGCGGTCCTAGATAATGTACCATCCGCTCTTCAGAAACCTTGCAGAAACCCTTGAACTTGAAGAGTTTATTCATCATGGCAAATTTAAAAGTAGCGGTGCTATAGCATTGTTCTGATTATCGTTGCTAACTCATTTCGCCATGTTTCGAAAATTGGCCGCCTTTTGTCTGACTGCCGTCACGGTGGCAGTAACCGTCTTGTTATCGGCCAACCAGCCAGCCCAGGCTAATGTCATCCTGCATGCGTTTGATTGGAGCTATGCCACTGTGACGGAACGAGCCCCAGCGATCGCAGCTGCAGGCTATGGGGCTGTATTGGTCACGCCCCCTCTCAAATCACCGATCACACAGGAATGTCGATGGTATCAGCGCTATCAACCCCAAGATTTTAGGGTGATCAGTAACTGTGATGGGGATAAAGAGAGTTTTGTTGCCATGATTAATGCCTTATCGAAAGTGGGGGTGCTCACCTACGCCGATGTGGTGGTGAATCATATGGCGAATGAGCGCAATGGGTCGACCACCTTTCCTGGGATGGATGTATTGGATAAGTACGCTGAAGATCCTGACTATTGGGAAAGACAGCGACTATACGGCGACTTAGACGGTGGTTTGTTTAACTCCCAAGATTTTCATGCGCCCAAATGCATTCGCAACTATGGCAACCGCGATGAGGTCGTTAAGGGACGTATTTGTGGTGCAGGAGATGATCCCGGTTTACCCGATTTAAGAGATACCGTATCGGCAGATAACTGGGTATTGGAGCAACGGAAACACTATGTTCAAACGCTTTATGATCTGGGTGTACGTGGGTTTCGGGTAGATGCTGCCAAACATATGCCCAACGCGGCGATTCGATATTTTATCCCCGATGAGATTGCCAATAATACTCAAATTTTTGCAGAGATCATTACCACCGGGGGGGTGGGAGACCATGAATATAATTTGTTTCTGGAGCCCTATTTGAGAGAATTACCGGCTAGCTTTGCAGCCTATGATTTTCCGTTGTTGAATGCGATCAAACAAGCCTTTAGCGTTGGCAGGCCCCTATCGGAGATTGCACAGCCCTATGATACCGGTAATGCTCTAGAAAATAGCCGAGCTGTGACTGTGGTGACCACCCACGATATTCCCTATAACGATCCGTTTCGTTATTTGATATTAGACCCTGTAGATGAAGATCTGGCCTACGCCTACATTATGGGACGGGATGGTGGAACGCCCATGGTGTTTGATGATGGGACGACGGCTGATCCCCCGTTTGGGCAGACGGATGGGGGTCGTTGGCAGGGCGTTTGGAATCGCGATCGCATGGTCCGCATGATCACGTTCCACAATCGTATGCAAGGCATCAGCATGGAGGTACTACACGCCGATGAATGCACCCTCCTATGGCGACGCGAGGAAGAAGGTATTGTCGCTATCAACAAATGTGAAGGGCCCCGAAAGATTACCGTAGATACGCAGTTTAAGTTTAAGTGGTTTCATCCTTATCAAGATAGTCTGACAGAGGACCCGCCGATTGAGATTACGGCGTCTTCATTTACATTTGAAGTACCTGCACGCAGTGCTCGTATGTGGTTTGCGATTTGATGAACACTGATTTTGGGATAAGTTAGATGGCGATTGAACGGAAAAACTATGACCATTTAGGTCCGGTTGTAGGACCTTATTCCCATGCGGTAAAGCATAATGGGGCACTTTATGTGTCTGGGACAACGGCATTTGGCTCACCCGCTCAGGGACAGTCCATTGATCAGCAGGCGGAGTTTATTTTCTCTCAGTTAGGCAAGTTAGCCGAGGTTGAGAATACGAGTTTGGCATCGTTGTTGAAGGTGACAATTTTTGTGACTGAGCTAGAAGGGATTGATGAATTACGGCAGGTGTTGTTTCGTCATTATGGCGAGCATTTACCTGCTAGTTCTTTGGTACAGGTGAAGAGTTTGTTTTCACCGGAGGTATCGATTGAGGTTGAGGCTATGTTTGCTATCTAGAGTATTCAAAACAGATTTCCTTTGAAGGTGAAGCATTGACACCATAAATTATTGCGCTGATCAGAAACAGGATTTTCGGTACGGACTTAGTTTAAGAATTTAGTTGTTTATCACATTTTTAGAGAAATCAAATACATAATCGAAATACCGGCAAAAGTCGTTTAACGGACGAAAATGACTATAGTCGGTAGAATTCGGGCATCGTAGCAAGGGGTGTATCGATTATGTATCTGGCGCATCTATGGCTTAAAGTCATTATCAGTTTTATCTGTATAGTTGGTCAATTATTAGGCCTAATGCCTAGAGCGCTTGGTATAAAATCACATTTGACACAAACACAGATTGTTCAACAACCTATTGAGCAAAAATGTATAAATGAAAATATTAGAGCCTTACTGGATCAGCCAAATGATCTAAATCCCACGTCATTTAAATCCATAGCTGATTGTGGTCCTCAAGCAGTTCCGGCTTTGATGGCTATCTTGGAGGGTGAGGATAGTGACCTGACTCGCCATGCAGCTCAGGCATTGGTTAATATTGGATCTGATGCACTGCCTGGGATGATAGAGGCTTTGCAAGAAAATACTTTAGTGATTGGCGATCGCGATGCGTCATGTGACACCACCGCCGCATATACAAATATTTTCTCTTGTTGGGCAGATAATGATTTATTAGTGCAAACAACCGTTGTTGCACTAGTAAAGAATCTACAAGATGAAAATATAACTGTGCGTAATGGTGCAGTTCAGGCCTTGGGAGCCATTGGGCCATCGGCCTATGCTGCGGTGCCAGTTATGATTGAGACTCTTCAGGACGGTGATGAGCTAGTTCGTGAAAATGCGGTGATCACCTTGGGACAGATTGGTCCTGAGGCTCGTGATGCTGTGCCAGAATTGATTGAAGTGTTTCAAACCCAAGATTTAGACCTTAGCGTCCATGCTGCCAACGCTTTAGGTCAAATTGGTCCTGATGCCCGTGATGCTGTGCCTGCAATCATTACAGTACTTGAAGATCAAGACTCAGATATTCGTGCCATCGCTGCTGAAGTCTTGGGTGAGATTGGCCCCGATGCGCATGCAGCCGTGCCAGCCCTGATTGCAGCCCTGTCAGATCAAAATGTTTTTCTTCGCCGTAGGGCTGCTAGCGCTTTAGGTGAGATTGGCCCCGATGCCCGTAATGCGGTACCGGCCCTGATCAATGCACTTCAAGATAGTGACGATGGGGTGCAGAGCAATGCGATGACTGCGTTGGGCAATATCGGCCCGGCTGCTGAGGCAGCAGTGTCTGCATTGATTGCAGCTGAGGCAACATCAGCGTTGAGTCAAATAGGCCCTGCGGCTATTGCTGAATTGATTAAGTCTCTAGAGTCTGATGATATAACCATTCGTAGAAATGCGGCATTTATCTTAGGAGAGATTGGACCAGAGGCACAGGCGGCTATTCCCGCTTTAACCAAGACACTGCAAGGGGAAGATGCTAAATTGCGAGGACTTTCTCTGTTCATACTGGCTACACTTTCTACTGATGAATCACGGGTGATTGATGGTTCAAGCATTGTGCCTGAACTCAGGGATATGTCACGAGATAACAATGCTGATCTACGTATCCTGGCTCTTTATGCTTTAGGAGAAATAAGCGATTCACAAGCACTAGCTGATGCTTTAGTGGAGGCGTTTAAAAGTGATGATGTTGATATTCTCCTGACAGCTGTTGACGTTATGAGCTATACAGATCCAGCTGTACTGATGGCACATCCGTCTGTTGTTACTGCGTTCCAAGCGGCTTTGCCTAGCTTATTAGACAATGAATTTTTAACGTTTGAGTTTAGGCAAAACTTGACAAGTATTGGTGCTCCAGCAGTGCCGACATTGGTTGAACTGTTGAGAGATAAGAATGAACTGGTGGCAAGGAACGCTGCAACGGCTTTGGGCGAGATTGGGTCGGATGCCCGTACAGCTGTGCCAGTGTTGATCAATCTGCTGCGGGATGAAACGTCAAATATGCAAAACTATGCAGCTATAGCATTGGGAGATATCGGTCCCGACGCCCAGGCGGCTGTGCCAGCGCTGACACAACTGCTACAGCATGAGGATTCAAATCTGCGTAGCTCTGCAGCAGCAGCGTTAGGGCATATTGACCCAGCTGCCCATACTGCCATACCAGCATTGATTGAACTCCTGGAGCGTGAGAGCTTATATTCTGTGCAAAGCCCGGCTGCCTATGCGTTAGGGAATATCGGCCCGGCTGCCTATGCTGCGATTCCAGTATTGCTAGAGGTATCACTGTCCCATGAGTCTCCCTATGCGTTAGCGAAGATCGGCCCTACGGCTGTTCCAGCTTTAATTGAGGCACTTGATAGTAGCAATATGGATCAGCGCAAAACGGCTGCCAGCGCGTTGGCCAGGATTGGCCCGGATGCCAAAGCGGCAGTTCCAAAGTTGCTGGAGTTACTGGAGAATGAAGACGGCAGTCTTCGCTGGCGAGTTACCAATGCATTAGGGCAGATTATTCCTCAAGAACAGGCAGCCATTGCTGCACTGATGCAGGTACTTCAAGAAGAAGAAGATGGCTGTTGTTCACCGTCTACTCAGGAGTATGCTGCCTATGCGTTACGGCGAATAGGACCATCGGCTTTTTTGGCAGTCATTAAAACGCTTCAGGATGGCGACACATCTGCTCGGTATGGGGCGACTCAGGCTTTCCAACCGCTGGAAATTAGTTCTACGACCTCCGGTTCTAGACAGTTCAGGAAACGAGTAAGACAGGTGCTCAATCGGATTAGGGGGAACTGACAACCATTTAAATTTTCCCCAGGGTTTTGGGGTGACAGGAGTACTTTTACATGGTTCAAGATTATTCCGCTTCTAATCTATCGGGACGCAATTTTAGGGGCCAAAATCTTGCCAATGCTGATTTTAGTAAGTCTAATTTGCGGGGGACTGATTTTTCGAATGCTATTTTGATTGGGGCGAGTTTCAAAGACGCTAACGTGGGTCTGCCCTATCTATGGAAAGCTGTATTTAGTTTTCTGACTGTTTTTCTAGCCTTGGTCGCTGGCACCCTAATCGGTTTCTCAGCTGTCTATTTTGTGGATGTGCTACTGGCCTCTCGAGATCTTGAAGAGCTGATTGTTTCTGCTATTGTTCCGTCCTTGGCATTAGGTCTTTTTATCTTTATTACCCTGACTCGCGGTATTGGCATAACCCTAGGATTGACCAGCATTTTTATTGCTGTGGTCATTGTGATCGGTATTGCTGTGGTCAGTCATGGCACCAAAGCCGAAGGGCTAATGACTCTGATTGTATTGCAGGCGGTTGCGATCGCAGGCATCGGTGCAGGAGTGTTGCTCACAGCCATAGCAAGCGCGGTAGGAAGTGCTGCTGTTGGACAGTTGTCATCCACCATTAGCATCCTGACTCCAGTGAGCATAGGCTCGTTCTTAGGATGTTTTGCCGGTATCCAAGGAATTCCCGAAGACGAATTAGGTAATATCCTGCTCATAGTGATTCCACTAATATTGGTTTTATTTGCTTTAGGGGGCTATATCAGCTACCAGACAACAAATGTCAAGCTACCAAAAAAGGACAAACGATTTTCTATTTTAAAGAAAATCTCCATTGCTGTTGTTAGTGCCAGAGGAACGAAGTTTAGAGGGGCAAATTTAACAGAAGCCGATTTTAGTCAAGCACTGCTGACCAATGCCGATTTTAGGCGAGCGACCCTCACACGCACCTGTTGGTTAGGTGCTAAGGGCATTCATTTAGCGCGAGTTGAAGGAACGTATTTAAATCATCCAGTGATTCGGCGGCTAGTGATCTCAAGGAAAGGTCAGGGACAAATTTTTGATGGTCTTGATTTAACCGGTTTGAACTTACAGAATGCTCTCCTGATCGATGCTAGTTTTATTGGTACAAAACTAAATGAGACTAATTGCCAAGGGGCGGATTTATCGAGGTCTAAGTTGGTTCAGGCGCAACTTTACGGCACAAATCTCCGCTCTGTCTGTATGACGGGTGCATACATTCAGGACTGGGCAATCTCCACAGATACTCAATTTGACGATATTAAATGTGAGTATGTCTATATGCATTTGCCCACAAAGGACGATCCTGACCCCTATCGTAAACCTGATGATAGGAGAGAAAACTTTGAGGATGGAGATTTTACAGCATTTATTACGCCAATTGTTAAGGTTCTTGACCTATACCGACAGCAAAATGTTGATCCTCGAGCCATAGAGACAACCTATAAGACGATTGATCTTTTTCACCATGATGGCATTGATCCTAGTGCTGCAGCCTTAGCATTGCAACAGCTTGCCGAGCAATATCCAGAAGCTGGCATAGAGGTTGTATCGTTGGAAGGGCGAGGGAATGAGAAGGTGCGAGTACAGGCGCGGGTAACGGACCAGGCCAATCGCTCTCATTTGAGCATGGAATATTTTGATAAGTATAATGAGCTTACGTCTTTATCCTATAGCAATTTGCAATCGCTGCTGGCAAGCAGTGCAGAGAAGGATGAAAGAATTCGCAGTTTAGAGAGCATGTTAGTGACGGCTCTTAATAGCGAGAAGTTTTATGTTGAAACGTACTGTAATGTAGGTGATACCGTGGCTGAGAAGAAGTCAATCAATATTAAAGCGGGTGGTGATGTCAGTAACATCAGTGGACTTGTTGCTGGTGATGTTGAGGGCGTTCTAAATTTAGGAACTATCAGTGGTAATGTGAAAAACTCAATTAATAAGCTTGCCGATTCATCAAAACCCAATGAACCTGGTTTAAAAGAATTATTGCAACAGTTGCAAAATGCCATTGAAAGTGAACCCGAACTCTCTGATGAAGATAAGGTTGAAGCCTTAGAGCAGGTAGAAGTTTTAGCTGAAACGGGTCAAAACCCAGGTGATGGTGGTATGAAAAAGCTGGCAAAAACGGCCATGAAGATACTTAAGGGAACAATGGCAGGGTTGTCAGGCACTGCTCAACTAGTGCAAGACTGTTCTAACGTTTTACCTGCCATTGCTGCGTTACTGACGTTAGTCTAGAGTTGACTTTCCCTACTTTCTGAATCGTTTGAAACCGCCAAAAAATAGAAAAGCTAGGGTTTTTGAAGATTGAATCACCAGTTATCACACCTTTAATTGTTAATAATGTAAATTAGGCCTCTATTCTTTCAAATAAGTCGCTGGTATGCTGCTTGTATAGACATACATATCCTGGGTGAGGAGTGTGGTGGATGTTTCTTAACTGGCAGGGCTGGAAAAAGAGTGCTGGCCTCATCGGCACAACCCTAGTGACGCATATCGTTTGTCAGATTGCACTGTCAAACACTGTAGTGGCTCAGATTATTCCTGATCCTAGTCTTGGATCTGATAGCTCAGAATTTAATGCCAACCGTAACCGCATTCAAGGTGGGGCCGTCCGTAACGATACGTTACTGTTCCATAGCTTTCAAGAATTTAATGTTCCGGAAAACGAACGCATCCAGTTCTCTGTAGATGATGATATTGAATCTATCTTTACCCGAGTTACTGGTAATAATCGCTCTGAAATTCTTGGCGAAATTCGGATTCGTAATGATGGTGATGCAAACCTATTTCTCCTTAATCCCAACGGAGTTTTTATTGGGCCTGACGCAGAGTTAGATATTGAAGGGTCATTTGTGGCCACCACTGCTGATGGTATCGAATTTGGAGACTTTACCTTTAGTGCCGCAGACGGCGGTAATGCACTTCCCGATGGCAATCTGCTGGTTATACGGCCATCAGCGTTACTCTTTAATGCACTACCCGAACCGATTACTATTCAATCTGACCTGAAGCTTAAAAATGAAATGCAGCTTCAACTGGTGGGTGGCGACATTACCCTTGAAAGGCTTGGCAGGGGAGATATAGAACTTCGCACTCGCGGCGGTATTATCGAAATTGTGGCACTTGATGCCCCTGGGCGTGTCAGTTTTATTGACGGTAGACTAGACATTCCTGATAACATTGGCCGGGCTGATATCACCCTGGATGATGCTGAAATTAATGTTGAAGGTAGGGGTGATGGTAATATTAATCTCTACGGAGATAGGATCACTCTACAGGATAGTACCCTCAAGGCTGGACTCCGGGGCAATCGTGGTACTGTAGATCGCCAAGTAGGGGATATTGTTGTGGATGCTACAGATAGCATTGTTGCAACTGAATCCACTATACGCAGCAATATCGATAGTGGTACTGAAGGTGTGCGTGGCAATATTAGGCTCCATTCTGACGGTGATATTCGACTCTTGTTGACTGAAATTAATACTGAAGTGAAGGGGACGGAGATAACTCTTCCTGACGAATCGGCTAATGTGGGGAGTATTACGCTGACAGCTCTAGGAGACTTAATTGTAGATACGTCAAGAATTGGTAGCTCTATTAATAAAGTCGGGAGCAGTACCCGAGAAGGAGAGAATCCATCGGGCAGTGTAACGGTGAATGCAGCTTCGTTACTGATGAGAACGGCTGAAGGCACATCTACTTCTGATCAAGCGCGCATCTCTACGAGTACCAATGGAAATGGTGATGGGGGTATCGTCACCATTAATGTGGGTCGCCTGACCATGATTGGTCCCGGCCGGTCTGGTTCTAGTGGGATTTCTTCAAGCTCTAGCAGTCGAGCGACTGGTGATGCCGGATCTGTTTTGATTACGGTTACAGGCCCCATGCTTATGACTCAGCGTGGCAAAATTGAAACCGTTATCCAGGGTCGGTCTTTACTTCCTCGCCGTGGTGGCAATGTTGTGATTCGTGCCGAATCTTTACGTGTACTAGATAACAGTGCTATTTCTGCGCGTAATACGACGGTGGGTGAAGCTGGAAACATTGTTATCACTCTCGATCAGGCGTTAGAAGTGAATGGCAACAGCTCCATTAACGCGTCTACTCGTAGGTTTCGAGATCCGGATGCTGCTCCCGATGATATAGGGGGCAGCATCGAGATCAACGCTGACACCGTATCGTTATCTCAACAGGGCAAGATTGAGGTTTCAACAGAGGGTGAAAATACTGCGGGGCGCATTGATATTACAGCGAATACGGTTGATATCAGTGACCAGTATATTTTAGGAGAAACCCGCACCCCATCCAGCGGATTATTTAGCCGCAGTTTGCCCACGGCTACAGGGGCCGGGGGCGATATTATTGTCACGGCTGATCTGCTGCGAGTGCAGGGCAATGCGGTTATTAATACGAGTACCGAAAGTGACTTACGCGGTGGCGATATTGATATCACGGCTAATCGGATGCAGTTGCTGGATGGTGGGCAGCTAGTGGCCTCTACGTTTGATGATGGTGAGGCTGGAAGTATCCAAGTGACTGGCTTAGAACAGATTTTGATTGAAGGCGAAGATCCAAGTTTTGGTCAACAGGTTGACAATGCAGAACGTCTCTTCGGGGAAGATGATATCGACAATATAAGGGATGCCATTAATCGTGAGGGGGCCAATGGTTTGGCGTTAAACGATTCTGATAATACGGCTCCAAGTGGGATTTTTACGGTTACTGAAGGGTCAGGTAATGCTGGTAGTGTGGTTGTCAGAGAAGCATCTGATCGTACCCTGAATGTGACGATACGGGATCGAGCTGCCATCAGTGCTCGGGCATTAAACCAAGGGGATGCTGGAAATATTACCGTCGATATTTCAGGAGACCTTAACGTTACCAATAGTGATATTCGTACCGATGCCGTTGAATCTGCCGGTGGATTTATTGATCTGCGTGCTGGCAGATTGCAGATCATGGATGGTGCAACTATTGGTGCCCAAACCTCAGGACCAGAAGATGCTGGGGATATCATTATTGATATCGTGGGGCCATTAGAAATTTCTGACAGTGATATTCGCACGGATGCTACTGAATCTGCTGGAGGCAGCATTAATATTGGTGCTGGCAGATTGCAGATCATGGATGGTGCGACGATTGGTGCCCAAACCTCAGGACCAGGGGATGCTGGGGATATCATTATTGATATCGTGGGGCCATTAGAAATTTCTGACAGTGATATTCGCACAGATGCTGCTGAAGCCGCTGGAGGCAGCATTAATATTGGTGCTGGCACAGTTTTGATGACGGGGGATGGTGATATTCGCACCAACGTTGCTAGCGGTGCTGGTAATGGTGGCAACATAGTTGTTGTTGCCGAGGTTTTAATTGCTCTGGATGACAGTGATATTCTTGCCTTTGCCCAAGATGGTGCCGGAGGAAATATTACCTTGCCTATCTTCTTTGGCCAGAACTTTGTGCCGTCATCATCTGGCGGTAGTCCTAATAACCTGGATCTCAATGGGCGGGTGGATGTTAATGCTAGTGGCCAGCTTTCTTCTGGTGTCATTACTTTTCCCGACGTTAGCTTTATCGAAAATAGCCTGACAGAACTACCTGACACCTTGATTGATACTGAATCTTTAGTGGCCACTAGCTGTATTGCTCAGGTGGCGCAAAGCGGCAGCAGTCTTGTGGTAACGGGTGCTGATGGTATTCCATTACAGCCTGGCAATAGAGGCATTGCCATAATTCAGACAAATACTGTGCGCACGCTATCGAATAGTGCTACGGCAGCTTCAGCAGAGGCTGAAAGCCAGACGTTGGGCACTCCCATTGCGGAACCCCAAGCTGTTTATCAATTGTCTGATGGTCGTTTGGTGTTGAGTAAAGATTGCGAGGGGTAGTTTTATGGTGTTGCTTATCCCTCTTTAAACATATTATGTAGCACTGCGAATTGGATCCAGATACTCTCCCATAAAATCTAGATGCGACTTCTGCCAATCTGTACTATGTTCCCCAACTTACGCAAACCACAGCTGCGAAAAATCCTTGTAGCTCTCTGTATTGTTAGCTTTACGTTGTGTATTTGGTTCAATGGCTTCTTGGTGCCACAGCGGGTGGCCCAGGCGATTGATATTCCTGGACTGGTGCAAAGTGGTGTCGATGACTATAGGGCAGGGGAGTATAACCGTGCGATCGCAACCTGGCAGCAAGCCCTAGAGGCCGTTGAGCCTGATAATCTCACACACCAGAGTATTCTGCTAGAAAACCTAGCCCGTGCCCATCGCCAAATTGGACAATTTTCCCAAGAGATCACCTATTGGGAACAGGCCATTGATCGCTACGAACAACTGGGCGATTTACAAGCATTAAGCCGTTCTCTAACCGAACAAGCTCAAGCCTATAATCAGCTGGGACAGCATCGCCGGGCGCTGGCGCTGTTATGTGGAGAAACAATTACCGATTGTAACCAGGGGAGTGCTCTCCAGATTTCCCAGGCACTTACCGATGCAGGGGGAGAAGCTGCTGCCCTGGGCAGTCTTGGAGAAACCTATCGCCTGACTGGTAACTATGAACAGGCGATTGTTGCCCTCAACCAAAGCCTCACGGTGATTGAGGTGGTGGGCACAGATCGTTTCAATGCCAGGGCTGCGGTGCTTAACAGTTTGGGTAATACCTATGCCGCCCAAGCCCAGGTGAGTCGTCGCCGTGCTGAATCCGCTGATACCCAAGGAGACCTGCGGGCTGTCAGGGAACTGACCGAACGGGCCAATACTCAAACTCAGCAGGCGGTTAAATTTTTGCGGCAGAGCTACAATGCTGCAAAAAACACCAGTGGCGTCGCTGCCCAGGTGCGATCGCTACTTAATCTGATTCCCCTTTACCAATCACTCAATCAGGCAAACGACGTATCTCAGGCTCAACAAACGACCCGCAGTTTGATTGCCAATCTGCCAGACTCTCAAGAAAAAGTGTTTGCCATCTTAACCCTGGCCGGTTATTTGGAGCCTCAGTCAACACGGCAATGCCCTAGTGAGACGGTGGTTGCTCAGCAAACTGAGCTGTTGGAGAATGGGATCGCAATTTCTAGAACCATCCAAAGTGCTCGGGCTGAATCCTTTGCCCTGGGGCAGCTCGGCAACCTATATGAACGTTGTGGAGATGACACAAAAGCTCTGGAATTAACCCGGCAAGCACGTTTGGTGGCAGACCAGGACCGGTCTTCTCAAGATAGTTTATACCTGTGGGCCTGGCAGCAAGGCCGAATTCTTGAAGCCCAGGGTAATTCAGAGGCAGCTAAAGTCGCTTACACGCAAGCCCTAGAGATTCTCGATACCATCCGCAGCGATATTCTCAATTCTAATCAGGAGTTACAGTTTGACTTTCGCGATCGCGTAGAGCCGATTTATCGAGAATTTGCCTCCCTCAAGCTTCAGGAGTTACCCACCTCCGTACCCATCTCCAAAGATGTGGAATCTAAGAGTGTGGATAGTGTTCTATCCACCTTAGATTCTCTCAAGCTAGCAGAATTGCAAAACTATTTTGCTAATGATTGTGTCATTGTTCCCAGTGCCACACGGGTGGATACGGTGGGTGAAAAGTTGGCCACGGCGGTGATCAGCACGGCTATTTTACCTAACCGCACGGCAATTATTGCCAGTTTTCCCAACGGTCAACAACAGATCGAATGGATCAACATCAAACAAGAGGACCTGGTTGAGGAAATCAATGGATTACGGTTTGCCCTAGAAGATAGCAGGCGATTCACTCGCGCTAATGCCTATAAAGCTCCATCTCAAAAGCTGTATGACCAACTGGTTCGTCCCTTTGAAGCGACGCTAAATCAGCTACAGGTCAATGAGCTTGTGTTCATTAACGATGGCATCTTGCGCAGTATTCCCATGGCCGCTCTCTTTGATGGGCAACAGTTTTTAATTGAGAAATTTGCGATCGCAACCACACCAAGTTTGACGCTAACAGATCCCAATATGTTGAATCGCAATAATCTCAATGCACTTATTCTGGGATTGAGCGAAGAATCCTATGTAAATGATCAATACTTTCAGCCCCTCAGTGAAGTGGATGATGAAGTGGCCACAGTCAACGCTCAATTTCCTGGCAGTAAAGTATTGCGCAATAAAGAGTTTTCAGAAACTAACCTGCGTAAAGCATTACAGGATAAAAGTTACCGGATTTTGCACATTGCCACCCACGGTAGCTTTGGAGCCGAGCCCAAAGACAACTTTATTATCACTGGGCAAAAGATTGACGAGAGAAACCATAAGGCTCTAACCATTAGTGAACTGGATGCTCTGATTCGTAGTGTTTCATCCATCGATAGCGAGCCCATTGACCTGCTGACGTTGACGGCCTGTGAAACCGCTATTGGTGATGGTCGGGCTACTCTAGGACTGGCCGGTGTGGCTGTACGGGCGGGGGTGAGAAGTGCGATCGCATCTCTGTGGGCTGTTAATGATGCAGCTACAGCTGACCTGATTACTCGCTTTTATAAGCATCTCTTAGATCCCAATCTCAGCAAAGCAGAAGCTCTCCGTACTGCTCAACTGGAGATTATTCAAGCGGGTGAATATTCTAAAAGTCCCTATTATTGGGCTCCTTTTATTTTGATTGGTAATTGGCTATAGGCAAGATGGCTGTGGAGCCGATTGTTTATAGGAGAGTAGAGAATGCTTCGTTCAAAGTCACGTCTTTCGTAAAATTACTGACTCAATAGTTAAAAAAATGACCGAATTGAAAAGGCTAATTAAAGCCACATTAAGCAATTATTATTGCGGTTGCTGATTTAGGGGATGCACCGGTCTAGAGCGATTGCTATTGAATAATGTCTCACAACTAAAGCTATCCCGAGGATCAGCAATGCCCAATTGTGGCTTCCGGAAATTATGGCCGCGAAACGAGGGGGTAATTCCGGAAATTATGGCCATTCTCTCATTGAACAAACAGTGGTGTTTTGTGTCAAGTGCTGAGAGATTTTTTCCCAGATTTTTCAGCTACCGTTTCTGTGGATTGTTCAGTTGAGTTGAGAGCTAAGTCGAGCTTTCGACCTTTGAGCCGAAACGACGGCCCCGTCAGCTTTAGATACTCACCATGATGCAAGGTGCGGTCAATGATGGCACGGGCGAGTTCCTCATCATGAAGCACACGGCCCCACTGATTGAGCGGTTTGTTGGTGGTCAACAAAATGGGTTTGCCCTTGAGATAGCGCTGGTCCACGACTTGAAACAGAACATCAGCAGCCCCCGGCCCGTAGCCGAGATAGCCCATTTCATCAATCACCAGGACATGAGGCCTGAGATAGGGTTGGAGAGCAACGTTACGCTCAGGAGCAACACAGAGGTCATTGATTAAGGCTGCAGCAGTGGTAAAACGAGCAGTAAAGCCGTTTTGGATGGCTTTATAGGCAATGGCAATACATAAATGGGTTTTTCCAGTACCAGGCGGCCCTTCAAGAATTAAGGAACGATGGTCACTGACGAGTTCGGGACCGAGAAATCGTCCTAACATTTGTCGTTTGAGATTACTTCTGAAGGTGAAGTCAAAGGTGTCAATGGTGGCTTCAAAGGGGAACTTAGCTTTAGTAATAAAGGTTTGGGTGCGGCGCTCACTGCGGTGGGCCACCTCTTCGGATAAGAGCCGCTCAAGTAACTGCTGATAGGACCAGGCCTCCCGTTCAGCGATGGGAATCAGCTCGGGTAAGACACGTTGAATGGTACTCAAGCCAAGGGACTTGAGCATGGGGTCTAAACTCAGGGTCATCGGATCGATCTAGGTGAACAAAATAGGCAAGGGTGGCGGTGTCAGTCCCTCGGGAGTGGCGTTAACAATCGCCTGGACATATTCACTGCCAAAGCAGCGTTCTTCAGTGGCTAAGGCAATTGCCGCGAGGAAGTCGGCTCGGCCAATGTGTTGATAAAGGTCATAGAGGGTCTCGACATCGGGTTGCCAAGTTTGAGGACGCCGATGCACCAGTTCAGTCAAATAGGGTTCCACCAACGGGTCGAGGTCCAACAGAATTTGGCGCTGAGCAAAGGGTTTACCACGCTTAAAGATAAACAGTTGTTGGGCATGCTCATGTAAAACACTGGACTTGCCATTCGCGGGTGTCCGAGGATGGTCACCCAGGTGACGCTCTGCCAAATAGATCGACACCTGAGTCTGTTGGAGATGTAGGGTCACCGTCTGGCCGATGGCGTCAGCTGGCACCGAATATTCCATGCCTCGATAGTGCGCCCGAGCCGTGGGACGAACCACCACACTGACTTTGAAGGCATAGGTTTCAGCCTTATGGGCACAGGGCTTGAGCGATTCTTTCAGCAGGCGGACTTGGGGAATCTCGCCAGTCGCATCACATTTGCGTTCTCGATTGACGTAGGTGACCCATGCTTGCATCTGCTCGATGAGATCATCACGGTCCTTAAACTGTCGCCCACAAAAGAAGTTGCCCTTGACAAAACCCACTAGATTTTCCACCGACCCTTTTTGCTGAGGGCGATAGGGCCAACAGGCCAGGGGAATTAATCCACAGTCGATACACACTTGGGCAAAGCGGTCGGTCCAATGCACTTTAACAGTGCCATCAGCCAGTACTTCTCGTGACTTCACCGCACTACTCATGTTATCGAATACCCCCATCAGCGGAACGCCGCCAAAGGTCTCAAATGCTTTGAGTAAACACCGCACCACTGTTTCTTGTTGTTCGTTGGCCACCACCTGCACATCCACATACCGTGAGTACTTCAGGCGCGAGGCAAAGAATTTCACCACCTCAATGCGACCATCGGCATACTGCACCCGGCGTTGGCCAAAATCATGTTGGGTAAATTCACCCGGCAGTCCTTCGAATCGCACTATCGGCACCACGGATTTGGCGGGACGCAATTGTTTGACTAGCTCATAGACCGCTGTTTTACCCCCTTTATAGCCTTGCTGACGTAGACGGGCTAAGACTTCTCGGCTTTTCATCGGACCATCGGCTGGGTCACGGGCTTCACTCAACCACTCACGAATGGTCTCGCTATAGTGGACCACCTCGCTGGGACGACCCGCTCCTTTTCGCTGACCTGACGGCGGTTCCTCTACGCAGGTGATCTCGGGTTCTTGCACTATCCGGCGGATACTACGTTCACTCACACCCGTAAGGTCGTGGATTTTTTCCGGGGGTACATTGGCATTTCTGAGTTGCTGAACCATATAACGGACCTGATTACTAAACATCGACATTGGGGCGGATGCCTGAGGTGCCAACACGGCACTATATAAGCAAGCACCCCCTGTTTCACTGAAGCCTGTATGACCGGCATCACCCTGGCCATAATTTCCGGAATCGACCACTAGCATTGCCGGAATTACCCCGGTCATAATTTCCGGAATCGACGGCTCAGGTGACTGAAGCCACGGTGGCCATAATTTCCGGAATCCATACTGAGCATTGTCGGCATCACTCCGGCCATAATTTCCGGAATAAGCGATTCCAGGGGCACACCTGAGTCCGAACTCCAGCCTGATCTAGCACTGATGCCGCCGACTCAATCCCGTCTGTGACGGGACGATCCCGAGAGAATTGTCTGGGTCTCTAAATCGTTGAACCATCTATCGCTCCTAGCAACTGAACACCTGTATAGAGTCTCATCGTGCAATTGCCAAACAGGCAGATTACGCACAAAAAGAGACTGTTGTCAGCGGCCATAATTTCCGGAATCACTCCGGCCATAATTTCCGGAATTCACACCAATTTTTTTGGCGACACTTCGTGAACCTAAAAGAAATACCCTGAAGATTAACTCCAGGGTATGAGGGCAGATTAGTCTAATGAGCAGCGTTACACCTTCTACTTAGCGGCCCATTAGTTCAGCTTTATGCAAATGGAGTATTGAAGTGATCCATAGTCAAGCTGTAAGGAGTGTTGCCGTTGTACTGGTAGACCTGAACAAAGTAATTACCGGACTGGGTAATGTTCGAGATTAATTCAGATGCATTGCCAGCACGGGTAGAGCTACCAATCACTTCACCCGCATCAACAATACCGTTGCTGTTGTTATCGCGAATTACCCGCACATCCGCATCGTTGAGCAGGCCATTCAAGCGAACATTAACCCCTTCAAACAACCCTAGAGAGAAAGAGTAGGTATCCGTAGTATCGGTGTTACCAACGCCACCGCGTAGGAGGCGATCGCCTGCTAAGTTACCCAGCTCAACCTCGGAGCCCAATAGGTTGCTGGGCGTACGAGTGGGGGTTGCAGAAATATCTAAGTCATAACTAACGTTGCCGTTGCTACCAAGGGCAAAGCGCTCCACCTGAGCAAAGTAAGTGCCGCCAGTGGCTCGGTAGTTGATAACGTCATCGCGATTACCGCCACGGCGTGAGCTAGCGACTTGAACATCACTGGCGTCAAATACACCGTTACCATTACTATCGCGGAACAGGCGAAGGTCAGCATCATCAGCGAAGCTGATATCGTGCAGGCTCAGGTTGATATTACGGGTGCCCACAATGTCGAGTTCAAAGACATCGGTAGGATCAGCAATACTCAAACTGTAGTTATTGCGAGAAACCGGTGTTGTTCCAACTGTACCGACATCATAGGTGGCCGACAGATCTAAATCATAGGAGATAGTGCCACCGGAGAAGCGATTGACGCGGGCAAAGTAAGTGCCTGTCGTCGCGGCATAATCGATAGTGTCGGATAATGTGCCACCTCTGATTGAGGATGCCACCTGCAGGTCACTGGCATCAAAGACACCGTTGTTGTTACTGTCGCGGTAGAGGCGCAGATCGGCATCGCCACCGTTGAGATCATGTAGATACAGCCCAATCTGTCGACTGCCAGAAATATCAAACTCATACACATCCACAGGGTCTGCTGCACTCACGGTATAGTTGTTGCGAGACACTGGAGATGCATTGACTTGACCGACATCGTAAGTTGCTGAAAAGTCCAGGTCATAAGAGATTGAAGTACCGGAGAAGCGATTGACACGGGCAAAGTAAGTGCCTGTCGTCGCGGCGTAATCGATAGTGTCGGATAACGTGCCACCTCTGACTGAGGATGCCACCTGCAGGTCACTGGCATCAAAGACACCGTTATTGTTACTGTCGCGGTAGAGACGCAGATCAGCATCGCCACCATTGAGATCATGCAGATACAGCCCAATCTGTCGATTACCGGCAATATCAAACTCATACACATCCACAGGATCAGCAAGTCTCACATTATAGTTGTTACGAGATACGGGAGATGCGTTAACTCGACCAATATCATAGGTTGCGGCTAAATCTAAATCATAGGAAATCGATGTACCAGAAAAACGATTGACGCGAGCGAAGTAGGTACCTGTGGTTGCTGCATAGTCAATGGTGTCGGATAATGTGCCACCACGAATAGACGATGCTACTAGTCTGTCGCCATGATCCAAAAACCCATTTCTGTTGGTGTCACGGTAGAGTCTTAAGTCAGCATCGCCACCAACAAGATCGTGTAGATACAAACCAATTTGACGATTGCCAACAATATCAAACTCATAGACATCTGTTGGCTGAAAAATGTTAACATTGCGATTGTTGCGGATGACGCGTTGAGCTTGTAGTGTACCGAGATCGAAGCTAGTCATGGTTGACTCCTTTGGGTGATATCTGTGAAACAACAGCGATGTCAGATGTTCGAAATTTAATCTCTTTCAAACACCCTTTCTGCTAGTGCTTGGCGGTGCTTGACTTAACTGTCTTAACGATAGGTTGAAAGATTTTACGAATCACTAGTTATTTGTGTGTACCTGAGTGGAAGATTGAGAGAAACGTTGTGTAGAAAAGTGCAAGCATTGGGAAAAAGTACTCGTTTGGCAATAGCGATCGCAATCAGAGAGCCTACACAGGCGTATGGCCGTTTACATGAGGACAGTTAAAGATTAAGGCTCAATAGCTGTTTTAGGGAGGTTGCTAAATTCAAGATGAGCAGAGTAGTGTCATGGAATAAAGCCCCCGGTCAGCCTACCTATGCTAACGCTTTCCAAGTTAATCGATGAGGACAAATGCTACGAGACTATTCGCACGATGCGTTGGCCCGATGGTGTTTGCTGCACTGATTGTGGAGCGAAAAACATTACCAAACGAGGGAAGCATGCAACCTATTCAGCGCGGCAACGCTATATCTGTGGCGAGTGTGGTCGCCACTTTGATGACTTAACCGACACCATCTTTGCGGGTCGTCATCAACCGTTAAAAACCTGGATAGCATGCTTATATTTGATGGGTCTCAATGTCTCCAATCAACAAATTGCCGACGAGTTGAGTCTGCACAAAGATGACGTGCATCAGATGACGAGTGAGTTACGCCAAGCGGTGGCCGACAAGCGCCCAGAAGTCCAGTTATCAGGGACGGTGGAGTTTGATGAAGTCTATGTGACAGCCGGTCATAAGGGGCAACCAGAGCAGGTTAAAAAAAGGGCGCAAGGGACGCAGACGTAAACTCAAAGGGCTTCGGGGGCGCGGTACGCTCGAAACGGAAAAACCGCCGATCTTCGGGATGATTCAGCGAGGTGGAGAAGTGGTGATTAAAATGCTGGCAAATGTTCAACAACAAACCATCAAGCCCATCATTCAGTCCATGGTGAAACCGGGCACCCTCATCTATACCGACGAGTATGACATCTATGCTCGTTTAGAAACTTGGGGCTATGCTCACAAGAGTGTTTGCCACAGTGCCGGAGAATATGCCCGAGATGACGATGGAGATGGCTTCTGTGAAGTCCATGTCAATACGATGGAAGGTTTCTGGTCATTGCTGCGGTCATGGTTGAGACCTCATCGAGGGATCTCACAAGAAAAATTACCGATCTATTTGGGGTTCTTTGAATTTGTGCATAATGCTAGAAAAAGAGGGAAAGCCTTGCTGGGTAGTCTATTGAGCACCTTGCTTGTCTAACTCCCTGAAACGCCGATTGAGCCAAGATTAATTAGACTGACATTGTTATTGTGACCACCCTATTTCTCAAAATGGGGTCAGTTATGGTTCAGTTTTCAGTAAATAATTCAGCGACCTTTAAAGCAAAAACGTCGGGACAATACATGTCCCAGACGTCAATTTCGGATATTAAACTGGTTGAATTAACAATCGTTTACTTACTCTGACCAGTCAACAATCGTTTCCCAATCGTCGATCCCCACAGCTGAACAGATTCCAATAAAGCTATCTACACAAATACGATTTTTACGCCAGAATCGTTTCAGTGTAGATTCACTGATAAAAGCTAAGTGGTACCAAACCTTAGAATTTTTGGCCCAGCCTTTGCGTTTACGTGCTTGATCAATTGTACGTAAACCGTCTTGCGAAGCTCTGACTCTGGCTGAACTCCTATGGATGCGGAACTGTTTCACGTCTTGTTAGATGTATTTCAAAACAACAGCCTATGGGTTCTATGACAACTGAACCATCTAAAGACTAGGTGATGAAATAGGGGGCGTCATCGGGGTTTCCTATAAGCCTGAATGACAAAATCTGAGAAGTAGCCTTGCCGAAATCTGCAAGGCTACTGTCAAATTTCTTGATATTAGAGTTCAGGTCTACAGCGGGTTAGGCATCAGGCAGTACGAAATCTGTTTACTAAATCTAAGTTCCTAGCCTTGCTACTTTATGCTTGACTAAGTATGCGCTTTACTAGCCCAAACGTTTGAGGTTAGGCAATCACCCTAATAGCTGTATTGTTAAGGGCAGTTCGGTTTGTAAGGGTTGCTATCTGTATGGCAGCGGTGGCTCCAGAACCATCAATATCAAACTTCAGGATGCCACTGCTACGGTCATAAATAAACCGATCACTAGCATTTCTTGCAGATGTACCTAATACAAATTGTTCATTTATAATCGTTGTATTTGCAATCAGCTCACCACCAAAACCAGATGCAGAAACCTGGATAATGTCTTGATTTATGGTGAAATCAGTAATAATGTCAGTTCCTAGATTAGGGTTGAGAAATTGAAAAATATCATTGCCATTTCCCCCAGTCACTGTATCATTGCCAGCATCACCTCGAATTAAGTCATTGCCGCTCAGGCCTAGTAGTTGATCATTACTTCCTCCACCGAGTAGTACGTTATTGCCTGCGTTACCGATTAAGATATCGTTGAAGCGAGAACCATGAATGCGTTCGAAATTAGCAATGATATCTCCTTGAGCATGGCCACCACGTGCGCTGTTATTCGATAAGTTAACAATTACTCTGGCGTTAGAATTTCCATACTCAAGGGTGTCTATGCCAGCACCACCATTCATCTGGTCAGCTCCAGCATCACCTCGAATTAAGTCATTGCCACTCAGGCCTAGCAGTCGATCGTTGCCGCCAAGACCAAGTAGTACGTTATTGCCTGCGCTACCGATTAAGATATCGTTGAAGCGAGAACCATGAATGCGTTCAAAGTTAGTAATGATATCTCCTTGAGCATGGCCACCACGTGCGCTGTTATTCGATAAGTTAACAATTACTCTGGCGTTAGAATTTCCATACTCAAGGGTGTCTATGCCAGCACCACCATTCATCTGGTCAGCTCCAGCATCACCTCGAATTAAGTCATTGCCACTCAGGCCTAGTAGTTGATCATTGCTTCCTCCACCAAGTAGTACGTTATTGCCTGCGTTACCGATTAAGATATCGTTGAAGCGAGAACCATGAATGCGTTCAAAGTTAGCAATGATATCTCCTTGAGCATGGCCGCCACGCGCGCTGTTATTCGATAAGTTGACAATAACTCTGGCGTTAGAATTTCCATACTCAAGGGTGTCTATGCCAGCACCACCATTCATCTGGTCAGCTCCAGCATCACCTCGAATTAAGTCATTACCAGCATCACCTCGAATTAAGTCATTGCCACTCAGGCCTAGTAGTTGATCGTTGCTTCCTCTACCAAGTAGTACGTTATTGCCTGCGCTACCGATCAAGATATCGTTGAAGCGAGAACCATGAATGCGTTCGAAATTAGCAATGATATCTCCTTGAGCATGGCCACCACGTGCGCTGTTATTCGATAAGTTGACAATAACTCTGGCGTTAGAATTTCCATACTCAAGGATATCTATGCCAGCACCACCATTCATCTGGTCAGCTCCAGCATCACCTCGAATTAAGTCATTACCACTCAGGCCTAGCAGCCGATCATTGCTTCCTCCACCAAGTAGTACGTTATTGCCTGCGCTACCGATTAAGATATCGTTGAAGCGAGAACCATGAATGCGTTCAAAGTTAGTAATGATATCTCCTTGAGCATGGCCACCACGTGCGCTGTTATTCGATAAGTTAACAATTACTCTGGCGTTAGAATTTCCATACTCAAGAGTGTCTATGCCAGCACCACCATTCATCTGGTCAGCTCCAGCATCACCTCGAATTAAGTCATTGCCACTCAGGCCTAGCAGCCGATCATTGCCGCCGAGACCAAAAATACGATTGTTGGTTGAAGTGCCAGTGAGTCTATCATGACCACGACTACCAACAATAATGTTAGAGGAAACGGGCATTAATCGCTCGACTTGCACAGAATCTATCTCATAAAAGAAGGTTTGATTCCGACTTAAAAGCGTTCTATTGGTGTCTCCAGTTCGTCGTGATACAGGTTGTAAGGATGCATCAAATGCTTGAGAAAAGGCCTGCCCTGGTGCCCAAAAATTAAGGCGAATTGTTTGAGCTTCATCAGGCACAATATCAGTGCGAGTGAGAATTTCAATGCCGTTGATAAACCAACGAACACTATTACGTCGCCACTCAATTCGAAATGTGTTGAATCTAGTTAAATCCAGGCCGTTATTGTCTACAGTAATGCCACTACCTGGCCCTAATGGATCATCGTCATAAACATTGGTCAGAACTTTTGTCGAGGAACCCTGTCGGGCATTATTAAGATAATTAGTTAGAAATTCAAAGTCAATTTCATCGATATTTTGTCCTGGCGGAATTGATGGGGTATCAAGACCTTCATCAAAAAATGAAAATAAAGATGCAACAAGACCTCTCGGGGCATCAATCCTTACTTGTGCTTCAAATGCTAAGCCATTCCCTAAAGTGAAATCTCGATTGATGATTAGATCGGTCCCAAAAAAGGAAGGGTTAGCTGAGTTAGGATTAAGGGGATTGTTTGGAACATCTAAAAGAACAGGATTCAATGTGTCTAAACGTAGACGAGCTCTACCATTAATGATGTTGGGAAGAGTATCTGGTAATTCTGAGATGCTTGTACCAAATGTACCTAAACGAAACTGAGTTCGCCCTAGAAAGGTGGAAGGTAAGTTAGCAGGTGAGGAAGTTGGTAATCGCCAGTTTGCAGAGTCTACACGATTTCGACCTTCAAAATCGTCTCGAAATAAAATTGTACTGCTCATAAGTAAATCCTTGTTAAGTTTGTCTGAATTGTTGTAGCTGCAGTGATATCAGCGAGATACCCAAAGCTGATATGAGATATCAACATCTCGTGAAAGCTCAGGCAATGTTTTCACTCCACTTTTTCGTTGAAGATATTAAAGTTTGTGTGATGCTCCTAAAGCAAAGTCATTGAAAAAGATGAAGAAAGTATGAAGTAAAAAGGCCATCTATCAACTTCGGTACTATGGTAACTTCGGAAAAATCCGAAGTTTTCTTATGGCTAAGAAGCTCAATACAAGCAAAAACGCCCAGATTCTTGCCAAGAAACTCTTGACTAAGCTAATTGCTTATGCAAATTATCAATATCCAGAAGATGTTTATTTACCTAGTGAAAGCAAAATAAGTACACGATGGGTACGCAATAAAAGCTCTTATCCTCAGTTGATTGTTCGATCAAAACGCCTTGATTACTTAATAGAGTTAGTAGAAGGTGCCCCTATTAAAGATCGCGATAGATTAAAGGTCCTTAAAGATCAAATGCGAAATGTTGTTCGCGTTCTAGAACAACATTTAGGTATCTTGGAAGATAATCGTACCAAAAGGCAGGGTTCTTCAGAATGGCTTTTTACGATTACTCTTTGGTCAGATGCTTCCATTGAAGACAATCTTTACTGCCTTGAGGCTAGATGGAATGAGCATAGTCATTTTTTACCAAAAGACTCTTCAAAAAAAATCATCTTCAAAGTCCCAAAACATACTTCTATTTTTACAGGTAGAGAACACGAGATAAAAAAGATATTTGAATATATAAGTCTTGATTATCGTGCCCACATTATCATAGTCTCTGGGATTGGTGGAATCGGTAAAACAACTTTGATCTTAGAAGTGGCTCATCGATGTAAAAAAGCGGCTGAAAACAAAATTTCACAAGATATAATCCCAAGATTTGATGCAATTATTTTCACAACTTATAAAGAGAATTATGTACCTTCCAAGAAAAAGGAATCTTCTATTGATAAAAAACGAAGTAATATTCAAAATATTTTTCGAGCTATATCTCAAACATTGGATGAGACTATCACTCAAAAGTCTGGCGAAGAACAAGTGAATTTTGTTTATCAATGTTTGAAAAAACAAAGAACTTTACTTATAGTAGATAACTTTAATGCAATTGATGGGGGTGAGAGAAAAGATTTTGCTCTGTTCTTAGATAATTTGCCTTTCTCAACAAAGGTGATTATTACAACACGAGAAAAACAAAGTTTCTTAAGTCATTTAGAATTAGGCAGGCTCAGTCGGAATAATAGTCTTTATCTTATAAAGAAAGAAGCAAATCGAAAACAAATAAAACTAAGTGAATCAGAAGCTTTAGATATCTACCGTCAATATGCAGGAATTCCTCTTGCACTTATTTTGTCTGTAGCACGGAGAGCCAATCCTGATAAATTACATTCAGAATCTGATGCCAGAATATTGTTGAATAATTTTCATATGCTTCAGACTGATGATGATGAAAAAGTGCATGATTCTATACAAAAGAACTTTGACTTAATTCGTGATAATTACGCTCATAAAATATCAATGTCATTATCAATTTTTAGAAAAGATGCCGCTAGAGAGGCTTTGGCAAAAGTTTCTGACATTAATGACTCTGATTGCTTAGATGATGGTTTAGAAGAACTAGATAAATTTTCTATTATTAATCAAACATCAGGACGATATAGATTGTTACCCCCTGTTCGAGAATATGCGCTTGCAGAACTCAATAAATATCCTTCTTTTAGAAATAATGCTGAAGAGCGTTGGGTAAAATGGTATCTGGATTTCGTTAATAAAAATGGAGGTAAAGATTGGAAAGACTGGGACCAAAAATATGAAAAATTAAATAAGGAATGGAAAAATATTATTTCCGTTATTGAATATTGTGCGCACAGAGAAGATAATATTTTCAATGATATTGAACCGTATAATGTAGTTTTTACCTTATGGTTTCTTGTGAGCCCCTTTGCTAGTCTCTATGGCTATTGGAGCGATCGTATTAATTGGTTAGATTGGATAATTGAGGAATCGGAGCAACGAGGTGATATTCATAAAGCTGTAGAAGCTATGTCCGATAAAGGATACACTTTAGCTCTTATGAATAAATTAAAAGATGCAGATTCAATAGTTAGTCAAGCTTGGGATTTAAGTAAAGATTTATGCCCTACTGAAAAAGTCTGCATTGCTCATAATAGAGCATTTATCTTTATCAGAAAAAAAGATTATGACAACGCTAACAATTGGCTACAAAAAGAAGAAGAAATGCTGCATCAATCTGATTTCAAAGAGCGCGATAAAAAGCGTCGCCAAACAGCAATTCTCTACTATAATGCCGAAACCTTATTTCATAATGCTCAAAGTTCAGACTATCACAAGAAGAGTTATATAAAACAAGCAAAGAGACTATATCAAGCTGTGGAGAACTATTCAGGTCAGATTGGTTGGCAAAGAATGAAGAATAATGCTCAAAATCGATTGGCTGAGATTGCTATTGAGGAAGGCCATTTCCTTCGTGCCAGCGAGTTATTACAAACTATTTCATCTGAATCGAAACATAGTAAAGATCGATGGGGGATTGCTTCTTATGAAGCAACCTTAGCTCGCTTGGCAGCAAAGCGAGGCGAAACAGATGAATGTGAGAAATGGGCTAACGCAGCGCAAGAAAAGTTTTGCCGCTTAGGAATGAAGCGTGAAGAACAAGAGATGGGCGAACTAATTAGTTATTCAAAGCTACTAGGTAATAGCTATTAATTAATCATAAATATATTGCTTTTCTATTGATATAGGATAATTCATATTTCCTGTGGCTAAGACCTTCTATCATCTAGATTTGGATACTTAGAATGCTTATTCATAGTATCCTCCGACAATGTTACCTGTAGTGGTATCTGGGGAAAATTGATATCTCTCTGCGGAAATGGGATTTCGATGCCGACTTTGCGGAAAGCGGTTGCGATCGCAAAATTTAAATCACTTTTCACTTGGGGATATAGCTGGGGTTTACGAATCCATACCAGCAGCTCAAAATTAAAGGAACTTTCGCCAAAGCCATTCAAGAATACTTCAGGGGCAGGGGCCGCCATCACCTGGGAATGTTGCCGTCCTACCTCCAGTAAAATTGCCTTAACTGTCTCTGGGTTGCTGTTGTAGGAAACCCCCACCGGAATATGAATACGCGATAGGGGATTACGGTGACTCCAGTTGATCACATCCTGCTCTAAAAATCGTGAGTTAGGCACAATAATCGACACCTGATCAAGGGTGCGAATATCAGTACTGCGGGGGCCAATGCGATCCACCCGACCCATTTTTCCCTCCAGTTCAATAAAATCGCCCACCTGGATCGGGCGCTCAAAAACCAGCACTAAGCCACTGCTAATGTCTTTAGCAATATTTTGCAGGCCTAAACCAAGTCCCACACCCAGGGCACTGGCGAGCAACGTCAGAGAGCTGAGATCGATGCCCCACAGCTGTAATACTGCAATGATGCCGACAAATAAGATGAAGTAACGGATCAAGATAGCAATGGCCGCCTGCATGCCAAGGCTGAGACCTGAAGCTTGTAAGAGTCGCGATCGCAACACATTTGTTGCAATTTTAGCCACCAGGACTAAAATTCCCAGCCACCCAAACAAAGCCAGAATATCGGCAATGGAGAGGCTCGTTTCTCCTAACGGCAGCGCTTGATCAATAAAGAACTCCGCCAGTCCATCCTGTATACGATGGGTCCAAGCCCTTGTGAATCGAAACTGCCTGACCACGAAGAGTACTGCCGATAGCCAGAGAGCCACCCGCAACACCAACAGTAATAGTTGAAGACTAAAGCGTGCCAGTGAAAACTCAGTGCGACCAATGCCAGTTGTCCCCGGTAGCGGTTGAGCAACACTAATGGGAAAGATGGGCAATACATACCGACGACAGAGATACCCCAGGAAATAATGGAGTCCTGCGGCTCCTAACAAGACGGCAAGGGATGTGATCGTAGCCCGCAGCAAATAATCCCCACTGCGTTCCAATCGTGCTTGCTTCAACCCTTCCTCAATATTCTCAGCCCAAATTCGAGCCTGGCGATCCAGGGTATCTTCTTTAACATTCACAGGTGGGTTCATGGCCCGCAAGTCATTGGCCGTCACCGATAACAACCGACGGCCTGTCCTCGCCGATGAACCGTTGTAGATAATGGGCGTATATCTAGAAATATCTACCTTAACCGACAGAGGTTCACTGGATTTCATAAGCTCTGCCAGTTCCCAGTTGATGCCCTGGGCTCTTCGGGTTTCTGTCAGTTCTTTAGTTTCTGCTACTTGGAATAGACGTTGACCATCCACCACAATCCACTCGGTGGAAATCTCCTCTTCCTGGACAGTACTTTCCTGGTTTTTAATCCCCTGGGCAAAGGACTCAGGCGAAGCAAAGATAGTAAAGCCTAAGGCCACACTCAGCAGAATGCCAATCACAAATCTGCTCGTGAGTCGCCAGTACTGCTGACGTTTTCTAACGTGCTGATCAAAAAATTGACTGAACACTGTCCGCTATCCCATCGATCTGGGCCTATCCTACAGTGTTTTAAAGAGACCTGACTGTCCAGGCACTGGTTCAATGTCTACCGCAGTTCACTCCGGCGATATTTCTGAGCCAAGATCGGCATTAAGGATAGCAATGCTAATAAGCTTAAACAAATAACAACGGGCCACCAATCACCATTGCGCAGAGCATCAACCCCTGTAACCCCTAACCAGGTATAGGCCATGGTGCCAGGGATAATGCCAATCAAGGTGCCCAGGGCATAGGGCGTCACTGCAATATTGGTTAAACCGAAGAGGAAGTTCACCACGTTAAAGGGGGAAATGGGGGCAAACCTGACCGCCAGCACACAGGGTAAGGCCTGATGCTCCATGGTTTTGTCTAACCGTAAAAATATCCCCTTAAACCGAGGGTGTCGACAAAACCGTCGCTCAAACCAACCATGGAACAGATATCGCGCTAGCCAGAAGGCCATTAATGCGCCTGCGGTTGCTCCCAGGATGGACCACAGTGTGCCCCAAAGTAAGCCAAATAGGGCACCCCCTATGACCACCAGCACTGTTCCAGGAATCCCCACAGCGGCGGCTATGGTATGGGCACCAATAAAAACAGCAACTCTCCAATTACCTGAGTTTTCGATGAGCTCGGTCAGTGCCTGATGGTCCAATAGGATATGTACTAATCGCCAACCCCAAAGGGCCACTGTAGCCACAATCAACAGACCCCAGATATGTTTTTTTCGGACCATGGCGATACGAGTGTCGTTGCGAGTATGATACCAATTTCCCTCGCTCCTCCTTAAATAAGTGGAGGATAAGTCGAGGGAAATTCAAGGTGCAGAGTGATTAATGTTACCGGACTCCTGAGTGTTTCTGAGCAATCACGTAAGACTCAGCGTCCAAAACTCAGCGTCTAAGACTCAGCTTCAATGGGTTGATTAGTCTCAGGAAGAGATTCTTGTAAAGACTTGCGAGCAACCTTAGTCACAATAAAGACAACAGCAAATGTGGCCACCAAACCCACAATTAAGAACGCCCATTCTGCAGGACTTCTCTCTTGTCCAGCTGCAGCACTACCGACGACACCACCGAGGTAGACATATAAAATAGTGCCTGGCAAAATGCCCACTGTGCCCAATACATAGTCAGTTAAAGACACATTGGTCAGTCCCAGAGCATAGTTCAACAAGTTAAATGGAAAGGCTGGGGAAAGACGTACCAAAAAGATGATTTTGCGGCCTTCTTTCCCGATGGCATCATAGATGGCCTTAAAGATGCGATTACCCGATACCTTATTGGATACCCAGTCACGGGCCAGATAGCGACCAATCAGAAACGCTGCCGTAGCGCCTAGCATTGCGCCGATAAACACAAGAATGGTGCCTTTGACAATGCCAAATACGGCCCCTGCTCCCACAGTCACCACCGATGCAGGTAAGAACGATACGGTGATAACGATGTACATAAGGATAAAGACAATGGGGGCAACCGGTCCCAAGCCTTCAACCCAATTGAGAGCGTTTTGAAGTGTGCCTTGGATACCACCGCTGGCGTCCTGAGCCATAGCTGGAGCCGCTGCCAGCAACACCATCCCGATAAAAGCAAATGACATAAATTTAGTCAGTACTTTAGCCAGTTTCGACTGATTACTTGGCAAGGGGCCAAGTATGTTTTTTGAGCCTGTCATTAGGAATACTCCTGTGTAAGTTTATCTTGAAAAGACGGTGTTCCCTATCCCCTCTGGAAAGTCTAGGCCCAGACTTTCCAGAGGGCTTAGTCTAAACTAGAGAACCTCCACAGCTAGACCCACTGCCGGCGGTACAGCCAAAACAGTAGGGACGGGTTTGCACCTGTTCGACCACGTCTAATGTGCCACGATCAAGCAAGCACTTGATGGTGACGGGCTGTCCTTGGGCATCCAGGGCTGGCACCCCCTCCATTTGGTGAAAATCACAGTCATAGACCTGACCTAAGTAATCCACCGATAGCTCACTGCGGCACATTAGATGGGCTACTGTGCCAGCATTGTGATGCTGGGCTAAAAACGTAAGATAGGGATCATGGAGTTGACGATGCTTCAGGTGAAATTTAGTGCGACCAATCGGTAGATTTGTGATGGTGAATAAGCTATTGAACTGAATATCAAAATGTTCGTTGAGGTAAGCCTTGTAATCCTTTTCTAATCCGGCCTGCCCCGGGGTTAGGGAAAAGTTTTCAGAGGTGGGCACGGGTGGATTGTAGACTAAATCAATCACCAGATTTGGATCGTTGCCATATCCCTGTTGATTCAATAGCTGTAGTGCCTGAATCGAGTCATGGTAGACGCCCTGTCCCCGCATTTTGTCCACATTGTCTTCTAGATAGCAGGGCAGTGACGCCACTACCCGCAATTGGTTTTTGGCAAAATAATCAGGTAGATCTTCATAGCCAGGTTCAAAAAAGATTGTCAGGTTTGAACGGACAATCACTTCTTTCCCTTGGGCACGGGCAGCTTCTACGATGGGACGGAACCCATAGTTCATCTCCGGCGCACCACCGGTTAAATCTACGGTCTGGATTTGTGGAAACTGATGAATCATTTCCACTAGCTGATTGCACACGTCAGGGGATAATTCCTCAGTGCGGTGGGGGCCAGCCTCCACATGGCAGTGATTGCAGCTGAGGTTGCACTTGCGGCCTAAATTGATTTGTAAAACGCTGATGGGCGTTTTGGTCAATGGTTGACCTAAAGCAGCCTCGAAACTGGGCAATGTCTGTGGAGCAGGAATTGACTGGACCATATTTAAATAAACGGGTAGTTGACGGCTTGCAGCCAGGAAGCTTGACTTCCACGACTGTCATTGAACGATACCTTGCTGAATTTTCCCTGAAAACAAAACACTAAATTGCTTAATGCCCTACAATCTTGCTCAGTCAATGACTTTGATAGGGATAGATGGATTGAGATGTGGGCGTATATTCGGATGTATTAATCCAAGTTTTAAGCATGCCCAAGGCCAGGCCACTAGCTGATACAGACAGCTATCAAAAAACTGCTAACTGCAGCAATTTTTTTTGATAGTAGGAAAGACCAAGGCATCACTAGTGAGGGTGGGAGGCATGATTTACTTTTAAGTGACTTTCCCCCCTAAATCTGTACTACCGTGTATACATAAGTCGGAGAGTTGCTCCAAGTCTCGAGCCCACTCTGCGAGAAGAGCAAAGCTCTACATCCCCCAACCCCTTACTCCCTGGGGGAGAAGGGGGGCCTGGCCTCAAAGTCCTTCGCCCCCAGGGAGAAGGATTTAGGATGTAGACGCCAAAACGGCTTCTCGAAGAGTGGGCCAATTCAAGGTCAGGTCTACCTTTTGGGACATTATCTTCTAGATGTGTATACACCGTAGCTAAATCTGTAAGGGATAACACTTTAATTCGAGTAAAACTCTCCGTGTAAAGGTTGTGCCGGATGTGCCTTAGACGACCGTCCAGCCTGGATAATTCATCAATTTTACTGAGAATCCATTCAAATGGATCCGGAAATGGGTGTCCAAAGAGTCGTTGAGCAGCTGTGGTGCCATCCGGTCGTTTATTTACTAATGAAGCGGGACAACCTTTGTCGCTTCTTCAATAACAGGTACAGCCCCAAATCGCTTGTAAAAGTCCCCGATTCTGGCAAACATCTCCTCAACGTCATCTTGGGAGTAGCTTCGAAATAATCTTATGTTTGAAATAGCACTTGAGACCTTCTCCACTGCGTTTTCAGACAATGGAAGATCATATCAGGAGATCAGTGTAAAGCGCTTATCCGTAAACATTGAGAGGGGGCGCAACCAGTACTTATTGCGATTGTCTTGGGTGCTTTTATAGCAAACATGCGGCTCACTTAATTCAGGAAATGCCCAGTGCTTATTATCAGCATGTTTTGTAGTAGAGTTTTCTGCTGCGGGAAGAATGTCATGATAGCTCCCTGACTCTGTATGAATCGCTGTGAAGTAAGCGGGTGAAGCATGAACCCCTTCCCCAGCTTCAACGATGACAATTACCTCATATTCATGCCACTTGCCCGCTGCCGGATTATGTTTATAGTGGCGATAGATTTGACCAGGGGCTGGGCTCAGCACCTTCTGATTATCAATGAAATCATCTCCTGTCAACGGCTTCTCTGGCAGCCTGTTCTCATGCCCACACCACGGGCACCACAGCGTAGCTTGACTACCCCAAGGGAAATCGCCAATAGCCCACCATTTCTGGCAGCGATCGCAACTGAAGTGATAGAGATGTTCTATGGATACTTTCATGGCATACCTCGACAACAACCCCAATAATCGCAGCGATTGCACTGCCTAGCCATACTACACATTAAATTTCTATATCATCCTGCGCCAGCATCCGTCTCACTCGTCTTCTCTGACTCCGAGAGCAAGAACAACGATTCTGGATCACCTAGCTCTGTTGCAACGCTTCTCTTTTTGATAGATTCCATCTTTCACTCAAGTCTCCATCGATTGCTGAGTTGTCATTCGCCAGCTAGGGGACTCATCGTCGTTCTACGTCGGTGAGGGTGTCAAGAAAATAAATTTTCATTAAAGCTCAGGTATAACGAACTGGCTGGGGGTTGGCATATAAGAATATCTATACCTATAAAAAGAACAATATAACCGATTAATTTATGCAGGAAACCCCTGGAATATTTCCAGCCAAAATCCATATCCTAAATCCCAGAAGACTTCCCTCAAGAGCAGTACCAGTCGAAGTTAGGCCTTACAGAAGAATATATTTTGAAGACTCAAATCTGGTAGTTTCGTTTCAGCGAACCATGGGCGTAGTATCCATGATTTTTGATGGGTTATTCTTGTCTAGAAAAGCGTGATTTAAGTAACAATTTTTTAGCTGTAAAGGTCCGCCCTAAACATCTTCTCAGTAGTTGCTAAAAAAATAGTTAAATCGCATCCAGGTAACCTAGGAACCAGGGTATCAGTTAAGTTGTTATATCGAATGACGTGAGTGAGAAACAATAGAGCCGCGCCTCGTGACAACCTTCCTATTTTTTGAGGCCTCTATCTATAAGGTTTTTTTGACAAGGATTGTTACGCTCAAGCCTCAGTAATAAAGATCGAAATCTATAGGACGCCACCAATCTAATGGGTTGATCAGTGGATGCATTTTGTTTATGGTCTACACTATTAAAGACGATTGTATTGCGTGTAATATTTGCCAGCCGCAGTGCCCCCATGGAGCGATTAAGTCTGCAGATGACGGCGGCAGCTATTGGATTGATCCCACCCGCTGCGATGGTTGCCCAGATGTAGACATTCCACGCTGTGTAGCAGCCTGTGACGTTGATGCACTGGTTCCACTGCGCCCCAAAAAAGGGCGCTACAAAAGTAGCTTATTGCCACCAGCAATTCCTGACATCTTTCTCAATGGCAAAACCACACCGTTTGCTTCTTCCATGGTGATTTGGGAGGCCTGCAACATTTTAGCGCAGCGCCAGCATCTGTCGTGGCAAACTGATGCGAATGGCAAACTCTGCTATCGCCGTCCGGTACATCGTGATCGAGGAGAAATGCGATTTCGACTGGCCATGAACCCCGAAAGTCATGCTCCTGTTCCGATGTCTGAAGATGAGGCAACAGCTGCCATCACTCAATTCGATATTCGTGCCACCTGTCTCCATTTAATTTTTGCTGCCTATGCGGTCACGGTTGATTGTCCTTGGGAAACTTCCTTCGTATTGAATAACCAACACATTGAGCAATATTTGGGGCTTGATAAGCGTAAAGATCTGACTAAATTGGATAAGCTTACTCTAATCAAACAGCTGGTGCATCAAGCTTGTCAACTGCTCGTCGCGGTCGACTGGCCTCGCCAGGGCAAAGTCCATGCCTTCTCCCTAGATGAACACCCCATATGGCATCTGCTTGACACCGAATATTATTTTGAAGAAGATGCCCAGGGAGATCGCCATCTGATTGGCCTGAGTTTTACTGTGCGAGCCGGCATTTGGGCCAAACACTTTCTCAATAAGCGAGACTATCGTAACCAAACAGCTTTTTACCAGTACGGCAACTTACCCAAATCTTTGCTCACACAAGTCCTCAGTAATTGGCAACAGCATGAAGGAGCCGTCCGTTTGCTTCTATGGCTATTGTTTAAGTTGCGGCTGGGGAGTGATCATCGGCTGACCGTCCGCACCCTGCTGCGCATTGCCTATGGCACAGATCGATTAGTGGCAGCAACCACTGTACGGGGTGCCCATAAGCGTCTGCTTAAAACCTTTGAAAGCGATCTGGAAGCCATTTACTATTACGGGCTCAACCCTCTGTTTGATCCAGAGACTTATTCCTTTGATATTCAGCCGTTATGGGCCAAAGCGGTTGACATTCCTGATGATGTTGACGATGCTCTTGAGTTTTGGGTGAATGATGCTAACCAGATCCGGAGCTTAACGGACACGGCTCCCCGAGATAAGTGGCAGCGACTGATCAATGCACGACTTGCAGGGTTTGAGCTATCAGAAGAATGGCAACAAACAGTACATCGCCGTGCCCCTAAACGTCGTCGCAAGAAGTCCCCATCAGCCCAGTTAGAGACGCTTTCCGGTCATGCCATCAAAGCAGCCCGCCAACGCCAAAACTTTTCTCAGCGTGCTCTGGCGGAGCGCCTTGGCAAGAGTCAGAGTTGGGTGCGCGATGTCGAAAAAGGGCGATTTAACATTAGCTCTGTAGACCACGTCCGTTTGCAACAAGCCCTAGGTTTCTAGGGAGGTTCCCATGCTCACAATCGCACTAACATGAGTAAAGTGAGTTCAACACAAGTATGGCTGTGGAGCAGAGAGCAATGATGCGATCGCGCCTGGTAGGAACTGGCTACAGACGATTGCCAAGCGCCAATCACTTACTGGGGGTTAGCGACTGGCGGGGTAGATGGGGATGAAACAGATAGTAATTGGTTGGTTTGGGGTTTTTCGGGCTCTAAAACTTCTAGGTAGTCGGCCAATTTATTCCACTCTTGTGCCGCTCTGGCATTGCCTATGTCAGCTGCAAACCTAAGTGCATCAATGATTTTCCCTTTTTGGCTTTCATTTATGATGTAGTTCATTCTTTTTGACTCCCTGTATTTAGTGTTTTAGCCCCAACTTCCTAGCTTTAGAAATATGCTCTTTACTGATTCACCTTCTATGGGTTCTTATACGACTGAAGCGTGAGAAAATCTGTAACCAGCCGCACACAGCACCAAGAAATCGCCTAGAGAGATGCCTAGCTTGACACAAAAAAAGCCGATCGGAGCTACCGATCGGCCATTACAGTCAACACTTATGGGTTGAACTTGTCACACACCAGTCAAGGAGAACTTAAACGTAAGTGAATTGGTTAGTGTTAGCTAGGTTGAGACTAGCGGCATTGACACCTTGGACAATACCAATCAGGTCGCCACCGAAGCTAATTCCAGCACCGGATACACCATTCACTGTGACGTTAGATAGGGAGTAAGATGCAGCGCTACCAATCAACTGAATTCTGTCAGCAATATCTCCAACAAAGTTGTAAGCATCAAAGTCACGTAGAACAGCATGGTCAGTATTACCCTGGTCGTTATAGAAGACACGACCATTTTGACCGAGAACAAAGACGTCAGTGTCATTGGTGTTGCCACTAAACAGGATATCGCGTTCACCAGTACCTTCGGCAGCAAGAGTTGTCCCGTTCAAGCGGTCATTGCCAAGACCACCGACGAGAACGTCGTTACCACGATCACCCAATAGGGAGTCGTTTCCAGCTTCGCCGCGTAGAACATCATTGCCAAGGCCACCCACCACAGTATCGTTGCCTGCGCCCGCAAAGACGCGGTCGTTGCCTGCACCTGTGTGGATAAAGTTAGCTCCAGCAGTACCGATGATGGTGTCGTTGCCTGCACCTGTATAGACCCGCTCAAAGTTAGTGGCAGTCTCACCGGCATAGTTAGTCACCCCTGTAATCATGTTGAGGTTATAGGCCCCGTTCCAGAAGCGTACATCTAAGGTGTCAATGCCAGCACCACCATCCATGCGGTCAAGACCTAGGCCGCCGTCAATCCAGTCATTACCGGCTTGGCCAAAGATGCGGTCATTGCCATTTTGACCTCGGAGCACATCGTTGCCAGGGCCACCGTAAATCGTGTCATTGCCACCCCCTGCAAATACACGGTCGTTACCAGCACCCGTGTGGATGAAGTTAGCTCCAGCAGTACCGGTGATGGTGTCGTTGCCTGCACCTGTATAGACTCGCTCAAAGTTAGTGGCAGTCTCACCGGCATAGTTAGTCACCCCTGTGTTCATGTTGAGGTTATAGGCCCCGTTCCAGAAGCGTACATCTAAGGTGTCAATGCCAGCGCCGCCGTCCATGCGGTCAATACCTAGGCCGCCGTCAATCCAGTCGTTACCGGCTTGCCCAAAGATGCGGTCATTGCCATTCTCACCCCGGAGCACATCGTTGCCAGGGCCACCGTAAATCGTGTCATTGCCAGCGCCTGCGGATACACGGTCGTTACCTGCGCCAGTGCTGATGACGTTGGCTCCCGCAGTACCAGTGATGGTGTCGTTGCCACCGCCTGTGTAGACCCGCTCAAAGTTGGTGGCGGTTTCTCCCGCAAAGTTGGTGACCCCTGTGTTCATATTGAGCACATAGGCCCCGTTCCAGAAGCGCACATCTAAGGTGTCAATGCCCGTGCCGCCGTCCATGCGATCAACACCGAAACCACCGTCAATCCAGTCGTTACCGGCTTGCCCGAAGATGCGGTCATTGCCATTCTCACCCCGGAGCACATCGTTGCCAGGGCCACCGTAAATCGTGTCATTGCCAGCGCCTGCGGATACACGGTCGTTACCTGCGCCAGTGCTGATGACGTTGGCTCCCGCAGTACCGGTGATGTTGTCGTTGCCACCGCCTGTGTAGACCCGCTCAAAGTTGGTGGCGGTTTCTCCCGCAAAGTTGGTGACCCCTGTGTTCATGTTGAGCACATAGGCCCCGTTCCAGAAGCGCACATCTAAGGTGTCAATACCCGTGCCGCCGTCCATGCGATCAACACCGAAACCACCGTCAATCCAGTCGTTACCGGCTTGGCCGAAGATGCGGTCATTGCCATTTTGACCTCGGAGGAAATCATTGCCAATGCCACCGTAAATCGTGTCATTGCCAGCGCCTGCAGATACACGGTCATTACCCGCGCCAGTGCTGATAACGTTGTTGCCAGCGGTACCGGTGATGTTGTCGTTACCGGCCCCTGTGTAGACATTTTCAAAGTTGGTGGCGGTTTCTCCAGCATAGTTGGTGACCCCTGTGTTCATGTTGAGCACATAGGCCCCGTTCCAGAAGCGTACATCTAAGGTGTCAATGCCAGCGCCGCCGTCCATGCGGTCAAGGCCTAGGCCACCGTCGATCCAGTCATTGCCAAAGCTACCAAAGATAATGTCGTTACCTGCGAGACCGCGAATTCTGTCGTTGCCTGCGAGACCGTTGATGATGTCGTTTACATTTGTGCCCACTAAATTGTCATTAAAAGGTGTGCCGTTAATTAAAGCCATGGAATGGTTCTCCTGAATGGTGAAGACTTACAAGATTTTGGAAAGAACTTGACAGGTTTGTTTAGGTGCTGTTTTCTTTCCGTTCAGTAGTCACTCGTGGAGTTGCAATGGGTTTTATGCAAAAAAATTAGTTTTTTTGAAATTAGTTTTTTCTTGATCGCCATTTCCTTTGCTATGCAAGGTTTTGATGGATTTCAGAAAATATTTCTCGATGGGTAAGAGTGGCAATCATCGAAAAATATTGCATTTTGCATAAAAAATGATCGAATTTAACGAGTTATTGAGAAACGAGTCGATAATCTTGAGGAGGTTACATGAACCCTCGAATTACATTTCACCAAGATCGTCTATGGAATCGCATTTTAAGCAACTTATCTTGGTTCTCCAGGGGCAAGCACCAGGGGAGGCTGAACGCGCATTCTCTGATTTGGTTGAAACGATGATGCGATCGCGAAAAATAGGACGCCCCCCCCGAGGTCAGCCCCTGACCGGTATCTATAAGGAAATTTGCGATCGCATTCACCAACAGCTCACCCAAGCTTTACAGGATTGCCTCGACCAGAGCCTTCTAGACACTGACCCCAACTGGGGCTATCAATTGCGGGCCCAGGCGACTAAAGATGCCCTGACTGACCCCTTACTCAAAGGTCTGGCCCTAGAAGCCCAAGGCCAGCCCAATCCTAGCCCCCTACGGCAGCATGCCCTACTCCAGCTCGTGGAGGCTATTCGGGCCAGTGGTAGGCTGGCCCATCCCCACCGGGCCAAGTTTTCGCCTTCTTTCTATGACTTACTCTATGAAGAAGCCGTCAACCGCACCCTGGTGTATGTGTGTCAAAAAATTGACACCTACGACCCGGAGCGGGGACAGGCGCAAAAGTTTATGAACTGGGTGAATTTTCGGCTAGATCGCATGGTGATCGAATGTCGTCGGCAATTTAGCGATCGCAACACCCAGGAATTGCCTAACCTTAACGACCTGGAGCGGCTCTCTCAGCCAGAACCGACATCCACCCTAGCTAAGGATGTCCAGGACTATATCGCGGCCGACCGCGATGACCTATTCAAATCCACACACATTCGTAAACGACCGGATGCTAGCTTCCAAGCCATTGCCCTAGCTCGGTTTGCCGATCAAAGCTGGGAAGAGATTTCGGTCCAGTTTGACATCAAAATCCCCACCCTTAGCAGTTTCTTTCAGCGCTGCTGTGACAAGTTTTCGGAGCAATTCCGAGAGCTGCTTTAGACCCAATCTACCCGACTTATTTCAACAACTAGCTTAAACGCTTGCCCACTTGTGAGACACACACCATGAACACCTCCCCTCCTCCTTCGGACTTTATAGTCCCCCTCTCCTTAGAACCTCATCACCAGGCCGAACAATTCCGCAAAAATCAGTCAAATCCGCAGAAAGGCAAGCAGGTTTATCTCAATACGCTGGCTATTTATGCCACTCGTTTTTACTTGGAATGTCTAGGGTTTGAGCCCGATCTAGACGCTAGCGATGGCCTTAATCCGGTGCAGCAAATGTTATTGGGAACAGCGGGGTTAGCGGTGGCCGACCAGGGGCAGATAGAGTGTTGCCCGGTGCTACCTGGTGAAACTGAATTGGCCATTGCCCCTGAGGTCAGTTGCGATCGCATTGGCTATGTCGCTGTACAACTCGACAACAATTTACGCTTGGCCACCCTGCTTGGATTTGTTAGCGAAGCCACTGAGCCAGTTCCCCTCGCGCAGCTGCAGCCCATGGAAGATCTCTCGCAGTTGCTCACACCGTCTATGGCTCAACAGAGGGTGCAGCAAGCGACCCAACAGGCCAGCGAACAAATTACCCAGCTCAGCCAATGGTTACAAAACCTGGCCGATGACAGTTGGCAAGCGTTAGATAGCTTTGTTAACCCAGCCAATCTAGCCTTCAGAAACCAAACAACAGGTTTGGGAGAAAGCATCATTGGCCGTTGCAAACGCATTAGTCTCAATGACCAAGATGTCACCCTTGCCCTGGGTCTTTTGCCCTTATCCGCATCTTCAACAGAGATTCAGGTGCAGGTTTACTGTACGCAAGAACAAACTTACCTGCCTCCCCAGCTACAACTTAGTGTTCTAGATGCCGACAATCAAGACGTGATGCAGGCCGAAGCCAGAGCCACGGAAGCAATTCAGCTCAAATTTACCGGCAGCCCCGGCGAACAATTTAGCCTTAGAGTCGCATTGCAAAATGCCAGCTTTGCTGAAACCTTTATTATTTAGGAGCAAGAATTCTATAACATGCCCCATCGTATTTGTAGGGGCGTACCGACGTACGCCCTTCTAGATGTCGGCAAGTTATCCATATCCTGCATTGGACGCACAGCCGTGCGCGCCTAACAAATTTTGACAAAATAGATACAAAGTTCGAACTCAAAACTCCCCCTCCCTTGTAACCTCTGCCATATTTCCACCAATCCCTCTCCCAGACCCATGACCGAAAAACTGGTAACGCTAAAACTTGAGGGTGATATTGCCACCACTGGATTTCACGTGCTTCTAGAGATTGGCGAAGAGGGTGCTCGGCCAGATATCGAAGCCATTGGCTCTCTGCCTGCCAATCCCCAGCTGTTGCAACAGCTGCAAAAGTGGCAAGCTAGCTATCGTCTCCTAGATACACCCTCTCGTATTCAGCCAGTAGAAATCACCTATGTGGGGTCTCTGCATACGGTTGATGCCTGTCAGCAGGAGGCTAAAAATCTGGATCAGCAGTTTAAAACCTGGTTACAATCATCCACGTTTGCCTCAATTGATCAACCGCTGCGGGAAGAACTGAGCCCAACGGATACGGTGCGGATGGTAATGCGTACAACCAATGGGCATTTGCACCATCTGCCCTGGCATTTATGGGAGTTAGTGGATCGCTATTCGAGGGTGGAGATTGCCCTGGGCACGCCCACGATTAAACGATTCGAAGACCGTGAAACCCAACAGGGGATCGTTAAAATTTTAGCCATTCTCGGTGATAGCAGCGGCATTGATGTAGACGCAGATCGTCAGCTATTGGAGACGATTCCTGGGGCTGAGGTGACTTTTTTAGTGGAACCCCAGCGACAACAAATTACCGATCAGCTGTGGGAACAACCCTGGGACTTACTCTTTTTTGCCGGTCATGGTCGCACTGAGTCGGGGGCAGGCACGATTTATATTAACCCTCAAGAAAGTCTCACATTAGATGAGCTGAAGTATGGGTTACGCCAGGCGATTAAACAGGGATTACAGCTGGCGATTTTTAATGCCTGCGATGGGTTAGGTCTGGCGTCAGCCCTGGCTCCCCTCGGTTTGCCACAAATGATTCTGATGCGTGAACCTGTGCCTGATCGGGTGGCCCAGACATTTTTGAAATACTTTTTAGATGCTTTTGTGGCGGGTGAATCACTTTACCTGGCGGCTCGTCAGGCAAGAGAAAGACTCCAGGGGTTGGAAGATCGGTTTCCCTGTGCTAGCTGGTTACCGATTATCTTTCAGGTCAATCCAACTCTGCCCAAACGCTGGTCGCAGCTGGCCAAGACAGATGCTGCGCCTGTTCAGCCCCATCGGTTTAGAACTATCCCTAAAGTGGGTGGTTTGCCGATTAAAACTCTGTTGACCATCAGTGCCGTAGTCACCGCCGCCGTTGGCCTACTGCGTTGGACGGGTGGGTTACAACGGGCAGAGCTGCTGGCCTACGATCGGTTCATGCGACAGCAGCCGACTCAAACTATGGACGACTCGCGGTTGCTTGTTGTCGAGGTCACAGAAGCTGATGTTAATACCTATGGGTACCCCATTCCCGATGATGTGTTGGCGCAGGTGATTGATCGGTTGCTGCCGTATCAACCGCACGTTATCGGTTTTGATATTGCTCGTAACCGGGTAACTCCGGAATCAGGTCCCTTAGGACAGCATTTTCAGCAACAGGATAATCTGGTGGCTGTTTGTAGTTTTGGCCAGGCCGGTGACGCCAATAAATCTGGCATAGGCCCCCCATCTAGTATGCCGGAAAACCGAGTAGGCTTTGGGAATGTGGTGCCTGATCCGGATGGTATTTTAAGGCGGCAGCTGCTGTTTGCCCAGCCAGATACCACCAGCCTCTGCACGAGTCGGATGTCTTTGGCCATGCTCACAGCGTTACATTATTTAGATGCTTTGGGGATTCAGCCGGAAAATCTGGATCGTGATCGGCTACAGCTGGGTGCGGCTATTTTTACGCCTCTAGAAGATCGTAGCGGTGGCTATCAAGACATTGATAGTCGTGGTTTTCAAACGCTGTTAAGGTACTCACCTAATTCTGATATTGCCCAACGGATAACCCTGACTGAATTACTCTCGGATGAGATTTCGTTAGAAAGTTTAGAGACTCGTGCTGTATTACTCGGTATGAGTGCGCCGACTTCCAATCCGACGGAGTATTTTCTGACCCCGATTGGAGCAGGAAAATGGCCCCGAGAAACTCTACCCGGCATCGATATTCATGCCCAGATCTTTACCTATGTGACAGCAGCAGCACTGGATGACGTATCGGTGTTGCAAACGTTGCCTGCATGGAGTGACGGACTGTGGATCGCGGTGTGGACGATTGCAGGCATAGGGCTCACCGTTAAGCCGCGAGTCTGGCCAGTTTGGTTACTCAGTCTAGGCGGGGCCGTAATTGTGCTCTATGGCACGAGCTGGGGCCTGTTTGCGGTGGGGTTGTGGGTGCCGTTAGTGCCAGCAGCCCTAGGGTTAGTGGGGACCAATGTGGGTGCGATCGCACTAGCCCATGGGTCCAAAACAGCAAGCCATAACAACGATACTTTAAACAACTCCGGAAAATCACCCAAACCATCGTAGTTAAAACGTATACAGAGAGAGAATCTACCCATGGCCAAAAAACAGGATCCAACTCGTTTACTCAGCTTGTTTGCTGCGCCTGTGGCAGCACTCAGTCTGTTTGCTCCAGCCATGGGTCAGTCTGCGCTTCAGCCTGAGCTTGCCGCTGTTAATTACAATCCTCCCAACCGTGGTGCACCATCACAAACGCGTAATGCCTTGAGCCGGGCTGGACTCTGTGGCGATCTGACTGCGGTACAACCCACCCAGACTAACTGGGGAGAAACGTTAGCGGCGCGTCCCACCTTTGGCATTTACGTAAATGCCCCCGCCACCCATTTAACGTTTGAACTTAAAGACGAGAGTTCTGGAGAGATTCTGCATCAGGCCACATTTGAGCAGGTTACGGGGCCAGGAATTAGTCTCTACACGCTGCCAGATAGAGCACCCACTCTGGAAGTCAATCGTCCCTATCGCTGGCAGGTGAGCCTGGAATGTGAGCAGTTCAGTACGGTGCAAGCTCCACAGCGGGGGACGAGAATCTCGGATGGTATGATTGTGCGTCGTGCCCCTGGTGACGAGCTACAAACAGCCCTAGCTGCTACATCAGATAACGAAAAGCCATCACTGTTGGCGGCCAATGGTCTCTGGTATGACACGGTTCATGCTCTACTCACCTGGCGTTTGAAATTTCCTGAAACAGAAACCTGGACGGCGCAGTGGCAGGGTTTATTAACCCATCCCATGGTGCAGCTCGATCATCTGATGGAGGCAACTCCGATCGATTGTTGTTTAGCTGCCGCTTGCCCTCATACGGATGCAGAACTAGACTTATCCACAGCTCTTTAGAGACGTATAAAATCAACCTACTTTTCTTTCGGCCCATCTACTCATTTATTCCCACTGAGACTGTATCCATCACTCACACCCTAACGACTCTTTCAAGGAAACAAAATTCATCAGATTCCAACGCTTAGATATACAGACGTTGCATGCAACGTCTCTCCAATATCTGCTTTCGGATTTGATCAATAGCTTCCTCTAAGACTCTCTTCATAACTGGAGATCTCTCCTATGTTGCCAGTTGTTCCACTGCCAGGTAACATTCCTCAACCCCCACTTCTGTTAGAACTGGGACAGCCTGCGCTATCTGATGTCAAACCGATCAATGCAGAAACGTCTTCCACGTCACCCGTCTTTAGCAATGGGATAAGGACAGACACACTGTTGGCTCAGGCAATTACGCCTGGTTCTGCCGATGTGGGCACTGTTGTCACCCCGGGTACCACCCAGATCGACATTACCGGTGGTCAGGTGTCTGGCGATGGTGCCAACCTATTCCACAGTTTTCAAGAATTTGGTCTCACGGAAGACCAGATCGCCAACTTTATTGCTAATCCAGAGATTCAAAATATTCTGGGCAATGTGAGCGGTGGCAGTGTCTCCTTGATTGAGGGTGTACTACAGATCAGTGGCAGCGATGCAAATCTATATTTGATCAATCCGGCAGGGATTGTTTTTGGGGCTAATGCAGAGCTGAATCTCAATGGTGATTTTACGGCCACTACGGCGGATCGCATTGGGTTTGGGGATGAATGGCTGGATGTGCTTTCTAGCGGAGATTACCCGCTTCTGGTGGGTGCGCCCAACCAGTTTGGGTTTAGTGCTGAGCAACCGGGCAGTGTTGTGAATTTGGGCACGTTATCGGTTACACCAGGGCAAAGTATAACGCTCATGGGGGGGACGGTGGTCAATGGGGGAGAACTGTCGGCAGCCGATGGCACCATTACTTTGCTGGCTGTGCCAGGAGAAAATCTGGTCCGCATTAATCAGGCAGGTACATTGCTGGGTTTAGAGGTTTCTGCTTTACCGGTGGCAGATGCTTCACAATCTTTAAACCCACTGAGTTTGCCAGAATTATTGACCGGTGGTTCTTTGGGAGCAGACAATTTAGCGTTAGTGACAGATCCCGACGGTACGGTCAAGATTCAAACGACATCTAGCACGGTGCATTTGCTTTCGGGAAGTACTGTAGTGTCAGGGCAAGTGAGCACTGCCGGTGACCAGGGTGGACACATTGCGCTGCTGGGTGAGCGTGTGTCTCTTCTGGGTGCTGATGTCGATGCCTCCGGTAGTGTTGGAGGAAATGTGCGGGTTGGAGGTGGCTTCCAGGGGCAGGGTAATGTACCCAATGCATCTCGCACCATTGTTGATGGCAGTGCTCAAATTCAGGCTGACGGTATCGGTGATGCTGGCGAAATTATGGTGTGGGCCGATGACCATACTCATTTCTCAGGTGAGGCCAGGGTTACCAGTGCCACAGGCAATGGCGGTTTTGTTGAAATTTCTGGCCGTAATTCGCTGGTATTCGTGGGGCAGGTAGACGCATCGGCACCCAACGGTACTACAGGCACATTGTTGCTGGACCCCACCAATATTGAAGTGGTGGCGGCTGGAAGTGACACCAATAATCTGGGGGATGTGGATGACGTTAGCGACCCTGACTTGGGGGCAGGTAATACAACCCGGATCGATGTTGCTGCTTTAGACAATGCCAATGCCAATATTGAGCTACAGGCGAGTAACGATATTACGTTTAGTGCCGCTGTCAACACTAATGTGGGATTAAGCGCGATCGCAAACAATGACATCACCATTAATAGCGACATCAGTGCTGACGGTGACTTAACCTTGCAGGCGGGGGCTGATATTAATGCCAACAGCGACATCTTCACTGACAGTGACTTAAATTTTCAGGCCGGAGACAACATCAACGTCAATAGCAACATCACCGCTGACGGTAGCCTTACCCTTGGGGCTGATACTGATGGTGATGGCACCGGCTCCGTGGTCACCAATTCGGGGGCTCAGCTGCAAAATTTTGGTGGAGATGCCAACATTTCTGGCGAAGCGATCCAGGTAGGCAATATTGATACCAATGGTGGAGACCTGATGCTAACAGCAGATGCCAACGGTGATGGGATCGGTGGCGTAACCGCTATTGCCGGGACTCAATTGATCACCAATGGAGGGACTGCTAATGTCACCGGGGCTGAGGTGCAGGTGGCCAATATTGACACCACAGCTGCCTTTGCAAACGGTGGAGATGTCAATGTAACGTCTGCAGGTGACATCACCTTTGAAGCCATTAATGCCAGTAGTACCGGGACGAGTGTTGGTGCTGGTGGTGGGGTGACGCTGACGGCCAACGGTACGGTGCGAGGGACAGGCGAAGTCACCCCTGGCACCACAATTCAGACCACGGGGCTGACGGGGAACGGCACCGTGCAAATTCAACACGATGGCGGCCCTAACAATGTGCCCTTTACCGTGGGAGATGCGTCTGAAAATGGCACTGCGGGCAATATTGTTGCCGATGGTGTTCTCAGTGGAGTCTCTTCCCCGGTTTTACCCAATGGGGGTAACGATACCAATATTGATCCAGCCACAGGGGTAACGGTCACATCGGTGAACGCTCCACCCACCCTGAGTGCTGATATTCAGCTGCCGGATACGCCTGCTAATCAGGCACTAACATTCACGTTAGCTGACATAAACCCAGCGGTGACCGATAGCAACAACGACAATATCACTTTCGAAATAGCGTCGATTTCAGCGGGGACATTGTTGTTGAACGGGGTGGCAGTGCAACCAGGGGATGCGATCGCACCCACCGATACCTTAGAATTTATTCCTCCCGCTGATGCCACGGGGCAAATTACGGCCTTTACCCTGCGTGCCAGTGATGGCGTCTCTCAGTCAGCCACAGTGCCAGTTTCTGTTGCTTTAACGGATATTCCCACCATTGAGCTGCCCCTTGATCCCACCTTAGGGGTGGCTCAAGCCCCCTCACTACCGGCATTAGAAACTGAAGAACAAACCTTTGTGCTGGGTATGTCATTGGCTCAGTCTCCTCTGCTAGAAGAGTTGACTATTTTAGGGGCAGTTCTGCCAGAACCCTCCTTGTTGATTGTCGGAAATTTGTCGATTTTGCCTGAGAACAGGGTGCCCACGTCCGGCACCATTAATCCTGGCTTTTTACCCAACTTAGGGTTGCAATTTACGCCAGGGGGCAATGATCCACTTCCCAGTCTCCCCGGTGACCCAGGCACGACAACCGATATTTTTCCGATTATTCTGCCAAATCCAGAACTTACCGATGTGCCTGCCGATCCAGGCGGACCTGAGCCCTCTGCCCCCGGTCAACCAGGTACGTCCCCCGATCCAGGCACCCCTGGGTCGGAAACCCTTGCCAGACGACCAGACAACAATACGCCAGCGGGCACTCATCTAACTACAAATACTGTTGTGGGTCCTCCCCAAGGATTAGAAAGCTGTCAGGCCCAGGCGCAAGAAATTGCCATGACTACAGCCCGTACCCAGACGGTTTACGAAGGGCTGATCAACTGCCATGGACAAAACCTGGCCAAAGCGGTTGAGTTAGATAATGCCGCCTGGGTTGTTTATTCCCTCAACAATTTAGCCATTTCCCATTTTGTGGTGGGGGACTATTTAACCGCCCTGGATGTTCATGAACAACAGCTAGAAAAAGCCATTAAGCTGGATGATGCGACTCAGCAAGGCATTGCCTTGGGGGGAATTGGTGCAGTCTATGGAGCCCTTGGTGACTATGCCACTGCCATTGACTACTACCAGCGCAGCCTGGACAAGATGCCCATCGAAACAGCCCCCCAGTGGAAAGCATTGACCTACCGTAATTTAGGCAACGCTCACTTTGCTGAAAAAGAGTATGACCGTGCTGCTGACTATCAACAGACCAGTCTGGATATTTCTCGCGGCATCAAGGATACCTATGGTGAAATGCAGGCCTATGGCAACCTCGGCCATACCTATGCGATCCAAGGAGATTTTGCCGGTTCGATTGCTGCCTATGAACAGGGTCTGGCCTTGGCCAATGATTTGAACAATCACCTGGAGACAGCTCAAATGTTGTTGGGGTTGAGTACGACCTATGCCTATCAGCAAGGCTATGATCAATCCTATGATTATGCTCAACAGAGTTTGGCCATTGCCCAAGGGCTGGGGGCACGGTTGGGTGAAGGCATTGCCCTGACCAATATGGGAAATGCGTTGCTATATCTCAACCGTTTGCCAGAGGCAGAAGACGTGCTGCGCAATGCCATCACGATTTGGGAATCTCTTCGGGCCGGTCTGGGCACCCATGATTCCTTTAAGGTGGCAATTTTTGAAACCCAGGTGGCGGCCTATCGCAATTTAGAAGAAGTTTTGGTGACCCAAAACAAACTAGAGCCAGCCCTGGAAATTTCTGAGCGGGGTCGCGCCCGAGCCTTTGTGGAGCTAATTGCCAGGGGTAAGGTAAATCCCAACCAGGCCGGGCCGATTACCCCGCCGTCCATTGAGCAGATGAAGCAAATCGCCAGGGCTCAAAACTCCACACTGGTGGCATATACCATTATTCGGGACCAGGTGGCAGATACCCCCCATGGGGCATCGGTGCAAACCAGTATTGAACCGGAGGATGTGCAGCTCTATATCTGGGTGGTGCAGCCCACAGGAGACATGCATCTGCGACAGGTGGACCTGGAGTCGTCATTGCAGGCCCAGGGGACATCCTTGGTGAAGCTGGTGGAGACCAGTCGCGATCGCAGCGGCATCCGTGGCGATGTTGCCCCCAGTCGCTCTTTGGCGATTCGCCCTGGTGATCAGGTGCGCCGTGAAGGCGATCCTCAAGATTGGGCTCCCTATGGGGTTGTTACCATCGATCCTCGTGCCCGCACGGTCACCCTCAGTCACCCAGACTTTGCCCTGCCTAACCCGGTTGTGCCATTAGGCGAAGTCTATAAAGTTGATGGCTCAGCTTTTGCAACTGTTTTGACCCAGCGTCAGCATTGGCAAGATCTATACCAGCTATTAATTGAGCCCATTGCAGATTTGCTACCCAGCGATCCCAATGCCCGAGTTGTTTTTGTCCCCCAAGAGCAGCTATTCCTGGTGCCCTTTCCAGCCCTTCAGGCAGAAGATGGCAGCGACCTGATCGAACATCACACCATTCTCACGGCTCCAGCCATCCAGGTTCTAGGGTTAACCAGTGACAGCGATAACGAGGCGGTTGCTAGCCAACCCCTGGTGGTGGGCAATCCTAGCCCCATGCCCCAGCAATTACAGCCCTTGCCCCACGCCGGTACCGAAGCCCATGGCATTGCTGATCTGTTGTCTACATCTGCGCTAGTTGGTGATGCAGCTACAGAAACAGCAATTAAACAACAGTTGTCCACCGCGTCGCTGATTCACCTGGCCACCCACGGTTTCTTTAATGAATCCAATCCTTTGCAAGGCTCGCTAGCCTTTGCCCCCACGGCTAATCAGGACGGCTTCCTCACCGCCGAAGAAATACTCGGTCAATCGCTACAGGCTGACTTGGTGGTGCTCAGCGCCTGTGATACTGGACGTGGGCAGATTACTGGCGATGGCGTAATCGGTCTATCTCGGTCATTTTTAGCAGCTGGAGCCGATAATGTCATGGTTTCCCTATGGCAGGTGCCCGATGATGCCACTGCCCAACTGATGATTGAGTTTTATCGACAGCGCCAGGATTTAGACAACGCCCAAGCCCTGCGACAGGCAATGCTGGCGACCCGTGAACAGTATAAAGATCCGGCGGCCTGGGCTGCTTTTACCCTGATTGGTGCCATAGAGTAATGAGATATTAATTGTTTTTCTCCTGTCTCCTGGCCCAACCTAGTTTTTCCCGCTTAAGTCGATACCCATTTTTCAGCCATTTCTATTAGGGTCATCTGGGGGATTTATCAGGATTATCTCAGCTTGCCTAGATACAGTCATGACAGTTAAATAAGTTCTAATCCGTGCTGTCACCCTCTGTGCGTTGTTCTAATGAAATTTGATCCAGGTTGCATTCAATTTCGTCTCACTGCTGGCATGGTGTTGGCATCTATCCTTGGCTTTGGTGGTATGACCGCCTGGAGCAATTTTAGAATGCAGCAAATTCTGATTAAGGGGCACAAAGAAAATGCCCTGGAGATTGCTGAGCGATTTGGCCAGGATGTTGCTTGGATGGACGAAACAATGCCATCCACCATGGCCCTGGAAAAGGTGATCAACTACCGCTCGACTGCGGATACAGCCATTTGGATTCGTTCCCCAGAAGGAGAGCTAGTTGCCCAGTCCGATACCCTCGAAATGGGGTCTTGGAAGAAAGATGGCCTGGCAGAAGACGTGTTAGATCTGCCTCCCCAAAGTCGCCTGGAAAGTGTCAATATCCAGGGTCGACAGCTAATTGTTTGCATTAGTCCCCTGGAGGTGCGGGGGAATCTCGTAGGAGATCTGTTTGTAATTGATGACATTACCCAAAACCAGCGCAGTTTTGCGGCGGTTAATCGTGATTTGACCCTGGCTAGCATTTTGGTCATTGGTCTATCTGCCATTGTGATTGCCATCTATGTGCGCCAGTCCATCAAGCCGATTTGTAAGATGAATGAGCTGGCGGCCAATGTGTCCCCTGACAATCTGGCAGATACACATCTGGAATTTGACCGGGCTCCAACCGAAGTGCGGGATCTGGCCCAGGCATTCAACATGATGCTGGGCAGACTGTCAGCAGCCTGGGATCAGCAGCGTCGTTTTGTCAGCGATGTGTCCCATGAGCTGCGCACGCCTTTAACGCTGGTACATGGCTATTTGCAAAGTACCTTACGTCGTTGCAATACCCTGACTGAACCCCAGCGAGAGGGACTGGAAATTGCGGCGGCGGAAGCAGACCGGACAATTCGTCTACTACAGGATTTGCTGGATTTGGCGCGGGCTGATGGTGGCCATATGCGGTTCCACATTGAACGGTTGCCGCTAAAGGACATGGTTTTGAACACCATTGAAATGTGCGGTTATTCTAGCGATCGGGTCAAGGCGGATATTCAAAGCTCAGGTATCGATGCCAGGGCCGATCGCAATCGCTTGAAGCAGGTGTTAATCAATTTGATTAGCAATGCCGTCAAATATTCTGAAGCCAGTACAGTGGTTACCGTACGATTAAGGCAGGAAGACGAATGGGCAGTGATTCAGATTTGCGATCGCGGTCGCGGTATTCCCATGGCTGACCTCAGTCAAATTTTTGAGCCCTTTTACCGAGTGGATGAAGACCGTTCACGGATCACCGGGGGCACCGGTCTTGGATTATCCATCGTTAAAACCTTAGTTGAAGGCATGCGAGGAAAAATTAAGGTACAGTCCAAGCCAGGTGAAGGTAGTATATTCACCGTCAGCCTACCTTCGTAGTCAGGTTATCCCTGGAGTCAATCATCATGACAGAACCCTCAGCCAAAATATTAGTCATAGAGGATGAGACCCAACTTGCCAAGTTTGTGCAAATGGAACTCTCTTACGAAGGCTATGATGTGGCCGTAGCTAACGATGGCCTGTCCGGTCTCATGGCCGCCCGCGACAATATGCCAGATTTGATTTTGCTCGACTGGATGATGCCAGGATTGGCTGGCGTAGAAGTTTGTCGCCGTCTGCGCAGCACTGGCGCACAGATGCCAATCATTTTCCTGACAGCGAAAGACGACGTGGCCGATCGAGTGGCTGGGCTAGATGCTGGAGCGGATGATTACGTCGTTAAACCTTTTAGCATTGAAGAATTGCTGGCCCGTGTCCGTGCCCACCTGCGCCGCAACGATCCCCAAGAAGCAGAATCGCTACAGTTTGAAACCCTCACCCTCAACCGCAAGACTCGCGAAGTGTTTCGGGGTAACCGTGGCATTGAGCTAACGGCAAAAGAATTTGATTTGTTAGATTACCTGATTGCCCATCCTCGGCAGGTACTGACCCGCGACCAGATTTTAGAAAAAGTCTGGGGCTATGATTTCATGGGGGATTCCAACATCATTGAGGTCTACATTCGCTACCTGCGGTTGAAGCTAGAGGCAGAGGGCGAAAAGCGTTTGATCCAGACTGTGCGCGGTGTGGGTTACGTTTTGCGGGAGTGATTTGTTGAACCCAACCACCATTGAACTTGACCTGATCCGCATTGCCTGGGCCTTGGGGTTAGCCGCTGTCGCCATTGGATTATCTCTTTGGCAACAGCTGGGCCTGGCTGGCACCCTAGCATTGGCCACGGTGCGCACCGTGGTGCAGCTGTTTGCGGTTGGCATTTTTCTATCCATTGTGTTTACCCTCCGCAGTCCGGGTCTGATTATCCTGGTACTGCTGGTGATGACAACGGTTGCCGCGCTGACTGCCCGCAACCGCATTGGTAAAGACATTCCTCGGCTGATGCTATGGCTGTGGGGGGCCATTTTAACCAGCACGGCCCTGACGATTACCTATACCATGACGGTCGTGGTGCGTCCTGAGCTCTGGTATGAACCCCGCTACCTCATTCCCCTAACCGGTATGGTGCTGGGTAATGCCCTCACAGCGGCGTCTTTGACGGGTGAGCGTTTAGTCAGTGCCCTCCGCAACCACCGTGGTGAGATTGAAACCCACCTGAGTTTGGGGGCAACCCCAAGTCAAGCGATCGCAACCTATCGCAGAGAGGCCATTAAAGCCGGTCTGATTCCCACAGTTAATTCCATGATGGTTGTTGGTCTGGTCACCCTACCCGGCATGATTACGGGGCAAATTTTAGGGGGAGCTGACCCCCTGAATGCCGCGCTTTACCAGATGTTGATTATGTTTATGTTGGCCTTTGCAACACTCACCACTGCCATATTGGTTGCCTATGCCATCAAGCGACAGTTTTTTAATCAAGCCATGCAACTCATTGATCCTAAAAAACAGAAGTAGAGTTGGAAAAGCCTGTTGAGATGGCTGATGACATCCAGGGTAGGGACACTCCCCTGTGGATGCCCTGCGGTACCGGGCGCTGTCAGTCAGAATTTCGCATTAGAAGTCAGGAGTCAGTGAAGTCCTGGATTCTCTGGATTCTGACTGCGGAATGTGCACTTAAACCAAAACAAACATCTCACTCGTCATATCGGTGACAACCACGTTATTTACCTGAGCCAGGGTCTCTCCATCTACAGAGATCACTGTGGCATCAACGCTCTGCCCTAAGGAAAGATCAGCATAGGTTAGTCCATCGGCTAAACCAATCAAGTCAATCCCGACTTCAAAATCTCGAATAATATCTCTGCCTTCTCCAACAGCCAGGATAAACCTATCCGCACCGCTACCTCCAGAAAAATTATCTCCAGTGAGAATATCGTTGCCTAAGCCACCCCGTAACAGATCATCGCCATCATCACCCCAGATCAAATCATCACCTGCGCCACCAAAGAGAGTATCATTGCCCCCTTTGCCCCCAATGCGATCGTTACCGAGTCGGCCCCAGATAACATCATCGCCACCGACGCGGCCACCCGGATCTCTCCGATCATGATCGCCGCGCAATATGTCATCACCATCACTACCCAAAATCTGATCATCACCTAAACCACCAGCAGTGGGTTGAGTGTTATCACGAACTTCAATACTGTCATTACTAGGAGTTCCTATGCCTAAATTGTTGTTGTCAGGGTTGTTTATGGGTGGCTGCGGCTCTGGCTTAGGAGTGGGCTCTTGAGGCTGAGGTATTGGGGTAGGAGAAGGGGCGGGTGTAGGAGAAGGGGCGGGTGTAGGCGGTGATGGCAGGCCTGGCTGCGGTAAGTCGGGTTGAGGGGCTGGCGTAGGAACAGGGGGCTCCGGAATAGGCGTAGGTGTAGGGGGTGTGGGTGTAGGGGGTGTGGGTGTAGGGGGAACCGGAATAGGCGTAGGTGCAGGTGTGGGAACAGGTACTGGCGTAGGGTTAGGAGAAATTGGAGGCGGTGTTGGCGTGGGTACCGGAGCAGGCTCTGGAGTAGGAGTTGGCACAGGTGCTGGCGCAGGTGCTGGAGTTGGCACTGGCACAGGTGCGGGTGCTGGCGTTGGCGCAGGGGGTGTTGGCCTTGGTGTCGGACGCCTTGGTGGTGTCGGACGAACAGGTTCAGTACCTGGAACTCTGGTGCCTAAGACAATTGTCCAATAATCAAAATAATTATGGTTACCAGTATCGTTGGCTAAAAAGACATGGCCTGCCCCTAGCTGCCGTACATTGGGATTTAAAATATTAGCGCGATGGCCTGGACTAATCATCCAGTCATCAAACACTTCTCTCACTGTGTAATGCCCCGCACCAATATTTTCAACAACTGTTCGAGATTGGTAACCAGCAACTCTCGCTCTTTGGGTCGGGTTTGAACCATTAGAACCTCTATGGCCAACAACTAAATCATTATGAGCAATATCAGAAGTATGCCGCTGAGCAGCATGATTGAGTTGTTGATCGATGGTGAGTCGAGACAAGCCTGCCCTAACGCGCACACCATTAACGAGCGCGAGAAACTGCTGAACAAATGTAGCCATCTTTATACGTATTTCGGATCGGTGCGTGCCGTACTGTTCTTTTTTATCCCTTGGCACATGGCCATCCCCATGGTGCTAACACCCAACTTCATACATCTTTTTTGAAGGAGTTGGGGATGAGTCGTAGATCCACCGAGCAAACTATGACTAGGATTGTTACCGTGGGACGCAAAAACTGTTCTACTTGATAAAACACGTCAGTGCATTTACCCATAGTGATCAGAGGTCGTCCGTCTCAGATTTTTCTTTAGCTATCGTGCGCTTAGATACACCCAAGACAACCTTGAATAAGTCAAGGCTATGAAGCAATAAGTTCTCACAGAACATTGAGGAGTCCTTGCTCCATGAGTAAACTACTTCATGCCATATCCTTACTGTTGGCCATTATCCTTTACCGTATGTTGGCTCCAACCCCCATACCCGGTGGATCGATTGGCAATTATTCAATAAATTCTCAAATTTATCTGACTACTGCAACAACCGGTCTAGACTGATTTCAGGTAATTGTTTGCATTCACCATGGTTAACACATCGCGTTATTGGCAAATGATGGTTTTAACGGCTGCAGGGCGACTACAGCGACAGAACTTTCCCGATGCCCAACGGTGGTTTCAGCCCCAATTTGGCCAGCGTTTAGAAGCCGAAATCCTGTCCGAACGCGATTGTCAGTTAGCTTTGTGGGAGTTAACCCAAACCGATGCAGAGAATGCAGCCATAGCTCAACTGTGTTTGCGCTGTTGGTTGTCCCACCAGATTGAAGCTGCCTGTACCCAGTTAGTTCGTCAATTTGGTGAGACCTATAACTTTACAGGTGCAGACCTGTGGCCCCTGATTTTGGATGACGATGGTCAGGTTCCTGCAACCTACCCTGCTGTGGCGATGCAAATTCTAGCTAAATATGATCCCAGTCAGTCGGCCTTGAGCACCTGGACCAGTCGACTGACCAAAAGTCATCCGAATCTCAACCGTTTCTTTATGGAACAAGGGTTATATCGCATTAGCCCATGGGCAATTCTCAACGATACCCGCCTATCGCAGCTGCCCAGAGCGTTGCCCCACCTCAGTCAAAGTGAGTTGACTACAGCTAGCCAATTACTCAGTGCCTATCACCGGGTGTATCGTAATGACCGATTAAAACAACGCCAGGGTCGTGCCCGTCGCTGTGTTGACCCCACCGATGAACAGCTCCAAAAGATTGTGCCCAATGAGGCTCCTAACCTGGTATTTGCCCAGTTACATGAGCTGGCAGATCAGCTGCGACAATATCGGATTGCAGTGCGTCGACGTACCCCATTGACCCAATCTTTAGATAACACTGAGACAGGTCTTTCCAATCTCTCGGCACCGACTTCTGATGATGCAGAGCAAGCTCAAGATGACTTTTTAAAACGTTATCGGACTCACTTTATTACGACTCTCGACCAGGCAATTCACCATATTGTGCAAAGCTATAGCACCCACTATAAAAGGAGGAAACCACCCCAGGATAGCGTTTATCGAAAGGCCCTAATACTATTTCACTGCCAGGGATTATCCATGGGAGTGATTGCGAAACAGCTAGAGTTAACTAATCAGGTAAAGGTAACCCGTTTGTTGCAGCTTAAGCAATTTCGAGCCAAGGTTTGTATCTACTGGTTAAATCAACTTAAAGAGCAAGTCCAGGCGGATGCGTTACAGCATGTCTCTGCTGACCGGCTAACCAAAATTGCCCAGCAACTAGATTACATTTTGACTGAAGAAACAGAAACAGTGATGGCAGAAGCTGCTTCAGAGGCACAAATTCCTAAGAATCGTACGGCAAATAGCATATTTTCCCGTCGTCTGTGTGAAACAGTTTTATCTTCTACGCCTCCTGATGAATAGCCCCTCTATAAAAATACTCCCTGTAAGCTGATCTCATTCTAGTTAACCCACACTGTCACAGCGCTTTTTCACGCCATGAATACTTCATCCCTCGATCCTCAACAATTTGATATAATTCCCCTCTCAACAGAAACAGTTATGCTATCTACCACCTCTACACAATGGGCTACAGACATTTGTCAAGACATTTCGGATGATGATAGCCAATGGCAAACTTTTTTGAGAGCATTGGCTATGGCAGGGGTAAAACAATGGCTTGAAGATACTGGTTTGCTGCCTGCTGACTTACAAGAGACAACGTTCACCCAATCGTCTAATTTGAATGTCGGAGACTATCGTCTATGGGTGTTGCCCATGGGCTCAGTGGTTGATGATGCCGTGAGCATCCCAACAGCCGCCGTCGTAGGGGACCAGGCAGCCCATTTATATATCCTGGCGGAAGTGCAAGAAGAAGTGAACCAGGTGCGTGTAGTGACAGGTTTACGCCATGATCAGCTACAGCAATACGTGCAACAACATACCCCTGCAGATCCTCAGGCTTATACGGTTCCCCTTGATCGGTTTGTGGTCACTCCAGAACAGCTTTTGTTGTATCTCAATTGTCTAGAGCCAGAGACAATTCTCCAGACGGCTCCGTCTAGTCAGCTGAGTGCGATCGCTGAGACTATAACCACAGGTGTGGTAAATGTGGGGAGATGGCTACAGGGTGAGCTAGATGCCATGGCTGAGCAGCTTGCCTGGCAGTTACTGCCACCCTTGACGCCAGCCCATGGCTTGCGACCTGTTAAGGAAGAAATAGAAAATATTGTAGAAGAACTCACATCTCAGGGAATTGAAATCCCTATACGGGCAAGGGGTGCTTGTAAAAAGATTAATTTAGCGGGTTTTCCTTGCCGTCTTTATGCTTGGGTTTGGCCATTGATGGTCGATGATGTGCCTGAGTGGAGTCTGTTTTTAATTCTAGGACCGACACCAGGAGAAACCCTACCGGTTGGCATTGAGCTGATGGTGAGTGATCAGCAGGAGATATTGTCGCGTGCTAGGCTTACCCAAGAGACGTCAGTTACCTATCTGTACACTCAAGTCATTGGTTACTGGCAAGAGCAGTTCATAGTGGATATTGGGTTGCCTAACGGTCCCACCATGACATTGCCGCCGTTTGGCTTTGAGATTAGCCAGGGATAGGCGTTGCTGTTTGAGACAGGCTGTATACTAAACGGCCAGATACTGACCGGGTTGTTGTGTTGCAGGTCAGTTAGGATGACATCAAAACTAAAAAAACATATAAACTCATCACAACTTAATGTCTCAGGCGATACCTACCCTGCGATATTGAGAGCTACTGGCCAGACCTGCATCCTATGTTGCCATTTAACTGTATATGCCAAAAATATCGAATATAAATCCTGATAATATCGAATGCTGGTTGACTATTAGGACAGTTTTCGAGGTGTCTGTATAGAATCTGGCCATTAACGATTGAAGCCTACTGGGGAACATCTATCTGTTCAAAGTCCAGGTGAGCCAGGGTTAACCGTTATGAATATGTATCACTCTCCAGTCTGGTGATGATGCCTACAGGGTACAACCACGTCATAACCTTGGAATTGATTATAAGGAAACACAAATGCAAATGATTTCTCGTCTACTGACATCTACAGGATGCGCGTTGCTAGCCTTTGCACCCATCCAAGCTGTAGTAGCTGCGCCAGATGCTGTAGCTCCAGTACAGCTTGCTCAAAATGAGCGGCCAAAAATTGCTATTTTGCCCCTATCCCATGGTGATGTGAGTTCGGACTATTGGTGGTACTACAGCTACTATCGTGGTCAGGGTGCTGCTCGCGGCATCAGTGAGTTATTAATTACTGAGTTGGTTAACGATGGGGCCTATTCTGTTGTTGACAGCAGTCAGGTCGCAGTCCAGTCTGGCAATGTCCTCGACGAGAGCGCTACCTTGGACCGAGCTCAGGAAATGAATGTAGACGCGGTCATTATGGGAACGATTACCCAGTTTGATCTAAAAGATAATCGTCAATGTGTAAATGTACCGTTTGTGGGTCGCACCTGTAGTGATGAAACCAACGCTACCGTACAGCTTAATGTGCGTCTGGTTGACCCCGTAACTCGGGAAATTATTGCCACTGCTCAAGGTGAAGGTGATGCATCTAGAAGCGGTGGATACATTAACTTAAATCGTGGTCCCGACGTCAGTTCTGATGAAAATCGCGCCGCTGATGAGCTGTTGACTGAAGCAACTGAAGAGGCAATCGAAGCAATTGTCCCTGAGATTGTCTCTGCTGAAGGTCGGTTGTAAACAGGGGTAATCGTAAATCCGCCCCCTAAACTATATGCAGGAGGCGGATTCACTCAAAAATGGTCATTGGGCATCCACAAGGGGGTACCCCTACAGGATTATCCATTTTTAATCGGGTTTAATGAATTCGGATTGGGGCTTATTTCTCAGTAGTATCCTTATTCATAAACTTGGGTTTCCAGTTTTTAAGCACACGACGCTCACCACGGGTGACGATCAGACAGTTATCATCCACGTCTTTTGTGACCACTGCGCCTGCACCCACCGTAACATTCTTACCCAATGTGACAGGGGCCACTAAAACACTGTTGGAGCCCGTTTTAGTATTGTCTTTAATTACCGTGGGATGTTTTTTATAGCCATCGTAGTTGGCCGTGATGGTGCCTGCACCAATGTTAACTTGGTCACCTAAGGTGGCATTACCCAGATAAGACAAATGGGCGGCATTAGTGTTGTTGCCAATGGTGGTTTTTTTGACTTCAACAAAGTTGCCAATGCGGCAGCCTTCACCAAGTATCACTTCACCACGCAGATGGGTGTAGGGACCAATTTGGCCTGCACCTTCAATTTTACTGTCGTTGATGACTGAATACTTGATCGTAGTGTTTGCCCCGATGGTGCTGTTGTCAATCAGAGTGCCGGGGCCAATGTGACAACCGGCAGCAATGGTGGTGTTACCGCGCAGGTGGGTTTCCGGTTCAATCACCACATCGGGCTCCACCTTGACGGTGGCATCAATGGTGATGCTGTCAGGATTGATCATGGTAATCCCAGACAGCATCAGTTCATCCTTGATGCGGCATTGCAGAATCGTGGCTGCATCTGATAATTGCTTACGGTTGTTGATGCCGGAAATCTCTTCGATGTCGTCTACATCTAAGGCCATTACCGGTGAAAGGTCTTTGACCACATCGGTTAGATAGTATTCATTCTGATCGTTATCTGACCTCAGGTGGGGTAGCACCGTCATTAGCTTTTGCCAGTTAAAGCAGTAAATGCCAGAGTTAATGCGTCTGTTCCCACGCTGTTCAGGGGTGCAGTCGCGGTGTTCAATAATCTCAGAGACAATATACTTCTCATCGCAGAAGACTCGGCCATAGCCGGTCGGATCCTCAAACTGGGCCGTGAGAATGGTGGCAGCATTCTTGTTCTCAACATGGGTCTGCACCATTTTGGCAATGGTCTCGGGGCGCAGTAGGGGTACATCCCCATTCAGCACCAGCAGGTTACCTTCAAACCCTTCTAATGCAGGAATTACCTGCTGCACGGCATGGCCGGTCCCTAGCTGTTCAGTTTGCTCAACGAATTCCAATCCAGATACGTGGGCCAATGCAGTCTGTACGTCATCGGCCAGATAACCCACAATGGCAATTTGGCGCTCGGGCTGTACGTGTTCCAAGCTAGCCAGCACATTTTCCACCAGGGTGCGACCCCCTAGAGGATGAAGCACCTTAGGCAGACGCGATCGCATCCGAGTTCCTTTACCTGCTGCCAATACTGCCACTGCCAATGGGTTAGTCATAGGAATTACGAGAGTAAACGTTAGCGTAAGAACATCAAAAAATTACGGGAGGAGTATACCGCGCAGCGGTTGGACTTCCCAAGTATGATGGCTACTTAGCGTAAAGGGTATGCCAGGAAAGCCAAAGGGTAGATAGACGTTTAAGTTCTTAGTTCTTGGTTCTTAGTCCTTGGTTTTATCCAGGTCAACCAAGTCACTAATTCAAAACTCAAAACTCAAAATCAAGCATTTTTAGCCCCTCTGCCTCGTTAACCAACGTCGTCGCCAGGCACTCGTTGGTTCCAGTTTAGATTGCTGCTGTTCTTGCTGACGCTGGGCCACAATTGCTTCAGCCGTGGCCGTCAGTGTGGGGTCACGATAGGGAATGGCCGCCCGTGTTTGCAGATGCTCTTGTTCCTGTGGCGACAGACCTGGTAAAGGGCGCTGAGCTTTGGTCGCCACGGTGCAGGGCCAGTGGCGACCGGTTCCTGGCAATGAGCCCATGGTTAAGCCAGCTAATCCCATGGCTGAGCGAACAGCAGCGGCGCAGGAATAGGTGGCCAGGATGCCGCTTTCAGCCAGGCATTGAGCCGTAAGTTTAAAGAATTCCACCGTCCACAGCTGGGGGCAGCGTGGGGGGGAAAATGGATCAAATAGGATGGCATCGGCCTGCCATCCCTTGGCGGCCAGGGGTTGCATGGTTTGTCGGGCGTCGCCGATCATCAGCTGAATATCCAGTGTGGGGCTTTTGTAATAGTGCTCGGTAGCCAGGGTTTTCAGGATTTGCTGGGTGGGTGGTGTCCAATGGTGGATAAGGTTATTTGCGATCGCATCCCGAACCACCGTTGCATTGATTTCCAAGGCCCGAATCGTCACCTGACAGTTAGGATTTACCAGCTGAATCGTATCCAGGGCCGCAGCTGTGTTGTACCCCAGCCCATAGCAAACATCCAAAATAGATAGCCGTTCCGCTTTGGCCAGCTCCGGAATATTGGCCGCATCGACATAATTCCGCTGCGCATCGGTATAGGCTCCATTACGGCAGTGAAAATGCTCGCCAAATTCCTCCGAGTAGAACGTAGCTGAGCCGTCCCCAGTTTCCTCAGGGATAAACACAGCATTTTCTAGGGAACGATCATCAGGCATACAGAGTATCAACCAAAGTGCTTATCTAAATGGCACATATCCATGACCCGCTCCGCTGACTATCAAGCCAGAATCGAAACCTATGGGCAAGCTCAATTATTACAGCTCTGGGAGGCTATCAAAAATCAGACATCTCTACCTGACTGGCCTGCCGGTAAGGCGTTGGAATATTTGGTGCTACGGGCCTTTCAACTAGAAGGTGCCGATGTCACATATCCCTATGAGGTCAGGGTCAAGGATGTGATGGCTCCCTATGAACTCGACGATAAAAATGACGCAATTGAGCAGATTGATGGTGCAATTTACTGTGATGGGCTGGCTTGTTTAGTGGAAACCAAGGATCAGGCCCAACCCATCAAAGTAGAGCCCATCGCAAAAATGCGTAATCAGTTGCAACGTCGTCATGCTTCTACAATTGGAGTAATGTTTAGCCGTAGCGGATTCACATCACCTGTATCAATTTTCACTCAATCCCTTGGTCCCCATATGGTTTTGCTATGGAATGGTAGAGAAATTGATTACGCATTAAAACGTCAATGCATGAGGGATTCATTGGTTAAGAAATACCGTATTTGTGTTGAAAAAGGGACGGCAGACTTTCAAATAAAATCGGAGAAAACACTATGACAAAGGCCTACATCGTCGTTGAAGGACCTCACCATATTAAGATTCTTCGTGCATTGATTGAGCCTGCACTTTTACAGGATGTCACCTTTGTAGATGGAGAGGATAAATATAATGCAGATCCCTTAGCTCGAACATTGCTCTCAGAACGGCAAATTCCAACTGTATTAGTGGTGGATGCAGATACTAATAATGAAATTGCGATCGAAAGTTATCAGCAAGATTTAGAGTTCTTAAGTCATACTGCAACGGTTCATACCCCTTACAAAATACTACAGGCAGTTCCTACAATTGAGACTGTTTTCTTACAGGATCGAACATTAGTTGAAGAATGTATCGGTCGTCCCCTCTCCCCTTTAGAATGGCAGTTGGGTCAAAAGCAGCCAAGGGATTTACTAGCTCAATATCCAAAGGGAGTTCAAGCTTTTATTGAACATACCCTTCACAATCTAACTGAGCAAAAGTTGCAAACGTTACGACAGCATCCCCTAATTCAAGAAATCACTGGCTTTTTAGCCACCCAGGTTCATCCATCTAACCCCGCTTTAGCCTCTTGAGTAATTTCATTAATCTCTCCAACACTCATATCGTTTCTCCGCAGTGGCTGGCAGACCACCTTGATGTTGTCATTGTTATTGACTGCCGATTTTCCTTGCCAGAACCGGAACTGGGTCAACAGCAATACGATTCTGGTCATATCCCCGGTGCCTACTATCTCGACCTAAACAAACATCTTTCTAGCTCTGTTCAAAAGCATGGAGGTCGTCACCCGTTGCCCAACTGGCAGAAGTTTGTCGACACTCTAAACCTGTTAGGCATTCAGTCTACGCCTCAGACACCCATTGTGATTTACGATGCCTCCCGGTTTGCGTTTGCCGCTCGCCTTTGGTGGATGTTGCGCTATTTAGGCCATGGCAATGTGGCTTTGTTGGATGGGGGTATAGATGCCTGGATTAAGGCAGGCTTACCCCTTAGTAGGGAAACGCCACCATTTCAGGTAGGTCGCTTTATGCCCCAGCCCCAGGCTGATTGGGTTGTGGATATTGACTATGTGCGTCAACACAAAGACACCCCTGGCACAGTGGTAATTGATGCTCGATCCGCCGATCGCTTCCGGGGTGAACGTGAACCCATTGATCCGATTGCGGGTTCTGTGCCTGGGGCAGTGAACTATTTTTGGAAAGATATCAGCACTGACGCCGGATTGCTCAAAGCGCCAGCCGAATTGGCACAATATTGGCGAGGGGTGGACGATGCTGATGAAGTCATCATCTACTGTGGGTCTGGCGTGACAGCCTGTGTTAATTTATTTTCCCAGGTTGTTGCAGGTAACCCCATGGGTAAGCTTTACCCCGGTGGCTGGAGCGATTGGTGCTCTTATCTGTGAATTGGTATACCTTGTGAAAAGGGCATCCACACGGGAGTGCCCCTACGGATATAACCCCATTGTCTATTGCCAAATGTCTATTCGTATCTACGGTAATCGTGCCATCAAAACGTTGCCGGGGCGGGCGACTCGCCCTACACCCGCTAAGGTACGTGAGGCGTTATTTAATATTTGGCAGGGGCGAGTTAGTGGCTGTCGTTGGTTAGATCTATGTGCGGGGAGTGGTGCCATGGGGGCAGAAGCCCTTTGTCGCGGGGCCAGCGTAGTGGTGGGCATAGAGCAGTCGGGGGCTGCCTGTCGGATTGTGCACACCAACTGGCAGACTGTTGCCAAACCAGAACAATCCTTTCAAGTGATTCGTGGAGAGGTGACTAAAAAGCTACAGACTTTAACTTTAGACCCCTTTGATCTGGTGTACTTAGATCCACCCTACGCTGCTAAACTCTATGACAAAGTCCTTACTCTTCTGGTTGAAAAGTCTCTATTAGCGCCAGGGGCAATAGTTGCTACAGAATATACCCCAGAACATTGGCAGCCCAAATCTCTGATTGGCCTAGAACTCTCCCGCACTAAACGCTACGGTCTCACCCATCTAGCCTTATTTAAAGTGTCTTAAAGGCTAACCCCTGATTGGGTCCATGGGAAGAACGGCGCTGTGGGCTCACCCACCCTGGGAACGGCCCCCACAAACTTAAACGCTATTAGTATTGCTTATGCTTATCAGTTGCGTTAGAAAAAAAGACTGCAAAAATTAATGTTTTGAGACACAATGATACTAAAGCAACCTTCGTGTTGCTAAAGTCGTGCCCAAACACTTTGGGACAATAGTCAGACCAGTTTAGAGGTACCTATGGTTGTAGCTGCTCCAAACACTGCCAAGCCAGCTGAAAAGCGTCTCACTATCGCTACTGGTGAGATTGCTGAAAATACTACGACTATCCGGTCCCTGGACTGGGACCGGGATCGGTTTGATATTGAGTTTGGGTTGCAAAACGGTACGACCTATAACTCCTACATAGTGCGTGGGGAAAAGACAGCACTGATAGACACCTCCCACGCTAAGTTTCAGCAGCTCTATATGGATGCGCTGACGGGGCTGATTGATCCTAAGGAAATTGACTATATCGTGATTAGCCATACTGAGCCGGACCATAGCGGCCTGGTGAAGGATGTATTGGATCTTGCACCTCAGGCAGTTGTGGTTGGGGCGAAGGTGGCAGTGAAGTTCCTGGAGGATCTGGTTCATCAGCCGTTTGAATCACAGCTGGTGAAAAGTGGTGACACTCTGGATTTGGGCAATGGCCATGTTTTGGAATTTGTGAGTGCGCCCAATCTCCACTGGCCCGACACCATTTTTACCTACGATCAAAAGACTGGCATTCTCTACACCTGTGATGCTTTTGGTGCCCACTATTGTAGTGACGATACCTTTGATGCAGATCTGGATGCGCTGACGCCTGACTTTCGCTTTTACTATGAGTGTTTGATGGCTCCCAATGCCCGCTCGGTGCTGTCTGCCATGAAGCGCATGGATAAGTTGGGGACAATTAGCACCATTGCCACTGGTCATGGTCCCCTGTTGCGTCACAATCTGGAAGAACTCACAGAGCGCTATCGCCGCTGGAGTAATGAGAAAAGCAAGGCCGAGAATATGGTGGCGGTTTTCTATGTGTCGGACTATGGGTATTGCGATCGCATCTCCCAAGCCCTGGCTAAAGGCATTACTAAAACCGGCGTCGCTGTCGAAATGATGGATATGCGGTTGGCGGACCCCCATGATGTCACTGAACTAGTCGGTCGCGCTAAAGGCATTTTGATGGGCATGCCCCCATCCTCAGGTCAGGGTGCCGAAGAAGTGCAAACGGCGCTGAGTTCCATTTTGGCGGCTGTCAATAATAAGCAAACCTATGGTCTTTTTGAGTCCTACGGTGGGGATGACGAGCCCATCGATACGTTGCAGAGTCAGCTACAGGACCTGGATCTAAAGGTTGCGTTTGCCCCCATTCGGGTGAAAGATACGCCATCTGAAGCACTCTACCAGCTTTGCGACGAGACCGGGACTGACCTGGGTCAGGACCTGGCTCAAGCGAAGAAGATGAAGAAAATTAAGGGACTTGATGCTGACCTGCAAAAGGCGCTGGGTCGCATCAGTAGCGGTCTTTATATCATTACTGCTGCCAAAGGCGAGGTGGCCAGTGCGATGTTGGCTTCCTGGATTTCCCAGGCTAGCTTCAAGCCATTGGGCTTTACCATCGCAGTTGCTAAAGACCGAGCCATTGAATCCCTGATGCAGGTGGGTGACACGTTTGTGCTGAATATTTTGGAAGAGGGTAATCATCTGCCACTGATGAAGCACTTCCTGAAGCGTTTCCCCCCCGGTGCTGACCGGTTTGCTGGCATTCGCACCCGCCCTGCCAACAACAAGTCCCCGATTCTGGCCGATGCTTTGGCGTATCTGGAGTGTACGGTAACAACTCGGATGGAACTTAGCGATCACTGGCTGGTATATTGCACCGTTGCGGATGGCAAGGTCTCGAAAGATGAGTCGATCACCGCTGTTCACCACCGCAAGATTGGCAACTACTATTAAATAGAAAATCTCTTAAAGAACAACCTTGGCAGAGAGCCAAATGGGTAGATGGTCACCGACTGTCTACCCATTTCTTGCTATTACCAAATCCATTTCTTTACATGGTGAGTACTTTTGATGAGTATTACGGAATCTTGGAGAATAGCTAAGAACAATATTATACAAAGCCCGAATTCCGTATTCTCAATCCGAAATGAATGATCTCGCAAAGGTGTTGACTGAGTCTTACATCGATCTATAGCGTGCTGTCACCTATCCATAGCTATTGTTCTTAAAAGAGACTGGCAGTGAGCTGTGTGCGCAAAGCTACAGGCGCTATCTATAGCTAATCTTCATCTGGTGTGAACCAATCTTGACAATGCCTAAACAAATTGCTTAAATGAGCATCAAGGGTACACTCGGCTATGTTTTGAGTTCTGGTAACTAGTAAAGTCCAATAGTAAGATAAGTCGACTACGCACACCAAGGTGTTCTGTTTCCATTAAAAGAAGCAATGACTCTACCACATCGACTGTTTTCTAATTTCCAAGGACATTCATTAGAGATTCTCCAGAGCCAGTCATATTTTTGTCGTCTGAACATTTGAGTAAGCTTAAAGCTCCTGTGGCGACAAGGTTGTTCAAAAAGGCAATGATTATCGATAGCTATACTTTTTAGTACCAAAGGTTGCATGTCTTGCAGATTGTTCCCGATGCAGCTGCAGACCAGGTATTAAACACAACGACCAGTCCAGTTAGAACAAGATTATGGATTACTTGGCTGTCTAGGTAGTCGAAATATTCTTTATCGACCTCCTAAGTCTGGTTATTAAGGCTGTAACACTGAAATTTATGCAAATAGAGTCAGTCAATGGTCTCTGAGAATTCTCAGCGATATCCTTGTTCAAGATTTTATGGCGCTCTTTACCCATGGTCAGCATGAAACATTGCGGCTACGCAAAGCACAAAGCTTAGCAAACAACAACTCAAAGGGTTTTAGATACTTTACGCAGCACTCGATAGCGCAAAAGGCTTCGTGTCTTCAGCCTTTTGTACCGCCCATAGCTATTGCTGTCTAAAGCTTTCAGTGAGCACCACTGTTATGAACTATGTGCGCAAAGCCATCGGTTCTTTACGTCCGACTAATTCATCCATTCATCTGTCAAACGGGGACTATTTATGACCATCAAAGAACTTACCAAAAAGACTAACAACCTGGATGTCTCTGGTGCCACTTACCTGGGTGGTAACAGAAATGATTCTGCCAATGCAGTCGATGTTTCAAAAAATGGCATCACCGTTTTTGGTGGTGCACTCTCTCAATACAGCTCCAGTGCCAAGAAAATCAACTTATTGGGCGGTGGTGAAGGCAGCGTTGTTCGCTATAACAACAAGACTAACAAAGTCCTTTCAGTGACTCGTCTCCCGGGTGAAGTCGATGATCTAGAAGTCAACAGCAGGGGAGAAATAGCAGTTGCTGGTGACTTTGGAGTAGCCGTTCTGAGTGCAGATGGCAGCCGCGTTATTTGGAGTGACAACAGCGTCTCAGCCAGTCAGGTCTCCATTTCTGACAGCGGTAGAGTTGTTGCCATCCAGGGTAGAGGTAAAATCAAACTATATAATAGCCAGGGTAAAGTTCAAGAAGAGTATTCCACTGGCAAGAACAATCGCCGCTTTAACGATGTGGCCATCACCGATAAAAACGGTGGCACGTTGATCGCCACTGGCTATGAGCAAAAGTCATCGAACTTGCAGGTAGCCTTTACCCAAGCTTGGGACTACAACGGAAAACAGAAATGGAAAAGCTATGACGAAAGCGCCGCCAACATCCGCAAAGCCAATTTGATGGCCGATACGCGTGGTGAAAGCATTGCCATTGGTGATGACGGTGAACTCTACGCCGCTTATTCAATTAACGGAGGCACCGGCTTTTCTATTTTTTCCCGTGACCCACTCAATTTTTCCCAGTCATCGGGGCCTGACACAGTACAAACAGATCGCTACACTCGAGCCACAAATGTCGGTTCAGTCAAAATGACCTATTACGGTCGTTATGATCTAGCTACAGGTGATCTTAAAAAGGGACAATCGTTGCTTACCCGGCTAAGCAGCGGTAGAGGAAACAGTGTTAAACCCACTGACATTACAGCTGATCAACAGGGCAATGTGTACCTTGTGGGTCAGACCAATGCAAGTTTAGCCAATCGCGACAACCAAACCATTGAGGGCCAAAGAGTACCTGGATACTCAGGGTCAGAAGGCTTTCTGGCTGTTATGAGTCCTGATTTGAAGACGCGTTATGTTTGGACCCCCTTTGTTGATGGAGACGCCAATGCGATTGGTGTCGGTGGGGGTGTAGCCGCACTAGCCCTGACGGCTGAATCGGGGGCTGACCTGGTGACGGCAAACGCGGTCCAGAGAGATGCTGGCGGTGGAGACGATGCTTACCTGCTGCTAATTGGAGGTGAGAATGGGAGTAGTCCAACGCCTGCACCCACACCTCCAGCACCCCCAGCGCCCACACCCCCAGCGCCCACACCCCCAGCGCCCACACCTCCAGCACCCACGCCCCCAGCGCCCACACCTCCTTCAGGACTGAATCGAATCACGAGTAACAACGCTGTGATTCAGGGTACTCGCCGAACTGACACCATTACTGGCGGGTCCAAAAAACAGCGTATCGCTGGCAAGAATGGTAACGATACTATTCGTGGTAAAGGCGGTAACGACACCATTTACGGCGATCAAGGCGCTGATAAGGTGTTTGGTGAAAGAGGTAACGATAAAGTCTTTGGTGGTTCAGGCAATGATTATGTTCATGGTGGCTCGGGCAATGACCGCGTTAACGGTGGCTCGGGCAATGACAGACTGCTAGGTGGCTGGGGCAATGATAGGCTCGTTGGTGGAGATGGTAATGATTTTCTACAGGGAGCATGGCGTAGAACGGCTGCCGAAAAAGACGTGATGACTGGAGGTAGAGGGCGTGACACCTTTGTCTTGGGTAATCAATCTGGCACCCTTTACGATGACGGTAAAATACGCTCCATGGGGGTATCAAACTACGCTCTGATCACGGACTTGAATACGAGGCAGGGTGATATGATCCAGCTTAGTAATGACCATGACTACCGTTTGGGTTCGTCTCCCAAAGGTGCTGATCGTGGCCGTGGATTGTTCATTGATAATGCGGCTGGTCAAAAAGATGAACTCATTGCCGTGATTCGCGGCTCGGGTAATCTCGACCTCAACAGCAGTACCTTTAAGTACGTCTAGATTGGGTGGTGGAAGCATCTCTAGGGGTAGAGACACCCCCGCCTATCGAACAGATGGTTATTAGGCCTTGGCAGGGAGCTAAACGGGTGGATAGCCCTTAGAGTTATCCACCCGTTCTTCTTTAACTTTCTTTCTTTTCGAGAGTACAGGCTGGCAAATCATCTTGCCTTGATTCTCAATCAGGTTTACAAGCCGTCAGCTCTGACGTTGTAAGTAACGACCATGAACCCACCCTTCTATATCCATATTATCGTTGATGGTTTCTAGCACAGTGACTAGTTTCCAATTATTGCTAGTGTCTAGAATGTCAACGGGTGTGTGGGCAGGTAGCGGACTCTCTGGCAACTTCTCATACTGAGTGCCTGGACCTGTACGAATATTTAATCGACCTGCTGTTTCATAGAACTCTTCTAAATCCTCACGTCCCATCACCCTTGCACGAAAACTATCCATGGGGAAAGCGGGGCCTGGATCATTCTTGCGTTGGGGGGCAATATCATCATGGCCAATGACATCTTGCAAACCATATTCGTCGACCAACAGGCTGGCAACGTCCATCGCCGCCTCTAGTTGTTCTTCGGTATAAACATGCCAACCACTGGAGGACGACTCATGTTTGTGGGTTGCTTCGAGTACATCGACGTCGTCATACACCTGATTAAACCAACTTTTCCATTCACCCCCTTGACGCTTTAGCCTACCTGCGTTCACCAGTTCAATCCCAATCGAGTATTTGTTGAGACCTGTTCTCCCCTCCCAAGAACTGCGACCGGCATGCCAGGCTTTCACATTAAACGGCACCAGCTGGGTAATACTGCCATCTCGGCCAATGACCAGGTGGGCAGACGCTTTGGCCTGAGCTTGAGTGAGCCATCGTACAGCCGATTTTGCAGTTCTACCCGCTGTGAAATGCATCACTAAATACTCATGGCGCAACGTGCCACCAGAGTTGGGACTCTCCTCAAAGGGATAGGGAGTACCATCATCATGGTAGAGAAGGTGATTAATAATCTGCATTGTTAGTCTCCTAGTAGGTGTGTTGACTATTGTTGGAAGTTAATTGTCCTAAACTGTGACAGATTGTTCAGAAACACTCGTTTTTTAGAGCTAAGGGAACGTCGTAGACTGGGACCATGGGTGGCCCATCTCGATACATCCAGGGGATTACTTCCCCTTAATCCCCTAATTTTTAGGTCATTGAATTCAATCAGTGCCCTCAGGAAAGCCTGGAGGTCAACCAATAGGTATGAATAGCCCGGTATAATAACTCGCTGAAATAAAATGAAATGTTTAGCCATGGCTATTACCAGGTCCTGTATTTGGGGATTCAGTTTGGCGTAATCAAGCCCATAGGACGTTGTCTCTAAAATGAGTTGAATGGCCGTATCGACATCCATTTGAGAGAAGTCTTCATCCAGACCCCTGATTGGATGCTCAGCCATGATCTTGAGCAGTTCATCCATAGCAATATGCAAAACTTGCTCTTCATGACTGAGGGGTTTGATAGGTTTATCAGGCGGTTCAGGCGTTCCACCGCATTTGTTTACCATGATGGGTGTTCTCGAAACGAAAGAATATAAATGGGGGCATTGTTGATCCTCGAGATGACTTGAGCTGTCGGATACCGTCAAATAGCAATAGTTCTAGACCGGTTCATCCCCTAAATCAGCAATCGCAAAATGGGTGACCAAGCTATATCCAATCCAAATCGGGATCTGGATTAGGCGCTTTGGGCAAGTTCTTGCAGACGAACCCAGCTAACCAGAATGCTGGGAATAGGTCTTCAATTTCCTTGTCAGGATCTTTCTCCACAGGCTTGCTCGGTGCTGGACGCGGTTTTGGAGCTGGACGCGGCACTGGCCTGGGCCGAGGTTTTGGCACCGCAGCGCGAGCAGGCTTGACCACCAACACATTAAATGTCATGTTGTTGGGAAGAGGTTTGCGATTTTGGTTGTAAGCTGTCCATTTATTATTGGAGTACCAAACGCCTATGGGATTTGGGTTATAGGTGTTGATCCATCGCTGGGTAACAAAGACAATGCCCTGGGGAACACCATTGCTAAACCCGTTATTAATGTAACTGACATGCTTCATGCTGCCCTGTTTAGTGGCATCAGTTACTTTATGTTGGAAAGCGACACCTTCTAAGTTGCCAAACCGAATAGAGGCCCCTGGTTTTAAGACCAAAATATTAAACTTGGTGCCAATTGGCATGGCCTTCAGGTCTTCGTTGTAAATTTTCCATTTGCCACCGCTAAACCACACACCTACCTGGCTAACATTGTATTTCCCGTAATGCTGGGTAACGAGCACGATAGCATTACTTTGGTTGTTGGTTAGCCCATGATTAAGGGTGGTGATATGGCCACTTGTGTTGTTTTTCGTGGTTGTATGAACAAACACATTTCTGTTTAAGGCTGGATTAACCGCTAGAACATTGACCTGGTTATTCTTCGGCATGGGCTTGCGATTCTGGTTATAGACAGTCCATTGGCTGCCATTGAACCAGACGCCGGTTTCATGGGTGTTATATACACCATACTTTTGGGTGGTAAACAACAAAAAATTGCGGTTGCCATTGGTAACACCATTGTTAATGTTGGTGATATGGCTTGAAATATTGGTTGGAACCGCCTTGTGGCTAATCAGATACATTCCAGCAGATTGGGTTAAGACCCGAGCTCTGCCTAAGGCGATTTTTGTACCACCTGTGAAATTGGTAAAGGCAACCGGTTGCACAGTGCTAGATGCCGTCAGCTGAGTTTTGAGAGCATTAATGTTTTTACCTTTGAGTATCTGGACGCCTGACTGATTGTCTATTTGCTGATGTAGTATTTGTCTATCCTTTTTGACGGCCTGATAGTTTAGAGCTTTGGGGGTGGACAGAATGTTGACAGAACCTGCTTTTAACTGAGGTGATGCATTTAGCATGACGTTACCAACAAAAATAGGCAGATTTTTCCCAATTGTTTTTTTGAATGTGTTTCTGTTTTTGGCTGAATCTTCCTTCAGTTCTACGTCTAAATTCCGCAAAAAGATCATTTTGACCGGCAGCACCGATAGGGACCCGGTGGGACTGGACTCACCATCACTGAGAGGGGCAATGAATTTTGGCAGATCCCAGAATCGTTGATGGAAAAGATCAATACTAAACCAATCTCTGACAACGGAGAGAATACCAATATCGACACTAATTTTTTCGATTTCTAATTCGTCCTGTTCATCACCGAAAAGGTCTTGATAACCTTTGAATACAGTGTTTTTAGCGTAGTTGTAATATTCGTCGACTTCCCTGGCATCCATGGCGATGCTGGCCCAACCACTACCCCCCTCCTTAAAGAAGTTACTGGGCACAAAACTGGTTGGATAATAGTAACCGGACGTTCCTTTGCCAATTTTTTCCCGTTCGGCTCCCGAGAGCTTTGACTTATAATGCTCTAAGATGTTGGATGGATATCTGGCTTCAAGCTGAAACTTGATATTTTGATGGTTTTCATAAACTAGCTTGTTACCGATGTCCTGCCATTTACGCGAGGCCGCTTCTTCTCGTTGTCTAGCAATGGCGATCAAATCGTTGAGTGAGGCAACAGCATCTGTATCATCATCACGTTCCGCAGCTGTTTTTTGAGAAATCAAGCTAGCAAGTTCAGCCGCCGCCGCCAGTGCTTCATCCTGACAGGTGTAATAGTTTTCTCGATTTTCAGGATCCTCAACATAGGCGAGTGCTTCCTGGAGTTTGGCCTCTTCTTCGGCTGTTAGAAAATTACCGCTAGCAGCAAAGGCCTTACCCAGACTGTCTTTATAGACATCCCAAATAAATTTAGTCGTATCAGGCTCATAAAACCGTTTGCTAGGAACGATAAAATTGGTGATTTCTGCAAATTCCTGAGGATGTTGAGGTTGTTCAAAATCGTATAGCGTATAGGCTTCTGCCAGTTTGTTGATGGCAACAAATGTATCCTTTTCGGCTAAACTGTCCTGATGCAGTTTAGCCAGTTTGCCCATTAAGGCTAAGCTAATTCTGTTCATTTTTAGTTTATATGAACGTTTTTAGTTTGTATGAACGTTCTAAGGCGAATTTTGAAAATGGAGCGCATGACCCACGGACTAGAAAAGTATGTCTAGTCCGTGGGCAACCCTAGGCCCCCGTAATGAGTTGTTCTTAAAAAGAATTACTCGATATCAATCAAGGGAAAAAGCAATCCTAAATCCACTTCTTGATACTGGGGTTTGGATTGGGAGATTTAGGCATCTTGTGGCACTTAAACCCAATCAACTGCATGCCAGGAATTCGAATGCCCTGTTCCTCTCGGTGAGAGTTCACATTTCTTTCAAAATTATCCTGCTTGTAGCTACCACCCACGGAGAAGGGACCCCAGCCACCGCTGGCGCTGACATCAAAGTGCTTCTTCAGAGAATCGTAGCTGTACTCAGACTCACCAAACTCTAGAAATAAGTCTCTGACAAAAATTGCCGTGGTGGTGAAAGCTGGAATCATGCCTTCAGGTTGAGCAGCCCCATCAGACACCATCTGATTATTAAAATCAGGCACGGCCTCGTCAAATCTCCAGTAGGTGCTCGTTAGGAAGTTGACATTAAACCAGGGTCGGATGATAGGGACTTGAGCGATCTTAAAGCGCAGCGTAAACCGCGAGGTGTTGATCTTGTGCTCAATTTCGGTTTTTTCGTAGTTGGTTTCACCCTTAGCCCGCCATAGGCCAAAGCCAGCTTTGACTTTTGTGCCGAACCCTTTCTTGGAGTAGTCGTAACGACTGGCGTAGTCAGAACTGTCAAACTTGAATTGGGTCCATCCGTCTTCGTATCGGGCAAAACCACCGGGAACAAAGGTAACAGGATGGAACGGCAGTCCCGTTAGCATGCTGTTGAGCTGTCCCTCTTCAAACAACTCCTGGTATTGCTGCTTGAGTAACGCAATGCTTCTACCTTCGACTTGTTTGATAAAGGCACTAATACGATCAAACTGTTCGCGATAGCCTAAGGTTGACCATTTGCGCTCAGCCGCTTGCACCCGTCTACGAAGAATGGGGCCATTGATGGCCCAGGCAGAAACTGCTTTGGGGTCGTTCCCGGCTTCAGCCTCGATGCGCAGGGTGTTGTAGGCTAGCTTAGCCGCCTCCCACTCACCCAAGTACTGGTCATACTTAAGAACAAGTGGACTGGGTTCTTCGATGACTCTTTCTTCATCGGTCAGAAAATCGACTTCGATTCTCTTAGAAACCATCAGGCTCCGCAGTTTCTCTAGCTTGGCCTTGGTACGCTCATCGGGTTCAACATCTGCAACCTGACTAAATCTCAGAACTTGCTCGTAAGCTTGAGAGAGGGTATTTTCAACATTCCAAACATTGAAAGAATTGGTACCAGTGCCCGATGTATCTGGAATGAGATCGCATAACCGTGCCAGATTTTCGGCATGGATATACTTACGGCGGCTTTCATCAGCCAACATTCTGTTGAGTTCTTCTACACTGGTGTCTTCATCGACTTCTTCAGTTTCACCATTATTGTTGGGTTTATCGGCGTTAAAATCATCCCTGACATTTTTATATACGCCGCCAAGTCCTTCGGTTAGAAAATCAAATTCGTCTGGTGGAAAGGGAATGCCAGGGGTAACCCAGGCCAGATAATTGTCTTCGGAGGGAGGGGCAGCACCATCGCCACTGCACAGTGCATCATAGAGTTTTCCTAGAACGGAATTCATTAACTCACTGGGGAGTACGTTAGCCATAGTTCCTTACCTAGTGTGTAGTATTGTTGTTTGTTATCTCGCTGTGTAGCGAGTAGATAGATGACAACAACTCACTAATCAATTTTTCTTGTTTTGTATACATAAGTTAATATTGAAATGTTTTCTCCTCTGAAAGGATAAAGCCATGGCAGGAGCCATATTCACATGTGTATTATCTTTTGTGACAACACCTAAAAAAGAGAGTTAGCAGCAGCTTTGGATAGAAATATTGGATAAATTGTCTCTAATAAGATGAATGGATCGGTTTCGAGAAAATTTACAATTATCCTGATCGGGATGTTGTCAAAATAACTATTCAACAGATATTCAACAAAAAAGCAGAAAGCCGCTGTTTTTTGAAAAAACAGCGGCTTTAAAGAAAGAAACTCCACCCTAACGGTTGTTGGCGGTAGTCCTATCTTGACGGAGTTAGCCCTCGCTTGTTAGCTAGTCTGCCTCAGCTTTCGCTGATGATGATTAAAGGAGCGTTGTTCATTAGTCAGTACAGCATATTCAATGGGAGGGCGCATATCCCATTGAAGCTGAGTCAGTAGTAGTAGACTGCCGCCAATGATGGCACCGGTCACCCCGTATTGCCAGGTACCTAGCTGGGTCACGGTAAACGCGGCAACCCCATGCACCACCGTCAGCCCTAAAAATGTGCGCGAGCGAATGCCCCAACCCGTCAGGCCATGGCCAATGGCACACAGCCCTAACCACAAGGGACAGAGGTATATCAATATTGGCCCTACATAGCCAAACACGCCCCAATTGGTGATTACAACGCCGACCAACATTAATGTAGCCCAGCTGTATACTAGCCACATGAGTCGTTCTACCCGTGCCCAAAAGCGCACTATGGACACCATACCCACAACAGCAACTACCGTAAGGCCGGACCAAGCGATTGCCAGTTGCTGCCAACTAGCGTGGGACACCTGAGCTGAGGCAAACATGAACATTGCCAGGGCCCCCCACAACGCAAACACTTGATCAACGCGAGTGTAAATACTTGAAAATGCATAGCCAAGGACACTGTGACGAAAGTGCCAGGCCCCGCGTAAATCTTGCAAATCTAAATCGTGCTGCTTTGAGCGCAGCAGGGGCTCATTTGAAAAGCCAATAGTCATAGAAGTTACTCGTAGAAACCAACGATTGATCCAAAGCGCGGGAATCAGTCGCGGCTTTAGCAATACGACGACTGGCTACGCATTTATGTACTTTTAATTCTAATTGTATCGTTTTGTCAACTATGTGTGCTAACCCATATATTTGGCATAACAGGCCGGATGACGGTTTCGGGAGCATAAACCGCGTGGTGTAATGTTTTGAACACGCCCTACCTGCACGTATGTCTGTCCCCATGCGACCTGACCGTTTTTTATATCTACTGCTGGCAGTGGTGTTGATTGTGTTGCTGTTCAACCTGCATCTGTGGGTCATCACCACAGGCCCCGAGGGCAGTATTGCTGAGGTTAGTCGGGATATGCTGGCCCGGCAAAATTTTATGCATCCTCGTTTGCTGGGGGTAAACGATTTTAGCCATCTGCCATTGCCCCTCTGGTTGACCAGCCTGGGAATGCGGCTGTGGGGCATCAATACATTTGGGGCTCGCTTCTTTATCCAGATCAGCATTTTGGTCCAGGTAATTTTTACTTACCGCATTGCAATGCGATTATTTGGGTCGCCCCAGGTCGGTCTGTTTGCCGGACTGATCTATCTGTCATGCCCCCTGGTGTTGGCCTGTAGCCGTTACCTATCCGCCGATATATTTTTGGCCACCTTCGAGCTGGCGGCTATCTACTATATTCTGCTCTACCATCTGGAAAAGCTACCGGCTGCCCTCTATGGATTAGCGATCGCATTAACCGGTGGCCTATTATGCAGCGGGTTACATAGTTTGCTATTGCCCATCACCGTGGGCACCTATGTATTGATGTTTGGGCCTCGCAACTATGGGATTCACTGGCGTCATGGCCTGGCCGCATTGATAATGGCAGTTGGGCTCACCTGCTTTTGGTTTGTGCACACCAGCCATCACCTCCCCGATGTCTGGGCCTTTATCCGCCAGACATTTTGGCAAGACACCTTTTTCGGGCCACCCAGGCATCCCCGCTGGCAATATGCAATCACATTTCTGTTGGGCAGTTTACCTTGGTGGTTTTTGGTATTGCCCAACCTTGCCAGTCCAGTCTGGCAAAACCCCAATGTGTTGCCAGTCTGTGTCACCTGGCTAGCCCTGCCGTTGGGGTTCTACACATTGACCGGTAGTGCATCCCTGGCGGCATTGTTACCCCTAGTATCTGGGTTTTCGATTCTTGTCAGCTATTGGGTTCAGTTTCTAACAAAACAACAAGTGTGGCGTTACAGTCGCTGGTTTGCCCAAATTTATGGCTGTCTGGGTGTTTTGGCCTTAATGGTGCCCCTGGGCTATCAAATTCTTGGACAGCCATTGCAAACCACCTGGCCCATGGTGATAACGGCGTTGAGCACATTAGTCTTAGTGCTTTTACTATATCGATTTATCCGGGCGGGGGTCAGAATTCGGCTGGTGGCTATGGTGCTGGTGCCATCATTTATGCTGTTGTTATATAGCGGTTACTACACCCAGGTCAATGGACCATGGAAAGAGAGTGCTAATGTTATCTCTCAGATTATTCAGCAACGGCGGTTAGAAAGTTTACCGATCTTGGTTTATAACGAAACGCTACCCTCCCTGGCCTTTGCCCTGAACAAAGACACCATTACCATTAACGATGGCATTGTCAACGAGGCCTATTTCCAAACCACCCAGGGATGGGAACCCCGTTGGATTCGGCTGGGGAACCCCGAGGATAATCTTTATTTACGTCGGCTGATGACTGACCCTTCAGTACTGGTAATTCCAGGGGATTTGCCCGCCCGTTGGAACTGGGTAAAAATTAATTACCCTGAAATGGAATGGGCCGGTCGTTGGCAGGTGTTATATCGTCCCCAGTAGGGGCATCCACAGGGTATGGAAACTTCTGGAAGACGGAGGAGCGAAGATAGAAGAGCGAAGAGTTGAGGTTGAGAATCCTCAGATTTAATAGCCTTTACGCATCACATCTTCCGTCCTCTACCTTCCGCCCTCTCTCTTTTACCTTCCACTTACCCCGCAAGGGGACGGAAACTTCTGGAAGACGGAAGAGCGAAGATAGAAGAGCGAAGAATTGAGGTTAAGAATCCTCAGATTTAATAGCCTTTACGCATCACATCTTCCGTCCTCCCTCTTCCGTCCTCCGCCTTTGTCTTTCCTCCTCCCTCTTCCGCCCTCCGCCTTTATCTTCCCTCCTCCCGCTAAAGGTAGGGGTTATCAATTCCACTCTCCGCAAGGGGACGGAAACTTCTGGAAGACGGAAGAACGAAGATAGAAGAGCGAGGAATTGAGGTTGAGAATCCTCAGATTTAATAGCCTTTACGCATCACATCTTCTCTCCTCCCTCTTACGCCCTCCACCTTTGTCTTCCCTCTTCCGCTCTCCACCTTTATCTTTCCTCCTCTCCCTTCCCTCTTCCGCCCTCCACCTTTATCTTTCCTCCTCCCCCTTCCCTCTTCCGTCCTCCGCCCTCCCCCTCCCCTCTGGGCACACTAAACATAGTTTTCCTTAACCCAAACTATGTCTACATCCACCGAAACACCTATCAAAACCCTACGCGATCGCACAAAAACCTTTGCCCTCAGAATTGTGCGACTTTACACATCATTACCAAAAAGTACCGAAGCACAGGTACTAGGAAAACAAATGCTTCGCAGCGGAACATCCGTCGGTGCCCATTACCGAGAAGCGAATCGTGCCAGGTCTAATGCAGAATACATCAGCAAAATCGAAGTCGGATTACAAGAATTAGAAGAAACTGTTTACTGGATAGAACTTCTTATAGAAGCTAAAATTGTAGACGGTCAAAATCTACAAAACCTACTCAACGAAGCCGATCAACTAATAGCAATCCTCGTCTCCTGCGTTAAAAAAGCACGAAATAAGTAAAAAACATATCCCCCTCCCTCTCCCCTCTCCCCTCTTCCCTCTTCCGCCCTCCACCTTCCCTCTTCCCTCTTCCCTCTTCCCTCTTCCCTCTTCCCTCTTCCTCCTTCCCCCCTAATACTTATCAGGCACCATACGTTGCGTTTCCTTAGGCGGACGTTGATAATGAATCGCCCCCTGTCGCTTAGGTAACATAATTGGCTCGTAAGGTAGCGCCTCGTAGGGAACCAGGCTTAGTAAGTGACTAATACAGTTCAACCGTGCCCGCTTTTTATCATCGGCATCGACCACATACCAGGGGGAATTAGTGGTATCGGTCATCGCAAACATGTCATCTTTCGCTTTAGAATACTCAACCCAGCAGGCACGAGCCTCTAAATCCATGGGACTCAGCTTCCAACGCTTCGCTGGATCCTTGATCCGGTCCTGGAACCGCTTTTCCTGTTCTTTGTCACTAACAGAAAACCAATATTTGACCAGAATGATGCCCGATCGTTGGAGCATATGCTCAAACTCAGGGCAGGTGCGCATAAATTCGGTATATTCATTATGGGTACAAAAACCCATGACGCGCTCCACACCAGCTCGATTATACCAACTACGATCAAAGAGAACAATCTCGCCAGCTGCCGGTAACTGGTTCACATAACGCTGAAAATACCACTGGGTTTTCTCTCGATCAGTGGGCTTACCCAAAGCCACAATACGACAACCCCGAGGATTTAAGCATTCAGAAATACGTTTAATCACCCCACCCTTACCAGCAGCATCTCGCCCCTCAAAGATCACAACAACCTTCAGACCTGCATACTTTACCCATTCTTGCATCTTCACCAACTCAAGCTGCAAACGCTCCAGTTCAGACTGGTATACAGATTTTTTCAGGGTTTTCTTCGTCTTCGAGTGCTTTTTCTTCTGGGTAGATTTGTTGGGGGTATCGTCCTGTTTTTTAACATTCTTCTTAGTTGCCTTTACTAATTTAGCCATCGGAATTGTAGCGATCTGGCCTAAAGGTTTGTTATCAGCGCTCTTTTCTGTAGCTTTGCGCTTTGAGGTGATCTTTTTTAAAGCTTTCTTTTTAGTCACTTTGGGTTTTTCACTTGAAGAATTAACATCTGCTCTCTTCATTGTGCTATGGGTGTTTGGCTTAACCATAGAGTCTCCCAAAAATCTCGATAGTGGTCAGCCTTTGCATCAGACATTATACCCTGCACTTTTCTGAGCTTAAAATCCATGACCCTAGCGTCTGCTTTCATGACGTCCGCTCATACGAAAGTTAACACAGACTTAACATTGAGTTAAAATTGTTCGTCAAGTTACGGAATGTTTCGACGAATGTTGATTCGATGGTTTACCAGCAACGTATGGCAATAGTTGTTTGACTTGAATTTTAAGCGGTTGACTAGACCGCTGGTCATGTCCTTGCATGGCCGTTAGGCAGCGTGTTTGTGCTTCAACATCTGATCCGACGCCTGCAAAGGGCCTGAAGAGGATTGCTATATGCAAACAAAGAATAGAAAATGCGATCGCACAAATGCTGGCTTATCAGTGTTCAACCTCAGTGATCGCTGGCAGACTGCCAGCAAGCTGATTTTCATAAATGTACTTTTAATTGGCCTACCGACTATTGTTTGCTATTACAGCCTGCAGCTAGGCGGCATTTCCTTAACGTGGCTGCATTTTTCACTGGTGGCGCTCTATCTGTCCAGCGCAGTTATGCTCATTGCTGAATCAACTGCTGCTGTTTCACGTCGATTTGCTAGCCAGTCAAGGTTTTTACCATCCCAACCTGATAGCATCAAGCGTCGCTTAAAAAAGAGCCTTGGCGTTCAGGGAGCAGAACTGCCAGAGGGTCAGCCATTGCCACGCTGTTCGGTTATTGTGGCGGCCTATTTGCCCAATGAACAGACCATCATTTTAGAAACCATTGATCATCTGCTAAATCGGATACATCAGCCTGAGGCAGGTCTGGAAGTGATTTTGGCCTATAACACCCCGGTGGTGCTGCCCATGGAGCAAACCCTGGTGCGATTGGCCAGAAAGTATCCTAATTTTCGACCTTATCGAGTTGAGGGCAGCCATTCAAAAGCCGAAAATATTAACGCTGCCCTCAATATCGTGACCGGTGAGATCACCTGTATCCTTGATGCAGACCATCATCCAGCCCCAGACTGTTTTGAGCGGGCCGGTCGATGGATCGCCAATGGTTACGATGTTGTGCAAGGACGCAACATGATCCGTAATCGCAGTGAAAATCTCCTCACTCGCCTGGTGGCCGTGGAATTTGAGTCGATTTACGGCGTCAGCCACTCTGCCAAGTCGTTAATGGTAGATACGGCTTTATTTGGTGGCTCCAATGGCTATTGGCGCACCTCAGTGCTACAGCAGGTCCGTTTTAACCCAACTATGCTGACCGAAGATATTGATGCGTCGATACGCACCCTTTTGCATGGGTATCGCATCGTCCATGACCGCAGCATTACGGTTACAGAATTGGCTCCCAACCACATCAGTGCCTTTTGGTCACAGCGTAAACGATGGTCCCAGGGATGGCTAGAAGTTAGTTTGCGCTATCAAAAGCGGTTTTGGAAGTCACCCCAGCTAACCTTTGGGCAAAAGCTAATCTGGACCCATTTGCTCTACTACCGAGAACTGTTTCCCATTTTATCGGTACAGATTTTGCCAATTGTTTTAAGTAGCTGGCTGCTAACAGGAACCATTAATTTCACAGACAATGCATTTTTGTTATCGGCAACAGTTATTACGTTTTTGAGTAGTGTTTACAAACTGTTGGTTACTGCAAAAATTGGGTATCACCATTATCCCAGCTACTACTTTTTGCAATATGCCTTACTGACACCGGTTTACTCATTGTTGAAAAACATGATTGCGGTTGTTGCACTCTACGATCATCTCCATGGCAAAACCGAGTGGGTCGTCACTCCGAGAGAGGCGACACCTGCTGTGGCTAATTTGGAAAAAGTCTATGGATTACCTGAGACAGCCAGGCTATAACCTTGTCTTTTGAGATAATTTCAACACCCTTTTAGAAAACAGATTTTACTCTCCCATCTTCTATGAAACGTCGTTTTAATCGGTCAGCGGCGGTACAACGCTTAGCGTGGCTAGACGGATTGCGCATCTTTGCAGCCGTCATGATCCTGCTTTACCATGCCCAGCTGTTGTTTACTCAATATCGCTATACGCCACAGCCTACGGGCCTAATTCATAATCTGCAACAGCTTATGCCTGAGACAAACTCTCTGGCAACGCCCTCGGGATGGATACAGTTGCTAGGAATTCCAACATTATTTGGGTTTCAGTTTGTGGATGTGTTTATTTTGTTGAGTGGGTTTAGCCTAATGCTAGCCGCCCGGCATCGTTCTTTTGATTGGTTAGGTTTTTGGCAAAAGCGTTTATCGCGGCTACTATGGCCTTTTTGGACAGTTGCCCTGCTGTCTTGTCCGGTTTTATGGATGATTGGCGCTGCGACTGAAAGCTATATCCCACCAGTGTGGAATTATTTTGCAGCGTTTACTTTTCCGCTATTAATCGATCATCGCGCTAGTCTCTTGTTGCCCATCAGCGGGCCATGGTGGTTTATTCCATTAATTCTAAGTTTTACCCTATGTTTTCCGGTGCTACATCGACTGGTGTATCGCTGGGGTGGCCGCAATCTGTTGCTGGTGAGCCTGATCATTACTCTGGTTTATCGAGCACTGGCTATATACACCTTTGGAGGACAGCCCACATACACGATTCTGGCGACTCCCAATGGACCGCTGCCGTTTTATGTGTTGCTGGCTAAGCTGAGCACCTTTGTGATTGGCATGGTTGTGGCTCAAGCCTATAAGCACGGTCGTGGTGTGCTTTTTTGGCCCCAGTTTAAGGCGTTGCGAGTAGGTCTTGGTCTTTATGCCATTGGCTTTATTTGTCAGTTTTATCAATTGGGGTGGATAGTCTGTGACCTATTGGTGCCTCTAGGATTAACCCTGGTTTGTGTGGTGATTTGCCGATGGCTTACGGCAGTTCGCTTTAGTCGTTATCTGGCGCTGAGGCTAGGTCGATATAGCTATAGCTTTTTCTTGGTTCATAATTTTGTGGTGGATCGTACGCTGGGTCTGCTTGTTAAGGGGGATGAGGTCAGGTATGCGATCGCACTTCCCCTAATGATTCTCGGCACCTTAATTCTCGCTGCTATTACCGATGCCGTTACGCCTCTGCTACAAAGAGCCTTAGCTCGTCTGTGGCAAGATATTGACTATCTATTAGCCCGTAAACCTGCGGTAACGGCTCCTCGCTGGGTGCCTTCAGTGGGGGATACCGTTGGCTATCTTGACCAACAATGGACTGTTCAGGCCGTTGAAGTATTGCTGGACGATGGTAACTATTACCTGTGCAAAATTGCTAATGCCCAACAAACCCGTTGGGTTAGCCAAGAGCAACTCCAGTTGATGGCTCCGACTGTATTGGCTGGATAGTAGACAGTTGGGGAAGCTGAATTGATTGAAGGGGTGGTCTATGGGCCTGCCGTCTGAAGCCCATGCTAACTATATTTTATTCAGTTAGTCACTCTTGTTTGCAGTAAAGGTCTCCTGAGCAAGAGCCGTAATGGTTTTGCCTGGGCTTGAGTTTAAGGTGCGATCGCACCATTCGTTAGATTATTCAACGCCCCTGAAACTGTCTTAATCGCCTCTACACCGCAGCCATCCAAACGATGACGCCCCCCCAAATACTGCGGGTCGTTATAGGCTAGCTGCGTCTGACCCTGGTCATCCTCCCAAATCAGTACCTTTTGCGGTAAATCAATGGCAATGGTTGGCTGACACTGCATTAGAGGCGTTCCTAGTTTGGGGTTACCAAAGATAACGACTCGGGTAGGCCGCAACTCCAACCCTACCCCAGAGGCATTTTGGGCATGGTCAACGGTGGCAAATAAATTCAATCCGTTAGTTTCCAGAATCTTTTTAAATCGAGTTTCTGTTTCCCCAACGCTGTAAGGGCTAGACTTAACAACTAAACCTGTGGGTCCAGTTGCCTGGGCGACGGCCTGCTGACGAGAAAAATAGGCAGCTCCTGCAATCAGGATTATCCCTAAGAAACCGATACCGGCTGTAATATTGCGCATGGTGATGGGCTCAGAACCAGAACTGTGTTTTCAGCCTATAACTATAGGGCGTAGATGTTGTAAAAACAGCTATGTCGTAAGATTTTTTACAGGCTCTTGCTGAGTTGCACAGTGGATACTGCCATCTCCAGCCGCAATAGCATCAATATTAAGGGCGATGCACCTAATAGATCTTTGGCGAGATCATACTCTTCAGGTCTGACCAGCATAGATACTGGCTCATACTGGGCAATCGTTTGGGCAAGGGTAACTAAATTGCGTCTCACTTCTGGCAGTCGTCGTCGGCCCCAAATGCGCTCACTTGCCCCAAATGCCATCCAAGTGCGCGTATGGGGTGCAGCTTCGTCGGGCATATACCATTGCTGGGTGCTTACTTGAGAATTCGCGCAACCCATCAGCATTCCTCCAGCAAATAGCGAAGTATTTTGAAGAAATTGTCGTCTTGTGGTCATGGTAATCCCCTATATGCAATTTGTGCCCCAAGAGAGAAATCCTTTAAAGTTATTGGGTGATTTTTAACATCTTATTGCCGTTGCGTTGAAACTCATAGGCAACAGTCTGAATATCACACTGATATCCCTTTTGAGTCAGAGTATTGATAACAAACTCCAGGTGCGGTGAGGGGTGTAGATCTAAGGCAACTAAGGGGAAAATGCGTACTTCCTGACAGATGCGCAACAGTTCACAAATAGAGTTGAGATGAAATATCTGATCAAATTGTTCAGAATAGAGAAATAGAAAATGAGAACATAACCCCAACTGGTAGCTAGCGTCTGTATAGCTTAACTGGGGTAATTCTCCTAGATCATAACGGCCTTCAGTTTTTCCTGAGGCAAAGTCTTGACAAAACAGTCGAATCGCAGCCTCACGGTTTTTCCTCAGATCACTAGAAGAATGATGGTAGCTCCAAACCCAGTCATCCAGGGTGTTTTCGACCTGTTGAATAATGTTATCTACAACTGCATCAAAGCGCTGTTTAATCTCTGTAGCACTAAAACAATAAAGCGGATCGACGGATTTGATCTGATAGCCTCGCCGAGTGCCTTCTGCATTAAAACTGGCGGGTCCATCGGCAACAGAAAGGATAGGGTTTTGTAGTTCCGCCTCAGTTAGGTTGAACATTTTGGTGTATTCATCCAACGATCGACCAAAGGGGACTACGCTATCTAACTGAACGGCCATAGGTGATTCTGAAGGGGGTTGATGTGGGGTGTTGTTTAGCGGTCGTTATGATTGAGCTCTTGATGATTGAGCTCTGGCAGCAATGATTCAGGACCGATGTTTGATACATCATAGCCTTGGGGATAGCTACGAATGGATTGATCGGCAAAGAAGTCTGGTAAAGACCGTGGGGGCAGTTTACGTAGCAGTCGACTGCGAGCTTTTAAACTGGTTTTTAGCAACCGGGTGAGGCGTTGGGGCGCAGGTTGCCAGCCTAAAGCATTGAGCAGTGGGGCATCTAACAATGCAGGTACAGCTGTGTTGGCTAGGGATCGCACCCCTGCCGGAAACCAACTCAATAGCATTGCCCGCGTCGCATCCGCCACCCGTTGATTGGCCACAGCATAGGTGAATTTCTCCCGCTCATAGGCCAGGTTATAGGCTTCAAAGGCCCCATAGGAGTCTGGCATATCGGTAATGCCCATGCGTTCGCCAACGCCATACCAAAAGTGGTAGAGGGCCTGTTTCTCTAGCTCGCTGAGGGCGCGCCAACCAAAGCGATCGCACCAGCGTATAGGCTCATAGATAAATGTGGATAGCACGTAGAGATAATCGCTATTGCCGATGGGAAACCGACTGTGGATGGCATTCATCCGTTCTAAAAATGCCTGTCCCTTTGGGTGCAGGTAGCCCCACTTAAACAGCTGTGAGACTATGATCCCGGTGTCGTCATAGCGCTTTTGGGTATGGTGCTGAAACTCCCCCGTATGGTCCAGCAGTTTGGCAATACTGGGCACACAAAATGTCCGCAGCAGGGCGATTTCTAACGCTCGGGTCATATCCCAGGGAAACTCATAGCCCGCCAGAAGATGACAGATTGCGATCGCATCCTGTTTCGGATCCATCTGCTCAATTTTCCGGGCAATATCATATCGCCTCATGCTCTTGTCCCCATCTACCCTGTTAGAATAACCCAGCTCCAACTAATCCTTGCTATGGCACGTTGGTTTAACACGGCAGGTCCCTGCAAACCTGATATTCACTATATGCTCTCACCAGTAGAGCGGCTGCCCCAGCTTCGGCGCATTATCGATCAGCAGGGATACTTTGTTATCCACGCTCCACGGCAAACCGGTAAAACCACTGCTATGTTAGCGCTGGCCCAAGAACTAACAGCTAGCGGAAACTACACGGCCATTATGGTTTCTGTGGAAGTAGGTTCTGCCTTACTGAATGATGTAGATGCAGCAGAGCTTAGCATTTTAGATGCGTGGCGGGGAGCTGCTCGGTTTCGCTTACCCAGTGACCTACAGCCACCGCCATGGCCAGATAATGTTCCCACAGGGCGACGTATTGGTGCCGCTCTTAGTGAATGGGCAGCGCATTCATCGCCTCCTTTAGTTGTATTTATCGATGAAATTGATTCGCTACAGAATGAGTTGTTGATTTCAGTATTACGCCAATTACGAAGCGCATTCATCGCCTCCTTTAGTTGTATTTATCGATGAAATTGATTCGCTACAGAATGAGTTGTTGATTTCAGTATTACGCCAATTACGAGATGGCTACCCTAATCGCCCTCAAGGGTTTCCCCATGCCTTAGCACTGACTGGTCTGCGAGATGTACGGGATTATAAAGTAGCTGCGGGTGGCAGTTCTCGGCTAAATACATCTAGCCCCTTTAATATTAAGGTCAAATCGCTGACACTGAATAACTTCACGGCTGCTGAGGTAGCCCAGCTATATGGCCAGCACACTGCTGATACGGGTCAACTGTTTACAGAAGCTGCTGTGGCCCGAGCGTTTGAGCTCACCCAGGGACAACCCTGGTTAGTAAACGCTTTAGCAAAAGAAGCGGTAGAAGAACTGGTGCCAGATTCTCAGCAGCCGATTGATGTATCAACGATCAATCGAGCTAAGGAAATTTTGATTCGGCGGCAGGATACTCATCTGGATAGCCTGACAGAACGACTACAGGAAGATCGAGTGCGCTCTATTGTGGAACCTATGCTAGCAGGGCAAGAGTTGGGTGTTGTGCCAGCAGATGATCGTCAATTTTTAGTTGATCTGGGTCTGGTTGTACATCATCCTGCTGGGGGGCTAACCATGGCTAATCCAATTTATCGAGAAGTCTTACCCAGGGCGTTGGCCAGCGGACCCCAAGCAGGTTTACCAATTGTTCAACCCAGCTGGTTAACTGACGATAATCAGCTAGATTCTAAAAAGTTGTTGGATGCTTTTCTTCACTTTTGGCAACAACATGGTGAGCCATTGCTCAAAAGTGCCCCTTACCATGAGATTGCGCCTAATTTAGTGATGATGGCCTTTTTACACAGAGTTATCAATGGTGGCGGTACCCTGGAAAGAGAATATGCCATTGGTAGCGGTCGCATGGATTTATGTTTACGGTATGGCAAGGTTACCCTAGCAATTGAACTAAAAGTTTGGCGAGATAATTGTTCAGATCCTCTATCAAAAGGGTTGGAACAATTAGATAGCTATCTTGCAGGACTGGGGCTCACGCAGGGCTGGCTAGTGATTTTTGACCGTCGCAGTGAGCTACCCCCCATTGCTGAACGCACAACAACAGAGTCGACCATGAGTCCCCAAGGCAGGCATATCAATGTGATTCGTGGTTAAGCATCTGGGTCTTCAGAGTCGGCTTTCGTGGTTAAGCCCAGTAGCTCCGCCACAGTGATTGCTGTGCCTGGTGCCAACAATATGCCATTGCGATAATGCCCTGTTGCCAAAATCACATTCTCATAGCCCGCCAGTGGTTTAATCACTGGGGCACCCTGACCCTGGGGGCGAGGCCGTAATCCACTCCAGTGACGCAGGGTTCTAGCCTGGGCAACGGCTGGGCAATAGCTAATGGCGCTTTGGCGCATCTGCTCTAATCGCTCTAAATTAGGCACCATCTCAAGGTCATCGCCCAGGGGAAATTCAACGGCCTCACCGCCGGGGGGAAATTCTACAGTGGCCCCTAGCCAGTAACGTTTCTCTCCTAAGGGTACCAAGTGCACATCATGACCATTAAGCACTGGTTGAAACGAGGTGTTATCTAAGGGCTGATCCAGCTCAATTTCCATGGCTTGACCCAGCACTGGGATCATCGGCAGTGGTTCTGCCCCAAGCTGGCTTAAGTCTGCTGAGTTCAGACCCGCTGAGATGATCACCCAGTCCACATCGAGGATCTCTTCAGGCAGCTGTAGCTGAGAACAATAACCTGCATTTTTATTTAAGCCTAAAACTGGACTCTGCCAGTGTGTGGTGACGCCGCGCTGTTGTGCTGCTTCAACCAACGCCAATGTTAATTCTTTCGGATGTACCTGACCATCTTGGGGAGAATAAATTGCAGCTGCCACAGCTTTTGTATTGACCTGGGGACAGCGGTCCTTTAGTTGCTGCGGCGACCAAATTTCCAATGGATATCCCTGGCTGGCACGTTTAGCTTGCAGCGATTGCCAACGTGGGATTTGTTCTCGATCAAAACAGCAGCTGATTAAACCCTGTATGTGGGGAATAGATCGTCCTAACGATGCTTCTAATTCAGGCAGTAATGTTTTGTAGCGTTCAATACTGTCCCGACGTAGTCGCCAGTTACGACCTTTAACCTTGTGGCTAATAATACCCATTAAAACGCCCAAGGCTGCTTGGGTAGAGCCTTGGGCGGGGTTGCCTTGATCAATGACATGAATATCAAGTTGGCTATGGCGACTCAGCTCATACGCGAGGGTAGCACCGACAATTCCACAACCAACAATAGCAATTCGTGTCATTTAGCAGTTTTGTTTAGACTGATTCTTCGGTGGGCACCAGGTTAAGAAACGTACTTAAGTCCTTAGCAAACCTAATGTAAGCCTGATTGGTGCGATTGCTGTCAAATGCAGTAACTGCAGCACTCATGACTTCAAGATCCTCTGTAATCTCGCTGGATAGGGCCAGAGCTTCAGATTTATCGTTAGGTAACAATAGAAATGCCAAGCGATTCATACGTTCTCTTAGTTCACCTAAGGGACCGTGGATGAAGCTGTCGATATTAGCCCAGTTTTCATCACGGATGTAACCAGCCAATTCGGGAAGGCGATCTTTTGAAGTCTGAATACGACCAGCATAGATAGAAATCTGAGCTAGCTGGTCCGCAGAGTAGGTTGGGGGGGCAGCCGCCTGACCACCAGAACTACAGCTCACGAGTAGGGTTGCGATCGCAACCAAGCATACTCCCATCATCGATCGTGCCAGGGATCGAAACCGTTCCATACCAGCAATACCTCCTAATGAAGTTAATCTGTGGCTGAATTGAATCAGCAATGACACAGTATCAAACCCAGACAATTATAGTACGTCAATCATTGCAAATCACGTTTCCACAGTCTTAGACACTGGTTTCGTGTCAGTTTGAAGTACATTAGGTATAGTTTTTAACAAGTCAGCCGAATTATAAGGTTTTTGGATAAAGGCTTTAACGTTTTCCCCAAGGGATAATGCAATTTGCTCATTACTGGGTAAACCACTGACCGCAATCACCTTAACGTCAGGATTAATTCTCTGCATCACTTGGATGGCCGTTGCCCCCCCTAAAGAGGGCATCGTCATATCCATCAAAACAACCTTGATATCGTTTTGATGTTGAGTATATTTGGCAATTGCATCAATCCCATCCGTTGCCACTATCACCTTATAGTTATGGCTTTCTAAAATGCTTTGGGCGATGTCACGAATAGGGGCTTCATCCTCTACAACCAGGACCCCGTCTCCTTGGCCCAAGGGGAAAGAAAGGACTTCTGCGTCAACTCTCTCTTCTGCCTCAATCGCAGGCAAGTACACCTTAAATTGAGTACCCCGACCGACCTCGGTGTCAACGGTGATAAATCCACCGTGACTTTGGATGATGCCGTGAACCGTGGATAACCCCAATCCAGTTCCCCCCTGAGCTTGCTTAGTGCTAAAGAAAGGATCGAAAATGTAAGCCAATTTATCCGGGGGAATGCCAGTGCCGGTATCGGTCACGATGACAACAATATAGGGACCTGCTTCCACATCTAGATGGCTGGAGACAAAGGCCCGATCAAGCTGTATATTCATGGCCGATACCGTCAATTTTCCGCCATTGGGCATCGCATCACGAGCATTGACAAAGAGGTTCATAAATACTTGATGGAGCTGGGTTTCATCGCCTTTTACAGAGTCAATATCCTTAGGTACATCAACAGCAATCTCGATAGATTTTGGAAATGTTTTATGGACGAAGCTCCTGATTTCTTTAATTAAATATCTGATGGATAATAACGACCGGTCACCTTCTACACCTTTTGCAAACAAGAGCATCTGGTTAATAATCTCAGAGCCGCGTTTGGCACTGTTTTTCAATATCTCAAACTCATGCTGAATGTGTTCGTCCACGTCGGGTAATTGCATCGGCAAGAGATCGGCCACGCCATAGATCGGCGTCAAAATATTGTTTAGATCGTGGGCAATCCCGCTGGCCAATGTGCCAATGCTCTCTAGTCGTTGAGCCCGCAAAAATCGAGATTCTAATTGCTTGGCCTGGGTGATATCAGTATTGACGGTCAGGATGGCATTGGGCTGTCCTTGCTCATCGGTTACTAACGTCCATCGACTCATAACCGTGATGGATTGGCCCGCTTGTGTCACTTGTTTTCGTTCGCCTTTCCAGCTGCCTTCGCGTATCAAAGATTGGTAAATCTCATCGTCGTCTGGTTCGTCCGCATACAACAACTGATTTGCATCTTGGCCAAGCGCTGCCTCAGCAGACCAGCCATAGAGGGTTTCGGCCCCTTTATTCCAAAATGATATTTGTCCATTCATGGCCCGGACAAGAATGGCATCTGTGGTCACATCTAAAAGTGCGGCTTGTTCTCGCACCCGGTGCTGGGCAAATTTGCGATCGCTAATATCCGTAATCGTGCCAACATACCCCCGGATGCCTTCCCCCTGCTTGCGCTCCGGCAACGCCTGACCAAAGACCCAGATGATCGTTCCGTCGGGACGTTGAAACCGAAACTCTAAACGAAAAGGAATGCCGTCTTTCAAGGCCGCTTGCCAGGTGGCTAACACATGATCACGATCGTCTGGATGCAAAGCGTTGGCATGATTCTCCATTTGGCGGGACTGCTCCAATGTAATCCCGGTCATGTCACACCATTGTCGATTCACATAAACATAATTTCCCTGGGCATCCGTACGGAAGATGCCAACGGGGGAGGTTTCCGCTAAGGATTGATATTGGTGCTGGCTTTGTCGCAGCGCGGCTTCGCTTTCTCGCAAAGCATGCTCTGCCTGCTGTCGTTTCTGTCGTTCCTCAGCTTCCCTTAACTCCCGTTCAACGGCAGGCACCAACCGGGCAAGATTCCCTTTAAGAATGTAGTCATGGGCCCCCGCTTTCATGGCAGCAACCGCTGTCTCTTCACCAATGGTGCCGGAAACAATAATAAACGGCAGATCTTGCTGTTGGGCCTGCAGCAGCTTTAACGCCTCTAATGCACTAAACCGAGGTAATGTGTAATCAGCAATGACGATGTGCCAATTCTGGTGATCGAGGGCCGATTGCATCTCCTCTGGCGTTTCTACCCGAACGTAATCTAGCGTGTAGCCGCCGCGACGTAGCGTCCGCAACGTTAAGAGCAAGTCGTCTTCTACATCCTCAACAACTAGAACTTGCAAATGGGTAGTCACAGGCGATTACCTTCCTAAACAGGCGGGGATTGATTCATCAGTAACCAGTACATCCCAAGCTGCCGAATGGCTTCGGAAAACTGAAGAAAATCCACTGGCTTGCGAATGTAACTATTACACCCCAGGTTATAGCTATCGAGTAAGTCTTGCTCTTCATTGGATGTGGTTAAGACAACCACGGGTAAAAGTTTGGTGAGTGCTTCCCCCCGTAAGCGACGTAAAACTTCCAGGCCATTCAGGCGGGGCAGCTTGAGATCCAGCAAAATCACGGCTGGTTTAAGGCTAACATCGCGGTCTGCATACAGACCTTTACCAAACAGGTAATCCAGTGCTTCGACACCATCATGGGCAACGACAACCTGATTGCCAATATGATTGCGATTAAGGGCACGGATGGTTAAAATCTCGTCATCAGGATTATCCTCTACCAAGAGAATGACTTTGTGATCAACCTGTCCACTCATACCCCAACCTCACTCTTCCGTTAACGTGAAATAGAATGTGGCCCCTTGATCCAGTGCGCCTTCAGCCCACACTTGTCCCCCATGTCGATGGATGATTCGCTGCACCGTAGCGAGGCCGATGCCATTGCCAGAAAACTCATGCATCCCATGTAATCGCTGAAACGGTCGAAATAATTTGTCGATAAAGGAGATATCAAAGCCCACACCATTATCTCGTATAAAGTAAGCTGGGATACCGTTTTCCTGAGTAATTACACCAAACTCAATCTTAGCGTGGGATTGCTTAGAGGTATATTTCCAGGCATTATTCAACAAATTATCCAATACCACTTGCAGCAGCGGCCGATCACCATAGGCCAGCATGCCTGGTTGAATCTCCCACTCTACTTGCCGTTCTGGAGACGCTTGCTGTAAATCGATACAAATGCGATGGGCTAATCGGCTCAGATCAACCGATCCTTTGTGCATATCGTTACGGGTCACGCGCGATAGGGTGATCAAATCATCGATCAATGCCCCCATGCGTTGCGTTGCCGAGCGGATTCGGCGTAAATAGTCCTGGCCGCTTTCGTCTAAGTTTTCCAGGCAGTCTTCTAGCAGTGCCTGGCTAAAGCCATCAATACTACGTAAGGGGGCGCGCAAGTCATGGGAAACGGAATAGCTAAAGGCTTCCAGTTCTTGATTGACAGCCTTTAGTTCAATAATGGCTTGCTGCAATCCTCGGTTCAGTGCTTGCGCCCGTTCCTCGGCTTGCTGGCGTTCGACCACTTCTGCCTGTAGGTCTGCCCATAGTTCCGCATGCTGGAGTGCAACGGCTAAGTGGCTCGCAATTTGCTGAACAAACTCGATTTCCGTTTCCTGCCACTGGCGCGGGGCCTGGCACTGATGAATGCAGAGCAATCCCCACAGGTGACGACCTTGCAATAGGGGCACCACCAAATTTGCCCGCACCTGAAATTGGGACAGGATCTCGATGTGACAATCGCTCAACCCGGCATCATGAATATCTGTGACGTTCTGGATCTGACCTTGCTGGTAATGAATGGCAAACTGATCGCCAAAGCAGTGATCATGAATTTTTTGTGCGATCGCAGAGTCAAATTCGGGGTCTACATCCTCAGAAACAAATTCCCCATCATTCCAACCAGCATCAGGGTAGAAGCGAAACATCCCCACGCGGTCTGCGGACAGCAGTTGCCGAACTTCAGCCGCCGTCAATTTAAAAATGGTTTCTAGATCCAGAGGTTCCCGAAGCCGAGTGATCAAGCGGAATAGAGTTTGCTGCTGATCAATTTGGCAATGCGCTTGATGAACCTGCTGCTCCAACGCTTGAAATTCTTCGCCTAGGAGTGCTTGGACCTGCTCCCATTCAGCTTCATCGTGACAAGTACTGCGTAATCTTGCCAATAGATTTGAGTTCATAACGCTCAGCTCGCTAATGCTTGAAGTCACTAAATGCTTAACTGAACGGCTACTTTAGCAGATTCAGGAACTGGGTTAAGTATTCAGTATCGTTATAGATAACAAACAAAATATCTTCTCTAAGCTAGGGGCGCATTTTTCAGAATCACCCATATCGCTGAGGATTGCGAATAGACGTTGTTAGACAGACACGCTCAGCAATTTCTAATAGTTTTAAACCTAAATTCAAGAAATATTTATTCTGACCTCAAAAATACTATCTGCTTCTATGGAAAGCTTGTGTCGTGCCTGAGGCGTTGTCTTCGACAATTTGAGACACTTAATAACTCACGGCAGCTGAGCTAATGCAATGTTATCTGTAGGGAATTCATTAGACCATGACACGTCTTTCTAAACTGACTTCACAATGTCTCAAAGTTGCTGGTATCGGGTTCACTAGTTTGCTGATTGCATTACCCGTAACTGCTCAAAGTACCAGTAGTCAAAGTATTACCCAGATTGCTGGCTCAAACGATTCCTTTGATGTTCTAGTTTCTCTCATGGACCATGCAGGTATTTTAGAGGCATTTAATGGCTCTAATGGGAAAGAATTCACTGTTTTTGCCCCTACCGATGATGCCTTTGGTCGTTTATCTGAGGGAACCATTGAAAGTCTCTATAAACCTGAAAACAGAGAGACATTACTGGATGTTCTTGCCTACCATGTGATAGGTGGTAGTGTTACCTCTGATCAGCTTGCTTCAGGCGCTGTGGACAGTAAAAATGGCTTACCTTTACAAGTGACTGTGGGACAACAAGTAACAATAAATGATGCCACTGTTAGGGCAGCGGATATCACTGCAACGAATGGTGTTATCCATGTCATTGATACGGTATTGATCCCACAGCGATAGGGTTATCCCTAATCCTCGATTAAAAATAAATAGTCTTGTAGGGGCTGCGCTTTGTGCCAGCCCTTATGGGCTGATTAATCCAGCTTCTCCCATTGCCTGGGTCAGGTGCTTATTCAAACCCATAAGTCTAATGATTAACCCCGCCAACATTCAAATTAATGAGTTGCCCTCGGTAGCATTGGCTGACCGTGGCAGCCTTCCAGAGGCACCCAGTATTTACTTTGCAGTTGTCCCCTGGACTAACGGTGAATTTGTATGTGAGGATGGGACAATGATTCCAACAAAAAGATCTCTAACCGCCATCCACGAAGCCAGCCACTGCTGCCTGTATACGGCTTTCGGCGTCGTGATCAATGGAGTCAGAATCAATCCTGACGGAACCGGGCGAGTCCATCGCTACAACTTCGACCCGCTGCAGGAACCCCTTCCATTGATGATCAATGCTCAAGATGGGGCTATATCGATTGCAGGCGTTGTCGGTGAAGCCATTCACGAACATGGGGAAGTCGAGCTCAATGCCATACTTGCGAAGTTGATGTTTGGAGGCGGCCAAAGCGACTACGACAGGATACAGCAATGCGGCGTTGATCATCTAATTGAGGCGTTGATGACATTTTCTTATTCTGTCCTTATGGAGCATTGGGGTAAGGTCTTGAGGTTAGCGGCTAGGTTGGAACAGGTGCAATATCTAGACTCAGATGAGATATCCAGTGAACTGCCATACGTGTGTGATGTCAGTCGCTATTCAGCCCAGTTACAGAAGGAGATCGGCAGTTCCGGTACCAGATGGACGTGGAATCCCTCTATAAAGAGGGGACTTATGCGTGTGTCGTCTGCGTTGCTGAGGTGAGGGTTGTGGTTTCGAGCCTGCAGATCATTCAATGAATATCTTTGATGATGTATTTGAATCTATTTTTGGTTATCGACCTCCTGTTACATCTCCTGTTTACCGACAAATACTTCAACCAGGATCATTGCAAGGCACACTCCATACTGTTACTTATTGCATAAGCGAGGAAATCGCAATGTCCTATGAATGGATTAGCACAGAAGATTACATCTGGTTTATCCGTTTTTTCCAGGAACCTGCTTGTGTTTGAGAACGAAGTCAAACCCCAAAAGCATGGTTCTGATCCTGAGTATCTTGCTCAACGCATAGCTGAAACTGCCCCAGAGAGCCATCAAATGAGGCTTTAGCATAACCAACCCCACAAAATAAATTACCAGCACCTGAACTGGTCAACTCTTAACGTTGTTCAGGAAGCCAAGAAGCTCCAAAAATAACTCCGTGATAATTATTACCAGATCGATCTTTTGCAACTTCACCAGAACCTTCATCAAATGACCAGTAACCGACAAGTCCTCTTTTATCAATTTGTGTTGAGCGGAGCATGCCTGATTGCATTTCAGTATCCTTTAACTAAACAGTGAAAAGTTTTTGGCAGCTAAGGGATGATGTGTATGCTTCCTAAGATGGCCAGCATCGCCTCCAATGTCAATTTTTGGTGAAGATTAAACCACACAACCCTCTAGAGAATTCGTGAATCTCCTGATGTCTACAGTTAGAAGATCACACTACGATAGGTATAAATATCGTCAATCAAAATATCCCCACTTAAGGTAGGGATGACTATAGATACGCTCCCACATCTATTTCATTCCTTGAGTTAATGGCGTCTTTATTTATGTTTCAGTCGTTAAGGCACTTGGAGATTTTATAATATGCGTAACAGCTTTAGGCTGCTTCTGGGCTGCCCAATCATTGCAATACTAGTCGGAACAGGTAGTGCTCAGGCGGGAACAATCATACTAGATGACTTTTCAGCCACACAAGATGTTGGACTTCTAGATATTTCTGGGTTTATACCCTCTAGTAGTCAGACTGGTCCTAGTAGCAGTATTTTAGGTGAATTTCGGGATCTAGAAGCATTGGGAAATGCAGACAATTTTCTAGAAACCCGCTTAAGAGTAGATAATGGTGCACTCAGTTTTAGTAATAATGTAGGCACTCTTGGAGCTGGGTTAATTGTTTGGGACGGTAATGACGATCCGACTACAGTTGATTCAACAGGTTTAGGTGGGATTGACATTACCCAAAGTGGGGGTACGAGCCTAGACGGGATTTTTCTAGATATTCTCTCCGCTGACCTTGCTGGCTTAGAGCTTGCGTTTACAGTCTATGACACCAATAACAACACCTCAAGCCTTGCCCAGCTCTTTGACACACCTGTTTCTAGCTCCTCTCCCTTAACCGCAGGATTCCTCTTTTCTGACTTTGTTGGTAATGCCGATTTCACCAATGTGGGTGCCATTGAGCTAGCGATTGCCGGTCCTGAAGAAATCGATGCTACCATTGACTTGATTGAGATTGGCCCATCTGAATCAGCTGATGTACCAGAGCCCATGGTCTCTCTCTTTACCTTAGTAGGAATCTCTATGCTTGGCGGCAACTCCCTTAAGCGCAAGACTCAGGAATAACTGTCAATCATTGCCCAGTCAAATCTTTTGTAATAATGACGCGATCGGGACACTGTTGTATTGGGGTGTCTCGTAGGTGAGTGAATATTGGTAAAGCCACCTCTGGTGCTCGATGCTTCAGGGGTGGCTTTGCTTTGTGACAGATGGGAATGCGGAATACGGGTAATGAGACAAATACAGTAACCCTCGACCAGTTAAGCGAGGCGCGAGATCGGGGGTGGGGAGCCCATTATTTAAGTCACATTTAAGCCATGGATTTTTCGAAGCTTTAAAAGCATTGCTAATCAAGGCATTCCTTACCAGGGACTGCCAATGGTGGTGAAAGAGGCCCAAAAATAGGGGTGAGAAAAGAGGCGACTGTCGATGCTGGCGATGTCATCTGGCAGCGGCAGGGTCCCGCCTGACCAACTTAGCTCACCGTTGTCTACGGTAATGTCGCCGTTGAGCATGGCTAACTGTGCCTGGCGTAGGGCTTCGGCCTTAATGGGCTCGGTTTGTAGGCTGGTATAAAACTGGGTCATTAGCCCTGCGGTGCCGACATCGTCCACTTTCCAAAGACTGGCGATGGCTGTTTTCACACCGGCTTGTACGGCTAGACCAGCAAAACCTAGTTCAGCTTCTTCATTGCCCAGGGCGGTGCGGCAGGCGCTCAGGACCATCAGCTCTACAGCCGGGTTGTTTAGGCCCAGGGAGCGTACCTGATCCAGGGTAAGCCGCTGATCCCAAAACTGGATGTAGGAATTTTCGAGACTGCCTGCTTTGAACTCACCGTGGGTGGCTAAGTGCACGATACCGTAAGGTTTACGGGCTCGATTGGCTACCAACGAATCGGGGGTAAAGGTTTCATTAATAACAAAATCACCGGGCCACAGTTGTTCGGCAATGGTGCTGAGCTCAATGGGTACTGCTGGCAGTTCAGGCTGATCGGCAAATTTGGCAGCTCCCATGGCTAAGACTTCGGATTTGCGCACATCTACATAGCGCAGATCGGTGAGGCTAACGCTGGGCATCAGACCCACGCTGTAGCGTTCGATCAGAAACTGTTCCCCATCATGGAGGGCGGATATGGGTAGCGATCGCAACCCCGGCGGCATCACAAAGGCCAGATTGGTAATCCCCCGGCGGGTTAGTTCCTCTTCCAGGGGCTCAATTATCCACGTATGGAGCTGCTGAGCTGAGCTGAGATAGGTGCGTGTCCGTACCCGACCAGGGTTGACAACATGATTGCGGAAGCGGTCAGCAGTTTTCTGGACTTCTTCCTGCGGGATTGGCAGCGTTCTTAAAATAGGTGGGCCATCGGGGGTGATAACCACCAGCTCTAGCACATCAGTAGACTGGATTTCCTGGTCTGCCTTTGGCAATACGTCAGCATAATTACCCGTCGAGTTCGCTGGGACAAAGGAAATATAGATAATGGCTGGAGGTTTGCCCGTTTTCTCGGCAATGAGGGATAGCTCCATCTGCACCTGGGGCAGATTGGGCACAGTCAATTCGTCTGTTTCTAAGTTGAGATACTCTCGAAATTCGTCGGTATAGTTGTTCTCATTGCGCAAAATTGCTTGCTGTACCCCAGACAGCAGCTGGGGATCCACGGCAATTAAGTTGCCTGGATCATCTTCCCTAAATACAGCGGGGTCAGGACGGTCAGTTTTGCAGTCCACGGTACAGGCATCGACTTCCGGGAAATTGTCCCGGTCAGGTTCCTTAGTTTCTGGGTCTGGATCTGGGTCTGGATCTGGGTCTGGATCTGGATCTGGATCGGGGTCTGGGTCTACCGGAACCTCTCCCGTTAAAATGGCAATGGCTCCTGCTTGTACATCTTCTAAAAATGACTGAGTTGGCTGTAGCTCACTAGCTCTGGCAACAATGGCTCCAGCTGTACCATTTACCTCAGCATTACCAATGACGAAGGGGGTAACCCCGTTGCCGCCATGGGTGATTGTTACTTGGCCTGAACGACTCCGAACGCTACTCTCAATCGTTTCTCCTCCGCCTTCTCCACCTTCGTCAAAAAAGATACCTGATGCCCTAAACAATTCAGGTGTTGTAACGGTGACATTGTTGTTGGCGATCAAAGCATCAACTTGAATATCTTTGTCACTCCGTAGGGTCAGCCGATCGTTGACGTCGAGAAGCGTTGAGATGGCGATGCCAACAGCGTTGTCAGCACTGTTCCCCGTAATCTCTAGAGACCCATTGAGAACATTCAGATCACCGTCTATTAACACGCCGACATCACGGGCACTCTCACCTGTGATGAAGACACCGTCACCGGCTCGAATAGATGAGTTATCTCTTAATTGAACGCCATTGCCAGTACTAGAGATGCCTTTAAGGGTCACTGACCCACCTGAGAAGACTACTTCAGAAAACGGATCAACGGTTGAAATGCTGGTATTGCTCTCTAAAATAATGGCTGATGAGTCTGCTCCAGCCAGGTTTGTGCTGTTGGCCTCGATAACAAGGTCGCCTCCCACCGTATTGATTTCGGTCAAGAGCCCGGCAGCTGCATTTGGACTACTGACCACCACTTGACCATTGCCGGTATTGTCAGTGTCTGCTAGCAAATTAACATCAATGGGAGCACCAAAGGATAAGGGCGCAATACTGGCATTAATAAAAATGCTACCAGCTGCTTCTAGGGTGAGGGCGTTGGTCTGGCCACCTTCATTGGAAAAATTGTCAAACAATAAATCACTGAGAAGCGTAATATTGCCTGCTTCGTTTCCTTCAGTGCCGGTTGTTACGGTGACGTCGCCATTTCTCAGAGCATTCACTAAAAGATCGACGTTTAATCGAGCTGGGGAAGATAAAGGACTAAAGGCCTCACCTTCACTAAATTCGGTGGTGGGAAAATCACCGATCTCCACATTGAAGGGGTCAATCAGCCAAAGTCCCGCTTGCCCTGCGAGGGCTGATACATCGGGGGTATAGTTACCCAGGGTCAACCCTTGGCGACTGCTAGTTTCAATCAGGCCGCCATTACCCCCATTAGGCCCCCCCAACGCTAAAAACTGTCCTAGAGCATGGGTTGTCTGATCGCTCCAGATAATAATTTCACCACCATCGCCATTGACGGTGGCGCTGGCATCCAAGACTGAGTCGGCGCTAACGTAGGTGACCTGGGCATTGGGCAATGGTCCCTGTCCTTTATAGCTGCCGCCAATGCGAATAGCCCCACCGCCATCGGGTTCGCTGGCAGTGAGAAGACTGTTGACGATGCCGATGGTGTCACCTAGTACGGTAATGGCGTTGGCGTTGACAGTGCCGTTAACAATCGTTGTGCCCGGTGTATTGCCTGATGTATTAGAAATGGCCAGATCAGGAGAATTTACCAGGCGAACGTTGCCATCGGTGTCTAGTTCTAAACTATCGGCTACATCACCAGCGCCCGTTAATAGCTCGGGTAGGGTGAGGGGTGAGAATAAGCCATCGTCGCTGGGGATAATGTCATAGCTAAGGATGGACCCATCTGGATTGAGGCGAATCAGCTGTTCTCCAGGGACAGATGCGATCGCAACCTCTCCAGCCGACACAGTGCCCGTGGAGATGACGGTGCCACCTGCCAACGTGAGCGTGCCGTTTTCCCCCAGGTTGAGATCCGCTGCGTTGATCACAGAGCCAGGGGGACTAAACCGAAAGACTAGCCCCACAGGACTGCCCACCAAGCTGGCATAGTCAGGGGTACCCAAGACGTCAAAGGTAGCGTCAGCAAAGGCTAAACCATCAGCGGTCGAGATGCTTAAATCACTGGGGAGCGCCAGCGTAGCATTTTCGCCAAAAATGACCCCCGCAGGATTTAGCAAAAAGAGATTGGCCGTACTACCAGTAATTGCTAGCCGACCATTGATAACAGATGCATTACCCCCGTTGATTCCCCCGATAACATTAACAACATTGGGTTGGGTAACAAAGTTGGCGGCTTCTGCGGCGGTTAACCCAAATTGCTCAAAGCTATGAAATAGGTTCTCTCCATCGTTAGAGGCAGTTCCTCCGGTGATTTGATACTCACCGTCTACATTGGTAACAGCTGTACCAGCTCCATTAGGCACAATGGACTGGGCCCAAACATGGCTCCCACCCATCAACAGACTACCGATGATGAGGGCTGCACAATTTTTGGTATGTGCCATAGTTCACGCCTCCAGCTAGGCCATCTCACACCATGACAATCTTCGACACACTCCGGGATTTTACCGGAATGTCCTTGGGCAACTATATGAGGGCCTTGTGAACTTCCGTGGTATCAATGTGAGGAACAAGGCTTTTTATACGTCACGCAGGTACCCATTTTGTTGATACCACTGAACCGTGTCGTTGATGGTTTCTTTAAATGGGCGATAGGACGTCTTTAGACCTTTGGCAGCTTTGCTAGCATCAAACCACTGTCTCGACAGCATTATTCTGATCATATCCCCTGGAATAAAGGGCTTTTGGCCTTTAAGGCGACCCAGTAGGTTTTCTATAAATGCCCAGATACGGACGGCGAACCGAGGTAGTTTTTTCTGCGGTACAGGCTGCCCACTGATTTCAGATAGGTTGCTCATAATTTCATTGACCGAGTAATATCCCCCGGTCACCAAATAGCGTTCATTGGGTTGTCCTGAGTAGACAGCCGACAGCATGGACATGGCTACATCACGGGCATCCACAATGGGAAAGCCACCACTGGGAATCAGTGAAGCCTTACCTTTCAAGTAATTAAGGATAAAGCGCCCCATTTCTGTCGGTGCGGCATCGTAAGGTCCCATCATGCCAGCGGGCAAAATCAGCACAACCGGCAAATCATGGGTCTTCAAAAAGTTAGAAATGGCCTCTTCAGCCAGTAGCTTACTCTTAAAATAAGGATTCTTATGGTTAAACTCCTGGAATGGTGTTGATTCATTACTGGGAGCGCCACCACGAATAATGCCGACACAGCCGCAGGCACTGCTGACATAGATCACCTTGGAGACGCCTGCTTTATCAGCCGCTTCAAGCAGTTTGATGGTGGCATCTACATTAATGGCTTTGAGCTGCTTCCAATGATCGCCATAATCGAAGGATTCTCGAAAATATGAGGCTGTATGGAAGACGACATCGCATCCCTGTAGGTAATGGGAAAATTCATCAACCGCCTGCATATCTCCTTGGATCACCTTCAGACTAGGGTGCTCATCCAGGACCTTACTGGCCTTAGTTAGCTCGCGTGTTAACGCAATAACCTCAAACCCCTGGCTCAATAATAATTTTGTCAGGTTGCTCCCAAGCAGACCGGTACTGCCAGTTACAAACGCTTTCATAAAAACTCCTATATCTGGATAAACTGGCTGGATATTGAATAATGCCCTTCTGGAGCATGGATTACCGAAGTGACTAGATGTTTCAAGTCTAGGCGGTATCCGTTTAAAGCACTGGTATGGCGCAAATCCCTAGCCAATAATTTTCAAGATTCTATTCACCAGAACCATATACAAAGTTCACTACTCATGATCCGTTTCACTATAAATTTATTGCTTTACTCAATTTAATTATTGGGGGGCAGTATACATAATTACAGATGGCACCGTAGGTAAATGGTTCCTACAAATGTATAGCATCCGTTCTCTGGAACGAATCTACGCCATTTGTCGTTTGAACTCCTGCCACAATTCAGTAATGCCTATAATTCTATTCGGTCAAAACATCTTGGAGTAATGGTGCTAATTCATCCTTAAGTTGCCCAGCCCGAATTAACTCTGCATAGGTATCTGATTCAATGGCCAATAGCTCCTCCTTTACTTGTTCGGCTGCAAATGTCTGTAATTCAGGATGTTTTGTTTGCATCTTTTTCATTTCTTCTTGCAGTTTTTTTACTTGCCCTTCCACTAGGGCTAATTGATAACGGCCAAATTCGTTATCAACTTCTTGTCGTTCCATCAGTTCTTTGATGCGACTGATGACTCGGTTTAGGGCTACTCGTCGGGCCACCCCTTGCATATACTCTTGCCGTAGGGGCTGATCTCCTAACAGGTTAAGGGCTTCTAACAGAGGCTTTGTTGTTAACCCCTGCACCAACAGCGTGAATAGCATGACCCCAAAAACAATCGAGATAATCTCTTCTCGCTCGACGAGTATGGTCGGTACACTCAGGGCCAACGCTACTGATACGGAGCCCCGTAACCCGCCCCACCAAAGGACTGTTTGATCCTGCCAACCAATGTCTGTGCTGTCGGGGGTAATCATGTTGCTAAAAAAGCTCAGACCAAACACGCTGATTAGACGAGCTAAGAGCATGCATGCGATCGCAATCAAAATCGAGTCTAAGTAGTTGCTCAGACTACTAAACTGCACTTGATCGCCAATCAGCAAAAACACGATGGAGTTGACAAAAAATGCTAGAAACTCCCAAAATTCCGATACTACTAGCCGGGTGCGAGGGTTCATGCCGATACGCGACCCAAAATTGCCTAAAATCAGCGCTGTGGTCACCACTGCTATTACACCAGACCCCCCCAGTTCTTCCGCAATGATGTAGGTACCATAGGCCGATACCAAGGTCAAAGATTGCTCCACCAGCGGCAAGTCAAATCGCTGGGTCAAAAACGAAATCCCAAACCCGATCAAGGCCCCGGTACTCACCGCAATGCCCGTAAATACTAAAAACTGAGCAATGGTGACTGATAGGTCAAACTGTTCTGCCCCCAGGGCAATCCCTAACACCAGGTTAAACGCGACAACAGCCACGCCATCATTAAAGAGACTTTCACCCTCCATTAGAGTGGTGAGCCGCTTGTTTACCCCCAGTTCTCGAAACAGAGCCACCACTGAAACCGGGTCCGTTGCCGATAGGCTAGCCCCCACCAGCAGAGCCGTTGCCAACGAGGCCCCTGCGAAGTTGATCAATCCCCAAAGTAGTGCGCCGATGCAAATGACCACGCCAATGACGGCATAGAGCACAATGGGTACCCAGTCACGCTTGAGGTTTTCCCATTTAATATTCCAGGCCGCTTCAAACAGGAGTGGCGGCAGGAAAATAAATAAAATTAGCTCAGGGGACAGGTTAACCAGGCGCACATTAAGGACCGCCAACCCCAGACCGACCAGCAACAGCAGTAGGGTGTAGGGAATATTCCGCAGCCAACTGACTACCCGCGACAGTGTGGCCACCCCTAAAGATACTGAGAGCACCAGTAAAAACTGACGTAGATTCTCTTCAATGGCTTCATTTTCAGTTACCAGGTCTACAGCGGCAGCGGCAGTGGCCAAAACACTGTGCACAGGCAAAGCGCTATCTAAGAACATGGTGAACGAGTCCCGTTGATCAGGCTACATCATATAGCAAATAGCCTGATACATCAGAGAAATCAGCCGATTGGCATATTAAACGAATTTTTACCTGTATTCAGCACGAGATCCAGGTCTTTGGTTTTGCTCAGAACTAAATTTTGTGGGGCTCGTAAAGGCCCATGAATCTTTGGTGTTGGTTTGCTTAGCACCTGATTCAGGATGCTGACGATTGTTGTGATCACTGGACATCTTGATAAGGAAAACATCGTTCTTTTAGGTGCCCCAGTGAACCCAGCCTAAACCTATATTTCCCCTTAAATTTATCGCCTTCAGTTTGTAAAAAAGCTCCTATGACCTCCTCTCTGCCTAACGCCAAGTCTGATAACCGTCAGCCCATGGGGCAGCAGGTCCCCATGGATGAGACATCAATTGTCATTTTTGACAGCCGTGTGGATGACCTGCCACTGTTGTTAGCTGGTCTGCGCCCCGGTGTTAGCGCCCACGTACTTGACCCAGACCGTGATGGCATTGAACAAATTAGTGAGCTGATATATCAGCGGCCAACGGCAGCGCTAACCCTGGTGGCCCACGGTGCTCCCGGCGAGCTACAGCTGGGTGCAGACAAACTGGAGCTAAGCAATCTGGGCCAGTATGCTCGATATCTCCAAGGTTGGTTTAGAAATGCGGATGCTTCACGGCTAACCCTATTGGCGTGTCAGGTGGCTACAGGCGATGCTGGTATGGAGTTTGTCAGCAAGCTGGCTGCATTAACGGGCGCTGTTGTTACTGCCTCAGCCAAGACCGTGGGCAATGGGCAATGGCCGCCTGTTGCTGCACAAACCTTTCAACAAACGGTGTTTGACACCTATGCAGCTACCCTGGTGCTCACATTTCAGCAAGATATTAAAGATGGCGACATTGGCGATGGCGATCCAAACCTGAATAGACTCTTTGGTACATCTGGAGTAACCGTCAGCCCCGATGGTACCCAGGTGTTTGTCACCAGTGCAGTTGATGCGTCACTGACCGTATTTAATCTGGATGCGTTTGGCAATCTGAACTTTAGCCAGGTTATCCGAGATAGCTTTGAGGTTGAGGAACTGTTTGGCGCTTTTGGGGTAACAGTAAGTCCCGATGGCAGTCAAGTCTTTGTTGCCAGCACTGGGGATCATTCCCTGATGGTGTTTAGTCGTGATGGTGATGGCAATCTCACGGAGCAGCAACTGCTGAAAGATGGCCGTGACGGTATTAACACCCTGGAAGGGGCCATTGATGTAGCGGTTAGCCCCGATGGCAGCCAAGTCTTTGTGGTCAGCTTAGTGGACTCTGCCATTACCGTATTTGACCGCGACGAGACTGGTAATCTGACGTTTCGCCAAGCGATTAAGGATGGTATTGGGGGAGCGGCTGAACTGTTTGGAGCGTCAGGTGTGGCCATTAGTCCAGACGGCAGTCAGGTTTTTGTTACCAGTCGAGATGATGCGGCCATTACTGTATTTAATCGAGATGCGTCTGGTAATTTGACCTTTCGCCAAGCGATTAAAGATGGTCAAAACGGTGCCGAAAATCTGTTTGGGGCCTCAGGTGTAGTCGTCAGCCCCGATGGTAACCAGGTGTATGTGACCAGTGCTGTGGACGCCGCCATCACTGTCTTTGATCGCAATGCCGACGGCACCCTGAGCTTTGCTCAAGTTGTCACCGATGGCGAAGATGGTGCTGAACTGTTTGGCGGAACAACTGGTACAGGTATCCTCAGTGTTGATGGGTTTACAGGTGTCACCATCAGCCCCGATGGACGGCAGGTATTTGTCACTAGTTATGGTGACAATGCCATAACAATTTTTGACCGTGACGCCAATGGTCGCTTAACGGTCAATCAGGTGATTCAAGATCAAGATGGGGTTAATGGTGCTGATGAATTAGCAGGCGCTATTGGCGTTGCTGTTAGTCCTGACAATCAGCAAGTCTTTGTGGTGAGTGCGACTGATTCTGCCTTGACAGCGTTTGATCGAGACCTGGCTCCAAATTTGCTAAGCATTGTACGCCAAACGCCAGCTACAGAAGAAACGGATGCGGATAGGCTGGTGTTTCGTGTCACCTTTAGTGAGAGCATTCAAAATATTACGGCTGCTGACTTTAATGTTACGGGTGGCTCTACAGCGACAGTCACAGGTATTACGGCTATCAGCGCCACAGCTTATGACATTACTGTTTCCGGTGGGAATCTTGCCGACTTTAACGGTACTGTTGGGCTAGATCTGGCGGCTAGTCAAGATATTACTGACCCCATTGGCAATCCGTTGCCTACCACTGAGCCTGAGACCGATGAGACGTACACTCTAACTAACGACACAACAACACCCAATAATCCTCCGCTGTTGACTCCGGTATCAGGTTTGGAAATTACTGGACTGGGCAGTGACAATACTATACGCCTGCATGTAGACAAGGTGAATATCTCTGAGGTGGGTGAGATTCGGATCTTTGATATAGAGGGTACCAACCGTACCCAAATAAGCAGCTTCTTTCTGCTGGAAGGTGGCCAATTGCCTGAAGCCTACATGCCTGCCTTTAGTATTGATGCGAATCGAGTGAAAGAGGGGCAGTTGTTAGAATTTCAGTTGGTGGTCAATGGTACAACCCATCTGGCGACAGCAACAACAATCACCGCTACGGAAGTTTCTCTCGATTTTGGTGAAGGTACCCAATTCACGGTGGAAACATTCACTCAAACCGCAACAACAAATCTGTTGGTCAATGATGCCGCTGCCATTGACCTCACTGGCCAAACAGGGTTAGTCAACGTTGACTTTACGATCTATCGTGAAGCAGCGATGGATAATACGGTGGGTTTATATGCTACTGACTTAATTGATGGCGGTATTCGCGACACGTTAACCGGTAACATTTTGCGACCGGGGGAGGCTGGATACAAAGAAGCGGCTTTAGCTAATCGTTTAGACGTGGAACTTACCAGTGGGAATGGTCAGGCAAGTACGTTCTCTGCAGAGATTACCGCAGGTGGTTTCTTAGGCATCTTCCTAGTTGCGGATGGCGGTGATCCAACAACAAATGACGTTTACTTTAGTCATGCAGGGGCGAATGACAGCCGCAATGACCATGCCAGACTACTAGGAGATAACACCTTTGGCTTTGAGGACCTGAGTAGCCTGGGGGATCGGGACTTTAACGATATGGTGGTGGAGTTTACGATCATTTAGTTGGATAGATCATGTGACCATCGACATGGTTCAATGGTGACCTTTGATAGATTGCAAATAGACTTAGGCCTACTAACGTAGGGGTATCAATCAGAGCTACTCCCATGAGTTTGCAGTTGCCCCAATCCTCTGAGTGTATTTCTCTCTCTCAGATAGAAACCCCTTTCAAGCATCCAGCCAAACATCGCCTCGCCCAAGGTGCCGCAGGCCTCCTCATGTTCAGCCTGCTCACAGGTGGTAGTTATCTGCTCTATCGGCAGTTTGTCCTGGTACCACAGCAGCAGGAACAGACGCAAACGCAGACAGTGACCGTTGAAACCGCGACGCTCCCAATTACAGTGACGGCCAACGGAACTGTTGAGCCTGAGCAACTGACCAATGTCAGCCCTAAAACCTCAGAGCGTCTGGAACGAGTGACTGTTGCTGAGGGTGACGCGGTCGAAATAGGCCAAGTTTTAGCCTATATGGATGATTCTGATCTCCAGGGGCAACTGATGCAGGCCCAGGGACAGCTCGCCTCGGCCCAAGCGAATTTGGCTATGCTCGTCGCTGGTAACCGTCCCCAAGAGATTGCCCAGGCCGAGGCTACCCTGACCAGTGCCGCAGCCAACTTAAATCAGGCTGAAGAAGAGCTGCGCCGCTATGAGTCCCTTTACACCCAGGGAGCAATCTCTGCGCAAGAAACGACGAGCTACCGAACGGCCCGCGACACGGCTCAGGCCGAGGTAAGAAGTGCACAGCAGGCGCTGAATCTCAGTCAGATAGGCAGTCGTCAAGAGGAGATCGCGCAGGCGGAAGCAGCCGTGATACAAGCAGAAGGTGCTTTGTCCACGATCCAGACTCAGATTGAAGATACGGTGATTCGGGCTCCTTTTAGCGGGATTATAACTGCCCGTTATGCTGACCCAGGAGATTTTGTGTCTCCATCAACTGCCGCCAGCGAAACATCGTCATCATCGTCGTCATCGATTCTCTCTTTAGCCTTTAATTATCAGGTTGTTGCTAACGTAGCAGAGACTGATATTGCTCAGATTCAATCGGGACAATTGGCCAGTATCAGAGCCGATGCCTACCCAGATCGACAGTTTAAAGGGACTGTAGTCCAAGTCGCAGAGCAGGCAACGGTAAGTTCTAATGTGACCAGTTTTGAGGTGCGGATCAATCTTTCTGAAGCCGCGCAGAGAGAGCTACGGCCTGGGATGAATGTTGACGTGGAATTTCAAGCGGGTGAACTGGTCAATGTGCTAGTGGTGCCAACCGTCGCCATTGTTCGAGAGGAACAAGGAGAAGGGGTTTTGATCATGGGTGGAGATGGTGTACCTCAGTTTCGTCTGATTGAGACGGGCTTAACGGTTGACGATAAGACAGAGGTAATGGCAGGTCTTGAAGTAAATGAACAGATTGTGTTGAGCGCGGCTCAAGGGTTGCCTGAGAACCGACAAAATATCGGAGAGGGTCGCCCGCCAATACCGGGAGGTGGTCCTGGTGGGGGTGGTCCTGGTGGAGGTGGTCCCAGTGGTCGTTAAGATTCATCAACGAGAGAAGAGTTTACCCATTAAAACCCGTTTGCCTTCAATTTCTAGTATGGAAATTTTGGCGATGGCGATCGCAGCCCTATGGAACAACAAACTCCGGACAGCATTAACGATGTTGGGGGTGATCATTGGTATTACCGCCGTTATTGCTGTCACTGCTGTGGGGCAGGGGGTGCAGTCTGCAACAGAGGCAAATTTGCAGGGTTTGGGCGCAGATATTTTACGGGTACGTGCAGGAGCTGCCAATAGTGGCAATGTGAGGCAGGGAAGTGGAAGTGCCACTACGCTGAGTTGGGACGATGCCAAAGCGATTGAATCCCAGGTGCTGGCAGCGGATACTGTGACGGCCTACCTGGAGCAGGCCTTCCAGGTGGTATATGCCGATAACAATACGTCTACAACAGTTTTAGGAACGGATACGCAATATGCAGCGGTCAATAATATTACGTTGCAGTCAGGACGTTTTTTCACGGATGAGGAACTGAGGGAATCGCAGCCCGTGGCCATACTAGGGTCAACGGTGAGGGATGATTTATTTGGTGGAAGTAATGAGGCGATTGGCGCGAACATTCGTATTCAAGGGCAGCGCTATAGCGTATTAGGTGTGGCGAATGAGAAAGGGGCTCAGGGGCGGGAAAATCCTGATGAGCAGATTTATGTGCCGCTCACAAATATGTCGGCGCGGTTGGTGGGTAACAACTCGCTGAGTGGAATCGCCGTCCAGGGAATTTCTGTGAAAGTGACCGAGCAAGACCAATTAGAAGCGGTTGACTTTCAAATGACAAACTTACTGCGTGTGCGACACAATATTCATCCGGCCAAGGGAGATGAGGATGATTTTCGGATTTTGAGCGCTGCAGATCTAGTTGAGACGCTGACCAGTACGGTGGGATTGTTTAGCATTATGGTAGTTGCGATCGCAGCCATTTCCCTGGTCGTAGGCGGCATTGGCATTGCCAACATTATGCTGGTATCGGTGGTAGAGCGCACCCGAGAGATCGGCATTCGTAAAGCAGTCGGGGCGACAAATCAGGCGATTTTGAGTCAGTTTTTGACAGAGGCAATCTCAATTTCGGCTGTCGGTGGAGGCTTAGGCGTGGGGCTGGGAGTAGCGATTGCCCGGAGCGCCGCCACCCTATTTGACTTTCCCTTTGTAATTTCTCTCTGGGCGATTGTTTTAGGCGTGGGGCTTTCTTTTGTGATTGGGATCGTAGCCGGTGTGATTCCCGCCCGCAGTGCTGCGAAATTAGACCCGATTATTGCCTTAAGAAGTGATTAGGGATAAGGATTTTATCAGGTCCAAAAAGTAATGCTGGAGAGACATTCCATGGAACGTCTGTACGTCCAGTAGTAGAGCCCAAAATTTTGTTTCCTTAGTAAAAGAGTGACCACTATGGCCGCCATGATTTGGATGGAAGACATCCGCAAAACCTATCAGTTGGGTGAAGTGGATGTCCCCGTACTCAAGGGGATTGATCTGACCATTGAAGAAGGTGATTATGTCTCGATTATGGGAGCCTCAGGTTCCGGAAAATCTACCCTGATGAATATTATCGGCTGTCTGGACCGTCCGTCTGCTGGCCACTATGTTCTAGAAGGACAAAACTTGACCACACTAAGCAACGAAGGTCTGGCCTATATTCGCAATCAGCGCATTGGCTTTGTATTTCAGCAGTTTAATCTGCTGTCTCGCTCAACCGCGTTAGAAAATGTCATGCTGCCAATGGTTTATGCGGGGGTGAGTCGTCGTCAGCGGCGAAAACAAGCAGAATCAGCCTTGACTCGAGTGGGATTGGGCGATCGCATGGGTAACCGGCCCAGCCAACTCTCTGGGGGACAACAGCAGCGGGTTGCGATCGCAAGAGCCCTCGTCAATCGACCAGCATTGGTGCTGGCTGACGAACCCACGGGTGCACTCGATACCCAAACGTCTTACGAAGTAATGGCGCTCCTCAGCGAACTCAACAGCCAGGGAATTACCGTCATCATTGTGACCCATGAGCCCGATATCGCAGCACAAACCCATCGTATTATTCATGTGCAAGATGGTCTGCTTCAAAGAGAACAAGAAAACTAGCCTCTTTGGGATTTTACAAAATTTCTACCTGTGCAATTACTTTACGGGATGAGGTACCAACTTAAAATTGAGCTTCCCGGTCCTGAACCAATGGGTAGCTTCTTGATTCGAAACAAGCGCTGTTAAAGCAGCCAAGGCAACTGACCCCGTTTTAGACCAACTCATCCCATTGTGTTTTTGTCGTGAGGAGACCAATAAATCATTCGCCTTTTCACCTCGGTTGCTGGAATTTCTCAATCCCAGCTGTTTACGCACACAATAACAAGGAATGTGAGGTTTGTTCCGACGCAGATAGCCTTGGAGTTTATCGATAGCGGTTGTATCTTTGAGATGGTCTGGGTCAATGAACTCAAGGTAAACCAAAGCTGCATCGACTAATCCATGCCAGAGCAGGGCTGCCAGGTGAGTCAAGTGTGTATTACGCAGACGTCTACCCTGACAGGCGAGACTAAGCAGTTGTTTACATTTCTCATGGAGATGATACCAGTCCAAGATCAACTGTAGTGCAGACACCCCAGCAAAGGTGGTCAGAATCGCGCCATGCAAGCTTCGCTGTCCATCGGCAAAGAATACGATAGGGCCTTGAAGGAGGTCATTGTGGAGTAAAAAGGCCAACAGCATGGTTAACATTGTCGTCAAGCCAAGGGCATTCAATCGATAGCTACCGAGTTGATTTTCGATATGGACCACCGTTTGATAGGCATACTTGCGGGCGGTGGGTGTCTCTGGAACACTGGCTGGTCGCTGGTCCCTCTGACGTTTCACCCCGACATCATCAATCGAAATGTTGAGGCTATGATGGGGGCTCTCATAGGGGATGGGATTGGCCGTCATCTGTTGGCGAATCAACTCGGTTTTGCCACACTGCTCGATGACAGCGGAGACTACGTCTGGAGCCAGATGGACAGGCTTACTCTCATTGGCAGAGGCGACGACAGCCGCAGGCAGTGTGTTGCCGATGACACCATGGGTTTTCAGGATGGCTTCACTGGCCTGAGTCAAGTGATTGAGCACACGGGTGCCTTCTCGCTCACTACTGTCTTGCATCGTTCTCGACGGGGTTCCCCCGGTCACTTGATGACGGATTCGATTGAGCCACGCACTCGTTTTCCGGTACGATTCAGTCGTACTCCCGTGGGTGTAGGCAATCTCCTTAAAGCCCATCGTGCGATACCAGCTTTTGCCTGGTAGGGATCCATATAGTGTGTTGACTCGGTTCGATGGTTGATTCCCAGAAGATTCAACGGCTGTATACGACATAAACTCAAAGCGACCGATTTCCCCATCCACCCGATACGGGCTCTTGGTTATTTCCCAAATCCCTGCGGTTGATGCCGTTTTCGTTTTTTTGAGAGAGTGTTTCAAGGTGATGAGCCAATGCTGAGCGTAATGCTGGATAATTCGTACTTAACAAGGCTTGTTCACACGCATCAATGCTAGTAGCGGCCTCTGGGCTTATATTAAACTCAAACACACCGGTCTCTATTTCTTCGGGACCAGAACTAATGGCCTCATCGCTTTCTACGATTTCAATATTGACTTTGATTTTGTAGTTCCCCATGGCCTCAACCCCATGTCGTCTGATGATCTCTAGGATAGGTGAGCAACTTCCAAAAATCGACTGGCTAGAACCCTATCTCAAGTAGGGCAGTGGTTTTAGTCTTAAGCTATTTGAATTGCACAGGTAGCAAAATTTTAACCACTTTGTTGTGTGAGACATCGTCTCCGAGAAGGACACCCCTCACATCCAATCATTAGTACTCATAAGAAAGATTCGCCTGCTGGTGTACAAAGTATCATCGACACGCTAGCTGGATACTTTGGCCGCCTGCTGGGCAAGGACAAATGCACCCACGATACCCGCTTTGCCACCGAGCTTTGGCGGAACAATGTAGGCATCAATGTCATTCATGATTTTTGGCACTTTGAGATAGGCACCCATCTGTTGACGCACTTGCAAACGGATCAGCGGAAACAGCTGCGTTTGCTCCATCACACCCCCACCCAGGATAATCCGTTCCGGTGAGAACATTAGCATAAAGTTAACCAAACTCACCGCCAAATAGTGGGCTTCTAGTGCCCAGGCTGGGTGGTCAATCGGAAGCGATGCCGCCTTCTGTTGCCAACGTTTTTCAATGGCAAATCCAGAGGCTAATCCTTCTAAACAATCTTGATGAAACGGGCAAGCTCCCGGAAACGGGTCGGCAGATAGATCGTGGGGAATCCGAATATGACCCATTTCAGGATGCAACAGCCCGTGCACCAGTTGACCGTTGACGACTGCGCCACCACCGATGCCTGTCCCTACGGTTAAATACAAAAAAGTCTCAAATCCTTGACCATTACCCCAGTGGTACTCACCTAACGCTGCCGCATTAACATCTGTGTCAAACCCAATCGGGGTTGCCAACTCACGCGTTAGTACTCCGGCCAACTCGATCTGTTGCCAGCCTGGCTTGGGGGTATCGAGAAACCAACCAAATGTGGGAGAATCAATATGGGTATCAACCGGACCAAACGCGCCAATTCCAATTGCTGTTAACGGTCCAAGTTGTGATATTTGTTGACGAAAAAAATCGATTACTTGAGCAATAGTCTCTGCTGGAGTTGTCGTTGGAATCCGCATCTCTGCTCGCAGATCGTCAGGACTCGTCCCCACTGCACAGACAAACTTGGTACCGCCCGCCTCGATTGCTCCAAAAAGTGACATTGCCGTTTCCTTTTGAAAATACGCTCACTATATAACTAGCTGCTCAGCGTTGAGTGACTAGTACCCGATGGCAGAAATTTGGTAGCTATTGCATCCACCCATCCACATTTAATAGTGGGTAAACTTACGCCACAGAGTACTAGCCTCAATACGAACCTGGCATCGAGCCCCTGCGACTTTACTGGCAGCTTACAAGGGTACGACCTGATTTCAATGTGACCCTTGATGATAGATATAGCTCTACATCTATAGTTTCGACTATCTCAATTCAAATCATATCCGTATCAGATATAAGTTCTGTGAATATGGGTGTTACTACGCAAATTTGCTAGCTAAAATCCGGGGATACGGAATCCGCTTAGCGGGCTGACCTACGCGTTAGCCTCTACATAGCTGTAGCTACCGCCAGCAAATCAAATGGAAAACCCTGAAACTCTCAAGCTAAATCCTGTCAATGCAGTTCATTCGCAGCCACAGGCCAACTATGGAGCCAAAAAGGTTATTGTTATCGAAGGAACTGAGAATATCAGCCTGATAAGCGCTTCATTAACTCAAAACCTGATCGTTGGTGGTCATTTGGATAGAGATCCAATGAATACATCGTTTGCGACCGATAGTGAGCATATGGGTGTTTTACTGTCTGGAGCCCAGGTAAGTGCGTCTACATTTATTGGCCACTATCCTGGCCTAAACGCTGATGCCCTGGATGATAATCACCCAACGGTAATCAATAACAGCCGTTTTGTTTTAGTAGAAGGACGAGGATATAAATTTCAGACTGTTATCCCCATTAAGCAACCGATAACGGAATATCAACTAACTGCTGTTGGCAAAGGGGCAAATTTGAGTCGAGCCAACTTTAAGCAAGCCAACTTAACAGGGACTGACTTTACCGGTTGCAATTTAGAAGGTGCTAACTTTACAGCAGCGAATTTAAAGGACTGTAAATTTACTGGAACGAATTTAGCCAAGTCCAGTTTTAACGGTGCTGACTTGTCAAACGCTATCCTCACAGGAGCCAATTTGTCTGGCGTTGACTTCAGTTCAACAGTGACATCTGAGGCAACGGACTTTAGCCATACCTACTTAGTGGGGGCGCGGTTCTATTGCTTAGGCGGTGAAAAATTTGCCTATTTAGGTTGTTTTCACGGTGCGATCTTTGCCGATGGAGAGCGGAGAATAGAAGTAGCGAATGCTGACTTTAGCAGGCTTTCTAATCTAGTTAATGGGCAGTTTGCTTGTTTCTATAAATCTGATGTCGTCTTACCGGCAAATGTGGAATCCATTTCTACCAACAGATTTGTTGAGGCAAGAGAAGCTACACCTAGCATTAACGAAGCAGCAGCTTCAACGCCTGCTGCTTCCTGGGGCGATGGATATTAAGAGTATTTGAGCCCTTTCTTTGCCCTAACCAACCCTATATCGCTTGTCATAGTCAATGCTGTTTTCTGTGCTGATGAGGCCCTTAATATATAGGGCTTTAGAACAATAATTATCTTGCAGTTATAGCAAATTTCTGAATGCATTCAGCTATGTACGCCAAGCGATAATTTCAATCTAGGAAGATGGTCGGTTATCTCGATGACAAGAAAACTTGGATAGGATCTTTAGTAATATCTGAGCAATCAGCCAGCAAGATTGGGTATGTCAAAGCGATTAATCCTATTATTGGAGACACTGCTGAGACGATTGTAGTTGTTCCCTCTCCAATTGTATGGCTGCCAATGGAGATGACGGGGGCTTCTCAATTTTCAAGTGATTCCATTATTGGTGGTGGCGATGGTTGCTTAATAGTTCAATTATCATCTGGAATGACCACTATTTCCCAGAGTAATTTTGGGAGAATAGTGAGTAAGGGTGCCAAAATTTCTTGGAAAATTCCTTTAAAAGTTTTTCAGCTCTTGTTGGTTAGTTTAGTGTCGCTTCCCACCGGCATATTATTTTTAGTCAGGTTGCTAGGGGCTAAGCCTCTCCAGCAACAACTCGTTGATTTATCATCATCCCATGGGGATGACGATGACAATCCTGGATTATCTCCGATGCGTCAGCCACTTTCCCCAGGTCCTTTACCAACTAATGACGAAGCTCTAGCGCTACCATTGGTAGATACTCAAAAAGATACAGAAACCTACCCAATGACTCGGTTAATAGTGCCAAAAATCCCTGAGTTCTAACTGTAATCTTATCGCCCTTATGTATGCACGCAGTAGCCTAACAGCGAGGGAGTGCCGTAGCTCGAAACTTATCTCAATTAGCTGGCTAGTCGTAAATCCATCTCGATTGAGCGGAGTCGAAGGGGATGCTAGCTAAGAGTGTTGGCTAACTCCGAAGGAGACGCTTCGCGAACGACTCCGCTCAGCCAACGGTATTAGTCGAACAGTTACGTATATTTTTGAACTACCTTATGATTTGATGCAGCCCTCAGAGGGTAGAGTCATTTAGACCAACTCAGGCATGTTTAATGATCACTGGCGAAATTAAATCTAAAGTTGACAAAATTTGGGACACGATGTGATCCGGAGGGATTTCAAACCCGCTGTCGGTGATTGGGCAGTTGACCTATTTACTATTTATTAAGCGGCTGGATGAGTTGCATACGCTGAAGGAGCGTAAGGCGAATCGGACGAAGAAGCCGATTGAGGAGCCGATTTTTACACCAGAGCAGGATCACTTACGCTGGTCTCGGTTTAAGGAAACGGCCCCGGAGCAGATGTTTGAGATGCTGCGGGATGGGGTGTTTCCGTTTTAAAAACGCTGGGCTTCGGCTTCGCTCAGCGACCAGGAGGACGGCACTTCGGCTACGCTCAGTGACCAGAAGGATTCTACCTATAGCCATCATATGAAGGATGCGCTGTTTATGATGCCGACGCCTCGGGTGTTGGCGAACGTGGTGGATCAGCTTGATGCCATTGACATGGCGGATCGCGATACGAAGGGTGATCTGTATGAGTACATGCTGGGTAAGATTGCCAGTGCGGGGCAGAATGGCCAGTTTCGGACGCCGCGCCACATTATTCAGCTGATGGTGGAGATGTTGGCTCCAACGCCAAAGGATGTGATTTGCGATCCGGCCTGTGAGACGGCGGGCTTTTTGATTGCGGCATCAGAGTATTTGATGGATCACCACAGCAAGGTGATTTATAAGGATGCGGAATCCCGGCAGCGGTTTAATGAGCATACGTTCCACGGGTACGACTTTGACTCGACGATGCTGCGCATTGGCAGTATGAATATGCTGCTGCACGGGGTGGAGAATCCGGATATTCGCTATAAAGATTCGTTGGCGGAGCCGGATGAGGCATCAGACGATGATGAGGAAACCTATTCACTGATCCTGGCCAATCCGCCGTTTGCGGGCAGTTTGGGCTGCAAAATGATGTCCCCCTCGGCGGCGGAATGATGTGCGCTTCGGCGGCAAAATGATGCTCTCCTCGGCACCCTAATCGCATGAGCTTCGGGCTCTTGGCGACTTTTGGTGATCGCGCTACCCTAGCCTGAACCATCGCCCCAGAAGACTATCTGTTTGTTAAAATTAGTCGCTTAGCCAATAGGTCTAGCTCTGCCCGTCCAAACATTTGTCGTTTCAGCATTTTTAATCGATTATTTTGGCCTTCAACGGGGCCATTGCTAACCTCTAATGTAACGCCAGCTTTGACCGCATCATAGTCTTCGTCCAATCCTTTGGCAAAGCTCTGAAATTCTTTCACTGTAGTATTCTTAGCTTTTTCTAACCAGTTATCTAACTGCGCAGGAAGTCGCTGTCGGACAAGGATGATAAAGTCCTGAGTGAGCCTTATGATCTCCAATAGTTCAGATCGTTGACTAAGGCGTTCCAAGAGCGTTTTTTGTTTATCTGTCAACGTGTCCGGTTTCTGGAGAACTAACCAAGCCGCTCGCCGAGCACTTAACGGTTTCTGGGACTTGATGGTGACCTTTGGGGCCGGACCTCGACCAGGCAAGTCCTTTAATGAGTCAGGGTTGGGGCTTAGCTGAGCTTGAGCTGACCGTAGCGTATGGGTATAGCGTGCAAGAGTTGCGTAGGTCCCTGAATAGCCCTTTTCTTGAATTGCCTTAAAGAGCTGTTTGGTGTGCTGACGTCCTTGGTTCCATTGATCGATGAGATATGACTTGTAGGGGTCTAAAATACTCCTGCGTTTTCGGCTGGATGGCTGCCATTCCGGAAACGTCTCATGCGATAGATAGGTATACACCGTACGCTCACCCATCCCTAGATGATAGGCAATATCTTTGACCTTGTATCCTTGCTTCCGTAAGCTGTGGACCTGCTCATAGTTTTCGAGGCGTTCAGCTCGCTTTTGGGCCGTTTTCTGTTGTTGGGCTGTTTGGGGAGTTGAATTCTGTGATGTCGAAACTTCAGACACCGTAGCTCCTTCGGATTGAAGCTGTTCTTGTTCAATCTGTTTGAGGATTTTTGAGTGACTCTTCAGAGCCTTTTCTAGAGTCTCTTCAAGATTGTGTAACAGATGAAAGCGATCTGCCACCTGAATGGCATCGGGAGCTCCCTGAGTCATCCCACGCTTGTACGTCTTGGAACGGTCCCGTGACAAGATTTCAATACCAGGGTGCTCTTCTAACCATGCGGCTAAGGTTTCTGCTGTCCGGTCTGGTAACAAAGCAATGGGATGGTGTGTTTCGAGATCCACCAAGATAGTTCCATAGTGATGACCTTTACGGAACGCAAAATCATCTACGCCCAGAATCCTAGGGGTAATCACCTCGGGTAGCGGCAAGCTGGAGAGAAGGCGCAGAAAGGTATTTCGGCTATAGGCGTAGCCTACTCTGTGACTTAATCTAGCGGCGGCTGACCCAGCCAATTCTAATCCTATGGCGATTAGATGGTCTGTGTAACGAGTCGTACGCCTAGCCCAAGGGGCGACAACACTGGGTATGCGCTCAGTAAAGATCCGTCGCTGACAGGTGTCATTGAGACAGAAAAACTTACACACCTCTAACAAGAGAGTCAGGCTGAACTGAACCAAGGGTAAATCCCTGAGCGTTCGTTGATAACGACTATGAACCCGTCCAGTGGGAGCTTGGCACAATGGGCAATGGGCAATCACCTGAGTGGATTCTACTGTAACGATGAACCGATGGGTTTGGGTATCTAAATCCCAGTGTTTCAGGGCTAAGGCTGATGAGTCAGGGAGTAGATGCTGTAGAAAGTCCATGATGGGATGCACGTGAAGGCCAATCCCTATTTACGGTTTGCCATCCCATTCGGATCACCAAAAGTCGCCAAGAGCCGAGCTTCGGCACCTGAGTGATGGTGCTTCGGCAGCGAAATCACGTCTACCTCGGCAGGTAATTTATCCCGACTGCTACGGGTCCATTAGACTGCGTTCGAATCAGAACGTGAGGCTATAGAGATCCCGATGTCAGGCAAGCAACAAGGAAAATTACTGCCCATGGTGAAATTTAGAGAAATCATCCGACTTCATGAACTCGGTTATAACCAAACGGAGATCGCCCGTAGTTGTGTAGTGGCTCGTTCAACGGTGCAAGACTATATCCGTCGAGCGAGTGCAAAAGGCCTGAGGTATGAGCAGCTTCAGACTATGAGCGATAGTGAGGCCCAAGCCTTTTTAGGCAAAAAAACAGCGACAGCCATCACCAAAACAGAGATCGATTTTGACTCGGTTCACCGTGAATTAGGGCCGAAAGGCGTCACCCTGTCATTGCTGTGGCAAGAAGGGCTAGATCGAGGTGATTGGACGCTGAGTTATGGACAATTTTGCCGTCGCTATAACCGCTGGAAAGGGCGGCAGAATCTATCGATGCGGCAGACCTATACTGGCGGAGAGAAACTGTTTGTAGATTATTGCGGGGTTACCGTTCGCGTCACACAGCCGGTGACCGGTGAAGTGACAATCGCTCAAATCTTTGTCGCTTGTCTGGGTGCGAGCAACTATACGTTTGCCGAAGCCACAGCCAGTCAAACTCTGCCGAATTGGATTGGCTCCCACCAACGGGCCTTAGCATTCTTTGGGGGAGTACCCGCCTCGATTGTGCCTGACAATTTGAAATCAGGGGTAACCGATCCGTGTCGCTATGAACCGGGTATCAATCGAAGCTATCAAGACTTTGCCGAGCACTATCAGGTGGCAGTTATCCCAGCTAGACCGAAAGCCCCCCGAGATAAATCTAAAGTGGAAAAAGCGGTCCAGGAAGTCGAACGACAAATTTTAGCCCCCTTACGGCATCAGTCATTCGGGAGTGTGGGTGATCTCAATGCGGCGATGCGCCCCTTACTCAAGCAACTCAATGACCGGACGATGTACGCCTATGGGGTGTCTCGTCGTGAACTGTTTGAGCGGGTAGATCAAGGCGCACTGAAGCCATTACCTCGCTGTCCATTTGTCTTTGCGGCCTGGAAGCGGGCGAAGGTCAATCCGGATTATCACATTGATGTCAATCGCCATTATTATTCGATGTACTAGCCTCAATACCTCCATCAATGTCTAAATCATCATATTGAGGTGTCATAAGTAAGGACTTATTTTCAGATAGTGTCATTCGGCTATTCCTTCAAGGGGATGTTTTAGTCATTTCAGAGTCAGGGGCAACGGTGGGGTCTTCACCTTTCCACCGCTGATGTAAGATGTCGGGTGCAGAACGTTGCCGCTGCTTCCTCAGTCGTTCAAGCTCATTGTCGTCGGCCCAGATAATCCAGTACTTGGGTGGCTGAGTTAGTTGTCTAGCTTTTTTAACCCATCCTCGTTGAACCCAACTATGCAATGTTGCCGCAGGCATATCCAATTCTCTGGCTAAATCAGGAAGCCGCCACTCATTATCAGCTAAAAGGATGTGTGGTTTAGGGGGGCTCTGCTTTCCCAAGCCTAGCTGGCGCATTAAGGCTCGAACCATTTCCTGAGTAAATGTTTTTTGGCGTTTGGGGGGATAAAACCCTTGTTGGTGAAGCCGTGTAATGATCTCGTTAGCCGTCATATTAGACTGAGCACATTGGGTTAGGCACTCGCAAAGCTGAGGGTAGTTACTCAGTTGAGACCATTTTCCGACAGGTCGGATAATACGAGCATGAGAAGAGAATCCTCCCGCCCAGTCAATATTAACATGAACCAACTCACTCTCTCCTTCCACCTTCACCCTAATAGCTTGAATTACTTGCCGGATAATTTCTTTGCGCTGAGCATGGGTTGTTGTTTCTGCATTCCACAAAGCCGGAAGACTATTAGCCAGTTGTCGAATTGAGTGTTTTTCTGTCTCAGAAAGCTGCCTAGGTTGTTGGCAACAGAATCTTTGATATTCTTCTTGAAGTTGTTTTTGCGCACTTAGTTTTGCTTCCCAATCTTGAGCCAACTGTCTTGCGACCAAGCGATTTTCCGGTTCTATAAAACGATAGTGTCTCCCTGCACGCTCAGCCTCAAATTTAGCCCGTTCTAAACGCTGTTTCCATAACTGGTCAAGTTCATAACGGTTTTGTTCTACCTGCATTGCTACCGACAAAGATAACTCTATAGCTGCTGGTTTTAAGGCTGCCAATACTTGTTCAGTCACATATTCGTCTAAACAATCTCCTGATAAGCATTGACAAAGGGGGCCACCATGCTCAGCAGCTTCACGCCTACAAACATAACGAGGGGCACCTCTCCTGTGATACTGCACACTCATTCGATTCCCGCATCGTTGACAAACGACCAGGCCAGAGAGCAGTGCCCTGCCTTGACGAGCATTACCTCGTTCATTGGCACGATTTTGATTCGCTTTAAGTTGAGCACGGTTCTGTTGATATTGTTCCCAAGAAATATAGGCAGGATGATGGTTTTTAATCAGGACTAACCACTCTTCAGGTGGTTTCACAACAAGTCCCGTATGAGGTCGACCGGCTTTGTGTTTGCGTGGGTCAATTTGTTTACGGCCATAGGTATAGGCTCCCGTGTACGCAGGATGATTGAGCAGACTCAGTAACGTAGACCGACTCGGACGTCGCCATTCTAGTTCACCCTTATTAGCCCCATGGAGGGCTCGCACACCAAGCTGAATTTGATGGAGGGCTAGGTAACGTAATACGGCATGGACAGTGCCTAATTCTTCAAACTTGCGAAAGATGAGACGAATGACTTGTTGAGCTTGTTCATCCGGGTCAAAGCAAATATCTCCCGATGGGCGACGCACATACCCAATCGGTAAATGAAATCCCAGTTCACCGCGTTGAGCTTTGTTGAGTCGTCCTTGTAGCATTCGTTGTTTCAAGACGTGGAGCTCGATCTCCGAAAAAGATCCCTTCAACCCCAACAAGAGCCTGTCGTTGTAATGACTCGGATCATAAATGCCATCGAGATCTGCTATTAGCGTACCGAACAGTGCACAGATTTCTAACAGTTGATGCCAATCTTTTGAGGAACGGGCCAGGCGAGACATTTCGATGCCTAATATCAGGCCAACATGGTTGAGCCCGACCTCGCTCACTAATCGCTGAAAGCCCACTCGCCCCTCCACACTGCTACCAGACTTCCCTAAATCATCATCGATAATCAGAACTCGTTCCGGTTGCCAGCCCAGAGCTTTTGCTCGATTGGCGAGACCATACTGAAGGCGTGTCGATTCTTGGTGCTCGGAGACCTGTTGTAAGGTTGATTGACGCACGTATACCGCCGCTAAGCGGTCAAGATGTGAAGCCTGAATCTTGTCGGAGGGCCAGCTACTGATCTCATCTTTGAGGTTCATCTTCTTCCTCCTCCTGAGTTTGAATAGCCATCTGGCTCTCCAGCATTTGGCTCAGGACACTGACAAGTCGTTTCTGATTCGCCTTGGGTAGATTGCTCCACAGCGTCTCTACACTCTGGCAAATAGACGGGGGGGGTGATTGGCTGATACATGATGGCTCAGGTGATAATTGCACTGCCTTTATTTTGGCAACTAAGGCAACCAGTCGTTGCAATCCATCAATGCCAATCACAATTAACTTTTTCGACCGATTTGTATTGATGGGGGCATTATGGCTAGTAGATGTCGGTGCCCTACTGGTATGTCGGACGCCAAGTGATGGTCAAAACCAGTGAGCAGCTGGTGGAGGTGTTCTATGAAAATAAGCGAATTTCAGCCCACCCTCGTTCAACCTTAGCCCATCGCCATAGCACCTTGGATCATCACATGCCGCCAGAGCATTGGGCCTACAAGCGTCAGTCACGGGAGTCTTTTTTGGCGTGGGCACACCAGATCGGCCCCCAAACTCGCACCCAGGTAGAGACGATTTTTGAGAGCAAATCCCATGACGAGCAGGCCTTTCGTTCCCTCAAAGGACTCCAGAGTTTAGCCACCCGCTATGGAGCTGACCGATTAGAAGATGCGTGCAAACGCGCCAACATCTTCGCCATGTCAGGCTATCAGCGACTCAAGCATATTCTCCAACATCATCTTGATAAAACCCCTGTCCTAATTGACGTGCCTGCGCCCCCGAGTATTGACCACGACAATGTTCGGGGCAGTGCCTACTACAACTAATACAACTCGATAGTGACCCCCATCATGCAACAAACCATTGAACAACTCAAAGACCTCAAACTCCATGGCCTACTCGACGCCTGGTGTGAACAACACGAACAGCCCACCTATCATGACCTGAGCTTTGATGAACGATTTGCCTTACTGGTCGAGCGTGAGCATATCAGACGGCAAAACCAACGCCTCAAGCGCCGACTCAAGCAAGCCCAACTCTTTATGGGAGCCACCCTGAGTGAGGTGGATTTTCAAGTGGCACGGGGCTTGAAAAAAGCTCAATTCTTGGACTGGGCTCAGGGGCAATGGCTCACTCAGCATCTCAACCTCATCATGGTGGGGCCGACCGGGGTGGGCAAGACCTTTCTCGCCTGTACCCTAGCAGATCATCTGTGTAAGCATGGCCAGTCGGTTCGCTATTTCAAAACCGCTAATCTCATTGCTGAGTTGAAATTTGCAAAGGCCGATGGCTCTTTCCCTAAATTCCGTAAACACTTGGCTGCCTTTGATTTACTCATCTTTGATGAATGGCTCAGAGACCCGTTGACACCCAATGATGCTCGTGAAATTCTCGACCTCCTTGATGACCGCTTTCGGCAGGCCTCGTGTCTCTTTGCCTCTCAGTTTCCTATCAAGGATTGGCATCAGAAGATTCAAGACTCCACCCTCGCCGATGCCATTCTTGACCGCATTGTCCATGATTCCTTGAAACTCACTCTCAAGGGCGAATCCATGCGTAAACTCACCAGTCAACTTAACGCTCAAGGCAAGGAGGAACCCTCATAATCTGATGCCAACCCATGACCAGATTTAACCCTTTGAGATCTGGTCATCACTCAGTCATTTCTTCAATGCTAGATTATGATTTTATTACCTGTCTCGGTGGACCCTGATCTCACGCCTTAAAGTGGGGGGGGGCCGAAGTGGACATCATTCTGCCGAAGTCATGCAAATATGCAGTTTGGGCTATGAGGTGACATCAAAAGATCTGTTGAAGGTGGTTAAGACTAAGAAAACAGAGCTGTTGTTTCTGGCGTTGTTTTTGCGATTGTTGCAAACGGGGGGACGGGCTGCGGTGATTGTGCCGGATGGGGTGTTGTTTGGCTCGTCGAAGGCGCATAAGGCCCTGCGGAGGATGCTGGTGGAAGACCAGAAGCTGGATGGGATTATTTCCATGCCGTCGGGGGTGTTTAAGCCCTATGCGGGGGTGTCAACGGCGATTGTGTTGTTTACAAAAACCAACTCTGGTGGAACGGACCAGGTGTGGTTTTATGATATGCAGGCGGATGGGTTTAGTCTGGATGATAAGCGGACGGAGCAGCCGGATAAGAGTGATTTGCCAGATATTTTGCAGCGTTGGCAGAATCGGGGAGTGGAGACGGAGCGCCAGCGGACGGAGCAAAGCTTTTTTGTACCGAAGGAAGAGATTGCAGAGAATGATTATGATCTGTCGATTAATCGGTATAAGGAAGTGGTGTATGAGGAGGTGGAGTATGACCCGCCTGGGGTGATTTTGGGGCGATTGGCGAAGTTGGAGGAGGAGATTATTGGAGGACGGAAGGAGTTGGAGGGGTTATTGGGTTCGACTCCCTTCGACAAAGCTCAGGGCAAGCCGCTCACCCAACGATAGGTTTTCGAGCGGCGCTAGCTGGGTTCGACTCCCTTCGACAAAGCTCAGGGCAAGCCGCTCACCCAACGATAGGTTTTCGAGCGGCGCTAGCTGGGTTCGACTCCGCTCACCCAGCGTAGAGGCAACCCGTTCCCTGAGCGAAGTCGAAGGGAACGATCCTCCCAGGGACTACACATATTCATTCATGCCGTACATGTACATGCTCAAATGCGTTGATGATAGCTACTACACGGGTAGCACTTGGAACTTGGAGAGGCGACTGGCTCAGCATCAGCGGGGCGAGGGCGCTCGGCATACGGCAAAACGATTGCCGGTTGAGCTGGTTTATTGTGAGGAGTATGACCGGGTGGAGGATGCGTTTAAGCGGGAGAAGCAAATTCAGCGGTGGAGTCGGAAGAAGAAGGAGGCGCTGATTGCTGGGGATATGAATGAGCTGCATCGGTTGGCGGAGTGTCGGAATAAGTCGCATAGTGCTGGGTTCGACTCCGCTCACCCAGCGATCGACTCCCTTCAACAGGGCTCAGGGCAAGCCGCTCACCCAGCGATCGATTCCCGTTCCCTGAGCGAGCCTACCCGTTCCCTGAGCGAAGTCGAAGGGAACAATGCGGAGGCTTTGCCGTTATGAGTATAAAAAAGACGACGATTTCTGATGTTGCCGAGATTAATCCCAGACTTCGCAAAGAGGCTAAACCCCAACCAGATAAAATTATTAGTTTTGTTCCAATGGCCTCGGTCTCTGAATTGTCCATGACAATTGAGAATCCTATTGATCGCCCCTATCATGAAGTTCAAAAGGGATTTACCGCTTTCCAGCGTGGAGATATTCTCGTTGCGAAAATAACACCATGCTTTGAAAATGGGAAGATGGCATATGCAAATAATTTGCCGCATGATCTCGGATTTGGCTCAACTGAATTTCATGTATTAAGACCAAGAGAAAAATTGTTTGGAAAATATCTCTTTCACCTGTTAAGAGAACCATTTGTCAGACAAGCTGGCGAGATAAAGATGAAAGGTGCTGCTGGACAAAGGCGAGTGCCAGCAAATTTTTTCGCAGATCTAAAAATCCCTCTTCCACCTCTAGCAGAACAAAAGAGGATTGCGGGGATTCTGGATGCGGCGGATGCTTTGCGGGCGAAGCGACGGGAAGCCATATCGCAGCTCGACGCCCTCCTCCAATCCACCTTCCTCACCCTCTTCGGCGACCCCGTCAGTAATCCAATGGGCTGGGAGGTTAAGAAAAGCAGTGATTTATTTTTAGTTACGCCTCGAATTGGCACAGCAACGCCTGCCAAAGGTAAAGGCTATTTAGTGGTGAGAGTTGGGGAAATTGGGCAATCAAAAATTGCTTTCGAGAGATGTGGACGAGTAGAGATATCTCAAGAAGATTTCAAAAAGTTCCAATTACAGCCTGGTGACATCGTAATTGCCCGTGCGATTGGCTCCAAGAATCAACTTGGAAAGGCATCTTTCTTTACTGGTTTTCATGAAGAAGTTGTTGCTGATTCACACGTGATGCGGCTTCGCCCTGATCCTACTAAATGTGATAGTTGTTGGTTTTACTCCTTGATTTCGTCAGATAGAGGGAAGATTCTTCTCCAGAAAGCAGGTGGGGCTACAGCAGTACAATTCAATATCAACGGTAAACAGGCTTCATCGTTGAATATTCCTCTTCCACCTCTCGAACTACAACACCATTTCACTACTATCTTTAAATCCATCGAAAAACAAAAAGCCCAACAACGTGCCCACCTCGCCGAACTCGACACCCTCTTCGCCTCCCTCCAATCCCGCGCCTTTAAGGGCGAATTATAATGATAACCATTGGCTTCGGCTCCGCTCAGCCAACGGTTCGACTGACGTTGCCTGAGCGGAGTCGAAGGCAACCTCCCAGCCAGCATCCCCTTCGACTCCGCTCAGAGGACGCTTAAAACACTGCACCACCCCAAACGTCAGACACTCAACCCTCAGAAAACACCAACAAGCTCACCTTCTCACAGCGCTGGCGGGGAAAACTAGGTAATGGAAAATTCACTCCAAAAGAACTAAACGCAGATCCGCGCTTAGCCTATCTAGCTGAACGGTACAAGCTATAAGGGTATTCATTAACTGCGCTGAACAGCTAGATATCGGTCTCGGAAGAATAATCCATAAATTTCTTAATTTCCGTGGCCTAAAAGATGCGAGACGCTCAAGCTGACGATCCCTACTGGGACGAACTCATAGAAAACTATACAGATGCAGACGCAGCTGAGCTAAAGCAGTACCTTCTAGAATGGGAAGCAGGTACCTATGAAAGCGTGGCCCACAGCGTTATCAATCATGCAAAACGGAAACAGTTCGATCCCCTCAAATACCTCCGTAAGGCCCATAACTTCAACAAAAAAGGGGCTAAACGGGTGCCTCCTTCTGGCTACCGACCCGATGATACAGCGGTCTATCGCAAAACTAATGAGTTTTTAATCGTAAGACCTGACCAATACGGCATTGAAAAAATTGTCACCTACGGCGTTAACCAGGTATAAGCACAATGACCCAAACCCAAGACCGTCTCAACACCTATCGGGACTATACCGTTCAACTCCTAACCCAACTATCAGAAACATACCCCACCCTAAAACCAGAGATGACTCAAATCTCTGAGCAATACCCAGGGACCGATGATGACTTTTCATTTTTAGAAGAGTTAGAACTCTGGCTCGTCAACATTTGCGGATACGCCGAGCAAGTTCAACAAACTGGCCAGGTAAAACAGTTCGATAGCGCCATCACCCACCTGCAACAGCTGCAAATCTTTGCCAATCCAATGTTTGTACGCTTCTATGGCGAAGCCAAACACACCTATCCAAAATTACAGAATTATTTACAAACCCTCGATTACCTGAGACTGCTGACCCTGGAATACTTGCAAATGCAGCAGCAACTGCAACTCGTTTCGGCATAGTACCTAATGAAAACATCTAGCAGAATTCGGGTAACCCAATAAAAAGCAAACAATAAGCGTTCCCTTCGACTTCGCTCAGGGGACGCTGGAAATCTGTCTGATGCTGACGCGTACATTCAGAAACTATATGTAGTGCCCTGCTAGTGTCTCCTGCGATGACTAACTTCGCCTTTCTCCCCAGCCAATTCCGCACCATTGCTGAATCCGCCACCCGAGCCGAAGGCTACATCATCGGCGATCCTCGCGCGGCCTGCTTCCATGCCCGCTTCACCCTGGAAGCCATCGTCCACTGGCTCTACCGCTACGACAATCGCCTGCGCCTACCTTACGACCAAAAGCTGGGTGCTCTGATCCACGCCTCCTGCTCCCGCAACCATATCCCCCAGGCAATTTTCCAAAAGGCCAAACTGGTTAAGGGTATCGGTAACCGCGCCGTCCACGAAACCCGCCCTGTCCGTCCCCAAGACGCCCTCCAGTCTGTCAAAGAACTCCACCACATTTGCTACTGGCTCACCCGCACCTACACCCCCGATGCTCCCCGCAATGGTGCCGCCTGGAAAGACGATCGCATTCCTGGCTCCCCTCGACTCCGCTCGGGGAGCGACGGCCAATCGCTGGCTGAGCGGAGTCGAAGCCAGCAGAACGACGAGGTGGTTCCCCGTGCAGAACTTGAAGCCCTCGAAGCCCAACTCGCTCAACAACACGAAGACACCCTAAAACAACAGCAAGAAAAAGATAAACTCGACGCCGAAATCCAAAAGCTTCAGCAAGAAATTGCTGACATCCGCGCTGCCAACGAGCAACAGCCCGACCCCCACGACTATACCGAAGCCGAAACCCGCCACTACCTGATCGACCTGGATCTAAATCGCGCAGGCTGGCCCCTGGACCAAAAACGCGATCACGAATACGAAGTCACCGGCATGCCCAATGCTAAAGGCATCGGCTATGCCGACTACGTCCTCTGGGGCAATGATGGCAACCCCCTGGCCGTGGTCGAAGCCAAAAAATCCACCGTTGACCCCACCACCGGCCAGCAACAGGCCAAACTCTACGCCGACTGCCTAGAGTCCATGCATGGCCAGCGGCCCCTGATTTTCTACACCAACGGCTACACCACCTGGTTCTGGGATGATACCGTCTACCCACCCCGTCAGGTCAACGGCTTTTATAAAAAAGACGAACTGGCCCGCCTGATCCGTCGTCGCACCCAGCGCCAAAGCCTGGACACCACCCAGGTCAAAGATGCGATCGCCGGACGCTACTACCAAAAGCGGGCCATCGGTAGCATTTTTGAGCAGTTCACCCAGGCCCGCCGCAAAGCTCTACTAGTCATGGCCACCGGCACCGGCAAAACCCGTACCGCCATTGCCCTGGTGGATGTGCTTCAGCGGGCAGGCTGGGTCAAACGCGCCCTCTTCCTCGCCGACCGCGTCTCCCTGGTCAAACAAGCTGCCAACGCCTTCAAAACCCACCTACCCAACTCCAGCCCTGTCAACCTCGTCACCGAAAAAGACACCGACGGTCGCGTTTACGTCTGTACCTATCCCACGATGATGGGGTTAATTAATTCAGGCTTCGGCTTCGACTCCGCTGGCTTCGACTCCGCTGGCTTCGACTCCGCTGGCTTCGACTCCGCTCAGCCAGCGGGGGGCCATCGTTCCCTGAGCGACTTTGATTCCGCTCAGCCAGCGGGGGGCCATCGTTCCCCTCGACTTCGCTCGGGGAGCGAGACATCTCGTTCCCTGAGCGAAGTCGAAGGGAACGGCAACAAGGGAGCCCGCTTCGGTGTCGGCCACTTTGACCTGGTCATCATTGACGAAGCCCACCGCTCCGTTTACCAAAAATATCGTGCCATTTTCCAGCACTTTGATTCGCTCCTAGTGGGCCTCACCGCCACCCCCCGCGAAGAAATCGACAAAAACACCTACGACCTCTTCGACCTGGAACAGGGGGTGCCCACCGACGCCTACGAACTCGAAACTGCCGTTGCCGATGGCTTTCTGGTGCCGCCCCGTGTGCAACAGGTGGACCTGCGTTTTCCCCGCGAAGGCATTGACTACGATGCCCTCAGCGATGAAGAAAAAGCCCAGTGGGAAAACCTCGACTGGGGCGACGATGCCGACGAAGACACCTTGCCTGACCGGGTGAATGCCGCTGCCATCAATAGCTGGCTATTTAACGAAGACACCGTGGACAAAGTACTCAAACACCTGATGGAGCACGGTCACAAAGTGGAAGGTGGCGACCGCCTCGCCAAAACCATCATCTTTGCCCGCAACCACGACCACGCCCTGTTTATCGAGCAACGGTTTAACCACCACTACCCCAACTACGCCGGACACTTTGCCCGCATCATCGACAACTACGCCAAATATCCCCAAAGCCTGATCGACGACTTCTCCATTGCCAATAAAGCTCCCCATATCGCCATCTCCGTCGACATGCTCGACACCGGCATCGACGTGCCCGAAGTGGCTAACCTGGTATTCTTCAAACCCATCTATTCCAAAATCAAGTTCTGGCAAATGATCGGTCGCGGCACCCGCCTCTGCCCAGAGTTATTTGGCCCCGACGCAGACAAACAAGACTTCCGCGTCTTCGACTTTTGCTTTAATTTCGACTTCTTCCGCGAGAATCCAGAGGGCATCAACACCAGCGGCAGTGCTCCTCTGGGCACCCGCCTCTTCCGCGCCCGCGTAAAACTTCTCGGTCACGTCCAAACCAATGCCAAGCTTGATCCAGACGCCACCCTCAAAAACTCCCTCACCGAAGGACTCCATGGCGAAGTCGCCGCCATGAACCCAGAGAATTTCATTGTGCGCATGCACCTGGAAGTCGTCGAAAAATTCCAGCAGCGCGACACCTGGGACCAGATGACTGACAGCGACCGTGAGGAACTTAATCGAGAAGTTGCCGGACTGCCTAACACCTTGGAAACCGACGATATTGAATCCCGCCTGTTTGACCTCAAAGTGCTCCGCATGCAGCTTGCCCACACCGAAGGCGATGCCGCCACCTTTGAACGCCACCGTCAGCGCATTGTGGAAATGGCCATGATACTAGAAGAGAAAACAACTGTCCCTGGTGTAATTGCTCAATTGGAATACCTGGTCAGTATGCAAGAAGTTAGCTTTTGGGAAGGAATTGACCTCAAGGCATTGGAAGATCTGCGTCTCAGATTGCGTGGCTTAATGCCTTTAATTGAGAAGAAAAAACGCAAGATTGTTTACACCGACTTTAAAGACGAAGTCCTCAGCGTGCGAGAAGAAGAACTGGTCTACATGCCCAAAATGACCGGGCTACAGTATGAGAAAAAAGTCAAAGACTACCTGCGCAACCACCAGAATCACCTGGTTATCCAACGTCTACGCACTAACCAACCCCTCACTGAAACCGACCTCCAGGGTCTAGGACAAACCCTCACCGAAAGGGTATGACCTCGACACGATGTAGAGTGCTATAACGCTTATCCAGCAAGGGTTTCAGGAAGATTTGAGCGAAGAATAAATTTTCTCAGTTTCAGCGTGATGGAGATTGTAAGCTTCTTGTAGGGCTTAGGATTTCTGACTTTTTAATAGACATCTAATTGAGGTCATACCCCACCGAAATCGGTGCCGATGAAGGCGAAACTCTTCTCTCCAATTTACTCGCCCGTAGCAGTGCCCCCTCCCTGGCCCACTTTGTTCGCAGCCTGGTGGGTATGGATCGCATCACTGCTCAGGCAGCCTTTAGCAAGTTTCTCAATGACCACAGCCTCACAGCTCAGCAAATCCGCTTTGTTGAAATGGTGATTGACCAACTCACTGCCCAAGGCATCGTAGAGGCATCTGCACTTTACGAGCCTCCTTTCAGCAATCTCCATGTTGGTGGACCTGACGAGTTGTTCCTCGGCAAAGAGAACGTAATCGACGGCATCTTTGAAACCTTAGAGTCAGTCCACAGCGGCTTACGAGCAAGAGCAAGCTGATTTTGGATTCAAGCATAGAAATTCGGAATCTCTCAACAGTGACCGTAACAGCCTACTAGAGACCCTATAGTTTCTTCAGGAGATGAGCATGGGATTAGGCGCAGCGTTTCGGTTAGTGAAGACTTAGACAGTTTTAGGGGTGATGTTAGTGACGATCAAATAATAGGCCGCAAGGACACAACCAGAAAAGAGTTGACTGCCCAAGGGACCTTGCCAGAAGTTAAGCCAGCGGTCTCCCCAGTGAACCAGGGCGATGGTCATGAGCATAACCCTAGGGATATTGAATAGCAGGGCAGTCACGATGCCAACCCCCATAAAGCTGAGAATTTGTAAGCGGCTTTGTTTCCTAAGCAGACCGATAACTAGGCTAGCGGCGATGACGGTCAGGGCCATGTCAAAGCCGTTGCAATCCCAATACACATCCACTGAGCCTTGGGGAACGTTGACAAACGATTCTGAGGCGGTCGCGGGCCAATTAAACAATCGCAAAGTCCAAGCTCCTGCATGAGCCATGACTCGCTCTAAATATTCGTAAGGGGTGAAGGCTTCCCAGAGGCTACGAGCCGCCGCTGCCGGTCGGGGGTAAACCGTGATCAGAAAGGACAATACGATAATTGGCTGCTGCCGATAGAACTGCCAGCCCCAGTTAGAAAGGGCAATTCCCATGAGGATGGAGGCCCAAAGGATAGCTTGGGACCATAGGGCAAATCGACAAACCGGAAATAAAAGAACACCACCCAGAATTAAAAAATGCCCGAAACGACGTTCTGTATGAGTGGCTTTAAGCTGAGTAATCTGTTTCTTTTGTCTCCATAGATGGTAAAGTCCAAAACACACAAAGAAAGCAGCAAGGGTGAAGCCATAGGTGCTTTGCAGACTTTTATCCAGGAAACCCAAGAACCATGCAGGGAGATGCCAGAGTCCAATCAAGAGACCGATAAGTGTCAGGATGCTGTGAAGATTCTTTGGGCTGTTTTTTAATTTGGAAAAAATAGAAGTTTGGTTTGATTTTTGGGGCCGAAACATTTCAAATCAATCTCATAAATGAACCACCCTAGTTAATTGTCATCTAAGTATTTTCATCTAAGTATATATGGGTGGATTTGATGCAGGTTGACATCGGGATTTATTCAAGCTTTATCGTGAGGTAGCCAAAGGTTTAAGCAAAGTATATGATCAAAAATATAAGTCTCAAGAGGCTCAGATAGTTACAACTCAGTGGGACTCTATTATCTGGGTTGTAAGCTCTTCAACCGATCTGCCAATCGTATAGCCAATGCCAAGATCGTCAGAGTCGGATTCGATGATCCAGATGTGGGAAATACCGAACTACTCACTACATACAGCCCTTCAACTCCGTGCACCTGACAGTTTCGATCAACCACCCCCATCGTCGGATTATCAGCCATCCGCGTTGTTCCCATATGGTGATATGTGTCCCAAATGTTCTCAGTCCATTGCTCCTCTGCCTTACTTACCCAATCAAAAACCTTGACTTCCCCTAAATCCAAACGGAGAAACTCACCAGCCACAATTTTTGTAAACTCATGAATGCTCTCTCGACAATTATCTGTCAACTGCCAGTCTAACTGGGCCTTAGGAATGCCTAAGGCATCTTTCTCAGCACTGAGCGTAATACGACTGGTTGGGTCGGGTGATTGTTCGCTATGGCACCGCAATAACATACGACTCCGAGTATAAACTGGATTGTGCCGTAAAACACCGTATTGATATGCATTGAAAGCAAGGTGCGGTAAATCTCGTATCAGTGATTTTAGCTGACTCCTTCGAGCAGTCTCCAGGCTGGATTCCTTACCTAACAAGCTCAGCAGAACACGCAAGCCATCATCCTGTGAAGGTTGAAAAAATAAATCACCTATTACATTTAAAACTTGTTTTTCTCTTTGAACAGCTTCTGCCAAGGGGATTTTAGGATAGTAATAAGCATCTCGTCGACGATGCCAACTATATAATCTCTGTAACTGACGCGGCTTTTTAGTGATAATCTCTGCTGAATAACAGTCCACATGGTCCTGAAAAAATCGTCCAACTAGATCATGTTGGTTGCCCAATCCTGTCGGACAAACCTGATTAGAAACTAAGAGTAACCGTGCACTCTCAATCCCTCCACAACAAACAATGGTTGTTGCCGCCCGGACAGTTCCAGTCTTACCTGTCAATGTCCGAATCTGTACTTCTTCTATTTTTTTGCCGATGGGATTAGTCACCAGTTGCACCGCATTGGCATGCTGTAACACCCGAAGGCCAGGTGACTGTTGTAACTTTTGGCGATAAGTCTCGAAAAAATTACTCTTGTACGTATATTTAGAAACCAGGGTCCCAATTTTGTCAGGTTCAAACTTAGGAGGGTTGAGTCCTAATCGTTGCCAGGCATCTTGACCATATTCGTAGTTACCAAGGTGCATGACCGCTTCTGCTTGCCGGTAAAATGGATCAAGCTCCTGACGACTGAGGGGCCAACCACTAAAGGGCACCCAGTCTCTTCTCTCAAAATCAATCGGTTCTAGCGGTAAACTTTGCCCACTCCAACGTACGGTTGAACCGCCTAGAATACGGTGGCGGCCCTGATGAATACCCAGGTGGGTTAGGCCAATAACTTCACTGTCATATAGGGCCTGAGTATCTGATTCAGAAAAGCGTCCACCGCTTTCTAAAAGGACAATATCTAATGAAGTTTTAGCCAACTCTAAGGCCAGTGCAATACCGGCTGCTCCTGCCCCTACAATGCAAATGTCACAATCAATGTTGCTTCCCGATGGAAAGTCTTGAAAATCAAATATCATCCTAAAGCACGCTCTGTAAACTATCAAAATGACTTTGTAGACGCTTTATCCTTCAGAAAAGCTATGTAAGAGGCTGCTTTAAAAGTCCTTGAAGCCTTGTTTAATTATCTCATCCGCTTAAACTCAAACGAGTTTATGGTCACTTTAGATGCATTTATTACTATAAGGTAGGCTTTGATATCCAGATTTCTCCTTGCTTCAAAGTAGTCTCTAATTTAATTAACATATCCCCCCAGCAGAGCCAGGGGAGTTGTCCAGTTTAATAGTTCAATCAGCCTTGAAGTTAAAACATCTCAAAACTCACAGAATATAAGCCCTAAGATACAAAGAGATCGAGATATTTGTCTCTCATCTCCATTGCCGCTTTGAGCGGTTCCAAGGTATAAAGCCTCCAGGTTTTCGGGAGGATACACGTACTCAGCAGACGACAATGATGCCCCAAAAAACAATAAGGCAAGAATTATGCTATCACTTTAAAGCTTTTGACAGCTAAATATATATTATCCCGGAGGCTTTATAGAACCTTTACAAAAAAAAATAAAGTTTGAAAAGATGTTTATTAAGTACTAATAGGTATAAAAAAACAGTCTCTCTATCCGACTTTTGCTCAAAATCAATGCATGATCCGTATCAATAAGCTGTCACCCTTTTTATTGCTACACGTCAAGTCAATGTTAATGGCAAAATTAAAATGATTTTTATGTGAAACACTATGAAGTGAGATACATTTTACAATCAACATCTGTCTGAATCTTTATCATTGAAGTTTGCTCTCTGCATAAAACTCTACATCCGGAAGCTGACCTTTGAGCAACTTAGGATTGACCTGCATGAGTGCCTGATAAAATACCTCTAGCTCGGGGCGGGCTTCCATTGCAGGTACATATTCAAACTGATTGGTTTTGAGGGATTGTTCGATTACAGAAGCGGGGGTGTCCATGTATTTAGCTCCCAGCTCTGCAGCATCAGTGGGATTTTGTTGGATCCAGTCCAGGGAATCACGCAATTCTGTTTGTATCAATGTCACCACATCAGGATTGTTATCCACGAAGCTACTGAGGGCAGATATTCCTGCTTGAGGGAAACGGGCCGATTGTCCTGTTACCTGACTCCAGGTTTCTTTAAAGTCTAAATTGTAGAAGAGTTCTAAATCTTGCTGTTGGGCCTTGGCAACAACATTACTGGCATGGGGCTCAGAGAATACGCCCACATCGGCTGCCCCTGTCAATAACAGCTGAGCAGTACTCTGAAAGTCCTGGGTGGACTGAATGGTGAGGTCCTGGTCCGGCTCTAATCCTGATTGGGTGGCGAGAAAGCGGAAGATCATTTCTGGCATTCCCCCCTTAAATGGAATCAGCACTGATTTACCGCGCAGGTCTTCCCACTGGCTAAGTCTTCCATCAGCCGATAGCACATAAATGTTACCCCATACCATCACGTTCAGGAGCTTAATCGGTATGTCTTGTTGATAGAGGCCTGCTGCGAGCAATGTGGGATTGGCAGTGATCTGTCCCTGCCCCGAAGCGAGCAATGCCTTCATTTGGTCATGGTTGCGTATGGAAAAGAAATCAATGTCTGCGATCGCATCCCGCAAGCGACTATGTTCAACTAAGTAGGCCAGGGGAATTGTCAACAAAATTGGCGATCCGCCTATGCCTAGAGATGCCAGTCTACCGTTGGTGGTGGGTCGTCCACAGCCAGCGGTAATTGATAGCCCGAGGCTAGCTGTCATTAACTGGAAAAACTGACGGCGATTATACGTCATGGGATAACATTCCTGATGGTTGAGAGATTGACGGTTTTGAGATTAAAACTAGCGGCAATTTCAGGCAGAGTTTGTAGCGCTGAAAGGGTTTGGTAGATGTAAGCCGGATCCCGCTGATGGGGTGGGCGCTCATTGTGCCAGTTATAGACAATGCGGGCCGGACATCGGGAAAGCACCAGGAGACGATCGCCCATTGCCACCGCTTCCGCCAGGTCGTGGGTCACTAAAATAGCAATCGCCCGATGTCGTTGTACCCAAGTCACCACCAGTTGTTGTAGCTGCTGACGTGTGCCAATATCGAGGGAACTAAACGGCTCATCTAGCAAGAGCAGTTGGGGGTTGATGGCAAATGCCCTGGCCAAATTTACCCGCTGTTTCATGCCGCCACTGAGCTGAGGTGGGTACAGGAACATAGCCTCCGACAACCCGACAGTTTTTGCCAACTGTTGGGCCTGTTGCAGCTGCTGTTGTCGGCTGATGCCCTGAGCTTTTAACCCCAGGGCAATATTCTCGATGACTGTATACCAGGGAAAAAGCCGGGGTTCCTGAAAGACATAGGCGGTCGCCATGGATATGCTGCCAACGCTCCCTGTTGTTGGCGACAGCAAGCCTGCTAACACATTAAGGAGTGTGGTTTTACCACAGCCAGAAGGCCCCATAATCCCCACAATTTCCCCAGGTCCAGCACTCAGATAAATAGCCTCCAAGATTAGCCGGGATCTATAAGAGCGATAGATGTTGTCCAGCAGTTGCATCATTGTCACCATCCCAGGGGTTTAGCCGGTTGTTGCCAGGGTAGAAGCTGTTGTTGCAGTCGTCGTAGCAGTGTGTCGGAGGCCAGAACCAAGCCAATGGTAATCACGATCCAGGCCATCACTTCCGCTGTATCTAGATTGGCGCGGGCGGTATTGAGTTCAGCGCCAATGCCGGTGGGCGTGGCCAACACCTCAGACATGATCGACACGCGCCAGGCGAGGCCTAATCCTGTCACGAGTAACGGTAATAGCCGCGACACCAAATGGGGCCAATAGAGTGACTGAAATCGCGATTTACCGGACAGCTGATACACCTGGGCGACGTCTACTAGGTTGGGGTCAAGGGTCATCACTGCATTGACTACTCCAGCAAACACCATGGGTCCCACCGTAATCGCCACGGTAAAAATTGAGTTGGCGTGGCCCAACCCAAACCACACCATCGTCAACATTAACCAGGCGATGGGTGGTGTACCTAGCAGGGCAATGGCGACAGGGGTGAGTGCTGGACGAACCCAGGACTGACGACCCGCGGCCAGTCCCAACAGACCGCCAATGCCCAGGGCCAGGATAAATCCGACCAGGACATGCAGGCTAGTGGCTGCGATCGCAGCCCACAATCGTCTTTCTAAGAGAAGCGATCGCAAAACAACGGCTACCTCAACCGGAGCAGGCAAGATCACCCGACTGTACTGCTGCGAGCCCCATTGCCAGACACCCAACACCAGTGTCAGTGTCCCCAGGCCCAATAGTGTCGACCGCAGCCGAGTCAACGCGTTGACATCAGGTTGATTAGATAGCATGGGCTGACTAAAACTGAAACACGATACGAAGATTGCCAAGCTCAACAGTGAATGACTCAATGAGAATTTTTATTGGTAAAAAATGCAATCGTCTGTAAATTGCAGCAGCCGGCATGCCCCTACCCTCGAATGCCGCTCAGTGTAAGCGATTAAAACAAGTCATTTCTCACAAATGGAGATTTAATTTAGATTTGTGTAGCAATTATTTGTTGTCTGACAGGTTGTCTTTTGACAACTCTCTTTTAAGCAGCTAATGAGTAACACAGTTTAGCTACAGCCTAAATGATCAGACTTTTATAAAAGACAACAGTACTGAGTTATAACTAAATTTAAAGATTTGCATCCATAGCTACATTGAGTGACTCGGAACAACGCCTGTGCCTCTATCGAACGATGATCTCCCCAGTTGATACCCCTAATTTATAGGCCCCAATCAGCCGCAGAACGACTTGCACATCCAGGTCTATCGACCTATCATCAGAACATAAGCTGTATCAGGTACAGAGGCAACTGTCTAAAGGCACAAAAAGATTTTTTCTTTTAATGTTGTTCTTAGTCAGGCTCAGCGAGTGTATCTAAGGAGACTATTAATATGCCACGTCAAGTCGGTGATCGTTATGCCTGTGAGAAGTGTGGAGCCCAGTTGGTTTATGAAAAGCCATGCCCCTGTCCAGGCAGTATGCCCCACTCAGAAGTCTGTTGTGGAGAGCAGATGAAGCTGGTGCAAGCAGGGGCTCCGGAGAATACGGAAAAGAGCTAGGGTGTTGCTCAAGGGGGTAACTTGCACTGAATTAACACTATGAAAATGAGCAGGTTTTGACGTAAATGGTTCGGCTGAAGCTGGGTTTGAAACATCACCGTCGAAGCCTTAGTTAAATGGTGAGTATAGAGAGCAGTGAAGGACTGCAGACATAACCTATGACCACAGCAACTATAGACCCACTGGTTAAATACAAAACCCTACCTATCTGGGCAGAAACAACGTTACCAGAATCGTTTCAAACTCAGCACAATACAAAGCCAGGCACCTGGGGGAAAATCACGGTAGTAGCAGGCCAATTGCAGTATGAGGCCCTAAATGAGGCTGGAGACATCCTGTCTACCAATATCATCACCCCACAGCACACAGACTTCTTTGTATCACCAGGAGCCTGGCATCGGGTCAAGCCTCTGGGACCACTACAGTGTTTTGTTGAGTTTTACTGTCGCTCCGAAGACTACTTTCAAAAGAAATATCATTTTGCAGCGCCTCACCGAGATATCCAGGCGCTCATTCAAGGACCCTTGGCAGACTGTCAGGCAATGAACGTCTTAGATTTAGGTTGCGGGAAAGGTCGCAATTCTACCTATTTATACGCTAAGGGGCATCAGGTGACAGCGTTGGATAAAAATACCAGTGCTATTCAGCATCTTCGGGAGATTATTCAAACGGAAAAGGTTGGGGATAGATTTCAAGCCCGGGTGCACAACATTGAATCAGCGGCGCTTGATGACTACTACGATTTGATTATTTCCACGGTTGTTTTTCAGTTTTTGAGGTACAAAACTCTATCCCATGTGATTGAGAACATGCAGGCTCAAACGAAACCCCAGGGCTATAACTTTATTATTGCCCCAGTTTCATCGTCGGAGTTTCCCTGTCCTCTCAAATTTCCGACTACCTTGGTGCCCCAGGAACTGCGTGACTATTACAAGCACTGGCATATTTGTGAGTATCAAGAACAAGTGGGAAAATTTCATCGCAAAGATAGCAACGGCAACCCTATTGAAGCTATCTTTGCTACTCTGCTGGCTCAGAAACGTATTTAGCCCCCTAACGGGTGTCTCGGGTTAGTGAGAAAGAACGTGTCCTTGGCCTGCCCTCGAATGAGGGCAGGCCAACCCAGTTGATCTGGATTGTCCAGGGTACCTGCAATACGGGGCAAGACGGCCAGACAACCTCAGTAGATCACTCTAATTGTGACAGCTCACTGAGGGTAACGGCATCCGCTAGATCATAAATTTGCTTCAAGTAGTCCGTATACTCAGAAGATTTTTTTCGAGAATAGTTGAGGTTCTTATACAGACCGATCAGGTGAGTAAAATAATCTCGGGCTGACGATTTATTTTCAAACTTATAACATCTAGTCACCAGGTCATTGACCAGGTCAAAGCTCTCTTTCTGACGGGCTAGGGGTGTACTGGAATCAACGGCATCAAAGGCATCCTGTTGTAGATAGACCATGTCCAGAAATAGGGATTTTTGATAAGTCACATAGTCATCCAGGGTCACCCCATCCTCACCCGTGACTTGCATCATCTGATAAATCCTATCCCCTTGTTTCAAGAGACTGTTCATGGCCTGGACCTGGTCAACCCAGTCAGAGGCAATCTCCTTTTTTAACCATGGTGTCAGTTGGGTCAGGTAGCGCGACCACGAAATTAATGGATCGATAGCTGGATAAAAACGCTTGTATGCCCGATCATAGCTAAGACCTAAGAAGGTTTTAACGGTGCTCATGGTGGATTGGGTGACCGGTTCTTCAAAGTTTCCTCCTGCCGGAGAAACAGTGCCTACCATGGTGAGACTGCCCACACTGCCATCATTGGTGCGAATCACTCCAGAGCGCTCGTATACGCCTTTAATGGAAGAGTCTAAATAAGCTGGAAACGCTTCCTCCCCAGGAATTTCCTCCATCCGCCCTGAGGTTTCTCGCATGGCCTGAGCCCAGCGAGAGGTAGAATCCGCCAGAAGGAGAACGTCATAGCCCATTTGACGATAGTACTCACCTAAGGTGATACCGGTATAGATGGACGCCTCGCGGGAGGCCACTGGCATGGAAGACGTATTGCAAATAATGATGGTACGCTCCATCAGCGAGGCCCCTGTCTTTGGATCTTTCAGTTCCGGAAATTCAGTAATGGTTTCTACCACTTCACCCGCTCGCTCACCGCAAGCAACAACCAGAACAATATCAACTGCGGCATATCGAGACAGGGTGTGCTGCAATACGGTTTTGCCAGCCCCAAAAGGCCCTGGGATACAGGCAGTGCCCCCACGGGCAATCGGGAAAAAGGTATCAATAATCCGCTGGGTGGTCATCAGCGGCTCGTCAGGGTAAAGCCGTTCTGAGAATCGTCGTGTCAGCAACCGTTGTGGCACCGCTCGCCGTACAGGCCATTGTTGAGTCATATCCAGGGTGTGCTCTCGACCGCTGACCTCCCGGATGCGAGCGATCGGCGTGTTCACGGTGAAACTCCCCTGTTGAATCCAGATCAGCTCCACCTCACCCGGTTGATCGAAAGGGACCATAATTTTATGGCGAAATCGACCTTCCTGAACCGTACCGAGAGTATCTCCAGCCTTGAGTTGAGCACCCAAATGTACTGTCGGCACAAATGACCATTTTTTCCGTTCATCCAGGGCCTTGACATCGACACCCCGAGGTAGAAACGTACCGTAGGATACTGCCAACAGATCTAACGGATTTTGTAGACCGTCATATACTTGACCGAGTAACCCCGGCCCCAAGCTGACAGAGAGTAACTGGCCCGTTTGCTCCACAGGATCGCCAATTCCCACCCCCCGCGTACTTTCAAAGACCTGAGCATCGGCTTCATACCCTCGTACCCGCAGCACTTCAGCCTTGAGTCTCTCAGTCCGACCTTCGTTGCGCCGCTGGGGAGAAATGTAGACTACTTCATTCTTGGTCAAGGGACGCCCGTCCGTCGGGGCCATTTTAATGGTGACAATATCTTCTTGAACAGCAACAACCCTAGCTGGCTTGTACATTTCAGACATCGAACTCTCCTCATACAAACAGCTGATCAAATTCGCCCACCCCAGCGTCCACCAGGTTCTTGAACCGCTCTACGGCCAACGGGCCATCGTATCGAACCCATCGATCAATCAAGTCCCAACGCATTACATAAATTACCACTGCTTCAAAATCGAAGTAGTGCTCTGCCCCTAACTGGCCTAATCGCTTCCAAACGTAGCTAAATAACACACGTTCTAACGCCACTGATTCATCGGCATGCAACAACTGTTGGGCTTCTAACAGCCAGGGAAAATTCCCCTGTAGTCGAAAGGCGGGTTCTGCCCAATGACGTTCAATGTGCTTAACCCAGCGCCCATACCCCCAGGGTTCTCCCACCGGTGCGGTTTTCTCGCCTCGCTGACGACGGCGTAGGGCGGCGACAATCGTGTGTAGCTCTAAGCGAAACGCGACGACTTCTCGCAGGAGCGGATTTTTGACCTGCTGAAAGAATTGCTCTGCTGCGGCGACAATTTCCGCATCCGTTCGCGATATAGGCACATGGTGCCAACGAATTAAGGACTGTATTTGCTGCAGGCGTACAGCATCTTCCTCACTCAGCATCTTCAGACGAGCTTCCAGTTTAAATCGCGACAACGGCGTCTGCTGAGCTTCAAAAAGCTCGCCAAGATAGGGCAGGCTTGCCATCAGGGTGACGTACTGGTTGGCCTTGAACATTGTTATACCTATTTGACAATGCCTTCTAGAAGTGCGCGGAAACGGGGTTGGAGATACTGAAGAAGTACATCGGCAATGGCGCGATCGCTAACATCTAGCACAACTTCCTGATCCACCAGTCGGATCCTCAGGCCCCCGTGATTATCGTTAGCCACACCAAAGGTGATGCCTGCTTGGAGTGCTTCTTGATTAATCAGACGGATAAAATGGGTTAATATCCCCTGTTCTAATTCCTCAGGGTTACGACTGAGTTCCTCAAACCCTGCCACATTGCGAGGCAACAAGATCTCCACTGATTGCGCATTGTCAATCTCGTCTTTAGCTCGGCCTGCTATTTCTAGAATAAGTCGCTGTAAGAGTTCTGGTTTCTGAGCTTCGACACCAACTAAGCGACGCACCTCCCCGGCAAATCGCTGGCTCAACTCCATTTTGAGAGAGAGCATGGCATCACGGGTAGCAACTTCTAGCGCTTGATGACCCGCTTTTTCCAAACTGTCTGCCTCTTGTCTGGCCTTAGTCAGAAGCCCACTCGCTTTTTCATGGGCTTGCTCAATAATTAACTCGGCTCGTAATTGGGCATCTTTTACAATCTGTTCCCCTTGAGCCCGACCATCGGCGACGCCTTCATCTCGCAGTCGTGCAACCAGGGCATCAACCCCATGGGCGGCTGGCAGCATCTCTGATCGGTGAGGTTTATTGTTCAACACAGTTACATCCCCCCTTTTGCGTGGTTTTAACTTATGGCAGACTACCTGCTGCTACCAGAGCGAAGACAAAGGCAAACACGGCGAAACCTTCAATAATGGCGGCAGGTGCCAGGGAAAGCCCAAAGATTTCAGGTTTGGCTTTCGCCCCTGCGATCGCAGAGGCACAGGCCTGACCTTGATAGATCGCCGATAGCAAAAACGCTACTCCCGACCCCACCCCAATACTAAATAACCCGGCAGCATTATCCACGGTCACAAGACGGTTTAGGGAAAACAGAACAACAATGCCATAAATCGACATGGAAGAGGGCAAAGCTGATAGGCCAACAAAGCGACCATATCCACCTTTAACCTCAAGCATTGCTCCAATGGCCGCTTGTCCAGCGATCTTACAGCCAAGGGCGCTGCCGATTGCCCCCAATGACACAGGAGCGTATATGCCTATCCACCCCAGGAGAATGATAAATTCATTCACGGATTACTCTCCTTTTTTGCAAATGCCTGAAAGGGATATCCTTCATCAGTGATACCCCAATTAAAAAACTCAATAAAATTCAACCGCAAACCATGGACAAAACCACTAATGATCCCTAAGGCTAAATTAATGCCATGGCCCAGTAACAGAATCAGAATGCTGAGCAACAACCCTAACCCTGGCACTGACTGATACACCTGGTGGGCCAACTGGTTGAAGGTTAAGGCCAATGAGGCACTGGCCAATCCTAGCGCGAATAACCGTAGATAGCTCATAATATCCCCAAACAGTTTGGAGATCTGGGTTAATGAACCCAGACCGGCAACCAACCGTAAGGGCAGATTTTTTTGGCGACTGCCGAGAAATCCGCCTAAGAAGATCACTAAGAAACCGCCTACTAGTAAGCCAATGCCTAGATGGTGCCCGACGGCCTCTCCCAACCCTAGCGACAAGGTTAATCCGCCAGCAATAACAACAATCCAACCCAATGGTTTCGCTTTTCCGGCAAATCCACCTGCACCAAAAGCGGCGATGATATTCGCGAACGTAATATGCAGACAGCCGATTGCGATCGCAAGCTGCATCATGGCATCGTAATTGTTGATATTTAGCACCTGAAAACGGGTGAGCCATGCCCCGATGCGCGGGATCTGCCCAGGCCCGGCACCGAAGTAGCTACCAACCAAAACACCATAGATGATGGCCGCTATCAATCCCATTACCGATAGGATACGGAAATGTCGACCGCCTGCACTGCTCCCCATGGACGGCCAGTAACAAGCCACAATGACTGCCAGCACCAGGGCATAGCCAGCATCCGAAAGAATCATTGCAAAAAAGACGGCAAACGAGAAGAAAACCGCAATCGACGGGTCCCAGGTACGGTAGCCAGGGGTCTGATAAAAGCTGACCAAATCTTGCCCACTACTCAGCTCCGGCGGATTATCCATCAGGGTGGGCGGGGCATCGTCAGGGCGAGTGGGTTCCACCAGGAGTGCCAGTTCCTGTTGTTCAGCAAACGCTTCCAACTGTTCTAACTCTCGGGCGGGCATCCAACCCTGGACCATAAAGATGCCAACTTCCTTACGGGTTTGGGTACTGGCATACTGAATCGCTGCCCGATCGTCAGCCCGCGCCAGATTCTTAGAGAATAAATGTATCCAGCGACTTAGGGCCTCATGTTCAGCATCCAAGTCTTCTAGCTGGATCTCAACCCGTTGTAACTCATGCTTTAAATCTGTTAGCGGCACTGCACCAGTGTAAGTTCGAGAAACGGGCAGGGCATTAGCAGGAGGCTCCTGTTTAGCAATGACTACAACATAGGTAAATCGATGATCCGCAGAGACCTGTTGCCAGGGCCATTCCAAATCCTGGAGAGATTTCATCTTCGCGTAGGGCACCCGATAAAACCAGAGTCGGTAACCACCCAACTGGTCAAGATCGGGTAAGGTAAAATCACCCCAGGGCTCTAAATCTCGAATGCGATTCACTAAAAAATATCGCTTGTCCTCAGCCTCCCGACGATTTTGTTTATTGGCCAGAGCTGCTGCTAACACGTGATCAAAGTCAAAATCCACATGCTTTAACACCTGATGTCGCTTACGCCGTACATCCATCAGATATAGCAACGCCTCATGGGCGTCTTCATCCCGCACAAATAGCTCTGCCTCTGATTCTTGAGCAGGGGGCTGCAATGGGATCAAATGGAGGCATCCCAAACGCTGTAGGCCCTCAAGCACCCTCTCTTGATCGTAACTTAACCCGCAAAGGGTAACCTTGTTCAAGGGAACAATACTCATGCAGCCACTCCCTTCTTCCGCTTGGCAATCTTTGAGTTCACCACGGCTGCCCGTGCGGCATCCGACAAATAAATCTGGATTTTTTTAATATTTGCCTGGGCTCTTGGGATCAGCACTTTATCAAACAGGTTGACCCGCTGGGTGATCTTGCGAGCAGCCTGGTTTAGCAACACTTGCCGTTGCTCAGCCACCTGTAATTTCAGGCGTAACTCCACCGCTGTTGTGAGGGCGTCCACCACACGCTCGACCCAGTGAGGTCTGCCCAACAAAGCATACTGGCGCACTTCTATATCAACCTTCTCTAGCTTAGGCAGACGGGTTCCCACAACATTTTCTTCCACTATCTGCACCCCAACGACCTTCACAATATCAGTCAGATCTACCTCCTGAGTTGATAGCATCAACAGCTCGTTGGCAATCAGAGGATCTAACTCTCCCAGCTGCTGGCGAATATCCATGAGCCTCCGTCTAGCTCTGGCCTGCTCAGCCAGTAACTGACGGCGTTTCAGGTCGAGGGATGGCAAGACGTCTTTATAGGTTTTGAGTTGTCGTTGAAGTTTGGTCAGAGACGCCTTGTTTAATGCCAACCTTGCCATGGTCGCCTCCTATTACTGCATCTCTTTTGGAAAGTACTTGTCAATCAGCGCCTGTTTCATCAACAATTCTTGAGGCTCAAAGCACTCGGCTAAGGTTTTCCACCCCAGGTCGAGAGCCCGCTCAAGGGCAATAGAAACATTAATGTCCATAAAGCGCTGCTTAAATAGCTCACCAAATTTCAAGAGCTTATGGTCAAAATCAGACAGCTCAAACGCCATCGCCTGCTTCTGTTCCGCATCTTTGGCATTGGAGTAAAAGCGAACCATCGTATTCATAATCTGACTATGATCTTCGCGAGTCGCCTTACCGATGACATGCTGCTTAAGTCGTGACAACGAACCAAAAGGATCAATCACCCCATCATGGAGATAGAATTGCCCCTCGGTGATGTAACCCGTATTGTCTGGCACTGGATGAGTGACATCATCCCCAGGCATTGTGGTCACGCTAAGAATAGTCACTGATCCCCCCTGGGCATAATCACAGGCTTTCTCATAGCGACGAGCCAGCTGGGAGTATAGATCACCCATATAGCCCCGATTTGACGGTACCTGATCCATGGCAATACCGATCTCTTTAAGGGCATCGGCATAGGCGGTCATGTCTGTCAGCAATACCAACACCCGCTTCCCCTGTTCCACAGCAAACCGTTCCGCTACCGCCAGGGCCATGTCGGGAATCAGGGTGCGTTCCACAATGGGATCAGAGGCCAGGTTAACAAACATCACGGTGCGAGAGAAAACACCGGCATCCTCAAAGGTGGTGCGAAAAAAGTGGTAATCATCAAAAATGAGACCGAGTCCGCCAAAGACCACAATGTCTGCATCAGCCTGAATGCCAATGCGCGCTAGGAAAGGGTTAAACGGTTCGCCAGCGACCGAGAAAATGGGTATCTTCTGACTCTCGACCAGGCAATTAAACACATCAATCATCGGCACATCGGTGCGGATCATCTTAGATGCCAACACCCGCCGCATGGGATTAACTGACGGTCCACCAATGGGGACTTTAGAATCCTGTGATAGATCGGGTCTGCCATCAATGGACTCCCCCGTGCCGCGAAACACCCGCCCTAGAATGTTGTCAGAATAGGTAACCTCCATGGGATGCCCCAAAAAGCGAACGGACGAATTTGTCGCCACACCTTTTGTGCCACCAAACACTTGGAGCGCAACCGTATCATGCTTAATGCTAATAACCTGAGCCAGAGATAGGCTATCCTCGTCATCGCCTTCTACCACAGCTAAGTCGCCATAGCGCGGCCCGGTATCTTTCAGGTAAGCACTCTCAGGCACTTGCACCCGCATGATGTCGCCAACGATCTCAACTACTTTAGAATAACGAACGAGAGTTTGTGGCATAAGAAACACTCTGGGCTAAAAGATGGACACCCTAAGAACTAAATCTTAACAAAAATGGTATTTTTGATTACTTGAAGCGAAACAGAAAACTTAAAAAACTTAGTAATATTCAAGTCTAGCTGGAGCAAAATCTTGAACAGAGCCTCTAAGGGGATCTTGAAACCATAATTTCAGTTCATTAAGCCATACACCAGCCAAATAACAAGTAAGTACATCAGCTCTGGCCTACTTGCTGAAAACACAACAAATCGTTAGCAAAGATTCAAACTTTTCTGAGATTAATGAACAACGACCAACAAGATATCATTTTACTCACTCTGAACCATAGCAACATACCAAGTGTAAACACGGATTAGCAAAACGACTGCACTCAATCAAGCAAATAAACTAATCTCAATGAATCCATGTAATAACATTGCCTTATCGCCAACAGAATTTAAGGATTTCTAATAGATTCAATTGCTTTCCTCTCATCTTTCTCATCAAAGCAGAATATTTTCTTTCATCCTCCTCACCTTTCGAAAGAAGAGATATACAATAACAAGATTGTACGTCTATGGCTGGCATCAAAATCATCAATAATGGAGGTGATTTCAGAGATTTCAGGAATAAAGTTGAATCTTTGAAATATCAGGGTATCTTAACTTCCTATGGCACATTTATAGGTGTCAGAAAAATCGAGATCATCAGGTGCTGTTATACATCTATACAGCCTTAATCGGTCCTCCATCTCAGGTCTTCTAACACATTTGGGACTAGAGGTAAGATATGCTCTTCTCAGGTCGCAACAACCAGTCCCTAGGCGCGCCGAAACCATAATACACACCAAGCAGGTATCACAGGCAGCATCAGGTATAACAAATACCGTAAGAACGACACACTATCACCAGGTCTAACTAAAATAATTTCTTTCAATAGGGGTAATGCGAATGACAGCAGCATCAGGCTAAATAGTCCGACTAAGAGTCTTCCTCGCTGAAATTTTATCCATCGAAATCGGGTTACAAGACTGATGAGCAAGGTTTCGACCGCTAGAGCTATCTGGATATAAACCATGCCTATGACTAATCCTAATGCCCAATTCTCAATCGGCCTCACCTGATCTGGATTGAGTGTTCCGTACCACCAATCCTGCCACCAAGCTGCCACACCTATCACGATCAGCAATCCCAACAAACTAATTAGCCCAAGAATGATAGTTCGTAGTAGCTTGGCAAAAGACATGGCACAGCAGAGAATTGAAGGATTGAGTTGTAGATGCTGCCAAGGTGGACCCACTGCCAACTATACACAGGCTATCTCGACAAACACAGCGGCAAAGACCTGAGCAGATGCAGTCTAGTGGGGTCTACACTAACGGCCTCCACATAGGCGGCAGTGAGGTAGGGATTATAGGTTTCATCACCCACTAACGAGACCTGACCATGGGCAATCAACAGCGTCACCATCAGGTTAAACAGCCATTGTTCACTCGCGTTAAAGCTTTCTACAATGCCACTTCTAGGATATGCCAGGTCTAGCATAGCGCGCGTCAGGGCAGAGGTGTGGGATAGATTTTCAGCCAGGTAAAAATATTTTTCAGAGGTGGTAAGCCCCTGGAAAGCAGCTAGCTGCTCTTGCACAATGGGAGTGGCAATATCATTGGCTCCGCCCACAATCACCACTGGAATTCGAATCTTTTCCATGCCCTTGTCTCCAAACAGATTGCTTAAAGGGGATAGGGCAAACACCGAGCCAATGCGCCCATCGGCCAGGCTACCATCGAGCAGCTGTTGCAACACCTGGGGAGCAGATTGCAGCTCTAGCAATCGACATTGAATTAGCAGGGCAATATTGACATTGTCAGGCACAAAATCGGCGTCTAGATCACACTGTTGCTCCAGGAGTTCCACATCAACGGTTGCCCCAGCTGCCGCTAATACGGTGTACCCCCCAAACGAATGCCCGGCCAGACCTACACGATCCAGATACAATCGTCCCTGAAAATCAGTTTTGTTTTTCTCTTCTAGGGTGTCCAGGAGAAACCGAATGTCCAAAGGGCGATTGATAAACTCCATGACATCAAAAGATTCACGGTTTAGTCCCAGGGCCAAATCATCCTGATAGGCTGTGTTACTGCCAATGTGTTCTGGCATAGCGACCACAAATCCGTTGGCGGCCAAACTACGAGCAGCGGCTACCGCATCTGGGTTGGTGCGGGTCTCTCCGTAGCCATGGGAAAAGACCATCACTGGGATGGGTCCGGGAACGGCACTGAGGTCAGCGGGGAGATAGAGATCGGTGGGGTAAGTGCGGTTGCGATCGCGATCCTCCAACATCAGCGATTGCTTCACCACATCAAACCGAGGCACATCGGCCAGCATCGGTAGCGCCTGATAGTCCAACATCGGCTCAGTGGCAGCAACAGCAACAGACTGTTGAATGGTCGCCTGCACTAAGCTGTCAGTAGTTTCAATATTGGTCTCAATAGCCTCAGATAGCGCCAAAATTTGTGGCAAATCTAGCCTGATACCATTCGTCGGGTAGAACCGGAGGATATTAATCAGCGATAGACCCGCCGGATCCGCCGCCGCCAACACCATCGCCGCTCGAATCGCCCGCTGACCATGGTGACGTCCCTCAGTTTGAATCAGCTGCCCAGCGGTCGCTAAAACAAGTTCTCCGATGGGAGAATACAACCACTGAGACAGCACAAACGGATCGGCTATTTGTTCAGGAATACCGTCATTTAAAGCCACTAAGGGAGTACTCAAAGTCCGCTGAAACTCCTGACGATTTTCCGGTGAAACCCTATCCAGATAAGGGGCTAGTTCATCGTCTATGGTGCCTTCTGTAGCAAATGCTTCTAGGGATGAGACCGAAATCTGTCGCCCTAAAACACCGTAGTCAAAGTAAAGTTCATCCGCTGAGCGAACGGGTAAGGGGCTCATTATCCCAGAAAGGACACCTAAAGCCATAGCTTGCACTAACCGTCGGATCACCTTGGGATAGCCTGTTCTAAAACGCATGATAGTTGTCTCAGTGTATTGGATAGTAGGGACAGGTCTTGTACGGTTCGGCTGAGCGTTCGACTGAGCTCACGCCGAAGTCTCACCGCCGAAGCCCTGCCCTGGGATAATAGATGCCGCCAATTCGGATTTTACGATTTATTTCAAAACGGTCTGCTTTTTCTGCGTAACTGCAGACGGCTGATTGCTCGCAAATACCCATCGCAGCATGGGGGGAGCCACAAAGGTGGTGGCGATCACCATCAACACAATGGCAACATTCAAGGAACCGGTTAATGTCCCTGTAGCAGCCCCTAAGCCTGCAAACACCAAACCCACTTCTCCCCGTGGCACCATGCCAGTACCAATGGCCAGCCGATTCACCTTCTCTTTAGAAAAGACAAAATATCCGGCGGCTAGTTTGCCCAAAATGGCAATCACAATCAGGAATGCTGCAATCACTAAACCAGTTCGGCTCTCAGGATTCGCCAAGTTCAGGACACTCAAGTCAGTTTTGGCCCCAATGGATACAAAGAATACCGTTGCAAATAGAGCAACTAAAGGCTCACAGGCCTTCTCTAAAGCCGCCGTTGCTTTTGTATTACCAAGAATTATACCGGCTGCAAAACAGCCAAGGATTTCTTCCAAGCCAATCACATTCGCAATCGTGCCCATCAACGATAGAAAGATAATGGAACCGATTAACACACTATACGGGTTACTGAATTTGTCCAGAAAGTTGATATAACGGGGACCAAAAAATTTATTCAGGACAATGGCTGATATTACAAAAAGTGCAGCACTAACAATTGTGCCAATGACGCTAGAAATCTCCACTGTTCCATGCTCAGCAATACCAATGGCCACCGCTAAAATGGCAATGCCCAGAATATCGTCTAAGACGGCAGCACCGAGAATAATTTGCCCTTCTTTGGTGTTCAATACCCCCATATCTTGCATGATTCGAGAAGTAATGCCGATACTTGTAGCCGTTAATGCTGCTGCTGCAAAAATTGATGCGATCGCAGATAGATGAAAGATCGAGGTCAGACCCACAAACCCGGTTACGAATGGAATAACCACACCTGCCACAGCTACCGATGCTGCCTGGGGACCAACCTTGATTAACTCTTCTAGATCAGCTTCTAGACCAATCTTAAAGAGCAAAACCCCCACACCAAGTTCAGCATATTGATTCAGTAAAATCCTTATCGGACCAGCAAAGACTTCTTGAATCGTCGTAGTGTCACTCCCAGAAATTAGCTGAACAGCGGCCACGGTCCAATCAGCAACTTCCCCCCCATTACCCAAAACAATACAATGAATACCTGAAACACCCAGAATAAAACCAGCAATCAGTTCTCCTAGAACTGCAGGCAAACTCAAGCGAACAGCAAGTTCACCAAAAAGCTGAGCAAACAGAAAAACGACAACGGTCACCAATGCAACTGCTGCGGCTAAAGCTTTAGCATAGAACTCGCTTTCAGCGCCGACTGCTGAAGCTAGCAGCGGAGTAAGCACAGAACTCGTGACAACAGAAAGTGAAGAAAGAATCATAGTTCAAAAAAGAATCTTGGGGAATTTGGGGACCTGGATAACATTCACATCATTCACATCATTACCAATATTTCTAAACACTGAGTTCACCAGCACGATCTTCTCAAGGAGAGGAAATTCTAAGGCACAATTTCACCCATAGAATGTCTTATGCACCAGACTCTTTCGGGGTCCTGGGAGTCAACTGCAAATACAACCCTGGCACAACCAACAGAGCAATCAATGTTGCCGACATCAATCCAAAAATGATCGCCATACACAACGGAAACCATTTCGCATCACTCAGCGCCAGCGGAATCAGACCAATCACGGTCGTGATCGACGTTGTCACAATGGGGCGCAATCGATCGCTAGCTCCTAGAGCAGCCGCATGGCGTACATCCCAGCCTTCTTTGCGGCGCTCATTCATGGTGTCCACCATGACAATCGCATTATTTACCACAATGCCTGTGAGAGAAATAATGCCAATGGCCGTTGGGAACGAAAACGGTAGATTGAGCGCAACATAACCAAAGATTGTCCCAATCAGGGCAAAGGGAATGGTGAGAATAATAATCACTGGCTGGGTGTAGGAACCAAACTGGAGCACCAGCACCGCAAACACCAGAAAGATGGCCACCACTAACATCTGTCCTGCTGAGCCAAAGGTTTCACTACTGGTATCGGCATCACCGCCAAACTTATAGGTGTAGCCCCGAGGCCAGCGGTCAGGATTCTTGGGATCGGTGGAATCGTACTGCATGGCCTCTAGATGGGGTACAAGTTCAGCCAAAATCTGACTGTCATAGTAGCCCTGGCCAGGGATCACTTTAGCCAACACCGTGACGCTGCGCTGGGTATCGCGATGGGTGATGGAAAGGGGCACAGCCCCCTGTACCAGTTCCAATAAAGCATTGGCAGGCAGCGCCTCACCTTCAGGGGTGATAAAATGCATGGTGGCAAATTCATCTAGCCGAGCCGGTCCACCCACTTCGCCATTTTGAGAGGGCCATCGAGTACTCAAACGAATTTCCAGGTCTTCTTCGCCACTGCCCACAGAAAAGTCACCCACCTCATTGTCAATCATCAGATAGCGCCCCTGGACCCCCAAATCTTCTTGACTAATGCCATAGAAATCTAAGGCCTCTCGTTTAGGCACAAACTTGTAATCTTCCCGTAAGTTACCAAGATCATCACGCACATCCATCGTGCCAGGAATCTCTCGCAATGCCTGCTGCACCTGACCAGAAATCTCTCGCAAGGTTTGCAGATCTTTACCATAGAGTTCTACTTGGATAGGGTCTTCACCGCCTCCAGTGCGCTCATATTGCACCGCTAAGATGGCTCCTGGATAATCCCGTAGGATGGTGTTGTTGATCTCTCGCCTGAGATCGCGAGCATATTCAAAGGAGTCATGGTCTCGCTGAGGTCGTTCGACAAACATTGTCGATAAACCAACAAAGTAGTCGGCATTGGTGGGTTTGATTTCACTAGACGCGACTAAATTACTGCGCTGACCCACCAGTTTCACCACACTTTCGAAGACTTTTTCTCCGTTAGGGTCACTATAGTTACGAACAAATTCACCCATGCGATCAGCCACCTCTTGGGAGCGGGTCAGCGTGGTGGCTGGGGGTAACTCCACATTAATGCTGAGCTTACGGGCCTCCGCATCTGGAAATAGGGCAGATGGTAACCCCGTGAACAACACCATAGCCAATACAAACAAAGCAATTGTGCTAGCTGTCCACAGACGGGCCACCCGCCGATTGGGCACCGTGACCTTTAAGCTCCATTGGGTAAACTTTTTAGAGACTTCTTCAGTCAGGCGATCCACAAAGGTTTTAGCATCGCCCTTACCCTGCACATTATCTAGCAAGAATTTAGAGAGGGGCACAACAACCAGTAGGGCAATTACATAGCTCAGCACCAAACAGGTAATGGCACTAATGGGAATCAGGCGCACAAACTTACCCATGGTACCTGCGATCGCCATTAACGGAGCCATGGCTAAAATTGTCGTCAACTGGCCTGAAAACGCAGGAGCCGCATAGGTCTTTACGGTTTTAATCGCCGCTTGGGAAAAGGTGAGTCCTTCAATATATAGACCATTGTGCATTCCCTCCAGCATCAGGATAAACACATCCACCAGCAGCCCCAACGCCAGGATCATGCCAATCATCACCATGGTATTGAGGGTATACCCCATCATCCACAGAAAGAAAATTGCCCCCGCAAACGTCAGGGGAATGGCTAATCCAGCAATTAGCGCCTCGCGCCAGGTGAGGGCCACAAAGAGAATGGCAAAGACACAGAGCGACGCCTGAAAAACGTTGCTACCCAAATCATTCAGTTCAGTTTGAATTTTGTTGGCATCACTGTTGAGAACGCGATAGTCCATGCCATGGGGCCATAGCTCAGGATCTTCACGGGCAGACTCCATGGCCGCTAGGGCACCATTAACCACCTGGGTCGTATCACTACCGGCCACTTTCACCACATCCAGCACGATGGTGGGTGAAAATTCAGCCCCTTGCCAGCTGACATCGGCTCGATTGGTCTCTCGTTCTAGACCTTGATAAACGTCAGCCACCTCAGCTAAGCGCACCACACGATTATCATTCAGCCGAGCAACCGGCAGGCTGCTCAAATCCTCCAACGTGCGAAAGCGGCCATATAGCCTGACTTGAGCACCAATTTTGTCATCCCGCACTAAGTCCCAGGAGGTGTCAATATTGCTGCCTTCAATGGCACTGCCCACCTGGGTGGCAGAAATCCCTAAGGTGGTTAAACGACTGGGTAGCATCTGCACATGGATAACATCTTCACGTCGCCCTGACAGATCGACCTCGCGCACGTTCTTCACCGACTCTAGCCGTTCTTGTAAGTCTTCAGCAACCTGGCTGAGAATGGTAATATCCAGATTCTCTCCGGTTAGGGCTAGAGAGAGAACGGGCGCATCCTGCTGTGAAAGCTGTTCAAATTCCGGCTTTTCTCGCCCAGTAGCCTCTAACGGCAGTTCAGGCTCAGAATCATCCAGCTTGCCGCGTAGTTGCTGAATCGACTCAGCCACAGGGGATTCGGCCTTAAAGGCAACATTAATAATCGAGAAGGAATTAAAGGTGGCACTGGTGAAATCATCCAACCCCTGGAGACTTTTAATCTCTTCTTCAATTTTATCGGTAACCTGATTTTCGATAGTTTCTGCATCGGTACCAGGCCAAACTGTGGTGATCAGCGCACGGGCAATTTTAATATCAGGGTCTCCCTCCTTTACCATGGAGAAATACCCCATCAAACCACCCATCATCAACATAAAGCAGAGCAGAATGGCAAAAATCTGGCGGGTAAAAAAGAACGTCATCCAGGCAGGGACTGATGGCTTCTCACCTCTATTATCGGATGCAACGCTGGTCACGCTATCTGATGGAATGTTCGACAACTCTTGAGGATTCACTGTACGTCCTCCTGATTAATAATTTCAACAGGGGTGCCATCCACCAAACGGTTTTGGCCGTCAGTCACCACCAGTTCGCCAGGCTCCACTCCAGACAACACTTCTGTCCCAGATAGGCCCTCCACACCTACGGTGACGCGTCGTCTCTGCACAGTGCCGTCCTCGCTAACAACAAATACAAAAAAGTCCTGTCCCCGAGAAAGCACAGATCCTAATGGCAGGACAGTTGCATCCGGCTTAGACTGGGTTTCAATCCAAACGTAGGCCCGAGCACCCACTTTGAGATTACGCACCTGCTGGAAATCTCGAATAACAATCTTAGTACCGCGACTGCCTGGCGTCTGGGATGGGCTAATGGCAAAAACGCGCCCTTCACTGCCCCGCTGTTTAGCAATTGCCAGCAAGTCTTGCTGACTGACTCCGCTGGCTTGAGCAGCACTCACGTCTTCTTCTAAAACTACATAAGCTCGCTGACCAGAGCGCACCGCATTGGCATCATCAGCCTGAAGTTCTAGTTCCACTTCGTAAGTAGATGGATCGACAACAACAATGGGAGCTGTTTCAATTAACTCTTGAGCACCACTTACATTAAGGTACTGAGAGTTCCAATACTCTCCTGCTTGAATATTGATATAGGCAATCACACCATCAATGGGAGAAACTAGCTGAGTATCTTCGAGATCCACTACGGTTTGATTACGGCGAGCCTGGGCAGATTGAATAGAGGACTCGGCCACACGCACATTATCTTCAGCAGACGCAATCGTTTGCTGAGCAATTTTGAAGGCAGCCTGGGCCTGATCCACACGATTTCGATAAACATCCCGTGAGCTGGCCGATACGGCTCCTTGTGCAAATAACGATTGATAGCGCTGGTATTCAGTTTGGGCCAGAGCTAAGTCAGATTCAGCCTTAGCCAGCTCGGCCTTAGCTTGCAGGACCGAAGCTTGTGACTGATCACGCTGGTTAAGGGCGACTTGAATATCCGCCTCTGATGTCACCATGCTGGACGTCTGTCGCCGGTCATCTATGGTGGCTAACAGCTGACCACGGGAAACAAAGTTCCCTTCCTTTAGGGCAACGCCATTATTTTTTGCCACATAGGTAATGTCGCCGTTAGCATAGAAGTTCAAGACTCGTAGCTGGACTGGCAGAGAAATCCCTTCATCAAAGACCCAAGCCTGGGCAAGACCTTGTTGGGCACGGGTGACTCGCACCGGCAGTCGGGTTGGGCTGGTTTCAACCGCTTCAGTGGACGATGGTTGTTGCCACCCTTGATACACTTTCCAACCTGTAAAGCCAGCTAACACCAACATGGCCAAAGTAATCACTGGCCAAAGGGGCTTTTTTAGTTTCCATGCAGAAGGTTTAGCAGGTGGAGCGTTTTCATCCTGCGGCTGTTCTACATCAGGCGACTGAATTTCTTGAACGCGTTCCAGACTCTGAGAAGACAACGGAGATTGAGACTTAGGGTTTTCATCATTCATGGAGCTGGTGTGATGTCAACGGTAAGCTACAGATGATGGGGCATCACCTGTTTGGTTGATTCCACCATAGTTAGATGGGCGTCTCCAAATCGTCTCAGGCCGTCTATAGAGCGTCTAATCCTTGTTATTCAGGCATTTCAGAATAATATAATAGGCTTCCAGACCTTAATATAAAGCAAGCCCCCCGCACTGCCATCAAAAGACGGCGTACGGGGGGCTTTTGTGAGCTAGCTAAAGCTCATGGCGGTGTCATTATCAAATGACGATTACGAAGCAATTAAAGGTGCGCTAAGCGAAACAGGTACTGCTTCACCGGAGGCCAAGTCAAGCGGGAAGTTGTGAGCGTTACGCTCGTGCATCACTTCTATACCCAAGTTGGCGCGGGTCAAGACGTCCGCCCAAGAACTAATCACGTGTCCCTGAGAGTCGAGGATGGACTGGTTGAAGTTGAATCCGTTGAGGTTAAACGCCATCGTAGAGATACCCAGCGCGGTAAACCAAATACCGACAACGGGCCATGCACCCAAGAAGAAGTGTAAGGAACGGCTGTTGTTGAAGGAAGCATACTGGAAGATCAAACGACCGAAGTAGCCGTGGGCGGCAACAATGTTGTAAGTCTCTTCTTCTTGGCCAAACTTGTAACCGTAGTTTTGGGACTCAGTTTCAGTGGTTTCTCTAACCAGAGAAGAGGTTACCAGTGAACCGTGCATTGCACTAAACAGTGAGCCACCGAATACACCTGCAACGCCCAGCATGTGGAATGGGTGCATCAAGATGTTGTGCTCTGCCTGGAACACCAACATGAAGTTGAACGTACCGGAGATACCCAAAGGCATTGCGTCAGAGAATGAACCTTGGCCAATTGCGTAGATTAAAAAGATTGCAGTTGCGGCGGCGACAGGCGCAGAGTAAGCAACACAGATCCAAGGACGCATTCCTAGTCGGTAGGAGAGTTCCCACTCGCGACCCATGTAAGAGTATACACCGATGAGAAAGTGGAAGATAATTAGTTGGTAAGGGCCACCATTGTAAAGCCATTCATCAAGAGAGGCAGCTTCCCAAATAGGGTAGAAGTGGAGGCCAATCGCGTTGGAAGACGGAACAACACTAGCAGAGATCATGTTGTTGCCATACAGCAATGAACCAGCAACCGGCTCGCGGATGCCGTCCATATCTACAGGGGGAGCCGCAATGAAGGCAAGTATGAAACAAGTGGTAGCAGTGAGCAGCGTCGGAATCATCAACACGCCGAACCAGCCTACGTAGAGGCGGTTTTCGGTGCTAGTCACCCACTGACAAAACTGTTCCCAAAGCGACACACTCTGGCGTTTTTGCAAAGTAGAAGTCATTATTAATCTTGGGTAATTAAGTAAAAAGACAGCCGAAATAACACAATTCTAGGAAATAAAAAACTTCTAAAAGGAAAGCGTTACGTTTCTCTGAAAGAAGAAGTTGTTTTTCGGCTGACATAATTATTATAACCGAAATAACAGAATTCAACATACTCTTCGAGATATTTTTGAGTAAATTCTGTCGAAAGATAGAAGATCGTGAGTACTTACAACTCTCTTATAACAATCAACAGACAAACAAACCAAACGGGACTTTCATGGGCAAAAACGCGGTTGTCATCGCGGTACCCGGTCCCAGCGTTACGGTTGTTTGTCCAACGACAGCAGCATGGCCGTCAAAAAATAGTGAGCTGAGGATGAAAGAAATCAAAGACTCTCAGCGCCAGCCAACCATCGATGGCTAGTAGCAAAAAGCCTACGGCCCAAATCATCTCCAGCACGGTAGTTTATTCAACCAATTCATAGCTCATTTTATCCATGCTCGACGATTGCGCTTCCATAGGAATCTCTGAGGTACGTCGCGAGAATCCCCAGATAAACAATACCGCAATTAAACTGATCATCGCCCATTCAGGTGGCACCCATTCAGGATTGACCACCCGCAGCAGCAGCCGCATTCCCACTAAGGCAACCGCCCAATAGCCTGCATCTTCCAGATAAACAAACTCCTGCAGCCACTGAATGAACAACCCTAGTTCCAACTAAGTTTGTTTGGATATCATAAGGTCATCGAGTTTGGAGGCCAAGTATGATGGCCAAACGCAAGCAACGAGGGACAGCAGGGGATAAAACGATCTGCCTGCCCATAGCCGATACCCTTGATTATGACCAGTTGGTTGAGGACCGTGAGGCCTACCGAGAGTACCTGAACGAGCAAATAGCCAGCTATCCGGAGCTGTTCCCCGAGGGAATTGAGGAGGGATATCGGTTTCATGGGTGGGTGACCTCAGCTCGCCAGCACCTAAAAACACGTCGTATTTATCTTCCCAACCAAAAACGGCCTATCAACTGCGTCCCGATTTCGTCACCCCTTATATGAGTGAAACGTCTGAGCTAGCGGGCAAAGCGATGTATTTGAGAAAGCATGGCCTCTCCTATGATGGGATTGCTTACGTATTGGGTCGCTCGGAGATGCATTGGTATCGGTTGTGTCAATCTCTTGGCAGAGCATCCATTGTCGGAACAACGTTGAAAACAGAAGAGTCGCTCCCCCCCATCTAGTGGCCGATGAAAAGCATTGTAGCCATCAAGGAGAGCGTATCTATTGGGCGGTGACAGCGGCTAAAGGCTGTATTGTAGGCAGTGGTTTGAGCCCAACGGCTGGATACGAGGACTTGCAAGCGGCTTATGGGGACTTTGAGCAAGAGATGAGCGACCATGCCCCTGACTATTGCCCTGAGACGGTCACCACGGATGGATGGGACGCGACTCGTCGAGCCTGGGAAACCCTATTCCCTGGCATTACCTGGATTCTGTGCTTTCTACATGAGGTAATTAAAGTGCGTGATTGGTGTCGCTCTAAGCCTGATTTACGCACCTGCTTAACCGACAAGCTTTGGCATATTTATCACGCTACTGGCAAACGTCAATTTGCTCAACGATTGCGTCGTTTTCTCGAATGGACACAATCGGTGGATCTTCCCAACGCCATCAATGACCGGTTACAACGACTCAGAGAAAAATCTCTATTTTTCCAGAGAGCCTTTGACGTTCCTGATGCCTATCGCACCAGTAATCAAGTGGATCGCCCCATGAACTATCTTGACCGAGCACTCTATGCCATGCAAGATTTTCATGGGTCTTGGGAGGCCGCTGAGTTATCCGTTCGCTCCATGGCGATGCTGTGGAATTTTCATCCATTCTGTCGTAAAACTCAGCAGCAAAATGAAGGCTGTTTGTGTCCCTTTGAGAAACTCAATGGCTTCCGATATCATGACGACTGGATGCGTAATTTGTTAATTGCCTCTTCTCTCAATGGACGGAGACCGTTGATTAAATCCTCTCACACAAACTGAGGTGGAATCAGGAACAACCCAGCGAGAAAGCGCAGCAAAACAACACCAATCGTGCCGCCTAGCATAATCAACCAGAGTTCTTGGGAGATGGCGAGCGCAGTTGTCACACTATCTAAGGAAAAGGCCAGATCGGTTAAAACCATCAGTGGAATAATTTGCCAATGCGAGCTCGCTTGCACCAACTGGCTGCTGTCTGGTGGTTTCGTTGTAAAATAGCGCCCAGCCAACCACAGCAGGTAAAGTGCCCCGGCCAGTTCAAATTGCCAGAACTGCAGCACCCAGGCAGTACCCACAACCAACAACATTCGGAAGACATAGGCCAGCCCCAATCCAATATTCAAGGCGCGTCGTTCAAGCTCTGGTTGCTGGAGTGTTTGGGCCAGTCCGGCTAGAGCGATCGCATTGTCGGCAGTGAGCACCGCTTCCATAGCAACTAGAACAATTAACTGAAACAGCGTTTCGATGCCGATGTTAAAGGGAGAATTAAAAACTTGGTCGAGCATGAGTTCGATTTTATCTCGCGACAGAGTGTAGACAATAAACGACGGAGAAATTAGGTAGGGGACTTAGTTCGCCATAGGGTATGGCCTGCACTTTGCCATGCCGCGAGCCCACCTTTCAAAACGCAAATGTTGAGATAGCCACGGTTAATGAACTGCCGGGCTGCCATACTACTTCGCTGGCCGTTGAGGCAGGTGATTAGAATCGGCTGGTCTTTGGGAATATCTCTAATTGAGATATCTAAATTTAATCTTTTCGCATCTGGAATCATATGGGTTGCGAATTTTGGGTTTTGCACATCAATGACAAGCTGCTTTTCTAGCTCACGCTTCGCTTCACCGGGTGCCAGCTGCAGGATAGGATTCATTCGTTTCTTTTTGCGCAATCGAGCAGTCATGATTTTTTCCTCTTGTGGTCGCTTAATGACAGATAAGACAATCAAAAAAGTAAGGGTTCAGGATTTTATAAGATCCAAAAATGTTGTCTACAGAGGCGTTCCATGGAACGCCTGTACAGCAAAAAATAGGACCTAATTGAATCCTCATTCCTAAGCGTCCCCTTCGGCTGCGCTCAGGGGATACTGGCTGATACCGTTGGCTGAGCGAAGTCGAAGCCAACGGTATCAGTGGGACAGTTACCCAAAAAACAAATAAGACTAGTACCCGATGACAGAAATTTGGCAGCTATTTCAGCCACCCAGCCACCCATCGACTTATACACATTTGATAGTGGGCAAACTTACGCCACAGAGTACTAATGGTCCGTCAAGCCTAAATTTTTGGATGCACGATCTTTAGAAACTTTTCACTTCAAAAGTTTCAGAAGCTATCGATCCCAATTTTTAGGTTTGACGCTGCACTAGGGCGGAAAAATCAGCTCAACAACAGCGCAACCAGAAATAAGCACCTGAAAATCGTATGGTGAGGTCATAACAAAAAAAGAGTACTGGGGAATGATGGTGTTCAAATATCTTGCTGAAATTTAATTTTCGGAATAGTTACTGCGATCGCGAAGAGAAAACTGCCAAGCCAAGACAGAAAGTAAGATGATCACCTGTATGAACCAGGGAGCTAAAACAATGCTCAAGAGAAGGCTGAGCAACGCCAAGATAGCTGCAAAAATTCCAATCATTTCCTCTTTTGCAGTGTTGGCGATATAGATAGCTATACCAAATATGGACATTGAGATAATCAATGACATGACGGACTAATAGAGGGTTGTTGAAGGGTATTAAAACACCTGCCTTATCGATAAGATTCGGATTCCATAATCACGATCATCGAAGGGCTGACTTTGACATAGGGTTGCCTAGCACCAAGGAATTTGAAACCTGAACAAATACCGTCCACTTCAAGCTGAAGTGGACGCGCCTATGGCTATAGGTATTAACTAGAGATGAAAACCTCTAGTTAATGTCAGGAAAAAACTTCACATCCCTGCAGATAAGGGACATGGCTATAGGTATTAACTAGAGATGAAAACCTCTAGTTAAGGCTAGGAGAAAACTTCACATCCCTGCAGATAAGGGACAGCAAAGGCTACTTTAGCGTAGTGACAGCAGCTTTTTTTGCTTGATCGTTCTTTCCCAGTGTCGAGAGACAATGCGTACTGGGTTTGAAGAGACTATTGAAGCAGCATTATCATGTCGATGAATATCGGCAGCCATGATTTTGATAACCCCATCATTATGATTTCAGATGAGCGATTGTGGTAAGAACGCTCCCTTTAAGCACTGTTGTTTTCGCAAAACGGTAACAACGACCACGAATTTTTATTCTATCGTTTATCCCAGCAAGATGCAAGAAGATGTTCATCTCCGCAGCTGACTGTCGTCGCGCTGTCGCCCGTATCTTAGGCGCACCAATGATTCCTGGAGAGTTGATCAACGATTCTCCAGACCGTCTCCAGGGCGTCCAATCCTTGTGATGCCATCGTTTTAGCAGCAAGCAACTGCTAGGCTATTTATTCAAAGTCGTGCTGTCATACTCCACTAACTCAGTCGCATCGGATTGCAGGTATGACACAGTTGACATAATTAACCCTGGTGCCAGGGATGGATGGGGGTATAAATCAGCCACAATAAAGGTGAAGAGGAATGCGATCGCAAGCCGTTCAAAAGCAAGATGATAGGGGCGTAATACTTGCAACATTTTTCGAGGCCTCCCTAATGTGTGGTTATGGAGCTACTTAAACTGTGCCGGTTGAAAACGTTCTATGTGTTTCAACTACCCCAAAAGTAACCAAACAGGCGTCTCCAAACCGTCCCCAATGCGTTCCCAGTACTACAACCAAGCCCATGGCGATCGCCTGACACACATAGCTAGGCTAATGGCCTAATATTGGGGATAGAACAGTGCAGGCACATTAGCATCTCCTAGCGGAGTCAATACATCATGAAAGTCTTAATCGTTACCCTGGGCTCTCGCGGTGATGTGCAACCCTACGTGGCTCTGGGCCAAGGATTAAAGACCGCTGGGCACGAGGTCACTATTTGCACCAGTACTCTGTTTCAAGCCTTTATCACTGACCAGGGTCTGCATTACGGCCATATGAATAATCAGCTGATGCAGCTGATGGACTCAGATGCGGGTCGAGATGCGATGGAAAATACCAACAATCTGTGGGGGACTATTCGCACCAACATCAAACTGTTTTCCCAGGTGAAGTCAATGTATCGCCAGACCCTGCAAGATATCTGGCAAACCACACAATCGGTTGCACCCGATCTGTTGATTTTGGCATCTAAAGCCGCATTTATGGCTGAAGCCATTGCCGACAAACAGGAGATTCCTCTGGTTATCGCCCTACCGTTTCCTCAGTTTGTGCCTACGGCTCAATCCCCTGCCATGGGTTTCCCAGATTGGCCCCTGGGCCGCTGGTATAATCGCCTCACCTATGGGATTGTGCACACAGCCATTGGACTGTATGGGGGGATTCCCAATGAGTTTCGTCGCAAGGTGTTGCAGTTACCGCCCAAGCCTAAAGGTATGGACCTGTTGCACCGGGCCGATGGCAGTCCGATTCCTGTGCTCCATGGCTATAGCCAACATGTTGTTCCCCGGCCTACAGATTGGCCAGACTCTGCCCATGTTAATGGCTATTGGTTTTTGGAACAACAAGATAGCTGGCAGCCACCAGATGACTTAAAAGCATTTCTAGAGGCAGGGACACCGCCCATTTATATTGGCTTTGGCAGTATCTCTGGCAGTCAGCCCCAGCGACTGGCTAAGGTTGTTATGGACGCATTACAGACCACCCATCAACGCGGTATTCTGGCCACGGGCTGGGGTGGCCTGCAAACAGGAGACTTGCCCAAAACAGTGTTCCAGCTAGAGCAAGCGCCCCACGACTGGTTGTTTCCAAAAGTGTCAGCTGTCATCCACCATGGTGGTGCCGGTACAACTGCCGCAGGGTTGCGAGCCGGACGTCCCACGCTGATTTGTCCTTTCTTTGGTGATCAGCCATTTTGGGGCAAACAGATTTACACCCTAGGGGTGGGGCCAAAACCAATTCCGCAAAAACAATTGACAACCAGCCAGCTGGCTAAGGCTATGCATGAGCTGGTTGCTAACCAAACCATGCGACACAATGCTGAGACATTGGGTGAGAAAATTCGGGCTGAAGATGGTGTGGGCAATGCGATCGCACTCCTAGAAACCCTATTCTCTTCTCAGCCCCTAGGTCATTATTAGATTAAGGCGTTGCTGATCCTCGACCAGGCTCTAATCTGAAAAATACTGCTGTCAGGCAATCCTGTCAGATCAATTCATCCTCTAAATCAGCAACGGCTTAATTCTCCACTGCTCCCAGTGCCTTCAAAGACTCTTTTTGAGCGGCGGTTAACCCTTGCACATCGGTAATATTCATATTCTCGTAAGGTCTGGGTACCATCAGAGTCTTCAAACATTCACCCGTAGCAACCTGCCAAAGTCGAACCGTTTGATCCGCACTGCCACTGGCCAGTATTTGACCATCGGGAGTAAATGACAGTGAATTGACACGTCCATGATGTAACTCCAGAATCCGTAACAGTTTGCCTGTGTTAGCATCCCAAAGCTTAACCGTCTGATCGTCGCCACCCGTGGCTATGGTGCTGCCATCCGGGCTAAAATCAGCCGCCCAAACAGTTGACTGGTGCCCTTGCAGAGTTTTTAGCAGCTTACTCGTCTTAGGATTCCATAGTTGCACTGTGCCATCATCACCGCCGATCACTAACTGTTGACCATCACAGTGAAACCCTAACGTCCAGGTGGAACTTTTTTGGCTTGGCAAAGCATTGAGCAATTCTCCCGTTGCCGTATCCCACAGTTTAATGGCCCCATCCATACCCGTGCTGGCAAAGCATTGACCATCCGGGCTAAAGCGAGCTGCAAACACCCAACCATCATGGGCCTCAATGGTTTTAATCACCTGTCCAGAGGGCACATCCCATAATCGCACTGTTTGGTCGAATCCACTACTCAACAACAGTTGACCATCGGCGCTAAATTCTACGAAATATACGGCAAAATTATGCCCATGTAGCATCTTCAAAAGTCGACCTGTTGCCATATCCCATAGACTGATAGTGTTCTCCACACCACTACCGGCTATCGTCTTGCCATCAGGACTAACCGCCACCCCCAAGACGGCGTCACTCTGCCCTTCGAATGTGCTGATCAGCTCACCTGTATCTACATGCCAAAGTCTCACCTTGTGATCACTACTACCGCTCACTAAGAGAGGTTTATTAGGATGAAAACGAACGGAGTTAACCCAACTGGAGAAGCCCTGCAATGCCTTGAAAAGACGTTTCTGGGGTATTTCCCATAGTCTAATGGTGTGATCATTGCTGCCAACTGCCAACTGTTGACCATCGGGGCGAAATGCCAGCGCCCATACGAGGCTAGTATAAACGGTGGCAATTCGCAGCAGCTGACCGGTTTTTGGGTTCCATAACTTGGTTGTAGCATCAGCACTACCGCTAGCAAGATAATGACCACAGGGGCTAAACGCCACGGATGAGACCCAATATTTGTGTGCTTGGAAGGTCAGTTCAATTTGTCGGGTTTGCCAATTCCAGATGCGAATACCGCCATCATTTTCACCAATAGCCAAATACTGCCCATCTGGACTAAAACTGACACATTTAGACTCAGTTTCACAGTGCCAGACAGTGATCACTTCTCCCGTTTGAGTATCCCAAATACGCAGTGTTTTATCAACGCTAACACTGGCAATTTGTTGGCCATCTGGGCTAAAGACGGCTGAATTAATCTGTTGGGTGTGTCCTGTTAAGCGATGTCGAGGTTTGTAGGTGGTTAAATCCCACAGGATCAAATGAGCGTCAAGGCTACCGCTCACTAGCAAATTATCGGTGGGGCTAGTATCCATGGTCCAGACAATACCTGTATGCTCTTTTAGCACCTGAGTTAATTGGCCAGTAGCGACATCCCAAATATTTATTTCTCCAGCGTTGCCTTCAGTCGCTAAGTGTTTGCCATTATGGACAAAAGCCACAGCAATAACCCAGCTGGTTGACGCTTCTTTTATGATCAAGATGGGTCTCTGGTCAATTGTTCGCCAGACAACAACTCGCCCATCCCCTTCACCGGTGGCGAGAAGTGAGCCATCAGGACTATAGGCAACACTGGCCACGGGATCTAAGGGTTGATTAAAGGCCGCTTCTTTAAATACAGTATGGGAAAAGTCAACCTGTTGCAGAGGCACATGCTGTAGATAGGCATGATAAATTGTTAGCCTCGATAAATCCAATTCTGTAAAGTCTATATCCAGAGCCCACGCAAGATTAATTAGATTGCCAGCGCTATAGCCAGTGGCTTGTTTCTGAAGTGATTGTAGTATTTTGAGATGGTCCAGAATAGCCGGTTCTGGATGCGATAACGATTGCCTCAACTGGTCAGCGACAACCTGTAAGATCAGCCTTTCTTGACTCTCTCGTACAAAATCTTTGACAGTCGTTTTAATTAAGGCATAGGTGACTGTGGCAAGGGATTTTAGTGGCTGACTGCTAAAACACTCAGGATCAGCTAATTCCTCACTGATCTGTTCAATCAGCCTATCGATGACATACTCCATAATCACTGGCTGCTGAGTATAGGTATTCCCCCGTCGTTCAATTAGAGAACGCCAACAGAGTGATTCGATGGCCTCAATTAATTTGGTTTTATAGCAGGATGGATAAATATCCGCCTTGAGTTCAGTAATTGTGGTCCAATCTCGATTAATCGCCAGCCAGGTCATGACCGTTTGTTCCAGGGGAGAGAGACGTTCAAACTGAACATCTAACAATTTTTTTGCACCATTAAAGAGTAAGGTGTCTTCTTCGAGGAATAGGGAGATATCGCCATCAAACACATCGCGGATAGAACTGCTGATAATCTGCAGCGATAGGGGACTATGGCCGTAGCGATCGCAAAGCCGTTTTTTATCATCCTGGCTACCCACCAGTTGCTTCGCTTCAATCAGAGCCAGTGCCGCCGCCGGCGAACCTTCTAACTGCAACACCTGCACTGCAGGATTGGCCTCTGACATTGTGGCCACCTCAGCCGGTTTTTCTCGACTGGTTAGCAACAGACAGCTTTGATGGTTAGTCTGACCGACGACTGACACCAGCTCACTATAGTTCCCATAGCCCTCACGATATTGGCCAGCCCGTTCTCCCCCCTGAAACAGGGTTTCCACATTGTCCAAAATCAGTAAACATCGTGCTTGCCGTAGCCAATGCACCAACCGAGTGAGGGAACAGGTCGCTTCTTGCTGGTTAGACACAAACGGCACTAACTCTTCTAGCAAAGCATTGAGCGGCGGTGCATTGCGCAGCGAACGCCAGATGATGAAGTCAAATTTTGTCTGCAGCTGATGAATCACCTTGGCCGCCAGAGAGGTTTTGCCAATGCCGCCCATCCCCACCACAGTCACCAGGCGACACTGGTCTTGGTCAATCCACTGACACAGCTGGCCTGACTCCTCTGAGCGGCCAAAGAAAAAACTAATATCTGGAGCTTCTCCCCAGTCGATTTGTGGTTTTGTTTTGGGAGTACCGATGGCAACAGCCTCAGTCGTCAATTGACCCGGCCATGGCTCAGCCTGTCTAGAGGCGGGTGGTGGTGTTTCATCTAAAAGCAGCTGTTCATAAAACTGGCGTATTTCTAGACTGGGGTCAATGCCCATTTCATCCCGCAGCAGCGTCATGCAATGGTGGTATGCCTGTAGAGCATTAGCTCGCTCTCCCTGCTGGGCATGGCACTGCATCAAGGTTAGATAGCCCGACTCATTCAGGGGTTCTAGCTGGAGTAAGCGTTGGGTCGTTGCGATCGCATCCCGATACTCTCCTAATGCAGCTAACACCGAACTCAAATCAGCCAGCCCATTGATCAAAAGCTGATGTAAACGATGTCGCTCCGGTTCAATCCAATCGTCATAGCAGGTGGGGAGTAGTTCACCTTGATACAGCTCGATAGCTTGCTTGAAGCCATCGGCCCTGGCTTGAGCCGTCACCGCCTCAGTCGCCTGGGCAATTTTGGTCTCAAATGCCGCCACATCCGACCAAAATGAATATTGAGGTCGCCATTGAATCGTTTGGGGTGTGACCGCCAGGAGCTGATCCGCATCTGGCAAAATCTGTCTCAGCCGATGCAGTTCTCGCCTCAAACTCGTTTTTGCTTTGCTATCGGTGGTATCTGGCCAAAATACACTGGCCAGCTGCGATCGCAGCTGGGGTGTTTGCGCATTCAGCACCAAATAGGCGATCAACGACTGATATCTATCTGCCTGTAATCCTTCGACCGGTTGGTGCTCAAACGTTAATCGAAAATGACCTAGCAGATTGATACAGAGTCGTTTGGAAGATTGCATTACTCTATGCTCGACCGTTCACAAACATCAAGAGGGAAAAGCACAACACTATCAGATAATTTGTCGGGCATTGCTGATCCAAACTGAGTTCTACAGGTTGACCCTCATCAGTAGGCACCCTCCCTGGTGTGGCATCAGAGGATGGGGCTGGAGTTCGATGGGTCTGACGCTCTCAAATCCATGGCGCTGATATAACCGCTGGGCCACAACATTATCTGCCAATACGATCAGGCTTAAACTGTTATAGCCTTCTGTCTGGGCTTTTGATTTTGTGAGTTCAAGCAGCCGGGAGCCGATCCCTTGGTGCTGATAGTCTGTTAACACACAGAGGGCATCAAGAAAAAAACTGCCGTCCACTCGGGCCGAGAAAAAGTCTTGAAAGTGCTCAAGCCGGTCTGTCGGGAAAAAGTCACGCATTTCCGGGGTAATTTGATGATAGGTGGCCGGAAATGAGAGGGCCATCCCAACGACGTGGTGATTCAATTCGGCCACAATGGCACTGCGATAAGAGTGGGGATACACATCCTGTTCCAGACTAGATGCGACAAATTGCAAGGCAGAAACCCCTGGCATCAAATCGTGGAAAAGAAACTCGACGGCTCCATCCGAGGCGATATACTCTAGTTCAGCCAGAATCTTGCTATCTGCCTTTTGGCCTTCTCGGTATAGAACTTCCATGGGAGCAACCGCTCAGAGGGTGCTTTAAAGGTAGCATTCAGGACTGGATCAGGAGTAATCCTTAATCTGCTGTAGGGGACCAGCCGTCGTTCCTGGCTACACCCCCTCAATAATCCTTAATAGAAGGAGCCGAGGCCAGGGTTAAAGCGCCTTCCTGCATACGTTTAACGTCCATCTCTGACCAGGCCTTGGGGCCCTGGCATTGATGGGCCACTAGCAAACCCCATAGCCCCTGGTTAGTCAAAATGGGTACGACCAGATTGGCTCGTACACGCAAGTGCCGCAAAAAGTCACGGTGACAGGGCTCAATGGGGGCTGTTTCAATATCCTCAATGGCTCTGAACCGACCAGCTAGATAAAGCTCAGCATACTCATCGTTAAAACATTGGTCTGGCCCAGTCGAACCGTAGATAGAGAATTCCCTGGCACTTAGGGCTTCAAAGGTGACCTGGCCTTCCCATTGATTGTAAAAATAATAGATAACGACTCGATTCACCTGTAGAAAGGTGCGCAGGTCCTCAGTCGTCTTTTGCACTAGCTGATCACGCTGTATGGTCTGCCCCAGACGCTGCAGGATAGACCCGATTGCGCCGACTTCGGTAGCGACCCGTTTAGCATGAATATTTGGATCAAACTGGGTCGTCATGGTAAAACAGCAGCATTTCTCAGCATTAATTCCCTTGTATCACTTGCTGCAGCAAAAATTTAATTAATTCACAGAATTTTAAGCAACAGAAAGATTTTCAGCATCCTAGTCTGAGCTAATTGACAAACATCAAAACAGCTTCAGAATAGACTGTTGCTTGACGTGGTTTTCTAAGTGGACGGCAACGATGACAGATATTCGGTTAATTCGAGGTCGCTGGGTTTTTACGGGGGAGACGACGCTGACTGACGGCGCGATCGCAATCCAGGACGATACTATTTTGGCGGTTGATGCCTGGACGACGTTACAGGCGACCTATCCCCAGGCGGCGGTGATTGGCTCTGATCGGTTTGCTGTGATGCCGGGGTTAATCAATGCCCACCACCACAGTAATGGGGTGCCCAATTCTCTCCAGGGTGTGGACGATGATTTTCTAGAATTGTGGCTATTTGCCAATATTGGCTTGCGATCGCAAGATCCTAAACTTAAAACCTTATTGAGTATTGCCCAGCTGTTGCAGAGCGGGGTGACCAGCGTTGTCGATGTGGCCAGCATCGGTGGCACCGCCCAGGACTGTCGGGGTAACCTCCAAGGACGACTGGCTGCCTATGAGCAAGCTGGCATGCGCGTTGCCCTAACGCCGGGCATTCGCTATGAAAGTATGTTTGTCCATGGTGAAGATGACGCCTTTTTAGCCAGTCTGCCAGAAGACTTAAAACAGCGGCTACAAACCCTGGTGCCCATGGCACAGCCCTTATCCAGAACAGCGCATATCGAGCTGATTACCGACTTTGTTCAACAGTATCAGACTCACCCCCACATTGATATTTGGTTTGGTCCACCGGGTCCCCAATGGGTTGGCGATGAGTTACTGGTGCAGATGGTGGAGGCCGCTGAGCGCTTAGATACCCACGTCCAAACCCATGCCCTGGAGTCGTTCTATGAAAAACTGATGGGGCCGCGTCTCCATGGTCAATCTGTGATTGCTCACTTAAACCAACTGGGGGTACTGAGTCCTCGGTTCTCCATTGCCCACGGTGTCTGGTCAACCCCTGCCGACATTGAAATTTTGGCGGCCACTGGGGCTGCGGTGAGCCACAATCCCAGCTCTAATCTGCGGCTGCGGGCGGGCATGGCTCCGTTGACAGCGATGCTTGCCGGTGGGGCCACCGTCGGGTTAGGGATGGATGGCACCACCCTCGGCGATGATGAGGACATGTTTGCTGAAATGCGATTAGCGGGGCGGCTGCAGCGGTCTCCTCAAATTAACAGTCCGGCCCCTGGCTATGGCGATATCTTGCAGCTGGCAACAGCCGGCAGTGCTAAGCTCATGGGCAAAGAACAACAGCTTGGCAAACTTGCCCCTGGCTATCGGGCCGATGTGGTGTTGGTAACTTGCGATCGCATCACCTGGCCCTGGGTGTCTCCTGAGGCCAATCCTCTCCATGTCATGCTGATGCGGGCCAAAGCCACCGATGTGGACACTGTGTTAGTCAATGGCAAAGTTGTTTTGAAATCAGGCACACCTACCGGTTTTGACCTACAAGCAGTCGGACAAACTATTGCCGAACAACTTGAAGCCGCCCCCAACCGAGAAAACTATCGCACACTAGCAGCAGAGCTAATCCCCTATTTAAGTAACTGGTATGCCCAATGGGAAGTACCATCCTTATCTCCCTATGCCGCCTTTAACTCTCGCACTTAGTAAGCATTAGGTTATCCCAGGGCACCCACAAGGGGATGGTCCTTTGCGACATCACAGCCCTAACAATTCAAATTAACCTCGAAGAAATCTTTGAAGCCTGGCAGCTATTGGATATATCGTCTTAAATAGCCTGCAAAAAATTACTAACACTGGCATCCCACAGCGGACGATCCACACCGATCAACTGATGATGCCCAGCATCCGCTGACACCACTAGCTGTTTTGAAGCTGGAATAGTTTGCACCAATGCTTCAATATCGCTAACCGGAGTCCATTTATCTTGTGCTCCATGGATAACCAGGGTGGGGCATTTAACCGCTCTAGCATAGTTGATGGGGTTATGGCTAAAGCCATTGACACCGTGCTGGATACCAGCCCAGAAAATTAGCAGCGCCGCCGTCGGGTCTGTGGGAATTTTGTGGTGGCGCAAACGACTTTTGACCGCGTCAATCAGACGGATAAAAGGTAATTCTAGGACGATGGCATCGGGGGTGATGTTGTGGGTTGCGATCGCTCTTAAAATCGCCGCCGTGCCCATGGAAACACCATAGAGAATCATGGGCGAATCCCCATGCCCTTGAACAACATTTCGATTCTTTACATCGTTAAATACAGTGACAACATCCTGAGCTTCTGCAATGCCCAGGGTCACAGTATCACCACTTGAACCGCCCACCCCTTGAAAATCCACTAAAACCGTATTAAACCCTAGGGAAGCAAAGCTCTGGGCAGGTGGAATCAGTTGGCTGCTTTTAGTACCTAAATTACCTGGGAATAGAATCACCGTTCCCCTGGGCACCGCAGTTTGAGCAGGAATTTCCCAAGTTTCTAGCCACTTAGATTGACCAATGGGAAGAGTGCGCGTGGCATAGAAGACCCCCCGATCTGAGGGAATCTGGGCATGCCTGGGCTTTGGTACACCGAGGCCCATCTGTCCCGGTGAACGCACATGGGTCATGTGGTGGGCCAGCAGATAGGCTGGAAAGTTAAGGCTAAAAAGCAAAATTGCTAACCCCCAGCACAGTTGCCGCCGTCGTTGATGGTTGCTCGGTCTAGAAACCTGCACTGGCCTTCTACTAAGAACCTGAGCAGCCACAATGCAGCTAGTGCCACCAAACAGACAAAATGCCCCTACCTGAACCAGGGGAAAAACCCAGGCGTTAACAGCGCCTAGCAAATGTAATACAACCAAGGCCCCTGTTAGACCAACTGGCGCAAGTAACGTTAAAAAACCAACAGTAAGTAACCGTTTGCAAGGGACAGTCATAGTGGGGGTACTACATCAATATCTGCTTACGAAGGTTTCCTTCATCAGTGACAGTCAATATTTCGGTTGAAGTGCAAAAGCATCCAACTCCCCACCTGAGTAGAGAGTCTATCTTTCTATGGAATCTTCAACGGTTGCTCAAGTGCGACAACTTTTTTTGCAACACAATCCCGTAACAAAAAATAGCGTTCTAATGTTTTAATCATCTGTCAAGTAACCTACAGTAAGCTCATCGGCAAAGAAGCTCACGCGCTGCTACTTACTACTTATGGGTAGGATAGTGGAGTGGAATAGTACCTAAAACTTCCTCAGCGCATTAGTTAAGCTCTAACCCACCTGATCTACTCAAAATGCTAGCTATTCTTCCCATAGCAAGTCTTATCTTGTTAATACTGATCAACTCAAAGATTTTTCAGCTCAAACGAGAAGCACTGCTAGGTGCGCTGATGTGCTGGGGAATTATTGTCACCGTTTTAACCGAAGTTCTGAGCCTGGTTCGAGGATTTAACGTTATCTTTTTAACGTTGTCCTGGCTGATAGTAACAGCAGGCATCACCTTTTTTCTATGGAAAGCATATGGGCCAAGGCTGCTCAAAGCCGCACCTAAACAATGGCTGAGTCCCTATCCTTTTATCGATTTGCCGGTAACACTCAAGCTATCGACCATCGGGATGACCCTGGCATTGCTAGCAATCGGCGCTACGGCTGTTTTAGCGGCCCCAAACCATTCTGACTCCATGGAGTACCATCTCAGTCGCATTATGCACTGGATTCAGAATGGCAGTGTAGCCCACTATCCTAGCCACAATATTTTTCAGCTTTATCAAAACCCTTGGTCTGAGTTTGCGATCGCACATCTCCAAATCCTCAGCCACAGCGACCGTCTCAGTAACTCTGTGCAATGGGTCAGTATGATCGGCTCCATGCTGGGGGTCTCCCTGATCGCTAAGGAACTGGGGGCAAAACGCAACGGTCAAATTTTGGCTGCAATTTTTGCTGGCACCATGCCCATGGCAATACTACAGGGCTCAAGCACCAACAATGATCATGTAGTAACCCTGTGGATAGTCTGTTTTGTCTACTTTGCCCTGGTGACCATGCGGCAAGGATTAAAACCGCTGCTGCTGGTATGTTTAGGCACTAGCCTGGGCCTGGCAATTCTCACCAAGGGTACAGCCTATATCTATGCTTTTCCCTTTTGCATCTGGCTATTGCTTTGGGGCATCAAAAATCTGGGTTTACGCATGGTAAAACCCATGGTCGGCTTGCTCGCCATTGCCATTGCCATCAATGCCGGGCATTATCTACGCAACTTTGGCCTATTTGGCACCCCGTTGGGGTCCCCTGGAGACGAAACCGGAGCCGCTTTTGGGTTAACATATCTGATTTCTAACGTAGTACGAAACCTGGCTCTCCATGCTGACATTGTTAGAAATCTGCATTTAGACAGCGTTATTACACCAACCACGGGACTCACAGAAAAAGCAATTACCATCTTTCACAACATTATCGGCGTAGATGTTAGCGAGCCCTTGATTACAAGTGCAAAGGAAACGCGCTTCTACGTGCCTAGCATCTCGTTTAATGAAGACAAAGCAGGAAATCCGGTCCATTTACTCATTATTTTGGCCTCCTCTGGGCTATTGCTAATCAATGGCCGTCTACAACAGCGACGACAGTTATTTTTATACTGGCTCACCACAACAGCGACCTTTCTACTGTTTTGTCAGTTGCTGACCTGGTCCACATCACGTTGTCGCCTACATTTACCCATTTTTGTTCTCTTTGCAGCCCTGGTAGGCACCGTCATTGGCAATGCCCTCAATCGCAGGGTTGCTAATATTTTAGGCATATTCCTGGTACTGCTTTCATTTCAGTGGGTGTTGGGCAACGACATTCGACCACTTACAGGTGAAAACAATATTTTTGCCACATCACGCCCCAGCCAGTATTTTACAAGTCAGCCAGTTTTAGAAGAGATTTACACTAACGCTGCTAACGAGATTAATAACCAAAGCTGTGCAAACATTGGCATGGTCTTTGAAAATATCTCCTTTGAATATCCCTATTGGCTATTGCTAGACGCCCCCCGACGTAGCCTGAAGCTGCAACATATTGGTTTAGATAACGAGTCTGCACCATTAGAGACATCCCGTCGCTACAGTCAGTTTGAACCCTGTTTAGTAATGAAAACCGTTTCACGGAACCAGGATGCACCCTTGGAAACTGAACTTCAGATCGAGGAACAACAGTATCGAGAGATCTGGCAACAAAGCAACCAAAGAGGCAAGTCTATCAAATCGGTACAGTTATTGGCTGCCAATTAACCCTTATATTCAATGGCACTGACATAAGTCTAATCAAGCAGCCAGCTTAGCTTTGAGAATATTACGAGGTTGTCGCATTCTGGGAAACGGTTTTGGCCTACGTTTGACGACTCTAGGTTCATGCCGATTAGGCCGTTGAGGCAACGGGTCAGAGGCAATATCTTGGAGCAAATGGTCGTAGAGTCGTTGCCGTGTCGCGTTCGATGTTGTTGCTAATAATGCAAGAATTTGCTGAAAGTGTTGCCGAGCCCCCTGTAGGGAGAGACGATTACGCTCATAGTGCAATAATGGAGAGGCCTGTTCCATCACACTACGCAGCACATTGTAGGCTAGCATGTGAGACCAAATTTCCTTACGGACCATGTCCGGTGTTTTGGCTGTGAGCCTCTCCATTTTGAGTGTCGTTTTGAGATGACGTAAATTGACTTCTGCCGCATGCCACCGCCATCCATAAAGACGGGTTAATTGACTAGCAGGATACTGTTTGGCATCCAATAGGGTGGTAACAATGATGATGAACTGGTCTCGAAACCCGTTACGAGATAGCTTCAGACGCACTTCTCTAACCGTCAATGTCTGGGAAATGGCTGCAAACTCATCTGTATTCATATGACCCGGTCGTCGCTTGGGTTTGTGCCAGACGACTTGGTGGTCGCCAGGACCATGCCTGAGACCTTTACGAAAATCAGTGTGCCGAGCATGATGTTTACGCAAGACCCCATCGGCCTCTTGCTGCTGAATCAGGGCTAAGTCAACATAGCTGCCAAAGGCTTGGTCTCCCATGGCCACATCATCGGGCGCTAAGTCCTGATACAACAAACGGCTCATGACGATTTCACTGGTTGTCTTCGGTGCAATACACCCTGACACCACTGCCCCGGTTAGTAAACAGAAAAACACCACCACCCGAGCCAGTGGAAAGCCACATCCGACCGCTTGATTACCATGTTGAGGATAGACCGCTTGATTGGCCTCACTATCGGCCATCAATACCGTCGTTCCATCAAAGACTCTCACCCGACGACCACACCAGTAATGCGCCTTGGGCACCGTCTGTTCCAACTGCTCGGTTGTTTCGGGGATAAGACGTTGGAGGAGTGATTCCGGCAACCGGTCGCGAGCTTTGCTGTAAGCTCCGGTATCCGATGACGGAGGGGTAACGCCTGCGGCGGTTAACCAGGTGGTGAAGCACTTGACGGTGTTGCGGAGGCTTTTATCGGCTGATAACGCTTGATATAGCATGCCCCATACCGTCACGATGGGGGTATACAAACGATTTCGGTAGGTGATCCCTTCTTCAGCCAGAAGCTCATCGAGTCTTGCTTCCGGTAGGATATCTTGCCACGGCGAACCGATACTTTTGAATAACTGGTGCTTGAGAATTTCGGCTGACTTCGGCATAGTAGAAAGTGATTTATTGTTGGCTTGCAGGGCCTTGATATATATTTATCAAGCCTTGCAGCCTTTTTCTACTTTGTGCACTTTTAAGTCAGTGCCATTGAACCCTTATATTGACTGACACAACTCAATTAACGCTGCCTGGCAGTCATGGTGTATCTGTTTTGCACGCTCTACTAGTTCTGTTGGAAAAGATTGGGTGAGTTGGCGTTGCGATCGCACAATTTTTCCCGCCTTAATTTTCCCCTTCGGATCGCCCACCCCTTTCATGCCAGTTGTTTTAAGCACCTTATATTCTTCCGTAAACGGTGCCTGTGTGTGCAAAAAATCCTGTAGTGTTGTCAACACTTTTGGAGTGTTATCCAGCAACTGCTCATAGGTAACCACCAGCATCCGCTCTGGATTCTTGATCAGCCGCGCATAATCCACCAGCATAGCCATACGCTCAGCATAGTACTCAATCGTATCTTGCTGATTCCAATGGGACTTGAGGTCAGCAATACTGGCTAAGCTGCGCTCTGGCTCTCGCAACAAAAAGATGGCATACACCTGTTCAGACTGTAACCAGTCATGGTTCAAAAACTTTTTATTGTGCAGAACCTTATCCATCACATACCGATGGTTCATGCGTAGGTTCTGCACATCTCCCAAGTTACGAAAGTCTTGGGCTTGCCAATAGACCTTCTTGAGCAACCCCTTAAAGTCATCGGCATCAGCATAGTTGGTGTGGGTTTCACCGTAGCCAATCACCTCAGGATTCGTTGTCAACAAATGGGTCAATAGCGAAGACCCAGACCGCATATGGCTGAGTAATAGCAAAAACCGATAGGGTTTAGTGCGAAACGCTACCCCATAGGGTTGATTTGCCGACTCAATGCGATAGTTAAAATAATTCTGCACCAAGTCATTCTTATACTCGCGAATCCGCTGTCGCCACTGGCTTACTGCTGCTGCCATAGGTGTTACTGAATAAACTTAAAAATAGAAATAAATACCCTGATTCTACGTTACCCCGCTTATTTCCCCACTGCTTCATAGTCTTGCAAGTATCGCTCAAACGCCTGATCTAACCGACTGGTCTCCCCCAACCAATAGGCCGTCAGCGCATGGCCCAATGCCCAGGCATTTTGCTCCGGTGGCGTATCGTTATTTAATAACATCGGCCAGAGGGTAAGCAAGTCAAAGGTACTACCATCTTTAGCCAGCAGGTTAAACAGCTCATAGGCCAGCTGCAGCTTACCAATTACAACTGGGACCTGCTCAACTGGAATCTTTTCCATCAGAGCCGCAGCCAGCAGATCTGAGCCCGTCATCATCCGTGAGAGATAACGCAGAATCGGGCTTTTCAGCAGTTCGGTTACCCCCTGGGTGGTGGTCATCTGAAACGTGTACTGGTCAATCAGCTTGGCCGCCGCTTTCGCTAAAGCCGTCTGATTAGTCAGAAACCGTGCCAGGCGATACTGCTTAGCATTCCCCAACGTCTCCACTAGCTTGAGGGCCAGAGCGTCATCATTCCAGGCGGTTCTGTTACTATCGTAGGTAACCAACGGCAGCACAGTTTCAGCCGACTGCCCCAGGGTGTCCACCCGATAGGCAACCGCATCACGGATAGACGCTTCCTTAGGTCGCTGTCCCATTTGCCAATCGTAGGGGGGCTGCCATTCTCGTATAGGCCGCAGTCGATCAACCTGAGTCACCACCACCACCGTTGGCGGATGCTGCTCCGCTGCTTTGAGGTCATGCAAAAAGGTTTTGTCGCTCTGTAAGGCCGGGTCCAAAGCCGGTGTCGTCAGCACCAGCAAGTCCGTATCCGCCGCCTGCTCCAGAACTAAATCACGAAAATCGCCACGCTCAATTTGTTCATACCCAGGGGAATCAATCAGATTCAAGACTTCCCCCGTATCTAGCTGCCAGCTATATTGGCGAATTTTATCGGTACTGGGCAGTACATCCACCTCCGCCTGCTCAGTTTTGAACAGGGTATTGATCAAGCTACTTTTACCTGCCCCGGTACGACCTACTAATATCAGAGAAACCGGTTTCTTTTCAATGGTTTCAGTCGGGCTGGCCGTTTCTAAAATTGACCGCAGTGTGGCCGTTTTTGCCCCAGTATCCAGAGTTTTGGGCGGCTCTGCTGCAAAAATTGCCGGTAGCGTATCGCCGCTGTACAAGTTAGCCGTTTGCTGAGCCAGATTGCGCAATGCCGTTTCCCGCAGCAGCTGGCTCAGGTTTACCAATAGCTGCTGATTTGCCTCATTAGAACTTTTTTGGCTGGCCACTTTAGCCGCTGCTGCCGCTGGGTTAATTAACCACTGCGCCCAGTTCCAGACCCGCCACAGCTTCCCCATGGAGGGTTCCAATTTGCGATAAATTTCGTAAGCTTCATAGGCCTGACCAACGGTCACCTGATTCAACACAGGAGCCAGCTGGGTCATGGCCCGGTCCATATCATCCACCGTCCCCCGAATTAAGCCATAGGCCTGGGGTACATAGATATTGAGTAGCGGGTACTTCACTTCCGGATGATAGTGGTGGGCCACCGTTGCCACGACGGTCTGACATCGTTGCCAGAAAGCAGGCCAATCGTCCCATACAGGCGGATCTTCGCGGGCTCCGGTCAAAATTGGCTGTAGTGCAGATTCCAGCACCTGATTATCGCCACTATCAACGATCACAGACTTCAGCTCTGACCGGACAGCCGTAACAATGCGATCAATCTCGCGGGGCTTGGTCCAGTGCACCAGCAACCAACGCCAGCCCACAAACACGAATAGAATGACAGCCCAAATCCAGGTGATGCCCCAGGTGCGTAGCTGAAATCCAGCCGCAATCAACGCAAAGGCGACAACCATCACCAGCGGCAGCGCCAGTACAATCCACTGCCATCGTTTGAGCTGTACCATCGTCTTTTACCACATCATTTTTTCTAGTTTAAGCACGGGGTCCAAGTCGGAAAAGGTGAAACATCCGAACTTAGAGCGGGAGGTTTGAGTCAGGCGCATATTCAATGTCGTTGCCACTTGGGACCACAACGCTTCAGAACCGGTACTGGGCCGCTAAAGGGTGATGAAGGCTGAAAATCATTGCTGCATAAGCTTTTGAGAATTTTTGATATAAATCCTTTGAATCCCTTACTGAGTAAGGCTTTCGTCGGCCCGTCACCCTCTTAGAAAACAGTACCGTGAATGCACGGGTCCTTTTAACGATGAAGAAGGCCTCTTCTTAACGGTGCAACATCCCGATGAGAAGAATGGTGTTCGCAAGGATGGTGCATCCGAAGTCCGTGATTTTGCAATGAAGACCACCACAGGTGAAGAATTCATGCAAAAACGGACAGTTCCGGTTGGCTCCAACTGGCCTGGGAAAAGCGTTAATGATCCAGCAAAACCCACTGTAATCGTTGTACGACGGAAGTAGATTCTGATTCAGATAATTCTGTGATATAGCAAGCTTTCCCACATAGAATGATTGTGATATGAGTTCTAGAAAAAGTCAGAATCCCAACCAAATGTATGGCTTCGATTGATGCTCAAAAAATGCGCCTGTATCGACAATCGGCCCAAAAGCGTGCCGAGCAAAAAGAATATGAATTAAAGTGCAGGCATCAGTGGGCATTATCAATTGCTAAAGAAGCCGCTGCAATCCTAAAAAATGAATTTCAGGTGCAACGAGTGGTTTTATTTGGTTCGATGGTGGACTGGCATGCTACCCATGCAACTTCTGACCTTGACCTAGCGGTTTGGGGGCTCTCAGACGATGCTCTATACTCTGCGGTAGGTAGGGTACTGGCTTTGGACAATCGATTAAAAATTGATTTAGTAATGGCTGAGGATGTCTCTCCTAATGTTATGGCTGAGATTGAGCGTTTACATCAAGAGTTATGAATACATATGCGATCGCACTAGCCGCTCGACTCCAAGCTGAACTAAGTGACTTAGCACAGATTGTCGAACGTGCTCAGACGCTTTTGAAAAAAGCTGTTGAGCAGGATGAAGATTATTACGATGGGGTGGCCTTAAATCTGCATAGTTTTTATACGGGAACAGAACGAATCTTAGAAGAGATTGCTAAAGCAATTGATGGTTCTGTCCCTGAGGGTGCGGGCTGGCACCGAGACTTGTTAATGCAGATGTCTACAGAACTGTCAACTGTTCGACCGGCTGTGATCAGCCGTGGTACTCGCCATTGTCTAGATGAGTATCGTGGGCTGAGACATATTGTCCGAAATATTTATACGTTCAATCTCAAGCCTTCTCGTCTACGTGAGTTGGTTACTGACCTACCCCAGTGTTATGGAGGGTTAAAGGCAGATATCGATAGCTTCTGCCTATTTCTCAATGAGCTGGCTGCAGATACATAATTTGTTCTCACAACCTAAGATTGTTGGTTAGAGTGCTTTCACCGAAAGGCCCTTGGAGCGTTGCATACTACTCGAAAACCGATATGGTTAGCGCGGCGATCAGGCTCAACGGTAAGGCGAGAAGCAGACCGACAATACCTTGGAGCATGATTCCAGGAACCACCACGCCTGACTCTATGGATCTTCGCTTCCTTCGTCAACCGAAACCAAGTGCGCCCATCAGTTGGCGCTCCCTCGTAGTTATCATGCCAATGGTCTTGACACCATTCCCAAACATTACCATGCATATCACATAAACCGAAGGCATTGGCTATACCAAAATGAGCTACTGGGGTTGTTTTCTTCCGATATTCCCCCTTTGGTCCCCGACCATAAAATCCTGACCAATCAAATTCTTCGTTGTCTGTTCCTTGATAGTTAGCCAAATCTGTTGTTATGGTCTCTCCAAAGTAGAATGGTGTTTCAGTACCTGCTCGACACGCATATTCCCACTCGGCCTCTGTAGGTAAGCGATAACTTCGGTTTGTATAGACTGAGAGCCGAGCGCAGAACTCTACAGCATCATTCCAAGACACATTTTCAACGGGATGATTATCACCTTTGAAGGAGGCAGGATCAAGATTCAGTTCGTGCTCACCTTGGGCAAGTTCTGCGATTGCTCTCCACTGAGCCTGAGTGATGGGATATCGTCCCATAAACAAGGTCGGTACACTTGTCTTATGCTGAGGGCCTTCGGTCTCTTGACGATCTAATTCATCTTCTAAAGAACCCATGAGAAATGTTCCGCCAGGTACTCGGATCATATCTAACCCTATTTCACCGGGTAACCGCTCAACAAAATAGCGTACCTGTTTCTGTTCATAATCAAAGGAAAGTTTTGATGAGGAAAATTTTGGCAATTTAATAGATTGCTTATCTGCAACTGTTGCAGCTTCCATAATGTCAATGTGAAAGTACGAGCAAATAGCATCAATACTGTCATACTTTGCTCGGGCTCCCCTAAGAATACGACGTAAAGTACTTTTACTAATTGATGCGTTATAACTTTCAGACTCTCCGATAGCATTTGTTAAGCCTGATAAATACCCGTCCGGAAATTTTAATTTTGAGGCTTTCACAATTCGTTCTCTATATTCCTCTTTTAGAATCAAGTAAGAGGATGCTTCAAATGGCAACTTATCTTTGTCTGTCATAGCGACTCTAATATATTTGAGTTAACATCTCCTTACGCCTTCTGTGTCTAAAGTATCTTTTTCTGTATCTCCTCCAATACACACTCAGGCACCTCGATTTCAGATTGGCCTGACCAAGGGCCTGAAATAATTTCGAGAAAAGGCTCTGTTTGCAGAATTCTTTGAGTTGGCTCTAAAACACTATGAATGACAATCAATGGATTCAGATAAGGACTATAGAAACGATGCAATTCATCTATCTCCTTAGTTAAGTGACTGATAATGATGTAGTCGGTACAACTTTCTAATAAAGGTTGCTTCTCAGGCAGAGGGAGCCCCCCAGCATCAACTAGAAGATACTCGGTGATCTGTCGTAAATTTTGTACTGCTTTAGCATGGCTCTGGTAATAATTGTGAATCAATCGGGCAGTTTCAGGATTTTCGTGAATATGATACTCATTGGTATTCATCTGGGATGATGAATCACTTAGTGAATATATCCAGTTCCCTTCACTATCCCAACTAGCATGATATAAAAATACGCTGTATGGAGGAGATTGTTGTTGCAATAGTGCTTTTCGTAAGATGTTTAAAAATATACTCTTTCCACTATTAGGTGGCCCACCTATCAAAATAGCTGGGCAAGGTATTTGATTAAGATGAACCGGAATACTATCGCCGACGGCTGGTTCTGTCACCCAACTTTGTACCACTACAATTTCGTTATCGCGGAAAGTATAGCAGCCAATCCATGGGGCTGATCGGCAAAGTGAAATAAGTCTTCCGTGTAGCCATAAAGGAGCCGCACCAAAGATAACCACTTCACGTGTCAGATCTAGGTCAGCCGGTAGCTGAATGGGTAAAAGTGCATCCGGCGGCATTAGACTCTGAGGTTGAGTCAAACTGATACTCAAAGTTTGATAAGCATTCTCTCTAGCACTAAGGCTATTGACGTCAAGCTGAATAAAACTCATGAGGAATTTCTACCACTAAAACTTGTCCAACCTCAACCTGATCTGAGTGGGTCTCGACAACAACTGCTCCCCCTGAACCTAGTGCACTACCACCAAGGCGTGGATCAAAAAAGGCTATCCAGGCTGATGCTCGGCAGGCATGAAGCAAATACCCATAAAGCCATATAGGGGCTTTACCCTCAATAACAATACCCTGACTAGATTTTATGCTCTTAGGTAAGGTGAGTCCCTTCAAATCAGCGGGAACAAGCAGTTTATTGACATCCATGATGCGAATATGCAAATGCTGATATGGAAGATCTGTAATAATCGTAACGGAGGCAATCTCAAGCTCAACATTAGAAACTGTTAAGACATCGGCTATTTTTGGTCGAATTTGGACTGCTGTATATTCGAGGGTTTTCAGTTCTGGAAAATCTGAAGCATCGCCTATGTTCAGTTGAATTTGGACCGTTTCATAATCAAGAGTTTGCAAAGCTGGAAGATTAAGGAACTCGGCGACATCGTATTCAAAGGTTTGGAGAGGAAAGTCGGGCCATTCGGTAGCAATAGCTGGTTTTACCGAAACTTGAGAGTCTAGTTGGCTGGCTAACTCTGCATACTCGCTGCCTAACGCACGGAGGATTTGGGCTGTAACTTGAGCAAATGTTTTCAAACCATACCGATCGGCTTCAGCCTTTAACTCGGGAGATAACAATAACGCTCTAAAGTCTGCCAAGGTGCAGTTTAGTTTCTCTGCTACATGTCCTGATACCTTCTCAATGACAGCAACAGCATCTACGGTTGGCAAAATATCTAACAATCGCTCCCGAGTCTCTGCCGGAAAGTCATACTGAACCAGTTCTGGATCGGTAATTTCTGACTGATCAATAGATCGCTGCAACAGCCCACTCAAAAACACTTCCGCCACTGGCACAGGAGACTCTACGTCTGGCAACATAGCGGCTCGGATCAATCGCATCACTGGCAGCGTAATCACCGGAGCGGCTGATAACAAAGCTGCCAACCGTCGTGCTGCCGGAGTTGCTCGTAATCGAAACTGTTCTAAACGATCATTGAGGTCATGCGCTGAGCGCTCAATGGTTTGCTCCCACCCCTCAGCTGGTAACACAAACCCAGGAGTTGACTGTCGTCGATCGCCCGATAGCATGCGGCTCCACGTACTGATTGCGGGGCCATCGGTGGTTATCACCGGTACACAAATGGCAGTTCCAGCCAAGTTAGTGCTAGCCCCTTGCGTAAGGCGCTTAGGCGATCGCAACCCCAAAAACGTAGGCATCAGGTTTTGATTCACTGCGCCTGGAATCCGATTCCGAATGACCACATGGTCACCCACACCTAGCGCCGTTCGCTTCCACATCCAGTCCGGCAGCACCTGCCAAATCGCCGTGGGCATTGACTGCCCCCACTGGGCCAAAACGGGCTGCAACGACCCATCCCACCAGTAATCGGCTGTGCAGTCGCTAAATACTAGCGTCAACCGTCGCCCCGTTGGGGACAGTAGCACCCTTGGGCTCCGCACAGTCCGATCGGGGATAGCACAAAGACCTGGCGTTCCCTGGTCAACCACCAATTCCCACACCCGAAAGTCGCGAAACGAACCGTAGCACCGTAGCAGTCGCTGAATATCATCAATCAACCGCTGCCATAGGGCCATACTGGCGCTGCCATCGATGACCAGAGCCACCTCAAACCACGGTTCTCGATCCGGTTCTAACACCGGAGACCAAATATCAGTTTCTGCAATGCGCTCAACGGTCGCCGTTTCATTCAAGTGGCTAGCGGTCGCAGAGGCGATTTGTTTAAGCAGCGGTCGCAGAGCCCGGACCAGCGGCAATGTATCTTCGACATAGCTAGGGTCAGGGACAGAAATGGGTAGCGCTTTAGCCGGTAAATTCCCAGCGGGACCAGCGGCAATATCAGCTCTGCCTTCATCTAGTGCGTTTTGGCTATCATTCTCTTCGTCGTCAAACTCATCCTCCCAGTCATCAGGGGTAATCGTGTCGTCATCATCCTGAATCTTCTGCTCAGACTGTTCGATAGCTGTCTCATCCTGGTTCTCTACCGGCTCTGGTTCCGACTGCCGCATAGCCAGCCAGAGGATATCCGCAATCTCTGTCGGATTTAGTGCACAGTCACTCAGAGCTGCAATAAACCGCTCGGTGTTCATTTGCCCCCTGGGTCACTGGTCAAACGGCGGAGCAGGATTTCCTCCAAGGCTTTTAACTCGTCGGCTTTTGTCTGCTCATCATTGTCAGCACTGAGCTGAGACTGCCGCACCATATAAACTAAATTCAACAGCTGATCGGTTGCCAGGGAAGATTTTTTGCTTTGGAGCTTCTGGGCAAATTCAACAATGAGCGGATCGACTTCTTTTTTAACCTGTTCCCAGGTGGTGTCACTGGCTTCCCGTTTAAAGTGGGCACCGACAATGTTTTCTAGCACCGTACTATCCGCCGGATCAGGCATGGTAATACGTAAACAACGGCGTAAAAATGCTGGTGGAAAGTCTCTCTCTCCATTGCTAGTCATAATCACCAGGGGAAATTCGTAGCAGGTGACTTTGCCCTGCACAATCTCAGTTGGCAGCTGCTCATCGGCTGTGCGTACTGACATGGGCGCATTGCTTTTTTGGCGCACAAGTTCAGGAATTTCGTAGCTACCTTCTTCAAACAGGTTGAGCAAATCGTTAGGCAGATTCAGGTCGCTCTTATCGACCTCGTCGATCAGTAATACACGGGGTAAATGGGAGGGTAAAAATGCCGTGCCCACAGGACCGAGCTGGATATAGTCTCCTAAACTGCGGCCTTGCTTGAGCTGGTCGATTTTGGCGCGGTCGTAATCTTCATCTTTATCTTTTGCCAGCAGAGTTTGTAGCTCTAGTTCTGATTTGTCAAATTGGGTGTCTTGTAAACGTGCGATCGCATCATACCGATACAGCGCATCTGACAGAGTAGACCGGGTAGTAATCGGCCATAGCAGCACCGGCCCTAGCTGTAGCTCATAGGCAATGGCATAGGCTAAGGACGTTTTTCCCGAACCTGGATTTCCCGTAATTAACAAAGGACGACGTAAGGCCAGTGCCGAGTTAACCGCTGTCAGAATATCCGACTGGCCCGTGCCTGCCTGACGAATCCGAAAACTCTGTCCCCGCTCCCGAGAGCGAGTATCTAACCGCTGCTCACTACGGAGTTCAGCCCACCGCTGTTCACTAGCCTGCCGCCAGTCCTGGTCAAAGTCTGCTATGGACATAAACTGCCGCCAGGCAGGCCGCTCAACGATCGGCTGCAGCGGATGTTGCTGTGGCTGACTATCACTATTAAGACCACCCGTAAAAAATTTCCAGTCAGACATAGGCTCTACTAAGCAGCAGGCTGCCGCAAACGACCATTTTTCCAGTCCACCAGGACTGGCAACCGATGCGGACAATCGCATAATAAGCCCAAATCAGGCAGGCGAGACCGTTCCTTTCGAATAACCTCAGCTAAGGTGGCAGAATCTTTTAGATTTACGGCCTGCAGCAGGTGATCGATTTGCTCTAACAGCTTTGTAGTATCTGCTGGAGGTCCATAGGACCAAAACCACAGCGGAATACCCGCCCATAGCACAGTCCCCAATAGCTGTTCCAAATCCTCGTGATCGTCCGGTAGAGCCGCTAGCAGCTTGAGGATGAGCGTGTCACATCCTTCTGGCAGGTCTTCTGCCAAAGCCTCAAAGTCCAGTTCAGTGACTGGGTGGCTAAGGGTTAGCAAATCTTCATCACAGCACGCTTGCAAACGGGTTAGCTTCTGTTGTAAGCATTCCAACCATTCGTCTGCAAAGTCTTCCAGGGTGAGTCGGTCTAGCGATCGCACCAGTGTATTCCGAATTTGCTTAAGTTCTTTTGGCTTGCCCAAACCGGCTTTAATTTTCCACTCATGCACCGGTTGATCAAAATGTCGCCAAGACAGAAAGAATTCGATGGTCTTCACCCCTTTGGCTTTGCCCACAGCAACAGATAAATACTTGGATAATGCTCTGTCCGGCTCATTCAGGGAACACTGGGCATCTGGCGGTAGCAAATCTGTTGTCACATTACCCGCACCATCATCAAACTCTGCTCGGATAGATACTGTGTCCTCATCATCCTTGGGCTCCAAGGTCACCAGAAGATAACCAGGAGATTTTTCTATCGGTTGAGGTTTCGGCTCTGCTGGCCGATGCTGTTCATACCAAGCTTTCAGCCCAGGCGATATTTGCCGCACTTCAGCTCCTTCAGACGGGTGTTTAAACTCTTCGATTGTCCGTCCTACAAAGGTTACAGCCAGGCTGAGATCATCTGCCCGTGTGACTATCTGCTTAAGTCCTTGCACAGTTTCTACCTGGGCTAATTCTGGATAGGCAAACGCTACCTTTTCAGAGGTCAATGCTTGCTCAAAGACCTGGCGACACAGGGGAGCAATTATCGACACGTCTGCATCTGTAAAGTAAGCAAACAGCTCATCCCAAACTTGAACGGCCACCTTGTATGTGGGAGCCTGAGTGCCTAGCAGCCCTACATTCGGTTCAAAGTTGGCCAAAATCTGAAAGGCAAAGGCACTGGCATGGTTGGATGCTGTTGCCTGGCGCACATCCTCCGGTGGCTGATTCGGGTCGTCGTTTTTGCCATCGATTAAATCCGAAATACCCCGCAACACCATGGCTGAAACAGGCTGCTGACGTTTTTGTACTGTTTGTAAAAAACCATAGCCTTCCATCTCTACTGCTAGCGAATCACTATATTCGTCCTTTAGGAACTGATAAACACTAGATTTTTTCGAGGATATAACCTTTTCACCAGCAGCAATCGGACCAACCCATGCCCGAGGAATCCTACTTTGATTACTCGTTAGTCGCTTGAGCCACGCTTGTTCATTACTACGAACCTCAGCTTTAGCTTCTTCCTCTAAAGCAAATGAACTAAGACCGATTTCAGGTCTAGTTTTGAACGTTTCTGCCGCTTTTCCTGATTCGTAGCCATAAATTTTTGTTGAGGCTACAACATCCCCGATTTTCACATCTTTCATACCGCCTGCCACACCAACAAACAGGATGACATCTGGTTGAAAGAAGGTAATCGCTCTTTCAGTTTGAGATGCGGCAGTAGGATCCCCTTTACCTATTTCAGCAATACCAACAGTCCAAGTTCGCTGGTTGGCTGTAAACGTTCCCTGCTCATAAATATTGCCTTCTGGATGCTTGACTCGTTGACTATTCGCTAGCAATGACCTAACGGCCTTAAATTCAGTAGATATCGCTGTAAGAATAACTGCGCGCAGGTTGGGCATCGCTGAACCGTAGACAAATAAGTAACGACGTGAATTCCTGTAAAAAATAGAATACCTTAAATCAACTGCAAAGCCCTCATTATTGAGGGTTTGAGGGCCTGTCAAGAAAGTCAACTACCCCACCAAAATCCAAGCCATATCTATTTTGGTCGATACAATGAACTTTGCCCAGATTCTGGAAATTGTCCATCGAATTGTCCTACTTTCACAACGAATCGACACAATGAGTTAATTGATGACCGTTGGTTGAGCGAAGTCGAAACCAACCTACCGAACCCGCGTTCCCTTCGACTTCGCTCAGGGAACGCTTGCAGCTCAGACTTACTTCACATTCCCTACCAGTCAGACTATGGACCGCAACGAACAAACCCTGCAAATCCTGATGGAGGAATACCGTATCCTCAAAGCAGAGCAAAGCATGCGCATCGGCTTTCGGGATAATCTGCTGTATGTCACATTAGGGATTTTTGGAGCGATTACCTCCTTTGCTTTGACCAATGCCAACGGTTACGCTGCACTCTTGGTTATTCCCTGGGTATGCCTGGTTATGGGCTGGACCTATCTGATTAACGATGAAAAAATTTCCGCTATTGGTCGCTATGTGCGCTACGACCTGGAAAAGCGGGTTGATGCTCTGATTGGTGGTACCGCTGACGAAAAGTATCTGTTTGGCTGGGAAACCGCTCACCGCGATGATCTTCGCCGCAAACGCCGGAAACATACACAGCTATTTGTCGATCAGGTCACATTTGTAATTTCTGGTTTAGTTGCTCTGGTTGCTTTTTGGTTGTTGACCTCAAGCATCTCTGTTTTTGCGATTATCCTCTCTGCCATGGAGGCTGTTTTACTAATTGTTTTGGGACTCAGAATTACAGACTATGCCGACCTCGCCAAAGGTCACTAAACAACCTAGAACACAGCGATAGGGACGCCAGGGTTCATTTAAGGACAGGACTACACAGCGCGACATACAACTCGAAAACCAACATCAATGTTCCGGAAATTGGGACCGTAATAGTAGCGAGAGAAGGACCGACAAACCTGTGGAAGGTTGTAACATGACCCTCCACGTATCAGTCGATTTTCTTCTTGATTCTCCGTCAACCAAGCACTTCCATCAGTTGGTGCTCCCTCATAATTCTCATGCCAGTGATCTTGGCACCAATCCCACACATTCCCATGTATGTCACACAGACCAAAGGCATTAGCCATACCAAAATGATCTACTAAAGTTGTCTCATTCAGATTTTCTCTATTTGAGTCCTCATCGTAATAATTAACTAATTCAGTTGTTATTATCTCTCCAAAATGAAACCTCGTTTCTGTACCTGCTCTGCAAGCATATTCCCATTCCGACTCACTAGGTAATCCATAGTTTCTGCCTGTATGAGCCGATAACCGCTCACAAAACTCCATCGCCTCATACCAAGACACCTGCTCTACCGGACGATTATCCGCTTTAAATCTGGAAGGCTCGGCATCTAACTTCAGATTAATCTGAGATAGACCAGCCACTACCTTCCATTGGATCTGAGTAACAGGATATTGCCCCATCAAAAACTTTGACACCTGCACTAAGTGTTGAGGACGCGCAGGTTCGCTGTCAGGTTCATCTTCCGGAGCCCCCATCAGAAATTCCCCTTCAGGAATTAGCATCAGCGTCAGGGTCACCCCATTGCCCAGGTCTTCCACAAAGCCCTGGTTGGTACGCTTATAGCGATGAAGCGTGAGATTACTCGCAGACGTTTCCACAGGAGCACCTATCTTTAGAGCATGACTCCATGATTATGGCGCAATCCTTTGCATACGATACGAAAATCCGAATTCAGTAACCCCAAGCCCTTGATGGAAGAATTCGTAGGGGTAATGCCTTGTGCTTACCCCGGAATATGAGGTGTCTGCAATGAAAAACCGTTAGCTAGATGTGCGATCGCTAATCGGCAATCCATCCTCACCTAAATAACCGATTTCAATTAAAAACGCCCGTAATGCTGTCGGGAAATCCGGATGTGTACCCACCTGTTCGCCATCCTCATAGATTTTCAGCCCCCAGGTAACCTCACGATCGTAGTTATCGAGCATAAATTGCCAGGCAGCATCAAAATCTTCATTTAGCACAGCATGTTGAGCTACATAGCTCGCCAACAAACTGTTGGATATATAATCTTCTTCTTCTCGAACTCTCACAAAGACACTTTGCAAAGTCTCTATTTGTTCTCGAATTTGCTCTGGAAATTGTCGTGTAGTATCTACCAGTTCCCCATCACGATAAGTGAAAAACGTAACCGGTGGAAATGACTCAGCGTAACTACCAAACCTATAGAGAAACGATTGATGAGGCACAGCCATTTCCACATAGCCATCATCGTTAACATCTGCAATATCAGGCCCTATCCCATCTAGATAGCCAGTCTCTACACTGGCAAATGCTTCACCAGTCCAGCGGTGAATTGTTGTATTCGTACAGCAATGGGCACCCCCAGAATAGTTACGCACAATAATTTCTTCGGTGCCGTCGCTATCTAAATCTTGCAACTGAAACTCAGCAAATGTCCACGCTAAGGTATCCACAGCCTCTTGCTCTTCACCCTCATAAAGCAGCTGATAGCTCAAATTATTCTCATCCTGCTCATCCATTTCACTGTGGTGGGTGTAGCTAACTCGCACTCCAATATCGCGCCCTGTCAGCTCTAGATTTTCAAAAGATGACGTATCGTAATTCAAACGTAGCGTGGACTGAGCTTTGACTGATGAGGTTATGCCGAATAAACTAACCCCTAACACGCCAATGCTCAATAGACCTAATAGGTTGAGTCGCTGTTTCATAGCTAAATGTTCTATGTTTCTGGCGCAATATCTATCGCCAGGCTATATTTCCCCACATTAGACTTCATTACCTAGGAGCCTTTTTCCTAGAATTTATTCTGACCTTTATATTTAAAGCTTCCTAGCCGGGTGGGCAGTGCTCACCCTTTATGCTTTTAGTTCTGTGCCCTTCTGCCTTCTCCGTTTTTATGACCGCCGCCACCCTGCCTGCCTTAGACCGACAAACGTTCCTCCATGGTTCACCTGGCCAACAGCAGGAATTCGTCCTCGCCTTGGGCCAAGCTTTAGAAACTGTGGGCTTTTTTGCTCTAGAAAACCATGGCATTGAGGGCAGTTTAATTAAATCTGCCTATGATGCGGCAGCTAAGTTTTTTACACTGCCAGAAGTGACTAAACAAAACTACGAACGACCAGACATTCATCAACAGCGTGGTTTTACTCGCTTTGGTCAAGAACATGCAAAAGATAGCGATGCTCCTGATCTCAAAGAGTTCTGGCATGTGGGGCGTGAAGCAGAACTGGCCAACCCCTGGCCCCAAGAAGTACCGACATTTCAGCCGTTAATGTCAGCGCTATATCGAGAGTTAGAAGCCTGCGCAGCTGACTTATTAAAAGCCTGTGCCCTTTATCTAGACTTGCCCGCAAACTTCTTTGATGAAGAGGCTAGGCAAGGAAAAAGCATTTTACGAATACTGCACTACCCACCGTTGCCAGAGCCTATCCCTCCCAAAAGTCTTAGAGCTGCCCCCCATGAGGACATTAATCTGATCACCCTGCTATGTGAATCCACAGGACCTGGCTTGGAACTCTTGCAAGCAGACGGCAGCTGGCTTGCCATTGAGTCCTTGCCAGGTCAGATTATTGTGGATACTGGAGATATGCTGCAGGCCTTGAGTAATGGCGTGTTCAAAAGCACAACGCATCGAGTGGTCAATATGGATGGTCGAGATCGTCGATTTTCGCTGCCATTCTTTATGCATCCACGACCAGACTTTGATCTCACACCGCTCCCCAATTGCATCAAACGCACAGGCGGCACACCTAAGTTTCCCACCCAAACAGCCGGACAATATCTACAGCAACGCCTTCAGGAAATAGGATTAGCCTGACAGTACAATCAGGCATGGGCAGATTACAGCAACACGGCATAATAGATACCATCCAAGCTTTATGCTCAACATTTTCCACTACCCCATGGACATTGCCTCCGCTATACCAGTCGCTATCGTCACCCTGCGTGAAGGCGTAGAAGCCGCACTAGTGGTCGGGATTGTATTAGCCTGCCTGAATAAGGCTGGAAAAATGGACCTAAATCAATGGGTTTTTGGAGGCGTGGCCGCTGGGATAATAGGCAGCATTTTAATAGGCTCATTTTTAGGCTTAGGACTGCAGCAGATGCAGTATGTTATGCCTAATGCTGAAGCTCTATTGAAACCGATCCTGGGCATTCTGTTTGGCAGTATCGCCATTATTATGCTGAGCTGGATGCTGCTGTGGATGACCCGCCAGGCCAGAACCCTTAAAACAGAGATTAATCAAACTGTCACCAATGCCCTTGGCAATGAATCTGCAGGTCTCAGTATTTTTAGTTTGGTTTGTATCGCGGTATTAAGAGAAGGATTTGAAACAGTTTTATTCTTGTTTACCCAATCCCAAACATTAATTGACAACTTATTAGGAGTTGTTATGGGGCTGTTGGGAGCAACATTCATTGGCTTTGGATTATTTAAATGGGGCATTCGCATTAACTTGAAGCTGTTTTTTCAAGTTATGGGTGTATTGCTGTTGTTAATTATCTCAGGCCTGGTAGTTTCAGTTTGCCGCAACATCGATATTACCTTTGCCACTATCAGTCAATTCAACAGCTTATCGGTTGACCTCTGTCTTGGGTTTCAACAGTCTTGTGTATTGGGGCCTCAAATCTGGAATACTAGCCAAATCTTGCCAGATAAAGAATTTCCAGGCGTTGTTTTGAAAGTGCTGCTGGGTTATCGCGATCGCATCTACCTATTACAGTTACTCGCCTATGTGTTGTTCTGGCTAGTCATCGGTAGCCGCTATTTCCGCACTCTCAATCAGCCGACTAATTCAAAAAACTCTCACACTACGTCAGTTTCTCCATCAGCTTGAGAAGAAACCTAGCACAAAACATTTTCCAAATCACCATTAAGCATAAACAAGGTTTGAGCTTCAGGTCTTTAGAGGTAGTTGAGAAAACCCAAAACTCAAACCAATTCACTTCACAATTGCTGATTTAGGGGATGAACCGATCTAGAGCCATTGCTGCTAAAGGTCATCCCGAGGATCAGCAATACCTTTACTTCTCTCTTTAGAAGTTTCTAAAGCTATGATTCAGAGTCACTTTGGTCTAATAATCGCTCAAATCGATCCTTCGACCAGCGATCTGTCGCGTAGGAAATAGCACTAATCTCAGCTAAACGAATCAGCCACACTGTCCGTTGATAAGGATCATCTGGTAATTCATCATCCTCATAACCTTCTGCGACATCCACATCGACTACTTCCACGTAGTCACTGTCTAAATAAATAGGAATGCCGACTAATCGTGTTCCTGGCATTCGAAACCAGACCTCACTACCACTGTGGAGGGCTTCTTCTAAGCGTTTGTAGAGCCGTGTTTGTTTCGGAGCTTTGCAGGCGCGGGACTCTGATTCACGTTGAATGAGCTGTCGAGGGGTATCTTGCATGCTTCTCTCCTTTTGATCAATACACAATGCCGTACACGTACCACCTGTTTGTTTAACGACGGTTGTTAAACCCATTTAACTAAGCGGTTTTAGAGCTGGACATCTGGCATATCTCTACCGAGGGCACACCTCCTTCTTGAACGAAAAACTAATTGAATAGAGCTAGTTTAGTGGCTTGCCTAAGGCATAAACTAAATACCTGCAATAGACCGGCATCTGTGTAAAGAATGCCCAAGTCTACTAAAGGCAGAACCTTTCTAGGTAGTCTACATCATAGCAATCCAGACAAGTAGGCAGAAAATCAAGAGATTTCTCCATACACCTTAGACAAATTATTAAGTTGCCGTGTGCAAGGATATTTATATGAACTTTTCGGTTGTCAAGCAGCGCACCACCGGTAAAGCCAACCCAAAGGTCAGCAATGCCCATGATTAAAAACCCTATCCAGGTGCTGTGCGCCCCACCCCCCGCAGATTAACTCTGCTTTACTCGCATCAGGGGCTGACCAAACTCAACCGGTTCAGCGTTCTGAACTAAGACTTCTACAATCTCACCAGATACTTCAGCTTCCAGTTCGTTCATCAGCTTCATCGCTTCAATGATGCAAACTGTTTGCCCGGGTTTGATGCGATCGCCTGTGTCGACAAACGGAGACTCATCAGGAGCTGGAGAACGATAAAAAGTGCCCACCATGGGAGACGTAATCTCATACAAATCGGATGGACTAGATGCAGGTGGTGCAGCGGGCTCTGTAACAGCAGCACCTGTAGCAGGTGGCGATACCATCATTGGTGCAACGGACGGCATAGCAGCAGATACAGTAGCATCCGAAGACAGTACCACAGATTGACTGGGAGCAGTCGCTTTACGCAGGGTGAGCTCAAACTGAGGATTTTTAAGCGTCAGCTCAGCAATATCCGTTTGATCGAGAGCGGCAACTAGCTGACGAAGCTCACTAAAATCCAAATCCACTATGTACACTCCAAATAAACGATTAGAGACGCCTAACCCACCTAACCTAACTAAGGCAATCTAGCATTGAAATAGACACAAAAATTCAAAACCTAACCCATAAGGCACTGAGCACCCCCCAAACCTATTCTCGACCGAGATAGGAATCATTACGAGTGTCAATCTTGATGCGTTCACCAATTGAGATAAACAGAGGTACCATCACCTGGGCACCGGTTTCAACTTTTGCAGGCTTGGTACCGCCAGTAGCTGTATCCCCTTTCACACCAGGATCCGTTTCTGTCACTTCTAAAACGACCGAGTTCGGCAAATCCACCTCCAAAACCTGGCCATTCCAGCGCAGAACGGTAACCTCCATTTCTTCCTTGAGATACTTCACCTGGGTCCCAATCTGCTCTGTCGAGAGCTGGGCTTCATCATAGGTTTCCATATCCATAAACACGTACTGCTCACCATCACGATAGGTGTGCTGCATCACGCTTTTTTCCAAAATAGCCTGAGGAACGGTCTCCCCAGCGCGAAAGGTACGCTCAACAACGCTACCCGATTGCACATTTTTCAGCTTAGTGCGTACAAATGCTGCCCCTTTCCCAGGTTTTACGTGGAGAAACTCCACCACTCGCCACACGGAGCCATCAAGTTCAATGCTAGTGCCGGTACGAAAATCGTTACTAGAAATCATGGTGCTGGCAAACAGTAGATTAGTTGATAGTCGGGGGTTGATAGTCGGCCCTTATTGTACAGCCCAGCGGTCATTTCCCAGTACGGTTGAATAGTATGACCAATGCAGCCAGTGGCATAAGACGTGTAGCACCCTAACAGGAACTATCTGAGACGAGCCACACTATGGCAAGATCGTAAAGGTTTGTCACGCCGTTGTCGTTAATTTACAACTATGGCTCGTTTTCAATACAGCTTTCAGGCCGCTCTTGCGGGTCTTTTAGGCGTTGGTTTTAGTTTTTTACTCAGCATGGGTTGGTTTTTAGTGCCGTCTGCCCAGGCTGCTCCCATCCCTTCAGTAGCCTTACCAGTCGCTTATCTCCCCCCTGGCGATGCCATTACTGACCCTAATGCTCTATTACGCTATGCCCTACCCATTGATAGTCCTGAGATTCGAAAGGTTCAGGATAAGGTAGAAGGTTTGAACTATGCACTACGTACAAAACAGTGGGGCCGAGCAAAGCGGGATATTTACCAAGCGGCAAAACTAATTAATCGTAAGCGTGCGGCCATTGCCGAAGCTATTCCTGAAGAGCGGCGCTCTATGGCTGACCCGTTGTTGGAAAAGGTGGATAGTCAACTGGAATTAATGGAGAAGGCGGTCAAAACCAAGGACTTAGAAACCTTGTGGGCGAGTCGACGCGTCACACTCAATACCATCGGTGACCTGGAATACTTAATGGTGAAGGGCTTTCCCTACGAAGTACCGACCGAGTATGACAACCTTTCTCAATTGAAAGGTCGCGCCACCATCGAATTTAAGACCAATGAAGGCCCCGTCATCGTAATTGTTGACGGTTACAGTGCACCCATTACTGCGGGCAATTTCGTAGACCTGGTGAAGCGAGGTTTTTATGACGGCATGACCTTTGACCGAGCTGAAGAAAACTATGTGTTACAAACGGGCGACCCAGACGGTCCTGAAGCTGGGTTTATTGATCCAAAAACCCAGCAATATCGTGCTATTCCGCTAGAAATTTTGGTGGAAGGTGATGAAAAACCTACCTATGGAGCCACACTGGAAGAACTAGGACGTTTTCTAGAGAAGCCTGTACTACCGTTTAACTCTTTTGGTGCCCTGGCCATGGCCCGTCCTGAGTCTGAGCCAGATGGAGGATCGTCCCAATTCTTTTTCTTCTTATTTGAGCCAGAGTTAACACCTGCCGGGCTTAATCTGCTGGATGGTCGCTATGCGGTATTTGGCTACACCATTGAAGGACAGGATGCCCTGGATCACATGGGCCGCCAGGGCGGCAAAATCATCTCTGCTAAGGTGGTTAATGGTTTAGATAACTTGGTTGAACCACAGGTTTGAGCACCGCTGGCATCACCCTTGCTCAACTAGGTGAGCACGAAATCCTCAAACGGCTGCGTCAGTATTGCGCAGCCGTCGTTGGTGATGACGGTGCTGTGCAGTCGTTACCGGCTGGTGAACAGCTAGTGGTTACCTCAGATGTGTTGATCGAGGGGGTACATTTTTGCGATCGCACCCTATCCCCCAACGCCCTCGGCTGGCGGGCCGTCGCCGTTAACCTGTCGGACCTGGCAGCCATGGGTGCCAGGTCCATGGGTATCACCATCGGCCTCACCCTACCGCCAGCTACACCTTGGGTCTGGGTCGAAGCTCTATATGAGGGGATGCATCACTGTTTAGAAAAATACGGCGGTGCCATTATCGGTGGCGACCTCTGCCGAGGCAACCAGCGCAGTTTAGCCATTACCGCCTTAGGTATCGTCCCCCAGCATCAAGCTATTTATCGCAGTCGCGCCCAAGTCAACCACACCCTTGTGACTACCGGTATTCATGGAGCCTCCCGTGCAGGCTTAGCCCTACTGTTAGATGAACTCAAGGGATCAGGCTCGGCAGCCCAGTCATGGATTAAAGCCCACCAACGACCTGTGCCCAGGTTTGACGCGATCGCAGCCCTACACTTACAGCTACAAGATTTCGGCAATATCGCTGCCATGGACACCAGCGATGGTCTGGCAGACGCTGTCATTCAAATCTGCCATCAGAGTCAGGTGGGCGCAAAACTTTTGCGATCGCAGCTACCGATTCCCCCTGGTTTAACCGACACAGTCGGGCGACCGACCGCCGAAAACTGGACCCTCTACGGCGGCGAAGATTTTGAGCTGGTGCTGAGCCTACCACCAGATATTGCCAAGGCGTTTGTGGATACACTACCCGGCAGTCAGATTATTGGTCAGACCACTTCGGCCAATGAAATTCGACTCATTGACGATGTGGATCATGGACCTGATATTCGATTGGATCAAGGGCAAGGGTATCAGCACTTTAGTGCTTAGTGCCTCGTTATGGGTTATGGGTTGATTGCCCGCAATTAGACCAATACCTGACCAATACCTAGAGACGGCAACTAATCTAATAACGAATAACCGAGAACCCATAACCCTTGTACCCCTAATAAATTTTCCACGCCTTCATCGCATACCCAAACGAACACTCATCCGGGTGCAGAATCTCCGCCAAAATCTCCAGAGAATCCACTAAACGAGGTCCCGGTCGATTGAAATATTGATTGCCATCCACCAAAAAGATACGGCCATCTTTAACCGCTTTTAGATTTTGCCAGGAAGACATTTGGGTAAGCTGATCCACCGATTGACGGACCTGTTGCAGATCGTAACCACAGGGCATCACCACTAACATATCTGGCTCAGCCGCATTTAGATCTTCCCAAAGCAGCCAGGGAGAATGACGCCCCACTTTCCCAAATAAAGGATGGCCACCCGCCATGGACACTAATTCTGGCACCCAGTTGCCTGCCCCCATCAACGGATCGGTCCACTCTATACAGGCAACGGTGGGTTGGGGTAACTTGGCTGGCACCTTTGCCAAACACGCCTGGAGTCGCCCCTGGAGTTGCGCAATGGTGAGATCTGCGATCGCATCTCCATTGTTCGAATCTAATGATGTTGCCACTCGACGTAGATCGTCCCACAGGTCGGCTAAGATTTGAGGCTTTAAAGAAATGATTTCAGGCTGGGGATCAATAATCTGGGCAACCGCCTTTTTCACATCGGACAGACTGGCAGCGCAAACCTCACATTGGTCTTGGGTCAAAATGTGTGTGGGGCGCAGCTCCTTTAGCCTCTCCATATTGACGTTATAGACACTCAGCCCTTGATGCAGCAGTTCGCTGACCCGGTCATGAATTTCTTGGCTTTTGCCATTGGGATCAAAATTCGGGGACGTACACACTGGCAATTTCTGCACCTCCGGCGGAAAGTCACAGGCATGGGAACGACCCACCAGTGACTCTCCAAATCCTAGGTGGATAACAATTTCTGTCGCGCTGGGAATTAGCGAAACGATGCGAAGCTCAGACATGGCAGCGCGTTGGTAAAACAATTAGCTTTTGAAAAGCTATAAGGAGAATCAATGTATCGGGTGGGGTGATGGAATATGAAGGCATCTAATCATTGTCCTTATATTCCTACACTCAGGTTATATCAGCTCTAACATTCATGACATGAGAATCTACCCTCAGGGGGAAGACCCCTTTGCCTTTGCAGAATTAACGGGGCTGAAACTCTACAGAGTTCACCTGCAAAATGACATCAAAATTTTTGTAGACATCATTTCCTAACAAACCAATAGGCACAGCATCACCAATACTCACGGGCAGGTTGCGATGGGTAATGTTGCCAACACGAATGGACTCTACATAGCCCACATCAACAACTGCACGACTATTGCTGGCCGTTGCCACCGATGCCTGACCCACCACATTAATACCCAAATCATTGGCCATGGATCGGGTAATGTGCGTATGGCTGGCTCCGGTATCCAAAATCATGGGATATTGTCTGCCATTGAAGTTCACCGCAATGACAGGGGTACCCCCACGACGCTGGATAATCGGCACACGTGCTACCCCACTGGCAGCAGCTGAGGGAGCAGTCGCCACTGCCACCGTAGAATCCTTAGCAATAGGTGTGGGCCTGTTTAAACTAATTTCGGCTGGGGGCTGCTTGAGATCGGCCAAACGCTGCTTTGCCTGAGCTAAATTACGCTCATAGTCTTTCAGTTTAGTTTGGGCAACTGCATAGTTTTGCTCGCCTGCCGGTACGTCCTGAAGTTTTTGAATTGCCTGCTCCCAACGGCCAACGATTAAATCCCAATCATCTGGAGAGGTGGCCTGCTGACCTAATTTAAAAGCACTAGATGCCAGGTTAATGGCATCTTGATAGGCTGTGGATAGTGCCGCTGCGCTCGCTGGAACAGTTGCAGCATTAGCGGCCTCAGGTTCAATACCAGCCGTATTAGCTCCATCGGATTCCACCGAAGCACTCATTTGAACCGGTACGGAGGCTGTTTCCCTCTCTGTTTCCCTCTCTAAAGTGTCGGTTGATACTGGACTAATCTGACAGGCCGCTAGGGTCCCTAGACAGAGAATTTGAAGAATTCTGATGCATTTTTTCTCAAGCATTGTTCAAAAGTTCCCCATGGCCTCTAGGATGGTACGGGTCCCCATCATGTTCCAACGTGTTCTGGGTGGGAAGGCACCGCGTTTATTTCCCTGTTGTAACCCATGTCTATTTTTTCCACTAGCTCACAACCAGCCCTATTAGTATTAGCTGACGGGTCAGTTTTTCGTGGCTGGTCCTTTGGAGCCACCGGTACAGTCGTGGGTGAAATTGTCTTCAATACAGGCATGACAGGGTATCAAGAAGTATTGACCGACCCCAGCTATCGCGGACAAATTGTCACCTTCACTTACCCGGAATTGGGCAATACCGGAATTAATAATGAGGACGATGAATCAGCGACTCCTCAGGTGAATGGCGCGATCGCAAAAAATATTTGTGAGTGTCCTAGCAACTGGCGCTCCACAACATCTCTACCTGACCATCTAAAACAGCACAACATTCCAGGCATTTATGGCATCGATACCCGTGCCCTCACCCGCAAACTACGAACGGTAGGTGCCATGAATGGAGCAATCTCCAGTGAAATTCTTGACCCTGAACGGCTACTACAGCAACTTGAACTCATCCCCAGTATGGAAGGGTTAAATCTGGTAAAGGAGGTGAGCACCACCGAGGTTTATGAATGGACAGAGCCCACAGATACCCATTGGGAATTTACATCTACCACATCTACCGCCCATGATGGAACGGCTACGCCCCTGACGGTGGTCGCCATTGATTTTGGCATCAAACGTAATATCCTGCGCCGCTTAGCCAGCCATGGCTGTCGCGTCATCGTAGTCCCTATTGATACAGCGCCAGAAGAAATACTTAAGCATAAACCCGACGGTATTTTCCTGTCGAACGGGCCTGGCGATCCGGCAGCTGTAGAATCGGCTCCAGCTCTAGTCAAAGCACTGTTAGATAGCGAGTTGCCCACCTTTGGCATCTGTATGGGACACCAGATCCTAGGGCTATCCCTTGGTGCAAAAACCTTCAAACTCAAATTTGGACATCGAGGTCTAAATCAACCCTGTGGTCTCACCCAAAAGGTAGAAATTACGAGTCAGAATCATGGTTTTGCCATCAATGCTGATACAATTCCAGCCACAGAGGTTGAAGTAACCCACTTTAATCTCAACGATCAGACTGTCGCTGGTCTACAGCACAAAACCTTGCCCATCTTTTCAGTGCAGTATCATCCAGAGGCCAGTCCCGGACCCCATGACGCAGATTATTTATTTGAAAAATTCGTTACCCTTATGCTTGATCATCGCAGCAATGGTGTAGGGTAATCTATATTTTCCATTAAGTGACAGAAAAGCCCCAGATGAGTCCGAAATTAGCCCTCGGTTAACCCTGGATAAGTGCATTTACGTTTCACTTAATTTCCTTGCAGTCGGAAAGATCCTGACCTAAAATTAAACGTCTGATTTTGCCGTATCTATTGCCTTTAGGAGGTTATTATCGCTGAGTCGCTGACCCTAACCGTAAGTTTGAGAGGCACCCGTGACGTTAGGGGGAAATGTCAAATATTTCGTCTCACTGGTCTATTAGATGCGTTTTCAGAACCCACATTTCGTAAGGTTCTGAATCGGTACATTGAAGAAGGCCCCACCCATATTATCCTCGACCTATCGGCGATTGATTTTGTCGACAGTTCGGGCCTAGGTGCCCTAGTGCAGCTGGTGAAAAAAGCAAAGGGTGAAAGCGGTAGTGTTCAAGTGGTAACGAATGCTCGCGTTACTCAGACGGTAAAGCTTGTCCGTCTGGAACAGTTTCTTTCGTTACAGCCCAACGTTGACACTGCTCTTGAGAATCTCAAGGATTCTTGATCGCAACCGTGGGCTCGATTTGGAACGCCATAGACCCATGGCGTGCTTACTCATTAGAGTGTTTGAGCGCGGGAGGTTTTGATGGACAGTCATGATGGCGCTAACGACATCAAGGTCCCGCTACCTACTTCAAGTCAACTGGCAGAGATATTCTCACCGGGTGCTCTCCAGCTCCAGCAGGTGCAGTCTGTCCCACCGATAGCATTGGCCTATATCGGTGATGCCGTGTTCGAGCTCTATGTTCGTATGCAGTTTTTATGGCCACCCCAGCGGATACAGATGTTTCATCAGCAGGTGGTAAGCCAGGTAAAGGCTGAACAGCAGGCTGCCTATCTTGAACAGTTAACGCCTCACTTACGCGATGTGGAAGCTGATATTGTTCGACGGGGACGCAATGCTACGTCTAAAGCCCCAAGACGGTTGTCAGCAAAAATATATCGACAGTCAACTGCATTCGAAGCCTTGGTTGGCTATCTCTACATCACTGACCAACCTCGGCTATGTGAGTTACTCAAGCACTTAAGCGTTACCTCTACTCTTCAGTAGTCTCTCAACGTGAAAAGCTACGAAACTCACGGTCCTAAGGCAAATTGCCTTAGGAGCATCTATCCCTTGCCAGTTCCTCTATAGCCCCACGCCCCACGCCCTATTCCCACTCCCTCCAAACAACAACTAAGCGGTATGATGTGACTCCGCTTCTACTCCTAACCCATGGTTAAACCGTCGTCCGATCGGCCACGTCCGGCCAAAGGCAAATCTCGTCCTCAGCGGAAGGGACATGCTAAACCATCCTTTAAGCAGACATCCAGCAAGCCATTTAAAAAGCGACGACCACCTGGTCCTAAGGATGTATCAGGGCGACCACCCAAGCCTCGTTCCACACCAGCAGAGACCTTGCAAGAGGAACGCCCAGATTTAGTATACGGACGTCATTCAGTAGAAGCTGCGATCGCAAATGAGCGTCCCATCAATCGGCTGTGGGTCAATGCCAGACTCGTATTTGATGCTCGCTTTCGCCCGCTAATCCTAGATGCCAAAGCCAACGGTGCTGTCGTCGATGAAGTCAATACCCAACGGCTTAACCAGCTCACCCAGGGGGCAAATCATCAGGGCATTGTGGCGCAAATTGCTTCCCACAGCTACATTGAGCTGGATGACCTGGTGGCCAAAGCCAAAGCCGCCTGCCGTCAACCAGTCATTGTTGCGGCTGATAGCATTACCGATCCCCATAATTTAGGAGCCATTATTCGCACAGCTGAAGCATTAGGTGCCCAGGGTGTGGTCATTCCCCAACGACGCGCCGTTGGGATCACGCCAACGGTCGCAAAGGTTGCCGCCGGGGCCTTGGAAACATTACCCGTTGCCAGAGTTATTAACCTGGGGCGTGCTTTAGAACAACTTAAAGATGCAGGGTTTTGGGTGTATGGAACAGCCGCTGAAGCAGGGCAAGCAGTTCATACAACCCAGTTTGATCGCCCAATTGTGCTAGCCATCGGGGCAGAGGGTCCGGGTCTTAGCCTATCGATTCAAAATCTTTGTGATGTTTTAGTCTCTGTCCCTCTAGCTGGCAAAACTCCCAGTTTGAATGCTTCAGTCGCAACAGGTATGGTGCTGTATGAGATTTATCGACAGCGATGGTTAGAAAAATTACCGACTATTAATCTTGGCGGGGATCAAAATCACACTGTATAAAGGTTATAAGCGCAATTTTAGGCTGCTCGTAAGCTGGATTTTTAATAACAACAGGTACTCATTTTATGAAAAGCTTTTTGAGTAATCTTTTTAGCTCATTTTCAAAGCCTTGGTGGGTTGAGATTTCCACATCCCAACCTCGCTGTCTTTATTATTTTGGTCCATTTGATACAGAACGTGAGGCAACCCAATATCGAGGGGGTTACATTGAAGATCTAGAGCAGGAAGGGGCACAACAAATTGACGTTGCCATTAAGTGCTGCGCCGAACCCGCACACTTGACGGTGGAATATACGGAGCCTAGCAGTGTAACGCCCGTATATAACAACTAGCGGGTTAGGCTAAAAAAACTACAAGAAATTTGCTCAGTAGGTTTTGACAAAAGGTGTTTGGCGCAGTAGCCAAACGCCTTTTGTTGTTAGTCAAAATATTCTGACATATGAGGGGACGAGCCTCTTTGTTCAAAATAACAGCGCCATCCGCGATCCAGGTGTAGCGTTCGTTAAGACTGCAAAAATTCATGGGTTTGCAGCCATTGACCAATGTCGTTACACAGCTGCGGTCCTATTTCCCAAGGCATTAAATGGGCAACATTATCGTACAAACGACATTCGCAATTCGGCAAGGTAATGGCTGTTTCCTGGCTAGATTCTGGCGTGATGTGCACATCATTAGCTGCGGCTAGCATCAGGCAAGGTTGAGAAATGCGGTGTAATTCTCCCAAACGGTTATACCCTTGCCTCAGCGCAGTGTTTAAAGCTCGATTTGCCAGGGTCGATGTCTGTATAAAGGCGGGTGTACCTTCCCTAGCCAGATATCGATAGGCCTGAGCACTATGCTGGGAGATCAAATAGCGAAACAGTGAGCGTTGACCAAAGGTGGAGATATTCCATGACCAGCCTGGAATTAACCAGTTAATTCCCCCCGCAATCCCTGTCAGTAGGTTATCTTGCCAGCTAATGGACGGATGACGACCCGCTGGTCTGGCGGCAGTACTCACTAAAACTAAACCGGCAATTTGGGCAGGATGTTTCAGGGCTAACTCCATGGCCAAGATACCGCCAAGGGACCATCCCAACAACAAACAGGGCTGCTCCAGACGGTCTAGCAGCACCGATAAATCATCCAGGTGCTGCTCCATGGTAAAGGGTTGGGTGGCACGGCTGCGACCATAACCACGCAAATCTGGCGCAATAATCTGAAAATGAGGCGATAGATAGTCCGAAAACACTGACATACAGCGCCCCGTGCCGGGATGGCCATGGAGGCACACGATGGGCATGCCCCGACCACAATAGTCAACCGCTAACTCCATAAACAAAGGGAAACTAGGCGTTTTCCTTCGGCACAAAATCAAGGGCGGCTGAGTTCATACAGTAGCGCTCTCCAGTGGGCTGAGGCCCATCGGAGAAAACGTGACCCAGGTGCGCGTCACACACAGCACATAGCACTTCGGTACGCACCATAAAAAGACTAAAGTCACGCTTTGTGGCAACATTTTCGGTCTTGCTGGCAGCCCAAAAACTAGGCCAACCCGTACCAGAATCGTACTTGGTTTCAGACGAGAAGAGTTCGGCCCCGCAGCAGATGCAGTTGTAGATACCGGCTGCTTTGTTGTCGTGATACTTACCGCTAAATGCTCGCTCAGTACCGTGCTTGCGAGCCACTTGATATTGCTCGGGGGTGAGCTGTGCTTGCCATTCTGCGTCTGTTTTTTGAATTTTCTCCACCATGTTTTTACTCAGAAAGTCGGTTACAGCTACTGGTTGATCCTAACGCAGATTCCGGTCTATCTTGAGCGGGGATATCGCTGGCGATAACGACGATAGGCTAAGAGGCTGCCACTGGCGACAGTAAAAGCTGCTAAGGGCGCAACAACTGGCACCCAGGCATTGGTTAAAAAGAACAGGACCGTTGTTCCTGCGATCGCAACTACCCCAATGCCATAGGCGAGCAGTAAATAACGTCGCTGACGCAATTGCCAGGTCAGCCAACTGCCGCCGCTGGCCCAAACAATAATCCAGGCAATTTCTGCACCGTCCGGCCAGGCCCAGGGCAGTGGGTAATCATCTAAAACAGCACTTAAAAACTGACTGACCATGTGAAGATGCACCTCCACCCCTGACATTAGATAATTCTCATCACTGATATCACTACGCAGGGTATAGGGGGTAAAAAATTTGTCAGTGCTGGTGTAGGCTGTCGTGCCGATCAAAACCACCTTGTTAGTAATCAACTCAGGATCAACCGCATCTGTCAGAATGTCAGTCAATGAAACTCGCTGGGCCAACTGCGTCGGTGAACGATAGGTAATCGGTATTTGATAGCCTGCTGCATCCACCGATTGATAGCCACCGAATGTGGAATTCATTAGCTTGAACCCCGTGTCACCCAGCTTTAAAAACTCATCTTCCCTGTCCCCGGGTGCGGGCTGCAAACCATGCCGCTTTTCTAGATAATGCATGGCCACCAGGAGGCCAAATGATATATGTACCTCAGCGTCTTCGTCAGTGCTGAGGCTGGCATACAAAAGATTACGTCGAATTTTACCGTCCGGATCCAAAGGAAAGTCATTGAAACTGACCTGTTCAGGTCTGAGTTCCGGAGGGGGTGGAATCCTCTCGCCTTGAAAGTCCCCTAACTTGGTAATACCAATAATGTTGTCAGCGGTCAGACTACGGGCCAACGCCGCTCGTCCCTCACCGATGGGGAAATTACGGTGCAGGTCCAAACCAATGGTGGCTGGCTGATGGCTTTGAATAATCTCAAGGGCATCGGCAATTGACTGATCGGACGGACTATCACGCTGCTGATTGTTGAGATCCTGTTCGTTAATCCCAACAAGCAAAATGCGGGGATCGGGGCCTAAATCCCGCTGATAGGCCACCAAACCGTCATATACCCGTAGTTCTAAAGGTACAAAAGCTTGAAGCTGACGAAAACCGAGAATTAGGACACTGGTTACAGCAGTTGCGATCGCAACTGCTCGAATACTCTCCTTGCGAGATGGCTGCCAGACCGTTGCCTGGGGCAAAAACGTCTCTGCCACGGTCAGCTGATCAGCCTTTTCAGCCAATTCATCTAGATGGCCCAGATCGTAGAGTACTTCCGCAACAGATTGATAGCGCTGATAGAAATAATGACGCACCATCTTTTTCAATAAATACTTGAGCCCCGGGCTGATATTGGCATACTCTTCCCAACGCAGCTCCAGGGAAGACATATCATCAGGTAAGTCTGTAGGGGCTCGCCCAGTTAATGCATGGATTGCCGTCATTCCCAAGGCAAAAATGTCACTACTCAAACGCGGCTTACCGGCCAGTTGCTCACTGGGGGTATACCCTTGTGTGCCGACACCGACCGTTAGACTCGTCAATTCACTATTGACCAACTGGGTACGGATTTCTTTGACGGCTCCAAAGTCAATCAGGCACAGCTTATTATCATTCTTACGTCGAATCAGATTATCAGGCTTCAAATCACGATGAATAACGCGATTATCATGGACGAATTTAAGAATTCCTAAGGTTTCCTGTAGTAAGGTAATGATTTGGTCTTCGCTTAGCCGTCCCGCACGACGAATTTCATCTCCCAGAGACTCACCATCAATCAGCTCCTGAACCAGATAAAACTCCTGCTGCTCTTCAAAAGAATCTAGTAGTTTAGGAATACAGCTGTGGGTACCTAAACGCCTGAGCGTAGACACTTCCGTATCAAACAGCCGCCGCGCAACCTTGAGAAAAGTGGCATCATTGCTCGCTGGCTTTAACTGTTTAACCACACACTCAGGTGTTTGGGGCTGAAATAAATCCCTAGCCACATAGGTCTGCCCGAAGCCACCTGCCCCCAGCACTCTGACTAATTGATAGCGTTCCTTAAGAACCTGGCCTAGCATCAGCTTTAGCAGCCCCTGAACAGCTTGCTGGAGTAAATATTCCGCAGCATTCGGATAGTTGCGCGTCCCATTATCCAGCAATTTTGGAGAGTGTACCCAGGCTGAATTATGGAGCCAACAGTATAGACAGTTTACCTGGCATATTCCCCGAAAGCCGAATAACCATACCAGTTCAACTGGCTGTACCTAGGGCAAATAACCATGCCTGGGACAGCCATACAACCTAACCAGGTAAAGCCTGAATCTTACTGAGCAACGTTGGTGGATGGATAGGCTTCACCAAGTAATCATCAAAGCCATCCATAGAGAGTTCACCCTCGGCTTCCCTATCCTCAGCCTGCATCAACGAAATCACTTTAATTCCGGATGTCGCCACGTAGCGCTTGAGATCATCCACAATATATTGACTATTCCCACTGACTAAATGGTGGTTGAGAATAATGGCTACAGGCTGCAAAATCTCTACCTGGTGCACAATTCGCGACCCTTCGATCACCCAAATCACCTGATAGTTGGCAGCGGTCAATAAATCACAAATTAAACTGGCACTACTTTCATCATCTTCCAGCAGAATAATCCGACCAGTAATCGGTTCAACACTTTGATAGGAGTGAGATGGAACGTCTGGATGCTGTAGCGGAATCCGCACGGTGAACATGGACCCCTTACCCGGTGTGGAAACCACCTGAATTGAGCCATTATGCAGTTCAACAAGTTGTTTAGTGAGCGCTAACCCCAGACCAGCACCAGGATACTGACGCTGACGGGCCGCTTCTAACTGCTTAAATGTTTCAAACAAAACCGCCTGCTGCGCCTCAGGAATACCAATCCCAGTATCTTCCACCTGAAACATGACATTCTGTGGATCACGCCAAACCCGTAAACTAACTCGCCCATTGGCATCGGTAAATTTAACAGCATTACTGAGTAAATTGGCTAAAATTTGACGTATTCGACGTGGATCAGCGCAAAAATTATCCTCACTTTCCGACAGCCTTAAATTTATTCGTAAATCTACCTCTTTAGACTGAGCCTGTTGCCGAAAACTCTCTAGACTGCTGCGGGCTAAATTAGATAGGGAAAAATTGTTGATTTCAAGGACAGTACGTCCCGCCTCAATTTTAGCGACTTCCAGAATGTCATTGATAATGTCTAATAGCTGTTCTCCACTACTGTGGATGGTGTTGAGATAATCACGTTGACGAGGACTCAACTCTCCAAAAGACCAGCGCAATAAGGTGGCCGACATGCCAATAATATAGGTCAATGGCGTCCGGAGCTCATGGCTAATGGTGGCCAAAAATTCACTCTTAGTTTTGATAGCAGCTTCAGCAGCCATCAATGTATCATTAAGGTTCTGGGTGCGGTCCTCAACCTGCGCCTCAAGCATCAGTTTTTGATACTGGAGTTGTTGTTGCAAATCGTTTTGATGAATCGCTATGGCGATATGTTCTGCAACCTTAACCAGAAACCGCCCTTCCCATGGTTGCCAATGGCGCAGTTTCTGAGATGACCTCTCTGACTCACTGGTACACTGATGGGCGATCAATAACCCCCACAATCTATCTCCCAGCCATATAGGCACTACCAACTGAGATGCGACATTAACGTGTTTGAGTTGTTTGAGCAAACATGGGTGATTTTGATAGTGTTTTTCTATGTTTTCAATCGCGATATACCCTGCTGCCTGAGACATTTGGGCATATCGCTCAGCACAGGACGCATACGACACACAATGGGCGTCGGAACGATAGAGAACAGACTCTGTAGATGGATGCCCACGTGCCTCGTAGGTAATGCAAGGCGAGACATCACCTTCCTTATTCTGCAACAACGACTGTTCGGGTTTGGGAGGGGGATTAGCAACTTGATAAACAAATAACCGATCAAGACACAACCATTCGCAGACTTCATTTAGAGTTAATTGAATCAAGGATGCCAGTGGTTCTGACTGCTGCAAACGAGTAACAATACGCTGCAGAATAGTAGCCGATGATAGGGGCGGATCTGAATCAGCTTGTGCTAGATCACTCACATCCAGCACAAGCTGATTCATCAAGTTAATCAGGTACTGACTATCAAAGGTATAGGTTTTAGACAATGGCTCTGCAACAGACCGATTTAACCGCTGCTGCAGTTGCCCTAAGGTATCTTGACTGGAACCACTCAATCCCTGGACTAGCCAAGGCAGAGATAAAAAACGATCAATCGCCACCGGATCGGTACAAAGGCAAACTAGATAATGATTTACTTCACCAGGTTGAGCTATGAGTAAACCATTAATTTGTCCTACCGAAAACAGCGAAAACTTTGCGATATCAGCCTCCACAGGCAATTGACCATTGTCTAAATCCTGCTCAGAGAGATAATATTCCTCGTCTGTCAACAGCCCAGAGAGACTCCTTCGCACCTGTTCAAAAACATGATGCGGTATGCTTTGATACTCTAAAGCTGAGGAGAAACCAGACATAGTTATTGACTATTTGTAAGGGAGATACCCTGAAAACGACTGAAATAGCCACAAAGCAAAGCACACATATCAGGATCTCCTACAATGGTGTTTCCCATAAGCAAATCTGTTCTGACTATTATCATTGTCATGATGCTGTAATACGCTCAGTTATTAATGACTCTCTAAAAAGAGTAAACACCTCCTAACACGGATCAGAAAACATATTTAACCAAGCTGATACTGTTGTAAAAAACAGTGAACATAGTTTTCTAAAAACCATGTTTCTTTAAGCAGGGTTTGCTCCAGGACCTTTAGCTTCTGACAAGCCTAGAAAACATATCACCAGCATTTTAAGGCCCCTCAATTCCTTAACGATAAAATCAGTATTGATCCCTAAAGCTTAAATATCACTAATGTTAGCTAGAAACCAAAATCATGGTGACGGCATAAAAAACCATGGCTACAGACTCAAATAAATGGTCAACAGCCCAACCAAATAAATTATAAAGATTGTCTGGGACAACGATTTTCAATGTTTATTTAATCATTGATTTTTCAATATGCTTACCGAGAGAAAAGCGGTAGATCCAACGACTTCAAGTAATCTCATCCTAACGCTGTCGTTTTCAGTTCTGAGGGAAACCCTATACTTCTTTCATAATTCCAAAACGCTGATACAACTGTGGCACATGGTTGCCTAGAATTAGAAAACTCTCCCGCATAAGGGAATTAAATAGATCTATAAAAAGATCTATAAAATCTTTTTTACGCAACGAGAAAAATATAAAGCCGACTGAAGGGCTACTCCCTCTCCCTAGATCTAAGCAGCTCCTGCCCCCATTTCATACGCTCAACGGTAGCCGTAGCTAATTTTATTTTTTTAGTGAAAAACTAAATCACTCTATTGCCATTGATGAATATATTGTTACAATACCCATCAAGTTTTGATATGCAGATATGTCTGTTTCCCTAGGGTCTTGGAGGTCCCGCAATGGAACCTATCTCCGCTGAAGTTATTCAGCAGGTGGCCGATTACTTCAGCGTTTTGAGCGAGCCCATGCGGCTCAAAATTTTGAATCTGCTGGGAAGTGGTGAGAAGTGCGTGCAGGACCTGGTTGATGTTACCGAAACCAGTCAGGCTAATGTTTCTAAACACCTGAAAGTAATGATGCAGGCAGGCATCCTAACTCGGCGAACCGAAGGCACATCGTCTTTTTATCGGGTATCTGACGATCTGAGTTTTCAGCTGTGTAGCTTGGTTTGCGATCGCATCGCCAGTCGTATCGAAGAACAAGCTAAACATTTTCGTGCCTTTAGCTTCTCCAACCAAGAAGTTAGCAATAACGAGGCGGCTTCAACTGAAGCGGAAGTCACCAGCTAAAGTAATCGTGATGATTAGGCGCTAAACTCAAAATTCAAAACCGACTAAATAATGCTGTAGTGACACCCCACCGTTGCCCAACGCGCTGCGCTTAAGGTATAGCTATCATCATCGACGTCTTCACCACCACTGATATCATCCAGTAAAGCCTGTACCAGCGGCAGGGCATTATCTCCAAGGGTCACCCGCTGATTACTGGCCGTATTGGCCATGGACAGCAATACTTTCCAACAGTTAGTCAAGGGATTGGTACTACAGACCAGATAGGTTTCAACCCTACCTTCTGAATCATCAACGACCCAGGCATTCTGAGTGGGCAGGCTGGTCGATGTTCCAGGCAACAAGGTCAAAGCAGTCTGTAATGACTCTATGGCATAGGGTTGACCATCACTGGGGGGGAAAAACGCTTGCATCCGATCCTTAGCGTCAAAAGCCAGCAACATAGCATATACAGGAGTTGTACCAAAATTCAGGGCTTGGTAACGTAGCTGAGCCCCCTTAGAAAACTCCACCGGGCGATTTTGACGGCTGACGGCATCGGCTAAACGACTTTTCGAAGCCCTACCCGAGGCTTGACGAGTCTCATGCTGGAGTAAGAGTTTTTCAGTCTCCCCTGCTAATAACAGATTCAGCCGCACCGCCAAATGGGACGATGTTTGATTGTCACTCAACCGCAGCAGCTTCATAGCTAGCATGGTTTTGAGCTTAGGCGAAAGACGGGCCACCGCCATTTTGACTGCTTCGTCTTGCTTTGCTAAGGTACCCACCACCAGGGTACGGGTGGGGGTGAACAATCCATACCCCTGCCTCACGACTGGCATAGTGGGTAAATCGCCTCTATCTGCGATTTCTGAGCGAACCTGGCCCAACATACAGTCCGCCGGATGGATGTCATCTGTAGAATCGACAAAGGACAGTGCAGCTAGGGCACTGGTGGCATCAACACGCTCAATTCTTTCCAGGCTGGAATCTAGAGCAACGACCAGGGGAAGATCTTTAGGTAAAACCCGCATTGTTTCGTATAGGGGCTGACCCACTTGCCAGGGTTCCCCATCGGGTAATTTGATGCGACTAGACAAACCAGTCTGCGATCGCACCATCACCACCTGCTCATCACTATCTAACTGCCTAGCAAATCCCAACCGTTCGCTGCACTGAACCACATCTGCCGGTAAGCCCCCTAACCACAATGTGGCCGAACGCCCTTCAACAGACATAATCACCGCATCCAAACACGGTAGATCTGAATCACCATAAACAGCATGCTCATCGGCGGTTTGTGTGGTCCAATAAGGTGTCTGATTAGGCACCAGAGGCAAAATGGACTCTTGAGCCCCCCGCATAACAGCCGAAAGCTTAGCCGGTAGCTGGGTGGCCCACAGATAACGGGTAAGACCGTAGGTAAATAAGCCCGCTCCAAAATCAGACCACTGGCGTTCAATCACCGGCTGGCCATCACGGGCAGCCATGAGCAAATCACCAGGGAAAAATGAGGGCTCTGCCGCAATTTGCAGCTTTTCCACCTCCGACGTACCATCCATAGATAACGGAGGACAGTACACATCCTCAACCGTCGGTATTACTCGGCGAGAACGAACACGATAGCCACTGGACAACATCTCATCAAGCTGACTATACCCAGCATCTACCACCGTAAATACTTGCTTAGTTTTGAGCTTAGCCAAAATTTGCTTCACCCAGGATACTGGCACATCCCTGGATAGGGGTTGAGCAGCTGTAGGTAAATAGCCATCCACAGGCACCCAAGTTTTAATGCGTTTTTCGCCAAGGGCTAGCTGACTACCACAACCACTGAAGTGAACAACCACAAAATCACTAGTATTCGACGTTTGAGTCAGCTGGTAGAGGGCATCTAGAATACCGATCTGGGTTGCTTGGGCATCCACCAACGTAACAATGTTGTTCGGATCAAATCCAAAACGATAGAGCAACAGCTGTCTTTGCAGTTCAACATCTGTCAGACAGCCCTTGAAAGGATCCACATCTTTTCCTAGAACCCCATTGGAATATTGGTTAATACCAATGAGCAAGGCTAGTTTGCGACGGGAAGGATCTGCCAGTGCCTGCTGCCAGCCTAGAAGCTGGGACTGACTGAGCCCAAAGGCTCCCAAGATGACACCTGTCGCTGACAAAAACTCCCGTCGCTTCACGACCCGATTACTCCATTAGCTTTAGCTTTAGGCATGCATGGCACGAGCCAACTCAGCAGCCACTTCTGGGCGAGAAAATTCCGGGGGGGGAAGCTCGCCACGACGCAACATTTCGCGCACCTTTGTACCCGATAGATGGATACGTTCTTCCTTACTACTGGGGCTAGTCTTACTAGTTGCCATAGTACCTGTACGGGTGCAGTAGAAGGCATGTTCAAACTTCATAGGTGTAATTCCCATTTCACCCGGTTCAAACTGATCAAAGATGTGCTGAGCATCGTAAGTGCCGTAGTAATCACCCACTCCAGCATGATCACGCCCCACAATAAAGTGAGTACAACCATAATTCTTACGAATTAAAGCGTGGAAAATTGCCTCGCGAGGACCAGCGTAACGCATAGCCGATGGATTAATTGCCAAAATTACCCGATCTTGCGGAAAATAGCGGTCCATCATGATTTCATAGCACCGCATCCTTACATCTGCTGGAATGTCATCCTTTTTAGTCGCACCGACCAGGGGATGCAAAAACAGACCATCCACAGTTTCTAGAGCACATTTTTGAATGTACTCATGGGCCCGGTGAATAGGGTTACGGGTCTGAAAACCAACCACGGTCTTCCAGCCACGCTCACGAAACATAGCCCGAGAAGCCGCTGGATCAATCTGGTACGTAGGGAATAAAGGATGCGGATCACGCTCTAGCAGCCAGACAGGACCAGCTAAATTAACAGCTCCCTGTTCATAGATGACTTTGACGCCCGGATGTTTATCCTCATCAGTACGATAAACATTAATCGCCTCTTTTTTCTTATCGTAGGTATACTTTTCAGTCAGCTCAAGTACACCAACATAGCGACCCGTCTTATCGTTAAGACGAATCAACATGCCCTCATTGAGGGGAGTAGCGACTTCTTCTGAAACAGAGAGGGTCACAGGTACTGACCAGGGCAGCCCATTAGCCAAACGCATATCAGTTACCACAGGTTCGTAGTCGGCTTTGCCCATGAACCCAGTTAAAGGGCTAAAGCCACCAATGGCGATCATGACTAAGTCCGATAGAGCCCGATCATCTAAAGTAACCTGGGGCAAAAAATCAGCTTTACTTAAAAATTCTGCTTTCTGCTCATCAGATACTAAACGATCGATCAGCGTGCCACCGTGGGGGGCGATACCATCTTTAGTTAATGTCAAAACGTCCTCTTTTCTTCTATAGAAACTGCGTTAGTGTTCATCTTCTGGAACGAACGGTCGAATAAGACCGCCGCCTAGCACCCGATCATCATCGTCGTACCATACCGCAGCCTGTCCCGGAGACACGCTAAACTGAGGGTCTTTGAAGACTAGCTTCACAGAACCATCTGTTAAGGGAAACACGGTGGCAGCTACCGCAGGTGAACGATAACGAATCTGGACTGTCACTGTCATGGGAGCATCAGGGGCTTGAACCGAAACCCAGTTAACCCGATCGACAGTGCAGTAAGGCTGATGAACACTATCTCGTTCTCCAACCACCACCTGGTTGCGAGCAACGTCCAAAGCAATTACGTAAAGAGGAGCTGGAGCAGCGATGCCCAAACCTTTACGCTGACCGATAGTGTAATGATGAATACCTGTATGCTGACCCAGTACGTTGCCGTTAGTGTCAACAATATCCCCCGTCTTAGGCGCTAGATACTTATCTAAGAAAGCCTGCATAGAGCCATGCTGTTCAATTAAGCATAAGTCCTGACTCTCAGGCTTTTCCGCTGTGTGAAGACCTAGTTTTGTCGCCATTTCCCGCGTTTGAACTTTAGTTTGTTCACCTAGGGGAAACTGGGTAGCACTGAGCTGTTCTTGGGTTAAATCATAAAGAAAATAGGACTGATCTTTCTTGCGATCAACCGCACGGCGCAGCTCATAGCGCTTCGTATCGCTATTATAAGCAATCCGGGCGTAGTGGCCCGTGGCAATGGTATCTGCCCCCAGTTCTTGGCGAGCATACTCCAACATAGGGCCAAACTTAACGCTGCGGTTGCACTGGGAGCAGGGTAAGGGGGTTATACCTTGGCTGTAACCTTCAACCACATAGTTGATGATTTTTTCTTCGAACAGCTCACGGGTATCGACAACGTGATAGGGGATATCCAGCTCTTCACAGAGCTGAGCAGCATCTACCATCCCTTCAGAACAGCATTGCCCTTTACCTTTCATCAACCATAGAGTCAGGCCAATTACATCTTGCCCTTGCTGGTGCAATGTGGCTGCAGCGACCGAACTATCTACGCCCCCAGACAGACCTACAACAACTTTACCCATAGATACCCATAGATGATTGCACTCATCAAAATTGCCAATTCTTAGGCTAACACTCCATTCACAAATACGTGATTACTCGCCATCACTTTTAGCGTTTGAACTAGGGCGGGGGCCATGACCAAGACAATAAAAACTGAGACGTTCACTTCAAGACATACAGTCATGCAACCTTCATATCCCGATGAAATGAAAAAACAAGGCAGCAGCCCCCATCGTCATTCATTCTGCGTGACATCTAAACAGATGCAGGCCATTGAGGCTCAGATCTTTGATGCAGGCTTTCCCGTGGCAGCCCTGATGGAAAAAGTAGCGGGACGCATTGCCGACTATTGGACACAGCACTGGGACCGCTCTTATGAAGTCGGGGTTTTGGTAGGCCCCGGTCACAACGGTGGCGATGCCTTGGTGGTGGCCCGTGAGCTGCACCTGCAAGGCTATGAGGTAAAAATTTATGGTCCTTTTGAGCGATGCAAACCGCTGACCATGGACCATGGCCGTTACTGTCGTAGCTTAGGGATTCCCTGGTACAACACATGGAGTGAACTGGAGGCTAACCTGGGCAAGCATTGTCGATTTCTTGATGGCCTGTTTGGATTTGGCCTCAGTCGCCCCATTAGCGAGGAGGTCGCCACAGCGATCAACAGGATTAACCACAGTAATATGCCCGTTGTCAGCATTGATCTCCCGTCTGGCATCCACACCGACAGTGGAGAAGCGTTAGGAATAGCTGTTAAAGCGGACATTACCCTCTGCCTGGGACTCTGGAAACGTGCCTGCTTACAGGAAATAGCTCAACCTTATTTGGGACAGACGGAGTTGATTGACTTCGACATTCCTTTGGCAAACATTGAAGCTGTGCTGGGGGTTACACCCAAGGTACAGCGTTTAACACCTGGGCGGGCACTGCGGACCTTACCCCTGCAACGGTCTCCTGTGGCCCATAAATATACTGTGGGGCAACTGTTGGCCATCGCTGGCTCCAGACAATATGCAGGGGCTGCACTGTTGACGGGTCACGGAGCCATGGCCAGTGGTGTGGGCATGGTCACCCTGGTTGTGCCAGAGACTATCCGTCCCTCAATGGTGGCCCAGTTGCCAGGAGCCTTGGTAATTGGAGCGGAGGAAACAGCAACAGGTGAAATCGCAACGCTGCCGCCGTTAGATCTGGATCGCTATGACACCATCGCCTGCGGACCTGGATTGGCTCAGGTTGACTGGCTATCTGACATTTTGGCCAGTTCTCCCCCCCTGCTCTTGGATGCCGATGGGCTCAATAGCACCAAGGCTGAGCAACTAACAAAACGCCTGGGACAAACCGTAATCACCCCACACCCCGGTGAATTTAGACGACTCTTCCCAGCACTCATTAGCGGTCATGATGGCGCGCTTCAGGCGGCCCAGCAGACTGGAACGATGGTCATTCTTAAGGGCGCTAAGGTGGCCCTTGCCAGCGGCGATCGGTTATGGCTTAACCCCCACAGCACCCCAGCCCTGGCACGGGGAGGCAGTGGGGACGTTTTAACAGGCTTAATGGGGGGGCTAATGGCTCAGAAAATAGCTAATGTCAACCGTGGGCAACACCAGAAAAGTACCCCAGCAAACTCGACCGATGCCATTTTAGAGGCCGCTATAGGCGCAGTCTGGTGGCATGCGCAAGCGGGTCTTTATGCTGAGCAACAACGCACGGTTCTGGGGGTGGATCCGCTACAGCTAGCCCAGTCTTTAGATCCTGCTCTGGCAGATTATTTAGCCAACAAATAATTGTTGACCCTCTGGTGATAACACCCCTACAGGCCCTTTGATTTGGAAGAGCTCATTCGCGATCGCAACGTAATTGCCATTAACCCGAGAATTGTCAGCGGCACAATCACATACTTAAGGGCAGAGCCAAACATCACCGTGCTGCCATGCTCAGTTGACTTCATCACCAGATATAAGGTGTAGGCCAAATAATAAGTCAACAGCAATACCCCTTCCCAGCGACTCACCAAATTGTCGTTAAAACAAATTGGGAAACACATGATCGCTACTCCGATCATGACTGGAATATCAAAGGCTAAAACCGATGGCTCAATGGCAATACCGTTGGGGGATAAGGCACTTGTAACGCCCAATACCACCAAAATATTGAAAATATTACTGCCCACAACATTACCCACGGCAATATCTCGCTCTCCGCGCAAACTCGCCACAATCGATGTAGCCAGCTCAGGCAACGACGTCCCAAAGGCCACAATCGTTAAACCAATGATGAGGGGATTCACCTCCAGGGCTTCGGCAATGGTCACAGCCCCCCTTACCAAGAGCTGTGAACCCACCACCAAACAAGCCATTCCTCCCAAAAAAGCCAGGAATTCTATACCCACCTTAGACCAGGCAAATTCTCGAGGACCGTACTCTTGGGCGTACTCATCCTGAACCTCAGGGTTCTGCTCACGACGACTTTGAAAAAGCAGAAAAAACGTATAGCTGAGACCGCCTAACACCAAGACAACACCGTCAGATGTGTCAATAAATCCATCCAGGCTAAACAAAAAAACCAGACCGGATACCCCGATCATAATCGGTACATCCAGGCGGATTAGCTGCTGGGCAACGACTAGAGGGGCAACCAGGGCAGAGGCCCCTAAAATCAGCAACACATTGCAGATATTACTGCCAACCACATTCCCTACAGCCAGCTGCGTCTGATCATTAAATGAAGCGTGTAAGCTCACAGCAAGCTCTGGCGCACTGGTGCCAAAGGCAACAACTGTCAAACCAATCACCAGAGGAGAGATGCGCACCATAGCCGCCAGGTTGGAAGCTCCCCTAACTAAAAAATCTGCTCCAACCACTAGGAAAACTATCCCCAGTATGAGAAATACAGTGGCAGTCATGGCCCTACAGGCTATCTCCTTTCATACGTCTTTCTGTTAATTTATTCTTTCTAACAAGCACCCTGGCCATCGATTTGAGTGTACCGGCTTTATTCGATACTATGCCGAGAGTTTGTTCTAATCAATGTACCTACAGGTATGAATAATTACCTAACAATCATTATTGTGCCGCCTACTAAGCAATGGCACAAACGAATAATCGCTGTAAATCTTGCCAACGAACCCACACATCTACTATGACGCTAGCCCCATGGCGACCCGCCTTAGCTCAAGCTCTTCATCGCAATCGTGCGCGAGTAGATTGTCGGTATCTACAGCTAGCAACCATTAATACAGAGGGTAAACCCTCTAATCGTACCGTAGTTTTTCGGGGATTTGTTGAAGAAGCCCTACAAATGGTCACCGATGGGCGTAGTGAGAAAGTCCAGCAAATACAAATGAATCCCTGGGCCGAAGCATGCTGGTATTTCACCGTGACTCGCGAACAATTTCGTTTGGCAGGTCAACTCACACTGATTGGCCCAGACAACGATCCAGGAGATTTACGCCAAAAGGCCTGGCAGGCAATGTCCGATCAGGCCCGCCAACAGTTTTATTGGCCCCAGCCAGGGCAAAGCAGATCAAACGCAAACGCATTTGAACCAACGACTGTATCCATGGAACACCCAACCGATAGTTTCTCTGTACTGTTGTTAACCCCTGAACGTGTTGACCATTTAGCCCTACGCGGCCACCCCCAAGATCGACATATCTATGAGCGAGGGGCAGGAGAATGGACAGTCCAGGCAGTTAATCCTTAAGTAATGGAAGCGTGAGCCTTGGACAATGAAAGGTCTGACCCACTAGCCCTTAGGGCAGCCGTCTAAAAACTCTTCGATGGCGCGATCCTTTAGCCGACAACAGTCACCCTCATCTTGGTCGTTCGGCTGAGCAGCGCTCGACAGCATAGTCACTGGCAAAGCTGGAGCTTTAGGCGGCGGCTGTAGTTGAGCAATCTGACGCTCTAGGGTTTCAATCCGATCGACTAAGGTGCGAATAACAGCAGCCTCAGAGTCAGGTAACTGACCATGTTCCAAGGGACCGGGACGGTTAGAAGAGCGGTGTACAACACGCCCAGGCACACCCACCACCGTGCAACCAGAAGGAACATTCCTGAGCACTACAGAACCAGCACCCACTCGAACATTATTACCAATTTGAATATTGCCAAGCACCTTAGCACCTGCCCCCACGACGACCTGGGTACCTAGGGTGGGGTGACGCTTGCCAGTTTCTTTACCGGTTCCTCCCAGGGTGACTCCTTGATAAATCAGAGAGTAATCTCCCACGATAGCTGTTTCACCAATGACCACACCCATACCGTGGTCAATAAAGACACCGCAGCCAATGGTGGCTCCTGGATGAATCTCAATACCCGTGATCAGACGCGCTACATGGGATACAAACCTCGGTAGAAACGGTAGTCCCAACTTCCACAGATTATGGGACAGGCGATAAAGCAATAAAGCATGCAGGCCCGGATAGCAAAACAGAACTTCCAGTGCATTACGAGCAGCTGGGTCCCGCTCAAAAACCACTTTAAAATCGGCAATAAAAGTTTGTAACACGTAGACGTCCTCAAAGGTGTTAATGCGTTGCTAAATCGCTGTATGTGTTGAAGATGTAGGACACCTGTCCATCTAAAATCAGAGTTTCCTAGCAGCGAACATGTTATGTATCAGCTGGGATGTGGCTTAAGTGGCACAATCGACAAATGTCATAACAGAACCATCCAGTAAGATTGGCAACAACGTAATAGAGTCTTTGCTAAAAATGTGACGTATATATTAACTTGCGCTCCGCAACTAGCATACCTCAGGGATAGATATTGAATCTGAGTGTTGGCTGAATTACAATTCCAGCGCGTTTGCTGGCCCCCAAGCCTTATTGGGATTGGGGATCAGTGGCTGAGGCGGACTCTGCTCTGTTTGAAACCAGAGATATCGTTTTACTGAAAATCGTTACAAGATGGGGTTGAGCCATGGTGGATACTCAATCTTTGCCGTTTATTCTTTTTGTCCAACACGGTTGGCACGATACCCATCGTCGTATTCATCGATTGGGGATCTCCTTAGCCGATCCAAACACAGAGGTAATCGCACCTAATCTAGGGTTAATTAAAACCTGGTGGCGCATTGACCCACTGATTGATCAGGTAGAACAAGTTGCGATCGCAACCCATCAGCATCACCCCAACCGTCCCTGGCGCATTGTTGGTCATTCCATGGGCGGATTAATTTGGCTAGAGTTGCTCGAGCGCCATCCCGAATGGTGGTCTCACGTCAGTTCAGTCAGCTTGGTAAGTTCACCGGTTGGAGGTGCTGACCTGGGCCGCATTTTTGACCCATTCCGATGGGGTATTGGCATCGCTAGAGATTTAGGCACTGACCGCCGTCAAATGGCTGAAAATCTGGCCCGTCACATCCCAATGCAAACCATTGCCAGCGATTACGATGGTGGCAGCGATGGCACAGTTCCCCTGCAGTGTTCTCAGTTTCGCCATGCCCACTACACCCAGCTCAAAGGAATTCGCCACGACAATACCAAAGACCATCCCGACGTCACCACAGCCATCCAAAATTTTTGGAGCATACTGCCCAAGGCTCCAACTGTGCCAGAGGATCCGTTAGAAGACACCATTATCGCCCAGATGCAAGCAATCCCTGGCATCACTGACGCCCACCACCGCAATTTTAATCGGTCTACGATCTGGGCCACCTTAACCCATGGGTTCTCCCTGCGCATCTGGCGTCATCCCCTGGGCATTCACCATGTTTTTCTAGCCGATGCTCAACAGCGTTGTCGCTTTGCTGGGTTTGTCGGCTGGGCTGACACCCAAGGCTTATATCAAAGATTAGCGATGATTAAACAGCAGCACTGTAAACAGTAGCTAGTGCCTGCTTGCTGCCATGGCACATTGATAGCAGAAGCCATGCCGAGGACTATACTAGCTTCTATGCCATTGCAGCAATGTCCATGCCCCACACTCAGAGTGCGTCTGGCGTAGTTTCCATAAATTCCGTCACAGTGTCGGAGCGATCTTCTAAGCTACCGCCTGAACTACCCATCCCCGAGCTATCAATTATTGTCCCGCTGTATTGTGAAGAGTCTAACGTCGACCATCTGTTTGAACGGCTAGAGCATGTCGTCAATGGCTTAGGGACAAATTACGAAATTGTCTGTGTTGATGACGGCAGCAAGGATAATACCCTGCTGCGATTGATTGATCACCATCACCGTAACCCTGCCATTAAAGTTGTGGCCCTAGCCCGTAACTTTGGCAAAGAACTCGCCCTCACTGCGGGCATTGACTACAGCAAAGGCAAGGCCGTAGTCCCCATCGACGCCGATTTGCAAGATCCTCCCGAGTACATTCAGGACCTGATGGAAAAGTGGCGAGAAGGATATGACGTTGTCTATGCAAAACGCCGCCATCGCCAGGGAGAAACCTGGCTGAAGAAATTCTCAGCCAATGGGTTTTACCGCGTCCTCGGCAAAATGAGCCAGGTGCCCATCCCTCAAAACACCGGTGATTTTCGGCTCATGGACCGTAAGGTTGTAGATGCCCTAAAACAGCTACCTGAGCGCACTCGATTTATGAAAGGGTTATTTGCCTGGGTAGGCTACAAACAAACGTATATTACTTACGACCGTGACCCGCGCCACAGCGGCAACAGTAAGTGGAACTATTGGAAACTCTGGAACTTTGCCATTGATGGCATTGTGTCCTTTAGCTCCACACCTCTGAGGATATGGGGCTACCTGGGGGTGATGATTTCTGTTATCTCCTTTGTTTATGCATCGTTTTTAGTCATCCGCACCCTGGTGCTAGGCATTGATGTACCGGGCTATGCATCGCTCATGGTGGCAATTTTGTTTCTGGGGGGCATTCAGTTAGTTAGCCTCGGCATCATTGGCGAGTATCTAGGCCGCGTATATGAGGAAGTTAAACAGCGCCCCCTATATTTAGTACGGGAGTTCTATGGAGGGCAAATAAAATGAACCCTGAATATTTCCCGTGGCCAATTGTAGCGACGTTCCATGGAACGTCGCTACAATTGGCCACGGGGTTAGAAAACCATAGATGGGCGATCAATGGCTAACTTCAAACGCCTGGTTTTAATCATTGCCCTAGTCTGTATTGCCGCAACTGGGGTCGCCATGGTCTCCCTAGGAGGTATAGATCCTGAGTGGCTACAAACCAGCCTCGACCGGGCAGGCCTCTGGGGGCCTATTTTTTACATCGTGATCTACACGGTGGCCACAGTATTGGTATTACCGTCTACTGTGCTCAACCTGGCGGGGGGAGCGTTGTTTGGCCCCTGGTTAGGCTCCCTATGGACAACCATTGGAGCGTTGATAGCCGCCATGGTCGCCTTCGGCTTTACCCGCACCGTGGGGCGAGAGCTGGTGGAAAAACGGCTGGCTGGCTACTGGCAAACCCTTGATGCAGAAATTTGCCATGGTGGCATGGTTTACATATTCTCCATTAGACTGCTGCCAGTTATTCCCTATGGTTTGGTAAATTTTGCTGCAGGTCTTACATCCATTAGCTGGAAAGACTATGTGGTCGGAACAACCTTGGGCACACTACCAGGGGTATTACCCTTTGTACTGTTGGGCAGCTCTGGCCTCACACTTTCCCAAACTGGGGATTTGCTGCCTCTAGTGATAGCGTTGACCTTAATTGGCATGCTGGTGGGTGGAGCCACCTGGTATCGAAGGCGACGAGCATTGCCCAAGGCAGTGCCGACCGTCCCAGCCAACAGCCCAACCAATACTCAGAATCGGACCCCTTGAAGGAGACTTCCTGTGTCACAGAGTCCTATATCTTCAGAAACTAATTCTCTTGGTAGACTTACGGGTTTAATCCAACAGATACGGATTGAATGGATATTGATTGCGGCAATTGCGATCGCATGTCTGATTCGAGTTATGTACGTTGGTGCACGAGAATTCTGGTACGACGAAGTCTTGTCATTGCTGCTATCCACCTCCCACCGCACCGGCTATAGCAACCCGCCCGATATCCCCATTGCACTGGCCGATTATGGCAATCTGCTACAGCTGCCACCTTTCAGTGGTGCCAGTGATTTCATCAAAGCCATTAAACCCCTATTACAGGGTCTAGTCGGGCGCGAACCCCATCCTCCACTTTTCTTTTTATCTCAGTACCTGTGGCTACCCCTGACAGGCACACAGGAAATCGGTGTACGCAGCCTCAATCTGTTGTTGAGCCTGGGCGCAATTTTAGGAGCCTATGGCATGGGCAAAGCCCTCTTTAACCATCGAGGAGGTCTGATATTAGCAGCCCTGTTGGGTTTAAACCCATTTTTTTGGTTTCATTCTTTAAATGTGCGCATGTATTGCCCAACAGTGTTGTGGGTTACCCTGGGCGGCTGGGCAGCGCTACAGCTCTGCAACCAGCGTTTATCTCGCCCGGCACGATGCGGATGGTATCTGTTACTAACACTGTCAGTAACAGCGGGAGTTCTGACCTATTATCTCTCAGCCCTATGGTTTATGGCCCTGGGCTGCGTGATTCTCATCCAAGACCGTAAACGCTGGTGGCAGTATGGACTGTGCGGCCTCGGTGCCCTTTGTTTAGCAATCCCCTGGGCCTATTGGGGTCTGCCGCAACAGCTCAGAAATGTAGACCTCAATCGATTTTCCACTAAAAGTACTTTAGTAGAAACCATCACCCAGCATGTTCAAGGGTTACTAGAAGTTCTAGGCATTCAACTAATAGTGGGAGACTGGGCAACCAGTTTACCCATAGCTGTTGTTTTAGCCATGGGTATCATCGCAATCTTGTTGTTAGCCGGGATTATCTGGTACCTATGGCGTTTATTGAGGCAAGAGTCTCCCGCATTGCTGATCACAATTCTTATATTAGGGTGCTTACCCCTATTGTTGATGCTAGGTTCCGACATCTTATCAGGCAAGTCCACCTTAGCCTGGGGGTTTGGACGTAGCGCAATTTTCATTTTGCCAGGTCTGTTGCTGATGGTTACGGCCTGGTTGCTAAATCTGCCAAACAGCTGGAAAAAGCCAGTTTTGCTAACCATCTTAGTTATATATCTTGGCCTCAATGTCGGTGATATGGCTGGCCGTAACCGTCAGGTATTTCAGCAGATTGCTGCAACAGCTACAGCCTCAGACTCTACCCTAATAGCTATGAATTCTAAAGCCTGGGGCCATGTTTTACGGCTGGTGTATTACTTGCCGAACGACACATCTATAAACCTGTTGGCGACCCACCCAGCAATGCTACCTGAGTCATTAGAGACGGTTCTCGCTGATGGTAATGAGACCTACGAAAGAGTTGTATGGCTAGAAGCGGCAAGACCTGTATGGCAAGCGCCAAAAGACCCAGCAGAGACCACAAAGATTCGGCAAGATGTTGAACAACTCTTGAGCATTGACTATCAGCCCGTAGAGAATCAAGCACTTGTTGGCACCATGGAATTAGACAGGTTTAGTTTAAATGTCTACGAGAGAATGCCTTAGCTTGATTTTCAAGACTCTTCTAGCATCGACAATTGTTCACCTTGTTGAGCATAAAAAACATCTTCCACATCACCGCGACGAAACAGGGGTTGCTGCTGACGTTTAGATAAACGATGTTCTAACCCAGCCTTAATTAACAAATCCAACGCATCTTTTTTACGTTTTCCCAAAATCGCCGCCGCATCTTGGAGACGAATCCATTGTTGACGAAATAGCCCTAAGATCTTCTCTTCAGGTTCTTGCTGAATCAGGGTCAACAATATCTCAGCTAGGAACCAGCAGGCTTTAGTATCGGCTTTCGCCCGGTGAGACGTACCTACATCAAAATTAAAATGTTTGACTAAATTGGGCAGACTGCGGGAGGGTAAATCTGCCAGCAATAGCCGGGACAGTAAGACGGTGCAAAAGCGATGGCTGGGGGGACGATAGTAGTGAACGTCCAAACGCTTATATTCAGATTGGAGAAACCCGTAGTCAAAGTCCAGATTATGGGCAGTCAGAACATCCTGGCGCAGTAGGTGTTCGTAGTCGGCCCATACTTCCTCAGGGTAAGGGGCCTTGCTGACCATGGCGGTGGTAATGCCAGTAATTTTGGTAATGAAGGGCGGCACCTTACCGGTGGGGTTAATTAGGGACGTTTCTTGCTGGAGGATGCCGTCGGTCAGATTGGCTTTGATGACAGAGACTTCGATGACGTTGGACTTGTAGGCGACAGAACCAGTGGTTTCGACATCGACAACGGTCAGGGTCGATTGGCTTACCCGCCGGTAAAAGGCCAGCAGTTGTTTGGAAAGAAGGGAGGATTGACCCTGGTATTTTTTTCCCGACGGTTGAGCGGCCATGGTTGGGAGCGGCGACAGCGTTAGTTATTGTAGCGTTATGGCTTAGGGTGAAGGTTTGCAGCTTTATTTTTCCTGCCAGCGTACCTTTCGACTTCGCTCAAGGTACGGTCATATGGATTAATCAGACAACACTGGTGCCCCGATAGAGTTCTTCGATGGGTAGCTCCAGGTTAATGCTTTTGAGGGTATAGCGTTTCCCATGCAGATAAGGTAGAACTTTAGTATTGCTCAACAGTTTGATTATGTGACGTTATGAAGCCGTATTCAATTGACTTGCGTCAGAAAATTGTGGACTCCTATCTTGCTGGTGGGATTTCTCAACGTAAACTGGCAGAACACTTCAGAGTGGCTCCCAGCTTTGTGGGTAAATTGCTCAAGCAATATCGAGACACGGGCAGTGTTGCCCCCAAAGTCCGTACTCAGCAAACGCCGCCAAAACTTAATCCAGAGCAATTAGCAATCCTTGAACAATTGGTTCAGGATCATAATGATGCGACCCTAGCAGAATTACGTGAGCAACTCCATGAAGCCACTGGAGTGCTCATTGGCCGGTCCACTGTAGACCGCATGGTAAAACGGCTGAATTTGACCCTTAAAAAAAACACTACATCCCAGTGAAAAGGAAAGCGACCGTGTCCAGCGTAAACGCTTTGAATACTGGCAATTAGTACAGGGGATTCTAGCCAAAGACCTGATTTTTATCGATGAAGCCGGGATCAACCTGGCGATGACTCGTTTGTTTGCCAGAGCCCCGAAAGGCCAACGAGCCCATGGCCAACGTCCGAGTAAGCGAGGGAAAAATGTGTCGTTAATCGGAGCCATTAGCCTGAATCGTGTGATTACTCAACTACCGATTCTGGGGGCAGTCGATGGTATTACCTTCGAGGCCTTCATCTCCCAAAAGCTGGTGCCCAAGTTATGGCAAGGCGCTTGTGTCATCCTAGACAACTGTAAGATCCATCTCGGAAAAGATGTTGAGGCCATGATTCAAGCGGCTGGAGCTCGACTAATTTATCTGCCGCCTTACTCTCCTGACTTTTCACCGATTGAAAACTGTTGGTCTAAGATCAAGGCACGGTTACGGGCTATCGGGGCAAGAACCTATCCTGACTTAGAGCAAGCTCTTGATGACGCCTTTGAAAGTGTGTCATTAGAAGATCTTTTAGGCTGGTTTACACATTGCTGCTATTGCACCTCACTAGACTAGGAAACGCTATAACTTGTTCTCCGATGGTATAAATGGTGGTTTCCCATTGCTCGCCTATGCGATGAAGGCATTCGACTTGCATGATGTCTTGGTCAATCAAGATGTAGTCTTCTAAGGAGACTAGTAGGGCGTAATCTTTGAATTTATCGCCTCGGTCGAAGTCGGTGGTAGAGGGAGATAAGACTTCGGTGATTAATTTGGGATAGCGTTTTACATAGCGATCTTCTCGGTCTCTTGGATCGCAGGTGACAAAGGCATCTGGGTAATAGAAAAAGGCGTCGGCGTAGTTGACTTTGACGTCACCGGAAAAGAATTGGCAAGTGCCATCGCGCAGGTGCAGGTTTAGGGCAGTGAGAAAGTTAATGGCAATGCGGCTATGGTCATCGCTGCCGCCTGCCATGGCATAGACCAAGCCCTGGCGATATTCGTGGCGAATCGCGTTTTCGTGCTCCAGGGCCAGGTATTCCTGAGGGCTAAAACCAGCTGGAGGCATAATGACTACCGTTGATCGTTACTATTGTGGCGTAAAACTGATGCATCGTCTTGACTGAATATTTGAGGTAAGCCAATGGTTTGAACAGTGAGACCAGAAAAGCTTTGAGCGTTACGGCAGTCAAGTTCCTCCTACGGCACCACAGCCGTGTGAAACCATAGGAGAAAGCAAAATGTCGAATTTGTATCAAAGCCTTTAGCGGGCTTTGAAGAGGACGCTGTACGTCGCTATATACGAGAACAGGAGGGAAATGACGCGAGTGGTCGGTTCTAATCCGAGAGATTAGTGCTGATACTGAAGAACAAGACTATGGGGTCATAGTTTGGTGCTGCAACAACGATAAAACCTGGCATTACACAAAGGCTAAAGAATCTATGCAAGCCGTGAGAGAGTAGAGAAACCAACCTAAACCCTCTCACACTTGGAGGATAGCATGAAGATTCTAGCGATTCTCCTTCGGAGACACTGCGTGAACGACCTGGGCAAATTCAACTGTGTATCCTGTCTGCTGAATACCGAGAGTAACGCTACTGAGTTCGACACGTTCAAGACCTACCGACGGGAATTCAAAGAAATATTACATCGCACTCAACCACATCTGGTGGTAATGGAAACGTGTTCGATTACCGGGTGGGTGCATGATCTCTGTGTTGAACAAGACTACCCAGTGCTTGTGGCCGATCCGAGCCAGGAGGCCTGGCGCTGGAAAAACGTCAAACGCAAAACGGAGGGTATGACCTCACTTGGATGTAAGTTTCCGAGGTTTCGGCTAAAATAAAAGTATTGTCTACAGGGCCGTTAACATGCCAGCATCGATTGTTAGTAGTGAGGCTAATAGTGTCACGATACAGATAACTATTCCCTTTGGCACGACGATGTTAGGCAGCGAGAATGAGATTCAGCAAGGGCTGAATTTAGCCGGTCAACTGGCGACAGAAAAAGCTCTCGAACAATTCGATAGTGATGGTAGTCCCATTGAACGCTCAGGACAGCGTTGGACGAGCAAAGGCAAGGATGCGAAGGTCTATCAAAGCCCCTATGGTCCGGTGCAGGTAGCACGTCATCTCTACCAAACGTCCGAGGGTGGGAGTACCTTCTGCCCCTTGGAAACCGATGCGCGCATGATCAGAACGGCAACCCCTCGCTTTGCTAAACAGATTAGCCACAAATATGCTGAGATGAGCAGTGTGCGGGTGGCAGAAGACCTCAACGAAAATCATGGTCGTGTAGTGGCCCGTTCGTTTATCCAAAATCTAGCAGACACCGTGGGGACTGTGGCCATGGCAAAAGAGGAGGATTGGCATTATCAGACCCCCAAGGTCTCGGAGCCGGTAGCAACAGTTAGTCTAGGCCTCGATGGGACCTGTATGTTGTTGTGTGAGGAGGGGGACGCCAAGCCATGGTCGGTACGTTGAGTTTGTATAACGCTCAGGGAGAGCGTCTGCATACCACGTACGTAGCTGCCCCGCCTGAATATGGACGACACCTCTTTCTCGACCGGATGTCCCGTGAGGTTGAGCATGTGCTGAGCCTGTATCCGGATGCGCATCGGCAAGGATTAGCAGATGGTGTGAAGTGAACCCCTGAATTTGGACAGTAAAATCAGACAATAGCAAGTCTAGACTAACATGTATCAACCTGAGACATTCTACAATTCCTTCCTCCACTTTTCCTCAAATTCGCTGGGTGTCAAATAGCCCAAAGAAGAGTGAATTCTTTTCTTCATATACACCTCGTCTAAAAACTCTTCTATTCTCTCATACACTTCATTAAAATTGCGATAGTCCGACAAATCAACCTCCTCTTCTTTTATTGTTCTCATGAGCCGTTCAGCATAACCATTCTCATAGGCCTTACCCACGCCTGCCATACTAATCGCTATCTCATTCTCCTCCAATATCTGAACATACGCATTGGCCGCATATTGCACCCCTTGGTCTGAATGGTGAATCTCTGGAATATACTGGTTCAGTCCTTTCTCCAACGCTGTTATCGTTAACTGTTTCTCCATCGTTCTATCCAAGTGCCAGCCTCGAATACTGCGGGTGAACACATCCATTAATACCGCTAAATAAACAAATTCGTCCTTCAATCGGATATAGGTGATGTCGCCGACCCATACCTGCTCTGGATACTCTACTACCAACCCTTTGACCAGATTAGGATACCGCTTATATCCATGGACACTATTGGTTGTTCGTTTCCGTCGTATTCGTCGCTTTTCCAGTAGTCCCAATTCTCTCATTAATCGGCTGATACGTTTGTGATTAACACGCCATCCCTCTCGCTGTAATTGTTTAGTAATCCGTCGATACCCATAGGTGGGATACCGTCCCGCCACATCAATGATCGCTTTTTTTAGTTCCTCTTCTTGCGTTTGTTTGTCTGATGTTGACCGATAGTAATAACGACTCCGACTGTAGCCAATGACATCACAGATGACCTGGATTGGATACTCGCCTTTCAACTGCTCTATCATGGTTCGTTTCCGCTCAGATTCCACAAGTCTGAAGCTTTTTTGCCACCGCTAACTCCATCGTTAACCGACCCACCATTCGTTCCAATTCGGCTATTCGTTCGGCTGATTCATTTCCTCCTCCTTTGCCTCCAAACGCTAAATGCGCTTGTTTAAGAAATTCATTACGCCAACGATTGATCACTGACGTATGGACTTTATGGGCTCGACTGGCTGCGCTCACACTCCGTTGGCCGCTGACGATCTCCAGCACCACTTTTGCCTTAAATTCGCTACTGTAGTTTCTTGGCTTGCTGGCCATATTCCTTCCCCCGATTGGACTCTAGCTTACGCTCTCTCAGTCCTGTCCTAATTTTGGGGGTCACTACAGTGCGCCTGAAAATTGGGACTTTCTCGGCCCCTATGTCGATTCACAAGTGTTAGATTTCTACCATGCCAGTGGCTACTTGGAAACCGTCGCTAAAGTCCTATTTCCTCGACGTCGAAAGCACCGTCAAGCCTGGTTAGAGAAACAAGCTCATCGCTTAAAACACGACGTTGGAGCGGCGGTTGCGCTGTTAGATGAGTTTAAAAAAATCGACCTCAATGCCCTCAGTGCCAAGAAAAAGAACAGATGGAGTCGGTCATCACGTATTTTCGCAATCACCACGCTCAAATGGATTACGCTCAAACTCAGGCAGAAAATCGTCCGATTGGGTCGGGAGTCACCGAAGCGGCCTGCAAAGTCATCGTCAAGCAACGATTATGTGGGTCTGGGATGAAGTGGAAGGGAACGGGGGCTGGGGTGGTATTAAGTTTGAGAACACTCACGTATACAACAGGCAGATGGCAACAGTTTTGGACCAAAATTAATCAGTATGGATTCTCTCTCGAAGGCTAGATTTTATCTTTACATCAGTCCGAGGTCATACCCAAAACGGATAAAGACGATGCGTTGAAGCTAGCAAAACTGGCTGCTCTAGAGCAGATCAATCCAGTGTATGTACCGGCACCAGAGACCCGACAATATCGGCACTTGGTAAAATTGTGAATTCCGGAAATTATGGCCGGAGTGATTCCGGAAATTATGGCCGCTGACAACAGTCTCTTTTTGTGCGTAATCTGCCTGTTTGGCAATTGCACGATGAGACTCTATACAGGTGTTCAGTTGCTAGGAGCGATAGATGGTTCAACGATTTAGAGACCCAGACAATTCTCTCGGGATCGTCCCGTCACAGACGGGATTGAGTCGGCGGCATCAGTGCTAGATCAGGCTGGAGTTCGGACTCAGGTGTGCCCCTGGAATCGCTTATTCCGGAAATTATGGCCGGAGTGATGCCGACAATGCTCAGTATTGTTAGATGTCAAGGGGGGTAGACGTGACGCGACAGTCGGGTTGGCGAGCTGACTGACACTTAATAGAGACTAACTGGTCTCATGCTGAGACTATCAAAGCAAACGACGGGTATCAATTTAAGCCGGGAAATCTTGGCTAGGACTGAAGTCGGAAGTCGGAAGTCGGAAGTCGGAAAGGGAGGGCATTCCGAACTCCGACTTCCGACTTCCGAACTCTAGATTCCTGAGGAAATCGTCCCGCTTTATGTTGGTACCTCAAACGACAGCTAGCGATCTAAATGACCAGGCGCGATCTAAATGACAGCGCCTGGTCACTGTCAAGCAATTAAAATCTCCAAGTATTTTGTGCGTCAATTATCCCTGATTGCGAGCCGCCGCCTGCTGCTGCCGATAGCTGTCAGCCTTAATCTCAAAGATGACAGCATGATGCACCAGTCGGTCAACGGCAGCCACGGTCATCATCGAATCGGGAAAGATGCTGTCCCACTTGCTGAATGGCTGATTAGCGGTGATCAGCAAACTCTTGCGTTCATAGCGGTGGGCAATGAGTTCGAAGAGTACGGAGGTTTCGGCTTCAGACTTTTGCACGTAGCCCAAGTCGTCGAGGATGAGCAGGTCAAAACGGTCGAGCTTCTTTAGTCTAGACTGTAGCAACAGTTGTTGTTTATCCTGCTGAAGCTGTTGAACTAAGGCAAGTGCGCTGAAGAACTTGATGCGCCGACCCGCTTCTAGCATGGCTTGCGACAACCCAAGAGCCAAATGAGTTTTCCCAACTCCGGACGCGCCGAAAAACAGGCAGTTGGTGGCGTTATCGAGCCAGGTATCGTCATCGGCCAATTGCATCAGAGGGGCCGGATTGAAGTTTGGGCAATGGTCAAACTCAAAGTTGGTCAAACTTTTTACGGCGGGCAGCTGAGCTTCCTTTTTTGCGCGCTCTAGCCGCATTTGTGCTCGTCTGTCGGCCTCTTGTTGACATAAGCTGAGTAAAAACTGTGCATAAGACCATTGTTGCTGCAAAGCGCGGCTCTCTGTAGCTTCCCAGTGGGTAAGCATGTTGGTGAGCTTGAGCTGTTTGAGCAGACGGCTCAACTGTTGGTACGGGCTGGTTGTTTGTGGTGTTTGTGATGAGGTTGGCGTCCGTGTCGTTTGAGCCACTGAGGAGTTGGTCATAGCTATCGAGAGCGTGTTGTTGGGTTGCGATTGGCGGCAAGGTGGCTACCGCATCGGGCATAAACTGTTGCTGTAGATGCCTCAACGTCAGCTGGTTCTTGGATAGGGCTTCGGCAAGATAGCTGGCGACGGTTTGTTCTTTGTCATAGGTGGCGGCAATGTAGAGCGCTTCGACCATGAGTACAGCGGCTTGGTCGCGCTCAAACTGAGCTTTCATCTGCGCCCAAAGCTGGCGAAACTCAGCAGTCGGTAACAAATCTGACTGCCACTGACAGAAGAGGAAGGCTCTGGGCTTTTTCCTGAGTCCACCTATCACATGGCGATAGTCGATGCAGCGCCCCCGCCGTCGTCCTTTGCCAGCCACACGCATGCGGGACAGCTCAAACACCTGCTGCCGCGCAAAGTAGCCGACTAAACGGTCGTGATAGAGATGAATTTCTATCTGTTGACCTATCAGTCGTGATGGCACGCTGTAGAGAATGCAGCGCACCTCTATCGTGCTGTGACAGCTGACTTTGGCACTGAGAATCTCGTAGTCGGCCACTCGGCGTTTCGGCAGCGGTTGTAGGACGGCTTTTTCTGCTTCATACTTGGCCTCGCACTGCCGATTGAGACCAGCAGCGGCGTTGTCTATCACCGCCTGGTACTCGGCAATACTGGCAAAGTCGCTGCTGCCGCGCAGGTAGATAGCCTGTTTGATACGGTTCTTCAGGTGGCCGTGCGGACTTTCTACAGATCCGTTCTCGTTTGCTTTGCCTTTGTTGTTTCTCGTTGGCACCATCCGGTAGTGCTCACACAGGTCATCGTAGAACCGCGTCAGCTCCTGGATACGATGCCCCCCTGAATTACGGTAGGCCGCGCTCAGGCTGTCCGTGCGATGTTCTTGTGGGGCACCGCCAGCCGCAGCTAGGGCGTTCTGCAACCCTTCGGATAGGGCAATGAAGCTTTCGCCCCCCTGAATAATCTGCGCGTACTGCCAACCGCTGTAGGCGAGCCGGTAATGATAAATCAAGTGCTCAAATGGCTTGCCGTTGAGGGTGATTTCCATCCCTTTCAGTTTGGTGAAGTCTGAGAGTCCCATGACGCCTGGTTCATGGCGCAGTACGAACATGACCTCCGGCGCCGGCCCGTGCAGCGCTTTCCACTGCTGCACTCTTCTCTGTAAGGTGCGTAGCACCTGTGGGTACTTGCCTGGATACTGCTCTTGCAGGTATTCAAACAGCGTCATTGGTTTCAGTCTCGGTTCCTGGCGTAGCGTCGGTTCTAGCTCGCTGGCCCAGACGCCAGCTAAGGGATCTTGGCTCCGGGATGATGCAACGACAGCTCCTCGGTTAGCGCGGTGATGGCCTGCATCAATCCGTTGCCCTGTCCGCTCTGATATCTCGGCTATCGTCGACGATGCCGTCTGGGTCAACCCCAGCTTTCTCGCGTTCATATAGGCTCTCTTTTGGTATAAGTGAATGGCTTTCGGCACAGGTCATCGCTCTCTTTCGCAGGAGATCTACCTGTGCCTTTTTCTTCGACTGGTGACAACCCAGCTAAGCTAACGCTTGCGCCGATAACCTTGTCTCACGCTCTTTGGGCGAAACCCGACAACCGCCTTGGCGTCACCTGCCTACCTTCACTGTCGCGCAACACAGTATGGATTCCGGAAATTATGGCCACCGTGGCTTCAGTCACCTGAGCCGTCGATTCCGGAAATTATGACCCGGGGGTAATTCCGGCAATGCTAGTGGTCGATTCCGGAAATTATGGCCAGGGTGATGCCGGTCATACAGGCTTCAGTGAAACAGGGGGTGCTTGCTTATATAGTGCCGTGTTGGCACCTCAGGCATCCGCCCCAATGTCGATGTTTAGTAATCAGGTCCGTTATATGGTTCAGCAACTCAGAAATGCCAATGTACCCCCGGAAAAAATCCACGACCTTACGGGTGTGAGTGAACGTAGTATCCGCCGGATAGTGCAAGAACCCGAGATCACCTGCGTAGAGGAACCGCCGTCAGGTCAGCGAAAAGGAGCGGGTCGTCCCAGCGAGGTGGTCCACTATAGCGAGACCATTCGTGAGTGGTTGAGTGAAGCCCGTGACCCAGCCGATGGTCCGATGAAAAGCCGAGAAGTCTTAGCCCGTCTACGTCAGCAAGGCTATAAAGGGGGTAAAACAGCGGTCTATGAGCTAGTCAAACAATTGCGTCCCGCCAAATCCGTGGTGCCGATAGTGCGATTCGAAGGACTGCCGGGTGAATTTACCCAACATGATTTTGGCCAACGCCGGGTGCAGTATGCCGATGGTCGCATTGAGGTGGTGAAATTCTTTGCCTCGCGCCTGAAGTACTCACGGTATGTGGATGTGCAGGTGGTGGCCAACGAACAACAAGAAACAGTGGTGCGGTGTTTACTCAAAGCATTTGAGACCTTTGGCGGCGTTCCGCTGATGGGGGTATTCGATAACATGAGTAGTGCGGTGAAGTCACGAGAAGTACTGGCTGATGGCACTGTTAAAGTGCATTGGACCGACCGCTTTGCCCAAGTGTGTATCGACTGTGGATTAATTCCCCTGGCCTGTTGGCCCTATCGCCCTCAGCAAAAAGGGTCGGTGGAAAATCTAGTGGGTTTTGTCAAGGGCAACTTCTTTTGTGGGCGACAGTTTAAGGACCGTGATGATCTCATCGAGCAGATGCAAGCATGGGTCACCTACGTCAATCGAGAACGCAAATGTGATGCGACTGGCGAGATTCCCCAAGTCCGCCTGCTGAAAGAATCGCTCAAGCCCTGTGCCCATAAGGCTGAAACCTATGCCTTCAAAGTCAGTGTGGTGGTTCGTCCCACGGCTCGGGCGCACTATCGAGGCATGGAATATTCGGTGCCAGCTGACGCCATCGGCCAGACGGTGACCCTACATCTCCAACAGACTCAGGTGTCGATCTATTTGGCAGAGCGTCACCTGGGTGACCATCCTCGGACACCCGCGAATGGCAAGTCCAGTGTTTTACATGAGCATGCCCAACAACTGTTTATCTTTAAGCGTGGTAAACCCTTTGCTCAGCGCCAAATTCTGTTGGACCTCGACCCGTTGGTGGAACCCTATTTGACTGAACTGGTGCATCGGCGTCCTCAAACTTGGCAACCCGATGTCGAGACCCTCTATGACCTTTATCAACACATTGGCCGAGCCGACTTCCTCGCGGCAATTGCCTTAGCCACTGAAGAACGCTGCTTTGGCAGTGAATATGTCCAGGCGATTGTTAACGCCACTCCCGAGGGACTGACACCGCCACCCTTGCCTATTTTGTTCACCTAGATCGATCCGATGACCCTGAGTTTAGACCCCATGCTCAAGTCCCTTGGCTTGAGTACCATTCAACGTGTCTTACCCGAGCTGATTCCCATCGCTGAACGGGAGGCCTGGTCCTATCAGCAGTTACTTGAGCGGCTCTTATCCGAAGAGGTGGCCCACCGCAGTGAGCGCCGCACCCAAACCTTTATTACTAAAGCTAAGTTCCCCTTTGAAGCCACCATTGACACCTTTGACTTCACCTTCAGAAGTAATCTCAAACGACAAATGTTAGGACGATTTCTCGGTCCCGAACTCGTCAGTGACCATCGTTCCTTAATTCTTGAAGGGCCGCCTGGTACTGGAAAAACCCATTTATGTATTGCCATTGCCTATAAAGCCATCCAAAACGGCTTTACTGCTCGTTTTACCACTGCTGCAGCCTTAATCAATGACCTCTGTGTTGCTCCTGAGCGTAACGTTGCTCTCCAACCCTATCTCAGGCCTCATGTCCTGGTGATTGATGAAATGGGCTATCTCGGCTACGGGCCGGGGGCTGCTGATGTTCTGTTTCAAGTCGTGGACCAGCGCTATCTCAAGGGCAAACCCATTTTGTTGACCACCAACAAACCGCTCAATCAGTGGGGCCGTGTGCTTCATGATGAGGAACTCGCCCGTGCCATCATTGACCGCACCTTGCATCATGGTGAGTATCTAAAGCTGACGGGGCCGTCGTTTCGGCTCAAAGGTCGAAAGCTCGACTTAGCTCTCAACTCAACTGAACAATCCACAGAAACGGTAGCTGAAAAATCTGGGAAAAAATCTCTCAGCACTTGACACAAAACACCACTGTTTGTTCAATGAGAGAATGGCCATAATTTCCGGAATTACCCCCTCGTTTCGCGGCCATAATTTCCGGAAGCCACAAAAATATCGCAAAGTGGTGGTCGGACGTATCAATCGGGTTCAAAACGCGATTCGTGCTTTGTTCGATCAACAAGGCGTGAAGATGCCGTCAGGACATCGTGCCTGGACCGTGCAGGGCATTGACGAATTGAGCCAACAACGACGAGTATTGTCGGAGTGCGATGAGAACAATCTGTGGCGTGGGGAATTAGACTTAGAATTAACGATGCTGGACCAACTGTGGGAGCATTTGACAACGGTTGAACGGAAGTTAGAAACACTTGCGAAGCAGGAAACACGTATCCAATTGTTGCAGACTATTCCTGGAGTTGGACGAAAAACAGCCGAAGTGATTGTTACCTGTTTGGATGATCCGAAGCGATTTGAAAGTTCACGGCAAGTGGCCGCCTATCACTACAGTTGTAGTTATGAAGAATTAGTTATCATGCTCTTCTTGTAATGCCAAAACAGGGCCGTGGCCTGATGTTGCCGTCGCCATCTGGACCATCCAATCACAAAGTCAATATCCGGTAACCATTGCCATAACAACGACCATAATAATCGTCGAATTTCAGGCAATGTTAGTGGAATCAAAGCCCCCGTTGGTGCATGAAGACCGCCAGCGAGCTGTTTGCCGCTGATTTGTGTGACTTCAGCGCCCCTTTTTCAGTGGCGATGGCGAGAGATTGCGTCCGCATCACACTCAAAAAGGCATGGGCTAAACAAGCGAGGGTGATATGTCGATACCAGCCGGTCCAAGAGCGAACTTCATACTGGTCCAAGCCCACCTCCCCTTTAGCCGTCTCAAAGCATTCCTCAATCGTCCACCGACAACCGGCCACCCGAACCATGTCTGATAACGTACACTCTGTGGGGGAAAACACTCGATAATAGGCGATCTCGTTGGGGTCTTTCAGACTGCGTCTGAATAACAGCCGATGGGCCCAGCCGTCCGGGGAGGGGGCACTCAAAGTGAGTACCGCCCAATCATACGTCCGAGGTCCTTTCGTACCATTGCCGGCACTCAGTCGGTGCCAATCGGCCACTCTCAGGTAGGCCATCGCCTCACTGGCCGGTAACGAGGTCGTTCCAATGACGACCGATTCATCGCACGCAATCCCCAAAACATAGGCTTGCACTTGGGCTTCCAAGGCCTGGCGTAACCCTGGGTTATTCCCATAAACGGCATCGCCCGTGATCCACGCAAAGCACATTCCCAAGTCCGTTGTTCGCGCGACCATTTGCTGAGCCAAGGCCGGTTTGGTGGCAAACTCGATGTCGTCTGGTACTCCGGCCCGACGACATCGGTCTGGATCTTGGGTCCAGCTTTCCGGTAAATATAATGCTCGGTCAAGAAAGGTATGACCTTGGTCACTCACATAGCTCAAAAACACCCCGATTTGACAATTTTCGACTTTCCCGACCGTCCCACTATATTGGCGTTGGACTCCTACCGACTGCTTTCCTTTTTGATAAATCCAGTCTCATCCAATACCCCCACTCCATCGGTACTGAACAGATGCTCTTGGACATACTCGATTAACTCATCTCTGACCCCATCGGCTTCCCAGACTGAGCGTCCTAACAAATTCTGAATTCCATAGGGGGTACTGTCTCCGGCTTCTTCCGCGAGTTGCCAACCATTTTTTCGCTCGATGGGGCTCAGTAAGCCTTGCACATAGCTGCGGGCTCTCTCTTCTGCCTCAATCCTTGAAAAGTAAGGGCGGATACGGTCCATGAGTTCTTCAAAGGCAAAATCCCACTCTTGCACTTGAGCTTGTTCATTCAATGGGCTGACAAGGATTGGCATCAGAGGCTGGCTGGCGTTCATTGACCAGTATCCCCTTAAAATTAAATATCTACAACTGTAGTACTATGCTGGGTTAATTCCCCAACAACATCAATCGGGGCAAATCAATCGCTTGGGCAAGATTACCAAACGAGGGTCACGATTACTACGAACCACCTTGGTGGAAGCAGCCTGGGCCATGTTACGTTACAACGAATGGGCCTCAGTCACCTATGCTCGCATTTGTGGTGGGCAGAAGACACGCAAGAAAACAGCGATTGTAGCGGTTGCCCGAAAATTGTTGGTGCGATGTTGGGCAATGTTGTTACACAACCAACCATGGAATCCAGACTTGGCTCAGCCGATGACACAGGGATAACAGCTTCCAGAGAGAATGAATGAGGTTAAAGTGAGATCTCTAGCATGAGCTTGAAACTCCATCTAATCTGAAACACGATTGCCCTAAGGGATTAGCAAAGGAATAACACACCAGTCAAAGGGGAACAACAGTGACGTCCCACTTCGGCAATTGCTCAGAGCGTTGCCACTGCGGTTCAAGCTTGGCGAGTTCTTCTGATGAGGCCTTGACACCCTTGTGATAAACCTTGTCAACCAAGTCTACAACGGGTGTACATCCTCTCCATGTCATGTTGGTAGCCCACCGTAGGGCCTCTTCAATGGTGTTGAGAATCGTTCCATTCCAGTAGTTTTCTAACGCAGCCCAACACCGTTCAATGGGATTATATTTGCTGTGGTAAGGCGGGTAGTAGATCAACCGGATACATAAACGACTCGCCTGAGCAAAACCCACGATACGTTTGATGAACTGAGTTCGATGGCTGTTGAGTGATGGACCGTTATCCAGGTTAATGACCAATTGTTCAATCTCACGATACTCGTCTGCATGAGTCAGCCACCACTCTTCTAGGCAATCGACAATAAAGTCACTGGTTTCAGCCGACTGACCAAAGTAGATAAACAGTTGGTCGTTTTGAGTATCCAAGATGCCGAACGGAACCAGACAGCTATGCCAGTAGTGGTCATGGTCATCCGCTTGTCGGGGGGCTTGAGTTCTGGCTTTACCTCCTCTTGAAAGATTACCAAGCTTAACCGTTGCTTTGCTGTCTATCGAGAGTCTCAAAACTGTCGGGTCGGCATCTGCAGCTTGATTGGCGGTTGTTACGTTCTCAAAAATGGCATCGGTTTCAGGCACTTTCTTATGGGGTTTTACCTTTTGCGTTTTTTTAACCGATACCCCATCCGGTTCATCATCGCACCGATAGTTTGACGCGTGGGTAAGGCCTCGTCACAGTAGCCCTTTTCGTCTATCAAGGCATCCCTGACCGCTTGAGCACTAATGCGGGCATAGGTGAAGGTTGTCCGTAGTTGAGGGTCTGCTTGGGCCTGTCCATCCACAAGGACTCGAATATCGTCCGCCAGCGTTGGTTCAGTCTCCTCTGTATTCTTGAGTCCCCTCGCTCGATAGTTATCGACACATCGAAGACCACTGCGGTGCTCATGTAAGCCTAATTGAACGGCCTGACGATTCCAGCCCAGATAAGTCTCTGTTTTTCGTGCCGAGCCCGCGTAGTAGTCTTCAGCCACCTTGGCCATGAACGCTCTTTTCTTATGGCCTGTTAACTTCTGAGCCGCGTCCTTAATGGTTTCGATAACCTTAGCATTCAACATATGACCATATTGCAGAGGGTAGTCCCTATAATAACGGTATTCTATTTGATTGCTAATCCCTAACGAATAAGCCATGCATCTTTGCAAAAACTCTTGAGACAATGCAGTAGAACACACATTCGAATCGCATTGACACCTCGGATAGTCGGTTAAATCCACTTTGGACTCCACTAATTCTCAATCAAAGAGACATTCATGAAAACAAAGAGAGAATCATCTTAACCAACAACAAGATGAGAGATTCGTGTTGATAAAAAATGAGAGACTCCCTGAAAAAATATGCTGAAACCTACTTGACACGTTCACGGCTTCATAGTCGATGGGGTTTACTTGCAGTGTGCAGCATTAGAGCTCCTTGGATACTCACGAGGCATTGAGCACCAGGGGTGATTGTTGCAAGCTAAAAGGCGCTATGTCTGCCCTTATCGTCTAAAGTGACCATCTATGTCGCCCGATCTCGCCCCTCGCTGAACTGATCGGGCGTTAGGTTCTTGCTGATTGAAAATATTGTGTATTTTTATTGAAATTAATTAAGGTTTCACTAGTATTGAGTTGGAATAAATCTATTCATTTTTACAATTCAGATAGTTAGCGAGCATACGAAATCCTTTAGTTGAAGGGATCTGCATTTCGCCAGTCTCGGAATGCTACCTATGGTTCAACCAATATAACAACTTCATTTTCCCTCGATTGCGAACCTGGTTGGAATTTCTGCACTGGGTGTCTTTCTAGTACTGGGTCCGTGTAATGGGAAGAATGACTGAAATGCCTACAGAGCGAGGATTGCAACAATCTTCTCTCAAAACTGTTTGTAATACAAGGATTACAAACAGTTTGACCGAATCATCCCATCAGGCGGAACCAGTGACGCCGTTCTTAATTGAGCTAAAAGTAATTGTTGTTCGAGATCTTAGGGATAAGTAAATTCCCTATCTTGGAGCTACAAATAAACTGTGCTCTTGATTATCTTTCACAAAAAAATTCCGTCATTTTGCCAAATAGGAGAAGAAAATGACTGAACTAAACAGCAGTGTAGAAGAACAGTTCGAGGCAAGTAATTGCGGCTTGCTCTCTAGTAATGATGTACGTACGACCTATATTTCGGGTGCTACGTTCACAAATAAGCCAGTAACGTACTCAGTCGTAGATGGTCTTGCTGTCTTCGAGGGATGCATCGTTCTTGGCACGGTTGAAGAGGCTGAAGCGATCGCCCAGCGTGTGCGCGATGCAGAAGCAGACAATGGCGATATTGCCTATGGCGTTGTGATAAGCGGTGACCAGTATCGATGGCCCAATGCTCTGGTACCCTACGATATCGACCCCGCTTTGCCCAATCAGTCTCGTGTTACTGATGCGATCGCGCATTGGGTGGCTAAGACAAACCTCCGTTTCGTTCTACGAACGAGTAGCAATGCTTCCAGTTACCCAAACTATGTTCACTTCAGACCAGCAACCGGCTGCTGGTCGTATGTTGGCATGCAGGGTGGTAAGCAGGACATCGGCCTCGCAAACGGTTGCAGCACGGGTAATACCATCCATGAGATCGGACATGCTATTGGTCTGTGGCACGAACAGAGCCGTGAGGACCGCGACTCGTTCGTAACCATTAGATACGAAAACATACAGGACGGAAGGGAGAGCAACTTCAACCAACACATCTCCGATGGTGATGATATTGGTGCCTATGACTACGGCTCGATCATGCATTACGGGAAGTACGCCTTCTCAAAAAATGGCCTACCAACCATTGAACCCAAGCAGTCGGGCGTAACGATTGGGCAACGTACTGGCCTTAGTGTTGGTGATATTGCTGCCGCACACTCAATCTACACAACCTGGTATAACAATCGCCGCGTTTATCAAACATTCGCGTCGACGGGGCGTGAGAATGCGTGGGCCAATATCGAAGGTCTGGGATGGCGAAAAATCGCACCCGAATCACGCGATGGCGTCACAAATATGTTTGTGGCATTCTGCGAGGCAGTAGCCAACAACAAACGTGTGAACGCCTACGCTAATGGATCGACCGTAGGGATTATGTATTTGGTGTGACTTTGACACCTAGTTCATTGATTATTCTATTTCAGCTAATTACCCTTAACAAGGAGTATTAAGTCATGTGGCACAACAATAAGGCTGTATTACAGACATTTGCATCGAACAATTCGCAGAATGCATGGGCTAACATTGAAAGTCTAGGTTGGAAGAAGATCAAGCCGGACGATTCCGATGGAGTGACTAATGTATTTGTCCAGATGAACGCTGCCAAGGCAAACAATCGAAAGGTGAGTGTTCACTTGGACGGCGACCAAATTAACATTGCCTACCTGAACTAGTGTTTCGAGGAAAGAACAGTGACAAACCACTCAGAAGTACCTATGCCAGAAGGATTGGGTGCTGAGATCTCTGGAGTAGCAGCAGACACCGCCGACAGTGGGCTCCCGCGCCCGTTGTCGGCCATACAAGACGAGAACAAGACGGGAGACAACGCCCTTCCCACTCCTATGGACTCACTGTCGAGTGATGAAGCCACGCTAGGTGTCGGTGCGAGTCGCTCACCCAGTCCATTGGATTTCATCACTGACAGCATAGCTGACAGCGATAGTAAGCGAACTCTACCAGCGCCAATGGACTTCGCTGCAGGGGTCACTTCGGACGTAGTCGCCGCAGCGACCCAGATTCCAAGCCCAAGCCCCGAACATACCCGCGACTACGCGGCGAAAGATCCAAAAGTGGCTGGGCTTCCTACACCAATGGACTTCGCTGCTGAAGCAACGTCTGAAACGGTGGAAGCGTCCCCTACACCTCACGATGAACACTAAATCTGATTACCGAGTTCAGGGCACGATCATTGTTGAGGGACAACATGCAGAGATGTCCATTGCACGGCTCTACATACGCCTGATTGATACGAGTCGTGCCGATGCATCGGCAATAACAATCGAGTGCCAAGAGACAGCCAACTTATGGCTGGTGCCTGGCACTCGCATTCCCTTTGACTTGCAATTAACGGCCGACCTCGACCCACGAACGCGGGTCGAGGTGGCTGTGCATGCAGATAAAGAGGGAACCGGTGGCGTGTCAAAAGGAGACTTCATCAACATGGTCAGTATCCCAGTTCCACCCACACAGTCAAGCACCGGGGTGGTTGTTCCCATTCGCCAGGTGCCATGAGGTGTACGAGCGTACCTAAGTGTCAAGACTTGGGACGTAGTCTTCACTTTCAGCTGGTTGCGGGCTTTGCCCCTGCGTGAATTTGTCTGGCAGTCCCTAGATAATGTGATTCCGTCGACTCAAACTAGAGATCCAACAATCATAGATCTTCGTTCCCCCATCATGTTATTGGAAAGGATGTGATGGCGAAAGAGTTGAGCTTCGTGGCCAAATGCTCTCATACCGCTCAACTTTACCGTTCGGTGTCTGTGTAGATTAAGATTCATCGAACCAGAAACTACATCTGAAAAATATGTGAAATGCCCAGTTTTTGTATATTCCAAATGGTGAAATATGTTTCGCACCATAGTTTCTTTAACAGCTCTGACTTTTTTAACTGCTTGCGTCCAAAGCTCCTCATATAAAGATACAAACCAGCCACCACTCCAGACTGATTTTTTGACAGTCAGGGTCGAACCTGAAATGGTTGACTGTGTTGGTCTTGTCCCCATGAAATGCCTTGTTGTTGATGGGGAGTATTTTTACGATGATATAGATGGTTTTGAGTTTGAAGCCGGTAATTCATATATTCTAGAAATAGAGCGTGTACAGATATATACAGATGAGACAGTTCCAGCTGATGCAAGTCTGTACAGCTATAAACTGATCAACATTCTAGAAAAGCAGCCTCAAGCTGAATAGTTTTTATTTATGCAACTTCGTGATGACTAACCGTAGCTTTTCATCATGCCGCCATTGCTCCGGTGATATGGGTAACCGTATCCAAAAATCAACCTGTGCTGAGCAGCTTAGTAGGCAATGCTGAACTGTTGCCCAGCACTAATTGACTAAGATGCCTGCTGAGTTTGAATCATGAACAGATTACGCACCGTTCTATTCACGAAATTCAGATTTATTTTCCTCCCAGGACATAATATATATTAGCGCTTTATCCTCGCTCCCAGGCAGAACCTCACGCTCGCTGGTCCAGGCAGAGCCTGGGACCTAGGTGGTGGGAGCTAGACGGGAGTGATCGGTAACAATCCAGGTTCTCCCAAATAATTCCGATAGCTTGAATAACGCCAGTGGGCTGGATTATCCACATATCCACGTTTCACCGGGTTGTTATGAATATAATTCAGCTTCTGTTGCAACATTTCATCCGAACAAATCCTCTTTGGATGAAACCCCTCCTGCCACATCTGATAACGCTGCCCCGTCTTATGAGACAACTTGATAGAGTGCCAAGCCTCTGGCTTGGTCACCAAGTAAGCCAGGTAAGCTGTCTTAAAGTACTGTCATGTAAGTCTCTTTGCCTGTGACTGGTAAATGTCGTAATCGCTGATTTTGTAAATCTGGCTCTAAGCCTAAATCTTCCAGTGGTATCAGTCCCAATAAAGGCGTTTGCCCAGCAGGTAGCTCTACACAGTCATAACGACCTTCTCGTCCTTCAACAGTCAGCTTGAGACCTTCATAAACATTAACCGTCTGTGGTCCTGTTGCAGTTTGAGCGTCGATAGTGCCTGTTAACTTAAGCCCCAATTTTTGAATAACCTCAGTAGGTAGACAAAGGCGAGTAGCACCAGTATCCACAAGAGCGTTATCCACCGTTATCGAAAGAACCTGAGCAGCTGGAATAAAGCCTCGTTCCGCTAAAACCTGATCAACCCAATTGATCAGATTTAAAGTAACGACGACTTTACCCATAATGTTGTTGGACGTTGGTTGCCTATCCATCATTCCCACAAGTCAAACAGGTTGCGCCATAGCCGTACTCTCCCCAATTATAATGCCAACCCATAAACCCAACCCAGTTCTCTCCACAAGAGCCTCGTATAGTCCTGTGCTGGGTAAAAAAGAAAAATCACCCCAGCATTTCACGGCATCCAACCTGGAAACCAGGATCTAGAACTGAAGATCTGAAAGCGTTTGTATTGATATATTGCCAATTGATTTGACTCATAGTCTTAATCTGGGCCAAATAGATACGTTAGATACAGGTAAATACCTGCCAATCATCTGTAGGGGCGCACAGCTGTGCGCCCCTACAGCCAACCTCACACAACCTCTTCTGCTTGGAGTTATGTTGACGCTTTCGAAAATGAAACTTGGCCAAAAGTTTACGCTGATGCTCATGGTCGTCTTTATAGGCGGCATTCTGATGAGTGGCATTGCCTTATCAAGCTTACTCAATCACACTGCCCAAGCAGAGCTCACCAACAAAGCACTGATGCTGATGGAAACCATGAACTCTGTGCGTCAGTACACCGTTGATGAGGTACGACCAGAACTGGCAGAACGTAGCGAAGCTCAATTTTTGCCAGAAACTGTGCCCAGTTACTCGGCCCATAGAGTATTCGAAACGCTGCAAACAAGCCCAGACTATAAAGATTTTTTCTATAAAGAAGCTGTCTTAAATCCCACTAATATTAAAGACAAAGCGGATGAGTTTGAAGCATCACTGGTCAGCTCATTTGATCGGCCTGACAGTCGCGAAGAATTACACGGTTTTAGAAAGACACCGGGCGGCAGACTGTTCTACATCGCTCGACCGATTCAAATTAAGCAGGAGGCTTGCTTATCATGCCATAGCACTCCAGATCAGGCCCCTAAGAGCATGATTGAGAAATATGGCAGCGAAAATGGGTTTGGCTGGCAGCTGGACGAAATCATCGGCACCCAGATTATCTCGGTACCTGCAAAAACTATATTGAGAACGGCGAATAAGTCATTGTTTATTACCCTGGCAGTTTTTACTGGGGTATTTGCGATCGCAATCCTCCTCGTCAACCTCTGGCTCAAGCGCTACGTCGTCCGCCCCATCAACCGCATGGCCACTACAGCAGAAGCCGTCAGTACCGGTGATACCAAAGCCGAATTTATCAAATGGTCTGACGATGAAGTTGGCAACCTCACCGACTCCTTTAACCGTATGCGCCTCAGCCTACAAATGGCCATGCAACGGTTAGAGCGTCACCGTCGTAATCGCAAAGGCAGCCAGGGGACTGGTTAAGGGCATCCGATATCGCAGGGCAACTAACTGACGATGGGCCTATATCCCAGAGGGCGCATGGCCATGCGCCCCTACGGGGGAATCTTCTCACGTTGACTTCACGCTAATCTCGCTGCGTAACTCCAATCGAAACTCCTGAGCTTTCTCTCCATCAGGAATTTCTCTGGCTAGTCGATCAACAAAAGCAGGCGGATTCAAGTTGGGATAATCCACTAACGTATCTTCCACAATCATACTGGCCATCGGCCCAATACATTGAGCCAGGGCCTGACGGCAACGGTCGATAAAGGCAAGATCTAAGGTTTGCTGACGTTGTTGAATTACCGTACTGATCTCCGGCATGGTGTCACTTGATGCCAGAGCTTCGTCAGGAATACAAATGTGACTTAAAAAGACCGTAGCCTGGTCAGCATCAGATATTTGCCCGACAAGAATATCAACAATCTCCTGGGGCGTAGCGTTCGGGTTATCTTCCAGCGTTTCTTCGATCACCATGTCGGCAATGGGACCAATGCAGCGACTCAGCTCGTCGCGACACTGGGCAATAAAGGATGGGTCTGGCTGAGAACTCCGGTCAAGTTGCTCAGATAGCTCTACCGGCACAGCAACCGCTGGCTTCGGATTCAGCGTTTTACTAAAGTTGACAGGCAATAAAGGAGCCAACTGCTCAAATACCGCTTGGGCAGACTGAAATCTATCCTGGGGCTGCTGTCGGGTCATTGTCGCTAAAACGTCCCCCAGCAGCGGGCTAATTTCTGCATGGGGCCGCCAGTCCATATCCAGCGTATGGGCATCCATCAGATCGCGAGGATGTTTTCCGGTCAGTAGCACCAGTGCCGTCACTCCCAACGCATACAAATCACTGGAGGGAGTACATTTTCCAAACATCTGCTCCGGTGGAGAATAGCCAAATTTACCCACAGCGGTGACAGCTTTTTGTAGATTTTCGTTCTGGGTAGGGCTTTCTGACAATGAGTCAGACATGGTGTTGTTGACTAGGCCAAAGTCAATCAAAATAGGTAGATTGCGATCTCGAGAATACATCACATTCTCAGGTGAAATATCGCGGTGCATAATATTGAGACTGTGCAGATAGTCCAATACCCGCAGCATATGGGCCAGCCAGAAGACAACTTCACCTTCAGTAAACAGCTTGGACTGTTTCTTACGCCGTTGCAACAGCTTTAGATAGGTGACCCCATCAATATATTCCTGGACGATAAACAGTCGCTTAGCCTGGGTAAAACAGGCCATAAACTTAGGAATTTGCGGATGATCGATGCTATGGAGGGTTTTGGCCTCCCGTTGAAATAACTCAATCGCTTTTTGCAAAAATTTGCCCTGTTTCTGCACCGGGCGCAATTCTTTGAGCACACACAGTTCGCCAAACCGCTGGGTATCTTCCACCAGGTAAGAGAAACCAAACCCCCCTTGCCCCAGCATGCGCTTGATCGTGTATCGCCCCCCAATTTTAGTGCCTTCTGTCAGGACGGGCGTTTTTTTTGCCGTCTGTTTAGACGCCGTCTGTTTAGATGCCGTCTGTTTAGACGCCGACCGCTTAGACTCTTGATGGGTCCAATGTTTTGTCTTATCAGGATCGAGAACAGACTTGGCTGCCGCCGCCGTATCGATACCTGCCACATTAATATGGTAAACCGTAATCGGCTCTTTAATATTTTTGAGTTTGAGCGGCCCAGCAAACTCTGCATCCAGCGACAGGCGTACTTTAACCAGATCGTAAATCAGTTTAGATAAGCAGATACCACCGGGTTGAGCCTGAGTTTGTAGGCGAGCAGCAATATTCACGCTGTTGCCCATCACGTCTGAATTGTTAAAGAAGACGTCTCCCATATGAATACCAATGCGATGGGAAAGGTTATCGGTCTGCTTCTCTTGAGCGTAAAAAGCTTTTTGGATTGCGATCGCACAGCTCACCGCCTGCACTGCGCTAACAAAATACATCAACAAGCCATCGCCAGTAGATTTGAGAACCTGGCCCTCAAATTCTGTGCATTGCTCTGCCATCAACGCTAAGTCGCGTTGAATCAGCTGTAATGTATTTTCCTCATCAACTGACATGCGGGCACTAAAGCCAACCGCATCAGTAACAACAATAGCGGCTAGTGCACGCTGTCCTCGGCTAGGAGTGGGAAGATCGCTGGACATGGACGTAAGGGCGTTATAAAAACGTCACATTCTTGAACAACTGAAATCAATGGTTTGTGCATTGTCTAAGGATTCTACACAGATGACATTAAACAAAAATGAATTGCCTAATGCCATGGAACATCACAACTCCATAACCTTCACCAAAAGGCCAAGTATTTTCTGATGAAATCCTCTGTGACGCCTCAGAAACCGTACATCCATACGAGAAATCAACTAGCAAAATTGATTCCATGTCTACACTTTCAAATTTTTACGGTCTGGTCAGTAAAAGCCGCAACTTCAATCACAAAGCTTAATCCCACAGAGCTGCTTAGTCGGCGCAACTTTATAGTCACGGACATTCATCCACTATTAGTACTGTGTGGCGTAAGCTTACTCATTAGTGAGGGGGATGGGGGATGCAATGGTCGCTACATTTCTGCCATCAAGCGCTAGTAACTGGTGTCTGATTCCTGACTTCCGATCTAAATCAGAGTTAGCCGCCTACATTGATGCCCATTTAACTTAGACAAGGTTTAGCGATAGCATCTAAAGATTGACGTTTTTTAATTGACCCACTTTAGTGCAAACAGCAACCCCAAAGGGCATACCACATATGGACACACAGAACCTGATCCGAATTATCGACACCGCCTGGGAAAACCGTAGTTCGATTAATTCCAGCACATCAGGCGAAACCCGTGATGCCATCGAATATGTAGTTAACGGCCTTGATAGCGGTCAGTATCGCGTCTGTGAAAAGTCAGGCGATGACTGGGTCGTCAACCAATGGCTGAAAAAGGCTGTACTCATGTCCTTCCGCCTCAATGACTCCACCGTTATTTCCAGCGGTCTAAAATACGCTGACATGGGAGACGCCCCCTGGTTTGATAAGGTGCCTTCTAAATTTTCCGGCTGGAGCCAGGAAAAGTATGCCGAAGCTGGGTTTCGAGCCGTACCCAACTGCGTCGTCCGGCGGGGGTCCTATGTGGCCAGTAATGTGGTGCTAATGCCCAGCTTTACAAATATCGGTGCCTATGTGGACAGTGGCACCATGATCGATAGCTATGTCACCGTCGGCTCCTGCGCCCAAATCGGTAAAAATTGCCATATTTCAGCAGGTGTGGTCATTGGTGGTGTGCTAGAACCCCTGCAAGCGAACCCGGTCATTATTGAAGACAATGTGTTTGTCGGTGGCCAGAGCGAGGTTTCCGAAGGCGTTATTGTTAGAGAAGGGGCGGTGCTGGCCATTGGTGTGTACTTGAGTCAGTCCACTAAAATTGTTAACCGGGCCACAGGCGAAGTGACCTACGGCGAAATTCCTCCTTACTCTGTTGTTGTCCCTGGGGCATTGCCTGGCAAGCCTCTGGCAGATGGCACTCCTGGCCCTAGCCTATATTGCAATGTGATTGTTAAGACTGTGGATGATAAGACCCGGTCTAAGACATCCATCAACGACCTGTTGCGGGATTAACCCTCATCCCCAGCCCCTTCTCCCTGGGGAGAAGGGGAATAAGAGCAATATATCTTTTGCAGATAGCAAAGCTACGTTCTCAAAGTCCCTCTCCCTGGGGAGCTACCGTGTATACATAAGTCGGAGAGCTGGCTCTAGATTTCGAGCCCTCATCCCCCAGCCCCTTACTCCCTGAGGGAGAAGGGGGGCCTGGCCTCAAAGTCCTTCACCCCCAGGGAGAAGGATTTAGGATGAGGGCCAATTCAAGGCTATGTCTACCTTTTGGGAAATTATTTTCTAGATGTGTATACACAGTAGCCCCAGGGAGAGGGATTTAGGGTGAGGGCAAATCCAAGGACACAAAGTCCTTTTAGTCACCACGTTCCATCCACAGCGTTCCACAAATCTCCTCGCTTCTCCAACTCCATCATCCATAGAAATTCCCATGTCTCTGTTGCCTTTCGACCAAAAGGAAGGATATCTGTGGCTTAACGGCAAAACTGTTGTCTGGAAAAATGCCACTATCCATCCCCTCACCCACGGCCTCCACTACGCCAGTAGCGTTTTCGAAGGTGTCCGTATCTACAATGGCAAAGCCTTTCTGCTCAGCGAACACATCGAACGGCTGCATCAGTCCGCCAAAATTCTAGGCTTTAAAATTCCCTATTCCACGGATGACATCATTGCCGCCACCCACGACTTGCTGACTAAAGAAAATATTGATGTAGGCTACATTCGTCACTTTGCCTGGCGCGGCAGTGAGCGGCTACGGATCTATACACCGGACCCATCTACCTGTCTTGGCATTGCCGCCTGGGCATTTCCCACTACTCTGTTTAACATTGAAACCAAGACACCCTTAAAACTGACTAGCCATATCACCTGGCGGAAGCCTGATCCAACAACTGCACCGACAGTCAGCAAGGCGGCCTGTCTCTATCCCATCTGCTTTATGAGCAAACATGAGGCAATCCAGCAAGGGTTTGATGATGCCCTGATGCTGGACTACCGTGGGCTGATCGCTGAATCCACCGCATCCAATGTATTTCTAATTATGGATGGGGCTGTACACACACCAATACCGGACTGTTTCCTTGATGGGATTACTCGCCAAACCATCATCAAACTGGCCAAGCAGTTGGGCATTGAAGTGGTAGAACGGCACATTAACCCCGAAGAACTTGCCCAGACCCAGGAGGTCTTTTTGACCGGGACAACCTGTGAGATTGAGTCCATTAGCCAGATTGATGAACAACGGTTTGAGGCGTTTGGTCCGATCACGATGCGTTTGATTGCGGCCTATCGGGACTTTGTTACAAAGCGAACAGCGGCAAACAGTTAGTCGGTTTTGTACAATGCTGAAAACAAACGAATTCCCATGATCGCTAGCACTACCGTCACGACGCCCGTTTTCGAGCCCGTCAAAGTCACCCAAGAACTGATTCGCTGTCCCAGCGTCACTCCCGATCGCGAGGGTGGCCTCGATGTTGTCCAACGTCATCTAGAACAGCTTGGGTTCACCTGCCACCGCATGACATTCCACAATGAACCTGGCAGTTACGAAGTCGATAACCTTTACGCCCGCTATGGCACTGAAGGTCCTAACCTGGCTTTTGCTGGCCATACCGATGTTGTACCTGAGGGCAATCGGGAGCGCTGGGGAGATATTGATCCCTATGCAGGAGAGATTCGAGACGGTATTTTGTGGGGACGGGGTACTGTCGATATGAAGGCAGGTATCGGCTGCTTTATTGCGGCTGTTTCATCCTGGTTAGCGAAGAACAAAGACAGTTTTAAAGGGTCTTTTAGTTTTATTATTACTGGCGACGAAGAACACGAGGCGATCAATGGCACCAAGCCAGTGATGAAATGGTTGGCAGCGCAGGGTGAGACAATTGATGCCTGTGTGGTGGGGGAACCGACTAACCCTTTGGAGATGGGAGACTGTGTTCACATTGGTCGTCGGGGCAGTATTAACACCTTTATTACGGTGAAGGGTAAACAAGGGCATGTGGCCTATCAGCGCAATGTGCTGAACCCGGTACCTGCTGCGGTGGCCATGGTGGCAGCTTTGAAAAATCTAAAATTGGATGAGGGCAATGAGTGGTTCGAGCCATCCAATCTAGAAATGACCCAGTTTGAGACGGCCAAATGTGCAGAGAATGTAATTCCGGCTGAGGTGAAGCTGCGATTCAATATTCGTTTTAATGATGAACAAACTGGAGCAGGGCTACAGCAGCTAATTCGTGAAACGGTTGACCCGATCGCTCGCGAGTATGACACTGAGTACGATATTCGCTTTCGGGTGAGTGGTGAAGCGTTTCGCACCGATCCAGGCAATGATTTTGTTGGGTTGGTGCAAGATGCTGTGGAAGAGATTGCCAATCGACGTCCTCGCTTGAGCACAGAAGGGGGCATTACCGATGCGCGTTATCTCGTCCCCCATTGTGTAACGGTGGAATATGGACCTCTGGATAACACGATGCATCAGATTGGTGAGCATATTCCCATCGCTCATATTTATGAGCTGCACCAAGTCTACGAGCGGATCATCGACAAGTTCTTTGAGGGTTGAGAAGCACCCAAATCAACATATGTGTCAACACCTGTCAGGCTCTGGCTTTCCACCAGTGGCATAGCCACTAGTAGCTGTCCTATGATAGGAAGCAAATCACTTTTGATTGAGGCAACGCCAATGACATTAACAACGGCTCCCCCAATCCCTGAAGAAAATCGCCTGCTTTTCAAGGGCTTGACTTGGCGTGAATTCAAAGTGGTTGAGCAACTCCTTGAGCAGCCAGGGTATCGAATTTCGTTTCTAGATGGCACCTTAGAGATACAGCAAATGCCTGGAGAACCCCATGAAACCATCAAGAAGCGAATCGCAGCATTACTGGAACTATACTTGCTGATGGCTGGGTTTGACTTTAAGCCAACTGGTTCCATGGCATTAGAAAACGAAGCCAGAAATGTTAAACGGGAAGCTGATGAGTCGTATAAACTGACGCCTAGCAGCCAACGTCCAGACTTAGCTATCGAAATAGTTTTCTCTAGCGGTGGCATTGACAAACTAGAAGCTTACAAACGCCTTAAAATTGCTGAGGTTTGGTTTTGGGAAGATGGAGTCCTTAAGCTTTACCACTTCCGGGATAGCAGCCAAGATAACAATAATGAAGCCTATTATGAAAAAATCAGCGTTAGTAAAGCCGTGCCAGAGATGGATTTAGATTTATTTTGTCGCTGTATTCTCATCGACAACCATGTTGAAGCTCTCAAAACCTTTCAGGCAGGTTTATCAGCGTAGTGCAGAAGATAACTATAATCTTTTGCCTTTGAATCTCATCTTGACACCATTGGCTGGAGCTAGGGTGACACCCCGACGTTTGGGTGTTTCAGGTGTTGTATCCACCCATTCCAGCTGATAATGTGACACCATTGTTGCCAACACCAATTTCATTTCAAACTGGGCTAAAATCTCCCCAATACAACGTCGGACACCACCGCCAAAGGGGAGAAACTCATAGCTGGCAAACTGACGCTCTAAAAATCTCTCGGGCTTAAACGATTTGGAATCTGGATATAGCTCTGGACGATGGTGGGTGAGATAAATTGCACCATACAGGCGAGTTCCCGGCTCCAAATCGTATCCCATTAATGTCATGGGGGCGGTCACCTCACGGGGGACTGTCAGGTTAGCAATGGGATACAGCCGCAGGGTTTCATTACACACAGCCGTGAGATAGGGCAGTTTTGTGATCTCAACCGGGTCGGGGGATGGCCCTAGGCGATCTAGCTCATCCACCAAAGTTTGATAAATCTGTGGGTCTTGATAAATCCAGTAAAGCGCCCAGGAAATAGCGCTGGCGGTTGTTTCATGACCAGCTACCAGCAGAGTCAACAGCTCATCGTGGAGTTCGGCATCCTCCATTGGCTGCCCGTCTTCATCCCGTGCCGCGATCAGCAGGCTGAGGATGTCGTTTTTGTGGGTGGTATCTTGGGTTCTGCGATCGCAAATCTCAGCCAGCAGCAATTCACTAACCTGATGGCGCACAGACTGAAAATGGCCCCATGGACTGCGGGGTCCCCAATCAATGCGCAACGCCGGGAAAAATAAAGCGCCCGACACCAGAATATTTTGAAAACAGTCGGTAAATTCAATAATTAATGCTTTGAGCTGATCAAATCGAGGGCCATCACTGAGGCCAAATACCACCTTCAGGATGACATCCAGAGAAATGGTTTGCACGAGCGATCGCGCTAAAAAAGTATCTCCGGTTGATAGCCCCTGCATCGCCTGCTCAGTCAGTTCAAGAATTAGCCGACCATACTGGGGAATCTGTTCTCGGTGGAACGGTGGCATCAGTAACTTACGTTCCCGTCGATGCCGTGCCCCCCCTAAACAAAAGATGGAGTGGTTGCCCACAATGGGCTGCAGTAAGGCATTGGGCGGAGCTGTAATACACTTATCGCTGGAGAAAATCTGTTGAATGCCTTTAGGGTGACTGACAAATAAAACAGTTTCATGGTTGCCAATGACCGGCGCATTGAAAATATCGCCATTCTGCTGTGCCCCCTGCTCCATATAGTCCAGGGGCTTGGTGGTATAGTGCAGCATTTGCAACCAACGGGGAGCTGTCGAGGCTTGGGGAATAGAGGCAATAGACATGACCATGCGCCCAGCAAAGAACCATGTCTACTAATCTAAAGGCTCTAAAGGTAATAGTCCGCTATGTTTACGCAAGCTCTAGGATTCTGATAGGCGCTTGACCTTTGCTCCAGCCAGACGTGTGTGGATTTCCATCAATCGCTGAGGGATGACATCCTGGTGAGGGCTGTGCTGAAGACAGCGACGCAGGTCTAAAGAGTTCACATTATCGGCACGGGAACCAGGGAACCAGTGGCTGGCACCGCCCAGTAGGTTATAGCGGGCAGCGGCGTATTCGGTCATATCGAAGGCATCCACCAGATTGCCCAGCCAGAGAATAATGGGGATATTTAGATTGCCGGGGGTCTCGGCTGGTTTAGGTAGCCCCACATTCCAGGTTTTATACCAGGTTTCGCCCAGGGTTGCGATCGCACTCTCCTCCAGCTTTTTTAGAATCGGTGGTAGTACCTCATCCGCCTGATCTATCAACGGCAGTACCTTCACGTGCTCATCAAAATCGCTAGGCTTAGCAGCCCCCAGGCTTAACGTATGCACCTGGGAATGGCTCAGACAAAACAGGTCGTTAAACACCATAGGGCTCAGCGGTGCGCACAGGTCCACCAGTTTTGGTGGTGGTGCATACAGATGGCCGCCTTTATCCGATGGACTGATGATAAACACACCCACATCGTGCTGTTGGGCCGCTTCAATAGCAGGCCAATTATTTTGAAAAATGTAGTACCAGTGCAGGTTCATATAGTCGAACTGCCCAGTATTCACCGTGTCGACAATGACATCGGTGGGTCCATGGGTGGAAAAACCGACGTAGCGCACTCGACCCTGGCGTTGAAGTTCACGCACAACCTCCATGCAGCCGCCCGGACGTAATGTGCAGTCCAGCAGTTCATGGGTATTAATGCCGTGGATACCCAGCAGGTCTACATAGTCTAGCTGTAGGTTTTTGATGGACTTATTAAAGGTGGCAAGGAATTCTTTAGGATTTTCGCGGGGTGTAACCTTGGTTTGAACGATAATGAGATCGCGATCAAACGCTGGCAATACTTTACCTAACTGGATTTCTGAAGTACCGTAGCCACGGGCAGTTTCAATATGATTGATACCTAGCTCAACCGCATGGTGGATTGTCGCATCGAGGTTTTGTTGATTTTTTTCTGGAATCATCCATTGCGGGACATCTTTCCAGGAGTGCTGGTACCGCATGCCGCCGCAGGAGAACACCGGCATTTGAAGTTCTGTGCGTCCAAATCGACGATATTGCATTCGCTTGCTGTGACATTGTTCATTGATTAGTATGCAAGATTTAAATCGATTCTGCCTGCTAAGTATTTCTTGTGATTTGGGATAACTGGTTGGGAGCAAAACCGGCTGCGTGGGGTCCTTCCGAGTTCCCCACCCCCCCTGGGCAGAGCGGAACGCCGCCCTACAACCCTCGTAAAAATAACTGCGTTGTCCCAGTTTGCACACAAAGGAAATGGTCGGTGTTGTGATTTTTAATTTTCTGTGACGTGTCACAGAAAATTAAAAAAGCATAGATTCTTTAGCTCGACTTCAAGTAAGTTCTTCCTCAACAAATTCTTCTAACCGAAAAACTTTGAAGAGAAAGAAAATAACTTCTCTTTTACGGTGTGGAGCGAATGCGTAGCAGCGTAACCACCTCTTCGACAACTAGTGCAACCACCTTGAGCCAAGCTTCAACCAACCTCTAGTGCGAGGGGCGTGGGGACGTCGAGGTCCCCACATCCGGGGGGTTTCAGGGGGGAAAGCCCTGAGCAACCAACCTCGCTCCTCGCCAGCACTCAGAAGCTAGTTTCACAAGAATCTCATAGCTTCTAATCCGATTGGTCAAATACAAGTCAACCTACATTGTCCGAACTGACGCTTTCCCATCAATCACTTCACCAATCAACACCTCATCAGCCAACCCAACAAACAAACCATTCTCCAAAACACCAGGAATGTTATTAACAGTCTTTTCCAACTCAGCAGGGTTATCAATGCCAGTAAACTTCACATCCAGCACCATGTTCCCCTGGTCAGTAATCACCGGACCATCCTTATTCACACCCATACGTAACTCAGGCGTGCCACCCAATGCCGTCAACGCACGCGTGACAGGCGCAACTGCCATGGGCAGAACTTCCACCGGCAAAGCAAAGGTGGAACCTAATTTATCAACCAGCTTAGAGCTATCAACCACAACCACAAAGCGCTCGGCCAAACCATCCACAACCTTCTCACGAGTGTGGGCTGCGCCACCCCCCTTAATCAGGTTCTGCTGAGGATCAACCTCATCCGCGCCATCAATGGCAATGTCAATGCGAGGCGCTTCATCCAGCGTAGTTAGCGGAATACCATGCTTTTTAGCCAGTACTGACGCCTGAAACGAAGTGGGAATACCCACAACGTCAGTAAGTTCACCAGCCGCCAAACGCTCGCCAATAAACTGAATGGCAAATGCAGTGGTGGAACCCGTGCCCAGACCCACAATTGAGCCAGATTTTACCTGGGCAGCAGCGGCGCGACCCACTTCTTGCTTCATTAACTTAACCGGGTCCATATCTCCCATGGTGTGATACCTCCTCTACTTGTCTTTCAAAACGATGTTGCTGAGGCTAACCTAAATCAATCTAAAAAAGACTGATAGCTATTACCATGGATAACTCATGGCTCAATCAGCAACCGCTCATCTTCGGGATCTAGCATGACGGAAATCGGGTCGGCTGCATAGACAATGGATGCGCAAATAGGGACATCCATGGGTCATCTACCTTGTCACCAAAAGGTCGGTAAATGTCTGGAGTTTTCCCATCGACAGTTACCGGCGATAACTACTAGAAACGCATCAAACCTCCTTTTTACACAGGTTTAATACCTGATCGCTCTACCCTACAGACATTGACTGACCCTAGACTTTAGTCAACATTGATGCGGAGTCAGGCCAGCTTCTATGTAGTTGCACCTACACACTTTAGGATGTAGCAATATGAAATTTTTATCTCGCGCCCTATCGAGACGCCATAAACCGCTGCGATGGCTTTTGGCTCCCCTGATGTGCCTACTGATAATAGCGCCTTCACCTGCCTTCACCCAGGAGCTAACTCTAAGCCAGAAAGTTCTGAATATGGAACTGATGCTGGAGTCAGAATATGAAACTTATTTTGGTGAAGATCTAGCTGAGGTGACTCAATCACCAGAAGAAATTGCGATCACATTGGCTCGGATTGGAGAGGAAACCGGAACATCCCCCGCTGTTTTATGGGCCATGCCGCGAGAGGATCATCTGCACCTGGTGCTGATCATGCCCAATGGTGAGCCCATTGTGCGTGATTTGTATGACGTCCCTAAAGACCTGCTGGCAAAAACCACGGAGCAATTTCATCGGCATATTAGTCGCCCCTCTGGAAATGCTTATATGCCGGCAGCTCGTAAGCTATACGACTGGATAATTGACCCCTATGAGGATGAGTTTCTCACCCCGGCTGGCATTGATACTCTGTTGGTGTGTTCTGGAGATGGGCTGAGAGGGCTGGCCTTACCCGCACTCTATGATGGTGAACAATTTTTGGTTGAGAAATACAATACCACTAGTATTCCTGCCTTCAACCTGATTGACACCGACTATGACGCCATTGAACCCGGCAACTTATTAGCGGTGGGAGCCTCTGAATTTCAGGATTTGTCTCCACTACCTGCGGTACCGATTGAGCTGTCAAATATTGCCTGGCAGCTACGGACGGCCGAGGGTAGCGATCGCAACTGGCAAGACCGTTCCCTCCTCAACCAAAGCTTTACCCTGGAGAATTTTAATACCTTACTCAGTCGTCAATCCTACGACATTGTTCATTTGGCCACCCATGCCGAATTTAAGCCCGGCAAACCAGAGAACTCTTATATTCAGCTATGGGACCAGCGACTCACCCTGGAGGATGTGAACAACTTAGACTGGCAGCTGCCCAACTTAGAGCTTTTGGTGTTGAGTGCCTGTGAAACAGCCGTAGGCGATAGCAATGCTGAGCTAGGTTTTGCGGGACTAGCCCTAAGAGCCGGAGTTAAGTCAGCCGTAGCTAGCCTGTGGGATGTTAGTGATTTAGGCACATTGGCCTTGATGAGTGAGTTTTATCACCAGATCCCCCAAACAGCGACTAAGGCTGAAGCACTGCGCCAGGCTCAGCTGGCACTACTCAAGGATCAAACTGAAGCTGTTGATCTCAGCCAACTACAAAAGTCATATGGAGATAAAGCCCTGGCTAATGAAAGCTTAGGCTCATTATCTCATCCATTTTACTGGGCCGGATTCACCATGATTAGCAGTCCCTGGTAATGCCAGAGCCCCCCTGCCTCAGGTTCGTACTTTAGGGCAGGCAGGGCTTTCACTAGCTACAGCACAATCTTGCAAACAAGGCTGCTGATAGGCATCTTCTGTCTCCAGCGGCGGCGGCATTTGGCCAAATACCATGTCGCAGCTAAGGTCCTCAAAATTGGGGGTCATGGTCAGAGGAATGCCAAACTTTTCAGTAAAAAACTGCTGTGTGGGTAGTTTGCACATGTTGACACACATGCCCACACAGCCACTTTGTTCTAAATAACGACACTTTTCGATGTGAACCGCACTTTTTTGCTGCCGTGTTTCACCAGAGGCGGTTGTGACCTCAGCCAGTTGCACCGTGCAAGGACCCACTAGCCATTCAAATAGCTGGGTGGCAAACCAGGCATTGAGTTCGCACACTAACTGGGTAGGCGAGAAAAACGTCCGAATCCCCCACAGAACCGGCGCTGGCACCAATGACTGCAAAACGACAGCAACCAGCTGTTGCTGCTGTTGCGAGCTGCGACCTTGCATAATCTTTTGCGAGAGTTCTACAAAGCCGTCATAGCCAGGTCGACTGCTACATTCACCAACGGCGTTAGACATTTTGCTAGCAAACAGACGAATAAAAAGCTGGTCAAAAAAAGAATCGTGGTAGGTCGTTTTTTCCACTGCTAGATTTTGCATTAGTTGGGCCGTGCGTCTTGTCTAGTAATAGCAAACAACCACCCCTGCTGTCTTAGGCAGAGATGGTTGTTGTAGTGATTGGGATATGAGTCCGTTCTGAGTAAGATTTAAGCGTTGCTATGGCTGGCTGAGTATGATGGCGGATAGCCTAGCCCTCAATCTCTGAATATTGCCCATGGGCAAGCAATTTGAGTTAGATCACGTTTTTATTTTGACCAACAAAATAGGAGCCCCCGAAGCCGATAAGCTTGTGGAATTTGGCTTGGTAGAAGGCCCACCCCATATCCATCCAGGGCAAGTGGAAAACCAAGGACAAACTATGGACTTTCGCCTCCATCTGCCATTGCGGCTGTGTTGGTAGCCATCAGATATTTGACTGTTAGGTAAATGACCACCATGCCTAGCCAAAGGGCAGAGGTCAGCTGACGCAGGTAATTGGCTTGCCATAGAGTAATCAGGCCGAGAGCAATACCATTGGCTATTAAGACGGGCCAACGGGCCTGCATCGGAAACGGCCGCATCGGTTCATGGCTATGGGGATATAGCTGAATATTGGCAGCCGTATTAAAAAAGAACTGACTCATGAGAAAAATTACCATGCCCAGCACTAGATGCTGCCAGACCAGATAAAACCCGATGAGTTCCATGGCAACCGTAATTAGGGTGACGCCATAGAAGATGACTACACGACGATCGGCCAGGGAAACCTGATAGACATTGCGAAGATCAACCCAAGCCATGCGCCCCTGGTCGATACATATGAGGATGAGGGCAACAGCAATGGTAGGGCTACCCGTCGTCAGGTTGGCTGTTGGAAACAAGAGGTAGTACCAGCCAATACCGCCAGCGGCAATCCAAAACAAAATAACTATGGCCCGCGTAGGCCAGGGTCCTAAAGCAGCGTGCATTGACCCTGATGACGCATCAGATGATCGCACAGCACCAGAGCCATCATGGCCTCCACCATGGGTACCGCCCGAGGCAATACACAGGGGTCGTGGCGACCGCGACCGGACAGCGTGGTCTCATTGCCCTGCTGGTCTACGGTTTTTTGCTCTTTGAGAATAGTGGCTGTAGGCTTAAAGGCTACGCGAATAATGATGTTTTCGCCGTTGGAAATTCCCCCTTGGGTACCACCAGAGCGATTGGTGCGGGTGCGAATATTGCCGTCAGCGTCAGTGTAGAACTCGTCATTGTGCTGACTGCCGGTGAGAAAGGTACCGGCAAACCCGGAGCCCAGTTCAAACCCTTTACTGGCAGGTAAGGACATCATGCCCTTGGCGAGGTCGGCTTCAAGTTTGTCAAAAACGGGGGACCCAAGACCTTTTGGCACTTTGCGGGCCACACACTCCACTGCGCCACCAATGGAATCGCCGTCTTTGCGCACCTGATCAATGCGGGCAATCATTTCATCGGCAAAGTCAGGATTCGGACAGCGGACAATATTGCTTTCCACCTGTTCTAGGGTGACGCTGTCGGGGTCGATGGGAGCCTCTATGTCCTGGATCCGTTTGACGTAGCCAACAATTTCGATGCCAGCCACCTGACGGAGAATTTTTTTTGCGATCGCACCCGCCGCTACTCGACCAATGGTTTCCCGCGCAGAAGAACGACCGCCTCCCTGATAATTACGAATGCCGTACTTAGCATCGTAGGTAGCGTCCGCATGGGAAGGACGATATTTCGTTGCCATTTCCCCATAGTCCTGGGGGCGCTGATCTTTGTTGCGCACCAAGATCGTGATGGGTGTGCCTAAGGTCTGGCCCTGAAATACCCCAGAAACAATCTCGCAGGTATCCGTTTCCTTACGGGGCGTGGTGATTTTGCTCTGGCCTGGCCGTCGTCGCTCTAGATCCACCTGAATTTCTTCAGCGGAAATTTCTAACTGAGGTGGACAACCATCAATAACAACACCCACACCACCGCCATGGGACTCGCCAAACGTAGTGATGCGGAATAGGTGACCGAAGGTATTGCCCATAGGTTTCAAGAAAGGTGTTTGAAAGCCTTTCAATCCTACCGTAGGACGACCACCCTTGAGGACGGCCCATTGCCATTGACTAGCGCAACCGCCAGTACTCAACCAACGTCATATCATGATCCATCTTCATCACATTACGCGGGTTGATGGCCGTGCCTTTGTAATAGACACCGTAGTGTAGATGAGGCCCAGAAGAACGACCAGTATTACCTAGATAGCCCAGCACATCACCGCGCTTGACCCTAGCCCCAGACGCCACAGCAATCTTTGACATGTGGGCATACAGAGTCTCGTAGCCGTAGCCATGCTTGACGGTGACGGTATTACCGTAGCCACCATAGTACTCAGCCCGGCCTACCACACCTTCCGCAGCAGCCACAATAGGGGTGCCATAGGGGCCAACAAAATCTGTGCCCTCATGGGTTTCATAGGAAGAACCCCCAAAGGGATTACGACGCAACCCAAACTCAGACGAAATATCAATAGGGCCACCAATGGGAACTCCATCTGGGTAAGCGGCTATCTTCGCTTCTTCTTCAGCAAGCGTTTCTTCCAACGCAGGCTTAATGCTGTCATCCAAAAGATCACTCAGCTTAGGCAGCTTTTGGCTAGCTTTCTCATAGAGCTCAACACCATCAACGGTCACAGCTTCCCCGCCTCGGGGAATACCGTCATCTGACACACTATTCTGGTTACCCAACTCAGGCAAACCAGCTCGCTCTTTTAGATTTTCAATTTCAGAATCTAACGTATTCAGATCAGTTAGGACCTGATGAGCCTGATCCGTAAGCTGCCGGTTTTGATCCGCCAGCTGAACATTACTCTGGAAGAGAGAAAAAATAACAGCCCCCAGCCAACCTAAGGGCACCCCAAGCAGGACAAATGCAGCGATCATTCCGGCAAGTGGGGTAAACGTAATCGTAACGGGAGTCTGCCCAGTACGAGTAACTAAAACTGTGTAACTTTTCAGCAATTGCCGACGCATAGGCATTGAACTTAAGCGCTTAAACCGAAAAATATTAGCTATTTAGCCAATATTTCGGAACGCTGTACCAATCTGTACGATAAACAGCCTGATTATACGGGGATCACATCAAGAAAACGAAAACCAATTTGAAGAAACGTATAAAGTAGGGAAAGAACATAAGTAAAACTTAATAGTTCACTCTACCTTCATAACTTAATCTGTCCGGACTAACGTTCATTTTTTTCAAACAGGGGTAGATTAACCACTTGGTAGAGTTTGTAGCTACAGTTTTCCGAAGTTCGGCATCACTATAACAGCCAGCAATTTTTTTCAGCAAAGTTTTAAGAGGAGCTATGTCAACAAAAAGGTCAGACACCATCACCTGGTTAGATGTGAACAGTTGGCAGTTCAACCTGGCAGGGCGTTCCCTGCTAGTAGATCCATGGTTAATAGGAGACCTGGTTTTTAACAACACAGGCTGGTTGGTTCGTGGCATTAGACCCCGGCCAATCCCCATTCCCCAGCAAGTAGACCTATTACTGCTTTCCCAGGGCCTGGCTGATCATGCCCATCCAGAAACCTTGGCAGCACTCGATAAATCAATTCCAGTAGTTGCTTCAGCCGCTGCCGCCAAAGTAGCCAAGGAGAAAGGGTTTATCGATGTCATCAACCTGCCCCCTGGGCAAAGCCATCGTCTCGGTGATGATTTACTAATTGAGGCCTTACCAGGAGCCCCCATTGGTCCTCTCACCCAAGAAAATGCCTATATCATCACTGTCTTAGATACAGGGCTGCGCCTATACTATGAGCCCCACGGCTATCCTGACGTTGCCCTGGCTACGCGCCCTCCGGTCGATGTGGCTATTACCCCCCTGGTGAGTTTGACATTACCCGTACTCGGTCCTGTTATTCGGGGCGGAGAGGGTGCTCTAGAACTAGCCCAAAAGGCAAAACCCCAGTGGCTATTGCCCACAGCCGATGGTGGCGATGTGGGCTATGAAGGACTACTGGCCAAATTTTTAACGGCATCTGGAGGGGCAGATGTGGTGCGATCGCAACTCGCTAACGCCAATCTTTCCACAGAGATTAAAACCCTACGCCCCATGGAAGCTCTCACCCTAGATCTAAAACCTCAGACACCGGCAGCGGCGGAAACCGTTTAGTCGCTCCTCTCTGCCTTCCACTCGCTCAAGCCTTCATGACCCATCCCGTCACGATCAAGTTTAAAAAACTCAACCCTGAAGCCGTAATTCCCGGCTATGCCCACCCCGGTGATGCTGGTGCAGATTTAGTGGCCATCGGCGCTCACACGCTGCTACCACTCCAGCGGTTAGCTATTCCCACCGGTCTAGCCGCAGAAATCCCCCAGGGATATGAAATGCAGGTGAGACCCAAAAGCAGCTTGGCCCTTAAACACGGCATTACAGTACTCAACACACCGGGTACCGTCGATGCCGGGTATCGTGGAGAAATCAAGGTAATTCTGATTAACCTGGGCCAGTCTGCGTTTGCGATTAACCCAGGTCAGCGCATTGCCCAAATCATTATTGCCCCAGTGCTTCAAGCTGAGTTTATAGAGGCCGCACAGTTAAACAACTCCCAACGCGGTGAAGGTGGGTTTGGGTCAACCGGGACAACCTATAGGTAAATAGTGTTGAATAAAGAACCAATAACTCAATAACTAATAACTCAATTAAAAATCGTCCAACACATCCGGATCAATATCCTCATCCTCCAAAATGTCGGTCAACGATGACGGATTGACATCACCAGACTTAGGTTTGGGCGGTGTTATTTTTTCGATGATACTGTTGGGTGCCAGGGACCCGTTGCCATTGGATGAGCTGCCATTGCTAGCCACAGGTGAAGGACTTCCCCCCAAAGCCTCACTCAATTTTGGTCCGTAGGCTTCTCCCGCCAGAAAATGTCGACGAATTTGAAAAATTCTGAACTCTAGCTCGTCAATGGCATTACGAGCCAGCACTTGCGCTTCTTCTTTAGAAACCTCATCCTCATAGGCCCAGGGTAAATAATATGCCTTAAGAGCTCGAATTACGGACTCTCGCATATTCACCATTTTGTTGTCGCGCAAATGATTAACAATACGACCTTCAACGGTATCGGGGTCGGAGCTAATACTAAAAGAAACACGCTTTCTGGAAGGAGGGTTTTCGTTCTTCGGTGTACTTTTCTTTTTAGCCACGACTCCTCCCTGCAGTGAGTTTTTGGAATTTTAGCGCGAGCCACTTCGCGCCGCCATAGCAGTCACAGAATCGTAGCTGATCAATATCTGTCTCCAGGTCTAAATTGGCCGCAACTTCTTCTTGCAAATCTTCCAACCAATTCACCGTACAAAATGTGGAGCGTTCTTCAAAGTACTCTTCTAACTCATCCCGCAGCTGGGCCGCTGTTCCACCACTGACTAGCACTTCATAATTGGGGACACTGACAGCGGCCAACCACTCATTCAGACGATATCGCACCAGCTCCCAATAATAAGAATTTGCCTTTTCTCGACGCTCAGCCAGGGGATATCCCTTTCTAGGGCGATTGGGAAAAACCACCCGGGCTGAATTGTTGATCAACGCATCATAGAGAAATGGATCGTCCGAATTACAGGGCAGGTCTTGGGCAACAGCCTTCAAAAGCTGTTGATAGCCAAGACGTTCGGTGCTACTGGGTTCTCCCTGGGGTGGACGACCCCCGTTAAACAACAAAAAGCTCAGGTCTCGATGGCCAAACATCAGCACCACAAAGGTTTTCTTAGAGCGTTCTTTTTGTTGCGATCGCTGCACTTTACGCCACTGTACTAATCCCGCCGCCTCAGGTAACACCTTAACGTTGCCAAACTCCAGAAAGATGTCTTGGCCACGATAGGTGAACATCTTATGACCCAAAATTTCACTGGTCAGGGCCTTGTAATCAGTCAAATATTCGTTAAAGGGGAGAGCAATTCCCACATCCAGGGTAATCCGTTCTAACTCATGCTGGTGGGCAAACTCACCAATTATCCCGAGGGCACGAATATGGGCTAAGGCACTTTTGGGCAGGCTGCTTGTCGCTTTATTGGGACGCCCCTGGGCATCAATACCAAGGGCATAGGCTGGCGTTTCTGGATCAAGCTGTAGATAGCTAATCGACTCTAGACCTGAGCCTATCTGCTCCCCCTGGGCCTCAATAATGGTCAACTCAGACGGAGGCATATCCGCCACCAGGGGAGGACACTGATAGGAGTAAAACCGTTCACCATCATTAAGAACGGCCTTGGTGCCAGAACTACCTAAATCGATAAAACACTGATATTGAGCCATGGGGATACGGGCAAAGATATGCCGAGTAGTACGTTAGTACGCTTATTCTAGTGGATTCATTTTAATCGAACGGGCGCTGACAATATATCGCAATCGATACGTTTTTTTGGTAGCGTGCCCAGGCACACAACCATATCAGCAGCGTCAGGCAAACCTGAGTGACGTAGCTAACAGGATTTTAGATTAAGCGCTATAAGCACTACATGTAGTGCTTAACTTGAATTTCGAGTACTAGAAGGCAATATAATACCTGCCATAGGCATTTTTGTGAAGTGATTTTCTGCTCTATGGTAGTAGCCAGTAGACAATGAGTTGCTATGAATCCGACTGTGGCGGCACAAACGCTTTTAGCACAATGGCAGGACTTACCAGCGGACCAGCAGCAGGCAGTGCTGGATTTTGTGGAAATGCTTCACCAGCAGCAACCTGCCCAAATTGCCCCTCTGGCAGCTCCCAAGGTGATTCCCCACAAAAGCAGGCCTATACCAGAGACTGAACGTCAGCGAATAATCGCTAGGGTCAAAGAAGCTTGGGCACAGCGACCTCAGATGCTAGAGCGGATGAAGATCAAGCAGGAGCAGGGATGGGAAGCAGCTCGCAAAGCAGCTGAGGTTTTGAAAAAGGACTTTGGTGTAACCCGAGTCGTGCTGTTTGGCTCATTACTGGATTACACGCAGATGCATGATCGTTCAGATATTGACCTGGCAGTCTGGGGATTGCCTAATGATGAGTTGTTTCAAGCTATGACAGCAGCCGACTATGCAACTGCCCCCTATGATTTTCCACCAATCGATTTGATTCCTATTGAGAAGGCTTATCCATATATTCGGCGGAGCATTGAGGCGGAAGGGGTAGATTTATGAGCTACGGTACGATGTTTGACCAAATTAATAACGAACTGAATAAGCTACAACTTGCATTAGCTGAGAATAATCAGCTGATTTCAGCATTAGACACCGTACAAGATACCCCCAATGTTTACAGCGGTGTAATTGGAGGTATTGCGACTAATTTACAGAGCTTTTACAAAAGTTTTAGCCAATGCGACTTTGCTGTCGGAGTGTTTTACTAACTTAGCCAGTGACTGCGCGACTTTACAGCAGGCATTAGTGGATAGTTTGGATAGCTAATCGTAGGTATCACTTATCCCTAAACAAATATCATTGAAATTTAGTCGGCTTGGGTCATAGGCAACTTATAGAGTAAGTTAGCTAAAATTCCTTGAATACTTTCATGGGAATAGACAGCTTCTGAATGCGCCTTTAAACCTGGTTTCTGAAAAGAAGGGCGCTCTCCATTTATCTGTCCCCACTCCACCGCCACTTGGCGAGAAAACTCATATAGTATCTGGGGCTGCTCAACAATATCAGTCACAATTACTTGTAGTGCCACCAGCGGAGTGTCTAAGTATTTACCCACTCTCACATCGGTTTTAATCCAACGCTGCAAACAAGGCTGTAAGGCTCCGTCTGGATCGTTTAAGCATTGTTCAATACATTCATTAATGGCCGCTAGCGCTCGTAGGGGGCGAGGTACCATCGCCTGGCTGCCCTTTAGAAACGAGCCTCCCTCGCGACCAATGGCTTCACCTAGACTAAATTTACGCTCTGCTCGAATTTCGCGTTGTAAGCCTGGAGGTAAGGGGTTTTCAGAAGCAGTCATCAGACCAGCACTAGGATATCTAAAATCACCGTATCAGAATCACGCTAGTATCCTCACGGTGGTTCATAATAACGGAACCTTATACGCATCTTGCTTAGTTCATGGTCGGTGATAACGGCGATCTCAGCCCCAGAACCTACATCCCCGATTTGTCGCCTTCGGCAGACGTCCACAAAGATCACTTTATTGTGTGTGGCCTGGGCAGCTTAGGTCAGCAGATTATTCTTAATTTGACCAAGTTTAGTTTTGATTCCTTTGAGGTCCAAATCGCCGGCATTGATCGGGCTCCGGTAACAGAGTGGGAGGTGGAGAACCTACCGGATATGCTCAGCCAGGCACCGATTGTGGGAGACTGTCGCCGCGACCATGTGCTACAGGAAGCTGGCATTGAGCAATGCCGTGCCATTTTAATTGCCACGAGCGATGAAAGCACCAACGTACAAACAGCGATCGCAGTACGACGATTAAATCCCCAAGTCCACATTATTGTGCGTTCGTCCCGCCAGGGCCTCAATCAGTTACTCAATCGTCAGCTGGGTCGGTTAGTTGCCTTGGATGCGACGGAACTGCCAGCCATGACTTTTGCCCTGGCTGGGTTAGAAGATAATACCCTCAGTGTCTTTAATATTGATACGTTTCAGTTTCGGGTGGTGGAGCGGCAGATTACTGCTAGGGACTCACAATATTGCAATATGCCAGTGCATCGGCTCCATCGCCAGCAAGTGCGACTGCTAAATTTAAAGCCCTTTAGCAATCCCCATCAGCCCATTGGTTGGGCAACCACGGCATCATCCATGTTTCATCGTTGGCAGCCCCATGTACGAGTACAGGCTGGCGACCAGGTTGCGTATGTGGAGGTAAAAACCCTCACCCACAGCCAGATTGAGCATATGCCTAAACGGTCAGGGCCATGGTCAAAGTTACGCCAGGGCATTGGGGATGTGATCGATGGTGAATGGCGGAGGCGACTGTGGGGGTTTTGGCGCAGTACCGATCAACAATCGTTGCGTCGAGTGGTTGCGATCGCACTTACCACCGCCCTAGTTCTCTGGACTACGGGCACCTTGCTGCTGTATTTCAACATTCCCACCATCAGCTTTACCAAAGCCATTGTCTTAGGAGCCATTCTTATTCTCGGTGGCTATGGTGATGTCTTCGGCGGCTTTGAAGACAGCGGAGCCCAAGGCTGGGTACTACTGACCTGTCTGCTCATTGCCACAGTCAGTTTATTGATGGTGATCGGTGTTTTGGGTTTATTGGCAGACCAGCTACTCAGTTCTCGCTTTGAATTTCTACAGCGTCGCCCCAAAGTGCCTAAGAAAAACCATGTCATTGTGGTCGGGCTGGGGCGGGTGGGTAAACGAGTGGTCCGCATTTTGCAGGATCTACGCCAGCCTCTAGTGGCCATCACCCATCATTTAGACAGCCCGGCTTTGCGTAATCAAATTCCCCTACTAGAGGGACCCATGCTGCAACAACTGCAAGAGGCCCATCTGTCCACAGCCCGGAGCGTCATCGCGGTCACTGATGATCCGGTCCTCAACCTTGAGGTGGCACTACTGGCAGCAGAAGCTCTAGAAAATGAAAAACGACCGTTTACACCGGTCATTCGCACCCTGAGCCAGTTATTTAGCGACAACATTAAAGCGTTTTTACCCCAGGCCCGTTCGTTTTCAGTCTATGCCCTATCGGCAGAAGCCTTTGCCGGGGCTGCCTTTGGAGAAAATATTTTAGGTCTGTTTAGGCTTAATCAACAGACGATTCTGATTACGGAATATGCCATCGAGTATGGCGATACCCTCAATGGCAAACCCTTGGCAGAAATTGCCTATGGCTATGGTGTTGTTCCGATCTTGTTGCGTCAGCGTCAGCCTAGTAAACAGTATCAAGACTATCCAATGCCCTCGGATGATTTACGAGTGCATCTCGGGGATAAGCTGTATGTACTCTCATCCATCAATGGGTTACGCCGTATTGAACGAGGAGAAATGACCCCCCCCCGTCAGTGGCTATTAGAGGTAGAGACTCCCCTAAATCCCACCATGCTGTCAGAAGCCGGTAGCCTGCTAGCTAAGCTATCCAATGTGCAGCTAGACAAGTGTCGCCAACTGATGAAAACTCTCCCCAATACGCTACAGCTGTCCCTTTATGATTACCAGGCCCATCGCCTGATGCAAGAACTAAAACGATGTGTTCCCATTCGCCTCTCTCCCCTCAAGTAGGAGATATTGATTAAGGTTAATAGGAGAGTGTCTGAATTTTGTGTAAACGCTGTTTATTTAGAGAGAAAAGCGTTCTGGGAACAGGATAGCAAAATGTGACAAAGCAGCTCGCCAATTTTTAATCGAAGACACGATTGGGTTCTTTTTTCTTACGGGCCATGGGGCGATCTCCTGATGTTCATGGATGATAGATCGCTTACACAAAAATCAATACACTCTCCTGATCTACGATGCCTGACGACAGTACTTCTGAATCTCTTCAGGAGCCTCGTCATGGGTCTCTAAATAGCCCTCTAGCCAATTACAGCTTTGGTTCAGCATTTTATCCAACAGCTGGGTTTTACCTCCACTGATATCTAAATCTAAATCCCACAACAATAATCGATCATCTTCTCCTACAGTGGCGATTAGCGTTTTATCTCGACTCATGCTCAGGTTGGTTACCCGATCTTGATGTCCTCGCAGAGTGGTCACCAATTCCCCGCTAGATAACGACCATAGCTTTACCGTATGGTCATAGCTACCGGTGGCAATCAAGTCGTTCTGTTCATCATGGCTAAATTGAATCGATACAACGCCATCTTTGTGCCCTTCCAGGGTGTTGAGCAATTTTCCATCTGTGCTCCAAAGCTTTGCCGTACCATCCGCACTGGCGGTAGCGATAGTTTTACCATCGGGACTATAGGCGACTTTATGAACCCATCCCTTATGTCCTTCTATGCGCCTGGGCACCTGTCCCTCAAACCTATCTGTGGCATTAATTTTGTTGTCGGGATCATAAATGATTTCGTAGACTTTGCCATTGTCCGCATTCTCTCCCAATTTTCCATCCAGGTTCCACAGGTTGACAAAGTGTGCCCAGCCAGAGGTGGCCAGGTTTTTATTGTCGTCACTAAAGGCGATGCTCAATACATCCTTGGGAAAATCAACAATCTTGGTGACCAAGGTGCCGTCCCGTCGCCAAATATATACCGAACGATCCGCCGCTCCTGTGGCAATAAACTGACCATCGGGGCTAAAGGTGACCGCATAAACAGGTCCTTTGTGTCCTTCTAAAGTGGTTAGTAATTTACCATTGCGGTCCCACAGCTTAGCGGTGTAGTCTGAGCTCGCCGATGCCAGAATTTCTCCGTCTGGACTGTAGCTTAACTCCCAAATTACGGAGTCATGGCCAGACAAGGTCTTGATTGGCTCACCTTTGCGGTTCCATAATCGAATATTATTGTCAGCCCCCGCCGATGCAATCACTTGATCATCAGGGGAAAAGACAACGCTGTAGACATTGGCCTGGTGATCCCGTAGGGAGGTAATCAGGGGTCTGTCTAATTCCCATAGGCGAATGGTGCGATCGCCACCGGCTGACACTAGCAAGCCATCCTCATTAAAATGGACTCTGTGGATCTGAGCACTGTGGCCAAATACGGTGGCAACCGGCTCCCCAGCCAACGTCCAAGTTCTAACCGTTTTATCCCAGCTGCCAGAGGCTAGAAACTTTCCATCCGGGCTAAAGCTCACATCGTATACCAGGGCATTGTGACCCCGGATTTCTCGAATGGGTTGTCCGGTTGCACTCCACAGACGGATGGTTTCATCCCAACTGGCTGATGCCAGGGTCTGACTATCCGGGCTAAAGGCCAGTCCTTTCACTTCAGCATTATGGCCCCGCAAGGTTTTAAGTGGTTTACCATCGGGGGTATACAGACGAATGCTACGGTCATCTGCCCCTGATGCGAGTAATTTGCCATCGGGGCTAAACTTAACTACCCGAACCGCTGCGATGTGCTGGGTGAGCTCTTTAAGGGGCATACCGTCTTGTTGCCAAAGCCGGACACTTTTATCTTCACTGGCCGATGCTAATGTGCGTCCATCGGTTGCAAATGCCACGGATGTGATCGGTCCAGTATGGCCTTCCAGAGTGGTTAACAACTCATTTTGTGCGCCTAGTTGTCGAATCTGAATCTGGCTATTTTCTAGACCAATGGCCAATCGTTCTCCATCGGGGCTAAAGGCCACACTTAGCACCTGGGTATTATCCACTTTAATTTCTGCTAACTGATTGCCATTGATGCCCCAAACACGAGCGGTGCCATCGGCACTGGCGGAGGCAATCATTTGACCATCGTTGCTAACGGCGGTATCCCAGATGATGCCATCGTGGCCCTCTAAACGATTACGTTCCTGCACCCAAAAGACAGCTTGCTGCAGCGTGGTGACTACCAGGGCGCTATCGGAGTTCGTTCGTTCATTATTTTTAATGGCAATGCCCGCCAGTGTCGCCTCTAGAAGTGCCTCAAAGGGCTGATGGGAAGCGAACAGGGCTAATGAGGTTTCGGTCTGGGCCAATACCGTTTTGTCTTCAGCTATTGTTTGTTGTGCTTCGGCTCGCGCTCGCTGTGCCAGGGCTTCTTGCTGGTTTCTTTTAGCTTCTAGTCTTGATTGATTGGCGATTATACCGAGTGCGATCGCAACCAATGAAATCACACTAATCAATCCCATACCAATTCGCTGTAACCGAATTGCAGAGCGCTGTCGACGAATTTCTTCCGAGGCCGATGCGGTGACAAAATCTTGTTGCAGCCGGGTGGGTTGAGGGGTTTTCCCTTCCGCTTCCAACAACCAGGTTTCAGTTTCTCGACGAGCTTTACCTCGCAGTAAAAGACTTTCATCACGATCCTGTTGATCCCATTCCAGAGCTTGCACTAACAAGCGAGTATGAAAGCGCGTATAGGCTGGATCAGTTTCTAATGCCCGCAGCAGTGTACTCAGGTTTGTTTTAAAATCTTTCTTTTTACTGTGGAAATCAATCCACTGTACAGCTTCCAGGGCAGGATGCAGCTCCTTGGTATTGACACGCTCATGTAGCACCGTCAACATACGTTTATTTAAACTCTGGGCATAATCGACTTCATCAGCACAGTAGGGAGACTGAATCGAACGAGGAGAAATAATAAACAGAAAGTGATCGGCACCCTCAATGCCATTGAAAATCTCTTCTTTATAGTTAGCAGCACCAGCAACAATACTCTCTTGATCAAACCAGGTGGTTTTACCATGGACCTGAAGCTCTTCATTTAGCCCACGGGCAAAGTCAGCATCTGCTCTGGAGTAAGAAATAAAGACATCAATGGATTGGTTGGGGGGTTGCTGTAAACTCTCTTTAATAAACTCTTCTTGCAGCGGTAGTCGTCCTTGCTGGCCATGTTTACGGGCGACCTTGAGCCAGGCCTCTGCATGGCGTAAGTTATGGTTTCGCAGTAATAAGCTTTTATTCTGCTCATTACGCTGCCACTTAAGGGCCTTTACCAGTAGCTGTTTGTGCTGCTGATAATAGTCACCATCCTCCTGCAACAGCTTGACCAGCTTAGCGATATCTTTCCCATAAGCACTGCCGTCAGCATCATTTTTATTGACAAAATTAATAAATTGAAGCGCCCGCAAATCGTCAGCCATCAGGTCTAGATCAACCGGACGCATCAATAGCGGCATAATTTTCTTATTTAATTTTCGGGCATAGTCCAGTTCTTGCTGACAATATTTGGACTCAAGGGACTTGGGAGACATCAGATAGACCATGTAACTGGCCTCTTCAATGCCTTTATTAATTTCCGTCTGGAAGTCACCCCCTACTCGAATATCAGTGCGGTTAATCCAGGTGGTAAACCCTTCTCGCATTAAGGCCAACCGTAGTCTATCCATTAACTCCCGATCTTTCTCAGAATAGGAGAGGAAAACATCGGTCATTAGACCGTTCGCATTTTTGATGCTTTCCGTAATAAATTCACAGTGCAGCGCTGTGGGTTCGCAGGGGGCCTGTTGTTCTGCGTTGAATTTTTGCCTGAGCCAACGTTCGGCCTGCTGGCGGTTTTGCCCAATTAATAGGTATTGTGACTGTTTTTGATGGCGCTGCCAGGCTAAGGCTTGAGCCAGCAATGTAGTATGTTGGTGCACATAGTCCTGCTGTCGTTCAAAAATATCGAGCAGGCCCTGGAACGATGCTTGAAAATCATCAATGCCTTCTCGGAAATATACCCAGTTAATTTTGCTGATAATTGGGTGCATGTTAGGGAAGCTAGAGTGCAGTCCCTTTGTCTGGTAGTCTTGCCAATCGGCCTCTGTACCATGGGGATGGCGCAACTGCCAGGTATCGCGATCAATGCTTTCCACATGGAGTAGGGGAATGATGCGCTTCCCCAACCGCAGCGCGTGCTCAACTTCTAGACGGCAGTAAGGTGAATTGACCGAATGGGGGGCAATTACAAATAGAAAGTTTTGGCTGCGCTCAATGCCATCGTCAATCTGATTTTGATAGTCCACTCCCAATGGAATGTCGTCAAAATCAAACCAGACTTCTAGCCCCTGCTGTACGAGACAGTGATTTAACTTGCTTGCAAATGTTTTGCTATCGGCTCTGCCATAGGAGATAAATGCATCCTGTAAAGCAAATGTAGCTGATGACATGGAATTTCAAGAATTATTCAAGATTTCACCCAATCAGCAACAGGTGGTAGATGTGCTGATGCGCCATGACCGTATATTGTCTATACGCAGGTGCTGTTTTTTACATTAATAGCTTGTTTACAAGTAAATGAAACCCTGTTTGGCGAATCTCTAAGGTGAATTAACACATATAAAGAAAAGCCTTGATCGTATACCTGTACTTACTATATGTGGGCTCAGACCCCTTGTATACCCACAATGCTTTACCAGGGGCTCCCGACCAGACTAAATGCAGCCCAATAGTAAGGGTGGCTAAAGTCCTGCTGACCTTCAATCACTAGCTCAACGGGGAGTTTTTGGGCCTCACCCAAGCCCTTGAGCTGATCACCATCCACAAAAATATCACCACGGATCATGGCTAGCTGTGCCTGGCGTAGGGCATCTGCCTTAATGATGGGCTGGCTGTCTTGCAACTGCCGATAAAATTCAATCATCAGGGCTGCTGAAGCCTCATCACTCACATTCCACAAACTGGCAATGGAAGTTTTAGCACCGGCCAGTACCGCAAAACCGGCAAACCCAAGCTCAGCAGAACGATTGCCTAAAGCTGTTTGACAGGCACTCAGGGTAAGCAGTTCCACCGGGGGCTGATTGAGGCCCAGGGTACGTATCTGGTCTAAACTCAGCCGTTCGTTGTAAAGGTAAAGATAGGACTTGGATAAGTCTCCTACATTAAATTCGCCATGGGTGGCTAGGTGAATAATGCCATAGGGACTTTGCTGGCGTTCCCCCTTCAGCTGGTTGATGCTAAAGGCACTACCTTCTAAGACCTTACTGGTCCATTCAGATGCGATCGCATCTAACTCCACAGGTACCCCTGGCAAAGCAGCTTGATCGACAAACGTAGACGTTCCAGCTATCAGCGCACTGACATTACTAATATCCTGATAGGTCAAGTCCGTCAGGCTCAGACTCGGCATCAGCCCAATGTTGTAATTTTGGATAATGAAATTTTCACCATCATGCAGGGTAGCTAATGGCAAGGAGCGCAGTCCTGCATCGGTCACAAAACTGATAGTGTCAATATTTTGTGCCTCTAGGTGAGTTTGAATAGGCGCAATCAGCCATTGGTAAAGTTGCTGGGCAGACCTGAGATAGCTAGTATCCCTTCGACCAGCACGGGTCGGTATGGACACTTGACGGCGCAAGCGCTGGGCCATCGTCAGAATCTCCTGACGTGTAACATCCAGGGAAATAAACACTGGGTCTCCCTCTGCAGTAATCAAAAACAGTTCCAGGGGAGCCGATGGATCGGGAATAGTGAGGACGTTGCCCGCTTCATCAGTCTCTCCATCCAGACCAAAAACGGCATAAATCAACGCCGGTCTCTGGCCAGTTTGCTGTTGTATTGTCAACAGCTGACGTTGAGCATTGACCAACTCTACTGTTTCTGTCGACGGCTCTAACCCCAGTTGCAGGTAGTCATTAAACTCAGAGGTGAGGCGGTCTTCAAGTTGTGAAAATCGTTGCTCCACTGTGGAGGTGCCAGATTGCCTCAAAGCTACTGGTAAAGGATTGGAACGCACATCCTTATCCACCAGTGGGTCAGTAACATTATCTGGTTCTTCCGGCTCTTCTGGCGGCGGCGGTGGCGGCGGTGGCGGTGACGGCGCAATTTCTGTCAGAATTTTAATATTGCCAATGTCCTCACCTCCATCAAATGGTTCCTCTATCACCACATCAGAGAGAGTCAACGTTCCTGTCGTAATATCGCCTTCAGTACCATTGACTGCGCTACCACCACCAATAATAAAGGGGGTTTCCGTACTACCGCCATTATGGGAAATGGTAATATTGCCATTAATGTTGCCACCCTCTGTCAAAATTGTGGTGGACGAAGGCAACAAAACTCCGATACCTCGAACAAAGCCGTCAAATGATTCGATATTGACCTCTCCACCTTCGGCAGTAGCACTGCTAGCATCAATCGAACTAAAAACAATATCGCTGTCCGCAATCAGGTCAACACTGCCTGCTATTTCAGCCTCTTCGGCATTTAACGTGCTGGTATCAATCTCACCAACTTCGATAGATGTTTGTGATTCAATAAAAATGTCACCACCGGCACTACTAGCACTCGTGACAATGTTGTTTATATTAACAGCACCATCAGCTTGAATCGTTATATCTCCCCCTCCTAGAGGCGATGTCAGGAATTCTACCGATTCAGTTAACCGAGCCTGTGCTGTTTGAATCGGTGTAGATATGGTGACGGAGCCTTCCGAAGCTTGGATATCCACATCTCCAGACGATGTAATGAGATTCCCCGTGACATTAATATCACCTTGAAACGATTCAATAATCAGTGTCCCATCACCAATACTGATATCACCGTCAACCGTAATCTGTTCATTAGCCTGAAGAGTGAGATCTAAATCATTGGGGTCAGGCACTTCAAAAGTCTCGGGTTGTTCATCAGGACCAATGCGGATCTCAGGTCTAGTCGCTTGACTATCGGTAATATCAGCTAAAATTTGGATCTCACCTTCAGCGACTAAACTTAAGCTGCTATCAGCATCAGCATTGTCATAATCCAGAGGCACTTCCAAAATAATGTTGCCTTCCCCTGGTGTATCACCGGTAGTGCGGACTTCAATATTTCCCCCCTCGGCAAGAGCGCTTTCAATCAGCTCTACACCTAATGTGGCATCAGTGGTTAGAGCCCCAACGTCAAAGGGATTGGTAGGGCTGACGTTGGTCGCACCAGTCCCCTCTACAATGCGAATATTAGCCGGATCCAATAACCACAAGCCACCTGCACCATTCGCCGCCGTAATATCTGGTGTGGTGCGAATATCCAACAGGTTCAAACCACTGGTTTCAATAAAGCCGCCATCTCCGCCATTATTGCCACCACGAGCAAATAACTGGCCAGCTATCCGTAACAGGTTCGTGCCCCAAGCAACAATCTTTCCACCGTCACCATTGTCTCGCGCATCGGCCCTAACAACAGAAGTCTCATCAATAAATGTGGTCGTTGCATTCGGAACACTGCCCTGACCTAACTGATCGCCACCAATGAGAACTGTGCCGCCACCCGTCTCTCCTGAAGCGTCCACAGAGGCATCCACCAGCGCAATCTGCTGACCCAGAATCCCGACATTGCCGCCGTTATCTGCTTCTAGCTGGCCGCTGACAAGGGCTGTGCCCGCCTCCACAGGAGTCTGCAATGAAGAGCCTGATAAACTTACTGTGCCATCAGGGTTTACTGTGATATCTGTTGCCATACCCAAGTCCGCCGCACCAGTGAGCAAAGCAGGGATTGTTGCAATTGCAAAATCAACACCTGGCTGCTCTCCTGTCTCAGGCAATGTTTCCAATTCCAAGCCTAGAAGCGACCCCGTTTGGCTCAAACGCACCCAATTTTCTCCAGGCACCGCCATCACCAAAATTTCTCCACTGGGAGCCGACAGCTGTCCTGTATTAATGACCTGCCCACCTAATAAAGTCAGGGACTGTCCAGCCGTAACGGCGAGGTTACCTGTATTAACAACTGCACTAGCCACCTCATTGGCAAATACATAGCCAGTTGGCGTACCATTAAAGAGATTAAAATCATTGGTGCCTAGGGCGTCAAACACCTCAGAACCAAAGGCCAATCCAGTGGCGGTTGAAGCTGAAAATGAGCCGCCTACATTAAGCTGAGCATTCTCTCCAAAAAGAACACCCGCTGGATTGACTAAATAAAGATTGGCGTCTCCACCAACGGACAACAATCCGTCAATGATAGACGAATCACCACCGATAACTCGACCAATAATGTTTTCAACAGCAGCTGGATTGCTAAACTGTGCAACTTCCCCGGTGATTAGACCAAACTGCTCAAAGCTATGGAACAGTATCGTATTATCGCCAGATAAATTGCCCCCATCAATTTGATATTGATTACCCGTTTGCTGCACCGTAGTGGCTGGATCTGCCGGGGTAATGGACTGGGCCTGAGCAGTCGTCGTCAATGCGGCAGACCCTACTAACGTGATTAAAAACGCAGCAGTATGATGGCGGTTGAATAGACGGACCATAACAGGGTATGAGTAGAAAACCTCGCTAGGGATAGCCAAACAAGCCGTTGCTGATTTAGAGGATGAATCAATCTGTAAAACGTGCCCACAGCTCAGATTTAACAGATCGATTCATACTAAGACTCAATAACGACTCCAAAAAAAATTAAGTTTGGCCGTTCCTGCTGGGGATGAACCCAAGTTCCACTATAAACACCCGCAGCGCTCCTGCCATCACTTACTAAGATGATTAAAGATTTGTCTCTTTACCAAGGGCTGCCCATCAGACTAAATGCAGCCCCAAATAGGTTTGTTAACTAGCCTCAAGGGGTATGTGATTCTTCACGTTGTCTTGTTAAAAGAGTAGAGATGACATTAATGCGACGGTCTAATCTGGCGATTTCTGTTGCTTCATTGAGCTGTTCATAGGCATCACGGGCCTGATATAACTGCTCTAGGGCATCGTCGAATAATCCTAAGGTGGCATAAACATTAGCTAAATTAACGCGAGTCGTGGCTTCACTGAGACGATCAGCATTCGCCGCAGCCAGGGTTAATGCACGTTGATAAGACTCTATGGCCAGCTGATTGAGACCACTTTTGCTGTAGGTATCGCCCAGGGCGGTATATACCAAATCAGAGGCTTCAGGGCTATCCGCCAACGATTGCAAAATAGTCAGCGCATCTGCGTACATTTCTTCTAAAAAGAAAATACCTGCCCTGGCTAATGCTGCTTCTTCAAGGAGTTCTCTATTGTCAGATGTAGAGTCCGCAGGAGTAATGGGAGTGACATCAGTAAGTTGCGATCGCAATTCCTCATAATCCTCTTCAAATATCAGTTGAAACCCTGACTCGTAGTAGCCCTCGTCTAGATCAGACGACACTCCTTGATCCGTCACCACCTCAACAGAGTAATAGTGTCCGGGTTCTAGAGACACGTATTGAGGAAAATCCAGGCTCGGAGTGTTATCCAGTGTGGTCTCCTGCCACAGGGCAAGCTCAGGCTGATCCCGCTCAAATGTCCAACGCCAAATTCTCACGGTATAGCGCCTGGTTCCCTCCACAGGATTCCAACGGATCGTGTAAGGCTGAGTGGGACCTGGCTCTTGAATCCAGGCATTACGCGGCGAGATCACATAGGGAACAGAAGCATCATTACCGCCAAGGATACGGCCAGTGCGTTTGCCCCCGGCCCGAGTGTTGGAAGCACGGCCCCGTCGCCGGGCACAGGCCTGCCAAAAAAAACAGGCATCCGCTGTAGGTGGGTTGAGAGCCGGTTCAACCACCCCTAAACCTAAAACAATTGTTAGGGCAAGCAGTGGATAACGGTATGAATTGACATTATGGTTCAGACGTTGATATCGAACGGCGAAAAAGCTAGACGATGTCTGGCCGATTATTTTGGGCTGCCTGATGTCTAAGCTTCGCAATATGTCTTTAAACATAGTAATTACCCTTTACGTAAGCGATAGGTCATGTAGCCCACTACGCTGCCGGTAAGCCCCCAGCCAACTAGTGCTGGTACCCAAGGTACCCAGATCACGAGACCTGCCATGAAACCATAGCAAGCTAACGTCAACACCCCGACTGATCCAACAGCCGCTATCAGCACTGGTACGGGTCTGACAAATCGCCAAAAGACCACTCCGCCAATACCCGACCACAGCAGAATCCAGCCCGCTTCTCCCCAAAATGGCCACCAGCGCATCAGGGGACGGTCCTCTAAAACGGCATTGATCAGCTGAGAGATCATCTGGCCGTGCAGGTAAACTCCGGGAACTGAATCGCCATAGGGAGTATTGAAATCGTCGGAGTTGCGATCGCTAAAATCCGTGTAGCCAATCAGTACGATCCGATCGCGAATCAGTCTGGGATCTACCTCATTTTTAATCACTGCTTCAAGCGAAACCTGCTGAGCAAAATCTTTAAGTCGAGCCCCCACTTTCTCTTGAGTATTTGGATCCTTATAAGCCCTGAAGTTAAGCAGAGTTTGGGCTTCTCCCAAATTACTCCACTCTCGTCCCCCTAGGTTTGTCCAAGTTGCCTGCCCAGTTCCAGTATGATACGCAGTGCCATCTCCATAGAGAATGGGCATAACCATATCTCCTAGGACAACCGACTCAATATATTCACCAGCTTCATCACTATCAAAAATAATCTCAGAGGGAATTCCCTCAGCTTCTAAGTAGGTTATAGCTAATAACCAACTAAAAGATGCTCTAGAGATACAACCATTATCGTCAGCTAGAAGAGGCTCAGCTAGAGAATGACGCCGGATAAGTTTGCCACCATCTAGCGGCAGATTGGCAAACCCAACCCGTGCCTCAGGCATCTCGTTACCAATATCACTCACTTGAGCGCTGGCTGTCTGACAAATACCAAACAGATTGTCGACCCAAGCCAGATCATTGGCGAGATCTCCCCGCGCTGGAAAATCACGGAAAAAGTCCAGACCAATCAAACGAGCCTCATGGCTATTGAGCACCCGAATTGCTTCTGAAAGCGCATTCTCAGGAATTGTGCCGATACCAGGTTCATACTGCCCGTCAATCATTTGTTCCCGTAGCCACTCGCCGCTGGGGGCATCCACCTTAACAATTAGCAGCCGTTCATCCTGTTCAGTTTCATTGGGTCGCCACCGCAGAAACTGGTCGTAGGCGCGAGTTTCTAGAGGTTGAAGCCCGCCAAATAGTCTAATGACAGACACAGCCAAGGCACTGACCACCGTCGTCAACGCCACGGAGCGGGCCTTAATTTTCTTAAATGGCAAGGCCTGGCTCGCTTCAATATAGGCCTTTTGCAGTGCCGTAACCGGCGGTGTTTTATCGGTTGCTTGCTGTAGCCAGCTTACAGAATCGGCCAAATCATTGCCTCGCAGCAAGAAGCTGTCATCCCGTTGTGCCGCATCCCATTCTGCTGCTTTAACCAGGAGTCGAGTGTGCGATCGCACATGAAAAGGCTCACTTTCCAACGTTCGAAACAACTCACCAAAATTCACTAAGAAATCTCCACCATGCCGTCGAAAATCACTCCAAGGTATCGACTCCAGACCATCTGGCACAGTGGACTTGACCACATCTCGATAGATAACTGGCAAAATCCGCTTTTGTTGTGACTGTGCATAGCTCAACTGAGTTAAACAAGCCTCACAGCGCACCGAACTTGGCGACAACACAAACAAAACATTTTCAGCATTGTCCATCAGCTGCTGAGTATCGTCCCAGTGCTCCATCTCCCCTGCCGCCCCTTCTGGAGAGAGCCAAGAGCTTTTACCTTGAATTAACAGGGTTTCATTTAGCCGCTGGGAAAAATCAACATCATCAATGTGGTGAATAAAAAATACCCCCAGGGTTTGATCAGGGGATTGCATTTGGCTAGCTTCTAAAAATGCCAACTGTAGCGGCAGCACTCCACCAACCACTCGATCTTTAGCCGTTTGCACCCAGGCCAGGAAAGTATCTTGCATCCGGTGCTGCAACAACAAACTAGGATTTTGCTTCTGGCGTTCCCACTTAAGCGCTCGTACTAAAAGTCGCTTGTGTTGGTTAAAATATCGAGCATCCTGACGAATCGTGCGTAACAGCTCTGCCACATCCTGCTCTAAATCAACCGCCGTCTGGTTGTCCGTTAAGTTAACAAACTGAATCTTACGAATTTTATCGGGCAACAGACTGACATTAATCTCTTCCACCAAGATTGGAATCACACGCTTATTGAGATCCAATGCCTGGTCAATCTCCATCTGACAATATTCCGACGCCAGGGATGCCTGGGATATCAGGTAGACAATATTATCAGCTTCTTCAATTCCACGCTGGATAGCAGCCTCAAAATCTTCCCCCATGTGGATATCCACTGTGTCGGTCCAGATAGTGACGCCTGCCTGGATCAAGTTATAACGTATCAGCTCCTTGGAGGTTAAATCTTCTTGGGCATAGGACAAAAATACTTGGGTCATGCCGCCATCGGCGGCTTTAATACTCTCGGTAATAAACGTTGCCTGGGATAAACTGGGCCTACAGGGAGGCTGCTCAGCCGAAAACTCCGTTAGCAACCAGTTTTGAGCCCTTAAACGATCTTCTCCCATCAATAGATAAGAGACCTGATTTTGATGCCGTTCCCAGGCGAGAGCACTCATCAAAAGCTCAGTGTGCTGATGTACATAGTCTTCATGGCGGTGGCACAGTCCCACAAGGCCATCAATTGCAGCGGTGAGGTCATCTATACCGTCACGGGCATAGATCCAGTTAATCTTTCCAATTTGAGGATGCATGTTGGGAAAGCTGGAATGCTTGCCTGCAGCTTTATACGCCTGCCACTGCTCTTCACTGCCCGTAGGGTTACGGTCTTTCCAGGTAGCATAGCTAATCTCTTCCACCTGCAAAATAGGAATAATCCGCTTGTTATATTTCAATGCCAGAGAAATTTCTTTGGCACAGTAAGGAGAGTGAACGGAGTGGGGGGAAATGATAAAGATAAAATTGTGGCTTTTTTCAATGCCGTCGTTGATTTGCTCCTGAAAGTCTACACCTAGGGGAATATCATTTTGGTCAAACCAGACTTGGAACCCCTGATCCTTCAGCCGCTGCCACAAGTCCGTAGCAAAGGACTTACTATCCACTCGACCATAGGAAATAAAGGCATCGTAGAATTGATTAATGCCTTGACTCGCCTGGATATAAGCGGTGTGCAAATCGGTGGGAGAGCTGCCAGGGGGACCAGGCTCCGACAGCCAGGCTTGGGCCATGGCAAAATCCCCAGACCTGAGCAAGAACTTGCGATCGCGCTTTTGTCGCTCCCAAGCCAGGGCCTTAACCAATAGCCGTTTATGTTGTTCCACATAGTCTGCCGCCGTTCGCAGGGTACGGATGAGTTCATCCACTGCCCGGTCAAAGTGAATATCGGACGCTAGCGACGAGAAATCAATAAACTGCAGCATCCGCAGATCAGTAGGCAGTGTTGCCACATCCATGGATTGCACCAGCAGCGGGATAATCCGCTTGTGGTAGCGACGGCCATAGGCCAACTCCTGTTGACAATACTTTGAGGTCAAAGAATTGGGAGAAAGCAACAGAACAATATTGTCAGCCTTCTCAATGCCTCGATTAATCGCGACTTGAAAGTCTTCAGCTGTTGGAATATCAACGGTATTAATCCAGACTGCAAACCCCTCACGCATCAAGCGCTTACGCACCTTCTCCTGAATCTCCATATCTTCTTCGCTATAAGATATGAAAATCTGGGTCATCTGATCGTTCGCTAACTTCAGACTCTCCGTAATAAACTCACAGTGCAAATCGGTGGGAGTGCACGGGGGTTGCTCATCTTTAAAGCGAGTATCTAACCATGTTCGTGCCTCAGCTAATGCCGTTTCATCAGTTAGCAAGTAGCGAGACTGCCGCTGTTGGCGCTGCCAATCAAGGGCACGAACCAACAGCTGAGTATGTTGATGGACATAGGGTTGTTGACGGGTCAAGATGGCTTGCAAACCAGCCATGCCGGTCTCAAAGTCATCAATGCCCTCACGAAAGTACACCCAGTTAATTTTGCTAATTTCAGGATGCATATTTGGAAAACTACTGTGCACCCCCTTTTCTTGAATGGCCTGCCAACCGCTGATATTGGCATCAGGGTTGCGCTGTTGCCAGGTTTCATAGCTAATTTCCTCCACATGTAGCAGCGGAATAATTCGCTTATTGCATGCTAAAGCCAGCTCAATTTCTTTGGCACAGTAAGGAGAATTAACGGAGTGAGGAGAAATAATAAAGAGAAAATTATCCGCCTTCTCAATACCGTCATTGATCTGATTTTGATAGTCCACACCTAAGGGAATGTCATCAAAGTCAAACCAAACCTCTAACCCTGCCTCCACCAGGCGATCATTGATTTGCCTTGCAAATAACCGACTGTCTGCCCTGCCATAGGAAATAAAGACGTCTTGCAGAGAAGAAGATAGTAGCGTCATGAGATTTCCAGTATCAGCTTTACATCTCCCCTATGGCTAAGACACTATACCAAGCCCCAGGGTAATGCATCATTAATCAGTTTAGGCCCAGACTGCAATCCAGACATAGACTGCTAGCCTAAAAACAGCTTAGAAGCCATAGTTCCAGCGGGCACGATACCCTCGTGCATCAAGATGAGTAAACACCGAGGCACTCGCTAACCCTCCACGGTCTCGCCACCAGGGTTCTAGCTTTCGGTTGACCTCTGGCGGAGAGATCCCCTGCACCACAAAGTCCACGGCATCGCCTGACAGATGGCGCGAACGGCTTGCTCCACCAGCTTTACGATTTGAAGCCGGATCTCGATACCAAGAGTTCACGGTAATGGGACGTCCTCCCAAATAGTCCCGCACTTCTTCCATGGCCTCAGCAATTTTGAGAATGCCGTTGACCACATCCTCGTCCACAGGGATACGATTACCATTTTTAGTGGCTTCGGCCCAACTAAAGTGACCATTGGTCAAAATGGGATCACCAAGATAAACCTTGCCTAGCTTGGGGACAGTGATCGATCGCCCGCGATCTCTTTCGGCAATTTTTGTTTCAGGTTCAACAGGTGGATCTTGCGGTTTGTTATTGGGCTCTGTGCCTTCTAACTGAATATGCTGGGCAAATACGAACCAATCAACGCGATCATTCTGCCCCATAAGTACCCCATCCGGGATTCGGACTTTAACGTGATTTCCTTGATCAGGCTCATCCCTCAGCAACTGCAAGCGGGTACCCGCACTCACCAAGATCTTGTCATTGTCAGACAACTTAAATCCTTGCTCTGGACTCACCTTAAATAGGGTGTCAGCCAGCACCAGCATCTCAGTTGATCCTTGAGGATCTCCCATATCCAGCAGTTGCTGCGATTGCATATAGCGCATAATGGCTGCAGCACCGACACGTGATGTTTTTTTATCAAGGATATTGGTGCCTCCCCATACCCAGGTAGATTCTTTGCCTGCACCACCACGGAATCCGTTCCAGAGGTCAAATCCCCACAGAAGTGCACCCAGGGTACGGGTCTTGGCCTGATGAAATTTCTTAGAGATCAGGGCATCAATCATCTGGCGTTCAAACTGCGCTGGCTCGCGAAAGTTCCATTCGCTGTAGTGCAAGATCCCCACAAACCACCAGGGCACACCCGTAGCTTTTTCAACGACTTCATAGTGCGATCGCAACTGCACCATACGGCCAACAATCCCCCTAACCGTAGGCTCCACATCCGACTGAAGCGCACAACGCTCAAACGCTGACCTATACTCTGCCTCAAGTTTTTTCAGAGTCAAATCCATAGAGCTAGTAGATGAAACAACAGAGATAGACAGCCAATCGTAAGAGAAGTCAATGCGAGCCTGCGGAATATACTGACAGCAAAAAGCAAGTCAAGATCAGCAATTTCCCTTTCAAGAGCTCATTCTAAGGTTCGTTTAATCCCTTACAGGCAAATAACTTAAACACTATTCTGCACACATCCAACCAAGACACTTAAACAGGTAACATTTATAAAGATTTTATATCATCTCAAATAATCACTAAATAAACGAATTTATACTTTAGCGATGGTGCTCTGGGAAAATAAACGAGATAAATTGTTCGTAAGTTAATTTTTATAAATTAGGAAGCTAGCTTATAAAGCTAAACCGTGTACCCTTTGAGTTGCGTTCTGTCCTAGACAATCCAATAGCAGTTGGTCTACACCACGCTAGTTTCACGATTGTCAAAATTTTGAGGCTTTTCAGATATTTGATCTTAGGAGTGGCATTCCCCCTCCGACAGTGCGAAATATCTCCTGACCCGATTCCACATAATTCAAGAGCCTCTAGAGAGCGCTGTTTGAATTAATAATTTTGCCTTCAAAACCGCATCTATCTCAAATCGCATCCAATCAAATAAAATGGCCAAGAAAAATGCTTACAATGATTATCTCAAGCAAACCCTGGGTGGATTAATAGATAAGCTTGAGATTTCAGACCTACGTAAGGAGTTTCTCAAAAATCGTTGGCTAGACCAGGTTATGTGGCTAGAAGGACGTGCCACTAAAGAGCGTAACCAACACTTCAGGCTCCGCATGATCACCATTATTGGGGGTGTACTTGTCCCAGCCATGGTGGGTTTTAGAAGTAATAATGATGATCTTCAGGTGGGAGTTGCTACGACTGCCTTTTTTGTTAGTCAAGCAGTAGCCATTTCTGCTGCTGTGGAAGAGTTTTTTGGGCACGGTGACAAGTATCGTAATTATCGTAGTACAGCAGAAAGCATGAAGATCGAGGGCTGGCAGTTTATGCAGCTAGCTGGCCCTTATCGCAAATATAAAGTGCATTCAGACGCCTATAAAATATTTGCCCAACGGGTTGAGTCCTATGTCCAGAAAGATGTAGAGGGATTCGTTGCTCGTTTAGAGGAGAAGCAAGATGAGGAGAAGCAAGACGCTGACGAGGCTGTTAACAATGCCGAGAAAGCACTAATGCGTCTCAATCAGGAGTTAGAAGAACGAGCTCAGAAACTGGAATTAGAAAAAGTTCGCTTAGCTGAACAACAGGTCAGCAGTCAGCCACAAGGTCTAGGAGATGGCGGTTATTCAGGATCATTGTTGGATATCCAAATGCCACCATCTTCCGAAGGAGAAACTTTTGAAGACAGCAGTCCTGCTGAACCAATGACTGGCGTCCAGTCCCTGATGTCCTCCTCAAACAAAACGTCTGGTCGACGTCCCGCCCGACAATCATCCAGCAAGACCATTTCATCAACCAGTAATCTGCCGCCTTTAGGTCAAAATGCACTGGAATGGGAAGAGACTGTTGACTTTCAGGCTCTAAAAACAATTTTAACTGAGCAAAACAGCGTTGTGGAAAGTCAGACCAATGGCGGTTCTGGTGGAACTGCGGTGGTCAGCGGACCTCAGCTCACTACCCCGGATGAAGTTTCTCAGATTTTGGAATGCCCGTTGGAGGACTGTAAAGTTTATCTGCCTGGGATCTTGGCCGCCATGAAAAAGTACGATATTTACGACAACTCCGTACTCATTGGTTTGCTAGCGACTATCCGCATTGAAACTGGCGGATTCAAACCAGTCCACGAGTGGGGAGGCGAGAGCTACTGGAAACGCTATGAAGAACGTGCAGACCTCGGTAACGTTAACCCTGGTGATGGCATTAAATATCATGGCCGTGGCTATATCCAACTAACAGGGCGCGCCAACTACAGCACCTACGGTAAAAAACTAGGTGTAGACCTAGAGGGCAATCCCGATTTAGCAATGGATCCCGAAATATCTGCCCAGGTACTCGCTTGCTACTTTAAAGAGCGTGGCGTGGCTACAGCTGCTCGCGAAGGCGACTGGCGGCGTGTTCGTAAGCTAGTGAATGGCGGTTACCATGGCTGGGATGTATTTTCGAAATATGTTGAGCGGGCCCGTGCTCAATTAGCATAGATGGCGTAGCAGGTCGATCTTGAGTTTTTGCTGCTAAAAAATACAGTTCTAACTGTAACCAGAGTTCAACCCAATTGGGTTGAAGCATCGGGTCTACTCAGAACTCATTGCAGTTTCAAGATCCGCGATTTTACGCATATATTTTGCTCGTATACCTAAAAATCAAGTCATTCTATGGATCAAATTGCACAATTTTTACAGGATGGGGGTATTTTGGGGATGTAATTGGGTTAGAAGCACAGGCCATCTGGCCACCTTTGATAAGAGATATACACAATGCCCAGAACTTCAGCTGACGAACTCGTTGAACATACGTTTTCCAATGGGCAGCTTGCGAAAATACTCAAGGTGGCAGACGACACTGGTTACGAAAAAGCTTTATCGCTTGTAGGATTAGCAGGCCCAAGACCGACATTGTTAGTCATCGGCGGTGCCAGTAACATGACGGCTGAGAGTCAGGCAAAGCTGCTGCAATTTTTCAATGACACCTTAGCAACTCTGTCAGAACGAATCGGGATTACGGTATTGGACGGCGGCACTGATGCTGGCGTTATCCATATGATGGGCCAGGCACGCCACTATGTTAGTGGCCAATTTAATCTAATTGGCGTTGCGCCCTTAAACAGAGTCATTTTTCCAGTCGGCGCAACTCCACCTCCGCCCTCAGATGATCCCAACTATCCTCCAGTCGAACTGGAACCCCATCACACCCATTTCTTCCTAGTACCCGGTGAAAATTGGGGGAGTGAATCCCGCTGGTTAGCCAGGTTCTCGTCGGTTTTAGCGGGACATTTTCCATCTATGACCTTATTGATTAATGGCGGTCAAGTATCGCTTCAAGATTTGAGGCTGAACCTTGAGTTGGGCAGACACGTAACGATTATTGCCGGCAGTGGCCGATTGGCAGATGCCGTAGCTAATACTATTAGCGGAGTCATGCCCTCTGAAGATGAAACAGTTCAAAATCTCGTTGATATTTACTACCCTAAACAGCTATCAGTCTTTAACTTGTTATCCAGTTCATTAGATGACCTGAAGACTCAATTAAACACATATTTTGATTCCTAATAGACAAAGCTATCCTGCGGGCATGTAGTCAGCGCTAACCCTCATTTATTAGATAAGGTGTACCCCTTTGAAGCCAGGCCCAAAATCAATTCTTAAGAATTGAAATCAGCAATTGGCAAGGTATGCTAGAGTTCTATGGCAATGCGTTGCTATATTGGGTAACAATCAGTTTTCGGTACGATACGCTCACAGTTCAACTCGACCAGTTCAATCTCGACTTCGATTTGATTACTAGAGGGATCTCCGTATAACTCGTTGCATACTTAACCTAGGAGATTCTCTATGTCCATTTATGTTGGAAATCTGTCCTATGATGCTACTCAGGAGGACATTAATGCCGTCTTCGCTGAGTATGGAACAGTCCAGCGTGTCCATCTACCCACAGATCGTGAAACTGGTCGCCCTCGTGGTTTTGCCTTCGTAGAAATGTCTTCGGAAGACGAAGAAACCTCTGCAATTGAGGCTTTAGATGGTGCAGAGTGGATGGGCAGAGACCTGCGGGTTAATAAGGCTCGTCCCCGTGAACAGCGTGGCGGCGGTGGCGGCGGTCGCTTCTAAATGAAAAAGTCTGCCTAACTTTGGGTTACGTGTTTTGCACACAACCCTGGTCTATCATGGGGCAGTTGATCTGCCCCATTTTTATCGTTAAAGGAGAATACTATGGCCCAGGTTATCCTTGGGGATGATGAAGGTATTGAATCAGCACTGCGAAGATTTAAACGGAAGGTTGTGCAAGCCGGTATTTTTTCGGACATGAAAAAGCACCGTTACTTTGAGACACCTGCTGAAAAACTTAAGCGTAAGGCGATCGCAAAACATCGTCAAAAGCGTTGGAGCCGCAATCGCAGTAATCGCAATAATAATAGAGACTAGGGCAAGCAATTGAGGCTCAAAGCCTGACTCTTAGTCACTGGCATAGTCAGCAAAGCGGCGTGGTTGAGTTCAACCACGCCGCTTTGCTGACCGACACATTACACGGCCTCACCCATAACCTCACCCATAAAATGTTTCGCCCTGGGGATCAGCCCATGTCAAGTGTTTATTCGGGTTTAAGCGCTGCCTAAACAAGGCTACCTAAACAGGACTGCCTAAACAAGATAGTCTTGCAAGGCTTTAACCGCTAGCGTTTGTTGCTGCAAGGAACGAATAGCTTCAATGGTTGCTCGCGCACCTGACAGGGTTGTAATCGTTGGGATCTTGTAATCAAGGGCTGTGCGACGAATCATTCGATCATCTTCCTGGGCAGTAGCCCCGGTAGGCGTGTTGATAATCAGCTGAATTTCCTGGTTTTTGATGGCATCAATCACATGGGGCCGACCCTCATGCACTTTGTAGACCAATCTCACATCTAATCCATGGGACTGTAGTACCCGCCGAGTGCCAGTTGTTGCCATCAGTTGAAACCCTAGTTCTGCAAGTTCCTTAGCAATGGGAACTACAGCTTCCTTCTCGCGATCGTTCATAGAAATGAAGGTTGTCCCTTGCAAAGGCAACGCCTGACTAGCAGCTAGTTCGGCTTTGGCAAAAGAACGCCCGAAGTCTACGTCAATCCCCATAACTTCGCCGGTAGACCGCATTTCTGGCCCTAGCAGCGTGTCAGTACCCGGGAATTTACTAAAGGGTAGTACGGCCTCTTTTACTGAAATATGGTTGGGGATAACTTCTGTTGTCACCCCCACCTCAGTCAGGGTTCGTCCAGACATAATGAGAACCGCTGTCTTAGCTAAGGGCACACCCGTTGCTTTTGAAACAAATGGCACCGTACGAGAAGCTCTGGGGTTGGCTTCTAAGATATAAACGTCATCATCTTTAACCGCAAATTGAATATTCATGAGGCCAATCACTTTTAGGGCCTTAGCTAATTTGACGGTCCAATCACGAATGATACCCAGGGCTTTATCACTAAGGGTGATGGTCGGTAATGAACAAGCAGAGTCACCCGAGTGGATACCCGCTTGCTCAATGTGCTCCATAATGCCACCAATGACAACTTGGCCAGTGCGATCGCAAATGGCATCCACATCCACCTCAATGGCATTTTCCAAAAAGCGATCGATCAAAATTGGATGGTCCGGTTCTACCTGTACCGCTGTCGTCATGTAGCGCTCTAGATCCTGATCGGAATAGACCACTTCCATAGCCCGACCACCTAACACATAGCTGGGGCGCACAACCACTGGATAGTTAATTTTTTGGGCAATCTCCAGGGCTTCCTGATAACTACGGGCAATGCCATTGGGCGGCTGCGTGATCTCCAAATCCCAAAGGATTTTCTCAAACCGTTCACGGTCTTCAGCCGTATCGATGGAATCAGGTGATGTGCCCCAAATTTTTGTCTGGATAGGCTGACCATCAACTTCCGGTGCACTGCCCAAATAGGCTTGCAAAGGTACAGCCAACTTGAGGGGAGTCTGACCACCAAACTGAATAATTATCCCTTCTGGGTTCTCCGCCTCAATAATATTGAGCACGTCTTCCTTAGTGAGGGGCTCAAAATAAAGCCGGTCACTGGTGTCGTAGTCAGTGGAGACCGTCTCCGGGTTAGAGTTCACCATGATTGTCTCAAAATCATGGGCCTGTAACGCATAGGAGGCATGACAACAACAGTAGTCAAACTCAATACCCTGGCCAATGCGGTTGGGACCACCCCCCAAAATCATCACCTTTCGCCGATCAGAAGGTTTGACCTCGTTTTCAGCCTCATAGGTGGAGTAATAATAGGGGGTGTATGCCTCAAACTCTGCGGCACAGGTATCTACCGTTTTATAGACCGGTGTCACTCCCAAGGACTTACGGTTTGCCCGCACCTGATCTTCATCGGTTTTGGTGGCATAGGCAATTTGGCGATCGCTAAAGCCCTGCTGCTTCACCGCCATCATTTGCTCGGCAGTAATAGCCTCTAAGGCTGTACGCTTCAACCATTTTTCAGTGATCAGCAAGTCCTGTAATTTATCAATAAACCAGGGATCGATCCCGGTGAGTTCATAGATATCTTGAGCGCTGAGCCCGAGCTGTAACGCGTGACGCAACGCAAAGATGCGGTCTGGATTAGGGGATCGCAAACTGGAACGCACCTTGGAAATGGTGGGAAGATTTTCGTTGCGATCGCAGCCCCAACCAGCACGCCCCGTTTCCAAGGAGCGCAAAGCCTTCTGGAACGATTCTTGAAAGGTACGGCCAATGGCCATCGCCTCTCCCACCGACTTCATCTGGGTAGTCAATAAGGGGGCACTTCCAGGAAACTTTTCAAAGGCAAACCGGGGAATCTTAGTTACCACATAGTCAATGGTGGGCTCAAAACTAGCAGGCGTTTTCTTCGTGATGTCATTGGAAATTTCATTCAGGGTGTAGCCCACCGCTAGCTTGGCCGCAAACTTTGCAATGGGAAACCCCGTGGCTTTAGAAGCAAGGGCAGAACTACGAGACACCCTGGGGTTCATCTCAATAACAATCACAGCCCCCGTATCTGGGTTCACAGCAAACTGAATATTGGAACCGCCCGTTTCCACACCAATTTCACGAATAATTTTGATAGATGCATCCCGTAACCGCTGATATTCCTTATCAGTCAGAGTTTGAGCAGGCGCTACCGTGATCGAGTCTCCGGTATGAATTCCCATGGGATCCAAGTTCTCAATCGAGCAGATGATCACGACATTGTCAGCCAGGTCACGCATGACCTCCAGCTCATACTCTTTCCAGCCCAACAGCGACTTCTCAATCAAAATTTGTGATACCGGGCTGGCATCTAAACCGGACTTGGCAATGGTTTCAAACTCTTCCTGGTTGTAGGAGATCCCCCCACCGGTCCCACCCAAGGTAAATGCAGGTCGAATGATTAACGGGTAAGTACCAATCTCTTGAGCAATTGCCTGAGCTTCATCCATGGTCTCAGCCAACCCAGACGGACAGATGCCCACACCAATCCGTTCCATGGCCTCTTTAAATAGGCGGCGGTCTTCAGCCATTTCAATGGCATCTAACTTGGCTCCAATCAGCTCCACATTGTGGGCCGCTAGAACACCCTCCTTGGCAAGGCTAACAGCAAGATTTAGAGCAGTCTGGCCGCCCATGGTCGGCAAGAGTGCATCTGGCTTTTCCTGCTCAATCACCCGAGCCACCAACTCAGGGGTGAGGGGTTCAATGTAGGTGCGATCCGCCGTTTCTGGATCAGTCATGATTGTGGCCGGATTGGAATTAATCAGCACCACTTCATAGCCTTCTTCTCGCAGAGCCTTGCACGCTTGGGTGCCCGAATAGTCAAACTCACAAGCCTGACCAATCACAATCGGGCCAGAACCAATTAACAAAATCTTGCTGAGGTCGTTGCGGCGAGGCATAAGCGAGCGTTGGAGAAATCGAGGGTAACAAATTAGAGAGTCCTAACAGTCAGGACTCGGATCTAACAAATCCAAATCATTGTAGGGCTTTCTTTCACACCCAAGGCGGAGATTTTGCAGGAGTTTTCAACCATCTTTGGAGCAAACCACCCGCCATAATGGCCAATGTGCATCAATCATAGGCTGATATTTCCTAAAGTTTAGGAGGTATCTAATCGCCACTGCTGTAAGGATTCATATCAGGCATGTACTACAAGACGGACAGGCAATATCCATCATTCTTTGCCCATGAAAAATGAAAGGGTGCCAACGCTAACGTCAGAACCCTTTCATTTTTATCAGAGTTAATTGGAGGCAACTGAGTAGGAATGTCCAGACTTTTGTGTCAATCGCTAATTTTTAATAAAAAATCAAGGGCTTCAGCCCTCTCCAACACCGTTTTGTAGACACTCCCTCACAGCTATGACAAACGGCTGAATGCATCTCTCCAAAGGAGAGGCTGCACCAACAGCCGTTTGCTGCGCCCATAGCTGATGCTACTTATAGCGTTCAGTAATCACTAATATTGTGAACCATGGGCACCCAGCGATAACCTGGCGTCAACGCTTAACCTTCGCCGCCTTCGCCACCTTCGCCGCCTTCGCCGCCTTCGTCACCTTCGCCAGTAACAGCATCCTTGGCGTCTTCTACAGCACCGTCGACGGTTTCTTTAACTTCACCAGCGGCATCACCAGCAGCATCTACCGCATCACCGGCAGCATCTACGGCATCGCCAGCGGCATCGCCAGCAGCATCTACTGTTTCACCAGCAGCATCTACCGCATCGCCAGCGGCATCGCCAGCATCTTGCACAGTGTCCCCACCACAGGCAGCAACTGTTGCAGCCACACCCAGGCTCAAAAATAACTGAATTGCACGAATCTTCATTTTGCTATCTCCGTTTTAATTGGGGTGAATAAACTCACCAAATGTAATTTTGCCTACAAACCAACATTTTCGATTCTTTGATAAAAAAAACTGTGGTTATTGCCCAGTTTGAATAAGCCAGTCATGCAATAAATAAATTTCAGGTATAGCGATTGCTAATTTAGGGAATGCACTGGTCTAGAGCGATTGCTATTTGACAGTGTTTCACAACTAATAGTCATACCGAGGCCCAGCAATGCCGGCATTCATTAATAGGGAATAAATAATAGGAAATAAGGCAGAAGTTAGGCATAGCTATATGATAATTACCGGGGGTGTTATTGCGCTCTAATCTCAATAGTGTCTTCCGCCAATATCGCTAATTCTTTTGCTCTAGTCCTTATGCCCACGGCTTCACAGGTTTCTGATTTGACATCAACGGCTTTGTCCACCGTATTGCAACTGCACAAGGTCACAAAACAGTATCAACAGCAGACAATACCGGCTATCAATCAGGTCAGTTTAGAACTGTGCCAGGGAGAATTACTGGCCCTGTTAGGACCGTCAGGCTGTGGTAAAACCACCTTGTTGAGAACCATTGCAGGGTTTGAAACATCTGATCAGGGGTGGATTAAGCTGGCAGAGCAACCGGTGTGTGGTCAAGGTGTAGTTGTGCCACCCGAACGTCGTGATGTGGGGATTGTCTTTCAGGACTATGCCTTATTTCCCCATCTATGCGTCCTGGACAATGTTGCCTTTGGACTTAAGCATCTCAGGCGTCATCGACGCATGCCTAAAAAACAAATGCAAACCTTGGCTCAAGAGGCCATCAGCCTCGTAGGCTTGAATGGGTTTGAGCGCCGTTATCCCCATGAACTATCTGGGGGACAGCAACAGCGGGTCGCTTTGGCTCGCGCCTTGGCCCCTCGCCCCTCCTTGGTTTTACTAGATGAGCCCTTCAGCAACCTGGATGTGCAGGTGCGGCTTTATTTGCGTCAGGAGGTCCGCAACATCCTTAAGGGGGTGGGCGCTTCGGGCATCTTTGTCACCCACGACCAACAAGAGGCCTTAGCCATTGCTGATCGGGTGGCTGTCATGCGATCTGGGCATATTGAGCAACTGGGAAGTCCTGAAGACATTTACAGACAGCCTGCCTCTAGATTTGTTGCAGATTTTGTGACCCAGGCTAACTTTATCGAGGCCCATCGCTCAGCAGGCGGCTGGCAAACGGCCTTGGGGTTGGTGGACGAGTCCATGGTGCAACCGACTGAGGCTGACACAGGTACACTCATGTTGCGTCAAGAAGAACTGCATCTCAGCTCGGTAGCAACGAATGAAACTGCTCTGATTATTTGCGATCGCGAGTTTCTGGGTCGTGAATACAAATACACCCTCACCCACCCTACCCAGGGCAATTTGCAAGCTCGCACCCCGTCCCGTTTTGCCGTCGGTAATTCAGTCCAAATCACAATCAAACCCAACCCTAGTGGGCTGCGTATCTTTATCTAGTGCCGAGATTAGAACACATGCTCTAACAACGCCTGCCGCATCACATCCACGGGGGGTGGTTGCTGAGTCCATATTTCTAGAGCTGCAGCCCCCTGCTGCACGAGCATTTCTAACCCATCGAAGGTGCCCAGACCAGCAGCATTAGCCTGTTGTAAAAACCGTGTAGGCCGTGGCACATAGATTAAATCGTACGCAATGGCCTGACTGGGGAGTAAGACCATCTGCTCGTCCGTTAGGGGAGAAGCTTCAATCTTAGGAGCCATACCGATGGGTGTGGCATTAACCACCAGACCGGCCTTTGGCAAAAGCTCGTCTAATCGATCCCAAGTATGAACAGATAGATTGGGCTGTAGCGGAGACATCTCCCAACTTTGGGCAAATGCGGCCAGTTTATCGGCACTGCGCCCCACCACTAACACTTCGGGGCAACCGAGCTGGTGACAAGCGGCCACAACGGCACGGGCAGCCCCACCATTACCCAGAATGAGGGCTGGCGCATGGCTCCAATCCCGACCCAGGGCCCTCAGCGGTGCAATAAAGCCAGCGGCGTCCGTATTGGTACCGCACCAACCTTGATCACTCCACCACACCGTATTGACCGCCCCAATGGCCTGGGCAACATCTGAGACTTCGGTCAGCCATGGCATGATGGTTTGCTTGTGAGGGATGGTGATGTTAAATCCCTTTAAGCCAACGGCAGCAAAGCCATCGATTGCTGTTTTTAGCTGGTCGGGAGCAATGGGAAATGGCAGATAGACATAGTCTAAACCCAGGGTTGCGATCGCAGCATTATGCATAATTGGCGACATCGAATGTTTGACTGGATAGCCAATGACACCAAGTAGCTGAGTTGTCCCCTTAACAGTCAACGGTTTAATCACCACAGGTTTACGTTGTGAATCGTCTAAGATGCGTAGCGCTCCCAATTACTTATAATGAAACCTGCTGCCTGGCAAGAAATCTGACGTTTCCCAACGTTTTCACCAGGATCAAGCCTGCTTACCAATCACCCGATTTAACTCGCAACCACCGTGACAGCCACTCCGCTTTCTTCTTCCGTTTCTGCCGAACTGACCGCACCTGAGGTGCGCCCCGATAAATTAGGCCGCTTTGGCCGCTTTGGCGGTAAGTATGTTCCTGAAACTCTGATGCCTGCCCTAGTGGAACTGGAGGAAGCGTTTTATGCCTACCGCGATGAAGCTGGCTTTCAGGCAGAGCTCAACGGACTGTTAAAAGATTACGTCGGTCGAGCCAATCCCCTATATTTTGCAGAGCGCCTCACCGAATACTATGCCCGCCCCGACGGCAGCGGCCCGCAGATCTATCTCAAGCGCGAAGACCTGAACCATACTGGAGCTCACAAAATCAACAACGCCCTTGGCCAGGTTTTGCTAGCCAAGCGTATGGGCAAAAAGCGCATTATTGCTGAAACCGGTGCCGGTCAGCATGGTGTGGCCACAGCCACCGTCTGTGCCCGGTTTGGCATCGAATGTGTGATTTATATGGGCGTTCATGACATGGAACGCCAGGCCCTAAACGTGTTCCGTATGCGCCTGATGGGAGCCACGGTACAGCCCGTTAGCTCCGGCACCGGCACCCTCAAAGATGCCACCTCTGAAGCGATTCGCGACTGGGTTACCAACGTGGAGAGCACCCACTACATTTTGGGCTCGGTGGCTGGCCCCCACCCTTACCCCATGATTGTGCGCGAGTTCCACGCCATCATCGGCCAAGAAACCCGGGCCCAGTGCCAGGAAAAATGGGGTGGTCTACCCGATATTTTGGTTGCCTGTGTCGGTGGTGGCTCCAATGCCATGGGGCTATTCCATGATTTCATCAATGAGCCCTCTGTACGCATGATTGGCATAGAAGCCTCCGGTGAAGGGGTGAGCACAGGTAAACATGCAGCCACCCTCACCGCAGGGCGGGTGGGTGTTCTCCATGGAGCCATGAGCTTCCTACTGCAAGATGGCGATGGCCAGGTGATCGAACCCCACTCCATCAGCGCCGGTCTTGACTACCCCGGTGTTGGTCCTGAGCACAGCTATCTGAAGGAAATTGGCCGTGCAGAATATTACGGAGTCACCGATCAAGAAGCCCTGGATGCTTTTCAGCTGCTGTCGCAACGGGAAGGAATTATTCCAGCCCTGGAAACAGCCCACGCCTTTGCCTATCTTGAAAAGCTCTGCCCTCAGTTAGACGGCAGTCCAAAAATTGTGCTTAACTGCTCTGGGCGAGGCGATAAGGATGTGCAGACTGTCGCTAAAATTCTGAAGTTTGACCGTTAGAGAACGTTTAAGTTTTGAGTGATGGATTTTGAATTTTAGGGGTTTTGCTGGCTAACACCTTAGCGGCGCACCGTAACGCAAAGCTCAGAACCCAAAACTCCAGTACTCTAAATGCTGATGTAACCACAGGAAATTCTTAACTTGGAAAACTTTGAGGTTTGCGATCGCGACATTCCCAAGTCGCTGCTGGAACGTTATTCATCATCCGATGCCATCGCTATCGATACTGAAACCATGGGGCTTAACCCCCTACGCGATCGGCTATGTCTAGTGCAACTCTGTGATACTACCGGGTACACATCAGCGGTGCGCATCGAACCGGGACAAACCAGCGCCCCCAACCTGAAATTACTGCTCGAAACCTCCAGTATTCTCAAGATTTTTCATTTCGCTCGGTTTGACATGGCCACACTCAAACACCATCTATGCATTGATGTGAGCCCAGTATTCTGCACCAAAATTGCCAGCAAACTAGCTCGCACCTACAGTCCTCGACACGGCTTGAAGGAACTCGTCAAAGAAATCGCTGGTGTAGAACTTGATAAGAGTGCCCAAAGCTCTGATTGGGGAAATGTGCAGGATCTAAGCGATGAGCAGTTAGCCTATGCTGCTAACGATGTTCGTTATCTCCATGAGCTGTCAAAGCAACTCACGCTAATGCTCCAGCGGGAAGGACGGTGGCCCCTGGCCGAGGCCTGTTTCCAGTGTTTGCCCACCTTTATCCAGTTGGATCTACACCAGTATCCAAATATTTTTGAGCACTAGTAAAAGAACAGGTGCACGAGGCGTGGACGGCGACTGAGTCACCGTCCATGCTTGGTGTGTGTTTAAACAACTATTCTTTATACGCTCTTGTTTTATTAAAGAATCAAGAATTCTTTGATTTTCGGGGAACCCTTGAACTAGGCGTATCAGTGTAGTGAACAATACATCGGAGATACATTGATTTTTTCTTGACCAAATCTTCAGTGATAGTTGGTCAGACAATCGGAACCCAAGTCTTGATAAAAGTACATATCGAGCAGCTCATCAGTCAATACATTTGCCCGCCTAGGGAAAGTGAGGGACTGGTAAAGCTACATAAGGTTCCGGACGAGACAGGACTTCAGGAGTTAAACATAAAGTGCTGAACAGGCATTTTTCTATCACTCCTTTATGGATGATCTGTTGTATGTGGAGTTTCGTTAAAGAAGCCCACTTGCCAATGGTGTTTGTTATGTCAGTACGCCATTAATGTCATCAAAGGTGTTCGTTAATTTATTAACTATTAACTATATGAAAGCTGTCATTCTAGCTGGTGGTTTGGGGACTCGTCTCAGCGAAGAAACCGCTATTAAACCGAAACCTATGGTCGAGATTGGTGGCAAGCCCATTCTTTGGCACATCATGAAGATCTACTCCCAACACGGGATTAATGACTTTATTGTCTGCTGCGGTTATAAGGGCTATGTCATCAAGGAATATTTTGCTAATTATTTTCTCCACATGTCAGATGTCACCTTTGACATGCGGTTTAACCAAATGAATGTTCATGCAGGTAAAGCAGAGCCCTGGCGTGTAACTCTAGTGGACACAGGTGATTCCACCATGACCGGTGGTCGTCTCAAGCGGGTAAGAGAGCATCTTGGCAGTGAAGATTTCTGCTTTACCTACGGGGACGGCGTTTCCAGTGTGAACGTGACTGAGCTAATCGAATTCCACAAGCAACAGGGAACATTGGCGACATTGACAGCTGTTCAGCCTCCTGGCAGATTTGGTGCTATTTCCCTAGGTCAAGAGCAAACTAAGATCACCAAGTTCCATGAGAAGCCTGAAGGCGACGGTGCCTGGATCAACGGTGGCTTTTTTGTCCTTAATCCTCAAGTCATTGACTACATTGACGATGACTCAATCTCTTGGGAGAAGGAGCCCCTGCAAAAGCTAGCCCACATGGAAGAGCTTTCGGCCTATAAGCATGATGGTTTCTGGCAGCCCATGGATACCCTCCGGGACAAGCGCTACCTAGAAAAGCTTTGGCAGGCTAATGAAGCACCTTGGAAGAGCTGGTAACCCATAAATATCTAAGACTGATATCTACACCAGAGATCAGTCTTTCTTACCTAGGAGCCTAAGTCTACTAACGACTTAGCGCTCCTGCACGAGTTTTTCATTGTCGTATGTCGGCAACATTAGATTTTTTACTGTATTGAAGGAACAGTTATGAATGCTGATTTTTGGCGCGGTAAGCGAGTTTTTGTAACTGGTCACACAGGATTTAAGGGTAGTTGGTTATCTCTCTGGTTGCAACAACTCGGTGCTGAAGTTGTTGGCTATGCGTTGAATCCTCCTACCTCACCGAGTCTGTTTGAGGTAGCGAAGGTGGGCAATGACATGATGTCCATTGAAGGCGATGTGAGAGATCTGGTGAGTTTGCAAGATGCGATCGCATCCCACAAACCCGAGATTATTTTCCATATGGCGGCTCAGCCGCTGGTGCGCTACTCCTACAAAAATCCTGTAGAGACCTATGCCACCAATGTCATGGGCACCGTTCACCTGCTAGAAGCTGTACGGCAAACCGATAGTACCCGTGTAGTCGTGAACATTACCAGCGACAAATGCTACGAAAACCAGGAATGGGTTTGGGGATATCGCGAAAATGAAGCCATGGGAGGGCACGATCCTTATTCCAACAGTAAGGGATGTGCTGAGTTAGTTGCCTCTGCCTATCGCAATTCCTACTTCAACAAAGACAACTACGCTGAGCACGGCGTCGGTGTGTCCAGCGTCAGAGCGGGTAATGTCATTGGTGGTGGAGACTGGGCCGGTGACCGCCTAATTCCTGATATTATTCGCGCCATTATCGCCGGTGAGTCCGTCCTTATCCGTAGCCCAAATGCGATTCGTCCCTGGCAGCATGTGCTAGAGCCCCTCAATGGCTACATGACCCTAGCTGAGCAGATGTGGGACAGTGGCACTGACTTAGCAGAAGGCTGGAACTTTGGCCCTAACGACAGCGATGCCCGCCCCGTATCCTGGATTACAGAACAGTTAACTCAACTGTGGGGAGATGGTGCTAGTTGGCAACTAGACACCAAAGTTAACCCCCACGAAGCAACGTATCTTAAGTTAGACTGCTCCAAAGCGAAAAGTCGTCTCAAGTGGGCACCAAAACTAGATCTAGCAACAACTCTAGATTGGATCGTTGAATGGTATCACGGATACATCAGGGAAGATAACATGCATCAGATGACCGTAGCGCAGATTCAACGCTATGAAGCACTGAAAGCAGGTTAAATAAATCTGGAGGGTGGGCCACAGCCATCCTCCCATGCATTGCCCTAACCTTTGTTATAAGTATCTGTTCACAGATAGTCGACACCTATGATTTTTAACGAAACCTCCATTCAGGGGGTCTATATTATTGACCTTGAGCTCCTCAAAGATGATCGAGGATTTTTTGCCCGCACCTTCTGTGCACAAGAGTTTGAAGAGCGGGGTCTCAAACCAGTCGTAGCCCAGTGCAATATGTCTTTTAACTACAAAAAAGGCACCCTGCGGGGCATGCACTTCCAGATTCCCCCTGCTACGGAAACCAAGCTGGTACGCTGCACTCAAGGCGCAATCTATGACGTTATCGTTGATCTGCGCAAAGATTCACCCACATACCTATGTCATGTCGGTGTGGAGCTAACTGCCGACAACAGACGTGCGCTATACGTCCCCGAAATGTTCGCCCACGGTTACCAAACCCTGACCGACAATGCGGAAGTGACCTACCAGGTTACCGAATTTTATACCCCCGGCTACGAGCGAGGCTTACGTTACAGCGATCCCAAACTAGCCATTGACTGGCCCTTACCAGTAAAAACTATTTCTAACAAAGATGCCAACTGGCCGCTGTTAACCGACCAGCAAAGTGATCAACCCGTTTCAGTAGGAGCCTCATCATGATTATTGTCGATACAGCCCTAAAAGCCCGTGCAGAAGCAGGCAATCCTGTCCGCGTGGGCATGATCGGTGCAGGCTTTATGGGACGCGGCATTGCCAACCAAATTATCCACTCCGTTCCTGGCATGGAACTAGTAGCTGTTTATAACCGCAGTCTAGACGGTGCCAAGCGCGCTTACGAAGAGGCTGGCGTTGATCATTTTCAGACCGTTAAAACGGTAGCCGAGTTAGAAGACGCCATCAACAAAGGCAAGCCCGCCGTCACCGAAGATGCATCTCTGCTGTGCAAAGCAGAAAACATCGATGCATTGGTAGAAGTCACCGGCACAATTGAGTTTGGTGCTCAGATTGTGATGGAAGCCATCAACAACAAAAAGCATGTTGTTCTAATGAACGCAGAGCTTGATGGTACTGTGGGCCCAATGCTTAAGGTTTATGCTGACCGAGCTGGTGTTGTGCTATCTAACTGTGATGGAGACCAGCCGGGTGTAGAGATGAACCTCTATCGCTATGTCAAGAGCATTGGCTTTACGCCTCTCCTCTGTGGCAATATTAAAGGCCTCCAAGACCGCTATCGGAACCCTACGACTCAGGCGAGTTTTGCCGCCAAGTGGAAGCAGGCAGCCTACATGGTAACCAGCTTTGCAGACGGTACTAAAATCTCTTTTGAGCAGGCAATTGTAGCCAACGCTACCGGCATGAAAGTCGCCCAGCGTGGAATGTTAGGCTATGATTTTCGTGGCCATGTGGATGACATGACCCACCTATACGATGTAGACCAGCTGAAGTCTCTAGGGGGAATTGTTGATTATGTTGTTGGCGCTCAGCCTGCAGCTGGTGTATTTATTTATGCCACCAACGAAGATCCCAAACATCAGCACTATCTGAACTACTACAAGCGTGGCGAGGGTCCCCTATATAGTTTCTACACGCCCTATCACATTTGCCATTTTGAGGTTCCTCTTTCTTTGGCTCGTGCCGCCTTATTTAACGATGCGGTCATGGCTCCCCTAGGAAAACCCATGGTGGATGTCGTGGCCACAGCCAAAATCGACCTCAAAGAAGGTGAAACTCTGGATGGCATCGGCTACTACATGACCTACGGTCAGTGCGAAAATTCTGATGTAGCTCTATCAGAAAATTTATTGCCCATGGGTCTTGCAGAAGGCTGTAAACTCAAGCGTCCTGTTGCCAAGGATACCGTTTTAACCTACGACGATATTATCTTGCCAGAAGGACGTTTCTGCGACAAATTGCGCTCTGAGCAAGACTCCTACTTTGCCACTGCAGCTGTTTAATAAGCTGTTTGAAAACAAAGCATCGGTGAGCCAGCATTCTGTATTAGAGCGCTGGCTCATATCTTATTCAAAAACCAGAGTTGACTATGGTGTAATTTGAGCAGCCATCAAATCAAAAAATTCTCCACTACCGATGCATCGTCCAAGTCAATGCGGATTGTGAAAGGCTCTCCTGGATAGCCTCGGAAATAAAGTTGAAGGTAATTATCTACGCTACGAGCCTGAGCCGTTAAACATACAGTATCTGTCTCATCTAGCACCGTTACAATAAGTCTCTGAGGCAAATACACGTTTTCCCCCATGGGATAGAGACGCATAGCAATATTCACAACTGTTGCACTTTCTTGTTGCACATCAAGCACCAGAGCAACCTGTTCCGTACCCAAGGTTAAATTTAAGTCTAATGGTTTAGCTCGTTTTACCTGGACAGGTGTCTCTCTCTGAGCTGTCTGCCCTCCTTGCCTAAATGCTGGCACCCATAGATATTGAGCTAATAAATCTTCTGCTAACTGCCAGCCATCTTCAACCTGCCCCTCCAACCACTGGCCAAGGCGAGTTAGCTGAGATGACACTTGACCAGATTGGCTTTGACCAAATTGGTCAAGATGTACTGGCAAGTCATCCATGGATCGAAGCTGGGCTAATCTCAAATACGGATACGTTGACGAAACCTCAGTACCAAAGCCTAACAGTGAGGCTTCACCTGCTACTTCATCCAGTTCAACAGCCACATAACCAATGCGTTCTGTGAGAACTTCCAGAGGCAGGGTAATATCCCCTGACAAAACGGGACGACATTCCAGGCGACCTACCCTGGGAATCACTAAATCAGCAACATCTTCTGTTAACTGAAGTACTGGATTCCAACTATCACTGTGGTTCAAATCAGTGGGGACACCTAGAGCACTTAAAAAATCATGCATTACCCAAACTGCCAGGGTATTCCGTCTCACCCTCTCAGAAATCCTTGCTTGAGTATGTTCTTGAGCAAACTGTTGAGCAATTCTTTTACCCTGTTGTGTAATCGGCCAAATCAGACTAGCTGCGTTACCACTCCGTTGCATATAGCTCATAGGTAAAGTCTCCGATATATGTTGGCAGTCATTGTTTTAAATAAAAAATTTTATTAAGAATTCAAGTGCCCCTCGGCACGACCAAACTCGCGTAAGCGAGGTTTACATTGACGACGATAAAAGCTTTCAAGGGTTTTATAGGAAACACCAAACTCTTTTTCTAAAGCATGCCAAGGTGTTTCTGGCGGTAGTCGTCTGCGGATCATCTCATAGCAGTTAATGGTCGGATGATTAGCAATGTGAATCCGACGTAGTTCATCCATATTTTGTCCTAACCAGTCCTGCACCCTCTCTAAAATTGGTGGGATCTCGGGTTTAGCAGTTAACTTTTCAATAATGGCGGTAGTGCCGCCTTCCTCGTTATAAGCAGAAATGTATCGCTTGCGGTCTGCCTGAACAAGCTGCTCAAAATCTAGTAAACGAAACTTGAGATAGGCATTTAACCAGGTCACTACACTGGCAATTTCTGGATCATACGGCTTGGCTGTTTTACCCTCACATAGATTCTGACAAAGATAGATCCATGTTTGTTGGAGGGCATCTTGATAGTATGCGCTATGGTCATGCCACAGACGAGGTTTGACCAAACGAATTAGCTGAGTTAAATATCGCTGGCGTTCTACACTACCAAAGTGGTGACAACAGGCTTCACATGCCAACCGACGTAATTCATCTGGGGAGTCATTCATGGATAGATCTGGTTTACTCCATCTGAGAATTGCCAGCATCAGCATTTTCCCATCTATCAAATTTACATAGCTGTGAATTCATCAGACAAAATTTCAAAGATTCTGCAGCTGTCTTCAATATTTTACAAAAAGCAACAAAAGCTGCTGAAAATTCACTAGCAAGCATTCTAATCCTGATGGACTTATGCTGGGCTATAGCTACTGTTGCTCAGCGCCTGAAACAGCAGATAGAAAATATAGCTTGGCTCACATAGTTAACAAAATCAGTTTTTGCTGTATACATTCAGCAAAAACTGAGGAGGCCTAAAAGCCACCTCAGTTATAGAAAGAATAACCTAATTTTTTAAGTTCTAAAGAATCAGGATCTAACCAGGTTCAGCCAAATAGGGCTGTAGGTGAGGACGTAATGCCGTACGTGCAACCATAGCATTTTCAAATCGCTTGCCCTGGTTCTGTTGAATGAGTTTATCAAACCAATCTCCTACAGCCTCTGGGATAGAAGCAAACTGACGCCACTGCAAATCACCACTAACTGTTGGTAGCGTGAGCTGATCTATAGATTGGCCAGTCAGTGCCTGCAAACCAATCAAACCAAGGGCATAGATATCACTACTCATGGCTGGACGACCAATACGTTGCTCTAATGGTTGATAGTCTCGCTGCATTAACAACTGCTTACGATATTCTGCAGACTGCTGACTAACGCCAATCATGACGCGTTTGCCAAGGCCACTATCAACAAGCACCATAGATTGGTCTAGTTTTTCTCGACTACTGCTTTGAATAAAAGAGTCATCCCTTAAGCCAGCGTGGACTTGCTTATGCCGATGAAAGATTCCAACCTGTTCTAATAAACGATCCATTAACAGTAGAACTGACTCAATGGGCCAGGGGGTTTGCAACTTTGCCTGTAGCAGTTGGTCCTGATTGAAGGTATCTCCCAGGCCATGGATAATGTAGAACGTATTATCTACTTGACCGTAGGTATAGCCTGGAAACAGGGAACGCAGGGGCTCAAACTTTTCCGTTTCTTTTTCCATTACCCGCTTTAAAAGGTCGGCGGTGTCTGAGGAATACGCCCTGAGCGTCTGCAATAGGACTAAAGAATTAGTGTGTTTATCTAAGGCAATAGAAATCGGCCCTAAAGGTTCTTGGCGCAGAAAATATTGAACTTGATAGCGTTGTGCCGCAAATCTTGAGAAGGCCGTTTTAGGCACCAGTGAAATATTGGCTGCTGCTGGTTGCATGCCAAACGGGGGTGAGTCGACCGCTTTAAGGGGCTGAACATCACGGTTTAATTCAGCTGCCTGAGGTTTAGGTTCAGATGGCTGGGGTACTGGTTGTGTGGCTTTGATAATGGCTAGCTGTGTCTCAACACGCGCTAAGGTGACAGCAAAATCGATGGGCTTAGTAATGTAATCGTTGGCACCTAGTTCAAAGGCCCTCACCATGTCATCGCTTTGGGCCTTTGCTGTCACCATCAACACAGGTAGCTGGTTACGAGAATAGGTTTGTCGGATCTGACATAGGGTCTCAATGCCATCGATACCCGGCATCATGATATCCAACAAGACTAGAGCTACATTTTGATGACTTTGAATGTAGTCTAAAGCTGCCTCACCACTATCCACGACGACTGATTGATAACCACGACGGTTAAGACGACGACTCAGCATATCGCGGTTGTCTTCGTTATCATCAACCACCAGAATAGGCAGACCACTAAAGGCATTATGGGGTTTGTCAGCCGCTGGTGTCACTGGTCGCTCAACGTCAGCTGTCGATTGAGTAACAGGTGTAACCGGCTCTCCAGAGACAACATCAGACGTGATTGGAGTAACAGGCACGATCGGTGTAGCATCAGACTTATCTGCGTCATTATCAGTAGCTGGAGGTGTTGTTGGTGCAATCGGCATCACCGAAGCTGTAGGTGATGCAATCGGCGTTACCGAGGCCGCAGGTGTAGTAATTGGGGTAACGGGCACAATGGGAATAATGGGTGCAGCAGTGTTTTCGGTAACGACTTTGGCCCTGGGAGTATCTGAAGCGGTTGATAATTGTTCAGCAGATAAAAATGCCTTGATCTTCCCTAGCAACCTTTTTAGATCAATAGGTTTGGTGTCATAGTCGTCACAGCCTGCGGCTAGAGCCTGATCTCGATCACCCCGCATAGCATGGGCCGTCAAAGCAATGATGGGAACATCCTGTGTATGGGATTGGGCCTTTAAACGCCTGGTTGCTTCCCAACCATCAATGACGGGCAAACTCATGTCCATAAGAATAAGATCAAATGGCTGAGCAGACGCGATCGCAATCGCTTCAGCACCATCTACCGCCACCGCCAACTCATATCCACGACGACGAAGGCGTCGACTTAACATATCTCGATTTAGTTCGTTATCTTCAACCAATAAGATTCTTGCCATAATCCCCTCAATTAACCTCAGCCTACAATCACTACCGGGTTAATCAGATGCACTAGACACCCTATCGGTGCTAGAGACTGAATCTGTTGTATTAGGCATCGAGACTGCCTTAGTCGAAACCATCGCCTGTAGCTCAGTCAAAAGCTCTTGGCGATTGAGATCGGCCTTTTGATACACCCGAGCCACACCATCTAGCTGTTGCTGATCGCTAGCGGTCAACGCTTTCGCTGTTACAACAATGACAGGTATATTTTGCCATTCAGAATTTTGTCGCAGCACCTGGATAAACTCAAAGCCATCCATTTCAGGCATCATCAAATCCAACACAATTAGATTGGGTATATTGTCATCTAGATACTGCAACGCTTCACGTCCATTAGACGCTAATTCAACAGTCCAATCTTGTCGTTGCAAAAAGCGCCCCATAATCTCCCGAGCGTTGACATCATCTTCCACCACTAAAATAGTAGGAGAGGTTTGATCCGAAAGATGCGTTTCTAAAACACTGAGTAACCGCTTGCGATCGATAGGCTTAGTGAGATAGTCAGCTGCCCCCAAGCTATGTCCCATAGGACGATCATCTACAATTGACAATAAGATCACCGGGATTTCCGCAACCCCTGGCATTTCTTTGAGCTGTCTTAGCACTGACCAGCCATCCATTTGTGGCATCATGACATCCAGCGTAATGGCATCAGGCAACAATTCGCCTGCTAGAGCCAGACCTTGTTCACCAGTAGCAGCACAGACAACTTCGTAACCTGCCTCATTGAGAGAGCGACGCAAGATCTCACGGGCATCTTCGTCATCATCAATCACTAGAACTGTTTGGCGCGATGTTTGATGAGTCAGAGCATTATTGGTTGTAGCCGACTCACCTTCAGACGACGATCTTGTGGGCGCAAAAAAGGGCTTACCCTTTGGATTAGGCGACGTTACCGTTTGAGGAATGACCAAAGAAAATGTTGTTCCCTGACCATGGGCACTCTCCACAAAGATATCTCCCCCCATCATGGTAATAAACTGCTTAGTAATCGCCAGGCCAAGACCTGTACCACCATATTTACGGGTAGTGGAGGCATCTGCCTGGGTAAAGGCATCAAAGATCTTCTCGATTTGATCATCCTTCATACCAATGCCCGTATCACTAACGATAAAACGGAACCAAGGGCCGTCGTATATAGAACTATCGACCGTAGAAATTTGCTCAACTGTTAAAGTAATATCTCCATTTTCAGTAAACTTGCATGCATTACTCAGCAGATTAAACAAGCTCTGACGCAGTTTTGTTTGATCTACATGTAATTTACCAATATCATCCGGACAGAAAATTGACAGATGATTGTTATTTTTATGGGCAACAGGAACAATCGTGCCAGAGATGTCTTCCACCATGTCTTTAATGGAAACATCTTCTAAAAATAGCTCCATACGACCTGCTTCAATCTTAGAGAGGTCTAGCACTGAGTTAATGAGCCCCAACAGATGTTTGCCAGCCCCTTGAATTTTTTGTAGGTCAGGAACAAAATCATCCTCACCGACATCAGCGGCTTCTTCCTCAAGCATTTCGCTATAGCCAATGATGGCGTTGAGCGGCGTCCGCAGCTCGTGGCTCATATTGGCCAAGAACTCACTCTTTGAGCGATTGGCATCCTCTGCTTTTACCCGAGCTTCTTCAGCCTCTTCCATGGCCTTCATCAGCTTGGTTGTCCGATCCTGCACACGGCTATCCAGGTCTCGATTCAGCTCCATCAGCTGCTCTTCGGCTTGCTTACGCTCCGTTATATCTTGCAAAAACAAGGACAGCCCATCGCGACCAGGGTACCCCCTGACCTGCAACCAACGCTGAGTAGGAGAATAGTAGGTTTCGAAGCTGACAACTGTCTGCTCAGCCATGGCACGGCGATATTGCTGCTCATAACGAGCTCCCAAGGATTCAGGGAAAATCTTCCAGAAGTCCTGCTCTAAAAGACCTTGAATATTACGTTTAAGCACCTCAGCAGCTTGAGCATTCACATAGGTAACTTTCCAGCCGCGATCAACAGCCACAAATGCATCCGTAATATTTTCTAGGACACTAGTGGTGCGCTGAGTAGACTGCCGCAGTCGCGCAACCAATCCATAGGCAATAACACCAATGAGCACTAGCGTAACCAGATAGGCTGCATTTCTGTATATAGCTACCTGTCTAAATGCAATGCGGCTGGCCTGATCAAAAGTACTCTCTAGCTCGCTAATGTTGTTCGTCAGGGGTAAATTAACAACCTGATCCAACAGAGCATCGGCAGAGGGCTTACTGTCTAAAACTGTCTGAGTCAGCTCTACGACCTGGGCCACATCTTCCGCACTCGAAAATTCACCGGCATTGAGCTTCGCTTTGACCGTATTGAGTTCGTCCTCAATGGTGGCAACCAATTGCTCATCAGTTGCCATGATGTAGATCAAGACATCATCGATGAGTTTTTCAAGATCCGCATCACTAGTATTTTTTAATTCATTAACCAGGCTAGGCAACTGCTCAAGAGCATTCTGCAGATCTTCATTAGTGGCTTGAAACTGATTAACGAGCTCAGTTTTTTCCTCTAGAAGCTGAGCATCGCGACTAATCAGGTTTTGTAGCTTGACCTGATCATCTTTCCCTATAAAACCGGGCACGTTTTCATCTAGATCTTTCTGAATAGACAGCTCTTCGGCCAAGGCTTCTTCCAGTTGCTCATCATTTCTCAAGAGCATGTAGCGTTCTTTTAGTAGTGCTAGCTCAACCTCTGTATCACTTTCGACCTGACTAGAGATTAAATCAGCATATTCTTGATATTGGCTGACATTAACAGATTTTCCTTTAATACCCAAAAATATGAGGAGGAAAAAAGCTGTAGCTACACCTGCCCCTTTGGTTAGAGACTCTTGATTCACTAGAATAACCTCCTAAAATTTTTATCGATATAAGGAGAACGGTTGTTGAGTCGAATCACAAGCTAGTTGCAAAAATTAGATATAAATGAGAAAAATGAGAATGGTTGAAGGGTCGAATTAACGGAATAGAGAAATCGACTAGTTACCTATAAGAATACGGACACCCTCATCAGGAAGTCCTCATCAATCTATTCAACCTAACAATAGTGGAGTCGAGCAATTTTTATCAATGAAAACTGATGTCCTATTTTGTTTTAACAAATAAAGAGTTAATCTACGGGATACTTACTTATAAGGTATCAAGGCTTCATTAATTAGTTTATGATGCCCTTTAAACATCTGATGAAGATAGGTACCAGGGATAATTTGCACTGCCGTCACAAATTTTTAGCAACGACAAAACATCTTTATAGAGATGCTCCAGAATTACCATGGGTTCCGGAAAATACACGTAGCTAGTTACGGACATTATATCTATTTTTACCAGCCTTCATGGCAACATCACGCAAATTAGGCAGTAGATTTACTGATCTCTGAACCCCCAGCTGTCTAGAAGAGAAAACAACTATTATCCTGCTATCGGTGTGCTGTCGACCTCAGCAAATACTAGGGAGCGCACTTCGTTCAACAGATCCTGACGGTTGAAATCAGCTTTTTGATACACTCTAACAACACCTTCTAAACGCTTTTGGTCTTTAGCTGTCAGTGTTTTTGCAGTGACAATAATGACAGGGATATTTCGCCAGCTAGGTGTTTGACGCAAAATCTGAACAAACTCAAAGCCATCCAGACCAGGCATCATCAGATCTAGCACAATTAAGTCAGGGACAGCCCTATTGAGATAGTCCAACGCCTGCTGACCATTGGCCGCAAGCACCACAGTCCAATCATACTGCTGTAAAAAACGCGCCATAATCTCTCTAGCATTGATATCATCATCGACCACTAAAATCCTGGGGGATGTTTGTTCAGGAATTTGGTTGTTCAAAAGGTCGATTAAACGAATGTGATCAATGGGTTTGAGCATGTAATCCGTGACACCTAACTGGTGAGCACGGTCAGCTTCTTCAGTCATTGACAGCAAAATAACCGGGACCTGGGAGACCGCTGGCATTGTTTTTAAGTCTTGCAAAATTAACCATGCATCTTGCTCGGGCAACATCATGTCTAAAATGATGGCATCGGGAAGTAGCTCGTCAGCTAGCGCCAGACCTTGCTGACCATCTGCCGCAGACACAACATTGTAACCGGCATCTGTCAGCCAACTATGCAAACTCTCACAAGCATCGGTATCGCTATCGATTACCAAGATGGTCTTTTCTAAAGCACGACCTGATAACTCATGGAGCGCTGAAATAGACTCCCTATCTATTAAGTGAACTGGGGGGGCAAAGAAGGTTTCATGGGATGACTCTTCCAGCTGGACGTTTCTGGGCACAGCAATGGTAAAGGTTGTGCCTTCTCCGTAGGTGCTATCAACCGATACATTGCCCCCCATCATGGAGATAAACTGTTTGGTAATTGTCAAACCCAAACCAGTACCTCCATATTTTCGAGTGGTTGAGGTATCTGCCTGAGTAAAGGCCTGGAAGACCTTACCCATCTGTTCAGGGGTCATACCAATTCCAGTGTCTGTAACGGTAAACTGTAGCCAGTTGTCTTCATTTGCCTGAGAGCCAACTGACACCGTTGGTTCAACCGCCAGGGTAATCTCACCATTTTCGGTAAATTTACAGGCATTACTGAGTAAATTAATTAAACTCTGTCGAAGTTTAACCTGGTCTGCATGCAACATGCCGATATCGTCCGGATAGGACATATGCAGCTGATTCCCATTCTTTTGAGCGAGGGGTTGAATGGTGCCTATAATCTGGTCCAGAATGGTCTTCACACAGATATCTTCCAAGAAGAGTTCCATGCGACCGGCTTCGATTTTGGATAGATCAAGGACTGAGTTGATCAGCCCTAAAAGATGCTTACCTGCACCTTGAATTTTTTGTAAATCAGGAACAAAGTCTTCTTCACCGATGCTAGTGACATCTTCTTCCAACATTTCGCTGTAGCCAATGATGGCGTTGAGCGGCGTACGTAGCTCATGACTCATGTTGGCCAAGAATTCACTCTTTGAGCGATTGGCATCTTCTGCTTTTACCCGCGCTGTTTCAGCTTCTTCCATGGCATTGGCTAGCTGTGCTGTGCGGTCTTTGACTCGGTTATCCAGATCGCGATTAAGGTCAATCAGCTGCTCTTCAGCCTGTTTGCGCTCTGTAAAATCCTGTAAAAAGATGGATAAGCCATCTAGACCAGGATAACCACGCACCATGAGCCAGCGTTCAGTGGGCTCGTAATAGGTTTCAAAGCTAACGACCTCAAGGTTGGTGGCAACGGCCCGGCGATAATATTCGGTAAATCGTTTGCCGAGAGACTCTGGTAAAACTTTCCAAAAGTCTTGGCCCAGCAGCCCTGGAATATCACAGTTGAGAATATCGGCGGCTTGGGCATTGACGTAGGTAATTGACCAGGTGCGATCCACAGCAATAAAGGCATCCGTAATGCTTTCTAGCACTCGCACTGTTTTCTGACTCGATTGCTGAAGGCGATTGATCACCCAGAACGCCATCATGCCCGAACTGGCAAATGACAGGATATAGACCAGGTTGCGATAAAGGGCAAGTCGCGATCGCGTTGCTTGATGAATGTCATCAAACTGCTCCTCTAGAGCTCGAATATTATTGGTTAATGGTAAATCAAATACCTGCGCCACTAACGCATCTGCAGCCGGTTTGTTATCTAACACCATTTGCACCAGCTGAGTCATTTGCTGTTGAGTCTCAGCGTTCGTGCCTGATCGAGTACCTAGACGACTAAGTTTTGCTTTTATACCAGCAACAAGTTTCTCATCACTGGTCACGACATAGAGAGACAAATCATCTAGCAAAGCCCCCACCTCAAGCCTGAGACTGCCATTCAACCCATTCAGCAAATTAGCTTCTTGAGCCAACGCTGTCCTCAATTCAGCGTGGTGGGCTTCCAGTTGCCCTATAAGCTGTCGTTTTTCTACCAACAGTTCAGCATTAAACGCCAGTTGTTTTTGCAAACTGCTTTCATCTTTGGGCGATATGGACGGCGGGATGTTTTCCGTCAGTTGAACCTGCACTTTTTCGGCTTCTAATAAAGCCGTATTCAGGGATTGACCATTTTGTGAAATGGTAAAACGAATATTTTGTAAGGCTAGTTGAGTCGCCGCCTCGTTAACTAGCTGATCCGAAATTAACGCGCTGTAGCTCCGATATTGATCAAAATCTACAGCAACACTTTTAAGGCCTAGAATTGCCAGAACTGAGAGTGTAGCGACAGCAGGTATCCCCTTTAAAAAGTGCTTTCGTCTCACCTCAGATTTCTCCTAGAAATTCAAATAAAATATTCTGACTATTTAATTGAGATCTGAATGCGCAACATGAACCGTAATAACAAACGTTTGAATTTAATCTATACGACGAGATTAAATCCTAGGAGTCAAGAGACTAGTATCCGATGGCAGAAATTTGGCCGCTATTTCATCCACCCATCCACCCATCGACTCATCCACATTTGATAGTGGGCAAACTTACGCCACAGCGTACTAGGCATCTCTCTGTTCCCTTGACCGCATCTTGACTAATATCTATGTATTAATAACCAAAAGCTAACTAAGTATCTGAATAGTTGTACTACTAAAAACTTAGACGTCAGAACATCCTATAAAAAGAGCACATCCCTCTGAAACTTGTGATAGAGCCTTACAGGCCTGCCAACCCCTGACTACAATGGAGTTCAGTGTCTCAGCCATACTTAGATCTGTAGATCTGGACAGCCTAAAGTTTGGCGATAGCATCCTGATATGTTTTTAACTTTTACTGACATCACGCTTTCAGGCGTTGTTCCAGGGATGTGCATTAATTTTGGAAGAGCCACTCTCTCAATTACGCCACTAGCTTCAGTGACGATGAGGGTTTCACAGCTCGTCCCACAGCCTGAGCGATGGGGCCTAAACTATCTACAAGGTCAGCCATGGCCTCTAAGCTAATGGTCTGTCTGGCATCACTGACGGATTGATCGGGGTCTGGGTGGCATTCAATGATCAAACCATCAGCTCCAGCCGCGATCGCAGCCCGAGCTAAGGGCGCAACCAACTCTCGCTTGCCAGTGGCATGGCTAGGATCAACAAGCACAGGCAAGTGGGTAAGTTGTTTGAGGGCAACCACAGCTCCCAGATCAAGCACGTTGCGAGTATGGCTATCAAAGCTGCGAATACCTCGCTCACAGAGAATAATGTTGGGATTACCGTGGCTAGCGATATACTCTGCGGCCATGACAAACTCACTCACCGTTGCTGCCAAACCTCGCTTCAGCAAGACGGGCTTATTGACCTCTCCAAGGGCCTTGAGCAAATCAAAATTTTGCATGTTGCGGCTACCGATCTGCAAAACATCTGCATGGGGAGCCAGCTTTTCAATTTGATGGATCGCCATTACTTCAGTAATCACAGGCAAACCATAGCGTTTGCGGATGGCCGAGAGAATATCCAGGCCGACATCCCCTAAACCCTGGAATGAATAGGGAGATGTGCGCGGTTTGTAAATCCCCCCTCGCAATCCCTGGATCGGCAATTGAGCCTGGGCAATGGCCTCCATTTGAGCCATGCTTTCGATCGCGCAGGGGCCACCGACAATAAATAGGTCTTTGCCACCGACGGTGATCGGTGAGGCCGGCCCCGTTAAGGCAGGTGCAATCTCAATTTCACTAATGTGGTTAGCACGACTTTTAGCAACAAGTTTGGCGTCTTTCATGGGTCTAGGGAATCAATAACAGCAAAAAAACAAAAAGCCCGCAGCCTTTTAGGCTCCGGGCAAGTCAGTACAGCAAACACTAACGCTACCTACCCGGTGGTGGCGTAAAAAAGTAAAAAGTAAATTGCCAGCTGTAGCTAACGGTCATGGTGTCCAAAATAAAACGGGTACTGATGAATAAAACAAAACCGCAGAGCGTTTGCCCTGCGGTTCACCGACATCCCATGCTAGCGCTCGGGTTCATGGTCGGTGAACCGGACTAAACCAAAAATAGAAGAATGGGTGGCGCATGGGATTAAGACTTTTACAAATGATAGCTGCCTAAGCAATTTGCGCTTAGATATTTGTACATTAACGCGCGAAATCCAAACCGTCAACCGGTGGGGGCGTTGCATGCAACGCCCCTTTAGACCTATTTCACCGCGATACACTCGATTTCCACTAAAACATCCTTAGGCAGACGGGCCACCTCCACACAGGCTCGGGCAGGAGCTGTCGCTTCGTCAAAGTACTTGGCATAAACACCATTTACCGTGGCAAAGTCATTCATATCCTTGAGAAAAACCGATGTCTTAACCACATCGGCCATGGTTGCTCCTGCCGCCGCTAAAACAGCAGTGAGATTATCTAAACACTGCTTAGTTTGGGCCGCCACATCGCCTTCACCTACCAAAGCTCCAGTGGCCGGGTCTAAAGCTACCTGCCCTGAGGCAAACACCATTTCCCCTGAAGCCACAATGGCCTGATTGTAGGGACCAACAGGAGCGGGAGCCTGATCAGTTTGAATAATTCGACGAGCCATAGCGTGACATTAGATAACTAGCCTGAGTATTTTACCGGAAGTATAGAGACTCCATGGGGTCATTCAAAGCAGCACAGCCACCGTTAGTCTGGGGCCAACCCTAAGGGTGTTACTTTTTAAAGCGCACTAGACAAACCATGCCCGTTTGCGTGAAATTATGGCTGACTTGAACCGTGTTACCGAACTTTATCAAGAATTTCCTGAAAAGTTTCGCAGTATTATTCTGAGCACCGTCAGTGCCGAGGGTGTTCCCCAGGCTAGTTATGCACCGTTTTTGATGGATGGGGATAAGACCCTTTACCTATATGTCAGTGGGTTATCAACCCACACCACCAACCTCAAACAAACCTGTCGGGCAAGCGTTCTTTTTATCGAAGATGAAGCAGAAACAAAGGAGATTTTTGCGCGACGTCGGCTCACCTATGAGTGCGCTGCCACCCCCTTGCCCCGCGATACAACCCAATGGCAAACGCTCATTGATCGCTTTGAGCAACGGTTTGGTCACGTGATCGGCCTGATGAAAGGACTACCGGACTTTCAAGTCTTTCAACTACAGCCCCAAGCCGGACAGTTCGTGATGGGGTTTGGGGCAGCCTATCGAGTGAATGCGGATGATCTCAATAGCCTATTGCCTAGACGGCAGAACTAGGCCTCAGAGTTTGCTGCTAATACCCCATTGAGAAAAATATCCGCCAGGGTTTCCGCCAGCTCTTTCATATCCTGGGGGGAGTTTGCTTCATCAGCCAGCGTAACCTGACTAAACCCTGCGATCGTAAACATACCCAGGAAAATCCGAGCAACAACCCGAGGGTTCATGGGGCGATAGGTGCCTCGATCCATGGCCGTTTGGAAAAAGGCTTCGGCAACATCGGTCATTTTGGCAATGACTTCAGCCTGTACCCGCTCCCGTAACTCTGGGTGAAACTGAGCTTCCATAAAACAGACGCGCAACATGTCAGTATTGGCAGACAGGTTCAACATGCGTTTACGCATCACCTTAGCAATGGCCTTATAGTTAGCCATTTCACTGAGCTCAGTCAGTAAATCAGTCAGTAAATCTACCCAACCTCGGGTGGCAACTTCAATGAGAATCGCCTTTTTATTTTCAAAGTGTCTAAATAACGTGCCTTCAGCTACACCAGCAGCTTGGGCTAAATCTCGAGTAGTCGTACCACCATACCCGTTACGAGCAAACAGTCGTTGGGCCGCCCCGAGAATTTTTTCCTGGGTATCATCTTGGGTCGACGTCAACGATTTAGCAAATTGCATAGAGTGGTGTGCTAATAGGTACGAACAATGACTGAAGACATGGGGCTATTGTCTATCGTCACCCGCGCAATCATGTCATTGGTTAACAGAAGCTTACATTCACCCAGCTATCTACGTAGGCAACCGGATAGCTGGCTGTTCTAAAGATTCAAGCTAAAACTTCAGAGCAACCAGCCCCGTAAAGCCCAGAATCTCGCTGACAAGCGTAGGGGCTAAGCAAACACCGTAGCGTCACGGCGAATATGGGTGTTGACCGCGTGACAGTTAGTATCTCCCAAGCAGATACCCATGCCTCGGGCCGTTTTAACCAGCGTATCCTGGGGGTTCACAGCCCGATATTCAGCAATTGCCTCGGTAATGGGCACATGCACCACCTGACGATTTTTCCAGCTCACCATGTGGTCGTACTTTTCAGCAGCAATCAAATCCACGGCCTCTACGCCGAAGGCCGTCGCCAGAACTCGATCTAACGGTGACGGTGTGCCCCCCCGCTGCACATGACCAAGTACAGTCACACGAGTTTCAGCACCAATGTTCTCAGTAATTTGCTCTGCTAAATATTCACCAATACCGCCCAGGCGGCACTGCCCCAAACGATTGGTTTGAACAACTTTTTCACCAGCTTCGGTACACACCGCCTCCGCCACAATGATGGTGGCAAAATTGCGCTTTAGGCCTTTAATGGTTTGGCAAATGTTATCGATTGTGTAGGGAATTTCAGGCAACAGGACAATGTCAGCTCCCCCGGCAATCCCTGCATTGAGGGCAATATGACCGGCATCTCGCCCCATCACTTCTAAAATCATCACCCGAGAATGGCTAGCCGCAGTGAAATGCAGCCGATCCAGGGCCTCGGTTGCAATATTTACCGCCGTGTCAAACCCAATGGAACGCTCGGTACAGCCAAGGTCGTTGTCGATGGTTTTGGGAATACCGACTAAGTTTAGACCTCCTTGCTGGGCGAGGCGACGTAGGATGGCCATGCTGCCGTCCCCCCCGATACCAATCAGGGCATCTAACCCGAGCAGATGGTAACCGTCGATAATGTCTTGGGAGCGATCGCAAGTAGAGCCATCGGACAGGGGGAAATCAAACGGATTTCCCTTATTCGTGGTCCCCAGAACGGTACCACCAGCTAGTAACAAGTTATGAGTACTCGATACATCAAATTCCACATACTCAGGTGGGCGGGCCATTAAACCGTGGGTAGCTCGGGAAATACCGACTACCTCCCATCCATAGCTATCGGCTCGGTGCACCACCGCTCGTAAGGCGGCATTGAGACCTGCACAGTCTCCACCACTTGTCAGTAAGCCAATTCTTTTTCTGTCCCAATGCTGTCCCATAATGTTCACGCTGGCTATCAAGTCGCGCCTTTAAAGCTACAGCGTTTGGGTAATGAGTATATGTGCCAGGGCGATATTCTGAAAAATTATTGATAGGAAGATATACTCCGCAATCTTTTTGTATCGCATAGTTACGGTATTTGATGCTACATCAAGGACTTATCAGACGTTTCACGTTCAAATAACCAAGCGTCCGTACTCTAGAAACGACAAGTTGACGCACAAAAAAACAGCGTAATTACTGATGCCAATCTAAGAATTTATTGCCAATTAATTGGTCTTTACTGAAACTTGTGAGTTTGCCATCAACCAACCTTAACAAAGCCAAAGCAACAATATTGTTTATGTAAATGCCCGCCGCCAACCTCGGCATTTCAGTTTTAGGAAGATTATATTCGGCGTAATGGCAAATCAATCGGAAATGCGTCTTTAGGCACGTATTGATTTGTACGGATATCAGGTCATCTTCCGGTTAGGTCTACTAACCTTTGTTAAAGCAATAAGGTTAAGGTTTTTTACTGCGGAATACGATGGCAAAAGCCATTATAAATACTGTTTTAGGTGCATTGGTTACATCTGCTGTTGTCATTGGCACAACAGCCCAGACAGTCAGTGCCCAGGGTTTTGCGGGCATCTTTGCCCCCGAAAACTGGGAATTGTTCAACAGTAGTCCAGCATTTCCAGGTATCGACAATTCAAAAATCACGATCGAGGGTGTTCCGTTAGCTCCCTTTAATGGCTCGGTAGATTTTACAAATGCACCGGATTCATTAACTTTACTGGGTAGCGATCAGGCTTCAATTTTGGATGAGTTTGGGTTGGCATGCGACACCGTTCAGCCAAACCTATTGTTTTTATGCGACACCAGCTTCACAACTGTATTTGTGACTGTGCCAGAAACAAGCATAATTTCGTTTGACTGGGACTACACCACAGCTGATGCGTTTGGTCCTGCCTTTGACCCCTTTGGGTTTGCTCTGGGCAATTTCCCACCCACGTCTCTCAAAACGGATGGGGTCTTTACCGAGCTTATCGATCGCAATGGGTCTAAAACGCAATCGGGCAGCAGTTTGGTAAAGGTTGCCGCCAATCAAATCTTTGGGTTTGAAATTGGCACAGCTGATAACCGTGGGGGGCGGGCCCAGGTGACCATTAGCAATTTCCAGGTGATGGTTAAAGAGCCAGACGTTGTTGATCCACCATCGGTACCGGAACCCACATCAGGTGTTGCGATCGCAATCCTGACGGGGTTGGGGTTACGCTTACGCCACAAATCTGATAACTAAAATCTGGCAACTAACGGTTGCGATTGATGTTGTGAACTATGGGCACCGAGCTATATTAATGGCTGCCCCAGTCTCTGGATCAAACAGATGAACGTGCTCCACTCGAATCCCGATGGTCAGCGGATCGCCGGGGCGAGGCACCGACTCTTCAACACCATCAAGACGCATTCGCAGTGTTTTTTCCTCCGATACGTCCCCGGCAGCACCCACTCCCATCCCATCCGCCAAAGCCACCGTGAGGTATGTTTCACTTCCCAGGGCCTCAGCACGGACCACAGTAACGGCCAGATGTTTAGGGGCAGGCACTGTGAGGCGGAGGTGTTCGGGACGAATGCCCAGGGTCAACGGTTGATTGCCATAGGCCGTCAAAATCGGCTCCCAATGGCTCGGTAATGTCACCCGAAAAGCAGGATGAGTCAAGGTTAGGGGAGCCTGTACCTGTACCGTGAGAAAGTTCATCGGTGGTGAACCAATAAACGCGGCCACAAACCGATTAACCGGCGAACGATATAGCTCTAGAGGGGCAGCGATCTGCTGAATCACCCCCTGGTTCATCACAGCAATCCGGTCACCCATGGTCATGGCTTCCACCTGATCATGGGTGACATAAATCGTGGTGGTCCCGAGCCGACGCTGCAAAGTGACAATTTGGGCACGGGTCTCGGTGCGCAGCTTCGCGTCCAAGTTAGATAGGGGTTCATCCATTAAAAACACCTGGGGATTACGGGCCATGGCCCGCCCCAAGGCTACACGCTGTTTTTGCCCACCGGAGAGTTGGCGGGGCAACCGTTTTAGCAGCGGCGTAATTTGCAAAATCTCTGCAATGGCTTTTACCCGTTTAGCAATCGCCTGTTCCCGCTCTGGCCAATAGTGAAACCCTGGGGGCAGTAGCCGACTCACCCCGAATAATGCTTGTTGCCAACGGGCGATTGTCGGTAAATCACCAGCGGTGCGCCGCAGACCGAAGGCCAGGTTGTCATACACGCTGAGATGGGGATAGAGGGCATAGCTTTGAAACACCATGGCCACATCCCTCTGTTTGGGAGGCAAAGCATTCACCCGCTGCTCACCGATGGTAATGGTGCCGCCAGTAATACTTTCTAACCCAGCAATCAGACGCAGCAGCGTACTTTTGCCACAGCCAGACGGTCCTACAAGCACCATAAACTCACCGTCTTCGACCTCCAGATGGATCCGCTTGAGCACCGTTGCTGACTTAGCCTCGGAGGATTGACGCGGAAATGTCTTATAAACGTTGTCTATAACAACTTCGGCCACGTTGGATTCCTAGTTAGGTATCAGGACAATTAGGCGTAGCTTAGTTAGCAACGCAATCTACAGATACCAGAATATCGGTAATAAGCTCACCGCGAGCAGGGGTAAACATGCGATCGCACGGTTGACTTCGTCCCTGCAACGGCACACGATCGGCGGCCAAACTAGCCACTCGTTCTTCACTGGTCATGACAATAAAGTCAGCAGAGTCAGGAGCCTCTAACGATATCGTCAGGCGATCGCCAGTTTGACTAAACTTAAACGACTGAGAACCAATCCCCCCTCGACTACTGCGCTTAATCGCAGCCACCTGCATCCGTTTGGCATAGCCCTTCGTCGACATCAGCAACAGCTTGCTCTTATTTTGAATCGGCACACAGCCAACAACAGATTCTCCCTTGAGCACCCGAATAGCTTGGGTGCCCTGGGCATTTCGACTAGTATCCGGCAACTGCTCACGATCAATGGTAAATCGCAAAAGACGTCCTCCAGAAGAAGCCAGCATCAGATCCTGCTCTAAATCAGCAATCACCGCATGGGCCAAGTGGTCCCCGGGCTTGAGCTTAATTGCCACTAACCCACGTCCAGTAATCGATTCAAACTCGGTCAACGGCAACCGTTTGATTTTTCCTTGGGCGGTCACCAAAATAATCTGCTGTGTCATCACCTCATCCGTCATCAAAATAGGGGGAAGCACAGCATCCGGATCATTCCCAATGGCATCGGGCAACAAATTGACCAAAGGTTGCCCCTTAGACTGCTGCCGCTGAGCAAGGGGGATATCCCCCACCGCTAGACTAAAGGCTTTACCATCTCGAGAAAATATCAACAAATTATGGGTGGTCCACGCAAACTCCGTCTGGGTTGTCACATCATCAAGCTCAGTTAGCTTAATGGGCAGATCTTCTTGTTTGCCCTGCCGTCGCTGATAAGTGCGCGGCGACAAACGTCTGACATATCCTTTACGAGTAAGCTCAACCACAGTTTCCTCTTCCTGGGCCTCAGCCACAAGATTAGCCAAACGTTCTTCCTCAGCCGCCCGTTCGCTAGCGGTTTGCAAACGAGTTCTACGTTTATCACCAAAGGTCTTCTTGAGCTTTCTAAGATCTTTCTTGAGGGCCTTGAGTCGTTCTTTGCGATCCGATAGTAAACGCTCTAAGTTTTCTTTTATCGTCGATAGCTCATCAAACTCGTTAAGCAGATTGTCTTGTTCTAAGCCCACCAAACGCCTTAGGGGCATGGCCAAAATTGCATCGGCCTGGCGATCGCTCAACTCAAATTGTTCACTGATCTCCAGCTTTGCCGAGGAACCATCTGGCGCAGCCCGCAGAATTTCGATCACTTCATCAATGCTATCGAGGGCCGTCAACAGACCTTCGACTATATGCAGGCGTCGATCAGTTTTTTCGAGTTCATTAGTGTACTGTCGGACTAGTGTCTCTTCACGAAAATCCAGAAAAGACTGGAGCATGTGACGCAGGGGCATCTGAATCGGCTGCCCCCCATCAAGTGCCAACATAATGGCCCCAAAATTACTTTGCAGGGGCGTCATCTTGTAGAGGGCGGCCAAAATACTGTGGGGATGAGCTTCTCGCTTCAACTCGATCACAACCCGCATGCCATCGCGATCGCTTTCATCACGAATATCCGCAATGCCATCAAGCTTGCCCTGATTGACCAGATTAGCCACCTTTTCAATCCAGCCCGCTTTGTTTACCTGATAGGGCAGTTCTGTCACCACAATGGCATTGCGACGCTGTCGTCCCTTACCTGGTTGAATTTCCTCAAAGCCAGCAATCCCTCGCACCGGAATACTGCCACGACCAGTACGATAAGCATCGTGAATGCCTTTGGTACCAGTAATCTCCCCTCCCGTCGGGAAATCTGGACCAGGAATCAGCTTAAACAGTGTTTCATCTGAAATCGTGGGCCGATCAATAATCGCGATCAAACCATCAATGATCTCTCCCAAATTATGGGGAGGAATGTTCGTTGCCATCCCCACCGCAATACCAGAACTGCCATTGAGCAATAAATTAGGCAGTTGGGCTGGCAATACCGTTGGTTCTTGCTGAGAGCTATCAAAGTTATCAATAAAATCGACAGTGGCTTCGCTGATTTCACCCAGTAAAGACTCATGACTTACAGAGGCCAACCGCGTTTCTGTGTAACGCATGGCCGCTGGGGGATCATTATCCACTGACCCAAAGTTTCCATGGCCATCTAGCAGCGGATAGCGACTCGAAAAATCCTGAACCATGCGCACTAGCGCATCATAAACTGCCTGATCGCCATGGGGATGATATTTACCCAGCACATCCCCTACTACACGGGCACATTTGCGGAAGGGCCGGTCGGGTGTCAAACCCAATTCGTGCATTGCATAAAGGATGCGCCGATGCACTGGTTTCAGGCCATCACGCACGTCTGGCAAGGCTCGCCCCACAATTACGCTCATGGCATATTCCAGATATGATCGTTGCACCTCTGTATGAAGAGAAGTGACAACAATTTGCTCATCCGAAAACGCATTTAGCTGGTTTGCCATGATTTCGTATCCTTGAAAGCCGCCCTAAAGACAGTAATTAGCCTTACCAATGCTGTACCTTATACACAAGCGTTATGGATCCGCAATAGTTCAAATCCAAATCGATCAAGAATTCAATAGACTTGATAACGCCTGCGTCACTGAGTCATTGTTTTTTCAACAAGCCCTGAATTGACCCCTTGAACCCAGGTCAATGACCAACAACGGCTATAGTAACTTTGCTGTGTTAACAAAACCGCCTATGAAAACAGTTTTAATTGTGGAAGACGACATGATCAACGCACGCGTTTTCTCCAAGATTTTGACGAAGCGCGGCGGCTTAGCGGTCAAACATACAGAAAACGTGGATGAAGTCATACAGATTGCAGAAAGCGGTGAAATAGACGTTATTTTAATGGATGTTTCCTTATCCCATAGTGTTTATCAAGGGAAACCGGTAGATGGCATCCGTATCACCCAGATGCTGAAAGCAAATAGTAGCACTGCAGCCTTGCCAATTATCTTGGTGACAGCCCATGCTATGGATGGCGATCGCGAAAACTTTTTACAGCAAAGCGGAGCCGATGGCTATATCTCTAAACCCATTGTTGACCACCAAAAATTTGTGGACGATGTTAAGGCTATGATTAGCGATTAGCCATAGCAGATGCAATCAGTCTAAAAAATTAAACCTCTACAGAACAATTAAGTTAGATCAAATATACTACCTAAATGCCTAGGTAGTATATTTATTGGAGGATCTAAATTGTTGGTTTAAGTCAGGCTTTATCTACAGTCCAGCCAGAACCTCTTGGATTCCGGGTGTACCGAACATAGCTTCTGTTGCACTCAGTAAGCGATCACCCCAAAGATTCTCTTCAAGGAACGCCAAGTCAGCATAGCGGCTGTCGCGCTCCAGTGCTGCAGTAGCCGATTCAATAGCAGCAGGGCGATTGATATTGGCAGCATAACGAGCAACGGCAATGGCCAATGTCGGCTCAGGCTCTTCATCCGAAAGAGTCAGAGAGCGTTCCCACTGCTCAATAGCAGGTTCTAATTGCCCCATTTCATACAGAACCAGGCCAATATTGTTAACCGCTGGCCAGAAAGACTCGTTAAAGCTAATGGCAGATTCGTACTGCTCAATAGCCTTATCATAACGGTTAAGTTTGTAATAGGCATTGCCTAAATCAAAGTGGGCTCCGGGATTGCCGGGCTCTAAACTCAGACCCTTCTCTAGGGAGTTAGACGCCTGGAGATACTTTCCTTCACTAAAGTAGGCGGACCCTAGGGTAAACCAAATAACGGGATCGTCGTTGCTGATGGCTTTGGCAGTTTCTAAGGCCGTCACCGCTGCAGCACTGTCGCCAACCTGGAGATGCAAGCTTCCCATCAACGCCAGAATTTGCGGGTCCTGGGGCGCAAGCTGAGCGGCCAGTTGAATCCGCGCCAAGGCTTCCTCGTATTGCTGGAACTGAGCCAGCTGGGCCGCCTCCTGAGCCAATGTGAGGCCCGTTGCTGTCAGCCGTTCTTCATCTAGGGGGAGCGTATAGGGCAGCAGGGCTTGGGCCTCTACAGCCTGTGCCGTCCAGCCACAACCAAACAAAGCCAGAAGTGCCGCCAGGGCAGGGCGAGTAAGCCGAGATATGAGCTGATTCATAGGAAGTGGACGGATGGTTAAAAATTAGGAAATGATCCGGGAGGTGTGCTCAGTACGATTGCATAGCAATCAAGCCAAGTTTATGGTGGGAGCTTCCTTTGGTTGACTTCGTCTACTGAGACTAGTTATCAGTATAGATACACCACCCACAGCGTTTATCAGCAATTTGATAAATTTATGAGAAGTCATGTCTAGGTAGAAAGTATCTAGACTAAAACCGTGTTTCAAACTCTAGCAAAACTCGATTGCGATCGTCGAAATTAGTGGTGCCACGGATGGAAAATTCGTCACTCAGGCGATATTGCACGTTAAATTCTGCAGGGATGCTATCGGTCAAAATTTTCAACAGTGATAGGGTGATGTTATCAGTCACATCAAATCCCACTTCAGTAGCAATATCTAGGGTAGAACCACTATTTTCCTCGCTGGAGAATCGAGAAGCACCGGTTACAGGAAACAGACGGAATTCACTCAGGTTGAGTCTGCTGATCACAAAATCCTGCACAGTATTTAGCAACGCTCCTCCAAAGAAGTTAATCACCCCTTGCCCCGACTGTAATGCAGCAATATAGCTACCGCTAAGTAAATTAACAATTTCCTGTCTAGAGCGAGGGGGGGAACTAGAAAATTCAATCACTGCGTCACTGATGTCTGAGAGGAATAAACTTTCGAGGAGGTTGCTGGCACTGCCTTGATAGGTAGCTCGTATACGAATCGTTTCGATGCCCGCAGTGCCCTGGAAAGGATCGATGGACGTATCGGCCACTTCTGAGGAGGCAAATGCTGTTGCTTCTACCCCAGGACTCAGCTGTTGGGTTTCGGTCACCGAGGTCCGCAATCGTATATCCAGGAGTGGATCAGCGATCCCTCGCTCCGGCACAAATCGCGCCACGTTATCACGACCGGCTAATCGGAATGTGGTGGTTAAGAGATTAATACGGCCAGACCGTAACCGAATAGTCCCTTCGGGTTCAATGGCTCGAAACGGTCTGAGGGGACCGGTAACGCGCAAATCTCCTTGGGCAACTACATTCAGTAAATTACTTTGTTGGATCTGAATGTTTCTCGCTAATGTAAGTTTGAGATTTTCAAACCGAGGAATAAAGTTGGAGATTTGTTCTGGTTCTGATGTGGACGCAGCGTCACCACCTTCAGGCAAAAACAAACGACCGTTAGCAAGCTCTACCACACCGCCTAACTGAGGCCCACCTAATAAGAGGCTGCCACCGACGACCACTTGGCCGTTAACCCCTCCTTCATAAATACCCCGCAGGTCTAGATCGATGTCGTCCAGGGTAAACGTCAGGGCACCAGAGGGATGCATTGGAATGGCGGCATCGGCAGGAGGATTTATAACAGCAGGTGTGGCATCATTGTCCTCGGCAGCGACATCGCTTGGGTCATCAGCTCCTAAAAGGGCCAGCTCGGCGCTATCGATAATAAAGGGAAACGATAAGGGAAAGCTCCCTGCGGCCTGTAGCCGACCGTTACCGTACTGTCCTTGCAGCTCCAGCACATTGATCTGATTGTTTTCAAAAACAACGTTTCCGTTAAAGTCTGTGAGGGGATCGGGTAACAATGGCGATCGCAACACCGCCTCTCGCACATTCATCGAACCGCTGATGGTGGGTCGACTCAATCGCCCCCCCACCTCAAGGGAGACTTGCCCTTTGCCGGACTCCCATATCACCTGATTGTTGAGAACATTGAGCAGAGCTAATCCCTCATCAGCCACATCCAGGGTCAATGCAATCCGATCATCAGCGGGTTGGATGGTCATAAAGTCAAAGGCGTAGGGAATATCTCCCACCAGGGTTAGGGGCTGAGGATTATCGACTTGTAGCAACTCACCTTGCAACAGCAGGCGAGCATTTTCATATAGGAACAGGCTTTCCGCCTGCTCAATGGGTTGCTCGTTAATGCTGCCATCGGTCAGGACAACATCCCCTCGCAACGTTGGGTTGCCCAAACCGCCGCTAAAGTTTGCGATCGCATCCAATCGCCCCTCTAGCCCCACTGGCAAATTAAAAATATCGCGCACCGCTGCCACCGGCAGGTCCTCAGCCACCAGTTGCAGACTGGATGCATCTTCTTCCACCAGCGATAGGTTACCGGCCAGGTTAACAAATGCCTGACGTGGATTCCCCTCTCCGTCCGGTGGCAAAGCGGTCTCTAAACGCACAGGCTGTAGCGTGAGGTTGCCATTGGCCAGCTGACCTCGCGCCACCACCCGATCGGCCACAAAGTCCCTGGTCCAAATCCAGGAACGACCGTCAACGTCAAACATGATCTCAGGAATTTCCTGGGGACGACCGCTGAGGCGAACAGTCGCATCAAACCGTCCTTCCAGCTCATCTAGGGGCGGAATTGGGTTTTGAGCCTCAGCCAGAGCCTCCTGATCCTGAATATCTTGAATTTCCGCCAACCGACGGACTTGGTCTAATAATGCTGCTTCGATATTACCCGTAGCCTGGGTAGCTAATACCTGTGGAATCTCTTCAGGAGATGGCTGATTCTCTACCCACGTTGGAGCCTGAAATGTTTGGATTAAATCATCCAGATCTGTAATCGCAAGGGCCGTGAATACGTCCTTGATATCACCATTTTCGACAGAAACATTGGCATTGTAAGCCAGGGTATCCAGCTGCACATTGCCATTGAAGCGATAGATACTGTCAGCCACATCCGGAGCGCCACAGTAGGAGGGCAATGCCTGACCATTCAGCCGATTGGAACATGGGTTGAAAATTAACTCACCCCGTTCCACAAAGACTCGCCGATCACGATAGGCCAATTGCCCCGTGAGCTGTTGAGCATTGAGATAACCCACCCCTGGCTGAGCAATAAAGACATCTCCCACCAGGGTTTGACGATTCAAGTCTACGACCCATTCACCCCGGGAAGATAGGGTGCCCTTAAGACCTCCCCCCAGACGCTCTACCGCTGGTAAGCCTAAGGCCTGCAGCGGTAGATCCTGTAGTGTGGCCCTCAACACATCTCCATCGGTGCGGCCAGAGGCTTGGGCCCCTTGCCAGCTGACATCAAAGTTTATGTTTCGGGGAGCTTGAAAATTAACAGCAATGCCATCGGCTAGTCCATCGGGGGTGGCTGGCCCCGTTTGGCCATCTAAATCCACCATCAGTCCTGATTGCCCCTGGTAGCTGACTGGCCCCAATAGCACTGGATCAAAGGCAACCTGATTGACGGCAAAATCTTCCAGTAGAAGGGTCCCGCTAAACTGGGGGTTATCGAGGGTGCCCACTAACCGTCCGTCTGATAATGAAGCAAAACCGGATAAGGGAACAGGGACAGGCAGTAGTGCCAACGGATAGCGCTGGGCATCCAAATCTAACTCAAACCCACGAATCCCCTGATACTGATTGCCTGCAAACTGAGGAGAAATCACTCCCCGCGCCTGCAGCTGAGCACTATTTGCTTCTTCGATGAGCAGGTCTTGGCCGGTCCAGGCAAAGCGACTGGTGAGGGGAGCGTCTAACCCGGCTAGCTGCGGCGAGAATCCGGCCAGGCCAGCGGAGAAACTTAAATCGCCACGCCCGCGCAGATCTGCCAGGGTACGCGCGTTGACATCTCCCGATAACGTTACAGTGCCGCTGGTGGTGCCCCCTAGCTGTGCTGCAAACTGACTGAGGCCAATGGTGTTGAGGTTGGCATCGGTTTGCCAGCGACCGTTTACCAGCTCTGCATTGCCCTGTACTGACCCATCGGCCAACTGCAGATTGTAGTCTCCCATGGCCAGCAGGTTTTCCAGGGAAGCCCCTTGAACCGGACCTGCCAGGGCAACATCGGCATTGAGATTACCCGTGAGAGCCTGGGCAATGCCCAATGCCTGTAAATCGATGTTATTAGCGGCGATATTGGCCTGCCAGCTATCTGTCCCGACTTCACCGCTACCGGTTAAAGTACCTGCACCCACCTGCACCAATGCCTGGGGAATGGAGAGACCGCCATCGGCAAAAACTGCCGTGGCATTGGCTGGGTACACCTGACCACCATAGGCAAGGGTGGGGGCCTGGACATTAACTCGGGTTTCTAAGGCGGCAATGGGACCAGTAACTGTTGCTGCCGCAACTATCACTCCCAGGGTGACTGGCAATTGCTCAACATCATAGAGCGTGACAATCGCATCCCCTGGCACATTCGTAGCCGTAGCCTCAAAGTCCAACTCTGGTGGGCCATCGGGTAAATTTGCCAGATTCAAAACACCACTACCCGTGACCTGTCCCCCAAGCTCGGGGGTGGCACTAATTTGAGCCACCGTCACCGTGTTTAATAAATTTTCAATGCGATCGCTTTCTAGCACCACATCAGCATTGACATCATTAAGCACCAGTCGATCAACGGTGACTGGGCCATCAGCCACAACCCTGGCAGAGAGTTGGGGCTGCAAAATTGGCCCCGTAATCGCAATGTTGCTGTCAAAAACACCGCGTAGAGCAATGGGCAACTCCACCTCAGAGCGCTCTAACAGCTGTTCAAGGTCCACATCTGCAACCTGGGCAGTCAGGTCATAGTCGCCATTCCAGTCAACGGTGCCAGTGGCCGTAGCCACCAAGTCTTCATAGTTTCCCCTGGCGCTGTCGACCGTAATCGTAGTGCCCTTAAATCGAGCTTCAGCATCGATATCCTCGATAGTATTACCCCAAGGACCCGTATTTGGCAGGGATGTCAGCTGTAGCTGACCATTATCAAGGCTACCGGCTCCATCCACGGTTACCGGTTGGTCTGGCAAGAATGAAACGGTCCAGTTACCACTAACCCGGCCAGCCGTCGCTGCTAGGGGCAAATTCTGTTGTCCTAACGTGGGCAACAGAAAGGCCAAACCCGTCTCAGCAGCGACGCCTTGAGCATTGACATTCAGCCTAATTTCTTGCTGTATAGGCTGTTCATCATTCCCAGAAGGTGTCGGCACGACAGCACCAGTGATTTCTAAATCACCCTCGTTGGGCGGGGTGGTGGTGGCTGCAAACTCTACTCGTTGCGCCTCCTGGCCATTAACGTCCACTGGCTCAATCGCCACAGTGCCATTAAGATCGACCAACGTTAACGGTGTCGGCTCTGCCCCATCCGCTGGTAAGGGGACCACAGTGATTTGGCTATCTACCAAATCAATATCATCCATCCGCACCTTGATCAGCGGATCTTCCACAGGTTCAAATGTGGGTACATCAATGCCTAGCCAGCCATCATCTGGGTGCTGCTCCACATAGCCCTCGGCCCCGATTAACCTGAGGTCAATCTCTAGCTCCCGTTGGAATAGCACCTGCAGTGGATTAAATCCCACCTCTACAGTCTCCGCCGTCGCATAGGTGGGATCGGTTTCCGTAGCATTTAATTTAGAAGGCCCTACCCGTAAACCATTCCAAGAGAGGCCCTGTAGGTCACCGAGTTCTAATTCACGTTCTAAAAGAGTGGAGAGTCGCCGTTCCAATAGCGGCGTTAATCCTCTATTGATAAATACCCAAGCCCCTACGGCGGCAGCGGTGCCAAGTATGAGGGTACCTGCCCCTAGGGTAATGGCTACTTTTTTCCAAAATCGCCGCCCTTTAGGAGGTCTATCTGTATTAGGCGAAGTCATGGGGGCATGGAACTACGTGCGCGACTACTCTAACAAACTTCCATCAAGGATTTTTGTAAGATTTGAAGTGAAACCAGGGATGAAGCTGCGGCAACGCCTAAAGGTCGCCTCAGCCGGTTAGAGATGTTGCCAAGGTTTTAGCTATTTCATGGCCAGCCAAATAACCTTTTTCTAAAAAATTTTTTATTTTGCCTTTATTTATCTTTTGTGAACCGATCTGAACGGTCTGCTCGATTTCACTCTAACCAACTCCAATGGCTAGACCGTCACTTCGGGGGTCACAGGCCCCGAACAGACGAGTCTTCTGCACCTGAATCATGTGGGCATGGCCCATGGCTTCGGACCAATTCGCCTCGATTTGAAGCTGATGTTTGCGCTGGCGCAGCCCATGGCAAATGTCATCACTAATGCGTCCTTCTAACGCCAGTCGAGCAGAAGTTTCACCCCAGGTCCGGCCCCAACGCCAGCGGGGCATATTGATGGCAGTTTGAATATCGACGTCCAGATCTAAGACACGGGTGAGCAGGGCAACTTGGGTTTGAGGCTGACCTTCCCCACCCATGGTCCCAAAAACCAGGTGAGGTCGTTCATGTTGCAAAGCCATCCCAGGAATCAATGTCTGGAGGGGGCGTTTACCCGGGGCCACTCCATTGGCATGGTTTGGATCAGGGGAAAAGATAGCGCCTCGATTGTTAAGCACAAAACCTAGATCTGGGGGCGCAACGCCACAGCCATAGTCAAAATATAAACTTTGCAGCCAGGAAACAGCGTTACCGTAGTGGTCAACAACAGCTGCGTAAATGGTATCGCCGCCCTTAGGCAGAAGATTTTCGCCTCGGGCTTGTGACAAATTAATTTGAGGTCGCAGTCGATCAGCATACGCCTTAGACGCTAGCTGCTCCAGGGGAATATCTGTAAATGTAGGGTCGCCAATCCAACGGTCGCGATCGCAAAACGCCAGCTTAGTCGCTTCCACCATCAGATGGTAATAGCTGACCTCATCCAAATTGGCGATGTCGTAGGGCTCAATTAAATTCAGAATCTGCAGCACTGACAGCCCCTGAGTATTGGGGGGCAGCTGATAGATAGTATGGTCCCGATAGGTGGTCGTCATCGGCTCCACCCAGTCGCTCTGGTGATTGGCAAAATCTCCCAAGCTAAGGGGACTCCCCAGGGGCGCAACATAATCAACTATGGCGCGGGCAATAGGCCCACGATAAAAAGCATCCACACCATCCCTAGCCAGGGTTTCCAGTACCTGTGCTAAGGCTGGATTTTTAACCGTGCAACCAGGACGTTGTTCAGTGGCCAAAAATGTGGCTGCTGCCCCAGCGTCCCTAATCAATAGGTCTCGATCTTTCCGAGTCCAGCGAAACTGGGATGACGACAGCGGGTAGCCCGTTTGGGCCAGCTCTATAGCAGGCTTCAGCAGAGATGCCCAGGGCCACTGCCCAAACCGTTGATGGGCCTGCCACCAAGCATCAACAGCTCCAGGTACCGTTATGGCAGCGGCGGCCCCTCGCTGCGAGAGCACCATGGGCTTATTCAAGCAGGCAGCCGAACGACCTGATCCATTCAAGCCGTTTACCTGCCGAGTGGACGCATCATAAATCAACCACAGACCATCCCCACCCAGACCATTCATGTGGGGATAGGTAACTGACAGGGCAGCACTGACAGCAATGGCTGCATCGACAGCATTGCCACCCTGCCGCAAAATCGTCTCACCAGCTTTGGCGGCAACCGTGTGGGGTGAAACCACCATGCCGTGGAGAAACTGTTTACGATTTACCGCAACCGGTTCATGGGGGATTTTGACCATAGCGAAGAGGGTTGGCAGTATCCATCCTACGCCCCATAACAATTCACTATCCTGTAGCCCTTAAGCATATCTATGCCTAAGGGCATATCTATCTTAACGATCAGTCAGCTATGGATTCGGACCAATTGCAGTATTAAGTACTGCAACTATGCATTCTAATCATTTAACCCAATCGATAACCAAACCCGCGCACAGTCTTCAAGTACTTAGGCTTACTTGGATCTTCTTCCAATTTTTCGCGCAACCAACGGATGTGCACATCCACTGTCTTGTTATCCCCCATAAAGTCATACCCCCAGACACGATCAATAATCTGATCTCGGGACCACACCCGACGAGGTCGTCCCATAAATAGCTCTAGGATTTTGAATTCTTTTGGCGACAAGTTAAGTTCAACATCGTTGAGAAATGCCCTGCACTCATTGGGATGTAGCGTAATACCCTCAAAGCGCAGTGAGGAACTATCTTCTGACTTAGCCGTAGATTGATAGCGGCGCAGCAAAGCCCGACATCTAGCAATCAGCTCACGCATGCCAAATGGCTTAGACAGGTAGTCATCGGCACCCACTTCTAAACCGACAACGCGATCCATTTCTGTCCCCTTGGCACTGAGGATCAAAATGGGCACATTCAGACCTCGATGCCGTACCAATCGACAAAGATCTAATCCATTCATTCCTGGCAACATCAGATCCAAAATCACCAGACTGATGTCTGGAATTGCATCTTTGCTACCATCAGCCGAACCCAGTAATTTCTCTAACGCTGTTGGGCCGTCTGCGGCAACGACAATTTCAAATCCTTCTTCAGCTAAGGCCAGCGCTACTGTCTCTCTGATCAGCTCTTCGTCTTCAACGACTAACACTCTACCTAAACCTACCCGCAGCGAGGACTGGATAGGAGCTAGCCCGCTAGAAACCATGGCCATACATGTCGCCTTAATTACCTCTAGGTTGGATTCTAACAGGGATGTTGCAAGGAAGACCCCTGTTTGAACTGATCATTTTCAGTAAATTTGACTACACGTCGGGTTGTGTAGAGGAAACTCCACAAGCTATAAACCCGTCTTCCACCTCTGTTAACTTGGCCCATCAGTCATTCTGGAGCGTTAACCAAATTTTTATCTTCTCGAAATTTTTCTATTAACTTCGTTTACAAACACAGACAAAGTTAATAGAGATTTTCATGACAAAACTTAAGCAATGGCTACGTCATTGCCCGATCAATATCAAGTAAATCCATCAAGATTGACGATATTTAGGGCCATTGATGGGTAGCGCGCCCGTACAACTCTGTGAGGGTTCTAAATTGATGGCATACAGTGGGATTCAACATAGCAGCATCAAACCGCCACTCCCAGTTACCTTCGGCGAGTCCTGGGGTATTCATGCGGGCTTCGGAGCCTAGACCTAGTAAATCTTGCAGGGGAATGATAGATAGAGTAGCCACGGAAGACAGGGCCAAACGAATCATCGCCCAATGCACTGATTCCGGGGCCACACCACCCACAAAGTCGATGAGGCGTTGTTTTTCATAATCATTGGCTTTGCTATACCAACCAACGGTGGTGTCATTGTCGTGGGTGCCTGTGTAAATAACAAAATTGCGATCGCAATTAAATGGCAAATACGGATTACGATGGTCCGAGCCAAAGGCAAACTGGAGAATCTTCATGCCTGGGAAACCAAACTTATCCCGCAGAGCTTCTACTTCAGGGGTGATGATGCCAAGATCTTCTGCTAAGAACGGCAGTTTACCCAATATTTCTTCCACCCGTTCAAACAGCGACACACCGGGTGCTTCAATCCACTGACCATTCATCGCGGTTTCTTCACCTTCAGGCACCGCCCAATAGGACTCAAACCCACGAAAATGATCAATGCGAATCTGATCCACATAAGCCAGGGACGTTTTAATCCGTTTGAGCCACCAATCAAACTGGGTTTCTTCTAGCTCTTCCCAGTTATAGGTGGGGTTCCCCCACAGCTGACCGGTTTCACTAAAATAATCCGGCGGCACCCCTGCCATCTGAGACGGCAGCAGTGTCTCAGGGTCCACCATAAAGTTCTCGGGGAATGCCCATACATCTGCACTATCGTGAGCCACATATATCGGCATATCGCCAATAATCTGAATCTGTCGCTCATTAGCATAGGCTTTGAGGGCAAACCACTGGCGACAGAACTCAAACTGGAAAAACTTCTGCAAAAAGATGGCATCCGCCAACTTAGTTCGCCACAGGTCTAACGCTTCTGGTTCCCGCTTAGCAATTGCCCGGTCCCAATCAGTCCAGCTGGCCCCCTGATTGGCATCCTTCAGCGCCATAAACAGACTGTAATCCTCTAGCCAAAAGGCCTGAGCCTGACAAAACTCCTGAAACTCTTGAGGCTCCTTCACCTGGAATTTTTGAGCCGCTTTCTTTAGCAATTCCAGCTTATGGGGAATCACTTTGTGATAGTCCACCCGCTCAGCGGAAAACTCAGGCACCTCTGCCAAATCAGCTTTCTCCAATAGCCCCTGCTCTGCTAATTCATCTAAGCTAATCAACAAAGGATTACCGGCCATGGCCGAATAGCACATGTAGGGAGAGTTACCGTGGCCCGTTGGTCCTAGGGGCAAAATTTGCCAAAGCTGCTGTTTAGTTTCCACTAAAAAATTCACAAAACCATAGGCCGCTTGTCCCAAATCTCCAATGCCATAACGACTGGGTAGCGACGTGGGGTGCAACAAAATACCACTAGCTCGGGTGAATGCCATGACGAAGGGTGAAGGATAAAGGGTACTGGGTTAGTTGAAGGGCAATGCCCACTGTTTTATAAAGGCATGGATGTAAAGACAGGGAGTCGCACAGCCGTTCTTCACCAAAGCAAAGTCTAGGAACATAAGCTTTGACAATGTCTTGGCCTTAATCCAAGCCAATTGACTTTAGCATGGTTATTTGATGCAAGACCGTCCTGTTAAGAACACCTGTTAGCGACCCTATGGCCTATCGCAATCCCGCTCCCACTGTCGACATCATTATTGAATTAATCGATCGACCAAATCGTCCGATTATTTTGATTGAGCGGTTGAACCCACCATTGGGTTGGGCAATTCCCGGTGGTTTTGTGGACTACGGCGAGTCGGTGGAAACGGCAGCAATGCGCGAGGCAAAAGAGGAAATTGGGTTAGATATCAAGCTACTAGAGCAATTCCATGTGTATTCTGACCCCAGCCGGGACGAACGTAAACACACCATTAGTATTGTTTTCTTAGCGACAGCTACTGGAGAACCCACTGCGGGGGACGATGCCAAAAACTTTAAGGTGTTCGATCTATGGGAGCTGCCTGATAGTCTCTGCTTTGATCATGACAAGATTCTGCAGGACTATTGGCATTATCGCCATTATGGAAAACGACCATGCTAGAGCTATTGGCATTATCGCCATTATGGAAAACGACCATACTAGGACTAAAGCTATGGCAGAGTAGTCTTTTGAAGCATTGCGGCTAAATCAAGTACGTCAATTTATAAGTTAACCGTGATCTTACGTAGAATCGAACGCATTATAGTATCGTAACCCTTAACCCTTAACCCTTAACCCTTAACCCTTAACCCTTAACCCTTAACCCTGAGTGGAGCGAGAACTAATGACCCACAGGATTTGTCAACGTACTGCTGTGCAATTTTGTAATTAGACAATGCGTCCCCGGACTGACATTTTGGCAATTTTCTCCACATTTATCCAGTTCGAGGGAGATCGGTTTGTTGCATGGGTACCTGAGCCACGCCTGGCCAGGAACATGCAACAGCAACTGCTTCAAAATAGACCATTGGAGCATTCAGAAAAGGCTTGGGTCTTATATTGGTATCGCCTCAGAGAGGAGAATCCTGATGCCACCAAACATCTATGGGCCTATTTGCAAGAACCCTGCTATTGGGCAGCCGATCATGTGACCCGTCGGTTTCCCATGGTTCAGTGCTCTCTAGCCGATGGCTTTCAGATTGCGATCGCACACGTTGATCGAATTCTCAATGGCTACAATCCTGACTACAGCAGTAATCTCAGAGCCTATGCCCGCACTGCATTTGGCAACTGCCTTCGAGACCAGCTGCGCCAGCAACAAGCCATTAACATCAGTAGCGACTGGGGATTATTACGCAGACTGAGTCAAACGCAGTTAAAAAACTCCCTACAGTCAGCCGGATACATCCACTTAGACCCCTTAATCTTGATCTGGAAATGTTTTAAAGATGTTTGCATCCCTGAGCCAGGGCGGTTGGTTCGCGGATTACAGTCTCCAAACAAAGAACAATTACAGGCCATCTCTGCACGCTATAACCAACTTTGTTACAATCTGATCCCTAACTCTAACGGTGTAGATATAAGTATAGATGTTGGTACTAAAGAACTCTTGAGAGAGCTCACTCAGTTAGCTGCGATCGCGAGATCTTATTTGACACCTTCTATAACATCCCTCAATCAACCTCAATATGATGACTCCGGTGAAGAACAGCTAGACGCTCTACAGACCCATGACACTCCAATGACAGAGCTACTCGCTACTGAAGACTATAAAGAACAGCAACTACGTGCACAGCAAATTGGAGCCATCTTGAAAAATGAAGTGGCAAATTTAGATGCACCTAGTCAAACATTGTTAACCTTGTATTATCAGCAAGCACTTACCCAGAATGATATTGCCAATCAGCTAGATATCAAGCAATATCAAGTATCTCGTAAGCTTAGTCGAATCCGTCAACGGTTACTTCTCAGTGTTACCACCTGGAGTCAAGAAACCTTGCATATCCCCAATGAAGCTACCGTACTAGCTAATGTTAGTGAGGTAATACATGAGTGGTTGCAACGTCACTATTCCCCGGAGTCACCAAAGGTATTGGAATGAGCGTGTTATTTGACAATCCCGTACAGCCTGTTCTGGAAGTACCAACCGACCCGATCAAGTGGCAAAATAGTACGTCCATTTCCGATCCAGCTGCTCGCTGGCGTATCTATTTACACTCTTTGGGACTAGAGGCACTCATGTCATGGTTCCAGGAAGAATTTGACCAAGCTGTGGGTTCATGGCCCCATGTAGCCCCCTTTGACATCTGGCATGTTGTCGAGGGCTTACCTCTATCACTGGGCAACAACCGAATTGTGGTAATTCTTGCCGAAACAATCGATGCAGCGGAATTAAGAGTACCTCAAGAATGGGTTGATCTACCTGGCTGGTCTGCAGATTATTACATTGCTGCCTACGTTGATGTTGATGAGCAACACCTGGTGTTGTGGGGCTACACGACTTACGGACAGCTTCAATTTAAGAGTGACTACGACCCTGCTGAACGTGTCTACCGCCTTAAGGAGATAGATTTAGTACAGGATTTTTCTACCTTTTGGGTCGCCCAGCAAATGGAACAAGTCCAATCTAGCCCAATAGATATGCTGCCTGATTTATCCGCCACTCAAGCGGAAAGCCTAGTGCAACAATTAGCGCATGTACCCGACCCTAGGTTAGCAATCAATTTTAGCCAGTGGGGTGCATTGTTTAGCAACGACCAGTGGCGACAGGCTTTATATATCAAGAGACAAAATACCACTACCGTCAGCATCGAAGACTGGCTAGAAAATATCTTTGAGCAAGGCTGGCAAAGCTTAGATGTGTTGCTTCCTCAATCTCAAATATCGAGGTTGCGCTCAGATGCTGACGGAACAGCTGTTCTCACCTGTGGCAAAAAGATCTTTCTGAATACTGCTCCCGATGATCTGTTGCTGATGTTTAGTGTGGATATTGAGGCCAACAAACGTCGTAATATTCGGATTCAGCTTTATCCATCTAGCGACACCATCTTGCCTAACAATGTCATGCTCGCCTTAGAGCTATCAGAAACTGGGGAACTGCTAAAAAGTGTAAAAGCTGGGGCGCATGATGATTACATCCAGATTCCTCCGTTTCGTTGTTCAGCCGGTCAACGACTGAGGGTCCATATCCAACTTGCCGAAAGCACCTGCCAAGAAGACTTCATTAGCTAAACGGTTGTCAAAGATATACAGTCTCTTGATGTCATCAAGTTAGTTGGGGATAACAAATCACTTAGATCACCCCCCCTGAACCGCAATGACTTTATTTTACATAGCCTCACAAAAGCGTTAACTATACTGTCCTGTCATCCCATAATCAGACTAGTAAGCCTACAAAATAGGCATCAAGTTTAGGGAACAGTCCATGAAACCTATTTTGACGAAAGGGCAGTTAATCACCTGGAAAGAAGGCAGAGGCTTTGGCTTTATCAAAGCCCATCATGGAGGTAAAGACGTCTTCCTCCATATCAGTGCGCTTCCAGAAAATAGTCCTCATCCTAAGGTGGGCGATACTATTTTGTATCAGCGAGTTATCACTCCAAAAGGAAAAGTCCGGGCAGCGAAAGCATCCATCGCTGGCATCAAACCTAAATCACCAAAACCCAGTTTCCCTAAGCAAAAAAAACGTGGGCGAATTCAAACTATGATCGGTGTGATTATGTTATCTGCCATGGCTCTGATCATTCTGGAGTTTAGGTCCAGCCGTTCTCCTGGCCTGATTACTGCCATTACCAAACCAGGTTGCACCATTAAAGGTAACATCTCCATCAATACGGGCAAAAAGATTTATCACCTACCAAATATGGCAGATTATCAAACAACCGTAATCAGTCCAGAACAGGGTGAAAAGTGGTTTTGTACAGAGGCAGAGGCTACGGAAAAGGGCTGGAGTAAAGCCTCTAAATAGAACAAATAACAGCCCCACCGTCTGAGCCTCTTGAGGTACCGCACTCACAACTACAACGATGATTTCAGAAAGACCTCCAACAAGTAGCGGCTAGAAAGCCACTTAGGAAACTCATATTCACAGCCTATTCTCAGGCTCATACTCTACCTTGATGGACGATACATCTCAGTTAGATGAGGAGCAGCCATGGCAAGACCCATCCACAGAAATTTAGGTCTGTTATCGCTATTGCTGCTGAGCTGTCAGAATGTTACATCTAGCTCTACACCAGAGATTACCCAGGCAGACTGTGAGGTGATTCCAGGGTTTGCGTATGTGGAGGGTGGAGACTTTATTGCAGGTAGCGATCGCACCGAACGCGACTACGCTTATCGCATCAGTGCAGAAGGGTTTGCGGATTCGCCTGAGAATGTGGCTGCAGCCGAAGCGGGCTACCGTCAGCGGGGTTGGTTTGAGCGGGAACCAGACAGACGCACAGAGACGTTGCCTTCATTCTGCATGGGCCAAAACCTGATCACCAATGCGGACTACCAGGCATTCGTGCTAACGACAGGGCATCGATCACCGGGGATTTCGGCAGCGGATTATCAGGAACAGGGCTTTTTAGTCCATGACTACAGTGAGGTAGAGCCTTATGGGTGGCAGGGGGACCAATATCCAGCAGAACAGGAAAATCACCCGGTGGTGCTGGTCTCCTATGGGGATGCGCTGGCCTATGCTGAGTGGCGATCTAGTGAGGATGGAGTCAGCTATCGACTACCGACAGCATTGGAATGGGAAAAAGCAGCGCGGGGGACAGATGGACGCTACTTTCCTTGGGGTAGCGAGTGGCAGGATGATGGGACGAACTGGGCGAAAACTGGTCCCTATGGGACCAGTGAGGTAAGTACTTATCCCCTGAGTCAGAGTCCTTACGGCATTGAAGATATGGCTGGGAATGTGTTTGAGTACACAAGCACTCTGACTAGAGGTGGCGCTGAAGTTTTCCTCAAGGGCTGCAGTTGGGACGATTTCCCTGGTTTTTGCCGTGCTGCCTACCAGCATGATCGGCCTGTAGAGTCTCGACATATCCTATTTGGGTTCCGCTTAGTGATAGAAGGTAATTGAATCCTAAGGCCACAGAATTGCAAACTTCCTGAGCTTTAATAGTGGACGTAGCCTAATAACGGGCTATCCAGATGCTGTATAGTTGCAGCGATGGTATAACCAAAGTATAAATTGATCGTGCAAGACGATACGTTTAATCAAAGCGAGATTGGCACAGTGATTGTTGTTGCTATTACATCAAATACGCGCCTAGCGACAGCTCCTGGAAATGTCTTACTACCGTCTAGAGCATCAGGTTTATCAAAAACAGCTGTTGCTAACGTATCCCAATTCCCATATTCTACTTCACATCCTGGTAGGTCAACTTTAGAATTAGGGCGTTGCTGTAGATAAAGGATTATGGGTCGTTTACATTGGTTATGTCTGCTTAGCCTAGTTTTACTCTTACAAGCCTGTAGCAGTTTTGGCACCGTGCCACCTCAATCAGTCATAGAACAAGGCCTAGCCATCAAAATGGCCCAAACCCAGCAGGCACTAATCATTCATCTAGCGCCCAAAGTACCGCAACTGGCCAACGTTAAACTCCGTCAGGTTGAAGTAACCCTACGCGAACCTCAAGATGACGATATATTTCACGTTCAAGGTACCTACCAAGCTACCATCCAGCTAACCAGTCGAGAAAAAAAAGAATCTGGTCCATTTGATCTCTACCTTGCCAGAGAGAAAACAGAAGATACCGTCAGCTGGTTTTTGGTATCCGATGATCATAGGGAATTATTAATAACAAATCCTACGTAACACAAAGATAGCAGAGTACATTGAGCGTAATTCTGAATGCTCCCTAATCATCAAACTAGAATGAGAAAACTTTCTCTTTGCCCTCAACATCGCATACATCATACGTAAATGTGTGAGAAGAGAGGCCTATCTTTGATCTATAAGCTGATCGGCAAACTGACGAATAAATCCGAACTTGTTCAACATGGTATTAAAAGGATCGTCAGTTTTTTTCTGCAACCGGTGTAGATCGTCTGCCACGCCATAAACTCCACCGGGCGTCAGAAAGAGGAACTGAATCAGGTCGGGTTCAGGTAGAGCATGATCCTCGATGGGAGATGCTTTTGGCAGTAGCGTTTGAGCCATTTGAACAATTTCTTGAGCGACTTGGGCCACCTTGAGGTCAGCCCCCAACCCAACCATGCCACCCCCTGGTGTGGGCCGAAAAGAAGCCTCGCCAGATAGAAACGCCGTCAACGATATCGCCCATCTTTCCGATGTGCGCTCATCCATCATACCGACGTCCATCAGCACACCATGCACTTGATCAATATCACTTTCAGAGCCCCCTGCCTGGCCAGCATCAATGTTAAAAATAGCCTCGCGCCAGGTTTGATAATCCGGTGTTATTCTCATGCGGTGATTGGAGGCATTGAACTGCCGTTCGCGCGGATTAGCACCTTGAAATGGTGTTTCACCTAAAAACTCTTTGATGGCTTGCAACGCTGCCTCTACACTCTCACCATCATTGTAGTAGAGCATCTCTTTTTTCTGATCGTCGCTGGTTGCAAACGTTAGGTTGTAGAACCAACGCGTTCCATAGTTACCATTGCGCTTTTTATATCGACGTTTGTGGGTACCTACGCTGACATCCTGTAGTGTGGAGAATTGCAGCTGCCAACGTTTAGTGCCAAGTAGGGTTTTGCGATCGCACCTAACGTCATCAACCGTCTTATCCAAGGTTAACGTTTCCGACTGTAGCGCCAGGTAGAGCATATACAGGCCATAGGCTCCCAAAGCCATCAGTAACAAAAACCCATAGGCAGGCACTTCTCCACTAGAAACGATAAGGATAAATCCCAATACTGTTAGGCTCAAAATAATCAGTGGCAAAATCAACTCGTTGCGATCGGTGGCACTGACAATAACAAGTTCTAAATCAGTCTGTTTATTAATTCTCATCAGAATAGAAGCACGGCGCTGTTAGCTCAGGCTAAGCTTACAGTGCCATGGTGTTGCCTCAGCAGACATTCATGAAAAATTAAGACATCAACTCAGGCTTGGGATTGTTCTATCATTCATACACCTATCGATCCATAACCGTTTGAGCAACATTTACAGGCACATCAGAAAAGTACTTTCGCTGAAACTGTTCTTCTCGTAAACTCGCTAAGAACAACCGTAGCTTAGTCTGTTGTTGTTCTGTTGTTGCAGCCAGACTCGCATCATATAGGAGAGTGATGGCCCTAGAGGAAGATAGTAAAGGAGATGGGGAAAGCCCCCCGATTTCTATAGGCGCATCCAAATCAGTCTCTCTGCTCTGAAACCCTAAACTACCCAATGCAGCTAACCCAGCTCCTAACGCCACCTCTCCCAGCACCAGCTTTGTCATCAGCTCTGCCACCGTCACACGTGTCTCCGTGCGCGCCAGATACTTGGCAATGCCGACTAGCTGCTTCCACACCTCAACCGGGGGCACCGGCTCAGGCTTGTCATAGGCCAACACCAAAGACGTTTGCTGCTGGTTAGCCTGATGAAACCAGGGGCGCAGGTCTTGCCATGTCGTCGGACACTGGGTAACCACCAGCGCATCGGATACATCTGTTGCAGCAGATTGGGTACGACAATCAATCACCGGCTGCTTGGGTATAGCCATCGACACAACAGTATCAGACTCCACAGAGCGCACATCGATCAACCGCACCTCATAGCCGCCATACTGGGGCTTTTTCCGTCGAGAATAGGCATTAAAATCTAGCTCTACCACCACATCACAACGACCCACGGGCAGGTCATCTTTATAGTGGCCCCACCACAGTCCCGGAAATCCAGCTGTCGACGTATCGTCCTTGATCAAAAAATGGGTTTTGATAAATCTCAGCTTACGATGCGAGATTGGGTCTTTAATCTTCTGATGCCAAGTATTATCAAACCAAGCATTGCGAATCAACAATCGGGGCACCGGATTGCCCATGCCATAGGGCTCTAGCAAATTTAGCTGCTGAAATAACGCCTTACCCAGCTCACATACGCTCACTTCCAGGTCCACCTGAATCATCGGACCAGAGGTGGCTCCCACCTGCCGCAGCTGCCGGTTCAGGGCATCGGCAAACACACCCACATTCTCCACCGGCAACGTCATGCCTGCCGCAAAGGGATGCCCGCCAAAGCTAGTTAATAGATGCGCCTGGTCTGTCACTAGCTGATACAGATCAATCTGATTCACTGACCGAGCTGAGCCCCGCGCTACCTCACCATCAATGGTGAGCAAAATTGTGGGCTTGCCGTACTCCTGAGCCACTTGACCAGCAACAATTCCCAATACACCCGTTGGCCATTGAGCATCGGCCAGCACAATTACCTGGGCAGTGGCCATATCTACCCCACTCAGCTGCTGGCTTACCTGAGTGTAAACATCCTTTTGCAACGCCTTACGACGGGTATTGGCGATTTCCGTCTGTTCTGCTAGCTCCTGACAACGGTCTGGGTCTTGGCTGGTCAGCAGCTCAACGCAAAACCTGGCATCGCCATGGATACGGCTAACGGCGTTGATGCGGGGACCAATGCCAAAGGAAATGTCCGTAGGGCGATCGCCGGTTCGACGACACAGCTTCAGTAACTGAGCCACCCCAGGACGAATCGGCTCGTCTGTTGTTAGATGGGTCTGCAGCTGACGAATACCAATTTGTGCCAAATAGCGGCAGTCATCGCTCAGCTGCACCAAGTCTGCAATTAGACCAATGGCCACTAAATCCGTCAGCTCTGCCAGAGGTCTAGTGGGTGTCAGACAGTTATAGAGTGCTTCGATTAACTTGTAGGCAACCGCAACACCAGACAGGTTAGCCAGGGGATGCTCGGGTTCAAAATAACGTGGGTTAATGATGGCGACCACGTTCGGTCGCTCATCCGGCAAGGTGTGGTGATCGGTAATGATCACATCGATCCCCAGCGTTCGGGCATGATCGATTTCTTGGAGGTTAGTACTCCCATTGTCACAGGTGATCACCAAGGCTGTCCCTGCATCTGCCAGGGCCTCAAGGCCATGGATAGACAGACCATGGGAATCAGTCAGCCGGTTAGGGATAAAGTAGTTGAGCTGTCCATCTGGAAAAAACTGGCGCAGACCATCCCACAACACCGCCGTAGAGGTAATACCGTCCGCATCAAAATCTCCCCAAATCGTGACGGTTTCTGGATGCTCCACAGCCTGAAGAATGCGCTCCACAGCTTGCTTCATTTCTGAGCCAAAAGCAGCTGGTGGAGTAGGCTGATAGGTATCAGGGGCAATAAACGCTGTTAGTTGCTCGGCTGTGCGAATGCCACGTTGCCACAGTAGTTCCGCCGCTCGCTTTGGCGGATTGGGTAAATTCGCAATCGTCTGGACAGTCTCGACCCAATCGGTGGAAATCGTCTCGCCGTTGGGGAGCTGCCACTGAGGAGTGGGTGTGGTCAAAATAACGGTGAATAGGCTAGTTTTTCTTTTGAAAGATTTTTATTTGCAGTAGGTTAGCTAAAATGGGCGGAATTCCGTCTGGTTATGGTGAGGTAGTTCTGTATTGGAGCAAATCCGATAACCAGTAAGCATAGTATGCCGTGGTGATAGTCAGGAGTATTTCGTGAAGCTTGGTGAATGGATTGGCCTGATCAGCATCTTAGCGACTTTCTATATTCTTTGGGCGCTACGGGCAATTTTACTGTTGGTGTTTATGGCAGTGGTGCTTGCGATCGCACTTAACAGTTTCGCACGTCGTGTACAGAAAACAGGCATTCCTCGACGATTTGCTGTTCCCCTAGTACTGACGAGTAGTTTTTTAGTCGTTACCCTCTTTTTAGTTTTAGTAGTCCCCCCCTTTGTCGCACAATTTGAACTGTTAATCGCTCTAATCATTGATGCTATTCGCGAGCTCCCCGAAACGCTGGCTCAACTTGAAACTTACTTACCCGATCAGTTTCGTTTGCCCGAATTAGAGGAGTTTATCAACTGGGCTACCTCTCCAGACTCAGCATTACTCAATGCTTTTAACAATTTAGATATTTTCAACAACTTTTTTACATTTTTCAACTCCTCACTGAGAGTCCTACTCCAATTTCTTCTGGTATTAATCCTATCCCTAATGTTCTTAGGGAATCCAACCATTTACCGCAACACTTTACTACGTCTCATACCATCCTTTTATCGCCGACGAGCAGATGGTATTTTACAAGATTGCGAAATCGCCCTATGCAACTGGATGGGAGGTATTGTTCTCAATTCAGTTTTTATCTTCTCGTTAAGTTTTGTCGGTCTGTGGGTATTACAAATCAAGTTTGTGCTGACTCACGCCCTACTAGCAGGCGTTCTCAACTTTATACCTAACGTCGGCCCCAGCATAAGCGTTATTTTTCCAGCCATGGTGGCCCTTCAAGACCCCACCAACCCTTTAAAGATTGTTCCAGTTATTATTTGGTATGTCATCATCCAACAGATTGAAAGCTACTGGTTGACGCCAACGGTAATGGCCCGTCAAATCTCTCTGCCACCAGCATTCACCCTAATTTCCCAAATTTGTTTTGCCTTCATATTTGGTTTTCTCGGTCTTGTGTTAGCCCTACCGCTTGCTGTTGTCGCTAAAATCTGGCTACAGGAACTCGTAATCAAAGATATTCTTGACCAGTGGGAGGTTCCTAATTTTGCTCCTTGGAAAGTAGCTGTAGCCAATGGACCTGACAGTCCAGAGTCTCTTCTTGATCAACCGGAACCATTCTCTGGAATCACACCGGACTCCAATGAAGAAGTTAAGGAGACAGGTAGTCCCATAAATAACGGCTAATCTGTTACTTTTCCTTTCTATTACTAAGTAGGTGAACTAAATTAATTACAATAGAAGAGTGTAAAAGATATCCATTCAGGCTTGTGAGCGAGCCTGTTTCAGTGCCATGAAATTGCAACGAGTGGTGACTCCCGAAACCCGTCATCTGCTTGAGCGGATCTATCGTCACAGCCGCCATCATCAGGTTCGTCAACGGGCGCATTGTCTACTGCTGTACAGCCAAGATTTCAGTATTTCGCAGCTGATGACGATTTTCTCAGTCGGTCAGAAGACGATCTACAACTGGCTCAATGAGTGGGAAGACCGCAGCGTCGCCGGTCTATACAATCGTCCGGGACGGGGGCGCAAGCCGACCTTCGATGCAGACCAAAAAGCGCAAATCAAGCAATGGGCCAAGCAATATCCCCGGCAACTCAAACGCATCGTTCAGAAGGTTCAAGCAACCTGGAACATCACGGTCAGCACTCAGACGATCAAACGGGTCCTGAAATCGTTGAGAATGAGTTGGCATCGGTTTCGTCGCGGCTTGGGGAGACGGCCTAACCCACAGGAATATGCTCGCAAACAGGTAGCTTTGGAGATCTTGAAGCGTTTGGAGGAGTTAGGGCACATAGCGTTGTATTACATGGATGAAACCGGCTTTAGCCTGACTCCGACGATTCCTTATGGCTGGCAATCGATAGGCGAAACTGAGGTCATTCCGAGTACGCGCAGTCGTCACTTGAATATCCTCGGGTTTATGCAACGTCAGGGCGTGCTAGAGAGCTATGTTTCGACTCAGAGCATCACCAGTGATGTGGTGATTGCTTGTATTGAGACCTTTTTCTCAACGGTGGATAAAGCAACCGTCATTGTGATGGACCAAGCCCCGATTCATACCAGTTACGCCATGCAGGACAAACGCGAGGAATGGAAGGCGAACGATATCTACATTTTTGAGTTACCCACCTATTCACCTGAGTTAAATCAGATCGAAATTGTATGGCGATTCATGAAGTATGACTGGTTAGAAGCCAAAGCCTACGAGAGTTGGCAAAGCCTAAGAAATCATGTGGAAGAGATGTTACGCGGATTTGGACAAGACTTTGTAATTAATTTTGCATAGCTACTTATCTGGGCATCCTGAGCCCAGATACACCTGGATCGTTACCTATGCCCTTTGCTGCCAGCGTTCGTCACCTGCAAACCTTAATCATGTCGTTTCATCCCATCATTGTGGTGGAAACGGTTGAAGAGGAACGCATACAGCAGCTAATCAACAAAGCCACCCTGGATTTGCAACTCCCTATCTACGAATGGAGTATTGCCCAAGGGCTAGTCCGACTTGAGGGTAACCGGTATAACCGCTGGCAAAACGAATACGCACCACCTGGAGCCAGTCGTGCTGCTGTGGATCATGATACGGCTGAGCCTGTTGATGCACTGCGGCACATGCAAGCCGTTGCCCACCGCGCCATCTATTGGCTCAAAGATTTTTCTACCCACTTTAACGACCCGGTGGTCACCCGACTTTTTCGCGAAGTTGCCCAGCAGTTTGCCCACAACCAGTCCACTCTCCTGATCTCAGGTGAGCAAGTATCTCTATCACGGGAGATCGGACATGAGGCGGTCTATTTTGATATGCCTTTGCCTGATCGGGATGAATTGCATAAAGCCATTGTGGAAGCGGTACAGGCATTACGGGGACGCATCAAGGTCAAACTAAGCCCAGAGGAAATGCGCACCCTGGTTAGCACAACCCAGGGAATGACGCTAAACCAAACCAAAAAAGTGATTGCCTACGCCGCCCTAGAAGACGGTCACCTGACAGCCAAGGACATTAGTCGAGTCCTAGAGCGAAAGATGCAAATTATCCGTGAAAGCGGTTTACTCGACTATATACCGGTTGAAAAAAACACGGCTGAGCTGGGCGGTTTCGACAACTTAAAACATTGGTTAAATCGTGCTCGCACAGGCTTTAGCCCCCAGGCTCAGGCACTAAATCTCACACCCCCGAAGGGCATCTTAATCGTAGGCATCCAGGGCTGTGGAAAATCCTTAGCGGCTAAAACCATTGCCCGTGAATGGCAAATACCCTTGCTCAAGCTGGATGCTGGTCGCCTCTACGATAAGTATGTGGGCGGCTCAGAAAAGAACTTTCGCCAAGCTGTTTCTCTAGCTGAGAAAATGGCCCCCGCTGTTCTGTGGATTGATGAAATCGAAAAAACCATGGGGGGTACCCAGAGTATGGATACGGACGGTGGTTTAAGCCGTCGTCTCTTTGGTTCGTTCTTAACCTGGCTCCAGGAAAAATCCCAAGAAGTTTTTGTTGTTGCCACAGCCAATGATATCTCACAGCTGCCGCCTGAACTGCTACGCAAGGGACGCTTTGATGAGATTTTCTTTGTGGACTTACCCGATGCACAAGACCGCATCAAAATTCTTACCATTCATCTCAATCGCCACCACCAAACTCCCGGAAATTTCAACATGGCCGAACTGGTTCAGGCTACCGAGGGCTTTAGCGGTGCCGAAATTCAGCAAATTATTGTATCAAGCTTGTATCAGTCCATACACGAGCAGTGCTCACTCGATACAGCGTTACTGGTTCAAGCCATTAAAACAACCGTTCCTTTATCGATCTCTCGTCGAGAAGACATCCAAAGACTGCGTTGTATGGCGACCGATCGATTTGTACGAGTTAAGTAAATCTTTCAAGATGTAACTCTATCGGGGGACAACAACACTGAGATCGGCCTTTTCCGAGAGTTTATGTAAACGCTTACTAATGAGATCGGCCTTTTCCGAGAGTTTATGTAAACGCTTACTAATGAGATCGGCCTTTTCCGAGAGTTTATGTAAACGCTTACTAAGCGGATCTTACAGTTTCTAACAGACGGACGGTGTTTTCGGGAATTCTCTGAAAAAGCCCTGTAACGTTGAGTACTTGCTCTTTTGCTCACAACTTTTTGACGCGTCAGGTATTTGGACACAGTAGTCAACTGATCTGACATACCCGTTAGCTGACCTGACACACTATCTTACCGTTTTGGAGAAACCTCCCATGACCCCGGCTCAAATTCAAGGACTTTGGATTTGCCTTAGCTTTTCGCTGGCAATGATCTTGCTAACACCAGTGCTCATATGGGTATTGCCCAATCGTCAGCAAACCGTTTAGAGAAGCACTTGTGCCATCAGGGTATGTTTTTGGCACCATAGACCCGCTACCATAACCATTAGCGGTACTGATTGCTACATAGCAGTCTGGTATGCGATCGCAGTTTTAGATTGACCCTAAACCTACCCTGATTCTTTCCATGGCTTTTCGTGCAACCATTGTCGCCTTTTTAATCATGTGCTTTGGGCTCATGGCATCACCAGCCCAGGCGATGACACCGTTAGATGTGTCTAACCTCGCTTACGATGAGTGCCCAGCCGAATATGCAGAAGGCATCGTTGACTCAGGCAGCCTTGGCAAAGCTACCTGCTACTTGGTCACAGGCACATTGACCAACAACTCTGGTAAGCCCATTCTCAATGCTGATATTTTTGGTCGTATTTACGACAAAAACAACAATCCAGTCATGCAAAATCGTGGTCGACTCGGTGGCGTAGACTATGTTCCCCCTGGCAGCAGCGACTTTGAAATCCGTGTGTCCATCGCTGCCAATCAACCCCCACCGCTCAAGTTAAAGAACTTTAAGGCCTCTGGATTTGTAGGCAAAGTCAGACGCCAGGGTCGAATAGATTAAGTTGAAATCTTTGAGAACAAAAAAGGACGATGCTGTTAGCATCGCCCTTTTTTGTTCAAACAAACTTTGCTCATTCTGGAAACATTGTTGCATGCAACCCGCTAGAAGCTCGAATAAGCCATGTAACCACTTGCAGCCAACGCATAGGTTGCTTGCACCAGAGCACTGCGAACAAACTGAAGCACAATAAAGGCCAAAATCGCAGAAAAATCAATTCCACCCAAAGGAGGAATCACCGATCGGAACAGATTCAAGTATGGATCGGTAATCTGACTAAGCGCAGACAGGAGAGGATTTCCCCAATCTAAGTTTGGTAGCCAGCTAAGCAGCACCCGTACCAACAGCAGAGCTAAATAGATACTGATAAACTGGGCTAACGCTGCAGGAATGACTTGAAGCATAGGTATCCTACCTTACGAAAATAGAGAATAACTCTAGGGCCTGGTGTTTAGTGTAACCGATGAGTTCTACAACCTAAAAGGGGTTTGATTCAAAGCATTACAACTTGAGTTTACGGTACCTCTCACCCCTTAGTAGAGTGTTGAAAGCCGATATAAACCGACAGTGTTGCTAATCTTCAGAACGGTTTTATCTGAAAGATACGGACGTAGAGCAATCTTGCTAGATCTATTTGTTCCCTAAAGTCAATGGCAGCAAACCGACCGCATTAATCGGTGGTCGATGTTTCATAGTCAGCAGCTCGACCATTAGTACTTCCCAGTTGCTCACGGACATCTTCAATGGCCGCATTTAGCTCAGAAATTTTATCCTCAAGACCGCGACGAGCAATTTCCATGCGCTCATCGTCACCTATATCAGCCAAATTTTGGCGAATATCTTCTGACAATTGACTAAAACTTGTACTTTTGTCATCCTCTACACGATTAATCCGATTGGCGGCAAGCACTCCAGCCACACCACCAACTAGCCCACCCAACAGAGCTCCTAGAAAAAATCCACCAGTGAAGTTACTCGATTGACTCATGATGTGACGTGATTAATTAGTACCAAATGTGCGATCCCCGGCATCGCCTAGACCTGGAACGATAAAGCCGTTTTCATCCAAACCTTCATCGATAATGCCTGCATAAATGACTAGTTGGGGATACGCTTCAGCAAGTTTCTGTAGCGCTGGGGGAGCCGTTACTACTGAGACAATCCTAACCAGAGACGGGTCCACACCACGCTTCACTAACTCTGCCATAGTGGCCATCATTGTACCGCCCGTCGCCAACATTGGCTCACTGATCAAGATACGAGTATTGGGACCAATCTGATCCGGCAGCTTGTTCAGATAACAGCTGGCCTCCAGGGTTTCTTCATTGCGAACAAAGCCAAGGTGATACACCGAAGCCGTAGGCAGTGCCGATTGGACGCCTTCCATCAACGCCAACCCCGCCCTCAAAATGGGGATCACCATCAACGGCATTTCAGGATTGATAAATGTCGCAGGGCTAGGAGCCAGCGGCGTTTCTACGGTGGCATCTACAGTGGGTAACCAATCATTACGAATTGCTTCATAGGTTAACCATCGCCCCATTTCAGTCATGGCACTGCGAAATACAGCAGACGGTGTGTTAACGTCCCTTAACACACCGAGCCAATGTTTGATTAATGGGTGAGGGGGAACGTGAATCCGCAGCTGAATTGCCATGGGAAATGCTAATAAAGACAGTAAGATGGGCTCAAATCTGCCCAATCATACGCCTTTGATAGCGAGGCGGTCTAGGGTTTAGGTGCTGGACTTTTGACCCACTCCCCAGGCCCTAAGCCCCCTATACTTATCGCCCCCGCAGCAAGTGTTTAACCGTTTCCACCATCTCGGCTGGGCGAAACGGCTTGGCAATGTAGGCGTCTGCCCCCTGCTTCATCCCCCAATAACGGTCAAATTCTTCGTTTTTAGATGAACAAATAACCACTGGCACGTCCTTTGTGGGGCCGTTGTTCTTGACCCAGCGGCACAGCTCATAGCCATTCATATTAGGCATAACAATATCAAGCACCACAAGATCCGGTGGCCTTGACGAAATCATGTCTTTTGCTTTCTCGCCATCTTCAGCTTCTAAAACAGTCATTCCCGCTTTGATCAGGAGACCAGAGATCATCTCCCGTAGGGTTGAACTGTCATCCACAATCAAAACCGTGGTCATAATGCAGGGGATAGGTAGAGTTCCTCAAGTGTTAGTTAGCCCATATCAGAGGGCTAGATTAAACGTAACCAGCTAATAATACGAATTCAGTCGGCTTCAAGCAATGACTTTTACTACGAGCGATAGTTAAACAGCTTGACGGCTCTAATTTAGAAATGTGGCCTTACTAGCTATCCCTATCGTATTAAGTATACGAAAAAGATAATCAGAAGCATTCGTTACGTCAGTTGCCTATTATTCATAGCTCTTCCAGGAGACTCAGTAGAGATTTAGGCTGTAGCTTATCTTTAAACCAAACGATCTGGGCTGGTACATTATTTACATTGATACCGGCTTTGGCTAAGTTCAGTCGTTCTGAAATAGCCAGAATCAAATTCTGACAGTCGGATTTTTGCACCTGGGCAAACTTTTTGCGCAGATACTCTGGCCGCCAGTACCCTACTATTTCCAATAAATAGACACGACCGTCAGGATGCACTAACCGAAAGTCAGGAATCATGACGCTGCCAGGGATTGGGATTAAATCAACTTCTCGTTCCAACTGCCACGGAGTTTTCCCCTTCTCCACAAGGGTCATCCAACGATCGGCAAAGGCAGCTTCAACCATACTGTCGTAGGGTTTACCCGGCGGGTAGTGACTTACCAGGTCACATTCAGAGTCAAGGGCATAGCTTTTTTCAGACAGTGCCTTAGTATAGCTGTCTTTCCATTGCAGTGTGGCGCTGAGGTGCCAACGTGTCACATGCAAAATAGCAGGTACTAACTTGGCAATATCGAGGCCATAGCGAGTACTGGCTTTGAAAAGACTGGCTGGACCGTCGATGGTAACGGTAAACCCCTGGTCGGCTTCCCCTTCAATGTAGGTCATCAATCGAAACAGCTTTAGATACCGGAACATCAGCTTGTACTCACCCGGATCATTACGGTGCAGATTTAAGACCACATGACTAGCTCGATAAAAGATGCCCTGTACTTGGGATAGGTTATAGCGATGGATCAATGCCTCTGGTGTAGGGGCGTCAAACTGGGTAAGAATACGATTCTCCTTAAGGTCAGCGTATAATCCCTGCTGAATGTGAATGGGCTCAACATCTTTGTCGAGTTCCTGGGTCAGCTGGCCGGCCAGTTTTTTCAGATGTTGCTGTGCTGCTGTAGGGGACGGCACACTCGCAGCGGCAAGGGCAAAGACACGCTGTCTTAATGCCTGAGGCTCTAGAGGGCTGACAATCTCAAACGTGCTGAAACTGCTGCGGAGGATATGGGCTAAGCCTCGTTTGACCCGGTAGTCGGTGTCTTCACCTTCAAGTTCTTGCAGTTTTTGGTTCAGACTCCCTTGGGTATCGCCCACTGTCGCCTGGAACAGAGAAATGAGATTGCTTGCGATCGCAAGCCAATCTTTACTCAGCGGCAGCTGTTTTGCATCAATGGAGTCACCCCGAGGGCGATGGATCAGCAAGTCGGAAGGAAGCATCTTCCTAAGATAGAGGCTATATAGTTAGTTAAGATCACAATTAATTTTGAGTTTTAAGTTTTGAATTTTGAGTTGTGTACCTCTCAATGCCTTTTTGGCCATTTTTGGCCTTTTTGGGTTAGAGATTTCTCAAACCAAGAACTAAGAACTCAAAACTTCCCCCACCCAGAGCATTACATATTCCCTTCTAACCCTTGATCCAGCCCGAAACCTTAGACCTCTTAGAATGGCCCCGTTTATGTCAGCAGTGGGCCACGTTTGCCGCTACTAAGCTGGGTGCCCTCGCCGCTCGCCACGGGCGCATTCCCGAGCACCAAAGCGAAAGTGAACAGCTCTTGGCTCAGACCCGTGAAGCCTACCGGCTAGAAGAGAAATCCCCCCTTAATTTTCGGGGTGTTGAGGACATGGGTGATGCCCTTGAACGGGCAAAGCGTCAAGCCATTTTGTCTGGGGACGAGTTGTTGCACATTGCCACCACCCTAGCGGGTGCCCGTCAGTTACGCCGCACCATTGATGCCCAAGAGGAAGAGGCTTTCCCCGTGCTACAGGCCTTGGTGGGTCAGCTGCGTACCTATCCAGAATTAGAAAAAGAAATCCACCACTGCATCGACGATCGGGGTAAGGTTACCGACCGGGCCAATCCAAAACTGGCAGGCATTCGTAAAAACCTCAAGAACACCCACGATCAGCTCCATGCCAAGCTACAGCGCATCATGCAACGGCATTCAGGGGTCTTGCAGGAAACTCTGATTACTCAGCGAGCCGGACGCTTTGTAATACCAGTGAAAGCCCCTCAGAAAGAGTCTATTCCCGGCATTGTCCATGACGTTTCCACCAGTGGTGCCACCCTATATATAGAACCCCAGGGTGTGGTGGAATTTGGCAACCGTTTACGTCAGCTAGAGCGTCAAGAGACCCGCGAAGAAGAATTGGTGCGGCAGCGTCTGACTGAACAAGTGGCCGCAGTCAGCGAGGACCTGGAGCAGCTAATGGCCATCGTCACAACATTGGATTTGGCCACGGCCCGGGCCCGCTACTCTCTCTGGTTAGAGGCTAATCCCCCTCGGTTTAGTGAAGCCAATGAGCGCACGGTTCTGCGGCAGCTACGTCACCCCATATTAGTGTGGCAACAGCGCCATGAAGAAGGCCCCACGGTGGTTCCCACAGATATCACCATGCGCCCCGATATTCGGGTAGTGGCCATTACAGGCCCCAATACCGGGGGTAAGACCGTTACGCTGAAAACCCTGGGACTGGCAGCCCTGATGGCCAAGGTGGGATTATTTGTGCCAGCACGGGAACCAGTGGAATTACCCTGGTTTGATCAGGTTTTAGCAGATATTGGTGACGAACAGTCCATTGAGCAGAGTCTGTCGACGTTTTCAGGACATATTCGCCGCATTGGTCGGATTTTGGATGCGATTGGGGCGGATGGTGTAGACGATGCGGGCAATACGGCATCGATGGGCACTGCCCACCCTACGAATTCGTTGGTACTTTTGGATGAGGTTGGCGCAGGCACCGATCCCACAGAAGGGAGTGCGCTTGCGATCTCACTCCTGCAACACCTAGCCAACCACACTCGTCTAACCGTAGCTACGACTCACTTTGGTGAACTCAAGGCCCTCAAATATCAGGATGAGCGCTTTGAAAATGCCTCAGTGGAGTTTGATGACGTCAGCCTGTCTCCCACCTATCGGCTGCTGTGGGGCATTCCCGGTCGCTCCAATGCCCTCACCATTGCTCGACGGTTAGGGCTCAATCCCAACGTAATTGATACAGCCCAAACCTATGTGGGCGTGAGTAAACAAGATGATGTCAACCAGGTCATCGCTGGTCTTGAAGCCCAGCGTAAGCGGCAGGAGGACCAAGCTAAACAGGCTGCCGGAATCGTTGCCCAGGCCGAAGCCCTCAAAACAGATATCGAACGCAAGGCAGCCGCTATTAAAGAGTGGGAACGCAGTCAAAAGCTAGAACAGGAAAAAGCGATTCAAGCAGCCGTGGCCGAGGCTAAAGCTGAAATTGCCACGGTTATTCGTCAGTTGCAAAAGGGAAATCCAACCGCCCAGGCCGCCCAAAGGGCAACCGAGTTAGTCGAAGACATTGCTCAGCAGCAACAGGTACCCAAGGGCAACCATCCTGCCAAAAAAGTAATCACCGACTACAAGCCTAAACTGGGTGAAAAAGTCCGTCTGATTGGTCTGGGGGGCCAAACTGCCGAAGTCGTCGGTGAACCCGATAGTGACGGTAAAGTGGCCGTGCGCTTTGGCTTGATGAAAACCATTGTCGATCTCAGTGACATTGAATCCCTCACGGGTCAAAAAACAGCGACGTCTAAACCCGCTGCTGAAAAAGCACCTGAGAAACGCCGCACAACGGTCAAAGTTGCCAAAAAGGAACCAGAGGCCCCAGCCGTACGCACCTCCAAAAACACCATTGACCTCAGAGGCATGCGTGTGGCTGAAGCCGAAGCCGACCTGGAAAACTTTATTGCCAAATCCACTGGCCCCATCTGGATCATCCATGGCCATGGCACTGGCAAACTCAAACGCGGCGTACGGGAATTTTTGAAGCGCCATCCCCAAGTACGCAGCTTTGATAATGCTGAACAAGCAGATGGAGGCACCGGAGTCACTGTCGCTCAGGTTTGACCATTCTTCCCATGTTTCTCTGCGATTTATTACCCCTCACTCAACACCAACACTCGCTATGCTAACTGTGGATTTATAGTTACCAAAGAATTACGTCTACATGACCATCCCGACGGTTAAGCAAGAGCGTATTAGTGCCGCCGATACTCGCAAATCTCTTTGGCTAGCCGCCATTAAGCCACCTATGTACAGCGTTGCTGTCATCCCCATTCTGGCAGGCAGCCTGCTCGCTTATTTAGAAACAGAACAGTTGGATGGTCATATATTAGGTCTTTTCCTAATGTCCGCAGTGTTACTGCTAGTGTGGGAAAACCTTAGCAATGACGTTTACGACGCCGACACTGGCATTGATAAAAATAAGCACCATTCCCTGGTAAATCTGACCCATAACCAAGCTTTAATCTTTTGGCTCGGCAACCTCAGTTTGGCCCTAGGGATTGCTGGCGTAAGCGCCATTGCTCTCATGCAGCAAGATATGACCATTCTTGGGCTGATTTTAATTTGTTGTGCCCTGGGCTATCTCTACCAGGGGCCTCCCTTCCGGTTGGGGTATCAAGGATTAGGTGAACCTTTATGTTTTATTAGCTTTGGTCTCGGCGTGGGCGCGGCTTACTATTCCCAAGCCCAGACATTTTCCCTGGCTTGTTGGGGATTAGGAGCTGTTATTGGCATGGCGACTACATTAGTGCTATTTTGCTCCCACTTCCATCAAGTCAATGATGATATAGCTGCCGGTAAACGCTCTCCCATTGTCCGCCTGGGCACCCTGGGAGGGGCAACGCTTTTACCATGGCTATGTGGCAGCATCTTTGTGATTTTGCTTGGAGGCATGCTTCTGCAAGTGTTTCCCAGTAGCCTGATCCTGACCTTAGTCAGTGCCCCATTTGCCATTCAACTTTGTCGCCATGTGAAGCGTTATCATAATCAGCCCGAGTTAGTACAAAATGCTAAGTTCGTGGCCATACGTTTCCAGTTTTGTTGTGGAATACTCGTATGCCTGGGACTGTTGCTGCCGATCACCCTTAAATCACTCTAGTTAAGCAGCTCCCGATTGAATTGACCCAGCACCTATACTATGTCCTACCGGTTTGAGTTTCGTCCCTATAATCGTCGGTTTCGACAGCCGGTACGCACCCACCATGGGGAATGGCAAGTACGTCAGGGACTCATTCTTAAACTGACCGATGAAGATGGGCGCAGTGGATTTGGTGAGGTGGCACCGCTCCCCTGGTTTGGCTCTGAAACCTTTGAGCAGGCTTTAGATTTCTGCCAGCAACTGCCGACTCAATTATCGGACCATAGGGTGCCTTCTTTATTGCCCACACTACCTGCCTGTCAGTTTGGTCTGGAGTCAGTCTTTGCTAGCTTAGAGCGCAAACTACGCCCCATCGACTTACCCAATGCTCAATGTGGAGTTCTATTGGCTAGGGGTCAAGCTTCGCTAGCACAGTGGCAAACGCTATGGCGACAGGGCTACCGCGTCTTTAAGTACAAGATTGGTGTGGGCTCAGTGGCTGAAGAAATAGATTGGCTCGATCAGCTGCTGGGTCAGCTGCCGTTAGGGGCCAAATTGCGTTTAGACGCTAATGGTGGTCTCAATGAATTGGCAGCACGACAGTGGTTAGATTGGTGCGATCGCAATAATCAACGCATCGAATTTCTAGAACAACCCCTGCCCCCTAAAGACTTTGATACTCTGATGCGACTCAGCTATCGCTATCAAACCCCCATTGCCTTAGATGAATCCATTGCCAGCCTAGAACAACTTAAGGCTCACTTTCACCAAGGCTGGGATGGCATCTATGTGATCAAAGCAGCCATCATGGGTTCACCCCAGCGATTACAGCATTTCTATCACAAGTATCCGATTGATCTGGTGATTTCATCGGTATTTGAAACCGCCGTTGGTCGTCAGGCCTTGATTCGACTAGCCATCGACTTGGCCATGGCTTACCCTGATATTCCCCACCGAGCCTTGGGGTTGGGCACCCAGCAATGGTTTACCAATGATGGTCTCAGCCAAACCAATTGGCAACAGCTATGGCAAAGATTGGCATAGTCCCGGCAGACGAGCACCCCCCACCAGGCAATGGGAAAGAGGCATCCTCTTGTGGGTGCCCTCATCCCTGGGACATCTGGAATACCCTAAACGAACCGTGGTGTGGGCAAATCCGACAGATACCAACGGATGCCGTGGTGCTGATTAACGAGTCAGAACCGGCACAGTTTTTGGCATACCTTTGGAGCGGGCTGCTTGCTAAAGCCGCTCTAGTGCTAGCAAATCCTAACTGGAAACAACAGGAATGGCAGCAGGTGGCAGCACAGCTAAAACCCGATGTAATTCTTGGCCAATCTCCTCCCGTATCTTTTAATTTATCGAACCAGCAACCAGAGCCAGGGCAGATCCTCATTGCCACCGGAGGAACGTCTGGAAAAATCAAATTTGTTATCCATACCTGGGCAACTCTCAGTACAGCAGCCCAGGGATTTTTAACCCATTTTGACCAAACACCGGTCAATAGTTATTGCGTTTTACCGCTTTACCATGTCAGTGGTCTCATGCAGGCAATGCGCGTATGGTTGTCCGGCGGTCAACTCATCATCCAGCCATTCAAAGACTTAGACGCAGATCAGCGATTAGTTCAACCCGATCAGACCTGGTTTATCTCTCTTGTGCCCACCCAACTACAGAGGTTGATAAAGAACGGCAACACCCTGCTCTGGCTTTCTCAGTTCCGAGCCATTTTGCTAGGCGGGGCTCCCGCTTGGCCTACTTTACTTGCCCAAACAGCTCAGTTACCCATCGCCCTTACCTATGGCATGAGTGAAACAGCGGCCCAGGTAGCCACCTTATTACCTACAGACTTTCAACAGGGGGTACGCAGTAACGGCTCACCCCTGCCCCATGTCACCCTAGCCGTCCACGAACTGAAATCATTTCAACCTCAGCCCGTAGGAACCATGGGTCGGATAGCTTTAAAGACAGCCTCTTTGGGCTTGGGTTATTGGCCCGCAATACCGTTGTCGCCACACCAAAGTTGGTTTTATCCAGACGATCTTGGCTATATCGATCAGCAGGGCCACCTACATATCGTCGGACGCCACAGTCAGAAAATTATTACTGGTGGTGAAAATGTCTTTCCGGCAGAGGTGGAAGCCGCGATCCTGGCCACGGGGTTAGTACAGGATATATGCGTCGTGGGTTTGCCCGACCCGGTATGGGGCCAGGCAGTGGCAGCATTATGCGTCCCAGCGCCCCATGGTCAAACCACACCACAAAAGCTCAAGGCAGCTCTTAAACCTGTGCTCAGCGCCTACAAACATCCCAAGCATTGGCACTGGGTTGAACAGCTGCCCCGCAATGCCCAGGGCAAAGTTAATCGTTCGGTAGTGGTGGAGTGGCTGACTGCATCCATTGCTCCAATTCGGGGCTCAGGGGATGACGCTGACGACTCGTGCTGTCAATACAGACATGGCGGGTGAGTGCGGTGGCTACGGTTTTCTCAGCGGTACCCTTGAGGCAATAGCGAATTTCAAAGGTGGTCTCGTTTAGACGGTGAGGAGTAAGTGCGATCGCAACCTCATCACCACAGTGCAGCGGTCGCCGAAAGTCCACAGAAGCATGGACCACCGGTACTGCTAAGGCCATCCCCCCGAAAAACTCTCGAGTATTGATGCCCGCATCATCTAGAGCCGCCTCATAGGCCTCGTGGCAGAGGGTCAAAATATTGGCAAAGTACACCACACCAGCTGCATCCGTTTCATGGAAACGAATAGTGCGGCGATAGGTAAATAAAGCATCCCTATTATTACCGGGCTCTTTACTGGGCATGGGGTTGAGCTGGGCGGAAGTGGGGCGCATCCTTCACCATAGTTTCGGTTTTGACGCCCTTGGGCAAAGCCGCCTGAGCTGCAGCTGCCTGAGCTGAAGGAATAATGTTGAGCGCCTGTAGTGGCCGACCATCCATGCGGTTGTTGAGATTAGCCAACGCATATCTCAATACATCATCAGGGTTAATCGCCGACCATCCCTCACGGGTCAACTGACGTAGCTCAAAGTGCAAGTGTGGTCCAGTGGAATTCCCTGTGGAACCAACCAGTCCAATAACTTCTCCCTGCTCTACCCACTCACCTGGCTGCACCAGCATATGAGACATGTGAGCATAGCGACTTTCTAAGGTGTTGTCATTGTGCCGCAAAATCACCGTCAGACCATACCCCCCTAAATAATCAGCCACAGAAACCTGACCCGCTTGAGTCGCTAGAATGGGCGTACCTTGGGGAGCCCCGAGGTCTGTTCCACTGTGGAAGCGATAGGTATGGTGGATAGGATGCCAACGCCAGCCAAACAACGATGTAATGGGAGATGGAGCCGCCAGGGGAAAGATAAAGGATTCACCTGCTTGTAGTTCAACCAGTGGCTTTGCAACCGTGTTGTAAAACTCACGCCCTGCCACAGTGGTAACACCACCAGAGAAGCGGACGCCCGAGCGGCTAATGCTCACCGGGCCGATATTGATGGCAGCTTCGGGGATGATGGTTCCAGACCCACTAGCTACCGTTGCAGTATCTTCGCCAGCGCCACAACCACTGAGAGTTTCAGCATCAACCGTATACTCACATCCCGTCGATCGCTCTGAAACAACCACATTAGGCGCATTTGGATCCAGAGTCTCCCCTTCGCTGTACTCAGTTGGATCAACGAAGACACCCCCAAATTCAGATGCCAAATCTTCTACCGTCGGAATGACTCCAGGCACAACATCGCTGGGGGTAACGATTTCCACTGCGGGGATCACATTTTTTCCATCAGATTCAGATATTGTCTCGCCTGCCGTCACCGTAGCGTCAGCGTCAGTCGCATCCTCTGCTTCTGCCACCGTAGCGTTAGTGTCAGTCGCATCTTCTGCTGTTGTTACATCTTCTGCCGTTGTTACATCTTCTGCTTCTGCCACCGTAGCGTCAGCGTCAGCGTCAGCAGTTTTCTCGTCTTCTAATTCGACTGCAGGCTCCGATTCAACCAATTCTGGCTCCAAGGCCAGCTCAGGGACGGGGGCAGTAATCTCAATTTCTACCTGGGATGTAATCGCTTCTATCGCACTAGATGGCACGGGCTGAGGAGCAGGGGAAAATTCAGGAGAAGCCGCCTCTGGAGACACTACAAGCGGCGGCGCTACTAAAGTAGACACTTCCGGTGCATCTGGCGTAGCAGCAATAAAAGGAGTTGCTTCAGCGGTAACAGATGGCGCATCCATCTCACCCGCAGGCATATCAATTTGAGCCAGTACTGGCTGACTACCCATCACAGCCACGGAACCGACAATGCCGATTTTTTTCCACAACTGTCCAGGCTGCTTGTTAGCAACAATTATCTTAGGCGTAACGTTACTGGAGCCAGTATTGGACGCATCAGAATTAGACGATGCCGAAGAGGATGGGCAAAAATCAGCCATAGGAAGATAAATAAATAGTTCGAGTGACGATTTAGATTAGTGATTAAGGAATTTAGTGTAAGAAGAACACAATAAATGAAGTTATTAGGAAACTGAATCGAAGTCACGTCGCCCAATACGGGTGCTTGCTATTCAATATCAGTGTGGGAGTATCCGAGGGACAGCTCACCGGGTTTGATGTAGACCAGTTGATCAACTGTCTGATTAATTTCCCTTGAGACCTGTGACGAAGACTTTAAAGTTAAGTGTCCCGCTTCCGTAACACCAACTACCCTTAACGCCTTTCCTTCCAGAACTACAGGCATATTTAGATTGGTCAGTAGACTTTGATAAGCATCCGTGAAACTTTTGCCATCTGTATAATTCCTATAAAAAACACCTCGCCAGATACCTAGCAGCACAGCCGCAGCCACCTCACTCAAGCTGGCAACAGCCTCTTCACCCTTGACTTTACTGAGTTTGTGCCAAGTGACACCGGTAGCCGGGACTGGATTGTAGACATTAATCCCTACTCCAATGACAGCACGAGCTATAGTTCCCCGTTCCAGCTTGCTTTCACTCAAAATCCCCCCCAGCTTTTGACCAGCCACCACAATGTCGTTGGGCCACTTGATTTGCGCCGGAATGCCTAACCATCTAAATTGGCTGACAATGCCCCATGCACTACAAAGGGTAAGTTGGGCCGCTCGGTCAGCAGGCCAGTCGGGCTCTAACATCACCGATAGATAGACGCCGCCTAATGAAGACTCCCATTGTTTGCCCCGCTGACCTTTACCAGCGGTTTGGGTGTGTGCGATCGCAACCGTCCCTGCCTGAGCACCAGCCATCGCCCATAGGGTTGCATTCGTCGATGCCACCTGCCCAAATACATGGACATCAAACCTGGGCCGTACAGCTTTTAAAAATGAGGGCGTTTCAGGCATCGGCAATATTGCCAATGATTGATTAACCGCATGCCGATTAAAATCGTCTAAGATCAGTCGTTCTTCCAAAACGCTGGAACCGCTTGCTAGACCAAACCAGCTAATTTTACCGGTCAACAGATTGCTATCCTAATGCTCTATTGCATTGCTACCTGTCATGACCGAGTTACCCCCTCTAACCGAAACCACCCTCTGGGCCATTCTTAACGAAGAACTTGAGGACGATATCGTTAATCGCTTAGTTTGGCACTATCTGGGCTATCGCTATGACGAGGCTACCAAGGATTGGGACGCCAGTAACGTTATCGAACCCCTGCAAGAAAAGTTTCCTGAACCGCCCAACTTTATCGAGAGTCGCCCTGCAACGGTGCAACTCACACGCTCAATTCCTAAACCCAATAAGCAATTACTTAAAACCTATCTAGGCTTCAAAGGCTATAGCATTGATCAGCTAGTACCCCGCCTAACCCGACGAGCTACCATGACCAGCTGGCTACTCAGTCATATGCAGCTCAAAGGTTTGCTCAAAGACTCACCCAAAAATGAGACTTAAACCATAGCCGGAAAAACTCCCAAAATCTGACCACCCCAAAGAATTAGTACACAAGAACTAATTGAATGTGCTATCACTGATTTGTCAGGCTCCAATCTTGAGATAGAAGCAGCCACCAACCAAAAACTTTCACACTCAAAACATCACTCCCTATTCCTCACCCAATATGGAAGTCAAAAACGTCTACGCAGAACTCACTGCCCACTCTGAGGGATCTTTTGTCGACGTTGTACCCTTTAACGGCAACCATGTGGGCGCATGTAGCATCACCGGCGTTTCACCGGTCTGGGAAATGCATCCAGACACGGATGAATGGTTCTACATCCTTGAAGGGGAATTTGAAATGACGCTGCTGGATGGAGAAACGCCGCAACACGTTGTCGCCTCAGCTGGTTCAACATTTGTGGTGCCTAAGGGAATCTGGCATAAGCCTGGCGCACCTAATGGGTCCAAGTTTATGTATCTCACCCCTGGTCAAACCCTGCATTCAGATAAGGAAGATCCTCGTATACCCTAACCCCCTATGATCCCATCCGTTTTGTAGAGACGTTCCATGGAAGGTCTCTACAAAACGGGGATTTTTCAAAGAGATCCCTAAAAACCACAAATTTGGATTAAGACCTTCCGTCCCTGTCTAGGACCATCCAAATCCACTAGCATCACAGATTGATAGGTCCCCAAAGCCAGTTGACCATTCACAATTGGTACCGTCTCACTATTGCCCAAAGTCATCGCCATCAGGTGGGAGTGAGCATTAATGGGTTCATCAGAGGGCACATCTCGTAAATGCAGATCGTTATGTAAATAGCGATCCTGTGGCGGAGCAAGGTTACGCAAATAGGTTTTGATATCCACCAATAGCCGTTCTTCATGTTCATTGACAGTTAAGGCTGTCGTAGTGTGACAAGAAAAAATAACCACATGGCCCTGAATCACCTTAGCGACGGTCACCTGCTGTTGAATCGCTGAAGTAATGTTTAGGATATCAATAGTGTCAGCCGTGTCAAATAATAGATAGTGAGAAACAATTTGCATGAGCTCGCGATATCCATTAACAGTCACAAGCCATGAACACCCTTTATAAAGATCCAACTGTCATTAAGCATGTTCTGGCCAAAACGAAGTATATCGCTGTTGTGGGACACTCTCCTAAACCCCAACGCCCCAGCTATCAAGTGGCTCAATACATGCGCCAGCAAGGCTACGTTGTCTATCCCATTCACCCTGCCGTTAAAGAGATTGACGGCCATCGTTGCTATGCTCACCTAGCCGATGTTCCTGGCCCCATTGACATCGTGAATGTCTTTCGCCGTAGTGAGTTTCTCCCTGACCTTATGGAACAACTCCTGACACTAAAGACAATGTCTGAGGTGAAATGTTTGTGGACCCAGCTGGATATCTATGATGTAGGTGTTGCCCAACAAGCCATTGATCATGGCTGGCAAGTGGTCATGGATGCCTGTCTTAAGATTGAATTTCAAAAGACTCAGCACTCATGTGAGGCGATTGAACCATCGTAGTTATAAAGGTTTGCTGACGAGCTTTAAGCTGATGACGCTCATGGGTATGTTCCATTAACCATCGCAGTGATTGAACGTACATCGGCTCTTGCCATAAGCCTAAGGTTGAATTGGTCTGAGCCTGGTCAATATGGCGTTGTAACTGCGTCTGAGCGATCCGCCGTAGCTCTCGATCAGTGTTATACAAATGCACATAAATTTGGTTAAACGTTGCTGTATCGGCCTGGGCAATAGCAGCCTGGAGCAGTTCCGCTTCTAAACTCTGCAACTGACGCAATTTAACCTGATAGCCTTCATCCTCAACCAGGAGTCTATCGGCAAAACTTGTCCCATAGGCTTGAATAGATAGCAGTTGCTGCAAACCTAATAACTGGGATTCGACGGCATTCGAACGACGATGCAAATCTCGACGATAGTCCTCCAAACTTCTAATAGGTTTGGGGAAAGCAGGGGGGGCCTCTGCCGGACGTACTTGCTGAGCCTGTGGACTCGCTTGAGAAAACCGTGGCCTGAGCAGAGCAGGTTCTACAGAGGAGGTCTCATTTGTATCGACGGCTGTAGCGGTATTGTCTGTCTCTCCCAACTCGCTGGTCGGTTTGTTGGACTGCCCTAAAAACCCTGGCCATTCTCCCAGGGCATTTGCAGTGCCTTGGACCCCAACGGTTAGCGTTAACATACCCGATGCTACAGGTAACCAATAGAGGGGGCGTTGTTGAGGTTGTCTTGGACGACGAGTGATCGCTTTAGATTGAGCCCTATTTCGTTCCATGGATAGTTTGGGAAAAACACTGATGACGCAAGCGTACAGAACGATTAGCGCTAATCCACTATCCAAAGTGGCATAGCCATGCCCGGAATTTCTAGGTGGCTTATGGAAGTCTATAAATTAAAGATTTAGATGTACATTGGGCCTACATATACTGAAATCAGGGAAATTAGGGCGGTGCTATTCGTTACATCGGTACGCGCTCACCCATTTGAACACGCCATAGATTGGCATAGATGCCAGAACGAGCTAGGAGTTCCTCATGGGTTCCCCATTCTGCTAACTGTCCTCGATCCATGACATAGATACAGTGGGCATTGCGTACCGTTGATAACCGATGGGCAATGGCAATGGTGGTGCGATCGCAGGTGATCTTTTCTAGCGAGCGCTGAATTGCCGCCTCAGTTTCGTTATCCACCGCCGATGTGGCCTCATCCAAGATTAGAATCGGTGGGTCTTTTAGCAATGCACGGGCAATGGCCAAACGCTGACGCTGACCGCCTGAGAGTTTCTGGCCGCGCTCACCGACGATGGTGTCATACCCTTGGGGCAACTGCTCAATGAAATCATTGGCTTCAGCTAGTTTGGCCGCTTTCTCAATCTCAGCAGACGTTGCACTAAAGCTGCCATAGGCAATATTCTCAGCCACCGTTCCATGGAATAAAAACACATCTTGACTGACTAAACCAATGGCTCGGCGTAAATCATCTAGATGTAGCTGCCGCAAATCGTGACCATCAAGGCTGATCTGCCCATTGCTGATTTCATAAAAGCGCAGCAAAAGTTTGACTAGGGTACTCTTTCCGGAACCCGTCGCACCGACAATCGCCGTTGTTTTACCGGCAGGCACTTTCAGAGTTAGGTGTTCTACCACCGGCAGGCGATCATGATAAGCAAAGGTCACATCCTTAAATGCAATATCGCCACGCACATTACTAACGGGCAACCGATAATCCCCAGGGCGAATAGCCACAGGCGTATCCAGCAAATCCATCACCCGATCGATGGAGGCCATGGCACGCCGATACTGATCCAGGGTTTCGCCTAAACGAGTCAAAGGCCACAGCAACCGCTGCGTGAGAAATACCAACACACTATAGGTACCCACAGCCAGGTTGCCAGCCACTGCTTCTAAACCTCCATATAGCAGGGTGGCCGTAAATCCGATCAAAATCAGAATACGGATCAGGGGAATAAATGCAGAACTGAGCGCAATCGCTCCACGATTACTCTGACGATAGGCTTCGCTATCTGCTGCTACCCGCTGATTTTCATAGGCCTCAGCTGTGTAGCTTTTAATAGTGGCAATGCCTGTTAGGTTATTGGCCAGACGACCATTCAATAAACCTACACGCTCTCGTACCTCAGCGTAGCGGGGGGCTAGATATTTTTGAAATGCGATCGCACCCCACACAATAAACGGCATGGGCAACATCGCCAGCCAAGCTACCTTAGGAGCCATAACAAAAAAAGCTCCACCAATCAGTAGCACAGTGGTCACCACCTGCAGGACTTCGTTTGCCCCGCGATCCAAAAACCGCTCCAGCTGATTGATGTCGTCATTGAGAATAGACATCAAGCCACCCGAGCTGCGCTCCTCAAAAAAGGCTAGTTCCAAGGACTGAAGATGGGTATAGGCATCTAAGCGCAGATCATGCTGAATCGATTGGGCCAAGTTGCGCCACAGCCAGTTATAGGCATATTCAAACGCTGATTCTAAAGCCCAAACAATCACCGTTAGTACTGATAGCCATACAAACTGCCCACGAATGCTCGCCACACCCCAGTTGGCAATGAGTGAATCCTGCTGTTTAACCACCACATCCACCGCTAGACCAATGAGTACTGGCGGGGCCAAATCAAATAGTTTATTGAGAACTGAGGCTGAACTGGCCAGCCAAATTCGTCGGCGATAGCGACGACCGTAGGTCAACAAACGTTGGAGTGGGTAGGTCATAATCCCTGACATCTAAGGATAGAAGGAAACATCAATATTTCCAGTTCCTCCATTGTGAACTATCACCGCTGCAGCTTAATGACATGAGTTGACCTAAATCGATGGCCCCATCTATCAAAACAACGACAGCAGTCCTAAAACAACGACAGCAGTCCGGATACCTTATTTGAAGGCTTTAAGAAGATCGCCATAGCTTGACCCTGAAATCCAAACTTTTTAGGTATTCTCCTTAGACAGGTGCTACACATTAACTACCCGTAGAGGTCTATCTGCATCGAGATTCTTGGCAGCTTTCTTGGATAGACCGCGAATAGAGGTCTAGGTTTACGACCTAGCTCACAAGTTTTTTATAGTCAAACGTTATCCCCATTTAAAATCAGCGTCTCAATTTTGCTTTTGCCAAATTTGGCTTTGGTACAGGCTTGTCAGCTAACGCCAAAGTCAAACTTGGTTTAGACAAAGCTCTCGCCCAGTATTTACTAGGGCGATAGTTACCAATTTAAAAATTTCCAACCCTCAAAACACCCAAGCTCTATGGAAACTCCTTTTGAGATTCGCTATAACAATATCAAGCTACAGGTAGAAAGACTTTACAAAAGCGCCGATCAAACCATTAAACCTCACTTTCCAGGCCTAGAAGATATCTCATTCACCCTCAGAGGCGGAGAATGTGTTCACTTACATAGTTACGTACCGTCCGCCAACAGATTATTACTCGATACGCTGAGTGGTCATTTTCGCATTGATGCTGGGGCCATTTGGGTTGATCACCAGGGACAATGGCTAAACTTACCCCAACTATCCCAGCGGCAAACAGGCGCAATTCAAGCCCGCACTATCGGCCATCTAGGGTGCAGCGAAACACTACGGGCAGAATCCATCGTGATGGATTGTGTCTCCAAGCCATTCCTTAACCTCGGACTTTCTCGCGTTCAAGCCGAAGGACAAAGTCGACATGTTTTAGATTGGGTGGGTTTACCTCGACGGCTATGGCACCAAGCACCTAAGCACCTGACCTTAGCTGAACTACATCAAGTTAATCTGGCTCGTACATTTGCCATCGATTACAGCGTGATTGTGATTGATTTGCCCATCAATCATTTAGATCTAGACAATCAAAGGCGTCTGATGCAGCTGATTGAGTATCGCAAGGCTCAGAATACTTGTTTTATTGGCAGTTTCAATGACGATGATTTGCGTCAACAAATTTGCGATCGCAACCTCTCCATTCACGTTCCCACACCTATTTTCAGTGACCCAGCACCTACTCACGCAGCAGCAAGTAATATAGCTGCCCACTCGTATTAATCAATCCAGCCTGTTCTCCAGCATTAGTGCCCGTACCCACAAAAATATCCACACGACCAGGACCGCGAATCGCACCGCCCGTATCCTGATCCAGCACATAGCGATTCATCGCCATGGACTGCCAGCTATCTGCGGTGGTGGGCACCGGCAGGTTTAAACTAATCAAAGCCAAAGCCCCCGGCGGCATCAGTGTCTTGTCTGTAGCAATAGAACGACCTGCCGTCACAGGTACATTCAGATTACCCATGGGAGGGGATCCCCCAGTTGCCTTGAAAAATACAAACCGATCATTCTGGGGCAAGTAGCGATCAAGCGCCTCTGGATGTTGCTCAAAATAGTCAAGCAACACCGGCAGAGTTAACTCTGCCTCCGCCACAATGCCATCATCAATCAAAGCTCTGCCAATGCTCGCGTAGGGGTAATCCGTACGGCCAGCGTAGCCCACTGACATGACTGAGCCATCGGTTAACTGTAGTCGGGCTGACCCCTGCACCTGCACCAAAAACGCTTCCAGACGATCTTGCAGCCAGACTAACTCTAGACCCGCTAAAGGCCCCTTCTCTCCCTGTAAGCCATCCATTCCTTCTAAATCAGAGCGGGTGGGATGGGGCAATGGCCAGGTGTCTAGATCCGTAGGTCGGCCATACAAGGGATAGCGATATGCCGCTGTGGGTATCGCACTGGCCCTATATGTGGGCTCAAAGTAACCGGTAAAGTCCACCTGACCATTGTCATCACTCCCAATCGACCGATAAAAGTCAAATTCTCGTCGAACAGACTGCTGAAGCTGCTGCGCTGAATGACTAGTGGCTACCAACTCACGGAAACGCACTAAACTACGCTGTACCCGTTCTCGAGTAATACTTGACACTGGATACTCTTCGTAGGCTGTCACTGCAGCCTCTGTCTCTAAATAATCCAGGCTATAGTCAACAGCTTGAAGTAATCGGCTACGATCCTGCCCAAACTGAGCGTCGTACCCCAAACATAGCTCCGGGACAAACTCGACATGGCAGTTAACCAAGTCTAACGGCACTGCCGCTGTCGACATCGGGGCACACACCACAGTAGTGACCAGAACCGTACGGAGCCACCGCCCACTTAGCATCACCGCCGGCCACCTAAAACCGCTCGACACTAGAACTAAACTGTGGTTCTACACGAATTGCCACTAGTCTAGAGGGACGAATCACCATATATTCACCAGGATTAATCTCTGGCAATGGCACCTTAATAAAGTCGTCCGAAGAGGACTTGGGCATTAGCTCATTGCTATACCACTTTTGAAAATCTTGAATCGATGAAAACCTTACTTCCTCATGATGGCCGCCATCAAAAAGTAGATGGACAATAAATTCGCTTGGTTTCCTGGGCATAACGGCTCGTCGATTTAAATCATCGCCCTATTATGGACCTCCAGCTGTCAAAAATTGCATCTAAAACGATACGAATACTTACAAAATATTGGCCGACTCTCTGGTGTTCTATAAATGGCGGTAGAGTTTATCTGTATTTTTGGTCCTGGTTCTGTCCCATAAATAGCCATACTCTTTAAACTTCATGTTGCGTAAAGTTTCCATAGCCATCGGTGCTCTTTTGCTCATCGGGCTGCTTGTTGTGGGTGGCTGTCAGCTCACCCAATCTAAGGCATCCTTACCAAGCGACACTGCTAAATGGGAGCAAATTGAAGAGCAAACACCCGCAGTCGCTGTTGACAAGAAAGCTGTTATTAACGGCGGTGAGTTCAACAAGTTCTTTCCCACAGCTAATGGATTTGAGCGGGTCTACACTCAAGAAAAAGACGGCTTTGCTGAAGCCAAGCTAAAGCAAGATGGCAATACGTTAGCAATGCTATCGGTATCAGATACCGCCTCTAATCCAAGCGCCACCCTTAAATATCAAAATAGCGATCGCACCCTTGCAGGCTATCCCTTAGTCGAAGTTGGCAGTACCGCCAGCAGCCTACTAGTATCTGATCGATTACAAGTAAAAGTCCTCTCTCGAGACACAGATTTCACCCCCTCTGATCGGGAAGCTTGGCTAGAAAAGTTTGATCTTGATGGTCTTGCTAAACTCGTCAACTAATATCGCCTGCGCCATCATACAAGGACATCAACATGAGCAAGTCGATTTATGAGCTAGTCAACGAGTTACCTCAGAAAAATCTCACGATTTTTGCCCTCCGTTCCCTTGATAAGGTACTGCCTGGAGAATGGGAGAACATTGTCGGTTTCGAAAATACTATCCGACAGGTTACTGGAGAGAGTGACACGGCTCTAATTGAACAAATTGGTGCACGGGCTATTCAGCTCTATAACGATAAGTCTGAAGGATACCAAAGAGCCATGTGGCTCTATCAAACCATTGACTCTACAGGGCGTGCTTTAGGCCAAGCGGCTTTGGCCAATAAAATGACAGAAAATGTCCGCTTTCTGTCCATTGTCAATCGCCTCACACCCAAGGCTGACAAAGCTCAGACCATCGATCTGTGCATGAAGCTAGTGACTGAAATCGTTGCTTTCTGCAAAATCAATGGCATCCCTGGCGACAGCGTGGGTGATTTTGTTAAAGCACTGGGAGATTATGGCGGTGAGTCGTTGATCCGGATGGCCGCGCTAGTATGTTTTGACGGTCTCGTTCCCCTAGGCCCTAACTTTATTAAGCAAACCGAAACTGTCTTAGGAAATCTCACCCCTAAAGACTTGGATAACAATCCAGCGTTTAAAGCCATTAAGGAAGCGGTGCCTGGCGCTAAAACAGCTGACCAGCTCACATTTATTGGTGCGAGCTTTGAGTCAGTCAAAGGCTGGATGGGCAATTTTGTTGAATCTAAAGGCATCACGCCTCAAAGTGTAGTCGCTAATCTCAAAACATTTGTGGATATAGCTGACGACAAAATGGACTACTTTGGTGCCTTTCTAGATATTTCCATCAACTATTATGAGCACACGGGTGTTCAGACCCTAACTCGTCGGCTCGTTGAACGAGCTGTTGCTGAAATTTAAATCTAAGGCTATGGCAATTGTAAAAAACGTTCTGGGTGACAATCTACAGATATGTTGCACCAGTCCGATGACAGGATTTTACCGTGACGGTACTTGTAATACAGGACCGAACGATTTAGGCGCTCATGTCGTTTGCGCTGAAGTCACAGAAGAGTTTTTGACTTACACCAAGGCTCAGGGTAATGATCTGAGTACACCCATGCCCATGTACAAATTTCCTGGCCTCAAGCCCGGCGATCGCTGGTGCCTGTGTGCTAGCCGCTGGAAAGAAGCCCATGATGCCGGTGTGGCCCCCAAAGTGGTGTTAGCCGCAACCCATGAAGCTGCTTTACAAATAGTTTCCCTTGAAATTCTGCAAAAACACGCTACCGAGTAACTATTAATTATTTTGGAATGTGCAGACGTTACATGCAACGCCTTTTCCACAGCCCTAACCCCCACTAACAGGTGGAATTAAAACAACTTCATCACCATTGCTGAGGGGAGTATCGGCTTCAACAAACTTGAGGTTAATGCCAAAACGCGTGAGGCCTTGCCATTTTTTTAGATCCGGGTATTGATTGCAGATGCGATCGCACAATTCCCTAACCGTTATCCCCTCAGGCAACTCCATTGTCATTTCAGGACATCCCAAAACATCCTGATATACCGCAAACAGCTTTAAGGTAATGGAAATCATTCCCGTTACTCACCCTATCGTTCATTTCCATAGATTCTAAAATATACGGGAATAAACTGCCTTTTGGCCAATGTACAGACGTTACATGCAACGTCTCACCAAAACCTAATTCAAAGGCGCATTAAACACAGCATTTGCCAAAGTATCCAGCAACAGCTGTTCACGATAGGGCTTCGAGAAATAAGCATTGGCCCCCAGCTTCATCGCCAACTGACGGTGTTTATCACCGGTACGCGACGTCAGCATTGTAATTGGAATATGGGAACAACGCTTATGGGACCGCAGTTTAGCCAAGAAGCCATATCCATCTAAACGCGGCATTTCAATATCACACACAATCGCATTGATATCTAAGCCAGCATTGAGTTTTTCCAGCGCATCTAGGCCATCCTTAGCCTGAGTCACTCGATACCCTTGCTTTTCCAACGTAAGGGCCAGCAACCGTCGCACATTGACCGAATCATCCACCACCATGATTGTCGGTTGTTTAGACACACTAGCAGCTACATCAGGTTGCAGGTCACTCAGCTTGCCACTGAGTAGAGGATTACCATATAGAACTGACGCTTCTTTGATATTGGACCCTTCACAACTCAACACCCAACGGAGAAATTCTGGCGCATTGAGCAAAGGCACAACTTGTCCATCACCCAAAATAGTGCAGTTGTTAAATCCTGTAGGCATAGGAACATTCCCTTCCACCCGACGCAGCGCCGCCTCTTGATCGCCCCATGAGCGGTCAATTTGTAAGCCAAATAGTTGATCGTTATATCGGAAGACCAAAACTGTCGGCACCGTCACGTTAGCGCTCATTTCCAAACTTTCAATATGCCGAGCACAGTTAAATGCTAACCACTTAGCCATGCGGATCAATCGGACTGGCTCACCATTACGGGTGAACATTTCACGCCCACCATCGTCGTAAATTTCGTCGTCTGCAACCTCTGTGATTTCCTGAAGATTATCGGTCGGAATAGCCATGGGGAGACGATTACTCTCGGCCAGCAACACCCGAGTAACAGAAAGCGTATAAGGCACCGAAATGGTAAACGTCGATCCCTGCCCTGCTTTGGTCGCTACGCTAATATCACCACGAATCTCTTCAAGATTGTTGCGAACCACATCCATACCGACACCACGGCCGGATAGCGTAGTCACTTGACTAGCCGTACTAAACCCAGGCTCAAAAATTAGTGACAACAGGTCAGTTTCGCTTGCGGTAGCCAATAGGGATTCATCTAATCCCATATCTTTCGCACGAGCACGAATTTTCTCTAAGGGAATACCGCGACCATCATCCTGAATTGTGATCACCGTCCGGCTACTACGCTGTAGGGCACTAATGGTAATGGTGCCCTGCTCTGGTTTACCTACCGCTAGGCGTTCTGCCGGAGCCTCAATACCATGGTCAAAGGCATTACGCAGAATGTGCATTAAGGGATCGTTTAAGGACTCTAAAATATTGCGATCAACTAAAGTTTTATCGCCTTCAACCTTGAGTTCCACAGGCTTACTAAACTCTAGCGACAGCTCACGTAAGGCCCGTGGAAAGCGATTGGTAATGTCTGATAAAGGCCGCATGCGCAGCTGATTGAGATTACGCTGTAGCTGACGAGTAGTACGCTGTAAATTTCGTGATGATTGCTCGGCTGTATCAACACTAATTTCAATATCGTCAGCAACTTCTCGCAACCTGACAGCGGTTTCCATCATGTCGCGGAAGGGCAGATGTCGCTCATCATAGCGATCCATCTCTAGGGCATCAAACCCAGAGGTTGTAACGCCATTACCCCCCCCTTGATTCAAGGCCAGGGCAACAGAACCATTATTACCAGCAGCTGGTAGCATCAGTGGATTATTGCTGGCTGTTTTATCGTAGACATCGCGCAGATCCTCTTCCGATTCTTCTAAGGAACGCAACCGCTCGTGCAACAGTTTCACCAACGTCCTCAGACGTTTTACTTCACTGTCAAGTCGATGACGCTCAATTGTTAAATCACCGAAGTAATCATTGAGTTCATTCAGCTGTCGCACCGAAACCCTTACAGTCGTATCCTGCTGTGCATCCGGAGCGACCTTAGACTCATTACTGGACTTGCTAGAAAACCGAAATTCTGCAGCCTGCGATGCAGCAGCCTGCGATGCAGACTGCGATGCTGCAGACTCTTTCTCGACAGACGGTGAACCAGATTCCACAAACGGCCTGACTGGTTGAACAGCGTCTCCTGATAATTCGGACTCTCCCGCTGGAGCTGCTGCTTCAGGTTGAATAGGTACTGTTGGCTGAAGCTCTTCAGTAAATAGAAATTCTGTAGGTTGCGAGTTATCTGTTGCGGATTGCGCAAAAATATCCTGGTCAACGGGTGCATTTTCCGCCTGAGCCAAAATAGTGGCCCAATCATCCTCTACTCCCTGACCATCATTGAGCATGGGATCGTCCATTGCCAACGGATCGCTGACGTTTAGATCGACATCACTAAAGATATCTGAGGTACCTGTCACTACAGGCACTTCAAAACTCAATCCCGACAGAGCAACGGGCAACTGCTCCACTTGACCATCTAAGATGCAAGTCTGAGACTGTCGCCAGGCCGTGAGAGCGGCTTGAGCCACTTCCATAACTTGGTCATCACTCGCCATCTTAATAGCCTGTCCAACTGACATACACAGCTCACAAAAAGCAGAGAGCTGTAGCATCTCGCCTAAGCCGCCCAGTTCCTGAGCCAGGATGTCTACCTCTTCACGCAGCCGAGGCGTTTGACTAGAAATAGCCGCTTCTAATCGATTCAGACAGCCTTCAACCTCAGTGCTAAACAGAACCGGAATAATATCCTGATTTTCATCTGAAGACAATAAAATACTCTCGTCTTCAGGATCAGCTTCTCCTAGAATCTCATAAAGCTGCTCAAAAATAGGCATGGCTGTACCGTTCAGCCATGTTTCGTCAGGTGGTTTCTGGTTGCGATCGCACTCAATGACTCGACGTAGAATATCCACCGCCGACAGTAGCAATCGTTCTAAATCATCATCAATCACTAAACCATCGCGCTGAAGTTTGAGGACCTTCAATGAGTCCTCAAGGCGATGGGCAAAGTCACTTAGCAGCACATACCCCATCATGGCAGCCCCACCTTTAATCGAGTGGGATGAGCGCAATGCTGCGTCAATATCGTTACGCAGTACACCTTTCTGCGCTAAATCCAGCAGGGCTCCATCTAAAGTCTGTAGATACTCATCAGCTTCATCCAGGAACTGAAGCTTAATTTCAAGTTCTTTATCAACCGCCATGACGCTGCACCTATTGGATACCTGCCTTATGTGACTGCCTATCGAGCAAACTATTCGCTCTGCCTCTATTCAATAATGACCTGTTATTGCTCCTGAGATGCTCTTGAAGCCTCCTGATCATCCACCTTAAAGGCAGCCATAGAAAGTTCTAGCTCCTTAGCCACTGCAACCGTCTGTTGTAGCGCTTCCGATACAGTTTTGGAAGAAATCGATGTACGTTCAGACACCTGGGAAATTTCTTGCATTAGTGTGGACACATTGGCTGCTGTTTCTACCTGGGAAACGGTAGCCGCAGAAATTGTCTGCACTAGAGCATCAATTTGCTGAGATACTTCCATCATACGCGCCAGGCTCTGCTTCGCCTCATCCACTCGACGAGTGCCTTCAACCACCTGAGAAGTACTGCTTTCAATAGCATCCACCACATCAGCAGTCTCCCTCTGGATACTGTCTACAATGCGCTCAATATCCTGAGTCGCAGCTGCAGAACGGGCTGCTAGTTCACCCACTTCTTCAGCAACAGCGGCAAAACCTTGACCTTCTTCACCAGCGCGGGCCGCCTCAATACCCGCATTAATAGCCAGCAAATTGGTCTGGGTAGCAATCTGGTTAATCAAGGAAACGACCTTAGAAATTTGCTGCGATGACTCACCCAATCGCTTCACCTTTTTAGCCGTTTCACCGACGGTTGTTCTCAGATCCAAAATATTCTGCACCGTCAGATCCATAGCTAATCCACCGTCTTCAGCAGTCTGGGAAGCTTCACGAGCCACAACAGCCGCTTGCTGGGCTCGATCAGCTGCTTGGGTAATGGCCATGGTCATATTTTCTACAGAATCAAGCGTTTGCGTTGTGCGATCTGCCTGCTGTAGGGCATCATCAGCCAACACCTGCATAGCCACCTCGTTAGCTCCCAAAGATGTATTCACCTGCACCGCTGAAGTTTTAACCTGAGTCACAATTTGTCGCAGACTCTCAATAATGGCATTAAAGAAGTCAGCAACAGTACCAATCTCTCCAGCTGAAACATCAGCACGAACCGTCAAATCACCACGAGCAGCGCCTTCAACATCGTCTAAGAGACCTAGTAATTCCATTTGAAGAGTCTCTTGACGCTGTCGCCGCTCTTCAGATAGCGCCTCTGCCTCTAACTGTGCTTGCTGTTTCTGATTGAACAGACTAACTTGTTCAACAGATAAACCTATCTGCAAAGCAGCCTGCTTCAAGAAGCTAATATCCAACTCACTCCAATCTCTGGGCCCTGAGCATTGGTGGGCGACCAACAAACCAATCAATTCTCCATTGTCCAAAATGGGGGCAACCAAATTGGCCTTAACTTTAAATGGCTTCAGTTGACCTAAATGACACTCAGTCAACCCGGCTTCAAAAATATTACTGGTTGCCTGTATACGACCGCGACGGTACTGATCAACATAGCCAGACGCAAAACAGGGATCTTTAATATTCGTCCCCAACGCCGCAGGCCATCCCATGCCAACAGACTCAGAAATAATCTCACCACTCCAATCTTCGTTAAAACGATAAACGATCACTCGATCTGTTTCTATCGCCTTACGAACATCATTGACAGCAATGCTGTACAAGCGCTCTTCATCGATATTATTTTTGCGTAAGTCACTCGTCAAACTAGCTAGTTGATTAGCCCGTTGAGCCGCTCTTGCTTGGACACTCGCTTGATCCAGTAGAGTGCCTTCAGAACGCAGCACCGTATTCGTTAAGTCGTTAAAAGCCGTGGCTAGCTGACCAACTTCGTCCCTGGCAAAAACATCGGCTTTTGCCTGACGATCTCCCTCAGCAAACGCCTCGGTTGCACGCTGCAGACGCTTAATCGGACTAGCGATTGAACGCCCCAACAACTGAGCTAAAAAGATATCAGCTAAAATAGCCAATAATGCAATCAAAAATTGAATCTGTAGACTTCTATTAATTAACTGCTGTAAACGTGCCTCTGAAGTACCACGGATTAAAATCCCAATTGGCTCACCGTTGATATCACTCAAGGTTTTTGCAGCCATAGCGTAGGCCTCACCATCGGTTTCCACCAGACGCTGGGAAATCGTTTCACCTTGGCGTTCTACCGCCTCTACTAACAGTTTCTGATCATAAACTTCTTCACCAATTTCAATCTCAGTGGCCCCTTCATCTAAATCAGCCGAGGAAGCCAATTGAAAATCATCAGAGCCTTCACTCAAATAGATAGCGCCATAGCCAGTGCCAAATGCTTGGACAATACCTTCAACAATCGCTGTTTTACCACTAACAAGATCACCCGCAACCAATACCCCAACTAATTGGTCAGTCTGGTTTTGAGCAAACACAGGAGTTGCTACATATCGAATGAGCGCTTTATCTCCATCAGTTGTTAGTTCAACCCCCTGGCGTTGCAACTCACTCCGCTCAACCAAACCATTGGCCTTAATCTGCTGGCGCTCAGACACAACACGGGAAACTAACCCATAAGGATCAAACTCTTCTCCAGTGCGATCAGTTTGGGCATTGGCAATGATTTTCCCATCTATGCCAATGAGCGTAGAATACTCAATATCGCGAGCCTCAACTTCTCCTTGTAAAATCTCTCGAACAACTGCGCGCTGATTAGCACTAATATCAGAACTATTAGCTACCCCCTCAGCCAACGCCACAATGGCTGTGTTTTCGGATTGACCCCGGAAACCAAACCCCATTTGGTTGACTTTGATGTTGTATTGGATATCTGTGACCGCTAGTTCCGCTTCAGCTTGCTTTAATAACTGCTGACGGGCACCACTAATAATTAGGAGTGAGCCTGCCCCAACCAAGCCAATAACGGAGATAACCTCTGAGGAGATTAAACCAATTAGCTGCTTGCTGCTAACAGGTAAATCATAAAACCACTGCAGTAGAGCGCTACCACGGGAAATTTTAAGATTCTCAGGGGCATACCGATCCTCTGCCGAAGGATATTTTACGCCTCGATAAGATAAAGTTTGTTGATCTTGCACATTTGCCATTGGTTCTGACACACCCTTAGACGAGTTTGAAGGAGACGTATTACGACGACTAACCGCCGCAATCTCTTCCAATTGGGCAGCTAGTTCTTGATTTGGATTGTGCTCACGAGCATTCTCCAGGCCATTATTATTTCCTTGAATATCGTCTACAGATTTCACTACAACACCATCCAATAACCGATCACGCTGAGAACTGTCTTCTTGGTTAGGGGTATTATCCACTGCATCTACCTCAGAGTTAGACTCAGCATTTGAGTTCGTACCAACATCCATACCCATAAGAAGTTTCCTTTAGATAGCGTTTCAATAACAATTCGCAAATGACTCAGAGTAGATAACGATAGAAATCAGCAAAAGATAATAACAACCTTAATCAAGGGAAGAACCTAGGGTGCCTGTAGCACTGGAGACTGTAGCAGAGCTTCAACGTCTAATATAAAAATAGTTTCATCGTTGTGAGTAACACAGCCTGTGAGGTACGGCAAAATAATACTGCTCACATTATTTGGGGGGGGATGAATAGCTTCCGGTGGAAAGCTGACCATACCGTCAATAGCTTCAACCTGTAGCGCTAGGGGTGTTGACTGTCCTTGAACTACAATTAAGCTATATTGCTGACTGTGGTGATCGGGCACTGGCAACCCCAGCAGGCGCACTAAATTAGCAACCCAAAATACACGGCCACGGCGATTAGTTAACCCTAAGAGGGCTGCGGGCATATTGGGCATTGCCATCACTCGTCGTGTGGGTAACACGACCGCTTCCTGAACAGCCCGGGCAGGAAACATGGCTACAACATTAGGAGCCAACTGGAACTTTAAGAATGACTTTGCCAGTACAGGCCTGTCTTTTTTCAGAGATAAAGCAGACAAAATAGTGACCTCACAAACGATATGCGATCGCACACTAAGAAAATTACAATACTGATTTAATTACCTTCAGTAATTCCTCTCGCTCAAAGGGTTTAGTGATATAGGCATCTGCCCCCTGTCGCATACCCCACAGGCGATCAATTGCCTGATCCTTAGATGAACAAATGATCACCGGAACCTTCTCTGTTTCAGGCGCACGCTTTAAGCTTCGACACAGCTCAAATCCACTCATTCCAGGCATCACTACATCCGTAACAATGACGCTCGGCTGACTAGAAATAGCCTTATCTAACCCCTCTTGCGCTGTCACAGCATGGATGACACTGTAGCCTTCTTCCTGTAAATAATGGCTAATTAATTCTCGTTCCGAGGGTGTATCCTCAACGATTAGCACTGTAGCCGTTTTAATTACCGTCATAGTCTGTCTGTCATCCCCAAAATGTGTGGCCAACCGCCCTCAGTGTTCATAATAGTAACTATCACAAAATCTGAAACATTGAAGTAGATGAGCAATTTAGCTCACTACTGTCTCGGCCCCACGGCCGGTAAATGCATAAATACCATTTTCAAGAGCTCTGACTGACTAAATGGCTTAGTCAAATAACCAGAAGACCTTACCAACTTGGCTTTCGCACGATCAATAAAGCCCGTATTACCCGTCACCATGACAATAGGCGTATTTCTAAAGCTTGGATGCCTGCGTAACAAAGAGCATAGTTCATAGCCATCCAAATTAGGCATGGTTACATCCAACAGAATCAGATCTGGACGACAGCGCATAACCTGCATCAACGCCTTGACCGGGTCACTAATAGAGACAACGTTCAGACTTCTATCATTCAAGAATTCTTGAATAGCATTCAAAACAGTTGGACTATCATCAATACAGGCAATTGTGTAAACAGCCCTGCGAGCATCAGAAGATGCTGACATGTTAGCGCCTCCATCTCGAGCCTGAGGATTAACAACAGCGGCCCCAGCTTGTGCAGTGGATTCAGAATCCACCAGCTTATTATTAACAGCAGCAGGTGAAACAGACGGCACAGAGGCAGCCATCGACTGTACAGAAACCACTGGCGCTCCAGCTGCCACCGCTGAGGGGGATGATAGTAAGCTCTGCCGCCGATTTCGTTGACAGATTTCAACAATAGGGCGTAAATCTAACTGACAGAGAACCGGATACTCACCAATATCCTCTAAACCAAGTAAATCATAACTACCTTCCTGCACACCCAAAAAGGACTCAATTACCTCAATCGCCATGGCGCGTATCAAACCACTCGCTTGTTCCGGCGTTAGATGAGATTGCTCTACCAACCAACTAATCGCCTGATAGTCTGGCGTTAGAGGAGCCTGCTTAGGTGACTGCTCAAACATCAACCGTAGTTGAACTCGCACAGCACCGACTAGAGTAGAAATTTCACTACTCAAGTCCTGAAGGTGACGATCTAAGCGATCAAAGGGCGCATCAGTATCCGTAGCAAAATTAAGCTTGCCTTGGTTAAGAAAAAGCGACCATGAGTTAGTCCCCGAGTACAACTTGAAGTGACCACTCACCTGCCGACTGATCAACTGAGCCAAAAAGCTTAGAGGATGTAACTTCTGGGTTGCACCATAACCCACAATCGAACGACTGTTCATAACTGAATGTTTAACGATACAGCAAAAAGCCAAAACCCTTTAGGGCTAAATTAGACCAAAGCAATGGGTAGTACACCTATTACACACGGCCACGAATAGATATATACATTTTCGACTCAATAACCATACAAATGGTTTCTTTCCTATGGAAATAGATGTATGCGGCAATAGAAATAAATTTATGCGACAACTTCACTATGAAGAAATTCCACTATTTGCTCCCTAGTCCGGACCATCTATTTGGAAGAACCCTGTTTCAAGGTCACATTTATCAAAATTTTAATCACCCTGCAATAAGTCACTATATCCCCCTTAGCTTAGGAACATATAGCACTGTGAGTTTGTACATTTAGTTTGAGAATACCAGTAAAATTACGTACGCCCAAACAAAGTGTTCATAAAAGAGGTAACAGAAAAAGGAACTACAGTAATAATTCCCTATACCCAGGATCACAGGACATTACCAGGCTACGTACACCATTAAAATGACGAAATAATAATGAAAATCGCAGTTGCGAACTAGAACAAATGAGCTTTAGAAACCCATCACACGAGCAGTGATCATTATTAGGCAACCTGTCTGAGTAACGTTTTAATTTGGTTCTGCTGTTGCTGATCCAAGGATGCAGGGAACGTAAGTTCCAAAGCCACACGATAATCCGAGAGTTGACTGGGATTATTTAAATCTGCGTTTGTAACCGAGCCACTATAGGTACTTGAAAGCTTAGGTACAAGTTCAAGACGCTCAACCTGAGCCATCAAATCATAGGAATGAACGCTATCAACTTGTGGATAAACCTGCAAATGTAACAGAGGGTGATTATCCTGCAGGGCAATAGCCGCCGTACTAGCATCACCCAACAACTCTAGCCGCATGTCCCTTGAACCCAGCTCAGTGATCATAGCAGCTTGAACATTGCTACCCCACCCTTTCCATCTAAGGTCACTCATCACTTCAACTTGTTTACGCATCTTAACGCTATTAGCTGGGCGTAACTCTTGGAAGGCTCGCCTCAAACTCATCAAAATAAAGCTGAGGGACTGCCATGGGTTATCAGTATTTTCACGAATTTGGGAATACCATCTGCGCACATCAGAAAAAATCACAATGGCGAGATCATCTTGCTGTGCTTGAGTCATATTGACAAAGTTAATGGCTAGCTTTGTCTGCAAGGCATCTGTTGCAGTAGCTCTGACAATTTCCGCATCTAGTAAGGCGATCGCTCCATAATCACCCACAATCTCTAGCTGTACCCGGTCAGAAACATTGGGCCAAACATCAAGCAGCACCTGAGCTCCCGTTTCACTAACATCAATCGTTGTACCTTCCCAAACTTGGCCATCATCACTGTAAAGGTGAGCAATTAGCTCACGCGGTAACCGGTGAGATTGTCGCAGCTGTGGTTGTTCAAATGCCACCAGACACGCTGTTAAAACCAGAGAAAGGTTAAACACACACCATAGGGTGTTGATCAGTACAGCCTGAGTATCCAAAGGGCTGAGAATTAGCCAGATAGGTACAGTCAGTAGAGACGCAGCTGTAATCGCTCCTAGAACCACAAGATAGCGCACACTATCGATATCAAAGCTACGAGATTCTACTGAGACTCCCTTATCAGTCACGTTAAAGGAACCCAAATTTGGATTGATCAACGCTAGCAATGTCACAATACCTGCCTGGAATGACATTGCAAATTCATAAATCTCATTCCAGAAAGAAAACCGAACATGTTTGTAGGAAATATGATTCGCGTGCATTGAGAGCACAATGTGCGGCAATGCATAGAACAATGTCTCAATACCTAAACCCTTGACAGGGTTGATCCCAAACAGCAAAAACAGGTTGGGAGCAATTGCATACATCAACCGGGGAAAGCCAAAAAAGAAATGGGAAGTGGCACTGAAATAGCAAAATCGCTGAGATAGACGCAGATTAAGTTTGCGGTTAAACAGGGGATTTTCAATCCGTAAAATCTGAGCCATCCCCCTGGCCCAACGAACCTGCTGACCTACATATGAGGAAAATTTCTCAGGGGCTAAGCCAGCCACCATAATTTTGTCGTAGTAAACAGTGCGGTAACCCAGAGAGTGCAATCGTAAAGACGTGTGGCAGTCTTCGGTTACCGTCTCGGTTGCAATCCCGCCAACGTCAACCAGATACTTACGACGAATCAAGGCTGCAGAGCCACAGAAAAAGGCTGCATTCCAAAAGTCATTACCTTTTTGCAACACCTTGTAAAATAGCTCGTTACCAACGGGTATCTGCCCTTGAGTAAGTAAATTACGCTCAAATGGATCGGGATTATAGAACCAGTGAGGAGTTTGTACCAGAGCTAATTTTTTATCAAAGAAGAAGCCAACGGTTTCCTGCAAAAACCCTCGTACCGGTATATGGTCACAATCTAGAATAAGCACTAGCTGGCCGTCTGTTCTGTCCAGTGCTGTATTGATGTTACCAGCCTTAGCGTGATCGTTGTTGTCACGGGTCAGCATCATACATCCTAACTCTTCACACATGGCCTTTAGGGCAAGGCGACGTTCCCGATATTTTTCAGCACGACCATCATCTAACACATAAACAACCTTTTTATCTGCCGGATAATCAATCTTGAGGGCTCCCAATACCGTTTTACGGACGATGGCAACATCTTCGTTATAGGTAGGGATATAAATATCTACCTTAGGCCATTTCTCCTGTGGCCAATGATCGAGGGAAATAGATTTACGCTCGCGAATCCTTAAGGTCTGGAAATAGGACAATAACAGAGTAGCAATTGCATAAAGCTCTGCCGCAAACAGCAAAATTGAAAAGAAACCATCCAGCCAAGAACCTACGTTAAGCGTGTAGTTAGAGCGATAGTACAGATACCGCAGAGTTGTGATGGTACTAATAGCTATCAATAGCAAATGCAAGTATTCACTGACTCGTTGGCTAGTCTGTCGATCTTCTAACCGCAACAATACCTGACCTAAACCCAATAGGGCTAACGCCACCAGTCCCTGCTGTAGAATTGTTGGCCGCGCTGTCATAATAGGCCAGGCAAATGTGGTTAAACACAACGCCAACACCAATAGCTGTTGTTTATTGAGCCACTGCAAACTCTGATCAAACCAATCGGGGAGCGTAATGATCAGCAGTTCAATCAGTAAAGGCCGAACTCTTTTAGACAGATAGGTTTTGAAGACAGACTGAAAGTCTCTCAATCGATGGGTAATGAATATTCGTTCAGCCATAATTAAAGTTCTCCTGGCGCAGATGGATCGGTCATAACACCTTGGGCAGCCGTCAGAGCATCATTTCGTTTTAAGTATGCTTGGAGAACACCATAGAGCAACAATGAGAGCACAATGATACCGGGAATCAGGAGGAACCAATTACCCTGAATTACGGTGATGGCTCTTTGAAACGCACTCTCTTCTTGAATATCTTGCTGGGCAGAACGCTGTAAGAACTCTAGATTATAGGCGTTTTCGTCATAAGGAGATGGCGTTTCGTCATTGGCACTAATTAACACAGTGTCCCCTTGCAACTGGAAAAATAGGGAATCCAGTTCCAAGAGATCGCGGAGCTGCTTCAAACCATCTTCACTTTGAGCGGTCATGGTCAGCAATACTCGTGATTCATTCCACGGAGATAGTTGCTGCTGTAAAACCCCCTCTGCATCAGGCAACGTTTGAACCTGGCTGCCACCCCATTGGCGGGCTCCATCTTTAAGGTTAAACTCCGCAGCTTCTAAAGCTTCAACCAAGGGAAATTGAGATCGCAATCCAATTGCCACCAGATTCTGCGATTCCCGTATTTCCGGGGTCAGTTTGCCAACCGGATAAACCTGGACCCGTACTGCTTCTGAACGACTTAAACGACCGAGACGCTCACTTAATTCAAGCATCAGCGATAACTCAGTCATACTGGGTTTGTTGGGCAACACAATGGTAGTACGAGACAAATCTTGAGGTGCTGCAAACGGATAACCAGCCTTTAATAGATTTAGATCCGGTAGTTTTGCCACCTGTTGACGGTTGAGGTTAAAGGCACTGTCGCTGTGGATGGTGCCCCATAGTTGGTGATCTGTAACGCGGCTACAGGAACGACGCTCCCGTGGATCAAATCTCAAATAAACTTTTAAACGTGACTGAGGTGTAATATGCTGTTCTGGCAATTCCACTTTCAAGGTGGATCGCCGCTTACCGTCAATCGAATCGAGACGGCGACCAGCAACAGTAATACCGTCTAACTGCACTTCTACTAGAGATGTGAGCGGGTTTACCTGGGGACCATAGGTGTACCGCAGAGTCATCACATTTCCTGGCAAAAAGCGATCGTCCGGTAACGCCTTAAAATCAAACTCAAACGGTGGCGCATGAGCACCTCGAATCACCACATCATCAATCGGCTCATTATTAAATCCTGTTAGATCGCTGAGCTCAAAATTATCAGATAGGGGCAGATAACGAGGCCAATCACGAATGTCAGGTGCCTCAATTTCTTCTACCTCATCTACCAAAACAATTTGACCAGCACCAATTTTGCGATCCTGAGACTGTGTTAAGAACCGCACTGCCTTATCTACAGCAGTAGATCCATTACCTGTTGCTACTAATACAGGGGACTGTTTATCCTCAAGCACAGTCCACATCAAAATACCAGTATCAGAAGAAATCAGTGTCTGTTTGTTATCCAGCCAACGCTTATTTTTGAGAGTCAGTGGTAAATCCAGGTTCTCCAACATGGGTTGCTGACTAGGCGTCCCAACTATTACGACTCGGTTGCCATCAGCTACATCATCAAACTTTTCAACTAGATCTGTTTCTAAAGGGCGATAGTCAGCAATACGTCCTAAAGATGTCTGTAGCCGTGAAGTAGCTGTTAACCAAGCCTGATCCTGCTCAGTCGGAACAACATAATCAATGTGGTTTGTTTCCAAACTGAGCACGTCAATCAGGGGATAGGGATAGCTATTGAAATCTAGTTGGAACGGTTCAGCGTCATAGTTAAATACCAGCTTTGAATCCGGTAGAATTTCTGTCCAAAGTGATGGGTCAAATGGATCCTGGGTACAGGTGGGTGAGTTATTCTGCAAACCCGCAATGATGAGCTCGTTGTAATCTTTTAGAATACGTGTGGGAATGTCAAAAACAATGGTGCCTGTATCACCCTGTTTCAGATTTAGCGGCACACTACCAACATTATTGTCATTAACAATGACGTTCAGATTGGAGCGAGTTGCGTAAAGAGCCCCAGAATGGCGATAACGCAACAGAATCTTGACAGACTTAACCGACCAGTTACGTGGCCGTGTAAACCTTAACCGAGACTCATTATAAATACCCTCTAGACGCAGGCGTGTACCTACGACCGGACTACGATTGAATTCAAGAATATATTGACTGCCATCTTCCTGTTCTAATTCAGCCGCTTGAGCATCTTGCAGAAGATCTCGTCCTAATGTTGCACCATCTTCATTGCGATTACGACGATCAATAGCAGTACCTGCCTCCGCTGGATCATCAGAAGCCCCTGGAGATGACGTCACCTGAGCCATACTAGGCCCTAAGGTGGTCACAATTAATAGAACAGATAAAAATAGCGAGATAAATAAGCGTTTTCTGATTATCCTTAAAAACACTGCTGTAAGCACTCCCCCCAGATACATACCTAGGTCAAAATAATCAAATTATTGGCTCTTTTGCCCTTTCAAAACATATACAAACCCTGATGAACCCTAGGAGGGTCTCAATCAAGTCTTACCCAGTCAGAAAATTCTTTGCAAGGGTTTGCTCTGTAGCTTATTGATTTACACATAGATCAGTCTTCACCCTGAGAACTCTATAAAGGTTAGTGTTATTTTGTTTAAGGAATAATGCATTAAGAAGCTCTTTTACAGTCTTCCAAGATCAAATATCAAGCTTAATCGCCACAATCCGGCAAAAATAGATCAAGATACGATTAAGGTGACTACTATATTTTGTTATTCATAATTAAGTTTTTTACGAACTAACGAATACCTATACTGACCTATGATGGGCAAATTCACGCATGAAGGAATCATCAAAAACACTAGAATTTGTATATTTTTTCGGTGAAAAGGCCTAATTCTATTCATTAGGAACAACCTCATCTCAAAATTGATCTATGGATTCAATAGTGATTTGATAAATCATATAAAGTGATTTTTATGACTTATTTAACCTAGTTCTGACGGAGATAACGGCAGTTTCTTTCCGGTTAGACAACAGAAATTGTTGTAACCGTTGTTTATAGCAGTAGCCAATTACTAAAGCTTCAAACAAAGACTCCCTACGAGCAGGCTGTTATCTGTTCTCTGACAAAAGTTCTGACAAAAGTACAGCCAAGTAATTTATCCGGACTTACTATTTACTGACTATGTCTTTCCATATAATGACGCCATCTAGTCTTCGTAGACTAAAGTTATTTTGCCTGCTTGGCGGCTTAGGTAGTGTGTTAAGCGGCTGCGGTTTTTCAATCGAGACACCTAATAATCCTATTTTAATCAATCGGTTACCTGTGGCTGAAATGGACTTCACCATAGAACCAGGCAGGAATAACTATACCTATGAATTACAAGGAACAGCTAACTTTCCTAACCAAACGGAACTTAATGTGTTGGCAATGCGACAGCTTTCGCCGACTGATGACAATGTAGAACCTAAACCCACCTATTCAATCTTGGACTATCAGGTCGTCAACGTACAAAATGGTCGCTGGCAAGGAGAACTGACCTTCAAACAGCTGACTGATGATGGCAGCAGAAAAGAAACTTGGCAGCTTGATCAGTCAGAATTGAATATGGATGTGGAACCCCTTGACACAGTTGTTGTTATGGCTACCTACACTCCATTAGACCAGCTCACCACTCTAGAGCGCATTCTTGCGCAACAAGGTCTCAAGGTATCCCCTGAACTGCTCCAGACAACCTTTGAAGGTCGGCGCTATTTAGAAATGAAAAAAGTGCTAGATATACCTGTAGGTAATCTGGTGGGCGCACGCCCTGAACTCTACAACGATGGTTGGGGCACCCGGCATATTCTCATTGAAGAACCCCCCTTGCCTTATCAAGTCGACTTTCCTAAGGAACGGCAAACAAATCGTCCTGCGGAACCTACAGAATTCTTATATTAGAGACAATTTGGCTGCTCACCCCCCCCTAGGAAAGCATGGCAGCTTCAAGGTTAGCGGTGTCGATTTCGGCTCCTGTCAGGTCTGCATCAACCAAGTTCGCACCCCATAAATTTGCACCAGCTAAACAGGCATCTCGCAGATCGCACCCTTGCAAATTAGCTCCCCATAAATCGGCCCCTGTAAAATTAACGCCGACCAGGTTAGCTCCGCTAAGATCAACCCCAACGAGCGCCAGATTACTTAGATCAGCTGCCCACAAAGATTGATTGGGTCCTAGACAATAAACCCCAGCCCACTCCCAATCAAAGTCTTCGGGCCACTGGGTAGATGGATCACACACAGCTCCGGATAAACAACTCTCTTTTAGTTCTGCGTGAATTAAATCGACACCAAATAAGATGGCTTTTGATAAGTTCGCCCTAGTCAGATCGGTACCTTTGAATTTGGCCCGTTGCAAGTTGGCGTTGGAGAGATTGCTGGAATTCAGATTTGCATAGCTTAAGTTCGCTTCGGTAAGCTGTGCACCGACTAACCAGGCTCCCAACAAATTTGTCTTTTTTAGTTGAGCGCCAGCCAAATTACTATGGCTAAGGTCAATACCACCTAGATCACGCTCACTCAAGTTGCAATCAATTAATGCAGCTTTAGACCCCAAATAATGAACTCCGGCCTGGGCAGGGTTAAAGGTTTCCGGAAATTGGGTTTGATGGTTTGCGATCGCATCCTGAAAATTGGCATCCTCTAGCTGAGCACCCAGGAGACATGCCCCCCGTAAATCAGCTTCTTGAAAATTCGTTCGTCGTAAATTTGCCCGTTGTAAATCAGCCCCCCGCAGATTGCTTTGGCTAAAATCAACATCCGCCAAATGAGCATCCGCTAAATTACAGCCCCATAAATCAATCCCAGTTAGCTCATACTGAGACATCCGAATAGCCGGCATCTTACAGTAGCTAAAATCTCGTCGTCCCTGAGAATACGCGGCAATTACCTGGGAAGATAAGTCAGCCATACTTCATTAAGTATAAAAAACAGAAATAAATATAAGAATCTAACGTATGCCCCTCATGTGGGCACTTGATATCCACCTAATTTATCTAAGATGTTTGGGGGGTACATACCATAGCGAATATTGCGCCTCACTATTCTGAGTCACAATCACATCTCTATGTTGCCGGATGAGACGTCTCGCCCATCCCAACACTTTTTCCTGGTCTGATGTACTGCGCCATAAACAGTAGTACTTATTTTGATAACGTACACCAAACACCATGGCATCACCAGTATCTAAATGCGCCGGATCCACCTGCTCTAGAAACGTAAGTATAGGAATATCGACTGGAGTGACATCGGCATCCAACTGCATCAACTCATCCAGAGAAATCGGTTTTAACTCAAGACCGTCAATAGTACCATTCTGGGTATATCCTCTAAAATGAACAACTGTTTGACCTGGGGCCAGTTTTGTCGCCAATAAGCTCTGCCCATTTAATGTCATTGAGCTACCCACCGCCATAGAAGGCGACACCGAATCGTCGAAACTAGTAAACGTTTTCTCCTCTGAAGAAGTAGTTGGCTCAATTGGAGAGGCTTCAAATGGAGCAGGCACTGCAGCGAGGGCACGTTGGCGTCGGTAAAGACGTCGCAATACGTCTGCCGTTATCATGCCAGTCCCCACACTACCAAGAATGGCCAACCCAATGTAACGAATAATTGGCTTAGCCGAATTATCTAGAGGGCTAACTAAATCACCCCGAGACTGACTAGGAGCCACCCAAGTGGGTACTGAATTTGCCATCGACAACGGTAACGTAATAACGACAAATGCCAACCCGGATGACACTAGTGATGGTAAGAAAATACTACGAAAGGGAGATGAGCCCATGGAATTCAATCTGTAATCGGTGAATAATAACGTAAGGTTGAGCTACCGTCTGTAGGGTCCCCTTAAACAATCCATCCAAAACCGTTGACGTCAGGAGGCCGTTTAAGAAAGCCATAAGAACAGACTCATCTGTTTCCGACATCCTATAAAGAATAATGGAAACAGATGGTACAAGAACTCAACTTCAGGGTATCAATACACACACCAGAGTCAAGCATAATTAAAACCAATTTTTATTGATTATTAGATAGGTAAAACCTATAACCATGGTCTGAATGTTCTGGTGTGCGTCCTTTGGATTAGGACAGGTATAAATGGTAGAGGTTTTTATTCTTACTCTGGGTTCTAAAACGAACCCATAATTTTGATTTTTTAGATAACTTTTATTATCGGCAGTGCATGGCCTATGAAACTTAACTTTCTGCTAACCCTGTTGATTTTATCTGCAGCCATGACCCCACTGCTGATGCGATTACCACAGGTCAATAAGGCGCTATCAAAATCAAGCGACCCTGCTGCAGCTGTCACTCAACGGGATAATTCGTTAGATGCTATGACCGATCCACAGCATCCAAACTATACCTGTGTTAGCTGTGATCTGCGCGGTAAGGATTTTAGCAATCAAGATTTGAGTCGAGCCAATTTTTTTGGCTCCGATTTACGGGGAGCTGACTTTAGTAACAGCTTATTGATTAATACTGTTTTCCGAGAAGCCAAGTTGGATGAAGCGGATTTAAGCTACACCAACATGCGAGGAGCTGATTTAGAGGAGGCCAGCTTAGTACGAGCTAACCTACGCAATGCCAAAATCCTCCAGGGCACCTTGGAATATAGCAATCTAGAGCGGGCAGACCTGACTAATGCAGAACTGCGTGATGCTAACCTCTGTTCCGCTCGGTTAGTCAACAGCAATTTCGAAAGTGCTAGTCTCTATGGCACCATCTTACGGGCAGCTGATATGAGCGGAGCTAATTTCACGAAGGCCTACATGCGCTACGCCGACATGTACAACGCCATTACTCGCAACACTCGATTTGATCAAGCTGACATGGCCTTTGTCACCTACCCCGATGGATCAACTGCCCACGAAGGCTATATCAACTCAGTAAATCAGGTGACTGACTGCAATATTGATGATGAGTCAAGTAGTTCAGAATAAAAATAGGGATGCTGCTTACACACCATCCCTAACAGCCGCTTAATCTCAGGGCCGCATAAAAAACGATTTAGCGATCTACTGAGCCCATAATCACGTCAATACTTCCTAAAATTGCCATAATGTCGGCCAGCTTCACACCCCGCAATAGATGAGGCAAGATCTGAAGGTTATTAAAATCAGGTGCACGAATCTTCCAACGCCACGGGTAGATGCTGTCATCGCCAACAATAAAGACTCCGAGTTCTCCCTTCCCACTTTCCAAGCGAACATAGTGTTCACCTGCTGGAATCTTAAATGTGGGAGCAATCTTCTTACCAATAAATTGATAATCAAAGCTGTTCCATTCAGACTTAGGCCCCTCTGCCATACGTTTGGCCTCAAGGTTCTCGTAGGGACCACCAGGCAGCGCTTTCAAGGCCTGACGGATAATTTTGATGGATTCCCGCATCTCACGTACGCGGATAATATAACGGGCAAAACAGTCTCCAGCAGTTTCCCACTGTACTTCCCAGTCAAAGTCGTCGTAGCATTCATAATGATCAACTTTGCGCAGGTCCCACTTAACGCCAGAACCTCTCAGCATAGGACCTGAAAGTCCCCAGTTCAAGGCATCCTCACGGGTAATGGTTCCAATACCCTCAACGCGACGACGGAAAATTGGGTTGTTGGTAATCAGCTTTTCGTACTCATCAACCTTGGGTAAAAAGTAATCACAGAAGTCTTCACACTTATCGACCCAACCGTAGGGTAAATCTGCTGCTACACCACCGATGCGAAAATAGTTGTTATTAATCAACCTTGCCCCTGTAGCCGCTTCCCACAGGTCATAAATCATTTCCCGCTCACGGAAAATATAGAAAAAGGGGGTTTGAGCCCCAACGTCAGCCAAAAATGGCCCCAACCAGAGCAGGTGATTCGCAATGCGGTTTAACTCCAGCATAATCACCCGTATATAGCTGGCCCGCTTAGGCACTTCAATATCAGCCAACTTTTCAGGAGCGTTGACAGTAATTGCCTCATTAAACATGCCAGCCGCGTAGTCCCAACGGCTAACATAGGGTACAAACATAACGTTTGTACGGCTCTCGGCAATTTTCTCCATGCCGCGATGCAAGTAGCCAATCACGGGCTCACAATCAATCACATCCTCACCATCGAGGGTAACGATGAGTCGCAACACACCGTGCATTGAGGGATGATGAGGACCCAGGTTGATTACCATGGGCTCTGTTCTGGTTTCGAGCCGTGTCATAGAAACTACGCCGTATTATTCTCTGATTTACTTTAGCAAGATTCTTCGCTGAAAGTTTGAATAAAAGCGCAATAGCTCAATTAAGTAGACCTGATTTTTGCCTAATTTTTCTGCGCTAGCAAGATATAGCGATTAATTCACCCCATTTGCCAAGCCCATCACTGCGGTATGATGCAGTCCCAATTGCAACGAGACGCTCCGTGAATACTGTCAGTAATGATGACCCGTTAAATTCAGCTACGCCCTTTGACCATCAACCTGTCCTTGCAGAGGAAGTCTTGAAAGGGTTAGCCCCTCAACCCCATGGTTATTATTTGGACGCCACAGTAGGTGGTGGTGGCCATAGTCGTTTGATTTTAGAAACTGATCCTACGGTTCATTTGATGGCTCTGGATCAAGATCCTATGGCATTAGAGGCCGCTCAACGGAACCTGGCGGAATTTGGGGACAGGGTTACGTTTTGGCATGGTAACTTTGCAGATTTTGAGCCTTCCGACGAAGGTTTTGACGGCGTGCTGGCAGATTTGGGGGTAAGCTCCCCTCAACTAGACCAGCCTGAGCGAGGCTTCAGCTTTCGCCACGAGGGGACATTGGATATGCGTATGAACCCCAACCAAACCCTGACAGCGGCTGACTTGGTTAATCACAGTTCAGAACGTGAACTGGCAGACATTTTTTATCACTATGGTGAGGAACGCCTCTCCCGCCGGATTGCCCGTCGGATCGTGGAGCTTCGACCGTTTCAAACCACAACCATGCTGGCTGATGCGATCTCAGCTAGCGTCCCAGGGAAATATCGTCATGGTCGCATTCATCCTGCCACTCGGGTTTTTCAATCCCTTCGTATTGCCGTTAACCGAGAGTTAGACGTGCTTGAACAGCTGATCGAAACAGCACCTAACTGGCTCAAAATAGGAGGCAAGCTAGCCATCATTAGCTTTCATAGCCTTGAAGATCGACGGGTCAAACATGGCTTACGGAACCATGAACAGCTCAAGGTTTTAACTAAAAAACCGATTACTGCTAGCGAGGCAGAATTGCGGCACAATCCCAGGGCGCGCTCTGCAAAATTACGGCTAGCAGAGCGTATTTAGGCATGGGCTCTAAATCTTCAAAGAGCCTATGCCTAAGACACAACCCGTTAATAAATCTAGGGCAACAAAGCTTGATATGGCGTCACGCCTGTCAGGGTCACTGTATAGTCAAAGCTATTATTTTGACTAGTTTGCCAGCCCACAATCAGACCATCAGCATCCAGAATAGGGCTGGTACCTTGGGGACTCACTACAGCAAAATAGACATCCGTGCTAGGAATCATAAAATCTTGAATTGACGCCTGCAAAGCATCAATCTCGCTTTGCACAAGCAAACGCCCTCTGTGATCGAATAGGAGTAGATGGGGATCTCCCCCCATATAAGCCCGGGTAACATCTATCTCCAGGGATATGCGATCGCCTAAACGAGCTAGCAGGTTATATACCTGCGGCCTGCTATTAATGCTGCCACCCACCACACTAAAACCATCAGTCGTATCGACGGGAATCGCAAAATCCACCAGGGCGTCAGGACTGTTCACCGTTAGTTCAGGCGGAATTAAGTTGTCAGTTGGCTCAAAGTCGCTATCAAACTGAACAATGGGGCGAGGATTGCGAAACGTAGCTAAAGCGCTATTCCAATCTAAGGGCTGAGGTTGAGCAGGCTCGGGAGCCGTCAGGGTGAGGTACATCGGCAGGGTGCGATCGCAATTGACTTGCACGATAGGGGTCGTTTCACTGATGCGCCATGCCTGTAACTGATGTCTAAAACTCAGCAATTCCTGACGATAACTAGATGACACAGAGGCAGAAGCTATCAACCTACTGGTGATATTAATCGCTTGGTCCCACTGCTGAAGACAAATTGCTCGATCTAGCTGCGCTAACCCCTCAACCAAATCACGATGGGATGACTGGCCATAAGCCCACCCACCCGATAAAGCAATCGCCATGGAAAAAACTGCAGAAAGCCCTAAACAAATTGAGGAATGTTTAGCCATAGTTCTCAACGACCAGCAGAAATCTCTAGGTAGACCATAGTCTAAAGCTAACCGAACGTCCATCACCTATATATACGCGAAATGCATTAATTTTGATGGGAATGGGCACAGTCTCCCTAGGATTTCCCTGGGCACACTAAGATTGACTGGTAAATATTGGTGAATTGGTGATTATCTTCCCAAGGTTGGCCCTAATATGCCCCGAGAATCAGATATCCCACAGGATAGTATGAGTTCCACCACTCATGAACAGCTCAAGTTACTTGTTGTCGACGATGAACTCGACAACTTAGAGCTGCTGCACCGCACCTTTAGGCGTAGCTATCGTGTCTATCGGGCCAGTAGTGGTCAAGACGCCCTGGAGTGCCTTAAACAGTACGGTGAAATGGCGATCATTATTTCCGACCAGCGCATGCCCAAAATGAATGGTACGGAATTTTTGAGCCTCACCACCGATCAATATCCCGACACCATTCGTATTGTCCTCACAGGCTACACCGATGTTGAAGACTTAGTGGATGCAATTAACTCGGGTAAAGTTTTCAAATACATTACCAAACCGTGGAAACCTAACGAGTTACGTCAAGTTATTGACCAAGCCGCCAACACATATCGCATTGTCAAGCAACGCACTCGCGCCCTATCTCAGTCCCTCAAAAAAGAATCGCTATATAACTCAATTACCACAACGATTCGGAGTTCTCTGGACTATGCCAGTACCCTCCAAACAGTGGCAGAGGCCCTAGGGAAAGCCTTTGAGGCCGATTATGCCGTTTTATATCCCGTGGATTCAGTCGAAGTCGGAGAAGTTCCCAAACCGGTCACCTATGCTAAATCAGAAAAAACCATAGCTGACTTGGCAGAAGTAGGTGCCCCCTGCCAGGAACTCGTGTTAGACAAGTTCCCCCATGGAGATACCTCCCTAACTCGTTTGGCGGCAAGGTTTACCTATCGAGATCAGCCCTTAGCGTCGATTGCCCTGTACCAAATCGCAGGCACATGGGACAGTACGACCGTCAGCCTATTTACCAGCATCACTGAGCAAGTAGTGATGGCTATATCCCAGGCGAAACTTCACCATCATATCCAGCGACAAACTGAACAGATGCGTACGGAGCTGGAGGTGGCACGGCAAATTCAGCATAAATTGCTCCACCAAGTTTGGCCCGATATCCCTGGTCTTAAAATTCAAGCAAAATGTCAGGCGGCACGAGCCGTTGGGGGTGATTTCTACGAAGTTTTTATCCATCCCCAAGGCGATATCTGGCTAGCCGTCGGAGATGTCTCTGGCAAGGGAGTTCCTGCTGCTCTGTTTATGGCTAGTGCTATCTCCTTGCTGCGTCGAGAACTATCGGCCAGCCAACCACCGGGGCCTGAAACCGTCATGGCAAACCTGAATCAGGCCCTCAACGCTGATCTGGTCAATAACGAACACATGATTACCATGGTGTTGGTGCGATACACCCCCACCAGTAAGGAGCTAGTCTATGCCAACGCAGGCCACGTTTATCCAGTGGTGTGGTCCCAAAAACTCTTAATGCAAGGCACTGCGCCACCACCGGAACCTACTTATTTAAGGAAAGGTAACGGCGTTCCCCTCGGGATTTTACCTAAATGGCAGACTCAAGCAGGCCGACTAGCATTAAAGGATGGGGATGCTCTGCTATTGGCCAGCGATGGCATTACTGAAGCCTTAGTGACCATTGATGGCCAGCACAAGATGCTAGGTCAAGAGGGTCTGTGGCAGCTACTGCAACAACAGACCACTGGGTTGAATCTTGAGCAATTGCTGGCTCAATTGAATACCACAGCCAACGAACAATATGACGATCAAACCATCTTGTCTTTGGAGGTAAGGTTTTAGCCATGAAAACTGAACTTGCTATCCCCAGTGACTTAAAGTTTTTGGCTGTAGTGGAAGATTGGCTACTCAGTTCACTCAGAGCCGAAATAGGCAGCGATACCGATTTAGATTGGCAAAAAGTCGAAAGCCGACTGCGACTGGTCATTGTTGAAGTTTATTCGAATATTGTGCGCCATGCCCATCAAGACCGTCCTGATATTCCCGTTGTTCTACGCCTCGGTGTTGAAGGTTATTTCTTGTCCCTAGAAGTTTGGGATGAAGGCCATGGTTTTGATATGCGTAACTATCGCACACCTAACCCCAATTCCCCTCAAGAAGGAGGCTATGGCTGGTTGATTCTGCACCAGCTCATGGATCGTGTGGACTATCAACTCAGGGTAGGAGATGGGCGTAATTGCCTCACCCTAGAAAAAGATTTAGGTGTAACCGTCGAATACTCAAAATAGGTTCACCCCAAGGTCACTGCTTACAAAACCAAAGAAAGCATTGGTCAGAAGAAAGTTGTGCACCCGTTAAATTCATTAATAAACCACTATCCGTTTGGTTCTCTAACAAACTGCGAAGAGCAACTCCCCTAGGACTATGTTTGATGTCATTGGATGTGACCAGACCACAGATGCCTTGAGGAGCCAAAAGCTGATAGCATCGCTCAATGAAAAGCCAGTGTCGACGCAATTGAGTCCGCTGCCGCTGCCCCTTAAGCAAAGGGCTTTGGTGATCATATTGGGGGGAACGATAAAAATAATCGGTTAGTAACGAATATTGGCTTTGGTACAACAACCAGGCATTCGCAATCTCAGCATCGGTATTGAGCAGCGAACGCTTAGCTGTTTTAAACGTATGAACATCAATATTTTTTCGTTTAGCCAAGTCACAAAAGCGTTGAAAAAATTCTTGGGTAGTGGGTCGAAACGAGCCTTGGGGAGGCCTAGATAAAATCACGTTAAACCCATGGGACTGTTCCAGCACATGGCTAAAGTGATATCCCCAGTGGAAAGGGCGTAGGACTGTCATATCCTCAATACGCAGCAACCGCCGCCGTGGAGCTTCAAGTAATTGAGATTCTCTAAATTGAATACCCAGGGTTTGACTAAATTCAGTGAGCAACAGCTCGTTAAGCTTGGTCTGGGCTCTAACATCAAGGCGACTAATCTGATCTCGAAAAAATTCTAGTCGAGCATAATGGGGGATACCCTGACTTAATTCCTCCAACACATAGGACTGAGACCGATAATGCTCAAGAGCAATGTTTTTCTCTGAGAGAATCGTGCGATAGCTTTCAGCCGCTAAAGGCTGCAACAAATTGCCCTGAAGCAGAGTTTCTGAAGCTCTTAATCGATCAAATCCAGCCTCATCTACCCGAATGAATCCTACTAAGCTATCCCCCGTAACAAGATTGAAATCGAGACTGGGTAAGGGTTCAATATCTTGCGGTTGCCGCGCCATGGTCACCAACCCCAGTAGCAACTGAAGACGGGCGATATCAATCACTGCTGGATTCAGGTCCACACCATAAAGACCATACCTAAAGACGCGGCGATAGATGGTCTGTAGCAAGGAAGGGTGTTCTGTGTGTACTCCTTTAACCCAAATATCAAGCTGACTGTCAGCTTGATGGGCCAATTGCCCAATTAGTGCACTGTAAATGTCAACGAGCCGATACTGTAATGCCAGCAGCAAAGTACCAGCACCACAGGCTGGATCTAGAACGGAAAACTGCGGCAAAATGTCCTGCACTAGCTGGCGTAGATGCCTAGGATGTCCGCGAAATAGAATGTCCCAGAAATCGGGGACGGCTTGCCCTTGATCAACCTCAAGATGACAGAGCATAAACTTATTAAGAATTAGCTCACAACACACACCGAGAGCATCCGTCACATCCTCCGACTGATCAGTCTGCCCCTCTATCAGTACTTGTTCAAACGCCAGACCAATGGTAATGATTTGAGAGCAATGAGTCAGCTGTTGCCATAAGGGGGACTCAAACCACACTAAGATTGACTCGAACAGCGCATCAGCTATGTCCAACTCGTCATATTGCTGCTCAAGAGGATGGGTGTAAAAAACGTCTCCTAAGTAAGGAATCTGACCGGCCCAACTAATCCGTCGAGGACGCTCAAGAGGAGGCAGAGATAACCCTTGAGTAAACAGGGGTTGAAGCACCTGCCGAAAAAAGATATTTCGCTGCTGTTGCTGACTACGCCCCAGTTGATTATGCAGATACCAAATATCTTGATTTAGAAATCCACGCCGCTGAAGTATGTGGATAATAATCAAACGTTGCAATAATATAGCCGCATACCAACGTCGATCATGGCTGTTAGGGATCCCAATAATCCCGTCACTCAGATGATTTAATTGTTGTCGCAACTGCTCAGTAAACTCAGCACAGTTGACAGACTGTGACTGTAAATCGAGGGAACCTGAGTCAGGGCTATAATCGGCCAAATAATTTAATCGAGCTTCCCATGCGGCTAAGGGCTGCCGAGGGATAAAGACCATTGATTGAGAACTTTTAGAGGCGCTTTGCCAGTACCAAAGACTCCGACATCGCTGACGATCAATAAAGACAATTAGAGGCTGCGGATATTTTTTATGGATGGACTGATAGAGTTTTGTCTTTAGCTTTGCAGTCAGAACTTCGGGGTTATTGAGCTTGATTTCCCAAACTCGGGCATCACCTCGCTGAGCGATGCAGTGGGCACGATAAGGGTGATTGAACGCTCTGATTGCGATCGCACGTCCATTAACCGGAGCGGCCCACCCTAGCACATCCGTAAACAACATAACCAGGTCTAGAGACTGCAAGCATGTCTCTGCCTGCTGCATGTCGAAGCTCATGAGCACCCGTCGAAGTAATCAACAATCACCACTAGGGTCTAGTAAATGCCCTTCAGCCAGCCTTAGCATCCTGTTCAGCTTTTTGGCGAAATCGCTCCAGGTCAGCCTGTAGCGTAGAGTCGACAATTTGTCGCAACCAACCATTTTCCATAAAACGGGCCAATACACTTGGCACCGAATAGGAAAGGGTCATCTTAACTGTGCTATTACCAGCATGATGGCCATAAAACCGGATTGCACCACGATTGGGCAACCCATCTACCGATTCCCACTGCAAAATCTGATGGGGAACCACTTTAACTGTACGAGACATCCAAGTAAATTCCCAAACGCCCGAAGCTAGCTTCCAACGAGATAGTTCGGGCTGATCGTCTAAAAGTTCTACCGAATCAATCCACTTCATCCACTGGGGCATCTGCTCTAGATCTGACCAGAGAGCCCACACTAATTCAATGGGGGCCTCCACATCAACGTACACGCTATGTTCAAGCCAATTTGCCATGGGGGATATGGACTAACACAAAGAACTAATGGCTGCAAAGACCACTACATTCCCATGACTTCATAGCCAGAGTCAACGTAAAGGATTTGCCCAGTCACACCTGAGGCTAAATCACTACATAGGAACGTTGCGGCATTTCCTACTTCCGACTGAGTAACTGTACGGCGTAGGGGAGCAACTTCCTCTACATGGTGAATCATATCTAGAATTCCGCCCACCGCTGACGATGCCAGGGTACGGATCGGGCCGGCTGAAATCCCATTTACTCGAATATTGTTAGACCCGAGTTCTGCCGCTAGGTAACGAACATTCATTTCCAGAGCCGCCTTGGCAATACCCATTACATTGTAGTTAGGCACTACCCGCACACCCCCCAGATACGTCAGGGTAAGGATGCTGCCGCCCTCAATCATTAAAGTCTTTGCCTGCTGAGCAAGCTTCACCAGAGAGTAAGCGCTGATATCCAGAGCAGTCTGAAACCCCTGACGGGAAATATCGCTAAAATCTCCCGCTAAATCATCACGATTTGCGAATGCCAAACAGTGAACCAGAATGTCCAACTTGCCCCAATCGGTCTTCACGGTATCAAACGTAGCCTGGACCTGCTCATCATCCTGGACATTACAGGGCAAAAACAAACTAGGATGCAAAGGCTCGGTTAAATCCCGAACCTTTTTTTCCATGCGCCCCTTGTCATCAGGAAGATAAGTGACACCAATATTCGCACCAGCCTTACTCAACTGCTGAGCAATTCCCCAGGCAATTGAACGATTATTGGCAATACCAGTTACCAAGGCATTTTTTCCAGTCAGGTCTAACATGATAGTTGGGTGGAGCTGTATCGAAATTAGTTAATTAAGGCTATGCCGCCGGAACGGCCCCTAGGAGCATACTGAAAAATGGCTCCCATGAATACCCTTGCCAGTGAGTTAGCCCACTTAACGTTGAGGCTAGTCATCAAGGTGACCGGAAAACAAAGTTTAGTATATTGCTATACAAAAGCCTCGACGAACTTGGGTTTTATTGGTCTAAAGTCAGGAAATCTTACCAATTGCTGGTTTGCCACCGGTTGGTTGAGTATTTTTACTGAGGCACTGATTGGTTAGAAACGCTGCTAAATTGTTTTCGGCATCTCCGCTTCTGATCGGTTTAAAATCTGAAGGCTCAGTTTGCTACTACAGCTTTCAGCTACTCTTATTTGTATTTGCAAATATTTGCTATAGCTTTGAGATCGCATACTCCCACTACCGTGACTACAGAGAAACCTCTTGCCAACCTATTACGGCAGCTATCCACAGGCTCATTCCCCCCTGTAGCCGAAACCTACGAGCGCGGTAAGACAATTTTCTTTCCAGGCGATCCGGCTGAACGAGTTTATTTTTTGCTGAAGGGGGCCGTTAAGCTTTCTAGAGTCTATGAAGCTGGCGAAGAAATTACAGTAGCTCTGCTTAGGGAAAATAGTGTTTTTGGCGTTCTTTCACTGCTAACAGGCAATCGGTCAGATCGGTTCTACCATGCCGTCGCCTTTACACCAGTCGAACTAATGTCCATGCCCATTGAGCAAGTGAAACAGGCACTTGAGGAACATCCTGAGCTCTCTATTATGCTGCTCCAAGGGTTATCCTCTCGTATTTTGCAAACTGAGATGATGATTGAAACACTGGCTCATCGGGACATGGGTTCTAGACTTGTCAGCTTTCTTCTCATTCTTTGTCGCGATTTTGGAGTGCCCAGCACCAGCGGCATTACTATAGACCTCAAACTTTCCCATCAGGCCATCGCCGAAGCCATTGGCTCCACACGAGTTACCGTCACACGGCTACTGGGAGATTTGCGTCAAGACACGATGATATCTATTCACAAAAAGAAAATAACTGTCCACGATCCCGTCGCTCTCAGCCAGCAGTTTGCTTAGGGTTATCGTCGGTTTACTCACCACAGTGACAAACAATCAAGTAACCTATACGAGAGCCTGCTCAGGTGCCTCTGCTCCGTTGGATAGACGTTAGATGGACGTTGGTCTAATACTGATTACGACCGTGCTCGTCCTCGGTGGCCTTATTGCCACACTGGGCGACCGAATTGGTATGCGTGTGGGCAAGGCACGTCTATCGCTATTCAATCTTCGCCCCCGACAAACAGCCACCCTTGTCAGTATTTTGACGGGCAGTGTAATTTCGGCTTCCACCTTGAGTCTATTACTGATCACCAGTGAGCAACTACGCAAAGGCCTTTTTGAGTTTGAAGAAACCCAGGCTAATTTATCAGAGGCCCGCAATGCCTTAGAAGAAACTCAAATCGCTAAATCTGAAGTAGAACAAGCCCTCAATCGAGTCACCCGTCAAAAAATTAATGCCGAAGGTGAACTGACCGAAGTGATTACGTTTTTAGATGAGGCCACTGAACGAGAAACCATCATCCGACAACGTCTTGGTCAAACTCAAAATCAGCTCGGCATTGTTTCTGAACAGGCCGATCAGCTCCAGGGAGAAATCAGCCGACTACAGCGGGATCGTCAACTTCTACAACGTCAGCAAGCCGAGGTCAAGCGACAAATTGCCCAGCGAGACCGCTCACTGGCTCAGCGAGACCAAGAGTTGCTACAGCGAGATCGCGCCATTGCCCAGCGAGAAGGAGCCCTGGAGCGATTGAAGACTGAGCAAGCTTTTCTAGAGGACGAGATCCAGCGTTTAGAATCAGAGTTCCTCAAATTACGCGCTGGCAATGTTGCCATTAGTCGGAACCAAACCCTGGCCCTGCTAATCACTCGGCCATCCTCCATTGCAGCCGCCACAGCAGAAATCGAACAACTCTTATCAGAAGCCAACCGATTAGCCTTAAATGCGATCTGGCCCGATGCCCCTAATAAGGCAGTGCAAATTTTGCGCATTAATCCCCAAATCATTCGAGGAATCGCCAGGAATATCACAGACGGTCAGCAATATGTAATTCGCGTTGGCGTCTCGGGAAACTATGTAGTCGGTGAACCTTGCGTTGTACAGCAAGAAGTTCCCCCATGTGTAGAAATCGCTCTGCAAGCCAAGCTCAACCGTATCGTTTTTGAACAGGGTGAAATCATAGCCCGTGTCCCTATCGAGGCAGCTTACCCTAGCACACCTTCTTTAGTAGAGGCCCTACGCACCCTGGTTACCAGTGCTCAAATCAGAGCGAGTTTAGAAGGCATCATCATCGTAGATAACCCTCGCGTAGCTGGCGGTTTTAGTGAACCTGTTATCGATTTTCTTAACCAGGTGCAAAACTATGGCGCTCCTCTGGAAATTGAAGCCGTTGCAGGCAAGCAAATTTTCACCACAGGCCCTTTGGCTTTAGAACTCGTTGCTAGCCGTGACGGTCAAAGTCTATTCCAAACCCAACTCTCTTCATCACCCTCACCAAGGGACGAACAAGAACCATAACTCAAGGCCCTTGAACTAGAAAAATATCAAATGGCATTTCTGACTATTAGTGTAGTTTGCCAAATTTAGGCTGGTGAAAATTTTACGGATCGATTCATCCTCTAAATCAGCAACAGCGAACGGAGAAAGAACTATCAGGCATTTTTTATTATCAAAATCTCAAGCTAGTTTATATTTTGTTTGCGGATAGTAACTATATAAGGCAGCGATCCCACTAAGCATTTTTTAGCGTCTAAAATAAAGCTTAGATTTTTTAATAAAATCTTTTGACGAAATATCTAGGTTGGCGAAATATCTAAGGTTGAGGCTGTAGCTTTTGCTCCTTATTGCCATGACAAGGGTATATACGCAACATAGGTAATAGTCGCCATTTAGCTTGAATAGCTCAGTCAGCTTTTGAGAAGCCCTCTCATTTGGTGATCTCCACCAAGTAATGGTGACCATCACCAAGTTTGGTGACCATTACCAGCCCTTGAGCTTGAACTACTCAAGGGCCTTTGGAACGTTAATTTATAACTCCGTTAGGTTGGACCTAACACTTTCAATGCTCCATTAACAAATCATCAATAGCCAAGCTGTCTTAAACCCATCCCTATTGCAGCCGGAGCAATAAACCATGAAATTTGAGGACATTTATCAATTTTTTGAAGATCCGCCACCTCTCTACCTCAATAAGGAATTAGCTGTTTGTTACGTCCTTTCGGTACTCATACGTCGTGATTCTTACGGTACTGAACTGATTCACGCGATTGAAAATGAGTACCCTGACTATCGTTTGTCAGATACCGTGCTCTATAGTGCTCTGAAATTCCTAGAGAATCAGGGTGCGATTATGGGCTATTGGAAAAAGGTTGAGGGTCGTGGCCGTCCCCGTAGAATGTACCGCCTACGCCCTGACTGGCAGACTAAAGCACGAGAGCTCGCAGAGCTTTGGCAGCGTTATATTTTAGGTCAGCGTAATACTACACCTAGGCGTCGAGCAATGAGCTCTTAAGGTATCGTCTCAAGGATGTGTCTTAGATTCGATAGCTATCTAGCAATCAGTCAACCGCATAAGCAACAGCTACTGGGGTATAGTCAATGTGATTCCAGTAGTTGTTGTTTTTGAAGGGATAGCTGTTGTGGAAAGTGCAGTCAGTCAGTCAACCTTTTTCCTAACTATGCTTTTAGGAGTAGGGTTGTTCTTTTTTATCAAAGCAGCTACTAAGGATCGTACCGAGATCGCTGAATTTTTGACCGATCAGTCTCCAGAGACATTACACCAAAAGCTACTTGACTATTTTGAGGAGCGTGCCTACCACCTAATGCCAGAAGTATCAGCATCTGATGAAGATGCTTGGGTTAAGTTAGTTGGCCTAGTGAGACCTAGCATCTTTTTGGCTATTTTTTTGGCATTTCTAGCAGCTGTAGCGTTAATGTGCTTTGCTTTGGTATTGGCGACTCTATTTAGTAACTATGGGCCAGTTTTCTTTGTTTTAGTCTTGTTATCCCCTGTCGTTGCCATTGCCTATTGGAAACAGGCTAAACGGGAAGAACAAGTTGCTTTCCGTATTAGCAGCACAGATAAGGGGAGTGCCCTAGCTGTAAGGGGTCATCGGGATGAAATTATTCAGCTCAAAGCCCAAGCCCCCTTTCAACTCTTGTAAAACGTCGGACAACAGCCTGCTTGTGGCATCAAAATACTCGCCAAAAAGGGAGGCACAAATGGTACACCTCCCTGGTAATCTTTTATAGGTTTTGTTTGAACAGGTTAAGTGCTGACCAAAGCACTTAACCTTTACTTTTTAGCCCAGAACTGCTTCTTCCTCTTCACCAATTAAGGCGCGAAGACTAGGAAACAAAAAGTGGTTCTCTTCAACATACTGAGCACCAAACAGTCCCTTCTCTGCCCAAAAGTACCGGTCAGTGGTATGCTCATTACGCTTGACCAGTAGTACAGCAGGTGGTTGAATTCCTTCAGAATGGATGAAGTTACGAGCCGCAGTCACAGGCTTTGCTTCTCCACTCTCTATGCTGTATTGAGGAACGGACTCTAAAATACGACGCCCTTCGAGGCGGCGACGGCTTTTGCGTTTACGTCTCCGTGCCAAGTTAATTGACCTCCTATGCATTATTGAATAGCGGCTTCGTGTATTGATAGTTACAAAAACACTTAACCCAGCAAAGTATATCGGTTGTGCCTTAGATTTTCAACTTCTTTTAAAAATGTGGCGTACTGGCTGAAAGTGTGCTGGTGACAATCATCTAAAAAATCGGGGACAATATAGACCCCATAATTTTTCTGGTTATCTTGATAAAAATTAAACTTCAGATAATTTTATCCGGATTTGTGAAATACCCAAGGGATCGTTCCATTGATCAACGTAAGGCCAGACCATGCCAGCCAGTGCCGAATTAGTAGATTTATGTCAGGCTCACCTCGAATTATTGCGCCGGACATTCGGCGAGGTATCGTCTGTCATCTATCTCACCTTAGGTATGGATCAAGAATCTGAACCCATACTGGTTCCCATAGCTCAATTACCAGAGTCTGGCGACTTCAAAGATTTGCTTGATCCTAGAACTAAGCGCGATGCTCTACCGCCATCAGACCTAGATAGTGCTTCACCTGGAGAATTAATTGGAATTGAACCATCAGGTCCAGACTTGGGGGGTGAACGACTGGTTATGCCATTAATGCATCAAGAAATCGTTATGGGCGTCCTAGTTACTATGCGTTCGGATCGCCCCTGGCAAGCTAGTGAACAGCAGTATTTACAAACGGTCTCGACGAGCTTAGCGGCCGGTTGCTTTTTAGATCGACAAAATCAATGGTTACGTCAACGTCTCAAAACCAAACAAGCGTTGCAAGGAGAACAATCTGACGTTTTTCATAACCTGCTACACCAGTTTCGTAATCCTTTAACCGCTATCGGTACGTTTGGGAAGTTAATGCTGCGGCGATTAACCCAAGATGACCCCAACTATAGATTGGCAGACGGTATTGTACGTGAAAGTCAACGCCTGAAGGAGCTGGTCACTGATTTTGACGCTGCAGTTGACATTGGGGATGCTGATATTGCCCAAGAAGTAACACCTCCCCTGCTGCCACCAGATAATATTGACACTAGTCAAAAGCCACTTCTGCCTGCATTAGGTCGCTCTTTAGAAATTACCCCCCAACGTTTGGAAGATGTGATTCACCCCTTGATCATGGTCACGGTAGCTGCCGCTAGTGAAAGAAATCGACAGTTTTGGCATTCTCCCTTGGACGGTTTCCCGCAAACACTAGTAGGCGTTGATGCCCAAGCATTACAGGAAGTGATTGCTAATTTACTGGACAATGCATTCAAGTATGCACCTCACCAAGAATGGGTTTGGCTTCTGGGAGGATTAACCAAAGAAAATTACGTAGGCATTGTCATTGGCGATAACGGTCCCGGAATTCCAGCAGAGGATCAAGTTCATTTATTTGAACGACATTACCGAGGGATTCAGTCCCAGGGGACCATTGGTGGTACGGGTCTGGGCTTAGCGATCGCAAAAGATTTGGTTATCCAAATGGGAGGGACCATAGACTTGATCAGCCCCATTTGGACTCAAGCAACAGTACCGCCATGGATACCTATACCCTTACATCAACAACTATCACCTGCTGATAAGGGTACAGTTTTTATTGTGTGGCTACCGATTATGGACGCTCCGAAGTAGCCGTTGAACTAGCAGGTCTAGCCCCCGCTGAACGGACTGAAGTTACGCGCCGTAGAGCATCAAACCAAAAGTTAGATCCCATAGAAACAGCCAAGCCTGTCACAATCCATCCAAACCAATGGCGCGGTATTGGTAGGGGCCAATCAGCTTCTAGCACCGCTTGAGTCGCCAACAGTTTAGGAGAGCGGCCAATGGGCAGCGAATAGTCCGAAAGTGTGGTTTGTACAGCAGTCCCTAAGGACTGTAGGTCATCGCTTAGGGCTCTAGCATCGTCAGAGGGGGAAACGAGAGTGTCTAGGGATGCCTGGTTAACGGTTTGAATTACGCTATTACGTACGGCTTGATCGACCGTCAAACGATTGACAATGTAAAACGTATCTGCATTAACGGCAGCTGCAATCGCCACACCAATTAAAATGGCAACTATTTTTGAGTTACGGCGATATACCCCTGCGGCCCGATCCATACCTCGGTCGTACCAATGTTCTAATTCCTGCTGGAAAAGTTTAAACTGATCCTCTGCGGCACCGGTACGGCGACTCACTCGCTCAGCCAATATATTGAGACTCTCTTGAAGACGTACAGGTATTCTGCCATCAAGGGTTTGACGGATATAGGCCAGTTCAGAACGGGATTCGGCTTGCTCACCTGAACTCGTTAATAACGCCAGCAATTCTCTCAAATTTGGTTGTAGCTGATGGACTAAACCTTCGGCCATATCCATGCCGCCGGCAATTTGCGATCGCAAATATCCCAGCCGCCGAGTAAACGCCTGGGTTGCCCCATAGCTCTCAGGCAAAATTTGAGCTCCCTGATCGGCAAAATGATCTAGCTCGGCCATGACCCGATCGGCAATTTGGGCTAAACCAGTGCGCCCCGTCCGATAGTCTATGAATATTTTCTCTAAGGACGCTTCCAAATTTCGCAGCTCGACATCAAGCAGCGCACCATCACCAACGGCTGCCCGGAGCGTATGCAGCGTATCTCCTAAAGGAAGCATGATGCGCTCCTGCAACAATCGCTTGAGGCGAGCTTCGACTACTGTTTTTTGCACCCCTTCCAACTGCAAGGTTTCCATCAGTGTGGTTGCAAATGCTTCTGACGGAATATACGAAGGGCCAGACGTTTGCCTGCCAAATACATTACGGGTACGGCTCACCAATCGATACACATTACCTACCACATGGAGCATCTGCCGAGCCGAACGAGCAATGATTCCCTGGGCTTCATAATTCAAGTCACGCACCATGGGACTACTGTAAATCTGGTCGGCTAACCTACGAGCAGCACGATGATCGGCAGATTGTCCCCCTGCCAACAGCTGCTCAATCGAATACTTAAGATGTTCAGCCCGCCATTGCAGCATAGTGCTAACAATTTCCTGCACCTCACTAGCAATCAAACCCAAGGCCATATAAACGAACACCAGCCCTAGGGCAACATCTAAAACTACTGGCAACCCCATAATTTTTCTGAATTAAAGCTAAGAATTGAGCCAACTAACGATGACGCAATTACAAACGATTATTCGTCAGCATCGTCATCACTATCGACATTAAGCTGCTTTAAGCGAATATGCTTACGACCTAAAGAAATCTCAAACTCATCTCCGGGTTTTAGCCCCATTTGCTTGGTATAGGCAGCTCCAATCAACAAATTACCGTTCGATTGCACAGTAATTCGATAACTTGCACTACGCCCGCCTCGCCCATTCCCGGTTTGAATACTATCCAATTGAATACCTTCGGCATCAATCAGCGCATTCATAAATTTCATCATGTTCACACGGACAACATCATTCTTTGTCACCGTGTAATAGCCACAGGCTTTAGCCTTTTCCTCTCTAGAGAGATGTTCTAGGTCCTTTACTTTTTTAAGTAATGTCTTACCAGTTAATGGATTTGAATTTGACGGTTTAGCCATTCACCCACATCTCTAACACGAACACGTTTGGAAGTTTGCTTTTACTGCTTAAAGAAATGATTCTGCTTGCTGTGACTGTTAAACCATGTCTGAGTAAACTTCATATTTTTCCCGAGAAAAACCATCGTTCTGAATGGAGACATGATCAACTAATTATCACCTCATACAAGTTTCATTCCATTGGTCCGCAATATCAAAAGCTAATCATAGATATTTGGGAAGGAGTCCACGAGTAATGCTTCAATTAAATTGCTTTAAACTCTCTGAAGCACCCAGCCCATTACTATTTTTAAACATTACCTACTCACTGCGCAGTAGATAACGAGCAGAATCATACATGATTAAAATACGTTTGTGCACGCTATTTGCATTTATTTCTTGATAATTGTATTAAGAGTTGATTTACCTAGTAATTTGTCCAGGGTCTAATCATTATGGAAACTTCTTATGTTAACTTTTCCCTAATTCTCCCCAATCTATCCTGTTGACCTGAGGCTAGATTCACCTTTTTCTAAACCTCAAAGTCGAGCAAGTATCCGCCTTAACCATGAAACTGACAACCCGCGGACACTATAGTGTTAAAGCAATGCTCGATCTGAGTTTGCAACCCCGTTTAGCATCCGTTAAACTCATTGCTCAGCGACAAAATCTACCAGCTCCCTACTTAGAAAAACTGCTAATTCAACTGCGTCAAGCGGGCTTAGTTGAATCAGTTCGAGGCTCGCGTGGTGGCTATCGTTTAGCAAAAGCGCCCAGTCATATATATCTAGGCCAAATTTTAGATGCCGTCGGCGAACCAATTACGCCTTTGGAGCTAGCATCTCCTGAAAAAGCTGAGGACTGGGTCACACTTACCCTATGGCGAAAATTGCAGGAAAAACTAAGAGAAACGCTTTATAAAATTTCCCTAGAAGAACTCTATTACGATGCGCGTAGTTGGCAAGCGGCCCAAGGTGAAGATACAAACTTTATGGTTTAAGGCTTGCTAAGTCGAAAGTCTTCGTTATGGTTATTAAACTAAGCGTTAATGTACCTTGAGATCCCTTAATCTATGAATTGCCAATTGTACGCTGACAACATAGATAGAAGTATCTCTTGATCAGCAACGGCATAAACTGCTTTCACTTCTCGCCTTAACTATGGCCGATCAGGTTGTTGAAATTCTATCCGCAGAGACGATTCGCCGTACTCTAAACCGTTTGGCTTCTGAAATCATTGAACGCACCCATGCTCTCGACGACTTAGTCTTAGTCGGCATTTACACCCGTGGCATTCCCCTGGCCCATACCATTGCCCAGCAAATGGAACGGCTTGAAGGCATTAAAGTTCCTGTGGGAGAACTCGACATTACATTTTACCGAGACGATCTCGATACAATCAGCACTCGTACACCTGCAAAAAGTGAGATGCCCTGTGATCTGACAGGGAAGAAAGTCGTGTTAGTGGATGACGTCATTTTTAGCGGGCGCACCATTCGAGCCGCCCTCAATGCCGTACTGGACTATGGCAGACCCAATATGATTCGTCTGGCTGTGCTAATAGATCGGGGCCATCGACAGGTTCCTATTCATCCGGACTTTATTGGCAAATCTCTACCCACTGCCCGCGAAGAGTTGGTCAATGTACAGCTTATGCCTGTAGATCCCAAGGACACGGTTGAGTTATTGAAACCGACCTAACAAACGCCTAGCGAACTGATCTAAACCAGGATTCTGGTACCCATTCCGGGGGATAGAGCCCCAACCAAGCAAGGTTTTGCGTGTAGTAGGCAGAATCTCCATCCCAAAAATCATTGGGGTCTGCCAGTGCCAGCTTATTTTCTCGAATCGCCTCGGCTACCTTGGGATCTAGATGACGAGCAGCCTGATAAACCATGGCGTATTGAGATGTGGCCCCATAATCAACCATCGCTTCACCCGCCAGATCGATCTGGGCTGGTAGCTTTTGAGATTGTTGCCAAAGTTCCAGTAAGGGTGTGAGATGCTCGCTCAGGTAGTGGCCCGCCGGAGGAGCCTCAAACCAAGTCAAATCAAGGGCTACTCGCCACCACACACGATAGGCATCAAAGCCATAAATACTTCTAAGCGGGGCTGAGGCTGGTAATTTTCGATAGTGAGGGGCTTCACTGTGCAGCAAAAACCAATCGCTAGGCAGTCCTAATTCTGAGATTTGTGCACTCTCTTCCAGCATTCTGTAACTGGTATGGACAAGTTCCATCCAATCGCGCCGTCGATCAACTTGGGCAAAAAGCCGGAAAGCATAGGGTGCTGCATAGGATGGGTTTAGGTACCAGGTTTTCGGGGAGGGATGAAAGGCCTCCATGGGGCCAGGCAAAAGATAATGCCCAGACAGATCATCTTTTAAGGCGATATCAGCTGTCGAAAAGTCCCAAATATCCTTGAGTTTGATGTTTGCTAGGGTCAAATAGGCTGGCTTTTTCCAACGACGGGCAGCCATAATCAGGGCTGTCGCTGCATCGATATCGGCATCAGTGGCAAAGTTTTCGTCAAGGATGCCCCATGTTTGGGCGTCACCTGGTGCGGCGTCAGGCCCCCATTTCCAAGCCCAGAGATGATCGATCAGCGCACCGTCCTCATCCAGACGCGCTAGATTTTCTTCGCCCCATTGCAGTACTCGATCAAAGGTTTCAGGATCATTGATCAACAATGCCCGCAACATTGCATAGGCCTGACCTTCAGACGTGGTGCGCTGATCGTCGTTCTCCCAATCGATTACCCGACCATCGGCCTGAATAAAGCGATCGCGATAACGCTGCCATGTGGTCTCAAAAAAAGACTGTTGAGCTGCGCCATCCGACGTAGCAATTGTGATAGCAGCCGGTAGCTGTGTTGGTAGGTTATAAATAGCCTGCGATCGCACAGATACCAAGCAACTGGTAATCCATACATTAAGCACAAGACCCAAAAGGACTAGAGAGCCCCAACGCTGTATCCATTTAAAAACCGCTCTCGACAACATGTTTGTCCCATCCTTTTTGTATGGTCTAGCGTTGTAGTAATGTCCTAACAAATTAAAACAGCGACATATCCCATTAGTTGCCACTTCAATTAGCTGCCACGTATATCAGTGCTCAGTTTTGACAACGATTAATAACGCTCCCAAACAGGTTGGAAACCGCGATGAAGTAGTAAGCCCTCTTTAATTAAAATTTCCTGGCGCTCCAGACCAATATTGTTAGGGACTCGACTTTGCAGCGCATTGATTTCTTCCAATGCTCGCAGAGGACGATCTTGAGCCACCGTTAAGCTAATGGAGGTCTGGCGTAAATTGATATCATCCGGGGCCAGCTCAATGGCCTGGTCATATAGACGGCGCGCCTCTTGATAGCGCAACTGACGGAAACGAACCCCGGCCAAACCGACAATCGCATCAAACTGCTCAGGGTTTCGCTCTAGCAGAATGTTATACGCATTAGCCGCCGTCGATAAATCATCGGTGTCTTGGGCGATTTGTCCCTGTAACAGATAGACTTCGGGAGCATCTGGGTTATCAGCCACTAGCTGCGCCGCAGCCTCATTAGCCGCATCGGGGTCGGTCATCGCCAGCACCTGGATCTGACGCTGACGCACTGCAATGGAATTAGGGTTAGCTATCAGCAGCGCTTCATACAGCTCGCTGCGGGCTGGATCGGCGGGTAGTGCACCCACCAGACTATATAGCTCAGGTGGGTTTTCATTGGTAGAGTGATTGGCAAGCCACTGCTCTAGAACTGATTCCGCCGTTTCGACTGAAATAAATTTACCCTGATAGGCCAAGCTGGTCTGACCCAGGATTTTGGCATCGTTACCGGGATTCAGGGCAATGATTTCTTCATAAAGAGCCAAGGCCTCAATGTACTGACCTTGACCTTGATAGATACCTGCCAGACCTTGCAGAGCACCGGTCACTACCTCATTGCTACTGGTAGGGTCATTAATCAGCTGCTGATATAGCGCAATACTCGTGTCGATATCATCTTGACGACGAGCTTGTTCCGCCTGGAATAGAAAAACAGCCGGATCATCTCCGGCATAAAGACGCAGCTGCTCCTGGGCCAGGTCCAGCTGATTTTGCTGAAGATAAATTTGGCCGAGACGATAGTGGAGAAATGGCTCAGCCGACGTCACTGCAAGCACATCCTGATAAAACGTGATGAGCTCTGCATCGGGGGGATCAAGTCTGGCCAGGCTGGTGGCAATGTACTGAAGCTGAGTGGGATTCTGCGGTAAGGTAATCGACAACAGACGCTGTCGCAGCTCGTAGGCTGAAATTTGAGCGAGCTGTCGCTCCCAAATACTAGTCTGTACATAGAGACTGACGTCATCGGGGTATTGAGCCGCCAGCTGTCGGTAGGTAGCTAATGTGGTGGGCTGGCTACTGGGATAAGCGCCCAGGGCAGCAGCCACTTCACGGGCAGCCCCCACCGTCAGGCTGGAGCTGGTTAGGACCTCTTTATAGGCTGAGATCGCACGACGTTGCACGACAGGAGCATCTGTGTAGAACGTCATCCCTCTGAGGGCACGAGCCACCACTAGCGGCTGGCCTTGAATGGTATCTAGTAATGCTAGCCCACGCTCATATTCACGATTTGCAGCATAGGAAGTGGCAAGCTCTGCCTTAATCTGAGCCTGTTGACTGGGATCGCCATTGGCATCGAGAAACGGCGTAAGCACCTCGATTGCTGCCCCGGGATTGTCTTGCTGGCGTAGGGCAAAACTGTAAGCCTGAGCCTCAAACACCGTCAGGGTTTGGCCAGCATTGATATAGGCCGCAAACAATTCAACGGCCTGGGCAGAGCGTCCGCCATAGGCAAAGGCCTGGGCAGCGCCCACCTGAGTGGCCAATGGGGGGGACTGCTCCAGGGCAATTTCGTAGTCAGCAACGGCTTCAACCAGGCGACCATCATAAAAAAGGAGGAGGGCGCGTTGCGATCTCACCTCTCCATTCTGTTCATACCCCGGCTGTTCCAACAGCGTGGTCAGCGCATCAATACCAACCGTCCGCCATTCAGGGCGATAGCGCCCCAAAAAACCCAACGTTTCCAGCGCTTCAATATTAGTTGGATCAAGCACTGTCAAACGACGAAATTCTTCAAATGCATTGGCATCCTGACCTAACTTGAGATAGGACCGAGCCACCCCTAACTGAGCTGGAACAGAGTCTGGATACTGCTGTACCGCCTGTAGAAACTTTTCAAGGGCCTGATCAGTCCAGCCTTTCTCAAATAGGTCATAACCTTCTTGCACTAAGGCAGGTTCATTATTTAAGTTCGGCAATTGGGCATTGGGCAATTGGGCCAACACCGGCTGAGCCAACATCAGTGGCGTAGCAGCCAGTAAATTAAAACCGAGGCATAGACCTAAAGTGCGACGATACCAGTTCATAACAATAAGGGTTCCTATATTTCTTCGGGAATGGCGTTTTGCCTACACATCAATCAAAAAGGAGGGCAAAAAAGAAGGGTGGGCGGCCCACCCGATCAGAATCAATCCAAAAGCTCCAATAAATCCCAATCGGCACGAACACGGACACCAAACACCGCATCAGAGAATTCATCCCGCAGCTGCAAACTAACAGCGGCTCTAGCATTGGGGGCGAGTCGGATATCGTAAAACGTTTCTAAAACATCAGGACGATCTCCCTGACGTCGATCGTCATCGCTGAGGGCGCGACCATAGCCGATGCCAAAACGGTCATCTTCCATGAACAGGTCTAGGAAATTAACACCAAAACTGTAGGTATTGCCTGAAATATCTAAATCAGTGTTCCTGTGATGACCATAGCGACCAAATAGTCCGGCATTGAGTTGAGGGATAAACCACTCGGCATTGATGCCGTAGGACTCTTCACGATCCCCCTCCTGGGGGCCAAAAATGCCATTGCGGCTGAGCTGAAAACTCTCAGGGATACCATCACGATCACCGTTATCAGTGGCTGTCACGTAGGTACCACGCACAATAAAATTACCGACATTAATACCCAATTCACCGGCAAACGCATCAAAGTTCAAGTCATCAAATCCACCTGACGAAAATGTTGCCGCTTTGAGAATAATTTCATCAATGGGCCGCCAATGAATCAATGCTGCTGGCTGGGACTCAAGCTGTGTTGTCGCGAGGGCAGGATTCGTCTGAAAAACAGGATTAATGAAATGGGTCAGACTATCTTTAGCAAAGCTATTGCGATCAAAAAAGGACGTCAGCTCAATGAGCCCAGCAGCTCCTCGCAGACTGGGCAAATTTGTTGGAGACGCAACGACATAAAGTTCGCTGACGTTAAACCCAGTGGAATCCGTGTCTGAGAATGCATCGCCAGTGGATAAGTCAACGGCCCCCACAAACGCAACGTTAGATTCCAAGAAGTAGTGACCATAGACACGCGCTCGGGCGGAAAAATCACCATCTTCTAAAATCGCAGCGGTTTGCAGCTTGAGAGACGGTGGTGTGAGGGGCCCTTCGACATCGACCTCTTCTCCAGCGACTGCATCATCGATTTCTGGCTCCGTATTCGAGAGAGGTGCAAGCACGCCCTCTTCAGACGTTTCAACAGAGGTTTCATCAAAGAAAAATGGGTCTGCGGGTTCCGCTAGATCACTGGCATTTTCCTGGGCCAAAAGAATCTGCTCAGCTTCAGCCACATTGGTAGCCTCAGCCGTTTCGTCTTCATCCTCCTCAGACGCTTCCTCCTCCTCAGATGCTTCGTCTGGAGTAGATTCCGGTAGTGACATCACCAGGATAATCTCTTCTATCTCCGCTGCCTCCGGCAGTGCTTCTACAGGTAAGGCCATCACTGGAGCTGCAATTACCGCCATGGCTATCCATACCATCCAAGACACCAACGGCAGTGCTTGAAAATTCCTAGCGATATCCCTCATAGTCCTTTCCAATAAGTGTTCCTATTTAAGAATTTTGGGCGTTGCTACCCCTTGGAATCAGTAAATCTGTAATGCCATGGGCAAAACAGACAAAACCATCCCACAAAACCAACAACAGCTTTTTAGATAGTTTTTTTAACCCTGATATCGGTGACAGATTAAACATCTAGGGCCACATCGGTATTCACCCCATAGTTATCCCATCGGGTCAAATCATCTTTAATACCCTGGAATATCAAGATGCTTAATTCGCCATCTTGTTCCAAAGCTAGTGTGAACTCTCTGTTTGGGCTTGTAGTTCTTAGTTAAAGACAAATCGCCTTTATCAGTTCTTTACAAAGTCTTTGAATGCGTCCCCAGGAAAACTCCGGTTTTGCCATGAGTTCGCCCAAGGTATCTTGGCTAGACGCGTGAATAAACGTTGACTAACAATAATTGGTCCAACCTAGGGCTTACTTTAGATAAAGCAAGATCAGCAAAAATATAGAAACATACCGTGGGCCAAACCGTTAGCTTGGACAAAACCAATCCTGCAACCATTCAGGATCGCAAAGCGGATCATCTGCGCATTTGCCTCGAAGATGATGTGCAATGTCATCAGATCACCACTGGTCTAGAAAACTATCGCTTTATCCACTGTGGTCTACCTGAATTGAATTATGACCAGGTGGATATTAGCACCATATTCCTGGGTAAACAGTTGGCCACACCGTTACTCATTTCCTCCATGACCGGTGGCACAGAACAGGCACGGCTCATTAATCAACGCCTGGCTGTCGCCGCCCAGAAATTTGGCTTAGCCATGGGGGTAGGTTCTCAGCGCGTGGCCGTGGAAAAACCAGAATTAGCGCCCACGTTTAATATCCGTCGGTATGCGCCGAGGGCTCTACTTCTGGCTAATCTGGGGGCGGTGCAGTTGAACTATAGCTATGGGCTAGAACACTGTCAGCGGGTGGTGGATTGGTTAGAAGCCGACGCCCTGATTTTGCATTTAAATCCGCTTCAAGAATGTGTTCAGACCCGGGGTGACACTGACTTTAGCGGTCTGCTGGTTAAAATTGAGACTCTCTGCGCAAAGCTGCCGGTGCCGGTCATTGCTAAAGAAGTGGGCAACGGCATTTCTGGCGGTTTGGCGCAAAAGCTTATTGATATAGGTATCTCGGCCATTGATACCGCTGGGGCTGGTGGCACATCCTGGGCCAGGGTAGAAAGTGAGCGGGCTCAGGATATTAAACAACGTCGCCTGGGGCAAACCTTTGCGGATTGGGGTATACCCACGGCTGACTGCATTGTGAGTGTGCGTGCGATCGCACCCCAAATCCCCCTGATTGCCTCTGGCGGACTACGCAACGGTCTAGATGTGGCTAAAACCTTAGCCCTGGGTGCTGACATTGCCGGCATGGCCCTACCATTCCTCAAAGCAGCTGACAATTCCGAAGAAGCCCTAGACACCCTGGCCGATATCCTGATAGCCGAACTTAAGACTGCACTGTTTTGTACGGGTCAAGGGAATCTTAAAGACCTGAAACACAGTCAAGTTCTACAGCGCATACCATAGAGTAATCTGCGTTGAGTCAGATTTTCCAAACCCAGATTTTCCAAACGTTGCCCACATCCCACCATGCGAGACTTTTTTAAATATATGGCAGCTAGTGCCATTGGCACTTTAGTTGGTCTATTCAGTTTAATTGCCCTACTGGGTGTGGGCGCAATCGGACTGGCAGGCTTGTTTATCACCTCCGCGTCCAGTGACACAGAACCTGAGGTTGAGAAAAATTCGATCTTAGTTTTTGACCTGGCCACCGACATTGTGGATGCGGTGCCCTATTCAGGAGCCAGTGTCGTACTCGAAGAAACGCTTTACGGCAACCCCTATCGGTCCATGTCTCTGCATAGCGCCCTAGAAGCCATTGAGGCTGCTGCCACCGACAACAATATCACTGGCATTTACCTCACTGGCAATACCAATGCTGGGCTGGGCACATTAAAAGAGATCCGAGCAGCCCTGGAAAAATTTAAAGCCGACTCCGGTAAACCAGTTTTGGCCAATAACACTGTCTGGAGCGAGCGGGACTACTACCTGGCCTCGGTAGCCGATTCTCTATATTTAAACCCAGCAGGCATTCTTGAGCTCAATGGTTTTCGAGCTGAGATTCAGTTTCTAGCTGGCGCTCTAAGCAAGTACGGAGTAGGCGTGCAAGTATTGCGGGCTGGTCGTTACAAATCTGCCATCGAGCCGTTTACCCGCACCACCAGTAGCCCAGAGGAAAAACAACAGACCCAGGCGCTGCTGACTGACCTATGGCAAGAGTTTTTAACCACCGCCAGCGAAGCTAGAGAAACCACACCGGAATCCATTCAGGCAATTGCTGAGAACCAAGGCTTACTGCCTGCCGCCGAAGCCCAGACAGCTGGACTGATTGATAATGTCGCTTTTTATGACGATGTGCTGAGTGAGCTGAGGGAATTAACTCAGCAAACCGATGAACCATGGCTTGAGGATGGGGAGGATTTTACTCAGATCAGTCTTTATCGCTATAGTCAGACCCTAAGCCCTGAGATTGGCAACAACACCATTGCCGTTGTGTATGCCAGCGGCGAAATTGTCGATGGCGAGGGGACAATGCCCGGCACAATTACCTCTGGCGGTCTCTCGGATACGCTGCGCCAAGTACGTCATGACAATGATATTGAAGCGGTGGTGCTACGGGTCAATAGTCCAGGGGGTAGTGCGATCGCATCTGAAATCATTGCCCGTGAAGTGGAACTCTTGGCAGCAGAAAAACCTGTGATTGTCTCCATGGGTAACTATGCCGCTTCAGGGGGCTATATGATTGCAGCCCCTGGCGATCAGATTTTTGCCACCCCCAGCACGGTAACCGGCTCCATTGGAGTATATGGCTTGCGGCTCAATTTCAAAGAAATTGCCAACCGCAACGGCGTTACCTGGGATGTGATTAAGACCGCAAAGCTGGCTGATATTGACACCATTAGCCGCCCCCAAAGTGAGGATGAACTGAAGCTACAGCAGGGGTTTGTCAACACCCTATACGATCGCTTTTTGAGTCTGGTGGCAGATGGGCGAGAGCTCTCCAAAGAAAAAATCAACCAGGTGGCGCAAGGACGTGTGTGGTCAGGCACCGATGCCCAGAGTGCCAACCTGGTGGACCAAATGGGTGGACTAAATGATGCGATCGCGGCAGCCGCCGAAGCTGCCGAATTGGATGATTGGCACGTAGAAGAACTGCCCAAACCTCCCAGCTTTGAAGAACAACTTTTCGAAAGTCTCTTTGGTGTAGGCGTTGTTTCCAGGTTGCCCTGGGCGCAGGATCCGATCTCTCAAGAAGCGATGAAACTCAGAGAAGATCTAACGTTGTTAAAAACTCTCAACGATCCCCAGGGAGTCTACATGAGACTCCCGTTTACCACCGAGATTGAGTAGACTTTAAACAACGAGGTCTAATGTTGTTGTCTCATCGCCCATAACCCACTGCCGACCACCCCAAGGGCAAACAACAAACTGGGTTCTGATACAGATTTAGCATCAGACTGAGCTAATAGAGTTACGGGTGAACTGCTTAGATCTGTTGTATCTGCCAAACCTGACAGCGCTGGCACCGGGACGGATGTAGCGAAAAGAGGAGTCTCTTCTGTGGTGACCTCAAGAGGAAGGGATGGGAGGGTGAGATTAGGTAACACATGGGTGGCGATATCTTGCACAATGCGTTCGTGCAATCTTGTATCGTCGTCTATGGTGCGGTGGGTGATGCTGCGATCGCCAAATAACTCCTCCACATTAATATTCTCAGAACCATTAACGTTGCTTGCTCCCCCTAAATCAAACAGGTCCCAACCAGGCCTAAAGAAGTTAAAGCGGTTACGACGCTGGTAGTAATTAATGCCAGTTTGCACATTAGGGGGCAAAACCTCATCCTCTTGGTCCCTCCCGGTCAGTGGCTCATAGGAATCAATCTGTACCAGCAGATCAATCGGCGAAGGCGACTGACCGGTAGCAGTTCGAATCGCGGACAGGCCTCCGCCACTATAGCCAATTAGACCAATAGCACCAACATCGTCAAACTGGTTGAGAAAGGATAGCCCTTGAGCACTGCCCACTTCTTGAAAGTTGAAGATATTCCCCTCGTAAGAATCAAAGACTTGAACGGTCAAATTATGGTCCGAAAAGGCTGTGCTGATACGATTGGCCAGGGTATCCATACCTGATGGGCCAGAATCACCACTTAAAGAGCCCAGTAAGCCACCTGCCCCTCGAAATAGACCAATGACGGCCCGTTCCCCCAGGGTAAGCTTGGCGGCTTGGGCAGCCGTAGGACTGAGTACTGCAACTGAAATAATCAGCAGGCTGAGCCCAACCCCCTTGGGAGTTACACGCCTGACAGGATCATTCTTTTGGGGACGCTGCTGACCTTCGGGAGAATTTAATCTGAAAAATACTGATATCGGGCAAGCCTGCCAGCGCACTTCATCCCCTGAATCAGCAACGATATTTTGGGTCGCCTGCCTGAAGCATCTTGAAAGCCAATGACTCATTTGCCGCACCGGGTAAGTTTTAGCGTGTTTTTGAGCGGGTTGGTATCAACAATAATCCATACAATACAGAACCAATAACAAACAGCCTATTTGTTGATTGTTGAAAACTGACCACAACCTTTAATGAACCTGAATATCGCCGTATTAACCGAATCATCACAGGTCACAAAATAATCACATTGAGCCGCTTCAGAACATGCCACATAAAAAGCATCAACAGCTTTTAATCCTTGGTTTTCTAGCTCGGTTGCTCGCTCAGTAATTCCGGCATCGATGGTTTGATACTGCTTTGCAAAATTCAAGCATTGCTGAACCCACTGTCGTCTGCGCGGTGAATTATTTCGACTATTTTCGTAGTCCAATACAGCTGTTCCAACTAATTCTACTTGCCCTGTTTCAACCAACTGCAAATAGTTCTCAATGCTTGGGTTTCCAAGGCAATACGAGGTTGCGTTTGATTATCAAACGGTCGATTAATACGCTTGTATCCAAACAAATCCTCATATGGCCTACCCCTAACCTAATCGACAGAACGCAAATCCGCTAATCTGTAAAACTCCGATCCACCGCCCCAACAGAAACTGCTTCACCTATTAGAGTTTCCAACGCTAACGTCTGCGCCATCGACATCTGCCCATAGCTAAACACCCAGGGCACATCATCCGTCAGCGACAACTTCTCCAATAAATAGGGACTGCCATATACAACCACTGCTTGCAAATCCTCTGCAAGCATCTCCAAATACTTGCGGGCCAACTGAACCACAGACTCCCCACGCCGAAACGGATTATCCCGCACAAACAACTGCACCAGTGTCGGCAAACCTGTCCTCGGCAACTGTGACGACCGACTATCCAGCAGCGTCAGCCCATAGTCCCATCCCATGGGCTCAGTAATCGCCGGAGCAGTCCTCGATAAATACCGACAATTCAAAACATCGTCTACGAGGATCACATTTTGCCCCGGTCCCTTTGGCCTAAACTCAGCACCACCTCGCCGACTTGATGCTTTCAAAATAGACCTTGCTAGCCCTAACGTCTCAGGCTGTGCCAACTGCTGCACCTGAGTTGCTGGCTCCGCAGGCTCCCAATTATGACAGGACGGCCCAGTCCCCAAAGGCCCCGACACCTTATACTTGGCTCGCCAGATGCGCTCCACCGATGCCCGAATCTGGCCCTCATCTATGCGACCTACCCGTACTGCTTCACAAATTGCCTGAATGCAACCCTCCGCATCCGCAGGCATCATGATCACATCTGCACCCGCTTCCACCGTCAGCACCGCTGCCTCGTAAGGGCCATAGGTTTCCGTAATCGCCCCCATCACCATCGCATCGGTGACAATCAACCCATCAAACCCCAGATCCTGACGCAATAGTCCCGTCAAGATTGGTTTAGATAACGTGGCAGGATACTGCTTATCCAAAGCACTCAAACAAATGTGGGCCGTCATCACGCTATCTACGGACTTACCTGCCCCAGTAAAAATCGCTTCCTTAAATGGCAATAGTTCCACCCGATCTAACCTGTCTAAACCGTGGTCAATAACTGGCAAACTCAGGTGCGAATCGATTGACGTATCTCCATGGCCCGGAAAATGTTTCGCCGTTGTCAGTACTGGATACTCCTGCGCTCCCTCGATAAATGATTGGGTCAGTTCAGCAACAATCTCCGGTGTTTCTCCAAACGCCCGTACATTAATTACCGGATTTGCTGGATTATTGTTCACATCCACCACTGGAGCCAATACCCAGTTCAGACCAATGGCCATGGCTTCGCAGGCTGTGCACTGACCAAATTGATGGGCATAGGTTTTCGCTAGGGATAAATCCGTTCGAGCAATTTCCCCTAAGGCCATTGGTGGTGGAAACCAGGTGGCACCACTAAACCGTTGACCCACACCTTCTTCAATATCCGCTGCCATCAAGAGGGGAATATCTGCCATGGCTTGGAGTGCCTGGCAACGTAGGGCAACTTCAGCACCGCTACCGCCTAGCAAGATGACACCACCTACGCCCAGATCAGTGATGTAGTGTGCTAACTGTTCTTGGTTGGCTTCCCATTGGGGATATTCGATTTCATGATCAAACAGGTGCCCGGTGGTCCGGACCACGATCATCTGGGCGACGAGCTGCTGTAGTGACAGACTATCTGGGTCGGGGAGAATGGGTTTTAGCATTTACGCCGTAGGGGCATACCGACGTGCGCCCTCCGAAATCTAGACAAATTATCAATATCCGATTTGCACCAATGTGCATTTTTCAAGATCTAGGCAAATTATCAATATCCGATTTGCACCAATGTGCATTTTTCAAGATCTAGGCAAATTATCAATATCCTGCATTGGGCGCACAGCAGTGCGCCCCTACGGAATCCTGCCTAATTTGCTTAAATTTGATGAAAATTGTGGTTCTTACTAACCATCCTCATCTTCAACGGCACTGGGTACCACAGTCGGAATACCATTCTCATCAACGCTATTGCGCTCGTGCTTCAACCGGCTCAGTAAGTTGAGCACGTCAGTGCCCTGCTCAATTGAAATATCCTCTTTGAACATAATTTCGGGTGTACGTCTCAAGCGTAGCCGCCGCCCCAATGCCCCGCGCACGTAGGGTGTGGCTGCTGCTAGGCCTGCCATTGTTTCGGCTTTGGCTTCGTCAGTGCCGTAAATGCTGACAAACACCTTGGCGTGTTGCAAATCACCGGACACATCAACAGCGGTGACACTTACCATACCCGCTCCGACACGGTCATCCTTGATATCGGACACCAGCATCTGACTAATTTCACGCTTAATCGACGCCGATACCTTTGCCACTCGACGACTTGTTGCCATGGTTTTCTCCTATTTATGAATGGTGGGGATTTTGAACGTAGGCGATGCCCACTCGTCCACCGATTATTTGGGACCTCCTTTGTGGGGAGCCCTATGCCAAACCCAGCATTGCTCTAAGGGTAAAGGTTAGGAACATAAAGCCAGCCACTATAGCACCTACCAAAGCAATTGCAGTCACGCGATTTTCGAACAACGGTAGAAGGGGCTTAACAATGCTGTAGAGTACGCCCAGGGTAAATGTAATAAAATAACGCGGATACCGCGATACATTGGAAAAAAAGTCTTGCATCGTCTAAATTAAGGCTCGGCAGCAGCCCTTGGAGTTAAGCAGCTTATTATAGGCTCTATCTATCCTACCGTAGGTGCTTGCTTCTCCTGAGAGGAAAATTCTTAAGAGTTTATGGTTCAACTATCCTCCCCATCTGTAGCACTACGTCCATTCTTAAAATGGGCTGGGGGTAAACGGCAGTTAATACCGGAACTACTTAAGTATGCGCCTGATTCCTATGGTCGCTACTATGAACCGTTTATCGGCGGTGGGGCACTACTACTCACTTTGCGGCCTGCACAGGCAACGATTAGCGATCGCAACCAGGAACTGATCAACTGCTACCAGGTGGTCAAAGGCTCCGTCGATGACCTCATTCAAAACCTACAGCAACACCGAAACGAGAAGGCCTATTTCTACGAAGTCCGTAGTTGGGACCGTCAGACTGAATTTATCGATAAGACTGCAATCCAGCGGGCTGCTCGCATTATTTTTCTTAACAAAACTTGTTATAACGGCCTATTCCGGGTCAATTCCAAAGGTCAATTTAATGCCCCCTTTGGTCGCTACAAAAACCCTACCATTGCCGATGAAACCGTTTTAAGAAACGTCAGCGCCTATCTAAATCTGGCCAATGTCACCATCCGACAAGCAGACTTTGCCGTCGCCGTTGCTGATGCAGGCCCAGGTGATTTTGTCTATTTCGACCCGCCCTACGATCCGGTGTCTACCACAGCATCGTTTACGGGTTACTACAGAAACGGCTTTGATCGCACTGAACAGCAGCGCTTAAAAAGCATAGTCGACAACCTCACCATGCGGGACTGCAAAGTACTGCTGAGCAACGCCTACACAGAATTTATTCAGGACCTGTATCGGGACTATCGCTGCGTACGGGTCAGCGCCACTCGGGCCATTAATTCAAATGCAACCAAACGCGGCAAAGTAGACGAAATTCTAGTGATGAATTACTGATATCAAAATCCTTTATTCATCCACTGCCAGCAATGGCGGCACGAGCGGCTTAACCGGCCCTAAAATCTGCGGAACTTCGTCTGACACAATTTGCCAAAGGCGTGCATAGTCAATGTCGTCGTACTTGTGAATGATGATATTTCGTAATGCGATCGCACCACTCCAATCAATATCTCCATGAACCGCTTGAAAATCAGCACTCAAACGATTCGCTACTTCGCCCATAATCTCTAATTGACGCTCTACAGCACATTGAAACAATTCATCGTCTAACAAATCGTCATAGGTGCGCCCTACTAGAAACCGAGCAATGGCTTCCATCGCTTTCACCATATCGAGCGTCGACTAGCACAGACAGCAAAGCTGAAACTGTATTGGTTTTCATACTTCACATCTCTTGCCCCATGGGCTTATTATCACCTCTTTTATTGCTATGTCTCAGATGGTTGCTGCACTATACCTATAGCCACGGACAGGGCTAAAATTGGCACCGACTTCATTATGAAACGGGGACCATGGCAGTCTATCGCTGGCAGCAGTATACCTGCGCCTATGAGGCACACAATACAGAGAACAACGACGCAACGCCTTTGCTTTTAATTCATCCCATTGGTGTGGGGCTAGCGGGCAAGTTTTGGCAGCCATTGACCGAACAGTGGCAAGGGAGATCCCTGTATGTGCCTGATTTATTGGGTTGTGGAGAAAGTGACCGACCCAGTCGTGCCTACAGTCCCCGCGACTGGGCGGAGCAGCTGCATTACTTCATTTCGGAAGTCATTCAACGGCCCGTCATCATTGTGGTGCAGGGGGCACTGCTACCGGTGGCTCTGGAACTGATGGCAGATAAAACGATGACTCAGTCGGTCGCAGGAGCGGCCCTATCGGGACCACCGGCCTGGCGCTTGATCACTGAACCGACACCGCAGTGGCGACAACGGCTGAACTGGTCGCTATTTAAATCGCCCCTGGGCTGGGGCTTTTATCAATATGCTAGAACTCAAAAATTTCTCAAGTCATTTTCTGAACGACAGCTGTTTGATCGAGCAGAGGATGTCACTGATGCCTGGTTAGCCATGCTCAAGGGCGGCTCGCGAGATATGGGCACTCGCTATGCCGTGTATTCGTTTTTGGCTGGGTTTTGGCGACAGGATTATGGGGCTGCGATCGCAGCCATCCAACAGCCCGTCCTTGTCATCATGGGCAAAACCGCATCCACCATTGACCGAACCGCTCAAGACACAACAGCTCAGCAGCGTCTTGATGACTACACTGACCATTTTCCCAACGCCCGTGGCGTCTTTATTCCAGGACGTAATGTGCTGCCCTATGAATCAACAGCTGAGTTTATTGATGCACTTTTACCCTTCGTGAACGAGCTGTAGACTTGCCAGTGCTAGAGCCACTAAAAATCAACGATGGGAGTATCAGAGGTATCGGTATCAGTACTCTGGTCACTGCCATCTGGGGTTTCTGCGTCAGCACCATCCGTTTCATTGTCAGGGGCTGTAGAGTCACCACCATCAGATGGAGTTTCATCCGTCGCCTCCTCCCCATCGGGGGCTGAGCCTTCATTAGTCGGCGGCGTATCAATCTCAGCCTCCTCCTCACCCGTCTCATCTGGGGGAGGTGTGGGGCGAATGTTGTCGACAGCCGTTGTCAGGGCATAGTTGAGAGGATTGGGAGAATTAGATACCACCACCACTTCGTAATAACCACTTTGGGGCAACCGTCCTGACCAGGTGGTTTCAGATGAATCAGACAGCAAAAACGGCGTGTCTTGGGTGGGCTCCGGCAAATAGAGAGACATTAACGTACTCTCCTGAGGTGCTTGCAAATTGAGCCGCAAATTTTGCCCAGCTTCCAGATCCAAGACCAATACTTTCCCTTCACCAGGGGTTAGCTGCCCAGTTAACCGTTCTCTAAACGTCCCCGGTTCAAACTCTACCCGTTCCAAGCTGTCGCCAGACTTCAAATCATCCACACCATCTTGAGCCAGGGCGTACCATACTTGACCAATCGGCTGATCCAAAATCCCATCGCGTCGCTCTTGAGGAAAAATAGCCGTAAACTTTGCATCGGCCAAATCATCCAGGGCACGACTACTGACATTGAGCTGATTTACCGTTCTGCGCCAGCTTTCACGATCGTCAGCTCCATAGGCCCCCAATCCACGTCGCGCTGGCATACTCAAGTGCAGCTCCAGCGTATCAAGAGTATCCATCGATAGGTTGTCCCAGCGTAGTCGCAACGGAGCATCTTCCACCGACGCCGTTAAGGGACGCCCTCGGAGGTTTGGGTACTGCTCATAGAAACGCTGATTTACCCAAAGATTGAGCCAAGCTTCGCTCACACCTAACGATTGACGCCGCTCTAATAGTTCCTGTTTACGAGCACGTTCATCTGGGGTGATCCCAGCTTGCACATCCTCAACAGGATCAGGCTGGGATGCTCTTTGCCCAAAGGGCCAGCGCGGGCGAAACCCCAATCCCACCACCGATGCCAGGATCAAACTCGTGATGCCCAGTAACGCTAGCAAGCCAATTGTGGCTTGAATAAACCCGCTTCTATCGCCAGTTTGCTTCATCGGGCTAACAGCACTAGGTGTATCTAGCGTCGTTGCCGTTAATGAGGGAGAAACAACCTGAGTTGCCTCGGTGGTGGGATAGACGTCAGCATCGTTGCCACCGACAGGACTACCATCATCAGTGTATGTAAGCGGCAGCTCAGTCTCATCAAAGGGTAGATCAGCCTCTGCTGGCATTTCTTGCCCAAACATCTCTCCTTGCAAAGCCTGCACCACTGCAGCAGCAGAAGCATAGCGCTGCACTGGCGATGGAGCCAACATTTTCTTGAGCACCTGATTTAGGGGTTCACCCAGGGTGACAAAACGCTCCCAGTTCCAGACGCCTTCGTAAATGTCAAAAAGTTCTTGAGGTTCTTTTCCAGTAGCCAAAACCACCAGGGTTGCTGCCAGGCCGTATAGATCGCTGGTGGCATCCACCGAGCCAGATTGAAACTGTTCTGGCGGCACATAGCCAGCTTTACCAATGCGGGTCTTATTGGCTTCCGCTGACAGCTCTTGCTCCACAGTTGCGGCGATTTCTTTAACGCTGCCAAAATCAATCAGCACTGGCAGCCCATCCTGGGTTCGTAAAATCAAGTTTTCAGGGGAAATATCACGGTGAATGATATCCAAACCGTGAATATAGTCCAGCACCGGCAGCAACTGATACAGCAACTGGGTAATTTCCGTTTCACTAAAATGACCGCCATAGTCCTGACGATTTTTTAGCAAGCTACGGTACGTGGTCCCTGCCACATAGTCTTGTACCAGGAAGAGCTGGCCGCCTTCCCGCATCAACTCGCGAAATTTGGGAATCTGGGAATGCTCCAACTGATAAAGTACCTTGGCTTCCCGCTCAAATAGTTCCTGCGCCTTGGCTAATAAGCCCGGATCGTCAATTTGGGGCACAAATTCTTTCAACACGCAAAGCTCTTTAAACCGATGTAGGTCCTCAGATAAATAGGTACGACCAAACCCCCCTTCTCCCAGTTCTCGCAGTACGTTATAGCGTGCGCCCAACGGGGTGCCAGGTTCCCAGGGTGTGCTCATTGATCGGCTCCTTCACAGGTGAGTGTGCGCCCCACTAAAAGTTGATCGGGGGAAGTATCCCCCTACCAGTATCGGGACTAATTGGTCAGTGTAGTGGGTTTTCCCACGGATGCAACCACCGTCTTTAATTTTTTTTATAGCCATTGATAAAGACATTCCATGGAACGTCTTTACCAATGGCCTACCCCTATTCGTTCATATTTTTGTAGGTGGCCACGGCGGATGGCGAAATCCGATTGAGATAACGGAAAATCCAATACTTAAACACCGTGTCTAAAATCACCGGGAACGTGGCAATGAATAGAAAAATGAAGTCGCGGTTGGCCGGAAACCCCAGGTGGCGCGACAGACCTTCCAATAACACCTCCCAGCCATGGGGAGAGTGGAATCCCACGAAAATATCCGTGAACAGGATGATGATGAATGCCTTGGCACTATCGCTCAAGCCGTAAACAATTTCATCGATAAAGGCCTTGAGGGTGGCAACCTGACGTTTGCAGGTACTCAACAATAGCGAAAACGCGAACACCGCAAAAATATCGGCAAAAACATTTTTGACTGAATCGGCACTACGTTCACGATACTCTTCTTCAATATCTAAGGCTTTGGCTAATACTCGCTCTTCTAATTGAATTTCATTCAGGGCAGCCACTTTGCCCAAAATCACCTCAAACCGCAGTCGCTCTTCAAACTGCTGCAGTTCATGTAGGGCTTCTTCTTCCATCTCATCGTTGAGAAATACCTCAGCTTCTGTGGTTTCGCGTACATAGTCCACCACTGGGCCAACAATGAAGTGCTTGGTCAACTGCTGGGTAAGCAGGGGCACAATCACCAGCAGCAATATAAAGCGTAAGGCTATTTTCGTCTTATTCTGAGATTTGCGAAAACCGCGCATCACGTCAGCTTCAGCCTTAGGATCGAGATCTTGTTTAACCCGATCGACCGTACGCAAGATGGAGCGTGGTAACACGCTACTGCGAGCGGCTAGTCCGGCTCGGCTCTTCTCAGTTTTGCCTGCGACATTATTTGAATTCTGCTGGGTTGTCTTGGTGTCATTGACCTTGCTCAAGGTGAGCGAGGCAGACAGGTCGTTGTAGCGCCCTAAAATCTCATCAATAAACCGTAATTTCTTGAAGATGATGGCAGATTGATCAATTAGATCGAGGGTATATTCATCCTGCTGATCGTCGTAGGACTGCACTTCCATCTGCCGCCCTTGGGAAAGGCTGGATCGAGTAGCTTCAAATTCCTCCATTCGCTGCCGAATTAGGGCAATGTTACGCTCAACTTCTCCTTCGATGTAGCGATAGGCACTGTCCCCGTACTCACTATTGTCTGGAGTGATGGGTTTACCGTCGAAGTAGTCGTCTTCTATCTTTTTGATAGCTAAAGCAGCTCCGTAGGCCTGATCAAGTGATTGGTCAGGAGACTTAAAAAGCCACTGCCCTGCGTTGCGAAAAAATGCGCGAAGCTGCATGGAGATACTGGGGTGCGCTGGAATGCCAGAACTATAGTATCAAGTCCAGGGAAGTGGGCAATGGGGAGTCTTGGGTAGGGTTGCGATCGCACTCAACTCTCTTGGCCATCAGCATCAGGGGAGAAAATGCGCCAGGACTGATCTAGCCGGGCAGCTTGGCCTAAAGGGGCTAGACGTCGCACTATCGGGCCATCGGTTACCTGACGCAGTAACGCCACAGCCGGATGCTGGCTCGTAGTAACGGCATCGTAGGCAGCAATACTGCGCAGATTCAACAGGGTAGTCAACACTAACGCAACCAGAGCCAGCCAGCTAAAAACACGATGGGAGCGGATGGTAAACGACTGATATTTGAAGGGCTTGGTAAAGTTACCGGCAAAGCGACGATTACTGGCAATGGTTTCATAGAGGCGAGTACCCACGGCCATCAGTGGAGGCACTCGTAATACATGGGCTAGGGGACGAAACACAGGTGAGAGACTAACCACATAGGCAATGCCATGCCATTTGTAATGATGCTGCCCCTGCCAATCGACAATCACCCAGGAGTTGTGGGTTTCCATCGCTGTCTGGATCACCGGATCACTCTGGGTAATTTGCAATGGGACTCGACGCGGCAAAATTAAAAATGTCCGAATCAGATGAACAACCTTTTTGCAAAAGCCACACTCCGCATCGTAATAAATTTTGAGTCCTAGCTGTTTGGGGGTAAAGGCGCGCTCAGCTAAGTTATCCCACACCGATGAGGGCACAAAGGCTAACCAGGTAATACAGCTGATCATAGGCAGTAAGCCCAGGTTTAGGGTAAGTGCCCCGCCAAGGTGGAAAAGCAGCAAGAGCACAACGGCCAACAGGCGACAAACATCGGTTTTGATTGGGCTCCAGAGTAGCAGGGGGCCTACCCATGCCAACACCATGGCCATCATACCCACCCCAGTACCACCGCTCAGGGGTTGAGACAGGGCAGACGCTATATAGATATAGCTTTGTTGAGCCATCAACCCCACGGTGGCCATGGTCACAATACGTTTCGGCTGAGGAGTTTTGGCCATGTTTAATGCCTGGTCCACTGAGTAGCTGCTGCCCAACGGTAAAAACATGGCCCAGAAAACCATGGCTCGCAGCACATCGTCAGCTGACGATACGACCAGAGGGTTGCGGTTATGCAATGAGATCAACATGAGCCAGGCCACGATGGTAGCCCAGCGAGTACGATAGCCGATCAGCATTAGTAGGGCACTACAGGTTGCGATCGCAAAACACACCCACTGCCACACCACTGAGCCACTTAACGCATGAATCGACCAGTACCCTGGTAGCCAAAGTTCTCCCAGGGCGCTCAGAGGCAATGTCCCCTGGTCAGTGTAATCAGCCACTACATTGCTCAGGCGGAACCACACATCGAAGAGAATCACCAACGCCAGCCCCAGACGCAGCAGCGCTAAGGAACGTAAATCAAGACCGTAACGATGTTCAAGGGGTTTAAGCCAGCGAGAAATCATGGCAGAAAACAGGTAACAAAGGAGCACGTAGGGTGGGCAGTGCCCATCCCCAAAAATAATTAACTAAGATCTCTTAAACGGCCAAAGTCCAGCGAAAATCTGTCGCAGGGCACGACGGGCCACCTTCAATCGATGCCGATTAGTAGGTAGACGATGAATATACACAGCTCGGCGAATAATGCCACCTAGTTTTCCACCCAAACTAATGCCAAAGCTCCATACCCCAGCGGTTCCCTTGCCAAGGGCCAACATGTCACCCAGGTGCAAATAGCGAAAAGATTTGGGCTGTCGCTGTCGCGTCATGTAGGCCAAATTGCTAGCCACAGCAGCGGCAGCTTGATAGGCAGCCTGGGCGGTGTTGGGAATCGGCTTTGGTTGAGCCGCCACATCTCCAACCACAAAAACATTGAAATAGTCTTCTAGCTGTAGCGTAGAACGCACCCAAACCTGTCCCTGATCATTAGTACGCACGGGGGGGCCTAACCATTCAACTGGCTCAGTTCCCGTAGCCCAAAGGGTAAGATGACTGGGTACCTGACCCTCGTCTAACCCCACTGTAGTAGGCCCTACCTGATTGATCTGGGTTTGTAACAGCACGTCTACATTACGCTGCAACAGGGCATCCATGGCCTGACGCTGCAGTCCTTTAGGAAAGGGCTTAAGAATTTGATTACCACGATCCACCAGCCGCACCTGCCCCTTTTGACCAAGACGATCGGCCACCTTTGTCGCCAATTCCACACCACTAGCTCCAGCCCCAATAACGGTGACAGCAACTGGATGTGCAGCCCGGACCAGCTGATCTAACCGGGCCTTAACAGTCACCACATCATCAAGGCTGCGAAACGTAATGGCATGCTCACGAATGCCGGGAATTGGCAACGATCGCGTTTTAGCACCGGTAGAGACCACCAGATAGTCATAGGGGAGACTGTCACCCTGACGCAGCATGACTCGTTGCTGCTCTAGATCAATATGGTCAGCCCAATCCTGCTGCCATTGGACATTGGTCCCCATTAACAAGCTCTGGTAAGAAGGCGCGACCTCCCAAAGCAACAACTCCTCAGTCAGAACTTCGTATAGCAGTGGTGTAAAAAGAAATTGTTCGCGAGGCTCAATCAGGGTAATGGAACTGTCCCTGAGATGACGATATTTCTGCAGATATAACGCTGTATACAAACCGCCGAATCCACCACCAACAATCACAATACGTGGGCAATAGTTAGTGGAACGACCTGAATAAGACGTCTGCGCAGGAGATAGGGCCATATGGATTATTTATCTAATAGCAATAACCGGTAGTAATACTTCCAGCTTTACATAAAGCGATTGACTATAATTCTGACCATGGTTACTCCATCGTTTAGTCGTTTAGAAGCCAACATAGTCATCAACGCAGCATCCCCCACAGTCGCTGCAAGCTTGGGCTACAAATCCTTGCGGTCAAAGAGATTGACTCGGTAACCCTCAGGATTAAGATAATGAAAGCCCTATGGTTAATTCTGGCAGCTTCCCAAGACTATGACAAAGGCAATCCAAGACGATCTTGAGCATAGAACTTGGAGGCAAGCCCCAGCCGATTGCTACCAAACCATAGACCACAGCACACTGGATCTATGGCGCATTCCCCTAGATCGACCAGCACAAGTGGATTTACTGTCAGAGGATGAGCTCAACCGCATGAATCGCTATCGTTTTGCCGCCGATCAGCGTAAATTTGCAGTTGCCCGCAGTAGTCTACGTCAGATTTTGGCCGGTTACTGTCAAACCAGTCCTGCTGACCTTATTTTTAACTATGGGACCTATGGCAAGCCATCCCTACACAAGCATTGTGACTGGCAATTTAATCTCTCTCACTCAGGTGAATATGCCCTGTGTGGTATTGCCCAACACGTTGTTGGCGTAGATATTGAGCAATTGCGCTCTATGGACAGATTAGACGGCCTGATCAAGCGTTGCCTGGCACCATCAGAACAACAGGCCCTTGCCAGCATTTCACCAACACAGCACAGCAGCGCTTTTCTAAAATATTGGACATGCAAAGAGGCCTATCTCAAAGCCACAGGCCAGGGTATCAGCGAATCGCTAGCTGGCATTGAAATTGACCTGTCACCAACACCGCAATTAAAGGTAACAGGTCAACCATGGCAGCTACAGATATTCACTCCCTGCGACGGATATACGGCAGCTGTGGTTTTCGCACCAGCGATCACTCAGATACGGTTTTGGACCTAAGGAGAGGACTACAAACCAGCAACCCGATGGCCGAAATGTAGCGATTATTGCATCCCCCCATCCCCCATCTACGTCACTAGTGGATAAACTTACACCACACAGCACTAGACCAAGGCAGACGGTTCAACTGATTCGGCAATCACTCCATCCAGGCGCACATTGGACCAGTTAACACCACACACAATCGCACCAGTCAAATCAGCACCGCTCAAGTTGGCATAGGATAAATCAGCACCGCTCAAATCAGCAAAACAGAGCTTAGCGCCCTGTAGGTTTGCCCCCTGCAAGTTTGCCTGCCTAAAATCACTCAAACGTAAGTCCGCCCGCTGTAGTGATGCATCGGATAAATCGGCAAATGTTAAACAGCTGCGCAATATTAAGGCTCGACACAAGTCGGCTCGCTGCAAATTGACCCAGCTTAGATGGGCTCGCCAAATCATAGCACCCACCAATTGAGTTGCTTGCAGATTGGCCTGGCTCAAGTTAGCCCATGTTAAGTCCGCATAATTCAGACATGAGCCATTCAGCGTCGCTTCAGGCAGCTGGGCCTCACGCAAATCTGCTCGATCAAACTGACGCTGACCAATGTTATATCGTCTAATTAACTGAGATGCTTCCAAAGGTGGTTCCTCAACCGCTAGTGCAGAGTCGGATAGGGTTACATCGCCCAAAACAGCAACTTGTCAGTACAGCACTGAAAGTGCCCAGGCTTTTGTAAACTTATATTAACGTAAACTAATGTAACAACTTACGAGGCACTACGCAACCTCAGTTTTTGTGGCTAATGCCCTTTGCATCATGAAACATTGAAATACTAGCGGGGTAGCCTAATGCTTCAGTTTCCTTCAACTATGTTGAACTCCGGTTCACGTAACTTCATCCCATAAACCTTATGGTCGATGGGGGTTGATTCGTAGCAATCCGTGGTAACAATATCGAAAATAACAGAGGTCAATTAGGCGATTAATGGCAAAGCAGTGGTTATGGAGCTCACTTTTAGGTTTGTCGATGCTTTTGCCTGGGACAGTGGCCCTGGCGCAAATTGAAACGACGCCGGAGCCAGAAGACGCTTATGCCCAAGCAATGAACCTGGGCTATACCTATGCAAATCAATTTGATTATCAGACAGCACTCATTAACTTTCGTCGGGCCTTAGAGGAACGGCCAGATGATGTTTATGCCCTGAATGCGATCGCAAACATGGAGTATTACATCAAGCGTAATCGCCTTGACGCTATTCAAGCAGAGGTCGATACCCTTCAAGCCCGGCTAAACCTGGCAGCTCAAACCAAGGATTGGGTCTGCGTTACCGCCACTGTCGATGAGCTGATCCCCTATGCTGAGGGCCTAGAACGAGAGCGTCTAACCGGCTATCGCAGCCAGCTCACAGGCGTTCTCGACTCTCGCACAGATGTAGAATTTTGGTCTACAGTGTGCAGTCCCGATCAGCCATTGCAGTAAAAACTGATATTACAGGTCCGCTAGCTGACCGTCACGAGATAAGGTTTTACCCGTCAGAGCCGCTTCTAGAAACTGTTTTGGAGGGTCAATATAATTTCCGTCGAGTTTGACTCGAAAATCATAGTGTTCGCCTGACCCCAGACCGCTATTGCCAGTCAGGGCAATCACTTCCCCGCTAGTAAATTGGCCCGAACGGCACTCATTTTCTAGCAAATGCAGGGACTGAAACACTAGTTTCGGGTAGGATTCTGTAGTTTGATTGGCGACCCAGCCACCGCCATCCACATCCCACCAGCATTCCACCGTAACCTGGTCTCCCGTCACACCCACCGCATACACCGGGGTACCTGACGGGGTCGCCACATCCACACCATTATGGGGCACATTAGTTGCCCCTGTTACCGGATGCACAGGCCGGATGCGCATATGGTCAGTGACGTCATAACCTGCGATCGTATCGCCCGTCTTCAGGGTCAGCGCACTCTGAAAATCAACTATGGCTTTCTTAGGCCCTGACAGCCGCAGGTCTAACACATAGAGAATGGGCAACAAAATAAGTGACGCGCAGGTTGCCGTCAGGGCTAGCTTTGGCAATCTGCCAAGGGAAAATCGAAGCTGTTTGGTTTGAGACGCTCCTTGATTAGTAGGATAGGGCTTTACCTGGGTATTAACTGAATCTGACGACCATGCTGTAACTGTCCGAGCCTGGGCTGTGGGAAGATCTGTTGCAAACGTTCCCCACGGCTCATCACTGACTGGAGAGCCCACCTGATCAATAGGCGGTCCCACTTCATCGGCAGTGACAATAACCAGCTCACCATTGCCTAGTTTTTCCAGTAGCTCTGAAATACTGCCACAACCCACCGCTTGCGCCGCCGCTTTTGAACCGTGCCAGGCCTGCGCAGATACTGTAACGGTACAGCGACGTTTAGCAGGGGCAGCTGGCGACTGAGGAACGTTATTCACAGATAAACACAACCTCGCGGACATTTTCTGCCCCTTATCCTACTGGAATCTCACCGGAAGGCAAGGCAAAACTGACAGGTTGGTCAGTTCCACACGTGACCGACACAACAACAGCCCCACAGAGTATAAAATAGGGCCGTCCTGCATCAGCCCCCACCGTGAAGTCCACCACAGATATCCATGCACTGATTCGTGAGATACCCGACTTTCCCAAACCTGGCATCCTTTTCCGAGATATTACAACTCTGCTACAAAATGCTGACGGCCTGAGAGCCACTATTGATCTGATGGCAGAACAAGCCGTCAACTATCAGCCAGACTGCATCGTCGGCATTGAATCCAGAGGCTTTATCTTTGGCATGCCCCTTGCCTACCAACTCGGTCTGAGTTTTATCCCCGTCCGCAAACCCGGCAAGCTCCCCGCCGCTGTCCACCAAGTCTCCTACGCCTTGGAATATGGGCAAGATAGCCTCGAAGTACACCAGGATGCTCTAGATACCGGTCATCGCCCCCTGATCGTAGATGACTTACTGGCCACTGGCGGCACAGCAGCAGCCACAGCAAAGTTGATTGAGCAGACTGGCGCAACCATTGCAGGCTTTAGTTTCGTAATTGAGCTAAGCGAATTGAACGGTCGCCAAAAACTCCCTGACGGAATTCCCATAACCACGCTACTGTCATACTGAGATCACACCTGTAGGGGCGCAACATGTTGCGCCCCTACAACGAAATTCTGCACCCAACTTTAATTTCGTTGCCCATGACTGCAGAGCCCACTTCTACCCAATCTCGTTCACCATTGCAAACACTGCAGATGGTGCTCACCAGTGAGACGACGCTCTATGTGCTCAAGCGCATTTTGCAGGCATTATTGACGCTTCTACTGGCCTCAGCCTTTAGCTTTTTTATCATTCAGCTAGCACCTGGGGACTTTTTAGATGCTCAGCGGCAAAACCCACAGATTTCTCCTGAAACTATCCAGCAGTTTGAAGAACAGTTTGGACTCAATAAACCCATTTGGCAGCAATACTTTCAGTGGATTTACCAGGTGGTCACCAAGCTCAATTTTGGTGTGAGTTTTGCCTATCAACGCCCAGCGGTAGAAATCTTGGCAGAGCGTATCCCCAATACGTTGCTGCTATCAATTGCATCCATCATCGTTACCTGGGCCATTGCAATTCCTCTGGGCATCATTGGGGCCGTTAATCACAACAAATTTACCGACCGTATCCTACGGGTACTCAGCTATATTGGCCAAGGCTTTCCCGCCCTAATTACGGGTCTGCTGTTGCTATTTTTTGCTCAGCTCACCACTCCCCTATTTCCAGTGGGCGGACGCACCAGCATCAACCATGACGACCTCAACTGGATTGGCAAAGTGCTAGATGTGGTTTGGCACATGATCTTGCCGACACTGGCCCTCAGCATTACCAGCTTTGCAGGCCTACAGCGACTGATGCGTGGCCAAATGCTCGACGTATTGCGACAGGACTATATCCGTACTGCCCGCGCAAAAGGTCTCCCAGAAGAGCGAGTCATTTATACCCACGCCCTGCGCAATGCCATCAATCCTTTGATTACTTTGCTAGGGTTTGAATTTGCAAGTTTACTGAGTGGTGCATTTATTACTGAATATTTTTTCGGCTGGCCTGGCCTGGGACGATTAACGTTACAAGCAGTACAGTCCCAAGATCTGTACTTGATTATGGCCAGTCTAATGATGGGAGCCACCATGCTAATCGTTGGTAACTTGCTGGCTGACCTGGCGCTGTCCTTTGTGGACCCGCGCATTAAACTCTCAAAGATGAATTAGACCATGCAGCCTTTTAGGTCCTACAGTGGTCTACTTGTCGGCTTTATAGTATTTGGCATCGTGGTTTGGTTAGCGAACCGAGTCCACAGTGAGTTAAACGATCCAGGCTTTGCCCAAACGATATTAATTGCCGTTTCCGGTTGGGCCGGGGGATGGTTAGTTGGGTTTCTGGTCGCCCCAAACACCAGCAATGAACTAAAAAATCTCTCTCAAGCCACATCTACCATTACGGCCTTCGTTGCCGGGTTCATCATGGCAAAAATAGAACCTTCATTTACCCCGATCTTTGCTGATGGCCAGCTGATGAATGAGCCCATCTACGGCATTCGTGTATTAATCTTTATCATCTGCTTTGTGGTAGCGGCTATTAACATGTATGTATTCCGTGAGTTTAACGGACGGTATTAGCAATATGTATGCTGTGGTTTCTCCAGAAAAAATTCAACTTCCCCCAGGTACAGTCATGCGCATGCCAGGAAGCTGGAACGATTATCAACAGTTAGCCGAGCAGCGAGGAGATTCTTCTATTCCACGCATAAAATATCGTAACGGAGAGATTTTCCTCATGGCTCCGCTACCTGTTCATGGTCGAGATGCAAACATATTAGGGGATATTGTCAAAACTCTTCTTGATCACAACGATCAAGATTACGAAGCATTTACACCCATCACGATTGACCTACCAGAACAAGGGGGAATCGAACCGGACTATTGTTTTTATATTGATAACTGGCAAACAGTCGTTGGTAAGTGGCGCATTGACTGGCAGACTGATCCACCACCAGACTTAGTGATTGAGTTAGATGTAACTAGCTTCACAGCAGCTGAAGACTACTTGCCTTATCGAATTCCAGAGGTATGGATTTGGAAAAATAAGTCACTGCAGATTTATCAGCTTGATGACAAGGGTATGACCTCAATTAGATGTCTATTAAAAAGTCAGAAATCCTAAGCCCTACAAGAAGCTTACAATCTCCATCACGCTGAAACTGAGAAAATTTATTCTTCGCTCAAATCTTCCTGAAACCCTTGCTGGATAAGCGTTATAGCACTCTACATCGTGTCGAGGTCATACCCGATGACAATAGCTACGAACTGACTGATCAGAGCCGTTTTTTCTCAGTGTAGTGACCCCAAAAATCAGGACAATTTCATTCCCAAGCAACTGAACAATTCATTGATTACTTTTGTCAAAGTAATCAACCTGTTAACGATATATCTATTATGGATGCCCAGTGGTTTTGTGGGTGACTTAGTACGCAGACTAAGCTGGTTCTTGATAAAGGGACGTATCACTATCGATTGCCGACAGATGAGGAATGGCGAGATATACTAACAGCAGCAGAAAGGAAAATTTCTCAGCCTTTCACTCAATCAACTAACACGTCTGGTAATGCTCTATATATAGTTCGAGAAAACGTGCATTATCGCTACGCTGATCTAATTAAATATCTAGCTAATTCTCGTTGGCAAGAAGCTAATGACGAGACTCGAAAAATTATGTTAGAAGTAACAGGTAGCAGACATTTTTGCATGTATCCAGAGGATTTTAAGACTTTTCCGTGTCAAGATCTGCATTTAATTGACCATCTTTGGCTAAAGTTTAGCGGAGGACACTTTGGTTTTAGTGTTCAGAAGGATATTTATATAAACTGTGGTGGTGTAGCTGATCATACGTTGCAAGAAGAAGCAGAAGAGAGATTTAGAAAAGCTGGGGGCTGGGGGAATAATTTCTATGATATTCAAAGACTTCCTATAAAGTGGGATGGTTCTGACCCTTCGGGACAACTACCTTGTCAAGGCTTAATTATTTCTGGTGATAGCTCTTTCTTTAGAAAATCTCTTCAGAATAATGATAAAACTGTCGATATCTCTGAGGATATATATGTCTCCGAAAGTAATGCTGCTGTCGATGCAATCTCTACTACAGATCTCCTTGTTGACGAACCTGATTTTGATGAAGATCCAACACTTTTCTTTACTGCATTGATTTTTGGCGTTGTGTCAAGATTGATAGATTGTGAATGATAGAATGCTATAGCGTTTTTCTGTCTGATGAGGTGCATACCTAAAGCTAAAAAGCTTGTCAGTCAATGATTCTGATGTGCCTCATGTGAGCCAATGCGTAGTTGGGTTTCATATATGAAACCCAACAAATCCAATCGTTGTGTATTTCCCAACCCGTGTTATGGTTCGTGTTGTGGGATGTTGGCAATGTTGGGTTAATAAAGTTGTTGTGTGCAAGCGAGAGATTTTGGTGGGGTGGAATCCAACCTACAGGTTTGATGTCTATTCGTCGACAAATTCTTGTAAATTCTGCATGTAATAACGTTTGCTTTCAGTAGAATAAGTGCATAAAATCCCTTAGATGAACGTGCCCTATGTCTTCACCTGAAAATCAGCTGCCTAAGAGGTCGTTCAAAGAAAAGCTCATTGCTGCTGTGCCTAAGGCTAGAGAAATACCACATTTAGTCATTTGCAGTGCGCTTTCCAGTCTGTTGTTACCCAGTGCTGGTGTGGTTATGTCAGCGATGTCTGCCAAGGCTCAGATTGTGCCCGATACCACCCTAGGCAATGAAGGTTCCACGGTAATATCGGGGGCAATAATTCAGGATGATATAGCTGATTTGATAGGTGGAGGAGCCAAACGAGATAGTAATCTCTTCCATAGCTTTTCAGAATTTAACGTGAATGCCGGGCAACGGGTCTATTTCGCGAATCCTGGTGATGTAGAGTCCATTCTCAGTCGAGTAACCGGGAATGGCGGGTCAGATATTTTTGGCACCCTAGGGGTGGATGGACCAGCGGATTTGTTTTTTGTAAACCCTAACGGCATTATCTTTGGTGAGCAGGCGGTGCTGGATGTGGAAGGGTCGTTTTATGTGACCACGGAAGATGCAATTTCGTTAGGTAACGGCGTGTACAGTGCTACCGCACCGGATACGAGTCAGTTGTTGACGGTGGCTCCAAGTGTATTGTTTGGTCAGTACTTAACGAGAAATTCTGGAGATATCACAAGCCGAGGGCAGCTAGCAGCTCAAGAGAATCTTGCTATGGTAGCTAATACTCTGAATTTACAAGGACAGGTGGCAGCTGGAGATGACCTGACCCTGCTGGCAGAAAACGTCAAGATTCGAGATACGGCAACGGACCCTTTTGTCGGATTTGCTGGTGATGAACTTCGAGTACAGGGTCGTGAGCAGGTGGACATTTTAGCTTTGAGCCATAGGAATAGCGGGTTGTATTCCTATGGGGATATGGTGTTGCAGTCAGCAAATCCGGTGGGTGGCGATGCCCACTACTGGAGTGGTGGTGATTTTCGAGTAGAGACCCTAGATGGTGCGCTAGGCAGTTTGGAGAGTCCAGTGGATCCGATTATTCGCACCCTGGGAGATGTAGAAATTGATGTATATGGGGGAAGCTCGCTGCACATCTTAGCAGGCGGATCAGTGAAGATCGGCACTGCCATTATCACAGAACCAGATGCTGGTGCCCTAGGAGTAGATTTTTTGCGGGAAACCGTTACCCTATCAGACGGCACAGTGGTACAGGTAGATGGTGGTGCACAGCCAACATTAGATATTCGCGCTGGGGTCAAACCTGACGCGCTTGGAGAACCACCACTTAGCCTGTTAACAGGCTTTGATAACAACACATTTGACGTATTGTCAGTTCCTATATCTGAAACCAACATGCCATCTGGTGCAAATATTGAAATTGGTGATGTTGCACTTTGGGCCGCTAATGGGTTGGTGTTGTTAACGAATCGGTACCAGCCCAATGAAACCCTAACAGGCAATATTTTGATCACAGGCGACGGACTCTTTGATCTCGGGGTTTTTGCAGACAGAATTAGGGGGGAGCCAAATAGTCAGGTGGAAAATGCGTATTTTGACTCCCGTAACAATGTGACAGTGACTAACGCCTTGATTGCGACGTCCGGTATTGGGGATGTTGGAGATATTGTGATTAACGCTGAAGGTCTGGTGCGGTTTGAGGGCGCGCTCGTAGCGACTAATCTGTCTAATGAACAAGGGCGGGGCGGTGATATTCGAATCAGGGCAGAGTCAGTGGAGGTGCTCGATGGCACGGATTTAAGCGCATCAATATCTGGACCTGGAAATGTAGGCGGTGTGATGATTACGGCTCAAGATCGTGTCGTCTTTAATGATAGCAATATCTCTAGCAGGTCTGTTTCTGCTGGAACTGGTGATAGCGGTAATATCGTGCTCAAGGCGAGGACAGTGGAGGTGCTCAATGACACACGCCTAAGAACCTCCACTTTTAGGGCTGGAAATGCAGGCGATGTGGTGATTATGGCTCAAGATCGTGTTGTCTTTAATGATAGCAATATCTCTAGCAGTTCTTTCTCTACAACGAATGGAGATGGTGGCGCTATCGAGATTACGGCAGGAAGCTTAGACGTACTCAATGGATCAAGACTAGAGACCGATGCTAACGGCAGTGGAAATGCAGGCAGTATTGTTATTGATGTTCGTGATGGAGTGCGGTTTGAGGATAGTAGTGCCAGTAGTCAGGTATTTGGCAGTTCTCAAGGGCGTGGCGGCAATATCACAATCACGGCTAGAACACTAGAGATACTTAATAGGGCATTTCTAACAGCATCAACATCAGGTACTCAGGATGCAGGTAATATCGTGATTACGACTGAAACGCTGGATGTACTTAATGCTGGCCTAACAACAGCGACGTCTGGGGCGGGGGATGCTGGCGATATCGTAATTATGGCTCAAGATGATGTCGTCTTGAATGACAGCGAAGCCTCCAGCCGTGTTCAAAGGGATGGCAATGGTAATGGCGGTGATATCGTGATTACGGCTGGAACGCTGGACGTAATCAATGGAGCAAGATTGGATGCCGATACCGAGGATGCGGGGCATGCAGGGGACATTATTATTAATGTTCGTGGTCGCGTTCGGTTTGAAGGCACCAGTGCTGATGGTGTGTTTGGTAGTGGGGCTACTAGTGGCGTACTCAATCCTTTTACGGACGGTAATGGTGGCGATATCGTGATTACGACTGAGACGCTGGAAGTGCTCAATGGTGCCTCTCTAGCGACAGGCACGTTTGGACTTGGGAATGCAGGCAAGGTAGTAATTGCGGCACGAGATCGCATCCTCATACAAGGTAATGCAGGCATTAATACTAGAAGTGACAAGCTTTCCTCTACTGGTGAAGGAAATGATATTCGTATTGTTGCTCCTTTATTAATTTTGAAGGAAGCTGCACTGTTGGCTGATACTAACAATTCCCAACCGGGAGGAGATATCATTCTTACCCTGGGGCGTCTGGAGATACTCGACGGCGGTCAGATAATTTCGAGTAGCCAAGGTAGTGGAGTGGCTGGCAATCTTCGCATTGACGCCACTCAAGGGATGCTTGTGGCAGGTAGAAATCCCAACTTTAGCAATCTAGTGGCTGCTGATCCTGAGCTTGCTGAAGTGTTAAGTGCCCAAAGTATACTTTCTGTACGCTCTACCGCTAACGGTACCGCAGGCAACATCATCATCGGTACAGCTGGTACTACACCAGAAATTTTTCTCAACGATAGTGGTCAAATCATCGCTGAATCCGCTAGCACCGATGGCGGCAACATTTTCATAACTCTCAATGATTTGTTGCTCCTACGCAACCAAGGTCTTATCTCCACCACAGCAGGTACTGCCCAAGCCCCCGGCAACGGCGGTAACATTACCATCAACAGTCCCTTTATTGTTGCCATCCCTAACGAAAACAGCGACATTGCCGCTGACGCCTTTGAAGGCACTGGTGGCAATGTCAACATCACTGCCCGAGGTGTCTTTGGCATTCAACCCCGACCCCAACGTACCCCCCTCAGCGATATCACTGCCAGTTCCGAGCTAGGCATCAACGGTACCGTCAACCTCGCCACCCTCAACACCGATACCCTTGAAAACAGCCTAACCGAGCTCGACGACACCCTTATCGACCCAACAACAATCACCGCCAGTAGTTGCATTGCCCCCAATGCCATCGATACCCAAAGTACATTTGTTATCACCGGTCGCGATAACTTACCTGCCGGTCCAGATGACGTAAGTCTGACAACCTACTCCACCGAGACAGTACAACTAGTCACATCCACACCATCGATATCATTGCAAGAGCCTAATGCTCTATCTCAGCTAGCGGATGGCCGATTAGTCTTACATCGTCAGTGCTAAACTAACCCACCCTGACATCTACGATTTGTTCAAGTATGAACCACACAGCTAAAAAGACCAACCAGACTACCATTTTTAGTCAGTGCCAGCACTAACCTAGGAAACACAGAACCCACCATAGACTCGTCATCATCGTCACCTTTTTCGTCCACACTCACAAACACAGGAGCCTGTAACTCTTGTGTTTCATCAAACCATTTCGCTAGAGCTTGCCAAGCTTTGACATAACGTTCTTCACTTTGCCTGTACACTTTATCCTCATCATTTTCGCCATAGTCCAGGTCTGCATTGTCTTCTACCCGACTGACAATTCCGTCTAATGGCTCAACCGTGATTCTGGCAGTATAGTGAATGGTGCCACCAAAGGCTGAACGTGTTAAGTCTTCTGTAATCTCTTCTGGAATATTAGAGCCACTATTCGCAACAATATAGAATGGTGAGAACTCATGATCGCCTTCATCTCCCATCTTGATATATATGCCATCCATAATGTCAGCGGCTTCCTGGGATAGACGCTGACATAGGTCAAACTCGGTCGGATGGTGGTTGTGTTCTACAACATCTCCATCTCGACAAATGATCCCACAAGAATAAACAACCGCTCTTTTTGAGATAATATTCCAGTCCCACTCATCTTCTGGAACAGAATCAACTAACTCACTGATATCCATGATATCCATGCATTCCATCATGGGGTCAAGGCGAGTTGGATCGATTTGACAATTTTGGATCACACTAAATACCTCTTGGAATTCTTAGATGACAACCATTGATAAACAACGGCTTTGTTTAGAACGTCTAATGAACAGAATTTAGATAGGTATATTGAGACTGCACCAGATAAATTTCCATGACAAATGTCATCCATTGACATGACTAATCTCCATGGTGGAGTTTAAATGGCTATGCAGACCTTAGTAATCATGATTTTAGCCCCATGGGTCCATCAGTTAAAATCAGAAAATTTAACCTAGACTAATTCTACATCATCTCCATTTCCCGAGATGAATCCCAACGTAGAATCATCTGTGGTCGGGATGTTGGGATGTTGGCAATGTTGGGTTAATCAGGTTGTTGTGTGCAGGCGAGAGATTTTGGTGGGTTGAATGTATGAACTCCAACAGATCCTGTATGGGATATGTTTTATCTTTGAAACATTATCCAAATATCAACGTTGGCCATACAGTCTTATGTTCAACCTGCCGAGCCAACTCAATCGAGTCAGCAGTCTTGTCGTTCTTCAGGTCTGTTGTATTGGTTTGCTTCCCACACTTTCTGCCAAGGCAGACACCCCAGCGGTTGAGGATTTAACCCGCAATGGCACCCAGCCCATTACCCAACTGCCGGTGGCAACAGCAACAGCCCGAGAAACCTATGTTGATGAGCAGCGATCGCACATCCAACCCCAAAACTACAGTCTGGTCCTCTATCCCTTTACCGAAGAACATCAGACCCACTGGCAAAACCTCCTCTGGTCTACTGGCATCTTAGAACCACGGGCTGCATACATTGATGCGGCGATTGCATACCTGATGGGGCAAGCCAACACATTTCAGCTATCGGCCAATCAACGCCAAACCATAGAAATGGCGTTTCAAATTGGTACCCAGCTGTATTTAAGCGCTCCAAATGCCCATCCTAAAATTCAGCAGTCTTTGGCGGATGCCGTTGACCAGGTGCACAATACCAAGTGGTCATCCATGGCCTTATCTGCCCTGGCTCAAGGTGAAACTACGCCTCAACAGCGATATGCCCTCAGCGATCGCATCCGCCAACGCTTCCCCAACTGGCACCAAGATCTATACCTCAGGACTACTCTGCACGATGTTGCTGCCATCGATCACCCGATCGCCATGCCGCCCCTGGATGAGCTATTAGATTGGACCATTGCCCCTGAGCAGTTGCATCTCTACGTGCTCTGCTCTCCTGACCGAGGCCAGCTGTGCCAGGCTGTACTCAAAGATCGCCAGGGCAAATTTGTACGCGAAGCAGACGGACAGCTCTGGTCTGTGCCGTTGGGGTTGCGATCGCTCCACACCGGTCTCTCCTGGAACTTCACCCGAGGCGAAACACCCCAGGGAGTTTATCGCATTGAGGGCACCATCCCCCAGCCCGATACCGACTACTTCCGACCCTACGGTCAATTTGCCCTGGTGCAGCTGTTTGTGCCCCACGAACCCGGTGTACAAGCCTTTTTACCATCCCAAACTAAGGCAGACCAAGCACCCTGGAGCGGTGGACTGGCTGCCTACCAGGCATTGCTGCCCCCAACCTGGCGTAATTATTTACCCATTCAGCAAACCTACTGGGCCGGCAAAGCAGGACGTAACTATTTCCGCATCCACGGTACCGGTGAAGATCCAGTTTTTTTTGCCAATAGCCGTCAGTACCCTGCCAGCGAAGGCTGGAATCCTACCATTGGTTGTCTGTCTGCCATTGAAATCTACGATGATCAGGGGCGGCTACAGCGGGCTGATATGCCCAAAATTTTGGCCGAATTGACGGATATCGATGGTGAGGATTTCGCTGGATATCTTGTCGTTGTGAACATTCCAGAGGCTGACAGGCTGAATGTGGAGGAATTCCTTTGAGGCCAGCAGGGTTAAATCTTTGTTGCCGAGGGTAACCAGGAGGGATGGCTCCTATACATTGTCGTTCCAGGGCAACCACAAGGGATTGCCCCTACTTCCCATTCTCCACTCCCCATTTCCTTTAACTCCCTTATGTTGAGTTTTTTAGATTTCATGACAGCACAACACAAGGCTGCGGGAAGCATCTAGACTCTAGGTTCTAGCCCAAAATACGCTATGTTTCGACACTTGCTCCCGCTTGTTGTTATTCCTTTAATTGCTATGCCTGTTTCAGCCCAGACCGATCAGCCCGTATCCACCTGGCAAAATCCACCTGAACCGATTACGTCGATGTTGGATGTGGACCCGCTACCGGCAGTGTCGATTTCACGAGATAACCAGTGGCTGGTAGAACTAGAACGACGGGCGCTGCTGCCAATTTCAGAATTATCAGAACCCTGGCTTGCGATCGCAGGCACTAAAATCAACCCCAACACCTGGGGACCTGCCCAAGAAGGTTCCTACAAAGGGCTGACGGTTCGTCGTCTAGGGGCCTTAGAGAGTACACCCATCCACTTACCACCGGATGCACGGATCCGTAACCTGCGCTGGTCCTACGATAATCGCTATTTGGCATTTACACTGACCCAGGCTGATGGCATTGAGTTGTGGGTCTTAGATGTGGCGGAAGCTAAGGCAAGACCCCTGAGCAGTCCGCTTCTCAATGGTGTGTATAACAGCCCTTGTCGTTGGCTGCCGGGGGATGAGGGGCTGATTTGTAAAGTTCGTCCCCAGGGACTAGGTACCCCCCCTACTGAGCCTAAGGTGCCTGCTGGGCCTGTGATTGAGAGTAGCCAGGGACGGGTGGCAGCGACTCGTACCTATACTAATTTGTTGCAGAGCCCCCACGATGAAGCTTTACTTGAGTACTATTTCTCAGCTCAGATCGCCCACATTAGCCTGGATGGAGCGATTACCCTGCTGGATGAACCCAGCCTGCTGCGCAATGTGACTGTTTCTCCCGATGGCCAGTGGCTGCTGCGTTCCACCGTACATCGTCCCTTTTCCTATCAGGTTCCCCTATCTCGCTTTCCGGTGCGCTACGAAGTCCTTAACCGCCAGGGGGAGGTGGTGCATGAGTTAGCAGATTTACCCCTGGCCGACGATATTCCCATTGCCTTTGACTCAGTGCGGCAGGGTAAACGGGGCATCGGCTGGCGGACCGATCAGCCTGCCACCCTCTACTGGACAGAGGCCCTAGACGGTGGTGATGCCAGTACTGAGGCGGAGCATCGGGATGGGCTGTATACTCTGGCTGCACCTTTTGACGGGGAGCCAACAGAACTATGGCGGTCCACCCTGCGATTTCGTGGGGTTACCTGGAGCACAGAAGATTTTGCTGTTGTGACAGAAGCCTGGTACGACAGCCGTCAATTAAAAGCCTGGTCCATTAATCTTGGGCAAACTGACTCGGAACCAATCTTGCTAGATGAAAGAGACTTTCAGAATGCCTATGCCAATCCAGGTAGTCCGGTCTTAATGCCGGGTCCCTATGGCCGTTCGGTGTTGATGCTCAGTGAGGATGGCAAGAGTATGTACCTTAACGGCGGTGGTGCTTCACCCGATGGAGTGTTTCCCTTTTTAGATCGTCTGGATCTGACTAGCTTAGAAACAGAGCGTCTTTGGCAGGCTGAAGGAAAAGTTTTTAGTCGGATAACTCGTTTACTAGATGCTAATGCTGAAAATATTATTGTTCGAAGAGAATCTCAGACTAGCCCAGGCAACTATCATCAGTTGATTCTGTCCAGTGGAGAAGAGAAACCTCTAACGGAATTTGTTGATCCCCTGGCTTGGTATGCCGATGTACAAAAAGAAATTGTGCGCTATCCCCGTGCGGATGGAGTCACGCTGACAGCTACTCTATACCTGCCACCGGGCTATAATCCAGCGACCGATGGCCCTTTACCTACAGTACTTTGGGTCTATCCGCGAGAGTTTAAAGATCGCGCAGTTGCTAGCCAAAATACTCGTTCTGAGTATACGTTCACTCGCCCTGGACGAGATTCGGTTTTGTTTTTGTTGACGCAGGGCTATGCTGTCCTCAATGGACCGACCATGCCGATTGTGGGTGAAGGGGATGAGCAACCGAATGATACCTACATTGAGCAGCTTGTATCGAGTGCTGAGGCCGCAGTTAACTTGCTGGTAGAACGAGGCGTTAGCGATGGTCAGCGCTTAGCGATCGGCGGTCACTCCTATGGTGCATTTACCGCCGCCAATTTGCTCGCCCATAGCAATCTCTTTCAGGCAGGCATTGCTCGCAGTGGGGCCTATAACCGGACGCTCACACCCTTTGGTTTCCAAGGAGAACAGCGTAATTTCTGGGAAACACCTGAGACTTACCTAACCATGTCTCCGTTTATTGCCGCTGAAAAAATTAATGAGCCGCTGTTGTTGATCCACGGTGCTGAGGATAACAACCCAGGTACCTATCCGATTCAGTCTGAGCGTCTCTACGAGGCGATGAAAGGCCTCGGCGGTACGGTGCGCTATGTGTCATTACCGGTAGAGGGCCATGTATATCGCTCGCGCGAAGCCGTTGGCCACGTGTTGTGGGAAATGGTGTCTTGGTTAGACGAACATGTAAAAGGTGGTGAACCCTAACCCCCTTTGTTGGTCACCTTACATCTCCAATATATGGAAACACCGTAGGGGTAATGCCTCGTGCTTACCCCGCGATACGGTTTGCCATTTGTCAGAATTTTGTACCACCCGAAAGAAATATTTTGTCCGTAGGAATTGGGACAACCACAAGGGATTGCCCCTACGGGATATTCCTTGAAATTTATATGCCGAGAATAAAAAACGAATTACCATTCCAACAATGACCCAACCAATAATTTTTGCAGCATCCAAACCAGGCTTACGGCCAGAGATGCGCTCCAGATAGTTGCAGCTAGCGTCAGCTTGCCATTCAGCACACAGAGACTACCGCTAACTAGAAGAGCGATCGCAACGCCACCCGATACCCGTACCAAAATCTGCACAGCTTCCGTTAGTTTGCGCAGACGGGTGGCCACATCATCGGTGGATACAGGCGAAATTGCCGATTCTAGTAGTGTTTGAAAGCTATCGTATTGCTTGGGATCAATGTGGTAATACGTGCCCAGGTCAGTATCCCGGAGCGCTGGATTAGAACGGAGGCCAAACTGTTTGGCGGTTGCGATCGCAGCCCGCACCTGACGCTTGCTCGCCACCCCACTAAACGTATCAAACAGCGACTCGCGATACACACCTGCCTTTGCCATCTCTAAAATCCGCTGGCTGAGTTCCACCTCATGGAGTTTGGCTAGATCAGACACTTGAGTCACTGGCTTTTTCCAATCGCTAAGTAAATATGTACTATTTAGAATATAGCCGATTCATATCCCTGCGCCAATCAATACTAAAAAACGTAGGGGCGTTCCATGGAACGCCCCTACAAAATATGGCCTTAAAAAGACAGGATGGATGTTACATCATGCCGGGCATGCCCATGCCGCCCATGCCGCCCATGCCGCCCATGCCACCCATGCCGCCCATGCCGCCCATGTCACCACCAGGTGCAGCAGCTTCAGGTTCAGGCTTCTCAACCACAAGTGCTTCGGTAGTTAAGACCATGCCAGCGATAGACGCAGCATCCTGCAATGCAGAACGTACAACCTTAGCGGGATCAACAATACCGCTAGCCATCAGGTCTTCGTAGGCACCGGTTAGGGCGTTGTAACCTTCATTAAAAGGAAGTGAACGTGCCTTCTCGACAACTACAGTACCTTCATCACCAGCATTGTCAGCAATCTGACGCAGAGGAGCTTCTACAGCCCGCATAACGATGTCGACACCAGTCTGCTCCTCAGGGCTGAGGCTGGCTTTAACGTCATTAAGCTTTTGCGCCAGGTGCAATAGCGTAATGCCACCACCAGGAACGATACCCTCGTCCACAGCTGCTTTAGTTGCGCTTAGGGCATCTTCAATGCGTAGCTTGCGGTCTTTCAGTTCAGTTTCAGTGGCAGCACCAACCTTAATTACGGCCACACCACCCGCTAGCTTAGCCAAACGCTCAGATAGCTTTTCCTTGTCATAATCAGAGTCAGTTTCGTTCAACTCTCTACGAATCTGACCGATACGCTCGTCGATATCTGTCTTATTGCCACTCTCAGACACAATAGTAGTGGTGTCCTTGGTAATGGTGATCTTATCGGCAGTACCTAGCATTTCGACCGTTGCCATTTCCAGGCTGAGACCAATGTCTTCAGAAATGACCTGACCACCTGTCAGTACAGCAATATCCTGAAGCATAGCCTTACGGCGATCGCCAAAACCAGGAGCCTTAACAGCAGCCACATTCAAGACGCCACGAGCCTTGTTGACAACCAATGTTGCCAGCGCTTCACCGTCTACATCTTCAGCAATGATGACAAGGGGCTTGCCAGCACGGGCGATGTTTTCTAGGACGCCTACCAGGTCCTGCATAGAACTGATCTTCTTATCGGTGATCAGAACTAGTGCACCTTCAAGCTCAGCGATCATGCGCTCTTGATCGGTGACGAAGTAAGGGGAGATATAACCCCGGTCAATCTGCATCCCTTCAACCACATCGAGTTCGGTATTGAGGGACTTAGATTCTTCAACGGTAATGACACCGTCCTTAGTAACTTTATTCATAGCCTCGGCAATCATGCTGCCAATGGCTTCATCACTACCAGCGGATACCGTAGCTACCTGGGCGATCTCTTTACCTTCCACAGGCTTAGCGGCCGCTGCAATCTCATCAACCAGTTTGGCAACGGCTTTTTCAATACCGCGACGTAGGCTCACAGGATTAGCACCAGCCGCTACGTTCTTGAGACCTTCACGGATAATTGCCTGAGCCAACACAGTGGCTGTGGTGGTACCGTCACCGGCTAAATCCTTAGTTTTAGAAGCTACCTCTTGGATTAACCGTGCCCCGGTGTTTTCATAGGGATCAGACAGTTCAATTTCCTTAGCAATGGTGATGCCGTCATTGACAATCTGAGGTGCGCCGAATTTCTTTTCAAGAACAACGTTACGACCCTTAGGACCAAGGGTGATTTTGACCGCATCGGCCAGGGCGTTAACGCCTTGTTCTAAAGCCTGGCGGGACTTTTCATCAAATACTACCAGTTTCGCCATAGTCAGCTCGTTTAGCTCTGCAATGAAAGACCTTAGCACTCTCTGAGTCAGAGTGCTAATTAAGCGTATATCACGACATGGTGTTACTTAATTCGCGATAACCGATCCTTAGAACCGTCCCATACTTGGTCTGCCTGCGCAGTATCCATCAGATGCCGCAATAGTGATGCTCCCTGTAGCTGTGCCGTGTGGCTATACCTGGGGTATCAACTTTTGTTGAGTTTATTCAATTCTCTAGAAGATGGTCAGCGTAGAGTATCAGGTTTGACAAATTTCTTGCCCAATGTCTTAAGTGTTTTACTCAACGGTAACCTGATGGGAACTACCTAATACCGCTTAATACTGACTAATATATTTACCGAGAGAGGTAATTATTGTTACGTCAATCTTGTAGGTAATAACTTTGGGAATCTGGGAAATATGACTTTAGTGTTATTCCGTTCCCTAGTTTTCTACCAACGGCCTTGACTAAATGTGCAAATTTTTTCTGAGGGGCTACGAGCATCCGGAAAGGTAAAGGTCAGATGCGTATCTTGCATCAGATTCTAGAAAATGTCTCGTTCGTAACACACAAATTGAGATCCATCTTCTAGCATTTATTTTGGGCTGAAATCCAGTTCAAATTACATTGTTTTTATAGTTTCCTTTCTTTATTAGACCTTTAGAAAACTTTCGTCAGGGTTATTATTCGCTTTACCTAGGCACAATGTTAATTGCTTACCTTAGAGGGAATTAACACACAACTCCTCAAGTCCTTATAACTCCATTGTCTGAACAGTTAGCGTTTCTAATAACTAAACTCCTTATAAATCTTCTATCTAAACAGTCAGCGCTTCTAACAATCTGTTTTCCTGAAAAATTAAGTCTTTCTTTCTAACTCATGTCTTCTGCCACTGCATTTCTGAAGAACCACGTTCTCCATGGCATCAAGTTCCAGTTCAAGCCGCTGCAGCCTCTTCGATTCTGGATCGATTCTTTAAATGTTAAAGACCCTGAGCAAGCACGTTGGATTGCTCGCTTCGTTCCTGCTCAATGTCCATTTGAGCGCGATATTGTCCTGTTTGGCTGCACGATCGCTCACATTCCTCCGATGTGTAAGCTTAACCCTTTATATGACGAGGTAGTGGGTTTACGCTTCCGGGCTCTATGTTTCTTGGCCGATGAATGCGGCGAAGATATTTCCGCTCTAATTTAATTTAGATGTGGGTTGTATTTGTGTAGGGGCGTTCCAATTATGTAGGGGCGTTCCATGGAACGCCCCTACATAATTAAATTGCCTTAACGACTTCCTTTAATAAGGTCATGGGTCCGATGTGTTTGAGTTGGTCCATTTGCTCCTGGTTTTTGACCAATAACGAACCGGCAAAACCGAGGGAATTTACCGAGATGCCGAGATAGTCATCCTGGCGTCGTGGTACGGCCATTAACCAGTTACGTGTGCCCAATAGGTTATAGGCATCTCGCTGGGTCCCTTGCCATTGCCCGGTGGGATCCTCTAGTTTCAGGCTACTTAATAGTCGTCGATAATGCTGAAGCCATTGCTGCGGCCCATCACCTGCCCTGAGTTGGGCGATACGATGGGCATAGGGAAGCTGAGGCGACTGACCGATGCCATCGATAAAATTGGTGACGCGGATGGCTGCTTCAATGGGCAAATCCATGGACTGCTGGGGGACAAGCTGCAGGTGTTTATGGGGTTGACTGGCTCCAGCAGCAGATCCACCATTGTAGAAAAATAAGCCAGCGACTTCTTCTATACAGCGGCAAAGGGCTTCAAAATCAGCCAGGTTCAGCCAGTCGAGCTGAGGCTCAAAGCTACGGGTGACGATCAGAAAATGATGGTCAACGACATTAAACTTGTTTAGCAGACAGACATGGGTGTCGGAGATGTCTGTGACATAAAGGTTGGGGTCGTAGGGTAAAAAAGGATTGGTCTTTTTCTTGGCCTGAACCTTACGGGCCTGAGCTTTGCGGTTTAGGTTGGTTAAAATTCGTACAATAAACTCCACACACCCATCGGTAACAATTTCATACTCGGTGTCGATGGGTTTTAGGGCTTCAGTAGTTAAGCCGTGCTCGGTTTGGGCTTGGAGTTTAGACCATAGGGTATGGGACTGCCAGGGTTTGCGAGGGTGTGAGTCTGTGCGATCGCACATATATCTATCCTGATAAACCGCTACTGCTATGCAGTTTTAGCATAGCTCTGGGACAAATATGCTGTGACATCCCGACGAGTCATATCGTTTCTGATGCACGGCATAGATCCGTAATGCCCGAGTTGGTTATCTGTTTTACAATTAAATGCATTCTAATTATTAAGATGTTCGCATGGGTAGGAACCCCTTCGAAGTACTCAAATTCCGTACCCATGTGTTAGTTGCTTTTATTATTAGCAACCTGCTGGTAGGAATTATCTATGGCATCCTTGATTATCAACGGCTGCTACCCTGGCCCCTAAATGACAAACTGTGGATCCCCGTCCAGTTCATAATTATTTTTGGGTTGGTGTGTGCTGTTCTTCTCACCACCGGCCAGCGTGCTGGTTTGCAGCTAACTCGTTTGTTTGGGCCGCCGCCGCGTTTCCCGTGGGCCTATGGCATATTGTTAATTTCCAGTATGCTGATTTTCTCGTTCAGTAGCTTTTTATTGCTGTTTTACCCCATCTCACTATTTGCTCCTGGGTTTGTGGAAGAACGGCTGACGGAACAGCTGCTAAGTGTTGAAACAGTGGCTCCTGGTCTATATCGCTACTTGATGCTGTTTGTTGTTCTGGTTTTTGCCCCCATCGCTGAAGAATTTGTATTTCGGGGTGTGTTATTACAACGCTGGGCTGTGCGATGGAATTTGCCTGTGGGGATTATCATGTCATCTTTACTGTTTGGCATGTTACACATCAACAACCCCCTGGGGCTCACCATGTTTGGTGTGATTATGGCGCTGTTGTATATTCGCACCCGCAGTTTGTGGGTGCCAATTATTGCCCATGCGCTCAACAATGTTGTCTCTGTGGCACCAGAATTGTTATCACCTGGTCCCCAAACATTTGATATTGGTGATTTTCAACAGACTTGGTGGGTGGGCATTATCGGCCTGTGTTTGGCTGCGCCTACGTTATGGCACTTTATTTCTAATAGTTGGCCCCATAAAAATACACAACCACCCTATTTTGGATAATAAACGAACCGTGTAGAGGCGCTCCATGGAACGCCTCTACACGGTTCGTTCTACACGGTTTTTTTACGAAATCTCTCCTTTGCCGATTTAAAGGCATCTTTCATGGCGGCTTGAATGCGTTCAGGGTCAGGCTTTTTCCCACCCATCAGATCGCCAAAGTAGATGCATGCACCTTCACCCAACGCCCAGGTATAAGCTGCTGCCCATGAAGCCGCAACAACGCTGCCGAGACCGGGGATCAATTTAATCAATTCTCGCCCGATGGCTTGGGCCAAGAAACCTCCAGCGATGGTACTAGCAACACCGCCTGCCTGGGAAAAGCTGAGGCGTTGGCCATAAAGTTGCCCCAGGGCAACAATCATGGAAACTTGCAGCGCCGTAATCGCTGGCATCGTGGCGAAGGGTAGCGGCACCGCAGCTAATGTGGCCGCAATCACGGAAAAAGCTGAAATGTAACGTCGAGCCACATCTCGATAGATCGATCCTAGTTGGGTGGTGGCGTCATCAGCCTGATCTAGCAGTTGATGAATAGCATTGGACTCTGCGTCGGGCAGCTGGTCAGATAGGACATTGAGTAGGGCATCCAGCCCATAGAAAACAGGAGTGTAGCCGTCTTCTTCAAGGGTGAAGTCAACCATAACGGCACTGTCAAAGAGACCGTCAAAACTACGTTTGAGTTCACCGAAGGCCCGTTGAACTGATGTTTGTGTAGGTGGGTAGGGCGAATGCTCAGCCCCGGTAGGATAAAGCTCGTGCAGACAGGTAACAACTAAGACCACTGGAATTGTTGGATGCTGGGCTCTAACACCACGCAAAATCTGGTGCAGACTATCCACTGCAAAGTCATTTACCTTAACTGTCACCAGCAATATCCTCGCCCCGCGCGCCTGCTGAGCAAGGTCATTTTGGAGTTCTTGTAGGATGCTGTCTACATCGCGGTCCACATCTCCCAGCCCAACCGTATCTGTAAATAACAGCAGTGGCAGATCTGCTGATGGATAAGCGTAACGCTGGGTGTGTTGGGTATGGGGCCGAAATCCCTGGCCAATAATATCTACGGAGACTCCGGTTAACCCACGCACGATTGAACTTTTGCCCGATTGGGGTTTGCCGATCAGCCAAGCTTCAGTGGTAGGCAGTTCTGCTCTGATCTTTTCCAGGATATTGGCAACCTGATCATCATCGACTGCGAACCATTTCAGCACTCGTTGGGTGACCTGATCTAGAGATATACCGGACTTGATTGCATGCCAAGTCGGCAGCCAGCGCTGCGTTTGTGATGACGGGATTTTGGGCTGGGGATTTTGGGCGGATGCTGCCATCGCATCTCCTCATGGAGCCTTCAATAGTATTGTATCGATCAGTTCAACGCTCTCTAGGAGGGAACCTCACCCCGATTAGGTGCTGATTTCACTACTCGATATGACAGTGCCTGCGGAAGCAATTATTGCGATTTATTGTGTAATATGTCGAATTTGATAAATAACTACACTAACTTTTGCTAAGCTAACATGTGATGGTGCCGTAAGAGTTTATACCTATGCCATACACCACTGAAGAAGGTGGACGCCTTAACAATTTTGCTTCTGAGCCCAAAATGTATGAGGCTGAGCCTCCGACAGCCAGTGAAAAGCGTAACTACGTTATTTTGGGTCTTGCTGGTGCTGCCCTGGTGGTTGGCTTGATTGCTTTGACAACCGTAATTTCCTAAGACAGCTTTGAATTTTTGACTGGTTTGCCTGAGTAGCGGCTAACTGCTTATTGCCTTTAGAAAAGGCTCGCATAATGCGAGCCTTTTCTATTATTGAGACGCTTTAAGGATGGGGACAACTGCCTGAAGGCCTAAAATTTAAGAACTGCTTTTCTTTGCTGTATAAGGGTTTTATTGCTCACAATTAATCACTCACAACTAAGAACGAATATTAGAGCTACTATCAGATGTCATGGTCCAGGATGACGAGGCGGCTATGGTATCGATGTGGATTACGGGACCTACGCGCAGTGGTAAAACCCAGCATTTGATAGATTGGCTGTTGCAGCAGACGGCTACGGCTGAACGTCCTTGGTTAGTGTTTGCTGCCAACGGTGATAACCGCATGGCTTTAGCTCAGCGGCTGGCATCTGCTGTGCAAGATCAGGTACCTTACACCACAACTACGCCCGCTGGTTTTATTCAGAATGAAGTCATTCTTTTCTGGCCTTTATTAGTAGAGTCTCTGGCTCTTAAAGCTCAGTTTCCCCTCAAGCTACGTCCTGAGAATGAACAGCTGTTGGCGTTGCAGCTATGGGAGCCACGTTTGGCAGAAGAGTTGCAAGTGGAAGGCTGGCCAGAATCCCAAACGGTGCGACGGGCTCTAGATTTATTGCAGTTGGCAGCTTCGGCAGGTATTCCAACTGAAGAAATTACCCTGCGACTGCAACAGGGAATGATGCCGAATCTGGTACCAGCCAATACCTGGGAAGCGATTGGGGCTGCGCTGTTGCAGTGGCGCATTTGGTGTTTGGAACGAGGGTTGCTTACCTATGGACTGATGACGGAGCTTTATTGGCGATACTTACTGCCATTATCTCAGTATCAGGCGCAGCTGCTAGAGAGATTTGCTGGGACAGCTGCCGATGATGTCGATGAGTATAGTGCGATCGCAATTCCCCTCTTCCAAATCTTTAAAACTGCCGGTCGCTCCCAGGCATTTACCTATAACCCCAGCGGTCAAGTGCGGTTAGGCGTAGGAGCTGACCCTGCGGCCACTCTGACCTTGGCAACAGACTGTGAGCAGATACAGCTGCCCCACCCCGATACTGATAGCCTCGGCTATACCATGGCCGATGATGTGGTGCAGTGGGTGCAAGACCCGTTGGCCATCCCCGAATTGCCCGAGCAGGTGCAATTAATCACAGCCACCACCCGAGGCAAACTGCTGCGGCAGACTGCGGATTTTATTGCCGATGCCATTCACCGTGAAGTAGTGACTCCGGCAGAAATTGCGGTGATTGGCCCTGGTTTAGACGCCATTGCTCGCTACAGTCTAATCGAGATTTTGAGTGATCGAGGCATTGTTGTTGCCTCCCTTAAAGATCAGCGACCTTTAATTAGTTCTCCATTTGTGCGGGCTTTGCTTGCCTTACTATCTCTGGTTTATCCGGGGTTAGGACGCCTGGTTAATCGTGATGCTGTCGCTGAAATGCTAGTGGTGCTCAGCCAAACCCCAGAAACTGAGGCCAGTTTGCCCTGGTTCGACCTGACCCGCATTGATCCAGTGCGGTCGGAGTTAATTGCCGACCATTGTTTTGTACCCGATATTGAGCATCCTCGCCTGCTGCCGGTGGAGATTTTTCCCCGGTGGGATCGTCTGGGCCACCAGGCTACAGAGTCCTACAATCGTATTTTGGACTGGCTCAGCGAACAAAAGAAACAACAGCAGCAGCGGTATCCCACCAGTCCAGTGATCATGCTGGACCGGGCAGTGCAAGACTTTTTATGGCGTGGTAACTATCTACCCATCGATCAGCTTTCAGCTCTGCGAGAACTGATGGAAACGGCTCAATACTTTTGGGATGTGGAGCAGCGGTTGGCTCTCTATGGCGGTATGCCAGGAGACGATTCTCTCAGTGATGTGGGGCGTTTTATCCGTTTACTGCAACAAGGCACAGTATCAGCCAATCCCTATCCGGCCAGATCGTTAGATGGAGAGCGGCAAGGGGTAACGTTAGCCACTGTATTTCAGTATCGAGCCCAGCGACTTACCCACCGTTGGCAGTTTTGGCTAGATGCCGGTTCTCCCCGCTGGCTGACGGGTCGTGATGAACTGTTTGGGGCTGAGATTTTCTTGAGCAGTTGGCCAGAGCGACCGGTAACAGCTGCGGATACTGAGACCATGCACGAGGCCAGGTTAGAGAGGATTTTGAGAGATTTATTAGGACGAACAACAGAGAGACTTTATTTGTGCCACAGTGAACTAGCCCTCAACGGGCAGGAACAGATGGGGCCACTTCTCAGCCTAGTCAGCGCTGGCAATCCCATGGAAATGGATAATATCTAACCATCTGGAAAGGATTGATCAAGCTATTAGCTAATACCCCTGGTGATGTCTGGTGAATCCCTTTACTAGGGATGAGCATCGCGACAGGCTGCACCGGATGAGCTTCTGGTCTACAGTACAAAGGTAGGCGAGTAAACAATTTATGAATTCAACCGCAACTGAGAAAAAAGTAATCGTTGTTGGTGCTGGCTGGGCTGGCCTTGGAGCTACCTATCATCTAGCCAAGCAGGGCTATGACGTTACGCTACTGGAGGCTGGCCCTCAGCCCGGCGGCTTAGTTGCTGGTTGGAAAACGCCGGGGGGGCGTTCCGTAGAAGCCGGTATCCATGGCTTCTGGTATCCCTACAACAATATTTTTGGTCTGGTGGATGAGCTGGGTATTCAACCGTTTACTCCCTATACTCGCTCGTCTCAATATTCCCCAGCGGGTCTAGAGGTGGAGTCGCCCCTGTTCCAGGCAATGCCTTATTTGCCCAGCCCCATGGGCACCTTTGTCCATACCAAATTTAAGCGGCTACCCCTGGCAGATCGGCTGTCGGCACTGCCGTTGCTATACGCAGTGGTGGATTTTGATAACTCTGACAATGCCTGGAAACGCTACGACGGCATGACCGCGAGAGCGCTATTTAAGCAGTATGGTGTTTCAGAACGTCTATATAAAGAATCCTTTGAACCCATGTTGCTGGTGGGGCTGTTTGCCCCGGGTGAGCAATGTTCGGCAGCGGCGGCATTGGGCATGCTCTACTACTTTATTTTGGCCCACCAGCCTGACTTTGATGTGCGCTGGTGTCGGGGCACCGTCGGTGAGATGATCTTTCGTCCCTGGGTAGAACGGATTGAGTCCTTAGGTGGCAAAGTATTGGCTAATAGGCGAGTCAGCGATGTTCAGGTCAAGGACAACCGCGTGACAGGTGTAGTCTGCACAGGTATGGATGGCGATGAGACCTTTGATGCAGATGCTGTAATTTTCTCAGTCGGCATTACTGGGATGAAAAAGATTGTTGCCGCCAGTGACGCTCTACGCAATCGATCTGAATTTAGGGATTTGCAAAACCTCGGTGGTGTGGATGTGTTGGCGACACGACTATGGTTTGATCGCAAAATTGATGTGCCATTGCCATCCAATGCCTGCTTTGGTTTTCACCAGACCACAGGATGGACCTTCTTTGACTTAAATGCTCTCCATGACGAGTATAAAGATGAACCCGGTAGCGTGATTGAAGTGGACTACTACCATGCAAATCAGTTGTTGCCTTTGAGTGACGAACAGGTTGTTAGCTTAACGAAAAAAGACTTAGCAGGGTGTATTCCCGCGTTTGCTGATGCTCAGGTTGTCGACCAAGCTGTTGTGAGAATCTCCCAGGGTGTTAGCCACTTTGCACCGGGAAGTTATCAATATCTCTTGCCAGGAACAACCAGCTTTAGCAATGTGTTTATAAGTGGTGATTGGATTGTGACGCGCCACGGCTCCTGGTCTCAGGAAAAGGCCTATGTTACTGGCTTAGAAGCAGCGAATCAGGTGATCAGTATGCTGGGCACCGGAACAGCGGCAGAAATTACCCCTATCGTGCCAGATGAACCCCACATTCAAGCAGCACGGGCGATTAATAAGACGGTGCGACAAATGGTGAATCAAGTAGTGCCACAATGGTGGTCCTATTAGTTGCCGAGTTGAATGTTGTTTGTATGCATATGCCTAACTGCGTCTAACTTTCATTGGCAATCACATGGATGCGTTCATTGACCTGGCTCACAAAGAACCCAGTGGGGCCTACCCAGTTTATTGCCTAACCGGAGGCCATCAGCAATGCCCTAGGCCGTTCAAAAGTTGAATACCGTAAGCCTTTTAAGAACTTCATATGATCTTTACGAGGGTGTCCCTGGGAGGAGCTAACCGCTGGCGTATGGGTAGCTAAGGTTTTGGAGAAATAATTATGAACACCCTTATGCTGCTTGCGACAATTGAAATTTGCAACTTTATGGGTTGCAGCTGGTTGGAGAGTGCGATCGCATTCGTTCAGGAGTGGGTATCTAAAATCACAGTCTAGATACTTACGTCTTATTGAAGCTATTTCAGCAGCCGTTGGTCAGGTGATTACCTGCTCCAATATTTAGTCTCATATTCTAGAAAGTACAAGCGTTTCCTTCACAGGTGCTCCATTTCTTTATAGGAAGTGGAGCACTTGTTGTTTTACCAGATTTGCTGCCGCACTCCTTGATGGCCCATACCCCCCTTCTCAAAGAAGATACAGAGTTTATGCCTCTGCAATGCCCATAAATGGCCTAGGAGATTTTAAGCGTTTCCACAAAAAGGCAGCATAGGCCTGTCTCCTGCGCTCAATTTTGTAAGGTGTAGTTTGATACAAAATTTCAATTTTTATCAAGAATCTAGCGCTAATTTTTGGGAATGCTTGCAATTGTTGGTGAGAGTTCGATACACCTGAAAATGAGCCTATTGATAACTGGAGAATCTGGGCTAGTCGTCCTCTAAGGTCTGTATTTTATGTCAAGCTCTGATTTTCTCAAGAGAAAAGCCTATAGTGCTACCCCAGACTATACATGCCCACTGTTACAGATTTCTTCAGAGCAACGACAGCGATTATTAGGACGACTGACCTTTCTCTATGGTGAAACAGCTGCTACTCAAGCTCTCCCTGAGTTAGAGCGACTGATCAAGGTGCACGATGCCCACAAAACACCTGGGAAGAAGACAGAGAATGGTCACTTTAATCCTGTCGATAGATTTACACAACAAGATATTGCCCTGATTACCTATGGCGATATCTTGATCAGTGAATCAGTCTCTCCCCTGGTAACACTAGCTGACTTTTTAGAATGCACGCCTGGTCTGCGAGGGGTATTCAATACTGTGCATATTTTGCCATTCTTTCCCTATAGTTCTGACCGTGGCTTTTCTATTACTAATTTTAGAGAGGTAGACCCAAACCTTGGCTCCTGGAAGGATATCGAATCCCTAGGAGAACGTTATCGGTTGATGTTTGATGGTGTTTTTAACCATGCATCTTCTCAAAGTAAGGCTTTTCAGGAAATGCTGAATGGCAATCCAGATTATCACAACTTTGCCACCGCTTACCGTTCACCCAATGAGCTGACGCCTGAACAGCGAGAGATGATTGTGCGACCGCGCACATCGGATATTTTGACCCAATATCAGTCCATTGAGGGTCCCATCTGGGTCTGGACAACATTTTCACCAGATCAAATTGATCTGAACTTTACGAATCCCAAAGTGCTGCTGGAGGTAATTGATACGTTACTGCTCTATGTTCGGCGGGGGGCCGATATTATTCGTTTGGATGCAGTGACCTATTTATGGGAAGAACCGGGAACGCCCTGCGCTAACCTGGCCCAAACCCATGAGGTGATTCGGTTATTTAGGGATGTCTTGGACATTGCAGCACCACAAGTTGCCTTGACGACTGAAACTAACATTCCCCATGAAGAGAATATTACCTATTTTGGTAATGGGTATGATGAAGCCCAGATGGTGTATAACTTCGCTTTGCCACCGCTGGTGTTATACACCTTTTACCGAGAAGACGCAACAGAATTATCTAAATGGGTGCAGACTCTAGAGTACCCGTCGGATGCGATGACATTTTTTAATATTCTTGATACCCATGATGGGATTGGTTTATTGGGTGTCAAAAATATTTTGTCAGAGCAACAGATTAGCTTTATCATTCGATGTGCCAGAGAACACGGGGCCTTAATTTCCTATCGAACGGCTGAAGGAGGTGTGGAAGAACCCTATGAGATTAATTCCACCTGGTTTAGCGCATTGAATTTGGATAGTGAATATGAGGATCTAGAGCTACAAATTAAACGTATGGTCGCGTCTCGCAGTATTGCTTTAGTCCTTAGAGGCATTCCAGGAATTTACTTGCATGGTCTCGTTGGTACCCGTAACAATATTGAGACGGTCCTAAAAACAAAAGTGAAACGCGATATTAATCGTGCCGTAATTCACTACGCAGACCTGAAGCAAGAACTAAAAAACCTTGACTCTAGACCTGCTCAGATGATTACACAACTCAGTCGACTATTGGATGTGCGGGTCAGCAATAAGGCTTTTCATCCCAATGGCGACCAAAAAATAATTCAAGTGGATCCGGCGGTTTTTGCTTTGCTACGGATTTCGCCTGACTGTGAGCAACATATTTTAACGCTAACTAATGTGACACCTCAGCGCTGTCAGATTACGATTCCACTGGAGCGGTTAGGGGTGGCTGGCGTCTATACCCAGTCATCAGAAAGCTTAGACACGTCTCATAATGGATCTAACAAACCTTTCTGTGCAATTCCCCAGGATAATTACTGGTATGACCTGATGGGGCGTCGCGGTTGGCGAATTGTTGATGATACCCTCAGTGTTACCTTGGCCGCCTATGATGTAGCCTGGCTAATTCCACTGATTGAGCTAGAACAAATGATCGAGTAATAGAGAATGCTGTCTGCTGACTCAGCGTGGGACAGCATTCGTCAAGTATGGGTTTAACCAGCTAACGGTAGTAATCTATCGTCTCTATACTGTCTGGTAGATGACGGGGGAGTAGAGGGAGAGTTGTCCGGGAAAATGCCATAAAACTTAGCAACAGCTTTTTTGACAGTTAGTGAAAGCAGGCTGCCATTGTTGAGTTCATCAAAAGAACAAGAGCCTTCAGAGGGAAAGATTATTGGACTAGGAGAAACTCCCCATTCATCATGAGACCAGCACTGTAGGTAATAAAGTGCGCCCTCATAGGAAAAAGGGGTGTATTGAAAGCGAATATGCGCTAATAATGGGCGTTGTTGACGATGCCTAAGTAGAACGCAACCCTGCGCAGTCAAGGCTTTTTGAATAAATTCGGGAACGCTTTGCCAGGAAATTGGACCAGGCTGATTGGAGCATCCAGTTGCCTTACTGTCAACTTTCTTCATAGTGGCCTCACTCAATACTCGATGTACATAGCATAAAGGATGACCTTGAGGATGTTATGAGGATCAGCTACGTTATAAGTCCAACGATAACTTTGATAACTGGGCCATTTTGCCTGACATCAATGCTATCTGGCTCTCAAAAAGATTTTAATAAAGATTTTAGATTCTAGTCTACATTGTTAATCAAAGTCTCCTTGTAGTTCTTAAGTGTAGGTGGTGCGGTAGTATGGGAGACGGTAAGGGGTCTAACCCATTGTGTTGTAATATTTTAGTGATGTGCCTGAGGTCTTTGTGTCTGTTATTATTCAAGCCTCTAAGGGATTACTGACGCTTCTGCATGTTTCTGAATGTATTGTATCTAACAAAACTCTTTTCGATTAAGTTTGTCTCTCTTTTGCAAGCTTGCCTGGTGGTCTAAAGGTGATTTTCGTCCTGATGTCACAGACTATTAGTTGTCAGGTTATTAGTTGTCAGGTGCAGATGGGATTGTGGTCGATGCCACTTTCTTGCAGCCTGAACTGTCACTTCTGGGTCAAAGAATGAATTTGTTGGGATAAATGCGATTGCTGATTTAGGGGATGAACCGGTCTAGAGTCATTGCTACTTAACGGTATCTCATAACTAAAATCATCCCGAGGAGCAGCAATGCCGGATAAATAGTACCGTTGCTGCCAATTAATTACCTATTCACTGCCCCAGCGTCTAAATAGCTGCCATTAGCCAACTCATGTACACTTTTGGGTACTCTGACCTTACCCACCTACAATTTTTCAGGGGACCACTGGAGCCATTAGTTTGCCCCAGTATAGCGTGAAATTATGACATCTACTGAGCAATGGCAAATGAGCATCAATGGCACACCAGTTATTGGGTGCGTATCGGCTGTCTGGCCGTCTGTTTCTTTCTCGCCGCCCAGCTATCCACCAAAGCGCTGAATATAGAAGCGACGGCTTCGCCCCTGTGGCCACCGGCTGGCATTGCCCTCGCTGCTCTGTTAATAAATGGCCAAAGCCTCTGGGTTGGCGTTGCCTTAGGTGCATTTTGGGCCTCGCTCGCTGATCAAGCACCCTGGGGCATGTCCCTGATACTCTGCTTTGGCAGTGCTCTGCAGGCGGTGGTGGGTAGTTATTGCTTACGCCGTCGATGGGAGAAAAGTTTGCAGCTATACGACTGGCAGCTGGATGATCTACTAACCTTTATCGGCTTTGGGGTATTGCTCACCCCTATTATTAATGCGGTATATAGCACTATTGTGGGCTATGGGTTTGGCGCAGTAACAGGGCAAGAGCTGGTCCAAAATGCTATCGTCATCTGGCTCGGAGATGGCATGGGTATTTTGGTGCTGACACCACTATTGTTAGCGATCGCAGCGGGTCGACAACGGCAGATGACCCTCCGCATTGGCTCCCGTTGGGAGTTAGGCCTTTGTTTAGGATTGCTAGTGGCCGTCAGTGCCATGGTGTTTGGGGCACATACGGATAGTGCGATCGCAAAATACCCCTTAGAATACCTCCCCTTCCCCTTTGTAGTTTGGTCTGCCCTGCGATTGGGGTTGCGCGGAACTACCCTGGCCAGCTTCCTGGTGTCAGTCATTGCCGTGACAGGGGCCGTGCACCGTGGTGGGCCGTTTATTACGAAAGCGGACGGCAACCTGGAGGAAGCAATATTGCTACTCCAGACCTATGCGGCTGTGATTACCCTGACGGCGTTGGTGTTGTCGGTGGTTGTGACAGAACGTCAGCAAAGTCGAGCAAAGTTAGCCCGGAGTGAAGCAAGCTTGGCTAACGCCCAGCGCATTGCTCAGCTAGGTAACTGGGATTGGAGCATCAGTCTGAATGAAAAAGCGCTTGATAAAACTATCAATGCTGTGGTGACAAAAACGGGAGAAAATACGCTGTCGCCTCAAAATAATTCTCTCATTTGGTCCAATGAGCTATATAACCTTTTGGGTTACCCTATTGGTTCGGTCCCACCCAGTCAATCGTTATTTCTAGAACGGGTACACCCAGAGGACCAGCGGCGGGTGGGGTTAGCTTGGAATGTAGCACGGACCCATCAAAAACCCTACCGTTTAGACTATCGGCTGATTTTACCCGATGGTACAGAGCGTACGGTGAATGAGCATGTTCATATCGAAACCGATCGGATTACGGGGACAGTACAGGACATCACTGAGCGTAAGCGGGCAGAGGCCGCACTACGAGAAACAGAGACGGTGCGGGCTACTATGTATCGTTATTTGAGTCAGGATCTGGCTGAACAACTGCTAGATAACAATAACACCACCTTAGGCGGCGCGCGCCAGTTTGTATCGATTTTATTTGCTGATATTCGCAGCTATACTGCACTGACTGAGCGGCTTGCCCCTGAAGAGATTGTTGTTCTCCTTAATCGTTACTTTGAGACCATGGTGGATGTAATCTTTGCCCACCGAGGTACCCTAGACAAATTTATTGGTGATGCCATTATGGCGGTATTTGGCTCACCACTTCCCCAAGAAGATCACGCCCAGCGGGCAGTTGCCACCGCCTTAGGTATGCAACAACAACTGACGGTTTTTAATCAACAACAACAGCTACAGGGCTTACCCACTTTGCAAATTGGCATTGGCATTAATTCCGATGATGTCATTACGGGCAATATCGGTTCCAGTAAACGTATGGAGTTTACGGCCATTGGTGATGGTGTGAATCTCACCTCTCGCATTGAGAGTGCTACCAAGTTTTATGGTTGCCCCATTATCATTAGCGAAAATACCTATGAGCTATGCAAGGAGACAGTCTGGGTGAGAAAGTTGGATTATGTGTGCGTACGTGGTAAACGGCAGCCGGTGCACTTGTATGAAGTGTTGGGATTGCGATCGCAACCCCTAAACTCTACTCAACAAGAACACATTGCTCTCTACGAAGAAGGCCGAATGCTTTACGAGCAGCGTGAGTTTGATCTTGCCATTGAAACCTTTATGACGTTGCTCCGTAAAACACCTGAGGATCAAGCGACACGTATTTATTTAGAACGTTGTCAGCAGTTTCAGAAACATCCGCCTAAAAAGAGTTGGAATGGTTCCTGGCAATTACAGGAGAAATAAATACGACTATAGATATGCCAGGCCTCCATCAGAGTCGTCCTTGTGAATAGACATTCGCTATAATTAATGCTGATGCAGAGGTTAGGTGATGTTTCCCGTATGGATTTTTTTAGCGATCTTAGCAGCGTTAGGTTTCGTCATGTTCGTGAGCATTCGTTTATCTAATGAATCCCTTGCTCACGAGGGTCTATGCCCTGTGTGCAGTGGTGAAGGCGGGCCCTGTGAATATTGTAATGGCTATGGAATTATTGTCGATGCGACTAAAGCCCATTCGCGTCCACCTCAGGTGAGTGATAGTTCTCAAAAAACGCAGAAGAGCTTGAGATAATCAAACAGAAATGATTGCTTTTGGAGGTTTATCTCCGATATTCAGCTTGACTTTATCGCTAAAGAACAATTTTGATTGATATTCAGTGATTTTAGCCACACTGTTTAATCCTATGGATGGCCAATGGATTTAAGCTTGATAAAAAGTATATGCTTAAAGCAAATTCTTCATATAGAAAATATTTTTTTAAACGGGCCGTGCAATCCTACAGCAACATGTGTGATGTAAGACTAATGTGGTATTTACGACTACGTGCAATGTTGATGTTGTCGATGCACCTGGCATAGAGATTAACCATGTCTACACCGTAAGTGACAATGGTATTGCTCTACGGATTGAAACCGCTGAAATAGCCCGTGGAAGACAGGTGGACTATGCACCTGAAGCGGACGACTTTATTCGCGATGATGTGATGGCTGGGTTTTTCGAGATGGCGAAGCCATTGGCTGGCAAATAACTGGAGAACCAGACAAAAAAAATTAAACAGGCAGGGGATTAAATGATCCCCTGCCTGTTTGGATTTAAGCCAACTTACATAGGGCTTCGCCGCCATGCTCAATCCAACCGTAAATCATGCCAGATGTTGAATGGCCTACGGCACAGTTGCCTGCTTGATCGATCACGATGACCCCCCCTAAACCCTGGACTTTTTTCACTAAGTAATCAATGCCAGCGGTGGCTGCAGCTTGGGCATCCAACTTTTGGAAGTAAACAAAATCCGCAATCATTTTGCACAGTACCGTTCGTTGAAACTGTTCTCCATAACCGGTGGCGGAAACAGCACAGGTGTCATTATCAGCAAAGACGCCAGCACCAACGATAGGGCTGTCCCCTACCCGCCCCCAGCGTTTGTTCACAATCCCTCCCGTAGACGTAGCGGCGGCTAGATTCCCGGCACTATCTCTGGCAACGGCCCCAACGGTGCCAAGTTTTTGGCTAGGTGTGGCGGCTTCATGGTCTAGCATCATGCCCCCTACCTTTTGAGCCTCACGCCATTGACGAACGCGAGTCTCAATCACAAAATAATCATTGGCCATGCGGGGCAAACCGCAAAATTTAGCAAACTCACGGGCCCCTTTCCCAATCAGCATAACGTGCTCACTTTTCTCTAACACCTGGCGCGCTAGGGCAGTTGGATTTTTGATTGAGGTGATGCCTGCAACGGCTCCTGCCTGGAAGGTTTTGCCATCCATAATGGCAGCGTCCATTTCTACCTCACCATATTCATTTAAAACAGAACCACGGCCTGCATTATAGAGTGGATCATCTTCTAACTGAGCAGCACAGTGTTCAACTGCATCTAGTGCACTGCCACCCGCTGTTAGAATACTGCGCCCACTTTCTAAAATGCTGCGAATACTTTCCATAAACTCTGTTTCATTTCCCTCACGCTTTATCTGTTCTAAAGCTCCTGCACCACCATGGATAATGAGAGAGAATTGATCTGGCATAGCTTAATAAAATTTCAAATAACTGGAACCCACTGTTATCTCACGCACTCAGTCATTAGCGCATTAGATTTGGTTACTTTGGCTACAGAAGTATCGCATAATGTAGTGGCTGAAGTCAGCATATCTAATTGCTAATCATGAATTTGCTCCAAGACTTGAGAGTGAGTGGGTTACCCGTATTAGAGCAATCCACATTAGATTTGGAAATAGCAGAGCTGGAGAGCTTGCGCATTAGGACAGAGTTAATGCTGGTGCTGCGGCTATATATTCAGGAACGACATTGGACATTGGATGAGGCAGCCCAAGCTTTTCGGCAGTCTTCTCCTCGTATGCAAAATCTGATCAATGGCGAAATTAGTCGGTTTTCAGTGGAAGATTTGATTCAGCTTCTGACTAGAGCCGGTTTAACTGTGCAGATGTCAGTTCAAACTTAATTGCTCCAACATAAGTGGCAATTAGGTCGCTTAACTGCTTCTACAGTCAGCAGTAGTTAGATCAGGTTTCATTATTTTTTATTCTCTCCTGGCATTAAGAAGCCAGGGGAATATTTTGTATATTTTTAAATCTTACTAAAGGGTTAAATTTGATTTTGATCTTGGAAATCATTTGCTCGGAGAATATACAATAGTTTTCTAAACAAAACAGAGTATTGATTTACAGTTTTTCTGTTCTCATGTCATGAAAGCAAGATATTTTAAGGGCAAAAATATTCTGTTTTTTAGAGTGGGAGAAAAGAGCTTTAATTGGCTGATAATCGTGTCTTAATTGAGATTTTTGCTGAATAAGTTGAGTCTGAGAAACTGGTAGGAGTGCCTGTGTGCAATCGAGGCTTGTGCTTTGGAGATATTGATATCTCCAATTAATTTAAGATTTTACTATTGCATTAGTGATGCAGGATACTTCATGCTGATCTGTGGTTGGAGGTCGTGTTCTGAGTCGGTTTGTCTCTCAGACACTAGAAACATAGAGCAAGCGGGCAATCTTCGCGGTCTTACGTTAGTTATTTAGGTTCACTATCGCTCTGAGAATTTTAACAATGAAGATCTTTAACCATGACATTATGATGAGTACCCTGGACGTCAATCGGGGGGTTCATCTTTTTTCAGGAAGAGCTTTAGGCTTAAGCTCTCCAGGGGATAAAGTCCAGTTACATCCAGATTTGATGGCTGATTGGCCAATGTTGAGAGAACACTATGCGCGCATTGGGTTAGAGCATAGTCACGATATTATTTGGGATGTTGCTTTTGAAGAGCTGGCTCAACAGTCTCCTGATGAAATCTCGGTCTATTTCTTTGGCCATGCGTTTGAATATGATTCTTCTGATCATAATCAGGGTTATGCCAGGCTCCTAAGGCGGTTAGATGGTGACTGGTACAAAGTTGTTGAATACATGAATTCTAAGAATAACTTTGTCGCATTGGCTCATCAACTCGGTGTTCCTGTTCCCCAGACTGAGTGTTTTGAAAGTCGCACGCAATTAGGAAATCTTGAAGCTTTTTCCTATCCTTGCTATGTAAAGCGAGCTGTCTCGGATCATGGTGTGGGTATTTTTCGATGTGAGAATTCTGCGGATCTGCTAGATGCTGTAGAACAGTTTCCGAAAGACAAGCCTTTTCAAGTCCAGGTGGAGATCCAGGCCTCTGCTTTTCTCAATCTGCAATATCGGGTGACATCGGAGGGATTAACGCGTGCTCTGGTGTCTGAGCAAATCTTAGACGGTTGTGTGCATGGCGGTAATCGTTATCCAACATTGCATCAGCCATGGCATATTACAGATCCCATGGCTCAATGGATGTTCGAACAGGGGATGAGGGGGACCTTTGGGTTTGATGTGGCGGTTGTGGATTCTCCAACAGGGCCATTATATTTAGCGATTGAATGCAACCCTCGATATAACGGTTCCTCGTATCCCACTGAGATTGCTGCTCGGTTGAATGTACCAAGTTGGTGTAGTGAAACCTTGCATACTGACTGTCGACAACTGGCGGACTTGAGTTTAGATGGCCTAGAATTTGACCCAATCACTAAAACAGGTGTTGTGTTAGTTAATTGGGGGACTATTCAGGCGGGTAAGGTGACTGTATTATTGGCAGGTTCCCCTGTGCAACAGATGGAGTTAAGTCAACAAATACGGCATCAGTGGAGTCGTCAGCCAGTTGCTGTTAGCTAAGTCGTCAGCCAGTTGCTGTTAGCTAAAGAGTTAAAAACGATGATGCAACATTCATGGGTGCTAGACTCCCTAACGTTGGAGCAGTGAATGTTGCATTATTCTTCCATGGGACTGATTATGTGATTTAGTCTTTGACTATGGTTGGGGGGGGAAGCATTAGCTTATGGGCTGCTTGCGCTGTAGGAAGCCGGTTAAAAGTGCTAAGGCAAAGGCTCCTAAAACTGCAAAGACCAACAGTAATCTTCCTTGCTCTAACACGCCTGCCCCAAGTGCGACGATGGGAGGGTTCGAAATGGCAATGCTCAGGATAAGGGCTGGAATAAATCGTAACCAGGGTGCTTTTGTGAGGCCAACACTATAGGCAACAAAGTCAAAAAAACCTGTCATTAGAAAGGCTGTCATTAAGAAGAAGTTGCGTTCTAGGTGCCTTTGACTGAGGTTATCAACGCGGCTGATGAATCTTTCGCCTATCAGGCGTTGCACAAAGCTACGACCAAATTGCTTTGATAAAAAGAAACTCAAGCTGCAAGAGCAGAGATCGGCTAGACAGATCACCAAAAGCCCCTGGGAAAAACCTAATAGGCCCCCTGCCAATACAGAGTAAGCGGTGCCTGGCAAAGCGGGAATAACAACACTGGTAAACCTGAGGAAAAATAGGGCTAATGGTGCCCAAACGCCAAAGGTTTCAACGTTGTCTCGTAGCTGACTAACGCCATAGCGTTGAATGATCCAAATAACTGCAATGGTTGCGATCGCAATTACCACCAGTTTTAGCCACTTTTTTATCTTATTCATGGTTTAGCGGGGTGACTAATAGGGCCATGGGTTTTCATATCGAGTGGTTTTTGGTGTCTGACGCACTTTTCTCTGCCGAGTTTTGGCAGGACTCTGGGACTTGCTATTGCCGTTGCTAGCATTAGGACTGGGGACTTCTTGCAGCGCATCCTGAAGGATGGGTGAGATTTTTGTGGGTTGACTGGCTTGTTTTTGATTACGCTCCTTATTAATCTCGCGAATGCGCCGCGACAGGAGCTTAATAATGTTGACAGCGATGCCGGGGGTTTCGTCGATGGCTTCGTATAGCTGCTGCTGAGTCAGAACCAGACAATCGCAGGCATTAATGGTGGTCACTGAGGCGGAGCGTGGTTCAGCATCAAACAGGGACATTTCACCAAAACACGTCCCCTTCTCTAGGGTGGTTAGGTTTTGCGATCGCAAATGTACCCGTACTTGTCCTGAGACCACGATATAAAGAGAACGGCCCTCTTCACCTTCCTTAAAAATTCTGTGATTTGCAGGGAAAGACAGTTCATCCATGATGGATGCTAATCGCACTAGAAAGTCGTCCCGCAGTTCTTTAAAGATGGGGACACCCCGCACGAATAGTAAACGATCAACGCTGGTGAGCATGGTGAACTTGGTTTTAGATATGCTATTTGGTCAAAACCACACAGTGAGCACAGTTGAGCCATGGAGGGCCGCTCAGTTATGGCAGTGTAACCCTCGGAGGCAGCCGATGCAATACAGGGCAGTACATTGACTGCATATATTACCCAAACCGACATCTGCTTAACCCTGAACATACCCAAATCCCACCGCCTCAAACTGTGTATTTATTGAGTGGCCACATGCTTTTCCAGCATTTTCTGGACTTGGTCAGCCACCAGCGGATCAGAGTCCTTTTCCATTAACTGCAGCAACCTGGGAAGGCTGCTGGGTGAAGCCATGTCTAAATAGCTTAAAGCGGCTTCTCGCACAAAGCTGACCGGGTGGCGGAGCGATGCCATCACATGGTCACCGCTTAGGGGCCAACGCTCGGTGCGGGCTACATGAAAGCAGCAGGCTAAGGCCCAATCCGATAGAAAATGCCTGAGTTCCATGAGTTGGCGTAGACGTTCCTGGGGTTCCAGGGGCTGGTACGTGACCAGTGGATGGAGGGCGGCTAGCGTCGTTTCATTATTAGCATTAGATTGGTCAAATAGGGTGAGAATGGCGCGCTTTGCAGGAATGTTCAACGTGTTGTCTAAAATCTCCAGACCTCTGGCTCGACTGGCGGCTGAGCCATCCAGGTTGAGTTCTGCTGCTTGAATCACTGAAGATGGGTAAAGAAACCGCAGCAGTAACAATATGCGTTGCATGGCATCCGCCTTCATATCCTGCAAAGCCCGCCGCAGCCATTCGCAGGTTTCTCCAGATGCCTTTTCTTCGGAACAGTCCTCCAAACAGCTGTAGAGCTGACCAATAAACTGTAGTTCTTGATCTAACAGGGTTTCTACCCCTGGACGACCGAGCTGGTCAAGGGCACTATCAATATCCGTAGACCGGCGTAAGCCCTGCTCATCCAAGAGCTTTAACAAAATGCGTAAAATCCAGCGACGGGGGCCTCCCCATGCCGTCATCAAATTAGATGACAATAGGTTGAGGGCCTGTAGGGTGCCGATGCGGCCAATGACATTCCAAGCCTGGTGGCGTAAGGTTTCACTCTTATAGGGATCGTTGGCCAGCTTGACTAGCATCGGGAGGGCGTCATTGCCCAGTTTGCTCAGGGCTTTCATCGCCGCTTCGCGGGTGGATTTATAACTGAGGGCCTTTAGCAGTGAGGGATAGTGTTCTTCTAGCCGTGTGGCTGAGATCGCTTCCAACATTGACCGTCGTACCCGTAAAGAATCGTCCTGTAACAGATTGTTCACATGCAGCCGTAATCCTTGCATATATTCGGCTTCCACCAATGCACGACAGCCCATCACCCGTTCGCGTTCTTCTTTGTGGGTCAACATTTGTCGCAAAATGTGGGTAGCTCGAGCCCGTTCTGCCGGACTTGTAGGACTACCCTCCTTGAGCATCATGGAGGCAGCAGTGCCTCGAACAACTGGGTCAATATTGCGTTTGAGATAGGGTTTTAGCTTACTAACATCGGCATCTTCCTGAGTTAGCCAGACGTAGCGTAAAGACAGGGCTAAAATTGCCGGTTCCTGGGTTGGGAAAATAAGGGCATCCACATAATCGGTAAAGGTGGGGTCCGGATACACCAGCATGGTTTCCAGACTCTGCTGTTGCAGACTGGGGGAAAGCTCACTGAGCATGGGAGCCAACACTTCGCTGATGCTGCGAGGCTCAATCTGAGTGAGCAGCTCAATTAGGGAGCGCTTATCGGCTTCGGGGCCAGGTTTATCTAAGGCTTCGATAATCGCCTGTTTTAATACCCGCAAACTGGCGTCGGAAAAGCTTAAAAGACCGCGTTCAGCTGTGAGTACAAGGAGATTGAGATATTGCGATCGCAACAAAAAAATGCTGCCTAACCACAGTAACGATAGACCGAGGGTGATGAACAAAAAGATGCTGCTCCCCTGCATCCAGCTAATGTGATTCGCCAGAGCCATCACCAGTAAAATCCCGATGCCCACTAGCCCAATGGCGATGGATTCTGCTACCCCGACCAATGATTGGATCTTGGCCCGTGGCTGAGCGGGAACCGGTTGAAACAGGACTGGGCGACTGCTAGCCACAATGGTGTAGCGTAGCCATTCATCAATAAACTTCAGCAATATCAGGCCGATAAACAGTCCGGTTGCGCCACCCACCGCCGGTAGACTTACCACTAAGCACAGACAGCTGAAGATAGCCATTAAGGCTGGCAATAAACCTGCTGTAATAAACAATCCCAACCGTTCAATTAAACGACTGGAGGTAAATAGCTGGGTAAGCAATTCCATGAGGCCCAATACCCCGGTGAAAATACCCAGGAATTTGGCCATGGCATCAATGCTGAATTCTTGGGCTTCCAACTGTAGAAAATACTGATATTCCACCAAATACAGAAGCATCTGGGCAATCACAAAAAAGCTCAGTAAAAGCAGCACATAGCGGCGAATGAGCTTACGCAACCGTCTGGCTGAAAAATTGGCATTGGACAGTTCCACTGTCCGGCGTTTGGAGTCTGGGAAGGCATGTTCATAGGTTTTGCTGATGTAGAACAGCACGCCTGTTGCCACCAGCATGATGCCAAGTACCAGATAGACAACATTGTTGACATCTAAAACCGTCAGGAGGGCAAACAGGGTAAACCCGCTGAGGATGTCGGCCACCAAATTGCCACTGCTGATCAGGGGGAAGGTGCGTTTAATCTCGCGGATATTAAACAGCTGATTGGCTAATACGGATAAATTCAGCTCGTTCAGGTTAGTGATGGCCTCCATCCACAGACGCAGGGCAAAAATGGTGGGGGCGGCCCAAACCTCAACGCCTAACCCAATGCGAAATAGGCCAATGGGTAAGGTCATCAATAGGGCAATCAACACAATCACCTGCCGCAGGGGTAGCAGACGCTGTAGCCAAGAATAGACGCTGCCTAAACTCACCCCTACCAATGCCGTAAACAAATAGATCAGCGGTAGTGTTTTGGCTCCATACTTGTCTAGAAATAACGCTGCCGAACTGACCTCCAGCCACATAATCCCCATGGACATGAAGGTATAGAAGGTAAACAGCAGCAGGGTGCGATGGCCTTCTTCAGGGCGCAGGTTCAGGGCCGTAAAAATTTTCTGGAGCCACTGGGGCTGGGAGTATGAAAAATCTGACTGCATGGTCAAATAGGACGGCTAAACAGAGCCGATGGTGCTCATGCCAAAGACGCTACCGGATCATCTGGCAATCATCAATAGCCAATTGACGTGATCGATTGAACTATATTGCCCATACAGTCGAAATAAGGGGAATCTTTAAATGTCGATCTAGCTGTTGTAATAATCCTGACCGTTACGACCATTGGGGACATGGGCAGGCAGTTTTGGCTGTTGATCATCAATGGGGGTTAACCAGCGGGGCAAGGTTTGCAGGTGCCCTGGAGAGCCTGGGTGGGTCATGGCCTGGGCTTCAATGGTGCACACATCTTCGTAACTCAGGGCAAGCTCACTCTGAAGATGCTGTAGCCACTTTTTTAGCGGTTTGCCCAAGGGGTTTTCCAGTTCTAAAGCAGCTAGCATGGCCTGCCGATAGCGATCGCAACTGTCCTTATGGTGGGCGTAGGGAGCCATCACATTGGCTTCAATTTCTTGGCTCTGGTAAATGCTAATGCCCAGCTGATGGCGTAGAAATTCTAAAATGTTGCGGCTGGCGGGTGAAATATGGCCCTGATGGCGGTGGGCATATTCCTCAAGGCTACGGCGATATTCCCGTTCAGGAGAATAGGGAGGAACGGCTAGCAGTGGGGTGTCGGCTGTTTCGTTGTGGGTGTAGAGAGCAATGGGAAAGATGTCCGTATGGCTCTCACTGAGTACCCGCGCCAGGTAAGTTTGTAAGTCATCGATGGAGATGCCACCATCGGCATCCGTATCGGCTAACCCTGTGGTAATCCCCTCAATCAAATAGTGAGTGTAGAGAGATAGACCTAAATCGACGGTGGGCCAAGGGTTAGCGGAGCTAGCTAAGGCTGTGAGCAGGGCACAGTTGCAGTCTGCCAAATGGGGCATTGGTAAGTGACCTTTGGGAGACATTCCCCCTTGTAGCATTGTTGGATTATCAATGTTGCTTTGGGGTAAAGAACTCCAAAGACAATCTAGTATCATGACTCGATTAAGCCCCTCCTGTAGTGACGGTAAGGCCTGGCGAATATAGTCACTGGAGATGGCTGTGGTAGCAACGGCATGGGGGTCAGTGTCGCTGGCGGGCAGATAAATAGCCCCCGTGCGGGGATCAAGCACACCATAGCCAGTGTAGTAAATCAGACAGAGATCATCGTGACGGCAGCGATAGGTCATCAGCGCAATGGCGTGGCGCATCTGTCGCAGATTGGGGTTGATTAGGGTGATGATCTGATCATCTCGCAGCCCCTCCAAATCAACTAATAGCGCTTTCCTGAGGGCAGTGACGTTTGCGATCGCAGGAGACTCTTCCATAGTGTCTATAGCCAATTCATCCGTGCTTACCGCGATCAGCAATATGTGTTTGCCCATATCTCCCAATCTCCCTAAAGGGGTGAATAAACAGCGTTTTAGGTCTGTTAGTAATGCTGTTATTTGAAATGTTTCTGTTTAATTGCCCGTTTTGCCCATATGTATAAAAATTTTCGAGGGACATTCTCACTTTCCGGGATGCTTCACCTTAAGAAACTAGGTTTCTTAAATTGGTTTCTTAAAGTTGATGTGTTCGAAGGTAGGGTTCTGGAATAAAATAATGGGCCACCCCCATTGCTGGGGGCTACCCCATGATTGGGGCCATCCCCATGATTGGGGCCATCCCCATGATTGGATCCATCTCCATCACTGTTCCTCCCATGAAACACACCCTTTCTGTTTTGGTCGAAGATGAAGCAGGCGTTCTGAGTCGCATTGCTGGATTGTTTGCCCGCCGTGGTTTCAACATCGAGAGTCTGGCTGTCGGACCGGCTGAACAGGCGGGCATCTCTCGCATCACCATGGTGGTGCCGGGAGATGACGGTGTCATTGAGCAATTGACCAAGCAGCTCTACAAGCTCATCAATGTGCTCAAGGTGAACGATATTACTGAGAAGCCCTGTGTTGAACGCGAGCTGATGTTGCTAAAGGTCAATGCAACTAGCAGCACACGGGCCGAGATTATCAATTTTGCCCAAATTTTCCGGGCTCGTGTGGTGGACGTTTCAGACGAGTCGCTGACCATTGAAGTGGTTGGCGATCCAGGCAAAATGGTGGCTATTGTTCAGGTATTAGACCGCTTCGGTGTGCGTGAGATTGCCCGCACTGGCAAAATTGCCCTCACCCGTGAGTCTGGAGTCAATACGGAATACCTGAAAGCCAAAGCACCCATGAGTGCTGTAATCGGTTAGATGGTGCACACCGTAGGGGCGCATAGACATGCGCCCTTGCCCATACGCCCATACCCTGCGCCCTTGCCCCTTGATTTAGGCAGCCAATAGCAGTTTTTTGAGCAAAATTTCAGCAATACGCTTGCCCGCTCCGGGAGGACCCATGCGGTGTAAGCCATTTTTATAAATGATAGCCTGGCGTTCTGGGTCATTCAATATGGCGGTGAGCATTTGGTTGACCTGGCTTGGATGCTCCACCAGGGTGACCGATGGGCCAAGGTGGCGAGCTTGGGATTGGGCAAAACTTAGGGTGAATTGAGGGCCATTGCCCGGCAGGGTGAGCACGGGTTTACCTAAGCCAACAAACTGTTCGGTGGCCGTACCGGCGGTTGCGATCGCAACGTTAGCCTGATAGGCGTAGTCCACAAATAACCCCTGATCAATCTGTAGCCGATGCTGACCTCGTTGATGCTCTTGTCCTGTGAACTGCCAACCATAATTAGTTAGCGTTTCCGTCAGCATTTCCATATCTAAGCTGGGCGCAGCGGCGGTCAAAAAAGTGGTTGGCTCATTTCTATGGCGAGTCAGGTCATCCACCCCCTGGAGTAACCGCTGCCAATTTTCATAGGCTTCAGGTGCACGGGAACCCGGCAATAACAGAACAGTTAGACCTTGTTTGTGGGCCTGTTGACTGGTAGGAATGGCAAACCCATCCATCATCGGATTGCCTGCATCATAGGCTTCTACGGCCCAGCGATGTAATCGTTGAGTGGTAATACCATCGCGGGGGAATACACAGGCGCTACGTTTCATTAGCCAGCGCTCCCAAGGCATGTAAACGCAGGTTCGTTGAAAGTCCAGGACGTCAAGCAACGTTGATTTTACTAGGCATGTGCCCTGCTCGTCCCGCACGTGATATTCAGACTTAGCAGTGCCAACGAATCCATATGCATGGCGGCTTAGCCAACCAAATAGTAGCGGCACGATATCCCCCACCGCCAGCACCACATCATCTGGATTTAACCACTTTCCCATAGCCCGTAGCTGCGCAATCGTCAGCTGAAGCAACCCCCCCTGCAAATCCCGAGCCAGCTGCTGACTGTCCATATAGATAAAGCCACCGGAGGGCATTTTCTTAGTGGGACCAATAATTTCAATGCCTAATTTCTGATATTGCCGACCCTCACCCACAATGGGTAAGGCCGCCATCTTTAGATGAGGGGCTAGCCCTTGCAGAGCCTGCAAAATTCTGATGGCGATCAGATCCTCCCCGTGCCCATTACTGATACAAAGTAGCCTCATTACAGCGACCAACCCTGAGTTAAGTCGGCTTGTCTGTGAGAAAACTTGTCAAAATTAAACATCAACCCTGGCATGTAATAGTGATAATGGAAACGAGAATGTTAAAATAATATTAAAATTGCATGTCTCCTTTTCTGCTTCGTCAACTTTGGTCTGTGATTGATGCCGCCCACAGCCACTATATTCTCAGCCTAGACGATCAGGGGCTGACCAACTGGGTGATAGAGCAGCTATGTTATCAGTCTCCTTTAGATACAGTTGAATTGAGCCAGGTCAACCACTACATTCGCTCTAAGCTTCCCTTAATTCGAGATATTGCTCAGAATGAGTAAACTGTCAGTCATTTTTGCCTGGTAGGAGTTAGAGATTCTCATAGTAATAGACTTCATTCTCTAGCACCATTTCTATCGTTGCGATAGACAACCTAAATAACAGTAGTTAAGTAAGTCTTAAGTTTTACTCAATTTCAAAAATAGTGATCTGCAATACAAAGTGCCGCTATCTCTGTGAAATCAATCCTTATTGCCCTCATATTCTTGCCATAACTGCCGCGTATTATACGTATTAATTCCTGGTAGGCGATAACATAACGTCTTAGAATGCATAAAAATCCAGCCTAGATACATTACATAAGTCGTGGATCGTGGTTCTGAAAACTGCATTGGTTCTCGATTTACAGGCTGTGTTTTTCCACTAAGCTGACTTGATTTATTCCAATGGAGTGTGTGAGGTAACTATGGCAAAAAGGGGTTCTTCATTAGCAGCATTACTTGCTGTTGTCCTACCGCTAGCTGCATGCGGTGGTGCTCAAGATGCTGTTGATACAGCTACTGATGCGGCTGGTGATGCTGTCGATACAGTTTCAAGTGCCGTTAGCGGTGGTAGCCGTCTAGAAACTGTTCTTAGTCGCGGCACCCTAAACTGCGGTGTTGATGGTGGTATTCCTGGATTCAGCTTTGTTGACGAGAGCGGTACTTACTCCGGTTTGGATGTGGATGTCTGTAAGGCTGTTGCAGCTGCCTTGTTTGATGATCCTGAAGCCATTGAGTATCGCCGTCTAGATTCCACCGAGCGCTTTGAGGCGCTTAAGGGGGGTGAGGTAGACATGCTCTCCCGTAACACCACCTGGACCATCAGTCGCGACACATCTGTAGGTATGGAGTTTGCTCCTACTACATTCTTTGATGGTCAGGGCATGCTGGTACGTGTTGATAGTGGTGTTGAAACCCTTGAAGATATGGAAGGCCTATCCATCTGTGTTGAAACCGGTACCACTACTGAGCTCAACCTGACTGACCAGTTCCGCCAGCGTGGTGTTAGCTTTGAGCCCGTGGTCTTCCAAGATGCTGATGCTGGTTATGCTGCCTACGATGAAGGTCGTTGCGAAGGCTTTACCTCTGATAAGTCTCAGCTAATCGCTCGTCGCAGTACCCTCAGCGAGCCCGATGCTCATGTTCTGTTAGATGTCACCATGTCTAAGGAGCCTTTGGGACCGGTAACCATTAACAACGATTCTGCTTGGTTTGATACTGTCAAGTGGGTTACTTACGGTTTGATTCAGGCTGAAGAGTTTGGTCTGACCTCTGAGAATGTTGAAGAAGCTGTTAGCAGCGAAGATCCCAACATTCTACGTTTCGTAGGTGCTGAAGGTACTTTGGGTGCTGATATGGGTCTGCCCAATGACTTTATGCTACGCGCTATTAAGCACGTTGGTAACTATGGCGAAATCTTTGAGCGCAACTTGGGTAAAGAGTCCCAGTTTGAACTCGATCGTGGTCAGAATGCGCTTTGGACCGATGGTGGTTTGATGTATGCACCTCCTTTCCGCTAAATAACTGAAGCTATCTAATGGTGTTTTTTTACAGCCAGCATTAGATAGTTTTTAGGGGCCTAATAGGCCCCTATTTTTTTATTTCAAATGATGAAGTTAGTTGCACGGTAGCCCATCGTACTGCGGCACCTAAGGAATTACATTACGTTTACTAACAGTTTTTGTGGCCTGGGCAAAAAAGCTAGAATCTCCTATCATCGCCCCCCTATGATGATTGAACTTAAGTGTTGATGATAAGAGCTTTGTTCGTACATACATATGTCTTTCCCAGAGCACAGCTGAGAATCATCGCACATTAAATTCTCAAATGTGCGATGTAGTTTAAATTTGCTTTTACTAAGCCTTTAGTTGTTCCTATGTTATGACCAGTCGAAGTAACAGTCCAATTTCTGGTATCCAATCTCTATTCCGTGATGAACGCTTTTGGAAGATTGCATTCCAAGCGCTGATTGTGTTGTTTGTGGTGAATTTGCTCTGGCATTTCTCAGCCACGCTCAATGACAACATGCTGGGTCGAGGTATTCAATTTGGCTTTGGTTTTCTAAAGAATTCAGCCGGATTTAGGATTGGTGAAAGCCTTTTGGACTATAAGGCGCAGGATACCTACACTAAGGTTATCCAGGTGGGTATCATCAATTCTCTGCGAGTGATGATTGTCGGTGTGATTCTGGCAACTACGGTTGGGATCACTGCTGGAGTGGCCAGTTTCTCTGATAATTGGCTACTTTACAAAATTAGTCGAGCCTATGTAGGCCTGGTGCGTAATGTACCGCTCTTGCTCCAGTTGTTTTTCTGGTATTTGGCGGTTTTCTTTAGTTTTCCTGCACCGAGGAGCCCGTTTATTTTTCCCAATGCCAATGCTAGCTGGCTGGTACTGAGCAAAAAAGGAATATATTTGCCGGGTCCATCGTTTACACCAGCAACGTGGACTGGTTTGATTTTGTTGGCCGTGTCCTTGCTTTTGATTGGCGTGTTGATGCGCTCGATTGAGGTCATTCGTGCTGGCCGCTATCAGGGTGGCATCGGACCGTTACTCAACTATGGCTTTAGCATTCTTTTGATCCCTATTTTGGTATTGGCTGAGTTCTTTCTGCTGTTCAACTGGAATGCGGGTAAGGGGGTTTATTTTAAAGGTGCATTACCCGCGCTATTCTCTAGCTCCCAAGGCCTATGGGTGATGGTGCTGCTAGTGATGATTGTGTCTTTGGTATTGCTGAACCGCTGGCGGACACAGCTGATTGTAGAGCAGGGACAGTCGGGTAAACCACAGCTGATTGCGATCGCAGGTCTACTGCTCCTCGGCGTCCTCATTGTTCTCTTTGCCCTCGGCTGGGAAGCACCCGTTGCTGGTGTCAGAGATGACGGTACATTGAGCGGCGTTGTTACTGGCGGTCTGAGGCTGTCCTTAGAATATTCCGCCATTGTGACGGGATTAACCTTTTACACCGGAGCCTTTATTGCTGAGATTGTTCGGGCCGGAATTCAATCGGTTTCTCAAGGCCAGTGGGAAGCCGCCCGTTCTCTAGGGCTGTCATCAGGTTTAGCCATGCGTATGGTGGTGTTTCCCCAGGCATTGCGGGTGATTATTCCCCCACTCAACAGTGAATTTGCCAACCTGGCTAAGAACTCCAGTTTGGCCTTGGCCATTGGTTATCCCGACCTATATTCCGTGGCCAACACCACCTTTAACCAAACGGGACGACCGGTAGAAGTCTTTTTACTGATGATGGCCACCTATCTAATCATCAACCTTTTGATTTCAGTAAATATGAATCAACTCAACAGTGCTGTGCAATTTAAGGAGCGGTAGAGGCGATGACAACAACGTCACCTGATTCACCTTTGGTAGTTGACGCTAGCCCGCCGCCCATTGCCCAGGCAGGTCCGGTAGCCTGGCTGCGTAAGCATTTGTTCAACACCTGGTACAACGCATTGCTAACAGTCGTGTTGGTCGGCATCATGCTGGCAGCACTATGGGGCATGCTCAACTGGGCGATTAGACTGGCTGAGTGGGCCGTAATCCCCAACAACCTGGCCTTATTTATGTCAGGGCTATATCCATCGGAGATCCGTTCACGTATTTGGGTCATTCTTGCTGTCAATGTTGCCATGGGCGGTTTCACCTGGGGACTGCTAGCGCGTAACCAAAGCAAGCTCTTTGGTCGCAGTGTGCTGATCACCGTCGCTATTCTTTGCGCTGGCCTGATTATTTTGCCACTGACTCGGCCATCGGCCCTGACATTGATTGGTCTGGTGGTGCTCACCCTGGCCTGTGCCTGGGGGGGAAAAACTATTGGCCAACGGAAGCTGACCCTCAGTCAGTTTTTGTCGGCAGGTTGGTTTTTTGCTTACTCTATTTCGCTGCTGATTCTAGCAGGGGGAGATATTCGCAACAGCCTGATCTTTTTGGTACTCACCGTTGGCGCTAGTATTTGGCTAGCCTCAATGGTGCTTAAACTGTTAGCCAATTCTTCAATTATTGATGCCGTTAGCCTTAACCCTATTGGCATCTGGCTAATGCGCATTTTCTGGTTTGCGGGCAGCGTAGCACTGTTCTTGCCAGTGTATGGGTTTTTGAATGTGCCGCTACCCCTGAAGCTGCTTACATTGGTTACCTATATTTCATTTGTGTCGCTGCTGGTGCCAATTTTGGCTGAGCGTAAAACCCTGACTACATTTGTCATTGCCGTCGTTACCTTTGGCTTAGGCTGCTTTGCCATCAGTTCTATATTTGATCTTGCTGGCGGCTTTTTTGGGCTAAAGCCTATTGGCACTAACAACTGGGGTGGTTTAACCCTGACGCTGTTTCTTGCCATTACTGGTATTGCCCTATGTTTTCCCATTGGTGTGTTAATGGCCCTGGGTCGACGCAGCAGTCTACCCATCATCAAGGGATTATCCGTTGCCTACATTGAGCTGATTCGTGGTGTACCGCTGATTTCCATACTGTTTATGGGGCAGGTAATGATTCCGCTGTTTTTACCTGAGGGTGTGCGACCAGACAACATTGTGCGGGCCATTGTGGGTTTGACCCTGTTTAGTTCAGCTTATCTGGCAGAGAATGTGAGAGCCGGTTTGCAGGCTATTCCCCGAGGTCAATTTGAAGCTGCAGCCTCGTTAGGACTGAACAGCCCCTTAACATTGGCCTTGATTGTCCTACCTCAGGCTTTAAAGACCGCAATTCCTGCGATTGTGGGCCAGTTTATCAGCCTTTTCCAGGACACCACACTGCTGGGCATTGTAGGTCTGGTGGAACTATTGGGTATCAGTAACAGTATTTTGGCTAACCCCAAGTATTTGGGAGATTACTCCGAAGTGTATCTGTTTATTGCCGTGCTCTATTGGTTCTTCTGCTATGCCATGTCCTTGGGCAGTCGACGAATTGAGCAGGCCTTAAACACTGAACGTTAAGTACTAATCGATGTTAAATCCCGTGTCGTCCACAACAGCGCCACGGGTAGTAAATGCCAAAATAGTCCTGGGGTTTTTCCCCACCATGAGGAACCATAACGATGACCCAAACGGATATGTCCATGACCAATCATGCCAATGGCAGTTCTGTCGGTACTGAGGCAGTAATCGTTGCTAGCGATGTAGAGAAATGGTACGACAACGGTTTTAATGTACTCAAAGGTGTCAGCCTCGATGTGTATAAGGGGGAAGTGGTGGTCGTGATGGGGCCATCGGGTTCCGGTAAGTCCACCTTTATTCGTACGTTTAATGCTCTAGAGCCTTACCAAAAGGGCAGCATTGTTATTGATGGCATTGAGATTTCCCACGACTTGAAGAACATTGAAGAGATTCGTCGGGAAGTGGGCATGGTGTTTCAGCAGTTTAATCTGTTTCCTCACCTGACGGTTCTGCAAAATGTCACCCTGGCTCCTATCTGGGTGCGTAAGCAGAAGAAGCGTGAAGCTGAGGAAATTGCCATGCAGCTGTTAGAGCGGGTAGGCATTTTAGAGCAGGCTAATAAGTTTCCAGGGCAGTTGTCCGGTGGTCAGCAGCAGCGGGTGGCCATTGCCCGTTCCCTCGCCATGCAACCCAAGATTATGCTGTTTGACGAGCCCACCTCTGCCCTCGACCCTGAAATGGTACGCGAAGTACTCGACGTAATGCGTGGTCTAGCAGACACAGGGATCACTATGGTTTGCGTCACCCATGAGGTTGGCTTTGCCCGTGAGGTAGCAGACAGGGTTGTTCTCATGGATGAGGGTGTGCTGGTAGAAGAGAACACACCGGATGAGTTCTTTAACAATCCCAAAGAAGAGCGTTCTCAGAAGTTCTTGTCCCAGATTCTGTAAGAAGGATGATATCTTTCAAGGATTCAAGCCTGGTAGGGGCTGCCCTTGTGGATGTCCTAGGTTAGCGTTATGCCTCACCCCAGACACGATATCCAGGTGCTCATCCATAAATGATGGTGACTGAACGGTTTGCCAGCGTTTTAGCCTGCTCTATTCTAGTCCGCTCCGCGATCGGGGGCTGATTCTCTCGCTGATCAAAAATTACTAACCAGCCGCTGTCCAAACCGAGACCGCTCAGGTATTGCTCCAGTTGTTCCAGTCCACGTTCTAGCGGATTCACTTGGTCCTGTCGCCAAACTTTAAGTTCAATGGCCAAAGTAACGGCCCCATAGCGTAAGCATAAATCCATGCGGCCAGAACCAATAGCGTACTCTCGTTCCAGGGTGCCGCCACCATTAATCACTCGATGTAAAAAGGCCATCATGACGATATGGGGGGCAATTTCATGATACGCAACGCCCTTCAGTAAAGGTTGACCATTCTGTCGCCAAAAGGCTATGAAGGCATTCCGTAGAGCAACGGTGTCTAATTCACCAGTATCGGTCAGCCAGCTTGGGGTTAAGACGCCGAGAGAGACTTCGGTGGTAAAGGTGAGAAATCGGAGTAAAATTTCCCGATAGATGGGGTTGGCAATGGCTAGGTTACCGGTGGCATCAATGTGACACAGCCCCAGGTCGAGCAAAAATTCGACATCGTCATTGGGGACTGTCCCCAAGGTCTGCCCCAACAGCATTGGTTCGATAATTGTCCGTACTCGCCGTTCGTTTAGTCGCTCGGCCAAGCTGTCAATGTGAGTGTCTCGGCGTTTAATAAGAATCTCTTTAGCTGTGTTCACTAAGCCTACATCGATAGTTTTGGCTGGGTCTTCGGCGAGTTCTTCAACAATTTCTTTAGCGATAGCATTGACTAGCCAGGGCTGGCCTTGGGTTAGTTCAAATACTCGGTCGATAGCTTCTGGGGTAAACTGTTGGCCGGTTTCGTCGGTATGTTGCTGATAGAGCCGTGCAATTTCAGCCTGGGTGAAGTTACGAACAGTTAGAGAGGCAACTTTGATATTAAATGGACTGGCCGTATTCAGCCGGGGACTGCCGCCGGCTGCAATTTTGTAATCGCGTACATCCCGCAGGCCGATTAAGGCAAGGGCATGGGGAAAATGACTGGGGCGACGGGAGGCTCCATCTCGCAGTTGGCGCAAAATGCTCAGTAGCATATCACCTTGTAAGGAATCGATTTCATCAATAAAAACGACTAGCGGACGTGGGGATGATTCTGCCCAGGTTTGAAGGGCTGTGCTCAGGTGGCTGTCGGCGGGCAGGGCGGACCAGTTGGGATGGAGTTCGGAGGGTAACCAGGCGTTAATGGCTCCTTGCCATGATTGGAGAATGGTTTGCTGGGCGGCGGCTATGTCATTTGGAAAGGCGGCCCCAACTTCGACGGACAGTAGGATGGCGGTGTATCGTCTGCTGGCGGTGAGCTGTTGGGCCAGGGTGAGCATGGCGGTGGTTTTGCCAACCTGACGAGGGGCGTGGATGACGAAATAGCCTTGCTGGTTGATGATGCGCTGCACCTTGGGTAGTCGCTCTAGGGGCGGCAGCATGTAGTTGTATTCGGGGCGACAAGGGCCTGCGGTGTTGAACCAGCGCATAGAGGAAGGCAAAAGGGTGCTGGTCTATTGTAGGGATTTATCTGGGTTGGTAGTTCCAGGACAAGTAATAATCGACTGCCTTGTTTCTGACTTTAGGGCGTTATCACGGCTGATATACCGCTCACTATTATCTACTCACCTCCACATTGTGCTTGTCTTTTTAGCTTTGACACAGCATTAAAAGGGTTCTCTAATCTAGCATCCTAACTACTCAGGCTTCTCTGGTTGCTTACCGTTCGTGAATGAATGTTTTCCGATGATGGATGGCAGTCAGCCCCCCTTGATCTAATACCTGACCATTGTTGATATGAGCGTATACCAATAGATGGCTGCCGATGGTTTGTTGACTGATGATGGTGCCCTCTAAATAGGCCAGAGCATCAGTAAATATCGGTTTTCCCCCTTGTAAGATTTCGGTGTTCAGCTGATCTACGGGAATCTGACAGGATTTTTGATAGGAAAAGTGACGGCGGATACTACGTCCTTCTTTGAGGATGTTGAGAACAAATGAGCCCTGGGTTTGTAGACTTGAAATCGCATCATCACCCATAGGTAGGGCCATCATAATCCCCGGTGGTGCGAAACTGGCTTGGGAAATCCTGGCGGTGAGAATCGCCCGATGGTGACTGTGGTGTTCAAAGGTAACTACGCATAGAGAGCCGATGATGCGCCCTAGGGCCTGAGCTGTACGGCTAGTCTGAATGTCGACCATCGCCTGACGCGGTACCTGCTGACGGGAACGCTTGCGCAACTGCTGAGCAAATGCAGTGGCAGCAGTTTGGCATATCTTGAGGGTAGTCGAATCGGGGCTAAACTGCACGCGAATGGGCTCAAAGCCAAACCGATAGCCCGCATCCCGCAATTTTTGTTGCAATAAGTCAATCGCTTCACCACTCCAGCCATAGGAGCCAAATACTCCCGTCAACTTTGTTTTAGGTATATTTGCCAGGATTGTACCCAGGGCAGTTTGAATTTGTACTGGGGCATGGCCACCCAATGTGGGCGACCCAATAATAAACCCATCACAGTCGGCAACAACTTTAGTGAGAGTCTCAGTGGGGGTATACTCACAATTAATAGCTTCCACCGCCACACCACTGTCCGTGAGCCCTTGAGCAATGGCATGGGCGATGGTGGACGTATTACCATAGGCCGAAGCGTAGAGTACGGCAACCCGCAGTGTCCGCTGGGTTTGTTCCTGGCACCACTGTCGATAGTCCTGACGAAATCGACTCAGGCTATGGCGTACTAAGGGACCATGGCCTGGCGCGAGAATCTTGAAAGAAAAGGCATCAAACTGATCGAGGGCGATTGCTACCTGTTTGGCTTGGGGAGCCTGGAGACAATCAAAATAGTAACGGCGGTCATCATTGAGTTCACGCCAGTGGCTATCCCAAATATTGTTGCCGCAAAAGTGGCTGCCAAATAGCTTATCGCTATATAAAATCTCACTGGTTGGATCATAGGTGCAAAGTCCATCGGGCCAGCGTGGGGTTGGCACACTAATGAAGCTGAGGCGATGTCCCTGGCCCAAGTCTAGCGTATCTCCTGTACGGACAGGAACCACCGACCAAACCAGACCTGATTTTTTTAAGGTATTGAAGGCAGGGTGAGAGCACACCAGCGTTGCCTGGGGTGCTATCTGCTGTAGCCCCCTGAGGGTAACAATCCGATTAGAATTTACGTGGCTGGTGATGATGTAGTCAATGTTATGGGGGTTAATCTGTTGTTGTAGCGTAGCCAGATAGGTAGCTGTAAAAGACTCACCTGGCGGGTCGATAAGGGCGATTTTCTCGCTTTTGATTAAGTAGGAATTAGCGGTGGTGCCCCGCCGCTGTCCATATTCAATTTCAAATTTGAGGCGATCCCAGGTGCGAGATCGTAATACTTGGGATTGTTTACCAATGTCCGCCACCTGCACATCCCGAGGGCGGTTGCTGGTTGACGAGATTGTTGGTGTTGTATAAGTCATCGTATACGTTCTCTCGGTGATAGTTTAGGCCCAAAACTTCTGTGAGTACAAAATGAAATGTCATGCATGGCAATGACATCCAACAAGTTTGTTATTAGTCGCCATTTTTAGTAATGGCTACCGGCTTTGCGATGGTGGATGGCGGTGATACCGTCAGGGTGAGCTACCCGTCCACAATCGGCAGCGCAATACATTATCCAATGATCTCCTGCATCGGTACGGCTGATGACCCGACACTCCAAATATGCCAGTGCTTCAGCCAAAATCGGAGAACCGTTCTCCGCATCGTAGGTGGCAATGCCAATAAACCGATCGGCACCGGGGGGAAAGCGCTTGAGGAAATGCTTCATCAACCGCTGGTAATTGCCCTCTTCCAACACATTTAGAACAAAACAATCCTCTCCATGCAGCAGAGATTCAATAGCACGTTCCTTGGCAACGGCCACCGCTAGCCCCAGAGGCTCAACGGTAGCCTGCATGACCCAGGAGGCCAACATGGCACTGGTGACATCTCCCTTACGGGCAGTGACCATATAAAGACCACTACTCAATCGCCCTAGAGACTGGTCCAAGCTAGAGTCTGAGGCTTCTCTGCGACGCTGACGATGGTTTTGACTCACCCACTGCCCCAGATCAGTGCCTGCTTCCTGACAGTGTTGCTTAGTGGCATCAGAGGGAGTTGCCTTGATCAAGATGGGTGGAAATGCTTCTATTAGTCCCAGTTCTATAAACCGATTACGCAGTGGATAAATCGGTTCGTCGTGACCGCCACCAGTTTCAAATAAGCCAATGGCCTGTTTAGGATGGGCCACCGCCAAAATTGTACTGAGCGCAGCAGATACGTGACTATTATTGGCTGCTTGAGGTGGCATACCTACCACCAGGGCGGTGGCAGTGGTGGCAATTTCTCTCACATCGTGGAGATCGGTTTCGTTTAGGTCCACTAGCTCAACATCGGTGCCAGTTTTGTGAATACCCTGAGCAACTGCACGGGCGATATGATCACTATGGCCATACTCGTTGGTGTAAATCAGCGCTATGTAGGGAGTCGCCTTAGATTGGGCTTCGCTCCAGGTGCGATAGTACTCGATCCATTGCTGCTGATGATGTTGCAATAGGGGACCGTGTCCGGTTGCCACCAGGGTCACCGTTAGCTTATTCATCCGCTTTAAGGCTCCCAATACAGACCTGGCATTAGGCCCCATCAAACAGTCGTAATAATACTGAAAGTCTTGCTCTAGCAGTTCTGGTATCTCATCGTAGAGAGCGTCATCGCAGTAGTGCATGCCAAACACATCACAGGTATAGAGCACCTGAGTCCCACTGTCGTAGGTGAAGATTGTGTCGGGCCAGTGAAGATTAGGAGCCGAAACAAACTCCAGACAGTGCCCCTGTCCCAAATTTAGCTGGCTGCCACTCTTAACCAATTGAAAAGCAAATGGACGATGCAGCTGATGTTGTAAAAACTGAATGGCTACCTTAGAGCCTACTATTGTCAGCTGGGGCACAATCTCCAACAAACGGCCAATTAAGCCACTGTGGTCTGGTTCAGTGTGATTGACGACAAGATAATCAATTGTTGTTGGATCCACCAGACCTTCGAGAGTCTCAAAATATAACGCTTCAAATTTTTGGTGAGACGTGTCAACTAACGCAGTTTGATCGCCACGGATGAGAAAAGAATTATAAGTAGTTCCATTTTTTAACTCGAATTCGATATCGAAACGGTCTCGATCCCAGTCAAGGCAACGAATTGCTGTAGAACCCAAGGCAATTTCAGCGGTTTGGACTGTCAGGCTATTTGGTGAAGCCGTTGTTATTGACGGAGCAGCAAGAGTAACCATGGGGTGAAAATCCTGACTGAAAATTTAATGGACTTGTCCCTATGGTGGCGACAGAATCAGGATCTGTAAAATGCTAATTCTCTAATTATCTTATAAGCTCAGCTAATAATTTATTGGCTATTTAATCTGCTTTGCTAATGCATAGGCGTTGATCAATTTCAAAAAGCTTTGACAGCTCTGATGACTGAGGTGCTTGCAATTACATAACCACCCACCACCCCATTACCCCATTACTCATCCACTCATCCACCCATCTACAGCCCTAACCTGGGTCTTTTTTTGTGCAGTCCCCTTCGTGTGGTGAACCGTTTCGAGCTGTGGTCGATCAAACGTTTGCCTAGATGCCGTTTAAACTCTCCTGAGGATCAGCCATGCTCGAACTTTAAACTTTCACTGGTTCCATTGCTATTTTCTGGGCCGCTTCGAACCGAGACTTAACAGTGGCCTCATCGGAAATCTGAGGTGCCGGAATTGGAATCACCTGCACAGCACAAGCCTTAAGTTCAGGTTCCAGGGAGATTGGACAAACCTCCGGGTGAGTCAAGGCATTAACCTCCATGTTGTCACCCCAGAGAAACCCCCAGTGCATGGGCATAAAGATGGTGCCACGGGTAATGTTTTGAGTGACCAGAACTTTTAGCTGGGCAAAGCTGCGTTGAGATCGCACCTCCACCCAATCCCCAGACTGCACCTCCAGCAACTGCGCATCCCGAGGATTCACCTCCAGCAGCGGCTCCGGATAACGCTTCGTAATCCGCTCAATCCGTCCCGTCCGACTTTGAGTATGCCAGTGCCCATACAATCGGCCCGTTGTCAGCACAAAGGGATAATCCTCATTAGGGGGCTCAGCTAGCCCTTTGATATGGAAGGCACAGAACTTAGCCTTCTGATTAGGCGTGGCAAATCGATAGTTCGTGTATAGTCGCTTGTCATGTTTGCCATAGGCGATCTCATCACTCTCCCCTGCCGGGCAAGGCCACTGAATTGGTCCCTTCGCCAGTCGCCCATGGCTGAGGCCTGTAGAATCGCATAGGCGATTGGCTGTCAGCGTCACAAACTCGTCGTATACCTCAGCAGATGTCTGCTGAGCAAACGGTTTCTCAAAGCCCAATCGACGACCCACTTCAGCAAAAATCTCCCAGTCGGCCTTGGCTTCGCCAACAGGATTACGGAAGGCAGGACAATAGGTGACCACCCGTTCAGAATTAGTCATAGCGCCAGCTTTCTCACCCCATTGGGTAGCGGGCAGAACTACATGGGCAAAGGCGGCAGTTTCAGTTGGGTAATAAGCGTCCTGGCAAATGGTGAAAGGAGAGTTTCTGAGGGCAGCCTGGGTGCGCTTAATATCCGGCATACTCACAGCAGGATTGGTGGCCGCGACCCAAAATACGCCTAGATCACCCCGTTCCAAGGCCAGCATCATATCCCAAGCTGCCAGACCCGGTACCGGAGAAATACTGCCCTCAGGCACCTGCCATACCTTTTCTACTATTTGGCGATGCTCTGGGTTTTTCACCAGGCGATAACCGGGTAAAATGTGAGCTAATCCACCCGCTTCTCGCCCCCCCATGGCATTGGGCTGCCCTGTGAGAGAAAAAGGACCCGCTCCAGGCTTGCCGATATTACCTGTCATCAGATGCAGGTTGATGATGGTGCGACACTTAGCAGTTCCCTCTGTGGACTGGTTCACCCCCATAGACCATAAGGATAAGACGCGCTGAGATTTGCCCCACCAGGCAGCTGCTTTGGTAAGTTCACTCAGGGTGATGCCGCAAATCTCAGTCACTCGTTCGGGGGGATAGCTTTTCACCACCTGGGCATAGTCACTAAAGCCATCAGTACAGGAGTCAATGAAGCTGGGATCGATCCAGCCATGTCTCAAGAGGAGGTGGGCAATGCCGTTGAGCAATGCAATATCGGTCCCTGGCTTAATGGCCAAATGTAAATCCGCCGCCTTTGCGGTATCGGTGCGGCGCGGGTCCACCACAATCATCTTTACCTTGCGGTTTTTCTTGTGGTATTTTTTCAATCGATTAAATACAATCGGATGACAATCGGCTGTATTGGTCCCAATTAAAAAGGCACAGTCAGTTTGTTCTAAATCGTCGTAACAACAAGGGGGACCATCTGACCCAAAGCTTTGGATATAGCCCGCTACCGCTGACGACATACATAGGCGAGAGTTGGCATCAAAGTTGTTAGTACCTAAACAACCCTTTAATAACTTTTGTGCGGTGTAATAATCTTCTGTTTGAAACTGGCCAGACCCATACATGGCAATGGCTTCTGGACCTCGTTCGTCCAGGGTTTTACGAATCTCATAGGTGATGCGATTTAAGACATCTTCCCAAGAGACACGCTGCAATGGCTGGTCGAGAGAATCTCTCATCATTGGGTGAAGCAGTCGCCCCCGATCAAGAGAATCGCCGATGGTGCCCCCCTTGATGCATACCTGACCTTTGCTGGATGGGTGGTTGCGATCGCCCCGCGCTTGCCAAACTGGATTACCTTGTTCATCGCGATTTACAGGACGACTCGGTTGAGCAGGGGGTAATACCTCAAGGCCACAGCCTACACCGCAGTATGGGCATAGTGTTTTTGCTCCATCAGCCATAGCTTGCATCCTCCATCCACAAGAAATCTGTCTTATGTCAATTCGAAAATTAGATTTTTAAAGTGTCTGTTAATCAGAACATCTAGCAAGTACAAGTATTTATACTCACGTAATTCTACTGTAGTGAAGCGCTTTAACGTAGTAGAACCTAGCGTAACTACACCCCATAGTACAAAGGTAATCCATGGGTTGACTCAATACCAACAGTAAACTTTATAAATCCTCCTCTTTAGACAGAAAAGGGGAGCGCAAACCGGCCCCCCAATCTGTTGAGTTGACATTGCTGTCATCACTGGTTGCTATTAATACTTGGGATAACAACAACCAGTATCGACGCTGTTTTGCTCGCTTAAGCGAACGTTGTTGTGGCGTTAGCCAACGTAGGAGCCATCAGCAGGTACAGATATGTCAGATATGTCTTCACCTTCATGGGCCTCCGCAAAGGAGCCTTTGGGCTCTTCGAGGATGAAGAAGCATAGGAAGGCAACAACAATTGCTGCAACACCTAGGGTCTGGAAGAAGATGATGTTACCGATATCTCCCTCAGGTACCAAGCTGTAAAGAGTCAGGTAAGCAACCGCACCAACGTTACCGTAAGCACCAACGTTACCAGCAATCTGACCAGTTACACGGCGCTTCACAAGGGGCACGATGGCAAATGTGGATCCTTCACCAGCTTGTACAAAGAAGGAGCAAGCCATGGTTAGGATAACGGCGAGACCAACCATAAATGTACCGCCGCCGCCGAGAGCATCACGAATACCAGGGATGCTGCTCATGACAAGGTAACCAATGCCCATGAAGAGAGTTAAAACACCCATAGTTGTTTTACGGCTACCGAGTCTGTCGGAAATCAAACCACCGCTAGGACGAGCAAACAAGTTCATGAATGCGTAGCTTGCGGCCAACATACCAGCCAGGGCTTTGCTCAAACCAAAGGTGCCTTCGAAGAAGGCGGGCAGCATGGATACTACAGCCAGTTCAGAACCGAAATTCACAATGTAAGTTAGCTCAAGAATGGCAACCTGCTTAAACCTATAACGATCTTCAGCAGGGTAGCGCTTAGCACCCGACAATAAGTCTTTATTGACTGTCCAGCAGTTGTAAGCCTGGAAGAGATACAGGGCGATTAGGGCTGCGATCGCAAGACCGAATGTACCTTCGTTGAGGAAACCAACTTTCTTAAGACGCCAAGCCAGAACAACCAGAATACCGGTTAGAGGTAGGTTCATCAGCATCAGACCCCAGAAGTCTCTTACCGTAGTGACCTCCATACCGCGAGTACTGGGGGGACGCTGGTAAACCTTACCAGGGGGGGTATCTTCCACGCTGAAGTAGTACAAGCATCCATAAAGGGCTGCGATGATACCAGTGGCAGCAATGACAATGCGCCAGTTGAGTAATGGACCACTGTCAGGGACCTGGAAAGCACCAGGAATGAAGTTGAGAGCAGTTGCCAGACCGACAAGAGTAAATGCAGAGAATGCAGAACCAAAGTTACCCCAGCCACCATAAATACCTTCGGCAAGACCAATCTCCTTGGGTGGAAACCACTCTGCGGTCATGCGAATACCGATGACAAAACCAGCACCCACAATACCCATGAGCAGACGGCCAATCACCAACTGGTTAAAGCTTTGGGCAGAGGCGAAAATAATACAGGGAATCGCTGCATAGATGAGCAACAGCGAATAGGTCAAACGAGGACCATATTTATCCAACAACATGCCGATGATGACACGAGCCGGAACTGTAAGAGCCACATTGCAAATTGCAATGGTACGAATTTGACCTACCTCCAGACCAAAATCCGCCTTAATTGCTGTCGCCAAAGGTGCCAGGTTAAACCAAACAACAAACGACAGGAAGAAGGCAAACCAGGTCATGTGGAGGATTTTGTAGCGTCCCCTAAAGGACCACATCTCTCCTAGCATCAGTTCTATTCTCCTGGACAGACAAACATTTCACTTTCCTTCTGAAATTCACTCATTAGTAGATTTCAGACTGCTGCTTTTTTAGAACAAAATCGCTAATGCTATGGATCCTGAAAGGACAACAGACAACGCGACGCAACAGATTTAATAGTGGATAGCCCTTAATCTCTCTAATCAACTCACTCTAAAAAAACAAAAATCATTGACAAAAAAACTTGATGAAATCTGCCGATTTAAGATTAGTTGAACAGATGAATTCTCAAGCCAAATCACCATAGCGTTACATTATCGGTGAGCAACAAGTAAAAATGTGCCTTTCGCTACCATTAATGCCAAGTGATTCTTTTTTTGCATGTGATTGTTTGTTTTTTGCATAAAGCAGTCCAAGAGGCTGAAGTGAAAGCAGTTTGGCCACCCTATTGGATCACTCTTCTGCGTATGTCGTGGCCAGTAGCTACAAGATTCCTGGTGCTCGTTTCATAGCTTAGATGCAAGACTTTAGAGAGTGACTGATATTAGAATGCTTTTTCAGCTAAAAAGCCTGACATTCCCTGAGCGGAATGTCAGGCTTTCAAGAGATTTTATCGAGAAACTAACTGTCTATGCTACTCGCTAGCTTGTCTAATTCTCACTAGCTTGTCTAGCTGTTCGCTAGCTTGTCTAGCTGTTCGCTAGCTTGTCTAGCTAATTAATGGCAAACTACTGGCCAATTAATGACAAACTACTGGCCAAGTTCAGACCACAACGTAGCCTGGTGAGGAGTAACGTTAGTCACATCTGCGGTTGTAGCTGGCTGAGCTAAGTAAACGCGAACAGCAGTGTAACCCACCACAAACATGGAAAACGCTGCTAGAACAGCCGCCAAAGTTCGATCTAGGCTGGAAACTTGAGTAGACATGGCACGAGTCTGGGAGTCCATATAACTAACCCTGAACTATAATGTCAGCTCAAGCATCCCATAATTATTCTGTAGCAAACAATACTGTTTACGAAATTTAGTCTTGAAACGAGTAGCTGACTGTTTCAGAAGCAGTGAATGGTTGTATAAATTGCTCAGTTAATGACATGGGTAGTCCAGTCTGGTGCGAAATAATGCCGTGGGCTACTCCAGCAGTAAGACCCAGGAAAGCAGGAAATATCAGTGACTTTAGATTATCCATTAGTTAGAAAGCGTTTCTAATGATGCCAATAATGCCCATGGTTTATACGCCAGTTCTGTAACATTTTTAACGGCGTTAACAAACTGATTTTTATTTTGCATATATCAAATGCATTATTTGCATTTTTACAGATGTTTTACTGTCGTTGTTCCTAATAAAAACCTCCTTGATAGTTGATGCTGTCAAGGAGGTTTGCAATTGTCAAAATGATGCTTTCTTAAGCGTCAATCACTACCCGACCTTCCGCATGCGCGATACAGGTCAAAACTGCACCTCTCTCTCCAGCTTCAAGAGCCGCTGGATCGCCTTCATAACGAATCTTGCCCTCTATCAGAGGTAGCTTGCATGTGCCACAAGAACCAGACTGACAGCTGCTTTCAACGTCTATCCCTGCTTCTTCAGCAATTGCCAAAATAGGTTGACTATCATCACAGTTAATCTCTTTGTCAGACTGAGAGAAAACAACAACGGCAGGCTGCTTCGTTTTAACAGGAGTAGCTGTAGTTTCTGTTTCTTCAAAAGGCTCGTCAATCACTACACCCGGTTTGAGGGTTGCTCCAAAGTTTTCAGTCAGCAGCTTGCGCACTACGCCGGGGAGTTCATCGCAAGGTACCTTTTGCATGACCCGCTCGCCCAGATGAGCGTCTTTGCCTACGGTGCCGCCCATATAAATGTCTACTGCAGGCACCATTTTGCCATTTTTGCGGGCTTTGGTGCCCATCATGCCAATTTGTGCCACTTGAGGCTGACCACAGGAGTTGGGGCAACCGGTCCAATGTATACGCACAGGCTCAGAAATATCTAATTCTGAGTCGAGACGTCGCGCGAGGGCCAAGGATTGCATCTTGGTTTCCACAAGGGCAAAGTTACAAAATTGGGCACCTGTACAAGACACCAAAGAGCGCACTAAAGAAGATGGCTGAATGGGGAACGTCTGAACAATAGGTTCTGCTAAAAAGACGGCTAACCGATTGTCTGGAACGTTAGCAATAATGACATTCTGTTCAACGGTTAGCCGCAGATCGCCACTGCCATAAACTTCAGCTACACGAGCTAAGTCCAGCATTTGTTCTGCCTGTAGACGACCTACGGGAATATGTAAGCCAATATAGTTAAGACCTTCCTGTTTTTGTTGAAAGACACCGACGTGATCTCGCTTATCAGCATCTAAGGCATCTTCAGGTGCGGCTGTCGCTAGGGGCTTGCCAACGCTTTTTTCCACTTCAGTGCGGAACTTGTCCATCCCCCATTCATCAATCAACCACATTAAACGGGTTTTTTGACGATTACCCCGAGAACCATTATCGCGATAAACCGTTAAGATGGCTCGACACAATTCAACAACATCTTCTTTATCTGCTTGAACCCATACACCTAGAGGGATTGCTGCCGCACATCGAGTGGATGAGAAGAAGCCGCCGACTAATACATTAAAGCCAAGATTGCCATCTTTGTAAGCGGGGACAAAGGCAATGTCATTAATCTCAGCATGCACCGAGTTGTCGGTACTTCCTTCGAGGGCAATGTTGAATTTTCTCGGCAAATTTGTGAAGTCATAATTACCTTGACCACTGTTGGTAATCATGTCTTGCACGGCTTGAACCAATTCTCGGGTATCGATTAATTCATTGGCATCAATGCCAGCAACAGGGGATCCTGTAATGTTGCGGACATTGTCCATCCCCGATTGCATCGAAGTGAGACCAACGGCATGCATTTTGGAGAAAATATCAGGAATATCTTCTAAGTGAACGCCGCGTAGCTGCAAATTTTGCCGGGTTGTAATGTCAGCACTGCCGTCGTCACCATATCGCTGAACAATTTCAGCTAGGACACGCATCTGTTGGGCCGAAATTAAGCCGTGGGGCATGCGCAGCCGCAGCATAAACTTACCAGGCGTAACGGGGCGGAAGAAAATGCCTAACCACTTGAGACGCTGGGTTAAGTCAGTCTCATCAACAGCTTCCCAACCCATTTCGGCAAACTTTTGTAGTTCGTCTTTAACTGCCAAGCCGTCCTTTTCGGCTTTGTATTTTTCAAACTTATTGAGTTTTACCTTTTTCTCTGTAGTGGATGCGGTGACCACAGCAGCACTCCCAACATAATTAACAGAAAACACCTCAGCACATCGGCCATAGGTGCAACCTTAGGCAGTTCATCGGTCTAGCCGAAGCAAAAAAAACGGGAGCAAAACACCAAGATTCCTAAGAATCTATGGCCCTGCCCCGCTAGACACACTTATAAGGAACCGCTTCAGGAGTTCATTTAGCTCGCTTGCTATCGAGTTAAATAAAGAATATTGAGAAAAACCTTATTTTTTTGTATAGAAAACTACCATTCCCAATGCACTCTTGCATGAATTGCATTGGAATGATGCGTTATTTGGTGTTTTGATCTCTGTTTCTTACAGGTTTCAGTTGGTTTAATTGAGCGTTCTGGGTTTGTCTTGATAGTAGTCAGTGTCTAGCTTCTAAAGTGGGTGTGGCCATCTGTAAATGCCTACAATTAATGATTGGGTACTTTGATGCGATCGCATCTCAAGCCGTGATACGTTGGCAAAGTAATGCATATGTTGCATTTGAAAAATCGATATATGCATGGGTAAATGCGTTAGCAGTTCCTTTTCGCGGAATAATGAACGAGATGTCTGTGGAGTTCATGTATGCCACCATCGAAGGGGCTTAGCGGCGTGGAACCCTCAGAGTTGGAAAGTCGAGTAAGTCACTGGCAGTACTTCAAATCGGGTGATTTTAAGCAGAAGTGGAACAGTGCCAAGCTGATTGTGAGAGAAGGAGATAGTGCGATCGCACCCCTCCTAGAGTTACTGAATGATCCTGCCGTTGATTCTGAAACCCACTGGTTTACCATTCGTGCCTTGGGGCATTTCCCTGGACCTGAGGTGATTGCCGCCATTGCCGAGCAGATTGATAATACGACTTACTATGTAAATCGTACGGCAGAGCAAGCGACAGAGCTCAGTGCTTTCGCCATTGAGACGTTGGCGGCCATGGGGCCTGTTACCATTACTGTTCTGAGTCAGCTATTGCAAAACCCCAGGCGACGTTTGCTAGCAGCAAAAGCCCTTAACCAGGTACGATCTAGCGGTGTTATTCCCGCTATGGTCAGTGTTGCCGGGGATGAAAATGCAAATGTCCGCTACTATGCCATTGACGCGTTGGGCAGTTTCCATAGCAGTGTTGTTACACCTGTTTTATTGACTGCCCTGGGCGATCCAGCTACAGCGGTGCGTAAAGCAGCCGTGATGGCGTTGGGGCGTCGTCACGATTTGCAAGCACATCACCAGATCAGTCAAAAGCTTCAACCGTTGTTATGGGATATTGATGTCAGTGTTTGTTGCCAGACAGCCCTTGCCCTGGGTCGTTTAGGTGATGAAGATAGTCTTGATGCGCTCCAACGGATACTATTGTCAATCCACACGCCAGCAGCTCTGCGTATCGATACAGTGAGAGCATTGGAGTGGTATTGCGATCATGGTGCCGCTGTCACCGAACAAAGTACACAGCGAGCTTTTGCCATCTTGACCCATGCGTTCAAAGAGTTTACAACTACAGAGGCTGACGATAGTGAGTTGTTTACTGCTCAAGAAAAAACGCAGGTATTAGTAGCTATTGTTCGTGTGCTTGGGGACATGCGCCAGGTAGCCCTGTCTGCAAAAGCCACCCACAGTTTGATCGAACAGTTACAAAACAAGCCATCGGATGCTGTCGTGCAGGCAGTGATTATGGCATTAGCTAGTTTGGGACTGCCTCAGGCATTTGATGCGCTACTACCATTACTCAAGCATACGGCGGATGCTATCCCAATTCACACCATTGCTGCCTTAAAACGTTTGGATCCTGACCATTGTTTGGAACGAGTTTCAAACTACCTTGAAGATAGCCCTGAACACCAGGCAGATGTTCTGAAGCTTTGGTAATTTACCTGACTAAGGCCTAGTCAGGAGTAAGGTCAACCTATAAGCTTAAGAAAATATTAAAATAAAGATAAAAATCTGATAAAGATAAAAATCTGATCTCCTGTTTCTCAATCCTTATTTTCAGAACCATATTTCTTTTGATAAACACTGACGGCATTATTTCAATGCTTGTTTGACCGCTATTTTCAAAAAATGGCAGCAACTGGCATAACCTAAGGGGATTGTTAGGATTGCTACTGGTTGGAATGTATGGTGCAGTTTTAAAAAACTTTAGCAATATTTGCTTAGTTGGTCCGCCACCGGTAGCCAGACGCACTAAATATAATGTTAAGGCTGCCTAGAGTGGAGATGAACGGCTTCGCCATTTTTGGTGATTTTTAAGCCCCTAATCCTTGTAAGTCCATGCGCATAGAGCAGCTACAAGCATTTTTAGCAATTGCCGAGACCGGCAGTTTTCAGTCAGCAGCCCGTAAATGTGGCATTACCCAGTCCACCGTTAGCCGACAAATTCGTGGCTTAGAAGATGACTTGGGTATGCCCTTGTTTCATCGTACGGCCCAAGCAAAGCTCACCATTGGTGGAGAACGACTCTTACCCAGGGCCCGCCGTATTTGTCAGGAGTGGAAGCAGGCCACGAGTGAAATTGCAGATTTGCTGGAAGGTCGCCAACCAGAACTCTGTGTCGCGGGGATTCAGTCGGTGTGTTCTCACTTTTTACCGCCGATTATCACCCAGTTTTGTCAGCGGTATCCTAAGGTGCAGTTGCGGGTAACGGCCCTCGGTAGCGATCGATCTCTCAAGGTTTTGCGAGATGGCCTGGTGGATATCGCCATTGTCATGCACAATCCCATGCTGACTAATTCCCAAGAGATGTCGGTCACCCCTCTATATGAGGATCGGGTGGAAGTGTTGATGGCGGCTGATCATCCTTTGGCAACCTATAGCCCGGCTCCTTGGTCTGAAATTGCCCGTTACCCCCATGTGGTCTTTAAAGATGGCTATGGCATGCAGCGATTGGTTCAATCTCAGGTGCCTGAAACTGAGTTAAAAATGGCTCTCGAACTTAATACCCTCGATGCATTTCGAGGGGTTGTTCGCCAAGGTAAAATGATTGCCCTATTGCCTCAGTCGGCCCTGGCTGAAAGTCGTCGAGATCCTGGTTTAGCTGTTCGCAGCACAGCTGCACCTGTTCTGACTCGCCAAGTGGTCATGGTGACCACCCAAGATCGTCTGCGGTTACCGCCCGTACGACAGTTCTGCGATATGGTTCAGCGTTTAGCAGATGAAAGCTTTAGTCAGCTCAGTGAATTACCTAGCCTTGTGGCCTGAAGTTAATTGGCCTATCTAGGCCATTTTGATGGGCATCCTCCAAATCTCTAACGTCCACCCCCAGTCTCATTATGAGCAACACCTTTCGAGATCTTTTAAAGAAGATCGGTAGTGGCACCCATACCTCAAAGCACTTAAGTCGAGAAGAATCTGCCCTTGCTACTCGGATGATGCTTGAGCAAACGGCAACCCCTGCTCAGATTGGTGCTTTTATGATTGCGCAGAGGATTAAGCGACCAACCATTCCAGAACTTGCTGGAATGCTAGATTGCTACGATCAAATGGGAGGAAAATTAACAGCACCGCTGACCGACTATCGGACAATGGTGTTAAACAATCCCTACGACGGTCGTGCTCGTAATGCTCCGGTGACACCTGTTACTGCGTTAATTTTGGCTGCTGCAGGGGTGCCGGTAATTTTACATGGTGGCGAGCGGATGCCCACCAAAATGGGATTACCCCTGGTTGATATTTGGCATGATTTAGGTTTGACTTGGCGACCATTAACGCTTGACCAAACCCAAAAAGTGTTTGAGCTTACCCATGTGGGCTTTGTCTACATGCCTCAACACTTTCTTGCAGCCCATGAGTTAGTTCCATATCGAGAGCAAATTGGCAAACGACCCACACTGGCTACCGTAGAGTTAATGTGGTCCCCCTGCGATGGTAAACATCATGTTGTCAGTAGTTTTGTACATCCGCCTACAGAAACCCGTACTCAGGAAACCTATCAGCTGCGCCATACCGAAGAATTTACAACGGTTAAAGGGTTAGAAGGCAGTTGTGATTTAGCCCGCAGTCGGACAGCAATTATTGGCATGGGAAGTCTTAAAGATGGAGAACCTGTATTTGAACGTCTGTTGCTCCATCCAAGAGACTATGGGTTTGAAGGTGCGGATCCGAGCTTAGATGAGAATTTTAATCGTTACTTAGAACAGGCAATTTATGGGGAACCGACGGAATTAACCCGTTCAGTGATTTGGAATGGGGGGTTTTATCTATGGCGGGCAGAGGCGGCAGCAACTCTCACGGATGGTTTACAACAGGCGCAGCAGTTGCTGGAGTCTGGTCAGGTACAGGCTAAACGCCAACAAATTAGAGATGCGATCGCAACCGTACTGAATCCTCAGCTCTCTGCTGTTTAATAAATGATTTCCATCACCGCTGCCGATCAGCCGCTAGGGGACTGAGAGTTCTTCTTCTAGCATATCGCTATAGATGTGAGGCAGATGGCCGGACATAGAATTGGTTTCGATGCCATAACCTAGACTGGTCCAGGTGCCTGATAGCAGTTCTAATACCTGATTGATTTCCCCAGCCTGTAATTGCTGACTAATATCCGTTCCCCAAGCATCTGGATCAGCCAGCCAGCGATAGACAACAACATCCTGTGATTCAGGCGAAAAATCATAGACTTGCCAAAATTCAAACCAGTCCGGCGGAGAGGGATGGTACTGCTCGGCTTTGGCTTGCCAGGTTGTTGTCAAAAACTGATATCGCCCCGCAGCGGTTGTGCAGTCACCCAGATTTGGACCGGTTTCGATCGGTACACAAGTATCAGGATGGTGACTCAATTGATCAATGGTCTTGCCACCATACAGCAGGCGATATGGCTTATCCATATTAGATTCGCTGGCTGAGATGGTCCGCATTAGGGCACGTATATATGGATCACCCCCCACCATGGCCAAAGGCAATGGGGATTCTACCCAATTGGCTGAGCCTAGACCTAATAACTTAGATGGATCAAACCATGCTCTTGATAAACGGTAGGGCCAATTCATTTTTGGGGATGCCCAGTGGAAAAGCACCCCAATAACCCCTAAAAACATCAAAATTGTGATGAGCAGAGGACCATAATCTGCCTTTTGCTGTGGGGCAGATTCTTCATCAAGAGAATTAATCGGAGGGCGGGAAGACAAGTTTCAGGATCCTAGACAGGTGAATTGATGGTCAATGAGTGATGCAAGACCCACGATCACGAAATACACGATAAGGGTGTCTAATTTCCGTTGCTCTTGATATTAACCCTGGAGTTGAGACGAAAAATCTTTGAAATCCTGATAAAGGCTCTAGATTATATCGCAATAGAATCGTGGCTATATTGCTATACATATGGCTGGGCGTAGCCTCTCTTTTGGAGATATGCAGCCTCTCCTTTGGAGATATGCAGCCTCTCCTTTGGAGATATGCAGCCTCTCCTTTGGAGATATGCATTCAGCAGTTTGCTATAAGTTTCGTGAGCATCTAGTATATCGAACTATTGAATTATCGCCACGGTAACGTGACCTGTCCGTGCCAATATTCCCATGGGACTGTCCATCAATAACCATCAGCATTAAAGGGAGCTGCCTATTGGCAGCTCCCTTTATAGAGAGTTCAGCATATATATATGAAAGCAACACCGAGCAAATTTAGCCCATTTAGGGTTAAGCGACTGCTCGTTCCCGAGGTTGCTGACTTGCTTTGACGGATGCTACTTTCTCAACAGCAGGTTCATACTTGGTGTACCAAGCTTCGCTACCAGGTGTAGGCATCAATTGGAGTTGAGTTAACGCCTTATCAATCTGACGAAAATAATACTCTTGTTCTATGGAGATAGAACGGGAACGACGTTCAGACTTATGATCTGTTGTGCCATGGGGTAGAGAGAGTAACCAACCGTGAACCCTACGAATACTTGTTTTGGCGTCAGCAATGCCATTAACAAATGGTGTAAATGTGGGTGCATTGTAAGCGTCGTCGTCGGTTAACCATGCAGCCGTTTCGAGGCTTGGTAAATTCAGCAGCAGCTGATGCAGATCTCTGAGGTCGGCTAAATAATTGTTCCAGGTAATGACCTCCTGGGAGGACTGACGCTGAGAATACTCTAAATCGTACACGTAAGATTTGACTGACGCTAACGCATCACTAACAGCGTAGCGAACTGCTCGATCAAGCGGTAATCTCCAAGGGGATGTTGCCATGACTAAAACCTCTAAATAGTATTGTTATTTGCCACATTGATATGAAACTGACTATCCCTACCCTGGGGTAGGGATAGTCTTAGGAATAAAGTTTTTTTCAAACCTGATACGTTGGCCTATTCCTGTAGACAGCGAGTGTTCTTCAGAACTAAACTGGCATGAATCTCTTAACGCACTTTCAGAGTACCCATGTCAGAGTTAGTCTTTCCACTCGGAAATGATTTTTAAATTTTAAAAAATCTACAGCGAAAAAGCCACGCTTTTTATATTGTAGCTACTAGTTGTTCTGTTTTAAAAAAGAAATTCCTGAGAAAATATTAAAAAATAACATTGCTATCCATTGAACTAGGGTGCAGTAATGGGAGACTGGCTGTTATCCAAATAGCCACGGGATAAAAATGGCAGATCTATTGCCTCAGCCGTGGTGTCTTCTACCTCTAAAGTTAGCCCCGCGCCTCCGGCTTTAGTACGCAGGTACCCTAAGCCCCAAACACCAGTATCGTCAGCTACTACACTAGTGATTTTGCCCATGGGAGCACCCTCCAGGCTGAGAGCGGCATCAGCAGGTACCTGCTTGCCCAGCTTAAAGCCCCAAAGTTGTTTCTTCACGCCCTGATAGGTGTTGAGTCGAGCAATGGTTTCCTGGCCGATATAACAGCCTTTTTCAAAGGAAACTGTATGCCAGAGTCCAGCTTCCAGGGGGTTATCTTTATCGGTTAATTCTTTCCCAGGCATAGGGCGACCTTGACGAATCCGCAGCACTTCCCATTCCTGGGCAGATAGGCAAGATATCTGTTGCTCAATCAGCCAGTTGTGTAGCGCAAGACCGTGCTCTTTAGCACCGATTAAGGTATAGCCAGGTATTCCCAAACCGGTTTCTCTGACAACTTGAATTTCAACGTTGCCAGCAGGCCAATTGGCCAAAATATGGCTGTAAGGGGCAGTATCGGGTTGAGGTAACTCAAGTTTGGTTAAAAGCTGGTCAGTTTCTGGGCCTAGGATTGTAAAGGCAAAGGTTGCTTCGGTTTGATTGCTGAGATTAACTTTGTCGGCAAAAAAGATATAGCGATCCATCCAGCCGATCAGTTCGTCTGCCATGCCAGGAGATACCATCAGCAGAACACTACTGTCATCTACATAGGCGCTGACTAGATCCAGGGTGCGTGCTGTGGATGTAACCAATACTGTTTCACAGCCCTGACCGGGTGCTAATTGTTCAAAGGCATTCGTCGTTTGGTTATGGAGAAAGCGGAGTCGATCATCTCCAGTGATCTGAATCCGCCCCCAATCTGAGCGATCAATAAATGCAGTAGTAGAGACTTCGACCATGACAAATGCTGAGACACTACGTGGTGAAGTTTATACTTTAGAGCCATTTGGGGGTGATTGTGTCCCCTTGATCGGGAAATTAGTGTTTAGGTTTTGCTGGGTGCTGTCCCTTGCTGGTTGATTTGCTGAATAAAAAACGCCTCTAGGGAAAGCCGACTGAGGTCTAGAGTAATCAGACGGCCATTCATCAAGGTGACGCTGGCCATAAAGTCGTTGGGATTCCCTTGGAGATAACCTTGCCAGTAGCCGCCTTCGAAGGTGAGATTTTGCAGCCATTTTTCTAGAACATCCAGGCTGCCCCCCTGGCCTTTTACAAAATAGGCATCGGGAGCCCCGAGTAGCTCATGGAGACTGCCCTGGCAGATCAGTTCACCTTCGTTAAGGATGGCGATGCGATCGCAAATGACTTCCACATCGGCCAAAATATGACTATTAAAAAAGATCGTCTTACCCTGGTCTTTCAGCGACAGAATGACTTCCCTTACCAGGTAGCGACCCGTAGGGTCTAGCCCCGACATGGGCTCATCTAAGAAAATGATATCTGGATCATTAATTAGGGCTTGGGCCAGGCCGATGCGCTGCAGCATCCCCTTGGAATACTGGCGCAGCTGTTTTTTAATGGCCGCCTGTCGTGATAAGCCTACCCGATCCAAAAGTTCAGGAATTCGCTCTTTATAGATAGAGGCTGGAATATTAAACAAACCAGCAGAGTAGGTGAGAAATTCCCAGCCAGTTAGATAGTCATAAAAGTAAGGATTTTCTGGCAAGTAGCCGATTTGCTGCTTAACAGTTGGGTTGCCAGCAGGCTGATTAAGCAGCTGAGCACTGCCTGAAGAGGGACGGATAATACCTAAAAGCAGTTTGAGGAGTGTGGTTTTGCCAGCACCGTTTGGGCCTAATAACCCAAACGTTTCTCCTTGATATATCTCCAAGGAACAATGCTGTAGTGAGGTGATCTTTTGATTTAGCCAAAAACCCGTGCGATAGGTCTTACTCAGATCCTGAGTTTTAACGATAACCGGACGATGCACAATGGCAGACGGGTTAGCACCAGTGGGAAAAACGGTGTCCATTAACTCACAAAATACGACCCTTAACGGGGCGCTGCACACATTAGGTATGGTCTAGTCGGTATAGTTGAGAAGGGGGTAGATTCTCAATAACCTAGATTAGGTTATCAGAGCGTTTAAATAGCCCTGTCATACTATGCCAAAACGTTAGACTACCTCTTTTAATATGGATCGTTCAAAAATTGTTGCGATTATTACGGGTGCAATTTCATTAGTATTAGCCATTGCCTATTTATTACTGGTGCAGATGCTGGATTTTCGTGGCGAAATGGTACCAGCACCGATGGGTAGTTTGGTGCAGGGTTGGGGGAATTTCTTGGTCAGTTAAAAGAAATTCTGTAGGAGCGTACTGCTGTACGCCCCTACAAAAATAATTCTGTATTTTTCAATTCCTTTTCCTTAGCTGGCATCCCTCAGCCAGGCCGATAAATCCCGTTGCAAAAGATCCTGGAGTTTCAGAATATCTTCGCGATAGTACTGTTGTAGGAGGAGCATGTCTTCCTCTGTGAACTTCGCTTTGTTCTTGTCTTGGGAATTTATGGAAATCAGCTTTTCACGCAGCTGATGTCTCAGATCTGTGGGAACGAGCTGCATGATGCCAGTGGCAACCGTGCGGATGGGGTTTTGGGTTTTGAGTAGGCGATTGAGTGCTTGGTTCTTGGGAACTTTGGCTGTTTGGGCCTTTTTAGCGGTATTTGCTACAAAATCAGCGTTTACACCAATGGATTGATAGATGCCCTGCATAAAGGTTTGAGAGTTTTTGCGCAGGTCGTCATAGAGGAAGACATCTATGCGGTTGCGATCGCACACATCAAAAAAGTGCTTTAGGGATTTGTAATATTTTCCCTTTAGCAACACATAGGACGTGTCGCCACGGCTGCGGACTTGTTCCGCCAGAGGCGTCTGTTTGCCAATGGCGTCGCGCCTGTTCATTAAATAGTCAGAACAGGCCCGTTCTACGGGATTACGTAGTACGGCAATCAGTCTGGCTTTGGGTAAACGCTGTTGAATCAGCTCAGCCGAGGTTTGGTAGTTGAGCATGTAGTTGGGAGACACCTCCCCCAGGGCCAGATGCTCATCGGTTGCCCCATCAAATAGCTGGGTATATAGGTCCCAACTAACAAGTCCATTTTTTTTACGGCGTTTCATCTCAGCCGAGGCATTGTCCCAGTCCTTGTTAAAGAAGTCTGTTTCTTTAACCGGGCTCATGTACACCTGGGGATGCTGCTTTAGATAGTTATATATAGATGTCGTCCCTGCTTTTTGCACACCAATAATTAGAAACGTTGGTGTGCGCTTGGCGACAGCTGACTGAATAATACTGGAGGCAGGCTGCGCGTTGTTAGCGGTCATTGTTAATCAGGGCTGAGTAGATTGGGGCTAGGACAATTTAAATATCTATTGTCGTTATCTCTAGGGTGTAGAGATGTATCAAAAGGGCTTAAGGAGTATTAATCTGACGATGCCATCAGATTAATCGCTGTATCACCATTCTATGGACAAGTTTTCCTTATAGATAGTCATTTTGGGTAACTTCATCTCTGTTACATAAACCTGATCCGTAGTGGGCTCAGCAGTGGGTTCAACTACGAACAGAGGCGATGGCTTGCTGAATAAATTGTTGAACGATTTGGTCGCGACGGTTGAGCTGGTAGTGCTTTTCCAAAACGGCTTGCATACCGCCATCACCCCAATTCTGTTGGTTTTCAAAATAGTCCACAAAACTTTTGCCCGCGATGCGGGTTAAATAGGCGGCGCTCACACCCTGTAAAAGTTTTCCAGCGACGGCTGTGGCCAGATTTGCCTGGAGTCCAACGGTTAATAGTTTGAGTGCTCCTTTAACCAGGCCCAAGCTGCCCATGGTTTTGGCTAACGAGATCGCTAGGGTGCGGGCATCTTCGATGCTGACGGAGATGCCATAAACCTGACCCAATTCCACCACCATTTGGGTATTCACGGCGGCGGTGGCGAGCATATCCACGACGGGTAGCGGTGTGGCTGCCAATACCCCTGCCCCAATCCACTGATAGCGGTCGATAATGGCCTCAGCCTGTTGCTGACGTTGTTGGGTGAGCAGCTGTCGTGCTTCTATGCTCAGCCGCTGGGACTGTAACAAAATGTTGTTGGCAATCAGGTCACGACCTTCGGCCCGAAGAATGGCGATAATGCGGTCGATGAGGGGCTGAATGTAGGGGGTGGGGTCGTCTTTGGGATGGGCTGCGATCGCAACCACATCCTCACCCTCCATCTGCTGTCCGATCCGTTGCCGCAGTCGACTCACCAATAGCGCCACCTCATCATCGGTGTAAAGATCAATCTTGTTCAGCACTAGCAAGGTGCGCTTACCCACTGCTAGCAACTGCATCAAAATCTCATACTGCGCCCGATGCAAGTCGTTGTCGATTACATACAGCAATAGGTCAGCCTGGGTTGCGAGTTCTCGGGTGTTTTGATCTGCCGCACCAACATCGAGTAAACCGGGACTATCACTGAGGATGATTTCCCCATCAATGGCCGGAATAGCTATCCGGTAATCTTGCTGTTGAGTCGTTGTCCCCTTAGTAACCGCTGTTTCTCCAGCCATTTCTCCCATTAGGGCATTGGCCAGAGATGTCTTACCTGCTGAGCCGCTGCCCACAATTACTAAATGCAGCCGCTGTTGTTCAAAGGCATGGGTTACGGTTTTCGCCCGTTGGACTAACGCTTGCCGCGCAACTTCATCTTGGATTTGGCTGAGCTGTTGATCCAGACTTTGCAGTTGGGCAACGGCAGCTTCGCTGGTGGTTTTGGGTAATGGTGGCGGCTGGGCACGGTGACGCGGACGCAAAAACAGCCAGCCATAATAAGCAACTACCCCCAGCGCGGCTAGCATAAGCACCACGATCAAACTAGTGATTGCCTGAGCCAACCATGGATGTAAGTTAGACAGGCCAGCATAGAGAGTCCCCAAGGTGCTGATCAGCCATAACAGCAAACCGAGAAAAATCAAACCTGCAATAGCGATGATTAGAGGTCGACGCATAGATGGTGCTCGCTGTCGCTAGGTGACATCGCTGATTATCGCTGATTGAATATTAGACATATAGCCTAAATTCATAAAATGAAGTTGCCAATTTTTTACCTGAGTTAGTGTAGCGTCCTACTATACACAAGGCGGATGAGTGTCGCCAATTGTTGCTAACCAAGGACATCTTTAATTCCCATGGGAATATTTGATCAAGTAATGGGAGCCATTCAGGACCCCAATCGTGAAGCTAGCATCGGTCAGCTTGGCCAAATTGTATCGATGGCGCAGCAGGTTGCTCAGTCAAACAACGCTAACACCTCAGCAACTCAGCAGGCTGCCTCTGTGGTGGGTGGCTTTGTTCAATCGGCACTGCGGGAAAAACAACAAACCCAGGGTATGGAGGCTGTTCTTGACTTAGTAAAACAGGGTACGACAGATGGTGCTGGTGTACTCCCTCAACTATTTAGCCCTGCACAGCAAAGTGCGGTGGCAGCAGCCGTAGCTGAAAAAACGGGCCTCGATGCTAATCAGGTGCAGGCTATGCTGCCTATGGTGATTCCCATTGTGATGAAGTTTCTTAATCAGGGAGCTGCTAAGTCTGGGACTCAAGCCCAAGGCAATCCGCTGGTCACCGCTTTCCTTGATGGCGATGGCGATGGCGATGTGGATATGGGTGATATTTTGAAAATGGCCGGTCGATTTATGTAAATAGGCCCACTACAGGGAGTAAGCAATGGGCAATGGGGGGGATCTTAACTGCTTATCAGCACCCTAATAATTTGACGCCTCAAAGCCCACTCCCTATTCATCACTCCCTATTCCCCGCTCCCCACCATCTGCCTTGTATAGTGCTTCTAGAGGGGATCCGTTTTCTGGAGCATCTGTATGGGCAGTAATAGAAATGGCAAGCGATGGAGTTGGTTAAGTGCTGAAAGCTTTCTCCACGGTATTGATGGCATAGAAACTATTGTTTCGAAGCTGTTATCCATTGCCATGCTGGTGGTGATCTTTGTGATCATGGTTGACCTGGTTCGGTTTTTAGCGGTGGCATTATTAGAGCCTAGCCCTTCAGGCTTTTTTAAAAACACCCTCAGTGAAATTTTTGGCCTATTTCTGAGCGTCTTAATTGCCCTAGAAATTTTGGAAAATATCACCGCCTATCTAAAGAAGCATGTGGTGCAGGTAGAGCTGGTGATCGTTACCTCACTGACAGCGGTGGCACGTAAAATCATTATCTTGGATCTAGAAAAGGTAACCGGTATTAGCCTTATTGGTTTGGCAGTTGCGATTCTCGCCCTGTCAATTAGTTATTGGATTGTGAGAAATATCCATAGCTAAATTTTGGGATAGTGGCATTTAGTTGCCACATGATTTAAATACGAGAGAGTACAAGATTGCTAATCTCGTTTTGAGTTAGTTGAACAGGGTTATTGCGATTACGAGTTTTTGCCACGATTCGTTTTAAATCTGACACTTCGACGCCATACTCACTTAACTTAGGTATTTCAAGTTTCTCGGTCCAATTCCACAAAATCTGACACAGTGACTCTCCATACTCAGCTGGCTTTTTCCCTGGCTCGCCATCTAGGAAAGTTCCCAGCTTAACCATCTTGTCTACTGCTGGATTCTTCGGCTCTCGTTCTAAAAGCGCTTGCCAATTTGTCTGGTTGGCAGGGGCTAGGAGAGTGCCACAGACAACACCATGGGGTATGGGGAAAAGGCCACCCAATGGTGAGGCTAATCCATGGACAATGCCCAGCCCCGCATTGGCTAGGCAAATGCCTGAGAGCATTGAACCGTAGGCCATGGCCTCACGCACGGTTAAATCGGCAGCATCGTCACCGCAGGCTGCCAATAGATTTGGACCAATGGCGGTTAAACCACTCCAAGCCAAGGCATCTGTCATGGGGCTAGCGGTAGGGGACAGATAGGGTTCGAGGAGTTGAGTAAATGCATCTAAACCGCAGGCAGCCGTAATATGGGGTGGACAGGTAATTAACAGCTCGCTATCGACAATTACACCGTCAGGAATCAGATTTTCATGGCGGATAGATTTTTTAAAACCCTGGGGACCCACTTTACTAATGACGGCGTTTTTGGTCATTTCGCTGCCCGTGCCAGAGGTGGTGGGCAGCGCTAGATAAGGGATTTTCTCTCCACTGTGGGCAATGCCTTTACCCACGCCTTCCAGGTGATCCATGATGGAATTTCCATGGGGCAGCATGGCCGAAATTGCCTTACCTGCATCGACTACGCTACCGCCTCCAATACCGACTACTGCCTGAATTCCCTTATCTCTGTAGGTTTTGCAAATGCCGTCAATGAAAGCAGGTGTCGGTTCCCCGGTGCAGCTGATAATTTCGTAGGTTAGTCCGACTTGTTGGAGGCTTGCCTCAATTTGAGCTAGCTTACCCGTTTTTTGCAGAGACTGCCCACCAATGACGAGCAACAGTCGCGACAGCCCTCTCTTTTTTAGCCAGGAAGGGATTAACTGTCGTTTGCCAGCGCCAAAATAAATTGGGGGCACTTTGGCAAAGCTAAAGTCTGCAAATACCATGGAGTTTCTCCAGTTGCCGTTTAAGGAGCAATGACGTTGTAAGGCTTACCCTGCCGAGGCTGAGCCATCCAAGGAGCAACGGTTTCACGCCAGGTCAGATAATGCTCGGTTTGCTTATGGGCAGCAGCCCCTGCTGCGGTTTCGTAAGCCTCGTAGAGCATAAATTTGGTTGGCTCATCTGGATCCTGCAAAAAATCGAACCTGATGTTAGCCATTTCTTGCACCGAGCCAGTATGGTTTGCCTTTGTGGCCACAATGAAATCATCCACATGTTCTGGTTTTACAAACACATGAACGCAGGTTACAACCATAGATGTCTCCTTATAGGGGTGAGTCGTGAATAGTGAGTCGTGAATAGCGAGTTAGATTAAGACCACTCACCACTCACCGCTCACTGTCCTATCCAAAATTTTGCTCTTTATACCGATATTCAACTGATAGCAGTAACCTGGTGCAACAAAAGTTGCAAAAACTTACCTGGCCAGAGCTGAGAACCTAAAACTTTATGACAGTGGCGTTTCTGCGTAGAGGCTGGGGTTACGATCACAAAGCAATTCTCATCGTTAGTTTTCATGGCTTCTCAACTCACCCTCAATCTGGTTCAAGGTTCAGTTCAGTTTAGTTTTTCCGTCGCGGCAGCCCAAGAACTGAAGTCAGCATTAGTGACCCTGACCCAAACTCTGAAAACCTCCGCAGCAGCTACGGTGGGTGCGGGTAGACCTAAGCCAGTTAAACCAACAGAATATCGCCACACTGGGGATGTATTTTTGGAAATTTTCTGTAACCCCAATATTTGGCCTAGCCCTTTTGCAGCCAAGCTTTTGATTACCGTGCGAGACGAACACATACGCCTGACGACCGAGGCTGAGCTAACACGCATTATTGAAGATGTGAATCTTTATTTAGAGGCGAATGATGGTTAGCCGCCCACTAATGTAAACGCGGCCCAATTAATGGGGGCAGGGTAGTTATCGAGCATTGATAGCATCGCCTGACGTAAGGCTTGGGCGCTGTCTTCGCCCGCCAAGCGCTGCCCATAGAAGTGGAGCATCAGGGCTGAGGTGGCTTCATCGGGCACTTGCCACAGCGAAACCATGACGCTGGGTACTCCTGCTGCCAAAAATGAACGCGATAGGCCAACCACGCCATCGCCTGTGATCCGTCCTCGCCCTGTATCACAGGCGCTCAGCACCACCAAGTCGGCACTGAGCTGGCTGTCTAAAATCTCTCTAGCGGTTAGAAACCCATCGCCTCCAGGTCCAAGCTGATCATTGTTGCCAGGGGCCAGGGCCAGTGATCCTTCTAAAGGGTTGGTTTCATTAAAGAACCCGTGGGTGGCCAGGTGAATCAGCCGGGCTGATGACAGTGCTTGCTGAATGGTGGGCTCAGTAGCTTGATCTCCGATGATGGCCTGGGTGTTGAAGAGATTGGCAATTTGCTTGGCCTCATCCCGTGCGTAGGGTAAAGGCTGTAGGTTGGCTGGCATGGGAGACGGATCACCTACAATCAGCATATCGTCGGCTTGGGAGAGAGCGTTATTGGTTGGTTGTGCTCCTTGTAAAACTTGGATTGCAGGGGCTGTGAGAATTGTGTGATGCTCGATTAAATAACTGTTGTCTTCTTGTTGTAGCGCTGGAAAAGGGACTAAAAAAAGCTGTTCTTGCGGTATAAAAAAGATTCTTGCGGTTGGTTCGCTGGGCAGCAAATCGGCGATGGGGTCAATTAATAAGTCATGCAATTCTTTCCAATCCTGCCGTTGTTGCAGAACAGGGGCAAACGCTGAAGTTGTCACCTGATAGACGTCACTCAGGGGGACCACTGGATTGGGCAGGACAAAATCGGGGTGGCTTAGGGTAACGGTTTGAGCCTGGGGATTGATGGCGGTGACTTCATAGGGGGGCCAATCTGTGGGTTCTCCTTCACGGCGTACCTGATCACCGGGGCGAATTGCTGAAGAACGCAGGCCGCTGCGATCGCGACTTGTCTCAACCAAATCTGCGATGGAAATGTCCTTCCCTTTGAGGTCAACCTGCCGAAAATTCACCTTCCCCGTTGGTTGAACTACCCAGATATAAAGGCTTTCCGCAGTTCCCCGTTGTTTGCCCTGCACCTTAAAACTCGCATCAGGTACTAAGGTATATTCCACCAGGGTTGCTTGCTGCTCTTGGGCAATGGTTTGAATCTCCTGAAGAGAGAGTTTGGTGGTAGGAATCTGGTCAGAACGCTGGGCCAGTAATTCTACAAATGCCTGGGCCCGTCCCCGTTCAGCAATTTCTAGGGCTGCTTCCGGTTTGTTTTTGGCTACCAAAATCTGTTGCAACAGATTATAGGTGAGCACATGGGTATCAAATAGCGAGATATTGTACTGATCTTGACTGGGGCGCAGTGCTTCTAATGTGCGAATAGCGGATCGTAGTGTAGCCTCCGCTTCTGCTAGCCGGTTAGCCCCAAACAGGGCATGGCCTAGATTATTTAGGGTGCGACCCTGGCGACGTGGATCATCAATGGCGGTTGAAAGGCGAATGCTGCGAGAGTGCAGTTCAATCGCCTGGCCATAGTCATCAAGCTCTTCATAAGCCAGTCCCAATCCGCTGAGGGCGTCGACTTCCAGACCGGTATTGCCCACGGTGGTTGCCAGGGTCAGGCTTTGCTCGTAGTTTTGGATGGCCTGGTCTAGCTGACCTTGGGCATGAAAAGCTGTCCCTAAATTGTTCAAGGCATAGCCGCTGCGCAGACTGTCATTGAGGGATTGGGCAATGGTTAAACTTTGTTGGTAAAGCTCAATGGCTGCTGGGTACTGTCCTTCTGTGGCGTAGGTAGCGCCTAAGTTGTTCAGGGCGGCACTCTCCTGTAGTGGATTTTCCAGGTCTTTTGCCAGTTCTAGACTGCGCTGATGTAATTCAATGGCCTGGTCAAAATCCCCCAGGGATTCATGGGCGTTCCCTAAAAGTCCCAGTACCCTTGATTCGCCCAGCTGATCGCCCTGGGCCTGCATCAGAGTTAGGGCCTGTTGGTAAGTGGCGATCGCATCTAAATACTGCCCCAATGCTCGCTGGGCGATGCCTTGATTTCCTAAAGACTGAGCCTGGAGCCTGGCAGCCATGGCAGGCTCGTCTATCTGAACTGAGCTGTCTAGAGCCCGGCTAGCTAAGGCAACAGCGGCTCGATTTTGGCCCAGGGCAAGATGGGCCGCTGCTAACCCATTCAGGGTGGCGGCTTGGTCGGCGGGGCGTTTGTAACGGTCTAGGGCTTGTCGCCAGGTTGCGATCGCAGCCTCATACTGGTGATTCCCATACTGCTGCCGACCCAGGACAAAAAGCTCAGCAGGACTCTGCGCAAAGGTCACTGCGCTTTGAAATGTAAGTAACAGTCCTAGCAAGATGCCCAGAAATAAGCGACCTATCCTCTTGAGCCGCCGGTTAACCAAGAACATCATGGTTTGCTAGTTACGTTATCTATTGATATATCTGGTGATGATATATCTGATAATAGATCGGGTGCCACATCCAATGACTGTTCAATCTGTTCAAGGGTGCTGCTGCTTTGATCTGCTTCCCCATTGTTTTCTTCTAAACAATCCCCCAATAGTTGGATGACATCGTCCTCCTGAGTTATTTCATCTGCATCACATTCTTCCGCAGTTCCCCGTAGCGCCAGGAGATTTTCAGCATCGCTCTCTGTTGCCACGGTTTCTCCATCTTCTGTTTCTTCTAAATTATCTGTGTCCGCTGTGGAAAATTCTGGTCCAGACGGCTCCGTTGGCTGAGGTCCGGGTGTCGGCCCCGGACCTGGCGTTGCTCCCGGATTGCGGCCGGGCACCTCTGGCACAAAGGGTTCATTGAAAAAGGCTGTGGCTAAGCTGCCATCACCTGTTAGCTGGGCAATAGCGCCATTGGTTCCACTGGCGTCACTGGGAAATTCAGTGTCGCTAAAGAGCGGTGTAAATCCACTCACCGTAGCCTGAAACGATGAACCCTCAGGGTTGATGGTGATCGTGACATTGTCGGCATCAGGTCCAACAAAAAATGGTGTAGAGGTTACGGCTGCTGTCCCTGAAATGTCGTAATCATCATTGTTCGTGGCTATGCCTGCGCCTCCATGGCGAATGCGAATACGTCCCTGTTGTCCATTATCTGGACTCGTGGCAACACTGACTGGAATCAAAATCTCAATCTGCTGGCTTAAATCAATCTGGCTAAAGGCATCAGCATCAACCTCTTGTAAAAAGGCGATCAGGTCTGCATCTTCAACCGGATTGAGGGTTATTCTGACGGATGCATTGGAGACATCTGTAGCCTGAAACAGACCTGCTGCAGAGATATCTACGCCACCGCTGCCAGCAGAGATGGTTTCCACCACCGTATTGCCCTCAGTGGATGTGAGCACCACTGCACTGTCGTTTTGAAACCCGCCACCTGCATTGAGCCGTCCGGTTGTTATTTCACTACCTGTAATTACAATATTGCCGCTATACTGCGCTACGGTATTGACATCTCCATTTAGCGTCACCTCACCAGGAGCTGAAAGAATGACTGGCCCCCCATCTGGCTGATTACTACTGGTATCAATGTTGCCAGTGATTGTGATACTTGCCGGGCTGGTGCCTGCACCCGTTGCTACAAAATCAGTATTGAGATCTGGTAAGCCTAACTGAGGAACATTGGCTGTATTTTGCAGGTTGGTTTCTCCAGCTCTCAAAATCAAAGCTGGGGTTGTTGCCAAAAGAGAGTTATCAGAAATCAAAGTTGGTACGGGAGACGGATTTTCAACCAGCAGGAATGAGTTGCCAGATGAGGGATTCTGTCGCATTAAGCCAATGCTTAAGGTATAGCTGCCATTGGCAGGAATCACAGTAGAAAATGTCTGGGCACCCGTTGACGCATCACTCGGAGAGATAAAAATCCGTGGGAAGTTTTCAAAGTTGTTGGATGTTGGATTTAAGCCGGGTGAGTCACTGGTTACTAGCTCTGTGGTGCCAGTGCCGGTCAGCGCCACAAAGGCAAAATCGTCAGCCGTATCAAAATTCCCGGTTAGCCTGGTGACAAAGTTCCAATCAAATGAGACTGTGTCTCCGGCTTCAGCATTAAAGGTGGTGGTGATGGCGCTGCCTGTACTGGCCGTACCATCGCCTAACCCGTCTAAGCTACTGGCGGGTAACCCTAAAAAGGTTTCTAACTCAGTTTGGGTGGCTGAATTAGTCCCATTGGCAATGGTGAGCGCTATCTGGGATGGAGCAATATTAGGGCCAAAGCCAAACTGTGACGTTTCAAAGGAAACATCGCCTATGCTTTCCCAATCCAGGATCTGTGGCAATGTGGTGTCTGGCCCTGTGATTGTGATGTCACCATCGACGGTAATGCTGCCTGTTGCTTCAACCTTCAGCGCAGGCCCACTGTAGCTACCGAATGAGACATTGCCATCAGCGCTAATAATCGGGTCGTAGAGACTGATAAAGTTTGCGGACTGTTGATCAAGGGTCGTAAACTGAACATCGCCTGCGCTACCAATGTGGGCATCTAAAGAAATCTCACCATCGCTAGCTAGCACCACATTACCTCCGGTAATAGAGGTTTGATCGTGATATAGCGCTAGGATGTCGATACTCTCATCACCTTGGATGGTTAATCTACCGCCAGCATCCAGGTTGAGGGGCTGTGATGCACTGTCGGTAATATGAATGTGCGCTCCGATCAGCGTTGCTGCTTCGGCGGTGTTTACCTGGCTACCAGGGAGATGCAGGTTGTTCTGAGCGACTAGAAGAGCTGTTTGGCCGTTGACTTGGCGCAGGATGCTGTCGCCTGGTGCGATCGCAATGTTACCTAAAGCCACATTGCCCTCAGCATCAACGGTAATGGCAGCTGCTTGTTCTGCCATGCCTCCAGTTAATAAATCTGCCAGCGAAACCGTTGTACCCCCTCCTAACTCCTCAGGTAATGCTGCAGTGGTTAAGTCTAGTCGCAACAGACCCTCTTGGAGGGCAACTGTCCCTGAATCTTGGCTCAAGACCTGCACAGCCCCATTAACCGATTGCAAAGACCCTAAGTCAATGACTGTGCCTGCCGCTAACATTAGGCCGCCAGCAACAGATAAATCTGCCAGGTTAACGATAGCGCCCGATGCCTCAGAAAACGCTAAACCGCTAGGCGCGCCCCCTAACTCCTGGATTGTATTTTCCCCGGTGATATCGAACCATTGATCGCCAAAGCTAAGACCATGGGCCGTAGTTGCTGTAAAGGTAGCGGGTAAATCGAGGCGAGCATTAGGACCAAATAGCACCCCGGCTGGGTTAATAATAAATAGATCGGCAGACCCACCCGTAATGGTCAATAGACCATCGATAGTCGAGCTATGACCGCCAGTAACGTGACCAATCACTCTCTGCACAGCTGGATTGGCTAGGAAATCAGCGGTGGCATCTGGGGGGACATTAAACTGCTCAAACCCATAAAATAAGTTTGAACCCGCCTGCTCACCGCCACTAATGGTAATTTGATCGTTATCAACTTCCACATGAGTAGCACCCTCAGGGATGACTGCCTGAGCTAGCAGGGCATCTGAGATACTTGTTTCGACCTCAGCAACGTCTACCGGAGAAGCCAGGGGATCTACTAAGGCAATAACGGGGGGCGGGGTCGCCAGGGGAGTGACAAAAACCATGGAGGCTTGATTTTCAAGTTACCCCAACATTTATAACCCAAGGTATTTAATTTCGTTGAATACCTTGGGTTATCACCGGATTTAACTACAAATTTTCAAAAAATTGCTACACGACCTCTACATCAATAGGACCATCAGTAGCCGCCGCCTGCGGTGGAGGCTGAGGCTGGAACTGGAACATGGTGTAAACCACATTACGACGAATGCCAGTCATCATGTCCAAAAAGACCTCATAGCCTTCGCTTTTATATTCAATCAGCGGATCTTTTTGACCATAGCCGCGTAAACCAACCGTTTCGCGCAGGGCGTCCATCTGTTGCAGGTGCTCACGCCATAGGGTATCTATCTGCTGCAGAATAAAGAATCGCTCTGCTTCACGCATCAGACCTGGCTTCATCTTGTCCACCTGGCCTTCTTTGATGTCGTAGGCAATATGGACTTGCTCTCTCAGGAAGGTCTTGATTTCTCCCATGGAGAGATTGTCTAATTGGTCAGCAGTTAAGTCTTCGAGCAAGTAGATAAACTCTTTAACTTTGCCAACAATATTTTCGAGGTCCCATTCTTCTGAAGGCAACTCAGGGTTGATATAGGCATCGACAATGTCATCCATGGTTTGTTCGCCATAGCCGATCACCAGTTCCTTGAGCTTGTCGCCCTCTAGCACCCGACGGCGTTCCGCATAGATGGCACGACGCTGGTTATTCATCACCTCGTCGTATTCAAACACCTGCTTACGAATGTCGTAGTAGTAGGTTTCTACCTTTTTCTGTGCGCCTTCTAAGGAGCGAGTCAACATCCCCGATTCAATGGGCATGTCTTCCTCTACTCGGAAAGCATTCATCAGGCCAGCAACACGGTCACCGCCAAAGATACGCAGTAGGTTATCTTCCAAGCTCAAGAAAAACTTAGTGGAACCGGGGTCCCCTTGACGACCGGCCCGACCGCGCAACTGGTTGTCTACCCGACGAGACTCATGACGCTCAGTGCCGATTACGTGTAAGCCACCTAACTCAATTACCTTGTCGTGCTCAGTGTCAGTAAAGGCTTCATATTCAGCCAAAATTAGCTTGTAGACATCCCGTAGCTTCTGAATGGCTGGGTCTTCTGTAGGCGCTTTCTCGGCAGCTGTGGCAATTTTATCCTCAGCACCTAGCTCAGATAGACTCTGAGGTCCGTAGGTCTTAACGGCAAAGGCTACCGCATCTTTCAAGGCCTTTTCAGTTTCACTAGACAGCTCAGTGGGGAAGATTTCAGGCGAAGCCTTCCAGGTTTTTTGTTTCTTACCGTTGCTCTGGAATCCTTTGGCACTGGTTCTACTACCACCGGCGGCGGCCACCTTGGCCACACCAAATCCTTGTTCATCCTCAGGACGGACAATCTTGGGCATAAAAAATTCTCGGATCTTGAGGCGCGCCATATAATCACTATTCCCGCCGAGAATAATATCTGTACCCCGTCCTGCCATGTTGGTGGCAATGGTAACCGCGCCACTGCGACCTGCCTGGGCAACAATTTCTGATTCCCGTTCAACGTTTTCTGGTTTAGCGTTGAGCAGGTTGTGGTCTACATTGAGCTGTTGTAAAAGTCCTGATAGCAGCTCTGACTTTTCAACACTGGTGGTTCCTACCAGAACCGGTCGCCCGGTTTCATGCATCTCTGCACATTCCTGGGCGAGCGCTTTCCATTTGGCTGGCTCTGTTTTGTACACAACATCCGATTTATCGTTACGAGCAATCGGGCGATTGGTAGGAATAATCGTGACTTCGATATCGTAAATCTTTTCAAATTCAGCTTCTTCTGTCTTAGCCGTACCGGTCATCCCCGATAGCTTGTCATAGAGCAAGAAGAAGTTTTGGTAAGTGATGGATGCCAAAGTTTGAGTTTCTGGCTGGATAGGCACATGTTCTTTAGCCTCAATGGCTTGGTGCAGACCATCACTCCAGCGACGACCCGGCATTACCCGACCAGTGAATTCATCAACAATGACGACTTCATCATTACGAACAATATAGTTAACGTCTTTAACAAATAATTCTTTTGCTTTTACGGCGTTAAATACAAAGTGAGCCCAGGGATCTTTGGGATCAAATAAATCCGTGACTTGCAGAAGGTTTTCTGCTTTTTCAAACCCTTCATCAGTGAGGAGAACGTTACGGGCCTTCTCATCCACCTCGTAGTCCACTTCGGTTTCTAGCTGGCGGGCCAGGTCTGCCGCTCGTTCATATTTTTCTTGAGGACGATCTACCTGACCTGAAATGATTAGCGGTGTACGGGCCTCATCCACCAAGATGGAGTCCACTTCGTCAATGATACAAAAGTTAAACGGGCGTTGTACCACTTCCTCAATGGAAGAGGCCATGTTGTCCCTCAGGTAATCGAAGCCAAACTCGCTATTTGTGCCGTAGGTGATGTCACAAGCATAGTTTTTACGCCGTTCTGATGGGCTCATGCCCTGCTGAATCAAACCCACTGATAGCCCTAGGAAACGATGAACCTGCCCCATCCATTCGGCGTCGCGGCGAGCCAGGTAGTCGTTTACTGTAACGATGTGCACACCTTTACCAGATAGGGCATTTAGATATGCAGGTAGGGTGGCTACCAGAGTTTTACCTTCACCCGTCTTCATTTCAGCGATCTGGCCATCATGAAGCACCATGCCGCCAATCAGCTGTACGTCATAATGACGCATCCCCAAAACCCGAGTACCCGCCTCACGCACAACGGCAAAAGCTTCAGTGAGGAGATCATCAAGATCTTCACCATCCTTAAGGCGCTGCCTAAATTCAGCAGTTTTACCCCGCAGTTCCTCATCTGAGAGGGCCTTGATTTCCTCTTCCAGGAGGGCGATCTCTTTGACGTCAGGTTGATAGCGCTTGAGCTTACGGGCGTTTGGATCGCCTAAAAGTCGTTTCAGCATGTCTGGGCAGTAAACGGCGAGTGTGGGTACTATACCCCGATACCTATCTTATCTAGATATCCTAAGCCGATAAACCCCCTACTTGGGGACGGTTTACCTCACTCGTAAATAGGTTGATTTTGATTGTGTCAAGGCTGTGCTCAATAGCGCCATAGTTTCAGACACTGTGGCAAGCTAGGTCGAGGGTGCTCTGTAGGAGTGAAAGCAAGTGCGTTTTTGGTCAATTGGTCTGATCAGTGGACTCATGGGGGTCAGTGCCCCTGTGATGGCACAGTCTATTGTGCCTACAGACATGACTCAGGTTGAGCAACGGGCAAATGAGTACAGCATCACGGGTGGCCAACAGTCTGCTGATGGGTTAAATCTGTTTCACGGATTTGAGAGTTTTAATCTGGATGAGGCTGAACGGGCTAGTTTTTGGGTGCCCGCAGGTGTTGCCAATGTTTTAGGACGGATCAGTGGTGGGGATGCTTCATTAATCAATGGCCAACTACAGCTTTTAGGCAGCAACGCCGATCTATTTCTGCTTAACCCTGCGGGCATTATTTTTGGTGAGCGTGCCACCCTGGCTTTGCCGGGGAGCTTCTTAGCTACCACAGCAGACGGGATAACGTTCGATAATGGCACCTTTCCGGTTCTTGGTTCAGTGGACTATGGCTTGTTGGTAGGTGAACCCACCGGGTTAGAGTTCTGGGCTGGAGCTGCAGGCATTATTTTGAATAGCAGTGATTTAACTGTTGATCCAGAAGCTTCGCTATCCTTAGTCGGCAGTAGTGTGACTAATACTGGTGATCTAAGTGGCACCAGCGGTTCTATCACTCTGGCGGCAGTGCCCGATAGTCACTACGTCCGTTTGAGCCCGGCTGGCTCAGTGTTGTCTTACGACCTGGCTGCGCAACACATTACCAGTGGTTTTAACCCGTTAGACTTGCCCACTTTGTTGACAGATGTTTCTGTGGCATCGGCAACAGGATTGGTGGTGAATGCTGATGGCAGTATTCAGCTGGCAGGGGCAGATATGGATCTCTCGCTCGGTACAGTGCTGTCTACCGGAGATATCGGTGTAGAGGGCGGTAATGTGCAACTCCTGGGTGAGCAGGTGGGGCTGCTAGCAGGGGCTGTCAATGTGTCTGGTACCCAAGGGGGTGGCAATATTTGGTTGGGGGGTAATCAAGAAGGCACAGGCCCTCTACCCAATGCTCGAGCTGTTTATGTTGCGCCAACGGTGGAGCTCAGCGCGGATGCTCAGGATAGTGGCTCCGGTGGCAACATCATTATCTGGTCAGAAGAGAGTAGTCGCATTTATGGGGCAATTTCTGCCACGGGTGGCTCCCAGGAAGGGGATGGAGGGTTTATCGAAACCAGCAGTCGTGGTTTTTTGGAGGTGACTCAAGCCCCGGATGTATCTGCGGCACAGGGTCGTGCTGGTCTGTGGTTGTTGGATCCGTTTGATATTGAGATTCGTAATAACGGTGGCAATAATGTGAACCTACCTGCCGCAACTCCGTTTGAAGCGACGGGGTCGGTGGCCATTTTAGACATTGGTGTGCTCAATGCTGGTTTAGCTAATGGCAATGTTGTTGTTGCAACCACCACTAATGGGGGGACAGCCGCTGGAAATATTACTCTGATTGATCCGTTGGTCTATTCAGCTCAGCCTGGAGCCACGTTGGAACTATTGGCGGCTGGCGATATTAGGGTTCAGGCTTCCATTACGCCCGGTGATACCTCTGGTCCCCTCAACCTGCAGTTACGAGCTGATACGGACGCTCAAGGCAATGGTGTTGTTGAGGTTGCCAGCGATGTTTTAGTCGACACGTCGGGGGGCGCGTTATTGCTTCAGGGCAATGGTGAGCAGACGGGTGCAGCGGCGGGTGTTTCATTGTTGGCAAATAGTTCTCTCCAGACCCGTGGTGGCAATATCACGATCGCGGGACGGCACAGCAATAATTCAGGTGTCTTGGTTGGGGCCAATACTTCGATTGATACGGCTGGTACGGCTGGAAATGGAGCGATCGCAATCAATGGAGTGAGTCAAACGGGCATTGGCATTGATTTAGGCGGCACTCTGACCATTAGCGACCAATTGACCTTGGATGGTCAAACAGGCAACTCGACTCAACCCGCTGTCCGATCGACATTTGCGTTGATGGATAATCGGGTATTGGTGAATGCGGTCGGCAATGTTGAGTTGGATTCCATTCAAGCTGCAACGGAAATTGACATTACAACCGATGGATTGTTGCGGGTGACGGGCACTAATAGCGCTGGTCAAAGCTTAGTGACGACGGCCAACAACAGCACCATTCGTATTCGCCACGGGGGAGGAGGGCAAACGCCTTTTGTTGTGGGTAATGCGGCGGTGAATGGAACGGCAGGTGAGATCGCAACTAGCACCAATAATGCCATTACCCCCGTCAGATCATTCCTTGACAGCTTTTCCCAAGGCAATATCAGCATCGTGACAGCGGGCAGCACGAATCCAAATGATTGTGTGAATGACTGCAATGATTTGGACAATGACGATTTTGATGATGATTTTGGGGACAACGACTTTGGTGATGACGGTGCTTTAGACGACTCTTCTAGCCCCCTCAGCATTGCTGGCGATGAGGATGGCGACGACGTCCAGGACAATAATGATTTTGATGACGACTTCGAAGATGACGACTTTGACAACGATGAGTTTGACGACGGCGACTTCGAAGATGACGACTCGGAGGAGACCGCAGACTCAGATGATGCTGAGGACGACGATGAGAATGACGACGACAGCGACTTTGATGATGATGAGTTTGCCTATGGGGATGACTTCTCTGTTGATGTTTTAGAGGATGCTGAAATTACCGCAGAAAAACTCGATGGCAAAGAGAAAGTTCTAACCCAAGAATATGCTCAGTACTTGGGGGTGGAATCTGAGCCCAACTTACCCTTGCCAGAAGTGCAGCAAAAGTTGGGGCAGGTGGCGATAGAAACTGGCTATACCCCAGGCATTGTATACATCGACTTTGTGCCTGATGATCGCGCTCAAACAAAGCAGGTACTGGAACTAAACCAGGATAATTATCTGTTAGAGCTCGTTTTAGTGACTCAGAATGGTCCCCCTCAGCGTTTGCTCATCGATACCACCAAGGCCGATGTGCAAAACATTGTTGCTCGATTTCATCGGGGGGTGACTAATGTGACGTTTGGCCGTCGCTACCTGCGTTCAGCTCAAAAACTACACAACTGGCTGATTTCACCGTTGGAGAGTGCACTTAGTGAACAGGAAATCAGTCATTTAGCATTTGTATTGCCCTCTGGGTTGCGATCGCTACCGCTAGCCGCCCTACATGATGGTGAAACCTTTTTGATTGAGCGTTACAGTTTAGGCATTATGCCCAGTGTCGGCCTAACCAATATTGACTATAGCGATATTAGGCCTGCTGAGGTTTTAGCGGCAGGAGCCTCCACCTTTTTAGAACAGCCTGCCCTACCTGCGGTTCCCTTAGAACTGAGGACCATTGCCGATACTCTCTGGCCAGGACGATTTTTCCTCAATGAATCCTTTACCCTTGAACAGCTCTTAGCCAATCGTCAAAGTGGTAACTACGACATCCTGCACCTGGCCACCCACGGAGAATTTCGTGCTGGTAATCCCAGTAATTCCTACATCCAGTTATGGGATCAGCGCCTTACCCTTGATCAACTTTCTCGCCTCAGCCTTGATAATCCACCGGTAGATTTGCTGGTGCTCAGTGCTTGTCGCACAGCCCTCGGCAGCCGAGAAGCAGAGTTGGGCTTTGCTGGCTTAGCAGTCAAGGCGGGGGTAAAAACTGCCATGGCTAGCCTCTGGCGAGTAGATGATGTGGGGACGGCTGGTTTAATGACAGAGTTTTACTCCAATTTACGCACCAGCACCATGCGCGCTGAGGCATTACGCCAGGCTCAGCTGGCAATGCTACGGGGCAATGTCTCAGTGGATGCCGGACAACTGGTCTGGACAGGTGGCACCTTAGTCATGCCGCCGATCTTGGCCGATGAAACGGGACTCGTTTTAAGTCATCCCTTTTACTGGGCTGCATTTACCCTCGTTGGCAGTCCCTGGTAGATGGTAATCTGTATTCCCCAATACCAAACTATTTGATGGTAAACATCAGTGGATTTGATGGTGGCTGTGCTTGAGTCTATGTATCGTGGTACCACCCCATTGTCTTAGCTTTTTGCGATTGCTGATTTAGGGGATGCATTGGTCTAGAGCTATTACTATTTAACGGTGTTCCACACCTAAAGTCATCTCGAGGATCAGCAATGATAGCTTTTTTACTATTCCTGTTTGTCTTTACAGACGGACTGGGTAGGTAATGTTCTTTTTTAGCTTCATACCTATGGATTTTCGGTCTGTTCAGTTTTGCTATACCGAAACGCTAGCAACAAAAGATTTAGAGCAACTTAGAAATCTCTTTAATCACTCTGCTTTTTGGGCTGCGGGGCGACGATTTGAGGATTTAGCTAAAGCCATTAGCTATAGCTGCCCTGTGGTGGTCGCCTGGCACGGTGATCGGCTAATTGGCTTTGCTCGGGCCACATCTGATGGTGTCTATCGTGCCACTATTTGGGATGTGGTCATCCATGATGACTATCAAGGCGCTGGCTTGGGGCGTAAATTGGTGGAAACAGTTTTAAGTCATCCCCATATGAGCAGCGTAGAACGGGTTTACCTGATGACAACCAACCAAAAACAATTTTACGAACGTGCCGGGTTTATAAAAAACGAGACCACCACAATGGTGCTAGTGAATCAGCCCATTGATGGCAGTCTGCTGCGACAGGCTGAAGCGGCTGTCCAAAGATCTTAGCCTCGTGCTTACCCTTCTTCAGCTTCGATTTTTTCGCGGCTATCGTCCCAATAGGCGCTGTAGGTCCATTCCTCTTGGGAACCCTTGTCCAAACTTTTCCATCGATAGATGGCTTTATCTGGGTTGACGCCTACCTCAATTAACTTAGCGCCCATATAATATTCCGTCTGCTTTTTTGTACGTGCTTTGAGAAATTCAGACTGACTTTTGGAAATGATCTTGGTTATATGGGCCTGTGTAGGTTTCTTTCTTACCATTTGTGGAGTTGATCTGCTTTCTAAGAAAAGGATGCAAAAACGTTAGTATTTGGCTGGGGGCTGCGGCGGTGGCGCATCGGGGCGTGGTTCAGAGGCACCATCGTTAGGGGCAGGGCGGAAATCAGTATAGCTTCCTTCGTTGGCGTCTGTAGGGCGAGGACGAACATTAAGGGGAGGACGCTCAGCAAGGGGGGGGTCTGATTCCCGAGGCGGCTGTGGCAAACCACCTAAACTGTGGCCAGCACCATTACCGGCAGGCACCGGTGTATCCATGGGGGGGCGCTGTGGTGACTGTGGTGGGCGTTGTGGTGGTCGCTGTGGCCGACCGCCTGGTGGAACTGAAGGTCCCCCGTTGCCATAGCGAGGGTTATTGTAAGAACTGTTCGAACGCTCCCCTGGACTACTATCTGGTCGACTATCTGGTCGACCCCGATCGTTCGAGTAGTTATCAAACTCTTCTCCCCGTCTTGGCTGCCCTGGCTGTAAGCGTGCTGGTGGTCGACGGTCTTGATATGGTGCAGGGGGCTGGGGCTCTAAAGGGCGTGGCTCGTAGCGATCGCCATAGCTATCATCCCGATAGCGATCGCTGGGGATACGAGGCTGTCTTGGTCCTGGTGTATCCCAGTCGTCCAATTCTGCACGATAAACCCGACGGGGACGTTCCTCATAGCGCCGTGGTGGTGGACCTTCACGCTCCCCTGACCTGACGCGGTTAGAATCTCGTTTGCTGATATCGTTGATAATCAGGGTAGTCAGCATCCCCACTAGCATTACCTGCTGAAAAGAAGCCAGCAGCTCCATATTTAAATGGGCTAGCAGGAAGACGCCAGACAGCAAAAGTAGGATTGAGTAAACCTTGTCAGCGCTGCGTTCATAGCCCGGCTTAAATTTGTCTAGAAAGAAAAGCCCAACCGCACCAAGAATGAGTATTAATCCAACCAGCAGCGGGACAGGAGTACCAAAATTCACAATTGCTTCCTCGTATTATGGTGGCCCTCTAACAGGCGTTTTGCCTGACATGACTATTCCATGGCCACCAATTCTATCCTAGCGGGCAGCTTTGGATTTGTCTTTTGATAAATCAGCTCAGAATTTGTCAATGGTTAGACTACATTCATTGATAAATCAGCTCAGAATTTGTCAATGGTTAGACTGCATTCATAAAAAAGAGCACAGCATCGGCTGTACTCTCGGTTCGTTTACACAAGACATTGACCAGGAAATTATCGTTGCTCTTACCTCTACTTCAATACTTAAAGTACTTATGTTTACTTCAAGCCAAATGCAATAAGGTTTAGCGTCTGATTTTGTCGCGCTGACTGATAAAGACAAGAGCAACAGTTACTGGGATCACTACAATTGCAGCTCCAGCAACCAGGCTCAGTAAGAAATTAGTCAGTGAAGGTGTCATGGCTTTACTCTTTAGTTCCGCAAACGTTTGTAATGCTTGCTTAATATAGTATCGAGCAACGTTAACCTTGAGAAGCCTTTTCATTGGGGCAAAAAACAGAGTTAATGTGCTTGAAAACGCTAAATGCTTTTTACATCAAGGCTTTTTAGTTTTTTTACTAAAAAGATTGCGAATGTGCAGGCCATAGCCATCGAGCTAAGCTTTACAATCCTTAAAGTGAATCACTCATTTAACGAGGAACATTGACGATGTCAGGTATCACAATTGGCAATTGGATCGTTGGACCGCTGCTGGCGGTGATGACCTTACTGTTTATTTTCCGCATCGTTCTTACTTGGTACCCCGAGGCAGAATCCACCAAGTTTCCCTTCAATTTGGTGTACTGGCCGACTGAGCCGTTTTTGATTCCCGTACGTAAGATAGTTCCTCCGTTTGGTGGAGTAGATATTTCTCCCATCGTTTGGGTGGCCTTTATCAGCCTGCTGCGCGAAATATTAGTGGGTCAGCAAGGATTACTAAAGATGTTCTAGCTAACCTAGTTAGGACAAATGTATGCAGAATAGAAAGGCAATAAGCAACCCTTGTCTACTAGAACGGATTTGGAGAGACCCTTAGTGCCTTCCGCTGCTGCTGCAACGACGCTACTAAAAGACCCTGAACGCTTAGCAACTCGCCTCAAGGAAATTCCCCAGGAACCGGGCGTTTATTTCATGCGAGATGGGGATGATCAAATCCTTTATATAGGTAAGTCCAAAAGCCTGCGCAATCGAGTACGTTCCTATTTTAGGGATGGACAACATCACCACGCGCCCCGCATCAGTGTCATGGTGACCCAGGTGGTGGATATCGAATTTATTGTTACGGATACTGAGGCCGAGGCGCTGGCGTTAGAGGCTAACTTAATTAAGCAGCATCAGCCTTACTTTAATGTGTTGCTTAAGGATGACAAAAAATATCCGTATCTCTGCATTACTTGGTCAGAAGATTACCCGCGCATCTTTATTACTCGTAAGCGTCGCAAAACCACCAAGAAAGATCGCTACTACGGTCCTTATGTGGATACGGGTTTGCTGCGCCGGACGCTGCATATTTCTAAAAAAATATTTCCGCTGCGGCAGCGACGTCAGCCTTTATTTAAAGATCGACCTTGCTTGAATTATGACATTGGCCAATGTCCTGGGGTATGCCAACAGCTGATTACGCCGGGAGATTATCACAAGATTGTCCAAAAGGTGGCAATGGTTTTTCAGGGGCGGGTGCAGGAATTGGAGTCAATCTTGGCAGCCCAAATGGAAAAGGCGGCTGAAAAGCTTAACTTTGAGCATGCGGCACGACTGCGGGATCAGATTCGTGGTCTGCAAACGTTGAGTGCCCACCAAAAGGTGGCGTTGCCGGATGACACAATTTCGCGGGATGCGATCGCACTTTCCGGTGACGATCAGCACACCTGTATTCAGCTATTCCAAATTCGAGCAGGACGCCTTGTGGGGCGTTTAGGGTTTGTGGCCGAGACCGAGTCAGGCACACCGGGGCAAATTCTGCAGCGGGTGCTTGAAGAGCACTATCCCACCGTAGATGCGGTGGAAATTCCCAGCGAAATCATGGTGCAGCACCCGTTGCCGGATGCCGATATGCTGGCGGAGTTTCTCACCCAGCAAAAGGGGCGTAAAGTTACCATCGAAGTGCCCCAGCGGCAATCCAAGGCAGAGTTGGTGGAAATGGTGGAGCGCAATGCCCAGTATGAGCTAGCGCGCACCCAGCGGTTTGCCGATCGCAATAACCAGGCAATGCAGGATTTGGCGGAAATTGTCGATCTACCGGGCCAGCCCAAGCGCATAGAAGGCTATGACATTTCCCACATTCAGGGCTCAGATGCCGTGGCTTCCCAGGTGGTATTTGTGGATGGTTTGCCTGCGAAACAACATTATCGTCACTACAAGATTAAAAATCCTAAGGTGACCAGCGGTCATTCCGATGACTTCGCCAGTATGGCTGAAGTGATCCGTCGTCGCTTTCGCAAATATGCAGAAGATCCATCTAAGGAACGGATTGGCAATCCAGACTGGCCCGACCTAGTGATGATTGATGGTGGTAAAGGGCAGCTCTCAGCCGTGGTCGAAGTGCTAAAAGATCTCAACTTGCTTAGTGAATTAAATGTGGTGAGTCTGGCGAAAAAACGCGAGGAGATCTTTTTGCCAGGGGAATCCATGCCATTGCCCACCGAAGCAGAACAGCCGGGAGTGCAATTATTGCGACGGTTACGGGATGAAGCCCACCGATTTGCCGTCAGCTTCCACCGCAAAAAACGCACAGATCGCATGCGTCGTTCTCGTCTCAGTGAGATTCCTGGTCTGGGCCACCATCGACAAAAGATGCTGCTAGCTGAGTTTAGGTCCATCGACTATATTCGTGAGGCCAACGTAGAAAGGCTGACAGCGGTATCGGGGGTGGGACCTAAGTTAGCTCAGCAGATCTATGATTACTTTCATCCAGAATCGTCTTAGGACATTAACCTCTCAATCAGCAAAATGAATGACGATTGGCCATTCGATCAAGCTAAAAATGTGGCTGCCATGACGACTCGACAGGTTTTGGATGAGCATCATTCCATCTTGAGGGTTGTGCATTATTCAGATGATCATTCCTGGGCCTTTACCTGTGGTACGACAGATGACCCCAAGGATGGAAAAGTTGTGGGTATGGGCTGTATTGTGGACATTGATCCCACACTGAAAGCAATTGCTGATTTACCACCTGGTTGGGGAGCTTGGCGCGAAACAGTAGGTGGTAGTTGGACTCGCTATAGTAGTCTGGAGCTTTAATTTTTATGATTAAGTAGCTTATGGCTCGCTGGTTTAATACAACAGGCCCTTGTGTTCAGACTAAGCACTATATGCTTTCGGCAACAAACCGTTTGTCATTTCCTAGTCTTCAACGTTTAATTGACCAGGAAAGCTATTTCGTTGGGTCAAGACCATTATGGAACCGATGTTGGCGGGATTATCACTTCCCGTTACTGCCAATGATGATCGGCAATATTTGGTGGATCTAGGATTGCTTAAGCGTCCCCAGGGCGGAGATCTGGCGGTGGCTAACCCGATTTATCGGGAAGTGTTACTTCGATGTTCGCAAGCATTACCCATCGAAGAGAGACTGGTAGTAGAGACGGTTGTCTCAAAACGACAGGGAGCCATCACCGTAATTCGAGCTTAGGGGCAATTTTCGTCCAAATATATGGCCATATCCTCAAATACTGTTTTGGAATTCATGATCAGTGAATGTAAGGCCGGTACTCGCATTGCACTTTGACTAAACTGTCCGCTGGCTTCTGCAATGGTGAGAAGACCATCGTTAATCTCATCACCTAGGGGGAGCCACGCAGCTCTAGGACCAGCCGTACCCACATAGATTTTCACATTTTCGGGCATAACCAATTGATTCATAAAACCATCTTGACCCAGCATCTGACCCATTTCACCTGTCAGCACACGATAGGGCAACAGCTTTGAAAAGACTTTTGCCGCTTTGCAAGCGAGCATCGGCGGTGCCAGAAAGAAACAGACTTTGGGCTGCTGTTTCAGTAAGGGCAAGGCATTGCGAATGATTACAGCTCCTAGGGAATGACCGATCAAGCCATAGTTTTTGGTATGCAATCGATGAATTAAAGCAATGAGGCGATTCGTTACCCGATTTAGAGAGTCAAAGGTGGCTGAATACCCAAGTAGATGAGCGCGATAGCCCAACTGTTTTAATCGATGTCGCAATATCGCCATGGAAAGGGGTGTCCTACCCATACCATGAATCAAGATCAAATCCATTGAAGTCATTAATCGTCATAGCTAACGCGACCACGTGATGCTTTGCGCTGGCTACGTTTGGCTTTGCTATCAAGACGTCTTTGCTTGGCCGCTTTACTAGGCTTGGTGGGTTTACGCTTTTTCTTAACCACCATGGCTGCTCTAATCAGCTGCTGTAGTCGTTCCAAGGCGTCAGTCTTATTACGGAGCTGAGTGCGGTAAGCCTGAGACTTAATATGGATTACCCCACCTTTGGTTATGCGACTATCGTTTAAGGTCAGCAGTCTAGTTTTATAGCGCTCGGGCAGCGATGAGGCCAATATATTAAAGCGGAGGTGTATGGCTGTGGCAACCTTATTAACGTTTTGACCGCCCGCACCTTGCGATCGCACCGCCTGTAGATCAATTTCACTATCTGGAATGGTTATCTGGTTAGAAATCCTCAGCATTGCCCGTTTACTCCCATAGCCCCACCTTCAGCATAACCAACTAAACTCTAAAGAAGTTTTGAAGGCTGAATTTTGAAGTTTGAATAGGGCGTAAAGTTCGTAACTCAAACGCCAATCCTGCTCAATTAATAGCCTAGTAACCCTTATGGCTTCAGTCGTGATGTCTCTGCTTAAGTACCCTCAACGTCTAGTGCAAGTAATCCCGACGCTACTTGCCGTTTACTACGCTTACATGCTTGAGTATCGTGCTGAACTCATGTTTTGGGTGCTTTCGGGGTCATTTCCGTTAATCCTTATGGGGTTGTGGCAAGAAGCTGCTCGCAGCGGACAGTTTGAACTGAATCCCGATGATGTGGTGCGCTATTTTTTAGCGGTTTTTGTTGTGCGACAGCTGACCGTTGTTTGGGTTATTTGGGATTTTGAGCGTGAAGTTTTAGAAGGTAAGCTATCGCCGCTATTGCTACAGCCACTAGATCCGGGCTGGCGTCACTTTTCATCTCATCTAGCCGAACGCCTGGCCAGACTACCATTTATTGCCGCTTTAGTAGCGCTGTTTTTAGTCTTATACCCTGTCGCTCGTCAAAGGCCTACCCACATTGTTTGGGGTTTAGTGGCGATTAGTTTGGCCTTTTGTCTGCGCTTTTTAATGCAATATACCTATGCCATGATGGCATTTTGGGTTGAGCGCGCAACGGCAATTGAACAATTCTCGTTTTTGCTTTACACCTTTTTCTCAGGCATGGTGGCACCGCTTACCCTATTCCCTGAGACCGTTCGCGCAATTGTCATGTGGACTCCATTTCCCTATTTAATTTATGTGCCCGCCAGTTTGATGGTGGGTTTACCTATTCAAATTGGTAAGAGTATTGTGATTACGCTGGCATGGTGTCTAATTTTTTGGTGCTTAAATCGTTTGCTATGGCGGCGGGGTTTAAAGCGCTATTCAGGCATGGGTGCTTAAGTAGCTGTTTTAAACACAGCACATACAGTACTTAAGTATGTGTAGAAAACATAAACTTACAGATGGTTATGCAAAGTTAATATGTGGCCTGTTCGTCTTAACTTTAAAGCATGTCTAATCGTCTTTATATCCCCCATATTTTCACTGATTAAGTTGAACTTTTTTATTAGACAAAAGCTTTTATTGCCTATCTCTTAACTAACACTTTACGGACTACCTAAGGACCACCGACTAAAGTGGTAATGAGAGTTTTCTTAGGAACAACGCTCGGTTAGATGGCTGATGTTTGATGTTGGTAGCTTTCATTACACTGGTTGATGGGCTCAGTGATCGTCACGAAAGTCTTTGTTATTCCAGAGTCAGAACACTGCCATTATTTCTAACTAAATTTAGGTGTAAGACCTAGCCAATTCAGCCCCCGTATTAAACAACTTCCTGAATTGTTTTTATTATGACTACTATCCAACTTGACGCACGCGCTTTATCAACTGGAGCTCTTGATTCTGTTACTAAAATCTCTCCTTTTCAAGCTATTCAACCCGACAGTCAAAAACTGACTGCTGAGCACCTTAATCAGTTAGATCTAACCGAGTTAATTACTGTTTGTCAGCGCAACCGTTATCCAGAGCAGGCACCGTTTTCGGAGCTAATGCGTCGCTACAAATCCCATGTAGATCGTCAGCTTTATCATCTTGCTCCAGATTGGTCCGACCGAGCTGATCTAGCTCAAGAGGTTTGGATTCGTGTCTATCGCAACCTAAATCGTCTGCAGGCACCCGTAAAGTTCAAGGGTTGGATGAGTCGTATTACCACTAATTTGTTTTATGACGAGCTACGTAAGCGTAAGCGTCACGCAGGCACGTTATCTCTAGACGCCCCTAGGCATTTGGATGATGGTCAGGTTGATTGGGAGATTGCCTCAGAAGACCCTAGTCCCGTGGATACGATGATGACCCATGAGTTTTATGATCGTTTACAAGCAGCTATAGCTGAATTACCTGAAGTATTCCGCACTACTATTGTTTTGAGAGAGATTCAAGGTCTGCCCTACGAAGAGATTGCTGAAATTACCGGCGTTTCCTTGGGTACTGTGAAGTCTCGTATCGCTCGGGCTCGCTATCGTCTACAAGGTGAGCTGAAGCGCTACATCGATGGTCAACATACTGCCTAGTTAGAAATCTTGTAGGGGCGTTCTATGGAACGCCCCTACAAGATTTCTGGAACGCCTGTCCATTCTTCCAAGGCATGTTGCTACGATAGAGCTGATGACTTGGGAGTTAATGACAGTGCGGCGATATTTAAGGGTATTGCGGCTGTTTTGGGAAGTTGCGATCGCAGCTGAACTTGAATACCGCCTGAATTTTGTAATTGCCACCCTCAGTAGCCTAACGGCCTTGGGTGGCAGTTTATTTGGTTTGTTTTTGTTCTATCGCACGGGCTACGAGTTTCAGGGATGGCAATGGCAAGAAGCGCTAGTGGTATTGGGTGTTTTTACCATGCTACAGGGGTTTGCCGCTACATTTTTGAGCCCTAATCTGAGTCGAATTGTTAGGCATGTACAGGACGGCACCTTAGATTTTGTCCTGCTTAAGCCCATTAGCTCTCAGTTTTGGCTATCGACACGCACGATTTCACCCTGGGGATTTCCAGATCTGGTGCTAGGGGCTGTCATGATCCTATACGCAGGCAACCAACTGGGATTGGGTATGGGGAATTACTTGGCCGCCATGGTCCCCCTGGCGTTAGGCTTTATGAGTTTATACAGTCTGTGGTTTATGTTAGGAGCCACGAGTATCTGGTTTGTCAAAATTTATAACGTAACAGAAGTGCTACGGGGCTTTTTAGAAGCTGGCCGGTTTCCGATAGTGGCTTATCCCGCTGCGTTTCGTATATTTTTCACCTTTGTGATTCCAGTCGCTTTTTTAACTACAGTGCCTGCCCAGGTGTTTCTTAATCGCATTGAAGTTACCTGGTTAGCAGGCTCTGGACTGCTCGCCTTAGGGTTATTTCAGGTATCCCGTTTATTTTGGCGGTTTGCATTACGTTTTTACACCAGTGCATCCAGCTAGGGGCATTGCCTGCAATCCCCCTACAATGCGTAAACTAGCCAAGGTCACCAGGCATCAGATGTCATGAAAATTACCACCCGTTCTCTCCACATTGTTAGTGTGTTGTCATTGTTGTTAACCGCCTGTAATGGCAACTCCCAGAACAACAGCAGCGATACATTAGTCATCTTAGGATCCTTAACTGGCGTAGGCCAGGAGATTGTTGAAGAGGCCTTTGACCCCTTTACTGCCGAGACTGGAATTGAAGTGGTTTATGAAGGTACAGATGCCTTCACCACTGTGTTACCCATCCGGGTGGCGGGAGGAGATGTGCCAGACTTAGCAATTTTTCCACAGCCTGGGCTAATGAGAGATCTGGCAAAAGAAGGAGCCCTGACTCCCTTAAATGATGTTGTTGAGCTGCCCGCATTAACCGCTGCCTTTGGCCCTGACTGGGTAGCTTTAGGCACCGTGGATGAACAAGTTTATGGATTGTGGATGCGGTCCGATCCAAAAAGTTTAGTTTGGTACAACCCTGATGCCTTTGAAGCGGCTGGCTATAACATCCCTCAAAGTTGGGATGAACTGATCGGTCTTACTGAGAGAATTGCAGCTGATGGTAAAACACCCTGGTGTTTTGGCCTGGAGAGTGGAGAGGCCACCGGATGGGTGGGGACCGACTGGGTAGAAGATATTTTGTTGCGAACGGCAGGCACTCAGATATATGACCAGTGGGTCGCCCATGAGATTCCCTTTAACTCTCCATCGGTTAAAGAGGCCTTCCAAACATTTGGAGACATTGTGCGTAACGATCGCTATGTGCGTGGTGGCGTTGTTGGTGCCATCAGCACTCCCTTTGGAGATGCGCCAGCCCCCATGTTTGATCAACCTCCAGGCTGTTATCTGCATCGTCAAGCTAGCTTTATTACTGATTTTTTACCCGATACCGTTGAACCAGGGAAAGACACTCGGGTCTTTTTATTGCCGGGGGATGGGCCACAAGCACCTCTGTTAACGGGCGGTTTGGTAATTGCGATCACCAATAATTCCCCAGCTGCCCAAGCGGCCATTAACTATCTAACAACGGTGACTCCCCATGAAAGGTGGGCTGCCCGTGGCTATATTAGTCCCCACCAAGAGGTGGACTTGGCTATCTACCCCAATGATGGAGTGCGCCAAATGGCAGCCGTATTGACCCAAGCCGAAACCATTCGCTTTGATGGTTCTGACTTAATGCCAGCGGCTGTAGGCACCGGTACGTTTTGGACTGAAATGGTCAACTACATCAGCGGCACAGACGTTGACACGGTGTTATCGGCCATTGATGCGAGTTGGCCGGAGGAATAGTTTGCAGATGCCAAACGATAAAGCTGCAAGGTGCGATCATAATAGTCATCGGTAAACCCTAAGGCTTCCATCCCGAGCCGAGCCATGACCCGCTGAGACCGAATATTGTCTGGGGTAGTAACTGCATAAATAGTGGGTAGCTGTTTTGTGTGAAACCCATACTGAAGAAGGGTACTCGCTGCTTCAGTGGCATAACCATAGCCCCAACTTGCAGGACGAAAATGCCAGCCAATTTCAATTTTGTCACTGTCAGTTTTGTCGTTCTTGGGTAAAGGAATCAGCAGAATGCTGCCAATGGCTCGATCAATGGCTTTTTCAACAACGGCCCAAATGCCTAGGCCGTTAACACAGCGTTCACAATAGCGCTGTAGTCGTTCTTGGGTCATCTGAATAGAACTGTCAGACTGACCCTGTAGCCAACGTGTCACCCTTGGATCGCCGTAAATATCAAATGCCTGCTGAGCGTCGTAAATCGGACGCCAATCGCGAATAGTTAATCGATCAGTTGTAAGTCGCATAAAGTAGAGCCAATGATCATAGACTCGACATTTTAGCGATGGTGTCACAAAATCATCCATTGATTTTGTAATTATTGAAGATTTCGTCGTAGGCCTTTCCATGGAAGGGCCTACGACGAAATCTTTATGGTCGACTGACCAACGACCACAAGGGATGGGAGGGTCCCTGTCGACGAATTTTAGCTAATTGGCTCTCTAAACGTTGGCGCTCGATCGGAGAAATACCCAAGATTAAATGACGAATTTCACGGACTAGTAGAGTGCTAGCCAGACCGACGCACAAAAAGAATCCCACGGCTCCTAAAAAGTTATACTTCAATCCGTAGTAGACAGAGGTCCAGGTGAAATAATCCAACAGTAAGCTGATTTCTGAACGCAGCTGCCATAGGGTTAAAGGCCCAATTGTTAGCCATATACCCACCGTCAATCGCCACCAGGTCGTTAAAGAATGTTGTCTCAGGGCTTCAATTGCCCGTTCGGTGGCGACTGTGGTGTAATTGCTGTCGATGTTTTTGGAACCGTTGGAAGAAGTCACCTCTCTGATTAATCAATCTCCTTTGCTACGTATCTAAGATAGACAGCTTAAAGTTACTCCGCGGCTGATGTCGCCATATCTGTATTAGAGCTAGAGCTGGATCGCCACAAAGCCAGCAGCGTACTAGCAATAAAGATACTCGAATAGGCTCCGGCTAAAAAGCCAACAATCAGTGCTAAGGCAAAGAACTTAAGGGTATCTCCCCCAAAAATTACGATGGCTAATAGGGGAAGCGCCGTTGTCATGGTGGTGTTGATGGAGCGCCCTAATGTTTGATTAACGGCATCATTCACCGTTTGATCGATATCCTGATCAGGCATCAGTTTGAAATTTTCACGGATGCGATCGTAGATGACTACGGTGTCGTTGACGGAAAATCCAACAATTGTCAGCAGTGCCACAATAAATAAACTGTCTGCCTCGTACCCAATGGTGAGCCCCAGAATTGAAAAAATACCTAGGGTGATGACTACGTCGTGCAGCAGGGCTAGGAGTGCCAGTAATGCATAGTCAAATTTAAACCGAAGACTTAAATAAACAGTGATACCAACAAAAGCAACCAATAGAGAGAGCAGACCAGCCACTAAAAGTTGTTCACCAATGGTTGGGCCAACGACATCGATTTTTGAAGCGGTTGGATCAATCTCACCTAGATAGCCTCCTAAGGCTGAGCGCAGTTCTGTTTGTTCGTCTACGTCTAAGTTGCGGGTACGAATGGATAGGGCTTGGCCAGAATCGCCTACTAGCTGTAGGCTGCTGCCTTCCAACCCTTGCTCATCTAAAATAGTGCGAATTTCTGCGATATCAATAGGATCGGTGCAGCTTACCTCATCGCTGCAGTTGCGTTCTAGCTGTAGTCGTGTCCCACCAATAAAATCTAGTCCTGGTTTGACAGGGCCATTAAACTGTGACCATGACAGGGCCATGGCCGCAAGGCTGACGACGATCAAGACACCAGAAACGAGCCACCAGATACCGCGTTGTTTAACGACGTTCAATTTCATGATTGGGACGGTTGCGAAGTAGAGGGCAGATCGGTGGCTAGGCTAGGGGCAAAATAGCCTACCTTGCGAAATTGAGGAAAGCTAATCACAAAGAAAAGAAGATTGCGGGTGCAGGTGAAGGCTGTAAACAGACTCACTGCCACACCGACTGCCAAGGTAAGGGCAAAGCCCTTGACTAAACCAGCACCAAACCAGAACAAGGCAGCACAGGCAATGATGGTGGTGACATTGCTGTCGAGGATGCTGGAAAAGGCTCTATAAAATCCTGACTCTACAGAACGGTAGAGGGTTTTACCAGCTCGCAATTCTTCGCGGGTGCGCTCAAAGATAAGGACGTTCGCGTCTACTGCCATACCGATACTGAGAATGAAACCGGCAATACCCGGCAGGGTCATGGTCACACCCAAAATATTGTAGGCCGCCCAGGTGAGCAGGGCATAAACTACCAAGGCAACGTTCGCCAAGAGTCCGGGTAGACGATAATAAACGGCCATAAAGATCAGCACTAAGATCAGGCCTGCAAGGCCTGCGTATAGGCTACGTTGAATGCTATCGCGACCCAACGTAGCGCCGACTGTGCGATTTTCGACCACTTCTACGGGCACGGGCAAAGCACCGCCCCGTAATTGAATTTCTAAATCCCTGGCTGCTTCGGCATTGAAACTACCTGAGATCGTGGCACTATTGCCGGAAATTCCCGTGGCAGCATACTGTACATCAACTGTGGGGGCACTAATCAAGCGATTGTCCAGGAAAATACCTAAAACTCGACCTGTACCTGCGATATTGCGGGTCATTTCGGTGAAAAGAGTACCGCCTTCGTTGTTGAAGTAAATGGAGACTTGCCATGATTGACCGGTGCCTAGGGGACTGGCTAAAGCATCTGTGAGCTTGTTCCCAGTCAAATCGGTATCTTCGAACAGTTCCAGCAATGTTTCACGGCTGGTTTGCAGGTTCGCTGTAACCCGGTCAAGTTCAGCCAGCTGCTCATCGGTGATGTTCTCATTACCAACAGCTAGGATAGTTGCCTGCTCAAGTTCTTGCTGGTTGATAATATCTGAGATCGCTCTCAGTTGACCTTCAGTCCCTGGTCTCTGGGAGCGAAACTCTAACTGGGCTGTACCCCCCAATACACGCTGAGCTTGGGCTGGGTCACTGACACCTGGCAGCTGAATCAGCAGCTGATCTTGCCCAGAGCTTTGGACGATGGCTTCTGACACACCGAGGCCATTAACCCGGTTTTCGATGACCCGTTGGACAGCTTCTAACTCTCGTTCAGAGATTTGAGTGACCTGTTCATTGGTCAGTACTTGGAGGGTGAGTTGGGAACCACCTCGCAGGTCTAAGCCTAGCTGGGTGGGCAGTTGCACAATGGTAAACACTGCTGCGATCACAAGTCCAACAATGACCACCAACATCGAGCGTTGTTTACCCATGGCCCTTCTCCGTATTATCCATACACCGGTCCTTGTACGTGTGACTAGCTATCCAATCAAACATCCTATTATAGGTTGCCGTTATTGGTTCCATTAATCCCTTGGTAGAAATAAAAAAGCACAGAAGATAAGGCTATCCTCTGTGCTCATGATGCCTATTTAGTAATGACCTACACCCGTGCAGTCATCATTTTTTCCACAGCCTCAACAATTTGTTTGGGCTGCACAATGGTCAGACTTTCCAAACGACCATTGTAGGGAGTCGGAATATCTTGGGAAGACAGACGCATCACCGGCGCATCTAGCTCATCAAAGAACCGATCGTTGATCGATGCAATAATTTCGGCGGCAATTCCCCCAGTGCGCATACACTCTTCGACAATGATCACCTTGTGGGTCTTACGAATTGATGCCCCAATGGTGTCGTAGTCGATGGGCTTTAGGGAAATCAGGTCGATGACTTCTGGGTCAAATCCCTGGGCTTCAATGCCTTTGACTGCCTGCAGTACATGGTGACGCATACGAGAATAGGTGAGGATAGTGACATCCTTACCGGGGCGAACCATTTCAGCCTTATCCAACGGCACCAAGTACTCATCGCTAGGTAAGTCTTCCTTCAGGTTGTAAAGCAGCACATGCTCAAAGAAGAGAACAGGGTTTTTATCGCGGATAGCTGACTTAAGCAGACCTTTAGCGTTGTAAGCCGTAGAGCAGGCCACAATTTTCAGACCGGGCACCGCTTGGAAGTAAGCCTCCAGACGCTGGGAGTGCTCTGCGCCTAACTGACGACCCACACCACCCGGTCCACGAATCACCATGGGGATATGGTAGTTACCACCAGAGGTATAGGGCAGCATGCCTGCGTTATTGGCGATTTGGTTAAAAGCCAACAGTAAAAAGCCCATGTTCATGCCTTCGACAATGGGCTTTAGGCCGGTCATAGCGGCACCTACGGCCATACCGGTAAAGCTGTTTTCCGCAATGGGGGTGTCTAGCACCCGCAGGGGCCCATATTTTTCGTACAGCCCTTTGGTGACCTTATAAGAACCGCCATAGTGGCCCACATCTTCACCGATAACAAAGACGGTTTCATCTCTGCCCATTTCTTCGTCCACGGCTTCCCGCAGGGCGTTAAATAAAAGTGTTTCTGCCATTTAGATACCCTATTGATTTGCTAACTGCGATTAATTCAGGAGGCGGATTTCACATTACTCTTCCGCAAAGATGTAGCGATGAAGCTCAGCGGGAGAGGGCTCAGGGCTTTCTTCGGCGAACTTGACGGCGTCTTCGACGTGGGCTTCGATCCGCTTTTTAATCGCCTTAAGCTCAGCTTCGTCAGCTAGGTTTTGTTCGATCAAATACGCTTCCATGCGGACGAGGGGATCGCGGGCCTGCCATTCGTCTTTCTCGGCCTGAGATCGCAACTCATCAGGATCCGCCAGTGAGTGACCCCGGAAACGATAGGTCAAACACTCGATTAGGGTGGGACCTTCACCCGCACGGGCGCGAGCAATGGCCGCCTGGGCGACCTCGCGTACTGCTAACACATCCATACCATCAACCTCATAGCCAGGCATACCAAACACGCTGGCCTTGCGATAAATCTCGGTTTGAGAAGACGCCCGCTCGTGGGCCATCCCAATCGCCCACTTATTGTTCTCAACTACGAATAGAATGGGTAGATTCCATAGAGCAGCCATATTCAGGCACTCGAAAAACTGACCATTGTTCGTTGTACCATCACCAAAGAAGGCGGCAGTCACCTGGTCAGCAGAGGCATCACCCAGGGCATCACGGCGATAGCGCGACTGAAATGCCGCGCCCAGGGCTACAGGGATGCCTTCACCGATAAAGGCAAAGCCCCCCAGCAGGTTGTGCTCTTTGGAAAACATATGCATGGAGCCGCCCCGACCTTTGCTGCACCCAGTCTCTTTCCCAAAGAGTTCGGCCATTACGGCATTGGCGGGTACTCCGGCACTTAGGGCATGAACATGGTCACGATAGGTGCTGCACACATAGTCATCAGGGCGCATCGATTTGATGACTCCGGTGGAGACAGCTTCTTGACCGTTATAAAGGTGTACAAATCCGAACATCTTGCCCCGATAGTACATTTCGGCGCATTTATCTTCGAAATAGCGGCCCAGGACCATATCTTCGTATATCCTCAGGCCCTCCTGCTTATCGAGCTTTGCCGAAGTTGCTTGAAATGTTGGTAATGTCCTTTCCTGAACCATTGGCTTGCCAATCGCCTCGCCGCAATACAAATTATGATTATTCCAAAAAAGTGATCAATTCATGATCACCGCGCGCTTACGCGGATATTTGTTGGCCCGATTAAGTTAAAATCGACCGAACATAATTTTAGACGACAATCTCGCTTTCCCGGTGACCGATGTTTTTAATCTGCTTGAATATCCACTTAAATTGAGTGGTCGTACCTGGCAGATCAATCCTTAGCATTTGCTTGGTATTGTAGATCTAAGGACTTTAGTTTGAAGTTTCTTTCTGCGCCAGAACCAGCAAAGCAGGTAGATTTATGGGGACTGCTACATAGGAAAATACCCACTAAAAACAGTGGCTTTATAACCTTAATTTCCTCAGCCAATTGTCTGAAAAGTTTGATTCATTGCTGTAGGCTTTCAAATATCAGCATTTCATCGCTATTATGTATGCGGTTTTAAGTAGGCAACTGTTTTACCCGGCTCAGGTAGTTTCTATCCATCCATATTATAGGGATGTTCATTAGTGCCTGTACTAGAGTTCTGCAAAGCCTCACACACAAGCTGAAGTTAACTTGAGTGCTAAGGAAGTCACTGTGCAAATTCCGCTAGATTATTACCGAATTCTGGGGCTGCCCATGCAAGCGACAGCGGAACAACTGGAGCAGGCTCATCGTGATCGTACTTTACAGTTACCTCGTCGGGAATATTCGGAGTTTGCAATTCAATCCCGTAAACAGCTGATTGATGCGGCCTATGTTGCTCTAAAAGACTCAGGCACCCGTCAGGTTTACGATGCTCAACTTTTGGCGGCAGGTGCTGAGCCCGCTTTAATTGAAATTTATGAGCAGCAGCTTATCGGAGCGTTGCTAGTGCTGTTGGAACTGGGTGAGTATGAGCTGGTTATTCGCTTGGGACGACCTTACTTAACTAGCGGAGCTAGTGCCCTAGAAGGGAGCGATGAGCATGCCCTTGCCGATGTTGTCTTGACCCTTGGTCTGGCTTGTCTGGAACTAGGGCGAGAGCAGTGGCAACAGCACCAATACGAAAATGCAGCAGAGTCCCTGGAAACGGGTCAGGAACTCATGTTTCGGGAAAACCTATTCCCCGAAATACAGGCAGAAATTCATGCAGATCTCGATAGACTTAAACCCTATCGGATTCTAGAGCTGGTGGCTCGTCCCCTGGCCGATAAAACGGCTAGACAACAAGGTGTCGCTTTGTTGAAATCCATGTTAGAAGCGCGGGGGGGCATTGATGGTGCCAATGATGATGCTTCGGGGTTAAGCGTTGAGGACTTTTTGCGATTTGTGCAGCAGTTGCGGAGTTATCTGACATCGGCAGAGCAACAGGATATTTTTGAGGGTGAAGCTCAGCGACCGTCATCCGTTGGTGTTTATCTGTCGGTGTATGCACTTTTGGCTAGGGGCTTTGCTAAGCATCAGCCTAAGCTTGTGCGTCAAGCTAAACAGCGGTTGTCCTTACTAACAGAGCGCCAGGATGTCTATCTAGAACAGGCTGTGTGCGCAGTGCTGCTAGGACAAACCGAAGAGGCTACCTACGCCCTGGAGCGCAGCCATGAGAATGAACCCATAGCGTTTATTAGGGAGCATTCTGCGGGCGCGCCGGATTTGTTGCCTGGGCTGTGTTTGTACACTGAACGCTGGTTACAACAGGATGTGTTTCCCTTCTTTCGGGATTTGGACCAAAGCAATGTCACCCTCAAAGATTACTTTGCCAATGCACAGGTGCAAGCTTACTTAGAATCCATGCCCCCTGAGGATGCAGTGCCGCAGCCTCCCATCGGTCGCTTTGGCACATCAGATTATGGTGGGTCAGGCTATAGTCGTCTGTCTACAGATTATGAGCGTCCATCGTTTGGTGCGGCACCCTCTGTTGGTGTCGGTACAGCGACCACGGTGGGCCTCGGTGCTGCTGGAGCCGCCGCTACTGCTGGTTCGCGTCCGACAGCCTACACAGCGGAGGAGGTTTCTAATTTATCTCCTGACGGCCAACTCGATAATGAATTAACTGCCAGTGTTGGGTTTGACGAGCCGGTTGTGAAAACTCGACGGCGTTCGTCTCCTAAGTGGGGGCGCTTAGCACTGGTGTTACTTTTGGGGCTGGGTGGCCTGATTGTGCTGGGATTCATGATGTCTCAGCTATTGAGCTTGTTTGGCGGTCTGTTTGGTGGGCCTAAAATTAAGGGTGATCCTTTAGATATTGATGTGACGCGTCCTGCTATTGAGCTGCCGACTGCAGATATTCAACCGACGGCCACCGGTGATGTACAGGTAATTGCTGAAGAGACCATTCAAAATTGGTATCGGATAAAATCTGAGGCCATGGGTCCCCAGTGGAATGTTGATGCCCTGGCCGATATTTTGTTGGAACCAACGCTTGCCCAGTGGATTGCTAAGGTAGAGAGCAATCAGCGGGAAGGTGTCCATCTAGAATATGAGCAATCTATCCAAAATCTGACTGCTGAAGAGCTTGGCGATGACCAGATTCAAGTGACGGCTGACGTCAGTGAAACGGGGAATGCCTATCAATTTGGTGAGTATAACGGTGCTTTTTCCTATGAAGATCAGCTGACGGTGGAGTATAGCCTCAGAAAAGAAGACGATAAATGGATGATTGAGTCCTTTGCGGTGCAGTAGGGATTGCCTATGGGGTGTTTGGCGCTTTATAGAGACGTTCCGTGGAACGTCTCTACGTTTGTAGGATGAATTTCTTAGGGTAATTTGGTAAATGCTGCCCCATTACAAAGCGAAGCAGGTTTCGGTAAATCGTCGCCGGCATTACGAAATAGAAGGACAGCAACTGCCTGGAGTGACCACAGTCTTGTCAGCGACCAAGCCTTGGGAAGATAAAGAGCGTCTGTGGCGCTGGCGGGAGCGGGTGGGCGCTGAAGAAGCCAATCGCATTACCGCCAAAGCGTCACGATCTGGGACAAAAATTCACAAGGTGATTAAGGCCTATCTGCGTCAAGAAGACTGGGTGCTACCGGAGGGAACTGAAGGATTTTGGGCGTCTATTGAGCCGGTGCTCAAAAATATTGACGAAGTGCTTTTGGTGGAAGGAGCGGTGTGGCATCCACTTAAATTTGCTGGGTATCCAGATGCGCTGATGGTTTATGAGGGGCAGCTATTGGTCTGTGATTGGAAAACTGCACGACGCCCCAAACAACCAGAGTGGATTGAAGATTATTTTCTGCAGGTAGCGGCCTACTGCTGGGCTGTGAATTGGGTATATCGGGATTATGACATTAAGGTGGAGCGGGCGATGGTTGCGATCGCACTCGAAGATACCCCGCCGCAACTTTTTACACTTACCCCAGACAAATTAGACCAACACTGGGGACAATTTCAGCAGCGACTACGCCAATATTACCGGCTGAAATAGCCGTAATTAAAGGCATTGCTCTTAACACTCCTTTAATTACGCATAGAGAAAAATTTGATATACTTCAGGCGAAACTGCTACGAGTAAACACGGATATTCCGTTATTATCGCCTCTAAGGAGCCCTGCCATGGACGTTCTCGTTCCCTTTATTGTTACCTGGTTGATTACCACCATTGCTCTGGTAATTATTACTTTTTTGCCCACTGGTGTAGAGTCTGATAGCTTCGGTAAAACAGCGATTACGGCCCTCGTTTTTGGTGTGCTGAATGGCGTTGTCAATATTGTTGCTGGCCTACCAGTTTTAGGGGGTGTGCTGTGGTTAGTAACCCTGGGTGGCCTGCTACTAAACCTGATTCTATTCGGTCTGTCTGCCAAGCTAGTTGAGGGGTTTCGCCTACGCTGGGGCATCTGGAGTGCGATTATCGGTGCCTTTTTGCTATCGGTTATCACCTCTATCCTGAACGCTGTCATCTAAATATTTGCGCAGCCCCAACATATCTGCGCGGCCCCAACAACTGAGCCCTTTGCTGGTTTATTTTTTTGAAGTTGAGGTGAAATAAGGAAGGAGCCCCCTAGATGCTCCTTCCTTATTGTTTGTTAATTAACTAGATTAGGACTGGTTATTCTTAGAGAAGTCTTTAGAGAAGTCTAAATAAAAATGTAGTTATCTATACTATGATTAAGACATTTACTGTTGGATAGTGGGGCAGAATTTACCCAATATCCACATTGCTTAGGACGAAGGCTGATGATACTCGTACCACCCAGGTGTCACTGTTCCTTCTTGACTGAGCGTTTGGCTTAGGAGATGAGACTGTATGGCTGAGCTTGAAAAGATGCGGCGGTACAATGCGGTTGAGATCGCAAACCACTATCGCTTTCGTCTTTGGACAGTGCTGTGGCGGGCACTTTCGGTGGTATTAATGCTTGGCAGTTTTCTCTTAGGACTGCTGTTGGATAAAGGTTTAGGGCGTCAAGACATCAATGAGCCCAAACGAGCGTCTCAATTACGACAGATATTAACGGATCTCGGTCCCACCTTTATCAAGGTTGGTCAGGCCCTCTCTACGCGCCCTGATTTAGTCAACCCAAAATTTTTAGATGAGCTGATCAAGCTTCAAGATCAGCTCCCCCCTTTTGATAGCTATGTAGCGAACCTAATTATTGAAAAGGAGTTAGGTCGCACCCCTGACGAAGTTTATAGCTACATATCGCCTGAGCCGGTGGCCGCTGCTAGTCTGGGTCAAGTATATAAAGCTCGACTCTACTCTGGAGAAGAGGTTGCGGTAAAGGTTCAGCGCCCTGGATTAGTGCCGATCATTTGCCGCGATCTATATCTGATGCGGTGGGCTGCCGGTTGGATTGCCCCCTGGTTGCCCCTCAATCTGGGCCACGACCTCACCCTGATCGTGGATGAGTTTGGCTCCAAGCTCTTTGAGGAAATCGACTACTTAAATGAAGGTCGTAATGCGGAGGCCTTCGCGGCTAACTTTGCCGATGACCCCAGGGTCAAGGTGCCAGCAATTTACTGGCGCTATACCAGTACACGGGTGCTGACGCTGGAGTGGATTGATGGCATTAAGCTAACCGATATCGAGCGAGTTCAAGCGGCTGGGTTAGACTCTGATGACCTGGTTGGCATTGGTGTTGCGTCAGGCCTTCGACAGTTGTTAGAGTTTGGCTTTTTCCACGCCGATCCCCATCCCGGCAATCTGTTTGCCATGCCCAATGGGACCATGGCCTACATTGACTTTGGCATGATGGATCAGCTGAACCAGGATATGAAGGAAACTCTGGTGGACTCAGTTGTACATCTAATCAACCAGGAATATGACAAGCTGGCCGATGATTTTGTCAAACTCGGTTTTCTCACCCCTGATGTCGATGTGCGACCCATTGTGCCTGCTCTGCAAGCGGTTTTTGACGGTGCCATTGGTGCCAGTGTTAGTGACTTCAACTTTAAGAGCATCACCGATAGGTTTTCAGAGCTGGTGTATGAATATCCCTTCCGAGTACCCGCCAAGTTTGCACTGATTATTCGTTCGTTGGTTACTCAAGAAGGGCTGGCCCTCACCCTCAATCCAGAATTTAAGATTGTGGAGATTGCCTATCCCTATGTGGCCAGGCGATTGCTCATGGGTGAAACCGAATCTCTGCGGCGGCGACTGATTGACGTTTTGTTCAAGGATGGCCGCTTTCAATGGCAGCGTCTGGAGAATATGATTCGCATTGCCCAGGGCGATCAGGGCTTTAACCTGATTCCCACCGCCGGGTTGGGGATGCAATTTTTAATGTCTGACGAAGGTCAGTATCTACGTCAGCAAATTCTGGCTGCCCTTACTGAGGACAATCGTTTGCACACCGAAGAGGTCGGGCGTTTGTGGGATTTGGTAAAGGACGATTTGCAGCCTGATCAGCTCTTTGGTGCAGCCTGGAGTGCGTTAGCAGACTTCTCTCGCAGTCAAGCAGCAGCGTTAGTCCCAGCTGAGCTGACAGCTGTACTATCAGGCAGTAATTAGTGTCACCATTGACTGAGAGAGCGAATATCCAAGGGTATCCCGAGCAGAGTTTGAGTCTGTCTCGCTGGTAATTTCTGTGTCAGCAGGCATTAAAAATGGACAATCCTATAGGAGCACTCCCTTGTGGAGGTCGGCTGAGCGCACTGTCGAAGCCTGCCCTTCGATATCAGGCGCTATCAGTCAGGATTTTGTATCAGTTTTTAGAACGTTCTGTTATCTAACGTTCTGTTATCTATCGAACCCCTCTTCTTCAACAGCAATTTAAAGCTCCAGCACGAGAAAATCTGTCGGCCCTTGTTGTGAGCTCAAAATATTCTCCTCCGTAGTTGTTTTTGGTGATGCCTATTGACCCTGATGATTCAATAAATTCGTTAAGCTACATAGGGGCATCAATACTGGCTTGTGCTCTAGTAATCTCGGTTATTACCACGGAGTTATCAGCGAGTGAAATGGTTTTTTAAGCAGCGCCCTTTGCCATGGATTGTTGGCGGTGTTGCGATCGCAATGATTGGTATTGGTGCAGTCACCTTCCGGCGCTATCGTGCCAATACCTACGATGTTGATACGTTGACTGTGGCAGTAGAGGCCGCAGAAGTCACGATTCGTATCAATGCCAGTGGTGAGGTGGAAGCCTATCGGACAGTGAACCTGAGCCCTAAGAACTCGGGCATTGTGGATGAGCTGTTGGTTGAACAAGGAGACATCGTTGAGCAGGGGCAAGTTGTAGCCCGGATGGATATCGATGATTTGAATGCTCAACTGCGCCAAAACCAGGCCAATCTAGCAGAGGTAGAGGCTCAACTACAGGATTTGTTACAGGGGACAGATCGCCCAGAGCTGTCCCAGGCTGAGTCAAATCTGGAGGCAGTGAGAGCCCAGCTGGTGGATGCTGAGGCGCGATTGAGCCTGGTGGAGGGAGACTTGGATCGCGATCGAGACCTTTACGGCCAGGGGGCAATTTCTGCCCGCGAACTCGACAATAGCGAGAATTCCGTCGAGAGTGCCCTGGCCAATGTGCGCCAGCTTGAGGCCAGGGTGATCGAAGCGCAACAACGGTTTGTAGATCTAGAAGATGATCCAGACCCGGAGGATGTTGCCCAGGCCACTGCCCGTGTCGAGCGCGCTAAAGGCCAAGTCTCAGCCGCTCAAACTCGCATCGACAACACCATTATCCGAGCCCCCTTCGCCGGGGTCGTGACCCAAAAATTTGCCACTGAGGGAGCCTTTGTCACGCCAACCACGTCAGCATCTGAGGCGGCTTCAGCCACATCTAGTGCTATTTTTGCGATCGCCGATGGTTTAGAAGTTGTTGCCGAAGTGCCTGAAGCCGATTTAGGTCAAATTCAAGTGGGTCAGGCGGTAGAAATTGTATCGACAGCTTATCCAGAAAACCTGTTTAAGGGGACGGTGCGGCTGATTGCTCCAGAGGCCATTGAACGCCAAAATGTCACCATTTTTCAGGTGCGAATTCGCTTAGAGAATGGTCTAGAGCAGTTGCGCTCAAATATGAATGTCGATGTCGCCTTTCTCGGCAATCGCCTCAGGGATGCTTTAGTCGTACCAGCGGTTGCTGTTGTTACCCAGGGTGGGGAAACCGGTGTGCTGGTACCTGGTGCAAACAATCAAAATATTCGTTTCCGTCCCGTAACCTTAGGGCCTCAGATAGGCAATCAAATCCAAATTTTAGATGGCGTCACGGCTGAGGACCGTGTGTTTGTGGATTTACCCCCTGGCCAAACCCTAGATAATCTCCGCTTTAACCGAGATGAACAAGACTAGTTGTCGGTTCATCGCCCACCCCCTTGTTCTCTACTTTCCACCCTTCGACAGGCTCCGGGCAAGCTCCCCACTGCTCCAAGAAGAAAAAGGAGCAAAGACCACTAACGCTTGGCCTTCACTCCTTACTGTCACAGCAAAACTTGAAAAAATTGTCGCTGGTTATTTACTGAACGCTTACATCTATCGACTAACGCAGGATATTAGCAGCAATCAGCTTCACAGCCTTGCTCGGGTCTAAGCTTGTGCCATAGGGACAACACCAGGCTTGCCAATAGCTCTGTACGCCGTGTTCTCATTGCTTTCATGGAAGATAGAACGATCATGGTGTTGTCCTCTGAACTCAAGATGGGGGGGTTAGTGCTTATTCAAATGATTGCCCAGTTACTCAGCACTGCCTTCAGCGCTTGTTAACTCAATTAACAATTTTGTAGGTACGTCTTTTGTTTTCTTTTTCTTGGGCTTAGGAGTTAAGACCTCAGAAAAGAGAAAGAAAGCGAGGCAAACGGTAAAAAGTGGTAGAAAGGGCATTGCACAAGCTCCGAGAAAAGCAAAGGATGTTGAAAAAGCGGCATAACCATCAGACATCTGGAATTAATGATACGGATGGAAAATCAGCTAGCCATGCAGGAAAGTAAGCTGTATCACTGATGCTTTATCGAACAATCACAGAATAGCTAAGGCTTCTTTTCAAAACAATTTGCTTTTATGCAGACCTTTGTGGGCTTTTCTTCAGGCCTCTCAGATCTTCTCTCCAAAGCCCTTTGAACTTTTCTACAACGTTGCAGACACTTTACTAAAAAAGCGGGGTGATTTCCCATGAAATCACCCCGCTTCTGTGATTTAAATCATTTCCTAATGTGGATAGTTAACGGCTGGAGCCGAAACCACCATTACCATCACCAGAGCGTCCTGCGTCCGGGGGGGGCACATAGTTGGCACTAGCTGCACTATCCAATACAGAAATGATTGGCATTGAAATCAATGATGCTATGACAATATGGAGCCATAGTCTTTTAGTCACTCTTAAAGTAGTCGTTTTTATCACCTCCTAAATGTTACTAAGTGACACCTTATAAATACGTTCCTATTGTGTATTGATCAGGGCTTAAATTCGAAGATAAATGTATTTAAGTCTTAATCTTTATATGCTTACCTGATATTCAAAAGCAACACTTTAAAAACGGCTTTTAATTATTGAATTAAGTAGATATAGGGAAGGTTAATTGACATAGAAATCCCTTAGGTTTGTTGAGTCTATGGATAAATTGACCTCTCGTTAATTTAGAGACTTCCTTGCCAATGCGTGTTCCTTCTCCTGTTTCCACTTCATCAAGTTTTTCGCAAGATCCGTTATCAGCTACGGTCAGCTCATAATGACTGTCTTTATGTTTCCCCGTTACGACTAGACGAGTTGAACCAACTGCATGTTTGCCAACATTACCGAGGGCTTCTTCTAGAAACCTACATAGCTTGCGTTTAACTTCAATGCTTAATTTCTCGGACTCAATTGGGTCAAACGATATGATGGTGAACTTAAGGTTAGAAAACCCTAATAATGGCCTTGATAACATGGCATCATAAACCTCTTGAAATAATTCATGCAGAGGTATACCTAGATCAAACTTAGTGCCAGCGTAGCTAACGTCGAGGGTATGTTTGCGATCGCTAGCGTCCTGCTTAATCGAGTCACCTATGTAGCGAATTTCACGGTTGAGATCTTCTAGACTTAAACAAACTTCAGATAAATTAATGGTTTCGTCACGGGTTCGCCTGAGAAGATTTGCCAATGTTTGCAAGGGACCATTATGAATGGAGTCAAATACATTCTCAATTGTTTTTTGGCGTTGCGAATCTAATTGCTCAGACAACTGACGTTCCTTTTCGAGAGCTAGATTCCGTTGCGCCATTAGTTTTTCCCAGCGACGCTTATTCTGAGCATAGTTAATATAAATTAGGCCATTAGCCGTTGTAGATATCAGAGTCGCAGTCAGGGGCAGCCAAAAACCTAGATTTAGCAATAATAAATAGCTTAATAAAGTACCTGAGAAAATAACGACTGATAGGCTAATAAGATTGCTGATGACGTCCCTTGAGAATCTGCTACAGCTGATACCCAGTATTGAGAAAATGATTAAAAATATATACTGCGCAGATTGATGGGTTGAAATTAAAGGTCTTTGTGATTCAACTGCTTGGACCAATTGACTAATAATATGAGCTTGAATTTCGATGCCGGTCACTATCTGCTCGTTATCACTCAAACTACTTCTAAATACTCTGGTGAGAGGAACGGCAAATCTCGGTGATAGACCCTCTAAATTGAGGATGATGATTTTATCTCTGATTAGCTCATCCTTGTTTGCTGATTCCAGTAACTCCCTGGCACTGATTACTTCAAAAGGGGTGATCTGGCCTCTGTAGTTAATCAAGGTTTCAACGCCCTCTATTTCTCTTTCGGTATATCCATAAATAGGTCTGATGCGTGGTATTTCCACATCACCGAAGCGCATAGTTTTTGGGTCATTAATACCATTGGTGAATTCAATAGCTTTGGTGCCGGAAACTTGAGCTCTATTGTCGAAATATCTGCGGGCAATCTGAATTGGAAAGGAAAATTTGAAGTCATTAGACTCTCCTTGAAACGAAGAGCCTAGTAAAGCTCGACGGACAGTGCCATCTCTGTCAAAAATCAGATTGTTGAAACCGATCTGATTTGCCATTTGTTGTTCCGTTAACCCTTTAATGGCGGCGGCGGTGTTGGGGTCGCTATTTTCAACTGTGATCAAGTTGGAATGTTGATTGATAACAGATAGCAGTTCCTGGTGATCGCCTGTGATTCTATAGGAAACAATATCGGTGCCAACAACAGCGGGGTCACTGTTGAAGATGCCTTCTAGGACGTTTGCCAGGGAGTCGGCAGTGATCGTGTAACCTTTATCAGCGGAACCTTCCACAAATGGCTGACCAACTTGCACAATGGCAATTTTCTGATCTGGAGCTTCAATAGAAAGCCGGGTGTTGAGCGTAAAAAAACGATCTAGCACCATCAACTCTAGGGCGTGAAATGCGCCTAGAGTGCGGGCACCCAAAACTGAAGCAATGATGCCAAAACCCCACAGGCTAGTTTTAAAGATATCTAAGACCCTGTCCCGGCGGCGTTGCTCCTCCATTAGTCCAGTAGCCCTCGCTCGCGCGCCCGGATCTCAGTCAGGCTGCGCAAATTTTTGCCATCTTTTTTATCAAGTTCAGGGTCAATTTCTAGAACGTCGTAGAGCTTGTTCCAATAGTGACGAATTGTACTGGGTTGTACGTTTAATTTTTGGGCAATAGCTTTATCTTGCAACCCTTCGTGAAAAGCTAACGTAAGTACGTCTAACCACTCAGGTTTAAGTTCAATACCAGCCTGCAGAGCCTTGATGCCTCTAGTGTGGCTAAACCCTTTAAGGGCACCGTCAACCCGCTGAAAAATGTCCTGGCTGGACATGCTCTTGTCAACGATGGTGAAGCCACCTTCATGACTATCGATCTCTGAACGAACTCTGACCAAAGCTTTAATGTAGGTACTTTGGACAGTAATATTTTGCTCTGGGTAATGTTTCATCACCTGCCTGAGCAGCTCAATGCCAGTTTCTACCTTGGCATCTTGTTGGTAGGCCTCAGGAATAGATAAATCTAAAATAACCAGGCTGAGGCGATGGTTGGCTAGCTGTTCTAGAGCTTCCTGGGCTGTCTTAGCGGTCAACAGCTCGTAGGTTGGATAGTGCTGCCGTAATATGTCGATGGTGCCGCTCAGTACAACCTGGTGGTCATCAACAATTAGGATTTTGCCGGTAGTTGCTTCGTTGAATGTGGGGCCCATGGTTCATGTTCACTATCTATGGCTGCTGTAGATGCTAAAGCATTAACGGTCAATCGCCCCCGATATCGGACTCGTTTTTGCTTGTTTAGGTGAGATGCACAAGGTTATGGCAAGCATTTCGTTGGTACCGATGACAGAGATCGTTCAAACATCAGAAAACCCTGCCTAATGGTGTATCTACACTAATTTTTCAGTAGCATTTTCGACAATAATCAAACCCTGCAATCTGTTTAATAAAAATTGCTATGAACCTTTGTAGAAAACTACAAAGTGATGAAAATTCTGTTGGTCGCTGGCTAGAGTAGAACCACGATATAAGACATGTTCAGAATTAAGTGTCTTTATCTATGTGTCCACTTCTCCCTCAAACAAGGTATTCAGCGGCTGAGCGTTAATGCCTAGCTGCTCCGTTAGATAGCGCGATAACACGTCATTTTGACCATGGGTGACGTAGACTGTCTTTGCTTGAGTTTGTTTAACCGTTTTGACCAGACTGGGCCAATCAGCATGATCAGATAAAACAAAGCCTCGTTCGTAGCCACGACGGCGGCGGGCTCCCCGCACTGCCATCCATCCAGAGGCAAAGGCCGTTTGGGGACGCTTAAAGCGTTTCATCCAGGAGGAGCGATGCCCTGACGGTGGGGCAATCACCAGGTCTCCCTGAAACGTATAGGATTTCTCGGTTTGGCTGGTGGGCATTGTCGGTAGCATGGGTATGCCCACATCTCGATAAATCTCTGTTAATGCCTGAACTGCTCCATGCACATAAACTGTCTGGTCAGTAAACTGGGCCAGTTCTGCGAGGACCCTTTGCGCCTTACCAAAGGAATAGCAAAACAAAAGAGATGGGCGCTCTAAATCACGTTGCCACCATTGATAGATTTGTTGGGCTGTTTCTGCGCCTGACTGCCAATGATAGATGGGTAAACCGAAGGTTGCTTCAGTAATGTAAGTGTCGCATTCTACTACTTCAAACGGCTCACAGGTGGGATCTGCACACCGTTTATAGTCGCCTGAAATGACCCAAACCTCATCTTTGTGCTCCACTCGAATCTGGGCCGAGCCCAGTACATGACCAGCGGAGTGAAATGAAACCCAGGTGTTGCCCAGTTTCATCTTGTCGCCATATTGCGTTGGCGTTAGGTGAATGTCTTTACCCAGCCGCTTGCGTAAGATGCCTTCTGAATGGCCGATGGCATAGTAGTGATCTGAGCCAGGGCGAGCATGATCTGAATGGGCATGGGTGATCAGGGCCGTTGTCACAGATCGCCAAGGATCGATGTAAAAATTTCCTGGCTCGCAATATAAACCCTCCGGGCGAATGCTGATTAGACCCATGGTTGTCGGCGTTGTTAGCTATTTGCCCAATTTCCTAGTCTATGTTCGGTCAGCGAATAGATCAAGTGATCTACTTCACAGGTTGCATGAAAGGTATAGATGAATTTAATCGATTTTATTGAGCACCCTAAGGCAATATTTAAATAGGCCGTATTCAAAACTATAGTTTTAGACGACTTTAGGGGTTTTAGCTTGGATGCGGTTTTAAGCATCGTCCAATTATTAGGTGCTCCATGGCCGAGAGCAATCCCAATCGACTCAAACTTTCCCAACTCAGGGCACTGGTGGCTATTGCTAAGACCGGTACTTTTAGTGATGCAGCGCTACAGTTAGAGCTATCGCAGTCGGCGGTGAGTCATGCGATCGCAACCCTAGAAACCGAGCTTGGTGTGATCCTTCTTAACCGAGGCCGCCAGGGGGCCGTACTCACCCCCGTTGGCGAAGCCATCACAGCGGAAGCAGAGCAAGTGATGGACCGACTAGAAAAAATTTGTCAGCAGGCCCAGCTAGCGAAGGGATTGCAATCAGGTCAGGTGCGTTTGGGGGGCTTCCGCAGTGTGGCCACCCACATTTTGCCAGCCGTGATCGAACGCTTTCGTCAGCAGTATCCCGGCATCAGTGTGACCATTGATGAGTTTAGTCATTACCACCTTGTCGAAGACTATCTACGCCAGGGGCGTATTGATATTGGCTTTACCTATTTACCCACCAGTGCCGACTTTGAAGCATGGGAACTGCTGCGGGATGAATATGTGGTGTTATTGCCCCCTGCCGCTAAACCCATGGATGCTCAACTCACCTGGGAGCAATTATTTAAATATTCCTTAATTCAAACACCCCCTGGCGATGGCTGTCGCTACAACATTGAGCAATATTTAACCCGCCATGCTCAATCGATCAACTTTGCCTATGACGTGAGGGAAGATTCCACCATTGTCAGTATGGTACGGCGGGGGTTGGGGGCAACCATTATGGCGAAGTTAGCCGCTGAACCTATCCCTGACGACATTACCGTTGCTCAGCTACCAGAACCCTTTGAACGGGTAATTGGGGTGGTAACCCTGGTGGATGCGCTACAGCCACCTTCAGTGTTTGCCTTTTTGGACACCATTAAGGCTGTCTGGGGCGGTAAACCTAGTGAACCTAAGGCTGCATAGAGGGATTTCATCCAGGCATGCCACTCCACAAAATGCCAAGAATTCAAAACTTAAAACTCAAAATTCAAAACTCATCACTCATCACCGACAATGGGTAGGTAGCCAGCCTATCTAGCGTTTTTGTGGTTCCTTTAAACGACAATAATCCGACTCGCACAACGCCCTATGTGGTGTTTGTGATCATTGCCCTTAATGTTGTGATTTTTTTGTATGAGCTATCTCTTCAAGGCTCAGGTGAAGAGGCGCTTAATCAGTTTTTTACGGTATGGGCGATTGTCCCCGCTGAACTGACAGATAGCTTTGCTGGACGGGCTGCTAATCCCATAGGTGAATGGTTTACCCTGATTAGCTCTCAGTTTCTCCATGGGGGGCCTGCCCATCTGGGGGGTAACATGCTCTATCTATGGATTTTTGGCAATAATATCGAAGACCAAATGGGGCACCGACGCTTCATTCTGTTTTATCTGGCCTGTGGAGCGTTGGCAGGGTTGTCTCAGTGGATTTTCTCGCCAGGCTCGATGATTCCGACATTGGGGGCCAGCGGTGCGATCGCAGGGGTGATGGGAGCCTATATCATTCGCTTTCCTAAGGCCCAAATTCTCACACTGTTGCCTTTATTCTTTATCTTTACAACTGTTCGTATACCTGCGGTCTTTTTCCTAGGCTTTTGGTTTGTCATGCAAGCGTTTAACAGCATTGCTAGCCTGGGTGTCAGTGCAGATATGGGAACAGGCGGTGTTGCCTACTGGGCCCATGCCGGTGGATTTATTTTTGGTGTGGTTTTAGGACCGCTGTTGGGTTTGTTTCCAGGGGGACGAGGCCCTTCCAACCAAAGCCGTCGTCGTTAGCCATTAGCTAAAACGTGCTTGTCTACAATTCTGGTAGGCCAAAATTAGGCAGCTCTAAATCATCCTTAGGTTCTTCATCGGTTCCCAGATCTGTTTCGTTGGAGCCTGTAACCGGCCCTACCTGAAACGGGTAGTCTACACCCAATCCTTCAGGTTTGCTCATGCCTTCATAGGTTGTTGTCACCCCTTCATTCAAAATCGTCAGAGTGTAGGGGACTGCCAGGTTTTCATAGGCGATATTTGCCGCATTGATATCGTTACTGGCCAGATTTTCTAAACTACAGGGGATAGCCAGGGTAACGTAAGCCAAATACTCGCCATCGGGAGCACTACCTGTGGGCCAGAAGATATTTTCAACCGGAGAGAAATTTTGAGTTTGGCAAAAGCCATTGGCATCTACATCCAGTTGACCGCCTGAAGGCGATGTGGGAGAGCCAAAATCAACAATGCTTCCGGCTGGGTCAACGACGATTAGATCTAGATCATCGCTGGTATTCCAGCGCAACGTCACTTGCACATCACCGGTCTGTAAAACCGGTGCAACATTGCCGTCATTAGGGATGGTACAGAGTACGCTCAGGTCATAAAATTCACCATTGCGATCTTGGATATAACAGCCGCTGTGGTCAATTTGGGCTAGAACGCTTGTGGTTCCTGCTTCCCAGAGACTAAGACCTAAAAAGAGTGGGATTGTTTTAAGCGCAGTGGCACCGATCTGTTTCATGATGTGTTGCACTATTAATTTTTCTGACATAAAGACTGTCTTGAGTAGTGCCTTTTCAAGAATTGATGTTACGTGGAGAGCAGGGTATCTCAATTTCCCTACTGTACGCTAGACAGAAACTCAAAAGATGTGTTATCCATGAGCACATTCATCCATCGCCATTGCGTTTCGGTTCCCCATGGGCTCTTCTATTCTCGCTATCCTTTCATTGATCATTATTGGCTACTCGGTTGGTTCTGTCAGGGTTGTCAAAGAAGGCAATGCAGCTTTAATAGAACGTTTGGGCCGTTATCGCTCCACCCTGGAACCGGGGGTTAATTTCATCGTGCCGCTGTTGGATGCTCTTGTGATTGAGGATACGCTGCGCGAGCAAATTCTAGATATTGAGCCCAGAAGTGCAACGACTCGAGATAACGTCAATGTTGAGATAGATGCTGTCATTTACTGGCGAATTCTTGATCTTGAAAAAACCTACTACGCCATTGAAGATGTAGAAACCGCTATCCAAGAGTTAGTGGTGACAACGCTGCGATCTGAAATTGGTAAGATGGACCTTCAAGAAACCTTTTCTTCCCGAGAAGCCATTAATAAGGCCCTGCTTGATGTATTGGATGAAGCCACTGAGCCCTGGGGTGTAAAAGTCAATCGCGTAGAAGTTCAAGAGATTAAGATTCCATCTGAAGTGGAAGAATCCATGCGGCTTGAGCAAGCGGCTGAGATTGCTAAACGCGCTGCGATTACTAAAGCCGAAGGTCAAAAAGAAGCCGCTATTCTCGAAGCAGAGGGCAATGTACAGTCGATGCGTTTGATTGCTCAAGCCTTTGATGGGCAGCTAAGTCAGGGCGATATATTAAAATTCTTGATTGCGCAACGCTATGTAGATGCCAATCAGAAGCTGGGTGAGAGCGATAACTCAAAAGTGGTCTTTATGGATCCTCGAGCATTGACTGAAGGCTTGGTGGACCTAATTCAAGAAAATCCTGAGGCAAAGAATTAATTAATGACGTTGTCTCAAGGTTGAAAAATTGAGGGTCGGCCTAAATCTTCTAAGATATAGTTCCAGAGAATGGGTCTGGACTATTTTTTATTGTGTTTAATCATGGTTTCTACCCTTGATGGTTCACTAACCAATGCGTCAGCTCAGCGTCCTCTTCTGGGGATGAATCAAGCTGAGTTGACTGAGTGGGTACAATCCCAGGGGCAGGCGGCCTATCGAGGTAAGCAGTTGCACCAGTGGCTATACGCTAAAGGTGTGCGTTCTTTAACAGGCATTACGGTTTTTCCAAAGGCCTGGCGTCAGGGTATGGAAAACGTATTTATTGGGCGTTCTGACATTCACCATCGTTCTATTGCTGCTGATCAAACGGTTAAGTTTCTGTTGCGCTTAGACGATGGGCAGATCATTGAAACCGTTGGTATGCCGACGGACAAGCGTTTGACCGTATGTGTGTCATCCCAGGTGGGCTGTCCCATGGCCTGTGATTTTTGCGCAACGGGTAAAGGCGGATTTATTCGTAATTTGGCAACCCATGAAATTGTTGATCAGGTCCTAACAGTACAAGAGGCGTTTGATCAACGGGTCAGTAACATTGTGTTTATGGGGATGGGAGAACCCCTAATCAATGTTCAGAATGTTGTGGGTGCAGTTAAATGCCTTAATCAAGATATTGGTATTGGTCAGCGCAGCATTACTATTTCGACTGTGGGTATTCCGGGGCAAATTCGCCGGTTAGCTCAGTATCGTTTGCAGACAACGTTGGCCGTCAGTTTGCATGGGTCTAACCAGGCGTTGCGCACTCAGTTGATTCCCAGTGCGCAGCATTACCCCCTCACCGATTTACTCGATGAATGTCGTGAGTATATTGCTATGACGGGACGTCGCGTCACGTTTGAGTATATTTTGCTAGCGGGTTTGAATGACTGTAACGAACATGCGGCTGAGTTGTCACAGCTGTTGCGAGGCTTTCAAAGCCATGTCAACCTAATTCCCTATAATCCTATCGATGAGGTAGATTACCAGCGTCCCTCACGTAAACGTGTTAACCAATTTACCGATAGTTTGAAAGCGGCCGGGATTGCCGTCAGTGTTCGTTACTCGCGGGGGCTGGAAAAGGATGCTGCCTGTGGTCAATTGCGAGCATCCAAAGTGAACGCTTAGCCCAAAGTCATACGGAAAGAGTTTTGCATTTTTTGTGAGTATTTCAAGACATTTAAAGCTCTTTTAATGTGCGATCGCAGCTGTAATCCCTGGTGCATAGGCTTCAATGACTTTGCCAGTTTTTTGGCAAACAATCATCAAGTAGTCACAGCCTGAACATTGAGTCCGAGTTAACTCCTGATCATTCAAATAGTGACGCTCGGCTGACCTTCCACAGTTTGGGCAGTGAATCGTTTGAATCACAGTACTCATAAAGATTGCTAAGTAGTTAGACAGGTCCTAATTATGACAAGTCTCCATGATCGCGACAATGTGTCAAAAGTTACAAGAAGCGCGGGGATCGCCCTTCAATCAAGCGATCCCCGCTGCCGCTAGAGCCTTTGTTCTGACCTATTTTTAGGCACTTACTACGACCTAAAAAAATAGATAAAACTTAGAGAATTTTAAAAATAAAAGTTATTAAACTTATGAAGAATGTGTTTAGAAGGGATTGTATTGGTGGAATTAATCTAAAGGTTTAATTTATATGATTAGCAGCAAACTATACTGTTTGCCGTATTCACTTGTGGGTTGATATGTCATCTCCTTGTGAATTTACATTTTCATGAGTGAATTTTTATTTTCTGCGAAGAATTAATATTTCTGTGTAAATCAGTAAAAGTGACTAGCTAAGTCTAAAAAAGTAAACTTAAGTCCCTCTACCGGGTAAAAGGCTACCACTGATACGTTTAATGACTCGATTTGCTAGATCTGCGTACCGAATTTCACCAGCTAGTAGTTGCCCCAATCGTTTAGTTGCTGTCGGTCGTTTAATGCCAACGCGATAACCAATTTTTTGCATGCGGAAAAATATATTGGCGATCCGGTGACTCCATTGAATGTCGTTGCCCCACTCTTCATGGATAACTTGGCTGTAGTTGGCCAATGCTTTGTTATCGCCATCCAAAGCCTTATTAATGGCTTTAGCGGCCTGAATTCCGCTAAAAATAGCTGGACGAATACCTTCAGCTGTCATGGGATCGACTAAAGCTGCAGCTTCGCCCACTAATAGGGCCTGTTTTGTGTGGAGAGGAGTGTTACCATTCCAAAGCTTAAGACCATGGGAATAAAGTTGACCTGCCTCAGCATCGTCACCCAGACCCCTGGCGAAGGTTGCTAAAGACTGTTCGGGATCTTTAAGGTTGTCTCCTAAAAATCGGGTAATGCCCAGGGAGTGACCCTGATGTTTAGGAAAATTCCAGAGACAACCCTGTTTAACTAACCCAAATTCAAACGCCATGGTTGGATGTTGCTCTGGGGTCGGTAAGTCGATTTCCAGCACATAACCCTGACGGACCTTTGCCGATTTGAATCCGAGCCACTTAGCCATGGGGCCATCGGCTCCGTCTGCGGCTATCAAGTACTGGCCTTCATAGGAGCCGTGGTCAGTGTTAACTGTCCAAGTTTGATCTTTAAAGCTAATAGACGTAACAGGCGTGCCATCTTTAACGACGACGCCAACCTTAAGAGCCTGGTCAATCAAATATTGGTCAAAGATGTCCCGACGTACAATCCACATGGGTTCGTCGGTTTCGAGTTCTGCTTCGACGGGATCATCCAGCTGCCAGGTGTAGCGGATACGACGCAGCTTCTGATCAATCGCAGGGGTGATATCAAAGTCTAACCAGGTGGCAATACTGGGAGCTACAGCACCAGTGCAAGGCTTGTAGCGGGGCAGTGTATGCTTTTCCAGCAGTAGCACTGACCGACCCCGCTTAGCCAATTGATAAGCGGTTGTGCTCCCTCCAGGTCCAGCACCCACGACGATACAGTCAAACATCATGCACACCCCATATGCTCCGCTTCATCTGTATTACTAATTGATTGTGGCAATCAGCCTAAAATCAGCCCAACTGATGAGCTGACTTTTTCAGATGAAAGGCCTCAAATAGTAACGACGCAACTTATTCTAAGCGGCTACGGTCACCAAATTTTGCATAGGTGACGATCAGGATTGAGATGATTAGGTGCTAAGGATGGACCGATATGGTGCGATTACACCTTCATAATTTCCTTTTCTTTATCGTCTAATCTCTTATCGATGTTCTTAATGTATTGATCTGTTAGTTTTTGTACCTGATCTTGCAAATCGCGGGCTTCGTCTTCAGACAGGTCGCCGCTCTTTTCTTGCTTCTTAGCAAAGTCCATACCATCTCGTCTGACATTACGGATGGCGACGCGACCTTCTTCAGCGTACTTACCAGCTTGTTTAACAAACTCCTTACGACGCTCGGTAGTTAGTGGAGGAATGTTTAACCGAATCACCGATCCATCATTGTTGGGAACTAACCCAACGTCAGACAAGGAAATAGCTTTTTCGATTTGACTGAGAATGCTGGCATCATAGGGCTGAATCATCAGCGTGCTCGGGTCAGGGGTGCTAATGTTAGCCATTGACTGCAGGGGGGTAGGGGCACCGTAGTAGTCAACAGAAATACGGTCTAGCAGGGATGCATTAGCGCGCCCGGTGCGGATGGTGTTAAAAGAGCGCTTCGTGGCTTCAACCGCCTTCTGCATCGCCTGTTCTACGTCGTTAATATCAGCTAACTTCACAAGATCCTCCCACAATTGTGCCAATTGGTTCCCCAGTCATGGCCCGTTGAATATTGCCAGCAACAGCTAGATTAAACACCATGATGGGGATGTTGTTATCTTTACACAGTGCAATGGCAGTACCATCCATCACTTTGAGATCTTTGGCCAGAACATGGCTATAGGTCAAACTGGAGTAGCGTTTTGCGTTGGGGTTAGTATTGGGATCAGAATCATAAACGCCGTCTACTTTAGTCGCTTTAAGTAGCACTTCGGCATTAATCTCAGCCGCACGCAGGGCAGCTGTAGTATCGGTTGTAAAGAAAGGATTACCGGAACCAGCGCCAAAAATGACCACTCGATTTTTTTCAAGGTGGCGAATGGCCCGTCGCCGAATATAAGGTTCGGCCATTTCCTGCATAGAAATAGCAGTTTGCACCCGTGTAGGGACATCAATCCGTTCTAGGGCATCTTGCAATGTCATGGCATTCATGACGGTGGCAAGCATGCCAATGTAGTCTGCCGTTGCCCGATCCATCCCGGATGCAGCGCCTTTAACTCCCCGAAAGATGTTGCCACCTCCGACAACAACAGCAATTTGAACTCCTTGAGCAGCAGTGGCTGCAATTTCTTGAGCGATAGCATCTACTATAGTTGGATCAATGCCATAGGCTAGATTGCCCATTAAGGCTTCGCCGCTAAGTTTTAGTAATACTCGCTTGTAGGTATTCCCCATGCGATAGCTTGTGACTGAATTTCCCCATCAAGATAGCAGTCTGAGGTTGATTGGGGAACCGCATTTAGGGAGGATCTAGTGTAGGCTTTACAATCGCGTTGAGTGATTACGCGGATGGTAGTGCATGGGGCAATTGGAGGTGGGATTTACAGTCTATAGCTGGCAGGTTGGTTTGGTTTTGGCCTGGTTGTTGCTGATTGGTTGTGTTTCTGAAGGGGCACGGCGCTCGGGATTTGGTCCAGAGATTACCCGTAAGATTGTGCACATTGGAGCAGGCCATGTGATTTTGTTGGCTTGGTGGTTCATGTTGCCTGCTTGGATGGGGGTAGCGGCCTCCGTTGTGTTTGCGGGTGTGGCGTTAGTGTCCTATCGGGTGCCTATTTTGCCAGGGATTAACAGTGTGGGTCGCCGCAGCTGGGGGACTTTTTTTTATGCGGTCAGTATTGGGTGGGTGATTGCCTGGTGTTGGCCTCAAGGGTATCCCTATTTTGGTGTCATTGGCATTTTAATTATGTGTTGGGGCGATGGCCTGGCTGCTTTGGTGGGGCAGCGATGGGGGCGGCATCCCTATGAACTGTGGGGGGAGAAAAAAAGCTATGAAGGTAGCTTAACGATGGCGATCGCAAGTACGCTGATTGTGCTCATTGTCCTCGGCTCGCTTCAAGGGCTGAGCGGGTCGCTGCTGGTGGTAGCCTTAGGTGTTGCGATCGCAGCCACTGCTCTGGAAGCTGTGTCTAAATACGGCATCGATAATCTTACGGTTCCTATCGGTACAACTACTGTATCTCTGGTATTAACCAGCCTGTTAGGCTAATCCCACACAAGTGTTCTAGATAGATTTTCAAAAAAAGTCATGGAATGCTTACCTGGGAATTTATTTAGGCCATGGGTCATGCTTTTCGTTCGCGGTGATTGTCTGTGTCTATAGACGAATCTGGCAACCCCCTGTATAAAAAACCAAGTAAACAAATAGCTTGAGCGACAGTCTGAATCAAAAACTGATGCTAGAGTTTAGGCAAGGAAAGGCTTAACTTTTCAGCAGCAGCAGTCTGCTTAGTCGTTGTCCAGCCAGTAGATGGTTAGAGTTTTGATTGTATGGTTCAATAGCCAAAATTTAGCTTAAGTGTGCATCTGGGGGCCTTACCCCGTGGTAGAGCTTTCATTTTTTACTGCTGTCCAACCGTACGGGTACTGATTACTGTGTTTATGTTCAAGCGAAAGCCAGCGACTAGTTTTACCTATCTCAGCAGAACATGTGAATTAGAGGGCAACATTCATGCCGAAGGCAAGTTGGTTGTTGATGGCATTGTTCACGGAATTGTTGATATACAGGGAGACCTGGAAATTTCTAAAACTGGTCTGGTAGAAGGCCAGGAGGTGCGTGCTCAAAACATTGTGGTTCAGGGTGTACTGAAAGCGCGAGTATTTGCTGAAGGTAAGCTTATGTTAAGCGGTACAGCACGTTTAGAAGGAGATGTAGTGGCGGGTTCCTTGGAAATAGAACCGGGCGCTTACTACACAGGATACATTGAGACTCGGGAATCACGGACGCTACCACCATCACGTGATCTACCAGAACTTTACGGCACCACCGAACCTACTGAAAGTCGTACATCTGCCTAGGCGCAGTCAACGCAGCGTTATTAATAGCCTGAATGCCCAACTTTGCGTCCCTGTGACTACAGTTGGGCATTTCAGTGTTAGAGAAAATAAATAGTAAATATGATACTCTAACGCGCTAACCGCTTTACTTCTTGGTGTAGCGCTTGTAACTGTCTTATGTGATTGGCCGCATTTTTCAGGTTGCCTTGCTTAGCCAACATCTCAAGCTTGGCAGCAGTTTTAGACATACCAGTGGCACCAACGTTTGCACTGGCCCCTTTGATATAGTGTGCTAGCTCTTGTACAGCGACTGGATTGTCCGTAGAGAGTGCTGTTGTCAGCTGAGTCAGACTATTTTCGGTATCCCCTACAAACATCCTCAAAAGTTCTTTTTCAAAGGCTTTATCTCCTCCAGCAAGCTGTTCTAATTGCTCTAAATCGAAGTTCTTGGCCATGGCTTGTGATGACGTGTTTATACACAGCTTTGTATAGAGAGTAGCTTACTTGCTCGGTTTGGGATTAGTTGCTTTGTTAGGGATTAAGCAAATGCTGTTACTGCTTCAGGAAATGAAGCGATCTGGAAAGATTGCTCTACATTATTGTTTCCGATTAAATCCTCCTGAGGATCCGCAATGGCAAGTAAATTATCCTGTCTCACGTATTTCTGCCATTAGGTATCCTTCATTAACCAACTCAATAGAATTGAGCCAACGATCAGCCATAGCCACAGCGGCATTATTGACAGAGTAGGCGTCAAATGAGCTAGACCATCAATGGCCAAGCATAATGGCAGGCTGATCAGCAGAATGATTAGGCCGATAATGAATGGCATGGATATGTGGCCTGGCTGTTGATAGAACTACTTTCTAAGTCTATAAAATCGTGTGGAATTGTTGTGATTTTCTATTTCCCCAGCCATCTCTGTTAAATTCTTGTCATATTCGTACATTTAAATTTGTGAGTTCTGATTAAGCTGGCTGAACTTGCTGAATTTTCTGAGGTTAATAAGGGAGATTGACTGTGGCAATAACAATGATCCATGGAAACTCTGAGCGGTTTTACTATTTTGCCTATGGGTCATGTATGTGTCCTGTTGATCTCAAGCGCTCTTTGCGGGAAACTACCCATCCCTATGTGATTGGACCAGCCCAGCTAAAGGGCTATCGGCTCGGCTTTTTTCGATACTCGCGCCGTCGTCAGTGCGGTGTTTTAGACATTATGCACACACCCGGTGCAACGGTGCACGGGGTGTTGTACTCATTGCCCTGGCATTTAAGTGCGTTGCTTGATCACCGTGAAGAAGGCTATGTGCACCACCCAGTAACCATTGAATGTCAAGGTAAGACGTTCTCTAACACACGTACCTACACTGTGTTAGAGAAGTTGGGCCATGAGCATGCTCCCAGTGATTGGTATTTTGATGTGGTCATGCGGGGAGCTCTTACCTGTGGTTTGCCAGAGTCCTACTGCTGGCAGTTGTTTGCCCATATGCACGGTCTGCAATTACAGCAGCAGCTAGCAGCTTAGAATTTTAGCGTTAAGCATTACGCCACAGGGGAACGTCCTTCGCTACTATTAAACATGCTGCGGAGAAGTCGTGCATGTCTACTGAAGTATCTGGTGTTAGCTATCGGTCTGAAGTGAGGCAGGTCTTACTAATCACCCTGCTTCTTAATCTATTGGTGCTGCTGCTCAAGGTACTGGTCGGTTTTTGGACAGGGTCCTTGAGTTTGTTAGCTGATGCGCTGCACAGTGTTACCGATAGTGCCAACAACGTTTTGGGATTGGTGACCAATCAGTTAGCCTCTCCAGAGCCTGATCGAGAGCATCCCTATGGCCATCAGAAATATGAAGCTGTCGGTGCCTTAGGGATTGCGGCTTTTTTGGGAATTGCCTGTTTTGAAATTTTGAGGGGTGCGTTTGAACGTCTGCTGATGGGATCTGACCCCGTGACCCTCACCCCTACAGCTCTTTGGCTCATGTTGTTGGTATTGGGTATCAATATCATTGTGGCTGTTTATGAGCGCCGGGTGGGCATGCGTTTGGGTAGCAAACTGCTGATCGCTGATGCGCACCACACGATGAGTGACATCTGGATCACCATTGTTGTCATTGCGGGTCTGATCGGGGTGTGGCGAGGGCTGGGCTGGTTAGATATTGTGATGGCATTGCCGGTTGCAGTGCTGGTGTTGCATAGCGGCTGGGTGGTTTTATCGGCAAATTTACCCTGGCTAGTGGATGAAATGGCCATTGCGCCAGAGGCAATTCATCGAGAAGTAATGCGAGTGCCTGGGGTTTTGAACTGCCATAGCATTGCCTCACGAGGCCTCTTAGGCCGCCAGGTATTTATTGATATGCATTTGATTGTGGAACCCAAAGATGTGGTCAGCGCCCACGATATTACTGAAGTGGTTGAACAGAGCCTAGAGAAGGCATTTGGGCCAATTCGGGTCACCATTCATGTCGAGCCGCCGAACTATCGGGAAGATTATATTAGCTATCGGTGAGCCCCATGAATTTACCTACATGGATTACTGTGTCTCGACTGATGGCGATTCCCTTAGTGTTTGGCTTGCTGGCAAATCCCTCGACCAACAATCGTTGGTGGGCAGTGGTTGTGTTTTTGCTAGCGGCCTGTACTGATTGGCTGGACGGTTATTTAGCACGACGTCTTAATCAGGTGACTGACCTGGGAAAGTTTTTAGATCCTCTGGTGGATAAATTATTGGTGCTGGCTCCGTTAATGGTCTTGGTGCAACTAGGGACAGTGCCTGCTTGGGGCGTATTTTTGATTTTGGCCCGGGAGTTAACCATTGCCGGTTGGCGTGTAGGGCAGGCGACGATTACAGGAGCCAATATGTGGGGTAAGGTAAAAACGGTGGTGCAGATTGTTGCGATCGCACTCCTGATTTCACCCATATCCCAGCAATATCCCCTACCAGCCCTGACTATATTCTGGCTAGCTGTAGGATTGACCTGGTGGTCCGGCCTAATCTATCTCACTGCTAGAGGAGTCACGGGTGAGTCATGAACTGATGTCTGTTCAGAAAACTATGGCTACTGAAACACCTGAAGATACTCAAAATACCCAGACATCCGACTCCTGGCACGTGATAAAGCAAACTGACGGACACTGTGAAATTTTTAGTCAGGCTGAACTCGCTCAACGAGGTGATTCCCCACAAATGTGGGGGCCATTTGTTAGTCGAGCTGACGCAATAGCCAAACGTGTGGGGCTCATTCGAGCTGGTAAATGTTTGCCGAAATAAGAATGGCAGCTTTTAATTAACCGAAACTACTCCAGCATTCGCTGCTTCTCGCTGGCCACGAATGATATCGTTTAAGACTTCGATTGCTTTAGCGTATTGAGGGTCTTCTTCTGTACCAATCCGTTCACGGTCTTCACTCAGATATTCCCGCTCATCATCACTAAGCTCAACGGTAAAGTCAGGTTCAATGCCCAGGGTATTGATATCGCGACCGCTGGGTGTGAGGTACTTAGCAATGGTCACTGCAATCCCTGACCCATCTCCAAGTCCCCGTACCGATTGCACTAAACCTTTGCCGAAGGTTTTCGTACCCACCAATACCGCTCGATTATTATCCTGTAGTGCTCCAGACAGAATCTCACTAGCACTGGCAGAGCCACCGTCAACCAATACAACCAGGGGCTTATCGGTTAGTGCTCGGTCACTGGCCACATTCTCATCAACGGTACCTTCACGGTTCACGGTTGAAACGATGGTGCCATCGCTGAGCCACATGCGAGAAATATCAATACTGGAGTAAAGTAATCCACCCGGATTAGAACGTAAATCCATTACGTAGCCAGTCACATCCCGTAGCTCTAGTTCCTGAATCGCCTCACGCATCTCAGAAGCCGCATTTGCACTAAACTGCGTCAGACGAATATAGCCAACACCACCTTCCTGTTCAGGATGATATGCAAAGCGTACAGGATGAATCTCGATGCGGGCACGCACAAGATCAAAGTTGATCTGCTCACCATCACGGATGACCGTTAATGTCACCTCAGAATTCACTGGACCTCGGATCAAATTAACCGCATCGCTTAGATCCATACCTTCGGTCGACTCTCCGTCAATACCGGTAATAATATCTCCAGAGCGGATTCCTGCCTCAAATGCCGGCGTATCTTCAATGGGAGAAACGACGATGATTTCTTCTGTTTCTTCCTCCTGGGAAATTTGGATGCCCACACCCGTTAGCTCACCCGAAGTGTCAATTTGCATATTGCGGAATTCTTGGGGATCCATGAAGCGAGTATAGGGGTCATCCAAAGAATCCAGCATCTCGCGGATGGCATCATAAGCCGCGGTGCTATCTGTGTAGTCACGGTTGAGATAGTCGTTGCGAATCGCTAGCCAGTCTTGATCGTTGAATGTTTCGTCGACGTATTCGTGATCGATCAGTTGCCAAACTTCATCAATAACCTCTTTTGGGCTCTCTCTAAAGAACGCCTGACTTTGAGACCAGTGAATGCTTGTTCCTGCAACGACAACAGCCATGCTTGCTAGCGCTGCTGCACCCAAAATCAGGCCATGCTTCTTGGTTGCCATAAAAAAGAGATCCAGAACAATAGGACGATACGAAACTAGTCAAACGGCCAAAATAACTAACTCACACCCCCTATCAAATATATAGGCTTTGCTCAACTGCCGCAGGGGGTATAGAAATATTTAGTTATTTTATGCAGCTTAGCAACTCCTCTCGGGAATCGGTAAGTAGATTTAGCAAGGAATCTTAGCTTTTGGCGGGTTAAATGTGAATTGGACTCATGCTCTATGCCCCAAGTTAACAAATGGATATGAGTTGGCGATGAAGTTTTCCTTGAACAGTACTTAAAACATATCCGGGGCTGTCATTTTTTCCTCAGGAAAAAGTGACAGCCCCGGATGCTGTACTCGGTAATTTGTTCTACAGATGTGTCACTTATTTGTCCGGCTCTATCCAGCGACCATCACTCTTGATCAGGTTAATTAATTCTTCTACGCCGCTTTCTTCAGGCACACGTTTGATTTCTTCACGCCCTCTATACAGGGAAATATATCCAGGCGTTTTACCCACATAGCCGTAATCAGCATCTGCCATTTCCCCCGGACCATTAACGATACAGCCCATCACAGCAATATCTAATCCTGTGAGATGGTCAGTTGCAGCGCGTACTTTGTGTAGAACTTCTTCCAGATTAAATAAGGTACGACCGCAGGATGGGCAGGCAACGTACTCCACCATGGTTTTACGTAAGCCCAAGGCCTGCAAAATGCTATAGCACACTGGGATTTCTTTTTCAGGGGCTTCGGTTAGAGAGACACGGATGGTATCGCCAATGCCTTCGGCTAGGAGGGTGCCAATACCGGCTGTCGATTTAATTCGACCATATTCTCCATCCCCAGCTTCAGTCACCCCCAAGTGTAGCGGGTAGTCCATGCCTAGCTGATCCATGCGTTGAGCCATGAGACGATAGGCGGCCAGCATGACAGGTACCCGTGAGGCTTTGAGGGAAATCACTAAATTATGGAAGTTTAGGGATTCGCAAATACGAATAAATTCCAGGGCTGATTCCACCATGCCTTCAGGGGTGTCGCCATAGGTGAACAACATGCGTTCTGCTAAGGAGCCGTGGTTGACTCCAATGCGCATGGATTTGTTTTGGTCCCGTAGGGCAATGACCAAAGGCTCTAGGGTTTCTCTGATTTTTTCACCGATTGCATCAAATTCTGCCTGGGTGTACTCAGTACGGTCATCGCTAGGCTTTTCAAACACGTAGAGGCCAGGGTTGATGCGTACTTTGTCAACATGTTTGGCAACTTCCAAGGCAATTTTCATGCCGTTGTGATGTACATCAGCCACCAGAGGTACTGTTTGATAGGTTGCTGCCAGCTTCTCCTTGATGGTTGCCAAGGCTTTAGCATGGGCCATACTAGGAACCGTAACGCGCACAATTTCACAGCCAATTTCGTGCAGACGGCGAATGGCGGCGACGGACCCTTCGATATCTAGAGTGTCCTCATTGATCATTGATTGCACAACGACGGGAGCTCCACCGCCAATGATGACGTTGCCAACCGGCACTGGACGCGTTTTGCGACGAATAATTTTGGTATCGAGCAGTTCGTTTAAACCAGTATTTGAAGAAGGGGGCGTCAGGGTTTGCATACGTCGTGAAGCGAATTTTAAAGTTATTGCCTATTGTATTTTGTCAGGGTCTCACAAAATGCAAGTGGTTACTCGCAGTCTGGGCGACATTTCAAAAACATGGTTCACTAGACAGCAACTTTAGATCCACCAGTGCATCAGGTTAATTTGGCCGTACATTCCAAAATTAGCCGTTGATTGATTAAGGAGAACGGCTGAATAGCTAGGGTGCGACGAAAGCATTGAATAGCATCTAGATAGTTACCGATGGATGCATGACATAGCCCTAGACCATGGAGCGCGCCAAAGTGGTAAGGGACGAGCTCAAGGGTTTTTTCACAGTCGTTAATAGCCGCTGGGTATTTGCCGAGCATGTAATTCAAAACGGCACGGCGGTTCCATGCTTCGGCAAAGTCAGGCTCAGTCACAATGAGTTCATCGAGAATGGCTTTGGCTTCATCATTCCGCTCCGCTTCTACTAGAGTCTGACTTTCAATCAAACGCTTGGCCCCTTGCATCCCTTTTTGGTGAAACCACATATGCCAGAACTCACCTGTTGCTTGATTGCGAACAGTTTCATCTGAATCTTTTAATGCCTGTAATAGGCGCTCAACGTAGGCAGAATCCATCAGTTAGACAAATCGAGCGGGGCGAGTGGTCCGGTAAAGCAGTGGGTCCGGTAAAGCAGTGGGCCTGGCAAAATAGTGGGATCTCTGAATCAGTAAGTCTGGGAAAACAGACGGTAGCTCCTTAAGTATTCGAAAGATAACGCTAAGCCTGAATAGTGCGGAAAGCACCTATGGGGTTATGAATAGGCCTAGGGAGGGGACAATAGAGAGTGATATACCCCACTGGGGAATGTTAAGGCAAATGCCGTTGCTCATCTTTGAGATGTTTTTGTAGGTCGTCTCAGTTATCTATCGGCACTTCCTACGTAGAAACATTTTCATAGGGATATCTTTAGCAGCAGCATTAGCTAATCTTTATGGGCAGTGTACACGTTATAGCCCATACTCCACTTACAAGGGATCGGTGTCTTTGGTGTCCACGGTAATTCAGGTGCGCCCTCAGCAGTTTGTAAAGACTGCTGCACTTGGCCAGATTATGAAGCGGGCGCTGCGATATTTGCGGTCTGGCTATTCCATTCACTTGGAAGGTCCAACGGGAATTGGTAAAACTACGTTAGCTATGCATTTAGCGGACTGTCGAAAGCGTCCGATGTTGCTAGTTATCGGTGGTCATGAATTAACTTTTTCTGGTCAGCAAGACTCTTGGCTCAGGCTAGCTTGCGCCGAAGGTTGGACGCTGATCTATGACGAATTTAATCGTTCTCGCCCTGAGCTCAATACGGCTTTGTTATCTGCTTTAGAGGAGCGGATTCTAGTGCTGACTGGTGAACATGGCTCAGAGTATGTTTCCATTCATCCTGAATTTCGAGTGATTTTTACTTCGAATTCGGAGGAATATTATGGTACATATGGCACCCAAACTGCATTACTGGATCGTTTGATCACCATACATTTGTCGGAACCAGATGTTTTGACTCAGCAGCAGCTGTTAATAGAATTAACGGGCATTTCTAATGATGCTGCCACTTTGGTGATTAGGATTGTGCAGCAGTTTTTTAGACACGTGGCTCCTGAAGGGCAATTTAGCTTACGTCCTAAGTTGATGATTGCCCAGGTTTGTCAGCGTGAGAGGATCGACATTTCAGCGGATGATGCTGAGTTTCGGCAGGTGTGTCGCGATATTTTGCTTTCCCGGTCCTCTCAACCCACAACGGATGCTAATGAGGTGCTTTGGGAGTTATTTAATCAATTGTCCAAACCCATACCGGTGATTAAACCAGTGGCACCTCATTTGTCGCTGGAGCAAGTGGAGCGTTGATAGAGAAGTTTTTGCCTAGGCAAGTGCCACTCCCCATTACTCTCTATCCATTAGGCGGGTACTTTAATTTCTTGACTACCTGCTAGGCCAAAGGCGGTGTGCACGGCCTTTAGGGCATCAATACCGCTATCTTCAGCTACGACGCAGCTAATTTTGATTTCTGAGGTGGCAATCATCTGGATATTGATATCGCTATCGGCCAACGCTTGAAACATTTTTGCAGCGGTGCCGGGCTCGATCATCATGCCGATGCCGACGGCGCTGACTTTAGCAATGGCCTTATCCAGAACAATTTCACTACTGCCAAACTCGGTCGCTAGAGACTGGAGAACGCCCCTAGCCATGTCAGCATCAGCCTGGGCTACTGTGAAGGCAATATCACGGGTTTGAATGCCGTTGAGTTCGCGACAGCGCTGGGCCTGGATGATCATGTCGACACTGATGCCTCGATCGGCCAGGACTTGGAAGAGTTTGGCTGCCATGCCGGGTTGGTCGGGTACATAGCGTAGAGCCAAGCGAGCTTGGTTACGGTCTAAGGCAACTCCACGAACAGCAGGACCAGGGACGGTCGCAGTGGCATCTAAGCGGGCGGGTGACTGATTGAGGTCAAAGGCATTACAGAGGGCTGCGATGGTGAGATCGCAATCCTCAGCGGCAATGGTACAACTCACCTTGACCTCAGACGTCGCAATCATTTGAATATTCACACCTGCGGCTGCCAAGGTGGAGAACATCTTAGCGGCAACACCGGGGCGACCAATCATCCCGGCACCGGCAATGCTCACTTTGGCAATTTGGGTATCAGTGACCAAAGCAACCGTATCGCCATCCTCAGAAGTGCCGCGCAGTGAAGGAATCAGGGACGATGCCAGGTTTTTGGCGTCTTCCAAAACATCCTTTTCAACGGTAAAGGCAATGTCATTGAAGTTCCCTTCGTTGATGGACTGAATAATCAGGTCAACGTTGAGATTTTGCTGAGCCACTTTACCAAATAGCTGGGCCGCTATGCCAGGTCGATCTGGCACCCTGAGCAAGGCTACCTTGGCCTGGTTCGTATCGAACTCGATAGCGTCCACCGGGTGAGCTAGCTCTAACCCTTCTAAGGGACGTGGCGGTCTGTTCGGGGCGGTAACCTTGGTCCCAGGATCTTCAGTCCAGCTAGAACGCACCACCAGGGTAACTCCGTAGTTACGGGCAATTTCCACGGCCCTTGGATGTAAAACCTTGGCCCCCAGGCTGGCCAGTTCTAACATTTCATCGCAAGTGATATCAGTCATCAGCTGGGCTGATGGCACCAAACGCGGGTCCGTGGTTAAAATCCCTGGAACATCTGTGCAGATTTCACATGCATCCGCTTGTAGGGAAGCAGCTAACGCTACGGCAGAGGTATCTGAGCCACCGCGACCAAGGGTGGTAATTTCTAAATCAGGGGCATCACTAATACCCTGAAAACCAGCAACTACAACGACTTGACCCTGTTCTAAGTGGCGCTTGACTCGCTCCGTTTCAATACGCAGAATACGAGCATGGCTATGGCGGGCCTCTGTCACAATGCCAACTTGGGCACCGGTCATGGAAACCGCTGCCTGACCCCGTTCTTGGAGTGCCATGGTCAATAACGCAATGGATACTTGCTCTCCAGTTGAGAGCAACATATCCATTTCTCGACGACTAGGTTGGCTAGAAATTTCGCTAGCGAGTTTGACCAGGCTATCAGTGGTTTTGCCCATGGCTGATACGACCACGACAACGGAATTGCCTGCCTGTACCGCTGCCTGTACCCGTTCAGCAACGGTTTGGATCCGCTCAACGCTGCCCACCGATGTGCCGCCGTACTTTTGGACGATTAAAGCCATAGTCTATCCCCTCTCAAACCCACAAACTCAATTTGCCCTCTGACAATATCTGAATAGTTTGTCTCGTCTAAACCATCAGAAAAACATGCGCCTAGCACTGTTTTATAAACCTGGTTAATCAGATTACCAAGTGAAGCCCCGTCTTGGTGCTTCAGACTCATGAATCTGAATGATCTGAATGATATGTATTCTTCCGGACAGAACAGTATAGAAGCATGTATGTAAATCCCATGACACATTAAAAAACATACTGAGAAGTAAATACGTCATCTGATTTTGGGACTGATTGTGGCAGTTTTCTCAGGCTTTTTTCTTAAAAAGGGAATCTTCAAAATAGGAAAAACCCCTCTGTCAGGCCTACTTCATGAGCTGATATATAAATAAACTTTGAAGAAGACCCTGGTTTAGGCGTTCAACTCAGAGATAGACGATATAAGATTGTTAATCATACGTAATAGTTTTTAATGCTATGACAGCAGCCCTTTCTGGTCAGGCTCCTATAGCCCAAAAAACCACAGCTCAGCAAAAATCTCTACATCATGTGGTGATCGTTGGTGGAGGCTTTGCCGGCCTTTACGCCGCCAAGTCTTTGGGCAAGGCCCCAGTGAGGGTGACGCTCATTGATAAACGGAACTTTCACCTGTTTCAACCATTGCTTTATCAAGTAGCTACAGGTGGACTGTCAGCTGGTGATATTTCTTCGCCTCTACGTTCTGTACTCAGTCGTCAAAAGAACGTCAAAGTGCTGATGGGTGAGGTCGTGGATGTTGATCCCGATGCTCAAAAGGTTAGCCTCAAGCGTAATGAAGTCATTGATTATGACAGTCTGATTTTAGCGACTGGCTCTAGCCATCACTACTTTGGCAATGATCACTGGTCTGATGTTGCCCCTGGAATGAAAACTATCGAAGATGCCCTGGAGGTGCGTCGTCGTATTTTCTTGGCATTTGAGGCTGCTGAGAAGGAGACCGATCCCGAACGTCGTAAGGCACTTCTAACCTTCCTCGTGGTAGGTGCTGGTCCCACGGGTGTTGAGCTAGCTGGAGCTCTGGCTGAGCTGGCCTACGAGACCATCAAGGATGACTTCTCCGATATCGATCCCCAGGAAACCAAAATTATTTTGCTAGAGGGTATGGACCGGGTATTACCCCCTTACCCCACTGATTTGTCGGTTGCAGCTAAAGCTTCTTTGGAAAAGCTAGGGGTTGAGGTGCGTACACAGTCCTTGGTTACCAATATCGACGGTGACACAGTTTCCATCAAACACGATGGAAACGTGACTGATATGCAGGCTTGCACCGTACTTTGGGCGGCTGGCATCAAGGCTTCTCCCCTGGGTAAAACCATTGCAGAAAAGACTGGCGCTGAAACCGACCGCATTGGTCGAGTCATTGTTGACTCTGACTTGAGTGTGCCGAACTATCCCAATCTTTATATTGGTGGCGATTTGGCTCACTTTGCCCACCAGGGTAATGAAGGCAAGCCTGTGCCGGGTACTGCAGCTGTTGCCATGGATATGGGTAGCTATCTGGCTACTGCCATCAAGACTAAGTTGGCTAAGAAACCAGTTCCGGCGTTTAATTATAGGAATAAGGGCAGCCTGGCCGTGATTGGCCGTAACGAGGCCGTGGCCGACCTGAACTTTATGAAGTTATCTGGCTTCCCTGCCTGGTTTATCTGGATTTTTGTTCATATCTATTTCCTGATCGAATTTGATAACAAGCTGCTGGTGCTGTTGCAGTGGGGCTGGAATTATTTCACCTATCAGCGTGGTGCTCGTCTGATTACCGGGGATGATTCGATTCCAGCATTGTCAGAAACGGTGATGAATGAAATGGAAACCGAAATCGTTACCGTTGGTGACGGCGAGAAGAAAATGGTAAAGGCGTAATCATTGATATTTATGCCGTATGGATTTAACCCCGTGTAGGGGTGTTCCATGGAACGCCCCTACAACGGTTGCCGATAATGATTTGGAAATGACAAGAGGCCAGGGCCATCGGCTCTGGCCTCTATTTTTGCTTGGATACCGAACGGTAAGGCCGCATTGACGCCATCATGGCCAAAGGGCAGATGAGCGACGATGGGAATACCCAAATCCCCCAGACGTTCTTGTAAAACTTCCTTAGCGCTGAAGCTAGGAATATTAGCTGGCGGTTCGCATTGGCTAAAGCGACCGAGGGCAATGCCTGCTACCTGGTCAAATTTGCCTAACATCCGCCAGTGGGTGAGCATGCGGTCGAGGCGATAGGGTGCTTCGGTAACGTCTTCAAAGGCCAGAATTGCTCCGGCAAAATTGGGTTCATGGGGGGTACCCAGCAGGCAGGTGGCCACGGTCAGGTTGGCAGGCAGCAGTTTGCCTGTGGCGATGCCGCTGACCCAGCTATCACCTTTGAGTGGTTCTAGGGTTTGGTGTTCTAACCAGTTAAATAGTCGTTGCAGGGACCAGTGGGCTTCTTGGCTGATTGTGGTGAGTAGGGGGCCATGGACGCCGCCACTCATCTGACTGCTCCACAGCAGGCTAGTAATATCGGAAAAGCCAATGAGCCATTTATTAATGCCCGTTGGCCATTGAAAGTTTTCTAGCAGACGGGTGCCACCATAACCGCCTCGAACACATAGCACGCCGCGATAGCTAGGGTCTTTCAGGGCATTAAGTAACTGCTGGCGACGTTGCTCGTCACTACCTGCTAAATAGCCCCAACGTGTGTCGTAGGTGGGGCTGAGTTCCACCCTATAGCCACGTTTTCGCCAAACTGCCAGACCTGCCTCGAATTTTTCGGTTGCTCGTAAAGCGCCACTGGGAGCAATAGCGTAAAGCAAATCACCAGGAGCAAGTGGGGAAGGTAGGGGATGGACCATAGTCGTAGCAACTGACAGAGGAGATTCACAAGTTGCCTCTGATCATGTCACGGAGTTGGCGCTCCGTTGCCATACGGTGACGGTTTCGTCCTGGCTGCTGCTGACAAGGGTGTTGCCGTCAAAAGAGATCGCAACCACTCCCCATCCCTGCGCTAATTCAGAAACACACTGCCCGCTAGTGCCCTGATAGATCCGTAAAGCATTGCCATCGGTGCCAACTGCCAGCAATCGAGCATCGGGGCTCAGGGCTAGGGCCGTAATCCCATCATCGGCACTGCATAGTCGATCGGGTTTGGTGAGGTTAGCCACATGCCAGACATTTACCTGCCCTTGGTCATTGCCAACAATCACATGCTGCCCGCTGGGGTGAAGGGCGAGGGCTCGGCTTGGGCCCATGGGTATGGTTTTCAGCAGACGCTGTTCTGATAAAGACCATAGCCGCAGGGTGCGATCTCGACTAATGCTGGCTAATTGTTTGCCATTGGTTGCGATCACGCTAACCCAATCCTGATGTTGATTAAACCGATGGCAGGGTGAGAGCTTCGCCAAATCCCACAGATCGATATAACCTGTGCCATCGCTGATGATGAGATACGGTGGTGCGACGGCCAGGTCTGTTGGTTGCCAACCGGGTTGTTGCAATGTTTGAACAAGCTCACCACGGTTCAAATCCCACAGTTTGACGGTGCCATCACTACTGGCGCTGAACAGGATGCGTTGCTGAGGATGGAAGGTTAGGGCAGTGATGCGATCGCGATGGCGTCGACCCTTTAAGGTATAAACCTCCTCACCGCTAGGTAAATCACAAATGAGCAGACTGCCAGAGCTCGTGCCCATAGCCAGGATATTTCCTTGAATTGCCAAGGCCGTGGTGATGCCGGTTGAAAATTGGTATAGAAATTGCCACTGGAGTTGTGGAGAGGGCAGGGCCGTTAGAGACTTAGAGGACGCGATGGCTTTTTGGGCTTGTGGAGGCTGGGACCAGGCATCTATTGGCAATAGTAGAGAACGGGCTTTATCCAATAGGGAGACGGCAGAAGATTTTTTTAGGTCGCTAATCGCTTGACTGGCAGTGGCATAGCGAGTTTCAAGGGACCGTGCCAACAGTTTATGGAGAACGGTGCTGAGATTCTTGGGTATCGGTGTTGCGACTAAATCGGGCCAAATCCAGCGATTGTCAGCGACTGAATATAGATCAAACGGGTTTAAGCCAGTCAGTAAATGAATGGCTACCAATCCCAGACTGTACAAATCGCTAGCGTAGACTAGCTGACCAAGGGCCTGTTCGGGGGCCGCATAGGCCGCGTCGCCACCAGTGGCGTTGAGGGGCGTTTGCTGTCTGTCCAGACGTTTGGTGATACGCAGGTCAATGAGCATCGGCTGCTGACCTTGACGAATGTTGTCTGGGCGGATGTCACCGTGGATAAGGCGAAAACTGTGCAGATGTTCTAAGACTGCCAAAAGGGATAGCAGCCAAACTTCCACCTTTTCTGCTGGCCAAGGCGGAGGTTCTGCTTGGGTGATGGCTGGGGCATCAATGTACTCAAAAGCTAGAAACTGCCCTGCCGGTGTCTGCCAACTATCGACGAGTGCCGGTAGCTGGGGATGTTGGCCCACAGCTTGCATCCGCTTCGTTAAGGTATCGAGCGGTTCCTGGGGGCGATAAATTTGTTTGATGACAACGAGGAGCCGTTGAGCGGTCGGATTGGATTCAGGTGCTACAACATGGGCGAGATCGGTTTGGCCACTTTGCCCTCTGCCAAAGCTTTGGATGATTTCATAACGGTGTTTTCCGTTAACTGTCCTTTGACTCTCCATGGTGTCTGGGCGGTGCCCACTTAGTTACCCATGTGCATATTATGTGGGGATAGCTTCACCGGGACGCAACCTTGCCCATTTGCCCATATCCTGTTGAAAACTGTCGCAGCCGACCACATCGTATTCAAAGCCAAAGTCGCCAGACTGCACAATTCGATCGCCTTCTACGCTGACAACGGGCGGGCTAATGTTAGCGTTAATTGTCGGATTTTTGGGGTCAAAATCTGGAGAATCTGTTAAGTGAGGCTGCCGATGGTTCGTTTCAACCGCATGGTAAGTGATACAGCGGTCAACATAGTGGCAGTTGATGCAAATACACATGGAATGGAAAAGGTGTGCTTAAGGGGCTGAATGGTTGAGAGGGAACGAAGGGTAGGGAATAAATAATAAAAGTTGCTGCTGCTGGCACTTGTCAGAGGATGGGGCGTACCCAGTGAGAGCATTCCTGCAGAATATATGCACTTTGCAACCACTTTAACGCAGCTAAAATGTAGCCAGGGGAATTTGTTTCAAAATGTGCGGTTGCCCCTAAATTTTAGCGAAAACCTAGCAGAAGCCTAAAATTAGGTTGCGAAATACGTGTTTACGGGCGACGCAATATAGGAAAATTGTAAGCCGCACTACGTTTGGAGCTGCATCGTTGAAGTTTGTGTCGTCTATGGCGTCTGCCTTAATTCCTAAAACTTGGCCCTTTGATAGCCGCCTACTGCCGGAAACGGCCTGTGTTGTCGGGGGGAGTGTTCGGGATGCTTTGCTAGAGCGCCAGGCAGAATATTTAGACTTAGATTTTGTCTTGCCGGATGGGGCAGTTGCGATCGCAAGTGCCATTGCCAGACGCTATCGGGCTGGCTTTGTGGTGCTCGATGCCGATAATCAAATTGCCCGTGCTGTCTTCGACCAGGCGACCATCGACTTTGCCCAACAGGTAGGCCCCACACTAGAAACGGATCTACAGCGACGCGACTTTACTATTAATGCGATCGCTTACCATCCTCCCAGTGATCGACTCATCGATCCCCTCAATGGCATTGCTGACCTGCGACAGCAAACATTGCGGATGGTCAGTCGTGAAAACTTGGCTGAAGATCCACTGCGGCTGTTACGGGCGTATCGTCAAGCAGCTCAGCTAGGATTTACCATCGACAGTGATACTCGCGCCTCTATTCGTGAGCTGGCTCCGCTGCTACAAAAAATTGCTCCCGAGCGTATTCGCCATGAGCTAGATGCCCTATTAAGTCAGCCTAACGGGGCAGCTTGTTTCAAAATGGCTTGGCAAGATGGCCTATTTGATGCCTGGCTACCCCACCTCAACGCTGGCCATGCACAGCAACTGGCTAATTTAGATAGTGCGCTGGTCAACTTACCTAACATACCGAGTTATCTGCAGCTGCTCCATGGCTGGAAAGATACAGTTCCCGCAGGGCACTATCGTAGCTGGATTAAAGCCGCTCGCCTATCTCGGTTACTGCCGCTGGATGAAGAGGCAGCTCACCGTTGGTTGATGCGTTTAAAGTACAGCCGCAGTGAGGGGCAGGCCATCTTTAAAGTGCTCCAGGTACAACCCTATCTGGACCGTATGGCTGAGCAAAATGGTTGCTTATCCAAAGCAGACCAATTCTTTTTGTTTAAGTTCGCTGGCACCAGTTTGCCCGCTGTCTCTTTAGTCGCCCTTTCCATGGGTATACCGACCACCGCTGTTGCGGTGATGGTAGAACGCTATCAGACAGCTGATGATCCGGTTGCCCACCCTGTACCACTACTCAGCGGTAAGGATCTGATGCGTGGGTTAAATCTAAAATCAGGTCCTCAGATCGGGCAATTGCTCAGTGCCATTGAACAGGCCCAAGCCAGTGGAGAATTGACCAATGCGGATAAAGCGTTGATTTGGGCAAAGGATTGGTTGGCTGAACGGGGCAGTATAACAAACTGCTGAATGCATATCTCCACAGGAGAAGCTGCACTAACAGTCGTTTGTTATGACTATCATTCTTAGGCCAAAAATTGAATGCCGCCACCAAACATCCGTAGGCCAATGACCACCAGCAACCAGCCAAAGATTCGCCGTAGCTGCTGCGGGGAGATAATGTGGGATAGCTGAGTGCCAATGGGGGCTCCAAGCATGGTGAATGGGGCCACTAATGCTACGGCTGGCCAGTATATGTAACCCGTTGCCCAGGAGATATCTGTATATCCTTGGGAGAATAGTAGGAATGACAGGGTGCCGACGATGGCAATTGGCAAGGTAAATGAGGCGGAGGTACCGCTAGCCTTGCTCATGGGAAGACCACAATAGAGGAGAAAAGGGACACTGATTGCGCCTCCGCCAATGCCTAGGATGCCTGATTTAAAGCCAATTAAAGTTCCAACTGTGGCGATCAGTACAAGGGGTGGGGAGCTGGTTTCTTCAAAGGCAGGTTTCCAGTTAAGCAAGATTTTGACGGACACCAATAAGAGAAATGACCCAAAAATAATTTCTAGCCAATGGGTGTCTAAATGATTAGAGAGTAGATTACCAATTAAGACACCCACACCAATGGCAGCGATGATCCGACCAAAAATATCCCAATGGACGTCCCCGCGCATATGGTGGGAAAACGTTGATGCTGCTGAAGTGAAAATCATGATGCACATGGCACTGCCCGCAGCGAGATGCATCAGGCTGTAGCTAGGCAAGTCCATCAGTGAAAACAAATAGAACAAGCCAGGCACAATGACCATGCCACCACCAATACCCAACATGCCAGCGAGGGTCCCAGCGCCAAGACCTAACAGGGCAAACAGGGCAAAATCAGCGAGGCCTACCATAGGAGAATGTAACATCAAGGGAATAGATTACTATTCTATACGTTCTCCTAGGGCCAAATTGTTTGAAATCGCTATAAATCCAACAAATTCAGGCTTTCGATAGGGCGCTCCTGGGTAATGTGTACGGTTTGCAAGCCAATCTGCTGTGCTCCGACTAAATTGTGGGCTGTATCGTCGAGGAAAAGTGTTTTTGCGGGGTCAAGGTTATTTTCATCGATTACCCGTTGAAAAATGCTGGTATTTGGTTTGCGATCGCCCACCAGATGCGAATAATAGGCCCGCTCAAACTGATCGGCTAGGGTGCCAATGTCGTTGCCCATGGCTTCGGCGAATTTGCGATCGCTCGTCGCTAAATGTAGTTCATTAATATTGGACAGTAAAAATATCCGCTTCTGCTGGCTGAGCTGACGTATTAACTCCACCCGCTTTGGCGGAAAATCAAGAATCAGTGCACTCCATGCCTGATTAATTGCCTCATCGTCAGCTTCAAACTGTAGCAACTGCATCAGACTGTGTCTAAACTCAGCTGGTGTAATACTGCCAACCTCAAACTTGGAAAAAATGTCCGCTTGGCTCTGTTGACTATACTGCTGAGTGACGTCATAACCAGCCAACTCACTAAATGCTTGAATAGTGAGACCATAATCCAAATTGACAATTACCCCACCCAGATCAAAAACTATGCTTTCAATCTGGGCATGAGAGTATGGAGCCATTAATCTCCCTCCAAGCAAGCAAACACAATTACTCTACTTAATAACAATAACGTCCTCTGGCGTTAGGTTTTGGTTGCTCATGGGATTGGCGGGTAGCACCCAATAGGGTGGACATTACTATACAGCTTTTTATGGATGGTGCTCTGCTGCTGGTGAACGTAAGCGTCCTTGTCTGTGAAGCTAACCGTCCCTTATAGTCAAAGCGTATATAGTAAGCTCCATCGCGCTTATGCAAGGTGGTATCTGCCAGGTCAAGATCCAGAGCTTTATCACCCAACGATGTCCAGTCAGCAGGTACACCTGACAGCGGGTGCATGGCCCACTCCACCTCACCCGCGAGTGATTCACGAATACTAAATTGCCAGGTTACGTGCTGATGCATTGCCATCGCTTGAGTTTTGCGAATTGCGCTATAGGCATTACTTTGAGCTTCAGAAACCCGCCATCGTTCTTGCGATCCATTCCATGTTGGTAATACTAGAGCACTTAAAATACCAACAACGACGAGAACTATAATTGTTTCTAAAAGTGTAAAGCCAGAGTCCCTAGCAACAGAATATTGAAGTCTGTGGAATTTACTCATAGTCTAGCTAAGCGGAAACTTGCAACACTTTTAAAATTCCCAGAAGTAGCACTAAATTGGCTGTCAACAAGCTCGACTAATATCAAATGGTCAAACCTTAAACTCTCATATTTTGTGAGAGCTGCCCTTAGTAAAGAGAAGCATCACAATCATTACCATCCGCTTGCACAATACCACCAAGGATAGTCGGCACAATGATACATTTTGGTGTCTCACTCAGTTCTGAGGTGACAGACACAATATAGGGTAAATCTGTTGGATTCACAGGAGCAGCTTCCCCTTTGTAATTGAAAACAAACTCTTGAACATTCGCCGTTAACCGAATACTATCATTTTGCTCTCCACCAACAGACTGTTCTCTACCAGCTGTTACACCAGTCGTAGAGTTGACTTGTACTGTAGGAGTAGCTGATACACCCGCAGCCCCAGAGAATCTGATGACTCTAGTGGAGTTTTTTTGTTGTGCATCAGATTGAGCAGTTTGAATAATTTGAGCTAAATCGCTACGGGCACGACTCACACGTTGACGATTCATATAACCCAGCCAGCCAGGTGCAACAATGGCAGCCAAAATGCCCACCATAATGATAACCACCAATAGCTCAAGCATTGAGAAACCAGCTGTTGAAGAGACAGAATTTTGTGGCTTAAATCGCTTCATAATTAGTGTCCTTATCGCTAATTATCCATCTTTATTGATGACACCGCGCAGCTTGACCTGAGTTTGTAGTACAGGAAAACGGCTACCCTCACTGGCTGGTCCTAAAAAGCGATTTTCCGATTCAACATCACCTCTGAGAAAAAGATAGACATCCTGAGTTGTTCTAAAATCTCCGTCAGCCAGGTTAGGTTGTCGTATACAAGCAAAAAAACCAGCTGCATCAGTCGCATTTTCAGGAGTCACGACATAGTCATATTCATCATTAGTGCTATCGGTCTCTCCAGTTAAACGGCTATTGAGACCAAAGATTAAATTACGACAGTCAACAGCAGTTCCCCCTGGATCAGCTTGTTCCACAAAATCTACTAACGCTACACTATTGCCGCCAACAGCATCAGGCGTTGTACTCGGTTCCCAGTTTTCAAAATCAGTAGCCTGGTCCGTAATAGGGTCCGCGTAACCAGGGGTTTCAGTGAAAGTAGCTAAATTAGCATACTGGGGCAGCTCGTAACGTCTGAGGACGCTGGGACCCTTCCAAACATAGTCTGCATCAGTATCATCCCGATGCTGTTGATAGTAAACAATCAGGGAATAACTAGCTCGGCGCGTTCTCGCAACTCGACAAGTTTCCATGTCCTCGTCACTGCCTGTACAAGTATCAGGCAAGACATCATCATCTAAAGGCACTGTGCGCCAAAAGGCAAGCAAGGGAACCGCATCACCACTACCCTCAACACCAGCTCCCATCTGGTCACTTAAAATCTGGATATCATCAACAATCTCCTGCATGCGAACATCGTTATAGACATAGACAGCTTCTTCTAAATCATCAGCGATGTAGTCTATGGCACGCTGCATATCGCGCTGAACCCGTTCCAATGCAATTTCTCGACGGTCTATTTGTAACAGTTCAACCACTAAAAACAACAAGCCAGACATAATAATGCCAGCAATGATCATTGAAATAAGAACTTCTATTAAGGTGAATCCAGAAGTTCGATGGTTTCGTTGCTGCAACAGCCATCGATACAACCAACTTTTAGAATGGTAATTAGCCATGGAGCTTTCAAAGGATAGTGCAGTTAACATTCAGAAGGCGTAGAAACAGTTGTTCCTTGAACACTGTTGATGAATTCGTAGTAGTCACAAAGTGATTCTTCATCATCACTTCTGATGAGGCTAGTGTAGATAGTAGAGAGGGGGGCATTACCTGATTGCCCTTCACCGCTAGTCATAATCAGGCTGGCCTGTTCCACATCTGTGGGATCTAAACTTCCTATGATGTCAGCGCGATAAACCCTAACCCCTAGATCAAACGCGACGGGGATTGTCCCGCTTGTAATTCCGTCAGTTTTGAAAACCTGAACAGCGTAATCGGCATTGCCATCGTTATCCACATCAATGGCCCGAGCCGCGTCAGTCGTTGTTGAGTATGTGTTGTCGTTAATAACATTTGGAGCAGGGACCGGCACAACATCAAAGTCAGCTACGCTATTTACACCAGTTGGTGTTGGCGCAATATTTAAGGTGTAGTTCCCACCCTGACTAACAATCAGCTTAATCCGGTCTACTTCTGCCTGGGCTATTTGAAAGGCTTGCTCTGCCCGCTGACTCTGAACTCTGGTCCCAACAGCCAGGATTACCATTGGCGTCATAACTGCCGTCGCGATCGCGATAATCACAATTGCCACCAAACCCTCAATCAGCGTCAGGCCACTGTCATTGGCCTTAACAGGCACTTGCGACTGAGTACTCATTAGCTTTTTTAGTTGCCTATTTTTCAAAAACATTTTCGATTACTCCCTATTGGCAACCAACATCAGCACCGAGTACAGGGGCACCGGTCGAATCTTCTGCGGTACAGAGGTTAGCGATATACTCATCCTGCAGTGGCAGCTCCCGATAAAACTCACTTCTGGGTCGACCTAAGGCAACGAAACGACGAGCAATGGGAGCAACACTGGTGTACTGGAAACCGACATCGTAACCCCAAATACGGGTGGCGGCACCGTAGAAGCCGTTGTACACATTGTTGCCACCAGTAGAAATAGGTGTAGCACCTGGTTCCCAGGAGTCCTGGTCAAATGGGGCCGTTGCCTGGGTACTAAAGTTCAACTGGAAAAAGCCCCCTGAAATAAACAAGTTTTTACCGGGCCAATACTCAAGCAGCCGTGGGAAGTTGTGTAACCCACCATAGTTTTGGCCTGATCGCAGCGGCACAATACCTGATACCAACAATGCATTGACGCGGGTATTGTCAGCCGCTGGAATCAGATTCTCCTGACGGCTAGATTCATCTGAGAACAAGATGTGATTAGCACGACCACCGTTAAACGTAGTGGGGAATTCGGCATATGCAGAACTTAAGTCTCCTTCAGTCTGAGCTTTAGCTGCAATACCGTTCCGATTAAATCGGATTGGTAGTGAAACGTCGCTATCACCCTGTTCGTCTGCTAAATCTTCACGCTGCCAGTGGCTTGGCTCCCATTTAGCATCATCGTCCCTCAGAGGCCGATCCGAATTTAAATATGAGGATTGAGCACTATTAGCCCCTATGGTCGTTGTACTACCGTCAGTTTCATAAATATAGGCATCTTCAACGTAACCATCGCGGAACTCACTGGAGAGAATACTGACTGCATCGGCAAAAATTTCGGCAGGTCTCCATAGGTCTTGACCGCCCTGAGCAAAGTCCTGGTCCAGGGTGGTACGGCTATAGAAATCGTTAAAGGGGTTGCCTGCTCCGGTGGCAAAGTCTGTGCCTAGCTGTTCTTCAAATTCTTCGAGAATATTGCCAGAAGTATCTTGGTGGAGGTTGAAATCACCATAGATATAAGCTGGATTATCGGTAACAAAGGTAACCCCTGCGGCCTTGTCGTCGCTTGAACGATGAATAATCGAACCATTAATTAACCGGAAACCGTAGGGGCGTCGATCAGGATCGGCATACATATCAACCGGCTTTGGGCTAATTAAGTTGTCTGCCAACGGTGGATCGTAGGTTCCTTGTTGATTTGGACCATTTGGCACAATATCCATTGGACAGTTTTGTCCGTTATCCTGCAAATTGGCAAAATCTTTACAGGTAGCCCAATCTGCCTGGCGAGGGCGAACGATATTGTCTTCTCGCACGGCGTCTTCCCTGGCGGCATAGAAAATACCATCGTCTTCTGGAATCCAGGCAATCTGATCGGTGCCAACGGTAAAGTATGAACGAGCATCTGCAGTAATATCCGTCAATTTATCGATATCTAAGTCAAGCACGCGAATATTTAACAACTCACGTCCATCCATCATGGCTTTATCTAGAAAAGCAAGTTCTGTGATGGTACCGTCTGCATCAATTGCATTTGTCTGGAGGTCATCACGGGTGCTGAGGCCAGTACCCGCACTGATTGGCTGTCTGAAATTGGCAAGACTGGTTCTGGGCACCAGTGCAATAGTATCCGGCCCAACTGTTGTAAAAATTGTGCTGTCATCATCATTCACACCACCAATAATTTCATCGTCAGCCGCATTTGCAAGGCTCCCTGTGGTGCCTTTCTCATCAACCTCGACAACAAAGGGGGACACGGTACCTCCTTCATTCAAAAGTTCTTCGGCTGTTGTGGTTACGGCAGTAGGATAGAAATTATCCCTGTAGGGTTGACGATAAGTTGGGTTATCTAAGTCAAGATAATCGTGGTCCGTGACTGGGAAAAGATAATGCAAGATTGGATACTTTGGCCCTTCGGAAATGGAACAAAAGGCCATCGTTAAACCAAGTTGAGCGTTTTCAGAGTTACCACCAGTGGTTGCAAAGCCAGTTGGGTCACAACCGACACCAAAGATTTCACCAGCAAAAGTGCCGCCAGACCCTTGATAGGTATAGGTGCCTGTAGCTGGGTTATAATGCGCTGTCCCTGAAGCAATACCACGGGATGTTCCCGCAGGAATAAAGCCCATTGTGCGGTCTCGTAAAACCTGTTGTAGTCTACCAATTACTTCAGCTCGGGCTATGGCTGTATCAAGGTTTGCACCCAGAGCACCATCATTTTCAAGGGCGTTGAGCCATGCTTCTTTTGTAAATTGAGTGTAATAGCTTGGGTCATAGGGACTAGGTGGACAACCTGTACTGCCTAAGGAAGTTGTACAAAGGTTAGTTGTTGTGTCTTCACCAATCTCACCATTGGAAACATTTCCATCCATTAGTTTGGCCAGCTGCACCCCAAGAGCATTTAAACCAGCACTTCCATTGGCTGGAATGTTATCAAACTCAAGCTGTAAACTATTTAAGTTATACGCCAACATACCTAGCGTACAAGCTGCAGAATGAAGGGTGGACTGATCTGCTGGGCTCAACCCATCGTATTGGGCATCAGTGTTGACCGTGTAGTCGTCAAAAATACGTCGGAGTACAGAGAAGTCTCCCCACATGGATAGATAGGGATAGGGATGAACAAACTCGTCAGCCGCACCTGCTTCTCCTTGAACTGGTGGAAACGATGGCGCACCACCCTGCGGGTCCCCGGCAAAATACGCTAGATTACGTAGCGCCTTACCCATGGGTTTGTCATCGGCAAATTCATCGGTGATGTCGCCGTTACCATTACTATCAAAACCACTAAAATTAAACTCCCAGCCATTAGTTCCTGTTCCTGTTAGGAAATCAATTTTCCAATCATCTGTTTCTGGGTATTTGGTAAAGGTACGGCTATTTATTAAAGTATCCAAAGTACCTGGATGCACCGTAGAGGCTGAACAAATATAGGGTAAGTCTCCATTGTCTTCGGTGTAGTGGTAAACCACCATGCCTTGAACAGCCGCTAAGTTATCCCTCAGGGACTTTTGCTGCTTAGCCTGGGCAGGTTGCTTTTCTATGTCGCCTCCACTACGAGTTAGATTCTGAACTGTTGTGGGTGGATAAAGCGGATCGTCAGCTTCCCATCCAAACTGATTACCTAACTCTAACCGTTGACCAACAACAACACGCAAACCCTGAGAAATAGAGCGTCGTTCCCAATACCCATCTAGACCATACTCTTGCTCAGCTGCATTATCACTAGCTAACACTGAGTTGTCATTAATTTCATCACCAATTTGGTGAGGTGTAGAGAGATATACACCATTAGCTTGACTCAAGCTATTTTCAGAGTCGTAACGGGGCTTTGGCCCATAGCGATTGTCTGCCCGAAACCCATCATCTACAAATGGACGAGCTGCATCGGGAAATACGCGTACCCGACTGCTATCACTCAAAAGTTGAACTTGATCATTGGGCTCTAAAGGATTTGGTTCTAACGCATCTTTGGCAGTCTCAGGATCCCACGTTGTCTCATCCAAGTTAACAGTGATGTCTTCTGTAAGAATCAAAACTGGGTCTACAGAAACATCTGTGACATCAGTTCCACCATTTTCATCAACTGAATCGGTATTATTTTGCAGGTCATTTTTGCCAGGGTTAGTGGGGGTAGCATTATTCTCTTTGTGAAATTCTGTATTTCCCCCAAAATCGTTATCCCTTGACGCACCTGAAATCAAATGTCCCTGGAAAAACTGATCATCAGTGCCATCGCCATCGGTATCGTAGCCACTCACACTGAGGGTGATTTCCGATGCATCGGTACTGAAAACACAGGACTCTGGAGAACTGACTAGATACGCCTCTAGATTCTCAAATGCAATGATGTTTGACTCTGAGTGCATGGCTCCATTCCAGCGGAAATCTCCACCTGGGAATATTTCCATGTCGTAACGGAACCAGGCACCATATACATTCCCCTTCGGAATAGTGCGTACTTGCTGATATTCTGCGGAGCTAACCGTTCGATTAAGCGTTTTGGGGTTAGCAATGTTTAGAATGTCAATTTGAAAGACTTTTTGTAGACTGCCGCCAGCATCTTGCCAGCCATCACCGGCCAGGGTACTTACAGGGCAACCATCAATCGACTTTTGCGTATTGATAGGACCGTTGCGCGTAACCAGGTTATCTGCTTTTTCGTCTACCTGATTAGAGGTTAGGGTCAGTTCATTACCATCTGAGTCTTGAATAATGTCACCATCTGTATCTCTTGCTTCGTGAGAGGTGAGGAGTGAGTAAACAATGGTATTGCCATCACGGGACTCAAAGCTCCACGCAGGGTCGGGATTCCCATCGTTGTTGATGTCTAACTGGGTTTCATCTGGTAACGTATATGGATCGTCATTGGCTTGATTAGCGGCCCCCCAGGTTTGGCCGTAACCTCCATCTGCCAATGGCCTTGAATACTTTAAAAGTGAATTGATTAAGTCACTGCTAGAGGGCGGTCTCTTATTAATGACTTCTGGATCTTTTGTAAATAAGTACTCAATTTTAGCCTTAGCCCTGTCAACGGCGGGCGCAGCAAAGTTGTCAATCTGTTGTTGCTCACGATATGCGATTGTCTGAGCAGCCCGATTGAATGAGCGGAAACTTAATCCTCCAACAGTCAGTGTGAGCACTAAAAGAAGCATTACCGTTGTTGGTAATACAAAGCCAGCTTGTCGAGTGCGACTGAAGCGAGCACCCATAAAAGCCAACCTTAGAACCCAAGCCATAAACCGCTTAGGTAATCGACCAATATAATGATTTAGTGAATTACGATTAAGGACAGGAACCCGAAAGCGTTTCATATGTATCCTTCTATGAGGCAGGATACTTTAGACTAACGACCTTGAGTTCAAAGATGGTTCCCAGGATACACTGATCTGTTTAGACAACTACAACATTTCAGGGCTAAGGGTTCCCAGGATATACTGAGCTGCTTAGGCAGTTGTAGTATTTTATGGCTGACAGGGTATATTAAACAAATTTACCTACTTTTTACAGCCATTATTCTGTTTCTATTCATAAAGAGCGGCATCACACTCATCACCTTCTGCTTGAACAGTCCCACCTAATAATGTTGGTACTATGATGCATCTTGGATTATTGCTGAACTCAGACGTTACAGAAACAATATACGGCGCACCCTCTGCTTCACCACGGTAGTTAAATACAAACTCTTGGTCGCTAGTTGTTAGTTGTATGCTGTCGTTTTGTTCTCCACCGACAGAACGATCTCTACCCGTTGTTACACCAACTGTAGAATTGACTTGCACTGTTGGAGCACCAGGTATACCAGTATCTTCTGCAAATCTGATAACTCTTGTTGAGTTTCTCTGCTGTGCTTCGGTTTGGGCATTTTGAATGATTTGGGCCAAATCACTACGGGCACGACTAACTCGTTGACGATTCATATAACCCAGCCATCCCGGTGCAGCAATGGCTGCTAAAATGCCGACCATGATGATCACTACAAACAGCTCAATTAAAGTAAAACCAGCTGTTGTGTTAACAGAATTAGGTAATCTAAATCGCTTCATGATGAGTGTTTTGGTTGCTATTTATCCGTCTTTGTCAATGACACCACGCAGCTTTACTTGGGTTTGCAGTGCAGGGCGAATGCTGTTGTCACTTGCAGGTCCTAGAAAGCGACTTGCCGACCTGGTATCACCTCTGAGAAAAAGATAAACATCCTGAGTTGCTCTGAAATTTTCACCTGCTGGCTCAGGTGCTCGTACGCAGGCAAAAAATCCTGTTTGCTCAGTTGCATCTGTGGGAGTAAGCACATAATTGTACTCATCGGCTGTAATATCTGTCTCTCCAGTCAAAGGACTGTTAAAGTTTGAGATTAAAGTTCGACAGTCAATAGCACCAGCGCCATCTATATTAGCTTCTTCTACAAAATCTACCAGTACTGCACTTTCACCCCCAGCGATCGCAGTCGTTACTATATCGGTCCATTCTTCAAAAATAGTTTCTCCATTATTCTCATCAATGGGTTCCACATGGTTACGATCTACTCGATTCAGGGTACCTGGAGCATATTGTGGAAGTTCATAACGTCTGAGAACACTTTCACCTTGCCAGGGATAATTCGCTGCGCCATCATCTCTATGTTTTTGATAGTAAACAATCAGTGAATAACTAGCTCGACGTGTTTTCGCAACTCGACAGATTTCAATCTCCTCATTACTGCCTGTGCAAGTATCGGGCAAGACAGTATCGTCGATGGGGACCGTGCGCCAGAAGGCAAGCAAAGGAACAGCATCACCGCTACCAGCCACACCAGGCCCCACACTTAAATCAGCATCGACAATATCGTTAACAATATCAGGCAGACTGCTGCTATCGTAAACATAAACAGCTTCCTTTAAGTCGTCAGCGATGTAGTCCATCGCCCGCTGCATATCTCGCTGGACCCGTTCTAAGGCAATTTCTCGGCGGTCTATCTGTAATAGTTCAACCACTAGAAATAACAAACCAGACACAATGACGCCAGCAATGGCGATTGAAATTAGCACTTCTGTTAATGTGAAACCAGAAGCCTTATGTTGTCGACGCTGCAATAGCCATCGATACAACCAAGTTTTAGAACGATAATCAGCCATGGATGCTCTCAAGGGATGATGCAGTTAACAATCAGATGGTACTGAAGCAGTATTATCAATAAATTCGTAGTAATCACAAAGTGATGCTTCACCATCACTTCTGATGATGCTTGTATAGATATTGGCAAGGGGACGACTCCCTGCTTGCCCTTCACTGTTGCTTACGGAAAGGCGAGCCTGTTCTACCCCTAAAGTAGCGCCAGGTGCTAAAGCATTAGCTCTATAAACCCTAACCCCCAGGTCGAAGGCAACTGGTCGACCGCTTCTTTCAACCCCTGCAGTTTTAAAGATTTGAACGGCATAATCATTGTTGCCATCGTTATCAAAGTCAATGCCCCGAGCACGCTCAGAGGTAGTGGAGTAATCATCCCCAATTCTGACAGGCGGTGGCATTCTGTATACAGGAGGATCTGAGCCTGGTACTTGTGCTTCAAAATCAGCTGTACTAACAACACCAGCTGGCGTTGGCGCAATGTTTAGGGTGTAATCACCGCCTCGCTCAACAATTACCTTGATGCGATCTACTTCTGCTTGAGCTATTTGAAAGGCCTGCTCTGTTCGCTGACTCTGAACTCTGGCTCCGACTGCCAGAATTACCATTGGCGTCATGACAGTAGTGGTAATGGCGATAATCACAATTGCTACCAACCCCTCAATCAGCGTCAGCCCGCTGTCATTGGTCTGAGTAGATGGTTGTGACATTGTCCTAACCATCTTTTTGAGTTGCCTACTTTTCATAAACATTTTTCGCTTACTCCCTATTGGCAACCAACATCAGCACCGAGTTCGAGATTACCCGCATTATTCCTTGCTGTACAAAGGTTAGCGATGTACTCATCATTGAGCGGTAGCTCTCGATAAAATTCACTTCTGGGGCGACCAAATGTAATAAATCGACGGGCAATGGGGGCAACACTGGTGTATTGGAAGGCGACATCATATCCCCAAATACGGGTGGCGGCACCGTAAAAGCCATTGTCCACCTGAGCAACATTAGGATTTGTCCCTGGTTCCCAGGCATCTTGGTCAAATGGCGCTGTTGCCTGGGTACTAAAGTTCAACTGGAAAAAGCCCCCTGAAATAAACAAGTTTTTACCGGGCCAATATTCAAGCAGTCGTGGGAAGTTGTGTAACCCACCATAATTTTGGCCTGACCGCAGAGGCACAATACCTGACACCAGTAGTGCATTCACTCGGGTATTGTCTGCAGCCGTTATTAGATTGCTCTGACGATTAGGCTTTTCGTTTAACCCGATTTGATTAGCATTAGCACCAGCAAAGCTAGTAGGAAACTCGGTGTACGGAGAAGCTAGATCAGCTTCATCTTGCGCTTTAAAGACTCTCCCATTGCGGTCAAACCAGATAGGGAGTGTAACATCAGTATCACCTTGTGTAGCTGCTAAATCTTCACGTTGCCAATCATCAGCTTGTCTAGGGTTGTTACCATTACGAGGCCGATCTGAATTTAGATATGAGGAGCTAACGGTTGCAGTACCTGCAGCACCGTCAGTCTCGTAAATATAGGCATCCTCAACCCAACCATCACGGAACTCGCTAGACAAAATGCCAACGGCATCAGCAAAAATTTCAGAGGGCCTCCAAAGATCTTGACCACCCCGAGCAAAGTCTGCATCTAGGTTTGTGCGGCCATAAAAATCATTAAAAGGATTACCTACTCCTGTTGCAAAATCTATACCCAGCTTTGTTTGAAACTCTTCCAGGATATTGCCAGCAGCATCCTGGTGTAAGTTGAAATCGCCATAAATATAGGCCGTATTGTCGGTGACAAAGGTAACACCAGCTGCCTTGTCATCTGCTGAGCGATAGATAATTGAGCCATTGGTTAATCGAAAACCGTTGGGGCGTCGATCTGGATCGGCGTACATATCAACTGGCTTCGGACTAATGAAGTTGTCGGCCAATGGTGGGTCAGAGGTCCCTCTCTGACTCGCATCAGCCGGGTTGGCAACAATCATTGGACAGTTTTGCCCGTTATCCACAAGGTTTGTAAAGTCGCTGCAGGTTGCCCAATCTGCCCGGCGGGGACGAACAATACTATCTTCACGCACGGCATCTTCTCGGGCCGCATAAAAAATACCATCAACCTCAGGGATCCAGGCTACCTGGTCAGGGCCATCCATGAAGAATGAACTTGCATCAGCAGTAATTTGGGTGAGCTTCTCAATATCTAAGTTGAGTACACGAGTGCTTAAAAGCTCACGCCCATCCATCATCGCTTTGTCTAAAAAGGTGAGCTGATGGAGGATGCCATCAACGTTAAAGGTAGTGCCACCGACATTAATGGTGCTTCTTTGTAACTCGTCACGAATATCTGCTTCAGGGGTTGCAATATTTCCTGTTGGTTGTTGAAAATCAGCAACGGTATTTGCAGGGGTAAGTGCAAGGTTACTTAAAGCAGTAGGATCTAATGCATTAGCGGGGTCAATTACTGCATAGACAACTGCACTATTTACTCTTATGTTTCCTGGGGTTACGTCATCAAAGATGTATCTGTCGGCAGCTAGCCCTTCAGTATTGTATTCATCTGTTTGAGTTGCAGCAACACTGCCAAGAGGACCACCAGGCACACCTGCAACTAATGAACCATCCTGGTTATGATCAAGAACTGGAAACAAATAATACAGAGATGGATAAGCTGGATTTTGAGACGATGAACAAAAAGCACCAACCAACTTTGGGCTCGCCGGAAAGTCTGTGGCACAGTCAGCAGGAGTAGCCCCTGTAGAAAAACCATAGATCCTATCACGTATAACTTGTCGGTACAGAGCTATGAGTTTAGCCTTTTCTAAATCATCGGCGGAGAGTGCCCCTTCCAATTCATTATTGAGCCATTCCTTTGCTTGCTTCGTGCTTCCTATCGAAGTCGGTGGCAACGCGGCCTCAATTGCAGCAACTACAGGATCAGCTTGAAGCAGATTATATTCAGCTTTAAGCTTCTCTATGTTGTCAGCCAGCATACCCAGAGTACAAGCTGTGGAATGTAGAGTCGATTTATCAGCAGGACTCAGTGCGTCATATTCAGCATCTATATCAACTAAGTCGGTTTCACTACCGTCGTCGTAATCATGCTGAAATAGAATCCTGCGCAATATTGAAAAATCACCCCACATAGATAAGTAAGGATAGGGATGAACAAAATCATCCTCAGGATCCAGAATAGGACCTACAACATCACCCTGAATCCCTTGAACTGGAGGAAAAGAAGGTGCTCCTCCCTGGGGATCACCAGCAAAATGCGCTAGATTACGTAGTGCTCTACCTAAGGGTTGATCAGGCATAACAGCAGCGCTAAAAGCAGCAGAGGTTGCATACCTGCCTTGGAAATCAAACTCCCAACCGTTAGTACCATTACCGGTCAAAAAGTCGATTCGATTAGCCACCGTCTGTGGATAGGTGCCAAAGGTTCGACTATTTGCGAGGGTTTGTTCAGTCCCTGGATGGACAGTTGAAGCCATACATATATATGGCAGTTCCCCATCATCCTGGGTGTAGTGGTAAGCAACCATGCCCTGCACAGCTGCTAAATTATCGCGCAATGACTTTTGCTGTTTAGCCTGAGCAGCACCTTTATCGGTTATGGCCTGAACTGTTGTAGGTGGATAGAGTGGATCATCAGCTTCCCAACCCAATCTGTTACCCAGCTCTAGTCGTTGTCCAACAATAACTCGTAAACCCTGGGCTACTGAGCGCCGTTCCCAGTAGCCATCTAAGCCATATTCCTGTTCTGCTGGATTATCACTGGCTAACAGTGGATTGTCATCAATAACGTCACCAATCACGTGGGAAACGTTATTGGTTTCACTATTAGCTTGAGTCAAACTATTTAATGCGTCATAACGTGGCTTTGGACCATAGCGATTATCCGCACGAAATCCATCATCTACAAAAGGACGAGTCGCATCGGGGAACACACGAACCCGAGCACTGTTGGTTAAAAGCCTATCATTCGCAATATCTGCTATGGCATCTTTACCAACTTCAGGAGCCCAGTCGCCAGGATCCAAATTAGCAGTTACGTCTTCTGTAAGAATCAAAACTGGATCCACAGCGACGTCTGTTAAGAATGCTGCACCCTCATCTACTGAGTCAGTATTAATTCTTAGTCTATCAATACCTGGGTTAGCTGGATTCCCATTGTTTTCATCGTGGAAATCTGTACCTCCCCCAAAGCTGTCATCCCTGGAAGCCCCTGAAACTAGGTGGCCCTGGAAGAACGTATCGTCATTTCCATCTCCGTTAGTATCATATCCACTTAGGCTAAGAGTAATTTCCGATGCATCAGTGCTGAAAACACAGGATTCTGGAGAACTTACTAAGTATGCCTCCAGTCCTTGGCTAGTAATGATGTTAGATTCCGAGTGCATTGCCCCATTCCAACGGAAAACTTCACCTGGAAATATTTCCATGTCGTAGCGGAACCAGGCACCATATTTATTACCTTTCGGAGTACTGCGGACCTGTTGATATTCGGCAGAATGAACCGTCCGATTAGGACTGTTAGGATTAGTGATCGTTAAAACATCAATTTGGAAGTTTTTCTGTAGATTACTGCCAGCATCTTGCCAACCATCACCTGACAGGATGCTTACAGGGCAACCTTCTGCTGATCGTTGTGTATTTATAGGACCGTTGCGCGTAACCAGGGCATTCGCTTTTTCCTCTGTTTCATTAGAGCTTAAGGTTATGTCATTACCACCTGAATCTGTTCCTTGATGAGAGGTCAAAAGCGAGTACACAATGAGACTGCCATCGTCAGATGGAAAACTCCATGCAGGGTCGGGGTTGCCATCACCATTAATATCTAGCTGAGTTTCATCAGGTAAGGTGTAGGGATCCTGCTCTGAATGATCTGCATCTCCCCAAGTACCTGACTTGGCTAAGAGTGCATTGACCAAATCAATACTTGATGGCGGTCGCTTATCAATGATGGCCTTATCTTTTGTAAATAAGAACTCAATCTTTGCCTTTGCCCTATCAACTGCTGGAGCAGCAAAATTATCGATGCTCTGCTGCTCACGATAGGCAATGGTTTGGTTTAGTCGACTAAACGAACGAAAGCTTAGGCCACCAACGGTTAGAGTCAACACCAAAAGCAACATCACTGTTGTTGGCAAGATAAACCCGGCCTGGTTTGTGCGACTGAAGCGAGCGCCAGCAAAAATAAGGCGAAGCAGCCAAGCCATAAAATGCTTGGGTAATTGCCTAACGTGAGTCAAAGATCGACGAAGATTAGAAACTCGAGAGCGTTTTGGGGTAGACATCGCTGACTTCTAAAAAATAAGCGTTAGATCAGGTGTGGCATGTGCCAACATGACCATCGATTTGTAGTCTATTTAAGACTTAAAGCAATTGAACTCTCAGGGAACGAAAACTTGCGTGGTATCTACATGTCCCATAGTAGATTTACCTAGCCTAAACCTTTAATTACCAAACTGGTAATCAGTATAAAGCCTGAATAGTTTACTTGAACTTTACCCATTCCTTGTAACGAACCGATCAGATCGTTATCAAAACAATCCATAGATATCTGTCTCTACATCACTATCAGTCCGAAATAACTAAGGTCCTGCAAGATCATGCATTTGAATATCATCGACTATATATACAGTAAATCCCCTGACTTTGCAGCCAGGGGATCTATCCGTGAACATACCAAAACTTTAAGCTTTTGATAAAGCTAAGTAAGCAGCATTAAGTTGTATCAACTCAGGCAATTGAAAACTCAATAAATTAAGGCCTGGACCGGTGCCACAGTCTCTAATACTTACTCAAATCAATACCTGCCTCACGAGCCATTGCTTCAATCCCTTTCTTTTCAAGGGTTTTAATCGCTTTAGTGGATAAACGAAGCTTTACCCAACGTTTGCCTGTGGGCCACCAAACCCGCTTGTCTTGAAGATTGGCCTGTTGTAGACGCTTGGTACGTCGGTGAGAGTGAGAAACAGCAAAGGCATTATTAGCCTTTTTATTCGTCAGATCGCATCTGCGGCTCATGGTACAGTCCTTGGAATACAGTCCTTAATCCTTACATGGCTGCACTCTTAAATGCAACCCCCCTCATATTTTAGGGCTGATTCTCTAATCAAAAGATATTTCCATAATTGAGTAACAGTCCAAGTTGTTTTAGGGCGTTTAGGCCCCCTACTCCCCAATTCTGGTGGCTTTGAGTCTTGTTTCCCCAGGATTGGGAAACCCCAGTATTCCTAATTTGGAAAAGGTGGACTATTCCATTAAAAGGGCTACGGTGTACACACATCTCGAAAGGGAGTTCACGATCCTGCATAACCCCCCTTAATACCCTCTAAAGCCCTCCTGGCATGGGCTAAAGCCTAAGGTAAAGGGGGAAACTCCGGTCCTCCCCCTTACCAACTACGGTGTATACACATCTAGAAGATAATGTCCCAAAAAGTAGACCTGACCTTGAATTTGCCCTCATCCTAAATCCTTCTCCCTGGGGGCGAAGGACTTTGAGGCCAGGCCCCCCCTTCTCCCTCAGGGAGTAAGGGGTTGGGGGATGTAGAGCTTTGCTCTTCTCGCAGAGTGGGCTCGAGATTTGGAGCGACTCTCCGACTTATGTATACACGGTAGCCCTTACCAAGGGGGAGTTAGAGGGTTTAGACAAGCGCAAACGCTAGTTTCCAGGACTTATGTGTACACGATAGATCAAAAGGAGCCTGCAACCGGTATAGCCTTTTCGAAGAAACACCTATGAGGTCTTCAAGAAATCGGCTATTGCCTACGCTTTGGTTAAACCTGTTAGTAGGCTATTGGAGCGTTCTACAAACGACTTCATGCCATCGGCATCAAATCCTTTCTGCGCCATTAGGGCCAGGTCGTATACATGTTGACAAATCATATTGGCCATGGACGCAGTAGGAGACTCACCACCGTCTGCTTGTACAATGGTGCCCTGACTCATGTCTAGCAGATTCTGGATCAGTGGATGAGCCGTATTCACCAGCAAGGTATGTTCCTCAGGGAACTGAGCTGTCTGCTGCTGCATCATCGCCATCATTTCCTGCATGCGGCGCATTTCTTCGGGGAGTAGCACAATGGCAGGCGGCGCACCCTGGGCATCGTCAGACTTGAGGGCATCGGTCCGAATCGTAACCTGGGGCTGAGCGAGGGCTTTTTCAAATAGCTCCTTCACCCGCTCACCCTTAGTTTTATTAGTGGTTGGGTCGACAATGTCACTACCTGCTGATTCGTCGATGAGGGTGTCATCCAGGTCAGAGTCTACCCGAGAGAACTTAACATCAGAATACTCCCGTTCTAGAAATGGTACAAAGTGAGTGTCGATAAAGGAGTCTAAATAAAGGACCTCCAGTCCCTGACGCTTGTGCAGGTCGATATAGGTGGCTTGGGACACTTCGTCCGTTGTATAGAAGACTCGGTTTTCATGCTTCTCCTTATTCCGCTCTAAATATTCTTTGAGAGTGGTGTAGGGATTACCCTTGGCATCAATGGCTGCACCTTCCTCATCTGTCGACTGCCAGGCATCGTCTTCTGCCGTTTGCACTTCAACTTTTGGCTGATCGCTGGCGAGGTTTGCCGTGGTTCGGAAAATTATAAAATCGGCGATCTGCTGCTTGAACTTGTCGTTATTGAGGGAGCCAAACTTAACGAAGGTGCCCAAATCTTGCCAGCACTCAATGTACTTCGCTTTATCAGTGCGGTATAGCTCTTTGAGACGATCACCTACTTTTTTGGCAATGTAGTCAGCGATGCGGCGGACGGTGCGATCATTCTGTAAAAAGCTGCGGGAGACGTTTAGGGGAATGTCGGTACTATCGACGACACCGCGCAGGGGCAGTAGAAACTGCGGAATGATTTCCTCGCAGTTATCGCTAACAAAGACTTGATTGCAGAAAAGCTTAATTTGCCCTTTGGTAACGTCGACGTCGGGTCGGAGCTTTGGAAAGTAAAGAATGCCGTTAACGACAAAGGGATAGTCCGTATTTAAGTGGACCCAAAGCAGCGGCTCCTCTTGGAATGGATAGAGATAGCGATAGAGTTCTAGATAATCCTCGTCGGTGAGGTTACCGGGGGATTGCTTCCAGGGAGCATTTTGTTTATTGGCAGATTCCCCATCTAATTTGATGGGAACAGGCATAAAGTCGCAGTAGGTTTTGATCAGCTGTTGGATGCGAGTCGTCTCCAGGTATTCAGCCTCTTCCTCCATCAAATGTAGGGTGATGGTGGTGCCTCGATCAGTTCGTTCTGAATCAGTCAGCTCAAAGGAGGTAGTGCCATCACAAGACCAATGGACAGCAGTGGCTTCTGCTTGATAAGACAAGGTGTCGATTTCGACTCGGTCGGACACCATAAATGATGAATAGAACCCTAGGCCAAAGTGACCAATAATTTGCTGGTCAGTATTGTCCTTATACTTAGATACAAATTCTTCGGCACTGGAGAAGGCCACCTGGTTAATGTATTTCTTAACCTCATCAGCGGTCATGCCGATGCCATTATCACTAACACTGAGCGTTTTGGCGTCCTTATCGATAGCGATGGTAATTTCGGGCTCGCCGACTTCGCCAGTGAAGTCGGAGCTTCGGGACACCATATTCAGCTTACTGATGGCATCTACCGCGTTGGAAATTAACTCCCGCAGAAAGATTTCATGGTCGGAATAGAGCCACTTTTTGATGATGGGAAAAATATTTTCAGTATGGATACTGATGTTTCCCGTTTCTTGAACAACTGCCATGACTTAGATTTACTCTGACTCATTAAGACTTGCTAACGGTGTTGGCTTTATACACTAATTTATACGAAATCCTGACTGATGGTGCCCGTTATCGAAGGGCATGGCTTCGACAGTGAGCTCAGCCGAACCGCACAAGGGAGTGCCCCTACAGGATTGTCCATTTTTATCGGATTTGTATTAAACGTGCATAAAGCATGCCGCACCATATATTGATACATCGTAAGTTAGAACCCAATTGTAGATTTCCGCTAATCTAGTTCGGTTTCCCCTACACCTTTTATAAAAATGAGGGGTAAGTGCGTTACGCGTTAGCTATAGCGTTTCTCAGTCACATGAGGTACATTCTCAGAGCTAAAGCTTTCCAGTAAAAGGATCGGCTGCACCTTACCAGGTTAGGAAACGCTATATTGTGTTGCGATAAGTTGAATTCCTTCCAAAGGCTACCTGGGTGGGAATAGAAAAAACTTTAAGTTGTCAAATTGGTAGTGTTTTGGCTTACCAGTTAAAATGCCTGTCCGTTAATTTGTACAGTTCTTGATTGTAAGGAGTAAAATAACAATTTAAGGACTCATAAACTGAGGGCTTAATGTTGACTCGATTAGATGCAATGTTACGAGGCCTCAATTTTTTGAATTTATAATCTGTATCAATATCAATGAATTGACAAACCTGATGTAAAACAGATGCTGGGTTTTGAAATAGTTGTTCAGAGCTTAGGACTAATACGTTTTTCCTAGAAAAGTACTCTAAAAATCTCTTGAGTTGTTCTGCATAACGACCACGGCTCTTGTAAGACAGATGGATAAAAAAATCATTCTTATAATCATGGTTAGCCCATGCTGGTGCGAGTCGTTTTTCCTCAGCTGCTATTGCTTCAGCAATATTTAGTGGTTCACGTCCGTAGCGCTTTTCATGGAAATAATGAGAGATAGCGCGCTCAGTGGGATTGCGTAAAATGGCAATGATTTTAGCCCCAGGCATTAGGTTAAACATTCGCTTGGCTGCTAAAGGATTAAACATATAAAGCGGTGAAGCTTCAAAGGTATGTTCCCTTGGTTGTATCTGTGCTTTAAGTGGAAAATGTGCCCGATACCATTTTTCTCCTTTGGTGAAAGTGTCAAGCTTGGGTGCTAATCCACCATCAAAGAAATGAACTTCCTTAATATAAGCAGGCCATATCTGGGGGTGCTCGGTTAAGTATTGATATAGGCTGGTTGTTCCAGATTTTTGGGCTCCAATAATTACAAAACTTGGTAAGGCTCTATGACGTGATGTTGCGTACCGTGCTTGCCAAATAAATGGGCGAGATGCACTCTCTAGATAGCGTGAAGCAATTCCATTCAGTTTGTGTAAAATGCCTGACATAGTTTTGCTTCTATTGCTTTCACTGCTAACCTTAGGCAAATGTTTGTGTTGGTAAAACTGGCAAATTGACTTGCTGCACAAGGCTCTTAACGTAATTTTGCTGTTCTTGGGTGAACACTGATAAAAATTTCTGAGAATTTGTATTCTGTATATTTTTTTGGGTTGAGGCTTTCCACGTTTCGCGAGATCGGATTAATTGGCTCGATGTATTCCGATAGTTTTCGAGCATGTGATCATCAAAGGGGACACCAATAAACTGACAGAGTCGTTTGACTTCATCTGTTGGATGGCTAACCATCTGCTCATAGTGAATCAAAGTATGGTTAGGCTTATCCAGGTACTGATGAGTAATGGCAATGTCCTCAGTCCAACGTTGAATACAATTATCCAGGGTTTTAAAGGTACGTCCCCAATGATTGGGATGACGCTGAGCTAAGTCATATATAGAGGCAATGACATCCATGCCGCTTCTAACAATATGGATCACTTTCGCCTCTGGCATGTAGTGCTCGATATATTTCAGTCGGTGTAAATGTTCAGGGGTTTTCTCTAGCCAGATAGATTTTTTTTGTAGATGGGTCAATTCGCCCAGTATTTCTTTAAAGCTACGAACGTAGGCCTGAATGAGGGGTAAACGCGGAAGTTTATAAGTGAGTTCTGGATGCCCGACTTCATGCAAAAACGACTCCATTGTGTTGCGCATTTCCTTAGAAACTAGACCTAAGGCATAGCGACGTGAGCGTTCCTCTGGCATCCAAACAAGATCTACAAAAAATTTGGATTCTGGGAATGAAGCAATATCGGGATGACTGGCTAGCAGGCTTTGTAGAAGAGTTGTGCCCGAGCGAGCACAGCCAACAATAAAGATAGGAGATGCTGTATATGGATGCTTGTGCTTTTGAGTCATCATATGAGAAACACAGATAAAAATTAATAGGTGGTTTTATTAATAGGTGACTTTATTAATAGTGGTTAATTAGTGCAAAGGTGATTTCTCAAATTTATTGCAATAGTTCTTGATAAAGTTGCTTATAGGATGTTGATTGGACTTCAAATGAAAAATTTGTAATTACAGTTTGTCGAGCTTGTTGAGAGAGTTGTTGTAGACGCTCTGTATTTTCAAGAGTCCATTCAATACCTTTAGCCAAGTCTTCAGAACTGAAGCATGCAGCACGATAACCATTTTTTTGATGTTCAACAATATCGCGTAAGCCAGTGGCATCAAAGGATACAACTGGTGTACCGCAGGCCATGGCTTCAATGGCGGTTTTACCAAAGGCTTCTTGAATAGAAGGGACTACCATCACATCAGCGGCTGAATAGGCGAGTGCCAGTGTTACATTGTCGTTTAGGCGGCCCAGCATGGTATGAGGGATATTGAGTTTCATTGATGGTGAGATTTTGTTCGCACCAAAGATGACCGCTCGCAGAGGCAAGGTATTGTTACTTTTTAGTTTATTTAGAGCAGCTCTTAAATGGTCAAAGCCTTTGCGCTTATCAGTGGTTGCACTTAACGCACCAAAAAGGATGAGTTTATCCTGTTGAGGCAGTTTCAGAATGTTACGGGCGATCTTTTTGTCAATAGGACGAAAAATATCAGTATCTACGGCATTGGGGATGACTTGGGCAGGATACTGTTTTAATAGAGCACTTTTGCTGGCGCAGTCAGCTACCCATTGGCTAATGGGTACTAGGGTTAGATTAAGGTTTTGCCAGGCATGATATTTGCGTTGCCAAACTTTTCTAGATAAGTCTTTTTCTTGATTAGAGCCCAGCATAGGACAGCGGCCACATTGCTGTTGATATCGAGTACAGCCTTGGGTGTAGCAGCAACCTCCGGTAAAGCTCCACATATCCCGTAATGTCCAGACGATGGGCTGGGTAAATGTTTTGAGTTGTTCTGGCCTGAGCAGCCCTAACCCAACCCAGTGTAAATTAATGATGTCTGGCTTAATTTGTTGGATTTGTTTGATAACTGGATTGGGGTAAATAGCCGGGGAAAAGAGGCCCGGTGATTTGTGGGGGTAACGTTTTAAGGGCCAGTATTCGACGGTTTGACGAATACCATTAAGAATTTTTTGTCCTCCTGTAATGCCACTGGGGCCAATTACTGTTGAGTCATCAGTATATTTTTCGGCCACGAGCATGTGGGAATCAACGCCAGCTCGTTTGAGGGCCGTATGCATCCAGTAGGCACCCCGAGCCGCTCCGCCATTCGCATCTGATGTGCTGAGATGTAATATTTTCATCGAAACTCAGCTATTGCAAGACAGATTGCACAACGTCGGAGGGCACGTTATGTTTTTGGAAATAAGCTTGAACATATTTGTGGCGTAACGATGCGGGAATGAGGGCGCTACTAACGAGTTTTATGAGTTTTTTGAGATGAAAAATGAGGTAGATCCAGCGGGGTACATGGTTAGACTGCCGATGGATGCTGTTAACCATGTGCTCGACATTATGGGGCGATTTTCGATTAGTTAAGCTTTGGAGAACATTGAGCTTATCAGTAAAGGTTTGGCTGATATACCATTGAATCCACAGTGGCATGTAGCGAATGACGTCACTGGTTTGCCAATCAGTGCTTGCGTTTAGTTGATTGGACAGTTGCACTTTGTAACCTGCTTCCTTCGCTCTGCAGATATATTCATAATCACCGCCGTAGTGACGAAATCGTTTGGTATTGGGGAGGTCAATGTCTGCTATCAATGCAGTGGGTATGACGGCGATGTTGCCGTTTAAGGTATCTACTGGAATTATCGGCCCATTGTTAAATTGCTCCAGGTTATTAATGGGTTGGCTGGCAATCACCCCGCCAAACACAATCCAGTCTGGGTGAGATTGAGCGCATACGATGCCGCCGGTGATTACTTTTTTATTTAAATTTTTCTGACATACCTGAATTAGTTGGTATATAAAGTCGTCTGCTAACGTGATGTCGTCGTTAAGCCAAACGACATAGTCTGTTTGCAGTTGCTGCTGGGCAAAGTTCATACCGGTTGCGATCGCACCCGTCCACCAAAGCTCGCCATCCCCTTGTAGTAAGTGAACCGCTGTAAAGGTTTGGCGAATCAACTCAGGTGTCCCATCGGTAGACCCATCATCCACCACTACCACTTCGATGGTATGTGCACCTGAAGACGCAGAAATTTGAGCCCTCAGCTGATGCAAAATGGCTGATGTATAGGCTTGACGATTTCGAACGGGCAGGATGAGCGCAGCACTGACACAGGTCATAGGTATCAAATAAACATAGCCTTGGAGGGCTGACATCAGGAGGCGCAGAATTATGCAGTCCCTAAGGTTCTATATTCCCAAAATAGTTGAGATAATTGAGACCTCAAGATTTATTTTTTAGAAACCTAAGCAATAGTAAACGCCAGATATAAAGTGGGCTGACCAAGCTGCAAAGATAGAATTCTAGCTCGCAAGCAGGGACAACCTTGGTTTGGAGTAGTGTGCGGTAAGTCACTACATGGTGTATGGCTTTAAGCAAATCACTGGCTATAAACACCCAAAACATAAAGGGACGTTGCCAGGTGGCCATATTGAGCATGCGAGTCACGTGGCGGCTGAGGCCAATGCCTCGGAAAAATGGCAGCAGATAACTGCGCTGCAAACGACGGGCTGGGATCTGATGCCAAACCTTCATGTCGGGGTTGTGCCAAATTTCCCAGTTACCTCTGCGGATGTGGGCGATGGCTTCTAAATCTTCGCCCGTGAGCATTTGTTCGTCGTGACGCCCGGTCAAAATGAGTTGATTGGGGACGTTGCTTAACCAGGCCTGCCGCCGCACAACTAGACCTGCAGAGGGTGGCAAGACTCGCTGGCGAGGCTGATAAACATGGGCTTCATCACCTCGCTGAGTTAGGGCGAAGAATGACTGGATCCGATGAAAGTCATCAGGAAGTGTGCCTTCAAACTGGCCATAGATTTGACTGCCGTAGGCCCCAACATGTGGGTGCTGCTGGCCAAACTGATAGGCAGTTGCTACCCAGTTATCAGCCGGTAAATTATCGTCATCTAAAAAACCGACGAGCTCGCTCTTCGCCGTTTCCATGGCTAGCTGGCGAGCGTAAGCGGCCCCTTGGCGACCTTCAAAGAAATACCGCAACGGAATGTCAGACGACCACTTTTGCTGGTATTCCTGGACGACTGCAGCTGTAGAATCGCTGCTGTTATTGTCGACTACAAAAACTTCCCAGCGCAGTATTTGAGTATTAAGCTGCTGTTGTAGTCGATCGAGAACAGCTGGAATACGCTGGGCACCGTTATAGGTGCAAATAGCAATCGTGAAGTCACATGGCCGCTGCACTGTCTCTGTTAATGGAGAGGACAACACTACTGAATGGCTCATGGTCAATTGGTTGATTCACAGCATTGGATACAGGGAAGTAGAACTAACTTCGGAAAAACCCGTAAAAGGAATTGATCAATCGTTAAGGCAGGAAATCTTTACCAAACACCACGAGGATGCCACAAGGAGCATCATGTAAGCCCAGTGCCAATTAGAGTATTTATAACCATATATTCATACTTCTTTAGGTCCTCTATTATATGGCTACCCTCACATTGCAGCTTACCGGTCAACCTATTAATAACTTTAGTAATTTGACCACTTTTTAAATCGCACCTGGCTCACAACCTTAGAACTGAGCTTTAAAAATAGCCTTGATCCAATGGAATCAGGCCTTGAACGTTGCTTGGATGTGGATGTAAATACCCCTGGGTCTTGCAATTAATATAGCCTGACAACGGTATATCGTCCTCCCTTACGTCATCTTGCTAAACCATCGATTAGTTCGTTGTTTAGGATTGACGGCTGTTTGGGGTTTTTAGTTCACGAAATGGATAAAGAATTTCCTGATCACTAGATATAGCGTTTGTCCTGAAAGTAAGACGCTAGATTTTTTTTGATGGTGGTGTTAGGCTTTATTTCCATGTGCCATAGCACATTTAGAGTGTTAACAAGTATTGGGGACATCATTAGCGCTACATGTGCTGTTTCCCAAGGTTGGTGTATATCCCCATCGTTAACGACCCTATTTCACTCACACCCTTAGATTCGTAAGGAAGTCCAGACGAATGGTTCAAGAGTTAGAACGACTACGTACAAAAACGCCTTTCCCTGGAACTGCGCCAGCGGCCTATCCAGTTTTTTATCGTACCTATAGCCGTCGTTTGGACGATGGACAGCGGGAATCTTGGTATGACGTTTGCGATCGCACCCTAGGTGGTTTGGTGGAATTGGGTAAGCTGACGGCGGACGAAAAGGCCCTGGTGCAGCGAATGCAGCGGGGATTAAAGGCGCTGCCGTCGGGTCGTTGGCTCTGGGTCGGGGGGACTGAGTGGAGTAAGCAGCAGAAAAATTTCTCTGGGGCCTATAACTGCACCAGCACCAATGTGGTGGACTGGCGTGCCTTTGGTCTGATGATGGATTTGGCGATGATGGGCTGTGGCACCGGTGCGATGCTAGAGCCTAAATACATCGATCAGTTGCCAGTGATTCGTAATCGATTAACGGTGACCATGGCTGGCGATGTGGGGGGTACGCCTGCGGATCAGCGTCGCGAAGAAACGGATGTCGTTGTGGATGGCAACCGTGTTGAGATCCGTGTCGGTGACAGTCGTAATGGCTGGGTGATGTCGTATCAGACGATTTTAGAGCTTTCTAGCCGTGAAGACTTCACGGGTGATGTAGAGGTGATCGTTGATTTGAGTGATGTGCGTCCTGCGGGGGAAAAGCTGAAGGGATTTGGTGGCATGGCCAATCCGGTGAAGCTGCCGGGGCTATACAATCGCTGCGCCACGATTCTCAATAAGGCGATTGGACGCAAGCTCAGCTCTGTGGAGTGCTGTCTGTTAATTGATGAAGCTGCGGCCTGTGTGGTGGCTGGTAATATCCGGCGGTCAGCGGGGATGCGTCAGTTTGACAGCCACGATGAGCAAGCGGCGGCGGCTAAAGATAATCTGTGGCAGCAGGATGCTGATGGCAATTGGCGAATTGACCCTGAGCGTGATTCGTTGCGTATGGCTAACCATACAAGGGTTTTCCACACCAAGCCATCCTTAGGGGAAATGACCAATGCGGTGCGTAAGCAGTTTTACTCCGGTGAGGGGGCGATTCAGTGGGCGGGTGAAGCAGAACGCCGTGCCCAGGGTGAAGGGCGCTATGGACTCAACCCCTGTGGTGAAATTTTGGGCCAGAACTTCCATTGCAATCTGGCGGAAATTCACTTGAACCAAATTGATCCAGAGAATTTGCAAGAACAGGACGATGCATTCCGTGCCGGTGCGATCGCAGTTGCTGCTCTGCTCAATCACCAGTTTATCGAATCTCGCTATCAGCAATCACGGTTGGATGATCCCATTGTCGGCGTGTCCTTTACCGGATTATTTGACTTCTTTGTGCAGGCCTTTGGGGTGGACTGGCTGAAATGGTGGGAAGCCGGTCGCCCAGATACCATGCAAGGCTTGCAGTTTAAGGCTAAGGAGCAAGAGTATCTAAGCCGTTGGAAGGCCATTGTCCATGAGACGGTTTGGGACTATTGCGATCGCCATGACATCAAGCGTCCTAACCGCTGCACGACTGTGCAACCTGCTGGTACGAAGAGTCTCCTCAGCGGTGCGTCTTCTGGTTGGCATCCACCTAAGTCCCAACGCTTTATCCGTCGCATTACCTTCCGAAAGGATGATCCGGTGGCCCTGGCTTGTATTGACTATGGTTATGCGGTGGTGCCATCCCAATCTGATAAAGATGAGAACGGCAACCTGCTAAACGATCCTTTTGATCCCCGCTGTACTGAGTGGCTAGTGGAAATGCCTGTGGAGGTGCCCTGGGCTAATTTGCCAGGGGCAGATCAGATTGCCATTGAGCAGTTCTCTGCCCTGACTCAGTTTGATTTCTACATGCAGGTACAGCGGCACTATACGGCGCATAATACCTCGGCTACTATCGAATTTCGTGAAAATGAAATTGAGGTTCTAGCAGAACGCATTCACCGGGCGATTCAAAATGACGAAGGCTATATTTCTTCGGCCCTACTGGCACGCTTCGATGATCTGCAAACATTCCCACGTTTGCCGTTTGAACCCATTGATAAAGCACGCTACGAGGAATTGTGTAACGAGGTTTTAGCCCGGCGTTCCACCGAGAATTTCCATGCAGCGTTAGAGCGTTATGATGCGGGTGAACTGATTGAAGCTGGTCCAGCGGGCTGTGATTCTGATAAGTGCTTGTTGCCGGAGAAGACGCCTGGTTAGTGGGTAGAGATAATGGAGAATAGGCAGTGGGGAGTAGAGTGATCTGGTATTGCAGATCACCAGTCTTGAGCTTGACCTATGAACCAGGGGTCTCTTGAGTGGGTTTTAGATAACTACATCTGAGGGGGGATTCACAATTTTGCGAATCCCCCCTCAGATGTTTACTTTAATTTTGAATGTTTGTCCTAGACCAGTTAAAGATGACGGATGACCATGGCATGGGGTTGACAAACAAACGTGGACCCATGGACCTTAGTCTCTAAAGTCTCAGGATTTTTTCTTAGGGCTGATGGAGACGCCGCCGTCGCCGCCAACGCTGACTATAAACTCAGATGAGTTACCGGATTGTGTTTTGGAGTCTTTTCCCTGATGTTTGTTGCCATTGAGCAGCATAATTAAACCGGCAAGAGTCAAACCTAGAATCATTGACATATCCATATGACGATTCTCCTTGGTAAATGCTACGGATAAATACAGTTTTGAACCTATCGATTCCAGAGCAAAGCTGCATGGTTTCTCGGATAGTTGATTTAATTGTCACCAAATGTCCATAAACGACCTCGGTGATTACACGTAGTCGACAAAAAAATGTAGGAGACTTAACGTTCCTTTAATCAGGAACTAGGGTAGATAACTGAGCTTGGTATAGTTAGCTACTGTTGTTGTTGCGGTCTTCACGCAACCCGTTTTTATGGTTTCTGTGTATGGTGCGTATACCCACGCTGCGGTTTGATCGCGGTACCTTAATTTTGCACCCGCCGCCGCGAGGTAAGGGGTGGATTGATCATGCAGTGTGGGATGACCGCATTGAACGGTTTCGGATCCCGGCCCACTGCTATCGCCCATTGTTAGAGACACTGCGTCGTGAGCAGGTGGAGGTGAATGATCAGGCGTCTGACTTTATCGCTTTGGAACTAACGCCTCGTCTGACGTTTAAACCTTATCCCCATCAAAGCGAAGCTCTCCAGGCTTGGCAGCAAAACAGGTGGCAAGGGGTGGTGGTTTTACCGACAGCGGCGGGTAAGACTTACCTGGCTCAATTAGCGCTACAGGCGATTCCCCGCAGTGCCTTGATTACGGTGCCCACATTAGATTTGATGCATCAGTGGTATGCCCATTTAGAGACGGCATTTCCCGATGCGGATATTGGTTTATTGGGTGGAGGTAGTCGCGATCGCACCGATATTTTAGTGGCGACCTACGATAGTGCGGCGATCCATGCAGAGAGTTTGGGCAATCGCTATGGCCTATTGGTGTGCGACGAATGCCACCATTTGCCCAGTGACTTTAATCGGGTGATTGCTGAGTATGCGATCGCACCCTACCGACTGGGGCTAACCGCTACCCCTGATCGGGCTGATGGGCGACATAGCGATCTCGATCAGCTGCTGGGGCCAGTTGTTTATCACAAAACGGCGGCTGAGTTATCTGGGCAGGCGTTAGCACCCTATCAAATTGTGCAGCTAAAAGTCTCTTTGTCAGAGATAGAGCGACGGCGATATGCAGAGCTGATTCAACGACGCAATGACTTTTTGCAGCAGGCTCGGATTTGGCTCGGTAGCCCTGAAGGATGGAAGCGATTTGTCACCGCCAGTGCACGTTCTCAAGCGGGGCGGCGGGCAATGCTGGCTCATCGTGAGGCTAAAAATATTGCCCTGGGCACTGCTGGCAAACTGAGGGTATTAGAAGATCTGTTGGCTCAGCATTACCCTGAACGCACCATCATTTTTACCAATGACAATGCCACAGTGTATAAAATCTCCCAAGGTTTTTTGATCCCTGCCATTACCCATCAAACCCCGGTAAAAGAGCGGCGTGAGGTTTTGCAAAGCTTTCGCACAGGAGACTATAAGACCATTGTTGTTTCCCATGTGCTTAACGAAGGGGTGGATGTTCCTGACGCGAGAATTGCAATTTTGTTATCAGGCAGTGGTTCTACTCGGGAATATATTCAGCGTTTAGGTCGTGTGCTGCGTAAGGGAGATGGGAATAAATTGGCGATCTTGTATGAAGTGATTGCGGAAGAGACTACGGAGGAAAATATTGCCCGTCGACGCAAACAGTCCCCACGTAAACGAGAACCAGATAAGCGAGATAAGGGGTATCGTACAGATGTCGGGCAGCTGCCCTTGGTGGCGGAGTCCAGTCCGGATTGGCAGTCTGAAGATCTACCCTATTAGCTTGCGACTCTGGCGGACTCGGTGATGGCTGGATCAGCGGGTAATACGTCGATGGGTAAGGTGATAAGAAACTCAGTCCCTTTGCCTACCTTAGAGCGTACTCGGATTTTGCCGTGGTGCTGTTGAATAATCCTAAAACAAATGCCTAAGCCTAGGCCTGTACCTTTACCCACTGGTTTTGTTGTGAAAAATGGATCGAAAATTTTTCTACCTGTGCAATTACTTTACGGGATGAGGTACCAACTTAAAATTGAGCTGTCCGGTCCTGAACCAATGGGTCGCCTCTTGATTCGAAACTAGGGCTGTTAAAGCTGCCAATGCGACTGACCCTGTTTTAGACCAACTCATCCCATTGTGTTTTTGTCGTGAGGAGACCAATAAATCATTGGCCTTTTCACCTCGGTTGCTGGAATTTCTCAATTTCAGCTGTTTACGCACACAATAACAAGGAATATGAGGTTTGTTCCGACGAAGATAGCCTTGGAGTTTATCGATAGCGGCTGAGTCTTTGAGATGGTCTGGATCAATGAACTCAAGGTAAACCAGAGCGGCATCGACTAATCCATGCCAGAGCAGCGCCGCCAGGTGAGTCAAATGTGTATTGCGCAGACGTCTACCCTGACAGGCGAGACTGAGCAGTTGTTTACATTTCTCATGCAGATGATACCAGTCCAAGATTAGCGTTAGTGCTGATACCCCAGCAAAGGTGGTCAGAATCGCGCCATGCAAGCTACGCTGTCCATCGGCAAAGAATACGATAGGGCCTTGAAGGAGATCATTATGGAGTAAAAAGGCCAACACCATCGTTATCATGATCTGCAAGCCACGGGCATTCAAGCGATAGCTACCGAGTTTATTTTCGATATGGACCACTGTTTGATAGGCATACTTGCGTGAGGTGGTTGTCTCGGGAACACTCTCTGGTCGCTGGTCACTCTGACGTTTCACCCCGACATCATCAATCGAAATGTTGAGGCTATGGTGTGGGTCTTCATAAGAGATGGGATTGGCCGTCATCTGTTGGCGAATCAACTCGGTTTTGCCACATTGCTTGATGACAGCCGATACAGTGTCTGGAGCTAGATGAACAGATTCACTCTCATTGGCAGAGGTAACAACAGCCGCAGGCAGTGTGTTGTCGATGACACCATGGGTTTTCAGGATGGCGTCACTAGTCTGAGTCAAGTGATTGAGCACACGAGTGCCTTCTCGTTCACTACTGTCTTGCATCGTTCTTGACGGGGTTCCTCCGGTCACTTGATGACGGATTCGATTGAGCCAAGCACTCGTTTTCCGATATGACTCAACTGTACTCCCATGGGTGTAGGCAATCTCCTTAAAGCCCACCGTGCGATACCAGCTTTTGCCGGGTAGGGATCCATATAGTGTGTTGACTCGGTTCGATGGTTGATTCCCAGAAGATTCAACGGCTGTATATGACATAAACTCAAAGCGACCGATTTCCCCATCCACCCGATACGGGCTCTTAGTTATTTCCCAAATCCCTGCGGTTGATGCCGTTTTCGTTTTTTTTGAGAGAGTGTTTCAAGGTGATGTGCCAATGCTGAGCGTAATGCTGGATAATTCGTACTTAACAAGGCTTGTTCACACGCATCAATGCTGATAGCCGCCTCTGGGCTTATATTAAACTCAAACACACCGGCCTCAATTTCTTCGGGCCCAGAACTGATGGCCTCATCGCTTTCTACGATTTCAATATTGACCTTAATTTTGTAGTTCCCCATAGCCTAAACCCCAGGTAGTCTGATGGTCTCTACAATAGGTGATCGATTTCTAAAAATCGACTAGCTAGAACTCTATCTCAAGCAAGGCAACGGTTTTAGCCTTAAGCAACTTGAATTGCACAGGTAGCAATTTTTCTGCGGATCTCGCGGGGAATGCCAGGACCTCTGTCACAGATAATAATTTGCACATGCTTGTTGTCAAACCTGCGGGTGATGATTTTCAGCTTTTTGCGATCGCAATTAGCCTCAAACATGGCATCTAAGGCATTGACAATCACGTTCGTAAATACCTGATTAAGCTGGGCGGGATAACAGCGCACTAGGGGGAGATCACCATATTTTTTTACAACGGTGACTTCGTGTTTGATGCGGTGATTGAGGATCAGTAATGTGCTATCAATGCCCTCGTGGATATCAACATCTTTGACCGTGGCCTCATCCAGACGGGAGAAATTGCGTAACGACTGAACAATTTCATGGACTCGTTCCGTTCCCACATTCATTGAACCTAAGAGTTTATCCAAATCTTTTAGTAAAAAGTCAAAATCAATTTCTTCTAACTTTTGAAGAATTGCTAAGGACGGTTCTGGATACTCTGTTTGGTAAGTTCTGATGAGCTCTAGTAAATCCTCAAAATATTCCTTTAGAGGTTCAATGTTACCTTGCACAAAACTAATCGGATTATTAATTTCATGGGCAATGCCAGCGATCATCTGGCCAAGGCTAGACATTTTTTCAGTTTGAATCAGCTGGGTTTGGGTCGCTTTTAGCTCCTTTAAAGTGTTGGATAGTTTTGTTGTTCGTTGTTGTACTCTGCTTTCCAATGTTTGGGCCGCTACTTCCAGTTCATTGGTATACTGGCCAACCCATTCAATCAGCTGATTGACAGACAGGGCCAAAATACTAATATCGTCTTGCGTACTGGCAGGTGCCCGCAAATCAAAGCGACTTTCCCCGGCTACTTGTTGTGCTATCAGAGTAATATCTTGAATGGGTCTGGCTATTCTTTTTGCAATCCAATAGCCAAGAATAGAGGTAATAAATGACCCGCCTAGTGTGACAATGGCGATAAAAAACCAAAGTGCGTCTTTTGCCTGAGTTAACGACTGTTGGGAAATCAGTAGTATTAGCTGAAACTGTTCACCATCGAAGCTAGCCAGAGGAATAGACTCCGCTAAGAATTTCTGACGATCGATAGTAATACAACCATTGAGATTATCGAGACTGAGTGGGTCTAAATGGACAGTGTCAGATGAAAATGTGGAGGCGACAATTACATCATCTGATAAAACAATAATCTGTTCTTGAATCGTTAAATTAATTTGATTGAGAAAATCATTATCAAGGGCTGTGCCCAGTAGAACGCCGCCGATTACCCCTTGATCATTTTTAATGGGTGCAGTACCAATTAAAACCGGGGGTCCAAAATTATGGCTACTGACAACATCAGTAATCTCTGATCCTTTGATTAGTAGATTATTGATCTCTTGGTCGTTAAGGCTAAAATTCTGTCGTTTAGTATCTTTGACATGAAATAGTTGTCTTTTATTATGATCGATAATATTAATAATATCGGTCTCTAAAATCCCTTCGAGGGGGAGTATTGTTTGCTGGAGTTGATTGATATCTTGATTGATGATTGCCTGAGTTATCAAGGCTTCAATGGATAAAAAACGAGCCCCTTGCCGTAGAGAAGCCATTTCTCGATAAATATCCCTCTCAACCAAAGCAGCAAGTTCTTCTGCCTGCTCCTTTTTGTCTTGTTCTAACTTATGTGAGAAAAACTTTCCTACTGTAGCAACGCTGACTACCCAGAAACCTAGAAACATCATAATGAAAGGCACGCTAATCTTTAGTGGTAGTGACGCTCTCTGGTATTTAAGTAGCAACCTTTTGAAGTACAGCAAGCCCATGGGTTAAAACATTATTCAAGACTAATTGGTGTTGATTGGAAGATAGTCGCTATCACCTAAAATTTGTTGTCCTTCAAGGTATAACGCATCCAGGTTTTGCTCATAATACGTAGATGCTGGAGTCAAATCCGTCATAAATTGGGCTGGTCCACGAGTCTTCAATTCTCTATTCATCAAGTACCCCAGGTGTTTAAAGTTTGTGAAAAATCTTCAGTGGATTGGCAACTTTATTGGATGATTTTCGTCTTGAGAAGACGGAGTAACATCAAAATAAAAAAGGACACCATCATCTATTTTTTTTAACGCAATAACAATGTCTATTGAGGTCCGTGGCTATGACAGTATGCGTGGGGCATTGTTGAGTTAGGGTATGGCAGCATTGAGCCAGCTGTCACCACTAATGGGATGCTGGTCCAGAATCATAGGTCGGCCACCCACGTTACACTAGCTACGGTTGTTCTGCGTTGACTAATGACTCTGCTGGCTTTAAGGGACATAAATAAGGACTTTGGCATTAAGGAAATTCTTCGGGATGCCAGCTTTAGTATTGAGGAAGGGGACCGGGTGGGGCTGATTGGCACCAACGGTTCGGGTAAGTCAACGCTGCTAAAGATGATCGCGGGTATAGAACCCATCGATAGCGGCGAAATTTGGAAGAATGCCAGCAGCAAAATTGTCTATTTGCCCCAGCAGCCAGACTTGGATGAAGACCTGACGGTACTGGAGCAGGTGTTTGCCGATAGCGGTGACAGTATGGCACTGGTGCGGGAGTATGAGCTGATTTCTGCTCGGTTGGCGGACGCTACAGGAGATACGAACCAGCTGATGGCGATGCTATCACGGGTATCTCAGCAGATTGACCAGGCGAATGCGTGGGAGCTAGAGACTCAAGCGAAGGTGATATTGACCAAGCTGGGAATTGAGGATTTTAATGTCAAGATTGGAACGCTGTCAGGGGGATATCGGAAAAGGATTGCGATCGCAACCGCCCTCCTCTCCGAACCCGACCTCATTCTTATGGATGAGCCCACCAACCACCTTGATGCCCTGTCGGTAGAGTGGCTCCAAGACTACCTAGGCCGTTATCGCGGTGCCCTATTCCTGATTACCCACGACCGCTATTTTCTGGATCGAGTCACCAACCGCATTCTAGAAATTGACCGAGGTGAGCTGTATCCCTACTCAGGCAACTATAGTTATTACCTAGAGAAAAAAGCGGCTCAAGAAGATGCAGCCGCCAGCAGCCAGAAAAAGCACGCTGGAGTACTCCGACGTGAGCTAAAGTGGCTACAGCGCGGTGCCAAGGCCCGTAGCACTAAACAAAAAGCCCGCATTGATCGCATCCGCGATATGCAAAACGCTGAGTTTAAGCAAGTCCAGGGCAATGTGGAGATTGCCACTGCCGGTCGCCGCATCGGTAAAAAAGTCATTGAGCTAGAAAACGTCACCAAAGGCTACGATGACCGCATTCTGATCAAAGACTTTTCTTATTTATTTACCCCAGAAGATCGCATTGGCATCATTGGCCCCAACGGTGTGGGCAAGTCCACGTTGATGAATATCATCACCGGGCGCGAGCAGCCTGATGCTGGCATCGTTGAGATTGGTTCTACTATTCACATCGGCTATTTTGACCAGTATTCCGACGATGTGAACATTAATGAAGATCAGCGGGTGATCGATTATCTAAAGGACGTGGCTGAGCTGGTCACCACTGCCGATGGTACGGTGATTACCGCTTCTAAAATGCTGGAACGATTTCTCTTTCCGCCTGATCAGCAATATGCGCCGATTCATAAACTCTCTGGTGGTGAGCGACGACGTCTGTTTTTGTTGCGGGTGTTGATGCAGGCTCCTAATGTGCTGATTCTGGACGAGCCTACCAATGATTTAGACGTGCAGACCTTAGGTATTCTAGAAGATTACCTAGAAGACTTTAATGGCTGTGTGATTGTTGTTTCTCACGATCGTTATTTTCTCGATCGCACTGTTGAAAACGTGTTTTCGTTTGAAGGGTTAGGTAATCTCAAGCAGTATCCTGGAAACTATTCAGTCTATTTAGACTATAAAGAGAAAGCTGAACAGAAAGAGAAACTTAAACAGGAAGCTGCTGCCAAACCACAGAAAACTCAAAATTCAAAAACCAAAACTCAAATCTCATCAAAGCCCAAGAAAATCTCCTATAAAGAAAAGCGAGAGTATGCCTCTTTAGAAGAGAAAATTCCAGCTCTAGAAGCAGAAAAAGGAACCCTAGAAAACCAGCTATATACTGACCCACCTAGCGACTACAACGAAATGCAGGCACTGTCTCAGCGATTGGCAGATCTGACAACGGAGATTGATACGGCAACAGAGCGGTGGATGGAGTTAGCGGAGCTGATGGAGTAAGGGTTAGTTTTGAGTTTTAAGTTCTTATTTTGAGTGGATTGCCTAAAATTTGTTAAGGCAACTTGATGTATTCTCTTAAACTCAAAACTTACTTAACTACGTTTTAAAAACTCTACCTGTGGCACTAGCGGATCGTTAACGACTCCTACACCCTCATAGCCCCAGCGCTCCATCATTTGCTTAAGCTGTGGCCCACTGATGGGTTCGACAGCAAAGCGATTAGCGACTTCAGCCGCATGCTGATTAACATAGCTAAGGGCTTCATAGTCAGCGTTAAAAAGCATCAAAAACCCTTTTGAGGTTTCAGTATTGCGAGGTTTCGCAGCGAGATACTGCCCGTCGTGGGTGGAGCGTAGTAGATAGTAAGATTTGGTGAACATAGTATACGAATTGCTTTATCCTTACGCTAAGAGAAAAGTCCTCAATCGCCTACGTTCCTGTTGCGAAGCTTAATTGATCTAGGTGGGGGTGGTTGGCTAGAGACCTTTGTTTAGAAGTCAAACAAAAAATCATAGTTCATCCCTTGAGGGGGTAGACAACTTTTTCATCAGCAAGAGAACGAACTTTGCTGAAGCTACATACGAGATTTGAAACAGTTGATGCAAAAAGGTATGCCACAAAAAGGGTTGGTACTTTGTGGATATTTCAGCGGACGGACAGCGTGAACCGGTGAAAGTTGAATAACCTATTAGTGCACTGTTACTGGACAGCATGCCTTGATGACCTATCGCCACTTGCTATTAGTTATCCTTATGCTGTCCACTATGGTTGGATGCCGTATGGGAGGACTATTTCCCCAGCGCAGTCTTGTCGCCGATCTGCAAGCCAATGATCGTGAATTGAGCCTGGCTTCCATTGGCCCTAACACTTGGGACCACATGTGTGTGCTTGCGCCATACACCACCAATAATACGGCCCAATCTACCCTTGGATTTCCTTGGGATGTAGAAGTTCGAACCGGTATAGAAAAGCGTGACGATATCTATGTGCTTGTGTTCGTCAACGAGGACCAAGTAGCCATGTATCTTAAAATGCCACGCCACGAAGGAGACTTACTCCACTCAGAAACGTTGTGTTTTGAGTTTTCTGATGAAACACTCTATCGAGATGAGCTTGGCAACTGGACAATTCAATGACACTAAAATGCAGTTGTATTGTCCAAGCCAGTATTACCAAGCTGACCAGTAAGAAGTTTTTGTTGCTTTTCAGAAGCGCTCTATAAAAAAGAACATTCCATCGCTCAGAGAGCCCGGAATGCCCGAAACTAGCTGAAGTGAAAGGTTCAGCTAGTTTTATTATGGAACTCTATGAGCGGATCGAGCAAATCATCGTTACATTGCGTCCAGCCTTTAGTCGCGAGGCCACCTTCCAGTGGTTTGTGCTGCTGTTGTGGGGAGCCCGTCTCACGGGTCTATACGTGTTTTCAGTTTTACTGGGATAGCCCCACCGAGAAGGTCCTCTTTGTCCTCACCCAACAACCGTGTGGCAAACGGATGATCCTGCTCTCGTCAGACCTCAGCCTCACTGGACTAGAGGTCATTGAAACCTATACCAAACGCTTCAAAATCGAGTTCGCACACGACCCAAGCATGGCTATCCCAGTGAACGGATTGTTCGAATGGCTCTCCAAGACCAGCAAGCGATCGCGTTATCCAAGAGTAGGCCTGCTCTACTGTTGAATAAATTATTGGCGGGTAAGATAGAGCAGGGCAAAACGTCCAAAACACCTTCGTTGGCAGCGTAGGAAAACGACAAAAAGGCAACATTAACTTGTTACTCAATAGTTAGCTAAACGTTGGCGATAATTGGCTACGCTTCGTAGGCCTCCATAGGTAGGCAAGAGCAAACTAAGTTGCGATCGCCATAGGCCTGATCGATCCGATTCACCGTCGGCCAGAACTTACGGTTCTTGGTCCACTGCGTCGGATGCACCGCCTGCTCACGACTGTAGGGTCGAGCCCAATCAGCCGTCAGATCAACCGTCGTATGGGGCGCATTCACCAACGGATTATTATCCTGGGGCAGTTCACCCGCCTCAATTTGGCGAATCTCATCACGGATGGCAATCATTGCTTCGCAGAAGCGATCCAGCTCTGCCAAAGACTCACTTTCAGTCGGCTCTACCATAATGGTGCCTGCCACCGGCCAGGACATCGTGGGCGGATGGAAACCATAGTCAATCATACGCTTGGCAATATCATCCACATTCACATTGGCCGACTTCTTAAAGCCGCGCAGATCCAATATGCACTCATGGGCAACCAAACCAGCATTGCCCTTATAAAGAATGTCGTAGTGACTTGCCAAACGCTTGGCAATGTAATTGGCGCTGAGAATAGCCGTTTCAGTGGCATGGGTCAAACCAGCAGCCCCCATCATCTGAATGTACATCCAGGAAATGGGCAGAATGCTAGCGCTTCCCCAGGGTGCAGCTGCAACCGCACCGACGGACTGTTCAGTGCCCAGGGCGGGCGTCAGACTATGGCCAGGCAAGAAGGGCACCAAGTGCTTTTGCACACCAATGGGGCCAATACCGGGGCCACCACCGCCGTGGGGAATACAGAACGTCTTGTGCAGATTCAGGTGACACACATCGGCACCAATGTCCCCTGGGCTACACAGGCCCACCTGAGCGTTCATGTTGGCTCCATCCATATATACCTGACCACCCTGCTGATGGATGAGGTCGCACACAGTGCGGATGGTGGCTTCAAATACACCGTGTGTGGACGGATAGGTAATCATTAAGGCCGCCAACTTATCGCTATGCTTCTCAGCCTTGGCAGTCAGATCCGCCACATCAATGTTGCCGTCGTCATCGCACTTAACGCTTACAACTTTCATACCGGCCATGACAGCACTCGCTGGGTTTGTACCGTGGGCAGATTGAGGAATTAAACAGATATTACGGTGCTCATCATCCCGTGACTGGTGATATTGACGAATTACCAACAGACCAGCGTACTCCCCCTGGGACCCGGCATTGGGCTGCAGAGAAATGCCAGCAAAGCCAGTAATCTCAGCCAGCCAGGTTTCTAGTTGCCCAAACAAGACCTGATAGCCTTGGGTCTGATCCAAAGGCGCAAAGGGATGAATCTGACCAAATTCAGGCCAGGTGACCGGCATCATTTCAGCGGTGGCATTCAGCTTCATGGTGCAAGACCCCAGGGGGATCATGGCGGAGGCCAGGGACAGATCCTTCATTTGCAGCGCATACATATAGCGCAGCATCTCGGTTTCTGAGTGGTAGCTGTTGAATACTGGATGGGTTAAGTAGTCGCTAGTGCGGGCTAGCTCTGTGGGGATAGTGGGCTCAGCCTTAAGCAGTTCTATGGCTGGCATCGGCAGCTGGCCTGCAAATACCTGAAGGAGCTGGATAACAGCCTCAGGGGTGGTGGTTTCATCCAGGGAAATACCAATGGTGGTGGCATCAATGCGGCGGAGATTGATACCTTGGGTGAGGGCGCGATCGCAAATCTCCCCAGCCTGCTCCCCCGCATCCACCGCCAACGTGTCAAAGAATGGCGCTTTCGGCAGCTCAAACCCTAGCTTACTCAGCCCTGCCGCCAGAACCACCGTCAACCGATGTACTCGGGTGGCAATGGCCTTGAGTCCAACTGGACCGTGGTACACCGCATACATGCTGGCCATTACCGCCAGCAGCACCTGAGCCGTACAAATATTGCTGGTCGCCGAGTCCCGACGAATGTGCTGCTCACGCGTCTGCAAGGTTAAGCGCAGAGCCGGTCTGCCCTTACTGTCTTTGGAAACACCCACCAGACGACCGGGCAGCTTACGGGCATAGGTCGTCTTAGTGGCAAAGTAGGCAGCATGGGGACCGCCATAGCCCAATGGCACACCAAAGCGCTGGGTATTGCCCACAGCAATATCTGCCCCCATCTCGCCCGGGGCCTTTAGCAGGGTCAGGCTCAGTAGATCGGCGGCAACGGTCACCAGCGCCCCCGCGTCGTGGGCAGTGGCAATCACATCGGTATAGTCGGTGATCGCCCCAGTACTGGCGGGATACTGCAGTAGCAGACCAAATAAAGGTTGACTAAAATCGGGAGCCTCGCTCACCACCACGTTAATTCCCAAGGGCAAGGCACGGGTTTGAATCACTTCAATCGTTTGGGGATGACAGCTGGCCGATACCCAGAATGTCTTGGCGGCCTTGGCGGCTTTGTTTTTGCACACGCCTAGACTCAGGGCCATGGCTTCAGCAGCGGCCGTGCCTTCGTCCAGCAGCGATGAGTTGGCAATTTCCAGCCCCGTCAAGTCGCTGACCATGGTTTGGTAGTTCAGTAGTGCTTCCAAACGACCCTGGGAAATCTCGGGCTGGTAAGGGGTGTACTGGGTGTACCAGCCGGGGTTTTCTAAAATATTGCGCTGGATGACGGGCGGGGTGATGCAGTTGTAGTAGCCCAGGCCAATGTAACTGGTAAGGACCTGATTTTGGGTTGCGATCGCACGAATACTCTGTAACGCCCCATGCTCACTCATCCCCGCTCCCACAGACAAGGCACTGGCTAATCGAATCTCACCAGGCACCGCTGTATCAATCAGTGCTGATAGACTGTCATACCCCAGCACCGATAGCATCTGAGCGATGTCCATCTTAGTCAGACCAATGTGCCGTTGAGGAAAATCATTGGGTACAGCTAACTCATTAGCCCAGGTATTTGAAATGGTTGCAGACATCGACTCAGACTGTTCGTAGGACATCAATAGCTCCAGATAAAGCAGTTTTATGGACTGACACCAGCAAGCTGAACACCAGCTGAACCAACAAGCAAAAACCATCAGACATAAGCTGATGGCTACAAATACCTATTCTTACCTATTTCATTGGGGATTTCACCTGCAATTCAAAGCCTGCTTTTCAAATATGGCACCTCTGTAGGGGGGGTGTATGCAACGCCCCTACAGACCCTCGACCTGTTCGGTATACTCCTCAGCCGTCATCGTATCGTCATCAATATCATCCAAATCATCAGCTTTGACCCGAATCAGCCAGCCATCACCATAGGGGTCATCCCCAATTTGCTCCGGGGCATCTAGTAGCTGATCATTACGCTCAAGGACCTCACCATTCACAGGAGACTTTAGATCTTCTACCGCTTTGACCGATTCAATCGTGCCAAACTTCTCACCAACCTCTACGTTGTCACCCAAATCAGGCAGTTCCAGAAACACAACATCACCCAACTGGTCAATGGCAAATTCTGTGATGCCGATGGTAACGATGTCACCGTCAATCTTTAGATACTCGTGAGTATCGGTATATTGCAAATTGTCAGGATATTCAAAGGCCATGGGGGTTCCTCAACAAGTCCATAACTTGTGAACAATAAGCCGCTGCTGATTTAGAGGATGAATCAATCTGCAAAACGGGCAATCAGCCAAGACTTTACAGATGGAGCCATACTCAGGATCAGCAACGCCCACAATGAGACGCCCAATGCCTGTGATCACAGGCCTTAAGCATGTTGCTCCCTGATGGATAGCATTCGTTGATGAAAGTTTGCCACGGAAGTTGGCCCAATTGATAGAGGTTTTAGACTTTTTCTTGGTTTTTATAGGATTTTTTTTGTTAACTTGCCTCAAAAAAACATTGATGCCATAAACTAGCCGCAGAACGTATGAGTGACCCATTCGCAGACCCTGGCAAATCCATGGCAAATTTTACTGACGATATCCCTGAAGCTAGGCGTGAAACCTTGATGGCAAGCGCTGAGCCAGCGTTAGCTAATTCTCCTGCAAACATCACACCGTGGATTTTCCTGACGATGGCAGTCTTAGGGTTGGGCAGTGCCGGGTTCTGGTGGCTAAAGCCCAGTACATCACTGACAGATGCACCTGACATTGAAACACCTCCCGCCACCACAACCAGCTCTGCCGTTGCCGCAGAGACCCCAGAAGTCACTGCCAACACACCAGCAGTCACCCCTGACAGCAATGAACCAGATACCCCCAATAGTCTTTTGGGCCATCGTCCTTACGATATTGCCGATGCCACTAGTCTGACCCCATTATCGACTAATGCCATGGTGCGGCTCAAACCTGAAGCGGCTCAAAAGGTGGAAACAATGATTACCGATGCTAAAGCGGTGGGCATACGTTTGGGTGTCATCTCTGGATTTCGTTCTTTAGAAGATCAGCAATACCTGTTTTTTGACCTGAAGGCAGAACGGGGCCAGACGACTCAAACCCGTGCAGAGGTCAGCGCCCCTCCTGGATATAGCGAACATCACACAGGCTACGCGGTTGATTTTGTTGACCTCTCACAACCTGCCACTGAACTCAATGCCTCTTTTGAAGAGACTCCAGCCTTTCGCTGGCTAAAAGAGAATGCTGCGTATTACGGCTTTGAAATGTCGTTTACTAAAGACAACAATCACAATGTTGCCTATGAGCCCTGGCACTGGCGCTATGTGGGCAATCAAGAGAGTTTAGAAATGTTTTATCAGGACATTAGAGAATAGTGAAAGCCTCATGATAAAAATTGCATCCTGAGAGCAATAATCACGTCCGATTACATACTGGATAGATTGAGCACAAGAAACAAATATCTCCAAGTTAAGGTAACGCACTTTTAAGATCTTCTCTAATTCTTCTTGCTTTGGATGCTTCAGCACCACTGACAACCAAAAAAACGACATCCAAACTTGAGTTACAAGAGACGAAGACATTGTAGTTGTCCTGCTCTCCATACACACCACCTTGGACAAGGTTGATATTTTTTAACCCATAATTAGCAAATGCTCTTGACATGGACTCTAGGCATTGATCTTCAGAAACTCGTAACTCTTTTGTATGTGTGTGTATATCTGGCCGCTTTACTGAGTTGACAGATTTAGGTTGGTTGACTAAATAAGTCGCTCCAAAAGTTAATAGACTGCTAACAATTGCACCTGTTGCAGCTATGGTTTTCCATCTATTTTCAAGAAACGTTTTCTTATGTTCTAGATTAAGCTTTTCTCGTTCTAATCGCAGCTTCTCTTTCTCTAGCTGTGGCAGATCCTTAGCTAGAGAAACTGTCACCAATAGCTCCTTAGGCCTTGGAATTCCTGATGCCCAACGAATGATATGACGCTCAATTTCAACGTTTTTAGTATCAGTTCTAGTTCCATCATAGTAAAGCGCCTTAAATTCAGCACCGGGAATAAGTAGGGCATCACAACGCCAACCACCCATCGTTGCTATCCAATCTTCATTTTTAAGATAGATATTTAATTCAATAACCATGGCCAATTTAGACTTATAAAACTTATAAATATTTAACTTTAATTTTCAACCGAAATTGTTGGTCTGATTTTTCCGTTTTCAACTAACCTCTAGCATCAGGTAGTATGATGATATTTTCATAAAGAGAAAAACTTGTCTCAAAGGCTAATAAAGCAGTGCAAGACAATTTCCAAAAAGCAAGCATTTTAGGTAATCCTTATAGGAAACAATTCCAAATACACTCTGCTCTTTGTTGCTCAATATCCATCTCAATAGCTTTAGCTTTTGCAGAAGCTATGAACGCATCCTTTGGAATGTTCATATTTGACAGCTGATTCAAGTGTTGCTCGTACTGCTGTTCCTCAGCAGTCAACTGAAGCGTCGTCGGACTAATCAAGCGTTGCCAGATAGCTTCTGCTTTTTGCATATCCAGACCCAACTCATTAGCTTTAGCCTTGGCAGACACTACAAACGCGTCTGCTGGAACTTTCAAATTCCAAAGCTGAGTCAGATATTGCTCAAGTTCATCATATTTCGTCTCTGAAGCTGCAACTTCAAAGCCAATATGAGTAGACTTTTGCAAACCATGAGGTTGAGTCGATGCCGACTGTTTCTCCGGCTGTGCTACAGCAACATTTTGAGCAGATGTTCCAACACCCTGACCAGTCTTTAGTTTATATTTCGTAATTACATGCTGAACAATCATCAACTCACGCTTATAGTCTGGGCAATCCTCTCCTCCCTGCTTATCTAACTCATCTTCTCGCAGCTTTAAATAAGTCATCAACTGTTCATAAATCGCCTGTTTTGTCTCTGCATTCTTGGCTGCCGCATCATACTGAGCATTCAACTGTCGCTCAATCTCTTCCTTGTCTGGACGACAAGCCAACACCTGCAACGTCTGAGTTACCTCTTCCCAACTCGATGCCAGATCCACATACTCCTTACCCGTCACACTATCCCGCGAATAGCGCACTACTGGCTCCTGAGTACTTTTATTCTCACTAAGCTTCAATATCCCCAGTGCTCTTGCCTGAACTACCAAACGAAAAACCGCCTCATCTTCAGGAAATACATCCCAAAACGGAGCATTCTTTTGAGTATGTACTGGAATCGGCAAATCACGGCTCTCCCCACGCAGCTGCGCCCGCTTTGCCTCGATCATCTCCCCCTTCCAATCTTGATAAGCATTTCGCAACTGCTCCATGCCCTCAACACATCGCAGCGAGAAACCACCAATTTCCTGCACAAAAATAATCCGGTGCCGTTCCTGATCCCCAAGCGGCGTAATCGAATCCGCACTACCTACCAAATTCTGCAAATAGGGCACTAACTTTATCGCTGCCGGATTGCTAGAGTTCCGTCCACCAATCACAGCCACTTTCGTATTAGCAGCAGGCGTAAAGCTAGCGGCCAACAGCTTACCTTCAGAAAGGCGCATCAAGGGCTTTGAACGCTGATTGACTAATCGCAAGTTGTTACGAATTTCTTCTGGCTCATTTTGCATGGCCTTAAGAAAGCGATCGCAAGCCGCCAACTCTTGCTTCAACCGTGACGCGTCCGGTGCTTGCTGAACCACCCGCTGAGTATGATCAGCGATCTTTTCCCTAAAATCTTCGTGGTTGACTACTTGTAACTGGGTAATGTCCAAGAGTCGCATCACCTCATCTGCCTGACGCGTCTGTTTCCAAAGAGGACTAGTCGCTTTGAGGATATCAGCTGTTAGCGTCTTACAAACTTGATCGATGCCCGCAGCATAACGGCTTTGATTAGTACTGCCCGTTCCCGCCAATCGCTCAATTAAATCCTGATACAGTCGGTTTAACTCCTCCCGCTCATAAAGCTTCATCCCATTAATTTCTAAAGCATCTGCCCGATCAGCCTCCTGATCTGCCGCTTGCTGAAAATAATCTCGCTGCTGCTGAAGAAACTGCTCAAAACGCGATAGGCGTTCATCTAAATGATCTATCTGATCCCTCATTTGAGCAATTATGTCTAACCCAATTGCCCGTGCCTTACGCTGGATAATCGCAATAAAGCTGCCTTCAAGACCACTCAGAGCCGCTTCACAGCTTCTCTCCATGTCACTCTGTTTGGTGAGGCCAAAACCAGTTCTAGACTCTCCAATTTCACGAATAGCTGCCTCGTACTGTCGTTGACGATTCAGCTCATTCGGTTGCCATACTTTTTCGGATTCACGTCGAAAGTTTTCTGCTGCATTGGTGAATAACTGACGCACATTATCAATAAATGCCCTAGCAAACTTCGGTCCCAGGTTGCGATCGCTAATAATCTTATAAAACTCTTCTTCTAGAGACTCTCGACCCTGGGTAATGATGCGATCGCGATTGTCATACATCCGCTGCAAAAAGTCACCATGGGTGCGTTCATCCACCCCCTGTTCCCGCAGGTGATTACTACGATAGTCATCAACTTTGGGCTGTAGATAGTTCAAAAAGTTGAGAATATTCCCCTTTTCAGGGCCTAACATATTCACGCCCTGAAACGTACATTGCAGCTTATCTTCATTGGATATCTCATTACGCAATGCATTAATCCAGGTGCCAATTTCAGCCATCATCGGCTTCTCATTCGCAGCAGAGATATCAGCTAACAGCTCAGCTATGGTCAAACGCATGCGTTTGAGAATATCCCCTTGCACCAGGTCCATCACATTGGGTGGCAATGGCGTAGCCTCATTAAGCCACCAGTTCACCAAATCACCACTGAGCCGATGTGACACGGTAGTACGAATCTGAGCAATGGGAATCTCCACAGCAGACAGCCCAAAACTCATAAAGTTCTTAGGATATCCCCGTCCCTCTGGATCTGCCTGCGCCCAAGCACCCTTCATGTTATCTCGAATAGAACGCTTATGCGGCGCAAAATCCGAGGTCAAATCTAAGAAAATATTTTGCGAGATCATCTCCCGCAGCTGATCGAGCTTAAACTCAGTTTCACCGTTCTTTGTACCGACCAGATAGGTAAAATCAAACGGTGGTACGGTATCCCGTACTTCATTAGTCAACCCACTCCCGAAATGAGCTACGTATTCGGTGCGATAGTCCGAAAAGTAACTCATTTCCATCAAAGCTGCATAACCATTTGCCTTGACCCGATCACCAACTTTAATACTGGCAAATGCATTGGGCATGGGCACCATGGCTGTGATTAACGGACTGCTTTGACCCTTGAGCCAGTGACGAATACAGTATCCCAAATCAATCAACATGCCACTTCCAGTACCGCCGGAGAGTGACCCCACAACAAAGACATTCAGACCATTACCGCTAACACGAATGTCATAGGTATCCTGCATATACCCCTCATGGCCTTTGATGCGGGCACAGGCCTCGTGAAAACTCGCTTGAATTTTGTGGTAATTCGCGAAAAAAGCAAAACGGCCATAGGCCCGAATCTGACCAGCACCGGCTTCTAATGCGCCGATGTTCCGCTCTAGCTCCTGCGGAAACCATGTCTCAATCCACGGATATTTATGGAGATTACGCATAATGTCACTGACATCTTTGCCACTGACCTTAGCCCAATATTTCTCATGATCTAAAAGGTGCGGACCTGCCGCCTCCGGGTTGGAAACTTTATAATCCTTATCCGTATCAATCCATAGAAAGCTAATGATAGGTAGCTTCTTGAGTGAACCGTAGCTTTCTACAATCTGACGACGTAGCCGCGACAGCACCTCAGCACCGGTACCACCAACACCCACAATCACAGTGGGCACCATTGTTTTTTCTTCTACTGGCATTAGGGGGTTCTTCCTACCGTGATTGTGAACAAAAGGGAACTCCAATCAATCTAGGAGTTGCCTGTTTAGTAAACGAAGCAAAATTTTCTAAAAAGCATCCTCAACGAGGTTATAACCATATTCTGAGCCAGGAGGATTATTCTCATAAAGACGAACTTCAACCAACAGAGGCTCACTCTGGCGTTCTCCGTCTTCTGTAAATTGAAAAGCTTCTCCAGATGTCTCAGCATCGCTTAGGGTGATGCTCTTTAAATTGGTCAACACGCTATCACGAGATGCGTTCTCAGAAAGTGCAGCTAAAAAGACTTTAGTCGCGTCATAGCTCATTGCTGTACGCCAGTTAACTGCTCCATTCCATCGCCGCTCACCAGAGGCCGCAAAGTCAGCAGATTCAGGAGACGTTGCGAACCATGGAATGGCAACAACCAACCCTTCCACACTTTTTCCACCACCTGTGAGTGTATCGATACTGTAAAGTGAGTCCCCTGCCAATAATCTTAGTTGATCATTTCCAAGCTGCGCCGTAGCACGGGCTAATTCAATAGCAACAGAGGTATACGCCGTGTCTGGAAACAACAAAATAGCTTCAGCGTTATCTTTGGAAACATTGGTTGCCACTTCAATGCCAGCATTTAGGTCAGGAGCAGTCATATCTATGGAAAAAACGTCTCCACCCAGCGCAGTAAACCGTGTTTCAAATGCTGCCTGTAGACTGTTACTATAGCTATCCTCAGGATTATAAAAAACGGTGGCTTTAGTGATCCCCAAGCTATTGCTGGTGTAGTTTGCTAATGTTTCTCCTGCAGCGGCATCAGAGGGTACTGTCCTAAAAAAGACATCTCCTTGCAGATCTGTGCTGGTACTAGTCGGAGAAATCATTGCTAGTCCAGCACGTTCATAGATCTCTAAGGCAGCCTTACTGGCACTACTTGAGTTGTGCCCAATGACACCCAAAACTGTCGGATCATCACTGAGTGCTTCTGCTACCTGAGCCGCAATCTCTGGTTCGTTACCGTCATTGGCAATCACGATTTCAACTAGTCGCCCATTAATACCATCCCTAGAGTTAAGCTCATCCTGTGCCTGAGCTACACCACGCAGCATTTCTTTGGCAGAATTTTGGCGATTATCAACAGGTACAACCACCGCGAGTCTTAACGGGTCGCCTTCTTGTCGTGAGATCGCATTGTTATAAAAAATCAGAGACTCAGGATCATTACGATTCCCTTCAACAGCACGCTTAAATAGATTACTGGCCTCTGCATAATCTTCCCGCTGAAAGGCTTCAATCCCTTGATCTCGCAGCTGGTTGCCAACACCAGGAAACAGCGTTTGCTGTCCCCAAGCAAAACGCTCAGGTTCCCAACTGTAGCGATTATCTGGGTCTACAGGTCTGTCCGGTTGCACACATTCTTCGCCAGATGGCGACTTGACTTGGCCGTCTGGACACGGTGATGGCTCTGGCTTATCCACACATCCTTCGCCAGATGGCGACTCGACTTGACTGTCTGGGCACGGTTCATTGAATGCAAACCAATCTCCTGTGAACGCAAACCAACCGCTGCCGCCTAACAGCAACAAAGCCGCAGCGCCCAGAGCAATGGGTTTAACTGGTACGCTACCGCCAGCAGTACCATCACCAATAACCTGTTCTCGTGTTAAGTTACATAAAACACAATCATCACCAAAATTCTCGTAGGGTTCATGGGGACCAGCAGGATTTTGATTGTCATGACTTTGCTGGTCCTTGGCGATACCCTTACACACCCAAGGCTTTGGCATCACGCACTCCTATACTAATAATAATAACTACTCACAACAGTTTCCAACCCTTAATTAGCAAGGTTGGTGGGGAAGCTCGGTCCTAGTTACATCATTTCGATGTGCTGTTATAAATTTGACATGACACTCAACAACATAATTGCTGCACTGTGCACTTTCTATACTGTGCACCGGCCTTCACAACAACCAGGACGATACGACATGCTTGTCATGAATTGAAGACATTACTTGTAACATGCCTGATATTACAATATTTAGATTGTCTTGCTTATTACCCTAGACAGTCTAGGGGCACCCTAAATATATATAGCGCCTAGATTTTTAACTTATGCACTTTGACACTACACTGACGTAAATGCTTAATCCCTTGAATGGGATTTTAGTTTATCCAAACAAATTTGATATAAGCCAATATGCTGATTCAATGGTTATTTCTAAAGGCCATAACCGTTACAAATCAGCATTAGAAAAGCTGCTGACATAAATGAACTTACCTGTATTTTGAGTATCTGGGTAATCTGCTGGAGCTGTAGGCTACCCGAAATTTACGTTATTGCAGACAACTACACTACCCTTACGCAGAGCCGAGTGCTGCACATAAATTCCAAAGAGGCGGTAGAATCGATGCCATTAGAACTACTATAAGGGCACTCCAGAAAAGTGCGTTTGCTAACGCTATTCGCCCCGTTAGGTTCATGGGGAGCTGTGTCTGTGTTTTTAGGAGTCGATCCAGTGGTAGTACAAATGTAAAAGATAAGCTGATACCAACCAGAGACCAAATCAGCAGTTTCCAAAATGGAGCACAGGAAATCGTCAATATAGAGACGATTAGTGCCATTAATAGGAAAAGACCCAAAAAAATTACCGGAATTTGAAAAAGACCGTACTTCCAAAAGTTTCTTTCTAAAGAGGCCATTATGTTCCGTAGGATGCCTTTTGTATAGGGTATTCTCTATCAACGAATATCCACAAGATCAAAATATTAAAAAAATACAAATGGGGGTAACAACTTAAGCCGGGAAAAGCTCTACGTGTAAGGGGTTTGTCTGATGTGCTTTAGATGACCGTCTAGGCATGGGTAGCTCATTAATAGTACTGAGGATCCATTCAAATAGGTCTGGAAATGGGTGTCCAAAGAGTCTTTGAGCAGCGGTCGTGCCATCGGGACGTTTAAGGTCAAAATTGTGAATAATGGTGAGCACCTTCAAGGACTGTGCCGAAAAGCCACGATTGGCCTGATGACGTTGAGATAGATAGCCATTACGCCCCTCGACCGCCGAGGAGGTGCGTTGATACTTGGCACACATCCACTGGCACCAATGGACCCAGTATTGCCGTTGAGTGTCGTCTAGCTTTAGGGTCATGGCATCTGCCATGAGCTGATCATAGGCATCACTGGTGGCCTGTTGATAGCGTGCTTTGAGATGAGGTTTGCGGGTTTTATCAGTCTGTTGAGTCCAATACACCCAGGGCAACAAGGCAGTGAGAACCCAATTTTGAGTGTCAATCTCCTGAGTTTCAGTGGCTAAGGCCTGCATCACCCACTGCCACCAGGCATGAATCCCGTTGGCGAACTGAGGAATCTGAGCTTCAAAGGTGTCAATCGCGTGTTGCGCCTTATCCCCTCCATAGAGCTTTGCTAGGTGAGTCAGGGTCGTCAACGGAGCCGCTAACTGGGTTGTTAAGTCGTCAAACAGTTGCCATTGAGCGGTATCCAGGGTGAAAGGATGAACCGATTGGCTAATATCGGCCAAGGCGCGATGATAGGTAAACTGATCTTGTTCAAGCTGTTGATATTGCTGCGTCAGCGTCTCTAGCTGGACACACAAAGTTTGTTGTTTGACCTTGGGTTTGGTTTGGTTCACTTGCTGTTGGAGGGTGTCGAGTTGTTTTTCAACCTGAGCCAGTTGACGTCCCAATGCACTCCCGATAGGACGAGCTAAGGCTCGCATTCCATGGAACAAATCGGCCACACTGACGGTGCCCAGACCAGCGATGGCAAGTTTCACTAACGCACGAGCCCCATCACTGACCATAAAGTGGCATTCCCAGTCGGACGGATGCCACCACTGCTCTAGCTGGTGACACCAGGTTTCATACTGACGATTCTCACATTCAACTTCTGTAAAGATAAACCCACTCGCCAATTCCACCAGCACCAGGATCGGCAGTCCAAAAAAGGTTTCATCTCCCCCGAGGCAGATGCCGAGTTTGTTGAGAGGTTGACATTGCTCAGATTGAGAGACTTCGTAGATGACAATGACGTCTTCAACACGGTGTTTCAATTGACGCAGGGCATTGGCTGAAACACCCACATGGGTCTCTAAATGAACCGACTTAAAAAACTCGCATAGGCTCTCGGCTCCGATACCGTGCTTTATGCCAAAGTGGTAGAGCACACCTAGCACCAGACGTTTTAGCCAAGCTGACCCACTCGCGGTTTCCCACAGGTCCGATTCTGCATACTGGTTGCGACGCTCTATCCCCTGCTGATGACGGTGCACACTGCTTTTACTGATGCCAAGCGCCGACGCTATCGACTCGATGCCCAGATGTGTTTCCGTTTTGATATAACCAGCCACTTTTTGGCTGCGCTCTCGTATAGTAAGACTCATCGTTCCCGATTTTGTTTTGCATCGGACACGATACACGGCTCTGAGCATTGCTGCAGAGCTATTTTTTGGGCCATCGCAATTCAATGTGCTTATTTATACGCTCTCTAAGACCTGCTCGTTTCCCGGCTTAAAGAGTTACCCACAAATGGAGTGTTGTCTTCGACTTCGCTCAGCCAACGGTATCGATGGGACAGTTACCTAAGCTATTTATTGCTTCCCTACAAAATGGTGTCAAGGCCTTTGGGGTAAGGTTGCCCATCCTTAGCAGCTGTCTTGGAAAAGATCATAGCCTCTACCTGGCGTGGTAGCCATAAATAGGTATGGGCCTGTCCCCGTCCTTTGATAGGAATACAGCCTCGGTCTTCAAACTGGAATTTTTCTTTGAGTAGCCCATAGGTATCAGCGCTGACCTGAATGCGATCTACTACACCATGGGATTCCATACGACTGGCAATATTAACGGCGTCTCCCCACAGGTCATAGCTAAATTTCTTTTTGCCAATCACCCCAGCAACAACGGGGCCAGTATTAATCCCAATCCGTAGTTTAAAGGGATGCCGTTTCACAGCCGCTTGCATATCAATGGCCATGGCCATGACAGCCTCTGCATGGTTAGCCATGGGTGCGGGCACACCACCTACCACCATGTAGGCATCGCCGATAGTTTTAATCTTTTCTAAACCATGGCGTTCCGCCAGAGCATCGAACACAGAAAAGATATCGTTAAGCTGGCAAACCAGATCGGTGGGGGCCGTGTGGGCTGCTAGCTGGGTAAAACCAACAATGTCAGCAAATAAGATAGTGACGTTTTCAAACCGGGAGGCAATGGCTGTGCGATTAGAGAGATCGTTTTTGAGACGATTTGCGATCGCAACCGGCAATACATTACGCAACAATGCCTCTGTTTTCTCCTGTTCATCCCGCAGCGCCAATTCCGCTTGCTTACGCTCCTGCACTTCTTGAGAGATTTGGCCAAACATCGAAGCAAACGCCCGAATAACTTCTCCAAGCTCATCCTGTTGAGCCTGTTTAAGACTTTTAAACTCAGCTAACTGGGGCTGATCAACCACATCTGCCGCCTGACATAAATCATCTCGTAACAACAGTAGCGGGTTAATCAACATCCGCTCCAGCATAAAAATCGTCACCAGGGTAACAAAAGCAGCAATAATAATAACAATAGAGAAAATTAGCGCAGAATACTGCATCATGTATCGCTTAACAGAGTTCGCATCATGGCGAATGACGAGTATGTAGCGATCCTGAAATTGTCTGCTGGGCCAGGCCACATCGTAACGGGTACCTGCATCTGTCAGCTGTGTTTCAACCTGGGTCAACCCACTGGCTGGCACCCCTAACGAAGGCATTTCTCCAAACCCATCAATAAACTGTCCCGCCTCATCATAGAGGGCAGCCCCTAGAATAATTGAGTCAGTTTTCAATGCTGCCTGTGCCTCTGCCAACAGTGATGTAGACAGCATATCTAGCATCGCGTTGGCCTTAATGGTGGCAATCACCTCTTGCGAGAGCGTCTCTAGCTCCCTCAGTTTGTCCGCCCGCCGCTGGCGATAGGACGGAATAAAAACTATAAATTCGATAACAACAAGGCTGAGAAAAATTGACGCAACAATTTTTCGAGACAAGCGAGATTTGAGTAACCCCAATGACGTCTGTAAAACACTAACCATGGTGACGGTCAACAACAACCACTCTAAATAGCTATCTATATAGATGTAATACCCATCGATAACGACAGACGCCCACTGATGTTATGGCCAACCCTATGCTGGGTCAGTCCCCCTAGGGCTCATCATACAAAGTCCCTGTGGTTCCATCCTGAAAATTGGCAAAGGATCCCATGAGCAGCCGCTTAGGCCTCCCAAAGATCCCTAATTAAACCCATGCGTTAGACTGATGGGGATTCACCCACGTTTTGAGAAATTTAGGCAACCGCTATGACTCTTGCTGCTCCGCCACTGTCATCTCTACGCCTGCAGGAAATTCCTAATCAAACCTACCAGGCGGCCACCGATCGATTTGATGCCTCTTGGGCTGCTCCCCTGTCGACGCTACTGGGTCTGGGTCGGGCGGCTGGAGCCGATTTTATTGAATTTTTTCTAGAGCGGCGCAACTACATTAGCTGCCTAGCCGAAGACGATGCTATCACAAGCATTTCCCCCAGTCTAACCACTGGTGCAGGGGTACGGGTTTTCAAAGGCAAAGCCGACTGCTATGTCAGCACTAATGATGTCAGCTTCCACGGTCTCAAAGCGGCCCTTGAGAAGGGGCTATCCATTATGGGACTATTGCTACCCGCGAACTCCGCCTATGTGCCAGAAGTCACCCTGGAAATGTTCCGCGACTATGCTGCCACCAAGGAAAATTGGCTAGCTAACTGTAGCTCAATGCAGGTCATGGGCGATGTATTATTGGGGGCCAACGCCTCGGTAGAAAAAGTAGCCAAGCACCTCCAGGCAAGACGCACAGCCTACTTTAGAGATTGGCAAGAGATCTTGGTGGCCAGTAGCGACGGCACCTTTGCCCGTGATATCCGCCTGACTCAGTCGGTGGGAGCCAACGTCCTCTGTGCCGACGGTGATCATCGCTCTTCCATTGGTCAGCGTTTGGGCAACACCAGCGACCCCAGCTTTCTAACCGCATGGGACTATGGCACCACTGCTGAAGCACTGGCCGAGTCCGCAGGCAAAATGCTCTATGCCGACTATGTGGAATCGGGTAGCTATCCCATTATCATGGCCAACCACTTTGGCGGTGTGATCTTCCACGAAGCCTGTGGCCACCTGCTAGAGACTACGCAGATCGAGCGGGGCACCACACCTTTCATTGATAAGAAGGGCGAAAAGATTGCCCACGAAAATCTAACCGCCTGGGATGAAGGTCGTTCTAGCGAGTCCTTTGGCACCATCGATATGGATGATGAGGGCATGCCTGCCCAGCGCACCTTGTTGATTGAAAATGGTGTACTTAAGAACTTCCTGTCTGATCGGGCAGGGGCTATGCGCACTGGCCACCCCCGCACTGGCAGTGGTCGTCGTCAGAACTATACGTTCTCCGCAGCATCTCGTATGCGTAACACCTTTATTGATACCGGTGACTACAGTCTAGATGACCTGTTTGCATCGGTAGACAGGGGCATCTATTGCAAGAAAATGGGCGGCGGTAGCGTTGGTGCCACCGGTCAGTTTAACTTTGCAGTGGATGAAGCCTATTTAATTGAGAATGGCAAAGTCACTCGGCCTCTTAAGGGTGCCACCCTGATCGGTGAAGCCGTGGACATTATGCAAAAGATTTCCATGTGCTCCCAGGATTTGAGCTTAGCCCCTGGCTTCTGTGGCTCCATCAGCGGCAGCGTTTATGTGACCGTTGGTCAGCCTCATTTGAAGGTGGACAGCATCACAGTCGGGGGCCGGTAAACCACGAACCAGCCGTAGGGTGGGCATTGCCCACCGCCCCCCTGATATCCCCGGAGGATGGGCAATGCCCACCCCCACGCAATGACATTCTCTTCAAATATCTCGCTGTTATTGTTAACCCATGTCCAAAGTCATCGAAATTTCTTCTAACGCCCAAGCCATTGCCCAGCGTCTCGGCATCACCAAGTACGATATCTACGGTGCTACCACCGATAGCACCAGTGTGCAGGTGGATAAGGGCGAACCTAAACAAGTTAAAGCATCAAATCGGGCCAGCGTTACCGTACGTGTGTGGAACGACCAGGGCCGGTTGGGGGTTACCTCCACCACCGATGTGGATGAACGGGGTTTAGAACTAGCCTTAAAAACAGCGGCTGAAGCCAGCGCCTTTGGGGCCACTGAAAATATTCCTGATTTTAGTCCTGAAGCTACGGCTCCATTACCAGAGGTGGAGATTATCCTAGCTGATCCGGCTCCAGTGGGAACACTGATTGATCGACTCGTGACTGCTGAACAGGCATTATTGAATGCCCATGATGCGATCGCAAGTGTCCCGTATAACGGCATCGCCCAAAACACAAGCGAAAACTTCTATGTGAACAGCGACGGTGCCCAACGCAGTGCTGAACGCACCTTCGCTTCCGTTTATCTGTACACCAAAACAGAACAGGAAGGCCGCAAACCCCGCTCTGGTCATGCCATGCGTGTGGGCGTAGGTCCCAATTCTCTGGATATCGACGGTTGTCTCAAGGAAGCGACAGATAAAACCCTTAGCCACTTAGACTACGAGAAAATTCAGTCAGGCAAATATCGCGTTGTCTTTTCACCCGATGCATTCTTAAGCCTAATTCGGGCTTTTGGCAACCTTTATAACGCCCAGAGCGTTCTCGACAAACGCAGTCTCTCCACTGTCGAGAGTCTCAATACCACCGTTGCATCACCGCTGCTATCGGTTTACGATGACGCCCTGCATCCAGGCAATATTAGTTTCGAAACCTTTGATGGTGAAGGCACCCCCACTCGGCGACTGCCCATTATTGAAAATGGTGTGCTGACTAACTTTCTACATAGTGCAGGTACCGCCAAACGCATGGGGGCTCAACCCACAGGTCACGCTAGCATTGGTGCCAAAGTTAACGTCGGCAGCAATTTTCTCCATATCACCCAAGGACAACCTGCAAAACAAAGCTATAGCCTGGAAGATGCTGATGATAATGTTGTTCTAATTGACGACTTACAGGCACTTCACGCCGGGGTCAATGCACTCCAGGGCTCTTTCTCACTGCCCTTTGACGGTTGGCTCATCCAAAAAGACAAACGCACAAGTATTGAATCAGCAACGGTTGCTGGAGATTTTCGTCAGCTGCTGCAATCCATAATCTATGTCTCCCCCGACGAAAAAGTGACGCCTAGCGGTGTTGCCCCTCATGTATGGATTGATGAATTATCGATCACAGGGGAATAACAGTAGAACCATGGTTGATCAGTCTCTAAATCAGCCAGGCAAAACAATACTGGCTTAACTACGTATTTCCTAGCGCATACTCGGTATCAACACGCTATGGGCTAGGAAATATCAACACACTATTCACACGGCGGATGTTTTCACTTTAAAGACGCTTCATTTTTTCTAGATTGAGGCAGCATTCTACGCTATTGGATAAGAGATATACTTACCCATATTGTAAGAATGACAAGCCTTACAAGTTCATCTCTAGCATCTGACCTACCTGATTTTCATAAATATGGTTTTCAACTTGAGTCTGAGCTGGGTGTCAATCGATCTGGGGGACGAGTCACATATTCAGCTACTCATCTAAAAACTAAACGGCGAGTAGTTATTAAACAATTTCAATTTGCTAAGTCTTCTGATTGGCAAGGGTACGACGCACTACTCCAGGAAGGGCAAGTTCTCAAAAGCCTCAAACATCCAGGCATTCCCAGATATCTGGGAGCATTTAAGGCCGAAGAAGGCTTTTGCATGGTGCAAGAGTATAAACATGCCAAAAGCTTAGCGGAGCCCCGTAGTTTTAGCCCCGACGCAATTCGTCAAATCGCCGTCTCCTGTTTAGAAATTCTGGCCTATTTACAAAGTCGAATTCCACCCATTATCCATCGCGATTTTAAGCCTGCGAACATTCTGGTCAGCGATAACTTAAAGGTCTACCTCGTAGATTTTGGCTTTGCGCGCATTGGGGATGGTGAAGTCGGCATGAGCAGCGTTGTCAAAGGAACGTTAGGCTTCATGCCGCCGGAGCAAATTTTTAACCGGCAGCTTACCGAAGCCTCAGATCTATATGGTTTAGGAATGACCCTAATCTGTCTGCTGACCAATACACCCGCCCATCACGTAGGGAAATTAGTCGATGTCACCTACCAGGTTGATTTTAGTCAGTTCAAAGCCTATTTAAGCCCCCAATGGATAACGTGGCTCGAAAAAATGGTCCAGCCGCGTCTGAGCGATCGCTTCGAAAACGCCAGTGACGCCCTGGACAATATCCCAGAACATGGTCTACGCCAACCCCAGGCAAAGTTTAGCCAATCCACTATCAACCTGGTCGCCACAAACCGGGGAGAGCTATTAACAACAGCAATCACATTAAACAATTCCGTCCCCGAAACCACCTTAACGGGTCATTGGCAGGTTGCGCCCCACAGCAGTGACCCCACGTTTAATAACGCTTACCATAGCTGGATTCAATTCTCCCCTACTGAGTTCCATGGCAATGACATCACAACTCAGCTTCAGATTGATACGAGTCAGTTAATGTCGGGGCAAACCTATCAGCGCAATCTATTACTGAGAAGCAATGCCCAAGAAGCCCTTTATTCCCTTAATTTAAATGTGCAGACGGCCCCCATGCCGCTACTGAAGCCCCAAGGATCACCCTATCCATCACTGCTAGTGTTACTAGCAACGTGTTGGGTAACGGTTTGGATTTTAGCGGCACTGGCCCCGGAGTATGAGGTGATCACGCCGGGCATTAGAAACGTGCTGATACTGCTGGCACTCTTCGGCAATAGCCTGGGGATGCAAATCGGTGGTTGGCTGCTACATGAAGTCAGTCTGAAATCCCCAGCGGCTCGCATTATTACAATCGCAGGAGCCATCGCTGTCGCCCTGGTGGCACCGCTATGTCTATTGCTAGACATCACCGCCACTGACTACGTTACCTCCGCTATAACTGTGGGTCTTGGCATCATCAGCGGCAGTGTCATTGGGGTGATCGATGGTCTAACCATCGACCGTTTTTGGCAACGGGGCTTTCAACCCAAATTTTCCCTTGGGTTAGCCTTACTAACCGGGTTATTGGGCACCAGCCTAGGCCTGGTCCAGGGTCTGGCCCTTAGCGGTCCTTGGATTACGTTCGGATTAATTGCTAACGTGATTGCCATCGGCACTATGCTGACCTATATGCCTATCCAGCAAGCCAAGGCTATTGCCCTGTATCGTCGCAATGTGGAACGGAGTCTTATTCGTCCTTAGACTCTAGGATAGACATGCATTGGCCATCAACAATAATTGCTCGTCAACAATATCTATCGATCACCCTTAATAAAATTAACTGCACATTTTGAATTTAAAGGGGTAGCATTGGGATGTTCTATTGGAAAACGCTGTTAAATTGTGCCGTCAGCATTGGCATCAGATTTAGAGGGATTTTAGGATGACTCTTCGAAAACTAACACCGTTCATCGTATTCGGACTGCTTACAGTCGCAGGCAAGGCTTCGGCCCATATGGTTGAGACGAACTACTTTCTTGACCAGTTTTCGAACGAGCAATCCCAGCAAGTTTTAAGAATGCAGAGCACCTTTAGCAACGGTGCGCCCCTTAAGGGCGCTAAGGTGAATGTGTATTCTCCCAATAATCCGATCAAGCCCTGGACCCAGGGCGTTACTGACCAGGAAGGTCGGTTTAGCTTTAGCCCTGACCAAACCCTCACAGGTGACTGGGAAGTGATCATCCGTCAGCAGGGCCACGGTGATATTTTGACAGTCCCCGTCAATGAAACTGGCGTGACCACAGAACTGATTAGCGATAGCGGTGACACTGATATCCACTACGGCGGCACCTCTTATATTGGCTGGGCCCTATCCTTGGGCACGCTAGTTACCTTAGGTCTTTGGCGACGCTTCCGGAAATAATTAAGCAAACTTCTACAGAATCAGAAAAACCAGTCGATCTGAGTCTAGATCGACTGGTTTTTTAATGAAATCCATGATGTGGCAACCCTGGTTGATCGCCCCTGACCCATTGGAGCTTGCCCAAGGCAAAGCCTCTATAAGATCAGCTTTCAGCAATCACTGATGGTGTGAACCATGGGCACCAATCTATAGTTAGGACAGCTTACAGATATAATCTTGTAGCTCTGCCAAATCTGTGTAGTGGTCAGCCAAGTCGATTAATGTATCGCTCGTCATCGATTGTAGGCTCACCAACTCTACCCGCACACCACGATAGCTCAGGGCATCTACCGCATAGGTTAAATGACCATCACCGCTCAATAAGGTAATGGTGTCGCAACTGTCAGCTAGACATAGCATATCCACCGCCATTTCCACATGCAGATTGGCCCGGCGCGAGCCATCAGCAACCTGGGCCAAGTCCTTGCTAATGACTCGATACCCATTGCGGTTAAGCCATAATAAGAAGCCACGCTGCTTTTCATTTTTAGGATCTACACCGGTATAGAAGTAAGACCGCAGCAACTGCCGCTTGCCCACTAGCGCATTGAGCAACCGAACGTAGTCAACTTCAATCCCCAGATAAGAGGCGGAATAAAATAAGTTTGCGCCGTCAATTAAGACGGCCATGCGATCGCAACTAGCGGCCACATGATTGCCCATGTAGGGAGCAAACAATGTGCCATCTATCGGCGACAGCTTAAGGTCCCCTCCTCGCGCCATACGACCGTTTGAGCCATTGGAGGCATGAGTCGCCCCATTGTGTTCAATATTATTGTCCATAAAGTTGATTGAAGCTGATATGCCGCAACATGCAGACTGGTTATATCGAGAATAGTATGAAATATTAATTATTTCTTAAGGTTTTATCCAGACTTTATAAAGTCATTTAAATTTGAGCAGATTTCAAAGGCAGATTTCAAAGGATGCATATCTGTTAATCATCATATTGAAAATCAGGCTCAACAGCTTTAAACCAGCTATCTATGCCGCCCTATGAAACGATTTACCCAACTTTTTCAAGCAGTGGACAATACCACCTCCACCAATGAAAAAGTAGCGGCACTACAGCGATATTTTCACGATGAATCTGCAGCGAATGCAGTTTGGGCACTGTACTTATTTTTAGGTAAAACCCGTAAGCGTCTAGTCACATCACGGACATTGCGGAACATTTTCCTAAACATCTCCCATATGCCTGAGTGGCTGTTTGAAGCCAGCTACTCCCACGTAGGCGACTCAGCGGAAACAATTGCATTACTCATCAGGGATACGCCCCTGCCTGCTGCTTCACCAGACTTTCAAAATCAGCCCTTACATACATGGCTAGAGACCCTAATTCCCCAGGTCAAAACCTGTGGTGACGAAGAACAGCCGGCATTGATCGCATCCTGGTGGGCCAGTTTAGATGAATACGAAGTATTTGTGCTCAATAAAATACTGACTGGAGCTTTTCGAGTTGGGGTTTCCACCAAGTTAGTAGTCAAAGCCTTAGCCGCTGAGTACGCTATCCCAGCCGATGTCGTCACCCATCGGTTGATGGGCGAATTTAAACCCTCAGTCGAGTTCTATCAACAGTTAATTCAAGTTGATACTACCGAGACAGCTCCCAGTCGTCCCTATCCATTTTTTCTGGCATCTCCCATAGATGTGGATAAATTTGCTGAGGAAACCATGGCCGACTGGCAAGCTGAATGGAAATGGGATGGCATTCGGGCACAGCTGATCCATCGGGCTGAGCAGCACTTTATATGGTCTCGGGGTGAAGACCTGATCACCCACCAGTTTCCTGAATTGGCAGAACCGCTACAGCAACTCCCAAATGGCACCGTACTAGATGGTGAAATCGTCTGTTGGGACGGTCAGCAACCTCTGAATTTTAATCACTTGCAAAAACGTCTGGGTCGCAAGCGGGTAGGGGCCAAACTTATGGCTGAAAATCCAGTACATTTTCTGGCTTACGATTTACTCGAACATGAAGGACAAGATATCCGCGAATATCCTTTACACCATCGTCGTCAGCTGCTGACAGCCCTGTTAGATGACGACGCTATTGCCGCCCATATGAGCTACTCTCAGACACTCACCTTTGAAACCTTTGAGCAGCTTCAAATTCTCAGAGAAGCATCCCGTGAGCATCGGGCCGAAGGATTAATGATTAAATCCCTGAAAAGCCCATATTTAGTAGGCCGAAAGCGCGGTTACTGGTGGAAATATAAGGTCGACCCCATGACCTTAGACGCCGTTTTAATCTACGCCCAAGCCGGTAGTGGTAAACGGGCCAACCTGTTTACTGACTATACCTTTGCCCTTTGGCATGGTGAAGAACTCGTGCCCTTTGCTAAGGCCTATTCTGGCCTCGATAACAAAGAGATTTCTACCCTCGACAAGTGGATTCGCCGTCACACCCGTGATCGTTTTGGCCCTGTTCGTTCCGTTGAGCCCATCCATGTGTTTGAAATTGGTTTTGAGGGAATCGCCCAGTCTAAGCGACACAAATCAGGGATTTCCGTCCGATTTCCTCGTATTTTACGCTGGCGGCATGATAAACCCATTGCAGAAGCGGACTCTCTGGATACGGCGATTGCATTACTACAGGCGAATAACGATTTTGCAACCCCTACAGAAAAATCATCTTGAAATTTCCGGTATCCTTGTTCAGCTTCAAGAGAAGCTAATTTATAGTTTGCTACTCGATCGCATTTGTTTCAGATTGGTTCATTCCACCAATCAGTCAAGGCTTTCCGGTAGGATGCCAATATTTAAGACATCGATTCTTGGCAAACGCTCATACCTTAAAGCTATGAACGAACCTTCTGACAAGGCAATGAACCCTGCAGACAGTGATGAACAGCAAGAAAACACTGAAACGGATGAAAATGATGTCGTTCAGCTGGTTGATCAACTAATCAGGGCCAAGCGTATTACCTACACCCAATATCAATCCCTTTCAAAAATGGTCTTGGCCGATGGCACCGTCGATGAGCAAGAACGCCGTCAAATCAATCGCCTATTCGATGCCATTCAAGCAGGGGCCGTACGTATTGTGGAATAAAAACTCTGGGGGATGTTGGCGTAGGCGTTAGCCAAAAATAGCCGCATCGGAGTTTTGTTGAAAAATATGCTCGTAGTCAAATTGCAACGCATTTTGATGACGCATCACAATGGCCCCCAAATGACTAATCTGTTTGGGGGAGAAGCTTGCCATCACTAGCGCCACCGTTTGTCCAGGCTTCAGCTTAGGGATACGGATAAAATATTCGCGACGGGCAAAAAAGCGATTTTCATCCTTAGGCACAATTACACCATTTAGGCGATGGGCTCGCTGCACCGGTCGAATATACAGGTTAAAAAAGTCTTCTTGATTGGGCTGCAACCCATAAAACCGCTCGTGCTGCTCCCAACTCATACTAAACAGCAATATGAGTAGCTCAAATCCAAGGATGTAGGTGAGGACGCGATTGTGTTCTTGGCCATCTATCATCAGCCGAATGGCAGATTCCAGGTAGGCTTCACCCTCATGATGACGCGCCTGGGCAGTGTGGACATAATACTGACGCACGTAGCGCCGCAGGACACTTTCAGTCAGCTTGGTCTCAATATTAAAACGCTGTAGATGATGATAAATGCGCTGCGTCGTATCGCGATCGTGAATGATGCGCGAAATCACACCATCAGCCGTGTACTCATCCAAAAACTGTATCTGCTCCTCCAATGGAGTCGCACACATCACATGGCATAGGGACAACACGTAGCGGCGTTGTACCCAGGGCAACCCTAATAACCACTGTTGAGCTTCTGGGGGCAGAGATTGAATTAATTGTTTTGTTTGGGGGTCATTAATCGCAGACATGCGACCTGTAATTTACCGGTTTGCATCACACAGTGCACTGAAATTTTCAGGAAGTTTGACCTGAACAACCCGGTTCAGGTCTGTTCAGGACTACAGATAAGTAAGCAGACGATCAGGAAACTTTAGTGTTCCGTCTAATCGCTATACCGTTCTTCGGCCCAAGGCTCACCTCGTTTGTGATAGCCATTTCGTTCCCAAAAACCAAGCACTGGCTCTACAGAAAACTCTAGACCACTGAGCCACTTAGCACTTTTCCAAGCATACAGATGGGGGACAATTAATCGCAGGGGTCCGCCGTGCTGCGCAGGTAAAGGTTGGCCTTCCAGGGTATGGGCCAGGAAATTTTCAGGTCGGGCAAAATCTGCCATGGCTATATTTGTAGTGTAACCGCCGTAGCAGTGGGCCATCACATGGGCAGCTCGCCCATCAACCTCAACCGTCGCTAATAAATCCGTAACTTTGACGCCAGCCCAAGTCACATCTAATTTGCTCCAGGTTGTCACACAGTGAAAATCCGCAGTGAACTGGTGCTGCGGCAATGCCATTAAATCGGCCCAACGTAAGGTATTAGCGGTGACTAAACCCGATAGATTGAGCTGCCACTCGTCCTGGGTCACCTCTGGCGTAGGTCCATAGGTCAATACAGGAAACCCTTTGGCTAAATGCTGACCTGGAGGTACACGATCAGCAACATCAGGACCGGGCTTTTCAAAGAACTTCATAGGAGCTGCCTTATTAAGGATGCTGCAAGGGAGGCTGGGCTATGCAAAAACTGAGCCATGCAAAAACTTGGCTATTTAATTGTAGGGTGGCGGGGAGCAGATTGTAGGGTGGCGGGGAACAGCCCCCAATCACGATCAGCCAAAATTAAATGTAGCTTTTCAAGTTATTACAAGTCTTTACACCTGGATCCCGTTTTCTGGCAGACTCGGATATGTAGCTATTATCTGAAACGTTGACCGGGCACGAGTTTTCGCGATCAATTACGGTGTAGGCCAGCTCTATACAGGCTCTAAGAAAGTTAAAGCCGTTTAGGCATAGCTCTCATAAACGGTCAAAGTTGGCTAGATCAAAGCGTTGCCGTTCTAAACGGTGGAGTGTACCAAAGTTTTCAAATAGAGGAAGGTATTGCCAAATCCATGATTAACAACACTTTGTTTCGCCCTACAGCAATAAAGGCTAACAGAAAGAAATTTAATCCTGAGGGTTTTGATTTAGCTGTAGCTCTGAAGAAAAAAAAGGCAGCTGAAGCAGCAAAAGCGGTAACTCCTCCAACAGCTGATTTTGATGTTCAAAAAAACTATTTAAGTCCGTTCTCAGACAGTCAACCTGTAGAGCTCATCGGCACAACATCCGTTACAGATTTAGATGTTGTCATCCGCGCTGCCTATAAGCAGGTATTTGGTAATGCTCATTTAATGGAAAGTGAGCGCTCTGCGATCGCAGAATCTCAACTGCGTAGAGGCGAAATCACCGTACTGGAGTTTGTGCGTCAGCTAGCCAAGTCCGATCGCTACCGCGCCGTATTTTTTGAAAACTGCCCCAACATCAGAGCGGTCGAATTAAACTTCAAGCATTTGCTGGGTCGGGCTCCTGAGAATAACGCAGAGATTTCTGAGCACATTCAAACCCTGGCTGAAGATGGCTTTGAGGCCGAGATTGATGCCTACCTGGATAGCGACGAATACTTCCAGGCGTTTGGTACAGATTTAGTGCCCTACTATCGCGGTCATAAGACCCAAACAGGCAAGTCTGTATCTGGCTTTACCCACTCTGCTCAGCTGGTCAAGGGAGCCTCTAGCAGCGATAAGTCCATTGAGAGCAACACCACACCTCAAATTCAGTCAGGTTTGCTAAGTGGCACACCGACTGAAATTAAGCCCCTAGCAACACTTCCCTTCTCCACACCTGTTATTCCAGAACAGGAATACCAGCAGCCTCAGCAGCAACTCACCAAAGCAGACTTTATTCCTGTCTATAAGTCAGCTGCCTTTTTATCAGAGCCGATCACTCCCAATGAGTGGGTTAAACAGTACAACGCTAAGCAGGCGGCGGCCACATTCCCAGCCTCTCGGGCCAGCCAGCCAGTTAAGTTGTCCCCCGGATCCTCTGGTGAAGATGTTGAAATTGTTATCCGAGCTGCCTATAAGCAGGTGTTTGGTAACGTTCACCTGATGGAAAGCCAGCGCATGGTGACGGCTGAGTCCCAGTTCAAGGATGGGGCTTTGACGGTTAAAGAATTCATCCGTGCCTTAGCTAAGTCTGACGCCTATCGTTCTCTGTTCTTTGAGAACTGCTCAAATGTTCGTGCCATCGAGCTGAACTTCAAGCATTTACTAGGCCGGGCTCCTGATAATTTCAAGGAAGTGTCCAAGCATCTTGGCATCCTGGCGGAAGGCGGCCTAGAGGCTGAAATTGACTCGTACTTTGATAGCTCCGAGTATGGCGAGAACTTTGGTCATGATACCGTTCCTTACTATGTAGCCTACGCCACCCAGACAGGTAAGAATGTTGCAGGTTACAACCGCATCTTTGATCTGATTAAGGGTCTTTCCAGCAGCGATCGCTCGGTTTCTGAGTCCATAAAAGCGAGTCAGAAATCCCAACTGCAAACAGCCCTAACCAAGACCTTCGAATCCAAGCAAGAAAACGTTTTCAATCCTAAGGGATTCCAATTGGCCCAGGCCATTGGTGCGCCCATCTTTGTTTCTAAGCAAGATATAGGGACGTCTTCTACCATTGGAGCCTACACTGACTCATTTGCTGAACAACAACCAGTTGAACTGGTAGCGGGTGATAGTACTGCTCAAATCGATATAGTGATTGAAGCAGCCTACAGGCAGGTGTTTGGTAACGCCCATCTAATGGAAAGCGAGCGCTTCCCCATCGCTGAGTCACAGCTACGCAACGGTGACATTACCGTCTTGGAATTTGTTCGGGCTTTAGCAAAGTCAGACAGATATCGCACCCTATTCTATGAGCGTTGCACCAACTTAAAAGCAGTGGAGCTGAACTTTAAGCACTTGCTGGGCCGAGCGCCCGAGAGTGGTGCAGAGATCTCGCGTCACATTCAAATCTTGGCTGAGGAAGGATTTTACGCTGAAATTGACGCCTACCTGGATAGCGACGAGTATTTCGAAACCTTTGGTACCAACATCGTTCCTTACTTCCGTGGCTACCAAACCCAAACCGGTAAAGGAATGGCCAGCTATACCCATTCCTTCCAGTTATTACGTGGTGCATCCAGTAGCGATAAGCAACTGAGCCAGTATGGTAGTGCTGCCGTTGATCAGTCCATTCTCAAAAACCAGTCCAGCCGTATTCCTGATATCTCTGAGCAGACTGTTCCGGTAGCCGATATTCGTCCTAAGACTCAGCCCACTGCTCCAGTCATAACCGCTGATTATTCCTTTAACCTGGAGGCCACAAGCCCTCTAGCTGCAGTTGAGCGTACGTCCATTTGGCAAGGGCAATACAACGCTCTGGCGAATCAGGATCCCATCAAACTAAACGCCGGTGCATCGGATGAAGATGTGAATCTGGCGATTAGCGCTATCTATAAACAGGTGTTGGGCAATGCCCACATCATGGAGAGCGAGCGGTTGGCTAGTGCAGAATCTCAGCTGCGCAATGGTGACTTAACCGTACGCGGCTTTGTGCGTGTATTGGCTAAGTCAGACCTATATAAGTCTCGCTTTATTGATAATGCCCCCCGTTATCGCTGCCATGAGTTGAACTTTAAGCATCTGTTAGGACGGGCTCCTGAAAGCTATGACGAGACTGTTTATCACAGTGCCGTCGTGGACAACCAGGGTTATGATGCTGACATTGATGCTTACATCGACAGTGAGGAATATCAAACTGCTTTTGGTGAGCATACAGTTCCTTACTACCGTGGCTATAAAACTCAGACGGGTAAGCGTCTGTTAGGCTACGTCAACATGTTCGATATGCTCACCAGCGTTTCCACCAGTGACAAGGCTGGCTCCAACAAAGCTCGGGTCGAGAAGCGTCTCTCCTATGAAAACCCTGCTAAGGTTCAGCCGGTCACCGATGGCAATCTGTTGATTCAGAAAATGTTTGGTCTGATCTAGTAGCGCCCAATCAAAATCGCAGCGACCGTTGAGTCGTGATTGAACCATGACCTTCCAGATTCCTAGCTTTAGGAGTTTGGGAGGTCTTTAATATGTCAGCAAACCTAACCACTGCGAAAAACTGACCACTGGCCAAGGATGTTTTGGCAGTAGATCTAAAATGGATACAGAGGTGCCCCTGTAACGTTACGTGCAACCCACATTGAGGCCACTATGACACGCCCAAAATGGCTGAGGCTAGGAATTTTAGGAATAATCTGTGCGATCGCATCCCCGCTCGTCGTTCCCCCACTGGCTGACGCAAATCAGATTATCATTCGCACCGACCACCACGGGCACCATCGATATCCTATTTACGAACGGCGATACCCTGAAAGAGACGATGTAACCGTAGAATTTATTGCTCGGGGCGACGAATGGGCCAATGTGTACGTCGACGGTCGCCGCATTTTTTCACCCCGCAATGCCAATCGCCGTAAGCGCTTCAACTTCAGAGAAGGGGCCTACGAAATTAAAATTACCGGTGCCGATTATTTTGATATCTGGGCAGAAGGCTATTTAGATGTGGGTCGCGATGATACCAACATTATTGTCGTCAGCTTTTCAGAAAGAGGCGTAAGGGTTTCCGGCGATCCCTATGCATGGATTCCAATCTCAACAGAGCGCAGCTCCTCAAGGCGTCATCGTCGCTAATAGTCTGTCAAGTTCAAAATTCGACGTAAGAGGGTGAATCGTGAATAGCGAATGGTATTGCGATGATGAAAGCTACTCTGCTGAGAAACTCTCTCTCCAAAATCAAATCCTGACAGACTACTAGCATGGACTGGAGATACGTCTCAGGAAAAAATCTAAATGCGCTAGTGTGATATTTCCGAAATTTGATAGGTGGAGTTTGATTACACCTATCGTCACAGCAAAATTTAGATCATTTCAATGAGTACATATCAACTAAACCAGGGTCACTATGACACAGAAACAATGGCTCAAATTAGGGCTAGCAGTCCTGCTGGGTAGTGCAGTTACACCTTCTCTAATCAACCATTTAGCCACTCCTACAACAGCAGAAACCCTTATTAGTGAGACAATTATCAACTACCCGTCCACGTCAAGAACCGACGAGCGCGACCATAACGACGAGGACAATCACCACGACCGCGCAGCGCGAGAAGTCACCGTAGAAATTGTCGCCCAGGGCGATGAATGGGCCGATGTGTACATCGATAATCGTCGTTTATTTTCCCCTCGTACCCTGAACCGCAGCAAAACATTTCAATTCGAAGCGGGAATTTACGACATTCGGGTTCACAGTGCCACCAATTACTTTGATCGCTGGGTCGATGGCTCTCTAGAAATTAGTGATGCTAATGGGGCATCGAGCACAGTCGTTCTTAGATTTTCAGAAACTGGGCGGGTGCGTGTATCTGGGCGGTATCATACCTGGATATCGAACTTAGACTAGCAATCACGACTTTGGTAACAACCAATCCCTACGGATGGATTACGAAATCACTGCAGACACTGCAGCGAGCTAACTGGTATCGCCAGGTTCAAACTGTTGATGGCAAAGGTGGTGCTACCATCAGCGTCAATGGGCATACCTGCTTAAACTTCGCCAGCAATGATTATCTGGGCCTGGCGGGCGATCCAAGATTAGCTGGTGCCGCAACGGCTGCGATCGCAACCTACGGCACCGGTAGCACTGGCTCCCGACTGCTTAGCGGTCAGCGCCCCATCCACCGAGAGTTAGAACAGGCCATCGCAAAGCTTAAAGGGACCGACGATGCCATTGTCTTTAGTTCAGGCTATTTAGCAAACTTGGGCACCCTCGCCACCCTGGTGGATCATCGTGATTTAATTGTGGCGGATCAATACAATCACTCCAGCCTACAAATGGGCGCTCGCCTCAGCGGAGCAACCATTGCCATATACAACCACAACAATTTAGAACAGCTACAGCACCATTTGGCGCAGATGCGGCCCCAATATCGTCGCTGCATCATCGTCACCGACAGTGTCTTTAGCATGGATGGCGACCTGTGCCCGCTGTCAGAAATTTTAGCCATCGCCGACCAGTGGGACACCATGGTCATGGTGGATGAAGCCCACGGCACTGGCGTACTCGGTAAAACCGGTGGTGGTGCCGTAGAATTCCTCGGCTGTCGTCATCGGCCCATGGTACAAGTCGGCACCCTTAGCAAAGCCTTGGGCAGCTTAGGCGGCTACGTCACCGGTTCCGCTGAATTGATTGATTTTTTACGCAACCGTGCCGCCACATGGATTTATACAACGGGTCTCTCCCCCGCCGATGCGGCCGCCGCCAGGACTGCGATCGCAATTCTCTCTCAAGAGCCCGAAAGACTCACCCAGCTAGCAAACAACGCCACCTACCTCAGACAGCGTCTAGACCAGCTGCCCCACATGAGTCGCTTACCCTCCGAATCCCCAATTGTTTGCATCCAAGTCAAAGACGCAGCAACAGTCCTTCAACTGGGTCAACACCTAAAAAAACAAGGAATTTTTGCCTCCGCAGTGCGCCCCCCCACTGTACCCACCAGTCGTCTAAGGGCAACGGTAATGGCGACCCATTCGAGGGGAGACATTGATCGCTTGGTAGCAGGGATTCAGGATTTTTTTGGTGAGTAGGGCATGGAGAATGGACAGTGGAGGGTACACGAAGACTCTGTTAAACCAAAAGGATTTTTCAGGTCTTATCCTACTCCCTACTCCCTATTCTCCCAACTCCTCCGGCATCACCCACTTTCTCGGCTCTGTTGCCCGTGCCAAAATCTTCTTACGCAGTGCCTCTTCAGCAATTTCTAACATTTTGTCGAGAGACGTGTTTTCAATAAAATTCGACGCCTGTTGGGTATAAGCCTCATTGGGACAAGCATCGCCTTTAATGCAGCCGTTAACGCACTCAACGGCGCAGTTCACGCTAGTGTTCTCAGTAGTCATGGGGTTATGTTAATAACTCTTCTTCTCATACAAAATTCTAGATAAATTTGCCCATGATTTCACAGAACGATTCGTCACTACCGACAGGTGAGAGTCACATCACAATGATGCATCGCTGTCTAGAGCTAGCGGCTAAAGGAGCCGGGCGCACAGCGCCTAACCCGATGGTGGGGGCGATCGTTGTTAAGGATGGACAAATTGTTGGGGAAGGGTTTCACCCCCAAGTAGGACAACCCCATGCAGAGGTTTTTGCCCTACGAGCAGCTGGCGAGGCCGCCCGAGGGGCCACAATCTATGTAAATTTAGAACCCTGCAACCACACAGGACGCACCCCACCCTGCACAGAAGCTGTGTTACAGGCAGGCATTGCTACGGTAGTGATTGGCATGCGGGACCCCAATCCTAAGGCCAGCGGCGGCATAGAGCGTTTACGCGCCGCTGGCGTTGAAGTCATTACCGATGTGGAAACAGTCGCCTGTGAACGCCTCAATGAAGCCTTTATCCATCGCATGCGTCACCGCCAACCCTTTAGCATTTTGAAATATGCCATGACCCTCGATGGCAAAATTGCTACGGATACTGGCCATAGTGCCTGGGTCACCAGTCCAGCATCACGACGACACGTGCATCAGCTACGGAGCCAGTGCGATGCTGTCATTGTCGGTGGCAATACGGTACGAAAAGATAATCCTCGATTGACTAGCCATGGAGTGTGCGATCGCAACCCACTCCGTGTAGTGATGAGTCGCAGCCTAGAGCTCCCCACCAATGCTCATCTTTGGCAAACTGACATGGCCCCGACATTAGTATTTACAGAAATCAATCAGAAACAGGCAGATTCCATACTGCCCACATCTGTAGAAGTCGTTTCTCTCAATCCATTAACCCCCGAGGCAGTCGCCAATAACTTATTTGAACGGGGGTTATCCACAATTTTGTGGGAATGTGGTGGCACCTTGAGTGCCGTAGCTCTACGGCAGGGCGTTATTCAAAAAGTATGGGCATTTATCGCCCCTAAGCTGATTGGTGGCAGCAACGCTCAGACACCAATCGGCGATATGGGGGTTAGAGAAATGACCGAAGCCTTAGCCCTAAACAACATAGAGCTCCAAAAAATAGGCCCAGACTGGCTAATTGAGGGATATTTACAGAATTAAGTAAAGAATAAGTAACGTAAAACCGCTAGCTATTACCAACCAGCCCTGCGCTCCTTAGTCAGCCCAGCCTCTGACTGATGACGACGCATCAATAAGTTGAGCGCTCGGACAAACTCTTCACGATTGCGCAACACATCAAATCGCTGAATTACCTGTCCTTGATCTAGAAATAGCAGCGTGGGTAACGTCTGCAGTCGATACAGATTTGCCAGCTTGAGATTTTCATCAGCATTAATATTAAAGACATTTACCTGACCTGACCAGTCTTGCTGAAACCTATTGAGCATGGGAGTCACTCGACGACACAATCCACACCAAGGAGCCCAAAAATGCACTAGAACCGGCACAGGAGAAGCTAGTACAACGCTTTCAAAATTGTCTTCAGAAATTGTCATTGACGCTTAATTATTGTCAGTATTGATAAAATCTTTTAGTACTTCCAATCTTATTAAGGAAAGTCTAATACCGAAAGGGTATTGCTCTATTATTGTGAACCTTTTCTCACAAAAAAGACAGCCTGCCAATAATCAAAATCCACGTACACTCAGCAATACCAACTTAAAGACATCAATCCAAGATTAGAGTTGTTACTAATCGTCGAAAGTCTTGTATAGATAGAGATATTGGACCATCAATGGTCACTTTTGTACAGTGTGTTTTTTCTATGAAAACTTAAGAAAATATTAAATAATGTATCTAAATGATTCAGAAATTTATGTTTTGTTTGATCAAAATAACCTCTGAATTGAGGCTTGCTCTCAAATGATTGCAACTAAATTTTCTTTGACTGCAAACATTTACCTATAGCTAAAAATACAATTAGGTATAGCTGACGATGTCAAACCTCGCTTTGCATTTCTTTTTCAATCATATCCAGGGTTTTCACAACTAAGCGTTTGGCCTCTAGCTTCCAACCCCATGATTGAATACCATACGCAACGTAGAATCCTAGGCCTGTAGCCATGAAGTCTAGGGGTTGCTGCATGGCTACACCTAACAGCAGTCCTAAACCGCCAATTCCCCAAAAAGGTAGCGCTACCATCTGTCGGTCGCGTTCAACAATTTTGGCAAACATATTTTGAGGTATATCTGCCAGGATCTGCTCTTTAATCTGCTTTTGCTGAGGATATGGAACTGTCAGCCCAACCTTAGGTCGTAATTTTTCAATTTTTCGCGCTTCTGTACTGTATTGAGTAAGCTCGTCTTCGGCCATGGTGATGAGCTTTTCGATAGAATCCATTAAAAACGCCGAAATAACTGCAGGGTCAGCCTTTAAGGAGTCAGCTAAGACCTAAAAAACTGGCAAAAATGCTTTTAAGTATGCAATATTAACGTTTACTTAAGCATTATTAATTTAAGTCACTAGTGTAACTCTCTGCAATCGGCTGGACTGCCTCAAAATCTATGGTTTCTGCTATCCCAGCATCGTACAAAAGCTTTTTGCCCCGGTTTTATCGGCTCTCAATCGTTGGGATGTTTTCCAACATGATGGTGCCTTTAGCAGGTCTTTGTGATACGGCTTTTTTAGGGCATTTATCTGATATTCATTATCTGGCTGGAGTGATTCTAGGCAGTATTTTATTTGACTACCTCTATCGTATTCTTAAGTTCTTACGCAACAGTACCAATGCGTTAACGGCTCAGGCTGTCGGTGAAGACGATATGACAGGCGTATTGGTCGCTGCCTTGCGATGTGGGTTGGTGGCACTTGCGATCGCAGCCGTCATCTTACTGTTCCAATACCCCATCCATGAACTAGGCTTCACCATCCTGTCCGGAGTTCCTGAAACTGAGCAGGCGGGCATCACCTACTTTAATGCCCGCATATGGGGAGCCCCAGCGGTGCTTCTGAACTTTGTTCTCATTGGCTGGTTTTTAGGACGTGAGAAAAATGGCGTGGTTTTTCTCACGTCCCTCATGGCCAACGGCTCTAATGTGCTGCTGGACTATATCATGATCAACCGCTGGGGTTGGGAAAGTACCGGAGCTGGTTTAGCCACTGCCCTGAGTCAGTACCTGGGCTTGTTAGTCGGGTTTATCGCCGTTACGCTGACCATAGACTGGGCTTACTTGGGTAAAGCTATGGGGCAAGTGCTCGATCGTCAAGCACTCAGTTCCACCCTGATTCTCAAAGGCAATATCCTAGTCCGTTTTTTAGCCTTAATTTCTGCCTATTCCATCTTTACTAACCTGAGCGCCACCTTTGGTACCGTGTCTTTAGCAGAAAACGGTTTATTGCTGCAAATTGCGCTACTCAGCCAGTTTACGGTTCAGGGAGTGGGTATGACGGCCCAAACCCTGATTGGCAACTTTAAGGGGCAAGGACATACGGATAACTGTGTACCCGTCCTTAAAACCGCCATTGTGACTAGCCTGGTTATCTCCCTTGGCTTTGCCCTATCGGCAGTCATCTTTCCCAACACGATATTCAGTCTGCTCACCAGCCATACAGAAGTGAGTCAGGCCATGGGCAGCTATGCCGCTTGGCTGGTGCCCCTACTCAGCATCACGTCCGTTGCCTTTATGTTAGAAGGCTACTTTATTGGCTTAAAAGAAGGGGCAGTGTTAAGGGATGGTGCCCTGCTAGGTTTCGGCGTCGGTTTCATTCCCTTAGCATCGTTGGCCGTCTACTTGCATAACAGCTATTTGCTATGGACAGCGTTAACAGCTTATATGACTGTCCTCATGTTGTTTTTGGTCTACAAGTTAGTCAAAATGCCATTGGCAGAACCGACAACGATATCATCGTAGGTATTATATACAGGCATAAGGAAACCGACCCATGACATGGCAAAACCCTTGGTTGGTTGCAGCCCTTTTCAACCTAGTTCTCATCGGCCTCGCCTTTGCTAGTCCCAAAAAGCTCTTAACTCCCATGGGCTATATTCATGCTTGGGTTTTGGGCGTTATCCTCTGGGGGTGCCTGGGCTGGCAGGCTTATTTTGTCACGTTGGTTTATTTTGCAGCCGGTTCTACCGTCACTAAAGTAGGCTTTGCCCAAAAAGCAGCTGCAGGCATCGCAGAAGATCGGGGCGGCGTGCGAGGCCCCGGCAATGTCTGGGGGTCAGCGTTGACGGCGGCCCTCTGTGCCCTATTGGTATGGTTTACAGGCCTGACATCTGCCACCCTAGCAGGATTAACCACTGGCCAAGTGACCCAGCTGCTGATTCTGGGGTTTGTGGCCAGCCTGAGCACGAAGCTATCGGATACGTCCGCGACAGAAATTGGCAAGGCCTACGGTCAACGGACATTTTTAATTACGACACTACAGCCCGTACCGAGGGGTACAGAAGGCGCTGTCAGCCTGGAAGGCACACTGGCTGGAGTAGTAGGCTCTCTGATTTTGGCAGTCGCAGCCTGGGGTGTGGGCTTGATTTCAGTGATCGGCGTTGTTATCTGTGCCATTGCAGCCTTTGTTGCCACCACCATTGAAAGTTTGATCGGGGCAACAATCGAGGACAAGCTGCCAGGATTGACCCACGATGTGGTGAACTTTATTAATACGCTGATTGGGGCTGTAGTTGCGATCGCACTAGGTGCTCTACTGGCTATTAAATAATGGTATGGCATTGACATTGCAGTAAAGTCCTAGGAATATTCTTTTAATCACCCATGGCTCGACATCAATCATGTCCTGGAGCTTAAACATATTGAAACTTCTAAAACCGTTGATAGAACCTTTTTATGGCCTATCCGGTTTCCCTAGTTCTAGGGATGAACGTATGATTAGCCAAAGTTTTATTAGACAATCCCATGCTCTCTGAGGCTGAGCTGCCCAAATCATCAACAAGCCAAAACAACACCCTTGCTCACATTGCCCAACAATTTATTGGCTATGGCACTGTGGGAGATATTCGCCCCCTCGGTAGCGGTAATATCAACGATACATATCTAGTTGATGCAGAACAGCCATTTGTCCTCCAGCGCATCAATACTGAGGTATTTCCCCAGCCCCATCAGGTTATGGATAACCTGTGCCAGTTTGTCAGCCATGCTCATCAGCGCTTAGACAAAGCTCCTCTCAATCGTCGTTGGGAAGTCCCCACTGTTCTTAAAACAGATGACAATCAGCACCACTGGATAGATACCCAGGGTAATATTTGGCGCGGTCTTAGCTTTGTACAAGGCACCACCACATTCAACACCATTCAACACCAGGAACATGCCACTGAGATTGGCTATGGTCTGGGCTGTTTCCACAGTTTGCTCAGCGATCTGCCCTGTGCACATCTGGCAGATACCCTACCTGGGTTTCACATCACCCCTCACTATCTGAAACAGTACGATGCGATTCTGCCCCAGGCTGCTTCCCTATCTTTTGAAGAACATCACTGCTGCCAACTGATTGATAGCCATCGCCAGCGACTATCGGTCTTGGAAGATGCCAAAGCCACAGGTAGTTTGCCCCTACGCTCTATTCATGGCGATCCAAAGATTAACAATATCCTGATTGACACGACCACCGGACAGGCCACCAGCCTGATTGATCTAGACACTGTCAAACCCGGTCTGGTCCACTATGACATCGGCGATTGCCTACGCTCTAGTTGCAACCCATTAGGGGAAGAAACCCAAAATTGGCAAGCTGTCATCTTTGATGTGGAGCTGGGTGCAGCTGTACTAAAGGGGTATCTTTCCAGCGCTAATGATTTCTTGAATGCGGTGGAATATGACTACATCTATGACGCTATTTGGCTGATTACGTTTGAGCTAGGATTGCGCTTTTTTAGCGATCACCTGGCAGGGGACATTTATTTTAAGACTCAGCGACCGAACCATAACCTTGAACGAGCGTTAGTCCAATTTCAGTTGGCTGAAAGCATTTGCCATCAGAAACCCTTAATTCAAACCGTAATTAATCAATTAAAAGCCCATTACTGTTCTGAAGTTGGGTATGTAGCTTAGAACTATTTAGTACGTACTGAGTTCTACAGGTAACTCAGTAGCTGTCCCCAGGCCGCTAGGCTCTTGGGCAAAGGAGCTTAGCAACATCGTTGTGGCTGCTCCCTTGGTAGACCTTATTTATCTTGTGTTTGTTCCCTTAGGAGACATCAATGGCTATACCATTTTCGCTAAAACCCTTCGAACCAGTCTCGAATTTAGTGATTTCTGGTCGGGTGGTCCGGGCTCAATCCTCTCTCACGGTCGAATACACCCTTACCGGTGCTGTCGAAGATCTCAAGCTCCCCCCTACCGACAGCGAAACTCCTAGCCGCCGCGATCATCTTTGGGAAAATACCTGCTTCGAGGTCTTTATTGGCATACCGGACTCATCCCGCTATTGGGAAGTTAATGCTTCCCCCAATGGCGATTGGAATGTATATCGCTTTGATGATTATCGTCAAGCTATGGTGGCCGAACCCGCCTGTAGCAAAATTGCTAGCACCTGGCAGCCTCTGACCAAAGGCTACTATTTAACCCTAGAGTTACCTACAGACGACTGGCTCGCCATCGATCAACCCCTAGAGCTGGGGATCAGCACCGTGATCAAAACTGACAGTGTTTCCCACTGGGCCCTAGACCATACAGGCCAAGAACCGGATTTCCACCGTCGAGATAGCTTTAGCCTCGCAGTTTAGGGAGTTTTGAGGTCTTAGGGCTTAGGGTTGAGTTGCACTCCTTTTTGCCCATCACCCTCTGCGACATCAACTTTATTCACTAGATTAGGTCGATTTAAGTACAACACCTGAGTTGGATAGGCAAATTCAATTCCAGCTTTGTCAAATTGTTCTTTAATGGTTAAATTCATCTGTTGTTGTACATCTCTATAAACCATGTAGTCGTTAGTTTCTACGAGATAAACAACTTCATAGTTAAGACTGCTATCACCAAAACTAGCAAAATGAGCCCGGTCAAACGTGACCTGAGGGATTCCTTCAATGATGTGACGCAAAATATCGGGAATCAGCTCCAGTTGGGTCTTAGTGGTCTCGTAGGTAACCCCTAAGTTAAACGCAATACGCCGTTGGGTCATGCGCTGAAAATTCTGAATGCGCGAAGCCGTTAGATCAGTATTCGCTAAAATCAACTGTTCTCCATCCAGACTTTGCAAGCGAGTAGTTTTAATACCGACCTGTTGTACAGTGCCAGACATGTCGCCAACAACAATAAAATCACCAATCTCAAATGGGCGATCTAACAAAATAGAAAAATAGCTAAACAGGTCCTGCAAAATACCTTGGGAGGCTAAGGCGATGGCCACGCCACCAATACCTAAACCGGTTACAACGGCAGAAATATCAAACCCCAGGTTGTCTAAAACAAAAACAATTCCAATCGCCCACAGAAATACACGCACAGCTGGGATTAGAGCATTAAGGCTCTGGCGCATATTGGGCTGGTCGCGATGGATAAATCCATAAATACGCAGGCTATATTCAGCCACTGACCCCACTAGCTGCAGCAACAGTAACGTGGCAAAGATAACTCCAACGATAGTCAGCAGCTCAGCAACCGTGGGATATAGCGTCAGATTTTGCAAGCTGATGTAGCAAAACCCCAGGTAAAGCAGCCACAGCGTCGGACGCTCTATCAAGCGCACCAGCTGATCATCTAAGGTATTTGCAGTGCGTTTAGCCCAGCGTTTGAGACGACGGAGGATAAGACGCTTAAGGAAATGTGCGATCGCAATACCTACACCAATATTAAGGAGCGAAATACCATAGGCCTCCAGGAGACATCTCCAGAGCTGAAAAGCTTTGATAAATAATGGGTACAGCTATCAAGATGATAACTGCCAAAATGGTATAAATAACGAAATCTCAAGCTTTGAGCTGTATTGTTGTTAGTTTAGAGGGGATTTTATAGCCACTGAATGTCCTCCTTATCAATTTTTTCAAACTTGGTTTAAATACCCTAATTTATAGCGCCCTAAGCGTAGTCTAACCAGGCCACAGACGACCAAAATAGCCGTGTCATAATATCTGGCATCAAGGCGAAACCGTTCTTGAGCAATCCGCCAAATTTTGATCACCCGAATCAGGTGTTCGATATAAATTCGTCCCTGAGAAAATTCCTTATTGGCCTGTTTCTGCTCGGCACTCAGGTCTTTCTTACGAGGCTTTTTAGTCGGGGTGCGAGTGCGCTCAACCCCCTGATAGCCCTTATCACCTCCATAACGTTGCTCGTCGCTCAAGTTGGCCTGCTGTTCACGCAGTAATCTTTGATCACTGCGTGGTCCCGGTTGCCCCACCAACACATCCACAATGTCATGACCGGTGTTCAGGCTAATCACTTGGTTTTTGAACGTATGTTGCTTCTTTTTTCCCGAATAATGACCTTTCTGAACCTCATTATCCCCAGGACGTTCACGGGGTTGCTCGGTACTATCGACTAATAGCTCTTGCTCTGCAAGAATTGCCTGAAGTAAGGCTAATTCCTCGGGCTTGTCAGCCACTTCTTCGAGCCAACTCGATGGCAAATGTTGACGTAATCTCTCGACCCAATCGTGATAGATGTCATGGGCCGTGCTTTCACTCACACCATAGTGTAACCCCAGCATCTCAAAGGTCGGGTGCTGCCTGAGATATAACAGACACAGACTTATTTCCTCCGCATTGCTCAGTTTGGGAGGACACCCTCCACCGGGGGCATTGATACGGACTTTGGTTTGAGATACCTGGGACGTTTGGCTCGCTTGGTGGGCGACCAATACTCCAATCAAGTCACTGAATTCCTGATAGCCAATCCCAAACATACGCTGACAACGTTCAGGATTTTGATTGATATAATCGTAGGGATTTTTCATTTGGTCGGTAATGCTCTACTTTTAGAGTTTTACCGCCTTTTTTTATCCGAATTTATATTTTGGAGATGTCTAGGGTATTACCTAGAAAAGTTTTCTGTAGAATATCAGACAGCATGGGGACCAAGTCATCATCAGATTTAGGTTAACAGGGGTAGAGGTTCCTTGCATGGCTCTAACCTTGTTTACACAGCTCGCGCCGGTAACCAGAACCAAATCCGTAGTTCCTTGGTCTTCTATTTTGATTCTCTCTGCAATAATCTCTTGTTGTCTTGATAGTATTATTGAGACATTAAATAAATATAGCAATTGTCAATCGTGCTAAATACACCCTACTCCCTATTCCCCACCCACTCACGCTAGACTAGACACCAAATTTTACACTCCCAAAAGGTGAACCATTTGGATTCCATAAAAATACGTCGGGCTCAGCTAAGTGATGCCCAAATCATTGCCAACTTCAACCGAGCCATGGCACAGGAAACTGAAAATAAAGACCTGATTCCTGAAGTGATCTTGGCAGGGGTAAATTCTTTATTGAACAACCCATCCCGGGGCTTTTACATCGTTGCTAAGGTTGACACTCAAGTAGTGGCTTGTTTGATGATTACTACAGAGTGGAGTGACTGGCGAAACAGTCTTTTCTGGTGGATTCAAAGTGTCTTTGTCAGTCCCAACTATCGTCGTCGTGGCATTTATCGCCGCATGTACCAATTCATCAAAGAGCTTGCACATCAGGAGCCAGATGTTTGCGGATTTCGTCTCTATGTTGAACAAGACAATATGCGAGCAAAGGAGACCTATGCAGCATTGGGCATGACCCCAAGCCCCTATCATCTCTTTGAAGAATTAAAGCCAGGTATCAAGTATTTGCAAAGCCCCATATAACCAACAGTCATTGGATATGGCTGTTAAACATCTACCTGAAAACAGTGCGACTGATGTTTTCAATGATTGGAAACATCAGTCGCACTCAGTTGAAAGGATCACAGACACCTATTTGAACGTTACCGTGTCACATTAATGGACTAATGCAGGAAGTACCAGAGGCCGCAGATGGTCAGGAAGGCCAAAACCAGGTAGATAAATAGATAGCTGATCTTCCGAGGGGCTTCTGCGATCACAACCTTGGCCACCTTGCAGTCACCCACTGTATAGCCTTTACCAGGTTCTAGGGTCACCACAACCGTTTCATCCTTTTCACAAGCAACGGCATCAGCTAGAGGCTTCACTTCAATGCAGACCTCACTCTTACCCTTTGGTATCGTGACACTGCGACTAATTGCCTTATAGTCCTTGCCCTCTGTAGCTGTGCCACTAACACTGTAGGAAACTACAGTATCCTGCATGACGGGCTCTTCCGTGCAAATTAGGAACTTGCCTGTATCAATACAAACTTCACCCTTGTAAGGTTCAGTTGCTTTAGGATCGGGCGATTTAATGCAGACCTCTGGAGCGGGCTCCAAAAGGAGAGAGGTATCAATGCGGAAATGAGATTTTGTGGTGTGCCGCTCAGCAAAGAAAAGGTCAAAGGTATAATCTTTGCCCTTTTCTAGAACAAGAGTTTCACCGGTTGCTAAAGTTTGTTTAAACTGAGTTTCGCCAGCACCAATACCAAGATCAATGGTGTCGGTCATGGGTGGATGCACACCACCTAAATCAATCACTAGCTTGCCGTCAATAAAGATCCACAGATCATCGTCGCCGACAAATGTAAATTTCTCAGTGCCCTTATAGGTGAACTTAGCGTGAATTTCGTAGGTAAAGTGATAGTTATGGGCACGTCCCTCATTGCCAAATAGCTCATTGTCAATGGGGAAAAATTCCGAATTCTCATAGGTAAAGACACCGTCATTGTCGGCATCTTCCAAAAGAATATCTAACTGCTTACCCTTGTTAACATCTACAACGTCACGGAACCACTGGTCAAAGTTCTCTTTACCTGTGGTAGTTTTACCTTTCCCTCCCTTATAAATAGGTTTTTTATCAACGCCAAGTTTAGATTCAACAATATTTTTCTCGGCAGCAATCACATGTTGAAAATCATTATGGCTGTCTTTGAAATCGCGAACTTTTCCAGACAATGTAATTTTTTGTGTCATGGGAGCTTCCTTGTTCTGAAATAGAAGGCTCTTTTTTATACAATTACCATCCTAAACTTTCCAGAACCCACCTAAAAATTCCTCTGAAACTCCGTCACATCAAGGCCAACCAAATCATGAATCAACGTAACAGCATCAGCAAAGCTATATAGAACCTTTTACAGAACATCATTAATCATGCCGATATCACACCTATCCGCCATCTCTGCATCAACGGAGATTTGATGTAAAAAATACCTAAAACCTAAAAACTATAGGCAGCTTCCACAACCTCTGCAGAAAATATAGTTTGGAGTAAATCAAAGTGAGGTAAACATAGGGCAAACTCATCAGAGGTGAGCAGCTGACCATATTCTCGTTGTAATAGCTTCAGCATATAGCGCACCAGATCCCATCTCACATTGAATGTGGGATATAGCATCACACACAACGGAAACAGTTCATGCTGAACAACACTGGTATTTTTCTCTAGTAAACATACCCAAAGATAAATTTGAAACATTTCTGTATCTCGGATACTAGAGGCCCTAACAGTTGTTGAACCCAAAGAGCCACTATAGCACTGGTGCTTTGGAAAAGCCTCTAGAACTTGAGTTACCACATGCTGGGCAATGGTACTACTCTGAGGTAGAAGCGTTCGCACAACCTTTAATTCCGACGAATTATAACCGTAATACGATGCAGCATCATAGGCTCTTTGCAGCGGCATATAGAGGTGATCATCAATTGCTTTGAAATAAAGCTGTAATATTCCCCGCTGCGATGGTTCAACTGATTCTAGCAATAGCTGCCCAGTGTAATGGAACTGCATACTGACAAAGCCAATGACCCTAGGATCTACAGCCGTAAATTTTGATCGGATAATGCCTAAATCTGGGGCAATATTGACGGCAAATCGCTCAGGGTAAACAAATGAGGCGTAGCTTTCAAACGCTCTGTCAAAGATCTGAAACACATCACCAGCAATTGCCCATGGGTCAATAATATCGGGGTCTAACTGATGTTGCACTACCTGTTGTGAGAGAAGTTGCTCGGTTTTGTTCCATGCCCTCGCACTAATGGAGCGCAAATCTTGATGCAGCATCTTTGCAACTGCAGCCCGCAATTCACGTTCATCAGAAAAGACGGGTCGTGATGCGCCTTCCTTGACCATGCGCATGTAGCGAACAGCCCAAGCTTTAGAGAATGAAGACGGCGAGTCTAATTGATTAACTTTAGATAAGTCAATTTCTTGTGAAACAGATGACCCTATAGAAGATTCAGCAAACATTGTCTTCAAATGAGACTCTCGGAATAACGTTGACACACTTATAAAACAATTTGCCAACAAGATCCATCACCGGCAAACCATTAGTCCCCACAGCTAAGCGAGTAATCCCATAGCTCCTACCTATCAACACAACAACCATCAACGCGGCTCACATATCACTGCGCAAGTCAAGTAAGTAAGTTGGAACGACAAGCTGAACTCAGTACAAACTTCAGAACTTGTTACTGATTATCTAGCTATGGCCTTAAGATCAACTTAATATATTTACATTTCTTAAACTTAAGAGGTTCAGCAACGTCCTAAAGTCTGACCACCTGAGATAAGGCTATGCATTGTTCAGATTTTTGTCAATCCATCAGGTCTCTAACGCTATATAGGGTATATCGAACAGAATGAAATCAATGTCGTTCTATGGGCCAAAGCATAAATGTCGTTATGCAATTTTTATGTGCGAAAGAAATTAGGGTTCAGGGAATTCTCATATGCGCTAATCAGAATGGAGGCGATCTATCTCTAGTTACAAAAAGCCTCTGCTTGCCATGTCCCCCCAATCCAACAAACAACAAACTCGTCGCGGCCTACTAAAATATTTAGGGCTGCTGGCAGGTGCAGCCACATTACCTCCTGTTCTCAATTCATGTAGCGCAGAATCAGCCTCCACGTCAGAACAATCTCGCTTCCCCCCAGAGCTATCTTCAAGCTTAGCTACCCCCCTGGCAGCAGCTGGCCTTAATCCCCACCGAGTGGCTCTTGTTAAAACGACGGATCGAGCAGCTGGTGTAAGGCAGGCCATAGAATTGTTGCAGCCCCCTAGCTTTAACCAAAAACGCGTATTTATTAAACCTAATTACAACACAGGCGATCCAGCTCCAGCTGCCACAGATCCAGTTGTATTGGAAACTTTGGTGCAAGAAATTCAGGCAGCTGGAGCAAGCGCTATTACCGTTGGTGACCGGTCTGGCATGGCAGAAACTCGCAGCGCTATGGCCCAAATGCAGGTTTTCAATCTCAGCCAGCGCTATGGGTTCAACACCCTGGTGTTTGATGAGCTGAGCCGAGACGACTGGCAATATTTTGCAGCGGCTGGCACAAACTGGACCCAGGGATTTGCGATGGCCCGACCTGTTCTTAATGCCGATGCCATTGTCAATGTCTGCTGTCTTAAAACCCATCGTTTTGGTGGCCACTTTACATTGTCACTGAAAAATACCATCGGTATGGTGGCTCGCTATGTGCCGGGTGATGACCATGACTATATGCGTGAATTACATCGCTCTGGCAGCCAACGGTTAATGATCGCCGAAGTCAATAAAACCCATCGCCCCTCACTCATCATGATTGATGGTGTAGATGCCTTTGTCGGCGGCGGTCCTGAACAGGGACGGCGGGTACAGGCAGGGATCATGCTAGCCAGCACCGATCGCATTGCTATTGATGCGGTTGGCATTGCCATGCTACGCAAGCTAGGCACAACTCGCGAAGTATCCAGCGGGTCAATTTGGGATCAGGCTCAGATTAAGCGAGCAGCTGATTTAGGCTTAGGAGCCGTTAGCCCCGAGCAAATAGAACTGGTGACCGCTGATCAAGGGAGTGCCCAACTCGCGGATGAAATTCGTCAGTTTTTGGGTTGAAGCGTCCATTACGAAAAATTTGACGATTGGATTGGACGCCTATTCAGGTGAACTTTACTTGACGATAGCTATTCTGATACTTTCAAGAAAGACCGATCGGTCTTTTTAGGATTTGCTAAGGCTCTAAACTTGTTTACCTGTTGCGACTGTGTCTAAAGCCCAGACTACAAAGGCCCATATTATCCAACAAGCGGCTGTTGTTTTTAACCAGCAGGGCTATGCGGGAACATCAATGGCTGACATCATGCAGACGACGGGATTAAAAAAAGGAGGCATATACAACCATTTCAGTAGCAAAGATGAATTAGCCTTGGCGGCTTTTGACTTTACCGTTGGCTTGGTAGCGCAGCAATACAAAATTGCTCTGCAAGGGAAGCGCCACTCTATTGCACGCCTTAAGGTCATTATTGAAACCTTTTGCAGCATGGTGAATAAACCCGCTTTCAAAGGAGGATGTCCGTTAATGAATACGGCAATCGAGAGCGATGATACCCATCCGACTTTGCGCGATCGCACCTGCCAAGCCATGGATAACTGGCGGCAAATGATTCGCAAAATTATCAGTCTCGGCATCAAACATGGTGAAATTAAACCTTCACTCAATGCAGATGCCACAACTACCATTGTGATTTCCACCTTGGAAGGTGCTTTAATGATGAGTCATCTATATGGTGATCAAGTCCACCTATCCTGGGCTAAACAGCATTTATTTCAATACATTGCAACCCTTCAGCAAACAGATGACTTCCCCCCCTAGGTCTTTTGGAGTAGGGAACCACTCAACCTAGCCTCAGGTTATTTTTTTCGCCATTGCTTTTTCCTCAAAAAAGACCGATCGGTCTTTTTTCTAAATTTTATTTTTATTAAGGATTAAGGAGGACTCGATGCTGACGTTTTACTATCACCCCCTATCGCCTATCTCCCGACGTGTTTGGCTAGCGTTATTGGAAAAAGAGATTCCCTTTCAACCCGTCATCGTGGATCTGAGTAAACGTGAACAGTTTCAGACTGATTTCCTCACCCTCAACCCCTTTCACCATATCCCTGTGATTGTTGAAAATGGCTTTCGCGTGATTGAATCCATCGCAATTCTAGACTATCTAGAAGATCAGTATCCCCATCCCCCATTGGTACCGGCATGTCATAGAGAACGGACAACCATGAGAATGATTCAAATGGTAACCGTCAATGAATTGGTCTCAAACCTCTCTAAAGTAATTAACCAAGACCATATTCCATTGACAGCAGATGCCAAACAACAACTCAATGCTGCTCTAACATTTCTGAATAGTCACGTGGGCAAAGGGGGTTATTTTGGCGACACTCATTTAAACTTAGCTGACATTGTAGTGGGTGCAACGGTGCCATTATTCTGCAGACTGGGCATAGAGCTAACAGACTATCCTGCCCTCAATCAATGGAACAATCACATTACCGCTCGTCAGGCCTGGCAGGCGACAAATCCTAGTGATGTCGACTTCGATGCTTGGAGAAACCTGCTGCAGCGATGGATTCGCATAGCCATGAAGCGGCAAAAGCGACAGTATCAAAACAATTAACCCAACGGCATTAATGATTGACAAAACCATGATCGTTATCTGCTCTTACAAACCTCCATAGCCTCAAGACTTTATGGAGAAAACAACTATTTCATCAACTGGATGGGCAACGGCGTGCAAACAGCCAGGTGAGAGTTGAAGGCAATCCCAATCAACAATATCCTTTTTACGATTTTATTTAGGACGCTGCCCTTGCCTGGTCAAAGCGGTTAAGCAGGGTTGAGTAGTCAACAACTTGTCTAAAATTGTGCACTATTTGTTGCGATCGCATCTAGCTTGACACAATTCTCTATAGAGCAATACGCAACTCTGCTGAATAAATTCAGCACATTGTCGATATGCCTGCAATGTCTCACCATGGGGCACCGGAATATCTTGGGCTGGATGACCAATGTATTCCTGTATTGTGTATACCTTATCAGCAATAGCTGGCACCATACTGATGAGAACAAACTTCTGGGGCCGGGTCATGGTAAAAATCAAATCAGCCCAGGTCAAATTTTCAGACGAAATCTTCTGGGAATGATGTTCAACAGAAAATCCATACTCTGCAAGCGTTTGCTGCATCTTATTAATCATCGGTCGCCCCCCCGATGCATAAATACCAGCTGAACGAACCTCAATACTGCCATTTTCTAAAATAGAACAAAAGAAGGTAGCCGCCGTCGGACTGCGACAAATGTTTCCATCGCAGACAAATAAAATCTTCATCCTGATTGTGAGTCTTATTTCCTGAATTTAGTAGTTTTGGTAAGTACGTTTAAAAACAATTTTCCAACATCGAAGTTAACCCAACCTTTTGCATCAAAGAGATCGTCATAGTTACTGTATCAAACAAGTATAAACAGTAACCATTTAGATGTTTATCTCTTACAAAATGACGCTACTGAATTATCATTAAAAACGAATAAAAAGGTTAAAAACAAGTTAAGAAACCGGAGTTTTTTCAAGGGTTATCACTGATGCAGCATATAATTAACCCCCATAACAATAACTTTATTACTTGACGAATATATCGACTAATCATGAGACATTTATTGCCTAATTTATCAAGTTGTGCCGTGAAACCAGGGAAACGATTTTGCCTACTGGTTACAGCTCTCAGCGCTCTAACACTGTTTACTAGTTGCAGCAACGACACAAGCCAGAATGCTTCATTAGTCAGTTCAGATAACGTAATTCGTTCAGCCTATGGAACTTTAGAAGAGCTGTTTCAAACAGAGGTAATTAATATAGGCTTAGAATCATTAGGCTATAAACCAATCGCTGGTTCTGAGTTGGAATATGACGTTATTCACCAGGCTATTTCCCGTGACTACTTAGATTACACAGCCGTTCATTGGAATCCCCTCCATCGGAATTTCTTTGAAGAAAATGGAGGCCATGAAAAACTAAAACGAGTCAACCCATTAATCGATAATGCTTTACAGGGCTATCTAATTGATAAAGAAACATCGACCCAAAAAGGTATTGATAGCTTGGAAGATCTGAGAGATCCAGAACTTGCTAAGCTGTTTGATACCGATGGGAATGGTAAAGCCAACTTAATCGGTTGCCCACCAGGATGGGGATGCCGAGACGTGATCGAATCTCATCTCAATGATTACAATCTGCGAGATACTGTAGAGCACGATAATGAGAATTACTTTGCCTTGATGGAGAAAACTATCAAGCGCTACAATGAAGGTAAGCCAGTGCTTTACTACACCTGGACTCCGCTATGGGTAAGTGGTGTGCTGGTACCCGATGAGGATGTTGTCTGGTTAGACGTTCCCGTTGTCGGTATTCAAGCAAACGCCTCTGTGATTGATGGTAAAAATCTTGGCTTTGAAGTTAATCAGATTGAAATTTTAGCCAATCGACAGTTTTTACGAGCACATCCAGACATCGCTCGATGGTTTGAACTCGTTAATATTCCCATCACAGACGTCAGCCTGCAAAATCAGCGTATGCGTGATGGAGAAAACACTCCCGCAGACATTCGTCGTCATGCAGAAGACTGGATCCGCGACAACCAAGGCACCTTTGACGATTGGATTGAAGATGCCAAAGGGGTTGCCAAGTGATAGACGTAAACAAGACTCAAACGCCATAAGCTTTTTAACTTGGCAAACAGCCAGTCTTCTTATCTGTCAGTAGCCAAGTTTTTACCAAGCCATCATACCCACCACTTGCCAATATAGTGCCCTCTTGGTTAAAGGCAAGACTATACACAAATCCAGAATGGCCTCGCAAAGTGCAGCGTTCTGCCGCCTGTTTCCAGTCCCATACCTTAACAGTTTCATCAAAGCTACTGCTAGCCAGCATCTCTCCATCGTCACTAAATGCGACATTAGCGACAACAAAATCATGTCCGCTTAAGGTTTGTTCAGCCACGCCGGTTGCTAAATTCCAAATTTGTACATGGGTATCATAGCTACTGCTAGCAATATATTGACCATCGGGACTAACGGCAACACCTGTTATCCTATCTGTTCCCGATTTGTAAGTTCGCACTGGTTCTGAGGTCACAACATCCCACAGAGTCACCACCCCATCTTGATCGCCGCTCACTAATTCCTGAAAACTGGCAGAAGAGAATGCCAAACTGTTCACCTGTGCTCCAGAATCCACCAAGGTTGTAAATTCACGTCTCAGGTCAAGATCCCAAACTCGAATGGTGCCGTTACTGCCTCCGCTAGCGATCAGAGTGCCATCAGCGTTCACTGCTAGACTCACTATTCGACCAGAGCGACCCGTAAATATATGTTCTTCTAATCCTGTTGCAACATTCCATACAACGATGTTGCCGTCACCTCCGCCTGATATCAAATATTTTCCGTCAGGGGTAAACGCGACACTATTCACCCGCCCTGCATGGTTGAGAGTGCGCTGTACTTTACCTGTATCTAGATCCCAAAGCTTAACCGTTTGGTCATAACTCCCGCTAGCGACAAGGGCTGCCTCTGGCTGCATGGCAACACTGAGGACCGTGGCGGTATGCTGTGCCAGAGAGTGCTGTGTTGGCGTTGGTGCCACTGCTATTGCCCCATCCGCAGATTGTGTCGTCGTTTGAGAATGGTTTGAGTGCTGATTTAGACTCCCCCAAATTAATCCAAACGCTGTTCCAATCACGCCAAGCGCCACTAAAACAATAATAGAAGGGGCTAGAAGCTGATTTCTTTGAAGCATTTTTAGTTTATTTCACTCCAATAACAACAAAAACAGACAACTTCCGCTAAAACAGCATAAAAGCTAAGACTATACGGTTTAAACCACAGTATTTTTCAGCCAAATTGCCTAAATTTATCGCTCTTTAGATTCCACAAGGGCATCGATAGTCATATCTTCGTACTTTTCAAAGGGTTGGTGAATCCATGGATTGGTTTCTAAATAATCAACATAATAGTCAGGCTTAATCACTGAACAGGCTTTGTACCAAAGTACAGCAGTCTTAATATCATCAATGTAGAACCCATATCGATGCTGCAACCAGCGAATGCTACGCTGCAAGCTTTGGCCTGAATCCACCAGATCATCCACTAAAAGAACATGGGTGCCAAGATTGGTGGTGGTCATACTCAAATCCCTAGAAAATGTGATTGACCCACGGGTCCGGTTGCCTTCACCGCCATAGGACGATGTGGAGAGAATAGCCAACGGTTGACCATAAATACGACAAAGAACGTCTCCAATCCGCAGACCGCCCTTAGCCAGACAGACAATCTGATTAAATTGCCATCCTGACTGATGAATAGCGACTGCTAAATTTTCAACGGCTTGGTAGTAGTCTGACCAAGACACATAAAGATCAGTATCGGTAGAAAGCCTAGTAGCGGCAAGATCTGAAGTTATGGACATGGATAACTCGGAGGAAAGGGGGACACAAATAGGGCAATAATATAGCGTTGTTACATGGCCTGAAAGCAGCGTATTTCCTTAAAAACGTCGCCCCAGGCAATGGCAGCGTACAAAGATTCTAGTGTGACGCTTGGTGTGACGATACAGTCAGGTTTGAGCCTCATTCTACAGATGATTTAATAATTTCTAGCAATCTCTCCACACTATGGAAACTTCAGGCAAGCCGTCGCATCCTCCAAAACTGACTTGGTCTACAAAACTGGCCTACGGTGCCGGGGATATGGGAGCCGGTCTAACCTCTAATTTATTAGCGTTTTCGTTTCTGATTTTCTTAACCAATGTTGCTGGATTAGACCCGCTCAAAGCAGGCACCGTGTTGCTGATTGGCAAAATTTGGGATGCTGTCAATGATCCAGTTGTCGGGATCTTGAGCGATCGCACCCGCACCCGTTGGGGACGACGCTATCCGTGGATAGTGCTAACGGGTATTCCATTTGGAGCTACGTTTTTCCTAAATTGGATTGTTCCAAGTAGTCCCAATCAAACCGTACTGTTTTGGTACTACGTTTTTGTCTCTGTGGTGTTTCAGATATTTTTTACGACGACAAACTTGCCTTACTCTACTCTGACTGCCGAAATGACTCAGGATTATGACGAGCGGACGGAGCTTACATCCTTTCGATTGTCATTTTCCTTAGCGGGGGCGGTGCTAATTTTGGCGTTAGGCCTAGTAGTTGGTCAAATTACCACAGATCCCCAACAGCAATATCGCATCCTTGGCATCCTAGGGGGCGGCATTTCAATTGCAACGATCTATTGGTGTGTCTTTGGTACCTTTCGGCACTCTCAAGAACAGGCAGCTTATCTCGGGCAATCGCTTAAAAACAACGATTTTGACAACAACGTTTCATTTTTACAGCAGATAAAAATTGTTTTAAGCAATGGTCCCTTTCTATTTGTCGTAGGAATTTATCTTTTTTCATGGCTGGCTCTCCAGATTACAGCCGCCATTATTCCCTTCTACGTAACTTTTTGGATGGGTGCCGATGATTATTTCTTAGCCGCACTGTTGGTACAGGGTACGGCTATTCTGATGATGTTTGTCTGCAACTTATTAGCCAAACGTATTGGTAAAAAAGGGCTTTACTTTTTAGGAGCTGGTGTTTGGACTATCGTACAGCTTGCCTTGTTTTCCCTACAGCCAGGGCAACTCATGACCATGTATGGGCTATGTGTCCTTGCCAGTTTTGGTGTAGCCACAGCCTATGTTGTTCCCTGGTCGATTTTGCCAGATGTGATCGAACTTAATGAACTCAAAACAGGGCAACGTAGTGAAGGAGCCTTCTATGCATTTATGACTTTGCTACAAAAAATAGGGCTTGCTGTCGGTATTTTTCTCGTCAGTTTAGCGCTAGAAACATCAGGGTTCGACAAAAGCTTTACCACACAACCAGATTCTGCACTGTGGGCAATTCGCTTTTTTATGGGACCTGTACCCTTAATCCTACTCGTGGGTGGCATGATGCTGGCATATTTCTATCCCATCACCAAAGCAGTCCATGCCGAAACCCTACTTAAGCTAGCTGAACGCCGTCAACAAATGCAGCAGTAGGCAACATCACTAACTGCGTCGGCGAGCACCAACTTCCGCTGGCTCTGCTGGCGCTATTTCAGTAGAGAGATAATGCTTACCTAAATCTAAAAACGCGTTAGCACGATTAATGTGTTGCTTAGCATCAGCCAGGGTAGCCTTATCCGCGTGAGAATAATCTGCGCGCAGTCTTGCGTTTAAGCCATCGTTTAGATACGCACTATAGGGTTGAAATAGAGGCCTTTTTTCTGAAAATTGTTCTGAGAATAGACTATTGACAGCTTCATTTTGAGTAGGTACAGCTGTAGTCTGCTCTAGGAGAAGTGCCTCAGCCACATACAACATGGCGTAATAGGCGCGAGAAATAGCAATATCGTAAAAGTGACTATGGGCTAATAGCTGAGCTGCCTTTATATTTTCCTTTGCATTTAAAAGACGTTGCTTCTGCTCAGACTTCATGAACAAGAACTCCGGAAAACATTGAAAATATCCGTCCCAGCGGACATTAAAGCACAAATCGGCCCCAATCTTAAAGATTTCTTTAAAAGATATGAAAATATAATTCTGAACCTACCACGGATATTCAGATATATTAAGCCCCTTGATCCCAAGAGGTTAAAACGATTTAGACATTGGGTCATATCTTGTCTAGGATTATCTTGACAGCAACCCATGGCACAGTTTTTAGGCTGTCGCTAATATCATGCACTCAAGGAAATTTTATGTTAGAGGTAATCGTGTGAAATTATACAAAGTGGCACGGTGAGCGGCATAAATTTGGTGGGCACCCGTCTCCAAAACGGAAAGTACGTCATCGAGAACGAGCTGGGACGCGGCGGGTTTGGGGTGACCTATCGCGCTATGCACCGAAGCCTCAATCAAGTAGTTGTCATTAAGACGCTGCGTTGGCCGGCCAATGATGCAGAAAAAGATCAGCAACTGCAAAAGTTTCAGGCAGAAGCACGCCGTTTAGCTCAGTGCCAGCATCCTCATATCGTTAACGTTACTGACTTTTTTATCGAGGCGGAGCGCCCCTATCTGGTCATGGATTTTATTCCAGGGCAACCGCTATCAGAGCTTATTTTTCCCAATCGCCCTTTACAGGAAGACCTGGCATTACAGTATATTCGACAAATTGCCAGCGCATTACAAACAGTTCACGCTCAAGGGTTACTTCACCGAGATGTGAAACCTCAAAACATCATGGTTAACCAGGGCAATGCGATTTTGATTGATTTTGGCATTGCCCGAGAGCTGGCGAGTGGTCAAACGCAAACCCATACAAACTTAGTTTCTGAAGGCTACGCTCCCCTAGAACAGTATTTACCCAAGGCAAGACGTTCAGCGGCTTCAGATGTCTATGGTCTAGCGGCGACGCTCTACTCTGCAATCACAGGTCAAGTACCGGTGGCTTCTGTGGTGCGATCGCACCACCCCCTCACTCCCCCTCGACAGGTCAACGCAACTCTCAGCCCCAGCACAGAACAGGCAATCCTCCAGGGCATGGCGTTGGAACTGACTGAGCGCCCCCAGTCAATTGCCACCTGGCTAACGCTGTTACCAGCAGCCAACAAACGGGGGATACAACCACCAACCACCCAAGCGACCCAGGTTGTGGCCCCTGGCAGCCCTTCAGGCTATGTTTCAGGTCAGGATGATTTTCAAACTGTTGCTAAGGAGAAGCAACAACAGAAACGACAGGGTCCAGGCGTTATTAAAACATTCTTTTCTCTTATGCTCCTGGGACTGATAGCAGGTTCAGGATTTTTAGGCTATCGCGTATATATTGCTGTTCGCCAAGCGGTCAGTAATTTAAGAGACAAGACAGAAGATTTTGAAGTCTCTATGCCAGAGATTAAACTTCCCGAAGTCTCCCAACCTGATCCCGAGGAAACATTAGCAGAAGAATCCAGCACTCCAACAGAAGTCCTTCCTGATCCAACACCTGCTGAAAGCGCACCTCCAACACCTGTTGCTACATCGCCACGACTAATATTAAAAGACAGTGGCAATCCCCATACTGCTACGCCTGGCAATGGCAGTATCGTACCCGTACCTGGCTTTGCTCCTGGCACAGCGGTAACAGCTGTTGTTAATCGCCTGGGGGAACCCACACGACAGTCTGTGTCTCCATCAGCCACAACGGCTGTATACGAGCTAGATCCCAATAGAGCAACCGTTGCCTATACATACAATGCTGCTGGTGACACTATTCAGCAAGCCGAGGCCGTCTTTGCCCCTTCTTACGATCGTTTAATCATGCGCACAGCGCTAGCAGGTATGCTCAATGGACAATCTACCCGAGAGATTGAAGGGGGGTTAGAACAGGTACGTACCGGTCAGGCAAATCAATTTCCCTTTGAGCACAACGGTTTAATCGGCAGCATCGAACGCAATGATAACGGGTTTATTCACATCCACGTGCGTTAGAGAAACGAGATCTCTCATATAAAACGAGACCCGATGTAGAGACGTTCCATGGAATGTCTCTACATCGGGTTTGGTAATTAGGCGTAATTATCGACAACAACGTGATTACGTTCTCGCCTATTCGTTGTCCATGTTGAAGATAAAGGGTACCTGACCGCCCTTGTCTCCCATAACCAACACCCTGGGCATCTGAGAACCACCCATTTTCCAGGCTTCAATGGCTTCTTTCTGAAGCACCAGTTCACCCCCTTGGGCCTTTAAGGTTTCAGCCAACAAACGCTGGGCTTCGGCGCGACCTTTGGCCCGGTTGACTTCTGCCTGGGCTTCTTGTTCAGCCTGCTGGGCTACATACACAGCTCGACGAGCACTTTGCTCAGCAATTTGCTTTTCTTCTACCGCTCGGGCAAATTCTTCTGAAAATGAGAGATCAACAACACTCGTATCGAGAATGATGATGCCGTACTTTTCTAAACGGCTACTGAGAGTATCGTCAAAATCTTCCTTTAGCTTAGTTCGTTGCGTAATCGCCTCTTCTACAGTACGACGGGCAGCAGCAATCTTAAAGGATTCCTGGGTCTGGGGGGCAATGATCTTGGTAACTATATTGGCCAACGTTCCCTGCTTTCTGCGGATTTCCACAATATTGCTAGGATCTAACCGAAAGTTAATGGCAAATCGAGCCCGTAAATCCTGAAGATCCTTAGTGGAACTTTCAGCGGGCACTTCAAATTTCTGAACCGTAACATCGTAAACATCCACAAAAGACACCAGGGGTGGCTTGAAGTGAACTCCTTCTAATAAAGGGGCATTTTGGGCTTTCCCTAGAATGCTTAAGACACCGGCCTGACCAGGGTTAATAATGACCAAAGTGCTGGTCAAAATCAGGCCGGTAATAATGGCCAAAAGTGCGATCGCAGCTGGCTGCCAGCTACCCGTCCGAGCGCTCAAAATTAGTTCCTCCGAGTGTAGATGGGGAAAATTTTGTCTAAAAAATTTTTCTTTCCCCAACGTATCCTAACCTTCTGGCAACCCGGTGACCACTTTATCTCCATCAATCACAGTGCCAATTTGATAGGCAGACTGAAAATGAGCCAACGTAGCTTCGGCTTGATCAGCGGGTACAACCAGTACAAAACCAATACCCATATTGAAGGTTTTAAACATTTCAGCAGTCGTTACATTGCCAGCTGCTTGTAACCACTTAAATACCGGCAGTATGGGCCAACTATTCGCCTCTATATATATAGATTGATTTTCACCGAGGCAACGAGGCAAGTTCTCAGGAAAACCACCCCCCGTAATATGGGCCATAGCGTGAATTTCTAAGCCACTCTTCAGGGCAGCTAACACTGGTTTTACATAGAGTTGAGTGGGTGTCAGCAACACCTCGCCCAGGGACTGCCCCACTAATAACTCCGGGCATTCATCCCAGCCATAACCGACCGATCGCTCTACGGCTTGCCCACCCAAAGACTCCTGCCGGGGCGCTTCCGCCATAATTTTGCGCACCAGACTGTAGCCGTTACTGTGCACACCGCTGCTGGGTAGTCCAATTAAGACATCTCCTATGCGCACCCGAGAACCGTCTAAAATGGCACTTTTTTCGACAATACCGACACAGAATCCGGCCATGTCATACTCACCCTGGCCATAAAACCCAGGCATCTCAGCCGTTTCTCCACCTAGTAGGGCACAGCCCGACTGACGACATCCCTCGGCCACCCCTGCTACCACCTGGGTCAGCTGCTCAGGGGCCAATTGCCCCGTAGCCAAATAATCTAAAAAGTAGAGGGGTTCCGCCCCTGACGTCAGCACATCATTGACACACATGGCCACAAGATCAATGCCCACTGTATTGTGACGATTCAACATGTGGGCCAACTTGAGTTTGGTACCTACACCATCTGTCCCCGAAACCAGAACGGGCTGAGAATATCCCTCGGGAAGCTCAAAATAACCGCCAAACCCACCTAAACCACCCAACACTCCAGGACGGCGAGTTCCTTCCACCAGGCTGCGAATAGTTTCCACAAACGCACGACCTGCTTCAACGTCCACCCCTGCCTGTCGATAATCCATAGACCTTACAAGAAATAGCATCCCTTAGAATACTTGTGGACGGTGGGCATTGCCCACCCTACGTGCTAAGGGCCTCAGCCTCCACGGGAAGATGGGCAATGCCTCCAGTAGACAATGCCCAAACCTATAGAATCTTCATGATCTGTCCGTTGACAAGAACATTATTGGTCATGGAAACTAGATTTACCACGGGGACAAAGTCTAAAAACGAACTGCAAAGTTATTGGGCATCTATTAATAATCTGTAATCATTGCAAAGTCATACATAATTTTTCAAAAACTAATTAGTCTGCTAGGACAGCTAGAAAACCGTCTATAAGCCTTGGCTGTCGAAGCCTGTAACTGGCGAATGAAGAAATTGTAAAGATGTTCCGCAAGGCCATTGTCTGTTTTCCCGGTCAAAAATGCGGTTCCAAACAGCAAAATCTTCGTGATAGATTAGCTCGCGTTGCCAATTTTTATTTTGTCCGCGATGCATTGTCATCTTGAAGCTACCCTATTCAATCCATTGAATTTGCCACTTCTCGCTCTGCGATGTAGACGCATATGCCTGGTGCACTCTGATTTATGAACAAAAAGTTTATTGGTCGTGTAGCAGTTGCCACATTGCTTGCCACTGCCGTTTCGATTCCTGAACGGGTCCATGCCCAAACCTTTGATACAGGTCCCAGTGGAGCTTTTGAGGTTTCAGTCAACGACCAGTCCTTGGAGTCGTCTTCAACCGATACGCTTCAGAAATTTAATCGGTCGACGACCACCGTTCGCGTTAATGCCCATGCCCATGAAAGTCGGCAAGCTGCAACGGTTTACGTTAAAGATATTCCCGTATTAACCTACATCGATTCATCTGAGACAGCTGAGGTTGTATCTGGTTGGGTGCCCCTAGAAGAAGCCGCAACCAACAGTATTATTGCTGATGCAACTCAAATGGCATCACAGCTGGAACAATTGAGCGATCGCAACACAGATTTCACCGCCCATTGGGATGACGGCACTTACATGGTCAAAGCTGGAGACAGCCTGCTAATCACCCTGGGTGCAACAGTGCAGCTTTCCGATGCCACCGAAAATGACGCAGAAAACGTTCTGCAAATTACCAATCGGTTACGCCGTCTGATCGGTGATGGTGCGATAGAGCCCATTACTGAAGTCATCGGTAGACCCGAACCACAGCAAGTGGCCGCCATCCGTTCTAGCTATAGCGGCATGGCCTCCTGGTATGGACCAGGATTTCACGGTCGTATGAGTGCCAGTGGTGAATCCTTTAACCAATACGCCATGACTGCCGCTCACCGCACCCTACCGTTTGGCACTCAAGTTCGAGTCACCAACTTGAACAATGGTCAGCAGGTTGTGGTACGCATCAATGACCGTGGCCCTTTCAGCCGTGGGCGCATCATTGACCTCTCAGCTGGTGCTGCCAGTGCCATTGGGCTGCAAGCAGCTGGTGTCGGTCCTGTACAAGTTGAAGTGCTGCGTTAGTCTGGGTCTCATCATATGTGGTCATGGCGACACCCAAGTGTTGCAATCATCTAGAGACAGGCTGCGGGCTTATCCCTAGATGATTGCCTTAGTAAGACAACTAGGCCGTCTGCTATCGTTAAACCTTGTGTCTAAGGCGGTTGCCAGGAGACTGTCTTGCGTTTACTAAAAACGATAGAAGGACTGCGATGTTGGCTACGCAAACAGTCTGGCTCCATTGGTCTAGTGCCTACCATGGGAGCATTGCACCAAGGCCATCTCAGTCTGATTCATCGGGCACGACGCGATAATGAGCTGGTCATTGTCAGCATTTTTGTTAACCCCCTACAGTTTGGCCCCAATGAGGACCTCGCAGCCTATCCGCGAACCTTAGACTTAGATGCCAGAATATGTGAAGCTGCTGGCGTTGACTGTATCTTCGCGCCAACAGCGTTAGACCTTTACGGGCCTAATTTTCAAGACGCTGACGCTCTGGTTACAGTTCTGGCCCCTCCCGCATTGGCGAAACCCCTGTGTGGACAGTTTCGCCCTGAACACTTTAACGGAGTCGCCACGGTCGTCACGAAACTTATTAGCCTGGTGAGACCACAGCGCTCTTATTTTGGTCAAAAGGATGCGCAGCAATTAGCCATCATTCGCCGATTGGTTAAGGACTTAAATCTGCCAGGAAACGTCATTGGTTGCCCAATTGTGCGAGAAGCGGACGGATTAGCCCTTAGTTCTAGGAATAAGTATTTAAGCGAGCAGGAACGTCAACAAGCAGTTATACTCTATCGGGGGTTAAGGAGAGCCAAAGAGAAGTTTAAAGCAGGTGTGCGATCGCAACATTCTCTCGCTTGCATCGTCTTTCAGTACTTAGAAACGGCACCCGCTGTCGCTCCCCAGTACATCGAACTGGTAAATCCATATACGTTGGCCCCCTTAGAAAAAGTTGAAACAGTTGGTATGTTGGCAGTAGCAGCATTTGTAGGGACTACACGATTAATCGATAACGTTGTTTTACGGGCACGGCGACCCATCATTGCCATTGATGGTCCCGCTGGTGCTGGTAAATCAACAGTGGCTAGGCAGTTGGCTCAGCAATTGGGTCTGCTTTATTTAGATACTGGGGCTATGTACCGTGCTTTTACCTGGTACGTTCTTGCCCAGGCATGCAACCCAGACGATGAAGTTGCTGTTGCTGACCTGTTACCTAAGTGTGAGATCAAGCTTGTTGCAACGCCTGCCGATGCAGGCCCTCACCCCCCGGAAGTCTGGGTAAACGATACATTGGTCACCCAAGCTATTCGCACCTCAGAGGTCACTGCCAACGTATCCACGATTGCCGCCCAGAGTTCTGTGCGGGAAGCGCTGGTCAAACAGCAGATGCAATATGGCCTAACCGGTGGTGTCGTGGCAGATGGTCGAGATATTGGGACCCATGTCTTCCCCGATGCTGAGCTCAAAATCTTTTTAACAGCATCCGTTGAAGAACGGGCTCGTCGTCGTCAAAGAGACTTGGCTAACCAGAACCAGCCTGTTCCTGAGCTGTCTGATTTGGCTCAGGCCATTAGTGAACGTGACCATAAAGACAGTACGCGAGAGATTTCTCCTCTGCGCCAAGCAGATGATGCCATTGAAGTTGTTACAGATTCTCTGGCCATTGAAAGCGTCTTGGATAAGCTGTTGACCCTCTATAAAGAAAAAGTTGTCAGTGATGAAGAGTAACACACACTGATAACGACTAGCCTCTTGCTCAGACCGCCCATAAAAACCAGGGGTAAATATACGTAAATTGGCTCAGATTTTCCGTCAATTTTGGCTCTAATTTACGTGTTTACGAGGAAGCTTTTACCCATATAAGCAGGTGAAAATAAAGCTAATTCTGAAGAACGCATGCAAGGCGACTAATCATCCGAGGGGGCATTTGGATGGTTTATTTGAATCTTGTATCCATGCGTTTTACAGGTGAGCTGTCTGACCCTGGGGGCTTTATGGGGTCAGGCATTTTTCTTTTTAAACGTTTGTCGGGTCGTTCCATGGAACGACCCGACAAACGTTTAAAAAGAATCTTCTAAAAGACCGCTGCTAAGATCTCCTCTTGCATATCAAAGTTAGCAGTCACCGATTGCACATCCTCAAGATCTTCCAAAGCATCCATCATTTTTAATAGAGACTTTGCTTGATCGATATCGGTCACATCAACTGTATTACTCGGTACCCAGCGCACCTCAATATCCTTCACTGTATAGCTTTCACCTTTGAGATGAATGCTGAGATTCTCCAGATCGCTAGGGGGGCACAACACTTCTGCACCGGGGGTATCTTCATCCACTTCGGTCAATTCGTAAGATTCAGCTCCACCTTCAATGGCCGCTTCTAATAGGGCATCTTCTTCCAACTCACCCTTGACGACAACCACACCTTTTTGGTCAAACATCCAGCCGACACAGCCAGTTTCGCCAAGGTTGCCACCGTTTTTGCTAAACGCCGCTCGCAGATCGGCAGCGGTGCGGTTGCGATTATCGGTCAGGGCTTCCACCAGTACAGCAACACCGCCCGGACCATACCCCTCGTAACGAATGGATTCTAAGTCACCATCGCTACCTAATTTGCCAGTCCCTTTTGCGATCGCACGGTCAATGTTGTCATTGGGCACCCCCGCTGCTTTCGCTTTATCAATGGCCGTCCGCAGCTGAAAATTACCATCGGGGTCACCGCCACCATGCTTTGCTGCCACAATAATTTCCCGTGACAGCTTGGCAAATACTTTGCCCTTAACCGCATCAACCCGCGCCTTTTGGCGTTTGATATTGGCCCATTTGCTATGCCCTGCCATACTGCCTTAGTCGTCATACACTAGCCCACTATTGTAGCGAGAAGTTTTGCAAGGAAATTGGAAAGGTTGGGAAAGAAATAGGGAATGGGCAATGGAAAAATCTGCCCTGTAGGGGCATTCCATGGAACGCCCCTACAGGGCAGCCTCACGCCAGTTGTCCCGCCCGTAACGCTGCCCCAATCAACCCTACGCTTTGATTGGTAACCAGGTGAACGGGCACATTATCCAGCAGTGGGCCCACGCGGCCTTTGTGGCTAAAGGCTGTGAGAAAACTGCCGTCGCGGATCAGAGGCATGTTTTTGGCAGTGACGCCACCGGCTACGTAAAGGCCGCCGTAGGGTAAAAGTTTGAGGGCTAAATTGCCAGCTGCCGCCCCATAGGCATCAATAAAAATTTCCATGGTGCGGCCAGCAAGACGGTCAACGGTGGCAGCTTTGGAAATGGCAGCGGCTGGATCGGGAAGTTCGCTGCGTTTGCCTGCGCCTTGCTCCCAATTGCGCACCACTTGAGCGAGTTCTTCGGACTCAGTGGCAAAGTTGCGATCGCGTAAAAACTGATAGATAGAGACAATACCCTGGCCAGAAACCACCCGCTCGACAGAAACACGGGAAATAGAATGCTTGTCTAACAGGTAATGCAGTAACTGAAACTCCAGTTCAGAGCGAGGGGCAAAGTCGGCATGGCCACCTTCAGAAGGAAATACCTGGTATTGGCCACCGCAGTTAATTAAAAACCCCTGGCCCAGGCCAGTCCCAGCACCAATAATGGCAATGGGCGCTTGCTCATCATGGGTTCCCGACTGTAACGTACACACATCATCTGGCGTTAGTCCTAGCACACCATAGCCGACGGCAGCAAAGTCATTGATCAGCTCTACCGTTTTGAGACCCAGTTCGTCAGCGATGCGATCGCCACTCAGAGACCAGGCTAAATTTGTGAGCTGGGAACGATTATTGACCACAGGTCCAGCAATAGCAAAGCAGGCAGCTTGGGGCTGGGCATTTGAAACTGCTGCCAGGAAGTCTTTTACCATAGGCACCAAATCAGCATAATCACCACTGACAAAGCGCTGTTCATGGAGCGTTGCTTGGGGATTAGTGCCAGACTGCACCAACCGCAAAATTGTTTTGGTACCGCCGATGTCACCCGCTAGTAGTTGCATCATAATGATTTCGAAATCAGGTCAAATTTAACGTGATAGTTGGAGAATATAGAAAGTCGTTGGCACGCCCTTTTAGATACCCCGCGATCATCGACGATCTCTTGAGGAATTAATTTCCCACAGTCCATTAGATCTATACCGCAACGAGTGTAATGCCCCTCCCAGTAGTCCCGACCATAGCCGACATTTTAGACCGAGCCCTAGACGGTGAGAATATTTCGCCAGACGACGGCATCACCTTACTGAGCCAGACCACAGCCGCAGCCGTGGAAACCATCCGAGCAACTGCTGATCAACTACGTCAACAGCAAGCGGGAGACACCGTCACCTATGTGGTCAATCGCAATATAAATTACACCAACATTTGCGAACAGCACTGTAGCTTTTGTGCGTTTCGTCGCGATGCAGGGCAGGCGGGGGCTTACTGGCTCAGCTGGGAAAATATTCTAGAAAAAGCAACCGCTGCCGTAGAGACAGGGGCAACGGAAATCTGCATGCAGGGAGGCCTGCACCCAACGGCAAAAATTAACGGTCGCTCTTTGGACTATTACCAACAGCTCGTCACCACCATCAAGGCAACGTTTCCTCACCTCCACATCCATGCTTTCTCACCCCAGGAGGTGCAGTTTATTGCCCGCGAAGACAATTTAGACTTTGCAACGGTCATAGGTGAACTGGCCCAAGCCGGTGTCGGCTCACTCCCAGGTACCGCAGCTGAAGTGCTTGATGATCGGGTGCGACGGGTGCTCTGTCCTGAAAAAATTGACACTGCCACCTGGATCGAGATTGTCACCCAGGCCCACGAGCTAGGCATGCCCACCACCAGCACCATGCTGTCAGGCCATATTGAAACCATTGAGCAGCAAATTGGCCACTTTGAAAAACTACGTCAACTGCAACAGCGCTCTTTAGCAAAGGGTGACACAGGCATCACTGAGTTTATATTGTTGCCCTTTGTGGGACAGGATGCCCCAGCTCCCTTGCGGAAGCGAGTCGGTCGAGATCAGCCAGTGATCTCAGATGCACTATTGCTAACGGCAGTGGCCCGTATTTATTTGGGTCGTTGGATCAAAAACCATCAGCCTAGCTGGGTAAAACTTGGTCTGGATGGTGCTACTGAAGCCTTACGCTGGGGCTGCAACGACATTGGTGGCACCCTGATGGAAGAGCACATTACCTCTATGGCCGGAGCGCAAGGGGGGACCTGTCAGTCAGTGGAAGATTTGACGGGTGCGATCGCAACCCTTAATCGTCCCAGCCAACAGCGGGATACCCTATATAACTGGATGACGATCAATTATTAACAGACGCATCTAATCGTTAATGTTTACTCAAATCTATTTCCATACCAATAGCAGATTTGTAGAGTAGTGCAGGACCATTAATCAGTTCGAATTCCAAGCCCTAGCATCCGTTAGCTGCATGCTTAAAATAGTCAGCATCTTACCTCCTGCCAAGCAGCATAAGCTCCGCAAACATCTCAACCAGCATCGATCCCTATTAGAACTTGATACGTCTAGCTATGGTGTAGGACGACAGCGTTATTGGCTTGAACATCAGCCGATTTTAGGCAGCTGTGGTCGGTCTTATCAACCCGCCGTGCAGCACGCCCAGTTTTGGGACTTCTGCCACACCATCTATCAACGGGCTAGCCAAGTTGCCCTACCCGATCAGGACGCACTTACCCCCGATGTGGGACTCGTTGCCTATGGCAGTGTGGGCATTCGTGAGCATCGCGACGATCCCTATGCCGCCTGTCTAGCTGTCAGTATTAACCTGTCAACTGTGCCAACTCAGTGGGGATATACCCCTAACTATACTGGCTACGATAAACTCCACCAAAAGCGTGCCACGGAAAAAATCCATCGCTTACCACCGGGGTCAATTATCGTGTTCAACAGTCAAAATCCCCATCGAGTGATTAGCCCTGACCTCGAACGCTGGTCCATTAACCTGTGGCGGATCGCCCCCTCCTGTCGCCCTTACTTTCAGAGCTATGTAGACGCTTATCCCCCGGCTGTCAATAATGCGGTAAGCTTTTTCCCACAGGTGGGAGAAAAAAGCTATGGCCAAAATCGAGATCAAGGATGTGCAAATTGGGGATCTGAACTGGGTATATCGCGAGCTCGTTCCCGACACCCCCAACGATAAGCCACCTGTCTTGATGCTCCATGGTCTGGTATCCCAAGGTTACAGCTGGCGCGATGTTCAGCCAGCGCTGGCTGAACAGGGGTTTCGTAGCATTGCCCCTGATTGGATTGGCCACGGCTCTTCTTCAAAACCTGATAAACGTCAGTTTGCTTATGACCAGGCCACCTATCTCACAGCCCTTAGCGACTATATCGAGACTCTGGAGCTGAGCCGTTTTTCCCTAGTAGTGCAGGGGTTTTTAGGGGTTACTGGTTTACTCTACGCTGCTCAGAACCCTGACAAAATCGAAAGATTAATTATTCTCAATACACCTCTCCCACCCAAGGCAGAGCTACCTTTCTCTGTAAAAATGATGGGCTGGCCCTTTGTGGGTGACATGGTGACCCAAGACCCGCTCTTGGTGGATCGCACCCTGGAAGGTGGTGGTCCTTACCAGGTCTCGGATGACGATCTAGATGTTTACCGCCGTCCATTCCTAAAAAGCTCTGATGTGGGCCGTTCATTGATGTGGACAATCCGCGCGATGAAAATGCCTCAAATTACTGAGCAAATTTCCCAAGGGTTTGCCAACTGGTCACGCCCTACCTTAGTGGCTTGGGGCATATCGGACCCCTGGCTATCAGCAGAAAGCGCCAAAGCATTCGCCAAAGGAGTTGAAGATGGCGAGTATATCGAAATGACAGAAGTAGGCCATTATGCCCAAGAAGATTGGGCTGAGAAGGTGAGCGAGGCGGTGGTGCCATTTCTACGAAAGCAGGAATTGTGAGGGATTTTTGGATGACGTTGCATGCAACGTCTCTACAACCAAAACCTAAAACTCAAAACTCTTCTTTGGTGGGCAATTGCTTTTTTAGCTCTGCCAACAATATCGCCTGCTCTTCCTGAAGGCTGTTTAATCGCTGCAAGATTGTTGCAACGTGTTGTTCTTGGGCTGATTCTCCAGCTGTGGTCTTGGTAATGAGCCAACGCCCCAAGGAGAAGGGAGAGCGTCCTAGCCACTTAAGTAGACGGCGCAGCAGTTGACCAGCAAGGGAAAGGCCGACTTGGAGCAGAATAATTAGAGAGATTGCGATCGCAACCAGCCAATAAGGATGATGTAATCCCCACAAAACTGCTGTTTCAGTTGGCGTTAATATCGCCCCTGTGACTATCCCGTCTAACCATAAACTGATCCCACCGCTCACGACTCACTCTCCCATCCGCTTTGTTAATGGGTCTGCAGACATTAGTCAGACATTAGTCCCACCGTCTCAATCATCCCGTCGTCTGTGTCGTCTCCATCCCTTACGTCCTTTTAATTCCCGTTTAACTGCAATATCCCACTTGTCCACCAGGGTCATCATGGCAGGCATATCGCGGGACACTTTATCTTGCCAACCCAGATCAGCCACCACCGAATTAAATGTGCGGCGTTTGGTCATGCGATAGGCAATTTCCTCCACCTCTTCCCAAGTCAGATTACTCTCAATGTAGGCCTTCGTAATCACATTCAACAAGTTGGTAAATCGATTCCCCTCTGCTTCAGTCATCATCGTATGGGGGATATCTAACACCCGATCAAAGCTGTTGTACCAGCAATAGGGTTGATGTTCTAGCGCTGCTTCAAAAAAGCGCTGATGATCATAGTTATTCACAGCGCGATCGCTTTCACTAGAGATCATAAAGATCGGGGCAATGGGAGACTTTTTAACCCGCTTAAAGTTATATTTTGCAATTCGTAACACTGCTCGCAGGGCAGAAATTTCAAACCCTGGATAGCTGGGACCCATTAAATTTTCCCATTCAAAATAGGTGTCAATATGTCTAACAAATAGGTCAATTACCTTGCTGCTGGCACTAAAGTAAGGCGCAAACAAAAGTGCTCGATAGATATCAGCAGCTTTTTCCATTGCCAGCCACGTCGCCAGGGTCGCACCACCAGACAAACCACCAATAATCACCTTCGAGCCCATTCTCTGGGCTATTTTGAGCCACTGCAACCCAAACTTGAGATAGATGCGGGGGTCATCTGTTAGCGGCGGGGGATTACCCGGTCCCCATTGACCTGCCAAACCATGCATCGGTAACAAGGGCACTAGCACATTACACCCCGCTTTGTGCAAGGTTTCTGCCATGGGAATAAACTGATAAGGACCAGCCGTAAATCCATGGAAAAACAGACACACTTTTTCAGTGGGTTCGCTATGAAATAAAAAATATGACCGACAGAGATTATCAATTAGCGATAGCTCTGACTCACGAGCTGATATTTTGCTCTTCAGAACATTTTTAAGCGTTAGGTAGTCTGCCATAGCAACCTGATATCTGGGCATAGACGAATACTACCGCTCAGACTCAGCATATTCCTAAAGATTGCGGGACTGCTTAATTATCAGCTCGCCTTAACGCACAGATAACACGACTACTCTTGAGAGGCAGGTTGTTCGGTTGATTGCTCTTCAGGTTGCGTGTCAGCAGCATTGCTCGTCAACAGCAGCACCGCTCCGCGACCGTCTACGATGCACGAACCACGTTCATCAGGCAATTCTGCAATGGACCAAAGAATCAAAAAGGTTCCGTCTTCCATGGCCTTTGAAGGAGCAAGTTTTGGCGTCTTCTCAGCGGTAGCAACGGTTTCATAACAGCGATGGGCAATCGCTTCAACATCGTCAGGAATGACTGGCTTCTTAGGACCACAAGCACTTACTCCAGTCAGCAGCACTAACCATAAATAACGCAGCTTGCCCATAGGCTTAGCCCCCAGATAGGGTTGATGTCGTACCGCACGGCACCCATTAGATATCCTCGACAGAATCATTCCTTAAATTGGTAACGCCCTTACAATCAATAGGAGCTGAAGGGAATCAAAGTAAACCGACAGATCTTGGCTACGTGGGGAGTCAGGAACCAGGAATCAGAAGTCAGCGAAGGGCTGGATTTTGACTCCTGAATTCTGACGTCCGGCTTAACCAGAATTTTTCGGCTTAAATGAGTCCCTACTGATAGCAGCTTACAGAACTTTTAGACCCAGTCCCCATGCAATTATTTCGCGTATTACTTCCCCTGTTAGTTGCCGTTTGCTTAGTGTTCACCAGTGCCCCTGCGATGGCTGCACCTATAGCTGTTTTACCTGGTTTACAGGGTGTCTTTACGGGCACACCGCCGACTAACATCGGCATTCATGATCAGCAACTGGTTGCCTGCCCTACGTCGCCTAACTGTGTCAGCAGCAGTGCCAGCGATGATGAGCACTATATTGCACCGATTGAGTATACGGCTGACAAAGACGCTGTGCGCGATCAGCTGGTGGCCATTATTAACAATCAGCCGCGCACTGAGATTATCGAACAGACTGATGACTATATTTTGGTGGAGTTTACCAGCCGTCTGATGGGGTTTGTGGATGATGCTGAGTTTTACTTTCTGCAAGATGGTAATAGCATTGCAATGCGCTCTGCGGCACGGTTAGGAGAGTCAGATCTAGGCGTGAACCGTCGACGTTTGGAGCAGTTTCGTTTGGCACTACAGAGTTTAGGGGCTTAGTATCAGCGCTATTGCTTTCAGGAAAGCTGGCCTTCTGAGTAAAGCCCTGAAAGCAATTATTTATCCCTGAAATTCCCCCTCATCCTAAATCCTTCTCCCTGGGGAGAAGGACTTTGAGAATCAGAAACCTCAAAGGACTTTGAGAACCAGAAACCTCAAAGGACTTTGGGAACCAGAAACCTCATAGGTTGCCCCTACTCCTCATCACTATCCAAACACCGTGACCTCAACCATCTACCAAATTCGACCCATGACTCGCGGTGAGCTTGACCTCGCCGTTGACTGGGCTGCGGCAGAAGGCTGGAATCCAGGCCTGCATGATGCCGATTGCTTTTATAATGCCGACCCCACAGGGTTTCTGATGGGATTTCTAGATGGAGCACCCATCGCTTCAATTTCAGCCGTTAAATACGGTGAATCCTTTGGGTTTATTGGCTTTTATATTGTGAAGCCAGAATTTCGGGGGCAAGGATATGGGCTAGCCATTTGGAATAGTGCACTTGAATATTTAAAAGGACGAAATGTCGGTCTAGACGGCGTAGTTGCTCAGCAAGATAACTATGTTAAGTCTGGGTTTAGCCTGGCGTATCGGAATATTCGCTACGCAGGTGTGGGTAATGGTCAAGCGGATGATTCGGGCTGTGTGCCGCTGGCAAATCTGTCGGTAGAAACCGTGATTGCATATGATGGACGATTTTTTCCTGAGGTGAGATCGCACTTTACCCCATGCTGGATCGCGCAACCCAACAGCCACGCCGTTGCCATGGTGCAAGGACAAACCCTAAAAGGATATGGCGTTCTGCGCCTCTGCCACAGCGGATACAAAATTGGTCCCTTATTTGCCGACACAGCAAACGTTGCCGATGGCATTTTTCAGGCCCTAATAGCTAACGTGCCAGCAGGGGACTCATTTTATTTAGATGTACCGGAAGTCAATGGTGCAGCGGTCGCACTAGCCAAGCGATACAACATGAACTACGTATTTGAAACCGCACGGATGTATACCCAGACGACTCCAGAATTGCCGCTCACTGGAATTTTTGGGGTGACTACATTTGAGTTGGGGTAGTGCAAAGGCCCTAGAACGCTACAATATTAGAAATATTAAGTGTTCGTTACATTGGGATGGGAGTTGGTTATGGGGCGCAAGCAGGCCATCGTCATTGGAGCTGGAATTGGTGGACTTACCATGGGTATCCGTCTCCAAAGCTTAGGATTTGATACCACTATTGTGGAAATGCTGGATGCCCCTGGTGGTCGCGCTTATGTGCGTAAAGCAGATGGTTTCACCTTTGATATGGGTCCCACAGTTATCACGGTGCCCCACTTTATTGAAGAATTGTTCTCTCTGGAGCGTGATCGAGCAGCCCTAACCCAGGACGACTTCCCGGCAGAAATTGTCGATGAAAGCAAGCGTATCAAGTCCGGCATTTCCGGTGGACCCAACACCAGTCGCTACGTCAAGATTGTTCCTGTACTCCCCTTCTACCGCATCTACTTTGATGATGGCACATTCTTTGACTACGACAGTGACCCTGAGAACACTCGCCGACAGATTCTAGAGCTGGGTGAACCCGGCGACTTTGAAGGGTACCAACGTTTCCACGCTGCAGCTAAAGCCGTCTTTGATCGGGGCTTTTTGGAATTGGGCTATACCCATTTTGGCAGCGTCGGCTCCATGCTCCGGGTAGTGCCTGAACTGCTGAAACTAGACGCTGTACGGACTCTATTTAGCTTTACTAGCAAGTACTTTAAGAGTGACAAACTGCGCCAGGTCTTTAGCTTTGAACCGTTGCTGGTGGGCGGCAATCCCCTTTCAGTGCCTGGCATCTACGCCATGATCCACTTTGTTGAGAGCACCTGGGGCATTCACTTTGCCATGGGGGGTACCGGCGCTTTGGTCGGTGGCTTTGTCAACAAGTTTGAGGATCTGGGTGGCAAGATTGTTTACAACACCAAGGTCAACAAAATTAATGTCACAAAAGAGAACGGTAAGAAAATAGTCAAAGGCATTACCTTAGCTGACGGCACCGTCATGGCAGCTGAGGCTGTTGTTTCCAATGCCGATTGGGCCACCACCTACGGCAAGATGATTGAGCCCAAGTATCGCTTCTGGAATAGCGATCTACGGGTTAAAGTGACTCAACAGTCCATGTCGGCATTTGTTATATACCTGGGCTTTAAGGCCGATGGTAATGAGAGCACCAAACTGCGACACCACAGCATTATCTTAGGGCCTCGCTACGAAGAACTGTTAAAAGATATCTTTGGTCGCAAGATTATGCCCAAAGACTATTCTCAATACGTTCACCTACCGACGTTGACAGATCCGTCTCTAGCCCCCGAAGGACACCATGCAGCCTACATTCTTGTACCTGTTCCTAATAATGCCTCTGGCATCAGCTGGGATGAGATGGGTGAAAAACTAAAAGACAATGTGTTGACGTTCATGGATGAACGAGGATATCTGCCTAATATCAAGGAGCGTCTGGTCCATTGCAGTTACATCACACCTGACTACTTTGAGACTACGCTACAGGCCCACATTGGTAATGCCTTTGGCCCTGAGCCCACATTGATACAGTCGGCATTCTTTAGACCCCATAACCGCAGTGAGGACATTGCCAACCTATACATGGTCGGTGCAGGCACACAGCCTGGTGCAGGTACGCCCAGTGTGATGATGTCTGCAAAGATGACAGCCCGCTTAGTAGCAGAGGACTTTGCCATTGCCCCTGAGATTGTAGGGGGTGTTGCTGAAGGAAAAGAGGCTTCTCTCGTTTAGGCAAGCTGTTCACACAAACGAACAACTTGTTTTTTCCCGATATGACACTTTTTGTTCAGTGTTAACGTTTTAACCGATCACAACTTATCAGCTGAGGGCCAGTTTGCTGTAATAGCGGCTGGCCTTTAAGTTTAAGCATTGTCATGTCTGGTATTTAGGACATGCGATCGCAAAGGTAAAGAAAAACTAAGAGTCTTTACCTACTTTTCAAAAACCAAGCCATCATCTTGGGTAAGCGAACATAATTAACACTTTGATGGTGATGGGTCCATTAATCATCATTCAAGTCCTACAAGTGACAGGTATGAGGAGTGTATGTGTTGAGGTGACTTAGGAAAGCCTAGGTCATCTTGTTGATCGTTATACCAAGGAGTTCCCATGACACTTTTTCCCGCAATTATAGTGTTCGCTACTGTTTTTCTGCTCTTTTCCAAAGACGTCCTTGGCAAAAAAGAAGAGCCCAGGAAAAAGCTAAAGACTAATGCGTCTGAGACTAGTATGTCCGATGTATTGCTCAGATATAAGCTACTGAATGAACTGGGAGAAAAGCCCTAGCGACATCAACTTGTCCACAACTGCAATTTCAACTGGGTACCAAAATAGTGATGAGAGCCAGTTTCTATTCAGACAAACTGGCTCTCATCCTTGTTTTTTAAGCGCCATTAAACTTTAACCATCACAACAGCAGCATTCTATTGAGGCCTTTATTCAGTTGCTTCTCAAGCATAAGCTTGAACAGACTCAACGATACAAACGACTGCCAACTACCAGCACCAGCTATTGCCCTGACTGTTTGTACTACACCTGACATAAAGGACCCCTGCGGGTCATGTATAAGATTTATCCGAAATCCATACTTAAGGGATTGTTGTTTAAGCGACAGCAGTCAAGGTGTCTGTCTATGTCTACACAACTCATCCCACAAAGCCCGATTTTACTCCGAGCCTATTGCGATGACGATTGGTCAGTTGTATGTGACATCCATGATCGCGCTCGGCCTCATGAGCTAAAAGGTTCTTGCGATGCCAATAGCTTTTTGCCCCTGGCAGAGGACCCAGAAGATATCGACAATTTTCATCGCTCAGAAAAATTTGTTGCCTGCATTCAAGGCCAAGTCGTTGGTTTTGTCGGCGTTGACGACAATTTAGTTGCCTGGCTATATGTAGACCCAGATTACTTCGGCATTGGCATTGGCAGAGAACTTCTACAGCTGGGGTTAGAGCTCGCTGGCCCCCAAGCCTGGACAGTCGTTTTGAGCGGCAATACCCGTGCCCGTAGGCTCTATGCCAGCGAAGGCTTTCAGGTAGTCCATACCTTTGAAGGTAGCAATGCAGGCTATCCATGCACCTGCCTGGAGCTATCCTTCAAGCCCAATCCCATAAAATTACCCCAAGAGCAAACGCAGTTTTATGCAGCCTAACTAGGTCAAGCTAAGCAAATAGTCAAATCATCATGAACACAGTCACAATTGTGTTGTTTGCGATCGCAGGCATCACCCTATGTTCTAATGTGTGGGCATATTGGCTCAACTCCAAGTATCACACGTCTGACTATATGGGTGCATCAATTAATTTCCATGCCGGAAATTTTATGGTGGGTTTATTTACCGGTCTAGGGATTGCCCTGCACATCAGCTGGCCATGGTGGTTAGGCATTATCGGCCTATTAGCCTGCTGGACTGGCAGCACTCCGCTTATGTGGCTTGTCCATTTAGCCCTAGCTCCATTTCGTCGACCTCATCCCAGAACAACAGAGCTAAGACATAGACAAGTAAATCGTCAACGTACTTAACAACAACTCGTATCTTGACCGTTGCTGATCCAGGGAATACCTCGATCTGGCAGAATTTTCCTACATTTGCATTGATCAGATTAACGCCTCCCGAGGATCAGCAACACTATATCTTTTGACCCATAAGACTATGCTTAGAGTCGCCATGAATATTCGAATTGCCCAGCGGCAAGATATTGAAACACTGTTTGAAATCAGAACCAGCGTTATTGAAAATCATCAATCCCGTGAAGACATCGCTGAACTAGGGATTACTCCAGAATCGATCGCAGAAATGCTTGAAACCAACTGCTGCGCCTGGATCGCTGAACTAGATGGTGAGAATATTGGTTTCTCCATTGCCAATAAAACAGAAAAAAATATTTTTGGCATGTTTGTACGCCCCAACTTTGAAGGTCGGGGTGCCGGTCGTCAGCTGATGCAAGCTGCTGAAGATTGGTTATGGTCCAGCAACATTAATGAGATTTCGCTAGTCACTGGAAATAATCCCAACTTGAGGGCTTATGGCTTTTATCTTCACCTGGGTTGGACACCCATCGAAGTCGAACAAGATGGAGACTTTGCAGGCGAGATGAAATTCATCAAACGCCTTTAAGAGCAAGGGTTACGTGTATCGAATGCTACTGTTGTTTCAAATTTATAAGTATGCACTAATGCAACTACTATTTTAAGTACAAAGAGGTATTAAGCATTATTTCAAATCGACTTTTTCTATTTAGCTCAAAAAAGTGTTGGGCAATACTTAAACTATCAAAACCATTATTCTAGCTAGATTCTCTACCACCAGAATGTTAGAAAAACTCTTCACTGGGGCCGCTGTAGGATTTATTGCACTGTTAGCACTGGTCAAATCAACCTATGCATCTCCTAGCGAGCCAGTGACTGTCGATGTCTACGGCTCATCCTACAGTGTTGAGTTAGATCATGAGGCTACAGACCAGGTACTTAGAAACCAACCATGGTGGGGCAACAAAGCCCTCGCCAGCGAACTATGTGAAGCTTTAGTGTATGAAGGCGAAGACATTGCCAGTGTCGGATTTAACACTATGGAAATCAGTGGTGAAGATTACATTGAAGCTTATCTGGTCATGCCCCTCGCCACCTGTAGTGGACCAGTTTTAATTTCCCAAGCAGATATTGGACAAATGACTGGCGGCACATTTTTTGTTGTCTCAGGTAATGTTTGCTTCACAAGCAATTCAGAAACTCTCAGTGCTCAAGTTCCTAAGAATCATCCCCTGAGTCAGAACCTATACATAACGCCTCAAAATGTGAGCGTGTTAAATTGTGGCTATTTCAATAACTCAATCTTGTATTACTAGAGGTATCGGCGGCCCATGTGGAAGCTATAGAGTTAAGCAGCGCACAAAAATAGGCATCAACGGCAACCCTTTGACACTTGTGTTTTATCTCCCATAGTAAACTGCTGAATGTATTCAGCAGTTTACTGCAAACATAGTCGCTGATATTCAGAGCTTTCAGCCATAACTGATGTTGTGAACAATGTGCGCCAAGCTACAGTTATGATGCCTAACGTAGGATGCCTAACGACAGCATCATAAAGATGCAGCAAGGCCGTACCGATTGCATATTGGTCAAATGTAAGCAAACTTAAGCGTGAGAGTGCTCGTCGAATGAGTCAGAAGGCTGCTTGAAAGGTAATGAACCACTAATTGTCCAGCACAAAACCGGACAAAATACGATGCAATAGACTGTCAGTACGGTAATTAGCTCGGTAGCGGTTAAAGCGTTAGATGTCATGAGAATCGCCTCCTAAAAATACACATTGCAGAGGCGCGTTCCTTCAGGAAAATATCCCTACTTCCGTCCTTCAATATTCAAAGCTTTTTGAATCAAAGGATGAACGGTCTTTACGTCTATATTCTATGTTACACATACCCTAAATGGTCAAGGAGTACAGCCAAAATGTCTACAATTCATAACAGAATCAACCTGAATTTATCTAGCCACTAGAATCATTTTTTTTAGTATGAAAATCAGGTTACAAATCAAAACGATTGAGGTAAAGATTCTTGAATAGAGCGATTAGGGAATTGGAAACTAATGACATTGACCAAATTATCCAATACTTTCTGAAAGCAGATTCTAACGTCCTTAAAGGCATGGGAGTTGAACCTACCAAGTTACCCAGTGCTGATGAATGGAAAGCCCTTCTGAACAAAGACCTTAACTGCCCAATATCTGAAAGACACTTTTACTATGTGCTCTGGGAATTGGATAACCATGCCATCGGTCATTCCAACATTAATAAGATTACATTTGGTCAAGAAGCCTACATGCATTTACATCTCTGGGAACCTCAAACGCGCCAGAGAAATCATGGAACTTATTTTATTGGGCAAAGCATTAGCAAATACTTTCAGACATTTGAACTTAAACGATTAGTTTGTGAGCCTTATGCTATGAATCCAGCCCCTAATAGAACCTTGGCTAAAGTGGGGTTTGAGCTCGTTAAAACCTATGAAACAACTCCAGGCTGGATTAACTTTCAGCAAACTGTTAACCGATGGATCTTAAGTAAAGCAGCATGGACAACATCCGTAGCTATATAAACTCATATATCTCACTGAGTATCTGGGTTTAAGGGCACAATATATTGATTATTGGCTCGAACATAACAGGTATAAGCAACAGCAAAGTCATCCACCACCCTACGCTGCACATCCCTTAAGTTTGCGTTCACTTTGAGCCAAGGTTGACCGTTGACCAGGCTAATGGCATCATCGCCCTCAAAGACAGAGTCAACAACCGCACCATAGGCCAGTGCAACGATGACATCTCCGTTGTTGCTGCGACAGTTAAGGCCCGGGTCATCCGTCTCGACAACAACCCATTGCCAGTGGGGATACATGCCAATGACAAACCATGCGTCTACATAAGTAGGCGCATGGTTGCAGGCTATCTCCTATTGAGCATGACTTGCCTGCTTATGCAGCCATATCAAATAACAGAATCTCAGTGTCATCTGTCTGACTTGCTATAGAGACTGCTTCAGAGGCCGAAATTGCGGCTCCATCACCGGCACTCAGGAGATTCTTATTCAAGTTAATCTGCCCGCGCACCACCTGAACCCAGGCAAGACGATTTTCTTGCAGCGTGTAGTCAACTTGCTCCTTTACGCCCAAGCGAGCCGCATAAAGATTCATATCCTGATGGATGGTGATGGATCCATCGCGACCGTCTTGGGAACCAACCAAGCGTAATCTGCCCTGTTTTTCTTCAGGGCTAAAGTACGTTTGCTCATAGCCAGGCTCAATGCCTTGCTTGTCAGGCAACACCCAAATTTGGAGAAAGTGTACAGGACTCTCTTTAGAAGCATTGTACTCACTGTGGCTAATACCACTACCTGCAGACATGCGCTGCACATCACCAGGGCGGATGATGGAGCCATTGCCGATACTATCTTTATGCTCTAAAGCACCGTCCACAACATAGGAAATAATCTCCATATCGCGATGGCTATGGGTAGGAAACCCTCGACCTGGAGCCACCTTGTCTTCATTAATAACTCGCAGAGTACCAAACCCCATATGGGCTGGGTCATAATAGCTGCCAAAAGAGAAGGTATGACGGCTATCGAGCCAACCAAAATTAGCATTACCTCGTTCTGATGCAGGGCGAACAGTCATCATAGGTCTACCTCCCGTGTGGTGTATTGGGTGGAACTAATCCAATTATGAATTGCGTCTTTAAAAAAGACAATAATCAATTCAATTGACGCATTGTCCTTTTTTAGGCAACAATGAACCTACTTGAGATTCACGAAAAAAGCTATTCAAGATTGATTGAAAGGATAGGTCAGCATGGATAAGTTTGCGGCCATTCATGCATTTGTACAGGTCGTGGAAGCTAAGGGCTTTGCCGCCGCCGCGCGGGACATGGGTATGTCGCGATCAGCAGTCAATAAATTAGTGATTAGCCTAGAAACAGAATTAGGGGCACAACTTTTGCAACGCAGTACCCGCAAGGTCACGCCAACGGCGACGGGTACCGCCTTTTACGAACGCTGTTTGGGTATTCTGGCAAACCTGGAGGAAGCTGAGTTGGCGGTTTCTCAAGCCCAAGTTGAACCGGTCGGACCGCTGCGAATCAATGCTCCAATGACCTTTGGCACCATGCATTTAGGCCCCATTCTGGCAGATTTTATGGCGCAATATCCTGGGGTCCAGGTGCAGCTGACGTTGGAAGATCGGTTTATAGATCCATTAGCAGAGGGATTCGACCTCACGGTACGCATTGCCCAACCCCAAACATCCCTGCAGTTGGTGGTGCATGAACTGGCTCAACTCAACTGTTTACTCTGTGCTGCGCCTGAATATTTATGGCATCGAGGAATTCCCCGATCAACGCAGGATTTGGGTAACCATAATTGTTTGGCCTATGGTGAATTGTCAGGTCGCCATGAGTGGGTATTATCAAATGGCAATAAAGAAAATAGAGTCACTGTCACTGGGTCAATGTGCTCAAATAATGGTGAAGTGCTCAGGGACGCATCCATTCGCGGATTAGGGATTGTTTTATTGCCTCAGTTCATTGTTAAGCAAAGTTTAGCTTGCTGGGACCTGCAAGAAGTGGTGTTGGATTATCAACCTCGGGCATTATCGCTATGTGTGATTTACCCGATCAATCGACATTTATCCCCTAAAGTACAGCTGCTAACAGCATTTTTGCAGAAACGGTTTGAACGATTGTTTACGCCATAGCTGAGATAGCTTGTATGGGTCATGTTGCCTGTCAGCTAGCCCTTCGCTAATCGTTCACAGACAAACTCTTCCATCTCTTCATAGAGAAACTGTAGCTTGAGACCCGACTCGATATCAGCCGCTTGATCGCTGAGTTCCATAAGCTCACCCACCCGATTGGCAATGACTTCGCTGGAATTGTAGAGAGTGTCAGGGGCTATCCCACCTCGACGTCCGGCTTCTAAAAAAGTGGCCTCCAGGTCTTCTCGTAAGTAAGCCGGGTCAATAATTCCGTTAGGAAAGCTCACCGCTAGATAAGCGCGGCACTCTAGCTCCATCCGATCAACGCTGTTATTCAACATCACGGAGTAGCCATCCTGATTCACAGTACCCGCTACTTCAGGGGTATTTTCAGCAGGAATTACCTGGGCCATCGCCGGAGTTCCATAGAACACTACGGAGCCAAGGACAGAAAGCAGAAACGATTTCATAGGGAAACAGGGGTAGAGCATGCCGACATGTGGGCCTAACCAGATACTATATCTTTACACTGATGTAACCACGGGTTTTGCCCAGTTTTTAGAGTGTTTTTTAGCTTGTCTTAACGTATTACGCTGTTTATGCAAATCACTCAGCCCCAAAGTCCAGACACCCCTATTCACCCAATTTTTGACCGCCCCTGGTATCGCCGATTTGAAGCGTGGCTTGGCAACTCATCTCCCCTAGGCAATGCGTCTATTTTTCCACCGGAAACGTTCCCTTGGGCAACAACACTTGAGAACAACTGGACTGTCATTCGCCAAGAGCTGGATCAGGTGTTAGCTGATGTGGATGCTTTGCCCAGTTTTCAGGATATTATGCCGCGCCAGAATCGGATTAGCCCAGATAATAAATGGAAAACCTATTATTTTTGTGCGTTTGGCTTTGTTGCTACTAAAAACTGTGAACAATGCCCTCAAACCTGGGAGCTGCTCAAGGATATTCCTGGCTTAAAGGTGGCTTTCTTTTCTATTTTGGCCCCTGGGAAACACATCCCTGAACATCGCGGCAAACACAAAGGCCTAATTCGCTATCATCTGGGCCTCCGGGTGCCAGAACCGAAGGAAGCCTGTCGCATTCGGGTGGACACCACCATTACCCATTGGGAAGAGGGCAAAAGCTTGATCTTTGATGACACCTACTACCACCAGGTTTGGAACGACACCAATGGCTATCGTGTGGTGTTGTTTCTAGATCTTGAGCGCCCCTTTAATTTTCCTCTGTCTTGGGTAAATGCGGCTGTATCCAAACTTTTAGCGCTATCACCCCAGGTGAAACAGGCTAAGGAAAACTACGAAAGCTTTAGCCGATAGGAACGGTGTATAGAGGCGTCTGTAGAGGCGTTCCATGGAACGCCTCTACAGACCTACCACCATCTGACTGCCAGCATGGGTAGCTCTGGCAAATCGTCTTCCGTTGGCCACTCGACTGGTTTGTAAGTTCCAAAAATATGGTCCCACCAGTCAACGCCCAGGCCAAAGTTGTGGTTCCACATGCCGTACTTGTGGTGTATGTAGTGGACGGGCATCTTCATCCAGAAGCACTTGCGAGGGTTTTCATGTTGTAGCTGATGGGCATAGGCAGAAAAGGCGGCATACACTAGCGCGCCGCTGGCCCAGCCTAAACCCACCAGCAGGGAAAATATAAAGGGAATGGCCATTGCGATCGCACTTCCCAGTACATAATCTCGAAACTCCCACACCACACCCTGGCCTTCATTACGGCGATGGTGATCGCGATGGCGCTGGCCAACTTGAGGAGAGGCATGCATCAGCCGATGCAGCCAATACTCAACAAAACTGGCAAACACAAAGGCCGCTACAAAGCTAATGACAAAAACTAGAGGCTGAGGCATTGATAACTCCATTAAGGACAAACACAGAGGCACGCCAATAAATCTACTGCTTCATCTTATTATTGTGAAGGATTTTTACGCAGACAAGACGGATTGTGAAGTTGCCCATGCCCCATGCCCCCATGCATTTATCCCTAACTGTGTTTGCGATGGCCGCCCAGTGGCAGCAACGAGCCTTTACCCGTCAGCTGCCCCAGGCCCAAGCCATCCAGGCTCGCTTTCTGCAAAAATTACTGAAAGAACAGCAAGACACGGCCCTGGGAAAGGCATTAAAACTAGACCGCATCAGTAGCCTTGAAGAATTTCGCCAGCGGGTGCCCTGTTGGCACTATGACGGATATTCCCCTTATTTTGAACGGGCGGCAGCTGGCGAAACTAACGTGGTATCGCCGTTTCCGGTGCAGGAATTTAACATGAGCAGCGGATCCACTGGCAGCCGCAAGCTCATCCCCATCACTAAACGAGTTCAGCAAACTCGATCCTATGCCAATCAGGTTGCCATGGGTTATGCCTTTGAGCAAGCTCAAGCCCAGGGTAGAGGTTTGGGGCAGCTATTACTAACCACATTGATGACGCCCTTGGGTCAAACTGAGGGTGGCATTACCTATGGCCACGTCAGCGGTAATCAGCTAAGAAGCACCCATCCTTGGGTCTTCCAACAGCTATTTTCCCAGCCCTACGATGCCATGCTGGTGAGCGACACAGCTGCCCGTAACTATGTCTGTCTGTTATTTGGGCTCCGTCAGGAAAAACTCACTTCCATAGCTGCCAACTTTCCGCTCATTATGCTGCAGTTTTGCGGCTACTTAGAACGTTTTGGGCCAGCCTTGATCGACGACATTGGCCGCGGTGACATTTCCCAAAACATTCTTCTAGAGCCTGAACTGCGTCAGACTCTACAAAAACGCCTATCGCCTCAGCCTCAACGGGCCAAACAGCTACAAACCTTACTCAAGCAACATGGGTGTTTATTACCTCGCTATGTCTGGCCAAATTTATCTTTTTTGGTCACCGCCCGTGGCGGCCCCTCAGATTTTTACTTCGAGCGTTTTGACAAATATTTTGGTAAAACACCAATTTTTGGGGGCACCTATGCCGCCTCAGAAGCTACATTTGGTAGCTACTGTCGACTTGATGCAGATGGGGCTATTTTAGCTATCAAAACAAACTTCTTTGAATTTGTTCCTCCCGATCAATGGGAAAAGAGCAATCCCCAAACGTTACTTCCTCACCAGCTAGAAGTGGGTGAATATTATCGTGTGCTCGTCACCAACTACTCAGGTTTTTGTCGTTATGACATTGGCGATGTCCTACAGGTGGTGGATAGGTACCAAGGTGTGCCAGTAATCGTCTTCCGTTATCGCCAGGGGGGAATACTCTCAGCGATTTCAGAAAAAACCACTGAATATCATGTTACCCAGGCAATGGCAGCTTTGCAGGGCAATCTCCCCATCGAAGATTTTTGCGTCACTCTCTCAAAATCTCTCATTGATCCCTATTACGTTCTCAATATGGAATTGGCAGAAGCGACAAAACTCGCTGAGCCACAACAGTTTTTGCAAACATTTGACCGCCATATGCAACGGGCCAATGAGTCTTATGCATTGAAGCGTAAGAAAAATGATATTACCTCCCCTCAGCTCAACCTTTTAGCCGCCGGTAGCTTTAAGCAACTACGACAGCAGCGTTTAAAGTCAGGGGTTTCTGATGATGCCCAGGTAAAACTATCGCACATTAGTAGCGATCGCACGTTGCTGGATGGCATAACAATCATTCAGCAGATTCGTTAACCCAGAGGACCTACCTTAGACTGGGACCAACCTCAAAACGGCGTGTATTGCACTGAGAAATAAATCCCACTGTCCTGTAGTCCTTCATCGTCCGTATCCAAATCTACTAAGGGAATGCCCCAGTCTATGCGGGCCGACACGTTGTTGCTCTGTTGCCAGAGTAGGCCAAAACCAATACCTGCCAGCGTATCGGGTCCCGGTGAACTACCGTCATCATTCCAAACGGTGCCCACATCGACAAAGGGCGTCACTTGCAACAGGCCATCCAGCTCTGGCACCCTGGCGATGGGCCAGCGCAGCTCTGCCGATAACAGCGCCCCGTTATCCCGTCGCAAAGCATCTTGCCGATAGCCTCGTACGCTTTGACCACCGCCTAAACTGAACTCTTCCTGGGAGAGCAAATCGTCAGTGGTCACCTGAATGTCACCCCGTAGAAAAAAGAGCTGATCTGGTTTGCCCAACAGTTTTACCCATTGCCCCTGGCCTCGCCAGGAAAAGAAACGGCTGTCAGGTGCATCAGTATTGATGTTGGCATCAAGTAAATCAACACCGACATTGAATTGAGATCGCAATGCCAGTACATGACTCTGACTACGCTGGGTCCATTCTTGAAAAAACCGCACAGTACTAATGCGAGTGCGACCATTATCATCGGCCCCCGGAGACAGGGGAAATGGCCCAATATCATCAATGCCTAAACGGGTCTGGCTGGTCTGGTGGGAGAGTGTGAGGCCCAAAGCCGCCGACTGGGTGGGGGTTTCAATCAAAGGGCGACGATAACCCAACTCATAATAGGCACTGTCAGAGGAAATATCGAGCACTGAGAAGGCAGAATTGATCACCTGGCTATCGGCATACCCAGCGGCCAGTCGAACCGTATCATCATTGGGGCTAACCGGCAGAGTATAGCTAAAGTCCACACCATCACTGCCATCAGTGTGCTTATAGCCCAGAGTAATGCGATCGCCAATACCCAATACGTTGCCTTCGTCTACACCGACACTTACCTGAGTCCCCCCAATATTGGGCGACCGGCTGTTGGCCAAGCCCGTATTAACCGCAAATGAATCAGCCTCAACAATATCGATAACCAGCAAACTAGTGCCCTGACTCACACCTGCCTGCAAATCAGCAGAAACTGTCTCAATTAATGGATCTAGCTGTAACCGCTGCAACCCCGCTAAAAGGTTATCAACGTTAAGCGGTGGCTGGGCCACCAAACCTACACGGCTCCGCACATAGTCGGGCTGTAACCGCTGGGTGCCCCGAACAATAATTTCTTCTAACTCACCCTCAATCACTTGAACAATGACCGTATCATCGACCAGGGTTTGGGGTGGAATAAACGCCCCTGACGTTAAATATCCTGCATCTAAATATCGATCAGTAATCGCCGAACGCAGTTGTAACAGTTCATTAAAACTAACCTGGCGACCACGATACTGGTCCAGCAGATCCGCAAAATCGTCTGCATCAAAAATCGTACTGCCAACAACTTCAATATCTGCCACATAGAAAGCAGCATCACCCTCACCTAGATCATCCTGCGGCGATAATGTATCTCCACCAGGCGATAGCAACTCATCGGGCGAAGGTAACGAAGGTGGCAAGGGTTCATCTGGCAACGGTATTTCGGGGGGGGTATCAGGAGGGAGCGGCGATACCTGGGCTATGAGAGCGCCTGAAGGCCTTTGGCCAATAGCCGAATACAAGAGTAAACAGCCACATTGCCCTAAACCCAACAATACTTTAGCTAATAATTTGTCTCTCAATGCCATCATCCGATTGATATGCCATCCGGCAAAGTTAGAAACTATAAGCTGTCTCAGGGTGGCCCGTTCGTAGCATGATTTTCAACGTTTCAGCAGTATGAGCGTTTGATAACGGGGTCTAGAATAACAGAGAAACGATGTCAACGAACCTATGCCAATGGCATCAATATCGCCTACCAACAACGTTAATCTGCTTTCATTAGCTAAATTATTCCAGATTGGAGCGGCAACATCAGGGTAAAACACGTTCCCTGTCCTAAAGTAGATGTCACATCAATAGAGCCACCGTGCTTATCAACTACAATTTGCCGCACGATAGCTAATCCCAAACCTGTCCCCCGACCAACCTCTTTGGTTGTAAATAAATGATCAAAAATGCGTGGTTTGATCGCCTCATCCATACCTGCGCCGTTATCTTCAATTTTTATCACAATATTATTATTATTTACTGCCAAGCCAGTGCTGACAGTTATCAGATTTACTCGGGATTGACGCATGTCACAACTGGATGATTGATTAACATCATCCAACGTATCAATGGCATTGGCTAACAGATTCATAAACACCTGATTGAGTTGCCCCGCAAAACATTCAATTTCTGGAATATTCTGGTAATGTCTCTTAACTGCGATTTCTGGTCTAGTTTCATTGGCCTTGAGGCGATGTCGCAGAATTAGCAATGTGCTATCAAGACCTTCATGGACATTAAACAATACCTTATGTTCTTTGTCTGCCCGTGAAAAAGTTCGAAGACTATCGCTAATATTATGAATACGCTCCATGCCAGTGAACCAGGAAGACAAAATCTTTGCTAAGTCCTGGCGTAAAAATTCCCATTCAATTGTTTCAATCTGCTCTTGAATGGCCTGCCCTGGCTCTGGAAATGTCTTTTGGTACGCTTCAACTAAAGCTAACAGATCTTGAATATACTCTTGGAGGGGTTCTAAATTACCTTGCAAAAAACTAATAGGGTTATTGAGCTCATGGGCTACACCTGCCACCAAATTCCCCAATGCCGACATTTTTTCGCTTTGGACTAGCTGTAACTGAGCCTGCTGCAATTTTTCTAGGGAATCTGACAATTCAGCCGTACGTTGCTCAACCCTATGTTCAAGTTCTTGAGCTAATTGTTGCAGCCGAGATTCTGCCACAGTTTTGTCAGTAATCTCCTGGGTTAACAATTTATTCTTTTCTTCTAACTCTTGAGCCAGAAATTTCAAATGCAAATGAAGTTTGACGCGAGCGATGACTTCTTTTTGCTGAAAAGGTTTAGTGATATAATCTACAGCCCCCATCTCTAACCCACGCACTTTATGGTCAGAATCCGAGAGGGCGGTCATAAAAATAATGGGTATTGCTTTCGTTTTAGCGTTAGTCTTTAGCCGCTGACAGGTCTCAAAACCATCAATACCTGGCATCATCACATCCAGTAAAATGAGACTAGGCTGAGCATATTGAGCCTGTTCAATGGCAGATACTCCATCAGTCGCAACCAGCATCGTCCAATCATTACCTTTTAGCACATCGGACAGCATTTTTAAGTTTGTGGGCTTATCGTCCACAAGCAAGATCCGCACTGGTTTATCAAAGGAGACACTCATAAAAATCTTCTCGATGACACGTGAGCTTGCAATAGTTGTTTGATTTCTGAAATTTGAAAATTTTCAGCCAACTTTTGTAGGGTGTTAATTAACTGTTGTGATTGAGCGTCTGTCACCACCAGGGTCTTTAGCCTTTGTTCAATACCTTGAACGTTCCCCATCATCGCCCAGTCATAAAGCTCATCTAAAACAGCATCAGGAATTAAAACAGGTATATGGACACCTATGTCAGCAGGCTGACGTGTGTCAAGGGTAAGATTATTAAAATCGCTCTCATCATATATCCACTGTAGGTCGAGTAGCGTTTTTAGCGTTTCTGTTAAAGCATCTAAATCAATGGGTTTGGGTAAGAAAACATTAGCTCCAGCCGCTAAACTTCGTTGGCGGTCAGCTTCAAAAACACTAGCACTGATGACAATGGTAGGTATGGCATTGAGTTCTTGTGTCTGGCGTAACTGCTGAAGAAATTCAATGCCATCTAAATTTGGCATGATCAAGTCAGTAATAATCAGATCAGGGGGTTGCTGTTTGACAAACTCTAGGCCTGCGCGGCCATTATCAACACTATGGGCTTGGAATCCCATGTAATCGAGAAAATCTAACAACAGGTTAGCGTCTTCCGCACTGTCATCAACCACTAAAATACTAGGGACTTTCCCTTTAACGCCAACAATGGTTTGATTTGAAGCAATCGGGTGATTACCATCGCCATAGTCCAAGACAGGAATTTCCAAGTCCATCCAAAATAGACTGCCTTCTCCTGGCGTACTGCGCACCTGAAGTTGGCTACCCATTAAATTGACAATTTGTTGACTGATCGCCAACCCTAAACCTGTGCCTTCTGACTTACGCTGGCTATTATCAACCTGTTCAAATGGTCTAAAAATCTGTTCCAATTGATCCGCAATGATGCCAATTCCCGTATCTTCAACCGATATGCGTAACCGACAACTGTGAGGTAGCTGTGGTGAATGACCAGAATGGAGATTATCCAATTGTTCTACTCTGAAAGTAACGCTGCCTTGATCGGTAAATTTGATCGCATTGCCAATCAAATTGATCAAGACTTGGCGAAATCGTTTTTCATCAATCCGCACGATCTGAGGCAGGGGGTAATCAAGGTCAACGTTAAAAGCCAGCTGCTTGGCACTAGCCCGAATTTGACACATCTCAGCCACACCAGATAAAAGTGGTTCTAGATAAACATCTTTGGGAAACAGTTCAAGCTTACGTGCCTCAATTTTTGCAAGGTCCAAAATATCGTTAATCAAAGTAAGCAAATGATTGCCACATTGATGAATAACTGAAATTTTATTGTGTTCTTCGTTCGTTAACGTCCGTGAGTTTTGCAAAATTTGGGCATATCCCAAAATGCCATTAAGGGGAGTACGCAACTCATGGCTCATGTTGGCTAAAAACTCACTTTTTGCTTGATTAGCACTATCAGCAGCCTGTTTAGCTTGAGCCAGTTCTTGGGTGCGTTCCTTTACTCTTGTTTCCAGGGTGAGCGAATAATCCAAAAGCTGTTGGTTAGAAAATTCTAATTGTTGATTTGTGAGTTGTAACCGATGCTTTTTAAAGCGACTAGTCGTTGCGATCGCGCTACCCACCAAAGCAGCCATCGGTGATACCACAGGGACTACCCATCCCAGCAAAAAGCTGACATAACTTCCCCCCAGCAACAACACAGTACCCATTGCCGTGACAATACTTGGCATTAAAAACCAGCGCTGCTGACGATTTTCTTGATGATTATAGGTTTCCAAAAACCAGTTGCCCACGGTTCCAAATAAGGACCATAGGATAATCCAGGCCCATTGATACTCCCATGTCCATCCCTTCAATAAAGGTCGCTGTCCCAGGGCAATGTTTAATAGATAACTGGTAATGTTGGCATGGACAAGCACACCAGCCATACGCCGATCCGTAGGCATGAAGCTATTACTGTAGGGAGTACCAAAAAAGTCCTTAGTACTGGCTGCCACTGAACCGATATAGACAATGCGATCGCGCATCAAATTCTCAGGAATATTACCAGCCAGCACATCCATAATTGAAATTTGCTGATATCGTTGACTGGGGCCATGCCAACCCATCAAAATTTGATAGCCCCCCAGCTCACTATGGGTATAGCCTGCCGCCCGTCGCACCATCGGCAAAAAATCAGCCTGCCCTAACCGAAAGTGCTGTCGATCAGAATTTATAGCTTCAAGAAAAATATTATCCTTTTCTAAATAATTAAGGGCGGCTTGAGTACCCAACCCAGTTTTAATAACAGACGTTCGTTTATCTTCAGCAACGATTAAAATACGTCGAATTGTTTGATCTTTGTCTACCACAAAATCGGCAACAGCCACCTGGCCAGAGTCTGCCAAGATCGGTGGAGGGGCTACCTGCGTACCAAAAACCTTTTCAACACCGATGAGTTGAGGCGTTGTCTTAAAAACATCCAATAATTGTTGGTGCCCTGGCTCTTCCGGTAAATCTCGATAAAGATCTAACCCAATCACTCGAGGCTGCTGAGTTCGAATATTGTTCAACACCTGGGCCAAGGTTTCATCAGTAATCGGCCAGTGCCCCAACGCCTGGATATCTGGCTCATCTATGGTGACCACCACTACCCGCTCGTCAGTAGGCCCTAACCAACGACGACGATAGAACTCATCGCGTATAGTCCATTCCAGCAAATTTAATAGACCAAACCCATTAGCAAACATCACAATAGCCGCCACGCTGGGTGCCACCAGCCAAATGGGCTTAGCTTGTTGAATAAATTGTCTCAGGGCAATTAAAAACACGTACTGATTAATCTATCTGTCAAAATTACACTCCATGCAGATGTTATGAAGTATTCAAGATTTTCTGTCTAAATCAGTCAATGATGATCGACACACACCATTCACCAGCACAGTTTAGACTTCATTTTTAACAGGTAATATACGCTGCGGGTAATTAAAGAAAAGACTGCTCTAACAGTACATCTAAACCAACCGATCCAAGGAATTCAGTCCAGTTAGCAACCGTATCAGCCTGGGTTTGAGAGTTGATTTGTAGCGCAGCCAGTTGCTCAGCAGCATCGTACCAAATACCAGCCTGGGCTAATGCCTTAGCTTTAGCTAAACCATCTTGCGTAGGACAATCTGCCTGAGCCAGCACCAAGGCCATATCAACTCGCTTAATCCAAGCTGTCACGTAGGGACTACCTGGATTAATATATTTGCCCGTTTGCAATGTGACATACCATTGATAATATTCACCAATGGATAATTCTGGAGCCCCCTCTGGCAGAGTAATCCTTAAAATGCCATCAGCCTTATTCAGAGGAACAACCTGACGATAAATGACTGATTGCGTCTCATCTTTAAGACTAAAAATTGCAGTATGAGCCTCAGTTTCAGGCAAATAAGCCATGATTGTAGGTCGCGCTGAAACAGTGAGGCCATAAAGAGTTGATGGGGTTACCGCCAACATAGCAGTCACATTGTTGTTATGGGCAAATTCATCTACTGCCCCAACATTTGGCAAGAATAGTGCAATATCTTCAGCATCCCCTACTCTAGACGCGCCACTCGCAGCTTGGTCAGGGGCAGAATTTTCTGGCGGTGGAATAAAACCAATGCGCGTCGCACCGCCATCTGCACTTGCAGGTGCTGAATTATCTTGAGGCGGAATAAATCGAATACTACTACCGCGAGAGGCCCCCCCATCAGCTTGAGGGGGGGCGGTGTTATCACTTGGAGGAATAAAGGTCACGGCTAAGCCTGGCGATAGGGTGACTAGCCAGACACCTAGAACCGTCCCAGCAAATCTGACCAAACGTATCGACACGCCACACTTCATAGTCATCAGCCTCACTCAACCCCCAGTAAGATTTCTGAAGTAATGATCCATAGGAACACAATCTTGCAGATGACCCCTTATGAAAGCACCAAAAGCATGACTGACCTTCGGCACACCGCATCAAAATTGAAGGCTGAAGGTTCCTTTCAAAAAATATGCATTGTATGAAAGCACCAAGACGTCAACTAGAGCTAGAGTAATTCTTTAATAAACAGATTTCTAATGGAAATTGTAACTATTTAGCAACAATATCGCTGTCATCCATGACAAGTCTTTGTCAATTTTAATAAAAAAGGAACCACTTACCCTTATTTATTTCAGCACCTTACGGCGCAAAATAATAAAAAATAGGCTCAATAGCTGTTTTAGGGAGGTTGCTAAATTCAAGATGAGCAGAGTAGTGTCATGGAATAAAGCCCCCGGTCAGCCTACCTATGCTAACGCTTTCCAAGTTAATCGATGAGGACAAATGCTACGAGACTATTCGCACGATGCGTTGGCCCGATGGTGTTTGCTGCACTGATTGTGGAGCGAAAAACATTACCAAACGAGGGAAGCATGCAACCTATTCAGCGCGGCAACGCTATATCTGTGGCGAGTGTGGTCGCCACTTTGATGACTTAACCGACACCATCTTTGCGGGTCGTCATCAACCGTTAAAAACCTGGATAGCATGCTTATATTTGATGGGTCTCAATGTCTCCAATCAACAAATTGCCGACGAGTTGAGTCTGCACAAAGATGACGTGCATCAGATGACGAGTGAGTTACGCCAAGCGGTGGCCGACAAGCGCCCAGAAGTCCAGTTATCAGGGACGGTGGAGTTTGATGAAGTCTATGTGACAGCCGGTCATAAGGGGCAACCAGAGCAGGTTAAAAAAAAGGGCGCAAGGGACGCAGACGTAAACTCAAAGGGCTTCGGGGGCGCGGTACGCTCGAAACGGAAAAACCGCCGATCTTCGGGATGATTCAGCGAGGTGGAGAAGTGGTGATTAAAATGCTGGCAAATGTTCAACAACAAACCATCAAGCCCATCATTCAGTCCATGGTGAAACCGGGCACCCTCATCTATACCGACGAGTATGACATCTATGCTCGTTTAGAAACTTGGGGCTATGCTCACAAGAGTGTTTGCCACAGTGCCGGAGAATATGCCCGAGATGACGATGGAGATGGCTTCTGTGAAGTCCATGTCAATACGATGGAAGGTTTCTGGTCATTGCTGCGGTCATGGTTGAGACCTCATCGAGGGATCTCACAAGAAAAATTACCGATCTATTTGGGGTTCTTTGAATTTGTGCATAATGCTAGAAAAAGAGGGAAAGCCTTGCTGGGTAGTCTATTGAGCACCTTGCTTGTCTAACTCCCTGAAACGCCGATTGAGCCAAAAATAATCAGAAAGACCTTTGCCATGAGCTTTCCCCGTAAATCCACGGAAAGACTGTTGTGAGAAAGTATGGGCAGTTTTTCCGTAAATCCACGGAAGTTTCTTGTCTTCTTTTAACAGGCTCACCTCAGAGCCAATTACCAATGAGTACATAGGCTGACCAGAAAAAGGGATCGGCAAAGTCTTTTTTGTTTAAAAGGTTTAATTGTGCCTGGCGCAGGGCTTCTGCTTTAGTTATTCCAGATTGTCCTAAATTTTTATAAACATCAATCATCAGCTGCTTAGCCACTTCATCCTTCACAGACCAAAGTGTGGCCAACGTGGAACGGGCCCCCGAGCGCACCGCTAATCCAGCCAAACCTAGCAAGGCCCGATCATCCCCTGTAGCAGTTTCACAGGCACTCAAGGTTAATAGCTCAATCGCCTGACTACGGTCTGCTTCTCTACGTTGCAGTAGCTCTGACAGTTCATTGATATTGATCGCTCCATCCCAAGTCAGGAAAAAGGTTTGGCTAAAATCAGAGCTAAACTGACCATGACTTGCCAAGTGGAGAATATTGACTTGGCGAGCGGCCAAGCTCTCGCGTAAAGCTTGACGCGTAAACTGTTGATCTAATAGCTGAGATGAAGGAAATAGCTTACTGATATTGGCCACCTCTTCTTTAACGGCAGGCAATGCCGTTAAACGGCCACGAGCTTGACTAATACCAGCAACAATCCCCCTAGCATCTTGGCGATCTAATGCATTAGCAGGTAGAAGCTTTAAACCAGGGGATAGGGCAACAGCATATTTTTCAATTAGGTACTGCTGTCCATCGTGGAGAGCGGCCATGGGCAAATTGCGTAGCAGACCGTCTAAAACAAATACCAGTGTTTGATCTGACTTGAGGATACCAGCGTCTTCTGCCGGACGGATCAACCAGCTATACAGGGTTTGAGCATAGCTTAACTGTTCCTGGAAATCGGTAGATGGATGCAAGCTCGCCAAAAATGAACGCAATGTTACCTCAAGAGTCGTGTATTCAATCTTGGTTTCGTACACTTGCAGCGGATGCTCGAACTGAGAGTAAATGACCGCCAATCGATCATCCAGAATGATGGCATAGACAACCGTAGCGTTGGGATCAATTTGCTCCACGTTACTACTCTCGATGTCGATACAAGCTTCCCGGAAGAAATTATCTAATGCAGCTATCTGCAGGTTTTCTAAAACGAGTCGTGCTTTTTCTAGAGAGTCCTGACTACCTTCCCTCAGGAGTTGTGAAACAAGATCTCGATAAACGGGCTCGACCTGCTCTCGATAAGAAAATTGAATATCTTGATTGATCGCTAGCAGATCCCCTCTTAACAGCTGAAGGGCGTCCACAGCCTTGGTATAAGCTTCGATGGATGATTGTAATTCTCCCTGTTGCTCCAATAGCTTGCCCAGTTGCCAGGCTGACTGAGCAATGATGTCTGCCGACTGAATTGATTCGGCTATAGCAAGGGATTTTTGGGTCAGATTAAGGGCATCGGTAGATTGTTGGTTCTGACGATAAAGCTGTCCCAACTGAAAGAGAGAATACGCTTCTGCACGCTGATCTTTGAGTACGCTTGCGGCCTTAACGCCATTGGTCAATAGCTGATGTATTTGAGGTGCAGATAGGGGCTGAGCATCGCGGGGGAGGCGGGCCAGGTGGTGAGCCAGGTTCACCGTACTGTATATGGTTGTCCGGCTAAGGGGCAGGGTAACAAGCTGTGTTTGAATTTGCTCTGTGATTTTTGGAATCGCGATGGTGTCGTTGAGTTCAATATAGGTGGAGAGTTTATCTAAACGAGCCTGAAGCTGATCGAGGGGAGTGAGCGCCGCGTCCTCTGCAGCCTGGAAGTACTCTAGTGCCTTATGGGGTGACTCTATCCTGGCGGCCAATTTACCAATACTTAAGAAAATAGAACTGAGTTCAGATTGAGATGCCTCTAAATCGCGGGCAATTTCAAGACTTTGGGCCAGAGCGTTATAACTCTGCTGGGGAGAACCGATTAGCTGTAACGCTTGCCCCAAACTGCGCAGTGCTGCAATTTTTAACTCACCGTCAGGCATAGTATCTAGCTGTTGCGTAATGGTTTGCAACTGTTGCTTGGCACGTCGGTAAAACCCTAACGTTTGTAATGCCTGGGTCTGATTAATTCGAGCCCCTAAAGCACCTGCTGTGTCACCGACCTGGAGATAGTAAGTCTCCGCCTTTTGCCAAAGCTCTAGAGCCGTTTTAGCCTGCCCACTATGGTTAAGGACCAGGCTGGCTTGCGTATTCAGAGTTTGAGCCCAAAGAATGGGTTCTGCAAGGGAGGCGCGCTCTAGCAACGTGCGACTATTTTCAATTGCTTGATGGGCCTGGTCCCAATTATTGAGCGCTTGATGGGCAGAGGCAATGCCATTCCAGCCCATGACTTGACGGGCTAGATCTCCTTGCTGAGCAGCTTGCTGGACTGCCATTTGCCATTGTGCAATGGCAGTGGCGAACTGTCCTGATTGGTAGTAAGTGCGTCCGGCAGCCAGGGGGGCTGTCTCAGGGGCAATCTGCAACGCAGCAGGTATATCTTCGGTAACGGCTGGAACAGGTAAAGCAAGGGGGCCAAGGGCGATCGCAACCGCCCCCAAAAATCCCAATACCCCAATCCCAAACCAATGGAGTCCTTTAAAGTTGAACAACGTCAATCCCATCTCACCTAGTCTATTTTCTCCCATCATTTAACGAGGCGATAATGAACAGGTAGCCCTGAGATTTGGTGGAACAGCGGCATTAGCTGTAACTAGCTCAACTTGACCAAGCTCATTCTTGTACCAGACATTGGCCTCCGCTAATGTCGCATCAGTGGACACATCCGGTACCTCACCCTGCACGTCACCCTGGGCGGGGTTGAGAAAAGGAGTGAGGTCGCGGGTATCAGTCCAGGTGAGAGCTCGACTCATATTCTCAGTCGGGACCACAGGAACGCCCCCTCGCCCCGTGGCAATAAACCGATTACTCCCACCCGTACACCCTTGAGCAACCTGGTTACTCGTATCAGCCAAGCTTGCAGGCAGTTCTACCAAACCGGCATCTGGTTGGACATCAAAGTTACTAATGGCAACCGTACCACTAAGACCAAACTCAGAACTTGCGGTAATGTCGTTATTTGGGGTGAGTTGCCCACGGAACACTAACCCAAACAGCCCCTTGGTCGTAATATCAATGTTGCCACCACTGCCAAATACTGCATTGGCAACAATGTCACTGTTCTCTAAACCAACTATCACGGGAGCCGTTAGGGTAATGTTTCCCCCTGTTGCCATGCCCGTGGCGCTGGTAATTATCTGACTATTCTGACGCAGCAAGATAACGTCAGTTGCCATGATGTTGAGATCCCCTTCATTACCTCCAGTTACCTTAGCTTGAAGGGTGCCATTGTTCAGAGAGAGTCTCTCAGTAGAAATCGTTAAGTTACCCGCAGCGCCGCCATCAAGGCTATTGACTGATACACTGCCCCCATCACGAACCGTAATCTGGTTACCGATGAGATTAACTGAACCCGCATCGGCACTGGTTCTCGAACCAGACATAATGCCGCTACTCAGCAGATCATTCGTCGATTGGCCGATGACCTCAATGTCATCGGCACGAATCGTTACGCTTCCTGCATTACCAGTTCCATCCGTAGACGCTGTAATTTGCCCACCGTTATACACAGTTAAGCGATTTGCTTCAATATCTAACGACCCACCATTGCCCGTCGAACCCTTCACTGCATTGGCCACTAAACCACTGACTGCCCCAGTAAAATCTATAATCGGATCAGCAACGTCTATTTCATCCGCTCGAATAGTAATATTTCCCCCATCCCCATCTCCAACTGTGTTGACAGCGACTTTACCCCCCTGCACAACACTTAATCGCGGAGTGGTGATACTCAAGTTGCCAGCATTACCAGTAGAGCCAGGTTCAGCCGTAGAAAATAGACCACTTGACAAAGGTCCCGCTACAGATGTGTTAAATCCAGTAATTTCCACAAAGTCTGTTGCCACCACGACTAACTCACCAGCATCACCACCTGCCCCCTGAAGCGGCCCTGTGCCTATCTGGGCTCCATCACGTAGGACTAAAGATCCAACATTCAGTTTTAAATCACCACCATTTCCAGCATCAGACCCTACTCCAAACACATCATTAGTCAACCGTGAAATACCCTGAGCAGTTAATTGCTCAGCAGTAATTTCAATGTCTCCTCCTCGTCCAGTGTCAAACGTGCCTGAACTAAGAACAGTTGCAGCTTCATTTCCGTCAGGATTACCCAAAAGAAAAATCTCGTTTGCGTTGATGGTCATACCACCACTAACACCTGAAGCCTCAGTATCGGTGATGATCCAGGCGGCTTGACTCAGTAATAACTGGCTGACCTCAAGCACCAAATGGTTACCTCGTCCCTCATCAAAAACATTCACGAAGATAGCACTGGTAATATCGCTGCTATTTGTACCAGTCACCTCTAACTGTTCAGACGCTCGAATGGTCACCGTTCCACCATCGATTGGTCCCAGATTAGAGGCTTCCAAAGTAGCATTACCAAGTAACCTCACATTACGCCCCTGAACTTGGAATCTACCACCGCCATCACCACTGACATCAGCATCGGTGCCTTGGTCGAGGGTAATATCCTGAAAAGAGGTTGCTTTGGTGTAGGCCAGCACAAAAGTATCTAAATCCAGACCAACTTGACTACCGGAGGCTACGCTACCTAGAGACAACATGCCTTCAGGGGCGTTCAAGAGACTTGCTGTAAACTGAAGATCTCCCCCTAAGAATCCTAGGGATTCTCCTGGATTAACCACTAGACTTCCTTGCTCCACAGTAATTGGCCTGGCAACAGTGCCAAACTGTAGGCCTACTGGCACACTCACTGACAACAAAGGAGCATCTCCAGGCTCACGGCTGCTGAAACTCAGACCATCATTGAATAAAACACTTTCTGCTGTACTGGCAAAAAATGAGCCTGGCAACAACAACTCTACATTAGCGCCAAAGGTAATGCCGTTGGGATTAATCAGAAAGAAATCTGGATTGTTACCACCAGTTAGCTGTAATCGTCCATCTATCAAAGAGAGATTTGTACCGGTTACGCGACTAATAACAACATCTACAGTACTCTGAGTGCCATCTAACTGAAATAGAACATCAGCTGTATTCGGTGAAAATTCTTGAAAACTATGGAACAGTGTGGTCAGTTGCTGGCTACCTCCAGTGACTGTAAAGGAAGCATTGCCTGAAACGGTTGTACCCACCGTTCCATCGGAAACTACGTTCTGGCCATAGCTAGGGCTAACATATACCAAAACCCCGAGCAGACCCAGCAGACCCACACGCCAGGCAAATAGTCCATTGCTCATATCTACAGGTCAGTACCCATATAGCAGCTTAGTTTTAGGCCCATAATACCCGCTGTCTCAATGATTAATCAGGGGCTAGGGTTCACGTTTGCACCCGTTCCCTCTTTAGAGTAGCAAAAATAGCGATGCGATCGCACCAAAGCCGTTACCCTAGAATGCGACGATTCACGACAACGCCTATGCTGGCCTCCCTGCTCACCCTCAAGGATATCGATAAAGTTTATCAAAACGGTACAGTCGCTTTGCAGGGGCTCAATCTAGATGTCAAACCGGGGGAATTCATTAGCCTGGTGGGGCCATCGGGCTGTGGAAAAAGCACCGTACTGCGTTTAGTGGCCGGGTTGGGTGCCCCCACAGGCGGCATCATGGACTGGCAAGACCCTAGCCAGCAGCGGCATCTAGCCTTTGTATTTCAAGATCCCGCCCTCATGCCCTGGGCCAGCGTTGTGGACAATATTCATCTCCCTCTCAAGCTGAAGGGGCAGTCATTACGCTCTGTGCGGGCAAGCATTCAAGAAACCATCAACACCGTTGACCTCTGCGGCTGCGAACACAGATATCCTCGCCAGCTATCAGGGGGGATGAAAATGCGCGTATCCATTGCCCGAGCACTGGTCACTAAACCTCAAATACTGCTAATGGATGAACCCTTTGGTGCCCTGGATGAAATGACCCGTAGCCGTTTGAACAGTGACCTGCTACATCTATGGGAAGCCAAACATTGGACCGTCTTATTTGTCACCCACAATATTTATGAAGCAGTCTATCTCTCCACACGGGTTATCGTTATGGCAGCTTGCCCTGGACGAATTGTGGCAGATATTCCCATTGAAGCAGCCTATCCCAGAACAGATTCGTTTCGCACATCGTCACAGTTTAATCATTATTGTCGCGAGATTATGGCCGCTCTATCGGCAGAAGAAGGTGTGAGTGTAGGATAGCGGACAAAGGAGAAATGCGTAGGGTGGCACCGCCCACAACCAAGAAAACAACACCATAGAACAGACCGTGCCCACCATCATAAAACCTAAGATAGGGAATCAAAAACAGGTGTTTAAGCAGAGAAAACCAGCAGCTGTGTGGAATTGGCTAGCTCCAGCATTGGTAGGCATTACAGCCGTCATTGGTTGGGATATTTTTGTCCGCGCCACCAATACTCCACCTTATCTCTTACCAGGGCCAGGGCTGGTGATTAAAACTCTAATAGAAGAATGGGGAGATTTATTCCCATCACTGTTGATCACAGTTCAAATCACAGTGATGGCTTTTTTAGCTGCTGTGATTTCAGGCTTGTTGATTTCTGTTTTATTTGCCCAAAGTAAGTGGGTGGAGCGCAGTTTTTTTCCCTATGCGGTGATCTTGCAGACAACGCCAATTGTTGCGATCGCACCCCTAATTATTATTTGGCTACAAAACAACACCTTTATGGCCCTGGTGGTATGCGCCTGGATTGTAGCCTTTTTTCCCATTGTGTCTAACACCACCCTGGGTCTCAACAGCGCTGACCACAACCTCCAGAATCTGTTTGAAATCTATGGAGCGTCTCGCTGGCAAACCCTAATTCATCTGCGTTTGCCCAGTGCTTTACCTTATTTTCTAGGCGGTTTGCGCATCAGCGGCGGTCTCGCCCTAATTGGGGCAGTCGTCGCTGAATTTGTGGCGGGCACTGGCGGTAGCCGGTCTGGCATTGCCTATCAAATCCTAATTTCTAGCTTTAACCTGCAAATTCCTCGTATGTTTGCCGCTCTGTTAATGACGACAGTGCTAGGGGTGGCTATTTTTGTTGGGTTAACGGTCCTGTCCGATCGCCTGCTCCAGCATTGGCATGAGAGCGCGGTTCGGCGCGAGAATTAACGTAAAAGACATTAGCTACTGAAAATAGGGAGTGGGGAACGGCATGATGCCTAAAACTGGATTTGTTGCTATTCCTGATGAAGACCATTATTGGTTAGCCAATGGTCGAATACCCGTTTGTTTTTTGGAGAATGATACGGACCTCAAGCCGATGCCATCTTTACAGGCATTTCCACACCAAGAAGACCTAGTGGCGGTGGATGTCGAGGTGCGGGGGGGAGCGATCGCAAGTATCAGGCCAACGGACGCAGCAGATTTCCCCCCCCAACCGGCCATAGAACGACAAGTAGATCTACAACAAGGTTTAATTTGGCCTGGCTTTGTTGATATGCACACCCATTTGGATAAGGGGCATATCTGGCCACGCTGCCCTAACCCCAACGGCACATTTATGGGAGCCTTAGAAACTGTACGACAGGACCATGGCAACTGGCACCCTGACGAACTGTATCAGCGCATGGAATTTGGCCTGAAGTGCAGCTACGCCCACGGCACCCAGGCTATTCGCACCCATTTAGACAGCTTTGGCCCCCTAGGCAAAACCAATTTCACCGTATTTGACCAGCTGCGACGTCAGTGGAGCGATCGGCTCACCTTACAAGCCGTCTGCCTCGTATCCCTCGATTATTTTCTTACCCCCGACGGTGAACCTTTAGCTCAGCTAGTGGCCAGTTTTGGCGGCATCCTCGGCGGCGTAGCCTACATGAATGAAGACATCATCGCCCAATTAGATCAGGTCTTTACCCTGGCCAAACGCTATGGTCTGAATCTCGATTTCCATACAGATGAAAGCCTCGACCCAGGGGATATAACCCTGCGCTATGTGGCAGAAGCCGCATTACGCCATGACTTTCAAGGCTCAATTACCTGCGGTCACTGCTGTAGCCTATCGGTTCAGCCCCCTGAAGTCGTCGAAAAAACCCTCTCACTGGTCAAAGCTGCCAATATCGGCATTGTTAGCCTGCCCATGTGTAATTTGTATCTGCAAGATCGCCGGTCTGCTTACACGCCTCGCTACCGTGGGGTGACCATCCTGCATGAACTGCATCACTACGGCATACCCGTAGCACTTGCTAGCGATAACTGCCGAGATCCGTTCTATGCCTATGGCGATCATGATGGGTTAGAGGTGTTTAAACAATCAGCTCGCATTGGTCACCTCGATCATCCATTTACCCACTGGCCCAAAAGTCTAGCCAGTCGCCCTGCCCAACTCATGGGTCTAGCCAATATGGGAACGTTAGCCCCCGGCAATTGGGCCAGTCTAATTTGCTTTAAGGCCCGCACGTTGAATGAGTTAGTAGCCAGGGCTCAGTGGGATCGAATAGTGCTCCACCAAGGAAAACAAATAGATACAACGCTACCCGACTACAGTGAGCTCGATACCTTGTTCACATGAGCATGATTAACGTGAGCATAACTAAGCTTCAACGTCGAATCTAGATGCGGCCTTCCAAGCCCACAATACGTCCAGCTAGACGATCTAATGAAATTTCTGCTGCTTCAGCCACTTGCGGATGGCTGTCCTTGGCCAAATATCGTAAGGCTGATGTCCCCTTATCGCTAGGTATATTGCCTAAGGCTTCGGCTAATCGCTGGCGTACTAGCCAATCGTCAGATTGAGCAAACGCCAAAATTTCATCCAGGGCTTCTAGGTCACCGATTTCACCAAAGGCAGCAATGGCCGCTTGCTGCAGAATCACCTCTGGGCTATGGAGAGCCTGAATCAGAGCATCGTGGGCACGGGGATCTTTGAGATTGCCCAAGGATACCGCTGCACTAAAACGTACCAGCCAATCGGTGTCTTCATAGAACGAATGAATCAGGGGTTCAAATGCGCGGGGATCTTCCAAATAACCCAAGGCACCTGCCGCATCTGCGCGGATTCCATAGTCTGGATCAGTCTCTAAAATTTTGACTAAAAGGGGAAAACTTTCGTCAGTCTGCTTAACACCCAACGCAAAAATTGCCATTGAGCGAACCTGCTGATTGTCATCATCCAGAACCAACTTAATCAGCTCTAATGCATCCGGCCCCGGTACGTCTCGCAAAGCCGCCAGCGATAGCTTTTTATCTTTGAGATCGCCAGTTTTAAGTTTCTCAGCAAGAACGACGAGATCGAGCATGACATCGTTAGTAGGGTCTTATATATGAAATTAATTATAGATAGGATTTTAAGTGTGTGGAACCATTAATGCCAGGCACTGGGTTTGATCCCATCACATTTTATAGGGTTGTGGGGAGCCCAATGAACACCTACATGTCCTAAAAAAATATTAGGGTGAAGCAGCGAGTTCACTGTTTAAGGTTAAGAGGAATTTGATTAGAAAAGTGCGGAATTCCGAACAGGGTCTCTGAAGAAACCTATACAGAGAAATCACAACCAGCGTTTTATACCCACGTTGGCCCTTGGCTTTCTGACAGCACCTGTAATATTAGTTAAAGGACTCTGCACCATGGCTTATTTGGCCCACAACAAACGTAACAAACGTCGTAACCGCCATCGCTTTGCTCCTGCGCCCAATGGCAAGCCCAGACGTACACGTTCTGGCGGTGCTCGGTAAAATTTCTGTTTTTGTTAACATTAGCTGCGGGGCAGAGTTGTTATAGCTAGTGATATGAATAGACCTTTTAGAGTATTAACTCGTGAGGGACTTTTCACTAGATAAATTGAACAACCTACCCTGATGCTGCCCATGACTACCCATAATGTCCTGCAATTTATGCAGAAAACCGCTGACAATATCGCACTCCAGAAGCAGCTTGAGCAATTGCTGGGCTGTGGGGACGGCGACATTAGTTCCAGCGTCAACCTTGATCCCGAAGAATCTTTAGCCCTTAGCCAGCGGGCTCCTAAAGTGATTGAATTAGCCGCATCCATGGGCTACCAGTTTTCTAATGATGAGCTACTGTCAGTTATTGATGCATTTAGACAGCATCAAAATGGCACCCTGTCTGATGACGCTTTTGCCAAACTTCTAGGGATCAGATCAGGAGAAAGTATACGCCCAGCCGTGCAGAACAACGTTAAGCGTCTTGCCAACTATCTATCTAAAACTTACTTGGGTGTACATCTGTCTTAACGATGCATCCCATCAGCACTGTCCAAATCGCCTGGGTTTTCAAAAGCAACGGTTGAAAGCCCAGGTTTCTTTATTGGTTTAAATAGGAATGGAACTGTCATTTAGCCTCAATAATGCCTAAACAATTCTCACTCTCATGAAAAAAGTGTTATGTCATCACAACAAAATGAACAACAGAAAAATTAGGCATAGAGAATATTTTTTTACGTAACACTGCCTTGAGAAACGTAACGACTCTGGATCAGAAATCCTACCTCCGTTAGAGTGTCATTGGACTATACATGGTCCTGATATCGTGGCAGGCGATTACTCTAGCTAGTGTATATAGGCTGAGTTTCCAAGGCTAATCACTCTGGATATGGTGAATCCCAGGGGAAGTCTATCGCCAGTCTCTTTTTAGAAGATTTTTGTCTATAGTGCAGTGTCACATAACATGGTTAATTTCCATTCTGTGACGACATCATTCTCTGATAATCAAGGGTTGATGCCGTCGTCTGAGGTACTTTCATCTGAGGTGCCCTCGTCTGAAGTATATGTATGTGTTCATGGGCACTTTTATCAGCCACCTCGAGAGAATCCCTCACTAGAAGTAGTTGAGCGGCAGCCGGGAGCAGCCCCTTTCCATGATTGGAATGAGCGGATTTTGCGTGAGTCCTATCGTCCCAATGCATTTGCCCGCGTCATGGATCACCAGGGCCAGATACTGCAGATCATCAACAACTACGAATTTATTAGTTTTAATATTGGCCCTACGCTGATGAGCTGGCTAGCTCGCCATGATATTGAAACATACCGACAAATTTTGGCTGCTGATAAACGTAGTTGCGATCGCAATAACGGCCACGGGAATGCCATTGCCCAAGTCTATAACCACATCATTCTGCCCCTGGCCAACGAACGTGACAAGCTAACCCAGGTGCGATGGGGCATTGCAGATTTTCGTAAGCGATTTAATCGTGATCCCGAAGGCATGTGGCTGGCGGAGACAGCGATTGATCAAGATACGCTGCGGGTCTTAATCCAAGAGGGCATTAAGTTCACCATTGTGGCTCCGTCCCAGGTACAGCGTTGCCGTCAGATGGCAACTGGGGATCAGGCCGCTGGAGAATGGCATCAGGTGGGTGGTGGCCAGATTGATCCCACCCGCCCCTATCGCTGTTTTGTGCCAGGTTTACCGGCAGGGCAAAACTACATTGATATTTTTGTCTACGACGGGCCGATCTCTGGGGACATGGGCTTTAGCGATATTTTGCAATCGTCCCAGTCCTTTGCTGACCGCATCGGCCAGGCCATTCGTGGCGAGCGCAAAGGGGCTCAGTTAATTTCCGTCGCCACCGATGGAGAAACCTTTGGTCACCACCGTGGTGGGGCAGAACGTGCCTTAGCCTATGCTCTGCAAAATGAGTTTATTGATCGGGGCTGGAATGTCATTAGCTATGCCCGTTATCTCAGCCTATTTCCCCCCACCTGGGAGCTGGAACTGAAACCGGTCACGGCTTGGAGCTGTGCCCACGGTGTAGAGCGCTGGCAAAATGACTGCGGCTGCGGTGGCGGCGGTGAGTGGCACCAGCAATGGCGCGCCCCATTGCGTCAGGCCCTAGATTGGCTGAGGGATGAGCTAATCGAGATTTACGAAATTACTGGGGAAGAGCTGTTTAAGGATGCTTGGGCGGCACGGGATAGCTATATCAATATTATTTGCGATCGCACCCCCCTCACCATCAAACAATTTTTCGCCAAACATCAGCACCATGAGCTGACACAGGTTGAGCGCACCGATGCTTTGTCTCTCTTAGAGATGCAGCGCCATGCCATGCTGATGTATACCAGCTGTGGTTGGTTCTTTGAAGAAATTTCCCGTCCAGAAGGCACCCAGTTACTCCGTTACGCGGCCCGTGCCATTGAACTAGCGGAAGAAATCTGCGGTGAGTCGCTAGAAGAAGACTTTATTGCCAAGCTAGTCCTGGCCCCCAGCAATGTCCCCCTATTTAGGGATGGCGCTGGTGTCTATCGAGCCCAGGTACGCCCTGCCCGCATCAGCGTCGAGCAGGTGGTGGCCCACTATGCAATGTCCTCCTTGTTTCACACCTATCACCGTGAACAGCGTCTGTACTGTCATACACTAACGCACCAGGACTATCAAAAACAGACCATGGGAGCCCTTACCCTAGCCCTGGGTCAGGTGACCATTGTGTCAGAAATTACCCAGGCGCAGGGCTGTTATACCTTTGCCGTATGTCATCTAGGGGGCCAAGAATTCCTGTGTGGCATTCGCCCCTTCAAAAATCGAATTGCCTATGCCCGGGCCAAAGAAGCCGTACTAGGAATTTTTGCCCAGGGCAGCATTGTCCAGACAATTGATGCTATCCAAACTCAGTTTGGAGAGTACACCTTTAACTTGCAACAGCTGTTTAGTGAAGAACGACAGCACATTATGCAGCTGCTGAGCCAAAATACCTTGGATCAGCTTAACCAGCTGTATACCCAAATTTATCGGGAAAACTATGGCGTGCTCATGGCTTTTCATCGAGAAAGCATGGATGTTCCCCGAGAACTACAGGTAGCTGCTGAAATCACCCTTAGCCACCGTGTTATCGACGTTTTGCGACGGTTAGAACAAGACCTTAGTGATATTGACGAACACATTTTAGCCATCAGCACAGGCTATCTAGGAGAGCTAGAGGGTATCGCTATTGAAGCCAATCATTTGCGATGTCACCTCACCCTACCCCAAGCGACACCGATTTTAGAGGGCTTAATCTTACAAGCTCTACGCCAAACATTGCAGATTGAAACCGATGCGACGAATCAAGCCTGTACCCTCGCCGTCAATCCAATTGCTATTCAAGGCATTAAACGGTTAATTGTCTTGGGGACTAACTTGGGACTCAATCTCAATTTAGAGCGATCCCAGGAGGTGTATTACAACTACGTACAACAGTGCCCGTCCATACCCAGCCTAGGACAGGCACTGGGCATCGTAGAATCAGCCCAGAGGTAAGCTTACCCAACCTTTATCAGCGATAAAGGCTTTATCGCTGATAAAGCACGCGAGCTTCAAATCCTAATCGGCGAGCTTCCCGCACTCGGGCAGCCGCATCAGAATGACTGCTATAACGCCCAATGTTAATAAACTCCCCCTGACGTACATAGTCTATGGTGGCATTACCAAAGGATTGTTGAACTTGTCCTAACTTTCTACGTGACTCGATAACGGCAGCCACATAGGGCGTATCATCTCCCTGCTCATTGCCGCCATTGCGACCATCTTCTACGACCACCTCAACTGTATTGGGGTTGAGACCCAGGATATCGAGGGTTTGTGGACCAGCCACCCCCGTCACCGGCAAATCGTACAGCTGCTGAAACTCTGCCACAGCAGCCTGGGTCATGGGGCCATAGGCACCATCGACCGGACCTGTTTCAATCCCGTTACGATTCAAAGCTTGTTGCAATGCAGCGACAGCTTCGCCCGAATCACCCGGCCCCAGGGAAGGTGTCGTCACGGACCGAGGCACCCCACTAGGACTAGGCAGTGGCGGTGGTCCTGGAGGGGGCGGTAGGCGCTGCTGAGCATTACCAGGCGACCCTAGAAGTAGAAAAATACTGCTAACGACGACAGCTGTCAGTAACTTAGGCATCACAATAATTCCTGACTATAATGCGACAGATGCTAACTCAGCGTACAAACAGCTGCTCAGCTATATACGCTCATGCCAGCTCAGTGGATATCAGTCCGGCTCAGCTGGATGGCGTATATATTAGCGGATGATCACCGAAATTGTACTGATTAGCGTGGCAATCACTCCCATTTAATCCCGTAGCACCCGTGCGTCATAACCAAGGTCACTGGCGAAATCAGCCCAAGTATCAGCATCGGACTGGTCGAAAAAGCGGCCAATGCTGATATATTCGCCTAGATTATTCCGCTCCACCGTGGCATTGGGAAAATCTTCTTGAACCTTACTCAGCTGAGACGGACCAGCAATAATCGCGGCAACATACCGTCCCCGAGGAGACCGACTACTGTCAGCATCACGAATAGACCTATCCCCAGTAGTACCACGACTGCCATCGGCACGACTGCCATCGGCGCTAAATCCCATATCTATCAAGGTGGTTCGATCGGCAATGCCATCAACCGGTAGATCTGCTGTTCGCTCGTAGGTTCTGATCGCTTGCTCAGTCTGAGTGCCATAAACACCATCTGCCTCCAGACTGAAGCCAAAGGTTCTGAGTACTCGCTGTAGAATTCGCACATCGTCTCGACTGGAAGCAGGCGTGATGCGATCAGAACTAATTGCCCCGTGCACAGGATGGGATAGGCCGACAGGTAAACGCGACAGGTCAACCCCGAGCAAATCTAAGGTTTCCACATCAGCAATTCCAGTCACATCGAGACGGCGAATACGTTGGAACTGTCGCACTGCTTGGGTAGTGGCTGGACCATATACGCCATTGATGGACGAAGGAAACAACCCGATACTGTCTAGCTGTCGCTGTAGCTCTAGCACAGCAGGGCCCCGATCGCCTTCCCGAAGACGGAGCCGACTTTGAGCAATTAAAACAGACCCATCAAATCGGGTTGGAGTCTGAGCCATAACGGGCACACAGCTTAACAACCAGACACCCACAAGCAGCTTGACACTGAGGCGAGCAGTATGACGAATGGTGGGCAAAAAAACCGAAACGCTCATGGCTTGTTGTCCTAATGTCATCATTTCTAACAAATACAACATCCGGCTAAGTGAAATTACGCCCAGATTTTCTCCGATATGCGCGATATGTCTATTAAATCACCTGGCTAAGGAATATAAGCCTTCGTCAATATCAGCACGCATAATTACGTAAAAATATCAGCTATTTAAAGCTGGTATAAGGGCAATTTTGCCTTGGCGTTATCCTAGGACACCCACCTATGGCTTCAGGTGTTTTGTCCTAGGATTAGAACCAATCGATAAACGAATACTGGGAAAGCAATCGGTTTTAGCTACAATAAGCGCAAACAAAGCGTGAAAATTTGTAACACATTCCGGATTGAGCTATTTTAATTGGCTTAAGCGCTTGCCATCAATGCTCATATTTTCCAGCTGTTACCTCTAATAAAACCTGGTTTCAGCCTGGCATTCTTACAGCAAATAGGGCTAACCCATATTGTTCAACCTGCGACATGTGGCTGTAGTTGTCCCATGCCCTATGTTTGTCGTATCTGGCTGTAGCAAATCCTGATGTCCCCCTAGTCCTATCTCGCTAAGACCGTATGCTAAAACCTCGACTTCGTCGTGCCTCAAGACGGCTATTGCTGTACCGAGAGCAACGTTACCCCAATATTGAGCGGATTGGGGTAACCCATTCCCATTGGGGAGACCTTTATCACATCTTACTGACCATTTCCTGGCCGGTATTTATCATGCTGGTCAGCGGTTGCTATCTACTGGTGAATAGTCTGTTTGCCATGGCCTATGGTCTGGATGCGAATGCGATCGCAAACATTCGAGACGGTCACTTTCAGGACTTATTTTTCTTCAGCGTTCAGACCATGGCCTCCATCGGCTACGGTGCCATGTACCCCACCAGTACATACACCCACTGGCTAGTGGTGATCGAGGCAATTTTTGGTGTGTTTTTCATCGCGGTCACTACCGGGCTGGTATTTGCCCGCTTCTCCCTTCCCACCGCTCGAATTCTATATAGTCGCGTCGCAGTGGTAGCCCCCTTTAATGGTGTCCCCACATTGATGTTTCGCACTGCCAATGAGCGCCGTAACTACATACTAGAAGCACAGCTGTGGGTTACCCTCGTTCGGGATGAAACCACTGAAGAAGGTGAGTACATTCGCCGCTTCCACGATCTCCCCCTGGTCCGTTCCCATACACCCGTATTTAGCCTCTCCTGGACCGCCATGCACCGCCTGACCAGCGATAGTCCATTCTATGGTGAAACCCCAGAAACATTACGCCAAAACCGAGCTGAGATTATTGTTACCCTCACCGGTTTAGACGAAACTTTATCCCAGACAATCCATGCACGCCACTCTTTCAGTGCATACGACATCTACTGGAATCATAAGTTCGTAGATATTATTTCAACCAACGATAAAGGTCGTTCTGTCGTGGACTACAATCATTTTCACTCGATTGAGCCCGTGGAACAACATAGTACAACCCATCGAAATCCTCAAGAGCAACTCACCAGCTGGACCTCCCATTAAACCAACAGGTGCCCCTGATACCTGAAGATTTGCCCCCCAAAAGTAAAAAGCCAGAGGACATCATTGTTGTTGATGCCCTCTGGCCTTAATACTCTGATTTTTAACCTGGGAACCCCTTATGGCTCAATTGCCACGCTTTTGCCTAAACCAGCAGGGTGAAAAGCTTCACCATCAGCTTTGTACGATTGATAGGCTTACTGATATAAAAGGAAGCACCACACAGTTTGGCGCGAATACGGCCAATAAGGTTGGCTTTCCTAGCCATCAGAATAATCGGTACATCCTTATACTGGGGATGCCGACGCAGGTGAGAGCATAGGTCAAATCCGTCCAAACCTTCCATCGCAGTGGTCAGCATAATCAAATCAGGCTGACACTTTGCCAGGTCTGCTACTGCTGTAGCCACGTCATCCACTGATGTAATGGAAAAGACCGTGTCTTCTAGAAACTCTCTCAGCTCCCGCAAGGATTGACTATCAGAATCAATACAAACGAGCTGATACGAAGGAGAGCCACCACCTGCAACCATTTGAGCAGGATTAAAAGTATCAGGGCTCAGTACCTGTAAAGAGGACTCAAATGTGCTGGAAGACGACGCCTGATTGAGCAGGGTATCAATATCACTCTTTGGCTGAACCAGTTGATCAATAACCTTTCCTGGCTCAGGTATAACCACCTCCTGTTGTTTAACAGGAGGTGGCGTATTCCGCTTGGATGAAAAGGTTTCTGCCTCTTGATGACATTGCTCAACCAATGTACGAATATCTAGCGTACAAAAAGCTGGGTAATCAACAATATTGCTAAAGCTATTAACCTCATAGCTGCCTCGGCTAACCCGTAGTAGCGATGTGATTGTAGTCACTGCCAAAGCACGAATAAATTGCCCTGCTTGGTCAAAGGTGATGTGCTCTTGCTCTACGAGCCAGCGAATAGCTCGATAGTCAGCAGTCAAATCATTGTCCTGGTGCGTATATTGCCGATGATAGAGCTGCAACTGGGCTAGAACCAAATCGGAAATTGCGTCAGGAAACAGCTGGCGTCCTTCAAATCTCAGTGCATCGAATCCATTCTGAGAACTCGTTGCAAACAGGAGCTTACCCCGCTGTAGCCATAGAGACCAGCGAACATCATTGGAAACCACCAAGAGTTCGCCACTCACTTGACGCCCGACAAGCTGAGCTAGCAACGTGAGCGGATGTAATGTTTTTTGTGTAATAGTGCCTGCTAAAACCATGGGAAGAGTTCCGGTCAAAGAACGGTATTCGAAGGGGTAAAAATCAGATAGAGCAGCGATGGATGATGACTTCAGGATTAGTGGAAACAGATTCGATACAGTCGTGACAATATCGAAATTGCAGTCTCTCCCTGGTGTAGTCATCCAAGCAATTCAAAAGAAATTAATTGCCTTGCACTCTCTTGATATAAATAAAGATGAGAAGTAATTAACAACTAAGTAGATACACCTATATTGAAATTAAGCTCAAGCTGCTCCAGGCACAGAATCTGTATTTTCCTAGAGTTTCTTTCAAATTGAACTTAACGACAATCGAAGAACACAAGCTTGAACGATTCATTTCACGGTTATATTGACTAATTTCAATCAACTGTTTTAGAAATGCAAGTATTTTCGTAGGAACTGGTCGAAAGTTTATATGTTTTGCTTTAGCAGTTTATATAAATCAAATTTTAAAATTTGATGTTTCAATTGATGCACCTTCCGGATATGTACGTAAATCGTATTTTTAATGATGCCATGCTTAGCTCACATCCAATGTGAGACTTAGTTTTTAGAAGGCTCAGGCATTTGAACGGTTCCTTAAAATTACAGTAAACCTCATATACAGACTTCCAAACATACGTAGGTACATGGCTCTTTTCTAACAGAATACCCAGCCACCAACCAGGTCTTTTCAGACCATATTTATACGCACTTTTGCTGATAAAACTGCATTTCTAGCAAAGTGTCATGGACATATTCTTTCAACAGCCGTGAAAGTGTCCGTCGAGCTGTCTCACAAACATCGGTATATTTGACGAAGGAGAACAACTCCGCAGAGAATCTTAGTAGACCTTGACACCTCTAGCCTGTTCCATCAAATATTGATGGGTACTCTTTTCCACCTCCTTGGATTGCGGCTGACGCTGTACATAGGTACCGTCTGACTGCATCTCCCAAGCCTGACGATTGTCGGCAAGACAAATATCCAAAATATTGCTCAGCTCTCGGCGTAAATGAGGGGCTAGAATCGGTGTCACAGCTTCAACTCGGCGATCTAAGTTGCGGGGCATCCAATCGGCACTACCAATGTAAAACTGCTCATTGCCATCATTCTGAAAGTAGAAAATACGAGAGTGCTCTAAAAATCGTCCAATGATACTAATGACTCGAATATTTTCGCTCACAGCTTTGACACCAGGCGTTAAACAACAGACACCCCGCACAATCAGGTCGATACTGACCCCCGCTTGAGATGCCTGGTAGAGAGCCTGGATAATACCGGGGTCTACAAGAGAATTCATCTTGGCAATGATGCGCCCCTTATCACCATGGGCAGTTTCCTGATGAATTAATGCCAGCATGCGCTCTCGCAAAGTAATAGGTGCAATCAGCAGCTGACGATACGCTTTTTGTCGTGAGTATCCCGTCAAGTAGTTAAAGAGATCGGTTAAGTCTGCGCCCAGATCTTCACTACAGCTCAGCAGGCCCAGATCTGTGTACAGCCGGGCGGTCTTAGGGTTGTAATTGCCAGTGCCGATATGAACATAACGACGGATGCCATCGTGTTCTTTACGCACAACAAGGGCAACTTTAGTGTGGGTTTTCAGACCTAAGAGCCCATAAACCACATGTACCCCTGCTTTTTCTAGGGTACGGGCCCAGTTAATGTTGTTTTCTTCATCAAAACGAGCTTTTATTTCTACTAAGGCAACAACTTGTTTCCCATTTTCAGCTGCTGAAATCAGCGCATTGATTATGGGAGAATCTCCGGATGTGCGATAAAGCGTCATTTTAATCGTCAGCACATCCGGATCAGTTGCCGCCTGAGTAATAAATTGTTGAACGGTGGCCGCAAATGAAGTATAGGGATGATGAACTAGACGATCGCGACGGCGAATAATTGAAAATACATCATCGCCTTCACCGTCGGTCTCATCATGGTTGATGCGGTGCCATGGCAAAGGAATCACAGCATTCCAGTCAGGATCTTTCAACTCTGGCAGAGGTAATCCAATTAATTTCATCAAATCACCTAGACCAATAAGACCTTCGACGTCATAAATATCGTCCTCGGTCAAATCCATTTCTGAAAGCAAGGTGGCACGTACCTCAGGAGACGTATTTGCCTGGAGCTCTATACGCACTAGGGAGCCTCCCAGACGCCGCTTACGCAGTTCTTGCTCCAGCGCCAACATTAAATCATCAGCATCATCCTCTTCTACAAACAAATCGGCATTACGGGTAATGCGAAACGTGTAATAGTCTTCGATTACCATGCCAGGGAAAAGGAACGCGAGGTTTTGGCCAATCACTTGTTCTAGGGGTATAGCAGCCCAGAGTGCGCCCTTCGGTTGTTGTGACTTAGGCAATTGGATAAATCTTGGTAAAACCTTAGGTACTTTGATCCGGGCAAAGTGAGTTTCTTCAGAATCTGCTTCCCGCACCACAACCGCCAGATTGAGACTCAGGTTAGAAATATAGGGAAAGGGATGGCCCGGATCTACGGCCAGTGGTGTCAATACCGGAAATATTTGATCTTCGAAATAGGCTTGTAGGTAAGCCACTTGCTTGCTGCTGAGATCGTCATAGTCCAGCAGATAGATGCCGTGTTCATGGAGCTGAGTTCTGACTTGCAAAAAGCAATCTTGTTGCTGAGCAAATGTTGGCCTGAGCTTATTGCCAATGGCTTGCAGATGTTCCATAGGGGTACGACCATCAGCAGTACGACGACTGACCTGGGCTTCAATTTGTTTTTTGATCCCCGCCACGCGCACCATAAAAAACTCGTCTAGATTATTACTAAAAATCGCTAAGAACTTTAGCCGCTCTAGCATGGGTGTACGTGGATCTAGCGCTTCGTGGAGCACTCGTTCATTAAACGAGAGCCAGCTTAATTCTCGACTGATGTAATAGTTAGGCGAGGTTAAGTCAATATCAGAGGATACGGCTTTAGCTTGGCTATTGACATCATCATCTGTAGACCTCTTAGGTGCCGTTTTCTCAGCGCTTTTATCCAACATTTTTGTAGATATCCCTAGTCTATTTCTGACTTGTTCTAGAAAACATCACGCTCACGACCGACCCACCACTCGCCCAATTTCATTAGGTCGTCATGGATATCTGCCACCTGCTTAGCATAGTCATCCGCCGATAGCTCATGACGACGTTCTTGAAGCTTTTTGAGCCGTAATTGTATAAGCAGCCAAGGTTTACTAATACCGTCAGTTGCTTCAATATATTTTGCTAACTCATGGCTGTTCATAGGATGGTTTCCCTCGCAAATAGTAAGGTAAGGTCACTGACAGAGGTATATTTTTTTCACACCATCTTTACCTTACTGAAAAATCCAGACTCGTTATGGCGAACCGTCCTAATGAGTAAACCCGCAGAAGGGGAAGCACTTTAGCTCCTCTCTGCGGGTTTTTAATTAAGTTAGCATCCTATCAAGTATTTGGGATGCTTGTATCCCTGAGCAGATTAACGCTTCAGGGTATTTACCCAATCACGCAGGTTTTCAGCAGCCACATCACGTCCACCCAAACCAAAGGAGATCGCAATTGCCACAGCCACAGACCCTAACAATAAACCAAAGGCAAGGTTAACAATGCTGGTGGCCAAACCGATGTGCTGTAGAGCCATCGAGCCCACTAAAGCAATAATGGCAATCCGAGCAGTCTGGGCCAGGGTATTCGACGAAGACATGCCCATACCGCTAACCAAACGGAAGGCTAAGTTCGCCGCATATAGGCCAACGGCGAAGATGAGAACACCGGTTAGCACTCGGGCCGAGACAGCCAGAATATTGCTAACAATTTCAGTTAGAACGGGAAAACCAAGAATTTCAGTAGCAGTCACTGCACCGAGTAGAACAATGCCCACTAGAGCAATGATCCCAACAATCTCAGAAGGGGTCTTTTGAGGTGGCTCTACGGCGGGCATGGGCTCACCTTCAGCCAAGGTAGACACTTCAGGTTCGGGTGCAGTGAGTTCAGGGAAACCAAGCAGGCTAGTAACATTGTCAAAGCCGATACCCGATAGTAAACCCACCACTAAATCGGACACAAATTGACCAATGAAGTAGAAGACCACCAATACTACACCAGCAGCAAGTACCTGAGGAATGATAAAGAGCACTCGCTCCAACATCTCCACGGCAGGCCCAGAAATTGCCTCAATGTTGAGCTCATTTAGGGCTGCGATCGCAGCTGGGATCAAGATCAAGGTGTAAACCAAAACACCCGCCAGGCTAGAAATAGAAGTGCCATCATCAGGGCGAGAGGCAAGACCAAAACGAGCGCCAAAGTTATCAGCCCCCGTTGCCATCAGCAGATTGGTGACGATTCCTTTAACAATATTGGCAACCAACCAACCAATACCAAAGACAATAGCGGCGGTAATGATCTGAGGAATGGCCGATAGGAAATTGCTGAGCAGCTCTTCAACAGGACCTAATAAACCGGGCAGCTGTAGAGCACTCAGTACCAGCGGCAAAGATAGGAGGAAAATGAACCAGTAAACGACATTCCCTAGGGTGTCGTTTACCTGGAAAGAATTGCCTTCAGAATCAACGCCCGTCTGTTCAGACAACCGCTCATCCAGGTTAAAGCGACCAAGACCGTTAACAACAGCGGACTTAACTACCTTAGCAATCACCCAAGTAACAAATAGGATGACAGCTGCACCTGCGAGACGAGGCACATACTCAAAGACAGTTTGCAATAAACCGCCAATGGGCTGTGAAACCGAATCCAATTTGAGCGCATTCAAAATGGCGATCAAGAAGAAAAGCATCACCACCCAGAACACGACGCTACCGACCGTGCTCTCGACAGAGACATCATTCCCTAACCCAGCCTTACTAGCTAGCTGATTGTCGAGATTTGTTTTACTGAGCAAAAATTTAACAAATGCTTTCGCAATTGTGGCAATCACCAGGCCCACAATTAAAAGCAAGAAGGCACCAAGCAAACCAGGCAAAAACGTACCCAGCTGATTGCTAATGCTACTCGTAAATTCAGTAATCGAATTTGTCTGAGCAAGATTGAATGTAGGGTTCAAACTTAACCAGTCAAACCCAACCACCCCGTGGAGTTGAGTCATTGTTCTCTATTGCCTACTGAACATCTACATGTGCCGAACATGGCACTACACCTATGTGCAAAAAAAATCATGTTTGCCCATAGGTTAGCGCCTAATTTCATTTTTTTTTCCCGGAAGCTACATTAATAGCAGACTTTGTAATAAATCCCCTGTATTTCTAGGTACAACCGCCCATAATTCATGATTTCCTGGGGTTGTCAAGCAACAATTAGCCGATTTTAGGCATTTTTTGCTACTTCACGTATGCAGAAGACTACTCAGTCCATGGATTACTCCGGGCATTGCTGATCCCCAGGCACTGACTCCTCAGACTACTCATCACCAGATGCGTCATCGCCAGATGCGTCATCGCCACTAGCATCTTCTAATTCATCGTTAACAGCAGCATCAGCTACAGACTCATCTACGGGCTCGGGGGACGACTGATCAGTTTGAGCCTCCGCTGCGATCACAGCCTCTGTGACGTCATCTTCTGTGATCACAGCCTCTGTGACGCCATCTTCTGTGATCACAGCCTCTGTGACGCCATCTTCTGTGACGCCATCTTCTGTGACGCCATCTTCTGTGACGTCATCCGCAATCTCCAGCTCAGGCACAACAGCAACCGCCGCGATCGCATCATCGCCATCCAAACGCTGCAGTTGCACGCCCGTTGCCATTCTTGACTGGATTGAAATGGCATCAATTGCCTGACGAATGATGATGCCGCGTTGGGTAACTAACATGAGCTCATCCTTGGAGTTTACAATTCGAAGGGCGACTAGCTCATCATTTTCCTTGCGGAATTTCATACCCACCAAGCCCATACCAGCCCGATTTTGCAGGCGGAAATTATCCACAGGCACCCGTTTACCCAAGCCACCAGCCGCAATAATCAATACCCAGGGACCACAATCTCCTTCGTCGGCCACAGTCGCCTCATCATTCTCATCATCACCTACATCAGACGCTGCCACCTGAGCAGTAACCGCCGCAGGCAAGATATCCATGCTAATCAGCCGATCACCATGCCGCAGAGACATTGACTTCACACCACGGGTGGGGCGTCCCAAGGGTCTGAGCTGATCGTTGTCAGCCCTAAAGTGAATTGTCATCCCCTGCTGAGAACCAATAATAATGCTGTCTTCAGCGCGGGCTAAGCGGACCCATCGCAGCTGGTCGCCCTCTTCTAGAGAAATAGCAATCAGACCATTGGCCCGAATATTGCCAAAGGCAGATAGGGCCGTCTTTTTAATAAAGCCCCCCTGGGTGAGCATGACCAGGTACACATCTTCGGCAAACTCTTGCACACCCAGCACTGACGTCACTTTCTCTTCCCGAGGAATGGGCAACATTTGCACAATTGGGTTACCCCGTGCTACCCGAGACCCCTCCGGAATCTGATAAGCCCGCAGCGTATAGGCCACACCTCGATCGGTAAAGAACAGCATATGGTCGTGGGTGCAACAGGTAATGAAGTGCTCAATGGCATCATCGTCCTTCATCCGCGTACCTGACTTACCACGAGTCGCTCGATTCTGCGCCTCAAATGTAGACACAGGCATACGCTTGATGTAGCCTTGCTCGGTCACCAGAATAACGACCTGCTCATTGGCAATTAAAGAAATATCCGTCAGCTCATCTTCAGCTGCTTCAATTACAGTGCGCCGTTCATTGGCATGGTTACTACGCAGCTGCTGTAATTCTTCCTCAATAATGGCCAGAATGCGTTCACGACGAGCCAAAATATCACGCAAATCGGCGATTTTCTCCTGGAGAGCTTCATGCTCCTGCTGAATTTTGTCAGCTTCCAATGCGGTCAAACGACGCAGCTGCATCTGCAGGATGGCATCGGCCTGGGCAGACGATAGCTCATAGGATTCCATCAGTTCCTGTTTCGCAGTGCCCACATCGGCGGCATGGCGAATCAGTGCAATCACCGCATCCAGATTATCCAGGGCAATCAGATATCCCTGTAAAATATGATCTCTCTCTTCAGCCTTACGCAGCTCATACCGAGTCCGTCGGGTAATTGTCTCTACTCGAAACTCTAAAAAGACCTCTAAAAACTGTCGCAGTGTTAACAACTGAGGCTCACCATTGACCAAGGCCAACATGTTGACGCCAAAGTTGTTCTGTAACGGCGTTTGCTTGTAGAGATTGTTGAGCACCACCTTAGGATAGGCGTCTCGCTTGAGTTCGATGACGATACGCATGCCGTCGCGATCGCTCTCATCACGGATATCGGAAATGCCGTCTAATCGACGATCGTTAACGAGTTCAGCAATCTTCTCAATCAGACCAGCCTTGTTAGTTTGATAGGGCAGTTCCGTAACAATAATGGCTTCTCGATCAGGACGACCTGGGTATTCAATGGTCTCAATGGAGGCCACAGCACGCATGGTGACAGAACCACGACCTGTCAAATAAGCATCGCGAATGCCGTTGCTGCCAATAATCTGAGCCCCTGTGGGGAAATCGGGTCCAGGAATATGATTCAGCATCAGTTCCTGACTAGTGATTTCAGGATTTTGAATCAGGGCAATCACGCCATCGACCAGCTCACCAAGATTATGGGGAGGAATGTTAGTCGCCATCCCCACGGCAATTCCAGAAGACCCGTTTAGCAATAACTGAGGTATCCGTGCAGGCATGACGGTGGGTTCTTGCTGAGAACCGTCAAAGTTATCTGCAAAGTCAACAGTCTCGGATTCGATATCTTGCAGCAGGGCATGACTGGTTAGCGCATGCAACCTTGACTCGGTATATCGCATGGCCGCTGGCGGATCATTGTCGATGGAACCAAAATTTCCATGGCCATCAATCAAAGGGGATCGCATGGAAAAGTCTTGAGCCATCCGCACCAGGGCGTCGTACACAGCGGTGTCGCCGTGGGGATGGTATTTACCTAAAACTTCACCAACAACACGAGCACATTTTCGGAAAGGTCTATCCGCAGTTAAGCCCAATTCGTGCATAGCGTAGAGAATGCGACGATGCACGGGCTTTAGACCATCTCTAGCGTCCGGCAAGGCCCGCCCTACAATGACGCTCATGGCGTATTCTAAGTAGGACCGGGACATCTCGTTGCGCAGATCAGTGGATACAATCCGCTCTTGGGGATTACTCATACGGAAAAGAGACTCCAAAAATGCCGGAAAAACAATACCTAACTTGATAAATTCTTAGCAGGTTTTTTAAGGTCCCAAATTTAGGGATATTTAGGAAAGTTTTCCTGGGAAATTTTTACTAAGAATGCATAAAATCTTAGCACATTACTGGCATTCTTGATGATCACCGTAACCCAATAAAAAAGGGGGTTTGAGGTGGATCCTATGTCACTGTCTAGCCCCACGAATTATCCATGGGGATGTTCCGACAAAAGGAGTTCTCGAAAAAAGTAATTTGCAATGGCCTTTAAAGACTCTGGAGAGAAAATTAGTGATACCCACCACTGCCCCCTTTCGCATCATCTATTCCGACCGTTTTTTGGACCACGATACAGGGCCGGGCCATCCTGAAAATGCCGGCCGATTAACGGCGGTGGTCACAGCCTTGAAAGCCCATGCCATGGGCAACCAGTTGGAGTGGGTAGAACCTTGCGATCGCAACCCCCTAGACTGGATTAATGCTGTCCATGATCCGGCCTATGTCCTGACCCTGCAACGCATTGCTGAACGGGGCGGCGGGCGATTGGATGCCGATACTCCGGTGTCAGCCGCCAGCTACCAAATTGCCCTACTGGCCGTATCTGCTTGGTTAGACGGGGTGGACTATGTTACGGACAACCAGGGTGCCTCTGGGTTTGTCCTCGCCCGTCCTCCGGGTCACCATGCGGAATATAGTCAGGGTATGGGGTTTTGTCTGCTAAGCAATGTTGCGATCGCGGCCCGCTACGCCTTAGAAAAACCTGGTATTGATCGAGTTGCCATTCTTGACTGGGATGTTCACCATGGCAATGGTACCCAGCAGCTAGTCAGCAATCAACGTCAGATCGTCTACTGCTCTTTACACCAAATGCCCGCCTACCCCGGCACTGGTCAAGCAGGGGAAACAGGGATGCACGGCAATGTGCTCAACATTCCCATGGCCTCAGGTAGTACCGTCAAGGATTATAAACACCGGTTTGAACAGCAAGTAGTCCCATTTTTTCAACAGTTTCAGCCAGATTTATTACTCGTCAGTGCGGGATACGATGCCAACGCCTCTGATCCCCTGGCAGGCATCGATTTAATGCCCGCAGACTATGGCTTTTTGGCAGCAGCCTGTCACAAAGTGGCCCCCCGAGTCCTATTTGGACTAGAGGGGGGCTACGATTATCAGGCCCTTAGCCAATCAGTGATTGCCACCATTGAAGCAGTCCTACAGACTAGAAATCTAAGGGCAAGCTAAAAGCCCTAGAAGAGCATGCTTCAACGAAAAAGCGAGGAGAGGGGGTTTGCCTGCCTCTCCTCTTATCCGTTAGGCAGTTACCTGGGTGGCTTCCATAGCCTCTAAATAGCCAATGACAATGCTTACATTGTCTGGATCGGCCCAAAGAATGAGGCGCGGCATATAGGAACTACTCAGATATTCATGCTTAGGCAACACCCTTAGAGAGAAGCCCTGAAGACCACTTTGGGTGTATGCAACATTGAGGTTATACAAGCTGCTGCCATCGGCATCTTGACCGCGATAAACCATCTCTGTTGCTTGGCCACCTTGCAACTCGCCATCAATGTCGATTCCCCCTTGGTAAAACTCCACCGAAACATCCGAGGCCTTCAATTGCCCCAAATTAACGCGAGCATTGACCTGTAGCGGTTCATTCACCTGCAAACCAACATCATGGGATAGATAGATTTCCGCGATAGAAATCTGTTGCCAGTGCTGGTACAAGTCTGACTGCCACTGGGCTAGAGCCTTAGCTGGAGCATAGCTCTCGGCGACCAACTGCCGTCCTCGATCCGACGCTGCAAAATATCCTTGGTTGGCATAGTCCTGGAGCATGCGGGCCGTATTGAAGGTCGGGGTATTCAACCGGATAGCATCCTTCATCTTCGCCACCCACCCACGGGGAATTCCATGGCTATTGCGATCGTAGAAGAGAGGGACAACGGCGGTCTCTAACAGCTCATAGAGGTCATTGGCCTCCACTTCATCCTGATAGTCTGGATCATCGTAGTCTTCACCAGAACCGATGGGCCAGCCTGTGCGTACATAATCCGCCTCATCCCACCAGCCGTCTAACACACTCAGGTTGGGAAGACCATTCATTGCCGCTTTCATCCCACTGGTTCCCGATGCTTCCCGAGGACGACGGGGGTTATTCAACCAGACATCACAGCCTGATACCATCCAGCGGGCGACGTGAATGTCATAGTTAGGAACGAACACAATGGAGCGATCTAAGCCTTCATCACGGGTAAAGTGAATAATATTGCGGATCAGCTCTTTGCCTGGAATATCCTTAGGGTGAGCCTTACCAGCAATCACAAACTGCACACGCCGCCCCAAGGTGTTAGAAACAATCTTCCGCAGACGTTCAACATCTCTCAAAAAGAGGGTGGCGCGCTTGTAGGTGGCAAATCGGCGAGCAAAACCAATGGTAAGAGTACCAGGGTCTAACACTTCTTGGGCCCGTTCCATTTCTAAATGAGAACCGCCTCGCTCCTTCACCGCTTTGTGTAGCCGGTCTCTAACAGACACGACCAGGTGAGAACGACAACTTTCGTGGTTGCGCCAGATCTCTTCATCGGGAATGGCAGCCACTTTGTCCCATAACGGATCATCCACACCGACGCTATCCCAGTTAGGTCCTAAGTAACGGTCATAAAGCTCCTGGGTAGATTTAGCCACACAGCTGCGGGTATGGACGCCATTGGTGATGGAAGTAATCGGCACTTCATTCACTGGCAGACTGGGCCATAGACCACCAAACATCTTACGGGATACAGCACCGTGGAGCTTGCTCACACCGTTGACAAATGAGGCCATCTTAATGGCCAAAACCGCCATACTGAACGGAGCATCGTGATCTACGTCATCCTCTCGTCCCAGCCCCAAGAAATGCTCATGGGACAGACCAAAGCGCACGGCATAGTGCCCTAAGTAATGGAATATTTTTTCTGGGGGGAAGAGGTCAATGCCTGCCGGGACAGGGGTGTGGGTAGTAAACAGCTGAGTTGCCTGGGCCATCTGCTGAGCTTCACTAAAGCTGAGCTCCTGAGCATCCATCAGCACACGAATGCGCTCTAAAGCCAAAAAGGCTGAGTGACCTTCATTGAGGTGATAGGCCGATGGCTTTAACCCCAAGGCCTGGAGCATACGGACACCGCCAATACCCAGCATCATCTCCTGCTGGATTCGCATATCAATATCGCCACCGTATAAGCGATCGCAAATGTCCTGATCGTGGGGTGCATTCGGCTCAATGTTGGTATCCAACAGATACAGAGGCACACGCCCTACGGTCACCCGCCAGATACGTGCATAGACTTTACGCCCCGGATAGTCTACAGAAATGCGCAATTCATTCCCCTCACTGTCCCGCTCCAGAGCCAGGGGCATGTTGTAAAAATCGTTGATAGGATAGCGTTCCTGCTGCCAGCCATCAGCATTGAGATACTGGGCAAAGTAGCCTTCCTGATAGAGCAAACCAACGCCTACGAGGGGCAGCCCTAAATCGCTAGCCGTCTTTAAGTGATCACCCGCTAGAACGCCCAAACCTCCCGAATACACCGGCAGACACGTCGTCAAACCAAACTCCATAGAGAAGTAGGCGTAACACTCGTTATCTACAGGATTTGCCCGATTTACGTCGTACCATGACTGGGCATTCAAATAGTGCTCTAAACGCTCTACAGCATGGTTCATCTGGGCAATAAATCCACCATCCTCAGCAACGGCATGGAGCCGATCCTGACTAATGGTGCTGAGCATTAAGATGGGGTTGTAGCGACTAGACGCCCAAAGATCGGGATCCAGACGTTTAAACAGGTCAATCGTCCCCACATCCCAATCCCAATGGATATTTTCAGCAAGCTGACGCAAAGGAGCTAACGAAGCGGGTAGTGTGGGCGTAACGTTAAAGGTACGAATCGGGCGCATAGATCGATTTTTGATGCAAGTGCTTCAAGTCCACGAACATTCTGGCCCTGAAACTTAGTTTGGCACCAAACCCTTAACACTGTTTTCGCTCCCCAGCTTTATTTGTATGCGGACAAACCAGCCAGGATCAAGGCATCGCCCAAAAGCTAAAATTTTTCTTCATTTCAACAAGACCCGTATGTTTTGATTGCGTTCAATTGCCTTTTATTGCATTTTATGTTTGGACGCAACGTTAATAATAGAAATCGATCATGGCAAACGCAACCACTCATCTTGCAATCGATATCGGTAGCAATTCTATAGCAATTCTATTTTGTTGCTCATTGCTAGAAAAACTGATGGGTCAGCCCCCTCCTTGACACATATCATTGATCAGGCTCAAACCCTACGGTTGGGAGAAAATTTACATACTACAGGTTATCTTTATGATCAGGCAATAGAGAGAACCTTAACAGGATTAAAAAGCTATCTTGAAACAGCACAATCATTTTCTCCCCTAAAAATTCTTTGTTTTGGCACTGAAGCACTCCGTCGAGCCAGCAACAGCTACGGAACAGATTTCCACAGCAGCAGTAGCCCTACAAAAGTACGTCTGCACCTCAGTTGTTCTACCACCTAGATCCTCAAGCATGGGTACAAAAATTCAACTTCAACATTAAAGACCAAGATCACACCCACTCCTGAGACTCAGCTACCTATCCCAAAGTAAAACCCTTGACTACAAAAGGCTTCCAACACTAAGAACCAAGAACCAAGAACCAAGAACCAAGAACTAAAATCACTTAGGAACTAAAATCACTTAGGAACTAAAATAAATTAACTTCCAAATTTTGGATGTACTGAGATCTTGCACCTGGCAAGGAAGCATTAACCCACCTTGGACTCAAAGTCGCAAGGCTAACTGGCTCAAAACCGCTCAAGCGGTTAAAGAATCCCTAAAAGCTCTATATTTAGAGCTGCCCAGCCAATCTTGTCCCTTGAGTGGACAGCCCTCAATTAGCGTTGGGTTTTGAACCCAACGTGGGTTTGAGCTTCACAACCGACCTTAGTGCAAGATCTGAGATGTACAGACGTTCCATGGAACGTCTCTTCAACATTTACTTTTGGAATTTATTGATGGCTTGCTCCTTACTCGCACCTTTCAGTCGGCAGCCAACGCCTCCTAGATCTTGGAGACTTTTTTGGGCGACTTCTTGAGGGCTAAAGAACACTTTTTCTACAACCTGCCAGTCTCTTATCATCAACAGTTCGAACAACGTCTCCTGCTCGTTGGGTCCGCCATTGGTAATGTAGTAACAGCGGCCATCCGCTCCCTCCACAAACTCTCCATTAAAGAAGTTATAGAGCATGGCCTTCTCTAGATTCTCTCGTCGTACCTCCATCCCTGCTTCTAATAGGTCTTGGGCTGCATCTTCTTCTAAACTGCATTGCATTTTCAGCTTCGCTGCCATGGCTTTTGTTGTCATACAAGGCACCATTTCTGCCATCTCAATGGCATCTTTAAGCGCTTTGCTGTTGTCATTGACAATGACAACTCCCTTACCAATAAACAGCATGCCCATATCTAAATGGAATTGTCCGGGCTGCTCCACACAGATCACCTGATCAATACTGGCTAGTCCAAAATCCTCACAGATCACATGGCGCACCTCATGATCATTGAGCTGATAGAGATGGGCTGTGGTTGCGATCGCATCTTTGCCAACCAAAATCACGGGCTTGCCTGTGGCATCCTCCCCCGTAAGCATATTACCTCCCTCTATATAGGCTCGAATGTGGCCGACAGTTTGTCCCCTTACCTGGGCAACCAGCTCCCGTTCCACCGCCATTTTGAATTCATTCACCCTGATTCCCAAGGGAATCCACAAGTGGTCATCCTGCAGCACTTCCTCCAAAATATCTGGGGCCAGTTTTCCTTGCCACCGCTGTCGTCGCCCTGCGGTCATCGCCTTTGCCAGAAGATCATCATCAAACTGTCTCAGCACGGCCACACAACCATTTGCCAGATATTCCACACTATCCTCAGCCCACTTTGATACAGGCTTTGGGTTCTCGGTAATTGTATAATTAAGCGTCTTATAGCAATCTTGTGCGAATTCCTGCTGAATCTCTTCTCGACAGCCACTGTCCGTCAAGATTTCCAGGTATAACCCCAGCTCATTGGCTGTTTTCGCAAAGAATCTCAAATATGCTCTTTCAGTTTCGGCGGATACCTCGGTTTGGCCTCGCGTAAAGTTCATATGCAAAACCGTTGTTCGGCCACCTGGCGTTTTCTTTTGGGGTAATGCACCACCAGTATCCACACTCGGCAGCTCTGTCGTGTGATCCCATAGCTTTTCTATGTTCCCGTTCTGCACATTCATGCTGCTAGCCTCACAAAAGCTGATTGAAGGAATACCCAATCAGACCACCCATACATTATGAGACGTCTTACAAACAGATGTGAAGCGCCAGCGCTGGGAGTTGCCCTTGAGTTGTAACAATTCCTCAAAGTTTACAGACCCTAATCTTAATAAAATGGTAACAATACACACTGTTTAAAATGGGCTGGATTACTGCCTTTGCTGAGCAAAACGGCTCGCAGACCCAGTTCAACTTATACAGCTATAAAAATTGGAGACGGTGAATGGTCAGCACATTTGCAAATCCTGTTGTTAATTCTGCCATTAGTTTGGGCACCCAAGCCTTTGATGAAACAGATCCCGTTCAACTATGGCCCAATGACTCTTTAGAAACCGTTGAGGTCGTTATTCGTGCTATTTACCGGCAGGTTTTGGGCAATACCCATGTGATGGAGAGTGAGCGGGCCGCCGTGGCCGATGCAGAATCACAATTACGGAGTCATACTATCACCGTCCGAGAATTTATTCGCCAGATTGCTAAATCGGAGCTGTATCGATCTCGTTTTTTTGAACCTTGTTCTCGCAATCGTTTTATTGAACTTAACTTTAAACATTTATTAGGGCGAGCGCCCAATAGTTATAGCGATATTGCTGACCATAGTTATCTCTTAGAAGCACAAGGATTTGAAGCAGACATTGACTCTTATCTAGATAGCGATGAGTACCAACAAACCTTTGGTGAAAGCATGGTGCCCTACTATCGGGGTCACAAGTCCCCGACAGGCCAGCAGGTATCCGGATTTCCCAATCTGCTAAAACTACTGCGCGGCGCAGCTAGCCATGACAACAACTTAGCCCACAACCAAGAGGCTCGGTTAAATCAGGCCCTCATGGCGAATCAGATTGGTAAGATCGCCCCTGTCACTCGTCCCACCACAATCTGGAAATCTCCAGCTACCCAGGAGTTAGAGGCACGTTATGCGGCCTATGCTGCTGCACAGATCTCACCCGCTAAACCTGCCATTGAGTTAGGGACCCAGGCCTTTGATGAAACAGCCCCAGTTGAATTACGCCCCAACGATTCATTGGCAGCCGTTGATGTGGTGATTCAGGCAGTCTACCGACAGGTTTTGGGCAATGCCCATGTGATGGAAAGTGAGCGGGCTGCCGTTGCGGATGCAGAAGCCCAGCTACAAAGTCAAACCATCACCGTGCGCGAGTTTATTCGCAGAATCGCCAAATCAGAGCTATATCGATCTCGCTTTTTTGAACCCTGCTCCCGCAGTCGGTTCATTGAATTGAACTTTAAGCACCTGTTAGGCCGTGCGCCCAATAACTACAGCGATATTGCTGACCATAGCCAGATCCTAGATTCAGCAGGGTATGAAACCGAAATCGACGCTTACCTCGGTAGTGATGAATATCTCCAGGAGTTTGGGGAAAACACAGTGCCTTATTATCGAGGACACCAGTCTCCCGTCGGCCAAAAAGTAGCCGGATTTGCCAACCTGCTAAAACTACTGCGGGGCAGAGCTAGTAATGATAGTAACCCAGCTTATTATCTCTCCCAAGCACGGCTAATCCAGGCCACCATGACCAATAAGATTGGTGAAATCAAAGCGGTCAATAGCCCCGCCAATCGCCAGCTGACTGTGATAGAACCCGAGAGACTTCTAACCGAGCAAGAAAAAATTGCCCAGCAAACGTTCCAGGGTTACGAACCTTTCCGTCAAACATCACCAGTAGAACTATTGCCAGGTGCATCAACAGAGGAAATTGAAGTGGTTATCCGGGCCATCTATCGTCAGGTGATGGGCAATGCTCACATTATGGAGAGTGAGCGTTTAGTGGTACCTGAATCTCAGCTCAAAAAGGGTAATCTGAGCGTTCGCGAATTTGTTCGTCAAGTCGCTAAGTCTGAACTTTATCAGTCTCGGTTTACAAACTGTTATCGCTATCGAGCCATGGAGCTGCACTTCAAACATCTTTTAGGTCGTGCTCCCCAAAACTTTGCCGAAATGAAGGCCCACAGTGCCATTCTAGATACCGAAGGCTATGAAGCCGACATCGATAGTTATATCAACAGCGATGAATATCAAAATGCCTTTGGCGAGAACATTGTGCCCTACTATCGGGGCTATAACAGTGCTCTAGGACAGACCATGGTGGAATTCACCAATATGTTGCACCTGCTCAAGGGAGCCTCTGGCAGTGATAAGGATCTAACGGATAATCGCCCCCGCGTAACTAACGCGATGCTGCCCTATCAACCGATCAAAGTGAGCAAGCCCCGCGATGCTCAAGAGATTCTGGCAGAAATCTTTAACTTCACGCCAGCTGCAACATCTCCAACTGTTCCAGAGCCCCAGTCCCAAGTAAGTGAACAGGACGTACTGATTAGCAAACTGCAACAGCAATTAGCTGCCCTGCGTCCCTCCGCCAGTATTGGGGCATCTGTTCTAAACAAAGGAACGCAGCCAAGAACAGTCTTGTCTGGCAATACTTCTCTCTCCCAACCAACTGATGAGAAGGCAGCTTTAATTCAACGGTTACAGGGCGAGCTGATGGAAGCCCGAGCTTTAGCCACGATTGGTGATGCTCGTCTAACTAAGTGGCGACGATAAGCAGCACCCTATGTCTACATAGAGTGTGTCTACATAGAGATAAAGGTGAGTTCAAATGGGTATGACCTCGACACGATGTAGAGTGCTATAACGCTTATCCAGCAAGGGTTTCAGGAAGATTTGAGCGAAGAATAAATTTTCTCAGTTTCAGCGTGATGGAGATTGTAAGCTTCTTGTAGGGCTTAGGATTTCTGACTTTTTAATAGACATCTAATTGAGGTCATACCCGTTCAAATACCCCTAATGTCAAAGGAGCTTGAGATTATCAAGCTCCTTTTTTCTGTTGAAAAGAGCCTCCATGGAGAACCCATCATAACTGGGCTCGCAGGTATTTTCATCATCCGCACAGACAAGATGCCATCAAGTTTGCCGACCAAATAGGTTCGTCAAATGCAATCCTATCTATATAAAAACAACTCTGGGAGGCCATCAAGACCTCCCAGAGTAAGTTATTCAACTAATCTCTCAATCACAGTCAAATGACTAGACTAAGTCAATAATGACCATGAACGAGTCCCTTAGGAAAGGGTCCCTTAAGAAAGGGTCCCTTAAGAAAGGGTCCCTTAAGAAAGGGAGTTGATTACATAGTCAACCAGAGCGTTGTACTCAGTTAAAGCCTGAGCAGACATGTCACGAGGAGCGCAACCACGGTTACGGGCAAAGCTTAGAGCCGCTACGTAAGGTGCAGTGGGCAGGTTTAGCGCACGGTATACTTCACGCTGACCTGCAATACCCCACTCATCAAGAGGACCAGTACCACCCACAACTAGGCTGTAGCTGATCAGACGCATGTAGTGCTTAACGTCACGAAGACACTTAGCTTTGAACGTATCAGTGGAGTTTGCTTCACCCGTATTGTTCAAGTAAGGATACTTGGAGATGCAAGCATCGTAAGCTTCTTTAGCTACGTTATCCAAGTTGCCAGCTAGCTTCTCAGCTGCTTCAAGACGTGCTGCGGCACGCTGAAGACTACCTTGTACGGACTCTAGGTCGGAAGAGGAAGGAAAACGACCAGCTGCATCAGCTGCAGCGATCACAGTGGTAACAACAGATTTCATTTTTGGTATTTCTCCAGTAGTTAAATTGATCGTGATTGAGTTAGAGCAATCTCGCTAAGGCGTCTAATGAGACTAACCTAGAGCTGAGATAACGCGATCAAAGTAGCTGCCAGCTTCAGCAACCAAGGAAGCGCAACGATCGTCAGTTACAATAGAGCCCATCTTACGTAGACGTGCACCAGCGCGAGCTTCGCTAGGCTCATCCTTGATGTGAGCAGCTGCCTGTGCCTTCATGATCTGTACGGCACGTACAGTGGACGTTGCAGGTACGCCTAGTGCAGCGTAAGTCTCTTTTAGACCATTCAAGCAACGATCATCTAGAACGGATGCATCACCAGCTAGTAGCGCGTAAGTGACATAGCGAAGAACGATCTCACCGTCACGCAGGCAAGCAGCCATACGACGGTTGGGGTAGCAGTTACCACCAGCTTGGATGAGACCTTGGTTCTCACAGATCATTCCAGCAATGGCATCAGATACCATGCAGCTGGCGTTGGATGCAATGGCGTTTACTGCATCTAGACGACGGTTGCCGCTTGCAACAAATGCCTTAAGAGCAGATAGATCACCTACGGGTGCAGTACTGGCATCAGCGGATACAACCGCTCTAGAAAAAGCGTCAAGCATGGAGCTCTCCTTACTTCAACAACATATTTTGTAAGTTCTTCAGTCAACCGCCACAGCAGTTCGGTTGACGACAAAACAACAATAATCAATCGCTGTTCTTTAAGTCTTTGATATTAAGAACAAAGCAACATTCCGTTACATAAAACTCATTTACCTGATATTGCAGCAGACAAACTAATGACAAACGGCAAATCAGCCGTAAGAATAGATGAATACAAACCTTGTCCACGTCCAGAACTATAGTTTTGCCTTAGAGGACGCTAAGGGTTTCAACTTGGACGCGGTTTAGAACACCTAATTTTGAAGAAACACTGCCATGACTAGCTCGACTGACACTGCTGCTCCTCAGGCTAGCATTGAAGAAATTACTGAATTAATAATTGAGTTTGAAAAGTATCGTGAGCGCTTAATGACTGAGACCCTAGACGCAGCCAAGAAAGCCAAAATGTCCAAGAAGGAAACCATGGCACGTTTGGAGCCTGAGCTAGCCAAAATTGATGCAGCTCTGACACAGCTGAACGCACAACTAGCCGCTCTGCAGCCAGAAGTCACCGAGTAAGGTTGATGTTCTTGACAACTTGGTTGATCTCATTCACCAGACTAGCCTGGTGCTTATTTTGATTGGTTTTTGGATAGTCACCCGCAGTAATGGCAAATATGAGTACTGATTTAACTGGTGAGGCAGCACGTCAGGCAGCAACTGACCAGCTTGTCCAACGTGTGAATGAACAAATTGATTTGCTCTCATTTGATGAGTCAGACCAGGATACCCTCCGGCAGCTGGTAGAGAGTTTCTCAGATAAACGAGGCATGATACGGCTACGCATTGCTGAAACCCTGGGACAAATTGGTGAGCCAGCTACACCTGTATTGGTTAATGCCCTGGCAAACCATCCCAATGAGGTTGTGCGTCGTGCCTGTGCTAAAACCTTGACATTAATTGCGGACCCCACCGCCATTCCTACGTTGGTCAATTCGTTTCTCAACGATAGTGATACGGTGGTGCAAGGCTCCTCGGTGGGCGCTTTGGCTAGAACTGGGCGTCCTGCTGCTCCAGAATTACTGAAGATTTTGGAAGATCCTAGCCATCCTGAAACCATTAAGGGGCATGCGGCCTGGGCACTGGCTTTTATGGGTTCTGAGGCTAAGGATTTACTCTTGCAAACATTGAATTCTGAGTCAGAAGCAGTGCGAGCTGCCGTGGTGGGTGCGATCGCAAAAGTCGCCCAAGAAGAAGGTAACCCCGACAACTTCGATATTTTGATCAATGCCCTGGGTGACGAAGCCGAAGTTGTCCGCTGCGAAGCAGCAGCTGTTTTAGGTAATCTGGCCTATCAACCAGCTATCCCTACTTTGTTGCCGCTATTAAATCACGCCAGCCCTGAAACCCGTAAATCAGCGGTTTTGGCAATTATGAAGATCGGCCAAACCAATACTATCGAAGCCTTACAAACAGCTATGACCAAGGAAACCGATCATAGTTTGAACCCCATCTTTAATCTGGCTATTAGCCAAATCCAGAAAAAGTCAACCGCTGCTAATAATGATGACTGGGATTGACGATCAAAATCCACTACGAACACAGCTGGAAAATGACCTGAATAACTCAGAATGGCTCCAAAAATTTAAGGCCATTAATCAACTGCTCCACAGCCTTAAGGCTGAAATTGTAGAGATTCAAAGCTGTGAGCTTAAATGGGATACCCATAGCAACGGTTTGGTGATTCATTGCCCATCTGTAGACATTGCTCAACAATTGCAGTCTCAACAGCACCAGATTATTACTATTGCAAACTATGCAAACTGCATCACGTTAGTTCACCCTGGTAGCTCAGATATAATCTTGAAGGCATAGGACATTTATGCCCTTAGTTAAAAACTCAGGACTCTGCAATATTCGATATGAAAAACTATCGCCAAGCCCTTGATGAGGTTTTTCAATTAGAAAAAATAGGTGGCTTTCACTACACTCATCAAATCAAAACTTTAATTGAGAACGCTAAAAAAGCACGCCATTGGACATCCTTACTGAGGACACCACCCTACCAATGGCGTACTGTTCTTAGAGACACACGATATGTACTCGATCAGCTTGAACCTTAACTCTCTGACTGTGAACGACGAGAGAAGTTTTGCACCATTTCCAAGCGTGATATGGCACTGATGGCAGTTTCTTTAACGTAGCCATCCACTGATTCGTCCTCAGACAGCTTTTGAAGCACCTCAGCAACCTTGTCTCCTCCTACGGAAGCTAGGGCATTCACAATAGATACTGAGAGAGCCAGATTCTCAGTGGTTTGTAATGTTTCTAGCAAAATATCTAAAGCCGCATCGCCAATTTCTCCTAAGGCCATGGCAGACGCAATATGCACCACTGGATTTGGATCGTTGAGAGATTTTTTAAGACCTTCTAAACCCAGCTCTGGGAATGGTTCATTGGGAAAATTAAGGGCGACCTGTGCCAATGCCTTAGCACAACTGCCACGCACAGTGACATTCTCACTGTTACCCAAAGCTTCAACGATCGCAGGAACAGCATCGGCACCCACCGCACCCAGGGTTTTTACCGCTGCACGACGATAAGTAGTGTCTTCAGCATCCAGAGCCGCCATCAGTCGAGGAATCGTCGCATCATCGCGATTGTCAATGATATCCACCATGGCCCGCTCACGGATATGGGGATTGGGATGCTTTAGCTGTTCAAAAAAGGAATCCATGGGCTGTTAAACAAAAAAGAATTTACTAAAAATAGGGGAATTGTAAGCCTCAGGGGGGTGGGTATTGCCCAACTTTTACAGACATTGGGCAATCAATTAAACCTCAGCCATCTTCACTGAACGATTTGCTTTGGCCCTTACGGCCCAGTCATTGGCGTCTACCAATAATTTATGTTGACTGTAATCGCCTAATTTCTCCAGGGCCATTAACGATGCATATTGCAACATCCAAATTTTACTGTGGGCACTGGCCTGCAATGGTGCAATCGCCTGTGGATGCCCAAGTTCTCCCAGGGATAACGCCGCTGCCGTCCGTGATTTCATAAATTGAGGCGAGGTGTTATCAAGGGCCTCTAACAACAAATCATAGGCAGGCTCATGTTTGAGCCACCCCATTAGTTTCATCACATGATAATGTGCCCCATAGTCATTATGGGCTTCGGCTTCGTAGGTAGCAAACAGTGCAGCCGGAGCAGCATCCGCTTGCTGCTCAATAAAGGTTTGAATGGCAAGGTAGGTGCGACCAAAATCTGTCTGATATAGCTCTTGCACCAAAAACTCTAGGGATGGAGGCTGATCGTATTCATGGACCAGTTCTAAATCGTTGGGATGATCCCATAGGATTTGCTCAATTACTGGCACAACCTCGTCCAGGTTCACCTCACCACTCGCTATACCACTTTCTGCCAGGGTCCGCACTGCCCGTAATCGGAACATTAGCGAAATCGGACAGCGGGCAATGGCAGGAATTGCCGGATAATACTGAGCATTGATTAAATCTTCGAGACAGGCCCGACGGGCATTTACACTATCGCTTTGGAGAAACGCAACGACCCGATTAATCTGGCTAAAGTCTCGGGTAAACCGACAAACGGTCGCGATCGCAGCACTGGCTGTGGGCTCATCCTCAGCATCCATAAAGGGCCGCACCCGATCCACCGCAGCTGCATAGTTCAATTTCACCAGCGTATGGATAATCACCCGATAGGTCTGGTCCGGTTTTTCTAGCAGATGAGCAATCTCTTCCAAAATCTCGGCATTCTCGGTACCAATTTCACCAATCGCCCATACAGCAGACTCTACGGTGTATCTATCCTCATCAGACAAGCATGGATAAATCGTATCCAAACCTCGTTCAGCTTTCAATTTACCCAACGTCTCTACCGATTTACGTCGAGTAATACGATTGTCCAATGAATCATAGGTAGTATTGACCGCTCGAATCAGAGCATCAATGGAAGCATCCGATGGATAATTCGCCAATTGAGAAGCTGCAATGTAGCGCTCACTTTCATCAGCAGCCTGGTCGGGAGGTGTATCTAGCAGCGCAATACACTGTTCTTCTGTTAAACCAAAAATATTGGCAAAACGCTTATCCATAGGACGGTTGAACAATAAACAAAGTTATGAGCAGGGAGAATTTATAGGAGACCGATGTTTCGGGAGACTGGATGAAGATTCAGGAGACAGAAATCGCGATTACTGATTTAGGGGATGAACCGGTCTAGAGTCATTACCATTGAACGATATCTCACAACTAAAGTCATCTCGACGATCAGCAATATCCAGAAGTCAAGTATCAGGAGTCTGAACTGAATTCTGCATTCTCTCTTATACACCTCTGACGACAACAAACCTGGAGACTCCGAGGAATCTCCAGGTTATGACTAGCTAAATGTAGTCAAGCTCTTAATCATAGCCAGATGACTAGGAAAAAGTCCCTTAGGAAAGGGTCCCTTAGGAAAGGGAGTTGATTACATAGTCAACCAGAGCGTTGTACTCAGTTAGAGCCTGAGCAGACATGTCACGAGGAGCGCAACCACGGTTACGGGCAAAGCTTAGAGCAGCTACGTAAGGTGCAGTGGGTAGGTTTAGCGCGCGGTATACTTCACGCTGACCTGCAATACCCCACTCATCAAGAGGACCAGTACCACCCACAACTAGGCTGTAGCTGATCAGACGCATGTAGTGCTTAATGTCACGCATGCACTTAGCTTTGAACGTGTCAGTGGAGTTTGCTTCACCAGCATTGTTCAAGTAAGGATACTTGGAGATGCAAGCATCGTAAGCTTCTTTAGCTACGTTATCCAAGTTGCCAGCTAGCTTCTCAGCTGCTTCAAGACGTGCTGCGGCACGCTGAAGACTACCTTGTACAGACTCTAGGTCGGAAGTGGAAGGAAAACGACCAGCTGCATCAGCTGCAGCGATCACAGTGGTAACAACAGATTTCATTTCGGTATTTCTCCAGTAGTTAAATTGATCGTGATTGAGTTAGAGCAATCTCGCTAAGGCGTCTAATGAGACTAACCTAGAGCAGAGATAACGCGATCAAAGTAGCTGCCAGCTTCTGCAACCAAGGAAGCGCAACGATCGTCAGTTACAATAGAGCCCATCTTACGTAGACGTGCACCGGCGCGAGCTTCGCTAGGCTCATCCTTGATGTGAGCAGCTGCCTGTGCCTTCATGATCTGTACGGCACGTACAGTGGACGTTGCAGGTACGCCTAGTGCAGCGTAAGTCTCTTTTAGACCATTCAAGCAACGATCATCCAGAACGGATGCATCACCAGCTAGTAGCGCGTAAGTGACATAGCGAAGAACGATCTCACCGTCACGCAGGCAAGCAGCCATACGACGGTTGGGGTAGCAGTTACCACCAGCTTGGATGAGACCTTGGTTCTCACAGATCATTCCAGCAATGGCATCAGATACCATGCAGCTGGCGTTGGATGCAATGGCGTTTACTGCATCTAGACGACGGTTGCCGCTTGCAACAAATGCCTTAAGAGCAGATAGATCACCTACGGGTGCAGTGCTGGCATCAGCGGATACAACCGCTCTAGAAAAAGCGTCAAGCATTGAGCTCTCCTTGTTTTGTTAAAAACTTTTTGTTGGTGAAACCAAACTCGTTTCGTTTGCGTTTCTCACCATCAGAACAATAGGAAATTGTGGTTACACCTGTCTCATTTAGTAAAAACAAAGCAACATTCCGTTACAAGAGACACAGTTTTCTAATTTTCCGCCTTTCTGTAGCAGTGTGATGAGCCTGTCAAGCTCCGGATGGTGGGCATTATCCACCCTACGCACGTTCATCAAATCGTGTGTGAAAGCTGCCGTATTTGATCCAATATTGCTGCAAATCATGGTGGGGAGTATGCAAACTCGCTTTAGCTCTATATAGAACCACCCGGCGATGCTGACCAATCCAGATTTTTTTGACAGGATCTACACAGATTAGCGTCCCACCTAGGGACTTTAAGCATTCCTGAAATTTATCTACCGTTGAGTATTCAACAGTTTCAAAGATGAAGAAGTTACCCGAGCGAATCAAGTGTCGACTACGGATCCACGATTTCATTTTCTTTTGTGCTTGGGGAGGCAGCATGGACATCCGAAGCGTTTCAAGGTCTATATCAAGGGTCGTTTCACGTTCTTCAGAAAGGTAACTCATTATCAAAACTGGCGCGTTTACGGAACTGCAAAATTCCCTCCGTTGAACCCCATACATATTCATCTGTTTCGACATCAATCCCTTGATCGATGCTCATCCATGTGTTTTCGGTAATTTCCACATGGCTAGTGAGATAGGTTAGTTTGCCTGCTTTAGGAATAATGCAAGCTTTCCCAGGTTCTACGCCGCCAATAAAGGTATCCTCTTCTCGCTTAAAGACCATTGAACAGCCTTCTCGCCGTTCAATACAGTCAGGAGTAATGGTTTTCAGAATATCTAAGTTATGGCCTGCCCCGGCGTACAGAAACCGATCCTTAAGACCATAATTTTCAATGTAAATATGATCCCCCTTATCTACCAGGCGATGAACACCTTGACGATAGGGACTCCAAAGGTCGTAGTCCTGAGTTTGTTCAGAATATAAACCTATCCCCGAAAAAAAATCATAGGGTAATGGTCGAAAAAAGATGCGAATATGGGCAAATTTTGTGGGATCTTCAAACGCTTGATGCTGATTGCTAAAGTCCCCAGACATCCAACGGGCAAGAGTTATAAAGTTCTGAGAGTAAGAGACACTAGCATTGCCAGAAAGCATCATTTCTTAATAAAATGTTAAGGTTTTAACGTTGTTTTTTGAATACTAGAACAACACTGTTTTAAGGCTGGTGTTGCGATCGCACACAATCAAATTAGCACTTGCTTTAGTGTAAGCAAGCAACAGGCAAAAACGCCAGATTTACAACAGCATCGCCCTACAGATTATCAATATTCGATGACTCAAGCCTAAAAACCATTAGACAGGCTTGTCTAGAGAATTGAAACCGATAGAGGCGTACCATGGTACGCCTCTATATTGGAATGTCGCTATATTGAAACGTTTTGGCTAAAACGCGACATAACTTAGCTCTTAACTCCGCGTCTGACCTCTGAAGAGAAACTAGCAGTGGTCACCCCCTTACCACTACTGGTTTTAATGAGCGAAACTCGGAATCGTAAATTGGGAGTAGCAAACCAAATCTTTTCTTCAGCCGCCGCCCGATCATAGGCCGTTGTCAAAATAAACGTACCGTCATCAGTCAGACAGTAAGAGCCAGCTGATTCCATGGTTTCCGCATACCCTTGCTCCCGTAATAATTTACCTGTAGTCGCACTATCAGGCACAGGCACCAAAATGGTAGAGCCCTCGATCACCTGCTCTTCGTCCCAGTCCGATTCCCCTTCCCAACGCATTTTGAAGGGACTCACTATCGCATCAGTAGCAATCTCATAGCGTTGACACAGGTCTAAGACCCCTGGATCATCAACCGTTAGCGCTTCAATATTGATGGTGGAACGGACTTCTTCAAAATGACCAAATGCTAAATGATGGGCACTGCGTTGCGATCGCCATTCCCCTAGTGAGCGTTCGACAAAGGTTTCAATATCCATTGAGGTAAAACATTTTTTGAACCAGCTTATAATTTTATCTCTTCAGGTAACCACCCCAAGATGTCTTACCTGACCTGAACGTTTTCTGGCAAACATTCAGTACCTACGCTAAAGCCTCCAGGACGGCAGGCGCATTACATCACCACCGATTCCTGAAGGCTTTTAGTGACTAACCTTGCTATCGCCCTATTGTCACAGCAATAAAAGAAATAGCAATCATCAGCTGTTACCTAGGTATCTGAACTATCAGAACCAACTTAAGCACCGGTCACAGATACTCCCACAACCTTGCCACCAAGCTCAGCAATATTACGCATTGTTTGGGACATCTGACTAAAGGGAACCTTGATCTGATAGTTGCTAGATTTTGCAACAGACTGACGAGCAACACTTGCCACATCAATGGTGACTGCGCGGGAGTTATAGTCACTCACGCCAACACAACCAGTTGTTGTCATTCCTGCCATAGGTCATTACCTCGCAATAAAACCAATTTTCTAAGACATACCCATTAGGTACATCTCCTCTCCAATGGTTAAGTGCTCAAGCCAACCTTGAACCAACCATGAGCAGAGGAGAATTCGCTTATACCTCTGAGATACTGACGATCTTGGCACCAGAGCGCTGCATGTTCTGGATACGGTTAGAAAGCTGACTAAAACCAACTTCTACACTGTAGTTACTCTTAGTTACCCGAGAGCCAAAATTAGCCTTGGATGCCACAATGCGGAAACGCTTGCCAGTATTGCTATAGGCTCCCGAACCAGTAGCAGGCGACTTAATTTTAGTGCCTAAATTACCAGCAACATCACTAATGAGTTTAGCTGACTTGCCTGTGTCATTGGCTGCATAACCACGATCTAAAGTAAACAGACGATTGAACGCTACATTCTTAACCCCGGTTTGAGTGCTAGCACCGCAGGCATAGGGCACAACATTCTCGCCAAATACAGCTAGATACTCGTCACTACCGAGGTAAGAATCGATCTCAGCTTCATAACCCTCTGCATTGTAGGTCTGCACGTGGGCGGAGATTTCTGTCTGATCCTGGGGGGCACGACCTAGTAGATGCTTAAAGTTCAGCTCAATAAAGCGGTAAGGAGATGAATTGTTAAAAAAGCGATCCTTATAAATGTCAGATGTAGCCACAGAACGAACAAAACCACGTACAGTGACTTCGCCGTTTTTTAGCATTGACTCAGCACTGGTGAGGCGCTGACTATCTAACACATGAGCATTACCCAAAACCTGCTTATAGACCGCACGAATAACAACCTGTAGGTCGTCTTCAGTCGCATTGGAACGCAGTTCAACAGCTGCGTCGTTGATCCACAGTGACATAACCGTTTCTCCTAAACAATAGTGATGATTAATCGATCCGTAACCCTAACGTTACGGTACTTTTCACAACACAACACCAGCAGAGAATAGTCTCTCTGCTGGTGCATGCAACATCTAAACCTAGTTGGTTTCGGTGACGCTCAGAATCTTGCCACCCGTCTTCAGAATGGTCTGAATACGTTGAGACATCTGGTTAAAGGACACAACGTATTCCTGCTTGCTAAGGCGACCCAGCGCAGCCGTAGCGGTTGAAGTCGTCGCTGTGATGCGGAACCGCTTACCTGTACTGCTACGACCCGTACCAGCTTGGGGTGCAGAAATCTTAGTCGCCAAGTTACCACCAATATCACTAATCAGCTTGGCTTGGTTACTTCTATCGCTAGTTGCATCGCCGCGTACAAGGGCAAATGTACGGTTAAAGCCAACATTCTTAACACCGACCTGAGTCTGGCTACCGCGTACAAAGGGGACGTGATTTTCGCCAAAATGAGCAGTGTACTCATCACTGTCGATGTAAGAATTTATCTCGGCTACATAACCATGCTCATTATAAAGAGCCACATGATTAGCAATTTCTGATTGCTCCTGAGGAGCACGACCGAGCAAATGTTTAAAATTTAGCTCGATAAAACGATAAGCCGAAGAGCTCTCAAAAAAGAGGGAGCGGTATAGCTCAGACTGGGCTACTGCCCGGACGAATCCTCTAACTGTGATATCGCCATCACGCAGCAGGGACTCAGCACTAGTTAAACGCTGAGTCTCCATCACATGCTGGTTGCCTAAAACTTGCTTGTATACAGCACGAATAACCGTTTGCAGGTCATCTTCGGTTGCATTAGAGCGAAGTTCAACGGGCACAGCATTGGTCACCCAAAGTGCCATGGAACAATCCTCCGAAATATAAATTTGAGTTTGCTAAAGGGCATACCGCTAGAGCTAATGTAGCGATCAGTGCTCATCAGATAACGGATAGCGGGCTAACTAAATCTTCAAATCATCAAGCATTAGGGTCTGAGGCAGCTATTCATCATGGATAAAGAACCAATCTGAACTGAACTTTTAAATAGCCCTATCACCACTAAAACCGATGTTCGATAACAGTGCCCTATTTAGACAGATATCGGATTTTGAGGGTCAAATGAGAACAACTTTGTTTTTCTTAATGTTTTTGGCAACATATTTTGCACAAAAAGTAATAAACATAACAAATTTCTAGCAAATATGACGCTATGCGATCGCAAAATAATCCAGCCTATCGCAACAAATCTCGCAGAAATGACAAATTATGGATAGATAAAACAATGAGATCGCAACCATTCAGTCTGCAATCCAAATATCTATATTCCACAACTTTTTAAAGTCAGTTGAAGCCAACTAAAAAGGCCACCTTGTTGAACAAGGCAGCCCGACAAGACTCACATCAAAAGAGATTAAACAATCTCAGTAATGCTGACAATCTTGGCACCAGTGCGGTGAATACGCTGAATCTGAGGTGTCATCTTATCGGCAGAAACGATGTACTCGTTCATGCTGACGCGACGAGGAGAATCAAACTTAGCTGCTGTTGTCTTAATCTTGAAGCGCTTAGTTGTGCCAGAGTTCAAGTTAGTTGCAGCACGCTTAACCTTATTACCCTTCTCAGTACCAGCCACCTGAGCAACTAGCTGGGCAGACTTAACAGAGCTGCTTACCTGAGCAGGACCGCGGTCAATTGCAAAGATACGGTTGTAGCTAACCTGAGATTGACCCACCTGAGTCAAATTAGCATTATAGAAGGGCACCACATTCTCGCCAAAACGAGATTGATACTCATCGCTATCGATATAGGAATCGATCTCAGCGTCATACCCTTCTTCTACACAGCGGCGAATGTGCTCAGAAAGCTCAGCCTGGCTTTCAGGGGCACGACCCAAGAAATGCATGAAGTTTAACTCCACAAAACGGTATGGAGCACACTTCTCAAAGTAACGGCTGCGATAAAAATCAGACTTACCAACAGCACGAACAAAATCGCGCACGGAAATGCTGCCATCACATAGCTGAGATTCAGCAGTCACCAAACGCTCACTTTCCATCACATGGGGGTTACCCAAAACATGGCGATAAACAGAATTAATAACAGCTTGCTTTTCTTCGCTGCTGCTATTAGCCCACAACTCAAACGTTGCCATTGGAGATCTCCTACTGGTGATTATTAAAAAAGTCTCAACACTATCTACTACAAACTGACTAGAGCATTAATGGCCCTAGTCAGTTTTACAATGAATACTTAGGAAACAAGGGTAATACTAGCAATCACACCGCCTTGCTTATGAATACGCTTGTATTCATCGGACAGCTTATCAAAGGGAACCATGTACACCTTGTTGGAGCGGCGGAATTTAGACACACGGTTAAATGCGTTAGACCGGTAGCTAGTCACCTCAACGCGATAAATCTTGCCATTGGCACTGGCTCCTACACCATGGCGAGTGCGAGAAGAATCGGGGGGAGTCTGGAATGTGCCACCAGCAGACATTGGCGACAAAACAGGTCCCGGAATAGCGTTGATTACCAACCCATTCAGGCGAGGCTTCTTACCACTAACGCTACCCTTCAAGGAACTGCTGGAAGCACCACGCACCAACTCAAAAGTATGGGTAAAGCCAACCATATTACTAGCTTCGGTCTTATAGCCCCGGATATAAGGCACAAAATCCTGACCAAAGACATTCTGATACTCGTCGCTATCGATATAGGAATCGATATCAGCCCCAAACCCCTCTGTATCCAGAACGGCGCTATGGGCTTTCATCTCTTCAAAACTATTGGGAGCTCGCCCCAGCAAATGACGGAAGTTGAGCTCAATGCTGCGATAACGGGGGCAGCTCTCAAAGAAACGGGCACGGTACATGTCAGACTTAGCCACCGCCCGCACAAAGTCCCGGACGGTTAACTCACCACGCTTGAACTGAGATTCAGGCACCGCAAGGCGCTCGCTCTCCATTACGTAGGCATTACCTAAAACCTGTCTATAGACGGCTTTGATAATAGACTCGAGGCCCTCACTATCAAGGCCAGGAACCCACTCGACTGGAGGGGTCTCGTCGAAAAGGCTCACGCCCAATCGTGAAGCTGGTCCAAAAGCCATTAATGCTATCTCCTAGACGACAACAATGGTCTAAATAATTTTATCTCGGAATGTTAAGAAACTCAGGGGTAACAATACCCTCTAAGCATCGCTGAATCTTCTATGTAAATTGCTAGAACTGCTGACTACTCTCTAACAAGTTAGTTTAGACAGCTCTGACAAGTCATACTGAAACCAAGCATAAACACTCACTCAAGCCCATCTTCGTATATAAAAGCAGCCTCTAATCATCAAGAATTATAAACTCAGCATCCAGACTGGTACAGGGGATATAAAACCGCTGATCACGGCCATCAAACAAGGGACAGAAACCCTTCTTATATATATGCTTCAGCGTCCATGACCATATCCTTGATATGACCCATCAGTTTGACTTAACTAGAAGCCCGAAAGATACAAAAGTATACATTAAGGATTAAATCAGGGGATTTTCACAAACGAACTTTCAAGGCTTCTAGCAACTCAGCTCTTCAAAGTTTACATTTATACATTTATTCCCTCAGTAATGAGCTATTCAGCCCCTGCTTTACGCAGCATAGGAACGGCCTGGCTTGAACGAAATGACTGCTGAGCTTCACTAAGAGCCGTCCCCCCCCAACGGTTTTGGGACGTCACATCAGCACCTTCTGCCAGAAGTATTTCAATAATGTCAATGTCACCTCGGGCGGCAGCCATCATCAAAGGTGTCCACCCCCCTACATTGGCAGTATTCACAGCTGCACCCAACCGGATTAAACTCGCCACGGTCGGGGCATGACCATTACTAGCGGCCAGATATAATGCCGTGTCGCCAATCTTATTGGTGTGGTGCACATCATCCCCAATCTGGGCCAATCGCTCCACAATATCGGCATGACCTTGACGAGCCATGAGCAGCAGGATGGTTTCTTGATAGCGATTGCAGACACTGGCATCGGTTTGTGCCCCATGGTCAAGCAACGTGAGCACAATATCTCGCTGATCGGCTTCAGCCGCATACAGAATGGCCGTGTAGTTAACTTCGTTGCGAGCGTTGACATTGGCTCCAACGTCCAGCAACAGCTCAACAATAGATAGATGTCCTTCAGCTGCCGCCCACATTAATCCTGTGCAACTCCGCCAGATACCTTCAATATCGGTACCTTTCACTAAAAGCCTTTTGATCGTTGCCGCATCACCACGGATACAGGCATTGACCAAGGGTTCATGGATAGATGACATCGGCGTTCGTAAAACTAAGTGACAGATTGAAACTGGCTCAGGGCCTGAATCAGGTGATTAAAATAGGGGTCAATCTGGCGATCGCTAGCCGTTATCCCCAACGTTGCTAGCTGGTCTTTACTGGCCGTTTTTAGAGACTGCAAACCATACACCATGGCATCGAGGGGCACCTGCAACTCTTGGTAAAGCTGCTCCATGTAAGACAGCCCCATACGATTGGTATAGTCAGGTCGCTGGGCCGCGATGCCATAGGTAATGCAGCGTAAAAAATGCCAAAAATCTCGCCAACAGGCTTCAGCACGAATCGCTGGATATAATCTGCCACCGGCCCCAGTGATACCCGGAAATTTTTCAAGAACTTGTGCCCGAGCAGCATCCACAATCGCACTGGCATGGTCGCGTAGGTGACGGGCAATGGGACCAGCAGGCATTGTGTCTAGTAACGCATCGTCTAAGTAGACACGTTCGTTATCGGCAGTTTGGAGCTGTGCGATCGCATCTTCTCCAAATTCGTCTTGCCAGCCATTAAAACTGACAATTCGTGCTTTAAAAATGAGTTCTTTGACCCGAGGACTGAGGGACGATGACATGATTGTTTTAACGCTCTCTAATTATTGTTACACACTGTTACAACCGAGGTAAAATCATCCTAGATGTAACGCTTCATCAGTGGTCCGCTGCTGACAATTCGCCCAATCAACTATGGAACTTTCCGATATTCAAGCCATCCTTGAACACCCCGATTCGCAGGAGCGCCTGAAGGGCATTGTGGCTCTCAAAGATTATGACGCTGATACGGCCAGCCCGCTACTGCTAAGTAAAAAGGACGATCCTGAGTTCTTGGTCCGTTCATTCGTAGCCATGGGTCTTGGGCGGAAACGTAGCGACACCGGCTTCGAGGCACTAATAGCGATGATTGACCATGATCCAGACGCTAACGTGCGGGCAGAAGCCTCTAACTCCCTGGCAATGTATGGTGAAGCATCTATTCCCCACCTGGTTAAGACATTTCATAGCAACAGCAACTGGCTGATTCGGCGTAGCATTCTAGCCGCCATGCTCGACCTCAAAAGCCCAACAAACATGCTTGACATTTGTCTAGCGGCCATCATCGACAGCGATCTAACCGTAATCAACGCAGGCATCGACCATTTGAGCACCTTGGCAAATACCACCCAAGCAGAGGCAGCACTAACCGCAATCTTACCCCTGAAAACGGCAGAGAACTGGTACACACGCATGCATGTCGCCTATGCCCTTAAGCGCTTCGACGCGCCAGCAGCCAAAGAGGCGTTGATAGAGCTGCGCCAGGATCAGCAACATAAGGTTGTTGCCGCCGCCCTGGAAGGGTTGGTGCCCTAAGCACAAGCGGCACGCACTCAGCCTGTTCCCGCTGGACCAAACTTGATAGATGCCAGTGACGCTACCTGAAGGACAGACAATTCTGTACGGAGAGTTAGGCAATGAGACTGTAGTCATAGACTACGAAGGCCCCCGCCAGACGTAGAACGGTAGGTATGGCTACAGCCATCAGAGCTAGGCTCTGTTAGCTTTTCTCTCAGTGGAAGATTAGTTGAGTCCACTGGGAGAGAAGTGACGCGCTTAATAAGTGCTTTATTGTTGTTTGCTTAGATTTTCGCTATCTTTAATGTAAATAAATATAAACTTGTTTACCTATAGCTTGATTTCGAGTGCACCGCTTAATTTTAAGGTTCTAGATTCTATGTCATTGTCTGTGATTACCACCCCTGCTGAAAACTTAGAAGTCTTGGCGGCTAATTTCTTTGGGAAATCTGCTGGCCAATGGACCTCCCAACGTCGTTACTACACGCTCAAGAATGGTGAAGCTCAAGAAGTCGTGAGCGCCCTAAATATCGAGTTTTTAGAGGCTAATCACCCTGAACTCGTAGCTCTAGAAGCCATGCATGGCCTAGACACACCGATCATTTGCGGTGTGAAATCTTCGTGGGAAAGTAACTACATTAGTCCCAGCCGTAAACAAGCCACGGGGTCTACTGTTTTTGGCCTTCAAGGCAATATCCTGTATCGCGATCGCGGATTTGCTACGACAAAACCTGTGTTAGCGACCTATGAGATGCGCGATCGCAACACCATGCGGCTCCACACTGAGTACGGCGGTTCTGCCTTCGATGAAGAGCTTAAGCTAGTCGGCGATAAGCACCGTACTCGCCAAACCATCATTTCGAGAGCTGGTCAGGAAATCATGATTGGTCAATATTTAGAGACACGGGCGTAAACCATTTGAAGGGTGGGCAATGTCCACCCTCCAAATGATTCCACCTGTCTATCCTGCTTCAGCTTCGACCGTTAAACTCCGCCGCGTCGAATTGCGGGTCAGACCATTCCATACATCTAATTCACCGGACGAACGGCCTAATAACTGGCCTCTGGAATTTTGGGTCAGCCCCTGAGCCATCGTAAAATCGGCTCCGGCAATATTACCCACCATGTCAAACTCCACACCCGTTAGGTCTGCTGCCCGCAGATCCGCTTTCTGAAATTCAGTGCCGCTGACTCGAGCATTTCGCAAACTGGCCCCCGTAAGAAACGCCTTCTGTAAATTTGCTCCACTCAAGCTGGCATCATCCAAAATAGCGCCTGTTAAATCTGCCCCACTTAGGTAAGCGCCTAAAAGCTTTGCTCCGCGAAGATTGGCTCCCCGCAAATAGGCCGTGTTTAAAAACGCACCATTGAGCACAGCTTCTGGGCCAACAGCCCCACAGCTTTTGTAGCGAAAGCCTTCTGGCCAAAGGGTTTTATCATCATAGAGCGCAATGTTGAGCTTAGTCTCTGATAATACTGCGCCGCTAAAGTTAGCCCCACGCAGGTCAGAACGATGAACAAAGGCCCCTGTCAAATCCGCTCCACTTAAATCGGCCCCTGTGAGCTCCACACCGCGCAAATCAGCCTGTTGTAGCTGGGCACCGCTCAGACTTGCGTCAGCGAGGTTAGCACCAATTAAGGTCACCCCTTGCAGACAACTATTGGTCAGATTGGTCGCTGATAAATTAACTCGATATAAATCAAAGCCCCGCAGATCTTTACCCGAGAGATCAGCTCCTGACAAATCATGGTGAACTGCCAGACGCTCTAACAACGACGCATCTAAACTTAGAGTTTCGGGATGGCTCATAGATAGCTAAACTTTGTAACTAAAGGATGAAACGTCGCTGTGCCTCGCAGGGATGAATCAGCGACGAAAGCAGTGATTTAAAGGTGTTCTTTAAGGTCAGTGTAACAGTGCCATTGAACACATTCTTGAGCAAATAACCTATTTAATACGGACAATCTCCCATGCCATTTCAATCTCCCATGACCATGATGGATTTTTTTCGCAAAAGCGAAGGCATCTGGTTTATTCAGCGGGCCGTCCATCATTTTGACTCGGTGGCCGATGAATCAGGAGAGTCTAACTTGATCGTGGATGTCATCGAAGCGCAGGATCCACGCATTGTAGAAATTTGTCAGAGCCAGGGGGTGGATCCAGGAAAAGCAGCGGGGGGAGCTCAGTTTTCCTGGCAGTCCAATACCAAAGAATTTACCTATGACTCTAAATATGCAGCCATCCTGGTGGATATTCCCAACAATGACCAGGGTCGCGCTGGCCAACTCTTAAGAGACCGCGGCTATGTGGAAAATATGCCAGTGGTAGGACGCTATGGATTTGCTGATGATGGTGTATTGACCATTGACAACGAGTATGACAAAAACCAGGGACAAGAGCGCTGCTGGTTTCTCTCCGACGACTTTCGCGTGCGGGTCAGCACAGCCCGACTCGCCAACGGCATTAATCTGATGACCTACTGCTCAGAGCGACGGTTTGTCACCCAGGATGACCTAGCAGCTATGGTTCAAGCCAATGCCGCTCGCTTGCCCACGGCCTGATGTAACGGAATGTATCTTTGTCTCTAAGATTCAAGACATGAGCCTCAGATATCTCCTATGCTGCAAATGGCAGAAGGTATCTGTCGTAACCGTTATAAATTAAGGCGAAGACACATGTACCGCCCTTTTCTAGAGCATTTAGAAGCCTCCTTAAAAGAGAGATTTGAACTACAGCCACGGGCTATTCCAGAGGGACTAGAGTGCCAAATTAGCGAGCGAGGGCGGAACCCGGCATCGATTCAAAGCTGGTGTTATCAGTCATCTGAATTACGAAAAATTCGCTACACATATATCGACGCCGGTAAAGGCGCACAGATATTTAATAGTGTCCTTTATCCTAGTCATTGCTACGATGTGCCCCTACTGGGGATTGACTTTTTGTCCTTTGGCAAGGTTAAGAACTTAATTGTTCTCGATTTTCAACCCCTGTTCCAGGATGAAGCTTACGAAGCCAAGTATCTGATGCCACTCAAGGAGTTACGCGATAACTACGCCGAGTTGGCCCAGGGGCTGGAAATGAAATTTTACGATGCCAATCAGTACTTCTCTAAGTATTTATTGTTTGCAAAAACTGACACTGAAACAGTATCTACACGGGTTTTAGCGGCATTTAAAGATTATCTAGATCTCTACTGGAGAATTCTTGAAACTGCTGAACCGTTAACAACGGATGAAGAGATTGCCCGGGTGAAGAAAGCTCAGATTGATTATGACCAGTACAGTGCTGAGCGAGATCCCGCCCATGGCCTCTTCAGCAGCTATTTTGGTTCAGAGTGGGCAGATCGCTTCCTCTATGAGTTCCTGTTTGAGGATGCAGTGCCCCTGGCTGTGCAGGCTCATTAGAGTTGAGCCTATTCATGAGATAAGCCCCACCCAACTGATGATATTTCAGGGCACCTGTTAGAGACGTCCTTACACGATAAGGAATCTATGGCAGGTGCCTTAACTGTTTTTTCTTATGACTCTATATCAACCATTTTTAGACCATGCGATCGCCACTCTCCAAGATCGCCTAGAGCTTTCTCCCTACCCAATTCCCGCTGGTTTTGAGAGCAACACAGTCACCACTGGCAAGGGCAAGCGCGAAGTCACTGTACTGACCACCAGTCACGGCTATTGTTCTCCCAAACTACGACAGATTCGGGCAGCCCATGTTCAAGCAGGCGACAGCTTACAAGTCCTCAATTTTGTGATCTTCCCCCGGCTAGAATACGACCTACCCTTTTTCGGTGGAGATTTGGTGACATTACCTGGCGGGCACCTGATCGCCATTGACATGCAACCACTCTTCCGCGATAGCAAAGATTATCAGGCTCGCTATAGCCAGCCGATTATGCCCATGTTTGAGCGCTATCAGCAGAAGCTACCTTGGGGCGGTGATTTTCCAGCAGAAGCACAACCCTTCTTTTCCCCTGCGTTTCTATGGACCCGACCCACTGAACTAGAAGACGTGACCACCCATGTATTTAACGCCTTTAAAGACTATTTAGACGCCTATATAGGCTTTGTGGAAGCCGCGCAACCCGTAACCGACCCAGAAAGGCTTCAGGCCATTGAAACCGCCCAAATTAGCTATATTCGCTATCGTGCTGAGAAAGACCCGGCCCGAGGCATGTTAACTCGCTACTACGGCGCTGAGTGGACTGAAGAATATATTCATGGATTTCTGTTCGACCTGGAACGCCATTTACAAACTGCGTAGGCCCTTACAAGAAATCGCATAGGATACCCCAGGGGACTGCCCAAAAATAAAGACCCAGGCTGGGGCCTTGTAGATGGGTGGATGAGTGATGGGGTAATGGGGTGATTATTTAAGCGCCAGCGCCTAAGCAACTAACAAGTCAGTGGAAGAGATTGAACAACTCCCTACCACTTAATCTTTTGGTTGAATGTTTTTAGTTGACAGAATACGAACCCCATGTGTGTATGGGGTAAAGTTACCTTGGCAAAATATTTCTGACGAGAGCCAAAAAATCTAGCATATTTTTAGGTGTTACATCTGTTATCAACTCCCCACAACCCTTATAATTCGTAATATATTGTGTCCCCAACGCAGTATATAAAATAGACTGATAGCTTGTAGCAGACAGGCTTGTAGCTATTTTTTTACAGAGGTCAAACAAGCAGAAGGCAAACAAACATCTGTTGCCAAGGGTGAAGTTTCTTTAACTTTGTTAGATTCGGCCCCTATTCGCTTTAATCTTCAAATTGAGGAGAGCGATGTTTGCTGAGATGATTCATGACTTCTGTAAAAGTCGTTTCAGATTGTCTGCATTCGCCTATCTCTATTAGGAAACTGTTTTTGATGCAGTTGCTTAACGGGTTCTCGTCCCCACTTTTTTGGAAACTTACTTCGACGAATCAAATTTAGGAGAGTCAATCTATGTTTGATGCGTTTGCTAAGGTCGTCTCCCAGGCTGATGCAAGAGGCGAATATCTCAGCAGTGCTCAATTGGACGCTTTATCTGCAATGGTTGCTGAAAGCAACAAGCGCATGGATGCGGTTAACCGTATTACCAGCAATGCGTCCGCTATCGTAACCAATGCCGCTCGTTCCCTATTTGCCGAACAGCCCTCGCTGATCGCTCCTGGCGGTAACGCTTACACCAGTCGTCGTAACGCTGCTTGCTTGCGCGACATGGAAATTATTTTGCGCTATGTCACCTATGCTGTCTTCACTGGTGATGCTAGCGTTCTCGATGATCGTTGCTTGAACGGTCTACGCGAGACTTATCTAGCTCTTGGTACTCCCGGTGCTTCGGTTGCCGTTGGCGTTCAGAAGATGAAGGAAGCTGCTATTGCGATCGCTAATGATTCCAATGGCATTACTCCTGGTAACTGCTCCAGCCTAATGGCTGAGATTTCTGGTTACTTTGATCGCGCAGCTGCTGCTGTTGCTTAAGTTAACTCCCTAGGTAGTTTTTGGCGAGCTTAATGCTCGACAAGCTTTAGTGAGTTTGGTATTTGACAGATTAAGAGAGTTCTCTAATCAATAACTTCCTTTTTCTGTCCGTCTGTTTAGAAACTTTGGGAGATATCTCAAGCAATGAAAACCCCTCTGACTGAAGCAGTATCTGCTGCTGATTCGCAAGGTCGTTTCCTAAGTTCCACCGAAATTCAATCTGCATTTGGCCGTTTTCAGCGTGCCTCTGCTTGTATGGAAGCTGCTCGTGGTCTAACAGCTAAGGCTGATAGCCTATGTTCTGGTGCAGCTAGTGCGGTCTACACCAAGTTTCCCTTCACTACAACTACACCTGGTCCTACCTATGCGTCTACGCCAGAAGGTAAGGCCAAGTGTGTTCGTGACGTTGGTTACTACCTACGCATGGTTACCTACTGCTTGGTAACTGGTGGTACTGGTCCCATGGACGAGTATCTAGTGGCTGGCCTAGATGAAGTCAATCGTGCCTACGAGTTGTCTCCTAGCTGGTTTATCGAGGCGCTTAAGTACATCAAAGCTAGCCACGGTTTGAGTGGTCAGGCTGCGACTGAAGCTAATGCCTACATCGATTACGCTATCAATGCCCTAAGCTAATTGAGTCTTGAGCCTTTGTAGCAAATTGCTACGTTGTTTGAGTTTCAATTATTTCCCAGAGGTATTTGGAAGCGCTGGTTTTTACTGGTGTTTTCTTCCACCTCTGGGGTTTGTTATGTTTAGGCATTGGAGAAACGTTGCGTGCAACGTCTGTACATTAAATCTGTAGGCAATCTGTCTATTCTTGAGGTTACGTTGTGAGTGGTGTCCCTCATAATCCAGACGGCCAGCCGTTAACCCTTGACCAGGCATTTGTAAATATTAACCAGACCTCAGATCCAGGCTTACGTTACTATGCCGCCTGGTGGTTTGGTAAGATGCGTATTTGCCAACCGAAGGCAATAGACGCTCTGCTATTGGCATTAGAAGATGAAACCGATCGTTCGCCAGATGGTGGTTATCCCCTACGACGTAATGCGGTCACGGCTCTGGGAAAAGTTGGCCAAGGCAATGACCGGGTGGTGCTTGCTCTAATTAATTGCCTCCACTGTGATGACTATTATGTGCGAGAAAAAGCAGCCCAGTCCCTTGAAAGTTTAGGGGACTCGATGGCTGTTCCTCCGCTGCTCGATCTGCTCGAAGGCGGTGTTGAAGCAGCCGTCCAGGATTCTGGCAAACCTCACCTGGTGCAACCTTACAACGCTATTTTGGAAGCACTGGGCACCTTAGGAAATGCAGAATTAGCAACAATTATTACCCCCTTTTTAGACCATGACGTTCCCCAGGTACGTAACGCGGCAGCTCGGGCAATGTATCAAATTACGGGAGAAGCTCAGTACGCGGAACGCCTAGTCAAAGTGTTAGCTCATGATCAGCTACAGCTGCGACGAGCGGCACTGATGGATTTAGGAGCTGTCGGTTATTTGGCCGGGGCAACTGCGATCGCAAACACCCTAGCTGAAAACAGCATGAAACTGATTGCCCTCAGGGGCATACTTGAGCACCAAATTAGTTTTGAAATACAATCTGGGGAAGACACGTCACCAATTTCTGACGACAGCCGTCAAGTGATGGAATTAATGGATAGCTTGTTGTAATGGTCGCCCTACTGAAAACCTTTGATAGCTGTTTACAAGCGGTTAACGATGCGGATTCTGCCCAAGGCTTGTTAGATGCCGTTGAAGATCTAACCAGCCTTAAGGATGAACGCTCCATTCCCACGTTAATTCAAGTATTAGGCTTTAATAATCCAGGTGCCGCCGTCGCCGCCGTTGAAGGATTGATCCAAATTGGTGTTCCATCGGTCTCACACCTGTTGGAAAGATTGGATAACTATAACTACGGCGCACGGGCCTGGGCGATTCGGGCATTGGCGGGCATTGGTGATCCGCGTGGTCAACAATTATTACTGGATGCCGCTGCCAATGACTTTTCCCTCAGCGTCAGACGGGCTGCAGCGAGAGGTCTAGGCACCATTCGTTGGGCTGACATCGAAGAGGATAAGCGTGATGTGGCGATGGTGCGATCGCTAACAACATTGTTGCAGGTTACTGGGGACGAAGAATGGGTGGTACGTTACGCAGCGGTTGTAGGGCTAGAGGCCTTAGCCATGGAACTCACCCACAACACTCAAATCACTCAAATCACTCAATGTCTTAGCCAGCTTAGTCATCGTGACGAAACAGCAGCTGTGCAAGCAAGAGCCCAATGGGCTTTAGAAAAACTGAGCCAGAAATAATACACAAAAACAGTAAAAGGGATAAAGAGACATTATGTCTCTTTATCCCTTTTTATCCCAAAGAAGACAATTTGCTGTTTACTCAAACAGCAATTCGAAGAACATTTTTAAGCTGCTACAGGAGATAAGTAACCAAGCTCTTCAAGCTTGGCCATCACCTTATTGACAGACTCTTCTAGAGTCTCGTTAACAGTCTCACAATTAACCTCGGGGTTTAGTGGCTCTTCATAGGGGTCGCTAATACCGGTAAAGTTCTTGATTTCACCAGAACGAGCCTTTTTATAAAGACCTTTTACATCACGCTGTTCGCACACTTCAACCGGTGTGTTGGCATACACTTCTACAAAATCGCCAATGCGCTGACGGACCTGATCGCGCACTTCACGGTAAGGAGAAATTGCTGAGACCAACACAATCACACCGTTGCGAGTTAGCAGGTGAGATACAAAACCAATTCGGCGAACATTTTCGTCGCGATCTTCTTTGCTAAAGCCCAGACCTTTAGTGAGATTGGTACGAACAATATCACCATCTAGCACTTCAAGTTTGGCACCAGCCGCCCGTAATTTTTTCTCTAGAGCCTGACTAATAGTAGTCTTGCCTGAGCCGCTCAAGCCAGTAAACCAAACGGTTACACCACGATGTTGCATATAAAGATACTCCTAAAAACTATATTTGAACGCTACCCATATTCATGCAAACGTATTATACGTTACTAATCTTCATAAAGGGGTAGCTTAAGTAACGTTCCATGCTTTGGCGACTCTACGATGACTCCATAAGAGCTTAATCCGTTTTTGGTTCTTAGCTTTATAAATAACAAACTACTCACCCAAAATTGTAAACGCATGCGTTTACTAGATGCCGTAGAGCCAAATTGCCAGCGGTGGTGTCACTAGAGCCAACAACAGACTCAGAGGTCCTCCTACCCTAACAAAATCCAAGAAGCGATAGCCTCCTGCCGTATACACCATGGTATTCGTTTGATAGCCGATGGGAGTCATAAAACTGTTGGAGGCAGCAAAGGTGATCACAAACATCACCGTGAACACGTTAAGGCCTAGCTCTGAAGCCACCCTTAACCCTACTGGCAAAAGCAAAATAACAGCTGCACTGTTCGACAAAATGCTAGAGAGCACCGTTGTCAGCACATATAGCGCGCTTAGTAACCCATAACCTGATAGACTCCCGCCTATCGAAATAAGTTGCTGGGCTAGCAAAGCTGTTGCACCAGAGCTTTCCATGGCGGTTCCCAGAGGAATTAAACACGCCAGTAGAAAAATTACATCCCACCGTACTGCCTGATATAGTTCTCCAGGTTTTAGACAGCCGGTCAGGATCATCAGCATCACCCCTGACAGGGCTGAGACCAAAATATTAATGGGTGTGAATGCTGCAACTGCAACTACACCAACACCAATCCCCATAGCTACGTTAGCTCGATCAGACCGCAGACTTTCCAGGTCACGCTGCTCTAGTACTAGCAAGTCGCGACTGGTTTGCAAACCCAATAAGCTCTGCTTAGGCCCTTGCACTAGTAGCAAATCACCAAACTTCAGCCGCACCTTGCCCATGCGCTCACGCACCAGGTCTTGACCTCGACGAATCGCCAAAACTGTCACATTGTAGCGCTGACGAAACCGCAGTTCCTTCAAGGTGGAGCCGACTAAATTGGAATTGGCAATGACTAGCGCCTCGGCAACGCCCTCTTGCCCTGAACTCAAGTCTGCCTGCCAGGACTTTTGTCCAAATTGCACATCGGGCAAAATTTCGATACCTTCGCCATCACGGATTTTCAGCAAATCATGCTGTCTAGCCCGCACCAGCAAAATATCCCCCGCACATAAGGACTTATCCCCCAGGGGCTGAGGAAAATGGTTGTCGTTACGGATAATTTCCAGGACGTCTAGGTCAAACCGACGCTGTAGCTGACTTGACTGTAGTGTCTGTCCCACCAGACTGGAGCGGGGGGTGACAACCACCTCACTCACGTACTCTTTAAGGCCATATTCCTGGCTTAGGCTATTGCCAGAAACATCGCGATTGGGCAACAGGAACGGAGCAATAAATGTGAGATACAGCAACCCCACCACAAATATGACTGCTCCCAATTCCACAAATTGAAACAGGGAAAATTCGCCGTAGCCCAACTGGTCTGACAAACCACTGGCCAATACGCTAGTCGATGTACCCACAACCGTCAACATACCGCCCAGGATTGTGGCAAACGATAAGGGCATCAGCAGCTTTGATGGGGAAATACGATGCTGTTGGCAAAAGTCTTCAATGATGGGCAAAAACACGGATACAACCGCTGTATTGTTGATCAGACCAGAGATGGGACCGACAATGAGGCCCAACGCAAAAATCTGACGGCGGCAGGTTTTGCCCCCCCACTGAATCAACCAATTACTGGCTTGCTGTAGCGCTCCAGTGCGAGCAATGCCGGCACTCAGAATAAACATGGCCATCACGGTGATGGTGGCTGAGTTACTAAATCCAGCAATACCTTCTTGGGGACTCACTAGGCCTAGAACCATCAGAGCCACCATCACACCAAGGGCTGTGATGTCTGCTGGCAACCATTCCACTATGAATAGCAGTAGGGCAACCGCAGTTACCCCCAGAGTCATAAGAATTTGAATATCAATAGTCATACATCGCTAGCCAGACCAATAAAGAGTAAGCCTTAGCGTGAAAAATTACTTAACTATAAGAAAGTCGAGAATATATATCAGCCAGCCCTACGGATTAGAAAATCTACAAAACCCTTCTACCTTAGGACTTAAGGGAACATATGCCCTAAATAATTTGACAGGCCATAGAGGGTAACCATGACAAATTATCCAACCTAAGGTTAGGGTCTTTGGTTAAATTACGGCAAGATAAACAAACTATTGCGGGCGACATGAACTCATCACATTAACTTAATGTAGACTGCTGCTAATTTAGAGACACTTCCAGCTGCTTATTCACTATTTTCTAGGAATTTACAGAGGCACATACCTAGAGTCAGCAGAGCCTGACGTATGTATGAACAGTGAGCTTTTAGCACAAGCCGTCCGTATTAACGGAACTTCATCAGAGCCTCACAGACAGGGTGCTCCAAAAATTGATGGCGTTCGACACTAATTACACAGGGTTTAGTTAGCTATCCGCCTGAAACGCAGCTAATTCTGGTAAAGCTCCACTGCGGCGCTGCTGCCGTTCAGCAATCAGCTTGGGACGCAGATATAGGTTTTCAAGCAACACAGCACCTCCAGCAATCCAGGGAGGAACGATTAATGCACCAATAATGCCTAAGACCTGGGCTCCGCCCAAAACCGCCAGTAGCTGATACAGGGGATGTACTCCCACAGAAGAGCCTACGAGCAATGGATCGAGGACATAGGTCTCAAGATTTTGCGCCACAACATATAGCAAAAGCACCCATAAAAACGTCCAGCCGCCTTGGGGAATAGCCACTAACAGGGCTGGCACGGCCCCTAAAATTGGCCCTAAAAATGGGATCAAGTTGGTGATGCCTGCGATCGCACCTAGCCCCACCGCTAAATCCCTTAAACCGAGTAAACTCAGCCCCACACCGGTGGCAACGGACAGCAGCGCCGACACCACAATCCGTCCCCGCAAATACCCCCCAATCCGCTGCCCCATGGGAGGTACCTGGTCCAAAATTCGCTCATCCCATGGACTAGGCAGCAAGCGGGTCAAGTTTTTGATCAGGGTACGACTGTCAGCCACCATGTAGCCCGACACAAATAGGGCCAACACTAAACTCAGCACCCCCCCCAAAATGCCCGTGGTTACCCCGTAGGAACGAATCAGCAACTGCTGACTCGACTTAATCGTCCAGCTAATCAAGCCCTGGACGTCAATTAGCTGGGTAAAAAGTTCATTAGTGGTTAAGGCCTGAGTATCCGTAAAGGCCGTCAGCCAAGCATCTGCTTCATTGAGTAATCCTCTGATCGCCACCGGCAAGCGGCGAATGATTCGTTCTACCTGTTCAAATACCGTTGGGCCAATCAGCAACCCCAGCAAAACCAGGCCACTGATCAAGGTGAGATAGACCAAGATTACCCCCAGCCAGCGAGGGACTCGATAGCGTTCAGCCCAGTCAACAACAGGAGCAATTGAACAGGCCAGAACGACTGAAATCATCACCAGCAGCAGTAAACTTTTGAGCTGCCACAGTAGAACCAATAATGGAATGGCTGCTATCAACAGCACAACACTACTGACAGAGATGGTTAACCGCTGAGGTGAATTATTGGCTGAGCTTTCGGCCCAGGGTTCTTTGGCCATAAAGTGGCAATAGGGTGCAGTGTTTTTAGTCTACTGGCCTTTATAACGTATAGGTAAAATCATCTGCCAACACACCCGGTACACGACTATCCCCCAGACTGCGCTGGTCATAGGTATCGATACTGGAAATGGTTTCTTGAAAATCAGTCAGATCAATCAGACCATCGCCAAAGCATTGATAAAGGCTTTCATCAAACCGCAGATTTTCAATGGGAGCAACAATTTCCCCATGTTCTACCCAGAAGCAAGCGTAGCGGGTCATGCCCGTCACCCGAGCATTGGGGTGATCGCTCCAGTTTAGGTAGTGCAAATTGGAAAGATATAGCCCTCGATCCAAGCTGGATAGAATTTTGTCAGCCGCCAATTTTCCCGGCAGAATCTCGGGGGCACGCAAATGCTCACCGCGACTGGCGTAATTGGAGGGTGTCTGGTACTCCTTAGCGCTACGGGAACTGACCAAACTATTGACTAACTGCCCCTGCTCAATAATGGGCAACTGTAGGGGGGCTACCTCACCATAGGTATTAAATCGAGGCGTATTAGCCTGATGAAAATTTTCCCGCAGGTTAAATTTGGGCGAAAGTTGACGATCGCCCTGACGCAATAGACAAAATGCACTGTTGCCCTGCTGCAGGTCGGCTTCACCCACACCGCCCCAGGAAAACATGTGGAGTAATTCAGCCACAGCCGCTGGCGCAAGATAGGTTCGATATTGCCCCCGTTCAATGGTTTTGGCCGGACGGCTCATCATGGTCAACTGCTGTTTAGCCTGGTTGATTTTATCGATGAACTGGGCCTGCTGCCATTGGCTACCAGCAAATGTGCCTTTGACAGCTCGATTCTGAGGATCAAATAGAGAGAAATCCAGACTGTAGCTGGTGCTCTCAAACCAGTGATGCTGACCAGCAGAATCTGCATACCCTCGGAATATGAGGCCACCCGCATAAATACCAGTGAAATCCAGGGATTGGACCGGATCGAGCAGGATGGATGCGATCGCATCGGCTGCCAACAGCTCTCCCTGATTGACGGTGCGACTGCTGGCTGACCCTGTAGGCAACACCAAAAACGGATCAACCGGCAACTGAGGCACCATGGCCTGCAAATCATCCAATGCCGTTTTTAGCAACGGCCAGTCAGTTTCAAAATCTCCCACAAAGGGCACTGATGCTGACGCTGTACGATCGGCCTGCATCAGGGTCAAGGTCAGATTGCCATCGCTCACCTGCCCCGTTTGTCGAACCCGGGCCCGATTAAACCGAGTAAATTGACTATCTTCACCGCTGATGGTCAAGGTGTAATGATTAATCGTCGCATGGGCAGAGGCTAACGCATCAGCCAGCTGACCAAAAACACATTCCTTAGTCGTAACTGATTCTGCAACTGTTTCCGCTACAACACTGCTCATACCGCACCCCCAAACACTTCAATATTGTCAAATGCACACATCGGGGAACCATGCCCCACCCGAATCAGCTGATTGGGTTCTCCCTTGCCACAAAAGGGGGTGCCATACATTTCCCAAGTGTTGCGATCGCCCACCTGGGAAAGACTGTGCCAAAACTGCGGTGTGACAGAGCGATAGTTAGGATTCTTGATGGTGCGAGTCAGCTTGCCATTCTCGATCAGCTTGCCGTACTCACAACCAAATTGAAACTTGTGGCGTTGATCATCAATAGACCAGGAACGATTGGTCTCCATGTAGACACCGTGCTCAATGCTGCCAATGATTTGCCCAAAGGAGCGATCCCCCGGCTCCAAATTAATATTGGCCATGCGGTCAATGGCGGGTCGATTCCAAGAGGACGCACGAGAATTAGCTACCCCTGGCACTTGGGAACGCTGCTGGCTTTCTAGCCCCCCCAAGCCTCGCTCCAGTTTGCCCCCACAAATCAAATACTCACGGGTAGCCCGAGTACCCACATCATCAAAGCCATAGCTGGCAAGCTCACCGGGCACTGTCGGATCAAAGGTGACATTCATCAGGGGGGAGCCATACTCTAAAGAGCCAAAATCCTCCAATTTGATAAAGCTGCCCCCGGCATAGTTACGTTCATCCCCCAAAATCCGATCCAGCTCTAAGGGATGCCCAATGCTCTCGTGAATTTGCAGCATCATCTGATCGGGGGCCAGCACCAGGGTAGTGGCCACATTGGGGCAATTGTCTGCATCCAACAGCTCCACCGCCTGTTCTCCCACCTGCTGCACCCGCTGCCACAGCTCTAAATCCGGAAATAGCTCCCAGCCCCCTTGATAGCTATGGGCTAAATAGCCATGGTCAGTGCGCAGTTGTGTGGTCGGTCCATCCTGGGCAATGGTGCCAAAGTGGGTCTCTACTAAGTAGTCACGCTGGTAAATCTCTGAACCATTGCTGCTGACAAACCAGGTCTCAATATCATGGCTTCTAGCAGATGCACTGGTCTGAGCAATCTTGTCAGAGACCTTCAGGCGATCGCAAACCTGCAGCAAAATTTGATTGAGTTCAGCGGGAGATAGGGCATCCAACCCTTTGCGATGGGGAGATACATAATTCCCGGTAGCTTTGGGTCGGGCAGCTGTTGTGAACCTGTGGACTGCCCAGGTACTAGCCGCAATGGCCTGATGGTAGGCAGACTCAATAGCCCTGGTCAGGGCAGCCACTGAGAGATCATTGGTGGCGCTGTAACCAAATTGCCCTTGAGCTAGCACTTCCACCATGGCTCCATGGCCAAATTGTTGAGTGTTGCGTTCCGGATGTGAATCGCGGATAGCACAGGACTTAGTTATATCTTTGACGGCACGAATACCGATCCAGTCGGTAGAGACCGTCGTAGCTGTGACGACGTCAGAAAGGAATTTAAACATATTTTCTCGGGTAGTGCAGACCAGGCGTAAAGCAATCCTGCATACTACACCCTGTCTTGATAGTAGTAATTCTTACTCATCCAGCCCCTCAATGGGGGGGCAGACCCTCTACCAGCAACTACCCCCTTTTAATTTATTTAATAAAAATCCCAAAAATACTTAATTTATAAACTAAAATATCGATCTATACTTAAAAAAACAATCAAAAATCCTAAAATACTTAAATACATTTTTAATGGACGACCTTGACAGCAAAATTTTAGGGGCATTGATGGTGGATGGTCGGGTGACGTGGTCTGACCTGGCTGCTCGCTATGGGGTGTCATCACCCGCCATTAGCGAACGGGTACGGCGTTTAGAGAAACGCGGCATTATTCAGGGCTATCGAGTGATGGTTGATGCGATGGAACTGGGCTATGACATCACGGCATTTGTGGCAGTGGTATTGGAGCATCCGCAATATCGCCAGGGGTTTTTGGACTATGTTCAAGGGACACCTGCAATCCAGGAATGTCATCACGTGGCGGGAGATGGGGATTATCTGCTGAAGGTGCGGTGCGGCAGGATGGCTGACCTGGAACAGATTCTCAGTGAGGACATTAAGGGACTGCCAGGGATTTTGCAGACGAAGACATCGATTGCGTTATCGACGGTGAAGGAAACAACGGCGTTGGCGGTTTAAGGCTGGGCGGGGTTCGATACAGGGCATCCACAAGGGGAGCCCCTACGGATTAATCGATAATTTTGGGGTGTAGTGTCATGATTTCTTTGTTTTTGCGGGGTTTAGTGTTGGGGATATCGATTGCGGCCCCCGTCGGTCCGATTGGGTTGTTGTGTATTCGGCGCAGTCTTTCCTATGGGACCATTACAGGCTTGCTGTCAGGGTTAGGGGCGGCAACGGCGGATGGAGTGTATGGTGCGATCGCAGCCTTTGGCCTGGCCTTTATCTCCAATTTCCTAACGAATCAGGCCCGGTGGCTGGGCATCATCGGCGGCCTATTTCTCTGTTATCTAGGCATCACCACATTTTTGAGTAAACCCGCCGATAAAACCACAGAAATTAGCCGCACTGGCTTAGCCGGAGCCTATCTATCCACATTGGGTTTGACCTTAACCAACCCAGCTACGATTTTGTCCTTCGTGCTATTGTTCGCTGGCTTCGCCCCTACAGGGCTGGACTATGGCCAGGCAGTAGTGATGGTCGGTGGCGTATTTTTAGGATCGGCTCTATGGTGGCTGATTCTGAGCAGTGGGGTATCTCGCTTACGCCATTGGCTAACACCTGGGCGATTGGTTTGGGTAAATCGTGTGTTTGGGGTATTGATTACCGGGTTTGGGATCGTTGCCCTAAGCTGGCGGGGATAAGGCGAGGAAAACAACAACGACTATGATGCCATCCATACTAGGGATGCCAAAATTTGCTCAACAGGAGGTAAGGCATATACGGCCAAATCAATGGTGACCGTGGATTCTGTAAGGGACAGAAACTGCCACTGGATGCCATTACTGATACTGCCGTAAATGGTTGCAATCTCATTTCCCTGATCTTGATTAAACCGCTGGGCCGCTACCATTTCAGCAATACATTGACCAAAACCAGTTTTAAGATCCGTTTTCTTCGCTTCGACCACAATAATGGCAGGCGCTTCAATTTCGAGCACTTCGGTCGAGCGGGTGATGAGGAAATCACATTGGCCATTCAAGCCAACGGTTTCGTCAACATTAAAGTCTTCTCCTGAAAACAGGCTGACGTGGCGATCCAGGTAACGGCGTACTTCTAATAGGACAGGGTAGATAATGCCTTCAGAGCGGGCTTTCTCGCTGCCGGATGTGGCGACAATAGGCAGGCTTTCTTGGAGATAACCCGCAAGGATAGCAGATGGAGTAATATCGTCGAGTTCTGGTAAAAATCGCTTACCTTCAACCACAGTGAGGTCAAAAGCCGTTTTTACACTGGCAATGGTTTTAAATTGACTGTAAACCACAAAATTCGCCCTGCTTAACAGCTCCATTTTATTAGATGGGCTCAGAATTCCTGTCTATCCAGCAAACGACCAAGCTCTAACTGGTGCAGTTAAACTAGAGTACAGGCTATTTTGAGACCAGACCTATGGTTCAGCAGCTAATCTCCGACAGTCAGCTTCCTGAGCAATACCCTGACAGCGATGGGCAACCCATGGCCGACAATACGAAGCAGTTCCGGTGGATCGTAGTAATTAAGGAAAATCTGGAGCGGCTATTTTCGGGTAATGCAAATGTCTTTGTTGCTGGGGATTTGCTGTGGTATCCGGTAGAGGGGAATCCAAAGCTACGTCAAGCACCGGACGTAATGGTGGTGTTTGGTCGTCCAAAAAGAGATCGGGGATCTTATCGGCAGTGGTTAGAAGATGGCATTACGCCCCAGGTGGTGTTTGAGATTTTGTCACCGGGGACTCACTCTGGGGAAATGCTACGGAAGCTGAATTTCTATCAGAAACATGGTGTGGAGGAATATTACATTTACGACCCAGATGATAATGAACTGACCGGATTGCAACGTTCGGGAAAGGCACTACAGTTAGTTAGTGATATGCGAGGCTGGATAAGTCCGGCCTTGGGTATCCGGTTTGAGCTAACGGAAGAAACGTTAGAAATTTATCGGCCTGATGGGGAACGGTTTTTGACCTATGTGGAGTTGGGGGAACTGCTAGAAGCTGAACGGAAACTCAGACAGGCAGATCAGCAGAGGATTCAGGCATTAGAAGCAAAATTACGGGAATTAGGGGTGAATCCAGAGGCATTGTAAAAGTACCCCTGGGGGTAATGGACAACCATTGGAAAAATCCATCACGATCTTGTAGTTAAGCTGTCGAAAATATTTTTTCTCCAGAGACTAGAGTAAAGACAGATACCTGCTCCCCATTAGCCCCCACTTTTGCCAAGTACCATGGCAGCAAAGACGATCCTGATCCTGACAGCGAATCCTTCAGATACTAGCCGTTTGCGTTTAGACGAAGAAGTTCGCGAAATCCAAGCAGGATTAAACCTATCCGCAGAACGGGACAGCTTTAACGTAGTGTCCCAATGGGCCACCCGACCTGACGATCTGCGGCGTGCCCTGCTCAAGTACCAACCCCAAATCGTTCATTTTTCAGGCCACGGTGCTGGCGCAGCAGGACTGCTCTTAGAAAATGACACTGGCGAGACCAAACCCGTCAGCAGCATCGCCCTATCGCGTCTATTCCGACTCTTTACAAGAGTAGAATGCGTGCTGTTTAACGCCTGTTATTCGCAGCATCAAGCAGAGGCCGTGGTGGAGCATGTGGACTATGTGGTCGGCATGACCGATGCCATGGGAGATAGGGCCGCCATTGAGTTTGCCGTTGGTTTTTATGATGCCCTGGGCTATGGCCATCCAGTGCCCTTTGCCTATGAAGTCGGCCTGTCAGCCATTGCGTTAGAGGGCATTGATGAAGTCGCCACCCCCATTCTGAAAATACGCAAAGGGTTAACCGAAAAACTCGATGAGTCTCCAGAGCCCCAGACATCAAAGACTACCAATAAGGCCAAACCTGAGCTTGAACCAGAAACTAAGCAACGTTCTGCTGCTAAAACTGATAAACCCATCATCCTTGAAGAGCCAGAGGGACTAGTCCCCTTAGACTCACCTTTTTATATAGAACGGCTGCCCATTGAAACCGACTGTTATGAAACCGTCGTCAGACCAGGGTCTCTGATTCGGATCAAGGCCCCCCGACAGCTAGGGAAAACATCACTACTGGTCAGAAGCATGGCCCATGCCAGGGCACACGGGTTTGAGACGGTGCGCCTAAGCTTTCAAACCTCTGACAATGAAACACTGAACGATTTGGATGAATTTCTCCAATGGTTTTGCTGCAGTGTCACCGAGGAGCTGGATTTAGAAGATCGGCTTGCCGACTATTGGAAGGGAGCGCGGGGCATCGTTCGCCGTTGTCAGCGCTATTTTGAACGCTACTTGTTGAAGGAACTGGAGCAACCGCTGGTGTTAGGACTGGATGAAGTGGACCAGGTGTTCGAGCATCCCGAAATCGCCACAGACTTTTTTGGCATGTTGCGGGTATGGCACGAAGAAGGTAAAACCAACCCCATCTGGCGCAAGCTAAATCTGGTAATTGTCCATTCCAAAGAGGTGTACGTTCCCCTCAGCATTAACCGTTCCCCCTTTAATGTGGGGTTACCCATTGAACTACGGCAGTTGAATGCGGACGAAATCGAAACCTTGATTGCTCGGCATCAGCTAAGTCTTTCTGCCCATCAAAAACAGCAGCTAGTGGAATTGGTGGGGGGACATCCATATCTCATGCGGGCAGCCCTTTACCAACTGGCACGAGGTCGCATGAGTTTGACTCAGCTGATGGAAGAAGCACCCACTGAGGGTGGTTTATACAGCGATCATCTACGGCGGCATTTGCTCAATCTAGAAGCGGATTCAGCTTTGCTCAGGGCCTTTAAGCAAGTGATTCCCAGCTATCAGCCGGTACAGATTGGTTCCACAGAAGCGTTTAAGCTGCACAGCATGGGGCTGGTGAAGTATGACGGCAATGCGGTGGTGCCGTTATGTGGTTTATACCGGCAATATTTCCAATCTCGGTTATAAGTTAAGCGTCCCCTGAGCGGAGTCGAAGGGGGCGCTGGCTGTGAAAGTTGGCTAACTCTGAAGGAGACGCTCCGCGAACGACTTCGCTCAGCCAACAGCGTTCGTAAGATAGTTACTTTCCTGATGCACACCCCCTAAAAGATCATGGCTGAGTATCGATATCAAGTGGGCGGTAGCCTGCCGCCAGATGCCCCAACCTATGTTAAGCGTACGGCAGACGAAGAGTTTTACCGGTTGCTTAAGGCTGGGGAGTTTTGCTATGTACTGAACTCACGGCAGATGGGTAAGTCTAGCCTGCGGGTGCGCACGTCTAACCGATTGCAGTCAGAGGGTGTGGCCTGTGCTTCGTTGGATGTAAGCGGCTTGGGTACCACTACTATCGAACCGGCGGAGTGGTACTTCGGCATTATGGACAGCCTGGTGGATCGGTTTAATATCGATGGGCTAGATCCTGGCTTTGACCTGGATGACTGGTGGGAGGAGAACCATAATCTACCTCCGGTGCGACGATTTGGTAAGTTTCTTAGCCATGTGCTGTTGCGGACAGTCACCCGGCCCATGGTGATTTTTCTAGACGAAATTGACAGCGTCCTCAGTCTGGAGTTTGAGGCAGATGATTTCTTTGCCGTCATTCGAGAGTGTTTTAACAATCGAGCGGATAACCCTGACTATAATCGGCTGACATTTGCTCTGATTGGGGTGGCCACACCGACAAATTTGATCCAGGCAAAAGAACGGACGCCGTTTAATATTGGTCGAGCGATTCAGCTGACGGGGTTTACCTTTGAAGAAGCGGTTCCACTGCTGCCAGGGTTAACCGAGAAAGTGAGCGATCCGGAAGCGGTGTTGCGGGCGGTGCTGCACTGGACGGGGGGACAGCCTTTTTTAACCCAGAAGGTTTGTCAGTTAGTCATTCAGGCGGTGGAACGCACAGCAGAACAATCTGCCGCAGATCAGCTAGTGGCCCAGGTGGTGCATACCCACATTATCGATAACTGGGAGATGCAGGATGAACCGCCCCATTTAAAGACGATTCGAGATCGGCTGAGGGAGAATTCACGGGCGGGACAGTTGTTGAACCTGTATCAAAAGATTGTGGAGCGGGGACATATCCCGGTAGACGGCAGTGCTAAGCAGATGGCACTGCGGTTGTCGGGGCTGGTAGTGGAGCAGGATGGCAGGTTGCAGGTGTATAACCCGATTTACCAGACGGTGTTTACCCAGGACTGGATAAGGGATGCGTTGGTGAGTATTCGGCCCTATGGGGAGAAGTTGGAGGCGTGGGTGGCGGACCCGCAGGATAGTTTGTTGTTGCAGGGGGAAGAGCTGACCGACGCGCTAGATTGGTCGGAGTCGCGTAGTTTGGGCAAACAGGACTATGAGTATTTAGTGGAGAGTCAGAAGCTGGGGTTGCGGGCGGAGCTGGCGGCAGTGCAGGTGACGGTGGCACAGCAGACGCAGTTGTTGAATACGAAAAATAAGGCGATTCAGCGAGCGGATGATGAGTTAGCAAATGCTAAAGCAGATCTCAAGCGTATTAATCGACAAGCTCGCTGGACTACTGGAATAGGAATAGGCCTGGTAAGTATGGCTTTAGCAGGAGCATTTTGGTCTGGGAACCATGCACTTGCCCAGGGAGAGGAAGCCCGTAGAGCGAGGGAAACTGCTAAAGACTCAGAAATAGAGTTGTTAACGACTCAAAAATCACTCGAAAGATTAGAGACACGAAATACTGATCTACTTGAAAATAACGAAGATCTTTCAGAAGCAAATGAGCAGTTAACTGAAGTCAATGCAGAAGTGACTGAAGAGGCAAAAATAGCTTTAGAAGATTCAAAAACAGCCAAACAACAGGCTGAAACTATCCGCGAACAATTGACAGGATTGAATCAAGACTTAACCATCAAAAATAATCAGTTAGGAAATGTGCAAACTGAATTAGCAAGTGCCCGTTCTAATTTGGGCGTACTACAACAAAGCGTTGACACCTTACAGCAAAATGTCAGTGAGCTAGAGCTAACACAGAGACAACAAGAAGAGCGGTTGGAATCGGTAAATAGCTCTCTAAACTTTGCAAATCGGCAAAGAGAGGAGGCACAAGAAGCCATCCGCTTTTCCATTGGCTCTTTAGGCATTCAACGGTTTAGGAACACTTTTTATGAACTGGGTGGCCTGAAAAATGCGATTAGTTACTTAGAAGAGGGGTTAGAGAAAACCAAAAAGACTCAAGACAAAAGAGGGGAAGGTTACACCCATGGAAACCTGGGAAAAGTCCATAACATTCTCGGACGATATCCTGAGGCGTTAGAGGCCCATGAGAATCATTTAACTATTGCAAGGCACATTCAGGATCGAAAAGGTGAGGCACAAGCTCTAGGGAATAAGGGTGAGGTACTGTATAACCAGGGTAAATATCCACAAGCATTGGAATTTCATCAACAGCATTTAGTAATTACACGAGAGATCAAAGACAGATTGGGTGAAAGTCAGGCCCTGATGAATTTAGGGCGGGTGTACTTAGCCACAGGAGACCCAAACAAAGCGTTAAAAACTCATCAGGACAGTTTAGAGATTGCTATATCCATCAAAGATCGAATTGGAGAAGGGCAAATTCTCAGCTATATGGGGGATGTATATAATTTTCAAGGACAAATAGATAAGGCACTGGAACATTACGGACAGGCAGTGAAAATTGCTGAGGCCATTGAAGATAGTTTTGGAGAAACTGAGCTGCTAAGGAAAATAGCCGATATAAAAAGACGTCAGGGTGATGATAATGAGGCTCTAAGTGTCTATGAATATACTCAAGAACTGTCTAGGGTTATTCAAGATACCAAAGGTCAAAGTGACAGTTTGCGTAGCATTGGACAAATTAGAGCTGATCAATATAACTATGATGCAGCGTTGATTAACTATCGTTTAGCGTTAGATCTCTTGTATGAATTAGGAGATAAAGCGGGCGAGGGTAATATGCGTCTGACGATTGGTCAGTTATATGAGGCTCAAAGTCAACCTTTAGAGGCATTGAGCTATTACGAGCAAGCACTTAATATTCATCAGGCGATTAGTAACCGTAGTGGAGAAGCTATGAGTCTTCATCAGATTGGGGACACATATTTAGCTCGATCTCTATATTCAAAGGCTCTGAGCTATTATGAACAGTCCTTAACCATTCACCGCGAAGTGGGCGATCGCGGAGGTGAAGGGACTATCCTCAACAACATTGGCAGTGTCTATCGTAGACAGGGAAACTATAGCGAGGCCCTCAGGTATTATGAGCAGTCCTTAGTTATTTATCGAAAGGTGGGCGATCGTGAAGGAGAAGGGGCTATCCTCAACAACATTGGCAGTGTCCATCTCAATCAAGAAAACTACGATGAATCTCTCAAATATTTAGAACAAGCCTTAGCCATTCGTCGCGAGATTAGCGATCTTAGAGGAGAGGGAACCACTCTTAACAATATCGGCAATGTCTATCTTGACCAAGAAAACTATGATGAGGCTCTCAAGTACTTAGAACAGGCCTTAGCCATTATGCAAAAGGTTGGCCATCGTAGGAGAGAAGGAATCGCATTGAGTACCATCGGTAAAATTTATGATGCTCAGGGTAAAAATGAAGAAGCAATAGTTTATTATCAGCAGGCTTTAACTATAGCAAAAGAGCTAGGAATACGTTCCAGTGAAGGATACAGAACGTATTTGATTGGTACTATCTATGCTAAGCTCGCTCAATATTCAGAAGCCCTAGATACCCTTCAACAGGCTTTATTGATTCAGCGTGAGGTGGGCGATCGCACCGGCGAAGGCGTCACCCTCAGCAATATTGGTGCAGTCTATGATGCCCAAGATCAAGATGATGATGCCTTAGTTTATTATCAGCAAGCTCTTAATATCGCAAAAGAATTAGGACTTCGATCTAGTGAAGCATATGGAACCTATTTAATTGGTACAGTTTACGTTGAACTTGCTAGATATTCAGAAGCCCTAGACACTCTTCAACAAGCATTTTTCATTATGAAAGAGTTAGGCCAGGAAGAGCTTATGCAACGGGCTCAGCGTTGGATGACAGATGCTCTTAATGGCATTCGCAATAATTCTGTTAGCGAGTATCAACAACAATGTCAGACGGTTAGCCAAGCCACAGACATTCCCCTGGTCGAGCTTTGTCCAGCAGAGTAGCGATTTTGCCAATGCCACAGAGCAAGACACCGTAGGTTGCGGTTGAGGCACGAAACCCAACACTTCCAACCGCCACCAACACAACACCCAACATTTTTATACAATCACCATTCGGAATTATCGGCTTCGTTGGGTTTCGCAAGATTGAGATTCTGGCATAAAGCGTTTATCTCCTAAGAAACACAAGCTAATCAACCCTAAAATAGACTGATTGTCGACAGAATCACGACAATTGTGTTTCTTGCCGGTTGAGCGAACAGCCCTACTGTTCGTAAAAGGCTCAGATCTTGCACTAAGGTCGGTTGTGAAGCTCAAACCCACGTTGGGTTCAAAACCCAACGCTAATTGAGGGCTGTCCACTAAAGGGACAAGATTGGCTGGGCAGCCCTAGATATAGAGCTTCTAGGGATTCTTTAACCGCTTGAGCGGTTTTGAGCCAGTTAGCCTTGCGACTTTGAGTCCAAGGCGGGTTAATGCTTCCTTGCCAGGTGCAAGATCTCAGTTTATCCAACACGATCACCATTTGACGGAACACCGTAGGTTGCGGTTGAGCCACGAAACCCAACACATCCAACCCCAACCGCCACCAACACAACACCCAACATTTTTATACAATCACCATGCGGAATTATCGGCTTCGTCGGGTTTCGCAAGATTGAGATTCCGGTATAAAGCGTTTATCCAACACGATCACCATTTGACGGAACACCGTAGGTTGCGGTTGAGCCACGAAACCCAACACTTCCAACCGCCACCAACACAACACCCAACATTTTTTATACAATCACCATTCGGAATTATCGGCTTCGTTGGGTTTCGCAGGATTGAGATTCTGGCATAAAGCATTCATTTTGACGGCTCAACCGCAACCTACGATTTTGGAAGCTGCATCAACATCTAATGCCAAATCATTACCATTTCCTGATACATCTAAGCACCTAAGGATAATTTCGAATCCAAGCTTTAAGGCAGGTGATATACCATAGGAGTGTGACCATTATCCATGGCAACCGCATAAACCCATGAGCCCTCTGGTCCAACAAATCATTCAGCGTCTAGACCGCCTACCAGACTCAGCACTGCGTCAGGTTCTACTCCTTGTAGATAGCTTGCTAGGCTCATTACAAAACGCTCAGGATACCTCCAGCAGTTCTTCAAACTGCATCTCTGAAACAAATGACATGCCCAACCTAGAAAACCACGGGGGCATCTGGCTAGTCAAAGCAACTAAACAGCCAACACCTGACTACAATTCAGTAATTTTTCAAGTCCGCGAAGAGCGTATGGATAACCTGACCCAATGGTAGATAAGGTGCTATTGAATTTGGGCGATGATGTAGCCAGCATAGTGAGAGTAATCACGGTAAAATAAAATCTCATTTCAAGGCCTATTAACAAACAACACGACCACCATTTCACGAAACACCGTAGGTTGCGGTTGCGGCACGAAACCCAACACTTCCAACCATCATCGCCATCAACACAACACCCAACATTTTTTATACAATCACCATACGGAATTATCGGCTATGTTGGGTTTCGCAAGATTGAGATTCCGGAATAGAGCGTTCATTCTGGTGGCTCAACCGCAACCTACGATTGTGGATATCGTTGGTATTGCTTGGTATCGTTGGGTTTCGCAGGGTTGAATCTGTTTATAGATTTGACAAGCGCTCACCCAAGAAGTTTTAATAAATTAAATTCTGGGAAAACTACAAAGGAGTCAAAGAAGGTGCATCCCGCACAAACCTTTCTTTGACATGCATCTTACCGAAAATCTAGTTCCCTACACATTCTTTAGCGACACGAAAAGATATTGAACGGTAAAGTCTTTACCCTCAATCAAACCATTATCCGGGCCATAACCTACTCAGAGGTAAGTGGTCTATATGGTCGCAACCCATAATCTGGATTTCGGGGTATTAATTGTTACCGCGTTTCAGGCGGTGCATTAAATCAGACAGCTCTAACCAACATTACCGACATTATTGTTGTGCTTCCGACAGCGCCTGGATCTGTCGGAATTTCCCTGCGCCAACATCACCTGCAACCATTATTAAACTCGCTATGGCTACTATCACTGTCACCTCTACAGCAGACCGAGGAGCAGGATCACTTAGAAGCGCGATCGCAAAAGCCAAAAAAGGCGATACTATCCAGTTCGCCAAAAAACTCTCACAGAAAACCATTAGTTTGACCAGTGGACAACTCTCACTCAATAAATCAGTCACAATTGATGGCAAAAAGGCACCTGGCTTAACCATCAGCGGCAATAACTCTAGCCGTGTTTTCCTGGTGGAGCGAAATCAGAAAGCCACTTTTAAGAACCTGGCCATCGCCAATGGCAAAACCAAAGGTGGCGGTGGCGGCATCCTCACACGCCACGAAAGTACCCTGAACCTATTCAATGTTGCCCTCAGAAACAATACCTCAGCCTTAGGTGGTGGCATTCGTGTCGGGCATCTCGCCAAGGCAAACATCATCAACAGTCGCTTTAACGGCAATGATGGTACCCTCACCAACAAGTATGCAGGTTTTAGTGCTGGGGCCATTTCCCATGACGAATCGCGGGCTCAATTAATCATCAAAGGAAGCACCTTCGCAAATAATCGCGGCTTTAATGGTGGAGCCATTTACGGTCGCTCCACTGTTGCCTTTCGGGTTGAAAACTCTGTCTTTCGCAATAACATTGCTACCAATAGAGGCGGCGGTGGAGCGATTTTCACAGATGGGGTGAGTTCCATCGGGTATTCCGGTCCTGGCAATAAAGGCACCATTGTCATCCGAGGCAGTCGCTTTGAAGGCAATCAAGCACAAGGGATGGGTGGTGCACTCTTCCTCTGGGGCTATGGCAAAGATAAAGCCATCATCAAAGACACTGTCATCATCGATAACGAAGTGACTTTCAATGCCAAAGGGGATGCCAAAGGGGGCGCTATCTGGGCCAAAATAGGTCTGAACCTGCAGAATGTAACCTTGGCCAACAATACCGCCACCCAACAAGGAGGTGCCCTATGGCTGGAGTCCAATTTACCCGCCAATATCGTCAATAGCACGTTCTCAGGCAATCGAGTGTTGAGGGATGCTGGCGGAGCCATGTTCCTGAATAATCGCTCCACACCTGTCAACATTACAAATTCAACCATTGCTTATAATTCCGCAGGTCGAGCCAATGGAGCCCTTTGGTATGCCAGAAACCATGCAGTAACCTTAAAGAACTCCATCATTGCCTTTAATACGGCTGACAAAGATAAACGTCAGAATCAAGTGGGTTTTCAGGCCATTGATGGGGGCGGCAATATTGAATTTTCTAGCGATCGCAAGTCTATGCGGGTGCTCAAAAACAGCCTGGTTGCAGATCCCAAGCTAGCCCCCTTGAAACAACGCAACGGTACCCTAATCCATCCGCTGCGCTCCGGTAGCCCCGCCATTGATGGAGGTAGTCGAGCCGGGGCCTTCGCAGGCAATCAACGTGGCATACAACAAAATAATCGCGCCAATATTAATGCATTTGAAGGTACCTTTTCGACGTCTCCCAAAGCCCGAATAGAATCTATTGGCGAATACGGCAATCTTACGCTCAACCATAGATGGAAAACGGTTTCCCTGGATGACACCTACAAAAACCCAGTTATCGTTGTCTCTGACCCCACATTCAATGATTCAGACCCGGTCGCTATACGCCTTCGCAATGTAGGCAAACAATCCTTCCAAATCAGGCTCCAGGAACCCAACTACAGCGACGGCATCCATAAAAATGAGTCTCTCTCCTATCTCGTCATGGAGGCTGGCGATTGGACCCTTAACGATGGCACTCGCATCTCAGCTGGCACTTACAACTCCAACCGTTTAACCTCCCGAGGCTTTGATACCAGAAAGCTCCAGGGCTTCGACAAAACTCCCACAATCTTGTCCCAGGTACAAACCACAAACGGTGGCGATTGGGTGACCACACGCGTCAAACAACAGTCTTCCCAAGGCTTCCAACTGGCAATGCAAGAAGAAGAAGCCTTAAATCAGGGAGGACATGCCACTGAAACCTTAGGCTGGCTGGCCATTGAGCAGGGCAAAGCAAATGATGGTGACACATTATTACATGGGGGAACCACCAGCCGCAGCTACGATCACAATCGTTCTCAGGTCAACTTCAAGTCAGGGTTTGATACGGCACCTTCACTGATCGCTAAACTGGGTTCATTCTACGGTGCAGATACCGCCAACATCCGAATTGACGATATCACCCGCCAAAGCTTTGGTGTCGGTGTCTACGAAGAGAAATCCCTCAATAGTGAGCTCAACCACACCCCCGAATCCATCTCCTTCCTAGCGTTGGAAGGTCAGTCAGGCATCTTAAGTGGAATGGCCGCGTAATGGCCGTGTCATAAATATTCCGCAATATCCCGACAGATCCTCGGTTTCTAGAATTGGCCTGGGCCTAATAGAAACCGAGGATTTATGCAGAAGTAGCTTATTGTAGCGCCACCGGCAACTGAAACACCCCCGCCTGATCATAGGTATCCTTATAAACCCGCTTCACCGCCGCCCAGGGCACCCGCCCATAAATGTGAGGATATAACTCCGTCCCACCCGACGTATTCTCCACGCGAATCTCACAATCCACCGTTGCCGGGTCAATACTAAACAACACCAGCCCCTGCTGCCCTGCATAGTGACGACGGCTCACCCCCATGACCTGGGGCAAAAACGAACAGTGAATAAAGCCTTCCTCTGCTAAATCTGCCGACTCAAACCACCCCTGCGCCGCTGCCACCTGCACATCAGCCGCTGGCGCAATGCGATACAGCATTTCCATCGCCTTATCCTCCCTCTCAAAAATTTTTAGTACAATTGTCTCAGTTCACATTACTCCCCATGTGTGGTCGCTACACCCAAACCCACTCCGGCGCAGACTTAGCTGTGGCCTTTCAACTCACTACAGAGCCGGCACCACCACCGCGCTATAACATCGCTCCGTCCCAGCCCGTCTCAGCCATCATTGCCGGTCCTGACTATCGCATCTTTCAATGGGGGCTGGTTCCCTCATGGGCTAAAGATTACAAAATCGGCTATAGGCTGATCAATGCTAGATCCGAAACCGCTGCCGAAAAGCCCTCATTTCGCGCTGCCTTCAAACGTCGGCGCTGCCTGATTCCAGCCGATGGTTTTTACGAATGGCAGCGCACGGCCAGTAATAAAAAGAAGCAGCCTTTTTATTTTCACCTGAGAGAACGGCCTATATTTGCTTTTGCTGGACTGTGGGAGCAATGGGAAAGCGGCGATGGCAGTTACCTGGAAACCTGCACAATTCTCACCACGACACCGAATGAACTGATGGAGCCTATCCATAATCGGATGCCAGTGATTATTCCTAAAGCAGACTATGACCGCTGGCTAACGGCAATGCCAGCCCAGGTACAGGGATTAATGCAACCCTACAATGCCAATGACATGGAGGCGTACCCAGTCAGCACCCTGGTCAACAGCCCCCGTAATGAGGTAGCTGATTGTATCGCGCCCCTTGAAGTTTAAGGACATTTCTAGGAAAGAAACTACCAGTGATTCAGGCCCCCAACCCCCCATTTTTAGGGGTTTTGAGTCTTGTCCCCCCAGAATTGGGGGCTAAGGGGGCCTCCAGCCGGTATAGCCTTTTTGAGAAAACGCCTAAGTTCGTACAGCAGAATCCATTACTTTGATCAGATGGACAGTACCCTTAAACTGAAAATCGTTATAGATGAATTTCGTTTTTTAAATCACCAAGTCAGGCTATCATGTGCTGCGTGTGTTCAGCTGGTGATCAACGCGAGTTCCTGACAAAACCAATGACTGCAAAACGAACACAGCGGTTTTTATCCCTCTTTGCCAGTGTGATAATTGGCGTGTCGTTTTTAGTGCCCATAGCTCTGGGGCAAACTCAAAACAGTGCGCCATTGGAACAGCTACAACAGCAACAGAAAAAGAATGAACAACAGCAGCAAGACTTAGAACGAGAACAAAACCGGCTAAGAGATCTAGAAAACGAAGCAGCTCAACAGCTAGACGGCCTACAGGACAGTATTACCATTACTGACCTCAAAATTGAAGAAACAGAGTTTCAAATCACCCAAGCCCAAGAGCGGCTAAAGCGTCTAGAAAATACGCTGACCATGGCCCAAAACGAATATGAAACGGTCAGAATCGGCGCGGTACAGCGATTGCAGTTTATGCAAAGACAGAAGGATGCCGAAGGCTGGGCCGTATTGCTTAAAAGTGAAAACCTAAACGAGTTTTTAGAGCGACGCTATCGGCTCGGTAAGATTTACCAGGCAGACCGCGATTTTATGGTGGAACTGCAAGAAAAAGCTAATTTTATCGTCCGGCAGCAGCAAGGGGTGGAAGCTCAGAAGAATTCTATTGCCCTATTACGTCAACAGCTGCTCGCCCGACGGGATCAATACGAGGCTCAAGCAGATCAGCAAACTCAACTGATCACCAGGCTGAAGGATAATCGCAGTGCGCTAGAAGCGGCCCAGGCTCAGTTAGCGCGAGATTCTGAAAGTTTGGCCAATTTAATTCGCCAGCGCATTGCCGCAGCCAATGGCATCGTACTGGGCACAGGCCAGATGAGCATTCCCACCTCAGGGGGTATCACCAGTCGTTTTGGCTCACGGATACACCCTGTGCTGGGATATCGTCGCTTTCATGCTGGTGTGGACTTCGGTGCGCCCTATGGCACACGCATTACCGCCGCTGACTCAGGCAAGGTCATTTTTTCGGGTTGGTACGGTGGCTATGGCAATTCGGTGATTATTGATCACGGTGGTGGGCTGACCACCCTCTATGCCCATGCCAGCCGATTAAATGTCCGTGAGGGCCAAGCGGTGGTAAAAGGGCAATCTATAGCAGCAGTAGGTTCCACTGGTCTTTCAACTGGGCCACATTTACACTTTGAAGTGCGTCGTAATGGTAATCCGGTAGATCCCATGGGATTCTTGTAGAACTAGGTTACAAGCGCACAGACATCTTTTGCGACAGTACTAGTTACCAGATTTGCAGTCACAGTCATTATGCCGATGCAAGCACTCACCAACTTGGGCTGGATAAACCATGGCTGATATCTATACCCAAATCAGCCGACTATTTGCCCCAGTCATTATTGGATGCTTTATTTCTATTCCAGTTGCCCTAGCAGAACCCACGATTAATGAACAAATAGAGTCTGAGTTTGAACTTGAACCAGGCACAGTGGATAGTAGCCCCGTTCTACAGGAGTGGTTGCAGGGAACGCCGGATGTGCTTAGCAATATCCGCAATCAGCCCAGCTTTCCCTCAAGGCTGCAGCTAAGCTACGCGCTATTTCCATCTAGCCAAGATGAGCGTGGTTTATCCATCGGAGTCGAAGATGTCTTTGTCGGGGATTTACCGCTGACGGTAAATGCTGATTATGTAGCTAATTTTGATGGTGAGGATATGGACCGAGAAGCCTACGGGGCACACCTGCGTTATTACGTATTGCCCTTAGGTGGCTATGTGAATGTGGCTCCCATTGTGGGCTATCGCCATGTGGAGGCGGTGGACTATAGCGAAAGCGGTGTGCAGGTAGGGTTTCAGGTAAAGGTGATGCCATCGCGGGGGGGCGGTGCTGATTTTGCTTATACCCAGACCTGGGTGAGTCCCACGGAAAATGATTCGGTGATGATTACTCAGTTGGAGTTTGGCTATGGCCTGACGGAGCGATTACGGCTGGCGACGGATGTGGAGTGGCAGTTTGCGCCGGGGGCAACGGATAGCCGGTTGGGTATTGGAATGGAATGGATGTTGTAGGGGCATTCCATGGAATGCCCCTACGATAATTTGGAGGATAGTTTGGCGGCAAGGAGGGCGGCCTGGGTGCGATCGCGAACGCCCAAACGTCCTAAAAGCCTGGTCACATGGTTTTTCACCGTCCCTTCTGACAAAAATAACGCTTCGGCAATTTCCCGATTATTGGCCCCGGTGCCAATCAGGCGCAGCACATCTTTTTCGCGAGGCGTCAGCTCATCAAATCCTTCAGGAACATCTACTTGAGATTCCTGCTGTCCGGCTAACATTTTTTCTAAAATGCCGGGCCCAAACTGACTATAGCCCTTAGCCACGGTACGAATGGCCTGGGCTAGTTCTTCAGACGGGGTATCTTTGAGCAAATAGCCCCTGGCACCGACGGCCATGGCCTGGGCGATTAGGTCATCATCGTCAAAGGTGGTAAGCACGAGGACCTGGATCGATGGATAGCGGGATGCGATCGCACCCGTTGCCGCCACCCCATCCATCACCGGCATGCGCATATCCATCAGCACCACTGCCGGCAGCTGATCCATTGACTCCAGCTGCTCCAGCACGGTTAATGCTGTCTCACCATTATCGGCATCGCCAACAATCACAATGTCGTCTTCTAAATCCAACAACGTTTTTAACCCCTGGCGAATAATCTGCTGATCGTCCACCAGCATCACAGGAATGGCATTAGGTTGATAATCTTGTTGCGTCATTTTTGTATTGCTATAAGTATCTATCGTTTAGGGCAACCACAAGGAGTGCCCCTACCTCGGAATAACTAAACGAATTTCGCACCCCTCCCCCGGTCGACTATTGAATGTAAGTTGACCACCCATTGCCTGGGCTCGCTCTCGCATCCCCTGTAAGCCAAAGCCTGTCGATGTTTGACTAAGGTCAAAACCACGACCATTGTCGCGTAATAAAAGTCTCGTACCAGACTCACCAGTGATCAATGTGAATTCTACTGCTGTTGCTTCAGCATGTTTCACAATGTTAGTAATGCCCTCTTGGGCAATGCGATAAAGGGCCATACTGGTTGCTTCAGGCAACAGCTGCAATAGCTGAATATTTATATTAGGGGTAATGCCAGCACTGGTGCGTAGGGTGTCAATCAGTGAATTTAACTTTGTATGCAGAGACTCTTTTAACTGACCATCATCCCGCAATGTTGCCACAGACTGGCGGACATCCTGCAAAGCAACAGACCCTAACCGTTTTGCCTCAGTTAAAAGAGTTTTTGATTTTTGAGGATCTCGTTGAGAGAGTTTAAGTGCCCCTTCTAACTGAATATTAAGAGCCGTTAACGAATGACCTAACGAATCATGAATCTCACGAGCAATCCGGCTGCGTTCTTGAACGGTTGCTAGCTGTTTCACCTGTGTTGCAGAGCGCTTTAACTCTTTATTCGCCTTCTGTAAACGAGTTTGAATCGTTCTCTCATTGAGCAATGCATTCACCAACAATAGCGTGAAGACAAGAGAAAGTCCAAAGAACACAATCAGGTTCATTTGGAGACTACCAATTAAATGTTGTCGAATATGCCGAGGCATTCGCCCGTCAAATCCTCTAAATTTCAGGCTGAGTGTGGTCATAAATAACAAAAACGATAAGGCCGTCACCGCAATCCGACCCATTAGCCCGACCATCAAGCAACTACGAATTACTAAAACCAAATAAACAAACGGAAACAGCCGGGCTCGCTGTAGCATCAGCCCTGATGCCACTAAAATCAACGCCCCTTGCAGAGCAAGGTGGCCAAATCGCACCCAAAATCCTTTGGTCGGCAAATAGAGCCCCAAAAAGCCAAATAACAACAGGCAACCTACCGTGACCAATGGCCACTGCGTAAACATACGCACAGGCACATTCGGTAAGCTACGACGAGCCATCTCCCGCAGCGGTGGTGCTGTCAGGATCCCCATGATCGACACCGCCAGCAAGCCCCACTCTAGATAGAGTAAAAATCGAAACGGATGATTCTGAAACTGGATGGCTCGGTTCATAGACAAAAATCCTTTCAGGATACACACCGGGATGGTGGTTATTGCTTACCTTACATCCCTACCCCTTTCCCAACCCTACCCAAAATTTCAAGCTTATACAGGCACTTTATTGGACCAGTGACTAAAGTCATCACTTCCCCCATGACTTCGGTCCTTCCTTACAGATGACTCTCGCTAGCAGCCATCAAAGATCTCCCTTGGCTAAGATGAGGCCATCAACAAGCAAACAAAACCTATGAAATTTCCAACCATCAAACAATGCTTTAGCGGGGCCCTGATGTTGACCGCTTTAGTAGCCAGCCCAGCTATTCTCAAAGCCAGTAACGCCAATGCGTTCTCCCCAAATATGGCAGAAGAGCTGAATCTTACGTCTGAACAGCAGGCTGAACTAAACGCCATTAAAGATAACGCCCGCACTCAGATTGAAGCTATCTTGACTGAAGACCAGGTGGCGGAACTGGACGGGCAAACAGGTCGCGATCGCAGACAGGCCATGCGCAGTATCAATCTCAGTGAAGAGCAACGGACTCAGCTCCAGGCCATTCGTGAAGCATCCCGAGTAGCTGCCGATGAGGTTTTCACAGATGAGCAACAGGCTCAGCTACAGGCCATGCGAGCTGACCGAATAGAGGGTCGTAAAAACCGCCGTGAAGAGTTTGCAGAAGAACTGAATCTCACCGCTGAGCAGCGGGCTGAACTCGATGCCATTAAGGAAGATGCTCGCACCCGAGTGGAAGCAATTCTGACGGAGGAGCAACTGGCAGCACTGGAGGGTAAAACCGGTCGCGAGCGGGGACAGGCGATGCGCAGCTTCGATCTTAGCGAAGACCAACGAGCAGAGCTACAGGTCATTCGTGAAGAATCCCGAGTCGCCGCCGATGCTGTGTTGACCGATGAGCAAAAGGCTCAGCTACAGGAAATACTATCCAATCGCGGCAATCGTCGCCCTCGCTAGTTATTCCAGGGTGCATCAGCATACCAATCAATCAGGGAAACACCTCGACCAGGAACGCTTTATGTTCCTGGTTTTTTCTTGTTTTTTTTGGGTATCATCTGCCGAAATGCCATCGGGATTGCTTGAATAGAACTACTATGGATAACTCTAAAAACCTGGTTTCAATTCAAATTGGTAGTCTAGTTTTACTGTCAGGAGCCCCTGGAGCAGGCAAGTCCACAGCATGTCAGCACCTGCCATCGGCATTAATCCTATCCAGTGACGCGCTGCGGCAAACTTTTTTTGGGACCGCGAAAACACTGGTTGATGGGCAGGTGGCCGACCGTCCCTTAGCCACTGACGACCGACTGATTTTTTCCACCATGGAAAGCGTCGTTCGAGCGCGGCTGAAGGCGGGGCTAACCACCATTGTGGACGCTACGTTGATTAGTGATAAAGAACGTAAACCCCTGGCCACGATTGCCGAAGAACTGGGCGTGCCTGTGCAAGTGGTGATTTTTAATCCACCGTTGGAGCGGATACAGCAGCAGAATAAGCAACGACGCTGTAGGGTGCCAGAGCAGGTGGTGGCTAAGTTTTGCGATCGCATCCAAACCAACTCCCAATGGCCCTTCATCCTGACCGAAGGCGACATCACATTGTCAGTGGAAATCCCGACAATTCCAGACGCTATCAAGCTAGATGCCATTGGTGATATTCACGGATTGGCCGACACCCTCCAGACCATGCTCCACAAGCTGGGGTATGACGAGAATCTAATCCATCCTGAAGGGCGCAAACTTTGTTTTTTAGGAGATTTGGTAGACCGTGGACCTCAGTCCTTAGAAGTCCTGGATATTGTTATGCAGGCAGTTAGTCAGGGCCACTATTGTGTGCGGGGTAACCACGACAACAACCTGGCCCGAGGATTACGCGGCGATACCATCAAAAGCAAATCTACGCGGGGAACGCTGCACAAAGCCATGCAGCGTGACCAAGATTACCAAACTCAGATCCGAGAGTTTATCCAATCCCTACCCTCATTCTATCGATACCGCGATTACGTGCTGTGCCACGGTGATATTGAATGGTTTGATCCGGTGTTACAACCCGCCCACGATCGAGTGTATGGCCGCTGCCGTCTAGGCGAAAATCACGACACCGATGGTGTTTTTCGCAAGACCAGTCATTTAACCGTCGTTCGCGGTCACATTCCCCTCACCTCAGCAGGTGAACGCACCTACTCCCTAGAAAAAGGAGCCGGATTTGGTGGACCTTTAGCCGCCATGCGTTTACCCGAGCAAGAACAACTAGACGTCCCCTGCGAGTTTGACTACAGCAAATGCCCACCCAGCTTTGCCAAACAGATGGAGACACTTGTGCCAAAAAAGCTAGTCAAGCGAGCCAATGAAGGTTGGCTCACCCTATATAAGTACAGCTCCAAAGCCTTTTTCACCCCCTCAGCCTGGGACGACTATCCCGAGCTAAAACTGGCCCGTGGCATAGTGGTCGGGCTGGATGGCAATCCCGTCAGTCAACCCTTTCCACGCACATTTAACTATCTAGAACGAGACACCACTCTACCCCATGAAACCGACGTGATTGCCGTCGAAAAACTCAATGGCTTTTTAGTCACCACATTTTTGCATCCCTACGATCCCCATCAGGTTGTTGTGACCTGTTCTGGATCGTTTCAGGGAGAGTATGTAGAATACGCCAAGTCATTGCTTTACAAAGATGGCCTCTATGGTCGCGTTTTAGCCTGGCTCAAGGCTAATCGGCACACCACATTGCTATGGGAAGCGATTCATCCAGAAGACCCCCATATTATTCAGTATGGACCAGAAGATTATGGCCTTCATTTAATTGGGGGCGGAATTTTAGGCAATGAATTTGTGGGTGAAAAAGAGTTGGATGCGATCGCAACCACGCTGCAAACACCACGCCCCACCTGGTTTCCCTGCACCTTTGGCGACGCCATTTCCAAAGCCCACCACGTCGAGCACGAAGGCTTTATGATCCGCCTCGCCAGCGACGGCAGCTTCGCCCTGAAATTAAAGAGTCCCTATTATCTGCGCACCAAATTCTTAGCCAGGATGACACCCAAAAAGTCTAAATTTATGTACGCCCAACCCAAGCGCTTTAAACATGAACTAGACGAAGCCTTCTGGCCGTTAGTCGATACCGTCACCAGCCAAGTCACCCAAGAAACCTGGCTCAACTGGAACGATGTTGAACGTCGCGATTTTGTCCAAAGCTGGATGAACGAGGTTTATCAGTAATCGTCTAAATCTTACGTGCAAACTTCAGCATCCATTGAGAGCTAGTTGAAACTCGATAGGAAGTTTTGAAGATCAAGCCTCAAAACTTCCATACATTCTCCCAGCTGCCTCGACAACTCTTTAACACGCGCATGCTCCAAATCAAATGAATTTTGTGCCAACTCATACTCTATTCTCTTGCCTAACTTACCTTGATTCATAATTCAAGGCCTTGCAATATAGCTTCCTGAATGTAGGAAGGAGCTTTCTCAAACTCAATCAGGTCAACCTCAAAATCACTATGTTTATCAATAGCCGCACCAGCCTTGAACAAAAGGGGAGAATCTAGCCCCCAAACCGCTAAATCAATATCTGAATGACTGGTCATATATTCTGGCTCTAGCAATGAACCAAATAAAACCACCTTTGTAACCGAAAATTCCTGCTTAAGGCATGTAGCCATTGTACGAGCTGCCTCTAGCCCTTCTTGCTGCCGCTGTTTCATCAGTTCCAATCGTTCTGTCTTTCTTGCACGGGCAGCCAACACACGCTGTAAGATTTGCTGCTGACGTTGCTCAGAAACATAAACCATTGGATCATGAAGCCATGAATTCTTTACTAGTCTAACCTCACTGCCAGATATCAAATATATCAATTATGAATTTCGTCTAAAACTGTATGACCAAGGTATACAAGTAGTAGCAGTAGCCAGCAATCATGCAGTTCAAAGCTATGAGGTAGTTATGACCAGCCCAACAAATCAAGTGCCTGCAACCGAAAATCCCTCTAAAGAAGTAGCTGCCGCCCAGCAGTTTATAGAAGAAGGAACACTGTATGACACTGATTTCATGGCCTGGTGTGAGTATCAAGCTGAAGCACTTCGGGCAAAGGACTTCAGTAACTTAGACTTGGCGAACTTAATTGAGGAAATCAGCGATATGGGTCGGGAGCAGTTTAACAAAACCGCCTCCCTAACCCGCCAAATCATTATCCATATCCTTAAATTACAAGCTTTTCCTGATGATCAAGCAGCTGAACACTGGCGTGATGAAATCGAAGCCTTCCAAGATAGCCTAGATGATATTGTCAGCGGCTCCATTCGCTATCGATTCCAACAACAAGAAACCTTTGCTGCCCAGCAAGCCAAAGCCTTACGACGCCTCCAACGCAAATATCCCGACACCCAGTTCCAACCTTTAGCAGCAATGACCCTCGATGAGATTATTACTTGGCCAGAAAAGAACTAACACAAAATCTTGCATGACAGCCATCAATATTGCCGGGTGGGCACAAGGCCGCACCCCTACGAAGATATTTACTTTGCGCACTAGAGATATGGGGTAAACACCCCCTCCGATTTAAGAAGTTTCGATCACCTCTCCTTTACGGTGTGGAGCGAACGCGGAGCAGCGTAACCACCTCACCGGCAACCAGTGCAACTACCTTCAGCTATTCCCCTGTAAACCTCTTATGCGAGGGGCCTGGGGAAGTTGAGTTCCCCAGATCAGGGGGTTTCAGGGGGGAAAGCCCTGAGCAACCCACTCCGCCATAGACCAGTCAACAAAAGCTATAACCAGCCAACATCTTCACCATTCCTCTCAGATCACGAATAAGATCGCACCATGCCCTACCAACCCGTCCCCTTCAAAACCAACAAACCCGTCCTCTCCTGGGCCAACCACGATCTCGGCTCCAAAGAGATCCAAATGGCCAAAAACGTCGCCTCACTGCCCTTTGTCTACAAACACGTCGCCCTCATGCCCGATGTCCACCTCGGGAAAGGAGCCCTCGTCGGCTCCGTCGTCGCCACCGAAGACACCCTGATCCCCGCTGCCGTCGGCGTCGATATCGGCTGTGGCATGTGTGCTCTTCAGACTCCCTACAAAAGCAAAAAACTCGACGGCAAACTCAAAAAGATCCGCAAAGAAATCGAAGCCACCATCCCCACTGGCTTCGAAAGCAATAAGAAAGTTGGCAAATCCGTCTACAACTGGCAAGGCTGGCGTCACTTCAAAGATCTACATAAAGGCGTGCAGCATCTAGAAAAGAAAGCCCTTAGTCAAATGGGTTCCCTCGGCGGTGGCAACCACTTTATCGAAGTGTGCATCGACACCGAAGACACCGTCTGGCTTATGCTCCATTCCGGCTCCCGTAATATCGGCAACATGCTGGCCAAAACCCATATCAGTTCTGCCAAAAACCTCCAAAAGCTAGCCAACCAGAAACTACCAGATCCCGATCTCTCATACTTTGTCGCCGGTACTGAAGAGTTTCGTAGCTACTGGAACGACCTACAGTGGGCCCAAGCTTACGCCCTGCAAAACCGAGAAGAAATGATGGCTCGATTTAAGCACATCATCGAAAAACATCTTGGCGGCGGCAAGCCCTTTAAACCATTATTGGCCGTCAACTGCCATCACAACTACGCTGAAAAAGAAGAACACTTTGGCAAAGATGTGTACGTCACCCGCAAAGGAGCCGTTCGGGCACGCACCACCGACTATGGCATTATTCCCGGCTCCATGGGCACCAAGTCATACATCGTCAAGGGTAAAGGCAACCACGATAGCTACTGCTCTTGCAGCCACGGGGCCGGTCGCGTCATGTCCCGCAGCAAAGCAAAGGATACCTATACCCTTGAAGACCTGATCGAACAGACCGCCGGCGTAGAATGCCGTAAAGACAAAGGCGTCATCGACGAAATTCCCGCAGCCTATAAACCCATTGATGAAGTCATGGCTAATCAGCAGGACCTGGTAGAAGTCGTCGCCACCCTCAAACAAGTCATCTGCGTCAAAGGCTAAGCCTAAATTTCTTCCACATTGCTACGACGCTGGCGCTGGCGCAAACCAAAATTCAGCTCATTACTGGAGTAAGATGTGCCAAAGGTCTCAGCCAAGCTCACCACCTGACGCAGGGCTGAACGAAAGTTGTCTCCTTGCAGAGTGCTCAAAGGATGTAAATATACAGCAACCACAGCGCCATCGGTAACGGCATAACGGGCATCTAGGGCTGTATGGAAGTTAGCCGCCAGCATCGCCTGAACTTGCTGAGCCGTCAATTCTTCTACCGGCATTACCGGACTAAATACCCGCATCCGATCGTTATTGGCATCGGCCAGGATAATGACGGTGCGATCGCTAACCCTAAATTGCCACTGACCATTTTCTCCCTCAACGTTATCAACCTCCGACTGTAGGATTTGCTCTAGACGAGCCAACGTCATCAGCTCCAGTTGTTCTGGTGTTTGAGCACAGGCCGAAGTCGTCACAAGCGGGATAGATGTGGCCATCAAACCAGCCGTTACAAAGGCTGCAGTACGGGGTATTAAAGTCATGGTTGGAGCTATGAAAGTTGCAGCCATGCTAAATAACCAAAATGAGCCCATCCTGAGAGTATCTAAAGGTTTTGATGATTTAAACAGCCGCTCATAAAGCTAAGACCTAATACACGTGCTTAACACCAACAAAGCGAAGAATTCATTTTACGATCTCCCATGGCGGCCCATCCCTTAAGCTCTTATGATCAATATGAAAATCACCCTTATTGGCCTATTGTTTATCTTCGCATTCAGTAGTGCACTGATTGCATACTTGAGAACAACAGCTAAGGGAAATGGGACGCCATCAATAGACAGCAGCGCCCCCCCTAAAATCACTCCAGAAAATTGGCCAACCACCCATGGCGGCGAACCCATAGAACCTGAGATTGAAGCCCGCATTGATGAATTAATGGCATCAATGACCCTTGAAGAAATGGTGGGCCAAACCATTCAAGCAGATATTGATCATGTCACCCCAGAGGATGTGCGCCAGTATCGCCTAGGCTCAGTTCTCAATGGTGGAAACTCAGCTCCTGGTGAAAATGTTCGAGCCCCAGTTGAAGATTGGTTAGCCCTCGCTGATGATTTTTATGCAGCCTCCATGGCCACCAGCAACGGCGGTCAAGCCATTCCCATACTGTGGGGCACAGATGCCGTCCATGGCCACAACAATATTGTTGGAGCAACTGTCTTTCCCCACAATATTGGATTAGGGGCCACTCGCAATCCAGATCTGATCCAACAAATTGGTGAGATAACAGCCCGGGAAGTAATTGTGACTGGCATGGACTGGACCTTTGCCCCCACACTAGCAGTTGCCCGTGACAACCGCTGGGGTCGCACTTACGAAAGCTATTCCGAAGAACCTGAGATTGTTGCCCAATATGCTACAGCAATTGTCACAGGGCTCCAAGGAGCACTGGGCACTGATGATTTTCTCAGCAATCAACACATCCTGGCCACAGCTAAACATTTTATTGGCGACGGCGGCACCCATAACGGAAAAGACCAGGGCGACAACATCGACAGTGAAGCTCACCTGCGAGACTATCACGGTGCCGGCTATCCACCCGCCCTCGAAGCCGGAGTACAAACTGTCATGGCATCATTCTCAGCCTGGCATGGTCGGCGCATGCACGACCATGGACCCTTGTTAACCGATGTGCTCAAGCAGCGCATGGGCTTTAACGGGTTTGTCGTTGGCGATTGGAACGGCCATGCCCAAATTCCAGGCTGTTCCACCAAAAGTTGCCCCGCTGCGTTTAATGCAGGCATTGATATGTTTATGGCTCCAGATGGCTGGCGTCAGCTACTCCAGAATACAGTGGCACAAGTCAAGTCTGGAGAAATTGCCCGCGAGCGGCTGGAAGATGCCGTACGTCGTATTCTTCGGGTTAAATTTCGTCTTGGTTTATTTGAAAAACCTCAGCCTTCAGAGCGTCCCCTTGCTGGTCATTATTCTCTATTGGGGCATCCCAATCACCAGGCTGTAGCCCGGCAGGCCGTACGTGAGTCTCTTGTTCTAATTAAAAACCAGGATAATCTTTTACCCTTACAGACCAATCAAACAGTCTTAGTCACAGGAGACGGAGCCGATAACATCGGCAAGCAGACCGGTGGTTGGACCCTATCATGGGAAGGCACTGGCAACACCAATGCTCACTTCCCCAACGGCACTTCAATCTGGGAAGGCATTCGCAACACAGTTGAAGCGGGTGGTGGAACCGCCATCCTTAGCCCAAATGGCAGCTATGATCAAACACCTGATGTGGCCATCGTGGTCTTTGGAGAAAATCCCTATGCTGAGTTTAAGGGAGATTTAGACAACTTAAACTTTGCCTCCGATCAGGAATTACAATTACTCGAAACATTCCAAGCAGCGGGTATTCCCACAGTTGCTATTTTCATCTCAGGCAGACCCCTATGGGTCAACCCTGAGATTAATGCTGCCAAGGCATTTGTCGCTGCCTGGTTACCGGGCACGGAGGGAGCGGGCTTAGCAGATGTATTGATTCGCAAACCCAATGGCGACATCAATTTTGACTTTACAGGTAAACTCTCTTTCTCCTGGCCTCGCACAGCGATTCAGACCAAAGTGAATCGGGGAGATGATAATTACGATCCGTTGTTTCCCTATGGGTATGGGTTGACCTATCAAGACAATGGTAATCTACCGCAACTACCTGAATTCTCAGGTTTAAATGGCAGCGAACAGACCACCAGTAAGGCTCTGTTTGCATTGGGCAGACCCATGGCACCCTGGAGTCTGCAAGGTGTTGTAGGCAATACCGCCAGTACAGTGGTGGATGCACGCACTCAGCTAAACAATACGCTCACCATCCGTTCAATTGACCGAGTTGCGCAGGAAGATGCAAAACAGTTTATTTGGAACGGGCAAGAGAAAGCTGCAATAGTACTCATCGGACCTGCCACTGACTACAGTGCTGCATCCCACTACGATGGTATGGCACTGGTCCTACAGTACCGGGTAGATGCCCTACCAGAAGCACCGGTCACACTATTTGCAGAGTGCGGCGAGAACTGTCGCGCCAATTTGGATATGACTCAGCTATTTACGGCTGATTCTTTGGGAGCATGGACCCAGACAGAAATTAGTTTACGTAGCTTAGTAGACGCTGGCGCAGATATGTCTAGGCTAACAGCGTTAGGCTTTGAAACCGAGGCCCCCTTTTCCTTAAGCCTATCGGATATGCGTTTGGCACCTAAAGATTAATTTTGCGGGTACCGACGGTACGAGATCGCATCGTACAGCAGGCGCTGCTAAATGTGTTGCACCCGGTTTTGGAGCCACAGTTTGAGCCGGTGAGTTTTGCCTATCGGCCTGGTCGCTCCCATAAACTAGCTGTGGAAAAGGTTAGTGCCTGGCATCGACGTGGTTATGACTGGTTGTTAGATGGGGATATTGTTAGTTATTTTGACCAGGTCGAGCATAGTCGTCTGTTGAGTGAAGTCGATGAACGGTTGGGTGCTAGTGATTTTGAGACTCTGGCGTTGAGATTAATTGAGCAATGGAACACCGTTGGGACACTGACCTCAGCCGGATTGGTTTTACCTGAGCGGGGGATTCCCCAAGGTTCGGTGGTTTCGCCCATCCTAGCCAATGTATATCTGGATGACTTTGATGAAGCATTACAGGCGAGCCGGTTTAAGCTGGTGCGCTTTGCTGATGATTTTGTTGTCATGGGTCGTTCGCAGCGGCAGGCAGAACAAGCTCAGGCTAAGGTAGCTGAGCTATTGACTACCATGGGGTTGCAGCTGCACCCTGATAAAACACAAATTACTAACTTTGATCGAGGGTTTCGGTTTTTGGGTCACGCTTTTGTGGGAGATGTGGTGGTCCCGGTCAAGCGTTCACGCAGTAAAGCGCCAAGGGCCAAGGTAGATCAGAGTCCGTTACGCATTTTTCATGCAGATGCTCTGGCTAAACCGTCTCAGATGCAGCAGGCTCTCTTGGCCAGTCTAAAAAAATCGCAACAGCCGATTCCGCCGCCGTTGTTTGTGGTGTTGGGCTACGACGTGAGACGAGAACAACGGGTGGAAATTAAATCCAGTGAGGTTATTTGGAATAAGGGAATGTCAACGCTTTATTTGGTACAGCAGGGTACGACAGTTCATAAAGAACAGGGACGGTTTTTGATCCGTGCGCCCCAAACAAAAACGGTGGAAGTGCCGATTCGTGAGGTGGAGCAGATTCTTATTTTTGGTAATTGTCAGCTGACGACTCAGGTGATTTCGGTCTGTTTAGATCAGCGGATTACGGTGGTGTATCTCACACAGATGGGAGACTACAAAGGGCATCTATGGAGTGCTGAGGCTGAGGGAATGAATGCCATTATGGCTCAGTTTGAAAGGCATCAGGATGATGCGTTTTGTTTGGAGACGGCTCGCGTTATTGTTGCACGCAAGTTACAAAACTCTAAGCAGCTATTGCTACGGCTAAACCGTAAACGAAAGCTAGAGGCAGTTAAAATCAGCATAGAGGGTTTATATACCGATTTAGACGCTGTCGCTATGGCTACGGAGATAAATATGCTGCGTGGTCACGAGGGTGCAGCAGCAGCACGGTACTTTAAAGCACTAGGAAAGTTGATTAATAACCCTGGGTTTGTCTTTAATGGTCGAAATCGTAGACCGCCAACAGATCCAACAAACTCATTATTGAGCTTTGGTTATACGTTATTACATAACCATGTGCTGAGCCTTATTTTGGCGGAGGGTTTAAATCCTTATTTGGGTAATTTGCATGGCTCTGAACGAAAACAAACATTTCTGGCGTTTGACTTAGTAGAAGAATTTCGCTCTGTGATTGTGGATAGTCTGGTTATGCGGTTAATTAATCAAAAAGCCGTACGTCCAACAGATTTTAGCTGGCCAAATAAACAGGGTGGTGTGTATCTCCAAGGTACAGCACGACGTTTATTTTTAAAGCGATTTGAAGAGCGGCTAAGTTTACCAGTTTCTCATCCGGATGTGTCAGATACGGTATCGTATCGGCGTATACTACAACTACAGGTGAGGCGGTACAAGCAAGCTGTGCTGAATGGTGTAATCTATGAAGCTTACCGCAAGATAAACTGATGCTTGTGCTTGTGGTTTATGACATTACTGATGATAAGCGACGTAATAAGTTAGCTACTTTTTTGGAAGGGTATGGTCGTCGAGTGCAATACAGCGTATTTGAATGTTTTTTAAGTCTTGCAGATATGCAAACATTGCATCAGCAAATAGCTCGACGAGTAAAGCCTGATGAGGATGATAATGTGAGGCTTTACTGGGTGCCGGTGGATGCCCTCCCGAGGGCTCTAACTATTGGTAGTGAGGCACCTGAGCCACCGCCGGATGCTTATATTATTTAGGCGTTGCTAGATCCCTTGTATGATTTCATCTGTAAGATACTTGATATAGGGCGTTTCTGTCAGACCGAGTCATTTTCTAAATTAGTAATGGCGTTATTTAAACTTAAAACTATGGTTAGTTTTGAGGAAAGTGGAGTAGCCTGGTTTAAATATTAGTGGGGGAAATCCTCCACATCATGCATGTACCTTGAAAACCAAATAATTCCGTTGACCTATGGAGATGCCTTACCATACACGGCTTTCAGTCATGTCAGAATGGCTGCACTGGTCGATTTTGTTAAGTATTCCGTTAGTAAAATTGACCTATGGAGATTTGCACGCTAGGATTGACTCCAGGCAAAGGCTTCTCAGAGGTCCCTTTCATTCCAATTACCCCGCAAGGGGACGGAAACTCGTCAGCAACGAACATGGAAATCAAATCGCTTTGATTCTTTCATTCCAATTACCCCGCAAGGGGACGGAAACCTCTATTAATGTTACGCTGTCTTCATTGATAGCTTGAAACTTTCATTCCAATTACCCCGCAAGGGGACGGAAACACCCGTTACCATTTTCTTTAGGAGGATTCTCCGTGGGAGGACTTTCATTCCAATTACCCCGCAAGGGGACGGAAACCAGATAGCTAACTTCACCGCTTCGAACCAAATAACTGGTCTTTCATTCCAATTACCCCGCAAGGGGACGGAAACTTGAAAAGCTTGACTTTCCAATAGCTCGGGTCATTTGCTTTTTCTTTCATTCCAATTACCCCGCAAGGGGACGGAAACTTAGCGTTGAAAGTGTACACATTAGACTGTGTGGTAACTTTCATTCCAATTGCCCCGCAAGGGGACGGAAACTCTCTTTCTCTTTCGCTACATCCCCCCAAAGCGATAGTTGCTTTCATTCCAATTACCCCGCAAGCGATTATGTTTGCTGTCAAGGGCGGTTATTGAAAAAACATGAGAATACAGCGTTGCAACAGTGGGTTCTCACCGTCTTTTTGACGGCAAATGTTGAAAATCAATCACACTCCTCTATTCTCTCTTTTCTAGTGTTAAAAAGGAGCAACAACTTATCTAAATTGATCAGAAAAAGGTTCTACATTTGCACAGAAAAAAGCGCTGTGACCATGGAAACTAGGTCATTTGGAAGAATGCTGTGACTTTGTTGTCATCCCAGGGTTCATTCTTCTTGACCATTGCGTTCAAACAGATGATAAACTTTCTCATACACGCAATAATCGCCACCTTCTTAGCTTTCCCTCTGGCCAGTAGCTGTTGATATAAGGCACGAATCGGTGGATTGCACTTCAGCGCTGATAAAGTGGCCATGTATAGCAGCGCCCGCACCGCGCCTCGACCGCCCCAAATACGTCGCTGTCCCTGAAAGCGACCGCTGTCTCGATTAAAGGGCGCAACACCGACCAACGCTGCAATCTGTCGCCGATTGAGCGTACCTAGCTCCGGAAACAACACTAGAAAGCTTGCCGAAATTAGCGGGCCAATGCCTTTGGGTGAACGCAAAATAGACTTGCGCGCTTTCCACTCAGAGACTGAATCGCTAAGGTCTGCTATTTTCTCATCAAGTTGTTTTATCTTCTTAGCGATACCATTCCAGCTCTTGTCTAACCTCAGTAGCCACCTGCTGCCGTAAATCCCACGGCAAAATCACCTCCACATGAGGCCGCCAGGCCCGCAAACGCTGACGCACATTTGGATCATTATGACGATAGATAGCCCGGTAGTAAGCATCCTGACTAGGACGCGTTAACAATATCTGCAACAAATACTGTTGCTTTTCCCCCTGCACCTCTGACTGAATCAACGTTTGAGCCTGCTGAAACGAAATCGGCTGAAACGTATGATGCCGCAACGAATTTTGAATATATCGCTGATCCCAAAGCATATCAAATCGCAACAACAACATACGAGGTGGCTGATAATAATCAAACCCCCATGCCTCTGCCATCCGCAATTCAATCTCATCAGCCTCAGGTAACGCTTGAGCCCGATATTGCTGCCCTAACCTTTCTGGAATTGCCGCCTCATCCCAACTAATCGGCGTAATCGACTGAATCCGATCCAGTCGATAGTTGCGCCAGTCAACCAGCTGATCATTTTTCCCCGGCACCTGGCCATAGCCACATAGATAGGGACCCCGACGATAATAATAAATACAAACCGGATAAACAATCAGCGTACACAGCCTGAGCAGCGTAACACTCCAATAACGTAGGCTAACCAATGTTGTCGGCGTTTGCTGCCACAGCTGCCGCAGTAGATCCTGCCAATCTTCTACCTGGTCATGGCGATTTTGCGGTACCACATAATCCACATGCACAAAAAAACGACGTTGACCATTAACCCGTTGAGCTAAATTCGTTGCCATTGAGGCCAAATCAGGCTGTACCAAAAAATCAACCATCGTAGACTTCGACTCCGTAGGCATTACCGGCAAAGTTTCTACCCGCTGGTATCCCCCCGCCACAGACCGCAACCACCCCCTTTCCGTCAGCGCTTCCAAATCACTGGCAAGGGTACGCCGAGTCACACCAAACAAACGAGTATTCAAAAACTTGTCAAACTGTTTAGGCAGTTCATTATGCTGGCCTAGCATCTGCTTAAACTGCTGAATACTAGCTTGAACCTGAGTGGATGCCGCTATTTCGACCCATTTTTCCTGAGTGTCCAGCAAATCCCCAGAAAACAACCAGGCCGCCGCCGTTTTCGCACAAGGACAATCCTGATCATGGAGCGGTGGTTTCGCATCCTGAGTCGGATGGGATGCACTAAATAACCCATGACGACAGTCAGCATAGGTAAACGTAGTGGGCAAATCCAACCGCACCAACTCTTCCCCATAAAGTAGGTGTAGCCACACCCAAAGCCGTGCTGCTTGAGCCAAGTTTTGCTTAAGCGGCGTTGCCAGCCACTTTAGATAAGAAACAGTTAGCGGTTCAGACCAGGGTTCTAGCATTAGTGGCAAAGTGCAATAGTAGAAACTTGAGAAAGGAGTAAAGAAGGATTCTTAACTATGGTTGATAGTTGGAAATTGTAGTTTCCAACCTGGGCTAAAATAACGCTGATTTAAGCCCAATGAACAAAAAACTTCTCCCATCACCGGGCTTCGACTCCGCTCAGCCCTCACCCCTGTCCCCTTTCTCCTCTGCTCCCCCAAATGCCCATCCAACTAACCATCCACCCCCACTGCCAGACAGACTCCGGACTGCTCTATCAGCATGTGAATATTAAAAACACCGCCCCTGATGGCATCCTAAACCCGAGCGATCTTAAAACGCTCAAACTGCCTGGTGACATGATTTGGAGCCAGGGAGTGATCCTTGAAGGACGGGCTCCCATCTGGGTATACGGTCACTTAATCCATGCCTGCCATCCAGCTAAGTGGATGGGTTGCTTTGACCCAAGAATGGGCTCTGGTGAAGTTCATACAGGGGGAGCCATCATCGTGATGACCCATGTGGCAGATGTCGCCGAAGGAGATGTGTTGGTCGTAAAGGTACCCGATGACTGCCTATAAACCTGCGGAAATTAGCCGATTGTCTAATCGTAGATGTGGGCGGTATTCCCCAGGTGGAAAAACAGCCACTGGTGAAGCAATGCAGCCACTATGTAGTGATTAGTCGCTTAGCTGAGGCAGTCGAGGCATGGCATCAGCTTTGTACTCCAGTGATTACTCCTGTAGCAAGTCCACAGCGTATTAGAAACGACCCACAAGATTGTGAGTGAGGATCCGCTGGAGATATTGGCAGGACCATGGGTTAGTGCAGATAGTGCAGTGATACCAGAGGTAATACTCAAAAGAATCGATAAGTTGCTAATAGGAATTTAGTAGCAACTTATCAGTTCATCTCAAATGCGCATTGATTGTTGAGATAACCTTTCTCAACAATCAATGATATGTTTGCTAGCTTGAATTCCCCTTGCGGGGATGGTGAAAAGTTAAGACAACTGAGAGTCTCAGTTGTCATTAGAAGCAGTTGCTTCAATTCCCTTACGAGTGCAACTGTATCCTATGTGAATAATTATACCCTTTCAGGAAAACAGGAAAAATCTTAAGTAAATATTTTCATTGAAATACATGCACAATTCTTGATGAGTAAGGTTATATTGGAGCCGTAATTAATTAGGAGGAAATTTGCTGTGTGCAAATTTAATAACGGTCCACCTGACAATGGTGATAATCAACTGAGAGCTAATGCTGCCAATAGAAACCTTTACTTCCCTCAATTTTCAAAAAACAACGATGCTGAATGGATTAACAGTCTGACATGCCTTGTTGTATCAATCTGTCAAACTATTTTCCCCAAGTGGATTATTCGGTTCCGTATTCGTGGACCTCGGGGTTGGCAGGTTGATTTTCATTGTTCTGTTGAGTAGGTAGAGGCATCAAAAAATCTAGGTAGACGAGTGATTCTACTTGTCTACCTAGATTTATCATGCGCAGGATTTAGTACAGAGCTATCCCATTGGAAATCACCTCTTCCAGGCTTATTGCAAAATAAGTCAAATCTACAGCAGCCCCTAAAGAAAACGAGCTTACTTGGCAATGACTCAACTATCTAGCCAAATTGCCTTAAACATAATTCAGCAGGCATTACAGGTACTAGCCAACTGGGTAGGCATTACTTCACTGACACCAGCAGCTGATGGAAATAGTGATGCCATCAAACAAGCCAAAACCTGGTTGGGTTGGCCTGATACAGCGCTAGAGCCAAAAGCACTTCAGCTGGTCTTTGATCAGATACGTCTAAAATATGGCACCTCAAAAGAGCACTTTTGGCCTGTGGTATCTATTAAAGATGCAGATCCTGAAATCCCTTATACAAAACATCAGACTAACTCAGCTGAACAGCTAACAACTTTAAAGTCAGAGCTTGTTGAGCAGCTTACTCAGCTAAGCGAAAACGAAGAACACTGGAATAACTTAGCTTTGTTGAGTCTGATTTTAGAAAAATACGGCTCTTACATTAGCTATGGCAAACAGGATATCGCTCTGTATGACTTAGCAAAAATGACTGCTGCTATTGCCTCAGCTCTTGCAGAAAATCCCAAAGCTGAAAAGCTTTTCCTGATAGCAGGAGATCTTTCTGGGATTCAAAAGTTTATCTATACTATCGCTTCTGCTGGAGCTTTAAAGTCTCTACGTGCTAGAAGCTTTTTGTTAGAACTAGTTGCCGAAGAAATAGTTCAACAGTTATTAGAACGACTACAACTCCCCCGCACCAGTGTCATCTACTCTGGTGGTGGCAACTTTTATATTCTCGCTCCTAGTTTGGAGACTACCGGCACAATCGTTAAGCAACTGAAAGAGCAATTCAATAAGTGGCTGTTGGATGAATTTCAAGGTAAGGTCTTTTTGGGATTAGTGAGTCATAACTTTCCTGCTAGTGAGGTTGCTACTGCCAAATTTGCTAATCATTGGGAAGCTGCGATTAAAGAGCTAGCTATACAGAAAAATCGTAAGTTCGAAGGGCTTCTGAATAGGGTGACGGCATCTCAAGCTGCTCATGAGCCCTGCAAAGTCTGCCATCGTGATGATACAGAAAATCTGAAGCCTCTAGGTGGTGATGGGCCAGATGCCTGTCCTACCTGTCGCGACATGTTAAGACTAGGACGTAACCTATATAACGTTGGGGCCATTGTACGGACAGAAGATATTCAAATCCCAAATGCCCAACCTGTTGATAAGGTCGATATCAAGATCGGCGAAACAACTATTTATTATCATTTTTTTAAGGGGCGGCAACCACTCTTAGATGATCCAAGAGATATCTACTTGATCAATAATTGGGATGTTTCCTGCTACAAAAAAGATTATTATCGGAATCCTACACTGTTGCTATTGGGTAACTACGGTCAAGAGAGTGCCGAAGAGAAAGGTTACTTTATTACAGCTGCCGAGATGGCCGATCTTTCTGCGGGCATCAAACGTGTTGGCCATCTTCGTATGGATGTGGACCGACTAGGACAAATCTTTGCTAATGGTTTAGGTGAAAAATATAACCTACCTAGACTATCAGGGCTTTCCCGCCAGATGAGTTATTTCTTTAAGGTCTATCTCAATAGCCTGGCTGAAACACGAGCAGCTAATCTGCCCAAAGACAACTATTCACAGCTCACAAGCTCATCAAGAGATAATTTACTGTTTATTTATGCAGGAGGTGACGACCTCTTTATTAGCGGTGCTTGGAATGACACAGTTGAATTTGCTTTCGATGTTTATCAAAGCTTTCGTGCCTATACAGGCTATCACCCAGACATCACACTTTCTGGCGGTATTAGCCTGAGTGGTCCTAAGTATCCTCTATACCAGTCAGCTGATGACTCTGGTAAAGCAGAAGACGCTGCTAAGAAAAACGGTCGCGATAGTTTGGCTCTATTTGATGAAACTTTTAAGTGGGAGGAATGGTTAGGTAAAACGAATACTAACGTATCCAAGATCTCAACTATTACAGAGCAGTTGAGAGAATATTTAGGCAGTGATATTCAGCTAGAGTTATACGGCATTCTGCCCTTTGTCTCAGCCTTACACCAATCATTTCGCACTAATATTCCTCGCAGCTTTGCCCGCAACCTATTGACGACAGCTCAAATCCAGGAGCAGCAGGTTAAAGCTGTTAAGGATACTAAACCAGCCCAAGCGAAGGATATCCAATACTTTCTACATCTGCCGAAAGTTGCTTATACCCTGGCGCGGTTGCCAAATTCTATTCGGGCCGCACCGGATTTTGACGCGGTTAGTACTTCTCTTAAGAGTCCGTATAATGCGCCTTATTTTCGTGCGATCGCAACCTGGCTAGATCTCTTAAATCGTTCTACCACCACCACCACCGACAAAAATGGACAAGAGTAAAAAAGTAATAACCCAGAAGACTAGTGGTTCAAAACATCGGCAAGATGATAAGTCATCCAATGACATCGTCAAAACGATTACTACCACCATCAATAACCTAGATCCAGGTCTACAAGCCTACAAAATCCGTGAACTGGTTGAACATGCAGGAGAATTTGGCCCTTATTTACGGAACCAACGTTTAGAAACCAACCAAATTCGAAAGTTTCTAGACGCCATCAACCGTGTTAAGGCTGACCTTATCGGTGATGAAACCAATAATCAACAAGAGAATCAGCAACAGACCACATTTGCTGACATCGAAGACGACATTGTCTTACTTAAGCCAAAGCTAGCCTATGCAGCTGCTCGCCAACGGGCAGCTAAGCCCCTAAGTGATGTCATGTCTGCCGCCATCGACAAAGTTCACAGCATCGAAGACTTTACACGATTAGTTCAATTCATTGAGTCAATCATTGCTTACCACAAAGCCGCTGGAGGAAAATAATCATGACAGTTGTTACTAAACCCCAAAAGCCTCTATTAGGCAAACTACGCATCGTCAGTACCCTGGTTGCCGAAACAGGCCTACACATCGGTGGTAGCGGTGAAAATCTTGACATCGGTGGCATCGATAAACCAGTAATTCGTGACCCAGTTACCCAACAACCCTATCTGCCAGGTTCCTCTCTCAAAGGCAAGCTACGTTCTACCCTAGAGCGATTACTAAACAAGCCCCTTAACCGTGCAGGGGGTAGTGGCACCTTTCGCTATGAAAGCGATGACCTACTAGATGGCTATACCGAAATTGGAGAAGGTCGCTATGTGGCCTTTGAAGGAGCAAGCACCTGCCCAGTAAGCCGTCTTTTTGGCTCCACTGGTGGCAACAAATGCTGGCTCAAGACAGCCGACGCTCAGTCCGCAGATCTGGTAGAACGCAATGCTCGTACAGCGACCATTGAGAATGAGGCCTATACCCGCATAAAGGGCCGCAATGCTCCTGCCCGACTAATTGTACGGGACTGCCATTTGGTAGATGAGTCCGTTGCCCAGTTAGCCCGCATTGATACCGGTCTATATATGACCGAATGGAAGTTTGAAAATGGCATGGACCGCATTACCGCAGCTGCCAACCCCCGTCAGCTAGAGCGAGTGCCTGCTGGGGCTAAGTTTAACTTTGAGATGGTATACACCGTCGAGAATGCTGACCAGGCAATTGAGGACTTGAAAAATATTGCGATTTCCCTAGCTATCCTCGAAGACGATGCCCTTGGCGGCCATGGTTCACGAGGCTATGGCAAAGTCCGCTTTGAAGACCTGAAGTTCTACTACCGTGATGTTGAACAATACAAGCAGTTGGCCAGCGGCAATGTAGATTTTCGTCAGCCCATTTTAGAACGCGACACCATTACCGACTTATTAGAGAGTTTTGGCGATCTCACCGGCGAAGTCAACAAAAAGCTACCATCGGGAGATGTCTAGCGATGTATAGACTGGTACGCCTTAATTTTGGCCGTAGTCCCACTCACTTTGGTGAACTTGGGATTGGTCTAGAAAAAACGAGTGAACGGGTACGTTCCGACGGCTTATTTAGTGCATGGGTAAGTACCTATGCTCGCCTGTTTGGTGGAGCTGCTATTGAAGACTTACTCAACCAATGCCAGACTGATGGGAATCCACCTTTTCGCCTAAGCTCTACCTTTGTTTATCAACGTAATGGCAGAGAGTTTGTCGACTACTTACCAACACCCATTCAACGTCCGGTTGGTTATCCCAATGATCCAGAGCGTGAGCTAAAAGTAGCCAAAACTTACAAAAAGCTTAGTTATCTATCTCTATCTATCTGGAAGCGATGGTATCAGGGTACAGGCTTTACTGACGAAGACTTTCAATCGTTAGAGAATTACGCCACCGATCCAGACCATAGGACAGGACAGCTGGGCACATCAGGTACGTTTGACTATAACAAGGCATTCAAAGAGTACAAACTCCCTAAGGTATCCATTGATCGCACCACCCGTGCTACCAACTTTTACCACACAGGTTTAACACAGTTTGCCTGGGACCCAGTCAGCAACAACGACCAGAAAGATAATGTCCATAATCTTGCCGGACTTTATTTTCTGATTGAGTTTCCTGAAACTAATGAGAACTTAGAGAGTGATTTACGTGCCGCCCTTATGCTTTTAGGCGAAGACGGTCTCGGCGGTGAGCGCTCCAGTGGAGCAGGACGATTTGAAGTACTTTCTTGGGAAGAACTTTCTGACGAGTGGCAATCAGTAATTGACTTCAAAGCTGATTGCCATAGTCTGATCAGTCTTTATTGGACAAAAGAAATCCCTCAAGCACTTCTGGAGGAAGCTGCTCGATACAGCCTGATAGAACGAGGCGGTTGGATTGCGTCACAGGCATCAGGACGGCAGCTGCGCCGTAAAAAAGTGCATATGTTTGCAGAAGGGTCAGTATTTACAGGTAAACCCAAAGGCCAGCTAGCCGATGTTACACCACCTGCTTTCATGAAAAATGGTGTTCCTCACCCACACTCCATTTATCGCAGCGGCATCGCCCTAAGCCTACCTATCAAAGTACCAGCCTAGCCCGTGATTTCTCCCCTGCTCCCCCTCTCCCCTGCTCCCTCTCTCTTCCTTGCTTTCCATGGTCGTCACCAACGCCCTTACCAAACCCAACGTTTGCGAAACCAAACAAATTCGACTTACCAGTCGTCTACTGCACATTGGCTCTGCTGTCTCGCGCCTGAGTCCCTTTGAATATATCCAAACCAGTAAGTTTGTCTATCTAGCCAAGCCGGATGCACTGGCACGTACGCTCAAGGCCAGGGGATTTCTCGATGAATATATTCGCCGCATCGAAAATCGAGAGAAGATTACTTCCCTATTAGAAGATGCCTTAGGCAAACAGTGGTGGCAGGCAACTGACACTGATGACGAACCTTTATTTCCTAAGCACCTACGCAGTCTTAACTGGGCCAGTCAGGTAACTGACTTGCGTCCCATGATTCGTAATGGGTTTGGTTTTCATTTCATTCCTGGATCATCAATCAAAGGGGCTATTAGAACGGCTATTGCCTATCATCTGCTCAAGAATGCTGGTAAATATCAAGTGCCCCAGGCTCAACGGGTAAGCCAGATTGAGCAACGGTTGCAGCAGTCCATGGGCGAACTCAAGCGCAAGGCCAAGTTTTTTGACGACCGCCAGTTTATGGATCAGTTCTTTAGTGCCTATGGTCTGCAATATCAAGATCGTCCAGTAAAAAGCCGTTCTGGTCCAAACACCGATATTCTGAGAGCTTTACAGGTAAGTGATACTGGCCCTCTTCAAGAGCAGCGAATTCAGCCTGAGGGTAAACGAGCTTTCTTTAGAAATTTGCCCATTGTCTCCGAGGTAGTAGTCTCTAGTCGTTTTGGGGACTATCGGGCAAAGCGACGAGCGTCTATCTATGCTGAAATGCTGCTCAACGTAAATGCTGAATTTACCCTCAGTTTGGACCATGAGATGCTGAGCTGGTTTCACCATGAGCAAGGAATGAAGCTGCCCTTTGAGACCTTGGACGACATTCTCAATATTTGTCGTGACTTTGCTCAAGATCAATGGGATTTTGAACACGACTACTGGAATGCAGTAAAAGACAATCCCAACGAGCGAGATGGTGCTCTGGACTTTAGTTACATTCGCGAGATTTACGAGCCAGAGACATGTCCCCATAGCCTACGCATGGGCTGGGCCAGCGGCATGATGGGCACCACAATAAACATGTTGCTACCAGATGAAACCGCCTCACAAGTTCGAGATACCTGTGGCATCAAGGCTCCAGGTTTTGAGGCACCAAAGTCCAGACGTACGGTAATGGATGGCCGGGGTGAAATTCACTTTGTTCCAGGTTGGGTCAAGTTTGAGGTGCGCTAATCATGCTAATTCGCTCCACATGGACCCTCAAGGTCGATGCTCCAACTACACTGCCTAAGTCTTATCGGTTAGAGATGTCTAAGCATTTGCATAGTCTTGCAGGCCTGGAGGTGGGAGGGGCGGCTATGCCTAACACTACATTCTCTGGGCTTCAGGGGCGTACGCAGTATGCCGATGGGTTTGTCACGTTGCAGCCAGATGAGTTTTATCAGCTCTCACTAAGTGGGTTACAGAAAAATGTGTCTAAGGCAATTGCATCTCTAGAACTATCAGACACTTTAGAGTTACTGGGAGCACGCTTAAAAGTTATTGATCGAGTTGACGACACTACTAGCTACGAGGCTCTATATCATCGCTATGTAGCCGATGAGCCGGAACCTGAGCGTCAGATTACTCTTTCATTTCCAGCACCAACAGCATTTTCTCAACAACGCACCTATTTGCCATTGCCCGTGCCTACATTGATGTTACGTAGCTGGCTAGAGCGTTGGAATGAATTTGCCCCAGTGTATTTGGGTAAGGATGATTTAATCGGTTACCTAGGAGAAACTGTTGTATTGTCTCGTCATCGTATTCAAACCCAGGCATTTCCTATCCATAAGGGTATGGTGAGCGGCTTTACCGGCACGATCACATTGAGTGTTTTGCAGCGAGGCGATTCGTTATTAGCTCAAGTAGCAAACCTGCTGACCCACTACGCACAGTTTTCAGGCACTGGCATCAAGACTCGACTAGGTATGGGGCAAACAGTTATTCAAGCACCTTAAAAACTAAGACTACCAATTACACAACAGCCATTTACTCATTAAAGGTAGAAATGAGCGACACAAAGATGATCTGCTTAATTGGTGAACAACCAGTTCCCAATCTTTTACCAATATTACACTGTCAGCCAGATGAAGTTATTCTTATTTGTATATCTAGGACAGAGCCAGTTAAGAACAACCTTACCAAAGTACTAAGAAACTATAAATTTGAGCAAGGGCATAGATTTGAGCGTATCGAAGCTCGTTCAATTGATCGAGTGCATTGGTTATCAGTCGGGTTGATTTTATAGGACATCAGGATAATATGCAGCGTAATCCAGTTCTCGAAGCTATTGCTGACCCTACTAAAAACTTTTTGGCATTTTTACTCATTGGTATTTTTGGCCTGGGTATCATCAGCGGCGGTATCTCAAATCTGCTGCTAGAAACACTGGGTGACTGGCTACAAAATTCTTTCGGTATTAACAAAATCCTATTTCAGCTGCTAGTAGTGGGTTTTATTAGCCTGCTAATTTTATTCAGCATTTACTTTACCAATCTGGCCCGACGTATCCGTGAACTATTGGGCCATGAAGAAATTCAGATTAAAAATATACTGGAACTAACCGATACCTTTATTGGACTCATTGCTATTCCCAGCCTGGGCAGACCTGGTAAAAAAACTCCAGCTGAACTTGCTATTCGCCACCATTGGAAACAAGGTCGAGGCAAACTACGTTACTGCTGGCTGATTTGCACACCAGATGCCCTGGACTCGACCAGAGAGTTTTTGCAGGTACTTAAACAGGAATGCATTGATGATCAGTTTGGTTGTGAGATTTACGATCAAACCAATCACCCATTTCCGCCGATCACTCAAATCGGAACATCGTTACATATTCGACTAATGGTTTTAGATCCCAGATGTATTAACGATCCAAATCATATCCGTGAGTTAGTAGATGGTCTGTATGATACGGCTAATCAGCAAACGGGTTTAACCTCTCCAGAGATTATTGCTGACTATACTGGCGGTACAAAGTCGATGACAGCGGGTATTGTATTGGCCTGCACTGAGCCCAATCGGCCATTACAGTATTTACTAAGCCAGTACGGAGCTAATGGAGAAATTACAGCCTCCCAATTGATGAAAGTAATGCTGTCTTACCGTATACGAGCTGTTAGATGATAATAAGAAGCGTTACAGATGTTTCCAGCCGTAATCAGCGCGACTGCATAGCTGTTTTCTATGGCAGGCAGCTCTTAGAGCAATGAAAGCCTTTGCCAGAGCCACTTAGCAACATTTTGAACGTCTATGGGGTCCGCGCAAATGCTGGAACATTAGTAAAAGCAATACTTTGAAGGATTAAGGCAACCTGAAAAAATGTATTTTTACTCGACGGTTGACTATAATAGGGTAGCTTCGCGCAAATGCACCTTGAAAACTAAATGCAGTCAACGTTTCAATTGGCTGCAGTCACAACCAACCACTTCCCCTCACGGGGATTGAAACGTCTCCATGTCCCAATAAGCGCCGTTTCTCGCCTGTCACAACCAACCACTTCCCCTCACGGGGATTGAAACCAGGCAAGTTATACCCAGGGCGGGCAAACTTGAGAGTCACAACCAACCACTTCCCCTCACGGGGATTGAAACATAATCACACCCCCGCAAAATCTCCAAAACTTCAGGTCACAACCAACCACTTCCCCTCACGGGGATTGAAACAATTTCTGGGCTTGATCCTGTTGCGATGAAAGAAAGTCACAACCAACCACTTCCCCTCACGGGGATTGAAACAGTTGATAATTAATTGAGTTAAACTAATTAGTGAAGTCACAACCAACCACTTCCCCTCACGGGGATTGAAACGGTAAGCAAGCTCTTGTCGGAGGGAAACCAACTCGGACTACTGTCACAACCAACCACTTCCCCTCACGGGGATTGAAACGGATTGGGCTGACTTGTCCGACGAGCAAAGAGAGGTCACAACCAACCACTTCCCCTCACGGGGATTGAAACGAAACCCACCCACAACTAGCAAGTCGCTCCTGTCTGTCACAACCAACCACTTCCCCTCACGGGGATTGAAACACTCCGTAGTCTTGGCAACGCAGCAATAGATCCAAGTCACAACCAACCACTTCCCCTCACGGGGATTGAAACACTTACACCCCTGGAGCAAATCCAATTGAGCGGCTGTCACAACCAACCACTTCCCCTCACGGGGATTGAAACTACCAGTACCTTGGCCTGCACCAGAGCATCCAGAAGTCACAACCAACCACTTCCCCTCACGGGGATTGAAACAGATTAGAAGCCCAGATTCGTAGGCTTGAGTCTAGGTCACAACCAACCACTTCCCCTCACGGGGATTGAAACTTTGAAACATCGGATTTCATTTTCTCCACAATTTGTCACAACCAACCACTTCCCCTCACGGGGATTGAAACGGGTCTTCAATCGTGCCAGTGGCGCAAAATGTTTCAGTCACAACCAACCACTTCCCCTCACGGGGATTGAAACAAATTCTCAGGTGGACGCAACCCGACTATTCTATGTCACAACCAACCACTTCCCCTCACGGGGATTGAAACGTTGCTTCCCGTTACTGATCCCTCAGTGGTGGGCGTCACAACCAACCACTTCCCCTCACGGGGATTGAAACCTAGAGATTGTTTCTGTGCCTTGACGACTCATAATCGTCACAACCAACCACTTCCCCTCACGGGGATTGAAACAGAGAAGTACGCGACACCTAAAAAGAAGGAATCTAGTCACAACCAACCACTTCCCCTCACGGGGATTGAAACCAAACACTTTTCTATCCATAATGAGCCATCGTTGAGTCACAACCAACCACTTCCCCTCACGGGGATTGAAACAAGTCTTTTGATCACTCCGATCAGACTATTCCTTGTCACAACCAACCACATTATTTTCATGCAGACACCTTAGTCCAAAGTGACAGAGATCAAGAATTAAGCCAAAAATAAGCCAGCTATACAGTAGCTTTTCTGAATCTAAGACATAGTGAGCCATTAGCGCTCCAATTCGTTTCGTTTTTTGTAACTCAGAGGACATCCGGGCTCAGCATCAGCCATACTAGCGGCCATAGTTGCCTGTATGGAAATCGGCCTATGGTTATCCCCATCATTCCAGCTCAACTGAGCATTTTCAAAGATGCACGGGATTATCAGATCTTGTGTTTAGCCTTATTTCTAGTTTTAGGTGTTGCCATGCGCGATTGGTCACTACAGCCAGCCATCGTCGCTACAGCAATCATCACAGCGTTGGGGAGCCAGGGGTTATGTTCTTGGCTAATGTCTCACAATTCATCATCAAACCAGCTGCAAACAATATCTCCAGCTGAATTCAACTGGCATAGTCCATTGATTACCGCATTGGGCCTCAGCCTACTACTGCGCACAGACCACATAGCCACTATGGCTCTTGCAGCTAGCATTGCCATTGCCAGCAAATTCTTTTTTAAGGTCAACGACAAACATTTTTTCAATCCTGCCAATCTCGGCATTATCGCAGCCCTGACGCTCACCAATGACGCTTGGGTATCACCAGGACAATGGGGCGATGAAATTTGGTACGGTCTAATTTTTATGGGTGCTGGGGGCATGGTACTCAAGCGCGTAGGACGTTGGGACACCACCGGCATGTTTTTAGCCAGTTACGCTCTTTTAGAAGCTGTGCGTAATCTCTATCTTGGTTGGACCTGGGATGTGTGGGCACACCGAATGATGAGTGGCTCGTTATTGTTGTTTGCGCTGTTTATGGTGACTGACCCAAGGTCAATTCCTAATGCCCGACCAGCACGACTACTTTGGGCATTAGCAATTGCTGTGCTGACGTTTGTTTTACGTAATCACTTTTATCTCTCTACAGCAGTTTTCTGGGCATTGTTTGCGTTAGCTCCGTTAACAATTATGCTTGACAAACTTTGGGAGTCTCCTCGATTTGAGTGGAAACAGTTTAGGAGAGTAGAGTTATCGTCTACGAGATAGACAAAAAATGCCTCAACAGAACTCTTCTAATTAGTTCAGAAACATCTACCAACACACAACATCCCCTCTCGGGCTACAGGGTATACACATCTAGAAGATAATGTCCCAAAAGGTAGGCTTGGCCTTGAATTGGCCCACTCTGCGAGAAGCCGCTTTGGCGTCTACATCCTAAATCCTTCTCCCTGGGGGCGAAGGACTTTGAGGCCAGGCCCCCCTTCTCCCTCAGGGAGTAAGGGGTTGGGGGCTGTAGAGCTTTGCTCTTCTCGCAGAGTGGGCTCGAAATCTAGAGCTAGCTCTCTGACTTATGTATACACCGTAGCCCAGGAGGGGAGAGAGTTTCGGCTTCGCATTAGGGACTGCATTATCTCTCTATTTTCCGTTTTTAGTGAAGGAACCCTGTATGACTAGTTTGTTGCGCATAGCCATGATGGCAATGATTGCCTTTGCCACACTCATCATCCATCCCCAACCTGCCCACGCATTCTGTGGCTTCTATGTTGCTAAGGCAGATGCTGAACTATATAACAAAGCCTCTCAGGTTGCCATTGCCCGCGACGGCAATCACACCGTACTGACCATGGGCAACGACTATCAGGGTGAGGTCAACGACTTTGCCCTGGTGGTGCCTGTGCCCACCATCATTACTGAAGACCAGGTGGACGTGGCCGAAAAAGTAGTGCTCGACCGCCTTGATGCCTTCAGTGCACCGCGTCTGGTGGAATATTTCGACAGTGATCCTTGCGAAATTATGTACCGTTTGGAAACCGAAGAATCACTGCGATTTGCCGATGGTGCCCCCCCCTCGGCGGCCCCATCACCCCGATCGTCAGCAGCTTTAGGTGTCACCATTGAGGAACAATTTTCCGTTGGGGAATATGACATTTTAATTCTCAGCGCCCGTGAATCGGATGGACTAGAAACCTGGCTCAGACAAAATCAATATCAGCTGCCCGACGGCGCTAGCCAGGTATTGGCCCCTTACATTCGTCAGGGCATGAAGTTCTTTGTGGCTAAGGTCAATTTGCAAGAGCTTGATAGCAGTGGATATCAATCTTTGAGACCGCTACAAATCAGCTATGATTCACCAAAATTTATGCTGCCGATACGGCTGGGCATGCTAAACGCCGATGGCGATCAGGATCTGCTGGTCTATCTTCTTTCTCCAGAAGGACGTATCGAACTGACGAACTATCGCACGGTGAATATTCCCACTGATGTTGACCTGCCTTTATTTGTGCAGAACGACTTTGGCAATGTTTATCCAGAGATGTTTCAGCGGCGCTATGAGCAGGAAAACAAAAATGTGGCGTTTCTTGAATATGCCTGGGATATGCGCAGCTGCGATCCATGCTCGGCTCCAGTATTGAGTCTGTCTGAACTAGAGGCAGCTGGTGTCACCTGGCTCAGCCAAGGCGCTAACCAGCGACGTCCGTCTCCCAATATTGGCACTCCGCCAAGACCAGCAGCACCTTCTATATTTATTTCCCGGCTCCACGTGCGTTACAACCGCGATAAGTTTCCGGAAGATCTGATGTTTCAAACGACATCTAATCGGCAGTTTTTCCAGGGGCGCTATGTCACTCGCCATGCCTTTACCGGCAGCCTTGATTGCCCAGCTCGCCTACGGGAGGAGTACCCCAATGTCGAGGCTCGTCGTGAGTTGGAAGCATGGACCGGTGAAGACTACCGCAAGATTGTTAACGATGCCCAAGACCGTGGGCGGGCCTATCTACGTAACCTCATGGCTCGCTTTGAGCGGGAGTCCCAAAATTTAGCTCGCCTCACCGGTCGGGATATCCAAACGATTCGTCAGCGCATTAGCGACGAAGTCCCTCAACCAATACCATCCCCCTGGCTAATCCGATATCCCAAAAGTTAGCAAGGTGGACCATGCCCACAGCGACTAGCCGACAATGGCATGTATCGGTGGGCATGTATCGCTAGAATAGCTAGGACTTGGTTCTGGATAGTCCTATGTCCTTTCGTATGTTGCGCAAGTGGCTCTACTTGCTGATGAGCTTGGTGATGGTAGTTGCGATCGCAAGCTGCTCCATAGATAACTTTAAAGCTAGAGACATTGAATCATCACGGTTGGTTTATAGCATCCTCAGCGATCCCAAAACCTTTAACTACGCCCTTAACAGCGAACGCCCCAATATTTTTGGAATGACCTACAAAGGACTGATCGCCGAAAACTACGAAACTGGCGAAATTGAACCAGAACTCGCTGAGTCATGGGAATTTTCCGACAATGGTCTTGCCCTGACCTATACCCTACGGGAAAACCTCAAATGGTCCGACGGTGAACCCCTCACCGTTGACGATGTCATTTTTACCTACAATGACGTTTTCCTAAATGACACCATTCCCACACAAATTCGCGATATCCTCCGCATTGGAGAAGACGGTCAATTGCCCAAGGTGACCAAGCTGAACGAGCGCCAGGTTAAGTTTGAAGTACCTGAACCTTTTGCCCCTTTCTTACGAAACACTGGGGTCAATATTCTACCGAAGCACGCCCTGGCAGCCTCCATCACCCAAACAGATTCCGAGGGCAACCCGCTATTTTTATCCACCTGGGGCAACAGCACAGCGCCCAATGAAATTGTCTGTAATGGACCTTACATGCTCAAGGCCTTTACCCCAGGTGAACGCGTCGTCTTTGAGCGCAACCCCTACTATTGGCGCACAGATGACCAGGGTCAGTCTCAACCCTATTTGCAGGAAGTCGTATGGCAGGTAGTAGAGTCCCAGGATAGTGAATTCGTACAATTTCGCTCCGGTGGTTTAGATTTAACCGGCGTCAAACCCGATAACTTCTCATTGCTCAAGCGCGAAGAAGAGCGGGGCGATTTCACCATCTATAACGGTGGTCCGGCCCCCAGCAGCCTATTTATATCGTTCAACCTGAATAAAGGGTCCCGCGATGGTAAGCCATTAGTCGATCCCATCAAGTCCCGTTGGTTTAATGCCCTGGAATTTCGACAGGCTGTGGCCTACGCTATTGATCGACCGACGATGTTAAACAACATCTATCAGGGACTGGGTGTTCTGCAAAATTCATCTATTTTTCCCCTAAGCCCTTATTCTGCTAGCCCTGAAGAAGATGGCATTCGGGCCTATGACTATAACTTGGAAAAAGCTAAAGACCTGCTGCTATCCGCTGGGTTTCAATATGATGCCAACGGTCAACTACAGGATGCCGACGGTAACCAGGTGCGGTTTACCCTGATTACCAATGCTGGCAATAAGGTGCGCGAAGCCATCGGCGCTCAAATTAAACAGGACCTGAGCAAAATTGGCATAACCGTGGACTTTAACCCCGTCAGCTGGGGCTCCTTGGTGGAAAAGCTGGGGGATAGTCTTGATTGGGAATGCCATCTAATTAGCTTTGTCGGTGGCCTCGAACCCAATGGTGGCTCCAACGTATGGAACCCAGACGGTGGACTGCATGCATTTAACCAAAAACCACTGCCAGGTCAAGACCCCATTGAAGGCCGTGAAGTGGCCGACTGGGAAGCAAGAATCGGTCAGCTCTATATCAAAGGAGCCCAGGAACTGGATGAAGCCAAACGCCGCGAAATCTATGTGGAAGCTCAGCGTATTGTTCAAGAGCAGCTGCCGTTTATCTACCTGATCAATCAGTACTCCATGGCAGCTATTCGTAACAAAGTCGAGAATGTGAAATACTCTCCCCTGGGAGCATTATGGAATATTTACGAACTGAGCCTAGCTGAACAGTAGTTTGTTACTAAATAGTCTTTTTTAATAAGGAATTGCAACGGAGCCTTAAAGGAATTGGAGGTTCTAAGGCCAGTCATTAAAACGCCAGGCATAATCGGCGTACATTAGACTTTTAATATAAAAGTTGCATTTTTAAATACCGTTTTGAAATTGAGTTAATACCTTTAAAGACTCCCCATGCATTAGTGAACCGATTCATAGGTTCATCATTTTCCAGCATATTTAGACTGGCGATTGTACGGCAGCGCCTTCTGAACGAACAAATTTCTTGTTTTAATCGACTCGCCGTTTCATCACCGCTGTTATAACTCTACCTATGGACGATATCGCGAAAGCCTATACCGTACTGGAGTTAGAGCCCGGTGCTTCGCTCTCAGACGTAAACCAGGCTTACAAAGACCTGGTATTTATCTGGCATCCTGATCGGATTCCAGCCGATAACACACGGCTACGCGATAAAGCCCAAGACAAACTCAAACGTCTTAATGAAGCTCGTAGCCACCTCAAACAGCATCTGCGTAACGCAACCTCTAAATCCAACAATAATAAATACAACCCTGAACGTTACGGCAGCCACCGCTACCGTTCCTATAGCCAAACCCGGTATACCCATCCCTACAGTTCTAGCAACGGCAATGGGTCAACAAACGACACCGCAGCAGCCGGGTATGCCAACTATAGGAGCAATGGCGCTAGCGCAAGAAACGGTGGCTCGTCTGCCCAAACTAGCAACCGAGCCACAAATAGTTATAGGTCAGCCAGTAGCTATCGACCCACCAATGGGTCTAATGGCTCTAACTCTAACGGCTCTACAGCGCCCAAGCAGTCTACTACCAATCCAGCCTCATCCAATGGGTATAGCACAGCTGGTGGTTCTACCAACGGCTCGGCTAAAAGCAATGACTCCGCTAATGGTGCTGCGACCAATGGCTCTGCCACCAATGGCTCTGCCACTAGAAGTAGCAGCAATGACCGCAGCAGCGCATCTAATAATGGGCGCAGTTCGCCTTACAGTTCGCCTTACAGTTCGTCCTACAGTTCGTCCTATCGACCTACCAACGACAATAGCTACGCAGATTACATCTACCGAGCCCCTCAACCCACCTATTCGCCGCCTCAAAATTCACCGGCCCGCAGGAAACCCGATACCGATTTGGAAGGGGCTGACTTTAAGGGGGCCAATCTTAAGGAAAAAGACTTCTCAGGTAGAAATCTCAGCAAGTCGAATTTAGAAGGGGCTGACCTTAGCGATACGTTTTTACATAAGGTCAACCTTAACCAGGCAAATTTACACAAAGCAAAACTTTTCCGCGCAAACTTGCTACAAGCCAACCTCAGTCACGCCAACCTCCGAGAGGCCAACCTGATTGGGGCTGACCTCAGTGGGGCTGACCTCAGTGGGGCTGACCTCAGTGGAGCCATTATCGGCTATGGCGATAAAATCATGGTCAAACTGACAGCCGCCAGGTTAACGGGCACGATTATGCCCAACGGTAACATCCACGAGTAGGTAGCTTAGCCCCCCTTACCAATCACTAGTTTCGGTCCATCGAGCTTCAATAAACTCCCATATAGCCTCACGGTTGTCATAATTGGCAGTTACCTGTAGCCGCTCAAGCAAGGCCTTTTTTTGAACGTGAGTATCGTTACCTGGCTCAAGGGCAATGAGCGAGTCAACAACCTCCATGGCATTCTGCGTAGACCCAAGCGCCATCAACACATCACTCAGCAACACCAGTGATGGAACGTGACGAGAATTTTGTCGTCTAGCTTTTTGTAGCAATCTTTCCACTGAATGCAGCATGTCTTCACTGTCATGAATGCTGAGACTCACAACTCTGGTCCATCGCTTACGAGCATCCAGATAAAGGTTATCTGCTGAACGATTGCCCCGATCAAATAGCATCATCATATTCACTCAAATTCCATAATCCTTCACACAGCAGTCAGACTGAAACGCATGCCATAGGAACCTGGCCTCCATGAACAACCAAGGCCCATGGAGATTCCTCGCATAACACAAATCGCTATACTGACGGGTTTTCTTAATCAACAGCATCCATAGCAAGAATGCCGTTGATCCCTAAAACATCCACCTACAGCAGACGCTTCAAATCATCTGTCTTATTACCCCAGACCGTCCTTAACTAAGTACAGTTTCCTTTGAGAGAAATACTTTACCGTTACTATAAATAGGCCGGACGGTAATAGAAACTCGTAAAGCTGTGACGTTATGGCTATCCTGAAAAATCAGATAGTGCTATCTTTCTGAATTCACATCCTCTAAGTTTGTGGCCTCCCACTGCATATGGCGCTAGTTTTCTAGATTTACATCCTCTAAGTTTGTGGACTCCCACTGCATATGGCGCTAGTTTTCTAGATTTACATCCTCTAAGTTTGTGGCCTCCCACTTCAGAACCGAGGCATTTATACCTTGCTCTTGCTTACGCTTAGAATCTGCTTCAAACCAGGTGATGATCTGGGCTGTGGTTAGCTCGTCTACAGAAGTATCCATATCCTTCGCTATAAACGCCAACAGCTTTGCTGTCGAAAGCGTTAATCGAGTGAGAAACTTCTCTGGTGTCGTTAGCAGAGCTTTGTCTACCTCAGCAGATTCTTCGGGCGTTAAAAACTGAAGGGTTTGATCGAACATAAATTCAAGGTAGTTAATTATCTTGCGCACCAATAATTTAGGGACGTTCCATGGAACGTCCCTAAATATAAATAAACCCTATTTCTTTTGAATCTTATAGGCGCAGAGGTTCTCACCCCGTACTAGCCAATGTGTACGCTCAACCTGGCAATCGGGTAGGGCTACGGCAAACATGGCTAACTCATAACCACAAACCGATGGATAGGACGCTGCCACCTGGGAAATAGCACAGTTATATTCGGCGACGATATAGGTGTTTTCGTCGTCGCCCTGATGTAGCTCCGCCATATAGCCTTCCGCCTGGCGAAGTTCTACCAGTTGCTCTACTCGTTCAGGTAATGAGCCAGTGCCGATGATTTCAAAGTAATGCTGAGCCTTGCGCTGCCACTGCTGCTTCAAGATCACGCCCACCTGCTCAGAACCGACGGTGTCGGTCAGTGTATCGAGCAGGGAAACTGCAAACTGATCGTACTGAGATGGAAACTGATCACGCCCTTTGGAACTGAGTTGATAGATATAGTTGGGACGTCCCATACCTGACTGCATTGCCTGGTGCTCAACTAGCTCCTCGGCTTGCAAATCTTTAAGGTGACGACGAATGGCTTGGGGGCTCACACTTAAATTTTCAGCTAGAGTCTGCGCTGTCGCCTGACCCGCTTTCATTAAAAACTGGAGTATATCGTCCTTTGTGGATGGCTGCACTGACTTCATGGCCTGAAGTTTCGATCGCAATATTACAGACTGTAAACAGTAAACCTGATCTGATCCCACTTTAGCAACCTATGTGTTGCTAAAGTCTGCTAACTCTATTACTCTTTAAAAAGAGTTAAGCAACCTATGTGTTGTTTAATTATAGAATCATCTGGTTGTCTCAGCATCCCCATTCACCCATGAGCATAAGTAAGCCGACCCAGGCCACAGAAAAAAACCTTGAGCTGATGCGGAATTTTGCCCAAAGCTATGCCAAACGCACTGGCACTTATTTTTGTGCTGACCTTGGTGTGACTTCCGTAGTGCTTGAGGGTTTGGCAAAGCATAAAGACGATTTTGGCTCTCCCCTGTGTCCCTGTCGCCACTATGAAGATAAGGAAGCCGAAGTCAAGAGCACCTATTGGAATTGTCCTTGTGTTCCCATGCAGGAACGCAGAGAATGCCATTGCATGCTGTTCTTAACGGAAGACAATGACTTCGCTGGTAAGGATCAGGACATTTCCTTCGATCGTATTCGTACAGAGACGAATAAATATTAGACAGCTATTGTGGTCTAAGGCCGATTTCTGTCACCCTGGTCATTCCACTTTAGTCCTGCCATTCCGATCCCGATAAACTTCCACATTTCGTTCAATCGCCCCTCCCAACCTTCTCGGTTAAACCATGAGCACTAGTAGCGTTCAATCCGTTGTTAGCCAACCTTACAAGTACGGATTTGTCACTGACGTAGAATCCGATGTCATCCCTCGTGGATTGAGTGAAGACATTATTCGTTTAATTTCAGAGAAAAAGAACGAGCCGGACTTCATGCTTGAGTTTCGACTCAAGGCCTACCGGCAATGGCTAAAAATGACAGAGCCTACTTGGCCTAACGTCAATTACAAGCCCATCGACTATCAGGACATCATCTACTATTCAGCTCCCAAGCAAAGTGAAAAGCTGAAAAGTTTGGATGAGGTAGATCCAGAAATTCTGGCTACCTTTGAAAAGCTCGGCCTGCCTCTGTCAGAGCAGAAGCGCTTAACCAATGTGGCAGTTGATGCTGTCTTTGACAGCGTTTCGATCGCAACCACATTTAAAGAAGAACTGGCAGAGCACGGCATTATTTTCTGCTCTATATCTGAAGCTGTACAGGAGTACCCAGATTTAGTTAAGAAGTATTTAGGCAGCGTTGTACCGTCAGCCGATAACTACTTCACAGCTCTAAACTCGGCCGTTTTCAGTGATGGATCCTTTGTTTACATCCCTGAAAACACTCAGTGTCCGATGGATTTGTCCACCTATTTCCGTATCAATAATGGAGATTCAGGTCAGTTTGAGCGCACACTGGTGATTGCGGACAAGGGCAGTTCCGTCACCTACTTAGAGGGTTGTACCGCCCCCATGTATGACAGCAATCAGCTACATGCGGCTGTGGTTGAGCTAGTTACCTTGGATGATGCCAAGATTGACTACTCCACAGTGCAGAACTGGTTTGCTGGTGATAAAGATGGCAAAGGTGGTATTTACAACTTTGTCACCAAGCGAGGCCTGTGCTCGGGTAAGAATTCTAAAATCTCCTGGACTCAGGTAGAAACCGGTTCAGCAATCACCTGGAAGTACCCCAGCTGTGTACTGGTGGGTGATAATTCTGTCGGTGAATTTTATTCGGTAGCGCTGACTAACAATATGCAGCAAGCCGATACGGGCACGAAGATGATCCATGTGGGTAAAAATACTCGCAGCACGATCATTTCCAAAGGAATCTCTGCGGGAAATTCTAAAAATAGCTATCGCGGTCTTGTAAAGGTAGGCCCCAAAGCTGAGAACGCCCGTAACTATTCTCAGTGTGATTCCATGCTGCTTGGCGATACCTCTAACGCCAATACCTATCCTTACATTCAAGTCCAGAACAACACTGGTCAGGTAGAGCATGAAGCCTCTACTTCGAAAATTGGTGAGGACCAGCTGTTCTACTTTGCCCAGCGCGGCATTTCTCCTGAAGATGCGGTTTCTATGATCATCAGTGGCTTCTGCCGCGATGTGTTTAACAAACTACCCATGGAGTTTGCAGCTGAAGCTGATAAGCTACTGGCCCTTAAGTTGGAAAATTCTGTTGGCTAAAGCCTGAATCTACACCGTCAGACGCACTTTCAATGATTAACTCAGACGCAAAAACAATTCTCTCTGTCAAAGATCTACGAGCCAGCATAGATGGAACTGAAATCCTGACAGGTGTAAACCTTGAAGTGAAAGCTGGTGAGGTCCATGCCATTATGGGTCTCAACGGTTCCGGTAAGAGTACGTTTTCTAAGGTACTAGCCGGTCACCCCGACTATGAAGTTACTGGTGGCACCATTGAATTCTATGGAAAAGATCTCTCCGAGCTAGAGCCCCATGAACGGGCCACAGCAGGTATTTTTCTAGCCTTCCAATATCCCCTGGAGATTCCGGGTGTCAGCAACCGTGAGTTCTTGCGGGTGGCCTACAATGCTCACCGTAAAGCCCGTGGGGAAGACGAGATTGATGTATTCGACTTTGATGATTTAATCGAAGAGAAAACTGAAATCGTCAAGATGGATGTGAGTTTTCTAGACCGTAGCGTTAATGAGGGCTTTTCTGGTGGTGAGAAAAAGCGGAATGAGATTCTGCAAATGGCACTGCTAGAACCTACATTAGCCATTCTAGATGAAACCGATTCTGGTTTGGACATTGATGCTTTAAAGACTGTGGCAGAAGGCGTTAATAAGCTGGCCACACCGGACAGTGCTAACTTGGTGATTACTCACTACCAACGGTTGCTTAACTACATTGTGCCGGACTATGTCCATGTGATGTGCGGTGGGCAAATCATCAAAACCGGCAGCAGAGAACTGGCTCTAGCCCTTGAAGCTAAAGGCTATGAATGGCTCTTGGAAGAGCAGGTGGTGGCTTCATGAGTAAAGTAGCTACCGTAACCCAGCGCGATCGCTATCTAGGGGAACTCCTTGAGCAGGCGGCCCTCTCCGCTAAGCAGTCTCCCTTAGGGTTAGATGCCTTGCGAGCCGCCGCTCGTGCGCTCGTACAGGAACGCACATTTCCATCAAATCGCGATGAAGATTGGCGATTTACCGATCTGTCATCCATGTTGGAAATGTCTTTTCAGGCCCCAGGGGCTTTAAAAGATGCGGTGATTGCTGAGGCTAAACAGCAGTTGGCCAACATCAGCCTGGGGGATACAGCTCGCCTAGTGTTTGTTAATGGCATCTTTGCAGATAGTCTCTCTAACATCAGTGACGGCACTAGCGTTCTAAGTCAGGCAGAGGCTACACCTGATGCGTTGGCTCAGATACAGGGAAGCAATGAAGTCTTTACGGCTTTGAATACAGCTGGCTTTACCGACGCTGCCGTACTCCACATCAAGAAAAACACAGCCATTGAGCAGCCGATTCAGATTGTTTATCTGACCATTGGTCATGGGTTGTTTGTACAGCCACGGTGTCTCGTAGTTGCGGAAGCAGGTAGTGCAGTCACGCTGGTAGAGGAGTTTCATGGCAGTGGTGCCAGCTTTACCAACAGCGTCAGTGAAGTGTGGGTTCATGATAATGCTGAAGTGACTCATCTGCGGTTACAGCAGGAGTCATCGGAGGCAGTCCACATTGGTAAAACAGCAGTTTCTCAAGCGCGAGATAGTCGTTATCGTAATACGGCATTCATTTTTGGGGCAGGCATTTCTCGCCATAACCTGGAGGTTTATCAAACAGGGCCCCAAACTGAAACTAAGCTCACTGGGTTAACGGCTGTTCGAGGCAGACAACTGGCTGATACCCACAGTCTGATTGCCCTTAACCACCCCCACGGCACTGCCAATCAGCTACAGAAAAACATTATGGACGATCGGTCCCATGGTGTATTCAATGGCAGGGTGTATGTGCCCCATCAGGCTCAGCTCACCAATGCATCACAGCTGAACCGTAATCTGCTACTGTCATCCAAGGCTCGGGTAGACACTAAGCCAGAGCTTGACATTGTCGCTGATAATGTCAAGTGTGCCCACGGTGCAACTGTGAGCCAGCTGGCACCGGATGAGATGTTTTATCTACAAAGTCGGGGCATCAATCGTGATCAGGCCCAGCGGCTATTAGTTTACGCCTTTGCAATGGAAATTATTGAGCCGATTACTGTGGCTCCCTTGCGAGAGCGCATGAATCAGTACATTCAGCAATGGACAGTGTAGGCAATGACTCTAACTATGGCTAAACCTCTCGCCGATGAAGTCCGGTCGGATTTTCCGATTTTGGACCAGACGGTGAATGGCAAGCCGCTCGTCTACTTTGATAATGCGGCCACGTCACAGAAGCCTAAGGTTGTTCTTAATGCTCTGGTAGATTATTACCACCAGGACAATGCCAATGTTCATCGTGGTGTACACACCCTCAGCGCTCGCGCAACGGCAGCCTATGAGGGCACCCGTGACAAGGTAGCAGCTTTTATAAATGCATCCAGTCGCAATGAGATTGTTTTTACCCGCAATGCCAGTGAAGCCATTAACCTGGTGGCCTATGCCTGGGGCTTGAGTAATCTCAAGGCAGGCGATGAGGTGATTCTGTCGGTGATGGAGCATCATAGCAATCTGGTGCCCTGGCAGCTGGTGGCTGAACGGACGGGCGCTGTGCTCAAGCATGTACAGCTGACGGATACTCAAGAGTTTGATTTTGAACATTTCAAAGAGCTGCTTTGCGATCGCACCCGCCTAGTGGCCATTAACCACATCTCTAACACCCTTGGCTGTATTAACCCAGTTGAAGACGTCATCAAGCTCGCCCATGGCCAAGGTGCCAAGGTACTGATCGACGCCTGCCAAAGCGTGCCCCACATGCCAGTAGATGTGCAATCCCTTGACTGTGACTGGCTAGTCGCCTCAGGTCACAAAATGTGTGGTCCCACGGGTGCCGGTTTCCTCTACGGCAAGCTAGATATTCTCAAGGCGATGCCCCCCTTCCTGGGTGGTGGTGAAATGATTCAGGATGTTTACCTGGATCATTCCACCTATGCTGAACTACCCCACAAATTTGAAGCAGGTACGCCAGCCATTGCTGAGGTGATCATGCTAGGGGCAGCGGTCGACTATCTCACAGGCATTGGCATGGATCGCATTGCCCAATATGAGCATGAGCTGACACGGTACCTCTACGAACGTTTGGCCGATGTGCCTAAGATCAAACTCTATGGCCCTAAGCCCAAAGCTGATGGCAGTGGACGGGCTGCGATCGCAACATTTACCGTTGAGAATCTCCACGCCCAAGATTTATCCACATTCCTAGACCAAACTGGAATTGCCATTCGCTCTGGGCATCACTGCACCCAGCCACTACACCGCTTTCTAGGCAACGACTCCACTGCTCGGGCCAGCCTGTATTTTTACAATACCTACGATGAAATCGATAGCTTTGTCACTGCCCTCAAAGACACAATTGAGTTCTTTGGCAATATTTTTGACTAACCTGGAGAATCTGGTTTAAGAAGAGCTGAACTAGCGGATTGAGACTGAGCTGCCATGAAGAGTAGTGTCTAACTATAGTTAAAACACCGCCCATTTGAGGCACCCTTATTGAAGTAAGTCTGATATGTACAACTCCGGTTGAATATAACCCAATCGGAGTTTCATATCAGCTTGATCCATTCTTCATCAGTTGGGATGTCGCTTGCGCCTGAGCAATCTAATCAGCCATTGGTCACGCCTGTTTTCTTAGACAGTCATTCACCTCACCATGCCTTATCTCAAGCACTTTTAGAGCTAAGCCAAAGTGCAGCAATCTACAGCGGTGATGTAGAGGCCGCTACCGCCGCTGTTACATACGCCATCGTTAAAAATCTAGGTACAACCAACTGCCAGGTTTGGTTATACACCGAGGACCGCAACCTATTTCAATTAGTGGCTGATTACGGTCCCCATGCTTCCCATAACTCGCTAAGCCAGCTGCATGTAGACAACCATATCGACTATTTTCATTGCTTAACCCAGCAAGATTGGCTGGTCCTCAACACAGGTGACGCCACTACTAATCAGTTAGGCACGCAGTTAGGGCAACCATCGTCAACAGAAGACAAAGACGCTCCCCTATTACTGTTTCCCCCCTATTTATCGGGTCAAGAGCAGACCATTACCGCCTTAATTGAAATTCCCATTTACCATCAAACCCAAATAATTGGCGTTCTCTGCTGTAATCAGCAAGAATCTCCCAGGGTCTGGCAGGCAGCACATAAGGATTTTATGATTGCAGCCGCTGGTCTCATTGCTCTAGCCATTAGCCATGCCAGCGAACAAAAAAAACAAAAACTTTTAAGCAAACAAAAACGTCAACTCAAGCTCGAAATGATTGAGCGGCAGCAGGCTGAACAAGCCTGGCATGAGAGTCAGCACTTTATTCAAGGCATCCTGAATGCCAGTACTAATATTCTGTATGTAAATGATTTTGCCAGTGGTGAAAACTACTACATTAACGGTTACATGAAGAATATTCTGGGGTATTCTCCTGAAGAAATTCAAAAATTTGGAGCCCAGTTTTTAGAAAGACTGGCCCATGCTGAAACTATCCAAGCCATTCACCAAACCCGCAAGCGTCTGGCAAAGTCAACCCGGGGTGAGATTGTGGAGAATGAATATCGCTTTCGCCATAAACAAGGCGATTGGTTGTGGATGTTATGCCGAGAAACTATTTTTCAATGGAATTCAGACGGCACGCCACAACAGTTGCTAGGAACAGCCACGGACATTACAGCCCATAAGGAAAATGCCCAGGCACTGCAACAGCAGAACCAGGCACTGACAGCCCTGGCACGGGTCGATGGCCTCACGCAAATCGCCAATCGTCGGGCTTTTGATGAATTTCTCGACAAGGCATGGAAAGCTGGTAACCACACACCCCTAACGCTGATTCTTTGCGATATCGATTATTTCAAACTCTACAACGACACCTATGGTCACCAGGCGGGAGATGCCTGTCTCCAAGAGGTGGCTCAAGCACTCAAAACGGCTGTCAAGCGTGAACCTGACTTTGTCGCTCGCTATGGTGGAGAGGAATTTGCGGTAGTGTTACCCAATACAGTCGGGAAAGGGGCACAACACGTGGCAGAGACGATTCGAGCGGCTGTCCATGCCCTGCACATTGAACATCGTCTTTCAGACGTTAGCCCATGGCTGACGGTCAGTCTAGGTATTGGCAGTGTGACATCAACCGACCAAGGCACTTACGAAGCAATCATTGCCGCCGCCGATCAGGGGCTTTATCAAGCAAAATCCAACGGCCGCAATCAATTTGCCATTGGACATGTGGAGATATCCCAGCAACAATGATTTGGCACCATTGATCGCACACCAAAGATGAAAACCAATGCGGCTCGTCTTCTAGACGCTTTGGACATTGACTATGGGATCCTGACCTACCCGGTAGATCCCAATAATTTAGTGGCCGGCGCTACAGCCGACAAACTAGGCCTCCCCCATGGGCAGGTGTTTAAAACTCTAGTTATTCGTGGCGATCGCAACGGTATTTGCTTGGCTGTGCTGGCTGCCAATGCCCAACTCAACCTCAAAGCCTTAGCTAAACTCACCAAAGACCGAAAAGTACTGCCGGTTCCCCTCAAAGAAGTGCAACCTCTAACCGGCTACATCCGAGGCGGCGTTACCGCCCTTGCCTGCAAAAGGCACTATCCCACCTACGTAGACGAATGGATTGAGGCCCACGACCACATTGCCGTATCCGCAGGTATGCGTGGGGCCATGTTATGGCTAACTCCCCAGGATTACATCAAGGCAACCCAGGCCACCGTGGGAGCTATCGCGATGTAGGGGCGCGTTGTATGCAACCTACACCAGGAATCAATCGCCCCTACCGGGCAAGCAACATATAACCATGTCCTTGAATAGTCATAATCCGCACCGTGCTATTACCTAGCTTTGTTCTCAGGCGCGAAATGTGAACATCTAGGGCCTTAGTATTCAAATCAGCATCCGCAGTATATCCCCATACCTGTTGCAAAATATTCTCTCGCGTCAAGATTTGACCTGGAGTTTGAACCAAAAAATATAGAATATAAAACTCTATTTCAGTCAGCCGGATATATGCATTTTGCCCATAGACTTTTCGAGTTTGGGGATAGAGAACAAGATCACCGACAGAAACCACAGTCGTATCAACACTTCGATCCGCTAATTTACCACGAACATCTGGAGATACTCGCCTCAGTATCGATCGAATGCGCGCAATCAGCTCTCGACTCGAAAATGGCTTAACAATGTAGTCATTAGCCCCCAGATCTAAGCCAGTCACTCGATCGGCTGGACTCCCTAAGACAGTGGCCATAATGATCGGCACATCCGATTCTTGCCGAATCAGCTGACACACCTGCAAACCATCTAACTTAGGCATCAGGACATCCAAGACAACAAGGTCAACCACATTAGCTCTAAATTGAGCCATGGTTTCCTCGCCATCTGAGGCCAGAATCACATCAAATCCAGCCTTAATGAGATTTCGCTGTAAAGCACTGCGGATGTGAACCTCATCCTCAGCAATTAGGATGACAGCCTTAAAGTTACCCACCTGATATAACCTCAATACAAAGCCCCGCAAAATGAGCGCCACAGGGCGTTAATTTTGCTCATTCGGAGCATCGTGGAGGATAAATCGGCAAAAGCGATTGGGGTACTCGTAGATAGCTAGATAAACACTGAATAACTAGCCAAATAACTAACCTATGAGTAAGGAAATAATACTTACTCATACGCCATAGTACCGAAGAAAAACTCTCCTCAAAGAGGAATTAAAAGTGACTTAATTACTTGTTTGCTGCATCCAAGTCCCCTTAATCTTGCTAAATCTGCCTATATTGATGAAGTCTTACTAGTTATTTACTTTAGCATTTGAAAGGTCTGATTAAGTCCTAATCCCTCACTAATGAGAGAGGCCCTTAACAATTCGATACATTTTTAAACTAATGTGTCGCTCAATCGACGTTCGCCATGCACTGGAGTCTAATACTTTTAGCGAGTTTCATGCGAGGTTATAAATCGGTCGCCTTGTTCTCTATATGTTTGGCAAGTTAGAATAAAGGTTTAAATGATTAGTTAAAGGGCTAGTAATTGTTATTGTTTTAAGTTTTTTAACCTTGAAAGGCCCGTTGATTGCTCCCTTAATTTTGCCCACAGAGCCATATTGATGAACGTCTTTAGATACATTATTGCGCAGTGAGTTACAGGGGTATTCATCACCATTTTTTTAATGTACTACTTTCTAGTAAACTGATTTTTCGATAAACGTTTCCATACAGATATGGATCAGGGCAATACCTAACTCATATCAGGTTTATAACTATTGATTAAAGCACCCCATTAATACACACTAGATAATCTATGAAATGATGTCTTAGCTAGCCAAGAAGCTAAGACTTTTGTGGATGTCTAACTTTTACATATGTTTTAATAGCAGGTAGCTAGTAGGTATGACATGGCTACTAGCTGAAAGCGACTTGGATTTAGGAGGCTAGGTCGACTTTTGATAAGTAACGGGTTCGAATGCAATCCATTGCAGTCTGAAACGATTGATTCAGACCGGTTCAACGTGTCTTTTGCAGGGTCCCATACTGCCCTCAGTTATCAAACCCTGATGCAAAAGATTTTATTCACTACTCTCCAAGGGGGTACTTTTGAAGAGTTGGTTCACTGGTTACCGACAGCCATCGCCGAGAACTTCAAACTGAAGGGTTGTCAAATAGAACTAGTGGATGAGAACCAACGCACGGCCACCTTGGTTGGTAACGTGGGTACTGGTTGGTCAATTCCACTTAACCATTCCCGTAACCTCGACAAAGTCTGGGAATTTTATAAGCCTTCCAAACTGGGTAAGTCCTTGCTGCTGAGCGCTCAACAACTAGGCATAGAAAATGGTGCCACAACGTCTTTACCTTGGCTAGGCTGTCCAATGTTACATCAAACAACTTTGCTGGGTAGTGTTTGGGCAATCCGCCGTAAGGGTGAAACCTTTGATGAGACTGAAATCAAGGAGTTACAACAGATTGTTGATTGTCTTGCGATCGCATTGCACCAAACCCAACTGACCCAGACAGTCAACATCCAGCAAACAGAAATTCATCAATTACGCCAAGCCAAGGATGAATTTCTACAGCTCATCTCCCACGAACTATTTGTTCCCCTAGGGAATATCCAACTCTCCACCCAAACCTTAGAAAGAATCTTCAAAGACGTCTCATGGCGAAAGGTGCCCCAGCGCAGCACTGTGCTAAAAGTGTTGAGCTTACTTAGCCAAGAATGTCGCAGACAAAAACAGTTTGTCGACAATCTCATCACCCTGATGTTTCCTGAACATCAGAAAACATCAGAACCCATGTTGATGAACCTCAGCGATTGGCTACCCTCACTGCTGCGCACATTCGAAACCAGATTAGAGCAAGAAGAGTTAACCCTAAAAACCAACATTCCTGCTGAACCGTTGTTAGTGGAATGCGACATCACTCAGCTAGAACGTACCATCACCGAGTTAGTGACCAACGCGATCAAGTATACGCCTCCTAAAAAGACCATCAAAATCGCAGTCCAGGCAACGGATAAAGCAGTGGAAATTGCGATCGCAAACACAGGCGTACAGATCCCAGCCAATCATCAACCCCACATTTTTGAGAGGTTTTATCGAGTACCTGAACTGGACCAGCAGCACTATGGCGGTAGCGGTCTGGGTCTGGCTTTAGTAAAGCAGTTGGTGAGCAATTTGGGTGGAAACATTGGGTTTAAGAGCACCAAGCAAAAGACAACGTTTACCGTACAACTACCGAAGTAGAAGGGTGCTCACCCTTCTCTAAAATTTTTCGCCCCAATGCAGCAACCCTTTACCCTAATACACTAGACTGTGTTGATGTTGTGAAAACCTGCTGAATTATGCGCCTGTCCCAGATGCTGTTTGTCACGCTGCGTGAGGATCCTGCCGAAGCAGAGATTCCCAGCCACAAGCTAATGCTACGGGCGGGTTATATCCGACGGATTTCCAGCGGTGTATTTGCCTATTTGCCGCTGATGCTGCGGGTTCTAAATAAGGTATCGGCCATTGTGCGCGACGAAATGAATGGGACTGGAGCCCAGGAATGTTTGCTGCCTCAGCTACAGCCTGCGGAACTGTGGCAAGAGTCCGGGCGGTGGGACACCTACACCAAGGCAGAAGGCATTATGTTTGCCCTGACCGATCGTCGCCAGCAGGAAGTGGCCCTGGGACCTACCCACGAGGAAGTCATCACCATGGTGGCGCGGGATATGGTGCGCTCTTATCGGCAACTACCCACCCATCTATATCAAATACAAACCAAGTTTCGCGATGAAATTCGACCTCGTTTTGGCCTGATGCGGGGGCGCGAATTCATTATGAAAGACGGCTATTCATTCCATGCGGATGCCGATAGCCTCAAGGCCACCTATGGGGATATGTACCAGGCCTACAGCAATATTTTGAGCCGCTGCGGTTTAAAGTTTCGTGCTGTGGAAGCGGACTCTGGTGCCATTGGTGGGTCCGGATCCCATGAGTTTATGGTGCTGGCTGATGCCGGCGAAGATGAGGTGCTATACACCGAGGATGGCAAATACGCGGCCAACGTAGAAAAGGCAGTGTCTGTACCCGCTGAAGCAGTTCCTTCAGAATTTAGCGAGTACAAAAAACTAGAGACACCTAACACGTCCACCATTGAGACCATGGCGAAGTTTCTAGACTGCTCGCCCACCCAGATCGTCAAAAATGTTCTGTACCAGGCGGTCTATGACAATGGCAAAACGGTACTGGTGTTGATCAATATCCGGGGTGACCAGGACGTTAACGATACTAAGTTGCAAAACGCCCTGACTAATCTGGCGGCAGATTACGATGCGTCTACTCTATTGTCCTTAGAAGTGCCCGACCCTGAGACCCAAGCCAAATGGGCGGCTAAGCCGTTACCCCTGGGCTACATTGCCCCCGATATTTCCGATGACTACATTCAAAAGCTAGACAATGTAGCGCCCAAGTTTCTGCGGTTGGTGGATGAAACGGCTGTAGACCTCAAGAACTTTGCCACCGGGGCCAATGAGAAGGGCTACCACATAGTCGGTGCTAACTGGGGCGACCAGTTCACCCTGCCCGAGATCGTGATAGATATCCGCAAGGCCAATGCCGGTGACCGCGCTGTCCACGACCCCAGCCAAACCATTCAAACCGCACGGGGCATCGAAATCGGTCACATTTTCCAGCTGGGCACCAAATATTCAATTGCCATGGGAGCCACCTATACCGATGAAGGCGGTAAGCCTCAGCCGTTGGTCATGGGTTGCTACGGCATCGGCGTATCTCGTCTGGCTCAGGCTGCAGTAGAGCAGTCCTATGACAAGAATGGCATTATTTGGCCAGTTGCGATCGCCCCCTACCAGGCCGTCGTTGTCGTGCCCAACATCAACGATGCTGACCAGATGGCCGCCGCTGAGAAGCTTTACAAAGAGCTGAATGCAGCCGGTGTAGAAACATTGTTAGATGACCGCAAAGAACGGGCCGGTGTGAAATTCAAAGATTCCGAGCTAATCGGTATTCCTTTCCGGGTAGTGACCGGGCGCTCATTGAAAGAGGGTAAGGTAGAAGCGGTCAAGCGGGCTGATGGCAAATCGGTTGAGCTGGCCTTAGACAAGGTGGTCAGCACCATCAAGCAATGGGTTGATGATGCCATTGGATAACCCATAGTGGGCACTGCCCACCTATCAACCGACATTGCCCCTAACCCGATCCCTATAACCCGGCGTCAATTTATATCCTGGTGCATTTATATATCTGCGGTGGGCAGTGCCCACCTACAGTTTTGATGGCAATTATTTTTGTAGGCCATGGAATTTATTTCAATCCTGCTTTCTAGCCTGATTTTTATCGGTTCACCCATTGGCTTGGGCCTGGATACCCTGGCCGAAAATGCGCTGCGGGCTCGGCTCAATGGCGTGGAAGATATTCAGGTACGGGTGGATAATGGCTCGAATTTGAACTTGCTGAAGGGTAAGATCAACCGGCTACAGGTGGGTGTGCGGGGTATGTATCCGGTGGAAGGGTTTCGGGTTGCGATCGCAGACCTGGACACTGACCCCATTGATCTAGATTTCAATAAACTCAGACGCGGCAAGGTAGTCCTGGATGAACCGTTAAATGGCGCACTTCATTTGGTAATTACACCAGAAGATCTCAATGAGTATCTGCTGTCACCGGAATTTACAGAACGGCTTAACAACATCGAAATTAACTTAGGAAATGCGGCCCAGTCCCGTGAAGCTAGCCGCTATCAGTTTAGCAATCCTAAGGCCACTTTCTTACCCGACAATCGCCTCCAGCTAGAGCTGGATCTCTCTGAGCCGAGCCTGGGGGAAGGATTAAAAATCAAGGCTCAGACTGGCTTTACCATTGAAAACGGTCATCGCTTGATTTTGGTAGACCCGGAAATGTCGGTCAATGACAGCGAAGCACCAGAACAGTTGCTGGAAGCATTCACCAAGAATTTGGGTGATCGTCTGAGCCTACGTCGCCTGGAAGAGTCCGGCATTACTATGCGGATCCTGGACGCATCGATTCAGCCCGAGCAATTTGATCTGGTGATGTGGGTTAGCATTGACCCAAGTTTTACACAGTAGGCGTTACGGTCGGCAAGGATAATCTCGTAGGGGTATTGCCTTGTGCGGTTCGGCTGAGGCTTCGACGGTGAGCTCAGCCGAACCGCTCACCGTCGAAGCTACACCCTGCAACGACAGATGCCATCAACCCGAATCACAGTTGCCGATTTGTCGATGAGCAAGCTATAGTTCGATTATTCGAAACTTTCGAACTATTGAATAAGGAAAGTTTTTTATGGTTACCGCTACAGCTGACCCAGCATTAGCTGCGCTTTTTCAACCTCTGCAACTGGGCGCGATCGCAATTCCCAACCGCATTATCATGGCTCCGTTAACCCGTGCCCGGTCTGGGGTATCCCGCATCCCCAACGACCTGATGCGGGAGTATTACAACCAACGAGCCAGTGCCGGCCTGATCATTTCTGAAGCCACACAAATTTCTGAGCAGGCGGCTGGCTGGCAACAATCCCCCGGCATTTACACTGCTGAACAGATCGCCGGTTGGCAAAAGATTACCGAGGCTGTCCATCAGCGAGGTGGCAAAATTGTTCTACAGCTGTGGCATACCGGGCGGGCGTCTCACCCTGACTTTCAACCCAATGGTGAGTTACCGGTATCTGCTTCGGCCATTGCCCTGCAAGGAGAGATTCATACGCCCCTTGGCAAAAAGCCCTATGTCGCTCCCCGCCCCCTGACGTTAGAAGAGATTCCAGGTGTCGTTGAGCAGTATGTCACAGCCACTCTCAATGCCAAAGCAGCCGGATTTGACGGTGTGGAAATTCATGCAGCCAATGGTTATCTGATCGATCAATTCTTACGAGATGGCTCTAATCAGCGTACTGACACATATGGCGGTAGTGTGGAAAATCGGGCTCGGTTTTTGCTAGAGGTTACAGAGGCAGTGGTGAAGGCATGGAGTTGCGATCGCGTCGGTGTGCGATTATCGCCCTATGTCGCCTTTAACGGCATGAAAGACAGCGATCCTCTAACTACGTTTACCTATGTGGCGACAGCTTTGAACCAATTTAATCTAGCTTATCTCCATGTCATAGAAGCCTTACCAGGTCACTTTATGGCAGCAGCAGACGGCGTTGAGCGAGTCACCCCCCATCTGCGTCAGGCCTTTAAGGGACCCATCCTTCTGAATGGAGGCTATGGCGCAGAAACTGGAGCCGCCGCCCTCCAGAATAATGAAGCAGACGCAATTGCCTACGGCATTCCCTTTATTGCTAACCCTGATTTGGTCGAGCGTTTTAAGCAAGGTGCGCCTCTAAATGAAGCGGATCCGGCCACGTTTTATACCCACGATCGTAAAGGTTATGTAGACTATCCAGCATTGGCGGCTTAACGGAAGATCAATAATATTAAGTCCTGGTTGATAATCTTCGGTATCGCGGGGCTGGCCTTCGGCGTGAGCGGTTCGGCTGAGCTCACCGTCGAAGCCTCAGTCGAACCGCACAAGGCACAGCCCCTACGAGATTATCCATTTTGCATCAGATACTGAATCGGATTTGGTGGAGTTAATGGCTATAGTGACCGTTCATTAGTGTCATCACTGAATGCTAGTGAACCCTGATAATCGACCTCACCGTAACCCACACCAAACCTGCATATTTGCTACGAACGATCACCTTGTCGGGGGGTGTGGGGGAGTTTAGGCCCCCCCGAATGGAGGGTTTCAGGGAGGAAAACCCTGAGCAGCCCCCATCCCTATTTGCCAGTTTTGATAGCTATATTTCTTGAATGCTCTAGAGAGAGCCATAAACTCATTCTTCACAAGCCCTGAGGCTATATCCCCCACTAACGATAAGTTCGCACCTTCTTGTAAGGATCTTGCTTCTGAATCCACCCCAAAAATTTCTCCATTTTCGGATGGGACCTTAATCGGTCTACCGTATTGAGTTCCTGGGCTAATTCTTTATTGGTAAACAGAGTGTGAATTTGCTTATGGCAGGGAGCACAAATATCTGTCGTTGCTCCTGGGTCTTGCTTTTTTCGCTTAGTCTGCTGACGGGGTACAAGGTGATGCTCCGTTAGTTTTGGGCAATCACGTTGGCAAAGTTCACACTGAGGCATAGAAGAAAACAAGCAGAACTATCCTCCATGGTAGTGTTGACGCGACTGCTATGCTATGAAGCGTGCCCCCTCAAACAATTGGATAATGTCGCTACGGAATCGGTTCGCTGCGCTCGTTGTAGTGTCTTTTGTTGTATTTTCTGCCATTTTTGGCTGGCATTCAGCCCATGCCAGCACCGCTGAGGTGAAAGTTACACCTCTTGGTAGCCACGATGGTGAATTCTGTCGGTTAGACCGGGCAATTGTTTTTGAAGATCCCAACGGACTGCGCATTCTCTATGATGCGGGTCGGACTGTGGCTGGAGCCGAGGATCCGCGTCTGGGTGATATTGATATTGTCCTTGTTAGCCATGTCCACGGCGACCATCTTGGCGATCGTCGCATTGAGGCGGTCAATACTGGCAGCTGTGCCACACCTGAATTTACCGTCAGTACCGTCCCCAACTCCAATAGCGTTGAAATTGCAGTTGGGAAAGAGGCCCAAATTGTTGTGGGTAGCGAAATGGCCAAGTTTTTCGCGAATAAGGTGTCAGGGTTAGGCGGTGATCCTCAGTCGGTGAAGCTGGTACGCTTTGGAGCGTCTTACACAAGGGATGGTGTGACGATTACAACAGTCCCTGCCGTGCATTCCAACGGTCTGAGCGGTGATTTTATTGAAGGGGATCTGGGTGAGAGTCTGAATGCGGCTGGGCTGACTGCCTATGTGGGGCCACCGACGGGTTATGTGGTCACGTTTTCGAATGGGTTGGTGGTTTATCTTTCGGGGGATACGGGGGTTACGGCTGAGCAGGAAACGGTAGTGGGGAATCAGTATGGCGCTGAGCTAGTGGTGATGAATATTGGGGATACGTTTACCACGGGGCCAACGGAGGCGGCTTATGTGATCGATGAGCTGATTAGGCCAAATGCGGTGATTGCGTCCCATGCGAATGAAGAGGCGACCAGTGGGGGTGAGGTGCTGCCGGATACGAGGACGGCTATGTTTATTGAGGCGACAGAGGCACCTGTTTATGTTCCGCTGAGTGGACAGGCAATGATGTTTGACACAGATGGAACGTGTACGGATGGATGCGTAGGAGAGTAGCAAGTAGTGAAGCTTACATCAATAACTGAATCATGCACCGTACGTTCATGATTACCCTCACAATAAAAGGAGATTTAGCTCATTCCAACACTTAAATCATGTCAGTTTTCTGACCAATTCTTTTCTCAATCTTCAACATCACCACTACTCACATTCTCAGCAGCAATCGATGCCAAGTTAAGTATTGTGCTTTTGACAATTCCTAGATTAAAAACATCGGATAGTTTTTTTCGAAACTCGGATGGTGTCTCTGAAACCCAAGGATTTGAGACAGTAGTTTCCAAGTCTTGAAATACACTTGCAACAGAAATTCCTGTAACACTTTTCTTCTGGTAAGATTTTCTCAGGATATTCGGCAATTCATCCTCTCTTGGAAAAATTGTTACAGGATAAGGGATTTCAGGCCGATGCACTACTGAAAATAAGGTGGCAGTCCGATTACTTAACACATGGTTCGCATGGACTATTATTATTTGATTGCCCGTTTTAGATTCCTCATCCTGAAAAATCAAAGTCATAATTCCATTGCTGCTTTTATACCAGTCGTCTTGAGCAACCTTAAGAATCTCTCTTGGTGATTGCGTATCACTAAGTTCAAGGCCATTCGGCCAAAAATTACTCATCTTGCTCACCGCAAAAATTTACAAGAATTGGAAAATGATCTGATGCTTTATTGATGTCTGGATGACCTTTGGCATCCATGAGTGATTCTGCTCCTGCATCAGTCAAAATCTGCACATCGCAAAAAAGTTCTACGATTGAGTGGTTAATAACAATTTGATCAAGCATACTCCATCCATAGGGTCCCTGATTACTAGTATCATAGACGGTTCCAGCAGGCCCATCAGTATTGTCTCCGAAGAGACTCCACATAGGATTGTAGTAAAGGTCATAATTTTTATCTAGATGCTTGCGATAACCACGTCGTACACACGATTTCGTCATCATTGCATTCAATCCTGCAGCCAAATTCATACCTCTATCAAATGGATTCATATTGAAATCACCGAGCAGTATCAATTTTTTTGTATTTTGCTGTTTTTTGACAAATCTCATTTCACCTGCCAACTCTTGAGCAAATGACTGACGAGCTTCAGGATCATAATTCCGTATATCAACACCATGCACTAACGCAAGCAAAGCGTTATGTTGCCCAATTTTGAACTGACGCACACTTGTCCGAAATCCAGCATGAATTTCGGACAAATCAAATTCAGGATTTTTGCAAAAACAGTGGAATCTTTCTTCAGAGGAAGTATCTGGATGATAGAAATCGCTTGAAACCTCTTTTTGAATTGACTGAAGCGTTTTTGGCACCGGAACATTGTTTTCGTTAAGTACAATGATATCAGCGTTTGTTGACGCAGCAATCGAACAAACAAAACCGGTTAGGTCTTTATTATTAACGTTCCAGAAAAGAATTCGCGGCAAAATTGCGATCCATAACAGTTGCCTGCCTCCACTTATAGCATGCCTGTAACTGTAGGCAGGCAACTTACAGGTAAGAGTTAAGGAAAATAACTTACAAACAGAAGCCAGATGAACTAAATGTATTGGATAGAGTTGCTTTTTCGCTCTATTCGCCCAAAAGTACGATGCATCAAATTTTGAGGAATAAAAACAACAGTTGCCTCTGGATCGCCAAGCAACAATTCAGCAATAAGGAGAATGGGACGAGAAATCAATCATCCGAGAATGCTTGGGCAGGGTGATTAGTGCCCACGGCTAGCACTAGCAAGCCTGCCAACCATCCCAGTCGCCGATTTACTCGTCCCATTCTGTTAGATCAACTTGAGCGCACAAGGGGTTTAACAGACCCATCTAGAGATATTCCCCAGATTGCAGCACACAGCAAACCGTAACTTTATAAAAAAGGACCGTAGCTTCACATATGGCTCGGTAGGGGCGCACAGCAGTGCGCCCCTACGGCCCCCATCATCCACAGGTTTTATTGACAAAGTCACACCCAAACACAAAGGGTTCCTGCCAGCTGAGGGGAATCTCTAACAAATCCCTGGTACCTGTAATTCCTTGCCCAATAAAAAACAACAGGGCAATACAGTTCAGGGCAATATGGACTTTTCGCCAGGTCTTAGATTTATAAATCTCTGGCAAAATTGCTAACGAAATAATCATCAGCGACGCTGCGATCATGCCGTAGTAGTAATGGGACACCTGCCACTCATAGGTGCGACGAAACACGCCATCCTGACTACCCAAAATCCATAGACCTGCAGTGGTCAGGGCAGCAAACAGGCCACGCCAGAACTTTTGCGAAGCTTTTGCCCGGTATAAACACACTAACGAGCCTATGGTGAACAAAAACATGATCGCGATAAATATCACAGTGCCCTGGGGTACTGGGCTATCTGTCGCCGCTTTCTTAACGATGTTCTTGATGATTGGATGCCCCACCCCAACTAAGGTTAGACCCACAACAGCACCCGTGAGCCACTTGCCTAAATTGACATGCTCTTTACCGACTACGGGTGGAATTTTGGATTTTTCTTTTGCCTGCACCGCTAGACGACGCTGCCGAGTCTGAAGTGCAAAATAGGACACCATACCAATAAGCGGGAATACCACACTTACCGCCAGTATTGGGTGCATGAGTCTAAGCCAATCGTTGATGGTCATCGTTCTCTCACTTGCTGGTTAATGTCTGCTGGATAACAACTAGATTTTGCAATAGTTCAGGAAAACTACTGTGCCGGATTTCTGAATTCCAGGACCACTGTAAACGGACTCGAAACCCGCTGCATGATGAAAATAAAAATAGTAGCTGATGGCTAGCTGAAAAGTTTAAAGATGACAATTCACCAAGCTCTCAGCAAATTTTCAGCCCAGTATGCAACTTATTGAACAGTTAGGGCAACACCTATATGTGTAAGTTGAGCGTGGCATACATCCAAATTCGTGCCGTATTCGTAACCTTACATAGACTTAATTCTATTAATGCGTATTACTCGTGGAAGAATCCATGGTTCGGATCAGTAAACCAGCCCTGCAACAACCGCTTTCTATTTCTAACGCTACGGTAGTGATGGTAGCCGTAGTTGCGATCGCTCTCGCCATGGCCTTTGCATGGTTTACAGGCGAGGGGCAAATCAGCCGGATTTTTGCCCAGCTTAATTTGTTACAGCAATCTCCACCCATGTGGTTAGAGGCCCCCATGGTGGCAGGCCACTATTTGATTTTTCCAACGGTCGCCCTGTTTTTGTTTGCAGTGGCGATCACTCGAATTTCCCCCCAACCCAAACCCTGGTCACGCACCCTGGTGGTGGCTGTCTTGCTCACCCTGGTAGTCCGCTATGTGTCGTGGCGCAGCCTGTCTACCCTAAATTTTGATGATCCCCTCAATGGTCTGGCTAGCACGGTGCTGTTTGCCATGGAAATGCTGGGATTGCTAGTGAGCATTATCCAACTGGTGCTGCTGCTGCGGGTGCGAGACCGCCATGCCCAGGCGGATCAAGTGCAGCAGGCGGTAATGGACCAGACGTTTCTGCCATCGGTGGCGGTGTTTATTCCCACCTATGATGAGCCGGAGTTTATTTTGCGGCGCACCATCATTGGCTGCCAGGCGATGGATTACCCGAAGAAAAAAGTCTATCTGCTGGATGATACGCGGCGGCCTGAGATTCAGGCCTTGGCGGCTAAGCTAGGCTGCGAATATCGGACTCGTCCCAATAATCTCCATGCTAAGGCGGGGAATTTGAATAGTGCGATCGCAAACACCGACAGTGACTTAATCGCCTCCTTTGATGCCGATTTTGTCCCTACCCGCAACTTTCTCCTGCGCACGGTTGGTTTTTTCCAAGATCCAACCGTAGCTTTGGCACAAACTCCCCAGAGTTTTTATAACCCTGATCCCATCGCCCGTAACCTGGGTCTAGAAGATATTCTCACGCCTGAAGAGGAAGTATTTTATCGGCAAATCCAACCGATGCGAGACGGCGTGGGCAGTGTCGTCTGCTCTGGTACATCTTTTGTTGCCCGACGCAACGCCCTGGAAGCAGCCGGAGGATTTGTCACCGATTCTCTAAGCGAAGACTACTTTACGGCAGTTCGTCTGGCCTCCAAAGGTCACAAAATTATTTACCTGGATGAGAAGCTAAGTGCCGGTTTAGCGGCTGAGAATATTACAGCCCATGCAATTCAGAGACTACGCTGGGCTCGGGGTACACTGCAATCTTTCTTTATTGAAACGAATCCACTGACAATTCCAGGATTAAAGCTAATCCAACGCCTGGGGCATCTGGAAGGCATTTTGCACTGGTTTACCAGCATATCCAGGATTATTTTCTTAATTGCACCCCTGTTTTATGCATTTGGGGTAATTCCCATTCGTTCCACCCCCGAAGAAATTATCTATTTCTTCTTGCCCTACTACTTTGTGCAGATCACCGTTTTTTCCTGGCTTAACCACCATTCGCGTTCCGCCATTCTTTCGGATGTCTATTCGCTAGTGCTAGCATTTCCTCTGGCAGCAACGGTCATTCAGGCACTGCTGTCACCCTTTGGCACAGGGTTTAAGGTCACCCCCAAGGGCACATCCAGTCAAAGCTTTCGGTTTAACTGGAGTCTGGCCTGGCCCCTGATGCTCATGTTTGTGCTGACGGCCTGTAGCATCTGGTTAAATTTGGGAGAATGTTTGGCACGCGGCAACTGGGCGTTGGAAGTAACGCCTGAGGCTGCATCCCATTTACGGGGTCTCGGCATCGGCTGGATCTGGAGCTTGTACAACCTGATGATGCTGGGTACGGCTTTGCTGGTGTTGCTAGATGTTCCTCGCCCTAACCCTTACGACTGGTTTGATCTGCGTCGGGTGGTGCGTCTACAAATTGGCGATCGCATCTGGTGGGGCACCACAACAGCTATTTCAGAAATTGGGGCTCAGATTACCCTTACCCAGCGAGGATTACCCCAATTGGCACCTGGGGAAACTCGCCCAGTACAACTCTCCATTAGCGAAGACCTGATTTCTCTACGCGGAGTATTAACAAGGGTGAGTAATGATGGAGAATTTCCCTGCGTTAACGTGCAGTTCCACAATGTCACCCTGCCCGAAACTCGCAAAATGGTTGAGCTTTTGTATTGTCGTCCCGGCCAGTGGAAACGTTGGAATACACCGGGTGAGCTGCAATCCCTCTGGATTTTAATCAAAACGCTCTTCCAACCACGGGTACTCACAGGTGACATCCGGGTTAAAGCAATGACTGTAGCCAAAGGATAAATCAGCACTAAATGGGTATCACGTAAGCCGGGAAATTTTGGCTGGTCAGGAAACCAGAAGTCAGAAGTCAGAAATCAGGCCCTCACTGATTTCTGATTCCTAATCACTTATGCAAAATCCTGACTGATCGTGTCCGGTGCCCAGTGCCCGGTGCCCGGTGTCCGGTGCCCGGTATCGAAGGGCATGGCTGCGATGGTGAGGCTTCGACGGTGAGGCTTCGACGGTGAGGCTTCGACGGTGAGCTCAGCCGAACCGCTCAGCCGAACCGCTCAGCCGAACCGCTCAGCCGAACCGACAAGGGAGTGACCCTACAGGATTGTCCATGTTTAATCGGGGTTAAGACATAGGAACATGCCCCACTCAAAACTAAGCACCGAGAACTAAGCACCAAGAACTGAAACCAGCATCACCTAAACAATGGATAACGCAGCGCGCTGATAGGCTTAGCATCCACAGCACTACTATCGATAAATGCATTGATCATATTGGATGCAAATGGGCTCACCAAACTAAGTTCATGGGGCTCTAAACAACTCAGCAGCTTATCTATTAGCAGCTTGGTTCCTTGCATGGTCATTTCCCAAGAAATGCCGATTTGACCATACACCACCCGACACAGAGGTACCAATTCCTCGACAATGACTTTTGAATTGCTCTGCAAAAAGCTAAGCCATAGATAGACCTGAAACATGTTGAAATCCCGCAGCGAAGAATGTCTCACATCGGGATTATCCAGGCGACCTCTACGGCCACAATAATAGGGAAAGTCCTGACTCCATGGTGTATACGTTGCCCTGGAAATGTCAGAAATCATGGGCAACATGCGCTCAACTACCCCAAACACGGGTCCGCCTGCCCTATGGTTTCCTGCGGCAACACATAGCCTGCGCCATGGCACAGCAATGTGGTCCTCTAAAAAGTGAAGGTAAGGACTCATCAAAGCTTGCTCTACCGGGTCTAAATCTTGCAATAGCAACGTATTCGTCAAGCTTATCTGTGTTGTCATAAACCCCAAACTCTTCCCATCATCTGAGCTAATGCTCTGAGCCCCAAACCGATTGAGAAGCGGCTCTAAAATACACGACAGTTCACTCAGATTAGGCACCTTAAAGAGTTGGCCCAAACGATCTAATGGAAAATGCTCTAATTCCCACTCTGAGACCATTAGCACCGCTGGATAGGCTTGATAAAACTCCAGCAATTGCCGATAAACACAGCTCGCCAATCTAGCCAGGCTTGTAATCTCCTGCAAGTCTAAGTCATCAAACTGGACATAGAAGTCTTTAGCTCTGACCGCAGCAAGTTTGCATGACTCCACAACCCTTTGGTCATTTAGTTTTTCCGATACTTTTCTACAGCCCGGTGCTTGCAATGATTGATATATCTCTCCAATAATCAAAGATCTTGCACTGGCTTCTAACGCAGAGAAATTAGGGCGATAGCGTGCGGCCCAAACATCAACTAAATGGCTAACCGTTTCTACCTGGGAGCGATGAGAGCTATTTAGCATATTAGATAATCTTTGATACGTAGAATGATTCCTCAGATACCTCACTCAGACTATTGAGCGTTAGCTCAATTAGAAGATAGTTCTATCTCTCATTGTTGCGATGCATCAACTGTCAGCAAAACAGTTCATCTTGAGGATAAGATAAAACAGCTTGCTATTACCTTCTATTCAAAGTAGTCTACTTAATCCCTATAAACAGTGCTTTTCACCAAAAGTTAGTAGAATTTTCGCCATCTCTTTATCAAATTCAAGGCATACAAATCAAGAATTATTGCTCCAATTCAAACAACCTTTAAAGAGCTATTTAAACACAGCATCTATCTTTTTATTTGTTCCAAAAAGGAGCTTTAAAAGCTACTCGGCATAAGTAATCCCCAATCCGAATTCATTGATACCGGGCACCGGGCACCGGACACTGCATCGGGCACCGGACACTGCACCGGGCACTGCACCGGGCACCGGACACTATCAGTCAGGATTTCGTTCGTATAACCACCGAGTAGCTTTATCTAGGCACTAGAAGATCGACGCTAGAAGATCTAAGGGGAACATTTATTGAGTTAGACCATCTACACAGTAGGTATCGATTGATATGAATACTGTCTGGTGGTGTCAGTGATTAGAGAATTGCCATTCCTGTTTTTGAAGCAGCTAAGACTCAACTCTTATTTGAAATCTCACATTCTCTTGTCTAAAAGACTTTTATTTCCATAGCTACGGTTTGAGAATAAAGTCGCCACAAAGGGTAACAACTTAAGCCGGGAAAAGCTCTACGTGTAAGGGGTTTGTCTGATGTGCTTTAGATGACCGTCTAGGCATGGGTAGCTCATTAATAGTACTGAGGATCCATTCAAATAGGTCTGGAAATGGGTGTCCAAAGAGTCTTTGAGCAGCGGTCGTGCCATCGGGACGTTTAAGGTCAAAATTGTGAATAATGGTGAGCACCTTCAAGGACTGTGCCGAAAAGCCACGATTGGCCTGATGACGTTGAGATAGATAGCCATTACGCCCCTCGACCGCCGAGGAGGTGCGTTGATACTTGGCACACATCCACTGGCACCAATGGACCCAGTATTGCCGTTGAGTGTCGTCTAGCTTTAGGGTCATGGCATCTGCCATGAGCTGATCATAGGCATCACTGGTGGCCTGTTGATAGCGTGCTTTGAGATGAGGTTTGCGGGTTTTATCAGTCTGTTGAGTCCAATACACCCAGGGCAACAAGGCAGTGAGAACCCAATTTTGAGTGTCAATCTCCTGAGTTTCAGTGGCTAAGGCCTGCATCACCCACTGCCACCAGGCATGAATCCCGTTGGCGAACTGAGGAATCTGAGCTTCAAAGGTGTCAATCGCGTGTTGCGCCTTATCCCCTCCATAGAGCTTTGCTAGGTGAGTCAGGGTCGTCAACGGAGCCGCTAACTGGGTTGTTAAGTCGTCAAACAGTTGCCATTGAGCGGTATCCAGGGTGAAAGGATGAACCGATTGGCTAATATCGGCCAAGGCGCGATGATAGGTAAACTGATCTTGTTCAAGCTGTTGATATTGCTGCGTCAGCGTCTCTAGCTGGACACACAAAGTTTGTTGTTTGACCTTGGGTTTGGTTTGGTTCACTTGCTGTTGGAGGGTGTCGAGTTGTTTTTCAACCTGAGCCAGTTGACGTCCCAATGCACTCCCGATAGGACGAGCTAAGGCTCGCATTCCATGGAACAAATCGGCCACACTGACGGTGCCCAGACCAGCGATGGCAAGTTTCACTAACGCACGAGCCCCATCACTGACCATAAAGTGGCATTCCCAGTCGGACGGATGCCACCACTGCTCTAGCTGGTGACACCAGGTTTCATACTGACGATTCTCACATTCAACTTCTGTAAAGATAAACCCACTCGCCAATTCCACCAGCACCAGGATCGGCAGTCCAAAAAAGGTTTCATCTCCCCCGAGGCAGATGCCGAGTTTGTTGAGAGGTTGACATTGCTCAGATTGAGAGACTTCGTAGGTGACAATGACGTCTTCAACACGGTGTTTCAATTGACGCAGGGCATTGGCTGAAACACCCACATGGGTCTCTAAATGAACCGACTTAAAAAACTCGCATAGGCTCTCGGCTCCGATACCGTGCTTTATGCCAAAGTGGTAGAGCACACCTAGCACCAGACGTTTTAGCCAAGCTGACCCACTCGCGGTTTCCCACAGGTCCGATTCTGCATACTGGTTGCGACGCTCTATCCCCTGCTGATGACGGTGCACACTGCTTTTACTGATGCCAAGCGCCGACGCTATCGACTCGATGCCCAGATGTGTTTCCGTTTTGATATAACCAGCCACTTTTTGGCTGCGCTCTCGTATAGTAAGACTCATCGTTCCCGATTTTGTTTTGCATCGGACACGATACACGGCTCTGAGCATTGCTGCAGAGCTATTTTTTGGGCCATCGCAATTCAATGTGCTTATTTATACGCTCTCTAAGACCTGCTCGTTTCCCGGCTTAAAGAGTTACCCGCCACAAAACTATTCTAGTCGCCACAAAGGATAGTCTCCTCCAGCTAGCACAGGAGAACGGCCCGTTTTAGATGCGATCGCATCTAACAATTCCCCGGTTGCATAGGGAACAAAATAGTCACTATATCCTGCTGGTATGTCAGGTAGCTGACCAGGTTTAAACAAAACAAAGTCAGTTTCAGGAGTCACTGCATAACTCAATGAAATCATGCTGCCTAACCCCGTCGCTCCCAATTCAGCAATTACCAAGGGTTTTGTAGTTTGCCGAATCACCTCTCCCATCACATTACCGTGATAATTAATATTCTTATTCCACCAGGTAAAGGATGCTGCACTGAGGGTGTTAGAGACTAATCCCATAACCAACAACAGGACTAAAATACCCTGCCCCCAAAACCGATATATTCCTCGGTCAGACAACATCAGCTGCCGTAACCAACCTGCCAATATTAACGTCACCATCAGCAAGGATGGCATAAAGTATCGGGTACTGATAGATAACTGCCCACCATTAATCAAATCAGGCAAAATCAGCCCTAAAGCAGGCACCATCAGGGTCATGATGCAGAAGGCCATTGTAGGGGGCGGAGTCACCAACAGCAACTGCCATAGAGCCATCAACAACAATGCCAACACAATAGGGGGCACCCAGTAAGTGTACGAATGTTCCAGCGGCAACCCCAGATCAATCACTGTTGAGCTGAGATGCAGTCCCCACAATTTGATTAGCTGGCCTAACGGTTGTCGAAACGAGGTCCATTCAGTTGCTGACTCTAACTTGGCCCTGTTACTCAAGATCACCAATAGCCAAGGAATAAAGGCTAAAAATGCTCCACCAAGAGCGATCGCAAACCGTTGCCAATGTTGTCGTGAACCACTGATCAACACATACAAGCTGTGGGCTACTACCACCAAAATACTCAACAGCGTCGTGTATAACATCAATGCAACACTGAGGCCGTAAAACCCCCACGGGCGTACAACCGTTGCCAAGGAAGAACGGACCACGATAGCACTGCTGGAGTATCGGCCAGAAGAACGCATTGCTCTGATTAAAAAGCCGTTGGCCACCAAAATCAAACAAGCCCACAGGCTATATTCTCGAGCCTCTTGAGCGTAGAGTAGCTGTACGGGTGACAGCGCCATAAGACAGGTGGCAATTAGGCCAGCCCAGTGATCTTGCCAAAGTTGCTGACACAGCCAGTAGGTTAACGGCAATAAGGCTAAACCAAATACAATAGCCAATGCCCGAAACGATGTTATGGAAGGTGATAAAACTCCTACCCACAAGCGTTCTAACAGATAAAACAAGGGTGGATGTTCTGGGTGGCTGACCAGAGCAGACCAGGTATCGCCCCAACGTCTGGGCTGAGGAAATTGCTGCAGTTCCTGTAGCTCAGATGCCGATATTACAGGCGCTTGAGTCACTTGCTTTTCAAGCGCTTTGCCTGAGTGGCCTAATACTCGAATTGTTGTGTATACTTCGTCATGCCAGTAAACTTTGTGGGCGGCATTAGTGCAGCGCAATGTAATGCCCACCAACAGACAGACAACCAACAAGATCTGCAATCGCCTTTTAATTACTGCAATTGAACGAGAACTAACCACGGCTTAGGTTTGCAATTAATTGCAACCATCAGTTGTTAAGTTATCAAGCATACGCTACTTTCCTGGCGCTCGCAGCTATATAAGCACTCTAGCTAGATCTAGAGTAGGCTTAGCTGTTGTAAATCCGGCGAATCCGACGATTTTTGTTTGCGGATTTTTGGGGGTGCAATGTTCACATGAGCGACAAACCATGTCCGTATTATCGCTCTGTAAGAATTTTCTCCGTTGTTGTTCTAATTGTTGTACACAATGCGATCGCATTTGCGGTCTACAGCCGCCTGCTGATGGGTATAAATACGCATCCAGGTCTTTATATTCGCAGACCACGGCAAAACCACACGAGCGTCCAATTCACCATCCCCTCCTAGGCCAGCAGCTTACATCCATACTCTTGGGAGCCCGCCATAATTCGCTATCTAAATGATAAAAACTTTTTGATTTTCTAGCCTTGCACTAGTACATTTTTAATTCAAATGTACTAGTATTATTTCACAACCCCTAGAACGTTTGTCCTATGACTCGGTCCAACCTAACGCAGTCCAACCGATATGTTTCACCCCGTCGCCCAGCGCCCCAAAGACGCCCTACGGGTTATCACGTAAAACCCCGCTCACCCCGTTCTCGGACATCTCAGCGACCTAATTGGCTCTTCGGCAGTATTGCTCTAGCTGCATTAGCCCTGATGCCCCAGGATATATGGTCCCGCATCTCAATGCCGATTTCTGAGCAGACCGCACAGTCACAATCTGTGCAACCATGGCACATTAATCGCACCAAGGCGGCTCAAACGTGTGAGGCGGTACTTAATGCCGATCAGCGTCTTTCTCGCAATCAGCTGACTCAATTTTTGTCCATCGCCCAGGATTCATCCCAGGCAACCGTACACGAGACCATTTCTCGTCCATATTGCACGTTGTCTAAAGCTCACCAGCGTAAACAAAGTGAGGCGTACCCGCTAGAATTTGACCCAGAAACCTGGTTTGTCGTCAATTACGAGCAAGGCATTTATAAAAGCTACGACTTTGTCTTCAAAAAATAAGACTCACGGTTTGACATGCTTGGGAAATTTATTTGGGATACGTGAGTTCGCTTCATACCCCATACCCCCCGCTACATATCTAGCTCTTGCAGCAGGCCATCACAGGCATCCATCAATAAATTAATCACATAGTCAAACCCATCTGAGCCGCCATAGTAAGGGTCTGGCACCTCGCGGTCAGAATGTGTCTGGCAAAAATCACACATCCGCTTTACTTTGTGCGCGTATTCCCCAGACGGGTCAAGGGCCAATATATCGCGATAGTTACTGTCGTCCATGGCTAGCACCAGATCAAATTGATCCAGGTCAGACGCTGTAAACTGTCTTGCCCGACCGACTAGTTTAATGCCGCGCTTTTTAGCAGCAGCTGTCATGCGGCTATCTGGAGAGCTGCCGATGTGATAGCTCGATGTTCCTGCAGAATCACAAACCACCTTCGATTGCAAACCTCGTTGCTCCAACAGGTGGTTCATGATGTTTTCTGCTGATGGAGATCGGCAGATATTGCCTAGGCAGACAAATAAGAGTCGGGTCGTCATGGCAGAAACTCGATGAACGTAGAGAAATTGGCTATACAAAAACGACTAGCGATCAGTACGCTAGCCGCCTTTGGGCAAAAACTATTTCTATAGACTTAGAGGCCTGGAAGTTGTAAACCACCAGTCAACTCTTCCATACGCTCACGCATGGTCTCTGTAGATTTGAGATAAGCGTCACGCATAGCGGCTGATACTAGGTCAGAGAGAACATCTGCCCCTTCATTCATCGCTTCAGGAGAAATAGAAACCCGTTTGGGCTCCTGATTGCCACTGAGGATAACTTTAACCAAGCCACCGCCAGACTGGCCTTCAATTTCCATTAGTTCAAGTTCTTCCTGGAGTTTCTTAGCTCCCTCTTGAACTTGCTGAGCCTTTTTAAAGGCTTCGCTCAGCTCTTTCATTTTTCCAAGACCGAAGCCAAAACCTTGCCCTTTGCTCATAATTGGCGGCGTGATTTTACTAAATGAACTGTCAAACTATACGTCGCCTTGGCAGGAATTGCAATCGCTACTCACACAGTATCGGCAACTGTCCATTAGCTCATACAGCCTGAAAGTCTCCTAGAATCTGCACTTCAGGCCTTAGTTGCAAAGACCATTTGTCATCTACAATGCCCTGAATATGTCGGATCAGCTTGAAAATATCGCTAGCGGTTGCACCACCACAGTTGAGGATAAAGTTGGCATGCCGCTCTGCAACTTGAGCTTGCCCCACTTTGAATCCCTTCAGACCTGATTGTTCAATCAGCCAGCCTGCACTTTTGGGCTGAGGATTGCGAAATACACTGCCACAGCTGGGTAAATGATAGGGCTGGGTAGATCGGCGCTGCTCTAGATCGGCAGAGGTCTCTGCTCGAACTACTTTTGGGTCATGGCCAGGCTGTAGTTGAAACGTGGCCTGGGTCACAATCCGCGGATCGGCTTGTAGAACAGAGGTTCGATATTGAAACTGCAGCTGCTCAGGAACCAGGGTTTCTAGAGAGCCATCTGGATTTAACACCTGAGTACTCACTAAAATTTCTTGGGTATCACTGCCATGGGCTCCCGCATTCATGACAACCGCTCCACCAACGGTTCCGGGAATCCCTACAGTCCACACCAGCCCCCTCCAGCCGCGTTTAGCCACTTTCCAAGCTAATGTGGCCATGGGCATACCGGCAGCGACAGTGACTCGACCTGCCTCGTCAAACTGAGTTTGCCGCAGATAGCGGGTACAAATTACCAAACCGGGTAAACCGCGATCGCTAATCAGCAAGTTGGAGCCAGCCCCCAGACGAGTAATGGGCAACCCTTCAGCATTTGCCCACTGAACACAGGCCTGTAGCTCGCTGACACTTCGGGGGGCAGCAAACCACTCCGCTGGCCCACCCACCTTAAATGTGGTCAGACTTGCCAGGGGATACTGGGCCTTAGCGATACAGCCGGTACTCGTAAGTTGCTTTTCAATGGCCATTGCTAAAAATACGGATTAGAGAAGTTGTTGCCAGCCGAAATTTTCATCTTGGCACAACATGATTGCTGGCTGTGTCCTAAACACTTGTCAGGGCGGTTTTTTCAGATTGCTCGGCTTGATAGTCCATCACATCTGGAATTACCTGGTTTAGATTACCTGCCGTTAGAAAAATAACCAGATCGCCCGGCTGCAACAACACCGCCAACTTTGCTTTCACGTCATCTAGAGTAGCTGCGTAACTTACCTGGGTATGGTGTTCACCAATGGCACTGGTGACATCTTCGCCCGTAATTCCCGAGGGATTTTTCTCTCCAGCACTATAAATGTCAGTGACAATCACCTGGTCTGCCTCGGCAAATGCCATTGAAAATTCCTGCAGTAGCGTTGTAATGCGGCTATAGCGATGGGGCTGAAACACAGCTACTAGAAGGCGTTGGTTAACACCTTCTAGACTCTCCGTACTTTTTACTTTGGCCGCTGCCAGGGTTACCTTAATCTCACTAGGATGGTGGGCATAGTCATCAATAAACAATATGTTGTTGTGAAACCCACGGTGATCAAAGCGACGCTTAGCACCTTCAAAGGTAGCCATGATGGTGGAGATCGCATCAAACTCTACCCCTAATCGGCGAGCCACAGCAATTGCCGCCAAAGCATTACTTAAGTTATGACGCCCTAAAATCGCCAGGTGTAATTCCCCCAGACGCTGGCCTCTTTCCCAAATCTCCGCCGTTGTCCCTTGCGCTGTTTCACAAATATCTGTGGCAATATAATCAGCCCCTGACTCGGGCCGCAAACTGTAGGTGACTTTGGGCTGAATCTGGTTCATAACCGTCTCACAATCAGCGCAACCAATCACCACATCGCACTGATTTGCAAAGTGTTTGAAAATGCCTACTACCTCATCCAGAGTGCTGTAGTGATCCGGATGATCTAGTTCAATGTTAGTGATAACACCAATTTCAGCTGACAGTTTCACTAGAGAGCCATCAGACTCATCTGCTTCAGCCACCATATAGTCGCTGGTCCCCACATGGGCGTTCCCCTGCCATGCCGCTACCTCACCTCCGATAACGATAGAAGGATCGATGCCGGCCTTAAGCAGCAGATAACCCACCATGCTGCTAGTGGTGGTTTTGCCATGGGTGCCTGCGATCGCAATACCCTGACTTTCATTCATCAGGGCAGCCAAAATATCAGAGCGATGGAACATAGGACAGCCAGCATCCATAGCAGCCTTATATTCAGGGTTACTAGGACCAATTGCCGTAGAACAAACCACTTGGGGCAATACCTGCGTATTGTCCGCTAGCGTCTGGGTTGCCTGAGCAATATTGTCAGCTTCTTGACTCCAAAAAATGTGTACACCTTTCTCTTGCAAGCGACGAGTAATGTGAGTTAAACGGCAGTCAGACCCAGACACTGGTAACTGCCTTTCAGCCAATACATAGGCCAAAGCTGACATACCAATGCCACCAACACCAATAAAGTGTAATGGTCTGCCATTAAAATCTACTGCCATTGGCATAAAACTTACCTCACACACCACACACAGATATTTCAGGCGTATAATACCAGGAATCTATAAGATGGCTACACACCCAACCACCAGGGTTCGCCATTTCGCGCAATTTACTAGGTACCAATCCTTAAAACTTCAACATTGATTCCGGGAAAGCGATATATGCTGGATCTTCGTCAGAACTTCACGCAGATTCCTGAGACTGACTTGTAAGCCAATACCGTGAGCAATTATACTTAATTTCAATATAGAACGATAATCCATTTGTTAGGCTCGGGCATCCCTTTATTACATGAATTTGGCACAGGCTTGACTGTGATATCTACGAGCCCGGGCTGTTTCGACAATGGGATATCATTGATTTTGCTAACGCAAACGCTAATTTGACGCAGTTGTACGACAGAGGGTAAGCGCAGTGATTAGAGTAGCTATCAACGGTTTTGGGCGCATTGGACGCAACTTCCTACGCTGTTGGTTAACCAGAGAAAATTCAGGATTTGACATTGTTGCAATCAACAATACCTCGGATCCTAAAACAGCTTGTCATTTGCTGAAGTATGACTCCTTGTTGGGACGCTTGGATGCAGATGTTAGCTTCACCGACGACACTATTACCGTCGGCGATAAGACTATCAAATGCTGTTCTGATCGCAACCCCAACAATTTGCCTTGGGGTGCTTGGGATATTGATCTTGTAATTGAATCCACAGGCGTTTTTGTTAGTGAAGAGGGCGCACGCCGCCACTTAGAGGCGGGAGCCAAGCAGGTTCTGATTACAGCTCCTGGGAAAGGTGGCAACATTGATACATATGTGGTTGGCGTTAATGCTGACCAGTATGTTCACGGTAAGAATCCCATCATCAGCAACGCTAGCTGCACCACTAACTGCTTAGCGCCCGTAGTTAAGGTCATTAACGACGCCTTTGGCATCATCAAAGGAACAATGACCACTACCCATAGCTATACAGGTGATCAGCGCATTTTAGATGCTAGCCACCGTGATTTGCGCCGTGCCCGTGCAGCTGCCATCAACATTGTGCCGACATCCACCGGTGCTGCTAAGGCCGTGGCTCTAGTTATTCCTGATATGAAGGGTAAGCTTAACGGCATTGCAATGCGCGTCCCCACACCCAACGTTTCCGTCGTTGACTTGGTTGTTCAGGTTGAAAAGAAGACAATCAAGGAAGAAGTTAACGAGGCCATGAAAGCTGCTGCTGCTAGTGGCTCTATGAAGGGAATTCTGGGCTATACAGAAGAGCCTCTTGTTTCCATCGACTATCGTAAAACTGATGAATCTTCGATTGTTGACTCCAGCCTAACGTTGGTTATGGATGGTGACATGGTTAAGGTTGTTGCTTGGTATGACAATGAGTGGGGCTATAGCCAACGCGTTGTTGATCTAGCTGAGGTTGTTGCGGCTAATTGGCAAGCATAACCCACGTGTAGCTTTCTAAGCATTCAAAGCCCGCTGTATCTTGTATGCAACGGGCTTTGTCTATAAACAACACATCCAGTGGATAGTGGTTCCCATGTCTCAAGACTTAAATGTTATACGGTCTGCTCTACTTGAGACCTATAGCACTTGAACAAATGTTGGTATTTAAGAATACGATCAAAGTCTCCTAAAGCTAAACAGGTCGTTTTCAAGGTGTTGAGTGCCTGCTGTTGCAGATTCAAGTTTTGCAGTGCTAAACACACCTGAAGTCGTTGTTCTTGGTAACGAACAACGTCATCCGTCTGGCCTAAAGCATCATAGTTAATGCTTAAACTGTCTAAACTTTGTTCTTGAGCCCTTAAATCACTTAATTCTCGGGCTAATTGGAGACGTTGTTTCAGATAGCCAACCGCCAATTGATAACGGCCTAACGCGTAGCAAGCAGTCGCTAAGTTACGCAGAATTTTGATCGCTGCCGATTTATCCAACCTAGGATTGTCTATATCTAAAAGTCTGCTGTAGTATTCAACAGTTTTGCCATAGTCACCGATACGATGATAGAGATTGCCAATATTGCGTAAAATCTGAACTACATTTTTGGAACCTTGATGTGATTGTGCTAATTGCAAGCTTTGTTCATAACAATCAATGGCCTGAGGATACTGACTTTTTGCTTTATAGGCTAAGCCCAAGTTGTTAAGGCAACGGCTCAGCACCTTATCGTTATTCAGTTCTTTAGCTAGCTCATAACCTTGCCACAGAGCATTGAGCGCTTTATCTAGATCATTCAGGTGGCGATAGCTATTACCAATTTGATCTAGAGCTGACATTTGCAAATAAACATAGTTAGAGGCTTTAGCAATATCAAGGGCTCTGCGAGCAGAGTCTAAGGCCCAGAGATAACGCTGTTGACTATACTGAATCAGCGCAATGGCATGATAAATTTTGCCTTCTAAGAGGCGATCATCTGTTGGACTCAGGCTATGCAAGGCAATTTGCAATGTGTCTAATGCAGACGAGTATCGACCCTGACGATGGTAAGCTAATCCTTCCTTGAGATAGTGATTAGCTATCTTATCTGCACTACTTTGTGCCGCAGGCAGTTGACTACCGGAGATCACTATTGGCGAATCCTTATTGTGCATACTCAAATCTCCAGGAAGCTTAGTCAGCTCAGTTAGTCAGCTCAGTTAGTTAGCTCAGTTAGTCAGCGCAATGCGAGCATGAATCTACGTACGCATCTATACTAATGTGCTCGTTGAAAGCCCCATAACCGTACTAACCCCTAGTTGATTGCCACGGTCTTTAGTTCAGCTAAATAGCTGACCATAATATGGGCCGTCAGTTAATCCCTATGATGGAAAGAGACACCCACCGCTATAGGCAATTATTTTGACCGCGTCCGTATTTGCAGCCGAACATCTACTTTTTGAGCCCGCTGCCCCCCACTCCAATGCAGTTCCCGTTATTTTCGCGTTTCCCAACGAATATTCCGTTGGGATTACGAGTTTGGGGTATCAGGTAATTTGGGCCATGTTGGCCCAGCGCAGCGATCTGGCCGTGGGCCGTCTGTTTACAGACTTGGCCAGTGGTCTGCCTGCCAAGCCTGAGCTCATGGGGTTTTCGGTGTCCTGGGAATTGGACTATATCAATATTTTAAATTTGCTAGAGCAGCAGCAGATTCCTATTCGTAGCTGCGATCGCACCTCCGATCATCCCCTCATTTTTGGCGGCGGTCCGGTCCTCACCGCTAACCCTGAACCCTTTGCTGACTTCTTTGATATTGTTCTTTTGGGCGATGGTGAAGATCTGATTCCCACTTTTATAGACACCTACCAAACTGTACGGGACGCCAGCCGATGGGAACAGTTGCAGACTCTGGCCCAGGTCCCTGGCATCTACATACCCAGCCTCTATCAACCCATATACGACGCCCCCACCGGACCCATCAGTCGAGTAGAACCCGCCGATGGTGTCCCCGCCGTTGTCAAAAAACAAACATACCGAGGCAATGTGCTGCTAGCCTCGACGGTGGTTACGGAAAAGGCTGCCTGGGAAAATATTTTTATGGTGGAGGTGGTACGCAGCTGCCCCGAGATGTGTCGATTTTGCCTGGCCAGCTATCTAACGCTGCCGTTTCGTACGGCCAGTCTGGATGAATCGCTAATTCCTGCCATTGACCGTGGCTTGGCAGTCACCAAACGGTTAGGGCTATTGGGGGCCTCGGTGACTCAGCACCCAGGGTTTGAGGAGCTACTGGACTATATTAATCGGCCCGAATACGATGATGTCCGGCTGAGTATTGCTTCGGTGCGCACCAATACTGTCAATGAGAAACTGGCCCATACGCTGGTTAACCACGGGACCAAGTCCATCACCATTGCCGTGGAAAGTGGTTCAGAACGGGTTCGTGAAACCATTAATAAAAAGCTTGAAACCGCCGATATTGAACGCGCCGTCGTCAATGCTAAAGTGGGCGGTCTCAGCAGCGTTAAACTCTACGGTATGGCCGGTATCCCTGGTGAAACGGAGACCGATTTAGAGGATACGGCCAACATGATGCTGCAATTAAAGAAGGCGGCTAAGGGACTGCGGCTCACCCTAGGCTGTAGTACGTTTGTCCCTAAGTCACACACCCCATTTCAGTGGTATGGCGTGAATCCTAAAGCAGAAAAGCGGCTGAAGTTTTTACAGAAGAAGCTGCGATCGCAAGGCATCAATTTCAGACCAGAAAGCTACAACTGGTCAGTTATTCAAACTCTTATTTCCAGAGGCGATCGACGCATTGGTCAGCTATTAGAACTCACCCGCCACTACGGAGATTCCTTGGGCAGCTACCGTCGGGCCTTTAAAGAACTAAAAGGGCAACTTCCCCCCCTAGAGTTCTATGTCTATACAGACTGGCCAACGGAACAGCCCCTACCCTGGGACCATTTAGAAGGTCCCCTGCCAAAACCCACACTGATTAAACATCTGCAAACAGCAGAGTCCTACATGGATGAACCTAGATTGTGCAGGGCTACTCCTGAAGTTAACTTATGTGGATCCGTTTGAAATCAAAAGCAACATCGCTGTTGACGCTAAACCGTGACACTATGTTTTTCCAAAAAATAAACGGCAGCGTGATCGGCCAAAGTATGCCGGCAACAATGACAAAAGCCCAGTTCAGGATGCTCCTTTTAGAAGCAGCGGTATCCCTAAAAAAGGCAAATAACGCAATTAAGAACGTGAGCATAGTGGGCAACAAGTAGTATAAGTAGCTCATAGTCAATCAGAGACTTAAAGGCATAGACACAGAAAGCCAACAGTCGATGAGCATAGAAACTATACGCTCACTCGCCTCTCCACAGAAGTCAACTGTTATACCACCCCCAATGATTCACCTGGCCCAGTAAATGCTGGGCCGCCTGCAAAACTGACATCTCAGCAATATCAATTTTGGGAATTTCTTTACCGCGACGCACCAAGTCATGGCGGTAAGTACGATCATAATAAGTCAAGATAATTGCCGCCGCATCTGCCAGTTCACCCCTCTTAATGTGTTGAATGGCTTCTTGGGTGCGTAGTCCCCCCAAACGCTTGCGGAGACGCTCAGTAGCGGCTGTTAACTCATCTGGGTTTGCTTGACCATAAACATCCACCAAAATTGCCAACCGTTCTGACTCGGAGCGAACCACCTCCAGAGTGTGAGCCGCTTCCATCTGGTCCACAAGTTCCTCTGGTACCCGGCAGGTACCCACACGGCGACTTTCCGCCTCAACCCAAACAGGGCGCTGAGGGTTAAAGGTTGCCCATTGCTCAGCAATCAGATTTTCAAACTGCTCAGTACTGGGCTGGGGGGGCAACATCAGGGCTCCATAGCTGCTGCCACGATGATTGGCTAAACCTTCTAGGTCTAAAACCTGTTCTCCTAACTTTCTAAGGGCATGGAGAATATCGGTTTTGCCTGTGCCAGTCATACCGCCCACCACAATCAGGGTTCGAGGGGTGGCTAACGTGGTTCTCACCCAGTGGCGAAAAGCCTTATAGCCCCCTTTCAACAACTTGACCTCTAAACCACTGGTCTCTAAAAGCCAGCCAACAGACCCACTGCGCATCCCACCACGCCAGCAGTGCACCCTGACCTGACGCTCCGGAGCCAAAGCCTTAGCCTGTTTAACTAAACTCACCATTTTAGGAGCCACTAACTCCAACCCCAATTCAACGGCAGTCTCTTGCCCCTGCTGCTTGTAGCAAGTGCCCACCTGAGTCCGTTCTTCATCCGAAAACAGAGGAAAGCTCAAGGCCTCAGGCAGATGCCCCTGGGTATACTCCCCAGGACTACGCACATCTAAAATCGGACCGGGGGCCTGCCAAAAGTCAGAAATCGGGAGAAGTTGGGTCACCACATGGTTACTGAAAAAACAAATGAAACCTCTCAGGATTTCACCTTCTGATTGTAAAAGGCGCTTGTCCCTCCACAGTAGGGACAACATTGCCAATGTGACGGCTATGAATATATCCCTGAGTCTTTAAAGCACTCAAGCAATCATTGACACGCTCCTGGGGAATGGCTGCCACGAGTCCTCCAGACGTTTGAGGGTCAAACAAGAGTGGGTAATTGGAGTGATGGGGGTGAGGATTATGTAAGTGCCGTTCAATCTGCTGATTACGTTTTTGGAGAGAGCTAAGATAGCCCGCCTCAAAACAGGGGTGAGCGCCGGGCAATACAGGCAGAGCATCCAGATTCAAATCTATCGCTACCTCAGGCTGCAACATTTCATGGAGATGGCCCAATAAACCAAATCCGGTCACATCCGTACAGGCCACTACACCATGGTTTTGGAAACACTTGGCAGCCATCTGATTTGACTGCACCATAGTGGCCACAGCAGCTTCGATCCACCGCCCTTTAGCCGCCCGCTGCATATCTGCCGCAAATAATACCCCCGTCCCCAGGGGCTTAGTCAAAATTAAGCCTAAACCAGGTCGCAAGTTTTGTTTGGTCAAAATCTGATCGGCAGCAACCCAACCGTTACAGGCAAAACCTAGAGATAGCTCTGGACCTTCGTTGGTGTGCCCGCCCACGAGCCAGGTCTGGGCAGGGGCCAATGCCTGGTAGGTCCCTGCCATCAGCTGATAAAGGGTCTCCGTTTGGAGAGTATCTGTTCCGTAGGGCAATGTAGCCAGCGCTAAAACCGTTTGGGGCGTTGCCCCCATGGCAAAGAGATCGCTTAAACAGTGGTTCACACAGATTTGCGCAAACGTGTAGGGATCATCCACAATGGCTCGAAACTGATCCACCGTTTGCACGGCTAGCTTGTCAGCGGGCATGGCAACTACTGCAGCATCATCCGGTGCATCTAAACCGACCTTGACGGGGTTCGACCAGTGCTCCATCTCTGGAAATTCTGCCCTGGCGCGGTTTAAGGCTCGACTCAGCACTGAGCTACTGACCTTGGAGCCACATCCGGCACAGTGGGGCGTCATGGTTGCACTCTCCGGTGTCATCTTGCTACCGCTGACCATGGGGGGGAACTGATCAAACAGCGCCATAAATTTGCCGTCGATCTGATGTTTCCAGCGCCGAAACCATATAGATTCAGCGGACCAACGACCGCGAGATGCGATCGCACCCCCCATGCCCAAGTCAATTATGTTGAGAAACTGACGCTGAGGCTTAAAGGGCTTGAGGGATTTTCCAGAGAAATAACGCTGCAGATTGTTATATAGGGGGGGGCCTTGTCGCACAGCAAATACCCCAGCCTTAGGACGGCGATGGTTCGCCATGGTAGCCACATCCCCCACAGCAAATATATTGGAGTGGGACAAGGTTTGCAGCGTATCTTGGACCAAAATAAACCCATCTTTATCCGTTGATAGCCCCGTACGAGCCAGCCAGGGTGCGGCACTGGCACTGGTAACCCAAAACACGCGATCGCAACTCACCTTTAACCCCGACTCACAGTGCACCTGGACAGCCCCCGCTATCGCTGGTTCCAATGCACAAACCGATTCTGATAAATGGGTATGGATGTGGCGATCTCGAAAAATCTTAGCTAGCTGGCGTTGCGTCGTCCGATTGCGCCCCGTCGCCAGCCGCGCCCCTCGATGAAACACATGGATATTTGCCGCTGCACCCACAACCTGCTGTAGCCGCACCTGCATGTTGAGGGCTAGCTCCACTCCACCGACACCACCACCGACAATGCCAATGGTGGCCGACTGCGCCTGATCTAATCCTTCTAAATAGTGATGCCAGGCTCGTAACAAGTTGGGCACAGGTTTGGCCGGAATTGCATATTCTTTCGCCCCCGGCACCGACACTGTCCCCGGTGTACTACCAATATCGATGGACAGAGCGTCATATCGCATCGGTGGATGATGGCGACAGTGGATCAGCTGTTGATTCACATCAATATCAACCACCTCATCCATAATCAATCGGCAATTGGCAAACCGAGTCAGCGGCCGCAAATCAATATGGGACTGGTCAAAGTCATAGAGCCCTGAAATATGGCAAGGCAACATCCCAGAATAAGGAGTATCCACCAGGTTGGTAATCAGCGTCAGCCGCACCCCCGCCGGTAGACCTTTCATGCCAATTTTGCGTAGCACAATAGCGTGGGTGTGCCCTCCCCCCACAAAAAATAAATCCGTATGAATCGAAGTTGTCGCCTGCATAGCCGTCAGGGAGCCAATAAAAACCGCGCACCGCGCCCACTATAGATAGCAGAAAAAATAGGGTGACGCGTGAATTTTTCCTGAAGAGCTGGTGCCAGACTTCAGCTACAGCAACGCTAACTAACCACTAATTCCTGAAAGCGCGGATCGCCCCGCAGCCCATCAAATGCAGGCTCTTTATTCGCCATGGCAATCCACTGCGTAGGATTGAGGGCAAAGGCCTTTTGTAACGCCAACAGGGCAAAATCATCCGCCTGCATCTGGGCATGGCAGTAGGCCTTGAGATACCAGGCCAAATCCAGATCCATGTTTAGCGCCACCGCCTGATTAAAATTTGCGATCGCAGGCCGAAACTCTTCCAGCAACATCAGGGCCAGACCACGTCGCACCCAGGCTTCGTAATAATCAGCCTGGAGGTCAATGGCCCGGGTATAGCATGCGATCGCGTTTTGGGATTGCCCCTGCTCATCCAAGAAAACACCTTTTTGATACCAATCCACCGGAGTTTGTAATTGCTCATCCATCGATCCCATCCCCCTCTCCAATTCACTCTCAAGACTCCATAGGCCAACCCATATGTTTTATTACAACCACCTAAAAACATCCTTGACACTAATCAGAAAAACAAATGTATGCAATTTCAAGAAATTGATGTACATTAGCGGGCAATGCTATGAGCAGCAGTTGGGCAAACTAATGCGTTCGACCAATGACTTTCAGTCATAGACGCACTTTATTAAAGCTCCGTAATATTGAGGCTACTCTAGGCTAATTCAGTTCCGCCCTAAACTGATTTACCCATTGACCTAGGAAAACATTGTAAAGGCCAGTCTTTCAAAACCAATCGTTCTGCGTTTTCGGGATATATGAAATCGAGTTCTGTTAAATCCATTCCTCTCAAGGGGTTTACCCAGACTCTTATGGGTCGCTTTAAAAAACTCATGCAATCCCGACGCCGACGCGCTGCTTACACCAGGGTTTTACTCTTGGGGGTTCTGTCTTTATGGATGATTATCGGTCTGGTCTTGCCGGCCCAACGCAAAACCGCCAAAGCTGCCGAAGTAGAACTCGCCAGAGCTTCAAATCCTTGGAGTTTTGCTTCATTTCCAGTGGAGAATTTTCAGGCCTACACCTCTCCCTTTGGTTATCGCCAATCCCCCTATGGAGGCGAACAATTCCACTATGGGTTAGACATCGCTGCTCCGCTGGGCAGCTATATCCGCAACTGGTGGGAAGGCCATGTGGTGGAAATCTCAGACGATAGCGCCTGCGGCACCTCCGTGGTCATTGAATCAGGAGAGTGGCTGCACATTTATTGCCATATGCAAGGCTATGTCTCCTATGAAGAAGGGAGACGGGTTATGGTGGATCCCGATGGCAATATTCGTATCCGAGAAGGGGCCAATATTGGCACTGGCCAGCCCATTGGTCGTGTCGGTATGACAGGACGCACCACCGGCCCTCACTTACACTGGGGCTTAAAGTTTGAAAATAGCTGGGTAGATCCAGCGATGGTTTTACGAGCAATGTATGACGATCAGCAGGCCATTCGATAGGTTTGAATGCATTGCCATGGGCGGATACAAGCACCGAGCGGACGGTTGACGTTCTCTACAAGTTCCGACTCTCACCGGGCTTCATGATTTGCACTCTTGAGTCTTTATGATCTGTAGCACAATCTATCAACCAGCCGAGATGCTATCGTCTAGCTAATGCCATCATTGCGAGTGGCTGGGTACATTACAGCTGTACCCCTGTTCGACAACCACCCACTTAAACTATGACTGCTCCAATGTCTGAAGCTGAAAACACTCGCGCTGTTCTTCGTTCTCAAGAGCCCAATTCACAATATGAACTGCCTTGGAATCGTGAAGGTGAGTTCGAAATCGAGGCACTCATCGTCAGTCAGAGTAAAGATGACTTGCTGGTTAAAGTTAAAACTGACCGCGGTGAAAATCATCTCACCATCTCAGGTTTTCTTCCCGGTAGAGTAGCCGGTCAGCGCTGGCGCTTAGAGTGTCTACGCTCTTCCGGTCGGATTGAATTGCTGGACGGCGCGCCACTCGAATAGACCTCCGCACTGTTGCTCAAGACTTGAGACCGCAGTTAGGTTTAGTTAACGTACCCTTGGATTCTACAAGGGTACTTTCTAGGGTGAATTTGAGGCGCTGATAGGGCTACAGCGCCTTTATTTCCTCGCTTATTGATTAGGGGTCGGCAGGTCTACGTATTCACTCACAATGCCGCGAAACTCTTCACCATCGATCGTCTCTTTTTCAACCAACCGATCGACTAAGCGATCTAGTAGTGAGCGATTGGTCTTCAGTATTGAGCGCGCTTTAATGTAAGCCGTCATGGCAATTTCCCGCACACGTTGGTCAATTTTGGCAGCCATTTCCTCTGAGTATTCCGAGCGCTGCATCAGGTCGCTACGCCCCAAGAACACGGCACTGCTGGGAGATTCCATGGCAAATGACCCCAGCTCTGACATACCGAAACGCGTAATCATCTGACGGGCGATATTGGTCACCTGCTGAATATCGTTAGCAGCCCCCTGGGTCACCTCATCAGATCCAAAAACAATCTCTTCAGCCGCACGCCCTCCGAGGGCCATAGTGATGCGGTCAATCAATTCCGCATAGGAAATCAAGCCATCATCCACCCGATCTTCCTTAGGCAGATAGCTGGCAAAACCACCCACACCGCCAGATCGAGGAATGATTGTCACCTTTGCGAGGGGATCGGAATGCTTCAACATGGTGCTGACCAACGCATGCCCGACTTCGTGATAGGCTATCAACCGCTTCTTTTTACTATCGAGTAGCGGTGTCAGGGTGAGTCCAATGGTCAGTCGGTCGATGGCGTCATCAATTTCTGCCATGGTAACGGCATCTTTGCGACGGCGGGCTGTCAGAATAGCGGCTTCATTCAGCAAATTAGCCAGCTGAGCACCGGAAAAACCAGGGGTGCGACGTGCGATCGCATCCAGGTTTACATCATCCGCAATCTTTTTATCCCGCGCATGCACATCTAAAATGCCCAAACGCCCTTTATAGCCAGGCAAATCAACGGTAATTTGACGATCAAATCGACCGGGACGCAACAATGCAGCATCCAGAACATCGGGACGATTTGTGGCAGCAATCACAATGATGCCGCTGTTACCTTCAAAACCATCCATCTCCGTCAGTAGCTGGTTTAGGGTTTGTTCACGTTCATCATTACCACCACCAATACCGGCTCCACGCTGACGACCAACGGCATCGATTTCATCAATAAAGACGATGCAAGGGGAGTTTTCCTTGGCCTTCTTAAACAGGTCACGGACACGGGAAGCCCCCACCCCCACAAACATTTCCACAAATTCAGAGCCTGAGATACTAAAGAACGGCACACCGGCCTCACCAGCAATTGCTTTAGCTAAGAGGGTTTTACCGGTACCAGGCTGGCCCACCAGCAACACACCTTTTGGAATACGGGCTCCAATGGCCGTAAACTTCTCAGGATTTTTGAGGAAGATTACCACTTCCTGTAGCTCTTCCTTCGCTTCCTCAATCCCGGCCACATCATCAAACATGACCCCGGTCTTAGCTTCCATTTGAAACCGGGCACGGGAGCGGCCAAAATTCATGGCACCGCTAGCCGAATTAGCAGACCGCCGCAGGATCATTAACAGCGCAAACACCACAATCAGGGCTAACAAGGCATTCACGGCTAACCCCGTCAGCGCACTATTATCTGAGCGTTCTAGAACTTCATATTCAACGTCACTGCTGCGCAGCTTTTGTAGCAGACGTTGGTTATAAACATCATTGGCAAACAGGGTCACCTGATGTAGCGGCGCATTATCGTCATCGCCTTTAATGCGCACATTGGCTACACCCCGCAGGTTATCCAGCTCAACCCGCTGCACATCACCCTGATCCAGTTTCTCTAACAGCTGGCCATAGGTAATTTTAGTTTCTTCATCCCCTTCTGCCTGGGCAAGGACTGGCTGAGTTGCCACCATGGGGGCTGCAATCAGAGTTTGCAACACAAACCATCCAGTGGCCAAAGTCCGAGCAGCCCGACGGCTAAGGGCAGATTTATGGGACGAGGGGGGGGTGGGCTTATTCATAGAAGAGAACGTAGAACTAAAAATACAGCTAGTAAGCCAGTGGGTCTTTGTCAAATCAATATCCTCAGTTTAGCGTTCTAATCTGCTAACCAGGGGGCGATGATAGACATCCCTGAACCAATAGGAATTTATCGGGCGATCGCAACAATGCCATTCTGCCCACCAAACCCAAAACTACTACACAACACATGCTTCACGGTTTTAGCGTCAGGGGAAGCAACTCGCACAAAATTCAGATCAAACTCAGGCTTACTGAGACCAACACAGGGGGGTAAACACTGCTGTTGCAGGCTTAACACACTAAACACAACGCCCATCAACCCAGCGGCACCCAGGGTATGGCCCGTGGCTCCTTTGGTGGAACTGACGGCAGCCTCAGGAAACAGCTGCTGAATCATGTATGCCTCGTTGGCATCATTGAGGCGAGTACCCGTGCCATGGGTATGGATGTAGTCAATGTCATCTGGATGTAAACCACTACGCTGTAAACATTGGTGGGCCACAGATAACGTTCCATCTGGACGGGAAGAACTAATGTGGTACGCGTCATTACTCAGGCCAAAACCCAATAGCTGGCCGTAGTAATTAGATGGGCGTGTGCTTGTCCCCCTAATTTCTAAAACTACAGCCGCTGCGCCTTCTCCCAGGACTAATCCACTGCGATCGCAATCAAAGGGATAGCAGCCATCCTTCGCCATAGCCCCCATCCGTCGAAACCCCGCCAGCGTTAAGGGCGTAATCGGCGCATCCACAGCCACCACCACCACTCGCTCACATTGCCCGGCCTGGAGCAACATATAGCCCTGGAACAGAGCCCACAAACCTGTGGCGCAGGCCGCCATCGGTGCCAGCACAGGCCCTTGGCTACCCACTGCTTGAGCGATCTGATGCGACAAACCGCAGGGCAATGCAGCAAGCCAATGATGCATTGCCATATCACCCCGTGCCATGGCCTCCCAACGGTTTAAATAACTACGGCTAGAACCCACCACCACCCCACAATCCACCAGTGACGATGATGGGAGACCGGCATCCGCCATGGCGGCTTTGACAGCGGTAATCGCAATATCTTCTGGGTCAGAAGGCAATTTGCCTGCCATCCCCAAGGGCATGACAGGCAATGAGAGAAAAGGCTGGCGTAGTGCGATCGCACTTTTACCCGCTAGTAAGTTGGCCCAGGTTGTCTTGGTTGTTTTCCCCAAGGCTGTCCATAAACCAATGCCGGTAATATCGACATCAACCATCAAGCAAACTTACCAAGACGTTCCCTACACTATTCAGTCACCAAGTTGTCCAAGCCCTCAAGCACCGTGGCCGATTCAACCACATCTCCCTGTTGAATAGCATCCACAGTATCCAGACCTTCAGTGACATACCCAAAGACAGCATAGCTACCGTCTAAGAAAGGCAAATCTGCCAGTGCAAAGTAAAACTGGGAAGAGGCCGAATCAGGAAATTGTGAACGTGCCATAGCCACTGCACCGTGGGTATGCTGCAAAGCAGGCTGAGAACTTTCACGCGCCGTTTCAAAGGTTTGACCATAGATAGGTTGCTCTGAGCCTGCAGGGGTTATCTCCAAAGGAATCAGGCGTTTTTCCTGGGTATCAGGATCAACAAACCCCCCCGTACCAAGTTGCTGCACAGGCACATTAGGATCCTTGCTCTGTGGATCTCCCCCCTGCACCACAAACGGTTGAGGCTCACGCACGACTCGATGGAAGACAGTGCTGTCATAGACACCGCGTTCAACTAAGTCAACAAAGTTACCAGCTGTAATGGGAGCTTGAGTACCATCAACCTCAACCAGAATTCGCTCCCCATTCACCATCAACTCAACAGTGGCCTTACCCTCTAGACGAGCCAGACCCTCAGGTATAGAAGGAGTAACAGCCAACTCCGTTGACTCAGAAGGTTCAGCTAGCGAAGTGGTGCTCGACTCAGATGGGTCAGTGGCCCCAGCCGTACAGCTCACCATAAACAAAGCCACTACCAAACCAATGGCCCATTGCATCCGGAAACCGAAAACCATGATTAATTCCTTTGTTGACTAAGGGCACCATATCTTGTCACAGGAAAACACCCTTTTCAATAGGGAGCCTCCTGGACATTCGGCACTATTTATTACAGACCTTCTAGGGGAACCTGCAGAAAGCGAGCCAACTCAGCACCCTGATTTTCCAAAGCTGCCAGCGACATCGGTTGACCAACACGGGTCAACGGAATATCTCCTTTACCTTTAACCTTCAGATAAAGCGCACGCTTAGGACTCAATCCTTCTCGAATATCAACACGAATCGCCGTGACAGACGCCAAAGGATATTTGAAGTCAATCTTGCGGTTCTTACCCGGAAAACCCCAGCGAAAAATCTGCACTTCCTCGATCTTCTTATCAAAGAGGTTATAGCCACCTCCAACATTCCAAGCACAGATTAACCAAAGGTAAAGCGATAGCAGCAAAGCCGCTGTGCCATAGAAACACATCACCACCCCTTGTGGGATAAAGATAAGCTGTGTGGGATCTGCAAAAGGCAAAAGGTTAATCCCCATGTAGCTAGAAATGCCTGCCAGCAAAAATCCCGTTCCCCCAATGGTCGTTACCACGGCCCACCAATAGTTGCTCCAACGACGAGCTCCTAAAATTTCACGACGCAGGACACTATCCTTATTGGTTGTGTCAGAAACAGTTGCTTTAGAAACAGCCATGTTGATTTAGAAAGAGTATTGAAATGAGGTTGGCGGACTGACCTGTAGTCAGCATTGCCAAAGCATCGCTTTAAACTAGAAAACTATTAACCAGGCAATGATTAAGCCTATATCAGTTTAAAGTCTAAGGCTAACAAACGGTATAAATCCCACACCCAAAATCATCAGGAACAATTATCTGACTGGTACGGAGTCACTGTTAACAGCACTCTCAATAAATGCTGACTGAGCAAATGAGATAAAACCACCACAGATTTGCTGTTTTTGAGCTAACTGAGTCCCTATCAGGTCATCAATTATTTCAAGCAAACAACCTTTTTAATTAACTTAGCGATTTCATAAGCACAGCCCCTACTTCAGCCTTCCAAAAGAATACAGATTCTGATAGGATCAACCTTAACTTTTGCAACGTTTACAACCCACTAGTGATACCCAAATGAGTCAGGGTTCATAGACTCGTTGATTGGTTTTAGATCAATTTGTCAACTATTTTCAGAAGAGGATTCCATGACCAGTCAGCCCGACCGCGTGGTTTTAATCGGTGTTGCCGGTGATTCAGGATGTGGAAAGTCTACATTTTTGAAGCGCCTCAGCGATCTGTTCGGTGAAGAATTTATGACCGTCATCTGTTTGGATGACTACCATAGTCTGGATCGTCAGCAACGCAAGCAAGCTGGGGTGACGGCCCTCAACCCAAAAGCAAATAATTTCGATCTGATGTACGAGCAAATTAAGGCTCTTAAGTCAGGACAATCTATCGATAAGCCAATTTACAACCACGAAACTGGTTTAATTGATCCGCCTGAACGTATTGATCCAAATCATGTTGTCGTTATTGAAGGTCTGCACCCCCTTTACGATGGGCGAGTTCGTGATCTGCTAGATTTCAGCGTTTATCTTGACATTAGCGACGAAGTTAAAATTGCCTGGAAAATCCAGCGTGATATGGCTGAGCGGGGCCACACCTATGAGGATGTTCTAGCCTCTATTCAAGCTCGTAAGCCTGACTTTGAAGCCTATATCGACGTTCAGAAGCAATACGCCGATGTCGTTCTACAGGTTCTACCCACGAACCTGATTAAGGAGGACAAAGAGCGCAAGATTTTACGGGTACAAATGATTCAGAAGGAAGGCATTGAAGGCTTTGAGCCCGCCTACCTATTTGATGAAGGTTCTACCATTAACTGGGTGCCCTGTGGTCGCAAACTGACTTGCTCCTATCCTGGTATTCGTATGACCTATGGTCCTGATACCTATATGGGCAATGAGGTGTCAGTTCTAGAAATTGATGGCCAGTTTGAGAAGCTGGAGGAGCTAATCTATGTTGAAGAGCACCTCAGTAATATCTCCACCCGTAGCTACGGTGAAATGACTGAGCTGTTGTTAAAGCATCGGGAATACCCTGGCTCTAACAACGGTACCGGCCTCTTCCAAGTGCTGGTCGGATTGAAAATGCGCGCTACTTACGAACGCCTAACGAATACGCGAGCTGGTGTTAGTGCCGCCGTCGTCGCTTAAGACGCTTGCCTTAAGCTTAAGACGCTTACTTAAGCTTATAAGACGCTTGCCTTAAGCTTAAGACGCTTACTTAATCAGTCAAAGTACTATCAGTTCGATGCCATTTTGCTGGTTCAGCAAAATGGCATTTTTCTGGCTATGGGCAGGATTTTTCTAAAACGGGATACTGAACGACTACAGGATAAGGACTGTCATATTCCAGTATTCCGCCGGGAATGCTATATTGGCTGCTGTGCCTTCATGAATATTGGATGAGCAGTAACGTCTTGCTGTTGTTGGGTTAATTCAACCTCTTATGAAGACAGCGGAATTCATCTACAGACATGGTGTTCCCATCGAATCAAGCTGAAGAGCATGGGAGAATCCTGAAGGCCCCAAATACTGGCGGAATAATATAGTAAAGAAATTATTGACGGCCTGATTTTTTCTCGAAGATTTATCATTTCACGGTTAGCATGGCTTCAGGTTCTCATCTCAGCAGTATTCTTATAGTCGAAGATAGTCAAGGTCGACGGGAGATTGTCCTAGATAGCTCCGTCTATTCTGTTGGTCGCGATGCAAAATGTGATATTCGCTTAGCTTCACAGTTTGTTTCTCGGCACCACGCCACACTAGTGCAGCTTCCTAGGGACGACGAGACCTACTACTATCGGATTGTGGATGGAAACCTGAAAGGTAAGCCTAGTGCCAATGGCATGCTCATCAACGGGCGTAAGCTACAGGCCCATGATCTAAAAAATGAAGACGAGATTGTCTTTGGGCCACAGGCACGGGCCATTTACTATCAGTTGAAACGGGATACCACATCAACTGTTCCCCCCGACGAATTCGATATCACGTTGATCAGCCCTAACATGATTGACGAAGAAGAGGAAAGTGAATTGAACGGGTAGTTTAAGTACTTTCTGACCGTGTCCCATTGCGCAAAACTCAAAAGGGGCCTATGGACGTTTTGCAGGCCCCTTTGTATTAATGATTACTGGCTTGTTAATAAGCAGGTTAACCAGCTTTGCTTTCGAGAGCCTGGTTAACCTGCTGAAAAACCTTGTGGCAATGGTTATTAACCTGTAACGGCAGCTCTTCATTCTTCACTACCAGATTCACAGTTGCAGCACTATGTTGGGTGACTAGCTCGGTTTCATCGGTGGAACCGATCAAAACCTCAACCGTAGCTAGCTTGCTGAAGGAAACCAGACCAGGGCGTTCTTTAGCCATCATGTAGTCTCCATCCTGATAGACCAAATGAAGACCACAGGACTGTAGTACATCTGGTAGGGATTCACGCAAGTTATTTGCGGGTAGAACGCTTACAAAAATGTTGGTATACCGGGCCATAGAAAATTCTGGAGCTATTGCACAATTTCAGAATCTAAGGGTGTTTAAGATAGGGAGCAGTAAATTTAGACTAAACAATAAGTCACAAACTTGCAATTTTTTGTCCAGATATACTATGTCACTAGATCTAGATATAAATCTGCATCTACCTTTACCCTTCTCGAAAACAGTAAGCTTTTCAGGATAAATGTAGGTTAAATTCCCAGAGCATCCCTGTTGGGTTAGTGTAATGATATTCTGCTGCTGAGGAAAAGGATGAGCGGTAAACTTATCGTCTTTGAGGGAATTGAAGGTAGTGGTAAAACTACGCAAATTCAGCATCTGCGTCAGTGGTTAGAGCACAAACTTCTCAGCAGTGGTCCCTCTGACTATCCGACGGGTGTGATTGTTACTCGACAACCAGGGGGCACCAGCATTGGCCAAGAAATCAGGCAGGTTTTATTACAGCCGTCAAAAAATGCCGAGAGTCTAACTAGTCGGACTGAGCTGTTGCTGTATGCGGCTGATCGTACACAGCATGTGGAACGAATTTTGATTCCTGCCCTTGAAACTGGACATCTGGTACTTTGCGATCGCTACACTGCATCAACGGTTGCCTACCAAGGCTATGGCAGACAGCTAGACCTACATCTGATCAACAACCTTAACGCCATTGCCACTGGTGGTTTGACCAGCGATCTTACCCTATGGCTCAAGCTAGACGTCATGCAAGGGCTCAAACGCATAGCCAACCGTGGCGAAGCCGATCGGATTGAACAGGCCGGAGTTGAGTTTCATCGTAGGGTCCATAAGGGTTTCAGCATCCAAGCCGAAGGGGATGAGTTCGTTACCGTGGATGCTAGCCTCGACCAAGAAGCAGTGGCTGAGCAAATTCAAGCAATCGTCTCCAAGTATTTACAGCAGTGGTATGCCTTCTAAGTTGTCCTCAGCCTCAATGGGGCAAAAACAGCAGTTGATGCAGCACTTTGCTGACATTGTTGGGCAGTCCCAGGCCGTTGACCTACTGGTTCAGGCCGTCACTCGCCAACGGATTGCCCCTGGCTACTTATTTATAGGCCCAAATGGCATTGGTCGTAGCCTGGCTGCCACAGCGTTTGCCACTATACTGCTTGGCACTCCGCACACCTCTATCGAGAATCTTAAGCATCGCATTCAGTCTCATAATCATCCCGATTTACTGTGGGTGGAGCCCACATATCTGCACCAAAACCAGCTGCTGACAGTTGCAGAAGCCCAGGCAGCTGGGGTTAAACGACGTGGCCGTCCCCAGGTGCGTCTTGACCAGATTCGAGACATCGCTCGATTTTTAAGTCGCCCACCCTTAGAAGCCTCTAGAGCCGTAGTGGTGATTGAAGCAGCCGAACTAATTGCAGAAGCCGCCGCCAACGGTCTATTAAAAACCCTGGAAGAGCCGGGGCAGGCGACAGTTATCTTAATTGCCCCCGACCAACAGGCACTGCTACCCACATTAATTTCACGTTGTCAGACCATTCCATTTCGGCGATTGAGTCCAGCTGACATGGCTCAGGTACTGACTAAGGTGGGTCACCAGGATATTTTGAACTCCCCTGAAGTACTCTCCCTGGCCCAAGGATGTCCGGGTAGTGCGATCGCAAGTTGGCAACAGCTACAGTCCATTCCTCCAGAGCTAATACAACAGGTCAGCCAACCCATTAGCAACGTTCGCAACGCCCTAGAACTCGCCCGCCAAATCGTACAAATCCTCGCACCAGAATCCCAGCTTTGGTTGCTGGACTATCTCCAACAAAGCCGCTGGCAGCAAGGCCATGCCCAAGGTATGGAACACCTGGAATTAGCACGCAAGCAGCTGCTCAGATATGTGCAACCGCGTTTGGTATGGGAAGTGACGTTAATGAACTTGATTTATTGAAGAATTAAACTAAACAGTACAATTCAGCCAATTTTCTCTAACCCCCAGCACCATAGAGAAAGAACTTAATGATCCATATGGTTCCACAGTCTGCGCAACGTCCCCTGAGAAAAACCAGCGTCTGGATTGGGGCTGCATTATTTTTATTCATTGCCACTGCATCCTTACTAGCCCTACGGTCTGCACGGCAGGCACGACAGGCAGCCCTGGAAGAAGCTGCTAAACCGCCCCCCGAACGAGTAGATGTAGCCGCCCTGGGGCGGATTGAACCCAAAAGCGAAGTGATTGATGTGGCCGCCGCTGAAACTGGAGTGCTCGCCAAATTACTGGTGCAAGAAGGCGTGCAGGTAAAGTCTGGCCAAGTCTTAGCTGAGCTAGATATGTACGAAATCCGTAAAGCTGAGCGGGACTATGCCGCCAGTCAGCTGGCGGAAGCTCAGCAAACCTTAGCGGCGGAGCGCAGTCTAGGAGCGGCCCGGATTACCGAAGCTAATACCAAAGCGGGGCAAATTGATCAGCCGCAGATTCAGGCGATTGAGGCCCAAGCAGCTCAGATTCGCAGCTTAGAAGCTCGCCTGGCTCTGGCAGAAACTGATCTGGCTCGGTTTAAGGACTTGTTTAGCCAGGGGGCAATTACCCGTCAAGATTTGGACCGTCAGCAAACCGAGGTCGACGAACTCACCAGTGACATTGCCAATGCTGTGGCCACTAAAACCCAGCTAGAACTAGCTCGAAATACCGCCTTAGACAATGCGGCTGCCCAAGTTTCCATGGCAGAGGCAGATTTACAACTGGCCTCCGTAGAAACTGGCGTAGAAGCGGCTCAGCAGAATTTAGCCCTGGCCGCAGCGAGACTTAATCGCACCGTGATCAAAGCACCAGCTGCGGGTCAAATTCTCGACATCTATGTGCGCCCAGGGGAGACTGTGTCTAACAATCGGCTGCTTTCCATGGGCGATACGGAGGAAATGTATGTAGTCGCCGAGGTCTATGAAACGGATGTCGGGCTGGTGAAACCGGGACAAAAGGCGATGATTACTAGCCGTAACGGAGCCTTTGCAGGAGAACTGACCGGCACCGTGGAAACGGTCGGTCTGCAAATCTTTAAAAATGATGTGTTAGACGATGACCCAGCTGCCAATGCCGATGCTCGCATTGTGGAAGTGCGCATTGCAGTCGATCAAGATGATGCCGTCGCCATGCTAACCAATCTCCAGGTGGATGTGCTGATCGACATCAAAGCTGAGGAGAACTAGCGATGGCCAGGGTGTCGGTGGCTTGGGCCAACTTAATGCACGAGCGTACCAGGTTAGTGGTTGCGATCGCAGGTGTGGCTTTCGCCGTCATCCTAATTTTTATGAATCTTGGGTTCATGGGAGCCCTGATCTCCACGGCCACCAATTTCTATGAACAGTTCAATGCCGAGCTCTTCTTAATTTCGCCAGAAACACTGGAAATTAGCACCTCTACCGCCTTTCCACGGGAGCGACTGTACCAGGTCGCTGGCGTGGATGGTGTAGAGCGCATAATGCCCCTCTACAGCGAATATCTACTGTGGCGTAACCCAGAAACCGGTGTCAGCCGCGCCATCTTTGTCTATGGCGTCAATCCCAATGACCCCGTATTTCTGATGCCTGAGTTACAGGGTGAAGAGGCCCGCCGCATCCTCAGTCGACCCGACACCGTATTTATGGACAGATTCTCACGCCCCGAGTTTGGCCCCCAAGACATTGGCACGACCACTGAAGCGGATCGTCGTCGCGCCACCATCGGCGGCACCTATTTTCTAGGAGGTGGATTTGCCGCCGATGGCACCCTGATCATGAGCGATCAGAATTTTATCAGGTATCTAGAACCACGACCGTTGAGTCTGGTCAATGTGGGCCTCGTCCAACTCCAGCCGGGAGTCTCACCAGAAAAAGTGGCAGAAACCATGCGCTCAGTCCTACCCGCCGATGTGGATGTGTACACCAAGGCAGGCATCATCGAGCATGACTCCACCTACTGGCTAGAAGCCACATCCATTGGCTTTATTTTCAGCATGGGTGTGATGGTTTCATTTGTAGTGGGGGCCGTGATTGTCTATCAGATCTTGTTTACTGACATTCGCGATCACCTGCCTGAGTACGCCACCATGAAAGCCATGGGTTATCGCTCCCAGTATTTATTCAAGATCGTGCTGCAAGAAGCAATTTTATTAGCATTATTGGGCTATATTCCGGGGCTAGCAGCGGCTCTCGGGCTCTATCATCTCACCGCCACCGCCACCGCTGGCACGTTACCCGTCGCCATGAACGGTGGTCGAGTCATCTTTGTGCTGATCCTAACATTAGTCATGTGCTGCCTATCGGGTCTGATTTCCGTACGCAAAGCGGTGAAAGCTGACCCAGCAGAAATCTTTTAGAGGGAAAAGCCATGATCAAACGCATTCCCCTAGCCTGGCTCAACCTGACCCACGACCGCAGACGTTTTGCCACATCGTTAGCGGGTGTAGGCTTTGCTGTGCTGCTGATGTTTATGTTCAACGGGTTTATGAATGCCCTGTATGACAGTCAGCTCCAGCTACTCAATCGGTTTAACGGTGAGGTAATAATCGTCAATCGATTGCGTACCAACATGTTTGTGCCTCGGGCCTTTGCCCGCAGGCGGCTGTACCAGGCCCGTGCCTTCGAAGGTGTCCAGGACGCCTTCGCCATATACGTCAGTGAAGTGAACTGGAAAAATCCAGAAAATCGTACGTCGCGTGGTGTCAGGGTAATTGCCATCAACCCCGATGAACCAGTCCTCAATATTCCTGAAATCAAGGCTCATCGCCAGGTTTTGAAGCTGCCAGAAACCGCGCTCATGGATACCCAATCACGGGCAGAGGTAGGGCCAGTGGAAGCTGGAGTAGTGAGTGAATTGGCCGATCGACGCATTCGTTTGGTCGGCACCTTTACCATGGGCACTGACTTTGCCTCAGGCAATGGCAACCTGCTCATGAGCGATCAAAACTTTCTGCGCTACTTTGCTGACCGAGGCCCCGAGGAGGATAAGCGTAGCTTTGCCACGGTGGATATAGGTGTCGTCAAACTTGAACCAGGAACCAATGTCGATCGCATCGTGAAAACGCTGCAGGACAATCTACCCAATGATGTGCTGGTCATGGCTCGCGATGGGGAGAACGGTTTTGTCGTTCGCGAACGTAAATACTGGCAAGAAAACACCAATATCGGCTTTGTGTTTTCGCTGCTGACCAGCATGGGCTTTTTTGTCGGCATTATCCTGGTCTACCAGATTCTCTACACCGATGTGGCAGACCACTGGGCTGAATATGCCACGCTCAAGGCAATGGGCTACAAAAATGGCTATCTACTGGGGGTCGTGATGCAAGAAGCCTTGATCTTGTCTGTGTTGGGATTTATTCCAGGGGTGTTGGTAAGTCAGCTGCTTTATCAGGCGGCGGGTAATGCCACCGGTCTATTTTTTCAAATGACCCCCGAGCGTGTCATGAATTTACTAGTGGCCACATTCATTATGTGTTTAGTATCGGGTGCGATCGCAGTCCGCAAAGTCCAAACCACCGACCCAGCAGACGTATTTTAGAGGGTAAATCTCCATGGTTGCCAACTACGCCTACTTCTCACCAACAGATTATCTTGAACTCGAACGAGATAGCCCTATCCGTCATGAGTATCGTCTAGGTCTGGTTTATGCCATGGCAGGGAGCAGCGACTTTCACGATCGCATTTCCCTAAATTTACTCACAGAAATCAACCTGCATCTACGCGGTTCAGACCGTCGGTTTCATTCAGGAAATGTCAAAGTTAACTACGCTGATGCCTTCTATTACTATCCCGATGCATTTGTGACCTGCGATCCAAGAGATCTGAAAGACCGCTACATTAAGCGTTTTCCAAAGTTTGTGGCCGAAGTATTATCACCATCAACCCAGGCTTTTGATAGGGGAGATAAATTTGATGACTATCGTCAAATCGAAACACTTGAAGAATATGTTCTGATTTCACAAGATTTGATGCGAGTTGAGTGTCGACGGAGAACCCGATCAGGCTGGGAAACAGCTATCTACGAAAGCGGTGAGCAGGTCATGTTTAAGAGCCTGGGCCTGGAGATAGCCATTGAGCAACTTTATAGTGGCGTTGAGTTAGGTTAGTAGCATGTTCAAAACTCAGCAACAATCTACGTTTAACCCTTCACAGGACGACCTAGCCGTCCATATTCAGCATCTTAACTATTACTTTGGTATCGGCGACCTGAGCAAACAGGTGCTGTTCGACATTTCCCTGGAGCTGCCCAAGGGTCAGATTGTAATCCTGACCGGCCCATCAGGTTCCGGTAAGACAACACTGCTCACCCTGGCAGGAGCCTTGCGACATTTACAGGATGGCAGTCTGCGCATACTGGGCCAAGAACTCGTTGGCATGAGCGAACGGGCCATGGTCAATGTCCGGCGCAACATTGGCTTTATCTTTCAAGCTCACAATTTATTTGAATCTCTGACCGCCAGCCAAAATGTGGAAATGGCCGTGGAACTGACAGGAGACTTTGTTTCAAAGCGAGAGCAGGCCGCAGCCATGCTCAGTGCACTGGGACTCTCTGATCGAGTCGATTACAAACCCCATTCGCTATCTGGGGGACAAAAACAACGGGTGGCAATTGCCCGAGCCCTAGTCAACCATCCAAAGCTAGTTTTAGCTGATGAACCCACAGCGGCCTTAGATAAAAAGTCTGGTCGGGACGTGGTCAACTATCTCCACACCCTATCGCGGCAAGAGGGTTGCACTGTGCTGATGGTTACCCATGACAACCGTATTTTAGACGTAGCCGATCGGATTATTAACCTGGTGGACGGCCGTCTAGAATCAGATACCACTCCCAATGCCTTTGTCCAGAGCAAGACAAAAGGTGCCATGACGGAAGTCAGTGCCGACATGTTCATCATGTGATTCCGATTATAGACTTTGATGAATCGCTTCAATCAATTGCTCAATAAAGGTTACAGCCTCATTGACTAGGTCTTCATCAATGGGCCAACGATTCCCGATACCGTAGGTCATATCGATATCAGCTTCATGGGCAATTTTATTTCTTCGGTCCACAATAAAGGTCAGCTGCTGTTTCACCATTTCGGTGGGCTTACCCAAGATATTGGCCACACTCACCCACAACGAAACATCCGAAATTAATCTGATTGCATCTGCAATATTATTAGGTTGCTGAAAACTTTTGTAGCTGAGAGTTTGACGAATTTCATCTTCTAACCAAGAGTTACTATTGAGACGATTGGATATACTCCTTGAAAGGATAGGCAGTACTTCATTTAACGTATGGGACTCTGCCGTAAATGCTGAGCCTAATGCTTGCTGTATGTCATTTTTTAATGAAGTAATATCTAACGCTGTAAGCCGTTCTTGTCGAGCATTCCCTAGAGATACTTTGAACCGGGAGAATGCAGATTGAGATGAATTTCGAGATACTACTGGTTCTGGTCGTTGCCCCCGATGGATTTCTAACATACTTAAGGTCACAACCTCGTGGATATAGTAATCCAAAGCACTGACCGCCATAACTAATGCTGCCCTCAGCATATCTGTTAGATCAAGTGCTGTAGTTGCTTGCATCTGTACAGAATTGTAAATAGCAATCAAATCTCTTACACGGGCAATGCTGATACGAAATTGATCAAGCGCTGACTGCATAGACGGAAGACGTAAGACCGATAATTTTATCTGCTAGCTCTTCAAACGTTTGTCGAAATTCAGCCTGCTTATCTTGAACATCCTCTAAGGACCTGCCAGCTTGCTGTAGTTGCTGTTGAGTTAAGTTGTACACTGGCGTTGAATATTCATAAGACAGAGCAATCAAATTTTTGAAGTCAGGAATTTTCGCAAGACAAAAGGAGTCATCAACACCATTTTCCTGATAAATCTGTCTGGGCAAAGCCATCTCACTTTTTTCGAGAACAGGAAACAGCTGTTCGGAGACCTGGTTTTCGATTTTGGTAACCTCTCGTTCAAGTTTGACAGCTGCTACTTTGCTTTTCCTAAAGTGATAATTTTGATTTTGAACCGTAGCTCCTAGAAAACGGGGTCTAATATCAGGATATGGGTATACGGCTTCTCTAAACGCAGGTATTATACTTGCTTTTTTTGACCAAGCTGCCCATTTAGGCAAAACCGTACTCAAGGAACCTATCCCCATTCGAGAAAAGAAATTTGCGACTATAGGCACCATGAAAAAATCACTGGTCATCAAAAGGTTCTGATTAATTGAGCTCAAACTAGGCCCCATATCAATCAGTATGTAGTCCGCCTGAAATTTACTGGCGGTTTTATTCAAAAGATCAGTAATAGCACCAGGTAGATTGCGTAAGGATTGAACAGATCGGTTCAATTCCTGAGCCATCCCAAGTATTGCTTCATATTCTGCTAACCCAACATGACCTGGCAGCAAAAATAATCTTTCTTGTCCCTCAACCGGCATGCAGTCTACTGCTTCAATAGCACGGGGTTGAGATTCAAACGCTGGTGCCAAGGCTGTTTTAATGTTGGCAGGCAGCAAGTAAAAAGACTCTAGCTCTGATTGCTCTTCTTCAGTGTCTGCCCCTAAAACTATTTCCGTCAAATTACATGTTGTATCAGCATCTACAAGAATGACCCTCTTTCCTTTTGATGCCAGCATCCAGCCTAAATTAAAAGTGATGGTCGTTTTACCAACCCCACCTTTGTTATTGAAGAGAGCAATTTTCTGAACCACGGTAGTGATGGCCTCTAAATGGCTGAATTGGCTACAGTATAACGTCGGAGTTATTTATAGCAGTGACGATGGTTTAATTCAAGATGAAATTTACTAATACTGCCCAAGAGCTGACCTATGAACGGGTTCAAGACTATCTAAGTGATAGCGTCTTTAAGAAAACGGTGCGGGCGAGTGATGAAAAGCCTTATTTTGACTTAATTTACCAAGATACAACGCTGATTGAGCTTTACATATTGCCCTGGGAGGCGCATCCTTACCCCGATAAGGAACTGGCCATTGTGCGAGCCAGCAGCTGTGTGGCCATCGGCTGTGGCCCAGAGTTAGATTTACTGAGGTTTTTACTGGACGAAAATCGAAAAATGCGATTTGGCTCCTTTCAAACCGATGCAGCAGGCACCGTATTCTTTGCCAATCGTATTTTGGGTGGCAAGCATATGGACCCAACGGAGCTAGAAGTATGTTTGCTGTCGGTGGGTGCGATCGCAAGTCATTATAGCGACATCATGCTTGACAAGTTTGACGGTCAGCGTGCCCGCAACTCAACACCAACCTCTAAACTATAAGAGTAGAAAAACCTTCACTCCGCACTATGGAAGACCTAGCAACCTACGACGGTATTTTTGTAGCTTTGGCCATCATTATTTTGGCTAGTGGTTTCATCATGTTATTTGGCAATCTCATTGGCGTGAATAAAAATTGGAAATAAGAAATAACAGAGATATGAAACATGTTGCCTAGTTCGTAATTTTCCGTTAGCGCGCATCGCTTTAGGGGAATTTTACCTATAGAAAACAGCTAGTCCGTTTGGACTAGCTGTTTCTCATTTCACCGAACCTATAGGTTTAATTCGGGTATCAAGTCAGAGCGGGACAGTTTTCCAAGGATAGAAGTCAGGAGTCAGAAGCCAGAATCAATGAGCTTCTAACTCCGACTCAGCCAAGCTTTCCCAGCTTAAATTGATGCCCTTTACTTCTCGATAAAGCAGGCTTAAATGGAAGCTCAGATTTCTTACAAAAAGATTTTTATTGTTGGTTGTCCTCGCTCGGGCACTACTTGGTTACAGAAAATGCTCTCTAATCATAGAAATGTGATTCCCGTAAACAATGAGAGTCATATTTATCGGCTTATCTATGAGCCATTCACCTATATCACTAAATTAAATGCACAACGTCGTTGGCAAGACTGGCCACGCTTTGCAAGACATTTTGGCATCACTGCTTTGTTGTTTGGAGCAACCTCTTCAGATGTGTGGAACAGTATCTTGAAGAGCTATCAAATTTATCAAAAAAACAACGATATCGGTTTACATCATCTCATTAGCTATCAACAACTTAAAACCTTAATCCACCAAGTAAGACAAAGTTCAGATTCAGATCTAGAGAAGGCCCAGTGCCTGATCCAGCTTATTATCGATATTTTTTTTGAACAGGTGGGCGGACAGCCGCAACAGTTTTTTCTCGAAAAAACTCCATTTCACATTAAATATGCTGATGTCATCTTAAACAGTTGGCCCGAAGCCAGAATCATCAACATAGTCCGAGATGGTCGGGATGTTTGTGCGTCTTTACAAGCCAGAGCTACAACAAAGCGATGGGCTGAATACGACACAAGAACCATAATTTCTCAATGGGAAAGATGCATTGCTTTAAGTGAAAAATTTTCTCTAGATCCAGCCTTTTCAGATCGTATGTATTCAATCAAATATGAGGAACTTCGAGAAGATCCGGTCGCTCAACTCAATCAAATCTGTAACTTTATTGATTTAGAGATTACGACTACAGAACTGAGCCAAATTATAGAATCCTGCAATATCGAAAACATTAAGAATAAAGGCATTGGCCAACATATCAACAAGGGAAATATCAACAACTGGAAAACAGCATTATCTCAAAAACATATCGACCTGTGGCATCAATCTGCTGGAAAAACCCTAACGCGACTCGGTTATTCGTTAACTTAGTTTTCCAGTTGGATACTTTCTAAGCTCAATTCAAAACTCAACATTTACCACTCAAAACTTTAAAGTTGCTCATGCTTCTTAACCTAGTGAACTTTTTCAAACCCCTTGTCATTAAAGGTTTGCAGCAGCGTTAGGCTGACTATATAAACCAAGGGGTTATACACTTCTTAACCAATAGTTTCGCCCTTAATTTCCGTTAAGAGGTCGTTTTCCCCGCTCTACCAGCTCAGACGCCCTATAACCTAACAAGTCAATCTGAGCTTGGCCAATAGTCGTCTCTTTAGAAAAAGGGGTAAACCTAATGGCAAAAGCTGCTGTCTCTCGTTCACGAAACGTGGCGATTGTAGGCCCATATTCCAGTGGTAAAACCACATTGCTTGAAAGTCTACTTTCGGTCACCGATACGATTTCTCGAAAAGGATCCATTCCTGAAGGTAATACGATTGGAGACCATACACCTGAAGCCCGCAATCGCCAAATGACGGTCGAAACAAATGCCGCCTGTACTGAGTACGGCGGCATTCGTTTTACATTCCTTGACTGCCCAGGTTCCATCGAGCTACTCCAAGAACCGCTACATGTATTGATGGGAGTAGACGCCGCCATCGTCGTGTGCGAACCTGACCCTAGCCGAGTACTTACCGTATCGCCACTGCTGCATTTTCTAGATAAATGGGAAATTCCCCATGTTCTCTGGCTCAACAAAATGGATCGGGCCAGTGCACCATTTTCTGACGTTTTAGAAACCTTAAAATCAGTCTCCAGTCGGCCCCTGGTCCCCCATCAATATCCCATCGGCGCTGGAGCAGACCTGGTAGGGTTCATTGATTTAGTCAGTGAGCAGGCCTATCACTACCATGCAGGAGCCGCCGCCGATCCAGTACCATTGCCTCCGGAGTTGGCTGAAGAAGAAACAGCAGCCCGCACTGAAATGCTAGAGACCCTGGCAGACTTCGATGATCACCTCTTAGAAGAGCTACTGGAAGAAATTGATCCACCGGAGGACGAGATTATCCAGGATCTCAAAATGGAACTGGGCGCAGACCTAGTGGTGCCCGTCTTTGTCGGTGTAGCCTCTAAGGACTATGGCGTTCGTCCACTGCTGGATGCATTAGTACGCGAAACTCCTGAGCCTCAGGTCACTGCAGAACGACGTGGCATTGATCTGAACTCTACTGAGCCTTTGGTTCAGATTCTCAAAACCTACTACAGTCCCCAAGGCGGCAAACTGTCTTTAGCTCGGCTGTGGCGAGGCACCCTCAAGGATGGAGCCAGCCTAGGGCTAGATCGCATGGGCGGTTTGTATTCTTTGATGGGTAGTCAGCAGCAGGCACTCAGTGCAGCTGAAGCAGGTAGTGTGGTCGCGATCGCACGTCTAGAACACGCTAGGACTGGCGACACCCTCACCACAGCAGAAAACTCTGACGAAACCTTACCTATCGCAGATATTCTGCCAGCGGTTTACTCCTTAGCCATTGCTCCCGAAAAGCGCGATGACGAAGTCAAGCTGAGTGGAGCACTCAAGAAGCTAGTAGATGAAGATCCTGCTCTGCATTGGGAACAATATGGCGACACCCACGAAGTAATTTTGTGGGGGCAAGGAGACGTCCATCTCAAAATTGCCATGGACTGGCTCCGCCGTAAGTACAATCTATCCATGGTCACTCACGTTCCTCAGGTGGCCTATAAAGAGACCATTCGCAATGCCAAAGAGGACATTCGTGGACGCTATAAGCACCAGACCGGTGGTCATGGACAGTTTGGTGATATTTACATCGACATTCAGCCCCTACCGCGTGGGGAAGGGTTTAAATTCTCTGAGAAAATTGTTGGAGGTGTTGTTCCCAAACAGTACATTCCCAGCGTTGAAACGGGTGTGAGAGAGTTTCTCAAGCAAGGTCCTTTGGGCTTCCCAGTGGTGGATGTCTCGGTCACCCTTAAGAACGGGTCGTACCACCATGTAGACAGTTCTGACCAGGCGTTTAAGCAGGCTGCACGCATTGCCATGCAAACGGGTCTACCCGAGTGCAAACCCGCGCTGTTAGAGCCGATTGCCTCTCTGTCTATATCCGTTCCGAATCGGTTTACCTCTAACGTACTCACTCTGATTAGCGGTCGTCGGGGTCAGGTGATGGGGTATAACAACAAGGCTAACTGGCCGGGTTGGGATGAGGTGTCTGCACAGTTACCGGTTGCTGAAATGCAAACGCTGATCTTGGAACTGCGTTCGTTGAGTATGGGTGTAGGTTTCTTTAGCTGGCAGTACGACCATCTGAGTACAGTACCTGAGAGATTAAAGGAGAAGATTGTGGCTGAAGCTAGCAGCCATAAGTAACCGCACAAACTCTCATAACTAAAATCAGGTGCGCTGTTATTTAACTAAGTGACGGCGCACCTTGATCTGTCTGGGATATGATAAGTACATCTATTCTATTATGTGGGCTATGGTTACTACTGTTCCTACACCTCAGACTGAGGCAGAATCTACCATCGTCTATCCCAGTTCTGACGGAAAACCCGTGGCGGAAACATTTGTCCATCTCTATGCCATGTTAGTCACCATCGAGGTACTAACTCAATATTTACAAGGCCAACAAGCAACTGTACTGGGCAACCAGTTTATGTACTATGCCCAGGGGTTTCCCAAACTACGGGTGGCTCCAGATGTAATGATCATTTTTAGCGTGGAGCCTGGTGGGCATGATAACTATAAAATTTGGGAAGAGGGGAAAGTGCCATCCGTCATCTTTGAGATGACATCCCAGGGTACTCGTAGTAAAGACGAGGTCTTTAAGAAAACTCTCTATGCCCAGTTAGGGGTTCAGGAATATTGGCTGTTTGATCCTAAGAATGAATGGTTAGACCCTGCCCTTCAAGGCTATCGTTTGCGAGTCGGCCCCGAGGAATCCTATTACGAACCGATCAACAACGGGATCTGTGAGCCGCTTCAACTGGAATTGGTACATGAAGAACAGCTGATTGGTTTCTACCGACAAGATAATGGTGAACGGCTGCTTATACCCAGCGAACTGGCAGTCGCTCTGAAACAAGAAGCCTTGGCCAAACAGCAGGCAGAAAGACAGATAGAAGAAGAACGACAGCGTGCTGAAGAAGAACGACAGCGTGCTGAAGAAGAACGACAGCGTGCTGAAACAGCCGAGCAAGTCCAGCTAGAAACTCAGAAAAAATTGGAACGATTACAAGCCAAGCTTCAGGAACTGGGCGTTGATCCAGATGATATTGGGTAACACTTCCGCTGCCAGGATTGGTGGGCGCTGCCCACCCTACCAATCGTTAAAAATTGTCAGGAATTTTAGAGTCACAGACTGTATCTGACTATCACTAGGGAATGAACCCTAAGGAGATACTGTGCAGTCAATTTATTGGTTTTGTTTTGTCATTGGCGGCGTCTTTGTTGCGATCGCCACACTAGGTGGTGCCGGTGATGCAGATTTCGATGCCGATACCGATGTTGATTTTGACGCTGACTTTGATGCCGATGTAGATCTAGATGCAGATCTAGATCTTGATGGTGATTTAGACCTTGATGGTGATACGCCAGATATTGGCCCCAATATCAGTACAGGTGGTGGCTTCGATGTCGAGATAGACACTGATCTTCAGCTCCTACGAAAAGTTAAAGGAGCCTACATCTTCAGCCTGAACATCCTCACCAGTTTCAAATTCTGGACCGTCGGCGGATTTTTCTTTGGTTTGACGGGCCTCAGCCTGAGCTGGGTACAATCCAATTGGCCCGCCTCAGTCATCTTTATCGTCGCTTTGCTCATGGGCATTGTGCTAGGAGGCACCTTGGCCATTGTCCTGCGCCATCTGGCTCGTCGCCATGCCGATAGCCTTATTCGTACCGAGGATTTTGCTGGACGGGTGGGCATCGTAGAACTGCCCTTTGATGCCAAAAGCAAAGGCAAAGTGCGTCTGGAACTACGTGGTAGCACTTTGCACATGATGGCACTCACGGACGACACCAAACAATTTGTACCGGGTGATAAAGTGCTCGTCGTTAATGTCGAGAAAAATCGGCTTTGGGTCGTTGCAGACGAAACCGCTGCTCAGCAGAACTAACTTAATACCCATTTCATACCCATGACACATACTTTATTCTTGCTGGGACAGACTACACCAGCAGGGGATCAAAAAATATCGACCCAGGCCGAAACCACTGAGATCGTTAGTTACGAACTTGCCCAGGCCATCCCTATTTCACAGGCTAACCAAAATACAGCCCAGGCAGGTGCCGTTTTAGGCGGTAGTGCCTTAGTGCTTGGCCTGATTGGCATTGGCGCGCTAATCATAGTGCTCAAAACCTGCTTGCGTATTTGCAACCCCAATCAGATTTTGATTATCTCGGGTCGTAAATACAGAAACAAAAGGGGGCAGACAGTCGGTTACCGCGTAGTGTTTGGTGGTCGTACGTTGGTGGTACCCATTATTGAACAGGTGCAAAGCATGGACATGACCACCATGCCTATCCCCGTTGAGGTCACCAATGCCTATGCCAAAGGGGGTACACCACTGAATATTCAAGCCATCGCTAATGTCAAAATTTCTAGCAATCGCAGCGTTGTTGGTAACGCCATTGAGCGCTTTCTAGGCCGCAACCGCTCAGAAATTCGTCGAGTAGTCCGCGAAACCCTTGAAGGTAACCTACGCGGTGTTGTCGCCCTACTTACCCCTGAGCAGGTCAACGAAGATCGCATGAACTTTGCCGAGCGCATTGCAGCTGACGTTGCTAAAGATCTCAGTAAGTTGGGACTGCATTTAGATACGCTCAAAATCCAAAGTGTCACCGATGATATGGACTATCTCAGCTCCATTGGTCGCCGCCAAATTGCCAATATCATTCGCGATGCTGAGATTGCCGAGTCTGAAGCTGTGGGTGAAGCCGACCGTATCGAAGCCGATTGCCAAAAGCAAGCGGAAGTAGCAAAAACCCAGGCTCTGACAGTTGTACAGCAACAGCAAAACGAACTTCGCAAAATCAAAGCTGAGCTAGAGGAACGGGCCAAATCTGAAGAGGAACGCACCATCGCTGCCGCCAAAGAAGCCCGCGCCCGTGCCGAGCAACAGCTCCAGACAGTACGAGCCGAGCTAGAGCGACTGCGCCTACAAGCCGATGAAGTACTGCCTGCCCAAGCTGCGAAACAAGCTCAGGAACTACACGCCAAGGGTCAAGCCGCTGCCCTCGAAGAGAATGCTAAGGCCGCTGCTCTCGTCAACAACATGCTGGCTGAGGTCTGGGCCGAAACCGGGACCGATGCCACCCAGGTCTTTTTGATTCAACAAATTGACATGATACTGAAGGAAGCCGCTAAAATCCCTGACCGCATCCATCTCAAGAATGTCAACATCATCGACAACGGCGATGGTCAGTCTATCGCTAGTCTCGTCAATGTCTACCCTGAGGTTGTCCGTCAGTTCCTCAAGCAAGTAGACGACACCCTGGGCATCAATGTTACAGGCACCCTGAACCAAAGCTTAGATTTTCAGCGCCGCTTAGAATCTGCTGCCACAACTCATACAACAACTACTGTAGAGCCCAACATGGAGGGCAATCGCTAATGGAAGGTTTAATTCTTTTACTCGTTATTTTCGGTGGTGGTTCTGGAGTAATCTCCCTAATCATCCGCAACCTCTACTACATTTGTCAGCCGAATGAGGTACTGATCTTTGCGGGCGCTCAGCAGCGATTGGGGCAAAAAACGGTAGGCTATCGTCTGGTCAAAGGGGGTAGCAGCATTCGTAAGCCCTTGGTAGAAAAGGCGCTGCGCATGGACCTCACCAACATGATTATCGAGCTCAAGGTAACTAATGCCTACTCTAAAGGCGGTATTCCGCTGCAGGTAGATGGCGTTGCTAACATCAAGGTCGCTGGTGAAGAACCCGCCATTCATAATGCCATTGAGAGATTGTTGGGCAAGAGTCGAAAAGAGATTGAAAAAATTGCCAAAGAGACCCTAGAAGGAAACTTGCGGGGCGTTCTCGCTAGCCTTACACCAGAACAGGTAAACGAAGACAAAATTGCCTTTGCCAAAAGTCTCTTAGACGAAGCAGAAGAAGATCTCGAAAAGCTAGGATTAGTGCTCGATACCCTGCAGATTCAGAACATTTCTGATAACGTGCGCTACCTTGACTCCATCGGTCGTAAACAGCAGGCCCAGCTCCAGCGTGATGCCCGCATCGCCGAGGCCAAAGCCCAGGCAGCATCAGCTATTCAAACAGCTGAGAACGAAAAGATTACCTCTGTGCGCCGGATTGAGCGTGACACTGGCATTGCTGAAGCGGAAGCCGAGCGTCGAATCCAGGATGCCCTTACTAAGCGAGGGGCTGTTGTGGCCGAGGTGGAAGCTGAAATTGCCTCTGAACTGGTACGTTTTCAGTCCGAGATTCCGGTGCAGCAGGAGCGGATCAAGCAGGTAACCGAACAGCTCAAAGCAGACGTGATTGCCCCAGCTGAGGCTGATTGCAAACGAGCGATGGCAGAAGCTAAAGGTGATGCGGCTCAGATTATTGAAGATGGTAAAGCTCAAGCTGAAGGTACTAAACAATTAGCCGAGTCCTGGCGTGCTGCTGGCGCAAATGCCCGCGATATTTTCTTACTGCAAAAGTTGGAAATGTTGTTGAAAACGCTCAGCGCTACAGTTCCTGATGTGGATATTCAGAATGTCACCATGATTGATAGTCAGACAGGGGGGACCGCGAAACAGGCAATTGCCATTATCGAGCAGTTAAAACAGACAACTGGCCTGGATATTGCCAGTGCCGTGAACAATCTGGCTAGTAGCTCCCAGCGATTACCAGAAGGGAAATAATATCAAATTCGATAAAGTCTCCCTGATTCACATTCAAACTGGATAATCTCGTAGGGGTGGTGCCTTGTGCCCACCCTGAGATGGTGGATACAATCGCCAGGATTTCCTATAACGCGGCTTAGGGACATAGCCTGAAAGTCTTGTCGTAAAACAAAACCCCATAAGGCAAGCTTGCCTTATCGAGTTTCCTACGTTGACCTTGTGGGAGGGAAATCTTGGATCTTGGCTGTAGGTATTGCAGGGCAGCCACAAGGGCTGCCCCTACAGAGATCCAAAGAATTAGGCCGCAATTAAATGATTGAAACAACCATTACATGTGGCCAGCAGTAATTGCGCCTACAGCCGCTGTAAACAATATGCGAGTGACTTCAATAACGCCAGCAACGGTAATCACAGCACCAATCTTACGAATAATAGCTGGCGGCATGTTGCCGTCCCATAGAGGGTTAATAGCACCAATGTAGTTAAACTGATTGACGTTGCCTTCACCTTGATAACGCTTGATGCTAAGTTCCTTAGGTAGAGCAGGTAAGTCTTGATCGCTGGAGGATAGCTTGATGGAACGACGGCGAGGCACCTGGTACGGACCAAATGCATTCGTGTACTCCTCAGAGCTGGTCAGCTGCTCAGCAAAGGTGCGAATGCCTTCTGAAGCTAGCAATGAACTCCACTTGAACACTTCTGACTGAATGGCAGGGCGACCTAGAACCCGCTCAAAGCAAAGCTGAACAAAGCGATAGTTACTGTTGTTAGCCAGAATATAGTTCACGAACATATCAGAGCAAATTAGCTCGCGAACTAGCTCCTGAGTGGTAATTTCACCATTGAGATAAGCAGAGTCTAAAGACTCATTGTGGTGGAAATCAATGTTGCGATTGTCTTTGAAGAGACGACGATAAACTGCTTGCAAGCAGTCTGCTTTATCCATCGTAGAAAACATCTTAATGCCGCTGGCATCACCACTTTCTAAACGGATACCACCGTTGGTGGATACGGGGATGACCTGATTGTTATTGGCAAGTGTCTGCATTTTTAATTGACTTTTATAAATGGACAAGCAGGCCGACATAGAGCCCTTTAGTCAAGGACATATTAGTGACAGGCCGTCCCCCACTAGCAAAACTGATAAGTATATTTACTCAATTTGTTTAATTATGTTGCATTTTTCTCAGGAAAGGGGGCTCTAATTGAGGCGCTCACCCACTAGAAACGACTGATATCTGAAGATTCTTGAGAAATCGTTAGGGTTTTTAGACTTCTTCTAGGAGACGTAAAGAAGCATAACGATAACTGCAATTGAATAATAATCAGTCTTGCACGCCCGAAGTCAAATCAATACTTTTGCACTAAGGCCATGGCAACCGTCGAAACTAATATGCGATCGCACCCCACCCTAAGACACAGTCCTTTGCTGTGCATCGTACTGCTCCAAAAATGAAAGCACATCAGCACACCACTGTAGCCAGCTTGTTTCGTAAGCAATCCCTCGTTTCAGGGTGAGGTATTTAAACTGTAGCTCCACAGGAGGTTCAGGATGCCCCAAACACATCTCCTCAATGACACGATACTCATCTAACTGTGCCTGATGTAGTGCCTGGCGATGGTGTAATTCTTTCAACAACATCTCACGGGGCATTTTATAGCCAATCATCGCCTTCACCAGCAAATCTTCTCGGATTTGGGTGCGTTCAGTAGGTTCTGCATACCAGCGAGTGAGTTCAGCCCAGCCCGAATCTGTGATGCTGTAAATCTTTTTGTCCGGCTTACCTTCCTGGGGCACCTTTTCAAAATTCACCCAGCCTTGGGACTCCATTTTAGATAGCTCCCGATATACCTGCTGCTGGGAGGCTTTCCAAAAGCAGCTGAGCCCCTCGTCAAAGCGTTTACTAATGTCGTATCCGCTATCGGGTCGCTGGGCTAACAGCGCAAGGATAGTGTGAGCTAGAGCCATAGAATTTACAGACTTAACAGACAGATTTAATGGAGAATCCGTTGACATATCCAACATGTTGAGTATACGCTATGGAATCATAAGCAACAAGTTGAATATCAATTATTTGATTATCAACTCAGCGAATATCAACTAAGTGAATATCAACTGTTTGGATATTGAGCTATGGTTTCATCAACGTCTGATACCAGTGCAAAGCGCACTAGCTGGCACTGGTTATGGTTGCTGCCGGTATTAGTAGCTCCTGCCATCTGGCTGGGGCGTTTTCGGTCTGGCTCAGCTGTGGCTGAGGATGCGATTCAACCGCTCCCCGTTCAAACCCAAGCCTTAGAACGTGTTAATGAATATCAAGTAGAGCGCACCTACACCGGTGAAATCGTTGCTCGACGCAGTAGTGATCTGGGTTTTGAGCAAGCAGGTACCCTGGTGGAAGTGCTCGTAGATGAAGGGGATACCGTCGCTGCCGGAGCACCTCTAGCGCGGTTAGATACCCGTAGCCTGCAAGCTCAACGTCAGCAGATTGAGGCCCAACGTCGTCAGGCTCAGGCTCGATTTGAAGAATTAGAACGAGGTCCCCGTCAGGAAGATATTGCCGCTGCCGCTGCTGCTGTTCAAGACTTGCAAGCTCAGCTTGACCTGGCGCGGTTACAGCAGGTGCGCCGTGAGAATCTCTATATTCAGGGTGCAATTTCTTTAGAAGAACGAGATGAGGCCACATTTGGTGCCGATGCCTTAGAAAGTCGTCTTAATCAGGCCAAAAGTCAGTTAGATGAGCTAAACACAGGTACTCGGGTGGAACAAGTCAGCGCTCAGGATGCCCAGGTAGACCAAATTAAGGCCAGTTTGAAAAATTTAGATGTCTCAATTGCTAAAAGTGTTATCTACGCTCCTTTTGATGGTCGTGTCTCTCTGAGGCTTATGGATGAAGGTGTTGTTGTCAGCCCAGGTCAAACCATCATGCGCCTGGTGGAAGGTAATGCTTTAGAAGCTCGTATTGGAGTGCCTAGCCAGATAGCAAATCGTATTAATAACGGAAACGTTCAGACTATCGAAGTCAATGGGGTAGCATTCGAGGGCAGGGTCACTGCTCTGCTGCCAGAGCTTGATGATGCTAGCCAGACGGTCACTGTGGTAATGGCTTTGCCACCGGCAGCGCAGCCAACGATTGGTGCAACTGCACGACTGAAGTTGCAAGATCAACAGAATGAAATTGGCTACTGGTTACCAACCAGTGCTCTTGTTGCTGGAGAACGAGGGCTATGGTCGGCTTATGTGTTGGATGACGCGGAAAGTGACATTGGTGAGAATCTTTATGAGGTGAGTCGTCGAGAGGTGGAGGTGCTTTATACGGAAAGTGATCGGGCTTTTGTGCGGGGGCTCCTACAGCCAGGGGAAGAGATTATTACAAGTGGTACGCATCGGCTGGTGCCAGGGCAGCTGGTGAAGAATTAGGAGCGTGAAAATTGGTCAATAGCGGTGGGGGTTGCCCAGGGCTTTCCTCCCTGAAACCCTCCCTTTCGTGGGGGGCTCAACTCCCCCACAGCTAACCAATCTATTTTCCTATACAAAGTCTTGACTAAGAACTGCTTTTTCTCTTGACCTAATTATGTTTAATCTATTTTTTCGAAATCGGCAGTTACTGTTTTTGACGCTAACATTAGTTATTGTCTGGGGTCTGTCTGCATTCTTGTCATTACCCCGGTTGGAAGATCCTGAAATTGTTCAGCGGTCATCGACGGTGACTACGTTTTTCCCAGGGGCTAGTGCAGAACGAGTAGAGTCTTTAGTAACTGACAAAATTGAGGAAGAGCTGTCTGATATTGAAGAGGTTGAGGAGATTAGTTCGTCTTCTGGTCCTGGCATATCGGTAGTTACAGTGGAGCTGAAGGATACTGTGCCTGATGTTGAACCTGTATGGGCACGGGTGCGGAGTCAGATTGACGATGTAATTCCTGAGCTACCTGCTGAGGCAAGTCGGCCTGAGTATGAGGATCAAGAAGTGCAGGCAAGCGCCATGATTGTGGGGCTAACGTGGGAGCTGAATGAGCCAGTTAACTATTCGATTCTGCGTCGGGTGGCAGAGGGCTTGGAAGCTGAATTAAGAAACTTGCCTGGGACAGACAGTGTAGAGCTGTTTGGCGAGCCGGATGAAGAAATTCAGGTGGAAATTAGTCAGGCTGATTTGCTGAAGTTAGGCATTCGTGCGCAGGATTTATCACAACAGATTAGGGCTAGCGATGCAAAGATTTCTACTGGAGAACTGCGAGGTGATTCTACTGAACTGTTGTTTGAGGTGGACAGTTCTCTGGATTCGCTGGATCGGATTCGGGCAATTCCAATTCAGGTAGGGGCAGAGGGGCAGATTGCTCAGCTAGGAGATATTGCTCAGGTAACCAAAGGAGTACAAACTCCAGTTTCTGACCTGGCATTGATCGGTGGTCAACCCGCCGTTGTAGTTGCAGCCACTGTTGAGTCTGACTACCGTGTAGACCAATGGGCACAGCAGGCCAGAAAAGTTCTCAAAGAGTTTGAAGCTGATCTGTCAGATGGCCTTGGCATCAACATTGTGCTGGATCAAAGTCGGTATGTGCAACAGCGATTGAATGGGGTGATTGGCAACCTGATTGTTAGTTCTCTTTTAGTGATTGGCATCTCGCTAGTGGTGCTGGGATGGCGCTCAGCTCTGATTGTTGGCATGGCGCTACCGCTCTCTACACTGATGGTATTTGGCAGTATGAAAGTGCTGGGCATTCCGCTACACCAGATGTCTGTTACAGGGTTAATTATTGCCCTGGGCTTGCTGATTGACAATGCCATTGTGGTGGTGGATGAGGTGCGGGTACACTTGCAAAGTGGCAGCCATCCTGCGATCGCGGTGGGTGAAACAGTGAAGCACCTGGCAGTTCCGTTGCTGGCATCCACACTGACTACAGTGCTGGCATTTGTTCCCATTGCCACCTCTCCTGGTGGTACAGGAGAGTTTATTGGCACGATTGGCAGCACTGTAATTTTAGCGCTACTGAGTTCGTTAACTCTTTCACTAACTGTAATTGCAGCCTTGGCCGGCTTAGTCTATCGCTGGCGACCGTTACGTTCTCACTCTCAACATTGGAGTATTGGTGGCTTCTCTAATCAAACTCTCTCACGTATCTATGAGGGAAGTTTACGAGCTGTCTTTCGTCGACCTATTTTAGGTGTATTGATAGCCATGGTGCTGCCTATGGTGGGATTTGTGCAGTTTGCCAGTTTGCCGCAACAGTTTTTCCCACCAACAAATCGTGACCAGTTTCAGATTGAAGTAGCACGTCCGGCATCTAGCGCGATCGCAACCACCCGCAATCAAACCCTGGCTATCCGCAACCTGATCCAACAACATCCAGAAGTCAGCGATATCCATTGGTTTCTAGGCCAAAACGCCCCGTCATTTTTCTATAACGTCATGGGCAGTCGTCGGAATGCAGCTGAGTATGCCCAGGGGATTGTGCAGTTGGAGTCAACCGATAATCTGCGAGAGACAATTAGAACACTGCAAACTGAACTAGATGGGACATTTCCCGATGCTCAGATCCTGGTGAAGCAGCTGGAGCAGGGACCGCCCTTTGATGCGCCGCTTGAGGTCAGTCTCTATGGACCTGATTTGGAACAGTTGAGGACATTGGGAAATCAGCTGCGGCTAATATTGTCTCAGCTGGATGAGGTCACCCATACTCGGGCCACGTTGACGGAGCTATCGCCAAAGCTAGCATTGGAGGTGGATGAGGCAGCGGCTAAACGAGTGGGGTTGGATAATGGTGCGATCGCATCCCAACTCAGTACTCTTCTAGATGGTCAGCTCGGCGGTTCTATTCTAGAAGACACAGAAGATATTCCTGTGCGCGTACAGCTACCGGAACAGGAGCGCGGTGACTTAGCTAGCATTACCTCTGTTGATTTACTCAGTGTTACTGGGACAACAGTTCCCTTTTCTGCCGTGGCATCGGTTAACTTACGTCCAGAACTGAGCACTATCGCTCGACGGGATGGACAGCGGGTGAATACGGTACAGGCATTTATTACGGCGGGGTCTTTGCCCAGCACTATTTTGACTGAGTTTCAACAGGCATTGACAGAGCAGGGCTTTGAGCTACCAACGGGGTATCGTCTCAGCTATGGAGGGGAGGCTGATGCCAGAGGATCTGCTGTTGGTAATCTGTTGTCAACGGTGGGAGTTTTGGTGGTATTGATGACAGCGACACTGGTATTGTCATTTAATTCCTTTGCATTGGCCGGGTTGCTGGCGGTTGTTGCAGTGGCGGCAGTGGGTTTAGCAGCAATGGCCCTGTGGTTGTTTAACTCACTATTCGGCTTTACTGCCATTCTTGGCACGCTGGGTCTGATTGGTCTAGCGATTAATGACTCGATTGTGGTGTTGGCAGCATTGCGAAATGATCCTCTGGCACGAAAGGGAGATGCAGGCGCAACGCGACAGGTGGTGATGAAGGCAACGCGGCACGTAGTGGCGACGACGGTTACAACGATTATTGGGTTTACGCCGCTATTGCTCGATTCGACTGGGTTTTGGCCACCGTTGGCGATTGCGATCGCTGGGGGATTAGGGGGGGCAACGCTGTTGGCGTTGTATTTTATTCCATCGGCTTATTTATTGATTCATCGGCCTAAGTTTACAGCGGTAAAAGCTACAGTAAACTAGGAGAGCAGTAAGAAATATAATTCTGATAATGAAATAGTGCCTGGGATAGTCTTACCTCTACGAAAATACAGCTGGCAATTATGTCGCAACATAGCAAACCTATCGAAAGCCCCCTAAAGCCCCCAATGCTAAGGGACTTTGAGGTTTCATGTCCTATATTTTCTATGGGAAAGCAATTTCTAAAGACAAATTGCCCATAAGCTGAACTGCTAGAATTAAACACACGTTGGTCCGCCGATTCACCATGGCTATAGCAACTCAGCGCTTCAACATCGATGACTACCTCGCCTATGATGACGGCACCGACACCGTCTACGAACTTGTCAATGGAGAACTGATCCCTATGACCTTGGGTAAGGGACAGCATGGTGAAATCACAGACTTTCTTAACCAATGTTTTCGTGACGAAATCAAACGTCTAGGCCGCGAATGGGTTACCAAACAGATGGTTATTGGTATTCAATCACCTCGCGGCGATCGCTGGGATACCGTTCGCATTCCAGATGTTGTTGTCTCACCTTTCGCCCAGTGGCGAGAGCTTCAAAACCGAGAAGCCGTCATTCGCCTTAACGAATCTCCTCCTCTCTTAGTTGTAGAAGTCGTTAGCGAATCCACTAAAGTCGTAGATTATCGCGCAAAACGCTCTGAATATAGTGTTTTAGATATTCCCGAATACTGGATTGTTGATCCCCTAGTTGAAAAGATCACGATTCTCACCTTAGCGGAAGGTTGGTATGACGCACTTGAATTCACAGGCAATGACACTCTTCAGTCTCTCACGTTTCCAGAGTTCACCCAAACGGTGGAAGAAATCCTCAATGGAGATATTTGAATTTCTCCCAATAGATAAGGGATAAGGATTTTATAAGACCAAAAATTAATGTTGGAGAGACGTTGCATGCAACGTCTGTACAGCCAATAGTGGAACCTAATTAATTTTGGCTCCTAAGTAGGTTAATCTAATCATTTATAAGATAGAAGACCAGGTGTTTGGCTTTCTCAAACAAGCCTCCAAACCCCAGAATGCCTAATTGGAAGAACGCCAATACTTCCATAAAAGGAGGCCTCGATATCTACAGCATCATTGGGACAACCTACTTAGCTCAAGAGGGTATGACCTCGACACGATGTAGAGTGCTATAACGCTTATCCAGCAAGGGTTTCAGGAAGATTTGAGCGAAGAATAAATTTTCTCAGTTTCAGCGTGATGGAGATTGTAAGCTTCTTGTAGGGCTTAGGATTTCTGACTTTTTAATAGACATCTAATTGAGGTCATACCCGCTCAAGATATCGTTCTGGCTGATGGTCCTTTAACGATTAACGCTTCATATAATTTTGAGGATGTTACATCAGGATCATCAACATCAATGAATGTGGTACCACCATTACCCGTATGAATCATCGTATGATTTGAGGTGACTTTGAACGTAAAGCAAAAGAATATTGTATGGCCAATGATTGGTGAAATCTTAAGTGGCCTTCAAATAGCAAGGCTACTATTACAAAGAAATACTGACTAAAGCCCGTGTGCGAGACTCCATCGTTTGAGTCGATCCCACAGCAGCGTGAACCACCTTACCAACAGCCTCCTCACTAGACTGAGCATATCGATCTGCAAGTGTCTGATTGAACCACCTTTCAACATCGGTGGTCAGCTGCTCCAACCATGGAGAGATATTACCTATGGTTAACCGACGAAGTAAAGGATAAACAACAGTCTCCTGACGATGCTGCCCTAGATGACTGTAGCGTGTCTGCAAATAGCGTTCCACATCTAAATCCCATTTCTGTTGAAAACGCATCAGACTTTCCAGCCCCCACGCATCACTCCAACGCAACATAAAACAAGACCAATCAGCCCAATTATTGGGTCTCTGTGGAACATGGGTCACGACTGAGGCAGGTTCACAGAACATGAGCCCACCAACGCAATTCACATTGAGACAAAAATCTATATCTGCCTGAGAACCCACCAATCTTGGGTCCAAATAGCCAATCTGAGCAAAAATCTCTCGTTTAATCAACAGACAGTTTAATTCTGCAAATTCACAGGCTCGCCTAGACAACTGAGATTTCATAGCTGTTGCTGAACAACCCACAAGAAAGGGTTGTTCATAAAGACAACGACGGGGCTGTCCATCCTGAACATCCATGAAGACCCTGGCCTCACCACCAGCTAGATGAATGCGCTCATGTAAAGGTGTACCCACACAGGTAAGGGGACACACAACGGCTGCATCCGTCTCTTGGGCGCATTGCCAAAGCCTTTCTAACCAACCATTTGAGACATGAATATCATTAGTAATAAAAACTATATAATCTGTCGTAACTTGACTTAGGCCCAGATTCCGGGCTTGATTTGGTGTAAGAAAATGCTCAGAACGTAATAACGTGAAATTATATTTAACTGCTGCTTGGGATAAGTAATTTTTAATCTGTTTGGGTGAACCAGTATCCACATATACAAGTTCAAATGGCATTTTAGTATGCCTGTAGATACTTTCCAGAGTCTGCTGTGTACTACCAAAGCATTCGCGCGGTGAGACGACGATTGTAATCGAAGGCTTTGAGGCTGCTTGGGGTAAAGCATTGGGGTTAAAGCGTTTAGCAGTCATGGAAACCACTCAAAGTTTTCAGGCAAGGACAATAGACAGTAGCTGTCAGCAATGACGGGTGGCTCTAAGCGTAGATATAGCTTATTTCTTTCTCAATGGAACATGCTTACAGCTAAGCTGAAAGCATGGGTAATTCTACTCAAATATTGTAGTGGCAACCATACACATTGCTACCTCACGGACACAGAAAAAATATAGATTAAGAATGGAATGAGGTGTAATTTCTTCTAAGTCATTCAGCTATAAATAGCTGACAGGCTAACCTATCAGCATCCAACATCGAAGCTTACGGGAAGAAAAAATAAAAAGCGTTAACTGAACTCTAGCTTAGAAAACAACCTAAGTTATTAAGCCATAAATAGCTAACCTATCAGCATTCGATTTGAAGCTTACGGGAAGAAGACAAAAGCGTTAACTGGGCTCTAGCTTAGCAAACAGCATAGGAATGTGGGGGCTTTTCAATAAACTATTGCTGCTGCTTTTAAGCAACAATCAAGCCTCATCTTCTTCATCTAATTATTAGTTAGTTCTCATCAAGAAAACTCAGTATAAATAGGGATTTTTGTAGCCTTTAGGGAAATTTAAATTCAATATCATAAATAACTTTATATTGATGCATACCGATAGCTTATATAAATAAACTTCAAAAAATCAATGATTACTATAGGTTTTTGCCTATTTTTCAATGGTAAACCCAACCAACCTTCACCACACACAACGCCTAAACCAAAAACATAGCGGCTGTAGTATGGCACTAAGGTCTAACTCTATTTTTGAGAGGCAGTTTTTGTTGAACAATAGAATACTCGAACACCACAACAAAGAAAAATCTACCATTGCTGATCTGCGGTATGTTTCAACCCGCCCAATCTAGGTTGCTGGCAAGTTTTACGGGGCGATTCATCGTCTAAATCAGCAACGGCAAAGATCTCAGTTTGCCCCGTACAATTGATGGGCATGATACATCGGAGTAGGGAAGGATGTCGGCTAAACGCTATGCCATCATTGGCACAGGGGCCATTGGCGGTTATTACGGAGCACGATTACAGCAAAGTGGCTGTGATGTGAATTTTCTGTTGCGTAGCGACTATGAGCATGTAAAAAAATACGGCGTATTGGTGGAATCTGTCGATGGTGATATCACACTGCCTCAGGTAAATGCATATCATAGCCCAGCAGATATGCCGCCAATAGATGTTGTTGTTATTGCCTTAAAAACAACACAAAATAATCGTCTTACAGAGCTAATGCCACCGCTACGTGAGGGTGCAGTAATACTCACCTTACAAAATGGTCTAGGCATTGAAGAAGATATTGCCCAGATGGTGTCACCAAAACAGATTATGGGAGGCCTTTGTTTTATCTGTTCTAACAAGGTCGGGTCAGGTCACATTCATCACCTGGACTACGGAAAAATTCAGCTCGGGGCCTACAGTGCGAAAAATCAACAGCGAGAACTTACAACCACGATGATGGAAATTGCCGATGACTTCCGTGGGGCAAAGATTCCCATAGATGTCACCGAAGATTTGTTTATGGCCCGTTGGCGCAAGCTAGTGTGGAACGTGCCTTATAACGGATTGTCGGTGGTGTTGGATGCGACCACGAATGAGCTGATGGCAGATGAGGCGGTTAAGGCACAGATCCACACCCTGATGACGGAGGTGATCACGGCTGCCAATACCTGGGTTGACCATCTTTCTAAGCAAACTGCTTCAACCCGCCATATTCCTATAAATTGGGCCGCTGACATGCTGAATGCCACTACAAAAATGAAGCCCTATCGTACCAGCATGAAAATTGATTTTGATGAAGGGCGACCATTGGAGGTGGAGGCGATTTTAGGTAACCCGGTGAGGGCTGCGGCAGAGGTAGGGGTCAAAGTACCGGAGATGGAAAAGCTTTATAAGCAAGTGCGGGCGCTTTCGAATTGAGGCACCCTTTACATAGGTTTACACTAGTAGATAACTGGTAACTTATTCCGAAATCATCACTGTTCCATCCCATGCCCACCGTCATCAAACGTTTATCTCAAGAGCTGTTTGACAGCGTTTCCCAGGAGGCCTCAGCGCTGCCTCGTTTACGGAAAAACCACAACTTGCATCAGCTACCGGACTCTGTCCAACGGTTTATCAATGTGTTACAGCCTGGCACCTATGTGCGTCCACACCGACATCTACGGGCTAAAGATAGCAATGGGTTTGAGCTATTTCTGGTGCTTCAGGGTGAGATTGGTTTTTTAGTGCTGAATGATCAGGGGCAGGTGATTCAGACTGAGCGCCTATGTGCCCAGGGACCAACCTATGGTTTAGAGCTGGCGGAAGGACAGTACCACACGCTGATCGCCCTGGCTCCAAATACGGTGATGTTTGAGATTAAGGAAGGGCCTTACGTACCAGCAGCAGATAAGGATTTTATGCAGCAGTTTCCGGCAGAGGGAACCGTTGCGGCACAGCAGCAGGTACAGGCATGGGCTGAGTTGTTTTCGGGTTAGGCCTGTACCGATGGCCCTAGGGTGACATTGATCCTAGAAAAGATGATTTGCCGTTAATGGAAAGCGCAACCTTGAATCAACTGCTAACACATATGGATCATGGTTTTGATATCGGGGTGACGCTGTTGGAGCGTACCTTGTTTTTTGGACTGTGGGGTGTGCCGCTGATTGTGCTGTGGTTGATGGCAGGGTCGGTGTATCTGACGCTGCGCATGGGGTTTATTAATGTGCGGGGGCTGCGCCATAGCCTGGCGGTACTGCGGGGTGACTATGATGACCCGAATGAAGTTGGGGAGGTGAATCACTTTCAAGCGTTGGCGACGGCGATGTCGGCAACGGTGGGGTTGGGGAATATTGCTGGGGTTGCGATCGCAATCCAACTGGGAGGCCCCGGTGCTGTCCTTTGGATGACCGTAGCAGGACTACTGGGCATGACCACCAAATTTACCGAATGCACCCTGGCCCAAGAATATCGCGTTATCCAAGATGGCCAGGCATTGGGAGGCCCCATGTATTACCTCAGCCAGGGCCTGGCCGAGCGCGGGCTCAAACCCATGGGACAGTTGCTGGCAGCTACCTTCGCCATTCTTTGCATGGTTGGGGCCATCGGCGGTGGCAATATGTTTCAGGCCAACCAGTCGGGGATGGCGGTCGCTGCCCTGGGGAAGCACCTGCAATGGAGCTGGCTAAGTGAGCCTAGCGTTTACGGTATCGCTCTCGCCCTGGCCGTTGCTACCGTGATTATTGGCGGCATCCAACGCATTGCCCAAGTAGCCTCAGCCATTGTGCCAACCATGGTAGGGCTTTACCTAACTGCCGCCCTCTGGATCGTGTGCCATCACCTGGGAGATATCCCCAGCGCCATGGGTCAAATTTGGCATTCAGCCTGGCATCCAGTTGCCATTGAAGGGGGCATCGTCGGCGTCATGGTACAGGGTCTACAGCGGGGTGTTTTCTCCAATGGTGCAGGTACGGGTGCTGCAGCCATTGCCCACGCCACCACTAAGAACCCTGAACCCGTCCGTGAAGGTATCGTCGCCCTGATAGAGCCACTGATCGACACCGTTATTATCTGCAATCTAACCGCCCTGGTCTGCTTGCTAACAGGTGTTTATCAACCTGACAGCATCGTCAACGGCATTGAGCTCACAACGACTGCCTTTGCCACCGAAGTGCCGATGATGACCTGGGGGCTGGCCATTATTGTTTGCCTATTTAGCTTTTCCACAATTATTTCCTGCTTTTATTATGGCGAAGCCTGTTGGCGCTACTTGTTCGGAGAGCAAGGTCTATTGACCTATAAGCTACTCTATATTTTGGGTAGCTTTTGCGGCACCATCATTGGCCTAGATACTGTGATTCGCTTTAGTGACATCATGGTCTTTGCCCTTGGTATTCCCAATATGCTGGGTCTCCTGCTGCTATCCAACCAGGTAGCCCGTAGCCTAGACAAATACTGGCATACTGAACATTCCTTCCAGTCACCACCCACCACTGACCACCCATCCTCTTCTAATCCCTAACCATCTTGCCCCAATCTAAAGCCCTACTTTTTACAAATAGGTGTAACCTATAGGCACTTTTGGTCAGTAGTAAATCTATAGGGCTGTAGTCGGGTAATGGGTAGTGATGTTCTAATTTTGACAGTCTATTTTTTGGTAGTGATTTATGTGCTCTACCAAATGGCACTCTCTGTAGAAAATACCCTGGAAAACAAATTAAAGGTTGACTTAAACCGTGGGACGTTACTTGCTCAGGTTAACCAACAACTGCAACAACTCCCCGATACACAGCAAATTACGGCGGAAATCGAAGAGCTGGAGCTTAAAGGATATAAATTACCTCCCCAACTGGCCCTAACGGTCACATCTCAAAATAATGCTCAGCAAAAGCGCAAAGTGACCGTAAATGTTGGCCCCATGGGTCGCATGCCTCTGGCCATGTCACTGATGGACCTCAATGTCACTATCCGCAACACAACGAGTGATGCCCAGGTATTTATTGATTGGGACAGAAGCACGGTCAGCTCAGGAACTACACGACGAACACAGCGCGTTGTACGTGCAGGCATCCCCATTAGTGGCGACTTATCTCGATCTCAAGTATTAAGCGTAATTAACCCTGGTGAATCTTTTGTTACCAGAGTCACAGGAGAGAATTGTCTAGGCCTGGATCCAGAGACCCGCAACCTAAGACCGGGCAGACCTTTGATTGAAATGATTGAAGTAGCGGATCTGATAACAGATTTGATTGATACCCCTGAGGACATCCAGGATCTTCCACCGATGATGGCCTATAGCCTAGGGTTGATGATTGGCATACGCCAGATCACTCACGATCAGACAAACCACACTGCTTATCTGTTACTGCCGTTTGATTTTCAAGCCGTCTTACTTCCCGATGAAATTGCCTTTCCGCCCCTACGTTGGTTACTTAATCGCCCCCGTCCTGAAAGTGCACGAGACGCCTTAACTACATTACTTTTAGGGCGACCAAAGCTATAAGCCACCCACGATACATTTCTAAAATAAAGAAGCCTCTAGCACTTATTACTAGAGGCTTTGCTATGGGTACGACTGGCAGAATAGCCCCTGATACTCTCATCCTCCAGGTCTATGACGTAGCCAGTGATTAAAATATTCTGATTTTGGTGGCATTGAGCTAAATTGCTGAGCTTACTGACAATAAGTTACCCATTCTCAACTATCGTCAGGATTAATCCTTTCTCGGCCAATCCGTAATGCTTCATCTAAGAGACGTTCACTCAACTGTATGCAAATAGTTGCGTAAGAGCTCTTAAAGATCTTAAAAAACTCATCCACCACCTGGTCTACAACCTCAGGTGGCAAGTTTTCAGCCTGGATAATTTCTTGAATTCTAGGATCCTCTGGTTCATGCTCAACCATGCGTCCGGCATATTGGATATTCTGTCAATTATTAGTTTGACTTATTTATCTGACCTAGTCTAGCCTTGTTATATGGTTAAAGCGTATTGATTATGCAGTTGGCTTGCTGAGAAAAGCCACAGTTCATAGAAAAAAGCTGGCCAAACTCCTCATGCAAGACCAACCTGAGAGCTAGCATACGTCCCTAACATCAAGCATTACCGGAAAACCCCAGCCAGATTTGGAAGATATCTTTGCACCTGATTGCAGCTTGTGGTCAGCCAGTTGTAATTGATTTCCTTAGGAGTCTGATTCGCCATGGGTATTCGTCATATAGGCCATGTGGTAGCCCTAATCCTGCCGCTGTGGATTGCCTGCAGCCTAGCCAAAGCTGAAATCCCCGCCCCGGCCACACCAGCTACCTCCACACCAGCCGAGCTGCAACAGGTACCACCCAATGGGCTAGAAAGTCTTGATGAGCAAGGCTTCAGATATTTTCAAACAATGGGACCCTTAGAATATGCAACACGCTTAGGTGGTATCCCAGACACACCGACTTGGCGTGTAAGAGTGCGCTTGTATCCGGTTTGGCAAAATTCTGAGTTTCTTTATCACGTAAAGCTCGATCACTACAATCTATCGCCAGCACTTTATCAAGCCTTAGTAGATAGCCATGGGGCAGAGAATGTGGACCCTAGCTTAAACAGCACGACGCCACACCTAACCATTGGATTGGAATTTTTACCTGTGATGAATATGGCTGCTGACTGGCTGCCAGCCTCTACACAAATTGAGCAATCAGCGCTTGATAGGGCTACAACCTGTGGATTAGGACTAGACTGCGCAGCCATAGAAGAGCCCAACAACAGTACTTGGGCAACTGAAACAACTATTGATATGGATGTTGCTCCTTGGGATAGTGATAATGAGCCGCTTTACATGCTGGTCAGAGCATTAGCTAAACAAGCAGGCTGGTTGCAAGGGGGCTGGATATTACCCAACGAAATCCCTGAAGGCATTAGTGCTGAACGCCCCTGGGTGGAAGTCTTGGTCACCAATTATGCAGGCAATGGCGGTGGCTACCTAGCAACCTGGATTGAGCATGTTGCCGATGACAGCATCCGGTCTATTGTTTATCAGATCTATTACGATGCTGCCTGGATGGATGGAAGTGGTAGCGCCAGCAACGGTTATGTGTGTAGCCGAGGGAGTGATGCAGGTGCAATCAGAGCAGTATGCCCATAAAAAGACGATTCACCTAGTGACCACCAGACACCCACCATCTACTCAAGTAGCACAGTACAGACACTTATTTTTGTGGACATATGTAACAAAAATCTTAAGTCTAAAAGCGACAGCGGCTAACCAGTACTTTAATAGCACGCAACATTACTGAAAGTACGCCTGGCAAGCATTTCAAACAATGACCTGTCTCTGGTTTAGATGATTAAGCAGCTTCATAATACCCTTAACCTTGGGCCTAAATGAACTTTTACATGTTTTTACTTCTCAGAATATAAAATAATCTGTAAATCTTAAGATATTATTAAATCAGTGTTTTTTTGAACTACCCAATCATGCCAGGTTTTATTAGTCATCTGGCAGTTTTTTAAGTAACTCAGTTGAGAGTTTTCGAAAATTCATTTGCATATCGATTGAGAGTCCTGTAGACGATCTTGTTTTTCGGCACAAGTGATCTTGCAAGCTGCTCAGAATCGAGCCATTCGCTAGAACACCGGAATCGATCCAAAAGAATGCCTCGAATATCTCTCTGATCTATTAACTCAGTAGAGGAATCTTTCTGCGATGCTAACTAATAACCCAGCTACCTTTAAAGACTTACCCACTTCCCCTGCAATTCTAGAACAGGGTAGGGTATCTGTTTTTATCGATGCTGCCCATGTTTTTTATGCAGCGTCAACGCTGGGCATTGAGATTGATTACAGCAAATTGATATCACAGCTTGTTCCCAACGGTCAGCTATTACGGGCTTATTTTTACACTGGCGTAGATCCCAACAACATTAAACAGCAAGGGTTTCTGCTGTGGATGAAGCGCAATGGCTATCGTGTAATTACTAAAGAGATTTCAACAAAAGAGAATTCTGATGCCTCCCAGCGCTCTATTGACTTTTGCGTTGAAATAGCAACGGACATGATCACACAGTCGGCTTTTTGCGACACCGTTGTGCTAGTCAGTGGAGATGGTCGCTTTACTCGCTTACTTAACCACTTTGCCCATTCAAGCACCCGCACAGAGCTGGTTAGCCTGCAGTCCATTACGAGCGAACGCCTGCTTAGTGAAACGGATAGTGCCACTGATTTTGCAAGTTTTAAGGATGCGATCGCAAAGCGGCATGCTAACTACAAACGCGCCAGATTTAGTGCGGCCTAAACATCAGACCCCAACCATAGTTGCATTCCATCAGATTGAAACGCTTACTAAACAATACGAGTTTCCTTAGAGATAAGGAAACTCGTATATCTCTTTAACCTTTAGCAGTTTTATACTTTATAAAAATGATTTCATTTAATAGTGAGCATCTCCGTCTGATTTGGAGCATGGTGGAAACTTATAGCTATATACTAGAAGGCTTGAGTGACGAGGCTATCTGCCTATGGTTATTGAAAAAGATAAAAGATAACATTCATCTGAGCCACGATGAAACTAATGAGATCAGAGCGTACATCCGCAGCCGCAGCCACTTAATTCGTGAAGTTGCTAACAATCAACCCCTTTCTGACAATGTCAGAACAAAACAGTTCTCAAATACCCATGGCAGCAAACGCATAGAGCTTCCATACAATAAAGCAATATAGGGCCGTAGGTAGTACAACAAGACTTGCCAAAAATATAACAGTCGCTTTTACTGGCCAATGACGCTGAGAAACCATTGCCTTTGAATCCTAAATCAACAGTAGAGACATACACTTTCAATAAGCAAAGCAGTTACCCGTCTCAGGCACTTACTTAACCTATTAAAAACAAACTGCAAATAGCTGATTAAGGAAAAATGCTCGCTCAAGTCGCCTCAAATCCGACATTGAGAACCTTAAAAACTCTGACTAAGCGCTAGGACCAAACACGTTTATCAGAGGTGTGTACATATTTATAACTAATATCCCTCGGACTGTTAAAAGAAGCTGAAGTTCTCTTAACTTTCTGTAATACTTGTAGCAGTAGGAAAATGTATTAAGTTGTTCCGTGTAGCTCTCCCTTCGTCGCCCCCTCCAGAATGAGACAGATTGATCCTCCACACGGTCCAGGTAGGCTCCAGCAAGACCATGAATCATTTCCTGTCCATCGCATTGGTTTGACTCAGCCCCATGGCGTGTTGATGGCACTAGCGGCATCAAACTTCACCATTACACAGCTCAGTTGTAATACCACTGACTATCTAGGTATCGAGCCCCAAACATTGTTAGGCCAGTCATGCCTGGATTTGTTAGAGTCCACGATATCAACGCGAGCGGAACTGCTACACCGCTTAGCGAACTGTACGGAGCGTCCCAGCTATATACCCATTGCTATTTCCACATCAGATGACACCAAATACTTTGATGGTCTGGTGCATCGAATGAATGAAACCATCATTCTAGAACTAGAACCGACCCGTCTACATACGGTCCAGGAGCTAGCGGTTTTACAAAGCAACGCTCAACAGGCTATTGCTCGCTTACGCGGTGTCAACGACTTAATTGATTTTCTCCAGGCGGCTGCCACTGAAATACAGACATTGACTGGCTATGACCGAGTCATGGTCTATCGGTTTGATGAAGAACAGGCTGGTGCTGTGGTTGCCGAAATAAAGCCCGCTGAGGCGGTGTCTTACTTAGATCTGCACTATCCCGCTACAGATATCCCTACCTCAGTGCGACAGCTTTATCAAAAGAGCACTGTGCGATTTATCCCCAATCTAACCGCCCCCCCCGTTGAACTAGTTTCTACAGCACTTGAGTCGGATGAGGCACCGTTAGATTTAAGTTATTCCATCCTCAGAGGTGTTGACCCCTGCTGCATTGAATATCATCAAAACATGGCCGTCACTGGATTACTGGTGATTGCCTTAGTCAGCAACAATCAGCTTTGGGGTCTGATTTCATGTCACCACCCCACAGAGAAATTCCTTCCTTGTACCGTGAGATCGGTCTGCGAGATATTAGGACAGTTTATTGCCGCTGAACTAACCAGCAAAGTTAACCAAAATGAACTCCGCTATCTCAACACCCTCAAGGCAATCCAGGCAGACTTCATCTCATCCATTGCCAGCGCAACAGACTTTAAACAGGCGCTGATTCATCCAGAACCAAGGCTATTAGAAGTCCTCCAGGCTCAAGGCGTAGCAGTTTGTCTCGGTGAAGATATTACGCTAATTGGTCATACCCCTGCCATGGAAGATGTGCAGGCCTTAATTAACTGGTCTATAGAAACCAAAACCACAGAGATTTTTCACACCAACTGTCTGTCTGAGGAGTATCCAGCCGCCATCAATTTTAAGGACATCGCCAGTGGTCTAGTTATTCTCAAAATATCTCAACTCCGGCGTTATCTCATTCTCTGGTTTCGACCTGAAGTTCTACAAACGGTTAATTGGGCAGGAAATCCACAAGAGTCTATCCATGAAACTGAAGATGGCCGTATTTTTCTCTGCCCTCGCAGGTCATTTCAACAATGGCAAGAGACGGTACAAGCCACAGCCCTGCCCTGGAAAACAGCAGATATAGCCAACGCCCTAGCCTTAAAAAATGCCATCGTTGGCATTGTGCTGAATAAGGCTGATGAACTGGCACAAATCAATCTTGAATTGGAGCGTAGCAATCGGGAACTCGATTCGTTTGCCTATGCAGCTTCCCACGATCTCAAAGAGCCCTTGAGAGGGATTAGCAATTTTTCAAATATCCTTTTGAGACGCCATGGTCAGGCTTTAGGTGAATCTGGTGTCAAGCGATTAGAAACTTTGGTCAAGCTAGCAGAGCGCATGGATGGGTTGATTGATGCTCTGCTTAAATTTTCACGACTAGGGCAAGCTGAATTGAACTCTCAGCCCATCGACCTGAATAAGCTTTTACCAACAGTTATCGATATTTTGCAAGCTGGTCGTGAAGGTAGCGGACCGCTACTCCAGATTCAGATTCCACGACCTTTACCTACAGTCAGGGCTGACCCCGTATTAATTTTGGAAGTTTTTAGCAACCTCCTTAGCAATGCTCTTAAATACACTGATAAGCCCCAGTCCATGATTGAAATTGGCTATTTAGTTGAGCATGAGCAGCAGCTTGACAGTCAAGACAAAATCACCATCGCGCCCAATACATGCGTACTTTACGTTAAAGATGATGGCATTGGCATTCAGGAACGCCATTTTCAAAACATATTTCGGCTATTCAAGCGCCTCCATGAGCGTGATAGTTACGGTGGTGGAACAGGGGTGGGATTAACTGTTGCGAAGAAAATCATCGAACGCCATGGTGGGCACATTTGGGTGGAATCTAACTATGGTCAAGGGACTACCTTTTACTTCGTGCTAAACTGTGAAGAAAAATAATAAACTCTAACGAAAAATTAAACCTTTCTTAAGTTTATGCCCGACAATAGCACAACACCTCTATTAGTCATTGAAGATAGCGATGAAGATTTTGAAGTCCTACAGATCTTCATGGAAGATATGGCTGTTGCCAATCCTATCTATCGCTGCACCACCGGGGATAAAGCTCTAGATTTTTTGTATCGAAACCTGGATAAAGAAGCCCCTGAAAATACAGCACGTCCTTCTATGATTTTGCTGGATTTAAATCTTCCTGGAACCGACGGTAGAGAAGTATTAGAACGGCTAAAGCAAGATGATCAGTTTCGTGAAATTCCGATCGTTATTTTTACAACCAATTCTGATCCAAGGGACATTAAATTTTGCTATAGAAAGGGAGCAAATGGGTATCTAATAAAACCGGTTGGGACAGAAAAATTTGAGAAAGCAATTCAAGCCTTTGTAAACTATTGGTTGCATACAAATACTCCCCCTGATTGGGTTGAATTAACTGGGATAAATTAGGGATATATCAAGCTTAAAAATCAAAGTCAAACAAATGAGTATAGCGGACTGAAAGTCAGATTGCGCATGGATTCACGGCCTTACAAGGCAGGCAATCTTCTAGATGATCAAAGTTTGCACGTTTACATTTTGATTAGGGCACTTGCAAACCTTTCTCAAGCAGATTTTAGATCAGCCACGGACACGTTATTAACTTTTGTATACTGTGTTTTATATTTTATTAACAATTAAAATATGGTGGCACGCTGTTATTTGAGATGCCCCATTATGTTATATGCCTGTAGCTCACACTTTACTCATCGTTGATGATTGCGCAGAGGATAGGGAAGTCTATCGTGAATATCTTTCTTGTGATCCTCACAATACCTATGAGTTTTGCGAAGCTGGTTTAGCCGAGGTAGCTCTAGAACTCTCTTTAAAGCAGCAGTTTGATGTTGTGTTGCTAGATTTCTATATGCCCGATATGACTGGGTTAGAGTTTCTCAGTCAGTTACAAAAACACCAACGCAAAATGCATTCTCCCATCATCATGCTGACAGGTCAGGGGAATGAGGAGCTGGCTGTGCAAGCAATGAAGCATGGTGTGCAAGATTATTTAGGGAAGCACCATCTACAACCAGAGATATTACAACGCACGGTTAGAAGCGTTATTCAACAATCTCATCTCCATGTTGCTCTGCACAAAACCCGTGAGCAGCAACGGCTAATCGCCACTACCGCGTTACGTATTCGGCAGTCGCTAGACCTTGAGCAAATTTTGGATACGGCAGTAGCAGAAGTACAGCAGCTGTTGGAATGTGACCATGTGGCAGTTTATCAATGTGACTTGCAGAAGACACCTACCATCAAGGCCGAGTTGGGAACACGCGATCAGCCCCCCTCCTCTTTCAATGCACCAGCCCAGCTTAATAAGCAGAATACTGATAGTCCGCCCAAGCATAACTATCGAGAACTGAGTGCCCCCATTGTCATCAATTCACCACAGTCACTTCAAAATCAGATTTGGGGATATTTAGTAGCCAATCAACATTCTAAAACAACGGATTGGCAACCTGAAGAACATAATATTCTCAATGAATTAGCGGTACAACTTGCGATCGCAATCCAACAATCTGAGCTCCTATCCCAAACCCAGATAGCGTTAGCAAAAGCCCAAGAACTGAGCCACTTTAAATCCCAAATCTTAGCTACGGTTTCCCACGAATACCGATCTCCTCTGGCAGTTATTCTCGGTGCTGCTTCTACCCTCGACCGCCATAGTGAGCGTTTAGATACATCACAGCAGACCCGCTTTCTGAGCATGATTCAGGATAAGGCCAAACACATGACCCGACTTGTGGACAACATGCTAATGATGCATCAGTGTGAGCTTGATCAAGCCAGATTTGAGGCCGCTCCCATGAATATTCTTCAGTTTGTTGCAGATATTGTTGAAGAGCATCGAGAAACAAGCCAAAGCCATGAGTTAATTCTGCAAATAACCGGCAAAACCAATGGTTTTTGGGGAGACCAGGGCATGCTACGCATAGCCATCGACAATCTCCTCTCCAATGCCATTAAGTTTTCTCCCGATGGAGGCCGCATCGAAATTCATTTGCTGGGAGAAAACACCACAATTACGCTCTCCGTCAAAGACTCTGGCATTGGCATTCCCAGTGCCGATCAGCCCCATTTGTTTCAGTCCTTTAGCCGGGCCAGCAACGCTAGCGACATTCAAGGCATTGGCTTAGGGTTGTCGATTACTAAAGCCTGTATTGACCTACATGAGGGCAATCTTGATTTAGAAAGCGAGGAAGGCTGCGGGACTAAAGTGTTTTTCACATTACCCAAACAACCCCAGGCTGCTAAAAATATTTACCAAGGGGATTAAGATCAGGGCAAACCTAGCAGACATAGATAAGGCAAGCGCCTGCTTACCACATGTCGCCACTCATGCAATGAGTCACGATTAGTAAAGGGAACGATGCGTAGCAGCTCACCTAAGTTGGCATGCGATACCCCATGCCTCGTACAGTTTCGATCAGGTCACTGCCTAGTTTTTTACGTAGATACCCGACATAGACATCCACCACGTTAGAACCCGGGGAATAATCATAGCCCCATACCCGATCCAAGAGCTGCTCACGGCTAAGCACTTGCCCCGGATGACTCATAAAGGTTTCTATCAAAGTAAATTCGCGGGCTGACAACTCCATGGCCTTCTCCCCCACGTATACCAACCGTGTACGCAGATTCAACGCAATATTCTGGTGTCTAAGGATAAACTTCTTTTCAGGTTTAGAACTGGCTGCACGCAACCGCGCCCGCACACGAGCTAAGAGTTCCTCAAAGCGAAATGGTTTGGTTACATAGTCATCGGCTCCCAGTTCAAAGCCTGTGATCTTATCGACAATGTCATCACGGGCGGTCAAAATTATAATCGGGCTCTGGCAGCCCTGGCCACGCAACTCGGTCAGGACTGACAAACCATCTTTACCCGGCAGCCCTAAGTCCAACACAATCAGCTCAAATTCACCATCCAACGCATAGGCAACGGCTTCAAGACCTGTGGTTGCTACTGTCGTTATAAATCCATTGGCCTGTAGCCCCTTATCCAAAAATTCAGCTACTCGCACCTCATCTTCAACAATCAAAATCCGGTTCATTGTTCACATTTCCTTACGAGGCTATAAGACAGACATCGGTTGAGACAGATCTATGGGTAAACGCAGAGTAAATACTGAGCCTAAACCAGGCTGACTGGATACCCCCACCTCTCCACAGTGGGCTTCAGCGATTGCCTGTACAATCGCTAGCCCTAATCCTGACCCCTCTGACTTACGCCGGGTATATTGCACCCGCGCAAAGCGATTAAAGACACGAGATTGTTCTGCCTCAGGAATACCTTCCCCTGTATCTTTAACCCAAAGTTCCACTTGATTGCCAGCTTGGCGACACCCAAGCTCAATGGAATCCCCTGGTTGAGTGTGCTGAGCCGCATTGTTCAGTAAATTGAGCAGGGCCCCTGTCAACCGTTGAGAATCAGCAACAATCCGTACACGGGTTTTAACAACCAGTTGCCAATCTCGCTCCGCTAAGGTTTGAGCTTTAGTAAAAATGTCCTGACAAAAACTAGCCATATCTAACGTCTCTAAATGAAGAAACTGGGGGTGTTCAGACTTAACAATCAGAATTAGATCGTTGACCAAACGTCCCATCCGATCCAATTCATCCATGACCAGATCGACGGTTTCAGCCTGTTCTTCCGGATCATCTCCCATCAGCTCCAAATGCCCCTGTATGATAGTGATCGGGGTGCGTAACTCGTGGCCAGCATCGTTGATAAAATCACGCTGAGTCCTAAACGATGCCTGCAAGCGGTCCATCATTGAGTTAAATGTGTTTGCTAGCTGAGCAAATTCTCCCGTGCCAGTGACCTGAATACGCCCACTCAAGTCAGTCTCATTGATGTTATGAGCCGTCTTGGCCAAATCTTGCACCGGTCGCAACAGTCGACCTGTTGCCACCCAAGCCAGGCACAATGACAACAGAATTAGGATGCCAGCAACTTCCATAAACACAACTATCCCGGCCAAAGCTTCACCTCTTTCCCCCGCCGAGAGGTGAACAATCACAAACTGGCCCCATAAAGTACCACCGACTTTTATAGGTTCTACTACATAGAGAGCGCTACCCGCTTCTGGATCCCCTGTATCCTTCTGTCCTTGGGTACTCTCATCAAGCTGAATCCATTTTTCAAATAGCTCTGACTCTGTGTATATCACAGAAGGTAGAGCCGGTGGATTCGACCGATACACTTTACCCTCTAAAATAGCGATGAGAAAATTATCGTCTTCTGGCAGTGTATTCGTTATGTAGTCATCCAGAGCCTGCTGGAGGGATTCGTAAGATCTATCGGTCGACTGTGCCCACTCAGCATAGACATCATCAAATTCTTCAACCTCTTCCAAAAGATCTTCCTTGACACGTTCGTCAACAGCTCGAAACAGCAATGTCTGAAAAATAGGAACAGACAAACAGACAGCCACTAGCATCAAGATCACGTAAATCAGAAAGATTCTGGTCCGTGCTTCCTTAAATAAACCGAATAATTTAAAGCGCTGCATCCTACAAACGTATACGGATAATATTTAGTTCAATTGTGAGGAAAAAAATCCACGATTTTCAGTATTTTCTGTGAAAATCATCCAGAACTGCTCAAAAAGTAAGGTTGTCTGTTTAACAAAGCCATCAAAGTTGTGACATTTCAAAAACTGACCACAGTTGATATAAAGTTAGCCCTAAGAAGGGTATTTCAACATGAAATTCCGTTCATTTTCCTCGATTAAGCGGTTTTTTGAAAAAACTTTGATGAATGCTTAAAAAGATTCAGTTTAGATAGAGAAGTCTTACATAGAGTAAGTTTGCAGGAAATCTAAGTTTTTTAATTAATGTCAGCTTATCATTTTCATATTTTTACCGTTGGTAGCTGAGATAACCCCACAGCAATTTAAACAGGCTAACGAGCAAATTACCTAATAAAATTCTCATGAAAACGTTCTAACGATCACTTCATTGAGAATTTAATCAGTCTGACGACAGTAGTTTTATCGGTTCAAGAGCAACTACTGGAGAATGATGCCATGCGTGTATCTGTCATTGGGACTGGCTATGTTGGCCTGGTAACTGGAGCCTGTTTAGCACACATCGGTCACGAAGTCGTGTGCGTAGATAACAATGCTGAAAAAGTTGCCATGTTGCAGGCGGGTCAGTCGCCTATTTATGAACCTGGGCTTACCGATATCATGGACTCAGAGCAGCTGTCATTTACGACTGATTTAGCTGCTGGTGTGAGCCATGGCGAGGTGATTTTTATCGCTGTCGGTACACCACCGTTACCCACAGGAGAAAGCGATACTCGCTATGTAGAAGCTGTGGCACGGGGGATTGGTCAGCATATTGGCGACGACTATAAAGTCATTGTCAATAAGTCTACAGTGCCTGTTGGTTCTGGTGATTGGGTATGTCGACTCATTTTAGATGAATTGGAAGATCGCGACGCTCAGGCCAATTTCGAAGTTGTGAGCAATCCTGAATTTCTGAGGGAAGGATCTGCCGTTTATGACACCTTTAATCCAGATCGGATTGTTTTGGGAGGACATTCACCCAAAGCCATTGAACGTATGCGCCAGCTATATTCCCCCATTGTTCAACGACAGTTTGCGGTGGATACGACCTTGCCTGCGGTGCCAGTGGTCGTTACCGATCTGGCCTCTGCTGAGACAATTAAATACGCCGCTAACGCCTTTTTAGCTACAAAAATCAGCTTTATCAATGAAATTGCTAATATTTGCGATCGCATTGGTGCTGATGTCACCCAGGTGGCCCAGGGCATTGGCCTCGATAGTCGCATCGGTGGCAAGTTTCTACAGGCAGGGATCGGCTGGGGCGGCTCCTGTTTTCCGAAAGACGTATCAGCCCTGATGCACATCGCCCAGGACTACGGGGTAGATACGGCTCTATTGGATGCCACCATTGCCACCAATCAGCGTCAGCGACTACGGGTGGTCTATCAGCTCCAAAAAATCCTAAAAATTCTCAAGGGTAAAACCATTGGCCTATTGGGTCTCACCTTTAAGCCCAACACAGACGATCTGCGAGATGCGCCAGCCCTCGACATTATTGTTGAGCTGAAACGGCTAGGAGCCAAAGTGAAGGCCTATGATCCCATTATCGAAGAGATCTCTGCCCCCGTCACCCTGGTAGATACGCCAACAACGTTGGCCTATAACTGCGATGCCCTGGTTTTAGTCACCGACTGGGATGAGTTTCAACACCTGGACTACAGCGATTTAGCCCGTCGTATGAAACACCCAATTTTGATCGATGGTCGTAATTGTCTTAACCCACAACAGCTGCAACAGTCAGGTTTCTACTATCAAGCGATTGGTCGACCCAGTGCCGGTCAGTTGCTGTGGCCTACTGTTCGCCGTTCTGTTCTTGCTGCCTAGGTTCGGATACCCTAAGGAGATCCTGACATGAGATTAATGGTCTATTCCCATGATGCCTTTGGGTTAGGCAACATTCGCCGCATGCTAACAATCTGTGAGTATTTGCTACGAACCTTGCCTAATGTTTCCATATTAGTAGTGTCAGGTTCCCCCGCCCTGCACACCCTGAGACTACCTGAAGGTCTGGATTATATTAAATTGCCCTGTCTGGGGCGTGACACCTCCGGTCAGCTAGAGGCCAGATATCTTAAGAGTATGCCAGAGACATTGGTGCGGTTGCGATCGCACCTAATTCTCACCGCTGTAGTACATTTTCAACCCGATGTGCTGCTCATTGACAAAAAGCCTCTGGGCCTACGCAATGAACTCAAAGAAACCCTCAACCATCTGAACCGTGATAGCCCCAACACCAAACGAGTGTTACTACTCAGGGATATCCTGGATACTCCTGCTGCCACCATTCAACAATGGCAAGTCAACAACTATTACCAGTTAACCCAACAACATTATGACCAAGTATGGATTGTAGGCACACCCGAGATTTTCAATCTACCTGATGAGTATAATTTTCCGCTACCGTTACGGCGCAAAGTTAGATTCTGTGGCTACCTCAGCCGTGGCTGTGGCCGCACACCCCAAACTGTCCTCCGCCAGCAGTTGAAGGTTCACCCTCAGGAAAAACTGGTGGTGGTCACCCCCGGTGGTGGTGGCGATGGGCGTCAACTGATCCAAACCTATTTGGCAAGCATGGACCAACAAATAAAAGCGGCTCAACCCATCCCCAAAACGGTGATAATTTCAGGTCCAGAAATGCCCACTGAAGAACAGCAACAGCTACAGACTCAAGTGGCCGCTTATCCTCAAATTCGTCTCCTCGAATTTAGCGATGACCTGATTAGCTATCTCAATGCCGCCGACGCCGTCGTTGCCATGGCCGGGTACAACACCACCTGCGAGATTCTCTCTTTACGCAAACCTGCCGTTGTTGTACCTCGTACTCGTCCCGTTCAAGAACAGTGGATGCGGGCCAAACGCTTTGCCGATAGCGGCCTTCTATACGCCATTCATCCCCAACGACTCACCCCCCAACAGTTATCCCAAAGCTTACATCGAGCACTTACCATCAAACCCCATGCCATCAACAGCTTTCGCCTAGATGGCCTGCCTCGCATCGCCCAGCTCATGCATGACCTCATGGCTTGTGCCGTCCGTCCGTCCAATCGTGATTTAGCAGAACTATCATGCGCCCTTTAATTGGCTTTTTATTAAAAACCTACCCCAAACTGTCTGAGACATTTATTCTGAATGAAATTCTAGAGTTAGAAAGGCAAGGCCTTAACCTACACATATTCTCCTTAAGACAACCACCAGAGCGATGCACCCATCCCGGTGTAGCCGCCGTCAAAGCACCAATCACCTACCTGCCATCATTACTGCCGGAGTTTGACCCAGCCCACGAAAAAAAGCTTCTGGACGCCCATCTCGACTTATTCCACCAGGATGGCAGCACCTATTTAAAGGCCCTAAAGTTTTATATGAGTCGCCCTGAGAAACGCCGGTTCCACGAGTTTTTACAGGGAGGCTACTTGGCCTGGAAGCTAAAAACACTAGGCATTACTCACCTCCATGCTCACTTTGCCAATGTGCCCACAGCCACAGCAGAAATTGCCCAGGCATTCACCGGACTCTCCTACAGCATTACGGCCCATGCCAAAGACATTTACTTAAGCAACAATGATGCCCTGAACCGGCGCATGGCCAAAGCGGAATTTGTGCTCACCTGTACCGACTATAACCGTCACTATCTTGAACAGATTTCCACATCTCGCACTCCTATTCACCTGGCTTATCACGGTTTAGATGTAGGCCGCTTTACTCCTGCACCAAAAACTCAAACGTCTGATGTGCCTTTAATCTTGAGTGTTGGTCGTTTTTGTGAGAAAAAGGGTTTTCCCTATTTATTAAAGGCCTGCCATGTACTTAAACAGGTGGGACTATCTTTTCGCTGTGTCATTGTTGGCTACGGTCCCCTAGAGAATTCTATTCGACAACAAATTAACGATCTAGAACTCAACGAGCACGTTACCCTAGTCGGCAAACTGACCCAGGACCAGCTAATTGAGTATTACCAACAGGCCGATATGTTTGTGCTCCCTTGCCTGGTCACCGATGACGGCGACCGCGATGGTATTCCTAATGTTCTGTTAGAGGCCATGTCCATGGAATTACCCGTGGTCTCGACTAATATCTCGGGTATTTCTGAGCTGGTACAGTCTAATGAAAATGGTGTGCTGGTGCCGGAAAAGGATGCCCTATCTTTAGCGCAGGCTTTGGAGGCTCTTGTGCGACAGCCAGAACTGAGAACAACGTTAGGCAAAGCTGGGCGTCTTACAGTGTTAGATAAGTTTGGTCTTCGTCGCAATGTGGGCGCAGTTAAAGATTGGCTACTACAGGCTGTTAAAGAACCCATGAGACCACAAATTCAAGCCAGTGTATTAGGGGATTTACTCAAACTAGCTGCTTCCTAAGGTCGTGCTGCACTGAGCAACGTGCCACCATAGACTCTCCCCTCTTAAAAGAGGGAAATCGCGACATTAAAACTACTTCCCAGGAAGGAAATATCTTCGAGATTTATCTACGTCAATACTCTGTTCTGCGAGGGAATATGCTATGAAGACTTTGCTTTTTTACTGTCAACACATTCTCGGTATCGGTCACCTGATCCGCAGTATGGCTATTGCCCATGGCTTGACTAAGGATTTCAAAGTTTACTTTGTCAATGGTGGAGAGGTAATTCAGGATTTCCCTGTACCGGCAGGCGTTGAAGTGATTAATTTACCTGCCCTTAAAACCGATGCAAATTTTCGGGAACTACAGGTACCTGATGGGTTTACCGATGTCGAGTCCACATTGGAATATCGTCGTGATCGGTTGTTGGAGGTTTGCGATCGCATCCGCCCCGCCGTCGTCATGGTAGAACTATTCCCCTTTGGTCGTCGGCGTTTTTCTACCGAGTTAATCCCGCTGTTAGAGCGCGCTAAAGACCACGGTGCTAAAATCACCTGCAGCCTCCGAGACATTGTTGTCACCAAGCAAGATCAGGAGCGTCATGAAGCTAAAGTATGCAAACTGATGAATCGGTATTTTGATCAGCTTCTGATCCATGGCGACCCAGAGTTTTTACCCCTAGAAAACAGCTTTTCTAGGGTGAACGATCTCGACTGTGAGGTTCACTACACCGGTTACGTAGTTCCCGATGTAGATCGACAATTTACCCCAAAAACAGAATCCGATCCACCGATGATCCTGGCTAGCGTTGGCGGTGGGCGCTTTGGCCATGAGCTTCTACAGTGTGTGGCCGAAGCCAGTCAATTGTTAGAAAACAAAATCCCCCACCACATTCAAATGTTTACAGGACCATTTTCACCGGATGACGTCTATAAACGTTTACAGACAATGGCAGCCAATCGCTCAAATCTAACCGTACAGCGTTATACACCCGATCTTCTGAGCTACATGGCCAAGGCCGATTTATCCATTAGCATGGCAGGCTACAACACCACTCTCAACATTTTGCAGACAGGGGTGCGGGCTATGCAGCTACCGTTTACCGGTAATGACGACCAGGAACAACGGCTGCGGTCTACCCGTTTAGAAGATCTGGGCGTTGTCAACGTCATTAACCCTGACGATTTAGCTCCTATTTTCTTCTCCCTTAAGGTGATGAAAGCGTTAAGCGCCAGCCCCAGTCATCAAAACTTCTGTCTTCGTGGGGTGGAGATTACCGCCGCCCGCGTCAAGGCACTGATCAAAGCAGAAGCTTTGGTTTGAGCCAGCCCCATCCTCTACAACAAGATCAGTCTTTGCCCCTGAGCGCTGAGCTGAGCTCCCAATTCAACACTCAAAATCCAAAACTCAAAACTCTTAACCTCTTACAACCATGACACAGTCTAAAGTTTGCATTACCACCTTAGAATTCCCCCCCGATGTTGGTGGCGTTGGCGAGTCAGTGGCTCGTATTGCCAATTTGCTTCAGGATGTCGGCTATGAGGTTCACGTTGCTGTTTTTCATTCCAAACAGCGTAAGGCCGAAAGCTATTACCGCTCAGACTGTGACACCACCGAGCAAAATGGCATCCAGGTGCACCGACTCACTCCGGCTAGTCGCTCAAATACGCCAATTTTGCAAGACTATCGCAGCGAAGTTTATTTCCAGTTGAAACAACTGCACCGTCAGCACCAGTTCAACCTGTTCCACGCTTTCTTTATTAATGAAACTGGCTTTATCACCACGCTACTCGCCAAAGAAGAAGGTATCCCCATCATCAACAGCGTGCGTGGCAGTGACCTGCACAAACATGTGTTTAGCCCCAAACAACATGGTCAGGTTGGCTGGATTTTAGAAAATTCAGACTGGGTCACCTTTGTCAGCCGAGATTTACAACGACGGGGGCAGGTGCTGGTCCCTGCTCTAAAGGAAAAATCTAGCGCCTTCTGGAACTCAATCCAGCGCGTAGAGTTTTCAAACCTACCCAATCCACCCCTAGCCGATCGGCTTAACGGCCTAGTCATCGGCTCAGTGGGTCGCTTCCGCGATAAGAAAGGGTTGGAATATCTGTTAGACGCTTGTGCAGATCTAAAACAATCCATGCCGATAAAACTGTTATTGGTGGGCGACTTTGCAGAGCGGGAACGTCCCTACTGGGAAGCCGCCATTCGCGAGAGTGGCATGGCAGACAACACCGTGCTCACGGGCATGGTCCCTCGGACTGAGGGCATGGCCTATCTGCGCTATATGGATGTGTATGCCATACCTTCTCTCCACGATGGCTGCCCCAATGCTCTGCTGGAGGCCATGCTGGCTGGTCGCGCCATTGTTGGCACCAATGTTGACGCCATTGGTGAGATTTTAGATCACAACTACAACGGCCTAGTGGTGACTCCGGGCTCCAGTACTGAGCTTAAAGCTGCCATTCTCACATTGGCTCAGTCTCCAGAGTTACGACAGCGCTTTGGGCAAGCGGCTCAGGCCACCGTCCGCCAGCAACTCTCTCCCATGGTTGAACAAAGAAATTGGGCCAAGGTCTACCGCCAGGTCTTGACCCAACCCCTCACCGTTCTCGCATCTTAACTTTAGGAGATCAATCATGACTTCTACTATCACAACAGAAACCATCATCGTAGCCAAAACAACTCAGCCTGCGATCACAATTGTGGTTGTACCCCGTGAGCGGTTTAGCTACAGCCAACAGTCTTTAGAGAGTATCTACCAATACACAAATCTGCCGTTTGAGCTGGTTTATGTAGATGGGGGTTCTCCCAATTATATCCAGCAGTATCTGAGCCAGGCATCGGAGGAAAAAGGCTTTACCCTGGTGCGCACCAAGCATTTTCTGTCCCCTAATCAAGCTCGTAACCTGGGGCTAAGCTATGTTAAAACTGACTATGTGCTCTTTATCGACAATGATGTTCATGTGTCCCATGGCTGGCTACAGCAGCTGTGGCAGTGTGCCCAAGAGACGGATGCAACTGTTGTTTGCCCGCTGACCTGTATTGGCAAACCCTTACACCAGAAAATCCATCTAGCCGGCGGTGAAGCCAGAATCTTTACTGACCTGAAGGGTGATAAGACCCATCGTCGGGTGCATGAAAAACATTATTTTGTGAATCGTGCCGTCGTTGATGTGGAAGAGCAGTTGCACCGTCGGGCTTGTGAGTTTGCAGAGTTTCACTGCATGTTGGTTAAACGATCTGTTTTTGACCAGATTGGGGTACTGGATGAAAAACTCCTCAACACCCGGGAGCACATTGACTTTTGCCTGAATGTCAGTCAAACAGGTGGGCGCATTTATTGTGAGCCAGCGTCAGTCGTGACCTATGTGCCTGATATTCTCTATCGCTGGTCGGATCTGGCATTCTTTATGTTGCGCTGGAGCGATGAGTGGGAAGTGCAAAGTCTCAAACGGTTCCGAAAGAAGTGGAATTTGGATAAGGACAAGTATTTTAAGAAACGGTATAAGCGTTTGGGACACCGTCGACATCATGCGTTTTTGCGTCCGCTGGTTCGAAAGTTCACGTTTGGGAAAACGATTCCTTGGTTAGAAAAGCTGGTTATTCAGCTAGAGAGACAGTTGAATCGCATGCTCACCAGTCGATATCAACGCTTGTATGGAAAAAATACTCAGGTGCAAGGTACACAGGTCATGAGTAAGATGCCTGGATAAACGCAACATTGTCTCCGTAGGGGTGCACCGCAGTGCGCCCTTCGAAACACAGGCCAATGGTCAATATGTTGAAGGGCGCATGGCCATGCGCCCCTACAAGGCCATCTTTAATGTGAACAAATTATTTAATCCATATTCCCCATAACGGGAAGTTACCCAATCCCAGCATTATGGCTAAACAAAAATCCTTTAGGTCATCCTTACCCGGTTTAAAACGCATAGCCCAACGCTTTTGGCCCCACATCTGCAAACAGGCTCACCTACTCACAGGTGCATTCTTTGCCCTGCTGGCAGAAACAGGTCTGCGCTTGCTGGAGCCCTGGCCCCTAAAGCTGATGTTTGATCGGGTCATTTTACCTACTGGCTTTAATATCCATAGTCACAACATTGAAGCGATGGGAGGAGTTTCACCACTGTTAATACTCACAGGCCTTGCCGCTGCCCTAATTGTGATCTCAGCAGCACGAGGGGCTGCCGCCTACTTTAGTACTGTTGGCATGGCCGTAGCCGCCACCCATGTGATGGCCGACATCCGTGGACAGCTCTATAGCCATATCCAAGCGCTCTCACTGTCGTTCCATAGCCGTGCCAAAAGTGGTGACCTGATTACCCGCGTCACCTACGATATCGAACGTCTGCGGGAAGTGACCGTGGTGGCTGCACTCCCGTTGATCACACATTTTCTCACCTTAATTGGCATGGTGGGTGTGATGTTTTGGCTGAACTGGGAATTGGCGCTGATTGCGATCGCAATCCTCCCTCTCTTTATCCTCACCACCACCACCATGTCAAAAAAAATCCACAAGGTGGCACGCACCCAGCGTAAACGGGAAGGAGCCATGGCCGCATCTGCAGCGGAAGCCATTGGGGCTATTAAAGTGGTGCAAGCATTATCACTGCAAGATTTTCTGGGTAAGTCTTTTGCCAAAAACAATCGTAAAAGTCTAAAGGAAAGTGCAGAAACCCAACGTCTGCGAGCAGGGCAGGAACGTCTTGTGGAAACGCTTGTTGCCATTGTGCAAGCTCTGGTGTTGTGGCGTGGGGTACAGTTAGTGCTGACTGGCAGCGCTACACCAGGGGACCTGTTAGTGTTTATCACCTACCTTAAAGTCGCCTTTAAGCCCATGCGACAGCTAGCCAAATATACTGGTCAAATTGCGAAGGCCGTTGCCTCTGGTGAACGCGTCATTGCTTTGCTAGAGACCGAACCTGAAGTGCGTGACTTGAAAGGGGCTAAACCGGCTCCTGCCTTTCAAGGTGATGTGCACTGCAAGCATGTCACCTTTGCCTACAATCCAGAGCAGGGAATTTTGCGCAACCTCACCTTTTCAGCTCAGCCTGGAGAACAGGTTGCCATTGTCGGCCCGTCTGGGGGGGGTAAATCCACCCTCATCAGTTTGTTACTACGGTTCTATGATCCTATTGAAGGGGGCGTTCACATCGACGGACATGATCTCAGAGAGTACACCCTCACCTCTCTCCGCAAGCAAATTAGTATTGTACTACAGGACAGCGTACTCTTTGCTGCCAGCGTTCGCGACAACATTGCCTACGGGGCCATCGGGGCCAGTGATGAAGAGATTGAGGCCGCAGCGTGCCTGGCCAATGCCCATGACTTTATTATGGACCTACCCCAAGGGTACGCCACCATTCTTGGAGAGCGGGGGGCCACTCTCTCCGGCGGTCAGCGACAGCGGATTGCCATTGCCAGAGCTGCCATTCGTCGAGCCCCCATTATCATCTTGGATGAGCCCACCAATGGCCTGGATAGCGCCAGCGAACGCCTCGTTAGCGAAGCGCTAAATCGTCTCACCCAGGGTAAAACCAGTTTCTGGATTTCTCATAACCTTAGTACTGTGCAACATGCAGACCAAATTCTGTACATCGAACAAGGCTGCATTTTAGAACGGGGGACTCACCACCAGCTCATGGCCTTAGAGGGGCGCTATGCCCAAATGTATCGTTTGCAATCCGGTAGTTATTCAGCAGAGAAGAGTTATGCGAACTAACGCATTACCTAGTCGCATTATTTTAGTTCGCCATGGTCGCAGTTCTTTTAATGACCAAGAGCGCTATCAGGGCAGTTCAGATGAGGCAGTACTCACCCCCAAAGGTGTGGCTACGGCTCAACAGGTGGGTGCATATCTCCGCTCCATGATCATCGACGCTGTGTATACTAGCCCCCTACTGCGGGCAAAACAAACCACAGGAGAGATTCTCAAAGTGATAGCGGATAAACGCCCTAAACTCATTACCGTGAGTCGCTATCTCCGAGAAATTGATTTGTCTGTGTGGGAAGGTCTCACCTACGATTATGTCCGGCAGTACCATCGAGAGACCTATAAATGTTGGCAACAGCAGCCCCATGAGTTTAAGCTACCCGCTGACGATAGCTATCATTTTCCAGTCAAGGATCTCTATCAGCGTGCTCAAAAATTTTGGGCCCATAGTTTACATGATCACACGGGTAAAACTGTTTTAATCGTTAGCCATGGCGGCACTAATCATGCCTTAATTAGTACTGCGTTTGGGCTATCTCCTGAACACCACCATAGCTTACAGCAGTCTAACTGTGGCATCAGCATTTTGGAATTCTCGGGGCAGGGGGTGCAGCTGACTCAACTGAATCAGACGACAGCGATTAAGGAGACTCTACCTAAACTCAAAGCTGGCAAAGAAGGACTGCGACTGTTGTTACTGCCAGAAGACTCACTGACCGATAAGGCCTGTCAACAAATTGCTCATCGTTTAGCAACCATCAAGTTGGACTTTTGCTTGTCGAGCATGGCCGGAAAGTGTTGGCTACCGAGTCTGTTACAGCATCATTCTCAAACAGCTCAGTTTATAGATGACCGAGATGACTTTTTGCAGGATTGGCAACAGATCTTAGCTGATGCTTTGGAGCCAGAGCAAAAACTGATTACGGGGATTGCGATCGCACCCACCAACCGCATCCAAACCTTGCTCATCCAAACCCTGGGGGGTCGTTCCTACGAAGGCGCAAAACTCTCCTTAAAACCCGGTCACCTTAGCGTCATCCACTATCCCAAAAACCATCGCCCCATCGTCCAAGCCATCAACATTTAACCATCCCCTTAGAAATAGGTCTCTCCAAGTTTATCGACTAGTATCAAAACCATGACTACATTCAAAACTTATCTCTCGCAGATTAGATCTCAGAAATGCTATTATCGAGGCATACAGTTACAGTTCTATGGGACTTGACTTTAATCACACATGCAATCAGTAAAAATACGACCACTGTAGACGTATAAAAATACATACACATTTATTCCCAACAGTCTTCGAAAAATCCTATATATTCATAACGATATTTTAAATTAAGCGCGAAAGCCTTATTTTACAAGGCTTCCAAAAAATACCAATTTATACTGATTTTTCTTGATGAGAACTGCCTTATGATTTGGAGTAAGTAGCAAAAGAACGCTGAAATGCCCCCGCAGCAGTATCTAAGCTAGTACTCACCTAAATCAGAGATCTATATCAGTCAATGATGATGGACTTCCATGAAAGTAATCTCATGTCTACTTCATTAGATTCTTAGTCGCACCTGTCATAATTTTGACTCAGAGATATTCGGTGCCACTACCGAAATGTCGAACTAACGTCTGTAGCTCCTTAGTTTAATCAGGGGGCTTCAATACCATCAGGGAAAAAGCACATCTGGACTCAGGTCCGCGGTCAATAGTGGCCGTACTATCCCACTGTCCTCGCTGCCAAATTTTGGATAGTTCCCATGACTGCTACACTTCTCTCACCGCCTGCCGTCACTACGTTACAGCCGTCCGTTACCATTGTGGTTGCCCCACGAGAACGCTTTGGCTACACGCAAAAGTCTCTGGAAAGCATCTATCAACACACAAAAATACCATTTGAGCTCATATATGTAGATGCTGGCTCTCCCAAACATATTCAAAAATATTTAGCGAGAGAAGCATCTAAAAGAGGATTTACCCTCCTACGTTCCGATCAGTTTCTCTCACCAAATCAGGCACGTAACCTTGGTCTTAGTCAGATAACGACAGACTATGTAGTCTTTATCGATAATGATATTCATGTTTCGAGTGGCTGGTTGGAGCCTCTTTTACGTTGTGCAAAAGAAACAAATGCAGCTGCTGTCTGTCCCTTAACTTGTGTCGGCAAACCACTCCATGATCGGATTCACTTTGCAGGAGGTGAGGCCAGGATTTTTATGGATGTGCAGGGCGAACAGATATGGCGGCGTCTTTATGAGAAACGTTTTTTGGTAAGTCGTTCCGCTGCCGCCATCAAGCATCAGCTTTACCGACGCGCCTGTGAGCTTGTAGAACTGCACTGCACACTGGTTAGGCGAGATATTTTTGAACAATTAGGGTGCTTAGATGAAAAACTATTGGGCACTCAAGAAGATATAGACTTTTGCCTAAGCGTTAGTCGAGCCCATGGGCAAATGTTTTGTGAACCGGCTTCAGTGGTCACCCATGTACCTGGAATTTCTTATCGTTGGTCTGATTTAGAGTACTTTATGCTGCGCTGGAGCGATATGTGGGAAGTAGAAAGTCTCATGTATTTCCAGCAAAAGTGGGCTTTGGACATGGACGAGTACTTTTTACAACGATACAGACAGCTGGGCCAACGTCGCCATCAAACATTCTTACACCCACTGCTACATCGGCTGCAAGGAAACCGCAAAGTCTCTTGGTTAGAAAAAATTGTCATAAAGCTAGAACAGTGGTTTAACCAGATACTTGCAGATCGCCATGCCAAGCTGCGGCATACCCCTATTAAAAAGCTAGCCCCTACATCCCCCTCAGCCAATCATAAGACCGTCCCTCACAAAAAATTGCACAGGTCAGTTCTTAATAGTCACAGTCATCCTACTCAACTATCTCAACCACATTTAATGCCCCATTAGACCGGTTACGTTGCCTAGGTTAGGCAGATGCAGCATATACTGGCTTAAAAGCTCATTCAAAGGTTTACTTTACTCCTAAATAGGTAGAGATAATACCCTATGCCTAGGAGTAATACTCTATGCCTAGGAGTTTTATAACAATCTCTTTTTCAGCAACAAACGAGTGCACTTGATCGACACCCCATCAGCTACTATCTCTTCAAGACATACACTTGTGAACTCTACCTCTTTTTTGAGAAGATTATGACATGAAAACACAAGCTCTTGCCAAACGTGCTACAGCTACACGTCTCTCTATACCATCAGTTACGCTTATCGTAGCACCACGGGAACGTTTCAGCTATATCCAACCATCACTGGAAAGCATTTACAAATACACGAAACTACCGTTTGAGCTGATATACATTGATATCGGTTCTCCAAAGCACCTGCGCCATTATTTAACTCAGTCAGCTGCTGACAAAGAGTTCACTTTACTACGCACCGAGCGGTTTATTTCGCCAAATCAAGTTCGTAATCTGGGGTTAGGTCATGCAACTACAGACTATGTTCTTTTTATCGATAACGATATTCATGTCTCTCCTGGTTGGTTAGAGAAGCTTTTAGAATGTGCTCAGGAAACAGATGCTACCGTCGTCTCTCCGCTTATGTGTATTGGCAAGCCATTGCATGAGCGAATTTTGATGGCTGGGGGTGAGATCAGATTTTTTGTGGAAACAGGTGATGAATTTGAGCATCGTCGTTTGTACAAAAAGTGTCATTTGGTTAATCGTTCTGTTTCTTTGATGCAACGCCAGCTACATCAGCGTGCCTGCGACTATGCAGAGTTAAGCTGTTTGCTGGTAAAGCGCAGTATCTTTCGCGACATTGGTCCCTTAGACGAAAAGCTCTTGAATTCTCAGGAACACCTTGATTTTTGTCTCAGTGTGGCCCAAGCAGGTGGCAAAATTTACTGTGAACCTGCATCAGTGGTTACCTATGTTCCTGAGATGCCCCGTCGTTGGTCGGATCTGCTCTATTTTATGCTGCGCTGGAGTGATGCTTGGGAAGCGGAAAGTCTGATTCATTTCCAAAAGAAGTGGTCTCTAGATATTGATCGGGATTTTATGCTGCGTTTTAAGCATTTAGGTCAGCAGCGACATCAAATCTTGTTGTTGCCGTTGCTACGGCGGTTGACAGTGGGCTGTCGGGTACGCTGGATAGAAAAACTCGCGATTTACTTAGAGCGTTGGTTTAATCAGTATTTGACAAACCGTTATAGACGGCTGTCTAGGTGAAAGGGAGCTTGTTCTTATCAGAGCTTAGCACTACAGTTGTAGTTATGAAGAATTAGTTATCATGCTCTTCTTGTAATGCCAAAACAGGGCCGTGGCCTGATGTTGCCGTCGCCATCTGGACCATCCAATCACAAAGTCAATATCCGGTAACCATTGCCATAACAACGACCATAATAATCGTCGAATTTCAGGCAATGTTAGTGGAATCAAAGCCCCCGTTGGTGCATGAAGACCGCCAGCGAGCTGTTTGCCGCTGATTTGTGTGACTTCAGCGCCCCTTTTTCAGTGGCGATGGCGAGAGATTGCGTCCGCATCACACTCAAAAAGGCATGGGCTAAACAAGCGAGGGTGATATGTCGATACCAGCCGGTCCAAGAGCGAACTTCATACTGGTCCAAGCCCACCTCCCCTTTAGCCGTCTCAAAGCATTCCTCAATCGTCCACCGACAACCGGCCACCCGAACCATGTCTGATAACGTACACTCTGTGGGGGAAAACACTCGATAATAGGCGATCTCGTTGGGGTCTTTCAGACTGCGTCTGAATAACAGCCGATGGGCCCAGCCGTCCGGGGAGGGGGCACTCAAAGTGAGTACCGCCCAATCATACGTCCGAGGTCCTTTCGTACCATTGCCGGCACTCAGTCGGTGCCAATCGGTCACTCTCAGGTAGGCCATCGCCTCACTGGCCGGTAACGAGGTCGTTCCAATGACGACCGATTCATTGCACGCAATCCCCAAAACATAGGCTTGCACTTGGGCTTCCAAGGCCTGGCGTAACCCTGGGTTATTCCCATAAACGGCATCGCCCGTGATCCACGCAAAGCACATTCCCAAGTCCGTTGTTCGCGCGACCATTTGCTGAGCCAAGGCCGGTTTGGTGGCAAACTCGATGTCGTCTGGTACTCCGGCCCGACGACATCGGTCTGGATCTTGGGTCCAGCTTTCCGGTAAATATAATGCTCGGTCAAGAAAGGTATGACCTTGGTCACTCACATAGCTCAAAAACACCCCGATTTGACAATTTTCGACTTTCCCGACCGTCCCACTATATTGGCGTTGGACTCCTACCGACTGCTTTCCTTTTTTGATAAATCCAGTCTCATCCAATACCCCCACTCCATCGGTACTGAACAGATGCTCTTGGACATACTCGATTAACTCATCTCTGACCCCATCGGCTTCCCAGACTGAGCGTCCTAACAAATTCTGAATTCCATAGGGGGTACTGTCTCCGGCTTCTTCCGCGAGTTGCCAACCATTTTTTCGCTCGATGGGGCTCAGTAAGCCTTGCACATAGCTGCGGGCTCTCTCTTCTGCCTCAATCCTTGAAAAGTAAGGGCGGATACGGTCCATGAGTTCTTCAAAGGCAAAATCCCACTCTTGCACTTGAGCTTGTTCATTCAATGGGCTGACAAGGATTGGCATCAGAGGCTGGCTGGCGTTCATTGACCAGTATCCCCTTAAAATTAAATATCTACAACTGTAGTATTAGGCAACTACTCGACAACCTTCCCCTCCGGGGAGGGGCTCCGGGGTGGGTCTCCCGATTATTACTAACCACCAGCAGCCTGCTTAATTTCCTTACAAATCTCCACTAAAGCCTGATCTTGCTCAGCAGCACTAAGACTTTTCAAAGGCCGCTCCGGAGCATGCGCAGTCTGATATTTCGCTATAGCACTCTCTTCATAGAGACTAGAACTAATCGGTACCCAAATGATTTTCAGCCCTCATTCTTAGCCGCATCTAAAAAAAGGGGAGGCAGCCCATTTTCATGGATAACGCACTCAACTGGTTCTTGCTAAGGTCTAGTGTTTGAAGACTCGTCAGCTGGACAATCTCGGGTGGTAGCGCACTCAATTGGTTCCAAATCAATTGCCCTTTATAAATTTTCCAACCTAACTGCAATGTTTCCAACTGAGTAACTGCCCAATCTCCGGCGGCAACTCCGTCAACCCCGCCCCGACAAATCCAACTCCGTCGACCCGTCCTCGCCGCTTCCTCAATCACCTCCAGCAGCTCATCCTGCGTCATACCGACCATCTCCAGAAACCATCCCCGCCCTTCTGCCAAACCCACACCAGCAACGCTCTAAAACTTAATCTCAAATAAACCTTGACCAATTGGTTTAAGTTCGCTATTCTTAAATCAAGGTCGTCAACCACCCAGACCCATGACACGCGGACCCAGCAAGCAATTTGACACTGAAATCGCCCTTAGCAAGGCTATGGACGTGTTTTGGGAGCACGGCTACGAAGCAGCCAGCCTCTCACAATTGCTCAAGCAAATGGATATCGGCAAAAAGAGCCTGTACGACACCTTTGGCAACAAGCAATCGCTATTTCTCAAGGCCCTGGAGCACTACGCTCATACTACGCTACGAGACATCCGCGAACGCCTGTCGGCAGAGGGATCCACCCTCAACAACATCAAACAGCTACTCCTCGACTGGCAAACCATGCACGGTCGCCCCGGTAGCTGCGGCTGTATGCTCGGCACCAACATCGCCGACTTCAACACCGAAGATGAAGCTATTGCCAAAGTCATGCGCGGCTACCTGCGTCAGCTAGAAGACACCTTCAGCAACGCCCTCACCCGCGCCCAAAAAGCAGGCGAGCTAAGCCCCAACAAAAACCCACGGGACCTAGCTCGCCTGCTACTCTGCACCACCCAGGGCATCGCCCTCCTCGGCAGAGTCATGGAAGACGACACCACCCTAAAAGGCGCAGTGCAATCCGCGTTGCTACTTTTAGAGGAAGAGCCCCCCTCTTCCTAAATCCCTCTCCCTGGGGAGAGAGTCTTTGAAGACTGAAGATCTTCTTATTTTGAATAAAATCCACGTCCTCTAACTCCCCTTCTCCCCGAGGGAGAAGGGGTCGGGGGATGAGGGGTCTTTTTTTACCAAAACCTAGACCGATCAGTCAATATTATTATCTTTGGAGATATCACCATGGCACGTTTAACTAATAAAACAGCAGTTATCACTGGCGGCACCACCGGCATCGGCTTTGAAACCGCAAAGCTGTTCATTGCCGAAGGCGCACGGGTCATCATCACTGGTCGTAACCAGTCTCGATGAAGCCGTTACTGCCCTGGGGCCGAACACCACTGGCATCAAAGCCGATGTCCAATCCCTTGATGAACTCAACTCTCTCGCCACCCAAGTCAAAGAAACCGTTGGCCAGTTCGACATTCTCTTTGCCAATGCAGGCATCGCCAAACGTGCCAACTTCCGCGATGTTACCGAAGCCGATTTCGACCAAGAAATTGCCATTAACTTTAAAGGCGCTTTCTTCACCGTCCAAAAGCTAGAGCCCCTGATGAACAATGGCAGTAGCATTATTCTGACAACTACTGTTCTTGGCCAAACCGCCCTCCCCGGCGAAGGTATTTATGGGGCCTCTAAAGCCGCTGTTCGTTCTCTGGCCCGTTCTCTCAGTAGAGAGCTGCTAGATCGTCAGATTCGGGTTAATGCGGTCGCCCCTGGCCCTATTGAAACTCCTATATGGTCAAAGATGGATCTGCCTGAAGATGTTCCTGCGCAAGTGCTGGGACGTACACCTATTGGTCGCTTTGGTAAACCTGAAGAGGTTGCTAAAGCCGTTCTGTTCTTAGCCAGCGATGACTCTTCCTACATGCTCGGCGAAGAGATCCTGGTTGATGGTGGCTGGGCAACACTTTAGAACTTCAGAAATTGTCTGCACCATTAGTACTCTTGTAGCTCTTACAAGCAGAAGGACTCATTACTGCACCATTCCTAAAAAGAAACCTTATTTCAAGGCTAAACACTTGCCTCAGGCAGGGTTCTCCGAACAAAGGGGAACCGCCAGGGAGGGGGCTCGACAACTTACGCCATCACTCGAAACCCCTCCGCCTAAGGCACCTCCCCTTGGTAAGGGGAGGACACTCTCAGAACTTACTCCCACAAAAGGACAATCATCATGTATTACACTCATAACAATACCCAACAAAAAGTCTTCCTATCTCTCTCCATATGGGCCACCACCGTCGCTATTGCCGGTTATCTCGGTCTCTTCACCCACATCCCTGCCAACGGCATTGCCCTACTCGTCATCCTCAGCCTCACTATCCTAGTCGTCCTCTACTACCGCAACCCAGCACTGAACACCTACATCAACAACCTACCTCCCCGACAATTAGTCATCTTCCACCTATGGCGCATCGTCGCAGGCTTTGCCTTTCTCTATTACGGCAGTCAAAACCTCTTGCCAGAACGCTTCGTCATCAACGCTGGCTACGGTGACTTAGCCGTCGGCTTCCTAGTCCCTATCATCCTTTTAGGCAAAGAAAGCATCCAAAAGTACATCGCGTTCCACCTGTTCGGTCAGCTTGATTTTATCCTTGCCGTTGGCACTGGGCTTACCTTCACCGTATTGCAAGTGCCTCTGATGGAGAATATTGCCACTTTCCCTATTGTGCTCATTCCTTTATTTGGCGTTCCCTTGACCGGAGCAAGCAGTATTATGGCAATTGATGCGCTGCTTAGACAGCGGCGGCAGATGGCTTCCCGTTAATGTGAGATTTCGGTTTGTGGCTCTTGGTATTGCAGGGCATCCACAAGGGATGCCCCTACGTAATGTGGAATTTCGGTTTGTGTTGCTAGATATCGCAGGGTAACCACAAGAGGCAGCCATACGTTTGGATTTGATATAACATCCCATATCCCCCAAGGAAAAACCATGACAGATTTCAAAACAGCGCTCATCGTCGGTGCAGGTGATGGTCTTAGCGCATCCCTGGCTCGTCTCTTTACCGCTAATGGCCTACAGATAGCCCTCGCTGCTCGTAATATCGACAAACTACAGTCTCTCAAAGATGAAATCGGAGCGCTCACTTTTCAATGTGACGCCTCCCAGGCAGACTCTGTGCAACAACTTTTTGATGCCGTCGATGCCAGTCTCGGAACTCCCGATGTCGTTGTCTACAATCCCAGCTACCGCACTCGCGGTCCTCTTACAGAACTCGATCCTGTAGATGTTCAACGAGCGCTAATGGTCACGGCCTACGGTGGTTTTCTAGTCGGTCAGCAGGCGACAAAACGAATGGAAGCTAACGGCAAAGGAGCTATTCTATTTACCGGTGCATCTGCCAGTGTGAAAGGTTATTCTCAATCCGCACCCTTTGCCATGGGTAAGTTTGCCTTGCGTGGATTGGTGCAAAGCATAGCCCGTGAGTTAGCCCCGAAAAACATTCATGTGGCTCACTTCATTATCGATGGCGCTATTCTGCCTCCTGGCCAACAGCAGCCTGCCGACAGTCCAGACCGGTTTTTGAAACCGGATGAAATTGCCACCAGCTACTGGCATGTTCTTCAACAACACCGCAGTGCCTGGACCTGGGAAATAGAACTACGCCCCTGGGTAGAGAGGTTTTAAACTAAATTAATGCCATAAATAGCCATAATACAAACCATAAATACATCACATTGGGCCACCATGCTAGGCTCGAAGCCTACCCATAACCCACCCCCATGAAATCCGCTAAATCCCAGGTTGCTCTACTGGCCTTGTGTCAGGCGACGGCCATGACCATTAATACGGTCTTGGTCACTGTTGCTGTTCTCATCGGCTACGCCCTCGCCACAGACAAAGCCCTGGCCACACTGCCACTGGCCATACGCCAAGTTGCAATGATGGTAGCCACGATTCCAGCTTCACTACTCATGCAGAGAATTGGGCGACGCAATGGGTTTCTGATGGGCAATTTTATCGGTCTGGTTGGTACGGGTGTCGGTATTTATAGTCTCGCCATTGCTAATTTTTGGCTGTTTATCCTCTCCATGACGGTGCTCGGCATCTCCGGTGGCTTTTTTGGTTACTATCGTTTTGCAGCAGCTGATGTGGCCGATCACGCATTTCGATCGCAAGCAATTTCTTGGGTGTTAGCAGGCGGTATCATTGCAGCCATTCTGGGACCATGGTTGGCCACAGGATCACAAGGATGGTTTAACAGTGAGCTATACATCGGTGCGCTGGTGGCACTGCTGGGGCTACATGTATTCACGAGTCTTTTGTTATTAGGGTTGCAGATTCCCTCAATGACATCAGCTCACCATACCCAGAACACACGACCGCTGGCCGAGATTATGCGACAGCCTAAATTTTTGGTAGCTACCCTGGGAAGCACTGTCAGCTTCAGTGTCATGGCGTTTGTGATGACGGCTACGCCGTTGGCCATGGCAGCAGAAACCTACTCTTTTGACCAAACGGCTTCTGTCATTCAGTGGCATGTGCTTGGCATGTTTGCTCCCTCGCTGGTGACGGGCTGGCTGATTAAGCGATTCGGCACGTTGCAAATTATCGTGACTGGGACAGTGCTAAATCTGGCCTGCATGGGGTTAAATTTATCCGGTACCAGCTTTTGGCACTTTACTATTGCCCTATTGTTACTGGGCCTAGGTTGGAATTGTATGTACGTGGGTTCCACCACCCTACTCACAGAAACCCGTACACCTGAGGAGAAAGGAAAAGTTCAGGCGATCCACGACTTTATTATGTTTAGCTTTGTCGCTCTAGCTACATTCCTAGCAGGGCCAATATTTCATCGGTTTGACTGGGAACTTCTTAATCAGATGAGCTGGCCGCTGGTGCTGCTCACTCTGTTGGTGGTGCTGTGGTTACAGCAAAAGCGATTGCGCAGTCAGCATCTGGTTTAGGTCGACTTGCATGACTTTGCAACAGCCTGGGCAATTAAGGCCATGGCGGCGCTCTTAAAGGTTTGGCCAATCTGCTCAATTCCTAAATATCGGGCCTGGGAAAAGCCGCCATCGATGACCATTGTTAGCTGGGTCGCCAGGATCTGAGGTTGTTTGAGTTTGGCAGCGGTGGTTAGGGTGATGATGCGATCGCACAACGCCCCCTTATGCTCCAAAACTACCTGCCGCGATAAATGCTCTGCATCCGCAAACTCACTGGCCGTCAGCAAAAACGGACAGCCCTGACAGTCAGACTTCTCTAGCAAATGGGCAATGAAATCCACAATGCCTACCAGCTGAGCCATGGGCTCAGGGTCACAGTCCGCTAAAGATGCCTCCAACAACTGCCAAAACTGCTGATTCCGTTGCTCCAAGTACGCCTGAATCAACGCATCCTTTGACGGAAAGTAGCGATAGAGGCTCGTCTTCGCAATTTTCGCCTCAGCAATCACCCGGTCCACACCCACCGCATGCAGCCCACATTCATAAAATAATCGACCCGCCACATCTAAAATGTGCTCCTTCAGCGGCTTATCAGTGGCAGCAGACTTACGCGGCATAGGCTCTAAAAGAAATCCCCAAAATAAATCTATTGACATGATACAGACCTGTCTGTTATTAATCAAACAAGGTTAGATACAGACCTGTACGTTTTGATTATTTAGGATTCAAACCATGAAAATTGGCATTTTAGGAGTGGCAACATGGGACGTTCCCTCGGCATCCTCTGGGCAGAGCAAGGCCATCAAGTCTTTTTTGGTGCTCGTACCCAGGAAAAAGGACAGCAGCTTGCTGAACAGATAGGACTTAACACCCAAGGTGGCAACAATACCGAAGCCGCTGAATTTGGTGACGTCCTTCTCTACACCATTCGCGGCGTTAACCCAGCCGAGATATTATCAACCCCAGATGTTCTGGATAGCAAAGTATTAATTGACTGCAACAACTTTGAAATTCCAGCAGAATTTGCTTACGAACCAGTCACCTATTCTCTTGCCGAAACTCTAGCGGATCAAGTTCCTAATGCCAAAGTCGTTAAAGCTTTCAACACGATGGCTCAGGAGGTCTTCGAACTCTCTCCGCAACCTCTAGACCAGCATAATGTCTCAGTCTTTTTAGCAGGTGATGATGCCACTGCTAAAAAGGCCGTTGCCCAACTAGCCCAAGAAATCGGCTTTAATCCTATAGACTGCGGCCCTCTACGTCAAGCCAGGTTACTCGAAAGTCTCGGCGACTTTATCCGCCTGATGATCATCGGCCAAGGCATGGGACCTTACGCCACCCTATCTGTGCAAACATTACCCCCAGCCAATCAAGCACGTCTGGGTGGTCGCCAATCATCAAACCTGAAGATGCAATAAATCCAATGCCAGCAGCCTACAAGAAAGGATTTACACCGCCTCCTGTCACCTCACAAACATAATTCAGAACAACGGGTGCCCGAGGTGCTCCATCCAACTCTGGCGGATACTGCGTTACCCTCAAATACTCACTGTCATCAGAGTTCCACTGATCTAACAGAACAATATCATAGGATAATTGTTCATCTACTGAACTGCCAGTAAACTCATACTCCCATGCCCATGGCTCACCAAATTCGTTGTAGTCAGCATAGGCACTCAGCTCGTCGCTGACCCCCAGAAATTGAGGAAAATCTCTCTCATCACTAGTCAGAAATAATCCCCCTTGGGTGGTGAACAACTCGACATTGAGGTCTTCCAATCCCTCTTGACTGGAACAAACATAATCTACATAAAAACCCAATGGGGGCTCAAACGAATCGTACTGTGCCTGGGCAGCAGGACCAAAGAACACTAAAGCAGAGCCAACACCGATAGAAATTGTGAGTAAGGGTTTCATGCTCTCCATATGCGTGCGTATGAGTAGTAATTCTGGCGTTACTGATCCTCAGAAAGATTTAATCTAAAAAATTACAAATTTAGGGTAAGCCTGCCAGATCGATTCATCCTCTCAAGCAGCAACGGCAAAATTTTCAACGATTAGTTACAGCCGTTGTTCATAGAGCAATAGTGCCCAGTACGCCCATAAGAATCACATTTTTTTGATATCGACATAGCCCAGCTTGCGCAGGAGGTTGCATTAATGCAATTTAATCGGTCTCACCCCCTAACTCTGCTGAAGGAGTAGACACGCAAACATTGACTGACAGTGCAATGATGAGCAGCATCGTCGGTCAAATGCCTAAAATTAGACGCCTAAAGTTAGCAATGTTTACCAGAACACTTGACGACTTTCTAGAAAAACGGTAACAATAGATACAGAAATGAACGTTCGTGATCCATTCATTACTTCTTTTGCTAGTGAGTTGGGTCATGGAAGTAGGCAGCAGAGCTTCTATGCACTGCAATCCGAAGGAACGCACCTCAATTTCTAGACACATCACGTTGTATTGAGGAAGTTAATCCCATGACACTACATCCTGTTACTCCCCTAACCTCTGTTGAGAACAAAGGACGCCTTCTTAAGCATGCCAATCGTCAGCAATCGCGCAATCGTCAACGCTCTATGTTGATGCGCACTATTCAGCAGGTTGCTACTGAACAAATGTAAGCGCTGTTTACTCTCCTCTTTTTTATTAACTCTAAAAGGGTCCTGATCGATTGATCAGGACCCTTCTATGCCGTTAAGCCTAATGTCTGCACCGCTGAGTGAGTCGCTGAGGTCTACGCTGAGATCATCGGCAGGACCGATGCCTGGACACGGGCGGATGGACACTCACGATGAAGATCACGTAGCCGATCAACCGCTATGCGGCACAGCCGAACAAACTGTTCAAGTAGAGTTTATTCACCTGGGGCTGATTCACACCATTTTGCATGAGAAAGAGAGACAGAGCGGCCTGCATCACCCGTTCCTGGCTCCACAGTTCATGGGTGCTCAAATAATCCTGCATTGATTGATGTAGCGTTTCGGGAATCTCGATCATGAGGCTGACAGTGGCTGGAGCTGTAGTCATTGGAGTCATAGAGATAACGAGATAAATGTATAGACACAACAAACTGGAACCTAGTAGCAACTCTTTGCCCAAGCGTGCCACGGAGGGCTAACGACATTTGGAACACAGGGCAAAGAAGACATAACTAGGTCGCCTGATGCAGTGGTGTTTCATTGTGCAGGAGACCTTAGGAATTCGCAATGTCCGTCAGTTTTGAGAATGGTCTAATTCGAAATTTAGGCTGACGACACCAATAGGGTTCAGCCCATTTTTTTGTTAATTATCGTTACAAACTGAGAGCGATCCCCGGTCTTCATCATTTTCCACAAAAGGGCTGAATGCACTGAATCTTCGTCTTAATTTGTGGATAACTCCATTTGAACTGGGGAAAAGTCACGGAAAACCCTGGGGAAAACGCCTTCTATTCTTAAGAAAAATAAAGTCGCAAATTTACGCAAATAGACCTCGGTGCATGGGACGGAGGTTGGCACTTCATAAACACTGCTCAACGCCAACCTTCGGTAATTTTTGGGGGTAAATGCCAATGACCACTGCCTAATACCTATGAAAAAAACATCCTCAGGTCAAATCATCCAAATCAACATCTCTGACGGCGGCACTCCCAAACGTCCTATTTTCGAAGTTCAAATCACTCCAGGCGGTCTCACCGGCGATCGCCAACGCAACCTCAAATATCACGGTGGTCCAGACCGTGCCGTTTGCCTCTGGTCTGCCGATATCATCCAAACCTTACAAAACGAAGGCCACCCCATAGCACCAGGCAGCACTGGCGAAAATATCACGGTGGCTGGCCTCACGTGGGCACAGCTTGCACCGAATATGCAACTTCAGCTTGGCGACACAGTTCGGCTGCTGATCACCGACTATGCTGCCCCCTGCCGCCACATTAGCCGCTACTTCAGCGATCGTCGCTACAGCCGCATTAGCCAAAAACACCATCCCGGTACCAGTCGTCTCTATGCCCGCGTTTTATCTCCGGGTCTTGTCCACGTCGGAAATAACATACAGCTCATTTGAAGTCTCCTCAGGTCCCTCGTCACAGCCTGCTATGAAACAATTTGTCCTGAAAGGCTGGCTCTAAGTGTCTTACCAGAATCCACTGGTGAAGACCCTACCCGTTTGTGCTGCATTGGTTTCGGTGCATGGATAGGGCACCTTACAAGGTGTGGCATCTAAAATCCCGGTGGTTGCCAACATTCTCCAATGTATTGATCTAACATTTGGGCAATGCTTAACAATTCCATCTCTCGCCAACGTTTTCCCACTAGTTGAACCCCTACCGGTAGTCCTTGGGATGTTTGCCCCACGGGTATGACAACCGCCGGATGGCCACTTAAGCTAAATGGAATCGTATAGGCACCATTGGCAATACTGTGGGGATATTGTTTGCCATTGACCTCCACAGCAGTCCAGGCAGGTCGATGGGTAAAGGCTGCTGTCGCCGCCACGGGCATCAGCCAGACATCCCATGGTTCTAAGGCTGCATCCAACCTAGCAATATAGTTATCGCGCTCTGTCAGGGTTTCAAAGTAACCCTTGAGGCTAGGTCGCAATAGCTCTGGCCAGAGCTTGGCAAAATTACCTAATTGACGAAGGTTGCGATCGCCCTGGGTCGCCGTTCGATATAACAGTGTTAAACTGCGTCGGATCGTATACCAATCCTTAGGTTGGGCGTAGTTATTAAGATAGGCCGCCATTTGACCATACAGCGTCCATATCTCAGTCAAATCAAAATCATCTGGTGACCATTGATCTGTCTGGGCTCCAGCTTCTGTTAAAGTATGTACCACTGTTTGCATCGCTGCAAGAATCTCAGCGGCTACCGGAATCTCTGGCCATTCATAAATCCACGCAATTTTTAGCTCACTGAGTTCTTTGTCAGAAGGCACATCTAAAGGCACTGGCGGAATCTCTGGGCGTCGTGGATCGGCACCTGCTAGCAATGAAAATCCCAACCGTAAATCCTCTATGGAACGGGCAAAGCACCCTATGGTCAGCATTTGCCGCAGGCAGTGGGGCATTCCAGGTGTTTCTGGAATATGACCTGCTGTGGAAATCCTTCGCTCCGTTGGCTTTAGCCCATATACTCCACAAAAATGAGCGGGTTGACGTACCGATCCAGCAATGTCATTACCAATCTCCAGTGGCGATAATCCGGCTGCCACTGCCGCCGCACTGCCGCCTGAACTCCCTCCAGCTGTATAGTCAACATTCCAGGGATTATTCACCCGAGGGAAAAGAGAATTTGTACTTTGAAAATCTGCCGCTAGTTCCGCCAAATTAGACTTGCCCATAATTACAGCCCCAGCTGCTCTTAGACGAGCCACCACTGTGGCATCCTGCTTTGGAACATAATCTTTGAGAGGCGGATAGCCCACCGTTGTCTGGAGACCAGCAGTTTCAAAAATATCTTTTACAGTCATGGGCACACCATGCAAAGGTCCCCAATTTTCTCCTTTTGCCAGAGCATCGTCTGCTTGTTGCGCCTGTTTTCTTGCCCCCTCCGCATCCAAAGTGCAAATAGCATTCAGCCGAGGATTATATCGATTAATCTGGTCTAAATGAGCTTCTAGCAACGCTACAGCAGAGATCTTGCCGTCCCGAATCATTTTTGCCAGCTTATGGGCAGGTAGAAACACCAGATCGCTCATTAGATTGATTTTCCATAGGCTAAAGGACACATTATAGGATTGCCTGGAGGTGAAGACGGTAGGCGTTAGACTACACAGCCAGTGTTTCCTGACGCTGACGAAAGTAGTCCACCAAAAAATCAATCGCCCGACGTACCCGCAAAGGTAAATGCTGACGATTGGGATACACAATCCAGGTAGAGCGATCCCGATCCCAGAAGTCTTGCAAAATAGGTAATACCTGTCCAGCCTCTAAAGCTTCCGCCAAATTTACCCGAGGCGAATAGGCAATGCCTAATCCCATCACAGCTGCTGCTGCTAACGCTGGTCCATTGTTGCTACGCCAGGCCCCAGATACCCGGATAAACCGTTCTCCATTAGGGTAGGAAAATCGCCAGCGGTCGGTATTGGCAATTAAACAAGCATGGTCGCGCAGTTCCTCTGGCTCGATGGGCTTACCCCATGCCCGTAAATAGTCAGGACTGGCACAGGCCACCAGGGTGCGCCCGGTTAGTTTGCGAGCAATAAGACTGCTATCTTGCAGCACTCCATAGCGAATGGCAAAGTCAAACCCTTCATCAATCAGGTCGATATTACGGGTATTAAAGTCGATGTCGATGTGCACTTGGGGGTGCTGTCGAGCAAACTCTGCCAAAGCGAGGGCCACATAGCGTTCTGCAAAAGCTCCTGCTGCCGACACGCGAATGCGACCTACCACCTCAGCCGTCTCACCCACCACCACCTGGTTGGCTTCTTCTAACCCTGCCACCAGTTCAGAACAGCGACGATAGTATTCTGCTCCAGCATCTGTCATTCGCACCTTACGGGTGGAGCGGGCCAATAACCGAATGCCTAATCGCTCCTCCAGAGCAGCCACCTGACGACTGACATAGGATGTGGAAACGCCCAGCCGCTTTGCGGCAGCGGAGAAACTACCTGCATCCACCACGGTCACAAATTCTGACACACCATCCCAAATGCCCATGAATCTATATTATTGCTGCTGAGCAAAGGTCATTTAACTAAACTCGATTTTATATTGCCTGAGCAACAATAAGCATATAGTTGACCGATTCGATCCAACTGGGACTGTAGTATTGGCTTTTAAGACAATGCCGACGGGTATTGACAGTTAGGCAAAATAGCATTGGTTCAGCGTGCTTTAGGGTTTTCGGATTAATTTCTTTGTGCTAAATTTTTCAGATTTTCTAAATTCTTTAGGAGCAACGTTCCATGGCGAATCCTCGTATTCTGATTGTTCTCACGTCCCACGACCAACTAGGTGACACCGGACATGCCACTGGGTTCTGGCTAGAAGAACTGGCCTGTCCCTATTACACCTTTTTAGATGCTGATGCCACTGTTACGCTTGCATCTATCCAGGGGGGGCAGGCCCCGTTAGATCCGACAAGTCACCTAGAGGAGAGTCAAACTGATGATACAAAGCGTTTTATAGCAGATAGTGCAGCCCAAAACGCATTAGCCAATACCCTGGCTATTGACCAGGTTGATGCAGGTGATTATGACGCTATTTTTATGCCCGGTGGTCACGGCACCATGTGGGACTTTGCGACCAGTTCTACCCTGAGCAATTTGATTGAAGCCTTTGATGAGGAAGAGAAAATCATTGCAGCTGTCTGTCATGCGCCTGCTGGATTGGTGAATGTGAAAACCTCTGCGGGTGAGCCGTTGATCAAGGGTAAAGTAGTCACTGCCTTTTCTAATAGTGAAGAAAAGGCGGTTGAATTAGACACGGTTGTTCCCTTCTTGTTAGAAACTCGTCTACGGGAGTTGGGGGCCATCTTTGAAGCCGGTCCAGACTGGGGAGCTTTTGCTAAGCAGGACGGTAACTTGATTACGGGGCAAAATCCAGCTTCGTCTGAACCAGCAGCTCAGGCGGTTTTGGCGGCGTTAAAGTAGGCTTTGGAAAAGTTTTTGAGTGGTGTGCGATCGCATCACGCTGATGGAAAATCGGATGCGATCGCACAGAGTGAACAAATGTCCCCCTTACTCCCTCTTCCCCTTGAACTCTCCTTATCCTCCATCACCTTCCACTTTTATCAAGATTCTTATCGCAAAAGTGTCACTTAGCACCTATTAAGGCAAAATTGGGCGGCTACAATAGCCTCACCACACTGGCAAAGGCGATGGTACCCCTCAAATCCAAAACGTTATTCTTTTCTGGCATCACCGCTGGTATTGTTATCAGCTGGTTGACTCAGCTAACCCCAGCCTGGGCCAACTGCCCCGATTGGGTAGGTAGTGTAGAGTGGCATCGCCCTACAATGACCGCCCATTTCCAATTTCTACAAACCCAGACCAGCTATCCATGGGGTAACGCCCGTGTTTTTGAACGTATTGAAGACGGTCAGGTCTTTTTAACAGAAGCTTTTGATACGCTCGACGGAGAACAAAAGCAGCAAGTACTTCAGACACTGTTCTCCTTTGATAGTCGAGACTACCTCACCGAAGAAGACTATTTAGAACGCCTGAAAGCACCAGGAATGGGGCTGTCTCCCTACCAGGTCATGACCCATGAGGGCCGTTTACTACGCGGAGTGTATGACGGCTGTACTGTGTTCATTCTATTGACCGAAAAGCAGCGCTACAGCTGGGCCTATCTTAGTCAGGGTCGCAGCCAGCCCTATAACCTGGTCGATAGCCTGTTACGCAACGCGGGACAACCAAGCTGGCGACAGGTTAATTTCCCCATTGGTGCCATGGCCGAAAAGAGAGCCCGGCTTAACTTCTGGAACTCCATAGGCTATGAAAATCGCGACTGGTGGATTGCCTGGGTGCCAGAAAATGGCTATTTTGAAATTAATGTCCCTGAAAATTTTGACACAGCTCTACTAGAAGACTATTGGCAAGTTGCCGATCAAAACTACCGTTATATGATTGTAGGCAACGACGGAACCTGGCTAGAAGAGAAACGATTTTAGACAAAAGCTAAGCATGAGTGTTTAGGGACTTGCCGCTAAATAAAATACCTGTTTTGCCTGGCTGTCAGATGTTAGGCGTTGGGTGCTTTAGCCTATTAACTATGAAGCTGAAGTACTGTCAACATTTCAAACAGCGAACTTTACCAGGATAGCGTATAGCGATGGGACTATTAGTCAATGGCATATGGCAAGACCAATGGTACGATACCAGTAGTACCGGCGGACGCTTTGTTCGTAAGGCCTCTCAATTCCGCAATTGGATTACACCTGATGGTGCCCCCGGCCCCAGAGGAGCAGGCGGCTTTAAGGCAGCAGTTGGACGCCATCACCTTTATGTCTCTTACGCCTGCCCTTGGGCACACCGCACCCTAATTTTTCACACCTTAAAAGGCCTAGAAGAGATCATATCGATCTCTGTTGTCCATTGGCTTATGGGTAACAATGGTTGGACCTTTGAACCAGGAGAAGGCGTCATTGCCGATTCTTTATTTAATGCTAAGGTTTTACATGAAATCTATACCCATGCTGACCCTAACTATACTGGGCGGGTAACCGTACCTATCCTATGGGATAAACAAACTCAAACTATTGTTAACAACGAATCGTCAGACATCATACGCATGCTTAACAGTGCGTTTGATCAACTTGGGGCTAAATCAGGAGATTACTATCCTGAGTCGCTCAGAAAAGAAATTGATACCTTGAATGAACGTATCTATAACACCGTCAATAATGGCGTGTATAAATGCGGCTTTGCCACTACCCAGACAGCCTATGAAGAAGCATTAAAACCACTGTTTGAATCCCTTGATTGGCTGGAAGAGATTCTAACTAATCAGCGCTATCTTACCGGCAATCAGCTTACCGAAGCTGACTGGCGATTGTTTACAACGCTGGTGCGCTTTGATCCAGTCTATGTCGGACATTTCAAATGCAACATGCGGCGGATTGTGGATTATCCAAACCTTTGGGGATATGTGCGCGAGCTATATCAAATGCCTGGCGTGGCACAAACGGTAAATTTCTCACATGTTAAACGCCACTATTACCAAAGTCATGAAACCATTAATCCAACCAGCATTGTTCCCAAAGGTCCAGAAATCAACTTTATGAAGCCTCACAAACGTGAGTTGTAGAGGATATTTTCAGGTTTTAATCAGTAACAGTATCCCACTTGAACACATATACGTTAGAATGCGGAAGCGGCGAATGTCGATGGAAATCAATTAACTAAGATATGCTCGGAGTCATTCTTGGAGATGCGTTTGGTTCTGCCCATCAACGCACCAAAATCCAAGACTTTGAACTGATTACTCCAGATAGCCACTGGACAGAAAACACAGTTTTTACACTGGCTACTGCAGACTACTTGCTTTACGGCGGGGAATACGAAGAAAGCTATACACGTTGGTATAGTTGGTATCCTGATGCAAAGGGAGGGTATAACAACAGCTTTAGTGAGTGGGCTAAGACAAATGGCCTAAAGCCTTACTACAGTTGTCGTAACGATGGCGCACTGAGGGCGGCACCCATCGCCTATGCGTTTGACAATCTCAAAGAAGTCATGGAAGAAGCTGAGCGTTCTGCCACGGTCAGTCACAACCATCCTGATGGCATTAAAGGTGCCCAAGCAACTGCTGCTGCTATCTTTCTAGCCAAAGAAAAGGCTCCAAAGGAGACCATTTCGCAGCTGTTAACCAGTATTTTTGGTTATAGCTTTAAGACACCTTACCAAGAGTTGCAACAAAGCTATCAGTTCAGCTGCTTAGCAACAGACACTGTGGAAGCAGCTATTACTGCATTCCTGTACTCCAAGGACTTTGAAGATGCTGTTCGCAAAGCCATTGCCCTAGGGGGTGATGCTAAAAGTCTGGCCGCCATTGCTGGTGGTATTGCGGAGGCATTTTATCCAAAGGTGCCAAAATCATTACAGACATTAGTGTGGGATTTACTGGATGAAGGTCAGCAAGATTTAATCACTGAGTTTCAGACCGAATTTGTAAGAGAGGTATTACAAGTACAAGCTGCTTAATCCTTGGGTAATGAACACTGATAACGTTCAACCGCAGCAAACAGAGATACCGATAATCGACTTTTCCACATTTCTTGTCGGCGATCCAAAAAGTCAGCAGCACACTGCGCAAGCAATTTTTCGAGCCTGCCACGATGTGGGTTTTCTATATCTAAAAACCACGGCATTCCTTTATACGCGATTGATCAAGCTTTTGATCAGTCGCGGCTTTTTTTAACCGTCCCCTCACCGTAAAACAGCAATTCGCCTGGTCTAGCACCCATAGCAATCGTGGCTACATCGGCATCGAACGAGAATGTCTCGATGAAACCAAACCAGCGGATCTTAAGGAAGCCTTTAATATTGGAAAAGAGTTCTCTACTACCACTGAACAGGCTTTGGTTCACATCTTTGGCCCAGTGATCAACCATTCTTTCGCCAGACCATTAATAATTTTTTTCAGATATGCTCAGCTACAGCTAAGCATATCTTTCGAGCATTTGCCTGGGCTCTCTCTCTGTAGGCCCTACGGTGTATACACATCTCATGTTGAACCTCAATCTCCTGCATTACCCCCCTACGGGAGCACCCGTTTAAAAAACTAACCAATGCCAAAACCAGACCAAACCTCTCCCGCCGCACCATGGGCGACGAAGCCACCTACATACAAGCCGACATCCGCAACGCCTCAGTAGTTAGCTTCCGATACCATATCCTCCGTGTCGGGTATGTGCTTTGGCATTGATAGTGGCGGATTAGGCTAACCCATGTGCAAATGGAGAGGTTTATCGTGTTAATCCAAAGCAGCAGCAAGCCCATTAATCAATTGGCTAATCTCATCCTCGATTGTGTAATGGAGAAATGATAATCGCAAAACTCCAGTATCAACGGGAATATTCATCCCCTCTAACGGACGCATGCTGTAAAAATTTCCCTGCCCTACCATCAGTTTCTTTTCTGCTAGTACCGTACATATCTCATCAATGGATTTCTTTTTGGGTACGACAGATACGGTGGGCGCGCGCAACGCTGGATCATCTGGCCCGACAATGGAAATATCGTCGCGCTGCCGTAGCCACTCCAGAAGAGGTTTTAGCAATCTTTTCTCATGCTCTTGGAACAGTTTTTTAAGCTGCCGTCCCTTTTCTGCCTGGTTAACAGCTTCAGAGAAATGATGCTCATAAACTGTATCCAGATACTGGGCTACACCAACAGCAGCAGCGATCTGGGCATGGTCCGGACCAGCTGGCAACATCTTTTTCCGAGCACTATGTGCATTAAAGGAATGTCCCTGGTTGGGTAATTTATCCATGATCTCTTTTTTAATAGTCATGAGACCGAGATGTGGCCCCCATGTTTTGTACAGGGAAAACAGATAAATATCGACCCCCAGTGCCCCAATGTCTGGCAGGCCGTGGGGGGCATGGGCTACCCCGTCAACAACAACGCAGATATCCGCAGTCTTTACCTTTGAGACAATCTCTGCGACCGGATTAGTATGGCCAATGACGTTGGAACAATGGGGAAATGCCAGCAGTCTGGTTCTATCGGACAACAGGGTATCCAGATGATCCGGATTCAACCTACCTGTCTCAGGGGCAATGCGCCATTCTTTAATCACAATGCCTGTTTTTTCAAGACGTCTCCAAAATCCGGCATTGGCCTCATGATCCTGATTAGAGAGGATGATTTCGTCCCCCTCGTTCCATATCTCCCGGAAGGCATGGGCCAAAACATAGAGGTTCTGGGTAGTGGATGGGCCAAAATGAACGTCATCTTCGCTAACATTGAGGTATGCAGCTAGTTGACAGTAGGCTTCATCCATTGCCGCACCAGCTTTTTGTGCGGCTGGATAATTATAATAAGGTTGAACTTTGGTCTGTGTATAGTAGTCGTTTAGATGGGAAATTACCTGTCGACATGTATAGGACCCGCCTGCATTTTCAAAAAAGCCCCATCCGTCTAATGACGGTTCTGCAAAGGCAGGAAATTGACTTCTAATAAATTGCTACCTGTGCAATTCAAGTTGCTTAAGGCTAAAACCGTTGCCTTGCTTGAGATAGAGTTCTAGCTAGTCGATTTTTAGAAATCGATCACCTATTGTAGAGACCATCAGACTACCTGGGGTTTAGGCTATGGGGAACTACAAAATTAAGGTCAATATTGAAATCGTAGAAAGCGATGAGGCCATCAGTTCTGGGCCCGAAGAAATTGAGGCCGGTGTGTTTGAGTTTAATATAAGCCCAGAGGCGGCTATCAGCATTGATGCGTGTGAACAAGCCTTGTTAAGTACGAATTATCCAGCATTACGCTCAGCATTGGCACATCACCTTGAAACACTCTCTCAAAAAAACGAAAACGGCATCAACCGCAGGGATTTGGGAAATAACCAAGAGCCCGTATCGGGTGGATGGGGAAATCGGTCGCTTTGAGTTTATGTCGTATACAGCCGTTGAATCTTCTGGGAATCAACCATCGAACCGAGTCAACACACTATATGGATCCCTACCCGGCAAAAGCTGGTATCGCACGGTGGGCTTTAAGGAGATTGCCTACACCCATGGGAGTACAGTTGAGTCATATCGGAAAACGAGTGCTTGGCTCAATCGAATCCGTCATCAAGTGACCGGAGGAACCCCGTCAAGAACGATGCAAGACAGTAGTGAACGAGAAGGCACTCGTGTGCTCAATCACTTGACTCAGACTAGTGACGCCATCCTGAAAACCCATGGTGTCATCGACAACACACTGCCTGCGGCTGTTGTTACCTCTGCCAATGAGAGTGAATCTGTTCATCTAGCTCCAGACACTGTATCGGCTGTCATCAAGCAATGTGGCAAAACCGAGTTGATTCGCCAACAGATGACGGCCAATCCCATCTCTTATGAAGACCCACACCATAGCCTCAACATTTCGATTGATGATGTCGGGGTGAAACGTCAGAGTGACCAGCGACCAGAGAGTGTTCCCGAGACAACCACCTCACGCAAGTATGCCTATCAAACAGTGGTCCATATCGAAAATAAACTCGGTAGCTATCGCTTGAATGCCCGTGGCTTGCAGATCATGATAACGATGGTGTTGGCCTTTTTACTCCATAATGATCTCCTTCAAGGCCCTATCGTATTCTTTGCCGATGGACAGCGTAGCTTGCATGGCGCGATTCTGACCACCTTTGCTGGGGTATCAGCACTAACGCTAATCTTGGACTGGTATCATCTGCATGAGAAATGTAAACAACTGCTCAGTCTCGCCTGTCAGGGTAGACGTCTGCGCAATACACATTTGACTCACCTGGCGGCGCTGCTCTGGCATGGATTAGTCGATGCCGCTCTGGTTTACCTTGAGTTCATTGATCCAGACCATCTCAAAGACTCAGCCGCTATCGATAAACTCCAAGGCTATCTTCGTCGGAACAAACCTCATATTCCTTGTTATTGTGTGCGTAAACAGCTGAAATTGAGAAATTCCAGCAACCGAGGTGAAAAGGCCAATGATTTATTGGTCTCCTCACGACAAAAACACAATGGGATGAGTTGGTCTAAAACAGGGTCAGTCGCATTGGCAGCTTTAACAGCCCTAGTTTCGAATCAAGAGGCGACCCATTGGTTCAGGACCGGACAGCTCAATTTTAAGTTGGTACCTCATCCCGTAAAGTAATTGCACAGGTAGATAAATTGTGAATCTAACTGCGTCAAAGTTCTCTCCTTATCTTAGGCAACAGTAGGTAGTCGTTAGCTTATAATGATCTCGCTCAGGGGGATGTTAATCCTTGTGCAGGCAATGCTAGAGCGTTACATTATTCTATGGCAACAGATTTGTTAGGCGATGTTCTGCTCAATCAGGCAATAACAGTAATAGTCCCATAGCGAGGCTAATCCACTCGTCGCCATCGATGTCGAGTCACCAAAACAGCGTGGATCACAGATGGAGCAACCACCACACTCCACTTTGTCAGATGAACGGTACCAATGAATACTGTTTTACCCCTCAATAGACAGCACTGTTTTTAAATCAGGCAGGGACTGAAAGCCCATTTTTTCGTTCAGAAAACCGAGCTTTAGGGGCCAGTTTCAATGCCAAGATCTCATACTGAGAATTGCTGCGATTGAACATAACGGATCGTGAAATCAGGTAATAATTTGATAATTTACTAAGCTGAACAGTAAGAAGTTTTTGTTGCTTTTCAGAAGCGCTCTATAAAAAAGAACATTCCATCGCTCAGAGAGCCCGGAATGCCCGAAACTAGCTGAAGTGAAAGATTCAGCTGATTTTATTATGGAGCTCTACGAGCGTATCGAGCAAATTATCGTTACATTCCGTCCAGCCTTTAGTCGCAATGCTACATTCGGGTGGTTTGTGCTGCTGTTGTGGGGAGCCCTACTAACGACCCAGCCCCCTGCGGTGACCAGTTATTTGAATGCCCTGGGTCTGGGAGCGGAGTACTATCATCAAGCCCTCCATTGGTTTCATTCATCTGGATATGAGATGGACCGGGTGTGCCGTCGTTGGGGCCGTTGGCTCAGTCATCAGACCGATGGATATCGACTCAAGGGGCATCGAGTGTATGTCGGTGACGGCATTAAGGTCAGCAAAGAGGGGCGTAAAATGCCTGGGGTTAAAGGCCTGCATCAAGAGTCCGATAACCTCAGTAAACCAGAATGGATACGGGGGCATTATTTTAGTGCGTTGGGCCTTTTAATCGGACTCGACTCCGCGCTGTTTGTCAGTCTCATTGCGCTTAAACTTCATGATGGCATCATTGCGACCACTGACGATGCTGAGAGTCGTCTAACCGAGAAAATGGCGCAACTCTGTGTCACCCATATGGGGCAGGGCAGCTATGCCGTGTTGGATGCCTACTATGCGTGTCGGGTTGTATTACAGCGGTTTCGTCAACACCACCTCCATCTCATTAGTCGCAGTCGCATCTCAACGGTGGCACGGGCCGAGTTTTCAGCGAATCCACAGGTCGCAAAACGAGGACGCCCTCGACAATGGGGAGCCAAAATCAGGCTCAGAGACTTGTTCGAGGAGACCGATAGCTGGTTAAGCGAAACGGTCTCACTCTATGGTCAGCCCGTTTCACTGGTCTATCAGTGTTTTCAGTTTTACTGGGATAGCCCCACCGAGAAGGTCCTCTTTGTCCTCACCCAACAACCGTGTGGCAAACGGATGATCCTGCTCTCGTCAGACCTCAGCCTCACTGGACTAGAGGTCATTGAAACCTATACAAAGCGCTTCAAAATCGAGGTCGCTTTTCGCACCTTGGTTCATCTCCTGGGTGGGTTTGCCTATCGGTTCTGGCTCAAAGCACTCGACAAAATTGCTGACTGGCCTGACTCGATGTACCTGCTCGACTATGACACCGATATCCAGACCCAAATTCTTAGCAAAGTCGAGGCCTTTGAACGCTTTGTCAACCTCAATGCTATCGCCTTAGGACTACTGCAAGTGCTCGCTCTGGAAATGCCGAATCATATCTGGCGATACTTTCCGGGCTGGTTTCGTACCCTACCCAAGCATGGCTATCCCAGTGAACGGATTGTTCGAATGGCTCTCCAAGACCAGCAAGAGATCGTTTTATCCAAGAGTAGGCCTGCTCTACTGTTGAATAAATTATTGGCGGGTAAGATAGAGCAGGGCAAAACGTCCAAAACACCTTCGTTGGCAGCGTAGGAAAACGACAAAAAGGCAACATTAACTTGTTACTCAATAGTTACTAAGTTATGTCCGAAAAATCAGTCCGTAGTTTCGGAGAAGAAGTTACAAGGAAGTTACAAAGAAGTTACAAAATTAAGGAGAGATTGGTACCTACGGTCACTCAAGCTGTTGGTGGCTGATCCAAGTAGCGGCTTGACTGCTGACTTTTTTGACGATTTTTTCGCACTTGAGCAAAGTCAATCGTATCTAACACTATTAGGGGTGCTAAGAGTACTATGGGCGATCGCAAAACTGGCTGGATTACTGACGGGCAAAGTCTCCAGGACTACCAACTAGAAAATCAGGAAGTGAGGGCGCTTTTAACCCGTGTAAAAGTGACCAAGCAGTTTATTCGATTCCTGGAAAAGGCCAAGCAGGAAATTACCCAAAATGATGAAGAAATCTTAACGGCTACTCAGCAGGAGCTATCTGAGGAAAACCTAATCCCGAGATTTTTTAGATCCCTTAAAAAGTGGTTTACAAAGGATGCTAGCTCGGATGAGCTGCTGAACACATCGATCAAGCATCTTCAAAACAACATTAAACAGATTCTGGCTAATGTTGATTCGGATATAGAGTTATTTGATGCTGAGTTGGTGATACCGAATGAATACCAGGCCCAGAAGGATTTGGTCAATAGCGATCGCATCGCCCCCCCTATCGACACGGAAATCAGCCAGCACCTCGCCAAGATTTTAGATAGCAGCCTAGCAAATCTGCCAGAGAGCGTAGCATTTAACCATGAGCTGCTGGCACAGGTTGAGGTTGCTCTGCAGGAACTTTCTCCTATTTCAGCGCAGGAAAAAGCAGCCTATTCAAAGCTGGTTGAGGCCGCTTTTCACCTGCTACCGGAGCTGATATCTAAGCTCTCCAATGCGCCAATACTAAAGGAGCTGATGCAGCAGCCAGAGCTAATCGCCAACCTCACCAACTTCAAAAATTTGATATCGCCCACTAGACCATCGGGGGACAAGCTTAAAATCCGTCAGTTTCCTATCCCTACCGCTGATCCAGACTCGGCGACCAAGGAGGCAAAGACTATCAGACTGCAACTGCCCCTGACTCGGCATCTGGTGAATCGCATTACCCACGGCGAAGACATCCTGCTGGAGCTGCCTAGGGTCGTGGATTTATCCTACTGGTGTTCGCCAGTCAAGGACCAAGGGAGCCTGAATGCCTGTACCAGCAGCGCCATTGCATCCCTGGTGGAATACTTCCAAAATCGCTATGCCCAGGGCTCATCAGCAGATGGGACCTTTACCCCTAGCCACCTCTCCGCCCGCTTTTTATATAAGGTTGCTCGTCGGTTGGGGGCTGGAGAGCTAGGAGCTAACGCAGTGAAACGATATGGGCGATACCTCAAAACAGAGACCGGCCAGGCTGTCTCCGAGGCGAAGCAGCAGGCTCTCTTGCAACAGCTTAAGGCAGACATGGAGATCGCGTTTACGTCCACCGCACAGCTACAGAAGTACATTGACGATGAAAAAATCGCCGAATTTATGACCGACTTTACCGACATCGGCGCTTCCCTACGGCAAACCTTTAAAGCGCTACAGCTATTTGGGATTCCCCAAGAGCGCTACTGGCCCTATACCTCTAGCTCTCCAGACTTTGATCTAGAGCCCAGCCCCTTCTGTTACGCCTTTGCCCAAAGCTACCAGGCGCTCAAATATTTCCGATTGGATCCCGTACTAGAGAATCCTGACTCCCCCCATGAGCCGACCTTGGAATGTGCTCAAATCATCCTGTCTCAAATTAAAGTGATTCTAGCCTCGGGCTTTCCTGCTGTCTTTGGCTTTATCCACGATGCAACCTACGATCAGCCCTACGACGACACCTATACTAACGGGGGTAATATTGTCTGTCCGATAGATTCAGAGAAAATCAGCGCCCTCAAGCAGCAAATTCACGACCCTAACAACAGCCAGGTTACGGGCCATGCGGCTTTGGCGGTAGGCTACGACGACGATCGCAGGGCCTTTTTGATTCAAAACTCCTGGGGGACTGACTGGGGCAAGCAAGGTTATGGCTGGCTGTCCTATGATTATGTGCTCCAGGGACTGGCCACCCACTGGTGGACGCTGCTGACCACCAAGTGGGTAGAGGTGAGCAACTACGGTCTTGATACTCGTTTAACAACACCGATTAAAACGAAAAAGGACAAGTAGGCTGTGCGCCAGTGGTGTCCCACGTTCTGTTTGCTAGAGCCTGTTTACTAGAGCCCCAGCCTGGTGCTTCCCAGACGATTACACCTAACTACCGTCTACCCAGTGTTCCCAATGAATTTTTCACCTACGTCACCTGATGCGTCACCTGACGCGTCACCTAATACTGTTCAAGAGAGCCCTCGCAGCCAGTACGATCTCTTTGTTTCCTACTCCAGACGCAACAAGGCCTTTGTGCAACAACTGGTGGAGCGGCTCCGCTCCGTCGGTTACAAGCTATGGGTAGATTGGGAAGAGATTCCCCTACTGTCTCAATGGCGAGAAGAAATTCGTCAGGGGATTGTTGCAGCAGACAATTTTTTGTACATCATGAGCCCTGATTCTGTGGCATCAGCAGAATGTACTAATGAAGTGGACTGTGCCATTGCCCACAACAAACGTCTAGTGCCGATTCTCTACCAGACGGTTGAGCCTCAGAGAGTGAATCATAAGATCGCAAACGTCAACTGGGTCTTTTTTCCAGATCCTGACAAAGAACCCGACCAATTCGAGTCCGCTTTTACCGACCTGTGCGATTCTCTCAGCAACGATCTCGATGCTGTTCGCGTCCACACCCGCCTGCTCACTAAGACCGATGAATGGTTGCATCACCAGCAGGATACCAGTCTGTTGCTGAGGGGCAAAAACCTGGCATTCTTCGAGCAGTGGGGGCTGTCCCCAGCTCAGCAAAGCTCTTCTCTGACGGAGCAGCAGCGGAACTATTTGCTTGCCAGTCGTCAAGCAGAAACTCAACAGCAAAAGCGAACCCTGCGGCAGCAACGTCTGGCCTTGATGGTAATTTCCAGCCTACTGCTGCTGGTTGGTCTTTTCGCCACTGTCGGGGAGATGCGTCGCCGCACCGCCGTTACCCGAGAAATTGCGGCCCTCACCACCGCATCTGCCGCCACCCTGGCTCAAGGCTATCCCCTGGATGGCTTGTTGCAAGCCATCCAGGCGGGCCATCGGCAGCAGCAGGCCCACTGGCTCAAGCAGCCAGATCTGCTGGCGTCGGTGCGAACTGCTGTGGTAACGGCGCTCTATCAAACCCAGGAATATAACCGCCTCGAAGGTCATAGCGACTGGATATACGGTCTTGCAATACATCCTACCGATGGCACGATCGTCTCCGCTAGCCGGGATGGAGATATCAAATATTGGGAGTCATCGGGGCAGCTGCGCCAGACCCTGACCGACGCCCATGGTGGTGAAGCGATCAACTACGTGCGCTATAGCCCTGACGGGCAAATGATGGCCTCCGTCGGGGAAGACAGCCGGGTGCGCTTGTGGACCGCCGAGGGAGACCCCCTATACACCCTGGAAGGACACCAAGATTTTGTGCTTGGCCTGGCCTTTAGCCCCGACGGCAACGTCCTGGCATCGGCCAGTGACGACGGTACCGCCCGACTATGGAATTTGGCTAATCAGAACAGCGTAGAACTGACGGGTCACCAGGATATTGTGAACAAAATGGCCTTTAGCCCCGACGGGCAGCTGCTAGCCTCTGCCAGTGATGATGGCACCGTGGGGCTGTGGCAGTCCGACGGTAAGTTTTTAAAGTTCTTAGCAGGTCATGGGAGCTGGGTGATGGATGTGGCCTTTAGCCCCGATGGCACAACCCTGGCTAGCGCTGGCGACGATGGCACTGTCCATCTGTGGCGGCAGGACGGGACTCTGATCACAAAATTCGTAGCCCACGACGACAGAATCAATGCCGTAGCCTTTAGCCCTGACGGCAGGTGGCTTGCCACCGCCAGCCGAGATCGCACCATAAAGCTATGGCGCAGCCAGGATCAGCACCTGGTAAGAACTCTACGGCAGCACCGGGGGGCAATCCAGACCTTTGCCTTCACCCCCGACGGTCGCAGCTTGCTGTCCGCCGGTCGTGATAGCGTTGTGCGTCTCTGGGCCTTGGATCTACCGCTGACCCAGCACTACTTGGGCCATCAAGACGATGTCTACAGCGTATCCCTTGGTCCGGGTCCGGGGGAGTGGGTGTCTACTAGCGCCGATGGCAGCCTCCGGATCTGGAACCAGCAGGGAAAGAGTCATGTGTTGCAAGGAGAGATCGACACTGTCTATCACGCTAGCGTCAGCCCCAACGGTCAATATATTGTCAGCGGCGGCAGCGACGATGACACAAACACTGGCCTAGTGGAGCTGTGGGACTCTGAGGGTCAACCTCTCCGCAGCCTGGGCCGCTATGGTCAATGGATTATTAGCGTAGCCTTTGGCGCTGAGAACCAGACCATTGCCGCCGCCGCAGATGATGGAACAGTTTATCTGCTGGGGCTAGATGGCACAGTAAAACATACTCTGGCCTATGGCGACCTGGTCTTTAATGTGGGCTTCAGTCCCGACGGCCAGCATATTACCGTAGCCGGAGAAGGCGGCCTCCAGATCTGGAATATGCAGACCTACGAGAAGGTTGAACAAATTGACTACCCCGCCAGCGTGTACCAGTTTGACTATAGCCCTGCCGGAGATTTGCTGGCCTTTGCCGCCAGTGACAACAATGTGGGTCTTTGGACAGTGGGTTCGGGGGATCTACAAATCCTGGAGGGCCATGCAGGAGAAGTCTACGGGGTGGAGTTTAGTCCCGACGGCCAACTCCTGGCCTCCGCCAGTGCTGACAAAACCATTCGCCTCTGGCAGCGATCCGGAGATGCGATCGCATCCTGGTCAGGCCACCAAGACGCTGTCCTTGATGTGAAGTTTTTCCAGGACGGCCTCTCCTTAGTTTCAGCCAGCTATGACGATACGCTAATCAGCTGGGACCTCAGCGTTCTAGATCTCGATCGGGCCATGGCAGTTGGCTGTGACTGGCTCCAGGACTATCTCACCAATCATCCCGAGAGCGACATTGCCCAGCAGGGCATCTGTAGCGACGGGTAGCCTGGTGGTGAGTGGTCGCGATTCATTATCGCTGACTCTGTCGCTCGGCCCTGCTGTAATTTCTCTTGGAAATACAAGAATTGCTGTGCGTGAAGACCAGGTTGGCTGGGGGGCAAGATAGGCTTCTTTTGCACGAGCACCTAGCCGCCTGGTTTATCCCAGGCCATCTTTAAAAAACCGCCAGACAACAGGTTCCCAACCATAGGCATCCCCCTGGGTTCTCACGTGGCCCAACCCTGGAAAGGGCATATGGGGCACCAACAACAGACGGCGCTCAGCTGTCGTCGTTTCAAGTAGCTCACGACGGGCCATCACTCCCTGTTCAGGGTCATCATCAAAGGCAACTTCCCAGTCCGGGTTTTCCAGGTTGAGAGGATCGCTAAAGAACACATCTCCTGTGGAGAGCAGACTATCTTCACCAGAGGTAATGAGGAATGAAGCTTGTCCTGGGGTGTGCCCGGCAGAATCAACCGCCTGAACATGGGGAATGACCTCATCGCCCATGGCAAATAGGGTGGTGCGATCGCGAATTGCCGTCAGGTTCTCTTTAGCCGCCGCAATGAGCCCGGTTCGTGTTTCTTCGTCCAATAGCGATTTGGGCATCTCCACGGTGTCCGCCATCCAAAACTCAGATTCTGCCTGGGAGATGTAGAACCAGGCATTGGGCAAACGTAACTGACCATCGGTGTCTAAAATGCCGCCAATGTGGTCCGGATGGGCGTGGGTCAAAATAACAGTGTCAATATCTGTGGCAGCAATGCCTGCCGCTTCTAAATTTTCCCACAGGTGACCAGCGGTAGGACCAAATGCATTGCCTGCGCCCGTATCAATCAGCACTCTATGTTCGTCGGTTTCAAGGTACAGGGCATTGACGTGGGCAAACACATCTTCTGTTGAGAGAAAATGTTCTGTCAGCACCGCTGTCACTGCCCTGGGGTCGGCATTGGGGACAAAGAAACTGGCGGGAAAGGATAGGGTACCGTCACTTACCACCATGGCGTTAAAGTCACCCACGTTGAAGTGATAGACGGCGGCATTGGTCGGACCGGTTTCAGGTGTCGTCTCAACCGGATCAGTTTGTGCGATCGCGTCGTGCCCCAACATCACCAGGCCAAGGGTTAACCCTGTCGCTAGCACCAGTAACTGCCAGCGTCGAAACCTGCTAGAAAGATAGTGTGTTAGTCCTCTTAATAGAGCACCATACCAGTGTTGTTCTCTCATATTTGCTCCATAATTAACACACATAACCCCTGGGGCAATCGATTCGATAACTCAATCTTCCCCCGATGTCGCCGAATCACCGACCGTGCCACTGTCATCCCCAACCCCGTACCGCCGGTCTCTCGACTACATGATGGCTGCAGACGAAAATAGGGCGTAAACACGTTCTCTTGTAGCGCATCGGGCATGCCTGGACCGCGATCTCAAATCTCTATCCTCACCTCCCCCAACGTAACCCCTAATCGCCTTAGAGATAACCATAAAACTTCAAGGACTATTTGTCATTGGCGCGATCGCAACCATAATCCCCATGGGCTTCAGCTTAATCATGTTCCCCCAAGCCAAAGCCATCATCCCTGGCTACCAGATCGCCATGACTCACTCTCACCAGAACAAAAAACAACCCTAAACGAAACGATCTCCAATCATTGAGAACGTTTGCACCAATGATGTTTCCAGCCCCTTAAAACAACAATCAGGTCAAGCCATGAAAATCAAACAACAAATAACCATCAACGCATTGAAATACTAAGCAGACAAAGGAATTCTCTGTTCTTGCAAGCTAGCGGCCCAGAGCAAGTACCCATTAAAGGCAGCGTAATAGCTAAAATAAAAGCGACGTAATAGCTAAAAGCGACGTAATAGCTAAAAGCGACGTAATAGCTAAAAGCGACGTAATAGCAGCTTTCGAACCATAAAGTCGAACTCTTAGAGATAGTCATCTAAAACATATCTCCAGGAGTTCACTCACCTAGCAAAATTGGCTTGACACAGTCTCAAACCGTATCGCTATGGAACGAATAGATATCGAATCAAGACGCGCGTAAATCCATGATTTTTCCATACTCCAGATTAATTATGCAGTTTTTCGTATTTTTTTTGACCTATAGAATAATAGCTATGTATAACGCCTGATTCAGCGTGTAATCGCAAATATACGGAAGCCCAAGAATTAGGTGTGTTTAGAGCTATGAATTGACTTGATCTAGTAGATGCAGCACACCACTACGCCAATCCAATAAAGGTCTAAATTTCGGAAATAGTAAAGTAATTAGCTAAAACTCCACCCTATTAACTAAAAAAGCTATCACCATAGGGTTCCCAAATCCTAAAGTCAAATGCTAGGATAGTGTACGGTAAGTTTTCGGCAGAGAAATCAGTTTTGTTGCAGTCTCAATTTTCAGTAACAGGAATATCTCCGTTTAACTCGCTACATGTTTTTCAATTAAGGGGATTTCCTTATGTCTATTTATGTGGGCAATTTGTCCTATGACGTCACTCGTGAAGATATCGAAGAAGTTTTCAAGGAATACGGTCGTGTAAACCGAGTCAGTTTACCCATGGATCGTGAATCGGGTCGTCCTCGCGGCTTTGCATTCGTAGAAATGGCGGCTAAAGAAGATGAGGCGAAAGCCATCGAAGCACTAGATGGTGCTGAGTGGATGGATCGTGTGATGAGAGTCAACGAAGCCAAGCCTCGTACTGCATCTGCAGGTGGTGGTGGTGGTGGTGGTAGCTATCGTCGCAACTCTTTCTAGACTTTTAACTGCTAACAAAATCTCGATTTAGTTAGTATTATTCGCGGGTGGTTCTATGAATCACTCGCTTTTTATTGGCTCACTTTAGACCACAGGGGTGTCGGCCCGAGGCCACATATATAAGGGAAGATCCCCATTATGTCTACAGTCCATTGGCCCACTCCCCAGATCTCCGTTAGACAACGGGTCCGATCATCATGGTCCAACTCGCTCAACATCGTCTCATTAAACTGATTAGATTTTGCAGCCAGGGCCATGGCTCACATTGCTTTTACCTTGGCCACAGATAAACCACAGCTACGTCAACTGTCAGGGGCAACGGTAGAAAAATGGTCTACACCCTTCACCCACCTCAAGTCTCCCATTCTATGCAAGCCTAATTTAAATTAGATTCAAGAATGTGCTTCGTGTTCAACTGCAAACCAATAGCCCCAGTGCCTAGTCGTAAAATATCTTCGTACTGCTCCAACGATGCGGGATAGGCATTCTGTTGACAGTTCTGCCAGTTATCCGCAGCACTACTCAAACGCTCATTTTGTTCATCTAGGGTAGCAATATAGCAATAAGCCACCCCCTGACCTGGATACGTGCCTTCATTCACGACCATTTTCTCAATATTGATTGATGCTTGAAAGTGCTGATGAGCTTCTGTAAGTAATGCCTGCTGTTCTACTTCAGAAACATCCTCAGATTTCCCTCGTTTCATAAGGGTAATGCCTAAGTTTCGATGCATTGATGCCTTTAGAAACAGCTTTCTGTTATCTAGCTCGTCCATAGCCTCCAACTGATTCAACCCGATACGAAACAGAACTTCTGCATCAAATAAACCACTAAGTTCTCCAAACTCAGTAGAGTGCTCGTTTTCAGCCGCAGTTAAACTCAAAGTACCCATGCCATTAAGGGCAACAAGATCTCCTTTCAGCAAACCATCCTGATATTCGGCTTGGGCTTCCTGAAATTTCTCTAAATTCTGATACACTTCTGCCAGGTGATTATGGGGCTCTGTGGCATCTGGATTAAATGCGATCGCCTCTTTATAGTACTCAACCGCCACATAGAGATTACCAGCATGTTGAGCCCTGAGCCCCTGATGATAATAGTAATTAGAAAACTGAGGCAGAGAGTTATACACCCCATAGGACGCCAACAATAACAAAATAGAAACTACCAGCGTTGCTTCCGAGTGAAAATAGGTGGGAATATTAATTTTTTTGAGAGTGTTTTTGACTAACCTGCGACCACGATGGGTTAAGGTACCACTAGCAATTACCACCAGCCCTGTCGCTTGGGACAACGTACTCAAGGCCTGTATCAAATCAAACCCACCGACAACCGAAAATGCCTGTGCTGTAATGGTTAAGAATGACGCTGAAATCACCAAACAACTAGCACTCAAAAAATTCCACAGCCAGTCAAAGCGATCTAATCTATGACGTCTTTCTTCAGACACATAGGACTCTAACCACCACCACCAAGCAGTTTCATCAGGTTGTCGACTACGACGACAGTCAGCCAATTTGCCATCTTTAAGCAAAGCTGGAGCTAGAAGCTGGAGCTGATTATCCAAATCACTGAGACGAGCTAACGTATTTGCCTGCTGAATAATAGAACCAGTTGCCTGGAGTTTGCTCTCAAGGGCATCTCGGATCAACAGTAATCGTAAAACTTGCTGCTTTGTTATAGTGTCAGAGGTTTTCGCCAGTCGCGCTAGCTCCTGAACATAGGCTTGCAATGCCACTTGCACAGGAGGAGTATGGCTGGGCAATGATTTGGGTAATATCTGGGCCATGCCTGGATTCCGTCTACAGTATCGGAATAATTGATGTTCCTACAGATATACAGTTCCCTTAAAGTGGGAGCAGCACAATAAAACAGGTACATCCTGGCATAGACTCAATCATCAGGCTACCTTCATGGCGATTTTCAACAATCCTACGGACCACATCTAATCCTAAACCAGAGCCTTTGCCCATGGGTTTGGTGGTAAAAAATGGTTCCGTTAAACGGTTTTTAATCTCTTCTGGAATCCCCGGACCATTATCCTCGACTTCTACTCTAAGACAGTTATTTTTCTCACAGGTTCGAATCGTTATCTTTGGCGGTGCTCCTGAATCGCTCTCACAGAGAGCGTCAATGGCATTGTCGATCAGGTTAGTCCATACCTGATTTAGCTCACTACCAAAGGCCATAATCTCGGGAAGCGTCTGATCATATTTGCGCTCCACTGTAATGCCGTGTTTCAGTTTAAAGGCAAACAACCGTAGGGTATCTTCAATGCCGTCATGGACATTAATCTGTTGCTGGGCCGCTCGATCCATGTAGGAATAGGACTTCATCGATTGAACCAGGGTAGAAATACGTTCGGCACCGTCTAAACCGCTCTGAATCATCCCCATGACGTCAAAGGATAAGGCTAGCCAGCGTAGTCCCATATCTCGCAGTTCAGTTGGGTCATTGCGCCAACGCGCCATTAAGTCTTCTAGCTTAGCAGGGTCAACATGACCAGCTGCTAAGGGTTCTACCAACTTCCACGCATCTGCTACGCCATAATCGTCTAGCCAGTCCGTTAAGGCATCTTCTCGATCAGCCTGGGCTAAGGGGTCATTATCGGGATGGGCAATGGCGGCAAACCCGCGATCGCGAATGGCTTCCCATTCTTCAGTATGGTCATCCTCAACTTGCTGTTGACCATATACCAGGTTCATCCGTTGCAACTCCAGCATGGCAGGTTGCAGATCTTTAAGTGCTCGCACAAGAGCGGCGGCTGGGTTATTGAGTTCATGGGCTAACCCAGCGGACAGGGTGCCCAATGCAGCCATTTTTTCGCGGCCCTGGATAAATGATTCTAAGCCCCGTAATCGTTTGCCAACGGTGCGAAAGATATCTCGTTCAAATTCTCGGCAACTGTGGATAACGTCTAAAAAGTCGACACACTGTAGACGATAGAGGTCGACATCTGTGTCTGCTGTCAGGGTTACCGGCACCAGATCTTCTGTGAGTACTTGAATCTCTCCAAAAAAGGATGGGCTCACATTGCGACCAAGGGGCATATCGACACCATTGCTTTTACGGCTGATGGTAGTCTGACCACTTAGCTGAATAAAGAATCCTCGGGGGCGATCGCCTTCTTTAACCAGGACTTCACCGGCAGAGAGATGGATGTGTTCGGCGCGATCGCAAATCCAATCCAACCGTTCCCGAGGCAATGTTTGAAACGGTTTCATCTGCAACAGAGAATCAACACAGAGCATGGTTATTCTCCCTCACCAGTTAACGCCACATAGCTACCCAACGCAATCAGTCCTGTTCCTGTCGCATAGCGCTGCCCTCTCCTCAGCCTCGGACTGGACTTCAACCACTGACCAATGGGACCGGCCAGGGCAATCACAATAAAATCAACGCTAGTATTGAGTGCAACAGATGTGGAGCCCAGCAACAGAAATTGAGCAAACACGACACCGTCTGGATTAATAAACTGAGGAATAAACGCTAAAAAGAAAAGCGCTGTCTTAGGGTTCAATACTTCGACAGTCACCCCCTGAAAAAATGCCCGTTTATACCCTGTGCTACGAACATTTGCCATCCCTATATGGTGATCTCGGCTCAGAATCGTCTTGATGCCAAGATAAATCAGGTATGCTGCGCCCAGATATTTCACCAAATTAAACGCAAACGCTGACGCTGCAAGCACAATCGAAATCCCTAAGGCTGCCGCTACCACATGAAACATCCCCCCCACTGAGGTTCCTATGGCTGAAGCAATCCCCTCAACGCGACCGCCCTTGAGACTGCGGGTCATCACATACAAAATACCGGGACCAGGGGTAATCGCCAGCACAATGGCGGCACTGAGAAACAATGAAAAGGTAGCAAAATCAGGCATGGGAAACACTTAGTGATGGGGCCAATAGACTATCTAACGTTAATTTGTATTCTTTTTAACTCTTTCGATAAAAAATGGCTTTCAAGTTCCTGCGGTTATTTTAGCGGGTTTAACGCTGAGCTAAGCCTTCACATCACCAAGCGTGGCTAACCAGTTATCGGTTTGGCACTGAGACTGCAAATGTACCACTTTCAAATGTTTATACTCCTTATTCGCGCAATCAAAGTGAGTAAAAATGCTTAGTGTATGCTCAGCAAGTGGTAACGCAAACGCTGAGTCATGGACCCTCAATTTTCTGTCATCACAGAACGCATTGATGATATCGTGCTGCTGCTACATGTGATGATGCAGATGGAACTGCCACAACTCCTGAATGAGCATCTCCCCCGTCATTGGAAGCAACAAGGATTGGACTGGGGCTGGGTGATTGTCATTTGGTTGGCCTACATTCTCTCAGAAGGAGACCACCGCAAAGTTGTTGTCCGTGAGTGGGTAAGGCAGCGTCGTCAGAGCCTTGAACAGGTTTGTGGTCTTGAGATTCGAGACACCGATTTCAGTGATGATAGATTGAGTATCGTGCTGACGCATTTGAGTGAGGCTCGGACTTGGCAGTTAATTGAGCAGAGTCTCAATCGCCGAACTATCCGCATTTATAGTTTGCCCTGTGAGATAGCCCGTTTAGATGCCACCACCCTTTCAGGGGAGCATGTGGTGAATGAGGATGGGCTCTTTCAGTTTGGTCACAGTAAAGATGATCCGAGTTTAGCGCAAGTGAAAGTCATGATGTCAGCGTTAGACCCATTGGGCATGCCACTAGCCACCCACGTTGTGTCGGGAGAGCAAGCCGACGATGGGTTATACATACCGGTCTTTGAACAAGCCCGAGCCCGTCTGCCGGTAGGGGTCCTGTGGGTGGGAGATTGTAAAATGGGTGCGGTTGCCACACGTGCTCATATTCATCATCACCACCATGATTATCTGATGCCATTGGCCCGCACCGGTCAGGTACCTAACTTGTTAGCTCAGTGGTTAGTGGAATTGCGCTCAGCAGAGCACCCGTTGGAAAGGGTAACCCTGCTCAAAGCAGATGGAGCAATCCGTCGGCAGTTAACGGGCTATGCCATCAGCCGAGTGGTTGAAGATAAGACCCCGACTGGGTATCCTGTTTGTTGGCGAGAACAAGTATTTCTGATTCACTCTGACACCCATCACCGACAACAACAACAAGGCTTAGAGAAGCGGTTGAAAACCGCAACAACAAAACTGTTGAAACTCACTCCTCCCGTCGGACGAGGACGTAAACAGATTCGTCAAGAGGCTGAACTGGTGCAAAAGGTCCAAACCATTCTCAAAGCGCATCATGTGGTCGGGTTGCTCGACTATAGCATCCAGTTTGAACCGCCCACCAAGACCCACAAAGCCCGTTATCAAATTACGAGTGTCACTCGCAATGAGACGGCAATTGAGCAACACCAACAGGACTTTGGTTGGCGGGTTTATGTCTCCAATTCATCCACCCAGTGTTTATCATTTGAACAAGCCGTTTTGATTTACCGAGATGAGTGGATTGTCGAACATGGGTTTCATCGGTTCAAGGGTAAATCTCTGGGAGCTCACCCGATGTTTGTCAAGCGTGATGACCAAGTACAGGGGTTGATGCATCTACTCAGTTTGGGGCTACGACTGTTGAGCTTGATTGACTGTGTTGTGCATCGGCAATTGGTTGATACCCAAGCGTCCTTAACGGGACTCTATCCAGAAAACCCGAAGAAATCGACGACAAAACCAAGAACAGAGAGATTACTGAAAGCCTTTGACAATATCACGTTAACCTACTTTGAAATGGAGGGACGATCTTATCAACATATTTCTCCGTTGACACCACTCCAGGAGAAGATCATCCAACTATTAGGATTCTCTCCTCGGATCTATACTGACTTGATCTGTAAACCTGGGTAGCCACAATTAGCAAGGATAGGTATTTTTTACTAGCTGGATTACGCGAATAAGGAGTTTATACTCTGGTTGCTTCAACAACTGAGGATAGTGTTTACGGCGTTTAAAATAGGTTTGCAACATCCATAACAAAATGGACTCCCGGCTAAAAAAAGACTGCCGAGTCGTTTCGCGGTTACCGTTCCACAATTCTTCTTGCTGAAATGCCCGTCGTACGGTGCGTCGCCACAATCGTCGCCACACAAAGCCAAATGGATAATCTAGAAATACAACCGTATCGGCTCGTCCCCATACAATATCGCGCACCTGGCCATAATTGCCATCAATAACCCAGCAATTGTCCATCAGTGCATCTGATACCCGTTGGCGAAATACATCTTCTGGTGGTTCTCCCCAGTTTGGCTCCCAGTACAAGGCATCCAATTCAAAGTGAGGGATTTGTAATTTTTGGGAAACCTCACGTGCCAATGTGGTTTTGCCTGAGCCGGACGTACCCACCACTGCAATGCGCTGCCCAGAAAAAGGTTGTTGCATAATACCCCCTGCCGGGCTTCGACTTCGCTCAGCCCTCGTCGATCAGTTAATGGCAAAGTTCCGCGCTAACTCCATGGGAGACGCTTCGCGATTGACTTCGCTCAGCCATCATTGAACTACTAATAGCAAAAAATCAGACCTTGCATCTAACCCTCTTGCATCCCAACCCGGTGGCTGAGCGAAGCCGAAGCCACATTATTCCAAACACAAAATTCCCTAATTTCCAACACTATTCTCCACGTCACATTAAAGCAAAGTAGAACGCTATCATTAAGCAAGGCATCATAAGACCCAATCAAGCGTTCAGCCATGACTATCTCTCTAGAAAAAGGCACCACACTAATCCACCAACAGCATAATGCCACCTGGCAGGATTACATTGCCTTGCGAGATAGCCAAGCCACCGACTGGCGCAAGATTGCGTTTTATCAAGGATGGCTCTGGGCTGACATGGGCAAAGAAGGGCCGAATCATGCCTCGTTTAGCGATTTAGTAACGGCAATTTTCTTTATCTGGGCTTTCTTACATCCTGGCGAGGTGTATCAATCCTATGGGCGTTGCTTGCTTGAAAAACCAGAGACTCAGGCTTGCGCGCCAGACTTGGTCCTCTATAAAGGTGACAATATTCCTAAATGGTAATTGGGTGAACCCAGGCGGATTAGTACAACTCGCCATCGTTTGCCAAACTTGGTCGGTGAAATTGGAGACACCACACTTAGTCTAGATTTGGATGAACAGAAACAACTCTATGACAGTTTAGGCATCCCTGAGTACTGGGTGATTGATGTTAAAGGAATGCGGCTAATTGCGTTTGGTTTAACTGAATCAGGGAGCTATCAATCAATTGAGGTTTCGCAAGTACTCCCAGGTCTACAGCTCTCACTAGTAGAACAAACGCTAGAATGATTAGAAACAGAAATAAATACAGCTGCCGCCAATTGGCTCAGACAACAATTACAAAGATAGATTTATGTATCTGGCAATCGGGTTAACCCTGAAAGAGGCGCTTCGCGAAAGCCTTAAATCATCATCTGAATATTAGCAAGGTATGCAATATTCTCACCAGGCAATAACAGCTGCATATTTCTCAGCATATTGGGAATACCAGACTGAAGAATGTTCTATAGTACATCGAAATCTATTTCATCATAGTGATGAGCCACAATATCTCTCATGCCTGCCATGTTGTTCCATGGAATCTCTGGATGCTCATCACGTAGCTCACGGGAAAGGCGCTTAGTTGCTTCACCGATGATCAACACTTGATAGAGAATGGCAGATACCCGCATTTCATCGGCTTCTAATTCTGAGCGAGTAAGCCCCTCAGCATAGGCTATGACTCGCTGCACAGCCTGATAGATATCTAATAAGGAGTCATTATCACGCGACATAGATTAGCTTTGCGGTTTCTAGAATTTTCTGACGACGAATCCAGTTTTGACTTTTTTCCACTGAAGCTTTTGTCAGTAAATCAACCTTGCGTTCAAAAAGCGTTTCTAACTCTTGCTTCCTGCTTACAAACTCACCCCCCCATCTGGCCTCTGGTGAAATTTTCACCATAACATCGATATCACTGTGCTCTGGTTGAAAATCATCTCGCAACACTGAACCAAACAGATATCGATACCGAGCGCTATCCGTCAGGATTTCATATCATTGGCCACCAATTAACAACACATAGGTGATTTCCTCACAGTCTAACCATGAGGAAACTATCCATGTACTCTCTTTCTGAGTAAACCTACACATTCGCCAAATGTCGATGGACAAACTGCACACAAATCGACCCTTCACCCACACCAGATGCCACCCGCTTCACCGACCCATGACGCACATCGCCCACCGCAAAAATCCCCGGCACATTCGTCTCCAACAAAAACCGATCGCGCGCTAACGGCCAGGACATTCCATTTGGAATATCCGCCCCACTATAAATAAAGCCCCGCTCATCCCGCTGTACCACACCATCAAGCCAGCCTGTGCTCGGTGTCGCCCCAATAAATATAAACAGCGAATTTGTCTTAAACGTTTTCACCTCTCCTGTTTGGGAATCCTTCACCAAAATCTCTTCTAGACGATCATCGCCCTTAGCCTCCACCACACTGTGAAATGGCATCATCTCAATATTGCCAGTGCCTGCAATCTGGTCAATCAAATACTGCGACATGCTTTTTGTCAGCGACTCACCCCGCACTAACATCCGCACCTTGCGGGCATACTTCGAGAAATACATGGCCGCCTGCCCTGCTGAGTTAGCACCGCCTACCACATACACATCTTCATCCTGACAGGCGGCTGCCTCAGTTTGGGCTGCACCATAGTAAACACCTGCCCCCGTAAATTGCTCTACACCAGGCACTGATAGCCGACGCCATGACACACCCATGGCTAAGATCAGAGCATGGCAACTAATCTCACTACCATCCGATAGAGTCACAATCCGATAATTGTCTTCCAACCGAATCCCCGTTACTTCCTGAGGCGTTAAAATCTCCACCCCAAAACGTTTTGCCTGGGTCACTGCGCGTCGAGCTAAATCGCTCCCACTAAGTCCCACCGGAAAGCCTAAATAGTTTTCAATCCGAGAGCTTGTCCCCGCCTGTCCGCCAGGAGCTTCTCGCTCAATCATCACGGTCCGCAGCCCTTCTGAAGCACCGTACACTGCTGCAGCTAACCCTGCCGGACCACCACCGACGATCACCAAGTCATAAAATGGATTCGCCGCTTCAGTCTGCATCCCCACCTGCTGCGCTAGGTCAGTCGTACTAGGCTTTACCAATTTCTCACCACTGGGTAGCAGCACCAGAGGTAAGCACGGGTTATCCTTCTCGCCTGCATAGGTCACTAGCTGCCGCGCTTCTTGGTTCGACTCAATATCTAGCCAACGATAGGGCACTTGATTTCGCGAGAGAAAATCCCGCAGCGCATGGGAATCTGGTGACCAGCGATCGCTAATTACCTTTACCCCTTGAAATACTGGCTTAAATGTTGCCTGCCAATCTTGCAGCAGATCATCTAATACTGGGTAAAGTTTTTCTTCTGGCGGATCCCAAGGCTTTAGTAAATAATAATCAAGTTGGGCCATATTGATGGCATCGATAGCTGCATTCGTGTCCGCATAGGCCGTCAATAATGCTCGCTTAGCAGCAGGAAAGATGCCTGAACCCTGGTTCAAAAACTCGACACCGCTCATGCCCGGCATACGTTGATCTGCCAAAAATAACGCCACAGTATTGCCACGCAACTTTAACTGCTGGGAAGCTTCTAGGGCTGTTGCACCTGAGTCGGCCCGTACAATGCGAAAGCGATCCCCATATTGTTTGCGTAGATCGCGGGCAATGGTCTGTAGCACAGCAGGATCATCGTCAATGGTCAGAATGACAGGCTTATCCATGGGGCAAAAAAGGCTAACTCATTTCTCGCATTCTTACAAATTCTAAGCCCTGATGACATGAGAATTGTCAATACATGGGCTCAAGATTTTCATTTTGATGGAGGTTTTGCACCTAAAATCATTAGAACAGCCGGTATATCCTTAAAAAAACTAAGCCTTACAATGTCTCAGCTATATTTATGCCTGAGTCGATAATTCGCAAAAATTTTGACCAGGCAGCAACACACTATGATCTTATTGTCTTGTCTAAACTTGTCTTTTTATACTTTACAACCAGGCTTCTATGAATACGGCTAAACAATTTGAAGAGCAAGGTCATGTCATTCTGCCTAGATTCTTTAACCCGGAGGAGATTGATCAACTTACTCGTATCATTGACCGCATCTACAGTCAGTGGCAGGAGGAAAATCATGATGCTCTGATTGAGCAGAAACTTATCAATATGCACTCGCTTACTAACCCTAGATATTTTCAAGGTTGCAGTAATAAAAGAACTGAGTTCTTCGAACTACTCTTACCAAGTAAACTCACGAATACATTAGAGAGCATCTTCAAGACAGATATTTATTTTCACAATACACAACTCTTTTTTAACCCCCACGACCAGGAAAAACAGCCCTACTGGCATCGTGATCTGCAATACAGCCCCATTGACGACAATGTACAAGCCGCTGAACATAACAATATGCTCAGTCTCCATGTGAGAATTCCCCTTGTTGCAGAAAAAGGAGTAGAGCTCATACCTGAAACCCACAAACGTTGGGACACAGAACTAGAAAGAAACGTACGCTTCGAGCACAATGGCCATAGAAATTATGAATCCCTGCCTGGTTCTGTCTTAGTTGAACTTGAACCAGGGGATGTACTGATTTTTAGCGCTCAAATAATTCATCGAGGCAACTACACTCTAAATCCTACCCGTAAAGCGCTAGACCTTTGTGTAGGCAAACCTCACCCTTTAGTCGAAAGTTTTCTAGACCCGACAGGTCTACCGACTGACGAAGAAATCAAACATATCCAGAATAGCAATTGGTATGATCTAGCCCGAAAAATTGTAACCGCCCACAACTAGTAATAGATTCGGAGTGACACAATGTGATGCCAGCAGTTGTTGATAACGTTTAGGTGTAACTCCCAAGGCTTTTGAAAAACGGTAGTATCTACAAATCTTCTCAGCACTGACCTATGACTCACTTTCCCAAACAGCTACGCGCTTTACCTAAATTCGATGGCCCATTTGATGCTTATAAACTCATGGCCCAAAACTGCGACGTTCTCTTTGCCACCTATCCCGCTGGAACAGAAATCTCACCCCACCATCACGATACCGACAATGTTGGCGTCATTACCCAAGGCGAACTTATTCTGATTATGGATGGCAAAGAGAGTTATTATCAGCCAGGTGACTGGTATCACGTTCCCGCCCAAGCAGTCCATGCGGCCAGGTTCGAACAAGAAACCTCAGAAATTGAATTCTGGTTCAGAGCAGATTAGACAGATAGAGAATTTTCAGTAAAGACGCATTCAGTTATCCACCCCTCTTAAATTCCCAAACATTGGAGGGCTTTCAGGTTTGCCTAAGGATTAGGTAAACAAAAAGAATTGCTTTATGAGAGTCTGGTCAATCGCTGCAAATATCGGAGGGCATCCACAAGGGAATGCCCCTACCAGGTGATCCAAATTGGTGAATACAACCGCCAACCACAACCTACCCTACACTGAGCAAACCCCCTTGCCCCTCTATGAACCGAAAACTCACCCAAGGCCCCGTCGGCAAACAACTCCTTACCCTCACTATCCCCATGGTCTGGGGCGTCTTCGCCATCATCGCCTTTAACCTTGTCGATACCTACTTCGTCGGCCAACTCGGCACCGCTCAGCTGGCTGCCATGAGCTTCACCTTCCCCGTTGTCATGACTTTCGGTAGTCTCGCCATGGGCCTTGGTGTTGGTGCATCTTCCGTCATCGCTCGTGCCATTGGTGAAGGCAACATGAGTCGAGTCCAACGCTTCACCACCAATAGCCTTACCCTTGCCGTCACTGCCGTCATCCTCTTCGTCAGTCTGGGGCTATTCACCATCAACCCACTTTTCAAAGCCCTTGGCGCAGGTCCTGATGTTCTCCCCTACATCCGTGACTACATGCGCATCTGGTACTTTGGCATGGTTTTCCTGGTTGTACCTATGGTTGGTAACAGCGCGATCCGTGCCGCAGGCAACACCCTGACACCGAGTATCATCATGACTCTGTCCGCCGCCGTCAACATCATTCTCGACCCGCTATTAATCACGGGTGCCCTCGGCTTCCCCCGCCTCGAAATCCAAGGTGCAGCCCTCGCCACCGTTATTGCTCGCGCTACCACCTTAGTCGCCGCCTTGCTCGTTCTTCGCTTTAAAGAGAATCTTCTCTCCGCCCAATTCCCAGATATCAACGAAACCCTCTGGTGCTGGAAAGACATTCTCAAAGTCGGTCTCCCAGCGGCAGCCTCCAGTATGATCAGCCCCATCTCCATCGGAGTGATTACCAGTTTTCTCGCCATCCACGGACCTGCAGCTGTTGCCGGATTTGGTGTGGCCTCAAGACTGGAAGCCTTTGCCTTAATTACCGTTATGGCTCTATCCGCCAGTATGGGACCTTTTGTGGGTCAAAATTGGGGAGCACAAGAGTTTGGTCGAGTCCGCCTTGCCCTGCGCCAAAGCTTTTTATTCTGCATGGGCTGGGGATTATTTATGGCCATGGGGCTAGGACTGGGCGGACGCCTTCTTTCGGGCTTGTTTAATCAAGATCCCAGTGTAATTGCCGTGGCCACCCAGTATCTGTGGCTAGTTCCCATCAGCTATGGCACTGCGGGCATCATTCAGGTTAGCAGTTCTGCGTTTAACGCCATGGGTAAACCGGTGCCATCCATTATTATGACCATTACTCGGATGTTTGTTCTGTATATTCCATTGGCCTACCTGGGTAGCCGTATCGCTGGACCTACAGGAATTTTTGTTGCTGCGCTGGTGTCTAATTTAGCCGTGGGAATAGGAGCCTATTGCTGGAATCGTAAGCTGTGCTTTAAACCAGAAACGATTCAGGCCACACCTCAAGAAGCTTTGAATCAGTAGTGCAAAAGCTCAAAAATTAAACCTTGATAGGCAGTCCGTCCCAAAGGCGATCTGGAAGCTGAGCTATAGCTCGTTGAAATGGTTTGGGGTCATCTAAACCACGAGACAAAATCAATGATCCTTGGATGGTCATGACAGCATCTTCGCCTCGCTGCTGGGCCAGGTCTGGATCTAAGCCAGCTTCGACTAAGATTGATGCGATCGCATCCACCAACGTCTGCAAGCGATCCTTAATCGCTTCATGAAACATATCCCGGGACGCCCCCAGCGTCAGCGATGCCAGCAGACAAGGCTGTTCACCGGCCTCATATAAGGCAGAGATGCGATCGCACATCCCCCTTAACCGCTGCAACGGTTCGCCATCCCCTTGCAGCGGGGCCACAATATTGGCCGCCATCCATCTACCCGAATAGGCCAACGTTTCCCGAACCATCTCCGCTTTCCCACCTGGAAAATGATGATACAAACTCGCCTTACCCAAGCCTGTCGCCTCAGCAATGTTTGCCAAACTCACCCCGTCATAGCCATGACGACGAAATAACCGAAACAGCACTGGCAAATAGGTTTCACGCGCCACAAACAACCACCAAACTTACAGTCTTAAGCCTTCCCCAAAGGGATCAACCTTACGGCCACCTTTAAAAGGAAATCATCTTTATTGACATTGTACCGTTCGTTCGGTACAAATTAACTAGACCGATCGTTCGGTACAATGTCAAATCATTTAAAGTCTCAACCCATGCCAAAACTTTATGGCCACCCCATGTCCGGCAACAGCTACAAAGTCAAACTGTTCTTGAACCTCCTAGGGATAGACCACGATTGGGTCACCGTAGACCTGCTAAAAGGCGAACACAAACAGCCAGAATTCTTAAAACTCAACCCCTTTGGCCAGGTACCCGTACTCACCGATGGCGACGTTGTTCTAGCCGATGCCCAAGGTTCACTGGTTTATTTAGCCCGTAAATATGACAACAATGGGTCATGGCTACCAACAGAACCATTGGCCATGGCCGAAGTCATTCGCTGGCTCTCCATTACAACGGGGGAAGTACGCCAAGGTCCAGAGTCAGCCCGTCTGTACCATTTATTTGGCGCTAAAGCCATTAACATTGAGCGCGCAACCGAGAAAGCAACATTTATTCTCAACCAGCTCGATCAGCAGCTGAGCGATCATAGTTGGTTGGTTGGTAGTACGTCTACTATTGCTGATGTTGCCGTCTTTCCCTATGTTGCCCTTTCGCCCGATGGCAAAATTGACCTCTCGCCCTATCCCCACGTGTTGTCCTGGATTAAACGAGTCAAACAGCTCCCTGGGTTTGTAGGCATGCGAGGAATCGAAGCCCTTGCAGTGACTGCCTAGTGAAAAACAAATCTTGTAGGAACATTGCATGCAACGTCCCTATAAGATTCGTGAAACCTTAAATATTCTGAAACCTTCTCCCACCCTAAACCCATGCCAAGCAAATTCGCCGACATCGCCTTTACCCCTGCCGTCAAAGCCGCCCAAACCCAGCGAGGTTCTCGAGAAACCTACGAACGCTACACCGCCAAAGCCCCACCAAATGACACAATCACGCCGGAGTTGGCTGAGTTTATCGCTCAGATGGATGGTGGCTATCTAGGCACCATCGGTTCTAACGGCTATCCCTATATACAATTTCGCGGGGGACCACCTGGCTTTCTCAAGGTACTAGACAATAAGACCATTGGTTTCGCTGATTTCTCCGGCAATGTGCAGTACATCACGGTGGGTAATCTGTCTGAAAACGATAAATCTTTTCTCTTTTTGATGGACTATCGACATCGCCGTCGGTTCAAACTGTGGGGTCGTGCCCACTATGTCGAAAATGATCCTGAATTAATTGAACAACTCCGCATGCCAGGGTACCCAGCTAAGATTGAGCGTGCAGTCTTATTCACCCTTGAAGCGTTTAGCCAGAACTGCCCTCAACATATTCCCGTACGCTACTCTGAGCAAGACCTTCAGGAGGCAATTGAGGCAGCTACAGCGCCCCTACAGGCAAAAATTATCGCGTTAGAAAATCGTCTTCAAGGTTAATATCTCTTCTCGTGTAGGGATGTGCCATGGCACATCCCTACACGAGATAATTTTTCATTCAATAATTCCTAACTCTTTAACCTAAAAACTGTTCGACCATTCCCATGATCACAACGCCAGTCAACAACCCAACCGAACCGCTGCTTTTTAGGGTCTTTAAGTTTAACTCAGGCAATAGCTCATGGAATACAACAAACAGCATGGAACCCGCTGCTAATGCCATGCCCATGGGGGCGATCGCATGGCCCCCATCGACCAGTGTTACTCCCAACAATCCCCCTAAGGGTTCTAACCAGCCAGATAGGGTAGCAAACAGCAGCGATAAACCGATGCCATAGCCTAACTGACGCAAAGCTAGCGCTACCATCAAGCCTTCAGGCAAATTTTGCACAGCCACACCAATGGCAATGCCCGCATCATGGGTAGACGCTGTCCCCAAACCCACTGCCAAGCCCTCTGGAAAATGGTGTAGAGCAATAGCCAACACAAACAGCCACAGGTGTCGCCCATGGTCTGGCTGTGCCAGCTCTGGATGAGGCAATACACGGTTTAAACCATAGAAAATCGCAGCACCAATAATGACGGCAGCCACAATTTCCCCTGTGCCTGTGCCATAGCCAGCCGACTGCCCCGCCAACTGCACAGCCGGCATCAATAACGAGAATGCTGCCGCTGAGAGCATCACCCCACTACCCATACTCAGCAACAGGGTCTGCCAACGATCACTTAACTGAGACGTAAACAGTATGGGTACCGCACCCACACCTGTGCCAAAACTGGCTAACACACTAGATGTAACCCCGTCAGACATCACATCCGCCGCGACACTAGACCAGGATTGAGAGAGCTGTTCCATAGAAAACCTCCGACTCAGGATTCTATACTAACTCAAACTCATTATGAGTACGGGTGAGTTAAATCACACAAACACCGATCTTTCAAAATGTGTAGTTCTATACGCTAAAGGCCTAAGTATTTTCAGGGATATTACGGTTCTTAGCAGCGACACATCATGTGGAAACTTCACGCAAAATGGCGTCTATCTCCGTGAAAAAACCCAAGGATTCATCGAGATATCTCGCTTAATTTAGTACTGTACTGAGTAACATTTACTACCCATGAATACAAGTTCGGTTGCATCCCATGTAGTCATTCGTCTACCCAGCCGTGTGGATAGTTTTATCTCACCGTTTTTTGAGCAAGATTTGAAACAGAAGCTTCAGCCTGGCGTCACCATCATCATCGACATGGCAAAGACTAAGTTTCTCGAACCTGCGGCAGCATCTGTATTTTGGGCAGGAATTATACAATCTCGCAAAGAAGGAGCCAAAATTATTGCTAGGGACATGAATGAGCAGGTCAAGCTTGTTTTAGAACGATCCGGCCTACTGCACCATTTACAGGAATTGTAAATGGCAGCTAAAGGCCAAACGATAGAACAATACGTCTTGATCGTCCACGCCCGAACTCACGATGCCCTAACTTAATCATCGGCTTTGACGCTACACGGTAACGCCGCGATATTATAGTTAGTCGGAAAGAGTTGGTGCTGCGGTTGCGGGCTAAGGACTTAGCAAAGCCCTTAGCTTGAGGAAAGTCCGGGCTCCTGAAAGGTCAGGCTTGCTGGGTAATTCCCAGTGCGGGTGACCGTGAGGATAGTGCCACAGAAACATACCGCCAATGGAAAGGCGGAAGGCGGAAGGCGGAAGGCGGAATTTAAATTCATCCTTCATCCTTCATCCTTCATCCTTTTACAGGTAAGGGTGCAAAGGTGCGGTAAGAGCGCACCAGCAGCATCGAGAGGTGCTGGCTCGGTAAACCCCGGCTAGGAGCAAGGTCGCAGGGGTCATGGTTGACCTTTTTCCAGCCCCGCTTTTGGTGTACCGCTAGAGGCAACTGGTAACAGTCGTCCCAGATAGATAACCGCCCGTTGATGTTCGCATCAGCGAGAACAGAACCCGGCTTACGGCTGACTCTTTCCATTTTTTTGAGCATAGGAGGGTGGGGCAAGCTCCACCAAATAACAGTGAATGCTAAGTGGCCACAGGGCAGTAGACAGCAATCAGTCAGCCATCAAGGATGATCCACGACGACAACAAGAGTTATCACAATTTGTAGCAAAGTTAGGGGTAACGGATCCTACGGCAGTGCGTTGGGACCTGCTGCATCAGGCCCTGATAGATATTTCTCGCTCGGCAGATCAAAATAATGAGGTGCTCGAGTTTCTAGGTGATGCAGCCCTAAGGCTAGCTGCCGCAGAATTTTTGCAAGCAACCTACCCCCACATGTCGGTGGGAGAAATGGCAGCAGTGCGATCGCAACTTGTCAGCGACCGCACGTTGGCAGTTTTGGCCAGAGACTACAACTTTGGGCGCTACCTACATATATCGTCTAGTGCCGCTGGGGACCAGGCTGGCAGCGGTTCACGGCTGGCAGACGCATTTGAAGCTGTCTTGGGCGCACTCTACCTGAGCACCCAAGATCTCAGCCTGATTCATCCCTGGCTTGATCGTCATTTTGAGCGTCTTACCCAAACCATCAAAAACGACCCAGCCCGCCACAACTACAAAGCAGCCCTCCAAGAACTCACCCAGGCCCACAGTAAACAGCTGCCAGCATATACTGTCGAAGAGATTAGCCAGCGCCACGGCGATCCGGAGCGGTTTTATGCCCAGGTCCAGTATCAGGACAAACTCTGGGGAGACGGCAAAGGTCCCTCCATTAAACAGGCAGAACAACGCGCCGCGCAGCAAGCCTATCAACAATTGGAACCCTTGATTACAGTTAACTCAAATAGCTAGTAACCCTGACTGCCACAATGGGCAAAATGGGCAGCGGGCAGCTCAGCGAGGTATAGGGCAATGGATCCAGAAACAAGGCAAATCAAGCTGGCACTGATGGGAGTGGGGCGGTGGGGCACCCATCTACTGCGCAACTGTCTGGCTCATCCCCAACTTCAGGTGAGGGCGGTCGTCGATCCGTCTTCAGAACGGTTGACGACCATAGCCCAAACGTTTCACCTAGATGCCTCAGTGGCACTACTCAGTAGTTGGGAAGCGGCCTTAAACATTGACGGTTTAGAAGCTGTTGCGATCGCCACCCCCGCCACCACCCACGAGGCTATTGTCACCGCTGCCCTCAAACGTCAGCTGCATGTGCTGTGTGAAAAACCCTTGACGCTTACTGCCAATACATCTAAGGCACTTTGCCAATTAGCCCGTCAGCAAAATCGGCAGCTATTTATTGACCACACCTATCTCTTCCACCCGGCTGTTATGGCGGCCAAGGCCAATCTAAACCGTCTAGGCACTCCACGCTACGGCTATGCCGCCCGCACTAACCTGGGTCCCGTACGTCACGATGTTGATGCCCTCTGGGATCTAGCGATCCACGACATTGCTATTTTTAACCATTGGCTGGGCGATTTTCCCACACATGTGCAGGCCCAAGGTCTGAACTGGCTAAAGCGTTCAAACCAAGTGCAGCTAGCCGATGTGGTGTGGTGTCGTTTGAAATATGCCAGTGGAGTTGAAGCGACAGTACATCTATGCTGGGCCAATCCCCACAAGCAACGACAATTGACTGTGGTTTGCGATCGCGGCAGCCTCATCTTTGACGAAATGCGACCGGAATCTCCCCTTACCCTACAGCTAGGTCAGCTAGAAGCCGACACATTTAGTCCCATAGGCTTAAGTACAGAGTCCATCGACATTCCTAAGCAGGAGCCATTGGCCACGATGTGCGAGCATTTTGTCCAAAGCGTGCTCACCAATCAGCCATCACCCATATCTTCGGGCATCGTTGGCACTCATCTAGTCGCCATCCTAGAAGCCTTATCCAAATCCCTAAATCAAGCAGGCGCATGGATTTCTACACAGTAAAAGCAAGACAGTAAAAACAAGAGTCGTTTTGCGTTCTCAGATCTTTATTTTGAGTTGAGTTGATACCCGTTAACTCAAAACTAAACACTCCAAACTCACCCCTCTACCTTCTGCCCCACCAGCACCTGCTCAGCAGCTTCTGTCTTATCCTTTTCAGGAGTCTCGGGTTCATCAGCTTCACCCTGGTTAGCCAAGAGCGGCAGGCTCACGGTAACTGCCGTACCTTGAGACACCCCCTCACTGTAGAGGCTAATGCTGCCCCCCATCAGTTTCATAAAGTTCTTCGAAATCGCCAAGCCTAACCCTGTCCCCTCATAGCTGCGGGTGTGACTACCGTCCACCATTACAAAAGGATGGAAAAGCTTTTGCTGATCCTTGGGATCAATGCCAATTCCAGTATCCTGAATAGTCACGCTCACGCGAGGTGCAGGCACTGGTGCAGAATCGTCATCTGGAGCATCAACCGATTGCACTATATCAATCTTGGCCGTAATACTGCCGCTGTGGGTAAATTTAATGGCGTTGTAAACGATATTCAGGAACACCTGCTTGAGCTTATCGCCATCCCCCTTCACCCAGATGGGGTCTGACTTCTCAGGACGATTCAGGGTCAAGCCCTTTTGCTGAATCTGTAGAACCTGCATATCCAGAACATCCTGAACGATGCCACCCAAGTCCAGAGTATCTAGATCAAGACTGACGGTGCCCGATTCAATTTTGGCAATGTCCAAAATGTCGTTGATAATTTTCAGCAAATGAATGGCTGCATTATCCGCCCGTTCTAGAAATTCCAGTTCCTCTTCGCGATCATCACAGGAGCCATCGCGCACCAGACGGACACAGCCAATAATGGCATTCAGTGGTGTGCGCAATTCATGGGATGTATTCGCCAAAAACTCATTCTTAAGCTGATTGGCCATCTGGGCATTTTCCCAAGCCTGGCGTAACTCCTGGGCTCCTCCTTCCAGACGACGCAGCATGCGTTCTAGAACTTGCCCCAAATAATCAAGTTCCCAAATACTTCGGTTCTTGGGCGCAGCCTTGACCTCAGAGGAAAGGTCCTGGACTTGCTGAGTATAGTGAATCAATCGCTCCACCGGCAATGACAGACTACGGGCCACATAAAGCGCTAACAGAGCATTGGCAGCTAGCAATCCCAGGGTCAGCAAAAATAGAATCATCCGGATTTCCCACAGCGCGTGGAGGGCTTGATCAAGCGGCGTTACCGCTAACACATTCCACGTCTGAATCTGACCAGTAGACACCGGCAGTTTGGCACCGCTGTAGCCCGCTAGCCACTCGTCGCCACTTTCCAGCAAACTAAACAGGTGCAGGGTGTCCGAATTCCCTACTCGAATACTGCTGATGATGCTAACAAACCGATCAGCACCATGGAGGTCATCGACCGATAAACCGACTAGGTTTGGATTGGGGTGGGTAACGACAATGCCATTGGGATCGATAATGACCGTTTTACCTACCAGAGAACGGGGATTGGTGTCTTCTAGCTGCGTAAATCCAAACTGAGCTGATAGGGTATAGCGCAACTGCCCTTCGGGGCTATAAATAGGTGTGGCGACAATCAAATCAAGCAGGGAAGAGTGCATCCCTTGCTCTTCGTTTTCCACTTCAAGGACAGTTTCTGAAACCGTCCGATTAGGGCTATCAAGGTCCACTAAATAGAAGTCTGACTTTCCCGTGGATTCCTGTTGCCAAGGCAGCTGTAACGGTGTAGGCAAGAGGGAAGACTCACAGGTACTTAACACGACATTACCGGTGCCAGCATCAGTCAGCTCTAAGCACCCAACCGTGTGGGAAGCTATTTCGGTATACTGCCTCAGGGCTCTAGAGACTTCAGGGGTCTCTCCAGCTCTCAAAGCTTGGCTATCAGCGAGCAACATCAGCTCTGATTCTACTGCTCGTATGCTGTCCCTGAGACCACTTGCCTTGTTAATAGCACTGCTGGTCAAGTTTTGGCGGGCCGTGTCCAATAGGCTTGAACGCGCCTTACGCAAGGTAATCGCCTGACCAATGAGCAGTACAGGCGTACTCAATAGCAAGATACGCAGTATCAGTAACCGGCGAAATGAAAGAGGACGCTTAGCCATAAACCGCTAACAACTTATAGGATCGTCGCTGACTTCAACAAGGAAACGTAGATAAGACATGGAGTCAAAGTCGTAGATAACAACAAAAGAAAACGCTTGCCATCTTGGTCTGCCGCAGTCTAGCCAAAATGGTCCGCAGACGTCACCATCTCATTTACTTCGATGTTATATCCACTGGTAAACCACAATGAACCAATATCAGTTTTAGCAACGACCGTACCCATGACCATCGTGTTATTACTGATACCGGTACTAACACCCACTTAGTTTATCGACTGGTCTTGTCTAGCTACCGGCTAGCAAGCCAAAAGTTGAAGTAGCACTCACATAGATGAAGCCTTATCAAAGGTAGCTTAATCCCTTGAAATTGAATATTGTCAGGCATCAGACAGGTCAGTGTTGATGCTTCAATCCGTCAATCTATCGGTCATGTTCGCTATCTTCAGCCTCTCACAAATTGCTTCACACCGAGAAGCCATAACCGCTTGTTGAATAAATGCCGCCGTTAAACCTACAGCCCTACGCCAAAACATCCAATCGTCCCTACATCACTACTGTTTTGGCCATGAGTGCCGATGGCAAGATCAGTAATCCTCAGCGCAGTGCTGCTCGTTTTCCATCAGCCGCCGACCAGCACCATTTAGAAAAGCGATTAGCGATCGCAGATGCCACTCTATTCGGCGCTAGCACCTTACGGGCCTACGGCACAACGGCCCTGATCAAAGACGCAAAACTCCTGGAAAAACGGCGTCAAAACACTCAACACCCCCAACCCATCCACATCGTCTGCTCCAGCTCAGGCCAATTAGACCCGACTGCTAAGTTCTTTACTCAGCCAATCCCTCGTTGGTTGTTAACAACCAGCCATGGTGCGGCCAACTGGCAAGACACAGATCATTTTGAACGGCTATGGATCGCCCCTACTGCCCCCACAGGCCAAGACTTCGCTTGGGAACAAATCCTGACCAAACTCAAGACCTTAAATATTCACCAACTAATTATCATGGGCGGCGGTCAACTCGTGGCTGCCCTGATGGCCGCTGACTTGATTGACGAACTCTGGCTCACCATTTGCCCCTTAATCATCGGCGGAGACAAGTCCCCCACCCCCTGCGACGGAGATGGATTTTCCCTAGACAATGCCCCAAGATTCACCCTGATATCGAATCAAACCGTTGGGAATGAAGTGTTTTTAAACTATAAACGCCAACGCTAAGAATATTGAGTTTTGAGCTGACGTAGTTTGCCTGGTTTGAACTTTCCAATCAGCAACTAACTAAGCATCAAGAACCAGGAACCAAGAACTTACAAAACCCAAAACTTACCCTACACCGACTTTGCCTCATTCCCATTCCCCATCTGCCGCGCTACATTACCGTAGTGGATCAATACGCTATGCCAAGTAATGGGGAAAACCATCAATCAGCCGTTGACCGACTATACGCTGCGTTGGGTCAATCGTATGGCAGACTTACCCGCAGCCGATTGGGATAGCATGGCACAATCGATCAAGACCCCTTTCTTCGAGTGGTTTTGGCTAAATTCTATGGAGGTCTCTGGCAGTACTAAAGCTCAGACCGGTTGGCTGCCCAACCACCTGACAGTGTGGTGCAAAAATAAATTAGTGGCTGCCGCACCGCTATATCTCAAAGGCCATAGTCGCGGTGAGTTTGTATTTGACCATCAGTGGGCAGATTTAGCAGACCAACTGGGCATTGACTACTACCCTAAGCTGCTGGGCATGTCTCCATTTACCCCTGTCGAAGGGTATCAGTTTTTAATCGCGGCTGGGGAAGATGAAGCCACACTCATCCAAGTCATGGTGGCAGCTATCGACCAGTTTTGTGTCCAGAATCAGATTTCAGGCTGCCATTTTCTCTACGCGAACCCTGACTGGCGGGCATCAATGGAAAAGCTGGGCTTTCAAAAATGGCTACACCATAGCTATATCTGGAAAAACGAAGGCTACGGCACCTTCGATGATTATCTAGCCCGGTTTAATGCCAACCAACGCCGCAATATTAAGCGAGAACGCAAGTCTGTCGCCAAGGCTGGACTGCATTTTGAAGTGCATACTGGCAATGGCCTATCTGATACCCTGTGCAACCTGGTGTACGACTTTTACAGTGATACCTGTGACAAGTTTGGCTGGTGGGGTAGTAAATATTTAACCCGCAAGTTTTTTCAGCAACTATATCCAGAGTTTTGCGATCGCACCGTTGTATTTGCCGCCTACAGCGACGACAGCAACGATCCCATTGGCATGTCCTTTTGCCTGACCAAGGGAGAAAAGCTCTACGGACGCTATTGGGGAGCTTTTGAAGAGTACAATCACCTGCACTTCAACGCCTGCTATTACGAACCTATCGACTGGGCCATCGCCAACGGCATTAAGCTATTTGACCCTGGTGCTGGAGGACGCCACAAAAAACGACGCGGTTTCCCCGCTTCCCCTAACCACAGCCTGCATAAGTTCTATCACCCCACCTTGGCCCAGGTGCTAGACAATTACATCGACCGCATTAATGTCGCCGAACAGCAGGAAATTGACGACATCAATGCAGACCTCCCCCTCAAGCCATTAAGGACGGAATAAAATAGAAGCATTGCTGAGCCTCGGGATGGCTTGAGGGGGGAGACACCGTCAAATCGCAATAGTGCTAGACCGGTACATCCCCTAAATCAGCACCGTCCTAGGTGAAATCAAGGAATCTGCACGGTAGAATATGGGACCCAAAGGACCCTATGGGTCCAAAAAATGTTCTCACGTTGTGAAACCGTCTCTTTACCATGGCTATAAGTCAAGACACACGCCCATCTGCCGCCACCCTCAAAACCCTAGACGACAAACTCTCTAAACGGTTTATTGAACTCGATCCTGACGGTTATTTTTTGATCTATCTAGACACTGAGCAAGGGCTGATCTGCGCCAAGCATTTTACCAATGTTATTAACGACAAGGGCGTAGCCTGCGATCCAGAAACAGGCAAACCTTTATTGGGGAAAAAGACTGAGGCTCCACGCCAGTCTTCTCGCTTATATCAGGGTCGCACCGCTAAAGAATTGTGCATGAAAATCTTCGAAGACAAAGAAAACCCTTGCCCCATAAGCTATTTAGACCATGCTGCTTATCTTGGTCGAGAGTTTGTGCGCGCTGAAATTGCCCTGGTCAATGATGAGCCCTATGTTCAGGACTAATCCTGAACACCACTCAATTTTCCACCCACGATTTCGCGCACCCGATAAATGGGGCGTTTTTGCGATTCGTGGTAGGTGCGCATCATCAGCTCAGCTAACAGCCCTACGCTCAATAACTGAATTCCTGAAATAAATAACACCACTGCCAACATCAACAGAGGGCGATTGCCGATCTCAGCATTCAAAATAAACTTTACAAATGCTAGATAAATGCTCAGCCCTAACCCGGCAAGCACTGAAATGGCTCCAAACGGACCAAATACGTGCATAGGGCGGGTCAAAAAGGTTTTCATAAAGTAAATGGTCAGCAGGTCTAGCATCACTCGAAAGGTGCGACCCAAACCGTATTTGCTTTGGCCAAACTGACGGGCATGGTGACGTACGGGGACTTCACTGATACGTGCCCCTTCAATGTAAGCTAGGGCTGGCAGAAACCGATGTAGCTCGCCGTAGAGGTTCATGTCCTTCACGACATCGGCGCTATAGGCTTTCAGTGAACAACCATAGTCATGCAACCTGACACCAGTCACCCTGGCAATGAGCCAGTTAGCAATTTTGGATGGCAGCAGGCGAGTGACAGCATTATCTTGTCGCTCTTTACGCCAGCCGCTCACCAGGTCATATCCTTCATACAACTTATGATAGACCGTAGCGATATCTGCAGGCTCATTTTGCAAGTCTCCGTCCAAAGTAACAATCACCTGTCCCTTGGCGTAGTTAAACCCGGCAGCCATGGCTGGAGTCTGGCCATAGTTACGTCGTAGCAAAATCACTCGCAAATCATGACGGTCTTGGGCCAGGGTTTTAAGCAGCTTCGCCGAACCATCCGTTGAGCCATCATCCACGCAAATCAGCTCATAGGAAACCCCCATGGACCGAACTGCGTCGGTAATTTTTTCCACCAGCAACGGAATACTGTCATATTCGTTATAAATAGGCACAACGACCGATAACTCATACCGAGTATTAACGGCAGCAATTTGACTGGGGGAGGTCACCATAATGGGGTTTGAATCCAATGGACTTAGGCAGAGCTAAACAAACACTAACATTCCCCACCACTCATTATTCGGTTTCAGAGGTCAGAATAGACGTGTTTAAGTGCCTCGATAAGCGTTAACCATGCTTTAGACGCATCACTAACTGTCCATTAGCACCGCCTGCAAAGGTCACTGTTTCGTTAAAGTTGTGCCCGTGCATCACGTTTGCCAATGTGCTGCGCGTCAGGCCTAACTGAGTGAATTTATGATGCAGTTTTTGCCTGACAAGTTATGTTCATTGCGTAGTAACTAAATAATCGACCTTAAGGGTTGTCCATCACTTAAAAGTGGTATCCATCACTTGAAAGTGGTGTCCATCACTGTATTGTTGTCATCTATCCCACAGCTTTCATCTACTGGTTCATCTCAGCCTGCGCCCTTTTGACTCAGCAATAACGTAGCGCTGTGACCTGATTAATGGTATTGGGCTGTCTGTATGCAGTGCTCGTCTGTGCTGATTATCTATTATATTGTGTGAGATCGCGAGTCACGTCCTTGTTGCGATCGCAAACTCGCCAAATCTCTCTCGCCAAATCGTCTATGAGATCTTGGCAAAGTGGTAAAAGCTGTGGCTTACCTCTACTTTGTTGTTTTGGAGCTAAGCTCGATGAAAGCTCAATATACTTCTGTGGCACTAGTTGCGGCTGGCATTGCCATACTTTCGACTACAACACCTGCTGCCGCCGCCAACATCTTTATTGGTAGCCGCGAATTTTCTGTTTCAACAATTTCTGGTGAGACATATGAAGATGTCTTGCCCACACTAAAAAAACAGCTCTTTTACGGGAACGAGGCACTCGCCGTAGATCTAGCAACACAACATGCAACTAAAGGTCCCCTGTTCGCACATTTGTTTGGTGAGCGCTTCGTTGGCCTCGATTTCATTGGCATCAAGTATGATCCTGCCTTTGTTGCCACCATTCCTCCCGAGTTTCGAGACTACGGAAACGAGGTATATCAAGAGGTTGTGTTTGCAGCTGCTTGCGATCGCCCTGATTTCTACGAATGTATACCCACCCCATTTGACATATCTGATGTTCAGTTTGCCGTACTCAAACAGGTTCCTACACCTGCTCTACTTCCGAGCTTAATCGGACTAGGGCTTGCGGCTGTTCGTAAGCGGAAGCAATCCATCGAAGCTTAGGACTATAGCTGGTCTAGTGTGCCTATGACAGGCGCACTAGACAACAACTGAGCGTATTGACCAAATGCCTAACAATCAAAGACGAAGACAATATCCTTATCCGCTAGACCGATGCCAGCGACCGATGCCAGCGTTAGAAGACTTTATTCCACTCGTACACTTCGTACTCGGTCCAAATACCATTAACCCAATAAGGATCATTCTCCACTAGCTGCCGAACTATAGCCTCATCATCAGCTTCATAAGTACCGAACACTTTACTGTTGTCGGTTGTTGGGCCCAATGAGGTCAACACGCCCTTTTCTTTTTGTGCTTGCAGTCCAGCGAGATGATCTGCACGATAAGGGGTGCGTTTCTCCAGAGCATTCTCACAGTAGCTCCCCCACATCACAAACTTGGCCATGGCTCTTTACTCCTGCTATCTGTTCACTAGCACAATAGACAGAATACAAGACCATCGCCTCAGGCCTTCACTTCACGAGTAGCCTGCGTATCCAAACTGGCCCCTAGCTTATCGGCAATACCCTCAACCCAGCTTTCATCCTGTTTAGTGTAGCTGCGAGGCGCATTTGCCCCCAAAACCAATACCCCCTTTTCCCCCATGGGTTGGCAAATTATTCCTTGGGTGTTTTCAGGCAAATAATTGAATTCAACCTTACCAGGATAAAGTTTAAGACTCACCAGATAAACCGGCCGTTTTCTAGTCAGCGTGCGCTCCATAATGGGGCCAACTTCAACCTCTTTATTGGGACCAAGAATACCGCGTCGCATCAATGTCTGACCATCGTAGTAAGCGACCAACGAACGAGTAACCGTATTGGTCAGCAATAGGTGGGAAGCCCAGGCCAATTCAGTAGCAACATCTTCAGACAGATCATCTGCTAACTCAAAGCCTTCTTCTCCTTCTAAAATCACAGCTTCTGCTGGTACCGGCTGAATTTGACGCCACAGCAACGTTGTCAAAATCAAAATTGCACTTAAAAAGACACCCACCACATCAGCACGCGCTTGGGAGTCAGTCACAACGGGGGTTAACAGCCGATTTAGCATAAGCAACGTACCGCCCACACTGCCTACAATCAGCGGTAATCGCCGCAACCACTGGTTATCATCCGCTGCTTTAGCCATCCCCTGTCTCCCGATTGCCCATGGGTATCTTTAAGATAAACCAGTCAATTAACTACTGCCTTTAGTCGATTACTAGTGTATCTTTAGCCAGTAAAACTGCTGATACCCTACTGCTGTGAACTGGCTTTTTCAACTAGCCTTCATCTCTGCTCTCATTGGTCCCCGTCCTTGGCAACCAATGGGCAGCATCAACTTCGCCGATATTGATATCCGACCGACCTGGGAATCACCATGGCTCCAGCAAAAACTGGCAGCCGATCCGGCCGCTGAGACCATCCTTAATGGCTATGTAGCAGACCTGACGAGTCTGGGGTTTACGGCTAGCCAGCAAGGTGTGGCCGTCGATGTGGGGCGCTATCCAGTGGCTCGTCACCAAGAGTCTCGTCGCTTACCGGCAGCATCCTTAACTAAAGTGGCCACCACCCTAGCTGCCCTTGAGACCTATGGCGTCAATCATCAGTTTGAAACCTTTATCGGCTGGCAAGGGACCATCACCAACGGCACCCTCCAGGGCAATCTCATTATCAAAGGGGCCTACGATCCCCTATTTGTTTGGGAAGAGGGAATTGCCCTGGGGAATACACTACAGCAGCTTGGTATTCAACAGGTCACGGGTAGCTTAATTGTCATTGATCAGTTTGTGATGAATTTCAACACAGACCCATTGGCATCAGGGGAAATGTTGAAACAGGCCATGAACTCTGCTGCTTGGGGCTGGGAAGTAGATAAACAATACGCCACACTGCCACCCGGCACCCCTAAACCCACACTGCAAATCCAAGGACCAGTACAGATAGCCTCTGCAGCACCCACCATCAATCAGGCCTCAGGCTGGTTGGTACGCCACAAGTCACTACCGCTAGCAGTGATTCTGAAAGCGATGAATATCTATAGCAACAATGTGATGGCCGAGATGATCGCTAATCTATCCGGTGGCTCAGCCAATGTGGTCAAAATTGCCGAGCAGACGGGAGTCACTCCTGGTGAAATTAGTCTGATTAACGGTTCAGGCTTGGGAGAAGACAATCAACTCTCAGCCCGTGCCGTGATTATACTCATGCAAGCAATTCAGAACCGGCTACAGCCTCACAATCTCAACTTCGCCGACCTGTTTCCAGTTTCTGGAACCGACACGGGCACCTTGATCGACCGTACGTTACCCATCAATGCTTCAGTCAAAACAGGGAGCCTAGCCGTAGTTAGCGCGCTGGCAGGGGCTTTTCCCACTGAGCAAAAGGGTATTGTCTGGTTTGCCATTATTAACTACGGCTCAGGGCTAGAAACGTTGCGTGCCCGTCAGGATCGGTTGCTAGCTTCCCTTGAAAAACAGTGGGGTAAGGCGAATCAAGTTCCCAATCCCATTAAGGCTACACTACAGTTCAATCAAGAGCCGTACCGTTTAGGCGATCCTAAACGCAATGAGATTATTCAACCGCCGCAGGCACAATCTCAGTGACGACATTTCGACCAGTAACGACCACCGTTTGCTGCTCTAGGTTGCCGACCGCACGATCACCGTTCACCGTGGCAGCAGGATCCTGCTGGCGATAGCTCACATTGCCTTGCCCATCTATATCCTGGGTCTTGATATTCCAAGTGAGTTGGTCAGCCGTTAACAAGGATTGTCTGGTTTGATCGACCGATCTGACGTTGCCATTTAAGACAAGAATCTCAGTGATCAAATTTAGACGGCCTTGATTAGCATTAGCCGTGATTTTTCGCTCGGGATACTGAATGCGTACAGGTTTATCAATCATGATAATACCTGGCTCCACATCCCAAACAGCAATATCACTATTGGTTTGCAAGGGAATTTCAAATGCGTTGAGCTGTACCTGCTGCTGCAATGTGGCTTGCTGCTGTGCCAGGTCAAACTCTCCCTGCTTACCCACTAAGCGATCAGTAACCGTAGAATCATCCTCAGAGACATACTGCTCTACCTTTAGTGGTGTGTCTGTTTCGAGTTTTTCAGCATCTAGCTGCCATACTAATTTGTCTGACTCAAACCCAATCCAAGGCTCCTGTTGAGTTTTAGCAACCACACCGTTGAGTAACTCCAAACGCTGAGTTTTATTAAATAGTCGGGCTTCCTGGGCTGTGGCTTTGAGCTGGGGATGATCGCCACGAATACGGTCTCGCACTAACAGTAGATCCTCTGCGGGAATCCATTCCAAACTATTGCCATTGAGCGTGAGCTGATTGTCTGGATTGGTGGCGACAATGTTACCCTGCAAAAATATTGACTTGCCATCTTCTCGGATTTCCCCCTGATCGGCTTTGACTCGGTATACTAATTTTCCGTCTTGAAAAAGCTCACCCTCTGGGGACTTCACGCTAGCTAATCGACGATCGGGACTGTAGGTAGCTGCTTCTGCCTTAACACGCCAAAGCAGCCCACCATTATCGTCAGGCTGCTCTAGAGTGACATCTTTAAGCGTTAGTTCTGCTTCGGTTTGTTCAGTGCTGTCCTGATTTTGAAGACTTTGCAGGGTATCTCCTGACGATTGACAAGTTCGTACAGCTACGACTATCACAGCAATAAACGCCGCAATCACCGCAAACCGATACCATTTATTCATACAGCGTTAGTTGTGCCAGTACATAATCTAGTCACCCAGATTATCCTAACGGATAACGGCTCTTACCCCGGCTCACTGGTCGCTTCTTCTTCCATAACGCTCAAACCAGTGAGTGGGCGATAGGTATAGCCATTGCTGTGGCTGCGTGGAGTCTTTTTGATATCGTCTTTGACACCGTCTAAATCAATATAGCGGTCAGATACATTGATCAAACTGTCACTGGTCATAGAGCGCAAACTGACCACCTCTACCCTGACGCCACGATAGCTAGCAGCATCAACCGCATAGGCCAAATCTCCATCGCCACTCACCAAAATAGCTGTGTCGTAACAACCTACAAGGGCCATCATATCGACAGCGATCTCAACATCTAGATTGGCTTTTTTAGACCCATCAGGCAGTTGTACTAAATCTTTGGCAATGACTCGGTATCCATTGCGGCGCATCCACAGTAGAAACCCTTGCTGCTTTTCGTTAGTACGATCAACACCTGTGTAGAAAAAGGCACGAAATAATCGAGAACCTGCGGTTAATCGGCATAGCAACTTGGTGTAGTCAATTTCAATTCCAAGCTGAAGCGCTGCATAAAACAGATTCGAACCATCAATAAAAACGGCAACCCTACCACGATTTTCTAATACTTGCTCTGGCGTAAACCCAGTGTCATGACTGAGGGTATTACGGTGATTCAACATAATTTAATCCTGTCCAATTTATTATGATTTACATCCCTAACACGTAGGATTTACATCCCTAATACATGGTTAGTGTCGACCTTTAATGCCCCCCTAGCAATCAAGGGCGATTGAGGGATATTTTGTCAAGATCTTACAAAGGGCTTATAGGGGAAGAAACACAGCGAATAATTACTTAGTCGTGCACAACTTTTAGACTGTCCTGAATTGTCCTTTAAACCCACCAATCAAAGTACACACGCCATTAAACCAAGGGCTTCACTTCATCATACATGAGGCATTTGTAGATGAAAGCAATATAGCTGTAACTTAACTTCTTCTCAAGAAGTAGAAAATAAATGTGATTAAAAATTGAGTGGGTATTTATTGAAATCCTGCTGTGAAAATAATAGGTTTTGACACCTAACCAAGAGTCATTGGCAAATAAGTTTACAAGGGTTAAAAATGCTATATAAAAGCACATGTCTTGAAATGCTCATAAACGCGGATTATTATCACTGAGGTATTCAATGTCAGCATTATTGAGCCTTAGCATGAATTAAGCTGCAATATACCGATAAATAGCGCTTGAGATCGTAAGCTTTGTTTTTTTGCTTTAGAAATAGCAAAAACTGCCAAAAACCTATAGGGAGCTATTAGTGGGAATTTCAGAACTCTTTAAGGCTGGTGGTGTCGTCATTTGGCCACTACTGGCCGCATCAATCTTAGTAGTGACTCTAATTTTGGAGCGGAGCTGGTTTTGGTGGCAGATTTCTCAGCACCAGGAACGTGTGGTCAATACGTTCCTAGTAGATTATGCCCAGCAGCCTAAGGCGGCGATTCAACAGCTAAAGCAGCAGCCGTCGTTACCCATGGTGCGGATTTTTTTGGCGGCGCTGTCCCTAGAGCAGGCCACCCCTGATGAATTTAAATTGGCATTAGAAAGCGCGGCTCAAGCAGAGATCCCGATGCTCAAGCGGTTTAGTACTGTGTTTGAAACCGTCGTTGGTTTAGCCCCCTTATTGGGACTACTGGGTACTATTTTAGGGTTGATTCAGGCCCTGTCGTCTTTGCAAATTGGTGATGTGGGTACGGCTCGGGCATCCGGTGTTACAGCAGGCATTGGCGAAGCATTGATTTCCACAGCCCTTGGATTAGTGGTCGCCATGGTAACTCTGTTCTTTGCCAATGTCTTTCAAGGGTTATATCGTCGGCAGCGGGCTGCGATCGCAGATTATGGTGGCCGTATTGAAATCGCCTATCGACAGTATTATCGAAAGTTTATGCATCGTCAGAACCGCTAAGCTGTCCACACACCAAAGGTTTGCATAAATACCTTCAACAAATTTGGATAATTTGCTCATTTGGCTACTTCAACAATCGGAACAAACCCAATATTCTAGAAAAAATGAATAATATTCTTTGAAGTATTGGCCATTCAGGCATTACCTTAATGAGCACATACAAACTTCACCATCCGGTTCTTTCCTCAAAACTTCCATGGGTGATCGTCGTTGGTTCAAAATTGGGGTATACATAGGCGCGTTCTGCTTAGCCATGGTAGTGACAATGGTATTGGCAACGACCTACAAAGTATTGTTTGGGCCACCCCAGGGCATAGCAGCAGCAGAGCCCTCTTACACCGTAGAAGCAGCAGCTCCAAAAGGTACTAGTAAAGCCCCCTTAGCTAACCAAGGGCTCATATACACAGCAGAAAATAATCCTAGCTATAGACCCCCTGAACGGGTAGAATTAGCCGATCCATCTAACTATGGCGAGCGCTACGCAGTGGATGCCTACGGTCAGCCCCTAAACAATGAATTTTTGGCCGTGCTTCACGAAACTGTATGGAGCGCCAACAGTGCCATTAATACGTTTCAAACCTATCATCCACGGGACGCAGACCAGGTAAGTTATCACAGCATCATTGACCGCGATGGCACGGTTATCTATGTTGTCCCTCCCGAAAAACGGGCCTTTGGTGCAGGCAACTCCGTCTTTGAGGGAGCCAACGGTCCTGAAACAGCTGTGACGAATCCCGCGTTTGCGTCATCTGTCAATAACTTTGCGTATCACATTTCCTTAGTCACCCCCTCCGATGGCCAGGATAATGCCTCTACCCACAGCGGTTACACGGATGCGCAGTATAAGTCCTTAGCCTGGCTAATGGCCCAGACAACAATCCCGGAGGCGCGGATTACCACCCATGCAGCGGTTGATCGGTCAGGTTCTCGGCAGGATCCCCGCAGCTTTAACTGGCCCCACTTTTTAGAATATCTGCACCAGTATCCTAGTCGAGCGGCGTAGACAAGATTAGGAATCCTCTTGTTGTAGGGGCGCACGGCGGCTGTACGCCCCTACAACTTTGTTTAACCACAGATCGAGGTTGAGGTCGTAATAGCCTTCTTGTCCAGCAGGATACTCCCCCTGTTCGATGGCATTAATAATTTGCGGCAACGCGGCAATGTAATCTTGGCTCCGTGCCACAGGATGCAGCGTCCAGGCATCAGGATTTGAAAGTGTTGCCCGCCAACCGTGAGTGCGTTCAAGCTCCCGAGAAATCATCACCTCCCAAGAATCTAACTTGCCACGACCGGTCCAGTAATTTAGCCAGGTCAGCACCCTGGGTGGCAACTGCTTTAGCCATTCATTTTTATAGTCCATCCACAGGACAGGAATCGGTAAAAATGCATCGAAGCTTTGCTTTTTGATCAGATAAGCGCGGCTGCCAAAAAACTTAAATCGATAGAACCCATTGTCCTGTTCATAGGGCACACGCTGGGTCATGGTGCCGTCAGATCGGGGTGGTCCGGATAAAGGACGGACAAACAGGACATCGGGTCGCTTGTCCATTAGCTCTATGCCCTCAGTAATCCAGCTGTGGCCAGGCTGTTGATACTGCAGCATATCGCTATCAAAATGCACCACATAATCACCCACCGTTTCTTCCAGAGAAAAAATTGTGCCCAGAATGGGATAGCCCTTCCAGTTGTGGGTGGGTTTAGGCACAGAGCCAAAGTGCTTTTGATACACCCGCTGACGATAGGCGTTGTCATAGTCCATATCAACCAGCCGATCCACCACCCCCATTGCCATCAACTGGGCACAGTTATCCCGCAGTTGCCCTAAGGTACCAATGCCGGGTCGCCCCATTTTATCCCCCGTCAAAGGGGCCGTATCTAAACACAACACCCGCTCCACAAAGGGATAATGGCTAGTGCGTACCAGGTGAGGAATCGTCTCCATCATGAATGGAATATCGGTGCGCGCTACCATGATGGACAATGAACAGCGAGGAAGATTCATAGGTCGTTTTAGGGTGGGTACTGCCCACTATGGGTGAAACGTTATTTCTTCATCCGTCTAGCCAACCGACCAATTGCCTGTTTAAGTTTGCGGATCGGTTGACGCTGTAATTGCGATGGGGACTTGCCAGCTAACGGACGACCATCCGGATCATGGAGATAGCGGTAATATTCCCACAGGTCTCGATAAGGCCCCCCCGATCTCATCGGTGTGCCCGCCCAGTGCAAATAACGTAGCCGTGTATCGCCATCGTAGAGAGCATGGTCTCGGGATACAAAGTGTTTCATCCCTCCCCAACTGCCGGGCTCATCAGCCTTCACTTGAACAATATTGAGTCGTGTATCGATGCTGTTGAGGACCAGATAATTCATGATGGGCTGGTCTGTTGTGCCCCCCGAAAAATCAAAATAATCGCGATTTTGGGCACATTCGCTTAAACGCTGATACATCTGGTGGAGGGTGATGGTGTCTTTTTTAGCCCCCCAGAGACCGCTATTAAAAACAGAATTGACAATATCTTCAGGAAAAATGCCTCGTTCAATCACACTGGGCGAAAACACATCCCGCAGTTTACGACCCTTGAAATGATAATCACAACAAATAAAATCTGCTTGCTCTAGATAGGCAAGGGTATCAGAAACTGGCTCAAAAAAAAGAATATCGGTATCTATATAAAGAAACTCATCCAGCGGCCCAAACCAGGCTGCTAACTTACGCATTTTATTGGGGAGTGCCAAGAAATCACGGGGAAAAATCTCGCTAATTTTTTGGGTAAACGCCTCAAGAAAAGCTAAATCTGGAAAGAGCTGCACTTGGTAAAGCGTATTTAGTTTTTGAAACAGCGATTGATAGTCATCGTTAAACGGAATCATATATACCGGTACATCCGGATCATGAAGTCGCAGACTAGCGAGGAGTGCGATCGCATTGTCCCCCACCTTCTCATTCGCAACGATGTACACACCTCTCTTACCAGTCATCAATAGTCCTCCCTTCAGGTAAGTCCAATCTTTTTCATCAGTCGTTTCTGTAGGGACGGTGGCTGATTATATTGCTGGGGTTTGCCCTGAAACTCTGGCATGGGCTCATGTAAATATCGATAGTGCAAAAACGTTTTACGATACGGGAAATCAAGGTTTTCACCACCACAAACGCGACGAAATATCTTTGAGGACAGCCCAATGAAATGCAGATAGCTCAACAACTTACCGTCGTCGTAAACCAGACCGTCTTTCTCCTCAAAATGTTTCGATGAAACTGCATTTCCCGTCGCTTTGCCTTCAGCACGCCACTCTAATGCCACATTGTGAACAGTATGATCATTAATCTGCACCATATAGTTCAGCAGCGATTGATTGGGCGCTCCCATGTACAGCACATCTGAATTACCCTGGGCCAGGGTCTCTACCACATGATCCAGCTCAGCTTCAGAAAACAGACTGCGCTTAGAGGCATAGCAACCAGAACAAAAGATGTCACGCTTGAGTCGTTCCTCGGATAGTACCGTGGTCAGTTTGTCAGAATTAACATTAAAAATGTGGCTGAGGTCTTTGAACTGAAAATCATAAACCACGACATCGGCACGGTTTAGACGCTCAAACATAAAGTCCAGAGGCTGCATCACCAACGTGTCAGCATCTAGATAAATAAATTCTTCAAAGGGAGCTGCCGGGTCAAAGGAAACATAGCGATGGTTTTCTCCCACTCGATAAAATTGGGTTTTCACACCTGACGCTTTCCACTGTTGTATCGCCGTTGGATGGGTTTGCCATACCCGTAGTGAAAAGTTTTCCCAAAATTTAAATAGTTCAGAGTCATTCAGCAGAGATACGTTCTCTCGCTTGGCGACTTCAGCAGCGACCTTCTCAATCTGGTCGTTGTAGGCAATCACGCAGACCGGAATATGTCCCGAATTTTGTTCAATGCTGTTGAGCAGAGCGACCAACTGATCGTAGACTACATCGTTTGCCAGGGTGTATATGCCGCGCTTCATAGGACGTCCAGTGGGTAATTAAGTATAGAAAATCACATTAAAAAATACAGGATCAGACAAGATTTAATGTTAGAGAAAACAGACCTATCAGCATCACGGGGTGGATTGTGCTGGACTAGACGTCTCGGTTTGTTGGGATTTACTCACAGGTGTACTAATGGATTCGAGATTTTCCACAACACCGAGCAGGTCAATGGCGATATTCTGGGCATGAACCATCAGCTCTGCTTGCTCATAGGGGTCATCAACATCGTCCTGGATTAACGCCAGCAGGCCAATCATGGAGTTTAGCTGCGATCGCAACTCATAGGATGACTTACCAATCGCCTTACGGTAAACAGGCAAAACATTCGACACAAGGGTGCCACTGCCATTGGCATTCTCACGAATACTTTTAGTCAGCTGCATCGCATGGAGTTTGGCATAGGCCCCTCTCTTCTCCAATAGCTCAGTATGGGTCCCTAATTCCACTACTTTGCCTCGATCTAGGACAGCAATTTGGTCAGCTTTATGCACAGTGGACAAACGGTGGGCGATGACCAGCGTGGTACGGCCACGACTGAGATCATCAATTGCATTTTGGACTAACCGTTCCGAGACCGTATCTAAAGCACTCGTCGCTTCATCCAAAATCAAAATGTCAGGATCCTGCAACAGGGCTCTAGCAATGGCTAACCGTTGGCGCTGTCCCCCAGACAGTAATACACCGCGATCGCCAATCATGGTTTCAAAGCCTTGGGGTAGGTTCTCAATAAACTCATAGGCATTGGCCTGCTTAGCCGCTGCCCTGAGGTCCTCTTCTGTGGCATCGGGGCGACCATATATCAAGTTTTCCCGCACAGACGCATTAAACAAAAAGGTCTCCTGACTGACAATCCCTAAGTTAGAACGATAGCTATGTATATCTATAGTCTTCAGATCCACACCATCCAACTCAATTGACCCATGGGTGGGATCATAAAATCGGGGTAATAAATCCGCCAATGTAGACTTACCTGCCCCTGAAGAACCGACTAAAGCTAGGGTTTGCCCCTTTGGCAAAAACAGATCAATCCCCTGCAAGACCTCCTGATCATGGCCTGGGTAGCTAAATCGAATCTGGTTAAACCGAATACCTTCCTGTAAAGTTCGATATGGCTGAGCTCCCCGAGGCATAAACGGCTTATCATCTCGCCGGAGCAAGGCAGTCACGACATCAACACTGGCCGATGTATTCGCTAAAGTGCTGCGTTGGCTATTGAGCTGACCAATATAAGGCAGCATTCTAAATAAAATAATCAGGTATGTCAGCAACGACGATGAAAATACCTCAAGCTGATTACTAAAGGCCATTCGACCAAGTACAGTGATCAGTATCAACGCCAGAATATTAATAATTTCGTTAAAAGGACCAATACCCGCAAAAATCAGCTGGGAGTTAAACTCAGCGCTTTCTCGTTCGACGATAATTTTGTCCAAGCGTTGATATTCTCGCTCTTCATTGGCTGTTGCCTTCACTAAGCGAATACCCGACAAAATCTCAAACACACGAGAAGAATACGCCTTGGAGATTTTAGACAGTTCTTTACCCAGGGACTTGGAGCGTTTAACGACAAACTGATTCAGCAGGGTAACCGACCCCAGGGTCACAATTGAAATCAGCGTCAGCTGCCAAGAGGTCAGCAGCAACAAGATCAAAAACACCGTGATCGTAATGATCACTACCATGATGCGCACCAAATTTCGAATGGCAATGGTGGTGCGATTCACTTCAACGTTTAATTGGTTAATCAGATCGCCAATTTTAGTCCTGGCAAAATACCCTAAATCCACATCTAAAAGCAGCCTGAGTCCCCGTTGTCGCAGCGACATCGCTAGTTTTCGATTCAATGTGCCAGCTGTCAGAGCACTGGCATAGGCCGAAAGACTTTTAAGAATAATGACACCGACTACGGCAGACGCCATCACCGGTAAACGTGCATTGTCAGGCAGGCCGTCAAATATGCCAATAAAACGCTGCAAAATCGGCGGTAGAGATCTTGCGTACTGCTCCGCTTGCCCCAACAGCTCCAGTAAGATTGGCACAATCAACAAGGTGCTTACACCATTAAATAGCGCCCCTGAAAAACCCAGTAATATCGTAAAAAATAACAGAACCGGATATCTGAGAACCGACTGAATTAGTAAGCGGGTGGAAGACATGAATAAGTAGGCAGGCGACGCTTAAGAAATACAACTTTGAATACAATACTTATGTATGGATATTGTTTAAATCAAGCAATTAGCGGCCACTCTCCATACGTCTGTAATTTTGCTTATAGCCTAACTGATTCCGTGGCTGCCTCTTCAAACACTGCTGGATCAAAGGCCCTAACGTTTCTGCCATGGCATTGACACTATAGTGTTGAATACAACGCTCCCGTGCTAGACGCCCGCGCTCAGCCGCTTGCTTTGGATTATCTAAAATAGTTTGTAGCATCTGGGCCAGTTGATCAGGAGCACAGGGCGCTACAAGATAGCCCGTATCTCCCAAAATTTTAGGGATATCCCCCACCATGGTAGACAGTATGGGTTTGGCCATCGCCATACCGTCAGTTAGCTTAATCGGAAACTGAGCACGAGCTATCGATGTATCTCGCTGGGGCACCACTACTACATGGGCAGCAGCCACCACCTCTGCCATTTGATCCGAGGGAAATCGCGGCAGCTTAATCAACCACTGGGGCCAGCGAGCCATCAGTTCATCTTCGTAGCCATCTGGTTTACGACCACCGACAATGACCAACCGCAAATCGGGCTGGTCTAGCTGATCCATGGCCATTAACACATCCTCCAACCCTTTATGGGGACGGGCTGTGCCTGGAAACATCAACACCCGATAGTCAGACAACCCGTAGGTCTGCCGACTGGCTGCTGGGTCAAAACGAGCTGGGTCAAAAATATCTGTATCTTTACTATTAGGTAGATAGTGACCACCAAACTTCTGTTGAAGAAACTGGTTATTGACCGTCACCGCATCCGCCTGCCGCACCCACCGTTCACCTAACGATATATAGAAGGGATGCTCCAAATCTCGCAGTGCTCCGTCAGGCTTCAAAATATCACGGGCCAACTGTTTAATCGTTGGACGATAGGCATAGGTCTCTCCACCCAACCAACTCAACTCCCAATCATCCATGTCGAGTAAAACGGGTCGGCGGGTATACATCTTTTTCAAAAGGGCAATGCCAAGACTCGTCGGTCGAGGCTTAATGGCGTAAATTACATCGCCCCGAATCTGATTGAGCAGCTGAGTTGCCGACTTAATAAACTGAGGCAGTTGTTGGCCTGGCACCGCAGTCACCGACAACGTGTCAGGGGGCGGTGGATAAATCACATCCCCAAACTGACAGCCCATGACCTCGACATCATGCCCTAGTTTTTGCAGAATCTGACTGACTAGATAAACACGCGTCATCCCACCACCAGAAACATCTGGGGCGATGACCGACACCTTGGTCGTGGGGGCATTAGATAAATTCACCGCTCTGATTTGTGTCCCTTTTTGGGTAATAGTGCCTGGCTATATATCACTATTACCCATCAAGATTTCCCATTTGATCCGCATCCTATCTCAGTACGTGATCTCAAACCGATGGATGAATTTAATCTTTGTCGAAGATTCACATGTCAAACGTACACTTAGGGACACGATATGCTACTGGCCAACAGCAACTGATGATGTGGGTTCGACCATCGGTACTGGAGGTAATTCCAACACCAGGTTACCTAGATGGCCTTTGCGAAAGTCATTGAGCAACTGATGGGCCGCTCGCTCTAAATCATCGTTATGACGCTGGGCCAATATTGATAAGTAGGTTTCCCCCGTATAGAATTCGCCGGTCTCAGAGGTTAATGGGGTATCGTAGCGAGATGCGATCGCACCTTCATACCCACCCGATTCATCCCGTTGGTCCAAGGCCTGAATCAAATCCAAAAACGCAGCCGCCACCCGCTGCGTGTCATAGGCAGCACCGCCAATGTCATCACAAATTGCCAGTTTTAGCGCCACGTCCTGATCATTTAGCTTCAGCGGAATAATACCCGGAGCATCTAATAATTCAATTTCATCTGAAATTCTTACCCAGCGCAACTGTCGTGTTACCCCTGCCCGGCGCTCACTCACCACAACTTTACGCTTTAGCAGCCGATTGATCAGAGCTGACTTCCCCACATTAGGAAAGCCAATAACCACAGCCCGCACAGGTCTCGGCTTCATCCCTCGGCGTTTACGCCGCTCGTTCATCGCCTTGCCCGCATCCTGGGCAGCCCGCAGCAGGTTCTGTACCCCCTTCCCCTGCTTTGAATTGGTAAAGTAAGCCGCCTGCCCCTGTTCTTTAAACCAGGTTTGCCAGGACTGCCGCGCCTCCGCTGAAATCATATCTACTCGGTTCAGCACCAGCACCCGCGATTTATCCCCAATCCAATCATCCACCTCAGGGTGATGGGTGGCCAAAGGAATACGCGCATCTCTAATTTCCAGCACCACATCAACGCGCTTTAGCTGCTCCTTCAAAGAGCGCTCCGCCTTAGCAATATGACCGGGATACCACTGAATAGACGGCGAAGTCATGGCACCACCATCACCGGACAGGGCGACAGGTTAATTACCCGATTGCTGACGCTTTCAGACTGCCCTTCTGGGGTCAGACCAATACCACGACAGCCCATCACAATTAGATCCGCCGACATCTCGTCAGCCACATCACAGATTACAAACGCAGGATTGCCCTCTCGCTCAATGGTTTCTGTCTCAATTCCTTGATTGGTAAATACAGCCTTCGCTTTCTCTAGCAGCTGGGCAACCGCCTCAGGCGAGGCCTGTTCAGGATGAGCATTGTGCCCATTTGAGGTCTCAACGACCGACAGCAAAATCAAATGGCTGTGATGATGTTTCACTAACTCCGCAGTCTTAAAAGCCGCCTGTTGAGCTTCGGGACTAGCATCTATCGGAAATAGAACGGTCTTAAACATAACGTGGGAAAACCCTCAGACTTCGATCAAAAATCAGAGCCGCAATAAGCGATAATACCTAGTGAGTAACGAAAATGTATCAACGCTTTACATCTAGGGTAATCAAGCTTGTCCTAGCTTTGAAGTGGGGTGTACGTAACGTAACAAAACTGCATTAGGAGATAAGGAGGATAGTTCTGTGGCAAAGAAATCCGTGACTGATTTGTCAGCGGCTGATCTGTCAGGCAAACGCGTGCTGATGCGGGCAGACTTTAACGTGCCTCTCGATGATCAAGGCAAAATTACTGATGACACCCGGATTCGTGCTGCACTGCCTACCATCCAAGCATTGACCAGCAAGGGTGCTAAGGTGATTCTTTGCAGCCACTTCGGACGTCCCAAGGGTAAAGTTGTTGACAGCATGCGTCTGACGCCAGTTGCTGCTCGTCTTTCTGAGCTGCTAGGCCAGGATGTCATCAAGTGTGACGACTGCATTGGCGACGCAGTTAAAGCTGCTGTCGATGGCATGTCTGATGGTCAGGTTGCTCTGCTTGAGAACGTGCGTTTCTACGATGGCGAAACTAACAACGATTCTGAGTTTGCGAAGAACCTGGCCTCCGTTGCTGAAATGTATGTCAACGATGCCTTTGGTACTGCTCACCGCGCCCATGCATCTACTGCAGGTGTCACTGAATACCTTAGCCCCTCTGTTAGTGGTCTACTCATCGAGAAAGAGCTTCAGTATCTACAAAGCGCTGTAGATAGTCCTCAGCGTCCTTTTGCTGCCATCGTGGGTGGTTCCAAAGTATCCTCCAAGATTGGCGTCATCGAAACTCTTTTAGAGAAAGTGGACAAACTGTTCATTGGCGGCGGCATGATCTTTACCTTCTATAAGGCTCGTGGCCTGGATGTTGGTAAGTCTCTGGTTGAGGAAGACAAACTAGAGCTGGCTAAGGCACTGGAAGCTAAGGCTAAGGAGAAGGGTGTTGAACTGTTGCTACCTACTGATGTGATTGTTGCCGACAACTTTGCCCCTGATGCCAACGATCAAACCGTTAGTGTTGAAGCAATTCCCGATGGTTGGATGGGTCTAGACATTGGCCCCGACTCCATCAAGGTATTCCAGGCTGCTCTGGCTGACTGCAAGGGCGTTATCTGGAACGGCCCCATGGGTGTATTTGAGTTCGACAAATTTGCCAAGGGTACTGAAGCTGTAGCGAACACTCTGGCCGAGATTACTACCAGCAATGGCTGCATGTCCATCATCGGTGGTGGTGACTCCGTTGCCGCTGTTGAGAAAGTGGGCGTTGCTGACAAGATGAGCCACATTTCTACCGGTGGTGGTGCCAGCCTTGAGCTGCTAGAAGGTAAGACTCTACCCGGTATTGCTGCCCTGGATGACAAGTAAGCCTTATCATTAATTCCTTCTCATTGAGTAGAAAAGGAATGTAATAGAAGAAAGTCCCTGCCTTTAAGTGGGGACTTTTTATTTTGAGCTAACCTGTGGGTAAGTCGTATTTATTTGGGGAAGCAAATTTATGGGTACATTGGAAGTCACTTCACTCCTCGATACCCCCATAGCCATTGAGCTACCGGCTGTGGCGACTGAGCAGGATTTTATCGACTTCTGTCTTACTAATCGAGAACTGCGCATCGAGCGTACAGCCCAAGGAAAAATCATTGTGACCCCACCCGCTTTTTCAGATACTGGCACTTCAAACTTTAAGCTGGCTGTTGAGGTGGGCAAATGGGTTGATAAAGATGGCACCGGAATCGGATTTGATTCTTCAAGTGGATTTACCTTGCCTAATGGTGCTACCCGATCACCTGATATCTCCTGGATTCGACTAGAGCGTTGGAATGCCCTCACCCCTGCACAACAAAAATCCTTTGCCCCTATTTGTCCAGATTTTATTATCGAACTACGGTCTGCCAGTGATACCTTAAAAAAGTCTTCAAGAGAAAATGCAAGAATATTTAGACAATGGTCTAGAATTAGGCTTTCTGATTGATCGAAAAAACAGAACAGTCTACATTTACCGCTCAGAAAAACCTGTTGAGATTTTGAAAAATCCTGATGTGGTTAAGGGTGCTCCAGAATTGCCAGGTTTAATATTATCAATGGCTAAAATTTGGTAGTTGCAGATTCTTCTTAAATGCCCATATTTGAGATTACAAAAGAACATATTAAACAACTTACTGATACAGATTTAAGGACTTTGCTTGGCCTACTCTGTGAGGCTGAATTGCGGACAAATACATATCCTACTAGCAGTGTTCTCTGGGGTGGACATCAAAATGCAAATGACGGTGGATTAGATGTAGAAGTTAATCTCAAGGATCAGCTTAGCAAGCTTGATTATATCCCTCGACCACACACAGGATATCAAGCTAAGCAAGAAAAAATGCCAGCCAGCAAAATCAAGAAAGAAATGCTAAAAGGTAGGCAATTACGACCAGTTATTCGTCAATTAATAGCTGAGAGTGGGGCCTACATCATCGCAAGTGGGATAGATGACTGCTCTTCGAGCATGCTCCAAGACCGACTAAAGGCCATGCGAGAAGCAATTGCAGAAGAAGATCAGGCTTCCAATTTACATGTAGACTTCTACGACAGTAATCGTATAGCAACGTGGGTTCGAAATCACCCTTCTATAATCTTATGGGTCCGCCGAAAAGTAGGGCAGCCTCTGGATGGATGGTATCCCTATGGGAATTGGGCAAATGCATCTGAAAGTACAGCGAGCCAATACCTGCTAGATGATCGAGCACGTCTTCATGATGTGAGGCACCCCAACAAAGAAGGAATGCGAACAGTCGATGGCATTCAAAGACTCAGACAACTACTTAACACTCCTCAGGAAGTAATTCGATTAACAGGGCTATCAGGAGTCGGTAAAACTCGTTTTGTTCAAGCTCTTTTTGAATCACAAGTTAGCGAAGCTGCATTAGCTCCTTCCTTAGCGATATACACCGACATTAGTTTTTCTCCAGAGCCTAGTGTTAGGAAAATGGTTGAGATATTAGTTGCCCAAGGGCAACGAGCAATCGTCATAATCGATAACTGTCCACCAGATGTCCATCGCTCACTGGCAAAAGTAGTAATGCAGAAAGGATGCCAACTAAGTCTTTTGACTATAGAGTATGACGTTATTGGAGACGAACCCGAGGATACAGCTGTATTTAAATTAGAATCATCGGATCAGAGGTTGATTGAAAAACTTGTTCGTATCAGACATTCGCATATCAGCCAAATAGATGCAGAAACAATAGCCGCCTTTTCAGATGGTAATGCACGAGTTGCATTGGCACTTGCTAGCACAGCTAGAAATGGAGAAAGTCTGAGCAAGTTAAACGATGGAGAGCTTTTGAAGCGACTGTTCGGTCGACCTGAAAATCAAGAGGAAAATCTATTAGACGCGGCTGAAACTCTGTCGCTTGTCTATTCATATGATGGCGAAACCACGGATGAAGAAACATCAGAACTCTCATTGCTAGGCTCTTTAGTCGATGCCAGTGTGTCACAAATGTATCGATTTTCAGCTGCTCTATGTCGTAAGGATTTAGTACAAAAGCGTGGCCCATGGCGTGCTGTTCTTCCCCATGCGCTTGCCAATCGTTTGGCAGAACAGGCATTAGAGAATATCTCACCAGAAATTGTTCTTAAGAAATTCCGTTCATATGGATACGAAAGACTACTTAGGTCCTTTTCAAGGCGGTTAGGTTATCTACATACCTCACCAAAGGCACAGGCTATTGTCAAGTTCTGGTTGTCAAATGGTTATTTTTTTGATGACGCATTACAGGTTAATGAGCAAAACGTTAATATTTTTAGAAATATTGCACCAGTAGCACCTGAGATGGCGCTTGAGGTGATTGAGAGAGCCGTAGACAAGAATGAAGCATTCCTAACTCATAGGTCACTATCTCATCAAAGATTTTCAGAGTTACTTTGTAAGATTGCATATGATAGTCAACTATTTCAGCGCTCTGTCAATCTTTTGATTCAATTTACAAAGGCTGAAAATAATAAAACCTCATACTCTTCCGGAAGTGAGACATTATGTGTAGTTTGTTTTGGATCTGTTTGTCAAGGACACATGCTCCTTTAGAAATGCGTGCTCAGATAGTAGAGCATTTACTCAAATCTGATGAAGCAATTATGCAGAAGCTAGGTTTCCAATTACTTGAAGCTACACTCAAGGCTTCTAATTTTACAACTACTCGAAGTTTTGATTTTGGCTCAAGACAACGAGATTATGGTTACTGGCCTAAGGATGAGAATGCTTCACATGCTTGGTTCTCTACATTCATTAATATAGGGGTTACTATTGCTCAATCTAATGACATATCTGCTTGCGAAGCTACTCAAAATATCCTTGCAGAGACATTTAGAGACCTATGGAATGCAGGGATGCATGATGAATTAGAAAAAGCTATCACAAGTCTTCATGCCAATGGCTTATGGCACAAAAGTTGGTTAGCAGTCGGAAGAACCCTTAATTATGATGGCAATAAATTCTCTAAAGATGAATACACAAAATTAGAAAACTTATTAGAACTATTAACTCCTAATAATCTTGCAGATGAAGCTAAACTTTATGCTTACTCTAGCCATTGGGAAATTGAGCAAAGTACCCATAATGAAATCACTTACGAGGAAGTAGAAAGGAAAACACAATTATTGGCAGCGAACGTAGCTTTACAGCCAAGGATCCTCAAAGCAATGCTTCCAAGATTAACAATGGCGCAACATACTGAGGGGAACTTGTTCTCATTTGGAAGGGGGCTTGCAGAGGGGGCAGAAGATCGTGAACTAATGTGGCGTAATATTCTTAATGCCTTTAAAGCGCATGCTTCACACAAACGTAACCCCCAATTGTTAGCAGGATACATTCGACAAATTTCAAAAGATATACCTGATAAATCTGAAGCCTGGCTGGACGAAGCCTTAGTTGATTCAGACTTAAAAACTGTATTCGTTACACTTCAAATTGCTTCTCAAGCTAATATCTCCGGCTTTCAGAGGCTTATGCATTTAATAAGTGACACGGACATCTCAGTTTTTCAATTTCACCAACTCAAGTCAGGTAAGAATCATGAGTTTATGCCAGATGATGAATTAGCAAAACTATTGCTGAAGCTTACTGATAGACAGGATGGCATCCATATTGCAATTGACATCCTGTTCATGCGCTTTTTCAGTACAAGGTCTGAGCTAATAACTTTATCAAAATCACTTTTAGAGATTGGCCAAAAGCTTTTGACACTCGCATCTCAAGTAGAACATAAAAAGCTTTTAACAAAAGTAAGTGATTTTCAGTTAAGCCAAATTATTGAATATTGTTTTCACTCTAATATCAGCATTGATGATGTAAGAGCTTTTTACTCAAACTTTTACGACAGAATTCTCAACTACACATTTTCCTGGCAATCTAAACATAGATCCATAAGAGCAATGGCTAAATTACATCCAAAAGAGTTTCTTGATATATTTGCGAATGACAAAATTTTGCATCGCATCAGATATGATATTTTTCCTGAAATTGGTCGTCAGACAGACCCTGTAAGCATGATCCCTAAGCAAGACATCTTTGCATGGTGTTCTGTAAAGCCAGAGACACGATACATAATAATCGCTCAAATGATTAATCCTTTTTTAGATAATGAGTCCTCTTGTAAAAGGCAGGAAGATACTAAGAATAAAAATTACTCCTTAACGCCATTCGCAATAGAACTAGTAAACTACTCACCTAATCCACAGAAGATTATTGATGTTTATACTCATGCCTGTGCATCACCCTCTTCATGGGCAGGATCACTATCAGTAATTCTTGAGAAAGCATCTCAAGCTATAACAGTGCTAAAAAATCATAACGATCCAGAAATAGCTAAATATGCTTCTAATACAGCTAATGCACTGAAGCAGAAAGCGGAACAAAGACGTCGTCAAGAAGCGGAACAAGATAGAAATCAAGAACAACGATTTGAATATTAAGCCATGACACTACAAGAAATCATCCAAGCAGCTCAACAGCTTAATGTACAGGAACAGATACAATTGGTGAGCCAACTTGTTCAAACCCTTGAACAAGTAATACAAAAAAGCATTGCCACAACTCATTTGCAGCCCCCCACAAAGCCGAAAAATACTGAGGCAGCTTCTCACTCGCATTTACTCAAAGGTAAAGTCAAATATTATGATGCTCCATATGAGCCAGTGGCAATTGAAGATTGGGACGCACTAGTATGATCGTCCTGGATACCCATATTTGGATTTGGTGGATCGACGAAAATCCCAAGCTATCTGCCGAAAATCTCAAAATCATTGAAGAGAATCAATCAGATGGGTTAGGTATCAGTATTATTTCCTGTTGGGAAATCGCCAAGCTTATCGAAAAAGGACGCCTTGCATTCGAGGTCACAGTAGACGAATGGCTAGAGTCAGCGCTACTTTACCCAGGTATACAACTGCTGCCGTTAACTGTGCCTATTATCCTTCAATCGACTCGGTTAAAAGGGTTTCATTCTGATCCAGCCGATCAGCTACTTGTAGCTACTGCAATGATGTGTGCATCGTCTTTAGTCACACAAGACAACAAAATTTTGACCTACTTGAATACACAGATTGCACCAGGACAGTCAGATAGTGAAAAGGACTAACTTGAAAGGGTCTTCCGGAATTCCCGTGGTATCCACTAGATGTAGTGGTTGTTACGTGTAGCCAAATCTCTCATACCCATTGATGTCCAATGTGAGTCGTTGGAAAATCCGCTCCACATCAAAGATGCCATAGCAGCGTCGCTTGAGAACCTTCACTCGGTTATTGAAGCCCTCAACAAAGCCGCTTGACCACCCGTCTAGAAAGTAGTTCGTGATTTTGTCGAGCCAGGTGTCCACAGTTCCCAAAAAACTCTCAAATTCATCGAGTTCGCTTTTGCGCACGCGTTTGCACCAGGCCCGGATGGCACACTTCGCTCCTGTCTTCGTGTACGCTCTCTCAAAAATCTCGGTTAATTCCTCGCGCAGGGTGTAAGCTTTCTCCAGCTTCGGTGAGTACGTGAACAAACGTTCAAGCAGCGCCCACTCATCGTCATTGAGATCGTCAGGCGCTTTGCGGAAGGGCCACATCGCCCCCTTAATCTGCTGATACGCTTCGGGGGATAAGTCCTGTTTCAACCGGTTGACCTCATGTTTGCGAACCGTGTCAGCACAGGCACGATAGGCTTTTGCCACATGGAAACGGTCGACCACGATCTTGACCTCTGGCAGCTGAAGAACAGCTGCCGCCACAAACCCTTGATACATATCGGTGCACACTCGCTTAATGCCGCCTTTTAGCCGGGAAGGGATTGAGTTGAAAAAATTGGCCACGGTCTGCTTCTTGCGGTCGGCCAGAATAGCGACGATCTCCACACCCCTCGGCATCAAGGGCACGCTGACCAGCGTAATATAGTCGCGATGGCCACGCTTGAGGGCAATCTCGTCGATCCCGACCACCTCAATCTGATCAAATTCAGCCCAGTCCACTTGAGGGCTCACCCAACGTTTCAGGACACCCGCGACGGTCTCTTCGCTGATAGTCAGCTTTCTAGCCACGTCCGCAACCGTCGAGTTGATCAACATGCGCAGCAGCCACTGTTCGTAAGGCTTGGTGTTGGGACTACGTAACTCATGCCAGCTCAGCCGTTGGGTGGTGGTGGGCTTCCCCTCGCAGAACGGACAGCGGTAGCGCTTAGGGCGCAATTCAATAAAAACAGGCATTTCAAACAGAGGCAGGTGACGTAGCCGAATGGCAGACTCAACGCTATGGAAGTGGGTGATCTCTCGACCACATTGATGGCAGTGGGTGCCGTTCAGGGTACTTTCAACGCGAATCAACCAAGCTCCCTGGTCTGTTTTCGAGACCTCTAGAACACGAACATCCGGTAAGTCAAGCGGGATGCGAATAGAGTTATTATCCATAGCGTGTCTCCAAAGGATTCACCACCTCAATCATCCCACAGGTGGCATTCGCTCTCCCGTAACGCTAGATCTAGTAGTCGACCACGGCAGTTCCGGAAGAGCCAATAATCTCTCCTAACTCATCCAGCTCATCTTGTTCCAGATCAAAATCAGTCACATTAATCTCTAACAACAACTCTAATACTCGCTTATATGCATCAGGATATTCTGGTTCCAACTCAATTGCTTCTTGGTAAAGCGCCATTGCATCCTGCTGCCTTTGAAGGGATTGAGCAGGGAGCACGTCATCCGCTGTCGGATGAAAAATAATCGAGTTGATGATTTAGATAAACGGATCTCAATTTGAGCATTTGTGGCAACGTCTCTTCATTCCATTGAGCTCCCGTCACCTGCAATCTGGCATCAATCTGTTTGACCCAAGACTCAACAGGACCTGAGCCAATGGGCAAGCCTTCCATCTGATAATAGCGATAGTTGGGAATGCGTCCAGCATGGTTGTTCAGATAGGCACTAAAGCGTCGGGCCGAGTCATTGTCCAACTCTGATAGGCAAACCAAAACCTGTTGGAGTCGCCCTTCCCATAGTTGACTCGATAGCGATTCCAGCACCGGTGCTGGGGCCTCGACTTTGTAGAGATTCTCTTTCAGGTGATACCAATCAAGCACTTCGTCGGTTGGGACCTCTATTGCCATCTGGTCAAATAGGGACCAAATGCCACAGTGCCCATCACCCAGCAGATAAATCACAGGGACGAGAGGCAATGTCGTCACCCATGCCAACAAGGTCGCTGGGTCTTTGTACCAAGCCATCCCGAGGCCATCGCCATTGACTCTGATGCCGTGATACTGACGCCAGACGCTGGCTTCACCCTTGGGGGTCCGCACCCGTACCATCCCGCCATCGAGGGTGAGTTCGCTGACGGGCTCTTCAGACCTTGGCTCGGGTAACGGTGAGCGCTTTACCATTCGCTCTTGCGTCTTGGCACTCACACGAACTCCCGTGAGCATCGCCACATCCGATTCCGCATGCGCATAGGACGCTTTGGCACACATCCGTAAACAACATTTCTCTAGATACGGACTGTGCTTGACACGAGCCTTGAGTGAAAGTGTTTGTGCCTGTTTACGAGAGACCCACAATTCCCCCAGAATGCTCACTATTCGCCTGGGTCGCTCACCATCTTCTGGACAATTTGCTTGGATAAAAAATTTCCTAAACCAGGAGAGACATGGCTCTGGAGTTGAGCACGAACCGTATGTTCGATATCCTCCAAGCTATCCATCGGTAACCCGTTTGCTTGAGCATCGTCATAGAGAATCTGGGCGATTGCTCGCACATGGGAATCCAATTGCTGATGGGTTTCAGGTGTCATGACTGTGAACCGATAGAAACACTACCCTCTAGGATATTTTTTCTCTGATGAATGGATGACGTGTTCCCTTGAGCATTGAGCAGCCTCTTCTTCAGAAACAACCCAATAGCTATTACGCTCTAGCTCCCGAGCTTCAATCATTAATGTTTCATAACGTGTTGCCAAACTTACAGTTATGGAACAACTCCCGGTTTCATCTAGAGGCGTTGGCAGACGATACTCATAGGTAGCATCCTCATAAACCTCAAATACATAGGTTCTATCACTGGCAGTTCGCTTAACCTCCCCCATGTATAGGGTGACAAAGAGCCTGTGGGAGTCACCACCGGAAAACAGGTCGTATTACCACCTGCACCCTGGGCACGAATCGTGATCACATCACCCCCATGGACCGAAAAATCATTAGGGTCAGGTGCTAAAGCATCTAGGGTTTCAATTTCATAAAGACAAACAGGCTTAAGTTGCGCTGCCACCCTGCTCTATAGATATCGTGCATATTTGCATGACTTCGGCAGAATGATGTCCACTTCGGCCCCCCCCACTTTAAGGCGTGAGATCAGGGTCCACCGAGACAGGTAATAAAATCATAATCTAGCATTGAAGAAATGACTGAGTGATGACCAGATCTCAAAGGGTTAAATCTGGTCATGGGTTGGCATCAGATTATGAGGGTTCCTCCTTGCCTTGAGCGTTAAGTTGACTGGTGAGTTTACGCATGGATTCGCCCTTGAGAGTGAGTTTCAAGGAATCATGGACAATGCGGTCAAGAATGGCATCGGCGAGGGTGGAGTCTTGAATCTTCTGATGCCAATCCTTGATAGGAAACTGAGAGGCAAAGAGACACGAGGCCTGCCGAAAGCGGTCATCAAGGAGGTCGAGAATTTCACGAGCATCATTGGGTGTCAACGGGTCTCTGAGCCATTCATCAAAGATGAGTAAATCAAAGGCAGCCAAGTGTTTACGGAATTTAGGGAAAGAGCCATCGGCCTTTGCAAATTTCAACTCAGCAATGAGATTAGCGGTTTTGAAATAGCGAACCGACTGGCCATGCTTACACAGATGATCTGCTAGGGTACAGGCGAGAAAGGTCTTGCCCACCCCGGTCGGCCCCACCATGATGAGGTTGAGATGCTGAGTGAGCCATTGCCCCTGAGCCCAGTCCAAGAATTGAGCTTTTTTCAAGCCCCGTGCCACTTGAAAATCCACCTCACTCAGGGTGGCTCCCATAAAGAGTTGGGCTTGCTTGAGTCGGCGCTTGAGGCGTTGGTTTTGCCGTCTGATATGCTCACGCTCGACCAGTAAGGCAAATCGTTCATCAAAGCTCAGGTCATGATAGGTGGGCTGTTCGTGTTGTTCACACCAGGCGTCGAGTAGGCCATGGAGTTTGAGGTCTTTGAGTTGTTCAATGGTTTGTTGCATGATGGGGGTCACTATCGAGTTGTATTAGTTGTAGTAGGCACTGCCCCGAACATTGTCGTGGTCAATACTCGGGGGCGCAGGCACGTCAATTAGGACAGGGGTTTTATCAAGATGATGTTGGAGAATATGCTTGAGTCGCTGATAGCCTGACATGGCGAAGATGTTGGCGCGTTTGCACGCATCTTCTAATCGGTCAGCTCCATAGCGGGTGGCTAAACTCTGGAGTCCTTTGAGGGAACGAAAGGCCTGCTCGTCATGGGATTTGCTCTCAAAAATCGTCTCTACCTGGGTGCGAGTTTGGGGGCCGATCTGGTGTGCCCACGCCAAAAAAGACTCCCGTGACTGACGCTTGTAGGCCCAATGCTCTGGCGGCATGTGATGATCCAAGGTGCTATGGCGATGGGCTAAGGTTGAACGAGGGTGGGCTGAAATTCGCTTATTTTCATAGAACACCTCCACCAGCTGCTCACTGGTTTTGACCATCACTTGGCGTCCGACATACCAGTAGGGCACCGACATCAATGCGCCAGCCATAATACCCCTATAAAGACGAAGCCTTCTCAATACCCTACCGTTAGATTGAGGGGGTTACTCCGCTTGGTTGAACTCGTCGCCAAAATAAAGGCAAGTGAGCCATTGCACGAAAAGGAAGAATATCCATGTCAGAGCGAAACGAGTCCCCCCGTCTGCCTGTCCTCCGAGGAAGGAGCTGTGGCAACGGTTGCCGCAACTGAAGCGGCAGAGACTGATCAATGTCTTGAGCCAACTGCTGGAGAATCATCTGAGTGCCCAGTCAGGACAGGAGGTGACGAATGAGTCTCCCAACGAATAGCAGCCACTGGCCTTCAGAAAAAATACAAGCCCATCATCTGGACCGGTTAGCGGTGGTCTATGTTCGTCAGTCAACCTTGCAGCAGGTGAGCGACCATCAAGAATGACCCGATCCAGTATGGATTAGTGGGGCGAGCCGAAGCCCTAGGCTGGAGAGCCGAGCGTGTGCTGACCATTGATGATGATTTAGGAAAGTCAGGCAGTAGCGCTGAAGGACGTTTAGGCTTTCAACGTCTTGTCAGTGAAGTGGGTCTCAATCATGTGGGGTTAATATTAGGAGTAGAGATGTCCCGGTTGGCCCGTTCATCGAAAGATTGGCATCAACTGTTGGAAATCTGTGCCCTATTCGGCACGCTGATAGCCGACCTGGACGGCATCTATAATCCGAGTGATTACAACGACAGGCTCTTGCTTGGGTTGAAAGGATCGTTCTCGGAGATAGAGCTCCACATCCTCAAACAGCGAATGATTCAGGGAAAGCGTAACAAAGCTGAACGAGGGGAATTGGGCTTCAATGTGCCCATCGGCTATGTGCGTCGTCCCTCTGGGGAAATACACTTTGACCCAGACGAACAAGTACAACAGGTGGTGCAGCTGATCTTCAGAAAATTTGAGGAATTGGGGACCCTCAATGCCGTACTCCAGTACCTAGTGACCCATCATATTCAGATTGGGGTACGGGTATTATCGGGACCGACAAAAGGCGATTTAGAATGGCATCGGCCCAATCGAGCGACATTGCAAAATCTCCTGAGACATCCAACCTATGCTGGGGCCTATGCCTATGGACGCAGACAAGTAGACCCTCGAAAAAAGAAAGCGGGACGACCTCATACCGGCAGAGTGGTTAAGCCTTGCGAGGAATGGCTGGTCTTGATCAAAGATCACCATCCGGCGTACATTAGCTGGGAAAAATACCAGCAGAATATTGCTCAACTCAAGTCCAATCAGAACCGCAGTAATGAACAAGGACATCCCCGTCAAGGGGTTGGGTTACTGTGTGGGTTGTTAGTGTGTGGTCGATGTGGGGGTCGCATGGCGGTTCAGTATTCCCATGGACAAGATCATCATCGCTATATCTGCGCCCGAGAGAAAGTCGATTATGGGGGTGAGATTTGCCAACACTTGTCGGGTGCTTGTTTAGATGAGTATGTTGTTGACCAAGTTTTACAGGCCCTGGAACCCGCCGCATTAGAGTTGTCACTGGCCGCTGCAAGACATCTTGAAGAAGACCGATTAGAACTCGACAAGGTGTGGCACCAACGACTTGAGAGAGCCCAATTTGAGACTGATAGAGCCAGACGACATTACCAGTTAGTAGAGCCAGAGAACCGTTTGGTCGCCAGACAATTAGCCCAAGAATGGGAAGCTAAATTGCAAGCTCAACAACAACTCCAAGAAGACTATGAACGTTTTTGTTGCGAGAAGCCCAAACAACTATCACCCGACCAACAACAACAGATTCGAAGACTTGCTCAAGACCTGCCTGCCTTATGGTCTGTGCCAACAACAACTCAGGCTCAACGCAAAGAAATCATCCGGCAGGTGATTGATAAAATCATTGTCACTGTTGAAGGCACAAGTGAACAGGTTCAGGTTATGATTGAGTGGTCGGGAGGATTCTCCTGTCAAGCTCAAATTATTCGTCCGGTGGCAAAATGGACACAACTGAGTTACTACCTCAGTTATGTGAGCGGCTAGAGCAACTGGTCGAGGCCAATTTAACAACCGATGAAATAGTTGACTGCTTGCATCAAGAAGGGTTTCGTCCACCCAAACGACGTCAAACCTTCACTCGAGAAATCGTCCAAACCTTGATACGCCATCTCGGACTCCGGCCTCGTCCATTGCCTAAAGCCAGAGAGCCCCTTTCTGAGCATGAGTGGTGGCTCCCTGAGTTAGCGGTCACGCTGGGGATGCCCACCGTGACCCTATACAACTGGGTGCGACGTGGTTGGGTCAAAGCCCGGCAGCAACCCACGTCCCCAAAACACTGGATCATTTGGGCCGATGAGATTGAACTGGAACGATTAAGAACCCATCGGCAACGGCCTGTCGGTGACATTCTACGGCAACGTTGGAAAGGCAAAGTGCCCACGATTGCAATCCCACCTGAGTAACCCTCCTCACACCGTCACTGTTAACTCTTCACCGGAGAATACAAATGGAAAACCATCAGCCTATGACTAAGCAACCTCGGCATAAAGAGGGAGATGACTATGGGGGTATTGAGGCTGGCGTATCTCTACTAGCCATAATGCCCCCATCAATACAAATCGGTCGAAAAAGTTAATTGTGATTGGCATTGATGGATTGCAACGACTGGTTGCCTTAGTTGCCAAAATAAAGGCAGTGCAATTATCACCTGAGCCATCATGTATCAGCCAATCACCCCCCCCCGTCTATTTGCCAGAGTGTAGAGACGCTGTGGAGCAATCTACCCAAGGCGAATCAGAAACGACTTGTCAGTGTCCTGAGCCAAATGCTGGAGAGCCAGATGGCTATTCAAACTCAGGAGGAGGAAGAAGTGTAGTGACCCCCAAAATTAGGACAGGACTGAGAGAGCGTAAGCTAGAGTCCAATCGGGGGAAGGAATATGGCCAGCAAGCCAAGAAACTACAGTAGCGAATTTAAGGCAAAAGTGGTGCTGGAGATCGTCAGCGGCCAACGGAGTGTGAGCGCAGCCAGTCGAGCCCATAAAGTCCATACGTCAGTGATCAATCGTTGGCGTAATGAATTTCTTAAACAAGCGCATTTAGCGTTTGGAGGCAAAGGAGGAGGAAATGAATCAGCCGAACGAATAGCCGAATTGGAACGAATGGTGGGTCGGTTAACGATGGAGTTAGCGGTGGCAAAAAAAGCTTCAGACTTGTGGAATCTGAGCGGAAACGAACCATGATAGAGCAGTTGAAAGGCGAGTATCCAATCCAGGTCATCTGTGATGTCATTGGCTACAGTCGGAGTCGTTATTACTATCGGTCAACATCAGACAAACAAACGCAAGAAGAGGAACTAAAAAAGCGATCATTGATGTGGCGGGACGGTATCCCACCTATGGGTATCGACGGATTACTAAACAATTACAGCGAGAGGGATGGCGTGTTAATCACAAACGTATCAGCCGATTAATGAGAGAATTGGGACTACTGGAAAAGCGACGAATACGACGGAAACGAACAACCAATAGTGTCCATGGATATAAGCGGTATCCTAATCTGGTCAAAGGGTTGGTAGTAGAGTATCCAGAGCAGGTATGGGTCGGCGACATCACCTATATCCGATTGAAGGACGAATTTGTTTATTTAGCGGTATTAATGGATGTGTTCACCCGCAGTATTCGAGGCTGGCACTTGGATAGAACGATGGAGAAACAGTTAACGATAACAGCGTTGGAGAAAGGACTGAACCAGTATATTCCAGAGATTCACCATTCAGACCAAGGGGTGCAATATGCGGCCAATGCGTATGTTCAGATATTGGAGGAGAATGAGATAGCGATTAGTATGGCAGGCGTGGGTAAGGCCTATGAGAATGGTTATGCTGAACGGCTCATGAGAACAATAAAAGAAGAGGAGGTTGATTTGTCGGACTATCGCAATTTTAATGAAGTGTATGAGAGAATAGAAGAGTTTTTAGACGAGGTGTATATGAAGAAAAGAATTCACTCTTCTTTGGGCTATTTGACACCCAGCGAATTTGAGGAAAAGTGGAGGAAGGAATTGTAGAATGTCTCAGGTTGATACATGTTAGTCTAGACTTGCTATTGTCTGATTTTACTGTCCAAATTCAGGGGTTCACTTCAAAGATGAACCTCAAAGATGAGATCAGTAGCTGGCCCTCCGACAAGATTCAGGCTTCACATCTTGACCGCTTAGCGGCGGTATACGTGCGTCAATCAACCTTACAACAGGTCTCCGAGCACCAAGAATCGACACGCCTTCAGTATGGTCTCGCCAATCGAGCAAAAGCTCTGGGCTGGCAACCGGAACGAGTTCTGATTATCGATGATGATTTAGGGAAGTCTGGTAGCAGTGTGGAGGGGCGAGTGGGCTTTCAGCGATTAGTGAGCGAGGTCGGGCTCAACCATGTTGGCCTGATATTAGGCATCGAAATGTCTCGCCTGGCCCGTTCCTCAAAAGATTGGCATCAACTGTTAGAAATCTGTGCACTGTTCGGTACGCTAATAGCAGATCTCGATGGCATTTATGATCCGAGTCATTACAACGACAGGCTCTTGTTGGGGTTGAAGGGATCTTTTTCGGAGATCGAGCTCCACGTCTTGAAACAACGAATGCTACAAGGACGACTCAACAAAGCTCAACGCGGTGAACTGGGATTTCATTTACCGATTGGGTATGTGCGTCGCCCATCGGGAGATATTTGCTTTGACCCGGATGAACAAGCTCAACAAGTCATTCGTCTCATCTTTCGCAAGTTTGAAGAATTAGGCACTGTCCATGCCGTATTACGTTACCTAGCCCTCCATCAAATTCAGCTTGGTGTGCGAGCCCTCCATGGGGCTAATAAGGGTGAACTAGAATGGCGACGTCCGAGTCGGTCTACGTTACTGAGTCTGCTCAATCATCCTGCGTACACGGGAGCCTATACCTATGGCCGTAAACAAATTGACCCACGCAAACACAAAGCCGGTCGACCTCATGCGGGACTTGTTGTGAAACCACCTGAAGAGTGGTTAGTCCTGATTAAAAACCATCATCCTGCCTATATTTCTTGGGAACAATATCAACAGAACCGTGCTCAACTTAAAGCGAATCAAAATCGTGCCAATGAACGAGGTAATGCTCGTCAAGGCAGGGCACTGCTCTCTGGCCTGGTCGTTTGTCAACGATGCGGGAATCGAATGAGTGTGCAGTATCACAGGAGAGGTGCCCCTCGTTATGTTTGTAGGCGTGAAGCTGCTGAGCATGGTGGCCCCCTTTGTCAATGCTTATCAGGAGATTGTTTAGACGAATATGTGACTGAACAAGTATTGGCAGCCTTAAAACCAGCAGCTATAGAGTTATCTTTGTCGGTAGCAATGCAGGTAGAACAAAACCGTTATGAACTTGACCAGTTATGGAAACAGCGTTTAGAACGGGCTAAATTTGAGGCTGAGCGTGCAGGGAGACACTATCGTTTTATAGAACCGGAAAATCGCTTGGTCGCAAGACAGTTGGCTCAAGATTGGGAAGCAAAACTAAGTGCGCAAAAACAACTTCAAGAAGAATATCAAAGATTCTGTTGCCAACAACCTAGGCAGCTTTCTGAGACAGAAAAACACTCAATTCGACAACTGGCTAATAGTCTTCCGGCTTTGTGGAATGCAGAAACAACAACCCATGCTCAGCGCAAAGAAATTATCCGGCAAGTAATTCAAGCTATTAGGGTGAAGGTGGAAGGAGAGAGTGAGTTGGTTCATGTTAATATTGACTGGGCGGAGGATTCTCTTCTCATGCTCGTATTATCCGACCTGTCGGAAAATGGTCTCAACTGAGTAACTACCCTCAGCTTTGCGAGTGCCTAACCCAATGTGCTCAGTCTAATATGACGGCTAACGAGATCATTACACGGCTTCACCAACAAGGGTTTTATCCCCCCAAACGCCAAAAAACATTTACTCAGGAAATGGTTCGAGCCTTAATGCGCCAGCTAGGCTTGGGAAAGCAGAGCCCCCCTAAACCACACATCCTTTTAGCTGATAATGAGTGGCGGCTTCCTGATTTAGCCAGAGAATTGGATATGCCTGCGGCAACATTGCATAGTTGGGTTCAGCGAGGATGGGTTAAAAAAGCTAGACAGCTAACTCAGCCACCCAAGTACTGGATTATCTGGGCCGACGACAATGAGCTTGAACGACTGAGGAAGCAGCGGCAACGTTCTGCACCCGACATCTTACATCAGCGGTGGAAAGGTGAAGACCCCACCGTTGCCCCTGACTCTGAAATGACTAAAACATCCCCTTGAAGGAATAGCCGAATGACACTATCTGAAAATAAGTCCTTACTTATGACACCTCAATATGATGATTTAGACATTGATGGAGGTATTGAGGCTAGTACATCGAATAATAATGGCGATTGACATCAATGTGATAATCCGGATTGACCTTCGCCCGCTTCCAGGCCGCAAAGACAAATGGACAGCGAGGTAATGGCTTCAGTGCGCCTTGATCTACCCGCTCAAACAGTTCACGACGAGACACCCCATAGGCGTACATCGTCCGGTCATTGAGTTGCTTGAGTAAGGGGCGCATCGCCGCATTGAGATCACCCACACTCCCGAATGACTGATGCCGTAAGGGGGCTAAAATTTGTCGTTCGACTTCCTGGACCGCTTTTTCCACTTTAGATTTATCTCGGGGGGCTTTCGGTCTAGCTGGGATAACTGCCACCTGATAGTGCTCGGCAAAGTCTTGATAGCTTCGATTGATACCCGGTTCATAGCGACACGGATCGGTTACCCCTGATTTCAAATTGTCAGGCACAATCGAGGCGGGTACTCCCCCAAAGAATGCTAAGGCCCGTTGGTGGGAGCCAATCCAATTCGGCAGAGTTTGACTGGCTGTGGCTTCGGCAAACGTATAGTTGCTCGCACCCAGACAAGCGACAAAGATTTGAGCGATTGTCACTTCACCGGTCACCGGCTGTGTGACGCGAACGGTAACCCCGCAATAATCTACAAACAGTTTCTCTCCGCCAGTATAGGTCTGCCGCATCGATAGATTCTGCCGCCCTTTCCAGCGGTTATAGCGACGGCAAAATTGTCCATAACTCAGCGTCCAATCACCTCGATCTAGCCCTTCTTGCCACAGCAATGGACAGGGTGACGCCTTTCGGCCCTAATTCACGGTGAACCGAGTCAAAATCGATCTCTGTTTTGGTGATGGCTGTCGCTGTTTTTTTGCCTAAAAAGGCTTGGGCCTCACTATCGCTCATAGTCTGAAGCTGCTCATACCTCAGGCCTTTTGCACTCGCTCGACGGATATAGTCTTGCACCGTTGAACGAGCCACTACACAACTACGGGCGATCTCCGTTTGGTTATAACCGAGTTCATGAAGTCGGATGATTTCTCTAAATTTCACCATGGGCAGTAATTTTCCTTGTTGCTTGCCTGACATCGGGATCTCTATAGCCTCACGTTCTGATTCGAACGCAGTCTAATGGACCCGTAGCAGTCGGGATAAATTACCTGCCGAGGTAGACGTGATTTCGCTGCCGAAGCACCATTACTCAGGTGCCCGAAGCTCATGCGATTAGGGTGCCGAGGAGAGCATCATTTTGCCGCCGAAGCGCACATCATTCCGCCGCCGAGGGGGACATCATTTTGCAGATATCGCATTACAATAGCTCTATTGTCGGTCTAATCGAACTTGACCAGTGGTTTTACATTATGACCCTAAGCAGCAGTGTCTGCCTTCCTCTGCTGAGTTGCCCGACTCAGATGATACCCCTGTGGATAACGAGTTACAGAATTTAATCCCGAATCTACTTGAGGCAATTTTGGCGATGGCATGGCCTGACCGTCAGGATTGGTTTTTTGGTGTAGATATGGGGATTTACTACGCTCCATCAACACCCGCAGTTGTTCCTGATGGTTTCCTGAGCTTAGGGGTGGAACGCTTTATTGGCGAAGAGGGTCGCCTCAGCTATGTGATGTGGGAAGAGGACAATATTGCTCCTACCCTGGCGTTGGAGGTGGTTTCTAAAACCTATGGTGGGGAATACGAACGTAAAAAGGACATTTATGCGGATCTAGGCATTCGCTACTATGCCGTTTATCTGCCAAATCCATCTAGCAGCACGCGAGCTCGTCGGCAACGGCAGCCGCTAGAGGTTTATGAACTGGTGGATGGCACCTATCAGCTTTTGGAAGGTGAGCCAATATGGTTGCCTGAAATTGGTTTAGGGCTGGGACGTGAGCGGGGTACTTATCTGGGCCGTGAGCGGGAATGGCTCTATTGGTATGACCAAGATGGGAATCGGCTAATGACCCCAGAGGAAAGAGTTGATCAGGCCCAGACTCAGGTTGATCAAGAGCAAGCTCGGGCTGATCGATTGGCGGAAAAGTTAAGAGAGCTGGGAGTTGACCCAGACGCACTGTAGGATTTTCCTTAAAGGGTGACAGCGTAGCTATAAAGCTTGTTCCATAAGGGACAGAGCAAGAAAACCCCGTTGAAAATAGAGTCGTTTATTAGGTTTGAGAGCGATCAACTTCAAGGCCGAATCCGCCCATATATCCATGGCATATATCCACCGTTGCCCATACAAACCCAAGCTAAAATCACTGTGATAGGGAGCCTTGGTCGAGTGTCTTTTGATACATCCAGCGTACTCGTCTATCCGTAATGCTTGCATGCGTTGTCCGTGCATTGTAGCCAAACTATAGGCGAGCACAATGACCACCACCAAGGCTAAAAAGCGACGGTCGTTCACCTTGGTATCCTCCAAGTGATAGCCCCCGGTTTTACAATCTTTAAAAAATTGTTCAATGCGCCAGCCATAATACCCCTATAAAGACGAAGCCTTCTCAATACCCTACCGTTAGATTGAGGGGGTTACTCCGCTTGGTTGAACTCGTCGCCAAAATAAAGGCAAGTGAGCCATTGCACGAAAAGGAAGAATATCCATGTCAGAGCGAAACGAGTCCCCCCGTCTGCCTGTCCTCCGAGGAAGGAGCTGTGGCAACGGTTGCCGCAACTGAAGCGGCAGAGACTGATCAATGTCTTGAGCCAACTGCTGGAGAATCATCTGAGTGCCCAGTCAGGACAGGAGGTGACGAATGAGTCTCCCAACGAATAGCAGCCACTGGCCTTCAGAAAAAATACAAGCCCATCATCTGGACCGGTTAGCGGTGGTCTATGTTCGTCAGTCAACCTTGCAGCAGGTGAGCGACCATCAAGAATCGACCCGACTCCAGTATGGATTAGTGGGGCGAGCCGAAGCCCTAGGCTGGAGAGCCGAGCGTGTGCTGACCATTGATGATGATTTAGGAAAGTCAGGCAGTAGCGCTGAAGGACGTTTAGGCTTTCAACGTCTTGTCAGTGAAGTGGGTCTCAATCATGTGGGGTTAATATTAGGAGTAGAGATGTCCCGGTTGGCCCGTTCATCGAAAGATTGGCATCAACTGTTGGAAATCTGTGCCCTATTCGGCACACTGATAGCCGACCTGGACGGCATCTATAATCCGAGTGATTACAACGACAGGCTCTTGCTTGGGTTGAAAGGATCGTTCTCGGAGATAGAGCTCCACATCCTCAAACAGCGAATGATTCAGGGAAAGCGTAACAAAGCTGAACGAGGGGAATTGGGCTTCAATGTGCCCATCGGCTATGTGCGTCGTCCCTCTGGGGAAATACACTTTGACCCAGACGAACAAGTACAACAGGTGGTGCAGCTGATCTTCAGAAAATTTGAGGAATTGGGGACCCTCAATGCCGTACTCCAGTACCTAGTGACCCATCATATTCAGATTGGGGTACGGGTATTATCGGGACCGACAAAAGGCGATTTAGAATGGCATCGGCCCAATCGAGCGACATTGCAAAATCTCCTGAGACATCCAACCTATGCTGGGGCCTATGCCTATGGACGCAGACAAGTAGACCCTCGAAAAAAGAAAGCGGGACGACCTCATACCGGCAGAGTGGTTAAGCCTTGCGAGGAATGGCTGGTCTTGATCAAAGATCACCATCCGGCGTACATTAGCTGGGAAAAATACCAGCAGAATATTGCTCAACTCAAGTCCAATCAGAACCGCAGTAATGAACAAGGACATCCCCGTCAAGGGGTTGGGTTACTGTGTGGGTTGTTAGTGTGTGGTCGATGTGGGGGTCGCATGGCGGTTCAGTATTCCCATGGACAAGATCATCATCGCTATATCTGCGCCCGAGAGAAAGTCGATTATGGGGGTGAGATTTGCCAACACTTGTCGGGTGCTTGTTTAGATGAGTATGTTGTTGACCAAGTTTTACAGGCCCTGGAACCCGCCGCATTAGAGTTGTCACTGGCCGCTGCAAGACATCTTGAAGAAGACCGATTAGAACTCGACAAGGTGTGGCACCAACGACTTGAGAGAGCCCAATTTGAGACTGATAGAGCCAGACGACATTACCAGTTAGTAGAGCCAGAGAACCGTTTGGTCGCCAGACAATTAGCCCAAGAATGGGAAGCTAAATTGCAAGCTCAACAACAACTCCAAGAAGACTATGAACGTTTTTGTTGCGAGAAGCCCAAACAACTATCACCCGACCAACAACAACAGATTCGAAGACTTGCTCAAGACCTGCCTGCCTTATGGTCTGTGCCAACAACAACTCAGGCTCAACGCAAAGAAATCATCCGGCAGGTGATTGATAAAATCATTGTCACTGTTGAAGGCACAAGTGAACAGGTTCAGGTTATGATTGAGTGGTCGGGAGGATTCTCCTGTCAAGCTCAAATTATTCGTCCGGTGGCAAAATGGACACAACTGAGTTACTACCCTCAGTTATGTGAGCGGCTAGAGCAACTGGTCGAGGCCAATTTAACAACCGATGAAATAGTTGACTGCTTGCATCAAGAAGGGTTTCGTCCACCCAAACGACGTCAAACCTTCACTCGAGAAATCGTCCAAACCTTGATACGCCATCTCGGACTCCGGCCTCGTCCATTGCCTAAAGCCAGAGAGCCCCTTTCTGAGCATGAGTGGTGGCTCCCTGAGTTAGCGGTCACGCTGGGGATGCCCACCGTGACCCTATACAACTGGGTGCGACGTGGTTGGGTCAAAGCCCGGCAGCAACCCACGTCCCCAAAACACTGGATCATTTGGGCCGATGAGATTGAACTGGAACGATTAAGAACCCATCGGCAACGGCCTGTCGGTGACATTCTACGGCAACGTTGGAAAGGCAAAGTGCCCACGATTGCAATCCCACCTGAGTAACCCTCCTCACACCGTCACTGTTAACTCTTCACCGGAGAATACAAATGGAAAACCATCAGCCTATGACTAAGCAACCTCGGCATAAAGAGGGAGATGACTATGGGGGTATTGAGGCTGGCGTATCTCTATCCCCCAGCGACAACGATAAATCTTTAAGGTTTGTTTGAGGGTGGGGAGATTTGTCAGGATATACCAGGGGTCTTTCGGTCCTTTCTTGCGGTACTTACGTTTCCAATAAACCGCCAGATTAAAGGGACCTAATCCGTCTCCTTTATTCCCTCTAATGCCGACATAAAATTGAGACATGCCCGGCTTGAATCCTTGGTCTTTGAGGACTTCGTACTCGTCACCAGGGTGTGGTTGGAAGTGGAAGTCTTTTTTCTGACGCAAGGCAAAGTATACCCCTTGTTGGTCCAGCCATTCAGCCAATTTTGGACTATGAAATTCTCGGTCTCCTATCACCAACGTTGGATAGTGTTTCAATAATTTCAGAGCGATTTTTAAGACTCGTTTTTGGGTCCTCAGATTACTGTTGCCGACATGATCTAATAGCTCCCAATATAGGGGTAATGCATGGGTGCCCCATACCAGGGTCACCATAAACAGATTACGCTCTTTCCATTGCGTTCGGTCTATCGCAATCAACCAATATCCATACTTCTGATGAGCTTTTTTTTAACCGACGACGCTGATCTCGATTGAGACAATGACCGGTTTGAGCTTGGCGAATCCAATATTTGATCAACGGAAACCACAACACTTTAAGGCTCAGACGAGGGAGGACTAAAAACCGTTGTAGGTTCCGTTTACGACTCGCATATTTGATCGGTTGAGGAAATAGACTGGCTAAGGCACCCAGGGTGACTTGACGATGCGCTTGTATCAAAAGTAACACCAGCTCTAGGGTTAGATACTGCTGCTCGCTCAAATGCTTACGGCAAATTGTTTGGTATACTGAAGGCAACATTTTTATTTTTTGTGGGGGATGCATAGTCCCCTATTTTTTTGCCTTCCTATTTTCCCAAATCATTGCCAAATATAGACTTTAAGTTCCTTGTCACCCTTTAAGAGGATTTTCATGCCCATCGACTTGTTAAGGACCGTGTTGTTTGAGATCGCGCAAAAAAACTCAGTCCTGGGCGCACTCCGCTAAATTTTTCAAGAATGTGCCGACATCGTGTCATTATTATTGACCGCAGCATTTCCTACAGGACCATAGTTATTTTGAATATTTTGAACTTTCTCAGTCACTGGATTTGCCTCAACAATGATAGGCCTAGTGGCCAGTAGTTTAGCAATTTCTCCCATATCGGCACTATGTCGTTTATGATCAGCAATTTCCCGATTTTTAGCTTTTAACTCAGTGCGATACTGCTCTTCCTTCAGCGACAACTGCATTTCATAGAATCCTTGCAAATCTTCGACAAAGATCTGGAAAATTTTCAACGCTGGTTGATCCGCCTTGACTAGCTCCACCGCCTATATAACCTAATTTACGTGAACATGCTTAAAAAACAAAAAGCCCTTCAGGCTTCGCTGAAGGGCTTTTTTCATTCTCCTAAGAGAGCTTCAAACGCTATCCAAATCGGCTAGACGTTGACGCTATCAGGAAGGCGGCGTAGGTGAGGACAAAGCCCACAGTAAAGTGAGTTAGACCAACCAAACGAGCCTGAACGATGGATAGTGCAACAGGCTTGTCCTTCCAGCTGATCAGGTTAGCTAGAGGAGTACGCTCATGAGCCCATACGATGGTCTCGATAAGCTCCTGCCAGTAACCACGCCAGGAGATTAGGAACATGAAACCAGTTGCCCAAACCAGGTGAGCGAACAAGAACATCCATGCCCATACAGACAGGTTATTCATGCCGTAGGCGTTGTAGCCGTTAATCAACTGGGAAGAGTTCAACCACAGATAATCACGGAACCAACCCATCAGGTAAGTAGAGCTGTCGTTAAACTGCGCCACGTTACCAGACCAGACAGCCAGATGCTTCCAGTGCCAGTAGAAGGTTAACCAGGCGATGGTGTTAAGCATCCAGAACATCGCTAGGTAGAAGGCATCCCATGCAGAGATGTCACAAGTACCGCCACGACCGGGGCCGTCACAAGGGAAGCTGTAGCCAAAGTCCTTCTTGTCGGGCATTAGCTTAGAACCACGGGCATCCAATGCACCTTTGACCAAGATCAAAGTAGTTGTGTGGAGACCGAGGGCAATAGCATGGTGAACCAAAAAGTCACCAGGGCCAATGGTCAAGAAGAGAGAGTTGGTACCGCTGTTAATAGCTTCGAACCAGCCAGGTAGCCAGATGCCGCCAGCAGCAGCTGTAGCAGCACTGTCAGCATTGGAAAGCAGAGTATCAAAGCCATATAAGGCCTTACCAGAGGCAGCCTGAACCCACTGTGCAAACACAGGCTCAACCAGGATTTGCTTCTCGGGAGTACCAAAGGCAACTACGACATCGTTGTGTACGTAGAGACCCAGGGTATGGAAACCGAGGAACAGAGTTACCCAGCTCAGGTGAGAAATGATTGCTTCTTTATGTTCCAAGATGCGAGCCAAGACATTGTTAGCGTTCGCAGCAGGATCATAGTCGCGAATCAAGAAGATCGCACCGTGGGCAAAGGCACCCATCATGATGAAGCCAGCAATGTACTGGTGGTGGGTGTAAAGCGCAGCCATGGTGGTGTAATCCTTAGCCATAAAGGCATAAGGAGGCAACGCATACATGTGCTGAGCCACTAGAGACGTTACTACACCCAAGGAGGCAAGTGCCAAACCTAGCTGGAAGTGCAAGGAGTTGTTGAGCGTATCAAACAGACCCTTGTGGCCATCACCAAGCTTACCGCTAGGGGGCTGGTGAGCATTGAGGATCTCCTTGATGCTATGACCAATACCGAAATTAGTTCGGTACATGTGGCCAGCAATGATGAAGACAACCGCAATGGCTAGGTGGTGGTGAGCCATGTCAGTGAGCCATAGAGACTCAGTCTGAGGATGGAAACCACCCAAGAAGGTGAGAATTGCAGTACCCGAACCCTCAGCTGTACCAAACACATGGTTTACAGTGTCAGGATTCTGAGCGTATACACCCCAGTTTCCAGTGAAGAATGGGGCCAAGCCAGCGGGGTGAGGCATAACAGTTAGGAAGTTATCCCAACCAACATGCACACCACGGGACTCAGGAATTGCAACGTGTACCAGGTGACCAGTCCAAGCCAGAGAGCTCACACCGAACAAACCAGCAAGGTGATGGTTTAGGCGAGACTCAGCATTTTTGAACCAGGACAGGCTGGGACGGAACTTAGGCTGTAGGTGCAACCAACCTGCAAGCAGGAAGATTGAGGACAGCACTAGCAGGAACAAGGACGCCGAATAGAGGTCGCCGTTGGTCCGCATACCAATGGTGTACCACCAGTGGTAAACCCCAGAGAACGCTACGTTAACGGGGCCAGTAGAGCCAGCCTGGGTGAACGCATCCACCGCATTCTGGCCAAAGTGAGGATCCCAAATCGCATGGGCGATGGGCTTGGTACCGAGGGGGTCAGCGACCCACTGCTCGAAGTTACCTTGCCAAGCAACGTGGAACAGGTTGCCGGATACCCAGAGGAAAATGACTGCCAAGTGACCAAAGTGGGAAGCAAAAATCTTTTGATAAAGATTCTCTTCCGTCATGCCATCGTGGCTTTCAAAGTCATGGGAAGTGGCAATCCCGTACCAGATCCGACGCGTAGTTGGATCCTGTGCGAGGTCTTGGCTAAATTTTGGAAATTTAGTTGCCATAGTGTTCTATTAAGTCCTCCCCGCTAACCTATCGACAGAATTCGAGCATGGAAGAACGCCCAAGTCGTCACAATACCGCCGAGGAGGTAATGGGCGACACCAACCGCACGACCCTGAGTAATACTCAGGGCGCGAGGCTGAATTGCAGGAGCGACCTTGAGCTTATTATGAGCCCAAACGATGGACTCGATTAGCTCTTGCCAGTAGCCACGGCCACTGAACAGGAACATCAGGCTAAATGCCCAGATAAAGTGACCGGCTAGGAACATCAAACCGTAGGCTGAGATAGCAGAGCCGTAGGAGTTAATCACCTGTGAAGCCTGAGCCCAAAGGAAGTCACGGAGCCAGCCGTTGATAGTAATAGCGCTAGTCGCGAAGTTACCACCAGCAGGGTGGGATACTGCACCGCCGGAAACCGTGCCCCATACATCCGATTGCATCTTCCAACTGAAGTGGAAAATCACAATAGATAAGGAGTTATACATCCAGAACAGACCTAGGAAGATATGGTCCCAACCAGAAACCTGGCAAGTACCACCACGACCGGGGCCGTCGCAAGGGAAGCGGAAACCCAACTCGCTCTTATCAGGGATGAGGCGAGAGCTACGGGAGTAAAGCACACCCTTAAGCAGGATTAGAACAGTTACGTGAATGGTGAACGCATGGATGTGGTGCACCATAAAGTCAGCTGTGCCAAGAGCAATGGGCATCATAGCCACTTTGCCACCAACGGCAACCATGTCACCACCAAAGGCAACACTAGTAGGACCAATTGCATTAGGAGCAGTGGCACCGCTAGCAGCTAAGGTGTGCAGGTTCTGCAGCCATTGAGCAAAGATAGGCTGTAGCTGAATCGCACTGTCGGAGAACATGTCTTGGGGACGACCCAAGGCACGCATAGTGTCGTTGTGGATATATAGACCAAAGCTGTGGAAGCCTAGGAAAATACATACCCAGTTGAGGTGAGAGATGATGGCATCACGAGCGCGTAAGACGCGGTCGAGCACGTTGTCGACATGCATGGCCGGATCGTAGTCACGAACCATTGCGATCGCACCGTGAGCAGCACCACCCACAATCAAGAAACCACCAATCCACATATGGTGAGTGAATAGGCATAGCTGGGTAGCGTAATCAGTTGCTAGGTAAGGATACGGAGGCATCGCATACATATGCTGAGCCACAATAATCGTTACCGAACCACCCATAGCCAGGTTGATAGCCAGCTGAGCATGCCAGGAAGTGGTCAAGAACTCAAACAAGCCATCGTGGCCATTCTTAGCAGGGAAGAGCAACGGATCGCCCTTCTGGCCCTCTAGGATCTCCTTGATGCTATGACCAATACCCCAGTTAGTACGGTACATATGACCAGCAAAGATGAACATGACAGCAATCGCCACATGGTGATGCGCAATGTCAGTCATCCATAGACCACCAGTCACAGGATTTAGACCACCCTTGAAGGTCAAGAAGTCAGCATAAGCCCCCCAATTCAGGGTGAAGAATGGAGTAATCCCCTGCGCAAAACCAGGGAATAAGTCCGCCATGAACACTTTATCTAGCAGATACTCGTGGGGCAAAGGAATATCCTGTGGAGCCACCCCGGAATCCAATAGAGCGTTAACAGGCAAAGAAACATGGATCAGGTGACCAGCCCAAGCTAGAGAACCTAGACCAAACAAACCAGCCAGGTGGTGGTTCAACATGGACTCCACGTTCTGGAACCAATCAAGCTTAGGAGCCTTGATGTGGTAGTGGAATACACCAGCATTAATCATCAAACCAGCCATTACCAGCGCACCGATGGCAGTGCACAAAAGCTGGAAGGAGTTGGTGTAACCAGCTGCTCTCCACATCTGGAACAAACCAGACGTGATTTGAATACCTTGGAAGCCGCCGCCCACTTCACCGTTCAGGATTTCTTGACCAAAAATAGGCCAAACCACCTGAGCACTGGGATGAATATTAATGGGATCTGCTAACCAAGCTTCAAAGTTAGAAAAGCGAGCGCCATGGTAATACATGCCACTCAACCAAATGAACACGATGGCCAAATGACCAAAGTGAGCGCTAAAAATTTTACGAGAAATGTCCTCTAAGTCACTGGTGTGACTATCAAAGTCGTGAGCGTCGGCATGGAGGTCCCAAATCCAGGTAGTAGTTTTGGGCCCCTTGGCCAAGGCACGGCTGAAGTGACCGGGTTTGCCCCATTTCTCAAAAGAAACAGGTACCGGATTTTCATCAACTGCCACCTTGACTGCTGCCTCCCGCTCCCGCGGGGTAGTTGTCATGGAGACTCTCCTCTCTCTAGACAAAGAACGAACAGCCTAAAAAACGAGATCAGCAAACGCTTCGTGAATGAAACAATTGCAAACATTTTCATTGAGATGTTAACTCACAGAAAATTTTGACGCTCGTCATTAATAGGATTGCTCCTGAGCATTATAGACTTGGCGCTTCACTAATCTTGCGTCGAGTTAACAATAATTCAACCTCCGAAATCCTCTTAGGATAAGGATCGCAAGGTAGTCAATGCCACAAAATTGACATCGAGCATGGGTGATATTAACAAATCTCAATAGAGATCTCTATTTTGGACCGTAAGTCATGGGAATTGCATACAAACCCCAAAAATCAACTTCTTTTTCCTAATGAACACCATAGAATCTACTAATAGTAAGGGATTCAGTCTCGCACATGCATATATTTAGATTTATTTATTTTTGTAAATTAACTGAGTAATTTTCTCCTCTTACGGTGGTTGTAGAGGATTTCCTCATTAAGCGTGACAGTAGCCCGCTAGTATCGATTAAGCACAGTTCTGTTTGGTTTCAAAGGCAGGGCAGGGGCACATTTAACTGTCACAGGAAGAGCTACACCATGACTCTGGTTTCTAATGTTTTGGGACGTTGGCAACAGCATTTAGTCAAGATAATTGGAGCGTTGGTTTTAACAGCACTTTTATTCAGTACAGGCTGTAGCAATCCTCAAGTAATCGAACCGTCAACCGTCACGGAGACAGCTAAGTCCTCCTTATTTACGCCCAGCCCTCCGATCAAGCAGGTAGACACACCGGAACTGATTCAAGAATTGGCCCCGTGGCTAGATACCTACGAACCCCAAGTCCAAATCCTGGAACCCAAAGCTGAAGAAGTTTTTGACAAAACTACAGTCAGTGTAGTTCTAAGGGTGAAAGATTTACCTATATATAAGGACACAACGTGGGAGATGGGGCCTCACTTAGAGCTTCTGCTGGATAATCAGCCCTATGGTACGATATACGACCTTGAGCAATCTATTACGCTGACGGATCTAACGCCAGGCACCCATACCATCAGGATCTTTGCTGAACGCCCCTGGCATGAAAGCTTTAAAAATGAAGGGGCTTATGCCCAAGCGACATTTCACATCTTTGCCAAAACGGATGAAAATGCACCAAAGGCTAATCAGCCACTGCTCACTTACGGTGCACCCATGGGTGTCTATGGAGCTGAGCCGATTTTATTGGATTTTTATTTAACTGAGGCTCCTCTACATCAAGTCGCTGTAGATAACCCAACGATTTCAGATTGGCGAGTGCGATACACCATCAATGGCAACAGTATCACCCTCCAAGATTGGCAACCTATATATATAGAGGGCTTAAAACCTGGAAAAAACTGGGTACAGCTCACATTGGTTAACGAGGACGGTAAGCCAATTGCAGGGGTTTTTAATAACACTGTGCGACTGATTGACTATGACCCCAATGACAACAACAGTCTTGCAAAAATCATCCGGGGAGAGGTGGCCTTAGAAGATGTGGGCGGCATTATCGATCCAACCTATGAGCCACCGGTTGTCGAAGAGCCTGAGGTAGCGGCACCAGAAGAAGAGCCTGAGGTAGCGGCACCAGAAGAAGAGCCTGAGGTAGCCGCACCAGAAGTAGCCGCACCAGAAGTAGCCGCACCAGAAGTAGCCGCACCAGAAGTAGCCGCACCAGAAGTAGCCGCACCGGAAGTAGTCGAATCGCCCACTCTGGACGAACCGGAAGTAGCGGCACCTGAGGTAGCAGCACCGTCCATTCTGGAACAGCTGGATAAACCTGGTGAACTAGCACCAGCTCAACCAGAGACACTGGAGCAAGAGATTCCTGACATAGCAGCCCCGGAAATCACAGAAACCGCTGAACCCTCTGAAAATACTGGCGACTCGATCGATCAGACTATGCAGGATAACAGCCTGACTGAGGATCGTGATACTGAGGATCGTGATGATGCTGAAGTTGATGAGTCTGATTTACCGGTAACAGAAACAACTGCTGTGCCAGAACGTTCTGACAAACTTGACTTAGAGACAAGTGCTGAGTCGGCTACTTCTGCTGATACAAAGGAAAGTATTGAACAGTCATCAGAGGCCATGTCTGAACAGACACCCATTACGGATAAGCAAGACTCATCATCGAGACGCTATTTTCAGAAACTGTATGACTATAGCGATCGCGCCATGAAAAATCGCGATCGCAATTAAGCCAATCTCCAGTTCCATACCTACTACGGCGTAAACGGACTTAGTTTTTAGCTCTTAAATCACAGGCTTCTGGCTTAAGTTGCCGCTCCATCAAGTTGCCAACGGCTTCCTGGGGAGTGATTACCCCCCGCAGAAGACGATGAACCTGGCGAGCAATGGGAACTGGAATACCGTCACGGTTGGCCATGTCGATCAGGACGTGAGCTGTGTTCACCCCTTCAGCCGTACTGCCTAACTCTGCCAAAATATCATCTAGTTTTTTCCCCTGCGCGAGGCCATAGCCCACACGATAGTTACGACTGAGGGTGCCATCGCATGTGGCTAGCAGATCGCCCAGACCCGAAAGCCCGTAGAAGGTTTCTACCTGCGCCCCCATATGGACACCCACCCGCAGCATTTCGGGAATGGCGCGGGTAATTAGAGCAGCTTTAGCATTGGAGCCCAGCTTGAGGCCATCACAGACACCCACTGCGATCGCAATCACATTTTTCAATGTCCCACCTAGCTCAGCCCCCACTGGATCTGGACTGGTATAAATGCGAAACATCTCAGACGAATAGACCTGCTGTACCCTTGCTGCTGCATCCACATCGGTGCTCGCCACCACTGTGGCCGCTGGTAGCTGCGCTTCGATTTCCTTAGATAAATTAGGGCCAGACAAAACCACAATGGGATTGTCTGGAAAGGTGTCGCGAAAAATCTTAGACGGCGTCCTGGTGGTCTCAGGATCTAGCCCCTTAGTCGCCGTCACTAAAATAGTCGAGGGTTTGAGAGCCGCAGTCTGAAGCTGACTCGCTAACGCCGAAACCCCCTTCATGGAGATGGCCGATACTACAATGTCAGCATCAGCGACCGCAGACTTGAGATCTGAAGGCCCCCGTCGCGACCAGATCTGCACCTGATTGCCATTGCTCAGGGCTAGCCTTGCTAACGCTGTTCCCCAAGCTCCCGCCCCTAATATCGTCACCCGAGCCATCTGCTTTAAAGCTTCTGAGAGCGAAATAATTGGAGTTTCAGACGGTGCAGATGACGTAACCACGAGACAAGCTCCCTTTACTCTAGAGTTTTAAGTTTTAAGTTTTGAGTTTTGAGTTAGTTGCCCAATTCAAAACTCAAAACTAAGAACCTACAACTAGCCTAAGCCACGGTCGCAGCTATGGGAGGGTTGTATTTGTCTAGCTGATAGTCGGGGATACAGTTGTCGCGCATGTAGGTGTAGTAGTCGATCAGGTTGCGATCGCATTTACCCTCCGACCAACCGCAGTAGCGCTTCAACACATCCGCCAATACAGGCAACACATCAAAACCATAGTTACTCCGCATCGACAAAGCTGTCCGCCGTCGACAAATATCTAGGTAGGTGCGAGCCATCTCTGACCTAACACTGTAGACAATCTGTGCCTTAATATCAGGCTGGTCTGCCACAATCGGCTCGCCCAGTTCAGGAAACTCTTCCACGATGGCCAATACCTGAGGCGTTCGCGCACCATAGAGCGATAACAAATGAGCGACCACATCTCGATTGGCCGTCGTCATGAGTGTCTTAGCCTCGCTGGTTGAAATTGCACCGGGTAGTGGTGCCTGTCTAGTGGCTGAATGACTGCGAGATTTCTTCTGCTTTTTCAATCGCTTTCTAAGCGCTGCATCCACCATTTCCTCGCCCACCTGACGGTGAGTAGTGAGCTTGCCACCAATCAAGGAAACCATGTTATTCACCCCTTCGGATGTGTGGTCATACAGCACATGGCTACGGGTAATACTGCTAGTCTTTTTGCCTTCGCTATAGGGCAAAGGGCGCACACCCGCATAGGTAAACTGCACCAATTCCCGCGTCAGCTGAGCTGTGGGGATGACCCGATTAGCCTCATTCAATAGGTAATCGATTTCATCATTACTGACATGGACCTTATCCAAATCGCCCTTAAAGCGAATATCCGTGGTGCCAATCAGACACATCCCTAACCACGGCAAAATAAAGAAAGGTCGACCATCGGTCAGGGCTTCCACATAAAGAGCTTCATCCGGTGCCCCTGGGAATTTATCGACGATGATATGGCTACCCCGTGTGCCACCAATTTTGCGACTTTTACCGACAGGCGCAGGCGCATTACCCTTGATTCCACTGCGACAAACCTGATCAACCCAAGGGCCAGAGGTATTGATCACCACCGTTTGATCATGACCACGGACTGTAAAGGCTTCACCAGTTTCAGTATCGCGACAAAGCAGTGACGAAATGCGCTGTTCCTTCCGTTGGAGCTGGGCTACGGTCACATAGCTCAGCATGGTAGCCCCAGCCTCCTGGGCCGATAGCACAATTTCTAGACAGAGCCGCTCAGCATATTCCACCTGAGCATCGTAATATTGGGCCGCACCACGACAGCCCTCTGGCTCCACTGCTCGAAATAGCTGCTGTAACTTTTGAGCCCCTAACATCCGATGATTTGGCAAGCTCTTGTCATAGCTCAGCAGATCGTACAGCACCATCCCCGCCTGAATCTCCCAATAGCTACGAGACCCCTGGGCATAAATAGGAATGGTCATTTGGATGGGCTTCACCAAGTGAGGGGCTGTTCGCAGCAAGATTTCTCGCTCTCGCAGTGACTCCCGTACCAAGTTAAATTCGAAATACTCTAAATAGCGCAAACCACCATGTACCAAGCGGCTTGACCAACTAGTGGTGCCGCCACCAAAATCCCCTTTCTCAATCAGAATGGTCTTTAAACCACGTAAGGCACCATCACGGGCTACGGCTACTCCATTGATACCACCACCAATCACAATTAAATCGTAGGTCGTCGCTTCTATCGTTGAGTAATCAGGCATAGTTGCCACCAAAAGTAACGAGCTATAGAGAAATAAAGTATCAAATCACGAACTAGAATTCCCCATGTTTCAAGATGGCACAGTTTTTTAGAAAGAGGTTGAAATTGTAGGGGTGTTCCATGGAACACCCCTACAATTTCAAATTTCCTAAACTCTAGCGACCTCCTTCGTCTCTGGCTCAATCGCTACCGTCGCTTTGGCTTCCCTAAATAGATGATTGGCCCACTGCTGAACGTCATAACGACAAATAGCCTTGTGTAGCTTCTTCATGCGCTCGGCTTGTTCCTCAGCAGACATGGCCAGCGCTTCATCAATACGCTCATCCATACGTGTGGAGGAATAGGGGTTAGTGAGTAGCGCATCAGGCAGCTCCACAGCGGACCCCGTAAACTCAGACAAAATGAGGACACCGTCTTCGCCGTTATGAACAGCTACATACTCCTTAGCGACCAGATTCAAACCATCTCTTAACGGGCAGATCCAGGCAATATCTGCGGCTTTGTACAGTGCCATCAAATCGTCATAGGGCAAAGGCTCAGTAAAGAGCTGCACAGGCGTCCAGTTAAGGGAACCAAAGCGACCATTGATCTGGCCCACCATTTGTTCAATTTGCTCCTGAGCAATGCGATAAACCCGCATCCCTTTGGCCGCCTTCACCGCCGTCATCATCAGATTGACTTTGCCAATCAACTCAGGACGTCTGGCTAACAACCGTTCGTAGCAGGCCAGCATTTCCTTAGCACCTTTGACATAATCAACCCGACCAGCGGACATGATTAGCTTGTTATCACCAATCTCAGCACGCAGTACCTTCACCCGCTCTTGAATCGATGGGCGCATGACCACATCGTGAATCTTTTGAGGGCTAGTCCCCACAGGGAATGCATCAATGGTGACAATGCGACCGTTGTAGCGCAGCTTAGTGACCATTTCAGGCTCAGCTAGGGCAGTCCCTGTCTTGGTAAATGCTTCTGGCACGGGGATGCGCTCTACAACTTCTACATCACGACAGCTGCGGGCAGCCGACACAAAGTTCTGCACATAGCGAGGGATATGGAAACCGCACAAATCACAGCACAGTAGGCTGTCAATAATGGCATCTCGCCAGTGGAGAATATTAAACACATCCGCTGCCGGGAAAGGCGTGTGATGGAAGAATGCAATCTTCACATGGGGCATCTTCTGACGGATGTAATAGGGCGTGAGCCAGAGGTTGTAATCGTGAATCCAAATCAGCGCATCGTCTGCTGCATCTTCGCAAGCCGCTTCGGCAAATAACCGATTAATGTTCTGGAAGTTTTCCCAGTCAGAGCTGTCATAGGTAAAGTGCTCAGGGAACGAGTGCAAAATAGGCCAAAAGGCTTCTTTTGAGGTGATGTGATAAAAGTTACGTACCTGGTCAGCATTGAGAGGGATCCGCCGCACCACACAGCTATCACTTCCCCCCTCCATGGTGACTCGATCAACAAATCCTTCTTGCTCAGCCTCAGTAATTTGTTTCCACGCTACCCAAGTGCTCTGATCGGCATTAGCAAAAAAGCTCTTTAGGGTAGGAACAATACCGTTAGGACTCTTTTTTTCTCGATAATAAATCTTGCCATTTTCCTTCACCTCATCATAGGGTTCACGGTGGTATAGGATGACCAAGGAAGACTTCATGTTATTTTCTCCTGCAAGTTTATTAGCAGCGGTCAATTAAGCTTGAAACTCGAACATAATAAAGCTCAGCAATGACAGCTCACTTACCAAGCTGCCTCTGCTGAGCCCCAAAAAATTGCATGAAATAGTACTTAAAATCCGCCGACGATTTTTACCAACACATCAGGGTTTACAGAGAGTTACATTACCGTATTAAGCCTGATTTAGCAATTTAACGGGTATTCTCCTTTCAGCCCTTCATTGAGTAAGGGAAAACATTTCGGGAACGAATTTAACAACGTCAACCATAAATATGTTTTCACTCGATATCGATCTTACACTCAGTTTAGAGATGTAAATCATGGACACATTTTCGTCTTACTTTTGATCGATGGGAACTATGGGCGTTTTCAACATTCTGAGCTAATGTAGCGCCGCTAAACCACATCCGAGTAAACTGCGCTCCCCTCAATAACGAGACATACGGTGATTGCAACTGCCCCCAAACAAATTCAACTAGTTGAAGATGAAACCCAAAGCCTACTGATGTGGGCCGAAAGCATCCAACGTTCAGAAGCCACATTTTTTGAAAAGGCTCAGAAAATTGCTCGACGTCTGGGCGCACATTATCGTGCTGATCGGTTGACTGAAGTTGGTTTTTGGACCCCCGATCTAACGGGGGACATTATCCAGTCAGAAGACCGAATTGTACTGGAGATTTATACACCGACAGAGAATATTAACTTTCGAGCAACAGAACAAACCGTTACGTTTAATCGAGTTCAAATCCCCCTAGTCAAACAGGGCGAATTTGTTTGGGGCGTAATCGAAGGCATGCGGTCAGGACGTCGCGATCGCGCTGGCTGTTTTTACTGGTTACGCTATACCGATCAAGATGGCAGGGTACACATCATCCGCGATCCACTAGCCTATTCTCTGCCCTACGGGATTTTTGCCCCTGCAGAGCTGTATGACATGCGCTTAATACAGCGGCAGCGGGCAGACCGTAGCTATTTTCGCCGTACTGGTAGCAGCTATAGCGACACGGATATTCCCCGCATCGGTGCGCCCACCAATATTTTGCAGATTCACGTTAAAACTGCATCGCCCCAAGGCACGTTTGAGGGGCTGACGGAAATTTACCAGCAGATCTCCAACAAGCTCGCCATGGGGGAAGAGCTGACCGCTGAAGAAGCCGTTTATGCAGGCTACGATGCTATTCAGCTACTGCCTGTAGTACCCACCATTGAGTATCGTCGCGAAGACTCCCATGGAGACTATGAGTTTTTTGCAATTCTGCCAGACAAAAACGAAGCTCCCCATCCATCGTTTGCAGAAAATTCTGTCCCTGACCTTTCCCCCAGGGTGTCCCAGGCCGTTTTACGCAAGCCCGACACCCAAAATTGGGGCTACGATGTCCCCATGCTGGGCTCAGGCACTACTAATCCCTCGGTTTTAGGTAGCCTGAGGCCTGATGAGGTTATCGACTTTATTGCCACGCTCCACAACTTTTCTACAGGCCCAATTCAGCTGATCTACGACTTGGTCTATGGCCATGCCGACAACCAAGCCCTAGAGGTAATGACCCATCAGTTCTTTAAGGGACCCAACATGTATGGGCAAGATCTTAACCACCAGCTACCCCAGGTAAGGGCTATCTTGCTAGAGATGCAGCGACGCAAAATCAATACAGGGGCTGACGGCATCCGCGTAGACGGCGGCCAGGATTTTCGCTTCTTTAACCCGCTCACGGATCGAGTCGAGCAGGATGATGCTTATCTGTTGGCCATGAGCGATGTCGTGCAGGACATCAACGGCTATCGACGGTTGATGTTCACTATTTTTGAGGATGGCCGCCCCTGGCCCCAGGAAGGCTGGGAAGAAATTTCCCGATACCGGGAGCTAATTGAGCAAAAACCTGAATCATTTCAGTGGGGACCACTGATTTTTGCCCACAATACCCCATCCCTACAGGGATTTTGGGACCGCAAATGGCGACGGGTGGGGGAAGTTATTTTCCAAGGGAACCGTTGGATTACAGGCTGTGGCAACCATGACACGGTGCGGCGTGGCACCCAGGTAAAAACGGACCAGCCGATCAACTGGAATCTGGGCAAAACTCTACCGAATGTTCTGCACAAGGCCTATAACAACCCAGCCACCCAACTATGGGTATGTGGTTTTAGTCCCGGCTTACCCATGGACTTTATCAATGCCAACGTAGGTGCGCCCTGGGGGTTTTTCAGAAACACCGATGACCGATATGGGGCCAAGGTCGTTTCAGAAGAAATCAGCTTTCTAGACTGGCAAATCGAACCCGATATGTACGATTTGCCAGAAGTGTATCCCCAGCTCAAGCAAATGGGATTTCGTGATTTCCAGCAATTGCAGGACTTTTCACGCACACTACAAGAAGCCATGGTATCGACGGACTATAACCTACAAGAGGTAGCTGCCATTTGCAGTAAGTGCCTGGGACCCAGTACCGAAAGCTGTGAACTCCCTGCTTTGGCCGAGCTCAACGAGTCTTCTCTAGCAGAGTTTTTAGAAAATTTAGATGTCCCAAAACTGAAAAAGTTTGCCATGGCCTTTATGGAAGATGGCCATGATTTGTGCAATGTCTCCCGTTCCTATGGGCAGATCGATAAAGGCATTGCCAAATTCCACCTCACCCTGAGACAGTATCGCCGCCGCTATCCCTGGTTGCAAGACAATTTAACTGGCCATGACCGGTTTAATCGCATTAGCGACGACCAGCGTACGGTTTTTTATGGCCTCAGATGCAATCCCGATGAACCCGAGGCATCTCCAATTATGATGGTGGCCCATATGGGGGGAAAGCCGCTGACTATCAAACTGGAGGATTGGTTAGGCATAAACATGGAGGATTGGCAGGTTGCGATCGCAACCCCCGATCTCAATCTCGACACCGATCTCAAGAACTTGAGCCACTTCCCCCTGAAGGATAGCCAGGGTGTTCTTTTTGAACAGAAAAAATCAACACCCTAACCTTTAAGAAATCAATCAGTCTTGAAAGACAATTGTGTAATGCCCAGCCTGTACTGGAGCAGTAGTTTTTCCCTGACAACAATTAATGAAACTCACTCTATTAATTACGCCAGAAGGATTTTAGAGATCATAGAACATTTATTTTTTGTCTACATATAACTTTTCAAAGTGCTACGATATATAAAATCAACCTTAAGAAAAGACAGCATTATCTCTTCGTAGACCTGTGCAGTGTCTGGGGAATTGCCATATGGAAAAAAAACTCAAAGAACTCGTCGGCCAAAGCAGTGTTTGGCTTTATGTCAAAAGTAGCAATGGCTGGTTCAAGAATGTGGAAATTTTAGAGGTGACCGACACAACCATTACATTCCGTTACGAGTCTGAGTCTGAGGTTGAACGCAAGCTGTGGGAAAAAACCACTCGCATTGACAACATTGCTGAAGTGGAAGTAAGACTGCTTACTGTTCCGAAAGTTGATAAGAAGCTGGATGCTATTCGCGGACAGTTGTCTAAACTCTTGGATCAAGACAATTATTAGGTCGCCCATAGGGACCAGGCATTGACACCATTGCCTCTAAATCGTTTCACAGCAGCTCATTAGCTTGCTCGAAACACGTCAAGTCCGTTCGGACCTGAAAGAGCGCTAAAAGAAATCAATACTCAAAAACTTCGTTGAAGGGGAGTGCGGCAACGCACCCTCTTTTTTTTGGGGTTCGGCTACGCTCACCCCATAGGTCAGCTGTGGGGTGAGCGTAGCCGAACCCCAACTTTTATTAATTTCCCCTAAGACTTGCCTCGTTTTTTTCCACAAAAAAAAACTCGCGACACAATAGGTGGAGTTCTTTAATTAGATCGGTTTTCCATGGATGTCAAAGCCGCGTCTACACGCTTACTGGTGTCAGATATTACCAACTGTTGCAGGTTTTATCGGGATTTACTGGGCCTGAAGGTGATCGTAGAAACCCCAAGCTACGCTGAATTTGAGGCCGCAGGTCAAACCATTTCCCTGTTTCATCAAGAGGAAATGGCGTCCATTATCCACACTAGCGATAAGCCTACTTCTGTCGATAGCCAAGATAAAACCGTTCTAATTTTTACCATCACAGATTTGGATGGCACCTATTCTCAGCTGCGGCAGGGTGGCGTTCACTTTGATGAACCACCTACGCAAAACAGTGATTTCAATCTCAAGATTGCCTACTGTCGGGACCCTGAAGGCAATTTGATTGGACTGTTTGAGAACCTGATGTAATCGACCAGCAGGTGGGCCACGCCCACCCTACAGATATACCCATTAATTATTCACCCCCTATTTCCAAGAGGAATCGTCAATGGCAAAACAGTACGTCATGGCCCTGGATCTGGGCACCACTGGCAACCGCGCCATCTTGTTTAACAAAGCGGGCGACATTGTGGGTCAGGCCTATAAGGAACTGACTCAGTATTATCCACAGCCAGGCTGGGTGGAACATGATGCCATAGAAATTTGGGAGCAGGTGCAGTGGGCCATAAAGACGGCCATTGGCGAAGCAAATATTGATGTCAGTGAGATTGCGGCCATCGGTCTAACGGTGCAGCGAGAGACCTGTTTGCTGTGGAATAAGACAACGGGTAAACCCTTACATAAGGCCATTGTGTGGCAGGATCGACGCACAGCAGATATGTGCGCCACCCTGGCAGACCACAAGGCAGAGATTTATGAGCGCAGCGGTCTATTTTTGGATGCCTATTTTTCGGGTACCAAGCTGCGGTGGCTACTGGATAAAGTTCAGCCGGATAATCTAGACAATGTTCTAGCGGGCACGATCGATACCTGGGCGCTATGGAATCTAACAGATGGCAAGGTGCATGCGACGGACCATAGCAATGCCAGTCGTACGTTGCTGATGAATCTGGCACAGCAGCAGTGGGATGACAAACTGTTGGATATTTTTGGAGTGCCACGATCGCTACTGGCAGACATTAAACCCAGCCAGGGAATTTTTGGCTACACTGACCCCAGTTTGCTGGGTGTGGAAATTCCGATTGCGGCACTTTTGGGCGATCAGCAAGCGGCGTTGTTTGCCCACGGTTGCGATCGCCCCGGCTTACTAAAATGCACCTATGGCACTGGAGCTTTTCTGGTTGCTCACACTGGCCAAGAAATTGTCCGGTCCAAGAACCAGTTGCTCTCCACCATCGGCTGGACCACCACTAAGACAGACGGCAGCTATGATCTGGGCTATGGTCTAGAGGGCAGCATGTTTACCGCTGGGGCCTGCATTCAGTGGTTGCGGGACGGCCTACAAATTATCGATAGCGCCGCAGACAGTGAGCCGCTAGCTACTTCGGTAAACGATAACGGTGGCGTTTATTTTGTACCTGCCCTTAGTGGTTTGGGTGCACCCCATTGGGATATGGGTGCTCGCGGTGCGTTTTTGGGCATTACCCGAGGGGCGACCAAGGCTCATATGGTGCGGTCAGTGCTGGAAGCGATTGCCAACCAGGCCCGTGAGGTAGTAACCGCCATTAATGATGATAGTGGCACCGCCATCACCACACTCAAAGTAGATGGCGGTGCCTGCAACAATGACTTTTTGATGCAGTATCAGGCGGATGTATTGGGTATTCCGGTGGAGCGTCCGGCGGTGTTAGATGCAACGGCTCAGGGATCTGCGTTTGCCGCAGGTCTGGCAGTGGGTTTCTGGGATGACTACACGACCTTAGTCAATAGCCGCAAAATTGATAAAACCTTTGAACCTGGAGTTGGCCAGGCAGCAGCCCAAGAGAATTTTGCAACTTGGGAGCGGGCAATTGAGCGGGCTAAGGAATGGATTGTATGAAACACCTTCCTTAAACCCTCACCTAGCTATGATAGACATAGCAGATATGGGTTTAAGGTCTATGGCCCTATTAGAAGTTACAGCTGAGCAAGTTTTGACCCTCATTCAACAGCTGCCCGCAGTTAGCAAACGAGCCATTTTTGAATTGTTGCGCCAAGAGTTTGAGGGTTCAAGCACTTCTGATGGAGTTGCTCCAATAGATACGAATACTCAAACTTGGCTGGATGCAGACCTTACTGAGCCTCTACCTGCTTATGAATGGGGTTCAGAAGGTATTCCCAAAGGTCTACCTATACAGCATGTAGCAGGGCAAGGTGTAGTAATTATGGGGATTGATGAGTCGTAAGTTACGCAAAGGCGATATTGTTTTGGTCACCTTGCCGGAACAATATCCCTCTATGCATGAGCAGCAGGGTATGAGACCTGCATTAATTGTTGGTATACCACCAGGAGAAACGCGATTTTTACTGGCAATTATGGCTCCGATGACCACACAAATAGGTGACTGGACAAAAATCAATCCAAAGGTTTACCCAGTATTACCAGCTGGCACAGGAAATCTAAAAAAAGATTCTGTGGTGTTGTTGGATCAAATTCGAGCAGTGGATATGCGACGGATCACCAAATATTTAGGTAGCTTGACTGAGGCAGAGTACAAAACGATCTCAGTGGGTTTAGATGAGATTTTCTAGAAGCAAACGGAATACCCTTTAGGGATGTTACCTTATGCCCATCCTGGGCCAGCAGAAGCTATAGACTGCAAAAACATGGCCAGGATATAAGAGAAAATTGATCGCGCGAAGCGCGAAGGAGAGATAAACAAGGAATCTAGAGAAAAAAGCACCTTCGGATGCAACTCTAGCTGCTCCTGATTCTGTTGCCCAGTCATACATTGCCAAACAACTCTGATACAACTTACCTGAAACACTAAACGTAGTATTACCTTGGTAAAATACAACAATGGTGTTGCATAGCGGACAGTAACTTACCGCTACATTTACCCCACCAATCTGCTCATTAACAATCTCGTGCCGGTTCAAAATGTTGTAAGGAGAGGCTTTGACCTCACCATTGACCACCATCCCTACAACAATATCGCTAGGCGCATGCGATCGCACCCCCATTATCACCCTCACACCCAAATTCAATTAATATCCCATTCACAAACATGTGATACAAATCACTGCCATTGCCACATACAACGTTTTCAGCTAAGGACAACCGCAGTCGAGCGGCATTGCTAATCTCGCAAACCATGACACAGCCCCGGGCAACCCACTCTAATTGCCCTGTCAAAACCACTCAAAATCACATATCTAAACGCATAATGCGCACATCAGAGCAAAATGTTATGAAATGCAAACTCTTTAAATTTTGTACAAATATATGCAAAGTTACAGCAATTTTTTAGAAGGCTGGGCATCGTAGTGATAGTCAGTGACGTATCGAGACGATGCGACGACATATGAAAAACTCTTTTAATAATCCTCCATCAAACAATGGAGCCTTTTGCAGTCTTTGCCAAGACACACTGTTGCGCCATATCAGCCAAAGCAGAATGTTTTGGTACTGCCCCAGCTGTCGCCAAGAAATGGTGGTCAGTGAAAGCGAAGATGAGCTGCTCCCCCACGCAGCCGTAGTTAACCAGGTTGGACAAATGCCCCAACATTGCCCACCTGCCAAAGCAGAAAACTACAACAAACCCGTGAGCGTCCAAGCAGCAAGCTAATGATGTTTTGGTAACAGGCGTTATGGATAACGCCTGTTACAGACTTCTACTAATTGCTTTCCAAAATCCATTGAACCAATGTGCGTACACCGTACCCTGTTGCACCAGGGTTATTGTACGCATTATCTTTCTCACTCCATACAGGGCCAGCAATATCCAAATGAGCCCATGCCGTATCCTTGACAAACTGCTTAAGGAACAGAGCTGCGGTAATAGAACCACCGGGGCGAGGGCCAGTATTTTTCATATCCGCCACAATTGACTTAAGCCCATCAAAATATTTTTCTTCCATGGGCATGCGCCAGAGTTTTTCACCCGCTTCCTCAGAAGCGTTAGCCAATGCTCCAGCGAGTTCATCATCAGGACTGAATAAACCGGCCAGGTCATTACCCAGGGCCACAATGCAAGCACCAGTCAAAGTGGCCAGGTCGACCATGGCATCCACACCTAGCTTATCGGCATAGACCAGGGCATCAGCCAGGGTCAGACGACCCTCAGCATCCGTGTTATTCACCTCAATGGTTTTGCCATTAGACGCCGTCAAAATATCGCCTGGATGCATTGCATGACCGCTGATCATATTCTCAGTAGCGGCGCTAATAAAGTGCACTTCTACATCAGGTTTGATTTGGGCAATGGCTTTAGCAGCACCTAATACTGCGGCAGCACCACCCATATCCATTTTCATCAACTCGATCATGCTGCCTGCACCGGCCTTAATATTTAGACCACCGGAGTCAAAGGTCAGCCCCTTGCCGATCAGTGCTAATTTTCGCTTGGGTGTGCCTTCGGGAGTATAGGTTAAGTGAATAAACTTGGGCGGCATCTCCGACGCCATGGCTACACCCAAGTAAGCGCCCATACCCAGCTCTTCACACTCAGCCTGCTCTAACACCTTGAGCGTCAGACCATGCTCTTTAGCAATGTCAGCAGCAGTCTCGGCCATACTAGTCGGGGTCACTACATTAGGAGGAGCAGCCACTAGCTCACGGGCAAGGATCACACCGTCACACACATGGGCAGCTGTCTCCAAAGCAGCTTCGTAACCTACCAAATCTAGCAATGATATATCGCTCAGCACTACCTTTGGAGCGTCGGTATCCGACTTAAACCGCTTATCCTCATGCATTGCCAACGTCACACCTTCAGCAATCGTCTGGGTCGTTCGCTCCGGACTGTTGTTCCAAATGGGGAAACTAATACCAAGGGATGCACACTTTTCACGCTTAGCTAACTTGGCAGCAGCAGCGGCAGCACGACGTAGACTTTCTAGCTTTAGATCTTCAGACGCACCTAAACCAACAATGGCCAATTTACGCACGTCATTACCGACTCGGATCACAGCAGAACTACCGGCCTTTGCTTTAAAGTCTGTTTCGTCGATGAGCTCTTGAAGCAGCCCAGATACTCTCTCATTTAACTCAGATAGCAGCCCTGTCAGGGGCAATGATTCTTCAGATAAACCGACAACAAGGCAATCGCCTGACCACGTTAAACAAGACTTATCTGATGCTACAAACTTCATTCCCATCTCAGTGCTAATTCCCGTCTTAGTATCTAATGATTTCGGCGTGTTTATTGACTGAATATCATATATGGCTCTCTATCATGTTCATAGTTTTTTAGATAGAACATTTTGGGGCGATATTCGTTCACTTTGAGAGCACGGTAGCGCATCCTTGCACTTTCTAAACCGTATCCCCTTAAAACCTTGGGTATCTTCTACCAGAAACTCCCATTCCTGGCTACGAAGAACTCTCTAGACTGTCTTCTGTACCTTTGATTGAGCTGATCCACCATGGGAAAACGTCTCATAGATTTTGGAAAAGAGCGATTACCCCTGTTTCTGTTGGGGGGAGTTAGTCTAGCAAGTTTAGCCCTAATTGTATTTTTTGGGCAGGCGACGAAACGATTGTTGCCTACTGAGCAAGCGACAGACTCTGCCCAGCTGCAACAGGCCGCCTCAGCCAAAACGTTTCAACTGGCATTGCAGCCAGCGGAAACGCGCCGTGATATGTTGCAGCAGGTGATTGACTCTAGGATAGATGGTGATGCCTATCTGGCTACCTATCTGCTGGCAACGGATTTATTGAATCAAGGGCAGGCGGCTGAAGTACTATCTACCCTGGGAGAACTGGAAAAAAATAAGCAGTCTGCCCTGACTCCCTACGTGCTGCTAAAACGAGGACAGGCGCAGCTATTGACAGGGGAGTCGCCCACTAGCTGGAATGAGCTTTTGGATAACTATGACACCCACAGTGCTACGGCTGAGGCTCGCTATGAGCTGGGTAAACAGGATCCCAGTCAGTGGGAAGCATTGCTAGAAAAGCACCCCAGTCACCCACGAGCCGTCGAGGTAGCGCTAAAGAAGCTGAAAACTGGTACGTCCAAGGATTTGCTACTGCTGGTGGCAGCCCATGGTCTCTACCGTGAGGAGTATGAGGCCAGTCTTGACCGACTCACGCAGGAATATGGCCAGGAACTAACACCTGAACAATGGCAAACCGTAGGGTTTGGCTATTGGGAAAATCTGCAATATGCCAAGGCTTCTGAAGCCTATGCTAAAGCGCCTGCATCGCCTACAAGCTTATATCGGGCAGCTCGGGGGGCTCAGATTGCTCAGAAACGGGTGGTTGCGATCGCCAACTATCAAAAGCTTGCCAAAACCTTCCCCAATGCCCCTGAAACTGGTCTTGGACTCATCAAGCTCGCAGACTCTCTGCCCGATAAAGCGGCCCTTACCCCTCTGGATCAGGCCATGAAAGCCTTCCCAGATCGAGCCGGCGAAGCACTACTCAAAAAAGCCAACATTCTAGACCAGCTGAATAGCCCTACGTCTGCCAAAGACGCCCGCACATCAGTGCTCAGCCAGTACAGCGACTCAGAAACTGCTGCCGAATTACGCCTCAGCCGTGCCCATAAGGCCGCCAAAGCCAATGACTCAGCCACGGCCCGTCAGCTGGCGGAAGAGTTGATTACGGCTAACCCCCAAAGTGAACTCGCCGCAGAAGCCAGCTTCTGGTCTGGGAAATGGGCTCAAAAATTAGGCCAGGATAACCAGGCTCAACAGGCCTATGAACGCACCCTAGCCCAATATCCAGAATCCTATTTTGCCTGGCGCTCAGCCGTCATGCTGGGTTGGGATGTGGGGGATTTTAACAGCGTCCGTTCGTTAAACCCCGAAGTCAGCCTGCCCCAACAACGAGAGCCCTTGCCTGCCGGCTCAGAAACATTGCAACTGCTATACCGCCTGGGGCAAGATGCCGCAGCCTGGAGCCTCTGGCAAACTGAATTTGAAAACGTCCAGAACCCAACGGTGGCAGAACAGTTCACCGACGGCGTTATGCGGGTGGGTGTGGGCGACAACCTCGACGGTATCTTTATGCTAACCAGTCTGGCCTGGCGTAATCAGGCCGATGAACAGACCGAGTATCAGCAGCTCAGGAGCACATCCAACTACTGGCAAACGGTTTACCCCTTTCCATTTTCCGACCTGATTCAAGCCTGGTCTCAGCAGCGTCAGCTGAACCCGTTGCTAGTCACCGCCCTGATGCGCCAAGAATCTAGATTTGAGACCAACATCGAATCCGTCGCCGGGGCCATTGGCCTGATGCAGGTGCTCCCCAGCACCGCTGATTGGATTGTGAGTCAAATCGGCGAAAATAACAGCGACCTGGATACCAAACTCAAAACCCCTAGTGAAAACATCAAACTAGGCACCTGGTACCTGGACTACACCCATCGGGAATATAGCGATAATTCAATGTTTGCTGTAGCTAGCTATAACGCTGGCCCTGGCGCTGTGGCTGACTGGATTGCCAGAGGATATGGCGACCCCGATGTCTTTGTGGACAACATTCCATTTCCTGAAACCAAAGGCTACGTGGAAGCTGTGTTTGGCGGCTACTGGAACTATTTAAGACTGTATAATCCGGCTATTAGTCGTCAAATGACGCAGCACACTGCTCAACAGGCTACGCCGTAATCCAGACCACATTTGTCCAGATCCCATTCATCCAGACTACATTCGTATTGACAACCCTATGCGATTCGAACAGTTGACCATACAATAGGTCAGATAAATAGGGACAGACACCTAGATAACCAACTCTTGGGATCATGCATTAGTGTAAATGCGCAATTTTTATAGCCCATTCGTACTTGCACCGATACAATGCACCCTAGCTAGTGCAGTTAATCTGCCTGGCTCTTGTGGCCTAGGATAGTCCACTTCATGTGAGGCATCGGCTCTCATCGTTCATCACAATTAGCAGAGTAACGTGACTAGCTATAGCACCGTTCAAAAGCAGCAACTGAGCCAACTTGGCGCTTACCTGCAAGAAAAGCGCCAGGAGCAGGGAAAATCCTTGGAAGATATCTCCCTACAGACTTACATCCGTGCTCAATTGCTCAAAGCCGTAGAAACCGGTGATACCTCCGATTTACCTCAGCCAATTTTTGTTCAAGGCTTTATCCGTCGTTATGCAGATGCCTTAGGGTTAGACGGAGCTAATTTTTCTAAGCAGTTTCCAGTTCACTCCATCCCTAATACCCCTCGGCCCGTTCCTCGGCCAGCAGCCCAGGTCGATATGTCTTATCAGAACATCGACCAAAAGCCACCAATTCCAGCAGCAGCCAAAGAGCCTAGCCCAGAGATAGGCGCTCTACCGCTTAAGAGTGAGCCCACTCCTGTGATGGGAAGTGTTGGGGTGCCAGAAAAAGCGACGTCTGCACAAGCCACTGCCGAGGAAATTGCCCCTGCTAAGCCTGTCACCAGTCCCTCTAAGGATTTCCCCTTAGATCCCGGCCCCTTAGATCCCGGCCCCTTAGATCCCAGACCCATGGATGACAGCGAGCTAGCATCATTGGGGCTCAAGAACGATACCCTAGGCGATGGAATTGCGACTCAAGCTCAAGACTCTAAACCGCTGCAAAGTTCTCCATTTACTCCAACGCCAGAAGAGACAGCTCCATCTCTACCGAAAGCAGCCCCTCCACCATCTACCCCTGCACCAGAAGAGCTTTCATCAGTGGGCGCTATGCCGGTTGAGCCTGCTGAGCCCATAGCGTCCAGTCTGGTAAACGATACGACTTCTTCTGGCGTTAACTGGTTGCCCTTGGGGATCGGTGCGGCGGTGCTAGTGGGTGCGATCGCACTCATTGGCCCCAGAATCATTGGCGGTGGTTCTAACCAACAGCCAGAAACAGCTGACACAACCACCACTGAGCCAGAAATCGTCGCCCAGACCGCTCCCGAAATTGAAGCTGTGCCAGACTCCGAGCCAGATCCCGAACCTGCAACGAGTGATGCTCCAGTTAATCTCCAGGTAGAAATCACTGAAGCAGGCCCTTCTTGGATGAGCATTGTGGTTGATGGCGAACTTGCTTTTGAAGGACTGATGGATCCTGGCACTACCGAAACGTGGGAAGGCCAAACATCCATTACGATGAATGTCGGCAATGCTGGTGCAGCCCTCATCTCTGCCAACGGTAGCGAGCCCAAACCCGCTGGGAATCCGGGTGGCGCAGAGTTCCTAACCTTTGAGGTCGCAGCAGAATAACGCAGCAACCCTCTGTCGGTTAGCTTCCACGAGGGATTCCCACAGACGCAGTACAAGCACAGCGATACAATAGGAAACAATCTACATAAAGTACTGGCACTGTAGCCCATGACGTCCAACCTAGAGACGGTAGAGCCCACTGAGCAGATTGACCACCTCGACGAAATGCCTGACGAGGTAGAAATGTCCCTCTTCGACCACCTCGAAGAGCTGCGGATGCGCATTTTTTATTCGTTGATCAGTGTTTTGATCGGTGTTATCGGCTGTTTTTGTGTTGTTAACCGCATTGTCGAACTTCTAGAGATTCCCGCCCAGGGAGCTAAATTTCTACAGCTTTCCCCCGGTGAGTACTTCTTTGTCTCCATTAAGGTAGCTGGCTACAGCGGCATTTTAGTTGCTAGTCCCTTTATCCTTTATCAAATTGCCCTATTTGTCCTACCTGGACTGACCCGGCGAGAACGGCGGCTGGTAGGTCCTATCGTTCTAGGCTCTAGTGTTCTTTTTGTCGTCGGCATCTTTTTTGCCTACATTGCTCTAATTCCTGCCGCTCTAAACTTCTTTATTAACTACGGCGAGGGCGTTGTTGAACAGCTGTGGTCCATCGACCGTTACTTTGAGTTTGTGCTGCTGTTGCTCTTTAGTACTGGCTTAGCTTTCCAGATACCCGTAATCCAATTCATGTTGGGAGTCTTAGGAATTGTCAATTCCGAAACTATGCTCAAGGGTTGGCGTGCTGTTTTGTTGGGGGCCGTAATACTTGGGGCGGTTCTGACCCCCTCAACTGATCCCATTACTCAAAGCCTATTAGCCGGAGCTGTTCTATTTTTGTACTTTGGCGGCATTCTTGTGGTCAAAGCAATTGGCAAGTAGATAGGCAGTGGGCATGTTGCCCTGAGTCTGTCTTTACCTAGTCATACTGGAGAGCGCGCTATAGGGTGGACAGATTGAAGGCCTATAGCGGCTGTTTTGCGGGCGTTCCTACCTGTCTTGGAAAATCTTTATCGGTCTTTTCAACTTTTTTTATATACAGGCAATGCCTCAGCCCTTGGGTAAGCGGTGTTTCCCATGGACAAATGGCTACTAGCTCACCACCAAGGGTGTCCAAAGCTCCCATGAATAGTTCCTCTTCTTCGGCAGTCCACTGACCACGAAATAGGACGGCAAACCCACTTTTTTTGAGCAGCGGCAACGCATATTCTGCACAGGTAGAGGCTGGACCGACTGCTCGCACCAGTGCCAAATCGTACTGGGCACGATGATGCGGATCCCGTCCCACCGTTTCTGCTCGCTCGGTCAAAAAGGCTGTATTAGTTAACCCCAGTTGCTCACACAGAGTTTGCAGGAAGGCAATTTTTTTACGGGTGGAGTCTAGGAGGGTGACTTGCCATCGGGGGCGTGCGATCGCAACCGGCACTCCAGGAAAGCCTCCCCCCGTGCCAATGTCAATTATCCGCTTTACGGTCGGTAACCAGTCCGGCTTTTCAGGCTCATACCAAGGGGCCAAACCGCTGAGGGAATCCCACAAGTGTTTTTCCCAAAACTCGTCCGGCTCAGTAATTCGCGTCAGGTTCACCTGACGATTACCCTCAACAACGCCTCGATATAACTGATCAAACAAGGCCTGCTGTGCCTCAGAGGGCTGCCACTGCAATGTTTCCTGCCATATCTTATCGTTGCTGGGTAATGTGGCTATGGTTTCCGTCATTCCTAGATTCCCCTGATTCCCCTGATTCCCCTGATTCCCCTGATTCCCCTGATTTATTGGGTTTACCCAACCCAACGACTCACGCGACTGGAGCCGCCTCTAATGGCTGATTAACCAGCTCTCCATTGTGCAATGACCAGCAGTAATCTGCCAAATGGGCCAAATCACTAGCATCGTGGGACACCACCAGCAAACTCCAGTTTTTTTTGAGCTCTGCCAAGAGACCGATGAGTTGCTGTTTCATCGACCAGTCCAGCCCAGCCGTTGGTTCATCCAGCAACAGCAAATAGGGCTGTCGAATCAGCTGTACAGCTAAAGCCAAACGACGCTGCTGACCACCGCTGAGGGCATGGGGCGCAGTCTGCAACCCAATTTCACCAAGACCGACTGAATCCAGGGCCTTGGCAACGGGTTCAGACCCAAGTTCAGGATGACCAATGCGCAACTCTTCCAGGATGGTGTGACCACAAAAATGACGCTCTGGAAACTGAAATACTAAACCGGCCAATTGTTGCAGTGTTTCCGGCTGAAGTTCCTGATTGCGCCAATGTAGCGTGCCCTTAGACGGAGACACCAATCCCGCTAAAATTTCCAATAACGTGCTCTTTCCCGAACCACTTGGCCCCACAATCAGCCCCATTTTTTGGGGTTCTAGAGTAAATGAAATATGCTTCAAAATAGGCGCTACACTAGCCGCTGGGTGGTAGGAAACATTATCAAGGGTGAGCATTAGGGCAACAAGAAAGGCCATCTCACACTATAGCCAAGTTTTCCCCTTGCAGGGATTTAGGAAAAACGTAGAGGTTCAAAGAGCTTGCTATTCTATATACCTGGAATAACAAAACCTACGCTATGGAAATTCGCTTTCGCGAGTGCGACTTCTTCAATTTGTGGATTTGGCTAGAACTCGACAATGTTCCCTCCGCCATGGAACAACAGTATATCGAAGAAATTTTTGACTCATGGTTTTTCCTGGGCAAATTAGGTGGCTTTAATGCTGAGAACTTGCAAGTTCAAGATGGTGGCCACGAAATCAGCTACATAGACTACGACAACGATGGCGCTGAAAACAGCCTAATGTCGGTTATGCACAATATGTCTGATGTGCAATTTCAGGGCACCTGGGCTCGCTGCTGGTTTGATCTGGGCACCACCGATGCCCTGGCTCTAGATGTATTGGTAAACACATTGAAACAGTTCAGCAAAGACTATATCAATATCAATCGCGTCTACATCGGTGGCGAAAACGAAGACTGGCCTATCCCCCGTGATCAACATGCTGACTTTGTCGATGCAATGCATTAAATCGATACTGGGTAGATTTCACCAGTCATAATGACAGTGCCCTCTCAAAGAACATCTATCATGGACTACGCAGCCCAGCGTCAAGCTAGCCTAGAATCCCCGGTCTTTCGCCAGTTAGACCAATGGCTCACCAAACGCATTCGCGATCTCAGCGTGGATGCTCTGGCCTCCAAAGCATTTACCTGTACGGCCTGTGGTGAAGTCGAGGGTGAATACATTGTGGACTATGAAGGCAAAACCTATCGATTTGATACGGCTACAACCTACGCTTTTCTGGAATTTATCTTGGCAAAACAACCCACTACAGTGAAGTAGGACGATCTCTTCCTAAACCACTACTTCATCAGCAAATCGCTGGCGTTTCTCAAATTCAAAGGGTCCGGCAATGGAGCCCCATAGTAACTCATCGGTCTCTGGGTCGCGACCTCGATCGTAGCTGATGAGCTTATCGTCAGTAATCTCAAATTCGTTATCTAGATAGCTAGTCTTGCCCTGGCGGACGACTATGCAATTTTTGCCTGGCACGACTTTACCAATAAAGCTATGGCCGGTCCAGCGTACAGTCATGTCACAACCCGTCATTTTTTCAATATGGTCCGCCGTTAATGTAGCCAATTTCGCCAGATCTCGACCTGCCCCGACAACAGCCTCCTGATCTTTGAAGGAATAATTTTCAAGCAAAATGTGATCGTCCTGCGGTAGAAAACGCAGCACTCGCACCCGGTAAGGTTGCCCCAACATGAAGTCGTATGCTTGCTCAAGATACAAACAATTCCCTGACAAAAAGTTCGATGGCAACGGGCGCATGCACACCCGAATATGGGCAAAAAAGGGAGGATTTTCAATTGCTTGGGCCTGGTTACTAAAATCAGCAGCCATCCACTTGAGCAAGGTACAAATATCGGTTGGGTGAGACATATAAGCAGGGATTAGTAGCTGAATTCTCTAACTAAGAGGCGTCAGCACGGACAACGTAGACAAGTCGCATACCCATGGCTCAGTTTTCTGGTCAGATGACGTATGACATCCAGATGACATCCAGACTACCAAGCATAAGGATTCTCTCAGGCTAAGCATTGATGCGACTTTGCCATTTATTATGAAAAGATAAAATCCTTTTAAGAGCAACCCCATGGAGCTTCGCTCAGTTTTTCATACATTTTTTGACCACTGTGTTGGTAGTTGGTCCACAGAGCGTACTTATCACTATCTCACTCAAAACGAAGTAGAGCGTTCCCACACTGACTTTCAAGTATCGCCAATCACGTCAGAGATTAAGACTAAAGTGCTGTCTGACAATGCCTACAGTGACGTTAAGGATCTAGATGCGTTACCAGGCTTTCGCCTTGCTTTTAATACGGTGTCGGAAAAAGGCGAAAAGGTTTCTCAAAGTCTGAATTTGCTCTTTGTCACCCACACGGAAACTGGTCATATTTTAGAGGGCGACTATCTCCGCGATCGCGCCTATGAAGAAGCCCGTCCCATCATCTCCCACTTTCGGTTCGACACCAACACAAACGAACTGTTGATGACCACCAATTACACTCGGGTGGTTTCAGTCGACTCCATTACCCTAATCAATCCCCAAACTCGGATTCGACGCATTCTCAATTACCTGCGACCACCGGCAGGTCAACCCCTGGAAACATTGGGTTTAGTAGGTTTCGGCGTTGAACAAAAGGGGGCTTAAAGCACGTAGATAGAAATCAGGCTATGAAATCCAGATGTGAACTTTATTCTAGATCCCATAGCCTGACCTCCAAACTGCCCTCAAAACCCACTGCTCTGGTGACTTACGGAACCGGAACAAATGAAGGTGTATTGATTTCTATAACAGTTAAACAAAATTACCCAAGCTAACGGGAAAGCTGGGGTAACTCTTATAGAACAGATACATCTTTGCTACGGAGAGCGCACAGTGGGCTTATTTGAGAAAGTTCGGGCCGAGTTTATTGACATTATTGAATGGCTCGATCCATCGCAAGACACTATTGCCTATCGCTTTGAACGGTTTCAGAATGAAATCAAAATGGGGGCGCAGCTGATAGTCCGTCCCGGTCAAGTTGCGATTCTAGTGGGCGAAGGCCAGGTCGCCGATATCTATGAGCCGGGCCGCTACCGCCTAGAAACCCAGAATATGCCCGTCCTAACGACACTGATGGGCTGGAAATACGGCTTTAACTCTCCATTTAAAGCTGAGGTTTATTTTTTTAATACCAAGATTTTTACCAACCTAAAATGGGGTACGGCTAATCCCATTACTATCCGTGATCCCGAGTTGGGGCCAGTGCGTCTGAGAGCCTATGGTACCTATACGATGCGGGTCAATAATGCTCGCACATTGCTAGAGCAGCTGATCAGCACCGATGGCCTCTTCCAAACTGACGAAATCAGCGATCATTTACGCAACATGATCGTGTCAGCCTTTGCCAGTTGGGTAGGTCAGGATCAAACACCATTATTTGACCTGGCCGCCAACTATCAGGCCATGGGCGAACAAGTGCGCGCAGCTATGCAGCCCAATATGGAGCAGTTTGGCTTAGAGTTACGCCAGTTACTCATCGAGAATATTTCACTCCCCCCCGAAGTCGAAGCTGCCCTTGATAAGCGCGCCTCCATCGGTATTTTGGGCAACATGCAGCAATATACCCAATACCAGGCCGCTAATGCCATCGAGCAATCGGCTAAAAATCCGGCTGGAGCTAGCCCTGGCCTTGACCTCGGTGTCGGCATCGCCATGGGTCAGCAGATTGCCAATGCCATGAATCCAAGAGCTACAGCTGCACCCACTGCACCGGCCCCCGCTGCACCAACTGCACCGGCCCCCGCTGCACCACCGGCCCCGGCTGCACCACCGCCACCCATGCCAACCGCCGTCTGGTATATCACCCGTGACGGTCAAAATTTTGGTCCTTATGCCCAAGACCAGCTACTGGCCAATGGATTAACGGCTCAGTCCAATGTGTGGAAACAGGGCATGGCTGGCTGGCAAGCGGCCAATACGGTACCTGAGTTACAAACATTGTTGAACAGTGTGCCACCACCGCCACCGGGGGCTTAGCCTCACCCTATAAAGCCCCCTCCTGGGACCCTTACAGATTCTTAGCAGGCAAAAACTCTCTCTATGAAGCGAACATTGCTTCCAAGGAATAGCTTGGATCGACACTTAGCCATAACGGCTGAGAACCCACCCCTGCACTCTCCCAGGAGGAGAGTTTGTTAGCAAATTTCTTACTAGATAACTTCACGAAAGCGTTTTCCCAATTCCCTACTCCCTATTCGCCACTTCCCAATGGAGCCCACAACCTCCGTTAACCAATATAAATGCCCTGGCTGCAAGGCAGACATGGCTTTTGACCCCAATCTTGGGCAACTTCAATGTCCCTACTGCGGTCGCGCCGAAGCGATGCCAGAGGTAACGGCTACGAAGCTCAGTGCCACATTACAGGAACATGATTTAGCGGCATTCATTGAAACAAACCGCACGCACATTGCCCAGTTAGCAACCACAGCCCAGGAAGTTAATTGTCCGGGCTGCCGAGCCACCATTACCTTTGAACCACCTGATGTGGCGGGGAAATGTCCCTTCTGTGCCACCAGCATTGTTACCCAGAAGAGCCATGCGGCTGATCCCACCCTGGCTCCATCGGGTCTGGTTCCCTTTACCGTGGGACGCAAGGTGGCCCTAAAAAACCTACGAGACTGGCTAGCGTTTCGTTGGGATTGGAAAGACCTGAAGGCCATCTTCTTGCCTGGAAAGCTCAAGGAGCTAGCTCAAAATAAAGCGTTAACCGGCGTTTATCTACCGTTTTGGACCTATGATGCCCAAACAGACAGCCGCTATCGGGGTGAACGGGGCGAACATTACTACGAAACCGAGACTTATACGACGACCAACGCTGACGGTGAGTCAGAAACTAAAACTCGCCAAGTTCAACGCACCCGCTGGTATTCAGCCTCAGGGCGTGTGTCTAGATTTTTTGATGATGTGTTGGTGCCGGCCACTAAAGCCATTAGCGACAAAAAACTGCGGAAACTATGGCCCACCCTGGCAGTATCTCAACTCAAGCCCTACAGCGCTGAGTACCTGGCAGGCTTTAAGGCACAGCGGTATGCAATTCCAGTAAAAGAAGGGTTTGAGCTCGCTAAGGCGATCATGACAGAGCCTATCCGCAGTGATATCCGCTCTGATATTGGTGGCGATGAACAACGCATTCATTCAGTATCGACGGACTACTCTCAAGAAACGTTTAAACACATTTTGCTACCCGTGTGGATGGCCAGCTATCGCTATGGGGGGAAAACCTATCAGGTGTTGATCAATGCCCAAACAGGCAACGTGATGGGCGATCGTCCTATAGCAACCTGGAAAGTGGCATTAGTGATCGAGATCGCAACCCTGATTCTCATAATCGTTATTGTGGCCGCCAACGGATAACCGACCATTGAACCGAATCAATGGTTCATAGAAAACATCTCTAAGCCTTGACTTAAGCATTATCCAAGTTTTTTTCAAACACCCATTGCCGATTCAAAAAATAGTGTTTAACATTTAGTTACAAGGTGTAACCCACCTTAACGTTTCGCTTGAAGGACTTGGAATCATGACTGAAGAGAACGCAAAGTTTGGTTTTACTCAGCTCGCTGAAAACTGGAATGGTCGCTTGGCTATGCTAGGTTTTGTCATTGGTCTAGCTACTGAGCTAATGACTGGTCAGGGCATCCTATCCCAGTTGGGCTTAATGTAAACCTGAGATTAAACAGGTCATTAAAAGATGATATCTCCAGTATCAGTCTTTTTTTGTACAGTCAGAGAACTATGGGACAAGTTTCGGCTTGTCCTTTTTTGTCGGAAGTGCCTGAATTCTGAGTTCTGAAGTATCTATGCTTTTGCTGGAAGACCGAAGATAAAGGTCATCAACTCACAACTCAAACTTATTCTTCCTCCTCAAATTCTGCCCAAGTCGCCACGGCCTTCAGCTCAAGGGGAATTTGATCATCGGGATGAAACTCCAAGATCGTCTCCCGATATCCCAGATAACCTGACTCCGTAAATGACATCAGCATACGGGCCAGGGCAATCCACACTGTTTCGTCAAACTCCCAGTCATGACTAAAGCCAGCGCGGTCAGCAATGGACTTGAGTGCCCAAAAATAGCTATTGCGGACGACGGATCCTTTCTTTTTGTAGGGGGGCACATCGTCCTGATAGATAAATAAAACTTGATTGCTGATCTTTGCTCTCATGGGGGTCAATGTTCTACAACTGTATCCATACCTTCATTTCTTCTAAAACATCCCATGGTGGCGGCTGTTTGCCTGCGTAACGTTCACAAAGTCTATAACAACACCTGTGTGGTCAATGATCTATCACTGACGATTCAACCGGGTGAAATCTTTGGTCTGCTTGGGCCTAATGGTGCAGGTAAATCCACCACAATTCGCATGGTGACCACCCTGACCCGGGCCACCCAGGGAGACATTGTTGTCTCTGGCTATGATGTGCAACGGCAGAAAGCCGAGGTGCGTCGTCAAATTGGCGTGGTACTACAGCAAACTAGCGTTGATGGGGATCTGTCTGTCTGGGAAAATATGGAATTCCACGGCAGAATGCATCATTTACCCAACCCACGACGGCAGCGCGATATTGATCAATGGCTGGCCTATGTGGAACTATCTGAACGCCGTAATGATAAGGTAAAAACCCTATCAGGCGGCATGAAACGACGATTACAAATTGCCCGTGCCCTATTACATAAGCCCAAGATTCTCTTCCTAGATGAACCTACAGTGGGCCTAGATCCACAAACCCGTCGCCGTCTATGGGAAATTATCCTCGACCTGAACAAGCAGCAGGGGGTGACGATGCTACTAACCACGCATTATATGGAAGAGGTTGAGTACCTGTGCGATCGCATCGGCATTATGGACCAGGGGCAGCTGATTGAAATGGGCACGTTGGCGGAGCTGCGCTCCAACCACGGCGAAGGTATCGTCATCAAACAAACTGACGACCGTTGGAACTATACCTTTTTCCCCACCCTCCAAGACGCCAATCACTATTTGGACCAGCAGCCTGATAAGACCGGCATGATGACCCGTCCCTCCAACTTAGAAGATATTTTCGTTGAGCTGACCGGCCATAATCTGGACTAACGTAATCCCACCAAACACAAAGAGGGATGACCCAATAAGTCATCCCTCAACCCAAATAATCAATAATATAGGGGCGTTCCATGGAACGCCCCTACACCGTATAAATTCTATTAGTCCAAATAGCCCATCAATATGGAGGTATCTTCGTCAATATCATTAGACGCAATGGGACGATGGCCAGGCAGAGTATCTAGGTCAGAAACAACCAAAGTACTCACCGCCACAGGACGATGACCAGGTAGATGATCCGTGCTAGCAACCTCAAAGTTATCCTCCATTACTGGACGAACACCTGCTGAAGAAAGATTGTGCACTACCTTCACATCACTAACGGTGATGGGGCGATTGTTAGGCAATGTGTTTGTCTCAACAACGCGAGTATTATCTTCTAGCACAATTATGTTAGGCTTTTCAGCCTTAACTATGCCGCCGCTCTTGGCTGCAGCAGATGTAGTCTTCTTCTGGGTGCTACTCGAAGAACTAGATTTTTGAGTCGTTGTACCAGTGGTTTCCGGTGCGTCGCTGCTCATAACCCTATAACCCCTTCTACTAGTTAAAGTATTCCTGTGGAACTCATTTGGCTAACGATCCAAGCATTCTCAAAACCGAACGCCAGACCTTGATACCACCAATGAATACCCTGCAAATCACTGAGCAAAAACCCATGAGGCATCAGGGCATTGTAAAGCTCTAGTGGTACAAATATCTAAATAATTATAAGTTAAAAAACAGCCGCTTTAGTTTATTAAAGCTAATCAATCCCATAAATCTCTGTTCGTCAACTACCGCTAAAGCTTTGGAATGTTTGTTAACTAACGGTCGCCAAAGTAAAAATTCCGAGCTATTATTAGAAGTGCTCTTAAGCTAACCAAATGTTAATTTTTTAACTGAGGTTGCATCAGGGGGCTGTAACGGTTTCGACGTTTTGATGAAAGTCGCGTTGTGATACAGGCCGAGAGCGAGTCCACTCTCGAAAATCAAGACTCAACTAAATACAGATGCAAACAACATCGTACCTTTTGCTCGTAAGCAAGTAGCTGTAGCTGCCGCTTAAAAACCTCTTTCAGGTTCGAGCGCTTATCATTTGACTCCGTTAAGGATGGTAAGCCTAACCCCAACGGATGCGTTAGGTTAATTTCTCTGGTGAGCAACCTAACAAAGACCTTTGCCAGAGCATCCCACCGTTCGGGATAATGAACGGTTCCCGCCTAGAGGGTTAGATAGGCTAAGCCTGTGAATGAGTGGCGTGTTATTACTCAGGGCGGACACGGGTTCGACTCCCGTCAGCTCCATTAATGTTTTCGACGGTGTGCTGTCCCTTGCGGTAATTTTAATCTGTCAAATTTGCCAGTAGGCTAAATTTGACAGATCGATTTATCCCTAAGTCAGCAACGGCAGTTTTTCCTATCTTTAAATGCTCCTGGGATTGAGTGTTTAGATTCTGCTAAGGGATTGCTCTGAGGGATCTTTCTAGGGGCTATATCCATCTACCTATCATGTGTATGTATTAACGCGATTATGATGATCGCCTAGGGTGCTACCTATTAGATTTCACTATTTTTTTTCTTTAAGCTGAGTGAAGTATTTTTCCAAGTTTGGAACAAGCCTAGTTGCTAAAAACTGAGGTGTTTATACTGAAGGAGAAAGGCTTTCAGTCGAAGATTATAGATAGTAAAGATAGTAAGAAACCTTGAAGTTATCAGTTTAGATATAGGTTTACAAGCAGTATTTTGAGTGGTCAAGTCATTGTCTAATCAATAGACTTAGGTCATATGTGTGGTGTGTTATTTCAAATACTGTTGTTTATCTGTATCTGATTCTTATCTGGTCTTCAGTTACTGTTCTCGTTTGTTTTGCTGAGTCGCTCAATAATGAAATTCCCCCTTTGGCCTTACCTCCAACAACCGGTTTTTAGCTCTGATCACAAAACATTCTTTAGTCCATTCAAGTTTTGGCAACAACATAAGATCCAACATTTAGAGCGGTGTTGGGAAAAAGAATATCGTCAGCATGGAAAACTTAACTAATCCAGCCTTCAAAAATCCTTTACTTACAAGGTAAGAAACCATCAAACAACATTGTTTAATTTTTGACATCGCTTACTGACTTAATGTCAAAACTTTCTAACAAAATAATTTGTTCTATTCAGTCTAAAGGCGTTTGTGAAAATATCAGCAGACGCCTTTAGGTTGCCAAGTCATTCGTTCAATACTGTCTACTCAATAATCCAAATCTAAAGACCAGTTTGAACGGTCGAAATGTTTAATTTGCCTGACTGATGTAGCTGGCAATTTTTTGTCGGGCTTCTTGCCAATCTTGTAACGCTTTTTGAGACCACAGCCAGTGAAATGATAGATGGTTGGTGACATCTTCGTCACCAGCCGACTCAATCACATCTTGCCAATGACTAGCAGCAGTGGCTAACAATGGCAAGCTATCATCATCTGTCAATCCCTGCTTAGACTGTTGATAGTAAGCCATGGCCAAACCAATTTGTGCATGCAGCTTAGTAGGCGCATTTTGAAGATCGACATCTTGAGGAATCTGCCCCAGGGTGACAATGGGAATGTCATAGTCTTGCCCTGAACCCAGGGCATTTTTCCAGGTTGCGATCGCATCTTCCCAAAAACCACTTTCATAGTAAGCAAACCCCAAGGCAACCTGAGCATCTAACCAGTCAGGTTGTGCGTCCAAAGCATCTTTCCATGACCTTGCTGCTTCTGCAGGCCCGATGGAATTATCAATAGAGGGGTTTTGATTCATTAACGCCCACTGTAGTTGTCCTTTGGAAAACAACAAGGCAGGATCTTCAATCTGGCCTAAAGCCAGCAGTTGATTGAGAGCCTTATTTTGGTCACCCACCGCTGCCATCTCATTAATGGCCATGACAGCACTTTCAGGGTTACCACTGGCGATGCCACTAATTGCCAGCAACTCAGATGAAGGGGGTGTCGTGGTGGGTTGAGAGGATGGCTGCTCAAACCACTTAAAGGGATCGTTAATACCCACACCAGCAACGGCAATAGTAGCGGTTAAAGCACCAATACCAATGGCAAGCTGACGTTTGCGCCGTCCTGAAGCTTGATCTTTGACATTACGCTCAACCAACTGAGGCACATTGTCTTCGGGAAGTTTAGCCTCATGAGTTGTACCATCGTCGCCATGGTCATAGATGCTAGCCCCTTCATCTGACTCAGCGGGGGGGGGCAAGTCTGGCTTTTGGGGTAGTTGATCATGGAGATCTAACCCTGGCGTTTCTAGGGTTTCGGGCAGCAGTGATTCATCGACCTCCGCTAGCGGCACTTCATCAGACGTTGACGCTTGAGACAGCTGCTCTACCAGTTCCGTCATTGTCGAAACGTCTTCTTCGTTATAATCAAGGATTTCCTCAAGTTCTACCGTTTCAACGACGCTGTCTAAATCTATATTTTCTAGAGCATCAGGATCTGTCGCTGAGCGTTTTGGCACAACAACAGCAGCATCAACCGCCTTAGGGGGGTGTTCTTCCAATGCCGCTAAGGCAGACTCAGACTCACTCAACAACTTATCAAGGGCACTGTTGTGGTCACCAGGTTTACTGGCAAGATAGCCATCAAACCCAGGCTGCATATATAAAATTGGCAGTGCCCAATAGCTATAGTTGGAATCGTGGGCCGAGATCAGCCCCTGGCGAGTACGGTTAAGACATAAATCGATGGGATTGCCTTGCTTTAAGTTGCGATAGAGCAAGCGGGTAAACGTAATGGCCACATCGTCGGGAATGCGCTCGGCCATAGCAATCACCCCGGGAATGCCACGATTGACCAGGGCATTGGCCAGGTTTTGCTCATGCCAACCCAACTCAGAGCCTTTGCCCTGGGAATAGGCTCCCCGACAGGAGTTGAGAACGGCTAGCTTCACACCATTGTTGGAAAGCAGCCCTGCCAGGTCTTCACCACTGATGCGTTCGGTGAGTCCTGTCTGACGGCTGACAAGATAAAGATCGCCACCAGCATTGCCTAAATTACTATGGCCGGCATAGTGCAACACCTGGTATCGACCATGTTCTAACGCCTGGGTCAGTTCACTGCGGTCAGGCTGTTCTAAGACTGTCAGCTGCACGTCCAGTTGCTGTTTTGGCAGCAAGTTATAGTCATCTCCAGAACGCATTGATAAGGAGGGATGCAGCTCATTTTTCAGGTGATTAGCTTCACGGGCCAGTTCTAAACGATCTTGATCGTTGGGTGCGGCAATCACCATCAGGACGCGCAGAGGCTGATCAAAATCAGGCACCGTTGCCACCGGACGGTCATATCCCTGGCGGCGGTCTAGATGGTAGCGAGAAAAGGTGACATCGGTGCCAGTCCCCAGGGGTCGATCGCCTGCATGTAAGACTTCCCAAGGGAGCTTTTGCAGCTTTTCCCCCTTTAAACCAAGGCGCAGCCGCAGGGGAGAACGGCGATGTTGGGCAATCCCTTGGGCTGTCAACCAGCTATCGCGTAAGGCTTTATCAAAGATGCTGTTATAAAGAGCCTGGCCTAGACTAACGAGGGTTGGTGGCTGACTGCCAGACGAATCATCATCACCGTCTGAAGAAGAATGCACATTTGAACGAAATGCCCAGCGCTGACTCGACTCGCCCTTGAGGATCCCTAGCAACGGATCATGCATCAGGTTAGACGCCTCTGCTAGCCAGCTATCAATGGGCCAGTGAAACTGTTCTTGCGCCAAGGGGACACCTGGCGCAACTTGCTCTGTGCGCACCAGGTAGCGGTTATCACCGACGGCTGTAATTGATATGTCAAACTCTTGGAGCACTGTTAGAAGATCGCGTCCCTGTTACGTTTAATTTTTGCTTTCTATCTGATACCCTTGACGCCCCTAGGCCGTTTTAGTATCCCCAATAAACCACCATAACGTGTCAAAATGGATACGATGCCCCGACAAGATGCAGTTATCTAACTGTCTACATGGCTTTGGTGCCCACATCGGATAGACAGCTCTCAGCCAATACACTTGTCATCGCCAATGATTGAGGACTGCTATGTATCCGGCACCTTATGTATTCGGCACCTTATGTATTCGGCATTCCATAGGGTAACCCATTCCAAAGTTTAATTCACAACCATAGCGGAACCACCTCCGCGTCTACGGGGTTCTGCAACAGCCTGCATCGCAGTGCCATCAGGCGATACCTCTACACCAGTAGCCGCCCCAATTTCCTCCACCATCCGAAATTGATGACCTAACTGTTCAAGTAAGTTCACATTAGCAGTTGCACCTTGATCAACGGTGGTGGTACTGCCATTGCGTTGGGAGAAGCGTGGAGCACTAATGGCTTCAGGCAGGGATAAATCAAAATCAATTAAATTAGTAGCGATGCCAACGACAGTGGTAATGATAGTGGAACCACCGGGACTGCCAAAGGCCAAAATTCGACCATCCGGAGCAAAGGCAATGGTGGGGGACATACTGCTGCGAGGTCGTTTACCCGGTTCTGGCGCATTGGGGTGGGGCACAGTCGTGTCAAAATCCGTGAGTTCATTGTTGAGAATGAACCCATAGCCAGGGACGACAATCCCAGAACCACCGGTAGATTCAATGGTCAGGGTATAAGAAACAACGTTGCCAAACCGATCGGCAGTCACTAAGTGGGTCGTCGATAGCCCTTCTTGGCCATTGGTACCTGCTACCTTAGGTGCTTGGGTGAGACTGGGGCTAGGGTCGGTTTGATGGGGTAGCGGATTACCAGGTGTGGTACAGGGTTCAGCAGCCCTGGCCGGAAGCTGGCGACTGGCAATGTAATTGGCATTGAGCAACCCGGCTACGGGAACATCTACGTACTCAGGATCACCAAGGTAGGAGTTGCGATCGCAAAACGCCAGCCTTTCCGCCTCGATCACCCGATGCAGGGCCTGACTGCGATCTAAGCTGCCCAGATCGCTAGACTCCAGCATTTCAAGTGTCTGAGCTACCGTAATCCCACCGCTACTAGGTAACCCCATGCCATAAAACTGATAGCCACGATAGTCACTAACCACGGGCGGTCTTACCCGCACCTCGTAGCGGTCCAGATCGCCTAGATCCATCGCCCCAGGGTACACAGTAAATGGAGGCTCATTGACTGTCGGTGGTGACTGTACTGTCTCCACAATCGCCTGGGCAATGTCACCTCGGTAAAAGCTATTAACTCCTTGGCTTGCCAGCATGCCATAGGTCTTGGCCATGTCCGGGTTCTGAAACCGTGAACCGACGGCTGGCGGTTCGCCGTTTGGCAAATATAACTGCTGCGTAGAGGTAAATGCCTCAAATCGTTCCTGGTTACGGGCCACCTGCTGAGCAAATGTTTCATCCACGGTAAAGCCAGACTCCGCTAGCTCAATCGCTGGAGCCAACGCATCTGCCAGGGATAGGGTGCCATAGCGAGACAGCGCCGTTTGCCAATTGAGTGGCGTCCCTGGCACACCGACGGCCAGACCGCTACTCATGCGATTTGGGAAAAACGGTAAATTTTCCCCTGTGGGACTTTCTGGATCGCGGAACAAATCAGCCGTTACTGCCGTTGGAGCTTCCTCACGACCATCCAGGGTAATCACCCGGTCCTGGTCATGGAGGTAAATCACCATAAAGCCACCGCCACCGATACCAGCGGAAAATGGCTCAGTTACCCCCAGGGCAGCAGCGGTTGCCACCGCAGCATCCACCGCATTCCCCCCCTGGCGTAGCACCTCAATGCCAATGCGACTGGCAGCTTCATCGACTGAGGCCACCGCACCGCCAGCCCCATTGGCCACAGGAACTTTACCCCCAGACTGGGCAAAACTGGTACAGGTAAAAACCAATACCAGGCAAATGGCACAACACCACAACCACAAATAATTCGTAGGGGCGTTGTATACAACGCCCCTACGAATGTTCATGGAATTAAATAGAGGTTCCCGCATTCACCCTAGGTCAAACCTGACAACAGAACTAATCCCAACACAGCTCCAAACACAATCAGAGCGTAGAACTGGGCACGACCGGTTTCCAGGTATTTCAGCCCCTCACCTGTAATCAGCGTGACGAAGCCAGTTAGGTTAACGATACCGTCCACTAGTTTGACGTCCATGGTGAGGGCAACTTTAGCAATTTTGCGACTGCCCTGAACAAAGACTACTTCGTAGATGTCATCGACATACCACTTGTTGAGGGAGAAGTTGTAGAGGGGTTTGATCTTGGTTGCGATCGCACCTACATCTATCGTCTTCGTCACATACATCAACACCGCTAAGGTAATACCCACGACCGAGATCGCCACAGAACTACCTGCCATCACAGCAAACTCATGCAGGTCTACTTCTTCCGCCAGCTCAGCAACAGTAACCACTTCACCAGGGGCAGAAATAAACGCCTCAAAGTAATTGCCAAAGGGCGTACCCACCAGACCCACCAGCATCGAAGGCACTGCTAAGAGAATCAAAGGCAGAGTCATCGTAATCGGTGACTCATGGGGCTCAGACGCATGGTGGTGATCGTCATGATGATCCTCTGCAGCCATGGGCATTTCCTGAGTACTCATGGCACCAGGGCCGAGGGAAGCGCCCATACTCTGGAGATTCTCAATGCGCAGTTGCTCTTTGATGTCACCGTTAGTCCCGCGAAATTCCCCTTCAAACGTGGAGAAGTACATACGGAACATATAGAACGCAGTGATACCGGCGGTTAACCAACCAATGGCCCATAGGAAAGGACTGACTTGGAAAGTGGAACCCAGAATTTCATCCTTAGACCAGAAACCAGCAAAGGGAGGAATACCGGAAATCGCCAGGGTACCAATTAGGAAGGTAATGGCTGTAGCTGGCATGTACTTGCGCAGACCACCCATCAGACGCATGTCTTGGGCGTAGGTGGGGTTGTGGCCAACCACACCTTCCATACCGTGGATCACAGAGCCAGACCCCAGGAAGAGCATGGCCTTAAAGTAAGCGTGGGTCATCAGGTGGAATAGACCAGCGCTGTAAGCACCCACACCCATGGCCATGACCATGTAGCCCAGCTGGGACATGGTGGAATAGGCCAAACCTTTCTTAATATCGTTTTGCGTAATGGCGATGGTGGCCCCCATCATGGCGGTGAAAGCACCCACATAGGCAATGGTCGTCATCGCTACGGGGATTTCCTCAAACACCGGATACATGCGGCCAATCAAGAACACCCCAGCTGCCACCATGGTGGCAGCATGGATTAAGGCCGAAATGGGGGTGGGGCCTTCCATCGCATCCGGCAACCACACATGTAAGGGGAACTGAGCCGACTTGGCCATGGGTCCCATAAAGATCAGAATCGCAAATAAAGCAGCGATTACACCAGGTAAGCTGCCAACTTCCACCATATGGGTCAAACGCTCACCCATAATGTCAAAGTCAAAGCTACCGGTGGCCCAGAAAATGCCGAGCATACCCAGCAGCAGCCCAAAGTCACCTACACGGTTGGTGACAAAGGCTTTCTGACAAGCATCAGCGGCTGGTTTGCGGTTATACCAAAAACCAATGAGCAAGTAGGAACACATGCCCACCAGTTCCCAAAATACATAAACCTGTAGCAGGTTAGGACTCATAACCAGCCCTAACATGGAGAAGCTAAACAGGCTCAAGTATGCATAAAACCTGACATAGCCAGGATCGTGAGCCATGTAGCCGTCGGTGTATACCATCACCAGAAAGGCCACAGTGGTCACAATCACCAGCATTAGTGCAGCCAGATGATCGATGGTGTACCCCATCTGCAGCTTAAAGCTGCCCGCCGAAGCCCACTCAAACATAAATGAGTAGGGCTCGTGACCATTCCATTGACTCCAGAGGATGCCGAATGACATCACCATCGCCGCCCCAATCAGGCTGACGATAAAGATTGAACTAGGGGTACGCAGCTTGCTTGTAGCGTCGCTGTAGCTGATTAGACCCACACCGACAATAGCTGCACCGAGGAGTGGCAGTACTGGGATGAGCCATGCATATGAGTAAAGAGATTCCAAGGGTTCCATAAGTTTTTTTGGTGCCTGCCCCACACGCTAGAGTTGGCAAAACCGCCTACATTCTTACACATGAGAGCTGGACTATTATCCAACTTCTGACGGACCTTTCTTACAGAACGTTGATTTTTCCTTGAGCAATCAATCACTCAAATTGGTACAACGCAAGTAAAACGAGGGCTTCTGTTTAAGCGGGTTTGCACAAGGTTGCGATCCTGAGAAAAAGGTTATTTTTTACGACATCGCTGAATGGTTTAGGTTTCTTGATGTTGGATGAGTAAGTTCACAACAAGGATTGATAAAGCCTGGGTCATTGGCGATGGGGAGGGAGGGTGAAGCGAACAGGGGAATGGGCAATGGGCAATGGGCAATGGGGGAGGTGGACACAACGTACCCTCTGGGTTACACATTTTATCCGCATTGCTATCGTCACCCTTGTGTTGTTGGCGAACATCCTAACGTTGCCGATCATGGCGCAAACAGTGACGCAACCAATGGCGCAAAAAGCTGATGTCGTTATTGATGGTCGGGTGCTGTTCCAGCTGCGCAGCATTGAAGATATCAGTGCCGAGGAACGAGCGGTTTTTGCGAACCAGGCCCTATGGCAAGTGATTGACAATGCTGATCAGCAGCCAACACCAGCACCGATTCGAGTGCGGACACGAGAACGCGATGGTCTAGTAACGCTAAGGGCTAACGGTCGTCATTTGCTAACGGTGACCAGTGGCGATCTGATGGCTGGAGTGCTACCCGAAGAGCGAGCTGAGCTGTGGGCTGAGAGTTTGCAAGCAGCTTTGGACCGAGCCCAGAAAGAACGGCAGCCTGATTATCAGCGAAAAATGGCCTGGGTAAGTGTGGGAGTAGTTGCGATCGCACTCCTCTCCTGGGTGCTCCTCTACAACATCCGCCGCTGGCTCTGGCGACGGCAGACCCGCAAGGGCAGACTACCCATGTGGATTTTGCCATCATTGCTGGGTGCCCGGCTTGTGGTATGGCTAGCCGCTGGCATCTATGTATGTGAGTTATTTCCTACAGCCCGGTCTATCCGCTATCGTGTCTTTAAATTTTTAGAACGGACATTTACCGACCCCTTATTTGACATTGACGGCCAAGGGTATTCCCTGGTCAGTTTATTTAATGTGGTCTTGCTCACCCTGGCGTTGTGGATTGGGGTGCGGATTGTCACATCGGCAGTCAAGTCTAGATTTTTGCAGGCGGCGATACCGGATCGAGGAGTGCAGGATGCGATCGCCACACTCATGCAGGTCATCCTCACAGGCATTGGCCTTTTTTTAATTCTGCAGGTATTAGGCATTGACCTCAGCGCCTTAGCCATTCTTGCCAGTGTGCTTGGTGTTGGCCTGGGGTTTGGTCTACAGAATATTGCCAATAATGTGGTCAGCGGCTGGATGATGCTCTTTGAGCGATCGATTCAGGTGGGAGACTTTATTAACCTGGGCGACCTGGCCGGAACAGTGGAAAGCATTGGCGTGCGTAGTACGGAAATTCGCACATTTAGATCGCGTGTCGATCATTGTGCCGAATGCACAGCTACTGGAAAACGAGGTAATCAACTGGAGCCATGGGCATCCAGTATCGCAACTTCATTTGCCCATGGGCGTGGCCTACAACTCAGATATTCGACAGGTACATACGACGGTGATGGAGGTAGCGAGAGCGCATCCAAGCGTGTTGCAATATCCCCAGCCCCGTCTGCGGTTTTTAGGCTTTGGTGCTAGCTCCCTCGATTTTGACGTACTGGTATGGATTCGGGACCCACGTCTACAATTCGATATCAAGAGCGACCTTTATTACATGCTCGAAGCCAATTTTCGTCGCCACAACATTGAGATCCCCTTTCCCCAACGAGATTTAAACATCCGTTCTCCCCAGTGGGATGCAGCTATCTGGGCACAACAGATAGCCCAAGCAGAAACTCCAGCCGCCTTAGAAAAGACAGAAAAACAGATCCAGGGGTTAAAAACCTCCGATTTATTAGCGGATGTTAGAGATTTTTCCAGCTTGTTACAAAATCAGCAGCGTTTACAGGATGCATTATTGGAGCGTTTAGTAAAACAGATGCGCTCGGAGGATGGGTTAGATATTCAGAATCGTCGGTTCCGATTGACGGTGTATCCCAATTGTTTTGTTGGCAGTGAAGCCGTAACATGGCTAGCCAAAACACAAAACGCCACCCGAGAAGCCGCTGCCAGGATCGGCCAGGCCTTAGTAGAACAAGGCCTATTTCACCACGTCACCGATGAACACCCCTTCAAAGACGAATACCTATTTTATCGGTTTTACGAAGATGAACCATAAATCTGACAAAACATCCCTCTTAACAGGATCCTGACTGATAGCTATCGCGTCTCAGGGCTGGCAGCAGACACAGCCCCTACAGGATTATCCATTTTGCAAAAAAAACAACCACCTTTGTAGAAAAGTCGCAGATATTATCATTTAGCACTCTCGCAGCCAAAACACTCCGCAAAATGGCTGAGGTAGACTGAATAACTTGCCAGATGCCCATCGCCCCTCGGATAGAATCACCATGTATACCGCATTTCTTGCCCTACCCCCCTTAGACCCACAAACCGGCAAGACTGAGCCAGCAACCACGTTTATACCTGAGACAAATCTGGCTGCTCCTCCAGAAATTTTTGAGTTATCCAGTACGGCCTCCCACGCGGTGAATGGTGCTGCCCATAGGTTGAATAGCACGCTGGCTAATAACGTTACAGTCAGATATGTGGTGGTACCAGCGATGTTTGGCGGTCTAGGTAGCGTTGCATTGCGGCTGATCCAGGAGGGGGGCTCGTTTATGGCTACAGCCAATGCCCAGGCGATTGACACACAAGATGGCGAAGAGATTTCAGCACAGGCCGAAACAGTTGACAAAGAACAGGGCAGTGAAGAGATTTTAGGACAAATTGAGCCAAGTTTAGAAGCAGAAGATGACAGTGTATCTAACACTCAGGAGCAACAAACGGCAACAGAAGAAACCGCCGTCCATGACTTTGTTCCATCGATTCAATTGGGGGCTGGTTTAGAGTTTTTAATCTTAGTAACTTCCAGCATTTTGTTAGGGGCAGTAGTGGGCTTTATCGGCACCATTCTTAGTTTGGATGGTCCACCAGAACAGGCGAACAACAAGTCAAAGCTAGCAGCGACATCGCTAATGTTTGCCCTCTTTTTCCCTTCTGTGATTACGGTATTTCAAGAAAATGCCATGTCACAGGCCAAGCTGATCAGGGCAGATGAAGAGAAAACCGTACTTGAAGAGAAAGTAAGAGAAACCACTCAACAGGCAGAAAACCTAGAAGAGGTTGCCCATGATCGCATTATTAATGATATTGAAACATTGGATATTGCTCCTGAAACAATAGAACCATCATTGCCAGATGATCTAGCCCCACTTAGTCGAATACAAGCAACTAACCCAACTGACAGTCAGACTTCTTTGATTGATAGTACAAAAGCGTTAGTTTTGAATGCCACTTCAGACGAAAAGGCACAGGAATTTATCGACAGTATCTTTAAGATTGGCAATGTTGACGATGGCGCTGTAAGGGACCACGCGGTTAGAGCTTTAAGAGAAATTAACGAGAATCCTGCACTATCAGAAGCAGTGCAACAGGCGGCTGAAGAAAAGGCAAAGGAGTTACAAAACGTGGTAGCTGACGACTTACAAGAATCACCATAGAAACCATTGTCATAACCAGCTTAAAAAGTGGCATAACGAAGGGTTGAATGGCCTTGCATATGACCCTAAAGGGTACTCCACCGCCCACAGTCGATGACTAGCATGTAATTACGTTCCGAGGGTACTACATCATGTATCAACCTAGAGTTGGTGAACTCACTTGTGATGGTAAACCAATTTATAAAAGTCTTTGGCCTGGCAAGAAGTTCCAGCTAGATGAATGGTGGACCTATGAGGACCATCTTGGTCAGGTTTGGGTGATTCCCCCAGGGTTTGTATATGACCTGGCAAGTATTCCATCTTGGATGGCGGGGAGCCTACAGTGGGGTGCATGGAATGTGGGCGCGGTGCCCCATGATTGGGCCTATGAGAATGGATATTTGTTGCGGGTGACCCATGGACAATTGGAAGAGGTGCCGGTGACGAAGCGGCAAACGGATGATTTGTTTGCTGATGTAATGTTTAGCGTGGGCCGCAAAATCAGGGGCACACAGCGTTGGCGAATGCAGCTGGTTTATTTGGCAGTCAGACTATTTGGCAAGGGTGTGTGGCTTCGGGGGCGGAGAGCGTCGCAGCCGGTGTCGCCGTCTTTAGAGGTTTTGCAGCGGTTGTATGATCAGGCGTATGAGAATGTGGATATGGGACATCGGTGGGAACATCTTTACGTAGCTTAGGGGCGATTCGATCTTCTCTCGGAGAGGATATTTAAACGCACATCCCTTAGTGCCCCCATCCCAAAGTTTCGGTTATCTTGAGTCATGGACACTAAGGACCCAGCTATGGAATCGTCGACTGTAGAATCAGATTCAGATAGTATTTCTAGCCAAGCTTCTGGGCAAGAAATTTATACACGTTTGTCCGAGAATATTCAGCAGGTAGTCAAAGGGCAGACTGCGGCTGTGCGTAAGCTTCTGGCCGCCTTTGTCAGTGGCGGGCATGTGCTGCTAGAAGACTACCCTGGCACGGGTAAAACCACACTGGCCAAAGCGCTGGCTTTGTCCGTCGATGTCTCCTTCAAGCGGATTCAATTTACGCCTGATTTGCTTCCCTCTGACATTTTGGGCGTCTCAATCTTAAACCCCATCGAACAGTCCTTTCAGTTTCACGAAGGTCCTATTTTTGCCAATATTGTTCTAGCAGATGAGGTTAATCGCGCCTCTCCCCGCACACAATCGGCGCTGCTGGAAGCCATGGCAGAATCTCAGGTCAGCATTGATGGCACCCTGAGAACGCTAAGCCCACCTTTTTTTGTAATTGCCACCCAAAATCCTGTGGGAGCCCAGGGCACCTATCCCTTACCAGAAGCCCAAATGGATCGGTTTGCCCTGCAGTTTAGTTTGGGCTATATCTCTCCAGAAGAAGAAATGGAGATTTTAGCAAGTCAGCTCCAGCAACATCCCATTGACCAGGTTAAACCCTGTCTCTCACGAGATGATATTTTTACCCTCAAGCAACAGGTGCAGCAAATACGAGTCAGCGATGAACTCAAGCGTTACATCATTGATATCGTCGGGGCCACCCGCCAGGCAGAAGGGGTACAGCTAGGTGCTAGCCCCAGAGGAGCCATCGCCTTGATGAAACTGGCCCAGGCATTAGCCCTCTTTGATGGTTACGAATTTGTTGTGCCAGAGCAGGTGCAAGAGATGGCGCTGTCAGTCCTAGCCCATCGGTTGGTCCTCGAACCCCAGGCCCGATTTTCGGGCCAAACAGCCGATGCGGTGATTCAAGATATCTTAAATGCGACGCCTGTGCCTGCCTGAGCCATGAATCTTTTCTTTTATCGTCTATTTCGATGCTTGGGCTACAGCCTGCGGCAATGGTTAAAAAGGCGATTTACGCCGCTGGGGTTAGGTGTTTTAGTGTTTGTTATCATTTCTGGGCTGGTAGGTCTGGATACCCAGCGGAGTTTGTCTTACCAGGTGTTTGCACTGGCCTGTTTATTATTGACTGTGTCCATAGTGGCTACAGCCTTTTCCCGGCCTCGGTTTCAGGTCAGGCGACGGCTACCGCGCTTTGGGACGGTAGGCTTGCCGTTACCCTACCGAGTAACGATACAGAATACTACCCGCAAGAATTTTAGGAAACTGCGACTGATTGAAGCGTTTGCCCACGCATTTCCTAGCTTTGAAGACTATCTTGACATTAGTCGTCCTCGTAAAGGTCGCAATAATGCTCAATCATGGAGCAAATTAATTGATCAGGCTCAGCGTGCGATCGCACCTGCCGTCGGGATTCCTGTATTGGCAGCTCAGGGTATGACTGAGATCAAAGGTGAGATTACGCCCCTACGACGAGGGTTACTGCAGTTTGAGACCATGACCCTTGCCTGCCCGGATCCCCTCGGCCTATTTAATGCCTGCGTCAGACTACCCCTGCCCCAGTCGGTATTAATCTTGCCAAAGCGCTACCCGGTGCCCTCGTTTCAACTACCGGAAAGGCAACGGAATCAACCGGGAGGATTATCACTGGCCCTATCGGTGGGAGAATCAGAAGAATTTTGGTCCTTGCGAGACTATCGCCCCGGCGACTCGCCGCGCAAGATTCACTGGAAAAGCTGGGCTAAATTGGGTAAACCTGTGGTGCGAGAAGAACAGGCCGAGTACTTTGTGCATCACGCTCTGGTTTTAGACACATTTCAACCGGAGTCATTTAGCGAAATTTTAGAAGAGGCGATCTCAGTGGCAGCATCGTTGGCCTGGGGCATGCAAAACCAGGAGTCCTTACTGGACCTTATCTTTTCAGGATTAGGCGGTGGATACGTTACCCTGGGTCGAGGTTTGGGCCAAACAGAACGTATCCTTGAGTTGTTAGCGTCGGTAGTCCCCTGTCAGGATCAGCCCTTTGACTCGTTGTTGCCAATCATGCAAAATCGTTTGCCGCTATTAAGTAGCTGCATCTGTATTTTTCTCACCTGGGATGAGGCCCGCCAGACATTGGTTAAGCAATTACAGTCCGTTAATATCCCCACCTGGGTTTTGATCCTGACCCATGATCGACACACACTATCGCCAATGTTAGAAGACTATCAAAGTCAGTTAATGCGAGTTTATCCGTTACCGTTGAGTCACATTCAGCAGGGGCTTCAAGCGATATGCAAGTCCATATAGCCAGCCTGTGCAGTCTGGCATTATGCCTGTGGGGATTTCAAACGGGGCTGTGGGGTCTGGTAGTGCCGATGATTTTGTGCATCGAAGGGAGACGGTTGTTCTCCAAGCGCTGGATGCTCTCTGCAAAGGCAACCGTATTGATCTTGTTCATCTGCATTTCCGTATTCATTGTAACGCTCCAACTCACGGGTGCTTTCCATGGCATGCTGCAATTTCTGCCGTTGGCACTGTTTCCACTGATGTTGGCTCAAATCTATACGTCCAACCTTTCCCAGCAGATTCAAGATTTCTTCATGAATCCCGACTTTGCCAAGGGAGGAATTCAGTGGAAACGGCCCTCCTTTGACTTTGGTTATGTTTACTTTGGCCTGTGTTTGTTATCAGCCAGTTCCGTAAACGCCAATAGAGTTCTCTTTTATAGTTTGGCTTGGCTGCTGGTTGCCATACTGTTCTTTTACCTGCGGCCTGCGAAATCTAAAGTGATGGCTTGGCTTGGTTTAATCTGTTTGGCTGGGATGTTGGGCATTTGGGCCCATAGGCAGTTGAGCCAGTTTCAGTTTGATCATACCTCGCTTAATGATGGTAATGGACAAGGTAATGGACAAGGCTATGGACAGGGCTATGGACAAGGTAATGGGTTTTCTCAAGACCTTAATCAAGACAGTCCTCTGGAATTGATGTTACGGAGGTTAGGGGAAAAACTATTAGCGTCTATCCAAGAACAACTACCGCAAGATACCAAATCTAGAGTGCTGCTTCTGCTAATTTTCTTAGGTGTTGTCATTGTTGTTGGTCTCTTGATCTGGTGGTGGAGACGAAGGCGACAGAAAATGCTTGCTAAAAATGTGGATTTTGGGATGCGATCGCAACCGGCTCTCCCCGGTATCGATTCAGAGTTTTACCAAATCGAACACATTTTCAAGCAATTAAAACTAAGGCGCAGACCTGCGGAGAACCTACAGCATTGGATGGAACGACTAACCCAAAAACTATCTGTAGCTCAGGTGGAAGCACTCAAACCGATTATCCAACTACATTATCGCTATCGTTTTGACCCCGAGGGTATTGATGCTACTGAGAGAAATCAGCTGAAGAAGCTAAGCCAAGCCTGGCTAGAAAGTTATTTCAAAGCCTAGAGCCAGAGGCTCCATTGAGGTACTCAGCCAGAGACATCGTTGATTTATGCGGTTATGCAAGTATCAATTACTTAGCCGACAGCGTTAGAATAGATTCAGCCTACGGAGACGTCTCATGACCACGGTGTTAGAAGCTTTGCAATCTGCGCAATTTGTTGTGGATACCACAGGGCAAAAAGTCGCTGTACAGGTGACGCCCGCAGTGTGGGAGGCGCTTATTAACTGGTTAAAAACTTCAGACAGTGTTCCAACGGTTGAGGAATTATTAGGATTGGCCGACGAGGTGCCACAGGCAAAACTTCAATCTGAGGTTCATATTGCCCAAGAAGATGCCACGCTGACCTACTCTGCTATGAAGTTATCAGAGCCTTCCTTTGCAAGGGTTTGGGATAACCCGGAGGACGATATTTATAATGACCTATAAGTTTGGGGATGTTGTTCTGGTGCCGTTTCCGTTTACGAACCAGGTAGCGAGTAAGAAACGTCCAGCGGTCATTGTCAGTTCAGATGGGTATAATCAGCGGCATATCGATATTGTCTTGATGGCGATTACCAGCCAAACAAGTGCAACTGCATATGCTGATAATGTTGTGATTCAGGATTGGAAATCGGCTGGTCTTTTGAAGCCATCGGTGATTAAGCCAATTATTATGACAGTGGAAAAGGAGCTGGTTTTGAAGCAGCTAGTACTACAGTTGTAGATATTTAATTTTAAGGGGATACTGGTCAATGAACGCCAGCCAGCCTCTGATGCCAATCCTTGTCAGCCCATTGAATGAACAAGCTCAAGTGCAAGAGTGGGATTTTGCCTTTGAAGAACTCATGGACCGTATCCGCCCTTACTTTTCAAGGATTGAGGCAGAAGAGAGAGCCCGCAGCTATGTGCAAGGCTTACTGAGCCCCATCGAGCGAAAAAATGGTTGGCAACTCGCGGAAGAAGCCGGAGACAGTACCCCCTATGGAATTCAGAATTTGTTAGGACGCTCAGTCTGGGAAGCCGATGGGGTCAGAGATGAGTTAATCGAGTATGTCCAAGAGCATCTGTTCAGTACCGATGGAGTGGGGGTATTGGATGAGACTGGATTTATCAAAAAAGGAAAGCAGTCGGTAGGAGTCCAACGCCAATATAGTGGGACGGTCGGGAAAGTCGAAAATTGTCAAATCGGGGTGTTTTTGAGCTATGTGAGTGACCAAGGTCATACCTTTCTTGACCGAGCATTATATTTACCGGAAAGCTGGACCCAAGATCCAGACCGATGTCGTCGGGCCGGAGTACCAGACGACATCGAGTTTGCCACCAAACCGGCCTTGGCTCAGCAAATGGTCGCGCGAACAACGGACTTGGGAATGTGCTTTGCGTGGATCACGGGCGATGCCGTTTATGGGAATAACCCAGGGTTACGCCAGGCCTTGGAAGCCCAAGTGCAAGCCTATGTTTTGGGGATTGCGTGCAATGAATCGGTCGTCATTGGAACGACCTCGTTACCGGCCAGTGAGGCGATGGCCTACCTGAGAGTGACCGATTGGCACCGACTGAGTGCCGGCAATGGTACGAAAGGACCTCGGACGTATGATTGGGCGGTACTCACTTTGAGTGCCCCCTCCCCGGACGGCTGGGCCCATCGGCTGTTATTCAGACGCAGTCTGAAAGACCCCAACGAGATCGCCTATTATCGAGTGTTTTCCCCCACAGAGTGTACGTTATCAGACATGGTTCGGGTGGCCGGTTGTCGGTGGACGATTGAGGAATGCTTTGAGACGGCTAAAGGGGAGGTGGGCTTGGACCAGTATGAAGTTCGCTCTTGGACCGGCTGGTATCGACATATCACCCTCGCTTGTTTAGCCCATGCCTTTTTGAGTGTGATGCGGACGCAATCTCTCGCCATCGCCACTGAAAAAGGGGCGCTGAAGTCACACAAATCAGCGGCAAACAGCTCGCTGGCGGTCTTCATGCACCAACGGGGGCTTTGATTCCACTAACATTGCCTGAAATTCGACGATTATTATGGTCGTTGTTATGGCAATGGTTACCGGATATTGACTTTGTGATTGGATGGTCCAGATGGCGACGGCAACATCAGGCCACGGCCCTGTTTTGGCATTACAAGAAGAGCATGATAACTAATTCTTCATAACTACAACTGTAGTGCTAGGGGCTTTGTCGAAACAGGATAAGCTGTCTTTGGTTAAGTTGTTGTCAGAAATCCTAGGTTAGTTAAGGATTTGGAAAGGGAGGCAGGGATGTGGGCAGGGAGATTGGATATGGGGCGAAGAGGGAATCGGTGAGGAGGCGGAGTGGGTTGGAAGTGGTGCGATGCATCGCACCCTACCCGGCTACAAAATCAGGAGATTATGCAATGGATTCTCTAAAGCACTGCGATGCATCGCACCCTGCCCGTTTACCCGCCTAAAGGATATTTTGTTGTCTAACCCATGCTCGTAAGTTCTTTTCAGCATTAATTTCGTCTATCTGGGCCTGTTCCAAAAACTCATAAAGTTTCTCCTTGGTCAAAAAACTAAAGGTTGGACTGACGTCCACCAGTCGATAGTTGTTATTTACTAACTCATAAATTCGCCAGGTTTGTCCGTCATACCGCCAAAATTCTGAAACTCCCATCTGCGCATAGAGGTTGAGTTTATCAATATCTGTGTGGGTAATGTCCACATCAACAACCAGATCTGGCGGTGGATCCTGGCTTAAGTCAACGGTTTTACCGGTGACTTAAGGCTGATTTTGAATATAGTAGGCTTTATCTGGCTCAGCTCCCTGGGTTAAATCTTCTCGGTCTAGGGTAGTTGAGCCCATGCTTTTGATCTTGAGGCCCATCTCTGATAGTAGGAAGTAGATAAAGCGACCGATCAATTCGCTGTAAAATTCATGGATTTCCAGGGGCATCGTAATTTCTAACGTTCCACGGTCATACATTAATCGAGCTGAACGGTTCTCACCCAGGGCGTGTAGAATCTGCTGGTACGCCTCCCAGTTAAGGTTATGAAAGATGACTCGCTGCTCACCCATAGGGCGAGGTGGGGAAACGGGTGATGGAAGGACAACCATTGGCTTCGATTCCTATACTGATTTATGTATCAGGAGGTCCTTTTATTTTAGGCTCAATAGCTGTTTTAGGGAGGTTGCTAAATTCAAGATGAGCAGAGTAGTGTCATGGAATAAAGCCCCCGGTCAGCCTACCTATGCTAACGCTTTCCAAGTTAATCGATGAGGACAAATGCTACGAGACTATTCGCACGATGCGTTGGCCCGATGGTGTTTGCTGCACTGATTGTGGAGCGAAAAACATTACCAAACGAGGGAAGCATGCAACCTATTCAGCGCGGCAACGCTATATCTGTGGCGAGTGTGGTCGCCACTTTGATGACTTAACCGACACCATCTTTGCGGGTCGTCATCAACCGTTAAAAACCTGGATAGCATGCTTATATTTGATGGGTCTCAATGTCTCCAATCAACAAATTGCCGACGAGTTGAGTCTGCACAAAGATGACGTGCATCAGATGACGAGTGAGTTACGCCAAGCGGTGGCCGACAAGCGCCCAGAAGTCCAGTTATCAGGGACGGTGGAGTTTGATGAAGTCTATGTGACAGCCGGTCATAAGGGGCAACCAGAGCAGGTTAAAAAAAAGGGCGCAAGGGACGCAGACGTAAACTCAAAGGGCTTCGGGGGCGCGGTACGCTCGAAACGGAAAAACCGCCGATCTTCGGGATGATTCAGCGAGGTGGAGAAGTGGTGATTAAAATGCTGGCAAATGTTCAACAACAAACCATCAAGCCCATCATTCAGTCCATGGTGAAACCGGGCACCCTCATCTATACCGACGAGTATGACATCTATGCTCGTTTAGAAACTTGGGGCTATGCTCACAAGAGTGTTTGCCACAGTGCCGGAGAATATGCCCGAGATGACGATGGAGATGGCTTCTGTGAAGTCCATGTCAATACGATGGAAGGTTTCTGGTCATTGCTGCGGTCATGGTTGAGACCTCATCGAGGGATCTCACAAGAAAAATTACCGATCTATTTGGGGTTCTTTGAATTTGTGCATAATGCTAGAAAAAGAGGGAAAGCCTTGCTGGGTAGTCTATTGAGCACCTTGCTTGTCTAACTCCCTGAAACGCCGATTGAGCCATTTACCTAATGCGTATACTCGAGATGACTCATCTTGAATTTGACGTGTGATCTCCAATGCTTCAGGCAAAAGCTCGGATGGTAGATATTTTGCTAGTCCACCCAGTGCAGATATCCGAGACGATTCATCTTGAATTTGGCACGTAATTTCGAAAGCTTTAGGCAAAAAATCAGATGGCAAATATTTTGCTGCTGAACGTATTGAGTATCCTAAAGAAGACTTATCTTGAACTTTCTGAAATATTTCGAACACTTTGGGCAGAAGTTCAGATGGCAAATATCTAACTATTTCACCCAATGACCATAACCTATCAAACTCATCTTGGATTGTTGCAAGCATTTCCAATAATTTGGGGAATAGCTTAACAGGCAGTGCTTTTGCCATTCTACTAAAGCCTTCTGATCGATGAGTCTCATTTTTAAGCAAGTGCATCGTATCTATTGCTTTATCTGCCATTTCTAGTGGAAAACACTCAGCTAATTCACTCAAAGCCCATGAAAGTTCATATTCATCTTGAAATTGATCAATTAGCTTTAGAACTTCAGGTAGTAACTCTATTGATAAATGTTTAGCTAGCCCACTCAATGCTCGTTCTCGATCTGATTCGTTTTCAATTTTGTTAAGTTCTTGCAATACCTCAGGTAAAAGTTCTGGTAAACGCTCTGCGAATTTTGCCAATACCTGTATCCGATAAGACTCATTTTCTATTTGGTATACAGCTTCTAAGGCTAGAGAGACTCTTTCAAACGGCAAATGCGGCACCAACACTTTTAGCATCTTCATTCGATAAAACTCATCCTGAATAGCAGTAGTCATCACCCAAGATTCCTCTAATAATTCAGGTATCAAGTACTCTGCTAGTCCACTAAAAGCCTCTATCCTATGGGATAAATCTTCAATGTGATAAGCAATTTTGAAAACTTCAGGCAGATTTTTTTGAGGTACATATTGTGCCAACAATCTTAATGCAATCGCTTGATCAAGACTATTCTGAATCTGGCGCGTAATATCGATAACTGTTGAAAAGTAATTTGATGGCAAGTGTTTGGCGATTTCACCCAAGGCAAGAGCACGATAGGAAAATCCTTGAGTTTGGTGTCGATGCTGACCATATCGATCTTGAATCTGACAAACTGTCTCTAACACCTCTGGCCACAGTTCTGGAAATCGTTCTGCTAATTTGCCCAACACATAGGACCGATATGCTGCATCTTCAATCTGCCCAATCGTCTTTTGAACCTCTGGCAAAAGTGATTCTGGCATATATGGAACAATCGAGGAGATACATGATGCTCTGTGCCAAGGATTCTGCGCCTGTTGTGCATAGGCTAACCCTTGTGCAGGCGACCAAATTTCCTTCTCTACTAAAGCTCCTACTAAATCTGCAGGTACATTACTAGCAATACTGTTAATAGATGTTCGAATCAATGCATAGCGAAACAACAGCGCTAGTGTTTCTCCTGGCTCATTCGCATAATTCTTTTTCGCCAGCTCCCAAGCCCGTGCGACATCATTCACAAACCCCGCAGGCTTACCAATCGCATCACAAGCCTCATACCAACCATTTCGCCCATCAGCATTGCTAGCCCGCAACAGCTCATGAATCTCCTGCACCTGTTTAGCCTGCTCCATATGCCAGGTAAGCCGGTCATAAATATAGCCATCATCCGTCAGCGTATGCCACTGCCCCCGCTCCGTCTTCGCCCGATACCGCTCCAAAAATTCACTATGGGCCTCCGCCTTCGTCATACCCAACCCCGGCAGGTCCCCATCCTGCAAAGGCTGCGGTGCACTTACCAACAATCGCTGCGCCAGATCATGCATCCGAAATGTGCGCCGCGCCTCCGGTCCCGCCTGCTTAGCCCCCTGCAACAACAACGCCTTCGAACTAAACGTCCGCAATATCGACCCCGCCTGCCGCTTCGACACCTGCCACAGCGTCACCGCCATCTCCTGCGTCAGACTCACATCCTCCGGCACTATCCCCAACCATGCAAATTGTCGCAACTGCTCCGCCGACAGCTGCTTCAAACTCAAATTAAAACAAGCCGTCAGACTATACTTCCGCCGCTTCGCATCATCTGGAATAGCATCACGCCCATAGAGATCCAACGCCTCCAGCCGCACCACCTCTTCCTGAAAATCCTCAAGCAGCTCAGTCCACGTCACCCCCTCCTCAATCTGCGACGCTGCCAGCTCCAACGCCAAGGGCAAATACCCCACCCGTTCCGCAAAGTCCAACGCCTGCTGACGATCCTCTTCGCTCAGCTCCTCCTTCAGCTTTTGCGTCATCAGCTCCAGCGACTGCTCCGGGCTCATCACATCTAGGCTGTACTTATGTGCCTCCGGAATCTTCGCCTCCCGCGTCGTCACCAGCACACAACAACCATTGCCACCCACCCGAAACGGCTCCAAATGCGCCGGATTCCAGACATCGTCTACTACCAGCAGCGCTTTTTGGTCATACAACAACGTCCGCAAATGGTTCGACGCCGCCTCAACAGCAGTGGGCTTATAGTCATGGTCCCCCAGCGCCTGTATCCACCCACTCAACAACGGCAAAATATCCGGATTCTGCCCCAATGTGGACCACAAAATCCCATCTGAAAAGCGCGCCTGCACATCCTCGTCATGGGCCAGCTTCGACGCCAGCACCGACTTGCCGATGCCACCGAGACCATAGATGGCACTAACAACCAATGTGCCAAATGTTTTCTTGTCGTCATATAGCAGTTGTTCTTTTACCTTGTCCTGGTGCTCTGGTCGCTCAACAAAATGCTCCGGCAACGGCGGCATCTGTAACGGAATACCCCAGTTACGACGAGATTTTTTCTCAGGTTCAGCAACAGCTCCATAACTCTCTTCATCATTCTGTTGTCTACCCTGAAACCAAACAATCGGCAAGGCCCTACCCTTACCAAACCGTCTGGGCTCCTGGCGGCTATTTTTTAGCGCCTCATCCAAATGGGCAAACACCGTATCACCAGAGATATAGCCCTTGTTATTCACCTTTTCAGGCACCAACACATCCAATACCGCACCTGTAAAAACGCTATGGTCTTCCCGCTTCTTTGCCCAGGCACTTTCATGGCCACGACAGGATGTAATCAGGTAATAATCTTGCTCAGAATTTAACCCTGCAAAACTACGCTCAACTAGCTCCGACTCAATCAACTCACCACTGTGGCAAGCGTCGATAAACATTACTAAACTGCTTAGATCTGAATCGCAAATCAGATCATTCAGGTCAGAAAACGAAATTGCCTTTGTCTGCCGTTTGGGTTGATTATTCTCCAGGGTGACGGTGCAGTCAGACGTGGTCAGATAGCCTTTTGTCCCCCCTAGCCCACCTTTAACTGCCAGGCCATGGCCAGTGAAATAGATAAATGCCTCATTTTTAGCTGCATCTTGCTGGATAAGCTTAGTTAGTGCCTCTTCTAGCTCTTCAGCTGTGACATGCCCTGAAAGCACTGTCACCCGTTCACATTGCCCATGGTTTCTAAGGATTTGTGCTATGGCTTCTGCATCACCAACCGGTTTACTCAAGTTTTTGAGGTCGCTGCTTTTGTAATCAGAAATTCCAACAACAAGGGCGTAACGGGCCATGGGCTTAAGACTTTCCAGGAAAACACGGAGTTTAGGACACCGGCACCCTTAAGATAACCGATGTTTTCAGCACCCCCTAAAAACCTATGACTGATGTAAATCGCCTCGTCTTGGAAGATGAATCTGGCACTGCCTACACCATGTATTTTGAAACCGATGACGCTATCGATACGCCATCAGCCCCCAGCGATGATGACGAATACGAAGCCATGGGCGTTAGCACTGAGGTTCAGGCGAAGCTCGAAGATATCCATGGGACGCTGAAGAGCTATGCCAACTATGCCCTTGGTGCATTCAAAGGGGTGGCTGGCGCTGAGGTGGAGGAAATTACGCTGAAATTTGGGATTAAGATTGCTGGATCGACGGGGTTACCGGTCCTGGCACAGGGCTCGGCAGAGGGCAGTTTTGAAATCGAGGTGAAGTGTAAGCCGAAGTGATGGAAGTGGAAGAGTGGAACGGAGGATTGGCCCTCACCCTAAATCCCTCTCCCTGGGGAGAGGGACTTTGAGGACGGAGATAGGGTTCCAACTAGATAAATCTTGCTAAACCCCTTCTCCCCTTCTCCCTCGGGGAGAAGGGGCTGGGGAATGAGGGCAACCCATTGTTAAAACAAGCGCACATTTTCCCAAACGGGCATGGTAGCCTCCTTTAGAATGAGGAATCATCAGTTATCATCATCTACTTACCGATAGTTCAGCCTTACTATTTCAGCTCGTCCACCCCTTTTTGAGGAACCCATCAGTGCCCAAAGTGCGTCGCAAAAATCGTCGCTTAACTCTGGCGTCCTTGCTGCTCTTAGCAACAGGACTCTGGCTTGGTCAATGGCACATACGCGGTCGCCTATCGTCACCAACGGTTGCGCTGGTCTTAGGGGGGGACACTCATCGGGAAGAGTTTGCGGCTGAATTCGCCACTGATCATCCTGATATAGACGTATGGATTTCATCGGGGGCAAATCCTGAATACGCCACTTGGGTATTTCAAGAATCTCAGGTATCTCTAGAAAGGCTGCATTTGGACTATCGAGCCGTAGATACGGTGACTAACTTTACGACGTTAGTTGATGATTTTGAACGGCTGGGAATCAAAAGCGTTTATTTAATTACATCGGACTACCACATGCGACGGGCAAATACCATCGCCACCATCGTGTTAGGTAGTCGCGGCATTCATTACAAGCCTTTACCCGTAGCTTCTGAACGTCCACCAGAGCCATTGATCCGCAGCTTTCGTGACGGAGGTCGCTCAATTCTATGGGTATTTACTGGTAAAACTGGATCGGAGTTGGCTCAGCTGTCGTCCAAGTTGCCCGCTCTACCGTAGCTGTTGGGGCAGGGTTGCTCTCCCTGGCAGACATTTGATGTTTTTCGAGGCTGGCTATGTCTTCTACATTGAAGGATTCTCTCTACACTGAAGAACAGATTAAAGCCTGGTTGCGAGGGCTGTTGGCTATTGCCTGGGCCGATGGTGAGTTTGATGCTCAAGAGCAAGAGCTGATCCACACCATGATGGATGAGGAATTTGCCCCAGGTCTGGATTTTGAAACCTTTGAGCCCATTACGCCAGCAGATTTAGCGGCTGTCCTCAAGCCGAATCCAGGCGCTGCGGAAAACTTTTTGCGAATGGCGGTGATGGTTGCGATCGCAGACGGCATCTACTCCGCCGCCGAAGATAAAGTCCTCATGGAATTCTGCCAGGCCCTCAATCTCGATACAGCCATCCTACAGACCCTGCAATCCACCCTCTACAACCTGCGTCAGATCAAGGAAGAGGTTCAACCCGGCACCAGTCTGACCAAAGATAAAGATAAAGCCACCCCCGTCGCCGCTGCGGCCAGCCCCCTACAGCCCCCCACTCCCAAAACCGGCCCTGATCCGCTTAAGCCCATGCGCGAGTGGCTGGACCAGCTAGACGTTCAAGACCCGCGTCTGGCCCGCTTTGTCTGCAAAATGGTTCCATCTCAGTGCCCTTTTGAGCGCGATGTCACCCTATTTGGCAAAAAGGTGGTGCACATTCCGCCCATGTGTAAGCTCAACCCACTTTACGAACAGCTAGTGGGCCTAAGGTTTCGGGCTCTATCTCATCTAGCCGATGACCTGGGCGAGGATGTCACACCTTATCTATAGCGGTTTTGAGTTCTAGCAGTTTTGAGTTAGAGCAGACGTGGACCTTTTGTTCAGTCAGGCAATGCCCAACATCAACCATTCAAAACTAAAAACTTAAAACTCAAGGTGTGATGGAAAATCTTAAAACTGAAGTCCTCGTAGTCGGCGGCGGCACGGGCGGTACTGCGGCGGCCATCCAAGCGGCACGGTTAGGTGCACAGGTATTGCTAGTGAGCGAATGGCCCTGGTTGGGCGGCATGCTCACCGCTGCTGGAGTCACCGCACCCGATGGCAATGAGCTGGCCGCATTTCAAACAGGTCTGTGGGGAGCGTTTCTGAGAGAGCTGGGACAACGACAACCGGGGGGCTTACACAATGGCTGGGTGAGCTTCTTCACCTATGAACCAGCGGTGGGCGCAAGCATTTTTGCCGACTGGGTAGCCGCCCTGCCCAATTTGACCTGGCGTTGGGGTCACCACCCTCGAGAAGTGTTGCGGTCAGGCAACCGGATTATTGGAGTGGTGTTTGACCAGTTTTCCGTAGAAGCCCAAATCACAATCGATGGCACTGAGCTGGGAGATTTACTGGCCTTGGGAGACATCCCCTATCGTTGGGGGTGGGAATCACAGGAGCAGTGGCAGGAACCTAGTGCACCTAAATCTCTCACCGATCCTGCCGATCCGTTGTTTCCTGCCATTCAGAAATACCCGGTGCAATCCCCCACCTGGGTCGTCGTGATGCAGGACTACGGCGCAGGAGAAACTGCGCCACTGATTCCCGCGACTGGCTCCCAAGCCTCGTTTGTCGGGGCCTGGGAGGGCTATGGTCCAGAGCAGTTTCTTAACTATGGGCGGCTACCAGGCAATCGCTTTATGATCAACTGGCCCCAGCGGGGAAATGACTACGGTGTGGGCCTGGAGCGCCTGATTGAGCCAGAGGCGATGCGTTATGACTATTGGCAGGAGGCCAAGCACCACAGCCAGGCGTTTGCTCGTTTTATTCAGGCTAAGCTAGGGCAGCGCTATGGTTTAGCCGAGCATGTCTTCCCTGAGCTGGAAGGCACCCCCGGCGGCGGTGGGTTTGCCCTTTATCCTTACTACCGTGAGAGTCGGCGACTGGTGGGGCTAACGACCGTGAGCGAGCGAGATATTTTGCCAGCGCCGGGTAGTCAGGTGGCTCCGTTGCCAGTGAATGAAGAGGGTATGGTGGATGCGATCGCAATCGGCAACTATCCCAACGACCACCATTATCCTGGCTTCAAGATGCCCCTTGCGCCCAAAGCTATTCGTTGGGGAGGCCGCTGGACAGGAACACCCTTTACTATTCCTTACCGAGCCCTGGTACCAGCTACTGTTGATGGGCTCTTGGCCTGCGACAAAAATATTTCCGTCACTCATATTGCCAACGGAGCCACCCGTCTCCAGCCCATTGTCTTAGGCATAGGACAAGCCGCTGGGGCAGCTGCCGCCCTGTGCATCCAGCATCCATGCCAACCCAGGAAACTGCCCGTAAAGCACCTACAGTACACTCTGCTACGGGACCCTCAAGCCCCTGCCATGCTCATCCCCTGCTTTAACCTACTGCCTCAAGACGAGCATTGGATCAATCAACAAACAAGATTTCTAGATACCCCAACGACATATCCCGCAAGTGGCTTTACAGACTCTTTAAGAACATCCAGCCAGAATTTTACGTCTGGTACCAATATTTTCTACGGCCATTATCAACGGGGTAAAGACCATAGTCATCAGCTGCTTAGGGATACTGAAACCATTAGCCTTGTCGCCATCTCTCCCCAAGCAGCAATGCAACTAATGCAGGTCATTGCTGGCAGCAACGTTAAGGTTTTCGGCATTCATAATCTGGGTGGTGCCTGGATTTTAGTCAACGCTATCCAATCAGTGGACGATGTGTAACACACAGTACTAAAAATCGGTGTTACCACCCACACTTTTTTCACGTAGTTTTTCCTGAGTTATTTGTCAATTCCATGTAATCAGAAAGTAGCAATACTACTCATTTTCTGACCCATGAGAATTTCTCTATCGGTAATGTCAGTTGCTACTACCATCAGCTTTTGCAGCTTACTAGGATTATCTATTACTTCTAGCTCGCAGTTAGTTGACCGTGGCAGTGGCCGAATCACAACAGCTCAAGCTGACCGTGGCAGTGGCCGAATCACCAATACTCAAATTGACCGTGGCAGTGGCCGAATCACCAATACTCAAGCTGACCGTGGCAGTGGCCGGATCACGATCGCTCAAGCTGACCGTGGCAGTGGTCGAATCACGATCGCTCAAGCTGATCGTGGCAGTGGTCGGAGCACAACTACTGAAGCTGACCGTGGCAGTGGCCGAGTTACAACCGACCAATCTTATCGCGGTAGCGGTCGTATTATGAACGAAACCATTGACCAAGCGTACCGTGGCAGTGGTCGTTTAGTTGCTTAGAGGATAGTTTTATGGCCCCTAACTAACTTTTTCAGCAAAAGGCCACACAAAACACTATAGATATTAATCAGAAAAAGTTTTACGCTAACCGTTACAAGCTAGTGAGGAAATTAGCTATCAATGTTGAAGTTCCTCTGTCTGATTAAACAAATCAAGAATTATTGGTGCTTCTTTAAGGTAGCCTAGTTCCACTACGTAGATTTCCATTCGCTATATCAGCGTGTGTCTATCCCTAAGCGTCCATGACCAATGTTCAATCACCGATGACTGCTGATGCAGATCTGATTAAACGCCTGGAACCCAGCGCCATTGATCAGATCATGATGTACTTGGCATTCAGTGCTATGCGTACTGGCGGTCATCGCCACGGTGCGTTCCTAGATGCGGCAGCGACCGCAGCCAAGTGTGCAATCTACACAACTTATATAGAGCAGGGCCAAAACCTGCGCATGACGGGGCATTTACACCATATTGAACCCAAACGTGTTAAAGCCATCGTAGAAGAAGTACGGCAGGCTTTAAGCGAAGGTAAATTGTTAAAGATGTTGGGTGCTCAAGAACCCCGCTATTTAATTCAATTTCCCTACGTCTGGCTCGAAAAATATCCCTGGGAACCAGGGCGCTCTAGGCTAGTAGGCACTAACCTAACATCAGAAGAAAAAGCCCAAATCGAGCAAAAGCTGCCGTCCAATCTACCAGAGGCGCAACTCATAACCTCATTTCAGTTTGCTGAGCTAATTGAGTTTCTCCATGCTCGTTCTCAAGAATCTGTTCCCAATGGTCGACAGCTGCCGCTGAGTGAAGCCTTAGCAGAACATATCCGCCGTCGCTTACTTTACTCTGGCACGGTCACTCGCATTGATTCTCCATGGGGTATGCCCTTTTATGCATTAGCTCGGGCGTCGTATATTCCGACAGATGATGCTGAAAGAACTTACACCATGATTGAGGATACAGCCCGTTATTTTCGCATCATGCGAGAATGGGTTGCCCGTAAAGATGGCACCATGAGGGTCTTGGAGTCTCTTGATATCCCCGCAGAGAATCGTCAACAGGCCCTTGATGAATTGGATTTACTCTTACGAAAATGGGCTGACAAGTATCACCAAACCGGTGGTGAGCCTATGGTTTTACAAATGGCCGTAGGTGTAGGCGACATTGATGGCTAGTTCAGACAAAGCTGTCTATAGATTCTAATTTGGATTCATATTAGCAACGGCATCAGCGAGGGAGGCAATTCCAGCTGATGCCGTTATTATTACGTCTATCACTGCCTAAGATTACTGCCTAGGCATTTTGACTCATCCCACAACAATCTTCTCAACTTAAATACTCTTCTCAAAGAGTATTCCAAGCTTGGGTCAGGATGTCTCCCAGCAGATGGCGACTTTTTCTATCTAACAAGGCATCGTCAGTCATTAGCTCAGTAATGACATCATCCAGGCTTTGACCTTGAGAGCGGGCAGTCTCAATCACATGGATAATCGCAGTGGCTATATGCGCTTCGCTCACAGACTTATCTGGAGAAGAGCTTTCTAAAACAGTTTTTAAAGATGACGGGCTCATATTTTATTAATAGGTAAGATGCAAACTCTACCCGATGGGCTCAGGCAAATCGCAGGAATATTTATCAACTAATACCGACAGATCAGTTCAGATGCACCTGCGAACTAGCATTTGCAAGGAATAGCTACCTGTTCCTCACACATATTGACCAGAAGTTAACAAAGTCTAACCTAAGTTGACCAAGAAAAAGTTTTTAATTTTGGGAATTGTGGTTAAATTTTCCCTTAAGCCTGCGCTGTAGGAGGTTGTTTTTTCAAACGAGGAAAGTTTGGTAGATCAATCGCAGATAAGGACGTAATTCGTTTCTGGGGCTTCAATGGATTGACCACAGGTGATGGCGTACCCTGGGCAGACATTGCAGGCAGATAAGTATCAGCCAATCCCCCTGTACGCGAAGCTTGTACACGAGCCAGGATTTCACTAGCCTGCGGAGATAACTGGGAGGAAACTGTTGTAGCATCCCCTAAGTTATCAGCCATAACAGAGTCGTTAGTTTCCTGTGGCTCTTTAGCCCAAGGAGAGGGTTCAGTAAACTGAGCGGGCTCAGTAAACTGAGGAGACTGAGGAGACTCTTCGTCTTCCATTGGAAGGGTCTGCCCCTCAGCTTCTGGGGCGACTTCATCGGGGCCCATTACTCTGGCTAAGTCATGCCACAGCTGATCTTCGGCCTCAGTTTCAAATCTGGTTTCAATCCTCTGAGCGTCTAATATGATTCCAGGGGTCTGAACGGTAACCTGAGGTCTGCCTTGCGCTCCCCGAATCAAGGACTCAAGCTGAGGATCTAACTTGCCATGGCCTAATGTAGACTCCCAAGGGCGAATTTCATCCGCTTTGGGCATGGCCAGGTTTGATACATCAAGCGGTGCGACAGAACTATTGGATGCCTCTGTAGACATACTCAAACACTTTTCAAGGGCGGCTTTGAATTGCAGTGTGTAGCGCTGCTGCCTCTGGAGCCGCGCCCTCAAATCTCGACAGTTTGTATTGGCCTGCAATAATTCCTGAGACTGCTCAGTATTTTGCCTAAGTAGGGTGTTATGCTCGGCTTCTAACTGGGCTGTTCGCTCTCGATAGGCAGCCAACTCTGTCTGTAGGGTTTCATTTAGCATCTGGTGATGCTGCAATGACTGGTTGCTTTGTTCTAGTTCAGTGACTAACTGTACAATTTCACGATCACCCACACGGTTTACGTCAGGGGCCCGATCAATCTCAGCCTGGAGGGCAGCTTGCGATCGCTCCAGAGATTCTTCTAACTGAGATACCTTAGCCAGCAGCACATCGTTGCACTCATTTAGGTCCCGCACCAAATTAAGCAGTTCGGCCTCACGCTGATGACCAGTCTGCTCAGTAGCGGTTTCAGAAATACTGTTACCTGGGAGTGTGCTAGAAGAATCCATAGCGTTAGTTTGCAAATTAGGGGTAGTCCCTGGAATTTCATCGATAATGACCGCACCTGGGAAATGGACGGTCTGCCAGCTATTGTTATCTGAATTTTCAACAGGTAACTGTGCCCCATGCGACGAAACGTCATGGGGGGTGTTCCCGTTATCAGGAAAACTATCGTTTGATCTGGCGAAATTCAACATTATGTTTCAAAGCGCCGCAATAGCAAAGCGGATAACGATGGCATATTACGCCAATCTCCCCACAGTGTTAACACAGAAAATTTGATTGATCACAAGTTATTACCAGGAATTACCAATAAATCAGTACATTCAAGGAATTTCTCAATCGTCAAAATGTATTAAAAAGTTACACAAAAGCACGTCTCATCCTACATGATCAACGTCCTTAACAAGGGTTTGCGCCAATAAGGTGCTGTGCATTAAAGCACGATCAACGTGAGCACGGACCTGTACATCACTTAAGCCATCACCATTGGCATAATGGTCTAACCACTGCTGAGTCATGGTGTGGGCATGGTCAGGGATTAGTGGCAGCGGGTCGTTAGGGGAAAGTCCCCAGCCCGGTAGCGACAGTTCTTGCATAATCTGGGTGACCTTAGGGTCATAGCTAATGGCAAAACAGCGACAGCCCTCGGCAACGGCCATAACAACACCGTGAAACCGCATGGCGATGGCCATTTCAATCCCGCGAAAGACGCCTTTGAGCTGCACTGGATCGGCCACTTGGATAATCTTGTGGGGACCGTCCAGATGTTGGGCAATATGGGTTGCGATCGCACCATCCTTAACCGGTTGAAAGGGCAATAACACAACACAGGTTTGGGTTGCTGCCTGAAAGTCTGCAATGGCTTTTGTTAAATTTGTCAGTCGTTCCGGTGTCAGCTGAGCATGGCCCCGCAGCACAACAGCAATCCGAGGTGCGGGTAAATCCGCAAATCCTGCTAAGTGGCTAGACTTGAGTGCCCAGACAGGATCTGGGGCTAGCTTACAGTTAATTCTCCAATCGGCCAGCAGTTGGGCAGAAGCACTGTCTCGCACACTAATCCCATCACAATTCTTCAGAGCCCAGCGAGTAATCCATTGACTGCTACGTCGCTTTAAAGGACCCATTCCCTGGCCCCAAGCAATGGTGCGCAGCCCCAGCCACTGCGCCAGTATCATCAAACCACCGTAGTACAACGGATTGATAGCACTGGTGGCATCCTGCATTAAACTGCCCCCGCCCCAAATAAATGCCTGAGACCTTTTTAGCGCCAACCACACCGCCGACAAAGATTTTCTTGGCACCGCTTCAACACCATAGCGTTGAGCCGTTTCCTGGGGATTACCGGAGAGAACAATGGGGGTGACAGACGGCGGCAATAGCTGTAGCAACGTTGCTAACAGCGCCTCATCGCCGCCATTGCCCATGCCATAGTAGCCACACAACACTGCCCGCATGCACACTGTTCCCTTAACTGTCTGCCGAATCTACTTTAGACTAGTGCTCGTGGTTATCCCAGGGCATCCAAAAGGAGATGCCCAGACAGGTAGGCACTAGCCCACCTTCATTGACCATTTTGACCTGGAGCAATCAAAAGGGAATGCCCCTTACCGTTGCCCCTACCATTGACGTTCTAGATTTATGCACGCCCTCTCGATTCCTACCTGGATGGTTCATATCTCCAGCGTGATTGAATGGATCGCCGCCATTTATTTTGTCTGGCAGTTTGCTGATGTCACCGGCTGGCCCGCATGGAAATGGTTATCCTTCGGCATGCTACCGGCCTTGGTCAGCGCCATGTGTGCCTGTACCTGGCATTTTTTCGATAATTCTCCCTCTCTAAGCTGGTTGGTAATTTTACAGGCCTCTATGACCATGGTAGGTAACTGTACCGCCTGTGCTGCTGCCTGGTATATCTGGAGGCAAGCCCGTGTCTAAAGAAACCTTGTTCGCGATGTCCCTATTTCCTTATCTGGGGTTTCTCTATTTTTTAACCAGGTCAAAGCAGACACCCAAGTTGGCATTAACTGGATTCTACGTGCTGCTCATTTTCGTAGCAGTGACTATTCCAGCAGGCATCTATGCTCAGAAAGCTTACGGTTTAGAGCTTGCCAATGTGGACTGGCTCCACGGCAGTGCTGAGATTTTCCTCACACTCTCTAATATTTTTGTAGTGCTAGGCTTTAGAAACGCAGTACAGAAACTAAAAGCAAAGAAAGCTAATTGAGGTTTCTGCTAGAAATCCCAGCAACTGTGGCGTAGGTAATCACAATGTCTGCTGTTTTAACTGCCAAAAATCAGTCTAGTCTTGCAGCATGGCACCAGGCCCAATGGGGTGATTATGTCCGCACAATGGTTTAATCAGCAAGTCCTAGCTTTAGGAGATACTAAATAAAGCCTACTTTTTGATCCCTTCTCTGTGACCGAGAATCCTTTTCTAAATTTGACCTATGAGCCTGCCTTAGAGGCCTTAGGTGATGACTATTACGACGTTGTTGCAGCAGCCAGCTTTCCTCAGCACATTCTGCGGTTTCGCAATGATGACCTCTTACCGAGGTTGAACCTAAAGCCAGACAACGTCAGTGACTTCGACTTTATCGAAGCATTCGGGCAGTTTCAACAACGCTCACCGTTGATGGCCCTGCGCTACCACGGCTATCAGTTTGGTGACTACAACGTCGCGCTGGGTGATGGCCGTGGCTTCCTTTATGGCCAAGTGAGAGGTACCGATAAAGTACTCTATGACTTTGGCACTAAAGGTTCCGGCACCACACCTTACTCTCGCCATGGAGATGGGCGATTAACCCTCAAGGGTGGCGTTCGAGAAATCTTAGCCTCTGAGGCGCTACATGCGCTTGGAGTCAACACATCTCGATGTTTCAGCTTGGTGGAAACTGGTGAAAACCTATGGCGCGGGGATGAACCATCACCAACTCGGTCATCAGTCATGGTGCGCTTCAGCAAATCTCATATTCGGTTTGGCACCTTTGAGCGGCTGCACTATCTGGGACGTGCTGACCTAATGTCTCCCTTGCTCGATCATGTGATTGAGGTCTACTACGCCCATTTGCTAGGTATACAGGACCCACAGGAGCGCTATGCGCAGTTTTACGCTGAACTCGTGCAACGAGTGGCCCAGTTAGCAGCTCAATGGATGTCGGTGGGCTTTTGCCATGCTGTACTCAATACCGACAACATGTCGATCACTGGGGAAAGCTTTGACTACGGTCCCTACGCTTTTATGGATGAGTTTAACCCTCGGTTTACAGCGGCCTATTTTGACTATATGGGTCGCTACAGCTATGGCAACCAGCCTCGGGTATGCGAATGGAATCTATGGATGTTGCAGAAGCCTCTGGCACTGATTATGGCTGCCGAAGATTTGGAAACTGGCCTCGCCCGCTATCGCGATCATTATTACGCTGCCTACAAACAGAGAATGCTAACCAAGTTAGGCTTTGGGGAACTGCTACCGGAACTTGGGGATGAACTGCTGCGCTTAACCCTAGAACTGTTAGAAAAAACACAGGTGAGTTATCACGACTTTTTCACGGGGCTAACGGGCCAGTTTTCCCCACAATGGTGTGAAGACCCCGAGCACATTCTACAGACGACGGTTGAAAATTCTGATGATGAAGCAGCCACACTGCTCAAGGCTTGGCGATTGCACTATCACACTTGCCTGACCACGCTGTCGTCAGAGGAGATTACCCAGATAGGTCAATGCTTACGCCAGCACAATCCAACAACTATGTTGCTACGACCTGAAATTGAAGCAATTTGGGAACCCATCGTTGCTGAAGATAATTGGCAACCGTTCTACGATCTAGTGGCCAAACTTCAAGACCCGTTTGGTGAAGATTAATCATGTAGGGCCGATCCATGGAACGGCTCTACACGATGAATAACACCGCTGGTTTAAATGGCCAGCAGACGTCTGATGCCACTGATGCCAATGCCAGCGTAGCCAACAGCTAACAAAATGCTACTTAAGGCGATACGAATACTTGCCTTAGTTGCTTCCGACCGCACCCGCTTAGTCGCTTCTTCGCGACGGGTGCCAATTTCTGTTTCTAGACGCGTACGCAGTTGAGAGGCTTGACCAGAGAGAAACTCATCTAAAGATTCTGGGTTGTCCTCAAACTGACGAATTTGAGCTGCCTGCTCTGCAGTGACATTACCGCTAGCCACCAGCTGATCAATTTGTTCTGGATTATTCAATAAGCTGCTGATGCGATCGCGTTGCTGAGTCACCTCTACATTAAGACGCTGCTCCAACTGATTAGCGGCTTCAGTAGCTTCAGTGGAGACCTGGGTCAGCGCTTCCTGGCTCTGCAACCGCACATTATTCATATGCACCGGTGCCAGGACAGCAAATAGCAAACCTAGGATACAAGCCAAGAGGCAGGTCCAAAAACGTACATCTAAAAACAGGCTGCCACTACCGCGCTTACCACGGACATAGCTATCAATCCAAAAGCCAGTGAATAGTAGGGCAATACCCACTAAAGGAACGATGCCGCGATCAACTAGCTGGGTAGTCGTTGTGATTTGCCAGGTACGGTTCAGTAAATCTGGCGGTAATAGTAGCACCAGAAAATCCACTAAAGCGGCCAAAATAGTAATACTACCCACCAGCTTGAGAGCTAGAGCAGCAATGGGAGATGGCGCATTACTCGTCGATTGAGCAGAGGAAGTCATGTACGATCACGAAGTGCTACATCATAATTAATAGTGCCCGACATAGTTACCGTTGGGGTAGATTGCCAGAAAAAAATATGCAGTTTTCTTAATTATTTAGCTTTCCTGATGTCCTTAAGTACAACACAAGAAACGCTAAATGCCTAGCCAGCGCCCTAAGATTTCGTGGCCCGCTGCCGTAAAATATCGGGTCCGCGCGATGTGCCCAAGCGAGTAGCCCCTGCTTCAATCAGCATGAGCGCCTGATCAGGGGTACGAATACCACCAGAGGCTTTGATGCCAACTCGACCACGGCTCACGTCTTTGAGCAGGCGAATGTCTTCTACAGTCGCTCCACCATGCCAGCCAGTACTGGTTTTGAGGAAGCTAACACCCGCATCCATACAGACATCGGCTGTCGTTCTTTTCTCAGCTTCGTCCAACAGCGCCATTTCCAAAATGGCTTTTACACACTGACCCGTAGCTTCCACAATCTGGGCTAATTCTGCATGTAGCCGTTCTAGTTGACCCGATTTGACCCAGCCCAGGTTAATCACCACGTCCAGTTCAGTTGCGCCATTTTCCGTCGCTTCTTGGGCAGCAAACAACTTGCTAGCTGACGTCTCTGCTCCGGTCGGAAAACCAATCACGGTGCTCACAGGAATAGAACTCTCATGCAGGTTCTCAACCGCCCGTTGAACATGCACTGGATAGACACAGACACTGGCAAACCCAAAGCGTTGAGCTTCTGCACACCAGTGATCGACATGCTCTAAGGTGGCAGTGGGCACCAATAGGGAATGGTCGATGTAGGGGGCAATATCAATATCAATAGAGGTGTTCATGGCTCAGCAAAAAAAATGGAAAACCGAGTAAATAGCCAATTAGAGAAGGCTTTATACGTTTGAAGAATAGATAAACAGAACTTGATAGCTGAGACTCAATTACGTAACTTCAGTAAAGTTTAATGAGTACATTCACAATAAAGCGGGAATTTTGATCAGAGCTAGATGGCTCAACTATTATTAAATAAGGGATTCATTAAAGGCTTGCAAGCCTACATTATGGCTCTTTAAAGCCTGTCTGCATCGATCCTCACAATCGATTCTTAATCCAAACAACTGCATAATTTAAGCGGTAGGCAGTTTGTGCCTGACATAGTCTTACTCCTTATTTCAGTACATTTCCTTTTTATTCAAGATTTTTATGGCTGAGCTATCTATTTCCGCCATTATTTGCACCCATAATCGTGATCAATACTTGGCAGCAGCCATCGATAGTTTGTTGACTCAGACGCTGCCTGATATCGAAGTCATAGTAGTTGACAATGCTTCGACCGACACCACAGCAGAAATCGTCCAGCTGCGACTGTCGGACCCTCGGTTGCGCTACGTGTATGAGCCCACATTGGGACTGTCTACCGCCCGTAATACCGGGGCAAACGCGGCTAAAGGGGATATTGTGGCTTACCTTGATGATGATGCGGTTGCCAGTTCTCAGTGGTTAGCATCACTGCTAGAGGTGTATGAGAAAAATAGTAAGGTTGCGATCGCAGGTGGCAAAGTCACCCTCCTCTGGCCCCCCGACGTGGTTCATCCCCCCGCCTGGCTGTCAGACGATTTAGCCAGTGGCTTAGGGGCCTATGATTTAGGCGATCAGGTACGTTACATCAAAAACCCGAGTCTGACCCCCCGAGGCCTCAACTACTCCCTGCGCAAAACCTTCTTAGACGCCGTTGGTGGCTTTGACGTGAACCTCGGTCGGGTTGGCAAAAACCTGCTTTCCAACGAAGAATTGCACATGACTCAGTTAGCGCTTAGAAATGGCTGGGATGTTGTATACGTTCCTGATGCGCTGGCTGCTCACAATGTATCCCCCGCTAGACTTAAGCCAGGCTGGTTCCTAAGCCGTAGCTGGTGGCAAGGCATTAGCGAATGCTACCGTGAGCAAGTATCAGGGCGCGCTGGTGTAGCTCAATTACGATGGGGTGGGGAACGCCTTGTGCGCGGTGTTTACAAGACCGTCAAATACGTTAACGACCCAGCACAACGGTTTGAGAATTTGACCTATGCCTATGGTCAGCTGGGCTATTTGGGCAGTGTTTTGCGATATCTAATCAGACCCTACAAACCCGCTAAGTCATCCGCCTAGCTTGGCACCATAATTAGTTAGATGTTAGTTAGATAAAAACCTTACTTCAGGATTTCGATAGCGTAGGTCATACGTAGATTAGGAACTCAATCGCTCAGGTTTTAATCAACCATCTACCGTTCATTTAGACTTCCATTTACCCATGAGTGCTGCCACCAAAATCCCTGTTTCTGTACTAATTCCTGCCAAGAATGAGGAAGCCAATCTACCTGCTTGTTTAGAAAGCGTCGCCCAGGCAGCTGAAGTATTTGTGGTGGACTCCAACAGTGAAGACCGCTCTGTTGAGATTTCGGAAGCCTACGGTGCCCATGTGGTTCAGTTTGATTTCAATGGACGCTGGCCAAAGAAAAAAAATTGGTCCTTAGATAATCTCCCCTTCCGTAATGAGTGGGTACTAATCGTAGACTGCGACGAACGCATCACCCCAGAACTTTGGGCAGAGATGGCAGAGGTGATTACAGAGAACAAACTAGATGGCTGCTACCTCAATCGCCGGGTTTACTTTTTGGGTAAATGGATTCGCCACGGTGGTAAATATCCTGACTGGAACATGCGCTTTTTCCGCCATGCTAAAGGTCGTTATGAAAATCTAAACACCGAGGAAATTCAAAATACCGGTGATAACGAAGTGCATGAGCATGTGGTTATTGAGGGCGGCAATGTAGGCTATCTCAAAAACGACATGCTCCACATCGACTTCCGTGATCTGTTCCACTGGTTGGCCCGCCACAACCGTTATTCCAACTGGGAAGCACGGGTGTATTACAACTTACTCACCGGCATGGGTGACGACGGCACCATTGGGGCCAATCTCTTTGGAGATTCTGTCCAGCGCAAGCGATTTCTCAAGAAAATTTGGGTGCGCTTACCCTTCAAGCCATTTCTACGCTTTGTACTGTTTTACTTTATTCGCCTTGGTTTTCTCGATGGCTATCCAGGCTACATCTATGGCCGGTTGCTCAGCCAATATGAATATCAGATTGGCGTCAAACTCTACGAACTTAGATTTGGTGGCAGCCTGAACATCTCTGAGCAAAAAGAACCCAACGAAAACCCTCAAGCTGCTTTATTAGGTGATGCTTGATGGCTGATGGTATGCCCCAAACCTCCCCCCAGACATCTCATGAACCAGTGTCTGCCCTCTCTACCCCCACTGAACCTGACTTTGGTCCCCCATCTTTGGTGGATTTGAGACGTTATTATCAGCCAGGCTTCGAAGTGGGTCGTCCGAAGTGGGTCGTCATGGTGTGGTGGCTCGTCCAAGCCGTTGTGTTTCCCCTCACCCTGCACACAGCCCATGGGCCACGGTGTGCCCTACTACGGCTGTTCGGGGCCAAAATTGGCAAAGATGTAGTTATTCGTCCATCCGCTCGATTTACCTACCCCTGGAAAGTGGAAATTGGCGACTATAGCTGGGTGGGGGAAGACGTTACCTTCTATAGTTTGGCTCCTATTCGACTCGGGCGGCACTGTGTTGTCTCGCAAAAGTCCTATTTGTGCACTGGTAGCCATGACCCCAGCGATCCCTGCTTTGCCTTAATGACGGCTCCCATTGTGATTGAAAATGGAGCCTGGGTAGCGACGGATTGCTTTATTGCACCGGGGGTCAAGATTGGCGCTAATGCCCTGATCGGGGCTCGTAGCAGTGTCTTTAAAGACATGCCAGCCCAACATATTTGTGTCGGATCACCCTGTCGACCTCAAAAAGTACGTGTCATTACGTCTGACGTACCTAGCTAACATTGTTGGGAAACGTCACAATAACTGAGTAATCCGCAGGCAGAAAGATGGGGTTGATTGGAGATAGGACATTAGCGATCGCAACCTGGATAGCCATCCTTGGCACCCTGGCCGTCAATACCCTATCCAATTTTTTTCCCATTGATGGCAACACCGTTGCCGACCTGGCCAATGGCCCCCTTGGCGGCGTCCTCATTACCCCCGCCAACTATGCCTTTATTATCTGGGGGGTAATTTACGTCGGTCTGATTGCCTATGCCTGGTATCAGTCTCGGCGTAAATATCGGAGTCAATTGTTGATCCAACGCATCAACTACTGTTTGATCATAGCCTGTGTAGCTCAGATGGCTTGGATTTACTTATTTACGCTACAGCTCTACTGGCTGTCAGTGGTGGCCATGGTGATTATTTTATCGGCTCTCATTGCCGCCTACAGCGAACTGGAAGAGGGCCAGCACCAGGTCAGTAGTCGCCGTAAACGTTGGGTCAATGGACCGATTAGCATTTACTTAGCCTGGATTTCAGTAGCAACGGTGGTGAATGTGGCATCGGCTCTTTATGCATCCGGCTTACCAGAACTGGGGCTGTCTGGTGTCGTATGGACAGCTGTCATGATTGTGATCGCTAATCTGATCGCAGCTATAGCCCTGGTGCAACGGGGAGATCTCCCCTTTACCCTGGTCTTTATCTGGGCAAATGTAGCCATTGCCCAGCGGCATCAAACCATTCCCACCATTTGGGTGCCGGCGTTAGTCATGAGCGTTTCCCTAGTGGGTCTCTTGGCCTATCGTCGCTATCCCAAAAAGAGTTGGTAGGCAGGGTTATCGTTTTCTTCCCAGTAACGATAGCCTAGGGTTTCTAGAAACGCCTGCCATTCATTCATTTCTTCTGGTGGCACCTGCATACCGACCACAATCCGGCCATAATCAGAGCCGTTGTTGCGGTAGTGGAACAGACTGATATTCCAATTGGGGCTCATGGAGCTGACAAACTTCATCAGGGCACCGGGGCGCTCAGGAAACTCAAACCGGTAAAGGCGCTCATTTTTAGCCAGGTTGGAATGCCCACCCACCATATGGCGCAGGTGCATTTTGGTGAGTTCATCGTCAGTGAGGTCCAGGGTTTTAAAGCCGTTGGCCTCAAACCGTTCTTTCATGGCAATGGCATCGTTGCGATCGCAAATCTGCAAACCAACAAAGATATGGGCCTCAGTATTATCAGCAATGCGATAGTTAAATTCCGTTAGATTGCGTTTGCCAATGTGATCGCAAAAGCGTTTTAGACTGCCTGACTGCTCAGGAATGGTGACCGCAAAAATCGCTTCCCGCTGTTCTCCCAACTCTGCCCGTTCGGCCACAAATCGCAGCCGGTCAAAATTCATGTTGGCACCACAGGCCACCGCCACCAGGGTTTCATCTTTAATGCCGGTTTGTTTCACATAGGCCTTAGCCCCTGCAATGGCCAATGCCCCCGCCGGTTCCACAATCGAGCGCGTATCTTCAAACACATCTTTAATGGCAGCACAGGTATCATCAGTGCCCACCCGGATAATGTCATCCACATATTGCTGACAGAGCCAGAAGGTTTCCTCCCCCACCTGACTAACGGCTACACCATCTGCAAACAGACCCACCTGGGAAAGCTTGACCCGCTGCCCCAGCTTTAGGGATTGATACATAGCATCGGCATCCTTGGGTTCGACACCGATGATTTTAATTTCCGGTCGCAAACGTTTTACATAGGCCGCAATGCCAGAAATTAGCCCACCCCCCCCAATGGCCACAAAAATGGCATGGATGGGCTGTTGGTATTGGCGCAAAATTTCCATGCCAATGGTGCCCTGCCCAGCAATCACATCCGGATCATCGAAGGGATGGATAAAGGTCATTCCTTTTTCCGCTTCTAACTGTCGGGCATGGATATAGGCATCGTCAAAGGTTTCACCATGGAGAACAACCTCACCGCCACGGGTTTTAACTGCATCAACCTTCACCTCCGGCGTGGTTTCAGGCATGACGATAATGGCACGGGTGCATAATCGTCTGGCTCCCAAGGCCACCCCCTGGGCATGGTTTCCAGCAGAGGCAGCAATCACCCCACGGGCCAGCTTATCCGGTGGCAGCTGGGCCATTTTGTTGTATGCCCCCCGCAATTTAAAGGAAAAGACTGACTGCATGTCTTCTCGCTTGAGTAGTAGCTGATTATTCAGACGTTTAGATAAATTGGGAGCCAGTTCTAGGGCCGTTTCTTGAGCAACGTCATAGACACGGGCGTTGAGAATACGTTTGAGATAGTCAGCGTGCATGGGTGGAGGAGAATGGGAGGTGCTTTAGATTACATGTCCTAATGAAAATATACAGCCCCACCTCCCAGTAGATTGGCTGGATTGCCTTGCGAAATTCCTTGGAAACGTCATGCAGCTACCGTTGGGTCTTGTTCTGTAACAGGGTGCATCTTTTTCTCAGTTCTCAGGTTATGGATAGAAGATAGGTAGATGCGCTCTTTAATGCGAAAACTTTTTGTGGGCATTGCGATCGCAACCAGTGTCAGCATCCACGGTCTAACGCTACACGGAAACCGGCGCATCCTTACAGTTTGTCGGCGAGTGGGATTTTGCAGCTGGCACCTATGCTTACTGGTCAGATGATGGAGAGCGGGTTGTTGAGCAGGTACGAGAGTAAAGCATTTTATAGCTAACGATTTTTGGGTAATGAATGATTTATGATTCTCGTACAAATGCTACGATTCTTGGATTAACACGCAATCACTCACCCATCTACTAGGAGATTTATAGACACTATGTTGACAGAGCTGCAAAACCGAAAACTCCTGAAGCTGTTCTGTATGTATGATTGCGATCGCGATGGATTCTTAGTTTGCAAAGATTTTGAAAATATCGCCACCAAGCTAGCAAAAGTTAAAAATCTAGGTGCCCGTTCGCCTAAGGTATTAGCCCTCAAAGAACGCTTTCTTCAGGCATGGAAGTCTCTATTAAGTGGTGCTGATAGCAATAGTGATAAGAAAATCAGCTTGCAGGAGTGGCTCACCTATTACGATGATGTTTTAGGTAACAAGGACCGATATTTTAAAGAAGTTCAATCCTTAATGAAGCTAATTTTTGAAGTGTTTGATACCAATGGCGACGGTCAGCTGTGCACAGAAGAGTGGGCCGAGCTTTTTCAAGTATACAATGTGCATCCTGCCTATGCCCCCCTTGCTTTTGAGCAATTGGATATGAACGGCGACGGTTTTCTCAGCAAGGACGAAATCTTATTTTTAATTGACGATTTCTTCTGCGGCGATGATCCCACTTCAGGCGCAAACTCCATGTTTGGGCCTTATTGATCACCTTCATTTCCAGACTCTTCTTAATGCGAAGAGTCTGGGAAAATATCTAAAGAGCGCGCAAATTTTACACATCTTATGGGCTAATGAAACCTTTATTGGACTTTTAGCAAAGCTTCTAAATTAGTCAGCATGGTATCAACAACTGCCTGCTGATGAAGACAGCAGTTCATGGTTTCAGTGGATTGAAAAGCTCCATTTTCGTAGTATTTGTTACTAGGAGCCCCACCACCACAGAAGCCAAAGTACTGACAGCTTTGACGACATTGCTCAACCCCTATTGATATAGCTTCGTAAAGCCTCTGAAACTTTTCTGTATTACAGACGGACTCAAAGGTGTCGTACTTCAGATTTCCCAATATGAAATCTCCATATTCCGGAGATGGCATAGATAGTAATTCCGGAGAAAACGTGGAAAAGTTACCTTTGGTGTCAATGCTCACAATCTCAAAGGGAGTGGTCTGATCATTGCGATGTATTCGTTTATTATGATATATAAAGCTACCTATCTTTTCAAATTCTCTTAAGCTAATGCTAGGATCAATATTAGCTTTGGTTAACTCCCACCAACGTTGTAGGAATTTGCGAAATCGCTCAGTTGTCCCTTCTTGCTGTAAAGAAGAAGCTCGATGAATTCCTTCTATCTCTTCTACGTTGAAGCCTACATGAGAAATCTTGTGGTCTAAAAAAAACTGAAATATCTCATCTGGATAGTCTAATGAATCCTGGGTTAGAACTGTAATAACCCTAAATGGAATCTGATTCTGTTGCAATAGACGGATGCCTCGTAGTGTTGCTGCATGACTACCGATACCCTTCCTAGTTTTACGATGTCGATCATGGAGAAAGGCTGGGCCATCAACACTAACACCTACAGAGACTTTATGTCTTATAAAGAAGTCACACCATTTTTGGGTTATCAAAGTTGCATTTGTTTGTAAGTTTTGTCGAATTTTATAGTCCTGGACATTATACTTTTCACTTAGTTGATTAATAAGCAAAAAAAACGTCTCATAAAGTTTCTGGGAAAGTGCTAAGGGTTCACCTGCATGCCAACAAACTGAGATATTATTTCTAAAGAAAGAGCTTTTGAAGATCTTGGTAAAAATTGCTTCTATAATGTCTACAGAAATTTTCTCCTTTATAGCACGATCAGGTAAATAACAGTAATCACAATCAAGATTGCAAAATGAGGTTGCTTGGATAACTATCAACTTAAAAGAAGGTATACTTTTAGAGATAGAGTCTACAGAACTATAAGAGTAAGTAGTTTGAGACATCAGTACAGAGTCTATATCTTAAGAACGATTAATGATTAGGCAAACTCATCAACTCGGTGAGTAATCTCGACTTTGAGAAGTTACTTCTTACTGTAAAAATTCCAGGCACGAGAGTCTTCAGGCATCAAGCCAACTGAATGTTCTTATTTTTTCAGCCACAAACACAGGCACATTAGAAAGAAATCGAGTTTATGTGGATTTAAACTAGATCCCTAAACCGCACCTGAGCAGTGTAGGGATCTAGAACTTTTAAGAACTCTTATGTATTGAATTACTCTAATTATTCTAATCATTTCAAACATATCGCTCAGCCTCTTGTTCTAAAGTATCGCTACTTGCTGTATCAGCAGTATCTTCCCAGTCAGTAAATTTTGTTTATCTAATCTTGAGGATTAGGGGGAGTGTCCTGAGATTATCTCATACTTCTATATGGTGGGTCTACGACTTTTCACATTTAGGGGCAATCTGATCACTGGGGCCGAGTAATCTCACCTGCCTACCTTAAGATTTTTGGGTCTAGGAGAGTTTGCGTCAGCCCAATTACTCCAGTTGTTCCAATCATTCCAATCATCCCAAGGGCCCCAATCATTCCAATCATCATCATTATTTGAAACACATGGCTTCTCAGGCTCTTGAGCTGAATCATCACTACTTGTCGTATCAGTAGTATCTTCCCAGTCAGCGCATTTGGTCCATCTATCTTTAGGACTAGGAGCTTCGGTCTTTTCACCATGTTGTTGCCGCTCATGCAATACTTTTGAGAGTTTTATAGCTCTTTCCTCAACCGACACAGTTGAATAAGGTCGCTCCTCATATCCAAATTCAGTTTTACCTTGAGCAGGTTGTAACGCGGCTAGAAATAGCAACAATCCCATGATACTGGTAAATTCTGTTTGATTACGCATAATTTCTTAATGAGTTCTCAAGAGAAATAAAAAGTTAGCTAATACGAGATATTTACACGTAGTGTCTTAAATACAAAAACTATGAAACCAGATATCTGTTCTACGAGAACTCACGTTACCCCTACAAAAACAGCTATAGACTATATATCTAAGTAAGTTAAATCATATCCAAGCTTTTTGGGAAGTTAACTTTTAGCTTAAGAAAAATACAAATACCAGATATGTTGGAGCTAAGACGACCATTACAGGTATTCTTCGAGTAATTGAGTGTTCCTTTGATTTTGTTCAGAGAGAGCACACCGTTGGCTGTGTAAAGTCAAAGATTAATAATGATGATGATTACTCTTCATCGCGGAGTGCCTCTAGCATTTTAGGATTAAAGGGTTTGTCACCCTTCTCCAGAGCATCAATCCAAGCTTGGCGTTGAACTTTCTTTTGTTCATCAGAAGTCCATTCAACAAAGACTTTGAAGTCAGCAATAGCTCCTTGGGTATTGCCTGTAAGGGCACGGGCTAGTCCACGACTATCAATAAAGCCACCATGATAGGGTGCTAAGTCAACCGATTTTTCGCAAGCAAACATTACTTCAGTAGCATATCCTTGTAAACTGCCAATCCAACAGAGCTCATTCCAAGAACCATAAATTTCATCAGCGGTTGCATCAATTGTTGGTTTAAAAGGGGGATTTAGACTTTGCAAAGCTTTGAAGTTACTAATAGCAGTTTCAATATTGCCAGTTTCAATCAGTTGAATAGCTTGTTCAAAAGTCTCGATTGTGGCTGCACGATCTTTGGGTGTGAAGACTAAACGATTGTCCCATGCCAGAGATTGTTTATACCACTCTATAGCGTCGATAGCATTTGCACGCTGTGCCAATCTATCGGCTTTAGCTACAAGATTTGAGGCAGCCGCATGCTTCAAATCAGGGGTATGCTCTTGACAAATCTCTAACTCTATTAATGCTTCTGGCGATTGTTTGACAAAATAGGTACTTAACCAATTACAGCCAATTGTAATCAGCTCTCTAAATTGCACATCTCTCCATAACTTCACATTGCTGTCACTACTAGCACTGACAATAATTTCACCATTAGGACTAAAAGCTATATCCCAAATCTTAGTACTACGGTCTTGAAGGTCATTCAATGCTTCCCCATCTTTACTCCATAGTTTAATGGTGCCGTCATGACTAGCACTGGCAATAATCTCACCATTAGGACTAAAAGCTACACTTCTAACTGAGTCAGTATGGCCTTTGAGGGTTTTCAATTCTTTGCCGTCTTTACTCCATAGTTTAATGATGCCGTCATGACTAGCACTGGCAATAATCTCGCCATCAGGGCTGAATGCCACACTCATAACCGCATTAGTATGGCCTTTGAGGGTTTTCAATTCTTTGCCGTCTTTACTCCATAGTTTAATATTATTGTCAGCACTGGTACTCGCGATAGTTTCACCATCAGGACTGAAGGTCACATTCATAACTTCAGCATTATGGCCTTTGAGGGTTTTCAACTTATCCCCATCTTTACTCCATAGTTTAATGGTGCCATCATTACTAGCACTGGCAATAATCTCACCATTAGGACTAAAAGCTACACTTCTAACAAAATCAGTATGGCCCTTTAAGGTAGTCAATTCTTTACCGTCTTTGGTCCATAGTTTAATAGTTTTATCAGCACTGGCGCTAGCCAGAATTTTATTATCAGAGCTGAAGGCCAGACTCAAAACCGGAGCATTATGGCCTTTGAGGGTAGTCAATTCTTTGCCGTCTTTGGTCCATAGTTTAATAGTGTGGTCAGCACTGGCACTGGCAATAATCTCACTATCGGGGCTGAAAGCTACATTTCTAACCGAATCAGTATGTCCTTCGAAAGTATTCAATTCTTTCCTATCTTTGCTCCATAGTTTAATGGTGCGGTCAGCACTGGCGCTAGCGATAGTTTCACCATCAGGGCTAAAGGCTACACTCAAAACAAAATTAGTATGGCCTTTGAGGGTAGTCAATACTTCCCCATCTTTACTCCATAGTTTTATAGTGGTGTCTTCACCAGCACTGGCAATGGTCTTACCATCAGGGCTGAAAGCTAAATGAATTACTGCCGAATTATGATCTTTGAATGTTTTTAAAAATTTTCCATCTTTACTCCATAGTTTAATAGTGGTGTCTTCACTAGCACTGGCAATGGTCTTACCATCAGGGCTGAAGGCTAGACTAGTAACTTTATTAGTATGGCCTTCGAATGTTTTCAATAATTCCCCGTCCTTACTCCATAGTTTAATGGTGCGGTCATAACTAGCACTAGCAATAATCTCACCGTCAGGGCTAAAAGCTAAACTTCTAACCGAAGCAGCATGACCTTTGAGTGTTTTCAACAATTTCCCGTCTTTGGTCCATAGTTTAATGGTGCTGTCATGGCTAGCACTGGCAATAGTTTCATCATCAGGGCTGAAAACTACAGTAGAAACTTTATCAATATGGCCTTTGAATGTATTCAATAGTTTCCCGTCTTTGGTCCATAGTTTGATAGTGTTGTCATCACTAGCACTAGCAATAATCTCACCGTCAGGACTGAAGATCACACTTTCAACTGCATCAGTATGGCCTTTGAGTGTATTTAATGGTTTCCCGTCTTTGGTCCATAGTTTGATAGTGTTGTCATCACTAGCACTAGCAATAATCTCACCGTCAGGACTGAAGATCACACTTTCAACTGCATCAACATGACCAATCAGTTGTTTTTGTTGTTTCGTTTTAGTGATAACTTTTTGTATTGCAGCCAGTGCAAGGAAGCGGGTATTTGTTTGATAATAGTTTGGAGAGGAGGATAGTAAATCTTGCCCAATTTGCATTGCTTTGACAACATCATCTGTTGTTAAGCCATCAATAAGAGCTGATTCCAATGCCAGACTATCTGCTAATAGCTGAGCGTTGGCTCTTCCTTTTGTCGCTTTTTGTTGCTGTACCCAGGCTATGCCACTAGCCACTGCCGCAAGTAAAGTTAGAACTGCTAGCCCTGCTGCTGCTCGCTGTGCTATCTTTCGCTGCCTCTGTTCCGCCGCCAATCGCTTTTGCTGCTCCTCAATCTGCCTCTGCTCAGCCGTCACCCGCTTCTGCTGTTCTTTCTCGATCCGCGCTATCAACGGCTGCTGCAATGACCGAATAAACGCTGCTAAATAATCATGCACCAACTGATACCGCTCTTCTGGTGCTTCCGGTACCTCAGTCACCAACCCAGACTCTGTCAGAATCTTAAGAATCAACGACAACAGATCTCGATCCAGACTGTTCTGATTCGTCATCGCCTGCAAATCACCAGCCAAATCAGACTCCGTCTTTAACGGTCGTGTCCCCTTCTCATCTGTCAGTAAATACAGCACCATCTCTGCCAAATCCTGATGCTCCTGTGGACCACATTCGTCCACAATGTCTGTCAAATACTTCTGCACCAACAACTCTTTAGTCGATAGCTCAGGATCGCCCCAGTTGTAATAAATCTCCGGTGTTGTAATTCCCTCTGCCTGCAACTGTGCTCCCACAATCTGTAACTCAATTGGGCGGACTTCCCCAGCACCAGCAGCTAGGTCATCCACCACCCTTTCCACTAACTCCTGTTCAGGTGTATAGGGCGTAGGATAGGTCAAATCATTGAAGATTGCTTTGGTTTCATCCGGCTTAAAATTGCCAATGTAGTAAAGCCACTTCTTATCGAGAATGTTGTTATCAATAATATCGAGATCAGTCAGCCGATCGCATTCCAGTAAATAATGAATATAATCTTCCCGAAGCGATAACACCACCTTCACATAGGGCATGCCTAAACAAGTACCTAAAAAATCATAAAAGGCTCGACGTTCAGCAGTCTGTTCAAACTCGAAGAAGAACTCTTCAAACTGGTCGAACACAAGCACGATGACCTGGTTTTTCTGAGTATGATGCCTCAGCCGACGCAAGACCTTTTCGGGTAGAGCTGTATTTTCAGAAGTTGTGTCTATCGCCTCTTCTAAAAGATCCTGGGGGTAGTTAAAAATATCCGACCGGTAGGCCAATATTCCAGAATCTAAATCCGTCAGTAGCTGTACCAGGTCCTCTACCCAGTTACGATATCTCCGCAGATAAACTGGCACCACTCGCCGAGTCTCAATACGCCCTTGCTCTAAGGCAGGTACCAGCCCCGCTTCAATCAGCGAACTTTTGCCTACTCCAGAAGGACCATAGACAATAGTCAGTACATATTCATCTTGCGATAGTCGCTTCACTAGCTTTTGAACATCCTGCTTGCGACCAGACGCAACAATGGCATCTTTACGATTTTCCTGAGTCGGCAATGCCGGATTAGCAATTTGCTGTTTCGGCTGTAACCGTCCAGCCCCAACAAAAGCACGATAATTAAACCGACTTTCAATAGCATCTCGCTGGCGACGTGTTTCAAACGCAGGCAGATATAACCCCTGCTGAAAATAACACTGTTGTAATTGGGCTAAGATTAAGCTGTAAAGCTTCGGATCATAGTCTGGCTGAGCAATACCGCATGCCTTTTCTAAGGTTTGAACAGCTGAATTAATGTCCTCTTGTTGGAACTGAGCTTTCCCCAGAGAGAATAAATACCAACCACGATGAAAGCTATTAATCCAGCTATAAAAATCAGCATCTTGCTTACTTTTTTCTGTAACTTCAGCTGATTGGATCAACTCTAGTGCCCTCTCAGCAAGCTGTTGTGCTGTCGTCCAGTCTTTTCTAGCCAATGCAACTTCGGCCAGGAATCCCTCAGCACGAGCCACCCGAAATGGATGCTGCAGTGTCTGATGCAAAGCTTTAGCCTTAGTTGCCACTGCTTCCAAATCCGCCCATCGTTCCAAACGATGGAGTGCTTCAGCTAAGTAATTAATGTATCTAGCCGCTAGGGTTTGACCCCTAGATAATGTTTCTGCCTCCTTCGATCCCTCCTCTTCTAAAGGAAAGGCGGAGGGGTCTCGAGTGCTAACGCTAAATTCCGACTCCTCAATCCCCTCAAACGTCTCTATCGCCGCTGCAAAGTACTCCCTTGCCTCACCAAACGCCAGCTCAAAATCAGGTCGATGCCGTTCAGCATGATTGCGCCACCACAGTCCCATATAAAACTGCACGTGACCCATTTTCTCCCGCCATCTCGGATCATCATCTTCCCCAGTGACTAGAGTTTTCCATTTCTCCAAGCTGTACTCATAATGTTCACGAGCTGTAGCACTGTTGTTATTTGCAATACGACCCCGCACAAATTCCAAGTCAGCTGCCTGATGTATTGGAAGCTTTATATCTTGCTTTACTAAGGCAGCAAGGCTGGTTTCTAATTCTCGATAGTTTGCCGAAGTCGCTGTAAGACCCAGATCTTGCGTCGTCAGAAAACGATTCTCCTGAGACTGGGTAACCTGCTGCCACACATTTTGAATCAGCTCATCGATAAACGATAGAAAAAACGATGATGGCGTATCAAACGTAATCTGATTGGCCCAGGTGTAAAAGTCTGGTGCGGTACGAATTAGATGTTTGTGGTCATTATCAGTAAGCCATAGTACTAGGGGAAACGAAAATTCACGAAACTCTTCACGAATCTGATTAGTGGCTATCAGCAGTTGTTCTGGATCTTCTACTTCGCTTAGGTCATAAACCATTAAGGCTTCAGGTGGAGCTGTCGCAACATCCTTAATGTAAGTATTAACTGTGGTAAAGAGGGTACTGGCAGTAGGAGAAAGGGTGATTTCATCAAAGGAGATAGGGCACTGCTGCCGTAGCTCTTCGACTAGTGCCTGGCGGTGCTGGCTAGAGTTACACACAGCCAAAATCAATGCAAACTCGCCTTGGGAAAATCGCAGCAGGCGGCAGAGTTCGTTTAAGGCTTCTTGGTTTTGCGGTGATGACACCTCAGACATCAGACTTTAGTTCCTTAGCATTGAGTAAAACTGGGTTGAGCGCAAACCAGGTTTGTCCAGCATCCCGATATTCAAACACAAATAAGCTGCGTAATAGCGACTGATATTCCCCTTCTCCTCGAACAGTTTTCGTGCGGTTCACCTCCCGCAGCAGGCCCCATTCCTCAAAGTCGATGGCCTTAGTTAAATCGCTGAGTCGAAGACTAATCACTCGGTCCAGCAACTCCCTGGTAAACGGTGGATCGGCTTTTTTTAAGCAGTAGTTAATTAATACAAGTAAATTTCGCACATGACCACCGCTAGCAAGGCATAGTCGGTCTAGAGTTTCTAGCGAGTCAAACAGCTCACCAACTCTAGCTAACCGTTCCTGAGCCGATAGGTCTGGAAATGCCCGAGCCAGCAGCATTTGTCGGAGGGCACTAATACCGGCTTCGCAAGGACTGCCATCTCGGTTTTGCGTACGGACCATGGGCAATACTTGAGGCGCACTACCAAACCGATTGGTCAGGTTCTCCTGCTCATTAGAAAAAGACAGCACTAGCGGCACGGTATACACCACATGGCAACGCAGTTTCTTGAGCTGGTCACCACGGTCAACAAATAGATATTCCGGCTGGCGACGGCCCTGGCCACGGGGTTTATTGTCAATGCGGTCCAGGTTATCAACGATCACCACCAACCCAGCCTTATCCTGTGTACTCAGCTGCTGATTCGCCGTATCAATCAGTTCGCTGTTGATCACCTCCAGAATAGAGTTGATGCGGGGCTCTAAATGCTGTCTTAGTAGCGATCTCACATCCTTACTATCTTTTGCTTTCGTGGTCAGCTCACCAATGCCAAAGGCCAGGGAATAGTTACCATCTTCACTGCTCAGGCCCACCTCTTCGCCCACATTGAAGCCAGCGATCTCGGGAATTTTCACCTTGAGCCCTGTCACTTCAGAATTCAATAAAGTAGCCGTGCTTTGGAGCAGTTTCTGAAACTTATTGGGTGTCAGACGCAGACGTGCCTCCTCCAGGCTTTTACTAACTTGTTTAGCAATGGCTAGCAGGATATCGCTGATGTCCACATCTCCCATATCCAGGTCATCAGTGGACTCAAAGTAAACCACATGGTAGCCTTCATCCTCCAATTCCTGCCGCAGACGGGATAACTCGGTGGACTTGCCACAGCCAATGTGCCCCGTAAACAACTGACAGGTGGGCTCATGATCCGAAAAAGTAATGGTGCGCTTTAGCTCCCGCACCAAATCACTACCCCGCACCTCCGAAAAGTCGATGTAATACTTACCATCATCAGGGGATGTGAGATTCAGCGTTTTGCTTGGGTTACACGCTCGAAAAAATCGACCTAAATTTACTCCCATGGTTTATCCCACTTCCTCTGACTAGCGCCGCTATGCCATAAGACTATGGCTTATTTTTCTGAGACCACCCATCGACTGTTGAAAAATTTAAAGGCTTCAGCCTAGATAGCTACAGCGACTAATTATTTGAGTACGGATTTTTGTGGAATTTAGTAGATATCGTCTCATTAGTCAGCACTGCTAAGTAAGCCTCATGGGCAGGGAAGAATTACTCATAAGCACTTCTATGAAGCAACGATGAACAATCGCACAAGCGCTCTTGCTTTGTAAAGCTATCTACGGACATAACAGGCAGTATAGGATTTATAACTAATGACACGTGCTACCTCGTCATCGAAGAAGTTCAAATGAATCCAGTCAATCAGCTGTCTACCCTCATCAATGGGCAACTCAACCCTTTGAGAAAGCTAAAACGCGATTTAGCCTATGACGCCCATGACGCATGGCGTATGTTAACGCAACGGAGTGAACTCTCAAAAATTATCAATCAAAAGGAAATTCGCTTCACCGGCCTGCGACGTAGCGGGAATCATGCGGTTCTGCACTGGATTAAAGCTCAAATACCGAACGTTAAGTTTCTCAATAATGTGTCCGTCGAAACCAGTCCGTTTCGGCACTATCACCTGCATTTTCCCCATAAGGGTTTTCATGACGAAGCTTGGGGCAAGTTTCAACCTAAAGACTGTTTTATCTACAGTTATGAAGATTACAGTTTGGCTGAGATTGTTCATTCGAGCACTGAAAAGAAACATGATCTCTACATTGGTAAAACCCAGAACAGATACGATGTCTTAGTCCTTAGAGATCCCTTTAATCTTTTAGCCAGTCGTCTGAGGAAAAACTATCTAGATGTGAAAACGGAAGGCATCTCATTGATTGACCTGTGGATTGAGCATGCCAAAGAATATGTAGGAGAAACGTCTTATCTCGACAATCAGAAAGTTGTTATCAACTATAACCGTTGGTTTTCAGACAAGGACTATCGGCAAAAAATTGCAGAGGCTCTTGAGATTGAGTTTTCTGATGCAGGCTTAGATTATGTCAGTAGCTATGGTGGGGGTAGTTCGTTTGATCAGCAAGGTTTAAGTGGCAATGCGCAAACAATGGATGTAACTAGTCGATGGCAGACTTTCGCTGAAGATGAGCGTTTTTTGTCATTGATTAGAAACGAAGAACTGCTTCACTATTCCGATAAAATTTTTGGCATCATGCCTGGAACTGAAACCCTCCGCAAGACAGTTTAAAGATTAGATCAGTCTGAAGACAGCGATAGCTATACTCGCTCATTTTTTTTGGGAGAAAGCAGTTCAACAATGCTTGCAGATTGGGAAAACCCAGCAAATAGTTGATAACGGTCACATATGGAGAACAAGGGTCACTAGCATAGAGGTGCCATTTGTCTCTCAGCCAGAAATCTATGGAAATTAAGCAGTTGATCTCGGATGCATTGCCATTGCCAACGAATGCGATCGCATACCACATCAGCAAATCCTTAACTGAACTATACCCAGATCGCGAAATGGTTGAAGGCAGCGAATGTGCTTTTGACCTCGAAGCCTATGCCCGTGATGGCCAGTGCAGTATTACCCTCAAACAGGTGTTTCACAATCACGTCCAAAGCTACTGGGATGGCAAACATCAGGAAACCTATCAGCAAGCTGAAAATGCCCGGTTTGAAGTTAGCTGGCAGAACCACACCTTGGATGTTCTAATCATGACCTGGGGCGAAGGGTGGAATACCGTCAATTACCACTGGATTCTGGCAGATACCTTTTCCCGGGCCGATAGCTTTTTTGCCGCTGTCTGCGACTGGAACTCGGAAATTCGCGATGAGCTTTTGGTCTTTGAAGATGGCTATTGGACCAAAAATCCTAGTCTATTTAAGGAGATTAAATCGGCAACGTTCGATAATTTAGTGTTGGGCGACAGCTTAAAAGACGACATTAAGACAGACTTGAAAGACTTCTTTGATGCTCGCTCTACTTATGTTGAGTATGGCGTGCCTTGGAAGCGTGGGGTGCTGTTGATTGGCCCTCCCGGCAATGGCAAAACCCATACGGTAAAAGCCTTGGTGAATCTGCTGGAGCAACCTTGTCTTTATGTTAAAAGCTTCAAAGCTGAACATGGCCCAGCCAGTAGCAACATCAAGAAAGTCTTTCAACGGGCACGGCAAGTAGCTCCCTGTTTACTAATTTTGGAAGATTTAGATTCTCTAGTGGATGATGAGAATCGTTCGTTCTTCTTAAATGAACTAGATGGTTTTGCAGCAAATGATGGCATTGTTACCATTGCCACCACAAACCACCCTGAAAAGTTAGATGTGGCTATCCTGGAACGTCCTAGCCGCTTTGATCGCAAGTATTACTTTGCACTAACGGCCTTAACAGAACGGGATACCTACATTCGCCAATGGAACGAAAAGCTACGTCCCGAAATGCGTCTGACAGACACCGCCATAGAAACTCTGGCTAAGGAAACTGAGGGTTTCTCGTTTGCCTATCTGCGAGAGCTACTGCTCGCTATGATGGTGCGATGGATGCATCAGCAAACAGCTGGAGCAATGCCCTTGATTGCTTCAGAACAATTAGCCCTACTCAAAACCCAAATTAAAAACGTTGATATCAGCATATAAAGTCCAATTTAGGTTGAATGTCTCTACCCAATCTTGCCGAACTATTTTGCGCAAAAATGAAGTTAAAAAATCAGGATAATTAATTAAGATTTACTCAATGTATGAATTATCCAAGAATAATATTGTCAAGTTTAGAGCTATCAATTCAGTGTGTATATGTTTTCTATAACTTGGCTAGAAGAGAATAAGGATTGGGTATTTTCAGGAGCAGGTGTTACGGCTATTACAGCACTAATTGCTATTCTCTCTTCGTTCATAACTTATCGAATCAATAGAAGGCTTAGGAAAAAGCTGACTTTAAAGACAAATTTAACAGAATATAAGCTGAACCTCGAACACAATCAAATTAACGATGTTGATAGAACTAAAGATCTGACCGTCACATATAAAGATATTCCTTATAACAATCTCTGCGAATTTATAACTATTGCAGAAAACACAGGTGTCGTTGCCATTGAAAATCAGCACATTCTTATCAAATTTCCTGCGGATTGCTCTCTAGTTGATATCGTGACTGAAAAGAGTTCTCAATTTATTCAAATAGAACAAGAAGAGATGCGAGGTCCGGAAGCACTGGAGTACTTATATAGATTGAGTCGTTTAGAACCATCAGATAAGGTGGCATTAACTTATCTGATTGATACTCAAGCAACTGAAAAAATTAGTTGTGAGCCACGTGGAGTTGATGAAATTGATTATGACTATTCGGGTTCTGGGATAATTCGTGATTTATATCAAGAATTAGTTCTATATTTTGCATTGTTTGTTTTATGTGGTTCTCTTCCCTTCATTGGCAAAGTATTCCAAAGTCTTGTAATTCTAACTGCTGCTCCAAGGATTATAGAGTTTTTAAGAGACTGGCGTAATGCTGGGAACACCGGTACAGAAGGGCCAAAGTATGATTTCAGAGGATCTCAATTCGCAGGAGGTTTTGCAGAAACTGTGAGAGGTGAGCAAACGGGTGGTAAGATCAGCAATTACGATAAGGATATTTCTGAATCCGAAGCTGTGTTATGAGTCTCTTATAATAAGAACGGAATTTAAGTCGAAACTTCATAGTACATTCTTGGTCTTCAAGTAGCTGTTTCACAGTGAGTAGTCTATCCGACAACATACACCAATGAACTAAAAAACGTTGCACAAAATATTGGTCGAGTCATGAAAACTGTATTTCTGAAGGATTAAAGCGCTTCTTCTATGGACATTTGCTTCTCCACATTAGGCAATGGCCTAACGTCAATATAATCTTGAGCAAATTTTCTCAAACCGATATCTTCACTGTAGATACAACTTGCTCCTCTAGATAGCGCTGTAGCAGCAATCATGAAGTCAGCCTTCATTTCAGCTCTAGATATATTGTTCTTGTTTTTCGTTTGTTTTCTATTTCTCCACATCTTTGCAAAGTGAGTGGCTGCTTGCGTATCAAAAGGTGCCACAATAAAACGGCTATGCATGAACTCACTAACAGCACCATAAGAACTTGGAGTTAGCGCACATAACACTTCTGCAACAACAACTGACGGCACTATCATTCTTATCCCATTCTTTTCACACGTATGGATTAAGTATTTGGCTTTTTCTATACGATTTTCTTGCCCAGCAGTCGCTTTACCTCTAACTCCCCAGATAATCACATGTGTATCCAAACAGACTACATCCATCTACACCTCCGAGGAGCCATAGCGCACTTCAGATATAAAGAGATCTACGTCCTCAATTTGATCGATCTGATCACCAATGAGTGCTGCTAGCTGTTCAAAGGCTTCAGAAGGAGTAACCTCCTCATAATTTGCAATGTCAACCACATGAAAGTTCTCAATTTCAAAAGTTTCTGAGTTCCATTCAGCAAGCCCCCGTAATGCTACTGTTGTGTAAAGCTTTGCTCCGGCTTTTTGAGCTATTGATTTGCGAGTATTGCAATAGATGATTTTGCCATCTAAAGTTCTAAACTGAATTTTAGGCTCTGCACCACCAACGCGAGTGATTTCTCCATGTAGTGTGGTCTCTCCTGACAATGGATACATTTCAGGAATTGTCGTTTCAGGAGTTAGAATCGCTAGAGATTCTAGCTTGCCATTTTGTGCGAAAAACTCAGCATTACAATTGTGCCTCCGTGTGAAAGCAGACAGTTTTTTCAGAGAGGTAATTGTATTGCTTGGCAAAACACCAAAATTGTTTTCAGATATTGACTTTGTTATTAGACGTGTCGCAGGTAAAGTTAACTCTAGTAGATTTGGAGAAAACTCTAAGCTTATACTTCCTCTACGAATGTTGCTCAAGCCAATTACTATCGACTCTTTCTTTAGCTCTGGATGATCACGAATTACCATAGAGGCAACCATGTCCTCAATAGCTTCGATGACCTCAGCAATTTCTCTAGAACGGATTTTCCCTGGTGACATGCCTTCACCAGTTAACGTTATTTCTAAAGTTGCATTGTGAGTCATAAACGACATCACCACCTTCAACTGCAAGAAGATTGGGCTATACTAACACGCCTGAAAATCAGAATAATTAATACTTTTAGCTCTTATATCTTAAGTCAATCCACATAAAAATAGTGCAAACTCACTATAGTTTAGCAGTAGCTTTAGAGCTCAACAGGGATGTACACGAATAAATCAACAATGCAGTCCAAATACAGCTAAAACTAATCAGATGCGTCTGCGTAAAGGGTTCCTGATATAGAAATACGCCGAGCATCAGCTGAAGTGATGGAGCGATGTACTGACAGAATCCTAACGTGGCTAATGACAACCGCTTCGCCGCATTGTTAAACCATAGCAAGGGCATCGATGTCGCCACACCAGCCCCAACAAACAACAACGTCAGACCAAAGCTATTACCAAAGCTCCCAGTTCCCGATGATTGCCAGTAAAAAATTAGTAACAATGCCACTGGCGTCATCAGTGCTGTTTCCACTGCCAGTCCCACCATTGGAGACACTGCTACCATCTTCCGCAACAATCCATACAGTGCGAACGTGCCTGCTAGTCCCAATGCAATCCAAGGGACTGAGCCCAACTGCCAGATAAAGTAACCCACCCCGATAGTCGCCAGCACTACTGCGAATTGCTGGCCTCGATAAAGTCTCTCTCGCAGAACGAAAAAACCCAGCATCACCGACACTAGCGGATTGATAAAGTACCCTAGGCTAGTCTCTACAATCTGATCCGTATTCACACCGTAAATGTACAGCCCCCAGTTAACACTGAGCAGTAAAGCTGTTGCCAATAGTCCAAGCACCTGACGCCGTGGTAGCTTGCGCAATTCTGACAATCGCTGTTGCAGCGTCAAAATTAAACTCAGAAATACAAGCGACCACAGCATGCGGTGACTTAGCACCTCTATGGGTGAGGCCGCACTAAAAAACTTCCAATAAATGGGGAGCAAGCCCCAAGAACCATACGCAAGAATGGCGTAGAGCGGACCAGATTGTATATTCAAATTAAACCTGGGTAGATACTGCAACTAACCCTAGCAGTCACCTAAGCTAGCCACCATCGACCACATTTATAAGGTTCTATAATTAAAAAGATGTAAACTTTTACAAAGTGTCGCCCTTAAGAGGTATTCCTATGGCCACCGGATTTGGCAAAGCTAAACCTAACCCCAAGGTATCGGAACGCACTAAGCGACGGCAGGAAGCCTCTCAGGAAATGGATAAGCGCCGTTCCTCTGGCGATCCTGAGTTTGAGGTGCATATTCGCATCAAAGATAAAAAGCAGTGGTACCCAGTGGGCGTAGTGGCTGTAAAGCGGTCGACTGATATCGATCGCGCTATCTTTGCCAGTGAAGAAGATCTGCTCCAAGGTGCGTTTCGGATTTATCCAATTCTGCGGAAGAATAAGACCAACCTGGAGTATGGCTACAGAGTAAAGGCATTTAAGGATGAACCGATTACTGTAGCAGTGCCTCCTAAACCGGGTATTGCGGGGGGTGTCCAAGCCATTGCTAATCAGGTTAAGAACAGCGTTACTGGTTTATTTAAGCGATAAAAAATTGGACGAGGCGCGTAACCAGATAGATGGTGTTAAACCCTGGAGGGTAGGCAATACCCACCTTCCGGGGTTTAATGATGGCTGGGTTTATTGCGATCGCATCAGCCCTGACTCGTCAGGCCACATATCCTCCAACCACCCCCAAAACACCATCCTCGACTACTACACCCACCATCACCGCCATTCAGACCGAGCCACCTGGCAAACCCGCATCGAATCAGGCCAAATCCTCCTCAACGGCCAGCCCACAACACCTGACACACCTCTAGTAGCCGGACAACGCCTCAGCTACCATCGTCCTCCCTGGCAGGAACCTCCAGTTCCCCTAGATATCGCTACGATCTACGAAGACGATCTGCTACTAGTCATCAATAAACCGTCAGGCTTACCCGTACTCCCCGGCGGCAATTTCTTGCAGCACACTCTCCTATGGCAACTCCGCCAGCACAATCCAACCGCAGCCCCTATCCATCGATTAGGCCGAGGCACTTCTGGGATTCTGCTCATCGCCAAAACCAAGGCAGCCCGTGCTCATCTCAGTCAGCAGATGCGTCAGCGTCAACTAGGCAAAACCTATCGCACCCTCATCGGCCCAGCAGATAACCTACCTGACCAGTTCACCATCACCCATCCCATCGGCAAAATTCCCTATCCTCAATTGGGATACATCTACGGCGCTAATCCAAACGGTCTCGATGCCCACAGCGACTGCACCGTGGTCCACCACCGTCCTGACGCCACCCTACTAGACGTCTCCATCCTCACCGGCAGACCCCACCAAATCCGCATCCACCTAGCCACCATGGGCTACCCACTCCTAGGCGATCCGCTTTACATCCCTGGCGGTCACCCCCATCCAGAAGGTACGGCCATCCCCAGCGACTGCGGCTACTGGCTCCACGCCCATACGCTCTCATTCGTGCATCCCGAAGGCGAATCGATGACACTCACCTGTGCACCACCACCACAATTGCTACCGTAGAGATGACCACAGGTTCACTCTAACCGCTACTATCAACTAGGCAGTTTTTAAGTTTTGAGTTTTGTAGAGCTTTGCTCTTCTCAGGTGACTGAGCATTTTGAGTTACTCAAAGCAAATAACTTTACCTAGTCAGAGCTTGTTTAACCCTAAAAACTAATAACCAATAACTAAGAACTCAAAACTCCCCCACCGATCGCTATTGCTCTTTCCATTTCACAATGACTACTTCCACCAGCCGCATTGAAAAAGATTCCATGGGGGAAAAGGAAATCCCCTCAGCAGCCTATTACGGTATCCAAACCCTGCGGGCGGTGGAAAATTTTCCCATTAGCGGTCTAAAGCCATTACCCACTTACGTAGATGCGTGTTTGCTGATTAAGAAAGCAGCTGCGATCGCAAACGGCGAACTAAACTGCATCCCGACAGAACTGTCCCAAGCAATCGTCACCGCCACGGATGAAATCCTCAAAGGCAAGCTGCGGGATCAGTTCATTGTGGATGTGTACCAGGCCGGGGCAGGTACTTCCCACCATATGAATGTGAATGAGGTGCTGGCAAATCGGGCACTGGAACTGCTGGGGGATGAAAAAGGCAACTACAAGCGTGTCAGCCCTAACGACCATGTGAACTATGGGCAGTCGACCAATGATGTGATTCCCACAGCGATTCGCATTGGTGGGTTACTGGCGTTGGAGCATACCTTATATCCAAGTTTGGCGGGTGCGATCGCAACACTCCAAACCAAAGCCACCGAATTCCAAGACATCGTCCGCTCTGGCCGCACCCACATGCAGGACGCTGTCCCTATCCGCCTTGGCGAAAGCTTTCGTGCCTGGGAAGTTATTCTCACCGATCACCTGCGCCGTCTGCGCACTGCTGCTCAGGATCTTTGTGTTCTGGGTCTGGGTGGCAGTGCCACTGGTACCGGTCTCAACACCCATCCCCAATACCGCCACCGTGTGGCTGAGCTGCTGGCAGGCTTCACCGGTCAACCCCTCACCAGCGCCCCCCACCTGATGGCCGCAATGCAGAGCATGGCCCCCTTCGTCGCCGTCTCCAGTGCCCTCCGTAACCTGGCCCAAGACCTGGTAAAAATTTCCCACGACCTGCGCTTACTAGACTCAGGTCCTAAAACAGGACTCAAAGAAATTCAGCTCCCCCCGGTCCAGCCCGGATCCTCCATCATGCCAGGGAAATATAACCCAGTCATGGCCGAAATGACCTCCATGGTCTGCTTCCAGGTCATGGGCTACGATCAGGCCATTGCCTGCGCTGCCCAAGCCGGTCAGCTAGAGCTAAACGTAATGATGCCTTTGATCGCCTACGACCTGATCCACAGCATCGAAATCCTCGGCAACACCATCAGAGCCCTTGATCAGCGTTGCCTCGCAGGTATCACCGCCCGACCCGATCGCTGCCGTGACTTCGCCGAAGGCAGTCTCGCCCTGGTGACAGCCCTCAACACCCACATCGGCTACCTCAATGCCGCCGCCATTGCAAAAGAATCCTTAGAAACTGGCAAGTCCATGCGTCAGCTTGTGTTAGAAAAAAATCTAATGCCCGACGATAAACTAAACGAAGTGCTTGATTTAGAAAAAATGAGCAAAATCCCTGAATAAACCGTCCCCACAACATCCACCAGTCACCAAAACCTGCACATTCATGACCTCATACCAAGCAGCACCCAATCCCTACGAACTCGAATCCGAAGCCTGGTGGGTACAACAATGGGTGGACCTACTTAATTCTTACCGCTTCAAAAAGCGTCTGGAACGTGGCCGCCGCTATGCCCGCGAAGGCCACATCCTTCGACTGGATTTCACCGAATCCAAGGTCCATGCCTCAGTACAAGGCACCGCTGACGAACCTTACAAACTTTCCATCTGGATTGATCGCTTTGCCGATGAAGATTGGGATTTCGTGGTAGATACGTTATCTCAAAAAGCACTCTACTCAGCACAGCTCCTGGCAGGTGAAATGCCTGCCGATATTGAAAGCGTATTTACCGCCAACGGCTTAAGCCTATTTCCTTTTACCCTGGCGGATGTACACTCCAAGTGCAACTGCCCCGATCCGAAAAACCCCTGTAAGCATATTGCCGCTGTGTACTACCAGCTAGCAGATGCATTCCGAGAAGAGCCATTCGTTCTCTTTCAGCTTCGCGGTCGCACTAAAGAACAGATTATCGATGCCATTCGTGAAAAGCGAAAACAGCAGGTAGAAGAGAATCCTGTAGAAACCATCGCTGAAGACACTGAAGAAGTTGTTGTTGCGGCTGAGCCAAAATCTCAAACCCTTAACCTAGAAAACTTCTGGCAATATGATGACGCTCTAGACTCATCTCTCGTCGTCATTATCCCAGCGGATCAAACAGTATTGGACCTCTTAGGGCCAATGCCCCTCCCAGCCAGCGATGCCCAGGTTCTCAGTGGCCATTTCACAAGCCTTTATCAAAACGTTGCCCAACAAGCCATGATGTCGGCCTTGAGTTGATCTGAATTCACCTATTAGAAGTGGGTTCTTCGATTAAGTTTTCAGTTCTCAGCATCTCTAATTGAGTAGGTGTTAAAAATAGATACCCGGGAGTATCATAGTCAACATCAACAGCATAAAATCGACCTGTCGAGATTTCTTGATCTGCAACTGATTGAATAAAACTAAAAAAGTTAGGGTCGAGCCAGTCTCCATTAAAACTTAGGGGGGTGTTATATTGCGTGCCATTCAGGATAAATGTCTGTGCGGCAGTCTGATTATCCCAGTCAAATTCATTGGATATCTCAGTTGGTGAAAATTGCCCACGCGAAATAGCAGCAAAGTTTTCTGTCAGACGCTGGTAAGGCGTATCTATATCGCCTGACTCCCATTCAAACAAAAGAATTACATCTTTAAAGGCCGAAAAAATTTCATAACGCCGAGTGACATAGCTTTCTGCGATTAACCTTCGGCTGGACTCAATCTGGTCTGGACTCAGGTGGTCTAGCAGACCAATTTGCTCAAATAGGTCCAGAATTTCGTCTATGCGATCGCTAGTGAATTGCAAAGGCAGATAATACACATCATTTCGGCCAAAATAGATATCTGCTTGATTCTTTGTTAAAGCAATAAAGCCCACTTGGTTAGCAAGTTCAGTCGAATCCCCAAACGTTGGCCTTATATTAGTTGAGCCACCAAACGTTAGTCCAATATTATTCGTAACACCATAAACTCGATAGGGAGATGCCTGATCATACAGAATTTTGTTAAAGAGTTGGGTAACAACTTAAGCCGGGAAAAGCTCTACGTGTAAGGGGTTTGTCTGATGTGCTTTAGATGACCGTCTAGGCATGGGTAGCTCATTAATAGTACTGAGGATCCATTCAAATAGGTCTGGAAATGGGTGTCCAAAGAGTCTTTGAGCAGCGGTCGTGCCATCGGGACGTTTAAGGTCAAAATTGTGAATAATGGTGAGCACCTTCAAGGACTGTGCCGAAAAGCCACGATTGGCCTGATGACGTTGAGATAGATAGCCATTACGCCCCTCGACCGCCGAGGAGGTGCGTTGATACTTGGCACACATCCACTGGCACCAATGGACCCAGTATTGCCGTTGAGTGTCGTCTAGCTTTAGGGTCATGGCATCTGTGGCTTCCGGAAATTATGGCCGCGAAACGAGGGGGTAATTCCGGAAATTATGGCCATTCTCTCATTGAACAAACAGTGGTGTTTTGTGTCAAGTGCTGAGAGATTTTTTCCCAGATTTTTCAGCTACCGTTTCTGTGGATTGTTCAGTTGAGTTGAGAGCTAAGTCGAGCTTTCGACCTTTGAGCCGAAACGACGGCCCCGTCAGCTTTAGATACTCACCATGATGCAAGGTGCGGTCAATGATGGCACGGGCGAGTTCCTCATCATGAAGCACACGGCCCCACTGATTGAGCGGTTTGTTGGTGGTCAACAAAATGGGTTTGCCCTTGAGATAGCGCTGGTCCACGACTTGAAACAGAACATCAGCAGCCCCCGGCCCGTAGCCGAGATAGCCCATTTCATCAATCACCAGGACATGAGGCCTGAGATAGGGTTGGAGAGCAACGTTACGCTCAGGAGCAACACAGAGGTCATTGATTAAGGCTGCAGCAGTGGTAAAACGAGCAGTAAAGCCGTTTTGGATGGCTTTATAGGCAATGGCAATACATAAATGGGTTTTTCCAGTACCAGGCGGCCCTTCAAGAATTAAGGAACGATGGTCACTGACGAGTTCGGGACCGAGAAATCGTCCTAACATTTGTCGTTTGAGATTACTTCTGAAGGTGAAGTCAAAGGTGTCAATGGTGGCTTCAAAGGGGAACTTAGCTTTAGTAATAAAGGTTTGGGTGCGGCGCTCACTGCGGTGGGCCACCTCTTCGGATAAGAGCCGCTCAAGTAACTGCTGATAGGACCAGGCCTCCCGTTCAGCGATGGGAATCAGCTCGGGTAAGACACGTTGAATGGTACTCAAGCCAAGGGACTTGAGCATGGGGTCTAAACTCAGGGTCATCGGATCGATCTAGGTGAACAAAATAGGCAAGGGTGGCGGTGTCAGTCCCTCGGGAGTGGCGTTAACAATCGCCTGGACATATTCACTGCCAAAGCAGCGTTCTTCAGTGGCTAAGGCAATTGCCGCGAGGAAGTCGGCTCGGCCAATGTGTTGATAAAGGTCATAGAGGGTCTCGACATCGGGTTGCCAAGTTTGAGGACGCCGATGTCACCAGTTCAGTCAAATAGGGTTCCACCAACGGGTCGAGGTCCAACAGAATTTGGCGCTGAGCAAAGGGTTTACCACGCTTAAAGATAAACAGTTGTTGGGCATGCTCATGTAAAACACTGGACTTGCCATTCGCGGGTGTCCGAGGATGGTCACCCAGGTGACGCTCTGCCAAATAGATCGACACCTGAGTCTGTTGGAGATGTAGGGTCACCGTCTGGCCGATGGCGTCAGCTGGCACCGAATATTCCATGCCTCGATAGTGCGCCCGAGCCGTGGGACGAACCACCACACTGACTTTGAAGGCATAGGTTTCAGCCTTATGGGCACAGGGCTTGAGCGATTCTTTCAGCAGGCGGACTTGGGGAATCTCGCCAGTCGCATCACATTTGCGTTCTCGATTGACGTAGGTGACCCATGCTTGCATCTGCTCGATGAGATCATCACGGTCCTTAAACTGTCGCCCACAAAAGAAGTTGCCCTTGACAAAACCCACTAGATTTTCCACCGACCCTTTTTGCTGAGGGCGATAGGGCCAACAGGCCAGGGGGAATTAATCCACAGTCGATACACACTTGGGCAAAGCGGTCGGTCCAATGCACTTTAACAGTGCCATCAGCCAGTACTTCTCGTGACTTCACCGCACTACTCATGTTATCGAATACCCCCATCAGCGGAACGCCGCCAAAGGTCTCAAATGCTTTGAGTAAACACCGCACCACTGTTTCTTGTTGTTCGTTGGCCACCACCTGCACATCCACATACCGTGAGTACTTCAGGCGCGAGGCAAAGAATTTCACCACCTCAATGCGACCATCGGCATACTGCACCCGGCGTTGGCCAAAATCATGTTGGGTAAATTCACCCGGCAGTCCTTCGAATCGCACTATCGGCACCACGGATTTGGCGGGACGCAATTGTTTGACTAGCTCATAGACCGCTGTTTTACCCCCTTTATAGCCTTGCTGACGTAGACGGGCTAAGACTTCTCGGCTTTTCATCGGACCATCGGCTGGGTCACGGGCTTCACTCAACCACTCACGAATGGTCTCGCTATAGTGGACCACCTCGCTGGGACGACCCGCTCCTTTTCGCTGACCTGACGGCGGTTCCTCTACGCAGGTGATCTCGGGTTCTTGCACTATCCGGCGGATACTACGTTCACTCACACCCGTAAGGTCGTGGATTTTTTCCGGGGGTACATTGGCATTTCTGAGTTGCTGAACCATATAACGGACCTGATTACTAAACATCGACATTGGGGCGGATGCCTGAGGTGCCAACACGGCACTATATAAGCAAGCACCCCCTGTTTCACTGAAGCCTGTATGACCGGCATCACCCTGGCCATAATTTCCGGAATCGACCACTAGCATTGCCGGAATTACCCCCGGTCATAATTTCCGGAATCGACGGCTCAGGTGACTGAAGCCACGGTGGCCATAATTTCCGGAATCCATACTGAGCATTGTCGGCATCACTCCGGCCATAATTTCCGGAATAAGCGATTCCAGGGGCACACCTGAGTCCGAACTCCAGCCTGATCTAGCACTGATGCCGCCGACTCAATCCCGTCTGTGACGGGACGATCCCGAGAGAATTGTCTGGGTCTCTAAATCGTTGAACCATCTATCGCTCCTAGCAACTGAACACCTGTATAGAGTCTCATCGTGCAATTGCCAAACAGGCAGATTACGCACAAAAAGAGACTGTTGTCAGCGGCCATAATTTCCGGAATCACTCCGGCCATAATTTCCGGAATTCACAGCATCTGCCATGAGCTGATCATAGGCATCACTGGTGGCCTGTTGATAGCGTGCTTTGAGATGAGGTTTGCGGGTTTTATCAGTCTGTTGAGTCCAATACACCCAGGGCAACAAGGCAGTGAGAACCCAATTTTGAGTGTCAATCTCCTGAGTTTCAGTGGCTAAGGCCTGCATCACCCACTGCCACCAGGCATGAATCCCGTTGGCGAACTGAGGAATCTGAGCTTCAAAGGTGTCAATCGCGTGTTGCGCCTTATCCCCTCCATAGAGCTTTGCTAGGTGAGTCAGGGTCGTCAACGGAGCCGCTAACTGGGTTGTTAAGTCGTCAAACAGTTGCCATTGAGCGGTATCCAGGGTGAAAGGATGAACCGATTAGCTAATATCGGCCAAGGCGCGATGATAGGTAAACTGATCTTGTTCAAGCTGTTGATATTGCTGCGTCAGCGTCTCTAGCTGGACACACAAAGTTTGTTGTTTGACCTTGGGTTTGGTTTGGTTCACTTGCTGTTGGAGGGTGTCGAGTCGTTTTTCAACCTGAGCCAGTTGACGTCCCAATGCACTCCCGATAGGACGAGCTAAGGCTCGCATTCCATGGAACAAATCGGCCACACTGACGGTGCCCAGACCAGCGATGGCAAGTTTCACTAACGCACGAGCCCCATCACTGACCATAAAGTGGCATTCCCAGTCGGACGGATGCCACCACTGCTCTAGCTGGTGACACCAGGTTTCATACTGACGATTCTCACATTCAACTTCTGTAAAGATAAACCCACTCGCCAATTCCACCAGCACCAGGATCGGCAGTCCAAAAAAGGTTTCATCTCCCCCGAGGCAGATGCCGAGTTTGTTGAGAGGTTGACATTGCTCAGATTGAGAGACTTCGTAGGTGACAATGACGTCTTCAACACGGTGTTTCAATTGACGCAGGGCATTGGCTGAAACACCCACATGGGTCTCTAAATGAACCGACTTAAAAAACTCGCATAGGCTCTCGGCTCCGATACCGTGCTTTATGCCAAAGTGGTAGAGCACACCTAGCACCAGACGTTTTAGCCAAGCTGACCCACTCGCGGTTTCCCACAGGTCCGATTCTGCATACTGGTTGCGACGCTCTATCCCCTGCTGATGACGGTGCACACTGCTTTTACTGATGCCAAGCGCCGACGCTATCGACTCGATGCCCAGATGTGTTTCCGTTTTGATATAACCAGCCACTTTTTGGCTGCGCTCTCGTATAGTAAGACTCATCGTTCCCGATTTTGTTTTGCATCGGACACGATACACGGCTCTGAGCATTGCTGCAGAGCTATTTTTTGGGCCATCGCAATTCAATGTGCTTATTTATACGCTCTCTAAGACCTGCTCGTTTCCCGGCTTAAAGAGTTACCCAAAGAGTTTAGTAATGTCTTCAGGTGTAACTCTGTAAGAGTCATTAGGTCCTTCAGGATTTCCTCCGTAAAAATTTCGCTGATAGTAAACACGGCCATTTACATCTGCTGATAAAATCGCGTCGTAGTACAACGAGTAATCGTCAGCTAAAGTTCGATAGCGATCACCATGTTCGCTTGACTCTGCTAATTTTCGATAAGACTCTAAAATTGCTCTAGACTCTTCGTTGACTTCCAATTGGACCTCAAAGTTGTCAATAGGCATATCAACTACATCATTTTCCAGTAGCATTTCTGCAACAGCATTATTTATGGCTAAGAGGTAATCTTCTGGCTGTTTAGAATAACTGCGCAGGTCAATGAGTAATGCTCTGTTGTAATAGTTGAGAAATTGGATGGGATGGGCAATTTCCTCCCGCCTCAGTGCTTCTGTCAGCTTTGTATGATTTTCTTCAGAGAGAATCTCTGCAGCATTAAAGTTTTCAAGTTCGGGAGCTAGTATCTCAGCTGAGAGCTTTTCGTCTAGACTCATCCAGCTTGCCGCCTGTTGATGCAGGGCAAGTTCTGAAGCAATTTCTTCGGAATCAATCTGTGAGTGTAGCTGACGGTAGACTCTCTCGGTAAGTAAATCAGCTGTATTCAGCTGGTTTAACAAGTGGTATAGCCGCTCCTCTAAATCATTTACGTCAGAGTCTTGCCTAGCAATCAACTGTTCAAAGAAACTCTGTAATTGCTGCAAATCATCTTCACTAGGCCCCTCTGTAGCATTTAACCGATCCATTAAATGGCGTAGCTGCTCCACCTCATCCACTGACATCAGGATATCTGCATAACCAGACTCCACTCCTAGATCGAGGCTATATCCGCCTAAACTGCGTTGACTCAAGTCGTCAGCCATACGCTGTAAAATAGCGGCGCGTGATTTATCGTAGCCTTGTGCTAAAGCTGCTCTTAGTTCTTGATAGGTAGCTTCGCTCAAAAGACCCATCTGATTTAGAGTTTGGATACTATCTTGTGTCATTTGGAGCTTTCCCGATGGTAATGCTTCCACCACAAAAACTAGAGTCATCAACAGCATCGCGGTCCCTAGCAAGACCCTGAGCTTCATATCCTGACACCTCCCATAGAGCCTTACCTTATATTAATATACAGTACATTTGAATTACTTAAATTACTGCTAATTCACATCCATAGCCTAATCAGATTATCTAAAATTGCAATTCACACCTAAACTGCAAGCGCTTTTGCGTAACCGGATGAATAAACTGTAGCAATGTAGCATGCAAGTGCAAGCGCTTTGTCTGGTTTACCTCACCATATAACGAATCTCCTAAAATAGGCGAATTCAGGCCTTGAGGAGATGCTGCATGCACCCGTAGCTGATGTGTTCGACCTGTTTGAGGCATAAACTTCACCCTGGGGTGGTTGCCTGTTTGCAACACTTCAAAGTGGGTTACGCTAGGTTTCCCGTATGCTGTATTCACAGATTGTTTAGGCCGCTCATCAGGGTTACCCCAAAGCGGTAAATCAATCACACCCTTGGTTTTAACAACTGGGCAACTGAGAACAGCTTCATAGGTTTTATGTACCTGATGTTTAGCAAACTGTCGGCCTAATTCTTTATGGGCACTGGGAGATTTTGCTAACACTAAAATGCCAGACGTGGCCTGATCCAGACGATGAACAACTTGCAAAAAATTATAGTCTTTTAACTGATAACGAAGACGAGTCAGCACACTGTCCTGGAGATTATGCCTGCGACCTGGAACCGAGAGTAAACCTGCAGGTTTATCGACCACCATTATTACATCATCTTGATAGAGAATTGGCAGCGACAAAGATGTCTCTATAAACGTTAGTTTCACTGGCATCTGGACAATACGCATGAGGACTTGACAGTCTTCAGAGGAAGCTCCATAAAATTGCCCTGGACAGTAACCTTCTTTTGACTCTCCCCACCAAAACTCTGCCATCGCAAGAGGTTTTAGATTATTGATAGCGGCATAGTGTAGTAGTTTGGCAGCAGCCCGTTGGCAGAGTTTCTCCAGGGAAGTAATATCATTGATCAAATCCTCTAACTCTATAGTCTGCTCCACTCCAAAATGGTTCTTGGCATAGATAGCCTGCACTTGAGTTTGCCACTGTTGAGAAATTCTGTCGTACTGTTGTTTTAGTATTTGTATTTGTTGATCGGCTTGGGTAACTTTCTTCACCAGGGGAGCCAGAGTTTGATTTCGTTCTTGTTTTAAGCGACGGCGTTCGAGACTGTCTTGTTGACTCTCTCGCCTAAGTTCATTTAGGGCATTGGTAAGGGTATCTCCTTGTAAGGTGCTGTAATAGTGGGTGCGTTTGAGATCGCGCCCCAGCTTTCTCTTACGATGCCTTGCTTTTAGCTGCTCTACTTGAACCTCATAGCCCTGCAACACTTGCTGATAAGCCATGCGTATGGGCAACTGGTCAAGGATAATCAGCTCACGTTTGAGCTGGTCAAGCATCGCCAAAGTTTGATCTTCAATGAGCGCTATTCGAGCTTGATTAGATAATGGAGGCACCCAACCCGGCACTTGGCCTCGACCATCCATCACTCCGGAGAACCCCTTAAGCACCCCCTTATCACCGGTTGCCGTCTGTACCAGGAGCACACCGTATAAGTTACCTTCTGACAGATGTTCAGGTGAGGCGGCAAGACATTGCATGAGTCCCCTAGCGATTGACTCGATTGCATCTGTGCGAGGTAACTGCCAGACAACACCTGTTTCGGAACACTGAGCCGTGTATGTATAACGAGGTATAGAAGTCGCGGCATCACCTATCGTCAACTCTGATGGGGAATGCAGAAATAGTCCCATAGCTCAGTTAGGACAATGCTAGAAAGCGCAACATCCATCCCGTGCTGGCTAATAGCAACACGGGCACCAACCAAGTCCCCCACTGTACATATAGTGTCTGGGTATTACGTCGATAAATAGTTTCCACTTGGGTGTCAAAGGTCATCGGCGCTGACATCCATTGCGTCCGTCCATGGGGATCCACCACCGATGATAACCCCGTATTCGTACTCCGCGCCGCCCAACGATCTGTCGAAATCGCTTGAATAACATCCTGTCCATGGTGTTGTGCCATCATGCGAGGCGGATAGGGATCGTTATTGGATACGGTGAGAATAAACTGGCCTCCCTGACGCACCTGATGACGAAAGATCCAACCATAGGCAGAGTCATAGCAAATACCCACTGCGGCCTGCCCCAGGGATGTTTGAAATTGTTGGTCCAGCTGGCCTGGGAGCAAATTGTTGCCAATGGCCGAAAGCTGACGTACTAAATTGCCCAAAACAGATTCCAGCGGAATATATTCTCCCAGAGGAACTAACTTGATTTTGTTGTATTGCGTAGTTCCTCTAGGAGAAATTGCCAGCAGACTTTGGTGAAGATAGGCGGGTTTATCGGGTGCTTTGGTAAACGTGCCCAACCAGAGGGGAATACCTGTTTGTGCTACGGCTTCACCAAAGATACTTGTATCTGGGTTCCAGATGGTAGGGATGGCAGCTTCTGGCGTGAGAACAGCATCCACACCTGTAGCCACTAGCTGCCGATAGCTACTTAGGTAACGGTCATCAGCGCGACGAAGGCCTGACAGCGTTAGCTTTTCTCGACTCGGGATATTTCCCTGTATCACACCAACTTTGATGGCTTCTGCCGATTGGTCTTGCAAAGGTTGCTGGTAAAGGCCCCAGCCCATGAGGTGCGCGATCGCAAAAACCCCCAGCGCCATCATCAACCAACGACGGTAGTCAATATCCCGTTGCCATAGCTTTGCCGCAGCTACTGCCAATACCCCATTCACCACCAAAATAGCCGCCGTAATTGTCAAATGCCCTGATAGCTGAGCCAAATGAACAATTACCAAATTGCCGGGGCTCTGGGTAATTGCTAAAGACGTCCAATATAGTGGGCCCATACTCCACAGCGCCTCAACGCCGCACCATAAAGCTGTACCCACAAAAATTCGACCCGCATTACCCAAAGTCGCTACTCGATTTAGGGCCGCCATCCCCATGGCCCAAGTAATGACGATCCCTGCTCCCCAAAGCGTGACAAACGTGTAGGCAAAGAGTGCGATCGCAACACTTCCTAACCACGGTATTCCCAACCACATCATAGGATGCAAGTGCAGCACCCACTCCAACATGGTGCCGTGATAACCCACACCCCAAACCAGCGCGCATAAAGCACTTTGGCGCAGGCCTGCCCCTCGATGGATCGTCAACCAAAGGGGTACTAGCGCCACCCAAGCCAAGGGCCAAGCAGGCCACAGCCCCATTAAAATCCCTGCAATCAGCAGACCTATATACTTGGGCCTTTGATCAGGTTTAGATTTTAAGGTTAAAGGCTCAGCCCAGTGAGATATCGCCATCCTGTACAGACGCTACATGAAACGTTTCGCCAATCCCGTAACCTACAACGAACTCGAATTCAAACTATCGGCTTCTCCCTGGGTTTGTGGTAGATGCAGATGCAAACCACACTCCTGCTTCAATCCATTGAAGCGGGTTGCCCGCTCATCGCCATCATCATCCGTCATTGGACGGCTTGAATGCCAATCACCCACCGTCACATATCCTTGATCAAACAAAGGATGGTAAGGCAAATCGAACGTGGTCAAATACTTGTACACATCCCGTGAATGCCAGGACAAAATTGGATGTAGCTTGTAAATATCATTCTGCTGAGCAATCCGGCCTAAGGTTTGACGATGGGATGTTTGATTTGCTCGCAATCCTGCCAGCCAGGCCCTAGCCCCCAGATCTTTAAGCGCCCGCTGCATAGGCTCCACCTTGCGAATGTAGTCGTATCGGTTCAGCGCCTCGACATTATCTTGATCCCACAATCGTCCATGGAGAGCTTCCATGCGAGCCGGACTCATGGGCGACTGATAAACCTTAAGGTTCAGGCCCAGACGCTGGGTTAGTTCCTCAGCAAAGCGGTAAGTTTCTACGGGTAGATAACCCGTATCAACCCAAATGACTGGAATATTGGGCATCACCTGAGTAACCAGATGCAACATGACAGCTGACTGAATGCCAAAGCTGGTACTCATCACCAGGGATTCCCCAAAGGTTTCAGCTCCCCAAGAAACAAGCTCAGCCGCATCCATGCCATCTAAGGTTTTATTGAGTGCTTCAAGATCTAGCTCGCTTTCTAGCACTACATTTGCCATAGTTTCAGCCGCTCCGTGATGCCGATGTGAGGTGTCATAACTTCCATGGTAAACACGTTCTCGTTGCACGCAGGGTACAACATTATGAATTACGCTTAATACCATAGAGACCTGCCCCATCATCGCATCATAATGGAAAGGCTTTCTTAAATTTGTTCAGATAAACCAGTCCTAAGCAGGCTTGTGGGACTGTTTAACTGCAACCAGGCGCAGTCGACGATAGTCTGCTATCCATTGGTTACCATCGTACATTTGCGATCGCAAAAGACTTTCCACCTCTTGAATGACAGATTCTATGGCCGTTTCATTCAAACCTATAAAAAGATTGCTACCAAACATTTTGAGCCAGTTGGCTAAGCCTTGAGCACCGTCATTTAAGGGCGTCGGTCGATCGATTAAAGCGGCAAACGTCACGTCTAGGCCATGGCTTTCTAGCAAGTGAGCATATTCGCCAATACTCGGGAAATACCAGGGGCAGAGTTTTTTCTGCTGTCTGACGGTTTCCACCGCCCCCACAATAGCTTGTACGTTGCCCTTGCCACCAAATTCAACAACCAATTTTCCACCAGGTTTTAAGGCATTAGCCATAGCCTGAACAGCTTGCTCTGGCGGCTTAACCCAGTGCAGCGCCGCATTGGAAAAGATGCCATCCACCGGCTGTGCCACTACAAAATTACGAGCATCAGCGATGGCAAAGGATAGCTGTGGATATTGCTGCTGAGCCTTAGCAACCATGGCAGCATCTGAGTCAATCCCACTGACAACAGCCCCCGTTTCTGCCAGCGCATGGGTCAGTTCCCCCGTGCCACAACCCAGGTCAAGGATATGTTGCCCCGACTGCGGACTGAGTAAATCAATCAGAGCTGCACCATATTCCCAAACAAAGCTGTGCTGATTTTGGTAGCGATCAGTATCCCAAATGTGATGGGCATAAACGGTATCGGAAGCCATAGCAACTGGATTTGAAACGATATCTCAAAACTATGGGTAAGCTATTGAGATGTCCAATATATTTTTTAGTATCTATTGATATCTAGAAAGTATTAGAAAACCATTATGGAATTGCGACATCTTCGTTACTTTTTGGCGGTGGCTGAAGAGCTACATTTTGGTCGAGCTGCAGGTCGCTTACAAATGGCTCAGCCTCCCCTAAGTCAACAGATTAAACAACTCGAAATTGAGCTAGGCGTACAACTCTTTGAACGAACGCGGCGCAAGGTATCCTTAACGGCGGCGGGACAAGTACTTCAGCAAGAAGCTCAACAACTTCTACAGCAGTTAGAACAGGCTGTCAGCAAGACGCAACAAGCTAACCGTGGAGAGTTGGGAAGACTTGCGATCGCATTTGTCAGCTCTGCCATGTACAGCCTCTTACCTGACTACCTAAAACAGTTTCGAGAACAATATCCCCATGTGGAAATTGTTCTCCATGAACTCTCCACCCAAGAACAAATTCAAGGCTTGTTAGATAGCCGACTGGATATTGGCTTTATGCGTCCCCCTGTGGATCATCCAACTCTACGGACAAAGACAGTTTTACAAGAATCATTAATGGTAGCCTTACCGTTGGGTCATCGGCTTGCCTCACAACCAAATCTTTCTATCCAAGAGTTACAGGGAGAGTTATTTGTGTTGTTCCCTAGGGCCATGGCTACCCGGCTGTACGATCAAATAATTAGCCTGTGCCACCAAGGGGGGTTTAGTCCCACCGTGGTCCAACAAGCGGCTCAAATGCAAACAATTTTAAGCCTTGTCACCGCTGAAATCGGTGTGGCAATTGTGCCTGAGTCGTTACAGAATCTGCAGCGTCGAGGGGTATGTTTCATTCCCTTTCAAGAAACGACTCCCCAGGCTGAAGTATGTGTCGTTTGGCAACAAAACCAGATAGCTCAGACGACCCATACCTTTTTGCAGGGAATATGAACATGGGGTATTAAGCCTGGTGACGCACCTGCAATTGCAAATTAAACTCCTGTTCAAAGCAGGCTTTTTTGTCATTAGCACTCCAGATTTCTAGCTCACAGGCATCGTTAGCATGGGTGGGGATAAAGCTTAGGGTTAAGGTATGAGCTTTTGAATCATAGGTGGTTTGAAAACTTGCGATCGCACCTAGCCGCCGCCGATCCAGACCGACAGCTACCCGCAACATAGCACTGAGCTGACTGACAATCTTACGACTCTTCTTAGTCAAGTCTTTATAAGGCTCGTGCTTTATCTTGGGTGCGCTCTTGCGATGGTAACGAGCAATGTTAGCAATCAGCTCAATCTCAGTGCTGGTGAAACCCAGTAATTCACCATTTCGAATTAAGTAATAAGAATGTTTATGGTGGGCTCCATGACTGACAAAATGACCACAATTATGGAGCATGGCTGCTGCCCACAAAATCTCACGTTCCAGAGGTCCCCATTGATGTAAAACACCACGGGTTTGATCAAATAAGTCTAATGCAAATTTTGCTACTAACTCACTGTGGGGTTTATCAACCCGATACTTATGGGCGGCTTTCATAACGCTCCGCTCCCGTACCGATTGTTGATACTGCATCCGGTCTTCAATAAGACCATGGGTGATCATCCAGTCCACAACTAAGCCTTCTCGCAAGGCATGTTCACAGATGGTGAGCCGATCCACACCTAGCATCCGCATTGCTTCCTGTAGAATCACGGCTCCAGGCACAATGATCTCAGCTCGCCGCGACGACATTTCTGGCAGCTTAAGCCGCTCACTAAAACTCATGCGGCGCAGCTTTTGGATACAGCGTTCTAGCTCATTCATGGCCATGGTATACCCATTCATGCGAGCAGGAACTGAACCCAACTGATCAATGGCTGTCAAAATAGCCAGGGACTCAATTGTGCCAGATGTCCCCACCAATGAAAGGGGTTCGCCATCAACCAGCTTAGCCTTCAGCGCATCGATATTGGGCTCAAGCCGCCCCCGCACATAAGCCTGCAACTGCAAAAACTCTTCGGTACTAATGGGATTGGTGGTCACCATTCGCGCATTCAGCCTAACGGCCCCCACCTTAGTACTGCTGAGAAATCGATGGCGTTCCCCAGTACCCAAGATGATCTCAGTGGAACCACCACCAATATCGATAATGGCGTGTGGCTGACCATTGAGTTCCATGCCAGACAGCACACCCAAGTAAATGCGTCGGGCTTCTTCAAGGCCAGAAATTAGGTTGATATCCAAACCAACATCTTGTTTTACTCGATCAATAAATACTTGACCGTTGTTCGCTTCACGGGTGGCACTGGTGGCTACCGTGACAATATCGTCAGCATGGTGACTATTGGCAATTTGCTTACACCGTTTCAAGGCAGCAATACCTCGCTCCATGGCTTCGTCCGACAAACAATTAGTGCCAGGACGAAAATTACCAAGGCGGACAGTATCTTTCTCACGACCAATAATAGTAAATGCGGGCAACTCTGGTTGAATTTTGACAACAACCATATGAACTGAGTTGGTTCCCACATCAATAGCGGCTAAGATTCGATCTTCCTGAAGCGATTGGCGTAGTTCAATCGAGGTGTCTGAAAGACTAGGAACATAGACCATAGAGTCTAAGGGAGCAGTGGCTGAATCAACCATCGTGAGTATTGCACAGGGTGTTATTCATCATACATTTCCAGTACTTTTACCGAAATCAGCAATGCAAGAGCTTATTGTCAGCTTCATATCCTAAATTGGCATTTTTGTATCCTCAACTACATTACGATTAATATTTTCCTATGTATTACGTAGTGACCAAACAGCTACTACCCAGGGAGAAGCCGTACATTGAGCAAGTATGTTAGCCTCTGAGAGGTATCGCTGATTGACAGTGCGCAGTTTGCATGCTGTCAGACTAATTAACTTTTTGCCTACAGGAGGCATTTGTGCATGGTTATGGTGGCTCAGGCTCGCCCCAGTGAGCGAGCGGAATTTATTAAACGTACCTACACCCATCTTGCTGGGGCTGTTGGTGCGTTTGTAGTGGTTGAATTTTTATTTTTTCAGCTAGGTATTGCTCGTTTTCTAGCCAATGTATTTCTCAGAGGGGGTCGATTTGGTTGGCTGGCACTGCTGGGTGGTTTTGCTCTGCTAGGCTATCTGGCCAGTAACATGGCTTCTAAGGCTGACGATGTTAATGCGCAGTATACGGGTCTAGGTCTGTATGTGGTAGGTGAGGCAGTTATCTTTGCTCCATTACTCTATGTAGCAGTCTACTTTTCAGATCCAACTGTCCTACCTACTGCAGGCATTATTACCCTGTTCCTATTCGGTGGCTTGACCGCAGTCGCATTCACCTCCGGCAAGGACTTCGCTTTTTTAGGCGGCATCCTCAAAGTTGGTGGCATGGTAGCTCTGGGCCTCATTGTTTGTAGCCTGCTGTTTGGCTTCTCCCTTGGGCTATTCTTCTCTTTCTTTATGGTGGCCTTTGCTGCCGCAGCGATTTTGTACAAAACATCTAATGTGATGCATCGCTATTCCACAAATCAACACGTGGCAGCATCCTTAGAATTATTTGCTGCGGTCATGCTCTTGTTCTGGTATGTGTTACGCATCTTGATGTCTTCCCGCCGCTAAGGAAGTATAGCTATCCAATCTGCAATGCAAAAATACAGAGCCCTGGCCAGACGGTCAGGGCTCTTGTTTATTGGTCGGCACCATAAATAGATTCAGATTCCTGTTGCCCAAGAAGTGTCATCCTTGCCCTCTGTCTTTACAAATTACAGCCCTTTCACCAAATTAAGAATCTCATTCCCAACTGCTTCATAATCTTGCCACCCTCGTTCAGACCGCTGATCTTTGACAGCATAAACTGGTATGCCTTGCATAGCGGCTTTTTGGAACGCAGCTAAACGAGCTATTCCCACATCAAAGGTAGGAATATCAGCTTCCTTAAGCAACCTTTTGACTTCGTCACCTGCACGGCTGGGTTTAGGGGGTATCGCAGTAATCAAAATCCGATACTGATTAGTCTGAATGGATTTGAGATATTCAATGGTCAACACCAGAGCGTCCAGGGACAAAATATCTGGCATGGTGGGTAGCACAAGTAAATCACAGGTATTGGCTAAGGCGGCTAAATCTTCAGTAGTCGGTCGAGCCTGAGTATCAATAATGACGTGCTCATAAGATTCAGTTTGGGCTTCGGCCTGCCACTGATCCACCACTTCAAACGGTAATTCACCACGACTGGCCCACCCCAACGCTGAGCAGTTGGGGTCAGCATCAATGAGTAATGTTCTTCCTTTTCCTTGGAAAAATGCGGCCAAGTGAATGGCAGTGGTAGTTTTGCCAACGCCACCCTTGAAGCTGGCGACCGTGATAATCATGCAGTGTTGCCTATCCTGAACTCGGTGTGAACTCGCTATTAGATTAACGATACAGTTGGAGGGTTGCCCATCCAATGGCAGTTACCATACCTCAGTCCCGTTTAACATTAGCAATGTCGACCGCTCTTTCAATTCAGTTACCAGACTTGAGAGCCACCCATCGCCTGGGATGGCTGATGGGTCAATGCTTGCCAGTAGAAACAGTGCTCTTGTTATCAGGTCCCTTGGGTAGCGGTAAAACCACCTTTACCCAAGGCTTAGGGGCAGGTTTAGGCATTGAACAAACCATTGACAGTCCCACATTCACGTTGATTAATGAGTACTTGACGGGTCGAGTCCCCCTGTACCATGTCGATTTGTATCGTTTGGATAGTATGGGAGCGGATGGTCTTTATCTAGAAACCTATTGGGATGGGGAAGAGGTAGCCCCCGGCATAGTGGTGATTGAGTGGGCCGAACGTCTACAGTATTTGCCGAATAAGCCAATTACGCTTAATTTAGCCTATGCAGGCAATGGGCGTTGCGCCGAAGTTAACTGGCCCCGTGGCTGGCACGATAGCGTATGGAGTGACCTACAGGAGGTAGTGAAACGCGATGAAGTACTGGTTGATGAAGTCTGAACCAGATGTGTATAGCATCGATGACTTGGAGCGCGATCGCAACGAAGTTTGGGATGGTGTGCGTAACTATCAGGCTCGCAACTTTCTCAAGGCTATGAAAATGGACGACATCGCCTTCTTTTACCACTCCAATACAAAGCCCCCTGGTATTGCTGGTCTGATGAAAATCAGTGAAGAAATGGTGGTTGATCCCACCCAGTTTGATGAAACCAATAAATATTACGATCCCAAATCCACACCCGCAGCTCCTCGTTGGCATACGGTTACCGTTCGTTACATTGAGACTTTCCAGCACTACATCAGCCTCGATGAGCTAAAAGGTAATTTTGAACCCGACGAACTGCAAGTGGTTAAACGAGGTAATCGGTTATCGGTAATGCCAGTCACCGACGATGTGGCAAAACGAATATTAGCACTCGCTAAGGGGTGACATCTCTTACGTATATGACGCAAAGTTGTTCTTAAGGACATTATGCTTCAGTAAAATCAACCGATTTATGCTGATTTTTTGATTAGAACTGCCCTCTACCTGAGAGAACAAAATCGCTCTGGGAAATATAGATCTATTACAACCTCGCCCTTAGCAATCGATAGACAATCACATCCACTAGGGTGAAATTGTCTCTTAATAGCTACCTAAGTGAGATTTTTAGATGATTTTCTCCATAATGAGACAATTTCACCAGAAGCGCATGGGGTGGCAGCCTACCCTATTACTAGTCGTTGCAATTTGGCTAGTTTGGAATGGAGCCGTCTTGGCTGCGGATACTACGCCTGAGTCGCTTCCTGCATCTCTCCAGGTAACTGTAGATACCATTTGGGTTTTGTTATGCGCAATACTCGTATTCTTTATGAATGCTGGTTTCGCCATGCTGGAAACCGGTTTCTGTCAAAGCAAAAATGCTGTTAACATCCTCACCAAAAACGTCATTGTCTTTGGTGTTGTTTCTCTCTGTTTCTGGGCAGTGGGTTTTGCCCTAATGTTTGGAGATGGTAACGCGGTTATCGGTTATTCTGGATTCTTTTTACAAGGCCTAGATTTAAGTCCATTAACGGACGAGCACTATAGTGGGGTCTTTGACTCCCTTGCTTGGGCAGGTATACCCCTGGATGCTAAATTCTTTTTTCAATTAGTATTTGCAGGTACCGCAGCAACAATCGTATCTGGCGCGGTTGCGGAGCGTATATCATTTTTAGCATTTTTCACATTTAGCGCTGTTCTCTCCCTCGTTATTTATCCAATGGTTGGCCATTGGATCTGGGGTGGGGGGTTTCTACAGGCTATGGGATTTTGGGACTTTTCCGGCTCAACAGTAGTCCATAGTGTCGGGGGTTGGGCTGCATTAACCGGTACCTGGCTATTAGGGCCACGGGTTGGTCGGTATAGGCCGCATGGTGAAAACACCATACCAGGCCATAACCTTGCGATCTCAACACTAGGTGGATTAATTCTGTGGTTTGGCTGGTTTGGATTTAATTCGGGTTCAATTATGGCAGCAGACCCAGCCATCGCTAGTCGTATTATCCTGACCACAAACCTTGCGGCCTCCACTGGTGCCGTAGCGGCAGCTGTTATATCGTGGTTAGTCACCAGCAAACCCAGCCTCAGCATGATTATTAATGGTGCCCTAGCTGGACTGGTCTCTATCACCGCAGGGTGTGCATATGTCACCTCCATCGGTGCCATTATTATTGGTTTTATCGGGGGCATGTTTGCAGTCTTTGCAGCGGGCTTGTTTAACCAATTACGGATTGACGATCCCGTAGGTGCGCTCCCTGTCCACCTAGTAGGTGGAATCTGGGGAACAATCGCCGTTGGCTTATTTAGCGTTGGTCCTAATATTAATGATTGGCATTCGGAAACATCAGGCCCAGCTCTTGGTTTTTTGCTTGGCGGAGACATTAAACCTGTTCTAATTCAAATTACAGGAATTGTCATTGTGGCTGCGTTTGTAAGCATCAGTACTCTGTTTAGTTGGTTCATGCTCCGCATCATTTTTGGGCTGCGAGTATCTCATCAGGCTGAGTCAACGGGGTTAGACCTGAGCGAGCATGGGCTCGAAGCCTATCCAGAATTCTCTCAACGATCTTTACCCCTTAATAATCTTTTCCATTCCGCCAGGGATAATGTCATAAAATCAAACACTTCAACCTTGAACCACTAAGGAATCATGTGGTGTCGCAACATGCTATTTAGCGACTCAAAACTTTGATTACCAGGGGGATAAAGCAATAGTTTAAGTCTGTTTACCCTGTCTACGCGATGACAATAACAATGACCAATAAACAGTCTGTCATCACCATTAGTGATTTTACAGCAGCAAAACAAAGTCGGCTTTTTGGGCTACTCAAGCAAAGTCAGTTCAACGGGCAGTTACAACTAACCGCCCATCACACTAAGTGGACATTTGAGTTTTATATGGGTCGATTGCTCTATGTCACGGGTGGCAAACAACCAATGCGTCGTTGGTATCGTCATGTCAAACACGTCTGCCCTGACCTTTATGTGGAACTCTCGACTCTCAAATCCGAGTTTAGAAAGTTATCTAAAACAGAGAATCAAAAAAAATTAACATGCTGGGAATATCAACTGTTAGGCTTTTGGTATAGCCAACAAAAAATATCTCGTAAACAAATCAATCAAATCATTGAAAACATTTTTTTAGAAGCCTTCTTCGATATTAATCAGGCCCGTGAAGTGGTCTATCAGGTGCAAACTGACAATCAATTATCACATCAGCTCTTACTGATCAATGCCGAAACTATCATTTACAAAGCCAAAGCCCTTTGGAAATCATGGCTTGAGGCAAAATTAGGTGATCGCTCTCCTGATTTAGCTCCCATAGTCCGTCATCCTCTAGAACTCAAAAAACAGGTTCCTGAACCTTTATACCGAAACCTGACAATGATGCTCACAGGTCAGCAGACCCTCAGAGATCTAAGCATTAAACTCAATCGTGATATTGTCTCCCTTTCAGCGTCTTTGCTACCGTATGTGCAACAGGGTGCAGTAGAGCTCATTGAAATTGATGATCTAGAATCACCAATTTCACCATCTACAGTACAAGAGCCATCTCCTAGTGGCCCTTTAATTGCTTGTATAGATGACAGCCCCGCCATTTGCCGAGCATTAGAAAGAGTTTTAGGAACAGCAGATTATCAGACTCATTGTGTCCAAGATCCATTAAGAGCGATCGCCGTATTGTTATCCAAAAAACCTGCATTAATATTTCTAGACCTTGTGATGCCTGGCACAAACGGCTATGAGCTTTGTAGTAAGCTAAGAAAGATATCCTGTTTTAAAGAAACACCGATTATAATTCTGACTGGGAACGATGGAGTAATTGATCGAATGCGTGCCAAGATAGTAGGTGCATCCGCATTCTTGAGCAAGCCAATTAATCCACATCAGGTCTTATCAGTCGTTGAAAGACAACTTTCTAAACACGCTTCAGTTGAAATATAGATAGTTTTATTATCCAATTTTGGGAATAATTCTATTTCTTTAGATATAAACTATCACTCAGGTCTTAAAGCTGGGAACACTGCTAACAAGTTTGTTCTAGGCATTCATTACAGGGTTTGCTCAAGCTATTTTTTGTTTATTGAAATTGGATAAATCCATGGGAATAGCACTAGTTGTTGATGATTCTAAAACTATTTTGGAAATGCTGGCTAAATGTCTGTCACAAGATGGTTTAACCGTAATAACAGCGACCAATGGAGCCGATGCCTTGGCAAAACTGAATACCCAGACACCTGACATTATCGTGTTAGATGTAGTATTGCCAGATCGCAGTGGATTTGAAATTTGTCGCGATCTTAAAGCAGAAGCTACAACCAGTGCAATTCCCATCATTATCTGTTCTACAAAAGATACTGATATGGATAAATTTTGGGGTAAGAAACAGGGAGCTGATGCCTATCTCACAAAACCCATTGATCAAGCAGAGTTATCTAAAACAGTTAAGCAATTGATTGGCCACTAGGGAAAAATTGTCAGATTTACCATCAATTCTGTACTGGCTTCTTGATGGGACTAGACAAATGGAGAGTCATAAAAAACAACTATGCAACTGTCTACACAGACCTTATCTCAAGCATCAGCTGTAGATCAGTACCTAAAATTTAGCCTACTGAATGATGTGACGGCACTGTTACCGATAAGTCAGTTAGCAGCAGCCTTAAAGATTGAAGTTTCTCAGATTACCGCAATCCCACATTTACCACCTTGGATCATGGGAGTTTATAACTGGCGCGGTGAGATTCTATGGCTAGTAGATATAGGTCATCTGCTTGGAGGAAATCCCTTACATCAACAACCCACACTAACTACACACTACAATACTCTACTCTTAGAAAAATCATCGATAGAGACACCCGAGCGATATCATCTCGGCTTAGTTGTTCATCAGATAAAGGGAATAGAACTATTCTCTCTCGATACCATTCAGTCTCCATCAGTTATATCTGAAACGCTTGTGCCATTTTTACGGGGTTATTGGTTAGGAGAAGCTGGTGAAATGCTTATTCTCTTGGAAGGCTTATCAATTTTTGACCACATGCCCGTTTAATTAATCACGCTATTCAACCTATCACTTGAGTTCAAGAGTTTTCTATGACATTAAGCACACCCACACATTCTGACAGTGGTGATTTGCCTACTGAAGACACCACCAAGATGCAGTCTGATGAACTATTCGCTAGTTTAATCACAAAACCTCGCTCAGAAGCAGTATCACGTTTACCACAAAATCAGTCTATATCTCGCCAAGGTACACTCAGAGTCTGGTGGCATCGACTGGGGCTAAAGACAAAAGCATCTCTATTAGCCATATTACTAGGTACGTTTCCTGTCATTAGCGTGGGTGCGATCGCATATAACATTGCCAACCAGGGAACCTTTGAAAAACTCCAAGAGCTAGAAACAGTACGCGTCAATGATCTTCAGTCAGCAGTAGCACTCTTCATGAAAGAACGCTACTCAGACATTCAGCTTTTAGCTAACTTAGAGATTTTCACTGATCCTCAGCTACGGAGCACCATCACTCCAAAACAAAAGTCTGAGAGCCTCGACCAAATAATGAAGGCCTATGATGGGGTTTACAGTAGCATCGCGTTTTTTGATCTTGCTGGTAATCCAATTGCTCAAACCTCTCAAGGGAAAAAACTGTCCAACCACCTTAATCGTTCATATATTCAAGCCGCTAAAGCCGCTAACGGCGCAATTTTGAGTCAGCCACTAATTTCCACCACCTCTGGTGAGTTTAGTGTGTATTCAGCCTCTGTTGTCAAAGATAAGTTAAATGGGCAACCAATAGGATATATCCGTGCACGAATTCCCATAGAAAAATTAGGAGAAACTCTCAACAATTTTGGAGATGATGGCCACAAGTTTTACCTAGCTAGCGAATCAGGGGATGTCTTTTTATCTCCCCAGGCAGGTTACATCATACCCGTGAATTCCTCTGGTCAAGCAGTAGACCGATCTGAATCCACCGACGTTAAGATCTTAACTCTAGCAAATATTTTTCCCGATATTGCAGGTATTGTCCAGGGTGAGTATGGTAAAACTGTAAAAGCTAACAATACTCTAACCGAAGCTCCAGAAGTCGTTGCTTTCTCGCCATTCATAACTACAGGGGATCTACCCAGCTTAAATTGGAGTGCAGCCACTTCAGTCGACTTAGCCGTCCTACAAGCTACTCAACGGCGATTATTTTTTGCGATCGCCCTAGGAACATTAGCAGCAGCAGGGGTGGCAACAGGTTTAGCAGTTTGGATAACTCGACGCTTCACCCAACCTATTTTGCGGGCTGCTGACGTTGTCAATAAAATCGGAAAAGGGGATCTGCGTACGCGACTAGACGTTACTGGTCAAGATGAAATTGCTCAGCTTGGCAACAACATCAATCAAATGGCTACGCAGCTCAAGCAGTTTAACAATGAACAACAGACTACTGCACAGCAATCAAAGCTGTTGGCATCAGCTACGTCAATTACAGGCGATTTAGACAGTGACCACAACCAAGCCCAACTAAATCTGTTTGTTGAACAAGTAAGGACCTTCCTCCGCTCCGACCGTGTTGTCCTATACCGCACCAAAGATGCCCAAATATTAGGCCAGAATGAATCCGTTACAGCTAGCCAGCCTAGTATTCTTGATGAAACAGTACCGTCCCTATTCATCTCACAAACAGAAATTGAGAACTATATCGATGGTCAACCATTAATCGCAGATGATGTTACTATTGCCGATTTAACAGACAGCTTACGTCAGCGGTGGCAAGTCCTCAATGTTAAATCTGCCTTGGTGATACCAGTTGTGAGTCAGGCTCGCCTGTTTGGCTTATTGGCAATTCATCATGTGCAAGGGCTACACATTTGGACAGAGACAGAAATCCACTTCTGTAATCAGCTAGGTCGACAGTTGGGCGTCTTAATGACCGTTCAACAGGTTTCTTCCCTAGCAGCAGAGCAAAAATCCTTAAAAGAGAACTTACAAAAACGTGCTTTAGAGCTGATGCTGGAAGTTGATCCAGTCAGTCAAGGTGACCTGACCGTTAGGGCCCAAGTCACCGCTGATGAAATTGGTACTATTGCCGATTCTTATAACGCTACGATTGCTAGCTTGAAGAAAATTGTCGGACAGGTGCAAATTGCTTCGCAGCAGGTATCAACCACAGCCAGTCAAAATGAGGCTTCTGTCCAAGATCTTTCTCAAGCCGCACAACAACAAACCCAAGAAATTACAGCCGCGCTTGAGCAATTAGATCAGATGGTTGCCTCTATTCGAGCAGTAGCCGCTAACGCAGACCAAGCTGAAGTTATTGTTCAACAAACAACTGCCACTGTAGAATCTAGTGATGTTGCCATGAATCGGGCAGTAGAAGGGATTCTAGCAATTCGAGAAACAGTAGCCGCAACCGCAAAAAAGGTTAAACGTCTGGGTGAGTCATCACAAAAAATCTCAGGTGTCGTTAACCTAATTAACGAATTTGCTGCCCAAACTAATCTATTAGCGCTGAATGCATCTATTGAAGCCGCTCGGGCTGGCGAAGAAGGACGAGGCTTTGCAGTTGTTGCAGATGAGGTACGTTCATTGGCACAACAATCCGCAGAAGCAACCACCGAGATCGAGAACCTGGTCGCCGAAATTCAAGCAGAAACCAATGAAGTAGTAGAGGCCATGGAAATGGGAACCGAGCAGGTAGTCGTAGGAACTCAGCTAGTAGACACAACACGTGAAAGCTTAAACAGCATCGCCCAAGTCACTACTGAAATCAAAGACCTCGTCAATTCGATTAGTCAAGCCACATTCTCCCAATCTGAGAGTTCAGAAAATATGACTAAAGTGATGAAGGATGTAGCCAACATCGCCCAGAAAACATCAGCTGATGCCAACACTGTCTCTACATCTTTTAGAGAGCTACTAGAAATTTCTCAAGCTCTACAGGAAAGTGTGCGTCAGTTTAAGGTGAGCTAGCTTCAAACTATTGTTTCAATCTTGACCCTCAATGCTCTGCAGGTTATGACCATCGATCCTGAGATTCGCGATCAGGCTTATCAATTTTTTATTGAAGAAGCGTCTGAACTGCTAGACATCATTGAAACTGGCCTGCTTAGCCTGCGCCAAGACACTAGTGTGCAAAAGGTACATGAGCTGATGCGAGCAGCACACTCCATCAAAGGAGGAGCTGCCAGTGTCGAACTAGATACCATTAAAATCATTGCCCATCGGCTGGAAGACTCACTAAAAGCGTTGTACAGCGATACAGTAGTGGTGGATGCAGAGTTAGAAACGTTGTTTTTACGTGCCTATGATTGTTTACGCCATCCCCTGCAATCACAGATTGACACAGGCAAATTTAATGAAAAACAAACTCTAGCTGCATTTGAGAGTATTTTTAATGACTTGGAGGAATGCCTTGGACCAGCATTACATGCTACAGATAGCTTTATGCCAAGCTCGGCCGAGCTTGGCATAGATATTGTCGCCTCACTTTTTGAGGTCGATGTAGCTGAAGTCTTAACACAACTGCGCACCATAATTGCCGATCCTCAAAACTATGACTGTGGGCAAGAGCTACAGATTCAGCTTGAGATTCTAACTGGATTTGCCGAAATTATAGATATACCAAAATTTACAGAGATTACAACCCTTGCTCAAGCAGCTACAAACAGATATTACGATCAGCCATTATCTGTAATTGAACAAGTTATAGACAATATAGAACATGCTCGCCAAGCTATCCTTGCTGGGGAGCGAATTGCCATTGGCGAACCTTCAAAGAAATTATTGACATTAGCAGAAGGCAATATAATTGAGCTTGAGGAACCAATCCATACTAATATCTCCGAACATATCGATGACCTGGATTTGTCTAATCTCAATCTTGATATGTTGGAACCTCCAAACAACTATGAAATAGAAGAAACAACCTCTGCTCCATCAGACAGCTCAGCCAACCAAATTTCGGCTTTAGAAGAAATCTGGTCCATAGAAGCTTTGGAATTCCCTTCGGTAGAAAAGATAGAAAAGGACGACAATTCAAAGCTTATACAACCTGATGTCAATGCCTTAGCAGACATATGGGGAAATCCAGAATCAACAGACAATAACTTCGATGTAGAAATAACAGATTTTGAAGCTGTTATGGCAGATGCTCCAACGGAGTCAATCTTAGATTCTTGGTTAACCCCGTCTTCTTCAGACCCTGAAATCTCTACAGATGCCATAGATAGCCCTGAGGTTTCTATGGCAGAAAGTGTTGGAGCCACAGATATTATTTCTAATAATATTGAAACCACTGTAACCAACATCAGCGAAATCTATGATTCGCTACCACAATTACCTCAAGCGGCACAGCAAAAACCTTCCAAAAAGAAGAAGACTCCAGTTAAATTAACTACACAATCTAGATTGTCAGCTAAAGTTGCCCTAGATCGTCTAGAGCGAATGAACAATTTAGTAGGTGAGTTAGCCATCAACCGTAACAGCTTGTCGTTGCAAAATGATCAATTTCAACGCACAGTTCATCGACTCGGCCAACGATTCTCTTCATTCCGAACCATTGTCCGACAGTTACAGAGTATCTCTGACCAAATCTTGGTTTCTCCTAATCAACACCGATCTAGCACGATTATTCGCACTGAAAATAGTACATTTGACTCTCTTGAAATGGATAGCTATAGCGAAATTAATTCGCTACTCGAAGGGGTGCTAGAAGAAGTATTTCAATTGGCAGAATCGATTGATGATGTAGAACTATTTGCTGGTCAATCAAACCGATTGTTAGAACGACAGAGACGGACTCTCAATCAATTGCGGGATGAGCTAATGTGGTCACGCATGGTTCCCCTAGATCAAGTCTTAAAGCGATTCCCTCGAGTGATTCGAGAACTCTCAAACACATATCAGAAACCGGTTGAGCTTAAACTAACAGGCACAGATGTTTTAGTCGATCGCGTCATGCTTGAAAAGCTCTACGATCCGCTACTACATCTGGTACGAAATGCGTTTGACCACGGCATTGAGCACCCCGATAAGCGGCAAACATTGGGCAAACCTGAACAGGGTACTATTGAGGTTCGAGCATTCCATCAAGGTAACTATACCGTTATTGAAATTGACGATGATGGTCAAGGTTTAGACACTGACAAGATTACTCAACGGGCAATTGAAGCGCAGATGATTGCTCCAGAGCAGGTAACAACAATGACAAAACAGCGCATCCAGCAGCTAATCTTTGAACCTGGTTTCTCCACCGCCAATCAAGTGAGTGAACTCTCAGGTCGTGGTGTAGGTCTAGATGTTGTAAGAGAGAGTTTACAAACGTTTAATGGCAAGGTATCAGTAACCACCAATAAACATAAAGGTACCGTATTCTCCCTAAAAATCCCTCTCACCCTTACCCTTACAAAACTGGTAGTTGGCAGTGTTGGGACGACAGCCATCGCCATCGCTTCTGACAGTATTGAGGAAATTATTAGACCTGCTGCTGACCAACTTAAACAGTCTGGTGGTCAACAATTTCTCCATTGGAGATCGCAACTAATCCCCATATATCAATTAGCTGAGCTTCTCAACTATCAGTGCCAGGTTCCCAAGCAGCTACCCAAGGGACTGCAAACAGGCCAGACAGTCAGAGGAAAACAGCAAACCATACTCATCATTGAGCAGGGGCAAGGATTATTAGCCTTAGGCCTGGAACAGATCGTCACAGAGCAAGAACTAGTCATAAAACCGATGGGTAAAGCCATTGCCACACCTAGCTACATTAACGGTTGTACTGTTTTAGCCGACGGTAGCCTAGTGCCTGTCATTGACGGAGCAGCTCTAGTGCAGTTTAGTACAAAACTCTCGCTCCCAATACAGCCCCAACCTCAGTATGAGCATCATTCCCAAACACTGATGATTATCGATGATTCATCAGCACTACGGCGCACCTTAGCTTTAACGCTACGTAAAGCAGGTTACCAGGTGCTACAGGCAAAGGATGGTCGTGATGCGCTTGACCAATTACAGAGAGGGGCGCTACCAGAATTAATTATCTGTGATGTGGAAATGCCTCGCTTAAATGGATTTGAATTTCTCAGTCATCGTCGGGCTAATTCCTCATGGACTCAGATCCCAACAGTGATGCTGACATCACGTGGTAACCATAAGCACCGAACGTTAGCCAAACATCTAGGTGCTAACGATTACTTTACTAAACCCTACATTGAGAAAGATTTTGTAGGTGCGATCTCAACTCTTCTCCAAAAGCCATGACACGCCGAACATCTACCGCCACCATCAACTCACTTAGACTCATTGTGATGAGTCTAGGAGAACTAACCCTCGCCTGTCGTATTGAATCTGTTTATAAAGTTGTTAGCCACTCACAAGTTCACAGTAGCGGTTTAGGATACACAGGAGTAACCCATATCGATGATCATGCTGTTGTCGTAATTGATCTACATCACAAAATATTCAATATACCCACTGCCAATAAACATGGATATTTTGTCATCCTCAAACCTCAGGTGGGTGACCTATTGGCTATTCCTGTAACAACTTCACCCAACCTAATGGATATTCAACGAGACCACATCAGGATATTACCAGAGTCCTACCGACAATCTGACACGCTTGCAATTGCCAGCCATGTAGCTGTTGTTCCCCATGGAGATGATACTCTCACCCTATTCGTAATAGACGAAAATACGTTGATCTAAAACACAATGTAAACCGGAAAATCTTTTTGATCAAACGCTTATAGGTTTTGGGAGTGTAGCCAATCCAATAGCTGATCATGCCTACAGGTGTGCACTTTGTTTTGTGAGCTTTCCTTGATCATATCGATTTGTGCTCTGGTGCGATGGCCGCAGACTTGATCGTTCCAATAAAGTTGTTAGCCAAATATTTTCCTCTGGAGGTAGAGGGGGAATTGGAGATCGCTCATAGTCAATTGAAAAATAACAAGGAGACCTCAAACACGCTTCATCAAGTGCCCGTTTGAGGTCCACTGTGCAATATGCCTGAGCCCCTACATCGTCTTGGGGATAACTTAAAGGTAACTTCAGGGGAGGAATCGGCGCATTCACTTGCCAGGCATACAAATCTGCCTTTGGGCGCTGATCGCTACGGCTCACCAACACTCGATAATCAACATTACCTGCTGCATAGGCAGAAATTGGCTCCCATCCTCGTAGCAAGTCTATCTCGACAAAGTGAGTATCACTGCCAAAGATAGCCTCACAGCGCTGCTCATAATTTTCACGACCACGGCCAGGACGTTTCTTTTGAGGCGTTAAAACTTCGATGATGGTAACCGTCCTACCAATTTGACAATCGAGAATCTCAATATAGTCCTCTTGTATGGTTTGCGGCACCGCAATATAGGTAGGAATTGGTTGCTGATGGGAAGCAGCGACATCATTGGTCGGTGGACTATTGGGAGAACAGTCATGGGCCAACTGCCCAACGACTAGACTATCTTCACCACTAACGCGATAGACCCGTTTGCGGATGAGGATACTGTATCGTTCAGAAACTTTTTTCTGTAAGAGGTTGGCCAGTGCAGTTACAAACTGTGGATGAATTTCAGGCCAAAGATCAGGGTGCTCTAGGTAAGGGTTCATGCCGGGGAACATATCAGGCATTAACTATCCTCTAAATTTCGATAGCGGAGCGTTATGACAAAATCAGATAAAACGGCTGCTGGTCCTGTTGCTAACCAAACTGAATGGAATGAACCTCATAAAATCTTAGCAAGAAGCCATATTAGTATCCACCAAGCGTTCGCAGTTATGTACATTTTAGATCAAGGCTCACTTGGTGTATCTATAGATACTTGACCATCATTAAAAATGAAGATTTTATAAAGTCAATGGAAATACAGTGCGGCAAAATTACGTTAAACAGTGAACCAGTTGTCTTAACTGTAGGACTTCATAAAATCTTTTCAGGGGGCTCATCAGCCAAACAGGATTTTAATAAGACTTTATTAGTAGTAATTTTTGCTGAAAAACAGGCTGAAGTCAGCTTTGTAAGGAATTATGGAAATCTCAACCAATGGATGGATAGTAATCGCTGTAATATTGGCGATTTTGGGAATTGGGGGCGGTGCGATCGCAACTACAATTCTCCAGCCCTTGGGCCCAAACATCCCCTTCACCACCCCGATCACCGATATCGCCACCCCCATTGGTGGTGATGCACGTCACCAGTTCAACCAAGGCATCTGGGCCTATCGGGAAAAAGCATATGCTCGAGCCATTGACTGCTTTACTAAGGTCATCGAAGCTGAACCTAATTTAGCAGAAGCATTTCATAATCGAGCACGGGCTCAAGCAAATCTGGCAAAAACACAAGCTGCCGCTAGCGATTTTGTCACTGCTAGCGACATCTATAGCCGCCAAGGTAGTCGCTCAGGTATCAATTGGATTAAAACCGACCTTAATGTCTTGACTAACCTTTAGATGGAAGATCACAGACATCCTTCGTTCTTTTTGTTACAGCTTAGAATACCTAAAATCAGTCACTGGTATATTCAGTCAAATTTTGGGTATTCCTGTAAAAAGGATTTGAAGTTGTAGTGAATGCCTATTGCAGTCGATCGTTTAACCAGCAAACTTTGTTAAATTGCAGACATATTAGGGAAATTATGTAGGCATTCTGACTTAGGTAAGCCAGCGATAGCATCAAGGCCTCCTAAGGAATTGGCCGTACAACTTGTGATTTCTATTACAAGTTGCGTCTGCTCTGCTGTGCCCTCAACAAAGGTCTGGTCTTAAGGAAGCACGTAGTTTATAAACATTTCACATTGTGTTGGCGTCTTACTAGTTCAAAAGTATTATGCGAATTTTAGTTACCGGTGGAGCCGGTTTTATAGGTTCTCATCTCATTGATCGCCTAATGGCAGATGATCATGAGGTTATTTGTCTAGATAATTTCTATACTGGCCGGAAGCAAAACGTTTTGCAGTGGTTGAATAACCCCAAGTTTGAGCTCATTCGCCATGATGTTACTGAGCCTATTCGGCTAGAAGTCGACCAAATTTATCACTTAGCCTGCCCTGCTTCACCAGTGCACTATCAGTACAATCCGGTAAAAACCATCAAAACTAATGTGATGGGTACCCTCAATATGCTGGGTCTGGCCAAACGAGTCAAAGCTCGGTTTTTCCTAGCGTCTACCTCCGAAGTTTATGGTGATCCTGAAGTTCATCCTCAGCCAGAAGAATATCGAGGCAGTGTGAATACCATTGGTATTCGTAGCTGTTACGACGAGGGTAAGCGGGTCGCTGAAACTCTCGCCTTTGATTATCACCGTCAAAACGATGTTGATATTCGGGTAGTACGCATTTTTAACACTTACGGCCCACGTATGCTCGAAAACGATGGTCGGGTAGTTAGCAACTTTATTGTGCAAGCACTGCAAGGTAATCCTCTGACTGTATACGGTGATGGTTCTCAAACCCGCAGCTTCTGTTATGTGTCCGACTTAGTAGAGGGCTTTATTCGTCTCATGAATGGTGACTACATTGGTCCTATGAATTTAGGGAATCCAGGTGAATACACTATTTTAGAACTGGCTCAGTCTATTCAAAAAATGATTAACCCTGATGCTGAATTGAAATTTGAACCCCTGCCCCAGGACGATCCACGTCGTCGTCAGCCAGATATTACAAAAGCTAAAACCATGCTGAATTGGGAGCCAACAGTGCCCCTTCAAGCAGGTTTGAAGCTGACCATTGCGGACTTTCAAGTTCGCTTAGAAGCAGCGGGTAACCTGGCTATGCCGACAACGGCAACGTCATCTTCTTAGATGCTTGGCCCAGGTTACGGTTAAAACGCCTTTCTGTATTCTCCTCGGGTTCTTGGAACCCGAGGACTAGAACAACAGATAGCGCTGATTACGGTTAATTTCATTGGATTTATCTTTTAAGTAAGGAGTATTTATATGCGTGTTTGCGTTATTGGTACAGGCTATGTCGGCTTAGTTACAGGTGTATGCCTTTCCCACATTGGTCACGACGTTATCTGCGTTGATAACAATGAGGAAAAGGTCAAATTGATGCAGTCTGGGCAATCGCCTATTTTTGAGCCGGGACTGTCTGAACTGATGCAATCTTCCATGGAAGCTGACCGCTTAACGTTTACCACTGACCTGGCAGCAGGCGTTTCCCATGGCGATATTCTTTTCATTGCTGTTGGTACCCCCCCTCTACCGACCGGTGAAAGTGACACTCGCTATGTTGAGGCAGTTGCCCGGGGCATTGGAGAGCACCTGAATGGTGGTTATAAAGTAATTGTCAACAAGTCCACAGTGCCCATTGGCTCTGGTGACTGGGTCCGCATGATTGTGATGGACGGTATTGCTGAGCGTAAGCAAGTGCCAGTGGGTGCCGGTGCTCCTGCTGGCAAGCCTGAGGCTCCCTTGTTTGATGTTGTTAGCAATCCTGAATTTTTACGTGAAGGGTCAGCAGTCTATGACACTTTCAATCCTGACCGGATTGTTTTAGGTGGCAGTAATCCTAAGGCAATTGCCATGATGAAGGAGCTTTACGAGCCTATCGTTGAGCGTAAATTTGCCGAAGAACAAGAAGCACCTCAAGTGCCTGTTTTGGTGACTGATCTCAGCTCAGCTGAAATGGTGAAGTATGCATCCAACGCATTTTTGGCCACTAAGATTAGCTTTATCAACGAAGTCGCTAACATTTGCGATCGCGTTGGTGCTGACGTAGTACAAGTTGCCCAAGGTATTGGTCTAGATTCTCGCATTGGTAGTAAGTTCCTCCAAGCTGGTATTGGCTGGGGTGGTTCTTGCTTCCCTAAAGATGTATCAGCCCTGCTGCATACCGCTGATGACTACGGCTACGAAGCCCAGCTATTGAGAGCCACCATTGATGTCAACACTCGACAGCGCCTACTCTCCCTTGAAAAATTACAGCAGATGCTGAAAATCTTAAAGGGTAAAACCGTCGGACTATTGGGTTTAACCTTTAAGCCCGACACCGATGACATGCGCGATGCGCCTTCTTTAATTCTGATTGAACACCTCAATCGTTTAGGAGCCAAAGTCAAAGCCTACGATCCCATTGTTTCCCAAAGTGGCATGCGCAATGGCATGACCGGCGTGATTGTAGAAACTGACGTTGAGCGTCTAGCTGATGGCTGTGATGCGCTGGTGCTCGTAACGGATTGGCAACAGTTTAAGGATTTGGACTATGGCAAGATGGCTAGTCTAATGAATACTCCTAACCTGATTGACGGCCGGAATTTTCTTGACCGTCAAACCTTGGAAGAGGCTGGCTTTACCTATTCTGGTGTTGGTCACTAATTTTCCTTTAGAGGGAAATTACACCCTCTCTAATTAATTAATAACTTTCTAAAGGGGCGCTATCTAATAGATAACGCCCCTTTAGATTAGGCAATGTCTATTTACTTTTAATTGAACGCGGATATACGTTGACGCACAGCGACTAATTTCTAACATCAGGGGAAGCCCAGCGATCGAGCGCCCGCTTACCGCCCCAACGGGCAACAATTTCATCATCATAATCATCGGCAAGTCGCACTACTGTGGTCACCGAATGTTTAAGTTCAATGCGATCGCAAGTAGACCCCACTAAACTGTGCTCAAATACGATATCGTCTTCACTATCCAAAGCAAAACGCCCAAACAAGATATTGTCGTTAGCCCGTAGTAGATAGTATGTAAGCTCTGAAGTGGCATCTACATCGGTAACTACATAAGATCGTGTAGTAATCAACGCTTCACTTTCTCCCCAGGGAACTACACGGGTAGAAGCTACTGCTGAGCCAATAGTAATAATAAAAAGAGGTTCATCTTCGAAAGCTACCGTCGCTTCCCCAAATAACTCATCCATCCAGGGGGCAATGCGTTCGTAGCAAGTTTTCTGAGCTGAACTTTGAAAATCCATGAAGCGGCAGCAAGATTGACGACTGGTGGAGATATCTCCCGATATCCAAGCAACATTCTCTCACCTATGTTTTACAGGTGCTCAAAAGTTTCTTGATGATGTTACGGCAATGAAGGCAGTATTAAACTTATAAAGCTTTCCACACTCACACAAAGCATCCCTACATTGACTAATTTGTCTGATTCTTCGTTAGAGCCATCGCCAGATAACCTGACAGAGTTTAATCAACTCGCAGCCGATCTCTACTACGGGCAGGCACAGGCCAGCTTAAAACAAGTCATTGACAGTCTAGATTTAACCCCTCGAGAACGAGAGGGTCTGCAGCCTGAAATCAATAACTTGCTTGGCTTGCAGCACAAGTTAGAGCAAGGCACTCTGCATATTGCAGCCTTTGGTATGGTGGGCCGGGGAAAATCCTCATTGCTCAATGCATTGATTGGGCAGTCTATTTTTATTACGGGACCACTGCATGGGGTAACCCAGGATGTAGCCAGTGTAGATTGGCAGTCGGTCTCTAAAGATAGCTCGATTCACCGGGTGTCTATAGGTGACAAAGCAGGTAACACCGGAGCGTCCGTCGAACTTATTGATACACCAGGAATTGATGAAGTTGGCGGTGAACAACGTCAGCTACTAGCCGAGCGCGTAGCCCAGCAGAGCGATCTAATTTTATTTGTGATATCAGCCGATCTTACTCAAGTGGAATACGACGCGTTGGGATGGTTACGCCATGCAGGCAAACCAATTTTGCTAGTTTTCAATAAAGCTGATCAGTACTCGTTAGAGGAACAAACATTACTGCTCAAGAAAATTCAACAACGGGTTACACCCTTAAGCATATTGACTGAAGACATTGTGTTAGCAGCTGCAGCCCCACTAACCACAACAGTAGTACAAGATTCGAAAGGTGTGCGGCGGCGGCAGAATACCCGAGGTACCCCCGATATTCAGACTCTAAAGCTAAAAATATTAGATGTACTCGAACAAGAGGGTAAAGCCTTAATTGCTCTCAACACGCTCTTATATGCAGATGATGTACAGGCGAAGTTAGTTGCACGTAAGCTAGAAATTCGTCAGCGGCGAGCTAACGACCTAATCTGGCAAACTGCCCTGACCAAAGCCGTGGCAGTAGCCGTAAATCCAGTGTTACTCGCCGATATGGTTGGCGGCATCACAGTAGATGCAGGTCTTGTAGTGGGCTTATCTAAACTTTATGGGTTACCCATGACCCAACAAGAATCTTTGAAACTTTTGCGGACAATTGCCCTATCCACCGGCAGTCTCTCCGCCAGCGAACTGCTGATTACCTTAGGGCTAAGCTCTCTGAAAAGTATTTTAGGAGCAGCCGGTTTAGCAACGGGAGGATTAAGCGTAGCCCCCTACTTCTCAGTAGCCCTAACCCAAGCAGCCGTAGCAGGTGTTGCCACCTATGCCATTGGCCAAGTTACACGTACATATTTGATAAATGGCGCAAGTTGGGGCGAGCAAGGTCCTAAGGCAACCATTACCAAAATTGTGAATAACTTAGATGAAACATCCATAATGGCTCGCCTCAAACATGAACTCAAGCAAAAACTTAATCGGATGTAGTTTGCTTGAATCATATGTCGCCATCCTAACGATGAGAAGCTTCAAAGCTATAGATCTCAGTCCAAAATATCGCTGCCCCAAGGACTTCGTTATTTAGTTTTAGGAAACTACATGTTCTGAAAGGCTGGCTTGAGCTGTTGCTTCTCTGCCGATAGACTATATCGGTCGACTATCCATCAGTGAGTTCGTTGCTGACATTTAGTCGCCCCTAAACACGTGAATTCATTCGCTGTCTAATATTATTCCTTTTTACAATTGCCCATGCATCGGTTTACCGTCGAAGTTATTTCCCAAACACCTAACCCACAGCAAACCATTTACGCTGCGATGCACCAAGACTATGCTGAGGGTTTTGTTTGGAACGATCGCCAAAACTGGCCTTCTGAAGAGAAATGTGGTGGCCTAATCATTCGAAATTTACTAAGAGGTGGACGGGGACACTATGGCCCCCTAGAACACCCTCAAATCGTCTTGAACTGTGGCTGGTTCCCGCATTCCACCATGCAACAAGTGCGCACCCATCGAGTCGGGGTTTCCTTCGATGTTCAGTCTTTTCGCTATACAGGCTCTCGCATTTTAGATGTTATAGCCGGTAAACAGGATGTGGAAGATGTTTTTTATCTGCGTCCTGTTGGCGACTATAGCGACCGACAAGGCAAACACTATGCCTATACTGAGGAACTTCGTCAGCAGGATATCGCCTGGTGTTTAGAAGCCTGTGAGCGCTACAAAACTCGCATTGGGCAAGGTTTTTCTGAAGAGCATGCGAGAGGCCTGATTCCCTTTGACGTACGGCAGCATTGGGTGATGTCGGCTAATGTCCGATCGCTCATGCATTTGTTAGATCTCCGCTGGAAAGCAGATGCCCAACTAGAGGCACAAAAGCTTTGTGAAGTTATTTGGCCACACTTTCAAACTTGGGTACCTGCGATCGCAACTTGGTACGAAACAACTCGACTTAAGAAAGCACGTCTTGCGCCTTAAGGGTGATTACCATTTTCACAGGTTAACCTTGCAATTCATTAACTTGAATGTACTAGTTCTCAACTTTGATAACCCACCCTAAGAAGCCTTTCGATACCTTGCATGGGGCTGTGTTTTTTAGACATTCCCCATAGACTTAGGGTGCTGAAATAGGCCTTATGGGTAATGGCATATGGAAAGCTCTAGCGGTTACATCTTATTGCTGGATCAGTACTGTGGCACAGAACTGATCGTCCAATCACTCTCAAACCAGGTTGAGGGCTCCGTATTTGTAGCCCATTCAGCCGATCAAGCTGTTGCCCGTATCGAAGAAAGCATTCCTTATTTAGTCATCCTCTCTGGAACTCAAAAGCACTGGTCATCAGCCTTTGTAGATCGACTAAGAGAAACTGTAAAACCCTTAGGAACAACTATCGTAGCTCTGACCAAATCCCATGAGCCAAGCTGGCCTGTGCAAGAAGAGCATCCAGGGGTTGATGGATTTCTAGTTGAACCAATTAGTAAAGATATTCTGCATCTACTAGTGGAGTCAGCTGTAGCAAAAGCCATCTTATAGATATTAGATATACAGATGGATTACAGCTCACTGTAGGCACCCACCCTCATGTAGGGGTAGGCAAGCATATTCATGGCCTCAGCTCCATAGATAACAGTAAGCGGCTTGCCCTGCTGCAAGAGTTTCCTAATCTAGAGCTGAAAGACTCAAGCAGTTTAGCGGCTTAACAAAAAATATCCTGCGCCACTGTATCTGTGACATCTAAATCATTTAAATCCCAGCAAATCAGACGATTCAAGTTTTGGCGCAACCAGAGCTTGCGGGATGGCATGCAATATCAATATGCTCTTTTCCAACGAATATATACAGCAGACTATAAACAGCGCCATCAGGTTTATCAACAGGCCAGCCAGCTGGCACAACAAGGGGCTGACATACTGGTAACCTACGAAGATCAGGCATGTCACCTTTGGTTAAATCTCAAACACAAATCATAAACCATACAGCCTTGATCCTGCACACCCTTAGCCCAAATTAATTCAAACAATTACGCCATCAAACTAGCTCTACAACCGCTCTACAAATAAAAAGCACAAAAGTTTTATATTTTATTTAGTTTTTGATAGGCAAAATTAATGTGTGCATTGATACAGTCTGAAAACCCCTGAAAATAGAGGGATTGAGTCCAGAGTTGTTCATAAAAAGCCATGGATTGATGACAACTTGCTCAAATTCCTCTGGGCGTTTTGTTGAAAGCGTGTTACTACTGTAGAAACACGGACAGCTTCAGCAGTTGGTCCTGAGTTTTTACATTGGTGGTGAAATTTCAAGCTTTGCTGACTATGGAATCCCTATTCAAAGTGTTAGCGAATGTTTACCGTTGTAAACTATGGACCTTTATGCTAGGCAGCTCGTTCACCATATCAGATAAGTCTTTCACTAATTAATAAACTTCAAGGGGTCCATCGAGTTGCCTTAGCACTTTTAATGTTGAGTCTCTAGTATGGGCCTGCTAAGTTTGGTGATCTTCTGTTTTGATATTTTGATCTGTTGCATTTGAAGGAATACGAGGAAAGCGGCATGACCCAAGCTAATACTGTTCTTGAGGACTTGAGGCCCAGAAATGAGCTGGATTCGCTAATCGATCCTGAGGCTGGGAAAACTTTTTCAAGTTCCGAGGAAGATATCCAGGGTGCTAAGGCTGCTAAAGGTACAACTCGGCGTCGTAGTTCATCATCATCATCAGCTCAGTCGAAGAAAAAGCACTACACTGAAGACTCTATTCGACTTTATCTACAAGAAATTGGACGCATTCGTCTGCTAAGGGCAGAGGAAGAGATTGAATTAGCTCGTAAGATTGCTGATTTGCTGGAACTTGAGCGAATTCGCGATGATCTATCCGATGGAATGGATCACGAGCCCGATGATGCTGATTGGGCAGCGGCTGTTGATATGCCTTTACCGGCCTTTCGTCGTCGTCTTCACCTTGGACGCCGTGCCAAGGACAAGATGGTGCAGTCTAACTTACGATTGGTGGTTTCCATCGCCAAGAAGTACATGAACCGTGGTCTATCTTTTCAGGACCTGATTCAAGAGGGCAGCTTGGGTTTGATTCGTGCTGCTGAGAAATTCGACCACGAAAAAGGTTATAAGTTTTCAACCTACGCAACTTGGTGGATTCGTCAGGCTATTACCCGTGCGATTGCTGATCAATCCCGTACTATCCGCCTGCCTGTCCACCTGTACGAAACTATTTCTCGTATCAAGAAAACCACCAAGCTTTTATCTCAAGAGCTAGGGCGTAAGCCTACCGAGGAAGAAATTGCTACTCGGATGGAAATGACCATCGAGAAACTACGTTTTATTGCTAAATCTGCTCAGTTGCCCATTTCTTTGGAAACGCCCATTGGTAAAGAGGAAGATTCACGTCTAGGTGACTTTATTGAATCAGACGGTGAAACTCCTGAGGACGAAGTATCCAAGAGCCTTTTACGCGAAGATTTGGAAGGCGTCTTAAGTACGTTGAGTCCCCGCGAGCGCGATGTGCTGCGTCTACGTTACGGTTTGGATGATGGTCGTATGAAGACATTGGAGGAAATCGGCCAAATCTTCAATGTGACTCGTGAGCGTATTCGTCAGATTGAGGCCAAGGCCCTTCGTAAGCTGCGTCATCCTAACCGCAACAGTGTTCTGAAAGAGTACATCCGCTAAGGATTTACTGTAGCAAGCACATATTCATTAGTTCAGGCTTGAAGGAATCCTTCAGGCCTGTTTCTTATGCTTGGGTCGACAGACATTGAGCGTAGCCGCCGAGTCTCAGCATTATTTTTGCCATTGCTGAACCTCGAGGGGATTTAATCTGGGAAATACTGATGTAGGGCAATCCTGCCAAATCGATTCATCTCCTAAATCAGCAACGGCTTATTTTTATGGGGTGATTAGAGCATCCTGTTACCTGTTTCAAAACCAAGTGGACAAAAAGACAGTTTTGTTGGTACTGTTGTTCTTATAGGGGTACGCTTGTTCCCTTATGGTTCGTCCTGTGAGTAACCCATGGAACCTCTTACTAACGCTCAAGAGGAGCTGTATAACTGGTTGGCTGATTACATTCGTGAGCATCAGCATTCTCCCTCCATTCGTCAAATGATGAGGGCTATGGGGCTAAAGTCCCCAGCTCCTATTCAAAGCCGTCTCGATCACCTCAGAAAGAAAGGCTACATTGACTGGAATGAGGGTAAAGCTAGAACAATTCGGATCTTGCAGGGTGGGGGAGTCCCTGTGAAAGGAACCATTGCTGCGGGCTCAATGGTTGAAGTTTTTGCAGACGTTGCTGAAGAACACCTTGATCTCTCCTCATTACCTATTAAGTCGCGTGATTACGCTTTGCGCGTGCGCGGCGATAGCATGATCGACGCACTCATTGATAACGGCGACTTTGTCATCATGCGTCCAGTGGAAGATCCCAACAGCATTCGTGATGGCACCATTGTGGCTGCCCGGGTAGAAAGCGCTACCACCCTTAAGTATTTGTATCGTCAGGGTGATGATGTAGTGCTTAAGCCTGCTAATTCTAACTATGAGCCTATGGTTTATCCAGCTCAAGAAGTTGATATTCAAGGTCGCTTATTAGCTGTTTGGCGTAGCCAAGATTTGATTTAATCTCAACTTTAGGGCCACTGATAGCTGGTTTATAGAAGCTATTGCCACGTTTTAATGCTTAGGCATTGAAACCTCAATTGTTCGCTCAGTTCCAGGGTCGTTGCTCTACTAAACTAGAGTCGCACAGGATTGAGCAAGACTATCTATGGTGAATTTGTCGGGGATACCTTGGCGGCGTTGGCAATTAATAGTAATTGCGATCGCACTATTATGCCTTAGCCTTGGTATCAACAGCTGTAGCCAGCTATCCTCAGATGCAAATCAACCGTCCCATCTTTCAAGCAGTGAAACCCTAGCGTTTGTTCCAAAGCATTCACTGTTAACAGCATTAGTGAGTACTGATGTTAAACCTGGCAAAGATTGGGAGAAATCTGACGTTTTCAAGGCTTTATCACAGGCTAGGGACCAACTAATAGCTGCCTTTGATTTTAATCTCGATGAAGATGTTCGTCCCTGGCTAGGGCAAGACATTGCCTTTGCAATCACGAATAAAGATCTTGATCAAGATAACAGTAATGGTCGTCAGGTTGGATACCTTTTAGTGGTTGATGCAGATGACGGTGATCGACTACGTGAATTCTTAGAGCTGTTTTGGCAGCGACAAACTATTGCGGGCACTAAACCTGTTTTCACCCAGGCCAGTGGAGTGCCCATCATTGCTGGTCAGCTAGCCAAAACACAGCAGCAGATAGCCACCGCAGTTATAAGTGGGAGTAGGCTGCTGGTTGCCAACAATATAAAAGTTTTACAACAGAGCCTGCGTGTTGCCCAGACGCCTACTTTGCAGCTCTCACAATCCGAATGCTGTACACCAGTCTGGCTAAGTTTACGCATTCCGGACCTTGTTGATTGGCTAGGGTTAGCCACGCCAACAGAGCTACGATTTATGTCGGCACTTCAATGGCAGCAGCTAACTGCCACAGCGACATTTCATCAACAGCAACTAGTAATCAGCAGTCAATTACAGACCCTGAATAATAGGGCATTTTTAGATAAATCAGCCGCTAACTCAACAGACCAGAGTTCTAAATCAAAGGCCACTACCAATATCTCTGAACAGTATTTACCCGCATCACTGGCTTGGGGAGCAACAGGGCACGATTTACGACCTTTATGGCTGGCAGTACAAAGTGAACTGAGCCATTATCAACAGCTACCGGCTCCACTCCAACTGGCACAGGAACGGCTGTCTACACAGTTAGCCCAGACACTCTCACAACCGCTTGCTCAGCTTCTAGCTAGCCACTATGCAATGGGTCAATTAAACGATGGCTCTTGGTTAATGGCTGTGGAGAATCCTGACCCAAGGTTAATCAGTCAGCTGGATGCAATTGCGACAGACCAAGGTTTAACAGTCAGTCAGTTCACCCTAGGTAATCAAGCTGTCACAGCATGGAGTCGATTAAAAACTCGGGTAGCAAACAGCCGTAATCGAGAAACTACGGTTGAAACCGACCTTTTAGCCCTCCATACTAATGTGGATGCACACACTATTTTTTCGACTTCCATTGATGGTTTAACTGCCGCTTTAGAAGCTCCAGACAACAGACTGTCAGATACGCGAAGGTTCCAAAACACTATGTCATCAATGGCTATCCCTGACCAAGGATATTTATATGGAACTTGGAACGAACTGGAACGTCTTCTAGCTAGTAATCGTTGGTTTTCCTTGATAGAACCCATTTTACAGCCATGGAATCAGTCAATTGATGCGATCGCAATCACTGGCAATCAGCCAACAGTTAATCAATCAGCCGGAAAAATCTCAATTCTGTTGAAGGATTAAGTGTTCTAAACTGCAACCATGGCTATCTAAGACTGACAGCCTAACGTACAAGGGGACGCACACTTGTCTATTGCTTCAGTTCAACAGCTCCCAATGGCGAACTGAGCAAAAGTGCAAGTTTTGAACATCTGTAAAGCTAAACTATAGTTTATTGATATTAAGCCATGACAATCTCTATGGACTTAGGTGTTCATGTAATTGAGCCGAGCGGTATCTTAGACGGAACTCAAACTTCGGCATTTCGCCAGCAAGTTGATGAAGCTCTAGAAAAAGGTGCCAAAGTATTGCTAATTGACCTGAAAGACATCACTTTTGTAGACAGTTCAGGTCTGGGCGTTTTAGTCGCCTGTTTGAAAAATGCACGTACAGCTGGATGCAACATGTACGTTTGTTCTATCAACGATCAAATCCGCATGCTGTTTGAACTAACCAGCATGGATAGGGTCTTTGAAATTTTTGAGGACCGAGCAGCGTTTAAGGCAGGTGTTCTCAAATAGTCTTGATCCAACATTCAGTTGCTTCAGTACTTGTAGCCCTTTGCTCTGTCAGGGGGCTATTGCTTTTATAAATGCGAGTAAGTTCACCACTCTGGGCTAGATTGAGTAGACTAAGACATAGGCGTTCTTAAATCTATTGCAAATCTATGGTGTTTTTTGGACTTGGTAGCTTAGGCAAAAAAGGCACAATGCCGTCTACTACTGAAGCATTGCCAGGTCGTTCTGATAAGATGCCTGTACCTAAGCAGCATTACGTTAACCACAATCCTTTACAGCCACCGTTTCCCGATGGCATGCAGACAGCAATGTTTGGTCTGGGTTGTTTCTGGGGAGCTGAACGCCGCTTTTGGCAACAAAAAGGCGTATTTTCAACATCCGTAGGCTATAGCGCTGGTTACACCCCTAACCCCACCTATCGAGAAGTTTGTTCCGGGATGACCGGACATAACGAAGTTGTGTTGGTGGTGTTTGATGCCAACGTGATTAGCTACGAGCAACTGCTAAAAGTATTTTGGGAAAGCCATAACCCTACTCAAGGTATGCGCCAGGGTAACGATGTAGGAACCCAGTACCGGTCTGGAATTTATACCTACTCTCCTGAGCAAAAAGCCGCTGCTGAGAAGTCCTTAGCCATGTATCAAGAGGCACTGACCCAGGCTGGCCATGGCACCATCACAACCGAAATTTTGGATGCGCCTGAATTCTACTATGCTGAAGATTATCATCAGCAGTATTTAGCGAAGAATCCTGGCGGTTACTGTGGTCTTGGTGGCACCAATGTGGCTTGCCCCATTGGTATGGGTGTGGCATCCGATAGTTAATCGACGGTTTCATCCATAACAGATAGCTAAAGTAATCCCCTCTGTCAAATGGATGTTCCATAGGGGGGACTAGCTTGTGACTAAAGCTGTCCCTGTTTCCCAACAAACAACAAACGGTCATCAAGCTTCACTCAAACCTAAAACTGCTTGAGAAAGCGTAGATCGCTGGCATACAACCGACGAATATCATCAATCTGGCTTTGTACCATCGCCAGGCGTTCAACCCCCAGACCAGCTGCAAAGCCGCTGTAAACCTCAGGATCATAGCCAACAGCCTTAAGCACATTGGGGTCAATCATGCCGCACCCAAGCACTTCTAACCACTTGCCCTTCCATTTCACATCCACTTCGGCTGAGGGCTCAGTAAATGGGAAATAGCTGGGCCGTAATCTGACCTCAATCTCACCAAATAAAGCCTCTAAAAAGAGTTGGATCGTGCCGCGTAAATCGGCAAATGTGATGTTTTTATCAACAGCAAAAAATTCTATTTGATGGAACACTGCCGCATGAGTTGCATCAACTGTATCGCGACGATAGCAGCGCCCCGTAGCCAAGGCCCGTAACGGCGGCTCATGATTTTCCATGTACCGGATTTGGGTATTGGACGTATGGGTACGCATCATCTTGCCGTTGGGCAAATAGAGGGTATCCTGCATATCCCGAGCAGGGTGGTCAGGTAAGAAATTAAGGGCTTCAAAGTTGTAATAGTCCTCTTCGATTTCAGGTCCACTGGCCACCGTATACCCAAGGCCCACAAAAATATCGGTAATCTGGTCAATAATGCTGTTGATAGGGTGAATCCTTCCCTGGGGTAAGTATGTTCCAGGCATTGACACGTCTAGGGTTTCAGCCTCTAGCTGCGCTTGGATTTTGGCATCTTGCAAAGCGGTTTTACGCTCGTCAATGCTAGTTTGCAGCACTGTCTTGACCTGATTAGCCAAGGCCCCTATGCGAGGGCGATCTTCGGCAGAGAGTTTGCCCATACCGCCTAAGATTTTGGAAAGCTTACCTTTTTTGCCCAAATAGCTCACCCGAAACTGGTCGAGTTCGTCTAGGTTGCTTAAGGTTGCGATCTCATCGCTGGCTTCTTGCTGTAATGTACTCAGTTGCTGCTCTAGGTCGGTGGTCATACTGGCCAAAAAGTTGAAACGGGAGGGGCACAAAAGACAACCTTTAGTCTACACCTAAGCTTTGATTCCCTATGAAACTATTAATCAGCAACGATGACGGTATTTTCGCCACTGGCATTCGTACCCTCGCCAATACCCTGGCATCCAAGGGTCATGACGTGACCGTAGTCTGTCCCGACCGTGAAAGATCCGCCACAGGTCACGGCATTACGATGCACCGCCCGATTCGAGCCGAACAGGTCCCCTCTGTTTACCATGAAAGCATTCAGGCATGGGCCTGTTCAGGTACCCCAGCCGATTGTGTAAAACTTGCCCTCGACGCCCTGTTAGACACAGCACCTGATTGCGTACTTTCAGGCATTAATCACGGGGCCAATTTAGGTAATGATGTCCTCTACTCAGGCACCGTATCAGCAGCCATGGAAGGCTTGCTAGAGGGCATCCCCAGTGTAGCCCTTAGCTTAGCCAGTTTTCATTATTCAGATTTTCAACCTGCAGCAGATTATGCCTGCCAGTTAGTGCAAACGCTGACACAGCTCGATCAGCCATTACTCCTCAACCTCAATATTCCACCTATAACGAAATCCAAAATACAGGGAATAACGGTAACCCGCCTAGGGATACGTCGGTACCGAGATCTTTTTGAGAAACGTATTGATCCCCGTGGAAAAACCTATTACTGGCTGGCAGGAGAAGTCTTAGAAGAAAGTGACAGCGAACTATCCCATGGCTTACCCAATAGTTTGAATCAGGCGCAGACTATTGACTTTATGCATCGGTTTACCACCGACGTAAAAGCGATTAAAGCTGGCTATATTACAGTCACACCTCTACACTACGACCTCACAGCTTATAGTGACTTAGCGAGCCTACAAAGCCATTTACCTCAGCTGCTGCCTTGCTAGCAAGAAGAGGAATGCCTTGCGCCTACTTTCGATAAAGCTTTGGGCAAACTGGCTGTAAGCAAGATGGCCTAACCTAAAATGCTTATTCAAACGCCCAACAATGCGATGAAGTCAGCTCGGATGTAAAAATCTTAACGATGGCCAATGTGCGCACTATGGCTTGATCTATAAAGACAGTCTGGGTTTACAAGCGATTTGTATGGATCACTGGGTAAGATTACTCCTGATTACCATCTATTTCTCTAGAAAAAAGGGGGATACGCTACGCTAATGGGTTTAACCACTCTCGTCAATAGCCATTCAGCAAGATTCGCGTCCCTCATTAACGTCATTATTAGCCACTGATGTCCGACTCGAATGCTCAATTTACGATTCACTTTTGGGGAGTACGAGGCAGTATCCCCTGTCCTGGTGCAGAAACAGTTCGCTACGGCGGCAATACTTCCTGTATCGAAATGCGAGTTAATGGTGAGCATTTGATTTTTGACGGCGGGACAGGCTTGCGCGAACTGGGACAGCATTTACTGAATGAAGGTAAGCCCATACGGGCCAGTATGTTTTTCACCCATTCCCATTGGGATCACATCCAAGGATTTCCATTTTTTGTGCCTGCTTTTTTACCCAGCAATCAGTTTGAGGTATACGGCGTAATTTCCCCCAACGGAGCCACCATCGAACAGCGTCTTAACGATCAGATGCTGCATCCTAATTTCCCGGTACCATTGCAGATTATGCAGGCCCAGCTGAAGTTCTGTGACTTATCCGTTGGTGAAACAGTCGCCATTGGAGACATCAATGTAACCAATGCTTTACTCAATCATCCAGGTGAAGCAGTGGGTTATCGCGTGGAGTGGAATGGCCTCACAGCCGCCTACGTGACTGATACGGAGCATTTCCCTGAAAGACTGGATGAAAACGTCTTATATCTAGCGCAAAATGCAGATGTGATGATTTATGACTGCACCTACACCGATGCAGAATATCACTCTGAAACCAGCAGTAAAGTTGGCTGGGGACATTCCACCTGGCAAGAAGCAGTGAAATTGGCAAAGGCTGCCAACGTGAAAAAACTAGTGGTCTTCCATCATGATCCACTTCATGATGATGACTTTATGGACGATATTGGTCGCAAGACTGCTGCTGCGTTTCCCAATAGCATTGTGGCTCGCGAGGGCATGATTCTAGATCTAGCCGAACTGAAAGCGCTCGAATTAGCTCAACGCTAAGCTGACGGATGGTTCTAAACATGTAGACTTGACGCAGCCACATTGACCAGAGACCAGATGCACTGTCAGTGGGTGCAAGTTAAAAGCCTGGAAGTCTGATGATGCAGAGACAAAAACGCTTAAACTATGCATCTGAAAAAATTTATTCAGATAGCCTAATCACCTAAATACATCCTGTCTAGACATACCCTTAACAGCAATCAAGCCTGTAAAGCAGACTACAAAACCACTGACTAGACTCACTTATAGTTTATTTTGGAAGCGGGTGACGCGATTCGAACGCGCGACATTCACCTTGGCAAGGTGACGCTCTACCACTGAGCTACACCCGCATTTGCCTTGTTTTGACCTTATCAAGGATGCCACAGAAAGTTTTTCCTTGTCAAACAAATTCTAAAAAAACTTTCTGGAGTGGGTTTTAAGCACTTGAGAGTTCCGAATTCAAGGTACCCCCAAGTCGCCAACGCCCTAACTATCAGACCTCTGCAGACTTGGGCAATTGAGGCATCACACTGGACATCTCCAGAGCATTAGCTGGTTTAGGCAACTGAGACATTAGACTAGCCATCTCTAAGGCACTCATGGCGTAATTCCAACCCAAGTTGCTTTTGATGCCTGCTCGTTCTAACGCCTGTTGCATAGAGTCAGTGGTTAAAATACCAAACACCACTGGAACGCCAGTTTGAAACCCTGCTGCTGCAATACCTTTAGAAACTTCAGCCGCAACATAGTCAAAGTGAGGGGTTTGACCACGAATGACAGCCCCCAAACAAATGATGGCATCGTATTGTCCACTGAGAGCCAGCTGTCGGGCCACTAAAGCCACTTCAAAGCTACCAGGGACCCAGGCGTAGTCTACTTGGTTACCATTGGGGTCTACATTTACACCATGGCGCTTTAAGCAATCCTGACATCCCTCTAGCAATTTGTTAGTAACCAAATCATTGAATCGACCAATTACGATTGCAAATTTAGCAGCGCTGGCACGGTCGAAACTTCCTTCAAAAACAGCCATGGAGTTCTCTACTTTTTCAAAAAAATAAGGTGGTAGGCCTCAATGAACTTACCACCCGATAGCAAATATTTTTCACCAGTAAAACACTCAGCAATGACAGCTGCTTAAGTGCCCAAAACTAGGTTTCGAAATAATGGCTTACACCACAAAATAATTCAGACTACCTACCACAATTACCAGGACTGCCCAGATAATAGAGCCAAGGAAAATCAATCGCTTAGATTGATCCCAGTTTTGGGGTGAAGCATAGGCCACGGGAACCCCAATAACCATAACGAAAGACCAAACTACCAGAACAAACAGAAACAGTTGAAACAGGATAGACATAACGCGCCACTCTCAAGACAGCAAAAAATCTGATTCACCGTGCCCAGTCGGAAAACTGCCATATTAACCGAATAGAATTTCGCCTCTAAAGCTGGGCAAGCATCTTAATCTATCGATGGTGATACAGTATGGAGCACTGATTGCTCTGCTTAGTAAGCTATCAAATATTAGGTACTTAAAGAAAGCGTTTTATTTGAATCCCTTGGGATTAATTTTTCTGAACTAATATTTGCAGATTGCCATCGACAAGTCAGTTGCTTGGGCTGATGGATCTCCTATGGACTTAATCCTTTGCCATACCACTGCAGATTTTGACACGTTGGGAGCAGCGGTTGGCTTGGCTTGCCTGAATCCGGGCAGTCGGATTGTACTGACCGGTGGTGCTCATCCAACCGTCAAATCCTTTTTAGCCCTGCATCGGGATGAGTATCCCCTGATTGAACGACGGGCGGTGACGACGTGTATGATTCGTTCAATTACGTTGGTAGACACCCACCAACGTCATCGGGTAGGAACCGCCGCCGCTTGGATTGAACATGCGATCGCAGCCGAGCTACCCATCACAATTTATGACCACCATACGGAGTCTTCTCCTGATATGCCTGGCAAAACCCATATTGAGGCGGTAGGAGCCACTACCACCCTTGTGGTGGAAGCCTTACAACAGTCTGACAAACAGATTTCCTCTACCCAAGCCACAGTCATGGCCCTCGGTATCCATGTGGATACGGGTTCATTGACATTTGCCCAGACCACAGCTCGAGACGCCTATGCCCTGGCCTGGTTAATGGAGCAAGGGGCAAATCAGCAAACCATTGCTGAAGCAGTGGAACCCGGTTTATCAACCACCCTCCAAAATTTGCTGAGCACAGCCCTGGACACCACAAAAATTCAGCAAATCGAAGGCTACACCATAGGCACTATCTATCTAAAAACAGACAATTTTGTACCTGGGCTCTCAGGGTTGGCCAGTCATTTAATAGCTCTCTTAGGTTTGGATAGTTTACTGCTAGGGAGTGTTTACACATCTAAGGCCAAACCTCGGCTGACATTAATTGGCCGTACCCGCCCTCAAACCGGCATGAACTGTCGGGCATTGCTTCAACCCCATGGTGGCGGAGGTCATGTCTGTGCGGCATCGGCGAATCTCACTTCCGATGAACCTGAAACCATCTTCCATCGGCTCTGTGATGCTGTTGTCCAATCCCACACCCAATCAGTCACAGCTCAGGATGTTATGTCTTCGCCAGTACGGACCATCCGACCAGCAACTACGGTAGCGGATGCACAGCGAATTTTACTGCGCTATGGCCACGCCGGTCTGTGTGTGGCTGACGACATCGGGAAACTACAGGGAATTATTTCTCGGCGAGACATTGACTTAGCGCTACACCATGGTTTTAGTCATGCTCCGGTAAAAGGGTATATGACCCTCAACTTGAAGACCATCACGCCTTATACCCCCCTGAGCGAGATTCAGGCCTTGATGGTCACCTATGACGTGGGTAGATTGCCCGTACTGGATGGAAATGAGCTGGTGGGTATTGTCACCCGCACTGACGTTTTACGACAGATGTACCCACCTCAAGCGGTGGATGACGATGCCCTCACACCGCTCAAAACCAATGTATATGAAAGATTACAAACGTCGTTGCAAGCCTATCCCACAGCTTTAGAGTCCAAAGAGCTATGGACGTTGTTAACTCACATTGCCCTAGCGGCCCAGGAACAGGGGTGGCATCTCTATTTGGTGGGTGGAGCTGTACGGGATTTATTATTGGCTCCTATCGATCAAATGGTGCCCCTCAAAGACATTGACTTGGTGGTAGATAGCTTTCGATCTCCTGTTGTAGAAGGGGCCGGTATCGTTTTGGCCCAGCAGCTACAACAGCAGTACCCAGATGCTGAACTCCAGATCCATGGAGAGTTTCAAACCGCCGCTTTAATCTGGCGGACACGGGCTGGCCATGCTCCTTTGATGATTGATATTGCCACCGCCCGCACCGAGTTTTATCCCTATCCCGCTGCCAATCCAGAGGTTGAACCCAGCTCAATTCGCCAAGATCTCTATCGGCGTGACTTTACCATCAACGCCATGGCAATTCGTCTGACATCGCCTCAGCCAGGGTTGCTGCTGGACTTTTTTGGAGGCTATTTGGATATCCAGCAGCGCCAGGTGCGGGTACTCCATGCCAATAGCTTTATCGAGGACCCTACTCGCATTTTTCGAGCTGTACGTTTTGCCGTGCGTTTAGGCTTCGGCCTCGACTCTCAAACTGAAACTTTTATCCGTTATGCGGTAGATAGCGGCATCTATGCGGACCTGCAGGCACAGCAAACAAAGAAACGAATGCCAGCCCTGCAAACACGACTCAAAGCTGAGCTGACCTATATTTTCCAAGCCGATTACTGGGCTCAGTCCCTAGGATTATTGGATAAGCTCGGTGCTCTAAGCTGCTTGCATCCATCTTTGACCATTGATGCAGACCTATGGCGGCAGATGCATCGAGCCGGTCGTTGGCGGCAGCGATTTATCGATGAAGTGGGCAAAGATATTGGTGTGGAAGCCTGGCTCATTAGGCTTGAGGTTTTGCTGGCAAGGGTGGAGGTGCGATCGCAAATAGCAACCAACTTACAGTTACCCCTCGGCTCAATTCAGCGATTACAACAGCTAGCACAGGTTGAAAATCAATTGTTAGAACAGTTTCAGCACGCTGATCAGCCCCAGCCTAGCTTTATCTATCAGACCTTAGCCCCCCACGACCTACCTAGCCTATTGCTGATTAGCGTACGCCATCCTCGATCAATTGGCACTTACATTTGGTATTACATCAGCCATCTGATTCACATCTGCCCTCCCATTAATGGACATCACCTTAAACAGTTGGGTTACATTCCTGGCCCTCTATATCGTCAAATATTGACCGCTCTAACCCATGCAACCCTAGATGGAGAGATCAATTCCATAGCTTCAGCTGAAACCTACCTGCATCATCACTATCCCCTTGAAGTTAAGTAGCAAACAGAAGTTAAGTAGCAAACAATTTAAATTGGTCGAAATCCTCTAACACGAGTTCATATAGCCATAAAGGATTAAAAGTTACTTAGCTAATACCATTGCCATTTCTCCACTGCTATCGATAAAGTTGGAAACTGAGGAAATATTAAATCCCATCCGCACTTAACTCACCTGGCAAGCCTCAAATGTTCTAGTGAAGCTTGCGGCCTATCAGACAGCATCGTTGTTTCATCCTCTTATCCTCAAAACTTTCAGCGACTTCTTACTGAAGCTTTTTGTGTTCGTATGCAGATAATGCCGCCGCCAACTAGATCCACTGTGAAGACTTCAAGGCCAAAATCTGTCAGAGTTTCCAAACGGAAATTATTCTCTTTAGTTGCAACAGCAGCTTTAGCCAGTACCCTGGGTATTGCTATGGGCAGCACCTTGCGTTTTCAAGTATTAGCTGTGAGTCCAGCACCACTGTTTAATCCCCAACAAAACTTTCCTCCGTTAGCAGAATGGCCTCCCCAGGTACCCTTAGCTAAAGAGCGTAATGCCTTTGATATTGATCAAGAAAAGTCAATATCGCCCCCTCAGTTGGTTTACACCAATACTCCCGATACGGATGTCGAAAACTATAACGTCAGCGAAGACATCTACAGCGATGAAGAATTTCCTGCTGAGGAAGCTGTAATTCTAGACGATACTTCTAGCCCAATTCCAGCTACCTCCAATGGAAAAGATGATGTACGGGATATTACGAACGAAGTTTTCGAAGAAGAATCCTTACCTCCAGTAGTCTCAACCAATAGAGGAGAGCTCACCCCTGAGCCTGGCTTCATCAATGAGCCACCAGCTGACTACACAATCCCCTTAACTGAAACGCCTTCTTGGTTTAACAAGCAGCCCGCGTCAGAATCTCAGTTTGAAGATGGGCCGATTATTATCGCTCCGGAAGAACCCATCCAGTCATCTGATTTACTGTCAGATTGACTTAACTACAGTAGATTAGAAAAGTTTCCATCTATAGAAAATATTGGGTGGGTTTGGTTATTGGGCTCAGGTAGTCTTAAACCATGGGTATAATGTCGCTTAGATATCCGTAATTTTTTTTATGAGCAATCCAACGCTGCAAGCGTTCTTTCTGGGACGTGCCTTAGCAACGGCTATCGGTGAAAAAGTTGAGGAAGCTATTACTACTGGCATGAGTGGTGTTGGCCGCTTTGACGCTGAGCAGAGAGAATGGCTACATCGATTTGTTGAAGATGTTTTTGAACAGGCTCAATCCTCCCAAGCAGGGATGGACTCTGAGACTGATGATGGTGTAGGTGAAGATCTGCAGGCAACAATCGATAATCTGCGCGCTGAAATTGCTCAAGTGCGTGTTGCTCTACAGCAATATCGTTCTTCTTAATTTCTAGACGACGCTCCTACGGTTAGATGTGAGCATCTAACTGTAGGAGCGTCGTTCTTAACAGTTTCGCGTTCCGTTCATAGTTATAAGAAGCCGCTGGCCATCTAGGAGACTGCGTGTCTACAGTTCCCAATACAACTGATCAGCCATCGTCCAGTGAGCGTTCTAGTGAGCACTCACTCAATGGGCATGGTGGCGATAATTCCCGACTAGCCCTAGTTGAAGTAGCGGATGCGGCCTTAGAAGCAAGACAGCTTGCCGACAAACCGTTGAATGTGACATCAGCCGAGACAAACTATCGCTGGAACCGACGTTATAGTCGTCCAGAACGATTTGTTGATATCTGGTCATTTTTTCTATCCTTCTTGGGTAAACGCTGGCTTTATAACAAGTCTTGGAGTTACGCCGGAGGCATATCGCCTGAAAAACAGGCAGCTCGCAGACGCGCTCAAGCCCGTTGGATTCGCCTGACTTTCTTAAACCTTGGGCCAACATTCATTAAATTAGGCCAGCTATTTTCCACTCGTTCTGATTTATTTCCAACTGAATACGTTGAAGAGCTGTCTAAACTACAGGATCAAGTTCCAGCCTTCAGCTATGAACAAGTCAAGTCAATTATTGAAGATGACTTGGGGAGGCCCATTGGGGAACTATATCGAACCTTTGACCCAATACCGCTAGCAGCAGCTAGCCTAGGGCAGGTACATCGGGCTCAGCTCCATTCAGGTGAAGAAATCGTTGTTAAAGTTCAACGACCTGGCTTGCAACGTCTCTTTCAAATAGACCTTTCGATTTTGAAGGGCATTGCCAATTATTTTCAGAGTCATCCTGAATGGGGTAGAGGGCGAGACTGGATCGGCATCTATGAAGAGTGCTGTCGTATTCTTTGGTTAGAAATCGACTTTCTTCACGAAGGTCGCAATGCAGATACCTTCCGACGTAATTTCCGCGCCATTGATTGGGTAAAAGCCCCTCGTATTTATTGGCGCTACGCATCACGACGAGTATTAACCTTAGAGTATTTGCCAGGCATTAAGATAAGTCATTACGAGTCTCTAGAAGCTGCAGGCTTAGATCGTCAACAACTAGCCCAATTGGGAGCTCAAGCATACTTGCATCAGCTTCTAAATGATGGGTTTTTCCATGCCGATCCTCATCCTGGAAATATTGCGGTGAATCCAGATGGTGCTCTAATCTTTTATGATTTTGGCATGATGGGGCAGATCCAACCGCTTACCCGTGATGGTCTGATGCGGACCTTTATGGGAGTATCTCAGCGAAATGCCGATATGGTAATGGCGTCCCTAATTGACTTAGGTGCGTTAACAGAAACTGAAGATATGGGGCCTGTGCGTCGCTCGATTCAGTATATTCTGGATAACTTCATGGATAAGCCTTTTGAGGAACAGTCCATTACTGCTATCAGCGACGACTTGTATGCGGTTGCCTACGATCAACCCTTCCGGTTTCCAGCAACGTTTACATTCGTTATGCGAGCTTTTTCCACATTAGAAGGTGTCGGGAAAGGCTTAGATCCAGACTTTAACTTTATGGAAGCCGCAAAACCGTTTGCTAATCAGCTTATGACTAACGTTTCTAATTCTTCTACCAATGGACTGATCGGCGAAATAGGTCGTCAAGCCGCTCAAGTTGGAAGTTCAGCATTTGGCTTGCCACGGCGAATTGAAGATTCGCTTGACCGGTTGGATCGAGGCGATATTCGGGTAAGAGTACGCTCTATTGAAACAGATCGTGCTATACGTCGCCTTAGTAGTGTCAATTTAATGACAAACTACACTCTGCTGTTGGGCACGTTTACTCTGTCAGCTACCCTTTTGTTAATTAGTCAATTACCATGGGTTGCTTTGGGTATGATATTACCCGCCATTGCTTCGGGAATAGCGTTAGTCCGCGCCTTGATGCGTCTTGGTCGCACTGATCGTATGCCTTAGTTCCTCCCTTTATGCCTAGATGCTTTATGCAACGCTTTTTTGCCGGTTTAACTGATCCAGGATTGCTACGCACTAGTAATCAAGATGCTTATTACCTGGATGATTTAGGCCGTTTTTTTGTGGTTGCAGATGGCATGGGTGGACATGCTGGTGGTCAAGAGGCCAGTCGTTTAGCAACAGAAGCTATTTATCAGTATCTGGACAATCATTGGGAGAGTTCAGAGGCTCCCGATGTAATGCTACGCAAGGCGTTTATCGCAGCTAATGACGCTATATTAAAAGACCAATATCACTATCCTGAGCGGGCAGATATGGGAACAACTGCCGTAGCGGTGATGTTCCGAGATTGTGACAACTATCCCTGGTGCGCCCACGTCGGTGACTCTCGTCTTTATCGCTTACGAGGGGCCAAGCTAGACCAAATTACCACCGATCACACTTGGGTTGCTAAAGCCATCGAAGATGGTGAATTGACTCCCGATGAATCTAAGCATCATCCTTGGCGGCATGTGCTTTCCCAGTGTTTAGGCAGAGAAGATTTAAACCGCATCGACATTCAGTCACTGGATGTCTTAGGGGGCGATCGACTATTGTTATGCAGCGATGGATTAACTGAGGAGTTGTCTGATCCCCTAATTGCTACCCATTTAAAGAGTATTCGTTCATGCCCAACTGCTGTTGAATCTCTGGTTGATGCGGCCAAACAGCGGGGCGGACGGGACAATATTACAGTAGTGGTAGTAGCCTTTCAAGATTAATTTTCCACTGTAGCACTGTTGCACATAAGGACTCTACAGCAGAAAATTAGGCGTGAATCTCAATGCAATGAGGGTAGAGTGAAGCCAGATGTTTAAAAGTGCACTAGTCTGTACTGATTTTGAGGATAGTCTCCAACGGCTGATCAAGTTTGTGCCTGATTTAGTTCAGTCTGGCTTAGATACAGTAGTTTTTTTCCATAATGTTTCGATTACAACTGAGCGCGAAATTCCTCAAGTGAACGATGACGCTGTTGAAGAGGCCAAATTGCAGCTCGCGGCAGCTAATGAAGCTGCACTACCTGATGGCAAGTCAGTTATCGTTGATGTTCGTTCGGGGCGTGTCATCAATAATATTGAGAAGGCAGTGCGTTGCTACGATACTGATGTACTGCTTCTGGGGACCCCTACGCGTTCGCTTCTAGCTGAAAAAATTTTTGGTAGCACAACCACAGGGATTACCAAGCAACTTAATATACCGCTTGTAATTTTAAGACCCCAGTTGGTAGCTACCTATCGTGAGCAAGAGCTGGCGTTGCGTTGCCAAACTTTATTTACCCATTTATTAATTCCCTACGATGGCAGCAACAGTGCTAAACATCTAGTCTCACGTATCCAAGCAGCAGCCAAAACCAATGGTTATCCTCAGCAGTGCACACTTTGTTGGGTAATTGATGAGTGTATTCGTGTGGAACTGAGGGAGTCTGAAGAGCAAGTTCAGACTTTACTGGCTGAGGTAAAAGCAGACTTAGAGACGTTTGGAATAGAGGTGTTTACTGAGATTCGCCAGGGTGATCCTCAGGGTGAAGTCTTGAAATCAGCAGAGGTAAATGATATATCTGCGATCGCAATTTGCTCAGGCAGCTCCAAAGGGATTTTAAAGTGGTCGGTCCCAAGCTTTACAAGTGCCATCTTACGTTCTAGTTGGCATCCAGTCATACATTTTCCCGGCATCAGTTAAATATAAGGGATGGCTCTGTAGTTAAGTATCAGATTGCATAGCTTCAAAACTCAAAAGCATCCGAGGTTTTAAGCTATCGTTTAGCTCCTTTCTAAGGATCTTTTTACTATCTCGAGGACTACCGATTGGAACAATCGTGCGGGCCATCAGGACCCATTCTTTCAGAAGTTTCTGCTGAGGTATAGCAATGTGTAAACGACGAAAGTTTAGACACTGGTTGGGCGCTTCCTTTGAGAAAAAGAGAATGCGGTAGGCCCCCGCCGCACCCAAATGCCATACAAATTTTTGGTTACCAGGATTTTTGAGATCTAGGTAACTAGATAACCATCGTGCTCCATGGGTCTTACTGTAGAACGCTGTAACCCAAAGAACCATGGGATGGGGATTACGAACACACAGAAAATTATTAGAACTCGTATTACCAACTCGTTGGTTAATTTCTTGCGCAGCCAGCATTGCCCAGAGTGTAGGCAACTGACGATTGCTCATGTTGAGCAGTTGAGGAAAAACGATTTCGGCAACAGGCGTAGTTTCGGGCCACATCTGTAGTCGACAAAAACGATCTTCTTCCGAATCGTTGGGTGGGTCCGATTTAGGAACCACCGGCAGCTCTCGCAACGTCCCCCTGATCTGCTTACCCAGATCAATTGAGCGACCAAAACGATTTTCTAAAGGCGCTAGACTATCCAAAAGATGGCTAACGCTATTAGGTCGTTGCGCCCGATCTTTCGCTAGACAGCGGAGAATCGTATCTTTTAGCACCTTAGGTAATGCACCATAGGGTGATAACCCATCCAGCGGTATGGGTTCTTGGGAAAGATGGACTTTATACCAACCACCGAACGTATTATTACGAGGGCGCAACGGCAATGTACCTGTCAGCATCTGGTACATCATTACCCCAAGACTATAAATGTCGGAACGCCGATCCAGCTCTTGTCCCTCCATCTGCTCTGGAGATGCATAGGCCAACGTTCCCATAAAACTGCTGGTTTGCTCGCTGTTATCAACTTGAATTAATTTCGCGATACCAAAATCCAAAATCTTGACCAGCTCACCCACACTGGCACTTTGAGTGACCAAGATATTGCTGGGTTTAATATCACGATGAATAATAGGAATAATTTGACCGTTCAGAACGATGCCTTTATGGGCTGTCTCCAGCCCTAAACAAATCTGGCGAATAAAGTCGAGAAAACGTGGAATAGGCAAAGGAGTTGGGTGAATGACCTGGCCTAAATTTTTTCCCTTCAAATATTCCATAACGTAGAAGGGAATCTCGTCATCCGTCACACCATAATCGGTAACCCTGACGACATGCATACTATTGTTTCCTAGCTGAGCACAGGTCATGGCCTCACGCATAAACCGCTGGGCCATATGCTCATTAAGCAGGGTTTGAGAAAGGAATTTAACAGCAACAGGGACACCTCCGAGGAGCATATCTTCAGCCAAATAGACTTTACCCATGGAGCCTTGACCTATTGAGTCCATGAGCTCATAGCGATTGGCGAGTCTGCGACCGAAATTACTGTCTGTCATGTAACGCTGTTTTTCTAAGCAAATAATACATAGCGTTGGTCCTATTGCTGAGAATAGCGAAAAACCTAAAACACTCAGCTACAGCCACAAATCAACGCATCAAGACCTATGACATCAAGGTCGCTACTGTAATCACTAGGTTGCTCCGCCCCTTTTCGCTGTAATGCCCCAGGGACACAACTGATAGCTTAGCAATAAAAGTATTTTAGAAAATAGGTGATGGAAGTGTAGCGCCTTTGCCCCATCTGAAGGGCAACCAGCATGTCAAATCGCAACAAACCAGAATTCCTCCCGATTCGAACTTCACTAGCTTTAAGAACGTTTTAACTGTTCTTAAAATACCCGTTTTGTCTAACACACCCCCATTCTATAGAGAGCAACAGTGCCAGATCTACCAGAGCATCTGAGGCTTTAGATTGGTATTCAGCTCTTTTCTCAGCATACTTTTACTGTCCTGGGAACTACCTACTGAGATAGTCGTACGTGCCCTCAGCACCCATTCCTTAAGGAGTTTTCGCTGAGGAGGAGCAATGTGTAAACGGCGAGAATCAACAAATTGGTTAGGAAAGTCTTTAGCGAAAAACAGCACACGATAACTACCGTTTCCCCCTAAATACCAAATGATTTTTCCATGGTGAGGGTTTTTAAGATCTAGATAGCTAGATAGCCATCGAGGTCCTTGAACTTTACTGTGAAACGCCGTCACCCATAGGACCATGGGATGAGGGTTAAGGGTACATAAAAAATTGTTGTAGCCGGTGTTACTAACGCGTTGCTCTATTTCTTGTGCAGATAGCATAACCCACAGTGTAGGCAATTGGCGCTCGCCCATAGTCAAGAGTTTTGGAAAAACAATCTCAGCAATCGGCTTATCCTTCGGCCATACTTGCTGCCGGTAAAACCGCTCTTCCTCAGACTCTTGTGGCAGCTCTTCGAGGTCTTTCGCTGACCTTAAAAAGGCTGACATGGGACTGTCAACAGCCCCTTCAAGATGTGCCAGCAAATGGCTAACGCTAGTCGGTCGCCGGGACCGTTCCTTGGCTAAACACCCCATTACTGCTTCTTTGAGCCGTTGCGGCAATGTGCCATAGGGCGATAACCCATCTAAGGGTGTTGGTTCTTGAGAACGGTGGGCTTTATACCAGCCTCCAAATGTATTAACCTTCGGACACAATGGCAGCGTACCTGTCAACATCTGGTACATCATGACACCCAAGCTGTAGATGTCAGAACGACTATCCAGCTCTTGACCTTCCATCTGCTCTGGTGACGCGTAGGCTAAGGTTCCCAAAAAGCTGCTGGTTTGCTCACTGATACCGGCTTGCATCAACTTCGCAATACCAAAATCTAAAACCTTGACCAGCTCCCCTACACTGGCACTTTGAGTGACCAGAATATTGCTAGGTTTGATATCTCGATGAATAATAGGCACAAGCTGACCATCGAGAATAATGCCTTTATGAGCTGTCTGAAGGCCTAAACAAATTTGTCTAGTAAAATCGAGAAATCGTTTGACTGGTAGGGGATGAGACTGAATCACTTGGCCCAGATTTTTGCCCTTCAGATATTCCATGACGTAGAACGGCACACCATCATCAGCCACACCATAATCGGTAACTCTGACGACATGGATACTGTTATTTCCCAGCTGGGCACAGGTCATGGCCTCATGCATAAATCGCTGGGTCATTTGCTCATTTAGCAGGGTTTGAGCCAAAAATTTAACAGCAACCGGCACACCACCAAGCAGCGTGTCTTTGGCCAAATAGACTTTTCCCATGGAGCCTTGGCCTATGGAGTCCATGAGCTCATAGCGATTGGCAAGTCTACGACCGAAGTTATTGTCTGTCATTGAACGCTGCGCTTCTAAACCAACAATATAGCCACTGCGATTTTTGCAAGGTTGACAGTGCGAGCTTATACAGCAAGCTCATTCAGCCTTAATTCCCAGTCTAGAGAATTAAGTAGCCAATTTTACCGTTGCTGATTTAGGGGATGAATCGATCTGACAAAATTGCCCCACATCAGCATTGTCAGATTAAATCCTCCCGGGGATCAGCAACGCCCAAATTTTATTAGCCTTGGTGTCTAAAAACACAATTTGAGAGTTCGACTATCTATCAATACATAGGACTAAGCAAACTCCCAGGGCGAATTGATAGCAACTTGAAGAATAGTTGTCATCAGCCTAACTCTGATGACGTTCAACGACAGCTTCCATGGTGCTGGTCAGATGATGACCTGCCATAATGCCTCCGGAGAAATGATATCGATTTGGACTTAGGCGGTAGAGGGTTTCAAACCCGGTGCGCATTTGTCTATCCTGCAGTGCCCAGTATTGTTGAACAATTGAACTAGGGGCGATCCAACCTTCACCTTCTACTCGTCCAAGGACGCTGTGCTGCAATACAAATGTGTATTGACGATCGCCTCTGACAATCCGCCCTTTATACTGCAAGGAAATATCGTCTAATTCTCCATTAGGAAAAATGAGCTTGGTAACCATTGTGAACCAATCATTGCTATTCCAAGCAACCAGGATTTTGCCTTTGACAGTTATAGGGAGTAAATCCCTGGCTAGCCAACTCCCTTGAAGGGTCCAGCGTCCTGGCTCAATCAGAAAACTGTGACTCACGTGTTCTCCCTAGTGGTTTGATGAAAATGCGCAATCGAACAATCAACAGTTTATGGATTTGAGACGTTAAACCTTAAAGCTATGAGTGCATGTGTTCTCAACCTTAACAGGTATACCCTTACGGAATAGATGAAAACTTATAGCCATGGCTATCGTCACACCGTGCCCTGGGGTTCGGTTGTTAGTTGTTAACGCTATCACCAACTGTATAAATGTTGCCAAGCAGACAAGGCTGACGAGCACCGGTAACAGCAAGGATATTACCTGGATGTTGATGCCAACGCCAATATCCTAGGACAGTGAAAGCAATAGCTTCCTTATGACTGCTGCTGATACCAGCAGCAGCAGTAGTCATAAGGTTGACGCTAGGCAATCTAAGCTGAAGCTGCGATCGCAAATACCCATTTTGACTACCGCCGCCACACAACAAGACCTCATCCGGAAGACAGGGTAGCTGTTGGTAGCTGTCAGCAATAGTCGCAGCCGTAAAGGCAGTCAAAGTCGATAGAAAATCGGCTTGACTCAGATCAAGTGCCTGAGCCTCTTGCCAACACCGCTGACCATAGTCAGCACCAAATAGTTCCCGTCCTGTGGATTTTGGAGGAGGCTGCCGAAAAAATGACTGAGCGAGCCACTGATCAATTAAGTGCTGACAAGGGTGCCCTTGGGCTGCCCAGTCACCGTTGTGATCATAGGTTAGGTTGCCATCGCTAAACAGGCTCACAGCCCAGTCGATCAGGGCATTACCAGGCCCCGTATCCCAGCCAACAATAGCTGCTGGTGGAGGACCCGATCGATCCCAAGGCGGCAGGTAAGTGAGGTTGCCAATACCGCCAATATTTTGTACACAGCGATGGTGCTGAGCATGACTGAGAAGACTAGCATCTACCGGGGGCACCAGGGGGGCACCCTGGCCACCAGCTGCAATATCAGCAGCACGAAAGTTACTGATGGTAGGTGTTTGGGTGAGCTCCGCAATTAGCTCTCCACGTCCCATTTGCCAGCTATAGCCCATCTGCTGGGCGGTTGGGGGCCGATGATAAACCGTTTGGCCATGGGAAGCAATTAATTCAGCTGTGCCTAAATGGTTGGCAGCGTTAGCAAAGGCGATCGCAATATCGTCATCCATACCAGCAATATCGGCCATCGCTAAAGGCTTATTAGCGCATACGGCCAGGATGCGATCGCGCAGAGACGGTGAATAGCCAGCAGTATGAGCCGCCAACAGTTCAACCTCCACCCCATATCCTTTACCTGTTACCTCCACCAGAGCTGCATCAATGCCATCGACAGAGGTACCACTCATCAGGCCAATGACTTTCATACCCCTACTTACCTAGCTCTACATAGGTAGCTTATCAATGCCTTTGTTAGAACCCACCACTACCATCAAGGTTCCAGCTCTCAATCGAGTCACTGGACTGGGATTGATCTCAAACTTGTCCATAGCATTGGCTTTGCTGATAGCCATCAAGGTTAACCCGTAATGATTTCGTAGATCGAGCTCCACAATGGTTTTACCGTCAAATTCTTGAGGAACGACCACCTCTACAATGCTGTGGTCTGGGTCAAGCTCAAATCGATCGAGCACGCCTGGACGCGTTAGCGAGCGAGCGAGTTCACAGCCCATTTCAAACTCTGGAAAGACAACATGATCCGCCCCTACTCGCTGAAGCAACTTACCATGAATCTCTGTAGACGCTTTGGCAACTACGTTAGCAACGCCTGCCTCTTTAACATTGAGAGTCGTAATAATGCTCTCCTGGATGTAATTACCAATGGCGACAATCACCGTATCAAAGTCAGGAATGCCTGCCTCTTGCAAAGCGGACGGCTGGGTAGAATCCATCTGCACAGCATGGGCTGCAATTTGATCAGTGAGGACTTGAGCAACCCGATTTTCATCAGAATCAATCCCCAAAACCTCATACCCCATACCATGGAGCGTAAGGCAGACAGCTCGCCCAAAACGCCCCAATCCGATAACCGCAAACTGACGATTATTAGCACGCAGGTTCCTAAAAAACTTTAGTGACGATAAATTCACGTTGATTGCCAATAACTCAATAACGGAGTCTAAGTCGCATCTGATTCTGTAGCCTAAAGGTTTCTAAGATTAAACCTCCGATTCCGGAACAGATGACACCTATTTTGCCCAGAGGTCAAGCGGCTTAGCTATCCCCCATTGCTGAAGAATATCTCGCTACCCCATCAACATTAGTGTGTTAAAGCACCAACAGGGTGTAGGGTGTTTTTATTCTAATGAGAGTTTATCTTGAAAAATGGCTCTACCTTGCCATGCTCAAGCCTTAAACGACAATCACTCGCTCAGTATAAAGACGCCTTGAACCAAATTCCTAAGTGACCCGCCAACAAACAATTGAGTATCGATTTCTTTCTTTGCTAGGCTTACCTAATGATCTTGGGAAGGAGATATCAGTGAACATTCAACTTGGTCGTGGCAAAACAGCAAGACGTGCCTATGGCATTGATGAAATCGCATTGGTGCCCGGCCCGAAAACCCTAGATCCAGAACTAGCCGACACGCGTTGGACCCTTGGTAATGTAGAACGTGAAATTCCGATTATTGCCAGTGCGATGGACGGTGTTATTGACGTCCGCATGGCAGTGGACCTGGCAAAGCTTGGTGCTCTCGGCGTCTTAAACTTAGAAGGTATTCAAACTCGTTACGCCGACCCCAACCCTGTGTTGGACCGCATTGTCTCTGTCGGCAAAGCAGAGTTTGTCCCTCTCATGCAAGAAATCTATGCTCAGCCGGTTCAGCCAGAGCTAATTAAGCAGCGCATTTCAGAGATCAAGACTCAAGGTGGGATCGCAGCCGTTAGCCTGACTCCAATGGGGGCAGCCAAGTATGGCACAACAGTAGCCGCAGCCGAGGCTGATCTAGTCTTTATTCAAGCAACGGTGGTATCTACCAACCATCTATCTCCTGAATCTATCACTCCGCTAGATCTGACAGAATTTTGTGCCGACATGCCTATGCCAGTGATTTTAGGCAACTGCGTTACCTATGAAGTCACCCTAGAGCTAATGAAAGCAGGCGCAGCAGGTGTTCTGGTTGGCATCGGTCCCGGCGCAGCCTGTACCTCACGAGGTGTATTGGGTGTGGGTGTTCCCCAAGCAACCGCTGTCTCCGACTGTGCAGCCGCTCGAGATGACTATCAACGTGAAACAGGACGTTATGTACCGGTAATCGCAGATGGAGGTTTAGTCACAGGGGGGGATATCTGCAAATCGATTGCTTCCGGTGCCGATGCAGTCATGATTGGGTCACCGTTTGCCCGAGCAGCCGAAGCTCCTGGTCGTGGATTTCACTGGGGTATGGCGACTCCCAGCCCAGTACTCCCCCGAGGGACACGTATCCAAGTAGGCACAACCGGTAGTCTGAAGCAGATTTTGCGGGGTCCAGCCCAGCTCGATGACGGTACCCATAATTTGCTAGGAGCCATCAAAACCAGCATGGGCACCCTGGGAGCTAAAGACTTAAAGGATATGCAACAGGTAGAGGTTGTCATTGCTCCCTCATTGCTAACAGAAGGAAAAGTGTACCAAAAAGCTCAGCAGTTGGGCATGGGTAAGTAGGTCATATTAAGACATATTCAGAGCATCAGCTTTTTAGATCACAAGGCAGCATGTTCTGAATATGTTTTTTAATTAAAAGGTGATTTTCAAAAAAATTGTGGAGTGTTACTCATAATTTTCTCAATATGATGATTGTTATCACGCCTTGAGGATGACCAGCGTCACTAACACTACGTTTTCTTACAGACGCAAGAAAACAAAACTTATAATCCGCGTCAGACCTCAAGTGTAGGGGATGGCAAAAGCTGAGACTTGACCTACAATAGGACTGAAAGCGGAGACGGAAGTTTCCGTTCACTCCTCACACCACACTCCGCCTAAACCTGTTTGGTTTAGGCGGTTCCTATATGAGCCAAATTTGATAATTATTGATAATTCCTCAAGTTTGAATAGGGGCTATGACATTAGTCAGGTTGGGCACAAAAAACCTGCAATAAAACTTTTGCAGTCCATGGAAGCGGCCATAAAGGAGTATTCTTAAGGTTGATTTTTCCAATGCTGAGATGAGTCACAAGCCAAAATCAGCTATGGTAAGAATCTGATATTTGTCGACAAGGAATATAGGGATGTCAGCCGCACAAGTCACAGATTCGACATTCGAACAAGAAGTTCTCAAAAGTGAGCTACCGGTACTTGTAGACTTTTGGGCCCCTTGGTGTGGTCCTTGCCGGATGGTTGCTCCCGTTGTGGATGAGATTTCTGAACAGTACGATGGCAAGGTCAAGGTTGTTAAGGTCAACACGGATGATAACCCCAAAGTTGCTAGCCAGTACGGTATCAGAAGTATTCCAACATTGATGATTTTTAAAGATGGGCAACGGGTTGATATGGTAGTGGGTGCTGTCCCCAAAACCACCTTGGCAAATACTCTTGAGAAGTATCTATAGGCGTTTGGTTTGGTTTTATAGATTTATTATTGGCTAAATGACTTAGCTGTAACCCAATAGACTGGGACAGATATAGGGTGCAGATAAATCGGGTAAGTTCAAATTTTCAGAAATAAACGGTTTCAACAGTTTCTGTTGGAGCCGTTCATTTTTAGAGGCTGAAGCAACTGAAAGCGCAGTCTGTGCACAACAGGCACAGACTGCTAAACTGCAATCACGCTCTAATACTGCAAGAATACCGATTGCGTTGACTCAATTAGTTGACTCAATTACTAGAGATAACAAGGAGCGTTAGGTACATAGAGAGTGCTGTAGCAATAGGAGAGACCAGCATCCTATTGAATCAATCCATTGCTATACAATTGGGGAGCTAGATGCTCTGATTCAACGCTTAAGAATCTTCACTAACTGCGTGTTTTATGGTCACCTCTACAACAAAATTGCCCACTCACTTACAAGAGAAGATTTCTGAAATTGTCACCCAGTTGCCCTCCATGGAACATGGGACTGTAATTCAACAGATTTTAGAAACCCTAGTAAGAATGATTGGGCGAGAGGCTGATCGGCTGGATTGGAAGATTTTAAGCAATACATTACAGGATATGGAACTGGGTTTTCAGGGTTTCTATCCTTACCGCCATACCCGAAAAATAGCCATTTTTGGGTCAGCACGTACTCCATCAGAGCATCCTGATTACCAGTTAGCAAAGACCTTTGCCCAACGAGCAGCACAACAGGGATTCATGATTATGACTGGTGCTGGACCAGGCATCATGGAAGCTGGTAATGAAGGAGCTGGCGTCGAACATTCCTTTGGTCTGAATATTCAGTTACCGTTTGAGCAGGGCTCTAATCCAATTATGGAGAATGATCCAAAATTGCTCACATTCAAATATTTTTTTACACGCAAGCTATTTTTTTTGAGGGAATGTGATGCCTTAGCAGTATTTCCAGGTGGTTTTGGGACTCAAGATGAGGCGTTTGAGTCGCTAACACTCGTCCAAACTGGGAAAGCCGAACCGATACCTATTGTGTTGATTGATCACCCTGGTGGCAACTATTGGCAAGGTTGGGATACCTATATACGCGATCACTTAATGGCCAATCGACTGATCAGTGACGACGATCCTAGCCTTTATGTTATGACCGATAACATCAATGACGCATGGCAGGAAATAACAAACTATTATCGAGTGTTTCATTCCAGCCGATATGTCGGTGATCATTTGGTGATAAGGCTCAATTCTTGCCTGCGGTCTGGAGCGTTAGAGGAGCTCAATCAATCATTTAGCGATATTGTTGCTGCTGGCAAAATAGAAATGTCAAATGCGCTACCAGAAGAGCAAGATGATGAAACCGCAGAGCTGTCTCGCCTGGTATTCCAATTTAATCACCGTGACTTTGGTCGCCTACAACAGCTAATTCGTAAAATCAACACTCTTGGCGAGCCCTGTGAGGCTACTGAACACCCGGAACATAAATAATCAACACTCTTTCCAGATACATCTTTCAAGCTAATGATGCAATTAGCATGCTTTCTAGAATTCGCGCTGGATGTGGGTTAAAATGCCGCGTGCGATCGCATTAGCCATCTCACTGCGCCACTCTGGATCACGCAGATTGTGAATATCTTCCGCACCTGTGACAAATCCTACTTCAATTAAGATTGCTGGCATTGAGGTACGGCGTAGCACATAGAAACGAGCCTGTCTTACACGCCGATCGGACATCCCCATCATGCGCAGCACTACATCATGCACTGTGCGCGCAAATCGAGCTCCTGCACCAGAATAATAATAGGTTTCTAAACCGTTAACATCGGGCCGACTCAGGTTAATGGCATTGGCATGAATGCTGACAAATAGGTCTGCATCTGCACGTTCAGCAATCTGAACACGGGGGTCAAGATCGAGCTCGATGTCACTATTGCGGGTCATGACCACATCTACCCCTTGCTCCCGTAGAATAGCGGCAACCTGTTGAGAAATTGGAAAAATCACCTGCTTCTCCTGCAGACCGCCAATTCCGACAGCACCAGGGTCACGTCCTCCATGCCCAGGGTCAATGGCAACAACAATGCGCCCTTGGGGTACCCGAGGCAGATCGCCCGAAGCTGAAGGCTCAGCTGGGTTAACCCTGGCTCTGTCAGAGGGTCTAGAAGGTCGCTCTGAAGGACGTCTCGTCACCGTTGCAGAGGGTACTGGAACACTGCTACTAGGCGCACTATCAGGAATATCTCGAATCGCTACCCCATCAGGAAGTACAGAAATTCCCCGAAGACTACTACCAATTTCAGTCGTAATGGTCTGCCAGTCAGGGCTGTCCTCCCCAAAAATCATAGTGATAAACACTGTTGAGTCGCTCTGAGATATCTCCCAACTTTCAATACTGTAACGATTGTCTGGCAGTGACGCTGGCGTTAATCTTGGCGAAACAGAGCTGTTGGGTAGTTCTAAGGTAATTTTTCGTTCTGGATCCCGTCGCCGGGAGCGGCTAAGACGCACCTCCGGTGTATCACCCGATAAGCGAATAAAAAAGCCATCAGCCGTTGCCACAATACTTTGCACCTGAGTGCTTTGACTCTGAGCTGACGCGTTAGCATCCGCTGTCACCTGGTTTGTTGTCCGCCCAGATGAGCGCTCGGCTTGATCCGACGACTGATTAACTCGAGCAGATGATGATGAGCGTCTTGGGCGGTCCTCATCATCTGTAGCCACTAGTTCAGGCAACTGTACAAACCAACGACGATTGGTTTCGCCCCGAACTTCCACTTGTTGTGGATCAAGGCTATAACCAGGGGCTACTTCAATCACAATGCGGGCTGTTTGGTCATCTAATTGACCCACGCGGACTTCACGCACCCCTTCTTGTAATCGCTGTCGAGAAGTCGCACTCGTCACCTGAGTACCTGGTAAATCAATGACTAAACGGGTCGGATTAAAAATCAACTTGGCTGTTGGCTGGACCCGAGTGTCCGTTGTAAATGTCAGACGATTTTGCTGCTGGTCAAAACGCCAAAACTGAAGATTGGCAGCATCGGCTGGCAAGGCAATCAGCACAGCCCCCAAAATACCAATCACGCCAGACGTCAAGCTAGACATTCTGGAGGCTACCGCCTTACTAGAAAGTAAAGGATTCCAATGCACAGCTTCAGTTCCTTCTAACAGTGATGATCCCACAGCCATTAACTGGCTCAAGTAAACCCGAGATCAATATTGCAAGACAAGAGTAACCGCATTTGTGCAATGTTTAAGATATCGAACATCAAAATTGTGCGGTTTTCAGGATACTCCTTTCTTTGATTCATCTGACTTTTGTAGTTTCAGACAAGAATCGTTAGGGAAACCTGCCACTAGCGACGAGCTAGATTAACTCCAGTTCATCGTTAAAGTGCCCTTATCAAAAGAAATTAATACAAGAACTATTTATTTTATACAGTTCCCTAGTTACTAAGCGTACTCAGCACGCGATTCCATTGCAGCAATGCTTTTAGGCACATCTGCTGTCAGAATTTCATGGTCAGTTCGGGTGACCAGAACGTCATCCTCAATACGGATACCTATACCACGCCAACGCTGTTCCACATCGGGCTGTCCCTCTTCAGGTTCATAGTTTGGAGCAATATAGATACCTGGCTCAACCGTGACTACATTGCCAGGCGCAAAGGGTTTCCAGGTTTTATCTGCATTCCGTAGAGTACCACTATCGTGTACATCCAGCCCTAAAAAGTGACCGGTACCATGCATGAAGAAGGCTTTATGTTTTTTCTCTTCGATTAATGTGTCTACGCTGCCCTTAAGCAGACCTAACTCGACTAACCCTTCGGTAATTGTGCGAGTAGCCGCGTCATGAAAGTCATTAAAGGGACGACCTGGTTGCACGGCATCAATCGCCTTGAGCTGAGCTTCTAAGACTAACTCATAGAGAATGCGCTGCTCAGACGTGAAGCGTTCTCCCACGGGAAAGGTGCGGGTAATGTCGGCGTTGTAATAGTCGTAGGCGCAGCCTGCATCGATGAGCAGCAGGTCGTCCGTCTGCATTTGGCGATCGTTTTCGATGTAATGCAAAATGCAGGCATTGGCACCAGAGGCCACAATCGATGGATAGGCTGGCCCTAGAGCCCCTTCTAAGCGAAATATATGTTCCATTTCAGCCTGGATTTCATATTCATAGCGACCAGGCTGGGTAATAGCCATGGCATGATTATGGGCTTTGGCTGAAATAGCAATGGCTTTACGCATCTGCTCCAGTTCGCTGGCGCTTTTGACTCGGCGAAACTGCTGCATTAACAGCCGCCCATCTTCAATGGCCACCGGGCCTCGTCCACGTTTTGGGTACTTGGCTAATAGTCTTCGCCATAGGGCCAGGATGTGCTGGTCTAAACGACCATCATCACCAAAATGGTAATAAAGCCGATCAGCATTTTCCACATATTGAGGTAGCTTTTCAGCTAATTCTTCAATGGGATAAGCTTCCTGGGCTCCATACTTTTCCTTGGCTAGCTCTACACCTGTGCGATAACCGGACCAGGTTTCTTTTTCCTTATCCTTGGGTCTGACAAACAGCACAAACTGATGCTCTTCGTGATGGGGAGCTAGGACTGCGATCGCATCCGGCTCATTAAACCCCGTCAGATAGAAAAAATCACTGTTCTGACGAAATGGGTGTTCCACATCATTGTGCATGACAGCTGTTGGGGCACTGCCAAAAATAGCAGTGCCTTGACCAATAGCGGCCATCACAGCCTGTCGTCGCTGTTGATATTCTGAATTCATGGACATGTGAGCAGTTTTGCTACGTTAAGAGAGAACCTTAATTCGCATACCACTGGCTGGCAAGCTACCACTCTGAAGTGTCAGCGTACTACCAACTCGGTCAACAGGTGTCCCCGCCATTGCTCCTAGGAACTCATCGACACCTTGCAGTTCACAGCTATTGTTGGCAGCACTGGTGCGATATTGAGTCGGGATAACCAGTTTGGGCTGCAAACTCTGCACAGCAGCGGCGGCTTCCGTGGCATTGTAAGCCTTGGAGCCACCCCCTACTGGTAGTAGTAATACATCAGGGCGACCAATCAAAATTTTATCTTCTAAATCAATGGGTGCTGCAGCCCCGCCAAGGTGAACCACCTTGACCCCAGCTTGAGTCCATAGCCAAGCCGTATTCGTACCAAATCTTCTCCCCCCCTCTCGATCGTGGGGCATGCCAACACCTTGAACACTGAGACCATTTATCTCATAGGCACCTGGTTCATCTAGATAGTTGACGGTTGTGCCTTCAGGAATAAATCCTTCGTCAAATAATCGGCTACTAATCAATACCAGGTCTGAACCAGCCAAATTTGGAGCTGTATAGCCTTCAGTACAGCCCAAAGGTCTGAACGGGTTGGTCAAAATGGTCTTACCACCACCGGAAAACTGGAAACACATATGCCCCAGTGCTGTAATGCTTAAGGTGCCCGTTTGCGCTTCGTAGGCTTGCCAATGAGAAGCAATGCCCAATCCAAGCGTACTGACGAAGGCTGCACTGGCATTTTGAAGCAATTGCCGCCGTTTCATAGTGTCCTCACATCCCATTGAGATCAACTGTCCATGACTTGTTATAGTGCCACAGGCTTGGAATACTCGCTAAGAAAGACAAACAGTTTTCTGGGTCATACCGACCCGTAAAAAGCCCCAAACCCCTTAGACGGTGGCCGGTGCCTTCATCGGAATAGGACTCAAAAAGTTATGCAGGAGCCGTTTACCTGATTGAGTTAACACACTTTCAGGATGAAACTGCACCCCTTGAATATGAGGGTACTCGCGATGACGAACCCCCATAATCGTGCCGTCATCAACCCAAGCAGTGATTTCTAAACATTCAGGACAGCTTGCTCGCTCCACTACTAAGCTGTGGTAACGAGTTGCCGTTAATGGATTTTCAAGACCTGCAAAAACCCCCTGATTTGTATGGGTCACGGGGGATGTTTTGCCATGCATCAGTTCAGCGGCGGCTGTGACGATACCACCAAATACCTGACCAATGCTTTGGTGTCCCAGACATACTCCCAAAATCGGAATAGTTGGACCCAATTCTCGAATTATTTCCAAGGAAATACCGGCATCGTCAGGAGTGCCAGGCCCCGGAGAGATTAGAATTCCATCCGGTGACAAATCATGAATCTGCGCCAATGTAATTTGGTCATTACGAAAGACACGAATGTCAGATGCAACAGGAAGCGTTTGTCCCAACTCTCCTAGATACTGAACCAGGTTGTAGGTAAAACTATCGTAATTATCAATGACTAAGATCATTGTTTGCCTAAAGCTCAATGAGCCTAGCTTAAGCGATCCCAGTGTTCAACAGCACAAGTAGCGGTGGCAAGTAAATAAATCCAGCCACAAGCAAAGCAGCAATAGCAGAGATCAGAACAGCCCCAGCAGCACAATCCTTTGCAATCTTAGCCAGCTCATGGTAAGTCTGGCCAACCGTTAGATCCACCACAGACTCTAAAGCTGTATTCATCAGCTCCATCACCAGAACAGCACTGATGGTAATAGCAACCACAGCGGCTTCAATTGCTTTGATGTGCAGCATCACTCCTAGAAACAACGCTACTAGACCAATGCCTAAATGAATACGAAAGTTTCGCTGGGTTCTAACGGCATAGATAATTCCTGCCCATGCATAGCGAAAACTAGTGAATAAATTCGGGGCAACCTGCCAAGCAGTTTTGCTTTCTTTCTTACTCTTAGGAGCAGTTTGAAGGTTAGAGGAAATAGACATGCACAAACCTTAAGAGGTGATGTATATTCAGTCAGCACAAAAGCGCAAAACTGCTTAATTTAGCTAGCAGCCACCGCAAACCAAATGCCGGAACTACCGCTTAGTCCATCAATAAGACTTATATAATCTTCGGACCTAATTAATCGAAGCCTGAAACTACTAAATAGGTTCCCGAAAGAATTATCATTTTGTCGATTATATTAACCTTTATCAAAATCTGTAATCGTATATTACCTATCCAGATTCAGGAAATATCACCTATCTTGCTAAAACGTCAAGTCTATACACTTTAGAAGACTATGCTGCTTCTCTAGCATATTTTGAAGAGCCGCATCATCAGGATGATCCCATCCCAATAAGTGCAGAAGACCGTGGGCTGCCAGCCAGGTTAACTCCTGAATCAGGGAGTAATTATCATTGTGACGCTGCCGCTGAGCAGTTTCCACAGAAATAATCAGATCTCCCAAGGGAATAGGCGATGTTTGATAAATGGTTTGAGCTCCAGGGATTTTCGTTTCTTGAGCCGCAAAGGCTAGGACATCCGTGGGCGTATCCTGGTGACGATATGTAGCGTTTAACTCTTGAATGGTAACGTCATTCGTAAGCAGAAGGTTAATCTCGTATCGACCTATGGGGGATGCCGTTGGAGCTAGTTCCCTAAGCCAAATATTAAACCAGGTTTGCCAAGCCGACGTAGGGGGCAAGTCCGACTGCTGGGGTAAAAGCTCTGTCGCCTCTACCCAAAGCTCTACCTCGGGCACTAAAGTTTGAGTCAATGGAATCACCGGGTAAGGTAAGCCAAACCAATCAACACTCCTAGTAAGCCCATAGCGGTCAGAAAAAAGTGAAATAACGATTTACTACCTTTTTTGACCATATTGCGCATGGCTAGTTTGACGTAGCTGGGTGCAGGCTCCATGGGTTGTGGGTCTACAGAAGGCGGAGGCGATTGGGACATAGCTCTTAAGTAATAAATAAAAACGGTCGTTGTTGATCCTCAGGAGAATTTAATCTAAAAAATACTGATTTAAAGCAATCTTGCTAGATCGATTCATCCCTGAAATCAGCAACGACTACAAACGCCTAGGCCATTCGTCTAAATATTGACGCAACAGGCTAGAACTAGAATTCTTTCAAACATTAAGTAATGTATCAGGTCTCAATATACCCCGGTCAACTACACGGTTGATTCTTGAGTAATTTGATTTTCTTGCTGAAGTAATGCCTGAATAAATGGATCAAGCTCGCCATTCATAACATCGTCAACTGCTGTAGTTTCAACATTTGTTCGTAGATCTTTCACCATTTGATAAGGGTGAAAGACGTAGTTACGAATTTGATTCCCCCAAGCGGCTTCTACTATGTCACCACGAATATCAGCAATCGCCTGGGCCTGCTGTTCTTGAGCAATGACTAACAGCTTCGCTTTTAGTAAGACCATGGCTTTTTCACGGTTTTGCAGTTGCGATCGCTCCTGGGTACACCGCACAGACAGGCCTGTCGGCAGGTGAGTAATCCGCACAGCCGTTTCCACCTTATTCACGTTCTGACCACCTGCTCCCCCAGAACGGGATGTTTTAATTTCCAGGTCTTTATCGGGAATATCTAGCTTGATGGTGTCATCTAAAACCGGCATCACCTCAATGCCCGCAAAACTAGTCTGCCGCTTGCCGTTGGCGTTAAACGGAGAAATGCGCACCAGTCGATGCGTCCCCTTTTCTGCCTTCAAATAGCCATAGGCATAGCGCCCATCAATTTCTAGGGTGGCCGATTTTAGCCCCGCTTCATCCCCTTTAGATTCTTCCACCAGTCTGATGTTGTAACCGTGCTGCTCACACCAGCGGGTGTACATCCGTAGTAGCATTTCAGCCCAGTCCTGAGCGTCGGTCCCCCCTGCCCCAGCATTAATGGTAACGACAGCACTGTTCTTATCATAGGGACCCGAAAGAAGCTGTTGTAGCTCCCACTGGTCAAGGGCCTTGGCTAGATTTTGAGCTGTCTCTTGCGCTTCAGATAAAAGCGCTGGATCTGACTCTACTTCCAGTAATTCTGCAATGGTCTGAATATCATCAAGCTGAATATTCCAAGTATTGAGCTGTTCCAAATAAGACTTATATTCGTTCAGCGTTTGTAGTGTCTTCTGAGCTTGTTCTTGGTTATCCCAAAAGTCTGGTTGGGCAGCCACCTGCTCTAGGTCATCAATTTTTGCCTGAATAGCAGGCAGGTCAAAGATACTCCTGAGCTTTGCCCAGGCGGTTAGTGAGCAGATCGCTTTCGCGTTTGAGGTCGGACAGGTCTAACATTAGGCAATGGGCTTAGACGATGAAAACCAATGGGGTCGTAGCCTATTAATTCTATAATGTCACCCGCAGTTCGACCGCTGATCCCTATCCTATGGCCCTTTCTTCCAAGCTTTGGCAAGACCACCTAGACCTGGCCAATGAAAGCCTTGCCCATCCATTTGTTCAAGGTATTGCAGACGGTACACTCCCCCAAAAGATCTTTGCCTACTATGTGGGTCAGGACGCATTCTTTCTAGAAGCCTTTGCCCGAGCCTATAGCATTGCAGCGGCCAAAGCTCCCACCTGGCAGAGCTTTAATGTATTTCATGATTTGGCGGCTGGGGTGTTATCAGAACTCAAGCTACACCAGAGCTATGCTCAAACTTGGCATGTAGACTTGACCCAGGTGAGCCCAGGGACGGCTACACGACAATATACGGATTTTTTATTGGCAACGGCCTGGGGTCAGCCTATTGGGGTCACAGCTGTCGCCATGTCACCATGCATGCGTCTGTATGCCTATTTAGGTCAACAGCTCGCCCAGGGTGGCATTCCAGAGCATACCTATGAGGATTGGATTGCCACATATTGCAGTGACGAGTTTGAACCCTTAGCAGCTCAGTTAGAAGCCATTGTGGATGAATATGCAGCAGACAGTGCGTTGATTCGATCTACGTATCGCTATGCCATGGTCTGTGAGCGGGACTTTTTCCAGGCTGCATGGCGATATCAGAGTTAAGTTGAGAGTGAATAATTTTGATGAATTTGCCAACGTTGACCATCATGGCGCAATAGCGTCAAGTGTTGGGCTATAAAGTCAAACGCTAATGTTTTTTGTTGAAATTTTGGCCAAGCTTGGTGAAATGCCGTTGTGGTGAGATCTCTAAAGGCAACGGTGATGTGGGGACAGAAGTTGCGATAACGGCGATCGACAACACCATATCTAGTTTCCATAAATATGGCTAAATCTTTTTGTAAGCTCATTAAGCCTGGAGCATGAACGACATCCACATAAATGACGTTGGGAGGAAAGGCTCCGAAATTACGAAGTGCGATCGCAATCTCCTCCCTTCCTGCAGCAAACCCCTTCAATCCCTCAGTCAACTCATCCATATCCCGCTCTTTAGACCACTCAAACGGAGCCTGCAACGTAATGTGAGGCGGTGAGTTAAATGCCTTACGAGAGTCATGCTGTTGCTCAAAGTAGCCCTTAATTTCATTGACAGACGCTTGAATCTCCGATGGTGGCACCAGAGCGATGAAGAATCGCTGCGAATTCATAGGTTAGCCATTAATCTTTCTACAATATATTTTGTAAGGCCTTAGCCCAAGCACAAGGCCGCTATCTCCGAAGGTTGCTTATGGCCTGGTTTGTCAAAATTGAGCGTGGGATTGTCAATAAATCCACGTTTGACCAGTTTGTGCCTGCCCATGTTGACTACGTCAACAATTTAATTGCTAAAGGACACCAAGCCAAAACCGGGTATTGGGCTGAGCATGGTGGTGGCATGTTGCTTTTCCAAGCATCGTCTCTGGAAGAAGCTGAAGCCATTGTCAAAGCCGATCCACTGATTGAAAATGGCTGCGTCGACTACGAACTTCATGAATGGTGTGTAGTTGTAGAATAGCCCGCTACAATAACAGACCCGAGGAATTCAGCATTTTTCATAGTTACCACAACGTTAGGTCAACATGGCGAAAACAAATAAAAAATCCCAGCCCAGTGACGGCTTCAAAGTCATGGCTGACAATCGCCAGGCCAGATTTACCTACGAAATTTTAGACAGCTATGAAGCGGGTATTGAATTAAAGGGCACTGAAGTCAAGTCTATCCGCGCTGGCAAGGTCAACCTGCGAGATGGCTATGCCCAGGTCAAAAACGGTGAAGTGTGGCTACTGAATGTCCATATTTCCCCCCACGACATGACCAACCAGGCTTACAACCACGAGCCACGTCGTCCCCGTCGACTATTGCTGCACAAGGCTGAAATTCGTAAGTTGATTGGCAAAGTGGAAGAAAAGGGTCTAACTCTAGTCCCCTTAAAGCTCTATCTCAAAAAAGGACGCGTCAAGGTCAACATTGCCATTGGGCGTGGTAAAAAACTCCACGATAAGCGTGAGTCCTTAAAGCAAAAACAAGAAAAACGCGACATTGCCCGCATGATGAAAAATCGCTAGATTGTTTCTTTGTCTAGGGCAGCCACTACTTGCTCATAAATCTGCTCAGCTTCTTTAGGGGTATTTCCAATGCAGGTGAGGCCCAGTTTGCCATACTCCGAGAGGCAGCCCATCAGGTGAAATGCAGCCCCAGTACCAGCAATAGAATTAAAGTGCAACTGTTCAATCATGATGATATCCATCAGATCATTGGGCAAAAGACCTTTGTACTGCTCTTTTTGTAAGTTATCAGACGCTCGATAATATTTGGGTTGCCCCTGGGGAGTGTAAAACTGGCCATCCTCCAGGTTATAGCTGCCGTTGGTTAATAACTGCAAAGCCATAAATGGGTGGGTGGTGCCCCCTTTACGCAAGTTAATTTCAATGGCATTTAGGTCCCAAGTTTGATCCGCGTTCTGCACCGCAATAAAATCAACACTATATCTTTCAAGGGCTCCCTGTTTCGCCAGGCTTTCTCCGACGTGACGGCCCATTTCCTGCAGTTCCAGCCGATAGGCTTCGTCTGCAGGAAAACGACAACCTAAAAAGATTTGACCGTCTGGGCCTCCTAAAATCTGGTCATGGGTGGATAGAATTTCGACTTCGCCAAAAGGGGTGATGTGACCTTGGACACTAGGGGAACGCTTAATCTCACCCTCGATGAAAGCTTCTGCGATCGCACCCAGCTCTTCAATCTTGCGACTAAAGTGTTCCCAGGTTTCATACACATACTGAAAACGCATATGTTTCAGTGCTTCGTGAATCTTGACAACCCTTTGACTGTGAGGTGCATAGCCTGGAGCAACATCTTGCAACTCATCCAACAACAGCAAAGCATTTCCTTCCCCTGAAAATCCCTCATTCAGCTTGATCACAATACGTTTCAAGGCTGGCTGTTGCTCCCATAAATCAGCTGTGGCCACAGCCAGATCTTTGACACAATATGTAAGCTGACTACCTTGCGGATGGGGTACACCACAGGCACCAAAAATTTCACGACTCCCAGCCTTAGTGCCCAAATTCAGCAGCGCTGGAGATAACGCCATTAGTGGAATATTCAATGTCAGCGCCAACTGCTGTTCCCAAGACGTAGAGTTAAAACAAACCATGTAGGCTTCCTCGGGAGAAAGGCAATGGCGAATACGATCCACCAAGCGTGGACGTTTCAAAATCTTTTCGGTCAAGGGCCGTTGTGACCCATCATAAGTAGAAAATAAATTCAGCCGGTTCTGAGCATGGGAGCTAGGAATACCTGGTAATAGCTCCAAATAGTAATCGACAATGCTAGGATGCAGCGGCTGCGAAGTTACATAGATCAGAGATGTATTAGGATTCCGCAGGTGCAGGAGTGAAAACAGCAGTCTCTCTTCATAGTGATGCACACCTTCCACCTTTATCAATTCCTCTTGATCAAGGCTAAGGGAAGGCACCACCAAAATTTGCCTGGGAGCACGGTCAAAGCAATCTACAGGTTGCCAGCATGACGTCAATTGAGCCTGGAGCTGACGAAATTTGAAATCATCTTTAATTTCAGAGTTGGCTAACTTAAATACCACGACTGCTCCTTAACCAACACAGCTGGCTACTGAATCTGATTAACACCCCAACCATAGACTTACTATTTTCTTAATACAAAAGTAGCGGTGTGAAACAACCCTTCACACCGCTACTTTTTATCTATATCAAAACTAGATCCAAGAGAGGCAAAATTTTTGACACTCTTACAGGTTTAAACAACCTAAATGCAACCCAAACCCTAGGGATCTGTCTGCAATGTCTGGGGTTGCAAATAATTAATCATTTGATCAACTCCCCGTTGAATGCGACGAGTAACTGTCATCGGACTCACACCAATACGTTCAGCCACCTCTTTACGAGAAAGTCCCTTAAAAAAGACAAATTCAATAGCTGAGCGGGTTTTATCCTCTAACTGACTGAGCGCCCGCTGCACTTGCTGACGATCTTCTTCTAGCGCTTGCAGAAGCTGATAATGCATATCCGGCAGGGTATCTCCCAGAGTAATTGTTGAATCAGTTTGATGACAAACAGTAGCGTCTAAACTCAGTGGCATACGATTCTTATTAGCCATTTTCACCTGACGCCACTCTTTAACCGAAATACAAAGGGCTTGAGCCATTTCATGATCAGACGGCTGGCGACCATATTGTCGAAGTAGATCAGCTTGCAGCTTCTGACTAGCCTTTTGCAAATCTTGCCAACGACGAGGAATTTTAACCGTAGATCCGCGATCCCTCAGAAAGTGAAGCATCTCACCTCGAATATAAGGAACCGCAAAAGAACTAAACGCACACCCTTGACTTGGATCAAACCGTTCAATTGCTCGAATCAAACCAAGATAGCCAATCTGCTCAAGGTCTTCATAAGGTTCAGCACACTGATGACTTACACGGTGCGCTATTTTTCGCACTAAACCTGCATTTAAGCGAACTAAATCATTACGCAACTTAATTGATGGCTGTTGTTTATATGCCATCAGCATCTCCATCCCGCGAGATCGAAGCGATGAGGTTTGAGTAGCCATAGTGTACTAAATATCCTGTGTTAGGGCGTTAAATCGTGATTTAAGTACATTGTCGGGATGTTGACTTAAGCCCACCATCGTTGGATTACGGGACTCGGACTATAAATTTCCCGAGAGACTCCGTATATTCACTCTGGCTGTTTAAAATATTACTTCGAGATAGATATCCCCAACACACCCGGTAGAGTGCACTGATGATATCTAAGTCAGTAGATACTCTTAGGAATTATTTATTCATCAAAAATTATCGCTATGTAATTTTTCTTGCCTGATCGCAGCGACATTAATGCACTACAGCCAGACTTTAGACTTATACATATAGTTCTTGGAAAGAACCTAGAACGTTACTTAATAGCTACCTGAAATAATTAACTTTAGAAACTATGTGAGATATAAGCATCATAGACAGTCATATATGCCTATATTCAGCATTCCCATCAAGCTTTGTGTATGTAACTTTTTCTTTAAAAGAAATAATGAATTTAGACCATCCTCGTTACTCACTGAAATTTTGTTACTCAAAGTTTTGAAGCACACTACAAACTTTTCAGTAGTATCCAGCCATTAATCAAGAAATGCTTTGACCACCGACAAATAGGTTGAAGCATCCTCCAACATGGGAAAATGACCAGTACCCGGCACTTCTACATACTTAATATGCTTGCTCAAGGACGCTGCCTGACGCCCGAGCTGAGCAGGAGTAATCTTGTCATATTCTCCAGATATCATCAGCGTGGGTACGCTAATAGCTGAAAAGGCCCGAGGCATTGTTTCTGTAGCATGCTTACTGACAGAGGCCTTTAAGGTACCTAAGGCAGTTGCCATATCAGCTTGTAAAAAATCGTTAAGGAATATCTTTTTATCAGGATAAGAAATTTGTTTTTTTAGAAATCGTGCCATAAATATCTGAGGTGCAAAAGGAATATTCGCTAACCATGATGGGCGAAACATCACGACATAGCTACCAAACCGATGAAAGGCTTGAAAGGCAAGCTCATCATATTCAAAAGCCCCATTGCACGTAAGAATTGCCTTACTCACGCGTTGAGAAAAACGAGTAAGAAAGTAAAGTGCTACTGAAGCCCCCATAGAGTGAGCATTTATCAAGACACGTTCCAGCTCCAAAGCTGTTAATAAACAATTAAGATCATCTGCAAAACTTTCCAGAGTTCCTAAATCAACTGTCGTCTTGACTGCAGCTGCGGATCTACCAAATCCACGCAGATCATATAGCAAACAGTCAAAATCATACTTCATTGCCTGAGCTGTACTTTCCCAATAACGGGCAGACCCCCCCCAGCCATGCAAAAACACTATAGTTGGGCGACTTCCGGGTGGACCATCGCAAATCCATTCATAGTAATGATCAACCCCATTAAGCTCTATATAAGCCATATAACCCTCAACACTCAGCTTTATACAGAGTGACATTCAGGCAGACACAAGCCAGGTATTCTCTAGTTTTAATTAACTAAGCAGATTCTGGCTTAGGTAATGAAGAGGGATGCATAAGCAATTCTGCGGTAGAGCGTTTTTCCACCATTTCTCGGGTAATTTGAAAACGCTTCATATCCTTCCTTGAAGGCAGCTCATACATCACATCCAGCATAATTTCTTCAATAATGCTACGCAGTGCCCGTGCACCAGTCTTACGCCGATACCCCTCTTGGGCAATCGCACGAATAGCGTCCGGCTTAAACTCCAAGCTCACATTGTCCATGAGCATGAGCTTCTGAAATTGTTTGACAAGTGCATTTTTAGGCTCTGTCAAAATCGCCATCAATGCTTCTTCATCAAGTGGACTGAGTACGGATATGGCTGGAATTCGACCAATAAATTCAGGAATCATCCCAAATTTAACAATATCGTCAGCTTCTAAATTTTTGAGGACATTAGCAGCTCGCTTATCACGATTGAACTGTGTTTGAGGTTCTCCTGATCCTTGCACAAAGCCCATGGACTTTTTGCCAATACGCTGCTCAATAATTTTCTCTAAACCAACAAACGCACCACCACAGATGAATAGGATATTACTTGTATCAATCTGAATACAATCTTGGTAAGGATGTTTCCGTCCCCCTTGAGGTGGCACATTGGCAACAGTTCCCTCTAGCATCTTCAAAAGTGCCTGCTGCACACCTTCACCAGACACATCTCTTGTTATTGATGGATTTTCACTTTTACGAGCAATCTTATCAATCTCATCGATATAGATAATGCCGCGCTGAGCTTCTTCTACATCTAAATCTGCGACCTGTAATAGCCGCAGCAAAATATTTTCAACATCTTCACCTACGTATCCCGCTTCGGTAAGCGTAGTTGCATCAGCTACAGCAAAGGGAACATCCAAAATTTTTGCTAATGTCTGAGCCAATAAGGTCTTACCTGAACCAGTAGGTCCAATCAAGAGAATATTAGACTTTTGCAGCTCGACATTCTCTTCACCAGGTCCACCCCCCGACTGCACATAACTTAGTCGCTTGTAGTGGTTATAAACCGCAACGGAAAGGACTTTTTTAGCCTCGTGCTGACCAATAACATGCTCATCCAAATAAGCTTTGATATCACGAGGCTTAGGAATTTGGTTTAGGGAAATATGTGATGGCGACTTTCGACTACGCTCAGGTTGCTGCTCTCGTCGAGGTGTCGGAGGAGTCACTGCAGAACTGGAGTCAAACAGTTCCTCATCTAAAATTTCATTACAAAGGTCAACGCACTCGTCACAGATGTACACACCTGGACCTGCGATTAACTTGCGCACCTGTTCCTGAGACTTCCCGCAAAAGGAACATTTGAGATGGGAGTCATATTTAGACATATCAGCCCTAACCTAGTGCGTTGACATCAAATCGGCGGTTGTATCGCGAGAAATCACGGTATCAATTAAGCCATAGTCAGCAGCCTCAGCAGCAGACATAAAGAAATCACGTTCAGTATCTTCTGCGATTCTGTCCAAAGGCTGCCCAGTGTGACCAGCCAATAGCTCATTTAACCGCTGCTTCAAGTACAAAATTTCCCGAGCCTGAATTTCAATATCAACTGCTTGGCCCTGAGCACCGCCCAGGGGCTGATGAATCATTATGCGGGAACTTGGCAAGGCCATGCGTTTCCCTTTAGCCCCACCAGAAAGCAAAAACGCTCCCATACTAGCAGCTAATCCAAAACAGATGGTCACCACATCCGGACGAATCTGCTGCATAGTATCGTAGATAGCCATCCCTGCGGTAATCGATCCTCCAGGAGAATTGATATATATTTGGACGTCTTTCTCGGGATCTTCGGAATCCAAATATAGCAACTGAGCCACAATTGAATCAGCCAGCGTATCGTCTACACCACTGCCAAGAAATACGATGCGCTCCCTCAGCAGGCGTGAGTAAATATCAAAAGCCCGTTCACCTCGACCAGATTGCTCAAGCACTACTGGAAGCATACTTTTTGCTCCGTCAGTGCCACTGGACAACATATGCCCAGACAAATCTGGTACTGTTGTACTCCGGCAGAGATGAAACATTGATGAATACATATATTGATTAATAGGCTCCCTATACATTATGCCTTATCCCTCAGTTGAGATGTGTGCAGATAAGGCCCCCATACTCTAGCGAAAACCGACCAATTTCAACAGCCACCTGGCAGGATTTTTTGCAATCCTTTGATTGATTCCAACATTATTGGCAATGCAATCCCTTTCTGGGTAGTAACGCCCGCACCCGGCAACCTTATTATCTCTAAAAGAATTTGATCGGCTTAAGCTATGAGTAAACTCTATGATTGAGAAGGCTACCCTCAATCAATGGTTCTTAAACCAGACGACTATTCTTCCTCAAAAGTAGCCGCTGTTTCAGTGTCAGCTTCTTCATTGGGAGCCAGAGTACCTTCAGGCACAAGCTCAACACTTGCGTTCTCTGAAAGCCAAGTCAAAATCTTCTCCTTAAGAAGATCCTCATTTACCACCTGCTTCAAACGATCTTGATCAATTTTTGTCGGATCGTCTACTTCAGACATCATTTCTTTCATGCGAGTAGCCACAGCATCCTCATCAACGCTGATGGATTCCTGCTTTGCAACTTCTCCCAAAGCAAGCGTGCGACGTAAACGTTCGGTTGCTTCAGGCTTTGCATTTTCACGCATATTTTCGACCAGCTCCTTGGTCAAAAATTTATTGATATCAATACCTTGATTAGACAGCTGCATCACTGTCTGGGTAACGATATGATCTACTTCCCGCTGCAATAAGGTTCTGGGAATTTCTACCTGTAGGTGAGTAACCAGCTCATCTAGAAGGGCTGTTTCTGTATTGGCCTTAGTAGCATCCTCCGCCTCTTTCTTAAAACGCTCTTCCAAGGACTGCTTTAATTCTGCCAGAGTTTCAAATTCACTGACCTCTTGCGCAAGATCATCATCAAGATCAGGGAGTTCGCGCTCCTTCAAGTCATTTAAGGTGATGCTGAAAACAGAGGGTTTACCAGCAAGATCCTCCTGAGGATAATCATCTGGGAATGAAACTTCAACATCTTTAGTTTGACCCAACTCCATGCCAACAATGCCTTCAACAAATCCTGGAATAAAGCGGCCTTCTTTAATTTCAACCTGAAATTCGCTGGCAGAACCTCCTTCAAATTCTTCAGGTTCTTTACCGTCTTCAACAATTTTGCCGACGAAATCAACTACAGCGACATCCCCTTCCTGCGCTGTTCGATCTTCGACAGGGACCAGGCTAGCTAGATTTTGCTGATAGCTCTCTAAAGTTTCAGTGATTCGATCCGCACTGTAAGCAATTTCCTCAGCTTTAACCGATAGACCTTGATATTTATCAAGTTCAGCCTGAGGAGGAACATCTACTGATGCGGAAATAGTTAAAACTTTACCTGGCTCAAATTGCTCAATTAAGGATTCAAAACCAGAGCGCAGTTGATAATTGCCTAATGCTTCAATTTTTTCTTGAGAAATCGCCTTATCAATAGCAGTTTGGACCAACTCTTCAAGAGCAGCAGCCTTGAGCCTAGTTGCTCCCAACTGCTGTACCAGGATCTGACGAGGCACTTTGCCTTTACGAAACCCAGGGATATTAGCCGTCTTCATATACTTACGTAGCGTCTGCTCATAAGTCTGCTTAGAGATATCTGCAGGAACTTCTATTTCTAAGCCAACCTGGCTATCGGGCAGTTTTTCCTGGGTAACTTTCATTTCGGCTTTTTGTTCTTATTGATTGGGTTGCGCAGCAGGTTTTACCACAAACTGACTTTGTAAAGTTTTGCTCCATTAGAGGGCAGCACTTTTACATCTCAGTCGAGTGCTGTCTTGTGACTCAAGATTCAGCACCATCTTTATTTGGCTAAAGTATCGTGGCTGTGTGAAGAACACCTAAAAAATCCAACGCTCAAAGCATGAGCTGCGAGCGCAATTAGCTATATTACCTGATTATTCCTAATATCGAATATATCGAAGCGTTGACTCTTAGATGCCTTGTTAAGAAGTTTAGCCTTTTTGCTTGATTTCTTACCTGTCCACACCAGCAGGCCGCACTGAATATTAACTATTGGCCAACCTTAAAGCAGGGCTAAATGGGTGTAGTATCATGGGCAAGTATTCATGATTGCTATTTGTAAAGTTATCAAGCTTTATTACATGGTGCCTTCAGCTTGGGTGCCTTCAGCTTGATTGCTTGTAGGCCGGTTGACTTCAACCGGATACAGCCATGGCAAATTGATTTGGGGACATGGGAGCAATTTGTAGGGAGAAGTAAGCTGAACCGCTAATTGTTTTAGTAGTACTAGTGGTTCCCTTTTGGACTGTGTTTGAGTTAGGCTTTAAAACTAACCTATTACTTTTACTGAGTAAGACACGGGGCTGAACTAAGACACAAGGGATTATTTGGCAATCTGGCCATTCTAGAGATTCCTGTTTTAGCTTTGGTATCTTTGTATAGATGGAACTCTACTGTGTGGTTCAGCGGTGGGCTTAGGGATCTGAAAAGAATTTATTTGTAGGCATTGGTTCGTTCGTTAAAAGTTAAATCAGGCTTATTTTCTATTTAATGATTATTGTTTGTGTGCAAATTTTATTAATAAATGAGGAGGTTAGATCTTTTGCCTGAAGCGTATCATGTAGCGATTATGGGGGCTACAGGTGCCGTTGGCACCGAACTGCTAGAGCTTTTGGAAGAGCGTAACTTCCCTGTTCAGGAGTTGACTCTTTTAGCTTCTCAGCGCTCGACTGGGAAGGAGCTATTCTTTAAAGGGAAACCTATTAAGGTTAAAGCTATTAGCGATGTAGATTTTGCTGATATTGACCTAGTCCTTGCCTCTGCAGGTGGTTCTGTTTCTAAAGAATGGGCACCTAAAGCGGCTACAGCAGGTGCTGTTGTTATAGATAACTCTAGTGCGTTTCGCATGGCCCCAGATGTCCCTCTTGTGGTACCTGAGGTAAATCCTGAATCTGCACTCAGTCACAAGGGAATCATCGCCAATCCCAATTGCACCACCATATTGATGAGTGTGGCCCTTTGGCCATTACACCAGTATCAACCGATGGAGCGCATTGTAGTTGCAACTTATCAATCTGCCAGTGGAGCGGGAGCTCGGGCAATGGAAGAAGTTAAGCAGCAAGCTCAGGCAATATTACAGGGTGAAGAGCCTCCAACTGAGTCATTTCCATATCCACTGGCATTTAACTTGTTCCCTCATAATTCACCACTTAATGACCAGGGATACTGCCAAGAAGAAATGAAGATGGTGAATGAAACTCGCAAGATCTTTGGGGTTCCTGGTTTGCGTGTGAGTGCAACCTGTGTAAGGGTCCCGGTTTTACGAGCTCATTCAGAAGCCATAAATATTGAATTCACACAGCCGCTCACGGTGAGTAAGGCGTTAGACCTGTTGCAAACAGCGCCTGGTGTAAGGGTAGTTGAAGATTGGCAGACTAATTATTTTCCAATGCCTATGGAAGCTAGCGGTCAGGATGATGTATTAGTTGGTCGAGTTCGTCGTGATCTTTCTCACGATCATGGCTTAGAGCTTTGGCTCAGTGGTGATCAAATACGGAAGGGGGCAGCTCTCAATGCCGTTCAAATCGCTGAACTCTTAGTTAATAAGCAAGCTCTGAAACCAAAGGCCCTAGCCTAGAATGAGTCTGTCATCTTAATTGGTTGTTAGTCTTTGGAAAGTTAAAAGCTTTGTAGTCAAGCCTTATGGGGCGCTTGAGCAGGTAATAGTTTATAGATTCTGTAATAGGAGGTTCCAAACGGCCATGCCAAGTGGCAGGGTTGTCAATTAATCCTTTGAAGATAGGATTTTATTAAGTTTTCTGTATGATGTGATGTAGTGAGGATAGATAGGACGTGACATATTTTGGACGAGTACTCACGGCAATGATTACCCCTTTTGATCAGACAGGAGCCGTCGATTATGAGTCTGCGCAGCGGCTAGCATCCCATCTGGTCAGTCACGGTACAGATACTATCGTTGTATGTGGTACCACAGGAGAATCTCCCACACTTACTTGGAAAGAGGAATACAAGCTTTTTCAAGTCATTAAAGCTGCTATCCAGGGTCACGGCAAAGTTATTGCTGGCACTGGCTCGAATAGTACGACAGAGGCTATTGAAGCAACCAAAAAGGCAGCTGAGTTAGAGTTAGATGGAACACTTCAGGTAGTTCCGTACTATAACAAGCCTCCTCAGGCTGGATTACAGAAACACTTTAGTGCGATCGCAAACGCAGTCCCCGACCTACCTGTGATGCTTTACAACATCCCAGGACGCACCGGACAAAATTTGGCAGCGTATACCATTGCCAACTTGGCAAAAGTGCCAAATATCGTCGCGGTCAAAGAAGCTAGTGGTGACTTAGACCAAGTAAGCGAGATTCGTCGGCTGACCGCATCTGATTTTGACATTTATTCCGGGGATGACTCCTTAACGCTACCCATGCTGTCAGTAGGAGCCACAGGTGTGGTCAGTGTTGCCAGCCACCTCGTGGGAGAATCTCTACAGCAAATGATTCAAGCCTATGAGCAGGGTCAAGTGGCAGCAGCGCGGGATATGCATCTTAAATTACTGCCCTTGTTTAAAGCCCTATTCGCAACCACCAATCCCATTTTGATTAAAGCTGCCATGCATCTTCAGGGATGGTCTGTAGGTACCTGCCGTTTACCTCTAGGTGAAGCTCCTGCTGAACTCAGCAATGAACTTAAAGGTTTAATGGCTGAACTAGATTTGCTACCCGTAGCCGCTGCATAGACCTAGCACTGCTTCAAATATCTGAAAGCCATAAAACTCAACTTTTTAGATATCTATTTCCCTGTAGTTAACACTTCAGACTTTACAGCACATCCCTACTAAACGTTTTCAGACAATTTTTTTGACCTTTCATTAAGGAACTCATGCGCCAACGATCCAGAACAAGCCAACGATCTAGAACTACTGCAAAAAGTAGCAACCAGTCTGATACTCCTAGAGTTAAGGGCACTTCCCCTGCGCCATCTCCCAGTAATACCAAAACAATAGAGAAAGACACTCTTAAAATCATTCCCCTAGGCGGATTACATGAAATTGGTAAAAATACCTGTGTCTTTGAAATTAATGATGAAATCATCCTGGTAGATGCAGGTCTAGCATTTCCATCCGATGAAATGCATGGCGTGAATATCGTGCTACCTGACGTTACCTACCTCAGGGAAAATCATCATAAAATTAAAGGCATGATTGTCACCCACGGTCATGAGGATCATATTGGTGGCATTGCTTTTCATCTGAAGCAGTTTGACATTCCCATTATCTACGGCCCGCGGCTGGCTATGGCGCTGCTGGCTGACAAGCTAGAAGAAGCCGGGGTAGCTGATCGCACCGAATTACAAACAGTCCAACCCCGTGACACCGTTAGGCTAGGTCAATCCTTTGTAGTGGAATATATCCGTAATACCCACTCAATGGCCGACAGCTTTACAGTAGCCATTCGCACACCAGCAGGCACTGTTATTCATACAGGTGATTTTAAGATCGACCATACTCCTGTAGATGGTGAATATTTTGATTTCGCCCGATTAGCTGCCTATGGAGAAGAAGGTATTCTGTGCTTAATCAGCGACTCTACAAACGCTGAGGTTCCAGGTCATACCCCTTCTGAACGGTCAGTATTTCCAAACCTAGATCGTGCCTTTAGTGAAGCCAAAGGTCGTCTCATGGTGACGACCTTTGCATCCTCAGTGCACCGAGTCAACATGCTACTAGAGCTCGCACAAAAGCATAAGCGCTCGGTGTTCGTGGTCGGACGCTCCATGCTCAATGTGATAGCTCATGCTCGCAGCTTGGGTTATATCAAGTGTCCAGACAATTTATTTAAGCCCTTAAACGCCCTGAATGGTTGCCCTGATGAACAGGCAATGATTCTGACAACAGGCTCCCAGGGAGAGCCTATGGCCGCACTTACGCGTATTTCTAATGGCTCCCACCGCCAAATCAGGGTACGTAGCGGAGATACAATTATCTTTTCAGCCAACCCTATCCCTGGCAATACCATAGCAGTCGTCAATACTATTGATAGACTGATGGCCCAGGGTGCTAATGTTATTTATGGCAAGAGACGAGGGCTACATGTATCTGGCCATGGTGCTCAAGAAGATCAAAAGTTGATGCTGGCCCTGACTCGCCCGAAATACTTCTTACCTGTCCATGGTGAGCATCGTATGCTAGTTAAGCATGCGGCTACTGCTCAAAGCATGGGGATACCTGCAGAGAACATGGTCGTCATCCAAAACGGCGATATCGTGGCTGTTGATAAAAAGCAAGGTATCCGGATTGCTGGCAAAGTTTCTTCAGGTATTGAATTAGTGGACTCATCCCGCAATGGAATTGTCGGACGGACAGTATTGAAGGAACGTCAGCAGCTAGCAGAAGACGGCATCATTACGATATCGACGACTGTAGACAGTAATGGCAAGTTATTGACCCCTCCTGCAGTACATCTACGCGGTGTGGTTACCAAGCACTCACAGGCCGATTGGGACGCCAAAGTTCACCAAGTAGTCGCGGCTGGACTGCGGGGTCGTTGGAACGAAGTCATTGATACCTCTGGGAATCAGCGGGTTATTCGATGGGATGGATTACGTTCACGCTTAGAGGAGGAGATTCGTCATTTTGTCCGACGTGAGCTCCCCAAACGTTACCCCTTAATCGTTTTCCTCATGCAGCCCATTGATACGACAACGCCTTTGGAGCCAGCACAGCCAATAAAAAAACGAGTTGTCGCTGTTTAGTATTAGCTATCCAGTATTAGTAGCAACGTAACTCCAAGTCTTTGAGGTGGATATTGCCATCCATCTCAAAGACTTATTTTTATGGGCTTTAGATATAGCTTGGCGCACCTAGTTCACAACATCAGTCATGACTGGAAGCCATGAATAGCAATAGCTAGGCGCTCAGAAAACGGCTGAACGCATTCAACTGTTTGCTATAAATCTGCATAACGGCAACTATATTTTCTCTGAAAAAATTGAAATAAAAATGCCAAAACCCTGGCCATATGGGCAGGCTCAAGCTATAATCCATTGCAACTGAAGCTGCCATAAGATAACTACAGAGCTTGTTAGCTGCAGCTCAACCAACGGCGAGTACTGACCAGTTCCGCTTCTGTCAGAGCACTTGCGATTGCAACGTACCAGCGACGCTTACGGTCTGTCTGAGGCCCCAGTACTCTAATCGGATTTATCTAAACGTTACTTCTAGCTGCTAAGCAGTGAAGTTTTTGGATTCCTGCGGTTTGCTCTGTAGCCTGCCAATGGCCTCACCAGAGCCCGGTTGACTTTAACTGAGGTGCCAGAGGGTTTAGGTTAGGGCGGCTGTCTTAGATTTGAAGGATTAATCGTTGAGCTTACGTAAGCCGACCCCGGTGAATATGGGTTGGCTACATGGGTTTTTGAGGAAATTGGATGCCTAAGCAGATCATTATTGCGGAGCAGCATCGTACTGCCGCCGTTTTTTCGGAAGATCAAATTCAAGAGTTGATTGTGGCTACCGGTAGCCACCAGGTTGGAGATATATATGTAGGTACGGTTGAAAACGTACTGTCAGGCATTGATGCCGCTTTCATTAATATTGGTGATAGTGAGCGCAATGGCTTTATGCATGTGTCCGACCTTGGGCCACTAAAACTAAAGAGAGCTCCGGGGCCTATTACTGAGCTAGTTGCACCTAAGCAGAAAGTGCTGGTGCAAATTATGAAGGAGCCTACAGGAAATAAAGGTCCTCGACTGACTGGGAAAATCACTCTCCCAGGACGGTATCTGGTGCTAATGCCCTATGGCCGAGGGGTTAACCTATCTAGACGAATTCGTAATGAGGCTGAGCGCCATAGGCTACGGGCTTTAGGTATCTTGACAAAGCCACCAGGTATGGGGCTACTGGTACGTACTGAAGCTGAAGGCGTATCTGAAGAAGCTATTATTGAAGATTTGGAAGCGTTGCAAAAACGCTGGGAGATGATTCAACAAGAAGCCATGGCCACCAGACCACCAGCCTTGCTGAATCGAGACGATGACTTTATTCAGCGGGTTTTACGGGATGTTTACAATGCAGACGTCAATCGCATTGTAACTGACTCAGATATCGGTATGCAGCGAGTGAAACAACACCTATCAAGCTGGAGTGATGGTCGCTTACCAGCTGGAGTATTGGTCGATCATCACCGAACTGAGTCTCCGCCGATTCTAGAATACTTCCGCGTTAATGCAGCAATTCGTGAAGCGTTAAAGCCACGAGTCGATCTGCCATCTGGTGGATATATCATTATTGAGCCCACTGAAGCTTTAACCGTCATTGACGTTAACTCTGGATCATTTACTCGATCAGCGACTGCACGAGAAACCGTTCTTTGGACTAATTGTGAAGCAGCTGTGGAAATTGCCCGACAGCTACGTCTGCGGAATGTGGCAGGCGTCATTGTGATCGATTTTATCGACATGGAATCCCGACGTGATCAAATGCAAGTCCTAGAGCATTTTGGTAAGGCACTACAGGCTGATAAGGCCCGTCCTCAAATTTCCCAGCTATCTGAACTAGGACTGGTAGAGCTGACTCGAAAACGTCAAGGCCAGAATATTTACGAGTTATTTAGCTGCCCTTGTACCGCCTGTGGTGGATTGGGTCATCTTGCTCAGTTACCGGGCGAAGCTTCTGTAGAAGTGCAACAATCAGCAGTAGCGAGTCGTGTTGTACCGATGCCAAGTGTTCGTATGGCACGCCAAGAACGTTCGGATAGCTTGGAGCCCGAGCAAAATCTGAAGTCTCTCGATTTGGTCAATCATCCTGACTACCAGGATAAAGGTAACGGTCGCAGCAGCAGCCGCCGCCGCCGTCGTCGTGGCAATGATAGCCCCAGCAGCACTCGCAGCGGTCGGTCAATCACAACTCCACCTAAATTAGTCAATAACGGCAGCAACGTCAGCTCTATTGTTAGTTCTGCTCCTATTTTGGCCACTAATGGAGACAGTTCCCGAGACGAGCTATCGACAACAGAGACAACCTCAACTCGTGGTAAACGTTCTCGTGGACGTGGACGTAAACCCGAAGTGCCCCCTCAGGTGGTAACCGTCGCCCTGACCCCTAATGAACAAAGAATCTATGCAGAAATGGGGATTTCTCCTTTGGTGTTAAGCCAGGAGGAAATCCAAGATACAAAAAATGTAGTGGTATCTGTCGTACTTCCTGGAGAGGCTTCTACATCAGTGGATTCCAGTCAACTTAAGCCTGAACACTTTGATACTATGCTGGTTAAGAGTTTAGAGTCTGAGGAGACTCAAACTGATATGACTAGTGTGTCTGCTGAGGTTACTGATTCAATCAGTACAGATGCTCCGCTAAGTACACCAGACCAGTCTGATGTTGTCTCTGAGGATATTACTGAAGCTTCCCAAAATTCACCAGAATCAGAAGAACCTGAAACACCTCCCACTCGTCGCCGTCGCCGTCGCCGCTCGTCTGCCACGGTGGGCTAGGGTTCCATATGGCAACTGCTGGTGTAGATGAGGTTGGGCGTGGAGCTCTTTTTGGTCCTGTAGTGGCTGCGGCCGTCATACTACGGCCTGATTTGGAATTATGGCTGCAAGAGCAAGGGGTAACCGATAGTAAGGCCCTCACGCCCAAAAAACGTCAACACCTAGTGCCTAGGATTCAATCAGCTACTGTGGATAGTCAAATTGGCTGGGTTTCAGTTCACCGCATTGATCAGATCAATATCCTACAGGCCTCATTGCAGGCCATGCGGCAAGCAATTGGGCGATTATCACCTCAACCAACACAATGCCTGGTGGATGGGAACCAGAGGATTCCTGAGCTAAGGATAGAACAAAAAACAGTGGTTAAAGGAGACCAATCAGTGGTTGCGATCGCAGCTGCTAGTATCATTGCCAAGGTTTGGCGAGATACACTGATCATCCGCTTATCACACCGTTATCCAGGATACGATCTTGCATCTAATAAAGGTTATGGCAGCCCTAAACATCTAGCTGGTTTACAAAAACTAGGGCCTACGCGATACCATCGCCGCTCTTTCAAAAGTTGCCAACAACTATCGCTACTAGAGTGACTAATATGCGCTCTAGTTCAAGTTAGGGGATTAAGTGCTGTTATCGTAGCTGATGAGACGACGCCAGTACACCTGTAGACCACCCGCGGTATTCATGGATTAAACGCCGCTGCAATCGCTGTTTAATCGTACTTAAAATACTATTAGCAATAGTATTTCCCGTCGACTCTAGCAAAGGTTTTGGAGTCAACTGGAAGGCAGCAGGTAAATCAATGTTGATATCTAGCTCAGCATTGCCCGAAACTCCAGAATTATCTGGACGTGCGGCCAGCCAGCCTTGCAGTTTGAACGAGAACCTTCGATTGAGTGCAGCATGCTGTCGGAGTCGACAGGAGTCTGAATAAATAACTACTTCACCAGCATCATTGGGATAAATCTGAACATCTGCCACGGGTTCCAACGTCAGCATCAAAAATTTGATGGAGCGCATACTAAATTGGAAAGTATGGCGTCCCAAAACTTTAATTTGGCTAGGATCTGCAAGGGCATACACCAATCGATCAGTATTTCTCAAATACTGATGAATCGGCACAGGAGCTGGGGATATAGCGATTTCTACAGACTGCGACGCACGCAAATGAACCATTAGCCAATTTCACCCCAAGGTCGCATCGTACACATAAAATGCCCGTAGCATGAACAGCATCGCAGACTACCACCCATTGCCGTCATACCCCTCAACAATCATTTTGCTTAAAAGTATTAAGCTAACTCTAACACCTTTATTTCAGCGGTCGCTGACGCCCTCTATATATTTTCTAGATGACTTCTATTGCGCACTTAGGACCAGCAGGGAGCTACTCTGAATTGGCGGCTACTAACTATGCACATTGGCTCAAGACACACCGTAATGAGGTACCGAACTTAAAGCCCTACAGTACCATTTCTAAAGCTATTCAAGCCGCTGCAGCTGGTGAAACTGATACCGCTGTAGTTCCCATTGAAAATTCTATTGGTGGAAGTGTACGCGATACCCTAGACATGTTATGGGAATTAGACAGTTTAAAGATTCAAAATAACCTGGTAATTCCTATTCACCACGCTCTATTGTCTCAGGCCACAAGTCTAGACTTGATTAAAACAGTCTATTCTCATCCGCAGGCTCTGACTCAATGCCAAAAATGGCTTGCCACTAATGTGCCAAACGCTCTACAGATAGCAACAAGTTCAACAACCGAAGCTTTGCCTAAACTATCTGAAAATAAGACGTTTGCAGCCATCTCTCCCCTATGGGCAGCTAAGCTATATAACATCCCAACATTAGCAGATCCCATTAATGACACCCCCGATAATGCAACCCGCTTTTGGGTTCTAGGTCAGAGCCTGATAAACCATGGCAGTCACACATCCCTAGCATTTAGACTGCCAGACAATACCCCAGGCGCTCTACTTAAACCACTCCAGCTATTTGCCACTCAAGGAATCAACATGAGTCGTATCGAATCACGTCCTACCAAGCTGGCTTTAGGAGACTACCGATTTTTTATTGATATTGAAGCTAGCTTGGATGATCCAAACACCCAAGCAGCTTTACAGCTACTCAAAAATTGCACCAAAAGCTTAAAACTTTTTGGTAGCTACAAAGAAATTAAAGCCCAAATTTTATGAGTAAATTAATACCTGTACCGACATCGAAGCTTACGAAGGACTATCTTCAGGCAGAACATCTTTCAAGGCAGTACGAGCAGCCAAATGATTACGCGTAGACGTTAAGATATCAGCCTCACGCTCCAAACGTTGAGCTGTATTCTGCATTTCTAGGAGTTGTTGTTGCTCTCTGGCTACACCATGTAGCGTACTGGCAATCCAGTAGGACAGATCTAAGGGCAATTCCGGTACACTCTCAGGAAACTCAATCTCTTGACTTGTAAGCTTGGATGAAAGATGAACAACATCCCGAAGTAGTTGATCTACCTCAGATGCTAACGGTGATAAATCTTTATCCGCAGCTTCATCCTCAACCCACTCAACCAGACCTACTCGATAAGGTTTTTCACGAACATAATCTAAAACACGGAACCTCTGGTGCCCCATGGTTAATATTTTCATTCGATCATCAGGCAGACGCTGAAAGTGAATCACCTCAGCACAGCAACCAATTTTCGAAATTTCACCACTATCAGGATCAATCATCAGTACACCAAAACGACGATCCGACTGTAGGATCGTATTCATCATGATGCGATAGCGAAACTCAAATATGTGGAGAGGTAAATGCCTACCAGGAAAGAGAACCAACTCAGGCAATGGGAACAAGGGTAGCTCTCGGACAGCGACTGATGAAGCAGAATCCATTATGGCAGGTAGGAGATACTTTGCAGCAAACACCCCATAGGACAATCAAATAATTGCATGCCTACCAGATGCAGCATGCTTATTCTAACCTATCCACCCATTTCAAACAGCCCTAGACACAGGATATACGGAAGTAATACCTGAGCACCTCAAAAACTCATGCCCAGGCATATACCCTTAGGTCCACCAGCAGGTTAGTACACAAAAACCAGCGCAATAACTAACTACAGAACTAATATTAGACGATTAGAGCTTAACTTCAATATCTACACCAGCAGGTAAATCCAATTTCATCAAAGCATCAATGGTCTTTGAAGTTGGCTGATATATATCAATAATGCGTCGATGGGTGCGGGTTTCAAAGTGCTCGCGCGAGTCTTTATTTACGTGGGGAGAGCGGAGTACACAATAAATCTTGCGCTTAGTAGGTAAAGGGATTGGACCAATCGCTGTTGCATTAGTGCGATTTGCCGTGTCTACAATCTTTTCGCACGAAGTGTCTAGGAGACGACGATCGAAAGCTTTTAAACGAATACGGATTTTTTGCTGCTGAATAGTAGCCATTACGACTAAAGCATCCTTTAATTATCAAGGTTCACAGGTCTTACGACCAAGGGAACGAAGAGGGCATTTTAGATGCCCTCTTCGTATTAATCTAAAACAGATTACTCAGTAATAATTACTCAGTGATCTTAGAAACTACGCCGGCACCAACAGTACGGCCACCCTCACGAATAGCGAAACGCATACCTTCTTCAACCGCTACAGGGTTAATTAGCTCCACATTCATCTTGATGCGGTCACCAGGCATAACCATTTCAGCAGCACTGCCATCGTCAGCAGTGAAGCTAGCAATAGAACCAGTTACATCAGTGGTACGCACGTAGAACTGAGGCTTATAACCAGGGAAGAAAGGAGTATGACGGCCACCCTCTTCCTTATTTAGAACGTAAACCTCAGCCTCAAACTTAGTGTGAGGAGTGATACTGCCAGGCTTAGCTAATACCATACCGCGTAGAATGTCTTCTTTTTGAATACCACGCAATAGAACACCAACGTTATCACCAGCCATACCTTCATCTAAGGTCTTCTGGAACATCTCAACGCCTGTAACTGTGCTCTGAGTAGTGTCACGGATACCAACAATCTCAATTGTTTCACCGACTTTAACCTTACCACGCTCGATTCGGCCAGTAGCTACAGTACCACGACCAGTAATAGAGAAGACGTCCTCAACAGCCATCAAGAAAGGCTTGTCAACATCACGCTCGGGAGCAGGAATGTATTCATCCACCTGATTCATCAGGTCATGAATTTTATCTACCCATTCATCCTCGCCCTTACCAATACTGCTATTCGCCTGCAATGCCTCAACAGCCTTCAACGCAGAACCTGCAACGATAGGAATATCATCACCAGGGAAATCATAGGAACTGAGCAGCTCACGAACTTCTAGCTCAACCAGCTCAAGTAGTTCCTCATCATCTACCTGGTCTTGCTTATTTAAGAAAACGACGATGTGAGGTACGCCAACCTGCTTGGAAAGCAGAATATGCTCACGGGTCTGAGGCATAGGGCCATCAGCTGCAGAGCAAACCAAGATAGCACCATCCATCTGGGCTGCACCTGTAATCATATTTTTCACATAGTCTGCGTGTCCGGGGCAGTCTACGTGGGCATAGTGACGGCTTTCGGTTTCGTACTCTACGTGAGCAGTATTGATCGTAATACCCCGCGCCTTTTCCTCAGGAGCAGCATCAATATCCTCGTAGTTACGAGCTTTAGCACCACCAGCTGCTGCCAAAGTCATAGTGATCGCAGCTGTCAGCGTGGTTTTACCGTGGTCAACGTGGCCAATGGTGCCGATGTTAACGTGGGGTTTGCTTCTTTCAAACTTTTCGCGTGCCATGTATTTTACTGTGTCCCTAAACTAACTTATGCGTTCCCTTTGTTTCTAGCGATAACCGCATCAGCCACGTTGCGCGGAACTTCCGCATAGTGGCTAAACTCCATAGAGAATATGCCTCGACCCTGAGTCTTTGAACGAATGTCAGTGGCATAGCCAAACATTTCAGCCAAAGGTACGTTTGCACTTACCTTGGCAAGTCCGCTCTCAGACTCCATACCCTCAATCTGGCCTCGACGAGAGTTAAGGTCTCCCATGATGTCACCGAGAAACTCATCAGGAGCTTCAACTTCGATTTTCATCATAGGTTCCAGTAATACTGGAGAAGCCTTCGTGACTGCATCCTGAATAGCCATCGATCCAGCGATCTTAAAGGCCATTTCAGATGAGTCCACATCGTGGTAAGAACCATCAACCAGTGTGACTTTAAGGTCGATCACGGGATACCCAGCTAGAATACCAGATTCGCACTTTTCTTTCATGCCAGCTTCAGCAGGGCCAATGTATTCCTTGGGCACCGTACCACCAACAATCTTAGATTCGAACTTGAATCCGGAGCCTTCTTCCCCTGGTTCAACATCAATCACTACATGACCAAACTGGCCCTTACCTCCACTTTGACGCACAAACTTACCTTCAGTGGTAACCGTCTTGCGAATAGTTTCACGATAGGCAACCTGGGGTGCGCCAATGTTTGCTTCTACCTTGAATTCTCGCTTCATACGATCCACGAGAATATCCAGGTGAAGCTCCCCCATTCCTGCAATCACTGTCTGATTCGTCTCAGGATCTGTAAACACCCTGAATGTGGGATCTTCCTCAGACAGCGACTGTAAAGCTTTAGCCAGCTTTTCCATATCCTGCTTGGTTTTAGGTTCCACAGCAACGGATATGACGGGTTCCGGCACGAATAAGGACTCTAACACAATCGGGTTATCAGTGGTACAGATTGTGTCACCGGTAGTGGTGTCCTTGAGGCCTAATACAGCACCAAGATCGCCAGCTCGTAGTTCCCCAACTTCGATACGTTCGTCCGCCTTAAGGACAATTAAGCGAGAAACTCGCTCTTTTTTATCCTTAGTGGCGTTATAAACGTAGCTACCTTTAGTCAAAACACCAGAGTACATTCGAATAAATGTCAGTCGCCCATAGGGATCTGACATAATTTTGAATGCCAAAGCAGAGAGTGGACCATCATCCTCAGGTGGTCTTTTACCCATTTCCCCATTAGGCAATGTGCCTTGGATAGGCGGTATATCCAAAGGAGAGGGTAAATAGTTGACCACTGCATCCAACAGAAGCTGAACACCCTTATTCTTAAATGCTGAACCACAGAGCACGGGAACCAAACCACCGCTGGTCACCCCTGTACGCACCGCATCAGTAATTTCTTGAGCGGTCAATGCCTCCCCCTCAAGATACCTTTCCATAAGAGCATCATCAGTTTCAGCGATCGCCTCAATGAGTAGCGTCCTGTACTCCTCTGCCTGTTCCCGAAGTTCTTCAGGAATATCAACCTCCTCAATGTCTGTACCTAAATCATTGGCATAGATGTGAGCCCGCATCTTTACCAAATCCACGACGCCGCGAAATTTATCCTCAGCACCGATGGGCATCTGAATAGGAACTGCATTAGCTTTGAGACGTTCACAAACTTGTTCGTAAACTCGAAAAAAATCAGCCCCGGTACGGTCCATCTTGTTGACAAACGCAATCCGAGGAACGTTATAACGATCAGCTTGACGCCAAACAGTTTCTGACTGAGGCTGCACCCCACCTACTGAATCAAAAACAACGATTACACCATCGAGAACACGCATTGAGCGCTCTACTTCAATAGTGAAATCCACGTGGCCAGGCGTATCAATGATGTTTATCTGGTGGTCGCGCCAGCTAGTACTAATAGCAGCAGCAGTAATCGTGATACCCCGTTCCTGCTCTTGCTCCATCCAGTCAGTGACAGCATTACCGTCGTGAACCTCTCCAATCTTATGGACAACACCAGAATAAAAGAGGATACGTTCAGTTGTAGTGGTTTTACCCGCATCAACGTGAGCGGCAATCCCAATATTTCTAACTTTTTCTAAGGGAGAGGTGCGTGCCATGGCAATAACCTTCAAACAACATAGCTGAAGAAAGTCGTATCGTTACGCTTAGGCCAAGTAGGCCAAGCTTGACCCAAAAATCAATAACGATAGTGGGCAAAAGCTTTATTGGCTTCTGCCATTCGATGAGTCTCTTCACGCTTACGAACAGCACCACCTGTTTCATTGGCCGCATCCATAAGTTCATTCGCAAGCCTAATAGCCATACTCTTACCAGCGCGCTGACGAGCAAACTGAGAAATCCAACGCAAAGATAGAGCAGTGCCTCGATCGGCACGCACTTCCATAGGAACCTGGTAAGTAGCACCACCTACACGTCGAGCCTTCACCTCGACCAAGGGAGTGGTGTTGCGTACGGCCTGCTCGAAAACCTCTAAAGGCTCATTTCCAGTACGTTCTTCAATGATTTTAAAGGCTCCGTAAACAATACGGAGTGCCAGGGATTTCTTACCGCTCACCATGATGCGTCGAACCATCATGCTGACCAGTCGACTGCTATATACAGAATCAGGTGGAACAACGCGCTTTTGAGCGCTCGAACGACGAGACATATTAATCCTTTAATAGACGTATGAGTTGAGTGCTAAGAGTTGAACAGCGTCAACAATAGCTAGCTAGAGAGTCTGTGGCGGATACACTAGCAAACGCACTGCAACTACACGAAAGCCTAGGGCCACACCTGCCCACCTCCCGTAGTGCGCTGCCGCAGAACCGTTACTCCTTAGGACGCTTAGCGCCATATTTGGAACGACCTTGACGGCGATCCTTCACCCCAGCAGTATCCAGGGTGCCGCGGATAATGTGGTAACGAACACCAGGAAGATCCTTAACACGACCGCCGCGAATCATGACAACGGAGTGCTCCTGCAAATTGTGTCCAATACCTGGAATGTAGGCAGTCACTTCAAAACCAGACGTTAGTCGAACTCTAGCTACCTTACGCAACGCAGAATTAGGTTTCTTAGGCGTTGTGGTGTAGACACGAGTACAAACTCCACGACGCTGAGGGCAACTCTTCAGCGCTGGGGACTTGGTCTTTTTCTGAGCGTTACTGCGCTCACTCCGAATGAGCTGTTGAATAGTTGGCATACTGAGAAAGGCAAATGCCTATTGCTTCGAAGTTTTCACAAGACCCCATCGTATCGATTTCGAGGCTTTATTGTCAATCTTTTTCTGATTACTTTTGAGGGGTAGCTGAGTCGAATCTGGACTTGTTTGGACGCAGCTCTGAATATTGAGCAGATAGAGTGAAGGGCAGTCCAAACCGATACAGCAAGCCCAGGTAGGATTTGTCTGCCTGGGCCTGCTGTATAAAGATTAGATATCTGTGTTGTCAGCGGCCGTTAATGGCTCAAACTGAATTTACTTGCTGTCTGTGCGAGCATAGTCATCCTGAAAACGGATGATGTCATCTTCGCCCAAGTATTCACCATTCTGTACTTCAATAAGTACAAGAGGGATAACGCCTGAATTCTCTAATCGGTGGGCAGTACAAGCAGGTACATAAGTGGACTGATTTGTGCAAAGAAGAATCTCCTGATCGCCACACGTTACTTTGGCGGTACCGGACACCACAATCCAGTGCTCACTACGGTGGTGGTGCATCTGTAAACTCAGACGATGACCAGGCTGAACCTCAATACGCTTAATTTTGTAGCCCTTACCCTCTTCAAGGATGGTGAAAGACCCCCAAGGACGGGTGTCACTGATGGGAGTATCTCTGATAGTGGTCAAGCTCTCTTTATTTTCCTGAGTAGATGATTTAGGACGATCTTGAGTTTGGACCATGGTTATAGTTCCTGTTTGGAAAAGTACAGATACGGATAGTGGCTACGATTTTTAATGGCGGACCCTGTAGGAATTGCCAAGGCCAAAGAAAACTTAGCCTGCCAGTAGCTGAGCAGTAGCAGTAGGCGTAATAACTTCGCTGATAAAATCAGCACAAGGTTTGAATACCGGTTTAATTACCGTAGGTATTAAGGATCTACAGGGATTTTTTAATGCATCGCTTCCCTAGAGAAATTGGGTTTAGTAAAAAACGCCGCGATCTGTGGTAGCGATTTTGAATAATGTTTTCAATTCAGGTCTCATCATAACAGTGGAAATTAGATAGGCGTCACGAGTGAGGCCACCGAAGCAATTAACTAAACAGAGTCTTCAAGTTACGGAAAATACTTTAAAGGTTGCTTCAATCAGGGGCACTTTTACAGACGATTTTCCACAGGGGAACTAGCAAACACCCCTAAAGCATTATTGATGCGAGCGGCTGTGCGGGGATGTCGATTGAGCAACGTCCCGCCTAGATAAAGGCTAGATGAGCTACCACCATCTAAATTCAGTGCATCAATACATCCCAATTTCTGAACAATCTGAGCAGTTTCTGGCAGCGTAGGACCACGGCCACCCACCCGATCTTGAATAGCGATTAGCTTGATGTGGCCAGTCGGAGTAAGGCCAATAATACTGCGGGGGGCTCTACCTTCGATGAAGTTACGGCTAAAAGATTCCTGCTGGGCGTTCAAGACAATTTGCCCTCTGGTTATCAGCAAAGGACCTGCCCCTAAAGTGTGGGGCAACTGCTCAAAACTAGAGGGTTGAATTTGTTGTGTTAAGGCGACGGTTGCGCCTGGCGCAAAAGCGGATGCAGCGGAATTAAAAGACCGTAAAACGAGCAGATAACCACCTGGAGGAATGGGCACAGTCTCTTGACCTGCAGATCCCAAAGTACGTTGCTGCAGCACTCGCTCATTTTGCACCGTGACAACCACTTCGTTATCAACCAGGGTGGTGTATTGAGGCCCCCAATGTTCTGTGTAGCGAGCAATGCCAGCTTTGACATAGCCGCTGTTGAGGTGATCAATAGGATAGGTTCGATTGTTAGCGGTGACGGTGGCCGCTAGAGTTAGGCGATTCATGATGACATTACCTTGGTCATCCCAACCCATGGCCCCACGCCCAAGAATTGGGCCAGAAATCCAGCTGTTATTAAACCGTAATGCCCCTAGTGGCAGTTGATTATTTCGATTAAAAAAGCCGCCATTGATTAAGGCTATAGGTTGCCACTGATCGGCTAAGTCTGATGGCGGTTTAATGCCAGCCGCTTGGTCAGGAAACGCCCACAGAGGCAGCAAAGAAAAGTCAGGATGATTGGCGGCTAGACTTAAGGTATAGACAGGGAAGCGCTGACTGCCTAAGCTAATGTAACGCTGTTGAAATTGCACGCCATCGGCCCAGAGGATTTCTTTAGATCTGAGAGCATCAGGACGAATATCAATCACCAGGCGGTTAGGCTCAGCTAAACTCCAGACATGGGACTTCAGATGGTTGGCCACGGTCAAGGTGAGGGTGGTGCGTTGAGCACTGGAAGTGATGTTGGCACCTTTGAGACTGTTGGTGGGCGTTAGTTTAAAGGCTGAAAGCGCCCCCGTATCCATTGCGGCATCAACGGTCACCGTAATGCTATTGGTTGCCGGGCTTACCTGCCACGAAGCTTCTTTACTTAAATCCAATACCAGACGATCACCCCAGGATTGACGCCCCTGGCGAACTGCCATGATCTGACTCGTTGGCAGGGTTAATTCTAGAATCGAGCCCTGGGGAGTGACTTGCCACTCATGTTGACGCCCCAAGGGGGCAATGTCCACATAGCGATGATGTTCGTATCGCCATGCAGGCAAGGTCAGCATGCCTTGATTAGCGCCATTAAACCAAGATACAGGCTGCTCAGATGGGTCGCCTGTACTGCCTAAATCAACACCTAAATGGGTTGCGATCGCGCCATCTGCAATGCCAATCAAATCACGTCGCTTTTGCCATGCACCATTCACCAGGCGACCGTTAAGCCGCAACTGTCGACCACTAGCGGTTGGCTCTGTAGCTTTCACCAGCGCCAGGCGCCCTAAGGATGCTGTAACAACGTTAGTTACAGCTGGTTGTGAATCGATTTGCGCACCACCTAGCACAAAGCTACAGACACAAAGCATTAAAACAAGATATTTTAGTGACGATCTGACATGGGGCGACCAAGGACCTTGCACCGACATAGGCAACAAATTCAACGAGGTGAAGCGAATTAATTAGCAGCAGGGCTTTTAAATTACCGACCGCTTTCCAGGCGTTATCAATCCTGAAACTACCCCAAGGGTACTACCTAGCAAGAAGTGGCTATGGACAGTGAAGTCACTTTAAATAACCTTCACATACCAGCACAATTAAAATAGGCTAAGCCAATACAACTGTAGCTTTCACGGCTCAACCTTGAGCTTTGGCATACCCATAGCCAGGCACCAAAACCTCACAAGCACCTCATCGTTCAAAGTCCTTAAAGATTCTTGACGAATCCAAGTGAGGCACTTGATAATAGCGATCCTCAAGAATTTTGAGGAAATTTCCCAACGCAGTTCGTCAAGTTCAGTGAAGGATCGCTAAATTTGATTTACTTTTAAAATGTAAAGATAGTGTGATTATTGTCACACCAAACCCTCGTTATGAGCGTTTGCAGGCAATGGTCGGCTCATGGGAGATTTCCCACGTAGTGCTGTTGGGAGTATCAGTTTATACACATCGATCCTGTTCAGCGATGTTGACTGGTGCCAATAGCTCGTTTCCTTAGGTGGATTTATTACGGTCTACCGATTTTGTAGATCGATATATCCTAATCGCCCTTAGTTGCGTATCTGGGGGATTACTTTTCAATCGCTATCAGCAATAACTGCTAGTGATTCTCTAGCAGTTAGATAACCAATCGTTTTTCTATTTTCTTCTTGTGACCGGCTCATGGGTAATAAGCGTGTAGATAATGTGCAAACAAATCAGCAATTTCAAGGCCTGGAGCCTTTGGGTCCTAAATCACTAGTGGAGGAACGAGACGCTTGTGGTGTGGGCTTTATTGCTGATCAGCAAGGCCGTGCTAGTCACCGCTTAGTTACTGATGCGTTGCATGCCCTTAGCTGCATGGAACATCGGGGAGGTTGCTGCGCCGACCATGACTCTGGGGATGGGGCAGGTATTATGACCGCCATCCCTTGGAAAATTTTGCAGTGCTGGGCCGATGGCCAATCATTAAGGCAAGGCCATGTTGGCGTGGGTATGACATTCTTACCCCGTCATGGTGAGGCCACTGAAATTGCTAAACAAAAGTTTGCTCAGGTAACTAAGGCCGCTGGTATGACCCTGATTGGGTGGCGACCTGTTCCCGTAGCATCTAAAACGTTAGGGGCACTAGCTCGGGAATTTGAGCCTCAGATTGAGCAGGTGCTTGTTGAATCAGAAGCAACTGGTGATGAACTAGAACGCCAGCTTTTTCTATTGCGCCGTGCCTGGCTAAGAGCGATGGAAGCGGTTCAGGGCAGTGACGAGCTGGCAGCGGCCCTCAAAGAAGCCTACATGTGCTCCTTCTCTGGTCGAACGTTGGTCTATAAGGGCATGGTCCGTAGTGATGTGCTTGGACAGTTCTACTTGGATTTGCAAGATAGTGATTACGAAAGCACATTCGCTGTCTATCACCGTCGCTTTAGCACCAACACCATGCCAAAGTGGCCCTTAGCCCACCCCATGCGTCTATTGGGTCATAACGGTGAAATTAATACGCTGATCGGTAACATCAACTGGATGATGGCCCGAGAGGCTGATTTGGCAAGTTCTGTATGGGGAGACAGCATCCAGCAGTTGAAGCCCATTGTGAATGCTGATAACAGTGACTCGGCCAACTTAGACAACGTCATGGAGCTGCTGGTTCGCTCAGGGCGTACACCAGCCCAGGCCTTGATGATGATGGTGCCTGAGGCCTATCTAAATCAGCCTGAGCTACTCAATTATCCTGAAATCACTGACTTTTATGAATACTACAGTGGTGTACAGGAGCCTTGGGACGGTCCAGCACTTGTGGTGTTTAGCGATGGCAAGCAAGTGGGTGCCACACTGGACCGCAATGGACTGCGTCCCGCTCGCTATGCCATTACCCGCAGTGGTTACCTGGTTGTCTCTTCCGAAGCAGGCGTCGTTGAGCTGCCCACAGAGGAGATCGTTGAAAAGGGGCGTTTGGGCCCTGGTCAAATGATCGCCATTGACTTTGAGACCCATGAAATCCTGAAAAACTGGGATATCAAACAGCGGGTGGCTCAAACTCAACCCTATGGAGAATGGCTCCGCAACCATCGTCAAGACATCTCTCCTCAGCTCTTCCGTGAACAGCCATACCTGGAAGGAAAGTCTTTATTGACACAGCAAACCGCCTTCGGCTATACGGCTGAAGACCTGGATATGGTTATTCAGGATATGGGGGCTCAGGGGAAAGAGCCCACTTACTGCATGGGGAACGATGCCCCTTTAGCGGTGCTATCTGAGAAGCCTCATCTGCTGTTCAACTACTTCAAGCAGCGATTTGCCCAGGTGACCAACCCCCCCATCGACCCTCTGCGGGAGCGACTGGTGATGTCGTTACAAATGCAGTTGGGTCAGCGCCATAACCTATTGGATGAACAACCGAGTCAGTTGATTAAGCTGGAATCACCGGTTGTTAACGACAATGAGCTGGCGCTAATCCGCCAGGGTAGTTTGCAAACAGCTAGCATCTCTACGCTTTACACCATCGAAGACGGCCCCAATAGCTTGAGCCAGGCTCTGGAGGCTCTCTGTCATCAAGCTGATGCAGCCGTTAAGGCAGGGGCTGAGATTTTAATCCTTAGCGATCGCATCGATACCCATGGCAACTCAGCCACACTATCCGCCACTCAAACCTACATTCCACCTCTATTAGCCGTAGGTGCCGTACACCACCATCTGATCGGTAACGGCCTGCGGATGAAAGCTTCACTGATAGTGGATACCGCTCAGTGCTGGACCACCCACCACTTTGCTTGCCTAGTGGGCTACGGTGCCAGCGCAGTCTGCCCATACCTGGCACTAGAAAGTGTTCGTCACTGGTGGGCCAACAGCAAAACCCAAAAACTGATGGAAACCGGCAAGCTCCCTGGCACTACATTGAATGGAGCCCAGGCCAACTACCGTAAGGCCGTGGAATCTGGATTGCTGAAGATTCTCTCCAAAATGGGCATTTCTTTGCTTTCCAGCTATCAAGGTGCGCAGATTTTCGAAGCAATTGGTATTGGGCCTGAACTATTGACAGCAGGCTTTAAGGGCAGTATTTCTCGCCTGGGCGGTCTAACCGTGGCTGAGCTAGCCGAGGAAACCATGCGTTTCCACAGCAAAGCATTCCCTGAGCTCACTGGCAAACGTCTAGAGCACATGGGCTTTGTACAAGCAAGGCCTAAGGGGGAATATCACAGCAACAGCCCGCAGCTCACTAAACTGCTGCACAAGGCAGTGAAGTCTAATCAATATGACCACTATGCCTTGTACCAGGAGCAGCTGAAGGGGAGTCCTATAGCAGCGCTGAGAGATCTCCTGGACTTCAAGAGTGACCATGGGTCTATCTCGTTGGACGAGGTGGAACCGGTTGAGGCAATTATGCGCCGCTTCTGTACTGGGGGAATGTCCTTAGGGGCATTGTCTCGGGAAGCCCATGAGACACTTGCGATCGCAATGAACCGCATCGGGGGCAAGTCTAACTCTGGAGAAGGCGGCGAAGATACCGTACGTTTCCAGCCCATCAACGATGTGGACGATAACGGGCTGTCAGCCACGCTGCCCCACCTGAAGGGCTTAAAGCCGGGTGACACCGCCTGCTCCGCCATCAAACAGGTAGCCTCAGGCCGCTTTGGCGTCACACCTGAGTACCTAATGAGCGCCAAGCAAATCGAAATCAAGATGGCCCAGGGTGCCAAGCCGGGTGAAGGGGGTCAGCTACCCGGTCGTAAGGTGAGCGACTACATTGCTTCACTACGCCGTTCCAAGCCTGGTGTAACGTTGATTTCGCCACCACCTCACCACGATATCTACTCAATTGAGGACCTGGCTCAGCTGATCTTCGACCTGCACCAAATCAATCCAACTGCAGGTGTTTCAGTCAAACTTGTGTCTGAAATTGGCATTGGCACCATTGCAGCTGGTGTGGCCAAGGCCAACGCCGACATTATTCAGGTCTCTGGCCATGATGGGGGTACGGGGGCATCTCCCCTGAGTTCCATTAAGCACGCAGGTGTGCCTTGGGAACTAGGTCTGACCGAAGTCCACCGCGTGTTAATGGAAAACCAGCTGCGTGACCGCGTGCTACTGCGTGTTGACGGAGGCCTTAAAACCGGTTGGGACGTTGTCATGGGTGCCCTAATGGGTGCAGAAGAATATGGCTTTGGCACCATCGCCATGATTGCTGAGGGCTGCATCATGGCCCGCGTTTGCCACACCAATAGCTGCCCCGTCGGAGTCACTACTCAGCGCGAGGAACTGCGTAAGCGCTTTACCGGTGTGCCTGAGCATGTGGTTAACTTCTTCCACTTTGTCGCTGAGGAAGTTCGTTCACTATTGGCGTATTTGGGCTATCGCTCATTGAATGAAATTATTGGTCGGGCGGATCTGCTGACCACTCGCGCTGATGCCAGCCTCACCAAAACCCAGGGCTTGACGCTGAATATCATTACTCAATTGCCAGATACCCGTAGCGATCGCACCTGGCTTGACCATGGTGATGTTCATAGCAATGGTCCCGTATTGGATGACACTCTCCTGGCGGATGCCGAGATTCAGCAAGCCATTACCAACCAGACTGAACTCCTCAAAACCTCTGATGTCATCAACACTGATCGCTCTGTCGGTGCCCGCATATCTGGAGCCATTGCCAAAAAATACGGCAATACTGGCTTTGCTGGCACATTGGACCTTACATTCAAAGGCAGCATCGGTCAAAGCTTTGGAGCCTTTAACCTACCGGGGATGAATCTCCGTCTCGTCGGCGAAGCCAATGATTATGTCGGCAAAGGGATGCACGGTGGCGAACTGATCATTACGCCCTTCGAAGGCGTCCAGTACGATCCATCGAAAAACGTCATTGTCGGCAACACCTGTCTCTACGGAGCCACTGGCGGTACACTTTATGCCTTTGGTAAGGCTGGTGAGCGATTTGCCGTACGTAACTCTAAAGGTCAGGCTGTGATTGAAGGAGCCGGTGACCACTGCTGTGAATACATGACCGGTGGCGTTGTGGTTTGCCTCGGTAGCGTAGGACGTAATGTCGGTGCCGGTATGACCGGTGGTCTAGGCTACTTTCTCGATGAACAAGGTGATTTCCCCACCAGAGTTAACCCTGAGATTGTCAAGGTACAGCGGGTGATCACCACAGCCGGTGCTCAACAGCTTAAAGAGATGATTACCAATCACGCAGAACGCACCGGCAGTACTAAAGCGGCCCAGATTTTAGCTAATTGGGACAACTATCTACCCAGGTTCTGGCAGGTGGTGCCTCCATCAGAAGCTGATCGCCCTGAAACGCTAGATAGCGCAGCAACCATTGTCACCACAGTTGGTTAAATTAACCGAAATGCTGACATTTACTTGACTTGTCATTATCTTCTCAGCCATCTCCATTCAGTGAGAGATGGCTATTTTTTTGACAGACATCCAGCTAGTCTAGGATGTTACGATTTCAAGCGATTTCGGAGGTGCCCAAAATTGCTTCAACATGCTCTGAAGGAATGGTCTGTAGCAGTGGATGCCCTTGTCCAAGGCCAAACAATTCTGCTGCTGCGCAAGGGAGGAATTCGTGAGGTAGGCAACCATTTTCAAGTGCCCCATCAGCGAGTCTGGCTATACCCCACCTATGAACACCAAAAACCGAACTTATTAAAACCCCAGTGGGCTACACAAGTAACACCCGTGGCAGCTGGCTGGCATCCAACCCAGGTGACTATTCAAGCTTGGGCCAATATTACCCATGTGTGGACCGTTAGAACTGAGCAGTCTGTTAACTCGTTGCTGCCATTTCACATTTGGAACGAGCAGTTTGTAACGGAACGTTTTCGCTGGAAACCCAGCCAACCCCTGCACCTGCTGTTAATGCGTGTATATCAATTAACAACACCAGTACAGCTTGACTGGCAGGCTGCCTACGGTGGCTGTCGATCTTGGCTAAACCTAGAAACTCCTAAAGATACAAGGCAATCTGCCCCCGTCTTAGATGAGCAGACATGGACGGTAACCGGACAAAAGATATACCATCAAATCCAGCAATTTGAGACAATCGGGCCCTGGCAAGGCAATGAAATATTTTGAGATATTTCATTGCAAATGATCTTACTTACGTCACATTTACCTACGTTTTGAAACCATAATTTATATGGAAGTCGATAACTATAAAGGAAAACCGACGATCCCCAGCTTCGCTAGCTAATCAGCCATACAAAGTACAAGCTGCTCGCTTATTGAGGCAGTGATTTTGTACACCATCTATGAGCAATAGGGTTTGTTATGACCGTGCTAAAAGTTGGCATCAATGGGTTTGGCCGTATTGGTCGTTTAATACTGCGAGCCGCTGTCAATAACTCTAATATTGAGTTTGTTGGTATTAACGATTTAGTCTCCCCTGAGAATCTGGCCTATTTACTTAAATATGATTCCACCCATGGTCAGTTCCCAGGCCATGTGGAAGCAAGAGATAACGGTATTGTTGTCAGTGGTAAATTTATCCCCTGTTTTTCCATCGCTAACCCAGCTGAACTGCCTTGGGGCAGCTTGGGTACCGATTATGTGGTTGAAGCGACAGGACGGTTTTCAACCTATGACAAAGCCGCCAATCATCTAAAAGCTGGGGCAAAGCGGGTTGTCATTTCAGCTCCCACTAAGAGCCCAGAACAAGTTCCCACGCTATTGGTAGGGGTAAACCATAAGACCTTTAATCCCGAAACCGATCAAATTGTCTCCAATGCTAGCTGCACAACAAACTGTCTAGCGCCTGTAGCCAAAGTGATCCACGAGCATTTTGGCTTCGCTGAAGGTCTGATGACTACAGTGCATGCATCTACAGCGACTCAATCCACCGTGGATAGCCCGAACAAGAAGAGTTTGCGCAGTGGTCGTGGTGCAGCTCAGAACATTATTCCCGCATCCACAGGTGCTGCAAAGGCCGTTACTCTGGTGCTCCCAGAGCTAACAGGTAAACTAACAGGTATGGCTTTGCGTGTACCCACGCCTGATGTATCGGTGGTTGATTTGACTGTTCGAACTGAAAAGGCCACTAACTATCGTGAAATCTGCGATGCCATGAAAGCGGCATCTAACAAAGGGTTACGTGGGGTCTTAGGCTATACAGAAGATCCCGTTGTTTCAACTGATTTTGTGGGTGATCCTCGCTCTAGCATTTTTGATGCAGGCGCTGGTATTGAACTTAACCCCAATTTCTTCAAGCTGATCACTTGGTATGACAATGAGTGGGGTTACTCCAACCGTGTAGTTGATTTGATGCTGCACATGGCCATCACTGAAGGCCTCCTTCAAGGTGTTACTAGCGATGCTTTAGAAGCAGTTTATGCATAGCTTGAGTTAAGAAAAAGCGACCCAATTCTGGGTCGCTTTTTCGTATGAATGCTGATTAGCCAGAGGCAACTAACATTACCGCAGACTTAACCACCCATAGACTGATACCAGTAATAAGTGGCCATAGGAATGACCGTAGCCAAGATCAGTAGAACCACAACGATCCAAGTTGAGCTTGCGCGATTTTCCTCAGTTTCCTCGGCAGTGGCAAAGGTACCTTCCACATTGATGGTTTCTTCAATCACGGGAGGGCCAGGGTCAGGATCGCCCGTTAATATAGCAGCTAAGCGTACGGTGGCATCACCAAATGCTCGGTTGTAACTGTTGCTTTTAATTAACGGTGCTTTCATTGTTTCCTTCGTGATGCTTTCGGAAATCTCTTCAGGAAGTAAAGCGACTGTTTCTTCACCGGACTTAATGCCAATGGTATTGGTGACATCATCCAGAACAATCACAGTCTGATTTGCACCTGCTTCTGGAGAAGGAAACCAACGAGCAAAAATTTGCTCAGCAAAACTTTGAGCCGTTTCACCATAGTCCAAACGATGAATGGTGACATAGCGAACTTCTTGACCGGTTTCAGTTGCTAGTTTCTTCAGGTCTTTGTTCAGATTACTTTCGTTAAGCCGAGTGATTTGCTTGGCGTCATCTAAGACCCAGTTGTCAGCATTGGGACTAATGGGCATGTCATAGATCCCGGTAGCACTGGCTGGTGCCGCAATTGATAGATTAATAGCTAATGCGATCGCAACCACAACTATCCAGCGGCAGCGATGATATATCGAACTCAAGCGCATGATGTTTCAAGAAGCAGCAGTCGAGCAGCCATATAGCGGCCCTAATCACCACTATAGATGACCACATGCCTCTGAGAAAGCTAGTACAGGCTTGGGACTAGCGTCTAGCTGATTGTACTTGTACAGCTACAACACAACCATCTGAGATCGCACTGTCCAAAATTTGTAATTGTCGTTGTTCTACCACTGTCAGACTGGATTTTGAGCGATAACGCTCAACCGCTAAGGCAATACCAGGGGCCAATTCACCATGGGTAAGTGCTGTGCGCACCAAAACTTCTAGATCCTTGCCAACAAATTGAGAGGTGTTGAACATCGTAAAAGCTGGGTGAGTGGGTAACTGTTTATACATTCGCCCTTCTCAGCTCAACTTCCGGATCAAAGGTTATCTAGATCACATGGATTTTCGATTAAAGAGCCACTTAAACAACTGGTTGTCGCACTGCTCGGCCTCACTCAACTAGTTTTTGTGAAATGAGCATGGGCTGCTAAGGCTATGGCAGCTGGATAAATCCGATGCTCTTGTACCTGAATACGAGCTTGGAGACTTGCTTCAGTATCACCAGCCAGCACGGGCACAGCTGCTTGCATAATTATGGGACCGCTGTCGACTGCTAGCTCTACATAATGTACTGTACAGCCCGCCAGCTGAACCCCTGCATCTAATGCCTGCTGTACCGCATGGAGACCCGGAAAACTGGGCAATAAACTGGGATGAATATTGAGCAAACGTCCGCTAAAAGCATCAATTAGGTGTTGCGTTACCCGCCGCATCCAGCCTGCCATAATCACCCAGCCGACATCATGTTGGACAAGGGTATCGACAATGGCCTGATCCAGCACTTTGCGAGACGCAAACTCACGATGATTTAGAAGAACCGTAGGGATCGACCATTTAGCCGCTCGCTCCAGAACGTTCGCACCGGGGTTGTTACAAACGACAACATTAACCTTGGCATTGAGCTGTGAGTCCTCAATGGCGTCCATGATGGCCTCAAAATTGCTGCCGTTACCAGATGCTAAAATCCCCAGCTTGAGAGTGGGGTAGCTGAGCGTTTGCCAATCAATGTCAGGACTTAACAAACAAGTGATGGAATAGTCAGTGGGAACAGAACCCATAGCATCAAACAAGAAACAAACTCTAGAATTCTACAGGGCCATAGGCAACGTTCATTTCATTCACCACAACCTACGTATAATCACGGATTTAACAAAAAAGGGCTGACTTAGCGATACACCGTTAGCCCTTTTCTGAAAAATCGGGGCATAGTTAGGGAACCACATCACGTTCACTCATTGCATCGGTGAAATGAGTTTATCTGTCGCTTCAAATGTTGATACCCCAAATTTGCTCGACGTAGTGACCAGCGCCTTAAATGCTGTTGCCGCACCCATCTACGTCAAAAGCCAAGATCATCGATGGTTGTTTGCAAATACGGCCTGTTGCCAGCTGCTGAATGTATCCCTAGAGAGCATTAAAGGTTGCCTGGACCATGACGTGACAGCAGTAGTTGATGCAGATTTGTTGCGATCGCAAGATGCCAGCTTCTTCACCACAGGCACAGTTGCTGAGCAAACTATTTATCTGAATACCTGTCATGGAAAGCACCAGTTTTCAGGGGAGCGTGCCCTCTTACAAACCCCAAATGGTCTAGTCCTTATAAATACCCTCCAAGACATCAGTGAGTTGGTTCAGATTCGCCACCTTAACACTGACTTACAGCAACAACTCGAAGAACGTGACAGCGCGCTAGATCAACTAACAGAATTTGAGGCCACCTTAAAACGGATTACTGATCGGGTACGGGACAGCCTGGACGAGAAACAAATTTTACAAACAGCCGTACAAGAAATCACGGAAGCCCTCAACGTTAGAGGTTCCAATACCTCTCTGTATGATCTAGAGCAGGGCACCTCCACCATTTATTACGAGTACACCACCCTGCCATCCGACCGGGGGCGCGTCTCCCAAATGGAAGCCTTTCCGGAGGTTTATCATCAGCTGCTCGAAGGCCAATACTTTCAGTTTTGCTCCATTGCCCCCAACCCAGTACGGGGCCTGGTGTCGATGTTAGCCTGCTCGATTTTTGATGACCGGGGTGTCCTCGGCGATCTATGGCTGATTAACGATAAAGAACACGGCTTTAGCGAATATGAAATTCGCCTCGTGCAACAGGTGGCTAACCAATGTGCCATTGCCATTCGCCAGGCACGGCTTTATCAAGAATCCCAATCCCAGGTACGTGAACTAGAGCAAGTCAATAACCTCAAGGATGACTTTCTCAGCACCGTTTCCCACGAGCTGCGCACACCCGTCACCAGTATGCGTGTGGCTCTACAGCTGCTCGGAGTCACCCTCACCCAAGAACTAGGGTTGGAACATGAACTGACCAACCCCGATGCAAAGCAAGGTCGCATTGCCCGCTACTATCGCATTCTCAAAGAAGAGTGTGAACGGGAAATTAGTTTGATCAACGATTTACTAGATCTACAGCGTTTGGACGTGGGCAACCACGATTTAGCACTACAAACGATCCAAATCAACGAATGGCTCCCTGCTTTGGTTAGTAGTTTTCAAGAACGTGCTGCCAGTCGTCAACAACAGCTGCAAGTGACCATTGCGAAAAATATTCCCCTATTGAAGTCGGACTTGTCGAGCCTCGATCGCATTTGGGCCGAACTTCTAAACAACGCGTGCAAATATACCCCTCCCGGAGGTGAAATCACACTTTCCGTGGTGCAGATGAAGGACGACATCTTAAAACTTGCCCTCGTAAATACAGGGGTGGAAATTCCCCAGGATGCACTGCCACGTATTTTTGACAAGTTTTATCGGGTGCCTAGCGCCGACCCCTGGAAACAGGGAGGAACCGGATTGGGCCTAGCATTAGTCCAAAAGCTGGTGGAACACATTAACGGAGTTATTACAGTTAGGAGTGAAGATGATCAGACGTGTTTTACGATTGAGTTACCGCTCTCCTTCACACCTTGATGAGAGATAGCACTCACATGGATTAAATCCATATCAGGAGGTAGTTATGGTAACTGCACCGTCAGACACGAGTCTAGAAACCTATGAGGGTCAATTTGGCCCATTTGTCATCACTGCGGACGATCGACGCGAGGTCGTGATTTACCGCTGTGGTTTAGCCATAGCCGCTTTCAGTTTTGCCTTGGGGGTTATGTTGCTGCGCCTAGGCAATGGTAGCACCGGGCTGCTTTGGACCATTTCTGGATGTTACTTAACCATGTGGTTAGGTCTGGGCATGAGTCTTTGGTTCATTCATATTTATCTAAAACCGCTACATCAGGCATTACAGGGGTTGTGGTTAGCAGGAGGCTTAGCCAGCCTGGGCATTGCCGTAAGTGTACCGGGACCATTAGCCCTGACAGCGTATGAACAGCCTTTGTCGATTTTGGGCATAGGGTTTACCTTTGCAGCCATGACCGGCATCTTTGTCAAAGAGGCCTTTTGTTTTAATCGACTTGAAACAAAACTATTGGTGCCCATAGTTCCTAGCTTGCTATTGACCCACATGGCGCAGGCTATGCCCAGTCATATAGGCCAAGGGTTACTGATCGCTTGGGCAGTGTTGTTTATCATCTTTGCCCTACGTAAACTAATGCAGCCAATCCCCCCTGACATAGGCGACAAAAGCGTCTTTGAGCACCTCAAACAGAAGCGTCAGGCAAACACCTAGGGACATTGCCCGTAAAGGTAAGGGCGTTCCATGGAACGCCTCTACATTGCCCCTATATTAGGGTTATTCATGGGCATCCTAGAACCGTTGAAACAACGGGGACGCTAGGTTGGAACGAGCATATTGGCTGGCTTGGTCGCGGGTTAAGGACGTCGGGCCAGTGTTGATAAAGCGGCTGCATGAGCAGTTTGGGTCACTGGAACTAGCCTGGCAGGCTGACCCAGCTGAACTGCTTGCTGTGGCAGGCATTGGTTTGATCACAGCGGATCGGATTAGGGAGATGCGATCGCATCTCAACCCCCAAGAACTATTAGAAAAGCACGAATCACAGTACCCCGACTTTTGGACACCAGCTGACTCTGACTATCCCAGTCTACTGTGGGAAATTCCAGACCCACCTCCCGTGCTTTACTATCGCGGTCCTCTCAGGCCTAATGCTTGCACAAATCCTATCACCGTAAGCATTGTCGGAACTCGCCACCCCAGCCCCTACGGACGTCGTTGGACCCAGCGATTAAGTCGTCGCTTGAGTCAACGGCAAATCACCATTGTTTCTGGCATGGCCACTGGCATTGACACCCATGCCCATCAAAGCTGCCTAAATAACGACGGCCAAACCATAGCCGTACTTGGCACTGGTGTAGATGTCATCTATCCCCGTAGCAATGCTCAAATGTACCAACGCATCTTAGAAACCGGCTTGATCGTGAGCGAATACCCCAACGGTACACCGCCTGATCGTAGTCACTTTCCTCGACGCAATCGCATCATTGCTGGCCTTAGTCATGCCACCTTGGTTACCGAAGCCCCAGAACGCTCAGGTGCACTGATTACAGCTTATTTAGCCAATGACTATGGTCGTCATGTCTACGCATTACCTGACGGCCTAGATAATCCCACCTGTCGAGGTTGCTTGGTCCTCATCAATACTGGAGCAGCCATCATCATGGGTGAAGACCAGCTGATCAAAGATCTGCTCAATATTGGCGTTCCCAATTCAGATATGGCCCATCAAAATAGAGACCGTAACAACCAGGGTCGCGATGAGAACGGTCGTTTTATAAACACTCAGCCAGATACATCAGAACCTGAACCGGCAAAGTCTGCACCGGAGGTAACACTGGATGAAAACCTACAGTATATTTTGCAGATGATTCCTGAGGAACCGGTCAGCCTGGATAACCTAGTAGAAACCACCCAGCTAGACACAAGTGCCCTGCTGGGTGGCTTACTACAGTTAGAACTCGCTGGTGTTATCGTCCAATTACCCGGTGGCCAATATCAGCGCACATAGTCATGGCTACACCTTTTAGTTTTGCTCCATATCAGTTTCCTGGATATGTTTCCATACCAGTGTAGGTTACCTCAAACCCTGTGTAGGTGATTTCGTGGCCATCTAGCGGATCTTCTATGCAATCAAAATTATCGACAAAGAATTCCACTACCAGGTCTCCCAACTCAATCATGTCGCCATCCCTAAGCGCCTGACGTTTTTGAGGAACAAGACGACGACAATTTAAACGGGTCCCTGATTGACTACCAACATCAGCAATGAAAAAACCAGACTCAGGGGTATGACGAATCACTGCATGACACGGAGCAACAGTTGCATTGCCGACTGGCAATGCGCAGGTTACGGATTTTCCTAATAGCCAACATGCACCCACATGGGTGAGATTTAAAGTTTCAGAACTGCCCGTATTAGAGACTAAAAATACAGAAGAATTGGCGATGATCGCCTGAACGTAAAAAGGTGTATTTTGACAGCGTTCTTTAACTGTCAAGATAGAGTCGGCAATTACATTAGCCGTTTCAAAGTCATTTTTAACATTATTAAACAGCGCATCCCAAGGAAGTGATAAAACATTTTTGCTGATAAGATCACCAGCTGTTTTTTTAACTGCCTGGTTATCGGAGAGGAAAGCTCTAAGCGTGGACATGGACAATGACTAAACAACTTAACAGCAAGAGGCTATAAGTGCGGTCGATTGTCACCCTAATTCAGTAGATTCACATATGAATTTCCCAAAGAATTGAGAAATCATTAATGAGGTAGAAAAATAGATTTTAAAGTCAGCTAATGAAAAATTGCTGCTCACCTGTAGCAATACCCTCGTTGTCTAAGATTGAGAAAATCTCTAAAAAGCTCTAGCTACAACGGTGGTGGGACATCCATAAAGCCCTAAATATACTTAAGTATAGTTTTAGAACTTTCTCTACAGGTGCTCAGCAATTCTATGTATAGGATATGAACCTATCAAAGGTATTGCCTTCTTTATATCTTTTGTTTATTAAAGCCTGTGCTTTCAAAATAAGTAATTCGGCGGATACCGTTTTATGGAAGCTTTAAAAGCCACAAGTAAATATTAAAATCCCCCAAGATTGGTATATGCAGTCCTGAATCCGTAAAGCTGTACTCATAGGGGTTTCAGCGTCTTGAAAATAGACAGTGTAGAAACCATCACATCCCCTTAGTATCGTCATGACACAGCTTAAATTAACTGTACCTATTATAGCGTTTCTCTATCCGGTGAGGTGCATACTGAAAGCTAAAAAGCTTATCAGCCAATGATTCTGGTGTACCCCATTTGAGTGGGAACCGCTATAAGTAATTATTAAGCAGCTTTATTTTCCCTGCTGTTTTCTGGAGAGTTCCTGCTGTGATCAGTGCCATCATCCGTGCTCAACCCCCTCTAGATTTTATTCCCGAACGCTTTAATCCATGGGTGCGACGTTTTGTGCGGGTAGCCTTGCCAGGCTGGATGCGTTGGCAAACTGATCTCGTAAACATCAAGGTCAATAATGCCGAGGTTCTCGCCAAGCACTACGCAGAATTTCAGGCAGGGCATAGCAGGTTGATTCTGGCCTTCCGGCATCCTGCTCCTGAAGATGCCTATGGCATGGCACATTTGCTGTGGCAAGCAGTGCCACAATCGGCGGCCCACATGGGCAAAAAACTACAGCCTGTGCACAGCCACTTTATCTATGACCGGGGCATTCCCCTATGGGCAGGGAAGTGGGTTGGCTGGCTGTGTTCTCACTTGGGGGGGGTGTCAATTCAACGCGGTAAGTTAGATTTAGTTGCCCTAAAAGCCGCACGGAAGCTTTTGGTAAATGGGCAATTTCCCTTAGCAGCCGCGCCAGAAGGGGGCAATAACGGCCATAACGAAATTGTGAGCCCTTTAGAACCGGGGGTACCCCAACTGGCTTTTTGGTGTGTAGAGGATCTGGCAAAATCCCAGCGGTCTGAATCGGTTTATATCGTGCCATTGGGAATTCAGTATCGATACATCAATCCGCCGTGGGATGCTATTGACCAGCTGTTAAGCCAATTAGAACTTTACAGTGGCTTATCGAGTACTGATGAAAAATTTGTCCCCCCTGTGGAACTACCCACAGCTCAAATTACCAATCTCTATGGCCGTCTCTATCGCTTAGCTGAACATTTACTCAGCTTGATGGAGAGCTACTATTACCAAATCTATGGCCTAGAACAACTCGATACTCCAGAAGCAAAAGATGCTAATGCACAGCTAGCTTTACGGTTAGAACACTTGCTCAATGGTGCGTTAGCAGTAGCAGAAAAGTATTTTAATTTGCGGCCCAAAGGCTCTGTGATTGATCGTTGTCGCCGTTTGGAACAAGCTGGCTGGGAACGTATTTTTCGCGAAGACTTACGTAATGAAGCGGCGTTGTCTTCAGTGGAACGAGGACTAGCCGATCGGGTTGCGGAAGAGGCTGACTTACGTATGTGGCATATGCGTCTTGTGGAAAGTTTTGTGGCAGTAACAGGCCGCTATGTCTTAGAAAAACCCACAGCAGATCGATTTGCCGAAACTGTTTTATTGATGACTGATATGGTCACTCGACTCCAGGGGAAAACACCCTTTCCGAGGCCTTCTTTAGGTAAGCGAGAAGCTCGGGTAATAGTTGGAGAACCCATTTGTGTCAGTGAGCGCTGGGATGATTACAAACAAAGCCGCCGTAAGGCAGTGTCAGCATTGACCAAGGATCTCCAAACAGCTCTCGAAAGCTTAATTGTGGACTCGTTTGAAGACTAGAATCGTTGATGAGATTTTGAGATCACAGTCAGGGAGAAAACATCACTATATTATTGACTCTTTTTTGTAGCTTTGATTAGGGCAATATTGATCTGCCAAGAAATCGAAGCCTGAGATTGCAGCTGTCTTGTAAATGCCTGTCTCACGATCTCTAAGTTCTGTTCGCTCAAAGCCTTAGCTAAATGGGTCATATAATGGGACTCAGGATTAAACCATCGAGCTTTTATTTGAGAAGTAATGGGTAACTCAGTTTGGAGTTTTATTAGCTCAACAGTCGGCATCAGCGGCGTGTTCTCAAACCATGTAGTCACCGCATCTATATCCCAATATTGCTGAGAATCACTAGTGTAGAGATCGTCTTCAGCCTGTTGTAGCCTTTGGAATAATTTAGGCGATATGCTCTGATTAGTCAGTAGGGTATACAGCCGTAACGTACGGAAGGGAATCGTTTCAGCCAGCACCATACACCCGTTAGGAGCAAGGTAATCAACCAATTGATTGAGCACTTGCTGTTGATTGGGCAAGGATTTCAAGGCATTACGCCCCACAATGCCATCAAACAAAATATCTGATGCTTGAGTCGTTAGGGTTTTAGCTAATGTATGCAGCGGTGTCGATAGAAATGTAGGTCGAGCTAACGCTGTCAGTGCCTCAGCTTGTTCGCTCAAAGCAGCATAGGTTTCAGGAGTAGAGGTACAGGCATACACTCCACCTTCGGGCACCTGGCGTAGAGCCTCCCAGGTTAAAAGACCGGCATTGAGGTCCAGCAGAACGTGATGGCGTTGAGGCTTTAGTGTGGCGTAGATGCGATCGCACACCGCCCTCAACTGTTCCCCCGAATTCCCCAAGGTCCGCTGCAGCCATTGCTCTTGCCCCTGATCCGTTGGCCCAAACGTCAGCACCTCAGGCAAATCCGCCTCCATCACCGCTGCCAGTTGAGCCTCTCGCTTACGGGCAACCTCTAGACGAATCGTGTCTTCATAGCCCTGATTCGATGGCTGGAAAAACACCTTACCCTGCAAACCTGTGGGTAAATATTGCTGCTCCACCCAATGATCGCGATAGGCATGGGGATACAGATATCCCTGACCATGGCCAAATTCTTGCTTATCCCGATTTGCATCTCGCAAGGGATTGGGCACATCGGCTTCCCGTTCCTTTTCCACCGTGGCTAAGGCAGCAAAAAAGCCCATGACACTGTTGGACTTGGGACAGGTGGCTAGATAAAGCGCCGCTTGAGCCAAGGGATAGCGCCCTTCTGGCATACCCACTCGGTCAAACGCTTGGGCACAGCTATTGGCCACCACCATGGCATTGGGATCTGCCAGACCTATATCTTCTCCCGCAAAAATCACCATACGACGAAAAATGTAGCGGGGATCTTCACCGGCATAAACCATGCGCGCCAACCAATAGAGGGTGGCATCCGGGTCAGAGCCGCGCATGCTTTTGATAAAGGCGCTAATCGTATCGAAGTGGGCATCCCCCTCTTTGTCATAGAGGACGGCTCGTCGCTGAATTGATTCTTCGGCAACAGCTAAAGAAATGCTTACATCAGGCGTAGTTTCTACCGCTAGTTCTAGGGCATTGAGCAGGGCACGGGCATCGCCATTGGCGACATTAACCAGGTGGTCTAAGGCATCTTCGTCGATTTGGATGGTGAGATCGCCATAGCCCCGTTCTTTATCAGTCAGCGTTTGGTGAACAATCTGCCGTAAATCATCGGGTTCTAGAGACTTTAGCTGAAATACCCGCGACCGGCTGACTAAGGCTTTATTCACCTCAAAGTAGGGGTTCTCAGTAGTCGCCCCAATTAGAATAACGGTGCCGTTTTCTACCCAGGGTAAGAGGGCGTCTTGCTGGGATTTGTTGAATCGGTGAACTTCGTCGACAAAGAGGATGGTGCGCTGGCCGTGCTGGCCGCGAAGGTCTTGGGCAGTTGAGATCGCACTCCGAATATCTTTCACCCCAGCCAACACGGCATTAATGGCAATGAAGTGGGCTTTGGTGGTATTGGCAATCACCTGAGCCAGGGTCGTCTTGCCTGTCCCCGGTGGGCCATAAAACAACAGCGACGACAGCTGATCTGCCTGGATGGCCCGACGCAGCAGACGACCTGGCCCCACAATGGCATCCTGCCCCACGTATTCATCCAAATTGCGAGGACGCATTCGGGCAGCTAGGGGAGCCTCCTTATCTAATAATATTTGTCGATGTTGTTCAAATAAATCCATGGACCAACATCAAAAAGCTCTTTAAAGCACCAACGCCCCCAGAGAGGAGGCGCTGCGCATCGGAAATAATTTGCCGAATTCTCTAGCAACCGCTAGCTCTACATGCCACCAAAAATTGCCTGTAGAGGCAGAAGATGAGGACTCTGGGTTAACAAAAATGCAAACACAGCTCCACCGCAGCCACCGATAAAGAAACCGCTGGCAAAGTTGCTCCATCCTTCACGAGTTGAATAGGACTCAGGAGGAGTAGGAGTTGTCAATGTACCTTCAGGCCCAGCCGGGGAAGTTGCACTGTAGATAGCAATTGCCACAGTCAAAATAAAGACAAAGCTAACGGCAGAAAGAGCACCAGCAACAGAACTGTAGTCTGTATTCCGTAGGGGGCCTAATAAAGCAAAAGGACCATAAAACCAGTAGCCATGGGCAATACCCACTTCAAGACCGCGGCTAAATGGAGACAAACCTAAACGATAAGCAGGCAGATTATTAATGTAAGTACGTGCAACCGCAGAGGAGTTAATCGGAGTCGCAACGTCACCCACTTCAGGAGCTCCAGTTGCGCTTGCAAAACTAGTTGCCATAAGAACGTCTTCCTATGTAATGGACAGTCGTAAGACGGGAAATTCGAATTTATAACGCCAGCCAAATCGCCAAGGATAACAATCCTTCGCAGCCACCATTTTTAGAGAGGTAGCCACAACGACATGACCCACTAGCCCCTTCAACAGGAACTAGCTGCATCTGAGCCCAATACTCTCATAGAAGCTAACCAAACATGGTGAATGCAACAGTTTTGTTAAGCACAAACAAGCAGAACGTTAACTTACTTAACAATTAGCGATTTGGGCAGTGGGAAACACACCATAGCTAATGGGTCTGAAGAACCTGTCTTCAGCCAACTTCGGTTCACTTCGATGCAGTGCGTCTCAGTACATAGGTTTGGTCACACACCACATACACTTCGTAACACTCATGGGCGTTGATAAATGAACTGGCCACAATCAATATGTGTAGCGCTATTAGCATCTGACCTGTGGAGCGTGGTATGTGGCTGAAAATCCCGATTGATTTAGAAAATGAAGCGGCTAACGTCCATCTTTTACAGGAATTAGATCGCTGGATAGAGCTGGGATTGTTATCGGAAGGACAGGTCATCAGTCTTGGCCGCAAGTTATGCAGTCCTTTACCCATTGCCTATAAAGCACCTACGGCAGTGCAGCAGGAATCTGTCGAGGTAAATACTGAGGTAAGGCGATCAAAGACAGCCCCTCCTGAAACTCTGACTGAGGTCCCGACGGCCACAGGTCAGCCATTCTTTTCACGCTTCAAGTCCCATCTAGTGCAGTCATTTTTGGCAGAGGTCAGCGTGCTATGGCTGCTATTTTTGGGCGTATTTTTGGTGGTGGTGTCGTCTGGGGTGTTGGCAGCCAGCCAATGGCAGTCCTTTTCCATCGTCGGCCAATACAGCATTTTGTTGGTGTATACCCTGGCCTTTGGGGGGGCTAGTCACTGGGCAGCTGGTCAGGCCAAGCTACAGACGACGGCCCAAATGCTTAAGGCGACAACACTGCTCCTGATTCCCCTAAATATGTGGATGATAGACACCTCAGGGTTAATCAATACGACAGCAGGGCTGGCCATTGTAGCGAGTATTGGCTTGAGTATATTAACCCTGGTGTTAGCCCCACAAAGAATGATCGGGTTAACCGTATTGGGCCTAAGTTGGTTGCATTGGGGATGGGGATTCGCGACCTGGCCTCTGATCGCCACCTATGTGGGCACCTGGAGCAGTGCAATCAGCCTGGTCTGGGGAATTCCAAAGATTATGGCGGAGGAGACAGATGAAGACAGTGAGTCAGTATCTCAACCCCAGGGAATTTTGGTTGCGATCGCACTCCTCATTCTTCTAGCACGCAGCGTATGGATTGCCCAAATACCCATAGCCCAGTTGGGTCTGGCCATGGGCATCTGCGGCTGGGTACTGCGCAGGCTTTATCAACGATATCCCCTGTGGCCCCAGTTAGGAGCCGGATTAATGCTACTGGGCTGGTTCGTTTCTGTCATGCCATATCCACTACAGGCCCTGGGTATCAGTGGACTAGCCATCTGGCTATTACTAGAACAACTGGGACAACACACCCAAGAACGAGACCAGCTACGTACCCTCTCGAGACTTTGGCTAGTGGGGTTACAGGCCTGTGGTTTGGTTTGGTTAATCTTGCCTGGTCCCCTGCGTCAGACAATACTTTTGGCAGTTGGCAGCTTTAGCCAGGAACCCGTCAGCACGATCGAGTTTTCAGGCATATGGCTTTATGGCTATGTTGGCCTAATGGTGGCGGGAGCCAAAAGATTTCGGCAAAAAGAACACACTGCTTGGGCTCAACTGACTGAAAACCTAGCCATGGGACTCAGCCCACTGTTAGTCCTGTTAATAGTCCCCCAAGCTCAATCATTTTTGATGATGATGAGTTTGCTCGGGCAAACACTCACGTTAGGTGCCATTACTCGCCTGCGACGCCCTGCAGCCAATTGGTTGATTTATGGCACACACATTTCAGCACTGGCGACCGTGATTAGTGGTCTCTATGTGATCAGCGGTTGGTTTGGCTATTGGAACCAGTGGCAGGGCGCTTTAGTTTTCTTAAGCCTGATGACGGTAGAATGGATCGCCAGTGTTGCTAGCCACCGTTATCCCCAATGGCGACAGTCGTCCTGGTATTTGGGCATAGGTCTAAGCATCATTGCCTATAGCCTTTTGCTAGACAACTGGGGCAGCTGGATTAACTTGAGCTGGTTAGTGGTGCCGGGGCTATTAACGTGGTTGGCATACCGACGCCAGCTCGTGGCCCAACCACAGCTGGTCACCACAGCGCTGACGGTCCTTGCTTTAGGCAGCCAGATATTACTCATTAGCTCCTGGCCCATGGCAACCGTTGCCTTGTTAACCGGGGCTGGACTGCTGTATCTCCATAGTCAGCGCTGGCCTACGCAGACATTTCTACCAGTCATAACCATCGGCTTTGCCCTGGGTGGCGGGCACGCAGCTGCCATCTGGCTGTGGCTGATGCCAAAAGTATGGCCCGAGAATGTTGCCTCACTATTTTTAGTGATCGCTCTGTTTTCTGGAGGCCTTAGCATTCTGTCTCGACAGCTCAAGCGCCAGGCCCAACCTTTGCTACGGACCTATGGCAACGCCAGTTATGGCTGGAGTCGAGCATTAGCAGTTGCCCTAAGTCTTGGCCTCACACTGATCATGGTGCTGACCTACAGCCTAATGATGGTACTGACCTACCGTCTAAATTATCCATTTGCTGAGGCCCAAGCAATATCACCGGATGTCGCCACATTGCTGCAATATGGTGCAGCAGCCATGGTCCTCCTATTGGCCAGGTTTTTCACTGAGCGGCGGCTGAGCAATCTGGACTACTGGGAAGCCTCCCATGGCGTGGGTCTCCTCGTAGCCATGGGTCTAACCCTATGGCATCAGGAGATGAATCCCCAGATGCTGGCAACAGCCATGGTGGCATTAGGGCTAGGCACCCAGACGCTGGGGAGTATCTATGTCGCGAAACATCAGCGCAATTACCCATCGAGCTGGCACTACATTCCCCTGGCCTACGGTGCTTTAGGGCTAGTCCTTAGCCATCTGAACTTCACAGCAATAACAGGCGTCTATTCATTCGTTGTTGGCATTGTGGTTCTCGCCATTGGCAGACGGCAGACAGATCTACGACCTTTAGGCTATGGCGGTCTTGGGCTGCTTTCTTTAGGCACCTATGAGCTAGTTGTCTATCAAATGCTACAGGCCAGTGGTGGAGAACCAGGAGATGGGTTAACGCTGTTGGCTTTAGTGGGCAGTGCGATCGCAACTCTATACCTACTAGGCGATCGCTGGATTCAGCGCTACAGCAAACTAACAACACCTGAAATTGCCACAGTCTCCTTACTCCATTGGCTGTTGTCCGTTACGCTAGCAGCTCTGGCCATGATCAGCGGGCACAGTCAGTTAGGCGTCTGGCTTTGGTTGAGTACCTCCTGCCTCCTGACTATCTACGCGTTGTTAAAGGGTAACCATCGCTGGTTTCCGGCCGATGCCACTAATGCCAAAAGTGGGCAAATTGTTCAGCTCAATGGCGATCATCACAGCTACAGACAATGGACCTGGAGCGGTCTGGTGATTGCCACTATCGCTGTCTCCTATGGCGTAGACCATCTCCTATCACACCTGACTTTATTGCGCGGCTGGGGTGCGTTATTCGCTTGTCTTTTCAGCTTGATAGCCCATCGCCTCCCCTGGCAGCGCTGGGGGTGGCCGATGCGGCCATGGCAGCGAACAGCCCTTGTTTGGCCGGTTTTAGCTACGCTTCTAAGCATCACGACCATCACAACCCAAAGCCTGCTGCTGATAGGAGCCTTTTATGCAGTGATGGCTAAACAACTGCGGGCCATACGCCTCAGCTATTTAAGTCTGGGGCTACTGAACTGGGCCTTACTCCGCTATCTTTTCGACCAAGCATGGCTCACACCCCTTTGGCTAGGCACCATGATTGGAACATCGGTGCTATACATTCTAGAAGTCGACCCCCGTTGGCAACTGGTTTCCGCTCGCGAAGAACGCCATCGCCTACGGAGTTTGGCCACATTATTAATAGGGCTAACCGCAATTTTTCAAGCTGAAACCACTTCAGCTCTCTTTATTAGCCTGAGCCTATTGATTAGTTTTGGCTTTATCGGCCTTGGTTTATTCACCCGAGTACGTGCCTATCTATATGTGGGCACCCTCACCTTTGGCCTACAAATCTTACGTGCGATCGCACTGTTTATTAGCACAGACGGTCGTATGCTTTGGGCCATTGGCATCCTGCTTGGCATCGCCCTAATCTGGGTAGCCGCTACGTTTGAAGCCCGTCGAGCGCAAATTAGTGAACTGCTCAATAAGTGGGCTGATATGTTGCAAACCTGGGAATAAGCAAAGGATAGACCACCCACATAGCAACGCCTCCATCATTTAACGCTACCCTAGCATTCATAATGAACTTCGCAGAGTAAACCAATGGCCGCAAATTTGGAGAAAATGCTGCAGTTTATCGATGAATACCAACAGCAGCGGCCCAAAGCGACTTCACTGCAAATAGTGCGGTCTTTACGGGCCTATACCCGAGCATCCTATGCCAATACATTTTGGGAGCTTGTCGCAGGTAGCAACCCAGACTTTGTTAAAGGCGAGCTGGATGACCAATCCGTTGAGATCATGGGTCAGAGCATTGATTTTGCCCATTTTATGGCAGCCTTATCAGATCAGACCTGGGGAGGAAATATCACATCTACCCTCAGCGACGGATTTCTTTGGATCACGTCGAAAGTAATGACCGGCCGTGGTTACGACAGCCGCGAATACACGGCAGCCATTGGGGATACGGCACAACCCATCGAGGTATACCTCGATAAATATGGCCTCACCACCTATCAACCAGAAACCTTAAGTGAACTGTTGGGGAAATTTGCTTCTGAACAGGACTATGCATCTGACTTGGTTGCCTTCGCTGTTGGGCGACTGCTGTATGAAAACCCTAGCCTCTCGGTTAAAGCTGCCATCTTAGAGGCCAATTGGCTCAACTACTCTGGCACAGTCAAGCGTTACCTAGTGGACATGTTTGGAGCCAAAATTTCGGCCAATGGGGTTATTGTCAACGGCGAACAAATACGCACACGTATTTACGAACGGATTCGCGCCTATCTACTGATCAAACGCGATGCCATCAAAGGCAGCATCTTCAATCGCGCTTATCGGCAGCGTATTCGTCCTGCTTTGATTAACCACGCTACCGACTACTTCATCAAATATCTACAGCAGGCCTTAGTCCAAAGTCCCCAACCTAACAGTTAACGGGTTCAACAGGAGTTTTTTATCAAAAGTCAAACTAAGAATAGTTCATAATAATTCGTCAAAAGAAAAATCGGCTCTAGATCAGAACCGATTCAAAAAAGTCTTTTGACTTTGCGTTTATCTCTCAGTTGGAGGTGGCTGAAAATGCATTGTGCACTCACTAATCAATCTCCGTACGACATTGTAACAATCAGTACAATTTTTTCTGTGATGAATCTTTACTAAATTGCAATAAGTTTGTGTAGCCGTTACTCGGTAAAACTACCCAAAGATTGACAGCAAATGAGTCCACCCATCAAATCAAGTTAGTGCAAAAACTAGAAAAGTCAGGAAATCTTGACATACGAGCCCTGAAAACTCTTCCTATGGCATCTCAGCCAGCTGACAAATCCTAAACTTAATGGCTTAACTATTTATAAAACCCATAGCTAAAGATAGAAAATTACCTGGGTAATTGAAGCTACCAATCCCATATGTCTCAACACAGCAGCAACTGCCACGGCAAGGACGCCCGCAAACCCAACCCTTGTCAAGGATAATGAGGAAAGTTCGCTAGCTCATATCTTTTGTCCCATTCCTTTATATATTCCCTTGCAAATTACGTTTCTTGGTACTAGTTCCGGTGTCCCCACTAGGGCACGCAATGTGTCAAGCGTTGCGCTACGCCTACCTCAACGCGCTGAAGTATGGCTGTTTGATTGTGGAGAAGGAACCCAACATCAGTTTCTGAGAAGCGATCTAAAGTCCAGCCAGATTCGGCGCATTTTCGTCACCCATATGCATGGGGACCACATTTTTGGTCTAATGGGACTGCTGGCTAGCTGTGGTTTAGCCGGTAATGTATCGCGCATTGATATCTATGGCCCGCCTAAGTTAAACGAGTATTTGCAAGCCTGTCGCCGCTACTCGCAAACTCATTTTTCTTATCCCATCAAAGTGCATACGGTGGAACCGGGTAAGGTATTGGACGATGGAGAATTTGCGGTTTACTGCCAACGTTTAGAGCATCGAGTACCTGCTTTTGGCTATCGGATCGTAGAAAAAGATCGAACCGGTCATTTTGATGTGAAGCGCGCAGCCGCCTTGGGCATACCCCCTGGACCAATTTATGGCCGTCTCAAACGCGGTGAGGCGGTTACCTTAGCAGACGGTCGAATGATTAACGGCTCTGACCTATGCGGTGAGACCATTCAGGGCAGAAAAATGGTGTACTGTACCGACACAATTTTTTGCGATCGCGCCATCGAACTATCAGAGCACGCCAATGTACTCATCCACGAATCCACTTTTGCTCATCAAGATGCTGAACTCGCCTACCAGCGTCTTCATTCCACATCCACGATGGCAGCCCAAGTAGCCCTAGCCGCCCAAGTACAGCAGCTAATTCTCACCCACTTTAGTCCCCGCTACGCCCCAGGCAACACAATTCAGCTCAAAGACTTACTCTTAGAAGCCAAGGCAATTTTCCCGAATACATTTATGGCCCACGATTTCTATGTCCATGATGTGGAGCGGGCAGTAGCTTGAGCACACAAAACCCATCAAGACCGACCCTTGACGGTTCGTTTTGTCCGTATTGCCTTAACTCTCACGAACACGATTGTTGACAATAGTCTTTTGATCATGAACTTCATGTTTCAGTTGATGATCACCACGGGGATGTTCGTCTAACCGCATTTTGAGCTTATCTTCGTCTAACCGTATTTTGAGGTTGTCTTCGTCTAATCGCATTTTGAGCTTGCCAAAGTGCTTATTGTTGTTAATCGGCATATGGGGAGCCGGCAACTCATCATTGGGCCAAGTATCAATATCACCACAGGGGCAGAGTTGAGCAACAGGCATCACGGTCGGCATAGCCGTCGGGATATTACAGCGAGCACAGTCAGTGATTTCCCACTCGGGCGACAACAACTGCTCAATGGTTTCTTGGGAGCCATCTAGATAACAATCCCGTCCACCTACAGCCATAATCGCTTGCCAACAATCTTGAAAAGCACGGCTAAACTGATTGCCTTCTAATACAGGACCAGGACGCTGAGTAATCCGCCCATTGTTGATATGAACAGACTTGCCAAGCTGAAACCAATAGGCCAGGTAGATTTTTACTTCGTTAGGAGACGCCATAGACCACCTCGCACTGTGAAATAACCTTTTGTTACAGCACGGTGACTGTCACAGCTTTATCCTAACGCCTGATTTTTATAAGTCTTGAGACATTAATCTATTTTCAAGGTCTGTGATGTGTCCACATAATTGGGTTCTCCCAAGGTTCTTACCTCAGTGTTTATGTGGTAACGGTGTGCCTATACGTTTGAGATCAAGGGCATACCCCCCTGTCACTAGATAAAACTCGGTTGCGATCGCACCAATCCGACGCACCAAATATCCCAAACGATCACGAAATATACGGCCCAAGGGATAGGCAGGCACAATCCCCCAACCTGTTTCTTCCGCGACTAAAATCACATCACAAACAGCCAGGTCCAAAGCTGTTAACATCTCATTGACAGACATTTGCCAGCAGCTATCATCTTCATCCAGACAATTAGCTAACCAAGTCCCTAGAGAGTCAACTAACAAACAACTATTAGCCTCAGCAGTTTGGATAGCATTCGCCAAATTTTTCGGAGTTTCTAACGTCTGCCAGCTCTCAGGACGACGAACTCGGTGTTGCTCGATACGATGTTGCCACTCAACATCATCGGCTGACACGGTCGATGTAGCCACATAGATAACGTGCTTATGGGTTTGTTCAGCCCAATGCTCAGCCCATTCACTTTTACCAGAGCGGGCAGGCCCCGTCACCAAAATCAATTGAGGCATTAAATCCAGTCATGGTTATAAACTTGACGATTCTCGCTATTGGCTGTGTCATAGCCTTCAAACAGCCAAGCGAGAAAAGAAATGACTAACCCAACCGCTGGCCCTGCCCCAAAAATAATAACTTCGACGCCGCTCATGACTAAACCTCATCTGTTGCCTGTGCCAATTATTTCACTGGTACACTCAAGCAACATCGGCGCATGCACCTAAAACGGAAGGCTAGAAACTATAGGTAGCTAGGTAAGTTAGCGGATCATCAGTCAGGGGCTGGCGTATGTTGACGGCGTTCTAGCCACCATAAAACCGTAATCCAAATAGTCACCAGAACCAGGGCTGCCACTGTAAATTGCGTGACCCAACCCACCAAGGTAGCCAACGGAATCAAACGGCCTACAAAAAAGGCCAAGCTAACCATCGCTGTTCCCCACAGGCTAGCTCCCAACAAATTACACAACAAAAATTTCCAGTAAGGCATCCGAGCGATACCTGCTAAAGGCCCTGCAAAAATACGCAACAACGCTACAAATCGGCCAAAAATCACAGCTTTGTCAGCATTTTGACTAAACTGCTCACGAATGTTAGCGAGGGCAGCTTCATCAATACGAAAGAAAGTACCCAACTTTAAAAGCAATGGCCAACCGCCGTAAAACCCAATCCAATACCCCATGCTGTCACCAATAACAGCACCTGCGATCGCGCTCGATAAAACCCAACGATAGACTAACTCTTCACTCCCCGCTAAAAATCCACCTACCAATGTGACTGTTTCACCCGGCAAAGGTAGTCCCATATTTTCGAGCATAATGCCAAAAAAAATGGCCCAATAGCCATAGTCCTGAGCCAATGTTTGGATCGTTTCAAGGGAAAAGAAGTCAAACGTCAATGGGACAGTGTGCATAGATACAAGTTTATCTTTCGTTTATTTTATTCATTTTTCTTACAAGTGTGAGGGCTGACGTGATGCAAACCACTGAATTTCATCTAGACAGCCTCTAGCGAAACTATTTCTATACAAATGAATACCCAAAAAGATCCTAAGTAATACCCATAACACTGGCTAAAAATAAAAAACCCTCCCAGTCGGGAAGGTTAATGACTAAGTTAAAGTATTGATTACGGAAACCCTTAAGCTTCGGAAAAACTGGCCATAGGTGTAGCCCCTAACATCGATTGAGGGAATGTAGGTAAATCCAGACAGTGCTGAGTACGGCGAGTTCTCACAGCCAACCGATAGCTAACATTTTGCAATTCAGCATTCAGTTGACGGTTTTCTTGCTGAATACGGGCAACTCGGTTTTTTACCTCCAGCATACGCTCAGCAAACTTTTGCTTATAGATTTTTGGTAATTCTTGAACGACCTGCTCAAGCATACGAGTACGGTCAGTTAGTTCTTGAACAGTCTGCCGCATTTGATGATTCTCTTCATCTCGACTCTCGATTTGTTCTTGATAAAATGCTACCTGAGTTTCTACACCCTGCAGCTGTTCTCGTAGAGCCCTGACCTCAGCCTGATGACGCTCAGAAACATCCGTCGATGGTAGAAAGTCTTGATTCCCCTTTACCAGGCGAAACAATTCTTGGGATAGCTGTTGGACTAGCTGATCCCGCATTTGCAATTCTTCTTGCAAGCGAGCAATTTCTACCTGGGAATCAGACGTTTTCAACTTAGTCAATTGGGGCACGAGATCACTCCTACAGTAGTAACGATAACTTTTCAAACTGTCGTCAATTGATTCAGAGTATTGACCAGCACAATGACAAATTTCCTCACAGATTAGTCTTGAGAAAACTGGCAGTCATACCGAAATCATTTGAGCGTAAGTGTAACAGCAAACATTGCACAAGTTGGTAGCCAAACACTTCAATATTAGTTAAAGTAAAGCCCACCAATACACCCTAATAACAGAACAAAAAATGTTTACTAACTTCAAAAGCATTGAAGCCAACACCTAAGTGCCCACAAATTTAGCATCAATTTCGCAAAATGCAAGACTTTTATTCTATAGGTTTGCAATTTCCTGCAAACTAATAGGCCGCAGCCTGTTGTCATAGCTGCGACCTATTAAAGAAATTAGCTTTTAGCATGAGGCCATCGAACCAATTACTGGCTTAGGAACCTAGAGGGGCAGCCTGAGGAGGAACTTCATCAGCTTCAGCTTCTTGGGGCTCATCAACCACCAACGTTAAGTAGCGAATGATATCCTCACTCAAACGCATATCGCGCTCCATAGGGGCAATAGTATCCCCAGGGGTTTGATAGTTCATTTGAATATAGATCCCTTCACGGTAACGATTGATTTCATAAGCTAGGCGACGCTTACCTCGGTGCTGGGTTTCTAATACCTCACCACCCTTATCCTTAATCATGCCTTGGTATTTACCAATGGTATTATCCACGGCCTCATCGCTGATATCAGGCCGAAGAATATACATAGTTTCGTAGAAATAGTTCATGTTGCTCCTTATGGGCTAAGTGGCTTGACACATCTCAGTGGCAAGCAAGGGTCTCCTATAATAGCAGGAAGCAACAAATATTCAACGTAGAGAACGTCGAAGTACCTTGAAAGTCAGCCTAAAACCTACCAAGCTGGATATGCACAGCTTCCGAGATAGTAGGAATCTCTGTGTAACGCCCCATCAGAGACTGAAAAATGGAGTAGCCAACCGCTGCTAAACCACCAAATAACAATACATTGTAGAAAGCGTCCGTAATTAGTTCCAATCCTGGCAAGGCAATCAGGCTCAGTAGGATATTGCCAATGGAAATAATAAATCCAATTAGAATCGCTTGAAGAGTGTTAAAGCGAATAAAGTGGCTGATATTCTGATTGCGCACCACTAAAAAGAACAGGGCAAAAAATACCACAAGTGATCCAAATCCAAACGGCACCAGACTATAGGCAAAAATAACTGGTGTTATCAGTATTAACAGCACATTGCCTACAGGTGCCAGCACTGGAAAGTTAGCTATAAGCTTCATCAGTGCCCCGCCCACAATTACAGCATCAAATAGAGGGAGCAAATAAGGTAACGCTCCCAGTAGCTTATCAGAAGTTTCAGTGGTGCTACGCCAAGTCATATATGCTCAAGTGATTTTTGCAAACCTCGCTCTCAGCATAGCGTAGCTTGATACTAATGCTCACACTGTTGAAATGACTCAATGTTGGCCAACCGAAAGCCCATCTGACATTGATACTGAGGCAGTGGTGTAGCAGACTCCAATTGTCTGGCACAGCCCAGCGTCCCATCATTAAAACGAGGTTGACCGCTCTGATTTGCCATTAAGCAACTGGCACATACAGATGCTGACGGAATCACCTGGTTGTCTAGCAGAATTACCAACATGGTATGACACCCCACCAAGAACAGGCTTTAAGCCTATCTTAAGCGAGGCATCAATGTATTGGGCATAACTTTATCCAGTTTTTACTGATCTGGTAAAGTCTTTTTACGATGCAGGCGTCTCAATTCGACGACGACGATGACGACGATGACGATGACGGCGAGGTTCTTCTTCAGCTAGGTATTGTTCCTTATCACCCCGCATCCAAACAGGGCGAGTCTGGTCATAGGCCATTTGCAAGGCCGCTGCTGCCACTGTGTGAGGATCGTAATCTTCAGTGAGTTGCGAGACAATGGGTAAGAAGGAAGCCAGCCGCTCACTGGTAACAGCCTCTTTAACTTGAGTCTGTAGTTTTTCCAGGGAGCGAGCAGCAATTTCTGCCCGAGTTGGCACCTTACAAAAAGCTAGCTCCTGCTTCAGATGGCGCTCAATTTGCCGCAACTGATACTTCTCTAAAGGATGCACAATGGAGACAGCTCGCCCTTCTTGCCCAGCACGCCCAGTCCGGCCAATGCGATGAACATAGCTGTCTTGATTATCAGGTAGCTCATAGTTGATTACATGGGTCAGGTTATCTACATGAATACCTCGAGCAGCAATGTCAGTAGCCACTACCCAACGTACCTGGCCCTGCTTAAAGCGTAGAAGCAGCCTCTCCCGCTGAGCCTGGTTAAGGTCACCATGGTATTCATCCACACTATGACCTGCAAACTGTAATTGACGAGTCAGTTCAGCTGCTGTGCGTCGTGTCCGCACAAAAATAATCGCTGACTCTGGATCTTCCATTTCTAAAATTGGCATCAGAGCCCGTGGCTTACTCCAACCAGGGGGAACTACATAGGCGAGCTGAGTAATGCGCTTAGGTGCAGTGTTTTGAGACTTAACCGTCACCGTCACCGGCGACTTCAAGAACTTAGCCGCCAACTCACGAATTGCCGGTTCCATAGTAGCGGAGAAAAAGGCAGTCTGTCTCTCTGCTGGAGCATGACTCAGGATGTTTTCTACATCCTGAATAAAGCCCATGTTGAGCATTTCATCAGCCTCGTCTAACACTAGCCAACTCAGTTGCTCAAAACTTAGAGCTCCACGGCTGAGCAAATCGAGCACGCGTCCTGGCGTACCAACAACCATGTGAACACCACGACGAAGCTGACTAAGCTGGCGTTCGATAGACTGCCCACCATAGACGGGTAATACCCGTAGCTGAGAGTTGTATTTGAGACCTTGCACTGCCTGGCAAACCTGCATAGCAAGTTCACGAGTTGGAGTGAGCACCAATGCTTGCACAGAACGCTTGTTAATGTTGACCTGTTCCAAGATCGGCAAGGAAAAGGCAGCTGTTTTGCCAGTGCCTGTTTGGGCTAGGCCCACTACATCATGCCCAGCAAGCATGTGTGGAATAGCTTGAGCCTGGATGGGTGTGGGCTCCTTAAAGCCAAGTTCATCCAAATGTTGCGCTTGGGGTTCAGATAACCCGAGGTCAGCAAAAGACAATGTCATTTAGACTCCTTTGAGGTCATTGAGTGCAGGCGGGAATTTCAAAGAGAAACACTTACGGGCGCTTGGACCGCAACCGAGGCATCGTCAGATAGGACTGTACCGAACAAGTCATAGGTATCAGCCCCGTGAATTTGCACAGGTACTATCTGAGCTAGAGGCGGCGAACCTTGCACATACACAAGGCCATCAACATCAGGAGCAAACCGAGCAGAACGGCCAATGCATTCACCTTGACTTGGGTTTTCTTGCTCGATTAAAACATCCACAACTTGACCAATCTGAGCTTGATTGCGCCTAAAAGAAATCTCTTGTTGAGCCAGCATTAGCTCTTCCCGCCGTTGATGCATAATTGCTGGATCAATTTGATTTGGTAATGTAGCTGCTGGAGTCCCCTCTTCAGCAGAAAAGGTAAATACACCGACATGGTCAAACTCATGACGCTGCACGAACGCTTTGAGATGTTCAAAGTGAGCATCTGTTTCACCGGGAAAACCAACGATGAACGTGGTGCGCAGCACCGCACCAGGCAAAGCAGTCTTTAAGTGCTGAATGATTTCATCATTCACACGCCCTTGCCATGGACGATTCATAGCCCGCAGAATCTCGGGGTGAGAATGCTGTAGAGGTAAATCTAGGTAAGGTAAAACATTGGGTGTATCTCGAATCGCGTTAAGCACTTCCTGGGTAAGGCCCGTGGGATAGGCATAATGCATACGAATCCACGGCACATCTACGTCCCCCAAAGCCCGCAACAGCTCTGCCAATTTGGGTTTGCCATAGAGATCAACACCATAATTAGTGGTGATTTGGGAGATCAACACTAATTCTTGAACCCCTTCTGCGGCCAGCTGATGGGCCTCTGCCACAATTGATTCAATGGGGCGAGAACGTTGGTTGCCACGCAAGTGGGGAATAATGCAAAAGGCACAGCGATAGTCACAACCTTCCGCCACACGAACGTAGGCAACGCCTTCACTAGTTGTGCGATAACGGGGCACTGTTTCATCTGCAATGTAGGTAGGCTCAGCAGAGACAGCCTTAACTCGCTCACCAGCTTCAGCCCGCTCAATCACATTAACAATGCGGTGATAGTCCCCAGTCCCAACCAGCGCAACGGCTTCTGGAATTTCATCTAGCAGCTCTGACTGAAAATGTTGCGCTAAACAGCCCGTAATAACAATTTTTTTGTCAGCTTCAGCTAACTCTACTAGCGTTCTAACCGACTCTTGCCTTGCAGCTTCGATGAAGCTGCAAGTATTAACAATGACATAGTCAGCAAGTTCTTCATTGGCGTCAACCTGATAACCGGCCTTAACCAGAAGGCCTAACATGTGCTCGCTGTCGACGCGATTTTTCTCACAACCTAGGTGAGTAATAGCAACGGTTGGTTTACGAACCATAAATTCTTTTATACAAAAAAAACAGAATGCTGGTCTCCAAGCAGGCGTTGCGATCGCACGGATGACTCAGCACCCTACCCTATCACTGAGCTGTTGAACGGGTAGCGATTGTTTTTGCCCGGTTGAGGAAATTATAACATAACTATACAATTCTGTGGGTCTTACCTGAAAAGGGTTGATTTACCGGGGAAAGCAGCTTGTGTTATGTCTGGATGCAATGGCCAATACGTCTGGGTGAGAACGGCTGCAATCATCATTTTTGGTAAATAATCTCTATCCATGCAATAACTAAAACTTTTGAGATCTGTGGAGTTACAAACACTTTTTAAGACGTCAACACCAGTGATCGGGGTCGTTCATTTGCTGCCTTTACCCGCATCGGCTCGCTGGCAAGGCTCATTACAGGCCGTCGTAGACCGTGCTGTCCAGGAAGCTGTTGCTCTGGCCTCCGGTGGTGCCAACGGCATTATTATAGAAAATTTTTTTGATGCACCATTTACAAAAGGATCGGTAGATCCTGCTGTGGTCAGTGCCATGACCATTGTAGTCAGCCGTATACAACAGCTAGTAACGCTTCCCCTGGGTATTAACGTATTGCGGAACGATGCCCAGAGCGGTTTGGCCATTGCTGCCTGTACTGGCGCTGCGTTTATCCGGGTTAATGTGTTAACTGGAGTAATGGCCACGGATCAGGGTTTGATCGAGGGAGATGCTCATCGACTCATGCGTTATCGCCGAGAATTAGGTAGTGATATTAAGGTCTTTGCTGACGTACTAGTTAAGCATGCTACCCCTGTAGGCACCATCAGTCCGGACACAGCTATGGCCAATGCAGTCGCTGATACTATCCATCGGGGCTTGGCAGATGCTGTGATTGTTTCTGGTGGTGCCACAGGCCACCCACCCACCCATCAGGATCTAGCAACGGCGAAAGCAGCTGCGGGCAACATCCCTGTTTTAATCGGCAGTGGTGCCACCGTGGACAATATTCCTAAATTGATGAAATCGTCAGATGGTGTAATTGTTTCTAGTTCTTTAAAACGATGGGGGCACATTGAACAACCTGTGGATCCTAATCGTGTAAGCCAATTTGTGGATGCCATATCGTCATCCCTGTAGGGATGATTCTGGAATATCTCTACCGAAGGCCCTGTTTTTTGTCTAAGATGCAGTCGGGGGCGCAGCCTGTCTACTGGGGTACCCTGCTTTTGTTGATCTTGATGAGCTTAGAGTTATCTGTAAACTATGGGACGTCGCCGTAAAGAAACTCGTGGGATTTATCGTTGGTCGCGCCCAGCTATTGGTGCGATCGCAACCGTTGGAGCCCTAGGCACAGGTTACCTAACGGTGATCAAGCTAATGGGTAACGATGCTGCCTGCCCTGTAAAGGGCTGTGACCAAGTACTGAATAGTGCCTACGCAGACGTTTTTGGTATTCCGCTAACGTTGTTTGGCTGCCTCGCCTATCTATCGATGGTGGCTTTGTCCCTAGGGCCACTGTTATTGAACAAAGAGAAGATTAAGCAGCGTCAAAAGCTAGAAGATATAACCTGGCCGCTCTTGTTTATCGGAGCTACAGGCATGATGGTCTTCAGTGGATACCTAATGTATCTACTGGCTACCGAACTCAAGGCCGCTTGTCTCTACTGTATAGCCTCCGCCACATTTACATTCTTAATGTTTTTGCTGACGCTCTTAGGTCGCCAATGGGAAGACCAGGGAGCTCTTGTTTTTCGTGGCGTGGTGATGGGAATGGTCACCCTGGTGGCTACTATTGGGATGTATTCCATCAGTATTAATGGGCCAGCGGCGACCGCTAGCAGTGTAGGTAACAGTGGTCCTGCCGTTACCAATACATCTGGGCCTGCCGAAGTTGCCCTAGCTAAGCATTTAAAGGAGGTAGGGGCAAAAATGTACGGTGCCTACTGGTGTCCCCACTGTTTTGATCAAAAACAGCTCTTCGGGCAAGAAGCCAAGAAATATATGCCCTACATTGAATGTGCTGAGGATGGTGCTGACGCCCAGACAGCCCTATGCCGATCTGTACCTGAAGTTACCGGTTTTCCCACATGGGAGGTCAACGGGCAATTTTTACCCGGTACTCAAACCTTGACAACCCTAGCTGAAGCATCCGGCTATCGAGGTCCGACAGACTTCAAGAATTAAACCCTTCACAAGGTTAGAAACGTAGGGGCGTTCCATGGAACGCCCCTACGTTTCTAACTAAAATTAATTTCTAGTAGCGATAAATCGTCTGAGAGATCTTGCCCAACATCAATACTGGGCATAATGGCATGGCTAATTAGCTGATCAAGCTGCCCCGGTCGCGGGCATTTAACAATGTGATCAATAAAACTGTCTAAACCCAGAATTTCTCCGGTTTCAGCCAAGGATGTTTCAGGTACTTCATAGACGCCATCACTGAAAATATAGAGATAGCTGTTGTCTGGAATCGAACAACGTTTCCAGGTGTAGGTGGTACCGGGCATCATGCCAATGGGCATACCAGGGGTACGCAGACGCATTGTTTCAGCCATGGGAGCGCCACCACCATTACTATTCGCAGTTACATCAGTTGTAGGAGGGGGCGGAGACAGAAGCACGGCTGGAGGATGCCCCGCACTGGCATACATCAGCTGGCGATTAACGCGGTTATAGACGCCGTACCAAATGGTAAAGTACTTTTCATTTTGAGCCGTCATCTGAAACATGTTGTTCAAACTTTCAAGCACCTTGTCAGGGCGGTAGAAGTTAGTGCCTGGCAAAGATTGCGATCGCAACACATTCAGCACAGAGGTAGACAATAAAGCTGCCCCTAAACCATGGCCTGATACATCCAGCAGATATATCACCAGATAGTCAGGATCTAGCCAATAGAAATCAAAACAATCGCCCCCAAGCTGTTGCGATGGCAAAAAGCGAGTTTGAATCTTGACCGGAGGTTGATCCGTATCCCTGGGCAAAAGCGACTGCACATAGGAAGCAGCTTCCGCCAGCTCATTCTCTAAATACTGCTTTTGCTCTTTCAAATCGCGAGTAAGCTGACACAATCGCATACCAGACTTAACTCGGGCCTTAAGCTCAGCCATGTCGATGGGCTTCATTAACAGGTCGTCTGCCCCTGCTTCTAGAGCCTCGACTCGACTGGCCGTCTCGGCATGGGCCGTAATCAGCAAAAACGAGCTCATGGATAAATCTGGATGCTCTTTCAAGCGACGGCAAATTTCCAAACCGTCGATGGATCCAGGTAAGCGCCAATCGCATAAAATTACCGGTGGCGTGATCACCAAGGCTTGCTCTAAGCCATCGGCAGCGGTTTCTGCAATAGCAACGCGATACCCCTGGCTTTGCAGCATACGCTGAAGGATACGTCGAATGATCGGATCGTCATCGATCACCAAAATATCTGCAATAGAATTAGCAGCCTTAACCATTACACCGATACGACGCAGAGGTTTGTTTCATAGTGCCATGTCCCTAGTCCCATACTGGCATTCCCCCATGGGCTATTAGTTCTACTACTCATGGCATTGAAGTCCTACCAAAGTCATTAACTAGCATCTAGCAATCGAATGATATTAAAGGTTAAAAACTCTCTGATTAAATAAGAAACGTTGGTTTCAGCTAGAGTGTACCCTTCTCATTCAGACATATGAAGGCGATTGGCCAAATATGCACATTACAGCTTTCCAAAGGACATTGGTCAAAAACAGTAAAGCATCTATGATGATTTTCTGATCAAATAGCAACCTTAGCCATAAACCACAGCGTTGATGGCCTATTTTATCAGCCCACAGAAGATATGTGCGATTCAGCAATTGGCAGTGAAGATAGAAAAATCAATGTATTCGCTGTAGCTGTGACGTCTCAGGAGCAAAACTGTGCCCTCATGCCAGGAAATCAACACAAAATTGGTAGGTATATGTCACTAATTTGGCAGTAACGAAGGTTCCTAAGTGAAAAATTATTGCAAGACTACCCTAGGGTTAAGGGTGATTTCTAAGCTGAAGAAGCGCCGCTAATATCTGCATGATTTTGCATAATGGAAAGTACCTGTGATCTGCCTAACAGCTGCGTTTTACCCGTCCTCAAGTCCCCCAGCGATTATCAGGTATTTCGCATTAGTCCTGATGATAAAAACCGACTAGCACTTTTGGTAGATCCCACCCTGGGCCATGCCAAGTTAACCTGCTGTGTAGAAATTTTTGATGTGGGTGGCAGAACCCCTATCCATCGACACCAAGTGGCCGTAGAAATGTTTTATGTGATCAAAGGAGAAGGTCGAGTTGTTTGTGATGGTAAAAGTTCAACAATTAGAACTGGCGATAGTATCCTAGTACCATCTTACGGTGTTCATTTTGTTGAAAACACTGGTCCACAACGGCTCTATCTACTCAGCGTCATGGTACCTAATGAGGACTTTGCAGAATTGATTCGTGATGGAATACCGGCAGAATTAGATGAAGAAGATATGGCTGTTTTAGGACGTACCCATAGTATTTAATGCCGTCTGTTTTTCTGCCCGTCAAACCGAAGCAGATGCGTTCGCTACAGACTCGTGATGGTAAGCGTCTGGATGCAGATGTTTATTATCCCGATGCCGAGGGTCCATGGCCTGTATTGCTGATGCGGCAGCCCTATGGTCGTGCGATCTCATCCACTGTCGTCTATGCTCACCCCACCTGGTATGCCGCTCAGGGGTACATTGTGGTGATTCAAGATGTACGTGGTCGTGGCACCTCTGAGGGGGACTTTCACCTGTTTGCCCATGAAGTTGAAGACGGCTACGACACTATCCAGTGGGCCGGTCAGCTACCTGGCAGCAACGGACAGGTGGGCATGTATGGATTTTCCTACCAGGGCATGACCCAGCTCTATGCAGCTCAGGCTAAGCCCTCAGCTCTTAAGGCATTAGCTCCGGCCATGGTGGGTTATGACTTATACCAAGACTGGGCCTATGAAAATGGTGCTCTGCGGCTGCAGGCTGGGTTGGGTTGGGCTATCCAACTTGCAGCAGAAACCGCTCGTTTAAAAGGCGATGCAACCGTTTTCAATAGCCTACGGACAGCATTTCGAAATCTGCCGCTGAATGGGCCTGTTACGGCTTACCCCGAAGTTCTGAAGCAACACGCACCAGATTCGTTTTGGCATGACTGGATTGCCCATCCCAAAAACGATGATTATTGGCAGACGCTTAAACCTGATTTGACCGATGTAGATCTGCCAATGCTCCATGTGGGCGGTTGGTTTGATCCTTACTTGACTGGTGATCTCCGATTGTTTAAGGAAATGGCATCGAAAAGTCGGTATCCTCAGCACTTTTGGGTAGGCCCCTGGAGCCATATTCCCTGGAGTCGAAAGGTGGGGGAGGTGGATTTTGGTTCTGAGGCGATGAATCCCATTGATCGGCTACAAATCCGTTGGTTTGATCATTGGCTCAAGGATAAGAAGGATATAGAGCTCATTGATAAACCGCCTATACATCTCTTTGAGATGGGCAGTAATCAATGGCGACTGTTTGAGCAGTGGCCGGGGGAATCTAGCCAAACCTATCGGTTGAAAAGCTCTGGTCTGGCTGCCATGCGTGAAGATGATGGGGCACTGGTATTAGCAGGTTCGCAAGAATCAGCAGCAACCACAGTTGCCGATGTATTGGTCCATGACCCGTGGAGGCCTGTGCCCTCCTTGGGAGGACATACGAGCTTTCCATCAGGCTCTTTTGAGCGCAGTGCATTAGACGGTCGCAGCGATATTTTGACCTATACAACTGCTTTATTAGAAACAAACTTGGCTGTAGCAGGGAATGTGACGATCACACTAAATGTCCAGGCCGATGCTTCTAGCTATGACCTGTGTGCTGTGCTGTCAGTTGTTTACCCTGACTATCGGATATTTAATCTGACTCAAGGCTATATGCGTATTAATGGGGAACAGGCTCAAGTAGTGTCTCTGCCTTTACAACCCACATGCTTTCGCTTGATGGCTGGCCAGGCCCTACGCCTAAGCCTCAGTGCAGCTTGCTTTCCAGCCTATACTGTTAACCCTGGGACACGGACGTATCCTCTAGATACTGCGCCAACCATGGAGCAGCAAATTATTACCCTAACGGTCTATCAGGATAGGGAGACGTTGCTGACTCTACCTATGGGCTAATCACAATCACTTCAATTCATCATCTAGCTCAATCTCTTGAACTTTGAGTTTTGCCTTAAGTGCTTCTAACTCAGCTTCTGCTCTATCAGCCCGCTGGGCTTCTTGGTCGGCTCGCTGGGCTTCTTGGTCGGCTCGTTTCCTCTGTTCATCAGGAATTAAGAGTTTTTGACCAGTTTCTAGCTCGTAGAACTCAATGAGTGTACTTACAACCTCTAATCTGAGGCCTAGCACCTGACTGATATTGTCTGTAATGGGTTTATAGCTATCGTTCTCCAGACGGTACCCACGCAATTGCGCGGTAATCCATTCACCTTTAGGATCAAACTGCCAATATTCAAGTACCCCCATGGCTTCATAGAGCTCGTACTTAGTGACCTCATCTTTTTGACGGGTTCCTTTAGAAGTCATTTCAAAGACTACCACTGGAATAGCACCTTCCTCCCAAACCTTATAACTGTCACGTCCACCGGGCTCTACATCAAAAATAACCATGACATCAGGAGCTACCTTGAGATTGGGTAGCCCCTGAGCATAGTAAAGAAACTGATTACCTAAGACCGTGGCTTGCTTCCCGAGTAAATACTGGCGTAACACTTCAAGGGTGACAAAGAGGGCATATAGGTGGTCGTAAGTTTCCGCCACTGGCGTGCCATCTCCTGCGGGATAGACAATTTTCTTTTTTGGGGTGTTGGGGAGTATGGCTGCCATTAGCATTCTCCAGCCCTGGTGGGACTTAGGTACCTTTGTACTTATCTTACTGCTGATTATAGATCTGTCGCCTAGACTTGCAATACTCCTTTAGAACTTGGAATAGCGTTAGCTCGGCGGGGATCGATTTCGGTGGCCATGCGCATGGCACGGGCAAAAGCTTTGAAGGTAGCTTCGATAATGTGGTGGGAGTTAATACCATCCAGCTGGCGGATGTGGAGGGTCATGAGGCTGTGATGGACAATGGCCATAAAAAACTCACGGACGAGTTGGGTATCGTAAGTGCCCACACGTTGGGTGGGGATATCGAGACCGTAAGCAAGGTAAGGGCGACCGGAGAAGTCCAGGGAGACTTGGATCAGAGATTCGTCTAGGGGAGCGACGAAGTGGCCAAAACGGACGATGCCTTTGCGGTTACCTAAGGCTTGGTGCAGGGCCATGCCAAGGGTAATGCCGACATCTTCGTTGGTATGGTGATCGTCGATTTCGAGATCGCCTTTGGCTTGGATGTCGAGGTCGAAGAGGCCATGGGAGGCGATTTGATGGAGCATGTGGTCAAGAAAGGGAATGCCAGTGTTGGCATTGCACTGACCAGTGCCGTCGACGTTGAGGGTGACGGTGACGTCGGTTTCTTTGGTGGTGCGGGTGACGGTGGCGGTACGAGTAGGGAATTCGAGATTAGTGGTTGGGTTTGCTTTTGTTTGCATGGCGATTATGGGGGTGTAGGGGCTGCCCTTGTGGTTACCCGGGACGAAATCTAAGGGGATTACGCTGCTACGCATTCGCTACGCACCGTAAAAGAGTAATCGTCGTTCGACATTGATCTCAGCTCTAGTTTATCTGAGTAAAAGAGTCTCCCTACTCCCCATTGCCCGCCACGTCTCTAACCCTAGAACATCGTCTCCAAAACACTTCGAATAACGTCATCGGTCACCTGATCCGTGACGCAGGCTTCGCCGATGCGTTTGGGGAGGACGAAGCGGACTTTGCCAGATTTAACTTTTTTGTCGCTGCGGAGGGTATTGAGGATGGCGTCGATGTTGAGGGTGGCGGGAAGCTTGGTGGGGAGATTTGTTTTCTGGATGATGGCAAGTTGTCGGTCGGTGGCGGTTTGGGGCCAAAAATCCATGGTGGTTGCGATCTCACCCGCTGCAACCATGCCAATACCGACAGCTTCACCATGGTTGACGGATTTGTAACCGGTCAGACTTTCGATCGCATGGCCAATGGTATGGCCGTAGTTAAGAATAGCCCTCAGTCCAGCCTCTTTTTCATCCTGGCTGACAACATCGGCTTTAGCCTGACAAGAATGTTTGAGAATATCGTGGAGCAGATCCTCACTAACAGAGCACAGCTGATCGAGGCGCTCGGCTTGCTCTAGCTGATTGAACAGATCTTCATGCCAAATAATTCCATATTTGATGACTTCAGCCATACCAGCGCGAAATTCACGCTCAGGGAGTGTGACCAAAACACTGGGATCAATCAGCACCAAACTCGGCTGATGAAAGGCACCAATTAGATTTTTTCCTTGAGGATGGTTCACGCCAGTTTTACCCCCGATGGAGGCATCCACCATGGCTAGTAATGAAGTAGGCACTTGAACAACAGCAATACCCCGTAGCCAGGTGGCGGCAGCAAAGCCCGTCATATCGCCAATTACACCACCACCCAGAGCCACCATGGTAGAACTGCGTTCTAAATGGTTGTCAAACGCAACACTATGGAGTTTCTCGATAGACTGCAGAGTTTTATATTGTTCTCCAGCCGGTAAAACACATTGACTAACTTCAAAACCAGCCTCCGTTAAAGAGGTCAAGGCGGTTTCGCCGTAGTGTTGAAAAATAGCAGGGTTAGAGACGAGCAGCACCTTACCAGCTTTACCAGCGGCAGCAAGCCAGGGGCCTAAGTATTGCAGCCCGTCGGTAGCAATTTTGATGTCATATTGAGTTTGGGGTAGCTCGACGGGGATAACGGTCTTCATTGCATTGAGTCACGGTGTACTCAACTATCCTACTGCTCAGGGTAAACAGTAGTAGGGAGTGAGGGAATGGGGAAGCACAACGCATTCCCTACTCAACCTTGGGCTCCACTAAACCTCAGGCTCCACTAAACCTCGGGTTCTGGGTTAAACACCTGAAAAATTTTTCGACAGCAAAGCTTGATTTTTTCCCCAGCATTAGCCTGAGGTGGAGCTACACCTTCAAACTGCCAGTTGTTAATGGTAGAAAGATGCCACTGTTCACCATGGTGGTTAAACCCAACGACTTCAACACCAATCGCCTTGACAATATTTGCTACAGTATCCGCTGTACCTTGGGTTGTCCCCTCAGCCACTGAATGAAGCCGAATCTGCACGAGGAGACTACGGCAGTTGAATGAGCGGCTAAAGCCAGGAAAATGAAACCCGATATCGATGGAATCAGGATCAACGAGCTCTCTTGTATCGGGATCGTTTGCCCAGGGTTTAAGGTCAGAGCGTAAATCAGGAAGCTGCCCCTTAAAGGCACCCACAATAGCGGCTATTTTACTGGCATACTCGATGCTTCGTGCTTGTTCTGCTGCGTTCACACTTACGACCAGGGAAGTCAAAAATTTTCACCTACCAAGATAAAACAATGCCTAGGCAAATAGCCAAGGCATTCATTCTGCATCTTTGGATAGTTAGCAAATGCTACTAAGGAAAAAAATAAATGAGCTCACCAAAAGAAACTGTAGCTGATTAAACGAAAGTGGAATTGGTCTGCTTAGATTGTCTGACTATAGTGGGCCTGACAGGTGTTCAGCATACGCAGATCGTTGTCGCTAACAGTGTCAATTTGATAAAAACCTTCAATCGCAAATTGACGCCCACCTGGTCCAGCAACAGCGGTATCTTCGAGATCGAGGGCATAGTCATATTCCTCTTGGGAATAGGTTTCAGTAATCGCCAAGGAAAGCTGCGCGTTTTCTACACTGCCTCGAAAACAATCGAATGAGGAATGTGGAGAATAGAACGCCCCTACAACTTCATCTGCTTGTGCTTCGAATACCATGTAGGCAGTTTGCAACTGATCGGGTAAAGGCTGTTCACCAAAAAGATAAATGCCATTGCTGAGGGGTGTAGAAACAGACGGGGCAGCCTGAGCTAATAGAGGGTGGATGACTTCCGTATCAACCTCTAGCGACGGTTGCATGGACATTCTGGCATTAGCGGCATGGGCAGCTAACAACGTTGCAGTTCCCACCAGCAGAGCCCCTGTACGCAAAGTGTGTCCGCATATCTGCTTCTGAATACGTTGCTGACGGATGTGACGTTGAATAACTGTTAACACTTGCATGACCAGCGCGCCTCACTGTATTTACCGAGTACCGCTAACGAATGACTGAATGCGATCAAAAAGGAAACTCTTATCTCTCACTGTAGGTGAGAAATTTATGGGTAAACCTGATTAGCAGCGTTCCTTTAATATCTCTTTAACGATTGCATTCATGCCAGTTAGCCAAATTACCGTTATCATTCCCTACAAATTTGAGGCTTTGAATTCCGTATGGGAGGGTTTTACAACTGGCATAGAGTGTACTCTGTCTGGAATACTAGGGGGCATTCTGCATAATTCTTTGAAAGAGTCACCGTCATCCATCGTTGGAACGATGTAGGCTAAAGGAATAACTGGCTAGCTAGGCACCCAGCCATTGGATATGCCGTATCGCTGAGCAGGAGTCAAACGTTCATCTATGCCGTCCCTTGAAGTGCCGCTAAAGCTTTTGCTGTTTATTGATAAGCGGCCAAGTTCTGCTGAGCAAATTCGCCAGATCCGTCAGCATATTGAAGGCTTAGAAAGTAAAATTGAGCCAGTTTTGGAGGTCATTGATGTTAGTGAGCGGCCTTATTTAGCCGAACACTTTAAGCTAGTCGTGACCCCGACCCTCATTAAAATTTCGGCGGGAGGACGCCAAACGCTAACCGGCAGTGACATTATTTCTCAGATTGACTACTGGTGGTCACGCTGGCAGGCAGAAGTTGAAAACGACAGTGAGGCTCCGGAAAGTCGTCTTGTCAACAATCCGTCAATTGCCCAGTCAACGGAAATCATTCACTTATCGGATGAAATTTTTCGGCTCAAGCAACTCAACGCTGAAGCGAATGCCAAGTTAGAATTCAAGGATCGCATTATTGCGATGTTGGCCCATGATTTACGCAATCCACTCACGGCAGCTTCCATCGCTATTGAGACCCTAGAAATGGGGTATGACCCTAGCCATGAGCGTCGTGCGCGCTTTCGGCCTGAGCTGACGGTGCAGCTATTGCGCAACGCCAAAACGCAGATCCGCTCCATTGATCGCATGATCACGGATATTTTGCAGGCAGCCCATGGCCCCAGCGTTGATCTCCATATTTTTCCAAGGGAGTTGAATCTGCAGGAGCTCTGCCAAGAAGTCGTGGACTCAATGATCACTAAAGTCAAAAACAAGCAACAGACCATTGGCCTCGATATTCCCCAGGATTTACCCCAGGTGCATGCCGATATCAATCAGGTACGTCGTGTGATTGTGAATCTTTTGGATAACGCGGTTAAATATACGCCTAATGGGGGTGATGTGATGATTACGGCATTACATCGCACTACTCAGAAGGTTCAAATCAGTATTCAAGATACGGGACCCGGTATCCCCGCTGATAAACAAGCCCGTATTTTTGAGGAGAGTTTTCGTCTTCAGAGAGATCAGTCCCAGGATGGTTATGGTCTTGGGTTAGCCCTATGTTTGCGCATTGTTAGGGCTCATTATGGTCAAATTTGGGTTGATTCAGTTCCCCAAGCAGGGAGCACGTTTCACTTCACACTCCCCGTCTTTAAGCAGTCGAACGGTCGGCAGCCATTATCAGAACTCTAAGCACTGGGCTACAGAAATCGATCAATAATCTGCTTCAACCTTCAGGTAACTTCAGGCGAGCTTTCATGGCGGCTATCTCAGCATCCACTGGATTTTGATTGGGGTCACGGCCGGATTCTAAAGCTGAAAATTTCTTCTCTAGGGCATCTTGACCGAGATCATTGAGTTCTGCAGCTGCGGCTGCATTGGCTTCCATAGACAAAATCTTGTCTTCGATTTGATCAAATGCACCTTGATTAACCTGGGTCATCATCTCGTTTAGCTTCTGACTCGCTTTCGCTGAGCGGGCCCGCGCAATGTACATATCTTTCTGGGTGCGCGCCTGGGCAATTTTAGTTTCCAGCGTGCGCATATTGGCTTTTAGCTGCTTCACGGTATCTTTCTGCTGTTGCAGCTGCCCCCCCAGAGCTTGGGCCGTTTCTAAATAGCTTTGACGGCGGTTGAGAGCTTCACGTGCTAGGGGTTCATTCCCTTTAACCAAGGCACTCTGGGCACGATTGTAAAACTCACGGGCTTGGGCATTCGCCTGCTCACACTGCCGTTCGTTGCGCTTTTGAGTTGCGATCGCAACCGCTACCGCCTGCCGCAGTTGCAGTAAATTTTCCTGCATATCCGCCGTTGTTTGCTCAAGCAGCTTCTCTGGATCTTCAGCTCCATTGAGCGCATCGTTAAGGCTGGCACGTACCACTCGAAAGAAACGATCTAGCAATCCCATGGAAGTTTTTAGCTTGATACGCAAAAATGATGCTGCGCAACTCACACACAGCGCCATTTTTAGGATAGCAGGGGGGCTATTCGTTCGTGGGGCCAAAGAGCTCTACAACTGCACCTTGTTGGGTCAAAAATCGCACCTGTTCTTCAGCTTGGGCACTATTATCAAAGGCTGCCAGCTGAATACGAGCACCAGCCTTAAAGTTCCGCACAAAAGCGTCGGGCACTAACTCACGTGCCTTGGTTAAAGAAGCATCCCCCGTGTAGCTAGCAATCACATAGAAATTAGAGCCTGTTACGGCTGTGGTGAGAGCAGGGGTCGGTGTGGTTGTCGGTGCTGGTGTAGCAGGGGTCGGTGTGGCTGATGGAACAGCCGCAGAATTTGTTTCTGTACCTATCGGGTTCGTTGTCGGATTGTTAGTAGCCGCCGGTTGACTATCAGCAGCAGCGGTTCCGGGTGCTGGCAATGGAGACTGTGCTGGATTAGGCAATGGCGATGTCACCGGAGCAGAGGTTGAACCATTGACACCATCAACGTCTAAGGTCACTAGATCTTCGACGCTATCAAGCTCCTTAAACTCACGAGTAGACAGATCGGGACCTGGCGGCTTGTAGCCATCGGAGGCAGGATCCGGAGCAGTTGCCGCTGGCTGAGTAGAGGCAGGTACCTCAGGCAGATCACCTTCACCCTCAGCAGTAGTGTCAGTTTCAGCATCAACGGGCTCGGTTTCGCTCGCTGGCCAGAGTTGCGATCGCAGTTTTTGCAACTGTGATGGGGAGGTAATGGCAAACCCAACACCGATACCAGCCAACAGCACCAACACTAAGCCTGCTAGCTTCAACAAAATATTACTCTTGCGCCAAGGAGAATAGGGTTCAGGCACCGACTCTGGATCAGCCTGCTCCTCCTCAATACTCTTCAGCAGCTCTTCTGAGGATTCTAAATAGCCTTCTGCCGGCATATCGTTAGCAGGCACCGACAACGCAGAGACATCCGTGTCAGCATCCATCTGCTCAGACTCCGCCACGTCCGACGTCAACTCGTCAACATCCGCAAGCTGCTCCATAGCCGGCGGCAGGTCATCTTCCAAATCAGATGACTCAGAAGCATCCTTCAGGAAGGGGTTCGGCGGTGGCGGTGGCGGTGTAGGGGGTTGCTTAAGCGTTCCCCCAGCATCTGACGCTGCTGCTGGTGTTGATGCTGACACAGAAATTAAGTCAAGCGTGTTACGGTGGGCCGCCCGACGTGGCGGTGGCGGCGGTGGCACTCGCCCATGGCGTTGACGCCGATAGCGGGTAAGCTCATCCTCAAGATTGACATTAAGATTTCGCAGAACACTTTCTAGCTGCGGATCAATCTCAGTTTCCGGCCCTGAACCGGGTCGAGGAGGCATGGGAGGGGGAGTGTTGTCTGAGGAAGAAGCCATGGAGCACAGCTAAAATAACAGGTAAAAGCGGGCAGCGTCTGCTGATAGACCATACGTTAGCACGTTAGTTAAGAGACGTTAGCCGCAAAGTCCGTACATCATGAGAGTAATTTGTTTGAGCAAGAGGTAAGGATGGGATTTTCTGGATTGCGATCGCTCATTACAGATATTGAAGCCCACCCCAACTGGCAATCCCGACGACAGTTTGCCCAAGTTGTTGAATATTGGCCTAAGACCGTGGGGTATGTCGTCGCCCGCCAGACAAAACCTGTCAGCATTCAGCGCCACATCCTTTATGTTACCGTCGCCAATGCATCCTGGACTCAAACCCTAACCCTGGAGCGTCGACGCATTCTCCATAAACTCAATCGCCTCATAGCAGTTCCTTTGCATGACATTCGCTTTTCCAGCGCTCAGTGGCACACCAAACCTGTACGCAAAACGCAACCCGTCAGCGACTGGGTCAAGGCTCACCCTAGCTATCTTGGAGAAACAGCTTCCGAAGAATCACCTCAAGAGACATCAACAAAAACACCTGAAGAAGCCTATACCCTATGGGCAAATATGAAAAAGAAACAACAAGAATCCCAAGAGATTTGTCCACAATGCCATTGTCATTGCCCTCCTGGAGAAATCGCAAGATGGACAATGTGCGCCCTATGCATCACCAAAACTTGGAAATAGCAATTAACAACAAATAAGCAAAATTAACTTTAAGATTTAAGCTTTCGAATAGATATTTTTTGAAATTTAACAGCCGTAATTCCATCTATTTCATAGGGTAATATTTATGGGGATCACTGATCAGTAAATGATCCCAGACGCCCTAAAAACATTGATTTATTTAAAGAGAATATAAAGAAAATCTTAATGAAGATAACGAACTTAAATTAACTGCCGAGTCTTGGCGTATCAAGCTTTTAACATTTTCCCAATGTTGAATCTTCTACATTAACTAATCCACAATGACAAAAGTTAAGGCGTTTAGTGAGTCTCTCAATTATTTTTTTCATGAGTATTAAAAAAGGTGAAATTGCGCGATGCGGTGCGTGCCGGTTTTATACGCTTACTGGTCGCCGTGGAGGAGAATGTTCGCAATTTGGAGTGCACGTTCAATCTGTTTGGAAAACATGCTCTTTAGCAAAATCACCGTTCCAAAAATTAACGAACGTTAGTAGTTCGGAAATAGACTTAACTTCGGGGATAGATCTAACGAAAGTTGCGCAAGAGAAGCAGGTAGCTTCAGAACCTTTACCGATGCCAGCCAACCGGTTTTCATCTTCTGAAAAGCCATTAGCCATCAAGATTTCTCAATAGTTAAGTATCAATAGATGAGCAAAGGTAGAGTAAGACTTACTTAAACGACAAGAGGCAATGGTAAAAATGTACCATTGCCTCTTTTGATCTAAATTTAGACAAATCAAACTAGATTTAGTATCTCCTAAACCTTAGTTCTCACGATTACATACTTCGGCAAGAATCTCGCCTTGCCCTTCTAAAGCACTTAAGGCCTGTCCTCTAGCGCGGACTAATGTGGAAGCTACTCCCCAAGAAAGCGTACGATCATATTCAGCAATGGCACCACAGCCTCGGAATGATACCCGAACGGAGCAGTTGATGTCTCCACAGCTACGTAGCGCTTCCCGTTCAGCGCTGTTAACAGATAAATAATTAGTGGCTACTCCCCAATCACCGGAACGAGAAATAGCGATCGCACCATATCGTTGAGCTGCTTGGACATGCGTTACCAGGATTGTGCTCAATATCAATAAACTCAGAAAAATAGGCTTTAGCATAGACTATTAAGGAACAACAAAACGGCGATATAACTTGAGTTTTGCACAAGCGCCAAATGCAGAACGGCCCCGTAGTCCTCTTTACGGGGCCGTCATACATGATCCGAATCTACCTAGGAGAGATCATCCTTTTTGTTACTATCCCCACCTGCTAACATCGACTTTTCGGTGCGGGCCAGAAAGTCGGGTACCAATACTTCGCTAAATCCAGCAATAAATGCGATCGCAAAGTACAGATACTTAGACTGGGCCTCCGCTTCGCTGGGGCTAAATCCGGACACGACTACAATCTCTGATTCGATCAGGGCCACGGCCAGCAAGCTAAAGGCGGTACCCACCACTGGCTTAAAGAAACCGATAAAGAAGGGAATCACTGACTGGGACCGATTACGGTTTTCCAGTTTTCGCGATCGCAGCATCACACTGACAATGCTGCCCAAACCACCAGCCGCCAGCACCAGCTGAATGTACTGCCACTCTTGAGACGAAAACAGTTCCACCTGGGACCCTTTGGCTTCTCCCTCAGCGATGGTGGCAGAACCTGATGACTCGCCCACAACTAGGACATCGCCGGTTTCCGAGGGTTCATCCGCAGCTTCATCATCAGCTTTATCAATGGGTTGAGCATGGTTGATGCCGTGCTGGTAGCCAATATTATATTGATTCGATAAAAACATGCGGGCGGCGGTGGTGCTGCCAATCAATAATGAAATTGTGATTGTGAACCACGTCAAGCCTGAAATCAACTGTGCAGCAGGGGACCCGCCAGCACTAAGCACAGCCACCAGTGGATTTCGATAAATTCGGATCTCACGAGCAATGCGTTTACGAATGTCCCGAGCTAAAGAAACTCGCTCCGCCATAGACATAGCTGGAGATTGATTATTTTTCGGTGTCGCCTCTGTCGGCAACAACAAACTGACCGCCAATTGCATCATTGGCATTAACATTTGATCATTGGTAAGTTCTAGGTGAGGCACTTGCTCAAGCAACTTACCCAACTCACGATAAGCAGATTTTGATAGATGCTCAGACGCTAGTCCCTGCTCAATACGCTCGATTAATTCGCGCGCATCCTGACGAATAACAAGATCAATATTATCTACTAGGCCTGATGGTAGACCCATTGTATGTGCAGCCATTACTGTGTGTGCATCCTGAAGGTGACAACGATAAGAGAAATTGCATGCCGCTGCGGATATGACACACCTGATTCCGGTAGAGCAAACGTCCTGATGCATGAAGACGTTTGCACGTCACATTGGCATGAGAACTCAATGCTTTTAAGGATAGAAATTATCTTGAAAAAAGTGAGAAATAGTATGGAACTCTCCGAAGAGAGCAATAGATAGCACCCAGCGGCAACACCTAGACCCTAGCTATCCGTTGTTGAAGACATGATGAGAAGGGACCATTCTTCTAAGCGGCACAGGTTGAAATGCTGCAATTTCGTTCTGAGACGATAGTGTTGCCCTATTCACACAGGACAGTTTGAAAACTGTTCTCTTACCGGGAACAATCTGATTTAGATCAAGGCACTTTACTCTGGGGAGATATCAACAAAAGAGGAGATCTACCTTACAGTTTTCTGTGATCTGCATCATCCTTTTAGACTCTACAGAGAGAATTTAGGGAAACGGCAATCCCTTACGACACATAGCCTTCCCATAAATCAGTGTTGTGGTATCAGCCCCCCTGTCTCAAAATCTGTAACGTCAGGTTGTTTCTTTACAGTCAGGACTAGCGTGAACTCATCCTTAAGGAGGTTTCTCTATGCTTTGCCCCATGCGTTTAACAACCTCATTCCTTATGGGGTGTCTCTTAGCTGAGGCTCCCATACCAGAAAGCTCACCTGGGCCAGACATCATGACTGCCCCAGAAATTGAGCAAACGGTTGAAGTCCAACCTCTACCCGACTCTGTTCGTAACCGTGTTCAAACGGAGCTTTCCAACTATCTCGGCGTCCCCACCGACCAAATCAGCATTCAAAACCATAGTCGCCAAACCTGGTCCGATGGCTGTCTTGGCCTTGGCGGACCTGCCGAACTTTGCCTCGCCGCTCTCACCGAAGGCTGGCAGGTTGAGACCATCGATACAGAAACAAACGGGACCTATATCTATCGCACTAACCTAAACGGCGATCAAATTCGTCGTGAGTCTCAGTACTAATCAGCTACAGTCAATTTACTTCAAAGCTCTGAACGCTGTTCTAAAAAACTTGCAAAAGCTTTTAGTTCCATAGCAACCTGCGTAAAAACTTGTCGAGACTCACCGACCAACTCGCCAATCCTTTTAGCCTCAAATTCTTCAGAGTAAACATGACGGACAATATGCCGAAAAGCTCTGTAGTTATCCAAACCTTGCAAACTTTCCCCAGAGATCACAGCAGGGCGTATCGTACCCATTTCCATTGCCATCTGATGGAGTAACTGTTGATGCCAATTATTGCCAGCTGGTCGCTCACCATCGATATCACGGGCAATTATTTCGAATAAACGCTCTACACCGTTGTAAGCACCTTGTAAATTCAAGGCAGCACTGTCAACGTATAGTTCATCGTCAGTTCGCTCAAATTTTTGCCAACTCAAAACAGCACGTTCAAGCGCAACATTAATCGACTGAAATTCTTTAATAATTCGCTGGGCAAGTCTACTCAAACTTCAATGCCCTCTTCTTCAATCGATTCCATAATCCATGGCCGACAGGTGCCAGGGTTCACCAAATCCACCTTAAACTCCTCGCTATAGTCCATCACAGCCAAAAAGGCATCATAATACTGCTCACTTGGAATACCCCAAGCTACCAGATCAATATCCGAATCCAGCGAAAAATAGTCTGCCTTAATTGCAGAACCGAACACTTTCACTTGCGTTGCACCAAATCTATTTCTCAGCAGTGCCGTCAGTTCAGGGATGAGTTCCCAAGCCTTGTCCCAACGCGCTATCACTTCAGCAGACACTTGCCTTTTGGGTACCGTGTACTGCTTCCATTCTTCTGGTGTCAGCTCTAACGCAGTTTTGGCCATTAGTGATCGAGCCTGAAACTTGGTCCAGCCCAATCTTAGCTGACCTCACTGCCCAACCCATGGAAAACCCTCTCCGTAGCCGTTTATCATAGGGAAAAGCATCAAATCCTCAATGCACCCATGGATGTAATGGAATTTTTCCAGCACAGCGCTGGACACTGGCAATCCCAACGAACCACCCATCACCTGCCCTTCCGGCGGGCTGAGTTAGGTGGCTCTAACATTACCGTCGAAGCCCTCGACAAAGCTAACGAAAAAATCATTGCCATTTGCGAACTCCACGAAATCGATCCAGCATTAGCTGTGGGTGGTGCCTATGTTGCCTGGAATGGTGAAATGGCCTGGGACCGCGATGGTGAAGGCAACCATGAAGGGACTACAGTTTTTGCATTGGTTCCTGATCAGGACAATTCTCGCAAGGGTCGTCTGCTGCGTGAACGCGGTTATGCCGAAATCGTACCCGTAGTCGGTCGCTACGAAATGGATGATGAAGACGGGTTAATACTAGAGACCGAGTATGACACCATGAGCTCTGTCGAGCGATTTTGGTTTGTTACCCCTGATCTACGGATGCGTAGCAGTATCGTCAAACGGTTTGGTGGGTTTAATACGGCATCCTTCTGCGCAGAAACTCGTGTGGTAGATGGCAAAGCAATCGAGGGAACGCCTTTGGCAGATACTGCAGCGGTTGAGGCATTTGACCAAACATCACAATTGGCAGCGATGGGTTGGTAGGGGCACTTCCTTGTGGATGCCCTTATGCCATAGGTATCTAAAATTTTGTAGGGGCATCCTTTTGTGGGAAGCCCCATTATTTTTGGGTTTGTAATCTCAATATAAGCTGGCGTTTGGCGATGGTTATGGATGGGGCAGCCACAAGGGCAGCCCCTACAAATGTTTATTTCTCCTTGGCTTTCTTCTCAGCCTTCGCCTTGGCTTCCAAGGTTTCCAACCGGCTCTTTAGATCCCGATTTAATTGCTTCAACTCATCAAGATCTTGGCGCAATTCATCGACTGCCTGATCAGCACCGATGGCCCTACGCACTTTACCCATGGCTTCTTCAGCACGGCGTTTTACGCGGCCATCAGGGCTTTGCTCAGCTAGCCCTTGCAATACTCGCACTGCGCCAGAGACCTGCATTTGACCTAAGGCCATGACGACAGCGATCTGGGTTAAGAAGAACTCTTCGCGGGCAATGGCTTCGAGGCGGTCTAGGATGCGATCGCAATTCACCTTACTCTGCCCCGCTGCAATCTTACCCAACGACCGAATTGCATTAAGCCGCAATGCTTGAGGAGTACCAATCTCGGTGTAGGGCAGCAACAAATCTAGAGCTGCTTCTGAAGATTTGAACACACTCAAACCGCCCATAGCACCTGAACGCACCACTTCATTCCAACCTGCACGCTCTTCTAGCACCATTTCCAGTAGCTTAAGCGTCTTTTTCTCTTTATTTTTACCATTGTCTAAAGTGCTAGAGCCCACTTTACCCAGGGCTGTGGCCGCTGCACCTTCAACGTAGTAGCTCTCATCACCGTTTTCAACAACAGATTTCAGAGCCTTATAGCTTGCTGCTGTTTTTACCCCAGACAAGGCATCTACCACCGCCCGACGCACTTTGGGATGCTGATCATCTAAGCCTTTCAACAGCCCCTCAACGGCCTGATCCAACTGAATCGTAGCCAGGGCTTCGGCCACTTCGGCTCGAACCGCCCAAAAAGAATCTTTCAGTAGGGCTGCGCTCAGGGTCTCTACTGCTTCTAACGTGCCTTTTTTAGCAATGGCCTGCGCAGCGTATAAGCGAGAGATAGGATCAGGATCATACTTGAGTTGGGATTGGAGCTCTTTTAATGGGTACTCCAACTTAACGGTTTTGAGAGTATGGTTGCCCACATCAAAACTAATAAAGTCAGGCTTTTTCTGAAGTGGGAAGTAGAAGGCCTGCTGCCGTTCGTGAATTCTCACAGTCACGGTTTGTACATTGGCAGTGTCATTCTCGATATAGCCAAACCCAATGGGAATCTTCAGGTCAAATAGTCCTTCTTGCACCTGGGATTTGCCATCGGCCACCTGGGTCTGAGTCACCATCAGCTTCACGAGATTACTATCGCCATCCCAGCTGTAGCTAATGGAATAATCAGGATGTCCACCACGATAAACATATTGATCAAACAGATAGCGGAGATTCTTGCCAGTTGCTTTGTCAATGGCCCGTAATACATCTACCGTTTCCACCGTGGTGTGGGCATTCTCGGTGAGAAGAGTTTTCAATGTTTTAGTAAACAACTGATCCCCCAAGGCTTCACGAATCATGTGATAAACACAGGAGCCTTTTTCGTATATATGTCGGTCGTATAGCTCAATGGGCTCTCGATAAATGTGAGTAACTAGCGGACGACGGTAGCGACTAGCATCTTCAGCGAGATACGCACGGGCATGGTTGAGATGATAATACATGGCCTCATCACGGCCATAGGCTTCTTCTAACCACAATACTTCTGAATACGTGGCCATGCCTTCTTTTACCCAAGCATGGGACCAATGGTTAATAACAATCAGATCACCAAACCACTGGTGGGCCAGCTCATGGGCAACCAACGTTTCAGACCGAAGGTCGTCGATGGCAGCCCGTTTATCTAACAAACAGCGATCGGTCAGCAACGTGGTGGTCGTGTTCTCCATACCACCAAAAATGAAGTCAGCCGGACAGGCTTGATCATAGTTGGAGAACGGATAATCGTAGCCAAACACTTGACTAAATTTCTCCATCATCTGGGGCGTTTTCCCCATGGTCAGCTCAATTTGATCCTTGCGCCCTTTAGCCACGTAATACCGCACGGGACGACCGCGCCATTCGGCTTCAATACTGTCGTATTCACCAATGGCCAACGTCATCAGATAGCTAGGATGAACCTTATCTAGCTTCCAGTGATAGATTTTAGCTTTGCCATCCTCTTCGGTAGAGATTAATTCTCCATTAGACAGGGCAAAATACTTTTTCGGTACCCGTACCCGCACTTCAGATGTCGCCAGTTGACCTGGGTAATCAAAGCAGGGAAACCAAAAACGAGAGTCTTCATCTTCCCCCTGGGTCCACACCTGATCAGGCTTGTCAGGATAGTGCTCGTCGGGTGCAATAAAGTAAATGCCCCGCTGGGGCTCTTTCACGCCATAGGTAATGACAAGGGTAATCGTCTGCCCCACCAATGTAGGTTTACTGAGGTGAATGTGCAGCTGTTCACCGTCATAGTCAAAGGACTGCTGCTGATCGCCGATCGTGATTGAACCGACGGACAGACTAACGGCATCAAGGGTCAAACTATCAATCCCATTGCGTACCGGATTGAGGCGAATGGCACAGGTACCTTGATAGCTTTTCTTGGGAATATCAAAGTCTAGATCAAGGGCTATGTGCTCGACCTGTCCAGGACGGTCAGGATTATAGTGGGGCGATGCACCGGGAAGCGCGAAGGACTTATGGCCGTTTTCATCGGCATTGAAATAGGCAGCGACGGACATAGAGAATTTGGGGTGGGTGAAGGCCCTATCCTCCGGTCCCTGCTCCCTGGGGAGAAGGATTTAGGGCGAGGGATCAAGGGCAACGTATTAGCAATTTAGGTTAACGTTTTCCCTAGGATTACGCCGCTACACTTTGGGATATTTAAAGTGTCTCTGTGGCGAGACCTTTAGTTTTCGGAGAGGAAACTTAAAGTTCAGCGATTGACCGTGGCCCTAAGCTAAGTAGAACCAACGTGTTTGAGATGTGCCGTTAAATGAACGCCATTGCGACTCGCTCTATTACCCGCCTGATCAATGGAGCCTTGGCCATTAAGCCCCTGGCCAATTTTGCTAAGGATCGTGCCCGCAACATGATGATCAAACGGGCTGAATCTATTGGGGTGTATTGGCTAGATGAGGTGGCCCAACTGCGATCGCGAGGTAGCGATCAACCATTTAACCCGGTTTGGGAAAAGGAAAGAGAGGAAATTTGCGATCGCAACCTCACCTATCCCGACTATTACCTCACCAGCTTTCACGCCTACGAAGAAGGCAACCTTGGCTGGAAACCTGCCCTAGAGGAATCGGTGGCAGCCAAAGCCGTCCATGCCCGTCTGTGGCCCGAAGGCGATGCCCAAGGCGACTTGCGTCTACGTCAAAGCCATCTTGATGTCCTGCTTGCAAAATTACCTACAGCCCCCGAAACCATCGTGGACATTGGCTGTAGCACCGGACTCAGCACCCGCGCATTGCAACGGGCCTATCCCCAGGCAACCACCGTCGGTGTAGATCTATCCGACTACTTTTTAACCGTAGCCCAGTACCAAGCAAATGCAGCTACAGATGGCCTTAAAACGCCCCAGTGGATACATGCCGCCGCCGAGAAGACCGGCTTTGCTGATCAGTCCGTAGATTTAGTCTCAGCGTCTTTGCTATTCCATGAGCTACCTGTTTCCGCAGCCCTGGATGTCATCCACGAAGGATATCGAATCCTACGATCCGGTGGCCATTTCACCATCATGGACATGAATCCCCAGTCAGAGGTGTATAAGAAAATGCCTGGCTATGTCCTCACCCTACTTAAGAGCACAGAACCCTACCTCGATCAGTACTTTGCTCTGGATTTACATCAGGTGCTGATGAATGCAGGCTTTGCTCAGCCGAGCCAGACGATTAATACCTCTAGGCATCGTGTGGTCATTGCCCAGAAGCCTGCCTAGGTGTCTGGCAAAGCTGAGAGCCGACCAACTTTATTAATGACTTGTAACATTCTGATTACACACCTTTAAGAAATCCAGGAGATGGCTGGGAATCAATATTTTTATTCTTACAGTGGTTAACGAGGCTGGACAGTTGCCGCCTGGCAGCTATAAAACAGCCTGATTCCTACAGCCACATTGTTTTGGCTGAGAATCTATGTTGAATACCTTTGGTCTAAATCATTTGGCCCACGCTCTAGAAACTGGCCCTAACGTCTATGGACTTTGTAACATTTCCTTGGTTAACCACCATCATCTTGCTGCCCATTGTGGCAGCATTAATTTTGCCGTTCATCCCAGATACGGATGGCAAAACAATACGGTGGTATTCCCTCATTGTTGGGTTGATTGATTTTGCCCTAATTGTCACTGCCTTTGTGACTGTTTATGATCCCACTAGCTCCGGGATGCAACTGGTGGAAAGCTACAGCTGGGTGCCAGCCCTAGATCTCAATTGGTCAGTCGGCGTAGATGGCCTCTCAATGCCGCTGGTATTACTGACCGGCTTTATTACCACCCTGGCTGTCTTGGCATCATGGCCAGTCACCCTGAAACCCAAGCTTTTCTACTTCTTGCTGCTGTCAATGTACGGCGCTCAGATTGCAGTATTTGCAGTTCAGGATATGCTGCTCTTCTTCCTGGTATGGGAGCTGGAGCTGATTCCTGTGTACTTACTGCTGTCAATTTGGGGAGGTAAGCGACGTCTGTACGCAGCCACAAAGTTTATCCTTTACACGGCTGGCGGCTCACTCTTTATTTTGGTGGCAGCCCTAGCCATGGCCTTCTACGGTGACACTGTCACCTTTGACATGCAGGCACTGATGGCTAAGGAATTTCCCATTCGCCTGCAGCTTTGGCTATATACCGCCTTCTTAGTTGCCTATGCAGTGAAGCTACCCATCTTCCCACTGCATACCTGGCTGCCTGACGCCCATGGTGAAGCCACAGCTCCAGTGCACATGCTACTGGCAGGCATTCTACTGAAGATGGGGGGCTATGCCCTGATTCGCATGAATGTGGAAATGCTGCCCGATGCCCATGCCATCGTGGCACCCGGACTGATCTTATTTGGCGTCATCAATATTATTTACGCGGCGCTGACATCCTTTGCTCAGCGTAACCTCAAGCGTAAGATCGCCTACTCATCCATTTCCCATATGGGCTTTGTGATCATTGGTATTGCATCCTTTACCAATCTTGGAATGAGCGGTGCGGTACTGCAAATGGTGTCCCATGGATTGATTGGGGCGAGCCTGTTCTTCTTAGTGGGCGCGACCTATGATCGTACTCACACACTGATTCTGCCGGAAATGGGCGGTATTGGTACCAAGATGCCGAAAATCTTTGCCATGTTTACAACCTGCTCCATGGCATCCCTGGCTTTACCTGGCATGAGCGGTTTTGTAGCTGAGCTGATGGTCTTTGTAGGCTTTGCCAACAGCGATGCCTACAGTTTTAACTTCAAGCTGGTGATGATTCTGCTGATGGCGGTGGGTGTAATTTTGACCCCGATCTATCTGCTGTCAATGTTACGGGAAATCTTCTTTGGTCCTGAGAACAAGGAGTTAACCGAACATCAGGCACTGATTGATGCAGAACCTCGCGAAGTGTTTATCATCGCTTGTTTACTGATTCCCATCGTTGGCTTTGGCCTCTATCCAAAGCTACTCACTCAGGTCTATGACGCTAAAACGATGCAAGTGAGCGAGAGTTTGCGTACAGAGCTGTTTGCCATTGCCGATCGGCAACCGCCGCTGCCCATTGGCAATATCCCAACCACCAAGGCACCGGCCATCGGCCAATAGGTCCCGTGTGTAAAGGTGTTCCATGGAACGCCTCTACACACGGAAAAAATTCTTATCCTCTACTAAACTATCGATCTTTACGAGGTTACCCCTTGACAAGGTCGATAGTTTTCTTTATTTCTTAAGCACTCCTACACCAAGATCATCACATTGAATCTGAATCGCTTTGCAGGTGTCATTAACTTCTTTTCGGTGCGAGATTGGGCACTGGAAGCAAGACTACTGCGATGGTTGACCATGCTTTGGTTATTCATCGGCTTGGTAGTTCTGTTTTCAGCATCCTTTCCAGTGGCTGATGCAGAAGTTGGTGATGGTGCCCGCTATTTCAAGGCCCAGATTTTATGGATTCTTGTTGGTCTCCTCATGTCTCGGTGGATTACACGCCATCCCCTCAGACTAGTCATGCAGTTTTCTGGGCTGGGATTGTTTGTTTGTTTGGGATTAATCGTGGCAACACATATTCCAGGTTTGGGCGTTACTGTCAACGGGGCGACCCGCTGGCTTCCACTGGGGCCTTTCCTGATTCAACCTTCGGAACTTCTCAAGCCCTTTTTGATTTTGCAGAGTGCCAGACTATTTGGTCGCTGGCAACGGTTCCGTCATACGATTCGGTGGCTATGGTTAGGAATATTTGCCCTTTGCTTGTTAGCAATCTTGGTGCAGCCTAATCTCAGCACCACTGCTGTTTGTGGCATTACGCTGTGGCTGATTGCTTGGGCGTCGGGCCGTCCCTATGGGCAACTGATGATGACAGCTGGCACTGGGGTAGTCGCCGCTTTACTGAGTATTAGCATTAAGGCCTACCAACGGGAGCGGATTATCTCATTCTTAGATCCCTGGGCCCAGGCGAGTGATAATGGCTATCAGCTGGTGCAGAGTCTTTACGCCATTGGTTCTGGTGGCCTATGGGGTACCGGTTTTGGTATGGGTCAGCAGAAGCTGGGGTATCTACCGATTCAATATACCGATTTTATTTTTTCGGTCTACGCCGAGGAATTTGGCTTTATCGGGGCAGTCATGCTGCTGCTGTTTTTAGCGGTTTTTAGCACCGTTGCCCTGCTAGTAGCGCTGAAAGCAAAATCATCAGTTAATCGCCTAATTGCCATTGGTTGCATGGTACTACTGGTGGGCCAGTCTCTGATCAATATTGGAGTAGCAACGGGCTCTTTACCCACCACTGGGCTACCATTCCCCATGATGAGTTACGGCGGTAGCTCGATGATGTCTAGCTTAGTGATTGCTGGCCTCTTGATTCGCGTTGCCCGTGAGGCCCATGAAGCAGATATTGTGGCGATGACTGAGCAACCCATTCGTCCCAGGCGTTATCGACCTGGCAGTCGTCGTCGTCGCCATGGGCAACAGCCTCAAACAGCGCCTACTAAAGCTAAGCAGATACCTGACAAACGAATTTTTCGCCCTCGTCCTCCCACACGGATTCACCCTGAAGTGAATGCAAAACCGAAGCTAAGTAGCAAGCCCATCCGCAAACGTAAGCGAATACGAAGCATTTAATGTTTCGATACAACTACAATTAGGAAATAAGAAGCTATGGACAGGGGTCCGTAGGTAACGTTGATTTGCAGCCCGATTTTGTATGTGGGAAACGCTTCAGCTCAGTCTTTATAACCTTAGTCAGCTGGCTAATCAGTGGGTAGGCGCTCAGCTAAACCATCTTTCGTTGGCCAGTGTTGCCATTATTATGGCGGCTGGTTTACTCACCAGCCTGACACCATGCATGTTGTCCATGCTGCCGATCACAGTGGGCTACATGGGCAGTTATGAACTTGAGAATCGCTGGCAGGCCGTTGGCCAATCTAGCTGGTTTGCTTTGGGTTTAGCCACTACCCTGGCTGGGCTAGGTGTGGTGGCCAGCAGTCTGGGCTGGGTCTATGGTCAGGTAGGTGTGGGCTTGCCTATTGTGGTGAGTGCGATCGCAATTATCATGGGCCTCAATCTCCTCGAAGCCCTGCCTCTGCCGCCTTTGCCGTCCTACAGCGGCATGGATTTTATGCAGGAAACTATGCCGCGATCGCTAAAGTCCTACTTGCTCGGTCTCACCTTCGGCTTAGTAGCCTCCCCTTGCAGTACCCCAGTCCTAGCGACTCTACTGGCCTGGGTGGGCCAAAAAGGTGATCCAATTCTGGGTAGCTCTCTGTTGCTTGCCTATACCATTGGCTATGTCGCTCCGCTGGTAATTGCCGGTATTTTTACAGCTTCAATCAAAAAAATTCTTGCCCTTCGCCAATGGTCCGGCTGGATTACCCCAGCCAGTGGTGTTTTGCTAATTGGCTTTGGCGTATTCTCCCTTGTGTCACGGTTTATGCCAATCGCTTAGGTGTTGCCCAGCATTCGATAATAATTTGTTTTTGGTGGGCGTTGCCCACCCTACATGTCTATGATTTCTGCCCTCAAACGCTATTTCAAAAAAGAACTGATTCCTCTGCTTGCTGACTTACGTCTAGCCATTGTTTTGCTACTGGTGATTGCCGTATTCAGCATCCTAGGCACCGTTATCGAACAGGGGCAAAGCTTAGCTTTTTATCAAACAAATTACCCCGAAGAACCCGCCTTATTTGGTTTCCTCAGCTGGAAAGTCTTGCTTATAGCAGGTTTGGATCACGTATATCGCACCTGGTGGTATCTCTCCCTGTTAATTCTCTTTGGTAGCAGTCTCACCGCTTGTACTTTCACGCGGCAAATTACGGCCCTACGCTGGTTTTCACGCACCTGGAACTTTTACAGCAAGCCGCGCCAGTTTGAAAAAATGGCCCTCAGCACTGAGCTTAATCAAGGCTCTCTTGACCAGCTCACCGAACTATTGGAAGAAAAACGCTACAAAACCTTCCATAAAGATGGCACGATGCTTTACGCCCACAAGGGTTTAGCAGGTCGCATGGGTCCTATTTTGGTCCATGCCAGCATGCTGATCATTTTATTGGGTGCCATGTATGGAGCCATGACCGGGTTCTTTGCCCAGGAGATGGTACCCAGCGGCAATACGTTTACAGTACAAAACATTTTTGATGCCGGACCTTGGGCAGGTCCTCAAATTCCCAAAGATTGGTCGGTAAAAGTGAATCGCTTTTGGATTGACTACAGCCCTGAGGGACGTGTGGATCAGTTTTACTCAGACCTATCGGTTCTGAACGAACAAGGCAACGAAGTTAAGCGTAAAACCGTATGGGTGAATGAGCCCCTACGTTATCGCAATGTCACCATGTACCAGGCGGATTGGTCCATTGCAGGAGTGCGGGTGAAAGTCAATAATAGTCCCATTTTGCAATTGCCCATGGCCCCCATAGCCACTGAAGATGGCGGTAAGCTTTGGGGAACTTGGGTACCCACCAAGCCCGACATGAGTGCTGGCGTATCGCTGATTGCCCAAGATTTACAGGGAACTTTGTTGGTTTACAACGAGCAAGGTGAGCTAATTTCCACGGTGCGAGAAGGCATGTCGGTGGATGTTAATGGGGTGACTCTATCAGTGGCTGAGATTATTGGCAGTACTGGCCTCCAGATCAAAGCAGATCCAGGTGTGCCCTTTGTTTACTTAGGCTTTGCGTTACTGATGTTAGGGGTGGTTATGAGCTATATCTCCCACTCTCAAGTTTGGGCATTACAAGAAGGGAATCAGCTTTATGTGGGAGGCCGGACTAACCGGGCTCAGGTGGTGTTTGAGCGAGAATTAGTCACAGTTCTAGATGAACTAAGCGCTCAGGCAGATGCCGAACCAACGGAGGAATTAGTCGTTTTCTAGAGAACATTTTCGATGTGGCAATTGTCACCAACCATATTAAAAACAAGATAATCGAGAACCTTATCCAGTCAGGAGCAGTTCTAGAATGAAAACCCTTGCAAAATGGTCTATCAACGACTATCACCAGATGGTAGCAGCGGGTATTTTAGATAATCGCCAGGTGGAGCTGCTAGCGGGGGAGACATCATCGAAACGGCACCGGAAACTCCACGCTGCCATCTATGCTGTAGCAAAGATTCCTGAATATTGGGTGCTAGACCTTACAGCCCAGCAGCTTAGAGTATTTCGTAATCCTGTTGAAGATAACTATGAAACAGAGACTATTTATCAGTCTGGTTTGTTGAAGCTTTTGGCTTTTCCTGAAATTGCAGTATCTATCAGCAAGCTAGTGAGCTAGTGAGCGTAAGGTTTGAGTTATACTCTTTTAACGAATTGACGGCATATTACAGACTTACATCCAGCTTGGACTAGCAGGAATCGGTGTTGAATTCCTGAGTTAAGTTTGGCCTATATCGCTTGCTAGTTACATTCGGCCCTGACTTTGCGGTGTTCCACTGTGAAAGGCCCCTTTGCTTGTAGAGAGAGTAGTTACGTCGCTTGACAACTATCAATTTGAAATTAATGTCTGCGTTCACCGGGTGGCGACAAACGCCTTTCGATTCTAAAATCCCGCGTGAATCGCCGCTCCGGTGCAACGCATTGTTATATGGCTTCTCACGCGATGATGTTCAACTACCATCATCGCGTGGATGCGGAATTTAGCTCAATCGAGCATCCATTCATCTTCGAGGATACTTTCGGCCAACAGAAACAGACGCACCATTTCATCGGCTATAAACCGCTTTGGAATCGTGATTCCACGACCTAGCATTCCGTTAATATCACCTTGGATGTGAAACGTTAGGCCGTGCAATGCATTGGCCAGATCGCGATCAATAGTGTTTTGACCTTGGAGATTTCGGTAAACAGTTTCAAGGGCTGTAAGCAGCGGGGCCATACGATCTGATGAAGGGATGTCGCCCATACGGACCGATACGACGATCCCATTTTCGCCCATACCTTCGGCCAATACGATTTGTCGTGCGGCGTCGAATTCCATTCGATGATGGCAGCCCTTGCCACATAACTACTATGTACAGCAGTTCCCACTTAAATGAAATACATTCAAACCACTGATTGCTAAGCTTTCAGTTTCAAGCATGCACCTCACAAGATAGAAAAACGCTATATTCAGCAACTTTCTGGATAATACCCTTCAGACTGGAGTTATCCAAAAAGTTTCTGGATAAACACCCTATATTGCCCAATAGCCTATCACTAAGGCAGCCAGGGATATTGACTAAAATCAGGCGGACGTTTTTCCAGAAAAGCCTGTTTTCCTTCAGCACCTTCTTCTGTCAAGTAATACAGCAACGTAGCATTACCCGCTAATTCCTGCAGACCAGCTTGACCATCGCAGTCGGCATTAAATGCGGACTTAAGACAGCGAATGGCGGTAGGGCTTTTTTGAAGAACTTCCTGTGCCCACTGAATGCCTTCTGCTTCTAGCTGTTCCACGGGGACAACATGGTTTACCAGTCCCATGTTCATTGCCTGTTGGGCATCGTACTGTCGACAGAGAAACCAGATCTCTCTCGCTTTTTTCTGACCGACAATGCGGGCCAGATAGCTAGCTCCAAAGCCGCCGTCAAAGCTGCCCACTTTAGGGCCAGTCTGACCGAATATGGCATTATCCGCAGCAATGGTCAGGTCACAAATCAGGTGCAACACATGCCCCCCGCCAATGGCATAGCCTGCCACCAGGGCAATGACTACCTTGGGCATAGAGCGAATCAGCCGCTGTAGGTCTAGCACATTCAATCGAGGAATGCCATCAGCCCCTACATAGCCTGCTTTACCACGCACGCTCTGGTCACCGCCTGAACAAAAGGCATACTTGCCATCGGTGTGGGGACCTGCTCCGGTCAACAGAACAACACCGATGGAGGTGTCTTCTCGCGCATCACAAAAAGCTTCGTACAGCTCAAATACTGTTTTGGGACGAAAGGCATTGCGTTTGTGGGGACGATTAATGGTGATCTTCGCAATGCCATTGGCCTTGTGATAAAAAATATCCTCATAGGTTTTGACAGATTGCCAATCAACTTGCATGGTGTGTCTGCTGGTGAATGATCGCCCGATGGGCAATGCCCACCCTACCATTCACTACTCACTACTCACCATTCTCTAATCATTACAAGGCCGTTACAAAGCCAGATCTCAGCAGTCAAAACCATGGCATTTACGGGAGAATAGTCGCTAGAGAAAAATAGTGGCTTCAAGTTTTAGCCCCACTGTTCAAATTCATGGCTTACTACTGGTTCAAAGCATTTCATATTTTTGGTGTCGTGGCCTGGTTTGCAGGTCTTTTCTATCTGGCACGTTTATTCATCTATCATGTCGAAGCTGACATGGAGATTGAACCCGCTCAGAGTATTTTGAAAAAGCAATACAGCATCATGGAAAAGCGGCTGTATAACATCATCACTACACCAGCCATGGTGTTAACTGTGGCCATGGCCATAGGCTTACTCACAGTGATGCCTGAATATCTTCATCAGGGGTGGATGCACGCCAAACTTGGCTTTGTAGGGTTGCTATTGATCTATCACTTTTACTGTGGTCGCTTAATTAAGCAGTTAGAAAATGGCGAATGTATGTGGAACAGTAAAACTTTGCGGCTCTTTAACGAGGGACCCACTTTATTACTGGTGATCATTGTCATGCTGGTCATCTTCAAGAACCAGTTTCCCACTAGCGCCACCACATGGTTGATTGTGGCTTTAACCATTTCGTTTTTGGCAACTATTCAGCTCTATGCCCGAAAGCGTCGCTTAGATAAAGAACGAGAAGTGGCACAGGCTACTGACAAGACGGAACAGGCCTTATCATCTTAATAACCATGGGATATGGCATTGATTAACCTGCAAAAAATAAACTTTTGCAGGTTACAGCCTGACTGACTGACACATCTCAGATGCCCCCATTAATATCTCAAGTCCGACATCGTATTGACCGAATACGGGAAAACCAAATCAGGTCATAGTAACGTTGCTCAGCCTTGTTGGACGCAAAACAAGGGTCTGGGTCTTTGGGCAATAAGGGGACTGGTTTCAGAAGAGTCCGACCTTTGTGAACGACTCCCTTGAGCCACCGTAAGCCAATTTTGAGATAGCTGAGCCCTCGTCTCCAATGGGTATCCACCTGTTGACGTAAGCCTTCACACTGCACCGCCATGCCTTGAGTGGTGCCGTATAACAAGGCAATGGCGGCCACCAAATAGAGACGCTCTAGAGCTTGAGCGGATCGAATGCGAGAGTCTTCGAGTTCAAAGGCTCCTGATTTGCTATCTAAAAACAACTCCTCAACCCGAAACCGCAAGGCATATTGCCACAACGTTTGTAGACTCGGTGATTCATCCGTAATCACCGCCCAGGATTCCTTCGTCCCTCGCACGGTTGCCAAGACTAAATTACATCGATGCTCACCATCTTGCCAGAGCCCCACGTTCTCATAGAGAGTGGCTTCTCCTTTGGGAGGCCACAGCGCTTGTACTTCAATGGGATGACGGCATGGGCCGTGGAGATGAACATCACACGCAATGCGCAAACAATAGTGCCAACCACTCGCTTGCAACCAACTCATGAGGTCATGGTTGGCAAACCCTCGGTCAGCTAACAACATCGTGTTGGGATGCCGACGCAACAGCCAACGGGCACGCCGTAACAAGGGTCGATATTCATCGAACGCAACCATGGCACTTTCATGCTCTAATACCCGCCATAGAAGTGGTACCGCTCGTCCACAACACACAACCGACAGGTGAATCATACAATAGCGATTCCACAGCATGGTCGTATCCAATGCTAGATAGAGTCGATGAGCCCGCCAGTTGGTGAGCGCTAACAACACCAGCGGCAGATACAACCCCTTGACATCAATGAATCGGTTGATGAAAAAGCGATGCCACCGACGTTCAAAGCTCTGGGCCTGAGTCGCCCGACTGGGGACGTAGGGTTCCCAAGCGGGGAGGCTAAGTTGACCACTACAGATCAGGGCACTGACCATCCAAGCCAGTGTTTTCAGATGCCGGAGGTCTTTGTAACGGCTATGTTGACGCAGGAAGGGCAACAATTGATCATACAGTTGGGTAGAGGCTGACATGCATATCACGCTGATGGTTTGGTATCTTCAGCTTTGCATGCCCTCTGCCCATTTCCTTGTCGATCCTTATGGATTCTGGGTTACAGGATTTGTGTCAGGCAGTCAGGGTTACAGCTCTAAGGGAAATGCCTTGTACGATAGCTGCCTGAGTAGTAGTATCTGGCATCCCAGGAGATGTCAGATACTGTCAGGCTTCGAATTTTAACCGGTTGCCAAATGTGAACTTTATATTGGCTGGATAAATTCTCAGCCAACCACTGCGGCTTCCTGGTTCGGCATTGGTTGCCCCAGACCTGGTAAAAACTTTTTAGCCATAGCAGGGCTTTCCTCCAGCAAGTATGTTAAGAAGCTTTCAGCTACCACAGAAAGCTGCTTACCGGCTAAATGACCAACATACCACTGACGAGGAATGGGAAAACCTTCAACATCAAGAATGGCAAATTCACCACTCGTGCCTTCAGAAATAATGGTGTGTTGGGATAGGACCGAAACACCTAGACCACCAGCAATTCCTTGCTTAATGGCTTCATTACTACCCAGTTCAAGACGGACTTTTACATCCACATTATTAGCGGCAAATAGCTTTTGTACCGCTTCACGAGTACCTGAACCTGGCTCACGCATAATGAAGGGCTCGTTATTTAAGGCCTCAATCGGTATATTTGCTTTGCCAGCCAGTGGGTGATCTGTAGGCGCAATTACCACCAGCGGGTTATCCAAAAAGGGATAAGTTTTGAGATCAGGCTGGCTGGGCAGTTGGCTGAAAATAAACAAATCATCCCGATTATTGATCATACGCTCCTGAATATTTTGGTGATTCGTCACCTTGAGCGAAATGTCAATGCCAGGATAGCGCTTGCAAAATGGTCCTAACAGACGTGGAACGAAATACTTGGCAGTCGTAATGACAGCTATACTCAAGCGCCCCTGCTTCATGCCTTTAAGATCGGCAATGGACATTTCAAACTGAGATAGCCCTTGAAAAATTTCTTGACAGGTTTCTAGTAGCTTTTTACCAGCCTGGGTCAGGTATAGCCGCTTACCAATTTGTTCAAATAATGGCAATCCTACAGCTTTTGTAAGCTGCTTGACTTGTATGGATACTGTTGGCTGGGTTAAATAAAGTTCTTCGGCTGCACGGGTAAAACTACCGTGGCGCGCAGTTGCTTCAAATACCTTGAGCTGATGGAGCGTCGCATGAATCACGGTCTGAGTCCTCGTTGCAGCTAGCGGTAATCAATCGTCACGTATCCTTCGATAGAGTCTATTCTATCAAAGAAACCTATTAGAGTGGACTTTTTCTATGAATAGTCAGATAAATCGACTTAAAGAATTGTCTGAATTGTTTCTAAAGTTAGGTGCTATTGGCTTTGGAGGTCCCCAGGCTCACATTGCCATGATTAACGATGAGGCAGTTGAGCAACGCGGCTGGCTTGATGCTGATGAGTTTAGCGATGGTCTAGCGATATGTGAAATGCTTCCAGGCCCAGCCTCGACTCAGATGGGTATTTACACTGGCTATGTTTATGCCGGTTGGTTGGGGGCTTTGGTAGCAGGTCTGGCATTTATTACCCCAGCCTTCTTTATTGTGGTAACTCTAAGCTGGGTTTACTTTCAGTTTCAACAGCTACCCCAGCTAATAGCTCTATTTTTTGGCCTATCACCTGTAATGATCGCCATCATTCTGGGCTTTTGTTATAAGTTAGGCCGCAAATCTATTCAGAACTGGATAGGGATAACAATTGCTGTTATAGCTTTTTTGGCAAGCACATTTAGCAATCTCAGCACTCTGGTTTTATTCTTGCTGGCAGGGCTATTAGGGATTGGATTATATGGCTCTAAAAGCCTCCGGTTCAATAGCGTTGCTCCCTTAGGATTATTGGCAACATTGCAGCCTAGTTTTTGGGGAACTGAACGCTTACCAGAATATGGCTGGCCTTTATTTACGTTTTTCTTACAGGTAGGAACACTTATTTTCGGCGGTGGATTAGTCATTATCCCGCTGTTGGAGTTCGAGGTGGTGGAACGTTTAGGTTGGCTATCTACTGCTGACTTTATCAATGGCGTTGCTATCGGACAGCTTAGTCCTGGCCCTGTCGTCCTCACAGCGGCATTTGTGGGGTATAAAATGGCTGGTTTTTTTGGAGCACTTATTTCTGCCATAGGCATTTTTACGCCATCGTTTCTATTTATTATGCTGGCAGCTCCTGTTTTGGTTCGTTTACGACAAAATACTTGGGTCCAAGCATTTCTAAAGGGTATTAAACCAGCTGTAGTCGGCGCGATTATGGCAGCAGCCATTCCCTTAGGGCAAACGGCATTTGGGCAAGAAACCTGGGTGCTATCGCTATTGGCCGTAGTGGTTGCGATCGCATCCCTGATCGCCATTATCCGCTTCAAAGTTACCGCATGGAAACTCATTCTAGGCGGTGCTGCGGTGGGTCTCATCGGCTATCCCCTCTTAGGAGGAGCTTAAGTTTTGAGTGTTAAGTGCTGAGTTTTAAGTGATTCCGGTTAAAACGTTTTACACGGTACGAAAATCCGTGAGTAATAAACCTCATAATTTAGAACTCAAATCTTTTCTTCCCCACGTGTCTCCCTACTATGCATCTCCAACCTCACCATCGCATTGCGATCCTGCTTCACAACGGCATTACTGGAGCCAAGGGTAAAACCGGGCTTGCCCTGCTGCGCTATAGCCAGAATCCCATTGCCGTTGTTGTGGATGAAACCTGTGCAAATCAACCGATTCAAGAACTTACCGGCATCGATCGAGATGTCCCCATCGTTGCCACAATGGCAGCCGCTTTGCACTATCAGCCCGATGTACTGGCTATTGGGCTTGCTCCATCTGGAGGCCGTTTGCCAGGACCATGGCTGGAAGATGTGAGGGTTGCGATCGCAGCAGGCTTAAATGTGATGAACGGCCTCCATACCTACTTCAACGATGATCCGACGTTGACTAAGTATCTTGACCGGACCCGCTACCCCGACCAGTGGATTTGGGACATGCGCCAGGAAATACCTGGGCTTTCCGTTGGCTCAGGCAAAGCACGCGACTTGAACCATTGCCGTCGCGTATTAGCCGTTGGAACTGACATGGCGGTTGGCAAAATGTCTACATGTATTGAACTGGACCGCGCCACCCAGGCAAAAGGCCTTCGATCACAGCTCATTGCCACTGGCCAAACAGCTCTAATGCTTGGGGCTCCAGGCATAGCCCTTGATGCTGTGCGCGTAGACTTTGCAGCCGGGGCAGTAGAACAAGCCGTCCTCGACCATAGCGCCCAAAATGATGTGCTCTATGTAGAAGGTCAAGGCTCTTTGCTCAATCCAGCCTCGACTGCCACATTACCCTTACTGCGGGGCGCTCAGCCAACCCATCTTGTCTTGGTACACAAAATTAATCTAGAGCGCATTCAACACTTTCCAGACTTTACTATCCCCCCCATGCAAGAGGTGATTAATCTCTATGAAACTGTAGCTCATGCAGGTGGAACCTACAGAGCACCCAAAATGGCAGGCATTGCTTTGAATACCTTTGGAGTCAGTGAAGATGAGGCTAGAAATGCAATTTCAAACTTATCAGAAACGACTGGACTACCTTGTACAGATGTTGTCCGTTTTAGCCCATCTCCAATCCTCGACGTTATTCTAAATACCTAACTCTATTGAGCTTGGACACAATAACCCAAAACTCAAAACTAAGCATTTAGAACAACCTACTTTTTCCTCAAACGATAGGTAATGCGGCCCTTAGTCAAATCGTAGGGAGTTAGTTCAACCTTGACCCGATCCCCTGGCAAAATCTTGATGTAATTACGACGAATTTTGCCAGAAATATGAGCTAATACATTAAACCCATTATCTAAATCCACTCGAAACATAGCATTGGGAAGAGATTCGGTAACAGTCCCTTCCATTTCAATTAAATCTTGCTTAGACAATTAGCTAATCCTCAATTCAATCAATAATCAAACACGAAGCGGACAGACTTCACCGTCCACCCGCTCCAATAGCAGCTACTTGAACACGTTAGAATAACTGCTGACATCGCTAGTGCAATTTAAATCTCTCACGATTGTCCCTTGTTCTAGACCATGGAACCACCGTTATAAGATTAACAAACGATACCCAAATTGCTATGAAATGGTCCGCCAATAGATGTCTACCAATAACATATACATAGACAGTTAACCTATGCTTGTAAAACCTGTTTTAAATCAGCTTCCACAGACCCCATTGCCTGATGCCCATTGACCGACACTAGTTGCTGGCGACTTCTAAAGAATTCAATCAGGGGTTCCGTTTGCTTACGATAAACCTCTAATCGGTTACGAATAACATTTTCGTTATCGTCCTTACGACCGCGCGCCAATAAGCGAGATATCAGCACATTATCCGGTACCTCCAGATTCAGCACACATTCACAAGGCTGCTGAATCTCTGCAAGCAGCTTGTCTAGAAAGTTAGCCTGACTAACATTACGGGGAAAGCCATCCAAAATCCAACCCTTACTGGCATCTTCCTGACCTAAACGCTCACGAATAAGATCCAAAATTAGCTCATCAGGTACCAACTCCCCAGCATTCATATAGGATTCCGCTTTTTGACCAAGCTCACTCTTGGCAGCCACTGCTGCTCGCAGAATATCTCCAGTCGAGATGTGAGGCACATCAAAATCCTTAGATAAAACGGCGGCCTGAGTCCCCTTACCAGCCCCAGGAGGACCTAAAAAAATTACTCTGATCACTATTTTTTCACCATACCCTCGTAACGTTGAGAAATCACATAGGTCTGAATCTGCTTGGCTGTATCAATAGCCACACCTACCAAGATCAGCAGAGAAGTAGCACCTAAGCCTTGAAATACGGTTACGCGCAAACCACTTTCTACCATACTGGGAACTACCGCAACGACCCCTAAGAACAAGGCACCAAGGAAAGTTAGACGATTTAAGACTTTCCCAATAAAGTCACTAGTAGCCTTACCGGGCCGAATACCTGGGATGCTTGCCCCCATTTTCTTCAAATTCCGCGACATATCTTCAGGATCCACAACCAGCGAGGCATAGAAGTAGCTGAAGAACAGAATCATAACCAGATACATCAGGTTGTAAGGTGGAGAACCCGGACTCAAAAATCGATTTACAAAGTCTGAGATTCCAGGATTAGATAGCGTGCTGGCAATATAAGGAGCCGCCTGTAAAGGTAGAACCAAAATAGCCGATGCAAAAATAATAGGCATCACTCCACCTTGGTTTAGACGCAGAGGTAGGTAGTTGCTCTTTTCCAGATAGAGTTTTCGACCTACCTGTCGTCGTGCGGAAACAATCGGAATTCGGCGCATGCCCTCTTGGACAAACACAATCCCCACAACCATAGCCAAATACACAAGGCTAACAACTATGATACCTGCTACTTCCTGACGAGAGGATGTTGGCGACTGAGCTACAGTGACGGCACTATTAAGTAGGCGAGGTAGTGATGAAACAATGTTCAGAAAAATTAGTAAAGAAGCTCCATTACCAACACCACGCTCGGTAATTAACTCCCCTACCCACATCACAAACATTGAGCCAGCAGTTAAAGCAACTGCCGTTTCAACAATGAATAGGATGCCAGGCTCATTAGCAAAAGGACTTAGCAAAAAGCTAGCCAGCAATGTACTCTGTAGTACCGCCCACCCCATCGCCACATAGCGAGTGATTTGGGAAATCTTGCGTCGTCCAGCCTCACCTTCGTTTTTCTGTAAATCCTCCAATTGAGGAATAGCGGCTGTCAGCAACTGCATAATGATAGAGGCGTTAATGTAGGGCAAAATGCCTAAGGCAAAAATACCCAACAGGGATAAACCACCACCCACAAAAATATCAAGGAAACCAAGCAGGCCTCCAGCATCAACCTGCTGTGAGAAAGCGACACGATCAATCCCTGGCACAGGGATATACATTCCCAAGCGTACCAACACCAACAATCCCAAAGTCACCAGCAAACGCCCACGCAAACCAGCTGCTTGAGCCATTTGCAAAAACGTTTCCTGAGCGCTTGGTGTCTTCCCTCGACTGACAACCATAATCTTTAGATTCTGTTTTAGATTCTAATTAAACATAAGCTGCGCCCAGGCTGGAAACCAAGGCACAGCTAACTGAGTTATATGCTTATTCTAGAGGCTTACGCCACGATTTCACAGGTACCACCAGCTGCCTCAATCTTAGCTTTCGCACTTTGGGTAAATGCTGCAGCTTTAACCGTTAAGGCAACATCAAGCTGGCCATTGCCCAGAATTTTCAGTGGTCCATCATTAGATGTAATGATTCCAGCTTCCATCAGAGATTCTAGAGTCACCTCTGAACCGACAGAAAGCTCAGCCAAACGCGAAACATTCAGCACTGTGAATACCTTCTGATTCACAATGGGAAAATGCTTAAGCTTTGGAATTCGGCGATATAGCGGCAGCTGCCCACCCTCAAAACCAGGGCGCGTAGGACGACCCGAACGAGATTTTTGTCCTCGCATTCCAAAACCACAAGTAGCACCCTGTCCGGCTGAAATGCCACGCCCTACGCGACGACGACGGCGTCTTGAACCAGCTTTTGGCTGAATATCCTCTAATCTCATTGTTCTAAATCTCAACAATTTTAATTATCTCAGATCTAAGCGTAGAGCTTCTCAAGGGGGATATCCCGCTCCTTAGCAACCTCAGAGAAAGTTCTCAATGAGGCCAACGCAGCAGCAGCAGCTCGAGCATTATTTAATTGGTTACCAGAACCCAACTGTTTAGCTAAAACGTTTCTCACACCTGCAAGCTCAAGCACAGTACGAACGGCACCACCAGCAATTACACCAGTACCAGGAGCAGCTGGGCGCATAAAGACACGAGCACCACCCGCTTCACCAGTAGCAGGATGAGGCAGCGAATAGGCCTTATTCAAAGGCACATCCACTAAGTTTTTCTTCCCATCAGCTACACCCTTCTTAACAGCACCGATTACATCACTGGCTTTACCAACACCAACACCAACTTGGCCTTTCTCATTGCCAATTACTACGATGGCGCGAAAACTCAGCTTTTTACCGCCCTTAACCACCTTAGTCACACGGCGGATTTGAACAACTCGCTCCTGCCACTCTGACTCTTTTTCTTTACCTTTATTGCTCTTGCGACGTTCCTTTGCCATGATTTAACCCTTTAAGAAGTCCTAGAAATCCAGACCAGCTTCACGAGCAGCATCTGCCAGAGCTGCCACACGACCGTGATAAAGCTTACCACCACGGTCAAAAACAACGTGCTTAACTCCCTTAGCCAAGGAACGTTCAGCAATCAACTTACCGACCTTAGCTGAAGCATCCTTAGTAGCGCCAGTATCTCCTTTAAGGTCAGCCTCTAATGTAGATGCTGCAGCCAGGGTGTGATGCTTGTAATCATCAATTACCTGGGCATAGATGTGATTATTAGAGCGATAAACCGCTAACCGAGGGCGCTCAGCAGTACCCTTGACTCGGCGACGGATGCGCGCGTGACGACGACGGGTAGATTGTTTACGCGTAGCTTTCATAACTCAATTACTTCCCTGCTTTACCAGCTTTACGTCTCACCATCTCACCGAGATAGCGTACACCTTTACCCTTATAGGGCTCAGGCGGTCGGGCATCACGAATCTTAGCAGCGACGGTTCCTACCAGTTCCTTATCAATACCAGACACAATTATATTCGTGTTGTTTTCCACCTTGAAATCAATGCCTTTTGGTGGTTCGAATTCGACCGGATGGCTATAGCCCAAGTTCATGTTCAAGGTCTTACCCTTGACAGCAGCACGATAACCAACGCCTTTAATCTCAAGACGCTTCTCAAAGCCCTTAGAAACACCCTCTACCATATTGGCAATCAAAGTGCGTGACAGCCCATGACATGCTCGCGCAGCACGCGACTCATCTTGACGGGTCACAATTACTTGCTCACCTTCCTGGGTAATATTGACTTCCCCAGGTAAAATGCGAGACAGCTCTCCTTTTGGACCTTTGACAACTACTGATTGAGCATTGATAGACACGGTAACACCTGAAGGTACAGGTACCGGTTTTTTACCAATCCGAGACATTTTAATTTTTCCCTAACCGCCAGCAATAGCCGCGAAAACAACTAATTAATACAAGCAAGGCAAAACATTACCAGATGTAACAGAGCACTTCTCCACCGATACCCTTATGACGAGCATCTCTGTCAGTCATGATGCCACTTGAGGTAGAAACGATGGCAATACCGATACCCCCCAACACTCGAGGTAAATCTTTGCAGCTTGAATAAACTCGTAAACCCGGCTTACTGACACGAGTCAGATTACGAATAATAGGTTGCTGCATCTTACCCTTGTACTTTAGACTCACCGTCATCATGCGTGCCACACCTTCAGTTGCGTCCGAGGTATCACCAATAAAGCCCTCTTCCTGAAGCACTTTGGCAATATTACGGGTAACCTTGGTAGATGGGATTTGGACAGTCCTATGCCGCGCGAGATTTGCATTTCGAATGCGCGTCAGCATGTCTGAAATCGTATCGTTAGACGCCATATTTCTCTCTCGTATAAACCTTAGTTATCCCGGAACGGCATTCCCAGCTCTTTGAGAAGAGCACGCCCTTCCTCGTCAGTCTTGGCAGTGGTAACAATCGTAATATCCATGCCGCGAACCTGATCAACACTGTCGTAATCGACCTCAGGAAAAATCAACTGCTCACGCAGACCCAAGGTGTAGTTTCCCCGACCATCAAAACTCTTAGGACTAACCCCTCGAAAATCGCGAATACGGGGTAGAACCAAATTGATTAAGCGATTTAGAAACGCATACATACGCTCAGAACGAAGGGTAACCATAACCCCGACTGGCATACCTTGACGAATCTTAAATCCAGCAATCGCCTTCTTAGCGCGAGTGATCACAGGCCGTTGACCAGTAATTACACCCACCTCACTCACAGATGCTTCCAATGCTTTAGCATTCTGTGAGGCTTCTCCTAAACCACGGTTGACAGTTACCTTGAGTACCTTGGGTACCTGGTGTACACTTTTGTACTCAAATTGCTCCATTAACTTAGGAACAACCTTTGTATTGTAAAAATTTTTCAGCTGTTCAGCCATTCTCTCGTTCCTTTCCCTGGGCTTGGTCAGGGACAAATAATAAGCTAATCAATGATCTCGCCTGTCTTTTTCAAGATGCGGACTTTACGACCATCATCGGTAAACGTGTAGCCAACACGACTAACAACTTTTTCCTTTTTGGAATAAAGCATCACGTTTGAACTATGAATCGGAAACTCAGATGTAACAATCTGTCCCGACTCCCCCTCCTGACGAGGCTTAACATGCTTGGTGCGAATGTTGACACCTTCAACAATTATCAGGCTCTTCTTAGGCAAAACAGCAGTAATTTCGCCTACTTTGTCTTTATCCTTACCGGTGATAACCTGCACAGTGTCGCCTTTCTTAACGTGCATCTTGTGACGCACAGCTTGTTTGCTAGCCACTACAGTACCTCCGGTGCTAGTGAAACAATTTTGGTAAAGTTTCTGTCACGCAACTCACGAGCAACAGGCCCAAAAACTCGAGTACCTTTTGGATTGTTGTCATTATTAATGAGAACAGCGGCATTATCATCAAAACGAATGCTCATACCACTGTTTCGACGAAGATTTTTCTTGGTACGCACAACAACAGCACGGACAACGTCAGATTTCTTTACACCCATGTTTGGTAGCGCGTCCTTAACAACGGCGATAATGACATCACCCACGCTCGCATAGCGACGATTACCGCCGAGAACACGAATGCACATTAGCTTTCGTGCGCCGCTGTTGTCTGCCACATTCAGATATGTTTCCTGCTGAATCATTAGTTGGCTCCCCTACACTTTTTCAGAACGGCCTACAATATCGGCAACAACCCAGCACTTGGTTCGGCTAAGAGGGCGACTTTCGCGAATACGAACAATATCCCCAGCCTTACACTCATTAGCATCGTCATGGGCCTTGTACTTTTTAGTACGGACGACGATTTTCTGATATTTGGGGTGGGGGACACGATTTTCAACAGCCACAACAACTGTCTTATCCATTTTGTCGCTCACCACTCGCCCCGTTAGTTCTCTAGCTGCCATAGCTTTTCAACTCCTACTGCTCGCTACTCACTGCCGTATCTTCGCTAGTCGCCGCACCAACACTCAGTTGCCGTTCACGCTCGATAGTCATTAGCTGAGCCAATTTACGACGAGCATGCTTAAACTGATGAAATCCTGTCTCCATCTGACGGGTGGCTAGCTGGAAGCGCAAATCAAACAGCTCACGCTTAACATTAGCAATTTCAGTAGACAGCTCATCTTCACTGAGTTTTCTCAACTCTTTAGCCTTAGAAAGCGCCATAAATTACCCCTCTAATCCTTCACGAGCGATGAATTTTGTTTTGAATGGCAGCTTAAAGGATGCTAAACGCATCGCCTCACGGGCAATTTCCTCAGGCACACCAGTAATTTCAAAAACAATTCGACCGGGCTTGATCACAGCAACCCAAAATTCAGGGTTACCCTTACCAGATCCCATACGGGTCTCAGCCGGACGCATCGTCACAGGCTTATCTGGGAAAACACGAATCCAAATTTTCCCGCCACGCTTCACATAACGGGTCATCGCACGACGAGCAGCCTCAATTTGACGAGAGGTCATCCAAGAGCACTCAGTGGCTTGGAGAGCATATTCACCAAAGTTAATTGTGCTGCCACGATGGGCCATACCGCGCATACGACCGCGATGCTGTTTACGAAATTTTGTTCTTCTAGGACTCAGCATGATGCTTAAACAGACTAAACAGTTAAAGAGAAATAATTAGGACTCGTTAGAACGGTCCTCGAACTGTTGACGACGACGTGGCTGACGACGACGTGGCTGATTATTAGCAGGTTGAGGAACATCTTCCTGACCTGGAATAATTTCACCTTTGAAAACCCAGACCTTAATGCCTAGAATTCCGTAAGTAGTCTGAGCAGTTTTGTAGGCGTAGTCAATGTTCGCACGCAACGTGTGCAGGGGCACACGCCCTTCACGTGTCCATTCAGTACGAGCAATTTCAGCTCCATTCAAACGACCACTAACCTGAATTTTGATCCCTTCAACACCAGCACGTTGAGCACGCTGAATTGTCTGTCTTACCACTCGGCGAAACGATACACGTCGTTCAAGCTGCTGAGTAATGTATTCAGCAATCAGAGCAGCTTCAGCATCAACTCGAGCAACCTCGATTACATTGATACGAATTTGACGGGTATTGTCTTTGAGTTGTTTTTGTAAACCAGCCCGCAAAGACTCAATACCTGTACCACCGCGACCAACAACAACACCAGGTCGAGCTGTGTGCACCTCTAAATCAATTTGATCGGCTTTACGAGCAATCTTGATATCAGAGATACCAGCATTATTGAGGGTTTTCTCAATAAACTGACGAATTACATGATCCTCTTGCAATTGACTAGGGTACTGCTTTGAATCGGCATACCAACAAGAAGCGTGCTCCTTAGTAATGCCAAGACGAAAGCCAATTGGGTGAATTTTTTGTCCCACAAATCCTTCCTTATACAGAGCTAACAGCGAAAAAAATAATAGACCTTAACTAGCGGAGCCAGGAGCCACTGCAATTGTGATGTGACAGGTTGGCTTACGAATTTGATAAGCACGCCCCTGGGCCCGAGGTCGATAACGCTTAAGGACAGGCCCCTGATCAGCAAACGCTTCGCTGATGTAAAGATCAACGGGGTCCATACCATTGTTGTGCTCAGCATTAGCTACAGCAGAGCGGAGAACTTTAAGAATTGGTTCACAAGCTCTGTAGGGCATAAATTCAAGAATGATTAGAGCTTCTCGGTAGGAGAGGCCGCGAATCTGATCAAGGACCCGACGCACCTTATGAGGCGACATTCGAATATAGCGAGCAACAGATTTAACTTGATTACTACTGTCAATATCAACCATGGCTAACCTCCCTATCGTCTCGCTTTCTTATCACTCTTGACATGCCCACGAAATGTGCGCGTGGGGGCAAATTCACCCAACTTATGTCCGACCATTTGTTCGCTGACATACACCGGGACATGCTGACGACCATTATGAACAGCAATGGTATGCCCAATCATTTGAGGAATAATAGTGGAAGCACGAGACCAGGTTTTAATCACCTGCTTGTCCCCTTTAGCATTGAGCTTTTCAATCTTTCTGAGCAGATGATCCGCCACAAAAGGACCTTTCTTGAGAGAGCGAGCCATAGTTTCGCCAGCCTAACAACAATCGGTTGAACAACAAAATTTGGATGAGTAATAGAATCCAAACGAATGGATAAAATTTATGCGTCGCGACCACCGCGACCACGCTTAGAAGAACGACGACGACGACGAACAATTAGCGAGGTACTAGCCTTCTTCTTATCGCGGGTTTTATAGCCAAGTGCTGGTTTACCCCAAGGAGTTACAGGACCGCTACGTCCAATAGGAGCACGGCCTTCACCACCACCATGGGGGTGATCCACAGGGTTCATAACACTGCCTCGAACCTCTGGTCGACGCCCCAACCAACGCTTACGGCCAGCCTTGCCTAAAGTTACGTTACGAGACTCTACGTTACCTACTTGACCGATTGTGGCGTAACATTCACGACGAACCATACGGACTTCACTCGAAGGCAACTTGAGGGTGACATATCCCCCCTCCTTAGCCATTACTTGAGCAGAAGCACCAGCTGCACGAACAATTTGACCACCACGTCCTGGATACAGCTCGACATTATGAACCGACGTGCCAAGAGGCATCTTATATAGTGGCAAAGCATTACCTACCTCAAGGGGAGCATCAGCCCCAGCGACAATAGTGGCCCCCACTTTTAACCCCACGGGATGCAAAATGTAGCGCTTCTCTCCATCTTCATACTGAACCAGAGAGATGCGAGCATTTCTGTTGGGATCATATTCAACCGAAAGAACCTCAGCCGTCATCTCTCGCTTATCACGCTTAAAATCAATCACGCGATAGAGACGCTTGTGACCACCACCACGATGACGGCAAGTAATCACACCACGGTTGTTTCTTCCCTTGGGACGATGAATAGAGCGCGTTAATTTCTTTTCCGGCTTGCTCCGAGTGATTTCTGAAAAATCAGAAACACTGCGCTCACGAGTACCTGGAGTCAGAGGCCGATAAGTACGAATTCCCATGTTTTTATCTACAAACTAATTAAGTAGTGCTAAAGCCGGTACTAGACATCTGGGAAAAGAGGAATGCTATCACCCTCAGCGAGAGTAACAACTGCTCGCTTGTAGGTAGGCTTATAGCCTATAAAACGACCAAGGCGCTTCTTCTTACGAGGCGGATTCATAGTGCTAATGCCAGTCACTTTGACATCAAACAACGCTTCAACCGCTGCCTTAATTTCAGTTTTTGTAGCTTTTGGAACAACCTCAAAGGTGTACTGATTATTTTCCAGATTGAGGGTCGCTTTTTCACTAATAATTGGCTTCCGAACAATGTCAGGAAGATCTCGGGGGTCAATTGCCTTAGGCACTGTACACCTCCTGAATTTTCTCGAGAGCTGTTGCTGTCACCACTAGCTTGTCAGCTAGAACGATGTCGTAAGCATTGAGATTAGTAGCCAAAATTAGTTTGATGTTGGCCACATTACGCACAGAGCGATAGACCACTTCGTTTTTCTCAGCTGTGATCATCAAAACTTTCTGTTCAACATCAACTCCCCAACGCTCCAGAGCTGAAAGCACTTCTTTCGTCTTAGGAGCTGAAAGTTGATCAGCAAAGTTTTCAACAACGACCATGTCATCCACTCGACTTTGGAATGCTGTGCGCAGGGCCAAGCGACGCTCCTTGCGATTCATCTTGACTTCGAAGTCACGAGGCTTGGGACCAAAGATGACCCCACCTCCACGCCACAATGGAGAACGGTTAGAACCAGCACGAGCTCGACCGGTACCTTTTTGACGCCACGGCTTACGGCCACCACCACGCACCTCAGAACGCGTCTTTGAAGACAACGTGCCTTGCCGAGAATTATGCATCTGACGCACAATGGCGCGATGCACTATGTGAATAGCGTTGTCTTCCTTGGCAACGCTTAGATCAAGGGTGGCAGTACCTGCATCAGCCCCTTGCCAATCTTTTATTACGCAATCAACCATGATAAGTTCTTAGCCCCCTTATTTCTTGCCGACAATATTTGCAGGGGCGATGTTCAATAGTGCGCCTGGCTTACCAGGAACAGCACCTTTAACTAGCAGAACACTACGCTCACTATCTACCTTTACGACCGCAAGCTTGCGCACAGTAACTTGCACATTACCTAATTGACCGGCCATTTTTTTACCAGGGTAGACTCGGCCAGGTGTTGTACCAGGTCCGATAGAACCAGGTAGGCGATGATTCTTGGAGCCGTGACTCATTGGACCACGACTAAAGTTGTGACGCTTTTGGTTACCTGCAAACCCTTTACCAATGCTCTTACCAGAGATATCTACTAGTTGACCAGCTTCAAAAATATCCGCTGCAACAGCTTGACCCAACTCAAATGATGAGCTGTCATCAACACGATACTCACGCAGATGACGCAGACTAGGAGCTCCTGCCTTTTTGAGATGACCTAATTCAGGCTTAGTCAATGCCTTCTCCGCTACTTCCTGATAGCCAATCTGCACGGCGCAGTAGCCATCGGTTTGCTGCGTTTTAACCTGGGTGACGACACAGGGGCCTGCTTGAATGACAGTTACCGGTACTGCGTTACCAGCGTCATCAAACACCTGAGTCATTCCCAGTTTTGTCCCGAGAATACCGACAGACACAATCAATCTCCCTAAACATTTCAGCTAAACTGTGGCGATTCACAGCCAGCATTTTGAGCCCCTTGTTTTTTCACAGCGGGGGCAATTACCCAGAAAAACAGACAAATGCAAAGAGCACTTACCCGCTCTCCAGAAATTCAACCGTATTTGATTGAATATTTTGAACATTAGCCAGGGTATACAGATAACCTCAATACCTTTGATGTATTGAGACACAACCCTTTGAGCCGTTAAAGTTGCGCCTTAGACTTAAGCAGCAGCACCACTTAGTATCTAGCTTGGCAGCGGTTTATAATAATACAGACATTTGAGATACTTGTCCATTATTTTATCAAATTTGATTTGAAATCCTAATTTGATAAAGCTTTGAATGCAAAGAACCTGCCGTGTTTTTGTCAAAGGTGACGTTTAACCGGCCTAATATATTTAGTAGAGCAACCACCATTTAGGCACTGTTTGCATAAGTTATGGGATTACTTGTATTCGGCAATCGATTTGTTCGGGATTTAGAGAGCAACGGTGCACTGGCAGTGCAGGTACCGTTGGAGGGTGGCTTCGAAGGCCGCTATCAGCGACGCATGCGGGCATCAGGTTATGAAAGTTTACACATGACGGCCCGTGGGCTGGGGGATTTATCAGCTTACTTAGGGGATGTACACGGTGTCCGGCCTCCCCATTTAGGTAAGAAAAGTATGGGGCAAGCCGCTGTCGGAGATCGCTATTTTGTGCCAGCCGTGTTGGATTATCGCCTAGAGCGTATGGCTAAAGGCATGAAGGGTATTTTGCTCTGGTTAATTGAGGGACATATTTTATCTAGCCAAGAATTGGCATTCTTAACAACCCTATGTGAATCCGACTCCCGCATCAAAGTGGTTGTTGAACTAGGTGGTAACCGCTCATTTAAGTGGTTTCCGCTTAAAGACGCTGTTAAGTCTGCATAGGTAGACCATTGACCACCCAGGAACTGGCCCAAAAAGAACATTTGTTCTAATTTGACTACAGAGTATTTTGCTAAGCGATAGTATAGGTGGGTGACTATTCCCCTAAATCCGCTAGAGTCCCTGAGACTTGGACAATGGTTCAAGCTTATTTGTGGCGCTAGTTATCAAGATGTCTCAAAAGTCCGTAATTTGTCCCTGGTGTATAGCCTTGCAGGGGCAGATTGCATTGATGTAGCAGCTGATCTGGCAGTGGTACAGGCTGCCACTGATGGAATAATTGCATCACAGTTTGTGATACAAACTGACTCTGGCAGACGTCCGTGGTTGATGGTGAGTTTGAATGATGGTCAAGATCCTCACTTCCGCAAAGCGTGGTTTGATGGCCGAAAATGTCCTGTCAATTGTCCCCGTCCTTGCGAGCGAGTATGCCCAGCTGATGCGATCTCGTTACTTTCAGACAAACCTGGGCTGTCAGGGTTGGGGGTAATTGCTGAACGCTGTTATGGCTGTGGCCGTTGTTTGCCGGTATGTCCCTATGGTTTGCTGAAAGAGAACGCATTTACTGTAGCTGCGGGTGAGCTCGTACCCACACTGATTCCCTTCATCGATGCAATTGAAATCCACACTCAAATTGGTCGACAGATTGAATTTCAGCGCCTATGGCAGCAAATTGCTTCTTATATTCCGCAGCTGAAGTTGGTGGCCGTCAGTTGCCCCGACAGCGAGACTTGCAGCACCACTATTGTTGACTATCTAACTGAGCTCTATCAGTTCATGGACCCTAAGCCCAATCAATTGCTGTGGCAGACGGACGGACGACCCATGAGCGGCGATATTGGTAGGGGAACAACCCTTGCGACGGTTCGGCTAGCTGAAAAGGTCTTAAACGCTCGTTTACCTGGCTATGTTCAACTAGCGGGCGGAACCAACGACTATACGGTGGCTAAGTTGCGATCGCTAAATTTGCTCAAGCCTCGCCTCCAGTCTCTTGGAGAGACTAACTCCGAAACCATAGGTATTCATGGGATTGCCTATGGTAGCTACGCCCGTCGATTATTGAACCTGGGAGATGGCCATCTCGAAGATGAGCCAGAGCAGCTATGGCAGCAGGTTAACTTAGCGCTTGGCTTGGTGAGTCAGATTAAGCCTGATATCCGGAACGCCACCAGTATTTCACACTTCTTAAAACAAGATAACTATCCAAAACCAAGCTCAGCTGCGACGGTTCCTCCATAGGAGATAGCCGTAGTCAGGCAAGCCAGTTTGACTGCTATGGCTGTAAACCTGGCTCAATTCTACCTATCTTTAAATATTCCTTTTTAGTTTCCCGAATCTATGGCTCGTTCAGACGAATATCAATCTGCGCCTGAATCGACTGCTGCACTTTCTAAAAGCAGTGCTCCAATTCATGACGACCTGGATCAGCTTTTAAGTATCCTGCCTGAAGGCCTGCGTGCTCCCCTGAGTAATCATCCTCAGCGTTCTCAGCTAATTGAGGTCATCCTAGATTTAGGTAGACGGCCCGAAGCTAGATTTCCAGGCAAGGCAGACTATCTTTCAGAGCAGGTTATTTCCAAGGAAGATTTACAGCACTGTATTGAACGGGTTGGGGCATTTGGGGGTGATAATCGCGCTGGAATTGAGAAAACGCTACACCGCATTAGTGCTATGCGGAACCGAGCTGGAACCATTATTGGCCTGACCTGTCGAGTGGGTCGAGCTGTTTTTGGCACAGTCGAAATGATTCGTGACCTGGTTGAAGCAGGCCAGTCAATTTTACTGCTGGGCAGACCAGGTGTGGGCAAAACTACTGCTCTACGAGAAATTGCTCGCGTCTTAGCAGATGACCTTGACAAACGTGTCGTCATTATAGACACGTCCAACGAAATTGCCGGTGATGGAGATATACCTCACCCTGCCATCGGTCGAGCCCGCCGTATGCAAGTAGCCCGACCGGAACAGCAGCACCAAGTCATGATCGAGGCCGTTGAAAATCATACCCCCGAAGTCATTATCATTGATGAAATCGGTACTGAGCTCGAAGCACTAGCAGCCCGAACTATTGCAGAAAGGGGGGTACAGCTAGTGGGTACCGCCCATGGTAACCAGTTAGAAAACCTGATCAAAAATCCAACTCTGGCTGACCTCATTGGCGGTATTCAAACGGTCACCCTAGGAGATGATGAAGCTCGTCGTCGGGGTAGCCAAAAAAGTGTTTTGGAACGCAAAGCTCCACCCACATTTGACATGGCGATTGAAATGCTGGAGCGACAGCGGTGGGTTGTCCATGAGGATGTAGCAGCTACGGTTGATCATCTATTGCGCGGGCGCATGTCGGAAACCCAGGTTCGGACGGTGGGAGAAAACGGCAAAGTCTCCATCACCCATGAACTGCCGGATATTGTTAGTCAAAGGCGCACCACTCGACGGACTCAGCGAGGTTGGCGCGAGGCTGGCCAAATGGAACCCGTTGCACAACGAGTTCGCCAGCATGGCCCCACGGCACCGACGCCACTACCCGTACCTACTGCTAATGATGAGTTTCAAGCATTGTTGGATCGACAACTGGATACAAGTAGTTTGGAACTGTCCACACCAGTGGGGCCTAATGGGGAAGATTTGGTGCCGATTTATCCCTATGGCATTAGCCGTGAACAGCTACATCATGTCATTGATACGCTAAAACTTCCGGTATCAATTACCAAGGAGCTTGGGGTGGCTCAAGCAGTGTTGGCATTGCGATCGCATGTGCGAAACCACTCTAAACTCAAAACCATTGCAAAATCGCGTCAACTTCCTATTTACACCGTCAAATCCAATACCATTCCACAGATCACACGAGCCCTGCAACGTCTTCTAGATATTGACCCTAGAGATCAATCAGCAGCCATTGATCTTTCTCTATTTACTCGCCAAGGCGAAGATGATGAACTCGAAGCCCTTGAAGAAGCAAGGCTAGCAGTTGAGCAAATTGTTATTCCTAAAGGACAACCCGTCGAATTATTACCCCGCTCTGCAAAAATCCGAAAAATGCAACACGAATTAGCCGAGCACTATCGACTTAAGTCCTTGAGTTTTGGGGATGAACCCAACCGTCGGCTACGTATTTTTCCTGCCTAAATATCACCATACCTATGAGTGCCATGCACCTAAACGTTCTCCTGAGTACCCCATTCAGATAAGATAATCACCACAGGCCCAATGGCCAGGCACACAATTGGAGCCATCTGTAATTGGGAATAAGTTTATGAAACGTATTTTGTCTCGTTTGTTTGCATTTACCCTAGTGGCCATCCTAGGTCTCACTGGCTGCGGTGGTGACGGCATGGGAGCTGACGGACTCAGCGGTAACTATCGCCAAGACACCATGGCAGTTGTAGAAACCCTCAGAACCACCATTGAACTACCCGCAGATGCTCCAAACCTCCCTGAGGTTCGCTCCCAAGCCAGACAACAGATCAATGCATTCTCAGCCCGCTATCGTCGATCTGCAAATGCAGCTAGTCTAAGTTCCTTTGCCACCATGCAAACAGCATTGAATGCACTGGCAGGCCACTACAGCTCCTATCCCAATCGCCCTATTCCTGCAAAGCTTAAGGCTCGATTAGAACAAGAGTTTAAGCAAGTCGAAGCTGCACTGCGTCGAGAATCGGCGTAGTTAGTAGTTAATAGTCACAAATACCCCAAAAAAGCCTCGCCGGAATCCGGCGAGGCTTTTTTGGGGTATTCCTGTAGCAATTTACATCTACTAATGGCTATATCGAATAGCAAGCGATCTCAAGCCACATCAACTATCCGTAACAAAAATTAATTGACCGCTTGTTAAGCTATTTGCTAGAATCACACTTCTGTAGGCAAGTTTTTTACATTTTCAGCATGAAAGTACGGGCATCCGTCAAGAAGATGTGCGACAAGTGCCGGGTGATCCGTCGGCGCGGTCGAGTGATGGTTATTTGTTCTAACCCCAAGCATAAGCAACGTCAGGGTTAGCCACTGTAACGAGTTTAACGATTTATTTCACATTCAACTGAGCGGTTGCCAACTGACATGTCAGTGCCAACGTAACCGCACGGCAGCAAACTAGGGAGAAAGCACGGTGGCACGTATTGCAGGCGTTGACCTACCAAGGGACAAGCGCATTGAGATTGGTTTAACTTACATCTACGGTATCGGCCTGAGTCGGTCCAAAGAGATTCTGGAAAAAACTGGGGTCAACGCCGATATTCGCGTTAAGGATTTGGCAGATAGCGATGTAGCAAAACTACGGGAAGTGGTTGAAAACGACTATCAAATCGAAGGTGATTTGAGACGTTGGGAAAGTATGAACATCAAGCGGCTAATGGATATTGGCTGCTACAGAGGACGTCGCCATCGGGCAGGACTGCCCGTGCGTGGTCAGCGGACTCGCACTAATGCGCGCACACGTCGTGGTAAGCGCTTGGCTATTGCTGGCAAGAAGAAGCCTGGTAAGAAATAGAACCTGACGACGCAATCTGTAGGTGATCTTTACATTCCAAGGGTTGCCGATTTAGACATGCGTGTTACAACAGGGAAGGCATTTTGGCAAGGCATTGGCAATCAGGTGGGTCACTAGTCGGCGACTACACAGGTTTTTGAAGAGTTAACGTTTTCGGAATACAGGAACTATGGCTAAAGGCGTCAAGCGCTCGGGTGGACGCAAACCCCGGAAGAATGTCCCCAACGGTGTTGTCCACATTCAATCAACATTTAACAACACCATTGTGACTATTACAGATACCAAAGGTGATGCAGTTTCATGGGCATCAGCTGGTTCCAGTGGCTTTAAAGGTGCCAAGAAAGGAACTCCCTTTGCAGCTCAAACAGCAGCCGACAGTGCTGCCCGTCGAGCTATGGATCAAGGAATGCGTCAGGTTGAAGTCATGGTTAGTGGCCCTGGTGCTGGTCGTGAAACTGCCATTCGTGCTCTTCAAGGGGCTGGGTTAGAAATCACTTTAATTCGTGATGTGACTCCTATTCCCCACAACGGCTGCCGCCCGCCCAAGCGCCGCCGCGTCTAATTTTTTTTAACCTATCAGCTAAAAAGTTAGCCACCAGGCAATAGCTATCTAAGGGAGGTCACTGTAGTGGGACAGTTTAAAATTGAATGTGTAGAATCAATCGTCGAAGACGATCAGAGCCAATTTAGTCGTTTTGTGCTCGAACCTCTTGAGCGTAGTCAAGGGATCACAGTTGGTAACGCACTCAGACGGGTTTTACTCTCAAATATTGAGGGTGCTGCTATCACAGCGGTGCGCATGGCAGGGGCAAATCATGAGTTTGCAACAATTCCAGGGGTACGTGAGGATGTGCTTGATATCATCCTGAACCTCAAGGAAGTTGTTGTTAAGACCTACACAAACCAACCTCAGATTGGCCGCCTAGCTGTACAAGGTCCTGCGACTGTAACGGCAGCACATTTTGAGTTGCCTGCTGAAGTTGAGCTTATTAACCCAGATCATTACGTGGCCTCAGTTGCTCAGGGTCACACACTTGAAATGGAGTTTCGGGTAGAAAATGGTCACGGTTACCGTGCTGTCAGCAACAATCGCGATGAAGCAACAGCCCTAGACTTCATGCAAATTGATGCTGTCTTTATGCCAGTAAGAAAGGTCAATTATTCAGTTGAAGAGACAATCGTTGGTGCCGATCAGCCCAAAGATCGCTTACTGATGGAAGTTAGTACAAATGGTAGTCTGACGCCTCAGCAGGCAATGAGCCAGGCAGCGGATATTCTGATAGACCTGTTTAACCCACTCAAGGATGTTACCCTCGAGCCCAAGCGGGATGAAGACGTCAAAGAGGAAGACACCACTTATCAGATTCCAATTGAAGAATTACAGCTGTCTGTACGTGCCTATAACTGTTTGAAGCGAGCGCAGATTAATTCTGTGTCTGATTTGCTGGACTACAGCCAAGAAGATCTCCTTGAGATTAAGAACTTTGGTCAGAAGTCAGCGGAAGAGGTGATTGATTCACTACAACATCGATTGGGAATTACCCTACCTATCGAAAAACCGGCTAAACAATCTTAGGCCTAACGCCTTGGCCTTGAGTGTTTTCAGGCCAATCTCTCCGAAGCCCAAAGCTTCGGTTTTTTCTTGTCTATTTGCTAACAGAGGAGACCCTATGCGCCATCGTTGTCGTACGCCCCATCTGGGCAAACCTGCAGATCAGCGTCGTGCTTTGTTACGATCGCTCACTACTGAACTCATTCGTCACGGTCGGATCAAAACCACACTCACTCGAGCCAAGGCCGTCCGTTCCGAAGCCGAGCGTATGATCACCCTAGCCAAGGAAGGTTCCCTGGCGGCTCGCCGTCGAGCCATGGGGTACATGTACGACAAAGACCTTGTTCATTCTTTGTTTGAACAAGCCCCCTCTCGATATGCTGAGCGTCAGGGTGGCTATACCCGCATCGTGCGTACGATTAGCCGCCGAGGTGACAATTCAGTGATGGCCATCATTGAGCTCACCTAGTTCCCATTGATGACTAATCGTACGCCCGCTAAGCAGCTCGAAGCTGTCCCTAAAGCCAACAAAGGTAACCAACGGGTAGCCATTGTTATTCAATATCAGGGCACCCATTTTTATGGATGGCAACGTCAGCCAGCAAAACGTACGGTACAAGCGGAGATTGAGGCAGCGATCGCGTCATTACTGGGTGATAACGTCACCATTCATGGCGCAGGGCGTACTGATACGGGGGTACATGCGGCAGCCCAAGTAGCCCACTTCGATGCTCCTAAGATCATCCCAGCCTACCGTTGGGCATCTATCCTTAATCATCGATTAAGTGAAGACATCGTGATTCGCGCTGCGGCTCAGGTTCCCGATGATTGGCATGCCCAATATTCGGCCCAATGGCGACGGTATCGATACACCATCTACACCGATGCCTATCCCAATCTCTTTGTTCGTCCCTACGCATGGCATTTTTACCATGAGCCGCTGGACGATCAGCTAATGCAGTCGGCATTAACCCCCATGGTGGGTTATCATGAGCTAACTGCGTTTCATCGCGCGGGATCTAGTCGTGCCCATTCGTGGGTTGAATTGCAGGCGGCTGAATGTTCCCGCTGTGGACCGTTTGTTCAGGTTGAGCTGCAAGCTGCCGGTTTTCTGTACGGTATGGTGCGCCTGGTGATGGGCTTGCTAGTGAGTGTGGGACGCCGCCGCTTAACCCCTGCTGCTTTTACTGAACTATGGCAGTCAGGGCGTCGTGACTTGGTTAAGCATGCCGCACCGCCTCGAGGACTTTGTCTGTTGCGGGTCGGTTACCAACATTTCCCCTTTGCACCGGATGCTTGGTTTGATACTCAACCACAGCTAACGCTGCATTCCACCACCAAGAATTTGGCTGTTTAGATTGCTGTGGGCAATCGTTGAGATGTTACTCAACACTCTTAGAAAAAGAAGCAGCCTTTCATCCAGTTCGTTGATATCAGAGCCTAAGCATGTTTAAGACCTACATTCCCCCTGTCCAAGAAATTGACAAGAAGTGGTACGTTGTCGATGCGGCTGACAAACGCCTTGGTCGTCTAGCAACAGAAATTGCCAATATCTTGCGTGGTAAAAATAAACCCACCTTCACCCCCAATATGGATACGGGTGACTTTGTTATCGTGATTAATGCTGAGAAGGTCAACGTTACCGGTAACAAGCGCCAGCAAAAACTCTACCGCCGTCACTCTGGTCGTCCTGGTGGAATGAAGGTTGAAACATTTGACCAACTACAGAACCGGATTCCTGAGCGCATTATTGAAAAGGCTGTTAAAGGAATGCTGCCTAAGAATGCTCTCGGACGTAAGCTGTTTACCAATCTGAAAGTCTATGCAGGTCCTGAGCATCCCCACACTGCTCAACAGCCTGAAACAATCAGCCTTTAGGAGTCGACCTCATAGTATTTAGCAGTATTTACAGGAGAGCATAATTCCATGTCAGAAGGACAGTCCGATCGCGTTGTTTATTGGGGTACTGGCCGTCGCAAGGCATCTGTTGCCCGTGTACGCTTAGTTCCAGGAGAAGGCAAGCTTTTTGTCAACGGTAAACCCGGTGAAGATCATCTTCAGAACAACTCTGCCTACTTGTCAGCAACCAAAGCTCCGCTAGAGACTCTAGGTCTGGAAGGTGACTACGATATTTTAGTTAATGTTCGTGGTGGTGGATTGACTGGTCAAGCTGATGCCATCAAGCTCGGTGTAGCTCGAGCTCTGTGTGAACTAGACCCTGCAAACCGTGGTCCTTTAAAGATTGAAGGTTATCTAACCCGTGATCCACGTTGTAAGGAGCGTAAGAAGTACGGTTTGAAGAAAGCCCGTAAAGCCTCCCAGTTCTCCAAGCGTTAAGTTTGGGTTCTATCTATTTTTTAGATCATCTCACTACCGGATTAGAACAATGCCAAAAGCTGATATTCATCCCGAGTGGTATCCTGACGCTAAGGTTTACTGCGACGGCAAATTAATTATGACTGTGGGCTCTACTAAGCCCGAGCTTCACGTTGATGTATGGTCTGGCAACCATCCCTTCTACACAGGAACGCAGAAAATTATTGACACTGAGGGTCGTGTAGAGCGCTTCTTACGTAAGTACGGCATGGCCGACGACAAGGCCAAAACAGCTGATAGCTCAGAAGGCTAGCTGCTCATAACGTCATCTTGAATCCGAAGGATTATTGTATCCTTCGGATATTTTTTATTTGACATTTCTTCTAGCCCGAATCCGCTGAAATCATTGAGCAAATCCCATGGCTGAGCAATATCTACTCGACAAATTAAAGTCGGTTGACCAAACTTTTGAAGAACTCACCCGCCGCCTTGCCGACCCAGATGTGGCAAAAGATCCGACTGAGTTCCAAAAAATTGCAAAGGCGCGGGCGTCATTAGAGGAAACTATTACCACCTATGACGACTGGAAAAAAGCTCAGTCAGACTGCGAGGGCGCTCAAGAAGTTCTGAAAGAGTCCGCAGGGGATGAGGAACTTCGAGAAATGGCAGCCATGGAAGTCAAGGAACTTCAGGCAACCATTGGTGACCTAGAAAACCGCCTCAAAATTCTTCTGTTACCACGCGATCCCAATGACGACAAAAATATTATGTTGGAGATCCGAGCAGGTGCTGGTGGCGATGAGGCTGGCATTTGGGCAGGGGATTTGTTACGGATGTATTCCCGCTATTCTGAGGGACAGGGTTGGAAGGTACAGACAGTTAGTCAGTCGGTCGCTGATATGGGTGGCTGCAAAGAAGCCATTCTAGAAATTACAGGCGACCAAGTTTACAGCAAACTCAAGTTTGAAGCAGGCGTCCATCGCGTGCAACGGGTGCCTGCCACAGAAACTAGCGGTCGAGTGCACACATCTACAGCAACTGTGGCAGTGATGCCAGAAGTGGACGATGTGGAAGTTAAAATTGATTCCAAAGATATTGAACTGACCACAGCACGTTCCGGTGGTGCTGGTGGACAGAATGTCAACAAGGTAGAAACAGCCGTAGACTTATTCCATAAACCTACAGGTATTCGAATTTTCTGTACGGAAGAGCGATCGCAGCTACAAAACCGAGAGCGCGCTATGCAAATTTTGCGAGCTAAGCTTTACGAAATGATGCTCCAAGAGCAACAAGCAGAAGTCACTGATATGCGCCGTTCTCAGGTAGGAACTGGCTCACGCTCAGAGAAAATTCGCACCTATAACTATAAGGACAACCGAGTCACGGACCATCGTCTGGGGCAAAACTTTAGCCTATCCCCTGTGTTAGAAGGGGACATTGAAATCATGGTGCAGTCCTGCATCACTCAAGACCAACAGGCTAAATTAGAACAGCTGGCGGCTGAAACTAACTCGCCTGTTTAAGATAGCCTCCGGGATGATGCCCCCCATGCTCTGGGTAAGTAGTCATTAGTTTTGTTTGACAACCTCCAGCTCAAAACTAAAATTAATTACCCACATTCATTCCCTTTACCATGGCGAAATTTCTGCACATTGCCGATGTACATCTGGGATTTGATCGTTACAACAGCAAGGTACGCACCACCGATTTTTTCCATACGCTGTGGGATGTGTTGGAGCGTTATGCCATCCAGACACGTGTAGATTTTGTAGTCATTGCCGGTGATCTGTTTGAACATCGAATGATTCAACCGGCTATTTTGAATCAGGCTCAGCTCTGTCTCCAGCAGTTGCAGAGCGCTGGTATTCCAGCAATTGCCATTGAAGGCAATCATGACAACTGTCCCTATGGCACTAAAACCAGTTGGCTACGCTATTTATCAGACTGGGGATTACTCACACTGCTAGAGCCCAGTCAAGATGAAGCGATGTACACCCCTTGGAACGAGGCAACAAAACGGGGTGGCTATATTGATCTTGATTGTGGTGTGCGAGTACTCGGCTCTAACTGGTATGGTGCTGCTGCCCCTAAGGCCATCGAACAAATTGCACAGGCTATAGAAACATTGCCTACAGGCCCCGGCTCAACTGTTTTACTCTTCCATCACGGTTTAGAAGGGCAAATTGCTCGTTACTCCGGAGCGTTACGCTATGGCGATTTATTGCCTCTTAAAAAGGCTGGTGTGCACTACGTCGGTCTAGGGCATATCCATAAGCACTACACCGTCGATAACTGGGTTTTTAATCCTGGCTCCCTTGAAGCCAACAATATTGAGGAGGGGGGGCTTGAGCGCGGCGCTCTTCTAGTGGAAATCAATAATGGCCAAGTTGATGCTCAGCTACAAACTGAATATCGACAGCGTCCGATCATTCGTCTGTCCTTAAAATTGCGGGGGCAAGAAGCGCTCGAGGATATTGAAGGGCTAGCCCTTAAGGTCATTGACCGGGCCATGGAGCAAAAACGCCTCATCCCTGCGGACCATCCCATTGTGGAACTGCGGATTGAAGGGCAGATCGGTTTTGAGCGCTTAGAACTTGATACACGAAAACTGCATAGCTTATTGCAAAAGCACTGTAGCGCATTAATTTTTCTACTTAGGTATGAAGTTGAAAATGTTGAGTACGGCACGCCATTACCGGACGATGCTGACCGTCATCAAATTGAACGAGAGATTTTCACCGATCTGCTAACAGCTCACAATGTCTATAAAAAACGAGCACAGCCCCTTGCAGCAGGTTTGATCGATCTCAAAGAACAACAGCTTACTGGTGTAAATGAAGAGATTCTCTACACACTGGTTGAACAGATATTAAACCCACCGACGAAAGCATCTCCTGGCCATTCGGGTTAAGATTGCGTCAAACTTGTGTCCCCTGCACTGCCGTCAATAACATCAGAGGATATCTGCATGGGTTTAGATCGATCACCGGACTATTTGATTAAAACCGGGTTAGCTGCACTCAAGCAAAAAGATTATGAGCGTGCGATCGCAACGTTTACACAGCTCAGTCAAGCGGATGGCGTCAGCACAAACCATCGACTCAAAGCTCAAATGGGTCTTATTCGCACCTATGAAGCCCAAGGAGCGCATATCCAGGCCCAAACCCTATGCAAATCTCTACTAAACAGCCATAGTCAGGCTATTCGTCAATGGGCCCACGATAAATTAAAACAGTTAGAGACTGACCAACCATCCCTGAAGAGACCCAATAGTACACCTGAAGCATCTCAGAGTAGCGGGTCTGTCCTTGAGAACAGCGGCTTTATCCCTTTTAACGACCATAAATCAACCGCCAATCAAACACATTCCCAAGAAGAAAGCACTTCCTCAACAGACATCCAACCAACATTGGCTGAAGACGTCCCTAGCCAATCGCTAACGTACAGTGAGCAAACCATTGCTGACAATCGTGGACTTTCTAACCAGAAATTAAACGTACAGCCTAAATCCACAAACGACCTCACTCACCAAACTGTAGGCAGATCGTCTTTGTTTCATTATGAAACGCTCAACACTAAACAAGATTTGAGCACCATTGACACAGGCGTCAATCAAGTGCCGAAAAGTACGCCAACTGCTGCATCCACACCACAGCAGACTAGCACGTCCACACAACGGCCAAAGCCACATCCCCCTAAACAGCAACAATCCCCTCCCCAAAAACAACAAGACTCTCCCCCTCCCCCTCTAGCTTCTGGATCTTCACCACATGGCCCTGACACTTGGTCCCAAGGCACTCGCCTCAGCGCCTTGAAATCTCTAGGTAAAGTCAGTATGGGGAAACTTTGGTTTGCTCAAATAACAACAATCCCAATTCTTTTTTTGGTAATTCGTTGGTCGCTAAAAACTAGCCTGATCTTTATTCGCGGCTACTTGCAGTTTCTCGATCGGCTCTTACCGATCAATATTAGACCAGCCCCATTTTTTTGGGGTACCCAGACCTGGACAGTCCTGATTGGATTGGGGCTACTGACGTTTGCAGCGCCCTGGTTATGGGCATTGCTTTTACGCCCTTCTGAACAAATTACCCACCAACAATTACAAAACTACAGCCCAGAAGCTGCTCAGTTATTACAACGTCTCTGCACAAATCGACGCTGGAAATTTCCCACAATTCAGCTAATAGACAGTGAACTAGCCGTTATTTTTTCCTATGGCTGGCAGCCTCGCGTTGGTCAACTGGTGGTCAGCCAGGGGCTACTCGATCGCCTACAGCCCGATGAGTTGGCCGCAATCATCATGTATGAAATCAGCCACTGGCCCAAACTTGACTGGATCTTGTTTTCCGGACTAGGACTGTTATTACAAGGATGCCATCGTGTCTATTGGTTCTTGGCACGGCACGGCGAGCATCGCCCAATCCTCATCCAGTGGACCGCTGGCACGCTCGCCACTCTTAGTTATTGTATTTTTTGGCTACTGGCCAAGATAGGGTGCAGCTTAGCGCGTATTCGCACGCCCTATCGAGATCGCATCGCCACCGAACTTACGGGCAATCCCAATGGCCTTGTACGGGCACTGGCCAAATTGTCACAAGCCAACGCAGAGGCTATCGCCCAGCAAGGCTACACGCCTCCTTTATTGGAAAGTTTGGACTTAATGCTGCCAGTTGGATTGGAAGAAACGGGGACATCGGTGCAACAGTATGCTTGGGGAGCGTTTAATCCATTGCGGCACTGGCTATCCATCAATCAAGCCCACCCACCCCTAGGAGATAGACTCTATACCCTAGGGGCTTATGGACGGCATTGGCGACTAAAACCGAGTCTCAACTTTTCCCATCTGACACTCAAAAATAGAGCGCGCATTCTCTCTGCCCATGATTGGCAAGAGCTCCTGTCCCAGGGGGGCGGATGGTCTGGATTAATCGTGGGGTTGGGTGTAGCAGGTGTAATGTGGCTCATTGGCGCGATCGCGACAAGCCTCGATTTCCCTCTATTGGATTGGCTTTATAAAGATCGCACCATTCTCATTGGCATCCCTCTGATCTGTGCCGCAACTGGCCAGTTACTACGGATCAATCCCTTTTTTCCAGAAATCAGCAACACTCACCCAAAAAGTGAAGCACAACTAACAGGTTGGCAAACAGATCCTACGCTTATTCCCCTCAGTCATCGGCCTGTAACCATCAAAGGTACTCTGACAGGCCGCCCAGCCTTAGCAAACTGGCTAGGTCAAGAATGGCGACTACGCACATCCCAAAACAGCATTAAACTGCATTACACCAATCACTTTGGCCCCTTGGGCAATATCAAAAGCCTCACCCCTTGGCTCCAACAGTCATTACAGGTAACCGGATGGTTTCGCCGAGGACATCACCTCTGGATTGATATTGACCGCCTCCAAAACGATCAAAACCAAATCAAGATTGCTCAACATCCCATATGGGCTACTATTAGCAGCCTCTGCCCTTTGGCGTACGGCCTTTGGCTCATATTCAAAGGTGGCTGACCATACCGACATGTTGCACCTATTACCAGAAAATGTTAAATATTGTAAATGAGTACTGATTGCCTAATTTTGTTTCAGATTGTTTATTTAGCAATTTGTCGTTGGGCATCGGGTTCTCCTACTCTCAACACAGCAAACCAGCCCTACTAAAGTGGCTGGTTTTTTTATTACACAGATGCTGTTGTTTTGAAAAAAATGGTTTAACGATAAATCATTTACTTATATCAATTGTCTTTCCCTTCGAGTAAATGCCCTCAATGGTTTTACCCATGGAAGGGATAAAACAGACCAATACACTTGATGGCATACTCTACGCTATCTTTAGGGAGCTTCACCAAAAAAACCACTGAATAGCTTGGCTAGGCATCGGACAGCGTGATACCTTGAAGTTGTAGAGATACGTCATAGTTCTCATTGCATGTAATGAGAATCCTCTGGTAACGATAGTAATGAGTAGTCGTTTTAGTTGACTGTTGCCAGAGTTTTAAAGTGATTTTGCAGACCCCTAAGTAGGGTTGTTAGCTCATCAACGTAGTTGCTCGCTTAAAATGGCCAGTTTTTTTGCTGCGGTTCGTCACTTGTTAATCATTTCAAGCCACAGTTACAAGCTATTTTCTAGAGATTTCCAAGCTCTGGTAGGGCTAGTTGGCTAATTTTTTGTTTGCCTATCCGCCGCAGTTGTTTTTTAGATTTTTTTAAGAGGTATCCCATGTCAGTGCGCTTATATATTGGCAACCTACCCCGCGATCTAGAACGCGAGGAATTTGAAGCTGTCTTCTCAGAAGACGTGGATAATATCGTTTCAGTAAAATTGATTGCTGACCGAAAGACTGGCAAGTGCCGCGGCTTTGGGTTCGTAACTGTTAAAACTGATGAGATTGCAGACACCCTTGTTACCAAGTACAATGGCCAGGCTTTACAAGACATCACTCTAAAGGTTGAGAAAGCAATGCCCCGTACTAAAGAAAATGAGGGCACTAATGCTAATAGCGGAAACAATAACCGTAAGGGCGGTAAGCGTAACGGCGGTGGACGCAAGCCTGCTACTTATTCTTCCCCAGCTCCTGAAAGCACACAGCCCGATCCTCGATGGGCTTCCGATTTGGAAAAGCTCAAGGAAATGCTAGCTGCCCAAACAACTGCTTCATAGAAGCGACATCAACTACTTTACTTTAGAAAAAACGCCAGGTGATGCATCACCTGGCGTTTTTTAATGCTAAAAGTTTATAACCTTTAGAGATTCAACGCTAGCTTAAAGCACCCGAGCACGAAGCAATGCAGGTGGCAAGCAGAGAAGCTTACGCACTGTAGGGACAAATGCACGTCTGTTAAAGACATCGTATTGATTCTCAGCAATTACATCCAGAATCTTGCGATAAAGCATCAGGGCAGACCATACAGGCCAGCGAGCATCAGGGCTTAGAACACTGATACCGCTTTCTGCCTGACGATAAAACTTTAATGCCCGTTGAATCTGAAAGCGCATCAGTGCACACCAACGCTCATCAATCACCCCATTCATTAAATCATCTTCACTATATTTGAATAGCTCAAGGTCTTCGAGGGGTAAGTAAATACGACCACGACGCGCATCTTCTCCCACATCACGCAAGATATTAGTGAGCTGATTAGCAATGCCCAAGGCAATAGCTTCTTCCGTAGGACAAGGTAATGCCTTAGCCCAGGGTGCTGTGTTGTATTCAGGGTCCACACCCATCACTACGGTAGACATTAAACCCACTGTACCTGCAACCCGATAGCAATATAGCTTTAGATCTTCAAAGGTCTCGTATCGAGAGCATTCTAAATCCATCCGTTGCCCCGAAATCATGTCACGGAAAGGCTGGATGTTTAAGGAGAAATGCTCTAGAGCATCCACCATAGCAACATCGTAGTCATCCTGAGGATGACCTGAAAAGACAGACTCTAGTTGCTTCTCCCAATCATTAAGGGTGTCTTCAGTCGTGAACTGAGCAGAAGGGCCATCAACCAACTCATCCGTACGCCTACACCACACGTAAATCGCCCAAATGGCACGGCGTTTGACTTCCGACATCAGCATCGTACCCATATAAAATGTCTTTGAGTACTTAGCTGTAATTTGCCGACAGCGTTCGTAGGACTCATCTACAGAAGCCAACTTGGACGCAGGCGAGACATTAGTAGTGGATTGCAGCAGCATGGGTGTCCTTCTTAAGCAAAAAGCGTCAAGAGCTAGTAGGGAGTCAAAAAACAAGAGATGAATTTTTGCCAGCTAATGACAAATTCAAATTCACCTTACTATCCTTGAACATTTGTAAATGCCCAAGCACAGGATTAATCACACGTTTTCGTGGATTTTATCCATTATAGATTTTCAAGCGTTACATTCTGATACAAAAACGTAACATTAACCTTAGTGAGGTTTCAATTAACCAGAAATTGAAACAGCTAGAGGCGATGGGCGATAGCTGGTAACCACCCTTTGCAGCACGGTACTATAGTTTGCTGGTAAAACCACGAAGAATTTAAATTCCTGTCCTAACTCTTCAGCCAACCAGGCTTATCCAACTTAAGTATCCATCCCCATGACCACTAATTTTGAATTTTTGAGACAAACTGACCCAGATATTGCCGCCATCATCGAGAGCGAGCGTCAGCGTCAACAGGAACACTTAGAGCTGATTGCCAGCGAGAACTTTACATCCCCTGCGGTTATGGCTGCCCAAGGTTCTGTTCTGACGAATAAATACGCAGAGGGGTTACCCAATAAGCGATATTACGGCGGGTGTGAATTTGTCGATCAGGCTGAGGCGCTAGCAATTGCTCGAATCAAACAGCTGTTTGGGGCAGCCCACGCTAACGTTCAACCCCATTCGGGTGCTCAGGCTAACTTTGCTGTTTTTCTAGCCTTACTACAACCCGGCGATACCATCATGGGCATGGACCTTTCCCATGGGGGTCACTTAACTCACGGCTCTCCAGTGAATGTATCGGGCAAATGGTTCAATGTTGTCCAGTACGGCGTTAACAAGGAAACTGAGCAACTTGACTACAATGAAATTCGGAAGCTAGCCCTTGAGCATCGCCCCAAAATAATTATTTGTGGCTATTCTGCTTATTCCCGGACTATTCATTTTGATAAATTCCGAACCATTGCTGACGAGGTAGATGCTTACTTCATGGCCGATATCGCTCATATTGCAGGGCTAGTTGCTACAGGCCATCATCCCAATCCCATTCCCCATTGTCATGTAGTGACGACCACCACACATAAAACATTGCGAGGTCCCCGTGGTGGTCTGATCATGACCAGTGACCCTGATTTGGGTAAAAAGTTTGATAAAGCCGTGTTTCCTGGTAGCCAAGGGGGGCCCTTAGAGCATGTCATAGCCGCTAAAGCAGTCGCCTTTGGAGAGGCACTTAAACCCGAATTTAAGACCTATTGCGCCCAGGTAATTACCAATGCCCAAGCCCTTGCAGCGCAACTACAGACACGAGGGTTTAAGGTGGTTTCAGATGGCACCGATAATCACCTGGTATTGGTTGATTTGCGTTCCATTGGCATGACTGGAAAACAGGCTGACGCTCTAGTGAGCATGGTCAACATTACAGCCAATAAAAATACGGTTCCCTTTGATCCAGAGTCTCCCTTTGTGACCAGTGGTCTGCGTTTAGGGTCACCAGCTATGACCACTCGCGGGCTAGGAAGTGAAGAGTTCAAGGAGATTGCCAACATTATTGCTGATCGGCTACTCTCCCCTGAGGATAGTGATGTTGAAACTGACTGTCGAAATCGTGTTGCAGCTCTCTGTAATCGATTTCCTCTTTATCCTCATCTCCACCCAACAGAGGCTATTTTGGCTTAGGTAATCTCTTCATGGCTAGATGGCTGCACAGGCAAATGGCTGCACAATTGCCCTATCTCCCATGGAATTCCTACAAATAATCTTTGATACGTCATGAGTACCTGACGTATCAAAGATTTATAAAAATCCCTATATCTCGCCAATTCCTTTGACAAATCAATAATCGTAATTTGAACCATATAATTACCGGCTTGAAAGATCTAGAAAACCTGCTAGGGTGACGGTGACTATTGTGTGTGCTGCCAACCCTGTGCGTTGAGTTCATATAAGAGCTTGTGTTGTCTTCCCCCCTACTCTGTCACCCATGCCCTTTCAGATATATCCCCTGTTAGCTTTTACGCTGTCGGCTGTTGTGGTTCTTGTCGCTACACCGATTGTCAAAAGAATTGGGTTACACAGTGGCCGAGTTGATATGCCTGGTGGCCGTAAAGTGCATAAAGTCCCCATGGTTAGGTTGGGGGGCGTATCAATTTTTTTGGGCTCCGTCGTTGCCCTACTGGTTGTCTGGAATATTGGTGGCTTCGTTGATGCCCAAGGTCAACAGCTGGTTAATGAACCTGAGGCTGAAATCTGGGGTGTTACCTTGGGAGGCTTGGCATTCTTCTTAATCGGGTTGTTGGATGATCTATTTGGGCTTTCTGCCATTAGTCGTTTGTTAATGCAGGCTGTTGTCGCGGCTATTACCTGGCATGTAGGGGTGGATATTGCGTTTGTGTCTATTCCAGGGTTGGGAATTGTTCAACTAGCTGACTGGGTGAGTTTACCCATAACGGTTGTATGGCTGGTGGGGATGGCTAATGCAATTAATTGGATTGATGGGTTAGATGGCTTAGCAGCTGGGGTTTCCGGAATTGCCGCGATTGTCATGATGGTGGTGGCATTGTTTATGGAGCAGCCTGCTGCAGCCCTCATTGCCGCCGCTCTTGCCGGTGGAGCCTTGAGTTTTCTCAAGTACAATTTCAATCCTGCCCAAATTTTTATGGGAGATGGCGGGGCCTATTACATGGGCTTTACCCTGGCAGGTGTAGGGGTCATCGGTCTGGTCAAAGGTGTGACAACAGCTGCGGTATTTTTGCCCTATTTGCTGATATTGGCTGTGCCCATCTTGGATATGTCGGCGGTCATCCTGGCTCGTCTGCGCCGAGGGCTGTCCCCGTTTGTTGCAGATAAAAGACATCTCCATCATCGGCTTTTAAATGCTGGATTATCCCATCGCTTTACAGTGTTATTTATTTACTCTTTGACCCTATGGGTGGGTAGTCTAGCGTTGGCCTTCTCTGATATGCCCAGTGGCAGGGCCTATGCGCTCGGTTCAACAGCATTATTAGGCTACACAGGTTGGCGGGCTAAACGTCATTCGAGATGAGCCGGTAACGAATCGGCAATGGTCACTGTCAACAAAAAATAGCCGTTGCTGATTTAGGGGATGAATCGCTCTAACAGGATTGCCCTACACCGGTATTTCCCAAATTAAATCCTCCCGAGGATCAGCAACGCCAAAAATAAATTCGTAGGGCAGGCCTTATACCTGCCCTCTCTTATATCTACCGACCGTCAATATGGATAATCGTAGGGCTTTATGAGTTGACCAACGTCGTATAGGTAGAACGTCTCCGTTGTCGCTCTTGCCCGTTGAGTGTCTACGCTTTCTAACAAATCGAACCGTTCAAAGTAGGGGGCGTAGGTAGCTCGGATCTCAGATTGATCATCATCGGCAATACTCAGAAACAGCCCTGAATATCCCAACCAATCTTTTGGCTGAAACCAGACTGCATGACCTCGTGGATCTTGCGTAAATGCCATCACGGGAGATGACGTGAGAGGGCTAATGGCCATGTCTACATATCCACTTAGCCAGAACTCATTCGTCACTAGAAAATTCGCGGCTGCGATCGCATCTCCCACGCGACCCTCTTGCAACCGTCGCCGTAGCTGCACCACGTCAATCATGGTGGTGGTTGGATCGGTTTCTGGCGCAACCACCTCAACCACGCCACCGGGTCGCTGTAGGATACCCAACGCGACATGGCCCAGGGCAAACACTAATAATGTGGCTATCACCAGGGCACTGCCGACCAACCATCGTCTTACCGTTTGGGATGACCAGCCAGCCATGGTCACTGCCAGCAATAAACTCAAACTCCACAATCCTGGAGCAGGCCAAGCCGGATAAATCCGGGTAAAACCGCCGAGCAAGGTAAATCCAGCAGCAATGGGCAACCCTAGCCATAGAATAAATCGATGGCGCAAATCACCTTTGGGTACATGCCAGAGGTGACGACCAATGGCCCACCACAGTGGAAAACCCAAGGCGGGAAACAGGTAGGCAATACCCACTAGCCATACACCAACCATATTCAGCAGATTAAACTGAGGGCCACTGGCATCATTGTCAAACCGGGTAGATAGATGAAATCCAAAGGAGAGCCAATCATGGTGAAGGTTCCAGTACACCAGCGGCAGTAAAGCCAGGATAAAAAGACCCAGGGCGGCCAAGGTCCATACGGACACAAGTGCTCGACGATGACGCGTGCTGGTTAAACAAAACCCCACCAAACTCAGCCCTAAAACAAAGCCGTGATATTTGCTCAGACAGACCAGCCCTAGCAACAGACCAATCAGAGCAATTTTGGCAGTGGGCTGATAGGGTACCTTCACCGGGAAAAATTCCAAGACAGCCACATACATCGTCACTGACCACCAAAAGATCAAGGCGTTATCTGGGGCTGCTAGCAGACCAAAGCTGAAAATAAATAACGGGCATAGGGAGGCGATCGCAACCGCCCCCATCCCAACTTTCTCCCCAAACAACTGCCGCCCGCTTAAATAGAGCAACCCCGTACTGAGACCATATAGAATCAATGCCCCCAGTCGAATCGTCAAGGGTGAAATATACCCCGTTAACCAGGGACCCAATGCCGTCGTCAACGCCACCATGACCGGATGGTCAAAATAGCTCCAATCCCAATGCTGGGTGTACAAGAAGTAATAGGCTTCATCAAACCCTGGCGGCAACAGCCATGCAATAAGTATTCGTAAAATCCAAGAGCCTATTACCAGCCCCATCAGCCAGCTTGGCCATTGCATCAATTTTCCAGTGGCCATGTTTTCATTCCAATTGCAAAGCGCACGCACCTTCCAAGTATCAGATCAAATCCGCAAGAAATGCTTTACCATCAACCAACACAGGGCACTTTCTCCGCTTTCCTTTGTTAACGACCTATCTTGGCCAACCATGATCACCGGCAGTGCAGAAATCATATGTGTGGGAACTGAGCTACTTCTAGGCGATATTCTCAACAGTAATGCCCAATACCTGGCCAAGCAGCTGGCCCATCTGGGTATTTCCCATCACTATCAAACCGTTGTGGGTGATAACCCGCTGCGCTTAGCAAGAGCAATCGCCATTGCCTGTGAACGGTCACGGTTGATTATTTTTACCGGTGGCCTTGGCCCCACCCCTGACGACATTACAACTGCAACGATTGCAGACTTCTTTGGGGTACCGCTAGTGGAAAACGCCGAGGTTCTGGCTGATATTAAAGCTAAATTTGCTCAGCGCGATCGCGTTATGACTGATAACAATCGTAAGCAAGCCCGGCTTCCCGAAGGCGCAGATATACTACCGAATACTCAAGGCACAGCCCCCGGCATTCTCTGGCAACCTCGCCCCGGACTGCACATCATGACGTTTCCAGGAGTACCGCGAGAACTGTACTCCATGTGGCAAACCACTGCTGTTCCTTATCTACAAGATCAAGGGTGGAGCAATGGCATCATTCATAGCCGCACCCTCAAATTTTGGGGCACCAGTGAGTCAGGACTCGCCGCCAAAGTCAATGATTTTCTTCAGCTAGAAAACCCAACAGTTGCCCCCTACGCCAGTGATGGCGTGATTAAGCTGCGGATTTCAGCTAAAGCAGACTCTTTAAACGCTGCCGAACAGCTCATCGACCCTGTCGCCAAGCAACTCAAAGCCATTGGTGGTGTCGACTGCTTTGGAGAAGACGATGAGACCTTGGGCAATGCTGTCGGGCGGTTGCTCATAGAGCAAGATGCCACTCTAGCTGTAGCCGAATCCTGTACCGGCGGTGGTCTGGGTGCCATGGTTACCGCCGTTCCAGGTAGTTCCCAATATTTTATGGGGGGAATTATCTCCTATGACAACACCGTTAAAGAGAGGCTACTGGGAGTTTCGCCTCAGGATTTAGTAACCCATGGGGCTGTCAGTGCTCCAGTTGCTGAACAAATGGCAGGTGGTGTCCGTGCACAGCTGCAAACCGATTGGGGCATCAGTATTACAGGAATTGCCGGTCCTGGTGGCGGCAGTCCGCAGAAACCTGTTGGTTTAGTATTTATTGGTGTGGCAAACCAGACAACTACGTGGCATATTGAATGCCGGTTTGGCCATCGTAAAAGCCGCGAGTGGGTTCGTTTAATGAGTCGTAACACCGCGCTAGATATACTCCGACGTACCTTACTCAGTAATCCTCAGACAGTGTAAGTACCGACATCGGGATGACAACACCTTGATCATTTCTGCTAATTCGTTATTATGGTGAATACTTCCACAAGTAACTTCACTGAAGTTTACTTCAAGTTGATTTGCTATTTGTGGAATTTATAATGGTCTTGTTAAATAAGACCGCACCAGATGAGATTAGGAGCAGCCTGGCTCATGGATATTGGCAAAATTCTGGAAAAGTTGAAGAACTGGGTAAATCGGGTTTTAGACTCTTTGCTTGGCCCTTCAGCACAACCGGAGCCAGAAGCAATCCCTATTCCAGTTAACGATCGCCGCCGTCGTTAAGCCCCAGCATCATTTATAAATGGGCTTTCAAGTATTGTCCTAGGATTAACCTCTGTCGCTTCGCTGGTTAGTCTTTGATACTATTCCATGTGTAGCTTTAGGTGACTCATTGGATAGTATTTTTGTACTTCATGGCCCTAATTTGAACATGTTGGGCAAACGTGAGCCTGAAATATACGGTCACGACACCCTGGATGATATCAATCAGGCCTTAGTATCTCTGGCTGAGTCTTTGGGTGTGCAGGTTAGCACCTATCAGTCTAATCACGAAGGTGATTTGGTGGATGCAGTACAGGCTACTAGTGAAAAGCATCAAGGATTATTGATAAACCCTGGAGCCTACACTCACACAAGTGTTGCTATCCGTGATGCCATTGCCGCTGTAAATATTCCAACGGTTGAGGTCCACCTCAGCAATATTCATAAGCGTGAGGCATTCCGTCACCATTCTTACATTGCCCCCATTGCCATTGGTCAAATCTGCGGCTTTGGCATAAATAGCTATTACCTGGGTCTACGAGCCCTGGTCAATCATTTACAAAATTCAGCCTAGTACCCGATGGCAGAATTTTGGGAGCTATTGCATCCACCCGTCCACATTTGATAGTGGGCAAACTTACGCCACAGAGTACTAGTTTAATGGGGTGGCTCAAGTCTCAGCAGTTGCAGAGTCAGAGGTTACTTTATCCGATGCCGCCCCATTCATATCGGATGTTGGGTGCTCATCCTGGCTCTTAGACTCGGAAGATTGGCTCTGCATTTGCGTCTTAAGTTTTTCAAGCTGCTCAACCATGATGCTGGCCATGGTGCCCGGTGTGCGCTGTTGAACCCAAACCATACTGGCTGACAGCAGCAACTCTTTGAGATAAGCATAGGAAAAATTCTCAGAGGTAGCTGCGATCGCATCAATTTCATCCAGTGATAGCTGCATTTCTGACTTCAACTTCTGATTCCAAAGTTGCAGATAAGCCACGCGGTCGTCCATTCCAGGTGCTTCAAAATGATACTTGCGATCAAATCGACTGGGGCGCTCCAAAATCGCGATATCTAACCGCTCCGGATGGTTTGTAGAGGCAATCATCAACACTCCATCGTTGAGGGCAAAACCATCCAACTCATTCAAGAAAAACGATCGATTCTCATCGTCTACTAGAGCATCCAAATCTTCAATCACTACAATGCAAGGGGCCGCCTCCCTAACCCGATTAAAGGCCAAGCGCATGTTGTCAGTATCACTACTCTGACGAGTCTTAAAGCTCTTGATATATAAACAGGGATATCCCAAAGAATTGACTAGCGCCTTGACCATGTGGGTTTTCCCATTGCCTGGCGGGCCAATAAACAAAAGGCCACGCTTCCAAGGCACGTTGTACTCGGCATACATGGCCTGCGATTCAAAGAAGCGTTGAGCATCTTTGTAGATATCTTCTTTGAGGGTGCCAGCCAGGACTAGATTTTCGAGCGTGGCACTTTTAATCGACGCGTATAAATCACGATTTTTTTGCCAAAAGCCCCCCTCAAACACCAAAACTTCTTCCCTTACTTGGGAGTTCCATTTACAAACATCAGCAAAAAAGTTATCGGCAACAACCTGGGTATCTGACAAAATCCAGTAATAACGGCAATCGTCAAAATACCCTTGAGGCCAGGACAGCTGTAAAACCATCAATATGTGCTCCTGCCACTGGACCTCAAAACAAAAATTCTTTTGCTCGTAGCGTAGTTTCTGGTTCTTGGCATCCCAGAGGGTCATTACATGGTTATGCACAACTGCTTCGCGGGCACTTGCCGCATAGCCTGGTGGCAAATCAACCGTGCTAATTACCTGGGTCGTACACAGTCCTTCTTCAGCATATTTACGAAGATCAAAATAGTAGCTATCCCCCTCTAAAATCTCCTTTTCAGGAAAGCTCTCTGCCAGAAACTGACTGACGTAGTAAGGAATGGAGGCGGGAGACATCCGCAACGCTTCTAGAATTAAATACGTAAGATTGACTGAACGCGAACCTGATGAATAAAGCATGCTGAAGCGTATGTGAATGCCTAAAAAGACTGATTTTGCCCTTGGACTATATTTTGCACCGCTTTTCCATAACCGATGGGAAAACTTGGGTTTCTCGATGGAATTCGACAACCTATGTTAGGTTATCCACAACAAAGTCCAGGAGTAGCTATGGGTGATTCGCAAGGTAATCCCTTTATCGGCAATCCCTTTATGCAAAAGGGCAGAAAAAAACCACCCGCTGATCCTGACGTATCTCCCCAGTCTCAAAACAAATCGCCAACGGATCTTTCACTCGCTACGCCAGAGAAACTCAGCAAGTCGCCAGCCGTTGCCCCACCTCAAAACTCAGCTAAACCAACAGCAAAAAAAGTATCAAAATCGTTATCTAAACCGAAGGCTACAGCAAAAACGACAAAAACTCGGTCTAGCTCTGCCAAAAAAAACACTAGCCCGCCTTCTACACCAACACCTTCTGCAAGCTACACAGGGAATGGCTACAAGGTTCAGGTATTGGCAAAAATTCCAATGCCCACCAATACCAATATGCCCAGCCGCGACTATTTATGGTTTGCGGTGTATCCCATCATTCCCCGTGTGGGTGACTGCATCTTTCACGATGGCCGCTATTTTCGTGTAGATGCCGTATTTCTATACGAAAACACGAATGCTGGCTGGTGTGCTGACTTAGAAGTTTCTTACTACACCCGACGACACTAGTTTCACGATGTTTATATCACTGCTCAGGCTTAGCCGCGCGGGCAATTGAATGATTCACAAATGAATCATGAATTTGAGTAACCAGGACTTCAGCATCCTCAACCTGGGAATACTGACTGGAGAGGACAACTGTTTGCTCGTTACCATAACCCACAAATGTGATTAGTGCTTGTTGCCCAGCTTCTGGCTCGTACCAAATCCGAAACCCCGACTGTCCATCGATAGCAACCAGGGAGTAGCGCTGCACAGCCACTGCGTCAGCCACGATTTGATCTAGTTTTTGGGGCACAGCAGTCTGCGGATCTTCCCGGAGCATTACAATATCGGTGCGAATAGGCATATTGACGCCATCGGCAATACTGACAATTGCCACACCATTATCTTCTTGGGAGGCTATTTGCCATTCCCTGGGGTAATCCACACTGAACTTATCAGATTCATAACGAGCAAACTCACTGGAGGCCGACGGTTCCTGCTTAACGTTAACGGCATTACCGGCAGCAAACTCAACCTCTTGGTGATTAGCCAACATCTCAGCGGCAACCTCGGTTGAGCCAGGGGCTAGGACGATCCCTAAAGCGCCTATGCCCAATACAAATTGCCTTACAGTCTGCTTAGTATCAAAGTCCATACGTGTTTAGCGATGACGTCTATATCTTTGAACAATAGCCCTCAAAACTCTAGTCGCCTGAACACCTCAGTCTAGTATCAAGCATCTCAGGTTTCCATGAAAATTCTTAGCCTTGTCTCAGCATTAGCTCCAGTGGCGTTGGGGCTATCTGTAATGGCCACGAGTGCCGAAGCATTTCCTGGCTATATCCCCAAACCTCGTGGCATTCCCAATGTACGCGTTTCAGGAGGCACCCGTTCCCCCGTTGGTGCTAGCTGCATTAGTGATCCGCAAGCACCTCAGCTGACATCCATCTTTCCAGACGATGATCTGGGTTACACCACGGATGATTATCCAGCATTCCAGTGGTATATGCCCAGCAACAACGCTAGCCATGTCGAATTTAACCTCTACGAAGTTGTTAGTGAAGAAGAGGGCATCTTTCAGCCGATTTACCAGACGGCTTTTGTCCCCGCCTCCACAACAGGCATTGCCACTCTAGAGCTTCCTCGTAATATCGGTCTGCCCCCCCTCAAAGCAGAGAATTATTATTACTGGAGCGTAGAGATTTACTGCTCCGATGAGACAACTGCCGTGATGATGGCGGAGGGGTTTGTAGAACGATTGGAGCCTGATCCTACTTTGGCGGCAGCCCTCGCAAATAGTGACGGAATTAGTCGAGCTGCGATCGCAGCTGAAAACAGCCTGTGGTTTGATGCCACCCGTGCTCTAACGGACCATCTACAAGAGCAACCCAACGACCGTCAGGCCATTGCCAGCTGGCAAATCCTACTAGAATCTATCGGGCTAGAGAATATTGCAGATGCCCCTCTCCTACCCTAATTAGCAATGTTTTAGCTAACGTTGATAGCCAAATTAAACCAAGGCTTTAACCCGCAGTAAACAAACTGTACGTTGATTTTTGTTAAAGTTTATAAACGCGTTCAACGTTGGTAATCTCACTCATTAACCTATGCTGCGTCTCGAAAACATTACAAAGGTTTATCCTACCGGAGAAGTATTGCGAGACGTTACCTGGGAAGTCAAACCAGGTAATCGCATTGGTCTAGTGGGGGTTAATGGGGCTGGCAAATCCACTCAGCTCAAGATCATCATGGGGGAAGTTGAACCCACCAGCGGCAATGTCATTCGCCCCAATGAACTACACATCGGCCACCTCAACCAGGAGTTTGAGGTTGATCTCCGCCGTACCGTGCGTGAAGAATTTTGGACAGTCTTTGAAGAAGCCAACACAGTTCAACAAAAGCTGGCAGAAATTCCTATACACATGGAAAGTGCCGACCCAGATGCACTAGAAAAGCTGATTAAGGCCCTAGACCGCGAACAACGGAAGTTTGAAGCTCTTGACGGCTACGGTTTGGAATCCAAAATTGAGAAGATTCTGCCCGAAATGGGATTTCAAAACGATGATGGGGAGCGACTAGTTAGCTCCTTTAGTGGCGGTTGGCAAATGCGCATGGGTCTGGGCAAGGTGATGCTCAAAGCTCCAGATTTATTACTGCTGGACGAACCTACTAACCATCTGGATCTAGAAACCATCGAATGGCTTGAGGGCTATCTCAAAGGCTTAACGACACCGATGGTGATCATTTCCCATGACCGTGAATTCCTCGACCGTCTCTGTACTCAGATTGTAGAAACTGAGCGAGGCGTCTCCACTACCTATTTGGGTAATTACAGCGCTTATCTGGCTCAAAAAACGGAAAGTAAGCTTGCTCAACAGGCCACCTATGATCGTCAGCAAAAGGAAATTGCTAAACAGCAAACCTTTGTCGATCGCTTCCGTGCCAGTGCGACTCGCAGCACCCAGGCCAAGAGTCGTGAGAAACAGTTGGAAAAAATAGAGCTGATCAAAGCTCCCATTGCCGACGCTAGAACTTTGCAATTTAAGTTTCCCCCCGCCCCTCGTAGCGGTCGTGAAGTCGTTCAAATCAGCGACCTAACCCATACCTACGGTGATAACATTCTATTTTTAGGGGCAGAGTTGCTGATTGAGCGGGGCGATCGCATCGCTTTTGTGGGTCCCAATGGCGCTGGCAAATCGACGCTTCTGCGCCTAATCATGGGTCTAGAAGAGCCTGTAGAAGGCGATGCCACCCTAGGGGAGCACAATGTCATTCCTAGTTATTTTGAGCAAAATCAGGCAGAGGCCTTGGACCTTAATAAAACAGTCATGGCCACTATTCATGATGAGGTGCCCACCTGGAAAAATGAAGAAGTACGCACCCTCCTAGGTCGCTTTCTATTTAGCGGCGACATGGTAAACAAGCCTGTAACTGCTCTCAGTGGTGGTGAGAAAGCTCGTTTAGCCTTGGCCAAAATGCTACTTGCCCCAGCTAACCTTTTGGTTTTGGATGAGCCCACGAACCACCTGGATATCCCAGCTAAAGAAATGCTAGAGTCGGCGTTAAAAGAATATGAGGGAACTGTTCTCATCGTTTCCCACGACCGCTTTTTCATTTCCCAGGTAGCCAATAAGATTGTAGAAATCCGAGAAGGTGAATTACGGCTGTATCGCGGTGACTATAGCTACTATCTTGAGAAAATAGCCCAGGAGAAGGAACGGGCTAGATTAGAAAAAATAGAAGCCGAAAGATCAGCTAAAGCAGCCGCTAAACGGCAGAAACAAAAGGATAAGCAAAAGGCCAAGGCCGCTGCCAAGAAAAAGGGATAACCATTGACACTGCATCCTGCCTTACGGACATTAATATACTGTTTTAGATGTACTTCTGTCATGCTCCCAAAACTTTTATATAGTTCTGGCAGTTACTCAAGAGCACACCATAGACTTGGAAGTATATAGGCATTCTTGCCCACAGTTATTTTCAATAGCATTAATTTTGGGATGCTAAGAAAACACAGAGTAAAGCTGTTCAAATAGAAAAATCTATTGACAACGTGGTTGTTTCAATGAGTAATTCAACTCATTGACAAACTGGGGGTAAACAGAGAAAAAAATATAGCTAGATGCTCTATATTCTGGATAATTTTTAGCAAACGATAATACTCTGATCAATAGCTAAAATATTAGGAATCTGTTGATACCAAGGTGTAGCTAAGTAGTCTCAGAATATGCGCTAGAGCAGTTAGGTCTTGCACTGACAGTAGGTTTTTGCTAGCCGCCTAACAAGCTATACTTTTGTACGAGAAAGAAATGTTAAGAAAACCTTAATATTTGAGAAAGGGCGAGTGATATGATCTCGCTAGGCAAAAGGCACAGTCGTTCACAGTCAGAAGAAGGAATTGTAAGTATGGCGCAGGAGTCTGTTTCTCCAATGGTTCTCGTCATCCTGGACGGATGGGGACATCGCGATGAGGACAATGGCAATGCAATTCGCAATGCAAGGACCCCTGTTATCGATAGTCTTTGGGCTGCCTATCCACATACCTTAATTCAAACATCAGGTAAACAGGTGGGGTTACCAGATGGCCAAATGGGCAACTCTGAAGTGGGGCATTTAAACATCGGTGCAGGTCGCATTGTGCCTCAGGAGCTTGTGCGTATTTCTGATGCCGTCGACGATGGCTCAATTCAAGAAAATCAGGCTCTTCTGGATGTATGCCAAAAAGTCCGTTATAACGGCGGCAAACTTCATTTAATCGGTCTTTGTTCGGAGGGAGGTGTACATTCACACCTGGACCACTTGCTAGGCCTAGTGGATATGGCAAAGGCACAAGATATCCAGGAGCTCTGTATTCATGCAATTACCGATGGTCGTGATACCCAGCCTACTGCAGGGCAATACGCTATTGGCAAATTGCAAGACCATCTGGAACAGAGCGGGATCGGTCGGATTGTCACCTTGAGCGGACGGTATTACGCGATGGATCGCGACCATCGCTGGGATCGTGTGGAAAAGGTCTACAGAGTGATGACAAGCTCAGGCGCTGGCAATGGACTTACAGCCCTAGAAGCAATCCAGGCTTCTTACGCTGAAGGCATCACTGATGAGTTTATCGAACCAGTCCGTTTATCATCTGGAACTTTGGCAGCCAACGATGGTGTTATGTTCTTTAACTTCCGTCCAGATCGGGCACGTCAGCTAACTCAAGCGTTTGTCGCTCCTAAGTTTGAAGGGTTTGAAAGACAGCTAATTGCCCCGCTCCACTTTGTCACCATGACTCAGTATGATGGGTCATTGCCTGTGCAGATTGCTTTTGACCCTCAAAACCTGAGCAATATTCTGGGGGAAGTGGTTGCTAACCACGGGATCAAGCAGTTCCGCACCGCTGAAACTGAGAAATATGCCCATGTCACTTACTTCTTTAATGGGGGTCGTGAAGATCCCTTTGAGGGAGAAGACCGTGAGCTAGTTGCCAGTCCCCAGGTCGCAACCTATGACAAGGCTCCAGCCATGTCAGCGAAGGCCGTTACTGATACAGCAATCACAGCGATCAACAAAAATAAGTATGGTCTGGTAGTGATCAACTACGCTAACCCAGATATGGTTGGCCATACTGGCAATATGGAAGCCACTATTCAGGCCCTTGAGTCAGTTGATGTACAGCTAGGTCGATTGCTCGATGCCGTAGGTCAAGCTGGAGGAACAACTATTATCATTGCCGACCATGGTAATGCTGAATATATGTGGGATGACGAGGGCAGACCTTGGACAGCCCACACAACTAATCCAGTACCGTTTATTTTGGTCGAAGGTGAGCGTTTGAAGATTCCAGGTCGCGGTTGCGAAGTAGAGTTGCGAGAAAATGGCTGCCTGGCGGATGTTGCACCAACTATCTTGGAAATTCTGCAACTGACCCAACCTGAGGAAATGACAGGTAAGTCTATGCTTGAACCTGCTCGTGTTGATGTGAAGCGTAACCTTACACCGGTCAAAGTCTCCCTTTAACTGCATTTCCAGATACAATCTGTCATCAACCTGAACTTTTGGGGTGGATTAGATGGTTCGTCATGGTGCCATTACCTGCGGTACCATAGTTTGATGCTGGGGTTTAAGAGTGTATTCTTAAGCTCAGCAAATATGAATTTACGGAACAGTCAGGCTAGAAAATTGAAATGGTATTATCGGTTTTACAAGTGGTATGGCTAGTGTCTGCCATTGGATTGATCATTTTGGTGCTGTTCCACAGCCCCAAAGGTGATGGCCTTGGAGCTTTAGGGGGACAAGCTCAGATGTTCACGAGTACTAAGAGTGCTGAAACAGCTCTAAATCGTGCCACCTGGCTCCTGACAATCTTGTTTATGGGAATTACAGTAATTTTGAGTGCTGGCTGGCTAGGTAGTACGGTATCTGAACTATCTCCCTCAGTAGACAGTCTTCCCATTGAAGAAACAGCCCCAGCTCCCGCAGCTGAGACCATTCCATCTGAACTAGGTTCTCCTGAAGCCCCTGCCGATGCAGCTACAGAATAGGGGCTATTTATAGCTGTCAGCGCTCACTCACACTCATATTGTGACCTATGTGCGCCAAGCTATATTTCTTAGACTAAACAAGAAACGCCGTAGAAACCAAGGTTTCTACGGCGTTTCTTGTTTAAAGGAGTCAGTTAAGCGTCCTTTGAGGTTCCTGGGTGAGTCTGTCCAAGGATGCAGCACCCAGGACAGAATGCCCCCAGGAAGTCTTCTACAGGTTAAAGAGCCTTGGCACGAGCAATTACATTCTCAACCGTGTAGCCGAACTCTTGCATAATGCGTCCACCGGGAGCAGACGCACCAAAGCGATCAACACTGATCATGTCACCTTCAGCACCGTAGTACTTACCCCAACCCATTTCGATACCAGCTTCTACAACCAGGCGCTTGGTGATTGCCTTGGGTAGAACGGACTCCTTATAGGCTGCATCCTGAGCTTCAAAAAGTTCCCAGCAGGGCATGGAAACAACGCGGACTTTCTTGCCTTCGGAACGTAGTTGCTTAGCGGCCTCTAAACAGAGGGAAACTTCACTACCGGTCCCTATTAGCAGCAGGTCAGCGCCCTCGTCATCGGAAAGGACATAAGCACCCTTGGCTACACTATCGATGGAACTACCTTCTAGCTGAGGTAGATTCTGACGAGAGAAGGCCATCAGGGTGGGAGTCTTACGACTAGCGATCGCAACCTTGTAAGCACCGGATGTCTCATTACCATCCGCAGGACGAATCACATAAAGGTTAGGAATTGCCCGCAGGGAAGCAACCGTTTCCACTGGCTGGTGGGTGGGACCATCTTCACCCAATGCGATGGAATCGTGGGTCATCACATACAGAACACCCGCTTCAGCTAAAGCCGATAAACGGATAGCCGCGCGCATGTAATCAGCAAATACCAGGAATGTTGCACAGTAGGGAATCAGACCCGAGTTGTGCAGCGCAATACCATTACAGATAGCGCCCATACCATGCTCACGTACACCGAAACGTAGGTTACGGTTTTCATAGGCTCCCTTCTGAAAATCACCGGAGATCTTCATCAGGGTATTGTTGGACTTAGCCAGGTCGGCAGACCCCCCCACTAGCTCAGGCACAGCAGGTGCTAACGCATTCAATGTCGCTTCAGAGGTCTTACGGGTGGCAATAGCCTTATCACCGGGGGCGTAAGTAGGCAGTGCATCAGCCCAGTTTGCAGGTAGTTCACCCTTTAGCATGCGCTCAAACTCAGCAGCTTCTGTAGCGTATTTAGTACGGTAAGTTGCCAGTGTCTGGTTCCACTCAGCTTCTGCACTAGCGCCTTTGTCAACCGCCTGACGGAAACGGCCTAACACATCCTCAGGAATCTCAAAAGGAGCGTGGTCCCAACCCAAGTTTTCACGAGTTAGCGCAATCTCTTCGCCACCCAAAGCAGCACCATGGACTCCAGATGTGTCAGCCTTGTTAGGAGAACCATAACCAATGGTGGTAGTCACCTTGATCATGGTGGGCTTGTCAGTTACCTGCTTGGCTTTTTCAATCGCTTTGGCAATGGCTTCTAAATCAGTATTGCCATCTTCCACATGCAATACGTGCCAGCCGTAGGCTTCGAAACGCTTGCTCACATCTTCAGTGAAAGCGATATCGGTAGAACCATCAATGGAAATATGATTGTCGTCATAAAAAGCGATGAGCTTACCCAAACCTAAGTGACCGGCTAAAGAGCAGGCTTCACCGGAAACACCCTCCATGTTGCAGCCATCACCCAAAATTACATAGGTATAATGATCAACCAATGTGCAATCAGGCTTGTTAAAGCGAGCTGCCAGGTGAGCCTCCGCTATGGCCAGACCAACGCCATTACAAACCCCTTGTCCTAGAGGACCCGTGGTGACTTCAACACCGGAGGTCTCAAAATTCTCAGGATGCCCAGGAGTGGTTGCGCCCCACTGCCGGAAATTCTTAATGTCCTCAATCTTGACACTGTCGTAACCTGTGAGATGCAACAGAGCATACTGCAGCATGCAACCATGTCCTGCAGACAGCACGAAGCGATCGCGGTTGAACCACTGGGGGTTTTTGGGATTAAAGCGCATAAACTGATCCCAAAGAACAAACGCCATTGGCGCAGCTCCCATGGGCAAACCAGGATGACCAGATTTTGCCTTTTCAACGGCATCAATGGCCAAGAACCGAATGGCATTTATACACTGCGTTTCAAGAGATTGGGTTGCGACAGCCATAGTCTTCCAAGTAGTTAACGACGGTACAGTCCAGGTGTGAACAAAGCAGACGAACGCACCTTTGCTGATGGTGATAGAGATTCGGAGCTCTCAGATGGGTAACCCCAACACGCCAAAGCATGTGCTAAAAACGGATAGGTACGTAATCTACGCAGCTGTGCACCACAGAGGAAGAAACCTGAACGCAATAGCTCAAGCCTGCACCCCTGAGCACATAACCACGGGGCAAAAACATTTTCACAGACAACAGGTTGGAGCAGGCACTTAGTCGCTCACCTGAAGCGCTGATTGTGACAGAATCTCGCTGCAGCTGACTAAGCATACGAGCTAACCACCTCAACCTGGTCCAAGGAGAGCCACTGGCCTAAGCCTATACCGTAATATTGAGCATATTCATTGGTTAAGTTAAATATGCTCAGATACGAGTGGCAGCTTATATGAAATAAGCAAACCTTTCGTTTTAATTAATGTTTCCTGTTAGGTCATTATACCTACCAAGCTGTAGCACTAGCTACGATACTTGCGAAAAACCAGAGTAACGTTGTGACCGCCAAAGCCAAATGAATTAGACATCGCCACATCTACCGTATGGGCACGGCTTTGGTTAGGCACGTAGTCTAAATCACACTCATTATCTGGATCTTGCAGATTAATGGTGGGAGGAACGTGGTCGTTGGCCACAGCCATACAAGCTGCCACACCCTCAATACCACCAGACCCCCCTAACAAATGCCCGGTCATTGATTTCGTAGAACTCACCAGTATTTGTTTTGCATGCTCACCCAACGCAGTCTTAATAGCTGCCGTTTCAGTAGGGTCATTAGCAGGAGTACTCGTCCCATGGGCGTTAACATAGCTTACGTCTGAAGGAGAAATTTCTGCATCCTTCAGGGCTAGTTCCATAGAACGGGCCGCACCAGCACCACCGGGGACTGGCGCAGTCATGTGGTAGGCATCACAGGTCATGCCGTAGCCCACCATTTCAGCATAAATGCGAGCACCTCGACTGAGGGCATGGTCTAGCTCCTCTAAAATCAAAATGCCAGCCCCCTCACCCATCACAAAACCATCACGCCCTTTGTCAAACGGACGACTAGCATGATCCGGATCGTCATTGCGTGTAGATAACGCCCGAGCTGAGGCAAACCCAGCAAACGACAAGGGCGTAATGGCAGCTTCAGTGCCGCCGCAGATCATGGCCTGGGCATAGCCATTTTGTACAATACGAAACGCATCGCCAATGGCATTAGAGCCAGCTGCACAGGCAGTCACAGCACAAGAATTGGGGCCTTTCGCACCGGTATGAATAGCTGTTAAGCCCGCTGCCATGTTGGCAATCATCATAGGTACCATAAACGGACTGCAACGATTGGGCCCTTTATTTAGGTAAACAGCCTGTTGTTCTTCCATAACCTTGAGGCCGCCCACCCCAGTCCCAATCATGACACCCACTTGCTCGGCGTTGAGATCAGTAATGGTGAGATCGGCATTGGCTAAGGCCTGCTTGCTAGCTGAGATCGCAAACTGGGCAAATCGATCAGTCCGCTTAGCATCCTTAGCATCCAGATACTCTAGCGGATCAAACCCTTTCACCTCACCTGCAATGCGGCATTTATGCTTCGATGCATCAAATAATGTGATCGGCCCAATGCCGCTTTTGCCAGCCAGCAATCCTTGCCAATAGGCCTCTAGAGTATTACCGATGGGAGTAATAGCCCCCATTCCTGTAATCACAACGCGTTTTTTTTCAGTACTTGTCATGGTCATCGACACAAGGGGGACGGTCCCAAGGCATTAAAAAACAAACAGATTTTCAAACAGACAGGGGCGCTCATGCAGGCGACTTTTCTTGAATGAAGTCGACAGCGGCCTGAACTGTGCCAATGCCCTCAGCAGCCTCATCTGGGATCTCAATATCAAACTCTTCTTCGAGAGCCATTACAAGCTCTACGGTGTCTAAGGAATCAGCACCTAGATCGTTGGCAAAACTGGCCTCAGGCTTGACCTCAGCTACATCTACACCTAGCTGCTCAGATACAATCTTCTGAACCTTTCCTAAAATGTCGTCAGCCATAATCTCCAAATTTCCTTTTCAGCGGCAGCAAAGAACATACCCTAGCCCCAGACCGGACCTTTCCACAATGGCAAACCGTCCGTCCAGATTTAGGCATTTTTTCATCTTATAGGAAAGCGTGCGCCCTACATGGGCACACAGTGGTCGCATTTCAGTTAACCTATGGCTGGCAAAGACAGAAGCCTAACAATATTACAATCCATAAACTTTTGACATGTTGCCCCGTTCGCTAAAAATGGCACTGATAGACTGAAACTTGATTGGAGAACTCTTCTGGCTAGTTTGGACTAATGTAAACAAACGTCGCTGAATTGTGATTTATCTATCTTTTTGAACGCTTTTCAGGTGATTGTTTGCATTCAAGGTCATAGCCAAACTGCTATATAGCTGAAACCATTTAATAATATTTGGAGCATTCCTTCGATGTCTCATTCGGTCAAGATTTACGATACCTGCATTGGTTGCACTCAGTGTGTTCGGGCTTGCCCAACAGATGTACTTGAAATGGTGCCCTGGGATGGCTGCAAAGCTGGTCAAATCGCCTCTTCCCCTCGCACTGAAGATTGTGTTGGCTGCAAGCGCTGTGAAACTGCTTGCCCAACCGACTTCTTGAGCATTCGTGTATACCTGGGTGCTGAGACTACTCGGAGTATGGGTCTGGCCTACTAGACTTTAGGTTCGATAACAGCTTTCACTCGAAACGTTTATATCTCCTGGTCTGTATGGGCTAGGAGTTTTTTTATGGCAATATGCACCGCCTAGTAGGCGCGCCTACTAGGCGCGCACAGCAAACTTGCGCACAGCCACTAAACTGCCCAGCAATCCCACCAAGCTACCTAGGGCAAAGAGGGATGCTGGCAATAGTAGCAACTGTTTCGGCGTAAACTGTAGTCCAACAGCTAAAAATTGTAGGAATTCAGGTTGCTGGGCTGACAGTCGCTGTAGTGACTGATGGGTACCGACCAAGAGTGCCCAGGCAATAAATGCCCCCATCAGACCAAAGGTAATACCTTGCAAAATGAAGGGCATATAGATCCATACGGACGTGGCTCCCACCAGCTGCATCACTTCGATTTCTCGCCGTCGGGCCATGACAATTAAGCGAATTGTGGTGGTGATAACTGCGATCGCAGTCAGGCTTAAAATTGCCAACACACCGAGACTGACATACTGCAATCCCTGGTTCAGTTCCGTCAGCCGCTGCACAGCTTCCGTGATATACAACACTTCATCCACCCCAGCCAGACTTTCTAACTGAGCGGCCACAGCAGGTACCGCATCAGATGACCGTACCTTCACCTTGATTTCATCAACCAGCGGATTACCTTTCAGCTGTTCAGTTGCACCGGAGATATCAGTAATTCCGAGTTCTTGACTCAGCTGCGTCCAGGCCTCTTCCTTAGTAACCGTTACGACCTCAGCCACCTCGGCTAAGCTGCTAACGCGAGGGCTCAAACTATCTGCAGTAACACCGCTTTCCAAATAAACTGCTATTTCTAGCTGGCTACCAAATTGATTGAGTAAGCTTTCCACTTGCCAGGTTGCCTGCAAACTAATCCCAAACAGGAATAACAACACCATAATGGTGCTCACTGCGGCCCAGTTCATCCAACCACCGCGCTGCAGGCCCAAAAAGGTTTCCCGCAACAAATAGCTTGCTTTAGTAAAAAACTTCCCCATGCTGGCTTACACGCTGAGAGCGCAGTTAATCACAGTTAATAACGATTTTGGAAACACAATGCAAAGACACAAACAGCCTGATTAAACCATTATCTCAAAGGCTTTTGCGTTCATAGCCCCGTACACATACACGAGGTGAAGTCCTACTTGCTAGGATAGGGTTAGATCCATCAGCCTAATCAATTTAACCGTGGGTATTTCAGTCAGCAAAGAAAAGTTAAAAAATCCGCCTCTTGAGCTGCACTATTTGGGAGATCGGGTGCTCAGAAAAACAACCAAACGCGTTGCTAAAGTAGATGACGGCATCCGTGATTTAGCCCACCAGATGCTACAGACCATGTATAGCGAAGATGGCATTGGTCTAGCCGCCCCTCAAGTTGGCATTCATAAGCAGATATTAGTGGTTGATACGGACCCTGAAGAGGCCGCTAACAAACCGCTAATATTGATCAATCCTAAGATCACTCGCAACAGCAAGGAAATGGCCTGTGGTCAGGAAGGCTGTCTCAGCATTCCCGGCGTTTTTCTAGATGTCATTCGTCCAGCGGCCATTGAGGTGAGTTACAAAGATGAAAACGGTCGTCCTCAAAAGATTAAAGCTGATGATCTCTTAGCTCGTGTGATTCAACACGAGATGGATCACCTCAACGGAGTCATGTTTGTTGACCGGGTTGATAATGCTATTGCCTTAGCCCAGGAACTTCAGAAGGGCGGGTTTTCTGCTAATGATGTTAGGAAGGTTGCCTAGGAATATGTAGAAGCGTTGCATGCAACGCCCCTACGTGCAATATCCTTTAAAACCTCATTTTTCATTATCAGGAGAAAACTGTGACCCCTAAAAGTGGTTTGTTTCTAGCCGGCACATGCATCACTGCCATTGCCGGCGTCGGGTCTGTATTTGAGCTTGCCTATGGTGAACCTGACTTGGGTGTGGTTCCAACCAGTATCGTGTTGGCCTTAAGCATCCCCATTACCGTTATCTTCTTTATGGCTGCCGTTAAGGATACTCGGGAAAATCAACAGTGGTAGGCGATTGGTGGGACTCTACACCGTAGAACCACACGATTGCGGTGCAGGGCCGCTCTGAAAGGGGTCGCCAATTTTTAGCAATTTGTGGCCCTGTAGTAGAAAAAATCTGGTGGCATCCCAACGCAGCACAGGAGAGCTCTACGGAGTAAGATGTAAAGGAATGTATCATTTCTAAGGTTTGATTGATTGTCTGGAATCGCAAAATCAAACCTAACTACAGCTATTTACATCTCCGCTTTCACCCATGAATCTACTGTTTTTAATCAAGCTGCTGTTGGCCCTATCAGTGCTTGGTGTGGTTGCCTATCTGTTGACTGCCCGGCGTTATCAGTCCTCAGATTCTGTAGCAAACTCCTATGACCAGTGGACTGAAGACGGCATCTTAGAGTTCTACTGGGGTGAGCATATTCATCTGGGGCATTACGGTTCACCAGCACGATCTAAGGATTTTCTAAAGGCCAAGGCAGATTTTGTCCATGAAATGGTGGCCTGGGGAGGTTTGGATCGACTAGCCCCTGGGACTACATTGTTGGATGTAGGCTGCGGTATCGGTGGCAGTAGTCGGATTTTGGCCAAGGAATATCAGTTTGATGTTACGGGTGTCACGATTAGCCCTCAACAGGTGATGCGAGCTCAGCAGCTGACACCCGCAGGCGTCACTGCCCAGTTCAAAATTGATGATGCCATGGCGCTATCGTTTCCAGATGCCAGCTTTGATGTGGTGTGGTCAGTGGAAGCAGGCCCCCATATGCCCGATAAAGCTATGTTTGCCCGAGAATTGATGCGGGTACTAAAACCCGGTGGCATTTTAGTCTTGGCAGACTGGAACCAGCGAGACGATCGTCAGGTGCCGTTAAATGTCTGGGAAAAACCAGTAATGCGACAGTTGCTAGACCAGTGGTCTCATCCTGCTTTTGCCAGCATTGAAGGCTTTGCCGAAAACTTAGAAGCAACCGGCATGGTGCAAGACACTGTTGTAACCGCAGACTGGACCCAGGAAACCTTGCCCTCCTGGTTGGCTTCAATTTGGCAAGGTATTGTTCGTCCCCAAGGTCTTATCCGCTTTGGGTTTTCAGGGCTGATTAAATCCCTACGCGAGGTGCCCACTATCTTGTTAATGCGTTTGGCTTTTGGAGCGGGCCTGTGTCGTTTTGGCATGTTTCGGGCTGTTAGAGCCGAGGTACAGGCATTTTCTACAGATAGAGAACCCAAGACACTGACTGCAAATCATTAATTACTACCCATAAAATAAGAGATCAGAACTCGAACGCTTTTGGGTAAAACGCCATGGGCAAATCAACACTCTATAGTCAAGATTTTCTGCAATGGACCCAAGAACAGATTGACTCTTTGCGTCATGGTCGTTGGTCAGACTTAGATATTGAAAATCTAATAGAGGAACTGGAAGAGTTGGGGCGTAGTGAACAACGGGAACTGGGTAGCTATCTTAGGGTACTCATGATGCATTTGCTGAAATGGCAGTATCAACCTGAACGCCGCACGGCCAGCTGGCAAATAACAATCACAAATTTTCGGGATAGCATACAAGATTGCCTAGAAGATGCACCGAGTTTACAGCAGTTTGTCAATAATGCTGAATGGCGTCAGCAGTATTACAAGCGAGCGCGCCGAGATGCAGCCAAGGAAACTAACAAGGCATTAACTTCATTTCCAGAAAAATGCCCCTATCTACTTGAGCAACTTGTGTCTTCCGACTGGTTACCCGAATAAAGTTCGATCTTGTAAGCGCAGCACTACAACCAAACTGATATCAAAGTTATGACTAAACGCGTCATTATTGTTGGTGCAGGACCAGCGGGTACCAGTTTAGCGCTGTTGCTGGTTCGCAATGGCATTCATGTCACATTGTTGGAAAAAGACACCACCTTCGAACGAGTTTTTCGAGGAGAAGGGTTGATGCCTATAGGCATGGACGCACTAAAACAGATGGGGCTAACAACAATGCTCACTAAGGTGCCCCATCGTCGGCTTGAGTCTTGGAATATTCATCTGGGTGGTAACGAGGTTTTTGTGATTCCTGAGCCTGACTTAGGAGAACAGTCCCTTAGTATTGTTTCTCAACCTGCTTTATTGCAGGGCATTGTGGATGAAGCTGCTGGGCATGAGGGCTTTGAGTTTAAAGCGGGCTGCCAGGTACAGGATTTACTGTGGGAAGAGAATCGCGTTGTTGGGGTGCGGATTAAAACAAATAATACTTCCTCAGACATTAGAGCTGATTTAGTCATTGGCTGTGACGGTCGCGGTTCATTGGTGCGCCGTAAAGCTGGATTAACCATTGACCTACAGCCTGATCAGTACGACGTCCTGTGGTTTAAGCTACCGCCCCCGGAGCGATTGCAACATACCTGCCAGTTTTATTTGATGGCGAAATCTCAGCAACATCCGGCCAGTTGTTACACCTCCTGGGACGGTCAACTACAGTACGGGTTAATTTTGCCCAAGGGGGGATTGCAACAATTAGGGGATGCGGATTGGCTTAGTCTGGCCGCTGCCCCTGCTCCCGATTGGTTGGCTGAGCATGTACTCGCCCATCGCGATTCTGTCAGTGAACCGGTACGACTGAACGTGGTGGTGGGCCAATGTCCACAGTGGTGGGTGCCGGGGGCTTTGCTACTGGGAGATGCGGCTCATCCCATGTCTCCAGTGCGAGCTCAAGGGATTAATTTAGCGCTGCGGGATGCCATTGTGGCGACGAACCATCTGGTGCCAGCTCTCCACAAAAGTGATGAAAAAGTAGATGAAGCCTTGGCAACAATTCAGCAAGAACGATTGCCAGAAGTGGCGCGATCTCAAACATTACAGCTTCGCGAAGCCAATGGCCTCAAAGTGATTCGGTCTTCTCCTTGGAAATTAGCCATTGCTCAACAGATTTTGCCTATCGTTGGCAAGCTGTCGTGGGTGCAACAAACCTGGTTAAATCGCCAGCATGACTTACGCTATGGCTCTCAATCCGTTCAGCTCATATGGCATCAAGCTCACACAGTGGAGTAAGACGGTGCATCGTGCATTTTGTTACGGGTACCCCATGGCCTTGGACCTTTGTGGCATTGCAGATGTAGATATCAGGCCAGTAGCAGAACATATGCAGGGTTCACATAAACCTCATGGAAACTTCGGTAGTTTTAGTGAGGGGAGCACGGAGAAAACTTATGTATAAATATGCACAGACAGCACATAAGTACCGCATACCTTTTGTAATATCACCCATGCCAACCTCCCAGCAAAACCCTAGTCTGCCTGGACAAGTACCCTGTGATTTAGCCCTTAAGATTCTCCATCGAATTCCGGCAGAGCATCGTCACAGCATTACGCCACAACAAATGGTAGCGATCCAAAGCGTACTGCGAGAACGGCAGCAAAAAACGATTTTTAGAACGGCATTGGGGCCTTTTTGCCTATCGCTCACAGCCGGTCGCAAGCAGAGTAAAAAACGGCTCCATCAAAGCTTGCTGGCACCGGCACTCTGCCTGATGGCTAGCATGATCGGCATGGGTAGTATGGTCGGCTTAATGAAATTTCGCTACGACTACCAAATTGCCGCCTACACCAAGGCCGCTTTGCCCATCGAGGAAGCATCCGTTCATCCAACGGTTTTACCCTTCCGCAAAGAGCAGAACAACTGCGAAAAAAATGGAGGGGTATGGACCCGGGAAGAATGTGTAGATCACACCCATGATCCTACATTCTAAACTATCCTCACCCAAATGGCCCTGGCGATATCGGCGATATCAACGTAAGTAATCAATAATCCCCTGGGCGATCGCATCGGCAATCTGTTCGCGGGCGGCAGTACTTTGAAAACGAGCTGCATCCTCACTGCCGGTAACAAACCCAGTTTCCACCAGTACCGCAGGCATGGAGGTATTGCGCAACACATAGAAACGGGCCTGGCGGACACCGCGATCGCGAAGATCGGTACTGCGTAGAACACTGCTGTGGATTGCCCGCGCCAGGTTACGGCCTGACGAATAATAGTAAGTCTCCAGACCATTCACCTCGGGACGACTGAGACTAATGGCGTTGGCGTGAATGCTGACAAATATCGTTGCATTGGCCCGCTCAGCAATATCCACTCGTGGCTGCAGGTCTATTTCCACATCTTGGGTACGGGTTAAAGCAGCACGATAGCCTCGCTGTTCTAAGGTACGTTGAAGACGACGCGCAACAAAGATATTAATTTCTTTTTCTAATAGACCATTCCGGCCCACGGCACCAGGATCACGACCACCATGACCGGGATCGATCATGATCAGTACTTCTCCGCGCTCTGCAGATGGCGTGGCTGGACCTGGAGAGGGTCGGCTAGGAGGAGTCGCCACAGTTCCCGTTGTTTGCACAATGCGAGCATCCAACCCTGAATCTTGCAGACGCTGCCGTAGCTGATTCGCCCGGCGTTGTTCACGAAAACGACCGGCCTGAATCACCGTCTGACCATTCACCGTAGTGCGAAACGCACCAGGCTCAACGGAATTTACGCGCGTTCTCAAAACTGTAGAGCCCCCCGGCACAATTACCTGGTAAACCACATTGCCAGCAGGGGTGGTGGGCGCAGGCGTACTGGGGCCATCTGAGCGACCTGTTTCTACAATTTGTGCTGACAGACCGGCTTGCACCAACCGTTGACGTAACTCATTAGCCCGCGTCCGCTCGCGAAAACGGCCAGCCTGAATCACCGCTCGACCATCCAACGTAGTGCGAAATGCACCAGGCTCAACGGAATTTACACGCGATCGCAAAATCGCAGAACCGCCTGGCACAATCACCTGGTAATCAACATTAGACCCATTGCCGGGGGCAGGCGTACCAGGTCGGGGTAATGGTCGATTAACGGGGGGCGTCGGCAACGGTCTAGGCGCAGGCGTGGAGGGCCGAGGAGCAGGGCGCTCAGCCCCTACCGCTGCAATCACAGCATCTAAGGATTGATTATTGGTGATGTAAGTGTGACCGAGGAGCTGGCCATTATAGACCCGACGGGTCAGCGTCCACCCTGGATCTAACTCAATTTTGACAAAATCATTCGCACTCCCATTAGAGCGCCCCAACTCTAGCCGTGGCAACCCCCTTTGTAACGGACTCGGAGAGGCGACCAGCACCAAACTATCCCCTTGCTTCTCCACTTGCAGACGATAGCGAGACCCTAAATCTTCTCCGCCAACGCGTACAGAATATCCATTGCTGTCAGAACTACGTCCACAAATCCCTGAGAAATCAAAGTTTAGCAACAGGGGATTAATTGTCGTCGGATTGCTGCCTTCTTCTTGCCAACAACGTCTGACGGAACTCAATTGCTCAATAATCAACAATTTATAAAACCGGCCATTGCTGATGGGTTCGGCGACAGCGACGACACGCTCGTCTGAAATAGGCTGCTGACCAAATTGAGCTGCCAATGCATTAGAGGGCAAAGTGATCACTGCACTACAAGCAGTAGCAGCAACAGCTGACAGTGTGGTGAGTTGACGAAGAAGTGATTTCATATCCCTAAGGGTCGCGGGTAGGAGATAGCGTGGCTAAAAGTGTGGCTACAGGAAACACAAGGTTAGCGTCTAACAGGTGTCTATGTAGTTTTCCGGGAAAGTTTGCCCATTCGGTAAGAAACTATATCAGTTCATCAGCTGTCCGCAATGAGATTTGATTGTAAGTGATTCAAAACCCCACATGGGCATGTCTTTGTAAACACTGAGATGTGGAACTTTCAGGGTTGGCACAGCTAAACATTGCCGATTAAATATAGCTGGGCACAGCCTCTCCTTTGGGGATATGCAGTCAGCAGTTGACCATAACCGCCTGGGTATCACATTGACTGGCGGGAAATCAGGTTTGTAGATGGGTGGATGAGTGATGGGGTAATGGGGTGATTATTTAAGCACAAGCGCCTTAGCACCAAAAAGATGGGTAGCTAATGCCATAGCCTTGGACATAATCAACACCAATTGTTTGCATTTTAGTTAGAATGGCCTCGTTTTCCACCGATTCGGCAATGGTCTGTAAACCCATAACATGGCCTATGCGATGAATAGATTCGATGATGGCCTCCGTTGTAGAGTCGGTAATAACACCTTGAATAAAATCACCATCGATTTTGAGAAAATCAACTGGTAGTGCTTTGAGATAAGCAAATGAAGACATGCCGCTACCAAAATCATCTAAGGCAAAGCGGCATCCTAAACGATTTAACGCTCGAATAAATGAAATTGCACACTCAAAGTCAGCAATCGCTGCTGTTTCTGTAATTTCAAAACAAATACATTCAGGCGGAACATTAAATCTCTCAAACTGAGCACTAACATACTCAAGAAAGTGCTCATCATTCAGGCTCATACCGGATAAATTAATGCTGTAGAGGACGTTTTCAATACCTTCTTGCAGTACCTGTTCTAGATTGGCTAAACAGTTTCGTATAATCCAGCGGTCTAACATTGGCATTAAGCCATAGCGTTCAGCAGCTGGAATAAACTCCCCTGGAGAGATATTTTCCCCAGAGTCTCTGATCATCCGCACCAGGACTTCATAAAAAGCAATCGGTGTCCCCTGAGGGTTTATCGTTTGGGCGATTTTTTGACGATAGAGACAGAAATGATCATTTTCAAGTGCCTGGCGAATAACAACACTCCAGTGTCTTTCTTGGCGTTGTTGATTAAGTTCAGCATTATCTTTTTGATAAATCTGAATACGATTACGGCCCCGATATTTAGCTGCATAGCAGGCCGCATCGGCAGCACTCATAACAGCTATGGCATCAGTGCTATTGGAGTCTATAACAACTAAACCAATACTGACGCCCACACGAAAAATCTTCTCTTGCCAGATAAATGGATAGTCGGCTATTGCCTGACGTAAATCTTCTGCAATGTTGACGGCTCGATCAAGGGGACACTGAGCCAATAGAATGCCAAACTCATCACCGCCTAGACGGGCTATGATATCTACAGCTCGGATGTGTCGCTTGAGCAATCGAGCTAACTGGCGCAACAACTCGTCTCCGGCTAAATGACCGCTGGTATCGTTAACTACCTTAAACTGGTCTAGATCTAAATAACAGAGCACATGGGACTGATTTTGTTGCACAGCTGTTGTCACGATGTCTTCGAGTTCGGCCTCAAAGTAGCGACGGTTAAACAATTCTGTTAATGTGTCATGGGTTGCCTGCCAGCTGAGCTGGCGTGCCATGGAACGAGACTGGGTCACATCATGAAAAACCATGACAACCCCAATTAATTGACCGTTTTTGTCGCGAATTGGTGCGGCTGAGTCTTCAATACTAAATTCCTGGCCATCCCGTCGGATCAAAATAGTGTGATTCGCTAACCCAGTGATAAGACCGACTAAGAGCACCTGTTCTACGGGATTAATGGCAGGTTCTCGAGTCGTTTCATTGATGATTTGAAAGACTTGGGTTAAAGGGAGTCCACGGGCGGCTTGGGTAGTCCATCCTGTCATCGTCTCAGCTATTGGATTGAGGTGACGCACATTACCAGCAGCATCGGTAGTAATTACGGCATCACCAATAGAGTCCAAAGTCACTTGAGCCATTTCTTTTTCGGCCTCTAGTGCTGCTTCTAATTGTTTATGCTCAGTAATATCAGTAATAGTACCAACGTAGCCCATGTAATCACCGTCATTGTCGTACTGAGGAACAGCCTGACCAAAGACCCAAGTCACACTGCCAGCAGGGGTTTGCAAGCGATACTCAGCCTGAAAAGTTTGACCCGTTTGGGTAGCGTGATGCCATTGTTGCGATGTTCGCGTACGATCATCGCAATGAATTGCCTCAGCCCATCCTGTGCCTAATGCTGCCTCTAATGAGAGGCCAGCAATCTTACACCAGCGTTCATTTACATAGACGCAATCGCCCCATCGATCAGCACGAAAGATCCCCACGGGAGCGGCAGCCGCCAGACTAGCATAGTGATTCTGACTTTCCTCTAATTCAATTTCTATACGTTTGCGATCGCTAATATCTCGTCCTTCTGGAATAATCAAAATCACCTCACCTGCGTCATTTTTGACCGGACTCAGTGAAAAATCAATTGTAATAACTTGATTATTCCCCCCGATTACATCCACCTCATATCGAATGAATTCACCTTGAGCAGATCGCTCAATATTCTCACGCAGTTGGGCCTGAATAGCAGCAGATAACCTCCACCAAGGTGCCTGCCAAAACGGTAAGTTGATGACATCTTCTTGACTTAGCCCAACAAAATCCAGTGCGGCCTGATTAGCTTCGATCAGAGTCCCATCAGGTTCTAGCAAACCAATAAACTGAAATGTGTGGTCAAAAATTGCCCGAAATCGAGATTCACTAACTTTTATTTGCTGCTCTAATTGAGATGCTTTGGCCTGCAATAGATCTAAACGCTGATCTTGCAATCGATTTAGCTCTTCCCTCAGGACTTGAATAGTACAATACATCTCTGACGGATCGAGCATTGATAGGATGCTGGTTTGGGTGACAAGCCCACCCAAGGCACCCTGATCAGAAACGACTAATCGACGTACACCCATGGTTTGCATCTGTTTCTGAACAGTCCAAAGACTATCCTCAGGAGCAACACATTGCAAAGGTGTGCTCATTACAGCCTCGACCACCAGAGCAGATAAATCTATGGTTTGAGCCTGTAGCTTAACAATGTCACGCTCGGTCACAATGCCAATTGGCACTTGAGCACCTTTCCCATCATTGACGTCAACAATGACAACACAGCTAACCTGATGGGTAGCCATAAGTCTAACCACACCTAGCAGTCGCTCGTCGGCAAGAGCCGTTACCACATGGGTAGACATCGCTTCATGAACCCGCCTCAAACGTAATAGATCAGCGGCCTTTAATGCTTGACGTAAGTTGGTATGCGTAACAACTCCCACAAGATGATACTGGTCATCTAACACAGGTAAATGGCGAATATTATGTCGCCTCAAAAGAGCAACTACATTAAACGGTCGCTCCAATTCTCCAGGCGAAATTGTAATCAGCCCACGACTCATCACTTCAGCAATGGTCAAAGCACTTAAATCTATATCCTGAGCAATGATTTTGACAACATCACGCTCAGTGAAAATGCCGAGTAGCTGCTCGCCAGACATGACCAGGCAGTAACTGGATGTGCGAGACCTATCGCTAACAGCATCTTGACTCTGGCTCTCGGCCTCATCAGCCTGACCATCTTCCCCTTGGGACATCCATGATAAAACCTGACTTAAGGGAACATGGGGCTCCACAATTAGAGGAGTTTGATCAAATCCGATCCGATTACTAAATCCCTCAGTTGATGGGATGGCAAGCTCACTATTATCAGGATCTATACTCATCAGCTATCTCAATCAGATATGCAAGCAAAAATATCCAAATCAATAAGTGAGCGTACAGTGTATGTTCTAAATCACATACCAGCAAAGGAGACTCTTATTGTTGGAATCGATTCACTCACTGTAAAGTCACGCTAATTTTGAAGTCACAGCTAAAGCATGATTGATTTCGCTGACACAAAAGCTCAATCTACACCACCCGACCTAGGGTTAAAATTGCGATGCAATTTTCTTCTGCATTAAAGGCTCTAAAAGTTCGCATACCTTACTCAAGATACATCATTTTAAGGAGGATATAGGAGGAGCCTGACTAATCAACAGTACCCTCTTGAGGGTAGGGAATTGCCGCTAAATGAAATATCCGTTTTACCTGGATATTAAGTGTTGGGTGCTTTAGCTTATAGACCTATACCTAGAACCTCATACTTTTGTTAAGTGGATAGTATCGAGCTCTGCCTTAGCCTCAGGGCTTCATAAACGGGCTATCTTATGCTTCGCTCATGAGTTGCAATAACGCATCAGTAGAGAGCTTACCACTCATGTCAGCGCCTTCTAAAAGGCTGTCAGCTAGATCTCGTTTTTTATTGTGTAGTTCAACAATTTTTTCCTCAATAGTGCCTTCAGTGACTAGACGATAAATGGTAACTGGGCGAGTTTGGCCAATACGGTGGGCTCGGTCTGAAGCTTGATCTTCCACAGCTGGATTCCACCATGGATCCATATGGATCACATAGTCAGCCGCTGTCAGGTTAAGGCCAGTGCCACCCGCTTTTAGGCTGATTAAGAACACATTACCCTCACCGGATTGAAACGCATCGACTCGCTGTTTACGCTGTTTGACTGGCGTGCTGCCATCCAGATACTGATAGGTAATATTTCGTTCATCCAGATACTCTCGTAAAATTGTTAGGTGATCGACAAACTGGCTAAACACCAAGGCTTTGTGACGGTTACTGAGTAATTCTTCTAACACTTCGCCAAACAACTGTAGCTTGGCGCTGGTGGGAGGCATCTCTGGCATCACTAGCTTGGGATTGCAGCATATACGTCGTAATCGAGTAATCTCAGCCAGGACCTGTAGGTGTTTAGCTCCAGCTTTTGCATCAGTTGTCGTAAGCTTTGCGATCGCATCCCGTCTCAGCGCCTCATACAGCGCTTTCTCCTCACCGCTCAGTTTCACATGAAGAGTAATCTCCGTACGAGAGGGCAGTTCATCCAACACTTGCGCCTTAGTACGCCGCAGCATAAAGGGTTGAATTAGTTTCTTAAGCCGTAAACGCGCCTGCTTGTCTTGATGACGTTCAATGGGAATCGCAAATCGTTCATTGAATTTCTCTGACGAGCCTAACAAGCCGGGGTTGATAAATCGAAACAGATTCCACAGTTCTCCCAGGTGGTTTTCAATGGGAGTACCAGTGGTCACCACCTTAAACCCAGCTTTGAGTTTCATCGCCGCCTGGGAACGCTTCGTAGCACTGTTTTTAATGGCCTGAGCCTCATCTAGCACAATGGTTTGCCATTCAATTTCTGCCAGCAGTGCCGCCACTTCCGGTTGCTGTAGCAGACCGTAGCTGCACACCAGTAAATCAAACCCACTCAGTTGATCAACCACAGCTTGACGATCACCACTACCCAACTGGAATACATTGAGTGTGGGCGCAAACCGCTGCGCTTCACTAATCCAGTTAGCCCCCACACTGGTGGGGGCAACAACGAGTGTGGGTCCCCCAGGAGCCCGCATCAAAATCACCGCCAGTGCTTGGAGAGTTTTACCCAAGCCCATATCATCAGCCAGGCAAGCACCCACCCGCCAGTGGGCAAGCTGGGCCAACCATTGAAACCCCTCCTGCTGATAGTCTCTTAGCTCAGCCTGTAGTGTGGAGGGAACTTCTGGAGCGATAGTTTTAGATTCTTTTAGTCTTTTAATGTGGGATTTCCAGGTTTTATCAGCCTTTAACTGTCCCACTTCATCGAGAGTTTCTTCTAAAGCCAGGGCCGCTAATGGGTGAAAGCGAGCCCCTTTACCGTGACGTTCTGAATAGGCTCGAAATTCATCCAGCCGTTTACGAAAGGCTTGAGTCAAGGCCAAAAACTGACCATCACCTATGGGTATAAATCGACTAGAGGTTTGATCTAATAAGGATAGTAAAGCCTGCATATCCATGACACTGCCGTCATCTAGCTCTAGCTCGCCACTGACTGAGAACCAATCCTGTTCCTGCTTAATGTGCAACCGCCAGCCATCGATACCGGCTTTATTGCGAATCTTTAGTTTCTCTCCTTCAGGCCATTCCAAAACAATGTCTTCTTCCACAGCCTCAAGCTGCAACAACAGCTCCAGGCAGGTTTCGGGCTCGTCTAAAATCCATTCTCCTTCAGCTTCTTCCCCCAGCTGTAGCGCTGGACAAGCCTGCTGAATATCCTGGGCCAGGCGTTTTTCCATGGCTAAATCGCGAGTTGCCTGGGATCGTTTGCCATCAATTTCGGCAATCACTGTCTTGCGACCAGTTCCCGGCGGATAGTAAGCCCCAGAATTTGGGAAAGGCCGCGTCAACATTGATAACTTCAGACCATCACCGGCTGGCATCAGGTGCACATGGGGTTTGGCGTCTGCCTCAATTGCTTCCACATCATCCATATCACCGTCGATGTCGGAGTGCACTGTTACCAAGCTCGACACCGATTGAATGGCAGCCAGCACCTGCTCATGCCCGGCAGCAGGCACCGTCAATTGATTACGCTTACCCAAAATCTCGGCAATCTGCTGGTGTTCGGAGGTAACCTCCAAAACCTTGACCCGAGTGGGGGTTTCCTTCAACAAGGTAATGCCATCTCCTGGACTAATGGCAGGCTCCATCTTAAGTATGAGGGTACCATCGCCAGCCTGTTCAATCACCAACTCTGGTGTTGCGGCAACAATCTCCACACGCACCGTTGGAGAATCTTCCCAAAATACGAGGGGGTGACCCACTAAAGCCTTGATGGCGTCTCGATTAAGGGCGTATTGAGAACCAGAATAGTAGTCATATTTGATATGGTTGCAAGCCTTGAGATCCTGAGCTGTTAGATAATCAAATTCTGAGGCATTCTTGGCCAGGCGACTGAGGGCAACAACGCGGCCTTTAGTCCACGTTCCCTTGGCACTGAGTTTTTGTTCTCGAGGCTGTAGCGACCAGTGCTTGGTATACAGGGTCAAAAACCAGGCCAAACGCCGTTCTGTTTTGGCATCATTACTGCTGACACCGGCCACCTTGGTCAATGCCTTTAAGCTGATTTCCCAGGTGCTTTGGGGTTCTAGGGTATCAACAATTGAAACACCCACTCGCTGGTCAGCCCATGCTCGATAGTCACTATCCGGAATTAAACGACTGAGAATCTCAGCCGCTTCGGTGGCAAACCAATAGAATCCTGCATCGTTTGCCTCTTCGGCAAATATCCCGAGGGAACGAGGCGATTCTGCCCTAGCTTCATCCAAATCTAGCCAGTAAAGGCAGAGCTTGCTAAAAAATCGGCCAAAGCTATCTTCTGCATCATCCCCATAACATTCGATGAGCTCGAATAGTCTCTGACGAGCAGCGAGATTGCCTTGCTGGAGCACCGTCATCTCATGCAGCAAGCCGTAAGCATTACTCAAATAGCCAGAGTTTTGCATCAGTGGGGTGCTAATAGCAATCGCTTGTTTTAGATGCTTGGCATCCCCGGACTTCAGCAAAGCCAACATATAAAACAAGCCAGCGATACCACCAATCACTGCTTTTTTGTTGAGCTGCTTACGGGCTAGCTTGGTAGCGGTTGCATAGTACTCCAGGGAGAGTTTGGTCTCCCCTAGCAACAATGCGAGTGCGCCTCTTAAAGCGGTGGCATAGACCTGGGACTGTTCGTCAACGGTTTTATCTAAGATGACTTCGGCCTCAGTCAGCCGGTTGCGCAACAGGTATTGCTCCACCAGCAATACATTGAACTCACTGGAATCAGCGGGATGATTTTCCAACAGGTCCAACAGCTGATCAGCGGGCTTTAACGAAGCTGTTGCCCCTACCAGGAGAGTTTTCAAAACCATGCTGTAATGTTCAGCAGGCAGTCTTTGCAACCAGGTCACATCAAAGGGGTTGTTGACGACATCTAGGAGAAAATCTTCTAGGGCAACGGGCGTAGCGTAGTAGTTATAGTTGCTATAGTCGAGAAACAGCTGAGGCAAAGCGTCATAGTCCTGCTCGTAAAGCGCCAAACGCGCTTCACGATATAGCTCGTCTTTAGATCGGCAAATATGGCGTATGCGATTGACCCGACCGCTATATTGGCGATGTGGATGAAAGATATTTCTAACGGCCTGAAGCATTGGCTCAAACGGGCCTGATTGAACCACATCCCGAGTGACCTGTTCCACAATCAGGGGGTGGCATTGGGGTAAATGCCCGGCACCATAAATCAGCAGTTGGTCATTAATCAGCCCCGTAATCTGAGTTTTTAGAGAGCTGGGGGTAATGGTTTTACCCGTTTTAGTAGTGATGCCAACATAGTTGAGGGCTGTAGCGGCATTTGCAAGGCTAGTGGGTCCGTAAAAGATTGAGAGCAATTGGACAATACTTTTACGTAAAGACGTTTGTTGCTGATAGGTTGTGAAAAGTTGCGATCGCAGCTCCTCAAAATCGAGCAGCTCGTCGTCTTCATCTCTCCAGCTATCCATCTACATCCCCAGTATGCTTGCCTAAATGGTTGATTATAGCTTGGCGCACATAGTTCAGGCTATAGCCGATCGCTGGAAGCGTTAGGGAAAGCTGAGAAATCAGGAGCGGTTAAGTCCGCTCTCAAGCCGCGATTCGATGCCTGGTAGTACTGGCATCACACGTCTCATCACACCTCTGCTGGGCAACAGCGGGTGTATTTCGGAGGCGATGGACCAGGGCCAATGCATTAAATTCTAAGTCCCGACAGCTGAGGGGCTGAATAAATTTATCCAGTGGGTTGAAGTCAACCACACACTGGCCTAATTGAATCCCCACTGGCTCTAAATGGTTGCCTTTGAGAAACCGTCGCCGAATGTGGGGCTGTTCATGCATCAGCTGTTGACAGGTATTGGCGGTATTGCGATCGCGAGCAAATTGGATCAGCCCGGTGAAATGAAATAGCCGACTATGGGCAATCAGCTGATGGGTTTGATCAACAGTAGGGGATGCCGTCAGCAGTTTACTCAAAACCCATCGTAGCAATTTGGCAGGCACAGGCACTTTAATCGCAGGGGCCAACCATAAAGAAGCCTGTTGCATAATCGACGGCAGACCGTAATCAACAGTCTGCCCGGTCAGCCGTTGGATACGCTGTTCCATCAGACGTAGACGCGCATTGAGGCAGGATAATCCCTGCTGAATCTCTTTTAGCTGCCGAGTGCTAGGGTCGTGCGGCGGCAACGATTGCCAGCATTCTGTTAACACCTCTGTAGAGGACAAAAGTTCTAGTAGGGCTACATACTTACAGCCCAGGCCATGGCCGATCCAAGTGTAGTTAGCCGCATTTAAGTACACCGCTGACTCATACCCTTTAGCCATTGCCGCCTCGACCATTGAGCCCCGTAACGTGTAGTGCTCATCTAAAAGGTCAATGGCTGTGGACCAATGGTGCAACGTAAACCGAAACGGCAAAGCGACAACGGTATAGCCAGCCGAAAAAAGACTTTTGAGAAAATGACGATACACGAGGGTGGGAAATGTCCCCCACAGAGCACTGCCTACAAACTGAATCACACCTTTGGGTTGGGGATGGAGGGCAACCCAACTGTGGGAATACGGTTCAAATTGAAACCGAGCGGCATTACTAAGCGACGATAAAACCATAGAAAATAATGTATGAAAAGACTCCCAAAGCCGCTGTAAATATTCAGCCGTTACTGCCTGAGTATAGGAACCGATCAACCCAACAGGTTACAAACCAAGACTTGAGAGATGAAACCATACCGAGGAGCAGCACCGCCGATCTTAGACACCTCTGAATTGTTACCCCGCCAATATTCATAATTCCGGACAGTCCTGGAAAACTAATACCGCTGTGTAATGCCTTTGCAGGAGTACACAAAAGGGTACTACCCAAACTCAAAGGTTTTAAGCCAAAGTAACAACAGCTTGCCTTGAGAGTGAAGCAGCGTGTGGCTGGTCTGACACTGTCAGTTAACTGATCTTTCAAACTTGCATCAGGGTTGGGGAGTTATCGTTCTCCCCTGGCGGTTCTTGCCATGCAAGAATCCGTGTCTTCCACAGTGGGAATAAGTCTCTAAGTGAGGAGTTGCTAGTTGTAAGCGGCTCCTTTTTTGTCTTAGGTATAAGGATATGTCTAGAAAAGACGCTACCCATTACTCAGCCCCCTAGCCCCCCAAATGTAAAGGTTTCCATGGTTAGACTCCCTGATTCAACCCTGCCTGCTCCGGCAGCCCCAACATGATGTTCATATTTTGCACAGCAGCCCCTGAAGCCCCTTTGCCTAAATTATCCAATCGTGCTGCGACCAATGCCTCGTGGGTATCGTCCTTAGCAAAGACGAACAGTTGGACCTGATTAGTTCCGTTAGCCGCTTTCGTATCCAGAAACTTGCCATCACGCAGCTCCGCTTCATCCGCCAAAGCCGCCACCTGCACAAAGGGTTCATCGGCATAGTAATCCGTGAGGGCAGCGCACAGTTGCTGACCAGTTGGTGGATGATCCAACGTCCACAGCGGCAGCGGAATTTGCACCAGCATGCCCTGCTCAAACGTACCTACCGCTGGCAAAAATAAGGGCGCATGGACCAAGCCAGAATATTGATGCATCTCTTGCACATGCTTATGGTCAAAGGCCAGACCGTACACACCATAGGGATAAAGTGGTTCCGATTCACCGTGATACCCGGCATAGGTCTCCATCAACTTACGGCCTCCACCGGAATATCCGGAAATCGCATTAATGGTGACCGGGAAACTAGCGGGAATTAGACCAGAGGTCATTAATGGCTTGATGGCTGCTAGAAATCCGGTAGGGTAACAGCCTGGATTACTAACACGATGGGCTTTTGCGATCGCATCCCGCTGCCCCGGTGCTAACTCGGGGAATCCATACACCCAATCCTGATGGGTACGATGGGCTGTGCTAGCATCCAAAATTTTAACCGTGGGACTTGACACCAGATCAACCACCTCACGAGCGGCGGCATCGGGCAAACACAAAATCGCCACATCCACAGAATCAATCAGTTTTGCCCGCTCTGCCACATCTTTGCGCTGAGCAGGATCAATACTGACAACCGTGACATCTTCTCGCTGGGCTAAGCGGGCATAAATCTGCAGCCCGGTTGTACCTGCTTCACCATCAATAAAAACCCTGGGCTGCACCATGGGACAACTCCTGATTACTCTCTTAAACCGTCTGTGTCATTTTATAGGGCCATGATTCGGTGGACCATGGTCATTGGCTTAATATCAAACAGAATTGTTCAGTATGTATGCCGCTACCCTGGGGATGCAATCGGGAATTCTGATGAATAATTGCAACCCCGTCAATAGTTTCATGGTTTCCCCCAGCGTTTTAAAGACGACTCCTCGACTTCTCAATCGCTACAGTATTCAACAAAACTTAGGGGCTCGCCTGGGTCGTAGAACGATGCTGGGGTACGACCACACCCGCCATAGCTGGGTTATCATTAAATACTTATGTTTTGACGATCCACTTCAAGCAAACGATATCAACCGTTTTCACCAAGAAGTCAAAATCCTTAAAAGTTTGAAGCATCAGGCTATTCCAGCTTACTACGACAGCTTTGAGATCAAAGACCATGGCTATCACGGCTGCATGCTTGTACAAGAATACATTGAGGGTAAATCACTATATACCCTGATCAATACTCAAAGAGTCTTTACCGAAGAAGAGATTCGTAAACTGGCACAACAGATTTTAGCGATCCTTGATTATCTACACACCAAAAAATCACCGATCATTCATCGTGATATCAAACCTAGCAGTTTTGTGCTGAATACCCTCGCTAGTTCTACGCCAGGTGATCTCTATTTAGTGGACTTTGGCTTAGTACAATGTGCTAGCACAACTCAAACTGATACAGAAACTGATACAGATACCCCCATTCTCATCTCAGGGACTCCAGGCTACCGCCCACCCGAACAACTGGGAGATCGGGCCATGCCTGCCACAGATTTATACAGCCTGGGAGCCACACTCATCCATCTTGCTACGGGAAAACATCCCAACACGTTGCCCCAGAGCGGCCTACGTCTGTTGTTTAGCCAAGAATTAGAGCATATGAGTCGGCCCCTCAAATCTTGGTTACGCTGGCTCACCCAACCCAAGCAACATAAACGACCCATATCCGCAAAATCTGCCCTGAAGGGATTAGAGCAAGCTGATGAGATTTTTTCCTCATCTCACTGGCTATCCTTCAACAGTCTTAGTCATCGTTTGCAACGCACGTTTTTAGAAACAATGGCCCCAGCCAACACCCAGCTAAAGATTCTTGAATACAGTCAAATGTTAGAGGTCTTGTTTCCCCCATTGGGCTGGAAAAGCAGAAAATTCTGCCTGGCCATGCTTCAGACAATCGCGAGCGCAGCAATTGTATGGCTTACGTTTAGAGGGTTTTTATACTTCTGGCCCCAGCTAGTCAACGTTTGGCAACAGTTATCTATTATTATCATCGGGCTGGGATGGACATATTTTAACGTACGCTCTGGGTACCGAGGATTTAAAGCTATCTGTTCTAGTCTTTTCCAACAGATCAGCATTCAGCTATTGCCAGAAATTATTTTGTTGGGGCATCGGTTCCCCTGTCGGCCAGTTGACTATAAAATCAATACCTATAAACGCGATATTGAAGATATTCATTTCCAAAAAGATAGCTCTCTCATCAAGTTTTTCCTACATAATAACCGCACCATCGTTGGCAAGCTAAAATATACGCTTTCAGCCAAAGAGCTGGAATTAACTCAGTCAGAAATCAGTTGGGTGAATGACATTTTACAACTTTGGTTAAAGCAGCCATCTTCTACAGGGCTGGCATAATTCGTGACCGTTGTTACGGATGCATTAACCAGGTCAGGCAGAAAAGCCAGGGAAAGAATAGAGCGCTTTCCCATACACTAGAGTTTAGTCTCCGTATTGCATTGGCCGTTCTATGCCTCAATTTGCCACTGCCCAAGATCAACGTTATGCCCAAGCATTAATGCAGCCCGCGTTAATTCGCATTATTGACAATATTCGTAAACAGCTAGATGCCTCTGATTGGGAGGGGTCTTATCGAGACGATATGCGATGGCCAGCAGAGACAACGGCTGAACAGAAACAACAATACTTAGCGCTCCAAGAGATGTTAGAAAAAGCAACGCCTGAAGAGCATGATCAAATTCAGGCCACGCTTGCCCAGTTGCCATCTCCTGACCATCGGTATACCCTATGCCTTAAAAAGCAAGATCAACAGCAGGAAATCGATGTTTGGCAGCTGTGCTATCGGCTCTGTAATGCAGCGGATACAACAGATACAAAAAATCATACTAGCCCCATCACCATAGATACAAGCCTATTGAACCTGGAAATGGGTGATGTGGATTGGATTGCCCTGGATAAAAAAGCTAAGCAGCTAGTGGAAGAGACTTTTCAAGCCTTGCCCACCCCCTAAGGAATTTAACGAAGTCCAAGTAATGGGCATGGTTAGCTTTAAACTCTGCGAGGATGCAGACATATTCATCCTGAGTAAAGGGTCTGGGGCGTTGCTTCGGAGGCACCTTCACCCTGGCATTTACCCGTGGGTTTTCGGCTACCAGCTTCTTTCCGATCGCCCAGCTCCAACAACTGCGAATCATGCCGATACGTTCCTTAGCCGTTGACGGGGCTAGGCGTTTTACCAGCCAATCGCGGAAGTCTAAAGCATGGTCCTCAATGACCCGATCCGCCTGGCGGCTACCAAAGTAAGTTTCAAGTTGCGATCTCAAGCCAAAGTACTTATCTAGCGAGTGTTTTGTTACCTGACGGCGCTTCCAATCAACATACTTCTGATAGAGCTCCAACACTGTTGGGCTGTCAGTCGAGTCATAGCGATATTTCACCAGCGACTTATCAAACTGTCCCGCCAATATGTCGGCCCAAATTATAGTGGCTTTAGCTGAAGCCAAAGCACGATTGGCTGGGGTGTCGAGCAACCCGACTGCCATCACATAGCGTTTACCCTGGTAGCTCCATCGCAACCGTAGCCAGCCACTATTAACATTTACTTTTACCTCGCCCCTATGGGCGCGCTTTGCAGACTCAACCACCAGTTTTCGTAGACCAATTACGGACCAATTTACGTCGTATTGTGACGTGACAATAACGCTTTCAGGCGTCACCGTCGACCAATTGATAATTGACGAACCCTGATTTAAAAACACAAAAACCGCTGATATCAGCGGTTTTCATCAATCGGAGCGGCGGGATTTGAACCCACGACCCCTACTACCCCAAGGCCATATTCGATAGAGCTATAACCCTTGGTATACAAAGTCTTCGCAAAATCAGTGGAAAGCATCATACCCAAATTGTACCTATTTTGGGCCAAAATTGCCCCGATTAAGTTTACAGCCCTTGGGTGGTTTTTGGGCGATGATGGCTCCTACTTATGTGTAGTAGGGGTCATCATTGCTGTCGTATGATGGCGGCTGCCGTATGATGGCAGCTATAGAATAGATGTACCTATTCGATGCTCGACAGTCAGCGGATGGCTACGATTCAAATTGAATCAGGGCTCAGTCCTGGAGGTAAGTCCTATGCCTACTGAAGCCAAATCTAGGATGACTTTTGAAGACTATCTGACCTATGACGATGGGACGGATAGTCGTTACGAGTGGATTGATGGAGTGCTGGTTGAAATGCCAACGGAATCTGAACTGAATGCATGGATTTCGTTTGCGCTTCAACTCTATTTCATTAATGCAGGTCTGATTAAGCCTCGGCTCACCCATCGCTATAGTTGTGAGTTGGAGGTGCCTGTCCTTAAGCCGAAGCAGGCTCGTAATCGGTTTCCTGATTTGGTCATTCTGCGACCGGAGCATATTGAGCTGACCCAGAAACGCCTGACAATTCGTTTGGATATGCCTCCGCCTGTGTTGGTTGTGGAGGTGGTTAGTCCAGGGAAGGTCAATCGAGATCGCGACTACGAGGAAAAGCGTGATCAGTATGAGGCGCGGGAAATCCCAGAATACTGGCTGCTCGACCCGGAGCAGGAAGTCGTGATGGTGCTGACTTTAAAGGATGGTTCGTATCAGGAAGCTATTTTTAGCGGTAGCGATCGCATCGTTTCCTCTACATTCCCAGATGTCGATCTGACTGCTGAGCAGGTTTTGAACCCACCTGAGTAGGTCATCAGTGACTGGGGACTTTACAGGGATGTCAAGAATTACTTCCATATTCCGTCAGCAAAGCCACTGTCAGTATTGGCGATGTCTTTAGCCGAGTATATTAATTAGGGAACATTCGTATTAGTCTCGATTTGGCGATCGTTGCCATGGCAGAGCAGCCTGCTGACTACTTGCAAGGTGTGGTGGAGCGATTGACGTTCCATTCGGCGGAGTCGGGTTATACAGTGGCTCGCTTTAAGGTACCGCGTGTTTCAGAGCCAGTAACGGTAACCGGCAGCTTTGCCAACATTCAGCCTGGACAGACGCTACATCTGGCAGGGCAGTGGCGCAATCACCCTAAATATGGTGAGCAGTTCCAGGTTTTTAAGTATCGGGAGACGAAACCTGCCACCTTAACAGGCATCGAAAAATATCTGGGTAGCGGCTTGATTAAAGGTGTGGGGCCGGTTACGGCAAAGCGAATTGTGGCCCACTTTGGGTTAGAGACCCTGGATATTATTGAGCATGATATTGAGCGTCTGCAGGAAGTGCCGGGGATTGCTCGCAAGCGGGTGCAGATGATCAAGAGAGCCTGGGCGTCGCAGAAGGTGATCAAGGAGGTGATGCTCTTTCTCCAGGGCCATGGGGTTTCGACTACCTACGCGGTGAAAATCTTCAAACAATACGGGGAAGATGCAATCGAGGTTGTCAGTAACAATCCCTATCAGTTGGTCCAGGATGTGTATGGCATTGGCTTTATCACGGCAGATACGATTGCAAGGAATTTGGGAATTGCACCGGGGTCTACCTTTCGATATCGCAGTGGTCTGGTGCATGTACTCAATGCGGCAGCTGAGGAGGGTCATTGCTTTTTGCCCCAGGAAGAGTTGGTGGCTAATGGGGTGAAATGTTTAAGCCTTGAGGAGCATCAGCCAGACCCTGAACAACTGACCAAACTGATTGCTGAGATGGGCCAGGATGGGGCATTGATGCGACAACAGCAAGATGATCAGATTGCCTGTTATGCACCAGCATTTTATCAAGCAGAACGGAATCTGGCAGAGCGGATCCAAATACTGCTAGCTCAGCCCTTAATCGTTGATATGCCTAGGGTGAATCGCTGGATTAAGCGGTTTGTTGACGCTACAGGAATGCCTCTGTCAGAAGAACAACGGCAGGCAGTAGAAATGTCGGCCAGTCAGCGATTATGCATTCTCACTGGGGGACCGGGCACTGGCAAAACTTTTACCACGCGTACTATTGTGGCGCTGTGGCATGCGATGGGGAAGACGATTGCCCTGGCCTCGCCCACGGGTCGGGCATCGCAACGACTCAGTGAGGTGACCCGCAAGGAAGCGAAGACGATGCATCGATTGCTGGAGTTTGACCCCAGCACTATGCGATTCAAGCGGGACCATGAGAATCCACTGCCGGTGGATGCGGTGGTAGTGGACGAAGCTTCGATGCTGGATTTGTTTTTGGCTCATTCGCTGATTAAAGCGATACCGCCGACAGCTCAATTACTGCTGGTAGGGGATACTGATCAGTTGCCCAGTGTGGGACCGGGGAATGTGCTGGGGGATTTGATTGCTTCAGGGCAAGTACCTGTTTTGCGACTGACGCAGGTGTTTCGACAGGCTCAGGCGAGTCGGATTGTGCAGAATGCCCATGCTATCAACCGAGGGCAGTATCCGGCACTGGAGTCGGTGTCGGCCTCGCCTGTGACGGACTGTTTGTGGCTGGGTGCGCCAGAACCAGCGGATGGGGTACAGGGGATTCAGGATGTAATTCGTGATTTGGTTCCTAAGCTGAGATTTGACGCCGTAAAGGATGTGCAGGTGCTATGTCCAATGACGCGGGGAGAGGTGGGGACTCGAAACTTGAATCAGGTGTTGCAGGGGTTGCTGAATCCGCCTGGGCTAGACAAGGCGGAGATCAGTCGGGGGAGTCTCACTTTACGGGTGGGGGACCGAGTTATTCAGCAGGTGAATGATTATGACCGGGATGTGTTTAATGGCGATCTGGGGACCATCATCAGTATTGACCTGGAGGAGCAGGAGGTGTCAGTTCAGTTTGAGGAGCGCTGTGTTACTTATGATCGGGCAGACCTGAATGAGATTACCCTGGCCTGGGCAGTGACGATTCACAAGAGTCAGGGGTCGGAATATCCGGTGGTGATTGTGCCAATGTATATGCAGCACTATCTGATGCTGAGTCGGAATCTGTTGTATACGGGGTTGACTCGGGCGAAGAAGTTGGCGATTTTGGTGGGGCCGAAGCAGGCGATTGGGTTGGCGGTGAGGCAGGTGAAGGCCAAGGAGCGGTATACGTTGTTAAGTCAGAGGTTAGCGGGAAAGGTATTAGAGGGTTGCTGCGATCGCAACCCAGGAATGGACGCTTGCCTGGACCAGTACAACCATGTAGGAGTTCGTGTAGTTGAGTAACCAGGTCCCAAATAGCAGGGCTGCGCTGCTAACCGTTAGGCAAAATAACCCATGAAATCGTCAGTTGCCTGATAATAAAGTTTTTAAGGAATTTCAGGGATAGAAGTCAGGGCTTCTATAGTATTTGAAGTATAGAGCATCATCATGAATCCAGAGTTCACTGCTATATTCCGAAGGAGGAATGCTGATTCACAAATTACACTAATCCAGCTTGTTAGGTTCTAATAAACTTATTTGTGATCCCTTAGGAGACAACACAATGCTTAAGGGCAAGTGTAAGGAACACAATGTGATTTTGAGAATCGCGATCAGTTTTCTAATCGGCATAGGAATTATATTTCTCTTTAATCCTCATGTATTGGCTCAGGCGAGTAATTCTGAGGGCTCAAGTTCAATCGCTGTTGTTGGTGTGATTTTGGGTGGGCTATTTGGAATTATTGGTGGCATTGCAGCTGCGATAGTAACGAGCACTCAAAAAATCAAGGAATTAAAAGAGGAATTTAGACTCCATGAGAAGGAGCAAATAAGGAAAGAAATTGCCCAATTGAGGAGAGATTATCTGAATCCCCTCAAGCTTTCTGCCGATGAGTTGAAAGAGCGACTTAAAACCCTTAAGAATAAACAGTCAGATGGTGCTGAAGCGGCAAGGGTAAGACCTTGGTTTGTTACGATTAAAGATTACATTACCCGTGATTACAGGCCCGATAAAAATTTTTCTTTTTCCAATTGGTGTAATGGTGGTGAGGGATATTTTGCCGTTTCAACTCTTTATCTAACCCTTGCCTATTTCGCTACTGCAACTCGTATTCGTGAAGAAATGCCCTTTACGATTTTAGTACCTAAATACAACGAGTATATAAAAATACTCACCAATCACATTGAGAAAACAAGAATGGATTTTGGTGGCACCTATGGGATTTGGGAGGAAATTCAGGATTCTATAGGGAGGATTGCACTGCGGTCGGATGGTGACATCATGGACTATAAAGCTTTTTATACCGCTTTGATGGACGATCGCACGTGCTCGGCTTTCCTCAGAATGGCTGATTATTATGTGGACTTTAAGGACAAAGATTTTGCATCAATCATTTCTTCATTAGAGGCCTTGTTAGACGAATTTGATCACGATGGTGTTTTGTATAAGGAGTTGATAGAGGCTTAACAAATACTGGAAAAGTAACCCTTGGAAAAACTCAATGTAGACAGCCTAAACCCAATAAACGTTTCCTACATGGAGGTATGGATATGGCTGAGATGTACATGTCTGAGCGCTTTGGTGCCTGGCAGGTAGGGAATGATCCCAGCCAGGGAGCAGCCGAGTTTAAGCTATTTTTCCCGAACAGAAGTAAGGATGCCTCTCAATATGAGGATAAGGGAGGAACGTATGGCGATCCTCAAATTACCTCGATTCAGGTGGTAGGAGACTTCCAGGCTCAGCTGGGGCAGTCTCCTTGGGATATTGGTCAAGCTCCTCAAATGCAAAAAGCGGCCCATTCCAAGGGCTGGGTCTGGTCTTATCGAACGCCGACCAATTTACAGGCTGGATTCTACGAATATAAGTACTACCTTACCTTCAATAATGGGGAAACCCGTTACGTAGGCGATCCCTGCACTCGCTACGGTGGTAGTGAAAACCAAAATTCGGCCTTCGTCATTGGTGGGAGCGCTCCTACCAATAATCAGGTCAGTCCCTTAGCCCATGGCCGCAAGCACCTCCGCGATCTGATCGTTTATGAACTCATGATCGATGACTTCACCGATGAATATCGCGGTGCTCGTGCGCCTCTAGAGGCTGTTCGTGACAAGCTAGATTACCTGCAAACTGACCTCGGCATTAATGCCATCCTATTCATGCCCTGGACAGCTTGGCCCAGTCAGAGTTTCAGTTGGGGCTATATCCCTCACCAGTATTTCTCAGTGGAATACCGCTATGCCAATGCTCTCAATGCTCCGGCTGAGAAGCTTTCCTGGCTCAAACGACTGATCAATGAATGTCATCAGCGGGATATCCACGTGATCATGGATGGGGTCTTCAACCATGTGGGCGATGTGCATCCTCAGACCAATGCTCAGGGGAAAATTATTGCCAATGGGTTTCCCTATCGCTGGCTCTATCAGGACTATAAAGATAGTCCCTACGCTGGCGTTTTTGGCGGCACCTTCCCAGGATTGCTGGATTTGGACTACCACAATGGCTGTACCCAGGAATTCATTCGGGATGTTTGCTTCTACTGGATTGACTCGTTCGGCATCGATGGTATCCGCTTCGATAACACCACCAACTTTTACATCAAAAACGAGACCAAGGGGTTACCCCAACTGCTGACCGACATCCGCAACCATGTTAACGATCCCAATTTCTCGTTAACGCTGGAGCACTTAAATCTGGAAGCCAGCCAGATTACTAATGACACAGTTGCTGACAGCTACTGGAATAACGAACTCTATCAGCGGACTTTCGACTACCTCTGGCATGGCAACATCGATTCCCGTATTGTCAATGCCCTCAATACCCATTCGGGATTAAATGCTGACAAGGTGGCCACCACCTACATTGACAACCATGACCATTCCCATGTTGCTTGGCAAGCTGGAGCCCGGAACAATGCTGGAGCCCTGGAATGGTACCGTACCCAACCCTATGCCATTGCCCTCTTTACCTGTCCGGGATCACCCATGATCCAAAACGGTCAGGAATTTGCGGAAGACTACTGGCTGATGGAGGATGATAAAGGGTCAAACCGTCGGGTCAAACCCCGTCCCCTCCGATGGGACTTTCTGCGAGACAGTATCGGCTCCCAATTGTTTAGCAATACTTACCAAAAATTAATTAGCATCCGCAAAGCGCACGCTGGACTTCGCTCCAATCATATTTACCCAGACACCTGGGAAACCTGGCAGACCCAATTTAATCCTCAGGGATATGGTGTGGATGTGAATAAAGGGGTCGTTATCTACCATCGGTGGGGCAATGCGGATGATGGTGCGCTGGAACGGTTTATCATTGCGATCAACTTTTCAGGTGACCATCAGGTCGTCAATATTCCTTTCCCGGCTAATGGAAGCTGGGAGGATTTGCTCAATCAGCAGACGGTAACTGTTCAGAATTGGTGGTTGCTCAACCAAACGGTCAACTCACACTGGGGACGGATCTTTTACAAGAAGAGCTAGCCAGATCTAGTAAGAGCAATTGTTGCAATTGCTTAAGGAAGTCATCTCAGCCCAAGTTAGTCTAAGGTCAGTTTGAGATGCTGCTGTGCGTCTAAGAGCAAGGCACCCCCCGGACGAACTGTATTGGGAGCGGCTGGATTGCCGAGTCGCTCGTCCACCGTGAACTTGCCTAGAGCAATGGCGGCTTTCCCGGCAGCAAGGGCATTGATAGGAGCCCCGATTGGATCAGCGACGATTTGAGCAAACAGGAACGCCCGCCGCAGACCATTCAAAATGCGTCTGCGGCGAGCTATTTTCTGCAGTGCTTCGAGATGCTCAGCAACGGCGTTCACTGCAGCGGTCACGGATTCGAGATCCGTTTGGCCGTTTTTGATGAAGCGCTGCTGGGCGTTGTGAAAAGCCTGGCGGGCCTCTCTATAGTCCGTATCTTGAACTAAGTCCACGGCTTCGCGCAGGAGGTAGAACTCATCTCGATCTGGATCTTCAGGCACCAAGAATTCGTGCCCGAGGACGGCACTGAGTAAGTCGCCCGGTAAGCCTCGTCCGGCTTGGAGCCGTTCGGCTGGGGGTGATGTTTCGGTAATGCCGCATTCTCGTTTGAGATCCTCTAGTGAGGTAAAAGGGGATACGGCTACGACACCAGCTGCCATGGCTGGCAGTTCCTGGAGCAGTACTTCACCTGTTTTCCAGCCCGCTAGAATTTCTGAGAATTGCTGGGCTGCTTCGAGCTTACTTTTTTCGTATTCGGATGCCCACTCTTGGTGTCGTTGGCGATTCCATTCGACTGGCACCGCAACGGGTTTTTCAAGATCTTCGGCAGTGAGGATCTTGAGTAGCTTCTGTTGGCGCTCAGGATTCCAGCCGTGACGGTTCCATCGATCCTGCTGCTTTTCGGCAAAGGCGAGGTCTTCAGGGGTTTGGGCGGGGGCTGGGTCGGGGGGCACCGGAATAACCAGGCGATCGTAGAGGATGACTTCTGCGAGAAAGGCGCCTTCGCGGAGGTGGTCCATTACAGAGAAGGTGCCCCAGAGTTCGTAGTGTTCGCTTGTGTCGTTCATGGCTAGCCTCTCAATTTGTTAGTGGCTGCACGTTGTAGAAATAGCCACATTTTATTGCGATTAATCACCACCAGGAGCATTTTATATATTCGTCGGGGTTTGCGTTAAAAAGTAGCTCCAGCGCACGTGCTTGCTAAGCAGTCCTGTAAGAGGATGCAACATCCTCTGCTCATAGAATATGTTTCTTAACAGATAGTTCTCCAGGCTCCAGCCTAGAAACAAGAAGTCTCCGAAAACTCTTAAACAATCTTATTGTTAGTTTGGTAAAGCCAATAGCATCAAGGCTCATAACGGAGAGAAAATTTTAATGTGAGAATTGACTAATCATTACGGCCTACCTTGAAAGCCTTAGACAGAATTGAAGGACTTACTTTTAAGTAGACAATAAGCCCTGATTTATGAATGTTTGAACTAGATGGAGGAGAAGATTAGATGATTAAGAAAGGCATCATAATTCATTTGCAGAAAATATAGTGAGCAAGCCTTTAGCATGTTCAAAAACGAAAGTAAGGGAAGGTTTTCTGGATAACCCATAATGGCGGTCAGGAAAGCAGAGCAACGAATACCGACTGGGTTTAGGATGGCGGATCTTGGGCAAGCCATCAGTAGTTCAGATGGTCAAGCAGTGTTGATTAGTTTTAATCCCACTCCTGTGGTTCATCAACGCTTACAGAGCTATGTTTTATTCGTACTCAATAAGGAATTGGCCACCCAAATAGACCAATATGATTGGTCTATTAATAATAACAATATCCTAGATACCGTAAGTACTGAATTTGGATATTTCCAATATCGTCCAGAATTAAAAGGTCATCTTTCTGTTCGAGTAGAACCTAAAGGGGCTAATGGAAAAATACTAACGAACCTAAACTTGGAGCAAGATGTCGTTGGGCTTAATCCTGCACTTGAAGCATTATATGAGCAGACAGCACAAATTGCCCCATTAGCAGGTCAACCGGAAGCTTCCCGAGAGGTTATCAATGACTTGCGGGCTTATATGGAAGAACTGGCTCCAAGAGGAAATCTTAATAGCGATTCTCTTAACCGATTGATTTTTGCCATTGCCTATGTTGCGGCAATGAGTCAGCCGACCGACAAGCGAAATCTTTTACTGGAAAAAATTGTTGAAGCTTTCGAGGCGGATGACTACTCTACCTTTGTTGAAGAAGGGCGTACAGGTATAGGCGTATGCCGAATTCGACCACATATTTTAGGTATGTATCTACCCAAAACAACAGGTGGGAACAATTGGTATCTTAATAAAAAAGAATATCCTCAAAAAAAAGACGAGCGTCTCGAAGTGGAGCGATTGTTAATCAAAGAATTAAAGGATCTACCGCAGATTCAGATAATTGACTTGTTTAATCTTCTCAGATTTCCGAAATCGAATCTAAAAATGGCGCTCCAACTTCTTGAGGGCTTGAGAGCACAATATTTCCCCGCCCAGGAAATGGATGTATTAATAAATGACAAAAAAAAGATTCAGTTGTTATTGGATCAATTTAAGCAAGGACCTTATCAGCAATAATGTCAACATTTACTACTCAAACTTACAACTTACTGATGCCGGGCCTGCTGTTTAATATTACACCGGCATTACCGCCTGGTTCTCCAGGAGTAAGAAGGCCAGTAGGGACTCCGGAAACGATACCAAGTGTCACATTCATTACGCGACAAGTAGTTGCAGCAGATGGATTTGCTCCAGCAGAAAGACAACGCTTTAACGGTTATATTCGTGAAGCACGTGCTTATCACAGTATCTTTGGACTCGTATTGAGAGAAATCAACTCCCTAGAAGATATTGTGAATTACTTTGATGGTGAACCAGGACCAATTGATCGGGTTCGGATTCTGTCACATGGGAATGATGAATTGATCTCTGTACCATTTTTTAACAATGGATCCTGGCAATCCGGAATTCAGTCAGATATGCTCCGGGCATTTCAGTCAAATGATGAAGAGGGGTTGCGATACTTAATCAGTTTAGATAGAACTCAATCGCCTTTATTCGTGAATAGTGTAGCCAAAATTGTTAATGGAATTCGTGTATTAAATAATGCTGTACTTGCTCCATTTGGCTTAAACAATGCAGGGCTTCCATCTGGAGACATGGAGAGTTTTTTCGATATTATTAATGATCATTACCAGTTACGGCATAGTGTGGTGTTGGTACAAAGGAATCAACCTAATCCACAGAATATAACTAATAGGGAACGAATAATACTAACTAATTCACTGAATCTTCTCGAGAATGCTATTAGAAATAGACTTATCAATACTAGGGTAGGTGGTACGGTCCTAACTGCTGATCATCTAAATGCTTTAGAGACTGCTGTAATGGGAGCAACTCCTACGCAGTTAGGTTTTTTCGGACAGGCGCAAAATCTAGCTGCCACAGTATTAGCAGATTTGGCAACTGTTATGAATGCCGCTCCAAGGCGAGAAGTGGATCTTCGCAATGCAATTGTTGCCAATATTAATGAGCCAATGTTTCCGAACAATACTGGCAGAATCTATTCGGCTCTTTCTGAGTTTAGTCCAACAGCTCTTTACTTGACAGGCGCAAGAGCTACCATGGAAAGTATTGGGGCAAATCCCCATCTTAGAAGCTTCTTTTTGATATGCAATGATTTGTTTTTCCTCGGGCACGGTCAAATCTCTATTGCAGGGAACCGAATAACAGCAGCACAGAGGACATCCCTGAGAAACGGTCTGCTGGCAATTGCCAATATTATTGCTGCTCGCGTTGTTGCTGGACCAGGAGGCATCGTTGCAGGAAGACTTACCCGTTTTCGCAGAGCCATTGAAGGGTTAACTACTCAACAAACTCTTAACGGCCAGCCGAATTTACTAAACATAGATTTCCGTGATTTACAAGCTGCTAACACTTCCTTGGCTAACAGATTTAGAGCTAAGTTGAATCATATGCGTGCAATTATGCAAGCTGCAAGTAACATTGATATTCGTGGTTGTCGCGTGGGTGCAACACCTAATTTTCTCGATACTTTAAGGGATTTTCTGGGCACAGGAGTGCGTCGTCCGACTGTTTCTGCACCTGATTGGTTACAAAGCTATCCACGAGGTCTGGTGTATCGCTGGGGCAGGAATATTTACGGTCAAATTGACCAACTCGTAGCCAATGGGATTGGAGCTATAACAGGGGCAGATGTTGTCAATTCTTTTAACATCTGGAGGGGATTGGTTGATTTCGATCCACATTATGCATTTATCCAAAATCTTTTTGCTGCTGCCCAAGCAAATCTTTTTGACTTTGTAACCCAAGAATGGTGCGTATGGCGAGTTGGGCAAGCTCCAATAGGGATTCCGATTTTAAGGATTCAAGCAGAAAGGATCGATGATATTGCAGGTCTAAACAATTTAGGTAGAGTAATTGAGCGATTTGGCATTGTTTTCGAAGTACCGGGAAGCATACCTAATGCAGCCATTCGTCAACGGCTCATTCTACTACAGCCTCATATTATAAACTTCAAGGCTATAAGAACTAGGGTTGCCGCAGCGGCTGCGCCTACACCAGCCGATCTTACTCAATTTTTTAACCAACTTAGTCTTTTAGCTAGGAATATGGTTGGCATTCCGGGAATTATACAGCCAAATGCCCCAATCATGCCAAATACGGCTCCTAATCCTCTTACGCTTGTCAATATTCAAAACTATATAGGTAATTTTCAAGTCTATATTGACAGAATTTTAAATAATTACCTTGGAGTATTTTTCGCTGCAGTGCGTAATCAAACCGGCCACCAGAACGCCGCAATTCGCTATTGCCTCAACATTGGTATACCAATACCTATACAAAGTAATGCCCAACCGAGAAGGATTAGCATAGTGGCATGCATGTCAGCCAATAACAATGCTCAGGGCTCAACTTTCATAGCGAATGTTATTAAAAGCTGGTTAAAAGTGCAATGGACCGGCTCGGCAGCTGAGATGACTGCTATGAATAATGTAGTTAATGCTTTAGCAATAAGAACAGCTGCACAGCGGAATGCAGCTACACGAGTCTGTGTGTTGAGTGAAGATGTTCCTCCACGTGCGGTATTTAACCCTCTTCCCGGTTTTCAAGCTCATATCATCACAAGACCTATTCCGTAGGGAGGAAAAATACAGTGGGGCAGAATGTGCAAAATAGCTTGTTTCAGGAAATAGGTCTGGTTTTTGAAGCTTTGAGTGTTGTAGATTCTTCATATCGTATGAAGATCCTGTTCCTACAGCTAGGGTATGAGTTGCCAACAGGAAGCGATCTGACTGCTTTCTCGAGTTTAGCAATACGTGTAGAAGACATTATCCAGACAATAATTGATTTTAGCAGAGCTAACGATAGTACCAAATCTAATGTGCTTGCTGAATTAGCTTTAAAAATCATTAAACTAACCAAAGAAATCATTGCTCTTGACCAGATCGTCAGTAGCTCAACTGCAGCTTTTCCCGAATTTGTTGCCAGAGCGCCCCTTGATGATCTTCCTTTTAGACTTCTGGATTATCTCATCATTGAATACACACGACGTTATCGTCAGCATATTCATGCGCTAATGAGTATCTTGGGTGTGTTTGAAATTGTTGACTTACCAGAAAATGATGCTATTTTTCAACCAAAAACTCTGCTCAGAAAAATTTATTGGGGTCGCCTCCCTAAACTTATTTCCGAGCCAATTGAATTATTTGATGATATCTACAACTGGAACACTGAATTTAATTATAGTAAGTTCTCTTTAAGGCTGGAGGCCGTACTTAGAGCCTTTTTACTGCCAGGGGGGTTGTATAAACAGGGCTCTACACTTAAGTCAGCTCTTGAGAATACTAGCAACAATCTTGAAGAAATTCGTTTTCCAATTTTTCAAAACGTAATCTTTCCCTCTACCAATAGCCAATTTGGTGTCAATGTGTCATCTGCTGAAGCGAATGGAGCTAAGAAAGCTGGTTTCGCTATCGTACCCTACATTTTGGGTGCAGACAACTTTGATTTCGATTTAAATGAAACCTTTGAAATCACCTTCAAGACAACTGCCTCTATCGATAAAGGCCTAGCCATTGTAATTCGTCCGAGCGGAATCGAATTGCTGTCCAATTTGTTTGATAATCCTTCAGACACAGCCAATTTCAATTCTCAACTGGGATTTCGGCAAAGGAAGAGTACTGGAGAAATTATTCTTTTAGGATCTTCAAACTCTACACGTTTAGCTGTCGAAGGGGTTTCTATCAAAATCTTTGCTAGAAGCCAAGGAGTAGATAGGGATGTCGGATTCGAGGTGCAGTTGGATGCTATTCGTTTGATCATCTCTGCTGGACAAGGAGATAGCTTTCTACGCCAAATTGTTGGAGGGCGGGAAATCAAGGCTGAAGCAGGCCTTGTACTAGTTTATTCTTTTCGACATGGCTTTCATTTTGTTGGGAGCGGTGGTTTTGAACTGCAGTTGGCAACCCACATCACATTAGGACCACTTGAAATTCAGAGTCTAGTAGTAGGTGTCACTATTAGCGATGGCGACTTTGATATTACAGGTGGTACTAACTTCAAGGTAAAATTGGGACCCCTGCTAGCTGAAGTTGAGAACATCGGCATAACTACTACTCTTAGCTTCCCGAACAAGGGCGGCAACTTGGGCCCCGCCAATCTAGTAGCAAACTTCAAAACACCAGATGGTGTTGGGCTAGCAGTTGATGCCTCAGTCATCAAAGGAGGTGGCAAGCTAAGCTTCAATCCTCAAAAGGGGGAATATACCGGTGCTTTAGAACTGGTTTTCAGCGATTTTCTCAACTTAAAAGCCATTGGCATCATTACCACTCGAATGCCTGATGGTTCTAATGGTTTTTCTCTTCTCATCATCATCACTACAGAATTTAGCACAGGCATTCAGCTTGGCTATGGCTTTACCTTACTTGCCGTTGGCGGCTTACTCGGACTCAACCGTACCATGCGGCTCAAACCGCTTCTAGATGGGGTCAGAACTGGTGCGATTAATCGCATCATGTTCCCTAGAAATGTGATCGCAAACGCGCCTCAAATCATTAGTGATCTCAAACGTTTCTTCCCGCCTCACAAAGACAAGTTCTTGATTGGCCCCATGGCCAAACTGGGGTGGGGTACTCCTACCCTGGTCAGCTTATCCTTAGAAATTATTATTGAAATTCCCGGTAATATCGCCATCCTGGGAGTTCTTAAAGTAGCCTTGCCCTCCGATAAGGCTGCCCTATTACTGCTCCAGGTAAGCTTTTTTGGTGCCCTTGAATTTGACAAAAAACGATTTTACTTTTTCGCTAAGCTCTTTGAGTCGCGTGTCTTTTTCAGAACCATTGAAGGTGAAATGGGCCTGTTAGTGGCCTGGGGTAAAGACCCAACTTTTGTAATCTCAGTCGGCGGGTTTCATCCTCGATTTGAGCCCCCTAAAAATTTACCCTTCCCCGTCCCGCAACGGGTTCGGTTCTATATTATCAACAACGCAATTGCCAGAATTGGCGTTAGTGGTTACTTTGCGGTTACCAGTAATACTGTCCAGTTTGGTGCTAAAGCAGAATTAGCATTTGACATAAGGGTAATAAGCATTAGTGGGCATATTAATTTTGATGCACTGCTGCGGTTTTCTCCATTTCATTTTGTTGTTGATGTTGAAGCAAATGTTAATCTCTATGTCTTTGGAGCTAAGTTCTGTATTCATCTGGATTTCTCTCTACAAGGACCCAGCCCCTGGCGTGCAAGTGGAACAGGAACTCTATACATATCTCTTTTCATAATTAGGATTAGAATTTCGGCAGATTTTGACATCACCTGGGGTAACAAGCGTCCTGTCATCCAGCTCTCGATTAAGGTGATGATTCTCCTGAAAGGCGAATTTGAGAAATTAGATAACTGGACTGCTCAGCTTCCTCCAGGCAATAGCCTTTCGGTTTCGCTACGTTCCCTAGAACCAACAGAAGGGCTAGTTTTACATCCTGTCGGTACGTTGCGGATTAGTCAACGCGCAATTCCCCTTGATTTACCTATTGATAAAGTAGGTCAGCAAAAGCCCAGTGATGCCAAAAAGGTTTCTGTAGAGGTCAGTAGTGGCGGACTGCGAAAACTCCAAGATGTTTCGGAGTACTTTGCCCCGGCACAGTTCCAAGAGATGGAGGACGCTAGCAAACTCAATAAACGTGCCTATGAGCGTATGCCCAGTGGTTTAGAGGTTTCGGTTAAGGGTGAGCAACTTAAATCTAGCAAGGTGGTGAAGCGCAAAGTTCGCTACGAAGAAATTATTCTAGATACCCATTACAAGCGAAAGAAGCTTCCATTATTCTTGCAGCTTGGTGAGTCCGACTCCTCATTTAGTAACAAGCTCTGGTTTACCCACTCTTTGGCGGGTGCCAGTGTCAGTCAATCTCCCCTGTCACAGCATTACTTAAAGCAGCGGCAACCGTTTGAGGAAAAAATTGTGGTTCAACCCGAAAATTTTGTCGTGGCCTTTCAGATGAATAACCAGGCCTTTAGCCAAGAGGCAACCTTTGTCAGTGAAGCGATGGCCCAAGAGTTTATGCAGCAGCAACTGGCCCAAAACGATGATCTAGCTACCGATGCTCTCCATGTAATTCCCCAGCATGAGGTGATGGCATGACTAACCCTAAACCTAACAACCATATTGGCACCTACTCATTTCTGCCCTGGTTGCGTCAGGGCATTGCCAACCAGATTGGCAAGACGACGAGCAATCAGAAGCGGGCAACAATACCGATTTCTCTCAAGATCAAGGGAGATCCGATAAAAGGTGCTGCACCTCTGGGTCCGATAATAATTCCTGAAAACATTCAGCTATTTGGGCCAGGGGATATTGTTGGCAGCAACAGCCGAGCCATCATCAAGGTGGAGCCACACCACTGGATTACCAACTTTGAGCCTAACTACCTGCCCTACATCGACTTCTATGATGAGGATTTTCCCTGGCGATACACCCCAACTGCCCCAGACAAAGCTAAGCATCGCCTGAGCCCCTGGATCATGTTAGTTGTGCTCAAAGGTGCAGAAGAGGAAAACGCCGAGTTTGAGGACGGCAAAACGATTAAAGGAAAACCGCTACCCTACATCAAAATTACCGTACCTGATGTAAAGACTGTCTTCCCTCCTGCTGATCAGCTGTGGGCTTGGGCCCATGTCCATGTCAATCAAGACTTGATCCTCAGTCAGGATGACATCGTTTCTAAAGATCAGGATATTGAGACCATCATATTGCCGAAATTTCAAAAAATGTTGGCACAAAACCCGGATGTGGCTTACTCACGGATCCTGTGTCCCCGTCGATTAGACGCCAATGCGGGTTACCATGCATTTCTGATTCCTGTATTTGAAACCGGACGCCTGGCAGGATTGGGTTTAGACCCGAGCAAAGCCCCCAGTGCCACCCATTCTGCTTGGGAGCATTATGATGCAAAAAAAGAGTTTGAACCGAACCACTATCCGTACTACCATCACTGGTATTTTCGGACAGGTACAGTCGGCGATTTTGAATACCTGGTCAGGCTATTGCAGCCAAAGCCGGTTGACAAACGGGTCGGCACTCGGGCTATGGATGTGCAAAACCCGGGTTCCAACCTACCCGGCATCAACACAGATAAAGTCAAAGGTGTACTGAGATTGGGGGGAGCTTTAAAGGTTCCTAAAAGCACGCCTCCCGATGACGATTGGGCACAGCCCTATCCCCAGGAATTTCAACGAAAACTGGCTGCCTTCATTAATCTCGCCGATGACTACGCCCAAAAAGGTGCACTCAAGGCCAATGAGGAGTCTGGTCTATGGGAAGTGGTAAACCCAGATGACGGTGAAGAAAGTGCAAGCAAGATAGACCCTGATCCGCTAATTACTCCCCCGCTGTATGGCCGATGGCATTCCCTGACCCAACGCTTACTGAGCGATCGTCAGGGAACTCCTGTAGAAAATCAGGAGAACTGGGTCCATACGCTGAACCTGGATCCTCGGTTTCGGGTGGCAGCTGGGTTTGGGACACGAGTTATCCAAGACCAGCAAGAAGACTACATGCATCAGGCCTGGGCACAAGTTGGGGACATTTTGGAAGCGAATCAGCATAGACGCAATGCGCAATTAGCTCTGACGTCCAGCAGTTGGTACGCCAGACACCTAACCCCTTTAATGGCGGCTCAGCCTGAAAAAGCCTGTGCCTTCATGGCTCCTGTGCACAGTCGAATAGTGTGCCAGGGTACGACAGCCGCTTACAGACTGAAGACCAGCATCGTTCCTAAGGCGGCAGTGTCGACCACCATGCGCCGTCTAATGCGGCCAAGGGGCCGTCTAATGCAGGCTCTATCATTCACTGATTCCATTCGCCCTGATAATCTACTTGACCGTATTAACTCAGGGGAGGTGAGTGCAGCCCCCGTCAGGGGTACCCCGACTGGGATCATAACCATGGAAGTCTTCGCCCGGATTCTGGCAGAAAGAATCCCCCAAGCCCCTGAAGCGCTCTCAGAAGAAAACCAGATTCCTGAAAGAGTTGATGGCCTTCCTGAAAGTGGACATTTTGACATCTTTCGGCCAGAGGATGAGCTGCCCATACTTCCTCCGGGAGGGCCAGATAGTCCTGAGGCAGAGCGATTCAAGATAGCCCTTAGAGACATGTATTCGGTCTTTGTTGCTAGCAAGGAAGTGAGTGAAGAACCCACTCCTTCCTCACTTGATCTTTCAGCTTTAACGGAATGTTTGTTTCATGGGCTTAATCCTGATATCACTATTCCCCGGCGAATTAGGCAGATGGAGCAATTACCAGCTCGGCTGGAAGTAGAAAATGGGGAAGACTTTACGGAGGTCATGGTCTATCCAGAGTTTGATATACCCATGTATAAGCCCCTAAAAGACATTTCATCGGAGCTATTTTTACCCAATATCAATTTAATTGAGCAAAATAGCATCACCCTGTTGGAAACCAACCAACCGTTTATCGAATCCTACATGGTGGGGCTTAATCATGAAATGGGGCGTGAGTTGTTGTGGAGAGAATATCCGACAGATCAACGAGGGAGTTATTTCCGGCAGTTTTGGGATGCCAGTAGCTATTACGATCCCAAAGCACCCGATGCAGATGAACGACGGGAAAAACTTAAAGATATTCCCCCCTTACATCTATGGTCCAAAACGGACAAAACGGGTGCATTAGGAAAACACGACCATCGAGAAACAGGTGAAGACGAAGAAGAGCTGGTACTCGTGATTCGAGGAGAACTGCTGAAGAAATATCCCACGGCTGTTATCTATGCACACCGGGCAAGGTGGCAGATGAAAGATGGCAAAGTTGACAACACAGTAGCACGCTTACCAATCAAACTGGAAGCTGCCGAGAGGGAAAAACCACCGAGAAATAAAGTTAAGTCTCCACTCTATTCAGCCAAGGTCGAACCCGATATTTATTTCTTTGGTTTCGATCTCACACCAGTAGAAGCGAAAGGAGGGACTGGAGTTAAGGCCACCAAAGAGACCGATGAATCGGGTTGGTTTTTTGTAATTAAAGAGCGCCCAGGTGAGCCCAGATTTGGCCTGGATGTCGGGGAAGCAGGGGATTTAGATATTTGGAACGATCTTTCCTGGAAGCATGTATTGCCAGGGGACTCTCCAGGGAGCTTTATCCAAATAACAGAGAATAGTCCATCCTTCCCTTTAACGAATCTCCCCAAAGGACATAAGAAGAAGGCTCAACAAGATCAGGATAAACAAGTTGAATGGAATAAGGATACCAACTCAGCAGATCTGGCCTATATCCTCTACCAGACCCCTGTTTTAGTTGCTGTCCATGCCGCTGAGATGCTGCAACCGTTCTAATTTCGCTGTGAGGAGTTTGGGTATGTCTAACCTTGAATTTGCCAGATTAAGAAGGGAATTACAGCAAGCGCGAACTCAGAAAGAGTCAGCGCGCATGGCCTACTTTCAAACAGAAGAGCAGGTTAGAAAGCTACAGTTAGAATATGCCCAGCTACAGCGCAGCCTAGACCCGAATAACCCCGAACATCAAGCAAGGCTGCAGCAGGTACAGGATAATTTGACCAGAGCAGAGCAGACAGCCAGGGTACAACAACAAACCTATCAACAATTTCAGCAACCAGAGCAGACTGCGTTTGAGGCTTTTGCATCGCTGACCGCTGATCCGACTCAGGAAATTAATCAATGTGATGATGGCTATCCGTTTCTCCTGCTCCCGGTGCGCCTAGAAACCCGGTTTAAGGAAGTATCCCCTGGTAAAACAGAGCTTTGGGTCAGAGTCTATCCAGATGAGTGTGCCGTTGATACGTTCGAACCGGTTCTTTCTCAGGCAGAAATAGTCAGTGCTCAGACCTACTGGATAGAGATATGGCAGGCAAGGGATGAGGCACAAGAGCGGGCCGCTTGGCGAAGACTGGTAACCAGTCATGGCTCGGGACGCGCTTACTGGATCTTACATGATGAATATCATGGCTATCGCCCCCTCAATCTGGATCAAAAACCAATCAGTAGGGGAGAAGTCATTTTAGTCATTCCCACTGAAAAGCCACCTCGTAAGCGTGTTCAGGATAGGTTAGTCAACTATTGGGAAGCCATTCTACAAGGTAATCCTCTACAAATAGAAGCTGCTTGGATTGAACTCTTGAGAGTCGCAGCAAGAGGCGAACAGGATGCTGAGTATTTGATTCAAGAATATCGACCTCTCAATCTTGAGGAAACTTTAGAATCTCAGGATCCTCTAAGACCCGTTGCGGCTAGGGTTACCTTTCTCATTTTTCCCAAGCCTGACGATGTACCCACTCAATTGCAGTCTTGGGCTCAAGCCCCCAAAGTTAATGTTTTTCCAGATCGCTTTGTTCTACTTGCCTATAAAGAGAGAAATGGAGCACTAAATGAAGAATTAAGGATTCCAGGTAATCCTATCCCATCTCCCCTGATTGTCGGTCCCGATCCTTCTGCTCCCCCTGAGGAACAGCTTAGGCAAGATGACAAGGGGAATCTCGTTTTCAACGATTCGCTTCAATGGATGGTTGACTTTGAGCGAGCGGTTGAATGGGGCCTGGGATTTAAGGTCGAGCTAGAAGGAGAACATAAGAAAGGGTTTGATCGCCTGTTAGTTGTTGGGCTACGTTTGAGTGCCAGCATCCCTGAAAGTACAGCGTTGTTGGAAACGCTGATTGAACACCACCACTATGGCACGAGTGGCTTCAGCATACTGCCCCAGGGAACACCCACCAATAATACAGATGACGGTGGCGCTGGCCGCAGTGAAGATGCTGATACCAGTTATGACCACTACTTCTTAAAAGATGGATTTACTGAAACAGATGATTGGTTTCTGAAGCAAGATGGCCAGTGTTTTGCCGACTGTTTAGGAATTGATTCTAGTGTATTGAAACGGGTTCTGCATAGCGACGGCACTGACCAGCGTGAGGCTCGGGCGATGAACGTTGCGCTATGGCCTGCGACCTTAGGCTACATGATGAATACTATGATGTGGCCCGTCTTTAATGAGAATGTTATTGAGAATACTTATCAGTTCTTGAAATACCTGGTGAGTGGTCGGGGCATGATTCCAGCAATCAGGATCGGCAATCAACCATATGGTATTTTGCCGACCACTACCTTTTCCAGAATGGACTGGTTTGACGATGAATTCCCACCACTAGAAAACTTAGATTTCTCTCATTCAAAGGATATCAATACCTATTTAATTGAACTTTATAGAATCTTAAATGTTATCGGTGATCACTGGGACAAGCATCTAGATGATCTTGCCTATGTTGGCAAACCAAGAGTAGCTGGCCAGGCAAACGTAAAAGATGCTCATCAGACACTGCTAAATATCCTGGGGCTACACTCAAGCTCAGTCAAGTTTGATCAACGCTATTCTCAAGGTTTCCTCTCTATTTATGACCTCTTAATTCTCGAGGAGTTCGATGAAAATTTTCGAGATAATTTCATATGGGCTGCAAAGGAATGTAGAAGCAACGGATTGCTATTGCTGAACCGGTTGGGCTACAGGGGAAAGGAGCAGTTTGGGAACAAGGACAATAAAGTACCAAAAATTTGGGAACAAGTCTTTGCCTCCAAAGAAAATCGCTTAAAAGGTCCAGTCATTGATGACCGTCCCTTGTCAGAAACTGAAGGCATTCGTAGCTATACGGCTCGCGATGGCACACTGAATCCCGAGGGAGACAACTATATCAAATGGTTGAGAAAGACTATACGTAGCAATAACACATCCAAACCCTTAAATGCCCTACGCCTCTATCAGGGACTCGTCAAGGATAAACCACCTAACGCACTACTTTTTATTCTTTTGCGCCATGCTCTAATGTTGGAGTACCTGGATATTAGCCTGCGTCTTCATCAAGGAGTTTTGACTCCTGAAGAGTTGAATGCCGCTCGCACCGAGCCAGAATTTATTCACATCGAATCAAAGCCTGGAAATGGCCCGCAATTAGACAACAGCGAAAGCCGTTGGCGCTTTCTGTATAAGAGTGAACCAGCAATCACAAAAGATGCGAATGAGCAGGTATGTGATTATATCTCTGGCTCTTTTGAGTCATTACCTGAAGCGTATATATTGCGAGATCAATTAGAAGCTCTAGAACAGCTTGAAGATGCCCCTACTGCTCATTTGGAACGGGTCTTCGCTGAGCACATAGACTGCTGCAGCTATCGGTTGGATGCTTGGAAATCAGGATTAATTCATTATCAATTGCGGGCCATGCGTTCTCGCATTAGCTATGACGATCAGCAAGACAGATCTCAAGGAGTCTATCTCGGTGCATACGCTTGGCTAGAGGATGTGCGCCCAGAAAACAAGTCATTAACTCCTGTCAATCTTGAGCCAGAATTAGACGGCATCTTCAATACAGGAACTACGTCTCCACTACTAAGAGATAAAAATAATGGCGGCTATATCCATACACCTTCCCTAAATCAGGCGATTACGGCTGCCGTACTACGCAATGCTTATTTGTCCTATGCCACTCCTGAGGAGCCGGACTTATTCGCAGTCAATCTTTCGTCTGAACGGGTGAGGGCAGCTATGTCAATCCTGGAAGGCATACGCGGTGGTCAAAGTTTGGGAGCATTGCTTGGTTATCAGTTAGAACGTGGGCTGCATGATCGACATCGGTATGACTTAATTCTGGTATCCCTTGAGAGCGCCGTCGCTCTTCCTGGAGAAGGCAAAGATTTGGTGATTGTAGCGAAAATACAAAACGGTAATTTCTATCATGCTCGTATTTTCGATAGCACTGGAAACGTAGCTGTTAATAAGGGAAAAGACGAGTTTTTACCTGATGCAGTGCTTATTCAGGAATTAGATACAGCGCTTAGCAGTCAATCAATTAGTGCCGCCGTAAAAAATGAACTCATACAAAAGGTTACATCAAGTTTAGGCCATGACCTCGATATTGAGGTGGATCAGTTTATCTACAAATTACGTAAAGCCTTCTCTCTTAGAGCAGATCACCTCAGCGCTACTAAGACTGAAGAGGGTGTACCGATTCAAGCAATTGAAGCCCGCAATGTTGTAGATGGGCTGAAACTTATTAACCAGATTAAGAAGTCAGAAAATAAGACCTACCCCTTTGGCAGTAGAACACTTGAAACACTTGATCAGCGCTTCCCTCCGGCTCCCAACAGTACCCAAGTAGCCGTAATCAATGCTGAGGTTGATAGATTATTAAACATCTATGACGCTATTGCAGATTTGGCACTGGCTGAAAGCGTTCATCAAGTTGTACAGGGCAACTACGATCGCACTGCGGCTACCCTGGAAACCTACAGTAAGGGCCATTATCCCCCCGAACCCGATGTGATCCAAACGCCGCGCAGTGGTGTCACGCTTACCCATCGAGTTGGGGTTCATCTGGCATCTGGGCTGAACTCTAATATTTCTCCCCTAGGTGGGATCAAGCTTACGCCTCGGATGCAAGCGGAGCCCTCTGTTAATGCCTGGTTAGCCCAGCTTTCGCCTACCCCTACTTCGGTTGGTTGCCAGGTAACCTGGGATGACCCTGTTCAAGGTTTACAGGAGATTGTCGTTACACAACAGGATTTACAACTGCAACCTATCGACCTGCTCTACCTTGTGCAGAGTGAAGAACAACCGGATATATCCGGTTTGGATGATCGAATCTTACTTTATATCATCACAGCCTTCTCACTACGCCCGGATGCCCAAATTGCCATTCATCACCTTGAGCCGGTGGACGGAGTTGTCACATTTTTTGAACTAGCGCCTCTCCTCAGAAGCTTACGAAATCTGATCCTTCATTCGCGCCCACTTAAGCGAAGCGATGTTCTGTTGACAAACGATGCGGAGTCGCTTGAGGAAGAACTCACATTTGTTGATAAAGACCGAATTACACAAGTTAAAGGCGGTCTGGAAAAGCTCAGGACTGATGTGGAGGATTTTTATACGCTCCTGAACACTCGATTAAGCAATCTAGATCATTGGCGAGAGGAGGTGTTTGACAACATTGATGCTGATATTTCTAACTTTTCAACGCTGCTTTCTACCGCCAATCTTTATGGAGTACCCCAAACATCCTGGAGATTCGCTTGCGAGTGGCAACGCCGAACATTTAATGACCTATTGGAAAAGGTGCAAGAAGTGGTCGATCGTTGGGAAGCTAAACTAGACCAGTTTGATGACTTAATCAGTGATTATGACGCATTGCCAGAGACAGCCCTAGAGGAAGAGCGATATACCCTACTGCAACGGGCAGAGCTTGTGATTTCGACGGAATTGAGCAGCCCCCGGCCATCTACACCTGAAGATCTACGTAGGAGCCTATTGTCCAAAAGAGCAGCGTTTGTCCAGCGTTTAAGCGATTTCTCTAGCATCCTTGGCACATCAGAAACCACAATTGCCCAGGTACTGGCAGATGTTAAGTTACTCCTACCGGTATCTGATTTTGATCTCCAGGAAGTTGATCTCAGCTCTATTGAACAAGCAATCTTGTCTTTTTCTGAAGACCTGATGGATATGGCCAAAAGCCTTACTGATGAGCTTCAGAAACGTCTTGCTACAGCTCAAGAGCAGCTTGATCAGCATGACAACGCTACTCAAGCAAGTGTCAGGGTTGAGGCTTTGCAGAAAGCTGCAAAAGCAATGCTAGGCGAGGACTTTCAAGTATTACCAGAATTTGAGTTGACCTCAAGCCAGGGTGATGAATGGGAAAAAGCTTTCAATTTGAGCCAAAATGGTGACCTGCTGCGACATTTAACCCAAACCCTCGTACCTCCCATTGACTTTCCCCTGGATGATTGGCTCTACGGTGTAGCGCGAGTACGTGAAAAAATGCATTCCTGGGAGCAGTTGACACTTTTGACAGGAGCGTTTGGCCAAGCAGAACCTGAGCTAGAACCTATTCAACTACCCTACAAAGCGGATGACCTTTGGCTGGGAATGCAGTTTCCAGACGACTATCATTTAGATGGCGATCGACTCCTTTATACTGCTCATTACGCTGTTGATTTCAAGAAGCAGCAACGGCAGTGTGGCCTCCTCTTGGATGAGTGGACAGAAGTGATTCCAATTGTTCAGGAAAAATCTGACACCGGACAGGTTAAGCTCAAATCCCAAGAAACCACAGGTATTGCCTTTAACTATGACCGCCCTAATAGTGAACCTCCGCAAACCTGGCTACTCGTAACTCCAGCGCAATTCCAAGGGCAGTGGCAATGGGCCGATCTTGTCGATGCCATTAACGAAACTCTGGATATGGCCAAAAAGCGTGCCATTGAGCCAGAGCAGCTTATGGGTAAGAAGAAGGAAGGGGAAGAAGAAACACCAAATGTCCCAGAAGACTACTATGCACATTTTTTGCCTGCAACCTTGATGGCTGTAAATCTATATCAAGTCTCGATTTCAGCCAACTTGGCTGAGAACAATAAAGTTTACGACCAACTACCGGAGTAGAATCCATGAAAGGTAAGTATCTAGTTGACAATATTGTTGAAGCCCTCAATACCCGTAAACATCCTCAAATTACGTTCTGGAATCGGCTGGAAGGACGTCCGCGCACACAGAACTTTGATCGTTCCCTCAGGGCGGAAGTCCGAGATGCTCTGTGGATGCTCACCCGACAATGGCAGTTGGGTGAATTTAGAGGGGATGACGCGGGGTCGCCCATCTCAAGCAAGATACACATCTCTACAACAGGGCTAACCAAATATCGTGCCAATAGACATAAGGTAGAAGCCTTTGAAGATGAAATTCCCTTAGAAACCAAAGCTGAGCGTCGCCCAATTCCGATGAATTTGGGCAATCAGGTTATGTCTTTAGATATCCGGTTATTGATGGGTCGTCAGTGGCTTAAGCTGATCAGTCGAGTTGGCGATTATGCTAACCAATATATTGCTCTGTATCCCATTCAACGGCCAGACCCTAACCAGAAAGAGGATGCCCCTACTTGTGCCCATCTAGAAAATTGGCAAAGCTTTGCAGCGGTCGCCAAGCGTCGGATGGATGGCGGTCTCTTGTACACTTACCTGACTGATTACCCTGCTGATTTGCCGGAAATCGAACGTCCGCGCGCCTCTGATCATCTTCACGCATCAAATAATGAGGACTTAGTCGCTATCGATGAGATGGGCGATCGGTTTATTCAATGGTTTGAGTCACTCTATTATCAACCCCCACGATCAGGTGATGACGCTTGGGATCCGGCTCGGCTAGAGTACCAATTTGCTTGTTCTGCCCCCAAAGCAAACGGTGAAACCGTTTTTTCTGCCGACGAGTATTATCACGGTCATCTAGATTGGTACAACGTTGATATTGACACAGCTTCCCAAGGTTTAGGGGATATCGATGGTGCTGCTACCCCAGATCCCCAAAGTACCGATACCCAAACCCTCATTCCCACGCCCGTACTATTTAGTGGGATGCCCAATACCCGTTGGTGGGCTTTTGAAAACAGGAAAACCAACTTTGGTGATATCAAAGCCGATACCACTGAGTTGGCAAAGTTGCTTTTAATCGAATTTGGCCTCATCTATGCCAATGACTGGTTTCTGATGCCTTACACCCTTCCTGTTGGCAGTGTTGCCCAAATTGAAGGCATGACAGTGACCAATGTTTTTGGAGAACGCTTTTGGATTGAAGCAGCAGGTAGTGGGGTTGACAACGACTGGCAGCGCTGGAGCATGTTTACCCTGGACAAAAAGGGTGATTTAAATGAGAAAGCCGACACCGCTTTACTCTTATTGCCGACGGTGCCAAAAGTTCAAGAAGGGGATCCACTCGAAGAAATTGTGCTCATTAGAGATGAAATGGCCAATATGGTGTGGGGAATTGAGAAAACTATTCCATTAGCGGATGGCACCAGTAAACCCGGCTTAGAAGCTGCATTAGAAACCCAAAACTTTTACCAAACGTTATTAGACCAAACGCATCCAAATGGGGACTCTAATTCACCCGATTATAAGGCGAATATTCGTTATCAGCTGATGACCAGTGTTCCTGAAAACTGGATCCCACTGATTCCTGTTCATGTTGAGAATGATAATCGAGAGATTCAGCTGCAGCGAGCTGCTATGCCTCGCATCTTAGAGCATGACGCAGAGCCACCTGTAAAAATTCGGCCTCGAACCGTTCTTTTACGCCAAGGCTTGGATCAAGTCCCTGCATTACCCTATTTCATCCACGAAGAAGAAGTCCCCAGGGCTGGGGTGAGGATAAAGCAATCTTTTCAACGTACTCGCTGGCGTAATGGTGAGGTTTTTGTCTGGTTGGGTGTCCGGAAGCAAACGGGGCGAGGTGAAGGATGGAGTGGTCTTGCTTTCGACCGCCTTGAAAATGTAGAAGCAGTCGGGAACAATGGGGAAAGTCCTGATATTGTTTAGTCAGCTCTTATTCATTTATATGCATAGGTTTTGGCTCTCCTTTCTTCATGTATGACAGTTGAAAATACCTAAGGAGTTCCTGCCGAATCAGAGCAAATCGCTGAACATCCTCTTGGGTTAGCCAGGACTCGATTTGATAGAACGTTTGGCCATTCTCCTGTTGGGTTCTCGACGTCAGAATCGTCGCCGGTAAATGGTTGGCATATCCCTTGAACTTAATATTTAGATTTTGGCCCCTTTACACGATCGTGTAGAATTGTTTGCCCTCAAATACCCGCTGCCCCCAGGGCTGATCTCCACAAAAACGCTCCAATGATCAGCCTGTCAAACCTGGTCAATTGTCATTGTCCAGGTTTGACAGGCTGATCAGGGTGCTCTTGCCCACTCTGGACAATTTCACTTTTCCATGGTTTTTCAGCTCCCTCACTAGCTCCCTAACCTCCTCTACATTAAATCTTTGGGCCAACGCATTACGCTGGATCTCCCGCTGCGTGGCCTGTCCACCCTGCTCAACCAGGTAGTGGACAATGGTTGACAATGGATCATCAGTCCTCCCTGAGGACGCCTTCTGATACACAGTCGCCAACCCCCAGGGCCTTGCAGGCTCCAATGAATCCACGTATTTTGTGGAGAACCGATCGATCAGAGCCTGACTGACATGCAGGGTCTGCAACCGCTCTGCCTCCGTCGTTGCCAGGAAGCAATCTCCCTTTCCTAGCAGGTTTACTGCCGAGCCGTCGTCATTGCCAAAAATCATACGACTGTCTGCGTCTGTTTTTGTCCGCAATGCGATCCTCCCTGGTAGATTGGAACGGATCAGCGGGGTCAGGACTGACGCTTCAGGTCTCTGGGTGGCCACGATGAGATGGATACCGGTCGAGCGAGCTTTCTGGGCAATCCGTACCATGGCTGTTTCTAACCGTTTGCTGGTGGGTAGTTCCGATTCCTCCTTTGAGACCTTGGCAGGTAGGACGCACATGCAATCTGCCAGCTCATCAAATACGGCGAGCAAACGTGGCATGGGTTTAGCTGGATGCTTCTGGTTGTACACATCGATATCTTTGCAACGGGCAGCGGCCAGGACTCGATCGCGATGGTCCATTACCTGACACAGGTGCTCCAAGGCATAGACTGCTTCATTGGCTTCTGACACTACTGGCCCATAGAGCCAGGGAATATTCTGAAAGTCAGGAAATTCCGAGCGTTTGATGCTGATCAGTAGCACTTTGGCCAGTTCCGGGGAATAGCGCCAGAACAGGCTGTAGAGCATGGCTCGAATGACGCCAGATTTGCCACCGCCTGTGGTGCCGCCCACGAGCAAATGGCAACTGTTAGCATCGGAGATGTCCACTTCTCGCAGGGTGCCATCTAGACTGACGCCTAAGGCCAGGGTGATTTTGGAGGGGGGCGACGATCGCAACTCTGACTGTACATAAGCCTCAAACAGGACAAACTGCCGATCCGGACGCGGTACGTCCAGGGCCACACAGCCTGACTGGGCGGAAATGATCGGTACGGTGTCTAACCCCAGATGGACTTTCAGGTCAGTGGCCAGGGCGGAGATCGCTGATACCTTTACTCCCAAGCGTGGCTTGAGCTGGTGTCGGGTGAAGGTTGGTCCTGGTACTTCCCCCAGATAATCCACCTGCACTCGGAAGGCTTTGAGCACTGAGACGATTTGACCGCCCATGCCCTCGGGTAAAGGTTCTGCCTGGGAAGCTTCAGGTGCAGTTCCTTGATTGGGTTCATAGGCAGGTAGGTTGAATGCTTCCTCTGCCATTAGGACATTCCAACCGGTTTCAAACTCCTGGCGATTGCTCACTACACCCAAAGCCATCGCTACCTGGATCAGGTCACGCCAGATTTGCTGCCCGGAGACGCCCTGAAATTCTTGGGGATACTCTTGAGTGTATTGGTTTGCGATCGCACAAAACTGCTTGAATCGTTGGAACTGTGCGGGGGACATGGTGACTTCCTCTAAACATGGCAAAGGGCGACTACCCGGAAGCAGTCGCCTGATAATGGGGGTAGGGGCTGACTTACACCAGTGAGCCGGTGATTAGCCAGTGCAGGCCGACTGCGCCAAAGGCCCCCAGGGCAAAGCGGGTACACCAGGCGACTTTGCCATTGCCATCGCGAAAGAGATCGTTAAAAATCCACCAGGCGGTGGCCACCAGGGGCACCAGTAAGCCGGTCTTCCACATGGGGAAATAGTTGAGATTCTCTAACAGGAGAGCGACCCAAAGGGTGAAGCTGGCCGTGGTTAGGGGCTTGGGATTAGGCCATTCGGAACAGAATTTGAGTAAAGTTGCAACAGCAACAGTCCAGCCGAAAAACACAAGATGGTCCATCCCTGGTACCAGGCGTGGGGCTAGGAAAAGTCCGGCAGTGGCAAGGAGACCGGCAAAGCCTACTGCTGCTAGTAGTTCATCTCCAGAGGACTTGCCCAGGCTAAAGTTTTTGATGCCCGGCATCGGGGTTGAGGTTCCAGCACCCTGGACTGGCGGTTGCATGGTGGAGATTAGTCGCTTTAGTTCATTAAAACTCATGGTGTTAGTCCCCCTCGGTGATAAGACCAATACAGAGCACTGTGAGCACAGCAAAGAAAATGGCTAGAAACCCATTGGTGGAGTCTCCCCCAGCTGTCGCTTCAACTTTGTTATCGACGGTCAGGTTGATAGTGGGGATCAGCGGCGGGGGCGGCGGCATATTGAACTGTTGCTGGGCCAGCTGACTTAGGAGATCTTGATGGGCTTGTTGTTGAGCCAACAACATCTGTTGCAACGTTGCCATGTGGTGGTTCATCTGCTGCGCCTGCTGTTGCTGCAGTCCCTGAAACTGGCTGATCAGAGCACACAGTTCCTGTTCTCGATGTTGAGCCAGGCCCTGGCAAATATCGGCCACCATCTGGGCGGTTTGGTAGGGTTGAGGGATGAGATTAAACACGTCATAGAACAGCTGTTGCCGTTCGGTGTCGAGCTGTGTGGGGTGGATGATGTCACCTGCTAGCACAGGCATGGTGTTGGGGCGTCTTACTAAATGTGTCATGGTTCATATCGGGGGATTAGGGTAAGGATCTGCAGGGATAGAAGAGAGTTTGAGTTTGGTGGGCTTACGGATTTGTTAATCGCTGGGGAACCTCGCCAGCGCGGTGGAGTGGATCAGGTTTGGAGATAGGGGATGTGTTGACGGCAATGACAACAAGGAGTAACAAGATTGCGCCCAGTGCAAATTTCATCGTTGGTAACCTCCCTGGGGTGGATGGTATGGAGAGTCAGGAACCTATCGAGATACGCCAGCCTCAATACCCCCATAGTCATCTCCCTCTTTATGCCGAGGTTGCTTAGTCATAGGCTGATGGTTTTCCATTTGTATTCTCCGGTGAAGAGTTAACAGTGACGGTGTGAGGAGGGTTACTCAGGTGGGATTGCAATCGTGGGCACTTTGCCTTTCCAACGTTGCCGTAGAATGTCACCGACAGGCCGTTGCCGATGGGTTCTTAATCGTTCCAGTTCAATCTCATCGGCCCAAATGATCCAGTGTTTTGGGGACGTGGGTTGCTGCCGGGCTTTGACCCAACCACGTCGCACCCAGTTGTATAGGGTCACGGTGGGCATCCCCAGCGTGACCGCTAACTCAGGGAGCCACCACTCATGCTCAGAAAGGGGCTCTCTGGCTTTAGGCAATGGACGAGGCCGGAGTCCGAGATGGCGTATCAAGGTTTGGACGATTTCTCGAGTGAAGGTTTGACGTCGTTTGGGTGGACGAAACCCTTCTTGATGCAAGCAGTCAACTATTTCATCGGTTGTTAAATTGGCCTCGACCAGTTGCTCTAGCCGCTCACATAACTGAGGGTAGTAACTCAGTTGTGTCCATTTTGCCACCGGACGAATAATTTGAGCTTGACAGGAGAATCCTCCCGACCACTCAATCATAACCTGAACCTGTTCACTTGTGCCTTCAACAGTGACAATGATTTTATCAATCACCTGCCGGATGATTTCTTTGCGTTGAGCCTGAGTTGTTGTTGGCACAGACCATAAGGCAGGCAGGTCTTGAGCAAGTCTTCGAATCTGTTGTTGTTGGTCGGGTGATAGTTGTTTGGGCTTCTCGCAACAAAAACGTTCATAGTCTTCTTGGAGTTGTTGTTGAGCTTGCAATTTAGCTTCCCATTCTTGGGCTAATTGTCTGGCGACCAAACGGTTCTCTGGCTCTACTAACTGGTAATGTCGTCTGGCTCTATCAGTCTCAAATTGGGCTCTCTCAAGTCGTTGGTGCCACACCTTGTCGAGTTCTAATCGGTCTTCTTCAAGATGTCTTGCAGCGGCCAGTGACAACTCTAATGCGGCGGGTTCCAGGGCCTGTAAAACTTGGTCAACAACATACTCATCTAAACAAGCACCCGACAAGTGTTGGCAAATCTCACCCCCATAATCGACTTTCTCTCGGGCGCAGATATAGCGATGATGATCTTGTCCATGGGAATACTGAACCGCCATGCGACCCCCACATCGACCACACACTAACAACCCACACAGTAACCCAACCCCTTGACGGGGATGTCCTTGTTCATTACTGCGGTTCTGATTGGACTTGAGTTGAGCAATATTCTGCTGGTATTTTTCCCAGCTAATGTACGCCGGATGGTGATCTTTGATCAAGACCAGCCATTCCTCGCAAGGCTTAACCACTCTGCCGGTATGAGGTCGTCCCGCTTTCTTTTTTCGAGGGTCTACTTGTCTGCGTCCATAGGCATAGGCCCCAGCATAGGTTGGATGTCTCAGGAGATTTTGCAATGTCGCTCGATTGGGCCGATGCCATTCTAAATCGCCTTTTGTCGGTCCCGATAATACCCGTACCCCAATCTGAATATGATGGGTCACTAGGTACTGGAGTACGGCATTGAGGGTCCCCAATTCCTCAAATTTTCTGAAGATCAGCTGCACCACCTGTTGTACTTGTTCGTCTGGGTCAAAGTGTATTTCCCCAGAGGGACGACGCACATAGCCGATGGGCACATTGAAGCCCAATTCCCCTCGTTCAGCTTTGTTACGCTTTCCCTGAATCATTCGCTGTTTGAGGATGTGGAGCTCTATCTCCGAGAACGATCCTTTCAACCCAAGCAAGAGCCTGTCGTTGTAATCACTCGGATTATAGATGCCGTCCAGGTCGGCTATCAGTGTGCCGAATAGGGCACAGATTTCCAACAGTTGATGCCAATCTTTCGATGAACGGGCCAACCGGGACATCTCTACTCCTAATATTAACCCCACATGATTGAGACCCACTTCACTGACAAGACGTTGAAAGCCTAAACGTCCTTCAGCGCTACTGCCTGACTTTCCTAAATCATCATCAATGGTCAGCACACGCTCGGCTCTCCAGCCTAGGGCTTCGGCTCGCCCCACTAATCCATACTGGAGTCGGGTCGATTCTTGATGGTCGCTCACCTGCTGCAAGGTTGACTGACGAACATAGACCACCGCTAACCGGTCCAGATGATGGGCTTGTATTTTTTCTGAAGGCCAGTGGCTGCTATTCGTTGGGAGACTCATTCGTCACCTCCTGTCCTGACTGGGCACTCAGATGATTCTCCAGCAGTTGGCTCAAGACATTGATCAGTCTCTGCCGCTTCAGTTGCGGCAACCGTTGCCACAGCTCCTTCCTCGGAGGACAGGCAGACGGGGGGACTCGTTTCGCTCTGACATGGATATTCTTCCTTTTCGTGCAATGGCTCACTTGCCTTTATTTTGGCGACGAGTTCAACCAAGCGGAGTAACCCCCTCAATCTAACGGTAGGGTATTGAGAAGGCTTCGTCTTTATAGGGGTATTATGGCTGGCGCATTGAAATGGGCAATAAGAGAGATATCAGGACCAAAGGGGAGCTAGATGGGTGCCTGGATCCCTTGGAGGGGTGGACTGTTCTGAAAGAGTGACGGGCTGAGCAGTTGGTGTTGGGGCCACCTCAGTCATGGTGTCAGCGCCGGGTTCCAGCTCCCAGGTGGCCTTCAGGTGTCGTCCATAGCGGGTTAAGAGCACTCCCACCACTTCGGTCAGGCTGCCCAGCCGAGTATTTTCTTTCAGGTCATTGGCAATGGTGAGATGCTCTTCCCGCAGGACAATCCGTGCTTGCGCCATGGCCTAGTCCTCCAGCAGTCCATAAAGGCTGATCAGTTGGGGGCTGGGCTGTTCAGGAATCTTGAATCGTCCGTTGCTGGTCTCGGCCAGGGCCGTAGCCAGTGCAGCCGACCCACCGACAATCAGAACTTCGCCAATCTCGGCAGCCTGCTTGACCCAGGTTTCTCGCAGGGTGGCTTGAATATCTGCCAGCCAATCCTGACGGCAGCGTTCGAATAGTCCGGCAAAACTCTGGCGTGGGCCAATGGTAAAGGTGCCGGTGGCAATGGCATCCATAATCAGCCCCAAATCGGGACTATATTCAGAGCGAGCCTTGAGGGCAGCGGCAATCTTATTGGCCAGGTCAAAGGTGCCAGGCAGTTTCACATCAGCGGCCCGGTCAATCAGACCATTGGGCAGAATCACCCGTGCCAGGGCTGTCCCACCGCCGAGATCGAGCACGGCGTTTTTGCGGTGATAGTTAAACAGCCCCTGATTCCAGGCATAGCGCCAGGCGCTGAGGCATTCATCGACCACTTCCACCCGGTTGATCTTGGCGGCAATTTCCACATCATTGCGTTTGAACTGGTGCAGCCCCTGTAAGGCGGTTAACCGTTTTACGGCTTGGTGATCGCGGGTATCGGGGGTAGTGACGACCAGGGTATCAATCAGAATGTGGGTGCGATCTTCCGTTGGTTCCAGGGCAGCAAGAAATAGCTTTTGGGCCAGGTTGGCTTTGCTGTGCTGGTAGGTGGGCTTACCCTTGAGTTCTTGGGCGACCTGACCGACCACGTAGCGGATGCCGTTGGACTCGATAATCACGGTATCCGAGTCTGGCAGGGCATCTTCCCAATCTTCCAGGGGTTTGATGTAGGAGGGAATGCAGCGGGGCTGATGGTCTGGGCTAACCCATTTGATAAAGCGGTTACCTCCATCAAAGGCAAAGCGGCGATAGGTGAGGACGCTATTGGGCGTTTGGGTGACGGGTTGCGTGCTAGTTTCGGCACGCTCAATGGCAAGTTTCATAAAGGTTAATACTCCTTGACGCTTGGTCAAGCAGGGGCTTAGCGCGAGTTCATGAATTTAGATATTTAGTGATGGGCAGGTTCACGCTGCGGCCCTGCTTGACGCGTTACGCGCTTAGGTTAGCATAGAATTAACATAGAATGCCATTTAATAAGCATTGATTGCTATGGCGTCAACCTGAGAAAGACCGGCAGGAGGATAGAATCGGCATGTTAAACACTATGATTCGCCCAATGAGTAAACGAACCACCATAGTTCTGCCGGATCAGGTTTTTCAAGATTTGGAACGTTGGGCGGATGAGGAAGGACGGCCCACAGCTAACCTGGCAGCGTTTCTGGTCGAAATTTCAGTTAGGGCAAAATATCCTGAGAAATATCCTGCACCGGCGAAGCATACTAGCAATGAGTGATACTCGAGGATTCTCATATGATTAGATGTGCTAAGCCTAGATATTGTTTCTTCAGGTGTTCTCTGTGGGAGCGAGAAGTGTTTTACTTTGATACTTTTAAGCAGCTCTAATTGAAAATTTTGTATGTATATAGCTTACTGTCAGCTGCTCAGCTGCAACCTATTCGGCTAAACATAATGGGAGTGAAATGTGTCTTGCCAGCACTGACAAAAGAGACGCTGAGAAAAGAGGAGGATAACTTTATATAGCCTCACGATTCATCTTTGGGAGATGCCTGAAGCTTGTGGACCAAATTCTTTGTCCATAAATTATCGGATAGCTTTGTGGTTTGATCCTCATCAATGGCGCGCATTAGAAAACCTAGAAAGCTCTGCCAAATAGTATCAGTTAGAGGATGCTCATCACCCAAGCGGCATACAACAAGTTCTAGAGCTTGTATATAAATTAGCTCTGCCTCACCGTAACGTCTTTGACAATCATAGAGATTAGCCAGAATGTGAAGGCTCGTGGCTACACTTGAATGCTCTTTACCCAAAATTTGTCTTTTAAGTTTCAATGCCTGTAACAGGAGTGACTCTGCTTCACTATAATATCCTCGTAAACGATAGAGTTCTGCTAAATTATTAAAACTAATAGCCACATCTAAACTCTCTTCTCCACAAAGATGTTTTTGCATTTCCAATACTTGTAGAAGAAGTTTTTCTGCTTCATTATAACGTTTTTGAGAGGTGTAAAGTACAGCCAAATTGTTGAGACTCGTGGCTATACTTAAATGCTCTTTACCCAAAATTTGTCTTTTAAGTTCCAGAGTCTCTAACATGAGCGATTCTGCCTTGCTATAGTGCTCTTGCAAACGATAAACTTCTGCCAAGTCATTTAAAGTTTTAGCCATATCTAAATTCTTTTCACTACAATTTCGTCTTTGTAGTTCGATTACTTGCAAAAGCATTTCTTCAGCCTTAGCATAATCCCCTTGAACTCGATAAATGTTTGCCAGCTTTTTGAGATTGCTAGCAACACTTATATGCTTTGGACAGAAGATTTTTTTGCGTAGCTCTAATGCTTGCAAGAAAATGACTGCTGCATCACTATATCGTTCTTGTCTCTGATAAAAATCAGCTAAATTATCGAGGGCCTTAGCGACCTCTTCATCCTCTTCGTCTACAAGACATTTTCTGATCTCTAAAACCTTTGACAATAAAGCCTCCTCATCCTCAAAGCGCTTCTGTTTTTGACAAACTTGTGCAAGGTTGCTAAGGATAACTACAACATCTTTGTGGTTTTCCCCTGAAATACATTGTTGTACCTCCAAGGCTTGCTTATATGATAACTCCGCTTGAAAATAATTCTTCTGATCCTGATAGAGATGAGCCAATTCGTTATGAATAATGACTCTATTCCTATGCTCACCATCAGAGAGACGTTGCTGTATCTTTAACGCCTGCATTAGAAGTGATTCTGCCTCAACATAACGCTCTTGTACTCGATAAAGAATGGCAAGATTTTCAAAACTGCTAACTGCATCAGAGTTATCTTGACCCAATACTTGATGTATTTCTAAAGCCCTTCTGTATAAGAGCTCAGCTTCGCTGTATCGTTTCTGCTTTTGATAAAATATTGCTAAGTCATTGAGGCTTTTTGCTACGTTTAGATGATTCTCTCCTAGCAGACCTTTTCTTATTTCTAAGGCTCGCTTATAAGAGAGCTCAGCTTCGCCGTAGCGTTCTTTAACTTCATAGATTTTTGCCAAATGAGTAAGAATGATAGCTATGTCTTCATTCTTCTCATTTGCAACTCGTTGCTTTATATTCAAACTTTGTTTAAAGGCTGCCTCAGCTTCGGAATACTTCTCTTGGGCATAGTAAGCAACTGCTAAGTGACAGAACGTATTAGCAACTTCTTTATGCTCTATACCTAGAAAGTGTTGCTTAATTTCTAGAGCTTGCGTATATAAGGTTGTAGCTTCGCTGTAAATGCCTTCGGTATATAAAAGGTCGGCTAAAGTAGTAAGACTAGCAGCTAGTTCCAGACGATCCAAACCTGAAAGATTCCGCTTAATATCTAAGGTCCTTTTGAGTATTGGAATAGCTTCTTTATATCGCTCTTGTTGGCAATAGAAAGAACCCAAATTATCAAGACTGTTCGCTACATCTATATGATTCTTTCCTAAAAGGTACTCTCTGATTTCTAAATCTCGCTTGTAAAATTTCTCTGCTTCACTATAACGATTTTGGCGATTATATACCCCTGCCAAATTACCGATGCTAGTAGCTACATCTAAATGCTCTTCACCAAAAAGCTTTCTTAATATTGACAGTGCACGTAAATTAAGCTCTTCAGCTTCACTATAGCGTCCCTGAGTCCGATAAAGAGACGCTAAATTATCAAGGCAAACGGCAGTGTCTTTGTGTTCTTCACCTAAGGACTGTTGCTTTATTTGCAAAGCTTGTTTAAATGCAGCCTCAGCCTCAACGTAACGTTTCTGAGCTGTATAAACTAAAGCTAAGTTTCCGAGACTGGTAGCTACATCTATATGATCTTCACCAAAGAGTTGCTTAAATATTTCTATTGCACGTAAATTAAACTTCTCTGCTTCGTTGTAACGTTCTTCATCTTGATATAGTAGGGCTAAGTTATCAAGACGAATTGCTGTTGTCTTGTGATATTCACCTAAAAGCCGTTTGCTGATTTCTAAGGCTTCTAGGTATAAAGACTCTGATTCAGAATACCGTTTTTGGAGACGATATATCCTAGCTAACTTACTAAGACTGTCAGATGTCTTAAGATGCTCCTCTCCAAAGCGATTGATAGTGGCTTTATAATACCTTTCACACCAATACTCTGCATAAGGATATGCTGCTAGTTCTTCGTAAAAATCAATTAAACCGATAAAAGGCCAGTCTATATTTTCATCACTCAACCAGTCCTGTAAGAAAGTAGTAATTTCTATTAAGTGAGGTACAGTAGATTCTACGGATGCAATCGATCCACGGCTAAGTAAATCAGGAATTTGATTGGCAATATTTACTAGTAGGTTACAAACATTACATTTCAGTAAGTCGACTTCTTCTTCAATTAGAAATGAAGGTTGCAAAGTCCTAAGCTTGTCACGAAAGAACTTTTGAATTAAGGCATGCAAGTAATAAGGATCGTTCCCTTGCAGAAAGTTTAGATTCTCTAAGGCAATTCGAGCATCTTCTAGATTTTCCAGATCTTCATCCTGAGATATCCATTCCACCCAGCTCCATGGAACTGGAGCAAGTGCAAATAAGCTAAAAAGGCATCCAAGCCACTGAGCTCTGGGTTGAACCTGTAAGTCTTCCCAACTTAATTCGAAAGCCGCTGATATACCTTTCTTGATTTTAATTGTCCAAGTACGATCGTGTTGATCAATCTGTAATGCCGAATGACTAAGCCCCTTTTCCTCTAGGCGTTGTAGCATTTCAACTAAGGACAGGTTACGTCTCTTCATATAACGCCCTACCAGTTGTAGAGCTAATGGTAAGTAACCCAGCCAACTACAAATCTCTGAGCTAGCGTCCCATTTCGTTTCCAAATTGCAAACTAGTTTTTCCGGTCTGATCCATTCCCTTAATAAGGCAAAAGCATCATATTCGCTTAAACTACCTAGAGCCAAACATTGTACTGGTTCGTCTAAACGTAAGCGAGTTGTGAGTACTACTTTAAAGCGAGAGTCAGGAGGTGGAAGGTAGACACAAATTTCAGGATAATCAATCACATCATCAAAAATAACAAGTACACTACCTTCTTTCCAGTGTCTCCAACAATACGAAACTTGTTCAGATAAATCTATTTTGTCAGGAGGAATGAGTCCTAAATGCACCTTAGCAAAGGTTATAACTTGAGTCCCTACATTTTGGGATTCACCTCTACTCGAAATCCAACAAATCCCTCCTGGATATAATGCCTGATGATTCAACGCATACTGCAACGCTAATTCTGTCTTGCCAATACCTCCCATTCCAGATATGGCTACAATCGGATTTTGGTTATTCTCATGTAACATTTGATGCAGTTTCACTATAGCCTCATCACGACCAACAAATCCCACTACACCACTGCGAGTAAGGTTTTCAGGAATGTTAGTTGGTTTTTCGAATTCAACCCATCTTTTATCCTGCTGATGAAACTGTTTCTGTAGTTCTCGTAAGTTAGGAAACTGCTTCAGAATGACACTGGTAGGTATAGCTCCACCTCCCAAGTTAGAGGTACGATCTCGAGTAAACTTCACGATTCCACATACCTTGCCGGTTCGCTGGTTTAGCAAAGGTGCCCCACTCATCCCTGGCCGTACCTGGCCTAAATTAAACAGAATTGAGGCAATCTCACTGCCTGTAATACCATCACAGTTAAATGTGCGCGGCTCACCCTGCTGATCGCCCTTATCTGAATAACCAAATAAATAAAGTGGATCACGGGAGCGAACTGCTTCATCTAAATAAACACAAGGTGGATTGACATTTATTGGCAGCGTAAATCTCAGCAGAGCCAAGTCATAGGGAGCAGGAAGTGATTGTTCCACTAGTGCCTGTGACCAGTTTTCATAGTTCTGCCATTGCAACTGAATGGCCTGTTCTCCTACTTTTTGCACTACATGAGCACAAGTGAGAACTAACCCTGGAGCAACAAAGAACCCTGTCCCCCATCCTTTCTGATTAGGAATGGTGATTTTGACGGTAGACTGTTGCAGTAGAGCCTCTAGCTGCGTCATTAACACTCCTCCCGTTTCAGCACTGCGGTTGTTATACCTTCTGACAGTAGTGCTTTGAACTCCTCACATTCTTGCACTAGAGGAATGCTTAGTCCTGAAGCGATTTTTAGAGCACGATCACAAAATGATTGCGCTGCTTCTATTTCTCCTCTTTTCTGATAAAGTTCTGCAAAACTCTGGAGCACCTGAGCTTCGCCACTTTGAGTACCTAAATCTTGGAAGATATTTAGGGCTTTCTGTAAATGCTGTTGCGCATCTGAATACTGCTCCAGCTTGATTAATGTTGCTCCCCAATTGACTAATGCAATCCCTTCTTCTCGACGTTGACCAACTTCATGAGCTATGACCAAACATTTTTGGTAGCATTCAATCGCTTGATTATAGTTACCCTGAGAACTATAGATATTACCCAGGTTACCCAGTGCAGTTCCTTCTCCGCGATGCTTGCCAATTTCACGAGCAATTATCAAAAACTTCTCCTGACAATCAATTGCTTGGGAGTAATTCCCTAGAGCACAGTAGATATTGCCTAAGTTACCTAGTGCATTCCCTTCTCCATTGCGATCACCAACTTCACGGGCAATGTACAAAAATTGTTTCTGATATTCAATAGCCTGAGAGTAATTCCCTAAAGCACTATGGGCCATTCCTAGACCTCCTAGCGCAGTTCCTTCACTGCCACGATCACCAATTTCACGAGCGATTAATAATCGCTGTTGATGATACTTAATTGCTTGAGGATAATTGCTCAAAGCATAGTGAGCATATCCTAAATCCCCTAAAGCATTCGCTTCGCCATTCTGATTACCAATTTTACGGGCAATCACTACACTCTTGTGACAATGTTCAATTGCTTGGGGATAGTCACTCAAGTACCAATAGGCATTACCTATAATCTTCTCACAAACCATATCGACCGAGGCGTCTATCTTGCCTAGAATACGTTCATAGAGCAATAGAATCTCTCGAATATAGCCCCACATCCGAAGCTTAGTACCCAATTCCTGATCAACCAGAATAGTCTTGGCTTGTTTCCAGTCTTCTACTTCACAATAGTGATGAAAGGCTTCTAGGTAACTTCTCATCTTTTCTAGGATGGTAGCATCTGGCTCAGGGACATATTGGTTTAGCCACATCTGTGCTGCTATCCGCTCTGCTCTGCGCCAAGCAACCTCATCCGTTTTTATCAAACGGTATACTGAACTTCGAACTAGATTATGTTGTCTCAATAAAAGTATTCCATCTCTCCGCAGTTCTTCTTCTACCAAATTAGATGATTTCAACAATTCCAGTGCTGTCCATCTTTCTTGTTCTGGTAATTGTTCTAACATCGCTAACCAAAAATCTTCTGGTACTGAATGGCGGTACACAGAACTGCTGCAGAGTATTTGGTACGCGTCCACAGGTAGACGCTTTAATGACTGTTCTACCCGTTGCTTCACTCGCAATTGCAAAGCACGGGATGAGCTTCTTTTCTCTTTGCTGTTCTTTATTTCATCAAATTCGGGTTGATGGTGTTGCCAGTATAGCTTTGCATTTCCGTTGAACGGCTTATCTAAAATATCTTTTGCAATCACTTGCAGTACCAAGGGATGACCCTGATATAGTTGACCAATCTGCTTCAAAGTCTCTGTTTCGGTACAATTCGGGTTCAGTCCATTTTTCTCAAACAATTGCAACTGCTCTAATTCCAATAACCCGCCCAAACGCTGATGGTACCAGTAGCGGGGATAACGAGCTCCGATTTCCTCTAACTCGTCTGGTATTGCCTGGGTTGTGATCAAAATTTGACTATGACAAATCTCCGCTGCCAGTAGTTGTTGAAAAAAGTCTATCCATAGAGAATCAATGAAGGTATACCATCCTGTCTGCTCATTGCCCTGTAAAAGCACCTCCAAAGAGTCAATCTGCACCAGAAATTGATTATCTCGAAGTATTTTTAGAATGTGTTTGAGTGCGTTTTGGGGAGCTTTTTGGTCTTCAGCAGTCACCACTGCCCCTAACCTAGTTAATAGAGTTAGAGCACCACTAAGAAAGTCACGTCCCTGGCCACGGTCATCAAAATTGAGCCTATGGAAGGGTGAGCCATTTTCGTTTGCTTCTACCACCAAGCGCTCAGCAAGGGCAGTTTTTCCAATGCCTGTAATCCCAGTCAAGGATAAAATGCGACAGCCATTCTGAAGCTTTTGGGTTAGCGTTGTAATGATTGAGCCACGCCCAACCCAGGTTGCGGCATCATAAGCAGAAAAGAGTAGGGTTGTCCGTGTGGAAGTCAGGTTTTTAGGATTGGTTAAGATCGCCCCTTCCATCTGCTGAGACCAGCGATGATCATTTTGATGAAATAACTGCTGGAGCTCTATAAGTTCTGGAAACTGTTCCAAAATAATAGATGTGGGAATTGCACCTCCACCTAGGTCAAAGGATCTATCTCGAGTAAACTTGAGCATCCCACATACCTTGCCAGTATGCTGGTTCAGCAGAGCAGACCCACTCATACCTGGGCGCACCTGACCCAGCTTGAATTTGATAAGCGGTGGTATATCACCAGTAAAGCCTTCACAGCTACCCGTTACCGGACAGCCATTTGGGAAATCCTGATCAGGGTAACCAAAGAAATACAGATCATCACCGGACTGAACCACCTCATCTAAGTAAACGCAGGGCAATTTGGTATTAGATGGTTGGATAAATTGCAGCAGTGCTAAGTCTAGATTGGGCTCAAGTCGGACAACCTTAGCTTCAGCAAAGTTTTCTTGTTGCTGCCAGCGAACCCGAACTTTAGTGCGGATGCTTAGCCCTTTCAAAATATGGGCACAGGTCAGAATTAATTCTGGAGCTACAAAAAAGCCCGTTCCCCAACCAGCATTAATGGGAACAGTAATCTTGACAGTGCAACGCCGTAATAGCTCCTCCAATTTTTGATTCATGAAAATAGCTAAACTATTTCGGTGATAACGATTATGTTGATTTCTCCCACTCCAAAGTCACTTCCAAGTTGGCTGTGCCGGTCCCTCTGACAATTGCTGCCACCAGGCTGCCTTGTTCAATCTGAATCTCTAGTCCAAACTTGACACTGGCTTTATTAGGTGAAATTTTCTCCAGAGAACCTGTGATTGCTTCAGCAACGCCCTCAATTGCATTAGTTACACCTTGAAAAGATTTAACATCAAAACCCACATCTTCTCGACCTGTCTGTTCCACTTCAACTTTGACTACCGTCCCATTGGGAAGTTGAACTGGAACAGTCTCGCTGCGCGAGTCTGAAAAGGTCATTGCTTGCATCTCCTCACATTTATGTCATCAATTGATGCATGTATCTAAAAGCGTGTTTGACTCAGATCATTTCCAAATGCTTAATGTGTGCCTCCCTACATAGCAGTGTTTAATTATCTTGAATTCGCTGATTTTAATCGTACATTTTTAGCTTTATCAGCTTTGGTACGATGAAAAAGCCTATTGTCAAACCTAGTCGCTCAGGAACCGTTATCTTAACGATACAATCTCGCAGTGATTCATCGAACTACTACCATGGTATTTAAACACTCTTTTATTTTAAGTACTCTGTTAGTGGATGTTTAGGTACTCTGTTAGTGGATGGGAAGGTTGTCTGTAGCATCAACACAAACGTTGCTTACATGCATTGAGGCCATGAATCAGCCATATCTTATTTCAAGTTTCTTTAATAATTGGGCTTGATTTTTATTCACACAGTGCGATCTTATTTTCATATCTAGACTCAACCCCAGTCCGTTGTGAATCCCTTGCAAATTCCTGGCGGATTAGAGAAAAACGTTGCACATCCTCACCCGTCAACCACGTATCCACCTGATAAAAGCTCTGTCCATTCTGCTGTTGGGTTCGCAGCGTCAAAATTGTTTCCGGCAGATGTGTTGCATCTCCCTTAAACTCAATATTTAAATTCCGGCCCCGTTCCACAATCGTATAAAACTGCTTCCCCTCAAACACCCGCTGTCCCCTGGGCTGGTCCCCACAAAAACGCTCCAACAGCAGCACAGCCGTCCCCGCAATTTGCTCTGCCGTTTTGCGGTCTACTGATATCGGCACCCTGGTCTGAGAAGGCTTCACGTTAAATCATTAATAAATGGATTTAGTCCCGCCATAATTGCAGCATCTTCCCCCAGGAAAGCTCGCAGTTGTGGGTCTACCGGTCCTGAGTTAGCAGCTTGGTCCTTGACCGTGGGTGCTGTTGAGGTAGCGATCGCAACCCCTGACTTTTCCACCGCGATCGCATCCCCCCGTTCTTTAACCCCTCGGCCACCATTCCCCAACGATAGTCCGCTCAACCCAGCCTCCAGTCCCAATAACTCCGGCAAAAACTGCTCCTGAATCTCCAAAATCTGCGTCGTCAACTGCCGAATCGATCGCAACGCCTGCCTTCGCACTTCATCAGCTGACGCATCCACCGCCACCATCGCAAACGGAGCATAAAACCCATTCAACGCCTGCCGGGTTCGATAATGCAGGTCATGACGCGACTGCCCCCGGCAATAGCCAATCACCGCTACATCCAACACATCCCGGCTAGAGTACTGAATCCGTGCCTTTGTTTCCCGTTGACTTGTCATCTGTCTGCACTTTCCCCTTCAATAACCTGATAAATGCCAGACCCACTAGCGCGTCTTCGCTGGAGTACCGTTGTACATAAACGCCTTGAACAGCCCATACACATCGGCCCATCGCACGCTGGTAATCAGGTCCGGTTCAGCTGTGCCCGACTCACCCCGTAATACATCCGTCATTTCCTGACGCAACGAGTCTGCCCAGGTGATTTGAGGTGTCAGTCCCCGCTGCTCAAAAAAGTGGGTCAGCTCGGCTTGAATAAAATAGGCGGCACCTCCACCGACGATCACATCTACGTCAGCTGACGGTAGCCACTCCACCAGAAACTGGTTCACTCGGTCCAGATAAAACTCACGGGCATAGCTACAGGCTTTAGCTAACTCCAGCGGTTCCCGTCGTCCTGGAATGCGGAATGTTTCATGGCCCCCCAACACGGCTGCCAGCAAGGCCGGATCGTCGGGTGAGATCGCAGGCAGTTCCGTTGCACACTGTTTCAAATATTCCACAAACCCTGGCCCCTGGGAGGTGCTGTTCATCTCCTGGGGAGTGCTGCCCTTCTCAAAGGTGAGGATGGACAGATTACGGTGGCCAAACATAAGTACGACGACGGTGCGATCGCGAATCGCCACGCTCGCCCGAGCCAGTTGTAATCCCTTGGCCAAATACAGGCCAGCTCCCTCCGGCTGCATTTCAATCCGGGCTAGCTGGCCAAATAGGGTTTTGCCTCGGAAGCCAAATTCTGCGATCGCACCCTGAATCTGAGCCTTTAGTTCCTTGCGGTCTTGCCAATATTCCTCCAATGGCAGCAGCAATCCAATCTGGGCTTCAAACTCATAGCCTGGTTCTGTGGAAGCTTCTCCAGAGTGGGTCTTTTCAGCGATTACCCCCAGGGTGGCCAGGATTTTGTAGACGGCGCGATCTCGTTTTGGTAGGGCTAGACCGGAGTCGCCTTTTTGTGCGATCGCTAATGCTCCGATCGCATAGGCACTGTTACCCACCATCACATAGGCACTATCTTCCGGTTCCTGGCTGGTTAACCCACCCAACATCAGCCGGTCTAATCGTGTGGGATTCAACCGGGCTACCTGTGGGTCCAGGTGCAGTATCGATGGTCTGCCATGCCAGTAGAGACATTTGGTGGCGGAGCTACCCATATCGATGTAGGTCTGAATGGTTTGGGGCATTGGTTTGACTGCCAGTTACAATAGGTCATCAACTACTTGAAGAGATTGTTATTACCCATCAAGCGCTGGTAACAGCTTTATTCTGGTTTGGCTGCCCAGTAAACGACACCTTCACGACTTGATTGTTATCTTTGGCAAAATAAATCACTAACGTTATCTCATATCTATTCTTGAGAACGCTGGTAATCACGACTTATTCACGACTTGTGCCTGTTAGAAAAACGACTTCTAGCCTTTTTAGAGCAATGGCTCCTGGAATTGATAGCCAGTTCACGACTGGGCCACGACACTTGAATGGCTCCATCACGACTTGTGTCCTTAATCTCCACCCAGAATCTCTTTAATGCATCAAGTTAGTGATATTCAATAACAATTTTGTACACCCTGGATAGGGCATATCCCCAGGATTCTCGCTGGGTTACAACAGAAGGCATAGTCTCACACCAGGGTCAGATACTCTCTCCTGGTGAAGCAGCATTAGTGGATCGAATAGGCGGGCTACGCCACTCCACTCTGTTTCGTTGCTTCGCGGTTCCACACATTACCTTGGCAGAAACCCTTGGCTCAGCCCACCCCTGGACGGGTTGCCAATGGCTTTGACGCACTTTTGGATACCTTGGGCACACCCGCCGAAGACGTCAAACCTCGCGGAAAATCTCCTGGATGGCCAACCGGTAAATCACGCACTCCGCGAAAGCGATTTCCCACCGTTAAAAAGACCTACTCCAAACCTAAATCGAACGCCAAACAGGTCGCTTAATCACAGATTTTTATCTCCAACGTCATCGCTCAATCCTGTCAACCGATTGAGCACACTCTCCTGTGACTTTGAAACAATTTTTGTCTAAACTCCAGTTAGTTATTGAGGAGTAAGATAGTAGCACTAACAAAATGCTCATTGGGATTGAATAATCAGGAGAAAAACTAATGTCAGAGATCGAAGAATTAGCTAGAAAAGTGAAGGAACTTGAAGCCGAAATTAAAAAATACCGACAAGACTTTCTCGCCTATGAGGTACAAGCTTCAAACGATAATAAAAGCCATCCCCCTGTTGGCTCAATAGTATTTCTTGCGTCAGAGAACACCCCTAACGACAAGTACATTCTTTGTGATGGACAAGCTTTGAGTCGCGACACCTACAAGGATTTATTCCTTGTAATTGGTACAACATGGGGAGCCGGAGATGGCTCTACGACTTTCAATATTCCTGACCTTAGAGGCGTGTTTCCACGCTTTCTAGATATGGGTGCTGGAAGGAACTTAAGGCGGGAATTAGGTATTTTGGAAGCAGGTACAACTTGTCTTCCTAATGCCCCTTTCTCAGTTAGTACTGTCGGCAATCACGCTCATAAAGTAGCAGGAGTTAATGCTCATTCTCACGGTGTCCAAGCTAATGGTAATCATGCTCATACATTAGGTGCTGCAGGGCAGCATAATCATAGTAATGGTGCATATAGTCATCTCTTAAGTCAATCAGGGAATTACACAGTGGCAGGTAATTTGGATTCTAGTCCTAGACAACCTGATCTAAACACTTCTAAACCCATGTCTAATAGTGGCAACCATACCCACTCACTGGGTTCAGCAGGAAATCATTCACATTCACTAGATTCTGCTGGTTCTCATACTCACTCTATGGATACTGTGGGCGATCATTCCCATTCAATTTCTGGAGGAGATGAGGAAACACGACCAATTAACCATGCTTTAGTTGGATTTATTAGAGTAGCTTAGTTATTGAGGAGTAAGATAGTGGCACTAACAAATGAACAATTAACTGACTTAGTTGAACAATTGCAAACTGAGTTGTCTGACCTAAAGCAAGAAGTTCAGCAATATCGACAAGATATTCTGGGTCTTGAGCAACAGCTGAGTCAGTCAACTTAGTGGTGCAGAAAACTTTTATGAGACTCAAGCTGAGAAAACAGTGACCTTTGAGAACTCAATGCGAGTATCCAGGTAATCTTGTTTTTTTGAGAAGCACAAGCGGGCGGTGGCTGAGATCGTGGTAACTCTCCCAAAGAACCGTCCAGAATTTTGTGTAAGCGGTCTAAAATCAACGTACATCAGGAGACCGCCTTATGGCACGCAAGAAAAAAGAACCGAATCGAGCTGATGAGCTAATCGATGAATTGCTTGGGGACTGCTCAAGTCCAGAGGATATTCTGGGTGATTCAGGTTTGATTAAGCAACTCACTCAGCGGGTGATAGAACGAGCCTTAGCTGGAGAACTGACCCACCATCTCAACGCCCCATCGGAAAACGGTAATAGTCGCAATGGCCACTCAAAAAAGACGATTCAATCGGAGCACGGGGAGCTAGGCCTTTCGATACCGCGTGACCGCAAGAGTAGCTTCGACCCGATTTTGGTGCCCAAACATCAACGTCGTATTTCGGGTCTTGATGAGAAAATTATTGCCTTGTACGCCCGTGGTATGAGCGTGGGTGATATCAGTGCCCAGCTAGAGGAATTGTATGGCACCGAGATATCAGCCTCATTGATTAGTGAGGTCACCGATAGTGTCCTCGATGAGGTCAAAGCCTGGTAATCCCGTCCGCTCGATGACGTCTATCCCATCGTCTACCTGGATGCCCTTTATGTGAATATCAAGGTTTCGGGGCGTGTCAGCAAACGTGCAGTCTATGCAGCCTTGGCGATCAATCGTGAGGGAACAAAAGTGCTGCTTGGTCTATGGATTGGGGAGGCCGAAGCCGAAGGAGCCAAGTTCTGGCTCAAAGTGCTCACGGACCTGAAAAATCGAGGGCTTAAGGATATTCTGATTGCCTGTTGCGATGGGCTTAACGGCTTTCCCAAGGCGATTGAGACCGTCTATCCCCACACCCAGGTTCAGCTCTGCATCGTGCATCTGATTCGCAATTGTCTACGGTATGTGCCTTGGAAAGATAGTCGGGCTGTGGCGGCTGACCTCAAGCCGATTTATCGAGCGGCTACGTTGGAAGAAGCCGAAACCGCTTTAGATGACTTTGCCGCCAAGTGGGATAACAAATATCCCGCCATTAGCCAAATCTGGATTCGCCATTGGGAGAATGTTGTTCCCCTATTCGATTATCCCATGGAGATTCGACGGGTGATTTATACCACGAATGCCATTGAATCGCTCAATCGCTCTTTGCGTAAGGTGATTAAGACTAAAGCAGTCTTTCCTAATGAGATGGCTGTTATCAAACTCATGTATCTGGCAATGAGAAATATTTCCAAACGATGGACACGGCCCATTAAAAATTGGAAGGCAGCAACCTCACATTTTGCTATCCTATTTCCAGAGCGTTTCCCCCTCAACAGTTAACAGGCTTACACAAAAATCTGAAGACTCTCCACATTTTGCTATCCTGTTCCCAGAACGCTTCTCTCTCTAATCAAACAGCGTTTACACAAAATTCAGATCACTCTCTTACCCCTGCCGCCTAACCTACGACTATGAAGCCGTGAACGTGTCAAGTAGGTTTCGGCATATTTTTTCAGGGAGTCTCTTATTTTTTATCCACATCAATCTCTCATCTTATTGTTGACTAAGATGATTTCACCTTTTTTATTATGTTTTTCTGATTGAGAATTAATGAGGGCAAAGTGGATTTAACCGACTATCCGAGGTGTCAATGCTATTTGAACTTATGTTTTGCTGCATTGTCTCAAGAGTTTTTGAAAGGTGCATGGCTTATTCGTTAGAGCAACCTTGTCTCAGATTACGTGAAGCTTCAAGCTCATGCTAGAGTCTCACTTTGTTCTCTTGATTTTCTCTTCTAAATTTTGTTATCTATGTTGTTGGTTGAGCTAACTCTGGATTCCACGGCTGATTGTGTAATAGCATTGCCCAACACCGTACCAACAACTTCCGGGCAACGGCGATAATCGCTGTTTTTTTGCGCGTCTTCTGCCCACCACTAATGCGTGCATAGGTGGCTGCCGCCCATTCGTTGTGACGCAACATCAGCCAGGCCACTTCTACTAAGGCTGTTCGGAGTAATCTTGGTCCCCGTTTAGTAATTTTGCCCAGGCGATTGGTTTGCCCTGATTGATGTTGTTGGGGAATTAATCCAGCATAGGCCGACACTTGCCGTGAGTTTTCAAATCGCTTTGGATCATCCAAACAGGTGACAATCACTTCGGCTGTTTTACGGCCAACCCCAGGAATCGTCTGCAACAGTTGGATACGGGACTCCTGCTTTGCTAGGGTGTCTAATTTCCGTTCAATCGTTGCCAGGTGCTCCCAGAGTTGGTCCAGCATCATTAATTCTAAGTCTAATTCCCCTCGCCACAGATTGTGCTCATCGCACTCTGCCAGTACTCGGCGATGTTGGCTTAATTCATCAATCCCCTGCACGGTCCAGGCTCGGTGTCCTGACGGTATCTTCACCCCTTGGTGATCGAACAGGGCGCGAATCGCATTTTGAATCCGATTGATACGCCAAACCATCACTTTGCGATATTTCACCAAGTGACGGTATTGCCGAGTCTCTGGCGCGGGGACATACACTGGGTTAATCTGCTCCAAGGCAGCCAGTTTTGCCAATTTCAACGCATCATCTTTATCCGTTTTGCGTTTGACGTTTTTCCAACGCCAAGCCTCCTGACTGGGATCAGCCACCAAGACTGGGTAATCCTGCTCAACACACAGATCATGCACCCACCCAGTAATCGAACATGTTTCCATCACCACCAGATTGGGGTGAGTGCGATGCAATATTTCTTTAAATTCCCGTCTGTACGTTTTGAATGTGTCAAATTCAGTCGCGTTACTCTCCGTGTCCAGCAGACACGATACACAGTTGAATTTGCCCAGGTCAATCGCTAGAATCTTCATGCTATTCTCCTAGTGTGAGAGGGTTTAGGTTCGTTTCTTTACTCTCTCACGGCTTGCATAGATTCTTTAGCTATATGATGATATTCGCTCTAAATCTCTGAGAGAGACTTTTTGAGTAACATACCACCCAATCCCTTTCACAATTGCCACTTCTTCCTCAATAGCCTCAATCCTCAGTTGATTCAATCCCTTCAACATTTTCAACCCCGATCCCACATATCGACAAATATCACCCACATTCAACCGTCGTCTATACTTCTCACCGTCTACCGCCTCATCATCGGGTGCCCCTTCCTCAGTAGACATCTCATCTACCCGTAGACTCTCAGTAGACACCCGGTCTATCAGCTGCATTCTTTCCATATCAGTCCGTTTAGCCATTTCGGTAGACAAGTAGACACCTTGTCCCATTCCCACCGCAACCACTTTGTCTACCGTTCCATCCTGACCCCTCTCATTCCCGTCTACCTGTCTACCCTTTTCCTGAAACCAGTATGAATCAGTGCTTTCAGTAGTAGACCCCCCATCTACCCCACCTGCATTACCGTCTACCCCGTCTACCGCTACCCGCCACTGCAACCGATTCCCCATCCCCCTTGTCTGCCCATACCCCATCGCCTCCAACTCCCGAAAATGCGAGCGAATCACATCCGAACTCGCCTTCCGTAAACTCCGCTCATAATTCCGAACATCCTTTGCCCGCAACCAACCCCGTACCCGCGACAACTGAATCAATTTCGCATAGACCGGCTCCAATGCCCCGTCTACTGTATCCCCCTCCGCATACAGCAACTTCACCTGGCCAATAAACCACCGCGTCAGCTTAATCGCCGCCGTCATCGTCTGGGCCGATACCCCCTCTGTCGGTAGACAACCATCAACTGACGCATTCAGACAATGCAAGATCAACGCCAGCCGTCCTGTGTAACCCTGCATCTTCGAATAGACCGCCTGTAAACCCTGATGCGTCTCCGTCACCCGCCGCTGATCCAACTGGTCATACCAGTCCGCATATAACGTCTTCGCCTCAGATGTCAGCTGGTAGCACCGGGGTGTCAGCTCCGCCAACTGTCGGTAGACATCACACAGCCGCTCCGAAATGTCATGCCGCACCGTACTACGTGGAAATGGCGCAGACTTCAACGGCAGCAAACACCATAGAAACCGTGCCCACTGACCACTAGCATCAGAAAAATCTCCCATCATCCCCCGCAGAATATCCGGCTGTATCGTCCCCGTAATGCTGAGACTGGTACGCGGAATACTGATGCGAAAACCACTGGCCCGATCCACCTTCAACCCTGACCCATCAAAGGCCGTCAGCAACGACTCCTTATCATTGCCCCGCCCATTGCGATACTGATTCTGTCCCTTAAACAGTCCTGCCAACTCATCCGGCGTCACCAACAGACCCCGCGTCGGCTGCTGTGACTGAATCCGCGCCAACGCCTCTCGTGTAGCATCCGCAGTGTGATACTCCCGTGGTGTTGGTTTCCTGGGGCGATCGCAACGCTCCTCCTTCTTCGTCAGCTCCCACTCCCGCAGGTCCACCTCATATTCCGACACCGCCCAGTCATAGGCCTGATCCGCCTCTTCCTGCAATTTTGATAAAGGCTTGAGAATCTGTCGCTGGATCGGACTCTTCTTACTACCTGAGGGAGCCACCAACCCCGTAAACAGAATCGGTGGCACATAGAACCCCATACCCGCATCAATTTCCAACTCTGTTCCTATCTGAAGGAGAGAAGCAGCCACCGGCAACAGGGTCACCAGCATGGCCGCAGGCGTAGCGCCAATCCAGTTGGCAATTTGGTTCAACGGTTCCGCCAGGTCTGCATGGAGATAGTCCTCTAGCTGTAACTCATAGTCACCAATCTTCAGCAGCTGGCTGATTTCAGCCATGCGCTCATCTCTTTCCTCCACCTGCTCCAGTTCCGCCTGGATCGGCTTAATCAAGCTCCACAGATCCTTGGCCGAAAGACCCACCTCCCGATGCCACTGCACCACCTGCCCCGACAGCTCCAACTCAGAAGGAGCCTGGGCTAGATAGTCCCTAATCTGGGTCTGAAGCGCTGGTACATCCAATGATGGGCTTGCCGCTGGTGGAGCTGGATTCAGCTGTCGTCGTTCCCCTACTGCAGCCCGAACCTGTTCCGCCGTTGCCCCATCCGTAATCCAGTCGGCAATATCCAGCCCGCCATGCTTGGGTAAATTCTGCCAGCGCCAGCTATCCGGGTAGACATAACACCACTGCGCCTGGGGAAAGTCCTCATAGATCTCAGCCATATGGGCCAGCCCCACCTGATCCTGATCAGGACACAGCACCAGACGCGCCTCTTTTAGATCCGCGTTATAGTTCCCATAACTGCGATATTTTTTGGACCCTCCCAGAGTAGTGGTCGCCGGAATGCCCACACGCCAGAGTGCATCAGCACAGCCTTCCCCTTCCACCATCCAGATAGGCTGTCCCGCTGCGATCGCACGCTGCACCTCCTGATAGCGATAAATCGGTACCTGCTGCTTCACCTCTGGAGTTAGCTTCTTGACCCACTCTTGACCGTTCCAACGCTGCTGCACAAAGTACTTTGAGCCAGTCCCCTGATCCACTCGGGTCACCTTAACCAGCGGTTGACCGTCCCGACTGGGGTAGAAATAATCCTGTTTACAGCGTGGCCGCACCGGCTTGGTTGGCTGAGCCGCAGCTGCGAAGTATTGCCCCCACAAACCATCATTGGTCGCCCCCCGGTAGACATAGCCGTTTACCTGCGCATCCTGGTCAATGTGGGAGTGGCAAAAGACCACCTCCTCATTCCAGCGGCAGTCTTTGTCTTTGGTGCGATCGCAGATCGGGCAAGGGTTCGATCGGCCTGAATATTGGTACTGTGTCATGGTCAGCTCCTGATGGATAGGGAGCTGGGCCATCTATCTGAACCTGCTACAGGGCTCAATTTATGCCAAGGGGACTATACCGCCACAATTCCTTGGGCGGTTACTCCATAGCGTCTGGCGCACAGCAGTTTGCCGGACTGAGCCACGGAGTTAGCACTATATTTCACTGGACATTTCGATCCAGTTTGCTATAGTTGAAGAACACAAATTTAGTAGCAGGTTAATGGGCCTGGACGGTTCGGTCAAAACCATCCAAGCACTCAAATTGACCCAGCTCAAAAAATCAAAGATTGAAAGTCAAACACCTTAACCAATGAATGGTTGGGTGTTTTTTATTGGGAACCTAATCCCATGAGTTATGCAGGGAACTCATCAACATCTTGATGGAAAGATGAAACCTTAATGCTGTTTGACTCGACTCCGGCTTTGTCTACGAGCGGAGGTTTGGAATGGCTTTTTGGACGTGCTGCTTTGGTTACTTAATAATCGGGACTGATACCGCTCAATCGCCCGCTGATGAGCAACTGGATCATGACGATTAATGGCCCAGTCTTTCAGTAACTCCAGGTTGTAACGAATAACGCGACTATTGATACGCACCCAGTGCAGCCCCTCAACCAAAAGCCCTTTAGAACGGTAACGCTTGAGCGTACTATCGCTAAGCTTTAGACATTGGGTAGCTTCTTGTTTGTTGACAAACTGATCCATGATGGATGACTCCTCGCTTATAGCGTTGAGGCCAAATTTCATGCGGGGCAAGCCCCACTTTACTGGCAATAAATCGTTCGATCCGTCGAGAGCGCTGTCGTGAGAGTGCATGGGAGACTGCCGAGGGGCCAATCTCCAATTCCCTGGCTATGCTCGCCAAAGTCCAGCCTTGCTTGCGCAAAGCTGCTTTAATGTCTTCTACATGCATAGAATCTACGTGGCTACATCAACATAACGATGAACGTAGCAATTAAAAACTTGCATGTCAAGCGCAATAGTTTGCAGTCGTAAAATCTGAATGCCTGATGAGCGATGTGTCCCCTGATGAAATGCAGCCTAATCTGGATGAACCTGATGGCTTCCCCAGTCGTTTGAAGCAAGCGATGGGAACTAAGAGTATTCGAGGCTTTGCTCGGGAGTGTGGGTTCTCGGATACGGTGCTGCGGCAGTATTTGAGTGGGCAGAGTGAGCCCACACGGCCTGTATTGCTGGCTATAGCTCGCGCCGCTGATGTCAGCCTAGAGTGGTTAGCGGCTGGGCAGGGAGAAACGGATGTACTCGCGAAGAAATACATTTACAAGGAAACCCTGGCTTTCGAGGCTGGTTGGCTAAAGGCTGAGTTTCCCAACTCGTTTGAAAATCTCCTCCTGACCCAGGTCAAAGATGAGAGTATGAAGCCCACACTGTATGTCGGTGATTTGATCTTAGTAGATACTAATGTTCGAGACTTGGATGTCATTGACCACGGTGTTTACCTGCTGAAGCTGGGAGATCGGCTACTGATCAAGCGATTGCAATATTGGGTAGACAATACGTTGCAGGTGCTTAGTGACAATCCTACCTATGAAACTTTGTCGATTGAATTATCTGAAAGACCCAGCGATCTCAGCATAATGGGTAAGGTTGTTTGGGTTGGTCATAAATATTGAATAGTCAGATCAAATAGTTAGTCACAAGTTTGGGGAGTCGATTAAAAGCTTGCAAGGCATCAAAATATTTCTACCTGTGCAATTCAAATAGCTTAAGACTAAAACCACTGCCCTACTTGAGATAGGGTTCTAGCCAGTCGATTTTTGGAAGTTGCTCACCTATCCTAGAGATCATCAGACGACATGGGGTTGAGGCCATGGGGAACTACAAAATCAAAGTCAATATTGAAATCGTAGAAAGCGATGAGGCCATTAGTTCTGGTCCCGAAGAAATAGAGACCGGTGTGTTTGAGTTTAATATAAGCCCAGAGGCCGCTACTAGCATTGATGCGTGTGAACAAGCCTTGTTAAGTACGAATTATCCAGCATTACGCTCAGCATTGGCTCATCACCTTGAAACACTCTCTCAAAAAAAACGAAAACGGCATCAACCGCAGGGATTTGGGAAATAACCAAGAGCCCGTATCGGGTGGATGGGGAAATCGGTCGCTTTGAGTTTATGTCGTATACAGCCGTTGAATCTTCTGGGAATCAACCATCGAACCGAGTCAACACACTATATGGATCCCTACCCGGCAAAAGCTGGTATCGCACGGTGGGCTTTAAGGAGATTGCCTACACCCATGGGAGTACAGTTGAGTCATATCGGAAAACGAGTGCTTGGCTCAATCGAATCCGTCATCAAGTGACCGGAGGAACCCCGTCAAGAACGATGCAAGACAGTAGTGAACGAGAAGGCACTCGTGTGCTCAATCACTTGACTCAGGCCAGTGAAGCCATCCTGAAAACCCATGGTGTCATCGGCAACACACTGCCTGCGGCTGTCGTCGCCTCTGCCAATGAGAGTAAGCCTGTCCATCTGGCTCCAGACGTAGTCTCCGCTGTCATCGAGCAGTGTGGCAAAACCGAGTTGATTCGCCAACAGATGACGGCCAATCCCATCCCCTATGAGAGCCCCCATCATAGCCTCAACATTTCGATTGATGATGTCGGGGTGAAACGTCAGAGGGACCAGCGACCAGCCAGTGTTCCAGAGACACCCACCGCCCGCAAGTATGCCTATCAAACGGTGGTCCATATCGAAAATCAACTCGGTAGCTATCGATTGAATGCCCTTGGCTTGACGACAATGTTAACCATGCTGTTGGCCTTTTTACTCCACAATGACCTCCTTCAAGGCCCTATCGTATTCTTTGCCGATGGACAGCGAAGCTTGCATGGCGCGATTCTGACCACCTTTGCTGGGGTGTCTGCACTACAGTTGATCTTGGACTGGTATCATCTCCATGAGAAATGTAAACAACTGCTTAGTCTCGCCTGTCAGGGTAGACGTCTGCGTAATACACACTTGACTCACCTGGCAGCCCTGCTCTGGCATGGATTAGTCGATGCAGCTTTGGTTTACCTTGAGTTCATTGACCCAGACCATCTCAAAGATACAACCGCTATCGATAAACTCCAAGGCTATCTGCGTCGGAACAAACCTCACATTCCTTGTTATTGTGTGCGTAAACAGCTGGGATTGAGAAATTCCAGCAACCGAGGTGAAAAGGCGAATGATTTATTGGTCTCCTCACGACAAAAACACAATGGGATGAGTTGGTCTAAAACGGGGTCAGTTGCCTTGGCTGCTTTAACAGCGCTTGTTTCGAATCAAGAAGCTACCCATTGGTTCAGGACCGGGAAGCTCAATTTTAAGTTGGTACCTCATCCCGTAAAGTAATTGCACAGGTAGAAATTTTTGATAGCAGATAGTAAACATTTGAATAAATTTTTATATGGATTGTTTTCGAGCGAATAAGATTCATCTTGAAGCTTAAAATTCTTGCATATAAGACTAAATGCAACTAGAAAGTTTAAGGACGACGTACTACAGCAAATTTTCACTCTTGCACTTGAAGAAGATATATCTTTGAACCGATAGATCAAAACTATAGGACTTCGCTATAATTCGAATAAAATGAGTGATATTAATTACTGCGTGTAGAAAATTTTAGGAAAGCTGAAAATTATGGATTAAAACAACTTCTGGTTAAGCAAAAAAAACTACTTAATGAATCAATTGGTCCCGAAAGTTTATTTATTGCTAGGTGGTGGTATCGATTCTACTGCCTTGATTTTCTACTACCTCTCTCGTAAAATCCCTCTTCAAGGAATCCACGTTGACTATGGACAACCGAGTCTTTTAGGAGAACGTCGGTCTGTTTCATCTTTAGCAAAGTATTATGATATTCCTTTGAAAACTTTAAAGCTTGGGGCGTCGATTACTGATGTACAAGGAGAGTATCTTTGTCGTAATGCCTTGCTACTATTATTAACCGCATCTACTTTACACATAAAACAAGGAATTTTATCCTTGGGGATTCATACAGGCACAGCTTACTACGACTGCTCATCATCCTTTCTACAGAGTTTTCAGAAATTGCTAGACGGTTATTTTGCTGGCTCTGTGCAAGTTGAAGCACCGTTTATAGAACTTACTAAGAAAGATATATTTGAATACTGCAAATTGCATAAAATTCCTATAGAAATGACATTTAGCTGTGAGCGTAAGGGTGATTCTCCATGCGGAATATGTCTTTCTTGCATAGATAGGAGAATGCTAAATGAAGGCTTCTAAAATATGTCAGCAAAGGAGAATTTTTCCAATTGATGTAAATACGCCTATTTTAATACCGTCTTTTTCAAGCCGTGGCTTTCCAGAAGTCAAAAGCATCTATCTACAAATGAGAGATTTTATTGTGGATGTTTCTTTAGTAAGCGCTTATGATTTACATTATGGATTTATAGATAGTGATATTTATTGTTCCGACTTAGTTTTTATTGATAGTGGTGGTTATGAAACCCAAATAATCACATATACATCTGCTTTAGATGATGTATATGCTGTTCGTGAAGGTTGTTCTATCCAGTCTTGGCGCATACAAGATTATGAAGCCATTTTAGATGGTTTAGAGCCAAACTCTCAGTTCGTGTTTATTAGCTACGATAGTCATAATTTGACTTCAACCTTAGACCAAATAAAAACTTCATCCAATTTCTTTGAAAAATACCCAAATATAGCTTCTGAAATTTTATTGAAACCAGAAAATAAAGAAAGCAACCTAATTAATTGGGAGTTTATAGTCAATAACGTTAATTACTTTTCTAACTTTTCTATCATTGGCGTAACAGAAAAAGAACTAGGGAAATCAATTCTAGAGAGATGTCAAAACCTTCTGCGTTTACGTTCTGCCTTATATGAAAATGGATGTAATATCCCTATTCATGTACTAGGTTGCTTAGATCCAGCTCTAATAATCACCTATTTCTTATGTGGTGCAGATATATTTGATGGATTAGCTTGGCTCCGCTATTCTTTTTTTGAAGGACTAGCTTTGTATAATTCGACTTCGATTATACTCCAAGAGCACTGGGAAATTTCAGAGATAGATCTACCTAAACTATATGGTGTTCGCAATTTACAAGTTCTTAATAATTTGTCTAACGCGATGCAAAAGTTTTATCGTACTCAAAATCTTAACGAGTTTGATGAGTGGAAACTAGTTATGCCGAATATATTGAATCTTGTTCAGCAAGTTGGCTTAGATTTTGAGGAGTAATTATGGGCGGTGGTGGTGGCGGATGGTCTCCCAGTTATTCAACATCTGGGATAGATAACTTGCTCAGTCGTGCGAATCAACAAACTGATACTAAAGCATATACTTCTGAAGTAAATGGATTCTTGCAAGAAATCCTCAAAGAATATAATGTTCGTCAACGAGAAGAAATCAGAAAACACCTTGAAGTACTGCAGCAGTCAATTAATAAGGAAATTGAAGGTGCTATTGATTTACTCTTTGGTGGTTCAGTTAAGAAACATACATATCTCAAAGGATTGAGCGATGTCGATTCCCTTGTGTTGATTAACAATACATCACTTGAGAATCGATCCCCTCATGAAGTCTTAAATTACATTGCTGAAAAAGTAAAAGAACGTTTGCCAAATACACAAGTCAACCCTCCTGGAAAACTAGCTGTTACAGTTAAGTATTCGGACGGGATAGAGATTCAGCTATTGCCAGCACTTAAAACTAAAAGTGGATTTAAAATTATTAGTACTACTCATGAAAATCAATGGAGTAACGTTATTAGACCACAAGCTTTTGCTAGTAAACTAACTGAAGTGAATCAAGCTTGTTCGGGTAATGTAGTCCCAGTAATAAAGCTTTTCAAAGCTATAGTGGCCAAAAAACTTCCAGCTAATTTGAAGGTCTCTGGCTATCATGCAGAATCCTTAGCAATAGAGGCATTTAAGGACTATAACGGTAGTCGTACTTATAAAGATATGCTGGCTCATTTTTGTCGAACAGCCAGTGAACAGGTTAAGACTCCAATCAAAGACAAAACAGGTCAGTCACTACATGTAGATGATTACTTAGGCTCAACTAATAGTCGGGAAAGAAAACAAGTTTCCTCATGGTTAAGTAGAATTGACGTACGGCTACGCAATGCTGATAGTTTACAATCTTTAAAGAAATGGCAAGAGCTATTTGAAGATTAATTGAATTACTCAATTGGTATATCAGCAAGATTAAGAATAGAAAAGCATAGAGCGATTACTTTTCAAGGATAATATCTTGGGGGTTTAATATTTTTTAATGCCTGTGTAGAGATGTAATCTTTACACTGTGCTGAAGAATCTACAGTCGTTATATATTTATGCTCAAATATTCGAGTTCTTCCTAAGATTTATGGAGATTCAAAATCAGAGGATTCATATTGCTGGCAGTGCAAGTAATTCTATTGAAACATCACTTCTTAAGTATGCACATGATTTGATTTTCCAGTTGGTTAAGTATCTTGCATCAGAAGGAGCCAAGTTTATTGTTGGAGTTGGAAAAGAGCCGCTCTCTGATTCAGAAACCTCGCTTTCGCTGCCTCTTATCTTCGATTGGACTGTTTTAGCAGCTCTTGGTGAGAGCCTGAAAGAAGGAAGTGCTGATGCTGTTGACTCTCATGGCCGGTTAATAACTACGGTAGCTACTAGTAAATTGAATTCTCAAATTCCAGAATCTCGTCGAGAATTATGGGATTTTCTTCTAAACTTTAAGTCTGTTGAACTAGAATTTCTTAGGCATGGTTTATCTTCGGGTGCATTGCGTCGTCAGAAACTTTCTTCTAAAGGAGATATTCTAATTGTCATTGGTGGTGGAGAAGGTGTGGAACATCTTGCCGAAGATGAATACATTGCTAAATCGAAACCTGTAATTCCCTTCGACTTAAGTATTGGGTCGAGTTGTTATGACGGTAGCGGAGGAGCCTGTCGATTAGCAAAGGAAGCCCTTGCAAATCCTAATCGATTTATTTGCGTTTCTGATACCACGCTGGCAGGTAGTCTTTTATCCGGATTGTCTACACTACAAGGAAGACAACCAATAAGTAAAGTTGTTCAATCCACAGTCACATTAATTCGATCTATTGAACCATATCAACAAGATACTCCTTCGAATAGAAAGGTTTCAGAGATATCGGGCGACTCTACTCCTAGAAAACTCTTATTCCTCGCTTCAAGTCCTTTAGATGAAGCACGGCTGCGACTAGATCAGGAGTCTCGGGAAATATCCGAAGGATTAAGACGATCGACATATGGGAACCAATACAGTATGGATCAACGTTGGGCAGTCCGTCCTGATGATTTTCGGAGAGCATTGCTTGATAGCAATCCTAATATCGTCCATTTCTCTGGTCATGGAGCAGGGTCAGCAGGATTGATATTAGAAGATGTTTTAGGAAATGCGAAACCAGTACCAACAAATGCAACTGCAGATTTATTCAGACTCTTTGTTGACCGAGGGTTAGAGTGTGTAGTTTTAAATGCTTGTTACTCGGAGACTCAGGCAAAAGCCATTGTTCAATACGTTCCTTACGTTATCGGAATGAGTAACTTAATTGGAGATGCTGCAGCTATAAAGTTTGCCGTTGGTTTTTATGATGCATTAGGAGCAAATTGGCCTTACAGAGATGCTTATGAGTTAGGATGCAATGCGATAGAATTTGACGATATAACAAAAGATCTTATTCCTGTTTTTTACGCAAAGAATGGCAACTAATACCAATTTAATTTGAGTCCAGGCAAAATGCGATCTCTGCCTGGGACAAGATTTTTAGAGGATTTATTGTGCTCATTTTTATATCGTTTTGGTATAAGGGAAAGAAAAGCAGGAATTTCTAGAGTTCTCTTTCCATTTGTACTAGACGACATCACATATGAGGTAACTAAAACTCCGGCAATCGAGGCCGACTATTCACACTACCCGCATAATTCTCATACAGTGTCTGCACATCATGCCCCGTCAGCTGCGCCACCTCCACCGGATTCATCCCCATATCCAGCGCATGGGAAATAAACGTATGCCTTGTATTGTAAGGCTTCCGATAATCAACCTCGGACTCTGCTAAAACCGAAGTCCAGGCCCGATTCCTAAAATTATGATCATCGATCGCACCGCCCTTCAAAGACCTAAACACCAATCCATCTGGTTCAGGCTTCTCAGGCCGTCTCCGCAATAACATCTGCTTCAGCTTTTCAGACAATGAGATCGTCCGCGCCCGATTTGTTTTCGTCGCTTTTCGTACCCCACGGGTCAGCGACTCCCCAATCCAGATAGAACTGCAATCATCCGTCAGATGCTTCCAACGCAGACCGACCGCCTCAGCAGTCCGGCAGCCAGTACCAAACAAAAACTCCACATAATCCGTGTAGTAACTGTAATAGCGACTTTTCTTAAACCCCTCAACGATGGCAGTCATTTCCTCGCGAGTAAAAGGCTTAGGCATCTGTTTCGGCTCAACCCGCACCCGCAAAACCATATCCACCCAAGGATTCGACTGTCCTGCCTCTAAATGATCATCAGCAATACCCCAGTCCCAGGCCGCTCGGATCAAAGTAAGCCGCTCCCGGCAAACCATGGGCGATAGCTTTTGCTTCGTCAGCCATTCCATAAATTGCTCTGCGGCCTTTTCATCAATGGCAGCCGCAACCCGGTTTTCAAAGTAGCGCTCCAAATATTTCAGCGTTGCATCGTACTTATCCAAGCTTCTAGGCAATAACCGCTTCGCCTTGTACTCCATAAAAAGCTCGAAAAGGCTTACCACAGAAAGGCCTTCGCTATTTCGGGTATGAGGCTTGTACTTTTTCAGGGTGAGGTCAAAGTTGCCCGACGCAATATCCAGCTCAATGATCGTCGCCTTTTGCTGTGCCACCTGGCGGTTAACCTTAGAGTCTGGAAGCCCTATGGATAACGCGTAGCGCTTACCCAGGTGTCGCCACCTGAGCCTCAATCGCCCTTGATATTCCTCAATTGAAACGGTGCCTTTGGGCGATTTTCTTCGGGTCGTTTGTGGCATCTTTCATACCCAACTCATACCCAAATGCTACCCAAACTGACCAAAAGTGACCCAATATTTTGATGAACCCACCCCATAAGGCAAGGCTTAAAATGCTTGATAGATATGACAAAACCCGCTCAATGAGCGGGTTTCAATTAAATCGGAGCGGCGGGATTTGAACCCACGACCCCTACTACCCCAAAATCACTCGATGTTGCATGAAACGTATGTATGTCATGTGATTGAGCAAAATAACGTTTAAGCGTGGTCCAGTTATCGACTATTTACTTAGTTTGTTCAATTGTCTAATTTAGCTTCCCTGAGGCCATAAATTAAGCCTAGAAAACTAATGACAGAAACGACCACCTTGCCGATCCATTCCAATGATTCCTGGTCGCCTCCGAGCAATACCCAAGCAGAGATAAACCCCAATACGGCAATGGCTATCAGGATTCGCCTGAGGATTTTTTCGCGGGCATCTTGAGCCAGGTTCACTCGTTGCTGTTTCGTCAGTTCATTCTGCACGACTTGAATTGAATTGTTCAGAGTGTGAGCAAATTTACTGGTTTGCTCAAGCCGCTGTTTGAGATCGGATACGGCCCACGTTAATTGTTCGACCCGCTCATCAGCCGTTTTCAGTTCCTGCTCAAGGAACTCATGCTCTAGCCCCATGGTCTCGAATTCCATGCCGTCAGCTTTCGTTGACGGCATTTCGACATACAGTCGATACCCCGAGATGGCAGGAAATAGCTCAACCTGAAGCCCTGGGTAGAAACGTATGGGGTTGTAAATGCGACGACCATGGTGATAGCAACCATTTTCACTCGGCTTTTGACCACTGCCATCCTGAAGCCAAATCTCACCCTCACTGTCCTTGTAGAGGGTGGCATGGATTCTAGAGACAGACCTAAAGTAGGTAGTCCGAGGGTCAACACCAACCGCAATGGGATAGGTGGCCTCTGGGCTCTTACCAATCGTGGCAGGCAAGTTGTCTACATCAATGTTGGTTGTATGTGGCCGTCGCCCTGGCCGTTCTTCGATCAATGACAACATCATGCCTTCCCCTTCCCGTCGCCTTAGCCTATGCTCAATGATTTTCAGGACTTGAGCTTAATCGTCTGGCTGTAAACAGGAGCCAGCATAAAAAACCGTGTGGTCAGTGAGGTTTTTTATTTCCAGACACCCGTCATGAATTGACAATTCAACCGCCTGATTGTTGAGGCTAATCAAGAGCGTTTGCAGCTGCTTGACAGGTAATTTTGCATTCCCCATAGGAGCAATCTGCCCAGGGGGAATACTGCTGATCATCGCTTCTGTATGTGACACCAACATTCCCACCAGCTCAGCCGTTTATCCTGATTCGAATCTGCGTACTCAACCCCAACGCTAACCGTGAGCGGTGACGTCACAAAAAAGACCGCTCGGCCTATGGATTCCCGGATTTTGCCGGGTTCTTTACCCGGTTCAGCCACACCCACCGAGCTTTTATTCAGTGGCTCTAACGTGCTGCTATCCAAGATGGCAATCACGGCATGTCCTTCCATGGTTGAAAAATGGATTCGATACCAAATATCGAAGGTGCCAATAGGCAGTGTGATGTCTTTCCCATCGGGCGATAACGCGATATCGTCACCAATTCGATAGCAAACATCATCAGAGGCTCTAGGGGTCGTCGTCCACGGTATTTTTCGATTGGTCTCTTTAGTCGAGATAAACAAATCGCTTGCCTGCTCAGGCACCGTTAAATAGACTTCCTGATCGGGGCTAGTGCCGGGGTCTGTAGCTGTTTCACCCACTTCATCGGCATAGCCAAGGATAGTGATGTCGTCGGTAGTCGCTCGGCGTTCGGGGGTCGCCAGGGTGGCCCCTAGAATGACATTGGGGGAGACTCGTAGCCCTTCCCCGCCGCCCAGCAATTCCAATAAATCAACGCGCTTGACGCTGGGCTTTAGCCTCAGGTTTTGAACCAGGGTGAAACGTTCCCCGTCTGAGTCTTCAATCCAGATGTTAATGTCCTGTAACGTTTTGAGGCCGGTAAAAATAGCCAGCTCAATAATTCTTCCGCTATAGACCGTGTTAAACCTCAAACTTGAGCTTTCAAGCGTGCCAGGTTGGTAGAACCGTAGCTCAGCAATCGGTACGCCTGGTCGAAATGCTTTGATGATTTGGACAGACCGGGTAAATGTCATAGCAAGTCAATCTTGGCCTCTATGGTCACAAGTTGCGCTCTGGCGGCGTCGATTCTCTCCTCAATACTGTTTGTGGCCTGGCCCCGAAATGCATAGATGCCAAAGCTGAACTCGGGTATCCACGGCAGGGGAGAGAAACTAATGCGTAAGTCGGATGAGACGGGTTGGAAGATAAACAGCTCCAGGCTTTGATTAAGCCGGAGTCGCTGACGGCCTATGACAATCGACTCTACGCCGGTACTACTTTCCCAGATGTCTGGATCATCAATGGTGGCCCCTATGGCCACCTGGATGATATCCGCGCAGTTGTACCAAGTAGCTGGAGCTTGGGCATAACTAGCGGCAACTGCCAGGATGTGCGTATCAAAGACTATCGGGATGTCGAACGTGTCTATCAATCGGCGGTGGTTCTTACGAAACCTTAGCCGCTCTGGTTCTGCCACAACCGTATCGAGATAGGCTAACTCCCATTTCCCAGTTCCCGTAACGTCAATCTGCAAGCTCATAGATAAGTTATTCCATTGACCCAATCGTCATGGGCATGGATGGCGTCTATGCCATGGTCATCCAGCAGCATGAGATAGTCATCCCAGTTGAGTTTCCCTTGGATGAACTGCTGGAGCGCAAAGGAACGCTCTGCCATTTGACCCGCCGCTATCATGATTTCTTCAGGTGTTTGGTGGTCGAAGATGATCAGCGGCGTGGCCAAATGGTTAGCTAGTTCTTTCCTGTCTAGCTCAAGCATTTTCATTAGTCAGTATCGAGGGTGTAGTCTTCAGCTTCAGGTTCCATCCACATCCGACCGTTTTCTCTGATTTCAGTTCGGATCGCGGCCAAGTCAGCAATTGTCTGAGCCGCAGCCCTCAAATCAGCCGCTGTGAAATCACCCGTTTTCTGTGAAATAGGCGCGGTATAGCTACTGCGTGCGGTCCCTTCACCACTCTTGGTGTAGCTGAGGTAACGAGTTCCCCAAGGCGTACGCTTAGCAACGGGCGTTGTTGCGCCTAAAACAGCGTGTATTTTGGAAATCTCAAATTTAGTGACCTCGATATAGTCTGCTAAATCTGCGTATTCCAACCCTAATCGCGTGTTGGCAGCGGTCAGCTCGCCGGTATCGGCAACCCCTTCGAACCACTTGACAGCGGTTTCTGATGCACGAACAAGAAGGCTGGCATGTACTGGCGTAGCACCAATTTTTTGATTCAGTGACCGGTAACCAACCTGGATTCGGGGCAACGATTCCACGTTGGAGTTAAACGTATCGGTACTATCGTTGCGCGTCGCATAGTAGGTCTCTCGGGCTTCAGCTTGAGCAGCGCGACGGCGCAATACCCAGCTTGGTTCTCGTCTGGCCATAGTAAATTATCTGAGGTGAATCACCCCCGTTATAACCACTGGAATCACTAAAGTTTTTGGCCGGAAAGGCTATACCTTTCTAAGCAAAGTTCTCTATTATTTCCTGTTGAGTTAGCTTGCAAGTGAGTTTAATAATAATCCTGAGCGATCTACCAAAATAATAGGATTTTGCAGGCCATGGATATGCAGTTTCGCCCACTGAAAACGCACGTCTGCGACCGGCCTAACACGGGAAATCCGACGGTTTTTCCCATACACCCGCTCGATATCAGGAACAGTTGGATAAGCTGCCGCTGGTTCAGCGCTGACCTCATGATTAAAGTAAGCCCAATTAGGTGTGTCATTTTGGATGTCTAAGACTTGCTCGACCACACGACGGCCTTCAGCTTCTGCACGACACAGTAGTTGTAGCTGATATCCTTTATTCCAATCGGTATATGAGCAAAGTTCACGCCCTTTTTTCCAGATAAAACCGCCGCCTGTAACAAAATTAGTTTTGATTCGGTTGGCGTAGGTTAACGCAATCGGTTCTGTGATGGTGGACGCATCATGATCCATCAGCCTGAACGAGATACGCCCCTCAACAGGAGCATAACCCGCTTCAACATCTCCAATATCCTCTGTAAATCGAAGCACAATCTGCGGTTTAAGCTTTCGATGGACATTAGTCTTGTAACGACTGACTCCAATGCCATCGCTGCCACCGCTGAGCAGTTGCTCTGCGAACCTACCTCGCAATGTTTCAAATAGCAGTATTCGACCGATGGTCATGTTGAAGGAGTCATCATCACGATGTTCACAAGCCAAGGCAAGGCTGTTCCGAGGTGTATTGATGTCTAAGTCACCATCCAAGTCGATATCCCGAAACCATTCGCGAATCTCGGTTCGAAAGGTTCGGCGGATGGTGTCTTGGAGGTGTTCAACTGGGCTGAAGTTGTCAGGGAGTGGCATCGTCGGGTTCATCTCCTTTCTGAGCGTCAGTAACGATAGTGACAGCTGGGCTTTGGCTTGCCACAGCCGCCGCGTCTTCTGCTGTGGATATAGGCACGTTCTCTGGTTGCCCTGGTATATCGTCGGGTCCGACATCTGCGATCGCATCGGTAAACCGTTGACGTGCTTCTCCTAGTTCGGTGACTTCTTCTTGAATTTCACGTACGTTGCTGGTGACGACGGCGAGACTATCAGCGGTGTCTTCGACTGACTCAAGGCCTTCAAACACACGGCTTAGCTTATTGCGATAGGCATCTTGCACCCTGGCCCGCTCTGACATCCAGGGATATGAGCGTTCTCCTACGACTCCATATTTCTTTAGCGCGTTGCCGATTTTTCCGGTATTCTCGGCGGTCCATTCCAGCAGGTCTGATGTGGTATCGCTGATGTTACGAATGGTCCAAATGATGTTGGAGCCTGCCTGTAAAACTCTGTTTGCCTTTTGCCATGCAGTGCGGGTGTCATCATAGACATCTTCACCAACTACTGATTTGATGAAATTCTCTATGCTGCCACCGACTAATTCATTGATATCCAAGGCGTTGCCGCCTTCGTCTTTGACGCCAATTGCAGCCAGAGCATTACTCACGACATAGCCCAGCGTTTCACCGATGTCACGGCTGATCATCGCGCCATTGTGGAGCACTGTGACGAGGGTCAGCATGTTGATTAGCTTATCGAGATGCGTGTTTTGCCAGGCCTTTTTGGCAAAATTTTCCATCTCCAGCAACTTAGCCAAGATAGCTGCCAGCTGGGCGTTTTGAGACCCTTGCTGAAGCGCGTCTAATTTATCGTTTAGGCGTTTATCTAATTGCCCGATCACATCATCCGTGTGAGCATTAATGCCCCCATTGCATCCGCAAGAGCCTGATTTCCCTGTTTGCGGCAAATTAGTGCCAGGGTTGGTTTTCCTTTCGGGGACTAAAGGCGTTCCTGGATTTTGTCGTAAACCTGGAGTGATGGCTAAGCCTGGAATGAGTAAATCTGTTAGTGGATTACTTTGTTCCTCTTGTATCCTTCGTAATCGTTCAATAACCGTATTTTCTTGTACTGTTTTTGCCTGCAAAGGGTCTGTACTAGGGACTGTTGCAGGTTCATTGGGTGCTACAGCGTCTAGTTCTGATGGGCTAACTTTAGACGGATTACCCGGTATATTCCTAGCGGGCGCAAATCTACGTGTAGGAGTAGGAGTCGTTGGGTTAACTTCTGGTGTTTGCGCTGGTTGGGCTATTTCAGGTAAAGCTGGGTTATCAATAAAATCAGGCTCCCCACTGGGTAATTGAGGGACACCTAGTGGCAAATCAGGTAAAGCTGGGATATAGGGCTCAAAAGGAGTATTAGGTTGAGCTGTAGAGGTTGGCGAACTAGTTGGTGTAGCTGTTGGTAAAGGCAATGGGGAAGATCTTGCAGTAATCGGTGGTCTGACTGTTTGGGCAGGTACTGTACCCCCAGTATCTGGTAAACCATCCGCTGGGGTTATTTGAATATCACTGATAGTTGCGGTGTATTGAGAGCCAACGCCTGGGCATCCAGCTTGAGGTAAGCTACATCCGGCTGCAAATTCAGCTGTTGAACCGCCAGTATGTTCCCCTCTAATATTGGTTCCTTCCAGACCGATTCTAATTAATTGCCTTCTTGTATCGATTGGATCAGAAGAGTTATTAGACGTTGCCACCATTTGTTTGTAAAAACTAATGAGTGGCCCTCTTAAACGACTGGAGACAGTCCGACTAAATCTAAGTTCACCGTCTAGAAGAATCTCTGAATAGAAAGAAACATCGTACATTCTGCCTGGTTCTTGACCACCTGGTATTTCCGGAAAGTCAACAGGAACACCCACATTACTAGGGACTGCTTTACCTGCATTGTCGCTTAAAGCTTGACCGATATAATCACCTAATGAAGGACCAAAAGGACGTCCCAAACCTTCATAAATAGAATTTCCAACTAATAAGCCTAACCCTAACGATGCACTGCCTAAACCAATCAGTGGACCAGCACCTACACTAGCAACAGGCGTTAATCCTAGTGCTCCAGCGGGTACAGCACCTGCCCCTAATGCTCCACCAGCAGCCGTTAAACTCGTTCGAACACCAGGTTTAATACCGGTTGTTCCTTTAGTATTAGGTAATAGTTGATTTCCGACTCCTCTAGCTTTAGCCGCATTAAAGGCTTGAATTGCTGATTGAGTTCTAGCACTTCCTGTAATAGCGGTACCTGCATTTCTTGAAACGTTAGTTCTAGCAGTACCAAAACGACTAATATTTCTACCTGAGGCTGTTGTCCCTCTAGCAGTACCCCGGGTATAGGAACTATTGTTTAATGATGCATTTCTTCTAGCGGTTTCTCCAACCGTTTCAGGTCCTCTGTAATTGGCATTAGTATTTAATTGATTCAGTCTATTACTTGCTTGATTTCTAGCGCTTACTCTGGCACTTCTAGCATTGCCGCTTTGCATATCAGGGAAATGCATCCCCCCGGTTCCTCTACTGCCATAAAAAGAACGTTCTAACGTAAATCGACTGTTTACCTGATTACTAAAGCTGGAATTACTAGAAAACGTTGTTCCGGGACTCGCACCATTACCATATCTGAGTACGTTACTGTTTCCGTTGGTTAAAACAGTAGACCCTTGTCCAATATTTAAAGATGTTCCTTTGGGTATATTGCTAGTTGACATAAGGCACAAAAGGACAACTCAAAAAAAGAAGCCATTAGTTTAATTACTAACAGCTTCCCTTGTAATAATCTATTTGATGTAGATACCCCTTACTTAGTTTGTGTTTGCACCAAATAAGTCATTTAATTGAGTGCTTAAATTATTAGGCTAGCTTACTAAACCTGTAAGTAGGAAGCTGGAATAGTACCGTCTAACTCTGGTTGTACTGCTGCCCACAAAGATGGGTATTCTGTAGACGTAAAATTAGGCTGTAGTGCAACGTTAATTCTGAAACTAGCAATATTTTGCTCTGTATAAGAACGAAATAAGGACTTGTCATATTGGAAGACATTTAATCCTTCGGCTTCCTGATATCTACGACCATTGGCCATAAACTCTAGTGTGGAACAGGCCCAGACCGCTAACGTTTCTAGGTCAGTTAATGCAGTATCCGGTATCTCGGCTCTTGAAATGGGGATAGCCATAATACTTGATAATAGCTTTGTACTAGTACATTGTACTCAGCACACTTATTAAATGGCCAGAACTCATGTTACTTAAACTAAACAGTTAGGAAATAGTAATCATGCCCGCTTTTTGTGACTGAGTAATGACTTTTGCCATTGTTGAATGGCTCGCCGGTGGGCTATCTGGTTGTGTCGGTTTGCCTGCCAGTCCTGCAACAATGGGCGATTGTAAGTGATGCGTGAACCCTCTCTGAAATAGTGAGCCCCCTCTGTCCATTGCTCGTGATATCGCTCGATTGTTCTGGGGGACACGCATAACAATTTCGCCGCCTGTGATTTGTCGATGGTTTCGGGCAGTTCTGTCTCTTCCATGGTGGTGGCTATCCGTTCTTGAGCTTCGGCCTGGCGCTCCAAGGCGATCGCAATTCGGGTTAATGCATCCAATAGCTTAAGCACGCACCCATCCTCCATCTACCAGCTCAATACATAGCCTTTCTTCCAGCAGCTCCATGTCATCCAAGCTGCACCATTCTTTCGTAGGGCGATCCAGCCATTGATTTAGCCATTGGTGAATCAACGGGGACCGCCACGACAGCCCAGCGATAGTCATCAAAACCTCTACCTTCGCTATCTGGTCTGAGAAGTCGACAGGAGACTCCCTAAGAGCTAAGTCAATCTTGAGGTTTTCCACAGTTCAGCCCCCCTGCAAGCCTGTGGAAAACCCCTCTCCTCCCCCTGAACCCCCTCCTTCTCCCCTGGGGTAAAGATTTTTTGGGGCGTCCGTCAGCGGTACACACCTCAGTAACCCCCCTAAGGTGTGTAATCCCTCTGATATCAATGGTTTTGCAGAATCACTTAACGATTCGTTACTTGCCTGAGATCGCGTTTGATCGCTTTCAGGGTCTGGCATTACACACCAATGTTCGGGATGCCAAAGGGCTAGGTTTTTGTAAAGGGTTTGGGCTGAGCACCTTGCCAAACTGCATAATTGAGTCATCCTTGCCGTAACCGCGTCTAAGAGATCTCCTCTTTTGGCCAAGTAAGTGATGGCTTGAGATATCCGCTTCCTAGCGTCGAGCTGGCGCTCGTCGTTTAGGTTTTGAATAGTGCTCACAGCTGTAGTCGTGGGTTGAGATCCAATGGGCCACCAGAAGCGTGTGGCCCACCTCGCCCAGGCTCGGCTTTTTTTTGCGATCGCACCCTGGTGTCTGCACCACTCGTGATATCCATCACGAGTCACCGCCATTTGCTCTACATAGGTCCACAGTTCATCGTCTGCCAGGCCCTCAAATACCCGTCCATAGCATGCGATCGCTTTAAGGATGCCGTTTGTTTGCCCCTGGCCTGTCCAACCAAGGTCGATTTCGCGGCGTAAATCATCAACCCATACCTCAACTTTCCCTGCTACCGATCGCCGTCGTTTACGTTGCAGTTCACGGCCTTGCTCCAATGCTGATTGAAACAAGGACAGATCCTGGGCTTGCATACAAAAATCCCACTGCCAGAAAAACCGTTCCAGGCCTCCAGCAGTGGGAGCAAGATTGTGATCCATTAAGCAACTTCCCGAACCAGGTTGCAGTGGTAACCGGTGGCCGTTGTACTCGGTGATCTCCCACTTACGGGCATAGGGTTTGATATTAGGAAAGGTTTCACAGTGACCAGGCTTTACCTTGATGCCTTGAGCTTCCAATGCATGTTTTAAAGTGCATGCCAGGTTGAACGTGCTCACCAGCGCTGGCAATGGACAGTAGAGATGCCAGCCTCCCGACCAGGATGATCGGGTGAGGATAGTACGTACGATGCCTATGGTTTCTAGGGCTTCACGGATTTTATCCAGGCTGTCGGCATTGTGGTAATCGCCACCGGCGTCAATATCAATCATTGCGTAGCGGGTTTGATTGCCAAATCGGACACCGACAAGAACGCCCGCGTCCTGCCATCTTGACCACAGAGCACGCGGGCGCATTGGGAATGAATGAGTAATCCATTCAGTGTCTTCGGTACGTTGGATCGTTCGCCATTTGTAACTAAAGATTCCACATAACCGCCGAGCAATTGGAGCGCTCGGAGGTGGATCGTTTAGGAGGTTAATGCGCATGTGAGTTAAATTTCAATTTATTTTGAAAAATGAACAGAGCATCGTAGGGTAGTTCATGCGTTTGGGGTGTCAGACGATGCGTCTGACGCGGGAAAATAGAATAAGCAAAGGGGTGATCGTCGCCAAACAAGAACCCCTTTGCATGTCGTCTACCTAGATGAATCGAGATGACGATTCGTCTAATATGGGTTATGTTAGATCCGAATGGTTCAAAGAAGCAACTCACAGGACCAGTTATGAAGCGATTAAGAGAGGCTCTGGGCCTTTCTCAAGAGCGGTTTGCCAGGCTTATCGGCTGTTCTTACAAAAAGATTTCACGTAGTGAGAGCGGTAGTGAGATTACGTTTACTGTTCCTGAGATGAAAAAACTTGACTTGATGTTGAAGGAGCATTTTGGTGTGGATATTCATGCCTTGCCAGATGATACTCAAAATGGAGATTTACCATTTCTCCACTAGTCATTTAGTCATGGAGACACCTGCGGTACGGGTAGATCCAAACTGCAGGCGTCTATCCCTCCAAAATTGCGGCAGGAGGATTTAGCCAATGCCTTAGGTATCTATAAACGTTCCGTTCAAAAGAGGGAAAGTCGAGATTTTCGAACCAGTTTCTGAATCTTGATAAATTGACTGCGGCGTGGGTGGAGCCACGCCGCAAATTGTCCAATTCAATACCGCGATGTATTCAAAAAGGACTGATCGATTATGACCGATTAATGTATTTGTCTGTGTGATCTAACTCCTCAGTTTTTCGTGAGGTAGGCCGCATACGTGGCCACAGTTTGTAGTGTCAAAAAACAATATGAAAAATGTCTCAATCAATCGATGAAAACCTTTTTCAGAGCGTTACTCAAGCCAGTAATCCAGCTCTTTCTCGTGCTCTTAGACAGCTAGACAGCAGCACCTATGAAATTTCCACTTACAACAACTCTGTTGAGGTGGCTTATTTCATGCGGGAGAAAATGGCGTATATAGCCGCCTCTGATGGAGACCTAGACATAATTGAGTCTGCCCAATCAGCAAAAGGTGCGTTAGATCAATGGTTGTTTTCACAATCTCTCACTCCAGAGGAATCGGGATTGTTAGACGAACAGCTCTATATGAATGAGCCGATGCTGCCTGACTACCCCTAAAGCGCACACCATCAGCACAGATAGCGAACATCTAAAAGCACATCTAAAAGCATTGACTTACAAGGTTTAGCACAATGGCAGAACAATATACGCACATCTCAGAGGTGCACTCTCCGCACACCAGTAGCACAGTTCCGAGCACAGGCGCACAGTATACCGCTAAACAGCTTTCGGAAGAACTAGACATTGCTAGCCCTACTCTAAGAACTCGATGGTTTCCATGGCTGGTCAAGGTTGCTCCTGAGCAGCTGCTCAAGACCGATAACGGCTATACCGAGTTTGCAAGAACATTGTTTCGAGAACTCAAGGAGATAGACCCATCAGAGCGCTCAGCCTGGGTAGTCGATGCCAAACATCGTTATTCCCAAGAATGGGAGTCCGCTGGTGTGATTGAAGGCGAACTAATGCCCGAAAGTGTTGGAGGAACGCTGGCCACTATCAACACTCAAAACACATCAGCAGAGTTAGCTATTCAAGCCGAACTTGAGCAGTTAGAAGGTTTTATCTCAGGCATTCAACAGGCTGAGGCCAATTTCTCAGAGGCAGAGCTGGCCACGTTTCGCGCTTCAGGTGCTCATCGTGGCATTGCCAGGTTCAAAGTAGAAACTCAGGCAGAGATTGACACCGTAAACCTACTACGCAAAAAGCGGATGGAAGGCTGAACTATGGTGCTTGCAGTAATTGTTTTTGGCCTTGTGTTTATCTTCTTTTCAAAAGCTGTTCTTTCAAAGCCAAAACCTAAGGGGCGTAGACCATCTAAACGTCGCCCACCCATGCCACCCCCACATTACTACTACGAGGAAGACTGAAATGGTTCAACCACTTTTGTTGTTAATAGCAGTAATTGGCTTGTTGGCCGTTGCCAGCAATTCTGACGCTTACGTAGATGACTATGATCGTTATCCCGATGACAGACAAAGGCTGCCAAGAACGATGATCGGCTCAAGGGTAGTTGAAGACTATCGCCATGAGTGGCAAGACTTTGATTATTCAGAAGAGAGTTTTCAGGGAGCCCAAGGATATCAAGACGAATGGAATGACTGGGAGGATGCCGCATAATGAAAAACAAAAAATCTGCTTTGGATAGGGTTCGCCATCTGCTTGGCTATGTTCCAGATGATGATGAGGCAATTATGGAAATTAGTAATGATGAAGGTGATCATTGGGTAATGCATGTTCCGACTCACGATTTACTTCAAACGGGCAGCTCATTGATAGGAGCTGGTGCAGAGGTGGATAAAGATGAAGAACTTTACTACCAACCTAAAAAAGCTCAGCAAGAGTACGAATCTAGAGACCATCAGCAATATAGGTTTAAAGCAGCTCGTATTGTTGATGAAGACGAAGATGATGAGAGCACTTTTGATTATGAAGATGATAGAACTCGTGACCATGATTATTGGGATTATGAGGTCACTGACTACAATTCATCTAAAGTTCCTAAAAAATATAGGTGGTGGCAATAGATACGTGAAGTAAAATAGTTCACGAGTACTATTTGAGTCTGGGCTATGGAAATTACACGCATCAACCACATTGAAAATCTTCAACTTTTTCTGGAACAAGATTCTGGATGGGTCGGCTATCCAGAAGACTTACTAGACATTGAAAGAGATTGTGCATGTCAATTGGTTTTCAACGCATCTGACGAAGAGAAACAACAAGCCCGTAAAGATGTTTATTGCATTGTTGTTGAACCTGATTATGAAGGGACTTTGTCGTCTGGTCAGAGAGAGTTATACGAGGCTATGTTGCATCTCCAACAGAATACAGTTCATTCTGTGGTGACTGTAGGTCAGTTAATGACAAAGCTTAATCTCAAGACTCCTATGCCTGTTTTGTCGAGACTAGATAATCTTCAAACGTTGAATGCAATCGATGGATATGTATGGTGGACTAAATCGGGCCTAAAATAGCCAACTGTCACACAGGTCAACGCCCCATTCCTTCGTTGGGGGCTGTGAATGAAACCGGCGTAACTACGTTGACTAGTTGCGCTCAACGCAGACAAACAGAGCCACCGGCGAGATGGTCTTCCGCCGTGAATGCAGGGATAACCTTGACCCACTAGGGTGAAAACCTGATAGGGAACAAAACAGATGGCCCCGCCTCCCGCCGCTGAGCTAATGGCGGCTTTCAATTACTTTAAAGGAAGTCATGAAAATTAAAGCTGTCGAATATGAAGCCTGTTTTAACCTTGGCTCTTATGAGAACGAAAAAATTAGGCTAATTGCTACTCTTGATGATGATGAGTCTTTTGATGATGCAGTTGGATTGTTGCGTCAGCGGACTTTAGAAATGGCCAGTCCTAACGCGACTAAAGTAAATGAACAGATTTGGAAGGCCTCATCTAGATTGGCAGATTTGAAAGCCAAGATTGCGGCGAAGACTGAGCAATGGAACAACATGGCAGAGTTTTTGAGGACTCAAGGCATAAATGCCGAAGCTGTTGACATGCCTGTATTTGAAAATTTGCTGGAACCAAGCCCTGAACAAGTAGAGCAAGTAGAAGAAGCGGAGCTGGTTGACTATGACGAGATTCCACTTTAACTGTCACAAGGTTAGTAAGTTAGCTTCATGATTTCCAGCACAGCATTGGCTCTAAAAGAATCTATATTTTTCAATGCTTTTAGCGTTTGGCGGTCGGCAGCTGCACCTAGCCCCAGCTGCTCGACAAGGTAGCGATCGATCCCTGCAACTGTCACAATGCTATGGCTGGAGCACTGGCTAACCATTCCAAACAGACTTAAGCTCCGCTTCACCTCTCACACTTCCCGTATAGTGCCTCAAAATAGTCTCTTCACTGTTGCCAGTAATGGAAGCTATTTCACTTACAGACCACCCCTGATCTAGTGCCTGGGAAATGAATGAATGACGAGTATTGTAGGGTTTTCGGTAAGGTACCGATGCTATATCTAGGGCAGGTGTCCAATGCCGCCGCCGAAAATTGTGATCATCTATGGGGCTACCCTCGGCACTGGTAAACACTAAATCATCAGGTCGGACCTTGGTAGGTTGTCTTTGTCGCAGCATAGCTACAAGGTCAGACGATAGTTTAAATGCCCGGTCGCGGTTAGTTTTGGTGGGCTTTCGTTCGCCACGGCCCCAACTTTCACCAATCCAGATGCGATCGCATCCATCAGACAGATGCCCCCATCGTAGACCCGCTGCTTCGCCAGGTCTACAGCCGATACCCATGAGGAATTTCACGAAGTCTAGGTAATGGGGGTGATGCTCGGCAAATGCCTTAAGAATCCGCTGGTATTCATCCTGAGTAAACGGCCTGGGCCGCTGTTTCGGTGGCGATTTTACCCGCACGTTTGCCCATGGATTATCGGTTATCAGCTTCTTGCCAATGGCCCACGTCCAGCAGCTGCGCACCATCCCGATACGCTGGCGGGCTGTCAGTGGTGAAAGTCGTTTGAGCAACCAGTCACGATAGTCTAGAGCATGGTCTTCAGTAACCCGATCCGCCTGGCGGCTGCCAAAGAAGGTTTCGAGGTGAGATCGCAACCCAAGATATTTATCTAGTGAACGTTTTGTCACCTGTCGACGTTTCCAGTCAACGAACTTCTGATAGAGCTCCACGACTGTCAGGCTATCGACCGACTCATATCTGTACTTGACCAAAGATTTATCAAATTGACCAGACAGGATGTCTGCTCTAATGATGGCCCCTTTAGCCTCTGCCAAGCTGCGGTTTGCTGGTGTATCGAGTAAGCCTACCGCCATGGTGTAACGCTTTCCCTGGTGGTTCCACCGCAATCGAAGCCACCCTTTATCTACATGTAGTGCAATTTGCCCCTTACGGGCTTTCTTTTTCTTCGGCTCAGTCACCAGTTTTCGTCGACCAACTATCGACCAGTTTATGTCGTATTGTGACGTGACAATGCCGCTTTCAGGCGTCACCGTCGACCAATTGATACTTGACGAACCCTGGCTTTAAAAACACAAAAACCGCTGATATCAGCGGTTTTCATCAATCGGAGCGGCGGGATTTGAACCCACGACCCCTACTACCCCAAAGTAGTGCGCTACCAAGCTGCGCTACGCCCCGATGCGTTTTTAACGCTTGACTAGCATAGCATACGGTCAGGTTATAGGTACACCAAATATGGTGTACTGGGACACTTAATAAAGGCGGCTTTTCTGGTGTGGGGTTAAGCTCTGTTTGAGCCAACACCCACTAAAATCCATAGCTCCAGCGGGCATAGTAACCCCGAGCATCAATGTGGGTAAACACGGTAGCGCTGGCTAAACCACCTTTAGATCCCCACCAACGGTTAAGTCGATCGTAAACATCATAAGGATGAATACCGGAGGCCACAAAATCAACTGCATCACCGGATAGATGTCGTGATCGGCTAGCGCCGCCCACACGACGATTAGTGACTGGATCGCGGTACCAGGAGTTGATGGTAATGGGACGCCCTCCCAAGCGATCGCGTACTTCTTCCATCACACGGGCAATGCGAATAATGCCGTACACCACATTGCGATTGACTGGAATACGACTGCCGCCGTGGGTGGCTTCTCCCCAGGTGAAGTGGCCGTTGGGAATAATTGGGTTTGACAAATAGAAGTTGCCTTGAAACCCTGGCAGTTTAATGTAGGGACCACTGGGCTTTGGCCGTGGTGTTTCATTTTTGGGCTGGTTATCTTTTTCGTTGCCCTCAATTTCAATGTCGGGTTTATAGGCGTACCAAATTAGTTCAGGGCGATTGTTAAAACTGGGTTTTGCCAGCTCAACTTTGACATGGTTCGATGGGGCTAGCTCATGACTGATGAGCTCTAATTCAGTTGTGTTTTTAACAAATACTTTGTCCTGGTTGCTGAGCTTAGACGACATCTGGGGCGATGTTTTAAACAGGGTATCACTAGTGACCGTTAAGGTAATGGTGTCGCCCACAATGCGCACATCTGGTTTGTAGACATACCACGTTGTCCGATTTTCGGGACCCAGGAATGCATTTGCGATCGCAACTCTAATGTGCTGCCCTTCCGCTGGTAAATGGGACTGTAGGTAATACTCTGTGCCATTAGGAACAAAAATCTTTTCGCGATCGCTCAGCTGATTTGACAATACAGGACGCTGCTTAAACAAGGTGTCGCTCGTCACCGTGAGCTTGACATTAGTGTCATAAACCCGGGCATCAGGTTTATACACATACCAGTCTTTTTTACTCGCTGGCCCCAAGGGTTCGACCAGAGTCACCTTATAGTGACCATCTCGCGTAACGTCTAGCTTAGTCAGATCAAACTCTGTGCCATTGGCAACGAATACTTTCTCCTGCCTTGCCAGATCGCTAGATAGACCAGGACGAAGTTTGAATTGAGTATCGCTAACGACCTTTAGTTTTTTCATATCGTTTTTACACCCTGATCACTAGAGCATCATGCCCGGTTAATCCCAATGAAAACTTTCAATGTTGCAGAGATTCACCATACATTTGCCCAGTGTAAAGCAATCGGTTAATGTCCATATCAAAATACGTTGATACGGTCTAATTCGGCTAAAACCTCTGGAACAATGTTAGGGGGCCATGCCCCTTCTCCACCACGCCCATTGAGTAATATAAAGCGCAAGCCATAGGTATGATGAAACCCCTCGGCTTCCATCCAAAGCTGAGGGGTTTCTTGTTCACAGGTTATGTGCTCATCAGGCATCAGCTCGGTGGCCATAGACGTCATCGTGGCTGCTAACTGTTGGGCTATACGACGCAGGGATTCGAACTCAGACTGAGTCAGCTCCATGGCCCAATGCTCGCCGCCAACCAAGGCCTTAAAATTAGCGCGATCGTCATCCCAACCTAATCGCCAACCCTTACCTTCTCTGAGCAATGCAGCCATTACTGATTGAAAAGCTGCTCCAAACTACGGACAAGCTCATGTCGTTGCTGACGACTTAGGGTCTGCATCGCCTGCTTGTCAGCACTCATAACGACAGATACCTTAGAGCCACCGCTATGATAAGGGGCATCAAGATAGTCAGCCATGGATAACTCCCAATCAAGGTGATACTGAGCTGGTCGAGCTTGAGTATCGAGATGGTAGTCAATAAAGCGACTTAATAGCGTGGTGTTCTCCGCCGTTGCTCGGGGAATATCAGGATATTTACCGTAAAGCTGATCTGCTAGCTTAGTGGTCGCGCAAGCGGCGACTTGGCAGTTAGCCTGTGGAGCCTGAGCCGCCATCAGAGGCTCACCCACCTGTAAAATGCTGCCAGCTAAAACCATTAGGGTGGCTAAAGTGGCCAGGAATAAAAATTTGAGCTGCTTACCCATACCGCTGAGCATTAGTGCGATTAGTAATCAATAAAAGAAAGATATCTGGTAGTTCTAGTGGTATATACCGAAGAAAACTGGTTTATCGGTGTAGTAAACCAGTTTCTTCGGTGCTTTATTCGCCAATAATCTCGGGCTGAGTCAGCTCATCTGACATTTCAACGATAGCGCGCAGCACAGGCTTCATGCGGGACTCATCGATGTTGTCAAACTCTTCGAAACGACGACGCTGGGCGCGATTGGCCACTTGAACAGTGATGCGATAGCGGTTTGATGCTGCACTAATTAGGTCTTCAGTACGGCGCATCATCTGAGTGGTATCGATTGCCAGACGCTTCATTAAGGAGTCCTCTAGGGTCGGTTTTTTAGAACCCATCCATACTAACGCAGCTTACTGGCAGTCATGACAACGCAAATCTTCTTTTCGCGCTGCCTACGTTCTCATAAACTTTTACAATGATTAATATACCAATATTTTGTGGCCAGTTCTAAATTGAATAAGGTTCCGTATACCTTTATTTGTAAGGCTTTCTACAATAAACTATCGGAGCTTGTGGGATGGCAGGTTGGTGACTAGTTTAGGGAACCATCCCTACTAATCATTTACAGCACGCTATCTCATTTGAGTTTTCTGGCCCATCACTTAAGCACCTTTTCCCCTGTTGTTCGATCAGAATTATGCCAGATACATTAACGAAATTCGTTTACCAAACCTTTCAGCAGGGTAAACAAGCCTTTGGTTACACCCACAAAACTGTGCTCAATCGTCTACGCGATGTAGTTTCTCCAGTGGAACCGACTAGCAAATCTGAACTTCCCGCATCTACATTGGCGCTTCTAAAGCGGCGACTAGATGACCTGACTGAAGTTGATTGGCAGGATGCAGAATCTGGGGTATATCCCAAAAGTTTGCTGTTTGATAATCCCTGGGATGACTTTTTTAAGTATTACCCCATGGTGGTTTTGGATACGCCCAGTGCATGGGACCGTTCAAAAAATAAGCAGTATCAAGAATTTGACTCCGAGATTAGCACTGAAGGCTATCCCAGCTACTATGTGCAAAATTTTCACCATCAAACCGATGGTTACCTGAGTGAGATGTCGGCTAATTTGTATGACCTCCAGGTAGAGCTCTTGTTCAACGGCTCGGCAGATCCAATGCGTCGTCGCATCCTGGCTCCGTTGAAGCGTCATATCGATAACTTGGCGGGTAATCCAAAAGTATTGGATGTTGCCTGCGGTACCGGGCGTACCCTCAAGATGATTCGGGATACTCTACCCCAAACATCACTCTATGGTGTGGATTTATCTCCTACTTATTTACGTAAAGCTAATGAGCTGCTGAGTAAGGAGCCAGGCACGCTGCCTCAACTCATTCAGGCGAATGCTGAAGCGCTGCCTTATCTGGACAATTACTTTGAGGCCACGGTCAGCGTCTTCCTATTCCATGAATTGCCTACCGAGGTGCGCCAGACCGTGATTAATGAGTGCTACCGCGTCACTAAGCCTGGCGGGGTGTTTGTCATTTGCGACTCGATCCAAAAACTCGATGCCCCTGAGTTTGCACCTATGATGGAAAACTTCCCTACTATTTTCCACGAGCCCTACTACCGTCAGTACAGCACGGATAATATTGAGGCTCGTCTGGAGTCTGCGGGATTCCAAAGTGTAGAGATGTCCAACCACTTTATGAGTAAGTACTGGGTAGCAAAGAAGGCTTGATGTTTTTCCGGCACTGGTCCAAGTTTGAAACACCAACCGAGTTCATTCCGCTTCCTTCTCTAAACAGACAAGGGGCTCGGGGGTGGGTTAACCGCTAACCTTTCTCAGCCAATAAAAAAGGGGGATGGCCACAGCCATCCCCCTTTTACTTAGCTTTGTTAACGACTTCAGTTAAACTAAAGCGTGCTGAAACTTAAACAGCAACAGCAACCTTAGCGTTAAGTTCACCCGCTTCGTACTTAGCAGCGAAGATTTCAACACCAGCCTGCTTGATCTTAGAAGCATTACCAGCAGTACCGAATGCAGTGTAGCGATCAGAGCACACTTGCTTCATGTACTTAATGGAAGGCTTGAGGAAGTGGCGAGGATCAAAATTGGCAGGATCCTTCATCGCAGCTTCGCGGATAGCAGCTGTGATAGCCAGACGGTTGTCAGTATCAATGTTCACCTTGCGAACACCGCTCTTGATACCCTTCTGGATTTCTTCAACAGGTACGCCGTAAGTTTCAGGAATGTTACCGCCATGAGCGTTAATCATGTCCAACCACTTCTGGGGAACGGAGGAAGAACCATGCATTACCAGGTGAGTGTTGGGCAGACGCTTATGAATTTCTTCAATGCGACTGATGGCTAGGATTTCGCCAGTGGGCTTACGAGTGAACTTGTAAGCACCGTGGCTAGTACCAATGGCAACAGCCAGGGCATCAACCTGAGTCGCTTCGACAAACTGTACAGCTTCGTCGGGGTCAGTCAGGAGCTGGTCATGGCTAAGAGTACCTTCGAACCCGTGACCATCTTCAGCTTCACCTTGACCAGTTTCCAAGGAGCCCAGGCAGCCTAGTTCTCCTTCAACACTGGCACCAATGGAATGAGCAACCTTAACCACTTCAGCAGTTACGCTAACGTTGTACTCAAAGCTAGCGGGAGTCTTGGCATCAGCTTCAAGGGAGCCGTCCATCATCACACTAGTAAAGCCATTGCGGATTGCAGAGTAGCAAGTTGCAGGGCTATTACCGTGGTCTTGGTGCATAACCACAGGAATGTGAGGATACGTCTCGATAGCCGCCAAAACAAGATGGCGCAAGAAGTTCTCACCAGCGTACTTACGGGCACCGCGGGAAGCCTGCAAAATCACAGGACTATCAGTCTCATCAGCAGCCTGCATAATTGCCAGGATCTGCTCCATGTTGTTTACGTTGTAAGCGGGAATGCCGTAGCCGTTCTCAGCGGCGTGATCCAGCAAGAGCCGCATAGGTACAAGCGCCATATAATCCTCCTAGTACTTTTCGCCGTTTTGGCAGCTTCAATTAAAGGGTCGAATAGGTATCCCTACTCATCAATATTAGGTCACAACCCCGAACTTATGACGAGTTGTTTCTGAAACCTGAGTATTTCATTAAGGATAGCAGCATCCATAATAATGGCTCTGTGGAATCGGTAACTTTGACAATTCCTTTGTCAATAAAAATCTAGAAACCTTCCCATCAGGCCCTTTAGGCCTAATCAAATTAATTCCAATCAAAACAAGTTTAAAACGAGCTTTACAATATGGGTCGCCTGGGATTCGAACCCAGGACCAATCGGTTAAAAGCCGAGTGCTCTACCGCTGAGCTAGCAACCCGCGTTGAGAAAATTATCTCGAACACAGTTATTTAATATAACAGATGTTTTCCAAGTTCGAGTAGAAAATTTCAAAACCTGTGGATTGGTCTTGGGTCAATTGGGCTCAGCCTAATGGCTACTTGGGTTTGCGGGTCTGTGGAATTCGTTTTTGATGGACAATGGCCACTTCGCATGCGTCGTGTAGTTTTGTTTAGTTTGTTTAGGTAGTCACACGGTCGATGTAGCGGCCATCAATTAGAAAAGAGCCTCTCTCAAATTTAACGGCCCAATAACCGCCCAGTTTTTGTTCAAGGACAATGCCTTCTTCACCCAGATTGACTAGATCGGGGGGGCGCAACATGGGCATGGAGGCAGCGGTTTTGAGATAGGGAGGTGGGGTGGTGACCGTGACGCGATCGCCCACCGTGAATAGCTTGTCAGCCATGGCAGGTTATTTGTACTTCAACGAATTACCCTAACCTATAGCATTGACAGAAAAATACCAAAGTAAGTATTTGATTTCACTGCAAAACTATTGGGCGACTGTATCTCGTAGACAAGGTTTTCCTGGGTCCTTCAAGGAATCTCTTAAAAGAAATCTCTTAAGTGGTGTCACCGTTTATCTACTAAAGTTCTTCTGCTACTGCATGATATGAGGCTTGGGTTTATAGTCATGACGTATGAAACTGTAAAATGACTTTTCTTTAATCGATAGGTTTTTTATCTGCAATGGGAGGCCCAGTCGAATCGCTGAAACTACGCATAAGATCTGAGCTGGAGGAGGCAGAGACGAAACTGGGGCTGGGGGTGAATATTGCGATCGCAACCCTAATCCTGATTTCAGCCGGACTGTTTATCGTTGAAACCTATCCCTTGCCCACGACTGTGGGTGTGGCCTTAACGCATCTTGACTGGATCATTCTGGCTATTTTCGTGGTGGAATACGGTGTTCGCCTCTGGGCGGCTGAGCGACCGCTACGCTATATCGTTAACCCCTACGCGATTGTGGATTTGGTGGCAATTTTGCCAATATTAGTTGGCTTTTTTGACATGCGCTTGCTGCGGCTAATCCGCTGGTTACGTGTGCTCAAACTGGCTCGATTTCTAGAAGAAGAACGCTGGCTAGGGCGTGAGGGACTGATAATTGCCCGCATTGTGTTTACCCTGGTTTCCATTATTTTTATTTATTCGGGCGCTATTTATCAGGTAGAGCATCCCGTTAAACCCAACGTCTTTGGCACGTTTTTGGATGCGATGTACTTTGCTGTTGTCACCATGACCACGGTGGGCTATGGCGATGTTACCCCCGTCTCTGATGCTGGACGTACCCTTACAGTCATGATGATTTTGACAGGGATTACTCTCATCCCGACTCAGGTTGGCAGGTTGATTCAAAACATTAACCGGATTCAAACCGTCAATGCCATGAGGTGTGAACACTGTGGTTTGTCAGGCCATGAAAGCGACGCCGTTTACTGTCGACGTTGTGGTGCAAAATTACCGGAGGTGCAGTCAACCTCAACAACGTAAGAAAGGGTGGCATTGCTACTTTCCCTTATGGGCTTAGAAAGCGGCATTGGACACCAGCGCTGGCCGCTGCCAATGTGCCCTATCGCCAGCCATACAATACAAGACACAGTTTTATCTCTCAGGCAATCGACCAAGGCTGGTCTATCAGTGAAATAGCCTCCATCACCGGCAACAGTATTGCGCAGCCTCTATGGGTGTAATCTATTTTACTGAGATCTTGCACCTGGCAAGGAAGCATTAACCCGCCTTGGACTCAAAGTCGCAAGGCTAACTGGCTCAAAACCGCTCAAGCGGTTAAAGAATCCCTAGAAGCTCTATATCTAGGGCTGCCCAGCCAATCTTGTCCCTTGAGTGGACAGCCCTCAATTAGCGTTGGGTTTTGAACCCAACGTGGGTTTGAGCTTCACAACCGACCTTGGTGCAAGATCTGAATTTTACCTACCTATTGATCTAAGACGGTTATCATATTCATGTCTTGTGCTGCCATAGGTTGCGCGACTATGGGGCTGTGTTCTGTGGCAGGCTGAATAAAGGGGGGTGAAAAGCTTTGTCAGAGCCAATTAGCGGCTTTTTGCTCGTCCATGGGATCCGCGCAAGCGCTGGAAGGCTTATCAATTCAATGTTTTGTAGGATTAAGGTAATTTAAAGAAGTGCACATTTACTTGGCTGAGAACTATAATGGGGTAGGTTCGCGCAAATGTACCTTGAAAACTAAATGCAGCCAACGTTTCAATGGGCTGCTGTCACAATCAACCACTTCCCCTCACGGGGATTGAAACATCAAGGATGATTGTATCCCCACCCGCAATGAAAGTCACAATCAACCACTTCCCCTCACGGGGATTGAAACAAGTGATCCGCCTGGGGACGGTATCTGGCGAGTGAGTCACAATCAACCACTTCCCCTCACGGGGATTGAAACCGGATATACTCTGTTACCTGCTCTCAAAAGCCTCAGTCACAATCAACCACTTCCCCTCACGGGGATTGAAACAGATTGGTCCTCAAACACTCGCCACAGGGGAACGGTCACAATCAACCACTTCCCCTCACGGGGATTGAAACTGGGATAAAATTAACTTATAAGCGAATTCCATCTGGTCACAATCAACCACTTCCCCTCACGGGGATTGAAACAGTTTGCATTACTGCCCTGCTGAAGACAGCTCGATACTCTGTCACAATCAACCACTTCCCCTCACGGGGATTGAAACAACATCATTTTGACTACTTCCATAAAGTATCAACGCGTCACAATCAACCACTTCCCCTCACGGGGATTGAAACTCCCCTGAGATTACAGATATCTCCGTAATAGGGCGTCACAATCAACCACTTCCCCTCACGGGGATTGAAACGCTTAAGCCAGTAGTCGTCGCGATCGCTCCAGGTCGTCACAATCAACCACTTCCCCTCACGGGGATTGAAACAATTTGGTTTTCCGCCACACTGGCTAGCCGTAGATGTCACAATCAACCACTTCCCCTCACGGGGATTGAAACTGAAGAGGGTAAACATCCCAGGGGTACAGATGGAGTCACAATCAACCACTTCCCCTCACGGGGATTGAAACATGGTCTAACTCTTGCTTGTGTAGAACCTCCAGGTCGTCACAATCAACCACTTCCCCTCACGGGGATTGAAACTGATCGAACTCGCGATCGAGACAGACTGGCAGATTGTCACAATCAACCACTTCCCCTCACGGGGATTGAAACAAATAAAAACGCTATCAGCAAGTTTTCTGTACCCGTCACAATCAACCACTTCCCCTCACGGGGATTGAAACTTAACCTCTTTTAAACTGGCAAAAATGTCAAAACGTCACAATCAACCACTTCCCCTCACGGGGATTGAAACTTTTACTTCGGAGTTGAGAACTAGCATGGGTAGTGGGTCACAATCAACCACTTCCCCTCACGGGGATTGAAACCTGCTCTTCGGGCTCTCTCAGCCACAACAATAGCCTGTCACAATCAACCACTTCCCCTCACGGGGATTGAAACGTCGAAATTGTCACCTTCGAAATGTTTCATGATTTAGTCACAATCAACCACTTCCCCTCACGGGGATTGAAACACGGCTTAAATGGCAAGGCTCCCCTATTGTGTTGTTGTCACAATCAACCACTTCCCCTCACGGGGATTGAAACAGTCGGATAGTAGGAGGTGCCATTATTTGGGTAGGGTCACAATCAACCACTTCCCCTCACGGGGATTGAAACTAGAGAGATTAATTCTTCACTGAAACCTTTCTGTAAGGTCACAATCAACCACTTCCCCTCACGGGGATTGAAACTGGTTTCCGGATTATAGATCAAGCTATAAAGAGCGTCACAATCAACCACTTCCCCTCACGGGGATTGAAACAGCGAGATCACCGGCTTCGCGATGAACGAAACGCTGGTCACAATCAACCACTTCCCCTCACGGGGATTGAAACAGGTCCTGAGTGGTGAATCCAGGAGCTAATACTGCGTCACAATCAACCACTTCCCCTCACGGGGATTGAAACTCGGGATGTCGTACCCGTTTCGCTCTAAGCGCTGCAGTCACAATCAACCACTTCCCCTCACGGGGATTGAAACAATAAGGAGAAAGCTAAGCTGGCGCAAGAGACCTGTCACAATCAACCACTTCCCCTCACGGGGATTGAAACCTAAATATAGACTGATCCGTTTTGGTTCTGGGAACGTCACAATCAACCACTTCCCCTCACGGGGATTGAAACAAATAGACTTCCTGATCGGGGTTACCACCGGGTGTAATCACTATCAACCCACCCATCCACCCATCACTCCAACTCCCCCAACTCCCGCATCACCCGCCTCGCCAACTTCGAATACGTCTTCGCCGTCTCATAAGCCAACTCCATATCATCCGCAATCTCTTGCAACGAATCCCCCATCTCCCGACGCGCCAGAATCGTCGCCCACGTCTCAGCCGTATCAATAGCACGACGACCACCCTGACGTTTTTTAGTAGAGAGAAATATCTCCGTCAATTCGTCCATACGTTCAGCCAGCAATCGCTGCTGAGTCGGCACCTGGGGTGATACCTGGGCCGTATGCCACCCCAACTGAGTTTCCCCTAAACCAAAAGTAGTTTTATGACCTGTGCCACAATAAGGAGCCAACTGAGTCAGGGCATAAAACATAGCCACAAAAGGTCGTTCAGTGATACCGCGTCGGTCAAGCGCATAGGTCACAGCACCGGTAAACCCGGTTACAGAGCCCCGTTTGCCGACCGCTACTTTTTTTGTAGCTATCTGATGTTGGGTCAGAATCACATAGGTATCAACCCAGTCAAGAAAGTCATCCTGATTAACAGGCTTTTTAGCAAAATGATTCCAACGACGTAGATAACTATGGAATACATTGGGAGGCCAGGGTAAGGGTAAATGATGGCCCTTACGCCGAAAACTGGTAGGGCTATGGAAGCTAAGGCTAACACTACCTTCTCCCATTTGCCCTTGCTGCAAAAGTTTGGCATAGGTGGTGGGCGGTTGTGCCAAATTAACCGATTCTATGATCAGGGGTGAATTTTTTAGGACAATCTCGTTAGGCAATTGTCGCAGCCAGGTAACGATTCCCTGAGTGACAGGTTTACAGAGAGAACTAACGCGCCAACGATAGCGTTTATTTTTTTGTAACTGCAGCGATTGACTTTGGGAAATAAACTGCCCGTCTAATCCGGTGAGGCTAAAAGGTTTTTCTGATTCACTATCATGCATATAGGCAGATAGCTCCGGGTCAATACCTTGTATCTGGTGAAGCAACCAAGCATGGAGCCCAATGGTATATTGAGCATAGAGATCGCTATTAGCCACAGGCTTAAGGACAAACTCTAAACTGACCACCTCAGTCGTTTTAGGCCAGTAGGTCTTAGCAGAGAGATTGAGGCTGGTGCCTGATCTTTTAGTACGCGGCATAGCTGCGACGTCGCCCAGCTGAGCGGGAAGAAGAATTTAATTAGGGCATTTTATCCCCTATGGGGGATGATAACGCATAATCTTACAATCGCAACCCATCAATCGCGATCGCATCCACACATATCATGTATCCATGTGGTTGGCATTGCCCCCGTGACATCCATCCCACCCCCATCGATCATTAGGTTACGGAAACCGTAACAAAGCTAACAAAAGCATTTTCCCATGACACATTAGAAAGGTGCTTCCACAAACGTGAAAAGGGGATATAGAACCAATGATCACATTACAACGATGGATTTTGCCATCAGCAGGTTTAGTACTAGGAGCCACAGCACTGGCCATAGGTTTGATCAATACAGCAACAATTTCCCCCGCTAACGCGCAGGAACCCTTGTTGCGAGTATTAACCGTTACCGGTGAAGGTAATGAAAGCATTCCAGCCACCCTAGCCCAGGTCCAGCTTGGAGTTACAGCACAAGGAAACACTGCAGAGGCCGTGCAACAAGAGATAGCCCAACGCTCATCCGCCGTGATTGAGCTATTAAAATCGAACAATGTTGAACAACTCCAGACCACCGGTATCCGGCTAAATCCACAGTATGACTATGAAAGCAACCGCCCACGGATTACAGGATATAACGGCTCTAATACAGTTAGTTTTGAAATGCCAACAGATGCAGTTGGCACCTTGTTGGATGATGTGATCTCCGCTGGAGCCAATCAGATCAACAACGTTAGCTTTATTGCCGAAGACAATGCCATCGACAGTGCCCGCGATACCGCTCTGCAAGAGGCCGCAGCCGATGCCCAAGCTCAGGCAGACGCAGTACTGGAGAGCCTTAATCTAAGTGCCGGAGAGATTGTCAGCATTCAGGTTAATAATGCGGTTCCTCCCAAACCCATACCCTATGCAGCTCAAGCAAGATTAGCTGATGAAGCCGCTGCCCGTAGTAGCACCCCCGTAGAAGGCGGAGAACAAACCGTCAATGCCAGGGTAACGTTACAAATTCGGTACTAAGGGTATGCTCGCAAATTAGGAACTGTTATGCATTGCCAGGATTTGGGTGGTTATATATGATGTGGGAGATAGATGCGATCGCAATTCCTATGCTTAATCAGCGCAATATACTAACGGCACTTGGCTGCTCAGGTTCCTTAGCTTTAGCCCTATCAGTGACTCAGCCTGCCGTAGCCAGCCAGTCTACAGAGCACACTGTTGAGGACGGGTTAACGAGTTTAGTACAAGCAGACTCCAACCCGATTACAGATGCACTGACTTGCAGCTGTGCTCGCTGTCTATGGGGACAGCAACAGACCTCCATGTAGGGTTTGCAGCTGTAATATAACTTCAGTGAGCCCAGACAGCTAGCTGTTCTGGGCTCACTAGAGTGCGGCTAATACACTACTAGATGCAAGGGTTATACCCAATAAGCCTAGCCCCAGCAACATCACGCAGCTTGCGCCTAGCACCCTGAGCCACAGGGTGAACTGTTGTCGTCTTTTTCCCAGACGACGATCGGCATATTGTCGTCCCATAATGGCCATAGTGCCAATCCAGGCTAAGGTGATGGCCATACCCGCAGAAATCGCCAGCACCATGGCGACACTGGGCCACAATAGATTATTGGCCAGACCGTAGAGCAACACCAGCAGGGCTCCACTACAAGGAACTGCACCCACCGCCAGGGAGAGCCAGCCGCCCCCTTCACGATCATTGCACGTTAAACAATTACACAGCCTTGCCTTCGTTTGTTGAGCCTGAGGCGGCTGCGTTGCTAAAACCTGGTGAGTCAGGGGTGGCGATAAGACAACCTCAGGGGTCACTGGGTGAGAATTCCTTGCAGCTGGCAACGATTGCCAGAGCAGCCAGGCACCAATTATTGCGATCGCGCCATAGCTAATTAACTGCACGATCTGATAGTTCTCAGATGTACCGCCCCCTGTCTGACGCACAATGGTATCCGTAAGCACCACCACAATAATGGCCGACAACACATGGAACACGGCAATGCGCACACCCATCGTCAGGCCCCGTCGTAAGCTGCCGCCTTTACCCACAAAATAGGAAATAATCACGGCTTTACCATGGCCTGGACCGAGGGTATGCAGAACACCGTAACTAAACGCCATCAGCAGTCCCAACAGAAACACTCCGGTTGAACGCTGGCTATGCAAATTGCCCATAGCTTGCGTCAAAATAGCAGACACCCTGACTGGCAATGTTTTCCAAATCGGCCCAGCGGGTATCACCACCTGAGGCAGTTGAGGGTTCACAGAGTCGGTCTGATTCAAGGCGATGTCTGTGAGGGTCAGGGCATAACTGACATCAACTGCCCGCGAGCCATCGACACGAAACAAGTCATAGCTGGCGGGTTGTCGTCGGAGTTGGCCAGTTACTGAAACAGGTGCAAACAAGCCAGGGGCCGCAATGGCAACCGGAGGTTTTACATAGACCATCTGATTGGGTGGGGGTGGGGGTACATGAATGCAAGCTCCCACATAGGGAACCAGCAGAAACTGGGTAACCCGCTGCTCCTGGTCCCAAGTAAGCGGTAAAACATAGCCTGACAGATTGACTGACTGCTCTTCTAAGACAGTATTGGTAGATTGGGACTTTTCTTGCCAGTATGCTTGAGCCTGATCCACCTGGGTGAGGAGTTTATCAACGTCTAACCCTTGTTCCTCAAGGCCTTGCCTCAGCCGCTGTACTTCCTCGGTCTCCAACTCCTCTGGGTAGGTTTCATTTTGATCCAACCAGAGTTGAAGACGTACCAACATCGATAACTCATAGGCCTGGTTGATAGATAAATGCCCATAGGGATTCTGCAACGTGGTGGTTGCAGGTTGCAGGTCCTGCCAGGTAATGGGCTGCGGCGGCGGCGGCTGTGCGGCTACTGGGTAGGCACTGGCAAACACCAGCAATATCCCCAGTAGAAAACCGATGATATAGCGCCACCAACGTTGATAACGAGCTGGGTTATCCATAAAATAGGCCCATGGCAAAAGCAATCAGGTCAATCTGTCCTTTCAATCTGTCCCCAGTATATTAACTGCCAGATGATGGGGGAATGAGGTGAGTAAACTAGGGCTGAGCGGAGTAGACGAGGGCTGAGCGGAGTAGACGAGGGCTGAGCGGAGTAGACGAGGGCTGAGCGGAGTAGACGAGGGCTGAGCGGAGTCGAAGCCCGGTAAGGGACAAGGGGATGGGGTGATGGAATCGCTGCCAAATTTCTGCCATCGGGCACTAGTTCGGGATACAAAAGTTGTTGTTTTTGTGGCCATCGTTACTGATCGAAGAGATCAGTTGATCTGTAAAACTCGCCAATTGCCTGGAGTTGGTAGATGACATTATCGCCAGGATGCGCAATATTTTATTGTTTTAATGATTAACAAGAATCCTTGATCTTTTCTATGCAGTCTATAAAAGACTGAGGGCGTTTTATGCCACATTTCTAATTAAAAACTCAGCGTTGGTTCAGGCAATTTGTGGTTAGATCGAGTCTTACTGGCTGTTCATTCCCTGCATCTGTGCCAATGGTTGCATCTGTTAAACATGTTCACGTTCCTGATACTTGCGATCGCATTGCCATCTTTCGACAGCTCAGCCACCCCCAGGGGTTTTGGTTTACAGTCACCCAAGCCATGCGTTCAGAAAGATTACCTCAAGAATTTAGTGACTCCTTAGAACAAGGAATATGGACCACCTGTGCTGAAATCTTACCAGCAGCTGAAAAGGCCGTAAGACCAAGGGTAATGACGTAGGAAACAAAAGCAATTAAACTTCCAAATTTTAGATGTACAGACGTTCCATGGAACATCTCTTCAACATTTATTTTTGGAATTTTTTATGGCTTGCTCCTTAATCACCCCATTGTTTTGTTAACCATCAACAACAACTCAAAACTCATAACAACAATATGTCCACCGTAACACTCACCTGGGCTTTATTAGCCGGGTATGGTTTGTTTATCTATCGCATTGTTAAAACAACAACACCTGGAAAAGTCTCAGTCTCTGAATTCTTTCAGGGACATTCACGTCAGGGTGACGATCCTGGCCTCTGGTTACTGGTGTCTAGTGCGACGATCTCATGGATTTTTGCTAAATCCATTGATAATGCAGCGAGCTTAAGCAATGCCTTTGGTATTACTGGTGGCATTGGCTATGCCATTTACTACCTGAGCTTTGTGACTGCCGCAGTCACGCTCTATCTGATTCGCACGCGGGGTGGCTACCGCTCCATTTCCGAATTTTTAGTGAGCAAGTATGGCACCCTGTGTTCTCGATTATTTTTGTTAGCCATTGCCATACGTCTTCTCAATGAGGTATGGTCCAACACCAAAGTGTTTTCTCTATATTTTGGTCCTGAAGGCAGCGGTGGATATTGGTTTGCAGCACTACTGGTCACCTCGTTTACAGTCTATTACAGTCTTCTCGGTGGGTTGCGCAGCAGTTTATTAACCGATGGTGCCCAGATGCTGCTGGCGGCTGTTTTACTCGTTATTATTTTGGCTGTGTTAGGCCCAGGGCTGGTAAGTCAAGGCTTACCCCCTGCGGATCGCGATACCACCCTCGCAGGACTGACCTTCTGCGGATTAGCCTTTGTGCAAATCTTTAGCTATCCCTTCCACGATCCGGTCATGACAGACCGCGCCTTTATTACGTCTCCCAAAGTTATGTTTAAGGGATTTGTACTGGCGGGTTTGATCAGCGGCGGCTTTATCTTTCTCTTCAGTTTTGTTGGACTCTATGCCCGTGCCTTTGCCGTTGAAGGGTCACCGATACTGGCAGTGCCCGTCTTGTTTAGTTTACCAATGTTGCTGGTGTTTAATGCCATTATGCTCACCAGTGCTGGTTCTACACTGGATTCCACATTTTCCAGTGTGGCCAAACTGGGAGCCCGCGATTGGGCTAATCGTCGAGATCACCCCACTGAGGGTCAGGCATCCATAGGCCAATGGCACTGACTTAAAAGTGCACAAAGTAGAAAAAGGCTGCAAGGCTTGATAAATATATATCAAGGCCCTGCAAGCCAACAATAAATCACTTTCTACTATGCCGAAGTCAGCCGAAATTCTCAAGCACCAGTTATTCAAAAGTATCGGTTCGCCGTGGCAAGATATCCTACCGGAAGCAAGACTCGATGAGCTTCTGGCTGAAGAAGGGATCACCTACCGAAATCGTTTGTATACCCCCATCGTGACGGTATGGGGCATGCTATATCAAGCGTTATCAGCCGATAAAAGCCTCCGCAACACCGTCAAGTGCTTCACCACCTGGTTAACCGCCGCAGGCGTTACCCCTCCGTCATCGGATACCGGAGCTTACAGCAAAGCTCGCGACCGGTTGCCGGAATCACTCCTCCAACGTCTTATCCCCGAAACAACCGAGCAGTTGGAACAGACGGTGCCCAAGGCGCATTACTGGTGTGGTCGTCGGGTGAGAGTCTTTGATGGAACGACGGTATTGATGGCCGATAGTGAGGCCAATCAAGCGGTCTATCCTCAACATGGTAATCAAGCGGTCGGATGTGGCTTTCCACTGGCTCGGGTGGTGGTGTTTTTCTGTTTACTAACCGGGGCAGTGGTGTCAGGGTGTATTGCACCGAAGACAACCAGTGAAATCGTCATGAGCCGTTTGTTGTATCAGGACTTAGCGCCCGATGATGTGGCCATGGGAGACCAAGCCTTTGGCAGCTATGTTGACTTAGCCCTGATTCAGCAGCAAGAGGCCGATGGGGTCTTGCGTAAACATCATGCTCGGCACACTGATTTTCGTAAAGGTCTCAGGCATGGTCCTGGCGACCACCAAGTCGTCTGGCACAAACCCAAGCGACGACCGGGTCATATGAATACAGATGAGTTTGCAGCCATTTCCCAGACATTGACGGTTAGAGAAGTGCGTCTGAAGCTATCTCGTAACGGGTTTCGAGACCAGTTCATCATCATTGTTACCACCCTATTGGATGCCAAACAGTATCCTGCTAGTCAATTAACCCGTCTTTATGGATGGCGGTGGCATGCGGCAGAAGTCAATTTACGTCATCTCAAAACGACACTCAAAATGGAGAGGCTCACAGCCAAAACACCGGACATGGTCCGTAAGGAAATTTGGTCTCACATGCTAGCCTACAATGTGCTGCGTAGTGTGATGGAACAGGCCTCTCCATTATTGCACTATGAGCGTAATCGTCTCTCCCTACAGGGGGCTCGGCAACACTTTCAGCAAATTCTTGCATTATTAGCAACAACATCGAACGCGACACGGCAACGACTCTACGACCATTTGCTCCAAGATATTGCCTCTGACCCGTTGCCTCAACGGCCTAATCGGCATGAACCTAGAGTCGTCAAACGTAGGCCAAAACCGTTTCCCAGAATGCGACAACCTCGTAATATTCTCAAAGCTAAGCTGGCTGCTTGATTAGACTTATGTCAGTGCCATTGATCCATAGGCCGCTGGTGGATTGTTGCGATCGCAATCCTTGGCAATGTACCGTTGCTAAGCATTTATCTAGGCGATCAGATTGGACCAGCCATTATTCTGGCAACCACCATCAGTGGCACCATGGTCATGGGTTTGGCTCCCATTTTCTTATTGTCCTTTATTCCCAGTGCTGGGCGTCTCAGCTTTCACTTTGCCTTTTGGCCCGGTCTCATCTTCGGCATTCTACGGGTGCTAGAAAGTGCCCTTAGCACTCAAATTTTTCCAGACTGGGTCGTTATCGGAGCCGGTAGATATGCCATCGACCTGGGGGTGAATGTGTATGGCCTCATGCTATGTACAGCAGGCTATCTGGTCGGTGCAGCCATCAATTACAAACAGGTCAGACCCCACGCAGGGGCCAAAGTCTGACACGCCTCTAGGGGCATTCCCTGGTGCGGTTCGGCTGAACTCCGTCGCAGCCATGCCCTATCGGGTGCCGGTCATCAGGATTGCGGATTATCTCTCAAGAAAAAAGCCTCCGACAGTACTGTCGGGGGCTGGTGCACTGTGCGAATCGAACGCTGGAGAATCACTAAGCCCAGGGCGTTGTAGCGACTGCCGCGATAGGTTAGAGATGGACAATCCTGTAGGGGTACTCCCTTATAGGGTTCGGCTAAGTTCCGTCGAAGCCATGCCCTTCGATATCGGACGCTTGATAACAGTATGCCGACATTGCTAGTCTCAGGTTTTCCATCTGGGGAAACCTGGAATCTTATTTTTTCCAATTTTGGAAATTCACAGTTAAGATCAAAAGCTCATGGTCACCGGAGGGTGCCAGTGGCAAATTTCTGTCCACTCCCCTACCTGTCATGACTGAATTTTGTCACTATCAAAAAAGCTGTAAAACGCAATAGAGATACTCGGTGACTAACACTCTTCGCAGTTTGATAGTTAGCTTGACAGTGCCCCTCTTTGGGGGTCTACTGGCACTGCCCGGTGTGGCTCAAACTCCTGCCCCAGAGCAGCCTCTGGCACCAACGGCCCTGGCACCACTGCCGACGCCCCTTTACCGCCTAGACCGAGATCCTCAACCGGTCAAATTACCTGCTTCAGAGCTGAGAAAATGGCCGCCCCCCGATGAACTGACAGACACACAGACCGTCGAACTCGTGCTCCAACTCGACCAACGTCAGCTGCATGTCTATCAGGGAGATACCCTTGAAAAGACGTTTCCTGTCGCGGTGGGTAAAACTGGCTGGGAAACACCTACCGGCAGCTTTGAAGTGTCTTATATGCTCGAAAATCCAGGCTGGACCAATCCATTTACAGGCGATTTGATGCCCCCTGGCCCTAATAACCCATTAGGGGAGCGCTGGATTGCTTTTTGGACCGATGGTCGCAATGAAATCGGGTTTCACGGTACCCCCAATCGGGACTCCATTGGCCAGGCAGCTTCCCATGGATGTGTTCGTCTGTATAACGAACACATCCGCGAACTTTATGAGCTGGTTACCCCTGGCACATTAGTCACCGTTTTGCAGTAACCGTTTTGCCTTAAGCAGGGCACTTCTACTTCACCTACCATAGCCCCCGAGGGCTGTTGTTAAGAGGGCCTTCACCACCAATAGCGTCCTCATCATCTTCATTGGCCAGGTCTTCGGCATCCGCGTCTTCAACCGCTGAGTCTTCGGCATCCGCGTCTTCGCCATCAGGTTCGTCAGCAATTTCATCGTCTGGAGCTGCTTCTGAATCCTCCGGTGATTCCGCTGCAGCTGGCTCATCAGGATTTTCTTCAAGGGCGGTATCGGGGTCATCCACATCCGTCTCTTCCCCTGGAGATTCAGAGTCGGCATCATCCGGTAGATCGATTGATGTTGGCTCATCGTCCCCAGGTAAAACGTCAGTCGGTTCTGGCTCTATTTCAGCACCTGGGGTAGGATCAGGCGCTCCTTCAAATTCTCCTCCATCTGCCGGTGGTGTGGGGGTCGGGACGTCCTGACCATAGACGACAGGGGTCACTCCTAGGGTGAAACTAATGGCTGAGATAACGGCTAATAACAGACGAACCTTGGAAAATCGGTTGGAAAAAGTAAGCATAGCTATGCTCCTGCAAAAATAATGTCACGATTCAGGTAAATCGATCGGCCTGTGATCACATGTCACATTGCCATCGACCAAGCGTCCTTGTTGCCATATGCCTGATTCTGAGGTGCCATCGGCAAAGATATACACCCCCTCACCATTGCACTTATTAAACTCAAAATCGCCGATGTAGCGATCGCCATTTTCTAACATCCACACACCACGACCACTAAATAAATCATTTTGAAATTCGCCCACATATCGACGGCCAGTTTCAAAGGTAAATGTGCCACAACCATTGCGTCGACCATCACGATATTCACCATCGTAGCGATTACCATTGGTGAAAAGCATGCTGCCACGACCGTTGGCTGGCTCACCATCGGCAAACGGGCCATAAAATCGGGTACCGTTTTGATAAATGTGATCGGGTTCATCAGCCTTAATGGGCGTAACGTCAGGCTCATTACACACAAGCTGAATCGTGATGGTGCCATCGGGGGTAACAAATTTGGGACCTTTAGGGCGAAGTATAAAGTAGAGGCCGACAGCGACGGTTGCGATCGCACCCCCGATCATCGCCATGCGAGATAGGCGGGGCAACGGTTTTACCAATACCTGCACCTGGGGAGCAACCGGTGGCATCTGGGGGGCAACTGTAGGCTGTTTAGCAGGTGCAGACGGCGACTGTTTAGCAGGTGTGGCGCTCTCAGTCGCCCCGTCTAAACAGGTACCCTTGAGGATGGCATTAGTAAAATTAGCATTGTCAGTAACCGCATCGGACAAATCTGCCTCACTCAGATTTGCCTCTACAAAGTTGCCATCCTGCAAATTAGCCGCCGCTAAACACGCTCCTTGCAAACTAGCATTATTCGCATAAATACCACTAAGATTGGCCTCCGCCAGGTCAGCACCCTCTAAATTTGCACCAATCAAACACGCCCGACTGAGATTGGCTTTGCGCAGGTTAATGCCCTGTAGCGACTTTTCAAATAAGTAAGCAGATTCTAATTCGGGGCACTCATCAGGATGCTCTTCACGCCAATGATTCCAGGCTTCTACACCCTGCTCGATGAGTTCTAGATAATCGATCGTTATCATGCCAGCCCCAATAGACCCTCAAGAAGGTTGACAAAGACATCTACAGTTACAGCTATACAGATACTATTACCGCAGAAGGGATAAGCATTGTGCAACGCATTTAAGGACGCATCGGGAAACTGTCACACTGATTAACAGCACAAAAGATCTTAAAAAGCCGCTTGCATCACCAACAAGCGGCTTTTTGAGTAATCACTGTCTCAAAGCGTAGTTTGACAATACTGACAGACTTACACCTCTACCCAAACAGAGACAGAACCACCATTACAGCGAAATTCTGCCCAACCCGACTCATTAGTAGTAATCGGCGTCTTCACATGCTCAGTCAGGTCATAGAACTGAGTATTTGCCTTACCCACTTCCATCCACTTAGAACCTTCAGGACCATCGCTCATAATCACAGCCATCGCCTGCGGATGCTCTGGGTCTCCTAGTCGAGTCCAACCAATGGTATTGAAATGATCAAAATAATCATACTGAGGACCATAGGCGAAGTGCTTGCGGGCATACAAAAACTTATCAATCAGCCAACGATGAGAATGAAGGGTGATGGGATACTTATTGCCATCTTTGCCATAGTCTTCATACTGAGCACCATAGTAATCAGCATAGAAAACACAGGGATAACCTTCTGCTCGCAACAAGATGAGGGCATAGGCCAAGGGTTTAAACCAAGCCTCTACCGGAGCCTCTAACGCTTGTAGTGGCTGAGAGTCATGGTTTTCAACAAACGTGACTGCCTGGGTAGGACGCGTTTGCATCATCGTCCCATCCAGAATCTTGCTCATGTCATAATGCCCTCCAGCTTTACTGGCATAGTGGAAGTTATAGTGCAAAGGCACGTCAAACACCGACATCCGACCTTGCACAGCATCTACATACCATTGGAGGGTCCCAAGGTCGTTGTACCAGTACTCGCCCACCATAAACAGATCTTTCTGAGCATAGTGTTCCAGAGCATCAATCCAGAGCGGAAAATACCAGGCAGAAATATGCTTAATTGCATCAAGTCGGAAACCATCTACACCGGTTTGCTCTAGATACCACTTACCCCAGTTTTCAACTTCTTTTTGCACATCGACACTTTGAAAGTCCACATCGGCTCCCATCAGGTAGGCAAAATTTCCTTTCTCTAGGGCGACATCATCATCAAATGCCTTTCCTTCAAAGAGATAAACCGTATTGCCATCTTTGGAGTAGTCATCATAGTCAACGGCATCAAAATGCCACCAGTGCCACTCAAAATCAGAATATTTCTTACTCCCGTCCGGCAACACGCGTCCTGGAAAGGTGAAATGCGTATAGGCACTAATGTCCCGATGCTCACCTTTGGGATTTAAGCGATCGTTCTGCCAAAAGGGTATAGCTTTCACAACTTCCGTATGGTTGCCCCCCATCCGATGGTTAAGCACACCATCGGCATAGACCTGGATACCAGTCGCTTGAAGCGCTTGAACGGCACTTAAATACTCGTCTCGGGTACCGTACTTGGTACGCTTCGAGCCACATTGATCAAATTCACCCAGGTCATACATATCGTAAACGGCATATCCCACATCGTAGCCACCACCCATGCCTTTATAGGCCGGAGGCAACCACATCGCCGTAAATCCCGCATCTGCTAATTCCTTAGATAGGGTATTGACTTGATTCCATAGGCTGCCGTCCCCCGGCACATACCAATGGAAATATTGCATCATGACACCATTTAGTGCAGACATTTATGACAGCTCCTTTGAATAACAGGTGAGTAAGCAAAACACTGAATTCAGACAACAGAGGGAGAATGTACTGACTATTGAACTCAGAATATACAGGCTATAACAACCACAGAGATTGCTTAGAGCACGGCTGCAATACTTAGCCACAGGCCACCAAACAAGCTCCATCGTCACCAGAAGAGATTCCTGGCTTGAGGATGTGACATTAATCACACGCCAATGAATTTATCCTACTAATTCCACGGATACGAAATCCTGACTGATAGCACCCGGTATCGAAGGGCATGGCTTCGACGATGAGACTTCGACGATGAGGCTCCGACGGTGCGCTCAGCCGCACCGCACAAGGGAATGCCCCTACAGGATTGTCCATTTTTAAGCGGGTTTAATGGATTCGGAGTGGATATCAGACGCAAATAGAAGCCATGCAGATTAACCTACATGACTTCTATTTGCAAGGCTCAAAAACAATTTAATCGCGGTAATCGCGGTAATCGCGATAACAATTAGTAACGGCGATCCCCTTTGTTACCCCAATTTCCCCCTGATCCCCCCCGAGGTTCACGGGGCTTAGCTTTGTTAACCTTGAGTACGCGTCCCATCCACTCAGCACCGTCTAAAGCCTCAATGGCAGCGGTCTCTTCCGCATCTGTCTCCATCTCAACGAAGGCAAACCCACGAGGTCGGCCTGTTTCTCTATCGGTAGGTAGATGAGCACTTTTGACGGTACCGTACTCAGCGAAAACATCAGTCACATCTTCTTTGGTGGCATCGTAAGACAAATTGCCAACATACACTGACATATGAGATTCTCCAAACATTCAAATTCAAAGGACACAGAGTTATATTCGGAGAACCATTTTAGAAAAGATTGCATAGCCGAAAATAAATCTGACCAAACGCTAGCACAGAGCCAGGGATAGTGCATAAAAATGCAGCAAAAATCAATTTTTGCCGTTGCCGATTTAAAGGATGAATCGTCTGTTGAACTTTCAAACAGCCTAAATTCGACGGATGGAATCATGGGGAAGCTCAGCAACGCCCAATCTTTAAAGGATTCAGACATTCTAGCTACCGCTTCCATCCCATTCACAACGAAAACCGATGTTTGTGTAGACTTTCTACTGTAGGGAAAACCTACTCAAAAAAATTAGGCTATACGGTGACTTGGGCCATCACCGTTACAGCGATCACATCGGGGAGTGTTGGTAAAGGCTCAAACTTCCAACCTAGGCGGACCTGATAATCATTAATCATTGTGAGAAACCCTAGTCCTGAGCGCGTAATATCGTTTTCCATAGCGCTCTCTTCCACTTGTTGTAGGTATAACTCTTGGGGATCAGATGCTAATAATTCTTTAATAAATATCTGGAATTCCGCCGCTTGGGCTTTATTAACACTATTGGTAGCGAATATAACAGCAACTAACTCTGGATTCTCTAGAAAATAAATTCCAAGTTTTACTTGATGGGTAGACGTTTCTAAATTGAACTTCACAGCGTTTTCGATGAGTTCATTAGCGACATAGCTAATGGAGCCCTGGGCCTCTTTTATCCTTTGTTCCTCTTCAGGGTTATTCTCATCTAATGGCAGAAAATTAATAAAACAATTGGCCAAAAAATGCGCTGACAGCCGTTGATTACGCCAAAGGTTTTTAATATCCTCTGATGTAGAGGTAAAACTCAGTTCTAGGGAATCGCGCTCAGGAGGAAGAATAGTAATATAATCACCAAAGATCTGATGCATCCAATTTTCTCCTGGAACGTCGATTTATATAAGATCTGTTAGGGGAATCTTTGGTTAAGGGTCAATTCAGAGAGAAGGGCCAAACTATACGAAAGTATTACTGCTGTTTGAGGACAAGCAGGGTAATATCATCAAATATTTTTTGTTCGCCAATAAACGCTTTAACATCGTTAATAATAGCTCGTTGAACATCTTCAGCCGTACTACCATGCCAACTTTGAGATATCACCTGGCGCAAACGAGGCATACCATATTGTTTTTTATGTAAATTATAGGCTTCAGGAATTCCGTCAGTGTAGAGTACAATCCCGTCACCAGGCTGCAACTGAACTTTGACATAGCTAATGAAGCCACCTATATTATCGTCCAACCCAATTGGCATCCCTAAGTCCATCGTATCAATGCTCTCAACCGTGCTATCGACTCTAACGATAAGAATCTCTTCATGCTGGCCACTAATACTAACGTATCCATCTGAATAGTTGAGAATAGCAAGGGTTAAGTTCTTTTCAGAGTCCATCCGCTGGACATTCTGATAGATCGTACTATTAACGGTTTCTAGAAACTTAATGGGATCATGTTCTTGAATTTCTTTGAGGGTTCGCACCGCCGTTTGGGTCATGAGCATCAACATACCGCTTTCCAAGCCATGCCCTGTGACGTCACCAATGCCTAAGGTAACGATACCCTCCGTCTCTAAAACATCATAATAATCTCCACCCACTTCATCGGCAGGTTCCATAAAGCCAACAATATCGAGGCCGTCCACATTTTTTAGTTCTTCAGCCTTAGGCAATATCATTTGCTGAATTTGTCTAACAACATCGAGTTCTGCACCCATTCGCAGGTTTTCGGCCTTTAATTTGTCATTTAAGGTACTAATTTGAGCATTAGCATTAGCAAGTTCTGCCGTACGCTCTTTAACTTTATCTTCTAATGTTTCAAAAGATGTTCTGAGCTGACTGGCCATGCTATCGAACGAGTACGCTAACGTGCGTAATTCGCGGATGGGACCTGTTTCACTATCGCGCAGTCTAAGCTCTCCATGTTTTAGGTCTCCGCTGGCAATGGCTTTAGACGCTTGAGTGATACGTAATACAGGCTGGGTCAGCCAGCGGGTAATTAATAACCCAATACCGACTGCAACCCCAAGGGCCAGTAATGTTAGTGCAATGGTATTGCGATTATTGGCATAGATTTGTCCCATAAAATCAGCTTCTGGAATGGCGACCACAATTAGCCAATCAAGACCACGGCCATCACGAAATGGGAGAACTTGGACAAAATGCCGCTGTCTATGAAGTTTAAAGTTGAGCTGTTGCGATCGCGAAATTTCCTTCAGGCTGCCAAACCGTTTTTCAATATGTTGCGTGGTTCCCTGTACCAGAGGATCTTGACTATCCACAGCCTGTAAAAATTGGGGATCTTCTTCATCTCCTAACATTAAGGGTTCATCTGCCGAACTTGAGATCAAACGACCTTCACGGTCCACAACAAACGCCTGGCCTGACTTACCAATATCTAAATCTCTTAAGAAATCACGAAACTCTTCTGGTAAGACAACATCAGCAGCGCACACCCCCAACAAACGTTGCCCTGCTCTATCGTAAACAGGCAATGCCGCTGTAATGTTGGGTAGCCCTGTGGTAAACGCAATATAAATATCTGTCCAAACTGGTTGCTGGGCTTGGGTAGCTGACCGATACCAGGGGCGCTGTCTAGCATCAAATATAGTTTTTAACTGACGCAGAAAATAAGTCCGTTGCCCCCGGACATTGAGGGTGTAATATTGACGCTTAGCCTGAGTTGCGGCATTGCTATAGGACAGCTGTAACGAACCATCTTCTGGGTCTCGTAAAACACCAAAGAAATCTCCCCGATTGTTACCACAGTAAACAAACGCTATATTTGGGGCAATTTTCATCTGTTGATAAAGCTGGGCCTCGCCACGGGTGGCAGTTGTGACATCAATCACACCATGAATCAACGCCGTTGAATTCAATCGATTGATCTCGTGGGGGGTTTCAAAATAGCCCTGTAGTTCTCTCTGAATTCGGGCTGACACCTCGGTGCGTAGCTGAGAGGTTAAGTCTTGCATAGCCTGTTGACTATTGCGAAATGAAAGATAGCCAACCAACCCTACAGTGGCACAAATCTGAAGAACAAATGGAACCACCAGGACTCTACGCATAGGAATACGAAAATCACTAGGTAATCCACTAAACAAGCGTTTCATGCTTATACACCACCGTTGGCTGCTGGGGACAATCAAGTCTTGAGGCAGACTAATAGAACTACTCTACGTCCAACCGTAGGCTAGGAAGAAATTTCTGGAGATTTCTCAATGATTTGCCCTGCCAGGGCACCTCATGGGAACCCAAAATGGCTAGCTGAATATCTTTCTTTTTGCGTAAACCCAAGACAAATTTGGACAACATACTAATACCAGAGCTGTTGAGAAACCCTAACCGTCTTAGATCGATGGTCATGACAGCAGGGTTGCCACTGGCTATCTCCTGTAGCAAGTCTTTAATCGGAGCGTAATCGTTGGGACCGCTTAATGCCAACTCCCCCTGAAACGTTACAACAACAGCATCGGCATCGTAGTGAACAACGTAATCTTCGCCTTTGATTTCCTGATTGACCATTAGCAGCATCTTTTGCGAGTACAGGGTATGTAGAAGAAATTATCCTTCACTAAGCCCCTTAGGCAGCCAACCCCTTTCTAGTTTTTCAGGGTGGGTAATGATAGCTTGGGCCGCAACCATCGTGTAGATGGGACTGTTTTCGATCTTGATTATTTATAGAGAATGACCGTGCAGAAAGGTTTCTATGGTATCAATTAGGCGATCAATTTCCGCCTCAGTCGTAAAGTAATGGACACAAGCTCGCACACAGCTGGGTGACAATAGGGTACGTAGATAGAACTGTTGCGATTCCAAATAGATAACAAGTTTTTGATGCAGGTCTGGGGAATACTCTCCTGCTTGAAAAAGTTGAAAGGATACTAAACCAGACTCTGGAGGCGACTTCAAAAGACACTGGACTGCCCGCAGGCTGTTGAGCTTACCCCAGAGATAACTGCTGAGCTGACAAATGCGAAAGTAGCGTTCTTCCGCAGTGCCCCAGCTATGATGGGATGCGATCGCAACCCGTAATCCACTACATAGCGCCACATTAGAGGTAGCCACTTCATACCGCCGGGCATCGGACTGCCACCCCGTAGGCTGTCCCTCTTTATTCATAGTAATGCCGCGCCAACCAATAAACGTCGGCGCAAGCTCCTCCATCGCTGCGGGACTGACATACAGCCCCCCCAACCCAGCCGGACCGCAACACCATTTATGGCCGGTAAATGCATAGAAGTCCACACCGGTCTCAGCCATCTGTAGGGGTAACATACCGACCGATTGAGCAGCATCTGACAAAACACGCACCGTCTGGGGCTGAGCATGGCACAACTGACAGATCTCCGTTAGTGGCATCACCTGACCCGTATTCCAAAGAACGTGGCTCACCACCACCAAACGGGTATTGGGACGCAACTGGGATTGAATCATGGCCACCGGATTGGCCATATTGATCTGACTGAGGTGAGGAAAAATACTGACCTCTAAGTCGAAGCGTCGCTGTAGCTCGTACACTGCCGCAAAAATACCAGGATGTTCGCAATCCGATAGCAGGATATGATCACCGTTGCGCCAGGACATCCCCCACAGCGCAATGTTACAGCCAACAGTAACATCCTCCGTCAGCACCATGGTCTGGGGTGACACACCTAACTCGTCCGCCAAAACACGTCGGGTTTTCTCCCCTTCAACCTGCATCCATGTATTAACCGCACTCCCAAAGGGACCACGAGTTTGCATGGTCTGATGGGCAAACTGAATTGCCTTCAGCGCATTGAGCACCATCGGGCCTTGACCACCGTAGTTGAAATAAGATTTGTTTTGCAGCGCTGGAATTGTCTGACGATATTGCGCAATGCTGACACTCATGAAGGCACAACCAAGCCAGTTAAAGATTTATCAAGTTTAATCTATCCTGCATCGGTTATTTTATCCGTAAAGACAGGCTTTCTGGGTGTTTTTTACAGATTCCGGATGGAGGTTAAATCGATCTGAACCTATTTACTATCAGGCCGGGTAAATTGTAAAAGAGATTACTATTCCACATTAACTACTTAATGGTTAATGCTTTAGCGACCATAACGGAAACCGATACTAATGCGCCTTTCACGCTCGATTTTGCCAGTGGGGTTAGCAGCCCTAACACTAGCCAGCTGTGGCCCTTCAAAGGTTGCTCAGTGCAATGCGTTTGCCGATGTGATCAATCAGGCCCAGGTGTTCAAGGATGAATTTGAGACCGAAATCGATAGCTTCACCCAACAGGCCCAAGGTGCTGAAAGTCTAGGGGACATCCAAACCGCTGCCACCCAATACATCAGTGCCGTCGAAAAGGTGGTGGTTAGCATCGATGGCATGGTCACTAGCCTAAGTGAGTTGGAACTGGCTGATGAACAGTTATCCCAATACCGTGACGGTTACGCCGAAATCATTTCTGGCTCAGCCACAGAACTCAATGTGGCCGGTGAAGCCATGCAGCTGGTGGCCAATGCCGAATCAGAAACTGACCTCAGCAATGTATTGGAGGAATTTCAAGGCAAAGCCAACAATGCATTCACCAATTTGCAAACCTTGTCACAAAACGAAGCCACCCTGGTGAATGACATTAATACCTATTGTGGTGCCGAGGTCCCCATCGGCACTGAAGAAGAGGCTCCCGCAGCACCTGCCGATGAATAGGTAGGCCTTCACGATAGAATCTATAGCGCCGCTTGCTGATTCCATCGCCATGGTTACCTCGTCTTCTGCTTTGCTGATTGAAACTGATGCCGCCTCTCACCAGGCGTGGACTATTACGGCCAATGGTCGAGGGCTAAAAGGGCGACTCCAGGTGCCTGGCGATAAGTCTATTTCCCATCGGTCTCTAATGCTGGGAGCGTTAGCCAGCGGTGAAACTCGCATTAAAGGGCTGCTGCTGGGAGAAGATCCCCGCAGTACTGCGGCTTGTTTTCAGGCCATGGGGGCGAAGATTTCTGACCTAGCAGCAGAATGGATCACCGTCCAAGGCTTAGGGGTGGGCAACCTCAAGGAGCCTAACACTGTTTTAGATGCGGGCAACTCAGGAACCACGCTGAGACTCATGCTGGGGTTACTAGCTTCGCAACCAGGTCGTTTCTTTACCGTGACCGGTGATAATTCTTTGCGATCGCGCCCCATGGCGCGGGTGATCACCCCCCTGACTACGATGGGCGCTCAGATTTGGGGCCGCAATAACAACCAGCTTGCGCCCTTAGCCATCCAAGGCCAAACGTTATCTCCTATCCATTACCAATCTCCCATTGCCTCAGCCCAGGTCAAGTCCTGCATCTTACTGGCTGGCCTCTCAGTGGATGGTGATACTACAGTTACCGAGCCCAGCCTCTCACGCGACCACAGTGAACGCATGCTCAGTGCCTTTGGCGCTAACCTAACTGTTGATCGAGACGCCTGTCGCGTGACACTACACGGCCCGAGCCAGCTGCAAGGGCAAACCGTGATTGTCCCTGGCGACATCAGCTCTGCCGCCTATTGGATGGTGGCCGCCGCCATCGTACCTGGATCAGACCTCGTGATTGAAAACATCGGCGTCAATCCGACCCGTACTGGAATTTTAGAGGCGCTACAACGGATGGAAGCCGATATTACCTTGGAAAATGAGCGGGAAGTCACGGGAGAACCCGTCGCTGACATTCGGGTACGTACCAGTCAACTCAAGGCCTGCACCATTGGTGGCGATCTCATTCCTCGCCTGATTGATGAAGTCCCCATTCTGGCCGTGGCCGCCCTCTTCGCTGATGGCACTACGCGCATTGAAGATGCTGCCGAACTGCGGGTCAAAGAAAGCGATCGCATCGCTGCAACCGCCAGCCAACTCAACCAACTAGGTGCATCCGTCAGCGAGCTCTCCGACGGTCTAGAAATTCAGGGTGGAACCACCCTCACGGGCGCAAATGTCGATAGCTTTACCGACCACCGTATTGCCATGAGTCTCGCCATTGCGGCCCTGCGCGCCGCTGGCTCTACCACCATTCACCAGGCAGAAGCCGCCGCTGTATCCTACCCCCCCTTTGCTAAAACCCTAGAGGAATTTGCCCTTTAGACCTTGAGTAAATTGCATCTTGAGTCAGGGCTGCTGCTGCGTAAAAATTCCCACTCCCTATTCCCCTGTCCCAACTCGATTGATTCCTCTCCACGTCGGGAATTCTAGAGCAACTGTGGAAACCATCAAGGGGAAGCCATCCAACGTTGATCAAGCGACTGGTTGGCCTGCCTCCGACATGCCATCTGTTGCCCGATTTTTGATCAGGGTTGCAACATAGCATCTATGCAAAAGATTTTATTGATTGGGTCATCGAAGTTATATACGTCAACAACGGAGCAAACGATTGCAGCTGCAGGCTACATCGTTGAACGGGCAGACACAGGCACTGCTGGGTTGGAGCTAGTCCGTGCTCAAAATCCTAATCTGGTGGTCTGTGATTGGGAGTTAAGTGATTGCAATGGTCACTACGTGCTGAAACAAATGCGTAAAGACCTACAGCTAGCGGTCACGCCATTTATCATGCTGAGCCCACTGTATGACCGAAAACACCTGCGTCACACCATGCAGATGGGGGCAGATGACTGTCTGATCCATCCATTTTCGGATGATGTCTTGATTGCTGCGATCTCAGCCCGATTAAAACATCAAGAAGCCATTACCAACCACTACCTCAGCCATTTACGGCTAGCCGCAGAACACCTGAATCGGCTGTCCTACTATGACAGTCTCACCAAACTACCTAATCATCTGTTATTTGAGCAACGTTTTACTCAACTCATCCAAACATCGGCTAACCCCATAGCCTTGCTTTCCCTCAGTCTGGATCGCCTCAGGCAAATCAACAACATTTTAGGCTACCCAGCCGGTGATAGCCTTTTGCAATCCACCAGCCATCGACTCCAGGCCTGTCTCCCCAATGGTACGATGCTGGCCCGACTGACCGGCAATCAGTTTGCGATCGCCCTCAGCAATATAGATAGCCTGGTAACCGTCAAAAAGCTGGCAACAGAGCTGATGGATGCCCTAAGTCGCCCATTTTCACTACCTGGCCACGAAGTTTTTCTCACCGCCAGCGTAGGCGTAGCCATGTATCCCCACAACAGCCGAGAATTAACGGTGCTCATGCGCCAGGCCGATGCGGCCCTGGAATATGCCAAACGTCAAAAAAGTAACTACTGCCAGTTTTATCAACCTGATATGGTAGTCGCCACCGAATATCAAATTCGGTTAGAAACCTGGCTACGCTATGCCCTGGAACGCGATGAATTTGAAGTGCACTACCAGCCTCAACTCAATCTACAAACCGGCCAGATCGAAGCAGCAGAAGCCTTGATTCGGTGGCACCATCCCGAAGCAGGCAATATATCCCCCGGTTTGTTTATTCCACTGGCCGAAGAAACAGGATTGATTATCTCCATCGGCCAATGGGTACTAGAGACAGCCTGCCGCCAAGTTCGCCAATGGCAAGAGATGAATCTGGGTTTGCGCCACGTATCAGTAAATTTATCCAGCGTCCAGTTTAACCAGGGCAACCTGAGTCAGCGAGTGGCCCAGACCCTTCAAAATATTGGCGTATCCCCACGCATGCTAGAACTGGAAATCACCGAAACCGCATTGATTCAAGATGCCAATGCCGCCATCCGCACATTAAATGAACTCAAACACCTGGGCATTCGTTTAGCTGTGGACGATTTCGGTACTGGGTATTCATCCCTGAGCTATTTGCAGAAACTGCCCATCGACACCCTCAAGATTGACAACTGTTTTGTGCGCGGCGTCACCACTGACCCCAAAAATCAGGTTATTCTCAAATCAGCCATTGATATGGGGCACGATTTAGGACTTTGTATCATTGCAGAAGGTGTAGAGACCTTGGATGAACAAAGTCTATTGGAAACCTATCAATGTGATTTTGCCCAGGGCTATTTCATCGGCAAACCGATGAGCGCTCAGCACCTACAAGCTTATTTAGAACAACAAACAGCACTGGTCAGTTTAGCGTCGTAATCATCGCTAACGGCCTTTGGAGGTAGTTTTTTAGAGGTACCGTAGTTATGCTAAAGGGCCGGGGAATAATAGGCACATAGCTAGACAGTACATACTACGAGACTTAGGTGTATAACCCGCATTAGCTAGTGGTTAGCGAGTTACCATAGCGTTGGCCCTAGATCGTTCTTGTATATCAGGATGCTTGGGGCACCGACAAGTAAACAACGTTTCTGGGTTGCGGGTTAGGCAAAATATATGTGGCGACAGTGGAGAAAGGTCAACAACTACGTCCATAGCGTACAAACGTATCAAGATATGAGCCCTGATTTGACCATACGAAATCAGGTCAATCAAGCACTACGGCAGCATCGTCCCCCCCTATCATCAGAGGACTGGTGCAACGAATGTCATCGAGTCACGCAATCTGCGCCTACAACCCTGAGGTTTATCTACCGAACCCTAGAAAAATATTCCGGTATCGAATTTAGCCGCGTCAGACCCCAGGATCACCTAGTGGAGGATCTGCAATTTCCGATGGTGTGCTGGTTTGACTGGTCGACAAGCTTTTGCGACGACGTCATCCAGCACTTTGATATAGATATCAGTGACTGCTTTGATGAAACGCGCTGCGACACCCTAGCCGACTTGATCATGTTTTTGGATGCCTGTTTGGTCAATCAATCATCTCCAGCCAACTAATGCCATTGCTGATCCTAAATCAGCAATGCCGACTAAATATTACAGACCGAAACTAACCAAGTAAGGTTGTAACAGCGTTACATTAAAATGTAATCCTGGCTCTTATTGACTAGCCCTGCCATGCCTAGAACTCAGCGCAACGATAATTTCATCGATAAATCCTTTACGGTCATGGCCGATATGATCCTAAAGATGCTGCCAACGAAAAAGCAGGCAAAAGAAGCCTTTGCTTATTATCGTGACGGCATGTCTGCCCAGGCCGATGGCGAATATGCAGAAGCCCTAGATAACTACAAAGTGGCCCTAGAGCTAGAAGAGGATCCCTACGATAAGAGCTTCATTCTCTACAATATGGGGCTAATCCACGCCAGCAACGGTGACCATGATGCAGCTTTAGAAAAGTATGCGGCAGCCATCGCACTTAACCCCCGTATGCCCCAGGCATTAAATAATACTGCCGTCATCCACCATTACCGAGGTGAGCAGGCCGAAGCAGCGGGTGATAAAAAGGGCGCTGAAATTTTTTATGACGAAGCGGCTAGCTATTGGCTGGAAGCATTACGCATGGCTCCCAATAACTATATTGAGGCGCAAAACTGGTTGAAGAATACGGGTCGAATGGCAGCAGATGTATTCTTTTAACTCATACATTGGACGGTGGGCAGTGCCCACCCTATCCTTTATTTACTTACGATTAGCCTTTCCCAAATGATTGATTTAGAACAGGTTCGCAAGGTGGCGCTCTTAGCTCGTTTAGAGCTGACAGAAGCAGAAGAGCAGCAGTTTACAGAGCAGCTAAGCGGTATTTTGGACTATGTGCAGCAGCTCAATGAGTTGAACACAGAGAATATTGAACCGACAACTCGGGCCATTGAGCTGAGCAATATTACTCGACAGGATGAGTTAGCGCCCTTTGCAGATCGAGAGTCTATCTTGGATATTGCACCGGACCGTGAAGATGATTTCTTCAAGGTGCCTAAGATTCTTGGCAGTTAGTTGATTCAATCGATTCGATTTGTAAAGACGTTCCCTGGTTTGTAGAGACCGTTCCATGGAACGGTCTCTACAAAATTAATGGTTATCGCTGAGGAATTGCAGGTAGTCGTTGCTCATTTCTTTAACAGCGGCTTCGTAAAATTGTTTGCCATGTTCTGGTGTGGCCAGGTCTGGGTTAGATCCCATGCGACCATCGGTATAAAATCGCCGAAAATCAACAGCGCCATAAATGCGATGGCCCGAGGGAGCAACTTGAGGGTCTAGGGGAGCTGATTTAATGAAATCAGGATAAGCATATTGCGTTAGGGCAACTTCACTGGGAGTAGCGTGGGAACCTTCTTGATCCCCGTACAGTTCCTTGGCAAGAGTATAGACAGAGCGACACATAAACCAGTTAGCCAGTTTACAGCGCACATTTTCCGCCCCTGAGATATTGAGATCAGCCAGGGCCGCATAGGTTTCCGAGAAGGCAGCTTTAAGGGTGGCCATGTTGCCACCATGGCCATTAATAAAGTAGAACCGGTTAAACCCAGCTCGCGCTAATGGCTTAATGTAATCCTGAATGAGGGCAATTAACGTACTGGGTCGTAAACTAATGCTGCCGGGGAAGGCGGTGTGATGCAGTGCCATGCCAACATTAATGGTAGGGCCGATCAGGGCATCCGTTTGCTCACCCACACCCACAGCCACTGTTTCTGCACAAATGGCATCGGTGCCAATCAAACCTGTGGGACCATGCTGCTCGGTGGAACCAATGGGAAAAATAATGCCTTGCGATCGCAACAAATAGGCTTCGACGTCAGGCCATGTACACAGATGCAGTTTCATTGCTTCACCTTCATCAGTGGTCAACCTATTATCTGGGTGGTCAAACTTCGTTAACCTCCCTTAAGCTGTATTTAAGATGTGGTTGCAATACCATAGGTATGACTGCAAACCACAGTAGTCGCTTAGATGACAGGTAGATTTCTATGCTACATCGCAAGATATACCAACTCTCATGCGACGGTCGTGAGGTGTGGGTGTTTTTAAGGGATCAGCACCGCTGGATTGAGCGGGCTAAGATTTTAAACATCGAGGGCGATCTCGTAACGCTACGCTACGAAACCGAAGAAGATGACCAACGCTGCGCATGGGAAGAAATGGTGCGGTTAGAGAGTATTGGTGCAATTCAGCAAAAGCTGGCCACGGTTCCCAAAGGAGATACGGAAATCATAATCTCGGACGATTGCCCCACCTCTGAACAAATTCACGAATAGTCGCGTTCCATACAATGCGCCTACCGAGATGTAAATTCTGGGCAATGCCCATCTGGAGCCACTAGCCGACCAAACAATGGTGAGCGGGGCTGCTGACAGCTACGTTGCTGATAGAACTGACAGTTATCACAGGCAATGCGATCGGGAGCCAATCGGTTGGTAATCTCAACCAGCTCCGATGAATCTACGCCTCGTAGCACCAGGTTTTCACCCTGCCAGCGGGCCTCAATAATGCCTGTTTCAGCAAAACTTTGCCAGCGGGCATCAGCAGTAATGGTCGGTGGCAATTGAAGCGAGACCTGATCCCGAGAGTCGCTCACGGTGCCCTCAAAGGTGGGTTCACTGGGCGGAGGTAGAGAAGCAAATCGGGTATCTAGAAATAGCGATAACGGATTTCCCGGCAAAGGAATATGCACCTGATAGCGACTCTGGAGGGATTCTAAATTCGCTAAGGCACTGAGACGCTCTAGTTGACCATGGACCAACACCACATGGCGCGGTCGCAAATTATGGATCAGCTGTGTCGTCCCATCACCATCGCAGTGGCTATATAGCTGATAGGTTTCAAGCTGCACCGTGCCCGAAACCGTGGCATTTTTTAAACTATCAAACCAGTCATAAGCAGGACCATGGGCATTCAACTCCCGTTGCCAGCTCCTCAAATCCGCCTGTTCTGGCAAAAAGACACTCCAAGACCCGCGATATCGTTGGCAATAGCGATCAACGGGAGTAGCCGGGTGCACTAATAACACTGCAGGTGCATCGAAAGACCCTATTTGTGGTTCTAGCGGTAGGCTCGACAACCGTTTAATCGTGGGATTGATGCGATCATCCCAAAAAATAGATTGATGCTGGGCAAAGTTCTGGACATTGCGGGGAAACGCATCGGGCATCTGCTCTAAAAGCTCTAGATAGGCATCACAGCTGCTGGCCAAAGCGGGATCAACCCAAATAGTTAAAGGCTGACCAGTAAAGTGATAATGACTGCGCCAGAGCATGAGCAGTTCTTGCCCCAGACCTAGCATCGGTACCGGAAAAACCACACAGCGTAACTGATCGAGGTGCGATCTCAGTCGCTCAATCAGCTGATGTTCCTGCTGCCGCCGATTTGGATAACATGTCGCCCCCAAGCTTCCTTCCACAATCAGTACATCGGGGTTTAAACCTCGCAGTGCCGCTAAGGGCAACCCATCCACCAGGCGTGTACTGGAGAGAAAACAATCCCCGGTGTAAAAAATTTTGTAGGTACGACTATCTTGAGTGTAGGTAAACAGGTTGCAAGCCGCTCCTGGCAGGTGCCCAGCGGGCCAGAGCTCCACAGTTAAATTATCCGCCAGCTCAATCGGCATTCGCCAGGGCAAAATCTGGATGGAGTCAGCCAGAAGCCTATCTTCTAATAGAGCAACTGTCCCCGCCGTGGCGTATATCGGTACTTGGGGCCACCGTTGCTTGAGTAGGTTTAAGCTGCGGCCATGGTCAACATGGGCATGGCTGCAAAATACAGCATCAGGCGGAGGGTGCTCCTCCAAAGGAGTTATATCCTCTAAACCGCAATCTAACAGGATGCGATGACGACCAATGACCAGCCCTAGACTAACGCCTTCATCGCCATGGCCCACACCATAGGGATAACATACGACGGTATTCCCATCGGCTACAGCAGAGGATCCTATTGGTGGTAAAACAACATCGGCCCCCATTCAGTCAGGCCAACCCCTCCTAACCAAAGAACTATCCACCGACTAATTAGTAGGTCTAATTAGTGGGCAGAACCATTGCCATGGTAGTCATCAGAATCGTAAAAGCCATTTTGGGTGCCAAAAAACAGGCACGCCACCGAGAAAACAACCGCTAAAACTGGCAAGATCGCTTTAATATCCACAGATAATTTTCCTTAGTGAACGTTCTGGGTGCTGGATAACTGAGCAAGGCCCAGTCCGTATTCAAATGCAGCTTATAATCTTTTGTCAAAGAAAAACTGGTGCTTTGCATACGGCCTTTGGATCCTAACAAGTTCACTGAGGAATGCCATCATAGTCCCTGTGACTGTTATCAACTGAAACATTCCCTGTTTGTGTAGCCGATGATTTCTGCTGAATGGTGCGATCGCAATACCCTCGACGTTGCCCCTGATCTCATCGGTTGTACCCTTGTCCGCCAGCTAAACGGCGAAACCTTACGGGGTCTGATTGTGGAAACCGAAGCCTATTGCCCAGGTGATCTCGCCTGTCATGCCTACCGGGGTAAAACCTCCAGCAACGCCGCCATGTTTGGGCCACCGGGTCATAGCTACGTTTACTTTATCTACGGCATGTACCACTGCTTCAATGTCGTTACCGAATCACTGCATACTGGCAGCGCCGTTTTGATTCGCGCCATTGAACTGGACCAGTTACCCACGGACCTTGATGCCAAGTACAAGAAACAGGGAAAACGCATTGCAGCCGGGCCAGGTAAACTATGCCGGACCCTGGCGATCGATCGCAGTCAGAATGGGGTGGCACTTCAGCCAGGACATCAGCTATGGCTTGAGCATCGCACCTCTGAATTTCAGGCCAAACTCGATCGAAGTCAGCATGCCCTGGTGCAAACCACACGCATTGGCATTTCAAAGGCTGCGGAGCGTCCGTGGCGCTGGTATTTAAAGGATCACCCAAGCGTGTCTAAGACTTAAGAGATGGGCGCAAACTATCTTACAGGACAATTTCTTTGCCACGGTTGGTAAATTCCACCTGATTAACTGTCCAGGTGGGATTTTGAGTCAGGGTCTCTTCTAACCCTCCAAATAAACCCTGTTGTTCACAACTAGATAAGGACAGAAACTGACGCTGAGAATCCTCTGCCAGGCGTAAATCAACAATCGCTTTGCTATCTTCAACATTGACCCGATAGCCCGATAGCTTAAACGCCTCAAACTTATGGCGATCCAGCACTTCGCCCACCGCCTCAGTTATGGCTTGATCAGCGTGGACCTTAACCGATTCCGCCTTAAAATTATTACAGCTATCATCCATCACATAGATGGAGACAGCCACCATATCAGCATCTGTGGTCACCCCATCCGTCTGCGCTTCTATCTTAGGTTCATCGCCTTCAGCTGACTCGCTGGGCTTCTCAGGGGATAGTGCAGGCTCCTCTTGGACTCCCGCAGCTGGATCTTCGACAGCCGGTGGTTCAGCCACATCGGTAGGCGTTGAACCATTACAGCCTGCAATGGTTACCCCTACACTCACAAATACACCTAATAATACCTTTGGGAACCGAACCATCGAATGAAATACTAAATAAAGCGTTTGCTCATATCCTACAAACTAGAGCTACGGTCTGTCCCTAAACTGTGACAGTTTGATAAATCTGCGGTCTGTCACTTAAAGTGTGACAGTCTGCTAAAGCTACGGTCTGTCACTTAAAGTGTGACAGTTTGCTAAAGCTACGGTCTGTCACTTAAAGTGTGACAGTTTGCTTTACCCGAAAACACTTTAACCAGTCCCCTACTCAACTGTGGTCTGCCTATGGCCGACAATTCCTGGAGTCGTCGTCACATCATTTCCCTAGAAGACTTCACCCCAAGCGACTATCAAACTATTCTGCAAACGGCGACCAGTTTTCGTGAAGTCCTCTCCCGCCGCACCAAAAAGGTGCCTGCACTACAGGGTCAGGTAATCACCAATCTATTCTTTGAACCCTCTACCCGCACCCGCAGCAGTTTTGAATTAGCCGCCAAGCGATTATCTGCTGATATTCTTAACTTTTCGCCAGGTAACTCATCCCTTAAAAAAGGAGAGACCATCTTAGATACGGCCAAAACCTACTTAGCTATGGGGACTAACCTGATGGTGATTCGCCATCAAGAAGCAGGGGTACCCACTATCATTGCCAAAGAGATGGACCGAATTAATTCAGGTGTGGGCATTCTCAACGCTGGTGACGGGCAGCATGCTCATCCATCCCAGGCACTACTGGATTTATTCACCATTTGTACCAGCCTCAACGAAAAAAAACCCCATATCGAGGATTTACAGGGCAAGAAAGTCGTTATCGTTGGCGATATTTTGCATTCGCGAGTTGCCCGGTCTAATATTTGGAGCCTGACTACCTGTGGTGCAGAAGTGCATCTAGTCGCTCCGCCTACCCTGTTACCAAAGCATTTTCTAGACGCTTTTCAGCGTTCGCCCCAACCATCTGCCCAACTATCTGCCCAACTATCTGACAGTGACCCAAACCCTACAGGCAAACTCTATGTTCACTGGCAATTAGAACCAGCCTTGGAAAATGCTGATTTTGTTATGGCGCTACGGCTACAGCATGAGCGGATGAGCCAACATCTGCTGCCTAGCTTGCGAGAATATCACCAGCAGTTTGGCATTACCCGTGAGCGCCTAAAAACCTGTAAAGCCAACGTCAAAATTATGCACCCTGGCCCCACCAATCGCGGTGTTGAGCTGACGTCAGAGTTAATGGATGATCCAGAGCTAAGCCTCGTCCCCATGCAAGTCACCAGCGGTGTCGCCACCCGCATGGCCCTGCTTTATTTAATTGGCGGAGTGAAGTAAGGAGCGGCACGAAAATAATGTGCTGGTAGACGATTCACACATTAGATCAGGGAAACAAGCATAGGGGAAAAATTCTATGGGCTCAAATGCCTGTCATGGCCCAAACCTCACGCCCTATTCTCCATTTCCCATTGCTCAACCTATCCAAGATTTCCTACCCTGACACCGCCCTGCCCTCAAGCCTCAGCTCCAGTGTCTTTCAAAAACTGACGATAGCCAAGTAAATTTGTATCTTCAGCAATTTGCTTGGCAGTATGAAAGGTAAAATGGCGTTCTTTGCTAGATTCTTGCCAAGCTTGCTGAATTTTTTTGGATGGAAATTTACCCTGGGAAAACATTGCCATCATTTTGGCCCAGCGAGGCTTGAGTTGATGGGTTTCACCGACGTATAGACGATATTTACCAATATTGGCTACAGCAAAAATTCCAGAACTCATAGTGGTTGCGATCGCGATCCCTGATGGCTCAACCTTGACAGGCTGGTAGTCTACTTTTCAGTCAATTTTCCCCTAGAGTTGGTCAAATCACCAAAGTTATGATGTTTCGCAACTCTTAGTGGACTATCTACAATAAATAACGTCCATTCTCCGCATCCGTCTCGCAATACGCACAGCTATGACCGTTGGCCTGCCCTTTAACCTCGATGTTCAAACCCAAACCAATGAGGCTGATAGTTTTGCTATCACCTTTGCCCCTCTATCCCTAGATGAGATTTATCACTTAGCAGATGATGAGGCCAATGGAGCCATTGTTGTTATGAGTGGTATGGTGCGCAACAATACCGAGGGGAAAGCGGTTGTTGCACTGGAGTATCAGGCCTATGAACCAATGGCCATAGCTGTCTTCAAACAAATTGCTGCGGAGATGCGTCAGCGATGGAGCGATATCACCCATGTGGTGATTCATCATCGTACTGGCAAACTCACTGTGGGAGAGATCAGTGTGCTTGTTGCTGTCGGTTGTCCCCATCGATCAGAGGCCTTTGCTGCTTGCAAATATGCTATTGATACGCTGAAACACAATGCCCCCATCTGGAAAAAAGAGATTTGGAAAGATGGTTCCACCAGCTGGGTCAGTATTGGAGCTTGCGAAGATGACAGTGAATAGCGTTTTAAGGACAATGCAGTCACCCTGACTCTAAACGCTATTATTCATTCCCTCTGCAATTAACCCTTAGAAATTAGTAGAACTGTAATGTTCGATATGGGGTTGATAAATCTATGGGATGGATCATCGTTGATATTTACCAGGGCATCAATAACTTCTATAGCGGCTGGATCTGGTGGAACTTATTTCTGGCATTTATTCCAATGCTGCTTAGCTTTAAGCTATTTCGCCGGAAAGCACTGTCTCCTTTTTGGTTTGCGCTAGCCTGTTTTGGCACCGCCCTGATTGGTATCGTCGGGTTGGAGTCCAGGCTGCCCAGGCTTAGACGGTTTGCATCGAGTATCGTTCGTGATATTCAAACAGGTGATCCTGGCACCTTACTGCAACTGCTCTGGCTGGCCGGAGTGATGGTGATTGCACTTGGCATCAGCATTTGGCTATTTAAACAGTCCCACACGCGCAAACTTTGGCTTTGGTGGATAGGTCTAGTCACATTTATCGCCTTTCTTCCTAATGCTCCCTATGTTTTGACCGATATTTTGCACCTAATTCGTGGCACCAGTGCTGGAACAATCAAGATTTGGGTGGTTGCTTTTATCTTTATTCCGATGCATATGGCGGCCATTATTATCGGGTTTGAAGCCTATGTGATTGCTCTTTTAAATGTAAACTTCTACCTGCAACAAAAGGGATTACAAGCACTAGCTGGGCCGGTTGAGGTTAGCATCCATGCCCTGTGCGCTTTTGGTGTTTATCTAGGTCGTTTCATTCGGCTTAATAGCTGGGATATTGTTGTTGATCCGTCCAGCGTTTTGGCCATCACCTTGAATACTCTGACTTCAAAGCGACCGCTAGTTGTTATTTTCTTTTCATTTGTTCTACTGATGGTGCTCTATTGGATTATGAAGCAAGTAACCCTAGGACTAAAGTTGAGAATTCACTATGCCCAGATGGGGCAAAATGCTCTTGATTAGCCGGAGAAGATATTCAACAGTTACGGCTTGAGAACAGATGGGATATGGGTAGACGGGATTAGCCAATGTATTTGGCAACACCCCAAACTTCACCAGTTCATATGGGTGTATCCCCGGTTTGTTGACAAACACTAATACGCTAATAACGGTGGATACTCCCTTGTAAATAAAAGCCAATTTCGGGGATCTATTCAGAGCGAAACGTTTTTCCAAGGTTAGACATCAGGCATCAGCATACAGGGCTTCACTGATCTCTGACTCCTGGCTCCTGACCCCCCACTCAGTCGAGGTTTCTCGGCTTAAGCTGATACCCCCAGTTTCCCTTTTGCCAATTCTTCAGAAAGTATTGCGCCATAGCGAAGCAACTTTCCCAAACTTATAATTGTGTGATGCACAATACAAGCCAAGCAAACGCTTTGGCGGTGCCAGCTTATGCTGGTAAGTAAGTTCGTCATTGGAATCAAGGAAATCTTTGCTCATGAAAGTCGTTTATGACCCAGATAAAGACATCCTACAGATTGCTTTCGTCTCTACTGTGATTGAGGAAACAACGCAAATCTCACCGGGATTAGTGCTTGACTATGACGAAGATGGGCAGGTGATTGGTTTAGAAATCAGAAGGGCATCGCTTAAAACAGATAGTCCTTACGCTATCTCCTTCAATATCGGTCAAGCCAATCTCAATAAGCCGGTGACCAACGGCAAAGAGTTGGCAAGTGGCAAAGAATAAGGAGTTCGGTGCTAAAGTTTGTCATGCAACCGCTCATGCAGTTTCTGCATAAACGACATTCTTAAAACACAACAGGTCAACAGTTCATAACTTTTGGAGTCATTCTTGAAATCATAAAAACACTTCAAAACAAAAAAATGGTTGTTCATCATCGATCAATGATAATTGAGGAAGGAACGTAGACTTCTCCTCTAGCTATTGACCGTTCTACCACTCTGTTCACTTGAGGTGACCATGAAAGAGTCCGTGCGAATTTTGATGTGCGCCCCACAGCACTATGACGTTGATTATGTAATTAATCCCTGGATGGAAGGCAATATCCATCGCTTATCGCGCGATCTTGCCCAGGAACAGTGGAACCAGCTCCACAAGATTCTCAAAGATCATGCAACGGTAGAGCTAGTGGCACCTCAGCCTGGATGGCCAGATATGGTATTCACAGCAAATGCTGGGTTGATTCTGGACCACACCGTTGTTCTCAGTCGCTTTTTTCATGCTGAGCGGCAAGGGGAAGAACCCTATTTTCAGCAATGGTTTGCAGACCAGGGTTACACCGTCCACACGTTACCTAAAGGGTTACCCTTTGAAGGAGCTGGAGATGCCCTGATTGATCGCGTCGGGGGGTATCTGTGGGCCGGATACGGTTTTCGCTCAGAGCTCGACTCCCATACCTATTTAGCTAAATGGCTAGATGTGGAGGTCCTTTCCCTACGGCTCATTGACCGCCGCTTCTATCACCTGGACACCTGTTTTTGTCCGCTGAACAATGGGGATTTACTCTACTATCCCCCAGCGTTTGACACTTACTCAAATCATCTAATTGAGCGACGCATCCCGACCGAAAAACGTATTCCAGTGAATGAGGTAGATGCCGTCAACTTTGCCTGCAATGCGGTCAACGTTGACCAAACTATTATCATGAACAGTGCCAGCGATGGTCTCCAGAAGACTCTAGCAGCACGCGGTTTTAAGGTAATTGAAACACCCCTCACCGAATTTCTAAAAGCGGGCGGGGCTGCCAAATGTTTAACATTGCGGGTAACAGAACCGCGTCAAGACTCTCCTCAAGCCTCTTCTATTCAGAGTCGGATGGTTCATCTAGAGGGCCATTTGCTAGACTCCGGCATCGTTAATCGAGCATTGGACACAATTGTGTCTGGTGGCGGTAGTTTTCAGGTATTGCACTTTGATCTGGGTGCACAACGGCAAGATATCTCAACGGCAGACGTGAAGGTGTCAGCCCCCGATGGAGATGTCATTGAAGACATCATGGGGCAACTGGTTGATTTGGGAGCAGTCGTCACCTCAGAGGATATTTCCCCTGACGCCCACTTAGAAGCTGTAGTACAGGCAGGCGTGGCCCCTGATGATTTTTATGTGACCGCCATCTACCCTACAGAGGTTTCTGTGAACGGGCAATGGATTAAGGTGCAAGGTCAGCGCATGGATGGAGCCATTGCTATTACCCAAACCCCAGACGGTCTAGTAGCTCACTGTAAGCTGCTGCGGGATTTACAGATAGGCGAATCTGTTGTGGTCGGTAGCGAAGGTATTCGCACTAAACGTACGACTACCACCCTCAAAAAGAAATCCACAGAGGAGTTCAGCTTTATGGGCGCTGGCGTCTCCAGCGAACGGCGTGTGGAGCTAGTGGTGGAGCAGATCGCCTGGGACTTGCGCCGTATCCGTGACCAGGGTGGCAAAGTGGTCGTCACGGCAGGGCCAGTGGTGATCCATACTGGCGGCAGTGAACACCTGCGGCATCTAATTCGTGAAGGCTATGTGCATGGGCTGTTGGGGGGAAATGCGATCGCAGTTCACGACATTGAGCAGGCACTCATGGGTACCTCCCTTGGCATGGATATGAAGCGAGGCGTTTCCGTCCATGGTGGGCACCGCCATCACCTTAAAGCCATCAATACCATTCGTCGCTGCGGCAGCATTGCCAATGCCGTAGAACAGAGCATTTTACAAAGCGGGGTGATGTACGAATGTGTGAAAAACAACGTGCCCTTTTCCCTGGCTGGATCTATTCGCGACGATGGCCCACTGCCAGATACCCAAATGGATTTGCTCCAAGCCCAGGCGGATTATGCTCGTTTGATTGAAGGAGCAGACCTGATTTTGATGCTATCGACCATGCTGCACTCCATTGGTGTAGGCAATATGACCCCCGCCGGAGTGAAGATGGTTTGTGTGGATATTAATCCGGCAGTGGTTACAAAGTTGAGCGATCGGGGGTCGCTGGAATCGATTGGCGTAGTTACTGATGTAGGACTATTTCTCAGCTTATTAGTTAACCAACTCAACAAGCTCACCGGAGAATATGCTCGGGTTTAGAAGTAGATGTTGAGAGATAATTTTAGGGTTATAGCGTAACTTTTCCTCTGGCCACGCCGTAACTCATACCAAACCTGAATAGCAGCCATTAGCGACAGCCTACTTTCGGGGGTGGGGGGAGTTAGGCCCCACGAACGGGGGTTTCAGGGGGGAAAGCCCTGAGCAACCCTTATCGCTATTGGCCAATTTTCACCTATGTACAAAACCCTGGTTGAAAACATTTCATATACCAGGGTGGGCACAAGGCACCACCCCTACAAGCGTATCCATTTTGAATCGACGAAAATCGCCAGAGTTAGAACCATGAGAATGCACTTCAACAGACTCTCAAAAGGTGAAATTGTCGGTGTAGAAGGCTGCCATTCAGAAAGACCATGAGTCCGTATAATAAAAAGCTTAAATAACTTTTAAATTCTTCCCTATTCTATGCCCGACAATGGGTTCCCCAATGGGACATCACAGCCATCCACAATTCGACCGATCGGTGTCTATGCCCTGTCAGGCCTAGCAACTGATGGCGATTGTCTCTTTTCCATCGATACAGTAAGAGGGTATCTGATCTCTGTAGATCCCCTTACCAACAATACCGTTATCCTAAACCCGTATCAACTGGAAGATAAGGAGTGGATGGGGGCAGTCGGTTTGTCTCTCTGGCAAGATACCTTTTGGTTTGCCAGGGATGAAGAGGTGTTTTGGTGTGCTCGCACTACCCTAAAGCCCACCTTTTTTACAAAACTCCCCTACCCCGTAGCGGGCGTAGCCGTCTGGGGAGATACCGTCTACGTCAGCTGCCAGAAATCTGGCTATATCCATCTCTTTGATCGCAGTACAGGCGATTCTTTAGGAAAATTCCCACAACCCGGCGTGGGTGAGGAAACCTTAGCAACCAATGAAGATGGGTTATGGGTATGTGACAAGACAGAGCAAACGGTTTATTGCCTGGACAGAACCACAGGCGATATTCAACTGAGTGCCCTGACTCCCTACAGTTCACCCACTGGTATCGCGTTTTATCAAGCTGAAGCGGATCACGAGCCCATCTGCTATATCGTCTATGCCGATGAAGAACCTTACATTCGCGATAATCCCAATGCAGAGTCGCCCTATGAACTGACATTTCGCGATCGCACCTTCATCCATCCACTTTATCTTCACACCAACCGAACACAGCACTACACCCTCTCCAACGGTTATCTGGTAGAAATGTCCTACGTTGAAGAACTGTTGCCCTTAGATGCAATTACCCTCAACAATGTAGAGTGGCGAATTGCACTCCCTGCCAACACTCTACGCCAGCGAATTCGCCATGTGGAGCCCATTGGCCATACTTTTACGATTGAAGAACAAAATGGACAACAGGTTGCCGTCTTTCGGTTTGACCAGATTCAACCTTTTCAAGGAGGTCTCGTAGGCTGGAAAGCTATCGTCGAAATGTACAGCATCAAATATTGCCTCACCCCTGACGATATTGATGGCGACAAGCCACTACCAACTGAGCTACAGCGCTACCTTGTTGATGACGACGATCTAGCCATGGATACAGACACCATCCAGCAGGCAGCTAGTGAAGGCGCAGGTACCGAAACGAATGTATTGCGGAAGATGTTACGGATTCGCAATTACGTTTATGATCGTCTCTCCTACGGTATTCAACCCAAAATCGATACTCCCGATGTAGCCCTAGAACGGGGTACTGGCTCCTGTGGTGAGTATGTGGGTGTGCTGCTAGCGCTCGCCCGTCTGAACGGCGTTGCCTGCCGCACCATTGGTCGCTATAAGTGTCCACCCCAGCCCGAATATCGCCATTTGCCCCTGGAACCTGACTTTAATCATGTCTGGCTAGAGTTTTATGTCCCTGGTGTTGGCTGGCTGCCCATGGAATCCAACGTGGACGATGTGATTGAGCGGGGTCCCTATCCCGAGCGTTTCTTTATGGGTTTGGCCTGGTACCACATGGAAATGGGCAAAGGGATTCCCTTTACCAAGATGACTGCCGACGACAAACCCGAAGAGTTTTCATTACGCGATTTGGCTATTAACCATATTCGCTTTCGAATACTGGATGAGCTGAATCTGGAGTCAGAATAATTCAAGTGTACTAAGATAGAATGATTTTGATGGGAGTCTGACTCCAAAAGTGTTCTATTTAGCTTAGTGTCATGGTCCAAGTGATGGCCGCTCACAATCTTGAACTGCATGAAGTTGAAGCACAGTTTGATCTACAGCAATCGACCGATCCTGCTTTTTTCTCGGAGTGGCAGGGGGTAGAGGCGGACTTAGATGAACGCGATCGCTACTGGCTTGATAAAGCCAAATCTAACTTCCTTAGCTTAATCAAGTATCGACTCCACGAGGAAGTGGTCAAAATGTCGATTCTGGCTCCACTTTTGGCTGTATCTGGGTTAGGAACCGCTCCATTTGTACCCAAGGCAGAAAAACAAATAGAGGTTTCATTTCCAGCTCAGGATTCGGATACCGAAGATGAGATTATTCGTGGTCGCATTGATTTATTAGTGTTGTATCGGAATCTATGGGTGGTGACCATTGAGACAAAGCCCCAACAATCGGATGTTTTGGAAGCGCTTCCCCAAGCGTTGACATATATGATGGCGAGTCCAGAGAAGGAATTGCCGCTGTTTGGGTTATTGACCAATGGTCGGCATTTTATGTTCGTTAAACTGCTGAAAAAAACAACACCCACCTATTGCTTATCAGAACTATTTACGTTATTTCGGCAAGGGAATGAGATGTATCAGGTAACCGCAATTTTGCAACACCTGGGGAAGTTAATGATGGCAGTAGATTGGGAAAGCCAGAAAGTTAGCTAATAGTGGAATTGAGCAATAGCTATATGACGTATGGCAGAATGGATAGGTCAGGGGTAATCTTAAAACAAACTCCATTTATGTTGTACTAGCTCTGCTCTCCTAGTAATGACTGAATGATGCGACGAGATATACGGAAGTTCGTTGTTTGCAATCGAGCAATAGCATCTGAGAGATCGATCAACTCTTGGCTAGCAGCCTCATCTAAAATTCCAAGCATCCCGATAATGGGAATCCCCCGCTCCGTTGCTGTACGTCGTCCTAATCGCTCGTCAATAATCAGTAAGTCAGCTGAAATGATTTGAGCCAGAGTAATAGCTGCTTGTTCTCCTGGATCGAGAGCATTGAGTGTTTCATCGATCTTGGATACCGTTTGAACTGTCAACCAGTTAGGAGGATCAGCTATCCATGCCTGAAGTACTGGTGGTGCATCTGGAACTAGCATTTCATCTCGCACAGCGTCAGGAATAACGAGCTGTCCAAATAAGCGAGGAAGCAGTTCGATCTGGTCAATGAGCAAGAGATAGTTGATCGGCGAAGTATCGGAAACGACGATCATGGGTTGTTATGTGAATGATTTTCTCTGAGTTGGCGGAACGTTTCACGATCACTCTCCAAATCTGCCTCATCGTAATGCAAATAAGCCTTATGCTCCTTCAGAAAAGCGTCCACTGCCCAGCGAGATGGTAAATCCAGGATGCGCCCTACTTCGGCGCTGGTGATTTTCTCTAATTGGTAAGATTGCACTACCAGGGCTTCTACAATTTCACGAGCCAGATGCTCAAGGTTGAAATGCTTCACTAATTCGTCAGGGAGGTTGAGGGTGACTTGCATAATTCAGGTTCCTTAGGCTTCTTCTTGTGAGCGTTGAAACAGGGCGTAGATGTCTTCGAGGGTGATCGGCTCGGACATGGGCTTAAAGTTCAGGCAAAACCAGCGTTGCTCCAATTTTAGCTTGGAGGACATGAGCACCAGAGGCTGTTTGGGATTGCACAACACTGGCACGGCCTTTGCAGCAATAGATTGCTTTTTCAGTTTATTAGGCGTAGTCGTTCTAACTTATACTTTTTGAACTGAGTTCAAGCGCACTGCAAAAGCTATTGAGATTCCTCAGCAGGGCATTGTAGTACGGATAGGCATCGTCTCGTGTGGCTTGAAGATGGGCGTACAAAGTGAGTTCTGGTTCTGGAACCAAAGAGTCTTTTGGAAACTCTAGCCCTGCTTCGCTTAGGCGTATGGATGCGATAGCGCCAGCGCTGACTGGTCAGTTCGCAATTAGCAGTGCTCCAATTGTATTAGTCTCACCATTGTGTAAATCCTCCAACCCAGGAAGGATAAACTCTGCTCCTGGTAAATCCTTTAGACTCACGGCTGTTCCTCCTCTTTTGCAAGTTCAACCTGCACATTATCAGTCAAAGTTTCGACTTTACCTTGAAGAACATCGGAACTAAGACATGGGAACCAGCATCCGCCAAGAACCAAGTCGCTCTGACAAGATTCTGAGTTATATGATTTTTTGTGTCAACAATTTTCTTGTTTCCTTGAGCTTCATAAGGACAAGGAATATACCCTAAAAATCAATCAAAAGTCCCTAAACTATAGTAGCATCATTCAAGATTCCGAGTATTTTGAATGGAAAATAGGTAAAACACCTTTCTGGATAAACTTCATTCGATGGTCAGATCGACGGAAAGATGGATATTACAGATATTCTTTCATCAACACTAGCAACCAAAATGTGGATGCAAAAACAACAGCTTTCAATAATAAATCTTATGGTTTTCATGCAGATAGATACAAGATATATGCATTGAAGTGGAGTGAGATCTTTGCGGACTTTGAGATCAATTTCAATTATCTGGATGCACAACTTAAACTTCAGAGACAAAAAATAGCTGGAAATAATCAAACAGCTGATGGAATATTAGCTGAATCATTTAATAATCCTGCTGCTGCTGAAAAACCTATCTTTCCAACAAAATAAAAGTTAAGACTTACTAATGATGTGGTACTTAATACGTAAGTTTTCTGGGGATAACGCGTTAACACACATCGCAAGTACTATGGAATCCAATTAATCCAATTCCTAGCCTTATTGAGATAACTGTTCCAGGTTTTCGTAGAGGTTAGAAGTCTCAACTTTAAACCCAATACTCTCAAACTCTACCTGCTCACCAACTCGATAAACCTGAGGAAACCAAAGATTGTCTGATTTACGTTGAAACCGTTCAACCAAAACCTGTTTTTGGTGAACCAACACATACTCTTCTAACTCTGCAACAGATTTATAGTCAGAAAACTTATCTCCCCGATCAAACGCCTCGGTCGAATCTGACAACACTTCTATAATCAACTTGGGATGCAGAATAAAATCTTCATCGGAAACGCGATCGCGATCATCACAAGTCACCGCTAAATCTGGATAATAAAAGAGATTCAGCTCTGGCAAGCGGACCTTCATATCCACCGCATAGGAAATACAGCCCGTACCACGTAGGTGATTTACCAGTAGCGCTGACAGATTCCCCGTAATAATGACATGGGCTTTAGTCGCCCCAGCCATAGCTACAATTTGCCCTTGCAAATACTCATGCTTAATCGGGCTTACCCGCTCAATTTCCAGATACTCCTCAGGAGTAAAGTAAGCATAGCTTTTACTAAGAGCCATTGTTCTTGCCTGAACTTCGTTACCTCTAGCTTGCCATAGGCATGATGATTCTGATGATTTCTCATCAAAGAGCAGAGGTGCGTTGGACTAATGCCACAACACACCCCATAGAAAATCAACGTGGTTAAATCAGATATCGATTTTACTGACCACCTACCGCCATTGGCTCTAAAGTTGATGGGTCCTCCACCAGTAAAGCCGCTGCGTCCGCTTCCTGTGTATCCACAATTGGATTACGCTTCTGAATCAACTCAATCGCCCGACTCACCTGCTCAGGAAAAATCACCACCAGTGCATCGTCAGGAGCATGCTCCAGCGCACATTCAATCGCTGCCGTCTCATCCAACTGCACAATGTGGGACGCAGATGAATCATCCGCTTGAGCAATACCCTGAACAATCAGCCCAGCAGCACTCCCCGCAGGACGCCCCCGACTATCATCATCCTCTTTGACAATGATCTGATCAAAGAACGTCGCTGACAGTTGCCCCAAACCGATTAAATCCTCATCCCGACGATCGCCAGGTCCGCCCACAACACCAATGGTTGGTCCCGACCAGTTCTTCACAAAGCCTCCCACCGCTTCATAACCAGCAGGATTATGGGCGTAATCCACTAACGCATGGAAATGGCCCAGATTAAAAAGATTCATCCGTCCCGGTGTCTGCTGAGCCGAAGCCTCAAAGCTGCGTAACGCGGCCCGGATTTGCTCCACCTTAATGCCTTGAACAAAGGTGGCCAAACTAGCTGCCAGAGCATTGGCAATCATAAACGGTGCCCGTCCACCTAGCGTCAGCGGCACCCGTTCAACGTGCTCAATCCGGTGCACCCATTCATGCTGCAAGATAACAATATGACCATCATCGTAAACAGCCGCAATGCCTCCATCCTGAACGTGATCTCGCACTAGAGGATTCTGCGAATCCATCGAGAAATAGGCCACTTTGCCAATTACCCGATCCGCCATCGCAGCTACCCGCTCATCATCGGCGTTGAGAATCGCATAGCCGTCAGCATGGACTGCTTCTGCAATGACCCCTTTTACTCGGGCCATTTGGTCAATGGTGTCGATGTCTCCTAGACCCAGGTGGTCAGCGGCCACATTTAGCACCACACCAACATCACAGTGACGAAACGCTAAACCAGAGCGCAGAATACCACCTCGGGCAGATTCCAACACCGCCATCTCCACAGTGGGATCCTGCAGAATCATTCGGGCACTTTGGGGTCCAGTAGTATCACCTTTTTCAATCAGGTGATCCCCAATATAAATGCCATCGGTGGTGGTAAAGCCCACTGCGTCATAAACTTGTCTCGCGATATGGGCAATCAGACGGGTTGTTGTGGTTTTACCATTGGTGCCCGTCACGGCCACAACCGGCACATGTGTGGGGGTATCAGGTGGGAACAACATCTGTAAAATCGGAGCCGCCACATTACGGGCTACACCCTGACTAGGGGCTAAATGCATTCGCAATCCCGGTGCCGCATTCACTTCAACAATCACCCCATCCGCCTCGCACAGCGGCTTGGTGATATCGGTGGTAATTACATCGATCCCCGCAATATCTAGATCAATAATTCGTGAAACTCGCTCCGCTAACCACACCGTTTCTGGATGAATCTCATCGGTACGATCGATAGCTGTTCCACCTGTACTCAAATTCGCCGTTGCTCGCAGATAGGCCACTTGCTCTGGCTTTAGCACCGTATCTAGAGTGAAACCCTGCCGGTTCAGCATCTCATCAGTGGACACATCCAGCTTAATTTGGGTGAGTACATTGTCATGGCCGTTGCCACGACGTTCGTCCTGGTTCTCTTGCTCCACCAGCTCAGCGACGGTGTCATGACCATTGCCTACTACATGAGCTGGCACTCGCTCTGCAACAGCAACCACCTGATGATTCACCACTAAAATGCGATGGTCGCGTCCGGCATAGAAATGTTCGACAATAACACCTCTAGAAATCTCCTTAGCTCGGTCATAGGCCTCTTCTGCCTCTTCCCATGAGCCAATATCCGTCGTGATCCCACGCCCATGATTACCGTCTAATGGCTTAATCACGATGGGATAGCCACCAAGGCGTTCAATAGTCTTTTCCAGCTCATCAAAATGATAAACCAGCTGTCCTGCAGGCACAGGCGCACCCATACTTTCTAGAATTGCTTTAGTGCGCTCCTTATCACAGGCCAACTCTACACCGAGCACATTACTCGACGAGGTCAGGGCTGCCTGAACACGCTTTTGATACTTGCCGTAACCCAGCTGGAACAGATCACAGTTTTCCAACTCCATCCAGGGGATGCCACGGGTTTCAGCTTCGCCCACTAGGGCTTCAGTGGTAGCGCCCAAAGCTGCCTCAGTACGCAGTTCTTTCAGATCTGCCAGATCCGTTTGCAGCTCATCTACAGGATAAGTCCCCGTTTCAACAATGCTTTGGCACAGTCGAACAGCAGCGCGTGTGGCATAGCGCCCAGCTGCCTCATGTTTGTATTCAACAACGACTTGATAGATACCAGGGGTGCTAGTCTCACGGGTACGGCCAAAGCCAACGGTCATACCAGCCAACACCTGTAGCTCAAGGGCCACATGCTCCACAATGTGCCCCATCATGGTGCCTTCTTGCACACGACTTAAAAATCCACCTCGACACCCTGGAGAACAGTAGTGCTCTTCAAGACTCGGTAGCACCTGTATTAACCCATCGTAAAAACCGGGCAGGGTATCAGAAGGGCTATCCGCCAGATTTTCTAAATCTAGACGGACAACAATCAGCTTGGAACGACGGATACTCCAATAGTTAGGCCCGCGCAGGGTTCGAGTGTGCAGAATTTTCATAGGCGACAATAAGGTGTTTATGTAGATGCCAACAGAAATCAAACGAAGCCTTTCATTTCATACGCAAGGCTTACAAGTTCTTTCTCTTGAAAGAGTCTAGAAAGTAAGGAATAAACGCGCCTGCAAAGAAATTAGGCCCAGGCTGGTCAACTAAGTTTTTATATTTTTGTTAATTCAGCTACAGATGTATCTGATTTTAAGTGAATGATCTGAGATTTTGACTAGAATATTTCTTGCAAAGCTCCCATTTTTTCTCAATCTTTGAAACAAACCTTCAGCCCGTAAAGAGTGCCAAGTAGGCTGAGTAGCTTTGCTTAAAGGGCATTGAGTAGATGTATTGAATGATACAGCACGGGTTAAACAGCATCACATAGGCATGCCTTTTGTTATAAATCCATGACATATCAAAAAACAAATGATGTAATTTATGCATTTCTCACATGCAATTTGCGAAAATAATAGATGAGATCGGAGATTATCTATTGATCTTTAAAGCTATTCAATGGGTTGCTAACACTCCATTTTGGTGTTATACAAACATGTTTCAGACAATCGCTAGAGCTTGGATACCATTTCAAGATTAGTTGTACAAACGGATCGGCACCTACAGTCGTACTGGTCGCCCTCACTTAAGATATGGACTCTTAAGTCATGGAGGCTCAACGGGGAATTGTCACCAGAGTCACGATAGTTTGTATGGGTTAATTCCCTTGGATCAATGATGGTGACAGAGCCTTTGCCGATTACTTGAAAGGTGCCATCGCCTTTGAAAGCAGCACAGGTGTCTTCGTCAATGCCAATACCTAGTCGGTCAGGATTAGCTGCGATCGCACTCAACAACCGAGCCATGCGATTACGGTTATGAAAGTGCTGATCCACCAAAAGCTCAGGAATAATACCCAAACCATCCATCAAATCCACCAGAGCGCGGTTGGGCGATTCCCCACTACTGCCCCCCGAGATCATCTTTTCACCCATCACGGCAGCACCCGCACTGGTTCCAGCCACAACTAACGTGCCGGTTTTAAGGCGCTTCTTAAGCGTCGTTATAAAAGTACTACCCTGAATAAAGTTGAATAGGCGCACCTGATCACCACCGGACAAAAAGATACCGGCACAGCCATCTAGCAGCTCAAGCCAACGGTCTTCATCACACTCATGGGGACGTCGAATATCAAGGACATGAACGTCTTTAACTCCTAGCTGAGTGAAAATGCGGCGGTAGCGATCGCCAACGACACTGGGCTCCTGAGAGGCACAGGGAACAATGCCAATTACGGCCTCAGTTCCACCGGCACTATTAAAGAAGTTCGTCAATATCTTTCGTTCACCGACCTTATCTTCTGCCCCTCCAATTACCATGACGGGGTACTGGGTCGGAATTACCATAGCTTAACGAACAAGAAGAGATTTTTACTAACGCATAAATGCATTCCTAGATAGTAAATCATATTGTTGCAGGGTTAACACAATCAGATTTTTCCTCCTCCACAAGATAGATTTAGCCCCTCTATTTATGCCCTACCTTTTGACCTCAGAGGTTCAGTTGCAAATCTTCAAAAACTTAAGTTGACCGCAGTATACTCAAACAGATCTTGAAGGAGCACAACCATCTATGGCTGACAGCTTTTTGCTAAGTCGAGTTTTACTACAGTTTGGCGAGCAGGCGGAGAATGTCATTGCTGATTTATCAGCCGTCGCCATGACTCCCGATGGCAGCCTCTGGGTGGGATCAGATGAATGTGTAGCAGTTGAACGACTACAGCGTTTAGAAAGCTGTGTCTATGGCGATCATCAAGCCTTTCAAATCGGGGACTTTGTAGAGTTATTTGACGACGAATCAGAAATTGATATTGAAGCTCTAGGTTATGCGGAAGGCTATCTTTGGGTGATCGGCTCCCATAGTAGCAAACGTAAAAATGCCAAGGGGAAAGACCCCCAAAAAGATATTCAGCGTCTAGCAAAAATCAAGCACGATATCAATCGATACTTGCTGGCCCGTATCCCTGTTATCAAAGGGAAGCTGGTTAAATCGTGTGAGCTATCTGACGGCACTGAACTCACTGCTGCGGCCTTACAAAAAACAAAAGAAAACAATATTTTAATTGAGGCCTTAAAAGAGGATGAACACATCGGTCCTTTTTTAGACATCGATTTACCCTCCAAAGACAATGGCTTGGACATTGAAGGCATGGCGATTGCTGGCCATAGGGTATTTTTAGGTTTAAGAGGTCCTGTTTTAAGGGGCTGGGCAATCATTTTAGAGTTAGAACTACAGGAGAAGAAACCTGGTGTGCTTTCCTTCAAAAGTCTAGGGAAAGACAAGCTCTATCACAAACACTTTTTAGATCTAGATGGCCTGGGGGTTCGGGATCTATATTTTCACGATGGTGATTTATTAATCTTGGCTGGCCCCACCATGACACTCTCTGGGGAACAACAAATCTTTCGCCTAAAAGATGTGTTAAACCATGGCGATGACTGCATCTGGCATAAAGATTCTGACAAATTAGAAGCTCTATTTGATATTCCTCTCACTATGGGTAGTGATTTTGCTGAAGGCATGACCTTGTTTCCCTATTTGGGATATAAAGACAGCCTAATGGTGGTATACGATCGACCTGCTGAAACGCGACGGGTGGGAACGGATGCTGTTTTTGCTGATGTTTTTCGCTTATCGACTTAAGGTCAACGCCCAAACCATGAAACAGGCCGAGACACTGGTAACAGTAATGCCCCAACAAAAGAGTAGGTAACGCGCATTGCAGCTGATGATGATCTTGATCTTGCCAGCGATGAAAAGCAAGGGAGACGGTCACCGCAGCAAGACTATGGCCAACAAAAGATGACATAGTCGTTTCCAACGATACTTTGCAAAAAATGCTATAGCGCATTCTGTTCTCCCACGTCATACGCCATGGGGATATACCTATTTATTTTGCAGGCGTTTCGCAATGTCCAAACACACTGCTAATGGCGCATTGGTCTTAATGGCTTGGGCATCAAGATGCGTGCGAGTAGCACAATAATTGTTACCAGTTGAGCGATCGCAAATTCCCCTAATCAATCGATCCCTAGCAGGAATATCCATCTGCCCTCGCCGACCAATCTCCGCCAGTGGATAGTAGTAGGGGGGCATCGCGGCTTCTTGTAGCATCACCGCCAACCATCGTTGAATCCGTTGGGGCCAATGCCATTGGGTGGCTAAGACGGCCATTTGGCCCACATAGTCCACATCGTGCAGCGGTCCCAACCACATGGGGCCGCTGACCACAGGCGGTGCCCCACAGGCCCCACAGTTGAGTTGGCCTAACTGCCGCCAGTTGGCTGAACGAAACTGCCCACAGCTATGGCAATAGGCTAAAAAACCATAGTGCTCATCTTGCCAGGAGCCAATGACAACTCGCACCATCACTCGGTGGATAAAACCGTTAAAAATAGAAAACACCGGCTCAATGTGAAAACCTCTAGAGGCCGCTTGCTGAGCCGCACAACCAATCAGCAGCCGCAGACCTTGCTCGTGCACCGCAGGATGGTTTCGAGCACAGGCCCCGTAAATTTGCACACTTTTCGTCAGAGCATGGCCACCGGTCGTACGGCCATCGGTACTGGTGAGATAGAGCAGTCCCCCCAGCTTAATTGCCCACAGTGCCGTATTGATAAACGGTGTGAGGCTACCAAAGCTGTCGATATCAATGAGGTCGTAATAGTCTTGCTTTTGCGCACAGCTAAAAAATAGCTGGTTGGCATCCTGGTGGGTAATGCAATAAGCCTCAGGTGCCATGCCATGGCGCAGGTTTTTGCTCAGTACGGCTTTGAGTTCAGGGTTACCTTCGTTAGCCCAAACCCAGTCAGCCCCAGCTTCTAGATGGTAGCGTAGCGGGCGGACGCCGCAGCCGGTCATGGCATCAATGACGCGCAATTGTCCCTGCCGTTGACGATAGATAGCGGCGGCCAGTACAGCTAAATCGCGTCCTATTTGGCTGGAGGAACGATAAAAGGCGTTTGCGATCGCAAATCGTGCTTTTCCTTCCTGTTGATAGTCAGTATTGGGGTGTTCGGTATTGGGTGGGCAGTGTCCACCCGCCATTTTGGGGTTCACGATTGACGCCTGACGATTCACACCGCCCTTTAAATTACCATTACCGCTTAAATTACCGCTTCGATGGCTGCGGCCAACTGCTCAGCGCTTAGATCGGTAATCACAAATACTTCTTGAACCGACTTGCCTTTGCGGGCAATCAGCTTAAACCCACCGCGAATCGGGACCGATGACTTTAAGCGAAACTTTGGCGCATTGGAGCGACTGCGAGTAATCACAGCCGGAGTTAAGGTTTTAATTTGAGGATGGGTGGAAAGCTTTTGCAGGACAGGAATAAGCCCAGGTATGTGGGTGGAGTGATTGAGGACAACCCGCCCATGGTTAGCGTTGTGGGTAGAGCCCATGCCTAAGCTTTCTCCAAAGGGGCCATGGTCAAGCCAGCTCGAATCAATTGACTGTGGTAAAGCTCCGCCTGCTCTAGCGGACCGACCCAAACTGTCGCTTGCCCTTCGTAGTGCACTTGATTCGTCAGCTTCCAAGCCTGATCTGGCGTCATGTGGGGAATATATTTTACTAACGTCTCCGCCACATGCTGAAACGTGTTGAAATCATCATTAAGCACAATAACTTTGTAGTTAGGATACGGCTGCCGAGTGATTTGCTTTGCCTTTTCTTTTGTCACCGCAGGTGACGCAGAGGCCGCCTGAACGGTCGCATTCAAAACTACCGCCTTCATAAGTTATGACTTCTCTAAGACAACGGACATAACGGTCGAACCATCGCCTATGGGAGTGATCGTAGATGTCTTTATATACATTAACAAAATGCCTGTGAGGATTGGTAGAAGTCATGGGGAGAGGGTCGCAACCCAAGAAAACCACCCAAGGACAAGGATAGCCAAGCCAGTTAGTTAGGCGTCACCCCTGTGGGTCCCATGGTGGCAAAAGCTTTGTATTGTAGATAATCTTCAAGAAATAGCTGTCACAGCTGCTATTTTTGCAAGACACTCTACTCAATCCAATTCAGATCTACAAATCAGCCTCACTTCTACGTAGTTCACTAAGGGCAAGACATATGAAAAACTGGCGCTGGCTAAAGGGTATTGGCCTTAGTATTCTCATGGCTGGCGGTGCGACCGCAATCCATGCAGCAGAGCCCTTGCCTCAGACTCTACAGCCTCTGCGCTTGGCCCAAAGCTATACCGACCTGGTGGCGGTTTCACTATTTCAACATTACTCAGCTGGCTACCCAGCCCCTATTTTGACGGAAGGATTATCATCGCGACAAATTGACTCAATACATCTCAGTTTTGTCCGTCGTCTAATCAGCGACGCTGGTGATGAAGGCTCTGTAGTCGGCTATAAGGTGGCGTTGACTAACACTAAAGCGCAGTCCCAGCTAGGGATTAGCCATCCTTTGTACGGTTTTTTGCTAGAAAATATGTTGCTTGAAGATGGTGCCACCCTCCCTCTGGAGTTTGGCAGCCGCCCCCAAGCAGAAGGGGATCTGATGGTGCGTGTGGGGAGTGCCGACATTAATCAGGCTGACACAGATTTAGAATTGCTGGCTGGGTTAGACGCTGTCATTCCATTTCTAGAGCTACCAGATTTGGTTTATGAAGAGGATGCCGTTGTCAATGCTGGAGCCCTAGTTGCTGTGAACGTAGGGGCTCGCTACGGTGTGATGGGAAACCCAGTTGAACTTGAATCGGGAGATAGCGGTCTGGATCAGCTGGCCAATATTCGAGTGGTGTTGAACAACGATCGGGGGCAGTTTTTAGTTGACGGTGATAGCACAGCGCTCTTAGGTCATCCGATTAATTCGGTACGGTGGTTGCGAGACACACTACTCACCCAAGGTGTGGAATTAAGCCCCGGAGATCTACTGTCTCTAGGTTCAGTCACTTCCCTGGTGTCCCTGGATGCTGGCACGGATATCATGGGTATCGAAGCTCGATATTTTGGCCTTCAGGACAATGATCGCTCAGTTGATCTTGAAGTATCGTTTGAAGTAGACGACGACTAACAATTTCTGCGGTGTTTTAGGTGTCATAACGACGACATGGGTGCCTAGCGATTTTACGGGGTACCTTTGGGTTAGTGATCGCTGTTTATAGGCTCTGCGCTAAGCTCCTGAGCTACGTACAGAAATCATTACAACAGTTTACCAAAGAGATTTTAGTTAGAGATTCTGTCATCTCCTTTGACAGACAGTTTCCCGACTGGTCTACGCAAAAGTTACCGAAACAAGTTCTGAAAACCCTGTAGCTAATCGTAAGAACAGTTAAATGGTTAAAAACACTGATTAATTTCCGCTTATTTAAGGTTGTCAGAAAAGAAGTCGTCATGTCTATTCGCTTGCGTTTTATTCAAGCTTTGCTGGCCACCCTCATGGTGGCTGCCGCCAGTCCCAGCTATGCCCTCAACTTTCCCCAGACTCGTGATCGGGGGGCCCCTGCCCGGGGTCCATCTCTGGCTACCCGGGGTCAAATTTGTCTCGATCCACAAAATCGTCCTTCTCTAACATCATTGCTACCCCACAATGCGATCGCAACCGCATTTGGAGCCGATACCGATATCCCCATGGCTCTTTGGTTCTACATTCCAGAAACCGGCGCTGCCGCTGCAGAGCTGACAATTGTTAATGAACTAGGGGACGACGTTTATCAACAGACCCTTCAACTTCCTGACACTCCTGGCACCATTCAAATCGACTTACCTCGGTACCAGGCAGACGGAGTGACATCTAGGTTTGAGTCCGGCAACCTTTACTACTGGGACTTTGCCTTAATTTGTGACCCAGACGATCGTGGTGACGATGTGCTATTGGGCGGGGGCATTCAGCGTGTCGATGCCAGTCCAACGTTCTTGGCGGAACTGGACGCTGTGGCCAACGATCCTCTAGCTCAGGCCGAACTTTACGCAGCTGCAGGCGCATGGCAAGAGACCATTGCCTTAGCCGCCGCCATGCATCCCCAAAACCCCAATGCCTGGACTGAGCTGCTCACATCGGTGGATCTTGCTGCCATAGCAGAGAAACCAATTTTAGGCCAGGATGAGCCGGTCGTTGATGTACCCACTAGTACACCTACGGCTATGCCGAATGGTGGTGACTCTGGTAACCTACAGCGACTGCTAGAAGGCATCAATCGCAGCGCTGACTAATGAACCTGAAAAAGCTCTGGTGGCAATGGCGAGGGGTGGCCATTGCCACACCGACTGTAACTTTACTTGTAGTTCTAATTAGAGCTGTCGGTATATTGCAGCCTTTAGAATGGCGGACATACGATCAGTATCTACAGTGGCGACCTGAGGAAACAGATCCGCGCATCGCCATTGTTGGCATCGACGAACAAGATATTCGGGAACAGGGGCAGGCCATTCTCTCCGATGCCGTTTATGCGGAGGTGATTACCAAACTGGCTCAACAAGAACCTAGAGCCATTGGGTTGGATATTATTCGGGATGTCCCGGTAGAACCAGGTCATGCCGAGCTGGATCAGGTTTTTCGTAACACACCTAATCTGGTCGGTATTCGCACAATCTTAGGAGACAATGCCGATCGAGATGTGATTGATGCGGCCCCAACCCTGGAAGCATTAGGGCAAATCGGCATCAATGACGGCATTGTTGACAACGACAACACCATTCGGCGCGGATTGCTGATGGTGACCACACCCGAGGGAGATCAGGCCCCGAGCTTTGCCCTATATCTGGCCTTGCTTTATTTAAATGCTGAAGGCATTGGTCCTGAACCCGTCGGTGACACAGAGTTTTGGCAACTTAATGGCGCAGTCTTTCGCCCTTTAGAAAAGAATGATGGTGGCTATGTGCGAGCCGACGCAGGTGGGTATCAAACCCTAATTAACTATCGCGGTGGCAGCGAGCTGATTGAAACGGTTCCCCTGAGGGACGTGCTCAATAATGAACTGCCCGACGATTGGGCAAAGGATCGGGTGATACTCATTGGTTCTGTTGCCGAAAGCCTCAAAGATCGATTTTTTGTACCCCACAGCAGCAAAATGCTGGCCCTGCCGAAGACCATGGCCGGTGTGGAAATCCATGCGAACCTGACCAGCCAAATTATTAGTGCCGCCTTAGAGGGGCGAGTTTTGATTCGCACCTGGCCAGAACCGTTGGAAATTCTCTGGATTTTTATATGGGCCGCTCTGGGGGCTACGGTAACCTGGGTGCAGCGGAATCCAGGCAAACGAACATTGCTAAGACAAATGGTTCTGCTGGTAGCCATTGTCTCTATTCTGATTCTCGGGGCCTATGCTCTGATGTTGGCAGGTTGGTGGGTACCGGTGATGCCACCGCTCATGGCATTAATTGGAGCGGCCTCTGGGGTAAACACGTATTTGGCCCGCAGTGCTAGTCAGATTCGCCGCACGTTTAGCCGGTATCTGAGCGACCAAATCGTTGCCAATCTGTTGGAAAACCCTGACAATCTCAAACTGGGGGGAGAAACCCGTAAGATCACAATTCTCACCTCTGACCTACGGGGCTTTACAGCGTTATCAGAACAGCTACCCCCAGAACAAGTTGTCAAAATTTTGAATTTGTATTTGGGCTACATGTCGGAAGTTATCAATGATTACAAGGGCATCATTGATGAGTTTATGGGGGACGGCATCTTAGTGATCTTTGGGGCCCCCAATATTGTGGCCAATGATAACCATCCGGATCGGGCCGTCGCTTGTGCGATCGCAATGCAACAAGCCATGGTTCAAGTCAATGCCGCTATGCGGGCCAAAGGATTTCCTGAACAGGAAATGGGCATCGGCATTAACACCGGTCACGTCGTAGTCGGCAATATTGGCTCTGAAAAGCGCACCAAATATAGTGTCATTGGTAGTGCCGTCAACCTCACCTTTCGCATTGAGTCCTACACCACAGGGGGCCAAATCTTTATTTCTGAAGACACCCACCAAGAAATTGACCAGATCAACAAACATCGTCTGGCCATCCAAAGCAAGGTTGAAGTCTATCCAAAAGGGATTAAGCGTCCCATCACCATCTACGATGTGACCGGCATTGGCGGTGACCTATACAACCTATCTCTAACGACAGAAACGTTTCACCTGGAGCCTCTGCGCGCACCCATTGCAGTCGAATACGTTGCCTTAGAAGGCAAACAAGTTGGCGCACAACATCACGTTGGTAAGCTCTACAAACTGTCTGCTAAAACTGCCCTATTGCAAATTGAAGACACTGAGCCACTGAGCCTGCTGACCAATATCAAACTTATCCTACAGACGCCATCAGCCCCTACAGAAGTTCGAGAAACTGACATCTATGCCAAGGTTCAGCAGCAGGGTGCAACCAAGCAAGAATATGTCATCACCTTCACTGCTCGGTCACCGGCTATCATTGCATGGATGAACCAACAAATTGCCCAGTAGCAACGCGCTCGACCAACAGTCTGCTAGCTGAGGCCTTTCAACACGGTCAGGGCCGCGTCAACATGCTTTTTAGGATTGAACTGGGAATTGAACAGATGACGCACGGTCCCAGTTTTATCAATCACGTAGGTAACGCGCCCCGGTAGCAGCCCTAAAGTAGCCGGTACACCGTAAGCAGAACGGACCTTCGAGCCAGTGTCACTAACGAGGGTAAAGGGGAGGCTGTACTTGCTAGCAAACTTTTGATGAGAGTCTGGCGAATCACTGCTAATGCCAATCACCTCCGCTCCCAAGTCTTGAAAATCTTGGAAACTATCGCGAAATGTACAGGACTCTGTAGTGCAGCCGGGGGTGTCATCTTTTGGATAAAAGTACAGCACCACAGCTTTTTGCCCTTGAAAACTAGATAGCGTTACCGACTCGCCTGCTTGGGACTGCAATGTAAAGTCTGGAGCCGCGTCACCCACTTTAATCGCCATCGTTTTCGTTCCTTGTGCTTGATATTGTTAACATTTATTTAGCATACTGCGTCGGTAGAAAAATCAATAGTCCACTCAGTACCCCATGTACTGCTATGTGAAACACTTGAGATTCGACCATAAAGACTCTCGCTGTTAGCTATCCCACAATTTGCATAGTCGGCTGTTCTTCACTGGTAGAGCCTCTAGTATTTCGAATCACCCAGGTAGCCATGGTGGGAAACATCTGGCACAGGCCAACACTGAGGTGAGCTAGCTGGGGTTGAATAAAACCGGCATGGAGCATACGCCCTAACTGCAAACGGCGATAAAACTCTCGCCGCCATAGGGTTTGATATTGTTGTTTGAAGTGAACAGCTGTTAACTCTCTTGTTAAGAAAGCGCCCACCAGTGGAGTAGCCAGTTCAGCTGTGCGTAACGCCATGGCCATGCCATCGCCACATAGGGGGGTAATCATGCCTGCCGTATCGCCGAGCATACAAATGTCGCCGTCAAAATTACCTTTGAGGGCAAAAGAGATCTGACGTAGACGATGTTTCTGAGCATGGCCATAGCTCAAATGGCTCAGTCGCTCATGTAAAACAGGGTTCCCGTGAAGCACATCAGGCAGGTTTTGATCGTCAGCATCTTGGAGAATTTTGCGATGACCAATCCAACAAAGGTTAATTTGTCCTGTTTCAATGGCAGAGAGACCGCAGTACCCTCCAGGGAAGGCGTGGAGTTCAATGGTTCCAGGTAGGTCTAACCCGGTGCAATGGGCTTTAAATGCAACCCAGGGAGATGGCCGATGGGTAAATGGGCGTTCTAGCTGGGTGTCTAACGCTGAACGCTTACCGTAGGCAGCCAGTACGGCCCGAGATTGAAAGGTGCCTTGGGTGGTACGAACAGAAAAACCCGTGTCTAAGTTCCCTTCGATTTTACGGACTGTTGTGCGATCGCAACAGATTGCCCCCACAGCAGCAGCACGCCTAAACAATATTGAATCTAGCTGAAATCGACTTAATCCAAGGGCTGTGCCAGGTAAGTCCTGTGCAAAATTGGCTCCAGCTGCTGTGGTCACCAATGCCCGATGTATGGGATGCGCCCCAATTTGTTGCACCGCCTCTAAAACCCCAAGACGGGCAAAATTGGCAATCACTTCAACCGACAAAAATTCACCACAGAGCTTGTGGGCAGGATAGCGTTGCTGCTCTAATAGCAATACCTGCCAGCCTGCTTGAGCTAGTTGAATAGCGGCACTACAGCCCGCCAGCCCCGCCCCAACAACAATAACGTCATAGATCATGCTCGCTAAACCTTGAGCGTCGTCAATAACCAACGGAACGGCCAATACCAACGGACGGTGAATGCTGGCAGTTCAGCCTTTTGAGCGATCACGTCTAATTCCTGGGCACGAAAGCCGCGCAACACCGAAATCGGGCCATCATTTTGCATCATTTCCGATGTCTGAAATAGTCGAGTCAATGTATAAATACCAAAGTAGGCCAGGGGATGACGATGCAAGTCATTGATCAGCACACCACCACGGGAAACCCGCTGCATCGCCTTGACAATCTTCGTTGCTCTTTCTTCAGCAAAGTGATGCAAAAACATTGCACCCATGGCAACATCAAATTCATCATCATCGTAAGGTAAATTCAAGGCATCTGCCACTTCAACTCGAATTCTGTTCTTTAAAGCATCCGGCAATCTTTTTGCCAAAGCTTGGTTAGCGTAATCAACGGTGACAGGATTTGCATCAATGGCAACAATTTCTAGATCAACAGCAGGATTCTGTTGATCAGCCCAGCGCACAATATACTCAGGAAAATCAGCAATGCCCGTGCCTAAATCCAAAATGCGAATAGGTGCAGCCGATGACTTGTTCGCCGCTTTAAGCCAGGGAGCAAGCACAGCCATGGTGGTACCATAACCGCCTAAAAATCGATTCACGAATCGCAGCTGTTCAAGGGCCGTTGTCAAACGACTGTCCGTAATGGAAAAATCATCCATTAACTCGTCTTCATCGGTACGGGTTTCAAAAGAAATCATCGTCATGCACCCACCTGTTGAAAGAGACACCCCTCAATGGTTAAACCAGGACCAAAGGCCATGGCAATCCCATTTTTCAAATTAGTCTGCTGTGACAGAATCTGTTTCAATACAAATAAGATGGTGCCAGAGCTCATGTTGCCGTATTGTCGTAATACCTCATAGGAAGACTGAAGAGTCCCTTCAGCCAGCTGTAGTAAATCATGTACCTGGTCAAGGATCAGTCGCCCACCCGGATGAACGGCCCAAAAGTCGATGGCTGATTCTGCCAGGTTATTTCGATCTAACAACGTTGTGAGATACGCCGGTAGATACCGAGCAATCGCCTGAGACACCTGAGGGGACAGAGTCATCAAAAATCCTGTGTTTCCTATGGTCCAACTCATCAGCTCTAGGGTGTCATTGGTTAATAAGCTATAGCCATCGACATAGGCCAGCTTACCAACCGCTTCAGTATCTGACTGCGCCGATATAATCGCTGCTGCTGCACCATCACCAAAGAGGGCATTAATCACCACACTTTCTAGAGAATCGTCTGGCTGGAAATGCAATGTGCACAGTTCAACACAAACCAATAACACACGAGCATGGGGATCACTCTGACAGATAGCATGGGCGGTCTTCAGACCATTAAATGCGGCATAGCAGCCCATAAATCCAATGATGGTGCGATCAATATCTGCCCGCAGGCCTAACTGCTGAATCAATTGCACATCCAGCCCTGGCGCTGAAAAGCCAGTACAACTGATGATGATCAGATGGGTTATTGACGTGGGATTTAACCTTGCCTGCTGAATAGCTTGGGAAGCCGCTGATTCGGCAATCTTTGGTGCATAGCTTTGGTAGAGCTGATTACGAACTGCAGTGCTAGGAAGTGGAGTAAGGTGCCAGTTATCTGGGTAAAAACTGAAATTAGGAGGTGCTGTTAAATAATCTTGAATACAGGTATAGCGGCAGTCGATACCAGATTTCGCATAGATTTTTTTAAGGCGAGCACGTACCGGTGGCGAAATGCCCTCTAGCTGGGACATAAACGTCAGCGAGTCAGCTTGGGACAGTCGAAAAGGCGGATTAGCCGTTGCAATCGATTCCAGAACGGTATGCATACAGTAAATCCTGCAACGTAAGAATGAAGATCAGAACGCCTCCTCACTCTAGCGAGCGTAAGAATTTTTTGCCTAACGAATAAAGCATTCTCAGAGCTTTCTTATCAATAACCTGTCAATTTAGTCGGATGCTGATGGTTTAAAGGCAATAAAGGCAGCATGAGCTTTAGGGAGTTGATAACGGCCATAGGAACGCATAGTTTGAACTTTAAAGCCAATCCGTCGTAACTTATGGGCAATATCTGTTGACCGGTATAGTTGCAAACGATGAACTTCATCATCCCGTCGATAGTGCTCATCCACTTTTCGCAGGGTAATAATGCGGCGGGTCAAGATTGATTTCTCTGCATTTTCGTCTTTCTCCACCAGCACAAGCCAGTTGTTACCTTCGGTAAAATGTTGCTCGTCGTTTTTGTCTATCTGTCCAGGTTCTGCAATATCAAAGATAAAAACACCACCTGGTTCGAGTGCTTGATAGATACGCTTGAACAGTTGGACTAACAACTGCTCATTGTTATCTGGATCAAACAAGTAGTTGAGACATTCACCAATGGCAGTGACCACCTTGCATGTTGGAATCTCAATTTGGAATAGCGATGCAACTCGAAAATCTGCACTTGGAACTCGGGTTCTGGCTGAGGCAATCATCGCCTCAGAAATATCAACACCTAGGACTTGATATCTTGCCTTGATGAATTCTAGTGTTGATATGCCACTACCACAGCCTAAATCAACAATCAGACCATTTTGAATATTGTTTTGCGTCAGAATATCGAGGATTGCAGCAGCTGACCTCAGCGCATACTCGCTATAGCCAATATCATGGATATATGTCAGATCTTCCTTATAATAATTTGACATTTTTCTCTCAACAATAACTCACACTAAATCTGACGTAAGACTTTATGATATTTATGATTTAGTCTTACCTCAATATTTAACGACATTGCTATTTAACTTTGACAGCCTACTAGTACTCTGTGGCGTAAGTTTGCCCATTATCTAATGTGGATGAGTGGATGGTGGATGGGTGGATGCAATTGCTGCCAAATGTCTGCCATCGTTTACTAGAAAGCGGTTGGCGGGAGTGATGATTTAGCTTAATTCAGTCAAAAGTCATCCATTCTCAGGTCTGAAGTCGGTCATCGAGTGGCTTGGATAGGAGTATTGATCCTATTTTTAGACACACGATGAAACTAACCAAGACTTGCTATAAGTGGTTTTCTGCAACTGTATTAACAGTGACGTTAGCGACGTCTACTAGTAGTCCAAGTTGGGCATCTAGCGTAGATTTTGCTCGTTTACAAACTCGAACAGCTGGTACCGTGAGTGAAATTGCCCTGAGCCAATGTGTGAATAAGGCTGTAACAGCACTGCGAGATAGCGATGGGAATCTTCGCATGCGGCACTGGAGTGTTACTGAAGAAAATCTCTTACCTTTAGCAGAAACAGGCAACGCATACCTTGCTGGACCTGCCAGGGATATTGCAATTACCAGGCTCAATGGTTGCAATTTCAATGTCACGGCCTTGAGAACAGTAGACAGTAAGCTCAAGCTCATTGCCTGGATTTCTGGCAATAATGGCATGGTCCGTGGAGGAGATGCCGAAGCAGGTGATGTCAGTGAAGTTGCGATCGCACGGGTTAAACACCCATCTTCCAGCACTCCCGCTGCGGGTCGAGTCGTGACTGCAATCAAAAACAGCCGGGGCAACCTGCAACTGATTGTCTGGGATGTTTTCACCAATGGCACCATCCACCGACGCGGTGATATTGAGGCCGGTGAGGCCAGTGAAATTAACATTATTGGTCTTCCGGCCACCACTAGTGGTGGTTCTGACAGTCGGGTATTAACAGCCATCAGAACTGAAGACGGCAGACTAAAACTAATTACTTGGGGCATTCAGTCAAATGGATCCATTTCCCGACTGGCTGAAGCTACAGCAGGCGATATTAGCAAGGTTGACCTGACCGAAATTCCTGGCCAGCGGGTGGTTACCGCCGTCAGAACGGGTGAGGGAACTCTGAAACTAATCGCCTGGGATGTTAGCCATCCGGAGTTCATTCATCGTCAGGGTGACGATGACGAGCCCCTCAATCAGAATACCGCTGGACCTATCCGTGAAGTTTCCATCACGGCTTGGGAACCCGATGCCTTCACGCCGGGTGACGATGTTGCCGTTGCTGTACGCACTAACGCAGGCGATCTTAAAATTATTTCCTGGTCGGTGCTGCCGTCTGGAGACTTTACCCGTTCTGGAGATAGTGGCGACCTAGCCGGTGCTGCGAATTTGGTTAATATTTCCTGGTCTCGCATTAGTAAGCGACTACTTACAGCTATACGAGATGAGGATAACAATCTGCGGTTAATCACCTGGCGTGGATATTAAAAACACAGCGTTACTGATCACCCATATGATTCCATGAAAGGGCGGTACATTATTTGCCGTCTTTTCCAATACTCTTTGCACTCAGAAATGACTGCATCTGCACAACAATCTTATTCACAGCCTCTCGTCTACGCATGGTGGGTAAGCGATGCTTTTTATTAGACTGCAAACAGATTTCTAAACCATAAACACGACGGAGTCGTCCATTTCTATGATGGCGAAACTCTTTTGTTATGATTGCCTGAATCTCATCAAGTGGATACTGCCTCCCTCGCGTACCTAAGAGAGTATAAACTTTCCGACTGTACAGGCGATTTAGTTGGTCCAGAATCAGGATTCGCGATCGCAATCCACCATAGGCCACCCCCATCGCCAACAAAACACACCGTTTAAGCCGCTGTTTGACAACCAGCTTTAACGGTGTCTGCTCATCAATCCACAGTTGATGGGTTTCAAGGCTCTCCTGCATCGTATCTGTGACCTGACTCAAATCATTCACCAATGTGATGGACTGTCATAGTGGCATCAACAGAACAGCTATAAATTCACCAGATGACCGCTCAATACAAGCCCCCTACTTTAAAAACATGAGCCAGGACAGACTTACTGCTGCCCTGGCTCATTAGATATGGATACAATCAGTTAATCCAGCTGCCAAGAGATCATACGCAGTTTCTTCTCTGTGTCTCGCACAGCCGTTAACAGAAACTCCTTGCCATCACGGCGAATAGCAGATGATGCAATCCGGCTGACCTGCCCCGCAATATCAGTGCCCACACGCGCGATTTGACCATTGCTCTGCACTTGATAGGCGATCATGCGCAGAATACCTTCACTATCTTTGACCGAGGCAATGACCTTGCCCCCCGGTGCCGCCGTGAGGTCCACAATGCTGGCAAAGCCTGCAGTAGTCGAAGCCTTACGCTGAATCTGACCATTGGCCTGCACCTGCCAGGTAATCAGTTTCAGATTGGCATCTTCATTGCTAAAGGCAGTCACCACAATGTCGTTGCCCGCAAGCTGGGCTCTCACAATGTTCAGCTCTCCCTTGATAGCACCCGCTTCGGCATCGCCTCGACGAGAGAACGTTTTGGCAGCTGAGTTAAAGGACCAGGCAATAAGCTTGAGTGTGCGATCGCTACCGGTTGTCGCACTTACCACCCCAGCAAAATCGGCACGGGTTGTGGCCACCGCAATATCCCGAACCGGGCCAGCATCAATGTCACCTCGGCGGATAATATTCAAGGAGGGGGTCACCTCCCAGGCCACCAGTTTTAAGTCATTCTTCATGCCTCGGGTTAGCGTAATCACCCCTTTGCCATCGGGAAAAGGCGTTAAGGCTATTCTCTTAACGGGGCCAGCAACGGCATCATCTCGACGTGTCACCTGACCGCTACTCGAAATGTCCCAGGCAATCAGCTTCAGGTTGTCATTCGCATCTCGAAAAGCAGTGACTGCATCTGCACTACTGTAGTCCGGGTGCACCAGATTCACCTGGCTAGCCGCTCCAGCTGTAACCACTTCACCACGGGTCAGTGTCCCCAAATCGTTCACCCGATACGGGATCAGTTGCAATTTACCTTCCGCGTTTGAGAATACTGCGATCGATCCATCCAGGCTGGCCTCCTTAAAGTCACCGCCCATATCAGTATCCTGTCGCAGAAACTGCGTGATATTGTAATTCGCTGGAACGTTAGCTGCAGGCACCGCCAGCACAATTTGATCAACCAGCTTCCTGAGGGGGGTAATCTCCTTCATATTGATATTGGTGGCTACAGCAACATGGATACGGCTCAGATCAACGCCGTTCAATGAGGTATACCCGTCCGGGAACATGGCAACGTATGCCGTACCACTATCGTGAATCAGACCACCATGGGCAAGTTTGCCACGGTCATTGCTGTCCCAAGCCATTTTTTCCAGCTCTGACCCGGTATACGTATTCTCCAGATCAGCCGTAATGTACGTCAGATCCTGAGCCGATGCGCGGAAGCCACCTGCTGCCAACCCTGTTCCCGAATTCTTGGGTGCAATGGGAACCGGCATCCCTTGCTCGTTATAAACATGGCTGCGAGCCTGACGGTTGCCAAGTTGAGTGCTTTCGGGCAGCACCGCCTCGTGGAGGCCGAGCGATCGCAAGTACGTGTTCACAGCATAGTCGCGATAGGACTTGCCAGAAAGTGCTTCAATGACCAACGTCCATATTCCCAGGCTGTGGTTGGCATACTCAGAATTTGTACCGGGCTGAAAGATCAATTGCTGGGTTCTGAGAAAGTGCTTATGAATGTGTTCATAGGTCACCAATGCTTTATCTTTGATGTTGAACATAGCGGCTGCACCATTGAGGCTGCCACTGCCGTAAAAACCAGCCGCGTGATCCAACAGGTGTTGCAGGGTGATTTGGTAGTACCAGTTTTTGTTCGGAGTAGGGCTGAGCTCAATGTCTTCCGCAAAGCGATTCTTAAATAAACCACTCGGACCATACAGCTTTTGTTGCTGAGGATTAATGCCCTTTGCTCGCATCAACTGCCAGCCAGCAGGTCCTGTTACAACGGCCTTGGTCACACTACCAATACGGCTGCTCATAAAGGGCTCCATGGTCTGTTTTGTTTCGGCGTTAGCCCAGCCATAGCCTTTAGCTACAATTAGCCGACCGTTTTTTGTGACAGCCACAGTCATGCCAGGCAGTTTTTCTGCTTGCATTAACTCTTTGATCAATTCATCTACTTTAGGTTCAAGGCTGGTCCAAGCGTATCCTGAAGCTGGAAGTTCCATAGTATTCTCCTTTTTTTAAAATCTAGACGGCTCTCGACAAAGAGACTCTTTGAACACGAACAACAAACCACCAGAAGAGTTCTGAAAATTGTTGTTATGCTGCTAGCCATTTACAAACAAGTCGATTATTTTCCACAACCCATGTCGCTTTTAGGCGCACTTTGGGTGCAGTTTGTCCCGTAGCAGCAGATTTACAATTGATTTTTTGGGTAGTTGAAAACATGACACAGACTCCAATCAGTTTGTCTATGCCTATCTAAACCACACACCAACTGAGATCTTGACCGAGTTCTTAGGACTTTTGACCGACTTTTTTCCAAATTTGGAAAGTGACGTGCCACATTTGGCATGTCGACATCTCGCAACTTTATTTATTTATGCTTCAGCCGAGCTCATGCTCCGTTTGGCTGCGTAGTACTTACGTTATTAATAATATGAATGCACACTATGCAATTGATAGATGAGTACCGTCAGTAAAATACTTTCAGCCAGTTGATATAGTCATAAGCATGTGGAGCCCTATTGGTTATGTCTCGCTCTCTAAAGGTCCATAGTCAGTCGACTCAAACCGTTAAAAGCTCACTAAAACGGTGTGGTTTTCGCAGCCAGCGCTCCCTAGCTGAGGACCTGGGAATGGCTCTATCGACCGTCAGTCGGTTTCTTAATGGCAAGCCCGTTGATTTTGCGACGTTTGTGGAAATTTGCGATCGCTTAAGCCTAGAGTGGCGAACAATCACCGACATCGCTGGTGATACTACATCCGAGACCGACTTAGAAGCATCATCAGCCCTGCCATCTGAGGCTGCTCTATTGTCTTCTGAAATTATTCCACCAGCACCGCCTCCTGCGTCTGAGCCCACCACAGATACACCACAGCAGGATTGGGAAGAAGCCATCGACACCACTTTTTTCCATGGACGCAATGACGAACTAGCCAGATTAAAGAACGCTATTCTCACAGATAAATGCCGTCTGGTAGCGATTTTAGGTTTAGGCGGCATTGGTAAAACCAGTCTGGCCGCAAAACTAGCACAGACCGTTTCCTCAGATTTTGACGCTGTTATCTGGCGCTCCGTACGCAACGCCCCACCCCTTAAACACTTACTTAAGGAAATGGTGCCGTTTGTGTCACAGCAACAGGATATGGCACCCACCCCAGAGCGACTCTTCCATTGGCTACAGAGTCGTCGCTGTCTGATTATTTTAGACAATGTAGAAACGTTGCTAGAAAGTGGGCAATCGGGTCAATACCGGGCTGGATATGAAGACTATGGTGCCCTGCTACGCCAATTTGGAGAAACCACTCACCGCAGCTGCTTAATTATCACTAGCCGAGAAAAGCCCAGCGAAATTGGCATTTTAGAGAGCGATCAGCTATTAACCCGATCATTTCAGTTAGGTGGCTCAGCAGAAGCAGCTCAGGCCATTGTCAAAGTAAAAGGATTTTCGGGCACCCCCGAAACCATCAAACAGTTCTGTCAACGCTATGGGAATAATCCCCTCGCCATTAAAATTGTAGGCACCTCAATTCAGTCAATCTTTGATGGGGATATCGATCTCTTTTTACGGGAAAATGCGCCTATCTTTAATGACTTTCGCAGACTGCTCAACCAACAATTTGAGCGACTGTCTCCGCTTGAGCAAAGTATTCTGTACTGGCTGGCCATCAATCGAGAATGGACAACAACATCTGAACTACTGGATGACATCTGGCCTGTCATTTCACGGGCAGATATATTTGATGCCTTAGAATCTCTGAGCTGGCGGTCACTGATTGAAGTTAAAGGAGGTCAATATACTCAGCAGCCGGTCATCATGGAGCATGTCACTGAGCGATTGATCCAGACTATTTATGAAGAGCTAACATTTCTGAGTCAACAGGAACATCTTGCCCTCACATCTCCAACGGCATCCCCACTACTCTTTCATACCCATGCCTTACTGAAAACAACAAATAGGGATTATGTGCGTGACAGCCAGCGACGAATGATTCTCGCCCCCATAACCAAACGATTGCAAGCACTACTGATCCAGCCACACATGGTAAGTCAATATATGATGTCTATTTTGACGAATCTCAGACAGGTTGTCGCAGGCTATGGTGTTGGCAACTTTATTAACCTGTGCCGACAACTCGATGTCGATTTAACAGGCTACGATTTTTCTAATTTAGCTATTTGGCAAGCAAATCTAAAAGCAATTAGTTTGCGAGAAACCAGCTTTGCCCAAGCAAATTTTCAAAACTGCCAATTTAACCATGATTTTGGTGCCGTTATAGCTCTGGCAGTCAATCCAGATAACACTCTGTTAGCAATCGGTGATTTGCAAGGGCATATTCTCATTTGGGACCTTGAAACATATAACCATTTAGAAACCATTAACGGTCACCAAGAAGGTGTCTTTTCGGTCGAGTTCTCTCCCGATGGGAAATACTTACTCAGTGGGGGTGGTGATGCCACACTTAAACTTTGGCAGACAACTAACTATGAATGTATCCAAACCTTTCAAGGACATCATCAAACGGTGATGTCCGTTGCCTTTTCACCAAATGGCACGCACATTGCAAGCGCTGGTATTGATAAGCGCATTAAACTGTGGGATATCACGAGTGGGCGATGTGTCAGCACATTGAAAGGACACAACGGTGCCATTAGAGCAATCATGTTTGCAAAGACAAAACCAATCTTAGCAAGTGCGAGTTTTGACAATACTGTTAAGCTTTGGAATTGGGAAACAGGTCAATGCATTAACACTCTGGTAGGTCATACTCAAGGTGTCTGGAGCGTAGACTTTGGTCCGGATGACCATTTGCTAGTCAGTAGCAGTAATGACCATAGTGTTCGCGTATGGGATGCTGCCACAGGAGACTGTCTCAAGGTGTTGTCAGGGCATCAGCATGCTGTATGGTTCGTGAAAGTTAGCCCCGATGGAAACAATCTTGTCAGCGGTGATTACAGTGGTTTAATTAAGCTTTGGGATTTGCCATCTTATAGATGCGAACGGTCTATTCAAGGACATGATAGTTGGGTATGGTCGCTGGCCTTTTCTAGAGATAGCACCTTCCTTTACAGCGGAGGCCAAGATCGGACTATCCGCATATGGGAGTATCAGTATGGATGTTGCATCAAAACCCTCTCGGGATACACCAACACAGTCTGGTCCCTTGACTTCTCACCAGATGGCAAAACATTAGCCAGTGGCAGTCACGATGGCAAGATTCGCCTTTGGGATATAACCCAGCAGCAATGTCGATCTACCCTTCTGCATCAAAGTTCGGTTTTTAACCTTAGCTTTAGCTCAGATGGTAACTACCTTGCAAGTGTTGGGGGAGAGCAATCTGTTGTTAACGTTTGGCGTTTAGATAAAGAAAGCTGTTCTCAGCATTTAACTGGCCATACCGGTCTTATACGGTCAGTTAAATTCCATCCAAATAGTAACTTTTTATGCAGTGCTGGCAGCGATCAGACTTGCAAACTGTGGAATATAGACAGTAATGAAAACAATAACAACTATGTGAGAACATTTCTAGGACACAAGGAGATTATTTGGTCGGTGGCGTTCTCTCATAATGGCAGATATGTGGCAACAGGTAGCTTTGATTGTTCTGTTAAACTGTGGACCCCTGAAACAGGTGATTGTTTGCAGACATTAACAGCTCATTCTGATCATGTACATTCCATTGCATTTAGCTTTGATGATCGGTTACTTGCCAGTACTAGCTCTGATGCAACGGTCAAGATTTGGAGTGTTCAAACGGGTCAGTGTCTCAAAACATTGACTGGCTTTGCCAATGCTGTCTTGACAGGTCTATTTTTATCGGATGGTTCCCAATTTGTGAGTGGCGAATTTAATGGCAATCTCAAAATCTGGGATGTTGAAAGCGGCCAATGTCGACACACCATACAGGCCCATAACCATATCCTTTGGGCTCTAGCCTTGAGCCCGAATGGTCAGATACTTGCTAGTGGTGGCGAAGGCAACACGATTAAACTCTGGGACACCCAATCATGGCAGTGTATTGGCACTCTACAGTTGCCTGGCCCCTATGAAGGGATGAACCTAACGAATGCCACAGGGTTATCGACAGCAGAAAAGACAGCACTCTATGCTTTGGGTGCTGTTTCTGCATAGGTCGTCACAGTATCCAAATTATTACCAACCATCATCGCGGTAGTCTTGATCGTCACGATAATCACGGTCTGGGTAGTTGCGATCGCTCCTCCGCTCGTCATACCCTCGACCACGATAACCTCGGTCATCATAGCCCTGGCCGCGATCCCCCTGATTGTCATAGCCCTGATCGCGATATTGCCGATCATCATAGCCACGCTGGGGATAATCACGGCCCGAGTCCTGATCCGAATAGCCTCGCTCTGGATAACCCTGGTCTGGATCACCGCCTCTACCACCCTGGTTACCGTAGCGCTGGTCGTCATAGCCGCCATGACCATAACCACGATCGTCATAGCCCCTGTCCTGGTAGCCCCTGCCTTCCTGATTGCCATAGCCCAAATCATCATAGCCACGACCATAACCACGATCACCATAGGGAGCGCGATAGTTTCTGCCGTAGGGATTGCCATAGGGATCCCGCTGAGGCTTGCCACCACTTTCCACATAGCGCTTCAGCTGGTAAGCCATGCGCCGCAGTCCATCCCGCTCATCCTCTCGAATAAACGGTAGAAAGATGCCCGATAGGGGACCGACAAAAATATCTCGATGCAAATAGCGCGTCCGCCCCGGGGTTACTTCTTGCATTTCAAAGGAATGCTCTGTTTTTAACCCTGGAATTTTCGAAACCCATCTTAGACAGTGACCTGGCCGTAAGGTGGTTACTACGGGCTGAAATTCTGTATCAGCATCGCCTTCAATGCGCTGCATCGCCAGAAATACTTCGCGACCCAGCATAAAGTTTGAGCGCGGATCACAATCGTAGAGAAACGTATTCCAATAACGCCAGTCTTCCTTACGAACCAAGGCATCCCAGACTGCAGCAGCGGTGGCATTAATTTCAATTTCAGCGTAGAGACTTGGCATAGTGCGAAGGCAATGGGGAATGGGCAATGGGGAGATTTTGTAGGAGCATTCCATGAAACTCTCCTACAGAAAGGCACAGAGCGCCGTAGGAAAAGAAATTATTTTGTGACCGCCTTTTTATATGGTTGGTTTCAGGGGTCGCGAGATGGGACCATCAAGGCTTAACATTTTTTTACTACATACCCGCTCCCTATCATCCGAGGTTTTTAGAAAATGGTCAGCTTGACACCGAACCCTAGCTATAGTTTAACCATCCGCATGCATGTGCCCAACCAAGCAGGCATGTTGGCTAAGGTGACTCAGGCAATCGCCGATGCTGGCGGAAGTCTGGGTGACATTGATGTGGTGGAACGGTGTCGAGAAAACGTTACCCGCGATGTCAGTGTGGATGCTGCTAGTGCTGAACATGCCGAGGAAATTGTTAATGCAATATATGCCCTAGAGCAGATTGAAGTGGTAAAGGTGCACGATCGCACCTTTAAGCTGCATGAAGGCGGCAAAATCCACATGGAATGCAAGGCCCCTGTGCGCAGTCAAGAAGATTTAGCCATGGCCTATACCCCCGGTGTAGGACGGGTGTGTTCTGAAATTGCGCGGCATCCGGAGCGGGTATATGACCTGACCATTAAATCCAATACAGTGGCAATTGTCACCGATGGCAGTGCCGTCTTAGGACTGGGCAATTTGGGACCCGAGGGTGCTTTACCAGTGATGGAAGGGAAAGCCATGCTGTTTAAGGAGTTTGCAGGTTTAGACGGCTTTCCCATTTGCCTCAATACCCAGGACACCGATGAAATTGTGGAGACAGTGAAACGAATTGCGCCAGTATTTGGTGGCGTCAATTTAGAAGATATCAGCGCCCCCCGTTGTTTTGAAATTGAAGCCCGTCTGCAGAAGGAACTGGATATTCCTATTTTTCATGACGACCAGCATGGGACAGCCATTGTCAGTCTGGCCGCTTTGGTAAATGCCCTTAAGGTCGTGGGCAAAGAACCACAAATGGCAGAAATTAAACTGGTCATCAATGGTGCAGGTGCCGCAGGCCTGGCCATGGCACGGCTATTCAAAAAAGCAGGGGTTAACCACATTACGGTGTGTGATTCGAAGGGGATTATCAGTCGCGATCGCACTGACATCAACAGCCGCAAACAGGAATTTGTCGTTGACCAAAGCGGCACCCTTGCCGATGCCATGGTAGGTGCAGACGTATTTATGGGAGTGAGCGCTCCTGGTGTCGTCACCGTAGACATGGTGAAATCCATGGCCAAAGACCCGATTGTTTTTGCCATGGCCAATCCGGTACCCGAAATTCAGCCTGAATTGTTAGACGGCATCGTGGCTGTAATGGCTACGGGACGTAGCGATTACCCTAACCAGATTAATAATGTGCTGGCATTTCCTGGCCTGCTGCGGGGGGCCATTGACTGTCGCGCTGAAGCGATTACCACCAGCATGTTTTTACATGCGGCCCATGCGATCTCAACGCTGATTCCCGACCATGAACTACGGCCTGACCACATTGTCCCCTCAGTGTTTGATCAACGAGTAGCGACTGCAGTGGCAGGGGCCGTGAAACAAGCTGCTCGCGATGCTGGAGTGGCCAAGAACTAGACTTAGCGAACTTTAAGCCAGTCACAAAGCTGTTATACAGTCAGTTGCAGCTGGATGTTATATGAACAAAAAGTAACATCCAGCTACAGTATCTAAAAATGCGATCAGCTTCGGAGAACTTCGGTATTGTTGGCAATAATAGAAATGCCTTCACTCTATTGAGTGAGTCTCATGGCACTTTCATACTCTTTTTGGAGAACCTAGCAACGTAGCGTTTTTTCAAAGAGAGACCAATGACAACAACTAAAAAGTTCAACCCTCCTAACAGTCATACCACGGCCTGGATTGCCCAAACCTGGCTATCTTTTATTATTTCCATCTCAGCCACTGCCATCGGGATCGTCTATTTACCCGCTGACGTCTGGTTAAAAGGTTACTTGGGTATGGGACTGATTTTTTCTGTGGGTTCAACAATAAGTTTATCCAAAACAGTGCGCGATCAAGAAGAGTCCAAGCGCATGCTCAGTCGTATTGATGAAGCAAAATTAGAACGGTTGTTGGCAGACTATGATCCGTTTAAACAATAATGCCCCTACACGATTCGTCGTAATCTCACCATGAAGAAACCGTCCATATCTTGTTTATGGGGCCATACCATGGCCCACCCCTGGTCTGTAACAAAGGGTGCTACAGGAGAATCGTCTTCAGGGGGATCAATCTGCCAATCAGGGTGATCGGAGAGAAAGGTCTGAATCAAGTTTTGATTTTCATCGGGATGGAGAGTACAGGTGGAATAAACCAGCACACCATCTGGCTTCACCCAATCCACAGCAGACTCAAGTAATTCTCGCTGTAGGATGGTGAGACCGGCAATGGAGTTGGGCGTTTGCCGCCAGCGAGCATCGGCGTGGCGATGCAGGGTCCCCAAACCAGAACAGGGCACATCTAACAACACTCGGTCGGCAATGCCCTTAAACTCAGGATGCTCGCGACTATCTCCCATCACAGTTTCGATGCTGTTGAGCTGAAGTCGCTTGGCATTCTGACGGATCTTATTGAGACGGGAGGAGGTGCGATCGCAACCTAACACCCGGCCCTGATCCCCCATCATTTCTGCCAGGTGCGTCGTCTTTCCCCCCGGTGCTCCACAGGCATCAATCACCGTTTCGCCAGGCTGCGGATTTACCAAATAGCTGACTAGCTGGGCACTGCTATCCTGAACCATCCACCAACCTGCTTCATAGCCTGGCAGCTGTCGCACATTTCCCATGGGTCCCACAATCCTGATAGCATCTGGAATGCCGGCATGGGGTGCCACCGTTAGCCCGTGATCTGTCAGTGCAGTGGTTACCTGCTCAACCGTTGTACGCAATCGATTCACCCGCAGGTCAATCTTAGGGGCTTGATTGAACCATTCACAAAGCCTGGCCACATCTTCAACAGGCACTAGCTGCTGCCAGGCTTGGATAATCCAATCGGGATAACTGTGCAAAACACCGAGGGCTGCGATCTCATCGGTGGGCAACTGTAGCGGATCACCCTTCGCTTCCTGTAGGCGGATATATTGCCGCAACATGCCATTGACCACACCGCTGAGTTTGCCTAGACGCTGTTGTTTGGCCAGCTGCACTGTTGTATCTACAACAGCATGATTGGGCACATGATCCAGATAACGTAGCTGATAGAATCCAACGTGCAGAATACGACGTAGATCGGCAGACTGCTGATCAGCTCGCCGCTTACCCAGTTGATCAATCAGCGCATCCAGGGTGCGTTGGCGGCGTACGGTGCCATAGATTAATTCTGTCGCCAAACGTCTATCGGCAGGCGTCAACGCAAATTTGCCGATATTGCGCTCCAGGGCAACATCGGCAAATGCACCTTTGTCTATGTCTCTGAGTACTGTGAAGGCTAGCTGTCGCGCCGATATCAAACTATTTCTTACCCTTACGCTTATTACGTGCAGGGGTGCGATTATCTGATGCCTCTTGAGAGCGCTTACGCTTGTTGCGCACAGGTATGCGATTATCTAACGCTTCCTGAGAGCGCTTGCGTTTATCTTGCCACTCTATAGCAGTTAAATAAATTACACCGCCAGTCACGAACAGCAAAAGTAGGGCTGCCAAACTAGCTAGAACACCGTACGCTTGAGCTTCTAATGCACCTGTCATCGAAATATAGCTAATCCCTTAAAAACCGTTGCGACCCCAAATTACCATCGAGATGGAGAAGCTGAAGAAAGCGAGTAATCCAACCCAACCGAGTGTCAAAATATCCATATCGCCTAACTTGCGTTGTTGACTAAACTAAAAGCGCCGCTCAATCGGCTATTTCTATCATACGGTAGATCAATGCCCGATTTTTGGGTGATGGCAAAATTGACGCAGAACCGACAGCTAATGCTATGGACCAAGAACGTGTTGAATCAATCAAAGCTGGCGGTTTGGCTGCGCTAACAGGTACCGGTGTGAGTGCTATGTTGATCGCGTTACACCCTCATCTGCTTAGTGCCAGCGCTTTGACCACTGGCATACTACGGGTTGCTGTAGCCACCGTCTGTGCATTTCTATTTGGGGTCACTTACCGCTACATCGTCCGTAACGACTCCAACCCTCACCTGCGCAGTGGTGCCGTGGGTGCCTTTGCCCTCACCCGCAGCCTGGGGCAGCTAGAAAGCATCACGCCCCCAGACCTTGCTTTATCGGGTGCCTTACCCTTGGCAGTACCCATTGTCGAAAGCTTTGGTCTATTTATTTGTATCCGTTTAGTTTTGGACTGGGGTCTCAAGCAACAATGGTTTCAACCGTTCGAGTCTGATTGACTACTGGCCATAGTTTGCCGTACTGGAATACCTATGTGATTCCACCAAACTCATAAATCGGGATTAGCGAGTTAGTGATCCGATCTCAAGTCTAGGGCGCTGAGTTTCAATGGCATCAGGCCTCACTTTAAAGTTGATTTCCTGAAAAGGCTCAGTATTATCATTGAAATTGAGGATCGTATCGGCAACAGAACGCTCACCAATTTCAAAACGATAGTCTCCTTGGGGCATGCCTTCTAGATAAAAGACACCAGCACCATTGGTGACAGACAGGTGACGAGAATCGGAGCTGATATGGATTGCCTGAACGTTCTGTCCTGCCATGGCCTTACCATCGGCATCTAATACTACCCCTGACATACTAAAAGACAGTCCCAGGGGAATCGAGAGGTGCGTGTACTCACCAGGGGCAATATCGGCAGCAAACGCCCGAGAAACGGCCTGACGATCAAGTGGAAATCCAGCCGGGTCTAAATCGATGCGATATACCCCTGGCGCTAGGACGACTGTGGCATAGTTTTTCTGAAGATGGGGCTGATAGCGATCTAAAGATTCGTGGTTGATGGTAATCAGCAGGTCCAGATCTTCTAGATATGTGGATTCTCCTGGATCCTGTTGGCCATTGTTGTTGTCATCCAGAAAAGGTTGAATCATCAACCCACCCTGAGTTCGCAACCAGTCTTGACGTCGGTTGCCAAAATTTAAACCCTGCTGAAGATTGAGACGGGGGGATAGCTCCAGGCGGAAGGTGCCCTGGTCAGAAAAGGCGGATACCTCTTGATAGCGGGCACGCAGGTCTAACCCAGGCAGAATACCGGTGGCGAAATTGGCAAAGGGGCCACTACCGGCTGTGCCGATACCATAGCCCAGTTCGATATCCCATAAGGAACGACCGTCAATGTTGCGATCGCTCGATTGATATCGCCAACTAGCCATTGCCAGTTGACTAAAATCATTCAGGTTACGGGTCTCATAGCCAATATTTAAGGAATGCCCCAGACTATTGGCAGGGTTTCCCGATAAATTGTAAATTAGCTGGGACTGGGTGGTAATTTCATCGCCACGATGGCGCAGCCCCAGGGAACCGTAGCGGGCATTGGTATGCCAGCGGAGATTGCCATTAGTATCAACATTGGCCAGGCCAAATAGATAAAATTTGCCCCGATTTAGATTGACTCGGGTCCCTACAGCCAGGGCATCGTCCCTGGTATTCCCTGAGGCTGTCAGGGCGATGCTGGGTAATAGCTGCCAATCGGCTTGCAGGCGTTGGGAAAAGCGATCGCTGTTGAAATTAATAGCCAGGTCATCAGTTGGTTGCCAGCGCATGTCAGCATTGACATCGACATCACTACCTCCAGGCGTTAGCATCACCGACACCGCCGCCTTAAGGGGGATATTACTGGGACTGTAAAAGACTTCACTGAGCAATGTCAGGGAACTATCCTGGATAACACCAGCCCCGAGAGTGAGGGATTCACTCACCCCAGTTCGATAGCCAATACCACCTCGAAAATTATGGAAATCGCCCCAAAATTGGGTTTCCCCCTGGTTCTTCCTCTGTCGATTAAATCCAGCCGATAGCACTAGGGCCGATGCCCCCACCGGTAACTGCCCTGGCAAACTTGAAAAGGTGGCATCGTATTCATCCGGGCTGGCAGCCAGCTGGCCATCGGGAAAGAGCAATACCCGATAACGACCAAAGCCTGTGGTAGCTACATCGGTAAACCGATATAGACCAGAGGAATCCACCAGAACTTCATCGATAATTTGGTTGTTACGGGCCAGCTGTACCAGGGTACCAGGCTCAGCTTCACCACTAACCGTACGATCCAGGTTAGTGGCCTGGAGACGCCGACGCGGGTTAAACCCACCACTGCCGCGCTGGGCAGGGGGTTCAAATCCCCAGCGTTGCACCAGGGTCGCCCCCCAATAGTCACCACCTTGACTTTGCCAAAAGGTGGGCTGGGACCCCAGGGTATAGTCGCTATGGTCACCATAGTGCAAGTACTGTAGTTCATTCAGATACCAGCTCGATTGATCATCTAGACTGGGTTGCTCGATTTCGGCATACCATGCCCCCCCAAAGGCCGTTCCCACCGCATTGAATCGTCCCCGCAAGTTGGTGGAGCCGGGCCGATCACTACTAGCAGTACGTCCCGACAGGGTGGTTTGTTGGCCAATGCCACTGAGGCTAAACCGATTTGAGTTCAACTCAGGTAGTCCATCGGTGACAATAGGAGCGACAACGGTTTGTTGCTGTTGCGACCGTTGCTCTGGTGGGGCAAACCGAATCACATAATCGGCCATGTCAAAGGTGGCGGAGATGCCCAAATGGGTCTCTATCTCAGCAATGGAGAGCACCCGCCCCAGGTTTGGATCGATGGTAAATTCATTGGGATGAATACGGGTAACCGCAGCTGGCGATCTCAACTCCAGCTCGCCATCATCCCAAACAGTGACCTGCACATTGAGCACCTGCACCACATCATCAAAGGACAGTTGCCATTGTTCGAAGTCAATGGGGCGCTCACCATTTTCATCTCCCTTAACCAAGGTAGTGGGCAAAACATTGCGATTACCCAGGTTCACCCCCACTGGAAATACAACAAAGTCAGGTGTAGAAGTATTCGGATCAGGGGTAGGGGCATTATTCTCCCCAGGCTCAACATCATCTTTAATATCCACCACAGCTGCATCTGAACTTTTGTCAGCAATAGACTCAGCAGGAACTAGTTCATTAGGCTGGAGAGAATCTGTAGTTTCAGGAACTGGCTCAGCAGAAAAGAGTTTGCTGGGGTGAGGAGAATCTTTATTTAGGTCAGATAATGCTTCTGACACCCCATAGGCCCTCACCCCTGACAAGGGTAAACCTTCAGCCAGAGCGGCAGTGGTCAACAACAGCAGCCACCAAAGGGTGACAAACAGGTGTAGACTGCATCGCCAACTTACCAGGGCCATGGTTGTTTACAAAGGAGTCACGGTGAGTCGCACAGTATAGGTGTAACGCCCTGGTGAATAGGCTTGGGGACGTTCCACCCGCATCCGGACACCAATATCAACGCTGCCGATTTCACTGATCAGTAGTGGGTGACCATGGACCACTTCGTTGCCATTATGGCTCACATAGCCAGTATGCTGGGTGCCCACTGGATCAGTAAATCCAGCAGGTGTGGGGGGTGTGGCCATAATGGCAAATGGCTCACTCACCTGAAGATTCAAAATAGCCGGATCAATGGCTTCTAATGTGGTTTGGCCAGCATCAACAATGTCTAAGGGGGATAGATCGACTAGGTGGCTATTGATGATTTGAGCGTGTGCCGGGGCTGAACCAAAAGCCACCAGTCCCCCCATCAAAACTGATGGCAGCATACGCAACAACACAGTGTGCATAATGGTGTGAATAGTGATGTGAATGGTGCGAACGAGAGAATGTAAACCAGAGAATGTGAACCAGATAAAACCGCATCCGAATTCAATCAACTCGATTAAACATGCACACTTTCGTAGGGGCAATCCTTATAAATGCTCTGCGATATCGGGGTCAGGTGTCCAGGATTTCGTAAATACAATTTGTTTTGTTAGGAAACGTTGAGTGAGATAGAAAACGGTTGAGTGAGTTCTGTTTCACCATCGCGCCAGCTCAGTTCTCCCGTAATTTCATAGGTCCCTGGGGTGAGGGGACGGTCAGGAGTCAGGTGCAGATTGCGATCTCCACCCGCCACCACACTAGTCGAAACCGTTTCGCCGCTAGTCACTGTCTCACCAGCCCGCTGAATCGTCCACTGGGCTTTAGGTCGAGCGGAACCTGTACCACTGTTGGCCACCAGTAATTCGACGTGCTGTTGATCCACATTCCACTGGGCACTAGTGACAGCCAGACTAGCGGGTACTTTTCCTTGACGCACATAAATAGTCGCCCCCACACGGGTAACAATACCGACGTTACTGCCCACCTGACGCGTTGCATCCAGGGGTTCAGTAAAAATCACGGCCCGATATTCTCCCTCCGGTAGATTGGGGGGAAATATGCTGATTAACCTGACCCGGCGCTCACTTTGGGCTGGAATCACCAATTCACGTGGCGAAAACTGCAAGTAGGGGGTGAGATCTTCTGGTGAATTTTCCAGCAGCATAAACCCATTATCCCGTTCATAGGTAAAAGGCTCAGCATAAACCCGCACCCGCATAGCCTCACCCCCATTATTGTTAACGCGCAATACCCCCTGGGCTCGACCTCGTTGGGCCTCCGTTTCGATGACCAAAGGTGACAGCCCCATTTGGGCAAAGGCTGCGGGACTCGTGACTAAGCAAGCTAGGCCAACCGCCCAACCGCACCAGCGACTGGCCCCATGAAACGATAATGACATTCTGGGTAGTGACATTCTAGGATAAGTTCTATAGAACAAGACTTAGTAACATAGCTCTAAGATGCCCAGGCAAGTTTATGTGTCATCGTCACAGGTCAGTTTGGATTTGACTCAGCATCATGCAGGTATTGCTCGCTAATGCCATTTTTAATAGCCCAAAAACAGCGTCTCCACCTATCAGAGAAAACACTGTTTTTATACATTGTCCTATGTTGTTATTTAGGATTTTAAGTTCTTAGTTGGGCGTAGCTGTAACCGTGACACTAAACCCATAGTTACCGCTAGGAATGGGAGATTGGTTATCGTAAGCCATGCCAACATTTAGCTGGGTCAGTCCTGGGGAAATAAACACATTGTCACCTCCCAAGGGAGTGCCGACTGGCGCAATAAAGCTATCCCGAAAACCAGTGATACTCAAGGCTGGCCCAGCAGTCTGCATTGGAGGAGCTGCCGTCACTATGGCGGGGCCATTACAGTCAGCTGTGATCTGGGCTGGAGTGCCATAGCCCTCATCAGCAAAGAACCTATAGCCCATTGAACCACCACCATCCGCTTCAATCTGACCGCTGCTGACCAGGCTTAAAAGACACTGCTCATAAACCACCCCATCAAAAGGCACATCTAGACTATCATCGGCAAAGGCTTTGGGGGTCCAACAGACCATGGCCCCAAGCACCAAAACAGAACAGGCGACAAAATAACGTTTCATAATTCAGGCAATAGTTTGATGATCAATCAATGCGTATACCAAATCCGAATTCAGTAACCCCAATTCACAATGGACACCCTCCTTGGAGGTGTACCTTGGTAAGGGCTGTGCCTTGGTAGGGGCTGTGCCTTTTGCCAGCCCAGGGATACCAGACGCCATCAACCAGGATTTGATATTGGATATACAGGGAATAGCTCTAATTGTTCCGATGTTAAGCTACCCCTAAAAACTGTCGTTTAGTTAGGCGTTGCCGTTAGCAGCACATTGAAAAGGTAATTACCATTTTCAATAGGGGTATTGCCACTGTCGGCATGCATTTCTATCCCAAAACTTTCACCACCAGCGGCCACACTGATACTCTGGCTAGGACCACCATTCGTGGGAATTAAATCAGCAATCGCGAAGGGGAATGGGGTAGTCCCCTCAACTTGGTTCACACTGGTCACCATAACATTGGCGGGAGAGCTACAGTTGGCAGTCACCTGGGCAGAATCTCCTACTAACATATAGCCACTAGAAGAATCACGCTCTAATGAGCCAGGGCTATCCACAGTAAATTCACAAATGTTGGTGATGGTGCCCTCAAATGGTACTTCAAAGTCTTCGGCAGAAGCTTTGGGGGCCAGTACTGCGACTGTACCTGCTGCGATCGCAAGCGCCAGGAAGGCAGAACAGCGAATCATCATATAAGCTTGAGCTCCAAATCAATTTTCTCTTTTGTAAGCCAAACACCCAGTCCCAAATCTTTTCTGCATTAGCGTTTGTACTTGCTTCCACCATATGGGTTACCTAGTTTAAGTTCCCTGGGCAAGATTACGGGATTAACGATTTGCTATGGGTAAACCTATCCGTAGTCTTTACGGAATCAATTACCCCAACAGCTATGTCAAAACACTGGTTAGCGGCGCTAACCTACATTCAGGTTAAAACCTTTGGTTTTTCCCACAGAAAAACTAGTACCCGATGGCAGAAATTTGGCAGCGATTGCATCTCCCCATCCCCCCATCGACTCATCCACATTGGATAGTGGGAAACTTACGCCACAGAGTACTAGTGTCCTAAATAGAGACAAGGTCTAGCTAAATAGAGACAAGGTCTAGTTTAAATCGGGTTATCCGCACTCCCCCATTGCCCCAACTAAGTCTGTACAATCGATAAAGCAAGAAAAGAACCCATACTTAGGCCCTTATGATTCCTACCGTTATTGAGCAGTCGGGTCGCGGTGAACGCGCCTTTGATATTTACTCCCGCCTTCTACGGGAGCGCATTGTATTTTTGGGGCAACAGGTGACAGCTGAGTCATCCAACCTGATTGTGGCGCAGATGCTCTTTCTAGAGGCCGAAGACCCAGAGAGAGATATCTATCTGTATATCAATTCTCCTGGTGGTTCCGTATATGACGGTCTGGGCATCTTTGACACCATGAACCACATCAAGCCCGATGTCTCCACCATCTGTGTGGGTCTGGCGGCTAGTATGGGAGCCTTTTTGCTAAGTGCGGGTACCAAGGGTAAGCGCATGAGCCTGCCAAACTCACGCATCATGATTCACCAGCCTCTGGGTGGCGCTCAAGGTCAGGCGACTGATATTGAAATTCAAGCCAAGGAAATTCTTTACATTAAGAAAACATTGAATGATGCCCTGGCAGCTCACACTGGTCAGCCCATTGAACGCATTACAGAAGACACTGAGCGCGACTTCTTTATGTCCCCCAGTGAAGCGGTTGAATACGGTTTGATCGATCAGGTGATTGATCGTCATGCCATTGGCAGCCGTCCAACTGTAGTTGAGTAGGGCTCAAAACTAACTCATACTTGGAGTTGCCTGAGATTCTAGATAGAGCAAAAACGTCAGAATTTCTTCGTCCGTTAACTGCTGACGGGAGCGTTTATTAAAGGTTTTCTCTAGATAGCTTCGCCCTTGTACATTACTCCAGCCAAGACGAGCCATTTCTACATCAGTCTGGGCAATGATGTCCGACAGATCTACAGGGTTGGTATCGTCAAAGTTTTCGATTGCTGTGGCGGCCAGGGATGATGCTGGAACCTCAGAAGGAGCTGGAGCTTCATCTGGTGTGATGCTGTCGATGGGCCGACCTATGTCTTCCGAGTCTTCAATCTCAGGTTCGACAGGTTCGACTGATAGATGGGTTAATTCTGGTTTCTCAGATGGGGCGGTTTCACTGACTGGAATGGAGGTATCTGTAGCTTGTTGTGCGGAGACACTTGGCTCAGAGACCAATTGCTGAGATTTGAAAAGACCGTTTTTGTGCTCCTGGGAAGTCCCTTGAGCAAAGCCCAGCATCGCCAGGGCACGGGCTTTTGCCTGATCATCTGCCTTGGCCAGGCTAGCATCTGCAGCTAAGGCTGTAACAATCACTGTTTCGCCAATTGTCACGGTGGCTTTCACTAGATATTGCTCGGCGTGGGTTGTAAGCAGTTCAGTCGTTAGGCTGCCATCGGTATACTGGTGACGAAATTGGGCAAAAAGTGAGGAAATCACGGGCGGGAAATCCGTTGAATAGGATGTCGGTGAATAGTATCCGATCTATTCTAAACAAGGGTGTACCTATGCCCGACTGCCAAGGACATGTTTACTGCAATGACCGCAAATTGTAAGGGCTAAATGTTAGATCAGTTACTTGAATGGTCGCCTAATTTAGGTCTGGACACATTACTTCTATTACCGGTGCTGATCGCTCTGGAGGCTGTGTTATCAGCAGATAATGCGATCGCACTTGCTGCTATTGCCCAGGGCTTGGAGTCCGAGGAACAACAAAAGCGCGCACTCAATCTGGGATTGCTCGTCGCCTTTGTGCTGCGCATGACTCTGATTTTGACGGCCAGTTGGGTCCTAAAGTTCTGGCAGTTTGAAGTAGCGGGTGCAGCCTATTTATTATGGCTGGTGTATCAGCACTTTAGTGGTGATACCGATGATGAGCAGCACCACGGTCCTAAGTTTGCATCCCTGTGGCAGGCGATTCCCATCATTGCCTTTACGGACTTAGCGTTTTCCCTAGACAGCGTCACAACAGCCATTGCCCTGTCCGATGAAGTAGCCATTATTCTTCTCGGTGGTACCATCGGCATCATTGCCCTGCGGTTTATGGCAGGGCTATTTATCCGCTGGCTCGATGAGTATGTTTATCTAGAAGATGCAGGCTTTGTCACCGTTGCCTTTGTAGGCCTACGGTTACTCGTAAGGGTTATCAACGAAAGCTGGGTACCGCCAGACTGGGCCATGTTAGCCCTGATTGCCGCTGTCTTTGCTTGGGGTTTTTCTAAACGGGTGGAACCCGCAGTGGATGATGAGGTCGCACTTAAGGTACCTGTGATTACCGCCATAGAAACATCTGAAGACGAAGAAGATAAGGTCCTTAGCAAAGACTAATCAAACCTAGCCAAACCAATAGGAGGGCATGCAAGTCTGGGTCATATCTTGCACACTCAAGGATGGCTCGATGGTTTCTTCTGTGTTATTCAATACCAGGTCAAGCTGCTCTTGCAAAATGTACTCAATACCCCAATAGATATAGCTTTCTAGTCGTAGTTCTAGATCTACAAGCTGATGGAGATATTGGGGTAAGCACTGCCATTCTTGCGGATTATTGAGCTTTGGCATTGCCTTCTTGAGCTTACATTCAACATAATCCAGTAGTAATTGCTTAATCGCCCCATTGTCTAAAGCTGTTTGATATGGATAAGCCGGGTATGCTGCTACGACGCTATCAACCTTATCTGATAGAAGCTGAGATACTGAGCTGGTAGTGCATTGCATAATTAATAATCTCTCTAAAAATCGTGTTCTAACTATTGGCATAAGTCGCTAAAACAGCCAGTGCAAAATCAAGCTGAAACGTGAGGATGTAAGCCCTATTGATTGAGAGATTTTGAGATTTTGTACTTCGCAGGCCATACGTTTACGCGTACCACCACTGAAGCGTACTTGCTACTCCCTGTCCTTAACCCCTATTCCTAAGCTCGACGGACTAGTAAACGACGGACTAGTAAACAATGACTGGTCGTACCTCTTATGCCTACAAATACAGAGTAGGGAGAAAATCTAAAGATTTTGTGAGCAACTGGTCATCATTGTGAGAAGTCCCTCAAGTATGCTCACTTTATTTTTAGATTGATTTAGCCACCAGTCACGTACGAAAACCTGGGGTTAGGTCTTGAGGTATCTAAAGTTGCCTACATATAGCCCATTGGAGAACACGCCATGAGGTATTGCCTCTGCTGCAATCATTCGCTTCTGCGTCATATTCGGCAGAATAGTCTGTATTGGTATTGCCCCAGCTGTCGTCAGGCGATGCCAGAAGCAACTGTTGGTGTGCAGACTCAACGGTTATCCCTTCACCGACCCCGCCAACAATCCACGCACAAAATAGCGCTGTAGGGCAAAAAATACCGCCAGCGGCACCACCATAGAAATAAAAGCTCCAGCGGTGAGTAAATGCCAGTCTTGTCCGCGATCGCCCACCAGGTTGCGCAACACCAGGGTGACCGGGGCAACGTTTTGATTACCGCCCAGATATACCAGTGCCACTAACAGGTCATTCCATACCCAGAGAAACTGAAAGACGGCAAAGGATGCGATCGCAGGCATCGACAACGGCACAATCAACCGCATAAAAATCTTCAGGTGGGACGCACCATCCACAGCTGCTGCCTCAATTAAGTCTCGGGGTAGTGAGCCAATATAGTTACGCAGCAGATAGATACCCAGGGGTAAACCATAGCCTGTGTGGGCTAACCACACCGCTAGGAAACTGCCTGCTAAGCCCAGGTCGTTGTAGGCTCGCAGCACCGGAATCAGGGTCATCTGTAGCGGCACCACCAGCAGCCCCACAATAGCCACAAACAACGCTTGCCGACCAGGGAACTGCATCCAGGCCAGGGCATAGGCGGCAAAGGTGGCAATGGAAATGGGAATCACCGTAGCCGGGATGGAAATCACCAGGCTATTGAGAAATGCCTGCCCCATGCCCTGGCTGGTGAGTACATCGATATAGTTACCAATGTGAAACTGGGCCAGGTCAAAGGGATGGTTCAAGACCGTCCACCAGCCATTTTGCAGCAGGGCATCTCTGCGACGGAAAGAACTAATCAGGAGACCGGCAGTGGGTAGCGTCCAGAGAAATGCGATCGCAACCACCGCCGCATGCAATGGCAACCGTTCAAACCAAGTTGGAGCTGAAGCGCGGGCAATTTTCATCGGTTAGCCTCCTGCTGGGTAAAGCGACGAATATTGGTGACCATCACCGGAATGACCGCTAGCAACAATACAGTGGCAATGGCACTGCCGCGACCAAAATTTCTAAAGTTAAACATTTCCTTGATCATGCGGCTGGCAATCACATCGGTATCCAGGTTGCCACCGGTCATCACATAAACAATGTCGAATACCTTGAGCACCGCGACCACCACCGTTGTCGTCACCACCGTAATGGTCGGCATAATCATCGGAATGATAATGCGTCGAAAAATCTGAAACTCATTGGCTCCATCAATGCGGGCAGCTTCAATCACATCTTTAGGAATGCCCTTGACCGCCGCTGACAACAGCACCATGCAAAACCCCGTTTGCAGCCAAATCATAATGACAATCAGCGCCAGGGTATTCAGCGGCAACAATGTGGGTAACCAAGGAATGGCAGGCACTGAAAGCGTTTCCCACAAAGGCTCCAGAAGACCATCTCGTTCAATCAGCCAACCCAGGGGCTTCCATCCCACTGCCTGGCGTACCGCATTAAGCACCCCAATCTGATCGGTCCCCGCTGGCTTAAAGGCATAGACAAATCGCCAAATGACACTGGCCCCCACAAAGGAGATCGCCATGGGTAAAAAGATTAGCGACTTAGCCGCCGACTCATATTTCACCCGGTCTACCAACACGGCGATGATCAGCCCTAAACCGACGCTAAGGGCCGATACCAGTACTAGCCACAACAGATTGTTGCGAAAGGCGATCACCATATCTGGATTGGTGAGGGCAAAGGCATAGTTTTTCAGACCCACAAACTTGACTGAGCGGCTGTCAAAGAAGCTGATATAAAGCGTTCGCAGTGTCGGTAATACCAAATAGGCCGTCAACATCAGCACCGCTGGTCCCATATAAACCCAGGGGAGAATGCGGTCTTTCCAGGGTCGAGAAAAGCGCTCTACCAGCAGATTGAGTCCGTAGAAAATAGCAAAGGTGCCAATGGAACCGAGTGCGATCGCAATCAACGCCGTCAGAATTCTGAGTAGGTTGGGTTGAGTTCCTACGAACCCCAACAAGCTAAAGGTCATCAAATCCATTGGTTCACCTTTTGCAAAACACAATAATGCATATGCTGTTGATACCGAGAAGATATCGTTTAAAGCATTACAGTCAGGAAATGTTGGGCTTCATGCCTCAACCCAATCTACGGTGATTTTGATTGGAGGCAGGTTTATTCTGGCCAGCTGGCCTCAATCGTATCCAACACGTCTTCCACCGGTTCACCAGCCACATATTCCACTACACCAGACCAAAAGGTACCAGTACCGACAGCGCCTGGCATCATATCCGAGCCATCAAACCGAATCGTCTCAGCGTTGCCTAGAAATTCTGCCTGCTTTTTACTCAGTGCATCAGGGTAGGCATCCAGGCTTACCTGTTTGTGGGGCGATAAGAAACCACCCAAACCGGCCCAAATCTCATGGGGTGTCGGCGTTGCCAAATATGCCATCAACGCCTGAGATTCAGGAGTGTTGTTAAACATGCCAAACACATCTCCAGCCACCAAGACAGGTGTACCGTAGGCCGGGTCAATCCCTGGTAGCAAAAAGATATCCACATCCTCTTCCAAATTCACATCCTCAGGGAAAAAGCTGGCAATAAAGTTAGCCTGACGATGCAAATAGCAGGTCGGCGTATCACCAAACAGTCCCTGGGGCGCATCTCCAAAGGGCGTACTAATCGCCCCAACTGAGCCACCTACGACATAGCTCTCATTGAGGACAATGTCACCAAACTGTTCAAAGGCCACCTGTACCGCATCATCGTTAAACGGAATCTCATGGTTAATCCACTGGTCGTACATCTCAGGACCAGCTGTCCGCAACATAATATCTTCGACCCAGTCAGTGCCTGGCCAGCCAGTGGCTTCACCGCTCTCCAACCCCAAACACCAGGGATTAGCACCAGCAGCAACAATTTGATCGCTAAGGGCCAACATTTCATCCCACGTCGTCGGCACGGTAAACCCTTGGGCTTCAAATGCTTTTGGGTTATACCACACCAGACTTTTTACCGAAGCTCGGTACCAAATGCCATAAAGACTCTCGTCAAAAGTAGCCAAGGATAGCCAAGTTTCAGGATAGGCTTCAGCCAATGTCGCCTCATCCAGAAACTCCGTGATAGGAACCATTTGCCCTGCCTCAGCAAAGCTAGCCATCAACCCCGGCTGAGGAAACATAGCAATATCCGGCGCATCACCGGACTCCACACGCACAGGCAGCAACGTTGCAAACGAATCAGTGCCCTCATAGATCACTTCAATGCCCGTTTCCTCTTCAAAGGGCTTGAGGGCTGCTTCTAGTTTTTCCTGCTGTTCTCCGACAATCACACCCAGGATAGTAACCGTATTGTCAGCACTCTCGGATGATGCCCCATCACCTCCGCCACCACAGGCACTCAGCGTTAATAGTGCCGCTATTGATAACCCTAGTCGCGTTTTTAATTGGGCCATGTTTAAGGAATCCGATTATTAAACAGCAATTTTCTTTGTTCACATAGTATCAAGGTGACTGGGCAATGGGATCCCGTAGGGGCTGCCCTGGTGGCAGCCCTTCATCTTGGCAAAGCATAAAAAAGCCATAGATCCATGGAACCCTTCGGTTAAACTGATGAGACACAAATGGATTTTGTCACCCTTGCCATGGTGCAGTTAGAGCTGTTTCCACCCTCCGATCCATCAACTGATTTTGACTACACCGTTCGCAAAAGCAAGCGAGCCAAGCATGTGTCTATCAAAATCGAGGTAGATGGCCGTGTGGAAATAGTCGTACCACCTCGATATAACTGCAAAAATCTACCGGATCTGATTGCCAAACGTCGTGACTGGATTCTGAAAAATCGAGCTCGATTACTAAACGAGCACCAAGATACAGCAACTGATTGGCAAACAACTCAGCCAGATAAACTGGAGTTGCGGTGGCAAGCACCTCTAGCCCAAAGCGCCCCCAGTGAAACATGGCAGGTGAGCTACGAGGCGGATAGTGGCCCGACTTTATGTATTCCGTTGCCAGGTCATGGACTGAACGTGCGCGGCAATGTTGATCACGTGCCTACGTGTAATCAGGTGCTGTGTGAGTGGCTAGGCCATAAGGCCCATCGGGAGCTAGTGCCGTGGTTACGCCAACTCAGCTTTGATTTGGATTTACCGTTTAAGCGCCCTTCGGTGCGAGGGCAGAAGACTCGCTGGGCTAGCTGCTCTAGCAGCAAAAACATTAGCCTCAATTACAAGCTGTTGTTTTTACCCAAAGAGGTGGTGCACTACGTACTAGTGCATGAGCTATGCCATACAGTACACATGAACCATTCACAGGCATTTTGGCGGCTTGTGGATGATAAGATGCCTGGGTTTGAGCCCTATCGAAAAATATTGAAGAATGGGTGGAAATACATACCACGCTGGGTAGAAAACTGAGCGCTATTCCGCCAACTTGCGGATTTTACGGACGGCATCCTTACGGACAAGATTGTAAGGTGTATCTTTATATAGGTTAGCTTTGGGGCTGTAGCTCAGCTGGATAGAGCAACCGCCTCCTAAGCGGTAGGTCGCGCGTTCGAATCGCGCCAGTCCCGTACTTCTATCATCCAACCGTCCAGCAAAGTCTGGACAAATCATCAATGCCAGATATACCCATAAATACACCACCCAGACTGCTATCCAGCGATCTAGAAAGTTAGCTGAAGTTGACGCAGTGATAGGAGAAAATTTTTGATGGGGGGATATTTAGCCTACACAGGGCATAAAGATTCTGGAGTTGAGTGGTTAGGAGAGATACCTGCACATTGGACAACGACAACAATTAGGCATTGCTGAATGCAGGTATGATTTTGGCTCGGGACTGGAACATCCCAAAACTTCAAGTAGTGCAGTAACAAACGTGTCGTAAACTAACGACCACACGCCACACAGATGTAGATGTGATTAGGTACTCTGGACATGATCTGTTCACACAGTGATTGCAGAAGATCAAGACTTTCGACTAGGGCTGAATCTGCTTGAACCCGTTGCAAAATAATATCGAGCGCATAAGCTTTTCTTTAATAGCAATACACACTAATGGACTTTAAAATCCAAAGAAAAAGCTAAGCTTGTGCGCTCGTAACCTTGACACTGCGCACCAAATTGAGGCAATAAATTACAGATGGGTAAGTTCCACCAGTAACGTAATGAAAAAGAGGTTAATCAGCGTAATTGTGAATAGCAGGGACCATTCGCAATATTTCATAGTACTTGGGTAACGGCTGGAGTTGAGATCTCCTCAAATTGCTGGGGAAGCTCTAATTGCTCTGCATAACGAATAAGACTACAGGAAATTCGATCAGTCAAAATGGTCGTCACCATCTCGCATGAATGGATTTCTAATAGTGCTTCTGGAAATGCATGGAATATTAGCTGCTGCCCCGGAAATACCACACGCTCAAAATACCAATTGGGAATATTGGTAATTCGAACGACTTGTAATCTGCCTGTGGGATTCAAATAACAACAAGCAATATATCCAGAAACATTGTCAGGCAAGGGGTCTATCGTGTTATTCATGATTTGATTTATAGTCGAATGAAAATGAGTTTATTAAGGAAGGCTCTAAATAACTGACTGCCAAACCAGCAACAATGCCACTAGTACGCTTAGACTCAAATCATTTCTAATGACAAATATCCGTAGCTCAGGATTGATTGCAACAATACTGTGGCGTTCAATCTCCGAGCAGGCCAAATTTTGCCTATCTAGAATTCTTTAAAGGGTCAATTATTTATTTTATTCATTAACCTTAACCTAAGTTAGCAAGTTATTTCGTATTACTTTGTGCTTTAAAGTTGTTTCTAGATTTTTAATGGGGGTATGGATAACTTCACCAAAAACTTTTGGACTCCCAGAGTTGAGGGCTTCTGCTTCTGTCGCCCCAGAATCACCAGCCTACATGCATTGCTCCAGATAAATCGCTTGAATCAAAGGTTGGCGATCAGTTAAATACCGCCGAATTTCTACATGCTCTTGGGGCGAAAGCCGGACTCGATTGTCGATTCTATGGAGTATCAACCGAATCTGCTCACGGCTGCAATTTCCTTCCCTATGGACGACCGATGTTTCGTCAATGACAGACCAGACCAACCTCATTAGACCGACATCCATAGGGTCCTCCCATGAGTATTTTTGCTCACTAGATATTATATCGCGCATTTTATTTTTTCTTAAGAATTGAAAAAAAATTATTTAGATGGTAGCTCTATTCAAAGGAATAGCACTGCCTTTAGGGTCATTTAAGTCCGTTTGACTACCAGGGAGGAGTAGAAATTAATTGGCGCTATTTTGGCGCTATTGCTGTCTGTATCATCCCTAAACAGACATTCCGGGAGTCAAGAATCGCACCAAATACTGCACTGCACAATTAACGTCTTCTGGTTGACTACTTTTCAATAATGAACCTGGTTTCCCTGCTTCATTTTGCACTCGGATTAATGTAGCAATCACCAAGTCTAATTTCCAGTTCAATTCTCTCCGCGAGCAGTCAGGAATTATTTGCTGCAAAATGTTGAGAAATGCCAGACGGCTCTCCATAAATTCCCCGCTAGCAATACTTTGCAGCGGTTCTGGCTCACTCCAACAACGCCCCATAAACTGAGCCCGCACTGTTCGAAATGACTCATTCTGAACAATCTTTTGAAAACATGGTTTTAGAAATGCCGTCAGAATTTCTTCAACCGATGGCAAAGTCTCTTTTTTCTGAAGTTCGTTGAGAATAGCCAACTGCTCAACAACAATTGGCTTGGCAATACGAGAAAAAATTGCTCGAAACAGCTCTTCTTTTGAACCAAAGTGATAGTTAACCGCCGCCAGATTCGCATTGGCTTGATTGGCAATAGCCCGCACAGTAGTCCCTGCATACCCCCGCTCGGCAATTAGCTGTTCGGCTACATTCAGAAGTTGCTCTTTGGTATCAGCGGATGCTGCACTCGCCATTAAAGTTATCTATGCTCCTAAACTAAAGTTAAATGATTAAATCAGTTGGGTATGTCAGCCATCATAAGCGACTACCAGGACATAACATCCTGGATTCACCTCAGTAAAGGATGAACTGAAAAAAATCATTTTTTATTTGCTAATTATTCAAACGTACGTTTTAATTATATCAAACATGCGTTTGAATGAAGTCTACAATCTTACCTGCTTTTTTGCTTCTGGCAGAATGCAACAATTCGCCCTGGGCTTAAAGTCTCAGGGCCAACTGAATCAAAACCCACTAAAGGGGTTAAAGATCCATAAAGCGAAGTTAGGGCTTCGTCGTCTACATTGCCTCTTGAGTAGACAGCCGCCAATTAGCGCTGGATTTCGATAACACTCATTATCAGCCACTGTTCAAACATACGTTTGCTTTTTGATGGACTGTCAGCGCCATGACTTTTAAATCACCAGTATTAAGCTCGGCATTATCCACAGTCCTTGGTATCTCGCGCCAACGGCTGGCTTTAATTTGCCTGGGCACCATAGGATTCCTTATGATCGGTATCCCCAGAATAAAAGAGCGTATTGCTAGCTCAGCTGAGGTGCCCTCCGAACAAGCAGAAAGAGTTTTGCCCGTAGAAACTCTAACAGTAACCCCAGTGAGTAGCTATTTAGTATCGCGCACCTACACGGGGGAAATTGCATCGCTACGGGCCAGTGAACTGGGGTTTGAACGTAGCGGTCAACTGGTGGAAGTCCTGGTAGTTGAGGGAGAAGTTGTAGACAATGGCGCTCCCCTTGCTCGCTTAGATATCCGTAATCTAAAAACTCAACGCCAACAACTGCTGGCAGAAAAAGCCCGAGCCAATGCCCAATTAATGGAACTGCAAGCAGGGGCTCGGTCAGAGGATATTGCTGCCGCTGCCGCTGCCGTTAGGGACTTAGAAGAACAGCTACGGTTACAGCAAGTGCAGCGTACACGGCGTGAATCTCTCTACACCCAAGGGGCCATTTCTCGCGAAGAACTAGATGAGTTCTCCTTTGGTGAAGGGGCACTCCAGGCAAGACTCGACCAGTCTCGCAGTCAGCTAGAAGAGTTGCACAACGGTACTCGTCCCGAACAAATAATGGCTCAGCAAGCACTGGTGCAACAGTTGGATGCCAGCATTGCAGATTTAGATGTGACCATCTCCAAGAGCACATTACAGGCTCCGTTTGCCGGTGTGATTTCTACTAAACAGGTAGATGAAGGTACCGTAGTCGGTGCTGGTCAGTCGGTCATACGGCTTTTAGAAAGTGCTATGCCTGAAGCCAGGGTAGGTATGCCCATCAGCGCCATTGATAGCTTAAACATCGGTGATGAGAAAACAGTGTATCTGGGTGAACGGCCCTACTCGGCGACAGTATCGTCGATTTTGCCGGAGGTTGATGCTCAAACACGCACACAAACAGTTGTGCTGGCATTGGAATCTGCAGCTGCTAGCCAAGCAAATGCTGGACAAACCGTGCGGGTGAATTTGCAAGAGTCAATTCCCACAGACGGCATGTGGCTACCGACAGAAGCCTTAACCCAAGGAATCCGGGGTTTGTGGACCTGCTACGTGTTAGTTCCAGACGAAAATTCTGACGGAGAACACTATACAGTACAATCCCAATCCGTAGAGATTGTATATCAGGATAGCGATCGCATCCTAGTCCGTGGCACCCTCCAACCCAATGACATGGTCGTCGCCAGTGGCCCCCATCGCCTGGTTCCAGGCCAATTAGTCACTCCAGTCCAACCATAAAACTCCCGACCCATTAACCTTAGAAACCTGGGGTATCAACTTAAGCCGCAAAACTATCTGCGTATGAGGGATTCGGCTTCTGTGCTTTAGATGACTTCCGGGGCATCGGTAAATCACCGATATGCTCGAGAATCCATTCGAATACATCCGGAAAAGGGTGGTCAAAAAGACGTTGAGCAGCCGTGGTGCCATCGGGTCGTTTGAGATCAAAATTATGAATAATGGTGAGGGCCTTGAGAGATTGCTCAGAAAATCCTCGACTGGCATGATGGAGTTTGGATAGATACCCATTACGTCCTTCTACCGCCGAGGACGTGCGTTGGTATTTAGCGCAGAAGTCTCGACACCAAAGCACCCAATGCTCCAGTTCGGTGTCGTCCAGCTGCAAGGTGAGCGATTGGGCTAAGAGTTTGTCAAACGCGTCGCTAGCCGCTTGCTGATATCGATGTTTGAGAGCCGGTTGTCGGGTTTTATCGGTTTGCTGCATCCAATAGACCCACGGCAATAGGACCATGAGCACCCAGTCACGGATAGCCGGGTCTGGTGTTTGAGTGTGTAGCGCTAGGGTCACCCATTGTCGCCAGGCATCAATCCCTTGAGCCCAGGAGGCGATTTGTTCTTCAAAGGTGTCAATGGCCTTTTGCGCTTTCTCACCTCCATAGGATTGGGCGAGATCCCACAGGCTCTGCAACGGGCGAGCCAGGTGAGTTAGTAATGCGTTTCCTGTTTGCCATTGCTGGCTATCCAGGGTGAAGGGATGGACGATTTGACTGATTTGCTCAAGTGCCTCTTGATAGGTTTGTTGGTCTTGTTGTAGGCGTTGTTGAGCAATTGCATTGCTCTCAATCAGCGACTGCAAGGATTGCGGGGTGGTCTCATCACCGTTTGGGCTCAAGTCCTTCTGAAGTTTGTTGTGTTGTTTTTGCAGCGTCGCATACTGATTGCCCAGCGCACGACCCATCGGACGTCCTAATGCCCGTAACGCATGGAACAAGTCGGCGACACTCACACACCCAATCCCCGACACGGCTAACTTCACCAGGGCCCGAGCCCCGTCACTGACCAGGTAATGGCAGTGCCATGGGCTGGTATCCCACCACTGTTGCACCTGCCTCAGCCAAGTCTCATAGGTACGATTCTCGCATTCGGTTTCGATAAAAATAAACCCACTGGCGAGTTCCAGCAGCACTAACACCGGTAAGCCAAAGAAGGTTTCATCGGCTCCAACACAGATGCCTTGGCCCGCTGACGGTTGACAGTGCTCGGCTTGGGCAGTGGCATAATCGAGTAAGGTTTGATTCACACGATGCTTGAGTTGGCGTAGGGCACTGGCTGAACTGGCTACATGGGTGTCCAGGTGAATGGCCCGGATGAACTCGGAGAGACTTTCGGCTCCGACGCCTTGCTTGATGCCGAAGTAGTAGATCAGACCAAACACCAGTCGTACCAGCCACTGATACCCCTCCTCGGTTTCCCAAAAACTCGATTCTGGGTACTGATTGCGTCGGGTGATGGCCTGACGATGCCGATAGACACTGCTTGGGCTCAAACCCGTCGCGTCTGCTATGGCCTTGAGCGTTTGGCCAACCTGCGTTTTGATGCAATTAGCAACTTTTTGGCTGCGTTCTCGTATAGTGAGTGACATCGTAACCCATTGTTTGAATTTCTTAGGGCTACGATACCGGGCTCTCGGCTTTGCCGCAGAGCTTTTTTAGCATGTGCTTATTGATACATCATTCCTGATGCTTTTTCATTTCGCCTTCTGTGGATAGCCGAAACCTGCCACCATGGTTAGACCGTTTTATCGCAACATTCGGCTACTAATCCTCACCATTGTGATGGTCGTAGTGTGGGGTTTTGTATCTTTCCAGGCCCTGCCACGACAAGAAGATCCTGAGCTTGTCTCCCGTATCGCCGTCGTCCAGACAGCGTATCCCGGAGCAAATGCCGAACGTGTGGAGGCCCTGGTCACAGAAGTGATTGAAGCAGAACTCTCGGAACTCGAAGAAATCGATGTTCTCTCGTCTGACTCACGGGTAGGATTCTCAACAGTCACGGTTGAGCTAAGTGAATCAATTATCGACGCTCAGCCGGTATGGTCCAAGGTGCGAGATGAACTGGATGATGCAGCCATAGGTTTGCCCGCTGGCACCAGTGAACCCGAGCTAGACGAGGCTTTTGTCAAAGCTTACACAATGATTGCCTCACTGACCTGGCAGTTACCGACAGAACCAAACTATACAATTTTGCGTCGCTACAGTGAAGAGCTGGCGCTGCACCTGAGGGGAACAATCGGGACAGAAGAGGTGGAACTATTTGGTGACCCTGTAGAAGAGATTGTAGTAGAGGTCAATGCCCCCAGTCTGACAGCAGTGGGTCTGTCTCCCCAAGATTTAGCCAGCCGCATTCAAACCAGTGATGCCAAAGTCACCGCAGGTCAGTTTCGTAGCGCCGAACAGAATTTAGCCATTGAGGTAGAAGGAGAATTAGAGACTCTAGACCAAATTCGCCAGATTGCTATTCAAACTGACGATGGTCGCTTTACTCGCCTGAGCGATATTGCCCAGGTATACCGAGGCGTACAACAACCGGTGACAGATTTATCGCTTGTGAGTGGCAAGCCTGCCATCGTTGCTGGAGTGATGATGGAGTCGGGCATGCGCATTGATGTCTGGGCGGAGAGCGTGCGTGCAGTACTGGCAGACTTTGCAGCTCAGTTACCCCAGGGAGTGAGCCTGGATGTTGTCTTTGACCAAAGCAACTATGTAGAAGAGAGAATCAGCAAGCTGTTAGGAAACCTGATACTGGGTGCCCTGCTGGTGGTAGGGGTTACGTTGTTCACCATGGGCTGGCGCTCGGCTTTGGTAGTGGGTACGGCTCTTCCCATCACCACCATGGCAGTCTTTGGCTGGATGACAGTGTTTGGAGTGCCCATTCACCAGATGTCGGTCACCGGACTGATCATTGCCCTGGGGTTACTGATTGACAACGCCATTATTGCGGTAGATGAAATCCAAATGGAGCTACAGCATGGCCATCGCCCCATTGATGCTGTGGCAAAAACGGTTGACTACCTCAAGGTGCCGCTGTTTGCATCTACCGTGACTACGGTCATGACGTTTTTACCCATTTATCTATTGCCAGGGGCGGCGGGAGAGTTTGTAGGCACCATTGCCCTAGGGGTGATTGTGTCTTTAATTTCATCGTTGGCGCTATCTCTAACAGTGATTTCAGCCCTAGCCGCAAGAGTTTTAGGGCGTAGTCAAACTAAGGCACGTCAGCTGCAAGATCCGACTCAAACTGGTCCTATTAAGTCACTACAGAGATTTTTGTTACGGCCTGGTAGCTGGTGGGCAGATGGATTCTCCTCACCATTGTTAGCTCGTCCTTATCGCAAGTCACTACAGTTGACAATGCAGCATCCTTTGCTTGCGATCGCACTCTCCCTCACCATCCCCCTGATCGGCTTTATCTCCGCCTCCACCCTAGACCAGCAGTTTTTTCCCTCAGGTGACCGTGACCAGCTCCAGGTAGAAGTGGAGTTTGCCCCCCAAACTGCTATTGGGCAAACCCGTGGGCAAATGTTGCAGGCTCGTCAGACGATGTTGGAAAATCCCAATATCGACGAAGTGCATTGGTTCATTGGCGAAAGTGCGCCTAAGTTCTATTACAACTTTACGGGCAACCGGCGTAACCAGGCCCAATATGCCCAAGCCATGGTGCAGCTCAATACCAATCGAGACCTGGCATCCATTGTGCAAAACCTCCAAGCGCAGCTAGACCATGATTTTCCAGCAGCCCGCGTCTTGGTCAAACAACTGGAACAGGGACCACCCTTTGATGCCCCTATCGAACTACGGCTTTACGGCCCCAACATCGAAGAACTACGACAACTTGGCGTACAGGCTCGACAAATTCTTATCAGTGTTCCCGATGTTGTTTATGTACGAGATGATTTAACAGCAGCGCTACCCAAACTAGGTTTGAGGATTGATGAAGAACAGGCTCAACAGACGGGTTTGAACAATACGGCCATTGCACAGCAGCTAGAAGCCTACTTAGAAGGTAGCGTTGGCGGCTCAATTCTAGAAGCGACTGAAAACCTGCCAGTGCGAGTACGGGTTGCCAATAGTGACCGGGCAGACCTCAGTCAAATTGCCTCTTTAGACTTGCGTGGAACAGGCAACCGGGCATCCACTGCCGCTCTAGGAGACTTCAGGTTAGTACCTGAGCTAGCCAAGATCGCCCGCAGAAATGAACAGCGGGTGAATATTGTGCAGGGCTTTATCACTGCTGGAGTGCTGCCTTCGGTGGTGCAACAGGCCTTTGAGGAGAAGCTGGCCGAAGCCAACTTCGAATTACCAGCTGGCTATTGGTTCGAGTTTGGCGGAGAAAAAGCTGAACAAAGTCAGGCCCAAGGCAACTTACTACTCTATGTACCTTTGCTAGCACTGGTCATAGTAATTTCTCTGGTGTTATCCCTGGGTTCATTTCGCCAGGCCGGTATCGTCGCAATGGTGGGGATTGGCTCTGTTGGTATGGCCCTATTTTCACTCAAAGTATTTGGGGCTGTGATGGGCTTTATGGCCATTGTTGGCAGTATGGGTCTAGTGGGTATTGCCATTAATGACACGGTCATTGTTCTCTCTGCACTCAATGAGGATAACAGAGCCAAACTAGGGGACCGTCAGGCCATTGCCGCAGTCGTCAATAAGGCTACACGGCACGTCATCACAACAACCATGACGACAATTGCGGGTTTTGTGCCGCTAATCATCAGTGGTGGGTTGTTTTGGCGACCATTGGCCATTGCGATCGCAGGCGGCATAACCGGTTCGTCCATCATGGCACTATATTTTGTCCCTGCCGTTTACAGTCTGATTTATCGCTCAAAACACACACATGAACGGAAAAATAAATCTTCCCACGACTTTGAAACTGCGAGCTTGTAATTTATAAATCAACCTTAAGACACAGCAAGAGTCCCCTCAATGGGTCCCGAAATCGCTTGCCAAGCACCAATACCACCCATCAGTTCAGCAACTTTTTGATAACCCACATCACGTAGCTGAGTAGCAGCGCTGGATGTAACCTCGTTAGTTTCACCATAAACGTAGATATCGCGATCGCGTTCAAGACTTACAGAAACACGAGCAACGAGTTCATCCACAGGCATCGAAATGGCACCTAAGATGCGTTTTTCATTAAAAAGACACCTGCTTCTAACATCAATAATGGTGAGAGCAGGCTCGCCCCAATCTAAACGATCCTTCAGATCAAATACCGTTGAAATCGGCTTGAGGGGCTGCGGGGTGGGAAAAAAGGCAGAAGGCATGGGTTAAACAGCAAAGGATGCTGGCACGAGAAGCAACCTCTAAAGTGTAACGAAATTTAAATTTAAGGCAATTTATATTTTATGAAATTGACATTTTCAATCAAATGCAATTCACTTTTACATTTTTTTAGTATAGCCGTTTACCTAAATAGCGATTTACCTAAATACATATGCGCCAATTTTTATACACACAAGTGTGACTGAGCAATAAAAAATCATATATGCCTAAACCTATACCCACAAGGACTTACATCCTATCAGCCAGAGGTTTGTAACTTCATTTACACCAGCTGTGAAGCATTAATGTAGAATGAAAGCTAAAGAAAATATTAAACAAACCAGATTTAAATGCTCTAATGATAAAAAAATTATCCTAGCAATAACAGAGCAAACAGTATGGATGCTTCAACGCTAAGGTTACTTTGGTCCGTAATCTTAGAAAACTCACCAGAGAATATTTCTAACCTTCCTGAGGCTCTTTTTGTTAGACACTTACTTGAGCAGATTCAAGACCGAGTTTGTTTAAGTATTGATGAGCAAAATGCGATGCAATCTTACCTGCAAGTCAAACGAGGGTTAATTCTTGAAATGATTCAAGGATAGGTTGTACCGGTATATCGCATTCTAAGCAGGCATATAAGCTCCCTAATGCAGTCACACTACATAATGCCTAGCTGAGACAAGATGCTTTTACCAGTAAGCAATTCGGTCATAATACCGATGGTAAAGCCTAGCATTGCCAGACGACCATTCCATCGCTCAGCAATCCGGGTGAAACCATATTTTGCCCCTTGATTTTCCATGCCCCAATCCTCTGAAAAGTCAGCAGCTCATCAGTAACAAAAGATGAGTAATTCTGGTATCTCTATCGTAGCGCTGGCTGAAGAGAAGTGTTCTAAGAAGCAAAAAGTAAAAACGGCTTTGCTTCATAACAATTCTGCTAAGAAGCAAAGCCATGCTTATACTATGGTTTCTACGCTGGTTGAGATTGAGCTTTCTGCTGCAAAAGATTAATGATTTCAGCCTTTTCCAAAAGCCCAACCAAGGCACCATTTTCTCGGGTAACTGCCAGTGCTTGAGTTCCCTGAGCCTCCAGTTGACGAATAACATCTAACAGAGGCTGATTAGCTTGAACCTTGATTTCTTGCGCAACGGGTTTCAGAAAGTCACGCACCGGATGATCGCTCCATTGATCTGATGGAACTATTTTAAGTACATCCAAATCGATCGTCCCAGCTAGCTGGTTATTTGCAGATTCCACAAGAAAACGCTGCCATCGACTGTTACCACTTGCCAACAGTATCGTATCTGCTAACTCGCGAAGCGTATCACTTTCATGGACAATGGGACTATTTTCGAGAACTGCATCAGCGGCTGTCAGACCAGATAATGCCTCTTGAACAGTTGCCGATTGTGCAGACTGGCCAGCATTTTGCAAAATAAACCAACCAATAATCAACGTCCAAACACTACCAGCATTAGACAGTCCCAGAACAGCAAAGATACCTAGCATAATTGCTGACCAGCCAATCATTTGTCCCGCGCGACTGGCCCAGCGAATCCCACGGTAGCGATTGCCAGAAATTTTCCAAACAGCAGCCTTCAGAACATTACCACCGTCCAAAGGTAAACCTGGAATCATATTGAAGGTCGCAAGGATCAAATTAATATAGGCTAGCAAGCTAGTCACGGCCGCGACTGGCCCAGTCACAAGACCACTCCTAGCTAGGAGGGTTAGCAAAACAAACAACACTAAGCTCACCAGGGGACCAGCTACAGCAATCCAAAAGGCCCCAGAGGGTGTTTTTGCCTCATCGTCTAAGCTTGCTAAGCCACCAAACAAGAAAAGTGTGATGGAGTTGACCTGGATACCTTGCTGTTGAGCAACGAAACTATGCCCCAACTCATGTAATAAAACAGAAGCAAACAAAAGAATGCCTGCAATTAATCCCAGAATTAGGGCCCTTCCTCCCAGCCAGGGAAACTGAGCAGCTAGACCACTGCCAAAATTTAGAGTGGTGAGGGCTAACACAAAAAACCAGGAAATATTGATGAAGAAGGGAATATCAAACAGATTCCCAACGCGAAGATTACCGTTCATATCGGTCTCCTTTCAATAACTTGGAACTGGATAATGCGGCTCTTCGATACAGTTTGAAACCGTTATGAGGACTATTTCCAGTTCATCCTCAGTGTAACGAACTGTAAACAATGTTTTATCATTCGTTAGGGGGTAATAGCCGTCCGGTCATGAGTTCGGTCCAGGCAGGAATTACAAGAGTCCTTCTAGCACAGCTCGAACCACACGATAGTCAGCATCCTGTTGCAGCTTGTCTAACATCGCTTGAGCTTCAGGTCCACCAAGGTGTCTCAAAGTCCTAGCAGCACTTGTTCGAACCAAGCCATTATCATCGGTTGCCGCTGCCAGGGCAAGATCCAACGCTTCTGAAAGTTTATAGGTTTCCTTAAGTCTTCTCAGCTGAGTTAACGCGGCCATTCTGACGGTAAGATCTTCTCCTTGAATTCCTAATCGACATAATTTCAGGAGAATCTCAGGAGAATCCAAATCTTCTAAAGCACCAAAAATGCTCTGCCGTACCAACCAGTGTGAATTCTGTTCAAACACGGCTATGAGATGAGGAAGTGCTTGGGCTCCAAATTTGGCGAGTGAATTAGAGGCTTCGGCAACAACATTATGATCGGTTTCATTGTCAAGGATGCTAAGCAGGGCCTCAAACGCTTCATTATTTCGCTTATACCCAAGTCCCATAGCCACAAAGGAGCGTACAAGAAATTTGCCATCATTCATTCGTTGCTTTAGCAGCGGCACAACGGCGGCAGGCTCATGATGATGAAGCTCAGCAATGGCTTTCATCCGCAATTGCGGGTTGGGGCTATCAAGGAAGGCTTGAATCTGAGGAAAGTTCATGGATTTTTTTGAGGTGGGCATATGGCCACCTTACATTTCTTTACAAAAAGACAACGAGATATTGAAAAGTTGAAAACGTCAATGTGGTTCTTTTGCCGTTGCTGAATTAGGGGATGAATCGATACTTTTTCAGATTAAATCTTCCCAAGGAGCAGCAACGTCGTTCTTTTATGGGATAAAAGGCTCGGGATAAACATCGGCCATCGCTACATCAGGTAGCTGGTACCAGGGAACTTCAGGATAGGCATGATGCTCCCTGTGATAGCTAAAATGATAGCAAGTTAGCAAGGAGAAAATCACTGGATAGTAGTAACTTCGAGTCTGATGAACATTATTGTTACTTTGATCATCATGATAATGAGGCAAAAATATACCAAACGTAAATAGCTGTAATGAGCTGAGAATCCAGGGAACAAGCCAAAACAGAATAAGATTTTGACTATTAATCTTGGCAAGAAATACTAAAAAGACTGTTGTCAGGCCAATGCCAGTGACTACACAACCCAGGTTACGAGGAGTCAAATAATTCCTCATAAAGTTACCATACCAACGTATAAAATACCGAATCAAATGGCCGTCGGGCTTTGAGTAAAAATCAGGATCTCGTGTTTGGGCTGGGTAAGCATGATGCTGCCAGTGCAGTTTGCGACAGGTTTGGTATGGTAAAAAACCATATAGCCCCAAGGCCAGGCGGCCAACCCAACGATTTTTGGATGGGTCACCGGGGAAGACATTGCCGTGGATAGCATCATGGGCAATAACAAACAGTCCCGTGTGCAAGAATGTTCTCGACAAGATCCAAAAGACCAAGAGTACTGGAGAATAATTGGTAGGATGTTGTGGGAGGAGAACTATTAGGCTGATGAGCCAGGTGGTTGCGATCGCAACCGCAATCATCAATCCCGTCCAGTTCGACCTTTGCACCTGTAGTTTGTTACAAAATTTAATACATAACATCAAATACACTTAACTTTTATTGCAAGAAATTGCACTTCTTGTCGAGCCAAGTAATGGTGTAGGTAGGTACTCGTTGACTCAATGCCCGCTCTCTGCCAGATTAATCCCATGCAGTCCAAACTTTCTTTAGCCCCCCGCTACACCCTGGACGATGAGTCTGCTTGGCTTATCGGCATCGACCCAGTGCGTCGCTATTGGATCAAGGTTGACGGTGAAACAACTATAAAAATCACAATTCCAGGACTGTTGATACCCTCATTGGAAACTCTGAAGGAAGCCATTCAAAGTTTTCGCTCATTACCCGTTGGCGCAACACTGACACTGCCAACGTTTACTAGTGAGCGACTCACCATCCACCATCTGACAAGTAATCTTTACGCTATCCCACACCCTGTGAACGGTGCTTTAGCTTGGCATTTATTTGATCGTGAAACAGTTGAAGCTTTTCTGTTGACAGCCCATCCAGACTGGCGGTGTGCACCCCAAGACATTGCCCTGGGGCGTGATACCCTAATCCAATCATGGGAGCAATCCAGCGTTGCTTAAATCAACTCTCAGGGCGTAACTTTAAAAGCTCTTCTAAAGTTGCAACAAGATTGATACGAACTGACTCGATTTTGTTATCTGCTGCCAAAATAAAGCGCCAGGTAACATTCACCTTGAAAACCAGGGCTGTTACTTTACCGCGAACGTCAACTTGCAAACGTTCACGTTCTAATTGGCATGTTTCAGCACCCAACAGAGAAACTGACATTCCATCCGCCTCTTTAACCAAATAATCTCTTATTTGAGTTGGCCCTATAACGGGAGCCTCGAAAGGCGGATAAAGACTCCCTTCAACAGTAAAGAGATCAGCAACCTGCTGATACTCACCGCGATTAAACAGTGTGAAGTACCGCAAAACCACGTCAGCTTGGTTATCTAACCCAGTAGCATCTGCAAGTTGCTGGTCGTCGATCAGGTGTATCGTTGCCATCTTGGTCAACCCTCTAAGCAAATGAGTCGTAACCCATATTGACAACAATCTGACGCAAGACCGTAATCTGTTGACCAAAGTCTAAAGCAACAATGCGATTGTACATATCATTGGCATTGCGAGAAAGTACGTAATTGGTCGGTACTCCAATCACATCTCCTGAGCGCATGAGTTCTGCCAACTGGTACCAGAAAGCAAGCTTAGTGTTATTAGTTAGTACACCATAGGCTTGGGTCATGGATGTCTTACGTTGAGCAATCAAATCTTGCATAAAAGCCATTTGACCGTCAGACCCCAATGCCTTCACCTGACTGAGCAAGCCTTCAGCAAATTGCAAACGGGCAGCCCCTGTGGCAGCTGGCGTAACGAAACCATTCCCCATGGCCTTATAAATAAACCAAAGTACACCCAGCTTCTCATCCGTAGATAAGCGCTTAAATGCAGCAACAGTCGCTGGAACAGCATCCAATAAACTAACGGACTGACTAGAAAAAGCGCTTGTAGTAAATGTCATGATTGAATAATTCCTTAGTTAATGTGTGACAATTGCGAAAATCAATGATGTCTTCAAAAGCCCATGGAGCCTATTACACAACTATCAAACAGAGCGTTGACAACATCAGAAGCCCATAGATAAATCGGCTCTCAATACCGTCTACTTAATGAGGGAACAAAACCTAAACAAAGTGTTCGACAAAAGCTTCAAACAAAATGAGAACAAAGCCACTATTCCGGCTAGTGGATCATCAAATTATCCAGCCTATCTATTAAAGCTAAACCGCCGTGCTTGTTGCTTGTAAGTCGTCTAGCCTAACTACAAAGTTACTCAAACAGGACCTTGGATGTTAATGCAATTTGTGGACTTCATGGAACTGCTTCCTAACTTTCTATAAAAAGTGTAACGCAATGTAAACAATCGTTGCCACACTCTCGGCAGATTAATCCATAGAAAACATCTATGGTTAGTCAGCACTGAACTCAACCCAATCCAAAACCTTACGCCCTATACCTGGGCAGTCTAGGGTTTTGCTATCAGCCGCTGACAAGAGCTAATGCCCGCTTCCGCTGAACTGTTACCTGGCCATCGTCATTTACATCAAGAACAGCCGTTTCACCGGCACGAATGTCACCAGCCAGAAGAGCTTCAGCCAAGCTGTCTTCCACCAGACGAGTAATCGCCCGTCTTAGGGGACGTGCACCATAGCTCGGGTCGTATCCTTCCACAACAAGTTTGTCCTTAAAGGCCTCAGTGACCTCAATCTTAATTGCCTGTTCAACTAAGCGCTTGGCCACATCCTGTAGCAAGATATCCGCAATTTGTTTGACCTCACTACGCTTAAGCTGATGGAAGACAATAATCTCATCCAGACGGTTGAGAAACTCAGGTCGGAAAGAGGATTTAAGAGCATCATTGACCTGCTCACGGGTGCGATTATATTGGGCTGTAGCCAGATCTCCATCAATCATGTCAAAACCAATACCCGTACCCTGCTTCTCAATGGCACGGGAGCCAATATTTGAAGTCATGATAATGACAGTATTTTTGAAATCCACCACACGACCTTGAGAGTCAGTTAATCGGCCATCATCTAACAGCTGCAGCAACAGATTGAAAACATCTGGATGGGCCTTCTCAATCTCGTCAAATAGCACCACTGTGTAGGGCTTACGTCGCACAGCCTCCGTTAACTGGCCACCATCGCCATAGCCCACATATCCTGGAGGGGAGCCAATCAGCTTAGCGACTGATTGGGGCTCCATATATTCCGACATATCCAAACGGATAATGGCATCCTCAGCACCAAACACAATGTCAGCCAAGGCCTTAGTCAGTTCAGTTTTACCGACACCAGTAGGGCCACAGAAAATAAAGCTAGCAATGGGTCGCTGCTCACTTCTTAAGCCAACCCTGGCCCGCCGAATAGCCTTAGCAACAGCATTCACTGCGTTTTCTTGACCAATGATGCGCTGATGTAGGGTTTCTTCCAGCTTCATTAACATGGCAGACTCAGATTTAGTAATCCGGTTAGCTGGAACACCTGTCCACGAGGCCACTACCTGCGCAATATCCTCCACTGTCACCACAGGGCGTGTATCTGTAGCAGCTCTGTCCTCATTGAAATCCTGCAGTTTAGCCTCCAGCTCCAGTTCCTGATCCCGTAGCTCACTAGCCCGATCAAATTCCTGAGCTTTTACCGCAGCATCTTTATCCTGGATAATTTTACGAAGAGACTGCTTGAGTTCTTTGGCTAAAGACGTTTGAGAATGACGCAGATGCACACAAGAACCCGCTTCATCAATTAAATCAATCGCCTTATCTGGCAAATAGCGATCTGCGATATAACGATTTGACAATTTTGCAGCAGTCACTAGAGCATCATCGGAAATGAGCAAATTGTGATGTTGCTCATAGCTAGCTCGCACTCCTTGCAGAATCTCAATCGTCTCCTCAACGCTAGGTTCATTAACCATTACAGGTTGAAAGCGTCGCTCTAAAGCCCCATCTTTCTCAATGTACTTGCGGTATTCGTCGAGGGTAGTGGCACCGATACATTGCAGTTCACCTCGGGCCAAAGCCGGCTTAAGCATGTTGGCTGCATCCATGCCACCTTCCATACCGCCCGCTCCCACCAGGGTATGAATTTCATCAATTAGCAAAATGATATTGCCAGCCTTGTTAACCTCCGCCACAATCTGCTTGAGGCGTTCTTCAAACTCTCCGCGAAATCGAGTGCCCGCTACCAACGAGTTAATGTCTAGACTCAACACCCGCTGGTCGAGAAGCAATTCCGGCACATCTTGGTTGATAATCCGTTGAGCCAACCCCTCAGCAATCGCTGTTTTACCCACACCAGGTTCACCAATCAGTACTGGGTTATTTTTGCTACGACGACCAAGAATTTGAACAACGCGCTCAATCTCCTGCCTGCGGCCAACAACCGGGTCAATGTTGCCCTCGGCAGCTAATTTCGTCAGGTCAGTGGCAAACTCTTCCAATGCCTTGCCTCTAAAACCCCTGGCATCTTGACCACCGGTGGTTGGTACAGGCAGCCGTTCACCCACTGCTCGAATAATTGCGATACGGAGCTTGACCAGGTCTACGCCTAAGGTTGTCAGTATTTTGGCCGCAGAACTTTTGTCACTGCTGGTGACTGCAAGTAATAAGTGCTCTGGACCTACGTAGCTTTGATCTAGCTGCTGAGCTTCCTTGAGAGATTGTTCTAAAAGCTGTTTAGCGCTAGGAGTGAAGGGAATTTCGGCAGATGGTTGCTTACTATCGCTTTTTAGCGTAGCCTCAACTGCTTCCTGTAAAACCTGTAAAGTTATACCAGCTTCTCGAACGATGGGAGAAACCAGACTATCGCCTTGGGCCATGACCCCAACCAGTATAAGTTCGGTTCCAACATAGTGTTGGCGTAACCGGCTTGCCTGCTGCTGGGCAATCATAATGGCCGAGATTGCCTTGTCGTTGAAAAGCTCAAACATAATACAAAATGCTCGATAGTTTGTCTGCGAGATAACGTGGATAGCCTAGAAACGGATGATTACCTACGAGGGATATGGAGATTGAAGCGTGATGATGTTGCTAATTCCAACTTACAGAGCTGATCGGAGAAAGAACTGAAGCGTAGATAAACGGTTGCTTAACGTTCTGGAAGTACCATATCTGCCTCACCGATTAACTTATGTAAAGGACTACATTAAAAACACTAATGCAATCGCCCCCAGCCTAGGGAGGGGGAAATCCGTACAACCAAGCATTTTTCCTTGATAAATCAGGGAGTTCGGCAAACCGCAAAATTTAAATACGGCTTTCCACCCCTGTAAGCAATTCTAAATTTTATTTACATTAATTAATACAAAAGGATGGATTGAGACTCAATTAGCCATTCCCCATTACTGATCCGTTGGGGCCATTCCAGTTTTCCATAGCCTGACAGGTAATTGCACACCTCAAGATCAAAGTCAATTTTACTTTTAAGCACTTTCGAAAAATGAGCACTGTTCAAAACGATAAAGATTTAGTTCACATCTACTTAAAAGAGATTGGTCGTGTACCCTTACTGACGCCAGAACAGGAGGTTACTTTTGGCAATGCGGTGCGGACATTGATGACGATTGAAACTATAAAGGATGGCCTTGTAGGATCTCTTGGTCATGAGCCGACTTTAGAAGACTGGTCCAAGGCAGCTAATCTGACGATTGAGGAACTCAAAATGGCTGTGGAGAAAGGTCAGCGAGCTAAACGTCAAATGGTGGAAGCTAATCTGAGATTGGTAGTTTCTGTGGCGAAAAAGTATCTCAAACGTAACGTCGAGATACTCGACCTCATTCAAGAAGGCACCATTGGTTTGCAACGAGGCGTAGAAAAATTTGATCCGTCCAAAGGATATCGGTTTTCTACCTATGCTTACTGGTGGATTCGGCAGGCAATGACGCGTGCGATCGCAGAGAAAAGTCGCACAATGCGTTTGCCTATTCATATCCACGAAAAGATCAACAAAATCAAGAAGACTCAGCGACAGTTGGCGCAACAGCTGGGCCGTTCTGCCACATTTCAAGAAATTGCTAATGCTTTAGATTTGCCGCTTGAAAAAGTTCGCGATTGCATCAGTTATAATCGGCAACCCCTCTCTCTCGATCTACGTTTAGGAGATAACCAAGATGTAGAACTCGGTGATCTTCTAGAAGACGATAGCCAATCACCAGAGGACTACGCAGCTCAAGAACTGATGCACTCAGACGTCGCTGACATGATGAGCACTTTAACTAAGCAGCAACAAGAAGTCCTTTCATTACATTTTGGCCTCAAGGGTGGTCAAAAAATGACATTTGCTCAAATTGGCTCACGACTCAACGTTAGTCGTGAGCGAGCTCGCCAGATTGAGCGAGAGGCCTTCAAATTTCTGCGCCGTAAATATAACTCCGCTCGCAAGCATCTAGCAACTGCTTAGTCAACAGCTGACTACAGCAGCGCATTAAGCTGCTGCACTCGGACATCTTGCCGCTGCTGTAGGATACGTCTGTAGGAATTAACGAGGGATTGAGCCAGTTGACCTTCAACGATAGCCGCCTCGTCACGGGATGCCAAAGGAGACGCCAATAACGGCTGTACCGAGGGTTGCAAAAACGTGCTGGTCAACTCTGTAAACAGAGCTTCATCCCAAACTAAGCCTGATTCGTAAGCCTCGGGAGCCACTGTCAGATGGGCCTTAGCCATACAACGAATCACACTACGTAACGGATAAAAAAGACATTGGGATGCCATGGCTTAAATCTTGAGGAAACCTAAAAACAACAGTTAATTGTTGTGCAGTATACGTCTCTTTTTTTCTTTTTTCAAATTCTTTCTTAGTGTGCCCAACTCATATGTCGACAGCACTAAGTAATAGTACGTACAATGCGCCCCATTAATTTTTGGCTGTCTAGGGTAATGCACTGAACCAGTCAAGACTATAATTTTAAACACAAGAAAAGCTGGTGAACAAAAATTCACCAGCCTAACGCCATGAATTAGAAAGGTCTACCTCTTAAAACAAGCTATGTGAGACCTTAAGCAGGATAAACTTGTAGAAGCTTACCAGCCAGGTACCCGTAACCAATGATTGGCTGGCTGCAATTATGCTTAACAGGGCCAACCTGAGCTACTGCTGCTACACCGTAAAGACCGGCAGTTAGCTGAGCATCTTCAGGAGTACCTGTCCACTTAAGTTCATACTCATAGGTATCTTTCACAGTTGTGATGACAACTTCTACATCCTCTTCAGCTGCTGCACCACCAATACCTTCGAAGGCAAAGCGGACATGGACTTCAGTGCCTAGACACATCAGCAGTGAAGTCAGCGGGCTCTTGTTAAACGTAACTTTTAAGCTAACAGAAAGCTCTTCGCTATCAGCAACAATATAAGGAGAGTTAGCAGGAGCAGGCGTCAAACCAGCTTTTGTATCATCACTTGTTCCAGCGATAGTCAAATCGTTCATTGAGAAAAAGGCAGGACCAAGAATATTCTTGGAATAGGTCTCAGAACCGAAAAATTGTTTGGTTGGTTGAGCAGTCATAAGAATGTCCTAATGTTATTCGTTTAAGCCGAAAACCGATACAAAACAAGTGCCTTTTACGCTTTGTTTTACTTAGCTTTCCAGCGCATTTACATCATGCTTGATACTTTTTAGAAGACCATCACCCACGAGGGTAATGTTTTAGAAAAGAGATTAAAAACAGAAATAAAAAAATCAAATTAAACAGATTTTTGCATGTCATGAATTATCAATTCTGAGAACTCTTCACCCTATCGATTACCAATCAAAAAAACTGACAGAATACTCTCCCAATCTCACGGTACAGATTAAGTTCTAAAATCACCTACCATAGGCATGCAAAAACCAGCCCAACGTCAGCAACAACAATGCACTGCATTTTGTAGTATTTTTGAACACGTATATCTCATGCAGCCTTGATTAATGAGTGCCATCACTCCCATAGGTACTAAGAGGATAGCTGCCATAAAAAACGCCTCGACTTTAGTAGTCGAGGCGTTTTTTAACTCAACAATATGACTGCTGATAAAAGTGCCTAAGCTGTAGCTGGATAAACGCTTACTTTTTTACGACTCTTACCCTTGCGCTCAAAGGTAACTACGCCATCAATTAAAGCGAATAAGGTGTCATCACTACCACGTCCTACATTCTCACCAGGGTGAACTTTTGTACCACGCTGACGAATGATGATGTTGCCTGCAACTACTGCTTCACCACCATATTTTTTAACGCCTAGGCGTTGCGCATTTGAGTCGCGACCATTTCGCGTACTACCCGTACCTTTCTTATGAGCCATTACTTAAATCTCCGTGTCTACCTAAGTATAAACTGACTACTAATGCCTTGATTCAGCGCTCTATTCTTCTTCGCTAGCAGCAGGAGCGTCTTCCGCAGTGATCGTTTTACCACCAATATTGATGGCATCAATCATCAGACGAGTGAGTTCTTGACGGTGACCACGTTTCTTACGGGTCTTCTTCTTAGGCTTCATCTTGTAAACGATGACCTTTTTGCCTCGTAAGTGGCGGACTACAGTACCACTCACGCTAGCACCCTCTACAAGAGGCTGACCGATACTGGTTTCACCATCATCATTAACTAGTAGCACCTTATCAATAGTGATACTGGCATCTTCATCTACTGCTAGACGATTGATATCGTAAAAGCGACCAGGCTCAACACGCAGTTGAGTACCACTCGCTTCGATAATTGCGTATGTCATTCTTTCTCCCTTGCCGTACAGGTAGCATTTCCTGCTTCAAACCTGATCCGAGCAGTTTTTTGCACAGACTCTAATCATCGTTAATTTTGGCCGACACTGTCAAGGGTTAATTAGAGACACTACAGAATCATTAGAGACACTACAGAATCAACTGATTATCTATTTCCGAAACTCTTTACAGTTTTTGATATATGGTTCTGGACCATATTTCGTCCTGATTGCCCCTAGAGCATGCGTTTTAAGTATATAAGTTCTGTTCTCCATAGGCGAGGAAATTCAGGCATATGTCAGACCTACTGATGTTGATGGCACAGCTAACTGCTGCGGAACCCCTTAGTGGTCCGAATTCGGACGCTGACATAGCGCCGATGGCTCAAGCCGCTGTTGATGCAGCTAGCCAGATTGAGCAGTCGCTCCCTCAACCAGCAGTACTGGGCGATATGGCTCTGACACCTGAGTTTTCTAGGGAGGTTGCGGCTCGGAGACAGAAACTTTTACACCTCCAGCAAACAGCGCGTCACCGCCCTGAACCAACGGCCTACGCGACCACGCCTCGGGCATTGGAGGTAGCTCGCCGTCAGGCAACCGTAACTGCTGGACCTCGACCGAATAGTGGTCCACAGCTGTTTGAGCAACGTTGGGCTGCGTTAAAATCTGGTTCGTTATATACACGGGTAGCACCAGAAAGTTTCCAAGGGCAGTGGGCCAAAGCAACGTATCAGCCCACCTATGAAGCATGGCAAGGTCTATTAAAGCAAGAGGCTGATGCGATCTCATCTGGCCAAGGCAGCAATCGACTCACCGTTGTCGTCGGCGACTCCCTCAGCATGTGGCTGCCTCCTGAGCTATTGCCTCGCGATCGCTTCTGGCTCAACCAAGGAATTTCTGGCGATACTACAGGCGGTATCCTCAAGCGACTTTCCGCATTCGCCAACACCAGCCCCGACACCATTCATCTCATGGCCGGTGTTAACGACCTCAAAAACGGGGCCAGCGACCACGAAATTCTGACCAACCTCAACCAGATCATGGCGCGACTACGACAGCAGCACCCCTATGCCCGCGTCGTTGTCCATTCCATCCTGCCTACCCGTTGGGAAAACATCCCCAGCAATCGTGTGCGCTCCCTCAATACCCGTATCGCCGAACTCACCGACTACCATCAGTTAGATTACTTAGACCTCCATCCCAGCTTCAGTAACGATACCGGCAATCTTCGCCAAGAACTGACAACGGATGGCTTACATCTCAACCGATTAGGCTATCAAGTCTGGCAACTAGCTCTGTTAGAGGTGTAGAACCGCGACGTATAAAAATAGGCCACCAACGGCGCTTTCCAACTGACCAATTTGCCCCGTAGAATAAAGGGCCAAGGCCAAATATCACTAGTAAGCGCCCACATGAAATCCTATCTGGCTGCAGCGTTGCAGATGACCAGCGTACCTGACCTGAGAAAGAATCTTACTCAGGCCGAGGACCTCATTGACCTGGCCGTACGTCGTGGAGCCGAGTACATTACCCTCCCTGAGAACTTTTCCTTTCTCGGAGATGAAGCCGGTAAGTTAGCCCAAGCCACTGAGATCTGCACTGCCAGTGAGCAGTTTCTCAAAACCATGGCTCAACGTTATCAGGTCACATTATTGGGTGGTGGATACCCTGTCCCTACAAAAGATAACCGTGTTTATAACACGGCACTTTTAGTTAACCCCAACGGCAAGGTCTTGTTGCGTTACGAAAAGGTACATCTAGTACATCTATTTGATGTCAACCTACCCGATGGCAATACCTATCAAGAATCTGCCACTGTCACCTCGGGACATCAACTACCAATGGTATGCAAAACTCCTAATCTCGGAGTTCTAGGCATTTCCGTTTGCTATGATGTGCGTTTTCCAGAACTCTATCGGCACTTATCTCAACTAGGGGCAGAAGTGATTACGGTGCCTGCAGCCTTTACGGCTTATACCGGCAAAGATCATTGGCAAGTATTGCTCCAGGCACGAGCCATTGAAAACACTTGTTATATAATTGCCCCTGCCCAGACTGGGTTTCATAACACCATTCGCCAGTCCCATGGCCATGCCATGATTGTTGATCCCTGGGGTATTGTGCTAGCAGATGCAGGACAAGATGTAGGCATGGCCATCGCCGAAATCACCCCATCACGACTGGGACAGGTCCGACAACAGATGCCATCTCTAAACCATCGGGTATTTGCATAGAGCATCTATTAAATATTTGCAACTAGAATTATGACAAAAGTATGAATTTTTCCTTAAAGAAAGGGATGAACCTGATCGTAATGAGCTAATAGCATCGAGCTAACTCATGTAGAGTAAACAGGATAAGTAAATTTCTACGGTTCGTATGATCGATATAACCGGAGTGCTTTCAGGCATAGGAAGCAGTACGTTTTTATTAGCTGAAGTTAATGAGGCTGAGTTAGGGCCATTTGTCTTAGCCAGCGTGTTACTTAGTTTAATTGTTATTTACTTAGCCGCGAAAATCGGTGGTGAGCTTTGCGCTCGGGTTAATTTGCCATCTGTGCTGGGTGAGCTAGTCGGTGGGGTAATTGTCGGAATCTCAGCCCTCAACCTAGTTGTTTTTCCTGAAGGAGCCGAGCCTGTCCACTCGATGCTCATGGATTTTGTCCAACTCACCGCCAATTTGGATCCGGATGCGCTGCTAACAATATTTAAAAGCCAGAGTGAGGTGATTTCTGTTCTGGCTGAGATTGGTGTCATTATTCTGCTTTTTGAAATCGGCTTAGAGTCCGACCTCAAAGAACTGATTCGAGTCGGTCCCCAAGCAGCAGTTGTTGCCGTTGTTGGTGTAGTTGTACCCTTTGTAGCGGGCACTGTCGGGTTGATTGCCCTCTTTAATGTGTCAACAATTCCAGCTGTATTTGCTGGGGCTGCACTCACCGCAACCAGTATTGGTATTACAGCCAAGGTATTGGCAGAGCTGCAAACGCTCAGTTCACGGGAAGGACAAATTATTATTGGTGCTGCTGTTTTAGACGATGTATTAGGCATCATTGTCTTAGCCGTTGTCGCCAGCCTTGCCAAAACCGGTGAAATCGAAATCACCAATGTGATTTTTCTAATTATTGGTGCAGCTGTATTTCTAGTAGGCTCAATTTTGGTTGGGCGGCTACTCAGTCCACTGTTCGTTGCACTGGTCGACAATATGCAAACCCGTGGCCAGGTGCTGATTAGCTCCCTGGTTTTTGCATTTGTGCTGTCCTACATTGCCGCAGCCATCCAGCTAGAAGCAATCCTTGGGGCATTTGCTGCTGGCTTGATTTTGGCTGAAACCAGCAAACGGAAAGAATTGGAAGAACAAATCAGCCCAATTGCGGACATGCTGGTGCCCGTCTTTTTTGTCACCGTGGGTGCCCATACAGACATCAGCGTCCTGAACCCTCTCAACCCAGCGAACCGTGAAGGCTTGGTGATTGCCTCCTTTTTGGTTGTCGTTGCCATCCTCGGCAAAATCATCACTGGATTTACGGTCTTTGGTCAAGATGGAATCAACCGTATGGCCATTGGTGTTGGCATGATTCCTCGAGGCGAAGTGGGTCTGGTGTTTGCCGGCGTAGGTGCTGCTAGTGGCGTCCTCTCAGAATCGTTGGATGCGGCCATTATCGTTATGGTTATCCTGACTACGTTTATCGCCCCGCCACTCCTGCGTATCGTCTTTAATACCGACGATGATGATGATCCCAATTGTCCCACTGACGTAAAAGCTCCCCAAGAAATGGCTGAGGCAGCTACAGACTGAGTTTTCCTCACACCAAAATCTGTTGTCTAAGTGCAACTAGCCGCAGCCGAGTGTGAATAACAAAGCTGTGGCTAGTCATATAGATTGCGCATTATTGCTGATATCACTGAGGAATTTTAGAGATTACCTTTGGTTCTATCTAATCAATGGAGTCAATGTCGTAGGCTATGGCTGCTGGCTAAGTGTAGGGCGTTGACCAATTTTTTAGACAAAATTAACTCTGACCTGTAAAAAGTAGTTGGATTTAGTTATCATGCGAGCCAATTAAAGCATGTTGCATGGTCCTAGCCCATGCAACATAGTCAGATGCCGAGTGGGTTTCATAGCAATTCAGACAGTTCCTACAACATTCGAAGTTACGGCTTTTTGCTTAAAAGTTTTGTATGAAACTAAAATCTGTCAAAAATCCCACTAAACTCTAAGCAACGTAAAATATCCAATTTAGTAAGCGTCTTCCCCATGGCAAAAATCCTTCAGATGCCCATCCAAACCGGTAAAATTGGCGTTTTTGACAGCGGTGTTGGAGGATTAACGGTATTACGGGAAATTATGGCCCATCTCCCCACTGAGTCTCTACTTTACTTTGGCGATACTGCTCGGGTGCCCTATGGTGATCGCTCTCAGACAGAGCTATTAAGGTTTGTGCGGGAAATCATTACTTGGATGCAGGGGCAGGGCGTCAAGATGGTAGTGATGGCCTGTAATACCAGTTCAGCATTGGCCCTAGAAACAGTTCGGGCAGAGTTTGACATGCCCATTCTTGGGATTATTTTGCCAGGGGCACGGGCAGCGGCTAAGGCAGGTCGACGCATTGGTGTCATTTCTACAGTAGCGACGGCCAACAGCGATGCTTACAAGCAAGCGATTTTAGAAGCATCGCCAGTAGCTGAGGTTTGGCAGGTTGGCTGCCCCGATTTTGTGCCTTTAATTGAAAAAAATCGGATTGATGATCCCTACACACGGGCAGTGGCTACAGATTATTTGAAGCCTCTGATGGCTGCCAATATCGACACATTGGTATATGGCTGTACCCACTACCCTCACCTAGCTCCATTGATGGACCAAATTTTGCCACCATCCATTAAGGTGATTAATCCAGCCCAGTCTTTGGTGTCTGCTATGGCTAAAGAGTTAGACATGCTGGGCTTACGCAACACCCAGTCGAAACCAGACATAGACTTTTATGTTAGTGGCGATCCAATCAAGTTTGCTAAAGTCTCTGGGCAGTTGATGGGATTTAGTTCACAGGTGCAGCCAGTGAGCTTGTCCATTTTGGAAGGGCTTGCGATCGCGCAATCCGTCTAATGCCTAACCCATGAGCGATGACTTTCTTCTGTTTAAGCTCACGGTTCCCATTCGATCTCCTCAGGACCTATCAGCAACTAACACCTAGTGAGATACAAGACCTGGCTCGACGAGATTTCAATATAAAAAAAGGGCGCACCCATGGTACACCCTCCAGGATTTTAATTAGATGGCTGATCTAGTTAGTTAATACTGCTAGGACCTTGTCGTGAATTTCACCGTTACTGACAACCACACCTTGAGTATCCACAAAGCGAGGCTCCTTGGAGAAGTCTAAGGTCTTGCCATGCATATCGGTTACTTTGCCACCGGCTTCTTCAATCACCAACACACCAGCCGCATGATCCCAAATCTTTTCACGATATCCAGGGTACTTAGGAGAGGGTAGTCGCAGATAAAGGACGGCATTACCAGAGGCGACAGTACCATATTTAGCCTGGCTATCCATACGAATCGCCTCAGTGGTAATACCAGCCGCTTGGGCAATGCGTGAATGAAGCTCCTGGTCACTGTGGGCCACACTTTCCACAAAACGGAAGTTAGCAGTGTCAGAAGAAGACGTTACAGAAATCTTCTCAGGATTGTTGCCATCCATGTCCATCATCATGGTCCCTTCACCGCGAACAGCCACGAACAAGATGCCAGAACGTCCATTTAACGTCAGGGCAGGGCACCCTAAGACACCCACCTTCAGATCACCATCTTCCACCATGGCCAGGGCAACGGCATACTGGTCACCCCGCAAAAAGCCCTTGGTACCATCAATGGGATCTAGGGTCCAATAGCGGGGACTCACATCACCATTACCTTGGTCAATCCAGCCAGGAATCTGATCATCGGTAGCATCAGGAATAACAGCCTTGACATAGCCAGTCACCTGGGTAAGCCGAGCGGCCATCTCTGGCGTTCTGAGATCGTCAGCGTCTTCTTCACCGACAATGGGATCGTTGGGGAAGACGTCTTTAAGCATTTTGCATACAATCGCCTGGGCACCAAAGTCGGCGACAGTTACCGGGCTTTTATCAGATTTTTCAATCGCTTCAGGTACCATTTCAGCCCGTACTTTTTCACATATAGTGGCCGCAGCTTGTACTGCTGCGATCGCAATTTCTTTTTCCTTTTCGTAGGCCATAGTAATAACGCTAAAGATTTAACAAAAAGTTAGACGACTCCCTGTACAGTCTACCGAAGCATACTGACGCCCTCAGCAGAGAATCTATGAATTTGTCTGGATTGACTCACCATAATCACGAATCCATGTGCGGGTGCCAAAGGATCGACAGCTAAAGCTAGCCACTCGGGCCGCCCCTGCTAGAGCCTTTGGGAAATCGCCTGCCCAAGCATAGCAAAATGCCCCATGGAAAATATCCCCTGCCCCCAAGGTATCGACCACGGTTGTCGTTGGCACCGGTAGCTCACCCAACCGCCCCTGATCGCTAAAGACAATGGGTTGATCACCATGGGTAATGGCAATATGGGGTATCCCTAGTCCTTGTAGGTAAGTCAACGCATCTTGGTCATCCGGCGGTTTAAAGTTTGCCGATGCAATCACCACCGTGGCCAGGGCAAGCACCTGGTCAAACCCCGGCTTCCAACTGCCTGCATCCACAACAACAGGAATACCTAAGGGCTTAGCAGCCTTGGCAATCTGTTGGCCCAATGCCATTTGATGACCATCCAACAGCACAATATCTATATCCGTCAGATCCACTGCTTGAGGGTCTACCTGCAATCCCACTGCGTTCCGGGAGATAACAGCACGTTCCCCTGAGGCTTTAGAGACAACAATGGAAGAAATCGATGGCGGGTCCTGTCGTTCAGGTGTCAAATCCTGAAGGCTCACCCCCACCTGAGCCATATCCTCCTGTAGCAGCGTTGTGACTGGGTGTTGCCCCACTGAAACCATTACCGTGGCCTGACCACCTAAGGCTGCAAACGCCACCGCCGCATTAGTTACCGGCCCCCCTGCTACCATCATTGCGGCCTCAGCCACCAGCTTTTCATTCGCCTGGGGTGGTTGCTGCGCTTGATAAATGCAGTCAAGGGTCATGAGCCCAACAAATAGTCCACGCATATGGAAATAATCAATCAATCTCTGGCATATCTTGCAGCAAGCTATCCAAACTCATCAAAAGTGTAGGTAAGGTGTTCTGAATAATCATCCAAAGCAATTTGTAATTTACCCGCTCATAGCGATGGGCAATGATATTCTTCAATGCAACCGTATTGCGCCAATCGATTTCAGGATGTGCCTGCTGAAACTCCACCGATACTCGTCGACAAGCTTCTCCTAAAATTTCCAAATTACGCTCTACCACCCTTTTTATCCAGAGTGTTTCCAAGAAACTGTCTTCAGAAAAGTTAGCTGTAAATTCCTGGATTTCTCGAATCGCTCGGGCCATATCCCAAATGGCAGCAGCATCTCGATTAAGATCGCTCATAGATAATACGATTTGTCTTTAGAATTTCTGCTCGTCGATAAGGATTCTCCAACAGGTGTTTTTGTACTAAATCAACTTTACGCTTAAAAAGTTTTTCAGATATTTCCTGTAAATCTAACCATATGGGCCAGGTTAGCTTTTGTTCTGGGGCAAATTCGATTAAAAGATCTACATCGCTGGGATTTTCACCATCTGGTCGGAAATCATCCCGCAAGACTGACCCAAAAACCCCTAGTTCAACGATGCCAAACTGCTCGCAGAATTTGACTATTTGGTCATAGTCCACCTGCAAACGGTTTTTGAGAATGTCCAATACTGAACTTTCTGATATTGAGCTTTCAGAACCAGTGCTTTGCATGGCAAATTCGAGAAAGTTGCAGTCAGGATATACGTTTAGGCGGCAATGAACCTGTATTTCAATTGTATGGTTAAGGAAGACTTGTAACCAATACTGACGTTGTCTATTGCTGGTACGCTTTACCTGGTTGCCACCCCCATTGGCAATCTTGAGGATATTACTTTTCGGGCTGTTCGTATTCTGAAGGAAGCGGATCTAATTGCAGCGGAAGATACCCGGCACACGGGCAAGCTGCTGCATCATTATCAGATCGAGACACCGCAGATCAGCTATCACGAGCATAATGCTCAGGCGCGAATACCTCAGCTCATCGAAAAATTGAATGCAGGACAAACCATTGCCCTGGTAAGCGATGCGGGTATGCCAGGGATTTCGGATCCAGGCTATGAACTGGTGTGTGCCTGCACTGAAGCCGGAATCGTTGTCAGTCCAATTCCAGGTCCTGTAGCGGTGGTCAGTGCGATCGCAGCCTCAGCACTACCCTCAGATCGCTTTACCTTCGAAGGGTTTTTGCCAGTTAAAGGCAAAGCTCGAACTGAACGGCTGATGCAGTTAGCCACAGCACCCCGCACCATGGTGCTCTATGAAAGTCCGCACCGGCTCCTCAAAACTTTGACGGATTTGCAAACTCATCTGGGGAGTGAGCGCCGGGTGACTATAGCGCGAGAATTAACCAAGCGTTATGAGGAATTTTGGCGCGGTACGGTGGTGGGCGCGATCGAACACTTTACGGTCACTGAACCAAGGGGTGAGTTTACGGTTGCGATCGCAGGTTACACTGCCACCCCCGACACTATTTCTGAAGCTGAGCTAATCCAACAACTAGAAGCTCTGATTGCCCAAGGACTCTCTCCGTCTAAAGCCAGCCGACAGCTTGCCCAAGAAACAGGTCTTTCCAAACGAGAGATTTATCAGCTCAGTCTCAAGATGAAACAAGAAGAAGAATAAATTTTGAAACCAATATGTAGGGGCGTTCCATGGAACGCCCCTACATATAAATAGATTAATTTTGCTGGGTTCTATCGTTCCGGCAACGCCAACCAGGCATCCCAGCTCAAATCACGACCTGGAAAACCGACCGATGCAAACGGCCATACATCGTCTAACCATTGACGCACAGCAGCCAGCAAGCGATCTTCTAGGCCACTAGCCAATTCACTTTGCCGTGCCCACAGCAGGGCATAGGCATCATAGCCCTGGCGATCCGATGGATAAAAATACACACAGCCCAGGCAACGATTTTCATCCAGACTCATCATGGTATAAGCAAAAGAAGTGCGCCGCTGAAATTCCTTTTGATGCCAGCCCAGGTCAATTAAGTCTTGCTCTAAGGTCAGACCCTCTGGCCACGTACTGGGCGGGGGAAAAATACCCTGAAGATGAGCAGCACTGGTGATAACCGCATCAAAGTCTTTGACCACATCATTAACCGTCAGCATTCGCAGACGATACTCATCGGTTTCAAACACCGCTGGCACATGAAAATCTGGCGAAACAAAGTAAGACGTCGTATTACCCACGTTATAACTTCTATTTTAGTACTTTTAGAAGTTTTAGCACGTCTTAACACTGAAAAATCTATCTCTTAGAGATATCAACACTTCTTGAGAGAGAAATCTACATCGGTTTCATTTTTTATAATTATTCTTTAATTTTTAACTCCATCCAGTATAGAAAGCCTATCGTAATCACTAACGACCTTTAAGCAAAACTATGATTGGAGATTTACTAAGTGGTTCCGCCGTTCCAGCATTCAAGCTTTTAGCGAGCCTCGGAAAACGAACCCTAGAACAAATCAGGAATAGCAAGGAAAAAGTAGAAACTTACGAGTCGCTAATGAAATATCCTGATGAGTATAGAAAGAAATACTCTCAGATCTCAAGTCTTTATACTCTAAGAAAAGAAAGTATTGAACTTGAGCATATATACACTGAAGTTAAGCTATTGAACTATTCAGGACAGACATTCATTGGTTATGAATACATAACCAATGAATTAGAGTATGACATATATGGGAGACCAACTGTCAGTCAATTAAATCTTAAAAACGCTGATGAAATTGACAGACTTAGCTTATTAGACGAGGATACAAATATAGCTATCTTAGGATCAGTTGGATCAGGAAAAAGCACCTTCTTAAAAAAGGTTGGATTAGACGAGCTAAAACGCAACAATCAAGCAGAACGTCTCATACCAATTTTCATAGAATTAAAAGATTTTGGGCGAGAAGAGAATCATATAAATCTTAAAAATTACCTAGTGAAAACATTAACTGATTTCGGCGTCTTACATTCCAATGAACTGGTTCAAGATGCTCTCCGATCAGGTAGTTTTCTTATTTTGCTCGACGGGCTAGATGAAGTTCCTCGGGTAAATCGAAATTCTGTTTCTAAACACATCAAAAAATTTTCAAATAAGTATAGCAAAAACAGATTTATATTATCTTGTAGAACTGCAGTTTTCAATACTCCTTTCCCAAATTTTAAGCGTGTAGTAATAGCTGATTTCGATGGAGATAAAGTTAATGGTTTTATAGAAAACTGGTTTAGAGACAAAAGACATGATGCATCAGAACTTATTCGTAAGCTAGGTACGCCACAGAATGCTGCATTGAAAGAGCTATCCCATAATCCTCTGCTACTAACATTTATCTGTCTCGTTTATGAAAAGCGGAGTTTGATACCTCCTAACCGAAGCAGCCTATACGGAAAAGCTTTAGATATCATTCTTGATGAGTGGGCTGCTGAGAATGAGCAAGAAAAATCGTACTGCTTAGAAAATTTAAAAATTCATCGTGAGCGTCTAATGCTTGCCAAGATTGCTTATAATGAATTCAAGAATGGAAAATTAATTTTTTCAAAACAAGTTATTCTCAACCAGATCGATTCATTTCTTTCGTCAAATTCTAATATCCCTAAAAATATAGATCCAAGCGATGTTTTAGATGAGATAGTAAAACAACAGGGAATATTATTATCACCTAGCATTAATTATTACGCATTTTCACATCTCACTTTTCAAGAGTATTTAGCAGCCAGACACATATGTAATAAATCTAGTGAAGTTTCAGATTGTCTTCGAGAGAACTTTCATATTAAGAGATGGAGAGAATTTTTCATTCTAATCTCAGGGTTGCTTGATGAATCAGATGATTTTCTTCAACAATTAGAAGAGTATACTCGTACAGCTAGTAAATCACCACTAGTTTTTAATTTATTAACGCAGTCTAACAACCTAGCTAAGTCGTGTAATTCATCTCAGTATAGTGATTTTCATAAAAGATTAATTGCATTTATAATTGTAGGCTCTTTAGCAATAGTTCGTTCTCACGTAATAGTAATTGCCAAAGATATCGAGCAGGTATTAGAAGAAAATATTTATCACGAAAAATCCTCTGAGATTTTAGTGACATTAACTATGCTTAGTGATTTTTTCAGGGACAAAATGGATTTTATTATTGATGATCACCAAAGAATTGAAAATCTAAAAAGACTTACATCAAAAGTAATGAGTGTTGCATGGAATCTATCAGGCCCTTTTTCATTCAGGAATGATATTTCAAGCTCCTATCAGCTTGCGAAGGAACTCAAGAATATAAATTTCTTGAATCGAGAAGTCTATCAAAGAATCAAGATTCAACTGAAGCAAGCAGAATTAAAGATAGGATCGAACTCCTTAAATACTACCGACTCTAAACAAACTTTTGTTCGAAACGTGCAAGAAATATGGTTTAGAAATCTTGAGATTCAAACAATTCAGATTAATGATGACTATAGATATATTGATGATCTATGTAAGTATTTGAATGTAGTTCTTTTGCTTTTTGAATGTAAAAGTGCATCAAATTCAGTATCTACAATAACTTGGAAGACTATTAAGTCAAAGCTTTTTCTTGTAGATTCAGACTCTGTTTAGATTTTAATGTTGATATTAAGAGGTCTAAATGGGTGCAATATAACCATGCATAATAGGCTGTAACTCTTTCCAAGATACTACAACCTATTATGCATGGTTATCCCTAGGATTTAATACCAAATCCGATTTAATGGGGACCGAAATATGAGATCCTAGGGTATGTTTAGAAAACTTCGCCTCATCCCCCATCTTTTATCCATTGACCTGAAGGAACGCTATTAGACGAGCTATGACACCGTTGAGTCACGTCGTTTACATCTACTTTGGTTGGTGTCCGAGCATGGCACTCTCCTTCAAGGCTGGAGTTTAGACAAATAATCTCATCAAGAGTGATCTGCCATTGAGACAGATCACTCTATGGGCGATTCTGAAGAAGTACCACCAACTTCAGATGCCATGCTTAGTGTTGCTGAGCTTCAATTATTTCGCAAGCGAGCTTACCGATTATTAGGTAATGGCTGAGATGTCTTGTTTGATCTAATGGATAGCGTAATCACGAGTCGTAACCTGTCCAGCTTTGCGGAAGTGTCTCTATCGCCTAGGTTTCGCCGTCAATGGTCCAGCCTGTATAAAACCCTTGAGCGCAGTGAACCGCCTACAGACAAACTAATGCGTCTGTACACCGAGTCTTTGCCCAAGGAGAATCGGCTCGTGTTGGCAGGAGACCATACGGCATGGCCCCGCCTGTGGTCACCGACGCTTAAAGAGCGGACCTATGAACACCAGCCAGCCTGGGCTCCAGGAGCAAAACCCATCACCCTGGGGCAAGGGTACAGCACTATCGTCTGTGTTCCGGGCATGTCAGGCAGTTGGGCACTGCCGCTAGTGCATGAGCGAATTACAAGTTTTGAAAGTCCTCTGGAAAAAGCCGCCCACCAACTCAAACGGTTATGTCAGGGGATGCGTGACCGACCGAGGCACCGAATATTGTGGGAATGTAGAACACCATGAATATCAACTCTACCTGGCCATTGAAGACATTGACCATACGCGAACGAAAGCCAGATCACCCCAAACCAACGGTATTTGTGAACGCTTTCATCGCACGATTTTAGAGGAGTTTTATCAAATTGCGTTTCGTAAAAAGGTGTATCAAAGTCTTGAAGACCTACAAAACGATGTGGATGAATGGCTAGAATATTACAATTGGGAACGACCCCATTCAGGTCGATATTGTTACGGCAAGACACCGATACAAACCTTTCTCGATAGTGCGCATTTAGCAAACGAAAAACAATTAGATCAATACGGAGAAAAGAGTGTAAAAAATCAAACACAACCTGACACATCTCTAAGTGTCAGATAACTCCCTTCTGTCAGATGAAGTTTGATCTATTACACCTGATGGCAACTGGCCAGTGTTTATCTACCCAAGGGTCACACCACACGTGCCTATCCTTATCGAAAGGTCTGGCGTGAGGGCCTAGAGGTCGCCATGAAGATCAAGGGGTCTCAAGGTAAGCCTAGAGTCGTATGGGTTAAGCAAGAACATCCGTTTATAGCTATCAGCCCAGTGAGTGATGTTCATGCCAATCACGTGGAGGCCTTTAACAGTGTCTTGAGACGTCGAGCAACCGCCTATCGGAGACGTCAAAACCACTATGCCAAAAAGGGTAAGGGATTACAGAGAGCCTTGAATGTGCAGCGATTACTTCACAACTGGGTCCGACCGCATTGGGGATTAGGTCCCGTTAAAACGCCAGCCATGGCGATGGGATTCATTGAACGGCCTTTAACACTTGCCGAACTCCTACTATGCAGAGGGCTTCAGTATTTCACCCCTTAGTAGGACAGTGCCCATTAATCGTCGCTGACAGAAGGCTTGGGCAGATCAAGGAGATTCACATAAAAATTGTTGTAACGACTGTAAATTTGGCAAGCCAACAACTTTAGCGATAGCCGGTAAGGATTTTCGCTTAACCTCTGAAATCAGACCCACATGTAAATGATTGAAAGCCTCAAAACTCCTGACTTCAGCGAACAGGTCTCGATAGGACTCACAGTAGTCATCGATAAATTTGACGGTAGGTTGAGCAGCTCGGGGCGTCACCATGTGTACAGTTTGACCAACTTGGATCGATAGCTGCTCCTATTTTATACTGCCAGAGTCATTAAAGAGCGATAATACGGCAATCCAGTAGCCCGTCTCTGCAAATACGAGCCACATTACTCGATTGCTCTTGATCATCATCAAAATACTGGGCAAGGTCGCTTAGCATTTTGGCCCATAACTACCGGGTACTGAAGCCAAAATATCAGCAGCCATTTGCCGAGCTCTCGTTAGGGTCAAAATCCAGTGGCCTAAAGCTTGAGTGATCAGATTGAATAGCTGCGGTAAATTCAGCCATTGAAATCAACGTCTGCTGCCTAATTTCTCCTACTAACACAAGGAGAACGGGAATTCGCAGAATTAATTGAAATGCATATAGGCAAACTGCTCGAACATCATCGGACTCTAGTATCGGATAAAGCACTACCACAGCTTGAGGAGAAGCCCCTTGCGCCAGTGCATCCAGCACAATGATTACAGAAACCTCTAGACCACGGATGAGTGAAAGTTCAGCAACACTTTCAGATTTAAATATGATGCACCCCAGTAGCTGATCCATGATGCCAGGCATCTAGCTTCAACGATTCCATGATGGTACAACTAAACTAATGTTTCAGCGCTGGCGTTGTTCAATGGCTTGGAAATCGCGGTTAATTTCAACCCACAGAGATTTATTTAAAGGGTCAGTTTTGAGTGCCTTATCTAGATAAATGCGAGCTTTGCCTAGCTGGCCTTGGTTAATCAGCTGACGGCTCCAGCGCTGGTAGGTAATCGCCTGCCACTGGCGAACTTCTGGGTCCTGGGTAATGCGCTGGGCAAGGCCCTCGACAAGTGCGATCGCACGCGGATACTTCTGCTGTTTGAACAACATCTGCAATTGCCGATAGGAATCTTGCTTCAGCTTTTGCTCATGATCCGATAATCCCGGATTCGTTTGAACCGGACTGGGTTCCTCTTCTACCGGAGTCTTTGCCAACGCAGCGTCCTCTTCTTGAGGTTCCTCATCAGGCTGCAATATCTCCAACAATGCATCGTAGGCTTTAGTCACCTTGATGAAACGATCTTGAGCCCTTTGATCATCAGGATTAACATCTGGATGATACTTACGCGCCAACTTACGATAGGCGGCTTTGACATCATCAAACGATGCCCCCGTTCGTAACCCTAATGTGCGGTAATGATCAGCTAGCCCCATTTCACCCAATAACTGCTCCAGATTCTGCCATTAAAACGCAGAACATGACGAATATTACGCCACGCCTGGAAATTTAGGTGAGAACCTCAATTTTTAGACGTGGCCCATGAGTGTGGTGTGCAAAATGAAAATTAAGAGGCCGCATCGATTACACGCGCTCTTCAATTACCCGATCAATCAGACCATAGGCTTTTGCCTCTTCCGCCGACATGAAATTATCCCGGTCTGTATCCCTTTCAACTTGCTCAATCGTTTGGTTAGTATGCTCAGCCATCAAGCTATTTAAGCGATGCTTAATCTGAACAATGTGATTAGCCTCAATTTCAATGTCTGTTGCCTGACGCTGACCAACACCGCCCAATGGCTGGTGAATCATGATACGAGAATGCGGCAGTGCTAGACGCTTACCGGGAGACCCGGCACATAACAAAAATGAGCCCATGGAAGCAGCCAGACCCACACAGATCGTAACGACCTCTGACTTGATGTAGCGCATGGTGTCGTAAATTGCCATGCCAGCTGTAACCGAGCCACCAGGAGAATTGATATAGAGGTAAATCGGCTTGCTGGGATCATCAGAATCCAGATACAGCATGTAAGCCACGATGGCATTAGCGATACCGTCTGTAACTTCTTCAGTTAAGAAAATGATGCGCTCACGAAACAGACGCTCGTATATGCTGATCCATTGTTCATAGGTGCTACCAGGAAGGCGATATGGAACGCTGGGAATACCGATAGGCATGGGTTTATAGGGGGTAAGGGGTTATTTATTTCAAAATTAAGCAGGTTTCTCGATCACCCGGTCGAGCAAGCCATACTCAATGGCTTCTTGGGGGGTGAGGTAAAAAATTCGTTCCATGTCCTTATGGATCTTTTCTTCAGGCTGACCAGTGTTCTCACTTAGCAGCTTAGTGATCAATCCTGATTTACTCAGGACCTCGTCAGCATTGAGTTCAATATCAGTGGCCTGACCGCGGGTGCCGCTATAGGGATGCACCAGCGCGATAGACGAATTTGGCAGACTGGAGCGCTTGCCTTTGGCTCCGCAAGATAGCAATACAGCAGACATGCCAATGGCTTGGCCCATGCAGATAGTAATCACATCAGACTTAATATGACGCATGGTGTCATAGATAGCCAGACCCGATGTAATGGACATCATGCCCGCTGAGCCGTCGGCCATTCCAGCCATGACGGGATCACCCAGGGAGTTTATATATAGATAGATAGGCTTACCAGGGTCTTCAGAATCCAGGTATAGAAAAGCCGATATCAGCGAATTCGCCACACCGTCAGTCAGAGGCTGATTTAAAAACAAGATGCGTTCTTGACTCATGCGGGTGTAAATGTTCACCCAAGTCCAACGTTGACTGCCAGGCAGGTTGTAGGGTACTCGAATAGGACGTTCTACAGACATGACTAACCAATACCCGCTGGAATTTGTGTCGGCAAATCTTTCGTACTTTCTAGGACCCGATCAATGAGACCATACTCCTTAGCTTCCGCAGGAGTCAGGTAGAACATGCGATCCGTATCTTTCTGCAATTTTTCGGGCGTTTGTCCAGTGGAGTGGGACAAAATATCGAGGGTTGCCTCACGGTTAGCCAGGACTTCCTTTGCACGAATTTGAATATCGGTAGCCTGGCCACGGGCACCCGTACGGGGCTGGTTTAGAACAATGGTCGCATTCGGCAAACTCGCTCGAAATCCTTTGGTACCCGCCGCCAAAATCATGGACGCTGTACCCATGGCTTGACCGATACAAATTGTATGGACCGGTGGGCGAATATAGCGCATGGTGTCGCAGATGGCGAAGGCTTCGGTTTCAAAGCCAAGGGCATCGCCGGTATACCAGGATGTTCCAGTGGAATTGATATAGAAATAGATCGGCTTATCGGGATCGTCAAATTCTAAATAGAGCAGCTGGGCAATGATCAGTCTGGTGACGTCCATACCCATTTGACGCTTGTAATCGTCTGACGACACTAGGGGCGTACCCAGGTAGACAATCCGCTCTTTCAGAAGAAGAGACTGTAAATCGGGAGGGGGAGTACGAAACGCGGCATCCCCGCCATAGTAAGGAGCCTGTACGGCTTTAATATTAGAACTCATAGACCCAGTTAGCCCTCTGCGGTGTCAGCTGTTCACCGTTCAACGTTTTAATTCAATGGGTGCGATGTCACGTCCCATTGACGTCTACATAGTGTAACTCGCTCTGAACAAGCTAGCAGGCTAGGAATTTGGGGGATATCCGCCCATGGAATGGGTCTTTTTAAGGAATTTTGCGTCAAGTTATGTAGCCCTATCTGCACATTGCAGACCTTATCTGCATATTGCAGACCTTATCTGCATATTCCCCGCATCTTGCCACCCAACTATCTTTATCCCGATGGGAACATTAGCGTTTGGGATTGATTAGAGCATTGTCTTTGAGGGTAACTTTTAGGCAAATTACGTCAATGCTTTAAGCACATTAGGATGATGTATTTAGGGTGAATCTCTAGAACCATATCGATAGCACCATTGGTAGGGAAACGAACGTATGAAAGCTAACGTGCAGTGGTCCATTAGCGATCGCAACCTCGACACCGCTCAAACCAATAGCCAGCGCCACTTAGCCATTTCCGTCCAGGCTGCATCCAGTGGTGACCGTCCTCCCTTAAACCTATGTCTCATCCTTGATCAAAGTGGCTCCATGGGCGGCACTCCCATCAAAACCGTCCGCGTTGCTGCCAAGAAAATTGTCGATAACCTATCTCCCCAAGACCGCATTTCGGTGGTGTCGTTTGATCACGAAGCGCAGCTAATTGTCGCCAACCAGCCCGCAACGAATCCTGATGGCATCAAACAAGCCATCGAAAGCATTCGCGCTGGTGGTGGCACTGCCATCGACGAAGGCCTGAAACTCGGCATCCAAGAAGTCTCCAAAGGTAAAAGCGGCACCGTTTCCCAAATTTTTCTGCTCACCGACGGCGAAAACGAGCATGGCAGCAATGATCGCTGTCTCAAACTAGCCCAGCTTGCCGTTAGCTATAGCTTTACCGTTAGCACCCTCGGCTTCGGTGACCATTGGAACCAGGATGTGCTAGAACAACTGGCCGATGCAGGAAACGGCAGCCTGACCTACATTCAAAATCCTGACACCGCCATTCAAGAATTCAGCCGTCTCTTTAACCGTGTTCAGGCCGTTAGCCTCACTAATGCGTACCTGGTGTTGACATTACAACCCCAAATACGGCTAGCAGAACTAAAGCCCATTGCCCAGGTATTGCCAGAAACGATTGAATTAGACGTCCGTCGAGAAGGTGAGCAAGCCATCGTCCGTCTCGGAGATTTGATGGACAATACCCCCCGCGTTATTCTGGCTAACATCTACATTTCCCAACTACCCGCAGGCATCCATCCCATTGCCTATGCTGCCATCCAGTATGATGATCCCACCTTAGGCAGCTCTCTATCCACTGATAAAGCAACGATCAATGTCACCGCTCAAACCGTTTATCAGCCCCAGAGCGATCCTCAGGTACAGCAATACATCTTGGCCCTAGCCAAATATCGCCAAACCCAGATTGCTGAAACTAAGCTACAGGCAGGCGATCGCAGCGGAGCCATCACAATGCTTCAGTCTGCTACCCAAACTGCCCTGCAAATGGGCGACCAAAACGCCGCTACGGTTCTACAAGAAAATGTCACTCAGCTCCAGACAGGTCAAGACCTTTCAGAGCAAGCCAAAAAGAAAACACGCATTGCCTCTAAAACCATTTTGCAATAATCAATGAAATATACGTGAGGTTTAGTTTGCCAGCAGGGGGACCGGTTGGGAGATTAAGTTTAGCGGCTCTATCTGTTGGGTAATGGCGAAATCAACTGCTCAGGGCTTGCCCCCCTGAAACCCCCTTGATCTGGGGAACTCAACTTCCCCAGGCCCCTCGCACAAGAGTTTGGCTGGTAAGTATCTTATGGTGATTGCACTAGTGACCGGTCAGGTCGTTACGCTGTTCCGCATTCGCTCCACACCGTAAAAGAAAAGTCATCCCCTTTCCCTTCAGAACCTTTCAACTAGAAAAATTCGACAAGGAAAAAACTATTTGAGGTAGAGCATAGATACCCCATGCTTTTTTAATTTTTCTGTGGCATGCCACAGAAAAATTAAAATCCACTCTACCGACCACTCCCTTTTCACGCATATCGGGACAACGTAATTATTTTTACGAGGGTTGTAGGGCGGCGTCCCGCCCTGCCCATAGGGGTGTGGGGAACTCGGAGGAGCCCCACGCAAGATCTAACACCTTTCGAGATACCCTAAAATCCCAACCCTTCAAATACCCCTTCAAAACCCACCTATGCAAATCACCTACCACCCCATCACCCTCCACAAAAAAGTCCCCCTCACCATCAGCCGCGGCACCCGTTCCCAATCCACCAATCTCTTCATCCAAATCACCGACGACAACATCACCGGCTACGGCGAAGCCACCCCCTTCTCCATCGGCGACCAAACCCAAACCCCTGAAACCATCACCCACTCCCTCGACCACATCATCGAAGGCATTTCCGTTTACCATCCCCTCGACCGCCAAATCATCGAAGAAAGCCTCGACCAAATCGCCCCCTGCTCCGCCGCCCGCGCCGCCATCGACGTTGCCCTCTGGGACTGGCTTGGCAAAAAAGTCGGTCTGCCTCTGTGGCAGCTTTGGGGTTTAGATCCACAAAGAATTGGGCCAACCGCTGTCACTGTGGGCATTAATACACCGGGCGGGGCATGCGATCGCATCCGCCGCTGGCATGCCGACTATCCCGATCTCCGCTCCATCAAAATCAAGCTGGGCAGCCCTGCCGGTATTGAGGCCGACCAAGCCATGTTCAGCGCCCTACAATCCGAATTTCGCCCCCAGGACAAAATCAGCGTTGATGCCAACGGCGGCTGGACTCTCGACAACGCCAAAACCATGGCCACCTGGCTTGCTGAGCGTAATGTCACCTACCTGGAACAACCCCTCCCCGTCAGCGCCAATCACCAGCTAGCCGAACTCAAGCAACACTCTCCGCTACCTATTTTTATTGACGAAAGCTGCTTCACCAGTCGCGATATCATGCCCCTAGCGCAGCATATCGACGGCATCAATATCAAACTAATGAAATCCGGTGGCCTCACCGAAGCCCGTCGCATGATCCACACTGCCCGCGCCTGTGGTCTCAGCGTCATGTTTGGCTGCTATTCCGACAGCACTCTCTCCAATACAGCCTTAGCTCAGCTATCGCCCCTCGCCCATCACCTCGATCTCGACAGTCATCTTAATCTCAATGAAAATCCCTTCTGCGGAGCCGCCCTGGAATTAGGTCGCCTCATACCGAATAACCAGCCAGGCTTAGGAGTCACACACCTGGTTACTTAATCGTCACACGCATGGAATAAACCGCATCCGCCCAGGTGGGCCGCACATGGATCCGATAACGCCCCGTACTACTCTTAGGCAAAGGTCCAGACCAATCCGTGGATGTCGCCCCAACATAGTCACCGATCAAATGTAGCCAGTAGTCAGCTTCTTCAGAATAAATCTGAAAAACAGCATTCTCATCCCCAGCCTGTAACGAAACAGAGAGTTCTTGACCCGCATCTGCAAAAAAGAAATATTCATGCTGAGAGCCTTGGGTCACCGTTTTCTCCCAAATCATCGCCTCATTGGTGCCAGCGGCAAACTGAAGTGTTTCACTACTGCTAACCGGCGCATCGACATAGGTCATGCCAGTGTTTGCGGCTGTATCAATATCGGACCGATCAATCTCGATAACATCATCTCGGACCCAACCCTCTACCCCAGACTGAGCAAACTGTACAAAATACCAAACATGTCCCTGGTACCTGGCTGTGGCTTCCAACACCGTCACCTCATCTCCTGGAAGCCCATAGTGAGGTGAGGCGGCAGTTGTTGTTGGTTGTTCTCGAATATTGATGCGGGCATTCGCATCTTGACTTCGTAAAAAGCCCTGACGCTGAGGGATCATCACATAAATTTTGAGGCCAGGGTCCTGAACAGAAAGCTGCTTAGTCGTGACTTCCTGGGGCTTTTGTCTGATTGGTGTATCTTGAGGCATAACAACAGCTTGCTGACAAGCCATAACACTTAGACAACAACACAACAAGCCTAACCTTTTGATACCGCCCATCGAGACAATCGTAGTATGTTAACTGTCTCAAGATGCCCAAGAGGCACTACTAACCAGCAAAGACCCCAATTAATGTGATCACTCCACCGATGACCATCAGCCCAGCAGGCATAAACTTTTTAGTTTTTACCAATCGAATAATAAATACAATTAAGAGCAACAGGGTGACAATCTTGACCACCCAAAGCCCACTGGCAATGCCTTGAGCGGCTCGCAGTGCTCCGATCAATAAAAGTAGCCCACTGACGATGCCAGAAATTAACGACGGCAGACTGCGAGCCTTAAGGTAGCCAACAATACCACCCACTACAGCAAGGATTCCATAGATCAATGCGATGATAAGTCCTAATGACATAGTGCAAAGGGATTGAGGATGAAGGAATTTGGGGCAGCAACCATCGCTCAGTACCGACAGCAGACAGCCTCGCTCTTACTGTATCAGGCTGTTCTCAACGATACCGTAGGTCAAACATTCTTATCGTTGTTAGAAGCCCTCAGCACCAGCAAAGGTCTGACCAACGAACGAGCCCAGTGCCTCACCGCCTACGGCAAATGGTTCCAGGCATTGGCCAACACAGGCAAAAGCTGGGGAGACCATCTAGTTGAGCGGATGTTGATTGCCGATAATGCCTTTACTCAAGCAGCTCAGCGCTTAACGATGGCGAAACTGCCCGTGCCTCTACTAGCAGCAGCCCGCCACGATCTGAACATTCTCCAAAATCTATACGGCCTATCTCCTAGCTATGTCAGCCAATGTGTGCAAACCGCCTGTCAGCTTTCCCAAGCACCGGTTGTATGGTCCTTAATGCCAGAATCATTGCCTGTGGACTTGTCGCCAGATTGGTCAGCAGGCATCGACAATCTCGTGACTTATTATCAGCATCAAGGCACAGGCAAGTTTGGTCAGTTCCATGGCTTTCGTTGGCAGCAAGGTCAACTCCTGGGCATCACTGAGCCAGATCCCATTCGCTTGGAGGATTTGGCTGCCTATGACGGCCCTAAAGATGCTCTGGTGAAAAATACCGAATTTTTGTTGGCCGGGTTTAACGCCCTCAATGTATTGCTATACGGCAGTCGAGGAGCCGGTAAGTCATCCTTAGTCAAAGCATTGCTCAATGAGTATGGTGACCGTGGCTTGCGTCTGATTGAGGTTGCCAAAGCGGACCTGTATGACCTGCCGACGATTGTGGAATCCCTGAGACCCCAACCGCAAAAGTTTATTATTTTTGTCGACGATCTTTCCTTTGAAGAAGACGATGATGCTTTTAAGGCTTTGAAGGTTGTATTGGAAGGTGGACTGACTCGACGTCCCCCAAATGTAGTGGTCTATGCCACCTCAAATCGACGCCATCTCGTGCGAGAGTTCTTTGCCGACAGGCCCCGCCCCCACGATGCAGATGAGCTCAAATCTTGGGATACAGTCCAAGAAAAGCTCTCCTTTAGTGATCGTTTTGGCCTCACCCTGACGTTTGAAGCCGCTGACCAACCTATGTATCTAGACATTGTGCATCACTTAGCAAAACAGGTTGGGCTTGAACTGTCGCTGGAGGATTTGGACTATCGAGCGAGACAATGGGCCACCCGTCACAACGGACGTTCCGGACGTAGTGCTCGCCAGTTTATAGACTTTCTATCGGCAGAACTCGCGTTGGATACGGAGAAATAGAGGCATGGGTAAGTGGGGACGCTGGGGAGTAGGCCTCGTGGTTGTGGTGAGTGTGGGGGTTGCGATCGCATCCATCACCAAACTCATCCAAGAACAGAATCGTATCTACATCATTCGCCTCGCCACAGGCAGCCCTACCGGTGAATACTACGCCTTTGGTCAAGCCATTGCCCAAGTCACTGAAGCGAACGAACCCAAGATCCGCGTTGAAGTCGTCGCATCTCCAGGGTCAAATCAAAATATGGACGATGTCCACACCCATACCGTTGATCTCGCCCTGGTACAAAATGACACCCCCACCCAACGCAATGTGCGCGCCATTGCCCAGCTGTACCCTGAGATGTTTCATCTCATTGCCAACAAAGATGCCAACATCAGCAATCTGACCGACCTAAAGGGCAGACGTATTGCCCTCATGCCTGAAGGCAGTGGTTCCTACAATCTTTTTTGGCCCCTCAGTCAACACTATGGCCTCACCAAAAACGATTTTCAATTTCAATCCATGGGCGTCACTGAAGCCCACACCGCCCTGCAAAACGGGACCGTCGACGCCTTGTTCCGTATTATTGGCCTGGGCAACAGCAGCGTTGCTCAACTACTGTCCAATGAACAGTTCAAGCTAGTCCCCATAGACCAAATCGGCGCGCTACAGCTAACTCAACCCTACCTAGAATCCACCATCATTCCTAAAGGTAGCTATGATGGCGGCGCTCCTATCCCGTCTGAAGATTTACCTGTCGTTTCTGTCAGCGCATTACTCATTGCCAATGTGGATGCCCATCCTGATGTTGTTAAAGCCATCACTCGCATTCTCTACGAACATCGCAGTGAGCTAATCCGCATCAATCCGCGGACGGCTAATATTCAATCTCCAGAAAACAGCCAAAACCTCGGATTTCCACTCCATGAAGGTGCTCGCGCCTATTACACCCAAGACAATCCTAGTTTTTTAGTCACCTATGCTGAATCCATTGGCCTGTTAATGTCTATTAGCATCTTAATCTGCTCTAGCCTGTGGCAAGGTCGACAATGGTTCATCAGCAACCAAAAGGATCGCGCCGACCGCTACAACCTGGAAATTCTGGACCTGATTGAAAAAATAGAACAGGCCCAAGATTTTGATGAGCTACAAAACCTACGACAACAACTCCTAGAAATCCTTAGAAAAGTTGTCGTCGATCTCGACATTGACAAAATCTCTCCAGAATCCTTCCAATCCTTTACGTTTCCCTGGGAAGTAGCCAATACAGCCATTCGCCACCAAGAAATCATCTTAAGTGGGCGCTCCACACGAGAAAAAAAGTATTAATCTTTTAAATTGAATATAGCTAATCTCCTGTCCAAGTCTAGGAGTTTACCTCAATCCTTACTCAATGCTAGAAGTCATTAAACTGATACGAAATGATTGACATTCAAATCATTGGCGTTAATATCCTCAAGGATGGCGATTTTTGCATTAATTGAACTTATGACTGTAGAGCTTCCTTGTTGATTAAAACTGAGTTTGTTAAAGGTTAGACCATTAGATAGCCCCAAATTATCCTGTCCAAGAGTGAAATCTTTGATAATGTCTAATCCTTGATTGATCTGTAAAACAAAGATGTCGTTCCCCTCTACGCCTGATAGGTCACCGGAATCTCCAATTAAGATATCGTTCCCTAGGCCTCCGTAGAGAATATCGTTGCCTGCTCCACCTAACAACTGGTCATTACCATCGCCTCCATACAGGCTATCATTGTCGCTACCGCCATTAAGAAAGTCCGCTCTGTCACTGCCAACGAGTAGATCATCACCTGTTAAGCCGTATAGAGTATCCCCTGTTTTATTGCTACCCCCCCCTACGTTAACTGCTCCATTGAGAATGTGCACCTCGGTAGAGTTCGTGCCGGTACTATTTTTCTTAATAGCCATTAGGTCCAGGATGTTATCCCCGTTATAATCACCCGCCTCAAAGTCATAGATATCACTACTCGTTTCTCTAAGAATCGTCCCAGTCTGCATAAGCCAGGTCTGATAGTTTGTCGCTCCATCGAGAATGTGTACCTCGACAGAGTTCGTGCCGGTACTATTTTTCTTGGCTCAATAGCTGTTTTAGGGAGGTTGCTAAATTCAAGATGAGCAGAGTAGTGTCATGGAATAAAGCCCCCGGTCAGCCTACCTATGCTAACGCTTTCCAAGTTAATCGATGAGGACAAATGCTACGAGACTATTCGCACGATGCGTTGGCCCGATGGTGTTTGCTGCACTGATTGTGGAGCGAAAAACATTACCAAACGAGGGAAGCATGCAACCTATTCAGCGCGGCAACGCTATATCTGTGGCGAGTGTGGTCGCCACTTTGATGACTTAACCGACACCATCTTTGCGGGTCGTCATCAACCGTTAAAACCTGGATAGCATGCTTATATTTGATGGGTCTCAATGTCTCCAATCAACAAATTGCCGACGAGTTGAGTCTGCACAAAGATGACGTGCATCAGATGACGAGTGAGTTACGCCAAGCGGTGGCCGACAAGCGCCCAGAAGTCCAGTTATCAGGGACGGTGGAGTTTGATGAAGTCTATGTGACAGCCGGTCATAAGGGGCAACCAGAGCAGGTTAAAAAAAAGGGCGCAAGGGACGCAGACGTAAACTCAAAGGGCTTCGGGGGCGCGGTACGCTCGAAACGGAAAAACCGCCGATCTTCGGGATGATTCAGCGAGGTGGAGAAGTGGTGATTAAAATGCTGGCAAATGTTCAACAACAAACCATCAAGCCCATCATTCAGTCCATGGTGAAACCGGGCACCCTCATCTATACCGACGAGTATGACATCTATGCTCGTTTAGAAACTTGGGGCTATGCTCACAAGAGTGTTTGCCACAGTGCCGGAGAATATGCCCGAGATGACGATGGAGATGGCTTCTGTGAAGTCCATGTCAATACGATGGAAGGTTTCTGGTCATTGCTGCGGTCATGGTTGAGACCTCATCGAGGGATCTCACAAGAAAATTACCGATCTATTTGGGGTTCTTTGAATTTGTGCATAATGCTAGAAAAAGAGGGAAAGCCTTGCTGGGTAGTCTATTGAGCACCTTGCTTGTCTAACTCCCTGAAACGCCGATTGAGCCTTTTTCTTAATAGCCATTAGGTCCAGGATGTTATCCCCGTTATAATCACCCGCCTCAAAGTCATAGATATCACTACTTGTTTCTCTAAGAATCGTCCCAGTCCGTATATGCCAGGTCTGATAGTTTGTCGCTCCATCGAGAATGTGCACCTCGACAGAGTTCGTGCCGGTATTATTTTTCCTAATAGCCATTAGGTCCAGGATGTTATCCCCGTTATAATCGCCCGCTTCGAAGTCATAGATATCACTACTCGTTTCTTCAAGACGCGTCCCAGTCCGTATATGCCAGGTCTGATAGTTTGTCGCTCCATCGAGAATGTGTACCTCGGTAGAGTTCGTGCCGGTATTATTTTTCCTAATAGCCATTAGGTCCAGGATGTTATCCCCGTTATAATCGCCCGCTTCGAAGTCATAGATATCACTACTCGTTTCTTCAAGACGCGTCCCAGTCCGTATATGCCAGGTCTGATAGTTTGTCGCTCCATCGAGAATGTGCACCTCGGTAGAGTTCGTGCCGGTACTATTTTTCCTAATAGCCATTAGGTCCAGGATGTTATCCCCGTTGTAATCGCCCGCTTCGAAGTCATAGATATCACTACTCGTTTCTCCAAGAAGTGTCCCAGTCTGCCTAAGCCAGGTCTGATAGTTGTTGTCTAATACAGTTGGGGATGGCAAGTTTTGTGTATCACCATAAAGCTCGTCATCTCCAGCATCTCCATAAAGAGTATCGTTGTCGGTACCACCAATAACTAAATCGTTGCCAGTACCTCCTCTGAGGATGTCATTACCACCACTACCATTTACAGTATCGTTGCCACCACGGGCATCGAGCTTATCAACATTACTAGAACCTGTAAGATTATTATCTTTTCTTGTGGCCAGGGTAAAACCATCTATTTCGATCGTTTCACTGGTTGCAAGGTTGCTGGTATCGACCCAAAGGTCCCGGAACTCAATATATTCAATGTTGAGCAACGTATCTTGCTCGGTATCACCAACGGTTACGATATCGCCGGTTTTAGAGATAGTGCCTGAATTGCTTCTCACAATGTTGTAGGATGCAATATCTATGCCTGTACCACCATCAATACGATTGCTCCCAGTACCAGGGTCAAGGATGTCATCACCGGATTCTCCCCGAAGATTATCATCACCGTCACCTCCACTAATTCTATTGTTGGATGAGTTACCAATGACCCTATCATTGCCTGCCTTAGCATCAATATCTTTGGTAACAAAATCAAGAACTAGAGTGTCATCTCCGTCTGAACCAACCTTTGGTGGCTTGTTTAGGCTTATCGCTCCGCTATCAATATTAGTGTCTACTTTTACAGGTGTACGTCCATCTTTAAATATTGCTCTGGCACTAATTTTATTTCTCGCATCAATGCTAATGTTTAAGTTTCCTATTGCCCCCTTGAATGTTAATCCTAATGGACTATTAGTAAATTGATCTGGGGAAAGAGTTTCAATAATTTGATCTTCAACGAGGATTTCGATAGCAGATATGTCATCCTTACTATCAAATCCAGAACTTGCAAACTCTTGAGCTAAATCAGATGCACTATTGAGAAAAACTGCCTCGTTTGAATCAATGGTATTGAGATCGCTGATAGATGCGTTACCAATACCATAGGCTCTAACATCAGCATATTGCTGTAATGCGCCTGAAGCCCCGCCACCTTGACCATCTGAAAGAAAGTAAGCAACATTCGTAGCACCACTGGGTAATCCAGAGAAAAACTGAATTGCCTGATTTATGGGTGGTGCAAAATTGGTTCCACCGCCGAGGTTTGTCGGAATACTATTAATATTGGCCTTAGCTTCTTCTGCACTAATTGGCCCACTAGATGTAGCAGAGCCATCGAATTGAATAACTACAAAGCGACTTCTGTCAGCAACACCTTGTTCAATTAGCGAGTCAATCAAGCTAATATAAGCTGCTTTTGCATCTTGAATAGGCTGACCCCCCATGCTACCTGATATATCGATAATCAAGGCAAAATTATACTCAGTATCTGGTGTTGTGGAAGATAGCGTGACTGTGTAATCTGCATCCTCATCAGCCATACTCACTGGCACTTCTAAACCCAGAAATCCAATAACTTGGCTCCCATTGAGTATTTTGCTTTGCTCGGCCCTACGAACTTCCTCAGATGGATCGACCTGGACGCCATCAGTAAATCTCAAGCTCTCGATACCAGTTAGTGCGTCGTCAGCAACTATCCCATTATAAAGACTTGTAACTCTAAACTCTTCCCCATCCATACCGGGTGAGATTTTATACTGAAAATCGTTTCTCCTGCTGTAGCTGAAAAGATAAAAGGCTGTGTCAAAACCCTCACCACCAATCAGCGCATTTATCCCTGTACCCCCAACTAAGAAATCATTTCCTTCGGAACCCCGCAAAATATCATTACCAGCCCCACCTTCAAGACGGTCATCTCCCCCACCTCCAACAAAAGTTTGATCTCCACCTCTGCCGCGAATTATATCGTTCTCGCCTGTACCATTAATCAGATAATTAAAACTCAGCCGATCATTTTTACCTACATAAGAAAACGCGTTACCGAAAATGGGGTTGGGCAACACAGGATCAACATCGATACCAGCTAAATAGAGAAGCTCTGCAACAACGGCATTGCTGTTGCCCTGAGAAGGTAAAACAGGTATGGGCGAATAGGCAAAACGTTCATTTTGAATGTTTGCCGCATGTTGCTGAAAAACATTCCACACAGCTTCCGGAGAACGACCCATGAGAGGGATTGTTCTATTCCCTCTTGACTGAGGAGTGACTGCTGGACCATCGTCGGGTGTACGTGTATCAGTAGACTCTTCGATACGCAAGCCATTCTCAATAGCGAGATCCCCAAATTCAAGTGTTACCCCTATAACAGGTGGAATTGGTTGAATTAGAAGCGGAGGATCATTCTCTGGACCTCCACGAATAACTGTTTCGATGCCGTTGTCATCTTCAAAAATAAGTAGCAAATGACCACTAGCAGCATTATCAGGTATGCCATCACCGCCAGCAGACGAGAATGAAACAGGTGTACCTTCAATCGAAATTCTACTCATAAATACCTTTTCATAAATATAGAAATCATGGAACTACAAGCTCAACAATTCTAGATTGCTTGTCGTATTTACCGGACACAGCAACTCTGCCTCCTTTAAGACTTATCGGATACCTCCAAAAGAAGACAAAGAAAAAATTATCTCCTTCAGGCTTATCCACTGTCTTAGTAAACCCTTGCTCTATCAAAAACTGCTCCAGCTCATAAAAGTCACTCCCTAATGGAAATGCCTCGTGCATGCAGTCTCTAAACGTGCTTCTTTGAGAAAGCTTATGACAAGTATTGGAGCTGACTTGAGCATTGCAGCTCTGAAATAGCAAAGCGAGAACCAGAGCAAGAGTCATTAACCCTTTCCAGAAAGATTTATCGTTTTTTTTGAGAGTCATATTCTCAACTACCCCAAAAGCTATACATACACGATCATAGCTTTAATGAACAGATGAGCTATTCGACTTAGGCTGCGAGCACATTATTCTCTACCTGAAAGAGAATCTAAGCCTATCCCAAACTTAAAACATTTGCCTGAGCCGATGCCTTCAAATGCAATGCACACCCAAAGCGGATCTGAACTTTCTATTTTTATATGGCTCATCAAGCATGGATAGTAACCCCCTTAAAAGATTTCTCTTCAGTTAAATTCAAAGAAAAACTCACAACAGATCACTTAAAACCCTCTACGACTGCTAAGAATAAACGATTATGGAAACTTGTCCCTAGTTGAATTGACTAACATCAATCTAACCTTCCTATTTATCTTATTGTACAGTAGTCCGGACACAATAAGGAGAGTTTGGACAGAGAAGCTGCCCGCCATGGCGGGTGTCATTACCAAACAAACATACCAAGTGGACAGCTGATGGACACTATAGTACAAGGCCTACTGTGCAAAGTAGGCCGTTTAGTAAAACTCGTCGTCAATTCTTAATCACCTTGTTTACGACGATTCATCTGATGTGTGGGAAGGTGACCTTCACGAACCTGAGTCGCTACAGTGCCCTGTCAGGGCATACCTATCGTCGTCACTTTAGTCGTTGTTACGATTTTGTTGCCTTTTTGAGACTGAAACATTTGAGCCTTTATGTATACGGTGGAGCACAAGAAAACATGCACAAAAACCTCTCCTTGTTAAAATTTATTTATTCAAGATAGTCAACAAGCTTGCTCAATAAGCACCATTGGCTATCTTGAATACTTCAGCATCGACTGGATAGTGAGACTTTTTAGCGATCTTTAAAAAAATTAAGATCTTTTGATAAAACAAATCTACAGATGTAAATGCTGCCTTATTGTGATTACTCTATATAAAGCATCTGCAATATGAGCTATTGTCATGGCCTTTGCAGGTAGAATTTAACCCTCTACAACGATGCAAAGAGAACTACTCTTCAAGTCATCTTCTAATCATCCTCAGCAGTCAGCTCCCGCATGTCGTTGTCCACCATCGCTTCAACAAGCTTGGCAAATGTATATTTTGGCTGCCATTGAATTTCGTGCTTGATCTTATCAATAGACCCAGCTAACACAACAGGCTCATCGGGTCGATAAAAGGCTGGATCAATGGAAACATAATCTTGCCAATTTAGCCCCACATAGGAAAAGGCACAGTCAACCAGCTCCTTCACCGTATGGGTTTCACCGCTGGCAATAATGTAGTCGTCCGGTTTCTCCTGCTGTAGCATCATCCACATGGCATTAACCACATCTTCTGCATGGCACCAGTCACGCCGAGCCTCCAGATTGCCCAGCCGCAATTCATTCGCCAAACCTAACTTAATCTTTACTGCACCGCGAGTAATCTTACGAAACACAAACTCTGCCCCCCGCCTGGGTGACTCATGAGTGTATGTAATGCCACAGCAAGCATAGAGATCGTATTTCTGCCGATAGTTAATCGTCATCCAGTGGGCATAGGCTTTAGCTACACCGTAGGGATTACGGGGCCGAAATGCAGTACGCTCCGTCTGTGGAGACTCATCCGGCTGCCCAAATACCTCACTACTAGAGGCTTGGTAAAACCTTGCATCCGGCTTACAACGGCGGATCGCCTCTAACAACCGAGACACACCAATAGCTGTATATTCTGCTGTCAGCGCAGGTTGTGTCCAAGACAGCGGTACATAGCTCTGGGAAGCCAGATTATAAATTTCATCGGGCTGTGCTGTATCAATGGCATCCATTAAGGAAAACTGATCGAGCAGATCACCTGAAATAATGCGGACCTTATCAGCAAAGTGACTAATACGTCCAAAACTACTAGAACTGGAACGACGCACCATTCCGTATACGTTGTATCCCTTACTAAGCAGTAGCTCTGCCAGGTAAGAGCCATCTTGTCCCGTCAATCCGGTAATCAGCGCTGTTTTAGCCACCACATCTCCTATGCACAAAAATTGCAACTATAAAAGCATGGCTAGGTTGCCCACAACCATGCCCATATTGTACGCAGGCATGCCCTTAGAATTCTGATTGCTCTACTCGGTCTCCATATAGGGCTGCATAATAGCGCTGATAGTCTTGCGATAGGAGGGGCTGCCACCAATCACGATGCTCAAGATACCACTGCACCGTTTGCCGTAACCCTGTGGCAAAGTCATACTTGGGCTGCCAGCCTAAATCCCGTTGAATTTTAGAAATATCCATCGCATAGCGGCGATCATGGCCAGGCCGATCTTTGACAAAAGTAATCAGCTGCTGGGTAGGTCGAGTGGGCAAATCTCCACCCAAGTCATCCATCAGTTCACACAGTTGTTCAACAATGTCGATATTTTTGACTTGATTGTTACCACCAATGTTGTAGGTTTCACCAGGTTCAGCTTGCAACAATACGGACTCAATGGCCCGACAATGATCTTCCACATGTAACCAATCACGAATATTTTGCCCATCGCCATAGACAGGCAGTGGCTTACCTAAAAGAATGTTGACACACATTAATGGGATTAACTTCTCAGGAAACTGGTAAGGCCCATAGTTGTTAGAACAGTTGGTAATCAGCGTAGGTAAACCATAGGTGTGAAAATAAGCCCTGACTAAATGATCGCTACCGGCCTTTGAAGCTGAATAAGGGCTGTTGGGAGCATAGGGTGTTGTTTCACTAAATGCTGGATCGTCCACACGTAAACTACCAAACACCTCATCCGTCGACACATGAAGAAAACGAAAATGCTCGGGTTTTCCTTGGGATTCCCAATGCTGCCGAAATGCTTCCAGTAGGGTAAACGTACCCATGACATTGGTTTGCACAAAGACAGCCGGTCCAGAAATAGAACGATCTACATGGGACTCAGCTGCAAAATGGACAACAGTATCAATGTTATGGCTTGTGAGAAGTTGAGCAACTAGCGCCGGCTCACAAATATCTCCACAAATCAATTCAAACTCATCTTGATGCTCTAAATCAGCAATTGTCGCCCGATCACCCGCATAGGTGAGTGCATCTAAAACAAGGGTCGAAGTAGCGCTATCATACCAGCGACGAACAAAATTAGAGCCAATAAATCCTGCACCACCTGTGATTAAACCGCGCTTATCGTTTAGTAAACCCATCAATATTTTTTATCCTAGAAGAATAACAATTCTATGATTTTGCAGATCTACAGCTTCAGATATCGCTATCTTGCCCCACAATCCTTTGTCGCAAAGGATCCGTTAAGTCAGTTCAAGCTGAGAATCGTCACCAATTAAAAAACGTAGGGCTTTAGGGCGTTTCAGAGTCGTCTTGAGTTTTGCACGTCGCCCGATGACGCTATCAACAATGCGATAGTCAATATTTTCTAATGCTTGCCCCCTCTAAAACAACGCTGTGATCAATCTCTGCATTCACTAAGAGTGGGTTCGTAAACTAATACTAAGCAGCCTGAGGAGTCTTTGACGTCCACCGTCATCGATTATCGGTTAACCGATGCAGCATTAAGCGAATCATGACCACATAGACCGCTCCTTCATGATTTTCGGGTAAAATCTCATAGTCTCGGCACAGACGTCTGGCCTTATCTAACCAAGCGAATGGTCGCTCCACTACCCATCGATAAGGAGCTGGGACAAACCCCTCTCCTAGTTTTGTTGTGACCTCTAAAATGCAGTGATGAACGTGTTTTATTATCTCTCCTAAGACTCCCTTGTACGCTTGGTCAGCCAACACTTTCTCAAGCCCCACATAGGCTTCTAATACAGGACCTAACACCGCCACCGCTGCTTTAATGTCCGCCATATTAGCGGCACTAACAAAACAATTTAACACCATGCCTAAGATGTCAACAACGATATGACGCTTACGTCCCTTGACACACGTATGACCATCAATCCCTTGGTCAGTCATTTTTTCTCTGAAGTCCTCACGGATTGACTATCAATGCCCGTCAAGCTCGGTTGCTCATCTCGTCCCTCTGCGAGTCTTACTCACTTTACCAAGTGCTCATTAATCTTCTCCCACCAGCCCATCTTGACCCAACGACGATAATAATCGTAGACGGTTGACCAGTTGGGCAGATCATGAGGCATCGCACGCCATTTGATCCCGTTATCGGCCCAATATAAAATGGCATTCACGATCTCTCATAAGTTGACTTCTTGAGGATGACCGACACCTTGATGGACGGGAATTAAGGGCTTAATCAAGGACCACTCGTCATCGCTTAAATCTGAGGGATAAGGAAGACGCTCATAACCTCCTCCAGTGCTAACAACACTGCTGGTTATACAGGGTCGAAAGGAGGGATGTTCACTCCTTTACAATATTTTACGAACCCATTCTGAACTATACAAATTGTTTGAGCACATCCACAGTTTGTTGACCTGTCTTTTTCCAACTAAAACAGTGGGCTTGTTCTAATCCTTTCAAACGCAAAGCTTGTCGAAATTGAACATCTCTAGCTAACGTTTTCATGGCATCTGCCAATTCGTCAACGTTGTAAGGATCAATCAAAACCGCAGCGTCACCCACAACCTCTGGCAAAGACGACAGATTAGATGCTATTACCGGTGTGCCACAAGCCATGGATTCAAGAGCAGGTAGGCCAAACCCTTCCCAAAGACTTGGAAAAGTCAACGCCAGGGCATCACCCAATAACTTAGGTAAGTCAGCGTAAGCAACATAGTCTAAGAAACGCACACGGCTTTCTAAATCAAGTTCCCGCACCTGTGTCATAAGCTGAGGCGTATAGCGTTTATCTTGAGGGCCGACAAACCACAGCTGTGTATCTGTCTTGGGGCCGACACGAGCAAACGCATCAAGCAGGCGATCTAGATTTTTATAGGCATCCTGCCTGCCAATGTAAATAAAATAGCGCTCTGCTGATTGATTACTGTATTGTTCTCTAAAGTTAAAGTTCTCTTGGTCATAGGCTAAGGGAATCGTCGTTATTTTATTGCGATTAATTTTATAAAACTGCTCCAAATCGCAAGCGGTAGAATTAGAGTCGCAGATAATATGCACTGCCTGTTTCACAATTTGAGGCACAACATATCGAAAATAGTTAGTCAACGGTGAACCTGACCTGGGAAACCTTAATGGAATCAGGTCATGCACTGTAACAATAAATCGACAGTTTGTGTAAATTGGAGCCTCGGGTAAAGGAGAGAAAATTAGACGGCTCCCTAGTCTTTGATACGTTTTAGGCAATGAGGTTTGCAGCCAAAATAAGCGTCTGATATGTCCCTTCAAACCATACTCTGGTGACATCCCAGAAGGAATCGGTAACGAATTCAAATTTGGAAACGGCTGGCTTGATAAAACTACTGGCTCAAGCGTCTTGAGCTGGGTCAGCAAGTTACGAGTATATACACTGATACCAGTGGGCTGTTGCATCAGCGCAGACAAGTTAATTAGCAGAGATAAATCGCTCATGACATCAACGAGTAGTAGGCTTCGATAGTAGACTGAGCCGTTTTTTTCCAAGAAAACTTCTCTGCCTGTTCATACCCAGCTTGCACATAATGCTGACGTAATGACGGCATGTCAATCAGTTGATATAGAGCATCGGCGAGGGCATCGGTGTCATCAGGTGGAACTAAAATTGCGGCATTGCCTGCAACTTCAGGAATAGACGAGGTGTTACTGCTAACAACCGGACACCCTAAACTCATTGCTTCTAATACAGGCAGCCCAAAACCTTCATAGTGTGACGGATAGACAAATGCAGTTGCACTTCTGTAAAGGTCTGCCATCAACGATTCAGACACATAATCTAACTGATGGATAGAGCCTTGATAAGGCGACTGGTTAATATCTTCTAAAATTGGTCCATAAAGCCAACCTTTACGGCCAACCAGCAATAGTTGATGCTCAATTTTTTGCTCTGACTTCAACTGATTAAATGCTTGAACAATTGCAGTAATATTCTTGCGTGGTTCCAAGGTACCCACAAATAATAGATAGGGTTTTTCAAAATCAAAATTTCGAGATACCCCCTGCTTACAGAAAGCATGTAATCGTGTTTTAGAGCTGACAATTTGCTCAGCAGTATTTATCATCATAGGGTATCGGCTTGCCAGTGGTGTCACCCACACTATTCTCTCTGGAACTTGAAAGCAATTAACAATATCTCGTTTAGAACTTTCAGAAATAGTAATAATCAAGTCTGTCCATTTTAAGCACTTTTTTACAGCATTAAAATAGGCTTTGCTCACAGATGTTGCATACTCTGGATAGAGCACAAAAGAAACATCATAGATAGTCATGATACGAGCGCTATGGCTCAATGGATGCACAGAATAGTTAGTCCCATGGACAATATCAGGAGACCCTAGGTAGTTAGCCAACAACTTACCTGTCAGACCAGTTGGAGGACGAGTTAATAGATTTGATAGTCGTACCGGTATTGGAAGAATCTGCTTTTGAACATAGGGCTGAAGCTGATCAGGAAATTGCCATGATCCCCGCAACCAATTGGCAAATTTAGGTTGATATACCAGGGACATCTCAATGTCTTTATCTATTTTTTGCTGAATCAACTCATTGATTAGATTTAGAATATATAGGCCCACACCACTAGGTTTTTGAGTAACTGGAGTAGTGTCAAGGCAAATTTTCATACCTGGTCGTGTTGATCGAGAATGACGTTTTCAATGTTTATTTTTGGTTGCGATCGCAACCAAAAATGTTGTCTAAAAAGTTGATCTAAAATCACCTTCAAGCATACAATCGCCGTAGCTCTCTTATTAAAGCTCCAACAGTTTTTAATAGCCAAAACAAAAAGCTTAAACGCAAAGATAAGATCGGTCTTTTGTGCTTTACTATCACTCTCTAACTGAAGTTTCGAATATTCAAAAATCCAGTGTCTAGTTGAGTGCCCCAATCGTGCACACAGCATTTCATTAGCCTCTCGATGGGCTGCCAACCGACTACCAAACGTTTTATTCGTTGGATAAATTCTTGACCCCGCCAAATTAACCGGCAAATAAGAAAATGGAATCATCTGACCATAACGCAGCCACAGTTCATAGTCCATACAATACTGCAGACTAGGATCCAATCCCCCTAGACGCTCTGCCACACTGCGTCGAAAAAAGACAGCCGGCTGACATAAGTAACACTCCTTGGTTAGCTGTCCATAGTCCCAAGAACGGGTCGGATATGGAGCAATAATATTATCAGCCTGATCAATCCAATCAGCCTGCCCATAAACGACAGCAACATCAGGATTTGCCTCAAAGAGCAATGATACCTGTTCAAATGCATGGGGATAGTAAATATCGTCAGAATTTATCCATGCAATGATCTCCCCCGTAGACATTGCTAACCCCTTATTGACAGCATGAGCTTGACCATCATCAGGTTCGGAAACCCAAGTTAGGTGGCGACTATATCTTTTTAACACTGAAACCGTCTTATCAGTGCTGCCACCATCTAAAACAAAATATTCAATGTCTTTACAGTCTTGATCTAGCACGCTACATATCGTTCTTTCAATAAAATTACCTTGTTGAAATGATGGTGTAATTACACTAAAAGTAGTCTTTTTAAGAATCATAAAAAAACTGACTACAATAACTAATCCAAAAGAAATCTAGAGCCTTGATATAAACATAACATCTAAAAAAAGTATTAGTCTTTTGATATAGACCAAAACCTACTTTAAAGAATTATTTATTCAATCTTTCTCTTAAAATCTACTTGCACTTTACAATATGGAAGTTTTCAATTTAAAGGGGTTGACGTCACAAAGACTTCCACAAATACTCGTCCTCAGCAAACACCCCAAAATAGGTTATGAGAGGGGATATTGATGTTCCTGAAACCAGTCACCAAATTCAGATATAAGCTGCTTCTGAAGCGTCTCATCTAATATTGTCCTCCATTCTCCAGAAATTGTCCCTGTCACATGATTGTTATGTAGCAGCGTCACTTTAGAGTACGGAGAGTCTATCTCTGTTTGAGCGTCAACTACAGGCAAAGACGCTGTGATCTCATCAATATTGCTCTGAGCATCTAAACATTGAGCAATAGATAAGATTGTTGAGGATATATCACTTGCCATATCCTCATATCGGATCATTATCCGAGCACACTTTTTAGCAAAATAAAACTGGTCAATCCATTCCCGTGCAATGGCTAATGAAGGCTTACATTTAAATTTTCGAGACATACTGACTAAAGCATCTCTAATATCACGATATGAGTAAAATATATGATTCGCCCTTATAGCTTTAAACCTATCCAAATGATGGGTTTTTATCAAAAAAACATCAGCACTTGGCAAATCATATATTTCTTCAATCCATCCAGAAGACAGAGCACCAGAATACTTTCGAAGTAAGACTTGGCGTATGATGTTATACATTAATGTAGAACCAGAGCGAGGCATTCCAGCTGAAAGTATTAGGCGACTGAGCCCTATTTTCGAGTAAATCTTACAGGTTTTTTCGACATCTTTAAATTTCAATGCTCACTCCGTATGGGACATTAATAGCACTTTCCTAGTCAAATAAAAGATATGCAAAAGTTCAGTCTTATTTGAGTAAACATTATCATAGGTATCAAGCGTTCAGTATTAAAGTGCTTTTGCTCTTGAAAGTTTGCTGTGGCTATTGATACATCCATAAAACGAGCAAACATACTAGTCTTGCTAGCATGAGCTATCTCCATAGATATGCAGCTGGCAATTGATAACCTAGGCATAGGCAAACTCGCTTTAGTAGTAGATATGCTAAGTTTATAAATTAGCATAAACTCAGCGGAGCTAAAGGCTAGGCAGCATGATCATTGTAGATATCGGGGCAAACGATGGCTCATTTTTTGCTATACCTAAAGCGAAAGATTCCAACAATCTTGTTTACGCTGTTGAACCTAACAGAGAGTTGGCCTCAAAAATTGAAAATGAGGGGTTCTCAAACTTACATGTTTTTTGCACTTTTTTTGGCGAGGTAGATGCCGACTCAGTAGGTGGTATTGAACATTCACAATCTAGTTCTTCAGCAACGAAAGCATTAGCTGAAGAGTCACTTCCAAACCATATAACTTCTCAGAAAAATGAGAAAACAGATGATAAAACGAATGTCTCTGTCACTCGCTTAGATACCTTTTGCATAGCTAACAACATCGCAGAAATTGACTTTTTAAAAATTGATACTCAAGGCTATGAACTTCAAGTCCTAAAGGGTGCTGGAGAAAAAATATCCTGCATAAAGCGCATACTATTAGAGGTTCAACTTCAACCGCTTTATGAAAATGCTGGGACAAAAGAAGAGATTATTGACTATCTCACAAACAGAGGATTTCGACTGGTCATAGCCCAACCTCAAACTCAAGGTTTAGAAGAAAATTTAGAGTTTGTGAGAGTCAACCGTTTTCCCTTATACAAGACATCAGAATCGTTTATCGTGTCTGTCCCCCACGTGGGGATTATTCAAACTCCACCGAATGATTATGTAGGTCATCTTTTGGAACAAGGAGTTTTTGAGGGAATAGAGCAAGCCTTTGTATGGTTATACCTTAGACCGGGGGACACTTTTTTAGATTGTGGGGCCCATGTAGGTTTATTTTCCTGCATCGCTGCTAAACGCCTCAAACATCAAGGAGCCATCATTGGTTTTGAGCCTAACCCAATTTGCTTAGATTTTTACCAACGCAATCTTCAAGCCTTAGGCTGTGAAATCTTTACAGCAGTTCCCGTAGGGCTCTCAGATCAAACAGGTTCAGCCGAATTCTCTGTTGGGAAACAAGGAATGTCAGCATTCGGCACATTTACTCCATCAGAAGCCGAACAGACGATTGACAAGCAGCTTGTTTCATTAGATACACTAGACAACCTAATGGGTCAGTTAGCAATCGATCATGTAGCCTTTGCTAAGCTCGATGTAGAAGGATGGGAAAACTTTGTACTAAAAGGTGCTATCAATTCAATTCAACGGCAGAAATTCCCCCTATGGATGATCGAATTTACGGAAGAAAATGCAGCAGCAGCTGACAGTAGCACTCAAAAACTACGTGTCTTAATAGAATCATTCGGATATACGCTATGCCGATTTGATACCCATAGCTTTAGGTTAGTCCCAGAACCCCATCAATTAACCTACACATATCGAAATCTGTTTGCTGTTTTGGATCTAGAAAGTATTAATAAAAGACTAGCAACCGCAGATCACGAATCTTGTCGCATAGCGCGCGACATCATATCACGTTCAGACACAGCGGATATTGCTAGTATGGGCCTCAATCTCATCAACGAGAAGTATCAGCAATTTCTTGCCTGGCAACAAACTAATGACGCGTTAGAGCAAACCATAAAGGAACTACAGAACACTCAACAGCGTTCGGAAGAAACACACCAACAACTACAGCACACTCAGAATCAAGCACAACAAACACAAGACCAGTTGCAACAAACACAAGACCAGTTGCAACAAACTCAGGAACAATTACACCAAGCGTATACTCTACTGCACCAGACTCAGAAAAGCGTACTTCATAAGCTGGCAGATCGCATTGTCCACAGTCATATTAGAAGACATTTCAATCAATACACGATTAGACATGCAATCAAACAAGTATTACCAAATTCTGTTGTTGCCGCTATCAAAGACATCAAAAATCAGTACAACAAACTAACACTTGATGAACGCCAAATCCCTGCCGCTATCAACTTGCCCAACCATTATCAACACACTCCTTTAACAGCAGCTAAGCCTCCAAAAATATCAATAGTTACCCCCTCCTACAATCAGGCTGAGTACATCGAACTAACTATTAAAAGTGTTGTAGAGCAGAATTACCCTGATTTGGAATACTTTATTCAGGATGGTGCTTCGTCAGATGGCACCCAGGAAGTTCTCCACAGTTATGCCCACAGAATAACTAAAATTATTTCTGAACCCGACAATGGCCAGGCAAACGCTATCAATCGTGGCTTTGCTCACTCCAGCGGCGAAATTATGGCCTGGCTCAACTCAGATGATTTATTGCTTCCCGGCAGTTTAAATTATGTAGCTAGCTATTTCAATAGCCATCCTGAGGTTGATGTTGTATATGGCCATCGAATTATCGTCAATGAGCACAATCAGCAAACAAGTCAGTGGGTTTTACCCCCCCACAGCGATTCAATGTTGACTTGGGCTGATTATGTGCCACAAGAAACTATGTTCTGGCGTCGAGCTATATGGGATAGAGCAGGAGGTTGTGTGGATGAATCTTTTCGCTTTGCCCTCGATTGGGATCTTATCTTACGCTTTCGTGAAGCAGGTGCCAATTTTGTGCGATTACCCCGCTTTCTAGGTGCGTTTCGCGTTTACCCACAACAAAAGACATCTGCATGGAATGAAGTTGGGCAGGCTGAAATGGAGCTTCTGCGAAAACGGTGTCATCATCGCACAGTTACCCAAGAAGAAGTCAATGAGGGTATTCGCCCATACCATAAAAAGGCATGGCGTTATCACTGGTTACACTCACTGAGTCTACTAAATCATTAAAGTAATGCTGTATTGCTCACAACCTATTAAGAACAACATTTGCTTATTATTCAGCTCTCAACAAAGAATCTCTCAAATTCTAGGCACTACATTAAAAACTTGTGGGCTATTTGTCCTAACAGATGCTGATGATTTATCCGTCTATTGCACCCAGTGACAGCGCTCTACCTTTATAGGGAAGACCTACCATTCCTAAAAAGGGAGCCTTTTGAACTCTATAATCCCAACACACTTCTAAAGGCCCAATCCAGGGCGATGTACAAACTTTATGAGTCTCATTCGGTATCAACTTAGACTGCTCTAATGAAAACATTATCGTATAGCTACCAGCTTCAATATTGAGCTTTAGCTCTATTTCAAAGCATTGAATATTTTCATTGCTTGTATTTAATGGAGGTTGATTATCAAAATAAGATCCTCCACGAAAAACAAAGCGATCATATTTATTTTTAAGCGTAATGCCTACATAGAAATCATCTAAGTTTCCTGCAAAAAAATAGGCTCTAAATCTCAATACATCTCCTATCTGACAGATTGTAGTAGGTACTAGATGCTGATCTAAGATTGAAACAGCTAGAATTTCAGCCTTAGAATCAATTATATTAAAATTAGCCAATTTCCATATTGAGTCTTGTGTTAGCTCAGCAACTTTTTTAATTAATGAATTTACGTTATTCTTGCAAGGTATTGAATTATCTATTTTCTCTATAGAAGAAGAAACATAATTTTTATTTTTTATAGCAACAGTCTGATGCTCATTTTTTATTCGATAAAATTTGCCAATAGCTTCAGAACTGGAGCCATAGAAAACAATCTCACCTTTGTCCAGCAAATATGCTGTCTTGCAGAAATTTTTAACCAAGGATAAGTTATGGGAAACAAACAAAATAGTCTTATTCTTACTCAATAAATCCTCCATACGTTGAAAACACTTTTGCTGAAAGAATATGTCCCCTACGCTCAGTGCTTCATCTATGATAAGTATGTCGGGGTCAACAGCTACATAGACTGAAAATGCTAATCGCAATTTCATACCTGAGCTATAGGTTTTTACAGGCTGATCTAAAAAATCACCAATTTCTGAAAAATCAATAATCGCATCTAGTTTTCCGTGAATTTGTGATGTTGTTAATCCAAGAAGTTTCCCACTAAGAAAAATATTTTCTCGACCAGTAAACTCTAAATTGAACCCACTTCCTAATTCTAGTAATGCTGCAACACGCCCATTAACCGAAACTTCACCTGTTGTTGGGGATAAGGTACCCGCGATAAGCTGAAGTAACGTACTTTTGCCAGCACCATTTCTACCAATAATCCCGGTAGCTTTTCCTTTGGGAATAGTAAGTTCGATATCCTTAAGTGCCCAGAATTCCTTGCCATATTTTCTCTTAGGAAATAAAAACTGCTTTAAACGATCTACAGGATACTTGTACTTTTTGTAGAGCTTAGATACGTTCCTAAGGGAAACCGCTGTTGTATCGAGGGTACGTGTCATTTACTGATATCTTAATTGAGTGTAAGAATAATATCTTGCATGTATCTTCATTAGCCAAACAATCCGATGGGTACGTTTAAGAACATGCCAATTAACATATATCACTGCTGCGTATTCAAAACCGGCAGTCAATGGATGAGAGCCGTTCTAGAACATCCATTCACCAGAAAAGCATCTGGCATGGAATGCTACAGATATGAAGATGATTTACCGGGTAAAGCCGATCCTAGGCGAATAAGGGAACGCTTTTTTGATGCTCCCTTTCCCAAAAACAAAATACTAAGTCCACTATTTATAGATTTTGAAGGTTTTCAAAGTATCCCCAAACCTAGTGATTACAGAGCTTTTTTTGTAGCTCGTGATCCACGTGATATTGTTGTCTCTTGGTATTTTTCAGCACTTTACTCACACAAAGCCAATGAAAGAATGTCAGCTACACGCAAACGTCTACAAGATATGTCTTTGGAAGCAGGGCTAATTGAGTCAATTAGAGTTCTAAATAACACAGGGACTTTTGGAGCAATATTATCCTGGAATAATGCCTCGAAAAAGGATCCTAATACTAAAGTAATTAGCTTTGAAAATTTAACAGGTGCTAGACAGTTAGATGAGTTTAGGGACCTGTTTGAGCACTGCCAAATCAAAATGAAAGAAAAAGATATTAAAAAACTACTTGCGGATCTTAGCTTTAAAGAACTAAGTGGACGGCATCAGGGAAATGAAGATAAAAACTCACATTATAGAAAAGGTATTTCTGGTGACTGGAAAAACTACTTTAAGCCCGAAGTAAACAAAAAGTTCTCAGACTTGACGGGCAACCTGATCATAGCGTTAGGATATCAATAACTAGCATCCTAACGCTATATAGTTACAGCAAAGTTGCAATAGGCTACCGAACTGAGATACTTAGGGCGTACTTGAAAGCTTGACCAAAACCTGATGCTTTCGTACAAGAGAACAATCCTTTTAGGAGGTCTTAAAGCACTGCCTTAGTATTAATGCAAGGCATAATATTTAATGAATTCGCTGTGCAATGAATGCAGTACATTCTTCAGGGGTATCTCGATATTTAGAGGTATGCTTGCTAGTAACTGTGCGTTTAACTTCAAAGCCCAACACACCAAGCATTCGCCGAATGCAACCATCTGAAAAAGCCCACCAGGCCCACAAAAGTTTCTCGTCTTCTGCATTTGGCATAAAGTAACCAATGGGTTCTTTCGAAGGCATTGCCTGATTTACAATAATGACGGTATCGGTCGACAAACGGGAAGCTGAATAGAGAGCCTGAAATGGATCTCGCAAATGAGAAAGGATCATACCAAAGAGAACGACATCAAATTTCCCTAACTCATCTGGAAAATCATAAACATTGCCATAGTAAACTTTGGCATTAGAGTTCAAATGTTTATGAGAATACCAGTAAGATTTTCTAATTCGCTGTAGGCCAACATTTCTGTTTTGAAGCAGTTCTTTAATGCGAGGCTGAACTTTATAGTGGGGGACAATGTCCCATTCACCATCACTAGACATGTCAAAGGATGTTACCTCAGCACCTTGTTTTTCCATAGAAAAAGTCAAAAAGCCTGAAGCTGTGCCGACATCTAAAACTTTTTTGCCAGAAAAATTGTAATTTCCTAAATACTCTTTAATTGATGATCTTAAATCCCAATCACCTTCTATGGGGGCATGATTAGGCAAATCTATACTATGATAGAATTTGCATTCCTTTATATTATCTACGGGTATAGGCTCGGCGTACTGAAACATGACACCTCGTTACAATGAAATTACGTTTACAGGATATTAGAATAAATCATTTTTAATACTTTTAGATAAATATACGAGGACATTTTTTCATAAGCCTACTTGTTAGTAGTTCTCCTAATTTTTCAACAATGAATAATCTTAGAGTAGTCAAATATAACTCACCTTAGAAATTATTTTTCCTTAAATATTCCTCTTCTATTATCTATTAGGGTTCACTAGGAAACGGGCAGAGAGCATAGCCAGCTGAAGATACCAATCCATCAGCTGGCTATGCATGTCATCCTCTACGTAACTGTACAATCAATTGTTGCCCTTACTACATCAACATAGCCGTTACAAATACCTCCGGCCTGACTGCCTGACACAAATCCTGTAACCCAGAATCCATAAGGATCGACAAGGAAATGGGCAGAGGGCATGCAAAGCTGAAGATACCAAACCATCAGCGTGATATGCATGTCAGCCTCTACCCAACTGTATGATCAATTGTTGCCCTTCCTGCGTCAACATAGCCGTTACAAAGACCTCCGGCATCTGAAAACACTGGCTTGGATGGTCAGTGCCCTGATCTGTAGTGGCCAACTCAGCCTCCCCGCTTGGGAACCCTACGTCCCCAGTCGGGCGACTCAGGCCCAGAGCTTTGAACGTCGGTGGCATCGCTTTTTCATCAACCGATTCATTGATGTCAAGGGGTTGTATCTGCCGCTGGTGTTGTTAGCGCTCACCAACTGGCGGGCTCATCGACTCTATCTAGCATTGGATACGACCATGCTGTGGAATCGCTATTGTATGATTCACCTGTCGGTTGTGTGTTGTGGACGAGCGGTACCACTTCTATGGCGGGTATTAGAGCATGAAAGTGCCATGGTTGCGTTCGATGAATATCGACCCTTGTTACGGCGTGCCCGTTGGCTGTTGCGTCGGCATCCCAACACGATGTTGTTAGCTGACCGAGGGTTTGCCAACCATGACCTCATGAGTTGGTTGCAAGCGAGTGGTTGGCACTATTGTTTGCGCATTGCGTGTGATGTTCATCTCCACGGCCCATGCCGTCATCCCATTGAAGTACAAGCGCTGTGGCCTCCCAAAGGAGAAGCCACTCTCTATGAGAACGTGGGGCTCTGGCAAGATGGTGAGCATCGATGTAATTTAGTCTTGGCAACCGTGCGAGGGACGAAGGAATCCTGGGCGGTGATTACGGATGAATCACCGAGTCTACAAACGTTGTGGCAATATGCCTTGCGGTTTCGGGTTGAGGAGTTGTTTTTAGATAGCAAATCAGGAGCCTTTGAACTCGAAGACTCTCGCATTCGATCCGCTCAAGCTCTAGAGCGTCTCTATTTGGTGGCCGCCATTGCCTTGTTATACGGCACCACTCAAGGCATGGCGGTGCAGTGTGAAGGCTTACGTCAACAGGTGGATACCCATTGGAGACGAGGGCTCAGCTATCTCAAAATTGGCTTACGGTGGCTCAAGGGAGTCGTTCACAAAGGTCGGACTCTTCTGAAACCAGTCCCCTTATTGCCCAAAGACCCAGACCCTTGTTTTGCGTCCAACAAGGCTGAGCAACGTTACTATGACCTGATTTGGTTTTCCCGTATTCGGTCAATACGATGTCGGACTTGAGATATTAATGGGGGCATCTGAGATGTGTCAGTCAGTCAGACCTCCGGCATTTAAAGACGCTAGCTCGGATAGTCAATGCCCTCATCTGTTGTGATTAATTTAGCCCCACAGGCTGGAAACCTTATGTCTCCAGCCGTGCGACTCAGGCCTAGAGCTTTGAACATCGATGGCATCACTTTTTCATCAACCAAGTCATCATACAGTTGCGGATCGAGGAGTGGTGAGTGGTGCTTCACTGATAACGGCTTTCTTACTAATTACCTCTTTTACCCCAAAATCAAATCTTGACGGACTACTAGAGCCCCAGCCCTCTGCTTAACCTTCTTCGAAGCAAACCGCAATACTATGACCAGATTTGGTTTTCCCGTATTCGGTCAATACGTTGTCGGACTTGAGATATAAGTGGGCTGGACTAAGACTTGTCAGACAGTCAGGATACGCCATTAGATCTTTGGGAAGTTTGACTTTCTTTCAATCAGATAAGATGAATTATTAAGTTAAGACAAAAAGCTCTAAATTAGAGTAGATAGCTAAGTGTTAGTTGTGAGGTCGATTTGAGCAAATTTCCTATTAATATTTATCACTGCTGTGTATTTAAGACCGGTAGCCAATGGATTAGAGGTATTCTGCAGCATCCATTGATAAAAGCTGCATCCGAGCTAGACTGTTACAGGTATGAAGATCACCTGCCTGGTAATACAGATTCACGGAAAATTACAGAGCGTTTTTTTGATAGCTTTTTGCCTAAACAAAAAATTTTAAGCCCCTTATTTTTGAGCTTTAACTGTTTTCAAAGCATTCCAAAACCTGCTCACTACAGAGCATTTTTTATAACTCGAGATCCGAGGGACATTACTGTTTCACTCTACTACTCAATTCTTTACTCTCATCGTGAAATGGGTCACATTGCAGAGATGAGAAATAATCTGAAGAAGAAAAGCCAGTCTGATGGACTTTTTCAAGTAATCGATTGGGGAGTAGAGTTAGGTATTTTTGAGGCTCTTTTATCTTGGGCTAGTGCTCAAGATATTGACCCTTGTGTAAAGATTTTTAGGTTTGAGGATTTGACATGCAAAGAAAAATTTCATCACTTCACTCAACTAATGAATCATTGTCAAATAGGCATATCCAGAACTGAATTAAAACAAATTTTAAAAGACTTGAGTTTCGAAAACCTCAGTGGTCGTTCTAAAGGTTCAGAAGACATCAACTCCCATTATCGGAAAGGTATTTCTGGAGACTGGAAAAATCACTTTAATGGTGAAACAGAAGCTTATTTTTTCAACAGAACTAATAGTCTTCTCAAAGACACTGGTTATTTGTAATTGATTATTTTCCTAAAATCACTCACTGTACTTGTGAATAATCAATATTTTCGCAGACACACAAGGATCCACATTCTCAGATTAAAACTTTAGGCACTGACGATGAATCCTCCCGAGTTTTTCCTATTATTAATGGCCGTTTTACTAAGCGTTGCAGGTCAGATATTTCTTAAATTTGGGGCCTTACAGTTAGGAGCAGTCAATGCTAGTAATTTAGTTACTCAGATATTTAAAATCGCGACAACTTATGAGCTAATCATTGGCCTAATGTTCTATGGTTTCGGTGCTATTGCTTATATTCTAGTGCTCACAAGAGTTCCACTCAGTACAGCAGGCCCAGCTGCATCAATGATTTACATCTTTACAGTAGTCAGTGGTAGCCTATTTTTTAATGAAGCAATAACAGCTGCGAAGATCCTAGGTTTAGTAACTATCACAATAGGCGTTTTAATTATTAGTCTTAAATCATAGTTTCCGTAGATGTTTTTTATTTCATTCACTATCAAGATTCACTCTAAGATTTTGAGCCACACTATCTATCAGAGTAAATCGGGCCTGTGATCTTTATTATGCAACGTTTTTAGCAAAGTAAGGTTTATATATCCATAAAATATTAATTGATAAATGTATCATTATCATCCTTTATGAAATTGTGCTGGTGGTATATTAACTTTGGGTAGGGTAAACGTTTTGTATTCTTTTACTATTAAGAACCAATTAGATAGCCGGGATTGATTTAGCTCTTTTACAGAGCTCTGGCAGATGTTCTGTAATGCTTTTCAGCTCAGTTTCTTTGGACAAGGCCTATGACTCGCATAAAAAAAGCTGATTGGTCTAACTCAAGTTCTTTGTCTTTGGAAAGTTCTGCTTCTCCTAACCAAACGATCGAACTTTCAATAGTCATGCCATGTTTGAATGAGGCAGAAACTCTTGAAACGTGCATACGAAAAGCTCAGTCATATTTGGAGCAAAACTTAGTAAGTGGCGAAGTTATCGTCGCAGATAACGGGAGTACAGACGGTTCACAGCAGATAGCTATCGCTTGCGGTGCCAAGTTAATCCATGTTGAGGAAAAGGGTTATGGAAGTGCACTAATGGCTGGCATCAATGCAGCTGCTGGGCCATACATTGTTATGGGGGATGCTGATGATAGTTATGATTTTTTAGGATTAAACCCATTTCTACAAGAGCTAAGGGCAGGCTACGACCTCGTTATGGGAAATCGGTTTAAAGGCGGAATTCAAAAAAATGCTATGCCTTTTTTGAATAGATACCTGGGAAATCCGGTGCTCACAGGGATTGGTAAACTGCTTTTTCCTAATCCTTGTGGAGACTTCCACTGTGGATTGCGAGGCTTTAGAAAAGACGCAATTAACTCTTTAGATCTACGAACAACTGGCATGGAGTTTGCTAGTGAGATGGTGGTCAAGGCAGTTATTTCTAAGCTGCGGGTCACTGAGGTGCCTACAACACTGTCTCCAGATGGTAGGAGTCGTCCACCTCATTTGAGACCGTGGAGAGATGGTTGGCGACACTTAAGGTTTTTGCTATTGTATAGTCCCAATTGGCTATTTCTATATCCTGGTCTAATACTTTCAGCACTGGCATGTGTGACTACTTTTGTTTTGCTGCAGGGACCTAAATGGGTATTTGATATTCATACTTTACTATTTGCTTCAGCCAGTGGTGTTGTTGGGTTTCAGGCGATTATTTTTGCAGTGCTGACTAATCAGTTTGCCGTGAGCGAAGGGTTGCTCATGCCTCGTAAAAGGCTGTTTAGAAACATCAGCAAGTGCTTTAACTTAGAGCTTGGTTTACTAATTGGAGGCGGACTGATTGCTCTTAGCCTATTAATGTCAGCCTATTCATTTTTGATATGGCAACAGAGTTCATTTGGTCCTTTAGAACCCTCAAGAGTTATGAGAATTGTTATTCCTTCGGCAACTTTCCTAATTTTAGGGTTCCAAATAATATTTGCCAGCTTTTTTATGAGCATCTTATCGCTGAGGCGTAAATAGCTGCTTTTTTTGGCCTCCACTAAAGTGCGGTAACACCATATGGTATGAGGTCAAGCGTGAACAGCCTAACTATCAAAAAGATTTGAATACTCGGCAAACCACTTGATTTTCAGATCAATGGCACTGACATAAGTCTAATCAAGCAGCCAGCTTAGCTTTGAGAATATTACGAGGTTGTCGCATTCTGGGAAACGGTTTTGGCCTACGTTTGACGACTCTAGGTTCATGCCGATTAGGCCGTTGAGGCAACGGGTCAGAGGCAATATCTTGGAGCAAATGGTCGTAGAGTCGTTGCCGTGTCGCGTTCGATGTTGTTGCTAATAATGCAAGAATTTGCTGAAAGTGTTGCCGAGCCCCCTGTAGGGAGAGACGATTACGCTCATAGTGCAATAATGGAGAGGCCTGTTCCATCACACTACGCAGCACATTGTAGGCTAGCATGTGAGACCAAATTTCCTTACGGACCATGTCCGGTGTTTTGGCTGTGAGCCTCTCCATTTTTGAGTGTCGTTTTGAGATGACGTAAATTGACTTCTGCCGCATGCCACGCCATCCATAAAGACGGGTTAATTGACTAGCAGGATACTGTTTGGCATCCAATAGGGTGGTAACAATGATGATGAACTGGTCTCGAAACCCGTTACGAGATAGCTTCAGACGCACTTCTCTAACCGTCAATGTCTGGGAAATGGCTGCAAACTCATCTGTATTCATATGACCCGGTCGTCGCTTGGGTTTGTGCCAGACGACTTGGTGGTCGCCAGGACCATGCCTGAGACCTTTACGAAAATCAGTGTGCCGAGCATGATGTTTACGCAAGACCCCATCGGCCTCTTGCTGCTGAATCAGGGCTAAGTCAACATAGCTGCCAAAGGCTTGGTCTCCCATGGCCCTTAAAGGGTGACAAGGAACTTAAAGTCTATATTTGGCAATGATTTGGGAAAATAGGAAGGCAAAAAAATAGGGGACTATGCATCCCCCACAAAAAATAAAATGTTGCCTTCAGTATACCAAACCATCTGCCGTAAGCATTTGAGCGAGCAGCAGTATCTAACCCTAGAGCTGGTGTTACTTTTGATACAAGCGCATCGTCAAGTCACCCTGGGTGCCTTAGCCAGTCTATTTCCTCAACCGATCAAATATGCGAGTCGTAAACGGAACCTACAACGGTTTTTAGTCCTCCCTCGTCTGAGTCTTAAAGTGTTGTGGTTTCCGTTGATCAAATATTGGATTCGCCAAGCTCAAACCGGTCATTGTCTCAATCGAGATCAGCGTCGTCGGTTAAAAAAAAGCTCATCAGAAGTATGGATATTGGTTGATTGCGATAGACCGAACGCAATGGAAAGAGCGTAATCTGTTTATGGTGACCCTGGTATGGGGCACCCATGCATTACCCCTATATTGGGAGCTATTAGATCATGTCGGCAACAGTAATCTGAGGACCCAAAAACGAGTCTTAAAAATCGCTCTGAAATTATTGAAACACTATCCAACGTTGGTGATAGGAGACCGAGAATTTCATAGTCCGAAATTGGCTGAATGGCTGGACCAACAAGGGGTGTACTTTGCCTTACGTCAGAAAAAAGACTTCCACTTCCAACACCACCCTGGTGACGAGTACGAAGTCCTCAAAGACCAAGGATTCAAGCCGGGCATGTCTCAATTTTATGTCGGCATTAGAGGGAATAAAGGAGACGGATTAGGTCCCTTTAATCTGGCTGTTTATTGGAAACGTAAGCACCGCAAGAAAGGACCGAAAGACCCCTGGTATATCCTGACAAATCTCCCCACCCTCAAACAAACCTTAAAGATTTATCGTTGTCGCTGGGGGATAGAGATACGCCAGCCTCAATACCCCCATAGTCATCTCCCTCTTTATGCCGAGGTTGCTTAGTCATAGGCTGATGGTTTTCCATTTGTATTCTCCGGTGAAGAGTTAACAGTGACGGTGTGAGGAGGGTTACTCAGGTGGGATTGCAATCGTGGGCACTTTGCCTTTCCAACGTTGCCGTAGAATGTCACCGACAGGCCGTTGCCGATGGGTTCTTAATCGTTCCAGTTCAATCTCATCGGCCCAAATGATCCAGTGTTTTGGGGACGTGGGTTGCTGCCGGGCTTTGACCCAACCACGTCGCACCCAGTTGTATAGGGTCACGGTGGGCATCCCCAGCGTGACCGCTAACTCAGGGAGCCACCACTCATGCTCAGAAAGGGGCTCTCTGGCTTTAGGCAATGGACGAGGCCGGAGTCCGAGATGGCGTATCAAGGTTTGGACGATTTCTCGAGTGAAGGTTTGACGTCGTTTGGGTGGACGAAACCCTTCTTGATGCAAGCAGTCAACTATTTCATCGGTTGTTAAATTGGCCTCGACCAGTTGCTCTAGCCGCTCACATAACTGAGGGTAGTAACTCAGTTGTGTCCATTTTGCCACCGGACGAATAATTTGAGCTTGACAGGAGAATCCTCCCGACCACTCAATCATAACCTGAACCTGTTCACTTGTGCCTTCAACAGTGACAATGATTTTATCAATCACCTGCCGGATGATTTCTTTGCGTTGAGCCTGAGTTGTTGTTGGCACAGACCATAAGGCAGGCAGGTCTTGAGCAAGTCTTCGAATCTGTTGTTGTTGGTCGGGTGATAGTTGTTTGGGCTTCTCGCAACAAAAACGTTCATAGTCTTCTTGGAGTTGTTGTTGAGCTTGCAATTTAGCTTCCCATTCTTGGGCTAATTGTCTGGCGACCAAACGGTTCTCTGGCTCTACTAACTGGTAATGTCGTCTGGCTCTATCAGTCTCAAATTGGGCTCTCTCAAGTCGTTGGTGCCACACCTTGTCGAGTTCTAATCGGTCTTCTTCAAGATGTCTTGCAGCGGCCAGTGACAACTCTAATGCGGCGGGTTCCAGGGCCTGTAAAACTTGGTCAACAACATACTCATCTAAACAAGCACCCGACAAGTGTTGGCAAATCTCACCCCCATAATCGACTTTCTCTCGGGCGCAGATATAGCGATGATGATCTTGTCCATGGGAATACTGAACCGCCATGCGACCCCCACATCGACCACACACTAACAACCCACACAGTAACCCAACCCCTTGACGGGGATGTCCTTGTTCATTACTGCGGTTCTGATTGGACTTGAGTTGAGCAATATTCTGCTGGTATTTTTCCCTAGCTAATGTACGCCGGATGGTGATCTTTGATCAAGACCAGCCATTCCTCGCAAGGCTTAACCACTCTGCCGGTATGAGGTCGTCCCGCTTTCTTTTTTCGAGGGTCTACTTGTCTGCGTCCATAGGCATAGGCCCCAGCATAGGTTGGATGTCTCAGGAGATTTTGCAATGTCGCTCGATTGGGCCGATGCCATTCTAAATCGCCTTTTGTCGGTCCCGATAATACCCGTACCCCAATCTGAATATGATGGGTCACTAGGTACTGGAGTACGGCATTGAGGGTCCCCAATTCCTCAAATTTTCTGAAGATCAGCTGCACCACCTGTTGTACTTGTTCGTCTGGGTCAAAGTGTATTTCCCCAGAGGGACGACGCACATAGCCGATGGGCACATTGAAGCCCAATTCCCCTCGTTCAGCTTTGTTACGCTTTCCCTGAATCATTCGCTGTTTGAGGATGTGGAGCTCTATCTCCGAGAACGATCCTTTCAACCCAAGCAAGAGCCTGTCGTTGTAATCACTCGGATTATAGATGCCGTCCAGGTCGGCTATCAGTGTGCCGAATAGGGCACAGATTTCCAACAGTTGATGCCAATCTTTCGATGAACGGGCCAACCGGGACATCTCTACTCCTAATATTAACCCCACATGATTGAGACCCACTTCACTGACAAGACGTTGAAAGCCTAAACGTCCTTCAGCGCTACTGCCTGACTTTCCTAAATCATCATCAATGGTCAGCACACGCTCGGCTCTCCAGCCTAGGGCTTCGGCTCGCCCCACTAATCCATACTGGAGTCGGGTCGATTCTTGATGGTCGCTCACCTGCTGCAAGGTTGACTGACGAACATAGACCACCGCTAACCGGTCCAGATGATGGGCATGTATTTTTTCTGAAGGCCAGTGGCTGCTATTCGTTGGGAGACTCATTCGTCACCTCCTGTCCTGACTGGGCACTCAGATGATTCTCCAGCAGTTGGCTCAAGACATTGATCAGTCTCTGCCGCTTCAGTTGCGGCAACCGTTGCCACAGCTCCTTCCTCGGAGGACAGGCAGACGGGGGACTCGTTTCGCTCTGACATGGATATTCTTCCTTTTCGTGCAATGGCTCACTTGCCTTTATTTTGGCGACGAGTTCAACCAAGCGGAGTAACCCCCTCAATCTAACGGTAGGGTATTGAGAAGGCTTCGTCTTTATAGGGGTATTATGGCTGGCGCATTGAACAATTTTTTAAAGATTGTAAAACCGGGGGCTATCACCTGGAGGATACCAAGGTGAACGACCGTCGCTTTTTAGCCTTGGTGGTGGTCATTGTGCTCGCCTATAGTTTGGCTACAATGCACGGACAACGCATGCAAGCATTACGGATAGACGATTACGCTGGATGTATCAAAAAGCACTCAGGCAAGGCTCCCTATCACAGTGATTTTAGCTTGGGTTTGTATGGGCAACGGTGGATATATGCCATGGATATATGGGCGGATTCGGCCTTGAAATTGATTGCGCTCAAACCGAATAAACGACTCTATTTTCAACGTGGTTTTCTCGCTCTGTCCCTTATGGAACACGCTTTATAGCTACGCTGTCACCCTTTAAGCCCATGGCCACATCATCGGGCGCTAAGTCCTGATACAACAAACGGCTCATGACGATTTCACTGGTTGTCTTCGGTGCAATACACCCTGACACCACTGCCCCGGTTAGTAAACAGAAAAACACCACCACCCGAGCCAGTGGAAAGCCACATCCGACCGCTTGATTACCATGTTGAGGATAGACCGCTTGATTGGCCTCACTATCGGCCATCAATACCGTCGTTCCATCAAAGACTCTCACCCGACGACCACACCAGTAATGCGCCTTGGGCACCGTCTGTTCCAACTGCTCGGTTGTTTCGGGGATAAGACGTTGGAGGAGTGATTCCGGCAACCGGTCGCGAGCTTTGCTGTAAGCTCCGGTATCCGATGACGGAGGGGTAACGCCTGCGGCGGTTAACCAGGTGGTGAAGCACTTGACGGTGTTGCGGAGGCTTTTATCGGCTGATAACGCTTGATATAGCATGCCCCATACCGTCACGATGGGGGTATACAAACGATTTCGGTAGGTGATCCCTTCTTCAGCCAGAAGCTCATCGAGTCTTGCTTCCGGTAGGATATCTTGCCACGGCGAACCGATACTTTTGAATAACTGGTGCTTGAGAATTTCGGCTGACTTCGGCATAGTAGAAAGTGATTTATTGTTGGCTTGCAGGGCCTTGATATATATTTATCAAGCCTTGCAGCCTTTTTCTACTTTGTGCACTTTTAAGTCAGTGCCATTGGATTTTCAGATAGCTGAACACAGGTGGTTTGCGTCTATTTTTTGGTTCTTTTTGTATTCGCCCATAAGTCTAAGTTGCTGTCAAGCTTCACCTTATTCGCATTCATCAGAAGATCGGTTATGAAAAACACAGAATCAACAGAGCCTCAAAACCAGATGCTTGATCAGTGTTTTTTTGGTAGCGTCTCTAGGATAGAAAACCGGCTACTTGCCCTAGCTGCTAGCTTAGCCACTTTCGTGCATCTTATATATGCCCACAGTGTGGGATATCTCGCTAGAGATGAGACTCGAATAATGAACATTTATCACTATGTGATAAATACCAACCACTGGTCTCTCAATCGCCACATTGTCGACACTAGCGATTTATCTCAATTAGTTGCTATCCCCACAGCAACTAAACAAGGAGCATACGCATGGTTACTAGTTTTTGGTCATATCCTAGGTTTAACACCTGGCAGAGCTGACTTTTTATTAGATGCTTTAGGTATCATTCTGTTTTTTGCAGGCTGGTTAATTATTTTTTGGGGGCAAAGTTCACCACTGATTTATAGAGTAGGGCTGCCTACATTAGCTTTTTGGACGTTTGTCTACAGCCCAATCACTCTCTCCTTATTCAGCGGTCATACCACAGTTGCTTTATGTTCTGGTGCAATCATTATGTCAATTGCACTCTTAGTGAAAGCCAATGTGAATCCTAGTATCCTAAGAGTTTTTGGATGTGGTTGTCTTGTTGGTGCAGCGGTCTTTTTAAGACTATCAAATTTAGCAATTGCTTGTGCGATCTCAACCTATCTTTTCTTTAGTAAGGGACAGCCATTAACTAGACGAATACTTATCACAATACTGTTTGCAACATTAGCAATATTCCCTGGCTTTGTTGGATATGTATGGAGGAAGCAAGCCATTGCCACATATGGCCCAGGATTAACTGTAGCTGGCTGGCCTGGTCCATTAGACAGCTCTTTTGATTTAGCCAGGCTGACGCGCATAATTCCATGGCCCATTAACTCCATTGGCCTTTTTGATGACTCTTTTTTTGCCAATAGTCTTTACGGGCTGCAAAACCAGGTGAACTGGACAGTAAACTCTACATTAGCGTTTATCACAGCTGTAGTTTTAATAGGACTCGCTTTTTACGCGCCTAGAAACCAGCAACATGACTGGCCACAAAGAAACTTACGACGTATTACCATCTGGATTACGCTATGGCTTATGTTAGAGCTAGCGTTGCTAGCAGTCATGTATAGATCGGTAAACGTTCCAGGGCGAACTCCACATTGGACTCCCCTACTAGAGTTGCGGTATCTCGACATCCCTTTAAGTCTGATGATGCCGCTAGTTTTACTTAATCTTGAGAAAGTGTCTCAAAAAGTGCTTAAAAACAAAGCAAGATTTGTATCTATATTATTGCTTTCCATATGTGCTACTGCTATCGAACCTCAGTCATTTGTACTTAGCAAGACGCCCAGTTTATTTAGTTCAATGCCCAATGCTGAATCAGGCATTCAATCGCGTAGTAGAGACGGTCGAAAGTTACTCGGCGCTCAGCTATTTGATAGTAGGCCACCCATCCTTGTTGCTCACTTACCTGGCGAATATCCTGAGTTATGGGCATTACATAGCCGTGCTGCAAGAGACATTTTAGCTCCGTTGGGGTTTCGGGTATCTCCACTAGCGATTGCCGCACAAACAGGCAGCGTTGAAGAAATCAGAAAAGCTTGTACAAGTTTCCCCCAGAAACTTGCAGTTGTTATACCAGATCCCGAGCATCAGGACTGGCCAGCTAATCTCAGGACATGGATAGAAAAACACCAAAATCAAAAAGTCTTTTCTTCTGATGAATACAGTACGTTTATCGCCACTCTAGATGCGAACGAGTGCATTGCTCTACCTTGAGGACTAACTATGTAGGCGGATGAGCCTTGCATCAAATTTCATGAGTCTTGATGTCATGGTGGTACTGCTTAGTTGTTATTATTTTGATGCACAGAATCCAGTTTCTAGCTCAAGCCGTTACACACTTTTTGATCAATCAACATCCGTCTGTAAGTCATAGTTTTTGAGCTTAGTAATTCTTTCTCTAACGTCAGTGGTTATAGGTCATGGGAATAGTAGACAACTTTCATACCAATTATATTTTTAAGCGTAGAGTCAAGGTTTTAAGCCGTTTGCTCTCTGCTCAAATTCCAGAAGGTTCAAGAATTTTAGACGTGGGTGCAGGGGATGGCTCAATTTCTAAACTTGTGGCTGATCAGGTTTCCGGTGCAACAATCGAAGGGGTAGATGTTCTTGTTAGGGGTCAAACCCGTATCCCTGTTAAAGAATTTGATGGCATTCATTTGCCCTACGAAACAGATAGTTTCGACGTTGTTATGTTTGTGGACGTTCTACATCACACCCACACACAAAAAGAACTTCTAGAAGAAGCAAAACGGGTCTGTAAACACTTGATTGTAATTAAGGACCACAATTCCGAAGGCTTTTTGGCAGAACAAACGCTCAAATTTATGGATGATGTTGGCAATAAAAAACATGGCGTCGTTTTGCCCTATGTCTATTTACGAAAAGATCAATGGGAACGGCTATTCTCAAGCCTTAACCTCAAGTTAATAGAATGCAAGAAAAAACTTGGTCTATATCCGTTTCCACTCAGCCTCTTTTTCGACCGTTCTTTACATATGGTGACAACCTTATCCGTACCAATGGAACATTAGTAAGCAGCGTATCCACTCACGTTCTATATGACATCGGCAAATGAAGGTCTAAGCTTACCGTAAATCCATAAGCCACAGCATAAAATAACCACTGAGATTCCTGTCGAGATAGTCCATTCCATCCAATGGATTACCTCTCCAGAGATTAATACATCCCGATACATCTCAACAATTGGAGCCATGGGATTCAGCCATAGCACTAGCTTTTGATATTGCTGTGGAATTAGGTTAGCGGGATAAATAACGGGCGTGACATAAAACCATAAGCGTAGAGCCACATCGACAAGCTGCTTAACATCTTGGACAAATACAGTCAAACTCGCTAATAAAAAGCCCAAACCGGCAGTAAGACACAACTGAGGCAGCCAAATCAGCGGCAGCAATAGAAACGTAGAATGGACGCTTTGAGTAAAGAGCGCAATAAAAATAATCAGCACGATTATTCCAAGCGTGCTTTCGATAAAGATGGCTATCACCGGCACTAGCGGCAGTAACGTCAGTGGAAATACTACCTTCTTAACAAGGTTGGGCTGGCTAACAACAGAACTCGTTGCCCATGCTAGGCCTCCACTAAACGTTGTCCAGGGAAGCAGTCCGGCAAATAACCATAATCCAAACAGGAACGGGCTACTGTCTTCAAATCCATTAATGCCCGATCTAACTTGCAACACAATTGAAAATACATAGGTGTATATGACAATCTGCGCCAGCTGATTGAGTAAAGGCCACAATTTACCCAACATTGAGCCTCTATAGCGCACCTGCAGACTGCGCTGCACCAATGCTGCTAGTAAACTGAGCTTAAATTGCTGGGTTTCGTTCAGAATCAACTTTTTAACAAGGGTACGAAGTACAAACGCACAGAACTATGACGCGGCTCTGGCTTAGTGCTCAAGAAATAGAGCGCTTCTAGGATTCTTTATCAAGCGATCGCACACCTAGCCTTTAGGTTCTATTATTCAGGGCCTGTTTTACCCCGTCCGCCACCGCTTCGAGCTGGGCCAGGCTTAGTTCCGGCCACATCGGTAGGCTCAATACCTCTTGGGCCAGCTGATTACTAACAGCCAGGTCAGGATATTTGCCCAGATAAACCGGAAGCTTATCTTGAGGAATAGGATAGTAAATCATCGCTCCAATACCGGCCTCTGCCAGAGCCTGCTTCACATAGTCACGATGCCCCCCTAAAATGCGGACGGTGTACTGATGAAATACATGGCCATCGGCAATTTCAGGTAGCATCACGCCCTCGGATTTCTCTAACAGTTGATGATAGGTTTTTGCCACCCAACGCCGCTTGTTGTTCCAATCATCGATATGACGTAGCTTTACCTGCAAAATAGCAGCCTGAATAGCATCCAGTCGAGAATTATAGCCCAACATGATGTTTTTGTAGCGTTCTTTGGCACCATGAACCCGCAACATTCGAGCCATGTCCGCAAGCTGGTCGTCATTGGTGGCAAGTAAACCACCGTCGCCATAGGCCCCTAAATTTTTAGTTGGGAAAAATGAAAAAGCCCCCACATCGCCAATCGTGCCGACATACTTACCGCCAAGCTGAGCAAGAGTGGTCTGATCGCAGCGATCGCAACCGCTACAGGTCCCTTTATAAACAGCCCCAAATGCCTGGGCACAATCCTCAATCACCTTAAGATTATGCTTATCCGCAATTTGGATAATTTGCCCCATGGCCGCCGGGTTGCCATACAAATGCACCGGCATAATCGCCTTGGTCTTGGGCGTAATAGCCGCTTCAATCAGCGTCGGGTCGATGTTAAAGGTATCAGGCTGAACATCGACAAATACAGGGTTGGCCCCCACCATACTGATGGATTCCGCAGTTGCAAAAAAGCTAAATGGAGTGGTGATTACCTCATCCCCTGGCACAATACCTGCAGCGCGTAAGCCGATCACCAGAGCATCAGTGCCTGAGTTCAGACCGATAGCATGCTTTACACCCAAATACCTGGCAACGTCAGTTTCGAACGCTTTTACCGTTGGCCCCAAAATAAACTGTCCTGAATCCAAGACCTGGTTAATAGCCGTTTGAATTTCATCCTTAATCGCCTGGTACTGAGGTTTTAAGTCAAGGATAGGGATTTTGATTTGGCTCACGGTAGTTATGTCTTAAGGGTCTGATGTTACGAGGCTCTGCTCTAGAATCTTAGGACGATTTGTGTCGTCAAGTTTGATATGCGTGTTGCCGTTGTGCATGAGTGGCTGGCTAGCCATGCAGGCTCTGAAAAGGTTGTGGAACAAATTCTGCAACTCTATCCAGACGCCGACCTATTTAGCCTGGTGGATTTTTTGTCGCCAGAACAGCGTGATTTTATTGGACATCGTTCAGTCACAACGTCATTTATTCAGCAGCTACCGCTGTCTAAACGAGCCTTTCGGCAATATCTGCCCCTGATGCCACTGGCGGTGGAGCAATTTGATTTATCCGACTATGACGTGGTGATTTCCAGTAACCATGCTGTGGCAAAAGGGGTATTAACCGCTCCCCATCAATTGCATATCAGCTATGTCCACACCCCTATTCGCTACGCTTGGGATTTGCAACATCAATACTTGCAACAGGCCGGGTTAGAACGAGGGTTGAAGGGGGCTCTGACGCGCTTGATTTTGCACTATTTGCGATTGTGGGACACCACTAGTGCCAACCGTGTTGATCGATTTGTGGCCAATTCTCATTTTATTAAGCAGCGTGTATGGCGAGCTTACCGGCGACCAGCGACGGTGATTTACCCCCCCGTGGATATATCCCGATTCGAGTGGCAACATCCCCGTGAAAACTTTTATTTAACGGTGTCTCGGTTTGTGCCCTATAAACGGGTCGATTTAACAGTGGCAGCCTTTAACCAGCTAGGACTGCCCTTAGTGGTTATTGGTGATGGTTCAGATTGGTCAAGAATTAAGGCGATGACTGGCTCGAACATTCGCTTATTAGGACAGCAGCCTGATAGCGCCGTGGCAGATTATATGCAACGATGCAAAGGATTTATTTTTCCAGCAGAGGAAGACTTTGGTATTACCCCTGTGGAGGCTCAAGCAGCAGGAGCACCAGTGATTGCCTTCGGTCGAGGTGGTGTGGCTGAAACAGTCATACATGGCCAGACCGGCATCTTGTTTCCGGACCAGACAGTTGACAGTCTGGTCCAGGCCGTAAAATCCTTTGAAATGGGTATGTATGAATTAAACAGGGATAATCTGCGACACCAGGCAGAGAAATTCTCGATCGAATGCTTTCGAAGTCAGTTTCGTGACTGTGTTGAGCAAACCTATACAAGTTTTCTTCAAGGTCATCCCTTAGAGTAGTGAAGTTAACGACCTCGGCATCGTGTGCACATGACTCTTTCTCAGCCGACTAAACCTGCGATCGCACACCTCAAAGTGCATGCCCACCCTGGCTACATGGTGACCGCTCTGATCACGTGTGATGCCCTATGCTTGAGCTTAGCTGGCATTATTAGCGTCTACGTCCGTCTATGGTTCAACGGCCAATATGAGCCTTCCTTATATTGGGAGTTATGGCCGTTCCTGGGTCTGTTTTTACTGGGCTATGGGTTAGCAGGGTTATACCCAGGCCAGGGCATCGGGCCAGTGGAGGAACTTCGCCGCTTAGCCCTAACCACAACACTGCTTTATCTCACCCTGGGGTCTGCCGTCTTTCTTTTCCGAGACTTAGAGCTTTACTCCCGTGCCGCATTTCTGATGGCCTGGGGCCTGTCGATTATTCTGCCGCTACTGGGTCGCTATGGCCTCAGGGCCTTGGTCGCAAAACGTTCTTGGTGGGGTTATCCAGTATTGGTACTCGGGGCAGGCAAAACAGGGGCCCTAGTCATTCGTACCTTACATCGCCAACCGGCTCTAGGCCTCAAGCCCGTAGCTGTACTCGATGATGACGTCAGCAAACACGGCTATCTTGAAGGCGTTCCCGTGATTGGCAACTTATCTCAGGCTCCGGTATTGGCTGGTCGTGACCAGATTCCCTACGCCATCATGGCCATGCCAGGGGTCCATCGAGATCGGTTACTGTATGTTGCTCAACACTACGGTCGTGCCTTTCCCCATCTCCTAATTATTCCTGACCTGTTTGGCATGGCTAGCCTGTGGGTTGCTGCCCGTGATCTAGGAGGGGTGTTGGGTCTAGAGTCTCAACAACAACTCTTACTCCCTGGTCCAAAACTCACTAAAAGCCTTCTAGATCAATGCCTGACCTTAATTGTCGGCCTGGTTTCTTTTCCCTTAATTGTCTTAATTGCTCTGGCTATTCGCATTGATTCACCCGGGCCTATTCTCTACCGACAGACCCGCATTGGTCGCAACGGTCGTCCATTTAAAGCCTGGAAATTTCGCACCATGGTCCCCAATGCCGAGCGGGTTCTCAAAGACTATCTACAAAGCCAACCTGAGCTGCAAACCCACTGGAGCAAAGACCGCAAGCTCAAATACGACCCACGGATTACGCGCCTAGGGCGATGGTTGCGACGAACCAGCCTCGATGAACTCCCCCAGCTCTGGAACGTTCTGCGAGGAGAGATGAGTCTTGTCGGTCCCCGTCCCATTGTCCATGACGAAGTAAAACTGTATAAGGAAAAATTCCAACTCTATACCCAGGTGTTGCCTGGCTTGACGGGTCTGTGGCAGGTCTCAGGACGCAGTAACATCACCTACCAAGAGCGAGTGAATCTTGATGCCTACTATGTTCGCAATTGGTCAGTCTGGCTAGATATCTACATCCTAATTCGAACTATTTGGGTAGTAATCATGGGGGACGGTGCGTATTAATTCAGTCCAATCTACCAATGGCAGTTTTTTAGGCGGGTCCTGGCATATTTGGCTGTGGCTAGCAGCCCTGGTAATTCTGCCGTTTGCCAGCTATCTCAGCTTGGCTATCTTAGTTGGCCTCATGGTAGGGGCACTTTGCCAAAGATTTCAGGCGATTAGTCAGGTACTGTGGCAGCAGGGGTATGGGCTGCTGACAGCAGGGTTACTACTCAGCACTTGCTTTGCCGCCAATGCTGGCGACGCCTGGTTACAGCTCGCTAATTTTCTACCCTATTTCCTTCTGATTGGCGTACTTTCGACCGCCCAACGTTTTCAACCGCCAAGGCCCACATTGACGATGGTGGCCCAAGCCATCGTCCTGGGCTCTTTACCCTTCAGCATTTTGGCCTTGGTTGAATACATTGTCAGATTTCCAGGGATCACAGCTCACGTTGGCGACTGGTCAATCTTTCAGTGGGTGTTCGATGTCAGTTTCACCGGGCATCGTGCCCATGCCAAACTGAGCCACCCCAACATTTTGAGCAACTATCTCACCATTGTGTTGGGACTGGGCCTAGGGTTGCTGGTCGGGCAAATGCGTGGGACGACTACTGCAAAGCCATCTGCTGATACGAGGGCTTTAGCACACTCACCATTGATGACATCGGCTTTAAGCATCGCTGTGATCCTGGCTGGTATAGGCATCTTTTGCACCAGCTCTCGCAATGGCCTCATAGCCGCCGTTATTCTGCTATTGATTGCCGGTTATCTAGTTCGACGCCATCGCTGGGTATGGTTGCTGGGTATCGTGATTCTGAGCGCAATTGGCACAGGATTACTCGTTTTAGGGTTTGGTGGTCGGCATCTCAGTCTTGCTCTCTTTACCGACGACCCCCGTGTTAAAGCCTGGCAAATTGCCGTCGATCTCATTCGCCAGCGACCCTTATTGGGCTGGGGTTTAGGAGGGTTTAGTCATCAGTATGTCCCCTTTAGTGTTACCGATCACGAACGTCTCTTTCATCCCCACAACCTTTGGCTATATCTAGCCTGTGATACCGGTATTCCCACTATGGTGCTCTTTTGCTGGGTGATTGGCCGAACGTATCTTGCAGGTCTCCGTCGGCTAGTGAATCACCTCGACCCAACGTTACTCAGCTATCTCTTTGGGTTTACTGGCTGTATTCTGTTTAGTCTGTTCGACGTCACCCTCTTCGACGCTCGCATTAATGTACTGAGCTGGTTTCTTGTAGGAGGCCTCAGTATTCTGGCAACCCCAGCCTGCAAAGACCAATAAAAAAGCTGCGGGCGCAGACCATCATGTCCTTGTGCCCACAGCCATTTTCAATGTGCGGGCGCAGACCATCATGTCCTTGTGCCCACAGCCATTTTCAATGTGCGGGCGCAGACCATCGTCTCCTTGTGCCCACAACCATTCTCAACCTGCGGGCGCAGACTATCATGTCCTTTTGCCCACAGCCATTTTCAACCTGCGGGCGCAGACTATCATGTCCTTTTGCCCACAGCCATTTTCAACCTGCGGGCGCAGACTATCATGTCCTTTTGCCCACAGCCATTTTCAAATGTTTGAAATATCAAAAATTTAAGAACCAGTAGTCATCAAGATTTGGCCTTTGGATATGCAGACAATGTCATACGTAGATCATGTCTCTCCGGCGGCAAATTTTCTAATTCCTGATCAATCCTTGCCTTTGGATGAGCTTAGATGAGCTTTGCAGCTTTGAAACCGTAGTACATGCCCATGCCAGCAGCGGCAGTGCCAAACAAAATCACTAAATAAACTAGTGCTGCGGTCATCACTAACACTCCTTTCTATAAAAACAAATAAAGTCCTATATCTTTTTATTGAAACATGTTCGCTGACCGTTTGTCGTCAGCAGCTGGCTTTCATCCCTTTGATATATTGTCCACAAGACATTTAATGTGAGCCTCTAAGGCTAGAATGGAAAGCCTAGCGATTTTTGTTAGATAGAGACAGCGCATGAGTAAGGGCACATTATTCGACAAAGTTTGGGATCTACATACGGTTACAACACTGCTTTCTGGTCAGACCCAGCTTTTTATTGGCCTACATCTGATCCACGAGGTCACCAGTCCTCAGGCCTTTGCTATGCTGCGCGATCGCAACCTCACGGTGATGTTTCCAGAACGCACCGTAGCCACAGTCGATCACATCGTGCCCACCGACAGCCAAGCCCGTCCATTTGCCGATAGCCTGGCTGAGGAAATGATCGTTGCCCTCGAAAGCAACACTAAGACTAACGATATCCGCTTTTTTAATGTAGGGTCTGGTCACCAGGGTATTGTCCATGTCATCGCCCCTGAACAAGGCCTTACCCAGCCTGGTATGACCATCGCCTGCGGTGATAGCCACACATCTACCCATGGAGCATTTGGAGCGATTGCCTTTGGCATTGGCACCAGTCAGGTACGAGATGTGCTTGCCTCCCAAACACTCTCCCTCGACAAGCTCAAAGTCCGACGCATAGAAGTCAATGGCACCCTTGCACCTGGGGTCTATGCCAAAGACGTTATTTTGCACATTATCCGCACCTTGGGCGCAAAGGGTGGCGCAGGCTATGCCTATGAGTATGCTGGCAGCGCCATCGAGGCCATGTCGATGGAAGAGCGCATGACCCTGTGCAACATGTCCATTGAGGGTGGGGCTCGTTGTGGCTATGTCAACCCTGACCAGATTACCTACGACTATCTCAAGGGACGAGAATTTGCCCCCCAAGGTGACGCATTTGAAAAAGCCGTTGTTTGGTGGGAAAGCCTACGCAGCGATACCGATGCCGATTACGATGATGTCATCGTATTTGACGCCCAAGACATTGCCCCCACAGTCACCTGGGGCATTAGTCCTGATCAGGCCATTGGTGTAGATGAAACCATTCCCAACCTGGCATCATTCTCCTCAGAAGAACAAGCCTTAATCCAAGAAGCCTATACCTATATGAACATGGGCCCTGGTCAGCCCATGTTGGGCACCCCTATCGATGTTTGCTTCATTGGTAGCTGCACCAACGGTCGCCTGAGTGATTTACGAGAAGCCGCCAAGGTAGCCAAAGGGCGGCATGTTGCCTCAGGCATCAAAGCCTTTGTCGTTTCAGGTTCTGAGCAAGTCAAACAGCAAGCCGAAGCCGAGGGATTAGATAAAATCTTTGTCGAGGCTGGCTTTGAATGGCGAGAGCCTGGCTGTTCCATGTGTTTAGCCATGAACCCCGACAAACTACAGGGACGTCAAATCAGCGCATCCTCTTCAAACCGAAACTTCAAAGGTCGGCAGGGCTCTGCCTCAGGAAGAACATTATTAATGAGTCCGGCGATGGTGGCCCTAGCCGCTATCAATGGTCAAGTGAGTGATGTGCGCAGCCTACTCTAAGAGGCCTCTCACGTCCTACAAGAACTCCCTGAAAAGCAAAACTGTAGTTTTTCTCTGCTCAAGCATAAACACCTGCCATCAAAAGGTTTCGCTCTTCTTAACCTTTTGATTACCTCACGTTAAGTTTTTGCTTTAATCATGTCGGTATTATCGACTAAACAAATCTAGCTAATGCTGCCAAATCAAGGATTAACCTTGGTGATTTGACAATTTATCCACCTACTTTTCCACGCTGAAGGGGTTTTGAGAAAAGCAGCAGTACTAGTTTCATATTTAGCAGAGTTATTCAGACGTTGCCGTTGGCTAAAATACATCTCTGCTGTCGATACTTACACAAACGATTGCTCATAAAGCATTCACAGGGGCCTAGTTCTTTCTATGTCAGTCTCACAGCTCACCCAAAGAAGTCGCACATCAGATCACTATATTGCTCTACTAGAGCAGCTTTACCACGAGAGAAATCTTACACAATTTACAGCAGCGCATAGCATTCCCCTAAGACGTAGTGAAATCTATGTGATTTGCCGAGGTATTGTCCAACTCCACACAATTCATCCAGATGGCAGTGAAACATTGCTGGGATTAGCAGGTCCCTCCATGCCCTTTGGTCTGAGCTTAACGGGAGTTAGTCCTTACTGGGCAACAGCGTTAACACCAGTTGATGTTTTGCCCCTATCTATGGCAGAGCTAGAAAATTCACCCACCCTGATGGCAGGATTATTTACTCACCTATCACGACGTCTTCAGCAATCAGAAGAATGGCTTGCCCTATCTGGTAAGCGTCTGGTAGCCGACCGATTGCGTCAGCTTTTGATTATGTTAGCCCAGGAGTTTGGCCAGGTCGAACCTCAAGGTGTAAGGCTGACAATTCGTCTAACGCATCATCAACTAGCAACCACAATTGGTACCACGCGTGTCACGGTAACACGCTTGCTCAGAGATTTTCGCAAAGAAGGATGGCTGACAATTCATCAACGCTATCTAATTTTGCCGTTGAGCATGCTTTCATAAGTTTTGGCGAAGTTTAATTCACACACCATTAGTGAACTTAAACTTGCTCTGAGCCATCAGGATGATAATTCATGAACCAACCAAGGGTTTTAGCTATGTCTTGATTACATCACAGGCCCTTAAATCACATACGGGTATCTGGCAATCTACCAGATACCTTTTTTTATTTTTTCTGAGTATCCTCACAATTCCACATTTTAGATAGGCTTCAGAGTTTATTTAAAGATATGAAGCATCTCCGATATTTGTACTGACATCCAAACCTTTCGAAAAAACCAGTGATAACCTAGTTACTCATAAGAACAAATCCCACGGATCAATTATTGAATTCTACTGGTATCCAATATTAGGCAATTCTTTTAGGTGGTGAATTATCCAACCACCTGGGTTAAGCTGTCCCAAATAGACCTTAATTGATCTAGTTATTCAAAAACTCGCTAGACATTCACCCATCAGGAATATTTGAAAAATTGCGGGATCAAGGATTTTTACCTTGGGCCTTAAGTTTATTTGACTGCATCCGCTTTTCTGCACCTTTGGTGCCTGCCAACGCAATACACATCAGACTTTATTCATGCTGACAACGTCTAAAGCTGCAATATCCTTCGAACGCTTTACAGCTAAGGTTTATCCCCTTCTAAAAAGGGTCTATGCTGAGAAACAAATCGATAGTCTGCTCCCTCGGCTCTACGACATGATCCAGGAGGAGCTTAAGTCGCACTCCCAGGAGGATTTAGGTAAATGGGATCAGGATAAAATTCTACTCATTACCTACGGTGATAGTATTTGCAGCGAGGAGGTATCCCCTCTACAAACACTAAACCAGTTTCTCAATACTCGTTTGGTCGACACCGTGACAGGGGTTCATATTCTGCCCTTTTTTCCCTATAGCTCTGATGATGGCTTTGCTGTCATAGACTTTTTGGAGGTTAATCCTCGCCTGGGTAATTGGGCCGACGTTGAAGCTATCGGACGCAACTTTAATCTCATGTTTGATTTGGTTGCTAATCACGTCTCTAGCAAAAGCGACTGGTTTGAACAGTTCAAACAGGATCAGTTACCAGGTCGCAACTACTTTATCAATCTGCCAAAAGATACTCCCACTGCTGATGTCGTGCGGCCACGCAGCAGCCCCGTGTTAACTCCAGTGGAAACTATCAAAGGAGTCCAACATGTATGGACGACCTTTAGCGCTGATCAAGTCGATTTAGACTACAGCAATCCAGATGTCTTTTTAGAATTTATCGATATTATTCTGGCCTATGCCCGTCATGGGGCCCGTTATATTCGCTTAGATGCGGTGGGCTTCCTATGGAAATCCCCAGGCACTTGTTGCATTCATTTGCCTGAGACCCACGCTTTAATTCAAACATTTCGCGAAATTTTACAAATGGTAGATCCAGGGATTGCCCTGATTACCGAAACTAATGTCCCTAATCGCGAAAACCTCAGCTATTTTGGGGACCGCAACGAAGCCCATATGATTTACAACTTCAGCTTGCCACCGCTGCTGCTGAATGCGTTGATGCAGGGTCGTGCAGATCACCTCAAAACATGGATGATGAGTATGCCTCCGGCTCCCATTGGCTGCGCTTACTTCAACTTCACCGCATCCCATGATGGTATTGGTCTGCGGCCTACTGAAGGACTGTTAGAGGATGGAGAATTTCAAACACTAATAAACACCATGCGAAGCTTTGGTGCGCAAATTAGTATGCGCAGTAAAGCCGATGGTAGTGAATCTCCCTATGAGATCAATATTTCTCTATTTGATGCACTGCAAGGGACGGCTCAAGGGCCAGATCAATGGCAGATTGAGCGTTTTGTCTGCTCCCAAACAGTCATGATGTCCCTAGAGGGAATTCCTGCGTTCTATATCCATAGTTTGTTGGCCACACCTAACGACATCGAAGGCATGAAAGCCACTGGTCACAATCGCTCGATCAACCGTCACTGCTGGGATAAACAGCGGTTAGATACTCTTCTTGAAGATCCTGAATCTCCCCAAGCAACTGTATTAGCAGAGCTATCACGTCTTATTCAAATTCGTCGTCAGCAGAAGGCATTTCATCCAAATGCAACTCAATACACCTTGCATCCAGACAATCCAGCTCTTTTTGCTTTCTGGCGTCAGAGCCTGGCTCGCGATCAGAGCATTTTTTCGATTCATAATCTCAGCAACCAACCCCACACTCTGCATCTGAGCGAACTCAACTTAGTAAATACTGATAGTTGGATGGATCTCATTAGCGGCGAAAGCTTTGATGATCTGCATGGGGTTTACAAGCTAAAACCATACCAGTCAGTCTGGCTGACCAATCGTCCCTATTACGATGCCGCCAATACTCCTGAGCATGTCGATCTTGAGTTTCTCTATCGGACTTAAAAAAAGGGGCATCAACCCAAGCCTCAAAATCTAGGTTGAGTGGGAGTTCAAAGGTACAAATTATGCTTTTGCTCGCAGCCAACTCGGATTTTAAGTGTTGAGTTGACCAATGGGCGTGACGAGACCATCAATGCTCACACTCCCTTTTTTGACCTGATACTGAGCCAAACCATCAGGACCTTTTTTCTCAGCCCAAGCAGACAATGTGGGGCGTTGTCCTTGGTAGTCATACAGGGGCACGCCATAGCCGCATGAGGTTTGAACCCGGTGGACATCAATTATGATGATCTGCCGGGTTCCCACTATGCTGGGAAATTTGGGCGCTAAGTCTTGCCATGGCTCATCACTGGGTAGCACCACATTTCCGTGACCATATAGCCGCAGAATCAACGAGAGAAAGTTTGACATCACGTTACCATGATGAACTAGTAACGTATTACACAGTAGTGCCTTAAACACATCCAAGGTTAACACCTGGCTTATGAAGCCTTGCGGCTCTTGGTTTGAATATGGCCCATCAGCACACCAGGATAGTTTCTCTATGGTTCAGACAGTGTCTCAAATCATGTCGGTCACCGGTCGCGGTATTCCTCTCCTCGGAAATGACATTGATACCGATCGGATTATCCCGGCTCGCTTTCTTCGCTGTGTGACGTTCGACGGATTAGGAGAGAACGTTTTTGCCGACGATCGCGTCCAGGGTAACGGCACCCATTCATTTGATCAATCTCAGTATCAAAACGCCAAAATTTTGGTGGTAAATAGTAACTTTGGTTGTGGTTCGTCCCGTGAGCATGCACCTCAATCTATTATGCGCTGGGGCATCAGAGCGATCATTGGTGAAAGTTTTGCGGAAATTTTTCTAGGCAATTGTGTTGCGATCGGTATGCCCTGCGCTACAGCTACCCCTGAGGTTGTTGCCCGCCTGCAAGCACTCATCGCAGAGTCTCCTGACAAGGAATTCTCTCTCGATTTGGAAAATCAGACTGTTGCTGGGGACAACTTTAGGGAGTCGGTCGCCATCAAGGAAGGCAATCGTCAAATGTTTATCAACGGCACTTGGGATGCGTGCGGTCAACTGTTAAATCAAGCAGTGCAAATTAAGGCAACAGCTGCCAATCTTCCCTATGTCAACTGGGACAATGCATAGGTAGTCCTAATTGAGGCAAGAATAGGAATTGCTGTTACACGGTTTTGTGTAACAGCAATTCCTAGCAGCCCATATCCCCAATAAAAATGTCTGCTGTCAGCTCATGCCAAATCCGAATTCATTTGAGATGTCTAATATGCCATGGTCATCATCTCTCGGGGAGGAAGATTAGTGGCACCTGAGTTCACCACACCTCGTTTGGCATCCACTGTGATGATGGTGCCATCGCGAATAATGCCGGTAGCATTGGTTACGCCCACTAAAACTGGAATACCAAGACGCAGACCAAGCACTGCTGCATGGCCTGTATGACTCGGATCTTCAGTAATGATGCCGCCAGCGTGGCGAATGATATCAACGTAATCAGCACTAGTACTGGGAACAACCAAAATCTCACCAGGATTAAAGTTGCTCACAGCTAAGGCTTTGTTGACCACACGGGCTCGACCGCTGACTACCCCCTCACCAATGCCTTTGCCATGGCCTAACACAGCGGTCACTAACTCCACTTTGATCAGGTCAGTGGACCCCGACACACCTTGCAAGGTGCCCGCAGTCATGACCACTAGATCACCGTCATGAAGTAACTCTTTTTCTTGGGCAACGTTGACTGCCGACTGGAAAGTTTGACTGCTAGAAGGTAGATCCACCACCAGCAAAGGTTTCACTCCCCATACCAACTGCAACCGACGAGCTACCTCAACATGGGGTGTGACTGCCAAAATAGGCGTTGGTGGCCGAAATTTGGAAACGTTACGAGCCGTTGCTCCGGTTTTGGTCAACGACATAATGGCTGCGGCATCCAGCTGAGAGGCAATCTGACCCACTGCCCGACTAATGGCATTGGGAATGGTACGACTGGTGGCGGCATCAGAGTCTCGAGCAATTTGCTCTCGTTCAGTTCGCATGGCAATCTTGGCCATGGTAGCTACGGCTTCCACCGGATATTCACCCACCGCCGTTTCATTCGATAGCATCACAGCATCGGTGCCATCGAGAATAGCATTGGCGACATCGGAAACTTCTGCCCTGGTTGGCCGAGGATTGCTGACCATACTGTCGAGCATCTGAGTTGCGGTAATCACTGGAATACCCAGACGATTAGCAGTCGCAATCAGGCGCTTTTGCAGAATCGGGACATCTTCAGCTGGGAGCTCTACCCCTAAATCCCCCCGAGCCACCATCACACCATCAGACAGAGATAAAATAGCCTCCATCTGCTCAATGGCCTCATGTTTCTCAATTTTGACAATGACGGGGACCCGCTTACCCGCGTTCGTGATGATCTCTTTAATCTCTAGAACATCTTGAGGATTGCGCACAAAACTTAGGGCAACCCAATCCACCCCCTGATCAAGGCCAAAGGCAAGGTCTACTTTGTCTTTTTCAGTCAGTGCCTTGATAGATAGATAAACCCCAGGGAAGTTAACGCCTTTACTGTTGGAAAGCTTGCCACCAACCACCACTTCACAGTGGAGTTCGCGCTTTTCCATGTCTTTGTCAACCACCCGCATTTCCACCTTGCCGTCATCCAGCAGAATAATGGCACCGGTTGGCACTTCTTCTACGAGAGCTTCATAGGTGACCGAACTGATTTCCTCAGTACCCGGCAGTTGGCGACTAGTCAGGATAAAGCTATCGCCTGTTTTTAGGTGAATAGAACCCGCCTCAAACTTACCCAGGCGAATCTTGGGACCCTGAAGATCCTGTAGGATGCCAACGGGTTGATTAAGCTCGAACGAGATTTGGCGAATCAACCGAATATTGCGTTGATGATCGTCGTGAGTACCATGGGAAAAGTTGAGGCGCAGGGTAGTGGCCCCAGCTTCAATTAGCGATCGCAACGTTGCAGGATCCTGAGTAGCTGGACCAATGGTGGATACGATCTTAGTCCGACGCAGGGCGTGGCGCAGTGGCATAGTGCTTTATCCGTGGGCTAGCCGATAGTGGGTTAGTTAACACCCAATTTAAACCTTCCGTTCTACTCGACGAAAAACAGTGGTTTTGGATGTAAACATGTGTTAACAAACCACCGGATAGTATCATGCCAGGGCTCGATTGTGCTTCAAAAACCCTTGAATTCTATGGTTAAAGCCTACCTCAAAGCTTAGAGACTCAATCCTTTCTTAGACTCTCCAACGATGTTGGCTAGACAACCGCCAGAAAAAATGTTGGCAATGATTATCAGGCAGTAAGTTATTTTGAGTCAGATTGGAAAGTGTTAAGCAGTAAATGAGATAACGTCACAAAACTTTATTATCACCTCTAGGTAGCGTATACTTCGAAACATAGGTGTGAAGGAGTATTACTGTGGTTTCGGTGCCAACACATCCTTCGGCAGTACTTAGACGAGTACCCAAGGATCTTTTAGACGCGGATGGTGGTGTTAGCCCAGACTTACTCATATTCGTAGGAGCAGTCCTATTGGTGACTATCGCTACGTTTGGGTATTTTGCCTGGAGCTTTCCCCACTGGATTTGTTTTGTTTTAAACACGGTGGGTTTACACCTAGTGGGAACGGTTATTCATGATGCATCCCACAATTCAGCCCACAGCAACCGCATTATCAATGCGGTTTTAGGTCATGGCAGCGCATTAATGCTGGGTTTTACATTCCCCGTGTTTACACGGGTACATCTACAGCACCATGCCAATGTCAATGATCCGGAAAATGATCCGGATCATTTTGTATCTACCTGCGGTCCTTTGTTGCTGATTGCACCGCGTTTTTTTTACCATGAGATTTACTTTTTCCAGCGACGACTGTGGAAGAAGTACGAGTTACTGGAGTGGTTTTTGAGCCGTCTAGTCGTAGGGGGTCTAATTTACTCCGCCTATCGCTTTGGCTTTTTGAACTACTTTGCAAACTATTGGTTTGCACCAGCCTTGGTTGTAGGCGTGGCTTTAGGGCTATTCTTCGACTATTTGCCCCATCGTCCCTTTGAGGAAAAAAATAGATGGAAGAATGCACGGGTTTACCCTAGTCGGCTGTTGAATGTGCTGATTATGGGTCAGAATTATCACCTGGTGCATCATTTATGGCCATCCATACCTTGGTATAAATACCAGCCTGCTTATGAGGTGATGAAGCCTCTGTTAGACGAAAAGGGGGCTCCCCAATCATTAGGGCTGCATCACCGCAAAGACTTCTGGGGATTTGTTTATGACATCTTTTTAGGCATTCGCTTGCACCACAAGAAGTAGCGATGGGCGCATCATAACGATGGGCGCACTAGATAGATAAAAAGTTCTTTGCATGTTTTACATAAAGGGTTTCCAGCCATGGCTGGAAACCCTTTATAATAGCTTATTTCTGATTTATGATAGCCCCCTATATCAAGTTATCGAATGCTCACTATTGAGCATGGGCTGAGGTGCTGACACTGGACCAATCAGGGCGCAAACCACTGGCTCCTCGCAGGTAAGGATGATAGATATCGGCTTTAGGAATAGTCATGTAAGCATGGATCAAAAAACGAATGCACATGGGCAAGCTACCAGACACCTGCATATGCTGCACATCTAGCAAAGGAACAGTATCCCAGTCAGGGCGCTGCCGTGCGATCGCAGCTGGAAAAATTGCATCCAAATCAGACGTCACTGAAAACGTAACGCTGATCATAGAATCAGGTGTAATTGGATTTTTGGCTTCCAAGGCGTCGAGTAGTTCAGTGACTGCATCTGCGATCACAGCTATTGAATTCTCAGGTACGGTAGTCGCACCTCGAATGGCACGCACTCGCCAGTCACCGATCTCTCCTTGCTGCATGTTGCCTATCCCTTGTACATTGCATGGCTGGCTCGCACCACCCCCTTAGATAGAGTAGCCTTTTCTAGGTCTGCTAGAAATCCATGCCCAGATTATCCCCCAAACGGACCAGGCAATGTATTGCCTGGCGCTTGATAGAGCCATAGGGGGACCCCTTGATAGGCAAGTTCAAACTCTAACCATCCCTGCATCCGAGGACTCATCCAAGGAACCGTCGCCTGACTATTACCCGGCAATAGCTTATTCCACAACGGCTTACGCTCTTCAATGTTATAAATTTCAACCTTCTCTGGGTCCAAATCAGCGAGTTCAGCCGCCCACTGCTTGGCGTCAGCTTCTGTACCCACCCGATCGACTACACCTAATTCCAGAGCCTGGGCACCGGTGAAAATACGTCCATCTGCAAAACTGCGAACGACATCTTCATCTAAGTTACGTGCAGTCGCTACCGTCGACACAAACTGTCCGTAACTGACATCAATCAGCTCTTGTAAAATTTTCTGCTCAGGTTGAGTCAGCTCTCGATCAAAGGACAAAATATCTTTGTAGGGGCCAGACTTGATCACCTTGAATGACACCCCAACCTTATCGAGCAAGCGCTCCAAGTTATTTCCCCGTAGAATAACGCCAATACTGCCAGTAATTGTGCCGGGATTAGTCACAATATGCTGAGCACCCATGCCAATGTAGACACCACCAGAAGCAGAAATATTGCCAAAACTAGCGACAATTTTGACGGTTTCCTGGAGTTTTTTTAACGCACTATAAATCTCTTGAGAATCGCCCACTGTGCCGCCTGGGCTATCGATACGCAGCAACAGTGCCGGAAATTTCTTCTCTTTGACCTCTTCAAGGGCCTCCAATACTCGCTTCCGAGTTCCACCTGCAATTGCTCCAGAAATTTCGATACGGGCAATCTGTTTACGGAAACGTGGCTTGAATGGCCAAATCATAGACATTAACTGAATAAACGACGAACGTTCAGATGATTACTATAACCCCCTGCCGTAGGCTATTACAGCTTGATAATATCGAAAAATCACTCAACAGCTTTGCAGGGAACGCCATCAGAACTTAACATAACTTTATAGTAAGGAACGTAGTTTTTCAGTCTCACCCATTCTTTCCCCGCTGCATGGCATCCCCCTTCAACCAGGAAAATACACCAGCCCTAATTTTGATTGCCCCCTTCTTTTTGTGGGGTACGGCCATGGTGGCAATGAAGGGGGTGATTGACACGACTAGTCCTTTATTTCTAGCCACATTACGATTAATGCCCGCTGGCATACTGGTCCTAATGGTGGCGGCGATTTTAGGACGTAAACAACCGCAAAGCTGGCAGGGATGGGCGTGGATAGGGGGCTTTGCATTAGTCGACGGCACCCTATTTCAAGGTTTTTTAGCCGAAGGATTACAGCGCACAGGGGCCGGTCTTGGATCGGTCATGATCGACTCTCAACCCATTGCAGTTGCCTTAATGGCTCGTTTCCTATTCAAAGAAATCGTTGGTCCTTTGGGATGGATCGGTTTGATATTAGGCATTCTTGGCATTAGCCTACTCGGCTTACCCGACGAATGGATTCTTCGTGCAGTCTCAGGTGTGTCGACTGGTTTTACCACCGGTCACTGGCCCACCCAGACAGAGGTTTTTGGCAATCAGTTACCCATCGGTCAAGAGTTAATCACAATCCTGTTAGGGCATGGGGAGTGGTTAATGCTATTGGCAGCGTTGTCAATGGCGGTAGGGACAGTCATGATTGCCTATGTTTCTCGCCATGTAGATCCAGTAGTTGCCACTGGCTGGCATATGATCCTGGGTGGTATTCCCCTATTAGGCCTCTCTGCCTATACTGAAGTCAATCAGTGGCAAGGTATTACCATCACTGGGTGGTTAGCAATTCTTTATGCCACGGTGTTTGGTAGTGCCATTGCCTATGGCATCTTTTTCTACCTTGCCGCCAAGGGCAATCTCACAAGTCTGAGTGCCCTGACATTTCTAACCCCCGTATTTGCACTGACGTTTAGCACATCACTACTGTCAGAAAATCTCAGTACTGTTCAATGGACCGGGGTTGGATTTACGCTCATTAGTATCTATCTAGTTAATCAACGGGACGTCATTACCCAGGTACTAGTCAACATATTAACGGGGCCATCCGTCATAGGTTTGGCCAAAGCCATTAACCCTGAGCTAGCAAAATCCATGGAAGCCTGGCTCTACTCCCAAGGGGGTGTGGACCCGTCCTCGGATTAAGCATTATTACCATAGAGTGAAGCCCACAAGACCTTAACCACATCTGGTCTTCACATAGGTTGACCACATACTAAGAACTCTTGATAAATCAGCTCTTAGATTACTCGGTTATTTAGGTTAGTATTGGCTGCAAGCTGTCGAAACCTATTGCGATAGCAAACGTCTCACATCAGTTGAGGTTTTTGCGACTCGATTGCTCTATTTTCTGGGGCTTTGAGGATTTTATATCACGTTGACGGGGCCAGAGCGAATGCTCTGACGACTGCAAGCTCAGCCAAAATTTTTAGGAACTTGGGCACATTTAAGCCATGGACTTGAACATGGCAACCCAAAATTTGGGTAAAGTTAGGAGAAAGTGCGGTGCTATTGCCGTCGGCTAGAGCGGTAATTTAATTCTTACAGGCTTCTACATGGCGATGCCATGGTGTTTTAATCACTTGTTAAGAAGCTCTTTCAAGATCAGAACGACCTGGTTGTGATATGGATTCAGCAGGAATCTGCCATTCAAAGCATTGAATAGTCGGTCTGTGCCGTGAACAGAGTGACGCAGGTACTGGATACTAAACTGATATGATTTGGCGCTCTACTCTAGTATTTTTAACAAGTCTGACAGCTTTCACGCTATCTGTGACAAGTCTGCAAGCCAAAGGTAGTCCCTCACTGATAGCGCAGTCTTCGAGCGTTAACCCAGATGCGGCGGTCAACACAGGTGAGCAAACTCCTGATTTTCGCAATAACTCCTCCAACTCTCCATTAGAAGGTGCTACTTCTGAGGAGCAGAAAGAGGAAATCAAGGCTTTACAGCAGGAGCTTAAAGATCGCGGCTATTACAATGGGCCCATTGACGGTATTTATGGCCCCGTTACCGCTGCGGCTATTGAAAAATTACGTGGACAGCAAAGTGAACAATCTGATGCTGCACCGCGCCTGTTTTCACAATCTGCTGTAATCGAAGCATCTGCCGACCCTGAAGCATCGGATGCGGCTGAGCCAGATGCTGAAGATAGCGCTGTAGGCACTCCAGAAGGCGAAGCAAATTCTGTTCGCATCAACGCAGAGAACGCAACGGTAGACGGAGAAGAAATCACTATCGGTGATGAAGTTTCACCGGAAACAGGCATCAACAGTGAGGCTCCGAATACGCCTCCTGTAACATCTGCCCCTACTGCGACGACTCAGCCTGAGCCATCGCCAGGCTTGGGTAGGCTATTGTGGCCGGGCTTAGCGCTCATTGCAGCCCTCGGCAGTTTTGGCATCGGTTTTGTCCTGTCTAATCGGACCCAATCCACTGGTGACGATGAGCAAGATGCCCCCTGGGGAGCCGTCCCTAAAGAAGTCTCCCAGCCGACAACAGCTAATACGTCTTTGAATGGTCATACGACGGCTAATGGCACTGGCTCTGCGGCAGATGTAAATCATCTCGTTACGCCACAGCCTCCTAGTGAAGTCAACAATAGCTTGCCGGTCGTGTCTAGCCCCGTGAGCGCGACTACTCGCCTGGCAAAAGTCGATGTAATTGATGAGCTCGTGGCCAATTTGCAGGTGGCCGATCCAAGCAAGCGTCGCAAGGCCATTTGGGAACTGGGTCAACGAGGCAATTCCTCTGCTGTGCAACACCTGGTAAATAGCATGGTAGATGCGGACTCCAAAGAAAAGAGTCTGATTCTGGCAGCACTTTCAGAAATTGGCATTCGTTCTTTGAAACCGATGAATCGCGCCCTTGCGATCGCACTACAGGACGATAATCCGGATGTGCGCAAGAATGCGATTCGCGATTTAACTCGTGTCTATGATTTGGTCACTCAGGTTAGTCAAATGTTGGGCCATGCCACCGAAGATGAAGATGCAGAAGTCCGTCGCACAGCGGAGTGGGCTTTGGAGCAGCTGAATCGTATTCGTGAAGCTCCTAAGATGCAATCATCCTTAAATACGCTGGAAGCTTCGCGGGCCACTCCAGAGCTGCTGCCCGATGAGGTGGAAAATATAACTAATTAGGCAGGCAGGAGCCAATTGGTTTGCCTTGAAGCCTAGCTATGTAGGCAAATCTATATTGTATCCAGCCCAAAATCTATCCACAAATACTAGAAGTCAGTGAGTTGATCAAGCAGCACCCATAGTAGGGTCATAGGGCTGAGTTGACGCAGTTGCCATGGCACGGTGCTTAAGATTACTATTTGTATCCACTCCCGTAGGACCCCTAGGTTCAGGTCTAGGGGGCGGTGTTGAGCTGACAATAGTCAATCTAGTCAAAGCCTTGACCCAGCAAGGTCATCATATTGCGATCGCAGCGCCCGACAATTCCCAGATCGAGGGAGCGCAGCTGATCCAAGTTCCTGGTGCCCTACAGTCCACAGCCCACACCCAGGGGCGCGATACACCGGCCATCATGGTAGAGAATGCGGTTTTAGCTAACCAATGGACCTACGCACGTCAAGTGCAGCAGAGCTACGACCTGATTGTGAACTTCGCCTACGATTGGCTGCCTTTTTACCTTACGCCGTTTTTTGATACCCCCATTGCCCACTTTGTCAGCATGGGCTCCCTCAGCGGCATCATGGATCAGGCCGTGGTCGACATCAATACTAAATTTCCCGGCACCTTGGGGGCCTACACCCAAACCCAAACTGATACCTTCCCTGGTGGCCTGACCTGGGAAATTCTTAGCAGCGCCATTGACCTACAGCAGTACAGCTATTGCGACACACCAGAGCCTGAGTTGGCATGGTTAGGGCGTATTTCACCAGAGAAAGGGCTGGAAGATGCCGTTGCCGCTGTCCAGGAAACGCAAACTCCCCTGAAAATTTTAGGTAAGCTGGAAAACCCAGAGTACTGGGATACCATCCAGCGTGCCTATCCCAATGCACCGATTGACTACCTGGGCTTTGTCAACACTCAGCAGCTACAGTCAATTGTCCGTCGCTGTCGAGGGTTACTGATGACACCTCGCTGGGTAGAAGCCTTTGGTAATGTAGCTATTGAAGCCTTAGCGTGTGGCGTCCCTGTAGTTGCCTATCGTCGCGGCGGTCCTGCCGAAATTATCGACCATGGTCAAACGGGCTGGTTAGTCGAGCCTGATAATGTCGCAGGTCTAGTCAATGGTATCGAACAGCTTGACCACATCGACCGTCGCGACTGCCGCCAGCAAGCAGAAATGAAATATTCTTTAGCCGCCCTCGGCAAACGTTTTGAACACTGGTTTGAAGCGATCATTAAGACAGCCTAACTTAGGACACCTTTATGGGGTCTAATACGTTTTGCTCCTTAGCTGGGGCAGATACAACCACGGACCTAGGTATCTGTCTCGGCTCTACTACCTGCTCCTGTTGCTTACCCTTACCCGTTGCCCATGCTCTCAATCCCCTTAATCGAAATCACTCAACTGGTTGAACAATTGGCTGACTACCCTGAAGCATTGCGATCGCTTCAAGAAATCGAAGACTGTGATGGCGATTTAAACGATGCCGCCCTATCATTAGCCCTTAGAGCCGGGTTAGAACCGACCGAAAACGACGGTTGGCTAGAAGGCTTTGCCAAGCGCTATCGCCACATCGCTTGTTTGCCAGAATTTCGAGCCAATTTGACAAAGCAGCAGATCATCGGTTTGATCCAACACCTCACCCACAATAGTCAGTGCCCCAATCTGTTAGCCGTGCCCGTCGTGTTATACATCAGCAAAACTGGGGTAGATAATTTTTGCCAGAGTTTTGACAATAGTCGAGTCTAGGCAGAGTATGGGGCCTTTTAGCCTGACCTATCGGTATTTTTCCTTAGAAAATGCTGGATCAGCGCACTATTGCACAAATTTTGTATAAAGCAACTTTCATAAAAGCAAGGGAATTATATAGCAGACGATAAAATCAAGCCGTTGTCACAGAGACCATGGGACAGAGATACCTCACTGTCATGATTAAGACCACCTATGGTTTAACAGTCCATACAAAGTGACAACGGAATTTGATCTCTATCCTATGTAGGTATCAAAGGACCAGTCACTGCAATGGGTTACTGGACGTTTTTTCTACCCATAGGCACACTACTGTAATACTGTAATTACTTATCGGAGCTTTGTAATGACACGCTCAACTGCTCGTGCAACGAACATTACCCTGACTAATCTAGAGGGTGTACCGGGCAAGGAAATTATCGAGCACTATGGCCTAGTACAAGGCAGCACCATTCGCGCTAAGCATGTGGGCAAAGATATCCTCGCAGGATTCAAAAATATTGTTGGCGGCGAATTGAAAGCCTATACAGAGCTGCTACAAGAATCCCGACAAGAAGCCGTTAATCGTATGGTGATGCAGGCTGAACAGCTGGGTGCAAACGCCGTTATCAATGTCCGATTTGCCACTTCATCCGTTGCCCCTGGTGCAGCTGAGCTTTTTGCCTACGGGACTGCTGTCAAAGTTCAGTAACCCCCCCTCAACACAGGCAAATATAGGTAACACCATGGATCTTCTTGTTTTTTTGATTTTGATAGGGGTGGGTTACTTCATCGGTAATCGCCGCGAGCGTAAACACTACGAAGACATTAAACGCCGCGAAAAGCAAAGCCTCCACGTACCGGTCATGAGCTGGGGAGCCAAACAGGACCTGCCCTATGCCCATGAATCCGAACTATTCGTAGGTAGTGTCGTTATTGCTAACGATTATTTCAAGACGGTTTCCGCTACGTTACGCAACCTCGTAGGCGGTCGGGTCACCGTGTATGAAACCCTGATCGACCGAGGACGGCGAGAAGCCATGCTGCGCATGAAAGAATCCGCCATGGAGTGGGGAGCCTCTCAGGTACTTAATATTCGCTTTGAAACCTCTAACATCGCGGGTCAGAGTTCAGGCGGCATGGGAGCCGTTGAGATTATGGCTTACGGCACTGGCATTCGTTAACCCTGAAACCCAGCAACCATGAAATATACCCCGCGCGAAATCGTCGATGAGGTCAATATTACGCCGGTTCATCCCCTCGTTAATTTTGGCTATCTCATGGGCACCGTCGTCGCAGCGGGGGTAACTCTTTATGTAGGTCTTGGGATAGCTGGCGCTCAAATTGCGACACGCATGGGTCCCAAGGCCGAAACTCAGGTGGGAAAAGTGGTTTTTGATAGCCTATTCGCTGGAGCTTCTCTAACCCATGAGGGGCCACAGTTTGAGTATGTTGAGGCCCTGGCAGAATCGTTACTCACTGACGAATTAAAACAGCGCCCCGAACTCCAGGTTCACATCATGGAGGAGTACAGTCCCAATGCCATGGTGATCCCTGGCGGCCATGTATTTGTCACCACAGGGCTGCTCGACGACATCGAAACGGAGAATGAGCTCGCATTTGTACTGGCCCATGAGCTTGGCCATCATGAACATCGAGATACCCTGCGGAGCCTGGGGCGCTCCCTCGTATTTTTAAGTTTGAATAGCCTGTTGGGTTTTAGCGGCGTACAGCTACCGCCGTTTCTAACCGGCTCCATTAGTTTGGCAGATTTACACCACAGCCGCGAGCAGGAAGAGCGGGCCGATATCTATGCCATTGAAATGATACAAGAGCGCTATGGCCATGTAGACTATTCCCTTGACTTTTTTAAGCGATTAAATGAACAAGAATTAGACCTGGGTGTCGCTAACCGTTTACTGGAATGGCAGTCTACGCACCCCCTAACAGAGTCACGAATTGAACAATTAGAGACTCTGGCCACTCAACGAGGTTGGGCTTTAGAAGGAGAGCCAACAGCATTACCCGAGCATTAGGGAGAAATCTAATGGTATAACTAACCTGCCCAAGTTCTAAATACTGCAAAAGTTGCCCTAGATATTTTGAAGACGGCTGCTGCTTGTAGCGACGCAGATGCTCAATGAGTTCTGATTTATTCACGTTAGGAAACCAGGGTCGCAATAGTTTAGCTATGTGTGTACTTATAAATAGCCCCTGAACCAGGGTGGTTATATTAGCGGGGCGTCGGTCTAAGCTGGCTCCACTGAAATCAATCAGCACTGGTCCTGTAGGTTGAACTAGAGCATGGGCCGTAATGCAGCGCAAATCGCCATGGTCGAGTCCCGCTTGATCAAGTCGATATGCCTGGTGGATGAGCTGAAAGACTACCCTATGAATTGATTCAGCCGACTGCGATGCTTGCAGCCAGTCCACCAGCATAGGACCTTCAATATAGTCCATCAGCAAGAAGTGATCGCTATGGGCAAGATACTTCGGGCCAACACCCACTGCATTAGCCCGCTTTAGCATGGTGGCTTCTGTACTCAAATTGGGTTGTGGGGCGGGCTCTCGCAGAATTTTTAGCACGCGATCGCATCCTTGATGGCGCACCCGCAACACCACGCCACAGTAGCCCGAGCCTAAAATTGCAAAGTCCGCTAAGGTCTCTGGGCCATAGGCATATATCGCATCAATCCCGCAGGTCTGTAGCTCAGCCCAGCGGTGGCTCAGCATATCCTGATTACCGCTGGGATAGACCAATAGCTGTCGAGCTGGACTATACCAAAACTGCTCTAGGCTGAGGGCAGTCGTCACAGACACCTAAGCGCACAGCTGACGAGCCACGTCTACGGTGAAGTAGGTTGAATCACCGGCGCTGCCAGCTAATACATTGAAAGGAGTATCGGGAGTACCCAAATCGCTGAGCACCAGCTGAGCGCCAGTAAAATCTTGCGCTTTCGTATATTCATTGACGGTGACGACGGTTTTCAGCCCCGTAGGCGTAGCCGAAAGCAGACCGTTGTTGGTGTCCTCAAAAGCCAAACAGTTTTCTGCAGGCAAGTCGATATGTTCTAGGGCATATTCGTAAACATCGGGAGCAGGCTTTTTCTTGGGCACCATGTCGCCTGCAGCAATCACGTCAAACCAACTCAGGCTTTCAGCACCAAGGGTATTTTCGAGTAATGCCTGGACATTTGCTGGAGTGGTGGTGGTTGCGATCGCAAGTCTCACCCCTTCACTGCGCGCCTCATTGAGAAAACGTTCTACACCAGGGCGTAGGGGAATTTTGCCCGCTGCCGCATACTGCTTGTAATAGGTTGTTTTAGTCGCATGCAGATGCTTGATCATGGTATCTAAATCGCTAAACTCTGAGGGTAACTGGAAATCGCCGAGATAGTCCTGCACATAGGCACGCATACGCTCTTTGCCACCTGATACCTTGAGCAGTTTGCCGTAGAGTTCCGGTGTCCAGTCCCAATCTAGACCTATATCTGTAAATGCTTGGTTAAAGGCGGGCCGATGGCCATCCCGCTCAGTTTCCGCCAGGGTGCCATCCACATCAAAAATCAAGGCCTTTAACTCTGCCACAGATTTCTCCTATCAACTAAAATCTCCAAACCTGATTTTACCGTCATTGGGAAACGGCCCATAGAACGCAAATAACATCCCAAGGGCTACAAATTTTCAACTCGTAGATTTTGCTACAAACTTGCAGCCAACCTGCTTGATATGTTGTATCTGAATGATGTGATCAGTGCAGCCCAATGCATAGTTGGAGCTGCATTTCGATCCAACTATCGTTCACATACTCATGTGCCTATTCAGGCATTTCTCGAAGCGTTTCAAAAAGAGACTCAACCACTTGGTTGAGCTCTTTTTTTATTTTATTTTCTCTAGCAAAAAGATAAAGATGCAGAGAGCATGATGAGACCAGGCAGTATTAATATCCACGTCGAATATCCACCTGATTTAGCAATGGCTGTTTCTGTTGCATCCGTCGATAGTTTTCAACGATCTGTGGGGCCACAGAAACAGGATTGGTCAAGCTAGCAATGTGGGGAGTTATCGTAATTTTTGGATGACTCCAAAAGGGATGATCCTGGGCTAAGGGTTCTTGACGAAACACATCCAGGCAAGCGCCAGAAAGATGATTTTCATTTAGCAGTGAGAGTAAATCTCCCTCAACTAAATGATGACCTCGGGCCACATTAATAACGTAAGCGCCCTTGGGAAGCTGGACCAACGTCTCTGTATTGAGAATATTGTCGGTTTCAGCGGTCAACGGCAATAAACAAACAAGAATTTCGCTAGCTGCTAAAAAGTCCGATAGCTGTTGTTGCCCAGAAAAGACTTGCACATTGGCAATGGACTTGGGGCGACGTGACCAGCCGACCACCTGAAACCCTACCTGGACCAGGCGAGTGGCTACAGTGCTCCCAATTTGCCCAAGGCCCATGACACCAACGGTGACGTCATCTACATTACGTGGTGGCAGGGGCTGCCACTGTTGCTGTTGTTGGTGTTGAGCATAGTCAGGAAACTGACGCACATGCTTGAGGGTGGCCGCTAAAACGTAGTCTCCCATCTGACTCACCAGCCTTGGATCCACCATGCGCACTACGGTCATCTGCGCAGAAATGGAACCATCCTGCAACAGATTATCCACCCCCGCTCCCATGGAAGCAATCACCTGTAGGTTGGGATATTGGGAAAAAATGCCCTGGGGTTGAGCCCAAACAAGGGCAAATGTGACATCAGCTTTATCCCCATCGTCAGGCCACACCCGCAGCTCTATCTTTAGATCGATCGCTTGAATAGCAGCTACCCAAGGTGCAGGATCTTTAGTCGGACAAATCAGACTCAGAGTCATGGCAGCCTTGTTGTGGGTCTACATTATCGTTAACGATTAATTGTAGAAGCGCAAACGATGCCACCCTCCTAAAAAGATTAGCCAGATGGCTACAACTATCCAATGCAATCCCACCACAGTCCACAGAGAGCCGGTATTCGTATAAAGCGCCACACAGCTTATCCCCAACAGAGCAGTTAATCCAATAAACAGAGGTCGACTAAATAATGCCACTAGATGACTTCTAAACAAGATTGCCTGAAGGGGATGGCTAATGCTAAAGAGTGTCATACTTAAAGCCGCCCACAAAAGTAATGTGGTGGATAAGACCCCTTCAGTAGGATGGGGTAACAGTAATACTCGAAACAGTAGTTCTTCTATCAGGGCAGGAACAATAAGTGCACGCAGCAGCCGCAAAACTAGTTGCCCAGGGGGCACACGACCCAAAATGTTTTGCAGCGACAACAGTTTTCTCCATAGCCCCAGCGGGATAGCGATCGCACCATAACCAACAGCTACGACTAATGTCATGAGCCAATCACCGGTGGTCGGAACTCTTAATGCTTCAATCAGGCGAGAAAATGCTGTAGGGATAAAAAAGTATTGACCAAATAATTCCGTAGGGGCTAAGGGCAAAATTGTTGGATCGTTGCCCCCAATCTGATTGGTTCTCAGAAACCGTAGTGTGGCCCCTTGCTCATAAAAGATGGTGGCCAGATGATCGTAGGCCACCCGAGGGATAATCGTACGCCAACTAAGCAGCTGAGTGATTAGATTATTTTTGCGATCGAGGGACTGATCGCGTGTACCAGCTAAAACTTCAGAATTCTGCTGCCAGTCCGGTCGCACAATGCCGACAGGCACCAGGGCATTTTCCAACCGTTTTCCTAAAACGGCCAGTGGCTGTAGCTGTTGAGGATCAACCGGCGGTTGATTGCGCACCTGGGTTTCAATTTGCTTAATGGTTTTATAGAGAGCCTGGCTAGAATCTTGAATACAGGATTGGGCAGGCGTCACCACGGCAGCACCGGTCCCATCCCCAACTCGATAGCGGGCAGTCATAATCTGTAGTTGCTGCGCCAGCATCGCCAAAGGCTGAATGCTGGCCCCTACCTGGCCATAATCCTGGGTTAATGTATCAAGCTTGACAATGACATCAGAAACAGGACGTGTGCCCATCCAGCCCCGTTGGAGATTGCCCATGTACTCTTCCCAGCTGAATTTGCCAGACACAATCCCATTGGGGTTATGGGCATAGACCTGATGATAGTCAATGTTAAATCGTAGCTTTTGCGTGATGGCATCACGCACCACGGTGGCAATGCCGTAGGAAAAATGCCCCGTTACTGTACCCACAACCGGAGGCTTTTCTGCTCGCTCGCCACCAATACCGCCAAAAATATGCAGCACTAAGCCCTGATCGCCTTCCTGCCAATCGGTTTGGCCTAGTTGTACAGTTTCGATAGTGCCTTTGCGATCGCGAGTCCGTCGCCAGTTACCAAAGTTGATATAGTTCAGTCCATCATCAAGGGCCGTAATTGTGGCATCGGGCTCCAACTCAAACAGGGCACGGGGAGCCAGGGCCTGCACCAGAAACTGCCCTTGCCCATTAGGACTGCCATAGACATACCAACCACGTTCACCCGCAGGCGATTGTTCTAGCTGCTTCAGGCTAAACTGTTGTACCCCATTAACAGCCGGAATCTCTGGCAAGTAAATAGCGTCTAACGCCCCATCGAATTCCTGGGAATCTGGATTATAGTGGCGTACCTGAAATTGCCGACAGACTGCGGGGCATGTGGTTTTCACTGCCGCAGCGGATGCTATTTTGACTAAACCATAAAATCGCTCAGCTATTTGAGTTGGCTCTTGAGCAATGGTGAGACCATCTCCCTTTCGCCTGACGCCTGCCAGAGACACCAGCACATCATCCTGAGGGCGTGCCCCCGCTAACGACTGCAATGGGCCCACAGTTTGCCAACCATCAAGCCTTTGGGGATGTACGTTACCCGCTTGCTGGCTTTCATTGGCCTCAGCGCCAAAGCGGAGATCCCGACTGACCAAGTTGACATAGTCTGTCAGACTGGCATCAGCTTGCCAGGTTAAGGCAACGGTTTGTCCGACCAAGTCCTGAGCAGACAATGGCGTGTGGAGCAACTCTATCCAGACCCAGTCTCCCGGTTTGGCTTCAATTTCGTCTATTTGGGGCAAAACCAAGCGCCCTATCCAGTCAGCCACTGGCTGATAACGCTCGGGGGGTTCAGCCACCTCTATGGAACTGGGGAGAGCGTTGGTCAGAATGTCATAGTTAGACAGTCGCTGCACGGTCTCTGCTCTAGTGCAGCCTGAGACACCCAGCAAAATAATCAGGGCCATGCTGAGCCCTATACTCCATGCCCCTACCCAAAGATTCGATAGTCCTCGCCAAAACCGTAAATTTACAGGCACATTTAGGTTCCCGTACGCTGTTGCCTAGGAGTACATAACTATAGAACGCCTTTCTTTACGATTTCTAGGTTTAGGCTGATAAGCACTATCTCGCAATACTCTGCACCGCATTAGCATGCTTCATACGGGTGCTTCTTATACGGGCTACTAATACAACAAGCAGGCAGTCGGGAAAATAAGGTATTCGATAAAAAATAACTTCCAGATGAATTGGTAATACTCCCTGTGGCTCATATAGGCACCGCTAGCATTACCAGACTCTAGCTGCACTTGACGGCTCAGATACCAGAAATAACCCAGTGCCAAGCCATGGGTGACCGCTAAAAATTCAGTATTGATGGCAGAAATAAATGGCGCGGTCAGAATGAGGCTAATGTAACAAACCGTGAGCAGCCACCATACACTCCGCAGTATCTTGGCTATTCTCCAATCGTCGATAACGTAGGACACGTCGCATAGCTTTTTTAGTAGTGCGATCGCACTACTAAACAGCAGCACCACCAGCGTCAACACCCATACCCGACCAGGTACCTGGGGCAGCAATCCCAGCTGGCTTGCCACATGCAAATAGATCCCTAAATTCACCACGGCCCCCCTCACCAACAGGGTGCAAAATGAAGCCAGCAGAGGGAATCGTTTTAATCGCAGCGGGGGCAGTGAATAGGCTGTACCAATCGCTAGACTGAGCCAAACAGTAAACATTAAATAAAGGCTCTGAGATAGCACTGCCAGCAAGATGGCACCGCTACAGGCAATGCCCACTAGCATCTTGGCCTGGGCAGACGAAAACTCTCCTGTTGCTATGGGCAGATAGGGTTTCTCGACATGATCAGCTGCAACATCTTCAATCTGATTGAGACCAACAATGTAAATATTGGTACACATACAGACCAACCAAGTCAGCCAGAGAGCACTTATCCCCTGCCACACATCAAATGTCCCAGGTGATAGCCCTGCCGGGTGGCGAGTCGCCCAGGCAATGCCAAACAACCCCAATACGCTCAGGCTAGTGCCCACAATCGTATGGGGCCGAGAAAACTTCCAAAACGCCCGCAACCATGGGATAGGGCTTTGCAATAGATTTAGAGATGGAGGACTAAGTGCAGATTTAGTCATCGGCATTATGGGGAACCTCTCAAATCACCATGCCGAGTTTTCCCGAGACCGTCAACAGATTCCGAGCATTGTTGAAATGCTTAATAGATCTGCTAAACATTTGTATCTTCCTAGGCAGAGGGCTCTCATTTTTATATGTTGTAAGGGCATTCCATGGAACGTCCCTACAAAATTCCTTTACATCGAACGCCCTTTCAGTTCATCCACATCCAATAGGCTCACAATCACCCCAGCAATAGGAATTGCCAGAAACACCCCCAGTAACCCCGCCACTCGTACGCCAACAATCAGGGCAAAAAACATGACCACCGGATTAATATTCAGAGAGTCTCGCATCACATGGGGTAACAACATATTCTCTTCGACTTGTTGTAACAAAATACACACCACAATGGATTGCACAGCCATGCCCAATCCTTGTGACAACAACAACAACCCTATTAATCCCACCCCCAATGTGGCACCTATGCCAGGTATCAGGTCAAAAAGCCCCGCAATAACGGCTAAAATCAGAGCATAGGGAATTTTCAGCAGCAAAAAAACAACAAACGTAGACACTGCAAAAAAGATGGACAACAGCAGTCGTCCCCAAAAAAATCCAAGAAGATTTTGCTGAATGGTTAAGGTTAATCGCTTCTGCTGGTTGGCAGGGACCGCCTTTAAAATCCATCGCCATAGGCGAGGGCCATCTAGCATCATAAAAAAAGTCACCACAGCAATGAGAATTGCATTGATGAAATTTTCCAGCAGTGTCTGCACCAACCCCAAGCCAGATCCCAAGAGGTTAGTTGCTTGCTGCTGCAGCTGTTCTCCCAGGGCTTGCAGATCTATCTGCACATTCCACTGCCGTAGTGTAGTTTCAACAAATTCTATGATCGGCAGCAAAGAATTGAGAAAATCAGTACCATTTTCTAGCAAATTTTGGCCTTGAGCAATCACGGCTAACGCCAGTGTGGTTGTCATACCACCAACCAGTATCAAAGCCACCATAAACACCCCAAAGACAGCCATGCCATGGGGTAAAAATCGGCGACACCATCGCACCGGATAACTGAGCAAAAACGCTAAAATCGTGGAAATCACAAAAATGACCACCACGATTTCAAAATACGTTAAAAGCTGCAATACTCCCCAGCCACTCGCTAAAAGCAGGAGAAATCGCACAAGCACCGAATTGTCTAGCTGAGCCAAAACGGTCTGTACTGTCTCCAGCGAGGGCTTTGTCTGCGGGTTAAGTCGAGGAGCCACTATTGGTGTCCGCTACTTGCAAAATCTCTTGGACTAAAACATAGGGCTGAACAATGAGAGACTGCAACCGATTGGGAGGGCCATCCACACCCCAAGTCTGTAGTTGCTCCCTGGAAGGTTTGGTAATTAGCTGCTCACCAATCCAGCGTTGCACAAACTGTACATTGTCATTGGTCAAGGCCATGCCCACTTCCACTAGATCAAGCTGAGGATCTACAAAGACAACCGTATCACGGGCAATGTGAGGTTTTAGCCAATCCCACTCGGTAGGACCTACCATATTTGCTAGGTCTTGTCTTAAGTCTTGGATCATTTTATGGCTCCGCTGGACAGTGGTAGGTCAAAAACTATCACTCTGATTGAAGAATTATTGTAACCTTTGCATCACCGCCCAAGATCGTGCATGGCATGGATGCGATCGCAACAATATTCGGTCAAAGCCCGTAGAGCTACCTTATCCTTAGTAGACTCGGGCGGTGCAATGGACGGGCCAATGCGCACAGTCACCGGTAAAGGTTTGGGAAATTTGGCCCCCCGAGGCAAAATGCGATGGGTTCCCCACAGACTTACGGGCACTAACGGCACTTGAGCCTTAGCAGCAATCATCGCCGCCCCTAGTTTTGGCTCCGAGATACGGCCATCACAGGTGCGGGTGCCCTGTAGAAATACACCCACGGCCCACCCTTTTTCCAGCTGTTGCAAGGCCGCCTGAATTGCCCCACGGGCTGACCCACCACGCTTTACTGGATAAGCCCCATAGGCACGAATTGCAGGCGCTAAAACCGGCACCTTAAACAACTCTTGCTTCGCCATATACGAAACGGGACGACGCACGCAGGAGGACACAATCGGTGGGTCAAAGTCACTGGCGTGATTAGCAACCACCAGCACCGGGCCTGCTTTGGGCATATTTTCTGCACCATAGATGCGTCCATGAAAATAGCCCCTAAGCATTGGATTGACCACCGACCACTTAAACAGGTAGTAAAGCAGCAGACTGAGTCTAGGTTCCCGCTGTCGTGGGTGATGATTCACTGGCTTCAAAACGCTTCAACCTGCTCTAAAGTGCTGATGTTTTTCAGCCCTAAGCTGCGGCAAGTACGCTTGATCAAACCGGTAAGGACTTTCCCTGGCCCCACTTCAACAACAGTGTCTATGCCCTGGTCAGGCAGACTCAGAGAGATTTCACGCCAGCGTACCGAGTCCGTCATCTGCTGCATCAGACGCTTTTTCAACAGGTCTCCATCGGTGGTTGGTGTGGGATCCACATTGGAGAGAACGGGAACACTGGCATCTTTGAATGGCACATCAGCCAGTATCTGATCAAACTCATGGGCAGCAGGGGCCATCAACGGAGAATGAAAGGCTCCCCCCACATTAAGCTTGACGGCCCGCTTCACCTTAACGCCGTGCATAATGGCTTCAACGGCCTGGGGACTGCCTGAGATCACCACCTGGCCAGGATTATTATCATTGGCCAGTACCACGCCTTCGGTCAGCGCCAGTTTTTCCTCCAGTTCCTGGCGCTGAAACCCCATCAGAGCAGCCATCGCCCCATCATCAGCCTGGGCCATCAATTCTGAGCGCCGCTTCACCAGACAGAGGCCGGTAATAAAATCAAACACCCCAGCTGCGTAAAGGGCAGAATACTCCCCCAGACTATGTCCAGCTGTCATGTCAGGGTGATGGCCTTTTTCCCCCAACAGGTCTACTAAAATGCATTCAATCACATAAAGACAGGGTTGGGTATACAGGGTGTTGGCCTGCTGAAATTCCGCACTTTGCGATTGGCCCAATACTGACCAACCCAAAACATCTTCGGCCTCTGCCAATCTGTCTTTGGCCACATCGGCCAAATCATCACCCATACCTACAGACTGGGACCCTTGCCCCGGAAATACCCACACGGTCTTTGTCATTGTTATTAGCGTATTCGTCCGTTCTTCAATGTCTCAGTAAATGACCCATTCGAAAAGGGTAGGCAAGCAGGCGATGACGCAGGATGGGCATCGCCTGCCGCACGCTGCAAATCTTACAGTCCCCATTCCAGCAAGGCTGCACCCCAGGTTAAACCTGCGCCAAAACCAGATATCGCAATTTTGTGGCCAGGTTTGACATTACCGGTGCGCACCCATTCATCTAACGCAATGGGAATCGAGGCAGCAGATGTATTGCCGTGCTTGGCCATATTGCTAACCACCCGATCGTTCGGCAGCTTTAGTCGTTTCGCAACGGCGTCTAAAATACGCTGGTTGGCCTGGTGCAAGATCAGCCAGTCAATGTCTTCAGCCGCTAGGCCTGCATGGAACAGGGTCTTCTCTAAAACCTCTGGCACTCGACTAACAGCAAAACGGTAGACCTCACGGCCATTCATCGTGATGGTCTTGAATGTCCCCTGTTGGCTGGCAACACCATCAATTAGAGCGTTCGATTCAGGCTGATAGGCGAGGCTTAAACAGCCGTTCATCGAGCCATCGCTGTGCATTTCAAAGCCCAGTAAACGGTCGCGATCACACGCCTGCATCACAACGGCTCCGGCCCCATCGCCAAACAGTACACAGGTAGTCCGATCTTGCCAGTCAACCCAACGGCTCAACAAGTCAGCACCAATAACCACAACATTTTGGTAAGTACCGGTGCGAATAAACTGAGCTGCGGTGACGATACCAAACACAAACCCTGAACAAGCTGCCGTCAGGTCAAAGGCAACGGCACGATTTGCTCCAATGGCTGCCTGTACCTGACAGGCAGTACCAAACAAATCGTCAGGGGTGGAGGTGGCCAGGATGATTAAATCAATGTCGTCAGGGGCAAGATTAGCGGCTGCGATCGCAGCTTGAGCAGCTTGAGCAGCCAACTCAGCCAGCGACTCGTTCATGCTAGCCAGATGACGCTGGCGAATGCCTGTGCGGGTAGAAATCCACTCATCAGAGGTTTCAACCATTTGACTGAGCATATCGTTACTCAGCACTGTCTCAACCTGAGCACTACCGCTGCCAATAAAGGCCACACCGGCCTCACCTTTTATCATTAGTTTCTAGTCTCCGTTGGTCACTGATGCAGCAACCTTTTGGTACTGCCCCTGGATATGCCCAATCACACCGTTATCGACAGCCTCTTTAGACAGACGAATAGCATTAAATATGGAAGGTGCGTTAGAGCTACCATGACTAATTACAGCCACACCGTTAACCCCTAACAACAAAGCACCACCATGCTCAGCGTGATCGAGACGTTGTTTAATACGCTTGAGATTGCCTTTGAGAATCAGCACTCCCAGCTTTCCTAAAATACCGCGTGGTAGTTCCTCTCGGAGAATATTGACAGCAACCTCACCAACGGCCTCAGCAAATTTCAGTAATACATTGCCAACAAAACCATCGCAGACAATCACATCAAAATTGCCTGACAGGACGTCTCGCCCTTCGGCATTGCCCACAAAATTGATAGCCGTTGAATCGAGCAGGGCCTGATGCACTTGCACAGCAACATCGTTGCCCTTACTGGGCTCCTCACCAATATTGAGCAAACCAACCCGAGGGTTTTTCGCCCCAAAGGCATACTCAGAGTAAACACTACCCATAAGAGCAAATTGCTCTAAAAATTTGGGTCGACAGTCAACATTGGCACCCACATCCAAAATTAAAACCGGCTTGCCAGCCACCACCGTGGGAAAGACTGCACCAATAGCAGGTCTGTCAATCCCCTTAATCCGACCTAGACGCAAAAGGGCAGCTGCCATAGCTGCCCCAGAATGGCCTGCTGACACAACAGCATCAGCACGACCTTTCTTCACCATATCCATGGCGACATTGATCGATGCATTGCGCTTTTTGCGTAGAGCGCTAAGTGGCTCCTCATGCATCTCAATCGTGCCCTCAGATGGCACAACCTCAATCCGACTTAAGCTGTCGGGGTTAGCCACAGAAGCCCTAATTTGGTCAGGATTACCGACAAGCAAGATTTCAACATCTAGCTCTTCCTTTGCCCTAATAGCTCCAGCAACGATTTCGGCAGGTGCATAATCGCCCCCCATTGCATCAACTGCGATCCGCGCTTGAGTTAAGCCCATCGAATTGAATCTATAGAAACTTTAAGAAATTCTATCAGACTGAAACCGAGTGAAAATCTACAACTACGGTTTTCTGACAAAAGCTCAACCCCAAGCTTCCAAATATTCGGGCATTAACCCCATATACAGATACATACCCAGAGACACAAATCGTTTCAGCCAATTAGCTGACCTGATGGAGACTACTCTTCGCCAGGCTCAACAATTCGCTGGAAAAGATACCCCGTTCCCCGTGCTGTCAAAATCAACTCAGGATTGCTGGGGTCATCTTCCAACTTCGCCCGCAATCTGGAGATATGGACATCCACCACACGGGTATCCACATGACGCTCAGGCGTATATCCCCAAACTTCCTGCAAAATCTCAGAGCGAGAAAAGGGCTCACCAGAACGACTAACCAGGAGTTCCAGCAAACTAAACTCCATACCCGTTAGCCGGATACGCTCATCACCTTTGTATACCTGACGCTTATTGGTATCAATTCGAATATTGTTGATGGTGATCACACCAGAACTGGGGATACCAGAGGTACCAGTTTTCTCAACCCGGCGCAATACAGAACGGATTCTAGCTTCCAACTCTTTGGGGGAGAAAGGTTTCACCACATAGTCATCAGCGCCCAATTCTAAGCCAGTAATACGATCCGCCACATCCCCCAGTGCCGTCAACATGATGATTGGGATGTCAGATTCCTTGCGTAACTCTTGACAAACGCCATAGCCATCGAGCTTGGGCATCATCACATCAAGAACAACTAGATCAGGAATTTCGTGCCGGAAAGTGTCTAACGCTTCTTCGCCATCCGCCGCAGTTACGACATCGTAGCCAATCATCGAAAGGCGGGTTTCCAGGATACGACGAATACTGGCTTCGTCATCGACAACCAAGATTTTCTCTTTTACGCTTTCCAAAGTTTCTTGAACTCCTACATAACGGCGACGGCAGAAGACTTCGACCGTTGAAGGGCAGAGCATATGCCTCAAACCCTTGAAAAACCGACAAATTCATCAACTGCTAGGTGTCTCAAAAAGATTGAAACCCCATCAGCAATTGAAGGACTCCTGATTAAAGCTTTAATTAGAGCTTATTTAAGATACCTAACATTGTATTGCGTTTTTCAAGCCATCACCTTTTGTTGCTGAGGTTTTCAACGTTTCTTAAGGTTGTTCTCCAACAGTCAAAATTTGTAGAGTATATTATCGGCGATTTTTTCGTTAACAAGTTTTGCACAGATTTACTTAAAGTTGTTCGTCCGTCTTTGAGCATCTATACCCTGGGTCTGGGTCCATGCCTGATCAGGACAAACGTCTTAACTGGGATTCGCGTTAAAGGCAACAACTCAAATCGGCATGCACCGGAATATTTTATTGGGTTTTGAACCTATGGGGTTGTGAGCCCCTATCAGTGTTTACCATAGACCTGTAGTTCATTTGTTTTAATACCAGGCATGGCTAAAACTCGCTCGATTTACGTATGCAATGAATGCGGCGCAGAATCGCGGCAGCATTTTGGCAAATGTGCCGTGTGTGGCAGCTGGAATTCCCTGGTGGAACAGGTAGTAGAGCCTGAATCTATCAAAAGCCGTCCAGGGCATCGCAGTACCACCAGCAAACGAGGAGAGACTAAACCTCGTCTCTCTAAAACGTTTAACCAAATTGCCGATCACCCTCAAACGCGTATTACCTCTGGCTATGGCGAGCTTGACCGGGTGTTAGGGGGCGGCATTGTGCCGGGTTCTTTGGTACTGGTGGGCGGCGACCCTGGCATCGGTAAATCGACACTGTTATTGCAAACTGCCAATCAATTGTCAGCGCGGACGGCGGTCTTATATGTATGTGCTGAGGAATCGGGGCAGCAGGTGAAGTTGCGATCGCAACGCCTCGGCATCGCGGTCAACCAGGGAAAAACATCGGATAAAGTGGGCCGTGTCCAGCCGACAACTCAAAATTCCCCAGAATTGCTATATCTCCTGCCAGAAACCGATTTGGACACCATCCTTTCAGAACTGGAATCCCTACGGCCTCGGGTTGCCGTCATCGATAGTATTCAGGCATTGTTCTACAACCAACTCACCTCTGCACCGGGGTCAGTATCCCAGGTACGGGAATGTACTTCGGCGCTGATGCAGCTGGCCAAACGAGAAAATATCACGCTGTTTATCGTCGGTCATGTCACCAAAGAAGGGGCAATTGCTGGCCCTAAGGTGCTAGAGCACCTGGTAGACACAGTGTTGTACTTTGAAGGCGATCGGTTTGCCAGCCATCGACTGCTGCGGTCGGTCAAAAACCGCTTTGGGGCTACCCATGAGCTGGGGGTCTTTGAAATGGTCTCCCAGGGGTTAGAGGAAGTTCCCAACCCATCTGCCCTATTCATGGGAAATCGAGATGAACAAGTGCCAGGAATTTCCACAATTGTGGCCTGTGAAGGTTCACGCCCCCTAGTGGTGGAGCTTCAGTCCCTGGTAAGCCCTACCAGCTATAGCTCACCCCGGCGTTCGACCACCGGGATTGAATACAATCGCTTGCTACAGATTCTGGCCGTGCTAGAGAAACGGGTGGGGATTCCACTGTCTAAGCTGGATGCCTATGTGGCTTCGTCAGGTGGGTTGAGTGTCGGAGAACCGGCGGCAGATTTGGGAATTGCCATTGCCGTTGCTGCTAGTTTTCGCGATCGCATCGTCGATCCTGAGTTAGTCCTAATTGGAGAAGTGGGTCTTGGCGGTCAAGTACGCCCCGTTTCCCAAATGGAATTACGCCTCAAAGAAGCCGCCAAACTAGGATTTAAACGAGCATTAGTCCCTAAAGGCCAGAAAATACCAGGGTTGAACATGGAGATCACTGAAGTGGGCAGAGTAGTAGATGCGATCTCAACTGCCCTCGCATTTCAAGTTGATACAGACGAATGAGCCATTGATCTCTGCCCCATGGATTTATTTTCAGATTTTCTTCAGCGGCTTAGCCAACTGTTCAACACCAAGCTAGTGGTGTTAGGCAACACCTCCATCACACCCAAGCTAATCGTCAGCCTCTGCATTTGGCTAACCGTGATTTTCTTCACCATTGGGTTAGTCAAACGTGTCCTCAAACGGCATCTATTAGCAGGCATTGACGCCAATAACCGCGAGGCAATCGCCACCTTAGTGAGCTATGCAGTCGGTGTCATCGCCATTTTCATCGCCATTCAATACACGGGCATCAACTTAAGCTCCCTGGGCATTATTCTGGGCGGCTTAGGCGTTGGTATTGGTTTTGGTCTACAGCATATTGCGGATGACTTTATCAGCGGTCTGATCATGCTGTTTGAGCGCACCCTAAAGGTCAATGATCTAATTGAACTAGATGACCACCGCTTTCAAGGTTTAGTGGGTCGCATTATTGAAGTCAATCTTCGATCCACCATTATTCGCACCCTCGATGATGGCGATGTCGTCATTCCCAATAACCAGCTGATCAAAAATCGAGTTCTAAATTGGAGCTACAACACCTCCATTGCCCGTCTCAAAATTCCAGTAGGGGTGTCCTACGACAGCGATCCTATCTTGGTGACTGAGCTGTTGCTAAAATCCGCCCACATGGAACCGGCAGTGTGCAGTAAGCCGATGCCCAAAGCCATGTTTCTATCCTTTGGCGAAGATGCCCTCGAATTTGAGTTATGGGTTTGGGTGGATGTGAATAAGCGATTCAACGTGCAAAGCTCGCTTCATTTCACCATTGAATACAATTTACGTCAGCACAATGTTGAAATTGCCTTCCCCCAGCGAGATGTATGGATTCGCAACTTAGCCCCTCAAAACAATGGGGATAGCAAGCCGCCCTTCTTTAATCGACAAATTGCCCTAGAACATCGCCCTGTTGTCTCACCCACCCCCATCACCCTAAAAGACATGCTGCGCCAGGTGAGCTACTTTGCTAACTTTAACGACCTAGAAATTCGACAACTCATTGAGATTGGCCATCGTCAGCGCAGCCATGCCGGTACCACCCTGTTCCATGAAGGAGATTCCGGAAATTCGTTTTACATTTTGCTGGAGGGCAAAGTCGATATCTTAGCTGAAAAACTCAACCGCCATCTCGCCACCCTTGGACCAGGACAATTTTTTGGTGAAGTTGCATTGCTGTTGGGGGTACCCCGCACTGCCATGGCGCGAGTTTCTGAAGACGCCCTGCTATTCGTCATTAATCAGCCTAGTTTCTCTGATTTACTGCGGCGGTATCCCGACCTCTCCAACCAAGTGGTGCAAGCCATGGCGCACCATCGAGACGAACTTGCAAAACGCCAACGTGAAATGCGATCGCTCAACTTAGTTGACTCCAGCGAGGACGATGCTAATCCCGTAATCTGGGCTAGAAAGCGTTTGAAACGAATGTTTGATTTGTAGTTAATCTCCTATCAGCGACTTAACTTAATTTTTGCTGTCACATACCAGGGCCACTGATAATGTTCAGCAATTAGCCACAGCACAATAGTGGCATGAGCCAACAGGGTAATTACCGTCCAAACAATAGAAAACTGATTCAGCCCAGCACCATCAATTGGTGGAAACATATAGTTCGACACCATTATCAGCAAGGCGGGCAAACAGGCAATAGCCAGGGCAAAACTCCAGACAACAGCTGTCACATGGCCATCAGAGTGACGGTTATGACGCCATCGCTCCCCCGTCCAAAACCAAACCATAGGCTGAACGTTGTCCACCATTTGAACAGACTGAGCTTCTAAGTTAGCCGAAAAAATATGTCGACAAAAGTTACAGGCAAATGCTTCTGTCAATGTCAGCTCTGACAACTCACCATGACCACAAACCGGGCATTTGTAGGTGTCATGATAGTTTAGTGTACGCAGCGAGTTGTCAGGCGGTGGGTTGAAAGTTGACAAAGGATAGCTCTGGTAGCTCATGAAATGCATACGGATGGTTCAACATTTCCCTAACGTATGCGTTTTCGACGAGGTCCGAATCGAATGCGCTGCTTTTCTTAACACAGCACCCATCGTCTAAGCAATATGCCTTAACACGATGGCCCTAATGAACAGCTATTTACCCAAGCATTAGCCCTGAGCACCGCCTCAAATCAACGATGGTTATATTCGATAGAACTACTGGCAACCCATAGCTTTGAGTTGCAACAGCAAAGCATCTGCCTCGGCTTGCAAGTGCAAGATCTCAACCTGAATGTCCGGCTGATACGGGTAAGATTTTAATGCAGCGAGGTAGATTTTTTTATCGTCAGACGCTGGCTGAGTCTCGCGGGTAGAAGCGCTTTTACTCGGCACAGACTCAGAAATCGCCTTGGTTTTAGAAACAGTTTTCATAATTATGTCGCTAGTAAGAACTACTCAGCGAAGTAGCATCGGAATTTTAACCCAAAAGTTCCCACCATAACTTAATCAAAAGATACCAATATTTAATCTATCCCTTGATATTTCCTATGCATAACGAATTGGCTAGATCTTAAGTCACCCAGTAAAAGCCTGAGTATCCTTTTACACAAAGGGTTATAGGCTTTGGAAACTATGAAGCTAAAAATTCCACACCCAAGAAATATTATGGTCATCCAGGCTTTAGTGTGGGTTGACCACAACTGCACACTGACCCCAATAACATCCACCGGTATTCATGACTGTGCCTTTAAGCACACTATCGGCTAATCTGACTGACCGCGCCCACTGCATAAGGCCCCTCGCAAATAGCCCCCTCTCAGCACTATCTATTGCCCATCAGGGATGTTGTAATATCGCTAATGGGCTTTCTAGGGCGGCTCCAGACACGGCTGTGGCTGCTAGCAGGCTGTTATGCAGGACCGATATTAGCACCCGGGGTAAAGGGATAAATCTGAGCTAGGCCAAATACGCCTGCACCTGCCAGAGGGATCATTAAACTGGTGGTTGTCGAGGAGGACAGGACCAGAATTCAGCAAGAATCCCACAAAGACAACATTGAACTACGGTATGACTAAATTCTTTTGAGGTTGACTCTGTAGGGACATAGAGTCAATATTCTGTTTTGAACAGATGAACGACAGTTTAATACGTTTTGAACTATTCTGTAGAATCTAAAGATTCATCGCTCTGGGACGTTTGATCTTTAGCTAACAAGTCAATGGTATCTCCAAGGGCTGTGGTCAAGCTTTGGCGAGTTTCTTCGTGGGCTACCTGCTCAGCTTTAAGGGCACTGGAAAGCTGAGCACATCGGGTCAGAGCCTGAGTTAACTGCGATCTCAACTCATCTACCGACTCCAGCTGTTCAACCTGGGCCAAAGCCTTTTGCAAATCACGAGAGACTTCACCGTCAGCAGGTGACTGTTTTAAATTTTCTAATTCATTGGCCAATACCCGAATCCGCGTTTGACTTCTCTCAGCATCGTTACGACGCTGCTCGGATTCTGACTCATACAACCGCCGCCAGTTAGCTGCACTAGCATAGGCCTGATCGCGTTCTTGATCTAGAACGTTCAATTGCTGTTGTAATGTCTGAATCTCCGCTAGCCACTGAGATACTTCGTTGACCATGGGCTCTGTCCGAGACGATTGGTTTACAGGATATAGCCTTTTTCTAAAAAATGTACAGGGTTCCTTAAATCTTGAATATAGAGGCAGGGGCGTTCCATGGAACGAGCCTACCAAGCAAAAAAAAGGCAGTGCGCAGCACTGCCAGTACATATGGGGTTAAATCTGAGAGCAACTCAATTGGATGACTGCTTATCCTAAAGCAGCAGCACCCCCAACCACCTCAAGGATCTCTTGGGTAATGGCCGCCTGACGAGCTTTGTTATAGTCAAGAGTTAACGTCTTAACTAACTCACTAGCATTGTCACTGGCGTTGTTCATCGCCGTCATTCGAGCCGCAAGCTCACTCGCTGCGGACTCTTGCAGAGCTCGCAAGATCTGGTTATTCAGATACAGCGGTAACAGTGCATCCAAGATTTGAACCGGATCCTGTTCAAAGATCATATCTTGGGGTAACTGCACTTGCTGGGTCTCAACCGCTTCACGCTCTACCTTAAACTGTCCACCGCGAGTCGTTAGGCGAAAGATCTCATCTTCCTTATCCAGACCTTCGGGGTCCAGAGGCAATAACGTCTGAGTGACAGGACGAGAGCTAACCAAGGATACAAACCTTGTATAAATCAGCTCTACTCGGTCTACCTCTTCAGATAAGAACAGAGATAACGCCTTATCAGCAATACTAGAGGCCTCTTCAGCTGTCGGAATCTGCTCCAGGCTATCGAAAGTTGAATCAATAGGGTAATCACGATTCTGAAAATACTGAATCGCCTTACGACCAATCAACACCATCTGATAGCCAATACCTGCAGCCTTGAGTTCCTTGGCACGGGTCTCAGCACGACGAATAATATTGGCATTGTAGCCACCGCAAAGACCACGATCGGCAGACACAACAACCAAACCGACATTGCGAACGTCTCTAATTTGCAACAGGGGCAAGTTAGCGTCTTCAAACTTTAATCGAGTCTGAAGGCCGTAAAATACCTGAGCTAAGCGATCGGCAAAAGGACGGGTTGCTTCAACCTGTTCCTGGGCACGACGCACCTTAGCGGCTGCCACTAGGCGCATCGCTTCGGTAATTTTACGAGTGTTTTTGACCGACTTAATCCGGTCACGAATCAGTTTGAGATTAGGCATATACGTTGTTCTCAGCCTAATGTCCCTAGTTGAATGAATCAGTCAACTAGGGACAGGCCAATCTCCTCCTATGCTGCCATGAAGGACTGCTTGCACTCAGCAATCGCTTCACTTGCCAATTCCTTAACCTTGTCAGTTAGTTTCTTGCCTTCGTTGATTTCCTTAACCAACTCAGGCTTGCTGGTGTTGATATAGTTGCATAGCTCAGCAACTAAAGGAGCAACCTTCTCCACTGGTACATCATCAAACAGACCATTAATGCCGCCATAGACGACGGTTACCTGCTCGTGCAAGGTCCGAGGAGCGTATTGAGACTGTTTTAGAAGTTCTCTTAGACGTACACCACGGGCTAGCTGAGCTTGGGTAGCTGCATCTAAGTCAGACGCAAACTGGGCAAAGGCCTGTAGCTCATCAAACTGAGCTAGCTCAAGCTTGAGCTTACCGGCCACTTTCTTCATTACCTTAGTCTGGGCCGCACCCCCGACTCGGGATACTGAAATACCTGCGTTAATAGCAGGACGTAGACCCGAGTTGAACAGGTCAGAGGACAAGAAAATCTGACCGTCGGTAATGGAAATTACGTTAGTAGGAATGTAGGCGGAAACGTCACCTGCCTGGGTTTCGATGATGGGCAGGGCCGTCATGCTACCTTCGCCTAGCTCAGGGCTGAGCTTAGCCGCACGCTCTAGCAGACGAGAGTGGATAAAGAATACGTCTCCAGGATAGGCCTCACGACCGGGTGGACGACGTAGTAGCAAGGACATTTGGCGATAGGCCTGGGCTTGCTTAGTCAGGTCATCGTAGATAATCAATGTCGCTTTACCCTGGTACATAAAGTACTCAGCTAAAGCTGCTCCAGTGTAGGGAGCTAAGAACTGCAGAGGAGCAGGCTCGTTGGCGTTAGCGGCTACAACGATGGTGTAGTCCATAGCGCCACGCTCTTCGAGCACGCCAACTACCTGGGCGACAGAAGCTGCCTTCTGGCCAATGGCAACGTAGATACAAATAACGTCCTGGTCCGCCTGGTTAAGGATGGTGTCGATTGCGATCGCAGTCTTACCAGTCTGACGGTCACCAATAATCAGCTCGCGCTGACCACGCCCCACAGGAATCATGGCGTCAATTGCGGTAATACCGGTTTGCATAGGCTCATAAACCGACTTCCGCGCAATGATGCCAGGTGCAGGTGCCTCCAACAGACGGCTATCCGTGGTAGCGATATCACCCTTACCATCAATAGGACGGGCCAGGGCATCCACTACGCGACCTAGCATCGCATCACCCACTGGGACCTCAGCAATCTTGCCAGTTGACTTAACAGTGCTGCCTTCACTTAGTTTGCGACCGTCACCCATCAAAACCGCACCAACGTTGTCCTCTTCAAGATTAAGGGCAATACCGACAGTGCCATCCTCAAACTCAAGCAGCTCACTCGCCATCGCTTGGTCTAGGCCGTAAATGCGGGCAATACCGTCACCTACCTGCAGCACAGTACCGACATTGGATACCTTGACATCCTGGTCATACTGCTCAATCTGCTGCTTAATAATGCTACTGATTTCGTCAGGTCTGATGCTTACCATTGGAGTTGCTCTACTAACTCAGATATCAACAAAAAATCATCTAAACAATGTTCGATATAAGATTGCTGCTAAAAACAAGCATTCTCAACCAGATCGAACTCTAACACTTGATAAACGCTCAAGTGCCAAACACCCTAGCGAGAAGAAGCGCTACTCAACTGAATGCTGATACGCCGCAGCTGACCCCGCAAACTGGCATCTATCACCTGGGAACCAACCTTGATAATCACACCCCCTAACAGTTCTGGATCCAGAGCTGTCTTAAGCTCGACAGAACGAGCACCGGTCATCGCAATCACCTTCTGGCGAATCGAATCTTTCTGGGAATCAGAGAGTTCAACAGCAGAGGTAGCTTCAGCTAGAACAGTCTGATTAATTTCCCGCACTAATTCTTGATATCGCTCACAAATACGTCCTAAAAATGCGATGCGTCCCCGATCAACCAGCAACATAATAAAGTTCAGCATCGTCGGATGCAGTTGCTCTGATGCCACTTGGCGCAAAACATTCTTTTTAATATCAGGATTGATAATCGGATTCTCAAGTAGCTGGCTTAGTTCAGAAGATGCCGACAACAACTCAGTCAACGCATAAGATTCCTGACTAAAGCGATCAACCAAATTACCGTCTTGTGCAACAGACAACAATGCCTGAGCGTAAGGAGCAACCAAGCCCTCAATAACTACACTATCTTTCACAAGCTACCCCCCAAAAGACCAATACTCTGATCAATTAGCCTTTGCTGAAGCCCGTCATCCACCTGGGAGCGTAATTGCGACTCCACCTTCTCAACAGCAAGGGCCGAGATGCGCTGACGCAACTCAAGCACCACACGATCCCTTTGGGAAGAAAGGTCTCGAGCAGCCTCATCCTTCATTCGCTGAACATCCTTGGACGCCTGAGCTAGGATATTATCTTTGGCTACCTTAGCGGCGGCCTCACCATCAGATTTAATCTGAACAGCCGTTGCCTGAGCCTCGGCCAAATTTTTCTGCTGCTCACCCAGCGCCTTAGAAGCTTCCTTCAACCGTTTTTCAGCATCTTGAATGGCCGCCTCAATGCTGGAGCGACGCTCAGCCATGATGGAGCCTAAAAAGCTTCGTCCGAAGTAAACAATTAGGGCAACCAGAATAGAAAGATTAACAAGGTTGGTTTCTAAAATATCGAAATTTAGACCAAACCCACTCTCTTCTGTCGCCAGTAGCCAAAAATTTTCAACCATAGCTATCACTGCGCGCCAATAATCCCTTTATAAATGCAGCTTCTCAAACTCAAGCGAGTCAGAAGGACAAAATAATTTAGCCTAAGCAACCGAAGCACCCAAAAGCTTGCCTAAAATCTGTTGACTCAGAGAATCAACTTGCCCCTCAAGAGCCTGCAAAGCCTCCTGTTTCTGCTGATCCAGCTCCCTCTGAACCTGCTCACGCTGCTGCTGCGCATCTGCCTGAGCCTGAGCGATCTGTTTATCAACAGTCTCTTTTGCTTCTGCCTGGGCCTGAGCAATTAACTGCTGAGCCTGTCTCCGACTGTCGGCCAACTCCTGATCGTATTGCTTAGCCAGCTTTTCAGCGGCCTCTAAATACTCTGCAGCAGAGGACTTACTAGTCCGAATATAGCCATCACGATCATCAAGCGTCTTTGAAATCGGCTTGAAAAAAACTGCGTTCAGAAGAAACGTGAGTAACACAAATTGCAAAGCCATCAAAGGCAGCGTTGCGTCAAAATCAAACATTTTTCGATTTCCCTAAACCTGAGAACCCATCAACATTCAAAAAAGTTGAAGAAACAAATAGTTATTGGCCCAACTCAGGTGTAATCCAACACAATGTAGTTACTAGGGCGTTACCTGCAAAGGGTTCAATCCCTATGCGGACCATGAACACAGATAACGCCCCTAAAGCCAACCTTCTTTAAGCAAGGGGGTTTGCAAACAGAAGTACCAGAGAAATAACCAGACCGTAGATGGTAAGAGACTCCATAAATGCAAGAGTCAGCAGCAAAGTACCGCGAATTTTACCTTCTGCTTCGGGCTGACGAGCAATACCTTCAACAGCTTTACCAGAAGCATTACCCTGACCAATACCAGGGCCAATTGCGGCCAGGCCAACTGCTAGAGAAGCGGCGATAACTGAAGCAGAAGCAACTAACGGATCCATAATGTATTTCCTTTTCGGTATATACGAAACAAACAAGACTGAGAGTCAGTAAAAGCAAGTAAACAAAGCCACTTGCAGGTTAGAAGCGCTCTAGCAATAGGGGCTAAGCATGCTCCTCGTGACCTTCGTCACCATGCCCTTCCAAAGCCTCGTGAATATAGGCTGCCGCCAAAGTAGCAAACACCAATGCCTGGATGGCACTAGTAAACAGCCCCAACATCATAACGGGCAGGGGGACAAACAAAGGGACCAACAGCACCAGAACGGCAACTACAAGTTCATCTGCCAAGATATTTCCAAAGAGACGGAAGCTCAGTGAAAGTGGCTTGGTGAAGTCTTCAAGAATTGCGATCGGTAGCAAAATTGGAGTTGGCTCAATGTATTTCGCGAAATATCCTAAACCTCGCTTTTTAAATCCTGCATAAAAATATGCTAAGGACGTCAGTAAAGCCAGAGCAACCGTTGTATTGATATCACCGGTTGGAGCAGCAAGCTCGCCTTCAGGAATTTCAATTACATGCCAAGGGAGAAGTGCCCCCGACCAATTAGACACAAAGATAAACAGAAACAATGTGCCTACAAACGGCAGCCAAGGACGATATTCCTTTTCGCCGAGCTGATTCTTCGCAATGTCTCTGACAAACTCAAAGACATACTCCATCAGGTTCTGCATACCCTGAGGCACCCTTTGCATATTTCGGGTAGCCAGAACAGAAGCTATAAGAAGCAGTCCAATCACAAACCAAGAGGTCAAAAAGACCTGGCCATGGAGTTTAAGTCCTCCCAGATGCCAATAGAAGTGATGACCTACCTCTAGCTCCGCTAACGGCAACACATCAAAGTGCAGCAAACTTAGCATCTTAATTCAGGTTAGGTTGACCAAAAAGACAGTAGGCCAAATGATTAGCGGCTAATTCAGCCAGGGCAAAATCACAGACTGTTTAGGTCGTTGATAATGACTTGAGCATGTATGCGATGAGGGCAGCTTTGTAGGTTAGGAAACCTAAAAAAATTGGGACGATTTGCAATTGATCCACCTGGGATGCAACTACTATTAACCCAATAAAAAGAGCAAGCTGATTCTTGCCCACTTTAGATTTTTCTCTACCAAGTTTCTCAACGCTTTTAGCCAGTAATTTCAAGTAAACCACGCCCGAACATGCCCCAATTAAGTAATTTAGGGCTGTGTTGAGGGAGTAGGCCATCGAAACCGAAATGAAGGTTACCAACATCAGCAAGAGTGTCCACAAAAACAACTCGTTTTGAAGTTGGTAGTACTCTTCCATAGAAGAGTGTGGCTCTGGAGAAACCTCTCCAGTCACCAAGGCTTCGGAATTAACATCCGTTGCACCATCATTTTCATCCATAGATGAGTCTCTAAGAGGTTCGTCTGGCAAATTCACAGAAATCACTCAAACTAGCCTAGGCAAACTTGCAATAGGGACCGAAGCCCTTCCTGCAAGCCGAGCTCAATCATATCATTTAAAGCTAACAATACTTAATACGAATCCCCTGGGCGTACCACAGGTAAGCATTTTTTTACCACTCATATATAAAAATAATATTTAGCAAAAGTGATACTTGACTCAACTAGTTGAGTCAAGTATCAGCGTTCCTATCCTGATGCTATTCGGATGGTTCTAGCAGAATCAGTTGTCGTGATTGTAATGAGCGTACCTCCGACAGCTCTAAGGGGGATTTTGCCAACACATCGGCTACGGTTTCTTTTTTGCCCGCACTTGCTTCACAAGCCTGCAAAAATTCATATTCGCTATCACTGACTTGAATCAGCTGATAATCGGCATTAAAAAATGACCGACTGGGCCAACCAGACAGACAGGGAGTCAGAGTTGGATAAGCAGCTAGCAGGCGCTGATCATCGGACCAGTCCATGCAAAGGAGGGGGGGACGAGCCAGGAAAAATTCATAGTGGGTAAGTTCAGGATCAAGCAGCTCAATCAATCGATATTGGGCTCGCCGATCTAACTTTTGAGCACGTTCCATCACGTCAGGAGCTTTAGCAATCAGACGTTCTAGGCTCCAATATTGGGGGTTAGAGAATCCCACAAACTCTAATCCAGAGGCATCGATCAATTCAAATAGAGTATCGATGGTATAGTCCACCTCCTGGGGATGGACATACATATCAGCAAAGCATTCGTCCTGATGATTTTCTAAGGCCCAGCGCTCTTTGTCACGTTTGACGATGCGGTTGTTTTCAGGCAACGCCTCAAAGAGCTGACGGCCAACAGATACGCCATCGCGATAATCGCCACGGTTTTCGCCCTGAAGCATTGCGATCGCTTCTTGCATCAAGGAGATTTCCCATCGCCCTAACGCTGCATAGACAAAGATATGCAGTAAACCGCCTGGCGCGACCTTAGCAGCTAACGACTGAATGCCCTTAATCGGATCGGGCATGTGGTGGAGCACACCTACACAGTTGATCAGATCAAATTGACCTGCAATCTGGTCAACATCATAGATGCTGAGATTTTGAAACGTTACTCGATCAGCCCCTGAACGCTGGCAACGCTCACGAGCCACTTTCAACGTGCCGGCACTCAGATCAATTCCGGTAACCTGAGCCTGAGGGTTTAGGTGAACCAAATATTCAGTACCTACACCAGAACCACAGCCTGCATCTAGAATCCTGACCTGCTCAGTTTCAGGTAATCGACCGGTGCAAAAGTTGTAAGCCGTTGGCCAATACCATCGCCAGTTATAACCAGGAGGGGGTTCATCAATCAGGGGTTCGGGTGGAAATGGGTATGTGTCATACAGCTTGGCAACCGCTGCACTAACAGCAGCTTCGTTTTCGGAAGTCATGGGAGACATAGTTTAGGATTCTCAGTTTCGAGTTTTGAATGTGTCAAACTCCATAGCTCTACCCAGCCATGTTTCCTCACCGCAAATACCTAGAGTTCAAACCTAGGCACGCAAAATTCAAAACTCTAACCCTTTAAGGGTGCCACTTTTCGAGAAATGCTTCGTAAATTCAAGTAACAAAACTTATCTTTCTTCTCATCCACTTACACGCCTTCTTTTATGATGACTCAGTGGGCTAATAACAAGATGTTACACAGTCTTTAGACAGGCATCTTAGTGTCCGCAATCGATTTAATCTGGAACTGTCACAAGAGCCGATAGGCCCATGGCGCTGCCTGATGGTATTAACCAATGCTCTGGATCATTTTTAAGATCTTGAGTTGCTCGGCGCTGAGGGAGGGGTCTGATGCAATCACCTATTGCAATCAAATTTTAGAAGGGAGCCTTTGAAAAGGAATGACTGTAACTGCTAGTGGTGGAAGCTCCTTAGTGCGGCCACAACTTTATCAAACCTTGCCGGTTACCGCGATTACTCAGGCCGAGCAGCAAGACCGCTACATGGAGCGGGGTGAGTTAGATGAACTGTCTGACTTTTTTAAGTCGGGTCGGAAGCGTATTGCGATCGCACAGATTATTACTCAATATTCCGAGCTGATCGTTTCTCAAGCCGCCAACCGTATCTTTACTGGGGGCTCCCCCCTGTCTTACCTGGAGAGAGTTGCACCTGAGCCTGTCGAAATGGCTATGGCAGCTCAAGGCGATTCAGGTACAGAAACCTACATTGAAAAGGGTGACAGTGGTGGTCTGTTTTCTGGATTAAGGGGCTTGGTTAGTAGTGCTGGCGACCTTGGTCCAATTCCCCCTGGATTTCGCCCCATCAACGTAGGTCGCTACGGTCCCAGCAACATGCAAAAGTCCCTACGAGACATGAGCTGGTTCCTGCGCTACCTGACCTATGCCATCGTTGCTGGCGACCCCAATATCATTGCAGTTAACGTTCGTGGATTGCGGGAAATCATCGAAGACGCCTGTTCTTCCGCAGCTACCTTGGTCGCTCTTCAAACTATGCGCGCGGCAAGCATTGGCTACTTCAGAGGGGACACCGAAGCCCAAGAGCTGATTCGCTCCTATTTCAATCTGTTGATTGATGAATTTAAGGCTCCCGCCCCCTCCAATAAGCTACGTCAGCGTCCATCCAAGGATCTTCAAGGTCTGCAGCTACCCCAAATCTATTTCAATGCGGCTGAGCGTCGCCCCAAGTTCGTAATGAAGCCGGGCCTCTCATCTGCTGAAAAAAACACAGTGGTGAAAGCGGCCTATCGTCAGGTCTTTGAGCGCGATATTAAGCGAGCCTATTCCTTAGACATTTCTAATCTGGAATCTCAGGTTAAAAATGGCGAAATCGCGATGAAAGAGTTTATTCGTCGTCTAGCGAAGTCGCCTTTATACCGCAAGAACTTCTTTGAGCCTTACATCAACAGTCGTGCTCTAGAATTAGCATTTCGTCATATTTTGGGCCGTGGTCCCGGCTCCCGTGAAGAAGTTCAGAAATATTTCTCCATCGTTTCTGAAGGCGGTCTCCCCAAACTCGTAGACGCTCTGATCGACTCTGATGAGTACGGCGACTACTTTGGGGAAGAGACGGTACCGTATCTCCGGGGTTTGGGCCAGGAAGCGCAGGAATGTCGCAACTGGGGACCTCAGCAAAACTTGCTGAACTACAGTGCACCTTTCCGCAAAAACCCTGAGTTTCTGACGACGTTTGCCTCCTATGATCAGCCCTTACCTGATCAGCATCCTTATGGCTCTGGTAACGACCCGCTAGAAATTCAGTTTGGTGCGATCTTTCCTAAGGAAACTCGTAATCCCAGCAGCAGCCCTGCTCCCTTCAGCAAAGATACCCGTCGTATCCTGATTCGTCGGGGTGCCGGTATTGACAGTCAGGTGAGCAATCCTGGTGCTCGTCCTAAATTTCCAGGGAGCTTAGGACCTAAGGTATTCAAATTAGACCAGATACCAGCGGGTAATGGGGCCAATATCAAGTTCGCTGAAAGCTCCACCCAAACAATCATTCGGGCCGCTTATCGTCAGGTATTTGGTCGAGATGTTTATGCGGGTCAAGAGCTTAAGTCCGCTGAGAATCGCCTCGAAAATGGTGACATTTGTATGCGCGACTTTGTGCGTGCGATCGCAAAATCAGAAGCCTTCCGCAAGACCTACTGGTCTTCTCTCTATGTCATGAAGGCTGTTGAGTATATTCATCGTCGTTTGTTAGGCCGACCCACCTACGGTCGTCAAGAAACCAACAAGTACTTCGACATTTGTGCTAGGCAAGGATTCTATGCCCTGGTGGATACGCTGATTGATAGCCCGGAGTACACCGAGGTCTTCGGGGATGACACCATTCCCTACGAGCGTTACGTGACTCCAGCGGGTCAATCCCTCAGATCCTTCCGTACTGGAACCGTTGATTCTACTGGTATTAAGCCTGTATCTAAGCCCCAGGTTCCCCGCTTTGTTGAACTGGGTGCCGTTAGCTCGTCTCGAGGCGATATCGAAGTTAACAAGCGCATGGGCCAAGGCGTTAATTTACGTCGTGTTCAGTCCAAAGTCTTCAAGCTCACTAGTCTGTATGACAAGGCCAATATCAAGCTGATCACTCAGGCAGCATACCGTCAGGTCTTTGAGCGTGACATTTCTCCCTATGTCATCAAGACCGAGTTCACCTCCCTTGAGAGTCAGCTGAGCAACGGCGAGATCAACATGAAGGAGTTTATTGAAGGCCTAGGCTGCTCTGATCTCTATCAGAAAGAGTTCTATGCCCCCTATCCCAACACTAAAGTGATTGAGCTAGGCACCAAGCACTTCCTAGGACGTGCTCCTCTAAATCAGATAGAGATTCGGAAATACAACCAGATTTTGGCAACCCAGGGCATCCGTGGCTTCATTCAAACCATGGTCGAAACGCCTGAATATGCTGAATTCTTTGGCGAAGATACGGTCCCCTATCGTCGCTTCCCAACATTGCCAGCAGCTAATTTCCCCAACACTGAGCGCTTATATCAGCAGCTCACTCGTCAAAATGATGATGTTGTAGTTCCCAGCTTTGCGCCTTCAGTCTCACCAACAGCATCTATTGACACCTAGTTAGTTTGTGCGTAGTAGCTCTCATTAAGCAGCGTCTAAGAACACCCAGCAATAGCTAAGCCGATTTAAACGCTTGGCTATTGACGGGTGTCATATTAGTTTTAGATAGCTTGATGTTAGATAACATAGAGCAATTCTGAGGGATACTATTACAAAATATTACGCACTCCCTAAGAAGGTCAGCCGAATACCGGAAAATACTCTCGGAAGGTAGCTAAGCTGATAAAAGATTTCTCGAAATCTGAGCTGATATTTGGCATGCTTCAACCGTCGAATTAAGCATTGAATCGGCCCATAGGTTGCCTGCTTGATTTGATTTAGAGTGGAAATGAGACTGCTGTTACCTTTTTAAAGGTGATATCAGTTTTTTCAAGGTGAACAGTGATAGTTTCACCTGAATATATTCTTTCGGAGGAATCCATAGATGAGTATTGTCACGAAATCAATCGTGAATGCCGATGCTGAGGCCCGTTACCTTAGCCCTGGTGAATTGGATCGAATCAAAGGATTCGTTACTTCTGGTGAGCGTCGTCTCCGCATTGCTCAGGTTCTAACTGAGTCCCGTGAGCGCATCATCAAGCAGGCTGGTGATCAGCTTTTCCAAAAGCGTCCTGACGTTGTTTCTCCCGGTGGTAACGCCTACGGTGAAGAAATGACCGCAACTTGTCTACGTGACATGGACTACTATCTACGTCTTATCACCTACGGTATTGTTGCTGGTGATGTGACTCCCATTGAGGAAATTGGTCTAGTAGGTGCTAAGGAGATGTACAACTCCCTAGGGACATCCATTCCTGCTGTAGCTGATTCAGTTCGCTTTATGAAGGGTGTTTCATCTTCTCTGCTATCTGGTGATGATGCTGCTGAAGCCGCTTCTTACTTCGATTACGTTGTTGGCGCGATGTTGGGTTAAGCGACTCGGTTTTCCCATTACGCTATTTAGCCACATCGTCAAATTTCACTAAGGAATTCAAATCATGCAAGACGCGATTACTTCTGTAATTAATTCTTCGGACGTTCAGGGTAAGTACCTTGATCAGTCTTCCATGGATAAGCTGGCTGCTTACTTCCAGACTGGTGAGCTGCGTGTTCGTGCAGCTACTGCAATCGGTGCAAATGCTTCCGAAATCGTTAAGGATGCTGTAGCAAAGGCTCTACTGTACTCTGACATCACTCGTCCTGGTGGCAATATGTACACCACTCGTCGCTATGCTGCTTGCATCCGCGACTTGGACTACTATCTACGCTATTCCACCTACGCTATGTTGGCTGGTGATCCTTCCATCCTGGATGAGCGTGTGCTTAACGGTTTGAAGGAGACTTACAACTCTCTAGGTGTACCCGTAGGTGCGACTGTTCAAGCTATTCAGGCTATGAAAGAAGTAACTGCTAGCCTTGTTGGCGCTGACGCTGGTAAAGAAATGGGTATTTACTTTGACTACATCTGCTCTGGCCTTAGCTAGGTCAAGCTCATGTGGTTTAGATTGGCTAAGCCAATCTAGCGCTATTTCGGAAGTCTGAAGCGAGTGTTAGCTGATCACAATCTGTCTATGCTGAGGGATTATGACAGCTGGTCATTGGTATCGGACTTCCGAATTTTTAACTCTATGGTTAGCATTTGGGTTCTTGTTACAAACATCCTAAGGACTAAGTCATAGACAGTTCTATCTATTATGGGCAGTTTGAGACTGAATACCTAGCAACATTAAGCAGTGCTAGTTTGGCTCTCACTCAGCTGATAGTTAGCCCAATTAACCTAAAGCAAAATAAACATTGCTCCAGTTAATAGGCCTTTCGCAATTGATTTGAAAAATTAGTTTTTGTTTAAGAGTAGGAGACATCTCTGCTATGCGTATGTTTCGGATTACTGCCTGTGTGCCGAGTCAATCTCGCATTCGCACCCAGCGCGAGCTACAGAATACTTTTTTTACTAAGCTCGTTCCCTACGACAGCTGGTTTCGCGAGCAGCAGCGAATTCAAAAGATGGGCGGCAAGATTGTCAAGGTAGAACTGGCAACTGGTAAGCCTGGAGCTAATACTGGTTTAGCCTAAGGTCATACACCCAACAGCTTCTATTACTAACTAAAAAGGGAGCAACATAAGTTGCTCCCTTTTTAGTTAGTAATGTTTACGTAAGCGGTCGGAAAGCTCTTGTGAAATCTTATCTGGGGTTACCGGAATCGTTTGATAGTTACGAGTATCTTATAGGAAACTTCCCCTTCTGCTGAAAAAGCAATGACATCCATTTTTCTGAAATCCTTTTCAGGTGTTTTAGCCTGCACCCTTGGTCTAAGTGTTCTTGGAGACACACCGTTTACCTTGCACCAAGGGATTCCTGCAGCACAGGCTCAAGGATTTAATGAAGAAACGAATGTCCGCGTATATCAACAAGCTAGTCCCGCAGTCGTGGCTATTGATGCAGGCAACAGTACTGGCAGTGGCAGCATTATCACCCAAGACGGTTTAGTACTTACAAACGCCCATGTGGTTGGCACTGCCAGCCAAGTTACTGTCAGCCTGGCAGATGGGCGTCAGTTTCCAGGTCGGGTAATTGGATATGCTGATGAGAATCTGGACTTGGCCGCTATTCAAATTGACGTTGAAAATACAACATTTCCCACTATTCCTTTAGCTAATAGCAATGCTCAAGTAGGACAGCAAGCGTTTGCAATTGGGAATCCCTTTGGGCTACAAGGAACGTTTACGGTGGGCATCGTCAGCCGTATTGACGCAGAGCGCGGATTAATTCAAACAGATGCGGCCATTAATCCCGGTAACTCAGGCGGCCCTTTACTCAATCGCAACGGCGAACTCATTGGCGTCAATACATCTATTTTTACAACGGGGGAAAACGCAGGCAGTATTGGTATTGGTTTTGCGATCGCAACGCCCCAAATCACCCCCTTCATTGCGGCTGTTAGAAATGGCACGGCTAACACAACTGCATCTCGCCAAAATCGAACGATGCAAGAGCCATCACCCATTGCCATTGACGGCAGGGCAGTGCTAGGTCGCCTTGATAGCAACAGTAATCTTTTACCGGACAATAGCTACTTCAATGCCCATACGTTTGAGGGCACAGCCGGTCAGCGCATTAGTATCGCCATGAGTAGCAATCAGGTTGACGCTTATTTGTTACTCTATGGCCCAAATCAAGAATTTTTAGGCGAAAACGACGACGCTGGCAATAGTCGTAACGCCCGTTTAGATATTACCCTCCCCGCCAATGGCACCTATTTTGTATTCGCCAATTCTTATGGAGCCAGTGAGCAAGGAGACTATCAGTTAAGCATTAGCAATCTGACAAATAATGGAACCAGCCATAGCAATACCTATCTATTGAGCGAGAATGGGAGCTTAAGCACGCAGGATGATCGGCTGACGGACAACAGTCTCTATGATGAATACTATTTCAATGGTCAACAGGGACAAGACGTGACAATTACCCTCACAAGTCAAGATTTTGATGCATATTTACTACTGATTGACGAGCAGGGTAACAAAATCGCTGAGAATGACGACACGGCACAAAACAACAGCGATGCAGCGATTCAGATAAAACTACCCTATACCGGTGAGTATCGGATAATTGTTAATGCCTATGACCAAACTGGACAGGGGCAATATCAAATGAGGGTTCAGTAGACTCTAAGGCAACCCTATCCAGGTAAAAAAATCTTGGCGTGTAAATAATTCCAGCAACAATAGGGCCAAAAACCCCACCATTGCAAAACGACCATTAACACGTTCAGCATAAGCAGTCCAACCGAAAACGGGCGCATCGGCGGATGTCTCTGGAGTCGATTGTGACGTATCGGGCTCTAGTGGTTTAGACATATCACAATCAGAAAAATAAAAAACAAACAAAAGGCCAATGCTACAAATCTAGAAAACATTGGTCAAAAAGCTTCACTATTCTATCGAAATGGTCGCCAATTCCATACCACCCAGTAACTATCATCAGTGTAGCTACAAATCAATTACCTTTGTAGGGTAGAGAAATTAGTTGCTGAACTATTAACAGCTAGCACATTATTACAGTTGATAGGCTTCGTTTATATCTTTAATAAAATCCAATCAACCTCTTAGCAAAAATTAGATTAAAGCTTTTTAGACAAAATTAGACATCGCCAAACTAGTTTTTTTCTAGATAGAATAAATACGTTTTAGAACAACACAGTTGAAAAATTCATGTCAAGAACCTATCAGAGGTAAGATGCAAAGAATATACAATGACAATAATTTGTTAATATCACTAGAGTTTGCGTATTAGATGCAACTGTAGTCAGAACTGTAGTTTTTTGTAGAGAAAACTCAGAGTTTCAATTTAGATGGAGCTTGGGGTTTAAGTACTCCTAGATAAACAGGTTTTACGTCTGTTATAATCAGGTCCTCTCATTAATAATGAGATCTACACAACTCGAATATTGAGAGTTATCTAGTTCTAATCCCATTAATTCGCCTACATCGCCTCTTTCTAGATCTAACCATTAATTCTTCAAATCCGATGGCTGATACTAAAACCACGCCACTGACAGGGAAAGCGCTGCTTCAGAAAATGAAGGAAATCACCCATCTACCAAAGCGAGAGAAAGCTAAGGAGTGCGGGTATTACAGCATTACTAAGGACAATCAAGTCAGGGTAAATCTGACTGATTTTTATGATGCTTTACTAGCTGCTAGAGGGATTCCTCTAGGACCAGAAAGTACTAAGGATGGTCGCGGACGTGAACCGACTTATCGAGTGAGTGTACACAAAAATGGTCAAATTGTTATTGGTTCTACTTACACCCAAGAAATGGGGTTAAAGCCAGGGGACGAGTTTGAAATCAAGCTGGGTTATAAGCATATCCACTTGATTCAGTTGGGTGATAATAAGGATGAAAATGATGAGGATGAGGATTAAGCATTGAGCATAGGTTCAAATTAGAATCTAGGCATCTATTCAGTGTTATTCGTATCCGACCGCATACACCTATTTAAAGGTTTGCAAAATATTTAGCAAAAGAAACGGAGTAATTAGCTAATTACTCCGTTTCTTTTATTAGGATTACAAGCACAAAAAACATTTCTACAGATTTTGAGACCAGATGTTTGTTTTTATCTAAGTGAATAGACAAAACTATCCATTAATCCGGGCTTCGACTCCGCTCAGCCCTCATTTCTCTAAATTAGCTGGTTGAGCGGAGTCGAAACCAGCGGTGTTAGGGACGTTTACTTTCGGCTATCTACTTAAGAAGTTGAAATAGGCAAGATAAAATCATTACCTTGCACAAACTATTACACCCGTCATAGCTGCTTGCCATAGCTGGAAGAGGGTATTTAATCAGCTCAATGATTGCTGTTCTTACCGTCTGTTGTTGCGATCAGGGACGGTTTAAGCCAAGACCTCAAGATGAGCAATCAACGGCTCGTCAAGGGTTTGTACCTTATTAACCAGTAAGCGATTGACGTAAGCACGCAGCTGTTCAGCTTGCGCTTCATTAGGAATGTACATCTGCCCACCTGACTCAGTAACAGTTTTACTAAACAGCGGAGTTTGTAGCAGGGCACGATAGGTAGGTAAATCAGCGGTGCGATCGCAAATCAACCCTCGATCTGCCGCTGTCGGCACCAACCCAGGAGGCAAGTGGCCTTCTAACAGGGCCAAGATATGCAAGTGACAGGCTTGGGTATTGATACCGCGCTGTTCTAGCAAATGCATAATGGCTCCGACAGGCAACGGCTGCTGTGGAAAGACCCGTAGCAATTCCATGAGCAAAAAGTAATCGCTGTACTGCTGGCGCGTGACATTGAGCACCTGGGGATAGCGAGCCAGGTTCACCAAGCCATAGGCAACACGGCTACAGCTATGGGGGAGCTCACTGGCATAGGTATCTTGAATGATCGTGGCATTGGGGAATTTTTGTCGCAGCCAACGGGCAATGGCTGGCAAAGATGCTGAACCACCAGTGCAAATCACCTGTTTAATGCCTTGGCTATCAACACTGTGATGACTCAATAAAACATTCAAATAGCGATTAATGCGCTGAATGTAAGGCAAAAAGATGAGGTTCTCAAGATGACGGCGTTTAATTAACCAGTGCTTCCCAGCCAGGGTTATTTGCATTTGGTTTTGCTGCTGTAGGGTCAGCTTGAGATGACGTGCCGCCGCTAGCAAACTCTGCCCTAAACTGGAGCCTAACAAACGCTGCTGTAAGCTATAGCGCTGGGCCCAATCAACATGCCCCACCGCCGGTAGCGTTAGATTGTCGAACTGCTGCCAGTCCGCATCCTCTGCCAGATGGCCCTGCCAATCCCAGGCAATGGTTGCATCTGCTTCAGACAAAGGTTGCCAACGCTCTTCTGGCAATAGAAGCTGACAGACAATATCCTGGTCCAGGGCATCCCCTGCATAGGCAAAGCCGCGCAGAGCAAAATCAGCATAGTTGAGATTGGTCAGATCCTTAGGTAGGCTAACTAAGCCTAATTCGGTCATAACGGCTCCGCCGCTGATGACCACGGTACCTTCCTGCCACTTACAGTTGTACAGGCTAGGTTGGCGCGACAGAGAAACTGTTTCTGTTAAGGGTATTTCCTTGGGGTCCGGCAGACCAGAAAGAATGGATGCGATCGCATCCTCAACAAACACAATCTGCTCAGGTTGGTCAATCAACCCAGCTGCCAACACAGCTTCTCGCAGATTAAAGCTGTAAGTATCCGGCCAATTGGTAGGGTAACCAACGATGACTCCCTGCAATTCTTGCCAAATCTGCGCGAGACCCTCATCCTCTAAACCGACAGCCTGGCCTTGATCCACGACATATTTCAGGAGCGCCACCATCGCCTGTAAAACCTGCAGCATAGGTAACTCAACTGTATCGGACCAGCGTAACCAAGGATCAGAACTAGGAAGAGTTTGACCATGGCCTACGGCCACCTTGAGCAATGGCTTGAGACGATTAAGACCCACCAATTCTGCACCAGATTGATTGAGCACCCCCTCCAAATCTCCCAAGGCGTTATAGCCCACAGCCACGGTTTCCTGAGCTGCCGTCACAACCGCCATGGCGGGCAACCGAAAATGCTTAGCCTCTGGATCAGCGCCTTGGGCCTGCCAATAAATGGGATAAACCTGACCAGTTTGACGGTTCATGAGCACCGCAGACAGACCGGTTGAGCCCACATCCAGTCCCAAGAACCAATGCCCTTCCAGGTCCATTGCAGACACTGGCCCGGGAGGAATAGTGATGGGTGCCTCTGGCATCTCCACCGCCTCTGACGTCTCAATAGCCGAGGCAGCAATGGAGTCAATCGTCATGCCCACATCTAAAAGTTCTGGCACTTCTGGTATCAGACCCTCAGGGGATACATCAGGGGATGTTTCAGGAGATATATCCGCATCTAGACCCAATGCCGCTAATGGGTCAACCGCCGCCCCCTCCTCTTCGCCCCCCGGCATGGCTTGATCAAGCGCTTCTAACTCGGGCACCGACTCTCCAAACAGCTCATCTAAGCCACCTAAATCAAGACTTTCCTCTTCCACCATTTCCTGACTTGGCAGAGGCAACTCCTCATCTAGTCTGAGTAAGCCATCTAAATCATCCACAGAAGATATCGAAGCAGCATCCAACGGCATATCAGTCACATCAGCCGCTTCCTCAGGTTCATCCAACATTTCTTCTATGTCTGCATCCGATACCTCCGGACCAGCCACTTGAGCCGCCAAGGATTGAGGGCGCTCCTCGTCAGCCACAGTCTGCCAAAAGGCTTCCTGTTCCTCTTGTAAAAAGTCATCATCAACCGGTGGCACCGCCTCTGGATCGTCATCATCCAAAGAATCCGGAGGTAAATCTGGCATCGAAGCTGAATCTAGATGCGGCTCCGTGGGATCTACAGTAGGAACGATTAAGGGGTCATCCGGCTGAATGACAGGCTCTTCCAAATCCGAGAGGATTTGATTAACCACCTCATCCGTAATCGGTTCTTGGGATAAAGCATTAGAGCGTTCACTAAGCCCCCCCAGCTCATCAGCAAGAGAGTCAGTTAATCCATCATCAAAATCGTCAAAATCACTCAAATCATCGGTCATGGGCTCTGCCATTAACCCCAAGAGATCTAAATCTTGAGAATTAGCTTCAGAACCTGTGGCTGTAGATGAGGTGATAGCAGCTACATCTAGCTCGTTGGCCGATGGATCGTCAACATCATCATCTGTGGCAAACCCCTCAAATAGGTCAAACTCTGACCTTTCGTCACTGGGTGATTGCACTAGCGAGGCAGCCGCTTCATCAACACTTTCAGCATCAGGTAGACTGGATGCTGAAAGCTCTGACGCCTCTATATCTATTGAAGCTACTGGCTCATCTTCGCCACCAGCCTCGGAGTCAGCATCAAAATCTAAATCCTCTAAATTTAGATCCCGAACAATGGTTTCTAACGTTGCTTGATCTAAGGGTTCAAGAGAGTCATCTTCCTCTACACCATAGTCATTGGCAAAGTTATCCCCTGCCAGTTTCTGTAGATCCTCATCCAGCTGCTCTACTAGTGTGCCATCATCAAAATCGATTAATAGGCGCTGCTCAGCCCCCGACTCCACCAGGTTGATTAAATCTTCATCCGCTGAGGCCGCAATATATACATCATCTGGAACATTCTCTGGGAACTCTTCAACAGCGCCTGAGGGTTGCTCATCGGGCAATAGATCGAACAAGGAAGCAACCGTATTGTCAGCAGGACCTTCGTCGTTCAGATCATTTTCATCATCAGCCAGGCTATCGCCAAATATCGTTTCGACAGTTACCTCAGGCGTAGCTTCTTGGCCATCTTCCATGGGCCTGGTCATCGCTGATTCATCGCTACTTAGGTTATCCAATAGCTCCGAAGGTATCGCAGCACTATCGTCTCCTTCAGTCGAGGAACCCTCAGTTGAGGGGCGGGCAAATAGCCAATCATCAACTAACTGACCGGCAGCCGACATATCTGTCTCAGATGAGGGAGGCTCCGGAATAGCAATGGTCGTTGGGTCAAAGGTAGGTACATCATCGAAGGCCTCAGACCCTGAAACATCGTCAACGTCGACTGACTCCTCTGGGAATAGCGCTGCTGCCAAGCGATCAACAGTCTCCTCTTCTGAAGCTTCATCCGCAACTACGTCAGATTCAACTGGTTCTTCTGGAAACAAGGCTGCCGCCAAGCGATCAACGGTTTCGGCTTCGGCTTCCTCTTCGTCGGTTTCCAAGCCTAAGTCGATGTCTGTATCAAAATCAAAACTAAAGAGTTCGTTTTCAGCCTCTGCAGCCGCTAATCCGTCTTGATTGAGTTCATCACTGGCTTTGTCGCTGTCTATTAGTTCGCCACTGTCTGCGCCTAAAGCTAACAGTCTAAGATTTTCATCAATATCACCTAGGGGCAAGTCCAGGTTCAGTGAGTCAGAGCCGACGTCTACCCCTGCAGCGGCCTCTGCCGATGCAGGCGTTACTTCTGTAGATGTTGAATCCTCGCTTAGCTCTATAACGTCACTATCGACAAATGTGGCTTCAGGGGCCTCTTCGGAAGATGAGATTGCCTGCTCTAGAAATCCTAGTTCAGAGGTTTCGTCATCTTGAATCAGCGTGATTTCCTCATCCAGATCAACCCAAATATCTGCAACCAACTCGTTATCGGCTTGGATAACGGTAATATCCTCGTCAATATCCTCATGAAAAGCCATAGCCTCCTCCAACAAGGCTTGCTCAGACAAGGTATCGGTTTGGATCAGCGTAATGTCGTCGTCAAAGTCGTCTGCTGCTTCAGATGCGATCGCATCCTCAGGTAACACCAAGTCAGGATCAAGTTCCAGGGGAACAGTCACTGCATCCTCGGCGATGCTTTCCTCTAGTGACAAATTCTCTAAAGCTTGATCCAGCTCATCTAGCTGGACAGCATCTAAATCAACCTCAGTTGTTACAGAGTCTTCTGGGTCTTGCAGCATTCCTTGGCGTTCAGCATCGCCGATATCACCAGCCAGGTAAGACGAGGCATCCTGCCCTAGCTGTTGAGCCAGATGAGTCACAAAGGCATGGAAAATCACTTCACCCTGCCGACCCAGCCCATGCATTTGATCCAGACCATCTTCCAGGGACTCACGGTAGCTATCAACGCTCTTTTGCAGAGAATCAAATACCGCTGTCAAAGTACTATCTAACTTTAGTAGCAGCTGATCCGATTGCGCCTGTAGCAATCGCACTTGTTCCAGCCGCTGCCCTGTTAATAAGGGTGCTGGTTCATCCGTTGTTGCTAATTGCTCCAAGGTCGCCGCCTCCATAGCAGCAAAGCTCTGCACCATCTGCGCTGATAGCTGCTCCTGTAGACGCTGCATTAAGGTCTCTAAAAATGCAGCAATCTGCTCCTCGGACTGCAATGGAGTCGTAACCCGTTGCGCTTCTAAAACGTTAATCTCTGCCTGCAAACTGTCCCGTTTCTGCTGGAGTGTCTCTAACTCCTGACGCATAGGTTTCAGAGAGTTGTCTCTGAGATAGCGCATCTCCAGCAGCAGGCCTTGCAACACTTGGGACGCAGACTCTTCCACATCTGGGGACGCAGCCTGTGGCGAGACAAACTGACCGGTTTCTGGGTCAATTGGCCCCCACCCCCCTGGCGAATCAAACGTCTGCTGCAGGGATTGTAAGTAGCTGAACAACTTACTCAGAAGCTGGCGCTGCCGCTCAGCTTCTCCTGACAAACCCAACGGCAAACGGGAAGCTGGTTTGGCCAGGGTAGCTTCAATTTCAGTGATAAGACGTTGGATTTGATCCTTTTGAGAAGTCACAGTGCGGCCTTTCAACAACAAACTCTGTAGGGTGGAGAATATTCAGTTCGAATACGAACAGAACCGCTTCTACCAACGGAATGCCCAAAGTGTAAAGCAGGCTGGCTTAAAAATCACAATTTCCTCCTATCTACAGACTTATAGGGAAAAATCCTGACGAAGTCATCGTGGCTTATGTATATCAAAATGGCTGTAACACCTACAGATGGATGCCATCCTAATCGATGCACCCAGACCTAACGCCCCAGTTGTGAAGTTACGTTAACCGTTTTTTGGCGTTAGGGGGATGGTGCATTCGTGCTGTACCCTAATTTAGGCAAACCAGAGTCAAATTAAAAACAAACTAATCCTTCATGTTTCGGTAAGGTAACGTTTTAACGATTAAGCTATGTAAGCTATGGGTTGATACAAAGAGCCTAAAACTTTAGCGTCTGGGATCGTAGCCTCTAGTGTTTACTGAATATTCCCAGATATGATTGAGGTCTTGCGGGTTTTAGCCATTCTCTTAGCAAGCTAAGAATTGCCAAAACCTGAAACTAACTGGTCTATAGCCAGAAAACTAGCCTCTACCGTTGATTTTTTATCGTCTAATTGAGTCCACCCAACCGTGGCTTCTCCCCCTATGGATAGTAGATACGGTGCCCGAGATAATTCAGCCAGCGAAAGTCTGATTGTAGCGGCTCCCTTTTTCAAGGACTTACCTGAAGCTACGGTTAAACAAGCAACCGCCCAGATCGTGACGCGCCGCCACCCTGCGGGCCAAGTGTTGCTGTTGGAAAATGACTGGGGCAACTCGGTTTATTTCATTTTGGATGGATGGGTCAAAATTCGCACTTATAACCTTGACGGTAAAGAAGTCACCTTAAACATTTTGGGTAAAGGCGAATTGTTTGGTGAAATGGCTCCCTTAGAAGAAGTGCCACGATCGACAGATGTAATTACGCTGGCAACCACTATGATTGGCAGCATGCCAGCCCAAGATTTTGTTAGCCTACTTAACACTGAGCCTCAAGCAGGCATTCGGCTAGCGAAGTTAATGGCACGACGGTTACGTCAGGTGAACCGTCGCCTTCGATTGCGAGAATCCGATAGCCAATCCCGCGTCGCCGATGTTTTACTGTTTCTGGCCGACGGACAGGGTACCCTCGGTTCCCAGGGAGTAGAAATTCCTAACCTACCCCATCGTGAACTCAGCAGCTTGAGCGGGTTAGCCAGGGAAACTGTCACTCGTGTGCTCAGCAAACTTGAAAAGAAGGGGCTGATTAATCGGGAACGGGACGTGATTCGCATCCCTTCGATCGATGCCCTAGACCGCCTGCTTGTCTAGCCATCCTGCTTATCTGACGATTAAAATTTTGGTTAGGAGTTCATTCTCAACACTATGGGGCAGCCAGAGGATTATCAGGCAGAGGCACAATCGCCGGATTTGGCTGAAAACAGCAACTCCACAAACTTTGACGACATTGATCTAGATAGCCCTTGGATAGAGGATGAGGATGGACCTCGTGTTCCTCCTATCATGCGGAAAGCCATGACGCCCCCTAGTGATAAGGGGCCTGTTGCCATGGTTGAAACTGCATTTTTGGCAAGTGCTGCCAGCCTCATGTGGTTGATCAATCTGTATTTTCCACCCGGTCCATTGCTGCGCATTTTATTTCCGGTGCCGATTGCCATCGTATACCTGCGTCAGAATTGTCGCTCTGCATGGATGACGACCTTGGTATCCGGTTTGCTACTTGCTATTTTGCTTGGGCCGCCCCGCAGTCTTTTATACGTTATTCCTTATGGCTTACTGGGTGTGCAGTTGGGGTATCACTGGCGACATCAAACCTCATGGTTAATTTCGCTACCCATAGGGGCATTCATCGTTACGTTAGGTATTTTCTTTCGGATCTGGCTGCTGTCATGGATGGCTGGTGAGGACCTTTGGGGATATCTTGTTGCTCAGGTCATCCAGCTGACTGACTGGATTACTAATCGCTTACTAGATTTTGGCCTGCTAGGATTTGGAGCTATCGGCCAACTAAGTCCAGGCATTATTCAAACTGTGGCCATATTTATGGTGTTCTTTAGTAGCATTGTCTATCTCTTCACCGTGCATTTGACCGCATGGCTTTTGTTAGAGCGGATGGGGATCGCCATACCATCACCTCCCCAGTGGGTACAGCAAATTCTTGAGGAGTAGATTGATACTCCTACCATGTCGTTTGATTCGCGCCATTCCTACCCCCTAATTGCCCACCACAGCAACACTGGAATTACCCAGCAGTGGCAACGGCAATATCAAGGACAAAGGCCTTGCTATATATGCGTTTTAGGATTTACTGAAACAGCATTAGTTGCGGACATTTCAGCAGCTGGCAATAGCCCCCAAGCACGGATGATGACAGCGGTAGCCGATGCTGAATTTATCTATGCAGGGCCGAGTTCAGCGCCCCAGTATCCGCTACCTCCACTGACGGCGGGCGTATCACCAGCCCTACTCGCACGGGCGGTCATCACAGGCCAGGCAGTACCCGTGTATTTATTTAATGCTGGGCTGCCCCATTCTCTTAGCGTTCCTCACATAGATTTGGGAGGTGGAACGATTGCTCGTTGTGTTAGTTCTGGGCAGGCCCTCTCACCTGACACTGTCAGGACCCTCTTTAATACAGGTCTGAAATGGGGTGAAATCCTGGGACGTCGCTTTGCCCATAGCTATCTCATTATTGGCGAATGCGTTGTTGCAGGCACAACCACCGCCCAAGCAGTGTTAACAGCACTGGGCTTTAATGTTGCTGGATTAATGGGGAGCAGCCACCTGACCTGCAATCACGAGCAAAAAACTGCACTGATTAAAACAGGCTTGATGGCCCAACTTCTGAATAGTAAGCCATGGAGTGTATGGGATGCGATCGCAGCTGTCGGCGATCCAATGCAGCCATTTGTCTTGGGAATGACCATAGCCGCCAGCCACCACAGCGGTGTGCTGCTCGCTGGTGGCAGCCAAATGATTGCTATTTACACAATGCTACAAAAGCTAGGCCATCAATACCCATGGAACTTAAACAATGTCGTTATCGGGACAACTCAGTGGATCGTGAAAGATGCGACTAGTAAATTTCTGACACTAGCCCACACCGTTCCAACACCCCCCATCATGAGTAGTCAGTTTTCTTTCAAACAATCACGTTACCAGCAATTCAACTTGTTTGAACAAGGGTATGTCAAGGAAGGTGTAGGAGCAGGGGGCTGTCTGATTGCAGGACATTTATATCAATCCTGGCAACAAGCTCAGACCTTAAACGCTATGGAAGCATTGTTAGAAAGCTGCCTTCAAATATCCGCACCACCACCCACGGCTCAGTGATGCGATCCCATTCAACCTAGCAACTTCCGAACCTACCCATAGCATTCACTACGATTTAATGTGCCCGATAGGCTAACAGCTGTTCCTCTAACGCAGCAATACGGTTATAAGCAGCCGTTAACTGAGCCGTCAGCCGCTGAACTTGAATCTCGGGAGATAGCGCCTGATTACCAGTCAACTGATCAAGACCGAAGTGGGGTTCATCATTCAAAATGTCCTTATGGTCAAAGGCTTCTTCTAAGCCGTTAGCCACCATCCGCGCAGGAGGACTAACACCAAATTTAGGCCGACTACTGCCATCGCTAACCGCATCCTGGTGCACTAGCAGGTTAGACACTTTGCAGTCTATTTGCTCAAGGAGCTGATGCAAGGTATCTACCCGATCTGATAAATGCACTACTTTTTCTGGAGCAATATCCATGAGCTAGCAAATCCTCAAATAACCCCTTCATCCTAAGAACGCCTAACCAATGAAGAGAGCTTATTACTTATTGATTTAACCTTTTGTTGTCAAGTTTGAAATCATAAAGAGATGAAATAAAAATCTTAGATTTTAATCTATTGTTCTTTACACTTTCCCCACAATGTCAGGCGATCTATATAAAAACGGGGAGATTCTATGAAACCGTGCCATACTGTAGCGAAAGTACTCTTCCCAGGTGCATTTCTTCCTGATATTAAGGTTGTCACCAGCTATATAGCTTTTAGATGGTTATCAGGTACTTAATAAAGTACTTAATAATTAGATTTCAATTACGTTTTTATCGAATTCATAGGGTATACTACCCATGCCACAATGTACATTGAAGCGTACATTTCCAGTCAGTGGATTTGATCAGGGGTGTTGCATTTATTAAACGCATTTGAGAAAACCATTTTCGAATAAAGGTTTTCCTTGAATCGCGTGCGGTAGTATAAGTAGACCTTGACACCGTAGCCAGGATAACCGCCATGGGTGTAGGGTCGTCCCGCAAGATGTTTGAACGTCGTCCAGAAAGATGTTTAAACACGGAAATAGACCGCAAACGTTAGTTTTAACCGATGCCGTAGGCCGTGACAGAGCTCAATAATAGTCGTGAACTGTCGGGGGCAGTTATTAATTAATGTCACCCAAATCATCTATGACTGATACCACTGCGTTCGTTGCTGGGTGTGCAACGACCGGGGTAGCCGTTTTAGTATTGCTGTTAGCACGAGTTGGGTTTCAGACATCCTCCCCCGAAGCACAATCCAGCTCCACGACGTTAGAGGACGTGGTTCCGGTACCTCAGTCACCGATACAGACAGTTAATGAGGGTCTCAACGAAGACATTAAAGAAGAGCTAGATCGACAGCGCGACTTAACCGCCAAGCTAGAGAACCAGCTAGTACAGCAAGAAATGCTGGCTCGCAACTTAGAGAATCAACTCAAGCAGCAGCAGGAAGAAACACGGGCAGTGCTGTCACAGCTCAGGGAATATCAGCGTTCGGTCGATACCCTTTCTTTCCAAAATGGTCAGCTAGCTGCGGTCCAGTCTGAGCGAGACACATCCAATAGTAGTAATAATATTCAAACCACCCTGTTATGGATTGGTGGGGGCCTCTTGCTAGTAATGGTTGTAGGCGGAGGCGTCATTATCCTCTGCATGATTTTAATTTCAGGACGTCGCCGTGAGGAACGCACCGTTCCAGTGGTATACCCTTTCCAAATGCCCGTTCCCCCCGCTGGCTATCGGTACTACGAGCAAGAGTTTCTACCACCGCCTGTTCGTCCCAAACGAGCTAATGCCACCTATTACGACGTGGACTAGGCTAGTTATATGAGTTTTGAATTGTAAAAGGCGGCACCCAGATTCGAACTGGGGATAAAGGATTTGCAATCCTCTGCCTTACCACTTGGCCATGCCGCCGAATTGCCGAACTTAAATATATCAAATTCTCGTCGCGTTCTAACCTAGATTCGCCATTAAAGGCTACTTTTCTTTTACAACAAGAAAAGTAGGTCGGCAAATATCACCTCACTTTGACAAGCAGCTGTTGAATCATTCGGTTGGCTTGCGATGCATAACCACCACCAAATAGATTGAAGTGATTGAGTATGTGATAAAGGTTATAAAGAATTTTACGAGTAGGATAGCCGTCTGACAGCGGATAAACCGCCTCATAGGCATCGTAAAAGTCCCTTGGGAAACTGCCAAACAGCTCTGTCATTGCCAGATCGACTTCGCGATCGCCATAGTACGTAGCCGGGTCAAAAATCACCGGTTCACCTGCCGTTGTAATCGCCGCATTCCCAGACCACAAATCTCCATGCACCAGCGATGGCATGGGATCATGACCAGCCAACAGCTCAGGCAAAGCCGCTAGCAACGCATCCTGCTGAGGAAAAGCCCCCCCCCGTCGTTGAGCCAGACGAAACTGATACCCCAACCGCTGATCTCGCCAGAACACTAGCCAGCTTTCCTGCCAGTCATTGGGTTGATGAGTTTCACCAATGGTATTGATACGGTGCCAGCCAAACCCCAAATCGCTAGATATGCGATGCATGGCCGCCAAATGTTGTCCCATGGTTGCCCAGGCTGCGCCACGACTCCCCAGATCTAACCATTCCATTGCAATGTAGGAATTTGCTCCGGCCAATCCACAACAAACTGGCTGCGGTACCCGAATAGTCTGGCTGTTATACATTTCCTTGAGGCCATCCAGCTCAGCCTCAAACATGGCCAGTTTGCTAGCCTGATTCAACTTTACAAAAAATGTAGTTTGGCCATCGCTTAAACCATAGGCCTGGTTGATACACCCTCCACCGACAGATCGCGTCCGCTCTACCCGAAAGGACTGACCAGTCACGCGACTAATCTGAGCCGCAATCTCAGACCACACTTCAGCCATACCCTCTATCTCGAAACACTAAAATCATTCTCCCCCCAAGCAAACGGTTAAGGTCAGCCCCCTCACGCCCTAACCACCCCCCAAGACAATACCCTAGTGAATGTCCTACTCCCTGGCGTAGCAAACGCACTTATTATCTAATTAGCCTCTGGATACAACCTCAACACGCCATAGGCATCAATGGGCAAATAGCGCTGTACGGCAGCTTGAACAGTCTCTGCATCAACTGTTTTGATAGCCGTTGGATAGTTCAGCGCATTTTCAATATCACCTGTCATTGCGTGGTAATAGCCATACATGCTGGCGCGATCGCTAGAGGTTTCATTACCAAACACATAACGATTAGACACCTGGGTCCGCACTCGGCTGAGCTCAGCCTCACTGACTGGTTCCTCATGAAAACGCTGAATATGTTCTAAAACTGCCGATTCAACCGTATCTAGCTGCTCAATCGCCAAATTAGCAGAGATATAAAACACCCCTTGCTCACCATAGGTAATGTTACTGGTGGAAATACTATTCACTAAGGCTCGAGTTTCCCGTAAATCCTGAACCAAGCGAGTGGTGCGCCCCTGGCCCAAGATTGAGGCTAGAACATCTAACGCATAGGTTTCAGACAGTTGTCGTAACCCAGGTACGCGCCAGCTCAGTACTAAGCGAGCCTGCTGTAGCGTTGCGTCGGCGTAATCAACCCGCGCAATCGATTCAAAGGGAGATTCAGGTGTACTGGCTGGCACACCCTCCAAGGGTCCTGTCAAAGCTTGTTGACGACGATTTGCTAAAGCCTGCTCAAAACTCTGTTCCACAATAGAAATTAGCTGATCGGTGGGCAAATCGCCCACAACCACAGCCGTCATATTTTGAGGTTGATACCAACGCCAGTGGAAATCTCGCATCTGCTCAGCAGATAGCTGCTCAATCACTGATGCTGGCCCTAAAACAGTGCGCCGATAAGGGAGCTGCTCAAAATTTAAGGCCATGGAGTGCTGGAATACACGCCGCCTGGGATTATCTTCTGAGCGACGGATTTCTTCTAAGATGACAGGCCGCTCACGTTCAAAATCGCCGTCATGCAGCTTGGCATTGAGCAAGAGTTCCACCTGGAGCGGGGCTAGCTTCGCAAAATCCTTGGGAGCCGTCGTAATGTAGTAGTGAGTATAGTCCTGACTGGTGGCAGCATTGGTAATTGCCCCACGCTCCTCAATCAAGCGCTCAAATTCTCCACATTGAAGTTGAGGCGTACCCTTGAAAATCATGTGCTCCAGAAAATGAGCCATACCATTGATGGCATCAGACTCTACCCGAGAACCTACCCCCAGCCAAATATTCAGGTTGACAGCAGCCGTCGGCATTTGCTCAGCAATAATCGTTAGACCATTAGCTAAGCGTTTTACAACGGGTTGATTAGTAATTTCAGAGAAAACCGACGTTGTAACCATGGGCAAGCTAAAATTTCGTGATATTTCTATTTTTTTATTCTAGTCATCTAGATACAGTAAAGTCTGGGTAAAAACAACCAAGGGAAACTTTTATGGGCACTTGGATCAAGGAAACGGATAAGGCTATCTATCTGATGCAGGGGGGGTACTACATCTCCAAAATCTCCAAATATCCTTCTAAGTCAAACCCTAACGAAAAAGTGCTCAATATTAGTGGCATGAAATCGTGGTTTAGACGAGCTGATTCCCCCCGAGGGATGACAGTTTCCCAAACTGGACCGGAGCCTAAGCCCATGCCAAGGCAAGTGGCTCCCCCCACCAGTCCCCCCACCAGTGGCGGCGGTAGCAGCACAAGACAAACGAATGCCAGCGGTGTAGGTTTGATCAAATCGTTTGAAGGGTTAAGGCTCAAGGCCTATCAAGATGCTGTTGGCGTATGGACCATTGGCTATGGCACCACCCGAGGTGTAAAACCAGGGCAGGAAATTACTGATGCACAAGCCGAGGCATTACTTAAAACTGATTTAGACAGATTTGAGAAAGCCGTTAATCAAGCCGTCCGCGTATCAATTAATGACAATCAGTTTGCAGCCATTGTATCGTTTACCTATAACGTGGGCTCTGGCGCTCTGCGTAGCTCTACCTTGCTGAAGAAGCTTAATCGTCGTGATATCTATGGAGCTGCTAACGAGTTCCCTCGTTGGAATCGTGCTGGTGGTAGAGTATTGGCTGGTTTAACTCGGCGGCGGAATGCTGAGAGAGCCCTATTTTTAGGACAAGACTATCGACGTTTTCTATAAGACTAAGTGCAGCGTCCGTTTCCCCGTTGGTTTATTCCCTATGCCTTTTTAACACCAGCGTTACTGGTGCTCGGTTTGACTGTCTTTTGGCCAGCGCTACAGGCGTTTTACTTAAGTTTTACTGAGTATGGCTATGACATCACCCAGCCTCCCCGATGGGTCGGGTGGGCTAATTTTGTGCGTCTATGGCAGGACGAAACGTTTTGGAAAACCCTGGGTAATACATTGGTTTATCTGATGGGCGTAGTGCCCATACTTGCGATCGCACCCTTGATCCTAGCCATTCTAGTCAACCAGAAACTCAAGGGCATGAATTGGTTTCGCGTAGCCTATTACACCCCAGTCGTCATTTCCATGGTAGTTGCTGGCATCGCTTGGCGCTGGCTCTATGCCGAAACTGGACTATTTAATCAGGTACTGTCCAGCTTAATCGGGCAGACCATCCGTATCCCCTGGTTGACCAGCCCTAATCTGGCACTATTTAGCGTCATGGCAGTCACCATTTGGAAGGGATTAGGTTACTACATGGTGATCTACCTGGCCGGACTACAGGGCATTCCAGTAGATCTCTACGAAGCTGCTGCCATCGACGGCTCTGACCGCTGGCAAAAACACTGGGATATCACTCTGCCGCTAATGAGTCCCTACATGTTTCTTGTGGCAGTGATTTCCGCTATATCAGCGACTAAGGTATTCGAAGAGATTTACATCATGACCCAAGGGGGTCCCCGTAGTAGCTCAAAAACCGTCGTTTACTACGTCTATGAGCAAGCGTTTGTAGACCTCGAGATGAGCTATGCCTGCACTATTGGCCTGGTACTTTTCATCCTAATCTTGACCCTATCTCTTATCCGACTTCGCATCGCTCCCGAACAAGATACAAAGACATTACTTTAAAACTCTACAACGCTTCAGAAAAAGCAACACCTCTGGTTTCCACCGCATCCACACCATCGACAGAGAGGGCTAAATCAACAATTTTACTGAGCTTATACGGAGAGCCTAGTTGACCACTTAAAACCACAACGCGCCCACGCTGGCGAACTTTCAAGCGTTCTGCAGAACTATCCACATAGTTGCTTAGACAGTGGGACACTCGCTTAGATAAACCATAATAATCAAACTCCCCATGCAAACCGATCCGTTCTGGTGGAATAGAAGAGAACCAACGACATCGACCAACTTCACTATCAGATAGCTCGCAGGTCCTATATCCGCCACCTAGAGTAGTTACAACAGCCACGCCATTCATAAGCCACCTTGACACCCTACTTGGTTACCATCAAATACGTTGCATCCGCCTTTCTTATGCACCTCGACCACCAGGCTATTACTGAAAAGCGCTGAAGCGTGCATTAACGCATCACAAATTTGCAGAATCCGGATAACACTCGCTTATAAATTCTAGAAAATACTTAGGGTGGATTATGTGTTCCTAGAAACTTTTTAACACAACTGCCCCCTACGCCTTCACAAGCAGTACTACAGCATAGGCTGCAATTCCTTCTTCACGTCCAGTAGGGCCTAGTTTTTCATTGGTCGTCGCTTTGATACCAATCTGATCGATTGCGACTGCCAACCGTGCAGCCAAAGATTGTTGCATCGCTGCAATATGTGGCTTCAGCTTAGGCTTTTCAGCAACCACTACTGTGTCCAAATTGCCAATGGCCCACCCTCGCTCTTTTACCATTTGGTAAATTTGGTCCAACAGCATCAAGCTATCAGCGCCCTTCCATTTAGGGTCAGTGGGGGGAAAATAGCGACCGATATCACCCAAGCTTAAGGCCCCCAGCATGGCATCCATAATTGCATGGGTTAGCACATCGGCATCGCTATGGCCCAATAATCCTAACGTATGAGGAATTGTGACCCCACCTAAAATCAAGGGTCGCTCTGGACCTAAGCGGTGAATGTCATAGCCATTACCAATGCGAACACCCATGGAAAACTCCTTAGTGACTATCAATGCGGCAGCAGACAGCAGCAGCCTTTAATTATCTTCATTTTCCCACTGTTGCTGCTGCCAACGCTCATAAAGATCGCAGCGACGCTCACGCGTGCGTTCGATCTGTTGCTGGCGACGCCATTGGGCAATGGCAGCATGGTTACCGGAGCGCAACACATCTGGCACAGTCCAGCCTCGAAATTCAGCCGGTCGAGTGTAATGGGGATAGTCCAACAAACCAGACTCAAAACTGTCGTGATGCAAAGAATCTCGTTTTGCCACAGTGCCTGGCAGCAATCGAATGACACCATTGAGCAATGCCAGGGCTGGAATTTCACCGCAGGTGAGGACAAAATCGCCCAGGGACACTTCCCTAGTGACTACATTCAGAATGCGTTCATCCACACCTTCGTAATGGCCACAGATAATCACGAGTTGATCAAGACTCGTTGACCATTGCCAAAACAGAGATTGAGTCATGGGAGCCCCTTGGGGAGTCATTAGCACCACTTCACGGCGAGACTGCTGGGGTAGGCTCTCAAGAGCTGCCACAATTGGAGCAACCTTCATCACCATCCCGACGCCCCCCCCATAGGGTTCGTCGTCAACCTTATGGTGCTTATCAGTGGTGAAATCCCGAGGATTGGTGATGTGAACCTGAGCAATCTCCCGCTGTAGTGCCTTGCCGATGAGTCCAGAGTTGAGGGGTGATGTAAAAAAGTCGGGAAATAAACTGATCAGGTCAAATCGCATTAATTATTACTGCCCCCAGGCTCTAAAAATTCAACAACCGGTTAAATAGTTCCACTTCGAGATTAGTTTGCTCTAGTAAACGTGCCAACTCATAAGCTCGCTCATACTGGTCTCGGGCTAACGTTAGCTCCCCTGTAGCCTCATAGAACTCTCCTAGACGCTTAAAGGTGACTAACCTGAACCAATCATTATCACTATTGCTCGTCAGGGCAATACGTTCATCCAGGTAAGCACGCACCTGATTCCAATCACGTCTAGCGCTATAAACATCAGTTAGACCATCAATGGCATGGAGCTGTGATGTGACATCATTGCTATCGCGTCCATAGCTTAGGGCTAGACGATATGCGCCAATAGCTTTACCCTGTATACCCTGAGCTAAATAGGCATCACCGAGATTGTTGCTGGTATTGGCACGGCCTACCAAGTTGCCAGCCCGAATACGGTAGTTGCCAGCGAGTTCGTAATATTCAATGGCAGTGTCGTACTCTCCTTGGGCAAAGGCCAATAGCCCTAGATTACTGAGCGACAAACCAATGCCTTCAAAGTTTTGAATGCTGTAGGCAATGTTCAAGGCTTCTTCATAGGATTGGATGGCAGACTCCACTCCCCCCCGCTGTAATCGCAAGGTTCCCAGGGTATTCCAGGCAAATATTTGGGTACTGAAGTTTTGATTGTCCCGGGCGATCGCAAGCTGGCGACGCACAGCCGTCTCAGCCCCGGTATAGTCACCCAGCTGGGCATAAGCACTGCCAATTTTGCCATAGACCTGCTCCATGGAAGCGGTATCGCCAATCTCATAGTAGAGTTCTACGGCCTGACGCCAGGCACGCAGTGCCGACTGATAGTCTGCCTGGTCCGCCTGGCGGTCCCCCAAACGGAACAACTGATCAGCCACGTCGCGTTGCTGATTAATGGCCTCTCGGTTAACCGGCTGTCGCAGCTGGTCATCAAGCGTCCCCTGGGCATAGGCTGCTGGCATACCAAGCAACGCCGTCAGCACTAACCCGTAACCAAATCGAACTGTGCAGTGCACGACCAGATCTCTCCCTATGTAAAACACTAGCGCCCAAAAACTAGAGCGATCAAGCTTCAGAAGCTAGATTTGGCTGTTCTAAGTCAAGATCGGATACATCCAATAGCTCTGACAAATCCTCTGCCAAATTCTCCTCCGCTACAGTTTCAGTATCCCCAAAGTAAATCACCTGAATATCACGTGGTAACGCTTTGCTCAAAGATTGTTGAGCATCTGTCAACAAGGTTTTCACAGATTTAGGGGAAATACGCTGCCCCTCAGCCTGTAAATAGGCAGCAATTCGAGTATCACTCCACCGAAATGTTTGCGCCATGACAATCACCAAACGGTGTAAAGGCTGAAGCTGCTCAAGTGCCTGAGTAACATAGCACCAGAGTGGGGGCGAAGCTTCTTGCAAGTTGTAGTGAATCTCTTCAACATCAGGCAAAGCAGCTTGATTAATACAGGCCGCTGTCAAATTCACGAGCCAAGCTTGCAAAGAAAAGTTTTCTGGAGGCTCAGCTGGCAAGTCAAGGCCACTCAATTCATACAAAATATGCCGCCATGTCAGTGCAAACAAATACTCTGATTGCACTGTAGAGCGAGCCGAGTGACGAATCAGGGTATACACCACCGGACTGTAGCGACAGAACACAGCGGTAAAGTACTTGCCGTCTTCGGGATGCAGCTTAAGCTGCTGCACTAGGTCGTAGTCGCTGTACTCAAAAAGCGACTTGACGACAGCATGATCACATTCAGGAAAATTAGGAATATCCACAGTACTGAAAACGGCGCTCTTGCCAATCATCGGCAGAATAGACAGACTGGCATTAACCAAACTGAGACTACCGTATAAATAGCAACTACTATACCCAGGATCCGTCGAATCTTAACGATTCGGAGATAAATCCCAAGCTGACACTAGTGAACACCTACCGTAAAGTGTCCCATCAGACATACGGTAAAGGATCGGTTAACCCGGCATCTTTCTAGCAGCTAGTCGGTTTGAGCCTTGATAAACTAAGGTCAACCCTCGTGTCCTAACTCTACTCAAGCTAACAGCACCCTCTTTCCGAATACTGCCCATGGATTTTTGCGCCATCATTTTTTCATCACCACTGGCCTCCATCTGGCAAGGGCTACCCCTCGATAGCCTCGTTTCTACCCAAGGCATTATGGTGATGCTGCTGGTGGCCTATGCAGGCGCGATGTGGATGTTTCTCACCAGCGCCCCTAAGGTGCATACGGTGATGGTTTCTGACTTAAATATTGCCCAACAGTTTTATGAAGGGATGCTAGGCCTGTCTGCTGCCGATGTGCCGCTCCACTATTATTACAATTACGAGCAAACCATGGGGACGGGGCTAGATCCAATGATGGGCATGGGCTCCATGCCTCGTCCCACAGAATTGGGCAACAGCCCTGATGGCCTCTGGTATCAGCTGAAAAAAAATACTCAGCTACACGTTATCTCAGGTGCCAGCCGTGGCCATAAAGATCGTCAACGCCACGTTTGTTTTGATCGAGACTGCCTCGAACTTTTACTCATGCAGGTGCAGACCAACAGAGTGCGCCATAAGATTCGGAGTGAAAGACCTCTCAATTTCTTGGTCAAAGACTATGATGGCGAAATCATTGAAATGGCTGAAGTTGCCGATTAGATTTGGTCGTAGGGGCGTTGCATGCAACGCCCCTACGATTTGTTTATATGTATTGGCCCTATGATCATCGACCTTTCTAAGGTGCTCGCTAGCCAGGGTACTGGGTATCCAGAACCTTTCAAGGCTGCTGTGACAGGACGCTCTAAGCAACGCGTGGGTAATGTGGCTGGGCTGACTAATTTTGGCATTAACTTGAGCACGTTAGCGCCTGGAGCGCAGTCAGCCCTGAGGCACTGGCACAGCCACCAAGATGAATTTATTTACATGGTTTCAGGAGAACTCACACTAGTAACTGAGGCTGGAGAAACATTACTCACACCGGGAATGATGGCTGGGTTTCCAGCTGGGGTGCCCGATGGTCACCATTTAATTAATCACTCGGGTGAGATCGCAACATATCTTGAAATTGGCGATCGCACCCCTGGCGACAGCGCAGAATATCCCGACGATGATCTGTTAGCCCAACCTAAAGATGGAGGTGGCTACTGTTTCACCCACCGTAGCGGTGCTCCCTACTGAGATGCCCACAAGCTATGGTAAAACCCTTGATATACGAGACCTTTACCTTCGACAGAGAACCAAATGCAATTAACGAAGGGACTGGCGAAGGCTGGTTTGAGACAATCTGCCCATAGGGATTACCCTAGCTGGATAGTCAGAAAGATTTTGCCGTTCTGCGTTCTGCTAGCCAGTTGCCAACGCACACCACCAGCTACGGACATTCCCAACGTACAAAATCCATCGGCCCTACCGTCATCAGAGACCCAGGCACCGTCATCAGAGACCCAGGCACCGTCATCAGAGACCCAGGCACCGCCACCGCCACCGTCTAACTCCTATTTGGCACAGCTACCGCCTGACGTGACTAATCAGCTGGTCAATCTCGGTGTAAATATCGTGATCCCTACATATCTAACACCCAATATGACCTTGGCCAGCTATGGAGTCGGTGAAACATCAGAAACTAGCGCCCCCTACTATTGGTTGGTATATCGAGACGACCAACAGCGTTGTTTTGCCATCGAATATGCCGCCAGTGGAACCAATGATATTTCTCTAGAAAATCAAGAGCCCTTGGACAGTATGTTATTTGGAGAAGGCTATCGTCTTTACCACGGTAAATTTCCTAATGGTGAAAGTGGAGAATTACCAGAGCCCGATTTATTTACCGATTGGCTAACGGGTGAGGACGGCTTCTACCGCTTAATAGGAGCCGGTTTAGTAAATGCCCAAGACTATGGCCAGGGCGATTGCAGTAACCTTACGGTCCAAGAAGCTATTACTGTCGCCGAGTCATTAAATTATTTAGCGACTGATATTAGAACCTTGGAAGCCATCCCTGCAAAGCCATCTGGTTTGGAGAACAATGTCACCCCATAAAAAAGGCTCGCTTCAGCAGCGAGCCTTTTTTATGCATAAACAACAGTAACTTCAACCTTTATCCGTCACCATTAATAGTCAGCTGTCGGCATCTAATGCTTCTCAACCACAGAGGTATCCGAGACTGCTTTTGACGGGGGTGCTTCTTTTTCAACAGCCGCTTGAGCATCTTTGGCAACAGCAGCACCCCCGTCCGAAACAGCATTAGCCGTAGTTGCGACATTCTTAGCAACCGCTTTCGCTGGAGACTTAACAGTTACATCGGCTTTAGCAGGGCGTTCAATTTTTTCTAGACCAAGCTGCTCACGCGCTTTATCCAATAGAAAATTAGCTCCATTTTGGCTAACTTCCACAAATGCTTGACCAGTAGCTGCAGCAGCCTGGTTACCATCCACTGGTTCTGCCTGTTGAGTGTCCCACCATACTCGCATTTTTTGTCCGGAGTTAAGAGCTATATCGCCAAACCAAGCAAAAAATACAAATACAGAACATATAATTAACCAAACTAAAAGAGCTAACTCCTTAATGATGGTCCCCGTCAATACAAAAACACTCTTATACGTGTCTGCCGTTTTGGGATCAAAAAGTAGTTGAGACACCACAGCAGCTTGAGACTTAACGCGATCCATGGTTTTACCTCATCTAAATGATTTATAAAAAACTTGATGAAACTATTACTTTGACTACCACGCAGTAGGGTCATCCTATCGAAAGATATTTAACGTGCCGTTAGACATGGTGGATAGTCTTAAGCTTTCTACTCGAAAGACGAGTGATCGTTGCTGTAGGATGCAATGTTTTATCAAACGTTCTTGAGTATACCCAAGGTTAACCACCCCAAACTTTTTGTAAAACATCCCCTGGCTTTAGATCAGCTAGCCGCTCTGTCGCCGATTGCACACCTAGGATCCGTGTTTCGCCTTCAACAATTGGTAAGGCCTGGCTCAGTTTTGTCTGCAGTACGAGGGTAAATACCTGAAGAGCCATGGATACTTGGCTGATATAGCTATCAGGACTAATCACTAAATCAGCGCCAGCTAGGATAGCGGCAACCTGCCCAAGATTTTCCACCTTAACTGCCTTAAGCGTACGCTGACGACTCAGTGTGGTAACTAACTCCTCGCTATCGAGAGTTGCCAACAGCACAATCGGCATCTGTGGCTGTTTAGACTGAAAATCATCCACGATGCTAAGCCAGCTACTTAAAGGATAGGCATCTGCCTGCACGTTCAGGCCAGGATACACAACCACGTAGCCGCTGCTACCAGACAAATTCAAGCCTTGACGTTGTTCGTCAGCCCAGGCAATATCCCCCGCTGGCACATTGAGGGCAATGGGCGCAGATTTAGAGGGTTCTGCCAGGCCTTCTAAAAGCGCCTGATACTGACTGGCTTGATACGGCTCTTTGTCAGCAGTCACGGTATTGGTGTAGAGCCATGGAGCTTGGGCGCTGCTATAGCCAACCCGGGTGGGAATACCACTCAGCCAAAGCAACACACCTTCCTCCCAACGATCACTAGCTGAGAGAACCAATTCAAATTCGCGATCGCGAATAATACCCAGCAAATTAGCCCAATCAGCCGGACTATTTTGCCCTCGATAGTTAAACGGAATGACTTCACTAACAGCCTTAGACACCCGGTAAGCTGATTTAGAAGTGGGCTCCACGACCACTGATATTTCAGCGCTGGGATAAATTTCTTGAATAGTTGCTAATGTTGGAAAAAACTGAAGCTGATCGCTAATTCCACCAGGAACTAAAGCCAGGACGTGCATGGACTTTGGAGAATACTTCGCTACTCATTCTAGATTAAGCTGGCAGCGCTAATGCTGAAGAAAGGTCGCTAAACTGCGAAATTGTAAAAATTATTCCTTGGCTAAGATTTTTGAGAGGATGTAGGGTGCCGATGGGGTGACAAACACCGGGGGTGACAAACACCGATGGGGTGACAAAAATTTGCATCTCTCACCTCAACAGGCAACGTTCACATGCGTCCTTAAAATATTTTTTGGAGACAGTAATGCACCTACTTATACCGGCAGCAGGCAGTGGCAAACGCATGGGTGCTGACGGCAACAAACTGCTTTTACCACTGCTCGATCATTCAATTATGGGGTGGACCCTAAAGGCTGCGGTCGCTGCCAACAGCATTGAATGGATCGGCATTATTTGCCAAGCCATCGATGAGCCGGTGTTTCAAGAGACTGTTACTCAACTGAAAATAGATAAGCCAGTATCATTCATCCGTGGTGGAGATACTCGCCAAGAATCGGTCAGCAATGGTTTACAGGCCTTACCTGAGGACGCAAAACAGGTGCTGATTCATGATGGAGCTCGCTGCCTCGCTACTCCAGCGCTTTTTGATCGCTGTACCGCAGCGTTTGCAACTTGCAAGGGATTTATTGCAGCGGTGCCAGTCAAGGACACCATCAAACAAGTCAATACTTTTGGCATCATCGAAGCCACCCCCAATCGTTCTCATCTTTGGGCGGCTCAGACTCCCCAGGGGTTTGATGTTGCGCTACTGAAGGAAGCTCACCAAAAAGGTCAAAACCAGGGTTGGTCTGTCACTGACGATGCTGCTTTATTTGAAAAATGTGGCCTCAATGTCCACATTGTGGAAGGAGAAGAAACTAATTTGAAGGTGACTACACCTATGGATCTTGCGATCGCGGAATTTATTCTACTCCAGCGCCTTTAACCATCAAGAACCCGGTTTCTAGCAAATTTGAAATCATGAGCATTTTATCTGCTGTATAAACCGGGTTCTTGATGATGACTAAAGATCGCCGCTTCGTGCAACCAACAAAAAGATAATTGCTGGACCAGAAATAACTACCATTGCCAAGACAGTGAGCTGAGCCACTACCAGAAAATCAATATTGCTGAGAAAACCCAGACCCAAGATACCCAGAAGACCCATTGAACCTCCGATAACCAACTAACCGTGACCTCTGCGCACACAAGCGCACCGTCATTTTACCTGGTTCGATCCCACCGCTTTTAAGAAAGTTTACAAAATTCCAAAAACTTTGATAACAAACCTGGTCAGACGTCTAATCCCCTGGCCCCTTATTCTTGTATAAGCCTCATCCCGCTAAGGACAAAGACAATATGGCCACGTGGCAATGTGTAAAAACCTGTGGTGCTTGCTGCAATCTCACCCCAGCCGATCGACCGGATTTAGCCGACTATCTCACTCCAGAACAGCTAAAGGTTTATATGGGCCTGGTGGGTCCAGACGGTTGGTGCATCAATTACGACACAGAACAGCGTGTATGTAAGATTTACGACCAGCGTCCCAGCTTTTGCCGTGTAGAGGCGGACACGTTTGAGCAAATGTTTGGAGTCACTGAGGATGCGCTCAATGACTTTGCCATCGACTGCTGTCAGGAACAAATTAGTGGCGTCTATGGCAACAAAAGTGAAGAACTGGATAGGTTTGTAGCTGCTGTCGGCATAGAAGACTGAAAAAAGTAATGGTTTTATTTTGAGCGTTCAGTTGCTGTTTAAAGGGGGGCATGGGAGCATGCATGCCACCTTAGACAGCTACAACAACATAGCTCAGAGTTCTCCTAACCCTTGCTCTTGCAATCTTCCTGACAGATAATGAAGCAAATATGAAAGACTTCTCTGTGACATCCTCCACCCCTATACAGCCTACGGGCACTGAGCAGCCCACAAAAAAAACGCCCCAAGCCAAAGCAAGCTTTTGGGGCGTCTTTCTTTCAACATTCGTCACAATTTTTCTGGCGGAGTTGGGAGATAAAACACAGGTTGCAACCTTGTTAATTAGCGCTGAATCCCACAAGCCACTTACGGTATTTGTAGGAGCAGCGTTAGCTTTGATTTCAACAAGCCTCGTGGGAGTAATAGTGGGCCAATGGTTAGCGCGTCGGATTTCCCCTGAAACCTTGGACACCTTAGCTGGGATTTTACTCCTAATTATTTCCGTCGGCTTAACGGCTGAAGTTATTGGTCTTTAGAGAATTATTGCTACCATGCCATTTGATTGGAACTTACTCAGCGTTAGCTTTATCACTGTCTTCCTATCAGAATTAGGTGATAAGAGTCAGCTGGCAGCCATTGCCTTAGGGGGTAGCTCGTCATCACCTAAGGCCGTATTTTTGGGGACTGCCAGTGCCCTGGTGTTCGCTAGCTTTCTAGGGGTGTTATTGGGAGAAGGCACAGCACAAATATTACCCACGCAAATTGTTAAAGGCGCTGCAGCTATTGGGTTTGCACTACTAGCAATCCGCTTACTGTGGCCTGATGGGGAAACCGACGGATAGGCTGACTCACGTTACTCACTAAACTGAGCAGCAATATCGACATAGCACAGACGCAATAGAAATCCGAGAATCAATACTTTGATAGCTTCCAAGCCCCAGTAAACTCCATGGATCCAGATCATGGCATGGGGAATGATGTGAATGGTCCCTGGCATATCCAAAACAATGCCAATAGAGCCTATATAGGGAGTCAATACATAGGTATAGGTCAGAGCGATCGCGACCAAACTAACCGCCAACAGCAACGCCCATCGGCTACGGCTGCCGCTAACCTCAACGGAGTATTCAGCATGGGCCTGGCGCATGGCCAACACCCCAGTCAAAATCAACCCTGATAAAAGCATTTCCACATGGTTGAAGAGTTCAAATAAGCTGTAGCCAGCACTGGCAAACCCCGGAGCGGTCATCATGCCATTCATATAAAGCATCGGCATGACCACAAAATCGAGAATCAGGCTACCACCAATCCAAAAAACTGCAAGAAAGAGAACAGAACTATCCCAAGCAAACTGCCGTGGAGACAGCTTGGGTAGCGACAATGTGAAATGAGTCATGGATTAAACCAGATATAGATGGGTATGTTCCAACGCTAGCCGATTTAGTCAGTAAAAAACGTGAAAAATCGTTGCGATATAAGCATTGCAACGATTTCTTTAGACTCCTAACGACAGTCTTCATTTTATAAAGTCGGCTTCACTCACTAGGCTCTGGCCGCTTCTCCAGCGTGGATAGTCTTGACCCACTTCAGCCGCTTTGGTCGCACAGCCATACGGGTCGTTGCAAAAGCCATGACCACAACCCAATGGGTCATATATAAGGTGCCTTTAATTGCCCGCACCATGGCCCTGGGTAATGATACGTTTTGAGTGCGGTATATGCCCATGGTCATTCCCCAATACGATACGCCAATCGCCAAAGTCGTTAGGGGAGCAAACACAGGTGGCTGACGCAGTGCGATCGCAACAATAAAGTCTGGCAGTGCCACAATCGGCAACATATATTGCAATATCCAATACATCAGCATATCAACGGACTTATTCCAGCCCAGCCGATTGCGGACAAGTAACCGCCAGTAATCTAAATATCGCTGATAGCCCCCTTCAGCCCAGCGATTACGCTGATGCCAGAGAGCAACACCGCTAGTCACCCCTTCTTCACCCACAGTTGGCATATCCAAAAAACCAATATTCCACTGATGTAGATGCAACTGAACGGTGAGATCTAAATCATCGGTAATGGTCATTTCATTCCACCCACCACATTGAGCGATGGTCCTATGGCGCACAAACTGACCATTGCCCCGCAGTTCTCCAATGCCACAGCGAGCTGACCTTTGCTCCTGGTAGTAACGATCTAAAGCCATTTCAGCGGCTTGCCCCTGGGTCCAAAAATTAGTGGCACTGTTAACAATGGACTTTCGCACTTGAATTGCCCCAGTGCGATCATTGGCAAATAGCGGCACCACTCGACGCAATAAATCAGCAGGGACCTGAGCATCAGCATCAAATACAGCCAAAATTTCTCCGGTAGCCCTTGGCCAAGCCAAGTTAAGCGCACCAGATTTGCCCCCAGTCGCCTCTGGGCCACGGTGCAGAACCCTTAACCGGGGATACTCATGGGTTAACTCGTCCAATATTCTGCCGGTATCATCATCACTGTTATCGTCAATTACCCAAAGCTCATAACGATCTTCGGGGTAGTCCAAATTACAGAGAGACTCCACTAAATTGGCAATGACAGCCTCTTCATTTTTAGCTGCCACTAGTAGGGAAACAGGCGGACAGTCCGGTTCAGCCAATGCAGACGGTACGGCAGCCCTATTAGGGCTAATGGCATAAGTAGCATTAGCACTGACAATGCGCACCATATAAAGCGCAACCAGCCCAGTAACGGCCCAAACCACTTGCATGCCCCACATTGCCCAGTGCAACATCACCGTTACACTCCACAGAAACACTAAAGCAGCCAAAGCTTTCAGGCGACGTCCCTCCGAAAGATCATCCAGTAAAACATCAGATACCGTTTCAATCGCCATAGGTTCCGTGTAATAGGGTTGTTGGGTTACAGGTTATTAATATCTTATTAAAATCTGTTACACAGTATCTTCATTTAGACACACCTTCTCTGAAATCCTCTTATTTTGGGGTGCTTGAGGCGAAGGTTTCTATGGGTACACTAGTGCTCGGCAGAATTAAGTTGCAGACATCTTGGTTACTGACGCGCTGCGCCCCTGCAACAGATAAGAACCAAGGTCTAGCCAGACCTAGAGGCGTTTACTTGACGCCTCTATTTGCCTAAGTTCACTATGTCTTGAGACAGATTCCACTGCTAAACGCCATGCCTATTGCAGACATTCAGCCCGCTCCCAAACAAGATGTCGGTGTTTATATGCCCTATTACCAGGGCAATAAACGTAAGGCTCTCCCCTATGCCATTGGCCTTTATAAACGTGGAAACCTTGAAGGTGAGCGCCGGATCGAAGGCGGTGAAAGCATTGCCTTTTTAGCAACCTGGAATGTGTCAATGTTGCCTGCTGACTTAACTCAATGTCGGATGCAGTTTGATGGTGATGCCGAACTAACCTATGAAATCACCATGGCCACCTTTGAATTTGTTGATTTTCTAATCGATGTAGTGACTGCTATGCGTCTAAAGCGGTCTCCTGACTTTTCCAAATCCTTTTACCGCAGACTGCTAAGAATGGATGAGTAAGTTATGACACCGCTAATAAGTTCGGTGTTCACTAAGCCCTCAATCTGATTTAAGTCATATATCAACAAGCGCCGTGTAGTACTGTAGTCAACTACACGACGCTTATTTTTAGGCCCTGAACATGTTAAGCACCTAATCAAAACACTTCGGTAAAAGTTAAGGTTTTGTCCCATTGGGAACAGCTCTCCATGGCACAATGGGGGGTAGCCCTATTGGTAGTTAGGAGTTATAGTGTGCCCAATCCATCAAAGCACCTGCTGATTGGCTCAACAGAGCCCTACAGCGGCAAGTCGGCCACCATAACCGGGTTGGCCTTGCAGCTTCAGGATCGCGGTATTGATATCGCCTATGCCAAACCCGTTGGTACTTGTCCTAGCGATGAGGCTGGTATTGATGAAGATGTTCGATTCATTTCCAAAATTTTAGAGCTACCGACATCGCGTCTGCGTCCAACACTGCTATCGCTGGATGCGCAGACAATCCAGAAACAGTTGACGGAAGAAAACTCTGCGATCGACCCCCAACAAATGGCTACATACCTAGGTGGTCAAGGGGAAGATCTATTGCTGATTGAAGGACCAGGCACCCTCGAGGAAGGGACGTTGTTTGGCTTGTCGCTCACTCAGCTAGCGAAGGTAACCGAAGCACAAGTCATGCTGGTGGCCAGATTTCATTCTGTGTTGATTGTTGATGGTCTTTTGGCTGCTAAGCAAAAGCTCGGCGATCGACTAATGGGTGTTTTGATTAATGATGTCCCCATTGATCAGCTACAGGATGTAAACACCAACGTTAAGACCTGTCTTGAACGTCATGGGATACCAGTTTTGGGTATTTTACCCAGCACTCCGCTGATGCGCAGCGTCAGTGTCGGAGAGCTTGTGCATCAACTCAAAGCTGAGGTCCTTTGCTGTGAAGAGCGTATGGATCTGATGGTGCAGAGCTTAAGCATTGGAGCCATGAACGTCAACTCGGCTCTCAAGTATTTCCGCAAAGCTGACAATATGGCCGTTATTACGGGTGGTGACCGGGCTGATATTCAGCTGGCTGCTTTGGAAACGTCAACCCAATGCCTGATCTTGACAGGACATATTGCACCGCGCCCAGACATCATTAGCCGTGCTCAAGATCTAGAAGTCCCCATCTTGTCAGTTGACCTAGATACCCTGACGACGGTCGAAATCATTGAGAAGTCATTTCAGGAAGTTCGACTGCAGGAGCCTATTAAGGTGCAATGCATTCAATTACTGATGGAACAACACTTTGATGTAGATAGACTCATGGCTGAGTTAAATTTGTCATCACCTGCGGTAACCGCTTAAGGCTGGCCTAGAAGACCATTAGAACTCGGTCAGAAATTATGGATATCAAGGCTTGGGGACAAGGGTTTGGTAGAATTGGCCAGTCCCTTCATTAAAACTATATAAACCCTTGAGTCAGTCCCTTGATACTCCCATTGAATCGCTTAAGGTAGATGATTTTTTGCAGGAGCTTGCTGCCATTCAGCAGTCTGGCTCTAAGCGCATTGCTATCTTGGGTTCCAGACATGTACCTATTACCCATTTGCGCCTCATTGAGCTCATGAGCTACGGGTTGGTACTTGGCGGCAATCGTCTGCTGACCTCTGGGGCGACTGGGACTAATGCCGCAGCCATCCGTGGGGCAATGAAGGCAGATCCGAACTTGCTAACGGTTATTCTGCCGCAAAGTTTAGAACGCCAACCGCGTGAATCTCGTGAACAGCTGGATTCAGTGATTCACCTGGTTGAAAATTCGGCTAATGATCGACTAGAGCTAGCAGAGGCCAGTTCACTCTGCAACCAAGAAATTATTTCCCGCTGTCAACAGCTGATCTGTTTTGCATTTCATGACAGTCATACACTATTGCAAACCTGTAAGGATGCTGAGGAACAGCGCAAGATTGTAACGCTGTTCTATTTTGATTAGGACGGTGAGGTCCTATCCAATTGTCTATGGATGACTATCTCTAGGTAAGTCTTTGGTCATGAATCTGAAGCTTTATGACCTGAATCATTTCCTCATTAATGCTAGAACACTGGATCTGTGAGCTTACTATCCCTGCCTAATCTTTTTTTGTATAGTCTGCCAGTGGCGGCCTTTCTAATTTATGTGCCCTACCTGGTGGTGGCTTCAGAGCGAGTTAAGCTAGCTCAATCTATGGACGATCCCATAGAGGCTTTGGCTCGTCCACGCTTTTATACGGATAAGCTACCGAACTATGCGATGCGGGCTAACTGGGCCCATCAAAATTCGTTTGAGTCATTTATTATCTATTCTCCAGCTGCTGTCATGGCCTACATCACAGGGCAAGACAGTACGGCTGCGCTATCAGCTGTTGTCGCTTATCTAGTTGCTCGGCTGCTGTTTTCGGTGTTTTACATTCTGAATGTGGCATCGTTGCGATCGCTAATGTTTGGCATCGGTAGCCTCAGCATCTTCAGCCTCTATTTCATGAGTTGCAAAACCATCTGGCTACAATAGTTTTTAGCCTCGCGCTTTCCATCTCTAGAGGGTGGGCAATGCCCACCCTACGGTCTAATACTCCCCATTCACCTTGCTAATGGCTTCTACCTATTCATTTGATGTGGTCAGCGACTTTGACCGTCAAGAACTAGTCAATGCCCTTGATCAGGTACGTCGTGAACTAAAAAGCCGCTATGACCTCAAAGATACTAAAACCACACTGGACTTAGGTGAGACAAATATTGCCATTGAAACCGCCAGTGAAATGACCCTTGAAGCAGTGCATACGCTGATTCAGACCAAAGCCGCCAGGCGAAACCTATCTATGAAGATTTTCGACTTTGGCAATATTGAGGCGGCCAGTGGGAATCGTGTGCGCCAGGATATTGAGCTGAAAAAGGGCTTAAGCCAGGAGGTTGCCAAAAAAATCTCCAAGATGATTCGTGACAACCTGAAAAAGGTTCAAGCATCGATTCAAGGGGATGCAGTGCGCATTTCAGCTAAGTCCAAGGATGATTTGCAAAATGCAATTCAGCTAATTCAGCAAGAAGATTGGCCCGTTGCTTTGCAATTCCAAAATTATCGTTAGGCTACGGGCATAGTAGAGTCTCAAAGAACAGCAGCTTTTACGCTATAGGTCTAATGTTAACAGCGTTGCCTTAGGCTCATAGCCTAGGCTGTTGTAAAGGCTGAGGGCAGCTAAATTATCTGTAAATACCTGAAGACTAAGCTGGTCGTAGCCTTGAGCCTTGGCCCAGTTTTTGGCATATTGCATCAGCTGACGACCCAGGCCTTGGCGACGGTAGCCAGGGGAGACATAGACCAGATAAATATAAGCCTGCAATGCCCCGGTTAACTGATTCATAGATTGCCCTAACCATAGACAGCCCAAGGATTCTCCTGTAGTAGTAGCTGTGAAACCGACACGAGCGCCGCTCTCTGACTTCTCTAACCACCACAGGGCTGAAGGGCCTTCAAGATATAGGTCAACGGTTTTCGTCAAATGGCCTAGCTGGGTAGCACCTAATTCTGCATAGGCATTGCCCATGGTGGCAAGCAACCTTGCCCGATCCAAACTAGATCCTTGAACTAAGCGATGCCCTGGGGGCCAATCAAACTCCAAATCCATTCAGCAGTAAGACTTTACCCATCATAGCCAGGTCATCACCATCAATGGGAGCTGGGGCCAGCATGTCGCTCGGCAGCCAGATTCGCGCACTAACAGCCACCATCGCCACTAGAAAGACGATCAAAATCAGAAACGGAATGATGTAGGAGCGAATGATGGACATGATTTAGATCCGAGTCTCAGAGTGGGTGAACAGTTATCTATTAAGTATCGTAACGTTTTGTTGGGGGTAAGCCTGACTGGCTACGGCAAAATATCATCATCGTCTAACCCTGGGCGAGGCACCGGTACGATGGGTTGCCGGTTTAATTGGCGTAACCAGAACCACCCTGCTACGGCCACAATTAGCGATAGCCAGCCCCCTAAGGAATTGAGCAATAAGAAACCGCCAACGGCAAACATGGCACCAAAAAGCAGTAGTAGTGACGCCATTACCCGTTTAAACTCTAAACCCAGATTTTGCAACGGTCTTACCCCTGTACGCTGCCGCTGTTTTTGCCAACCAGGACCGCCGGGACGGACAAGACGATAAAAGTTGTCCAACGTTTCGTCTGATTCTGGGGGGGTAGCAAACATAGCGATCACCCAAATCACAGTGGTCATACCGGCCGTGACGAGTAGACGCAAACCAAAGTCATCAATTTGAAACCAAGGTGCACTGCTAGTCAATAAACCAATGAGAAATCCAGCAACCATCGAACTTAGTTCTGCTGCCGCATTAATCCGCCACCAAAACCAGCGCAAAATCAGAACTAATCCAGGACCGGTGCCAATGGCAATCACCAGGCGAAAAACAGTCGCCACATCGGAGGCAAAAAAGGCTGCTGTGGCTCCCAGAGCCGTCACAATTACTGACGTCATGCGACCAACATTGACCAATTCAGCCTGGGTAGCGTCTGGATTGATAAAGCGACCGTAGAGATCATTCGTTAAATATGAGGCTCCCCAATTAATTAGCGTTGACACCGTGCTCATAAAAGCGGCAATCAACGATGCGACCACTAAGCCCAGCAGTACAGGAGGTAAAAAGTCGAGCATTAGCTTGGGATATCCCAATTCGCGATCGGCCAAGTCTGGATAAATGGCCACAGCAGCCAGCGCCACAATAATCCAGGGCCAGGTGCGAATGACGTAGTGCAAAATATTGAAAAACCAGGCCGCTTTCTCAGCCTCACTCTCGTTTTTAGCGGCAACCAGACGCTGGATGAATTCTCCACCCCCATCACTACGACGGAATGTCCACCATTGTAAAAAGACGTAGGCCATAAAGGCGCTGGCTGGAATGCCGGCTACTGTACTCCAGCCGATGCCGCCGTTAAAGGTAATGGGGACAACGCTGAGGATATCGAAGTCGCTGTTGGCTTGAGCTTGATTGATCAGGTTTTGCATACCGCCAACGGAGATGACGGATGCGATCGCAACCACAACCGCTCCAAATAGGGCTAAGAAAAACTGGAAAAAGTCCGTAGCAACTACACCCCACAGCCCAGAAAAGCCGGCGTAGAACAGCACCAAAATGCTGACAACAATCACGCTCCAGAGCTTTATGCTCTGATTAGGCTCAATGCCAACACTTTGCCAAAGCTCCAGAGCATCCACCACTTTGACCATGGCCAACATGGCATAGCCGATACCAATGCAGTTGATGGGTACCGCAAACAGAAATGCCTTCACCCCTCGCAACAATGCAGCCGTTTTGCCGCCATAGCGGATTTCTGTCAGTTCAGCATCGGTCACCACTTCAGACCGTCGCCACAGTCGGGCAAAGACATAAATCATCACCACATGGGCAACGCCAAAGCTCCACCATTCCCAGTTGCCAGCGATGCCACGGGACCCAACCACACCGGCCACATACAGCGGCGTATCAATCGAGAAGGTGGTGGCTGCCATGCTGGTGCCTGCTAACCACCATGGCAATGACCGACCTGAGACAAAGAAGTCAACCAAACTTCCAGAGGCTTTACGCGATAGGTAGATGCCTAACACCATCGTAAAGATGAGATAGGCCACCACAATTAGCCAATCAATCAGCAGCATGGGCGTTAATGATGGGAGATTCTGAAGCGACAGCCCAAATCATCCCACACGGTGATCAACTGTCGCAAAATGGCGTTAAGCAATGTATGACTTGACTCCCTGATGATTCCACTAGGGAATTTTGGGTAAGGTGACGATTTTTGTGAAGCTTGCGCTTTTAGAAACTTCAGCATACGAAAATGCCCAATGTTTCGTTGGAGCTGTTCCAGTATTCCTTAAGCGCTAGTGTCTATGTTTCGTACCACTGTGCTGCTTGTGGGTAGCTTGCTACTAACTGTTCCTGCTGCCATAGCGGAGGGGTTATCTACCTCCAGTCACGATACCTTTGACCGACTAGAGGATTTAATTATTCCGATCGATGTCGCATCTGGCAGTTGTCCTGATCAAGTCCGTTTTTGGCGGGAAATCCGTCGCGATTTTGAAGCGGGTGAGAGCAGCGGCATCATGCTTGATGTTGCATCCATCAGTCGCGGAAAAACTGAGTTTATTGATAGCCAGGAGTATTTTGTGACTTTCAAAACGCCCCTGGCACCAGAGTTTTATACCTGTGTTGGCAGCCTTGGCGAAAGCGACGAACACTATCGGTCTCTGTATCACCTGTGGTTTGAGCAAGGTCATGTTTATTTCCGCTTTGATATTGGTGCGATCGCACCAGAGCCCGACGAAAACTGGTATTTTGCCACCATTACTCATCAAGAAATTGTCGGCCAGTATCCCTATGTTCGCTGGGCCGTTGGAGACTAGTGGTCCGTCAAGACTAAGATTTGGGATCGATGAGAATCGCTTACAACGTGGCTAAACCTTATCACGATTCACGATTCACGATTCAAAACTCACCGACTCAATCCCAATTTTTAGCTTTGACGCTGCACTAGATTGGAGTGCTGTGCTAAAAGAAATATAGCGTTTCCCATGCAGATAAGGTAGAACTTTAGTATTGCTCAACAGTTTGATTATGTGACGTTATGAAGCCGTATTCAATTGACTTGCGTCAGAAAATTGTGGACTCCTATCTTGCTGGTGGGATTTCTCAACGTAAACTGGCAGAACACTTCAGAGTGGCTCCCAGCTTTGTGGGTAAATTGCTCAAGCAATATCGAGACACGGGCAGTGTTGCCCCCAAAGTCCGTACTCAGCAAACGCCGCCAAAACTTAATCCAGAGCAATTAGCAATCCTTGAACAATTGGTTCAGGATCATAATGATGCGACCCTAGCAGAATTACGTGAGCAACTCCATGAAGCCACTGGAGTGCTCATTGGCCGGTCCACTGTAGACCGCATGGTAAAACGGCTGAATTTGACCCTTAAAAAAAACACTACATCCCAGTGAAAAGGAAAGCGACCGTGTCCAGCGTAAACGCTTTGAATACTGGCAATTAGTACAGGGGATTCTAGCCAAAGACCTGATTTTTATCGATGAAGCCGGGATCAATCTGGCGATGACTCGTTTGTTTGCCAGAGCCCCGAAAGGCCAACGAGCCCATGGCCAACGTCCGAGTAAGCGAGGGAAAAATGTGTCGTTAATCGGAGCCATTAGCCTGAATCGTGTGATTACTCAACTACCGATTCTGGGGGCAGTCGATGGTATTACCTTCGAGGCCTTCATCTCCCAAAAGCTGGTGCCCAAGTTATGGCAAGGCGCTTGTGTCATCCTAGACAACTGTAAGATCCATCTCGGAAAAGATGTTGAGGCCATGATTCAAGCGGCTGGAGCTCGACTAATTTATCTGCCGCCTTACTCTCCTGACTTTTCACCGATTGAAAACTGTTGGTCTAAGATCAAGGCACGGTTACGGGCTATCGGGGCAAGAACCTATCCTGACTTAGAGCAAGCTCTTGATGACGCCTTTGAAAGTGTGTCATTAGAAGATCTTTTAGGCTGGTTTACACATTGCTGTTATTGCACCTCACTAGACTAGGAAACGCTATAGATAATTAAAAACTATATAAATAGTCGTTTTAACCAGTCAGTGAACCTTACCGCAATTTCTGTGTGAGGACGCAGTGCTCGTTTTGTAATTGCTCTTCCTAATGGCGAGCCAGGTTCATCATGCCACGCCAAATAAGTGTGAATAATAGCTTTGCTTCGATGAACTGATTTGAAAGTTGCCAGGCCTTTCGCCTCCGCTTGTTCAACACATTGCTGAGCAAATTGTAGTGACGATGGTTCTGCTAATTCCGTGCAGAAATCTTCTAGCATTCCAGAGTCTTGATTATTTGGCATTAGCCAAAAGCCTAACTTAGGTTCTTCTAAATCACTTGCTACGAAAGTACCATTTGGAGAAGGATGGGTTGGAAACTCATAGTTGTAGTGACTTAATTTATTTTTTACATTATTCCACCGACCTGATAAGGAAGGACTGTCAGCATCAAGCATGACACCTATTACTTCTGGAGGATTAGGACGGCTAATTAGGGCATTCAGCCGCTTCAATACCTTGTCATCAGAACCACATCGGTAAATTCCAAATGTTTCAGGAACCGTATGAGCTATGCAAAGAGACATGACAACATGACAATCATTATCTCCCTCAACCAGTAGCACTTTATCGGTATCTTGCTGGCAAATATTACTCATACTGACTATCTGACTTCAACGTCCATTTCAATAGAATCGGTCAGGGTTTCAGATGTATACTCCGTTGCTTTTATTCGGCCATCTTTTGTATCAAGTCTAAAGAAAGCACCACGTTCAGGGTAATTATTCCAAGCAGTATCAAATCCGGCTAAACAATCTCGACTGTGTGTTGTTGCAAATACCTGAACATTAAGCCTTTCTGCTAATTGAAAGACAATATCCCAGACTTTGGGTTGAACCTTCCAATGCAATCCATTTTCAAATTCATCAATGAGAAGTAAGCCATTTTGAGCATTTACAAGGGCAACTACTATGTGAAATAAACGGGTCATTCCATCTCCCATACTTTTCAGAGGCAATGGTTCATCTACACCTTCAATTTTTACTAAAGGAATTCGATTATTAGTAAGAGTTCGATTATTAGCTGAACGTCGTTGACTATCTTCTACAAAAGCAATCCTTGAAACTCTACTATCGATCAGACCAAGAGCTGATATAACCTCTGACTCCAAGTCAGTTAAACTCGTTAAATCCCAAAGTTCTGCTAATTTCTGATTAGGCATGTTGTCTGTCGAAACAATTTGCCATTTGTACTTAAACTCAGGTTCCTGATGGCTGTATAGTCTCCTAGATTCTCGTATTCGTATATCTCTGATATCTCTACTGTCTAATCTAAAAAGTGTCCTTGTTTTTTCTGCCTCTTCAGCAACAAGGAAAAAATCAATATTAGAAACCTCATCATCTATCTGAAAATCGGTAACCCGAATTCTCTTTGTGCTACCTTCTGCATCAGAGTTGAACTGGTAAGCAGCTACCCTAATATGAAGCTCTTCATTAGAATTGACTTCTCCAAGAAAAATACCTGCTTCATCTATTTCAGGTAGCTTATGGCCAAAGAAAAGATGTCTAACAGGATTTCCTAAGAAACCTTGAGGATGGGATTGCGCCTCACTAAACCAAGTTTCCTGCCTATACTCAATTAAGTCGAGAAGCACATTAGTAGAAGCATTACTAGCATAGAGTTCCAATGCTTCAAGAAAAGTGCTCTTTCCAGCATTATTCTTGCCAACAATTAAGTTGACTCGGCTTAGCTTTCCAACTTCAATATGTTGAAAAAGTCTGAAGTTTCTTACCTGAAAGGAACTTAACATTGAAACTCCTGTAATCCTCTTGAACTGGTTTACAAGTTTACATAGCTTCTATAAGTTCTACCAGGAGTTTTTATTACTCTGCTGTTGAATATCCAAAGCGGCATTAATTTTTGGCTTGACGTGAGAAATGCTTAGCGGTACTTTAGTTCTCACGCCCTGCGGGGCAACACTACAAAGCTCAATATTTGGCACCAGCGGCAGGTGCTGACACACCTAACCGCTGGCTAACCCCCGACTGAGCCAGCAGTCCGAGGCTTGGGATACTTTATCCTATTGCTACCCCGGTTTGCACAGATTATCGGGGTAGCTAGATTTGAGCTTTGGTTTCTTACCTGAGCGCGTCTGAGGTGCAATTTGTGATTTGTCGCAGATTGTTTTAGGCGTGGTGATGGTTAACAACTCTACGTTTGGAGACCAAAGCTGATATTTCTTGAGAATACTGGGCGCGCGGCAACCGTTGCGCCTGAAACTAATGTGCTGCCTGACTATCAGCATGAGACGGTTCGCCATATGGTGTTTGGCAGTCTAACTGCAGTGCGGCTCCAGGATTTGCACCAACGGCACTATGCCGAACCTAATGACTGGAGCAGGCCATTTCTACCGGGCGGCCCAATGAGGTGATGGCAATTTTGACGAAACGGGTTGCGATTCTACCCTAAGCAACTGGTATAAAACTACGCTCTCAAGCTAAGGCTATGGGTGGAGGTATAAATGCAAATGCCTGTCGAATTTAGAAATCTTCTTGTTCGATTTCCTCAATCACCTGTAGCCCTCTAGCATCACCTAAGTTCAAAATCGCCGCTCGGGCATCATCCCTTACGCCTAAATCCTCATCGTCGGCAAAGGTTTCGAGCAGAGCATCGATGGCAGTTGCATAGACCACGTTATAGGTTAAGTCCTTGCACAGTTCACCAATGGACCAGGCACAGTTGCTACGCACAATAGCAATTGGGTCATTGCGCATGGTTTTAACCAAGGCTGGAATAGCTTTCAGAATCGCCTCAAAGCTGATTTTTCCCATTTGGCCTAAGGCACTGGCCGCCCAGAGCCTGACCACAGACATATCATTCTCAATGGCCTCCACCAAGGGCACAACCGCCTTCTCATTACGACAGTTACCTAAGGCCCAAACCACAGCTTTACGTACATAGCCATGGGAGTCATTTTGCAATTGCGCAATCAGAGCATCCACAGCCGTCTCACTGGGATTTCGACCCAGGGCATAGGCCGCATTGACTCGTACCAGAGGGCTTTCGTCACCTAATAGGTCAATCAGACGAGGTATGGCACGGGGCTCTTGAATTTTATAGAACGCACGGGCTGCCAACATACGCTGCTGCAAGTCATCCGACTCTAGCAGCGGTAGCATTTGGTCAGGGTTATAGCGAGGTCTATCGTCCTCTAACGGAATGTCATCTAAAGGATCGATAGGGGTCTCTAAGCCGACCTCAGTTTCTAAAACCTTGAGAGCATCTATATCGTCCATGGTTGAAAGAGGAAGGGATAAAACTGAGGTAATGATCCACATGAACCATTACCCAGCATGCGTTTATAAAAAGTGATTGCCCTCGGACCGCCTTGACAGCGGCCCTTATTACTTTTTAAAGCGCAGACAAAACAGTACGTGCTGCAGCTAACGTATTGGCAATGTCATCATCGGTGTGGGCGAGAGACGTGAATCCAGCTTCAAACTGAGAAGGTGCCAGGTATACCCCTTGCTCCAACATGCCACGGTGGAAACGGCTGAACTTAGCTAAGTCAGATTGCTTAGCATCGTCATAGTTATGCACAGGTCCTTCAGTGAAGAACAGGCCAAACATGGCGCTGATGTTGCCACCACAGACAGCATGGCCATTTTCACGGGCAATTTCTAGCAAGCCTGTGATCAACTTGTTGGTTTTTTCTTCAAGCTGCTCGTAAGCACCAGGGCGACTCAAAATTTCCAGAGTCTTGATACCGGCAGTCATGGCCAGAGGATTACCTGACAAGGTACCAGCCTGATACACAGGCCCCGCAGGTGCGATCATTTCCATAATCTCGCGGCGACCACCATAGGCACCCACGGGCAAACCACCGCCAATGATCTTACCCAGGGTGGTCAAATCAGGAGTGACGCCGAGCTTCTCTTGCACACCACCATAGGCAATGCGAAAACCGGTCATGACTTCGTCAAATACGAGTAATGCACCATCGTCTTGAGTTATTTCACGCAGCCCCTCAAGGAACCCAGCATCAGGCGTCACAAAGCCAGAGTTACCAACGATGGGCTCCAGAATAACGCCAGCAATTTCACCGGGATTCTGCTCAAATAGGGATTTGACAGCCTCAAGATCGTTATAAGGCGCAGTCAATGTAGCTGCTGTCGTGCTCTTGGGTACACCAGGAGAGTCCGGTAGACCCAGGGTGGCTACACCAGACCCTGCCTTGACCAGAAACATACCCGCATGACCGTGATAGCACCCTTCAAACTTGATCACCTTTTCACGCTTGGTGAATGCCCGCATCACTCGCAATACCGACATACAGGCTTCGGTACCAGAGTTGACAAAGCGTACCATCTCGATGCTGGGAACAGCGGCAATCACTTTCTCAGCCAGCACATTTTCCAGGTAGCAGGGTGCACCAAAACTAGTTCCCTTGTGTAGGGCTTCCACCAGGGCTGCATTTACCTCATCATTAGCATGGCCGCAAATAGCAGGCCCCCAAGTACCGACATAGTCGATGTATTCGTTGCCGTCAACGTCCCAAATATGGGAGCCCTTAACGTGGTCGAAGACAATGGGTTGGCCGCCAACGGACTTAAAAGCACGCACGGGAGAGTTAACGCCCCCGGGCATTAAGCTTTGGGCAGCCGCGAAAATCTCATCTGATTTTGTCGTTTTTAAAGATGTGGTAGTAACCAACGGGCTCTCCTTATGGTTAAAAGTCGTTTGTCGAAGGGGTAGGATGGCGGCCTTACATGGCGGCCATTGTGAAAGCATACGAGTGAAATGCCTGAATCCATAATTTAGATGGATACCTCGTCAGGCAACTGATTGCGCCCTTCAGAGCAGCATTAATCAGGGATGGCGAAGATCGCAGTATTCTCAATCGTAGCGTTTGTGATTACACCGATTGCAATATGTTAAGGAATGTAGCGAAACAGTAAAAGCCCCCCAACTGCGACAATAGAGCTGCACTGAGCTGCATTGATACTGAACTAACACGGATCATGAGTACCCCGCTTTCTTTTGTTGGCGCTATCCCCACTGAAAAAATTCGCTACAACGACCAGGGCCTGGTACCTGCGATCGCACAAGACTATCTGGATGGCACCGTGCTCATGGTGGCCTGGATGAACCAGGAATCCCTGCAAAAAACCTTGGAAACCGGCGACGTTTGGTACTGGAGTCGTTCCCGCCAAGAGCTATGGCACAAGGGAGCCACCTCAGGCCATCTACAAAAACTCAAAGCCATTCGCTACGACTGCGACAGTGATGCCCTGTTGCTAACCATTGAGCAAGTCGGCGATATCGCCTGCCACACAGGGGAACGCAGCTGTTTCCACCAGGTGGATGGGGGCATTACGCCACCGGCAGCGGATACGTTATCTCAGGTATATGGGGTAATTTGCGATCGCAAAGCCAACCCTCAACCTGACTCTTACACCAACAAACTTTTCGCAGGCGGCGACAATAAAATCCTCAAAAAAATCGGCGAAGAATCCGCCGAAGTGGTGATGGCCTGTAAAGATGACGATCCTGACGATATTGCCGGGGAAGTTGCCGACCTGCTTTATCACACCCTTGTAGCCTTAGCCCATCACAACGTGGATATTAAGGACGTATATCGGAAGCTGCAATCAAGACGGTAATCATTTGTAGAGACGTTCCATGGAACGTCTCTACCCGATCAACCCATGGCACAATAGCAGTACAAATGCCCTATTGTGCCCATGGCCATTAAACCATCTCAAATTCAGGCAATTCTGCAGGACAAGCGTACCCATTTCGAGACCTTTGAAAAGGGACAACAATCTAGTCTGGACATCTATCAAATGGCTTGGAAGTCATTGTGTCAGACACCTAAAAAGAAGCTAGATGCTTGGCTCGCAAGTCAGCATGGCACCATCGGTGCGCGACCTTTAGAACCGCTAGATCAGGCAAACCAAGGAATTTGTCGGAGTGGACTTCAGTGGGGCAATCGCGAGCACAGTCTGCAATGGGTCAATGAACAACTAAGTGGGATTACCACATTTGCCGTAGACGGCTCTCAGATTTTTCCGAGTAAGGACTTGTCACCCCCCATTGCTCTGGTGCAAATTGGTTGGTTTGAAAACCCCCATACATCGGCAGCAGATTACATCAAAGATATTCAGCTCGATGTTATGACCCCCAAAGATTTAGAACTGGGGGATACCTCAAAACCTCTAGACCGGCTGGTCAATAAACATCGATTTAGGATGGAAATCCGGCGTCTGGTGGAGTATATCGAACAGGTCAGCGATCCTGAGCATTGTCTGGTGTTTTTTGATGGCGCTTTGGTGGCCACATTTGCAGATGCTTATGAAGATGAGGATCGCAAAGAATACGTCGAAGCTCTGATCAGCCTATTGCAAGCTAGCGAAGAACGTCGTGTACCCCTAGTTGGCTATGTAGACACCAGCTCTGCCCATGATTTGACAACATTACTGAAGCATCATTCGGCTAGCGTTTCAGCCATTCCTAAGGTGACCGATGCGCAGATATTGAACCGGTATATGCAATGGGGAGATTGCACACCGATTTTTCAGTGCGATCGCACCGGCATCCTTGCTGAATACAAAACCCGAGATAAAGACTATTCTGACCGCATCATATTCAGTTATCTCAAAACCAACCAAGGCCCTCCAGCCCGCATTGAAATGCCCCGCTGGCTCCATAAAGCTGGCATTATCGACCGCGTCCTTAACTGGGTACGGGCTGAAATTATCGTTGGTGGCGGCTACCCCTACGCCATTGAAACCGCTGATCAAACGGCTGTGTTACAAACCAACGACCGCCAAATTTTCTTTCGCATCCTCCAAGACTGGGCCAGCCAAGAAGACCTACAGCTGCGCTGGTCTCGAAAAATGATGAGCAAGCTGCGTCGCCGATAAAGGTAACGGAATATTACAGCTTTTCATATTACGAGCCTCCCCCACTCAGAAACCAAATAATATATTTTGCCCGTAGATTAAATAAGTATTTTTACTTAGGTCTAACGAACTCAGCGTTTTTGTTCATATATAAAACCAAACGCTATGCACAGCATGCCTCGACGGTTAATTAGTAAATTATTTACTTTTGTTGTGTTTAATTGCGTTTCAGTACGTATTTTTCTGACTACTCCCTTGATATCCATAGGATAAATAACGAATGGAGGACGAGAACTCCTTATATAACTGCATTTGGGTAGTCTCAACGGCTACCCTGCAGTTTTTTTTCTGGCATTGCCCATAACAAGGATTTGACACGCAAAAGGACTTGACCCTGATGACTTTACCTTTGTTAAGCTATCCCACCAGTTGCCAAAACCAGCGTGTGAGCGGTTTTGAAATCCCCGGTGATGAGCAGCCCCGTATTTTTTCCACCGCGTTGCTACCCGATGCCCAGGAAGTTGACATTCTGATCCTTGCGGCCTATCGCCGCATTTTTAATGAGCAGCAGCTCTTAGCCTGCCATCGCGATCGCTTTTTAGAATCTCAGCTGCGTAGCTCCCAAATATCTGTACGAGAATTCATTCGTGGCCTGCTACTTTCTGAATCTTTTAGACGACTGAACTACGAGTGCAGCAACAATTATCGCTTTGTTGACATGTGTGTTCAGCGGGTGCTGGGGCGTCAGGTTTACGATCGGCGCGAAACTCTCGCCTGGTCAATTGTGCTAGCCACCGAGGGTATCCAAGGATTTGTTGACGCATTGCTAAACAGCGATGAGTACATGGACAACTTTGGTGAAGAGACTGTGCCTTATCAGCGGCGACGCATTCTACCTCAGCAAGCCATGGGTGAAGTTCCCTTTGAACGCATGCCTCGCTACGGTAGCGATCATTTAGAACAGCTCACTGCCCTAGGTAATGACTTTTCCGCCACTGGCAGCGACCTCCTCTTTGGCGATGGTATGCCTCCCGAAGGACTGCGGAAAGTCGGTGCGGTTATTACAATCGCAGGCGCTATAGTCCTAAGCAGTGGAATCTTGGCCGTCATCCTATCCTGGTTTGGCTGGTTAAAGATCTAAGAATTAAGTACCTGACTGTTGGAAGCTGATCGCTTCCAACAGTCAATTCTCTCTAAACTGAGCAGATTAAGACTCTACTCCCACTCATTAAATGTCGGTGGAGCCTGCCGTTGTCTAGTGCGACGGGTATCTTGCCAGGCACTACCAATGCCTTGCAAAATACCGCGACCCACGAGACCAATGCCGCGACCCACCACTTCAGTGAGTACGTAAACTACACTGCTACCCACCAAGGAAACTAACGCTCGGACCCTTGGACTAAGGGCATCACGGGTTTCAAGCAGTAAAGTCATGGCCCAGGGTAACCCTGAAAGCTGGTCTAACTCCTGGCGACGGGGAGCATAGATGGAGGAGCTGATGATACCTCTCGGGCCTAAGGTATATAAACGATACTGGCTCTCAAAGATGGCCGTTGGCTCATCGACTAAACGATTCCAGCGATAGCGCCAAGAGAGGTCATTGCGAAAGCGTTCAATATCTCGAGTAGAGATAATCCGACGACTATACAATCCCTTTTTGATCGCTTCCACATCTGCCAAGCGATTAAGTAAGGGTTGCATGACCGCATTACCGATTTGAATCAGCAGGTTTTCTAAAAGTTTTTCACTATGGGCTACAGCCTCAGGCGTGGTCGCAATATAACTCGTTCCATCTATCACCATGGCATCTTGAAATAGCCAATGGCTCAGCAGTTCTGGGACTAATGGAATGTGATTGAGAATTTCTTGTTCAACGCTATCTTTTTCTTGATATAGCACTGCCACAAGTTCTTGTTCAACACCATTTAGAGGCACTGTGTAATAGCGCCCAAAAAACTCTTCGATGGTGGCTACCCACAGATCCCGTAAAAGCTGAGGGAATTTATAACGTAGTTGCCCTGGCTGTAGGGACGATTGCCGCAAATCATCCAATAAATCTTCAAATCGGCGAAGAATAATAAACAGCAGTTCCCGCTTTTTATCGAGGCGGAGGATATCAATTTCCAGCGGCTCCGATGTTGTATTTTCTAAACCAGTCTGAAGCTTCGCAAAAACAGCTTCAAACACCATATTTTGAATATCACCACTGCGAAGACTCAAAGAACTGGGCCCTGGGACAGTAATCGCCGCCGCCGCCCCGACAGAGTTGGGGCGGGGTCGTGATGCCATTGGAGCACTGGTGCGTCTCTGCGGTCTGACAGTCTTTTTCACCCAACCAGCATCGGTGTATTTGTGCGTGGCCCACAGCTGTTTAGTCAACCAACGAGCTGCTTTAAGCTCACGCATTTTGCCAGTTAAAACTTGGCGCTCTAACCAGGACAGTCGGGGACGACGCAGTTCAGCCGATGTTTTGGCCAACTGTTGATCGATTTGTTCTAAACCCGACAGCCGCATGCTTAAACGCATTGCTGTCAGCGGCCCTGGAATCTGAAGCGGTGATTTAGAACTGGATTCTATGGTTTTACTAGTCCCTCGACCGACTGTACGAATCAGCTGGGCGAGTTCGCGCACAGGCATACTGCGGGTACCATAACCATCGGCCCCTACCTGACGAGCAGCCGCTTCTAGCACAGGCTCGTCGCGAGCGCTCAGCACTAATACAGGAAGATTTGTGAACTCAGTTTTAATGGATTTACATAACTGTAATCCTGAACTGCTAACGGGCTCAGTGCTGGCATCACTGGCACCTAACCCCAAATCTACAATGACTAAATTAATAGGTCGCTGTCCACGCTGCGTGGGGTCCGTAAATGCATTAGCTTGGGTGCGGGCATATTTCCGAATAATCCCCATGGCTTCAGAGGCATTAGCCGCCTCAGCCGCAATTTGAAACCCAGGTAGCTGCTCTAGCCAGACCCGTAACCCCAATCGAAAGGTGGGATCTTCATCCACCAGCATTAATTGCAAGGGCCGTTCACTCATGCCGCCTGATGTCGTTTTATCGTTTTAATCAGTTCTAGTATCCCTCACAGGCCTAGGATATGGATGAATGACTATTCATGATCGTAATGGCCATCTTCTTCGTAATAGTCATCATCTATCGGTTGCTGTAGCGACTGGATATAAGCGCGTTCAGCATCCCAAATAGAGATCGAATTTCGGGCTTCACGATATAAAGCACGACCAGAGGCAATCCGAGCAGCCAATGCGATCGCATCCGACAACCGACCTTGGTAGGCTAGCTCCTCAGCTTCATCTAAAATTGGCCGATCTTCAGCGATTTGAATCCGATTAGTCCAATCCTTAATCGAATCCTGTGCTTGACTATACAAAGCTCGTCCTTTTTTGATCTTGCGAGCTTCCGTAATCGCATCCCGTAGCTTGCCTTTACTCGCTAAATCAAGCGCCTTGCTGTAGAGGGGCTGATCCTCTAAGACCTGGATTTGCTTAGACCATTGGGCAATTTTTGTTTGAGCATCGATCCGTAGCGCTCGACCTTGTTGAATTTTTCTAGCTTCAACAATGGCCGCCTGTAAACTCGCCTTATCTCCACTGTCCGCCAGCTGCTGGGCCCGAACCAATGCAGGCCGATCTTCAATGCGTTGAATCTCTTTTGACCAATGGGATATCAAGGTTTGAGCTTGCTGACGCTGGGGTCGGTCGGTCGTAATGACCTGCGCCTGCTCTATAGCGAGCTTCAAGGAAGCTTTTTGATTAAGATGAGCCATGAGCGTAGCTCCATAGAGCTGCTGTAGATCGCTGAGCTGTTTCGTCCATAGCTCTAACTTGGCCTGGGCGTCTTGATAAAACGGACTCTCACTACCAATGTCTTGCACCGCCTGGATAGCATCCATCAAATTTAGGACATCTCCATAGGTGGGCTCCCAATCTTGCCGGAATGCGGCTAGCCGCTGAGCATGGGCAAATTGAACCAAATCTTGAGCTTCTGGCTTAGTGGCCAAGTCCGCTGGCACTTTTTGAATAATTGCGATCGCTCCAGCTAAATCATCCTGCTCCCACTTTTGCAACCCATAGGTCAGCAGTACATCAGCCCAGTCAGTCAATAACGGTTTAGCCTCAGGCCAGGCATGGCTTTGCACCTCCATCTGTCGAATCAAGGTCAGCGCCTCTGCCAGACGCTCCATCTGACCATCGCTAGCCAGGGTTTTTGCCTTGATTAGGGTGCGGCGAGCATTTTCTTCGCGTTGGATATGCTGCCCCAGATAGCGATGCCGATCTTTGAGCCAATAATCACTGGTCAAACGCTTAATGTCTCGTAGCTGCTTCCGGGCACCACTCCAATTTTGATTACCCACGGCTTCTATCACCACAGCCGAAATTTCTTCACCCTTCGCCCATTCTTGCAGCCAACGCTCTGAAGCAACCTGGGCTTCTGCATAGATTTCAGCCCGAGGTGGAATATAGCCCAACAATTGGGTCGCTCGGTCTATATGACCCTTCTGCATGCGCTGTTGTGCCAGCTTCAATAACCCCTTAGACCAACGATTAGCCACCTCTTGAGAATCTTGATAAAGAGGATGGGTCTCATCCCAAGCAGAAATTAGCTGTATCCCAGCCACCAAATCCTGCTCAGCCCCTGATACTGCCGATTGCCTAGCACAGTAAAGTCGCTCACTGTCAGCACTAAATACAGATATTCGATCACAGTTGGGCAAAGGGGGTAAACGGGTAATCAAGGCGACCGCCCATACACCTAGAGCACTTGATGCTACCAGCAACATCAACCACACACTTGACCAGAACCAAGCCTGTCGCCCTCTCGATTTACGTCTACCCTCAAGACTCACCAAGTCTTTCCCCGTAGAGTCTGCGGGCGATGAATTAAATTGTTGTGGATCAGTAGGCGTAGCAGTCATTAGCAACAGCGTCCCAGACAGTGCAGGCCATTAACGGATAGGTCTCCCCCGAAAAAATCGGGAAAAAATCAATGGGAAGGAACAATATCCACACTGGGTCTGACTGTTCTAACGCGAGCCGTCAGGGATGTAAATATCGCTTTTGGCTTAACTTGCTAAAGCCACCCTTTAAAAATTCATATGGATTAGCCCATCTTCAGGCTACTTGCTCCTACAAAGCATTGACTGGGTTAACAAAGCTTCCAGCGACTAAACCAAAATTTTGCTGTCATTGTAGAGGCAATTGACTAAATTACACAGGTTTTCGCAAAAACCTTTGCTTACAATAATTTAAGTGATCCTTCAAGATGAGTTTGCCCCTCTAAATCACCTCCAAACCATTGACTGATTGATATCCTTCAATGAGTAGCTGCATTAGTTCAGGTATGTTCCTTTAAGTGGTAAGCGATGACAGCTTAGCCATGACTCAGACCACAACTCAGACCCAAAAATCAGTAACATCCTAGAGCGGTGCATCCCCTCAATCACCAATCACAAAAGCGGCAGGTGAGAAACACCAACCGCTTTTAGTTCACAGTTATCGACACTCAAAAGCATCGACTAATGGATTGTAGGAGCAGCTTAGTAGTCGAAGTCGCCCATGCCAGCACCAGCACCAGCAGCTTCCTTAGGCTCAGGCTTATCAACAACGATGCACTCAGTCGTCAATACCATCGCAGCAATAGACGCAGCATTCTGAGTTGCAGAGCGAGTTACCTTAGCAGGGTCAACAACACCAGCCTTCAACATATCCACGTATTCGTTAGTGGCTGCGTTGAAGCCGATGTTAAAGTCCTTCTCCTTGACGTGCTCAGCGACAACAGCACCGTTCTGACCAGCGTTCTCGGCAATGCGCTTGAGGGGAGAAGTCAAAGCACGGGTGACAATCAAAGCACCAGTCAGCTCTTCGCCAGTGAGATTAGCATTAGACCACTCTTCTAGACCAGGAGCCAGGTGGGCCAAAGTAGTACCACCGCCAGGAACGATACCTTCTTCAACGGCAGCCTTGGTTGCGTTGATGGCGTCTTCTAGACGCAGCTTACGGTCCTTCATCTCAGTTTCAGTCGCTGCACCAACTTTGATGACAGCAACACCACCGGAGAGCTTAGCCAGACGCTCCTGTAGCTTCTCCTTGTCGTAGCTGGAATCAGACTCTTCGATTTGACGACGAATCTGCTCGCAGCGTGCCTTCACATCGGCTTCGTTGCCTTCGGCTACCAGGGTGGTGTTGTCTTTAGTAATGGTGATGCGACGGGAGGTACCCAGCATGTCGATGCTGACGCCGTCGAGCTTAAGACCCGCATCTTCAGTGATGACTTGACCACCAGTTAGAACAGCAATGTCCTCAAGCATGGCCTTACGGCGATCGCCAAAGCCAGGCGCTTTAACAGCAGCTACGTTAAGCACACCGCGCAGACGGTTAACCACAAGGGTCGCCAGGGCTTCTTTCTCGATATCTTCAGCGATAATTAGTAACGGTTTGCCGGAGCGGGCAACCTGCTCAAGTACGGGAACTAGATCCTGTACCAGGGCAATTTTCTTGTCAGTAAGCAGCAAGTAGGGGTCATCTAGAACCGCTTCCATGCGCTCAGTATCGGTGGCGAAGTAAGGGGAGATATAGCCCTTATCAAAACGCATACCTTCAGTGATCTCCAGCTCAGTCGTCATAGACTTGCCTTCTTCCAAGGAGATGACGCCTTCGCGACCGACCTTCTCCATGGCTTCAGCAATCATTTTGCCGACTTCTTCATCGTTACCAGCGGAGATAGTACCTACCTGGGCAATGGAAGTAGAGTCACCAACGGGCTGGGCTTTCTCGGCAATCCGCTCTACGAGGTAAGCAGTTGCTTTCTCGACACCGCGCTTGAGTGCGATCGCATTTGCACCAGCCGCCACGTTACGCAAACCTTCCTTAACAATGGCGTGAGCCAATACGGTTGCAGTGGTAGTCCCGTCACCAGCCGCATCGTTAGTCTTAGAAGCTGCCTGACGAATCAGAGCAACACCTGTATTTTCAATGTTGTCCTCTAGTTCAATTTCCTTAGCGATGGTGACACCATCGTTAACGATTTGCGGAGAGCCAAATTTCTTTTCAAGAACGACGTTACGTCCCTTGGGGCCAAGGGTAACAGCAACGGCCTCAGCCAAAGTATCCATGCCTTTTTCCAAGGCACGACGAGCATTCTCGTTATATATGATGCGCTTAGCCATGAATCAACCTATGTGTCAGAACGTTTGAGAGGGGTCTGGGGTGGGTACAAGAAGCAAGCTTCTTTGAGTTTGTAATTTTGAGTTTTGGGCTCTTAGTTAAGGCTTTTAGGCTTTATGTCACCCACCAAAAAGTCAACTACCTCTGACTTTCTGGAATACCTTTAATTCAAAACTTAAAACCCATAACTGAGCTGGCGCTTAGCCAACAACTGCAAGGATATCCTTCTCAGAAAGCAATACGTAGTCTTCACCACCAAGCTTGATATCAGTGCCTGCATACTTGGAATAGAGGACCTTGTTACCAACCTCTACATCGGGAGCTTGACGGCTGCCGTCATCGCCACGCTTACCAGGACCAACTGCAGTAATTTCGCCAACCTGAGGCTTTTCCTTAGCGGTATCAGGTAGCAAAATGCCGCCAGCTGTCTTCTCTTCAGATGCGCTGACCTTGATCAGAACGCGATCACCTAGGGGAGTGACACTTGAAACACTCAAAGAAATGGCTGCCATAGTTTTCTCCGAACTTTGATAGATCAATCATTCGGCAATTGCACCAAGGCGATATCAGTTCGCCTGAGCAGTCCCTTTTTCCAACTGAAGGATCTGATAGGGAAAGGAGCCGTAACCTGAACACGGTTTAGCACTCTCTATTGCCGAGTGCTAATTTATCGCTTGGAGAGAAGCGATCGCAACAGATAGAGGGGTACGGGTTCCCGAACTTAGTGATTCCTCAAAACTCCTAGCAAACTTTATGGTTTCAACACAGTGATCTTCACAACTGCTTCAGGTTGTATTAAAAATTCCCCGTATTATTTAAATGAGTGGGTGCCATCTGTAGTTCTTGATACATTTTCACCTAGTGCATATGCTGACACGTTGTCTAGCAATTGCTAGCCCCATGAATTTCAAATTTTCCCTGCTCTTAAATGCCCTGCCATTATGGATAATCGGTCTACAGGGAGTAGCTTCTGCACAGGTCTCACCATCATCAGAAGCATCCGTTACAGTACCAACCCATATCCAACCAGCAACGTCCGACACAACCGTTGTTAGGCAGTCTAATCATCAGCTCAATATTTTAGGTGGGCAGTCTTCAGGCGGGGTTGAGCCTAATTTAGTTCATCAGTTTCACCAGTTTGATGTAGGTTCGGACAATGCAGCCAACTTCGTCGTTGCCCCAGATGTTGCCAACGTCATCAGCCTGATCAACAGCGCTCAGCCTTCAGCTATCGATGGCTTACTCCAAATCACTAGCGATGATCCAAACCTGCCAAGCAACGCCAATCTTTTTCTAGTCAACCCGGCGGGCATTATTTTTGGGCAAGATGTCACCCTGAACCTGCCTGCAAATCTGACTGCTACCACAAGTTCCGGCCTTTTATTTAACGATAGATATCTCCTATCTGTAGATGGCTCTATTAGTGAAATAGCTCTATCAGGCCACCAATCTGATCACAATTCAGGAACACCCAGCATTAGGAATCTCGTTGGTAACCCTAATGGCTATCTACTATTCACAGGATCAACCAGTTCAGAAATATCAGCCCCATTCTCCCCCGCACTGCCTACAGGTAGCATTGAAAACCAAGGCACCCTTCAAGTCCCCCCCCAAGCATCCATCACCTTAATTGGCCAATACATTCAAAATGACGGCAATTTGACTGCACCCGGTGGCAATGTCAATCTAGTCGCTACCTCTGGAGACAACCTACTGAGGCTCACCCAACCAGGTAATATTCTTGGCCTGGAGGTAATTCCGGCCGACACCCTCCAAACCATTGCTTCTACTGAAGCACAGTCAGCCATAACCCTGTTACCAGCCGCGAATCTAGCGGAAATGCTGACCGGTGGTGAAGATGATAATGCGACTCAACTCGCAATCACTGCTGACGGTGCTTTTGTCTTAAACAACACCCCACCCCTAACACCAACCGCAGGCACAGTTTTAATTCGCGGCACTGTGGATATTTCCGACAGCGCCATACCTTCCCCCAATAGCCCTCCAGGTCAGGTCAATATACTTGGAGATCAGATCAACCTCATTGGAGGCAGCATCTATGCCAATGCCGTTGACCAAGCAGGCACCATCTCTATCGGCGGCATGCCCGTTGTAGATACCTTCAGTGCTGCCTATGTCTTAATTGACCGTAATTCTGAGCTTTCTGCCGACTCATCAGAGGCCAACGGGGGTGTTATTAACGTGTGGGCCAGTGACACTGTTCGTTTCTATGGTGAAGCAACCGCAGATGGGGCCTCATCAGATTTAGATGGTGACATATCAATTAATGCAGGCAACTCACTGGATGTGCGTCGACCATCCGTCAGCCGATAAACACATTGCTACAGCCCGACCCACTCAATCAGTTCAGCAATTGAATACACCACATAGCGGTGTCGTTAGTTTAACGACCCGCTTTTTTTAGCAAGCAGATCTGTCAAAAACAGACTCCATCAAGCATGCACCATATCCGTAATACCACCTGAATTCAACCAATATTGATGTGTATTTTTCATAAAGCTTACGTACTTTCAGGGAGCTTCTCAAGAAAAAGTGTCACTCTGGAAAAACCCCTAAAAATTAAGCTTCAAGAGACTATACCCCCTCAATAAAATCTCTTCGAAACATCAATGGTGCGCCATAGAATCAGTATTTTTTGATACTCGGCAACCAAAAGTATCGTATTGCCCAAATTCTGAAACTTTACCCATGCGAATACCTTTTACCTTTGCTCAACAAGTTGGTGCAGCAAGCCTTTTGAGTATCGGATTATTAGCACTTTGTGGTAACGCCTCTGAAGCCGCTTGCTTACCGGGACGTTGTAGTCAAAATGGCCTCATATTTAGCGAAGCATCAGCCAACTTTAGAATCACGAATGTGACCGGCAGAGGTACCCATAACAACCCATTTTTGGTCTACCAAGATGTATGGGGCCTAGACATCTCCTTGGCTGTCAACAATTTACCCAATGCTCCACAGCATTCAGTTTTTAATCGGCCAGGCTTTGCGATTAGTATTGTGTCGCGCAACCTGACAGGGGCATTCTGGCGGTTTTATGACCATGAATTGCAAGAGACGGCAGGGTACGCCAGTGGCGAAAACGATGGCCTATCCTTTGCCCAAGCCATAGGTCCTGTTCGACCGTATACATCTAGTCACTATCAAAGAGCTGACGAAATTACAGATGTACGCGACTTTATTAACTTCCATCGGGGGAATGGAGTAAACCCAGGCGAAACGGTCCGCTTTAACTACTTCATTACCGATACGATTCCCAATCAGCGGTTCTATATCAGACAGCGTCCCGATTACCGGACCAACGCCACACAGGCACCTGTCATCTCACCACAACGCCCTAAGACTCAGCCAACCAACCCCAGACCTGTCAAAGCTCCCCAACCCATTCTGAAAAGACCTCAGCCAGTTGCACCAGCACCAGTTACACCAGTGCCAGTTGCGCCAGCGCCAGTTACACCAGCGCCAACTGTGCCACCTAAACCTGGTGTTTCACACCCCAAGGTTCTCGCCCCCCCAGCCCAACCTGTGACCTTACCTCAAGCAGTTCCTGAACCATCAACGGTCATTATGGGCGTGTTAGCTCTGCTTTTTAGTAAATCAATAGACCAGCGTAAGTCACCAAATTAACCAAACCTATTGTCTTGGAGCAGCACAAATACAATCTTGGTGAAAACGCAAAAGAACCCCGACTATAGCAAATACCAGTGCCATGGGTGATACATCTAGTGATAATCTTTTACATGGCACTTTGAAAGTAAAAATAAAATTAAAAGTCGCCGCAGTAGCTAATACCCTTAGGATAAGGCGCAAGCATGGTCACCACTGCAGAGAAAACAAATACTGGCTATATCACTCAGATTATTGGCCCTGTTGTAGACGTTAAGTTCCCCGCTGGCGAGCTGCCCAGCATTTATAACGCCCTCAAAATTGAAGGCACTAACCCCGCTGGTCAGGCTGTTTCTGTTACTTGTGAGGTACAGCAGCTACTAGGAGACAGCCAGGTAAGAGCCGTAGCAATGCGCTCTACTGACGGATTGGTACGGGGAATGAAGGTCACTGACTTGGGTGAACCTATCAACGTACCTGTTGGCCCTCCCACATTGGGTCGCATCTTTAACGTTCTTGGTGAGCCCGTGGATGAGAAGGGTGATGTGGATATGTCCACCACACTGCCCATTCACCGAGCTGCTCCCAAGCTAACTGAATTGGAGACAAAGCCCTCAGTATTTGAAACGGGTATTAAAGTTATTGATCTCTTAGCACCTTATCGTAAGGGTGGTAAGACCGGCCTCTTTGGCGGTGCTGGCGTGGGTAAAACCGTACTGATTCAGGAGCTGATCAACAACATCGCTCTACAGCACGGTGGTGTTTCTGTGTTCGCTGGTGTAGGTGAGCGTACTCGTGAAGGTAACGACCTCTATAACGAATTTATTGATTCTGGTGTAATTAACGCTGATGACCTGGGGCAGTCTAAAGTGGCTCTAGTGTACGGCCAGATGAATGAACCCCCCGGTGCTCGTATGCGTGTGGCGTTGTCTGCGCTCACTATGGCTGAGTACTTCCGTGATGTTAACAAACAGGATGTTCTACTGTTCGTAGATAACATCTTCCGTTTTGTACAGGCCGGTTCTGAGGTCTCTGCCCTGCTAGGCCGTATGCCTTCTGCGGTAGGTTACCAGCCCACTCTGGGTACTGACATGGGTGACCTGCAGGAGCGCATTACCTCTACCCTAGAGGGTTCTATTACTTCTATTCAAGCAGTTTACGTTCCTGCGGACGACCTGACTGATCCTGCACCTGCAACTACATTTGCTCACTTGGATGCGACCACTGTACTTTCCCGTGCATTGGCTTCTAAGGGTATCTATCCCGCTGTGGATCCTCTGGATTCTACATCCACTATGCTCCAGCCTGACGTTGTTGGTGGTGAGCACTATACAACTGCTCGTGCAGTTCAATCTATCCTGCAGCGTTATAAGGAACTACAGGACATCATCGCCATTTTGGGTCTAGATGAGCTTTCTGAAGATGATCGTCTCGCGGTTGCCCGTGCTCGTAAGATTGAGAAGTTTCTTTCTCAGCCTTTCTTTGTAGCGGAAATCTTTACTGGCCTGGCTGGTAAATACGTTAGTCTTGAGGACACCATTAAGGGCTTCAACATGATTCTCTCTGGTGAGCTGGATGATATTCCTGAGCAGGCTTTCTACCTCAAGGGTGGCATTGATGAAGTAATTGAGACTGCTGAGAAGATGAAGGCTGAGAGCTAAGCAATCGCTTATTTCTTGTGGCACAGATTACAGCTTTGTGAGTGGTGAGTTGCGAGTTTGTCCTGAGCTTGTCTAAGGGTAGTGAGTGGTTAAACCAGTTAGCTCTTAGTGAGCCGAAGAAGATCTTCAGGTCTTACGACTCACTACTCACGGTTCACGATTCACAATTCATTTTTACTTCTTGAGTTTTATGTCATTAGCAGTTCGTGTGGTAGCTCCCGACAAAACTGTCTGGGATGCTGAGGCAGAAGAGGTCGTGCTACCTAGCACGACTGGTCAATTAGGTATTTTGAGTGGTCACGCTCCGCTGCTGACAGCTCTTGACATCGGCGTATTAAGAGTACGGGCTGACAAGGATTGGGTTGCGATCGCACTCATGGGCGGTTTTGCCGAAGTGGAAAACAACGAAGTTACCATCTTGGTAAACGGTGCCGAGCGCGGTGAAGGCATTGACCTATCCGAAGCTGAAGCAGAATATACCTCTGCAAAGTCAAAAGCTGATAGCATTTCTTCCGACGATAAGCAAGCCGTTATCCAGGCAAGAAAGTCTTTGAAGAGAGCACGGGCTCGTGTTCAAGCTGCTGGCGGCAGCATCTAGTCGAGCATCGCCTTAGACACTGAAGACTACACAACAAAGGAACTGGGAGACCTAAAGGTCTCCCAGTTCCTTTGTTGTAGAAATGTCGATCAACCATAAAGAATCGACCGGCTAATTGAGCTGGTCGATTCTTTGAGGAATTACGATGGACTAAACCTAAATCATGAACTACCAGTAAAAGCTACGTCAGGAAATTTCTCAGCTGCTTTTTGCATAGACTGAGCTTTTCCACCCTCTTGCCAGTAATTAATAATCTCTGTTGCCTGGTTCAAAAGATCAATACGCTCTTCTTCAGCAATCCAAGTTTTGGATTCAAGCTCTATCTTCATCTGGTCCCATGCATCATTACGAGGCCAGAAAAAGTAAGAGGTCAGCGGACTCGATCCCTTGCCCACTACTTGATCTACGGCAAGAGCCACATCTTTGTCGAGCCAGAGAACCTTTAAGATAAATCGAGACAATGCAAACCTCCGCTGTACGCCTCTTGGCTTCAAAACTACACGGTCTATAATTCTATCGCATTTGCTGTTTTAAACACATCGAAATTAGTCTCTTCTACGTAAAAAATGTCTATCCCTATCGCCCTAGCTGTATTTGATATCGATGGCGTTGTTCGTGACGTCAGTGGTTCATATCGTCGAGCCATTGCAGATACAGTGGAGCATTTTACACAAGGGCACTATCGACCTAGCCCCATAGATATTGACCAGCTCAAAAGCGAAGGCGTCTGGAACAACGACTGGAAAGCGTCCCAAGAACTCATCCATCGCCACGGTCTAGCCTCAGGACAGACGTACAGCACTGACTATGATGCTGTTGTGGAGTATTTTCAAGAACGCTACCGGGGTTCTGGTGACGATCCGAATCAATGGACAGGCTATATCACTCAAGAGCCCATTCTAATGACTGTTGACTATCTGAGTAAGCTAGCCAGCGGTGGCGTACCCTCCGCTTTTTTTAGTGGGGCAACTCGAGGCTCAGCCAACTACATCTTGCAACAACGGATTGGCTTAGTGCAGCCCATACTCATTGCCATGGCAGATGCCCCGAGTAAACCAGATCCTACAGGACTCTACATGACTGTGGAGCAATTAGAAAAAAGCACCCCTGCCGGACTACCGGTTTTATATGCCGGAGATACGGTGGCTGACATGGCCACTATCGAGGCTGCTAAAGCGGAATTCCCTGAGCGCGTCTGGCTAGGAGTAGGGGTATTACCTCCCCACGTACAAACGGACACCGGCTACCAAAATCGCTATAGCCATACCCTAAAAGAAGCGGGGGCATCCATAGTGCTATCCCATGTGGAGCAATTAACTGCCGGAAAAATTCAAACCTTGATCAAAACTAAAGGGTACTAACAAGCTCCAGGAACCAGTCACCTGAACGGCACAGTCAGTCACATCAGCTACCGCTTGAATGGTAGGTTAGGCGACAGTCATGCGACTGTTGCCGTAGAAATTTGAGTAACTGTTAGTTCCATGGGTCTATTGCCGTTTTTAATTGCGCTTTTAGCTGCTCCATTATCTTCACCATTGACGTTAGAGCAGCAATTGGAAACCTCCTCAGACCAAACAATCGACGTTTCAGCAACAGACTTCTCTAACCACAGAGCAATTGCTCAAAACAGGGCCCCAGAGATCATTCCACAAATCCAGGAAGTTCGCCCTTTACCAGGGAGCCTGGATAATGTGCCTGTTTTTAACAGCAATAGCCCCGAACTCATTGAATCTGAAGGAATTCTTCTATCCACCTTTCCCTCTCAAGGTAAGGCTGAACCATCAGCACACTTGGATTATGCCTTTGAGGGACGTTTTGATATTTTTGACCACCATGTTGTCAGGGCTCGAGACGATAGTGACACTCGCACCCGATACTTAGGAATTCTGCTGCATAACCCCAGTCGCCGACCTGTCACCCTCAAATTTCGCGAGGCTGCCAGCTACCTTAGCCAAGAAGCCCCTTGGCATGGTCGTAATGATGTGGAATTTAACTTAGCTAGCAATCAATTCTCAGGACCAGGCAGCCGCCTGATGAATGAAATCTTGCGAGATCGTCGCCAATCATTTTGGCCCAATGATGTTACTATCCCTCCCCAAGCAAGCTACCTGCTTCTGAATGCACCGTTGCCGGTACGGAGGTTATCGGTAGCGACTGATGGTAGTGTTCCGGCTGGCAGCGAGCTATTGCCACCGTTGCCTAGCAACCTCAACGGTAATCGCAGCAATGCCAGGTCCACACTGCTGCGCCTGTCTAGCGATGGTCCGGTGTATGCAGCCAGCCTCACAATGCTCGCTCCCCTAACAGAAAGTGGCGGGGAGCGGGTCCCTACGACAGATGAATGGTTGCAGGTTCTTATTAATGGTAATCTTGCCACTCCTCGAGACCTCAAGCCTACACGTCCCGGTCGTCAGGCCAACCCTTTTATATATGGCCGAGTGGCCGGAGTCAGCCAGGGTTCCAGTTGGCAAGCTCGCCTGAGCGATCGACGCTCATCAAGGCTCAAAATTCCCGAAACGGGCAAACAAATTTCCTATGCCATTAGCACTGTTGATCACAACACCTTCGGTACAGGCCAAATCCAAAGCGCCCGAATGCTTAGACGTTATAGCGATACAGCCTATCGAGCCCATGGTAACTATGGCACTGAATACGATTTAACCCTGCCGCTTCATAACCCCACAGATCAGCCAAAAACTGTTGCCCTATCTGTCCAAACCCCACTACAAAACGAAACTATCAAAAACGCACTCACCTTTTTAACTCCCCACGACTCGCGCATTTTCTTTCGTGGGACCGTTTTGTTTCTATACACAAACGACCAGGGTGAGCGGCGAGCTGACTACATTCATCTGGTGCAACGGCGAGGGCAATTAGGTTCCTCCCTAGTAGAGCTAACCCTAGCGCCTGGAGAAGAACGTTCCGTAGAAGTTCAATTTTTATATCCCCCCGACGCTACACCCCCTCAGGTGCTGACTCTTACTACCTATGAAAATAACTGAGATAGCTTGAGGCTTAAAGCAATTACTTCGCCGGTTTGGGATAGTCGCAGTTCTGAGATAGCCCTCCATGCCCAATAGTCTGTAACTCTACAATACTGACTAACAAACAACAAACCGTCTTCTGAAGAGAGTCTAATAATCATTAGCAACATCAATAAACGTTCAGATCTAAGTATTTTTAAGCCATCACTAATAAATATCTATCTCAATATTGAGTTATCTCAAGAAAGCAATGAGAAAATCCATGGAATGCATTCATATTTACCGATAATCTAGCTGCTGGACCACCAACTAGAGATATTGCTAGTTGACTGAATAATATTCATACCAGCAGCAGCAAATTTTTGATAGGCAGCATCCGCAGCGTCTGAAAAGTCTACAACATCAGGCACTACCACGGGTGAACTACAGTCTTCGAGCAAATATATTTTCTGGGCCAAAGAAGCATCCACTTGCTGAATTTCATTCAGCAGATCGTCAATAGTCCAAGCGACGCAATGGCTTTTGGCTTGGCCTGCGATCGCAACCGCATCAAATGTCAACAAATGCTGAATCAGCACCTGATTTTTTTTCGCCACTGGCTGACCACTGGGATCATCCAACACCTCTGGCCGCAGTACCGAATAGTTTTCCGTTAATGGATTGTTACCTTTCAGCTCAAATCGTGTTTGACACTGCCGGGCCAAATTATGGAAGAAGCAAGCCTCTTCAAACGCAGAGACTAGACTATGGCCAATCCCTCCCAGCATGGAATGGTAAGGCCACACCGTTAACGGATATTTACCATCATCGCTGAGTCGTTTCACATAATGCAGAGCAAAGGCCTCTAGCTGTTCTAGAGACGTATTTAGACTCGGGACAATTGCCGGATTTACCCGCCATCGCCCCCTCTGCACATCGTCTAGATTCACCATGGTCATCGGAGCAGGCACCTGCCCCTCCGCATCCACCCAAAAAGCGGCATGAAAAATTTGTATGGCCCGATGGGTATCCATCGTGGGCACAATTTCTGTGATTTGGCCCAAATTACGATAGATAAACTCACACAAACGGCGAGTGTCATCCACAGCCCCCTGCCCTGAAGCACCACCTACAAATAGCTCAAACCCAGGAATACAAAAGGTATTTTGCACATCGATTGCCAACAGACACAGCCTTGGGCGATCGGTGTCTGCAGGTTTAATACCGTGGGTTTGAGCCCAAGCTTGAGCCTGAACCGCACGTTCTTCATAGGGCACACGCCACACATCACCCACACGAGTCGGGTCAAAAAACTCAGGAATTGGCACGGAATGGGACATAGTGCTTATTTCTCCAGGGTATTTCTTAGGCGGTTATGCTTTGAGTACGGGCATATAGTTGGCCTTAAACTGCACAATCACAGTCTTTAAATCATCCGGCAGCAAGCCCCAAACACGATCGACAATTGCCACCGGCACTTCTCCATAAAAGGCTTCAGCAATACTACCGGTGATACAAGTTAAGGTATCGGCATCTCCCCCCAGGGAAACTGCATTACGGATCGCATCTGTAAAACTTATGGACTCCAGAAAGGCAATGATGGCCTCAGGTACCGTTTCCTGGCAGGACTCATTAAACCGGTAGGTAGGTCGAATTTGCTCAAGGCTACGACCCAGGTCATAGCCAAATTTAGTTTCCACATATGCTTTAATAGCGGCCTTCGACTCACCCTGACGAGCTAAGAAAATGGCAGCAGCCGTAGCTTGGGCCCCCTTAATACCTTCAGGGTGGTTGTGGGTCACAACTGACGTCTGCTCTGCCGTCTGTAGAACACCTGCTAAATCTTGGTGGACATAGGCCACTGGGCTCACGCGCATAGCGGCTCCATTGCCCCAGCTGTTATAAGGCTGACTATCTGCTGAAGCAGCCCAAGCCTGAAAGCGTGCACCATAGCCGCCACAGGGATTGGGATAAAGCTGGTAATAACGCTTGAAAGCTTCAGTGTAGGTGCCACCATGGAGCAACACTGAAGCCACAGCCACCGTCAGAATCGTGTCATCAGTAAAAATGCTTTCGTCTGTAAATAAAGGAAAATCCTTGGTCTTATGGCCGTCAAACTCGTAGACAGAGCCAATAATGTCGCCTGTGATTGCGCCGAGCATAGGGAAAAGTAGCCGAAAAGCCTAATTGTGTACTTTTTACACTAAGGTGTAGTTTGGTTATAACCAAGGCGTTCTGAAACGTCAACTGCAACCTATGCCCCATAGCTATGATTATCCTCGACCAGCGGTCACAGTAGACTGTGTAGTTTTTGGTCTGGATCAAACGAATTCTTTGCAAGTGCTACTGATTCAACGACGGCTGCCACCGTTTGTCGAACAGTGGGCTCTCCCCGGTGGGTTTGTACGGTTAGACGAGGCGTTAGAACAGGCCGCTCGTCGTGAACTCCAGGAAGAGAGTGGCATTAGCGGTCTCTTCTTAGAACAGCTAAAAGCTTACGGCCAACCCCATAGAGACCCTAGAGGGCATACGGTAACTGTGGCGTTCTATGCCCTGGTCAATCTTTGGAGTTATCAGATTAAAGCGGCAACTGATGCTAAGCAGGCTCGCTGGTGGCCAATGGATCAGCTGCCGTCATTAGCATTCGACCATGAAAAAATTGTGCAGGATGCGATCTCAACCCTACAAGCCAGCATCTGTCATCGGCCCATTGGGTTTGAGTTGCTGCCCAGAAAGTTCACCCTGACCCAGCTCCAGAGACTTTACGAAATTGTCCTAGCTCGCCCATTTGATAAGCGTAACTTTCGTAAAAAGTTGCTTAAACTGAATATCCTCATACCTCTAGACGAAAAAGAAACCAATGTGACCCACCGCGCCGCGCAGCTCTATCAGTTTGACCAGGCTAAATATATGGAGCGCCAAAAAACGGGATTCAATTTTGATTTTTAGGTGCAATCACGGATGTAGTGGCGTTCCATGGAACGCCACTACATCATCCCAATATCCCTAGCCCAACAGAGAATAGATATTGCCATCAATTAGCAAATGGGTAATTCCCTTTGCCTGAAGATAGGACGTCGCTTTAGTGATTAGCTGACCATCAGGTACCTTGATTACTCGCTGATTTCGCCGTGAAAATCTTCGCGCTACACGATGGTTATCAAAAATCGGCAGCGTCAGAGCCGATGCTTGATCGGCAGGGATTGTACCAAGTTCGGCAAATTCATTGAGGGGGTGCGTAATTAATTCAGATAGACGATCCACTACCAAGTAGCAGGTGCGTGGGAAGACTGCATCCGCAATAGGCATAATTTCGACAGAATTTCCTAGAAGAGAAGCATCATTGTCAATGCTGTCATCGTCGTCAAATTCATCATCGAGCTCATCCTCGTCCAAATCATCTAGATCTTCATCTAAATCATCTAGATCCTCGTCCAAATCATCGTCGTCATGATCCGAAGAGTTTTCAAGCAACTCAGTAGCCACAGCTGACACGTCATCTTGTGCCGAAGAGGACCTCTCATCTGCAGTGTCATTTACCTCTTCAGAAGCAGCCAGAAGCTCTAGTTGGCCATCATCTTCAGCCTGGGAAGGACTAGCCTCCACGATCCTTGAACGTTTACGAGCACGGCGCACCGGCTTTTCAGGTGTAGTCGGTTTTTCATCTTCAACCGGCTGTGCCGGTAACACTGCCAGCTTCTCAGCAGGTGCCGAACGCTTCTGAGAAATCAGTGCCCGATATTCATCTTCGGGCAACTGTGTTTTCAGAATGCGACTAATTGTACTGGTACTGACACCATAGCGCTTGGCAATGGTCGAGGTTGTTTCTCCCGGTTGCCGATAGATTTCAATTACGTCTTGCTTATCGGCGTCAGACAATTTTCGCGGTGCCATACTAGCAACAGCCCAAAGGGTAGGTTAAAAATGTTTTTCTAGTATGCCAGGTTTAGGCCTGATGTCATGCGCGACGACGCGATCCCCGACGTGACCGTTTAGAAACGTCATATTCAATGGCCGCTCCCGCTGCAAAGAAAAGAGCGGATAAGGTCCAAAAGGTCTCCCACCAAGCGCCTTCAATGTAATTATCCCCAGCAGCAGCGAAGGCCATATCGGCAATGTATAGACAGAAGGTTGCGATCGCAATTAATCTCCACGATTGAGAAAAACGCCCACCCCAAAACGCGACTAATAGGGTAGCCGCAATCACCACCAAAAAGCAATCGGCTACAACATACATGAGTGCCACGGGATCAGCAAACTGCTCAAGGGTGGCATCTAAGGACTGCGCCCATCCGGGAGCAGGCACCATTCCAGCCACTATTTCGTCAACCTCGTTAGGCTCAGATTCCACGACCTCTTCCACAGGTTCAGCCGCCTCTTCCACAGGTTCTACAACTGGCTCAGATTCCGGTGGTGCTTGAGTTAACTGGATCTCAGAAGCCATTGCTGGCTGTGGCGATAGCTGGGCTGTCGCAAACGGTAGACCGTAGTTCAAAACACAGGCAAGGACAACACCCACTGCACCAATGGCAAAAATCATGCTCCATTGCGACACAGTCAAATCAATCCGTCGGGGTAACGCCGCCAGCAACATGCCAACCACCATGGCAACATAGCTAATAAAATAAAATCCATCTCCCAAAGATACCGACGGATCTAACCCCCAAACCGTACCCCATAGGAAAAAGAAGATATTACCCGTTACATAGGCCAACATACCAATGCCTAACCACAGCCAGACAGTACGCCCACTGATAATCTGCGAACTGCCAGAATTACGAAAGCATAGGAGAGCTGCTAACAGAAATGCAAAAATCTCTAAAAAACTAATTGAGATTAAAAACCAGTCTGGCCGCGAATCTTCTCCGGGTGCCAACGCTCCAAACAGTAAGAAGAAAAGGATAGACACAATGCCCCAACCAAGGCAAAGCATCAAAGTAGACTGGGCTGAGTTGGTTGGAGAAGCCTTGGAGGACTGAGTCAATGCTCTACTCCCTAATGAGATAACACCAAAGATAATGCCGTAGGCTATTTTGTTGACCCACCTGGCACTGGGACAAAACTTTATCCCATGTATGACTAACCACAACGAGTAAGTAACTATACGTTAGTGATGAGGGGTTCTGATAAAGAATCCTCCCACGGTTTAAATCATATGATTTAAACCACATGATTACAGCGATTGAAACCATCCAATGGTAACCATCAAGCTGAATCAGGAACTTGTTTTGCGCATCCGCAAGCATACCCGCAATGCTAATCAAAAATACCGGTTCGCAAAAAAAAGAAACGCCAAATGAATCCAGAATCAGGCATTTTCAAGACTGCCAAAGTTGGCCACTAGATAACTGTTTCAGCCAAGTCAAAAAAGCGTCCCGTTCTGTGGGTGATAGGTCATCTAAAGCTTCTAAGGCACGCTCCGTAAAGTTAGAACGCCCAAAATAGTTTCTACCAATACGATGCAGTTCTTTGAATATGGTATTGAGATGATTGGTCTGCCATGGTGGCAATGAGGCAGAAAAGGGATCTAGTTTTAGCAGCCCGGCCACTAACTCAGCGGAGGTCATTTGAGGCAAACGCATTTGCTGACCAATGTCTGCCAAATCTCCTGCAAAACGCTTGGCCTGCTTACCTCCCATTAAATCTTCGATATCTTCATACATTGCCTGAATGATCAGCACACCCGCTTTTACAAATAAAGCACTGACGCCATTGGCAGTTGTAGTCTCAGCCGCAGCGCTTTCTCCTGACACCTGCTCAAGCTGAATCTTGCCCCACACACTAAAACGCTCAGGCTCTTCAAGCAGGACACAAGCCTTACCTCGGTTATCCGTTAGATCTCGCCAGAGGATACGAGCTTCTTCTTCCTGGGCAGCATTAAACACACTCAGCAAGCGAAATGTCTGCCCTTGATAAGACAAAATTGGAATCTTTTGCTCTTTAGACGGATGCTGAAAACTACCGATTTCTACATCCTGGCGCTTTAAGATGAACATGGTGCCACTGATAAATGCTAACCCGAGGAGCCCACGCTACTAGCTTGAGCAAGTAAACCATTAGCCTGTCAATTTGCTTTTCTGTACTGTGGGTAAGATGAACTTAACTCACTACGATAGTAGAAATACGATAGTAGAAAAACCGTTGATTAAAACCATTTTGTGACCCCAGCGTACCCAGTTCGCCATTCTGCAATGACACAGCAAAAATTCTAGGTAGTTCATAGCCATGATAGATTTTGGCTAAGATCGCCTAAACTTAGTGATCAGGCTGCATCTTGTCCTGAAATTAACGGTCAATGTCAGCTATCCTAGTACAGCCTGTTGCGTTATGTTGAGGACCCTTAGCTCAGTGGATAGAGCAACCGCCTTCTAAGCGGTCGGTCACTGGTTCGAATCCAGTAGGGTCCGTTGATACTTTAGAATCGCTCCAATAAATAACCCCCAGCTCATAGAATACCGGGGGCTGTTTTGTTATAAATGGTCAATGTAATGTGAAATGAGTGGCAGTATGTCCGCCTATTCCTTCACTACAGTTGCTCCAATAGATTTCCCTAAACATACCTTCAATGCTTCATAGAAGGTTATTCAATGTTCTAGAACAGACTAACTTTTGACGAACTGTAACAATTACTCTTTACAAAGCAGCCTAGAAAGCCAGCTATTTACTGCTTCAACCAGCAAGTTGCTTGATAGTCAATAGAAGTTTGGTTGGAAAAAGACGCTACTTTCAACCTGTAGCTTGCATTTACGCGACAGACATATTTAATAGTCAATCCAGAGTCTGACCACGTTCAGTAGGAGGGCTAATAATAGCTTGCTCTTCCAGCAGTTTCAGCATTGTAATCAAGGTTTCTATCTTTGCGCCTTTATAACGTTTACGCTCGCGTTGTTCAAGAGCTTGTTTGCTAACACCAAGTGCATTAGCAGCATCAGTCATGGTTGGAAATACGAGCTTTCTAGCCGCGATTAATCTATCAGGTAGGTTTTCTAGCCAGTCAGATGCTTTCATGGTGAGTCAACCTATGGTGTGGCCAAACAATATAGCTAACCGACTTTGGACTGTCAACGGGGATCGCCTGATGGCAAGGTCTACAGCACTTATCTCTAAGCCTGTACCAAAGCCAAGAATAACCAATCAAGTGCTAATTAATACATCTGAGTTTCCATAAGTAGCAGCCAACTAATCCAGGTACTCGTTGTCCTAAAAGCAGTCATAACCTAAGATGCATCAGCATAATAAGTACATGCTCATACAGAAACATGCAGGTATAATTTGCAACTTCAAACTTATCGAGGGGAATGCTGAAAGCAACATTTGCTGACCTTAATTTCGACCTGAGGCAATTAGGGCAATGCAATGCCGCTCTTCTCTAGGTTCTTGATTAAATGACTAATGTTTTGGAACATGTTGATCGCCTAGTTGGATTACGACATATCTTCAGTCGCTTCTTCCCTGAAAAAGTCGGTCTCGATTTTTCCATTGCTATTCCCACCTATAACGGAGCTCAGCGCTTAGCTCCTGTGTTGGAGTCATTACGCTGGCAGTTAAATGCCCATGACCTTAGCTGGGAAATCATTATTGTTGATAACAACAGTACAGACAATACTGCCGATATCGTCCAAAAGTATCAACAGCAATGGGACCAGAAAACACCACTACGCTATGCATTTGAGCCGAAGCAAGGGGCTGCCTATGCACGGCAAAAGGCCATCAAAATCGCCACTAGTCCACTAATTGGTTTTCTAGATGACGATACCTTACCTGATATGACCTGGCTGAGCTCGGCCTATCGTTTTGCCAAAAAGCACCCAGAAGCTGGGGTCATTGCCAGCCGTATTCGAGGAAGTTTTGAAACGAAGCCCCCTAAAAATTTTGAGCGGATAGCTGCCCTACTCGCCCTGACTGAACGTGGTTCAGAACCACTGATGTATGTTCCACAACAGAAAGTAATTCCACCATCAGCTGGAATGGTGGTTAGACGGCAGGCATGGCTAGAAAATGTACCCGAAGAACTTGTCCTCACAGGCCGTACAGGTACCAGCATGCTGACTGGAGAAGATACCGAATCGATTTTGCACATTCAGCGAGCAGGCTGGGAAATCTGGTACAACCCCCAAATGCGTTTACAGCATCAAATTCCTAGTTCTCGATTGACGCGACAATACTTACAAAAACTGTGTCGTGGGATCGGTCTCAGTCGCTATCGGACTCGCATGCTGAGCACCTCACCATGGCAGCGTCCAACTATGCTGTGTCTGTATGTGATGAATGATATCCGCAAGATACTACGCCACTGCCTCCGCTATCGCCAAGAGGTTATTTACGATGATGTTGCATCCTGTGAGCTCACTCTATACACGGCTAGCCTCATTAGCCCTTTTTTCATGGCAAAGCGCAGTATCAAAAAGGAACTACACAAAATAGGACTCACACTGAACCGTTCTCTACTGAACAGATAACTGTCGCTGCAGATAGCTTTGCAAACGGTCAACATCTTCAGGCAAAATCACATTTAGTCGGCCGGTAGTAATCACCCCATTGATATCGGGAGTCACTTCAATCCAATAGGCATAATTATTACCCAAGTGGACTTCGCCTTGAATGGTGTTAGTCTCGGAGGTGTAATTATAAACGGACTGGGCACGACGATAGTCAGCGTAGGTATCTGGCCCATAAAGGGTTCGCAGGGACTCTTCTAATCGGGCAATGGTTACCGGCTCATCGTAATCCACCAAAATAAATTCTTCACGACGTACGGTACTTAAATCTCGCCGTCTGTTGGCTGAGGACCAAACAGCATTGTTTTCAGGGCGTTGAAAACCACCCACCGGAAAAACACTGGCCTGAAATGTAAACCGCCGGGAGGGAATATCAGCCCGATGAACTCTTAAACCCTCACGGCTATTGGCCCGCAGCGTGGGGTGTCCTTGCATCCAGGTTTTCACTTCATTGACAGAGTCCCCAGGTAACCCATAGCTGGGGCCAGCAGATAAAATGCTCGGCCAACTAACACCTAGAACCAATAGCCCCAAAGCAATGCGGTTTTTCATAATCCCATTGTGATTTCAGCTTATGTTGATTAGCTTTCCCAGCTGGGTGACGTCCCTAAGCCCGCCAACATACTCTTTATGCAATTTCTAAAGAGTGCCAAAGCCTTTTTTCTTTTTCTTTTTCTTACCCTTTTTAGATCCTGCGTTATAGCCACGAAAACCAGGTCGACCACCACCAGGCATACCACCCATGCCGGGCATACCGCCCTCCATACCAGGCATACCACCCATACCAGGCATACCACCCATGCCGGGGAAACCGCCCATGCCCCCTTGCCCCATTTGTTTCATCATGGAGCGCATTTTTTGGAAATCGCTGACTAGCTTACTGACATCTTTATCGTTGTAGCCAGAGCCTTTAGCAATTCGGCGACGACGACCAGGAGAGTTGGCCAGCAGATCAGGGTCTTCCCGCTCCTGCTTAGTCATGGAATTAATCATGGCCTCACAGCGACGGAGCTGGGTTTCTCCCTGTTGCAGCTGGTCTGCCGATAATTTGTTGGACATCCCCGGAATCAATTTCATGATCCCGGTTAAGGAACCCATATTTTTCATCAAGCGGGTTTGCTTGAGAAAGTCATTAAAATCAAACCGTGCCTCTAAGATTTTGGCCTGAAGCTTCTCTGCATCCGCAATATCAACTTCTTCTTGAGCCTTCTCGACTAAGGTGAGAACATCTCCCATACCCAAAATGCGAGAAGCCATGCGGTCAGGATAAAAGGGCTGAAGCGCTTCTACCTTTTCACCGATGCCGATGAATTTAATTGGTTTGCCTGAAATCTGGCGAATCGACAGTGCTGCACCACCACGGGAGTCACCATCCATTTTGGTGAGGATGGCTCCCGTGATCCCAATTTGTTCGTGAAATGTTTGGGTCAGGGTGGCCGCTTCCTGGCCCGTCATGGCATCTACTACCAGCAGCACTTCATCAGGACTAATGGCCGTTTTTATTTGCTCCAGCTCAGCCATCATGTCCTGGTCAATCTGTAATCGCCCAGCAGTGTCCACAATCACTGTGTCGACACCGTCTTCTTGGGCTTTAGCGATCCCCGCTTTGGCAATATCAACAGGATTTGCGTCTGTACCCATTTCGAAAACGGGGACCTTGATTTGCTTACCCAGGGTGATTAACTGATCGACGGCGGCTGGACGATAAACATCTGTAGCCACCAGCATGGCTGAACGTTCTTGCTTACGCAGATGAAGGGCTAATTTAGCCGATGCAGTGGTTTTACCGGTTCCTTGTAAACCTGCCATGAGCACTACGGTAGGCTTACTTTCGACATCAGCTAGGGGCTCATTGGCGTCCCCCATCAAGGCAACTAGTTCATCGTAGACAATCTTGATAAACTGCTGGTCTGGAGCAACACCAGAAACAACTTCAGCACCTTGAGCTTTCTCTTGAACATCAACTACAAAGTCTTTGACAACGTTAAAGCTGACATCGGCCTCTAACAATGCACGTCTAACTTCCCGCAGTGCCTCTTTGATATTGGAATCAGAGATTTTATCTTGACCGCGCAGGGTCTTCCAGGCGGATTCAAATCGTTCTGAGAGGGCTTCAAACATGGGAAGAAGGGAAATCGATTAACCGGAGTATTGTTCCATACTAATCGCTTTGCTCCCGTCTACCGAATATCCAACCGACAAACACTTGCTATGCTGCTGTAGATGCAAATTGCAAACGGATGAATGGTGACAAGAAACGAGCGCCCAATAATCGTACGTTGGTCTTAAGCGCAGAGGATCATCACAGATATCGTCAGCAGCTCGTTAACCTCACCAAACCCATAGCAAACCTGCCATTTGAAAATATTACTATCTGGCAAGATGCCTTCAAAGCCTTGCCTCTATTACCCAATAATTTTGTCAATTTGTTAGTTGTTGATCCTCCCTACAACCGCTCCAAGGTTTTTAATCAGTCCACATTTGCTCATCGTTCCCTACAGGATTACGAAACCTGGTTAGATAGCTGGATGTCACAGCTGATCAGATTGCTCAAGCCGGATGCCTCTGCCTATATTTGCTGTGATTGGCAATCATCACCTGCGGTGTACAGTGTTTTCTCTCGTTACTTTATTGTGCGTAGCCGCATCACCTGGGAACGGGAGAAGGGACGGGGATCCAAACACAATTGGAAAAATTCATCGGAGGATATCTGGTTTGGCACCTTATCCGAAGACTATTGGTTTGATGTTGAGGCTGTTAAGCTGAAACGTCGGGTACTAGCTCCATATCGCGATCGCAACGGCAAGCCCAAGGATTGGCAAACTACAGAGCAGGGCAAAATTCGCATTACCCACCCCTCTAACCTATGGACAGATATTTCTATTCCATTCTGGTCAATGCCTGAAAACACTGATCACCCAACCCAAAAGCCAGAAAAGCTGATAGCGAAACTTATTTTGGCCAGTAGTCAACCTGGGGACATGGTGTTTGATCCCTTTCTAGGTTCAGGGACAACATCAGTCGTCGCGAAGAAACTTGACCGTCGCTATGTTGGGATCGAACTGGATGAGGATTATGCCTGCATCGCTGAAAAGCGATTGGAGATAGCAAACACACAACGTGATATTCAAGGATATGCTGGTGGCTACTTCTGGGAAAGAAACAGTCTCAGCTCACAACAGCAGGCTCGACGGCAGCAGAAAAGCTAGGGCAATGCCAGGGATAGTATTCGAGAGAACAGGCACTGGCCTCAGACTCATATCGGTTTTGATTGTTTGAGATTTCAATCAGTTTTGATTGTTCTATAGATTTAGGACAAGTCTGACAAGTCTGCATCGGCAAAAAATCTGAAAAATATCCGTTGATCTCATAAACCTTAAGGCCCCCCTATGATTCGTGGGGGACAGTCATTACAAATTCTAAAAACTGTCCTAGGGATACTTACGTACAGCAAGGATTACCTCATAATAGGAACATAATTTTGGCGAAAGTGTACGTAAGGAACAGGCTCAGAATTCAGGGCAGCAAAACATTGTTTTGATCTTGAGCGGCAATCATCAACTAGGTTTAATTTGAAAGTCTTGAAGGCCTGAATTGGGTGCTTGTCACCCTAAGTATTCCCAAGCAAGATGTTGTCTGGTTGAGCCCCTAACTTCTAAAAATTTGAGGTTTTACCCAAGTGTTACTGGCACTGTCTGTGTAAAAAAAACTCAAAAAGATCCGGGGGTTGCTATTTAGAGCGGGAAGATCGCTAATTTTAGGCAGGTCGTATTCGTGTCAAGCACATCTTATTGAGATGAGAGTGACGCTCTGACTTTGCGATCGCATCTGATCGGATTTAAAGCGTATGCTTACCCCGATCTGTTCCCGTATTCGAAGGGATCTGCCATCCCATTCGGAGGTAAGCTATTTTTATAGCCTGTCTCCAAGCACTTTAGACATCGTCACTTTGTTTTAGAGAAAATTTGTTAGAGGGGCGAATCAGCAATTGGCTATGGTGGCATCTAAACTCAAGCAGCTAGGTAAGCAAGGGCTGCTGATTATGGCAATGGTCAGCCTGATGGGAGGCATCAAAGCTGTAAGTAAATTTATCAATGTGGCTGACGCTGTCGTGACTCAACCCCAGACGACATCTACGGCCATTCAAAATACAGCAGAGTTTTCAGTCTGTAGTGAAGCAACTGATTGGCAACGCCCCAGTCTGGATCAACAGCAAAAGCAGCTAGCTACCGACGAGCGTTATAGCGATCTGTTACAGGATAAAGAATTTCAGCAATTTGCCAATCAGTTTTGGCAGCATAATGTTTTAAGCTTTACCACTTATGGTCTCAGTGCCCGTATGGAGCCCGTGAATTTGTCAGGCCTGTGGTCCGTGGCAGATGAAGTGTGGGCAAACTGCTATAGCCATGATGAAGGCAGTGCTATTAACGGAGGCACCCTTGCTGAAGCCTGGTTAATGCATCATCACGTCGTCGATCTACAGTGGCAAGATGATCGCTACATCATGACTGTGGAACCCGATAACCAAGGCATGCAAGTGGTTCAGTTTGCTCGGCGTGAGTCAGAAGCAGATCTCCCTTTAACGATAGTGACCACCCAAGGAGAGGTAATTGAGCACCACGATGCTGACTGGTAGCCTCCCAGACAATAGGCACCGGACAGTACAATGACGGATACCCCAGTGCTTAGCTTGGGGATCGTGCAATGCTCACTGAGCTGAAACATCTCCATGACCTCCACCCTATCGTCTCCAGCAAATATCGATGCTGCCGTTGAGCAGCGCCGAAATTTCGCCATCATCTCCCACCCTGACGCCGGTAAAACTACCCTGACTGAAAAGCTCCTTCTATATGGAGGTGCTATCCATGAAGCGGGCTCGGTTAAGGCTCGTCGTGCTCAACGCCATGCAGTTTCTGACTGGATGGAGCTAGAGCAACAGCGAGGTATTTCAATTACCTCGACGGTGCTGCAGTTTAACTACAGTGGCTATCGGATAAACCTGCTGGATACACCCGGTCACCAAGACTTTAGTGAAGACACTTACCGGACTCTAGCAGCAGCAGATAATGCGGTCATGTTGGAAGATGCGGCTAAAGGTTTGGAGCCACAGACACGCAAGTTGTTTGAGGTTTGCAAGATGCGTGGGCTGCCAATTTTCACCTTTTTCAACAAATTAGACCGCCCAGGGCAAGAACCTCTGGCACTACTGGATGAAATTGAAAAAGAGCTAGAGCTATTTACCTACGCCGTTAACTGGCCCATTGGCATGGGTGATCGATTTAAGGGAGTCTTTGATCGTCGCAAGAAACAAGTGCATTTGTTTGAGCGTTCGGCTCACGGTAGTAAGGCTGCGATGGAAACGGTTCTGGAATGGGGAGATCCCCGCATTGAAGAACTGATTGGCGATGATGATGTCTACGGTCAGTTTTTAGAAGAACTAGAAATGCTCGATGAACTGGGTCCCGAACTAGACTTGGAACTCGTGCACACAGGTGACATGACCCCTGTGTTCTTTGGCAGTGCTATGACGAACTTTGGTGTGGAACTGTTTTTAGAGTCATTCTTAGACTTTGCCCTACAGCCTGGTCCACGGGAAAGTACCGTAGGTTTGGTCCCACCCACCCGGGAAGAGTTTTCTGGGTTTGTGTTTAAGCTCCAGGCCAATATGGATCCACGACATCGCGATCGCGTTGCCTTTGTTCGCATTTGCTCTGGCCGTTTTGAAAAGGATATGGTGGTTAATCATGCTCGCTCCGGCAAAAATGTACGGCTATCCCATCCACAAAAGTTGTTTGGCCAAGGACGGGAGTCTTTAGATGCAGCCTATCCAGGCGATGTTATTGGTCTCAATAACCCTGGTGTGTTTGCCATTGGCGATACCATTTACCAAGGCAAAAAGCTGGAATATGAAGGCATTCCATTTTTCTCGCCTGAGTTATTTGCCTATCTGAAAAACCCCAACCCTTCTAAGTTCAAGCAGTTTCGCAAAGGTGTAACAGAGCTGCGAGAAGAAGGTGCTGTCCAGATTATGTACTCAGCAGACGAGTCAAAGCGAGATCCAATTTTGGCAGCTGTAGGTCAACTGCAATTTGAGGTGGTGCAGTTTCGTCTGAGAAATGAATATAACGTCGATACGATGATAGAAATGTTGCCCTATAGTGTGGCTCGCTGGGTGACGGGTGGCTGGGACGCATTGCACGATGCAGGTCGGCTGTTTAATACAGTGACGGTTAAGGATAGTTATGGACGTCCGGTGTTGCTATTCCGCAATGAGTGGAACTGTCAGCAAGTGGAAGGAGAACATCCAAAACTGGCGTTAAGTAAGACGGCTCCGGTTGTTTCGGGTAAAGAACCAGAGGACATCTAGGTAGGGGCATCCCCTTGTGGGTGCTCTGGGCTGAGCAATTCTGGCTATTTACTTAACTGGGCTCTGACCAATCGAAAGACGGCATATCATAGGCAGGCAGGACAGGGCATGTTATGCAGATCTATCTAGACTACAGCGCTACTACGCCACCGCGGGCTGAGGTGATGGCGGCGATGGGCTCGGCAATGAAACATAGCTGGGGTAATCCATCGAGCTTACATAACTGGGGTAGTCGGGCGGCTACGGTAATGGAAACGGCACGGATGCAGGTGGCGGATCTGATGGGTGCGTCTGGAGATGCAGTGGTATTTACAGCCAGTGGCACTGAGGCAAACAATCTGGCCATCATGGGGGTGGCGCAACAGTATCGTAAGCCACGCCATATGATTATTTCGGCGGTGGAGCATTCTGCGATCGCAAAACCCATCACGCTTCTCGAACAGTGGGGCTGGCAAATCACTCGGTTACCTGTGGATAGCTATGGTCAGGTACATCCCATAGATTTAGCCCAAGCCCTGCGAGAGGATACGGTACTGGTCTCTGTTATTTACGGACAAAGTGAGGTAGGTACCATACAGCCCATTACTGAGCTTGCGGCTGTAATTAAAGCCAGCGATCATATTTCTACCCCCCTTTTCCACTCCGATGCTGTGCAGGTAGCTGGGCGATTGCCCATTGATGTACAAAAACTGGGTGTGGATTTACTCTCCATATCCAGCCATAAGCTTTACGGCCCACAAGGTGCGGGAGCACTTTATGTGAAACCGGGCACTGACCTGATGCCGTTAATTAACGGGGGTGGTCAGGAGAATCACTTGCGATCAGGGACTCAAGCAGTGCCCACCATTGTGGGTTTTGGTGTAGCCGCTGAGCTGGCCAGGCAAGAACTCTCTCAAGAACAACAACGATTGCTAAAACTGCGAGATCGCTTAATTGAACAGTTGCAATGTCATCCTGAACTATTACTGACAGGACATCCACAGCAGCGGCTACCGCATCACGTCAGCTTCTATCTGCCCAATGCCAATGGGGAGCAGGTCTCTGGTAAAACCCTGGTACGCCAGTTGAATTTGGCGGGAATTGGCATCAGTGCAGGATCGGCTTGTCATAGCGGAAAACTGACACCGAGTCCGATTCTGCAGGCCATGGGATTTAGTAATATAGCAGCTAAAACAGGTATTCGCTTAACCCTTGGACATCAGACTACGGAGGCTGATGTAGATTGGACAGCAATGGTGGTAAGACAGATTATTGAACGGGTCATGATGAGGCAGCTGGTTACAGCAGGGGTCAAATAACGCAGCCATCAGTTCAAACACTTACGGCCACCCAAGAGAACATTTATGACGTTTATAAAAAGGACGTCAATGGTAACCCCATCATTAAACTCAAATGCTAGGTTGCCAAAAAAGCAGATAATCAGAGGGTGATTGATTTCTGAAAACGACAAATCCAACCATGTCTGACCTGCCGAGTAGCCTTGAAGAAACCATCGAGCAAGCCATTGCCTCTACCAAGGCAGCCATTGAAGATGGCATCATCCGCCTGCAGGTAGAAATGGTCATTCCAGAACTCAAGCAGCAACCCATCGCAGAACGCTTCTTAACCCTCTTCCAAGACTTGGGTCTGCAGTTCAAAGTCTATTTCCCTGATGCTGGTGCAGCCGCCCTCGCTAGACGCGATTGGGACAACCCAGACTTCACCATCCGTGGCATCAACGAAATTCAAGCCGCTATTACGCCCGATGATGAAGCCTTTCTAATTGTCAATCCGTCAGCGGTGGAAGTCCAGGATGTGGAAAAACTCTGTAATGAGGCGCAAGATCGTCCTGTTGTTCTGCTTAATCCTCAGTTAGAAGATGTCAGTATTGTCGGCATTGGCTATGCTGCGCGTCAGCTACGCGAACGATTTTTAAGCACCCTGACCTCGTGCTATTACTACCGTCCCATGACCGATTCTGCTGTACTGCGTCGCCATCCCCAAGGTTGGCAAGTTTGGCAAGACGTTGGGAATGACTACGAGCTTAAATCTGAATTGCCTGAACGCCCCTCTAGCGAGGCCTTAGAAAAAATTCTCTACGGTAGCGAAGACACCGAAGGGAAGGCGGCTCCCAAACCCAAGAAGAGTTTACTGGGTGAAGTGCAAAAATTCCTGCGTGCTTTGAGTCAATAGAGAACAACACATTACGGTATCCCCGAAACAAAAACCGTTGTCATGTCTATCAATCGACCGCTAGAGTAAAAAGTAGGCGTGCACTTTTGAATAGATAAGCAAATATGACTATAGGGCTGATGATTCTTTATTGGGTCCTTCTGATTGTCATGGTAGCTGGCATTGTCGGTGCATTTGTTCCTGCATTTCCTGGCATTGGGTTAATTGTCGCGGCTATTGCAATTTGGGGTGCTGTTGCAGGCTTCAGTAAAGCTGTACTCATTGCCCTGGGCGTTGCGATCGCGATTTTTCTAGTGACTACCGCCATTGACTACTTGGCCGGCTACCTAGGGGCCAAGAAGGTTGGAGCCAGCAATTGGGGCCAAATTGGAGCCATCATCGGTATGATGCTCGGACTGCTGGGTCTGCTGCCTGCCCTTCCCGTAGGCGGTCCTATCTTTGGTCTTCTTTTTGGCTCCATGATCGGGGCTTTTATTGGCGAAATGTTATACCGCCGTGATTTAGCCTTAGCCGCACGCTGCAAATTGGGTGCAAAGGTAAGTTTGGCAATCGTGGTCAGCTCTCTGCTGGGAAACGTGATTGCTGGGATTTTGTCTATTATTGCAACGGTAGTGTTCCTATTCACAACCTGGCCGACAGCCATGTCACCAGCGTTGTAATCAGTTATGAGCCTTCTACACTGTCACAGATATGGCCCACCCAGAACACTTAGACATCTTGCAAAGCGGTGTCAGAGCGTGGAACCGCTGGCGTCAGCAAAATACCCAAATTCGCCCAAATTTGAGAGCCGCTGACTTACAAGGAGTTGATTTAGCAGGGTTTGACCTACGGCTCACCTACCTGAGTGGTGCCAATTTAAGTCGCGCCTATCTTTTTGAAGCCAATCTATGTGAAACCAATTTTCAGGGAGCTAATCTTAGCCACTGCTGCTTGATTGGTGCTGATCTCACCCAGGCCTATTTTGCGAATGCCAATTTGTACCATGCCTATCTGTCCCAGGCAAACCTGACGGAGGCCTATTTTGGGCATGCAAACCTAGAAAAAGCGAACTTAACGAACAGTCTGATTAATCAGACTTATTTTGGTCAAGCCGATGTCAAAGAAACTGACTTTAGTCAAGCTAAAGATTTGGCACAGATACACCTAAGGCTAGCTCGAAATTTTGAGCTAGCCATTTTGGAAACAACGGCAGATCCTCAAAAACGCTTGGTTGCTTAGAGAGGATGTACCTTTCTGCAAGCGGCACAGGCGATTGCATCAGTCCTGTAAGGGCACTCCCTTGTGGATGCCCAGTATGCCCCAAAATCAAAATCACCAGTGAAACTAGCGCTAGACAGTCACTGACGATGGGTAACGTACACCCACATCCTTCAAGCGTTGGAGTGCCTCCTTCAGGCGATCTTCTTCTGCAATCAGGCTAATGCGGACAAATCCTTCTCCACCTTCACCAAAGGCACTACCAGGAGTAACGACTACGCCAGTATTTTGCAACACATAGAACGCAAAATCTGCGGCGGTCATATCGGGGGGGCATGGCACCCATAGATACATGGTTGCTTTGGTTTTAGGCACATCCCACCCCAATTCTGCCAAACCTGAGATCAGGCAGTCTCGCCGGGTACAGTAGCGATGCCGAACTTCTTCCAAGTAGGAGTCAGGCAGATTAAGGGCCGTTTCCGCAGCAGTTTGAATGGCGGAGAAAATACCGTAGTCGAGGTTGGTTTTGAGGGTACGTAATCCTTGAATAATGTGGCGATTACCTACGACAAAACCTACACGCCAACCTGCCATGTTGTAGGTCTTAGATAACGTATGGAATTCGACACTGAATTCTTTGGCACCCGGAATTTCAAGAACGCTGGTGGGTTGATACCCATCAAAGGCTAGCTCGGCGTAGCATAGGTCATGCACCAACATAATTTCGTAGTGCTTGGCAAAGGCTACGATCTCTTCAAAAAAGGCGCGGGGAGCGGTAGCTCCTGTTGGGTTATTGGGGTAATTGAAATACAGAACTTTGGCCCGACGGGCAACAGCTTCTGGAATGGTGGAGATATCGATCAGCCAGTCGTTTTCTGGCGTTAGCATCAGGGGATGGATGGATGCGTTTGCGATCGCAGGTCCCCGAAAATGAGCCGGATACGAAGGTGTCGGCACTAGCACCGTATCACCGGGATCAAGATAAGCCAACGCCAAGTGTGTCAAACCTTCTTTAGAACCCAACAGGGGCAGCGCTTCTCCCTCGGGATCAAGGTTGACACCATAGCGACGATGGTACCAGGCTGTAATGGCATTCCGAAAACTGGCAGTCCCCTCAAAGGGAGGATAGCCGTGCTGGCTAGCATCAGCCAGGGCCTGCTGAGCCGCCTCTACCACCGGAGCAGGTGTGGGACCACCAGGATTTCCCATCCCGAGATCAATTAAATCAAGGCCCTGGGCTCGCGCATTGGCCTTCAGCTCATCCAGACGCGCAAAGGCGTAGGGAGGTAACTGCTCAAGTCGCTGTGCTTTTTTCATCCAAGCTAGGGTCATGGCCTACCTCCTCATGACTTGCGTGACGGTGATTGGGCTTTGCTGGGCAATGGGGACACGGACGCCTCGGGCTGACTGCGGCGACAGGGGGCTGTGGTTGAAACCATGGCAGCCATTACCTGCTGAGGGCTGACAGCAAATGGCAAATGGTGAATATCTGATTGGGGCTGACAAGCAAACTCGGCAGCCTGCCGTAGCTCCATTATGGACATTTCTTCTAAACCCAGATCGTTTAAGGTCATTGGTAACCCAATTTGGGTATAAAACCGAAGCAATTGCTGGCGAGCAGCTACGGCCAGGACATTGTTCGCTGCCATTTCCTCTAAGCGTAGTTGCACTAAGATACCATAGGCTACTTTTTCGCCATGGAGCATACTGTGGCTTGATGGGATCTGGGTTAAACCGTTGTGAACCGCATGGGCAGCAACGGTTCTACATTGAGCCCCTCCCATACCACCAATCACACCAGCCATCAGCACCGAAGCATCGACCACCTCCCGCCAATCGTCTCCACCAGGATTTTCTAAAGCAGCCGCTGATTTTTGGAAAAGGATATCTCGCAGGACCCGAGCCTGTTGCACTGCGCCAATGATTAAGGTTTGAGAAGAATGGCCACTGCTGACAGAGGCTTCGTACCATTTTGCGATCGCATCCCCAATCCCCGCAATTAGTGTGCGCTTAGGTGCGGTTGCAACGAGTTCATAGTCCAACAACAATAGATTAGGACAAACCGGCAGCCCAACATCATAACGAAAGGCCCCCCGCTCAGAATACACATTAGATAGTGCAGTCCAAGCAGCACAGGTCGCCGCCGAAGTGGGGATCGTGATCACAGGTAACTGTGTTTGATGGGCCAACAGTTTAGCTGCATCAAGGGCTTTACCACCACCGACACCAATGATTAGGTCAGCTCCATGATCGGTTACTGCCTGACGCAACTGGGCCAATGATGTTTCACAACAGTCATTTCGGTAGGACGCTTGGACTACCCTTAGACCATTAAGCATCTCAGTTAAAAAGGGCGCTGCCGCCTGTAGAGTGCGATCACCTCCCACTAATAATGGTCGTTGCCCCAATCTGGCGACCAGTGGCCCACTGCCAGATAAAATCCCGGAACCGCGCACCACCTGAGACGGTGCCACCATCAGCGTCGATATCGTAGACATAATTGATTCTCAGCAAATCGATAAAAGTCCTAAGAGATTTAGCAGCAGCTACAAAAATAATCTGTAACGGAGAGCTACATACCAGGGATCAAATCCAGTTATTCCAGAACAGCAGCGACGGCATCCCAATTCAAGCTAACTGTTCTGGAGTGCCGCTCGCGCCTTAGCCAAATCAGAACGAGAAAGGGTAATGGTATAGCCAGATTCTGATTTAACATCCGGCTGAATCTTACCCAGATACAACAAGTCTGAGATACCTGGGTCACGATGCACAATCGTACGAGCCCGGATCATCGGAGTTTGTCCACCACCTAAACGACTAGGGTTAAACGAATTGACCGCCACCTGCCGCAAAGTCGCTTCCAACTCAGGTTCTGTAATATCTACAGGAACTGAAATAACAAGCTGAGCTGCCCCAGAATCATAAACAGTTGTGTAGGAAACCGAGCCTTCAATCGTAGTCGACACTAAGGGCTGAAAACTCAGGCCAAACAGACCTGCTGTCAGCACACCACAAAACCCAGTAACCCCTACTAGTCTGAATCGAATACCCCACTGGACTATAAACGCCAGCGCTGCCAGAGCCGCAAAGGCTAATGTAGTGAGGCCCATCCACTTGGTTGCCTCTAGGAAAAATTCGGGAGTTGGCATAGCAAACTAGCGCTTTTTGTGTGTAATCAGCATAACGTGATTAATCGTATCAGTGGACACGTTTTTGAGCGTGGGCATTAGGCAGCAATCTGCTGCTAATTGGTCAGCTTGGCAGGGCTCACTAAAGACTGTCTAAAGAATTCATCAGGTGCAATGCTCAACCGATTTCAAGTGGGACATTTTGGCCTACTTGCCCTTGCCCTAGGCAGCCTTGGATTAGCCTATCTAGGCTGGAAAAAAAGTAATAGAGATCTCAGCCCTTTACCGCAAGACCCCTATGTTCAAGTTTTTTTTAATCAAGCAGAAACCCATAGATATAAGGATCCCTATCGTCAAATTCGACGGTCTGGTGAAAACTTAGAACAGGTCTTGCTTGATGCCATTGACCAGGCAAATATCTCGGTTGATGTGGCTGTACAAGAACTCACCCTGCCATATGTGGCAAATGCCTTGATCAATAAGGCTCAGGCTGGGATAGCGGTGAGGGTGATTCTAGATAATCAATATAGTGAGGGCTGGAGCGGGCGCGATCTCAACTGGATTCGTCAACAAGATAATTACAGCCGAGGCAAATACGAAAATTTGTTTGCATTTGGTGACATAGATGCAGACGGACACGTTTCACCCAATGAAGCGGCTAAACGCGACGCCATCCTCATGTTGCACCAGGCTGACATTCCCATCGTGGACGATACTGCCGACGGCACCAAAGGCAGCGGCCTCATGCACCATAAATTTATCGTGGTGGACAATCACACGGTGGTCACCGGTTCTGCCAACTTTACCCTGTCAGGCATTCATGGAGACTGGTTAATTCCTGAGAGCCAGGGCAATGCCAATGCACTCTTACATATCAATAGTGCAGAGCTCGCCACTGCCTACACAGATGAATTTAATCTGATGTGGGGTGACGGTCCTGAAGGGCAACCCGATAGTCTCTTTGGGTCTCCAAAGCCAATGCGATCTCTAAAAACAGTTTCTCTTCCAGGCAGCAAAATCACAGTGCAGTTTTCACCACACCGAGCTGACACCCCCAGGGAACAGACGACCAATGGCATCATTGCCCAGGCCCTTAGTCAAGCACAACAATCCGCTGATCTAGCTTTGTTTGTGTTGACCGATCAAGGCATTGCCAATACGCTAGCTGCCAACCCTAAAATCCAACTCCGCACCCTGATTGATCGCAGCTTCATCTATCGTTACCACAGTGAAGCATTGGACATGCTCGGCCTGAGTTTACCCGATCACCGTTGCAAGTATGAAAAAGATAATCAACCGTGGCATGTGCCCATCAAAACCGTCGGTTATCCAAACCTAGCTGACGGCGATAAGCTGCATCACAAATTTGCCCTGATTGATGGTCGCACAGTGATTATTGGATCTCATAACTGGAGTAAAGCCGCTAACAATAAAAATGATGAAAATCTCATCATCATCGAAAACGCCACTGTTGCACAACATTTCAAACAGGAATTTGAACGCCTCTACCAAAAAGCTGAATTAGGACGCACAGACTATCTTGTGAATCAGATGAGAAAGATGCAGGAGAAATGTGGCACAAGTCAGTTTTGATTTTTGAATCGGTAGCCTTTGACTAAGAAATTCCTGACAACGGGTGATTAACTCAACACTAAGAATTCAAAACTCTTTATCTATTGGACTTCAGCTTTGCCAGTTTTGCCTGCACGCGTTTGTAAAAAAGATAAAGTTGTCGTTTGCGAGTCAGACCAGGAATATCAGAGGGCTGTTTTTGCCGATAGTCAAAGAATTGGTTGAGTTCGATCAGAATAGTTTCCAAGCGAGGGACTAACTGTTCAGCACGGTAAGGGTTAAAAAAGGCATCCGATAAATTATTAGGCTGCCAATTATCTAGCACGGCTGCAATCCGCTGGTAATCATAGCCTGTGGCATAGCCTGCAATTTTGTGACAATTTATCCCAGGGTCAAGATAATCGGCCAGGGCATGATTAACACTGGAGAAGACCTGACAGCCACAGGCCAATGCTTCCATAGGTGGCAAGCCAAATCCTTCGGTCAAACGGTACTGCGCCCAGTATTCAGCTGAATCGTATAGATAGACCTTAGCTCGGTTAAAGAGAGCCATTAAATCATCTACAAAGGAATCGATCACAACAACATTAAATCTCTTTTGTAATTCAGGAATTAGCTGCGTAGTTAAATATTCTGAAGATTTTCTTGCCTGCACTAGAATATCAATATCTCGATCAACCTGACGATTAACAACATTGGCAGACAACTGATTGGGGAGCCAGTAAATGAGGGAATTTTGCGATCTCATCCCCCAATACCCCATAGTGTTACGACTCACAGAAAGAATCGGCACTTGAGGCGGCAATACAAAACCATACCCCGAGCTATGGGCATGGTATACCACATGAAAATGAGAAAGTTTTTTAAGTTGTTTAGGAACATCAAACCCCCAACTAACAACAAAAATAAAACGACTGAGATCATTTTCCTGCAAAAGATCATCAAGAAAGGGATAATCGTCCTCTCGCTGTCGATAGGTAACCACGTCAGCCTCACAAATCTGTTGAGCTAATTGCAAGGTATTCAGTTCAGCAAAAAGACCACCACAGTAAAACGTACGAGTAGTTCCAGGCAGGAGAAAATAAAGCTTTCTCATTACAAATGGAGTATAGGCCGCCCAGTATTTTACAGGATGAACGGCTGATACCTGGATTGATTGCATAGCGCCTAAGGCTGCCAGAGACCATCATTAAGCCCCAATTATTCACCGCTATTAATTTCGTAGATAGTTCCCATCTATCCTATGCTTTGATGATTCAAAATTTCGTACATAGATTAGGGATATGCAATCGCTACTCCATTAGGAGGCTCCCATGAATACTTACCCCTCCAATTTGCAAGAACTTGAAGTTAAACGTCGGTACTTAGAGCGACTGTGGCAGCCTACCCCAATCCAAAAATTCAGACAAACATCCAGCAAATGGCTGCATTCAGCTGGTCAATGGTTAGTGAAATCCCTGACTGAAGGAGATCAGTTACGCATTTGGGTGAAAGAAACCAAACAAGGGAACTACTGGTGCGTACACGATCCCATCAGTGGTAAACATAATCGATTCGATTCCGAAGACGCAATGCGCATTTGGATAGAACAGCGATACAGGCACTAATACTAAAGCCGGGCCTTGCAGTCTGTAACAGATTTAGCAAGGCTCGACTAAGTATTCTGACAACTTCTAAAATGTTGCAAAATATATTGCTTTTTGCAACCGTTACATGCGCGCTCTTAAAGCTAACGATTCAATAGAAATATAAGTAGCTTCAAGGGATGCTGTGACCATGAATATTAAGCTCATCATCAGCAATGCAGTCTTGGGAGCATTGACCTTAGCATTAGCGGGTTACGCTCAAAGCAACGTTGGCAACAACAGTCGTCATCTATCAGACATCCAAGCACAAACCTGTCCCGTCTTTCTGACTGATAGTACAGCAGCTGATGTTTCCAGAAATCAGCGACTAGCTGTACCCGTACGTCCCAACGAAGTATTAGATCTCACCCTACTGTGTTATAGCGGTCCTGTAGACACTGCTGAATCAGAACGGCTAAATACAGAAGTCAACAATCGTCCATCTGAAACTCCACAGTCAGCGACACAATTTGATCAGCTCCCTCAAGATCGAGTTGAATTTGGATCATCGATTTAAAACTACAGGCTAGTTAAGGCCCCGATTGACTACGGTATAGTAATTGAAACATTCATGGAAAGGTGCCATGTTCGGTTTAGGTTGGCCAGAGATAGGCATTATTGCCATTGTCGCTGTTTTAATTTTTGGGCCTAAAAAAATTCCTGAGTTAGGTAGTGCTCTCGGAAAAACTTTACGAGGTTTCAAAGAGGAAATGGATGCCGAAACAGCTGACTTTGAAGACGCTGAGTATGTTGAGGATCCAGAATCACACTAAGTAATCGGAACAAACTTAGTTTATGACTGTCTGTAGTTGTAGTAGGTACATGGTTGGAGCTACCTACTACTAGCAAGCGTCTAGTGAGCATATAGTAGGCATTTCAGGGAGTGGGTTTACCATCTCCCTGTTTTTTTATGCTTAGAGACTCCACTTAGGGGTGCCCCATCAAAGGTCATTCACCTATATCCCCAAGCGCTGGTAAACCTTATCCAGATTTCTCAGCTGGTAGTCAGGGTTAAATGCCTCTTTGATTTCCTCTGGCGACAGATTTTCCTTCACTTGAGGATCCTGGGAAATCAAGGTATGGAAATCACCACCTTCAACATTCCATGCAGCATGGGCACATTTCTGCACAATACGATAAGCGTCTTCACGGGCAATGCCCTTCTCCACCAGGGAAAGCAACACTCGCTGACTAAAGACCACACCGCCGTACATGTTCATATTACGCTTCATATTTTCGGGGTAGACCAGCAGGTTTTGCACCAGCTTCGTCGTCTCTACCAGCATGAAGTGAATCAAAATACAGCTGTCAGGGAAAATTACCCGTTCCACTGAACTATGGGAAATATCGCGTTCGTGCCACAGGGCAACATTTTCTAATGCAGCCAGGGCATTGGTGCGAATAATGCGAGCCAACCCCGTCAACCGCTCAGATTTAATTGGATTACGCTTATGGGGCATAGCTGAAGACCCCTTTTGACCCTTGGCAAAAAATTCTTCAACCTCGAGCACGTCAGTACGCTGCAGATTCCGAATTTCGACTGCAAACCGCTCAATGGATGCAGCCAGTCCTGCCAATGTGGTCATAAACTCAGCATGGACATCTCGAGAAATCACCTGAGTCGAAGCAGTATCAGGCTTCAGACCCAGCTTTTGGCAAGTCAACGCCTCAATTTCTGGATCAATGTTGGCGTAGGTGCCAACCGCTCCCGAGATTTGGCCAACGGCAATTTCATCTTGAATACGGCACAAACGTTCACGATGGCGAAGCACCTCAGCCAGCCAACCAGCTAACTTGAAGCCAAAGGTCATAGGCTCAGCATGAATGCCATGGGAACGACCGATCATCACGGTATTGCGGTGTTCCTGAGCTTTATTGCGGATTACCTGAATTAATTGCTCCACATGAGACAAAATCACCTGATGACTGGCGACAATCTGTAGAGACAGTGCCGTATCCAACACATCAGAACTAGTCATCCCTAAGTGGATATAGCGACCTGCATCGCCAACGTATTCATTGACATTGGTCAAAAATGCAATGACATCGTGGCGGACCTCAGCCTCAATTTCCAAAATTCGCGCCACATCAAAATTGGCCTTGGCTTTGATTTCGTCCACCGCTGCTTGGGGAATACGGCCCAGTTCAGCTTGGGCTTCGCACACAGCGATCTCAACCTGTAGCCAGGTCTTAAATTTGTACTCGTCGGTCCAAAGTTCGCCCATCTCGGGCAGGGTGTAACGTTCAATCAAAACTAGTGTCGCAGGATACAACCGATCTATTGTAAAGGTGTAGCCGCAAGTTACTAAGTCGAAATTAATAATAGTGAGGATTTGATTACACGCCTATTAGTTATAGGCACCCATTAGAAGATAGCGCTGTTGTTCCAAGCATCACATTATCCAGCAAAACGATACCCCTAGTAGGTTTGTAAATCTACTAGGGGTAATCGTTTATTAGGCTGAACAGGAGACAAGTGCATGCACCACTGACTAGAGCAGTTAGTCGATTTCTATCGATTCAAACGCATTTAACACAGACCAAGATAGACGGGTTGCTACAGTAGCGAGTGCGATAATCAACACCATGGTCATAACTGCATAGGGCATATGTAACCCAAATAAAACCATGCTGATAATTAGTAGGGCAAGCAGTGTAATATCCAAAGCCTTGTCCTCAAATGTTGCTGTCAACTTTAATAGTAGATATTTCGTCAAGGGAGTATTAACCCTGGCAAAAAACTTATTAATGGTTCACGTTCCTGTAAATTCAAGTATTGAGGAGTAAGTCTCGAAAACGGGCATTAACTATGTCCGTAATGCCTTAGCAACCCGGTGTATTCCCTCTTCTATTTGCTCTTCAGTGAGATCCGTGTAACCAAACACAAACTCTCCTGTGTTACGCGGCACTTCATATTGAAGGCAAGCACTACATATTTCTACACCAACACGAGCGGCTCTTGCGACTACTTCATCATCCCTGAAGCTCAGGGGCAGCTTTGCCATCACATGCAGACCCGCGCTATCTCCCAAAATTTTCACCTCTTGGCCAAAGTATTTGTATAAAGCCTGCACCAGGGCACGACGGCGATGCTCATAACACAGGCGCATTTTACGAATGTGGCGTTCCAAATGCCCAGCTGAAATAAACTCCGCTAAAGCATATTGAGTTAGCGTAGGGGGTTGTCGATCAGCTAGCCACTTAGCTTTACCAAATACGTCTACTAAAGACTGAGGTACCACCAAATAACCTAAGCGAATACTAGGAAACATGACCTTCGAAAATGTGCCCACGTAGAGCACAGAGCTATGGTTATCCAACCCTTGCAATGATGGAATAGGTCGTCCTCCATAGCGATATTCACTGTCATAATCGTCTTCGATGATGAGTGCACCAGTCCTCCATGCCCATTGCAACAACGCCAATCGACGAGGTAGCGACAGTAAAGCTCCCGTCGGAAACTGATGAGACGGTGTGACATACACCAATCTAGGAGGATGGTTATAGGCCAATAACGTATCAACCATCAGACCATCATGATCTAACGGCATAGGCAATAAGTTTGCACCACTCGCCTTAAAGATATGACGGGCACCTCGATAGCCAGGCTCTTCAATAGCCACACTGTCATCTGGATTCACCAATAGCTGGGTAATTAAACTCAGTGCTTGCTGACTACCATTAGTAATAATCACCTGATCATGCGTACAGCGTACTGCCCGTGCATGCTGTAAATAATGGGCTACAGCTTTTCGCAACGGCCAATACCCCAAAGCCTCTCCCGCATAATTAAGCCATTGCTTCGTTTCACGACAATGTTTTGACAACAGTTTTCGCCATAGCTCTACTGGGAACAAATCTAAAGCAGGATGACCATAGCGAAAACTAATCTCATAAGACTCTCTCAATGATCTGAGGGGTACCTGCTTTACCCGTTTGCCGTAGTCTGACAGAGGAACCTTAACAACAGGCTGAGGCGATGACTTTACTGGCTCATCAGCTTCTAACAACATTTCTGGTAGCTGAGCACAGACGTAAGTGCCTGCTCCTCGTCGGGTTTGTAAGTACCCTTCACTAATCAGCTGATCGTAGCCTTGGGTCACAGTAGTCCGTGATAAGCCAAAGGTTCTTGCCAAAGTACGTGAAGCAGGTAGACGCTGTCCCGAGGCTAATCGCCCCGATAGAATTGCCCAACGCAGTTGACTATATACCTGTTGATGCAAAGGTTCTGGCAATGCAGCATCAATCACTAAGGCTAATTCCATCGGTACTTGTTAAAGGTCTATCTTAAAAAATTGGACTTATAGTTTAATTCTAAATTGGCTCTAGACGCATGCCAATCTACATCGGTAAAGTAGCAATATCGCTGGTAATTCAACTGGTTTTAGTCATATGAAAAAGCCCCAAGCCCTTTCTAAAAGAGGCTTTGGGATACATTTTGGCATTAGCAGTTATGCACCTGCTGCTCAAACACTTTTCCGAAACAGGAAAACCCGCTCTTCTCTTCGGGAATCTATTCTGAGAGAGGACCGAAGGAGATCTCTTCAAACTTAAATAATTTGATTCACTGGAAAGGAGATAGCACTATGAAAACAACAAGGACTCAGGTAAAGCGTATACCTAAGCGTGGTCATTATGATCTGAAAACGGTTTACTCGATTTTAGACGCAGGCCTTATTTGTCATGTGGGGTTTGCTGTGGATGATCAGCCGTTTGTGATTCCTACGGCCTATGGGCGCATGGATAATCGGTTATTTATTCATGGTTCACCGGCCAGCCGTATGCTGAGGTCGCTGCAACAAGGAATTGAGATTTGTGTAACGGTAACACTCCTGGATGGTTTAGTGTTGGCGCGATCAGCCATGCACCATTCGATGAATTATCGGTCTGTGGTGCTATTTGGGACTGCAGAATTGGTGAGTGAACGAGAAGAGAAAATGCAGGCACTCTATGCGTTGACAGAGCATGTGATGCCGGGCCGTTGGGCTGAAACGCGCAAGCCAAATGAGCAGGAGCTAACGGCGACAACTGTTTTGGCCTTGCCAATTGATGAGGCATCAGCGAAGATTCGGACTGGACAACCGGTAGATGATGCAGCGGATTATGGATTACCCCATTGGGCTGGGATAATTCCTTTAAGGATGCAGGCGGGTGAACCGATTGTGGATCCAAAGCTGGCTGAAGAAATCGTGATGCCAGCGCATGTAAAACAATATTTAGGAAAACGACGTGAGGTTTTGGAAGTTGTGTGAGATTTCTAAACGCTCCTCCACACAAACCCTCTTGTCTCCAGAACAAGAGGGTTTGAAACCTTAAAAATTGTGCTGCCTTAGTAATTCATGAGGTTGGTAAAAGTGGTTTAGGTTAGCGGAGGAACGACTAGACCTTTAAGTGAAACATTACAGTCGATACCTTTGCTTTGAATTAGAACCCCGAAAGTTCCGAGCCCCATAGGAGTCATGTCCATGAGTTGGTGAAGAGCTTGGCGACGTTGGATGAGGTGATTGAAGCCGTCGGGTCCGGGAGTTATAGTTTGGGTAAGCTTGGCGAGTCGATCGCCAAGCCCAAGAGCCATGAGGAAGAGCCCCTGTTGGGTGAAGCCTACATTAGTAAATCCCACTTTTTCGCCGTAGCGCTCTAGAGCAGTGAAGTCTACGTGGGCGGTTAGGTCTTGTTGACCAATGTTGGTGTACGGATCGTCATGGTGTCGGTGCTGGTAGTAGCACTTGAGAGTTCCCCTATGACGAGCAGGACTATAGTAACGCTGGGCAATATGGCCATAATCGATGGTGAGAAGAAATCCTTGAGCGATACGGCTGGCGACATTAGCAAGCCAGTCTAGAGCAGCAAGATTAACTTCAGTGCGGTAGCCATCTGAGTAATGATCGGCAAGGAGATTAATCCCGACTAGGTCAAAGTATTGTGCGAGTTTGTCGGTAGAGAGAGAACCTAGAGTCTCTTTCAGTCTGTTGTCTTTGGTAGTGACATAAACTTCTTGGAGTTGGTTGTTGTGCTTTTCAATAATGTGCACAGGAAACGCATCGACGAGTTCGTTGGAGAACAAGCAACCGGTAATGGGTGGTAGAGCATCAAGGGTAGTCCAACTGACCTTTTTGTGCTTTAAGCGCTCTTGCTGAACTGACCGCAGTGCAGGGGATCTTTCGATGATGATGTAGTTGAGTGCAGCATAACAATCAGGGAAATGCTGTTGTAGATAAGAAAGCACATCATCAGCAATAAGTCCCTGACCGGCCCCCATTTCAACTAAATGAAATGTTGTGGGTTGCCCCAGGGCACACCACATGTTAGCAAACTGATTGGCAAGAAGCTCACCAAAATCGCGACTAAGATGAGGAGAAGTTATAAAATCACCGCTAGGGCCAAGAATGGAAACTTTAGTGGTGTAATAACCATGTTGAGAGTGGTAAAGGGCTAAATCCACATAATCCCTAAAGGTAATGCGATTTTTTGGAGCAGTCTGAATATGCCCAGTGATAATGGTAGTGAGTGCAGAGGTAGACGTCATGTAAGAATTGAAAGAAGTACAGTCCTAGAGTCAATTATTCAGGTTGGGGTCGAAAGACTTGAGCGCATAATTAAGTTTGCCAGTTGCTATAACCCAAATGAAAAGAGACAGGCAGATAATCCATAGGACACAACTTATCACTAGTCCAGGAATAGGAATGTTGAGTAGGTCTCCAAGAGAGTAAGCTAAACCAGAAAACGAACTACCTAGGGAGAAACTCAGCGCAAGAGCAGTAGCCCACAGAGCCAGTAGTAGCCAGATCCATCGACGAAACGTATGGAAAGAGACACGATCAAACAGACCTAGTTGTGACCAAGGGATAAATGCTAAATATGCGATCGCATTCGTATTGAAAGGAATATTGAGTAGCAGACTGTTCGACAAATGAAAGAAACAACCCAAAGCAAGCCATACATACCAAGCCCTACGCCAAAACATAGCCAATAAAAAGCCCAGCTCAAAGAGGACTGCCGAGTAATCAATGAGTTCCCATAGCAGTGGCAGATCCAGACCGACAATAAACGGAGCTAGTAAATGCGTACGCCCATAGCTAAAATAACCGGAATAAAGCCAGCTGAGAAAGCCACTGGTAGACAAGTCAAAATCGACCCATGCAAGGGCTTTACCAAAACCAGCTGTAAAAAAGCTAAAAGCAATTAAGAGAGCCAAAAAATAAAGATTCTTATGTGGTCTAGAAGATTCTTGATGGGCTTGTCGTCCATAAAACAACAATGAATCAACTGAGAAGTATCGTCCCCAATCTTGAAAAGACATGACTAGAAGCACACAAAGATAAAGCACTCCACCATGGTCGATTTTCCCCAAAGAGTACTGAAAGCTATTGGCAACAATCAAGGTAGTCAGAAGAGCAACGGTTGCGAATCTTGTGAACAGACCAATTAGAAGAGCGACAATGAAAACAGATAGACAGAAATCGATACTATAGAAAACAAACGCATGGGGAAAGCCTGCCAAAAAGGACGATAGGCTGAAAATAGGTGGATTGTAAAATGCGTCAGGAACAGTACTGAGCCAACGAAAACTCGGCCATCTTAAAAAGAGGATAAATAGCCCAAAGACAACTCGAAACAAGCATAGTGATGTAGCATCAATACGGGTTGACTGTTTGATCTGTGCTTCCAGAGAGTCTAGTGAGTTACTAACGAAGTTCAACATTTGTTTGTTCAGTAATCTCACTTTTTACGGCTACTCCTTTGTCAATATCGAACCAGGTTTTGACTTGTCGCACTTGCAACTTTTCTACATCAGACATACCTAGCACCTGCAAACGGGTAGTCATCCAGTCCAAAGCTGCCTTTCGCTCTGTAGGAGACGCTTCTAATATTGTGGTAGCACTCAATGTCCAAATCCCGAGGGAAACACTTCTAGTTTTTGCTTCTCCTAATCCAAAACCATTACGGGCAATATGGGACCAATATTGGTTAGGAATTACATCAAAAAACTCCCTTGGATCTAGCGGCTGTTCAGTGCCAGCATGACTAATAGCAATGAGCTCAGTTCTAGAAAACCTGAGTATCCCGTCGGATGCAGATATTTTTGTAGCGCCTGATGGCTGCAGAACAGCCGGATAAGGTTCAAGGCTATTGCTGGCCTCTCGTAAAAGGAATGGGCACAATAGCCCCAACAGAATGAGCAGTCGTAGCCCTAGCTTTTTGATCACTACCTATCTCAGTAAGTCGACTCTGTATCATCTTAGGTCCCCCATTGATGAACATGCAATTTGTCTGAGTCGCCCCAAATTGATACGTGTGTTCTACCTCGTTTTTAATATTTTAATAATTTAATAAGGATAATCTAAGCATGACATAAGCTTCAGTGAATCATTAAACAGATTCAGGTATACCTAATTCTCTTCACTCTCAGTTTCCATATTCGATAACTGAGCTCTCACCACTTCAATCACCTTAATTGGATCAACAGGTTTTGCCATAAAGTCTGTAGCTCCTATCGCCTTAGCCCGCATCCGATCTACAATGCCGTCGTTCCCAGTCAAAATAATAATCGGCGTCTTCCTGAAAGCCTTCACCCGACGAATCTGTTTACAAATCTCATAACCATTTGCCACAGGCATCACCAAATCTAAAAAGATTAAACTTGGCTTATGGCGAATAATTTGCCCCAAGGCCTGAACAGAATCCTGAATATTAATACATCTATAACCAGCTGGACGTAACACCTCCTCCATCAGATATCCCACCTGAGGGCTATCATCCACACAAACAATCAACGGCAGTTTATTCACCACCTTATGCGGCACCTTCTGCGCTGCTGTCGCATAAGGATTCGGCAAATCCTCAATCCGATTCAGCACCACCATCCCTCGCTCCACATAGGCAGATATCATACAGCCGAGGGAGGACACCTCATGACCTGTAATCTGGCTCAGCTCCCGTAATGAGCGCGTCCCCTGCAACAACCGCTTCAAAATCTGGTAAGTGCGCGGTTGAGTACACTGCTTCAGCCGCTCCGTGTCCACAATGATCGGAGCCAAATTAGGGGATGCTTTACCTAGTTCAGCATTTTGCCAAGATTGCAAATCCGTCCTTACCCGATAAAACAACGCTGTACTACTCAAAATCGCCATCGGTTCACTTAACCGCGATTGATGATCTGTAGAATGCGCGACGTGGGTAATGCTACCCACCACCTGACAAATGTCAAACAGCACTTCTGTCAGAGTAGCTTGGATAATTGAGATCGCAATCTCCCGTGTAATCTGCTGCCGCCGTAATAGCACTAAAAGTGCCACATACTCCCAGTGATCAAATATCTCCGCCTCTCGCAACCGCAACTCAGTCGGCTGCAAATCTGGACAATAGGTCTGAAGCAAACGCTGCCATCGCCGAAACCGATGTTGGCCACCACCGGCCCACAATAGCCGTCCTACCCGAAAATCAAGCCACCATTGCTCCCCAGAAATCGCTTTTACGTGAATATAGCCATTCGTCTGAGCCTGAATAATTGCCTTCATTGTTTTAATCAGCGAAGCCACTGAAAAACCATTTTCTAGCGGCAGTATATTCAGTACAGACTCAGTCATCTTTTTGATTGCCCAGCGATGATTTTAACGCTCTCGTAAAGGAGGACATTGGTACGTTCCAGTGCCGTTCTCAAAAAATATTTAGAGATACTTTTTTCAATGGAACATCTTATGCAGCTTCCAATTGCTGGGCTAGACAATACAGTCTAATCCCAACAAGGCAGCATTGAGCAAGTGTCTCTGGATGCCCTCTTAAGTTTCCCGAACCCCCAGAAACGATAACGATCTTTCTACAAAAGCCATCTGTGTCTGTACTAAAGAGTGAGGATAGATGATGATCTATCCTCACTTTCACCCAGAATTAGTATTGATAAATAGAAAACTAAAGTAAGCATTAAAAGCAAACCTCTGCCAATGAAACCAGACATTTTCTGTCAAAGCTGCAAAACTTTCAGAAAAGTAAAGCTCAGTCATGAGACTGAACAGTATTAAGCCAGCAGAGCTACTCACCATCAGGATCATATCCTCGCCACAGATAATATAAGAAAGTATGATGAATAAGAAATAGTCATCACTACGTTTCCTCGTATTGACAGAGTAAGGTCTTCTTCATCTATTATAAAAATCAAACATTAGAGTTATGCTAACTAGGTTTAAATAGGCTATTTCTCTATTGTCTAATAGAAAATCTAATCATCGTTTTTGCCAGCCATTGTTCCCGCATTACTCGTTCTCAGGTGTAAATACCTAAATCAGTATTTAGGGAAATCAATAAGTCTGCATTTCACGCTCTGATTTATCTACTATGACAGGCTAAACGGACTGCTAATTTTCAAGCTCTAAGCATAATGGACATCCAAAAACGTATCACCCGCCAGCGCGTGAATCATATTGTTGATAGCTATCAATTAGATGGCAATGATGGTGATGCATTTGCAGACTATTTGGCCAAGCTAGTAGAGACTTATCCCCAATCTTTAATCGAACTTGCTCTAACAGAAGCTCTTGTCAAAGGTTGGTCCAAGGTGCCCATGCAAAAAGGTATGTCATTTATTTACGATGTTCATGAACGTCTTCGAACTTGGCAGCCTGATCCAGAATCATCGACCCAATTACCCAGCGCATTTAAGCCCCCTCACTCTAAGTCGTTGGGGGCAACTTCTCTGGATGTGAAAACGGCGCAACCCAGTTCAATCGATCCTGCATCCATAGATGTAAAGCTGACGCCTAGCCAATTTGAGGAAATTACAGGATTAGACGCGAGCCTGGTATTTAATGAAGAGGATCAGATCTTACTGACCCCGCCAGTGGGAACGATAAAATCGCTTGAGCAACGGTAGCAATGCCGATAATGCAATAACCAGCCTGCACCAAGGGAGTAGCTGCTGTTTTAGCAGTGGTCCCTGTAGTATAAATATCGTCCATGAGTAAGATGGGCTGTTGCTGGGATGGCAGTTTCTTACCCAACTGGAAAGCATCTATCAGATTTTTGTGCCTTTCGTTAGCTTTCAAATGATACATTGCCTCAGTGGCTTTAATCCGCCTCAGACCATTTTCTGCTAACGACAGACCTGTAACACGACAAAATCCCTTAGCAATCAGAGCAGCTTGGTTATACCCTCGTTGATTGAGACGCTGACGATGCAACGGGATTGGGACAACAACAGGCCGCTGTGTCCCTTGAAGACCAGCTGTTTTCCATTGTTGCCCTAATTGATAACCTAACCAAAACCCAAGCTCAGCCTGGTTGCCATACTTGAGTAAAGCCAATAGCTGCTTGAGAACACCCTGATATTTTCCCCAGGAAAAGACTAATAGTGCTGACTGTTTTGATGTAGCAGGCATCTGATGCATGGCATAGGCGTGGCCAGAAGACCATTGGCACGCACGCATCTGCCCATAACAATCGGCACACAGGAGCGATGAAGCAGGCCGCTGACAAAGTGGACATGGCACCGTTAGAAAAACCTGGGTGAGTTGGCTTAAAAGTCTAGGCAATGCCATGGCAAAAAGGGATGCGAGTAAACGCCTCTACATGAAAGTGCTCTATGGTTCAGGTGCTCTACGTATTTCTATATCAAAAGAAATTAGCTACTGCTGAGTCGGAGAATGGATTGACCTAGTTAGGATTGCCTTGCCCATATCAGCATTATTCAGATTAAATCCTCCCGAAAGCCAGCAACGCTGAAATGATTTATCACTTCTGACGTACCTTGACGTTCTTCACTCGACCATCGGGATAAACCAAAGACATCGTATTATCTTGATTGGGCTCAGAAGAAGACTGGCTCTGGCCGTGATTTTGATCGTTATTTGCCAATCCTAAAAGGCTCTTTTTAGAATCCATACTGCTTATCTCAGGGACGTATATAGTTAATTGTTTATCAGAGTGAACAGGTATCATCAGGGTGAAACTATGGATTTTGAATGTCTGAATTTGGAAAATACTATAAAGACTCTGAATCCCTGTAATAGCAGGTTTTAAGCAAGCATCCATAGCACTTACTGTCGCCGTAACGGCTAAAGATAAAGCTCAGAAAGACAAGTTTTTTAAGCTAGATAAAAGTTTTGTTGTCTTGAACTTATAACAGCTTCAAAAAACATGACAAGCATCAGCCAGAGAGCTGGTTGGTTTACGCAACTTGGCATAGCACTCACTTGCTATCCAGTTTGAAAAATCTCCCATGGGTCGGTGGATATCACGTACAATCACACTGTTTGATCTAGCGCAGTAAATCGAGAGAGGACAGAACCTTGAAAACGCGAGTGATTGTGGTTCGGCACGGTGAAAGTACATTTAACGTGAAGCGTATTGTTCAAGGGCACCATGATGAGTCGCTCCTCACAGAAACAGGCGAAGCTCAAGCACGAGAGGTAGGCATATTTCTAAAGGGTATTGCCATCGATACTGTCTACTGTAGTCCCTTGAAGCGGGCAGCTCGCACAGCTGCATTAATCACAGACACACTAAATCAAGGTCATACACCGCAAGTCACGGATCTACTTAAAGAAATAAGCCTCCCCCTATGGGAAGCAATATCTTTTACAGATATTGAAGCCAAGTATCCCGAAGAATATCAGGCGTGGCGACATCAGCCGAATGACTTCAAGATGGCCGTACCTCAAGCAAATGGCACTGTCAAAGATTTTTATCCCGTTCGGGCGATATGGCAGCAGGCAGCAGAATTTTGGCAAGGATTACTGGATAATCACCGGGGACAAACTGTTTTAGTCGTGGCCCACAGTGCTATCAATCGTGCTTTAGTTGGTACAGCTATTGGTCTTGGCCCTGAAGCGCTGAACCGTATGTATCAGGCCAACTGTGGCATTAGCGTTCTCAATTTTCCAGGCGTTTGGGGAGAGCGTGCTCAGCTAGAATCCATGAACTCTACGAGCCATACAGGAGCCCCCATACCGACATTACGTCGAGGATTTAAGGGACCGCGACTACTGCTGGTCCGCCATGGTGAAACTGAATGGAATCGAGAATCACGCTTCCAGGGGCAGATTGATATTCCACTGAACGACAACGGTCGTGCCCAGGCCGATCAAGCCAGGGAGTTTCTAGCAGATGTTTCCATTGATGGGGCTATTTCTAGCTCCATGATGCGCCCAAAGGAAACCGCTGAAATTATTTTACAAAAGCACCCTGATGTATCCTTGGCAGTCACTGAGGGGCTGTGGGAAATCAGCCATGGTCAGTGGGAAGGAAAATTTGAACATGAGATTGAAGCAGGATTTCCAGGCATGTTAGAAGCATGGCAGACTAAGCCTGAAACAGTTCAAATGCCTGATGGTGAAAACTTGCAAGATGTGTGGGATCGAGCAGTTAAAGCCTGGAATGAAATTGTTGCCCAGTATAGTCAACAGGAAACTCCTCAAACTGTATTAGTCGTCGCTCACGATGCCATCAATAAGGCTATTCTCTGCTATGTCACTGGCCTCGGGCCCGAGACATTTTGGCAGTTTAAGCAGGGTAATGGGGCCGTTAGCGTCATTGATTATCCGGATGGTGTGGGTAGTAAGCCAATGCTCAGTGCTGCTAATATCACAGTCCACCTTTCAGGGAGCATATTTGATACGACAGCAGCGGGAGCGCTGTAACGCAAAGGTTTATCAGACCTGAGGAAACATGAATAGCTGGATACGACAGGTACGCATACTGGATCCGCTAACTCAGCGGGACCAGATCAGTGACGTGTTGATACGGGAGGGTGTCATCCAGGCAATGGGTGACTCCCTTGATGTATCTGGTGATGATGTGACGGAAATAAATGGCCAGGGCTGTATTTTGGGTCCAGGGCTGGTGGATCTGTATAGCCAGACAGGGGAACCGGGCCATGAGTCTAGGGAAACTCTAGGGCAGCTTTTGGCGGCGGCAGCCCAGGGAGGATTTACACGCATTGGGATCTTACCCAACACCACACCAGCTGTGGACAACCTGGCTCAAGTACAGCAGCGGTTAGCTAACCAATACAACCACCAACCACAAATTTTGCCTTGGGCAGCCATTACTCAGGGGACTCAAGGTGGACAGTTAACTGACCTAATGGAGCTAGGTGAGGTCGGAGTAGTTGGTTTTTGTGACGGTCAGCCTATCACCAACGGACTGATGATGCAGCGCTTGTTGGACTATACCCAGTCGCTGCCATTACCTATAGCCCTGTGGCCTTGCGATCGCAAACAAACCGGTACCTGTCGTGATGGAGCCGACGCGATCCGTCTGGGGCTATCTCCCTTGCCAGCGACTGCCGAAACTATCCCGCTATCAGCCCTGTTAGAGGAGGTGGTTACGACCCAACGCCCAGTACATTTTATGCGCATTTCCACCGCTCGCAGCGTTGAACTCATTCGTGCAAGTAAAGCCCGTGGATTGCCTATTACGGCTAGTGTAACCTGGCTCCATTTATTGTTTAGCACTGCCGACCTAGACAGCTATGCACCTAGTTTGCGCCTTGAACCACCTCTAGGTAATCCTACAGACCAAACGGAGTTAATTAGGGGATTGGAGGATGGCACCCTGGATGCGATCGCAGTTGATCACTGTGCCTACACCTACGAAGAAAAAGCAGTTCCCTTTGGCGTCGCCCCTCCAGGAGCGGTTGGTCTACAGCTGGCTCTGCCCATTCTTTGGCAAACATTTGTCGCCACCAATCAATGGAGTGCCCTACAGCTCTGGAACTATCTCAGCCTGCAACCAGCCCAATGCTTAAATATTGAGCCCGCACAAATACAAATCAATAGTCCAGCCAACCTCGTGCTCTTTGACCCTAACCACAGCTGGACCGTTAGTACAAAAAACTTAGGGTGTGACGTTATCAATTCCCCCTATGGTCACCAAACTATTCAAGGTAAAGCAAAGCATATCTGGCTACCCACCGTGGGCCCATAGGGTTTTACTGGAGTAAAACCCTATGGGCTTGAACTCACAATTAAAAACTTAAAACTCTACCTTAATTTCGTTTGAGTAATCCCACTCGACCAGGCGGCCAAAACCGCACTACAGCTTTGCCGATGATCTGATCTTCTGGCAAAAATGGACGACTCCAAGCGTGACTATCGACGCTGTTGTTACGATTATCACCAAAGACAATATAGCTTTCTGTAGGTACAGTTTCAGGCCCCCACTGATATGTGGGTGGAGCTTTAATATAACGCTCGTCAATGGGCTCGTCGTTGATCAATACCTGGCCATCAGTGACTTCTACGATATCCCCTGGCAGCCCAACCACCCGTTTGATAAACGCATTGCGAGGTTGGCCCTCAGGGGTTAGTTCTGCTGGGGGCCAAAACACGATAATATCGCCCCGCTCCGGTGAACTTAGGTGATAGCTAAGCTTTTCAACCACTAAGCGATCGTTCACCTGCAAGGTAGGCTCCATGGAGCCAGTAGGAATATAGCGAGCTTCTGCGACAAACTGACGAATTCCCAGGGCCAGCACTACGCTAAGCCCAATCGTTTGCAAACTTTCAACCCAAATATTATTAGTATTTTGATCAACCACAACAACTGGCCCCAGCAAAGTAGGGGCACCCTAGCACATCTGAGGAAATCATAATCAATTTAATTTAAACCACCAAGACGGGTGAGGGGCCAAAATCGGACAACGGCCTTACCAATAATCTGATCCTCAGGCACAAATGGTTCAGAAATATCCCATGCATGGCTGTCATAGCTAGCATTACGATTATCGCCAAGCACAAAGTAACTTCCATCCGGAATGGTCAGTGGTGCTTGTTCATAGGTAGGTGGCGATTGAATGTAGCTTTCATCTAATGCATCACCATTGACTAGAACAGTGCCATCGGCCACCTCTACCGTATCTCCTGGCAACCCAACAATCCGTTTAATAAACGCATCCCGTTTTTGCTCATCTGGCACAATTTCTAAGGGTGGCCAAAAAACGACAATATCGCCTCGCTGAGGTTCTTGAAACCGATAGCTAATCTTTTCAATAACTAGACGGTCATTGACCAGCAAAGTGGGCTTCATTGACTCAGACGGGATATAGCGGGCTTCTGCCACAAATTGCCGAATACCTAGAGCGAGAGCAATACTAAGTCCAATAGTTTGAAAACCTTCGATCCAGGGATTTTGTTGTTTTTGAGACACAGTTGACGACTAGAAACAGTGTAATGATGTTGACACAAGCGTAGCGTGAGATCAGGGGTAGAACGTATAAGTCCTTAAGCCTTAGGGTGAATCATTTATCCACTAATGAAGGTAAAAATGCCCCAAGTTAAAGTTCCAAACTCAAAACGCATTCGCTCCTAGTTTAGATTAACGATGACATTGAGCCATCTATCTTTAGCAAGCTACCCCTTTGGCACACTAACCTGATGGATCATAGTAAACTTGGGACGGTAATGCCAGTGGGACGGCTTCTAGGCCACAATGGGGGACTGTATTTGGTTCTGACTGGGTCTTTTTAACCAGATCCCACGTAATCCTGCGGCTTGGGCCCCCTTAATGTCATCTTTTCGACTGTCACCAACATGCCATGCGTCCTGAGGGTTGCAGTCATGCTTTTGCAATGCCGTCTTAAAAATCAAAGCGTCAGGCTTAGCAGCCCCTGCTTCAGTGGAGATAGTAATCGTCTGAAAATATTGCTTCAGATTTAGAGCATCGAGCACTGCATAAATACGGGAATCAAAGTTAGAAATAATACCTAAGGATATCCCCTTACGTTGCCAACGCTTTAACGAATTCACCGTGTCTTGATACACCATCCAGGGTGCAGCCGTAGCAAAATGTTGATACAGACCTTCAAAGAAAACTTCAAAATCAGAAAATTCCTGGAAAACGCCTGCTCGTTGGAATGTATCTTTTGCGATCGCTAACCACCACAAATACTCCTGATGGGGAATCTCAACGTCAGGGACACCAGGAAATGCCATGGCATTTGCAACAGCAAAGCTTCGATAAAATGCTTTGTCCAGTTCATGGGCTGAAGCTTGCACTCCCGCTTGCTGAGCCAGGGCCTGATATACCTCCCCCACACTACCTTTGACTCCAAAGAGGGTGCCGACGGCATCAAGAAAAATGACTTTAGGTATGGTCATGGGGTAAGACGGGGCACTACAGAAAAACTTTCAAGGAATTTTGAATTTTGAATGATTTGGGGGACACGCTTTGCCAAGAATCCAACACCGTCGTTGGTAGACAACTCAACCCTAAAGATTCAACAATCAACACCCAAAACTAAGACAAACCTTATGACGCTGACAACAATTCTCGTAAAGGTTGACTAATCCAATTCAGCCCTACTCGGAGCTGATGCTCAAACGTGGGCATGCGATACAAATAGGTTAAACGACGAACAATGTGAGCAGCTGTACCATCGAGTTTTAGCCCTAGCCCGGTCAGTGTTGCAGTATCGCTACCAAGGGTCATCATTTCGCCAAGATGCTGGTATCGAAACGGGAGCGGGGGTCGCCCAGTTAAGGCCGCCCAGATATTCCATGCGGTGTAATCAGCCTGTTGTAAGGCGGCCTGGGCCGTTGTCGGCACCTTATTACCATCAGCATCTTGGCCGTCTGCTAAATCACCCAAGGCAAAAATATGTCCCTGGTTAAGCAACTGTAACGTAGGCTGAATTTTGAGCTGCTGGTGTTCATTTTTATCAAAAGGCAAGCTGGCTATTAAAGGATTGACCTGATTGCCCACGGTCCAAAGCACCAAGTCTACCGGCAGAACATCAACCTGATCTTTATACTTTAAGGAAATAGTATCTACACCAATTTCAGTTACCGTCGTTTCATAATCGATCCAGATACCCTTATCGGTCAGAGCATCTTGAGCCGCTTTCTGATTGAACTCTGGAGAATTTTGCAGAATAGCGGTACCCCGTTCGACAATGCGCAGTCGACCTCTCTCACCAAGGCGCTCCGCCAATTTGCAGACGAGTTCGACACCACTGTAACCACCGCCTACAACCGCCACACGAATCTGATCGGCGTCAGAGGCTTCTAGTTCACGTAACCGTTCTTTGAGAGCATAGGCATCGCTGAGGGTGCGAAATGCGATCGCATATTCTTTTACCCCTGGAGCCATGTCCATGGGGGTTTCCCCCCCCAGGGCCAAGACTAGATAGTCGTAAGGCAGTACCGCATCATCCTGCAAACACACCGAATTTGCGACAGCATCAATGCCAGAAACACCACTCTGATGAAACTTAATTCCTGTTCCTGCTAAGAGTTCGGCATAGGGTGGCGCAATTTCCCAAGTCTGGAGTTCATCGGTCACCAGCTCATACAGTAAGGGAGCAAACAAGAAGCGATCGCGCTGATCAACTAACGTGATTTCCGGCTTTATCGCTTTGTCCCATGGCAACTTACTCAGGGCCAAAGCGGTGTAGAGACCACCAAACCCTCCACCCAAAATCACAACACGTTGGTTTGATACTGCCATTGAGCTATCACTAATAGTGTGGTTTATCGGTTATTAGGATAACGTGACTAGCAAAATTAGCGAGTTTGAGTTTTAACACCAAATGCGAATCTATGCAAAACTCAAAACCCATTACCCTTACTCACTCAAAGCACCAGCAGGCACCTCTGCGCTATACCCTGCCCGCTGCATGGGTGTGGCAAACAAATCTCGGAAACTAGCCTGACGGGTATCAGCAGGCTCAGGAGCATCCTCCCAAAGACTTTCGTAAAAGAAGAAAGCCATACCCATCCCAGCAGAACGAGCAGACTGGGCTTTAGCCTCAATCAAGCTAATAGGGACAGGAGAGTTACGCAGTCCAGTCAGAATACCTGCCGCTGTGGGAACAGTGCGCTGAGCTTCACGCATAGATGAGGTATAGAGCTGTTGGCGAAAAACGCCTAAGTTGTTGCGATAGATTTGCACAATCAGCTCATCTACCACCCCCTGGCGCACCCAGGTAAGCCAATCCTGAAGCTGCCCTTTATAAGCAAAGTCGTAGGGATTTGGAGCAACTGAGAAAACAATATTGCGGCGTCGAGCTTTAAGATCTGCATTCAGCGTTTTGACAAACTCTGTTAGCTTGTCGGCGCGCCATTTCACCCAGTGGGGGTTATGGGGATCATTAGGCACATCTCTACCCGTTTCCTCTTTATATAAAGCACGGGTATAGCTGTCATAGCCAAAATTTACCGGCAAAATAAAGTGGTCATCAAACTGAACACCATCAACGTCGTAACGACTGATCAGCTCCAACAGCATGTTAGTAATAAACTGCTGCACCTCAGGTCTAAATGGATTGAGCCAAACCATATCGCCACCCTCGCGGCTCATATCTACTCGACTCCCATCTTGTTTTTGGGTCAACCAGCTGCTATGCAACGTAGCCAGTTCGGAAGTAGCTGGAGCCATAAAGCCAAATTCAAACCAGGGGATGACTGACATCCCTTGAGCATGGGCCTCAGTTGTCAGCTCCGCCAGAATGTCGTAATCCTGGATGCCACGCCGCACAAAATGCTGAATGCCTTCCCGTCGGGCCGTACCACTATCAAAGAAGGTATAGCCGCCATTCCAAACAACGGGATAAAGAGTATTGAAATTAAACTCAGCTAGTTCATCAATTGCCCTGTGGAGCTTTGGGCGATCGATCAACACATCCGTATCGTTGGTGGTAAGCCATACACCACGAATTTCTTGGGGCACAGGCCTGACTAACGCCATTGCCGGAGTCAATAATTGTAGAGTAATAGCAGCGAGAAACGATAGTCCAAAGAGTAGAATTGACAGCGGCTTCCAGCGCCAGGTGCATGAGTCCATAATCTTTCAGGCAGCATCCAAAGAGAGGGCTTTTACTATTCCATAGGGCGGCTTGTACCCATGGATATAGCCGATATACTTTTAGTTATTCATGAACCTGCCACTTGTTTCAGAACATCCTAAAAGTCGTCAGCATGAAAATTCTACAGCTATTGCGACACTGAAATTTCAAGTTTTAGGTAAGAAGACACCTAGCTCGGGCAAAATACAATCCTAGCCATAGAAGATATCGTTCAAAGGAAAACTCATATAATCACAAGCAGCCAGGTACAACTACGTCTCATACCAAATCCGAATTCATTAAACTCGATTAACAATGGACAATCCTGTAGGGGGTACTCCCTGGTGGATGCCCTGTGATACCGGACGCTATCAGTCAGGATTTTGTATCATAAAATCCATATCAAAAAGTCATAGACCACTCTCACACAAAGTGTGAGAGTGGTCTATGATTTTCTTAAATTGTTGCTATTTTGCCTCAAACGGGCAGTTGTTTTTCTCTCAAATAGACCTTGTTAAAAATGGTGTATCCACTGTGATATCTATCTCTTTGAGATTGATCGAGGTGTTTGAGAGAAAACCTGACTACCCATATCACTTGCGTGACCCAAACCCCAACTGGCGTAGCAGTGGATGCTCTTTCACCATGGGCAACACTTCTTGGAACCAAAGACGAGCCATGTCTTCTTTTCCTTGCAACATCAGTAAACGACTTCGGGTTAGCAGCAGGCTAACTAGCGCATCTTCAGTCAAACAAGAGTATCGAAGCACTTCATTCAAAACCGCTTCAGCTGCATCCAAGTTTGTTTCTTCAAGATAAATTTGTGCGATCGCAACCCGACTATCAATATCCTCAGGATACTCATCAACAATCTGCTGAGTCACCTGACGCGACTCGATTAACCGGTCTTGATGAGAATAGGCTAGTGCTAGATTGTTGAGTAATACAGGGTTGTTAGGCTCTATTTCTAAGGCTTGTTTCAAATACACCTCAGCCGTTTCTGCCGCCTTAGCAGACTCCAGTGCGATCTTCTTCAACGCCTTATGCAATAATTGCTCGGCCTCAGGTGACTGGAGAACAACCGGATCAGGCACAATCTCATAGGTCGCTAGTAGCGGTTCTCTGTGCCATTCACCATAGAGCCAGATTTTTGGTACTGTCAGCTGGTGCCGTTGTGCAAAATAGGATGCCATGTGATATCTCTGGGACTCACTGCCGTCAGTGCCAGCAACAAATTCATTAACAGCTGCAACATGGGCCTCATTGAGGCAACTCTTGGCAATGATCATGGCTAACATCCGTGCCCTTGGACTCCCTCGCTTAAGCCAGACTGGCACTAGCTCACTAATAAATGGATAATCTGTTAATAGCGTCTCAACGGCCGCTATTAGAGCGGGCTGGGGCGTACGCTCCGGAGTCATGGCAATGGCCACCTGACGCAGGTCTTGATAGGCCCCATTCTCTACCCAACTGTTGAGTTCAAACGGCCAGGGACCCTCCTTAAAGGTAGATGTCATATCAAAGTCATCCAAGTTTTCCTTAGCTACCTCTAAGTCTGGATATAGTTCTAGCGCCAGGTTCCACTGTTTTCTAGCAGCTTTGACATCCCCTTGATAGACAAGCGCCACGGCTGCCAAATGGTGAAATAAACCTGAGACCAAGGGTCGATTGTCTTTTTCTGAATCTGGGGGAACAGTCGCTAATAAATCTACGATGGCCGCCATATCATCTAGATAGGCTAAAGCCTCGGCTTTACGGGTCAGATCATCCAGATCGGTGCTGGAATTAGCCAACAGTTGAGACTTATGGGTTTCAGCTTCGGTAAAGTTTCCCCGCAAGGAGAGAAATCTGATCAGATTAGCTCGCAAAAGAATGCTGTCTGGGTGTTGTTTTAATTGAGATTGTAGCGTTGCGATCGCATCCTCATACTGATCATTAGCCAGGTAGGCTAACGCCAAAATGTTGTACCCGGCCACAAAATCAGCGCGTTTTTCAATCAGAGACGTTGCCGATGTAATCGCTTTGGCCGCTTGTCCTGTTTCCGTATATGCCCGAGCTTGCTCGTAAAGTAGGCCCGCTTCCCAGTCATCGGGATGTTTTAGCCCCATAGAGTCTAAAACATCTGATAAATTGGGTTCAATCATGGCTAAATGTTCTTTACCCTCGACGCTACCTGGATGATCAGGCCAACGCTCAATGGCATATCGATATTGCTTTATCCCCAATAGCGGGTAGTAATTGAGAACATAAGCATAACCCAGCAAAAAATTGACCCGTGCGTCGTTGGGCTTAATGGCTAAAAATTCTTCGCAGGTGGCCTGGTACTGTAGCAGCTGCCCTAACTCGTAATACACCTCTAACAAATGGGCTAATATATCCAAATTATTAGGATGGGAAGCTTTCAGACGGATGAGAAGAGAATGAGCTTCTAGCCACTGTTCCCGACGAAGTAAAGCCTCTACATGGGCTAATTCGGTTGTTAATGATTGACTGCCAAAACCACGGTTGAGTACGGTCTGTTTCTTTTTCTTCTTTGCTTTCTTCGCCATCGAGAATCCCCAGTAGATTTATCCACATTAGAGTCAAGCTATCCCAGTCATCCAAAAGATTTAGAAAACATTTAGTAAGGAGTGAACTAGTTTGAAGTTGTGGGTTGCAGGGAATTGTTGACGCCAAGCCCTCTACAAGAAACGCAACGTTCTAAAAACTTCAGCCGTTGCTGAGCCACATTCAGAGTTGAAGCCTGACTTAATGTTGAAGAAGCTTAATGTTGAATCAGGTATGAGCGCGTCAACTTTTATGGTCTTTCTCCTCTCCTCCCGTTGCCATGTCTACCTCAACTTGGTCCGGTCGCCACACCGGCAAAGATACACTGCGGCAACACATCTGGGCCACACTCAAAATTCACAAGGCGACTCGTCGCGATCCGGTAGGCCACATTCCCAACTTTATTGGAGCTGGCATTGCCGCTGACAATCTGGCAAACACGGACCTATGGCAGCAGGCTCACGTGATTAAATGCAATCCTGACTCTCCCCATACAGCCGTCAGACTCAGGGCATTAACTGATGGCAAAATCCTGTATATGGCAGTCCCTCGACTATCCCGCAAAAAGTGTTTTGTTGAACTCACAGCTGCTGCCCTTGCAGCAAAAGGAGTTCCCCTGAAGGCAGCAGCTTCTATGGGAGGAGCCATGGCCCATGGGCAATTAGTGTCCTTTGCCGAAATGCAGCCCATTGATTTGGTAGTAGTAGGCTGTGTAGCTGTAGCCATGAACGGCGGTCGTACAGGTAAAGGCGCAGGATTTGCCGATTTGGAATTAGCCATGCTGCGGCAGTGTGAACTCATTTCAGAGGAAACCCCCATTGCCACCACCGTCCATGATTTACAGCTGGTCGATGCAGCAGACCTGCCGATGCAAGCCCATGATTGGAGCCTGGATTTGATTGTGACGCCTACGCAGTGTTTCACGATCGAGAATCATCATCCTCAGCCCCAGGGTCTAGATTGGGATACGATTCAACTGGATCAGATTGCCAGCATTCCGATTTTGCGAGCCTGGTCGAAACAACGCAATTAGACACCGAGCTATAAATAGGGTGGGTGGTACCCACCCGCATCTACTAACCTTCTGTATACTCTCTTCTTCCCATGGCTCTCCCTCCCAGCCTGCTGATCCGTACTGCCAAAACGATCTGGACCACACTTTGGCGCACTATGATGTCCCAAATGGCCCCGAGCGATCAAGGAGGGGCCTATCAGCGACCTAAAAGTGAGTTTTGCGATCGCATTCCATCTGAACACTTTCCACCTGAAGCACAACGTTATCACCTCATTGTGGGTATGGGGTGTCCTTGGGCCCATCGAACTCTAATTGTTCGCGCCCTTAAAGGGTTAGAAACTGCTATTCCGATTACAGTGGTCTCCCCCTCCGGCAATGAAGGCTGTTGGGTATTTGAACAACCCAGCCAAACAGACTCTTTAGGCTGCCGCACCCTGCCACAGTTTTACGCCAAAGTTAAGGCAGGTTATCAGGGACGTGCTACCGTACCGGCCCTATGGGATAGCCATACAAGCACCCTTGTTAATAACGAAAGTGCCGAGATTATTGAAATCTTGAATAGTGCTTTTAACGCTTGGTCAACCCAGCCTGACCTCGATTTATATCCTGACAAGCTCAAAACAGACATTGACCAATGGAATACTCGCATTTACAACACAGTCAATAATGGAGTTTATCGTTGCGGCTTTGCGCAAACCCAAACCGCTTATGCAAGTGCCTGCAATGAATTATTTGATACCTTAGATACTATTGACCAAACTCTAGCTCATCAGCGCTATATCTGCGGTCATCAGTTAACGCTAGCTGACGTGCGCTTGTTCACTACCTTAATTCGCTTTGATATTGCCTACTATTGTCTATTTAAATGCAATCGCCATCGTATCGCCGAGTATGAACATCTCAGCGGTTATGTACGGGATATTTACCAACTTCCTGACATCGCTGCCACATGCGAGATCAACGCCATTAAACGAGACTACTTCGGCAATCTATTTCCTCTAAATCCAGGGGGCATCATCCCCCTAGGACCAGACTTAGAAAACTTGAACGCTCCCCATGGACGAGGGAATTAGCACCTAATCCTTCTCGATGTAGCGTCTGACTGAATTTAGATCAATGTAGCGATCGGTTGCATTACGTAATTCTCGAGCAATCATACCTTCAGTCGACACTACCGTAATGTGAGTATTTTTAGAGCGCAGCAATTCAATCGCCCGCTCAAAATCACCATCGCCACTGAACAAAACAACCCGATCATATTGAGCCGCTGTATTAAACATGTCAACGACGATTTCAATATCTAGATTAGCTTTTTGGGAATAGCGCCCAGAGTTATCGTCATAATACTCTTTCAAGATTTTTGTACGCACCGTGTAGCCAAGACTAATGAGGGCATCACGAAAGCCACGCTGGTCTTGAGGATCTTTTAGACCTGTATACCAAAAAGCATTGATTAACGTAGACGGAACTGTTTCATGGGTAAAGTACTCAAGGACGCGCTTAGGATCAAAAAACCAGCCATTCTTCTGCTGGGCATAAAACATATTATTGCCATCTACAAATATAGAAAGTCGACTTAACGGTTGCGTATGCATAGAAGTAAAAACAATAACAATAACTGGAAACTAAATAGCTATAACCGAAGGTAAATAGTCGGCTCAACCACTTAGCAATAGTCCAGAAACAAATATAGAAAAGCAACTATACGGTTGGACTCAACTGTCCGTGATCTGTACGTAAGCCTTAACGTCAGGAAAGATCCAGAATATAGCCCAATAGTAGGTAATTAAAACCAACTTATGTAGAGCTTGAAGGTGACGATATATAAATAATCAAAACTGTAGATGGCCTTGATTGATGCAACTTTAATTGACTAGACGTTTTTTACTTGCCTCATATGTAGAACACTTATAAAAATTCATAGAGCTTTATATCCATACCTTTTCAATTAGAATGCGCAATTTCAGCACATAAATAATCATCGCTGTATGGAACTATTTACGGCAAACAATGACAACCATCTAAAAACGCTCTAATACTTAGATAAGTCATGGCTTGAGCTAAATCTTTAACCTCGTTTTAAAAGGGTCAAGTTACTACTATAAGGCAGATCTGACTATCATGCGGGGCAACCCAGAATTCCTCTAACTTTCAGCAAATCCTACTAGTGACACAGACCTACCCCTTAAAACATTCACGTCAGTACAAGAAAAATCGCTAGTACTCTCAGTCAGCATAGACTACTAGCAATAGCTTCAAGCTATTATGGTTCTAGATTGTGCGATGACCGTAATACTATCCCATAGTTTATGTAATTTTATACGCCATGATTTATAAATACTGAAATTATTCAGATTGAACTACCTCTAAAGGTAGTCCCTAGTTTCATTCAGGTTGCATCATCTACTGCTTTGATTTGTACCGTGTCTAAATACCCACATTTATACGAATGAAACAAGATGGGGCAGATATCACAGCTACGCTGACATCTCAGGATCGTCTGCGTCAATTTATACCTACCATCAATTTTGCACAGCGATGGCGTGCTTGCATAAATGGCCTATTGATTGGGACAACTGCACTAGTGACTGGGCTGAGTCCTGGATTTGTTCGTTCATTAGAGCATCAGGGACAGGCATTGATGTGGGAATTACGAGGTGAGATAGCAGCCCCAGATGACATCATTATCTTAGCTATAGATGAAGAATCTTTATCCCAAGGGCAACATTTTTTAGATCAGCCTGAAGCATATCCAGAATTAGCAGCCATAGGTTCATGGCCGTGGCCACGGGCGACCTATGCTTCAGCAATAGACAAGATTTTAAACGCTGGCGCAAAATCTATTGCTTTAGATATTGTCTTCGCATTACCCAGCAGCTATGGTCCTGAAGATGACGAAGCCTTTGCTGAAGTTCTAGCTGACAAGGGTTCACAGGTAGTGTTGGCTGCAGAGTATGGTGATATCGATCTGCGGCAAGGCTCGTTACTACAACCAACGTTACCCTTGCCAGACTTTCGAGAAATGCCAGTTCAAGTTGGTGCAATTAACTTTATTTTGGAACCTAACGGCAAGATTCACCGTCTCAGCCGTGAATTTCTTAAAACACTTCAGGTCGTCGAAGCAGAACTCTTAGGTGAAGATTTAGTTCTAGAAAGTAGCTCAGATCCTTCAGTTTTAAGCTTTGCCGAAGCTACCTTAAAGGCAGCTCAAGTTGACTATACCAACAGTAGTGGCGATCACATTTTCTTTCATGGTCCTGCAAAAACCTTCCAACATATTCCTTTTTGGTATCTGTTAGATGACGAGCTGTGGAAATCTCAGTTGGATAATGGTCGTTTTTTTGAGAACAAAATTGTTCTCGTAGGCTCTACAGCTTCACTACATCAAGACTTTCATGCAGCTCCTTTTTCTAAAAGTTGGTTACATCCTACGCCTATGGCTGGAGTGGAAATCTTAGCCAACACTGTTGCAACGCTCAGAGATGACCTGGCACTATATTCTCTGGTGCAAAGCCCCCTACCCAGTGCTTTAATTGTGGCTGGATGGTTAGGAGGAATGGCCATAGTCATTGGTAGAATCTCATCTCGAACACCATTTCGTCGACTGGTGGGCGCTACTGCATCAGGCTTGGCTTGGGGACTAATAAGTTTTGTTGTCTTTACGACAGGAGGCATTTTTGTTCCCATTGCCATGCCAATTTTAAGTGTATTGGGATTTGCCATAGCTGACTTTGCCATTGGCTTCTTTAGTGAGCAGCTACAGAAAAAGACATTACGTAGCACCTTGGCACGTTATGTAACGTCCCCTATTGTTCAAGAAATTATTAGTCAACAAGATGACTTTAAAGATTTGCTGGCGGCCCATGAGAGTGAGATAATTGGCACTCTCTTAAGCGAACGTTATCGCATCAGTAAGATTTTGGGTTCAGGTGGATTTGGTGACACATATCTTGCAAAAGATATGCAGCGTCCTGGCAATCCTATCTGCGTTGTCAAACAACTCAAAATTGTTAGTGATAATCCCAGAGCTCACCAACTAGCTCAACGTTTGTTCGCATCAGAAGCTACCACCTTAGAACGGTTAGGTGAACATGATCAAATCCCACGCCTGTTAGCGTATTTTGAATCTAATTATTCCTTCTATCTAGTTCAAGAAATGATTGAAGGGACATTACTCAAAGATAAGCTCGATCCACAGCGGCCAATGTCACAGCGCTCAGCCGCCCAGTTTTTACTGGATTTATTGTCAGTCATTCAAACAGTCCATGCCCAGGGCGTTATTCATCGTGACATCAAACCATCCAACATCATCTCTCGTAATAACGATCAGCGGTATGTTCTAATCGATTTTGGCGCTGTCAAACAAATTTCTAATCGTCTCACGGATACCAATGCTCGCATCACTTCAACTGTTGGCATTGGTACTCAAGGCTATATGCCCAGCGAACAATCAGCTGGTTTACCAAATTTTAGTAGCGATCTCTATGCTCTGGGAGTAACAACGATAGAGGCCCTCACAGGGTTACCCCCTCATGCACTTCAGCGCGATTCTCACGGAGAAATTATCTGGACCGATAAAGTCCCAGACTTAGATCCTGGTCTGGCTAAAGTTATTGATAAGATGGTGCGATATGACTTTAACCAAAGATACGCAACAGCTCAAGCTGTTCTTAAGGATATCCGAAAATTAAAGCTAGAGTTTTTATCAGAAGCAGCCCCTGAGAAAGAAATTCCTGCTCCAAATCTTCCTGAAGATGACGAAGAAGCTAAGCTATCTACGGTCATTTTGCCAACTGATTGGGACCAAAACTATAAGCTACCCAACGCAACTACGGTGCTGGATAAGAAGGATGAGTTAGATGTTGGTTAATTTTATAGCCACACCGAATTACGCCGATCAATTCCACTCAAGCGCATTGTTAAGTAATTAATACTCAAAATTAAAGGCTTTTTCTTAAGAATGCTGAAATGAGGCAATCTTGCCAGTACGATGCATCTCTATCAATCAACAATGGCAAAAAAATATTGCAAACTAACAATATCAATTGACAGTTGAGCCATCAATTGAAAAATTGGGTCCCTGCAAAACGTCAGGATCGTTAGCACCAGAGGGTTGTTGCCAGTTAAATTCCTCAGAATCCACAGGTACCCGACCAGGTTCTAAATCAGGTGTTACGACTTCTGGCGGATTAGTGACCACTGGCGTAGTCGGAATTTCAGGCGTAGGCTTGTTGGGAATCGGAGTTGAGGGCACCTCAGGCTGTGTCGGTGTTGAGACAATTGTGGGCACTTCGGGTTGCGTTGGCGTCGTTGGTACCGTTGGCGTAGAAGGCACCTCAGGCTGTGTCGGTGTTGAGACAATTGTGGGCACTTCGGGCTGCGTTGGCGTCGTTGGTACCGTTGGCGTAGAAGGCACCTCGGGCTGTGTCGGTGTTGAGACAATTGTGGGCACTTCGGGTTGCGTTGGCGTTGCCGTTGGCACCTCCGGAGTCGCAGGAGATGACACACCTACAGTAGGCTCTCCTGATGAAATACCCCTATTTGTATTATTAAAGGATTCTCTTACAATGGCACTAGTTACAGTTGTATCAACTTCTCTTGGCACCTCAGTGACCGTAACCGTAGCAGGATCCTCTGATTGAAAAGTTGCAACTTGTCCACTTGTGCCGTGGAAGGCAGCAGCAGGTGAAGATGCGAATGGTGGGAAATCAACAAAAAAATCGTCTCCTGCGGCTTCATTCAGCTCATCATGAAAAGTATTGACGACTGGCGCAATAAAACCAGGGTTTTCAACTATTTCTTCCACTAAACCCTGATTATCAAAATCTCCTTGAAGTTCTAGAGCATCCTGAATCTCTTGCCAGACTTCCTGAAGCTCCAAAGGCAAATTGGCAGGAGGAGTAGAACTATCAAGTTGCAACCCCTCTACTAACCCACTTGTCTCGTAAAAAGTTTTTAAATCAAATTGGTGCCGCTGGGTGATGACATCACCCTCAATGACCACCATTTCTCCTGCATAAATAGGCTGCTGTTGAAAGCCGCTTCCACTGTAAGCAACCATGGGACCAGCAGGATTATTAGTTAGAGCTCCAACTAAAGTTACAGGAGATGGGCAGTGGCCTTCAGATGACAGTTCTGCCAGACAACGCACACGAACAAATAAAGCAGAGCCCTGAATTCCGGTAACAGCATTGGGCGTTTGTATAGTGGTGCGACCACGACCGGGCGGAACCAACAATAGGACAGTCCCATTGGACAACTGAAAATTACGGGTATTGGGAGTGAATCGAAAGGTGGCTTGCTCGCCAACCCGAGCCAGAGAACCATCGTTGAAACTTAGCTCAGCTCGCGATGACGCAGCTGTACGAAGAGCATCACCCACACCCATAACGTCTGCGACTCTTGCACGTCGGGCATTGCGATTATTAGGAATAAGGTGTACCCGGTTACGCAATCTCTCAACCTTAGCCCAAGTAAGAGTGGACTGAGCTAAGGCGGCGCTTGGCAGCCCAAAAATTAGAGCAGCACCCAGTAAAAGCGAATACCAGCGAGCAGAAACTTTGCACATAGTGAAGCAAGGGCTAATGGGCAGAAGTACTGGGCAAATACACCGGGCAGAAGCTTTTCCTCTGCTCCATTAGTAATAGTACCTAACTTTCCAGCATCATGGCCATAGTGTATTCATACTTTCTTTAAATTGCTACCCAAATTTTGTAATTTACCTGGTCTTTATCCTGATTGTTCGGTATTTTTTTGAGTCTGGGAAGAATGCTTTAAGTATTTAGACAGACGACATCAATCCATAGTGATAGTTCTTGTGAACTATAGTTACAAATGCTGCGCTTTTCTGGGGATATCAAGACTCAGCTCAGTCTTTCATGTTGGGAAAATTAATTAGATATACAGATAGGTTAATTAGTATTGATGGAAAATTAGTTGATGATGAGGCTGTTTTCTGGGCCATTGGCGAGCATACAGTTTTTGGCAGTGTGCCTAGGAAGTTGGGGAGGACTGAGCCATCAAGCGGATGCTCAGACGTCACTTCCATTAGAAAGAGTCATTGATAGGCGACCAGCAGCTACAGAGCTACTTGAAACAACGGGTACACCTGTGCCTTTAACAGAGCCATTCACCTATCTAGAGCATAAGCAATTCTTGACCGCCAGGAAGAATGTTACGGTTGTTAGCTTTCCGTCAAAGCTATTAGAGCAGTCTTCCGAAATATTTTTTGAGGATAGCGACAACGATCGCAATATTGGTAGCGTCAGCCTGGAGATTGCAGAGGATGAAGAACTCGGCACCGAAGATGAATCACAAACTGACGAAGATGAAGATGAAAGAAACGGGGCAATTGATGATGAGTTAGGTATTTTACGGGTGAGATCGCAACCCATCGGCATTGATAGTGAGCTAGGGATCCTGCGCATTCGCCCCACTGAAGATGTGCCCCTGGAAGTAGAGCCAGAACCTACACGGCAAACAACCGTCTTTTTAACAGGTCGAGCTAACGTCTACGGAGGCAACAACCTCTTCCGCACTCCCAACCCCATTGACGATCGCATTTATCAAACAGGAATCGGTGTTTTTGCATTTCCACGCATTGCGGACGGCACTAATTTGTTGCTCAGCGCCGAAGCCAATCTAGCTCGCTATGAAGACCTATCGATCGTCGATTACAACGAATTACAGTTTCAAGCAGGCATTCGTCAGCGTTTAGGGCAAAGCAGCTATGGACAGCTGAATTGGCGTTATCAGGATCTCAGCACCCCTGGTAGCGACTCATTTTTTCAGGCCAACTATGTCGAGTTGCTGCTTAGTCGGCGTGACATTCTCAATAACCGCACCTGGTTAGACACTTACTATCAGGCTCGTTTGAGCATTAGCGATCCAAAAGCATTCAGTCGCTTCACTCAGATCGCCACTGGCTCTATCAACTACGGTTTTGATCCTCAAACTCGCGTAAGCTTCTTATATCAGCTGTTTCTCGATGACTACACAGAAATAGAGCGCCACGATACCTATCATCAGATCCTGGCTCAGTTTAGCCACGACCTATCAAGTACGACTCGATTGAGCCTATTCACTGGATTCCGATTTGGTCGCTCTTCTCTGTCGAATGTCGACTTTGATGACATTATTTACGGTGCAAGTATTAACGTCAATGTGCCTCTTTTTTAAAGGGACGCAGCTGAGAGATGCGGTTCAACAGCGGCGGCAAGCTGTTCTAGCATGACTTGGGTTGTTTCAAAATCAACACAGGCATCAGTAATGCTTTGACCATAGACGAGGTCATCTAAATTTTCAGGAATTGATTGACGGCCAGCTTTAATGTGGCTTTCTATCATTACCCCAAGAATATGGCAAGAACCGGTTTTGAGCTGTGCTGACAGGCTATCTAAAACCACAGCCTGCTGCTGGTGCTGCTTATTAGCATTTGCATGACTGCAGTCCACCATCAAGCGGGGATTGAGGCCTGCTTTGGAGAGCTGCTGCACAGCCTGTTGAACATTTTGCTCATCGTAATTAGGTCCATTCTTGCCACCCCGTAACACCAAATGACCATCGGGATTACCTGTGGTTGCTACGATGCTGGCAAGGCCGCTGTGGTTGATCCCCAGAAAATGGTGAGCGCGACTGGCTGCCATCATGGCGTTGGTCGCAGCCTGCAAACTACCATCAGTATTGTTTTTAAAGCCAATGGGCATCGATAACCCCGATGCCATTTCACGATGGGTTTGACTTTCAGTTGTACGAGCGCCGATGGCTGTCCAAGAAATGACATCAGCAATATATTGAGGCGTGATTGGATCTAATAGCTCGGTTGCCGCTGGCAACCCCATCTCCGCGAGATCAATCAACAACTGACGGGCCAAGCGCAAACCCTGGTTGATGTCATAGCTGCCATCTAAGTGGGGGTCATTAATCAATCCTTTCCAGCCAATGTTGGTACGAGGCTTTTCAAAGTAGACTCGCATCACAATTTCAAGCTGATCCGCTAGAGCTTCCCGTAGTTTAACCAACCGGTGGCCATAGTCATGGGCAGCATCTACATCATGCACAGAGCAAGGCCCCACAATGACAAGTAGGCGACGATCTTCGTTGTAGAGAATATTGCGGATGCGATCGCGAGTTTGGGCGACCAGAGCCGCAGCCGATTGGGTTAAAGGCAACTCCGCATGGAGCAGAGCGGGACTGATCAGTGGTCGAGTCTCAACCACGTGTAAATCTTGCGTTTGATACATAACAGGAAATAATCGCGATGTAAAGCTAGCAAAACAGCCAGTCCCACACAGGATTACATTGGGGACGACCTAGGATACCGCAGCTTGTATCTATTGTGACAGGTCTTGAACGTAACGCGTGTGACCTGAAGGATTAGTTAGGAGTTTAAACGTTGGGAAAAGTCTGCCCAACTAATCTGCCGTTCTAGATAATTCGGACAGTCAGGTTGATAAGGACTGGCCAACCGGTCAATCGTAGTAATGACGGCATCATCAGGTAACACTGGCACATCTGGGTCTGCGGCAGTTGGTCGCATCAGAGAGCTAGAAAAGCCTCGAAAGACAAGAATTTCGTCTATTTCTCCATCGATCTCAACAGTCACCAATAAAACCTCTTGGAGGTTTTGCAACGTATATTGCTCAAGTTGTTTCTCAATTGAGATAGCCATGATCTATTGGTTGAGTGCTGACCGTCCTTGACGTCCTAGCTTTACAAAAATGAAGTAGCTCAGGGTTAGCAGGTAAATGACTAACGCTAAAATTGCCCAGAATCCCAGGAATCCAGGAGTAAAGCCAGTATGAAAGGATTGCCTAAATAACTTGGGAGCCTCCAACCAAACTTGGCAACTGTCAGCGGCAAAAGCAGCACGAGAAAAACTACACCGCAAAAAGGGTAGCTGGAAAAGCAAACCTAAACCGCAGTAGAACGTTAGCGCCCAGCGCCAAGATGTAAACGCAAGTTTTAACCCAGAAAAGGGTTGCTCTCGAAGCTCTTCATTGAGATCGGCCCAGAACCACAAAGATACGGGCATCATGACCCTCGCCATGACAGCAGTCAAAAAGCTGAAGGGTAACCCTGCAATCATCAGATAAACGGTAATTGCCAGCAGACTAGAGACTTTCCAATAGATCACTAACAGCTGCTGAATCACTTCACCTCGGCCAATGAGTCCCCATACTAAAAGGAGTAAGGGGAACAAAACCGTGAATATTACGGCCAGGCGATAGTCCATCCAAACCAATGACTGTAGGAGTTCAGAACTCGGCATAGAAATTATGGCGTGCTATCAAAACGCTCTCTAGGTTAACACCGTTGGGCCGCAAGAATAGAGAGCCATCCCCCCTCTTCTAACACTATTAAGGCCGAGCTCCCATAAAAGAAACTCGGCCTAATGTACCCAATCAGACTAATCATTCAGCTCTACGGCCTTAAATCATCAGTCTTACAAGAATCACAGCCTGTGCTTAGTCCTCATATATGCGGCACTCATCTGCCTCGGGGTTTTCATCGCAGTAGGTTTCAAAATTGGTCTTTGGCTTCTCAGATTCACGCTGGTGAGAGGCTTCAGCTTGAAGTTCTTCAACAGCATCCCAAGCAGCTGCACATGCATCAGAACCGCTACCGTCAGTGGTGCAGACATCTCGAGCCGCTTTGATTTCTTCAGAGATCTTTTCTTGAATATCGCTCATAGCTTTTAATTATCTACCTTTACTTTCAACGAAGTATTTGATTTGAAAGTGTGCTTATAGCAGTTGCCAGTGGCCTGCTTAGAGTTCCCCACTGAGAACAGCATTGCATGGAGGTGGTTTACCCTTCTATGTTAGCTTCGGTTTTTTCAAACTCGTTGTATCTAAAGAAGCATTTTGCAATTAATGGAACTGCTCCAGCAGCAAGGTATGCTTTAAAGCCGCAGATATACCTAATACCTGGGTAAGGTTAGCTTGTAAAGCCTAGCTTTATAGCTTTATAGCCACATTATGTAGAATCTTGTAGCCAAGGCAGTCTAAGTCCATCGGATGAAGGCATCAATAGAGTCGTTGCTCCCCTCTGGAATTTAACTTAACGGCAATAGGCTGGAAGCTAGACTATTAACATCTTGATTTATTTTTGAGAGTATTGAGTTTGCCATCATCGCCACCAAACGCTATGAAATGGGCTAGTGCCGTCTCTACCCATCCTTCACTGGAATTAGCACTGCGGGAGGTGATTGAGCGGGTATTAACCCAGCTAGAAATGGCACCTAACTTAGCCATTATCTTTATTTCATCAGCCTTTGCTAGTGAATATTCTCGTGTATTGCCTTTACTCAAAGGTCCTCTGGGTGGTGCCCACATCGTTGGCTGCAGTGGCGGCGGAGTGATTGGCAGAAGTAATACAGGTGAGCTAATTGAAGTCGAAGAAACCGCAGGAATCAGTCTAACCGTTGCCTATCTTCCCGATGTCAATATCCAGGGATTTCATTTGTCAATTGATGAACTCCCTGATTTAGATAGTCCTCCTAGCGAATGGACTGAAATCATTGGCGTGTCACCAGCAGAGAAACCTCACTTTTTATTGATGGCCGATCCCTTTGCATCAGGAATGAATGACCTTCTCCAAGGGTTAGATTTTGCCTATCCAGAATCAGTCAAGGTGGGAGGACTCGCGGGCATCGAAAGTATTAGCCGTAGCTGTGGCCTCTTCTGCGGGCAACAGCTCTATCGCCAAGGCGTCGTGGGGGTAGCCCTGTCGGGCAACATCGTCATTGATGCCATTGTCGCCCAGGGATGCCGTCCCATAGGTCCCACCTTTCGCGTAGTCGAAGGGGACCGCAATGTCGTGACGAAAGTAGCAGCTCAAGCCTCCCAAGATGAAGCTGATACCCAAACGCCCTTGGAAGCACTCCAGGAATTGTTCCAGGATTTAGATGAAACTGATCGACAGCTGGCTCAAGAATCATTATTTATTGGTCTTGCGCAAAGTAGCTTTAAACAAGCCTTAGGACAGGGTGATTTTCTTATTCGCAACCTGGTGGGAGTAGACCCAAAAGTGGGTGCCATTGCCATTGCCGATCGAATTCGTCCAGGCCAGAGAATTCAGTTCCATCTGCGAGATGCTCACACGGCTAAAGACGACTTGGTAGCACTGCTGAAAACCTACCGTTTGGACAATCAAGAACGATCTGCTCCCTCGGGCGCATTGCTGTTTGCCTGCAATGGACGAGGTACTAGTCTATTTGATACGCCTAACTGTGACACAAAACAGTTTAGTCGCCAGCTGGGACCAGTGCCGCTGGGAGGTTTTTTCTGTAATGGCGAAATTGGTCCCGTTGGAAATACAACGTTTCTCCACGGCTTTACTTCAGTATTTGGGATTTGCCGAGAATTGGACAAGTAAGGTTTTACCGGCTAACTCCAGCCAGTTGCTCACCCTGCTGACGCATGCTCACACTTACTTATCGGTATTAGAAGATAGTTCAGTCACAGTTGCAGCAATTTCCCATAAGGTCCCCTGGGGTAAGGTCTTAATAAATTGCCAGGCCTCTTGTAATTGCTGACGTCCGCAAGTAGTGCCCAACTGACTAAGACTGCTAAACAGTGCGATCGCAATGGCACAGACCAACATTCGACGCATTGGCCATAGGGACCAAGCTCCCCACGCCTGTTGTGATGAGTTAGGCACTTGCAAGGATGGTTGAGATGGTACCGGCGCTGTTCGAATTGCCTGACGCAACATCAACAACCTTTGATACATTTGCTGGGTATGGGGATCGTCCATTAGCCACTGAGCTACAAGCTTCCGCTCTTCAGCAGTAACTTCGTCATCCAGATAGGCACTGAGAAGTTCAAAACGAGCTTCTTCGTCATAACTGTCACGATTAGACGTCCTTTGGTCAGAGGCATCAACCGCAGAAAACTCACGATGTTCGCCACCGGCATGCTTTTGTGAACCATCCAAAGGTTCACAATTACCAGACGAGCCACTTTTATGAGGCTGAGCATGATGAAAGGACATAATTTGGACTCTACTTATTAGTAACCCTAAACTCTGAAAGCAAATCCCCTAAGAGATATAAGCGTAGCGTCTGTTCCAAAGACCCTCGTCTTTACCTAAGGCGAAAGGAAGGTATTTGAAACCAGACGATCTACATTTGTAAACAGCGTCTTAACTATTGCACTTGAGATATCAGACGTTGGGCATAGCAAAAAGTATCCGGAACGCAAAGACTTTTTTGACGGAATTTAAATCATATTTAAGTAATCCGAACGCGGTCCTTGATAAAACCCACCCTTATTTTGAGCTGAGGCTGAGAGCCGTAGCCACATAAAATTATTAATCGAATTATGACTCGCTCAATGGTAATCTGAAGACCCCATAAGTTCAATTTTGTGTTCCTTTATACGAGACAGGTACGAAATCTTGACGAACCTCCCCGACAGAGCAGATAAACGGCGTAGGGGGTAAGGGTATACTAGGTTTTAGCCGTTTGCTTATCCAACCATGCAGCACTTGGCCAAAGTTTGCCACACCACGTCTGAGGGCGCGCCTGTCTTACAATTTCTGGCGCGTCAGCTCGAAGACTATCTTTGGGAATTATCTATCGGTGATCAAGAAGTCGTATCTACTCTACCTGTAACTTTTAATGAAGGCACCCTAGTTTTAGTGGAGCTAGATGCGTCAAATCAAGTGGTTGATATCCAGGAAGCAACGGACTGGATTTTAGATCTAGTGTCTCAATTTTTGACCCAGGGGGTTACCCCACAGTTTTTCCATCAAGAAGTTGAGCGGGCCGAACAGTGGCGTCAGTCGCTGACGTTGCAGAGTCAGGAAATTCGTCGTCGAGCTTTGGAGACTGCTGCTCGACGCGACGAAATTCAAGCGTTAGAAAAAAAACTCAGGCTGGAACAGGAAGAAATAGAGCGACAGAACGAAACTCAATCAACACAATAGGGGAGCAGTCGCTGTTGCATGCTTACTCGAATCAGGCCTTAGCTTTACCTAATACGCCAAATTTTATGCCGACTTTTGGGCGGATAAAAGAGGCGCACTGACAGAAACAGGCTGCGGTTGAGTCGTCGTTTGCAGAAAAATACCGCGAAGTAGCCTAGCCGCCGCACGCTGTGCTAGATTGCGAGCCACACGCTGTCCCATCTGACGAGTCTCTGGCTTAGAGAGGACTTGAGGCACTAGTTTGACGACAGTGCCACCACTTACCCCCTTCGTTTCTCCCAAAAGACCTACGATACGACTAATATGCTCCCAATCTTTGGAAGATGGACTTACAGCAACAGTGGGTTTAGTAGGCTCGCTATTGACTGCGCTCTGTAGACGTTGGACTAAGCTATGGCCAAACTGATCAAGGCTTTTAGCCAACTCATCCGCAAGATAGTCACGAATGTCGTCGCCACGCTCTGAGAACAAATAGTCAATAGTTTGCTGTAAGACCTTTTCCAAGTCGTAGTCTTGACTCGAACGAGCATTGCGCAAAAGATTTTCCAGACGATTCCAACGAAAATTACCGTCCTTAAACAAGAGCTCTTGCAGGGAGCGACGTAAGTCTGGAGAAGGATCGGTCAGCAAACGCTTAGCCACATAGGGATAGGCCTTACTCAGCACCTTAAAGTCAGGATCAACGCTAATAGCGATACCATCCAGGGTGACGAGGGAACGAATGATCAGGGCGTAATAGGCAGGCACCCGAAATGGATATTCATACATCAGGGCTGAGAACTCATCCGTGATGCTTTTGAGGTTAAGCTCTGCTACTGAAGCACCTAAAGCATTGTTAAAAACAGTGGCCAATGCCGGAATAATAGGATTTAAGTCAGTTTCAGGCGTAAGAAATTCTAATTTGACGTAATCGTGAGCTAAACCGTCAAAATCACGATTCACCATATGAACAATGGCTTCAATCAAACCGTAGCGCTGATAATCCTCTACGGTACACATCATGCCAAAGTCGAGATAGGCCAATTTGCCATTGTCGGTTACTAGCAAATTGCCAGGGTGAGGATCCGCATGGAAAAACCCATGTTCCAACAGCTGCCTGAGGGAACATTGCACTCCAATTTCAACAATTTCAGTCGCCTTTAGTCCCTTAGATTCAAGCGCCTGGGGTTCGGTCAGTTTAGTGCCATTGATCCACTCCATGGTCAGCACCCGACGAGCCGTCAGCTCAGTGTAAATCTTCGGCACAATGATGTCAGGCATATAGCCATAGAGGGCCTCAAACAGCTGGGCATTTTCTCCTTCATGGTTATAGTCCATCTCCTCAAAGATGCGGGTGCCAAACTCATCCATGATGCTGACTAAGTCACTGCGCACCACACTCAAGTTATTACACGCCCACTGTGCTAATCGTCGTAACAGGTAAATATCACGGGTAATTTGGGCAGTCAGCCCTGGCCGCTGCACCTTAATGGCCACATATTCACCCGTTTGCAATTTGCCTTTATAGACTTGTCCCAGGGAAGCCGCAGCGACTGGATTTGGTGAGATCTCTCCATAGATAATGGATGGGTCCTGGCCAAGATCTTCTCGAATCAGACGAAATGCAATTTCGTTTGAAAAAGGAGGAATCTGATCTTGCAACTTGACTAGTTCCTCCATAAAAGCAGGAGGAACCAAATCAGGGCGCGTGGATAGGGCCTGGCCAATTTTGATGTAGGCAGGCCCTAGCTTAGTCAACGCTTCCCTAAGTTGGACAGCACGTTTAACTTCATTCTTAGCTTGACCGCCAGTTTGCTTATCCCAAAGAGCGGCAAGACCCAATCCAAGAAATGTCCAAACGAGCTCTAGCAATCGCAGAATAATTTGGAATGGTCGAGAGCGATAGTAACGTTCGATCGCCACCGGATCATAGGTGAGCAGCTCATCTAAAGACCGTACTGGCGACACCATAGGATCATTCAGGCTAGAGGACGTTGACGCAGCACGCATAGGTTATATCTCTATTATCTGTAAGCTTTTAAATAAGTGCGATCGCGACTTAGCGATATATCACTTGGCTGAATGAAACTAACACCAAGCCTGGCATACTTGTTAACTATTGTAACAAGTCCCCCCGTCGTTCCTCATCCCCTACCGTCAATATCAGCATAATTTGCTCGGTAGGAAAGCGACAGTCGAAGAAACCGAAGTTCCTACCCACCACTTTCCTTCAAGCTGCATCAAAATGTCCTTAGCGATCTTCAGTGCCATAATTGTCGCCTAAAAAAGCGTAAGGATTTTATCTGTCGGCAGCAACTGGCACTTCACTTATGATTTTCACAGTAAAAAATCCACAGTAAAATTGATTAGCTCGCCGACCGAGCAGTGCCGTTATTTGGCTGTCCCACACTGTGATCTGGTTTAGTCGTCACATCTCTTTATTAACACTTGCATCCAGGAGGCAATGGCCATGCTAACCTCCTTAAAAATCGATAATTTTACCCTGATCGATCAGCTTGAATTATCGCTACAGCCTGGCCTCAATGTACTGACCGGAGAAACAGGAGCCGGTAAATCTATTATTCTCGATGCCATTGATACAGTCCTGGGAGGAAAAGCGAGTGGGCGGTTAGTGCGTACCGGCTCGAAAAAAGCCGTAATCGAAGCTACTTTCCATGCACCTCCTGCCGTAGCCGACTGGCTCACAGCCAACGATATCCCGTTCAACGGCGATGGCTTACGATGTACCCGCGAACTCACTACAGGCAGAGGCAGCGTCCGTAGTCGTAGTCGCCTCAATGACATTGTTGTCAAAAAGAATCAACTAGAAGAGCTGCGACGTTTATTAGTAGAAATTACCGCTCAAGGGCAAACAGTTCAGCTCGGATCTGTAGATGCTCAGCGCAATTGGCTAGATGGCTTTGGCGGTAATCAACAATTACAACAACGCCAGGTAGTGGCCCAAGCTTACACAGCCGCCAGCAATGCACAACAGGCTCTAGACCGTCGTCAGCGCGCTGAACAACAACGGCAGCAGCAGCTAGATTTATTTGAATATCACGCCCAAGACCTGAGCGGAGCTAACTTGCAAGAACCAGATGAACTAGATCGCTTAAAGCAAGAGCATCAACGCCTGAGCCATAGCGTCGAGCTACAAAAACAAAGCTACGAGGCTTACCAAGTGCTCTATGAAAGTGACGGTAGCTTTGACAGTTGCTCTGACTTACTAGGACGAGTAGAACAGCTGCTCAGCTCCATGCAGCGCTTTGATGAAGACGTCACACCCATACTGGATCTCGTCAGCGATGCCCTGGCCCAAGCAGAAGAAGCAGGTCGTCAAATCAATACCTATGGTGAAAATTTAGAGACAGACCCAACCCGTTTAGCTGAGGTTGAAGAACGTATGAGTTATCTCAAGCAGCTATGTCGGAAATATGGGCGTGATTTACCCGAGTTAATTGAGTATTACCAAGAAATTCAGGTGGCTCTAGATGCGCTCAATGGTGACGGGCAAACCATTGAAGCGTTAGAAGCAGCTAATGAACAAGCCCAAACCACATTAGAAGCTGAATGTGCAAAGCTCACCAAACTTCGCAAGAAAGCGGCAAAACGATTGGAATCACAGCTGGTTGAAGAACTCAAACCCTTAGCTATGGAGCGGGTCAAGTTCAAAGCCGATTTGAGCCTCCTGGAATCCCCGCAAGTCCATGGAGCCGATGTGGTTGAATTTCTGTTTAGTCCCAACCCCGGCGAACCCTTACAACCACTGACAGAAACTGCTTCTGGTGGAGAAATGAGCCGTTTTTTACTGGCTTTCAAAGCCTGTTTTACCAAAGTAGATCCGATTGGCACCCTCATATTTGATGAAATTGACGTAGGTGTTTCAGGACGTGTTGCTCAGACAATTGCAGAAAAGCTTTATCAGTTAAGCCAGAATCGCCAAGTGCTCTGTGTTACTCATCAACCCTTAGTTGCAGCTATGGCTGATGCCCATTTTCATGTTGACAAACAAGTCGTCACAAACGGCAAAAAGAAGACCGATGAGCGAACAGTTGTTAGGGTCACTGGCTTAGATGAAGATGCCCGTCGGGAAGAGCTTGCCCAGTTAGCTGGGGGTCGCTCCCATCAGGAAGGCATTGCATTTGCTGAATCGCTTTTAGCCCAGGCAGCCTCTATCCGTGAAACTTAAGCAAGAGCCACACCCATGTGCAGCGGTAACTGACTCATACGCAAGGGGCATACTGTCATCTGGGTATACGTCAGTTAGCGTTGCTGAAAGGACACATCGATCCGTAAAACTCCCTAACAGCTTAGATTTAACAGCTGGAACCATCCCGAGGTTCAGCAACGCCTAAGTTATACATTCCGCCACGGCTTGGGCATGTTGAACACGAGTTCAACCATTGATTCTTGAAGGCCGAGGCAACATATACGATATTCAGCACATGCATACCGTGGATGATAGTTGATATCAATAGGGAGTAACCGGTTACTTATCGACTCTTCATTGGCAGCAATAGTCAACATTATTGCCAGCTTATAGCTATTATCTGCTCAAAACCGTGATTAATCCTCCTGTTATTCCATGGCATGCCCTAAAGATTCCCTGGCTTGGAGCAAACGCTTGTGCTTTATGGCTAATCACCTCCAGTACAACACCTGCTAACCAACTCACCAGAGACATCATCCCTAAATATGGCCCAACTTTATTACAAGCCGAGCTACAGACAAAGACAGGGTTATCTTTTGAACCGAAAGGCGTGAAAATAGGAAATACATATTTTTGGGCACAGTTAGCAAAGCAAGATACTAGATTTACTTCAGCAATCATGTGGCTGATCGTCTGCCTATGCTTAGAAAGTCTTTGGATTGGCGCATTGCTGATTGTCATATATCGCTGTCACAATCAACATACCTATCTTTTACAAGAAAATGAGAAACGATACCAAGATCTGGCGACATTGGGAGCTGATTTATTTTGGGAGTTAGATAAAGATCTAAAAATCTCCTATTTGTCTGGGAATTTTCACTATCTGCAATGTGAAGGATTAGAAGGTCAAGCCTTGGGTCAAGCCCTAAAAACTATTTCTAATTTGGAGGCCAACTGGGAGCAACTGAACGAGCGATTACTTCAGCACCAACCTCTGGAAAATTTCACTCTACGATTACACACTTCCAACAAAACGCTACGCATCTTTAAACTCAACGCCCATCCTTTATTTGATGAGCATCATGTCTTTCAGGGGTATCGAGGTTTACAACGGGAAATTACAGAAGAGTACAATCTCACCCAGACAATTGCCTATCAAGCTGCCTATGACCCGTTGACGGGTTTAATTAATCGTAACGAGTTTGACACCCGACTCAGGCAAGCTATTCAGCGCGTACGTGATCGTGGGATTCAATCAGTATTGGGCTATCTGGATTTAGATCAGTTTAAGATCGTTAATGATACAGCTGGTCACCTCATCGGTGACCAGCTATTGACAGAACTTGCACAGCTGCTGCAACAAAATATTCGTAGTTCTGATAGTTTAGGGCGGCTTGGCGGTGATGAGTTTGGCTTATTGCTGGAAGGTTGCTCTATAGAGCAAGGCCAAAAACTGTCTCAGCATCTCGTCGACAAAATTAAGGACTATCAATTTATATGGCGTGGCCGCCAATTTCAGGTGGGGGTAAGTATTGGACTAGTGCCCATCTTAGGTGATGCCTCTAATGTGATTGACCTACTTAGCAGAGCTGATTTGGCCTGTTATAAAGCCAAGGATCTAGGGCGAGGTCGCGTTTATTTAGCCGACCAAAATGATACAGAACTTGATCGGCAACATCTTGAATTAGTCCATATCGCTAATATCCCTCAAGCAATTGAAGAAAATCGGTTTTACCTGATGGAACAACCGATCATTTCACTGCTCAATGACTCATATCAACATGTCGAAATTTTGTTGCGATTGACTGACGAGAACGGGAATATTGTTCAGCCAAATCTGTTTATCCCCATGGCAGAACGCTATGGAATGATAGGTCTTATAGATCGCTGGGTAGTGAAAACTGTGCTAACAAACTACCACCACTACTATCCTGAAGCAAACACAATAGTAGCTATCAATCTCTCAGGTAGTAGTTTGAGTGACGAGAGATTTACTGAGTTTGTGACACAGTTGTTGCAACAGTCTGCTATGCCAGCAGAACGACTATGCTTTGAAATAACTGAGACAACAACTATCTCTCAGCTCGACCAAGCACTGAAATTTATCAACACCTTGAAAAAGCTTGGTATCCGCTTTGCCTTAGACGATTTTGGTAGTGGCGTTTCTTCTTTTGGCTATTTACGACGATTACCCGTTGATTACCTCAAAATTGATGGGGATTTAATTCGGAACATTGATGAAGAAGAGTACATTCGAACAATTGTAGATATGGTCAATCAGGTGGCCATCATGATGGGCATGAAAACTATTGCTGAGTTTGCTGAAAACGATGCCATTTTAGAAAGACTGCGCACTCTGAACATAAATTATGCTCAGGGTTACGGTATTAGTAAGCCCAGGCCCTTGCCATCGATCAGCGCATAGCTCTTATACCAGTTTTTGATTTATGGTATTTGAACTAATGTAGGTGATTTCGGAAACTTGCTGATGGCCTCTCTCGCAGAGAGGGTGTGCAGAGAGGGTCATCAGCAAAAGTTTTTATACCAACACCTCTAAGGGTTGAACTTGTGCCAGCATTTTCCTTAGCGTGTCTCCTTCAATCACTTCTTCCTCTAGCAGCTGTTGAGAAATACTCTCTAATAAATCCCGATTAGTCCGCAGAATTTTCAGAGCTTGCTCATGGGCTGCTTCTACTAGTCCTTTGACTTCTGCATCAATTGCTCGCGCTGTCTCTTCACTCATGTTGCGTCGAGCATTGGGCATACCGCTGTCTAAGAATGAGCTTTGTTGGCCTTTGTCATAGGCTAATGGTCCTAAGACATCACTCATACCGTAGGTGGTGACCATTTGCTCAGCCACTTCTGTTGCTCGCTGTAGATCATTTGCCGCCCCCGTTGTAATGGAGCCAAACACAACTTCTTCCGCTGATCTGCCACCCAACAATGTGGCAATTTGACCTTTTAACTCGTCAGAACTGCGGAGAAATCGGTCTTCCGTGGGGAGTTGGAGCGTGTACCCTAACGCCGCCATACCTCTTGGCACGATAGAGATTTTCTCTACCTGCCCGCCATCCTCCATGAGTGAGCCCACCATGGCATGACCAACTTCGTGGTACGCGACTATTTCTTTTTCTTTTGCATTGAGGACACGACTCTTTTTCTCAAGCCCCGCAACAACACGCTCAATAGCTTCAGCAAAATCAGCCTGGAGAACTGCCTGACGATTATTACGGGCGGCTAACAGGGCAGCTTCATTCACCAAGTTGGCCAGATCAGCACCTGCAAATCCAGGGGTACGTGTAGCAATGGCATTGAGATCCACATCGTCGCCCAGCTTGACTTCCTGGGCGTGAATTTTGAGAATTGCCTCACGTCCTTTGAGGTCTGGGCGGTCGACCAGTACCTGACGATCAAATCGACCTGGACGTAGCAGTGCTTGATCCAATGTTTCAGGTCGGTTAGTGGCTGCCAGCACAATGATGGTATTATCACCAGCACTGAAGCCATCCATCTCTGTGAGCAGCTGGTTTAGTGTTTGTTCTCGCTCATCATTACCACCATAGAAACCACCGGAAGCACGAGATTTACCAATGGCATCTAGCTCGTCAATAAAGACAATGCAAGGAGCCTGCTTTTTCGCTTGATCAAACAGGTCGCGAACCCTTGAAGACCCGACACCTACAAATAGTTCAATAAATTCAGACCCCGAAATACTAAAGAAAGGTACTCCGGCTTCACCCGCTACCGCCTTAGCCAATAGGGTTTTACCGGTTCCTGGTGGTCCCACCAGCAATACCCCCTTAGGGATCTTGGCTCCAATATCGGTAAACCGCTTGGGTGTTTTCAAAAAGTCAACGATTTCTACTAATTCAGTTTTGGCTTCTTCAACACCAGCGACATCCTCAAAGGTAATTTTGGTGGCTTCGTCTTCTACATAGACTTTGGCTTTACTTTTACCAATAGACAGTGCGCCCTGAGGACCTCCACCTCTGGCTAAGAAAAAGCGCCAAACCGCAATAAAGATTAGTGGCGGAATCACCCAGCTCAGTAAACTACCAATCCACTGATTTTGAGCCGGGGGAGTGGCCGCAAATTCCACACCGTTGGCTTCTAGCAAATCCGGTAGCTTCAAATCAAAAATTGGCGTTGTGGAATATATCGCACCAGGCTCTCCTAGCTCATTTTTCACCTGGTAGCGAATTTCGTTTTGTCCCACCGATGCTTTGACTACCTCATGCTCTTGTACCTGATGGAGGAACATACTGTAAGGAGTACGTGGGGTACGCTGAATGGGTAGGAAAATATTTAGGACCAGCAAAACTGCCCCTAGCAAAAAGAGCAAATTACCAATTTGTCGAGAGCGGGGCGGGCGTGGGTCCTTATTGACTGGCATGGGTTGAAATTCCTTACAGATACGTCCTTAGCTTTAGCCTATCAACGCAGCTGAAGAAAAAACTTGATTGAAAACCGTACACCAGTGGTCGGGTTTTCAACGCTTTTTGGGCAGAGCTGAAAGCAACCTCTGTCAAAGATGTAATTACAGGCGAGCTCTAATATGCAGTGCTACGGCCTGTTGGGGCGCTACATCGAACTGAGCTCGGCCCTCTGCATCCACGGTAATCAAGCGTTCACAACTGTCTAACATTTCGCTAGGTGTTTCACCAGATTCGGCCATAGATGTCTCAGATAAAACATTGCAGTAACCACCCGCTGGCAATCCTGTCATCAATATTTCACTGAGAGTATTATTTTCGTTATTAATAACCACAAACCCCCGATTGCCACGGGCAAATGCGATTTGGCTCTTGCCGTTATCCCACCAATGGTCAATGGTAGAAACACCTTGGGTCACATTGCGAAACTCCACCATACTGGCAATGTCAGACCAGCGATGTTCACATACCCAGCCATCACCACAGCTCACTGGTAAGGTTTGTCCGTTTTCATCCGCAGGCGGCCCTACCCAGTTGCCCTGCTCTCGCGGCCAGTCATAGCTGGACATAATTTTTGGAGTGCCATAGGGCCATGCCAACATAAATATATTGGCTAGCCGATATCGTGCTCCGCCATCGGTTGGCGCATAAAAAGTGATTATGTTGCGATCGCGACTACGCTGAGTTTTGTGATTATCCGTAAAAACAACAGCCTTATGACTCGGTATTAACCCCCAGGCTTCCCCAAATAGCACCAAGTTTTTTAGTTCACCATGGCGCACCTGCTCACCCAGATTACGGCCATAGCGGACCTCAGTAACCGCACCATTGCTAAAGTAGTCACCGGCTTGAATAGCGCTTGTTCCGGGGCTCGTGATTTCCTGGTAAATAAATGGACGCCCTCCATCAGGATAGAACCGGGGGGTTAGGGGATGCAGACGCCGCAGAATCTTGGCAATGTGCTGTGGTGGAATATGTTGGGCAGCATCAATACGAAAACCAGCCACACCAAGGGTTAACAGTTCATTCATGGCAGCTGAGATCGCAGCTTGCACCGTCTCACTCCCCGTATCCAAATCCTGACGCCCCTCCACCTGACAGTGCTGTACCTGCCAGGGTTCTTCAACATAGTCCCGAGGCGCAATCGTACATGGGGCATTAAAGTCTGCCTTAATGTACGGCACCTCACTGTAGGAAAACGTCGCTGTATCAAAATCACTGCCGTCACTACCTTTGCCAGCGCCAGCGCTAGCCATATTATTGATCACCAAATCGGCATAGACTTTGATACCCGCGTCATAACAGCGCTTGATCATATCTGCTAGCTCAGCTCGACTGCCACTACGGCTTGACAGTTTATAGCTAACCGGCTGATAGCGCTGATACCAAGGAAATGGAGTGGGGTCTTGAGCGATTATCCGATGTTCATGGGGGGGAGAAATTTGCACAGCCCCGTAACCATTTGGCCCTAACCAACTTTCACACTCCTGGGCAACATCTGGCCAACGCCACTCAAATAGCTGAACGATCACCGAACGGGAACTCGCAATCTGTCGTCCGCCAGCTGAAGGGGGCAATTGGGCAGCTACCTGACATCCTCCCATTCCTAAGGCACAGGCTATAGCTGCCGAGCGCCTGACAAATGAGGCCAGTCGTCCTGAACTCACCAAGGAACCCACTGGACTGCACCACCTGCGATCGCAGGGAGACTAATTGTTTCAACAAGCAAAGCGAGCATTATATAGCCTCACAACTGTGTCCAGTATCGGTCACGTATTATCCACGATTAGCACTCCGCCAACCAAGTAATATTTTTTACACGGATGTGACAGCGCATTCAGAGTTCTTGAGATTTTTTTAGTCTTCAGAACTACGTTACCTAATACAAAAACCTGCTTCCAGGGGGGGAATACCCCTAAAAACAGGCTTTATTAATTCAAATTGAGGATTAGGCTAGCTGAAAGCCAAGGCTAATCAAAATATAACTTGTTCAAAAGCAGGACGTGACTACCAGCCCTTATCGGATTGAGCCAATATATAAGCTGCAACGTTCTCAACCTGCTCAGGCGTCAAACGACCACCGAAAGAAGGCATACCAGCATTACCATTTGTTACCTGAGTCGTAATTGCGTCAACAGTATCTTTGCCATTAGCAACCAAGTCATCCTTCTTTAGAGTCTTAGCGGGGTTAACTGCGTTACCACCACCAATGTGGCAAGCCGCACAGTTAGCAGCAAATACCTGAGCACCAGCACCAGCATCAGCAGCCATAGCAGGAGGCGCAATCAAGAAAACTGCGCTTGCTACAAACGCTACAACAGTAGCCAAAATAGACTTCATCGGATACTCCTCTCAAAAAAAGTCACAGTCTAATAATCAAACGATTTCAGCCAAAAGCTTAAAGTTTGACTAAAGATGATCGTCTCCAGTTTTTTCAGACCGCGTCAAATGACAGCAGGTCAAACATTAACAACTGTAAAGAGCCTTGCCATCAGCTTTAGCCAGCCATAGCTAACTATCAGGCCATGGCACATGTCTTTTGGAGATCGACTCAAACCTATATGCTGAAAGGCATTCCCTGGATTTAACATCTAGCAAAAGGGACCATTAGACGTGTCCGAAACGCTATCGAATAGTTGACTAGAGGTCTGGTACTGCTGAACAACGCTTTATTTTTTGTTTATTTGTCTACGACGACATCCGGCATTCTAAAATAACTAAGCATGTTGTAGTTAAGAATGCTTAACTACCTCTAAATTCAACCTTGAGAAATCACCATGACCTTTATCAATCGCGCTTTGCGAGCCATGGGTGCGCTATTAGTAGCGGCTGCTCTGGTTTTCGCAGGCACTGTTTTCAATGCAGCTCCTGCCTACGCTACTGATTACCAAGTAAAAATGGGTTCCGATGCAGGTCTGCTGGCGTTTGAGCCTGCAACCCTCACCATTAAGGCTGGCGATACAGTGACTTGGGTTAACAACAAAATGGCCCCCCATAACGTTATCTTTGATGCAGCTCAGGTTCCTGGCGGCAAAGACGTTGCAGATGCCTTATCCCAAGAACAGCTAACCTTCTCCCCTGGTGAGTCCTACTCCTCCAAATTCACTGAGCCTGGTGAGTACAGCTACTTCTGCGCCCCTCACCGTGGTGCTGGCATGGTTGGCAAGATTATCGTTGAATAAACGATGATTGCCAATCAAGTCATTTGAATGTAACGCAAAAGGTCGGGTCAATGGCCCGACCTTTTTGTCGTTCTCAAGAATTCAGCTTCACTGAACACAGCAAGGCTCAGAGCTCGCTAAAGTCATGTTTGTTTTGCCAATAAAGGGGCAGCCGACAAGAGCGTTTTCGTATATGAATGCTGCGGTGATATGAAAATCTGCTCTGTTGGTCCAATTTCAACGATTTTGCCACCATTCATGACAGCTATGAGATCGCAAAGATACCGCGCCACCCATAAATCGTGGGTAATAAATAGATAGGTTAAGTCAAGCTCTTCTTTCAGCTCCAGCATCAGCTCTAGTACCTGGGCCTGAACGCTCGCATCTAACATGCTCACTGGCTCATCACAAATCACCAGCTTAGGTTTAGTAATTAAGGCACGGGCAATAGCAACGCGCTGCTGCTGCCCCCCAGACAAATCACCAGGATAACGGTCATAATAGGCTTCGGTCGGCGTCAGCCCCACCCGCTTCAACATGGCATGCACCTGCTGCTTGGCATCCGACGCATTCGCCAAACCATGGATAATTAACGGATCAGCAATCCCCTGCCCCACGGTCATCATAGGATTGAGACAAGCATGGGGATCTTGGAAAATCATTTGAAAATTGCGTCGCTGCGCCTGCAGTTGAGCCCGAGACATGCCTACCAAGTTTTGTCCCATGAACTCCACCCGACCTGATGTCGGTGGAATAATCTGCATCAACGCACGGGAAAACGTACTTTTTCCGCAGCCTGATTCTCCTACCAGACCCAGGATCTCACCGGGATGCAAGTCTACAGAAATGCCATCAACGGCTTTAATATCCTCCGATTGTGCTCGATTAAACAACTTCGAAAGCAAATTTTGCTCAATGGTGTAGTGCTTTACGAGATCTTGTACTCGCAGAAGAGGCGCGGTTGCGGTTTCTTTTTCTAATGCCGAATCATCAGCCTCATAGTTTTGCAACTGATGGGCCGCCTGTAGCAAAGACTGAGTGTAATCCGCCTGAGGATGATACAAAACGTCTTCGGTCGCTCCCAGCTCTACAAGTTTGCCTTGATACATGACGGCAATGCGATCGCAATACTCCCCAACCAATGCCAGATCGTGGGAAATCAAGATCAGGGCCATCCCTCGCTCCCGACAAAGCTGAGTCAGCAGATCTAAAATTTGCGCCGAAATCGTGACATCCAAACTGGTGGTAGGTTCATCTGCCACAATCAGCTTGGGATTGAGTAACAGCGCCAGGGCGATGGCAACTCGCTGTCGCATACCACCACTAAACTCGTGGGGATACTGATCCCAGCGGTTTGCAGGGATACTGACGGATTTTAGGGTTGCGATCGCAATTTCCTTTGCAGCCTGTTTAGACACATCGGAGCGATGGGCGCGCAGGGTCTCTACGCAGTGATTCCCGATGGTCATCAGCGGATCGAGTCGCGTCATTGGATCTTGAAACACCAATGACACCGCTTCTCCTCGAAACCGCCGAATTTCCTTGCTCGAAAAGCCCAACACATCGCGACCTTCAAACAGTGACCGTCCTTTAGTCTGACTACCCCTTGGCAACAACCGTAGAGCAGCTCGCCCCAAGGTCGACTTACCACATCCAGATTCTCCCACTAGCCCCAGCATTTCTCCAGGCTGTAGCAATAAAGACACATTCTCAACCGCCCAACTTTCCTGCTGTGGATAAGCGACACCAAAGTCATCAAGCTGTAGCAATGGAGGAGTCATAATACTCAAAACATAGATATTTCACTTCTCAAATCGCCTCATCAAATAAGCCACCCCAAAATCTCCATTGGGGTGATTTTCCAGCAAAGTTGCTAACTCAAAAAGTCTCTCCGCAATTTCTGGCCCAAGTTTCTCCGCTGTCGCCACCTGCTCACGCAGTTCGGCCTCAGCAACACGCACACGGCTTTGCCATTCATCGGTAAACAGCACAGGGATATAGGCACTCAGACCAAGATCACTAAGCACATCCCACTCCCCTGCATCACACCAAACACCTTTGCAAGCAGGACAGCGTTCCAGGAAAAATGCAACTTTTTGTAGATTAATTCTGCTTCTAACTAAATAAAATCCACAGCTCGGACAAAGGCCAGCTCGATTGTCGTAGCGAGATGGCTGATAATCAATGTCTTGGTTAATGGGCAACGTCAAGTCATCAATACTAAGAGACGGATCTGTCTGGGTAGTTTGCCAAGACTGATAATCCTCAGGAGCTATCCAAGAGCCACTACAGGTTGGACAATTAGAAGCCTTTAGCCCATCTACTAGCTCACCTATCAGCAGCGATTCCTGCGGATGCTTTGGACAGAACATCGCCCTCCGTGAATAAAGTACAAAAACTATACAGACACATGTACTAAACCGCGTCTACATCCAGAACTGTAGTTTTTAGCAGAGGAAAACTCAAGTTTTTCTAGGAGCAAATCACTGATTACAGAGGTTAATTAAGACTTGAGTAAACCCTTCTAACTGCTGCAGACGCTGCTCCATTTGCTGTAGACGCTGCTGCCGAGTATCACCGTGGCTAGCTGAGTTTACAAAGTTGACTTCCACCATCAAAAGCCGCATATGACGATGGATTTCCGTTATCGCTGCACGCCCCTGAGGCTGCTCCAACATGTCTGTCTGACTCAGCTGAGGCCAAAGGGTTTGAGCAAAGAACTGTTGCAGAATATTAGCCTTTGCAGCCCCTTCAATCTGCCCTAATGCCAACTTTACCTGAGCTAATTGAGCACTATAGGCATTGAGATCATCAACTACAGCAGCAAATGTCATGATTTAATAATAATGCAAGATTTTAATAAAGCCATTTAGAACTTTTTTTTTAATATCTATAGCTTTTATATAAGTATTTTATTGTTCTTTAATGACGCACATATTCTAATAGTAAAGGCAAGCAAATCGCCTGGGAACTGATGTAAGCACTAATCTAAGCCTTGAAATTATCCACTTACAGAACTCAGGCAATCGTCTGTAACAACCACTGATAACCTCACCATCAAGCTACAATTGTAAGAATTTATACTCTGTAATCTATCCTACGAATTAAGAGGGTAAACGTCTTGGTCAAGATAGCACTTGAACCTTTGATGCATCGTGCCACAGGCGTAATTTCTTACATAAGACAGATGATTGCGGATCTTGCTTGCTCACTAGGTACCAACGTTTTGCATTAACGCAACTTCCAGTAGAACATAGCGTATCGGTACTGGCCCTATTCAGACCACCCGGAGCCAATGTGGTTTTTGCAGTTTTTATCCTCCCCCCCGATCTACCATGACACCAGCAGCCCCTGTTATCCCCAAAGACTGTACCTTACCGACCTGGCTTAGGTCTTGCATTCTAGAACACAGCCAGCCAATAGAGATCCATGGGGACAGCCAGGTCCCGCTTGAGCGTCCTAAAGATAACAATCAGCTAGTCTGTCGCGCATTTGAATTTGCCTATCAACTCCACAAGGGGCAGATGCGGGCCTCTGGGGAACCCTATATTGCCCATCCGGTAGCCGTCGCGAATATCTTGCGCAGTCTAGGGGGAGACAGCGCTATGATTGCAGCCGGTTTTTTACACGATGTCGTAGAAGACACAGATGTTTCAGCGGATGAAATCGAGGCTCATTTTGGGGCAGAAGTCCGCCAAATGGTAGAAGGCGTCACCAAGCTATCAAAATTTCAGTTCAACAGTAAAACAGAGCGTCAAGCTGAAAATTTCCGCCGTATGTTCTTGGCCATGGCTCAAGATATCCGAGTCATTGTAGTTAAGCTGGCAGATCGCCTCCATAACATGCGGACATTGCAACATCTGCCCCCCGAAAAGCAGGTACAAAAAGCCTGCGAAACCATCGAAATTTTTGCCCCACTGGCAAATCGACTGGGGATCGGTCGTATGAAGTGGGAACTAGAGGACCTTTCTTTTAAGTACCTAGAAGAGTCGTCTTATCAAGAAATCAAAAACTTAATTTCTGAAAAGCGTGTAGACCGAGAGGCCCGGTTAAAACAGGTTGCCGAATTATTAGAAACTCATCTGACAAATGACGGGATCAACTGTGTTGAGATCAGCAGTCGCCCCAAACATCTTTACAGCATCTATCGCAAGATGCAGCGTCAGAAAAAAGACTTCCACCAGATCTATGACATTGCGGCAGTACGCATCATCGTTAGTACCAAGGTGGAATGTTATCGAGCTCTAGCGGTCGTTCACGATCAATTCAAGCCAATTCCTGGACGCTTTAAAGACTATATTGGTCTACCTAAAGCTAACCGTTATCAGTCATTACACACGGCTGTTATTGGCGAGCAAGGTCGTCCCATTGAAGTGCAGATTCGTACGATGGAAATGCACCACGTTGCTGAATATGGGATCGCTGCTCACTGGAAATATAAGGAAACTGGTAACAGTAATACCAAGGTCAACGCAGAAGACGAAAAATTCACCTGGCTGCGACAACTCCTGGAATGGCAAAGCGATCTCAAGGACGCCCAGGAATATTTGAGCGATGTTAAAGATAACCTTTTTGATGAAGAAGTCTACGTCTTCAGTCCCCGAGGTGATGTATTTGCCTTGAGTCAAGGAGCCACGCCTGTAGATTTTGCCTATCGTATCCATACAGAAGTAGGGCATCACTGTGCTGGGGCCAAGGTAAACGATCGCATTGTCACCCTCGATACCCAACTTGAAAACGGTGACATTGTTGAAGTTCTGACCAACAAACACAGCCACCCCAGCCTGGACTGGCTAAATTTTGTCGTTTCCGCCGGTGCTCGTAACCGTATTCGTCATTGGTATAAGCAGTCTCACCATGATGAGAACATGGCCCGTGGCCATGCCATGCTGGAAAAGGTCATGGGGCGTGATGGTCTAGATTCTTTGTTGAAATCAGCTCCAGCCCAAGCAGCAGCACGACGCAGCAATTATCCCTGTGTTGAGGATATGTTGGCAGCTTTAGGTTACGGAGAAATAACACTGAATGCGGTGGTTAACCGTCTGCAAGAGGCAACTAAAGAACTCCAGCCAATAGACGAAGGAAACGATGAAACCCTAGCAGAGCAAATCAATGAAGGCGCAGTCGTTCGTACTCGCTGGGGCGGCAATACTCATGGTGGGACATCAGACAGTTCCATCATCGGTGTCGAGGGGCTACTGCATCATATTGCCGGTTGTTGCAATCCCCTGCCAGGGGAGCCGATTCTCGGGGCCGTATCAATGGGTGCTCGGGGCATTGCTATCCATCGTCAAGGGTGTCCGAATGTGGCTTCGGTACCTGGAGATCGCCTCATACCAGTACGTTGGAATTCAGTGGGAGCCGCCACTGGCCGATCTCAAACCTACCCAGTCATGCTGAAACTGGAGGTTATTGATCGGGTGGGTGTTCTTAAGGATATTTTGAGCCACTTATCAGATCTTAAGATCAACGTACATCGAGCAACAGTCACGACATTTCCGGATCAAATTGCTGAAATTGACTTGGGCCTTGATGTTAAAGACCATGCCCATTTTGATCGAACCATTAAGAAATTGCGCAAGATGACCGATGTACTCAAACTTAAGCGCCTTAGTCAGATGGATTAAGGCACCGATGATTGGTGCAAAATCAGGCGATTCCCAGCTGGATCGTATACATAGATTTCTTGGCCGTGGCTGGCGTAGATGATGTCATCCGGTGGTGCATGGCCGAGTTTTGTTACAGTTGCGATCGCATCTCGTAAATCCTCCACCTCAAGACACAGGCTCATACTGCCGGCTGGTCCAGTAAACTCCTGAGTATCGCCAGGTTTAAATAAAGCCAGCCTTAAACCTCGTAACACAAATTCTGCATAACACTGGGGGATATAACTGTGGGGTGCTTGGCCTAATAAGCCCTGATAAAACTCCACTAAGGCCTGTAGATTTTCACTGGCTAGGGTCACGAAGGCGTCCTGCATTTTGATGGGGTGGGCGATGCCTACCCTACGATCGCCGTTAACTATTGCCATAGGTATGATTCACCATTACTTGCCAATACAAAATCGGCTAAAAATCTCATCTAACATCGACTCGGTCATCTCCTCACCGGTTACCTCTCCCAAAGCACGGATGGCGTCCCGTAAATCAATGGTCCAAAAATCAAGGGGCAGCACAGCTTCTATGGTGGCTTGCACCTGCTTAAGTGCACTGTGGGCACGGGTTAGGGCCGCTGCCTGTCTCTGATTAATGGCTAAATCCATGTTGGCAGCACTGACATTACCCGCTTGCACAATGGCAAGGATGGCATTCTCTAAATCTTCAATGCCCTGACCTTGGGCGGCGGCTGTGTGGACAACAGGCACATCCACCACAGGCGGACTAACCGGAGGCCCTAGATCTACCTTATTGATCACTAAAATATGAGGTTTATGCCGAATATCGCCATATAGCGCGGCTTCCGCATCAGTCCAGCCAACAGTGCCATCCACGGTCAGCAAGACTAAATCTGCATTTTTAGCCGCTGCCTGGGAACGTTCAATTCCCAGTTGCTCTACTTGGTCGGTGGCATCACGAATGCCCGCTGTATCGAGCACCTGCACAGGAATGCCACCAACCACCAGCTGCGATTCAACCACATCACGGGTGGTGCCGGGTAAGGCGGTGACGATGGCGCGATCGCAACGACTCCAGGCATTCAGCAAACTGGATTTACCCACATTGGGCTGCCCCACGATCGCCACCTTGAGCCCCGTCCGCAGCAGCTCCCCCTGATGGGCTGTAGACAGAATTTTTGATACTTCAGCCAGGAGCACCGCCACCTGATTGCGCACATGATCTTCATCTAAAGGGGGAAGATCATCGGCAAAGTCAATGCGAGCTTCCACCTCCGCCAGCACATCTAAACACCGGCTGCGACATTGGCGAATCACCTGGGTCAGCTTGCCTTGAATTCCAGCCAATGCCACTTGAGCCGCTTGAGGTGATTGGGCTCCGACCAAATCAGCAATACCTTCGGCCTGGGTTAAATCTAGACGACCATTGAGAAAGGCCCGCAGAGTAAATTCCCCTGGCTCTGCCAGGCGCGCTCCCTGGGCAATACATAGCTGCAACACCTGCTGCACCGCCATGATGCCACCGTGACAGTGAAATTCCACCACATCCTCACGGGTATAAGAACGTGGGGATTTCATCAACAGCAGTAAAGCTTCATCAATCGTCTGCCGAGTCTCTGGGTGGGCAATGTAACCATAGAGAATACGATGGCTTTCCCAAGGGGCAGTGCTGTGGAACACCTGTTGAGCAATGGGGACTGCTGTGGAACCCGAGAGTCGCACAATGCCGACACTCCCTTGCTGTGGCACAATCGCGGTTGCGATCGCAGCAATGGTTTCACCCTGCACAATTGTTTCCCTTGGCTCACCCACATTCCTGACTCAAACACTGCCAACATCAAACTGTAACGCCCCCTGTGCCGCCTTGCACGCAAGTCCACCGGGAATGACCAAAGTTGGTTATGTTGTCATAATTAATCCTAGTAGCCCATTGACGGCGGCCTTGCTCCATTACATGTCAATTTTTCACAAGGAATCCAGCCGTGGCAGACCCACAAGGTCATTCTGACGACAATCAATCCAGCAACCAATCTTACAAAAGATCACATCACCCCCTAAAACGCCAGAAGCGAGGTAAATTGCAGCGTCTGGCCAGATATATCTATATTCGCTTTATCCGTCTCAGAAGCCATCCTCAAGCCATTGCCAGGGGTCTGGCAGCGGGGGTTTTTGCCGGCAGCTATCCACTGTTTGGGTTACAGACAATCATTGGAGTTGCGATCGCTGTAGCCATTCGAGGCAATAAAATTGTTGCAGCCGCCGGCACTTGGATTAGCAATCCACTGACCTATGTTCCTATTTATGCCTTCAACTACCAAATTGGTCGCTGGGTTTTAGGACAAAGCTCAGCAACCAGCCTGACAGGGCGCTCTCCTCAAGAATGGATGAACCTTGGCCTGGATATCACAGTTGCCCTAATGGTAGGCAGTACTCTCGTAGGGATAATTTTAGCTTTTCTCAGCTACTATGGCTGTTTACATATGGCATACCATATCCAATCCAACCGTAATAGCCGTTAGAATTTATTTATTTATTTGCAACTTACTAGCCATAAGAGCATCCCAGCACCCATTTCAAATAATTTGGATAATTGACGTTGATGGACGTTATTATGAACATCGGGTGCATTGATAAAAGTTGATCAAAGGTAACAGATAATCCAATATTACTTTTGACAACTTCAGACAATATAGATTACGGTTCGTTTATTAGTACCAGTTTGTATTATTAGAGGAAATATTCCCGTAAATCTTTATTGCTCGTCTATTCAGCTAGCTGGACAATCCTGGCAGCTTCTCCAGAGTTCCATCTTTTCACAGTGAAATGTTCCCCAACACAGCTTGTCACACCATTAAGTATCGGATCAGCTGCCAACATAGCTCACCTAAGACAACTCGCGTCACGTTTCGAGAAACTGCCCCTCGCAATCAAGATCGCTTAAAGCCTTATCTATACGCTGCTAACTATACAGTTAGCAATATAGACGAGGCTTATCAGCTTTTGCGTGAATACCTTTTTACCAACGGTGTGACAGCTGTGGAAGATTTGCGTTTCCCTAATCGTGGCAAAATTGAGGTGATTCCTGGGGCTGCTTGGTGCGAGGTTCAAGCCAGCATTAAAGCCGATGGCGAAACGACCGAGCAGAACGATCGTTTGGCTAGCTAGTATTCACTCTGCCTAATTTCGACTTTGCCCATTGAGTAAAAAATAAAACGTGTTCTAATGCCTTCTCTAAGTAGCAGGCATTAGAACTGGTCGTCATCGTAGTTACCTGACATGGGCGCAGCGTTGTCTCGCTTAGACCCTAAAAGCTCAAGGCGTTCTACTCGAATAACAGGACTAGAGCGCTGTGCACCTGTAGCGCGATCTTGCCAGCTATCAAGCTTAAGCGCGCCCACTACGCCGACAAGACTCCCCTTCTTGACGTAATTAGCAGCCACCTCGGCGTTGCGTCCCCAGAGTTCTAGATTGAACCAATCAGGCTGATCGCTATTACGAGTACGTCGATTCACAGCAATCGTAAACTTGCACAGCACATTGCCTGACTCAAAATAGCGAACCTCAGGATCTCGTCCCGCTCGCCCTACAAGATTTACAACATTGAGACTCATCGCTATTTCACCAGCTACTGTGCTAACTACTTTATATGCGAGAGATACACCACCGTCTAGAATTATCTTTATCTCTTACGCTTTGGAATAGATTGGAATAAGGTTTTACCCCCGGTACTTCAGATTATAGAATTTAAGACCGTGTAACCTTGGAGTATGGTAGATAGCGCAGGTTGATTAATAGTCAACGTTCCCTCAGGATGTTTCTCAACATCATCGCCATAGGCCGAATATTGGTTTTGTTCAGACGTGCAGACTAGACGTACAGATATAAAACGTAATAAAATCCACACCGGCCTAATAAACCATCCATTTGTTTTTTCATAGCTCGTTTGGGGGCACGTCTAACAGTGAGTTTACTCGATCGCTTTTCATTCTCCCGTGACATGGGAATAGACCTGGGGACAGCTAATACTCTGGTCTATGTTTCGGGTAAAGGCGTTGTCTTGCAAGAGCCCTCCGTTGTAGCTAGGGATAAGGACGGCAAGCCCTTAGCTGTTGGAGAAGAAGCCAAGCGAATGCTAGGACGTACGCCAGGCAACATTACGGCTCTGCGTCCTTTACGGGACGGTGTGATTGCTGATTTTGATACCGCCGAGCTCATGCTCAAGCACTTTATTAAACGAGTGCATGAAGGTCGAGCGTTAGGAATGCCCCGCATCGTGATTGGCATTCCCAGTGGTGTTACCGGTGTAGAGCGTCGGGCAGTTATGGATGCAGCTCTACAGGCTGGGGCTCGTATGGTCTATCTCATCGATGAACCCGTTGCGGCAGCTATTGGCGCTGGGTTACCCGTAGCTGAGCCCACAGGCAACATGATTATTGATATCGGTGGCGGTACCACTGAAGTCGCAGTGCTAAGTTTACAAGGCACCGTCTTAAGTGAATCGGTACGTGTAGCTGGTGATGAGCTGAGTGATTCCATTTCTCAGTACATGAAAAAAGTCCATAACTTGGTCATTGGTGAGCGCACCGCCGAAGAAATCAAGATCAATATTGGCTCTGCTTATCCCAGTCCTAACGACAGTGAAAATGTTTTGGATGTTCGAGGCTTACACTTGCTATCCGGTTTACCCAGAACAGTGACTGTAAAAAGTGCTGAAATCCGCGAAAGTATGGCAGAACCGTTGTCGGTAATCGTTGAGGCTGTGAAACGAACCCTGGAAAGAACCCCTCCAGAGTTGGCAGCTGATATTATCGATAGGGGTATTATGCTGGCAGGTGGCGGAGCGTTGCTAAAAGGTCTAGATACCCTGATTAGTCATGAAACCGGTATCGTAGTTCACGTTGCGGCTGATCCGCTGAGTTGTGTGGTCCTAGGAACTGGACGTGTGCTTGAAAACTTTAGTCAGATGGAGCGGGTATTTAGTGCTCGTTCTCGCGATCTCTAAGGTTTCCGTAGACGGTTGACAGGTTGACAACTATTGCTTGCAAATTATGTTTGCACTGAGACGCTGGTGGGATAGATACGCAACAAGGGCTGGCATTACCACCCTTGTTATCCTCTTAGCCTGGGCTATGCGTCAAAGCCAGGGTGCTGTGATTTATGAAATCTATCAGGTACTAACAGCACCGCTTCAACCTGGCCTCACACAAGCAGAGCGGCTAGAAAATGCCTACATCCTAGAGCTGCAACAACGGGTGATTGAATTAGAAAATCAAAATCAAAGCCTGCGGGAAAATATTGACTATGCTGATAGTCAAGGCAAGGTTACCGTTGCTGCTGTGATTGGGCGTAGTGCCGATAATTGGTGGCAGCAAATTACGGTCAATAAAGGTAGTTTGGAAGGCATTACAGAAGGTGACATGGCCACGGGGCCTGGGGGTTTAGTAGGTCGAGTTACTGGTGTTTCTCTAAATACTAGTCAAATTTTGTTAATTACTGACCCCACTAGCCAGATGGGTGTGAAGGTCAGTCGCAGCCGGTCCTTAGGCGTAGTACGTGGCAATGTTGACGGTCGGGTCGTTATGCAGTTTTTTGAGACTACGCCTGATGTCAAACCGGGTGATGTCATTGTCACGTCTTCTTACAGCCGTCTTTTCCCTCAAGGGATTCCCGTCGGGCGTATCGAAAGTATGGACTTAAAGAAAAGTCCCGCGCCTGAAGCTGTAATTAAACTATCGTCTCCTCTAAATATTCTTGAATGGGTTACTATCCATCCCTTTGACGCCAAAACCGACGTTAATGCGCCTCCCGCAGAGATAATCGACAATGAATAGCGCTATCGCGCTACCTGAGCCAATATGACTGCATCTAAAGGGAAGGAAGCGCTATCCGACTTTCAAAAAACATGCCTCAATATCGTTATTGTGGTGGGCTCAGGCTTAATTTGCTTGCTGCTATCTCCTATGCGCTTTCCTGGCATCGAATTGTTGGGGATCGCTCCAAACTGGTTACTAATCTGGGTCGTTATCTGGAGTATTCACCATCCCATTATCGATGGGGCCATCGCTGGGATTGTCTTGGGATTACTACAGGACGGTCTGACAGGTCCTTTTCCCACCCATGCCTTAAGCTTGCTAGTAGTGGGTATGTTGACAGCTAGGTTACAGCGACAGCGGTTGATTCAAGAAAATGTCGTGCTAGTGGCGTTTATTGTTTTTGGCATGGCTGTGGTTGCCGCCACAATCATGGCTCTGCAAATGAGTTTTCGCCATCTGCTATGGCCTGATTCACCCTACCTGAGCCTTTGGCAAATTTGGCGTACCCATCAGCGAGTAGCCCTCAGTTCAGCAATTCTTAGCAGCCTATGGACACCAGCACTTTACTATCCATTGCATCGCTGGTGGAAGGGTTAGGCCGCCTGTAAAACCTGTGTCATATGACGGCTTTGAATCGCGTTGAGCAAACTAGGTTCTATAGAGGTTGGTTGGTATCGCTTTAGGTGTTCACAGCTACGAATGCCGTTGGTGAGGGCAATAGTAACAATGCCCGCTCGTTGCCCGGCAATAATATCTGCCTCTGTATCCCCAATCATGCAAGTGGGGTACGTTTGATAACCTTGGCTTTTCTGAGCTGCGATCGCACGCTCTAGCAACGCCACCTTTTGCTCAGCTCGGTTCAAGTGGGCGGCATTGATATCAGATGCCCCAAAGATTTCGTCAACATACTGACTCAGATCATGGGCCTGTAAAAAGGCTTGCACCTGTCGAGGATGGCGTAGCGTTACTAGAACTAAACGTAGACCTCGTTCGCGGTTGAGATAATGAATAGCCTTGTCAGCACCGGGCTGTAGAGTATCCCACTGTAGCAAATGGGGATGATTCACAATCCGCTGAACCTGCTGTAAAAGAGTATCGACCAGCTCTGTAGGTACCCCCGAACGAATAGCAATGTCGGTATCAGCCACTCGATTGCGTTTCATCCACCAAAACTGATTTTTAGACAGTATTTGCAGCGATAACGCTGCACCATGACTCTCTTGGTAACTAGCTTGCAGAGTTGAAAGTCCTAAGCGATAGGTTCGGTAGTAACGCTCCGAAACATCTACGATAGGACCATCAAAGTCACAGAACAAAACCTGCCCAGCAGGCACTTGAAACGAGGACATTAGATTAATACTGTGCAGCATAAAGGGACCTGTGATAGTCGTATTCTGGGATCGTCTCTATGTAGGAAGGGTTGCTAGACCATTTAACATTTCTTTACCTTATCAAGGGAAACCGGAACTGACACAAGCACAGCCAAAGAAAATAAAGTGGCATATTCTCTGTATTACTTGTGTAGTGACTATCTCCTCTAAAGAATAACGATCGCCCATAGTCCCCCCAGGACGAGCTAGAACATGCATGTCAGCCCAAGTATAAAGCTAGGCTACCCGGCGTCTCGTTCTAAGACCAACGTAACCGGACCCTCATTATCGATGGCGACTTGCATATGGGCACCAAATTGTCCTGTTTCTACCTGTAACCCACTCTGTCGCAGTTTAGCTACAAAATGTTCATATAGCTTAACGGCCTGGTCAGGTGAAGCTGCCCGGTCAAATGAAGGACGTCGTCCCTTGCGACAGTCACCATAAAGTGTGAATTGGCTAATAACAAGCAAGGCACCCTGAACATCTTGAATCGATAAATCAAAACGCCCTGACTCTTCAGCCGGGAAAAGCCTTAATGAAAGGCACTTCTGGACCATCCAATCGAGTTCTTTTTCTGTATCGGTTTCAGCGATCCCAATCAAAAGGTTAAGCCCACGACCGATACAGCCCACAACCTCACCGTCAACCATGACTTGGGATGCTGATACACGCTGAATTACAACGCGCACTAGCCGCCGAAACCTCTACCACGACCTTTGGATTCAAGGCAAAAGCATTTTTCAATTTCAGCTTTTAAGGCTTCATGGTCAAGATTTTGACCAATCAGCACCAGCTGGGTTTTCCGAGGTCGATGATTCCATTCTTCATCTTCTAAAGAAAATCGTTTACCACTGAGATGAAAGATATGGCGCTTTTCACTCTCGTCAAACCACAAAATTCCCTTGGCTCGAAAGACATTATCCGGCAGCTTGTTATCCAAAAAATGCTGAAACTTTCGAATCGCTAGAGGTTGATCACGAACAATAGAAATCGATGTAAATCCATCTACATCCAGGTGGGAATGCCCGTGCTCATGATCATGCTCGTGCTCATGTTCGCAGTGGCCATGCTCATGATCGCAATTGGCATGATCGTGATGTTCTGCATGGGAGTGGCCATGCTCATGATCGTGATCATGCTCGCAGTGGCCATGCTCATGATCGCAATTGGCATGATCGTGATGCTCTTCTTTAGCCGGTTCAAAGTATTTATCAGACTCAAAAAGACCCACACTCAAAATCAGCGGTAGAGGGACTTGAGACTGAGTTGTCCGTAAGATTCGGGCACCTTCTTTAATGTCTCGTACCTTCACTTCCAGCAGATCTAGATCAGCTTCATCCACCAGATCTGTCTTATTCAGCAGAATAATGTCACCATAGGCAATTTGGTTATGGGCTGCCTGGCTGTTAAATAAATCGATGCTGTAGTTCTCTGCATCTACTAGCGTCACAATAGAATCTAATCGAGTGAGATCCCGTAGCTCGGTGCCTAAAAACGTAAGGGCTACCGGCAGCGGATCCGCCAGCCCCGTTGTCTCCACAACTAGATAATCAATCTTGTCCTTACGCTCTAATACCTTATAAACTGCCTCTAACAAATCATTATTGATGGTGCAGCAGATGCAGCCGTTGCTCAGCTCCACCATAGTATCGTCATCTGTTGTAATGAGCAGGTCATTATCAATCCCGACTTCACCAAACTCATTGACCAGCACCGCTGTTTTCAGGCCGTCTTGATTAGTCAAAATGTGGTTAAGCAGGGTAGTTTTACCACTACCCAAAAAACCAGTAATGATCGTTACGGGCAAGCCGTGTTTGGAGTCATCCATCTGTTTGGATGGAGCTGAAATTGCAGCAGTCATAGACAAGAATAAATGGTGGGGTCGATTGGAGTTAGTGCAGAGTTTATTATCTCGTATTTGTCAGAAAATGAGGTTCAGGCTTCACCGAAGTAAAAACTTTGACTGACTCTTTATCCTCGATTTTTGATGGTCATGACTTCGACAATGGTGAGCGCTTGTTCGCTGGGGATTTCCAGAATGCGATAGAGGTCATCCAGGAAGGCTTGCTCTTGAGGTGTCACGCTACCATCGGCAAGTACTAGATCTGTTGCTAAGGCAAAAGCTGTAGGTTTTAGCTCAACCGGAAGTACGGTATTAGCCGCTTCTACTAAACGGCTAGGACTATGCTGCTGTAGCTGCTGCAGCAATCTATCCTTCATCCGAGTCATCATCTCTGTAGAGTAACTTTTGAACAGTCGCATACGGCTTAACAGCATGTCCATTTCGCGACTCTCTTGGTCAGAAAGGTATCCATCGGCAGCGATCGCAACTAAACAAATCGCCGCCAGTGCTTCTGCTGGATTCATAGACAGCGATTCTGGCGACGGGTCAAAAACCTTATCAAATAGTCCCATAACACCCTTTTGCGAATAAGATTTGGCCGTTGATAGTCAGACCAAACTTATTGTGAAACATGATGGGGACAAACAAAAAGGAGAAGCTTTGGGAGCTTCTCCCTAACTTACTCTAGCCACGAATCTGGGAACTCAAGCGTAAAACCAGCCCTTAAGCCATTTGACGCAGTTCATCTTCCAGCTGCTGTAACAAGTTCATGTTGCCTTGTGCACGGGCCACCGCAATTCGATGCTCTAAAGAGCGGTGAATACTATCGCTATGGCTACGAGCTGCCTCACGTAGTAACTGACGACGCTCATCCATTAGGGGAGTCAGCTCTGCAAGCTTGCGCTGAAACGCCGAGAAAACTGACTTAGTCTCAGTTTGAGCTGCAACCTGACGCTGACCATGACGATCAGTCTGGTAGGCTACACCACGATAGGTAAGCTCTGCTTTAGGCTGGGGGAAAGGAACATGGCGCACATACGTATAGCGATGTTGACGGCCACGATAATTACAAAGAATGTCGCTTTCAGAAACCTCTAACATAGGCGGATTGTGGTCATAGTCGACACCACGGTAAGTAAGTTTCATGAGTGTGTCTCCTCCTGAATGAGCACCGATTACGCGTGCGTTCCTTCGGGCAGGCCAATACAACCTATGGGACTATAGTCATATTAGGACACCCTACTTCCGTCTCATCGTCGAACAAGGGACGAATTCTTGGAGATGAACGAGGATTTGTTCTGTATCTATTTTTACCGTTTACAACTTAAATTAGCAACTCCTGATATTTCTGGTTAGAAATCCTAAACACTAGATTTTTCAAGGCTTTTCAAGATTTGACAGTTTTTAGGCAATAAAATTGTGTCAAAACTTCATGACCTGAGTTGCTATCACTCACGCTGAAGCAGCCCGCGTATCAAAGCACAACCACTGAGACAACCACATCAGCATTCATAGGATTCTTAGACCGGCATTTTCTTGGCGATGGTCTATGCTTAAAGGAAAAGCCTTAGCAAAAGTTAATATTTGATTCGCTGTTTTTGGTATTGCTATGAAATGCACCATCAACCGTCGGGCTCAGTTTTCCGCCAGCCATCGTTACTGGCTGCCCGAACTGAGTGACGCTGAAAATCAGACCAGGTTTGGTCTATGCACCCGTGCCCCAGGCCATGGCCACAACTACGAGCTGTTCGTCTCTATGGAAGGCGACTTAGATGAGTACGGCATGGTGCTTAATCTGTCCGATGTCAAACAAGTCATCAAGCGCGAAGTCACTAGTCAGCTTGATTTTTCTTACTTGAATGATGTTTGGCCTGAATTCCAAATTGACAAACCCGAGGCAGGGCTAACAACCACAGAAAATATCGCCCGTGTGATATGGCAGCGTTTAGTCCCCCACCTACCCATTACCAACGTCCAACTATTTGAAACATCCACCCTCTGGGCCGACTATAAAGGAAACGCCATGGAAGCTTATTTGACCATCTCCACCCATTTCAGTGCTGCCCACCGCCTGGCTCTACCAACGCTGACATTAGAGCAAAACAGCGAAATTTATGGTCTTTGTGCCCGCGTTAATGGTCACGGCCATAATTATCATCTGGAAGTCACAATCAAGGGGGAGATGGACCCACGCACGGGCATGATTGCCGACCTAGTGGAGTTTCAGAATGCCGTGAAAACCCATGTGGTGAAGCCCTTTGACCACACGTTTTTGAATAAGGATATTCCCTACTTTGCCGAAGTAGTACCCACAGCTGAGAATATCGCAGTGCACATTCGGGATTTGCTACGCGGGCCTATTAAGGAAATTGGAGCTAGCCTGCATAAGGTGAAATTAATCGAGAGCCCAAATAATTCAGCTGAGGTTTATTGTGAAGCAACGGCTGAAACTACTACGCCAAAACAGTCAGCGACACCAGAACTAGCAGCTGTCTAAACGGGTTCTGGGTTTTGCATTGTAGGTCTGAACGGCTGCATGCCGTCAAAAATGTGGGGCTAGAAAAATGTGGGGCTAGTCAGACATATTTCATGTCATGCGTTAGCCCCAAAACTTTAACTCCAGAAGTGTCAGCGTAAAACGACTACTGCTTCATTGGGATGACTACACGCTTACGTAAAGACTGTGCCCGACGCTTGGCAGTAGCGTTATCAGGCTCAACCTTAAGGGCCTGATCGTAACTTTCTAGTGCCTGAACGGTCAGTTGCTTTTTCTCGTAGCTATGTCCCAGGTTATTGAGAGCCGTTACATAACCTGGGGCAATTTTTAATGCTGCCTTATACTGACGAATCGCTAGATCAAACTGCCCTTGAGCAAAGTAGGTATATCCTAGGGCGTTATAGATTAGCGGTGCATTTTCAGCTTCTTCTTCCTCTGTTAAAGCCTTTAGGGCCTGTTGCAGATAGAGAGCTGATTGGGAAAAAAGCTTTTTATCTAACAAGAGACTTCCTAGCTCGTAATACTCTTGGGCGGTTCCCTTTTCTTTGGTGAGCTTCTTTTGTAAACGGCCTAGTGTGGTCTCAATACGGCGAGTCTTAAATACCTGGCGAATTATAAAAAAGGCTGAAAGCCCTAGTAGGGCAATAAGAATGCCCAGGTATGTCAAAAATAGGGTGCTATTCTCCATGAACTCGCTCTATCAGTTATGCGTACTGCAGTGGTCTACGTTTATTCTCCCATGGTAGCTACGGTAACCCCCAGTAGGTAGCTCGATCTTGTAACCAACCTTCGTCATCCCATTGATGAATAGCATCATTAATAGCTCGACGTAAGTCGCTGTACTGAGTCCCTTTAGGAATTGCGATCGCAACCGGCTCCACTGAAATCACTTCATCCAACAACCGATAGCGATTATCCTGCTGCTGCCATCCAGTCAGTAGCGACACATCTCCAGCAAAGGCATCTACTTGCCCCCTAGCCAATTCAGCAATGGCGTCTTGATAAGACAACACTGTCACCAGATTGGCATCAGGTAATTGATAACGGACATGGGCCAGAGTACTGGAATTGGCCAGCACCGCAATACGTCCAGGGGCGAGGTCATCTAAGGTCTTAATCTGGGTCGATGTGGTGATAAACCCAGTGCCATCTAAATAATAAGGTTCACTAAAACTAGCAATGCGCTGACGCTGAGCCGTCACCGTAATTGATGCGATCGCAACATCCACGTCACCATTAACCACCACATTGACACGATCGACGTTATGCACTGAACGAAACTCTACAGCTGTTTCATCCCCCAGGAGATCCAGTGCCAATCGACGGGCAATCTCAATTTCAAATCCGTCTAACTCGCCTGTTGCATCACGATATCCCAAGGGGAACCGATTATCCTTAACCGCCACAATTAACCGACCACGAGCCTCAATCTCAGCCAATTCAGCAGATACAGCAATTAGGGGCACAGACATCTGTGCCCCTAACAGTAAACTTATGCCTAGCAAATGTTGCCAAATATATCGCCACATGTGGCGATACTAGCCTTTCTTGCCAGCTAGCTCAACCACCTTGGTAAAGGTATCTGGGTCTAGAACAGCCATTTGAGCCAGCATCTTACGATTTACCTGAATGTTTGCAGTCTTCAGATCGCCAATCAAACGGCTGTAGGTAGTGCCATTGAGACGAGCTGCTGCATTAATACGCGTAATCCACAACCGGCGAAAATCACGTTTCTTATTGCGACGATCGCGATACGCATACCGCAGGGCCTTCATCACCTGCTGGTTTGCAGTCCGGAAGAGTTTAGAATGGGATCCCCGGTAACCCTTCGCAAGCTTGAGAATTTTCTTGCGGCGCTTGCGAGCTACATTGCCGCGTTTTACACGTGCCATATTAGGTCGTTAATAGCTAAAAACAAAAAACAATCAATTGATTGTAGAGACGTTGCATGCAACTCTACAAATAAGGCATCATGCCTTCGATGTTAGGTACATCTGCATCTACCACAACCGCCTTCTTAGACAAACGGCTCTTGCGGGCAGTGGATTTATGCTGCAACAAGTGGTTCTTAAACGCCTTACGACGCATAATTTTACCGCTTCCGCTACGGCGAAAGCGCTTTGCAGCAGCCCGACGAGTTTTAAGCTTGGGCATAGTTTTGCGCTTGGATAAACTTTTACACGGTTTAATAGCTTACTACGTCTTCAGGCTTTGCTTCAATAGTCCAGTTAAGATCCGTGGAAAAAGCAATCCGACTCCGCAAACCCAGACTAGGGTTAGTACGGGGAGGATATGAAAAAGGACATTTATCATCTATGCGGCTATTGATTTTAGGCGGTCCTGGTTCAGGCAAAGGCACTCAATCGCAAAAGCTCAGCGAGCACTTTGGCATTCCCTGGATTTCCACAGGAGATACCCTCAGAGCAGAAATTGCGGCTGATTCACCCCTGGGGCAGCAAGTTTCAGAAACTCTGGCCAAAGGAGAGCTGGTTTCTGACAAGTTAATGATCGCTCTGATTAAAGAGCGCTTGCAGCAACCAGATGCAGCCAAAGGGTGGATTCTAGATGGATATCCCCGCACCGCCTTCCAAGCGGAAGAACTTGACTTCTTTCTCGATACTTTAAATACTCAAGTGAACTATGCCATTTGGCTGGAACTACCTGCCCATGCTCTGATTGAACGTTCTGAAAACCGAGCAGCTATTGACGATAACCCTGAAGCCCTACGTCGTCGCATTGAAACCTTGGCCGAAACCACGATTCCAATGCTCGAATACTATGATTATCGTCAACGACTCCTACGTATCGATGGCAATCAACCACCTGACGACGTTAAGCGAGAGATACTAGGAGGCATTAGCTAAAGCAGAGGCTCGATTCTTTACTGTTAACCGCCCCCAACCTCTGGCACAATAAGCCTGATCGATTTTGTCTGAGACAACCTATGACTATCCACCCCAACCTCCATGCTGCCTTTTCTCAAGGCCATGCGCTGAAGATTATCAGTGGCTTGACCAACTTTGATGCAGCCAATGTTTTAGCCATAGCTAAGGCCGCTCAGCAAGGAGGTGCCACATTTGTTGATATTGCAGCGGATGCTGATCTTGTCCATCAGGTCAGTGAGCAAATTAGCTTACCAATCTGTGTTTCAGCCATTGATCCAACGGCATTTTTAGCGCCTGTTGCCGCCGGTGCCACACTCATTGAAATTGGTAATTTTGATGCTTTCTATGCTCAAGGGCTAACCTTCAGCGCCAATGACGTCTTAAGACTCACTCAACAAACTCGTGAGCTTTTGCCCCACATCACGTTGTCAGTCACAGTCCCTCATAAACTGCCCCTTGATGAGCAAGTACAGCTGGCCGAAAATCTTGTGGCTCAGGGAGCAGACATTATTCAAACTGAAGGGGGCACCAGTAGCCAACCCAAACATTCTGGACGTATTGGCTTAATCGAGAAAGCTACACCAACCCTAGCAGCAGCCCACGCTATTTCACGGGCTGTATGTATTCCTGTGCTATGCGCATCAGGTATTTCAGATGTCACAGCTCCCATGGCTATTGCAGCCGGTGCAGCCGGTGTCGGTGTCGGCTCAGCAGTTAATAAGTTGAATAATGAGATTGCTATGATTGCTGCTGTTCGTAGTCTGAGGGAATCTCTACAGACAGTGACCCGTGCCATCGAAAAGGTATAAATCTGATGTGCAAATCCGAGAATTAGAAAGACTCATCGCCTTTCTAATTCTGGGATAGAGCAATGATTATGATGGGGTAACCCCCAATAGCACCCGCACTAATGCCATTGCAGAAAACTTCATGGGCAAGCCACGTATTCGACCGATTGCCCTTGGCTTAGTTCAACATCAAGGGCATGTTTTTGTTAGCAAGGGTTACGACAGCATCAAAGATGAACCCTTCTATCGTTTTCTGGGGGGTGGCATCGATTTTGGCGAAACTAGTGTCAACGCCCTTAAACGAGAATTTCAAGAAGAAATCCAGGCAGACTTGATCAACATCAGGTACCTGACGTGTTTAGACAATATTTTTGTTTGCAACGGAAAACCTGGCCATGAGTTGATTCAGCTATTCCGTTGTGATTTTGCTGACTCCATTTTTTATCAATTAGATCAGACGTACAAACTCATCGAAGGCCAGAAAACTCACGATGCTGCTTGGATCTCGATCAATCAAGTACGTTCAGGCATATTAAATTTAGTTCCAAACAACTGTCACGCCTACATCGATTAAGCGACTATCTACACGACGTCATCACATGGCGTCTCGCAACATGGTAGCGATCTCACGGTTCCCCTGGGCACGGGCTAAGCTCAATGCACTTACACCGCGCTGACTTATGCGTGGGTTAGCGCCATAGTTCAGCAATAGCCGAACCAACTCTGCATTGCCCACCTCAACTGCTCGATATAACGGAGTCGCCTGATCTGGATCCGCACCTGCCGCCAGCAATGATCGCGCAATTGCCAAATTTCCTATTTCGACAGCCTTGTATAAAGAAGTAATGCCAGAAACTTGAGCATTAGCATTGCCCCCCCCCTGCAACAGCAGTCTGACCAGTTCATGATTGCCCATCTCCGTGGCACGGTATAACAGCGGCACACCATAGGTAGTCCGCCGGTCAGGAGATGCGCCAGCGTTGATTAAAATTCGGACCAGGTCAAGGTTGCCCATGTCAACGGCTCTACCCAGAGCCGTTTGCCCACCAGTACTAACCACATCGACATCAGCCCCATTGGCCACTAGCAACTGGACCATCGCTCGGTTTCCTTGTTCGGTTGCGATCGCAATTGGATACCCCTCATAACGATTGCCAGCATCTGCATTGGCACCTTGGTTAAGCACCAACTCTGCCTGTCGTATATCACCACTGCGAACAGCGTTCAGCAATCGCTGATCGAGGTCAGGCAATCGAGCCTGTAGCGATCCAGCTTGAGCAACAGCGCCAGACAGCGAAAACGGTATACGTGCTAATTGAGTTTGTACAAGTTTAGGATTAAAAACCAACAAGGCCAGAACAGCACTAGCCAATTGGAGGATAGACGTGCTTTTTACCATGGGTTCTAAACAGCAATGTAGTTACCAAGTCTATGCATGCACCCCTAAAGTTTCCAAAGATAGTAAATGACCAACAGCCTTCATCATCGCCTCATCAATATGTGGTATTCAGCCCACGTTGTATGAGCTGAATACCAAACTTTCCGTTATTAGTACAAGAGGCGCTCAGCCTTCATCAGCTTCCTACAGACATGAGATACTGACGGACACGAGAAAATCAGCAAAAAATAGGAGAGGTTTAAAAAACCTCTCCATTAGAATTATTAGAGTTCATCCACAATGGATCGGTCCTAAGGATTAGACCTCAGCGAAACATACTACTAACGGAGCTTTCTTCGTGAATGCGCCAAATAGTCTCACCCAGCAAATTGGCAATTGTGAGGGTCGTCAGCTGAGAAAACTGACGCTCCGGTGCCACAGGGATTGTATTCGTCACAATCACCTCTTCAAACACCCCACTGGATAAACGCTCCACTGCTGGTGGTGAAAACACGGCATGGGTAGCACAGGCATATACTTGGCGAGCCCCTTGGGCACGCAGCAATCTTGCCCCCTCCGAGATAGTTCCTCCCGTATCGATCATGTCGTCCACCAGAACAGCTGTTTTGCCCTCTACATCGCCAATCAAATTCATGACCTCAGCGACATTGTGGGCTTGACGACGCTTATCAATAATGGCCAAAGGGGCATCGTTGAGTCGCTTGGCAATAGCTCGTGCCCGTGCCACCCCCCCTACGTCAGGGGATACCACCACTAAATCAGTCAGGCATTTGCTCGCCAAGTAATCAACCAGTACTGGAGCCCCATAGATATGATCACAAGGAATGTCAAAGTAGCCCTGAATTTGGGATGAATGTAAGTCCATTGCCAAAACTCGATTAGCACCAGCTTGGGTAATTAAGTTGGCAACTAATTTAGCGGTAATCGATTCTCGACCGGCAGTTTTGCGGTCCGCGCGAGCGTAACCATAATACGGAATCACCGCTGTAATCTGACGAGCAGACGCCCGCCGACAAGCGTCAATCATGATCAGCAACTCCATCAAGTGATCATTGACCGGTCGACAGGTTGGCTGAATCAGATAGACATCACATCCACGGATGGATTCCTGGATTTGAACATACAGCTCACCATCGGCAAACTGTTTACGCACCATCGGCCCCAAATCAATTCCCAGGTAACGAGCAACCTCCCTTGAGAGGGCTGGATTCGATGACCCTGAAAATAACTTCAGGCGACTGTTGTCTTCTAAGCTAGGTACAGTGGGTTTAGCAGGCAGTGTTGCAGAGCTGATCACGGCAGGCCCTCAAAGCATACTGAGCGAATTCATGCAAATCGTAACATCGGTCTTAGAATAATTTGCTCTGTTTTTCCCTAAGTGAGATATTTCTTCGACACACACACTAAGTTTTTGATATCGGTAAAAACATCAAGTTTTTAGTAAGTGGCCAAACAGTAGAGAATTAGACATCTATGAGTTTTTTCTCATCTTAGAAAAACTGTCTCTAACCTCAGTAATAGCTATTTAGCATAACGCTTCAATGTCTATCACTTAGAACGAAATGACAGAAATATGCTGAAATTCAGCGTACTCAAGTCATCAAATCATGGCTTGTGGCATAAGCATGTGCATTTTTATGTGGAATTGTTATTTAGGCAATTGATTTGCATGAGTAATCAATGCCAGATTTAAAATTTTGAAGCCACACGTTTACCCTGCTTTTATGCAAGTTTTAGATGACTAACAAAAAGTCAAATTAGTTTTCAAAAGCTGTAGCTTGAACCACCAGATTTCAGCAACATTTGTATATTGCAGATTGTGTATTTCAGAATACAATTTGGTTCAGATTTTATCAGACAGATCAGCCATTAGTACATCTCTTGCCTAAATATTCCTAACTAACTCCTGCCCAAGTTCGTACAGGCTTTAGAGACCTGGATGTAGTGCTATAACAACTAAAAATCAAGAATTTAGCTGGGTATAATCACAGTCCCACCAATGTATAAATATGCATTATTTCAATGGGCCTCTCAGAAACTTGCTTTAAAGAAATGCACTAATCAAGCAGCCACTCGGAAGCCCGTCTTCCTAAATCGATAGGAATACTAACGGCTTTACCCAATCTAGGACGCTCATTCGTTTGCTCAATTGCAGTTTGCACCTGAGTCAAACACCCCATGGCTTCTAGATACAGCACAATATCTTTCAGATGGGCCAAATACTCGTCCTCATCCATGGGGAAAGAAACCTGCTCTAGATAACGCCACATCACTTGGAAAAAGACCTTGGTAGACGTCTTGCGGATTTGAACGTCAAAGGAATAGCCCCATTTATTGATGAGTAGCTCTTGAAAGTCTTCTGGGGTCATAGGTCGCTAAATTGCTCGCTATTTTACATTTATTTACACGATTTCAGATAACGCACCTCTGTGCGAAGTAAATAAGATACAGATTTTCAAATCATAGGCTCAGATAGTTAGCAAATGAGGTGTGGTCTAGGGAGCAACTGTCTGGTGAGGGTTTGAGTCTTGTTAAGTCATGGTTTTGCCATGGCTTAACAAGCTTAAAAAGCGACACCTACTAACTATTGAAACCAGTGAGCCTTAGGAAGAACAGTTTTTCTGAGGCGGCTAAATGCAATAATACTCATAGCAATTTGCAAACTTCTGTGACGATATGAGCCGCAAATGTACTTGTGGTTACTTGTTACAGAGATTTGTACTGGGCGATGCAGCCTTTGGATTCATACTCGCATATATAGTCTGACAGTTATGGCTCAAGCTTCTGGAAACCCTGATGTCCCTGATTTAGGGCGTCGCCAATTTATGAATCTGCTCACCTTTGGAGCAGCAACTGGTACGGCTGTGGGCGCTCTCTATCCCATTGTTAAGTACTTTTTACCTCCGAGCAGCGGCTCAGCCGGTGGCGGTGTTACTGCTAAGGATGAATTAGGTAACGATGTGGTGGCTACCAGTTATCTAGAGACTCACGGTGCTGGTGACCGCTCTTTGGTTCAAGGCTTAAAGGGTGATCCAACGTATTTGGTCGTAACTGACGATGGTACTCTTGACAGCTACGCCGTTAATGCCGTGTGCACACACTTGGGTTGCGTTGTTCCTTGGAACGCTAGCGAGAACAAGTTTAAGTGCCCTTGCCATGGTTCTCAGTATGATGCCACTGGTAAGGTAGTTCGTGGCCCAGCACCTCTTTCTTTGGCCCTGGCTAACACAAGTGTATCCAAAGATGATGACAAGGTAACTCTAAGCCCTTGGACCGACACCGACTTTAGAACAGGCGATGCTCCTTGGTGGGCTTAGGTTGTCTGTTTCATTTGATTTCTCTCTACGTAATTGGATTGCTAGTGTGCGACGGATGGAATTTAACTTTTTAAGCGTGTTCAATAAGCTGCTGAAGGTAATCGCTTCTAGTGCTTTAGTTGCGATCGCAACCCTAAGCCTGGTACTGACCAATGCTCAATCAGCAGCCGCCTATCCTTTCTGGGCCCAGGAAAACTACGAAACTCCTCGTGAAGCAACTGGCCGCATTGTTTGTGCCAACTGCCATTTAGGTCAGAAGAAGACTGAGATTGAAGTGCCTCAAGCTGTACTACCTGACACTGTCTTTAAGGCAGTGGTCAAGGTACCCTATGACCTTGATTCTCAGCAAGTACTGGGCGATGGTAGCAAAGGTGGGTTGAATGTAGGTGCAGTTCTAATGCTGCCTGACGGTTTTCAACTAGCTCCGGAAGATCGCATTCCGGAAGAGATTAAGGAAGAAGTTGGTAGCACCTATTTCATGCCTTATAGTGATGAGCATCCAAACTGGTTGCTAGTTGGCCCTGTCCCTGGTGAGCAGTATCAGGAAATTGTTTTCCCTGTTCTATCGCCTGACCCAACTACTGATAACAACGTTAGCTTTGGTAAGTATCAGATCCACATTGGTGGCAACCGTGGTCGTGGTCAACTTTACCCCACAGGTCAAGCAACTAATAATGTGGTTTACACCGCATCTAAGGGTGGCGTGATTACAGACGTTGTTAAGGGCGACAACGGTACTGAGGTCACTATCAAAACCGCTGATGGTGAAACCGTTACCGAAAGCCTACAACCTGGTCCAGAGCTAATTGTTGCCAAGGGCGATACTGTTGAAACGGGTGCTGCTTTAACCAATGACCCCAACGTTGGTGGTTTTGGTCAGCATGACACTGAGATTGTTCTACAAAGTCCTGGTCGCATTAAGGGACTGCTAGCCTTTTTAGGAGCCGCAGCAGTGACTCAGATTATGTTGGTGCTCAAGAAGAAGCAGGTTGAAACTGTTCAGGCTGCAAATGTGACCTTCTAGATTCATTCCATTACCTTGAGCTTGGAACCTGAGGGGCGGTACTTTTTTGTACCGCCCCTTTTTGGTGAGCCATTTATGACAGACACCGATTGAGCCATGAGCGTAATCTAATTCTTGCTAACGCTCTGCGCCATATCTTCCGGCACCAAACCGGCTTACCATAGGAAATGATGAGGCTAGAGAGCCATAGCAGTAATATTCACCCGTTTAATGAGCGTAGTCCTTTACAACACCCTATCCCGCCGCAAGGAACCCTTTCAGCCGTTAGAAGCGGGTACGGCCAAGATTTACTGCTGCGGTGTAACGGTTTATGACTATTGCCACCTGGGCCATGCTCGTTGCTATGTGGTTTGGGATACAGTACGTCGCTATCTGCAATGGCGCGGCTACGATGTGCATTATGTTCAAAACTTTACCGATATCGACGATAAAATTTTGAACCGTGCCCGCCAAGAGGGCACCACCATGGAGGCCGTTTCAAAACGATTTATTCAGGCCTACCACGAAGATATGGCGCGGCTGAACATATTGGAAGCCGATGAGTATACTTACGCCACTCACACCATCGACGGCATTAAACGCCTGATTGGTGAATTAGAAAACAAGGGGTATGCCTACGCCACTGGGGGCGATGTGTATTACAAAGTACGCAAGTTTGATGGCTATGGTAAGCTCTCGGGTCGTAAGTTAGATGATATGCAAGCTGGTGCCAGCGGTCGAGTAGCGGGTGGCGAATCGAAAAAGCAAGATCCGTTTGATTTTGCCCTATGGAAAGGGGCTAAACCGGAAGAACCTTCATGGGAATCACCGTGGGGTCCAGGACGTCCTGGTTGGCACATTGAGTGCTCAGCTATGGTGCGAGATCGCATGGGTGACACCATCGATATTCACATGGGGGGAGGCGATCTCACCTTTCCACACCATGAGAATGAAATCGCCCAGTCAGAAGCGGCTACAGGTCACCCTCTCTCCCAGTACTGGATGCACAATGGCATGGTGAATGTGAACGGTGAAAAGATGTCCAAGTCTTTGGGCAATTTCACCACCATTCGTCAGCTATTGGATTCAGATGACGGTCTGCACCCCATGGCGTTACGCCTCTTTCTCTGCCAGGCTCAATATCGTAAACCAGTGGACTTCACGGCGGATGCGATCGCATCCGCCACCAAAAGTTGGCAGACGCTCAAAGACGGCCTGCTATTTGGCGCTAACCATGGCTCTCAGTTGCATTGGGCCGAGACAAATACTTTGGAACTCGATTACGAGAGCAATGCCATACAGCGTTTTCAGGCCGCTATGGATGATGATTTCAATACTCCTGAAGCGGTAGCCGTTCTCTTTGAACTCGCCAAGGAACTCCGCCGCCAAGGTAATCTCTTGATCCATGAGGGCAAAGCTGATGCAGATAGTGACAGCCTACGGCAGCAATGGCACACACTAGTTTGCCTTGCCCAGGTCCTGGGTATTGAGGCCACCCCAGAGGATAACCCTATTGAGCAGGACGGTCCCAGTGACGAGGAAATCGCCAATTTGATCGAGCAGAGACTAGCTGCTAAAAAAGCAAAAGACTTCGCTCTAGCCGACAAAATTCGCAATGACCTGACCGCCCAGGGCATAACTCTCATTGACAAACCTGGTGGTGTAACCGAGTGGCATCGGTAAGGACAGATGAGCACTGCCCACCGTCCAGTGAGTAATGAGACTACCGAGGAACTCATTAATTATCTGGGAAAGTTTTTGACAGAGGAACGAAGGGCCAAAATTGAAACGGTTTTAGCCTATCGCACTCGCTATGTCACTGTAGCGCTTGAGGATCTGCACACCAGCCAAAATGCTGGGGCTGTATTGCGTAACTGCGATCACTTTGGCATCCAAGATGTACATATCATCGAACAAACCACGAGCTTTAAGGTTAATCTCAATGTCACTAGAGGTTGCCAGAAGTGGTTAACGACCCATCGTTACGCCAAACAACGGGACAATACACGCAATTGCATTGCAACCCTCAAAGCTAAAGGCTATTGCATCGTAGCAACGACACCACACACAGAGGCTTTAGAGCTATCTGCGTTGCCAACCGAGCGGTCCATCGCCTTACTCTTTGGCAATGAGTTGGATGGATTATCAGAGATTGCCATGGCTGAAGCCGATAGGTTACTCAAAATTCCAATGTATGGCTTTAGTGAAAGCTTTAATATCTCAGTTAGTGCCGCGCTCTGTTTGCAGAGTATTTGCGATCGCATCCGCCATTCTACTCATCCTTGGCAACTGACTCCCGCAGAGAAACAAACACTACGGCTACAGTGGTACCGGAATTCTTGTAAAAATAGTCAGCAATTGGAAGCAAGTTTTTGGAAAACATTGGGGGAGTAGGGAATGGAGCGTGGAGAACAGCCTCTGCCCCCATATCCACTCCATACTCTCTACTCCATACCCCTCATGCGCCAAAACTCAAAACCCATATTCCTCTAGCACTGCATCATCGAAATCATCAATGGACTTCGCTCCCATCACGTCGTAGCACATGTCTTGCAAGTCTTGATGATGACGACGACGGGATGTGCGACGGTATTTTTTAGCCTCTAGCTTCGGCTCGTGTTGTACCTGACCATCGCTGCCCATCTTCACTTTTTCAGTCACCTCAGCAGCGGGACGATCATCCAACTGCTGCTGATGGTGCAGTACTTCATTGAGTAAAGACAGGTAATAGTCATAGCGCTCCCACTCACCGCGCACACTACAGCCAGGCTCATCGCGATGGAGGCAGTCATTAAACTGACAGTGGCCCGCACGCTGACGGATTTCTGGGAAACATGCCATCAACGTCTCAACGGGACAAGTCAAATCAGGTTGATTAAAACCAGGGGTATCAGCTAACAAACCACCGGTTGGCAAATCAAATAATTCCACATGGCGCGTGGTGTGCCGCCCTCTACCCAGCTTGCCAGAAACTGCATTGGTGCGAGCATCCACATCAGGCACTAAACGGTTCAGAAGACTCGACTTTCCTACACCTGAAGGACCAGCAACAACACTAACTCGATGCTTTAAGGTCTCAATCAGAGCGACAGGTAGCGCTTTATCCTCTCGAACGCTTACTAGCAAAGGCTCATAGCCCCAATCACTTAAGCGCGTTTGCCAGTGGTCAATTGACTCCTGAGAAAGCAGATCTCGTTTATTGAGACAAAGGGTCACGGGAATGCCCGTGGATTCTGCTTTAACTAAAAATCGACTCAGCTGAGCAGGATCTAAGGCAGGTTCGGCCAAGGCAAACACTAAAAGGATTTGGTCAACATTGGAAATAGGGGGACGGTCCAGCAAATTGGTACGCGTTTGAATGGTTGCGATCGCGCCTCGCTTATCCTGCCAATCCATCTCTTCCACCAAAACCCTATCGCCTACCACCACCTGTTGCCCAAGTTTTTTCAAACGAGCACGGCGGGTACACAAAAAATAGTGAGGTTCAGCATCTTCTAGAGACAGCTTAACTTGATAGTAATTTGCCTGACAGGCAACTACAGTTCCTTCAATGGACGATAAGGGTAAGTACTCCGTTGCTCCCCTCATACCACAGATCGTCGCACCTGAAGTGCAAAGTAACCTTCTGGACTTGCTTCCAATGCCTCAATCAGAAACCCTTCTGAACGTAGGCTATCGGGGACTTGCTCCACAGGTTCACCAGCATCCAGCCAAACTTCTAAAAGTTCACCAAGCGGCATTCGTTGCAACTTGAGCTTGGTACGCACAAAATTCAGAGGACAGGGTGTCCCACGCAAATCCAACGTTTCATCAGGTCGATTCAAAACATCCGTCATACTACAAAAGAAATATCTTAATCGTCGGCGTCCCAAGCCTAGCCCTTAAACAGACCACCTAAAAAACCTTCCAGCCCCTTCTTAGAGACTGAATCACCTCGCACTTCAGCTAATTTAGCCAGAAGTTCACGTTCTTCAGTCTTAATCCGAGTAGGAATATCCACTAGAACAGTTAGCAAATGATTACCACGACTAACTGGATTACCCAACTTAGGCACACCACGATTTTCCATCGTCACAACTGTGTTGGGCTGGGTCCCTGGTGGCACATGCACATCCACTGGCCCATCAACAGTATCCACCTTCAAATCACAGCCTAAGATAGCCTGCAAATAACTCACCTTGAGATCCGAAAGCACATTGATGCCATCACGCTTAAACTTGCTGTGTTCTTTGACAAACAGGTATACATACAAGTCACCCGGTGGGCCACCCCGCATCCCCGCATCCCCTTCGTTGGAAACCCTCAACCGCGTGCCATTATCTACGCCAGCAGGAATTGTAATTTTAAGCTTCTTAGTTTCCTGCTTACGCCCTGCACCGCCACAAACTTCGCAGCGATCTTCGACAACTTCACCTGTGCCATTACAGGTAGGGCAAGCTGAAACCTGGGTAAAACTACCAAAGGGTGTGCGAGTAGCTCGACGCACCTGCCCTGAACCACTACACGTGGAACAAGTCCGAGGACGAGTACCTGGTTTTGCACCAGACCCCTTACAGGTCATACAGTTTTCTAAATGGCTAATTTTGATCTCTTTTTCACCGCCAAAAATAGCCTCAGTGAAGTCTAATTTCAGATCGAGACGTAGATCGTCCCCACGCATAGGACCACGTCGCTTAGCCTGACTGGGACCACCAGAAAATCCGCTAAAGAAGCTTTCAAAGATATCGGCGAAACCACCCATATCAGAAAAATCTTGAAAGCCTGCGCCACCACCAGCCGCAGCACCACCCACACCAGCTTCGCCAAAGCGATCATACCGAGCTCTAATTTCCGGTTCAGATAAAACCTCGTACGCTCGATTGATCTCTTTGAATTTGTCTTCTGCACCCGGATCTTTATTGACATCAGGGTGATACTTACGTGCCAGCCGCCGATAAGCGCGCTTTACTTCATCCTGATCGGCCCCCCGGGAAACACCGAGCACCTCATAGTAATCATGAGCCATAGAATGCTAGCTTAACAACGACAACTGGAAACCTATCCAACTATTCTACGTAAGCACGGCACATTACTGATTCGCAATTCCCGTACTCTAATCATTCGGTTACTATTCAATCGCTTCGTAATCCGCCGTAATAGTTGCATCCAAATCAAACTCCGGATCATCAGCCAACAGATCTATAGCTTCAGGAGTGTCTACTGACGCAGGTTCTTCTACTGGAGTTGCTTCGGCACCAATTGGCTCAACAGGCTCAGATGTGGACATATCTGGAGTTGTCTCATCCATCGCAATGTCATAGTTATCTTCATTCACCTGGCGATACATCTCAGCACCGATTGCAAAAATAGTTTGTTGCAATGCATCTAGTGCTGATTGAAGTTCTTCAGGCGTAATGTCCTTATTATGCAGGGCAGCCCGCAATGCAACCTCAGACTCCTGAGCTTGAGCTTTACGCTCTTCACTGATCCACTCAGCATTCTCCCGCATCGTCGACTCATAGCTATAGAAGAGGGTGTCAGCCTTATTCTTCATTTCAGCAACGATCTTCCGACGAGCATCTTCGTCCGCATAGGCTTCAGCCTCCTCACGCATCTTATCAATTTCACTAGACGTTAGACCGCCTGTGTTAGTAATACGAATGCTCTGCGCCCGACCAGTGCCTTTATCCTTAGCAGCTACTTGCAGAATACCGTCAGCGTCAATTTCAAAGGAAACTTCAATTTGAGGTATCCCCCTAGGTGCAGGTGGAATACCTGTCAGCTCAAATCGGCCAAGACTCTTATTATCCCGAGCCATCGCCCGCTCACCTTGCAAAGCATGGACTTCCACCGACGTTTGACCATCCGTTGCCGTTGAAAAAGTCTGCGACTTACTAGTTGGGATGGTAGTATTTCGCTCAATTACTTTCGTAAACACCTCACCTAAGGTTTCAATCCCTAGCGATAGGGGAGTTACGTCCAATAGCAATAAGTCCTTGACCTCACCCCCTAGCACACCTGCCTGAATAGACGCGCCTAAGGCCACTGCTTCATCTGGATTCACAGAGCGATCAGGTGTCTTGCCGTTAAAGTAGTCAGTGATAGCCTTTTGAACAGCTGGAATCCTTGTAGAGCCACCTACTAGTAGAATCCGATCAATGTCATCTGGCGTTAGCTCAGCGTCTTTCAGAGCCTGCCCTACAGGTTCTAATGTTGCTGCAACCAGCGGCTTTGCCAACTCTTCAAACTTAGTACGGGACAGCTCAGACTCCAGATGTTTAGGTCCAGCTTCATCTGCTGCAATAAAAGGCAAATTAATAGATGTTGTAGCCCGGGTCGAAAGCTCAATCTTGGCTTTCTCTGACGCTTCACGGATACGCTGTAGAGCCATACGATCCGTTGATAGATCCATACCTTCCTGCTCACGAAACTGATCTAACAGAGCGGTGACGATACTATTATCAAAATCGTCACCACCAAGATGATTATTACCAGACGTGGCTTTCACTTCGAAAACGCCGTCTCCGAGCTGCAGAATGGAAACATCAAATGTGCCACCGCCCAGGTCAAACACCAAAACAGTCTGATCCTGATCTAACTTGTCAAGACCATAGGATAAGGCAGCGGCCGTTGGCTCGTTGATAATACGCAACACTTCTAGTCCAGCGATCTTTCCAGCATCCTTGGTTGCTTGGCGCTGGGCATCGGTAAAGTAAGCAGGTACTGTAATAACAGCCTGAGTCACCTCCTCACCAAGATAGGCTTCTGCATCCTGCTTCAGCTTCTGTAGAGTCATGGCAGACACTTCTTGTGGAGTGTAAGCCCTGCCGCGAATTAAAACATCCACCGTGTCATCTTTTCCGCGTACACACGTATAAGGCACTCGGGATCTCTCACTGGACGTATCTTCCCAACGACGCCCAATGAAGCGCTTAATACTGTAAACAGTATTTTCTGCGTTCGTAACGGCCTGACGCTTCGCTAGCTGGCCAACCAACCGTTCTCCATTCTTGGCAAATCCAACAATGCTCGGCATAGTCCGCCCACCCTCGGTGTTAGTAATCACCTCAGGCTTGCCACCTTCTAGAACAGCAACACAGCTATTTGTAGTTCCTAAATCAATGCCAATAACTTTACCCATCTGAGAGCCTGCTTACTCCAGAAAATCACACAACTTTTTAGAAATAGACGTCCATCAACCAACCAACATTAGCTTGCACAGTAAATCCATATTGCTCTAAGAATAAGAATTGGCAAAAACCATTCAAAGGATGCACTGAACTTATAGCAAGCATTAGCCGTATGGACTAACCGATATAGATATATGCTTTAAGTAAAAAATTGCTATATGGTTACACCCTGTTGATAACTCTCAACCACAGAAAGTATCTGCAATGAGCACATTTGGAAAACGTGCTTGAGTTACTCTCCAATATAAATACAATACCCAAAACCATAAACTCTAATAAAGCACCTTGATATTCAAGAAAGCTTCATAACCGAGCTAGCTTTCATAACTAGCTCAGCTATGTTTTGAGCAAGTATTTTTTACCTTCAATAGAGTTCGGAGTTATTCCTCTATAGGAGTAGCAACTTTGACCATGGCATGACGCAAAACTCGCTCTCCTAAAACATATCCCCTTACTAATTCTTCAATAACTGTACCTTCAGCATGCTCATCTGTCGGTTCACGCATTACAGCTTCATGTAGATTAGGGTCAAATTCTTTACCCTCTGCGCGCATTGGAGCCACACCGATACGCTTAAGAGCTTCAACCAGTTGCTTATAAACACTCTGATAGCTCTTATGAACAGCCATTTCACCATCATTTTGAGGCTTAATTTGAGCCCGAGCCCGCTCAAAGTTATCCACAACCTCTAACATATTGCCAATGGTATTGCACTTGATTTGAAGTTCAAGATCTTCTTTCTCACGACTCGTACGCTTACGAAAGTTTTCAAAATCAGCTGTCAGCCTTAAATATTGGCTACTCCTATCCTCCAATTGCACTTTTAGCTGTGCTACTTGTTCTTCCAAATTAGAGATAGCAGCCAAATCATCTGGAGAAGCCTCCGCCCCCTTAGCCGCTACATCATTGGAGGCAACCTCAGGCAACTCATTCTCAAAATCTATATCTATATCGGCGTCTTCCACCTTAAGCTCTTCAATATTTTCATCCACCTCATGGAGCACATCAGAGGCTTCATCCTCTTCCATAGAATTACTTTCCGCTGGATTAACGTTTTCTGCCGGATTAACGTCCTCTACCATCGTTTAACCTCATCAATAACAGAACATAGGGGGGGTAACCATTGCCTTAGACGCTGATATTCTAAGCGAGTTGCGCCACGCTAAGAACCCGTTTATGTAAGGATCCAGATCAAAAACCACGTTTCTAGCCTAGAAAGCCCATCACCACCCTGGTCTGTAGTCTCTATACAATCACCTTAGACGTATCACAATAGTGCATTTTGCAACGTAATGACTACATAAAATTAGGACAGGCATCACATATATTTTCGATTGCCCTATTCATTTTCAACTCACAATGCCAGTATTGCGGCTAGCTGGATGCTATTGTTCAAGCTATTATCGGAAAATGAAGCAGCGTTGTACGATACGCTGCAACGTTTGGGAGCATCCTGCATTTACAGGATAAAGCCCCCGATTGTAGCTGTCTACAGAAAAGCGTTTTGTGGGCAACCTTCTGTAAGGATTTTCTGCGGCGACTATGACCAATTCCTCATCATCATCTCGGAAAGCGCTTGTTCTACAAAGAAGCTTTTCACCATTTAGCAACCAGCTAATTCAAGCGGGTTACGTTGATACTGACCAAATGCAACAGGCATTGGTTGAAAGTCGAAAGTCAGGACGCTCGTTAACTGATGTATTAGAGTCACTGACTGGTCAGCAGCTGAGTCCAGAACTCCTACGACAGTATAAGAAACAGCAGCTATTCGAACTCAAGATCCTCTACGGGGTAGAGTCACTAGATCCAGAGCTTGAAAGTGTATCTGATACAAAAGTTGGCAATTTAATTGACAGTTTAATTCCCGTTGATATCTGTCGCCGCCATCGTTTACTACCGCTTTCTCAAACCACCCAAGATGATATTTCCACGGTACTTGTGGCAATGGTGGATCCAGAGAATTTAGAGGCTCAGGATGATCTCAATCGCATCTTACGCCCGAAAAATCTAAAGTTACGCCGCATGGTTATCACCGTTGAAGACTATCAACGGATGATTTCGGCATATTTAGATGATCAAGTTGCCAAGGAAAAGCAACGAGATTTTGAACAGGCTGTAGATGTTAACTCAAATTTAGAGGATTTAGACCTTGATGATGCCGGACTTGAAGATGCCCTGGATGAAGAAGCTGATTTAAGCACAGCAGTTCAGGATGCAGGTGCAGCTCCTGTTATTGCATTAGTTAATAAAATATTAGTTAAGGCTCTCCAAGAAGGGGCTTCTGATATTCACGTCGAGCCGCAGGAAGACTTTTTACGTATTCGGTTTCGCCGTGATGGGGTTCTACGTCAGGCCTTTCAAAAATTTCCTAAAAAGATTATCCCAGCGGTTACAGCCCGTGTAAAAATCATTTCTGAGCTAGATATTGCAGAGCGACGTATTCCCCAGGATGGTCGGATTCGGCGAGTATTCCAAGGACGTAAAGTTGACTTTCGGGTTAGCACTATTCCTAGCCGCTATGGTGAGAAAGTCGTTTTACGAATTCTAGATAATACCAATACCCAGCTTGGTTTGGATAAGCTGATCACGGATGATGAGACTCTGAGCATCGTTCGGGAGATGACCAATTCCCCCTACGGTTTGATTCTAGTAACGGGACCCACAGGTTCAGGTAAGACGACGACCCTTTATTCAGTCCTGGCAGAACGGAATGATCCCAGCATCAATATAAGTACTGCGGAAGATCCAATTGAATATGCTCTACCGGGCATTACTCAGGTACAAGTCATTCGTGAAAAAGGCATTGACTTTCCACTGCTTTTGCGGGCATTTCTACGGCAAGACCCCGATGTAATTCTGGTCGGTGAAACCCGTGATACCGAAACAGCTAAAACAGCCATTGAAGCAGCACTAACCGGCCACCTTGTATTAACGACCTTGCATACCAACGATGCAGCAGGTGCCATTTCCCGTCTAAATGAAATGGAGGTGGAAGCTTTCCAAGTATCCAGTTCATTAGTGGGTGTGCTGGCACAGCGTCTGGTACGGCGAGTATGCACCGATTGCAGAATAGCCTATACCCCCAGCAGTGAAGAGCTGGCCCGCTTTGGCCTTAGTTCTTCTAGCGGTGACATTAAGTTTTATCGAGCCAATACGGTTTCTCCAGACCAAGCTGAAACGGCTAACAATACCGGCGCGCTTTGCCAAACTTGTCAGGGGTCAGGCTATAAGGGCCGAGTTGGTGTGTACGAGGTTATGCGTATAACCGAAGGCTTGCAGAAAATGATTTCTGATGGGGCGCCTGCAGAACATATTAAGGAGGCTGCCGTCGAAGAAGGAATGCAAACCTTGCTGTCTTACAGTCTTAATCTTGTGGAGCAAGGCTACACAACATTAGAAGAAGTAGAACGCGTGACATTCACCGATACAGGCTTGGAGGCCGAGCTCAAGGCCAGACGTAAGAGTGTTTTAAGCTGTTCCACCTGTGGTGCCGAACTACACCACGACTGGTTAGATTGTCCCTATTGTCTAACAACGCGCTTCCAAACTAGTTAACTAAGCTAACTAGATGTAATTCATAAGGTTGGAATGGGTACAATCATCTCCATTACTTATGTTGAGCTCTGCTGAACCAGCTTCTCTATTTCCTTAATTTCTCTGCTTATAACGATTTTGTAGATATCTACCTGAGGTGGCCCTATGGAAATGATGATCGAAGACTTAATGGAAGAGGTGGTTGAGCGAGGCGGATCTGACCTCCACCTTTCAGCAGGTTTGCCCCCATACATTCGGGTTAGTGGTCACCTCACCCCGACTGAACATCCACCGCTAACACCTGAACAGTGTCAACGACTGATTTTCAGCATGCTCAATAATACCCAACGGAAACACCTAGAGCAGACTTGGGAGCTAGACTGTTCCTACGGTGTTAAGGGCTTAGCGCGTTTTCGTGTCAATGTTTATAAGGACAGAGGCACCTATGCAGCCTGTTTAAGAGCGCTGAGTTCTAAAATTCCAAGTGCTGATTTACTAGGTCTCCCCAATATCGTAATTGAGCTAGCTCGAAAGCCTCGGGGGTTGATTTTGGTAACTGGGCCAACGGGGTCGGGCAAGTCGACCACATTGGCTTCGATGATCAATGATATTAATCATTCCAGGGCTGAGCATATTCTGACAGTCGAGGACCCGATTGAATTTATCTATGAGCCCATTAAGAGTTTGATTCATCAACGCCAGATTGGTGAAGATACTAAGAGTTTTGCCAACGCACTTAGGGCAGCGCTACGGGAAGATCCTGATGTCATTCTGGTGGGTGAGATGCGGGATTTAGAGACTATCTCCCTGGCAATTTCAGCGGCAGAAACAGGGCACCTTGTTTTTGGTACCTTACACACAAGTTCTGCGGCGCAAACTGTAGATCGAATGATTGATGTGTTTCCACCGGGACAGCAACAGCAAGTACGCGTACAGCTTTCTAATTCTCTGGTTGCCGTTCTCAGTCAGACCCTTGTGCCTAAAGCAAATCCCAAACCTGGTGAGTTTGGTCGTGTAATGGCTCAAGAGATTATGGTGGTCACCCCAGCGATTTCTAACTTGATCCGAGAAGGTAAAACCGCTCAAATTTATGGTGCTATTCAAACTGGCGGTAAGCTGGGCATGCAGACTTTAGAGATGGTTTTAGCTGATCTGCATAAAGCTGGCACGATTAGCTTTGAAAGTGCCATAGGCAAATCGTCCCGAGCTGACGAATTACAACGCTTGATCAATGCAGGTGGTGCCGGTACCACTAGTGGTACCGGTACTCCCAGGAATCAACAGCGTGGTCGTTCTGCTACTGGTGCACGCCGTTAGTTAAAGGTTGATGTCTGATTTACAAACTCCTTACTAGTTACCGTTGGGGGTTGCCTAAAAATCGGGCAACGCTGTATAAAGCCTTCCATAACTTATAAGCCTAAAATTTGCAGAGGTAAAATCCATGCCTACCTATGTTGCTACAGGTCGAGACACCACAGGTCGTACACGACGTGAGAAGGTTGTTGCTGATTCGCCTGGTGAAGCTCGCACCATGCTTAAGGAGCGTGGAGTTTATATTCAGAGCATTAAGCAAGATCGAGGCTTGAATTTAAATTGGGAGGATATGAAAACCTCTCTAGTTCAGGTTTCGGTTAAGGATAAGGCTGTTTTTTCGCGTCAGTTTGCGGCGCTAGTCAATGCCGGGGTTGGCCTAGTCAGAGGCATTGGAATTTTGGGTGAGCAATGCCCTAACCCCAAGTTAAAGAAAGCCCTGCTGGAGATCAACTCTGATGTCCAACAGGGAAACAACTTATCGGACTCAATGCGCAAGCATCCAGCTAGCTTTGATCTGCTCTATGTGAGCATGGTTCAGGCAGGAGAGGTCGGTGGTGTGCTGGATGAGGTTCTCAATCGTCTGGCAAAGCTTTTGGAGGATCTAAATCGCTTACAGAACCAGATTAAGTCTGCTATGGCTTATCCAGTAACGGTAGGGGTTCTAGCGGTCACCATTTTTATTGGTATGACGGTCTTCCTATTGCCCATCTTTGAAGAGATCTTTATTGAACTTGGGGCAGAGCTGCCAGCTTTTACGCAGTTTATGATCAACATAAGCCGATTTCTGCGTAATCCTCTCCTGGTTTTGTTAACGATTGCAGCCCTAGTAATTGCTGGAATTGCGTACAGACAGTACTACAAAACTCGCGCTGGCCGGGAAACAATGGATCGTCTGTTCTTGAAGCTGCCTCTATTTGGTGATTTAGTGCAAAAGTCAGCAACTGCAAGATTCTGCCGCACATTTGGCTCACTTTCGCGCTCAGGTGTTCCCATTTTGACAGCCTTAGAAATTGTTCGAGATACCTCTGGCAACCAGGTGATTGCCAATGCAATTGAAGAGGCTCGTTCAGAGATTCAGACAGGGGGCATGATCAGCCTGGCTTTACAAAGACACCAAGTCTTTCCTGTTATGGCCATTCAGATGATTAGCATTGGTGAGGAAACAGGTGAATTGGACCAAATGCTGATGAAAGTCGCAGACTTTTATGAGGATGAGGTTGAACAAGCCGTTAAAGCCTTAACCAGCATTATGGAACCCATTATGATTATTTTCTTGGGGGGTATGGTTGGTTCAATCTTGGTGGCTATGTATTTGCCGATCTTTGCACTGCCCGGCGCAATTAGCTAATGAAGCCTGAATTAGCCTCAGTTTGAATGAGTTGGATAATGGCAAGTAGTAATTCAATTTTGCACCCATGGATGTTTAGCTGTAGCTAAACATCCATGGGTTTTATAAGCACTATTGGAGCACTTCTTTAAGTTTGTGCTGATTCCAAAGTTGCTGATATAAACCAGAACGCCGGACTAAACTATCGTGGCTGCCTGTCTGAACGATGCGACCTTGATCCATTACGATAATGCGATCGCAATTTGCCGCAGCTGACATCTGGTGAGTAATAAAAATCACCGTCTTGCGCTGGGTACCGTGGGATAAATTATCTAAAATTTGAGTTGCCGTTTGGTTGTCAACACTAGACAAGGCATCATCAAGTACCAAAATAGGAGCATCCACCAGCAGTGCTCTTCCCAACGCCGTTCGCTGTCGCTGACCTCCAGACAACGTAATCCCGCGCTCACCCACAACGGTGTCATATTGGTTAGGGAAATTGGCAATCTCGTTCCGAATCTGAGCGAGTTTTGCCGCTTGCTCAATCTCAGGCATTTCTGCCAACGGCACCCCATAGCGCAAGTTATTTTTAATTTTGGTACTGAATAAAAAACTGTCTTGGGGAACAAAAGCAATTGCCCGTCGCAGATCTGGCAGAGCTACCTGGGTAACATCGTAATCATCTATAAACAGATGCCCTTCCGGAATTTCTAAAATCCGGGGTAGGGTTTTGGCCAGTGTAGATTTACCCGAACCAATGGGGCCCACTAAAGCAACGGTCTCCCCAGGCTCGATAGAAAACGAAATATCCTGAATCGCTGGCGTATCAGTGCCAGGATATGCATAAGTCAACCCTTGAGCCTGTAATCGGCCAGATACTTCACTCACAGGCAAAGATGATGCCTTGGCAACACTCGCCACCCTCGGCTGAGCCGCAAAAATTGCCTCAATGCGGTCAACACTAACCTCACCCCGTTGATAGGACGTAATCGTAAATCCGAGCAGAGCGGTTGGAAAAACCAGGTTATTGACGTAAAGCAAAAGGGTGACAAAATCGCCTACAGCCAACGTGCCTGCAGCAATGCTGCGAGCCCCCACCGCCAAAATAATGGCCAAACTTAGGCTAGCTAAACCTCCCAGCAACGGAAAGAGAGTATTACGGGTACGAGCTAGGGATAAATTAGCCTCCAGTACTTCATCATTACGCTGAGCAAACGCTTGTTGCTCGTTTGTCTCCTGAGCATAGATTTTGATCAATCCAATGCCACTCATATCCTCTTGAATCAGGGTGCTCAGGTCAGACAGTGACTGTTGAACATCCAACTGTTCTTGCCGCAGACGATTGCTAAAGGAGCCCACCAATAGCATCATGACCGGATAAATAGCCAACGCCACCAACGTTAAACGCACACTGATACGCAGCATCGCTGGCACAGTAAAGCTATAAGCAAATAGGATATTCGCCAAGCTAAGTACGGCAAACCCTAATAACCGGCGAATATTATCCACGTCGCTGGTGGCTCTGTTGATCAGATCACCAATGGTATTTTCTGCAAAGTAGGCAGGCTCTAACGACAGCAAATGCTCAAAAATGCGCTGTTTAAGATCGAACTCAACCTTACGCCCCACACCAAAGATCAGCACTCGTGACGCCATACGTATTACCCACATGACCGTGGCTAATACCAAAATCAACAGCACATAGCGCAAAATAGTGCCCTGGCTAAAGGCAATTTTGAGTCGCTCAACTGCATCACCAATAATTAAGGGAATCCATACGCTCAGGATATTAACCACCAAGAGGGTTGAAATACCCATGAAAAGGTGTCGACGATGCGGTTGAAGATAGCTGGTTAGATACTGCAGCCTAGACTTTGCCATAAAAGTACTCGAAACGCTTCTGCAGCCATCGCTGCTTCACTATCGTAGTACCCTAAAGCCCAGCTTGCCTTTTAGTACAAGCTGAGCGGTGATGACTCTAAGCAGTGATGGCTGCAGTGATGGCTAATGTTAGAGTTCGATATTAGAGTCCCAACCAAAGTCAAAGTCAGGGAGCCAACCTCGTAGAAAATAGTAGGTGGATGTCAGCACTTCATCCCAATAACGGGATGTTAGCTGTAGGGCATCTACATTAGGAATGATGTCAGGCAATCGGGAAAACGTATCATTCCCGGACCATGTATTGACTGAGTAAAAATCTGTTGGCTTAGCAATGACCTGCATATCCATATTCTCAAAGGTCAATGCCGAGCGTGTCATAGTCATGGCTGGAGCCACCAGCATAATCCGTGGATCGGTCGGCTCATTGCGATTATTTCTCGCCGGTAGTACCTGCTGATTACGCAAAAATCGATCTACCCTATCAGCCGTGCCATGGACGTTCAAACCAGTGGACTCAAAACGAATATTTTCTCCAGGCACTCCATTATTAACCAGAACCGTTCTAATATTCTGGCGCTTGACCTGACTCGCTTCACCACTTCCACCGGGGTCAGCGGTCACAATTACAAACGGATCGGCACCTGCTTGACGAGCATCATTATAAAGTTGAGATGCATAAATTAAGCGGGGTACCAGTGTTGAGTTATACGCTTGATCACTCGCACTTTGAAAGGCAACGGCTCCTTGCGAATCTCCAGCATCATTACCCAGCACCACAATCGCCCCTGTCCGGTCTAATCGCGGTCCTTCTAAACCGGCAGGACAAACCTCAGCACACTGGGCCGCTCTTGCAGCAAATGCCTGCTGCACTTCTAGCTCTGAGCGGGCAACGATGAAGCGACTAAAAATCGGTAGGCTGGTAATGACCAAAATAGCCAACGCCGCTGCCACCTGCTGTCCTTTTACTTTTCCCACACCGTCACTGATTGCTGATCCCAACAGCAAAATTGTTGCCCCGAGAGGCGTCAATGGCAATGAGAGCAGCCGCCAAATAGTTCCAATTGTTTCATCATTGGGATCTGCAAAGGAGGCAACAATCAGAATCAGAACAATTACTCCGCCAAACCAAGTCAGGTACTGTTTTGGAATGATTTTAGTCAGAATGTACCAAACTAAGAGTCCAAGAGTGGCCCAAAGTAAAACACGGGTAAGCAGAACAAGCATGGGAACCTTCTAAAAAACAGGCGCAAGGGAGATTGTTCAAAAGTTAAGCACATTAGTTCATTTTCGGCTACCGGGTCGGCCCCTCAAGCCGGAACCACTATACCCGGATCTGTACTTAGATAGGCTCGAAAGTGAAAAACATTTGTCAAAACAATAGGACATCAAGGCAATCGTCAAAACAAAATTTCAAGTATGCAGGGCCTCATACGAAATCCGAATTCATTAACCGCTTCAAAATGGACAATCCTGTAGGGGCACTCCCTTGTGGATGCCCTTCGATATCGGGCGCTATCAGTCAGGATTTCGCATAAGTAACCAAATAAAAAGGGGCCCAATAAAAAACGGGAGCCCATCTTGTGGGCTCCCGTTTAAGCATCTCTAATAACTGGCGCTACAACTGAGAAGTTGCGGTCCTAAACCAACTTCAAATTCGGATATTGGGCAATAACCTCATCATTCGTTAAGGTTTCACCACTGGACTGGGGTGTCCACAATACCTCAACCGCCATGAGTTCATCACTCGGAATCGCCCCAACTTGGTTTAAGGCTTTGTGCAGGTCTTGCTCGGAATTCACGTTAGGCAGCGTCAACTTGCCTTGGGCAGCAACAATCACGGTGGCAATAATGTATTCACCACTCTGTAAATTGCCGTCAGCATCGGGCAGCGTAGCGCTATTACTACCGGAGATTTGATTATTAACGTTAGAAACTGCTTCGTGGCTGAACTTACTTCGCTCCATCAGTGCCAAGCGATTAAATTCCACCTCAGCAGACGTTAGCTTGGTTTGGACGGTTTCAGTATCTGCATAGGCCCAGTATTCGGGATGACGTAGCAGCGACAGCGTACTTTCTTGTAGTACTTTGCTCAGCCCAGCCGATGAGCTGGTGTCTGAGGAGGTGGCTAAGCGGTTAAGGTCGTCCTGAAGGTGGCGAGCCTTGGCCAGTAATCCCACCTGTAAACGAGCGACAGAAACCGTTGGATTAGGCGTGTAAGTCTCTCCTTCGCCAAAGCCAGTGGAGCGGAAGCTGCGGACAAGGAAGGATGCGATCGCAAAAAAGATGAGCAAGCTAAATAGGCCACCGCCACCAAAACCAAACAGCGGCATCACCAGTGGAAAACCAAAGCCAAACCCGCCGCCAGGATAGTAACCACGAGACGGACCTTGATAGCTACGGGGCGACGAATACGTCCGACCATAGGATGGGCGAGCCCGAAAACTGCCGCCACCAATGCGCCCACCAGCACGGGCAGCTAAAGCGCTATCAGCCTGAGAGAACACTAGAACCAATGCCAGGAAACAAACCAAGAATGGCTTGAGCAGTGGGCGTAACCAAGACGTAAATCGGGTTAGCTTAAATCGACTCATGATGCAGGGTATAGAAAAACGCTGAGACAGGTCTACTAAGGCTCTACTCAGGCGGGGAAACCCACCAAGGTGTAGCCCTCTTTACTTTAACGTTTTTAGTTAGACCATATAGTGAGTCAAAAGAGGTGGGATTACCGCCCCTGCGTGATCGACCGACTACACACAAGCTTCGACAATTCTTAACACTGATTAACGAAGACTGGTGAACAATCAGCCGCCGCCAACAATGGTCACCACCTCTAAGCGGTCATTAGTTTGCATCACAGTCGTTTCCCAAAACTGACGATGCAAAATCTCACCGTTATATTCCACAGCGACCAAACGTGGATCCATAGCCAGCTGAATCAGCAACTGAGGTAACGTCGTCCCCTCAGCACAGGATTGCGATTCACCATTGACTTGGAGCATAATGCTGGTTGCTTCAGAGCTAGTGTTCATAAGAAAGGGAAAAGGAATCTATTACTCAAAGTGCTGGTTAAAGGAACGAGTTATCTGGAGCGGGTCATCAGCTTGCATAATAGCCCGCACAATGGCGACACCGGGTGCACCAGCGTCTCGCACTAAGGCCACATTGGTTAGATCAATGCCACCGATAGCAAACCAGGGCATCGGCGCATTCTCTACAGCGTAGCGAATGTAGTCATAACCAGCCGCAGCTTTTCCAGGTTTCGTAGGTGTGGCATAGACTGGCCCAACGCCAATGTAGTCAGCGCCTTCGTCAATGGCTCTAGCCATCTCTACAGAGTTTGTGGTGGAGCGACCCACAATGGGCAATGGTCCCAGAATGCGACGCGCTGCTGCCATTGGTAAATCTTGTTGCCCCAGATGCACGCCATCTGCCCCGACAGCTGCGGCAATATCCACTCGGTCATTCACAATAAACAACGAGTCATATTGATGACAAAGGGCTTTGATCTTGCTGGCCAACTCCAATCGCACGTCATCATCAGCTTGCTTTTCACGATATTGAACAATATCAATCCCCCCCTTCAAAGCCGACTCCACAACATCTAGTAAATGATCATGGGGAGATGTCACGAGATACGTGCGCGCTTTGGCCAGAAGCTGCCGCACATTATGGCCCAGCAGCTTACTTTCTAACGTGTACAGCTGATAGCGCATCTGCTTGGCACCCGTGGCCATTTCACTCGCATGGAGCTTGCCATACTCTTCTAGCACTCGCAGTGCCTCTTGAACGCGACAGCAGTTGACCTGTACCACTGTTTGCAAAGTATCTCGCTGTTCTTCTTGGGGATGGCTCAGGGCCGTACCCAGGTCTCCTGGGGTGTCGCGACTTTGACGAATATCATCGCTGTGCCAACCGCCCAGGGTCTGACGCAGGTATTTAATTTGTTCTGTCAAAGTGGCATCATTCAACCCAAACCGGCACCATTCTTCAATAATGCGGAGGCCTTCGCGAGCCCGGTCTAGGTTGGCATCTAGAATTCGATACAGTACTTTCTGAGACTGTTTTGCAGCAATTGGCTCAGAGTGCATAGACAAGATCAGCATGAAGGCAAAGCCTTCCCATCGTATCAGCTGTAAATTCGTTATCAGCGTAAACTAATCTGAGTTTTTGTGGTGGCCAGGCATAGAAAATCCAAGAAATCTGTCACAAGGGGGTTGACATTTTTTCACCCCCCCATCAAAATCGCTAGACATAAACAATCTAGGCATTAACGACATCCTGCCTCACGCACCCACCGCACATTTTGCAGTACTAACCATAGATTTGGGATGGTGGGCAGAGCGTCATCGCAAATAGCCGGGAGAAATAAATTCTCCGGGCAGTCACGGTAGTGGATTCGACGATGAACGCAACAAAACGCATAAAACAACACCTGCTGGACAGGGTAGTGCTGCTAAGCGTGGCCACCCTCATGACGACTCTTCCAGCGAGAGCACAAGCTCAACATGGATCGACTGCACAAAATACCATCAGCATGAGTCAAGCCTCTCAAAGCTATGGTGTCTTGCACATCAATGCAACCACAGGCATTGATGTGCAAGGTTCTGGCAGTGCCGAACAACCCTATAAAACGATTACCCAAGCCTTACGGATGGCTCCCACCAACACCAGCACGGTGATCTTGCTAGCACCGGGGCACTACAGCCAAGAGTCGGGGGAACAATTTCCGTTGCGTTTACGACCAGGTATTACGATTCAGGGAAATGCAGGCCAAACCCGAAACACAATTATTACGGGTGGAGGAGATTTCCATGATGGCAACGGCACTCAAAATGCAACTATATTGACGGCTGATCGATCCGGTCTTGCCAATGTCGCCATCTCTAACGCTAAGGGAAACGGTGTGTGGATTTCAGCGGGCTCACCCATTCTGCGTAGAGTCGCGCTTGTTGCTAACGCTGTTGCGGGCATTCAGATTACCCATGGTGATCCTGTCATTGAAAACAGCTATTTCAACCGTAACCAGTACGGTTTAAGCATTCAGGGAAATAGTCGTGCCCTTGTGCGAGGCAACTATTTTGAAGCCACAGGCCGAGCGATCACTGTGGCCAACCCGGCGACTCCCGTTATTAACAACAATCGCATTACACGCAATGAGGTGGGAATTGCCTTAAAAAACAACGCCCGTCCTGTTTTAGAAGCTAATGTTCTGGATGACAATGGGCGCAATGGTGTGGTGGAAGTAGACACCACTACAGCCGCTATAGCTGAGAATTCTGCTGATATCGTCGCCGTTAAAGTATCTGAGGTTTCCCATGAAACGAGAATACCTACGGTGTCAGCACAGGAAAGGGCAGCGGTCTTCACAAGGCCAGAATCTAACCCTAACAGCTCTGAGACTAACAGCTCTGAGACTAATGGCTCGGACACCAGCAGTTCTCTTGATGTGCAAGCAGAAACAACAGAACTGGCACAGCCCGAAGCTGACATTCCTGCAACTGATCTAGCCATCAACCAAGCTACGGCTGATTCCAATCTGGTTGTAGAAGGTTTATCTGAGACTCATGAACCAGACGATGGACTAGAGCAGGTTAATACAGCGACTCATGATAATGACACTGGTGAGCCAACGGGTGAGCCAACGGGTGAGCTAACGGGTGAGCCAACGGGTGCGATCGCATCTTACAGACAGCATCTAGCCATCTCATCGGCTGCCCCCGCCCCCGTCAATATTCAAGCATCCCTCACCCGCCAGCCCCCGTCATCAGAAGCCAACGAAATCGTTATCGATGCCGCTGATGAAGCCGCCCCGAATGCAACGGAGGACATTGCTGTGGCTCCAACCGAAACGGGTGCTGATGATGACGCTATCCCCATCGCCGTTATTCCAGCCAGTGCACCAAATATTAACCAAAACAGTTCATCATCTGGACACCGGGAAGGTGTTTCTAAACTGTTAGCCCGACTCAATGGCAGCCCTGAGCCAGCGTCATCTCCACGAGCCGAGAACAGTCGTGATCTCACTACCCCTGATGTACTCCCTGATGTACCCACAGCCACAACCAATGGTGAGCGGCTGCCTGTGCCATCGATAGCCATTCCCAGTCGGAGTGGATCACTGAGCCTGACACCGCCAGGCTCAGTCGCCCTAACTGAAACATTTCGCTATCGTGTGCTCGTAGATATGGCTGATGCAGAGAAACTTCAGAGCTTGGTCCCTGATGCTTTTCGTACACAGATGGGCAGTCAAGTATTTATGCAGGCCGGAGCCTATGTCAATGAGGCTGATGCTCAAGAGCACTTAGAATGGCTGGAAGAGAATGGCATTGATGGACAAGTCAATTTACGCAATTAACTGAGGCATTTAAAAAATCATATCCAGATCAAATTCTTGCAGGTTTAACCTATGGAGCGCCCCGAGCCCAATCGGTTTGTTTTGCCATGTAGCCACTAGTAACTCATGGGCACTAATAGCAGTCAGTGCAGTCACCCCAGCTGGCCCCTGAATTCCCCCAATGGGATAGAAATCGCGGTCAAGCAGCAACATGCGTCCTGCAGTGTTGCTGAAAAGATATCCCCAGGGCAAATCCAGCATTAGCGCAGGGCAAATATCCAAAATCATGCGCGTCATGCGCAGGGGTTTGAGGGTGAGAAAGACAACGGTGTGAGGTGCATGGACATCGATAGCCATCCATTGATGGCGCTGATCTGTGGGCGTAAGATGCTGCAGCGTAAGCCCTAAATCCAGTGAGGTCAGATACATGCCTCGACGGTTCCACAACATCAGCTGGCTACCTGAACCAGCACTACTGGCCAAAATACCGATGTGGGCCTTATCAATCGCCACTACCTGATGGATCTCAATATCTGGAGGCAAGGGCCGACGTACAGGGGTCTGAGTCGGTTCGCGTAATTGGGTAATGGTCAATTGTTTGGTACTGGGACTAACCGTAGCTATCCAACGTTGATGCGGTGCCACGGCAACCATGGCAGGCAGTGGCCAATGGCTCAGGGATGTCAAACACTCAGGGGTTTCACCACTCCAAAGGGTATATGCCGTACTCACCATCAGTCCGGCTGGGGATAGATGTAGCCCTTGTACTGACGCATCGAGAACTTGCGGTGAGACGTTGAGTGACTGCTGTTGAAGCGTAGCAAGCTGTAAACCGTGAACCATCAGCATTGTGGACTCGACAGCTGACTCATCATCCTGCGTAACGGATGCCGTTGGTAGCTTTTGAAAATGGGTGACTGGTTGAGTCAGCCGATGTAGGGGATTGCCTGTGTAGGAAAAGTAATCGATCTTTGGTGCGTTAAGCGACTGTCCAAGATTCAGACTAGAGGGGTCTAATTGTTTGAGGTCAACCAACATTTCCGCAGCGGTTGGATAGCGGCGCGCAGGCAACTTTTCTAAGGCTTTGGCAATAATATGTTTTAGCGGTTCGCTAAGTTGGTCTGCATCAGGCACAGGCTGGTTTAAATGGGCTGATTGCAAGGCCATAGGCGTACCGGTGAAGGGGCGTTGACCCACTAGCAGCTCAAACAACATCACGCCAACTGCGTATACGTCTGCTGATGGGGAGTACTGGCGATAAAAACGCTCTGGTGCCATGTAAGCCGGGGACCCCGTCTGTCCTGTGCCTTGGTGATTTTGCTGGTCTTGGGTAAGTTTGGCAATACCAAAGTCTGAGATCTTGGCTCGCCAACGACCATCACTGTAGCTGAGCAAAATATTCTCGGGTTTAATATCGCAGTGGATAATGCCTTGCTGATGGGCATGGGCCAGCCCCAAGAGCACATCTGACACCAGGGTGAGAATATCAGCCACGCTGAGGGGGCTGAGCATGTGCGATCGCAATGTACCACCGGCACAATATTCCAAGACCAACCGCCGCCCATCCTCACAATGCTCCAAAGCGTGACAGGCAACAATATGGGGATGCGACAAGCTCAATAAGCAGTGAAGCTCTCGCAAAAACGCATGGGTTGATAAGCTATGACGATGTAAATACTTGATGGCGACCAGTTGCCCGGTCTTGCGATGCACACCGCAATACACACGCCCAAACTGACCGTTGCCGACCAGCCCCAACAGGCGATAGCTAGACCGCTGATGGCTCATGTTCACTAAATCCCGTTATCAATCCGTTGGCACGCGACTAGGCTCCCTGGCCCACCAGTAAGCTCATAATTTCAGCATGGGAAAGCCCTTGTTCTACACCTGCCTCTGCCAGGGCCAATCGCTCTTCGACACCCAGAACAAAACAATTTTCTTCAGCCCCCAACGACTCGCAAGCTGTTTGTACACAGTGCAACGTTTGCTCACTCAATTCACTGAAAAATGCTTGTAATGCGCCCATCTCTAGAAATCCTACAGGTCTTTCTAACTGAGGAGCATAGTCAATAAAAGCCGATGCACGGATTTTTACTACCAAAAATCCGTCAGGTTTATAGGTATTATCCAAACTGATTTGCCCCCAACCATGGGTTACCCAGCACTGTTGCAAAGCCTGTATAAACTCAGACATTGACAAACTGGATATCGAACGATTGTGGTAGTCAGTTAGCTCTTCGCAAAAGCGTGTGTAAAAATTTTTCCCCCACCAGCGCCCACAGTTATATAACACCAACATTGAGGCCTGACCGGTTTCATTATCTAACCCTGAATAAATTGCTCGAATCAGGGTTTCTGGCAAAGCCAGTAGCCGATCACCACGACGATTCTCCAATAACCCCAGATCTAGGCTGCCATGCACATAGACATCACTGGCAAAGTAGTTGGACGTCAGGTTAGTGTCTGCAAGTAAATCGGCGACTAATACCATTGCAATGAGTCCCTCAAAGGTTCTCGTACTGAAACTACGCTTACGTGGAGAAATTCTATCATCGGCAAGTTTCTTAGAATGGAAATTCTATTCCGCCCCCTCTTCTTTTACATCATCTTTCAGGAGCTGTTGTGCTGACTCTAGGGCTGGTTGTAGTAAAGCAAACTGGGAGTCAGTTAATAGCCTGGGTAGCTGTTGATTGAGGGATTTTTGCAGCAATACATCGATTGAGTGGGTCTGATAAACCATCACCATCGTTGGCAACCACCCCTCTAAGCGACGTCGCCCTAGATGTACGTCATCCACCAGCATGCCTAAAGCGGCATAGCGCAGAATCAAGATCGTTTGTTTGATGCTTTGTTCCAATGCCCTGGTATTTTCCTTCAGCTCGGTCGGCAGCCGATCCACCAGTTCTTGAATCAGGTTGACCTCCCACTCACGCAGCTGGCGATATGCGCGGACACGGTCCGTTAAGCTGCCAACATACCGGCCCAGACTACTCAACTCCTGAGGTGTCAGATAGCTCTTATCTGGTTGAAGCTCAATCTGTCGCAAAATGTGTTGGCCAGGAGTCGTTGTCATGGTGATGCTAGAGGGCAATTTTATTCAAAACTAGCGTGTTAAAAATAACCGACAGACCTTAAAATAGCGCCGATAGGTCTTCTAGCGTGAGAGTAGCTTGTTCAATGGGGGCAGTCTCATCATCTTTCACTGCATCCCAATCGTCAGCAGTCGTAGCACCCCCTGTTCCCTGCCAAGGAAATGTAGCAAAAAATTGCCCAACCGTTTCATAGGGAGTATTCGCCATGTCTGCCTCATCCATACCAGGCGTCGTCCTGCCGTACCAGTTGATTTGCTGAAAAAACTCCCCAACTGAGATGATTTCCAGGGGCTGACTGCTCACTTTAGACTTGATTACATCGTTAGCCATCAAAATGAATCTCCGGAACGCAGCCGGTTTTGAATATCGCTAGCTGTCGCCCCTTCATTTAGCCAAAACGCCGCCGCATCAATTCGTTCTCGGGCCCCCAATAAGAACTTACAATAGGTTTCCCCCATGGAATAGCACTGAATTTCAATACAGCTGAGCTGTTTACGTACCATTTCAGTAAAAAAGCCAGCATACAGTCCTGCATACAGATAGCAGACGGGTTTACCCACATCCCCCAACGTGCGTGCAACGGCTGAGTCAAAGAGGTTAATGAACATAAACCCCTGGGTACGATCGGCCATGTCAATTTCCCAACGGCCCCAGCCTTGGGCTGTAAAGGGCCACCACCAGGTTTCTAATAGAAACATAAGGTTAGCCTGCTGGGGACTAACGTTGTACTCCCGCTCAAACCACTGGTCAAAAAATAATGAGTCTTGTTTACCCCATTCCAAACCAATGGAGTACATCACAGCTGCTGAGGCGGCTCCCACTTCTTCTTCCAAGCCCTCTAACAAACCAATGATGAAATCTTCACTTGTCAGGATATTACGGCTGCCATGCCAGTCAGAAATAGTGCCCTTAGATGCATTGAACTGGAAAAAATCGGCAAACTTATAGTAGTTGTGTTTATTGGGATATTGCTGACGCAACTTGTGGGCGCCAACCGATGGAATATCCATAAGACCTGCTATACATGAGCGTACCTTCAGGGTAACGCTATTGCCCTAGCAAAAGTCTAGCCTGGGCCAAAATTGGACAAAATAGCTCTGCTTCCTGCGGTGTTAGATGCTGACGCACTACATCCTGCATAATTTTGTAGGTAATGTCGCAGCTTTGCTGGGCCTTGAAGGACCGTATGATGGACTGAAACCATAGCAAAAGACGTTCCTCTAATCCTTCTTCGTCAGCTACTAGTAGCGCATGGGCACAGTAGCGAAATCCTATCACAGCATCCCGCTGCCACTTAGCGCTGAGATCAACTTTGCCCCGCCGGAGCAGTTGAGGGTCAGTAGCCTTTAGTTTTTGTTTGACCTGTTGAATGATAGCGGTCTCGGCTTTCTGAATTTTTTGATAGGCACTAAACCGTAGACGAGCCGTTTGCAGGTAATTTTGCAAAAACATTAGCTCTGTGTCGGTGGCATAACGTCCATCAACTTCACGGACAAGGGTTTGAAGCTGGCTAAGCATGGAAATTTTGAGTGGTGAGCAGTGAGTGGAGCTAGTGCCCTGGAAGTAGCTGGCCAAACATAGACTCTCAACTCAATCTTAGATTTACCAAATTACCAGAGGCAGCCCCTCTAAGTCATTAATAACGGGGAACGGTATTATCTACTAGGCGAGAGTAGGCATCGATACCACCAGACAGGTTTTTGGTACGCTCAAACCCTTGACGCTGTAGCCACTGACACATCTGGGCTGAACGAATGCCATGGTGGCACATGACAATGGTTTCAAGACTGGGATCTAAATGGGTAAAGATTTGATCGGCCCAGTCAGCGTATTGACTCAGAGGCAAATAGATAAAGTTGGAGAGGTGTGCGATCGCAACTTCCTCTGGCTCTCGAACATCTACCAGCTGTAACTCACCCTCTGCCAGTCGCTGGGCAAAGTCCGGAGCTGATATTTCCTCAACACCTACAATTCCGTACATAGCTCCTTCCTAATCGCCTGATCGCCTATATCTTCTGATTAGGGTAACGCTTTAATTCTCTGAATTAAGCTAAATAGCAATAGTTGAGTTCAATGGAAATGATTGACTCAGTACCCAAGCTCACCATATTTGAAGAAATTCTCTACACCTCTAAAATAAAATATTGCATAGTTTCACGTCTATGAAACTATGCAATGGCACTAAGGCAATGGCCATATGGATGGAAACAAACAAGGAGGCAAAAATGCTCGGGGAGCAAGTATGGTCGCTGACTCCTGTTCTTGAATGCTCTCCATAAAACAACCATATTGGTATTTCACACTGAGGCTTTGAGAAAAAATAGTGTGGGAGTTTTTAATACCATCTCCCTCATATTGCACCACAATCCCAGTGTAAGGAACGCCTGTTTCACTGATCAAATTGTCAGAAACCGGATAGGACAAGATTCCATCGAATCCCTCTAATGCTAAAGATGCTTGCATGTCATGCCAAAGTGTAGGCCCTGCTTGTTGAACACCACTCGCCAGAGCCATTGCATTAAAGACTTCTTCAGGGAAATCACTATCGAACTGCCCAACAGGTTGATAGATCGATCTCACCGGATGATCAGGCAATGGTCGTCTAGCAATCCGAGGCATATATACCATGGGTTCTACCGGCTCCCAAGAACTTTGTAGTAAACGCAACGCCGGGTACAAATGATTTAGCGGTTCAGAGCGTTTGAGCACCTGCCCTAATAGTCTGCCAATCTCTCGAAAGTCATCTACTGTGCAATCACCTGGCAATTCTTCTTCAGGCAAACCTTTCGACAAGAGCTCTTGGCAATAATCAGGCAAAGATCTTGATAAAGCCTCCTGACGCTGATCGGAATTTGTCAAAATGGAAAACAATAAAGCCCAAAAGCCTCCTGAACCAGTGGGAACAACAGCTTTAATTTTTGGCTCAACCGCTGCCATCATCACGGCATATTGGGCCCCTTGCGATTGCCCCAAAGCAATGACTGAATCCGTTTGTAGACGAAAATGAGTTTCTCCCACAGGTAACGAGGGACCTTCACAACCGGCTAGTGCTTCGGCTGGAATCTGTAAACGCTCCAAAGCTGACAGCAAAAGACGTTGCTCAATCACTCCCTGGCGAAAGGTATCGCGATAGGCAGAGAGATTAACTGGATTCAAATATATCCGACCATCCAACAACTCAGAAAAAACAACCGCTGAAACATTATCAAGACGTTCTGGATTCAGCGGTAATGCACTGCCCACTGAGGCAAACCCATGACGACCCACTACATCAGCAGGTCCTCGATCGGGCAATCGATTCAGCTCCGGTGCTGGTCTTTGATTCAGCAATCGATGGACGTCAGGTCTGGGGACGGGTCCTCGATCGACCACTTGGGTACTCAGCCCAGCAGTACCGTGGTAGTAAGCGACCAATGGATAGCCCTCTGGTGGCATCGGCGTTCTTGGCAACGTAATTACCAAAGGAACAGTTTGATAACGTTGGCGTTTTAGGTGGCCACTGGCATCAAACACAAACAGACCTTCTTGCTCTTCAGAAAAGAAGTAGGGTGGAAAGCCTTTTTGGAATTGGGGTAGTTTTATCCTGGCAGTAAATTTGCAGTAGTCAAGATCCGAGATAACGTGATTGGGATCATACGCGAATGAGCGCACATCAGGACGGTACTGCGCTAAGACTTGATTAGAAAGGTTGGCCATGGCAGCCACCACATCACCCGTGGTAAACACCGTGGCAACCACTACGCTCTCTCGATCAACACCTAGTTGGTCAAGCGTTTCCCACAGAGGCTTATAGAGAAGGTAGGCCAGGAACTTGCGTCTCATTTGCCCTTGAGGAATATCACCTTTTCTCAGTTGGGCAAAGATGTCGGTGGTCTTTAGCGCTTGGCCATTAATATCCTTTAGGGAATCTTGCACCACATAGGCATACCGGCGATTGGGTTTGAGAACAATGCCCGGATAGGGAGAGACTGCTAGTAAATGTTCAGGCACGTAATAGGGGTCAGGTTCCGGAGTGGTGGCAACGATGGGAAACAGGCGACCCCGTTCTGGCGAGTTGCGATCGATATCGATCAAGAGAATAGGAGAATCGCTGTCAGCTGGGATCAGGTCATCAATATTGAGGGGTGCGAGGGGTTGATTGAAACGAAAATAGCCTGCAGCAGTGGTAGGAAATCCAGGGCGATCGCTAGCGATGCTTTTTAGGCGCTTAAATAGACCAACACCATGTTTTGAGAAAACAGGAAACCCTGACAGATCAGGTTGTCCATTTTCATCGAGACGAAAATCTGAGGGGTAGGGCAGGTTATAGAATTCTGCTTGCTCTTGGAGATCAGCGTTGAGGTCAAAGGTGGCAATTGTAGCACCTGGTGTTTCTGCCAAGACACTGGCTTGGGGCAGTTTTGAGGTGATGCAGAAAAGGCTAAAAGCGAGGGTGGGAATTAACCCTATTTTGCGCCAATATTGGAGGTATTTAGGAAACACTGATGATTTCATCCCGATTTGTATGGCACCTTCCTCAGTAGTATACGTGGTAGCACCCTTGGGTCAATGGGATAGAGAAATCAAGCAATAATCTGATACAAAACAACGATTAGAAGATATTAATCCAATCCGATTAATTCTCTTTGAGGCTTCATACTTTTATCTCAATCAAACTCGGCATATTGGGGTGGGCTAGCACCAACTCTTGCGGTCACTTTGGGATATTTCCCTTTAGGTGCTTTCTCTTTAATATCCATCACCGCAATCTGATGCCACCAGTCATCCCCAAAATCAAACCAGTAGCCAAAGAAGTCTCCTTGAGATAGTCCTAACGAGGCTAGCTTAGCTTTAGCGACATCATTGACGGAACTAGTTTCGCCCGGCATTTTAAGTCCATACCTTGTTGCATTAGGATCATTCGGCCCCCGTCCCCCCAGCTGAAACTCATAGAGATGTTCTTCTTCTCGATCAAAGGCACTAAATAAAATCCGATGCAGGTCCTGGAGGGTTTGTCTGCCATTAATTTCAATGGTTCGTGAGATCTCAGGATTTGCTTCTATAAACTCGTCTGTTACTGGCCCAGCAATGATAACGACATATAAAACAAACAATGTTTCATCAGATTGCTTCGTTGCTTCTGTTTTACTGTGGATTGGCGTCGAAGCATCTACCTGAGCATCCTCCTCACTATCAGGGAGATAGGGAATCAAGCCTTTAGCAAATGCTTCTTCTTGAATATGTCTGGGCATTGAGCGGGCATCTACTAAAAACCCATTCACCGAAATCATCCAGGCCATGAGATTGTCGTCTAACTTACTGGAGAGACACCAGTTAGGATCCATCTGATGTGTGTTGAGGGTATCGCGCACCAGTTTTGACTTTGCCTGTCCAGTGCTGCTACTTACCCCAAAGGCTTTATATAAATCCTTGGCACTGATATGTGGGTCTTGGGACGGATCAAACAAAAAGTTGACCATGCCGATAGCATGGGTAATGCCACAGGCCCACGTTTTATCACGGCCTTTAGCCAACGGAGACGGTCGTTTACGACAAAGGGCAGCAACGGCATAGCGAATGAACTGAGCATATTCATCATTCAAATGCTGTTTAGCAAAATCATCGGTAATGGCCACAATGCTGTCGAACTTTGCCTGCATTGACTTGGGTACGGTTTCCGACTTTTTGACCTTTGCCATCTGAAGTGCCCCCTGTCTTTCTCCTACAACGCTTATTATTGCTCCGTATTAAAACATTCAGGCTTAGATACAGGAACATATAAGGATTGCGATAGCATATTACCAAGGTTTACCTGTCAACGGCTTGCTATGTCTCCATTTCTAGAAGATTTCGATCAATGGTACGAACACTTTAGTGTAGCGTCTCCCCAAGAGCAATATCAGCTTTTGCTAGAGGTTATTTCTCAACCCATTCCTTTAGATTTTGCGATCAAGGAAGATATCACCTCCTTGTTAATAGATGTGCAAGGTTTGTTGGAGGGGAGCAATTTGATTGATCAGGCATTAGTCTTCACAGAAACTTTTCAACAGCAGCAGCCTGAGCTATACCAGCAAGAGTTCTATTATTTTGACAATTTTCCGATTCGGGTAGCTCTTTTTAACCAAGAGGTAGAATCCATTGACCAGGCCTTGGCTCGTTATCAGCAAGAGCCGGTTAAAAGTATTGATTCGCTTTTGCCCATGCTGGATGATCTGCGCTTTTATGATGCCCGAGACCAGGCGGTTGAGATTAGCCGCGCTGTTTATACTCCTGTAGCTACTTCTAGAGGCTTGTTGGGTGGTTCAGAAGATGATTTTGGGGCGGTTGTTATTACTGATTTATTGGAGCAAGCCTATCAACAGATCCAGCAAGGCAATCCAGTTGATTGGGAATCTTGGGGACAAGAAGCTAAACCGTTTAGCTTTGAAAATACACCGAAATTGCGACAGGAAATCGCTCAAAACATATCTGGTCAGGTGATTGGCGGTCCTGAGATCATCACTTTGTTTCAACAGGACCCCAGCGCACTCTTTCCTCAATTATCACTGCGATTCAATATACAGATGGCTAACCAATATCAGTTAAGTTTTGTCTGTAGTCAGTCTATTTGGTCCGCAGTCATGAGTTTTTTAGAAGAACGAGAGCTGTCTAAAAAACAACTCTCCCATCCAGGTTATTTCTTTGGTCTCAATGCAAAGGAACTGGATCGTTATGTAGGTGGGCTGATCGGAGGCTTTCTATCGTCCTATCAGTCGAAGGGATTTGCAACGCTGTGGGGAATTCCCCATGTGTATGACTTTTTGCGCACGGCAGGGGTGATTACAGACTCTGTTTATGAGTCGGCCATCCAGGTTTCAACTGACCTCCAAGCAATGTTGCTCAAGCATTGGCCGGGACCTCTCTGGCGGTATAGCTTTATCCATCGTTGGGGTAAACCAGCCTGTCAAACAGAGGCAGACTTTGAGACTGAGGCTAAACGGTTTGCTGACACGTTTAATCAGTCTGAACCGTTGAGCACTGAGCCCTCCGAAAAGCCGGATTGGGAAGCCAAACTCTCAGATGTAGTCGAAAAAGCAGCTCAAAGAATGGCGTCGGATCAAGCGACTAAGGAGAAGCCTCTACCCGTTCAAGAACCTGCTGAGCCTTCACCTGCAAAGCCCTTTAAGTCTGCGAAGTCTCGTAAGTCTCCATTACAAGAAGTCAAGGCATTGGGTAAGAAAAGTAAAGGGGCTAAAAAGAAAAAGAAAGGCAAAGGATTTTAGTGGATAGCTAAAATTATCGGTTTAACTTACATTTGAGCTAGCACACGAGGGCAAAGCGATGACGATTGCCACATCTAAACCGAAAACCTACACAGCTGAAGAGTACCTGGCTCTGGAAGTGGAGTCCGAGCTGCGCCATGAATACCAGGCTGGAGAAATTGTAGAAATGACAGGGGGTACACCTGCGCATAATAAGCTATCGAGTGCGTTGAATGCACTACTGTGGTTTGGGTTACGGAAGAAACCTTATACGGTGTTTGTGACGGATCAGCGGTTATGGATCCCAGCGGTTGACCTATACACGTATCCGGATGTGATGGTGGTCGCGGATCCACTTGGGCTGAAACCAGGACGTAAGGATACGGTTATTAATCCGATCTTGATTGCTGAAACTCTCTCACGATCGACTCAAAACTATGATCGCGGCGATAATTTTGTTCACTATCGCACTATTGACTCATTTCAAGAATATGTATTGATTGATCAGTATCGTCCTTTTGTTGAACACCATGTTAAGCAATCCGAGCATCAGTGGTTATTGACGGAGCATCAGGGGTTAGATACCTCTTTTTCATTGGTATCGGTGCCCGTTGAGATTGCCCTGGCTGATTTATATGAAGAGATTGAGTTTGAGTCTGCTGAGGAGAGTAATAGTGAGGTAGGTTGACTCGCTCTAAGTACCTGAATGACGCCCATTTGGACACCCGTAAAATGGTCATCCATGGATTTTGCAACAATGGTAAATGCACTTGGGGAATCTGTAGTGAGGAGGATACTCCAGTTCATTTAAGATTGATATGTCAGGGCTTTTGCAAGCCTGATGCTTTGCCATAATTAATCAATCGATTTGAATTAAAGTTGTCTCCTCTTAGAGAACACTCACCATGGCTAAAAAGTTGCAAGGCAATCACCCTTAGAAGACTTGTTTAACGATCTTATAGCGTTTCCCATGCAGATAAGGTAGAACTTTAGTATTGCTCAACAGTTTGATTATGTGACGTTATGAAGCCGTATTCAATTGACTTGCGTCAGAAAATTGTGGACTCCTATCTTGCTGGTGGGATTTCTCAACGTAAACTGGCAGAACACTTCAGAGTGGCTCCCAGCTTTGTGGGTAAATTGCTCAAGCAATATCGAGACACGGGCAGTGTTGCCCCCAAAGTCCGTACTCAGCAAACGCCGCCAAAACTTAATCCAGAGCAATTAGCAATCCTTGAACAATTGGTTCAGGATCATAATGATGCGACCCTAGCAGAATTACGTGAGCAACTCCATGAAGCCACTGGAGTGCTCATTGGCCGGTCCACTGTAGACCGCATGGTAAAACGGCTGAATTTGACCCTTAAAAAAACACTACATCCCAGTGAAAAGGAAAGCGACCGTGTCCAGCGTAAACGCTTTGAATACTGGCAATTAGTACAGGGGATTCTAGCCAAAGACCTGATTTTTATCGATGAAGCCGGGATCAACCTGGCGATGACTCGTTGTTTGCCAGAGCCCCGAAAGGCCAACGAGCCCATGGCCAACGTCCGAGTAAGCGAGGGAAAAATGTGTCGTTAATCGGAGCCATTAGCCTGAATCGTGTGATTACTCAACTACCGATTCTGGGGCAGTCGATGGTATTACCTTCGAGGCCTTCATACTCCCAAAAGCTGGTGCCCAAGTTATGGCAAGGCGCTTGTGTCATCCTAGACAACTGTAAGATCCATCTCGGAAAAGATGTTGAGGCCATGATTCAAGCGGCTGGAGCTCGACTAATTTATCTGCCGCCTTACTCTCCTGACTTTTCACCGATTGAAAACTGTTGGTCTAAGATCAAGGCACGGTTACGGGCTATCGGGGCAAGAACCTATCCTGACTTAGAGCAAGCTCTTGATGACGCCTTTGAAAGTGTGTCATTAGAAGATCTTTTAGGCTGGTTTACACATTGCTGTTATTGCACCTCACTAGACTAGGAAACGCTATATGAAGGATAAAAAAGCAATCGTTAAACGAGATCTGAATAACTTGATCGATGAAATGATAGCCCGAAAATTAGAGCTATTTCCCAACAACCAACGTTATATCCTTGATTTTCAATTGGAAGATGCTGGAAATCAGTTTCATCTATCAGTAGCGTCAACGTTGGCACCGTCATCCTGACAAGCTGAACCAGCTTATTCATATCTTATCAAGGCTTTCTCTACTTGCTGGAGCAGCGTATCGAGTCGGGCTCCCTTTTTGAATAGCTTGTCGATATCGGGGGAATCAGCAGTGGCCAGTTGGGCCAGTTCAATGCTGGTACGCACTAGACTAAAAATAGGGCTGTAGGTAGCGGGTTGACCACCACCGCCTCGTAGTTTTTTAGCTTTTTCGGCTAGTTCATCCAGGAGCGGCCCCCAATCTTGAGCAGCACTTGATTGTTTATGGGCCTTTTTGCGCTTAGTCTGGGTGGGTGCTGCATCTGGTTCGAGGGCATCAATAATGGCGTTGTTATCTTTGGCAATCAGGTAAGTTTGTTTGAGGGATGATTTGATGCCGCCGCCAAAGAAAATATTGTACCAGCGGAAGAAACCGTCATAGATAATCTTGCCTTTAAAGGGCAACAGAATGGTTTGTACTCGCACCGGTAAATCCCGCTTGTCCATAAAGGCATCCAAACCTTCCATGAGACCTAGCACAGCGTAGACGTTTTCTTTGTCGTCTATAAAAATGCTGTATTTTTTGAGCAGTCGTTCAATGAAAAAGTCCCCACGAATAAAGTTTTTCCATGGGGCAATGATGCTGAGTTTTTCAGCATCTAGATTTTCTGGATTGTCTTGGATGAATTGATCAATTAGCTCGGGATGGTCAAAGATATAATCTCTGACGATGATTTTGTCATCCATTGAGCTGTCTGTATAGGCTTTAAAGGTCTTGATATCTGGTAATAATTTTGCCTGCTGGCTAACGTACCATTGCAGGGGCAACATTAAATCAAAGAATAGCTGTACGTCAGCGGGGTCCAGTTTCATGGAAATGCTTGGGGTCAGAGTAGTACGGTGAATACTGAGCAAATTACGGGTGCTTCAGCCGTGATGTCAAGTCATGGGATTAATCGTGATGGGCTACTCTGCTTCATCGAGTTTAAGGTCTACTTCTATTTGTTTGAGTTGATAGAGGGCATCTAGACAGATGGCTAGGGCACCAGTTTCAGCATACCGCCACATTTTGCGAGCAAAGCCAACGCCAAATGGTTTACTGGGAAAAGCTTCGTCAGCGGATTTGAAGATGGCGAAGTAGGGAAAGTCGTCGTGGTCTAAGGCCCAGATGACGAGTTCCAGAGCGGCACGGAGATCGGTGGTGTAGGGACGTGGGGGGAGGCCAAAGCGCTCGGCAATTAACTGGTTGAGGGCGATCAGGCTGGTGAGTTGGATGCGTTCGAAGCCGTATTGGTCGATTTCGCCTTGCATAATGTGTTCCTCATGTAACTTGCTCCCAGGCTCTGCCTGGAGCGTAGGTGGTGGCTCTGCCACTAGCAAGAAGTTTACTAACGTGGCAGGTATTTCACTAGCGATCGCACCATCTCCCCCACCTGAATCTGAATCGGACGATCCGTGGGTCAAAATGGGGTCTATTCAAAAATATTTGCAAAGCGGCGTTGTATGGCCGTGGCAAGACCAGGGACAGGTGGTTGGGATAGCTCTAGCTCTGGATTGAGCAAATCAAACCTGAACCAGGTTACGCACCGAAAGGATTTCATTAGGGTGTAATGGTTCCACGGCGGACTTGGGTACAGTCACGACATCAATCGATTCGCCTAGGGCATTAAAGACTTCGAGAATATAGCCTTCTTCGATACCCTCGGGATCGGGAACCGTGTCGATAAAAGTGGCCACATCGCCCTGTTTGAGGTTGTACTCAGGAAAGTCGCGGTTCAGGGAGATGCGGTCATAGAGTTTGACGGTGGACTCATTCATCGTTTTGGCTTTAGTGTGACAAATTGAAATTTTCCGTCTGCTGTACGTTCTATCCATACTGTAACAACTGCAAGCGTTCCACCAGGACCAATCAAGGGACCTTCCACCCGATAGTATGTGCCGTATTTATTTTGACGATCTGAAACCGCCTCACAGGTTTGAACCAGCAGTATGATGGCTTGCCTGAGGTCATTTGCATTGGCCAGAGTAAAGCCAGCTTGAGCCAAAAATTTGGATTTATCGTCTTCCTTACGGGGAATCAGTAGATACTGCGTCAGCTTGGCTTCGGGGATAATCAGTTCGCCTTCCAGCTTCATGGCCCTTGCTTTAGAATTTCGGTCGTCCTAGTTGCAGGACTTTACTATTGTATTGACCCGTTGGGTATAGGCTCTGCCTGGAGCGTAGGGTGTTGGCTCTGCCCACAGCAGCAGTTTACGAACGGGGCAGATATTTTACTAGCGATCGCACCATCTCTCCCACCTGAATCTGAATAGGCCGATCCGTGGGTAAAAATGGGGTCCATTCATTACGCTTTAGCGCATGCCCCTTGGGCTATAGGGTTCAGCGAAGCGGTGGTGGTGGAGGCTATGGATGATGGTGTTGACGGCAACCTGGGAGCCAATGATCAGGATTTTGACAGGCTCGCGGTCGGGTTTGGGGACGGAATAGAGCTGGAGGGCAGATTCAGGTGATGGGGTTCCAGCAATAAGGGCTGGTGTAGCCAGAAAGCTAGTGTACATGGCAAACGTCGTCCATTTGGATGTCAGAAATCAGATTAGACGACCATTTGGATGACTGTCAACCATCGGGCTGTTTACTCAGGTAAAAACCTCTGACAGGATGTGCCCATGGGAAAAGCGGGCAAGGCGCTCAAGCAGGTGCTTGAGACCTATGAAGTTAGTCAATATAGTCTGTCAGTTGCGATGAATGTGGAGCGCAACAATATTTATCGTTGGGTAAATGAGAAGCGAGATCCAACGGCTGAAACGGTGGTTGAGATTGTTAGAGCCCTAAAAACTTTAAATGCTGATGCAGCCCAAGCTTTTATCCAAACCTACCTAGGTGATGAAGCTTAGGGATCGCCCCATCACCCCGTCACCCTTTTCCCCTTCTTCCCCCTTTTCCCTTCTTTTTCTGGGTTTTCTCCCGCTCAGTTCGGATGCGTTCGAGCAGGATGCTGGCGGGTTCATCGTTGGGGTCCTGAGGGACGAGTTGGCCTCGGAAGGCTTTGGCGAGGATGGATTGGTCGAGTTGATTAGATTTTTTATTAATGGCTAGATACTCTTCCTCCACATGCTTGATTTTGTCAAACAAAGATCTTACTCGTTGTACTATTTCTAATTGCTCAGAATAGGAAGGGAGCGGAAACTGCAAAGCTCTAACATCACCAATATTAATTCCTCTAACCGCAACCCCTTTAATAGCTTTCTCCATACGCTTTTGGGTTGATGGTGCTTTTAACATCAGTGCAATATAGTCTGTACTCATAACAGATTGAATACTAAGTCGCGCCGAATCTTGAGTAATGTTAGCTGCTTCTAACTCTTGTGGAATTTTACATATGCGTCCTACAGTGCCACGAATAGATAGGAGAAGATCACCTTGCTTTAATCTTGAACGAGCATATTTTCCATCAATTTCAGGAGAGGTGTTGCGAATTGTGTCTAGTGGTCCGTCAAGACTAAGATTTAGGATCGATGAGAATCCCTTACAACGCGCCTAAACCTTGTCAGAACTGATGATTCACGATTTATGACTCACCGAGTCAATCCCAATTTTTAGCTTTGACACTGCACTAGGTTAAGTGTGTCATTTGGAAAATCAGCTACTCGAATATAAGGAACTCCTTCAATTAGTTCAGGACCTGGTTTTAGAATTCCATAGGTTATTGGTCTTTGTGGAACACAGATATCTCTTAATTCAGCAATCTTCCACGTATTAGGAAAAATATCCTCTGTGAGTACATGAACTCCTTCAGTTGGGGCCGCTGCATTCCCCTTTTTATGGCCACCATGTAAATCATGGGCATTAGTCAAACACGCCAACAACTTTTCCGCAAGATCCACATCAGGATTCTGTGCCCGCCAATCTGCGGTCAGGTCGCCCCGAAATGCGGCGGCGAGGACGGACTGCCGAAACTGGTCCAACAATGCTGGGATAGCGTCGAGGGCTGCGCGGGCTTTGCGACTGCGGGCGGTTAGGGCTTCGATTTTGGTGACGATGCGGTGTTGCTCGTTGAGGGGGGGAAGGGGGATTTGAAGAGGCTCAATGTCCCCATGATTGATTTGAGGGACATTCGAGCCATCACTCAAACTCTTTAGATCTACCGTTTGAAACCAGTGCCAAAGGAAACGGATATCAATATTAATAGGGATTATGCCCATCAAGTTTAAGTCATAGGCACTGTCCTGTCCTAAAAGTCTCTTCTTGTTGGTCGCAATTGCACCACCTCGTTTAGGAAACACTAAAGTTCCTTCTGGGCGTATATGTAATTTAAAAGACTTAGCTTCTTCTAAACTAAGTTGCACCAAAGCTTTGGAAAGATATTCCTCATTGCCGGGCTCATTCATATCTGAGACTCTAAACCAAGGTATATTTCCTGGTTCTGAAATAGAGCTAATCCCTTTAGGTGTCTGTCCACTTACAACGTTGCCAACTTCTGAAACAGTTGGACTACACCATCCATCAGGTAACTGAGGTACTGAATTCAAAAGCTTTCTCCACTTTCTTGAGTAACTCTGTCAAAGCTTGTATCTCATCTATTGGAATTTGTAATTCCAATGACAACAGTTAGAAACTGTCCAATCGCAATAAGGGCTGCTCAGGGCTTTCCTCCCCGAACCCCTCCTGTTCGTGGGGGCCTAACTCCCCCCCACCCCCCGAAAGTAGGTTTTCCCTCATAGCAAAAATCCAGGTTGGGGCAAAGTTACGGCAAGGTTAGGGGATAGGTTTCGACCCCATACCATTACCTCCGTTGGCTGAGCGGAGTCGAAGCCATCATCCCTCCAAAATCCCCACCAACACCCGCACCAAATCCTCCACATCATCCGGCACCCGATACCCTCCAATATCCTGAGTAATCATCTTTTCCGCCTGATCCAACGCCCCAAAAATCCATAAACTCCCCATCGTCACCGCCCCATAAATTTTTGACGGAGCATCATCCACCGTCGCTAAAGCAATCATCTCCACTGCCAGCTGAGTAAACCCTCGGGTAAGATCATCCCGCTTTGCCTCAACCACAATCACCTGATGCTGCGCACGAATTAGATAACCTAAATTACCCTGTAACCAATTACTAACCTTTAATGAATACTCGAATCGCAAAACCTGGTGACAAAGTGTGGCAACACGGGTCAAAACAGGGGCGACCAATACCTCACGCTTGGCACTTTCGCTGGTGAGTTGTACATAGGGCAGCGTTTCCTCAATTTGGATCTTGAGCTGGTCGAGTCCAGATAACGTCTTGTTGGTTTTAGGTAAGTGCAATCGTGTTTGAGTATAGCCATAGCCAAATTCTGCCAACACTTCATCCGTATCGTAAGGCATCTCAAAATACGAACGAAACGTATAGCTGGCATCCTTATCTAATAGCTTGGGCATAATTTATTCCTCCAGCAATGCGCTCAACGCTTCCATTTCCGTCATCGCCACCCGTAACTTCTCCATTATCGCCGATGCAATTTCATCCGGCTCCGGCAAATCCTCCGCCGACTGCAAACTCTCATCCCGCAGCCAGGAAATATCTAAATTCTCACCCCGCTCCCTAATAAACTCTCGGCTAAAGCACCGAAACCGTCCTTCTTCACCCTGATCGCTCCGGGGACTGCCTCCATTCGCATCCTCCCCATAACAGGTTTCAAAGTCCTCAAAATGCTTTCGCATCAATGGGTTCCGCTTACCAAAGCTGGGCATGTTCGTCCGCAGATCGTACACCCAAACCTGTTCCGTATTGCCCTTCTCCGTCTTCCCTCGCTGAAAGAACAACACATTGGTCTTCACCCCCGGCGAGTAGAAAATCCCCGTGGGCAATCGCAAAATCGTATGGAGATTGCATTTATCCATCAGATCGGCTCGAATCTTTTGCCCCTGCCCTGCCTCAAACAGCACATTATCTGGCAGCACCACAGCAGCACGCCCCCCAGGCTTCAAGCTACGGTAGATATGCTGCAAAAACGCTAACTGCTTGTTTGAGGTGGGATAGGTAAAATCATCCCGCGTAGGGCTACCCCCACCTTTTTTGGTACCAAATGGGGGATTGGTCAAAATCAGGTTGGCCTTAGCCAGCCCAGTCCCATCGGATCCCAACGTATCCCCCAGAGTAACTGTGCTCTCAATACCGTGGAGCATCATATTCATCAGCAACAGCCGATGGGCATCCTGCACCAATTCCATACCAAAAAACGCTTGCTGTCGCTGAAAGTTTTGCTTCGATTCTTTCAGGTCAAATAAATCATCGGTGCGCTTCTTGATATAGCGATCCGCCGCAATCAAAAAGCCGCCCGTACCTGCAGCCGGGTCCTGCACCAGTTCCCCTGGCTGGGGCTGCATCAACGCCACCATAGAGTCAATCAAACACCGAGGCGTAAAGTACTGTCCCGCTCCCGATTTCTTTTCGCCCGCATTTTTCTCCAGCAGCCCTTCATACAGGTCACCCAGCCCCTCTTCCTTAGCTGAGTACCAATCCAGCTCATCAATGCTAGTCACCAGCTTCTTGATAATGCGCGGCTGCTTCAATGCTGTCTGGGCATTGGCAAAAATCGCCTGCACTCGCTTATTAACGCCGCTGAGCCCCAAGTCTCGCAACAGATCTCGATAAAACTCCAGCTGGTCAATGCCATCTAGCGCTACCAGATCACCCCAGCGTTTGCCTTCCGGTAGCACTGCCTCCTGATCGGTTTCCTGCATCATTTTCAAAAACAGCAGGTAGGTCAACTCCGTCACATACTGCAAGTAGGTAATGCCATCATCCCGCAGTACATGGCACAGGTTCCACAGCTTAGCGACAATATCAGAGGTGGCATTCATAGGCAATGTGTTTAGCAGCGTTAGGGTAATTATTCAAACCAGTTGGCAATTTGCAAATCCTGGAAATATTGAAAATCGTCGGTATTCCGAGTCACTAGAATGAGGTTATTCGTGGCAGCTATGGCAGCAATCTGCCCATCCACATAGGGCGGTGTTTTTCCCGCCTGCATTAGCCTCGTTCGCTCAATCGCGTGCCATCGTGCTGCCGTATCGTCATAGGGTAAAATCTCCAGCACACCGTCTACACTTTGCTGCATATAGGTTTCTATCTCCCGCCGTTTTTGAGACTCTGATAACCTCAAATAACCAACCATCACTTCGTGATAAGAAATAGACGCAATGGCAAACTGCCCACTGTTTTCTGCTAGCTGCTGCATGACCCGATCATTCGGATAACGCTTAGTTGGTTCTGACAGAATATTGGTATCTAACAAAAAACGAATCGCCATTACCATTCAAACGGCTCGGGTCCGGGGGATTTATCCCGCACATTGTCCATAATGGCTTCAAACTCACGGTCTCCATCGTCTTCATCGCGGGTATCCAGACCGAACTTTTCCCGCCATGCCAGAACAGATTGCCAAAAGTCTTGCTTGGGTTTATGCCAGCGGTCATATTCCTCGGCAGAAACCAACACTGCCACGCGCTGCCCTCGACGGGTCACTTCCACCGCGTTGCCTTGCTCGGCTTCGTGAACTAATTGGGTAAAGCGATCGCGCGCCTGCGCAATAGAATATTGGGTCATAGATGGCTATCTAAATGGCTATTTTAGTATAAACGAGTTATCGATGAACAGTTATACAAATTAGTTAATTTGTATTAATTTATGCTTTTCCGGTAATGTCCTTGTCGCTACTCTTTGAGAAGTCTTGCGCCTAGAGCGACAGCATTCGATTAGGGCTGAGTGTTAAACCCGGTTAGGGGAATGGCATTTGGCCGAAATATGGCTCATATGAACGGTTGGCAAATTGCGTATACCGCCCTGCACTCAAAGTGTCAGGGCTAATCAGATCAAAACCCGCTAAAGGGGTTCGTGATTACAAGTTACTCTCAAATTGCAAAGAGGTCCTTGTCGCTTCAGCGACAGCACTCAATTAGCGCTGGGTTTTGAACCTGACGTGGGGGAATGGTATACAACCAAGAGATGCATTTGCGATCGCACCGTCATAACCAACAACCATTCATTATTTGCCTTTTGTTTGCTCAAGCACATCAATCACAGAACCCATTTTATGATGTTCTTTTTGATGTCGAACATATTTGACGGCTCTATCAAGTTGTTTACGGCCTAAAGAGAAAACGCCATACTCCTTTTGCCAGCGAAATTTATCGGCAATAGGTACCCGTTGGTTGAGGGTATAAGAACTTCCTCCCTTTAGCTGCTTCACTACTTCTGTAATTGAGAGGTTTGGGGGAATAGACAGAATGAGATGAATATGATCCTCTGTTCCTCCAATTGCATAGGAAATACACCCCAGTCTGTCAGCCCTACTCCGAATATCTGGATAGAGCAGTTGCTCACGGGCTTCTGTAATCAACGGTTCACGATTTTTAGTGGCCCATACAAGATGATAGTAGAGCTGCCAAAACGACATCGCACAAGAGTTTGAGATCTGATTATCTTTTGAGTATTCCCTTGTCGCTTCAGCGACAGTACTCAATTAGCGCTGGGTTTTGAACCTGGCGTGGGATCATGGAACACATCCCGCATGTGCATATGCATACAAAACGGTTGGCAAATTGCCTATACCGCCCTGCACTCAAAGTGTCAGGGCTAATCAGATCAAAACCCGCTAAAGGGGTTCGTGATTACAAGTTACTCTCAAATTGCAAAGAGGTCCTTGTCGCTTCAGCGACAGCACTCAATTAGCGCTGGGTTTTGAACCTGACGTGGGTGAGCGCCTCCCTAACGATCGGTCAGATTGATTTACTCTCCGCCGACCACAGTGATTCATTAATTGCACTCAAAACCTGTTCTAACTTACCCTGAAACACTTTATTGATTCGCTGAAACCCTCCCTGAGTCTTAAATGCTCCCTGATTTAGAGTTTCCTTGTCCACCAGATATTCTTTTTCTAACTGCTTACCAATTCTCTCTAGCCATTTCCGCTGCGGTGCCGTCCATTTCTGACTGGTCAAAATCTTTTTCATCGCCTGCTGCACCCGCTCCCCATAGGAAACTAATGGGTCTCCCAAAGCCGCCTGCCGCACATAGCCAATAATCGACGCCGCAATCTCCTCATTCGTCTTATCCCGCCAGGCCGCTTTAAGCATCATTTCTGAATACCCAGCTTTCGACAACTCTATCCGCAGATCCTTAAGCTGCTGACGAGTCAGATCACGGGGCCGCTGGGTGACGACTATCAAGGCCGGAATTGTATTCTGATTATCCTGAATAAAGGCTTCAAAACTCTCTAAATAATCCTCAGGTTTGCCATACTCAGTGCCATCTTCTGCCACACCATAGCCCTGCTCCACCCGCCGTAGTTCATCAGCATGGTAAGACACCAGTACCGGCTTACGTCCACCATCCCGTTGATCTAATATCTCAGCGATCTGCTTGCGCTCCTGTAGCCAGTGTGCTGCATCTGCTGGGCTAGATTGCCTCAGATGATCCACTACCTCATCAACAGGCATATCCGCCAGGCCTTCAATGGTTTCTTGTTGGTCAGTACTCAGATGTCGCTTTTTCCGTTGTAACTTAGCAACAATCTGATCCAGAATCTCTTCTACAGCACTGGTATCAGTCACACAGACGAGTTCATCCACCAATTGACCAAAGGAAATCTTAGGATTGACCGCCACCGGTTTCATACTCGAAAAGTTTTCGATGGCTTTGTACAGGCCAACCGGGTCAAAGATTCTAAAAAACTCTTTATCTAGATCATCACAGAGGGGTACAGGATGCGTTTGACAAAGCTCTGCACCGTGCCAATATGCACCTTTGTATCCCGATCCGGGGCTGCATCCTTTAGCTCTTTGATATCAAAGATATTGGCAAAGGCCTGCAAACTTTCCATGCGGGTATCTTTGAAGGCATTGGCAGCCTGTTCTCCCAGGGCAGTGCGATCCACTAAAAACAGGACGCGCCGAAAACGCTTGGTCTTGAGCAATCGATACACCAGGGCAATACAGGTCTTGGTTTTGCCGGTGCCCGTTGCCATGGCCAGCAATAAATTGCGCTGATCCTGGGCCAGGGCTGATTCCACCGCTCGAATAGCCCGAATTTGATAGTGCCGTAAGTCAAAGCCATAGTTAAATTGCTCCTGGGCCAGTTGCGCCTGGGCCTGATCGATATCCTGGGCTAGGGTATCCATCAAACCAGCTGGGCTATACCAACTGCGTAAGGGACGGCGCAGGTTTTCTGGACGCCGAACATCACAAAACCAGATGCCACTCTTGGTTTCAAGTTGGGGCACAAACTCTCGCCCATTGGTGGCAAACACAAACGGAAGTTTGTACTCTCTCCAGGGACCACCGGGAAGGGTTTCATCTGCCTGGATTTGATAGCCCTGGCTATAGCGCTTGGCCTGGTCTATTGCCCCAGACACATCTGTACTTTTGCGTTTGGCTTCGACGGCTGCGATCGCAGCCAAACCCACAAATAAAATGTAATCAGCTCGTCCATTAGCAGTGGGCCATTCAGCAATGGCTAGATTTTTCCCTTTCTGGGGGCGAGTGCCATTACTATAGGTCAATGTTTCCGTATCAACGTCCCAACCAGCCTCGCGCAGTTGAGCATCAATCAAACGTCGAGTTTCACGTTCGTCTAAATCCAGTTCCGTCTCAACCACTTGAGCAGTCGCAATGGCGGCTTGAATAGTTTGAGCCGGAGCTTGAGCCGCTTCAGCCTGCATTACGGTCAGTTGTGCGGCTAGTTGAGCTTTTTCTTCCTCAGCTTGAGCTTCCGTTTCGATTAAAAGGTCTTCAGCGAGCTGCCGTAGTTCAGCTTCTTCCTGGGCCAAAGCTTGGGCTTGTTCTGCCTGGGACTGGGTAGCCGTCAGCTCTGCCTTTCTGGCAATCAGTTCTGCCCTGAGTCGCTCCAATTCTGCATTAAGTGCCGCTGTTTCCTGACGGGGATCGGCGGGTGGAATAAAAGGACCAGGCTTGAACTGTTGGGCTCCACCATAGGATCGATGAAACCAGATGCCTAAGCTCCGAGCGTATTTCAGATGGCTCAGTGCGGTCCCATGTTCGCCATAGCTACCGTGGGTAGCCCGATTACCCACCTTCCGAATTTCATGAAAAAGTTGGGTGGTTTGTCCCGTAATTGCTCCACGATTCTCTAACCGCCGCAGGAGTTCAAATTGGCTTTCATCGGGGTCTTCATAGAGACCAACCGTAGCAGCTACCAACTGAGCTAGTTGCTCCCCAAACTGACGCAGCTTAATCAGACAGGTGTTCGGATCGTTTGCAAAATAATTTTCAGCTAGCGTACCCAGCCTGACAAGCGCTAAGCTATGAATCTTGAGAAATGCAAAATTCCTAGAAACCTGCATAGGAATTGCCCTGACTGCGGGGATGATGGGGAATTAGCTCGGGTTTAAAGTTCCCTTGTACGAACAAAAACTTATCAGTATTAATAGATGTATCTATCCATTTTTAGGGTAACTCTTTAAGCCGGGAAACGAGCAGGTCTTAGAGAGTGTATAAATAAGCACATTGAATTGCGATGGCCCAAAAAATAGCTCTGCAGCAATGCTCAGAGCCGTGTATCGTGTCCGATGCAAAACAAAATCGGGAACGATGAGTCTTACTATACGAGAGCGCAGCCAAAAAGTGGCTGGTTATATCAAAACGGAAACACATCTGGGCATCGAGTCGATAGCGTCGGCGCTTGGCATCAGTAAAAGCAGTGTGCACCGTCATCAGCAGGGGATAGAGCGTCGCAACCAGTATGCAGAATCGGACCTGTGGGAAACCGCGAGTGGGTCAGCTTGGCTAAAACGTCTGGTACTAGGTGTGCTCTACCACTTTGGCATAAAGCACGGTATCGGAGCCGAGAGCCTATGCGAGTTTTTTAAGTCGGTTCATTTAGAGACCCATGTGGGTGTTTCAGCCAATGCCCTGCGTCAATTGAAACACCGTGTTGAAGACGTCATTGTCACCTACGAAGTCTCCCAATCTGAGCAATGTCAACCTCTCAACAAACTCGGCATCTGCCTCGGGGGAGATGAAACCTTTTTTGGACTGCCGATCCTGGTGCTGGTGGAATTGGCGAGTGGGTTTATCTTTACAGAAGTTGAATGTGAGAATCGTCAGTATGAAACCTGGTGTCACCAGCTAGAGCAGTGGTGGCATCCGTCCGACTGGGAATGCCACTTTATGGTCAGTGATGGGGCTCGTGCGTTAGTGAAACTTGCCATCGCTGGTCTGGGCACCGTCAGTGTGGCCGATTTGTTCCATGGAATGCGAGCCTTAGCTCGTCCTATCGGGAGTGCATTGGGACGTCAACTGGCTCAGGTTGAAAAACAACTCGACACCCTCCAACAGCAAGTGAACCAAACCAAACCCAAGGTCAAACAACAAACTTTGTGTGTCCAGCTAGAGACGCTGACGCAGCAATATCAACAGCTTGAACAAGATCAGTTTACCTATCATCGCGCCTTGGCCGATATTAGCCAATCGGTTCATCCTTTCACCCTGGATACCGCTCAATGGCAACTGTTTGACGACTTAACAACCCAGTTAGCGGCTCCGTTGACGACCCTGACTCACCTAGCAAAGCTCTATGGAGGGGATAAGGCGCAACACGCGATTGACACCTTTGAAGCTCAGATTCCTCAGTTCGCCAACGGGATTCATGCCTGGTGGCAGTGGGTGATGCAGGCCTTAGCCACTGAAACTCAGGAGATTGACACTCAAAATTGGGTTCTCACTGCCTTGTTGCCCTGGGTGTATTGGACTCAACAGACTGATAAAACCCGCAAACCTCATCTCAAAGCACGCTATCAACAGGCCACCAGTGATGCCTATGATCAGCTCATGGCAGATGCCATGACCCTAAAGCTAGACGACACTCAACGGCAATACTGGGTCCATTGGTGCCAGTGGATGTGTGCCAAGTATCAACGCACCTCCTCGGCGGTCGAGGGGCGTAATGGCTATCTATCTCAACGTCATCAGGCCAATCGTGGCTTTTCGGCACAGTCCTTGAAGGTGCTCACCATTATTCACAATTTTGACCTTAAACGTCCCGATGGCACGACCGCTGCTCAAAGACTCTTTGGACACCCATTTTCCAGACCTATTTGAATGGATCCTCAGTACTATTAATGAGCTACCCATGCCTAGACGGTCATCTAAAGCACATCAGACAAATCCCTTACACGTAGAGCTTTTCCCGGCTTAAGTTGTTACCCCATTTTTACAGGCGAGCTACTCCAAGTCAGAATGATTCAAACAGCGAAATACAAGGATGCTGCCGCATCCGCAAAATGTGCCGCTACCGACTAGACTACTTCCCTTTCATTTGGGTTTTGGCCTGTTCCATTGCCAGGGACTTAAACGCCTCAAAGGATTGAATAGTTGATGCGCCTTCAATGGCTTTCACTGCCAAATCCTGAACCTGTTTTAGGGCTGCCGCCAGCTGTTTCGATAAGGTCTGAATCCGTTCCTCATTGGTCGTGATCGTTTGTTCCAGGGCCTGAATCCTCAGCTCATACACACGCTTAAAGCCATCCAATTCCTTATTGCGCAGATCTGCTGCTATTTTTGTCTGGGCACTGGCTGTTTGTTCTCCTTCTGCCTTAGCCTGCTTGATGGCCGTTGCTTTCTCTTTCTCAAAGGCTTCGACTTGGGCCTTGAGCTCAGCAAATTGTTGTTCTTGTAGGGCAATAGCTTTTTCCCGTTCTGCCCACTGCTCCTCCAGAGTTTGTTTAGCTTCTGCCAACTGCCGGTAGCGCTCCTCCTGGGCTTGATCGTATTCCGTCTGCGCTAAACTGCGCTGGAGATTGAGAGTATAGTCATGCTCTTCAGCCTCCCGCTGACTGGTTTTCTGCTGTTCTTCATCCCGTTCTTTCACAGAACGCTGGTGCTCCTGCTGCTCCTTTGCCCAGGACTGTTTTAGGTCCTGTAGTTCATTTTCGAGGGTGTCACTCCTTTGATTAAAGTCGGATTCAAAGGCTTGACTGTTGTCTTCACAGGTTTGGATTAGGGTATCCAGGGTATCGGCTTGGATATCATCTAAATTGTGCAAAGCCTCCAGTTGCGCCAGTTCCTCGGCAACGGCTAACCGGAGAGCCTGTAGTTGAGCCGCTTTTGAAGTCAGCTTTTCGGACAACTCACTGACGGCACTACCAAAGCCCGCGTGTAACCCAGCCAGGGTGTTAATGGTAGCTGTCATTTTGTCCTGTGGTTGATCGACGGGCTGCTGGCTCATTTTTTTCACAGGTTCAGAGGGTTTTGTCTCTACAACGGTTGTGGGACTTGCCTTTGGCTCTTGCTGTAGTTTGTCGAGCTGCTTTTCTAGCTTATTTCGTTCTTTAAGCAATTCATTATAAGCGTCTAGAATCTGCGCTTTTGTATTTCTATTCGTTGGTATGTCGGTCATGCTAACCTCCTCTTTCCTGAGAATCAGCCGTTGAAGATTTTTCAAACGCTTTTATAGTCAGCGTGTGGGATTGTTGCATGGTCTCTTGCAATTGAGTATTGATGCTTTCAATTTGCTGAGTTTGTTCTTGAATTTTCTGTTCCAGTGATTGAATCGTAAACTCGTAGCCCTGTTTGGAGGCTTCCCACTCCTTCTCCAGCAGTTCGGCTTGCACGTCTGCATTCTGCTGTACGGCAGTAGCCGCATCTTCTCTCGTTGTTTCGACTAGCTCACTGAGTTCAGCTGAGAAGACATCTACACGCTGTTGATAGTCCGCTAAAAGGGGCTGATTCGCCTCTAGGATTCTCTCTCGCTCAGTCCACTGCCGGTCGTTGATTTGCCCAGTGTCCTGTAATTCTTTTTCTTGATTGCGGTGTGTCTCGTCAAACTCATTGGCATCAATGGTTTGCTTGCGTTCTAGTTCATATTGATAGTCTGCTTCTTGTCGCTCTCGTTCTTTGGTTAACCGCTCTGTCTGCTCGCGCACGGTCTGCTCAAAGTCGGCTTGATCTTTAGCCCAGTGCGATCGCACTTCAGTCATTTCTTTTTCCAGGGCCGCTTGTTGCTCAGCTTCTGTTTGTTCAAGGCTTCTAAGCTTATCCTGATGCTCTTGGGTCAGCATATGGAGGGTGTCAGCCACTACGCGAATTTGCTTCAGAGTTTGTAGATGACGCGTTTCGATCTCAATGGCCTGATCCAATTCCCCCAGCTTTAAGGATTCAGCGGTTAATTTTTCTGATAGCTCAGTTACAATGCTGCCAAACTCCAGTTGTAGATCGGCCAGGCCTTTAACAATACCGTCAACAGTATAGGCAGATGCCACATCCAGCATCTGTGCATTTTTGGCAGCTGCAGCTTCCTCCTCTTTTGTGGCAATTCTGGACCCTAGCTTTTTGCGGTCTGCAAGAATTTTCTGGAAGGCCGCTAAAACCTGTTCGTTACTATCCTGCGATGCAACCATCACGATGACTCCAGCTGACGCATCATTGGACTAATTCTTGCACCGATGGGTCCATGCAGCAATGCAGATCCTGATTAAACTTCAATGGCACTGACTTAAAAGTGCACAAAGTAGAAAAAGGCTGCAAGGCTTGATAAATATATATCAAGGCCCTGCAAGCCAACAATAAATCACTTTCTACTATGCCGAAGTCAGCCGAAATTCTCAAGCACCAGTTATTCAAAAGTATCGGTTCGCCGTGGCAAGATATCCTACCGGAAGCAAGACTCGATGAGCTTCTGGCTGAAGAAGGGATCACCTACCGAAATCGTTTGTATACCCCCATCGTGACGGTATGGGGCATGCTATATCAAGCGTTATCAGCCGATAAAAGCCTCCGCAACACCGTCAAGTGCTTCACCACCTGGTTAACCGCCGCAGGCGTTACCCCTCCGTCATCGGATACCGGAGCTTACAGCAAAGCTCGCGACCGGTTGCCGGAATCACTCCTCCAACGTCTTATCCCCGAAACAACCGAGCAGTTGGAACAGACGGTGCCCAAGGCGCATTACTGGTGTGGTCGTCGGGTGAGAGTCTTTGATGGAACGACGGTATTGATGGCCGATAGTGAGGCCAATCAAGCGGTCTATCCTCAACATGGTAATCAAGCGGTCGGATGTGGCTTTCCACTGGCTCGGGTGGTGGTGTTTTTCTGTTTACTAACCGGGGCAGTGGTGTCAGGGTGTATTGCACCGAAGACAACCAGTGAAATCGTCATGAGCCGTTTGTTGTATCAGGACTTAGCGCCCGATGATGTGGCCATGGGAGACCAAGCCTTTGGCAGCTATGTTGACTTAGCCCTGATTCAGCAGCAAGAGGCCGATGGGGTCTTGCGTAAACATCATGCTCGGCACACTGATTTTCGTAAAGGTCTCAGGCATGGTCCTGGCGACCACCAAGTCGTCTGGCACAAACCCAAGCGACGACCGGGTCATATGAATACAGATGAGTTTGCAGCCATTTCCCAGACATTGACGGTTAGAGAAGTGCGTCTGAAGCTATCTCGTAACGGGTTTCGAGACCAGTTCATCATCATTGTTACCACCCTATTGGATGCCAAACAGTATCCTGCTAGTCAATTAACCCGTCTTTATGGATGGCGGTGGCATGCGGCAGAAGTCAATTTACGTCATCTCAAAACGACACTCAAAATGGAGAGGCTCACAGCCAAAACACCGGACATGGTCCGTAAGGAAATTTGGTCTCACATGCTAGCCTACAATGTGCTGCGTAGTGTGATGGAACAGGCCTCTCCATTATTGCACTATGAGCGTAATCGTCTCTCCCTACAGGGGGCTCGGCAACACTTTCAGCAAATTCTTGCATTATTAGCAACAACATCGAACGCGACACGGCAACGACTCTACGACCATTTGCTCCAAGATATTGCCTCTGACCCGTTGCCTCAACGGCCTAATCGGCATGAACCTAGAGTCGTCAAACGTAGGCCAAAACCGTTTCCCAGAATGCGACAACCTCGTAATATTCTCAAAGCTAAGCTGGCTGCTTGATTAGACTTATGTCAGTGCCATTGGATTAAACTTAACTCTCACCGTCTATCAAAGCTATTGATGACCTACATCTCGAAGGGCGCACGGCGGTGCGCCCCTACGGTGGATATGCTTTTTAACAAATCTCTAACTGCGTTTTCCAAGGCCTTGGGCCAGAAAATAGCCCAACACGACACCGCCTAAACTGCACACCAAATCGAGGGAATCTAATGTTCGATAGGGGGATAGGCCTTGCACAATCTCTTCTGCCGTCATCGCCAAGCTAAACAGCACTGGAAAAATGGGTAAATATCGTAGGCCTTTGAAGTGGCGTCGATTGAGCACTCGATGGCCCAAATAGCTAGCTAGAGCATAAAGCACCACATGGCCAATCTTGTCGTAGTAGGGGATTCTCCCTAGTAACTTGAGCGGTAAATTATTGGTGTAAGCGGCCCACAGAATCAGTAAAAATAATCCACCATAGCCCACTGCTAGCCAAACAACATTGCGCTGGTTAGACTGACCAAGTTTCGATGACGTTTTCATAAAATAGAAATAAGCTGCTGATAGACGGTTTTTAGTACCGCTATCTACAGTGGGCAGCATCTCTATATCGGATACATCAACCACACTTGATATAGGTTATGGGCAATCAATTTAGGCATCGAGTAGGACTGTGGCTAGGTGTACTGACCTTAGCCGTCGGCATGTTTATGTTTTATGAGGTATCCTCCAAAGCCCAACCCCAGGGACTCATGGTGGATAGCGGGCGGTTGCGATCGCACCTGCAAACCCTGGCCAACGAACGCTACACCAACATTGCCCTGGCCCGCACCCGCACCTACTTGATCAAAGAACTCCAAAGCTACGGCTACGAACCCAGCACCCAAACCTTCGGCTCTGGCGATAGTGCAGGCACCAATCTCAGTGTTATTCGCCCAGGTACCCAAACACCGGAGCAAAAAATTCTAGTCGGCGCACACTATGACTCAGTGGCAGGGTCCCCCGGTGCAGACGACAATGGCAGCGCTGTCGTCACCGCGTTAGAAATTGCCCGACTGTTTGCCGACTACCCCACCCATAAAACCCTACAGGTCGTCTTTTTCGACCAGGAAGAGTTGCAACCAGAAGGAGCCGGTCTGTTAGGGAGTAATGCATTTGTTAATGATGCCGCTAACCTTGATGGGTTAGCGGGTGCAGTTATTCTAGAAATGCTAGGTTACGCCTGTTATGAAACCGGCTGCCAAACCTACCCACCAGGGTTAGAACAACAAGATTTACCATCCACAGGAGACTTTATTGGCGTGATTGGCGATACCGATCATCCAGAACTGTTAGCGACCTTTGCCACTGAAACTGAGAATAAGCTAGCCACTTCACCGGAAGCATCCCTCAAAGCAGTCACATTACCAGTCCCTATCGGAGTGCTGCCCTTTATGCCAGATCTGTTCCGTAGCGACCATGCCCCCTTCTGGCTAAAAGGCATTGGAGCCGTCATGGTGAGTGACACCGCTAACTTTCGCAACCCCAACTACCATCAAGCCAGTGATACTGTCGACACCTTAGATTTGATGTTTTTAGAACAGACGGCCAACTACATTGTTGATCGAGTCACAGGCCTACTACAAAACAACTGACAAGAGCCTAAACTCCCTATATCACTTCCTCAAGCCACTTTAGGGGATGAGCCGGTTTTGAGTTTTAAGTTACGAGTCCACAGAGTATTAGTTCACGACTACTAACCACTATTTCTGGGCAAAAAAGACTTTGAAGTAGGTTCTCCTTCCCCCTTAAAGGCCTGGGGAATAAAAGATGGCAGCATGGGACCTGACTTGTTTAAATCCACAGAAGCAGGGGCATCTTCCCCAGAGTCCTCGCTCAGTTCGTCACCGACAAAATCTCCCTCTAAGTCATCAGCGTCAGTATCTTCGCCATACATGGTGATTTCTGGTAGAGACGTCTCTTCAGATGAAGACGGTTCCTGAGGAGGGACTACATAGGAAACCTCGGGTATCTCCTGCGGATCTGTTTCGAGCAAAGCGGACGTTAGCTCGTCTGCTTCAGAAGAAATGTCATCCTTGGCAGGTGGCAATAATAAAAGCCGCTTTCTCATATTGGCCATGGGTGCCATAACATCGGCAATCCGTTCTTCTAGCCAAATAAGGCCGGCTCCAAGGGCTTCGGCCATGGTGCTCACCAGTCGGTAGAGGGCGACACTACTGATCAGCAGGCCGTTGGGTAGCTGATTACCCAGGAGTGCGATCGCAACTGCTTCAAACACGCCCACCCCACCGGGAGCACCAGGCACTAATAGGCCCAATAACCAGGCCAAACTAAACGAGCCTAAAATCGTAAAAAACTGACTGGGTTGCAGCCCCTGCTGCAGCGCCACAATCGTCATAATAAAACCCATGCCCCGGAGGAAGACAAACCCCAGTTCTCCCAAAAGCGAGCGCCATGGATAAGACTGCATCCGCAGCGTACTGGTAATCACCGTTAAGCCCTGGGACTGAGCTTTTGCTTTGCCCAACTTACGTAGTAGGGGGTTAAGAAAACGCGGATGAATCGCCACCAGCATGGCCACCAAAGCTCCCAGAGGAATCACCAATAGCCACTGATTCCCGACGGTCAAGCTAAAGCTGATAGCCGCTAATCCTAACGCTGCCGCCGCCATCAGCACAGGCTCCAGTACTACCCCCACAATGGCTGCACCTGTGGACGACCCTGATGACTTCAGCGCCAGCACACGACCATAAAAATGCCACACATTACCCGGTAAATATTTGGCAATGTTAGTTTTCAGGTAGATCGCTGTAGACCAGCGGCCATCGCGAGGCTGGCCAATGGTCTTTAAGATTAAATGCCAGACCCATCCCGACCAGATGTGAGCAATCAAGCTTATGCCCAAAGCTATGGTTAACAGGGACAATGTAGCGCTAGTAATTTCAAGGGTTCTAACTTCTTGCCAATGATCCTTAAGCGTTTTGGCCAAGAAAAATAGAATGCCGCCAAATAAAAACCAGCGAAAGATGCGTTTAACCATAGATATAGGAAACCAGCGCATAAAACGTCGGTGTGAAACAATTGGGCCGTGTTCACGAGTATTAAACCGTGTTCACCATTAAAACTCCAGGTTTTGAAATCCAGACTTTAAATTTGAGCCAGGTATTTGGATATAGGTTTAGCACACAGTATCAACAGATTACCTATCAGTGTGTCTTCTGAGGTTCATAGCCCTTCATAATACGGCCACAACACCGATATTGGATGTGGAAAGCCTGGCTAACGGGATTGCTCAGATCAAAAATTGAGTCAATGCCAATGCCGTTGCGTCCCTGGTCTTTACCCGAACTGTGAATATAGCGCCCCTGGTCCAGATGCAGGGCTACATGGGTGGTCCGCTCTGGAGTACCGAAAAAGATCAGATCCCCTGGCAGCAGCTCACCGATCTCAATCGTGTCCGTAAAGTCCTCCTGTTGATAGGAATCACGGGGCAGCGGCACGCCCACCGCAGCAAAGGCCGCCTGCACCAGGCCAGAACAGTCATAGTTTGGGGCTACAGTGCCCCCCCACAAATATTCATTGGGCACAGCCATGGCCGCCTCGGCAAAGGCAATGGCTCCAGGAATTGCCTGTTCCACATCAGGTCGGGTAACCATCAAAGCATGGTAAGGGGCACTCGCTAAGTCAAGGGCATCTACATCGCCTAACCGCAGCCAGCCTGGATAATCGTCAGCACAGAGCATCACATGCAAGCTATCAGCTTCGATGGCCGTAATTTTCAGCTGACGTCCAGCTGCAGCCTGGGTGACTAATTCGGCAGCTGTGGGGGCTTTGTAAAGGTTGAGGGTGCGATCGCAACGATATTCAGTCCCAGGGGCCAACCGCCAGCGGTTCTTTAATTCCTCCAATTGCACTTGCTCACCCCCTCTACCCTGATCTCAGAGCACCAACGTCTTCTGTCGCAAATACTGTAATGCAAAGCGTCACATATCATAGCTGCCGCTTTTATTTAGTGTCTTGATTTAACGAATGAGCCATTACATCAGACAATGAAAAAAATATTTTGTCGCCTTAGCTACCGTTTGCTAGATATCACCATCGCTGTCCGCTAATAATCGTTATGAGTCTGACTGCATCCCGACCCAAGGTCAATGAAACCTTTCGCATCACCCCCAAAGCTCTAGACCTCCCTGAGCGACTACTCCTAGGTCCTGGCCCCTCCAACTCCAACCCCGATGTTGTAGCGGCCATGAACCGTCAGCCCATCGGCCATTTAGATCCGGTTTACCTCGACTTGATGGACGAAGTGCAGGCCATGATGCGCTACGTCTGGCAAACTGAAAACCCAATGACCCTGCCCATCAGTGGCACCGGCTCAGCAGCGATGGAAGCCACCCTGGCCAATACCATAGAACCTGGTGATGTGGTCTTAGTGGGCATCAACGGGTACTTTGGTAATCGCCTATTTGATATGGCCGGTCGCTACCGTGCCGATGCCCGCAGCATTAGTAAGCCTTGGGGTGAAGTATTCAGCCTGAGCGAATTGCGTGCGGCCCTGGAAGAGCATCGTCCAGCCATCTTAGCCTTGGTCCACGCTGAAACCTCTACAGGTGCGCGTCAGCCCCTCGAAGGTGTGGGTGACTTGTGTCGTGAGTTTGACTGTCTGTTACTGGTTGATACCGTTACAAGCCTCGGCGGTGTCCCCATCTTCTTAGATGAATGGAAAGTGGATATGGCCTATAGCTGCAGCCAAAAAGGCCTGAGCTGTCCTCCCGGCAGCTCTCCATTTACCATGGGTGAACGGGCCTTGCAAAAGCTGGACAAGCGTCAGACTAAAGTTGCCAATTGGTATCTAGATATTTCCCTACTGCGCAACTACTGGGGCCAGGGGCGTACTTATCACCACACAGCGCCTGTCAACATGACCTACGCTATTCGTGAAGCTCTGCGTCTAGTCCTTGAAGAAGGTCTAGAAAACTCTTGGGACCGCCATCAAAAGACTGCTGAAAAGCTCTGGGACGGTCTGGCAGAGTTAGGTTTGAGCTGCCACGTGCCCAAAGAGTATCGCTTACCCACCCTGACAACGGTAAAGGTACCTGAGGGTGTCGATGCAAAAGCAGTGACTAGCAAACTCCTCAAGGACCACAACATAGAAATCGGCAATGGTCTCGGTGAGTTGGGCGGCAAGGTTTGGCGTATTGGCCTAATGGGCTACAACAGCCAGCCCAAGAATGTAGATCGCTTATTGGCAGTCTGGGAAAAAGTCATGGCAGACATCTAAGCCATCCTTACGAAACAATTAGCTGAGCTTCTAATCAAGAAGCTCAGCTTTTTAAGGCGCTTGTGCTTAAATAATCACCCCATTCCCCATCACTCATTCACCCATCTACAGCCTCAACCTGGGTCTTTATTTTTGTGCAGTCCCCTAAGTACTTTGGAAATTAAATTTATTGCCATATTGCAGATGGGTTCGATAGGCTGAATTAATGTCCCCCCTCTCTCAATACGCACATGAACAAGCGTCATCTTGAGTTAACCGCCACTGACCGCAGCGACCTGGAAGCCCTTTTGAGCAAAGGTCAACTGGGCGCACGGCAATTCAAACGAGCGACTGGTCTGCTGGAGTTGGACCGTGGCAAGACGATTCAAGCCGTCTGCGAAACCTTGGGGGTTACCCGGGTCACGGTCAGAAAGTGGCGTGACCGCTATCAACAGGAGGGACTCGCCATGCTGACGGATCAGCCTCGTCCCGGTCGTCCCATTGAAATCGATGGCGGCCAACGAGCTAAGGTCACGGCCCTAGCCTGCAGTGATGTTCCAACGGGTCATGCGCGCTGGACGTTGCGCCTGTTAGCGAACAGAGCCGTTGACTTGAACTACTGTAAACACCTTTCCCACACTCAAGTGCGTGAGATTCTTAAAAAAACGCCTTAAAACCTCATCTCAAAAAGACGTGGTGCCTTGGGGCGCTCACCAGTGTCTTTATTGCCAAAATGGAACATCTGTTGGCGCTGTATGCTCGTCCCTATGATCCACGCTATCCAGTGGTGTGTTTTGATGAACGCCCGTGCTTTTTAATTGGTGAGGTGATGACGCCATTGCCCGTCAAAGCTGGGCAGGCTGCAAAAGAGCATTATGCCTATGAAAAAAATGGCTCTTGTTCACTACTTGCGGCCATTGAGCCGCTCACTGGTGAGCGGTTGGCTCAGGTCCATACGCGACGCACCAAACGAGAATACACCCTGTTTTTTCAAGCCTTAGCTGCGCGCTATCCTAAGGCGGACAAAATCCAGGTTGTGCAGGATAATCTCAACACCCATAATGCCAGTTCTTTCTATGAATACCTGACAGCTGAGGAGGCCCTTGCCCTTGCCCAGCGGTTTGAGTTTCACTACACCCCAAAGTCAGCGAGTTGGCTCAATATGATTGAAATCGAGTTGTCTGCACTGGCTAGAGGCTGTTTGCATCAGCGCATTCCCACACAAGACCAATTAGAGCAAGAGGTCCTCGCCTTGGTGCAAGAACGGCATGACCAGCGTATCCGCATCCATTGGCAATTTTCAGTTGAGGCTGCACGCGATAAATTTCAGAAGCATTATGTCAAAATTCGAGAAGATAAGACTCTCTAAAACGGTAGAAAACTTAATTTCCAGTGTACTAAGTATTCAGCTTTCCAAACGCTTATTGCCTGCGATCAATTGGTAATGTTCAACCACAGGAAATGGATTGTAAAAGTGATGAAGCAAGGCTTTCCATTGCTGATATTCAGGTGACTGTCTAAAACCTTGAGTATGATCTTCCAAGGTTTGCCATGTCACCAGCAAGATATAGCGATTCTCTTGCTCCATGCATTTCTGTAGCTGATGGCTAACATAGCCATTCATGGAACTAATAATCGATTGAGCTTGCAAAAATGCTTGTTCAAACGCGACAGCCTCTCCTGGCTTCACATTCAAAATAGCGACTTCTAGCACCATAATTCCACGCAGCCAGTCCAGGAAAGTCTCTTAGGAATCAAGACAAAACAAAGGGCTTGAACCTCTAATCAATCAGTCTCTAGAAAACAGCTCCTTCACTATTCACGAGTTCAACAGCGCTAATAGCCCCTGTTTTGACATCAACAGAAGCATAATAGCCCTCACCATCAAAAGAATTAAGATATAAAGCCTCGTTATTTTGAGAGAAAAGAGTATAAACACCGGGCTCTAGAGCAATAGAAAACTCACCATTGCTGTCTGCTTCAACAACCTGTAACAACTGAGCATGGTCCCTCGCATTTACCGTTGATATCCACTGAGGATCGAGAATTTCTGGCTTAATTTTGCCAGTAAATACCCAAACATTGGCAACTAGAGCAGACTGACTATTTTGTGCTTCTTCTTCAGCTCCAATCTGTGGCATAAAATCACCAGACAGCTGGATCACTTTGCCCTGAATGCCCTGTTCCATCTTGTTACTTGCCTGAGTTTGCTCTGTTATCACCTGTGATGAGACTGAATCCTCAACGACACAGCTGCCAAGGAATGATAAACATGGGAGCATAATGCTTATCATCAGCCTACGGGTAATAGCAGTCATACGAACCATAATGATATCTATAACAGCCACTGGGGAGGCAATTGCCTCCCCAGCATAGAACTACATAATATCTTCTATTTAAGACTGTGTGTTTAGAAACACTAGCAAAAGCAGTGGCTAGAAATTGCCGATCAGCACAACAGCCGTAAATAGACAGAACATAATGACACCGAGGCCCCAAATCACTTCATAGGGCGCATGGTTTTCAGCATCTAGATAAGCATTTACCTGACGATCATGCTCTTCATCGGGTACCCAAATCATTGATTTCATCATATCCTCCTGGGCCATTTGCCCTTGGAACTCTTCTGGATGGGTACTATGAAGTATAATCAAACATTTTGCCAACAAAACCATTCACGCAAAAATCTTCACTCTCATTGCCAAAAGTCGATGATTTTTGCTCTAGTTGTTTTGCCCTAGTTGTTTAAACCACTAAACTACCCCTAGAAAGATTGCCGCTGCTGATTTAGGGGATAAATCGTTCTGGCAAGCTTGCCCTAGGTCTGTGTTTTTCAGATTAAATCCTCCCGAGGAGCAGTGACGCCGAAAGGTTTTAAGAATGGCGAATCAACGCCATGGCTGTAAATAGGCAAACCATAACAATCCCTAAAGCCCAAATTAATTCATAGATTGCGTAGTTGATATTGTCGGGATAAGTACCTGCCTGGGAACTACGCTTATTATTTGGCATTAAGGTCATCGTTTTTTTTGATTCCTTTAGACTGCTTGTCGATGATGCACACAGATATTTCAGCACCTAGTCTAGGCAGATCGTTAGAGGCTCTACGACCCCCCAAAGAAATCTTTACTTTCAGTAGAATAATGTGACAAACCCTGTTGCATGTCTTAAAAATAGGTAGTCTTTGTCACCCCCCTTTAGGTAGTTAGTGATCAACAGCACTCAAACCACGCAACTCATTGGTTATAAATTCGTCTAGGATGACGAATATTGTGATGTTCTGTATCAATGGTTCTAGATCTGCCTCGTTTTTATCGTGCTGCAAACCCCAGCCGTCCATTACGATTAGTACAGGCTGAGGATCGGCAATATTACATTGACTTTTCGTCAGTGCGAGGCGGAGATATTGTCAGAGAACTGGAGCGCACAATTACCTTACTTTCTCCTGATGAGGCTACCACACAACTCTTTACAGGCAATATTGGCTGTGGCAAATCGACAGAACTACTACGACTCAAGGCACAGCTAGAGCAGCAGGGTCTGCATGTGGTTTATTTTGAGTCAGACCGGGACTTAGAAATGGCTGATGTGGATATCAGTGATATTCTGCTGATGATTGCCCATCAGGTGGTGGAGAGTTTAGAAAATGATGGCATTACGCTGAAACCATCGGCTTTAGTGAATCTATTTCGCAATCTGGCGGAAACTCTACAAACCCCCATGGAAATTGCCGACGTCAGTTTCTCGGTTGGGATTGCAGCGATTACGGCCAGGGCAAAAGAGAGTCCAGAAATGCGTAGTCGTATGCGTCAGTATTTGGAGCCACGGACTAAGAGCATTATTGATGCCATTAATGAAGAGCTACTGGAAGTTGCGATCGCCACACTCCGTGCCAAAGGCAAAAAGGGATTGGTGGTCATTGTCGATAACCTCGACCGCATTGATCCCGTAGAACGGGCCAATGGCCGCACCCAATCAGAATATCTATTTATTGATCGCGGTGAGCAGCTCAAGCGTCTGAACTGTCATCTGTTATATACCATTCCCCTCGCTCTCGTTTTCTCTGACGACCTACCGCGTTTATCCAATCGGTTTGGTGTTTCTCCTAAAGTATTACCCATGGTGCCCGTCACCCAGCGCGATGGCACCACCTCAGAGCCAGGGTTAGCACTGTTACAGCAAATGGTGTTGGCCCGAGCTTTCCCGAATAAAAACTACAACGAGCGCATCGACCATATCAATGACGTTTTTGAAAATATTGCTGTGCTCAACCGTCTTTGTCGCCTCAGTGGTGGGCATATGCGCAATCTAATGAGGCTGCTTTATGGTTGTCTACAAAAGGGTGATCCACCGATCCAATCAGCCGTTCTTGAGGCCGTCATTCGAGATGAAAGAGATTCTCTCATGGCGCTGATTGATGAAAACGAATGGCAGCTGATGTTTAAAGCAATTAGCACCTCAGAAACTCAAGGGAATGAGGCATATAGTCTGCTATTACGTAGTTTATTTCTCTATGAATATCGAGACGATGGCGGTCGGTGGTTTGATCTCAATCCAGTTCTTAAGGAAACCAATCGATTTAAGAATTGGCAAAAGCAGAAACTCAAAAATTAAGATCTTTAAATTTAAGTAAAAACATATCAATATCGAACCTGCCCAGAACGTAAGTAATTATGAATTAAACACCCAGGCTTAAACTCAAAATTAAGCGCCTAATATTAACCAACATGTATCAGGCTGACCTCACCGAGATTATTATCCAGAACCAGATTGCTCTTAAGAACTTAAGACGTGCTCTCACTCTTGGGCATGGTCAGTTTTCATTAATTTTAGTACGGATAAATTATCAACGCCTTACACACTTATTACTAGGCAACCTGGCTGAAACACAAAACTTTCATACTGTTGAACTATCTTCAGATACCCGTTCTCTCTCTGAAAGTATTACCGCTAGTCTAATCTCCTTAGACAAGCCTCCATCTGCTGTCATGGTTACGGGTTTTGATCAGGTAGAAAAACTAGATGTCATGTTCAAGGCGGTCAATGTAGGTCGCAATGCTCTAATCTCTAAATTTCCTTGTCCAGTAGTGCTGTGGATGACGGACACAGCACTACAGACTCTGACTATATATGCAGCAGATCTTAAAAGCTTTGCTGCAGTACCCATTAGGATTGATTATCCTTTGCAAGCTCTGACTGAGGCATTGCACCGTGCTGCTGATAAACTATTTCAGTATATTTTAGATTGTTATGACTCTCTTCTCTTCGACACTTCAACTCCTCCTCTACCTGATGCAATTGATCATTTCACAATCCTGACCAAACAAGAACTCTCATTTGCCATTAACGATCTAACTCAGCATACAGTTCAGATAGATGGTGCTCTGAAAGCTAGTTTAGATTTTCTTCAAGGGCGAGAGACTCATAATCCTGGCAGTTTAGCGATAGCTAGAGAATATTACGAACGGAGCTTGAAATATTGGTTACAAACCGACCAAAGGGTTGAAGACACTGGCGTTCAGCAAGCTGTCCTACTCTTGCATTTAGGCTGGTGGTGGGAAACTCATGCCAAGTTACAACACTCTACCTATTTAAGCTCGTACCATAAAGCTCGTCGTTTCTACGAGAAATTCATTGATATTTTGCGACAACAAAATCGTTATGATAGCATGGCGGTTTTTGTTCATATTCTTGCAGAAACATTACAGAAACTAAGTGATTGGGAGGCTCTTTCAATACTGGCTAATGAAAGTAGAGCACTACACCAAGGCGACTGGGTACGATTGGCCCGAGACCATGGCTATTTGGCAGAAGCTGCCCTTGCTAGTAATAACTGGAACAACGCTCAACGATTTGCGACAGAAGCTCTAAAGCTATTAGCTCAGGCAGTCAAAAGTACCCAAACATTAGGGAGAACAGTTGCTAATAATGTGTCTAAAGAAATAAGCTCACACTCTTCAAAAGCTTCTCCTGAGGCAGTCATCATAGCACTACGGTATCATCAGGGTCGATATTACTTTTTACGCGGACAGGCTAAACTACATCAGAAAAATAACCTTCTCTTTGAAGAGGCTTTGCATGATTTAGAAAATGCACGCCAGAGATTAGAACCTCGCTATGATTTCTCGTTATATCGTAAAATCTTAACCAATCTACAGAACCTATACTTTGCTAAACAGCGTTATCGAGATGCATTTTCAATTAAGCAGGAACAACAGCAGGTAGAAAGCCTAATGGGATTAAGGGCATTTATTGGAGCAAACCCAATTCAACCCTATCGCTCATTATCTCAAACGCTTGATCATATCAATAAAACCTCATCTACCAAAGACAGTATCACAGAGAATCAGCATGATATTGACCATATCTTAAAGATTTTAATTAAACCTCAGTCCTCCATATTGGTTCTTCACAAGCAGCCAAAAATGGGAGGAAAATTGTTACTTAGTGACAACTTAGTACCTACTCTACAAGAAGCCATTTCTGAGACAGGTACTACATTATCTTTATTAATACGTGACTACCAAAATTGGACGACATCAATACTTGAAGCCTTACAAACCGAAGGTTCGATAGATTTCACTGTAAGCCCAATATCCACCCGTGAGCCTAGCAAATCAAAGTTTTCGATTCTAGAAGATATACTCACACAACTTAAACTAAAGATTCAGAATAACTACAATCAGATCGTGTTCATCTTTGATCAATTCGAAAAAATCTTCGATGAACTTTCTGACATAGAACAACGCAAAATCTTTTATACCTTCTTGAAGAAATGCACAGACACATCAGGCCTCAGAATCATTCTAGTTTTGCGTGATGACTATTTACATCTTCTTGTTGAAGGCGAACATCTTGCCAACTTAGACATCAACTATTTCTCTCATGATCAACAACATAGCTTTAAGTCTATTCCACAACTGACAGGGTACGACAAGATAACCTCCAAGATGGACGACTCTGAAGAACAGGGAGGGACTGTAAGCTATGTAAATCATTTAATGGAACCTCGATTCCCCTTATTAGTTATTCAAGGTGACCCTGGCATAGAGAGAAGTTCGTTACTTGGGACCGAGTTGTTACAAGCACTTCGCCAGGTTACTTTTGAAGGACGAAAAACTCTTCCATTACTAGTACACAACTACCGCAATTGGACAGCATCAATTTTTCAAGCCTTACAAACCTCAATTTTGACAGGTTCTACTACAAAGCCACCATCAATTGATAAGCTGAAGATATCAGAGCTTTCCATTTCAGAAGAAGATTTGCTTACACAGCTTAGACAACAAGTTCAGGATAAATATCAGCAAGTCGTTCTCATTTTTGATCAATTTGAAAAATTCTTTGATGAGCGTCCTGACATAGAGCAACGCAAGAAACTCTACGTCTTCTTAAAGAATTGTCTGAATACACCATATCTTAAAATCGTTCTAGCTTTGCGCGATGAGTATCTGCACTACCTTAAGGAATGGGAATTTCTTGTCAAGCTAGAGATTGATCCTTTGAGTTCTGACATTCTCCATCCTTACCGTTCCAATGGTCTTAGGCTAGCGTTATCAGTCTCAGAAGTACATGTTGCAGGACGGCGAAGAGATGTAATGCACCTAGTAGACCGATTAATGCAGCCTCAGTTTGCTCTAGTAGTGCTTCATGGGCAATCTGGGGTAGGAAAAAGCTCTTTGCTCAGCTCTGGGCTTGTGCCAGTATTACGGCAGGCTACATCTGATGGACGTACTACTCTTCCCTTACTCATTCGAAACTATACAAGCTGGGAGATCTCGGTTCTTCAAGCGTTGCAAAGAGTAACCTCGTCTCTGCCTGCAGCGCCACCTAACTTTCAAGTATCATTTCCTATAACGGGTGAAAGTTTACTAAATCATTTGCGTCAACATGCTCAAGATTACTATCAACAGATTATCCTGATATTTGATCAATTTGAGGAGTTTTTCTTCGAGCGCCCTACACTTGAGCAACGGCGATCCCTTTATCAATTCTTACGAAACTGTGTAAATACTCCTTATTTCAAAGTTGTCTTGACTCTCAGAGACGACTATCTTCACTACTTACTGGAATGGAAGCGTTTAACCGATTTCGATCTCGATATTCTGAGTCAAGATGTACGTTACTACTTGGGAAATTTTACACCCAAGGAGTGTGAGATTGTTATTCAACAGCTTACAGAAAACGCTCAGTTCTATCTAGAGAAGCCTTTGATTGCTGCTCTAGTCACCGATTTATCTGCCAGTGATGGCGAAGTACGTCCTATTGAACTACAGATTGTTGGAGCTGAACTACAGCGAGAGAACATCACAACTTTAAAGCGTTATAAAGAACTAGGGAATAACCCAATTCGAGCGCTAGTGCTCAATTTCTTAAACCAAGTGGTGCGCGATTGCGGCCCTGAGAATAGTACTCTAGCCCGTACAATTCTCTATCTTCTTAGCGATGGAACCATCACACGTCCTCTTAAAACCCTTACTGAATTAGAAGAATCTCTGGAATCTCTAGGAATTCTGGTTGATCCTGAACAGCTCAGTCTTGTGTTAGAAATCCTGACTAACTCAGGACTTCTCTTTGAGAGCCCAGAAGTAAGTGGTAGCGTACGCTATCAGCTAGCTCATGACTACTTGATAGATCTAGTCAAACAACAAGATATGCCAGGGCTGATAACTGTACTAGAGGCCGAACGAAAACGCAGAAAACAATCTGAAACTCAGCTACGTACAGCCCTTCAAGAACAGGCCATGGCCCTAGCCCAAGCCACTGAGGAACGTTATCGAGCAGAAACTGCGGAGATGCAGGCCCTGGCCTCGGTTTCCCAGGCGTTATTGCTCTCCCACGATGGCTTAGGTGCCTTACTAGAGGCATTAAAAGGTGCACAACAAAGTCAGCTGACTCCCATATCGGGGTATTTAGAAAATCAAATTTTATTTCGCCTGTGGCAAGCCCTGCATACAGTGCGAGAGAAAAATCGCATTCACGCCCACCAAGACTGGGTGCTCTCAGCCTGTTTCAGCCCCGATGGTCAATACCTGGCCTCCAGCAGTGACGATGGCACCGTGCGTTTATGGAATGCTCGCGGCAAACTGTTGCAGGTCTTTATTGGACACCAGGGTAGTGTTTTAGATGTGGCGTTTAGCCAGGATAGTTGCTTAATTGGCTCGGCTGGCGATGACTTTAAGGTGCGTATCTGGGACATGTCTGGACAATGTTTGCAAATTTTGACGGGCCATACAGGCGCTGTCAATAGTCTGGCGTTTAGCCCCACCCAAAAACTCATTGCATCCGCCAGTAATGACCACACCGTCAGGCTTTGGACCCATGATGGGCAATGGTTAAAAACCCTCGAAGGCCACCTGGACTGGGTCAGATCCATCGCCTTTAGCGCCGATGGTCAATATCTGGTTTCTGCGGCAGAAGACGGCACCCTCTGTCTCTGGAATACGGAAGGTGAGTTACTACAGGCCATGAGTAGCCATGCAGGCTGGTTATTGCAGGCTGTGTTTAGTCCAGACGGACAACATATTGCCTCCTGTGGCGATGATCATCTGATCAAGCTTTGGAATTTAAATGGGGAGTTGTTGCAATATTTTGAGGGGCACCAAAACTGGGTGAGAGATTTGTGTTTTAGCCCTGATGGCACATACTTGATGTCAGCGGGTGACGATCAAAACATTCATATCTGGGATATGAATGGCAAACTTTTGGATACGCTCAAAGGACATCGCAGCAGCGTGCTCAGTTTGGGCATTAATCCCCAGGGCACACAGCTGATATCAGCCAGTGATGACAACACCATTCGCCTCTGGCAGCTAGAGTCACGCGACATCCCCAGTCTCCAAGGACACCATGGCATTGTCTGGGATGTGTGCTGGCAGCCCAACGGGTCAAAACTGGTATCAGCAGGAGCCGATCAGACATTAAAAATATGGGCCACTGTAGGGGGAGAACATAAGCTACTCCATACCCAGCAAGCTCACAACAGCAGTATCTATAGCGTTGATTGGAGTCCGGATGGTCGATTGATTGCATCCGCCAGTGCCGACCATACCGTCAAGCTTTGGACAGCTGATGGTGAACCATTACATACATGCCAAGGCCACCAAAATGCCATCTGGTCTGTGAACTTTAGCCCTGATGGCACCTATTTAGCGTCAGCGGGGAGCGATCGCAACATTCGTTTCTGGTACACCGACGGCACCCCCATCGGTCAACTCAGCGGTCACGAGGGTACGGTCTGGACCGTTGCCTTCAGTCCTGACGGCAAGTATCTCGTGTCAGGGAGTGAAGACGGCACCCTACGCCAATGGGACTTAACAGGTCTCACCACCAGTGACGCCAGCTTTGCAGACCAAACCGGCACCATTTTGCCAGGCCATACGGGCAGTGTCTGGGCCGTTGCCGTTGCCCCCGACAGTCAAATCATCGCCTCAGCAGGCAGTGACAACACTATCCGTCTCTGGAAAGAGGGTGACCTACTACAAATTTTGCGAGGTCACCATGACTGGGTCCGCAGTGTCTCCTTTGGCCTCAACGGCGATGTCATTGCCTCCGCCAGTGATGATGGCACCATTCGTTTTTGGCAACTCCCAAGCGGTCAACCGCTGCACACGTTCACAGGGCACCGAGGCATCATCTGGCAAGGCTCGTTTAACAACACAGGTGACCGTCTAGCCTCAGCCGGAGCCGATGGGCAGGTGCGCCTCTGGAATCTACAAATGCAAGACCTAATGCGCCAGAGCTGCCAATGGATTGAGGATTATTTAGCCTATGGCGACTTAAGCGACGCGGATCGCTTGGTATGTGAGGATTTTTGGGAGTAAAAGGTGCAAGAGGTTTGAGGTTTGAGTTCAAGCCTTTTAACCAGGCTCCACTAGATTAAAAGTAATCACCCCAAGAACCAAGAACGACTACTGTGTGGCGTAAGGTTACCCACTAGTGACGTGGATGGGTGGATGGGTGGATGAGTCGAGGGGTGGATGGATTGATTACAATCAATAACCCATTGCTAAGACTGAGCTTAAGGATTACCCACAATGTCCTCGACTAATGCTCAGATAGAAGTGACCTTTGACTGAGCAGCATATGGCACAGGTTTGGGGCGCACTCTTGATTTTTCTAGTTTGCCCGCTATTGGGGGGACTGCCCTTAACGGGATGGTGGGTGCTGCTGGCCACGGGGAAACGACTATCGCAGATTGGCACCGGCAATGTGGGGGTGTCAGCGGCGTTTTACCACGGGGGCACCGTAGTTGGGTTGGGGGCTGTGGCGCTGGAAGCGTTTAAGGGGATTGGCGCTGTGCTGCTGGCCAAGCACTTTTTTCCAGGGGATCCGATCTGGCCAGTGGTGGCGTTAATGGCTCTAGTGATGGGACGCTATTGGCTCAGTCGAGGTGCGGGGGTGACCAACGTAAGCTGGGGCTTTTTAGTTTACGACCCGCTGGTGGCAATTTTAGGCTGGCTGCTGAGTTTGGTGGCATTTACAGTACTGCGAGAACGAAAACAGGGACGTATGTTTGCATTAGTTTTACTGCCCGTTCTCACGGGATTGGTTCACAGCAATGGCATGCGCGTGGCAGCGGTGGCCTGTTTAATGGGTCTGATTGGCTGGATTTATCAGAAGCTGCCGGATGATTTGGAACTGCCGACCCAAGGCACTCGGACAGAATCGCGACGGCTGTTTCGCTTTTTTCGCGGAGAGTCGGCCCTACAGGCACTAGACCAGGTGCTCGACCCAACTAAGGTGGGGAATAAAGCGGCTACCCTATCTCAGCTAAAGGCGTGGGGGTATCCGGTGCCCATGGGTTACATTCTGCAAGCAGGGGACGATCCGTCAGCATTATTGGGTCTTTGTCAGCCGTCGCCCCAGCAGCCTCTGGTGGCAAGGTCTTCAGCAGTGGGGGAAGACGATCTAGGCGCATCAGCAGCCGGGCAGTATGTGTCGGTGACGGATGTGGTCAACCAGGCAGATTTGGAGGGTGCGATCGCAACCTGTTTCCAAGCCTACAATCGCCCCAGTGCCGTCAAATATCGACAGGATCTGGGGCTTTCTGAAGCCTCTATGAACGTTCTGGTGCAGCAGCAAATTCAGGGGGTGATCTCCGGCGTTGCCTTTAGTCGTGACCCGATTGCTCGGTGTGGTCATGATGTTGTGATTGAGGCACTGCCAGGTCCGGCCAGTCGGGTTGTTTCTGGGCAAATTACACCGCAGCGATACCATGTGACAATTACGCCAGAAGATATGCAATCTGGGGATGATTGGCAATTATCGAACGCGGTTGATTTACCGATGGATCCAAAGGAGGAACCCTCCACGGAGGTAGAGGCGTTCCATGGAACGTCTCTACCTCAAATTGGTCAATCCATCCCCCCCCGCCTGATCCAACAAATTGCCTATCTAACCCGTCACCTGGAACAACGGTTTGGTGATATTCCCCAGGATGTGGAATGGACCTATGACGGCGAACACATATGGGTGTTGCAAAGTCGCCCAATCACCACATTAAGGCCCCTCTGGACTCGTAAAATTGCAGCTGAGGTGATTCCCGGTGTGATTCATCCCCTGACCTGGTCCATCAATCAGCCCCTCACCTGTGGTGTTTGGGGAGATCTCTTCACTCTGGTATTGGGGAAACGGGCAGCTGGCTTAGATTTCTCACAAACGGCGATGCTGCATCGTTCCCATGCGTACTTTAATGCCACGCTCCTGGGAGATATTTTTATCCGCATGGGTCTGCCTGCCGAAAGTTTAGAGTTTCTGACCCGTGGTGCAAAGTTTAGCCGTCCGCCTCTGGCTGCCACATTACGAAACTTACCAGGGCTCATAAAGCTAGCAACTAGAGAATGGCAGTTAGCCAAAGATTTTAAACGAGATTATCACACACATTTTCAGCCTGGGCTGCACTCTCTTAAATCGCCCCATACACTCTCCCCCAAAGAAATAAAACAACAGATAGAACGTATTTTTTCTCTGCTGAAACGAGCAACGCTTTATAACATTCTGGGACCGCTGGGTTTTGCGCTCTGTAAGGCAATTTTCACAGTGGATAGTGCACAGCTCAATTATCGTTCTAATCCAGAACTTGCAGCCGTTGAAGCTATCAAAGACATTGCCCGACAGCATGCTGGTTTACTCCAACAGCTAGAAACTGTCCCTGACGATAGCGAAGAGTGTTTACACGCATTGGCCCAACTACCCGATAGCGCCCCACTCTTTGAGCAACTCGATGATTTTCTGGCCTCCTATGGTTATCTCAGTGAGGTAGCAACAGATATTTCAGTACCGATCTGGCAGGAACAACCAGCTCCGATCAGAGCACTCTTAGTCACATTCTTGAAACAACCCCCTGCACCTCCTACCCAAGCGGCTAAGGGCAATATTGCTAAACCCAATTGGAAACAACGCCAGGTGCAGACTCGCCTGGATCTAAAAGGCAACATTGCAGAAGTATATAACCGATTATTAGCGGAATTGAGGGCTTGTTTCTTAGCGTTAGAACAGCACTACCTTCGCGACCACAGCCTACAGGAACCGGGGGATATCTTTTTTCTGACCTGGCCTGAGATTCAGACATGGGGGACATCCTCCAGCTTGACCGTCTATGATCAAGATAGAAGTCCTCTGAGTTCAGTTGCTATTCGTCGTCAACAACGTCAGATAGATGGTGCATGGAAACCTCCATATTTGGTTTACGGCAAAGATCCCATCACTTTGTCTACCGCCCCTAGGACACCTATACAAACTGGACGTCTGTTAACAGGTATCGGGGCAAGTCCGGGCACTCTAGAGGGCAAAGTCCAAGTGCTTAACACATTGGACACTACGGTGCCCATCGACCAAAACACTATTTTAGTGGTGCCCTATACCGATGCGGGCTGGGCCCCGCTGCTGGCAAACTTAGGTGGCTTAATCGCCGAAGTCGGGGGACAGCTTTCCCACGGAGCCATCGTGGCTCGGGAATATGGGATTCCAGCAGTGATGGATGTGGCCGACGTGACCCAGCGATTGCGCACAGGTCAGCGAGTGCGGATTGATGGCCAACAGGGCACCGTTGAGATCCTGTAAAATCAGACTCTGCAATGTTTTGTAACATTACAGATAAGTAGACAACTGTCCGCTCATGTTCCCAGGATGATTACAATCCAAGTGCCTCAACTCGAAAATAGATTTTGCGGTGCCAATGGGCTTTCGCTGTTTTATCAGGCGTGGTATCCATCAGGGACTGCCAAGGCAATATTGGCGCTGGTACATGGATTTGGCGAGCATTGCGATCGCTACTCCACCGTCACCACCGCCCTCACCCAGGCAGGCTATGCCATCTTTGGCTTTGATAACCAGGGTCATGGTCGGTCTGAAGGGCAGCGTGGCCATATTAACCGTTGGCAAGATTACCGCGATAACGTCAGGGCCTTCCTGACTCAAGTACGGCAGCATGAGCCTAATCTGCCGCTGTTTGTTCTAGGCCATAGTCTAGGCGGGTTGATTGTTCTAGACTTTGCGCTTAATGCACCCCAAGGGTTGACAGGTATTATCATTAGCGGTCCGCCCATCCGACCCGTGGGCATTGCCAAGCCCTACCTAGTGGTCATTGCCCGAGCGCTGTCTGGCATTTGGCCTCGCTTTTCGATGGATGTGGGAGCTGGGGCAGAAACCCTATCTCGCGATCCGGCCATTGTGAATCAAACTGAGGACGATCCGCTCACCCATTCCATGGCAACAGTGCGATGGGGAACAGAATGTTTGGTTGCGATCGCAACCGTCCGTCGCAACATTGCCCAGCTACAGGTGCCGATTTTGCTAGTCCATGGCAGTGCCGACAAAGTCAATGATGTCAAAGGTAGCGAAGAAATTTTTGCACGCATCACGTCAGACAAAACCCTCAAAATTTATCCTGGCAGCTACCATGAGCCCCATAATGATCTGGACCGCAATCAGGTCATGGACGATGTTATTGAGTGGTTAGACAACCATCTCTCTCGTTAACGTTAAAGAGTTCAAACATTTCTGACAGCTTCCTTCAGTTCTCCCCCATGCCCCTCACCTGTCAACAGCTCCTCACCAAATACCCAAACCAGTGGCAAGCCGCCACTGTGCACCCCTTTCTCGCCCAATGTCAGCAGGGCTCGATCCAAACCGCACAATTTAACACCTGGCTGGTACAGGATTACCATTTTGTCATTGAATTCACGCGATTCGCAGCCAACCTAATCCAGGCAGCTCCCACCGCTCACTTAGATATTTTGTTGGGGGGCATCATCGCCCTCAAAGACGAACTGACCTGGTTTCAGGCCAAGGCGACCGAACGTCAGCTCAACCTCAACCAGGCGCTACAGCCCACGTGTAAAACCTACTGCCAATTTATGGCAGGCTTGACCCAACAGCCCTATCCTGTCAAAGCCACTGCTTTTTGGGCCATTGAACTGGCCTATAACCAGGGTTGGCAAGGTCATAGCCCCATGCCCGCTCCCTATGCAGAATTTGCTGACCGCTGGGGTAATGCTGCCTTTACCACCTATGTAGAACTGCTGGCCCAACAGGCTGACAGTGCTTTACAAGATACAGACGAGACCACTCAAGCTGAGGCTGAAACTGCATTTCTCACCATTGCTAGATTAGAAAAAGATTTCTGGCAAATGGCCTATGAAGGTAGTTGATGGGTGATTGGGTATTTGTTATTGGGTATTTGTTATTGGGTTCAGGTTCCTAAGGTGCGATCGCATCGTCTGACTCAATGCGGCCATAGTCAAGCTTGATGATGCGGTCAGCCAGGTAAACGTAATGAGCATCGTGACTAATGGCCCATAGGGTTGTACCGCGCTGCTTGAGGTCAGCCAGTAGCTGTGTATAAAAAATCTCACGAAAAACTGGATCTTGGTCTGCCGCCCATTCATCGAATAAATATACAGCCCGGTAATAAGCTTAGCCAGGGTAGATTTGCCACGGGGTCGATCATGTCCTGGTGCCCAGTCTCTGACTGAGCACCGCCATCGAGCCTCTGGCTCGTTGCACAGGTCTACAACCGCCGCACCAACATGCTGATGACGTCGTCCGGCTCTGGCCTCAGGATCAGCCGATTGTCAGGCACTTCAATCAGGGGACTCCACTGGCTGGTTTCTACGTACCGTAGATTGTGCAGCAGATGGATGGTTTGACGGATGTGGCTGGGGTGACCGAGCAGGATATGGCGAATGGAGCTGCCTGGGGGTAGGCTGCTGGAAAAGTCGGCAGGTAGACTGGGCGGCATACCCGGTGGGGGTGCCTGGTTTGAGAAGGTCATAGGGGCGTTTTCCTTTGTGGGTGTTTCACCACGAGACGACAGGGAGGAAAGCCCCAAAAAGTTAGCCACCCTGCAACTAAAATCAGGGTGGCTGTAAAATGCTCACAGCTCACCAACTGCTTGCTCCAGTTGGAAGGGTTAGCGGGGTGGTGGTGTTGGTAGCACCGCCATCTCGCGCAGCTAATTTTTTGGGTGCGAAAAACAACTGGGTCAGTTGCTTATTGTGTAGGCTATCAGCCCCAGATCGATGAGTCAAGCACAGGTTGGGCAGACTGTAAGTCTATACATCAAACTGCTCTACTGCCTGATATGCCTCGGTCGCCACGATGTCTCAAACCAAATTGTTGTCATCATATTACTCTGCGCTGCAACAATCGAGAATTCCGTTTGACTCGTCGAGAATGTCGAGCGGTATTGCTCTATGCCATTCAACAGTGCCAACAGAAATATAAGTTTCACCTCTACGCTTTGTGCATTATGAGCAACCATATCCACTATTTGCTAGCTCCTCGCAATGCTTGGGAATTGCCTAAAATCATGCACTGGCTAAATTGGTATACAGCTATGTGTTTTAACCAGATGCTAGGACGCACCGGACACTTCTGGGAAAAGCGTTATCACAGTACCAGCTTTCCCATAGATGATTTTCGCCGTGCTTTGAATACTGTTGCGCGACAGTGAAGGTAGGCAGGTGACGCCAAGGCGGTTGTCGGGTTTCGCCCAAAGAGCGTGAGACAAGGTTATCGGCGCAAGCGTTAGCTTAGCTGGGTTGTCACCAGTCGAAGAAAAAGGCACAGGTAGATCTCCTGCGAAAGAGAGCGATGACCTGTGCCGAAAGCCATTCACTTATACCAAAAGAGAGCCTATATGAACGCGAGAAAGCTGGGGTTGACCCAGACGGCATCGTCGACGATAGCCGAGATATCAGAGCGGACAGGGCAACGGATTGATGCAGGCCATCACCGCGCTAACCGAGGAGCTGTCGTTGCATCATCCCGGAGCCAAGATCCCTTAGCTGGCGTCTGGGCCAGCGAGCTAGAACCGATGCTACGCCAGGAACCGAGACTGAAACCAATGACGCTGTTTGAATACCTGCAAGAGCAGTATCCAGGCAAGTACCCACAGGTGCTACGCACCTTACAGAGAAGAGTGCAGCAGTGGAAAGCGCTGCACGGGCCGGCGCCGGAGGTCATGTTCGTACTGCGCCATGAACCAGGCGTCATGGGACTCTCAGACTTCACCAAACTGAAAGGGATGGAAATCACCCTCAACGGCAAGCCATTTGAGCACTTGATTTATCATTACCGGCTCGCCTACAGCGGTTGGCAGTACGCGCAGATTATTCAGGGGGGCGAAAGCTTCATTGCCCTATCCGAAGGGTTGCAGAACGCCCTAGCTGCGGCTGGCGGTGCCCCACAAGAACATCGCACGGACAGCCTGAGCGCGGCCTACCGTAATTCAGGGGGGCATCGTATCCAGGAGCTGACGCGGTTCTACGATGACCTGTGTGAGCACTACCGGATGGTGCCAACGAGAAACAACAAAGGCAAAGCAAACGAGAACGGATCTGTAGAAAGTCCGCACGGCCACCTGAAGAACCGTATCAAACAGGCTATCTACCTGCGCGGCAGCAGCGACTTTGCCAGTATTGCCGAGTACCAGGCGGTGATAGACAACGCCGCTGCTGGTCTCAATCGGCAGTGCGAGGCCAAGTATGAAGCAGAAAAAGCCGTCCTACAACCGCTGCCGAAACGCCGAGTGGCCGACTACGAGATTCTCAGTGCCAAAGTCAGCTGTCACAGCACGATAGAGGTGCGCTGCATTCTCTACAGCGTGCCATCACGACTGATAGGTCAACAGATAGAAATTCATCTCTATCATGACCGTTTAGTCGGCTACTTTGCGCGGCAGCAGGTGTTTGAGCTGTCCCGCATGCGTGTGGCTGGCAAAGGACGACGGCGGGGGCGCTGCATCGACTATCGCCATGTGATAGGTGGACTCAGGAAAAAGCCCAGAGCCTTCCTCTTCTGTCAGTGGCAGTCAGATTGTTACCGACTGCTGAGTTTCGCCAGCTTTGGGCGCCGATGAAAGCTCAGTTTGAGCGCGACCAAGCCGCTGTACTCATGGTCGAAGCGCTCTACATTGCCGCCACCTATGACAAAGAACAAACCGTCGCCAGCTATCTTGCCGAAGCCCTATCCAAGAACCAGCTGACGTTGAGGCATCTACAGCAACAGTTTATGCCCGATGCGGTAGCCACCTTGCCGCCAATCGCAACCCAACAACACGCTCTCGATAGCTATGACCAACTCCTCAGTGGCTCAAACGACACGGACGCCAACCTCATCACAAACACCACAAACAACCAGCCCGTACCAACAGTTGAGCCGTCTGCTCAAACAGCTCAAGCTCACCAACATGCTTACCCACTGGGAAGCTACAGAGAGCCGCGCTTTGCAGCAACAATGGTCTTATGCACAGTTTTTACTCAGCTTATGTCAACAAGAGGCCGACAGACGAGCACAAATGCGGCTAGAGCGCGCAAAAAAGGAAGCTCAGCTGCCCGCCGTAAAAAGTTTGACCAACTTTGAGTTTGACCATTGCCCAAACTTCAATCCGGCCCCTCTGATGCAATTGGCCGATGACGATACCTGGCTCGATAACGCCACCAACTGCCTGTTTTTCGGCGCGTCCGGAGTTGGGAAAACTCATTTGGCTCTTGGGTTGTCGCAAGCCATGCTAGAAGCGGGTCGGCGCATCAAGTTCTTCAGCGCACTTGCCTTAGTTCAACAGCTTCAGCAGGATAAACAACAACTGTTGCTACAGTCTAGACTAAAGAAGCTCGACCGTTTTGACCTGCTCATCCTCGACGACTTGGGCTACGTGCAAAAGTCTGAAGCCGAAACCTCCGTACTCTTCGAACTCATTGCCCACCGCTATGAACGCAAGAGTTTGCTGATCACCGCTAATCAGCCATTCAGCAAGTGGGACAGCATCTTTCCCGATTCGATGATGACCGTGGCTGCCGTTGACCGACTGGTGCATCATGCTGTCATCTTTGAGATTAAGGCTGACAGCTATCGGCAGCAGCAGGCGGCGGCTCGCAATCAGGGATAATTGACGCACAAAATACTTGGAGATTTTAATTGCTTGACAGTGACCAGGCGCTGTCATTTAGATCGCGCCTGGTCATTTAGATCGCTAGCTGTCGTTTGAGGTACCAACATAAAGCGGGACGATTTCCTCAGGAATCTAGAGTTCGGAAGTCGGAAGTCGGAGTTCGGAATGCCCTCCCTTTCCGACTTCCGACTTCCGACTTCCGACTTCAGTCCTAGCCAAGATTTCCCGGCTTAAATTGATACCCGTCGTTTGCTTTGATAGTCTCAGCATGAGACCAGTTAGTCTCTATTAAGTGTCAGTCAGCTCGCCAACCCGACTGTCGCGTCACGTCTACCCCCCTTGACATCTAACAGAATACCATTCGATATATCCATGCCAATCCCAAAGCGGCTAATATGCAGCATGGTTTTTTCTATGACTTTAGCAACTACGGCAGCTACCATCGTCTGACCGATGATGGTCTTACAGAATGGCATCCAGCCTTTTTAGATCTGGGTGCTACCCTCGAAGACTGTGCTGATGCTTATCACCAATTTTGCCGTAGCTATCGCCCGAAACCGAAACCAGAGTCTAAACCTCGCTGGGGTAGCAAATTGCTGGCAGATATTACCCCTAAAAAAGGCCCGCAGAAAAGCAAGGCTAAAAAAATCAGTCCGGGGCAGCAGCCTCTTTGGATTGAACCTGATTCAGACCCCAGTGAGGTAGATCAAGTAGCAGCCAAGTTCATAAATGCGAACAGAAAACCAGGGGCAGATCCCGTCGATGGTGCCAGGTAACGGATTTTAGATGTAACAGTAAATCAAGGGTTTCAGCGGTTAAAAAAATTAGTTGGGAACTTTTTGAAATCCTTGATCTTCACAGCTCACAAGTCTGGATGCACAAAACCCCCACAACAAACACACCACACCCAAACACAAAAAAACCAACCAACCCACCCAACACCAAAAAGGGAGATGACCAAGGGGTGTAATGTCCGAAACTTCAAACACAAGCTTGTCGTAGCCGTAAAACTTAAAATCAGCATCATACCAGGCAACTTTTTTGCCAAACTTTTGGTAGGCGTCATAGTCCCACTCTCCGTCTAGCTTACCGCCACATTGCACCCAAATGGCCTTCTGTACACTAAATCCAAACTTGCCGCTACTATGATTTACCCATAGACCATCAAGGCGTTTTAAGTCTTTGCAAGGAAATTTGAGTATTTCCTCTACTGTCAAGAATTCACCTACAGATTTTCCCAAAACCTGTAAAGTCACTCGATAGGTGTATTGATCCGCCTTTTTCCACTCCCCAGCCACCATGTACATTTCCAGCAGCTGATAGCTTTGCTCCATCAATTCTGCAAATACACCCGTTGGCACCCGTTGAGGATTCTCCAGCCAACACTTATAGGCCAAGTCTAGAGCCTCTTGCCCCCCTTTTTTTATTAGCGCCTCTATCAAACTGGTCGGGTTCTTCACCAGTCCGGCATATAGTACTGCTACCTCTTGCCAATCTTTTCCTAAGCCCAATAAAGCTGGCTCATAATTCTGTCCCTGAACCTCTTTCGCAGCCAAATATTCCTGGAAGCTACGATGGGCAAATTCCACCTCATCCACTGACTGTCGTTTTACAAATAGTTCGCTAATCTCTTCTATCTGTTTGATAAAAGTTTCCGGTTGCACGACCAAATCTGTTGCCTGGGCCAGTAACTGGCTCACCTGTTGGTGCAATTCTGTTCCATCAATCTCAATCTTTGCTTGCTTGACCATAGTCCAAGCCACCCCTTGCAATACCGCCTGGGCTTCATCTGCTGGTAATGCCATGTCCATTCCCTTGTATTCGGGACGATCCTCCAGCAGCATTTGACAAAAACCTTGGTATAGCTTTAACCGGTTCAGCGGTAGCTTACGACTGGGTCGAAACCGATAAAACGCAGCCAGCATACACAGCAGCAACGGATTGTCTGTCATATCTCGTAGTTCAGAGCGCTGCTCAATCTGATCGATGAGCCCCTGAGCAGCCTGTTGAGCCAGATCGTTAATTTCCTCTGGAGGACGCCCCGGTCGTGATAAAGTCTCCTGACAGGTATACCATTGTTGCAAAAACGTATTGCGCTGCTCCTCATCAAACGGTTTTACAGAGACCGCCGTCCATACCTGAGAACTGTTGTAGCGATCATACCCGGCGGGACGTGAGGTGAGCATAAACAGAGCCGTTTCACCATAAGTAGCTACTGCGCGATCTATCCAAGCACTGACTGCTTCACATTGGTCTGTGGCCACTTCATCAAAACCATCGATCATCACTAGCGCTTTGTTTTGCCTCAATAATCGGTCGGCCCAGTCTCGATTCAAATTCAGTGTTTGGCTACCGCGAATATTAGACAAGTGGTGCTCTACAATCAATGTCGGTAAGTCTGGTGCGTCTTCCTTCGCCATTACATCGCGCCAGTCTCGCAGATGGGTGCGGCTCTTTCTCTGTAAAGCATTAAGCAGTCAAGAATCTCTCCGGTTCGAGAAACTTATTGGCATGATTGCGTTTGAACTCTTGGACTTTGTGAAACTCCCAATAGGCCTCGAAATCATCACTGGCTCTGAGTGCGCGAATCCGCAGAACGGCTTCAGCACGATCTAAGCGCCAGCGGGCACCGGTGATCTCCATGCGGTCATTGACTAAATGCCTGCACGCGCCTTCAATCACACCTGAGGCAATGGGATACCCCCGATCTAAGTACTCGTCATACAACAAATACGGCCGATTTTTCAACAAATAATCAGCGCACTTGTCAACGTTCTCTCGTGCTTTTGTGTCTAGATTTTGTAGGGTGGCGCTACGCCGAATACCGGCCGCCACATCACTGGCTTTACCTTGTAGAATGCGTAAGGCTCTCTCTTGGACCCAAGTCTCGGCCTCCTCACTACCAGATGAGAAGAAACAAAAAGCCGCTTTCCAAACATATTCGAGAACATGAATGAAATCGAGCACGATAGTCACCGTCACGTCTTGCTTTCGGGCCATGGCGTTGAGTGTGGCTAATTGATGGAGTTCACCATCTACCAGGACAACCCAGTCGCGTTGATGGTCCGGGTCTCGAGTCGAGGCTTCGACAAACGCATGTTCAATGACCGTTTTAGCGTCTTGCTCAACACTGGCCCACACTCGTTTGTCACTAATCACTGGTCGCACGGGCGGGTCCCGTTGGTCACCGATGATATCGTCGGCTTGACGGGGGTATCGAGGCACATGATACACCGATGCGACTGTGGCCATTCGTTTACGCTGACGCTTTTGACCGGGACTTAAGCGAGTACGTTTTGACGGTGAGTCCTTGGCCTTTTGAGCGGCTTTGGCCGTGGCTTCTCGCAGATCTGATGGATGCATCACAATCCCCTTACCATCAGTGGTAATCACTAATAGCTCATCACTGGCAACTCGTCGGTCTATCGCCCGTTGAGCATAAAAGTCCTCAAAGTCTTGGGCCACTTTTACCGTCACCTCTTCACATTGGCGTTTACCAATCGCCCCCCCTGTCGTCGAGCTTATGGTCCGACTCGTTTCTGAAAACGATACTTTCGACGCTTCCACCGCGACTCGTTTTCGGAGTTCATCCGAGTATTTGTCCGGCGGCAAATTCAAGATCCCATCTGACGGGTACAGGGCACTGACCTCAGGTTTTTGGGTGCTGTATCCCACTCGGTTTAAGGTCACTTCCCCAAACAGCGTTTCGAGGTTCCGTTGGGTCTGTTTTCGACGATGGGGGCGGGTTCCTCCATCGCTACCGGCGACCTCGCTTTGGTAGTCCTCTGATGCGTAACGCAAGTCGAGATGGCCTTGATATAACCGTCGCAAAAGTTCTGTGCCCGACTCATGGATATAACGTTCTAGTTTTCCATGCTCCCAATTTTGGCTATCAGCTGAACTCAACCTATCGACGAGTTCATTAAACTGCGCTAACGCTGACTCAAAAAAGCTAAGACTTAGGTCTGTTGGCATGATTCGAATGGAGAGGATACAGGCACACGAGACAATTATTTTTTTCGTCGAATCTATCTCTTTTTTGAGAGATAGATTGAACTTTCAGACCCCTAAAATCTACCAAATTCTATTCAATAGACTTAATCTGCGTTGCAAACCTTTACCCTAAAAGAATCACACCCCTCGCAGATAGAGCAAAATAGGAATCAATCGCGGTACTTTCTTCTCTCGACACAGCCGACCAGGAGTAAACCCATAGCGATAGGCAATATGCCGGAGCAGGGTGGTTTTACCGTAGCCTCCCTTCGCCAAAATAACAATGCGACGATAAGCAGATATCTTTTGTGCCTGCTGCAACAGAGCCCAAATAGAGATTGTCTCATCGGCGTCTTCTAATTGACCTCGATTTGCAAATCCTGCAGTTAGCTCTGTCGGGTCAACACGGCTGTTTAAGCCCAGAGGCACATAAACATCCTGTAGCTGAGGCACTTTGTTAAATTTGGCATCAGCAACCCCCTCAGCTTGATACTCACGACATACAATTGCCTGCCGCCGAGCAAATTTCTGATCTGTTTTGGCAAACGCCCACTGTAATCGGCGATTGTTTCGTCCTAGCCATGCGGCAAAAGCATCATTATGGCTTTTGCCCAGTGCTCCAGCCTTTTCATTAGAAGCAACAATAAAACCCTCTGTATATGAGGCCCAGGCTCCTGTAGCCGCCAGTACCGGAAACATCAATACTGCTCTCAGCCATTCTTCAGCTAAGACAAAATGCACCAGTGCCCAGCCGCTACCTCCCACAGGTGTCAGCCGAATCACTATATTGATTAACCGTGCTACAAACTTACTTTCTGGATTGGGAGATGGACTGCCAGAGGTCATGGACAAATACTCAACAGTACGCTACTAAAATAACGATTTATCTGAGCTGCCACAAGGCAAACCTCCAAGAAAATTGCAAAATTAGTGAATTCTGTTCGAAACTGGCACGATATGTTCAAGTTCTAAACGTGCCATCACCAAATGCTGCGGGCTTAAACAATAACCACAGCGATTACGCACATCCGACCGCACACGGCGAGCTATATCTACCAAAATGTAAGGTTGAGGCATTCTAAGTCCTCAATGCAGGCACCAGGTTTCGCTCAACGGCAACTTTCATGGCTTGGGCCTTACATACCATTCCACGGCGGTAGACCTGCATCAACTCATCCAATTCCTGTGATTCCGCTGCGATTAATTGCTCTTCTCGATTCTTATCCAATAGCTCATCCAGACGTTCTTACTGAGTTTTTCGAGTCCAGTAACGCACCAGCATTAATAGGGTGCTGTATAGCCCTGGCTAAGGGATGGAAAGAGGATCTAAATTTGTTTAATTCTTGGTGCCATATTACTCTCAACGATCTATTCGAAGGAGAGTCATCAATGTTTGTTGAGAATCCACGTCAGATCGCTCTACAGGTACTGGTCCGTCAATATTCCCAATACCCTAAAACTCTTGAACTATTAAACAATCGAGCTGTCAACGACACTGACAAAACCTTTCGTGACGGGTATGACCTCAATTAGATGTCTATTAAAAAGTCAGAAATCCTAAGCCCTACAAGAAGCTTACAATCTCCATCACGCTGAAACTGAGAAAATTTATTCTTCGCTCAAATCTTCCTGAAACCCTTGCTGGATAAGCGTTATAGCACTCTACATCGTGTCGAGGTCATACCCTTCGTGACTGGGCACAGAAACAACTCATCCGCCTCAGAAAACAGTAGTAAAAACCATGCGGTGCGTTACGTTAACACTAACGGCACCCTACGGAAACACCCCATCCAACTCTAACCATCCCCCAATCGGCAACTCCACCCGCTCCGTTGCCAGGTAAATCGCCTTCTGCCGATAGCCATACTCCCCCTGACTATCCTCATAGGGCTCACGATAAACCTCCAACTGCTGGTTCACCAAATTAAAAATCCAATAAACCAACACCCTCGACTCCGCATACAGCGACAGTTTCGTACTACGATCATATTTCAGCGTCGAGTCCGAAATCTCCATCACCACCCAACAATCCGTCGCCCCCGGATGACCCTCCAAATAATCATCTTCCCGATATTTTGCTACCACCACATCCGGCGACGGCTCACTATGATTCGATAACGTAATCGGCTCCTGCCCCCGCACCGTAGCCTGCTCCCCCAGCAACAAAATCAACCGTCGCACCAACCGCGTATTACATACCGAATGGGGTGTACGCTTTGGAGACATCTCAATCAATTCACCCCGAATTAACTCCACCGGGCCATCGTCAAAAAAGCCCAGCTCACCCAATCGGTGAAACTCATCCGTTGTAAATCGCTTGGCCGATACCGCAACCATGGTTAGATCCTTTGACATAGCCCTAATATAACGTCGTGACTGGGCACAGTCGACCCACCAGCTTCCCTTCTCTAAGAACGTGCGAGCGGTTTGATCCAGACCCAGATCCACAGACCTTGGTATTGAATCTGATGTGACATCAAAAACCACCTTAGAGCCCTATTGTTTACTCATTGCTATACGCCCCCTAATGGGCTGCCGTGTACACACAAGTCCTGGATACTAGCGTTTACGGTTGCCTAAACCTCTCTAACTCCCCCTTGGTAAGGGGGAGAACCGGAGTTTCCCCTTACCAAGTACGGTGTATACACATCTAAAAAATAATGTCCCAAAAGGTAGGCCTGTCCTTGAATTGGCCCTCATCCTAAATCCTTCTCCCTGGGGGCGAAGGACTTTGAGGCTAGGCCCCCCTTCTCCCTCAGGGAGTAAGGGGTTGGGGGATGAGGGCTCGAAATCTAGAGCTAGCTCTCCGACTTATGTATACACGGTAGCCCCTAATGGAAAGATGGCAGAGTTGAAGAAAATTCAGCCATGGATAAAGGACAGGGAGTCTTACTCTTTAAACTGTTGTGCATAAAATTGTTCGTATCGACCGCGTTTTTCTAACAGCTCAAAATGAGTACCTGCCTCAGCAATTTGCCCATTCTCAATAAACAAGATCCGATCCGCTTTGCGCACCGTACTCAGCCGATGGGCAATCACAAATACTGTACGATTCTCCATCGCCCGTTCCAGAGCCTCCTGCACTAAGGCTTCTGATTCAGAATCCAATGCTGATGTGGCCTCATCCAAAATCAAAATCCGTGGGTTCAACAAAATTGCTCTTGCAATGGCAATGCGCTGCCGCTGACCACCGGATAAATTAACGCCGCGTTCTCCTACCCAGGCCTGATACTCCTGGGAGAATTGTTCAATAAAATTATGGGCATTGGCAATCTTTGCGGCTGCTTCAATAGCCCCATAATCCAGGTCTGTCTGACCGTAAGCAATATTCTGCGCAATGGTGCCTGAGAACAATGTTGTTTCCTGGGGAACAATACCAATCTGCTGACGTAAACTCTTTAAAGTCACATCTCGCACGTCGGTGCCATCGACTAAAATCTCGCCAGATTGCGGATCGTAAAATCTCGCTAACAGATTCACCAAGGTTGTTTTTCCAGCCCCTGATGGCCCCACTAAAGCAACCACATCTCCAGGCTGCACAAACAGTGAAAGATTATTAAACACCGGCTTACCAGACGCATAGGCAAAGTCAATGTCGCGATACTCGACTTTACCCGTAATCGGCGGTAAATCTTGAGCATTCGGTCGCTCACTTAGGCTGGGCTGCTCTGCAAAAATATCAAACACTCGCTCTACAGAAGCTTCAGTTTGTTTAAAGGCATTATAGTGCTGCGTCACTAAGTTAATGGGGTCGATTAACAATGCCACAGCCACCAAAAAGCTCACAAACTCCTGGGGTTGTAAATTACCCAGTGCAATTTGCCAGCCGCCTAACAAAAACAGAAACATAATGCTGACTGCTTCTAAAAAGCCCACCACGGGATATTGAATTGCAGTCAGATGTTCAGTGCGATATTTAGCAATGCGATTCTCATCGGCCACCTTGCTAAAGCGACCCACTTCATAGTCGTCAGCAGCAAAAGCTTTTACCACTCGGATGTTGCCTAGTACCTCAGTCAATAAAGAAGAGAGATTAGAAATTTCATTTTGACTGCGGCGAGAGAGGGCTAACATGCGATTACCAAAGCTGCCAATTAGACATGCCATCAACGGTGCCATCAGAAAACCTGCCAGGGTAAGGGGCCAGTTAAGATAAAACATGTAGATGGGAATGGCAATTAGCTGAAAGACGCAGGAGATAAACTGCTGCGACATCTTGTAAATAACTTCGCCAATCCGATCAATGTCCTCAGTCAAACGATAGGAGAGATCACCCGTTTTAGCAGTTGCAAAATAATCAATACTGAGGCGATGTAAATGGGCGTAGACTTTGTTTCTCAACTCCAGTACTGATGCTAGAGAAGCACGAATCGAAAAAACTTTCTCCCCATATTGAAACAGGTTTTGAATCAAGAACGCCATGGTGGTCAGCCCTAACCATCTGGCAATATTCGAAACCTGTCCCTGACTAATGTAGTAAGTTACCTGACCAGCCAGATAAGGTAGCGTAATTGTGGTCAGTACATAAAAAACAATGAACACAAACGACCAGCAAAACAGTGGCCACTGGGGCTTTAGAAAAGGCAGCAGTTGCCAATAAACCGAGCGCTGTCGTTGGACCATAGTGTCATTAACTCAAATTCAAAACTCAAAATATTTGACGGGCAGGTGCGATCGCACCCTCAAGCTGCCACAATCACTCCAGCATCCAGCTTTTCCAAAGTATCTAGCACCACTTTGGCAATGCGATAGGACGCACCAAACGGACCAAATCGCTCTTGACCATTGGCAACACAGGCTTGCATATACGCCTCATCCTGGATAGTCTTGACAGCATACTGGGCAGCTTCTTTGAGGATGGCCAACGTTGCTGGCTTAGTACCAATCGTTTTGACAGAAAGGCCTAACAGTCGCTCCTGGGCTTCGGCAAAAGCATAGGTAAACTGGGGACCGGGTCCAGGAATTTGCAAAATGGGTTTACCAATCGCCATGGCCTGATCCACCGCTAAACCGGCCATACCTAAGACCAGATCAGTATGGCAAACAATGTCACTAAACGCATCGCTAAAGCATAGGACAGTGGCGATTACTTCACCCTCAACCACATACGTGAGTTTCCCTGGATCACAATGCCAGCCAGTATCAGTCGAAATGGTCTCTAGAGAGGCCATAACTTCAGGCACTAAAGCAGCGCAAAACTGCACTTGAGGATTGAGTTTAGCAATTTCCACCACCAACCCCAAAAGCAATTTCAGATTGCATATGGCTTCGGGAATTCGCGAGCCCGGGAGTAGGGCCATCATCGGTCGAGCAGCATCCAGCTGTAAGTCTTTGCCCTTTGGCTTTAGCCGATCAAGAGACGGAATCCCCCCAAACTGGGCTTTAGCAAATCCCTGTTTTTGATAGTCTTTAGCCGTGTAAGCATCCCGCGAGAACAGCGTTAAACAACGGGGAGACTTAAGCACTGCCTTGAGCACCATGTCAATCTTGAGCGTTCCCTCGTACATGGCAGACAGCGATGAGGTAAATGAAATGAAGGGTTTACCGCTGATATAGGCAAAACATTGCCCAACCACATCTCCGGTAGCAAACACTAAATCACAGCTGGGGGCATAGTTTCGTACCGCTTGAATCTGTCGCAACGTCGAGGTTAGTAATCCAGCACGAATGTCACTGAGCAGTCGCAGACGATTAGTATACGTGAACCCCCCCGACGGTAATGTCAGCGTCGGTGACACAATAGGGACATTAATGTTGCGATAGGCGTGGCCCTGACCCACAATTGGAATAGCCGCAATATTTAGCTCTGGCTCTAGCTCCCAAAGGCTACGAATAATGTGGGAAGAATGGTTATCTTCTCCGTGGCCGTTGCTAATAAATAGGAGTTTATGGGACATGGGTAGACGGCAATTGACCAGAGCAGATCGACAGGGATTTCGCTGAGTCCATAGTACAGCCTGGAGACCATTTACCAGTAGCTTGAGACCGATCGGGAGATTGTCACGAACCGTCTTTCATGGAGCAAGAACGAGCACCGTAACCATAAATTTGGTCGGTATCACCGTCACCAGCGGTGTCGCCTAAGGTGGTGATTTTAAGACGACCTACCGACTCCTACAGTAATTTAGATTGAAGGTAAAATAATGTCTGAAATCAAATAATTCGTTTAGATACTAGGCACGTATCATGGATATCAACTTATAGTTTAAAAATCTTAGTTAGGTGGAGGTGCAGGGAATCAGAAGATATCGCCCCCTAACTCCTGTCCCCTATCTTTTGAAAAACACTTTTTTGCTTTAAACTCTATACCTACTATTAATTCTCCCAACATCCACACTCCTCTGGCACAATGAGGTGGTCAAACTCCCCCATTACGTAAAGGTCTTTCCAGGTTTTGGTCCTAGCACCTGAAAATTTATTTCCGTTTCAGCTCGATCCGTTTCAAGTCGACGCTATTGAGGCGCTTAATAAAGGACAGTCCGTCATCGTCTGCGCTCCCACTGGTTCCGGTAAAACCCTGGTGGGTGAATATGCAATCCACCGAGCGATTCACTTCAATCGACGGGTGTTTTACACCACACCGCTCAAGGCTCTGTCTAATCAAAAACTGCGGGATTTTCGTGAGCAGTTTGGCCACAACCAGGTGGGGCTACTCACAGGGGATATGTCCATCAACCGGGATGCCCCCATTCTGGTGATGACCACGGAGATCTTTCGCAACATGCTCTATGGCACCACCATGGGAGAAGTTGGGGATGCCGTGCAGGATGTGCAGGCGGTAATTCTGGACGAATGCCACTATATGAACGATCGCCAACGCGGCACCGTCTGGGAAGAGTCGATTATTTATTGCCCCCCAGAAATTCAGTTGGTGGGGCTGTCAGCAACCGTAGCCAATGGCGATCAGCTAACCGACTGGATTGGTAAGATTCATGGCCCCAGCCAGCTGATTTATTCTGACTTTCGCCCTGTTCCCCTGAATATGCATTTTGGAACGGGTAAAGGCATCTTTCCACTCCTAAATAGCAAGAAAACAGCTCTCCACGATCAGCTTAAAAAACATCGCAAGCCCCCTCGCCGCCAGAAGGGGCAAAAGAAAAAGGCCATGGCTGCTGGCAATGAGTTTCTGGTTGCCCAGCTCCAGCAAAAGGATATGCTGCCAGCTATTTTCTTTATTTTTAGCCGTAAAGGATGTGACAAGGCGGTACAGAGCATTAGTAGCCTTTCTTTGGTCAACCCTGCAGAAACCCGAGCTCTCAAACAGCGGATTGATGAATTCTTAACTGCTAATCCGGAAGCGGCTCGGGCTGGCCAGGTAGAACCGCTTTATCGAGGAGTTGCAGCTCACCATGCAGGCCTTTTGCCTGCATGGAAAGGTCTGGTGGAAGAACTCTTCCAGGCGGGGTTGATCAAGGTTGTTTTTGCCACCGAGACCCTGGCAGCAGGCATCAATATGCCTGCCCGCACGACAGTGATTTCTAGTTTGTCAAAGCGCACCGATAGCGGTCATCGGCTGCTCCATGCCTCAGAATTTTTGCAAATGTCAGGACGGGCAGGGCGACGGGGCATGGATGTAGAAGGCCATGTGGTTACCGTAGAAACTCCATTCGAAGGGGCCAGGGAAGCTGGCTATTTAGCCCTGGCTAAACCAGACCCACTGGTCAGTCAGTTCACCCCTAGCTATGGCATGGTGCTGAATTTACTCCAAACCCATTCCCTGGAAGAGACCCGCGATCTAGTCGAACGCAGTTTTGGTCAATATCTTTCCACCCTGCATCTGACGCCCCAACAACAGGCCATTAATGATGTAGAGCATAATATTGAGCTGATTCGTGAACAGTTGGCAGCCATTGGCGATGAGCAAATTGCCGAATATGCCAAATTGAAGGAACACCTGCGGGAAGAACGCCGACTGCTGAAAATTTTGGATCAGCAGGCCACAGAAACATTGACCGGCGATCTACACACGGTGATCAACTTTGCGATCGCAGGCACAGTTCTGTCCCTCAAGGGAAAACATATCCCCGTCGCCAACCCGATACCAGCGGTATTGGTCACTAAATTACAGGGGCCAAACAAGGTGCCCTATCTGGTATGTCTGACCGGTGATAACCAATGGCTCATGGCAGCTCCCCGCGATGTTTTTGCGCTGTATGAAAAATATGAGCGCATCGCTGCGGTGGATCACCTGATTCCACCTGATGCTCTCACCATGAAAGCGGGCAACACATGCCCTGGCGATGAAACTACGGCTGCGGTAGCTCAAGCTGTTCCCCAAGAGTTACCGACATTTGATGAGCTAGCACCGGAGGTCAAAGAACAGCGCGATCGCATGCTCTCTGTAGAGGCCCAGTTAGACAGTCATCCCCTCAATCAATTTGGCAAGCCAAAAACCCTATTGAAAAAGCAACAGCGGCTTTCAACCCTGGAAGCTGAGCTGAGCGATCGCCAAGCCAAATACAACAAATATGCGGGTCGCTATTGGCAAGAATTCCTCAATCTGATGGCCATTCTTGAAAATTTTGGCGGTTTAGAAAATAACCAGCCGACCAATTTTGGCAAAATGGCCGCCGCGATTCGAGGAGAAAATGAGCTGTGGATATCCTTGGCCCTGGGCTCTGGTGAATTTGATCATCTGCCGCCTCACCAGTTTGCCGCTGTTTGTGCAGCCATTGTCACCGAAATCACCCGCCCCGATACCTGGACCCAATATCGCACGTCTCATGCTGTTACAGCAGCCTTAGAAGGTCTGCGTTCCACACGGCGTCAAATATTTCAGCAGCAGCGGCGCTACCAAGTCACACTGCCAGTATCCCTGGAATGGAATCTCATTGCGCTGGTGGAAGCATGGGCGTTAGAAACCGAATGGAATGAGCTTTGCCAAAACACCAGTCTTGACGAAGGGGATGTTGTTCGAATTCTGCGTCGCACCCTCGATATATTGGCCCAAATTCCCCACGTACCATTTTTGCCCAGCACTGTTAAATCAACCGCTCGCCAGGCAGCCCACCTGCTCAATCGTTTCCCAGTTAATGAAGCGGGCAATGCGGCTGACACAGTAAACGGGGATACTGAAGAAACTATGGGTACCGCAACTATTGAAACCGAAGAAGAATAATTGTTTAGGGTATGCAGTGCCCACCCTACGCAATATCTGACCCGCCCCATTGCCGACTGCCAATTGACGATTTGCCCATGACTTCGACATCTCTGCCCCTCTGCCCCAAAATACTGGCTCGCGCCAAGCGAGCTGTGCGCTGTGCCCCGTTTTATATGAAGCTGCTGGCGACGATGCGATCGCAAAGCGTTCCCCTACGTGCCATTATGGACGCACGTGGTATGCTCAGCGGTTACACACGCCAGCCCCTCTCCGAAGTAGCCGCCGACAATCATCTGGGCTGGTTAATAACCGTCGGCATCGTCCGTCGCGAAGTCGATGGCCAAGGCTTGACCGACAGCTTTCGTCTGACACCCATTGGCCGCCAACTCGTAGACCAATGGGAAGCAGCAGGTCGTCCGGATTCCATTGGGAGCCCCCTGGATTATTTACTCAATGCCAGAAACCGTTGGTTAAGACTACCGACTTGGCTATCGTAGCCAGGTAAATTTTGAGACTATCGTCTACAGCTGCGACAGTGCGCAAAAGTGACGATGTCTAAGGAATGAAGTTTGGGTAAGTTTAAGCAATAGTGCGGATGGTTAACCACCAACTGACCTATCAGCAAGTGATGAGCATCCTCAACACAACTGCTGTTAAGCTTTACCCACACCACAGCAGCCTGCCAACAAGTTAAGTTTCGGGATTCACTACTCACCTTATTTATTCAAGTTTCTAGTCTTATACATCACAATTCCCAAACCTTGTATCGAAAAGCCGTTATTTCAGTTATCTATCTCAACTCAATATTGCAATCACTAAAAATTCAATTAAACCGGGAGACGCTCTAGCATGAAGGCCATTATGGTAGTGGGTACTACCTCCCACGCAGGGAAATCTCTACTCGTCACAGCACTTTGTCGTATGTTGAGCCGTCGTGGCTGGCGAGTAGCTCCCTTCAAGGGACACAATACCGCCCCTAACACCTACGTCACCGCTAATGGCGCTGAAATCGGTTATCCCCAAGCAGTACAAGCCTGGGCAGCAGGTGTCTCTCCGCAGGCCGAAATGAATCCAGTCCTGCTAAAACCTCAAAACGGTCAATCATCTCAGGTCATCATCAAAGGTCGTCCCGTTGGCCAAACCACGCCGACCCACTATTACGAGACCTATTTTGAAACCGGTTGGCAAGCAGTACAAGAAAGCCTGGCGCGCTTGGGGCAAGAATTTGACCTACTGATTTGTGAAGGAGACGGCAACCCGGCCGAAATCAATATCAAACAGCGAGATCTCGCTAATATGCGAGTGGCCAAAGCCCTAAAAGCTCCGACCATATTGATTACTGATATTGATCGGGGTGGAGCCTTTGCCCATATCGTCGGCACCCTTGAGCTACTAGAGCCCGATGAACGTGAACTGGTCAAAGGCATCGTTATCAATAAGTTTCGCGGTCAAAAGAGTCTGCTTCAGCCGGGCATTGATTGGATAGAAAAGCGCACAGGCATTCCAGTTCTTGGTGTGATCCCCTGGATTGAAAGCGCGTCCCCTAGAGAAAACTCCGTTTCCCTCATGGACCGCCCTGTGGAAAAACAATCCGCCGAACTCAATATCGCGGTTATTCGCCTACCCCGGATTTCTAACTTCACAGATTTTGATCCCCTAGAGGCTGAACCCTCAGTTAATGTCAGGTATCTCAGTCCTAAGGATGATTTGGGGCATCCCGACGCTGTGATTTTGCCAGGAACCAAAACAGCCATTGCTGACTTGCTGATTTTGCAACGCACCGGCATGGCTGAGGCAATTCAAAACTACGCAGCAGCAGGAGGCACAGTCCTTGGTATTTGCGGAGGCTTCCAGCTGATGGGACAAATGCTAGCTGACCCAGAAGGTCTAGAAGGTCAAGAAGGTCGCTTTAGGGGGCTGAGCATCCTGCCCTTGCGCACAGTGATTACCCAAAATAAAGTGGCACGTCAGCGGTCTGTAAGCTCGAAGTACCCCCAAGAAGGCTTACCCGTCAATGGCTATGAGATCCACCACGGGCGTACTCAGCTAGTGATGACCCCTGAAGGTGGTGAACCAGGGCCTAAGTTCCAGCCCATTTTCGACGATCGCAGTCTGGGTATCGTCGATGAAACTGAATCCCTCTGGGGCACTTACTTACACGGTATTTTTGATAATGGACCCTGGCGACGAGCCTGGCTCAATCGCCTCAGACAGCAGCGGGGCTTGGGGTCTTTACCCACTGGCATTGCTAACTACCGCGACCAGCGGGATTCTACGCTAAACGAACTGGCCAATACCGTTGAGCAATACATTAACCTAGAGCCTATCCTGAACCAGTCCTAAGCGATACGGCCCCAGGGTCAGTAAATAGCCATTGGGACCCCTGCCATAATTATATTTTCTCTGCATGACTTAGGCATTCATCATCCCAACAACTGTGGGAAAATGCTGAAATTGTCTACTTCATCCCCCCATGCCCCTTCCCCATAGTGTCTTGTTAACGTTAGGTGGCTTAGCTGCAGGGATATTAGCGGGACTGCTGGGTGTTGGTGGCGGTGTGCTGATGGTGCCTTTATTGCTGTTATTTGGCATCAATGTAGACCAAGCAGCTGCCACCAGTTTGTTCGCTATTTTAATCACAGCCACCACAGGCAGTTTTCAAAACTGGCGTATGGGTTACCTACAGCCCAAACAAGTTGTGCTGTTGGCAATCCCAGCAGCCACCCTAGTCATCATCGGCACAGAGTTTGGAGAATTACTTTCAGAACACTGGCGACGAGCCGCATTTGGCATTTTGCTGCTAGCCAATATCTACCTGGTGAGCTTAAAGAAGCGGGTGGCTACCACAGTCCAGCCCCCCAATCAGATCCCTCCCATTCCCGCTCGTTTAATTACCGGTAGCACCTCAGGGTTTATGGCCGGTTTGTTCGGTGTGGGCGGCGGCATTGTGATGGTGCCCTTACAGATATTACTGATGAATACCGGCATGAAAACTGCTGTCCGTAATAGCTTGGCCGTCATTGCTCTGACCTCATGTGTTGCCTGCATCCACAACAGCCTCAAGGGAGATATCGTCTATGGAGCTGGCTTAAGCCTGGGCCTAGGGGGTCTGGTGGGCGTCCAAATCAGCACTCGTTTTTTACCCAAACTGCCAGAACAGGTTGTTAGCGTATTATTTCGTATCCTACTGTGCGTTTTAGCCACCTATGTGTTTTGGCAAGCATGGCAAGCCTACAGCAGGGTATAAGGAACCATAAAAATGGGTACTTAGCCATGGCCAGTACCCATCGCTAGCCTCAACACAGCTAGCTTGAGATATTTAATATCTGCTCTAAGTATCTGCAAAAGTCCGCAATAGACTAAGCGCAATATAAATAAACAAAAATGCTCATTTAGTCTGACTATCGGCTTCTGCACTAAAAAGCTTTCGGCTTGGTATCAACAGAAAGCTGAGCTCACTGTTGCCATGTTGGCCCATGTCCTACTCTTTAGTCTGAATGTAAAGAATAAGTAGGAATACGGTTGGGACAAACACGAAAAGGATGCTGGCTACAAACCCCAGATTATTAACTTCCATAGGACTCAGCTATTATCTCTCTCAACAACAAACCACATGGCTAAGCATATCACTCTGGTTCAACTCAATGAAGCCACAGCTTTGTGAATTGAAGTTAGCGATACAGTTAGCTCAAAAGCTGACTAAATCCCGATAAATCAACTGAATGCATTCGATGCATCACTTTTTCTTCTTCGGTTTAGTCACCACACTAATCGGTCCATTGACCAGCGTCTGACATGCCAAGCGGCAGTTACCAGGGCGTTTTTTTAGTCTTTTTTCTTCCACTGCAGTACGCGGAGACAGGTTATCTAACCCTTCAGTGATTTCAACGACACATAATCCACATTGACCATAGCCACCGCAATTCATCATTTTGCCAGTGAACGTATAGACATCAACGCGGTTATCTATCGCCTTCTGACGTAGATTCGCTCCATCCGCCGCTGTGATCTCAACATCTTCTTTAACAAACTTAATAGTGGGCATCGAAGGGCTCCAAAAGCAATCGCTATAACGTCGAGAATGCCGCGAGCGTCACAATCCCAAGCAATTCAGCTTGCATTGGATTATGAACTCTAGTTACACTTCTTTATACACTTTAATCTTTGGATTTGAGTGTCTTAGTCCGTCGGGAATCGTCTGGATTCATTACCGTGTAAGGCTATCTGTCCATCATGTCCCATTTGCTTGACCCTTGAATAGCAATTCGTCAGGTCTTGCCTTTGGAGTCAATGGGGGGATCTGGTAGCCTGTTTGTATCGGTATTTTAATGTACGGCTAAATTTCCAAACTAGGAGGAGGCGCGTAGTCAATGGGACTACCCTGGTACCGGGTACATACAGTCGTGGTTAACGATCCCGGACGACTGATTTCTGTACACCTGATGCATACTGCACTCGTAGCAGGCTGGGCTGGCTCTATGGCCCTGTTTGAACTAGCTACGTTTGATCCAAGTGATCCTGCTCTGAACCCCATGTGGCGTCAGGGCATGTTTGTTCTTCCCTTCATGTCTCGTCTCGGTGTAACCGGGTCTTGGGGCGGCTGGAGTGTGACTGGCGAGACAGGTGTTGATCCTGGCTTCTGGTCTTTTGAAGGCGTTGCACTGGCACACATCGTGCTATCTGGCCTACTGTTCTTAGCAGCAGTTTGGCACTGGGTTTTCTGGGATTTGGATCTATTCCGTGACCCCCGAACTGGTGATCCCGCTTTGGATTTGCCTAAGATGTTCGGCATTCACCTGTTCTTATCTGGTTTACTTTGCTTCGGTTTCGGAGCGTTCCACCTAACCGGGGTCTGGGGACCCGGTATGTGGGTATCTGACCCCTATGCCATCACTGGACACGTGCAGCCGGTCGCTCCGGAATGGGGTCCTGCTGGATTTAACCCCTACAATGCGGGTGGTATTGTGGCTCACCACATTGCCGCTGGTATTGTCGGCATTGTGGCAGGCCTATTCCACCTGACGGTGCGCCCGCCTCAGCGTCTATATAAGGCGTTGCGTATGGGTAACATCGAAACTGTACTATCCAGTAGTATTGCAGCTGTTTTCTTTGCAGCATTCGTCGTGGCTGGCACCATGTGGTATGGCAACGCGACTACTCCTGTTGAGCTGTTTGGCCCGACCCGCTTCCAGTGGGACTCTGGTTATTACCAACAAGAGATTGAGCGGCGTGTACAGGCTGACATGGCTGACGGACTAAGCCGCGCTGAGGCTTATCAGAATATTCCTGAGAAGCTTGCTTTCTATGACTATGTTGGTAACAGCCCTGCTAAGGGTGGTTTGTTCCGCGTAGGTCCCATGGATAGTGGTGACGGGATTGCAACTAGCTGGCTTGGCCACCCTGTCTTCAAAGATGCTGAGGGTCGTGAGCTTTCGGTTCGCCGTCTGCCTAACTTCTTTGAGACTTTCCCAGTTATCTTGACTGATTCAAGTGGCGTGGTTCGTGCGGATATTCCGTTCCGACGCGCTGAGTCTCAGTTCAGTATTGAACAGACTGGTGTAACAGCTACTTTCTATGGTGGTGAGCTTGATGGTCAAACTATCAAGGATCCCACTCGGGTGAAGCGTTATGCCCGTAAGGCTTTACTAGGTGAGCCTTTCGAGTTTGATCTTGAAACCTTGGAATCGGACGGTGTATTCCGTTCTAGTCCTCGCGGTTGGTTTACCTTTGGCCACGCGGTGTTTGCACTGCTGTTCTTCTTTGGCCACATCTGGCATGGTTCCCGGACTCTATACCGCGATGTATTCGCTGGTGTGGATCCCGACCTCTCTGAGGAGCAGGTTGAGTGGGGCTTCTTCCAGAAGGTTGGAGACACGACTACTCGTGCAACAAATCGTTAAGTACGAGTCTTAGGCTAAGGAAATGGCCCAGCGAATGTATTCCGCTGGGCCATTTTTTTGGAATAATGGTAGTAACCAATGGCAACCATTGCTTGTTTCTACAGCAGTGGAACTGACTGTAAATTGAGTAGGACGAAACCATGGAAAGTGTTGCTTACATTCTGATTTTCACCTGTATTATCGGTACGCTCTTTTTTGCGATCGCATTTCGTGAGCCCCCCCGGATCAAAAAAGACTAAAGATGCTCGATTGCCAAGCCCAAGTCAATCATTTAACCAGCTTGGCAATTAATTAGCATATCTGTTACCTAACAGAGTCTGGATGACATAATAGAGGTACTAACTTCTTTGCATTTAGCGAAGTTAGCCTCTATTTTTGTTTTAAGCGTGGTCTAATAAGCTGGCCGCTTATTAAAGCGGCCCTCACTTCACTGATTTTGGGTTTAGTGGTTTATGCAGTGTCCATTTTGCCAGCATCCCAGCAATCGTGTCTTAGAATCGAGATCGGCAGAATCTGGCCGTAGCATTCGACGTCGTCGGGAGTGCCTCAAGTGCAATAGCCGGTTCACCACCTATGAGCGCATTGAATATGTGCCCATCACTGTGGTTAAGCGCAATAACAATCGGGAATTGTTTAATCGCTCCAAACTCCTTAGAGGCATTGCTCGAGCCTGCGAAAAAACAGGCATTGAAGCCAGTCGTTTAGAAACCATCGTTGACAATATCGAAGCAGACCTACAGCAGCGCACAGCCAGAGAAATTGCTAGTGCAGACATTGGTGAGCTTGTTTTACAGCAGCTCCAACCCTTAAGCGAAGTTGCGTATGTTCGCTTTGCATCGGTATATCGTCAATTTACTGGCATTCGAGACTTTGCAGATGCCCTCAACCACTTACAGGCGGACGATGCAACAGCCGAAACCCAGCCCTACATAACCAACGGTAATCGTAACGGTTCGGCATTAACCGTGTAGGATGATGTAGCCCTTTGTAAAATACAATTCTCAAGAAATAAGCCGACATCAATACATTAATAGTCAGTGACAGCAGGACTAAATTCACTTATCATAAATAGTCTTGCGAAGGTTTGTGTAGTTTGCTAATTTTCGGTACGGGTTTCCGTATCGAGTCCTCATGTGTGTTAGCATTACTTGCTTTGCAAGGCTCTAAGTCCTGAGCCCAGTTCAGGTTCATGTCAGCATTTTAGATAGCAATTAGCAATCTATCTAGGAGTCTGACCACTCAGAGCTATTTAGTAAAGGGTTAACGGTAGCGCATTTTGAGTGATGCCCTAGCCTTGTCTGAGATAAAATCTGGATCAATGTAGGGGCGGCACACAGACGCACAACATGTCCACTCAATTATGGAGAAACCGTAGGAAACATCTAGCATGGTCAATCTTGAAACGACACAAGCCGATATTGGTTTTACTCATGAAGACTTTGAAGCTTTATTAGATCAGTACGATTACCATTTCAGTCCTGGTGATATCGTTCCTGGGACAGTTTTTAGCATCGAGCCTAGGGGCGCTTTGATTGATATTGGTGCAAAAACCGCTGCTTATTTGCCCATCCAAGAGATGTCAATCAATCGTGTCGAAGCTGCGGATGAGGTGCTTCAGTCTAATGAGACTCGTGAATTTTTTATCTTGACAGATGAAAATGAAGATGGCCAGCTAACCCTCTCCATTCGACGCATTGAATATATGCGGGCGTGGGAGCGTGTACGTCAGCTACAAAACGAGGACGCTACTGTTCGCTCTGATGTATTTGCCACTAACCGTGGTGGAGCTTTGGTAAGAATTGAAGGACTGCGCGGATTTATCCCCGGTTCCCACATCAGTACTCGCAAACCTAAGGAAGATCTTGTCGGTGAAGCTCTTCCCCTGAAGTTTCTTGAAGTTGATGAAGAGCGCAACCGTCTTGTATTGAGCCATCGTCGTGCGTTAGTTGAGCGTAAGATGAACGGTCTGCAAGTGGGCGAAGTGGTGATTGGTGCAGTACGCGGCCTCAAGCCCTACGGTGCCTTTATCGATATCGGTGGTGTCAGCGGTCTGTTGCACATTTCTGAAATCTCTCATGATCACATCGATACTCCCAATACGGTGCTCAATGTGAATGATGAGATCAAGGTCATGATTATTGATCTTGATGCTGAGCGTGGCCGCATTTCACTATCCACCAAGCAGCTTGAGCCCGAACCCGGTGATATGGTCAAGAACCCTGACATCGTGTTTGAGAAAGCTGAGGAAATGGCTGAGCGCTATCGTCAACAATTGTTGAAAGCAGCTGAAGCTGAAGCCGCTGCCGCTGCTGGCGAAGAAGTTGAAGCTAGCGACGACGACGGCGACGACGGCAACGACGACGACGTCTACACCGATGAAGATGCAACGGCAATGGCTGTTGCAGAGTAATTAGCTCTCTTCAGCAGAAAGCCATCTTCTACTCTATATAGCAAGGCTACTGAAGCAACCTGGCACTTGCTTGAGCTAAATGTGGGACGTAACGTCCCACATTTTTTATTGTTTATTTCGTCACAGTTAAGTCCGTGGTCACTGTCTTTTGTAACGGCAAACAGTTTACAAACATCGACGCTGTCTTTTTAGACAAAGACGGTACCCTGGCCAATGTGGCCGCTTACCTTCAGCAGTTGGGCTATAACCAGGCAAAGCTGATGGAGCAAAGTTTACCAGGGGCCTATGAGCTTACCCTCAAGGCATTGGGCATAGGCTCTACGAGTTTAAGTGCCTCTGGATTATTAGCTGTCGGCAGTCGCCAGGAAACTATTATTGGAACCGCTGCTGCTGCTGCCATGGCAGGATGCCCATGGGTAAAGGCATTAGAACTGGCAATTCACAGTCTGACAGTAGCGGATCAGCAATGTTCACCTAAAGCTGCTTACACCCCGCTCCTACCCGGCGTTTTAGATTTTTTACAGCGGCTAAGGCATGTGGGACTCAACGTGATTATGGTTTCTGCTGACACCCAGAGCAATCTTGAGGACTTTGTTAATCGCTATCAGCTACAGACCTACTTTGACAAGCTCCAGGGTACCAGTAGCCCACATCCTACCAAGAGCGCACCAGATTTTTTGCCCGCCGCGTGTCAAAGCATCGGACTCTCACCTGGGCAGGGAATGGTTATTGGGGATTCCACCAGTGATTTACGCATGGCTCAGTCAACTGGCGGCTTTATTGGTTATTTAGGTGGCTGGCAGCCTACTCTGTCTGAAACTGACATCCTTGATGATGAATGCAGCGGCCTACTCTGTGGGTTTGCCACCGACTTTAATCAGATCACAATGCACTAAATCTTGATTCAGATCGCTAAACTCGTTTTTTATAGCAGTCGCGATCAAAGTCGCACAAAACTACAAAAAATAAAATAGAGGTGGCAAATACCACCTCTAAATTCAACCTTGATTTGCACATCTGCGCATTTAAGTTTCTCTATTCTGTTAGTTAACTCTAGATATCTCAAGTGACACTTGGTCACAGTTTGTAGTTGTGTGAGTAATATGAGACCCGCAATGAGAATATCGGACTTCGGGCGATACACTAGGTAGGGAAACTAGTGTCTTCAGAGTTAGCCGATGTCGAAATTTCCGGCCTATCGTCCCAAGCGCTTGTCGTTGGGGCCACTCGAAACTGAAATATTGGATATCCTATGGCAATTGGGAACGACATCAGCAACGGCAATTCATAACCAAATTCTGGAAGATATTGACCGGGATTTGACCTATTCATCGGTGGCCACGGTGCTACGTCGCCTCGAAAAAAAAGGTTGGATTGCTAAGCGGCGGGTGGGCAGAGCTTATCATTGGGAGCCCCTACTTTCAGCCAACAATGCCAAAATTCTGGAATCCCATGAGCGTTTACACCAGTTTTTAGCAGCTAGTAATCCAGATATTGTGGCGGCCTTTGCAGATACCCTTGACCAAGATAGTCTGGACCAGCTAGAAGCCATTACCAAACGTATTCAGGCAGCGCGACGAGCTCGTTCAAACAACCAACAGGGGCAGGAGAAATAAGCCATGATGCATGTGAGTTTAATGGGGGGTGCGATCGCAACTGCAATCTTACTCCGGTTGGCCCTCACTGGACGCTGTCTACAAAATGCGCACTGGCTAACGGTTTTATCCCTATTACTGATATCACCCATCCTGCTGCTCACCACTGCGGTGGCCATTATTATCATGGGTCCCCACGGTCATGTAGTCAGCCCCTTGGAAGGCTGGATTAGTTACACAACCGCCTGGTTATTTTTAGTAGTTAGCCTGGGCATCTTGATTCACCTGAGATGGCAAGCCCACAAGAGCATTGTCCACATCCGGCAATATCCTCAGCAGATGGTGCAGGGTACTCCCAGTCGATTAATGGATGAAGACACCGCATTTAGTGCACAAATCGGGCTCTGGTCGTCGGAGTTAGTGATTAGCCAGGGACTCATCGACACCCTTGACAGTGAACATTTAGCGGCAGTGATTGCCCATGAAAAAGCGCATTATCACTATCGCGACACGTTTTGGTTCTTCTGGTTAGGATGGCTGCGACGTATCACCTGTTGGCTGCCTTACACTGATGAACTTTGGCAGGAGTTACTACTCCTACGGGAAATTCGAGCCGATGACTGGGCTACCCGCTCGGTTGATCGTTTAACCTTGGCAGAATCCTTGGTACAGGTCATTGCCGCCCCCCTTTCACCGATAACAGTTGCTAACTTTAGCTGTACGGTTCCTAGCAGTCGATTAAGTCGACGGATTGATGCATTGCTATCAGACCATGATTATGGGTTTCAACCCCAATGGTCCTTCGTCACCTATGGCTGCCTGTCAGGGTTAGTGGTGGGTTTATTGCCCCTCTGCTCCATTCCCTTTCACCACTAGCTTGGCCTCTAAAACGGGACATCAGGACCAGGTTCCGCAGACGGTGTAGAGGGAACGTCCGTCGCCTCATCATCCAGGTTAACAATCTGGCCATTAAAGAATTGAGCAAAGCTTTTGACACTGCGGTCCAGTTCGTTTTCTCCTTGCCATTCATTAGCTGCAATAGACGCGTTGCTGGCTGTAGAAGTTGGTGGCGGCGGAACTGAAGGAGAGGGAGTCGCTGTAACAGAGGCTGCCACAGTGGGTTGTGGCGACGCAGGCGTATCAGCAAGTCTAGGAGAAGAAGTGGTGGTGCTAGCGCTATTGGGCGTTGGCTTAGATAGTGGTGATGGCGTCGAAACCGGTGGTGGCGAAACCGGTGGTGGCGAAACCGGTGGTGGCGACACTGATGGCACCACAGTTGGTGGCGATGCCGGTACAGCAGCAGGGGCAGCCGCTTGCTCTTCCACTGCAACTACCATCGTTACTCGGATTTTATGGCCGAAAACTTTTTCAAACGCGATCTCGACATTACTTAATCGATCTTGAGCCATGCGCATCAACGGCTGAGACCGAATACCAACCGTTGCCTCTACACCATCACAGGTCAGCAACTTGGCTTGCTGACGCATCAGAACTTTTGTACCAAAGGGCTGTAGTTGAGTCACAATTTTGGCCCAAATATCATTGATACTGCCCATGGCAGGGGCATCAGCCATCGCAGAAGGTTGTTCAACCGAATTGTTAACAGCAGACGCAGGCTGAGGGATATGAGCATCAGTATCCGTAAGAGCAGGCTGAGCATTCACAACCGATGCGCCCTTTTCGGCCTTATCCTCCTGAGGTTTTGGCTGTGGCTCTGGCCCATGAGCAACCACGTTCTTCTGCGGTTCACTTTGAGGTTTAGGTACTGGTGTTGGGGCTACTGCAGTATCTTTTTCTTCTGGTGTATGCTTCTGAGCAACAATGGGTGGTTCGGCCACAGGCGGGGGTGAACTGATTGCCTTTGGCATAGGCGGTTGAGTCACGGATTGAGTCACCCCTGGTGCAGTCACCCCTGGTGCAGTCACCGCTGGTGCAGTCACCCCAGGTGTCGCCACATTTACCTGCCCCAACGCTGAGGGCAATAGGCCCATTAGAGTGATTTCTAACCAAAGCCTGGGCTGAGTTGTATTTTTGACTTGTACTTCGGCAGCTCGCAGATGCTGTTGACTCGACAGCAACAATGGCAATGGCAAAGCCTGGGCAAAGTTCACCATCTCTGCCCAAACAGGCGGGGTAATTGCCACTAAATCACGACGCTCACCAGCGGTTTTTGCAATCAAAAGATCTCGGTAAAAGGCCACCAGGCTTTGCAACACCATCAGAGGTTCACGCCCCCGATCCATTAATTGACGGGCCAAAATCAGAACTTGGGCACCGTCGTCAGCACTCACTGCCTGGACTAGGGCAAGCAAATCACGTTCAGAAACGGCTCCCACCAGATCCCACACCGCTTCAATGGTGATTTCACCATCAAGGAGACCTAGCTGGTCGAGTAAACTTTCGGCATCACGCAATCCCCCTTGGGAAAGCTGCGCCACTAGTTGCAAAGCATCAGGAGCAATGGCAATCGCCTCTTGCTGAGCAATGTAATCTAAGTGCTGAACCATCGCATCTAAGGGAATGCGACGAAAGTCAAACCGTTGACAGCGGGAAATAATCGTGGGTAACACCCGCTGGGGATCTGTGGTGGCTAGTACAAATACAACGTGGGGTGGGGGCTCTTCTAAGGTTTTAAGTAGAGCATTAAACGCCGCTGTACTCAGCATATGCACCTCGTCCAGCACATATAATTTGTGACGACACTGCACTGGGGCAAACTGGGCTCGTTCAATCAGCTCACGGATATTATCAACCCCCGTATTACTAGCCGCATCGATTTCAACAATGTCTAGGGAGGCACCAACGGTAATTTCACGACAGACCTGACACTGACCGCAGGGGGTAGATGTAGGTACCTCACTACTTAAGCAGTTCAGTGACTTGGCTAAAATACGAGCACTAGAGGTTTTGCCGGTTCCTCTAGGGCCACAAAAAAGATAGGCCGGAGCAATGCGGTTTTGCTGAAGGGCATTGGAAAGGGTTGTTGCGATCGCACCCTGCCCAACGAGCTGGGCAAACGTTTGAGGACGATATTTGTGATGTAGCGGTTCGTAGGCCATAGATACTAATGTCCTACATCAAGCAAAGACGCAAACAGATCATGCCTTACCAAATAACAGGCATACCAATTATAAAAGCTTCAGACTCATTCAGCCTATGGCAACGGTGCCTTTAGCACCCCGTAAATCTTGCCACCAGAGCAACCAGTTCGGTCGACGCCGTAAACGCTTACAAAGGCGCACTTCATTGCCCTTAGGAGACCAATGAACCTGATCAAAAATTTGATGAAGGATAAACAGACCGCGACCACAGTCGCCCAGGCTATCACCATCTGAGCCGTCATCGGGGCAAATACGACAGCCATGGGGTATTTCAAACCCATTCCCCTGGTCCGTGATGATCCACCAATAACAGCCCTGGACCTCAGCATATTGAACAGAAACATGCTTACTTGGATCCAGGCTATTGCCATGCTTTGCGGCATTGACCAAAGCTTCTTGCAAACCTAAACGTAGCTCATCACGCATTTGTGATGGCGCATGCTCCAATAACGTATCAATGACTGGATACAGATATAGAGTCGAAGCAAAACTTAGTTTGCCCCACTTAACTCCATTGGATAATGTCATCGCACTAACCATGCAATCAATCCCCAACACCAAGTCTGCCTCTATTGCTGGCAGACCTAAAATCAACACAAACCTTAGCCTTAAAAATTAAACTTGAACTATCTATACGAAAGTAAAAACTATTTTTAAATGGATGTAAGCAATCCGTACTACAGGGAATTAATAAGCCTTCTTGCACACATCTAATATATCAGATATGCAATAACTCAAACCGAAAAACAGAAAAAACTATTGAACCAATTGCTACTTTCATGTTTTCTACGGCTTAGATAAAAATATTTTTTATTTCGCTTCCGCTTTAGATTCAGCCTTTAGAACTGAATCATTTTTTTCGACATAAACGATATGTATTAGCTTGCTGTAGTTACTCTTTGCAAGTTCTAAAATACATACCAGGCAAGCGATTGACCCATAAGCTAAGATTAGCAACCCGCGAAAGAACGATGGGGTATGCCATAAACAATAGGACGTTATCTATAGCCCAAAAGCTCCGTCTCAAAAAGTTCCTGGTTAATCTCTGATTAAGGGCTAACCATCAGAAATTCAAGCTAAATTATGTTGCAACCGGAGCACATCAAATTAATACTAAGTAATTTCAACCAGGCATCTGTTCGTAACATTTAACAACCCGTTTTATAGTCCGAACAAATACGGTTGATATTTTTCAGTTTTACTTAATTTCTTATTGAAAGTGCACCAATAAAAATTTACTAGTTTTTAAATATATGGATACGGTTTAAAGCGACTCACAACAATGCGTCAGTCGCTCAAAAACTAGGCAAATAATATTTAGCAGCCTCAGCCACGATTTCCGAGCTGTCTTCAGCTAGGCTCATCATCGCAGGACGCACAGTCTCGGCTTATGGCAAATAATATTTAGCAGCCTCAGCCACGATTTCCGAGCTGTCTTCAGCTAGGCTCATCATCGCAGGACGCACAGTCTCGGCTTGAGGACTATCTAAAAAATGACTTAGCGCTTGGGCAACACGATGGCGAACTTGCCAATCATCACTGCCTACAAAATCTAACAGCAGCGGCACTGCACGAGGGTCTTTGAGCTCACCAAGGGCACCAATAGCAGTCAACGAAATCAAATTGGTTTCTGACTTCAGTGCCTGCTGTAACAGGTCAAAAGCACGAGCCACACCCAGTTCTCCCAAACAAGCAACAATGCTCATTTGCACAATCCATTCCGATGTATTGTTGTAGGCGGTCGCCAAATCATCATAGGCTTCCACGAAATGTAAGGCCCCAAGGGCATCTGCCGCTGCGGCTTGCACATCCGCTTCTGGATCGTGGAATAGTGCTCCTCGCAATATCGTAAGCGCAGTGTCTCTATCTTGGCTCCCTAAGGAAGAAAATTGACTGATGGCGGCATAGCGGACCCGTGAGCTGCTGTCACTCACGACAGCTTGAATGAGCTCAAACGCAACTGCCGGATCAATATTCCGCAGTAAATTGACCGCTCGCAACCGCTGACCTAAATCCTCAGATGCTAGCTGTTGTTTTATTTGATCTGGCGAGATGCCCATAGGTTAAAAATGCATGTGAAATACGTACATGCATTTTAGGTGTATTGCTGAGCCAGTTCACGCACAATGTCACCACGAGTCAGAATGCCAATAACGTGTCTGTCATCATCAACAACCACTAATCGACGAATTTGTTTGTCATGCATTAGCTGAGCAGCCCGCTGCAAGTCGTCATCAGCCTGCACCACGGTCACCTTGCGAGACATCACATCAGCAACAGTCTGCCCTAAAGCCTTATGCAATTCCTGACTGTAGCGAGCGGGATTAGTCAAATACACAATACTATCCAGCAACATGACATAGGCGGGTAACGACGCACCACTCACCTGCCACATCAAATCAGTTTCAGAAATCTCCCCAACAGCTTCTCCAGTAGCATCAACCACAGGCAAGCCACTAATCCGATGGGTAGCCAGCAGTTGAATTGCATCCTTGAGCGACATCTCTGGTGTAGCCGTCAAAGGAGGCGCTGTCATCATCTCACCAACGGTTTTAGTTGCCGTTGTCGTCAAGACTGTCTTGCTGGCCATAGAGCACTATATCAAAGACTACTTATATATTCCATTGTAGAAACGGTTTCCGGGGAAAGCACGACTGATTTAAAGGACGTTACATAGAGATATATATTCGCAACAAAATAATTAATCAGGCTTTAATTAGAATAGATATTGACAATTTATGGTAAAGATTTTTCTGTGAATGGATATCAACTTATGCTGAGAAATGTTGGCTAGAAGAGTAGTCAGGGGTCAGAATCCAGTACCGCAGTGACTTCTGACCCCTGACTACTCTCTTTGGGAGAACGTTCTGCCTTAAGCTGGTGCCCCTGGACATTGTTTATTTAGCATTGTTTGTACAAGCAAAACAAAATTGTTCCTTAAAAATTGTCAATATCGTCCATAACCTGCCCTAACGCCATAGCCTACTGATTGGCTGTGGCAATTTACGTTGTTTATGTTTAACCACACAATTAAATCTGTCGCTAAGTCCATGGCAATGCCATGGTAGAAGTTACCCAAATCGTTTCTCAAGCATCTCTTTCCTCAGAAGACTCCCCCAAGTTGCATCAACCATACAACTTGGGTGCTTTATGGAATATGAGCTTTGGCTTCCTTGGCATCCAGTTTGGCTGGGGATTGCAAATGGCCAACGGTAGCGCCATTTTTGAATCCCTGGGCGCAACTCCTCATCAGCTCCCCTTACTTTGGCTGGCTGCGCCCATGAGTGGTCTGTTGATACAGCCTGTGATTGGCTATTGGAGCGATCGCACCCATACACCGCTAGGGCGACGGCGACCCTACTTTTTAGGGGGCGCGCTCCTAAGTTCGATCGCACTGATTCTGCTGCCCAATGCATCGAGCCTATGGATAGCGGCAGGGCTGCTTTGGCTGCTAGATGCATCCGCTAACGTCAGCATGACCCCATTTCGCTCATTTGTGGCGGACTTGGTGCCTACAAAGCAGCAAACCCAGGGGTTTATTGTACAAAGTCTGCTCTGTGGCCTTGGGGCGGTGCTGGCATCAGCCATGCCGTGGTTAATAGCCCATCTGAATAATGACCCCTTCAGTGAGTTAGATACTGCCGTCATGGCAGGCCATATTCCACTGTCGATTAAGTTGTCCTTTTATTTAGGGGCAGCGGTGTTTTTGGGGAGCGTGGTGTGGACTGTGCTCACAACACCAGAGTCAAACGATATTAAGCCATCTTCGGTTTCTGAAGACGGTATGGTCAAACAAATTTGGGATGCGATCGCAACCATGCCGCCCACGATGCGACATCTGGCTTGGGTGCAATGCTTTAGCTGGCTAGGGGTATTTTGCATGTTCCTTTATTTGCCCCCAGCCATCGCCCATCATATTTTTGGTGCTGTGCCAGGTACACCACTTTATGCCAAAAGTGTTGAATGGTCAGGAGTTTGTTTAGCAGTCGACAATCTGGTGTGTTGTGTTGCCGCTCTAGGTATTTATAGTGTTGTTGCAAGATTAGGAGAACGCCACACCCACAGTCTTAGTCTGCTGTGTGGTGCTGTTGGATTAATCTCCATTAACTGGATTCATCAGCCAAAATTCTTATTATTGCCGATGATTGGCGTAGGCATTGCGATCGCCAGCATGCATTCACTACCCTATGCGCTGCTAACTAAATCCATTCCACCAGAAAAAAATTGCCTCTACATGGGCATTTTCAACTGCTTTATTGTGCTCCCCGAGATTGTTGCCTCTTTAGGGCTGGGTTGGGTGATGACCTGTGTCGGTTGCGATCGGATTAGTATTGTCGTCCTTGGCGGTTTCTCAATGGCCATTGCAGCCGTTTTGGCGCAAAGGATTCCCCATCAGCAGGAAAACCTTATGCCATAGATTTTATGCCATAGGTAAGAAGGGTGAGCCATGCCCACCCTTCGATGAATGGGAAACAATATCATTGCTGGTTTAAGTAATAAAGCGATCTAGCAAGATGGACCTACATCAGCATGTCTCAGGTTAAACCCTCTTGAGGATCAGCAACGCCACAACAATTAATGAGTAATTATTCTCACTTTGTTGTTTTTAATTTTTCAAGAAAGCGACTAGTTGCTCTAACTTATCCCAAGCGGCACCACTGGCAATAATCTCTTTTGCTTTGGTAACACCTTGAGCGCAGGCAGCTTCAAAGGTATCACCGGTAGCCACCTCCCCCACTTGCAAAGCCAGAGAGGCATTTAGGGCCACAGCTTCCTGCTGAGCCTGGGTTCCTTTCCCCTGAAGTACATTACGCAGGATGGTCATGTTTTCTTCTAGCTCGCCACCCCGCAGAGCAGCAATATCAGCATGGGCTAACCCCAAACGTTTCGGATCGATCACCTGAGTAGTCACCTGACCATTGGCTAAGAAAGCCACATCCGTTGCATCCCCCAATCCAGCTTCATCCAAACCCTCGCGACCATGGAGCACCATGGCTTGCCCCATACCTAACTGGTTTAACGCTTCGGCCATGGTAGAAATGACCGCTGGGTCGAATACACCAATGACCTGTCCCGTAGGCCGCAAGGGGTTAACCAATGGCCCCAGCAAGTTAAAGACAGTGCGAATTTTTAACGTGCCGCGCAGGGGCGCAACGGCCTTCATTGCTGGGTGCCAACCACGGGCAAACAGGAATGTCACCCCCACTTCCTTAACCGCTGCTTTAGCTTTTTCAGGGGATGTACTAAGATCCACACCTAAACCTTCCAGTACATCAGCTGAGCCCACCTTGCTGGATGCTGAGCGATTCCCATGCTTTACCACTGGGATACCGGCGGCGGCGGCCACAAACGTCACGGCGGTGGAAATATTAAATGTAGAGGCACCATCTCCACCAGTGCCACAGGTATCGATGCGGGGTGTGGGCAACGAATCATCGGCCTCCATGCCCCCCAGGGACTGCCCTTGTAAGACATGGGCCATACCCGCTAGTTCATCGGCTGAGAAGCCCTTGGATTGCAAGGCCGCCAGGATCGCTCCGGACATGATCGGATCAATCGATTCCGTCAACCACCCTTGCATCAGTGATTCAGCTTGATCGACCGAAAGGGAGTGCTTATCAATGAGCTGCTGTAGCAGGCTAGACCAGTTGGTTGTCATTGCGGTAGGGCGATTTAAGACTTCAGTCAATAACGCTACTACAGAAGGGGGGAAAGCAACCTGTTTCTTAACAAGGGATTGATGGTTGCTGCATCCATAGTGTCTATGTAACGGACATGAGTATTCTGAATTAAGAGAAATTATCTATTAATATTGGGTTACTTAGTAGTTTTGAAGAGCTAGAGTCAAATTTTCAATAAATCGGGCTCGGACGTCTTCTGGGCCGATGATGATACAGTCTGGGTCATAGCGGCGGATTTCTCGAAAAAACCAGAAGGTATTTTGAATCTGTCTTGTAACTCGTCGAATTTGTTGTTCAGGAAGCCATTCGTTTGTGAGATCAGCTCCCTTTTTTGAACGATAGGCAACAGCTAGGCGGTTAATTAAATGAAATTCAACCTCAATGTGATCAAGCTGAGGTTTCCACTGTGCTTCGATTGGGGTAATAACGGCTTCGTTGGGAATGCGATCTAACCGCAGGCACCAATTGTGATGTAACGCTGCAATATCTTGGTTACCTTGGGTTTCATCGCACCAACAGTCGAGATATTGGCGATCTTCGTGGCGCTGAATGATGGCATGGCGTACGGTAAAGCTCCAAATTCGGTCGGCGGCGTCTTGATAGGTGAGGCGAAAAGGTCGCACTTGGCGAATAAAGCTATCGATATGAGTGCGCCAGGGTGGACCTGGATGGTCTACCCAAGTTTGGATCTCTTGTCTTAAGGGGTGGTTTAATTCGCTGCGTTCTAGTAACAGGTGGGCCAGTTCCATAGCTTCGTTGAAATACCCACCATCTTTGAGGAGATTGAGGGCTTGGTTGAGGGTGGTGGTGCGATCGCAACTCCAGTCGTGGTTATTGGCTATCAGCAGCTTGCCATTAGCAATTGCTTTGATAAGTTTTGAAACGTTTGGTTTGTCCCCCCAGGTTTGGCCAAACTCCATTGCTAAAGCCTCTAGCTGGGCTTTTTCATGGTCAGAAATAGTCAGGGTAATGGAGGGACGTTTGCGTACCATGGTGACTTCTGTAAAAGTGCAAGTGCACTTTGCAGCTTCAGCTATTGAATGATTCTATTTTCCTTGCCATCATAAGCACAGTCAACAAGGCACGTGCACTAAAGCATTGTGTTTGATGATGGTTTACGAAAAAATGCCAGCACCTAGCTATGGTTTCGATTCAGCTTAAACCCGTTTATTCTTGCCCAGCTGACAATATTCCAGCCAGTATTACATTGCCTGCGACTTGGAGGTTGGCATGGCATCAGGTTGAAACCTTGAACGCATTGCACAGCTCTGATGTAGATGTAGTGTTCAACACGGCAATGACTGGGGATGGGAAAAGTCTTGCCGCCTATTTAGATATCTTGCAAGGAAACAGCTGCGCTATTGGTCTGTACCCAACTAATGCTCTGGCCAGAGATCAAGAGATTCAAATCCAGGACTATATTGCTAAATTTCAGCCATCCAATGAGCCAAGAGTCAATCGCCTTAGTGGTCCAGAGTTAGAGATTTATGCGGAGAATGAAGGATTAAGGAAAGGTAGTGCGATCGCAACCCGCTCTGGCCAATCGGAAGTGCTCATTACTAACCCTGATATTTTCCACTATTTGCATCGTGGAGCCTACTTAACTGACAAAGAAACTCCCGATAAACTCTGGAATCGGATTGACAAGGACTTTGATCTGTTCATCTTCGACGAATTCCATGTGTTTGCAGCTCCCCAAGTGGCCAGCGTACTCAACACAATGTTGTTGATCCGAGTAACAAATCGCCATAAGAAGTTTTTGTTTCTGTCAGCCACACCCAACGCAGCACTTTTGAAACGGCTAGATGCGGCTGGCTTTAAATATTGTGTTATCAATCCCTCTGATGCCGACAAATACAAATTTCCAGATACACAAGCTGAAGAAACTGAGCTGAAAGCTAAGCATTGGCGACAGGTGGCACGACCCATTAATTTGGCATTTGTGGCCATGGAACCAACATCCAAGGCATCTGAAACTTGGCTCAGGGAAAATCAAGAGTCTATTCTTGAACAGTTTCTAAATCATTCTGGCAGTAAGGGAGCCATTATCCTTAACTCGATCGCTGCTGTAAAACGACTAATGCCATTGTTCAGAGAGCTTTTTGCTCACCATGGTCTAACAGTTCGAGAGAATACAGGGTTATCAGGTCAGCAGGAGAAAACAGAATCTCTGGCGGCTGACTTGGTGATTGGCACAAGCACCATCGATGTCGGTGTGGACTTCAAGATTAATTTCCTGATCTTTGAGTCTTCAGATGCGGGCAATTTTATTCAGCGATTGGGGCGTTTAGGCCGCCACGATGGCTACACAAAAGACGGTCAGGACATTACGTTTGATGGGTTTCGCGCCTATGCCTTGGTGCCCAACTTTTTTGTGGAGCGGTTGTTTGCTGGGGAAGATGCTGTTTTGGCAGATGGGGGGATGTGCGATCGCATTCAATTCCAAAATTTAATCCGTGAAAAGTATCGACAAATCAACAACTTTGAAGGTTACTACAAACGCTGGGGCGGAGTTCAGTCCTTTTACCTTGCCAAACAGCTCCAGAAGCCCGATATTCAAAATCAGTATGCAGGCTCTCTACAAAAGTTCTGTACCAGCTGTGAAAAAACCTTTAATATCCAGCTCAAGCGAGTTGCAGGGCAGCTTAGTGGCTGGGCTAAAGACTGGCAAACACTGTCTGGCCAAAAGAGCGGTAACCCCATTGCAGAAGATGCCCGCAGTTTTCGGGGTTCTAGTCCATTACAGTGCGGATTGTATGACTTAACCGAGGCGTACGAACCGGATCGGTTTAAGACCTATGACTTGCCTGGTGTACTGAGCAATCTAGACATTGAAATGTGGAGTAAGTCGGCTTTTTTAAGCACGCTCAAGGAAAGTGCTAAACGCACAGGGCAACCCATTCCAAAAGGTCGATTTCGCCATTGCCTGGGGTTTATGAAGCTACGTGGCTACCGCGAGGAACGGTTGAATTGGACATTTACCTATCCTGGTGACCTTCAGCCCATTGCCGATGAGTGGAAAGTTCAGGTTCTGCAAGGCTTGCAGGTCTGGCAGCCTGATAATCCATGGGTGGGCAGCATCAACCGAAGACTTAAGCAGCAGGCCTTGGTTTGCTATGTGTTGCGTAAGCCTATGCGGGAAGTCCGCTTGCGTTTAAGGCTACCGATGCACTTTCAGATTTATCCCATTAGCGATGCTGGTAGCATTCACGATGCTAATGCGCCCTACTCGGTGGCATTTGGGCAATCGGCATTATTGATTGATACCTTGGTGTACCAATTCAAGCGCGATGGAGGTGAGATATGGGTTGCTTAAAAATCCAAAGTGGGAAAGGAGGCGACTTGGAAAATGGAAAGTCATGTTTCAATTCCTCTGAGGAATTAGCCGCAGTTCTTTGCTACAGCGACTTTCAACCTTTCCCACATACCAATGGTACCAGCTATATTCCGCTATGCATACAATGGAGGCGTTATGACATTCTAATTTCCTTAGGCTAGAATCACAGGTAATGAATTCACAAAGCTGACCGTGATGTCACACCCTAACCCTGACCTAACCTTACTGCGCAACCTGATTGATCTTATTGAGAAAGAAAGGACACGAAACAACTTTCGCGACAAGCGCCTAGAGAGTACGGAAGGAAGAGTTGATCAATTAGAAGACAGGGTTGCAGATGGGTGCGGCTCTTTCTCTGTAAAGCATTAAGCAGTCAAGAATCTCTCCGGTTCGAGAAACTTATTGGCATGATTGCGTTTGAACTCTTGGACTTTGTGAAACTCCCAATAGGCCTCGAAATCATCACTGGCTCTGAGTGCGCGAATCCGCAGAACGGCTTCAGCACGATCTAAGCGCCAGCGGGCACCGGTGATCTCCATGCGGTCATTGACTAAATGCCTGCACGCGCCTTCAATCACACCTGAGGCAATGGGATACCCCCGATCTAAGTACTCGTCATACAACAAATACGGCCGATTTTTCAACAAATAATCAGCGCACTTGTCAACGTTCTCTCGTGCTTTTGTGTCTAGATTTTGTAGGGTGGCGCTACGCCGAATACCGGCCGCCACATCACTGGCTTTACCTTGTAGAATGCGTAAGGCTCTCTCTTGGACCCAAGTCTCGGCCTCCTCACTACCAGATGAGAAGAAACAAAAAGCCGCTTTCCAAACATATTCGAGAACATGAATGAAATCGAGCACGATAGTCACCGTCACGTCTTGCTTTCGGGCCATGGCGTTGAGTGTGGCTAATTGATGGAGTTCACCATCTACCAGGACAACCCAGTCGCGTTGATGGTCCGGGTCTCGAGTCGAGGCTTCGACAAACGCATGTTCAATGACCGTTTTAGCGTCTTGCTCAACACTGGCCCACACTCGTTTGTCACTAATCACTGGTCGCACGGGCGGGTCCCGTTGGTCACCGATGATATCGTCGGCTTGACGGGGGTATCGAGGCACATGATACACCGATGCGACTGTGGCCATTCGTTTACGCTGACGCTTTTGACCGGGACTTAAGCGAGTACGTTTTGACGGTGAGTCCTTGGCCTTTTGAGCGGCTTTGGCCGTGGCTTCTCGCAGATCTGATGGATGCATCACAATCCCCTTACCATCAGTGGTAATCACTAATAGCTCATCACTGGCAACTCGTCGGTCTATCGCCCGTTGAGCATAAAAGTCCTCAAAGTCTTGGGCCACTTTTACCGTCACCTCTTCACATTGGCGTTTACCAATCGCCCCCCCTGTCGTCGAGCTTATGGTCCGACTCGTTTCTGAAAACGATACTTTCGACGCTTCCACCGCGACTCGTTTTCGGAGTTCATCCGAGTATTTGTCCGGCGGCAAATTCAAGATCCCATCTGACGGGTACAGGGCACTGACCTCAGGTTTTTGGGTGCTGTATCCCACTCGGTTTAAGGTCACTTCCCCAAACAGCGTTTCGAGGTTCCGTTGGGTCTGTTTTCGACGATGGGGGCGGGTTTCTCCATCGCTACCGACGACCTCGCTTTGGTAGTCCTCTGATGCGTAACGCAAGTCGAGATGGCCTTGATATAACCGTCGCAAAAGTTCTGTGCCCGACTCATGGATATAACGTTCTAGTTTTCCATGCTCCCAATTTTGGCTATCAGCTGAACTCAACCTATCGACGAGTTCATTAAACTGCGCTAACGCTGACTCAAAAAAGCTAAGACTTAGGTCTGTTGGCATGATTCGAATGGAGAGGATACAGGCACACGAGACAATTATTTTTTTCGTCGAATCTATCTCTTTTTTGAGAGATAGATTGAACTTTCAGACCCCTAAAATCTACCAAATTCTATTCAATAGACTTAATCTGCGTTGCAAACCTTTACCCTAAAAGAATCACACCCGTTGCAGTTTTAGAAGCAGTAGTTTCTGATCTGAGACATAGAGTAGATCGGAATGCAGAATTGGAATACATGGTGCACCCAGATTCATCGGATGGTAACCCAATGTGTAATTACAAATCGAGGAATTAGACCCAAAGATATCCCCGTTATGACAGTCCAAATCCTGCGAAAAAAATTATGACAGACCAATATCATCAGATGATTGAATCTGGTATTTTGGCGGACCGGAACCACATTGAACAAACATGATCAAAATGTTATATGCCATTAACCCACAATAATCACCACAACCAACAATCCCGTAGGGGCGGGGTCCTCCCGCCCAGTGCAAAAAACATCGCCTTTCCCAATCGGTTGAAATAGTCATGATAAATATATGGTGCAAATCATCACATTGGGCAACGGAAACCTGTTTCACGTTTGGAATGGGAATTTTGGATATGTTGTGTGCATTTGAATCATCATTTTTTGCGTAATGGTTGGAATGGGAATTTTGGGGATGTTGCGTGCATTTGAATCATCATTTTTTGCGTAATGGTTGGAATGGGAATTTTGGGGATGTTGCGTGCATGCTGCATTGGGCGAGGAGACCTCGCCCCTACGTATGGTTTGGACTATGGCATATAATTCTGAAATTCATCATCGGCGGTCTATTCGGCTAAAAAATTATGACTACCGCCAATCGGGGGCTTACTTTATTACAATCTGCGTACAAAACCGTGAATGTTTATTCGGTGGGATCGAAAATAGGCATATGATGCTCAATCAATACGGCAATGTGGTCACACAGATTTGGCAACAGGTACCCCATCACTTCTCTAATGTAGAAATTGATGCAGCTATTGTTATGCCTAACCATTTCCACGGGATTCTTATCCTTCAAAATCCTTCAACTTTTGCGCCTTTAGCGTCAGATAACAAATCATCAACCACAGGCTCAAAAGTCAAAAATCCTACACTAGGTCAGGTTGTTGCCTACTTTAAATATCAAAGCACCAAACGCATCAACACTATGCGTAGTACACACGGCATTAAAGTATGGCAGCGTAACTATTACGAAAACATTATTCGGAACGAAGCTTCCTTAGCGAGAATTCGAGCATATATCGCAAAAAATCCAGAAAAATGGATAGCGGATCAACTACATCCACATTGTTTATCTAAATGGTAATCATCATTTCATCATGACCGTTCAAATCCTGCGAAAAAAATTTACGGTAGGCCAATATCACCAGATGATTGAATCTGGTATTTTGACGGACCGCGATCGCGTTGAACTTATTCAGGGAGACATTATCGAAATGTCGCCAGTGGGTAGACGACATGCCGCTTGTGTTGATCGCTTGAATGAACTTTTTGTATTTAAGCTAGTCACTAAAGCACTCATCCGAGTACAAAGCCCAATACGTCTTAGCGATAACTCTGAACCTCAGCCCGATGTATCTATCCTGAAACGCCGTGATGATTTCTATGAAGATGGACATCCTACACCAGCAGATATTTGGGCATTGATAGAAGTCTCTGACAGCACCATTGACTTTGATCGAGAAGTCAATATTCCTATTTATGCCCAAGACAATATTTCTGAAGTTTGGTTAATCAATCTCAACGATTTACTAATCGAGCACTATCGACAGCCGTCATCTACCGGCTATCAGCAGCTACAAATTTTTAATCGGGGTGAATCTCTCACATTTCAATCATTTCCCAATATTGCAATCAATGTAGATCAAGTATTTGGCTAAACCTATTTAGCCCACACTCACTGAAGTTTTCACATCCTAGGAGGTTCACAATGGAGCATCCTGCCAATTCTGATGTCTCAGAACAACCATCATCACAAGATAACTCTGTTGATGAGATCAATACTGACACTTTTGATACCAGTTTTCTGGAAGGAGATTTTGGTGCCGAAGAAGAAAGTAACCGTACACTAGAACCTACTGCCAAAGAACTATTAACTCTCAAGCTTCTACAAGAGGCCATTCAGACGCAAAATTCTGATGATGCAGTGATGCAGGATTTTGCAACCATGGTGTTGCCAAATCTGTTGAAATATACAGTTGGCGTAACTGCCAAAGGAGGCAAGTTTTTTGCAGAGTATCTAGATCGAGTCGTAAACCCAAAGCGCTTAGCAGAGGGTAAAGCCCCCATCCGTCGCGATAATGCGGCTGACCAATCACTGAATACCCACTTACTAAATGGGCTTTTCCCAGCCAACCTAATTGAAAAACGCCTAGAGCAGCTAGATACCACCGTTAAACGTGTTGTTCGAGAACAGGAGCGACGGTTATTAGTTTCAGGCTTTATCCTGCACGATTTTGAGAAGTTTGATTATGACTTAATCCCTGGAATGCCAGAGGCATTCAAAGCAATCCGACGTGATCCGGCACAAGATATCCGTAAGGGCTCTATCGAAGACCATCGAGCTGTTGTAACAGTATTGGTAGAGACATTAGGCTTAGCAAACTTTATCTGCCCTAATCGGCCCGAAGAATGGACACAATATCTAGATGATCTGCTATTTCTGGCTTACAATGCCCAACGAAAAAATGATACAAACCTGAATTTATCAGAGGATGGTCTTAATCCCACACTGAGGGATCGTACTTTACGCTGTTTGGCCGACCTTACTTGTCTGGCCGATCGCCTAGCCTCTGTTATCAAGCATCCTCAAGATGCTGAGAATAGAGGTATTAATGGCATCATTCACAGTGTCAGTGATGGCAAACTCAAGTTTACCTATCATGCCATAGCAGAGAATCGTGGAGTACTAACTAACGTAGTTAACAACGCTCTGATGGAGGCTCACACAGCCTTAAATAAAGCTGAACAAGAAATCTATACTCCGCTGTTATATCTGCCAACAGGCGTTATTTATCTAGCCGAGCGGGATGCTCCTAGCGTCGATGCAGACACGTTACCCAATCGAGTTGTCGATACCATTAAAAGTCTTTGTGCTGGGCAGCTGTGTCTTCGTCAAACTGGGTTTGGCCGTGACGGCAAGGGCATGAAATATGCTGACTACTACAATCTGTTTTTTGATGACCTTGGCCTAATGCAGGTGGCTCTAGATGCCACATTGCGTATTCTAAATCCCAATAAAGGATCAGTAGCTAGTAAGCGTAGCGAGAACCTGCGTGCTTTTCAACAACGTAACGTGCTGTCTGCCGATTATGACTTCACCTTTACCGACGATATCCGCATTGATCAGCTAGCCGAATTTGGCGATCTCATGAGCCGTAAAATCTGGGGTGAACGGGTTAAGCAGTTAGAGCAGATCATCAGAAACCGAACAAAAGCACGTAAAAAACAAAAAGATTTGCCAGAACTGCCTGCTATCGATGATGCAGTATTGCCTACGAACATTGTTCGCCAGATAGCTGAGTCTTGGCAACTTTCGGGCTATTTGCCTCAAATTCGAGAAATCCAACGCATTAACGAAACCCTTAAAGAACTCAAGCTTAAAGGCAATACCGGGGGAGTTCCCTATGAATGGTATTTTCTGGCAGCAAAGTTCTTAGAGAAAAATCCTGGTATTGAAGATTTACGACAGACCTGTCTTAACCTAATCAGCCACGTTACCCAACTCACTCAACCAGTTGTTGAACAATATCAGGTGTCCGATGGGTGGGATGACATTCGGCAGTGGGTAAGTAATGTGGTGATATTACCGGGTTATGAGCAAGCAACAGCAACACAGACAGATATTTTCTTGAAGGAGTTAGCCTACTACACCGCCGCCAAAAAGCCTAAGCGAGGTGTCCAAAAGATCTGCTCCATCTCTCATTCCCCCTATTCCGTCAATGAGCAAATGGAATCAGCTGTTTTATTCACACCTCAGGTATACACCAATAAACAACATCTAGGCGGGTCCAATGCTAAGCGAAATATTTCCAGCATTGCAGGTATTGAGATGATGCTACGGCAGATTCTTATGAATCAAACCCAGGCCGTGGGTAAACGATTTGAAGATGGAAAATACCGTTATCTCTACTTTTACCCAACCTATTATTTCACTCCAGAAACTAACTCATTTTTGCACAAGGCTTACAGCAACATTGCCCAAACTCGCTTTGATACCAGTATCCGAAATCACTTCATTAGCAAGCAGTTGGAGGCTAATTTTAGTCGGGAGCGCTACCAAACTGTTGATGCGTTCCTGATGGAAGAAGACCTAGTTCAGCGTAAGCAATTACCTGATGACGATCCCAACTTCAAACGAGACAGAACCTTCAAGCTGGCCTATCCAGAAGACAAACCTCTCACCTTTTACTTCATGGCCCTGCCTCCAGGGCGTGACAGCACCGATACTGAATCCTGGGTAATGCCAAGCTGGTTAGCCTTTGCCTTCCCCATGATTTTGGATGTTAAAACAGTCGTCTCTGAATCTCCGATTCCACCCTTTACCGATGGAGCTGAATTTGAAGAAAGTGTCTTTCTTGATAGTGCTCCCCATGCCTTCCGTACCCTGATTGGCCAGGATCGGTTTCGGCTGGACTCTATTCTGGATGGCTGGACTGATGAAAGTGGGATCAAGCGACCTGCGCCGCTCAATACCTTGACAGCAGCCTATGCCATACATATGGATGTCAACGCCAAACAGGGTAAGGGCGGCTATGACGCTAACTGGGGCCGATTTACAGAACTGGCCAAAGATATCGAAACCAGCCCTCTCTATGTCTTTTCCTATTTAGCGAAATGGAGTAGAGGACAGAAAGCTGATTCCCCTAGTGCTCAGAAGATCAGGCTCTATGCTCACCACTTCTATCCATGTTTTGACCCCTATGCATCGTATAACCTCATAAAGGAGACTTGGGACTTGAAACCAGAATCATCGCTCAATCACCCCAAAAAACTGACCGATTTATATCGAGAGTTCTATCGAGCCAACAAACGCTATAACCCTAAAGCCAATGCAGTACTCAAACCAATTGACATCGCCGCTGATACTATCCTAAAAGCTGAATCTAGCATGTTCCACGACGAGGCTCTCGTTGCTGTCGTCGCTGCTGAAGTATTTAAGCTGATGGACCGGGTTCATGCGTCAACGGCGGAAGGTCGTTGGATAACCAGCAAACGTGAGGAAGAACGTCAAAAAGTTCTTGACTTTGCACGCTATTTTGTTATTGATGTTTTCGAGAAGGCCTTTTCAGGTGATCGTGCCCGCTTAGCAGGTCGTCAGCTCAACCTTATTCGAGATACGTGCGAGTTCCTTTATCGATTAGAACAGGACAAAGAAAATCAGGAGCTTAAAGCCAAAGAAGACAATAACGGCGCAGCTGATTAACATCTACATCAGAAAAACAACCAAATTCACCCTACCTAAGGACTTCAACAATGACTCTTCTAAAAACAATTGACCCTAAATTTTTTCACACTGAGATTCCCTACAAGCCCATGGGTAAGTACGCCCATTTTCTAACAGTACGAGTTACTGAATCCTATCCACTCTTTCAGACTGATGGAGAGCTTAACAAAGCACGGGTTCGAGCAGGCGTTGAAGATAAAAACACAATCAGCCGTTTATCCATGTTCAAGCGCAAGCAATCCACACCAGAACGTCTGGTAGGGCGTGAACTTCTCCGAACATATGGTTTTGTTGAACCAGAAGAATGCGAATATAACGTAGCTTTTGGCATGGATAACCCGGATTGCATTATCTATGGTTTTGCCATTGGTGATTCAGGCTCTGAAAAATCAAAGGTTGTCGTAGATACTGCTTTTTCGATTACCTCTTTTGATGAGTCTCATGAAACCTTTACACTGAATGCCCCTTTTGAAAACGGTACTATGGCCTCTAAAGGAGAAAAGGGTTCAAAGCCTGGCGAAGTGACTAGCCGCATCAACCAGCAAGATCATATTCGTCCGCAGGTCTTTTTCCCAAGTATTGTTACCCTCAAAGATCCCACAGAGGCTAGCTTTCTATATGTCTTCAACAATATTCTAAGAACCCGCCACTATGGAGCCCAAACCACCCGTACAGGACGTGTTCGTAATGAGCTAATTGGTGTTGTGTTTGCTGATGGTGAAATTGTCAGTAACCTGCGTTGGACCCAAGCTATTTTTGATCAGATGAAAGCCAGTGGTACTCTTAAGGCTCCCGACCCACTTGATGAAGATGATGTTGCACAGGCAGCCACAACCGCAATTCAGTCTTTAATGGAGGATGAATTCATTGTGCATACTGATGTCATCGGAGAGAATTTTCAAGACTTACTAGCTGAAGTCAAAACTCTAACCGCGAGTGAAGAAGGTATTCGCTCCATCCTGAAACAAGCTGATGATGAAACCAAAGCCTATGCTGAAAAGCATATTGGTAAGAAAAAGGCTGCAGCGAGGTCATAGTCATGCCTAATATCTACCGTTGCACCCTAGAGCTACACGACAGTCTCTACTACGCGACACGGGAAATAGGACGGCTTTACGAGACAGAGCCTGTGTTACACAACTATGCGCTTTGCTATGCTTTAGGCTTAATAGATAGCAAGAAATACGCCACGACCGTATCTGACGAAAATGCTTATCGCTATTTTTGTCCAACACAGGTGCCTATGTACGAGGAACATTTAACTCCCCTAAACCAGCAGGGCATTTATGTCACGCCAGCCAGAGCCGTTCAGCATACAGCTGTGCTCCACACTTGGAAATATGCGGACAACCGCTATCACGTTGAGATGAAAAAGACCCAGAAGAATATTCCCAGCTTTGGACGTGCCAAAGAAATTGCGCCTGAAAGTCAATTTGAATTCTTTGTTATGTCTGCTAAATCTCTTACATTTCCTCGATGGATTCGATTAGGCAAGTGGATGAGTAAAGCCAAGGTTGAAGTCAAAGAACTACCCAAACCTCAACAAAACTCAGCCAGAGAGTTTACCTTTCCCTATCCGCTCAATCCGTTGGATGTGATGTTTACTAATCAGGTGCTGAGCTACGACACCATCAACATGCCACCTGTTAGCCTCATCCGCAATGTACGAATGGCAGGAGATTTTTACTCATTTGAAGGATTGAAAGAGCCCCTACAGCTTCCCACTAATATGGAATATCGATTTAGCTCATAACACTCTCATACTAACGACCAAATCCACCACCTCGTTTTTTCTTCTTTTTCGGAGTTTTTTTCTCACCCATCATGGCCGCAAACCCACTTTGGTCTTGTAAAAACAACCGACGAGTCCGCTGCTGTTGATATGCCTTAACCTCTTCTGCCAACGGATGTTCCGGATCGATAACCAAATGCGTAATCGAAGCCCCAAAAAGCTCCTTATCCGTCGCCTTACCCTGGAGCATACACGTAATGCCCCCCTCATCTCCGCCATAAAATACCTTCTCTACCGTGTAATCCTGATCTCGCATCGACTTCCCCTGGGCCTGCATATTTTTAAGCATTTGCTTCCCAGGCCGCACCTTAAAAGGAACACTGGCATCCAAACGATTATTTAACGAAATTGCCACATCATAGTCATCAACCATCATAAGTTCAACTACCTCAAATCATTGTTTTAGTGTATCGAATCCCATGCCCCATAGCTTAGTTCTCAACTTACTACCCGAATCACCGATTCCCCCTGGTTTTACCTCAGGTAAAAATCTACACGGTCTGTTTCTCAACCTCGTTAGTTCTATCGATGTGGATCTAGGCAATGAATTACACCAAAATCAGGCCAATAAAGCCTTTACCCTCAGTCCCCTACAGGTGAATAGAGGGGAGGGGGCAAGTAGGGGGGCAAGGGAGCAGGGGAGCAGAGACAAACGGCTCCCAAAACCCATACTCAAGAAACCAACCAACCCCACTCATCCCCTCCATCACCCCACCTCTCTCCGCTGGACCTACCGCAAACCCATCACCCCCGGCACCCCTTGCTGGTGGCGCATTTCTCTCTTAGACGATGCCCTGTTCGGACGACTGAGCCAACTCTGGCTAAACCTGAACCCAGAACAGCCATGGCATTTAGGCCCTGCCAACCTCCACATCACTAGCATTTTGGGCACTCCCCAAAGCACCCAACCCTGGGCCAACTTTTGCAACTATCAACAACTGTATGACCAAGCTTCGGACAGCACACGCAAACTCACTCTCCAATTCTACACTCCCACCGCTTTCCGTCAAGGTGGCCAGGACTCTTCCATGCCCACTGCCCATCGTGTTTTTCAAAGTCTCCTACGCCGTTGGAACCACTACAGCGGCCTAGAATTTCCCACCGATAGCCTTGAATGCCTGCAAGATAGTCAGTTCAATATACGTACTGAAATAGCTAGTGATCCACGCCAACAGTTTCAACACACAGGGGCCAAGGTTAGCCCTTGCAACCAGTTCACAGGTTGCGTGGGTACTGTCACCTATCGAATCTTAGGCAAAGTAGAATCAACAACCATTAAACAGCTCAACACCCTGGCGGATTTTGCACTTTATGCGGGTGTGGGGAGGAAGACGCCGATGGGGATGGGGGTGGCGAGGAGAGTGATGGGTTAAAAAGATCAGGCTTGCTCTACCGTTTATCCAAAAATCATCATGCCAGAACCATTAATAATGGGTGCCATCGTTTTATATTTTTTCACCCGTAGCATCTTTGAACATCCACCTGAAAAGTCTCCTGAACAAAAATTAGGGGACACACTTACCCAGTACCTGAACACAGGTGTCAAAATCAGGATTGAAACTAATGACTGACAATGACTTTATACCCATTGCAGCCCTTAATCAATATGCCTATTGCCCCCATCGCTGCTGGCGTATGTTCTGTGCAGGAGAGTTTATCGACAATCAATATACTCTCGAAGGTACCGGACTCCATGCCAGGGTCCACACCCTGGGCACAAACCACCGACAAGATACCTGGCAAGTTCGGGCCATCTGGTTAAAAAGCGATCGCTACGGCCTGATCGGTAAATCAGACCTGATTGAAGAAACCGACGGCCAGTTATACCCCATTGAATACAAACGGGGACAACGGGGAGATTTTGATAACGATGCCCTACAGGTCTGTGCCCAGGCCCTCTGCCTGGAAGACATGACGGGCAAACCTATTGCCCAAGGTTATGTGTACTATGCCCACTCCCACCAGCGACAACTCGTACCGATTACGCCAGAGCTGAGAGCAGATGCGATCGCAACCATCCAGGCCGTCCGCACTCTTCTCACCACCGGCACTATGCCCCTGCCTGTATATACCAAACGCTGCCGTGGCTGTAGCCTTTACCGTCAATGTTTGCCCCAGGCGAGTAATAAGGTAAACCGTTATCGAGAAAGCGCATAGGTTACATGGGTGCATGGGTGCATGGGAAAGTCGCATCCACTCATCCACTCATCCACTCATCCCCCCTACCCCTCACCCATCCACCCTCATACCAAACCAACCATGGGAACCGTCTACATCTCCACCGACGATGCATTTATTGGCAAAACTGACGAACGCCTAAAAGTACGAGCGCAAAAAGAAACTCTATTGGATGTTCCCCTCATCAAGGTGGACGGCGTAGTTGTACTGGGCCGTGCGACGGTATCGCCTGCGGCCATTATGGAATTGTTAGAGCGCAAAATTCCCCTCAGCTTTATGACGGGAACGGGACGCTTCTTAGGACGTTTGGAGCCTGAACTCAACAAAAATATTTTTGTGCGCTCGGCCCAATGGCAAGCAGCTGGTGAAACACCTCGTTCTGTGCATGTTGTACAGGGGTTTATCCGTGGCAAACTCAAGAATTATCGCACCATGTTACTGCGGGCTCAGCGGGAAGGGACAACTAGCCTGCAATCAGGTATCACTCGTTTAGAGCAGGCAATTAAGCCGATTCATCAAACTTCTATCATCAATGCGCTGCGTGGGTTAGAAGGAGCAGGCAGTGCGGCTTATTTTGGACTCTTTGGTCGGTTACTTCGTAACGAGGCATTTACATTCAAAACGCGTAACCGTCGTCCGCCGACCGATCCGGTTAATGCATTGCTCAGCTTTGGTTATGCTTTGCTGCTCCATGATATTCAAGGTGCGATCAACATTGTTGGATTTGATCCCTACCTGGGTTATCTCCATACCCAGCGCTATGGTCGTCCGTCCTTAGCGCTTGATCTGATGGAAGAGTTTCGTCCGCTTGTGGTAGATGCCATGGTGCTATCGGCTATTAACCGTAAGGCCCTGATACTTGATGATTTTTCTGATGAAGCGTTAAGCCATGCGGTTTCGCTCACTGATGAGGGCCGCCGTAAGTTTCTACGGCTTTATGAGCAAAAGAAACAATCAAAATTTAAGCATCCGGTGATGGGGCGACAATGTACCTATCAAGAGGCGTTTGAAATCCAGGCCCGCCTGTTGGCCAAATATCTGATGGCCGAAACAGACCAATACCCCCCACTCATTCTCAAATAATTTAATCCCTTCACCCATCTACCCCCTCACCCATCCACCCCTTTTCTATGCATGTTGTTGTGACCTACGACATTTCCGAAGATAAACGCCGCACCAAAATTCATAAGATTCTGACATCCTATGGTCAATGGATGCAGTTTAGTGTGTTTGAGTGTAGTCTTACAACAACTCAATACGCAAAGTTACGCAATCGCCTGAATCAGCTGATTAAGCCTGAAGAAGATAGTATTCGGTTTTATTTTTTATGTGAGTGTTGTCAGAAAAAGGTTGAGCGTATTGGTGGAGAACCAGTGCGGGATGACACTGTATTTTTTGCTTAATTTTTTGGTTAGAAACTTGCACGCGGATAGGTAGGTGTTTGAAGTGGCTGACGCTGAAATCTGTGGGATTGACTGATATGCAAAGGTTACAGTGATCTTTACAGGTTTAAGGGTTCGCGCAATGGCTGAAATGCTTGTATGGCTTAGGGTTATGCTTTTTTATTTGGCCTCTAGATGCTTCGGATTTGGTCAGCGATGCTATTATTTGGACAGTTCGCGCATTCGAACCTTGAAAACTAAATATTTCAAGGCTTTTCAAGGCCCGCCGTCACAAAACCCTCCAAACCCTCTCAGGGATTGAAACAGAGCTTCATTTGGCTGGCTACGACATAATTGCTGACGTCACAAAACCCTCCAAACCCTCTCAGGGATTGAAACGCCAAGGATGTATGCGGGGGAGGTGACCTCGGATGTCACAAAACCCTCCAAACCCTCTCAGGGATTGAAACACATACTGCGGACTTCCCTAGCCAGCAGTACTGATCAGCGTCACAAAACCCTCCAAACCCTCTCAGGGATTGAAACAAATAGTCTTTTCCTTAGCAATGCGCCCAACTTAGTCACAAAACCCTCCAAACCCTCTCAGGGATTGAAACTGGTAAACGTAAAGACTACGGATGAATTAAAAGAAGTCACAAAACCCTCCAAACCCTCTCAGGGATTGAAACCAGCAGTAGTCTTATCCCAAACCGGATCGCTACTAGTCACAAAACCCTCCAAACCCTCTCAGGGATTGAAACAAGAAGGCTGCAAACATTGACAAGCCCATCCGTGAGGTCACAAAACCCTCCAAACCCTCTCAGGGATTGAAACCAATAAAGAGATTTTGGGGATTACGGGCATTGAAGTCACAAAACCCTCCAAACCCTCTCAGGGATTGAAACTCATCCATCTCGACCCCAACCGGCAGATAGTTGGGTCACAAAACCCTCCAAACCCTCTCAGGGATTGAAACAAGAATCCTTGGGGTAAGGACTGGTTAGTCAGTGTCAACGTCACAAAACCCTCCAAACCCTCTCAGGGATTGAAACAAACTGCACACGCTTTTATATGAAATTAGCGTTAGTCACAAAACCCTCCAAACCCTCTCAGGGATTGAAACAGGAAACAAATACCATTGCTGTAACCAATCCCAGGTCACAAAACCCTCCAAACCCTCTCAGGGATTGAAACCTTACAAGAAGCGGTAGGAAAAACCTCTATACCCGGTCACAAAACCCTCCAAACCCTCTCAGGGATTGAAACTCATCGTTAGGTGCATCGGGTAGAGGCATCCAATGTCACAAAACCCTCCAAACCCTCTCAGGGATTGAAACTCTGTATTCAAGGTGCTCTAATAGACGTGTTCATCGTCACAAAACCCTCCAAACCCTCTCAGGGATTGAAACAAGCACCCAGGCTTCGATCCGTAAGTCTTCGGTGGGTCACAAAACCCTCCAAACCCTCTCAGGGATTGAAACGTATCAATGATCTTGATCCGCTCTATATTCATTTCGTCACAAAACCCTCCAAACCCTCTCAGGGATTGAAACTTCGAAGAGATGACTGTATTTGCTGATGTCGATGGTCACAAAACCCTCCAAACCCTCTCAGGGATTGAAACAGGAAACCCTGAAACAGATGGGGAACGACGGAGTCCTAAGTCACAAAACCCTCCAAACCCTCTCAGGGATTGAAACATCCAAAGTCAACTGGCTGGATTTCAACCCATGAAGTCACAAAACCCTCCAAACCCTCTCAGGGATTGAAACTCCACTGAGATAGGGCAAGGCCAGTTGACGGTGGCTAGGTCACAAAACCCTCCAAACCCTCTCAGGGATTGAAACCTGATACGTACGCTTCACATCACTACTGATCCGGGTCACAAAACCCTCCAAACCCTCTCAGGGATTGAAACTGATACAAGCCACTTATAAATCTACTAAACATGAGTCACAAAACCCTCCAAACCCTCTCAGGGATTGAAACCCCTCATTTGGCCTATATCACGATGCCAGAGCGGGTCGTCACAAAACCCTCCAAACCCTCTCAGGGATTGAAACTAGAGTTTTCCGAAGACAAAAAAGATTTCATACTCTGTCACAAAACCCTCCAAACCCTCTCAGGGATTGAAACTTTTATTAAGCTACAGTTGGGGTTGATCAACTTTCGTCACAAAACCCTCCAAACCCTCTCAGGGATTGAAACAAAAGAGTGAGATCGCACTCCGTGGACGAACAAGTCACAAAACCCTCCAAACCCTCTCAGAGAAAAATACTAATCAAACCCATCAATTGGAGCGAAGCCTTGACGTTGAATATTTTCTGTCACTACGCGAGGCTCCATAAATTGAAGAAGATAATCAGCACCTCCAGCTTTTGAACCAACACCAGAGAGCTTAAAACCACCAAAAGGCTGGCGAGCAACAATGGCACCCGTAATCCCCCGATTAATATAGAGATTACCAACGTCAAAGGTAGTTTGAACTTGTTCTATATGGGCAGGGGTACGAGAATAGAGACCACCCGTGAGGGCATAGTCAGTATTGTTAGCAATAGTCAGCGCTTCTTCAAACGTTTTCGCCGAGATAACAGCAACGACAGGGCCAAAGATTTCTTGTTGAGCAATCTGCGCATCGGGAGAAACATTGATAAAAATAGTAGGACCAATAAAGTAACCAAAATTAGGAGATTCGATTGAGAGAGCCAAATCACCTTCTCTTCTACCAATCTCAATAAATTCCTGAATTCGTTGCTGGGATACGGCATCAATCACCGGACCCACCTTAGTATCAGGATAATCTGCTGCTCCTACATTAAGAGAACGAGTAGCCTCAACCAGACGCTGAACAAACGTCTCATAGATAGCCTCTAAAACAATCACCCGTGAGCAAGCAGAACATTTTTGACCGCTGTAGCCAAAGGCAGACTGCACCACACCTTGCACCGCTTGATCCAGGTCGGCACTAGAATCGACAATAATGGCGTTTTTGCCCCCCATTTCAGCAATGACTCGTTTGAGATGCTGCTGGCCAGGTTTCAGCTGAGCAGCATCTGCATAAATACGACAACCCACCTCCCTAGACCCCGTAAATGCAATCAGGTGAATGTCGGGATGTTGAACGAGATGAGCCCCTACGGTCGAGCCTTTAGCAAATAACAGTTGGAAAACACCCGGAGGGAAACCGGCTGCGATTAAAATCTCAGCTAGTTTAGCAGCAATAATTGCGGAATTTTCAGCAGGTTTGAGCAGGGTGCAATTGCCAGTGACAAGGGCAGCGACGGTCATGCCAGTTGCGATCGCAAGCGGAAAATTCCACGGCGAAATCACCAGCGCAATCCCCCTTGGGAAATAGCGATACCGATTTGTTTCCCCAGGCAGATCAGCTACTTTACCCTGCTCCAGCCGCTCCATCTCATCGGCATAATAATGACAGAAATCGATCGCTTCTGACACTTCCGCATCCGCCTCTCGCAACGGTTTACCGACCTCTAAAACAATCCAGGCAGCCAATTCTGCACGGCGAGCTGCCATCAATTCACCGGCACGATGCAGACAGGTGATTCGTTCTGAAGCTGGGGTATGTCGCCAGCTGGCAAAGGCAGCCTTAGCAGCGGCAACAGCCATATCCGCCTGGTTCGTATCCAGCAAGCCAATCTGACCCACAATCTCGACAGGATTTGAAGGATTAACCGACGGCACCAGGGTTTCTGTCGGTAGGTATTGCCCATTAACCCAAGACCAATGGGTTTGGCCCAACTGATTACGGACCTGAGTTAGTGCCTGCTGGGCCGTTTGTCTGGCCAATCGCTGCGCATAGTCAGTATCGGGAGCATTGGCAAATTGTTCCACAGGGACAGGTTCAGCAGGGTGCACATCGACTTCGGCAAAGGTGGGTTTAGCCAGGAGATCTTCTGTCGGTGTTGCGTCTAACCTTTGCCGCAGGAATGAGGTATTGGCGGTGTTCTCCAGCAGGCGACGAATCAGGTAGGCCATGCCAGGGATGAGTTTACCGTAGGGGCAATAGACACGGACACGATAGTCGTGATTCGTGAGAGCAACAGCGAGTTTATCGGCCATGCCATAAAGAACTTGCAGCTCAATGCGGCGTTTGGGAATTTGCAGGGCGTCGGCGATGGCAATGGCGTGGGCTTGCGATCGCACATTATGGCTACCAATCGCGGCATACACTACCGGATGATTTTCCAACAGTAGCTGAGTCATCCGTTCAAAATTGGCATCGGTCGAAACTTTATGACGATAAACCGGCGGTGCCCAGCCATGTTGAATAGCCTTGATCATCTCCTGGTCCCAGTAGGCTCCTTTGATAAGCCTGACAGTGAGGGGAGTACCGCGCTCAGCCACCCACTGAATAATCTCTTTTAAGTCTTGATAACTGTCTCTCAAATAAGCCTGTTGGGTAATCCCAATATCGCTACGCTGACGAAATTCATCTTCCATCAACACATCTTTCAGAATTGCCAGGGTAAGATCTTTGTAGACATATTGTTCCATATCAAAATGGATCGCAACACCGAGTTCTGCCGCTTTACGCAACAATTTTCGTATCCGCTCACTAACCTTGGCCTGCGTGCCAACAGGATCTAAAGGATCAAACTGGGAATAAAAGGCCGTTAGTTTTACTGAAACTTGAGCATTGGGTAGGCGTTCCCTTCGACTTCGCTCAGGGGACACCTGCTGATTAGGAAAGCGTGCAGCCAGTTGTTCCAGTAACAACAAATAACGATTGAGATAATCTTCGGCTTCTGTTTCAGTAATAACGGCTTCACCCAATAGATCAAGGGTAAAGGTGAGATTTTGTTTTTCAAGGTGCTTTAAACTCTTAAAAACTTGATCGATCGTCTCACCTGCAATATATTTTTTGGCCAGTGTGGCGACTGTTGTAGAAAATGTGGTGGCCGCCAGGTGACCAGGCACTGAATCGGGGTGGGTAAAGTTGAGCAGTGCCTTCAGAGGGGCGGGTAGCTCAACGGTGTCTTGACCTAGATAATCGCGAATGTGACGGGCGATTGTGGTTTTATCGGAGAGCCCAGGGAGACAATCGATCAGGCGGAATAGCTGGACGCGCAGGCCGGGGTTAGCCATGGCAAAACCGAGGAGCTGATCGTGGAGTTGGATGCGAACTGACCAGTCAGCGCTTACGCTATCGCGAATTTGCCCGAGCCAGCCCTGGCGCTCTTTAGTCTGGGCAAGCAGCTCTTTGGCAATGATTTGGGTGGCGGTTTCGTAGGCAGGCGCAGCGGTGGGTGTGGTGGGTGTACCTTGGACGACCATGGGGTTGACCTCCGATTGTGCGAGTGCCTACTTCCCATTGTGTTCACTAGCTAAAGTTTTGTTTGTAATTTCTGCGTCTTTGTTGCAAACGGATAGTTTTGTTTACAGTAACCTCTACAATTCAGCCGCCTGGAAAATATCATCCGTCATCAGCTCCAACTCAGGGAAAACAGATGAGGATAATGACTTTCCTGCCACTAGTCTCTCTAGCTGATACTCTCCATCCACTAACCGACAGATCGTAATAGTTGGCTGTTTAGGCTGACCAATATAGCGCACAGCCCCTAAAGCACAAAAATCTACAATCCAATATTCCGAAATTCCCATGGCTTCGTATTCTACTAACTTGTGGGCATAGTCATCACGCCAATTGGTGATGCAGTTCATAGGGTTTGCCATCGTTAGGAACCCATTGAATGAAATCGTCAAATGTCATCCGAGTAGAATCAGCTGACTGGACCATGGAGTGCTCATCAATTGCGAATATATGCTAGCTCAGCCTAGAAATAGTTATTGTGGTGACGTAACGAAAATTTCAAACAGTAGGTCGGGTTGAATTTATGAAACCCGACTTGCCAGAATACCCGAATGTAAATGGATGAAAATCCATGGTGTGAATTTATGCGATCGCAATTTACCGTTAACGATTGCGATCGCGATATCAATTGGCGAAATTGGGTTTCGCAGGCTCAACGCCAACCTACAGATTCTGGCAATGTATACAGATATAACGGCCCCTCAGACGCCCACTTGACTCAGCGATCTGGGGCTGATGACCTACACAATAAGCAACGAACTCCAGTTGTTTTTCGCACCCAAAAAATTAGCTGCGCGAGATGGTAGCGCCAACACCACCACTCCGCTACCCCACCAATTGCTACGACCAGATGTAATCACTCACACCGCACCATACACCCCATAGGCAACAATCTTCTCTCTCAACCGTTGCGCCAACCACGCATTCGCCTCCCCCAACGCCTCCAAAATCATCTCTGCCTCAACTCCATACCGCCGAATCTTTCCCTGCCTCCAATGCTGCGGCGGTTTCTGCAAATTACTAATGCGATCCGCCAGTTTCACCATCCATACCACCTCAGGCTGCTGCCGAATCCGCTGTAAACTATCCGCCATCTGCTGATCTTTCGGCAACGCCGCATCCTTACTCAAGGCCAATACCCCAGCCGCCACCTCTGGCCCAAACTCAGCCACCAGCACCCCATAGGTCACCGTCGTATCCTCAATCGTGTCGTGTAACAGTGCACACTGCACCGCTAAATCCGGCTGCTGCACCGTCGGTGTCGCCGCAATGGCCCGCATCACCTCCATGGCCACATTTCCCAAATGGTTAATGTACGGTCGCTCCGTCCCCGGCACCCGCTGCCCCCTATGGGCATCCGCCGCAAAATTCCACGCCTTGGTATACATCTCCGGAGTCCATAGGGTCATTACAAAACACCCACAATACAAATAAAGTTGATAGGCTCGGGGCACACTACCTACAGACTAGTTACAACACAAGTATTCTCCATTGAGGAAACTACCATAGTGCCCCCCATAACTCAGCGTGTATCTTCTTTATCATTACTTGCCTTGGTCCTGGCTATGCTGATGGCAACACCAGCGGTCTCCCAAACCACCCTGCGCATTATGGCTGCCAACACGAGCAGTGGCAATCGCCAATCGTACGATCCAGGCGAAGGTACTCGCATCTTTCAAGGATTAACACCCGACATTGTTTTAATCCAAGAATTTAACATTGGCAATAACTCTGATAGCGATATTGCAGCCTGGGTTAAAAGCACCTTTGGAGATGAGTTCTCTTATTACAGAGAAGACGATGCCCAAATCCCTAACGGTGTCATCAGCCGCTATCCCATCCTTGACTCGGGGGAATGGGATGACCCCGCCGTCAGCAACCGTGACTTTGCCTGGGCCAAGATTGATCTGCCGGGGGACCAGGATCTATGGGCCATCAGCGTTCACTTTCTCACCCGGAGTGCGAATACACGCAATATTCAAGCCAATGCTTTAATCGAGTTTGTTGAAGATAATGTGCCTAACGAAGACTTATTGGTCATTGGTGGAGATTTAAATACTCGCAATATCACAGAAACCGCATTACGAACTCTAGGAACGGTGGTCAATACTCGCCCTCCCTATCCTGTGGATCAAACTGGGGATGGCGATACCAATGCCAGTCGTCGTCGTCCCTATGATTGGGTTTTTGCCGATGTTGATTTGCAAGAATATGAAGTGCCCGTCGCCATTGGAGAGAATACATTTTCTAATGGCCTAGTATTTGACAGCCGCGTTTATTCTCCCCTATCAGATGTCGAACCTGTTCGTCGCAACGACAGCGGTGCTCGCAACATGCAACATATGGCTGTCATCAGAGACTTTGTGATTGCTGAAGAGACCGGTATCGCGCCTCCTCTGATGAGCTGCCAACCAATCACAGGCAGAGTTAGCAACGATGAATGGCAACATTATTATATTGATGTACCTGATGGGACAGCTCAACTGGAGTTGCAAATGCTCGGCACTGACGCAGCAGCAGCGGGTGATGTGGACCTGTATTTGCGGAAAGACGACAAACCCACCCTGGGTAGATATGACTTTCGTCCCTGGTTAAATGGTAGCGACGAAACGATTACCGTAAGCAGTCAGACTCGGCCAGCATTGAGCAGTGGCCTTTGGTATGTCGGCACCTATGGTTATTGGGGTGGAGAGTATTCGCTAACGGCAATCGTCGATAGTTGCGAGGAGTAAAATGGAGAGTATTCGCTAACGGCAATCGTCGATAGTTGCGAGGAGTAAATGGGCAAGGGAGATGGATGCCTTGCCATACCAGGGCACTTATTGGCCCAACATTTGTAACTTATACAAACTTGCATAGAGACCATCTGCCGCCAACAGTTCATCGTGGCTACCCTGTTCTGCCAGATGTCCTTGTTTCAACACTAAAATGCGGTCCACATTGCGAATTGTCGATAGGCGATGGGCAATAATAATTGCTGTTCGGTTCTCCAATAGGGTATTTAATGCCGACTGAATCTTCGCCTCTGTGCCCACATCCAGGTTTGCGGTTGCCTCATCCAAAACTAGAATGCCAGGATTGCGGATCGCTGCACGGGCAAAGGCCAATAGCTGTTTTTCACCACCGGAAAGATTAGTGCCTCGCTCTCGTAACAGGGTGTCATAGCCTTGGGGTAACTGTTCGATAAAGCTGGCCACATTGGTGGATTCGGCGGCATGGCGAATCTGAGCCGGGGTGTATTCTTCACCCAAGGTGATATTGCTACTTACGTCTCCAGAGAAGATAAACCCATCTTGCAAAATGATGGCCATGCGCTGGCGCAAATCGCTCTGGGCCAGGTCACGAATATCAATGCCATCGAGCAAAATTTGGCCATCGCTGACTTCATACAGGCGACAAAGCAAGCGAATAATTGAACTTTTTCCGGCTCCTGTTGGTCCGACCAATGCCACTTTCTCACCAGGGCGAATGGTGAAATCTAAATCACGTAGAACATATTCATCGGCCTTATAACCAAAGTTCACATGGTTAAAGCGAATCTCACCTGGTAAGACATTATCGTTCTCGTCGGTGGGTTCAGGCAAAACTGCCGGATCGTCACTATCTTTAATGTCGATCGGTTCATCTAACAAATCATTCAAACGCTCAACCGCAGTAAATCCGGCTTGAATGGCGGTGAATTTGTCGGCAAACTGACGCAGTGGTTCGAATAACCGCTGGGCAAACAGGATAAACGTGGTTAGGGTGCCGATTTCCATGTTCTCGCCCAGCACTAGCCAGCCACCAAAACCCAGAACACTTGCGATCGCAACCAACGCGATCCATTCCAATGTGGCTGATACCGCCGAATCGTAAAAGATGGTGCGATCCACCGCCAGCATGTAACGTTCATTCGTAGTTCGAAACAGATTTGAATTAAAACTCTCACGCCGGAATAGCTGAACTACTTCAATACCAGCAATATTCTCCTGTAGATTGGAATTCAGTGCCGACAGCTCCTCACGGGCCTGATAATTGGCTTTGCGATACTGTTGCTGAAAATAAATAATAATGGCTGTCACAGGCACCAGCAACAACATCAGCATCAAGCCCAAGCGCCAGTCGATCAGCAACATGAGCACCACCGACACCACGATCGAAAACATGTCGCTAAAGATGCCGATTGCCCCGGTGGAAAACACATCTCCCAAGGCATTGACATCGCTAGTCAAACGGGTGATCAGCCGACCCACAGGCGTGCGATCAAAAAATCGCATCGATAGGGCCATGACATGGTGAAACATGTCATTACGAATATTGCGGGTGATGTCCTGACCCACCTTCTGCACCAAAAAACTCTGCCAGCCATCCAGGGCTAGCCTGGTGCCTATGCATAACAGCAACAGCACAATCAGGATATTTAACCCTTCTTGCAGAGACCGCTCTGTTAAAAAGCTCCAGGCTCCAGATTCTTGGCCAACGAGCGAAATCGCTTGACCAATGAGCACTGGCTGAAATGCCTGAGCAAAGGCCAGTGGAATCAGTAAAAGTAGGGGTAAAACCAGGTGCCTTTTCTCCCGAAGAATGTAGGGGAGAAGGCGCTGGAAAAGCTGCCAATCGTAAGTTGAACCCTGGCGGGGAGTTGTGACGGAAGGAGAAACCATTGGGGTGAGAAAAAAGGAAAGAAGGGCACACATCGGTGCGCCCCTACAAAAAAAGGTCAAAAAACAGCACTTAAGCCGCCACCGTCAATTGCTGTCGAATCAAATCAACATATTCGCTCAAATTATCCACATTCAGACGATAGCTCAAAGGATGGGCCACCAACCGAGCCGTGCTTTCAAACAGCACTTCCAACTCCATCAGGTTGTTCTCTTTTAGCGTACGTCCTGTGGAAACCAAGTCCACAATTGCTTCGGACATGCCGGTGATGGGACCTAATTCTACGGAACCATACAGAGGAATAATTTCAACGGGCAGGTCAATGCTTTGGAAGTAGCGACGGGCACTATTGACAAATTTGGAGGCAACGCGGCAGTGGGGGGGCAGGTCCAGGGCAGAGCGATAGGGACCATCTTGCTTAACCGCCACAGAAAAACGACAGCTGCCAAAGCCCAAATCAGCGAGCTGAGCTACATTGGGCTCTTTTTCGTAGAGCACGTCATAGCCAACGATACCGAGCTGAGCCTGACCGTATTCGACATAGACCGGGACATCCTGAGCTCTGACCAATAGGCCTTTGGCGCGACCACTGCTTTCAAGAATTTGCAACTGGCGGTTGCTGCTGTCTAAAAATCCACTGAAGTCTAACCCGGCCCCTTGCAGCATCCGGATAGTGTCTTTGAGCAATGAGCCCTTCGGTAGTGCAACGGTAATCATGGGGGCGCTGGTGAGTACTGATGGGTAACTATGTGTAGCTATTTTAACAATTTAAGTGGCCGATTAAGTGGCAGGACCAATAGCGGCGGCGGCGGCTTCGGCGGCGATCGCAACATGGGTCCAATGGGTGCCTCCCTGGCAATAAACCACATAGGGTTCGCGCAAAGGGCCATCGGCTGAAAGCTCCGAAGTACTGCCATCAATGAAGGTGCCACCGGCCATCACTAACTGACTGTCATAGCCCGGCATGCCAGCAGGTACCGGCTCCACATAGGCTTCCACGGGGGAATGCTGCTGAATTGCTCTGCAAAAAGCCACCAGTTTATCGGGGTCTTCCAAACGAATCGCTTGAATCACATCTCGCTGAGGCGCATCGACCGCTGGATTCACGGCATAGCCTAGCTGACTAAATGTGTGGGCCAATAGGTAATTGCCCTTTAAGGCCTCACCCACCATTTGCGGTGCTAGAAAAAGCCCCTGGAAAAGCAATCGATTTTGATTCAGCGTAGACCCACCAGAGCTACCAATGCCTGGCGAGGTGAGCCGACAGGTGGCGGCTTCCACCAGGTCAGCGCGTCCAGCTACATATCCCCCTGTGGTCACAATCGTACCGCCGGGGTTTTTGATCAGCGAACCAGCCATCAGGTCTGCCCCCACCGCCGTGGGTTCACGGGTCTCTACAAACTCGCCATAGCAGTTATCGACCAAACAAACGGTGTCTGGGTTTTGGGCTTTGACCGCCCGGACAATTTGACCAATTTCGTCGACAGTCAGGCTGCTGCGCCAGCTATAGCCGCACGACCGCTGAATCAACACCATTTTGGTATTGGGACGAATCGCTGTGGCCAAACCAGACCAATCAATACCTGCCTCAGAGGTGAGGGGCATCTGCCGGTAGCTAATACCAAAATCCTTGAGTGACCCCTGGCCATTTCCTCGAACACCGATGACTTCTTCCAAGGTGTCATAGGGAGCGCCAGTCACCGCCAGGAGTTCATCACCAGGTCGCAGCACCCCAAAAAGGGCACAGGTAATGGCATGGGTTCCGGAGACAAACTGCACCCTGACAGCTGCGGCTTCCGCCTCAACCACAGTAGCAAACACGTGATCTAGAGTTTGCCGTCCCAAATCATCATGACCATACCCTGAAACCCCTGAGAAATGGTGCGTTCCCACCTTATGTTGTCGAAACGCTGCCAAGATTCGAGCAACATTTATCTTGACCTGGGAGTCAATTGCATAAAAAATCGAAAATAGTGCTTGTTCTGTCGGCTGCAGTGTCTTCAGGCTATTCACTCGCTTTCCTGGGCTAATGACGCGGGCTCTAATTGTGACGCAAGTTGGCCCCTACGTTAACGCTGAGATTTTTACATGACTGTTGCAAACGTTCCAAAGCTTCCTATTAATTGGCCTACAGCGATCTTTATGGTAGCTGTACACAGCATTGCTCTATTGGCATTCTTACCTTCAAACTTTAGTTGGAGCGCTATAGCTGTAGCGCTCTTTTTACATTGGGTGACAGGTTGTTTGGGCATTACCTTAGGGTGGCATCGTCTGGTGGCCCACCGTAGTTTTACGGTACCTAAGTGGCTGGAGTATTTTTTTGTCTTCTGCGGCAGTCTAGCTTGTCAGCATGGTCCCATTGAGTGGATTGGCCTGCATCGACATCACCATGCCCATTCTGACCAGCCGGTTGACCACCATAGCTCTACCAAGGGCTTCTGGTGGAGCCACATGGGCTGGATTTTCTATGAAGTGCCCGCTGATGGTGACGTTCCTCGGCTGACTAAAGATATTGCTAGGGATCCGTTCTATCTGTTCTGCGAAAATTACTTTTTGCTAATGCAGATTGCGTTGGGTTTGCTGCTGTATGTCATCGGTGGTTGGTCTTTTGTCCTGTGGGGCATTTTTGTACGTCTCGTTGCGGTTTACCACTGCACCTGGTTTGTCAACAGCGCCACCCACAAGTTTGGCTATAAAACCTTCGAATCTAACGACTACTCCACCAACTGCTGGTGGGTGGCCGTCGTCACCTACGGAGAAGGCTGGCACAATAACCATCACGCCTTCCAGTTCTCAGCTCGCCATGGCCTTAAGTGGTGGGAAATTGACGCCACCTGGATGACGATTCAGCTACTCTCTAAGTTGGGGCTGGCCACCAAGGTCAAAATACCCAAGCAAGAAGATGTGCAGGCAGCTTTATTGAGTTAGCTCGGGAAACCGGCTACCATCAACGGCGTGATGTTAAAATAGCACCGCTCAGGCAACCGGTTACCATCAACGGCGCGATGTCAAAATAGCGCCGCTCAGGAAACCGGCTACCATCAACGGCGTGATGTCAAAATAGCGCCGCTCAGGAAACCGGCTACCATCAACGGCGTGATGTCAAAATAGCGCCGCCCGCTAAACCGGCTAGCAATACAGCCAAAATCCTAAATGATGTGGACAGGAGCAGCCAAAATCCTGAGATAGCCAGCAATATAGCTATGATTACCAGCAACCCTAACCAACTAGATGCGGGTAACTGGCTATATTGCTTCCATTGATGGCCTGTCCAGCGCCATAGGCGACGATATGGATGGGCTCCTGATAGCTGTTCTAGACCGAAGCCACCATCTCGAATCACATAGATTTGCTGACAGCGATCGCAACCAAACGCTTCAGTCAGAGTGATCTCCTGAATCGTGCCTCGATGACGGCAGGTCGGACAGGGGTAGACCTCGCTCAAATCTATCTTTTGAACTAGCTTTTGGGAGCGCAGGGCTCGATCCTTGAAAAACTGGCGATAGCGCAACACTAGTGTGAAAAGAAGGGGCGTTCAGAACTGGAGTTAATGCGAGACCTTTGTCTATATAAATGCACCTAAGCCAAGCCTTGCGAGCTTCATTCTAACCAGCTCAAAAACCTTAGGCATTGCAGCGGTCGACTACATTCTTCCTATTCCCAAAATAGCCACTACTTTCAGGAATGCGACTGATTGTTAAGATCGATTTTAGAGTTGATACAGGTTGTAACGTTATTTACGATCAATACTATCTATTGAAAAAAAAATCTTACAGCTTTCTCCATAAACTTACCGTTTTCAAAAAACTCCCATTAAGATATATGCGTGGGTAGCAAGCTTTAGCAACGAATTCCCGTAGTTTGTCTACAGTTTTCGTATGCTAAATCATGCTAACCAACATGGCATTCGACCTTGGTATGTTACCGGCGGTCGGATTGTCGTATCTCCTTATAACTCCTGTGATTTGGGTGGCGTTGGTCCACCCTTTTTTTTGGCCAGTAACGCTTATACACTGGGAGGCTAGCTATACTCTGACCGTTTCCCTCACACGTTAGATGTTAGATTAAGGATTTGAATGCTTTTCTGGGCTGATACCAGCTATCACCGTTATTCCATCAGCCCGCCCATAGTGACATTTTATTATTTAGGCCCCATCCGTGAGGCCTCCCTTTTAAATCTAGCCAATGGCAACCCCGTTTGATATCACTCTGCAAATTGTATTAGCGGTCCTAGCTGGTATCACAGCCCAGGTTGTCGCTGAATATTTGCGGTTACCGAGCATTATTTTTCTACTCAGTTTCGGGGTGCTTTTAGGGCCTGACACATTGCAGATCATTGACCCTAAGGTGCTGGGGTCAGGGTTAGAAGTTATTGTCTCTCTGTGTGTTGCACTGATTTTATTTGAGGGTGGCCTCAATTTAGAGCTCAAAGAACTGGGCCAGGTATCTGGCAGTCTACGTAATTTAATCACCATCGGTACGTTTATTACCTTGCTGGGGGGTGGCATGGCAGCCCACTGGTTTGGTGAATTCCCCTGGCCCCTGGCTTTTTTGTATGGTTCGCTGGTGGTGGTTACGGGACCAACGGTCATCACCCCTTTGCTACGCCAGGTGCAGGTGGAGAAAAAAGTTGCCACTATCTTAGAAGGCGAGGGCGTACTGATTGATCCGGTGGGGGCCATTTTAGCCGTCGTCGTCCTTGATATTTTGCTCAACGGTGACACCGATGTGGGGTTCATTGTGGGTGGATTGGCCCAGCGACTCAGTATTGGTGCTGCCATTGGCGGTGTGGGCGGTGCTTTGCTAGGGCAGTTTCTCAAACGCGCCGATTTTTTGTCAGAAGAATTGCGTAACCTGGTGGTGCTGGCTAGCGTATGGGGTCTGTTTGGCCTGGCCCAAGAAGTGCGCAGCGAATCTGGATTAATGGCCGCCGTCACCGCTGGTCTAGTCTTACGGGCGTTATCGGTGCCAGATGAACGGCTATTACGCAGATTTAAGGGCCAGCTAACCGTCTTTTCTGTTTCGGTTTTATTTATTTTGCTGGCCGCAGACCTGTCCATTGACAGTGTGTTTGCTTTAGGTGTGGGCTCAGTATTCACAGTTTTGGCACTGATGCTGTTGGTACGCCCCCTCAATATTTATGCCTGTACCCTCAATAGTGATCTCAACTGGCGGCAAAAGATTTTCCTCAGTTGGATTGCCCCCCGAGGCATCGTATCGGCTTCAGTAGCTTCCTTGTTTGCAATTTTGCTCACCGAGCGGGGCATCAACGGTGGTGATTCCATTAAAGCCTTGGTATTTTTGACCATCATCATGACCGTCTTTATCCAAGGACTGACGGCCCGTAGTGTGGCAAAATTTCTAGGCATTACCCAAGCCGATGCTACTGGTGTGGTGATCGTAGGGTGTAACCCTGTGGGTCGTTTAGTCGGGCGATTATTTAACCAGCAGGGGGAATCGGTCGTCATGTTTGATACCGATGAAGAGGCGTGCGAGCTGGCTAAACAAGATGGCCTCCGGGTTTACTTGAGCAGTGCTTTGGACGCCGAACTGCTGGATGAAGCAGGGCTCAGTTCTATTGGTACCTTTTTAGCCCTAACGACCAATGGAGAAGTTAATTCGGTTGTGGCCGAAAGAGCCGCTGAAGAATTTCAGCCCCCCCGTGTTTTGGCGGTATTGCCACGCAGCGACAAGGAAACGGAACCAAAAGCCAATGGCAAAGGGAGTAAGGTTAGACCGACACCTCTTGCCATCAAAACCTGGAACACATATTTGAAGGATGACGCCGCTGAATTAAAAACCACCCAACTGCAAAATGAGGATTTTGAAAAACAGCGCGAGCAACTGAACAAATTGATTACCAGTGGTGATTTGCTGCCCATTACCGTGCAGCGCAATGGCAAGCTAGATGTGGTTTTAGGCCAAGGGACCTGGCAACCAGGGGATACGGTTACCTACCTAATGCACGATCCGACGCCCCAGCTACTGAGACGCTTATCTGGCGGCAAACGTACCGGACGTTTGGTGACGGATACCTTGCCCCCCTCTGCAGCACCTGCGCCTTCTCTAGATCAGCAGCCTAGTGCCAACGTAGCTGATGCCGGGGAAACGCAGGATAAACCTTCAGGCGGCGTGCAAACACCATAATGGTGGAGCGATCGCAACTGGCCACTCATGCCACACTTTTTCCCTAAATTGTCTATGCTGATCCCAGTATTCAGATCTAGTGCAGATCTATTAGATTCCTGACTTTTTCTTACTGATTAGCCAAGTGCCCCATTGCACTTGGGAATAGTGCTCTCAACGTGCCATGTCTAACTCTCCTGAGCTATCTCCCCAGCGCCCATCTTTGGTCAAAACCACTCTGCGTAAAGTCAAGGAACTCGTAACCAGTCCCTACGGTGTGGCTGCGATTGCCTCCCTGAGTTTCCATGGTGTGCTGTTTGCGGCTATGCCTCGTTTTTCCTCAGCATCCTTCGCCGCCTTTAGTGAAGAAGAGGTGGCAGATGCAGCACCTCGCACCGTCCCTCTGGTTACCCTATCTCCGGCGGAGCAGGGCCGACTGCCTGATTTCAATCGTTCACGACTACCGGCCATTCCTGATATTAATTCGCGCCCTTCCATCAATAACTTGCCCAACGCCAGTTCCCTTAACCGTTCTAATATTTTTACGCGGCCTAATATTTTTAATCGCTCCAGCAGCAATCGCACAACGAATCCATCTCTCAGCTCACCCAATACCCTGAGGCGCAACCGTCCTTTCCAGAATCCCTACATTCCGCGGCCCAATATTTCCATTCGAGATACGCCTACACAATCGGGGCAAAGTCGCGATCGCAAAACGACGACGATTACCATTCCAGCACCACCGCCCAGTGTGGTGCCCGAGATCGATACAGACCAGGACACGTTAGCGAGAGAACTCGAACTGGAACAACAGCAAGCTGAACAGGCCGCAGCGGAGCAAACCGAAGCCAATGAAGGACTGCCCGACCTGCCTGAACAGTCTGACCAGGAAGCAACATCTGAGGATACCGAGAATACAGAGGTAGCGGCTAACCCTGAACCCACAGACCAGCCCACACAACTGGAGCGGCTACAGGCGAAGTTTAACTATGATGCTGAAAGCACCACTCCAGAAGAAGTAGAAGACAATTACAAAGCATGGGAAGCAAACACTGACAGCGCTATTGATGGAGCTGTGGAAACCGCAGAAATCGGAGCATTAAACCTTGATGCCAGCTTTAACCTGTGTGCTCAAAACCCACCCACCAATGGCGAAGTAGGTATTTTAGTAGCTCCAGACGGCACCCCCAGCAATCCGACAGTATTACGCAGCACAGGCTACGACTACCTTAACCAGGTAGCCATAGACACCCTGATGGATAGCGAATTTCCGGCAACGGAACAAGCCACTCGCTATCCCTTCGAACTCATCGTCAACTACGACGCTGAAGCCTGTAGAAGTACCGAAGAACTTTTAGAAATTGTACGCAACGACGAACAGGGTTCTACCGAACCAGAGAGCAGTTCTACCGAACCAGAGAGTAACGAGCAGGGTCCTGGGGCAGTGGAATAGGACCGCTGGCCCTAAACTCGGCGCGTCAGGGTCATCCCATGACTATCCGTGCCACAGGTACTGAGTAGATCATAGGTATCTGCCAGCCCTTGCACCCGTTCTGTTTTTTTGGGTGTAGGTCGCCATTCAGGCGGGTGGTCGTAGGCATAATACGTTTCCACACCATCAATGCCCAAGGCGGCTGCGGCTGGAATCAGCTCTTCAGGGGGGCGGCGGTAGCGCACTGGATGGGCCAAAACAGCAACCCCTCCAGCCGCTTGAATTGCTCGGATGACGACTGCGGCATCACGGTCATTCCCGCTGGGAGACCCCCCTTGCAAATAATGCTTGAAGGCTGCATGTTCTGGATTAAACGCGTAGCCCAGGATATGGACATCCACATCCAGCAAGCTAGACGTAATTTCAACACCACACCAGAGCCTGGGTAGTTTTGCCTGATGACTGGCCGACCAAGTTGACGGGTGCTTCCACCGCCAACTTTCCAACCATTGACAGGCTTGTTTATAGCCTTGAATCGTATGGTGGTCCGTAATGGAAAATCCCTTAAGTTGAAGACCAATAGCTTGCTCCATCAGCTCACCAGGACTAAGCTTCCCATCGGAGCAATGGGTATGCATATGAAAGTTGTAGTGATGGGGACAACTGTGGTGAGTAATCTGCTGAAAAACCTGTTGTAATTCTTGGGCAGATTGGCTAGTCAAATGACGCGAACGAGGGTAGGCAGAGGGCTCAGCCATGGATAGAGCTAAAAACTATTGCATGATACTAATATACCCAAAACTCTTAGACCATAAGGGCTGAAGAGCCTTCTACTCCGAGAATTATCTTTCCAGAAGAGTGCAGCTAGATCGTCCAATACCTCTGAATTCGAGTTGTTGACATCGATCAACCCATTTCCCTTTATCAGGAAGGTAAGTACGATAAAACACCTCACTGACAAAGGAAAATAGCTCTATTGTTAATCGTTGGAGTTAGACAACTCTCTTAAATAAGTAGGTAATAAGTAGGTAATAAGTAGGTAATAAGTAGGTAATAAGTAGGTAATAAGTAGGTAATAAGTAGGTAATAAGTAGGTCCCATTTACCCAAACACCCCTTATTAGGCAGCGTAATTGAACAGAGTATCTAGATAAACTTTGGACGTTCGACGATCGCTGTCACCGTTTTGCAAAAGGAATAACGACAGCGCTGCCGAAAATACCCGATCCTGATCCCATGCAGGATGATTCTCCAAATAGCCCTTTAAGGATTCATGGAGTTCTTCAGGAATCTCCGCCAGGATACTAACAGTAATTTTCATGGATGGGAAAACCTCAATAGTTGCAGCACGTCCGTCCTGAGAATGCACGGAATGGAACTGTAGGAGGGCAGCAAGAAATCACCAATCCCATTGAAAACACTGTGAACGTCAAAATCGCATGTCGTTGGGACCGTAATAACCCGGTGGTGGTCAAATAATTTTGCTAATGGCGAGAGGCATTGTCAACGTCAATATGATGGAGCATCTCACAATTACTATTTTTAAAAGAACGAAGTCAATAGGGTTTTCAGCCTTTTTCTTAACATTACTTTATCTTAAATCCCCCCTTTCTCATAATTATTAGATTCACGTCGCTATCCCCAGAACTGGAGCTACAGGTTTATCCTTCGTTCTAACCTGTGGAAAACTTGTGGAAAACCCCTACCTCCCTGTGGAAAACTTGTGGATTCCGTGGGGAAAAGTTCGCCAAAAGATAAGAATCAATTTCCTTGCAAAAAGGTAGCAATTGCCACAGAAAATCCGTATCAAAAAGCACACAACATCTACGCACAATCTCTAAAAAAATTCATATCACTCCATTTGCGGCATATTTAGATGTTTCGCACTACAGCACTAGCTCAGCCAATCCGATGTAGTCGATACCGGTTGGAGAAATATCAAATCGGCATGGTAATACCTCCACACCTGCTGCGATCGCATCCCTCAACAGCTGACCATAGTCAGGGTCTGCACTATCACCAGGGGCAAACTGATCACAGTCGCCTCGGTTGATGAAGTACAGCATCACGGCTCGGGATTCCGGCAATAGTGCTGTGAGTTCTCGTAGGTGCTTTTGCCCTCGGGTAGTCACTGTGTCAGGAAACAGGCAAAGCTGCCCCTGAGCCCAGGTGGAGTTTTTGACTTCGATGTATATCGGTCGGTCGTCAGTGGTGAGTAAAAAATCAATTCGACTTTTGGTGCCGTAGGGAACTTCCCGCTTAATCGTGTCGTAAGCACCCAGTTGGTCAAAAATGCGTTCGTTAAGGGCCGTTTGAATCACACGATTCGGTAACGCCGTATTCACGCCCGCCCAAATGGGCCCATTGTCATTGACCTCCGCTAGCTCCCAGGTGTAAGCAAGCTTGCGTTTGGGATTATCACTCTGGGACACCATGACCCGACCATTGACGTGACAAACACCCGTCATCGGGCCTGTGTTGGGGCAATGGGCCGTAACAATGTCTCCTGACGCCAGTTCAATATCGGCCATAAAACGCTTATAGCGCTTGATTAGCCTGCCTTCTAATAGGGGGGGAAAGGTATGGACCTGGATGGGACTCATCGGCAATAAGGTTCAACAACAAATGGATGAGTTCAGTGTAGGGGGGTAAACCACCCTAAAGACCGCCCAGGTCGCTTTTTCGAAAATTTAGGCCGCCAGAACATCTATCGAATTTCTGATGTTCAACAGTCAGCCCCCGTAAAATTACGTATTGAACTGTGGTGCAAAACTTGTTAATCTCTAATTCCTGTGAAATTCTTGGAATGCAAACTGGCAGAAGGGCAGGGTGGTTTTTGTCTTCACTACAGTTTTGTTCTTTAGTACAGATCAAATTATCTTTTATACAGGTCCTGAAACGTAGTCGTCATAAAATTGGGTCAGCTATTGTCACTGATCAATTTGTACTTGGCTCCACAACACGCCATAGTTGAGTATTCAGTGTTGAGGGTCCAGTGACAAAACGTTCTTTAGCTGGTATTGCCGGCATTGTTGCGATCGCAACATTAATTAGTAAAGTCTTTGGCTTAGTCAGAACCCAGGCCATTGCTGCCACATTTGCTATTGGACCCGTGGCCGATGCCTATGGTCTAGCCTACGCTATCCCTGGTTTTTTATTGGTGTTGTTGGGGGGCATTAATGGTCCCTTTCACAGCGCTATTGTACGAGGCGTCGCTAATCGTAAAAAGAGTGAAATCGCTCCCCTGGTAGAAACCATTACTACCTTAGTCGGGATCGGCCTGTTGTTTGTTACCCTGGCCATTGTTATCTTTGCCCCATCAATTATTGGCATACTGGGGAACCGGCTTAGCGAAAACGTAGAGGCCGGTGCCATCACCCGAGATATTGCCATTTTGCAGCTCCGCATTATGGCCCCCATGGCCATGTTTGCTGGACTCATCGGCATTGGTTTTGGCACCCTGAATGCGGCTGATCATTATTGGCTACCATCCATTAGTCCACTGTTTTCTAGCAGTGCCGTGATTGTCTCTTTAGGGGTTGTTTTGTTCACCCTGGGGGACAAAATTTCGGAACCTGGCTATGCCATCGTGGGCGGTGCGGCCCTGGCCATCGGCACGCTGATCGGCGCAGTCCTCCAGTGGTTAGTCCAGGTACCGGTGCTCTGGAAACAGGGTCTGGGCCGACTGCGGCTGCGATTCAATACCCAGGATCCAGCCGTTAAAGACGTGCTCAATGTACTGGGACCAGCCACCTTTTCATCGGGCATGATGCAGATCAATGTGCAGGTGGATCTATTTTTTGCGGCGGCTTTACCCGGTACCATTGCGGCGCTAGACTACGCCAATCTCCTGGTACAAACTCCCCTAGGGATTATTTCCAATGTTATTTTGGTGCCCTTTTTACCGATTTTTGCCCGGTTAGCGGACCCCATTCACTGGGATGAACTAAAACAACGCATCCGTCAGGGATTATTGCTGACAGCATTGACCATGCTGCCCTTAAGTGCCCTGTTCATCACCTTAGCCTTACCGATGGTGCGGGTGGTGTATGAGCGGGGGGCTTTTGATAAAAATGCGTCCCAACTGGTCACATCAGTACTCATTGCCTACGGTGTCGGCATGTTTGTCTATCTGGGGCGAGATGTTTTGGTGCGGGTGTTCTATGCCCTCGGCGATGGCGATACACCTTTTCGCATCAGTCTGTTCAACATTGGTCTGAACGCTCTACTGGACTTTATTTTAATTAGCCGATACGGAGCCCCCGGCTTAGTGTTAGCCACCGTAGGCGTCAACTTAGTGTCCATGGTGGCGCTGTTGATATTGCTATCTCGCAAAATCAACGGGCTGCCCTGGCTTGAGTGGGCTCAGCCCTTAGGTTTGCTGCTGCTCAGCAGTGGTGTGTCAGGGGCTGCTGCCTGGTTAAGTCGCTTGGGTCTAGAAACCTGGCTGGGCACTGAAGGTTTTCTAGTAAATTTAGTGGTCTTATGTGTAGCTGGAGCAGTCAGTCTAGGGATATTTGCTGCTGCCGCTATGCTGCTAGGGATACCTGAAGCAAAACTGCTGTTTGATCAATTGAAGGCAAAACTACTGCGACGATAAAATCTTAGAATAACAAGCTAACAATTAGGGCAATTCCGCAACTCTTCAAGCTTGCTAGGATCTTTTAGGACCAGGGTACGGCCCCTAACGGTGTAGTTTTCCCCGACATAGCCTGTGCGGTCAAAGAGGATCTGGTGAATATGCTGATCTAATTTAACGGGGTCCTTGATGCGATCGCGATAGTACTCTTTGATATCGTATTCAATCCCCAAACTACCCATCAAATTATGGAGTTCGGTTTCCTCGCCACCTAAGAGTGCAGATCGTGCCGCTGGATTTTGCCACACTTTCAGGATGATGGTGTAGGGAACCCCGCCTAAGGTCACCGCCCCGGTTGTAAATAACACAACCCATGTACCTACAGCCATGAGCGTACCGACGGCTCCCGCAACAATCACTTTTCCCATGGTTTTATTGGACTTTTGGCGAGCCTGGACAGACCGAAGTGAGTACATGACGGGAAACAGGAATAGTAATGTGGATTGTACTTAACTTAGCAGTCGTTCGAAAAAGCACTAAGTATCCGTAGGTGAATTTATGAAACTTTTATAAAAAGGTAATTTTCGGCTAATCCTCAAGGATTTTCCTCAGATTAAGTCACCTTGGTATGGATTGCTGCGTAATTATCCCTGAATCTAACCCTGGAATCTAACATTCAGGGCATTCATACAATTCTTCAACCATGTCATAGCTTTTCGGTATGAGCTTGCCTCTCACCACCACATAGTTCTCACCCACGTAACGGGTACGGTCGTAGAGGATTTGATGAATATGCTGGTCTAACTCCACCGGGTCTTTAATACGCTTGCTGTAGTACCTTTTGATTTCGGCTTCAATGCCCATGTTATCCATCAGGTCATGTAATGCGTACGAATCTCTGCGCAACAGAGCAGCGCGGGTGGCTGGGGTTTGCCACACTTTTATCAACACCGAGTAGGGGACACCGCCCAAGGTAACCACCCCGGTGGTGAACAGGGTCACCCATGTGCCCGTCGCTAAAAGTGCAAGCAAAATTAGTCTTGCGATCGCTTTGCCCTTACTACGTGGCTGCGATGGTTGCTGCGATGGTTGGCCCGTCTGAACAGATGGCTGTGACGACATAGGATTATTAAACAGGGGACAAACGTATCCCTACGCTAACGAGCCCTCAGAAAGAGTACGGGGTATTTTGATTGATTTCATTAAACCTTTATGACAGATAATTCTTTTTGCCCGCTTAACCACATATTTTGCCAAATAAGGAACTTTGTGGGTGACGTCGCCTATAACTTCGCCTGACTACGCATCGTTACGTAGTACCACACACTCTACGGTATGCATTCATGGGCCTCATTGCCTATTCACAAATAGATCAGGCTAAATTCAAACAGACACAGCAAAGTTTTCACTCGGCAGAACTTTGCTAATCCCGTTGGCTAGGCCACCCGTTAACTACACCAATGGGAGTAACGCAATTACCTGAGTTCCAAGCCATGATGCATTCCCAACTGGTTTCTATTCACGAATTAGATACGGACGACCGTGCAGCCATGTATCGTCTGCTCAAACACCATTTTAGTGGTGTGACACCAGACATATTTTCAACGGATTTGGCCCATAAAAATTGGGTTTTATTGCTCAAAGACACCATGGAGCAATTAAAAGGATTTTCCACCCTACGACTTTACGATGTGATCGTAAATGGGGAGCCCTTAAGTGTTGTTTATTCTGGGGACACGATTGTCGATCCTACGGCTTGGAGTAGTGCCACCTTACCCCGAGCCTGGATTCAGGCTATCAATCAGCTGCGTCATCCTGACAAACGTCTTTTTTGGTTACTGATTTCATCCGGCTTTCGCACCTACCGCCTCCTACCCACATTCTGGAAAACATTTTATCCCCGCTATGATCAACCCACACCAGAACCTATGCAGCAGTTAATGGACAATCTCGCTCAACAACAATTTGGCAACACCTATGACCCAGTATCTGGGATTGTCAGGTTTACACAGCCCCAAAAGCTCTCTCCCATTCTGGGAACAGTGCCACCAGAGCGACGCTCAGATCCCCATATCCAGTTTTTTGAGCAAGCCAATCCAGATCATAGTCAAGGGGATGAGCTGGTATGCCTTACAGAAATCTGCGCTGAAAACCTGACGGCTGCCGGTCGCCGCATGTGGTTTAGTCGCAATCACACATTAGTGGCCTAGCTGTTTAGTGGCCTAGCTGTTATGAATATCGAATCGTTAACCACAGCCCATGGCACTGATCAGCTCGCTGGGCAAACGCAAGAGAAAAATCCTGTTTTTAATCGTTCTGATCGATTTGTTGAAGGCTGGTATTGGGCTTTGCCCTGCCATCGCTTAAAACCCGGGCAGGCACAGTCCCTCACCCTGATGGGAAGAGAACTGGTACTATATCGAACAGGCACCCGCCAGGTGGTGGCGTTAGACGGCCATTGTCCCCATATGGGGGCCACATTGGCCCAGGGAACGATCGATGGTGAGACTATTCGCTGCCCGCTGCATCGTTGGCAATTTGACCAGACGGGGCAGTGCATTGAGATTCCAGCCTGTGGCCAACACCAAGCGATCATGGCTAACGCAAAGATTTGCCCATGGCCTACGGCTGAACACTACGGCATGATTTGGGTTTGGACCGGTAAGACTCCCAAATATCCACCGCCGTATGTGCCTGAGTTAGAAGCTATGGATTGTGATGCTGCTTTAAGCTATCGCTTTGAGCGTAACTGCCATCCTAATGTATTGATGATCAACGCCATTGATGCCCATCACTTTAACTCAGTTCACAATCTACCCCTAGAAGTGCGGTTTAAAGCACAAGCACTGAATAACAATGCATTATGTTTAGACAACACAACCCGTGGTGGGGAAGCTTCAAAGTTTGTCAAACTCATTCGTCCGCTGTACCAGAAGGAAGTGACCTATAAGATGTGTTACTGGTATGGCAGCACCGGCACAGTCACCGTCGGGCCAGACTTTTTCCACTTTCACATTATGTTTGCCCTACGGCCTACCCCAGGCGGAAAAACCGAGGGTTGGACCATATTAATTACCCCTAAGCGTTTTGCTGGCAGGCTGCTCAATCCAGTGGTGCTATGGATGACTCGACAGGTTGCTGCCTACTTTGCCACCGGAGATATTCAAGTCTTTCAGGGCATCCGATTTCAGTTTAAAACACCTTTAAAAGCAGACCAATCGATCGTGCAGTTTGCCCAACATCTCAATCGTCAAACAGCTTTGAGTTGGGGAGATTGGAGGAGCGTAACATGACCATATCTAACCTTAGAAAAGTATCTGGTTTTGACCTGCCAACATTAACGGCAAATAACAAGATAAATCGTATATTAACCGCTGCCCTAGGAGAACGAGAGACTATCAATGTGTCTAGCGCCTCGTCTATCTATTGGCAGCCCAAATATTTTGATTTGGACCGGGTATCTATCTTTCAAGAGTCTGCTGACCTCGAACAGCAACACATTTTGCACCAGTTAAACCGGGGATTACTGCAAGAGTCTTTATCCATCGAACAGGCCGGTGTGGGCTATATGGCCAAGATGGTGCTGCTAGCTGACAGTATCCAAGAACGTATGCTCTATAGTCTATTTGCGGCAGATGAAACCATGCATTTGGCTCAGCTGCAGCCTTATGCCCCATTAGAAATAGCATCTACAGAACTCAACGATCCGTTTTTACAGTTACTATCTGACATCGTAGAGAGTTCTGACAAAACCGTTCTTCTATTTGTTTTGCAAGTCGTGTTAGAGGGGTGGGGGCTGACCCACTATCGCAGCTTGGCCAGGGGCTGTACCGACAAGCCACTGAGAAACTTATTCCAAAGTTTTCTACAGGCGGAGTCACGGCACCATGGCACCGGAGTCACCTTGTTGAATCAGGCTGAGATATCAGGCAACAGTAAAGCAGCCATTGTGGACTGTCTGGCGACTTTTTTGCAAATGGTGCGAGTAGGTCCCCAGCGGGTGGTGGCTGCGATCGCAACCACAAAAGGTCATCTTTCTCGCCCTCAACGTATCCAAATCTTGCAACAGTTAGACACTGTGAGTCACAGTCATCAACGGCTACAGCTTTTAAAGAATCTCATGGCTAGCACCAGCCATGACATCGTTAGCCAGCTCGCAGACCAAGATTTGTTCACCCCCCTCAATGCCGAGGAGGCCGCTAATTATGGATAAAAATTATCATACCGATCAGCTACTCAATAAAGAGAAACTAGAAAAGCAGAACCAGCCAAGTAACGGGCAGTCTGACCCCAGGAGTACATTACTGAACACCCCGTTGCAGCGCCGATTAGAAATTAATTACCGACGCAATCAAAAGCAAGACAATACTGAGCTTTTAGATGACGCTGGTCAGGCATTTAGCTATGACGCTTGCCGTGATAGCTATTGGAATCCTGAAACCTTCTCACTGCTGTATGGCACTCCTTTATGGAACCAGGCCAGCGAGTACCAAAGAACAGTATTAAATCAGCTGTATTGGGTGGCCTACTATTCTCAAATCATCTCCGCTGAAATTGCCACCATTTTTTTTAACCAGACCAGTGCAGCTGCTTTGTATGCCCACGATGGGTTTCGCACCATCTGCGACATGTTAGACCTGGAATCTTCCCAGGAGCGCGCCCACATCAGTGCGTTTCGCAGCGTGGCAGAACAAACGGAACAGGCCTTGCTGGGTAAGCGGCTGTTTAGCTATCCCATGCGGGGACCGTTTACGGAAACGATGATTTTTGCCAACACTAATCAGTTAAAACGATGGTGGAAGCAGCTCCAGCTCCAGGCCTTTGGACTCATCTCTGCCTGCAACAGTTTTCTCGCTTGTCAGTACTTTACAGTGCGCGGACTGCGCACCCTCAATGGCAAGTTAGTGCAACACCAGCTCAGTCGCTATTACCAAACCCATGGCGACCAGGAGAATGCTCCGATTCCAGCCAAGATCTCGTTCTATCACTTTATGGATGAAAGTTTTCACTTTAATAGTTCCACCCTGCTTTCCCATGAGGTGATCCAGTGTTTGCCTCAGCCCATGCCATTTGAAGCATTCGTGGCAAATTTGGGCATTCGTGGCTGCCAGCAAGATCATCGACAATTTTCAGTCGCCGTGAATGGTATTTTTTGGCATGATCCGGCGTTGTATCCCAAGGTGTATCAGTTGTTGCGATCGCCCATCTTCTCCATGGACGATGGTGACGCTAAAGCCATGATGCAGGCTTGTTTCACAGAAGAATCTGAGGGATTACACCACAGCTATAAAACCCACCAGGAAGCCATGGCCTCCTACCAAGCGTATCTAGACCCCTTAGATTATGTTTGGCCCAGCAATCGCACCATGGCAATTATGCAAAAAGCTTCAATTGAGGGGTATCTGGGCACACAGCGGCAAGCATTATTTAGATTTTTTCAGGATAGGGTGTTGGCGGGCTTCGGCTGCATTCAGCCCACCAACTTGAACGATTGCCCGAAAAATTGACCGAATGCTTGATAAGCACATTGAAAACAAACAACCATGACAACCATATTTAACAATTGGGATATTGTTGCCAGGGGATGGTACCTGGTCACAACCTCTAAAGAGATCCCCAAAGAAACCGTTAAATCCTTTGACATCTGTGGTCAGCGTATTGCTGTCTTGCGCGGAGAAGACGGCAAAGTTCGCGCCCTGGATGCCCATTGCCCCCACATGGGTACCGACCTGGGCATTGGCAGCGTCGATGGCAACCACGTACGCTGTTTCTTTCACCACTGGGCCTTTGACGGTGACGGTCAATGCCAGGATATTCCCTGCCAGGACCCTATTCCTGCTGGCGCTACGCTGCAATCCTATGCCACGGAAGAAAAGTACGGCTTTATTTGGATTTATCCAGATAGTGTGGCACCGACAGCCGTGGCAGAGTTCGATGAACTCAAACACCATGAGCTGGCCGTTGTTGCTGATCGCCCCCTGACCCGTAAGTGTCATCATCACATTTGCATGATCAACGGCATTGATGTGCAGCACCTGCAAACCGTGCACCATTTACCCGTGGATTTGGAACTCTCACTCCAGCAAGAGGGAGAACAAATTGACTTTACCCTCAGCGGCGAGTTTCTCAATACCAACTGGCGAGAGCGTTTAGGTCGAGCCATTTTAGGACCACGCTATGCCTACTCCATGCGCTATGCCCACGGCTGCCTGGGGTTACTGACCATGATGAAAGCGGTGCGTTGGATACCCCAGTTGTATATGCTCTATGCCTATAGACCCACAGAGTCAGGGGAGACATTTATTCAGCCGATTTATGTCACCAAGAAACGGGCAGGCGTCATCGGTTGGTTAGTCAATCACTTACTGCTATGGCTAACGCGGCTGAGCTACTATGCTCTGCGCGGTGAAGATGGCATGATCTACGACAATATTCGGTTTAGCACTGAACGGCTATTGCCGGTAGATGCACCCATTGCCCACTACGTGAGATATGTGAATGGGCTGGTGCCATCGCGGTGGTCGAGCCCTCACCCTAAATCCCTCTCCCTGGGGAGAGGGACTTTGCAAGCGTCCTCAAAATCACCTAGCCCAAAAAGTTTAAGTTTAATCTCCCCTTCTCCCCGGGGAGAAGGGGCCGGGCTGCCACCTGAGCATAGTCGAAGGAGATGAGGGGCCATGTCTTGCCAGATCTCTTTCCCTAACACCGATCACGCCGCCGTGACCCTTGCAGCCCACACGCCCCTCGCTGACACACTGACCGTCCAAAACTCTCCCATACTCTTTGGTTGTCGCACCGGTATCTGCGGCACCTGTTTAGTCACTGTCACAGGAGACGTTGCGCCCCCTGATGCCGAGGAGCAGGAACTCTTGGAAGTGTTAGCTCCCGATTGTCCCAATGCACGCCTTGCCTGTCAGCTTGATATCACCCACGACCTGAAAATTTGTCCCTATGGAAGTCCCGATAACCATCCCAATTCAGTTTGAGGATTTCTGGTATGTCGTTGCCCTGAGCACACAGCTAAAACCTAAAACTGTTTTACAACGCACCGTCTTAGATGAATGGCTCGTTATTTTTCGAGGAGAAAATGGTCAACCCGTTGCCCTAAGAGACCGCTGCCTGCATAGAAACACCAGACTATCCGGAGGAAAGGTACATAAAGGGCAGTTGCAATGTCCTTACCATGGCTGGCAATATGCTTCCACAGGGCAGGTCACCAATGTACCCGCCGAAGGAGAACAATTTGCGACCACATCCAATCGTTGTGCCAAAGCCTACGACACCTGTGAACAGGATGGCTATGTGTATGTGCGTCTGCGGGGTGGGTTAGAGACTCAACCTTTTGCCATGCCTCACTTTCAAGCACCAGGCTGGGAAACAGTGCGAGTGATCAATCGCTTTGCCAACAACGTTACCAACTGCGCAGAGAACTTTATCGATATTCCCCACACGGTTTCCGTACATCCTGGAATCTTTCGCACAGCGCGGCAACAGCAGCTAGCCATGACGGTCAAACGACATCAGGGTAGCGTCACAGCCACCTATCGCAATGAAACCAATAATCTGGGCTGGTCCCGCTGGTTTTTAAACCCTCAGGGCCATGAAATCTACCATCGAGACTCGTTTCACATGCCCAATGTGACCAGTGTGGAATATACCATGGGTCCCCACCGTCGCTGTTTTATCACTAGCCATTCGATTCCAGAAACGGAGAACTCCACGCTGGTGTATACCGATGTGACGTTTAACTATGGCATTTGGAATAAGCTGGCAAAGCCATTTGTGCGATGGACTGCCCAGCGCATTATTGACCAGGACATTGGGGCCTTGGGAGTGCAGGGGGATGCGATCGCAAAGTACGGCACCCACTTTCACCACACCCCCGCCGACACCATTCACATTTTTGTCGAATCAATTCGAGATGCGATCGCCATAGGCAAGGACCCACGCACCCTGCCCGACCAATCCGCCGACATTACCTTTTGGGTATAAACCATGATTATTTTTGGTACTTTTGTTCTTTTAGTCAGCCTCACCGCCTGGTGTAGCTGGTCAGAACTTACCCAGAAAACCCTGCATGACTGGATGCTAGACAGTGCCGGTTTATGGGTACAGGGACTCTTTATCCCCCTGTTACAACTCACCTGTTTACAAACGTTGTACCAGCAACTATTTCCCCACTGGCACCATGGTCTAGCATTACATCCCCTGATCGCCTCTGTTCTTAGCTTTGTTGCGGTGGACTATCTCTATTACTGGAATCATCGTTTTCTCCATAGTCCCTGGGGCTGGTTTGCCCACCAGGTACACCACACCGTGAGCACCATGGATGTTTTAGGGACCTCACGCAATACCCTGTGGAGTAGTTTTTTAATTGTGTATTTGTGGGTCCATGGACTGTTTATCTATCTATTGGACGATCCCACTGCCTATGTTTTAGGAGTCAGCCTCACCGCAGCCTTAGATTTGTGGCGGCATAGCCAGTTCAGTCCCCAGCCAGGCAACTGGTTATACCACTGTCTATCAGGCTGGTTAATCTTGCCTCAGGATCATGGCTGGCATCACCAGAGTGCGGCCCAGGCTTGCAACTACGGTGCCAATTTTAAGCTGTGGGATCGTCTCCATGGCACCTGGCATCAGTCAGCCCAATGGCCATTAACCCTAGGGCAAACATTGCATTTAAGCCTATGGCGACAGCTACTATATCCACGAGCAATTCCACGAGCAACTCCGCAAACAACATGTATGCAGACACATTCGCTAGACTGATCGTCTGTTCAATTGATTTGTTGTTTTACCCCATGTCCTCAATAGAATCCAATGAGCGCCTGATGTTGATTATCATCTGCGCGATCCCATTTGCAGCACTCCTTTACTGTGGCCTTGTTTTTGCCATTGTTTTAACCGTTCCCGCCGTTAAAACCTATCCCCTGCTATTTGGGGGGATTTCCGCCCTGCTTCCGCTGGTCACGGGTGCTGCCATCTGGGTTGGCCCCCGCCGCGACATCAATCATGACTCTGTTAAGTAAATTTTTATCTTTTTTCCCCACCCTAACATTAAGTTTAGCGACAGTCTCTTTAGCCTACGGCATCTGGGAACACAGCCTATGGAGCGTACTGCTGTGTCTGTTTTTTCTCTATGGTTTTCCCATACTGTCTTATCGCATCCATAGTTCTGTTTATCCCCTTGAGCATGGCATCAGCTATCTCCAGGGCAGCGATTATTCTCCCTGGTGGGGCAGTCATCAGTTTCAACTGATCTACATTGCGTTTCCTGCCTTAGAAACCGTTTTGAGACTGGTGCCCGGTGTATTCTCCCTATGGCTGCGGCTATGGGGGGCAAACATCGGTAAACAGGTGTACTGGACACCGGCCTTAGAAATTGCCGATCGCGGGCTATTGACCATTGGCGATGGCGTGGTGTTTGGTCATCGCGTGGGTATGTACAGTCACATCGTTAAGCCGCGACGGGATAACCTGATGCTTTATCTAAAACCCGTCACCATCGGTGATGGGAGCTTTATCGGCGCAGGTTCTTACATTGGGCCAGGAGCCCTGATCACCGCAGGTAGCTACTTAGAAGCCGGTAGTGAGATTTATCCCAATAGCACTGTTAATAGGGCTGAGGAGCATAGCGCTGAGGGGAAAAACCATGGACTGGCTGATTAGGGGATTTGGCTCACTGTTGGCCCCAACCGCCAACCGGTTTTATAAAACGTTGTCACAACCGCAGGCTACCCAGCAAACGTTGCAAAACGCATTATTTCAACAATTAATGCAAAGTGAGTATGGCAAATCGTTAGGAATTAAGTCTGTTGATGACTGGCCCAAGATTCCGATAGTCACCTATGAGGATTTGCAGCCCTGGATCGAAGACAACAATTCTCTCAGTGCGGCCCCTGTTCTCTTTTATGAAAAAACATCGGGTAGCAGTGGTCCCGCCAAACAGATTCCCTATACTCGTGCTTTGCGAAAGTCTTTTAACACTTTATTTTGCGTCTGGGCCCATGACCTGATTGTGCATGGTCCCAGGTTTGAGACGGGGAAGGTGTACATGTGCATTTCTCCCAAGCTGTTGGCCCCTGGAGAAACGCCAGCGGGGTTACAGGATGATTCTGAATACCTGGATCTATGGCTGCGGTGGTTGCTTAAACCATTTCTAGTGTCACCACCCGATGCCCACAGACACCAAACCCCTGAGGTATTTCAGGCAAACCTGTGTAAAACCTTGTTGTTAGCAGAGAACTTAGAGACTATATCTATCTGGAGCCCTAGCTTTTTGAAGGTGCAGCTGGACTATATTCACACTCATCGAGTAGTGTTGCGATCGCAACTCACCCACCAGCTCTCCCCAGCCCGCTCCCAGGTACTGAGTCAGGCAACCATCAACTGGGAAGCATTGTGGCCAAAGCTAAAACTTATTTCCTGCTGGGACAGTGCTTTGGCCGCCGATCAGGTAAGTGCCTTGCAAAAGCATTTTCCCCATACCCTGATCCAGGGCAAAGGGTTACTGGCCACCGAAGCACCCATGACCGTACCGCTGCTGGGCGCAAATGGCTGTGTGCCTATGCTGACAGAGGTTTTCTTCGAGTTCGAAAATGAAGCGGGCGCTATTCACCTGGTGCATGAGCTGGAGCTAGGGCACACCTACAGCGTGATTATTTCCCAGAAAGGTGGACTCTATCGGTATCGGATGGGCGATCGCATCCAGCCCACCCACTATTATCAAGCCACACCCTGTCTACGCTTTTTAGGCCGCAGCCATAGCACCAGTGACATGGTGGGCGAAAAACTCACCTTAACCTTTGTCAGCCAGACACTAACTCAATTAGACCTGCCAGACAATGCGTTTAAATGCCTGGTGCCTTGTCTATCACCTCGACCCCACTACAGCCTATTGATCGATCACATCAGCCAATGCGAAACCCATACAGCTCAAGGTTTAGAGCAGTTACTTTGCCAGAGTTTTCACTATCGTCAGGCGCGGCTGTTGGGGCAACTGCAACCAGCACGGGTCTACGCTTCATCAGATATCCCGCAACGGCTGATGCATTACCACTATCAACAAGGCAAACGCCTGGGGGATGTGAAATACCCTCATCTATTAACAACTGCCATACAAACAGCGGAGACCCTTTTAAGCAATACTCATTACAGCCCGTTGCGTTAAAGCAGTTTACCCTAAGGGAATTCCCCTACAAGATTGTCCATATTGCAAAACTGCTCACACCTTGCGAGTCATGTTCAGACACCTTGGCGCACTGATGGTCACAGCTCTGGGGCTATGGTTAGCACCACCATCGGCCCTGGGCCAATCTGACCAATCATGGCAGACACTGCCTGTCAGCCAACCCCAACCCAAGCTAACGATTCGCGTCGGCACTAAAGAACTACCGCCCTTTGTTTCCCTAGAATCTGCCACACTGCCCTATGGCTATAGCGCCGACCTATGGCAAAGCATCGCGGATGATCTGGCCTTAGAGACAGAATGGGTCACCTATGCATCCGTTAGTGACCTATTAGCAGGTTTAAAGAACGGTGATGTGGATGCGGCCATTGCGGGTATCTCGGTAACAGCTCAACGGGAAGCGGCAGGGTTTGATTTTTCCTATCCGTTTTATCAATCTGGGCTACAGCTGATGGTCACCAAACCCAAGACGACGGTGCTCACCTTTGCAAGCGGCATGTTTAACTGGCAGAATCTCCGCCCCATTGTGCTGATCTTCGCCAGTAGCACCGTTGTAGGTGGCCTGATCTGGCTGGTAGAGCACAAACATAATGATCATTTTTCGGGGAATCCGCTGCGAGGTGTCAGCCAGGGCATCTGGTTTGCCGTGGTCACGTTGGGCACCTTTGGCTATGGCGATGTCACCCCGACCAAGTTTATCGGGCGTCTGATTGCCACCCTATGGATGGGGCTGAGTTTCTTTATTGTGGCGGACTTTATCGCGTCTCTGACGGTGCATCAGCTCAGTGAAAATGAACTGGATTTAGATGCCCTCAGTGGTGAGTCAGTGGGTGCATTAAAGGGCACAACCGGGGAAGTATTTTTACAGAGTCAACCGGTCAAATTAGTAACCTATCCATCCTTTGAAGCCGCCGTCACCGCATTAGAAGATGGCAAAATTAAAGGCCTGGTGCAGGATGCTCCGGCATTACGTCACTTTATTAATCTAAATCCTGACTCGTTTGAGCTGGCAGGCACGTTATTGACCCATGAGGGCTACGGTATTGCGGTGCGTGAAAATGATGCCAATCTATTGGAGGCCATCGATCAGCGGATTTTGGCATATCAGCAGCAGGGCTTTTTGCAACAATTACACGAGAAGTGGTTTAACGAATCGGAGCTGGAGTCCAGGGCTAGATAAGGGACTTGTGGAAAATACGTAGAATGTCCTGCTTTACGGCGTAGTTAGGAGAAATATGCATATTTTTCGCAACTTTACCCTATATATCAGTAATACAAAATCCTGATTGATAGCGCCCGGTATCGCAGTGCATCCCCAGGGAAATGCCCCTACAGGATTGTCCATTTTGAATCGGGTTTCATGAATTCGGATTGAGTATGCCATCTGCATCTACAACAGTTAGACCCTTTAATGGGCTCGGATCACTCGAATTCCCGCATTTAAGTTTGACAATCCCGAGATGACCATGACAATTCAACGTTCCCTAAGTCGGCCCGCCAATCTTCAACCTGCATGTTTATCCAATTCACTGGCTTCTTCAAATGAGACTATCATCACGCCTATTGTGCATAATTGTGGTGATGATGGTGATGGCATTTTGATTTTGACCGAAGCTGGGCAATGTGTTGAGAGCAATAGCCCGGCACGATGCATTTGCGATCGCATCAACCAAGATTTTCCTTCTACAAACTCAGTCCCCCAAGAAATCTGGAATACTTGTCAAATTCTGATTAACAGTCGCCAGAACTTCCCTACACATCTAACCGCTACTGAATCAGAGTTAAAACTTAAACAATCCCACGGCCATGTGCGCATTCGAGCGCGATGGTTTAACCGTGGTGATCGTCCTTACATTCTGGTAATCTTAGAAAACCAAAAACAGTCTAAAGAGATTTTAGCGATAACTGAGGCGATCCGGTATGGGCTCAGCCCACGAGAAGTAGATGTCTGGATTCTTCATCGCATTGGTTATAGCTATCAGGAAATTGCTGCGGAATTGCATATTGCTCTGAATACGGTCAAAAAACACATGAAGAATACTTACGCTAAGCAACAGATGGTGATGATGATAGAAGAGTCTTACACAGGGTCTCTTGCCAGCTAAGAGAGTTTCATTCATAAAATGGGGATCAATTTAAGTCGGGCAATGTTGGCTGGGTGAGGAGTCAGGAGTCAGGATCTATATCCTCCTTGACTCCTGACTTCTTATACCGTTCGGCTGAGCCCACCGTCGAAGCCTCACCGTCGAAGTCAAACTCACAATGCTGGCAGGGTGAATTTGTTTACCAAAGGAATTTTTACGATCAAGTAATCGTCAAAGAAGCTAAAAGTCGTTCAGCCCCCCAAACCCCCAATTTGCGGGGCTTTGAGTTTTGTCCCCCCAGCATTGAGGAGACTCTAGGTATGCTTGCTTGAGTAAATGTAAATATGTCCATAAAAGGGCTACCGTGTATACATAAGTCGGAGAGAATAGTCAAACTCCTTAAGATTCAATTGTTTCAAGATAGTCTGCTGACGGTTCCCCTTACCAAGGGGAACCGTCAGGGAGGTGTGTGGATCACTTGCGCTAACGACCGAAGACCCCTCCGTTGGTTCCCCTTGGTAAGGCTACGGTGTATACACATCTAGAAGATGATGTCCCAAAAGGTAGGCCCGACTTTGAATTGGCCCTCATCCTAAATCCTTCTCCCTAGGGCGAAGGACTTTGAGGCCAGGCCCCCCTTCTCCCCTAGGGAGTAAGGGGTTGGGGGATGAGGGCTCGAGATTTGGAGCGACTCTCCGACTTATGTATACACGGCAGCCTTGGTAAGGGGAACCGACAGGGAGGTGTGTGGATCACTTGCGCTAACGACCGAAGACCCCTCCGTTGGTTCCCCTTGGTAAGAGGAACCGCTGTTCGTCATGCTCGATGCCAATAATCTTCCAGTTGTGTATACACCGTAGCCTTCGTAAGGGGAGGAAATCCTACGCCATATTTTGCGATTGGGATTTTATTGATGTGCACTCCCCTTAGTGATCCCCATTAACTATCAAATATCCAGCCCCCTGCTGTCTAAAAGATAGTTGTACAGCAGGGGTACTGACAAAATTCTTAGCTACAATCAAACTAGACCATATCAACCATCAAAGTTGCCAGTGTCTGGCCATCGGTTGCCGCTATGCCCTTCCCATTGCAAGAACGTTATATCAATCTGCTCACTGACTTTGGGTTTAAGCGTGTCTTTGGCTCTGAACCTAATAAGCAACTGCTGATCGACTTTCTGAATACGTTACTGCCTCCCTATCACCACATACAGACTCTCGCCTACAAAACGACTGAGGTGTTGGGAAATACGCCCATTGACCGCAAAGCCGTTTTTGACCTCTATTGCCAGGGAGAGAATGGGGAACGTTTTATTGTTGAAATTCAAAAGGCCAAGCAAAACTATTTCAAAGACCGCAGTGTTTTCTATGCCAGTTTCCCCATTCAAGAGCAAGCACTGAAGGGGGATTGGAACTATCGCTTAGCCCCTGTTTATTCCATTGGGGTATTGGACTTTGTGTTTGATGATCATAAACATGACGACACTTACCTGCACACGGTAGAACTTAAGAATCAGCATTGCGAGGTGTTCTACGATAAGCTCAAATTTGTTTATATTGAACTACCTAAATTCCAGAAGTCATTGACAGAACTGGTTTCGCATCAAGACCAATGGCTATATTTGCTTAGACATTTGCCTGAGTTAGACGATCGGCCCCAACCTTTTCAAGATTCGGTCTTTTTACAATTGTTTGAAATTGCCGAAATTGCTAATTTCTCACCCACTGAGCAAGATTCTTATCAGAATAGTCTTAAGTATTATCGAGATCTCAATAATGTTGTGGATACGTCACGAGAAGAAGGGCGTTTAGAGGGCTTAGAAGAAGGCCGGTTAGAACAGGCGAGGTCACTGATTGTACGACAGCTAACTCGAAAGCTGGGGGAGATGCCTCAGGATGTTGTTGAACAGCTGGATCGGTTATCGCTGGTGCGGCTAGAAGCACTGGGGGATGAGGTGTTTGAAATGACTAGTTTGGATGATCTTAAGGCGTGGTTGATGGCGGATTAGGAGTCGGGCTAGAGGTCAAAGGTTGTTCAGCCCCCCTTAACTCCCAATTTTGGGGGCTTTGAGTTTTGTCCTCCAGCATTGGCTACGGTGTATACACAAGTCGAAGAGTGGCTCCAAGTCTCGAGCCCTCATCCCCCAACCCCTTACTCCCTGAGGGAGAAGGGGGGCCTAGCCTCAAAGTCCTTCGTCCCCAGGGAGAAGGATTTAGGATGTAGACGCCAAAGCGGCTTCTCGCAGAGTGGGCCAATTCAAGGTCAAGGCTACCTTTTAGGGCATTATCTTTCGAGATGTGTGTATACGGTAGCCTATCCAAGGGGAATCGTTGCCGTCATAGTCGATGTTAATAATCTTTCAGATGCATTACACGGTAGCCATAAAGGCGGCCTGGATAACCAATGGCTTCCTTCCCAGGTGTCGTCTTAAGGAATGTTTTTTGGCAAGTGAACCAACCCTAGGGTACAGACGAGCCTCAGACCCACGCCCGGTTCAAAACCGAGCGCTAATCGAGGGCTGTCGCTAAAGCGACAAAATTGGCTGTGAAGTTCTATACATAAGCATTTACCGATCTCTTAACCCCTTTAGTGGGTTTTGATCCGGTTAGCCTTGCGACTTTGAGTCCAAGGCGGGTTGACGCTTCATCGCCAGGGGCAAGATCTGAGCCTTGATCCCAACTGGGAACCGCTTTATACCATTTGGAAAACACCTATGCCGATCAGCATCCCTTAATCACAATCGTACTTGGGTGAGGAGACGAGCCTCACACCCACGCCCGGTTCAAAACCGAGCGCTCATTGAGGGCTGTCGCTAAAGCGACAACATTGGCTGTAAAACTCTATACATATAGCGTTTGCCGTTCTCTTAACCCCTTTAGTGGGTTTTGTTCCAGTTAGCCTTGCGACTTTGAGTCCAAGGCGGGTTGACGCTTCATCGCCAGGGGCAAGATCTGAGCCTTGATCCCAAATGGGAACCGCTATATACCATTTGGGAAACACCTATGCCAATCAGCATCCCTTAATCACAATCGTACTTGGGCGAAGTAAATCAGATTGCAGATAGCGCACAATCTGGTTTTAAGCCTAGGTAGAACCTTTATACTGAGTGGTTCAGTGCGTTAAGGCACAGAGTATTCAAGCTGCAAAATACTGTTGCGTAGTGCTTGAAACTTTTAGGGCACTGGCATTGAAAGGTTCTCTCTGGCTCAAACCAATAACTCACGGATATCTGCTGCGTATCAAAAGTACCCACCGGGGTAATGCGAACAGAAGCGAAGCGAAGCATTATATTAAAGTAAGAGTCGTCACCAAGAGATGTGTTATAGCCGCAAAGCCCTCTGAGTTTGCGCTATTGGCCAGGGATCGCCCCTCTCTTTGTCACTAAAACATGTCCATTTTTATTACTGAGAATCAAACAAATGGCAACACTCACACTCAACAACGTTACATTTACGGGAAACGGCCCTTTCAATGGTCAAGTACTAGAGTTTCGTCATGGGGATGAACCTATTGGTACTGCAACTATCCCCCAAGCTGATCAAACCGTTACTTTTAGCGGTGCTTCAGGGTCGATTTCCGGAATAGATTTTATCAAGGTTTATTATCAAACTGGTGGCCCTTGTCGAGGAACCTTCGTCTCAGCGGTTAAAGCCTCAAGTTCTGGACCAGGGGCTTGTGAATGTACGGCTGGCGTATATGGAGGAGGTCATCTCATTTTGTCTTACACCGTATCATAGCTCTCTTCTAATCAGAACTCTGCAGAGAGAATACAGTCTACTTAATTTCAAAACAGTCATTGATTTGTAAAACCGATAACTGTTTTGAACACTCTCCTTACCGTTATGTGGGTAAAAAGCTTTTACCCACATAACGGTTTAGGTATAGATAGATAGATTCTGGTGTACCAGGGTTGACGGGTAGATGTATCCTAATTGCAGGAAAATACTGGAAGGCTAAAGCTCAATCGTGATGGTGAAACAATACAATCTTGGGCTATGGGTTGCAAGCAAACTTTTTGCCTGGAGCTTACTATCATGTCAAGCTGCATGGGCACAGGTTACACCCGATGGTACTACGGCCACCCCAGCCCCTGGCTCCTGCGCCGTCAATTGCACCATCACAGGGGGCACCACTGACTCCACTGGGACCAATTTATTCCATAGCTTTAGTGAGTTTTCAGTACCTGCTGGGAGCACAGTTACATTTGACCATGATCCCGCCCTTATCAATATTCTCGCTCGGGTAGTGAATGGCCCCTTATCCATGATTGAGGGGACTATTCGCACCGACGTTACCAGTGACACCAATCTGTTTTTGATAAATCCCCAGGGAATTACTTTTGGTCCCGATGGCAGGTTAGATCTGGGCGGCTCATTTGTTGCCACGACAGCCGATGCAATCCAGTTTGGAGATCAAGGTAGATTTAGTACTACTGAGATAAATTCTGCTCTGGTCAGGCTAACTGTTAACCCCTCTGCGTTGTTATTTAGCCAGTCTGCCCCTCAACCAATTATTAATCAGTCTGCTGCTTTCAACTTCACTCCGACCTCTTTTACTATTGGGCTTAGTGTGCAAGAGAGTAAAAGTTTGCTGTTAGTGGGGGGTGATGTAATTATTGAAAGCTCCCCCAATAGTAACCTGGCAGGGGCTATTACAGCTCCCAGTAGTCGAGTGGAATTAGGTGGTGTCAATGGTGCCGCTACAGTCGGTTTAGATATTGATGGTGACATCATCAGTCTAAGCTATCCAGATGATGTTCCGTTAGCTGATGTTATCTTAGACAATGGCCGCTTAAATATCTCCAATAGCTTTACTAGTGTTGATCGATCTGCTGGCAGCCTTGTTATCAGGGCCAATTCCATTTCGTTCACTAATAATAGTTTTATTTCTAGCGAAGCCTTTGGCCCGAATAATGCGGGGAATATCCTACTTTATGCAGACGAATCTGTAACGCTTGACGATACAGGTATTGAGGTCAGCACTAGAGGTTCTGGAAATGGAGGTAGCCTGATTATTGCAACTGATATACTCTCCTTAGAGAATGGTGCTACTTTCAGCGTGAGAACAAATGGAGCAGGCAGTGCTGGAGAGGTTTCTGTAACTGCTAACAGTATTATACTCAGTGACAGCAATATCACCGCCGAAGCTTTTGGCAATGATATCGATCCTGCTGGCAGCGTTGGTGAAATTGAAATTCAAACTGGCACACTTTCTCTGCTCGATGACTCTAAGATATCAACGCGAACATTTGGTGCAGCCATTGATACAGAAGCAGCTGGTTTAATTAATATAGATGCGCGGGAATTTGTTTCTCTCGCAAACGATGGTAGTAGCATCACCAGCGCAACTCAGGGCCAACGAAATGCGAGTAATATCATTATCAGTACACCAGAGTTAACTATTCAAGATCTTGCCAGCATATCGGCTGTCGGTAACTTGACGGATGAGGGCACCACGACAGAAGGCGATGCGGGGAATATTGTCATCAATGGTGCTAATCAAGTCACCCTTTCAAATGGTTTTATCACAACAGAAACAAACACCCTAGGTAGGGGCGGCAACATTACCCTCAATACCGATCAACTCACCGCCAACTCAGGAGCCCGCATTACTTCCACTGCTACCGCCACCGCCGACTCCTCCACCCAGGGAGGTAGCATCACCCTAAATACCAACCAAATCAACCTTTCCGGCGAAACCACCGGCATCCTGGCAGAAACCCAAGGCCCTGCCAATGCTGGCCTGATCACCCTGGGTCCCAACCATAACAACAACGCGGTGACAGTCAACTTCCAAGACAATGCCAACATTTCAGCCGCAACTAGCGGTAGTGGCGACGGCGGCAGAGTCATAGCACTAGTATCAGAAGGCATTACCCTCACCGGCAACGGCAGCCTATCCACCCGATCCACAGGGGCAGGCCCAGCAGGCGACATCGACATTCAAACCAACGGTCAATTTAGAGTACAAAATGGAGCAGAAGTAGAAGTCAGCGGCGAAGGCATCGGCAACAGCGGCATGCTGGATGTAATTGCCGAAACCGTCGTACTCAATGACGGTAAATTGCTTGCTTCTGTACAAGCAGGGGAAGACGGCAATATTAACCTAGAAATAGAAGATGCCTTAATTTTACGAGGCGACAGTCTCATCTCTGCCGAAGCATTTAATGATGCCAACGGTGGCAACGTCAATATCACCACCCCCTTTATCATCGCCCTATCCCCAGATGGCCCCAACGGTAACGACATTCAAGCCATTGCCAGACAAGGAAACGGTGGCCGCATTGCCATTCAAGCCAACACCCTTTTCGGCATCGAAGAAAACAAAGCCACACTGGGCAATAGGACCAACGACATTGATGCCAGCTCAGAAGCCGGTATTGATGGCGAAGTCATCATTGAAACACTGCAAGTGGATCCAGACGAAGGCATTGATCCATTACCCAGCGGTATAGCCGCCCCAGAAATTAACCAGGGATGTCAAGCAGGCAGCAACGGACAATTTATCGCCACAGGCCAGGGCGGACTCCCCTCAAACCCTTACGAACCGCTCAGTAGCGACGGCATTCAAGAAGACATTTACCCAGCAGGCCAAACCATCCCTCAGCCCGTCAGTACACAACAAACTAACACTACCGACACACTGATCGAAGCCCAAGGCTGGAACAGAGACGAACAAGGCAACATTGTCCTGCTCACAACCACCCCAGACACCCATAGTTCCTGCCAGGTAACCTTAAACGGAGCGTTTTAAGATGAACTATCCGTTCCGGCAAACCCCAGGACACCGCTACTTACGTTTTGTACTGCTAACCATCCTCAGTTTTCTAGTTACATTCAGTTTCCCAAAGTTTAGCCATCAGGTAATGGCAGTGACTGGGGATGTCATCATCGTAGCTTCAGGTTGTTCAGGCCCCCAAACCCCTAATCCTGGGGGCTTTGAGCCTTGCTTCCCCGGCTCAACTCAGCCCTCACCAAGCATCCAGAATAAAGAATCAGCCCTACCCTCATCTCCCACCCCCTTGTCCCCTAAGGCAAAAAGAGACCCTAGCCTCAAAGTCCTTCTCCCAAAGAGCGAAGGACTTAGGATGAGGGTCCTCAAAGCCCTTCTCCCAAAAAGCGAAGGATTTAGGATGAGGGTCCTCAAAGTCCTTCTCCCCCAGGGAGAAGGATTTAGGATGAGGGCCAATCCAAGCCCAGACATACCATTTAAGGTCTCACCATCTTCCAGCCCTGTCCCCACAGCAGCCTCAAATAAGGAACCGTCAGGGCCAGGTCTTCAACACCTGGCATCCTCAATCGATACCCCTTCGCCTGCGGCACCTCCCCTCCTCAAGGAAAACACAAACCAACAGACGGCCCAAACCTCCTCAGCCAGCTCCCTCCTACAAACAGGCATCCGGCAATATGAATCAGAGCAATTCGCCGCCGCCATCACCAGCTGGACCCAGGCCTTACAAAACGACCAAACCACCTTAGACACTCTCACCCAGGCCCTACTGCTCAGCAATCTCTCCCTGGCCCACCAACATCTGGGGCAATGGCCCCAAGCCACCGAAACAATTGCCCAAAGTCTCAGCCTACTAGAAACCCCAAGCGACTCAGCCGCCTATTCAGAAACCCTGGCCAAAGCCCTAAACACCCAGGGCCGTCTGTATTGGGGCCAGGGCAATATGGAAGCCGCCCTACTGAGCTGGCGTGAGGCAACAACGGCTTATCGGCAGGCAGACCATAAGAGAGGTATTTTACTGAGCCTGATCAACCAGGCAAAAGCATTGCAAACCTTAGGTCTGCACGTACAATCTAAAACCATTCTGAATGAGGAAATCTCTCAAATTTTGCAAAATGGAGCGCTGGACCCCATATTAACGGCCAAAGGCTTCTGGCATTTAGGCAATGCCCAACGACAGTTTGGCGAACTAACGGCATCCCAGGAAAACCTGCAACAGAGCCTGGCCATCGCCAAGACAGCTAACCGACCCAAGCTCAAGTCCTCAGTGTTACTGGATCTGGGCAATACTGAACGCGCCCTGAGTGATAGTGCCAGCGCCATTGGCAAAAAAGATGAGGCGTTGGTACATCAAACGGCAGCGCTTGCAGCTTATGAAGAAGTTGCTAGCACTGGCGCAGCGTCACTCAATCAGGTGCAGGCCAATCTTAACCGGCTCAGTTTTTTGATAGATCTCGAAGAATGGATCGCAGCCCAAGCCCTATGGCCAAATCTGCTATCCACCATTACCCAGTTACCGCCCAGCCGCACTGCTATTTATGCCCAACTCAACTTTGCCAAGAGTTTAGCCACCTTGATGCAGGTCAGCGAGGTGCAGCCCAAGAATCGCCAGGTCAGCCTAACAGGCACTCCCAGCTGGCAAGACATTGACGCAATTTTGGTCAATGCTATTCAACAGGCTCAGGCCCTGGATGACACCATTGCAGAATCTTATGGCATTGGCCAGCGGGGTGAGCTATACGAAATGCTCAAGCAATGGCCTAAAGCTCAAGCGCTGACCCAGCAGGCCCTGTGGCTCACCAATGAGACGCTATTTCTAGATGGTCGCTATCGTTGGGAATGGCAACAGGGGCGTTTGTTAAGGAAACAAGGCAAACAGGATGAAGCTGTTAAGGCCTATGATGCCGCTGTCAAAACCTTAGAACAGGTCCGTAAAAATCTGCTCTTTATCGATGCAGAGGTACAATTTTCGTTTCGGGATAATGTTGAGCCTGTTTATCGTGAGTTTGTGGAGTTATTGCTGAGCCATGATGGTCAGGCCAGCTTCAGCGACCAAACATTGAACCTTGCCATCCAACAGATTGATAGTCTGCAGCTTAGTGAGCTAGAAAACTTTCTGCGCTGTGACTTAGCCAGCACCACCACCATCAGCCAGTTTGAGGCGGATACCGATGCGGCGATTCTGTATCCGATTATCTTGCCAGATCGGCTCGCGGTGATTCTACAGCTTCAGGGGCAGAAGATTTTTGCTGATTTTGAGATTCCTCAGGAAACGGCTGAAACTAAGTTAGAACAGCTGCGGCGGGATCTCAGTAATGCCCCCAACCGCACGCCTGAAGTTAGAAAGGCTGCTAAAGAGATATATAAATGGCTGTTTTCAGAAACGATTGAGGCAGCGCTGCAGGACTATGAAATAAAAACCCTGGTCTTTGTGCTGGATGGTGCTTTGCGGAATATTCCCATGGCGGTTTTAAATGATGGGGAGCAATATCTGGTGGAGAAGTATGCGATCGCAATTGCCCCTGAACTGGAACTGTTCACCCCCAGACCCCTGACTAAAGAACTCAGAGTGTTCACAGGGGGTGTGGGCACCCCACAGGAAATCGAAGACCGACAGTTTCCTGCCATTGAAAAGCTCGATGCTGAGCTAGACAAAATCAGTGAGCTGTTTGGCCCGCAGCCACCCTTAACCAATGAAAACTTTCAGCGAGAAGCACTACAGCAACAGCTGAGTACGGGCAGTTTCTCAGGCATTCACATCAAAACCCATGGTGTATTTAGCTCCGATCCAGAAGAAACCTTTATCGTGGCCCACCAAAAACTAATCCGTGGTCAAGAACTCGGGGATCTGATCCAATCGGCCAGTGTTCAGGGCGAAACCCCCATCGAATTGCTGGTACTGAGCGCCTGCTCAACCGCCACCGGCGATAATCGAGCCATCCTGGGCCTGGCTGGCATTGCCGTACAGGCAGGGGCACGCAGCACCGTTTCCACCCTATGGGAAGCGCAGGACATCCCCAATACAGAATTGATGATCCGGTTTTATGAGGAACTAAAACAGCCAGGCACTAGCAGAGCAAAAGCGTTACAAAATGCTCAGCTGGCCCTGATTGACCAGGGTTATCGCGCCCCCCACCTTTGGGCCACCTATGTGTTGGTGGGCAATTGGCGCTAGGCCATTTAACTCTCTGTTAACGACTCTCTGTTAACTATCCGTCAACATGACGGGGCCAATTACAGGGTGCGCAGTAAACTCGCCCAAGTCAACGGACTCTAGCAAGTCAGCCCAGGTACGTCTAATATCCCCGTCAGTGGGAGACGCTGTTTGCAGCTGTGATGCAACCTGGTCAACCCTGTCATACCAGATATCAGACGATAGGGCATTATCCTGCACGGGTGATGCCGCCGCAACCGGCTGTACCCAGCCATCAATATTCAGATCGCTCACAGCCTCGTCACTGGAAATACAGGATACATTCAAATACCAGTGATAATACTGATCTTCTTCCAGGCTATTGGCGATATCAGCTGGCAACGTGATACTGACAAACCCTGGCTGGGCAGGCAGTTCAAACGAGGTTTCATACACCCGATCATCTTCAGACTGAGTCAAGATGGAAAAATCTCCACTCTCCACCTCATCCACGGTATAGGGCATGTAAAACCAAAATGTTGTGGGATATCCCGCCAGGGTTTTGCCATGCACATTGGCCGGGGTAATCGCCGTTAATTTCTGGGGTTTTTGAGGACACACCGCCGGATCGCCGCTGAGGCTACCTCCGGGCTGACGATTACCCGATGGCGGTGGTGTTGATGGGGCATCGGGTAGCTCAGCTTTCCGGCCCCGACCATTGTCAATCGGATTGGGAATAGCTGAAGCAATGGGCATGAAACCCAGGGGGCTCAAAAGTGCTACCCATGCAAAACTGACGAGGGCTAAACGGTTTTGCGATCGCATATATCAACTCCTCTATATCTAGAACGTTTTCAGGTCCAACGATTCGACAGTGATTTAGTAGTCCGTAGTCTAATGGTCTGTCAAGCTGAAGATTTCAGGCAAAGCTGGTAAAGAATCTAAAGGGATGAGGCGTCACACTTGACCCCATAGCCCTGAGAGCAAGCCTAAAAGACATGGCTTTGCTAAGGCTGACGCTAGCTAGCACCCTTCACTTTTTATCAGTACCCAACCCGAATTTTTAGCTTTGACACTGCACCAGTAATAACTCGCAGATAACCATGCCTATAAGCTAGCAAAACTCCAGCAGTTCCACCTAATGCAAATAATGCCGGTACCAGGGGCACCCATCCTCCCTGCACTAAAAGCAAGAGACAAATCTGACGCAGGCCCACACTGGCCCCGCCCACAACCAGTAACACCATCACTGGGCGGCGAATACACCACACCAACACACCGCCCACAACGGCCCATCCCCAAGTCCAGAGCATGTCCCCCCACTGCCACTGGCCGACTTGGGGCAATACCCAAATTAGGGGGCGTTCATTCAATACAGCCGCGAGCAGCTGACTCACCCCGTGGGCATGCACCCATACCCCTGGCAATGTGCCAAAAGGCGTTTCACGAATATCATTAGCCATGGGATCGGTCACCCCCATGAGCACAATGCGATCGCGAATCAAATTATCATCAAATCGTCCTTCCAGCAGGTCCGTAAAACTAATGCGGTGCGCAGGCTTAGGCTTAAATCGGTAGTTCAACAAAATTTGACTACTTTGACCATCCAACTGCTGATAACCACCCGTCCGTACAGCCAACCGATTAAACACAACAGGGCCTAAGTGCCAATTCTGCTGTGTATTCGCATTCAGAGGTTGCACCCCCTCTTTTCTTAAAAAACGTAGGGCCAGATTGAGACTCAAACTATAGGGTGTGGAACAAGCAGACGAAACAGGGCCTAAGTGGGGGTCGTAAGACAATAAGTGACGACGTACAACAGGACGATTACGTTGATAGTCATCATCAATTTCGAGATCGCTAAAACCCACCTGATGTTCAGCCTGATAACGAGAGAACTCAGGAGGATGCCCCAAAATCTCTCGATCATTCTGATCAAAGGAACATACTGTGATCAGATCGGGCGATTTCTCAAACTGCTCAAGCAGCTCCTCTCGACCAGGTTCATTCACCTGATAGCGATGCATATCAATACCCACGGCCCTAGGCTGGCGTTGCTGTAGTTGGTTCAATGCTGCAGCTAACACGCCATCTCTAATGGGATAGCCATATGTATCGGTATCATCTTGATCAATTTCTATCACCAGCAGACGCTGATCAACAACAGGCTGCTCCCAGTTCACTGGCCGAGACCGGATTAAATGGTCATAGGCGGATAGCTCTAACGGCTGCAAAAGCCCTAAGGCCCTGACACCAACAAGCGGTAGGGTAACAGCTAAGCTGGTGACCAACAGATGACGCCAGTTAATATCAAATAGCTTAGGCTTAACTGGCTTGGGCTGTAGCTCTCGTTGCTCGGTCAATAACGACTGTGATTGAAATGGCTCTGCTCTTTTAGTCCAAACAATCGGCGCTTCCGTTGGGTTCTGAAAAATCACAGGTAACCAGCTAGCACCGGGATATTTTCCCTCTAACCCCTGTAGTTTCTCTCGGGCATATCTAGCGGCAGTGTAGAACGCCTCTCCATGGGAAAAGGCCTGTAAAAAGTTCTGGCTCAATAGCTGTTTTAGGGAGGTTGCTAAATTCAAGATGAGCAGAGTAGTGTCATGGAATAAAGCCCCCGGTCAGCCTACCTATGCTAACGCTTTCCAAGTTAATCGATGAGGACAAATGCTACGAGACTATTCGCACGATGCGTTGGCCCGATGGTGTTTGCTGCACTGATTGTGGAGCGAAAAACATTACCAAACGAGGGAAGCATGCAACCTATTCAGCGCGGCAACGCTATATCTGTGGCGAGTGTGGTCGCCACTTTGATGACTTAACCGACACCATCTTTGCGGGTCGTCATCAACCGTTAAAAACCTGGATAGCATGCTTATATTTGATGGGTCTCAATGTCTCCAATCAACAAATTGCCGACGAGTTGAGTCTGCACAAAGATGACGTGCATCAGATGACGAGTGAGTTACGCCAAGCGGTGGCCGACAAGCGCCCAGAAGTCCAGTTATCAGGGACGGTGGAGTTTGATGAAGTCTATGTGACAGCCGGTCATAAGGGGCAACCAGAGCAGGTTAAAAAAAAGGGCGCAAGGGACGCAGACGTAAACTCAAAGGGCTTCGGGGGCGCGGTACGCTCGAAACGGAAAAACCGCCGATCTTCGGGATGATTCAGCGAGGTGGAGAAGTGGTGATTAAAATGCTGGCAAATGTTCAACAACAAACCATCAAGCCCATCATTCAGTCCATGGTGAAACCGGGCACCCTCATCTATACCGACGAGTATGACATCTATGCTCGTTTAGAAACTTGGGGCTATGCTCACAAGAGTGTTTGCCACAGTGCCGGAGAATATGCCCGAGATGACGATGGAGATGGCTTCTGTGAAGTCCATGTCAATACGATGGAAGGTTTCTGGTCATTGCTGCGGTCATGGTTGAGACCTCATCGAGGGATCTCACAAGAAAAATTACCGATCTATTTGGGGTTCTTTGAATTTGTGCATAATGCTAGAAAAAGAGGGAAAGCCTTGCTGGGTAGTCTATTGAGCACCTTGCTTGTCTAACTCCCTGAAACGCCGATTGAGCCAAAGTTCTCTAAAAACGCATGGGCCACGGGATCAACCACCGGCTCTCGCATCACAATCAGCTGAGGAATATTTAGATCAGCTAACGCCCGCGCTAAACCTAAACCATCACAGGAGTTGAAAATAGCCAGTTTGAGACCACGGCTAATGGATGCACTCAGAGCATTCCGCAATTCATCAATAGATAGCTTTTCATCCGAATTTAGAAACAGCTGCTCCTTAAATTTGCCCGTCCCATCAACGGCATGACTCGTGCTGTGGCCAGCAAAAAAGAAAATATCCCAGCCTTTGTCATCCCATAAATATCGATCTAATTCAGATCGTTTAGGGTTTGACAAAAAAATAGTGTCAGCATCAACATCTTCAAGCATCAGGCGATCGACTTGAGTGTCGATCCCCTCACTATGCCCTAAAACCACCAAAACTCTCATCCGATGACTGATGGCCGTGGTGGACTGGCTGGCAACCTCATACTCCGGAGAACTCAGAGCCACCTCTGCTTTGGTGTAATCCTTAAAAAATCGCCAGAGATGCCAGGGTAATTTCTGAATTAGAGGATCGTCCGTTTCAATAATGACCCTAATATTCTCTTTAGGATCAAGTTTCACCCGTAATTGCTGATCGATCTTACGAAAGCCAGGAGAATTTAGCCACTGATTGATTTCACCCTCTAAACGCTCACTCAACTCTAGCAAGTCGACCCTGGAAACATTAGTAATGGGCTCTGGTTCAAATTCGATCAGATCTTTTGCCGATAGCCGCGAGCGAAAGCGGTTATTCAAGGCTTCGTATAGACGACGCCATTGCTCGTAAAGCTCAGGGAGATTTTTAGCCGCAGGCAGGCTCCCACGACCACGGTATTTTACAGGCAGCTCACTATCTGGAAATAAGAGCTGGGCATTAACGCTGTTAAAGCCTGTTTGACAATTCCCTAGACCTAAATTTAAGACAACCAGTGGATTCATAGAAGCATCTCAGAGAATCTATTAAGCCGAAAAGGTTTCGCTAAAGGTGTCATCACTCAGGTCAATTTGAAGACGAAACTGAGTACCCGGCTGACACCTGAAATAAGGTAGCTGCATGTAGTCTTCTTGAGTACGGGCTTGAACAGACTGCAATATCTCATCATCTTTGGAATAAATAGAGAGAATGAGATCAGTCGGCACATGATTATTCTCAACAGCTGGATGTACCTGTACCCGCACACCCATACGCCCATCGGACTCTGAATTTAACACCATCAGTAATGCTACCGTCTGGGGTTCTACTTCAGCATTTAATGTAATGAATTTAATTCTTGGTGCACAAAATCCTTTAGACTGAATGGCCCGTCGCATGTTGTATGCAAAGGCAGCATGCTGCGAGCCCAAAAATGAGTCAAGGGGCTGCCATTCTTCGCCAAATAGATGTTGCAACCACTGGCTAAGGTTCGTCGTAGCCTGAACCGACTTTGCCTGCTGGCTCTCCATGCGGCGCTGATATAGCTGCTGACGACTGGCATCACGCTGGATCAACGATGCCCAGTGGGCAAACGGAAGCATGAGTCGAGGAAATACTGTATTGGGTTGGCTTAACTGTTGCATGGTTTGAATTACCTGAGGGTGAGATAAGGGATGTAACGGCGACAGCACCGCCCGCGTGTCAGCATCTGGACAAAATTGACAGATGTTCCAGAAGGCATTGAGATCGCGTTTTAAGTCCTGGCTTGATAAACAATAGGTGCGATCGCACCCATCGTAATCAGCCACTTTTTTAATGTGCTGGTGGGTTGTATAGCCCCACACCCTGAGCCAGTGGTTTTCTAAATCAACTTGGACTGCTAGATAGTAATCGGCGGCCCAATCTGGAATATCTACCCATTCTTGAGGAATGTCTAATCCGCCTGTATCCAACGTATCTGAAGGCAGTAGCACCAGCCGCTTAGCCCCCATGGTCAGACAGCTACCGCTCACCATTTCCCAAATATTCGGCAAGCTATCTACATTCGGCCAGACGGCTGTCTCTGGGGTATATTCTTGCTGAAACCAGGGTAAAAACACCCGCAGGCAAAGCTGATTCAGATAGAATTCCCCACGACGACCAGGCGTGACTAAGGTCTCACTGGCTTGCCAGCATTGGGTTTGGATATGGGGTGGGATTTCTAGCCACCATTCGGTAGGCTGGGCAAATGTGAGACTCATGCGAGCAACTCCATCGCTGGCAACGGTTGGTTATTAATTTAGTAATCTAAGACTGATTGCGGTGGTGAACCGTCAGCCATTCTTCCAGGGCAACACTCATGTGGGTGATTAGGTCTGGCGAAGGAGAAATATGCATGGTTTTGGCCCAGGCTATCAATGCCCGCAATAAGCTTTCGCGGGTGCGAGTCAAACGCCTGGACACCGTGTATTGCTTGATATCTAGCTGCTGAGCAATTTGCACTTGGGTTAAATTGTCACCATAGTACAGATGCAGCATCGCCTGGTTATCTGGGGCCAATTTACCGATAGCGGCGATCAGAACTGTGTTGATTTGAGCCTGCTGCATCTGGCGCTGCTGACCATCTTCTAGGTCAATAATGGCGTTAATCAGGGATGACTGCAGTGAGTCCGAAAGCTCATCTTGGAGTTCACCCACCTCTCGATTAGGGCTGGGGACATTCAATGATTGGACGGTCGGGTACATGTATTCCCGCACCCAGGCAGCACATTGGGTCAACCGTTGCTCCAGGTCTGCTGGTGTCAGGACAGCCCCTGGTTCAGATAGCTGCATGACCCGTTCGGTGTTGTAAAGGGTTGCGATCGCAATCCACTGCTCCCGATCCGGTGCTCGCAATTTACGATTATGGGCTTTGGCAGCGCCATAGAGGGTTTTATAGCAAACCCAGGCTAACCGATACTGAGCAATCGCCGTAGGTGATAATCCGGCATGGCATAATGCCTCTACCATGCGCTGTTTACTCACCCGCCGCAAAAGCGTCCACACGGTACAAATATCCACTTCTTGACGCTGGCGTAGCGTATCCCTAATCAAAGAAGCATAAACAATTCTGGCATACCCCTTTAAGCTGGCACCGCGTCGGGGATCATACCCTGCTAAAACTTTCACTAGATCTATATTGGCCAGCTGAAAACAGTCAGACAATCGATACGAGGTGCGGCTGAGCATGCGCATTGACCGCTGAGCAGACCAGTACCAGGCCTCCTGCAAATAGGCCGCTAGATGCCCAAGCGCAATATCATCTGGCTGCTTTTTCCAACGTGAATGCCAATAAAGTGACCAAAAATCTTCTGAAGGCTCCGTATTGGCCAACTGATCTTGGTGATGCTCAAAATTTCTCCGCAATCTAGGATCTACTACCCAACGATTAAAGCGATCTGACCGAAATTCAATAAAGGTTGAAAAGATTTCGATGAGGCTCTGTCGAGAATGCATATCAAAAATAAAGGAGCCTTAAGCACGCTTACATGAGGGTCGAGCAACATCCGGCAAAATCACAATTGATAGTTTTCACCTTTACCATTCTATGATTGACAACCTCCAAAACTGTATATATCGCACTTTCCTTATAGGAGCCTGAATGGTTAAGGCAAATTTCTCCAAAAACGATAGATAACCTCTATTGATTGGATTGACTTTGTTAAAGGTTACTTGAACTGTTAACACGGCCAAAACTTGATAGATCACGAGTACTCTATGGCGTCAGTTTGTCCATTATCAAATGTGGATGGGTGGATGAGTCGATGGGTGGATGAGTCGATGAGCGGATACCATAGGCTGCCAAATTTCTGCCATCGGGGTCCTAGTTCAAAAGCTCGGCATTTAAGTCTCGTAAAATAGTCGAGCCCCCTGAACGTTGAGGATTAAAGATTGCCTGCAAAGATTGCTCCAGGGTTTCTGCCATGGCAATACGATTTTGATACGCCACAATCACACGGGCCAAAATCGGTAACCGGTTTTGTTCAGCTTCCAGATATAACGGCTCTACATACAGCAATGATTCTTCGATGGGAATGACCAGTAGATTTCCTTGATTGGCGCGTGAGCCTTGGGTATTCCATAGGGAGATCCGCTGAGAGATCTCTGGATCTTGATTAATCCGGGCTTCGATTTGCTCAGGGCCATACACCAGTTCCTGCTTAGGAAAGCGGTAGAGCAACATCCGACCATACTGATTGCCGTCGGAACGCGATGCGAGCCACGCGATCAGGTTGTTCCGCTGCGATGGGGTAAATGGCCGGAGCAGAACAAATTCTTCTTCCTCTTCCTTGGGCAGTTTCATAATCAAATAGTAGGGTTCTACCACCTGAGATTCATTGGCATAGATTTCATTCGGAGCTCGCCATGTATCTTCGCGGTTATAAAAAATACGTGGGTTGGTCATGTGATAGACCAACAGCTGATCTGACTGCACCAGGGAATAGTCTTCGGGATAGCGAATGTGAGCGACCAACGCCGGAGGCATTGATGCTAAAGGCTGAAGCATTTTGGGAAATAATTCAGCCCAGGTTTGAATAATGGGGTCAGTGGCATCAGCGATGTAAAACGAGACCGAGCCATTAAAGGCATCCACCACCACCTTGATGGAGTTTCGAATATAGTTAAACGGTTGGCCACCGGGGTCTGAATAGGGATAGCGATCGCTAGTGGTATAGGCATCGATGATCCAATAGAGATAGCTACCCTCGGGATCGATCGGATTAGAGGTATCAGAGGCGGCCTGGGCATTAGCATCGGCCACCACCAGATAGGGATCACCATCAAATTGCAGAAACGGTGCAATTTCTTTTACACGCTCTTGAATATTACGCCGAAACAACAGTTTTGTATCGGCGGTAAAATCGTTGGTAAACAACATTTGCCAGTCGCTGAGATGCTTGGAATACAGCAATCGCTGCCACCAAGCCCCCAGCGAGATGCCACTGGTACCGGCATAGATGGTATAAACATTGTCATTTTCTCCTGGATAGTCCAGTTCAGGGACCCGAGTACCGGTCATGACATAGTTGTTAGTTAATTCGCCAAAGTAAATTCGTGGTTGTCCAATGGGGATGCTGCGGTCAACATCTGCATTACTGGGCACATGGGCAATGTCTTTAATAAAGTAATCTGGCAGACCGCCAATGGCTGCCGTATTCACCGGGCTCATGGTGAAGCCATAGCCATGGGTATAGCTGAGGTGTTTGTTCACCCAAGTTTGAGCCGTATCTTCTAATTGCTCGTAATTGAGCTCACGGGCAGAGATCAGCACCTGACGACGTTCGGTGGTGCCGTCACTCTTGGTCAGGGTATAGCGATCTACATCAGCATCGAAAAATTCATAGTACAAGCGAATCTGTTGCAACTGCCGGTTACTTTCAAGCAGGGGGCGCGTATCCCAAACTCGGATATTTCGCACCGTCAGATCGTTATTGTTTAGCTTTTCGACTGTGAGATTATTTTGAGGATTAAAACTCTCTTCTTGAATATCGCTAAGGTTAAACGCATCACGGGTAAACGCAATGGAGCGCTCAATATAGGGACGCTCTCGCTGAAATTCATTGGGCTGCACCATCAAGCGTTGCACTAACCAGGGAGCAAGGGTTTCACCAATTAGAGCAACCGTTAAATACGTCGCAATCAGAATTGCAAAGGAGGGGACTCTCAACCTGGATCGATGTTTAGTAAAACCAAAGAGATATCTACTAAATGCGATGACTACCAAACTCAGGGTAATGATGCTCAGGGCTGTCTGTACTGGCAAATCCACCATGACATCGGTGTAGCTAGCGCCGTAGGTCACCCCCTGGCGAGAGTAAAGCAGCTCATACCGATTCAGCCAATGGTCAATGCTGGTGGTTAACAGCAGTAGACCTGTCAAGAGATACAGGTGCCGCTGTTGTGGGGCAGAGAAACCCAGAAATCGTCCCTGACTGAGACTTTTGCCTGCTAGCAAGTAAATCAGGGCAACCGCCACTAACGTAAACAAAAACAGGCCAGACAGCCAGAATTCTGCCAACTCTAGAACAGGCAGGCGAAAAATGTAAAAGCTAATGTCGTGATTGAACAGTGGATCAGGTTGTGCAAAGCTAGTGGGGTTAAGGGCTGGCAGTACCCGTGACCACTTAGAGGACAGGACCAAACTAAAGCTAAGGCTGAGGAGCAAAGTTGCGATCGCACTTCCCACCCCTGGATAAATCATCACACCCAGCATCATGACCATCAGCGGCCCCAACTGCCAGGGTTGAGCCATAAGCTGCTGTACAATCCGCCAGCCGGTATCCACATTGAGCCACAGGGGCAAGGTGGGCAGTGGTTCAGCCGCAATGGAATGCCAGCGGGTCAGGGCTAGCTGTCCGTGATAAAGCAAAGAAACTGAAAGCAGCAGCGCCAACCCCATGGCCAGGGGCAGTAGCCGCCCTAAACCAATGCCTCTGCGCCGATTTTCAGCACTGGGAACAATGCAATAGTCATCAAAACTCAGCTGCCGGGCTCGCCAGAGATTTAGACCGGCAAATAACAAGCTGCCTAAAAACGTCATTGTGCCCAACACCACCTGGGTGCGTAGCCTCAGCCAAAACGCATCCAGATAGTTAACTGAGCGAAACCACAGACCTTCTGCCGCAAAGTAGGTGAGGATATCAATGCTGAGAAAAAGTGCGATCGCAATCAGCCCCCATGTCCAAGAGGCTCTCGCAGATTGTCGTGGGGTAGCCTTTTGCTGAGGCCGGTCTTGCAGAGTCGCCATAGTGCATTAGATAGATCGAAGCAGATAGATCGAAGCGGTCTTACTTTATCTTAGACAAGATCTTAGACAAAGCCTCCCAAACCGCCAGTCTCTATCGAGCCCGCCTAGATCACCTGGCCTAGATCACCTGGCCTAGATCACCTGGCCTAGATCACCTGGAATGTGGTGCCCATAAACCAGATGTACAACATGATAAATAACCACCCTTCCCAAATGGTGATCTTGTTGTCTTGAACAATAAAAAACATCAACAATGAGGCCGCCAATAACGTTGGCACACTATGGGTAAGAATCGCATCTGATACCGGCAGTGGCCGAATTAACCCAGGAATACCCATGACTACAAAAATGTTGAAAATGTTGGACCCAATCACATTACCAACCGCTAACTCTGCCTTACCCTTAAGGGCGGCATTAATGGTTACCATCAGCTCAGGCAATGATGTTCCCAGGGCAACAGCACTAATGGCAATAATATCTCTGCCAATATTGAGACGATCAGAGATTTGAATCAACGAGTCAATCGTATAGTTGGCCCCTAGAAATATAAAAATTCCGCTGAGCACCAGGATCAGCACCTCCCTCATCGACTGAGCTGTCGTAAAGGCTGGGGCAGATGGATCCACAGCCTCCTGGGTAGAACCATCAGCAGCTTCATCACTACTCTTGAGAATGTAAAACAGATAGACAATGTAGCCAATGACAAGAATCAGCGCTTCTCCACGGGTAAACGTCTGATCTGATGAGGCCATCAAGGAGCACAGAAACGCTGAGCCCACAAACAACGGCAGATCAACGCTGATCAGGTTATACATGACCCGCAAGATTTTAGTACTCATGATGGCCGCCGTACCAACCACCAAGCAAATATTGGCAATGTTAGAACCAATAACGTTACTTGCCACGACTTCCGCCGCCCCTTGAAAGATGCCAAACAGTGAGGACAATAATTCCGGTAGCGACGTCCCCATGGAGACAATGGTCACGCCCACAATAAAGGGGGGTAACCCCATGGCAAGACCCAGTTTTTCAGCAGCATCAGTAAAAAAATCAGAGGCTTTAACCAACGTGGCCAGGCCCAGCACAAAGATCAACAGCAGTAGCGGTAAAGAATCCATAGAAACCCGGAAGTAGGTTAGAAAATAAATGTAACCACATCCAGCACCCTATTATCATTGCCACAAAAGCAACGTTTAGAGCTGGGTGTAGTTTGGCCTGCTGTTCGAATACGACTTCACATTTATGCTTGCCGCTAGTCAGCGTCAGAAACTTGACGAATCTAACGATACTTTGTTCTACGAACACCCCCGTTTTGTAACCCATGTGGACGAACGGTTTATTGAGCAGCTGACTGAGTTATATCAGGAACGACTCACCCCGAACAGCTGCATTCTAGACATGATGAGCAGTTGGGTATCACATCTGCCATCGGATATGCAATTTGCGCAGGTAGAAGGCCACGGCATGAATGCCGAGGAACTGGCCAAAAATCCCAGACTCGATCATTACTTTGTCCAGGATTTAAACGACAATCAGACGCTGCCTTTTAAGGATTGCACCTTTGACGCCGTACTCAACACCGTATCCGTGCAGTATCTGCAACAGCCTGAAACTGTTTTCGCTGAAATCTATCGCGTCCTCAAGCCCGGTGGCATCGCCATTGTCAGCTTTTCTAATCGGATGTTTTACCAAAAAGCGATCTCAGCCTGGCGCGACAGCAGTGACGCTCGCCACATTGCCCTAGTCAAAAGCTACTTCGAGTCAGTCAAAGGCTTCAGTCAACCTGAAGTCATTGCCAACCAGGGTCCCCCCATCAATCCCATTCTGCAAATGATGGGCATGGCCAGCAGCGATCCGTTTTATGCATTGATCGCCGAACGGATGGAGGTTTTGGTCAGGTAGGGGTAGGGTGGGCATTGCCCACCGTCCAGTCAGGTAGGGGTAGGGTGGGCATTGCCCACCGTCCAGCATTGCCCGTTCAACCACCAATTATCCCCGTTGCTTGCCACCATAGGCCTTCCAAGCCAAATCAATCAGCCCATTCACAATGGCCACAGCGACGACGGTGCTGCCCTTACGGCCACTAATACAGATGCTTGGCATCAAGCTGTCTTTTAACCGAGATTTAGTCACCTCTGCTTCCAAGAACCCCGCAGGGGTAGCAATCACCAAAGCAGGACGAATCACATCGGTTTCAATCAGCTGCACCAGACTATCCAGGGCTGGTTGAGAATGGCCAATCACAAAAATTGCCTCTGGATAACGCTTTGCCAGGGTTTCAATGCCCCAAGCGGCCCGAGACTGATCTTTCTGAGGTCGCGTAATGGCATCCATAGCAGAGTACACCGGATTGGAAAATGTATTTTGCAGTCTGGGGGTAATGCCAGCCTGAGCCATGGGACCATCGACAACGACTGTAGTACGCGCTGCCAAAGCAGCAGCTCCAGATGGGAGGGCCTGATCAGAAAATTGAATTAAATCCTTATATTCATAGTCTGCTGTAGCGTAAATCACTCGACGCACTATCTCATATTCGGCTGGAGCAAATGTATGCTGACCAATTTCCTGATCGATTATGCGTAAGCTCCTTGCATCCGTGACGTGCCATTCCATAAGTGCTGCCTGCGTTCGCCGCTAGTTTCAATAGACTAGCATCGTCAGCTGTTTTTCTGGTATCAAGGCAACTTAATACGTCACATGAATATTTTTTTGACAGCTGAATTCGGACATGGGGCCAAAATCATGGCGCAAGGCATAAGTACAAATGCTTATTCCCAACCTCTGATGAGCTAAGGCTTCAGGCTCTTTGATAGCGGAGACTTAAACCATTTTTGTATTCCATCCATTGTGTGCAGGGAGCTTGAATCAACCGTTTGGAGTGGTCTAGACAGTAAGAAAGGTGCCCCCTCGGTCTGATATTCTGAAGCTATCAAAGGCGCTCATATAGTCTTAATGCCACTGGTGGTTCTAGGAACGATTCTGGAGGATGGGCTATCAGTGCCCGCCACAGATGCGCCGACAATCAGCAGTGCCGCCTTAATAACAGCAGGCAGTTTGGAGGAAATACGCAGTGGAAAGTACCCTCGGATTAGAAATTATTGAAGTTGTTGAGCAGGCTGCGATCGCATCTGCTCGTTGGATGGGGAAGGGTGAAAAGGATATCGCTGACGAGGTGGCTGTAGAAGCCATGCGTGAGCGCATGAATAGAATTCACATGCGCGGCAAGATCGTGATTGGTGAAGGTGAGCGCGACGATGCTCCCATGCTTTACATCGGCGAGGAAGTGGGTGTTTGTACCCAGCCCAATGCTGATGAGGTTTGCAACCCTGACGAGCTAATCGAAATCGACATTGCCGTTGACCCTTGCGAAGGTACTAACCTTTGTGCCTATGGTCAGCCCGGTTCCATGGCTGTATTGGCGATTTCTGAGAAGGGCGGTCTGTTTGCAGCACCTGACTTCTACATGAACAAGCTAGCTGCCCCCCCAGCTGCTAAGGGCAAGGTAGACATCACCAAGTCTGCCACTGAGAACCTGAAGATTTTGTCTGAGTGCCTGGACCGCGCCATCGACGAGCTTGTCGTTGTGGTGATGAAGCGTTCACGTCACGACGACCTGATTAAGGAAATCCGTGATGCGGGTGCTCGCGTTCGCCTCATTAGCGACGGTGACGTATCTGCTGCTATCTCCTGTGGTTTCTCCGGTACTAACACCCATGCTCTGATGGGTATTGGCGCAGCTCCTGAGGGTGTAATTTCCGCTGCTGCCATGCGCTGCTTGGGCGGTCACTTCCAGGGTCAGCTAATCTACGATCCTGAAATTGTTAAGACCGGCCTCATCGGTGAGAGCAAGGAAGCTAACCTGGCTCGACTGAATGAAATGGGTATCACTGACCCCGATAAGATTTACAGCGCTGAAGAGCTAGCCTGCGGTGAGACTGTCCTATTTGCTGGCTGTGGTATTACGCCTGGTCTATTGATGAATGGCGTTCGCTTCTTCAAGGGCGGCGCTCGGACTCAGACTCTGGTAATTTCCAACCAGTCCAAGACTGCTCGCTTCGTGGACACCATTCACATGGCTGAAAACCCCAGCTACGTTTCCCTGAAGTAGTTTTAGGTCTTAAGTCACCCATGGGTAAGGTGCGTTGCCACGCACCTTACATATTTAAAAAACACTCTAGCTGTTGACAAATGGCTAGAGTGTTCTTGTGTCTGTGTGTCGTTTGGTAACGGTTAGCACCAAATGATGGACTTTTGTTGAGAAACCTTGAGTTGGGGGTCCGTTTTTCTCTAGTTTCAATAGGTAGCGCATTTAGCACGGTATCGCTAAAGCGCTTATTTCATGACTGTTGAAGACATTTACTTTTACTGCGATCGTCCGGCACATCGGGCATTTAATAAAGGATCTTTTTTGGAGGAAGAATGAATATTGCCGTTATTGGCCTTAGCCATAAGACTGCACCAGTCGAGGTTCGGGAAAAGCTCAGTATTCCCACACCTAAGGTTGAAGATGCGATCGCAAGACTCACCAGCTATCCTCACGTCAAAGAAGTTTCCATCCTCAGCACCTGTAATCGTCTAGAACTCCACATAGTCTTAAGCGACACTGAAAACGGCATTCGCGAAGTCACTCAGTTTCTAGCTGAATATGGTGATTTATCCATCGAGGACCTGCGCCCCCACCTCTTCATTCTGGTTCAGCAAGATGCCATCATGCATCTGCTACGCGTTTCCTCCGGTCTAGATAGTTTGGTACTGGGTGAAGGCCAGATTTTAGCTCAGGTGAAACACGCCCTAGCAGAAAGCCAGAAGTACAAGGGCGTAGGTCGCATTTTAAGCCGCCTGTTTAAAGATGCCATTAAAACTGGTAAGCGAGTACGTACCGAGACTAGCATTGGTACAGGGGCAGTTTCTGTAAGTTCTGCTGCTGCTGAGCTCGCTCAGATGAAGGTGCCTGACTTTACCAATTGCCATATCACCATCATCGGCGCAGGCAAAATGGGTCGCCTGCTAGTGAAACACCTAGTCTCTAAGCGAGCTGTAAACATCACCTTGCTTAACCGCAGCATCAAGCGAGCCGATGATCTAGCCGCTGAATACAGCCATGTGAACATCAAGACCGGCACCATGGACATCATGGAAGCCGCTGTCACCAAAGCTGATGTCGTCTTTACCTGCACGTCCTCAGAAGAGCCTGTGCTGCATCATGACAACGTTAAGCCTTGCTTGGCCGGTCGTCCTTTAAGCCTTTTTGACATCTCTGTTCCCCGTAATGTTCATAAGAACGTAGAGGAACTCGATGACGTGAAGGCTTACACCGTTGATGACCTCAAGGAAGTCGTTGCCAAGAACCAGGAAAGCCGTCGCAAAATGGCTCAAGAAGCCGAAGGTATTCTGGAGCAGGAGCTAGCACAATTCATCAAGTGGTTTGGTTCCCTGGATACGGTCTCCACCATCAGCAGTCTACGCACTAAGGTAGAAGCTATCCGCGAGCAAGAGCTAGAAAAAGCCCTATCTCGTCTGGGTGCAGACTTCTCTGACAAGCACCGCAGTGTAGTTGAGGCCCTATCCCGTGGCATTGTCAACAAGATTCTGCATGACCCCATGACCCAGCTACGGGCGCAGGAAGATGCTGAGTCCCGCAAGCAGGCCATGGAAACCCTGCAAGTATTGTTTAACCTGGAAGCGAAAAGGGCTAAGGCGAAGCGATAAAAAACCAAAATACCCATTAATACGGGCATTACATCACAATGTAGGGGCGTTCCATGGAACGCCCCTACATTGTTTTTTACCAATTGCTATGGTGCTCGTATTGCTACGTCGTCTGATTCCTTTATTAATTGCAATCGTCTGTCTGGGCTGCACCCAGGCTGATATCGGCACCGTCAATAGCATTTACAGCTACAAACAGCCCAGCAGCGACGGCATCGGCAAAGTCTACATGGGGCGCGAAATTTCCCAGGTCATGGGGCATCGGGGAGCTTCCTGGCTAGAACGTTCCAGCCGCGAAACGGATGAGCAACCTGATATGGCCGTGGATGCCCTGGCTCTGAGTCCAACGGATACAGTGGCCGATATCGGTGCAGGCACCGGCTATATAAGCTTTCGCATGGCTCGCAAAGTGCCTGATGGGCAGGTCTTGGCAGTAGACCTACAGCCAGAGATGATTCAGCGGTTAGAAGCAGCTGGCGATGAACAGGGCCTTACTAATGTGCAAACAATTCAGGCAGAAGAAGATAATCCTCATTTGCCATCAGAACAGGTAGACCTGGTGCTAATGGTGGATGCATACCATGAGTTTGCATCACCTCGGGAGGTGATGACAGGGGTAGTAGACGGGTTGAGGCCTGGCGGTCGTGTGGTGCTGGCAGAATATCGGGCAGAGAATCCGTTAATTATGATCAAGCGCCTACACAAGATGAGCGAAAACCAAGTCAAAAAAGAAATGGCTGCGGTGGGACTCACCTGGATAAAAACAGATGAGCGATTGCCCCAGCAACATTTGTTGTTTTTTGAGAAAGCGTCATAGGAAAGTTGTTGTCGACTCTACTCAAACAACTCTACTTACGAAAGCCGAGAAGAGTCAGTCATGAAGCGTCTCTCTTGCGGAACAAATGTTGCAAAACCAACGTGTCATTGTTCTCACTGCTATCAGTTGCCCTTGGACTGGGAAAGGTAACTATACTGACACTGTCCATATATCTGCCCAAGATGGACGTACTACATGGATAACTCGTAGTATATTACGCCGATAAGGGTAGATAGACTGCAAGTTCGCAGTTATAGTATGCCGATAAGGGTAGATAGACTGAAAAAGTAGATCTAATAACGAGTTATGTTCACTGCTTACTTTGGTGTGGTCTAACAACTGGTGGGTCATTTGCCTCGAATATGGCCATTACCAAATTGCTCAATTCACTACTGCCAGAGTAAGTAGCCCGTTCAAAAATGGCTATGTTCATACGAAATGACCCACTAGTACTAAAGGACATAAATTTCAACACACAAGCGCTTCAGTACAGAAATTGCATGCCTAATTCTCTCGTCCAGGCTGATGGTTCTACCCAGCGAGAAAATTAATTGACATGCCCATTGACTCGTTAATCATTCATTAACCATTCATTTCCAGCATTTAGAAAAAGCTAGCGTCAGCAACTTGCGCATTGTGACCTTGGCCAAAACGGGAGATGATGAAATAGCTAAACTTCATCTGAATGTTGCAGACACGCAGCTGTTTTGCGGGTTTCAGTCCCACTCGGTTTAGGTCAAACTCGCCCTGTTTTCATCCAAAAGCAACCTATGCCAATCACGAATCGTATCAAGTTCAATAATGTTAGAGGCGATGTTTTAGGCGGTCTGACAGCTGCAGTAGTTGCTCTACCCTTGGCATTAGCACTGGGTATTGCCTCTGGTGCTGGGGCTTCTGCAGGGTTATGGGGGGCTATTTTAGTCGGATTTTTTGCTGCCTTATTTGGCGGTACCCCCAGCCTGATTTCTGAGCCAACGGGGCCAATGACGGTGATTATTACTGCGGTCATTGCTGAAACCACGGCCAGCGATCCTGAAAACGGCCTGGCCATGGCGTTTACCGTGGTCATGCTGGCGGGAGTGTTTCAGATTGGCTTTGGGCTGCTGAAGCTAGGGCGATACATTACGATGCTGCCTTACAACGTCATTTCAGGATTTATGACTGGCATTGGCGTGATTTTAATCTTTATGCAAACTGCGCCCTTTCTCGGTCAAGCAACCCCCAAAGGTGGGGTCATTGGCGTGATTAACAATTTGCCTACTCTAATCGCCAATTTAAATCCCTGGGAAACAGCCTTAGGCATTCTGACCTTAGTGATTTTGTTTTTATATCCCAACAATCTCAAGAAAGTAGTACCCCCTCAACTGGTGGCTTTGGTAATCGGAACGCTAGTATCATTGACGCTTTTGCGGGATATCGATATTCGCACCATTGCCACAATTGGAGAAATCACACCAGGTTTACCAACCTTGCAACTGCCGACGTTTACCCCTGGTAATTTAAGGCTCATATTTGTCAATGCCATGATACTCGGCATGGTTGGCTCCATTGACTGTCTATTAACCTGCTTGGTTTCTGATAGTTTGACCCGGTCTCAGCACAAGTCCAATAAAGAATTGATTGGTCAGGGAATTGCTAACATCATTACCGGCCTTTGTGGTGGAATTGCAGGTTCAGGAGCTACGACAGCTACGGTCGTGAATATTCAAGGGGGAGGTCGTACAGCGCTATCTGGCCTTAGCCGTGCCCTAATTTTATTTGTAGTCGTGCTGTGGGCGGCTCCCTTGACATCAGGAATTCCATTAGCAGTGTTGGCCGGCATTGTCTTAAAGGTGGGCATCGATATCATCGACTGGGGTTTTCTGAAACGAGTTCATCGGATTTCTTGGAAGGCAGCTGGAATTGTTTATAGCGTCGTGGCACTGACGGTCTTTGTTGATTTGATGGTAGCAGTGGGCGTGGGTGTGTTTATTGCCAATATTCTGACCATTGCCCGTCTAGATGAAATGCAATCTGAATCGGTCAAAGCGATTACGGATGCGGATGACCAAATTGTGATGACACCGGAAGAACAGCAGGTGTTAGATTCAGCCAATGGTCGGGTGCTACTGTTCCATCTCAGTGGACCGATGATTTTTGGCGTAGCCAAGGCTATTTCCCGAGAGCATGATGCAATTGACTCCTATGACGTACTCATTGTTGACCTCGGAGAAGTTCCGGTTTTAGGCGTCACTTCTTCTTTAGCCATCGAAAACGCCATTCAAGAAGCCACCGAAGAGGGTCGAGAGGTACTTGTCGTAGGGGCAACGGGTAAAGTTAAACGTCGGCTAGAAACGCTGGGAATTAACAAACTTATTCCAAATGATCATTGGATGGATGATCGCCTACAAGCTCTAACTGTAGGTTTATCGTTCATACAGCAGCAGCAGCAAGCAATTGCATAATTCTGCCACTGAAGTTCATCTTGAGTCTAATTTTGTCTTCCTGCTTTTAGCTGGTTATCGCGACATAACATAAACCCCGCTGCACCGGAACACCTTCAAGTTGGCATTAAAAAAAGGCTCAATCGGCGTTTCAGGGAGTTAGACAAGCAAGGTGCTCAATAGACTACCCAGCAAGGCTTTCCCTCTTTTTCTAGCATTATGCACAAGGGTATGACCTCAATTAGATGTCTATTAAAAAGTCAGAAATTCTAAGCCCTACAAGAAGCTTACAATCTCCATCACGCTGAAATTGAGAAAATTGATTCTTTGTTCAAATCTTTCTGAAACCCTTGCTGGATAAGCATTATAGCACTCTACATCGTGCCGAGGTCATACCCATGCACAATGCACAAATTCAAAGAACCCCAAATAGATCGGTAATTTTTCTTGTGAGATCCCTCGATGAGGTCTCAACCATGACCGCAGCAATGACCAGAAACCTTCCATCGTATTGACATGGACTTCACAGAAGCCATCTCCATCGTCATCTCGGGCATATTCTCCGGCACTGTGGCAAACACTCTTGTGAGCATAGCCCCAAGTTTCTAAACGAGCATAGATGTCATACTCGTCGGTATAGATGAGGGTGCCCGGTTTCACCATGGACTGAATGATGGGCTTGATGGTTTGTTGTTGAACATTTGCCAGCATTTTAATCACCACTTCTCCACCTCGCTGAATCATCCCGAAGATCGGCGGTTTTTCCGTTTCGAGCGTACCGCGCCCCCGAAGCCCTTTGAGTTTACGTCTGCGTCCCTTGCGCCCTTTTTTTTAACCTGCTCTGGTTGCCCCTTATGACCGGCTGTCACATAGACTTCATCAAACTCCACCGTCCCTGATAACTGGACTTCTGGGCGCTTGTCGGCCACCGCTTGGCGTAACTCACTCGTCATCTGATGCACGTCATCTTTGTGCAGACTCAACTCGTCGGCAATTTGTTGATTGGAGACATTGAGACCCATCAAATATAAGCATGCTATCCAGGTTTTTAACGGTTGATGACGACCCGCAAAGATGGTGTCGGTTAAGTCATCAAAGTGGCGACCACACTCGCCACAGATATAGCGTTGCCGCGCTGAATAGGTTGCATGCTTCCCTCGTTTGGTAATGTTTTTCGCTCCACAATCAGTGCAGCAAACACCATCGGGCCAACGCATCGTGCGAATAGTCTCGTAGCATTTGTCCTCATCGATTAACTTGGAAAGCGTTAGCATAGGTAGGCTGACCGGGGGCTTTATTCCATGACACTACTCTGCTCATCTTGAATTTAGCAACCTCCCTAAAACAGCTATTGAGCCTAAAAAAATAGATGCAGTCTGTGTCCGGTGAGCGGGAACGTTAGCTGGCTGACTCAGAAAACATTCGCGACCTTAGGCTATGGGTAGTTCATATAAAATTTCATTCGCTTGCTTTGAGTGTCGCAAATCATTTAAGCGTGAGTATAAATTGGGAAGCAATGTTCAAGAATTGCCATGACCTCAATGTGGTCGTTCAGCTTACAATTTAGGGCGACACTTTAAACCACCCAAGAATAGAGACACCAAGCAGTGGGAGAAAATCCGTTTTCTTTTTGAGCACGGTTTTAGATTTCAGAAAATACGGACAGGTTCTGAACATCAAGATACTGAGCCTTACCCAGAAACCTTAAACGATGCGAGAGAATTTGTTGTCAAATATAAGGAATATGCCATTTCGGACTCGGAACAATCAAATATAGACCCTATAGAGTGAGGCTTGTGCTATCGATGCTAGTTTCTATGTACTTGATATAATTTAGGAGGTATATTCCTTCAGGTCGATATCATGACAGCCTTTGCCACAAAACCATATGTAGAGTTTAAAGAACAAGGATATTGGGTCATTGGTACCCGAATTTCTTTGGATTCTATTGTTTATGCTTTCCACAAAGGTTTACTTCCTGAAAGCATTGCTCAATCATATCCTTTGCTTGACCTGGAACAGGTATACGGAGCAATTACTTTTTACTTGGCTAATCGATCTGATATTGATGCTTACCTAATCTCAGAAGAGCAGGCATTTGATGCCATGCCACAACCCTTACAGCTCGATGCTCCTGCTTTACATCAAAAGTTAATTGCCGCAAAGGAATCAGCACGGCAAATATAATGGCAAGCGTTCAATTTCAGGCTGATGCCGATTTAAATCAAGCGATTGTGACAGGAGTTATCCGCCGACAGCCTAACATCAACTTTCAAACCGCTACTGAAGTGAATTTAGAGGGATTACAAGATTCAGAGGTGTTGGCGTTATCAGCCAGACAGCAGCGTATTTTAGTGACTCATGACCGCAGAACAATGCCGACTGAATTTGCAGAGTTCATAGTCAGTAATCAGAGTTCAGGCGTGCTAATTGTTTCTAGGAAGACAGCTTTAGAAACTGTGATCGAGGAACTGATTCTAATTTGGTCAGTAAGCACAGCTGAAGAATGGATTAACCGAATTGCCAAAATCCCCCTATAGAGACAGCTGACACTGCGTTGCAACGGCGGAGCATAAGCAGTTGATCAAAGATCCAAAGTTACTGCCGCCATTGAACTCCAACGTTCCTCCGTAGCAATAGTACAAATGTTTGGCGCTATGTGATAAAGTCTCGGAAGCCACGGAAGAACAATCGCGCAGGGTGCAAGATCTAACCAAACATCAGCACGCAGGATAAATTGCTATCAGCTACCTAATCAACTATCGATGCCGTTCGTAATATCGCCTAGCCTTGCTTCGAGATCCGCAAGTTCGCATCGAACACCAGCGCTTAGTCCGACTCTTGGTCGTATCATAATAAGCCCAACCACATGTAGGCAACGCACAGCATTTGAACCGCGCCCAAGTGCCGTCAATCATACTGTTGTAGATGATTGCAACTAGCTGACCAATCACACGCTCGCTCGCTGAGTCAGTTTCGGGAACAAGAACTGGGCAATCTTCCTCGAACTTCATTCCGAAAGAAATCTGAAATACACCACCAGTAAGGAGTTCGGGAGAGACTTGCTTTAACACGCAGCGCCGTACCAAGTCTCGGAGCGCAAGAATTCGCTGGTGTTCATCATTGTTCAACGTCTTATCGCCTTCCCACAATCCCGCTGCTCGTAGCCATTTCTCCGTAGACTTAGGGGTCGAGAAGTCCTCAATACCAAGCTCATCTGACCATGTATTTAGAAATCCGTGCACTCGAACAAGCTCGCCAGGCGCAGGCTTACCCTCAGTTCGGAACACAGAATGTCTCGGGTCATCATTGCTCATAACTGTAAGTTTATTACCTTCTATCACCATCTATAGTTATATTGTTTATCACCTTCTATAACTATAGATGGTGATAACGAATTACGACCCATGAATAATCAGGTATCTGTAAGCATCGACGTAGCGGACTTGGAACTGGCAGTGGATTTCTATACCAACGCTCTAGGGTGCGAGCATAAGATCAAGTACACGGAAAAGTGGGAGGTGGTCACACTTGGCAGCCTGGATATCCACATTCAGGAAAAGAAAGCAGGCACAACCGGTGCCGGTAATGATATTCGCCGCTATGACCGTCACTGGACTCCTGTTCACTTGGATTTCGGAGCGGCAGATGTTCGACAAGCATGCGATGCTGTCCAGCGGTATGGAGGATTTGTAGAAAGCCAGTCTTTCTCTGATGGAGCAGATATCGCGATCTGTTCCGATCCGTTCGGAAACGGGTTCTGTCTTATAAGGGAGTAAACCAACAGCAACCACTCATCAGCTGTGCTCGAACAACGGCTTGTACACCACCGTAAAGTGCCGGTGCAGCGAACGTTATACCGCCTCAAATTGTTACCTAGAATGGCTTGTATAATTTATCTACTTGAGTTTAGTACTAGATTAATAAAATCATATGGTGTGTTTGTTGATATCGGAGGATTTCATACATTACGGAGCGTCTCTACAATCTCTCAGCTACCGATCGAATCGCCAGAACAGGTTTTTCAAATTGGCGACTGGGTAAGAGCAATAATTGTGTGGATGGATATCGAAAAGGGAAGAGTATTACTTTCGACGAGTGATTTAGAGCCAGAACCAGGAGATATGTTGTGCAATCCTCTACATGTTTATGAAAGGGCAGAAGAAATGGCAAATAGATATCGTCAGAATATATGATCAAAACTGGCAGACGAATAGGGCAGCATAACAACCCGACTGGAACGGACTGTTGGGAGATTTAGGTGGTGTTGAAAAGTTTCTTACAGCCGCTCAGCTCCACGACTATGAAGCCATAAACGTGTCAAGTGAGTTTCGGCATCGCTATGAAAAACCGACTGGGGGATCGCCATCATGGCCTATTCAATAGATGAGTATGTTCCGGGCACGATTTACATTGTTAAGTATGGCATCCGCTTCGGCGGAATGGATCTCTTCAGCCGTATGACAATAGTGAGGCTAAACGACGGCAAACTGTGGCTACATAGCCCGTGCAAATTGGACGCACTCCTCAAATCAGAAATTGATCAACTCGGCGAAGTCGCCTACATTATTGCCCCCGGAAACTTTCACCACCTCTATGTCTCCGACCTCCAAGCCAATTACCCCAACGCTGAAACCTTTCTCTGCCCAGGTCTGGAAAAGAAACGCGCTGATCTCAGTTTTGACTGGATCTTGGGAAACCGACCCGATCCGCGTTGGGCGTTAGATTTCTACCTGTGCAATTACTTTACGGGATGAGGTACCAACTTAAAATTGAGCTGTCCGGTCCTGAACCAATGGGTCGCCTCTTGATTCGAAACTAGGGCTGTTAAAGCTGCCAATGCGACTGACCCTGTTTTAGACCAACTCATCCCATTGTGTTTTTGTCGTGAGGAGACCAATAAATCATTGGCCTTTTCACCTCGGTTGCTGGAATTTCTCAATTTCAGCTGTTTACGCACACAATAACAAGGAATATGAGGTTTGTTCCGACGAAGATAGCCTTGGAGTTTATCGATAGCGGCTGAGTCTTTGAGATGGTCTGGATCAATGAACTCAAGGTAAACCAGAGCGGCATCGACTAATCCATGCCAGAGCAGCGCCGCCAGGTGAGTCAAATGTGTATTGCGCAGACGTCTACCCTGACAGGCGAGACTGAGCAGTTGTTTACATTTCTCATGCAGATGATACCAGTCCAAGATTAGCGTTAGTGCTGATACCCCAGCAAAGGTGGTCAGAATCGCGCCATGCAAGCTACGCTGTCCATCGGCAAAGAATACGATAGGGCCTTGAAGGAGATCATTATGGAGTAAAAAGGCCAACACCATCGTTATCATGATCTGCAAGCCACGGGCATTCAAGCGATAGCTACCGAGTTTATTTTCGATATGGACCACTGTTTGATAGGCATACTTGCGTGAGGTGGTTGTCTCGGGAACACTCTCTGGTCGCTGGTCACTCTGACGTTTCACCCCGACATCATCCATCGAAATGTTGAGGCTATGGTGTGGGTCTTCATAAGAGATGGGATTGGCCGTCATCTGTTGGCGAATCAACTCGGTTTTGCCACATTGCTTGATGACAGCCGATACAGTGTCTGGAGCTAGATGAACAGATTCACTCTCATTGGCAGAGGTAACAACAGCCGCAGGCAGTGTGTTGTCGATGACACCATGGGTTTTCAGGATGGCGTCACTAGTCTGAGTCAAGTGATTGAGCACACGAGTGCCTTCTCGTTCACTACTGTCTTGCATCGTTCTTGACGGGGTTCCTCCGGTCACTTGATGACGGATTCGATTGAGCCAAGCACTCGTTTTCCGATATGACTCAACTGTACTCCCATGGGTGTAGGCAATCTCCTTAAAGCCCACCGTGCGATACCAGCTTTTGCCGGGTAGGGATCCATATAGTGTGTTGACTCGGTTCGAGGGTTCTTTACCAGAGGAGTCAACCGCTGTATATGACATAAACTCAAACCGACCGATTTCCCCATCCACCCGATACGGGCTCTTAGTTATTTCCCAAATCCCTGCGGTTGATGCCGTTTTCGTTTTTTTTGAGAGAGTGTTTCAAGGTGATGTGCCAATGCTGAGCGTAATGCTGGATAATTCGTACTTAACAAGGCTTGTTCACACGCATCAATGCTGATAGCCGCCTCTGGGCTTATATTAAACTCAAACACACCGGCCTCAATTTCTTCGGGCCCAGAACTGATGGCCTCATCGCTTTCTACGATTTCAATATTGACCTTAATTTTGTAGTTCCCCATAGCCTAAACCCCAGGTAGTCTGATGGTCTCTACAATAGGTGATCGATTTCTAAAAATCGACTAGCTAGAACTCTATCTCAAGCAAGGCAACGGTTTTAGCCTTAAGCAACTTGAATTGCACAGGTAGTTAGATTTCGAGCAGGTCGTTATCCAAGGCACACGTATTATGAACGAAGTCGCCTTTCTCCACAAACCAACCCGAACACTAATTCTTGTGGATCTATTGGAGAACATTGGCGACAATTATACGCATGAAGCAGGCCTGCTATTGAAATTCTGGTGGAAAGCTGTATTCCACATGTGGAACGCTCCTAAACCCGCGCATGAATATCAGCTGGGATGGGGTAACAAAGAGATCGTGAGAAAAGGGCTAGGGAAAATTCTCTCGTGGGAATTTGAACGTATCATTATTGCACACGGGAACTTGATCGAAATGGATGCAAAGGCAGTAGCAGCAAAGGCATGGCAGAATGTGTTGAAAGCCTAGCGCAGAGGATTGTCTGTGTGCAGGGTAAGCTTAATCCAAAAACGCTTTCTTGTCTACTTGTCCAGATCACAGCCATTCTTCCCGAAGAGACTTACCTCGAAGGCAAATTCGCCAGCAAGTATCTCGACTACAATGCTAGTCAAACATTCAGGCTTCTTGCGGGGTAACCCAACGAATCCTCAAATCATCAAGCTATTTTGGTTGTTATCCTTGGCAGGCGGAGTAACCGCATCGGTAATGGTCCTATCTTCTAGATGATTACCCCAGCTGTCTTAGCCGACGTTGGTTACAAGCAAATGCACATTTTTAAGAGGTTTTCGTTACTGAGTCTAGACGAATCCCAGAATGCAGCTAGCAATGGTTATGATTAGGTCAATAGGCCCGGGGAAATCAAATACAGCCTTTAGCATTTCCAAATCTCACAGTTGATCTAAAAAAGCTATTAATTCTGGCGAGTTAAATAAAGTCGATAGTTCTTCAGAATGGAACCATTAGCCATGAGTCTCTAGACTCCATGGACAGCTAGATATCATCAGCCTCAAAGCTGGCAACGTACTGACCATATCCCTCCGCGTCTAGATCAACCAATGGAATAAAGCGTAGCGCCGCCGAATTAATACAGTAACGCCGCCCCGTTGGTGCTGGCCCATCCTCAAAAACATGCCCCAGATGGGAATCAGCCTGGCGACTGCGCACCTCAGTCCGGACCATGAAAAATGACCGATCTTTTCGCTCAACAACATTGACAGATTCAATCGGTTGAAAAAATGAGGGCCAGCCTGTCCCCGATGCAAACTTATCTAGAGACGAGAAAAGCGGTTCTCCAGATACCACATCAACGTAGATACCTGGCTTTTTGTTGTTCCAGTAATCGTTTCTAAAGGGCGGTTCGGTGTCATCTTGCTGGGTAACGGCATACTGTTGCTCTGTCAGCATGGTCTTCAACGCTTCTATATCAGGCTTCTGAAACCCAGCCTTGGCCTCGGTTATAACAGGCTCTATTGTTAGAGCAGCTACCTCAGAATGGATTGGAGCAAAGAGAGTTAATACCACTAGCAGAGCACAGCTCAGAATAATCCCGTAAAGTCGTTTCATCAGCCCCTTAATCACAGCGTCAATAGCAAAAAGTCAATGGTTCTTAAAACCGACGACACATCGTAATACGATTCTCACAACCGGAGAATGTGGTGTCGTCAAACCAAGTTCTTATCTAGCATAACAATCAACGCAGTTTCTGACAGCAGTTGTCGTTTCTAAAATCAACTGGAACTAGCGTGACATAGCACTTTTACATGAATGCCTGCACCCAATCACGTACTGACCGAATTACCTGATTTTCAGTTTGAGTTTGTCGTTGTGTTAGAAAATCATTTAACCGCACTGCTGTCACAGCTGAAAACACGAGGCTATTTTCAGTTTCTATATAGCCCTCATTTTGCAACTGATAGATGGTCAAACCCTTACGCTTCGTATATCGCCAAACCTCAGCAATACCCAACGCCTGATAAATCTCTAACCGTCGGGTCGATGGACTCGTAATATCAACCTCAATCACCAAGTCCGGTGGCAAATCATCCGGAATTTCAGGGTCCAAACCTTCTAGGGCTGAAGCATTTTGAATATAAAACCCTGTATCTGGCTCTGCACCTTTCTCTAAATCTTCTCGCTCTAACGTGGTAGACCCCACATTAACCACATCCAATCCCAACTCTTCCGTCAACGTAGTGACAATACGCGCCAGCAAACGATTGATAATCTCATGTAGCTTAGAAGGCATTTTAAGCGTTAGAGTCCCTTGACTATAGCTAATACGAGTCGCCCGATGATCCCCCATATCTGCCAACATGGCACGATAGGTCGACCAACTAATATTTGGCAAAACAACTAGCTGAGTCAACTGCCCCTCAAAATTGTCTAGATCTAACTCGCTAACCTGAGTTGAAATCATCACCATGGCCAAAGCCAAATTCGAAAGTACATCTATTCTACAAGGTCAACCAGTATGGCCTATCAATACTGACTAGGCAACCATCCCATTAGTTCGTGCAGTAGTGCAGCAGTCCTCTTTACTGGTTAGACCGCTCAACAAATTTTTGCCGCAACTGCCGCGCTGATTTTCCCAGCCTAAAGCTGGCAAACCCTAACGGTATCGGTAACAGCAAAAACATCACTCGCGCCTGCTGCCCTTCCTGACGAATCTCCTCCCCAGTCCCCATCAGCACCTGTAACCGATTACCTAGGGGATCAATCAGTCGATTACCGTCAGCCGTTGTCTCCAAACTTGCAACGACGACTACCGACTGTCCATAGGGCAATGTCTCTCGCTCAAAATCCTTAAACACACTATCCACCTCACCCCACTGTTCTAAAGGCAACGGATAAACCTCATCACCATATTCAATCGCAACAGGACGGCTAACTCTAGAAGACTCTCCCTCTCGAACTGTGCGAGGAGAGAAACCAAAAGAATCATCTTCCATCGGCAACACAGCCAGGTCAAATGCTAAGGGAATACGACGATCGCCATCGGACAACAATACAGACGCTGCTGTCTCTTCCCACTCAAACAGCGTTTCTCGCCGCACAAGTGTCTCGGGGTCTGTCGTATCAGAGTCCGTGTCAGCTCTGGCCACCAGATTCACCCGACCGCGAATTACTTTCTGGGCCTCATCATCTGGCATCACCAAAGGGTCATCCGTCACCAGATAGCCCTCTAGTTGGATCAGCTCGATGCGATCGCCCCCATAGGCAACGGCATCCTCAACCGACATTGCATCAATCTCAGCCAGTTCCCGCGACGTTTGTAGAGTCAGTCCAGATATCCCACCAATGGCCATCAATACAGCCATTCCCCCCAAAGCAATGGCTGCGAAATTACGCAACTGGTATTGCTCATACTCACGCCGCGTTACGTTGCGGGGGATATCCTGAAACCATTGATAGCGAATCCGTTTTCGGCTCATGGGTCTAGTTAGCACTCTACAATCACTAAGTCTTGATCATAGACTGAACATTGCTCAGCTTATTGACTCCGTATGGATGGTCTAAAACACCTCTAAACTTAGCAAACTATATCCTTTGCGATCGCTCACAAAATATAAGCTTAACTGCTGGCATTATTTCATCTCAGTTCAGCATTAGCTCATCTCTAACCCTATGGAATTTAGTACACTCTTGCCTAAGCTGTCACCGATCCTAACTTCCTGTAATGAGTGAAATTCCGGCTAACCAACCCAACTTTGCCAACCCCAAAATCATGCTGGTGGCCTCCCGTGCCCTGGCTGCATCGCGTCCATCCCTGATTGCCTTTTTAATAGCCCAGGCAGCTGTCTTGAGCGGCGACATTGCTGATGCAATATCCTTCTGTAATGTGCTGTTTGTAGGCAACTTTTGTGCCTCACTGGTGGTAGGTTTCTGGTTTGGCTTTGGCAATATTCTCAACGACTTCAAAGCGCTCAAGCCTATGACCATGGCGGGACTCATCCTGAATGGATGTTTAGCCACACTACTATCTGGATTGATTTTTACCGGCTTGCAATACACCACGGTCACTAATGCTGTCTTACTAGGGCGATTGGGACCTGTTTTATTTGCCTTAGTCGGTGCTATGTTACTGGGAAAAAAGATTCGCAACCTCGAATGGTTGGGGTTTTCTCTCATTGTAGTTGGCGTCATCACCATTGCCCTGAAAACTAGCAATTTCCAAGTTAATCAAGGTGATCTATATATTCTGCTTTCGACAGTGGTATTTGCAGCGACCTCCTTGGTCAATCGTTTGATGATTGCCAAAACCGCCACATTATCCGTTGTTGTATTTTCACGCAACTTTATATCGTCAATTCTCTTTTTCTTTATCGCTATACACCTCTTTGGCCCAGATCACTTTGGCGATGCCTTTAGTGGTCAGCTGTGGATTCTCATGGCAATCTATTCATTGATTGTAATTGTATTTGCTCAGTTTCTTTGGTATGCATCCGTTAATAACCTAGATTCTCGCACCATCGGACGTTTAACGGTATTATCTCCTATTTTTGGTGTCACCTATGCATTCTTGTTAAATGGAGAACGTCCCTCCTCCATTCAGGTTATAACATTAGCCATTGTGATTGTTGGGGTGTTAATCGCCAGCCTCGGAGGACAGAGTAAAAAGCCGAAAACAACGATGGAGATGGTAATGGAGGAGCCTGAAAACGCTGCATCTGCACCATAATCCATTAAAAAGGTGAGGCAGCGGGGCACTATGCTCACAAAGACAGAGCCGCTGAACCGACAGCACCCGAGGTTCAGCAACTCCGTTTATAAAAGCGGACTAGTACTCTACTGTGGGGTATACTACGGTCAAATCACCATTTTTCCAGTGCTCATCGGCATTGGCTTTACGTGTGTCTGCATCAGCCTCCCACTGGGGCTTTGTGTTGCCTAACTTGCCATTATAGAAAAGGTATAGTTGACCATCTTCTACCGAATAGACATGGGGATTAATGGGAAATGTTTTACCTTCGGATACAGCAACTGCACAAAAGCCACCATATTGAGGAACATACTGTTGAGGAGATCCTTCAAAGATTAATTTATTCCCCTCACTGCTGAAGTAATAGATTGCACCTTCATAGGTGACAGAAACATTGGCATCGCCTTCAACGGGCTGATTAGAAAAATATGCAACTGGATCATATCCTTGTAATGCAACCCCTGCTTCGTTAAGATTTTGCAGATGTGCCATGATCGCCTCAAATTAATAACAACTTGCGTTTCATTCACTTCAGGAACTATCATCAAGCGGTTTCTAAAACTCAACAAGGCGTTTTTTCTGATTGAACCGATAGACGGTATCTATAGTTATGGATCTCTACCAGATTCGGTATTTCTTAACCATTGCAGACGTTCAGAGCTTTACTAAAGCCTCAGAGCTGTTATATGTATCCCAACCCTCTCTCTCTGCAGGCATCAAAAAACTAGAACAAGAATTAGATGTCACCTTATTTGAACGAGGTGGGCGGCGCACTTTATTAACACCTGCAGGTCAGCGATTTCAGGAAAGTGCTAAAGCTATCCTGGCGGCCTATCAAGCTGCACGGCAGGATTTACAACAACTAAAAGAGCAGCCTACATTACGCATTGGCACGCTACATACATTACGCAGCCATCATATTGCCAAACTTATTGGCGCATTTCGGCAGCAATATCCCAATGTAACGGTGGTTGTTTTAAACGGCTATTTGCAAGATATAAAAGATTGGCTAGAGCAGGGAAAAATTGACGTAGCTATCACCTGGTTACAGGAACAAGATAGCGATGAAAATTCTCAATTGTTATTTCATCAACCCCTCACTTTAGCGGTATCTGATGACCATGCCTTAGCTAAAGCTAAAAGTGCTTGCCTTAGAGATTTAGATGGACAGCCCTACATTGAGCGCATTAATTGTGAATTTTGGCGAGCTTATGACACATTGTTTGCAGACGCTGGTATCCAGCCAAACATTGTCTACTCTTCCAACAACGAAGAGTGGGTCATCTCCCTGATTCAGGTGGGCATGGGCATGAGCATCATGCCTGTTTGGGCAGATCTGACAGCCATCACCTATGTATCCATGACTGACTTAAGCTTGAGTCGCACCATCGGGTTACGATGGCGCAAACTACAAATGGTCGAACCCGTTGCATGGTTCTGTAACTTTGTGATGGAATATGATTTGGACATAGACGTCTCCCTCGATCATCTAACTATTGATCGAACCACTTAGGGAAAACATCATCAGTGCACCATCTGCGAAGGCCAGGATCAAAAGAACGTTAGCAGGATGCATGTTAACAAGAACAATCTGAACTTGACAGCTATCTAAGCAAACCTAAATTAGAGTGAGCTGATTCTCAACTAAAAATTACAATTTTCAAGGCATTGTCCAGCAAAACTGCTAATTTTCGAAATTTTTCAGGGTTTGATCATAGCCCTTAAAGGCTATCTTCATCTTGATACGGTTCTTTAACTAAAGACCTTTCAAGTATCTATGAAACTTCTGAGTATTTGCGACCCCACCCGATATGGCAGTCCTCCGCTGGATGTCCCCACCTTTTACCAAAGGCTTTCTCTCGATCCCAGGCTAGATTTTTACCACATTCCCACACCTCAGGTGTTTACCAGCCAGTTTCCGCAAGTGTCAACAGCCCCATCAGTCGGAGACTTACCCTATGAAACATTTTTAAAGCTAGGCAATCACGCTCAACACTGGCATAGCTTACACGACATTGATGTGGTCTTTTGCCGTACCCTCAAGCCCTTTCCTATAGGGTATTTAGATGCCCTAGTCACCTGGGAAAAGGTGGTGCGTTTTGTCAATCGACCATCGGGCAAAAAAGAACAGATGAAATCTGAGTTTTTGCTGAGAATTGCTGGGGACTATATCCCTGAAACCATAGTTACAGACAACTGGAACACAGCGCTGGCATTTTTTGAGCGGTTTCAAGTCATCGTTGCGGGTATGACCTCGACACGATGTAGAGTGCTATAACGCTTATCCAGCAAGGGTTTCAGGAAGATTTGAGCGAAGAATAAATTTTCTCAGTTTCAGCGTGATGGAGATTGTAAGCTTCTTGTAGGGCTTAGGATTTCTGACTTTTTAATAGACATCTAATTGAGGTCATACCCATCGTTGCTAAACAGGCCAACAGCTGTGGCGGGCGGGGTGTTTTCAAAATCTGGTATGAGGATGGGACCTTTCATGTTGACAATATTGTGACCGGGAAACAATCATGGTCTACATTTGCGGCTGTCATGGTGCAGCTACAGACTCATCAAACTGAACCGCTGCAATTCTGTCGATATCTATCGCGCACCAACGCTGGGGATAAACGTGTGGTGGTGGTAGACGGCGAAATTTATGGCAGCTATTTACGCTGTTCCCAAAGTGGTCACTGGGTCAATAATGTCAGCAGCGATGGGGTGTGTACCCTGGCGGATATGACGACTGATGAGGTGGATGCCATCCACCATACTGTCGGCAAGTATCAGGCACTAGGGTTGCATACCCTTGGCTATGACTTTTTGTTGGATGACGACGGTACCTGGCGTATTAGCGAAATCAATGCCGGTAATATTGGTGGCTTTGCCCGTTTGGAACTGTTAACCGGGCAACCGGTGATGGATCGTTTGATTAGCTGGATGCTGGGCTATGCCAAACGCACTGAGGCGCAAATTGACTCCTCAACAATGGTTGGAATAGCGTGATGTCTAAAATCATTCAGGTTGACACAGTGGTTTTGAATATTCGTCCAGTACAACCTCAAGATTATGCTGCGATCGCATCCATCTACAATGAAGCCATTGCCCATGGCGGTATCACCATGGATGGTCAACCCCAGACAGTACAGGATATTCAGGCAATCGTCCAAAAAATGCACCCCCGTGAAGCCTTGATTGTGGCTGATGCAGGGTCCAGTATTATCGGTTGGAGCATTATCAAACGCTATAGCGATCGCATCGGCTACCAATTCTGTTGCGAAACCTCTACTTATCTAAGTTTTTCAGCCACCGGCAAAGGATATGGTAGCGAGTTACAAAAGGCCCTCATGGCCAAGGTTAAAGACTATGGCTATCACCACATTGTGGCTAAAATTTTAGCGGCTAATCAAGGCAGCATTCGTTTTCATCAACGCTTCGGATTTGACATCGTTGGTATTCAAAAAGAGATTGGCTTTATGAATGACACCTGGCATGACGTTGTTATCATGCAGTGCATTTTATCCAGCTCTTAGGAGTCACTCAGGTTCCATCAGGAATCTCTATAGCTACTTTTTAGAATTCTCTCATTCTTGAATAATTTCGACTCGATACCATGCCCTTAATTGAGGCATTGAGGGCATTCGCTCACGGTCGAATAATGACATTCGACAGGTTTTCATTCTGTTGTTAGACCTAATTGAGGTTTTTGAAATGATTCAAGCTGCTTTTCCAGCGTCAACGGATATATCCATTGCCACCTACCCCATTAATCTGCAAACACTGATTTACATGCTTCAAGAAACACCTGAGTTTACCCCTGAAGACATTCAAACCATGGTCGTCAAGGCTGACATTTCAGCCCAAGACTTGATGCCGTGGGCTGATTTTAATCATCCTGTCACCGATAGCTACGGTCGTCAGCTCGTCTTTGACGGTGGGCATTTTGAAATCATGGTGATGTCCTGGATGCCTGGTGATTTTAGTGCTATCCACGATCATGGAGCCACCCAATGGGGCGCGGTGCAATGCTTTGGGGCCGCAGAACATTTCATCTACACCTTTACGCAAGGAGTCTTATGCACCTTACAACCGGCTCACTATAGCCCTGGCATGGTTCACGCAGTTGACCATAGTCTAATTCACCACATGGGCAACCCTGGTAGCGAGCCGTTTCTTAGTTTGCATGTTTATGGCCTGATTGACTGACAAAAGTTCAGTCAGGCTTGAAATGAGTGGTGAAGACCTGAAATTCTAACCGCAAGGACCGTTTTTCATGTTGCCAGCGAGAGGCCATAGCGGGTTCAGGGTCTGTGTTAGAGGAGAAGATAACCTGAGTCACCAGTTGCCATCCATCGAGTAGGGCGGCCTGAATCCAATCGAGCCCAATGCGAAAATAGCTGTTGCCGCGAAACCAGTGGGTATCGACCCATCGTCGCTTCCCTTGTTCAACAACAACTACCCCTTGAGCGGTGACGTAGAGTGTGGCCAGCGCCAGAATAAAGCACAGCCTGGAAAGGTCACAGACCGAGCGAATCTCAGATTTCTGTAGGTTCCAGCCACTGGACTGCTCGTCCTTGAACAGCTCTTCAATATCAAAGCGCAGACCGTATTCTCGAAACGTCTGTATCGTGGTGGGTTCATCACTGACAACGACCCAGAGTTCGCCATTGAGGGTGTTGCGTCCAAAGATGACGTGGACAGGGCCATACCACTGTTGCTTATGGAGTTTGACATTGTGGAAGCAGCGGACTTCACCGTTGGCAAGATGGAGTGCATTGGGTTGTATCCACCCCCCGGAAGAGCGCCATAGCCAAGTGTTGCTCTTGAGACGAATTCGATAGTGCCAGCCCAGACGGCGCACAGCACTCATGGCCTCGGTGTGAACAAATCCTCGGTCTGCTAGCAGAATCACATTCACACCTTGCGGCAGGTAGCGCGCCGAATGAGTCAGCATCTCTTGATACTCACTGAACGCAACGGTGGCGCTCGAATGCTTAAGCACACGCCATGCCAGAGGTAGCGCTCGCCCCCGATGGACAACGGCTAGGCGGATCAGACAGTACTCATCCCAGAACTGAGTCGTGTCCAAGCTCACATACACACATGAGTCTTCCCAGTTTGCCAGGGCTGCTTGGATGATGGGCTTGTAGAGTCGATGGACGTTGATGCGAGAATTCCCTATCCAGCGACGGATTCGTCGCTGACGGCTTTGGGCGTATTGCCCTCGACAAGGGACGTATTTGGCCCACTTAGTCAGGCTCACTTCTCCTGTCTGAATGAGTGCGGCAACCAGCCAAAGGCACATCGTCAAATGGCTCAGATGTGCCCAAGTTTCGCATTGACCTAGCCAAGCTTTCAAGGCATCGTAGAGACGGGAGTTTTTTTCACAGCATTTCTATGATTTGAGTGGTATCTAATTTTAGATTGCTGGGCTCCCACTTCTTTTATCATTCGCTACATTCACTGACTGGCAATCGTTTTAGCTCTGTAAGTGCCATCTTTTGTCAGTCAATCAGGTTTATGGCTGTCAAGACGCTCAGGGCACAATTACGGGAAACGCTCGTATTTTTGATTTATTTGAGGGCAGTATTCAGTACACCGATGGTGGTGTTTTCTATGGCTTGCCAGAAGACCAAATTAATCAGAAACGGTATGGCTTAGAAGCTGATCGAGAAACCACGTTACGGCACCATCGTTTGATGTGCGATCGCATCCAACGCATTCTTCAAACACATCGCAATCCTGACTTAAGTCAAAGGCTGACTCGCTTACAACAACAGATCCAACAGCTCAGTTTATAGTAGTTCGTTAGGATTTAATTCAACACTCACTGCTCCAACCATCTTTTGGCTTCTCACAGCAGTAGAGACATTATCTTTCACTCAAACTGAGGCATTTTCTTTAAACCCCCATGATTATTTGGGATGAACGGTAACCATGGGTCAGTTAGTACCTGGGATTTTATTGCGACCTTGCAACATTTTGATACAGATCACAGCTGAATGCTTATACTTTGGCTAGATAGGTATTGACTACTGAATATCTTGTCATTTGTGTGTTACCCTCACATCCTTGACATAAACACTAGTGAAAACAGTATTTTGAGCTCTTAATGAGTTCCTTATCTGATCTCACATCCCACTGTTTTACATACATTAATAATCTTCTGACACCTGAAAGCCTTTAATACATAGACTTTCTCAAGAAGATTTGAATATATCAATTTAAGTGCGGAATATGGGCTAAATAAAGTGTATTTAAAGATCTGGAAGCCTTTTCTCAGGAGACCTTTCAGATCTCCATACTTTCATCAATCAATGGGTGTTTGCAGAAAACAACTCATTTTTTGAGGGGGACTATAATGACTGCAAGCTATAAAAATCAAAATCTGCAAGAAAAAAAGCAGCAATATCAGTATAACTATACCCATATCCCACCTGTGGCCATGGTAGACAAACTGTCAGAAGAGGAGGGGTTTTCTCCTGGATGGCGGTTGTTAGTGGCCAAGGTTGGGTTTGAACTCCTCGTTAACACCATTATTGCTAATCGTGGAGATCAGGGTAAATCTGGAGCAGCCGATGATGTCAAAATATTTCTGATAGAAACGGTTAAGGAAACATTGGTAGATTACAAAGGTTTTTCTCGCCTGAAGATTCTCTGGCAAGGGGCAAAATATACCCCTAGACTCTTATTTGGCAGATTATCTATCAATGTAGAAGAGATTGAAGATCTGATTACAGATATTATCAAAAGTGTCAGCGCTGATTTCCTCCGAGATTTTGCAGCTAACGTACAGCAAAAATTAATACTGGACTCTCCTAAAGGTAAAGGGGATGACCTCAAAGATTTTCAGGAGCTATTTCAAACCATTGATCTACCTGCCATCGCTTATACCTATGAGGAGGATGAGGTATTTGCATCCATGCGGGTAGCTGGGCCTAATCCGGTCATGCTACAGCGACTGACAGAACCTGAGGCACGGCTGCCGATCACAGAGGCTCAATATCAAGCCGTCATGGGAGCAACGGATTCTCTGACAGAGGCCTATGCAGAGGGACGTGTATACCTGACGGATTACGCCATTCTAGAGGGGGCAATCAATGGCTCATTTCCCGCCGATCAGAAATATCTATACGCCCCCCTAGCCCTATTTGCTGTACCGAAAGCCGATGTGGGCGATCGTCGTCTGCGTCCGGTGGCCATTCAATGTGGGCAAAACCCTAATGATTTTCCCATCCACACGCCCAAATCAAATCCCTATGCATGGCTCTGCGCTAAGACCATTGTGCAGGTTGCCGATGCGAACTTCCATGAGGCGGTTACCCATCTGGCGCGGACTCATTTGTTCATTGGGCCATTTGCGATCGCAACCCACCGCCAACTCCCCGACAATCATCCCCTCAGTCTTCTCCTGCGCCCCCACTTCCAAGGCATGCTGGCCATCAACAACGAAGCCCAGGCCAAGCTGATTGCTGCCGGTGGTGGCGTTAACAAAATTCTCTCAGCAACCATCGACACGTCCCGAGTATTTGCCGTCCTGGGGGTACAAACCTATGGCTTCAATTCCGCCATGTTCCCCAAGCAGCTGCAACAGCGCGGTGTAGACGACACCAACAGCCTACCCATCTACCCCTACCGTGATGACGGTAGCTTAATTTGGGACGCCATCCACAATTGGGTAGAGGACTATCTCAAGCTGTACTATGCCGATGACGCTGCAGTACAGCAAGATGCTAATTTGCAAGCCTGGGCACAGGAACTCATTGCTTATGATGGCGGTCGCGTCATAGAGTTTGGCGAAACTGACGAACAACTGCAAACGCTGCTGCAAACCCTTACGTATCTCATTGATGCCATTACTCTGATTATTTTTACCGCCAGTGCTCAACACGCCGCTGTGAATTTCCCCCAAAAGGACATCATGAGCTTCACCCCAGCGATGCCGACCGCTGGCTATGATGAGTTACCAGATCTGGGAGACCAGACCACAAAAGAAGATTACCTGAGTTTGTTACCGCCTTTAAACCAAGCCCAAGAGCAGCTCAAGCTATTGCACTTGCTTGGCTCCGTGCATTTTACAGAATTAGGCCAGTACGAAAAGGGACATTTTCAAGACAGTCAAGTACAAGCCCCCTTGCAACGTTTCCAGAATCGATTAGAAGAAATCACAGATGTGATCTACCAGCGCAATCGCAATCGTCCCGCCTACGAATATCTATTACCCAAGAATATTCCCCAAAGCATCAATATCTAGATACACCAGTTGTATTCTCTCTCTGGCACATGCCCAATTTCTCAGCGCACTGATCGTCGAACATCAGCTAGATACCCCCTACCTAATGCAATTATCATGGACATCAATGCACTAACCCAAAAAGTTCTTAAAACCCACAACAATCAAATCAAGCTCTCTAAAAAGCTAGAAAAAGTCGGATATAACAGCCCCCGTGGCAAGCTGCTACGTTTAATGGCCTATTACAAAGAGGGTTTCACCATCTTAAAAGCATGGCGAGATTTTCTATACATTCGTAAAAACCACATCGGTGACACATTTTTTGCCGTCGATCATGCCATCATGCATGCTGATCATGCCCAGGTAAAAAAGCTAATGCAGATTGAGCCGCAGGTACGCAGCAATGACCTGGGCATCATTAGAATTCTTGCTCCTAGCTACATGCTGAATCACCCGCTGAGCTTGGGGACAAATGGCAAAGAACATACTGGAATTCGAGCCATCTTTCAACAAGCTTTACCTGATCCCTTTGAACATGGGGATGACATAGGCCAATATATCGACAGCCTTTTATCAGAAGCATCTAGCCAGGGGACCTTGCATATCGGCAATGATCTCCCCCGGTTTATGGTCAAAATCTTGCACCATCTAGTATTTCAAATATCTCTTTCCAAAGAAGAAGTCACAGCCTCCCGTGGCTATATAAAAGGCTTACCGCTAGCATCTCTACCCAATTTTATGAGTCGCTATCTGCTGGCCTTTAAGACGGGTCCCATTATTAAACATCGCAAACACCTGATTCAGCGATATCAAACATCTCCTAAATGGGCGACCTATGTAGAAATAGGGAAGCAGTATCAGCTAACTCCAGAGCAAATTGCCAATGGCCTGTTTGATATGATTCACATTGCCGGTACAGCCGGTACAAGTGCTTTATTAGGATCTGTAATTGGTATTTTATGTGTAAATAATTCTCTGCGCGAGGATGTCATTAAAGAAGTAAATACTCTATGGCAGGGAACAGAACCAATCACAGGGGATATGCTACGCCAGGCCACCCTACTCCATAAGGTCATTTTAGAAACAGCTCGGCTATATCCCCCCGTACGCTTTGTCAGCCAGCTGGCAACAGAGGCAGGGGAAGTCAAAGTTGGCAGTCAGAAATGTCCTTTCCAAAAGGGTACGCGACTGCTTGGCTCTATCTTTACCGCTAATCGGGACGCCAATAGATATAAAAACCCAGATAACTTTTCCACCCAACGAGATTTTTCCGACCTTTTATCGTGGAACGGTGATGACCATGAACGCGTTTGCCCAGGTAAATCCCTATCCATTGAGCTGATCAAAATTTTCTGCATCTACCTTTTGAAGCGCTATCAGTGGGCACAGTTTACAGAAGTGCAATGGGATTTTGAAAAAGTGACTGCCGTTACTCCTAACGATTTGGAATTGCAGGGATTTAAGGCTAAGGCATAAAGAGTCATGTGCCTAGATGTTGAAGATCGCATGGCAATGCACCCCCTACCGAGACATTTGGCCGAGAGATCATAGGCATTTGTAAAATCTCTGTTCTTCAACGGCAGACAATAACAACTTCTATTCACTGAACATTCATCGCAAGATTCGTCATAGGACTAACAATCATGAAAAGTACCGTAGTCGCTCAAAAGTTTGAGGATATTGCCACTTGGATGACAGCCACACAACCCACAAATCTCCCAACTGTGTTGAAAGGCATCTTTTATATGGATGGCAACCCCCTACCGGATGACTGTATCACCATGTATAACCTGGAGTGGGATGAGAAAATGAATTGCCTCACGTTACCTGTAACAGGGCCAACTCAGTGGACCTTTCATCACACATTTTTAGGATGGCTGTTGTTACGGGCAGCTCAAATTTCTAGATTTCGGTACAAAATTCAATTTCAGGATAATGACTTGAAATTGGCTCAAGTTACGCCTATCACCTTTGGTATTCCTGTACCAAAGGTGATTATTAATGCAACCCTGCGCCAGGATGAAAATGCTCAACATGGCGATGTGTGGCAACGCAAAAATCTCTGGTTTGGCGGTTTACCCAGAGCTGGCGAATATGTTCTACGCCGGGTCGTTGATGAAAACGGCCAATACACACCTGCATTTCAAGAGATGCTTAGCAAAGTTGATGCTGAATGTTTAGTGCTCGTCCAAGACTCGAAAGCTCACGATGTGTAGAGCTAAGATATGGCTAGCCTAGCAGTGTATTGCAATGAAAGCTCAAAGATCGATTCGTTTGGGGCGCTATCTGACTCTAGAAGAATTTTGCACATGCACACAGACCTATCGACGATGGTCAGATTCAATTGAACCATTTCCTAAAAATCTGGAAGAAACTATTCCAGCTGTACAGGCGCTATGTAATTACATTATTGACCCTGTCATAGACCAGTATGGACAGACACAATTTGAGCTGACCTATGGATTTTGTTCGTCAGATTTAAAGCGATTTTTGGCCCAAAAAGATCCGTTGACAGGCCTAAAGAATGGCAAATCTACCCCCAGTGTGGATCAACACATGGCCTGTGAGAAAAATCGTCATGGTCGTTATTATTGCGATCGCTTAGGGGCTGCCTGTGATTTTAGAATTGTGGACCTAGACAGTAATGCCCTGGTGGAGTGGATCTTAGGCCAGGCCTTACCCTTTGACTCGCTTTACTACTACGGACCAAATCGTCCCATCCACATTAGCTATGGGCCACAGCATAAGCGACAGTTTTGGGCGTTTACCGAGCAAGGGACACCGACTAAGCAGGGTGTACAGCATTGGCAGAGGCAGGTGAAGGGATGAAGAGTGAAGCTTGCCCTGAGCTTGTCGAAGGGGGATGAAGAATGACTCTTTCCTTTCTACTCTTTACTCTTCACTCTCTACTCTTTACTTTCTGCCGTGCACGAACCTGAGACTTGCGTAGCTTAAGGGTATAGGGATCAGCATCTTTACGCCATACTAAGCGATATCCTTGCAACTGAGCACACTGTTCATCAAGACGTTGATTCCACTCATTGAAAGTGATGTAGCTAGAGCCGTCTAATAATCCCCAATCCTGTTCTTGGCGGCTGAGTTTAGCAAATTTGTCGTAGTTAGAATAGTCAGCTGATAAAAGCTGTTCTTTTTGGAGAAGAATAGGTGGATTGTCCTGTGGATCAAAGTCTCGGTAACGCACCTGTAAATCTTGTAAGCCAACTTTCATGCTGGTGTGCAAAATGGGATGTGGTACATTATCAAAATCTGGAAAAAACAGATAGGTGATTTGGGGTTTGGTGTAATTAAGTTTGACGACTGTGGCTTCTGTCGGACGGCCTAGAGTTCTTGATACGCAACCTTCATATAGTCTCAGCAGTGGATCAAGCTTCTCTAAAGCTGACAGATGTACCCAGAGGGAATCGGCCATCTGTTTACCAATTGTGCTTTGTTGGCAGGGGTTGGCTAGTAGATCCAGGTTACCTAGACTCAGCAACATCAGATCTGCTGCTGTGCAGGCCTGGCGATAGCTGCCGAAGAGTGCTTTGATATCGTTTTGTACAACTGGGCTTAAATCGCGTAGTTTGGGACGTTTACCAAAGTGATTGAGGGCCAGATATACCAAGAGATCTTGGCGGCGTTTGGATGAGATCGCATCCCACTCCCCTGTATCCGTCACCTTGACCACCAAATTAAACGCCCGCTTCACCGAACCAAATTCGCGAGTCAGCGGTTCTAGCTGTTCGGGTGACAGTTCATCAGCAGTTGGCACTCGGCCCCGCTCGGTTACAAAATCCATCAGCGGTTGGAGTAGTGCCTTGTATTCCTCAAAGCGTTTAACACTGAGACGAACCCTAGGCGTTGTTGCCCGAGAACGAAATCGCGAGGCGCGAAATGCCTCGGCCTGGGCTGGATCACGAAAGACAAAGTAGATACCTAAAGCAGCAGGAATCGCGTCCACACCCAACACTTGGTCAATGTAGACTTTTAACTCCTCTTGCTCGTAATACTTTTGAAATGTATTACGGCGGGTAATAATCCCGTCTTCGTAAGCCACCAGACCTCGGCGGCTGTCGGCTACTAGCACCTGAGCAGCTACGATCATGACCCGCTGGGTGAGCTGCCAAGCTTGAAGCAAAGCATTTCGCCGCTCTGCCAGGTCTTCGATCACATTGATGACATAACCCAGATTAACGATATCGGCTGTTTGCTGCGGAGTATCTGGCTGATAAAACGGATCCCAGCCCATGGCCTGAAATCCTTTCTGACCGATGCGACTGACATCCCCCCCATGGCCACAGCCGTAGTCAAAAAAACTCATCTGCGAGGCAAATAAATCGGCTTCCAGAGCCAAGCGGACCGGCTTAGAAAGTGCCTTACGGACGATAGCGGCTTTATGACGTTCAATTTTTGGTTTTGCGATCGCTTGTTTAGGCGTAAGCGGACACGCTAGGGCATGGTCATGAATGATCAGTTTGTGCTGCTGTAGCCGAGCCTGCCATCCCTGCTGTGTGCCAATAACCCGTGAGTTATCTAAGAGACCAAATGCTTCCTGTTGGCGCGTCAGTTCTGCAAAGTCTTGATAGCGCGGATAATCAGGGGCGACAAAGGTTTCTTTACGATGTAGGACAGGTGGATTGGGCGTTTGGCTATAGTCACGATAGTGCAACTGCCCAGTGGCGAGACTCACTTGCACACTGGCATGGAGGGCAGGATGGGCTACCTGATCAAAGTCGGGGTAGTAAAGGTAAGACAGCTTAGGCTGCTCGAAATGAAATTTAACTAGGGCCAGGGGAATATCGTCTCGCAGATAGGGGCGAGCCTTAGCCTCGTATTGCTGTAATGCTTTATCCAGATGACGTAATGCGGAAATGTGGACATAAAAGGCCCCTGGCAAGCATTTCCCTACAGCACTGCGCTGGCATTGCTGCACCAGATTTGTTGGCGCAGAAAACAACCGCTCAGACGTCATCGCTGGGAAAGATGCCATGGTCCTACAAGATTCAATACATATGTTCTAAAACTGAGATAAACTAAACATCACTGTTGGAACTAATTATGTGAACTAACTCTTTAATGCACGCTAGATATAGCGTTTAATAGATAAACTAGCGCTAGTCCTAGGAGCCTGATGCGAAATCTCAGTCTATTTGAAACTGAACGACTGTCATTGGAGCGCAGCATTGAGCTGACCATCGACTCCCTGACCGCCTATGGAGCTTTATACAAGCATTGGGCCATTGCGTTCAGCGGTGGCAAGGATTCTTCAGCAACTGTAACGTTAGTTGCCCATTTGCTAGAAACGGGTAAAATCCCACGGCCCGAAAGCGTCACAATTTTGTACGCTGACACTCGTCAGGAGCTGCCGCCTCTGCACAATGCAGCGATAAACCTGTTGGATAAGCTGCATTCTCAAGGATTTGATACCCGTGTGGTACTGCCTGAGCTAAACCATCGCTACTTTGTTTACATGCTCGGGCGTGGTGTGCCTCCACCAAGCAATACGTTCCGATGGTGTACGCCTAAGCTCAAGGTGATGAGCATGGAGCGGGAACTGGAGGCGCTGCGGCAGGAACGGGGCGAAAAGTTTTTGATGCTGACGGGCGTACGCATTGGGGAGAGCGCGGCGCGGGACCAGCGGATTGCCATGAGCTGCACGAAGGATGGCGGTGAGTGTGGTCAAGGCTGGTTTCAGCATTCGTCGGTCAATGCAGTGGCGGATACGCTAGCTCCTTTGCTGCACTGGCGGGTGTGTCATATTTGGGACTGGCTGGTGCAGGCGGATGTGGATCTGGGTTATCCGACGTTTGCGATCGCGGAAGTATACGGCCACGATCCTCAGGATGATCTGGGTGAGACGGAGCCGATGAATGCTCGGACAGGCTGTATTGGCTGTCCGCTAGTGCAGCGGGATTCTGCTTTGGATCGGGTGGTGGCCAATCCTAAGTGGGCTTATTTGGCTCCGTTGCAGCAGCTTCGTTCTTTGTACTGGCGGATCAAGCAGCCCCAGTATCGGCTGAGAAAGCATGGTGAACTGCGTAAAGATGGCTCCCTAGCGAAAAAGCAGGGGCGGTTAGGGCCATTGCATTTGGATGCTCGACGGGAGATATTGGCGGAAATTTTAGCTATCCAGGATGAGGTAAATAGGCTGGCTAAGGAGGCCAAGCAGCCTGAAGTACTTCTGATTAATAACGAAGAGCTAGCACGCATTCACGAGCTGATTGATGCTGAAACTTGGCCTGAAAAGTGGGATGGCACCGAGCATCGCGGTGATATGTGGTTGCCAGAAATTCTGTCAGATGGCAGTATTCAGCCATTGCTATTTTGAAGTGTCTTCAACTCTAAAGCTATGGAGAAAAAGAAAACGATTGCTCAAGTTGCCATTGATATTCTCAAAAAAGCTAAGTCACCAATGACTGCGGCTGAAATTACCCAAATCATTCAAGAGAAAAATCTCTATACCTTCAACGCGAAGAATCCTCGGCAAATTGTGCGTTCTGCCATTGAGCGGCGATGTGATGGCACAGGTAAAAAACGAACTGTCTCGCCCGCCTGGTTTACTAAGCTCCCTAATAAGCAATATGCGTTAAAACAGGAAGTATAGGCTTACTTCCGAATCATGCAAGACCTACAGCGAGCCATAGAGCAAACCGATCCGCCGCGTCCGCCCCACGAAACGCTGCCGACGATGTATGACTTGCCATCTGAGAATCCGGAGGAGCCTGGTTTGCCTGATGAATTTCATTACCTGCAGCCTCAGTTACTGAGTGCAACACTACGGCTGGCAAATTATTCTGCCGACGAGGTATTCAGCGTCGGTGATATGAATCTTTACTATGACGTGCGTCATCCTACTCGGTATAAGCGCCCTGATTGGTTTGCTGTGGTTAGTGTCCCTCGCTTGCACAACCAGGAAGATATGCGCCTGAGCTATGTTGTTTGGCAAGAAGGCGTTAATCCATTTGTTATTGTCGAGCTGATTTCACCAGGCACGGAAAAGGAAGACTTGGGAGAGACTCAACGTGGTGCTGACGGTATTACAACTAGTGAAAAATTGGACGTAGCAGAGCGTCGAACAAAAGCGTTAGAAGAACGATTAACAGCCCTTGGTATAGATCCAAACGAAATTTAATACTGGGTAGACAGACTAACTGATGATAGATCCAGATATCCGATGGAAGCAGCGATTTGCAAACTATGAAAGAGCCCTGGCGCAGCTCACCAAGTTTATTGATAAGGGTGAGTTGAATGAACTGGAAGAACAAGGACTAATACAGGCATTTGAATATACCCATGAGTTGGCGTGGAATGTCCTGAAAGATTATTTGCAGTACCAAGGAAATCAGGACATTTATGGTTCTCGCGATGCTACTCGTCTCGCTTTCAATGTAGGTCTTATTAAAGATGGTGGAAGTTGGATGGATATGATTAGGGAACGGAATCGTACCAGCCATACTTACAATCAGGCAACGGCTCAAGCGATCGCAGCCAATATAAAAGGTCGATTCTTTGATTTGTTTGTAAAACTGCAAGTCAAGATGCAGGCTCTACAGACTGAGGAACTACAGAATGGAGAGTAAAAACCTAAAATTCGGCCTTGAATCGAGGACTATTGAGGATATTTCAGGCATTTTTCAGCAATATACTGAAATTGAACGGGTTATTTTGTACGGTTCACGAGCTAAAGGTACCTATCGAGCCGGTTCAGATATTGATTTAACTCTCGTAGGTAAGCAAATTTCTCACGAGCAATTGTTATCCATTGAACATCAGCTAGATGATTTATTGTTGCCGTATCTGTTTGACCTGTCGATTTTTAGCCATATTGAAGATCCAGATGTGATTGATCACATTAATCGAGTCGGGCTTATTTTCTATGAGAAAAAGTCATCGACTGATGAGCAGAAGAAGGTTTCTGAAAGACTATAGCGTTTCATTCAATCTCTACAACGTTGTTAGCTCGATAAAATCTTCAAGGTTTTTGATGTTGGGATCACCGGCAAGATAGCCGATTCCTCGATGTAGGTGTAACCTTAGTTGCTGAGCAAGGGTTTCATCATCGGTATCTATGCCGTCATCGTGACAACGCTGCTTAAGGGCAATTAGTAACAAATCAGCAATAGGACCACCAAATACTTGCCATGTCATTTCTACGTTGCTGTCCGCAGGAATAGGCACAGGTGATGGTGGGGACTTTTCAGCCAATGATCGACAAAGTGCCCAGCGACAAAGAACATTCCAGTTTTGGATCTTGGTAACTCGCTTGAGTTTAATCAGCTGATCTTTTGCGGGCTGTGAGAGTTTGATTCGGTCAAGGGGAGCTTGCATGTCTACCAAAAATATCCTGGTTTCACTGTGGTCTGTCGTTTCTTGGGATGATAATCAAGCAGGTACTCACGGGCAATCGAGGATTGAGATCGCAACACCCCTAATTCCTCCTCCCGAATCTCAGTATCCGTAGACAGCAACAACACCTGATGGCTCGCCTGGGGAAAATAGCGCTCCACCAAATGTTGCCGATGTTCTGAATCCAGACGACCTAGGGGCGTATCGATAGCCACAGGTAACCTTCGTCCGGAAGCATTGGCCAGCCCCCACAGCAGGGCAATGGCCAGGGGTATGACCTCGGCACGATGTAGAGTGCTATAATGCTTATCCAGCAAGGGTTTCAGAAAGATTTGAACAAAGAATCAATTTTCTCAATTTCAGCGTGATGGAGATTGTAAGCTTCTTGTAGGGCTTAGAATTTCTGACTTTTTAATAGACATCTAATTGAGGTCATACCCATGGCCAGTAGCTGTTGTTCGCCAGCAGAGAGCCGGTGTTTGGGATGCAAAATGATGTCCCCCTCGGCGGCGGAATGATGTGCGCTTCGGCGGCAAAATGATGCTCTCCTCGGCACCCTAATCGCATGAGCTTCGGCACCTGAGTGATGGTGCTGCTTCGGGCTCATGGCGACTTTTGGTGATCCAAATGGGATAGCAAGGCGTAGATAGAGATGGCCTTTGCGTGCATCCCATCATGGACTTCCTACAGCATCTACTCCCTGACTCATCAGCCCTGGCCTTGAAACACTGGGAATTAGATACCCAAACCCATCAGTTCGTCGTTACCGTAGAATCCACTCAGGTCATTGCGCATTGTCCGTTATGCCAAGCTTCCACCGGACGGGTTCATAGTCGCTATCAGCGAACCCTCAGAGATTTACCGTTGGTTCAGTTCAGTCTGACACTCTTTCTAGAGGTGTGTAAGTTTTTCTGTCTCAATGACGCCTGCCAACGACGGATTTTTACCGAGCGCTTACCCAGCCTGGTCGCCCCTTGGGCTAGACGCACGAGTCGCTACACAGATCATCTAATCGCCATGGGCCTGGAATTGGGAGGGTCAGCGGCCGCTCGATTAAGCCATCAGGTGGGATACGGCTATAGTCGGAATACCTTTCTGCGTCTTCTGTCGAGCTTACCGCTACCCGAAATTGTTACCCCCAAGAGTCTGGGTGTGGATGATTTTGCGTTCCGTAAAGGCCATCACTATGGGACTATCTTGGTGGATCTCGAAACGAACCGTCCCATTGCCCTCTTGCCAGATCGGACAGCTGACACATTGGCAACCTGGTTAGAAGAGCATCCTGGTATTGAAATTTTGTCACGAGACCGGTCCAAGACCTACAAGCGCGGGATGACGCAGGGAGCTCCCGATGCCATTCAGGTCGCAGATCGCTTTCATCTACTACACAATCTTGAAGAGACGTTAGAAAAAGCATTGAAAGGTCATTCGAAAAGTCTTAAACAGGTTGAACACGAACAGCTTCAAGCTGAGGGCATTATCGTATCTCAAGTCTCGGAATCACAGAGTTCAGACACCCAAACCGCCCAACAACGAAAAACGGCCCAAAAGCGAGCTGAACGATTAGACAACTATGAGCAGGTCCACAGGTTACGACAACAAGGCTATAAAATTAAGGACATTGCCTACCATCTAGGGATGGGTGAGCGTACGGTGTATACCTATCTGTCTCATGAGACATTTCCGGAATGGCAACCGTCTAGCCGACAATGCCGGAGTGTTTTAGATCCCTACAAGCGCTACCTCATCGACCAATGGAGCCAAGGGCGTCAGCACAGCAAACAGCTCTTTAAGGAGATTCAACAACAGGGGTACTCAGGGACTTATGAAACCGTCGCACGCTATACCCATACGCTACGGTTATCTCAGCCTCAATCAAGCCCAAACCCTGACTCATTGAAGGACCTTCCGGGTCGAGGTCCGGCTCCAAAGGCAACTATCAAGTCCCAGAAACCGTTAAGTGCTCGGCGAGCCGCTTGGTTAGTTCTCCAGCGACCAGACACCTTAACTGACAAGCAAAAAACACTATTGGAACGCTTGACTCAACGATCTGAGTTATCAGAGACGATTCGGCTCACTCAGGGATTTATAGACCTTGTCCGACAACGGCTTCCCAAACAGCTAGATAGCTGGTTAGAGAAGGCTAAGAATAGTACAGTCAAGGCATTTCAGAGTTTCGCTAAAGGGATAGAAGACGATTATGAGGCGGTCAAGGCAGGCATGACCTTAGACGTCAGCAATGGACCGGTAGAAGGTCAAAATAATCGATTAAAAATGCTTAAACGACAAATGTTTGGTCGCGCTGGGCTGGATCTATTGGCCAAGCGACTGATTTTAACGAATAGATAGTCTCTTAAGGCGATGGTTCAAGGAAGGATAGCGCGATCACCAAAAGTCGCCATGAGCCGTGCTTCGGCAGCGAAATCACGTCTACCTCGGCAGGTAATTTATCCCGACTGCTACGGGTCCATTAGACTGCGTTCGAATCAGAACGTGAGGCTATAGAGATCCCGATGTCAGGCAAGCAACAAGGAAAATTACTGCCCATGGTGAAATTTAGAGAAATCATCCGACTTCATGAACTCGGTTATAACCAAACGGAGATCGCCCGTAGTTGTGTAGTGGCTCGTTCAACGGTGCAAGACTATATCCGTCGAGCGAGTGCAAAAGGCCTGAGGTATGAGCAGCTTCAGACTATGAGCGATAGTGAGGCCCAAGCCTTTTTAGGCAAAAAAACAGCGACAGCCATCACCAAACAGAGATCGATTTTGACTCGGTTCACCGTGAATTAGGGCCGAAAGGCGTCACCCTGTCATTGCTGTGGCAAGAAGGGCTAGATCGAGGTGATTGGACGCTGAGTTATGGACAATTTTGCCGTCGCTATAACCGCTGGAAAGGGCGGCAGAATCTATCGATGCGGCAGACCTATACTGGCGGAGAGAAACTGTTTGTAGATTATTGCGGGGTTACCGTTCGCGTCACACAGCCGGTGACCGGTGAAGTGACAATCGCTCAAATCTTTGTCGCTTGTCTGGGTGCGAGCAACTATACGTTTGCCGAAGCCACAGCCAGTCAAACTCTGCCGAATTGGATTGGCTCCCACCAACGGGCCTTAGCATTCTTTGGGGGAGTACCCGCCTCGATTGTGCCTGACAATTTGAAATCAGGGGTAACCGATCCGTGTCGCTATGAACCGGGTATCAATCGAAGCTATCAAGACTTTGCCGAGCACTATCAGGTGGCAGTTATCCCAGCTAGACCGAAAGCCCCCCGAGATAAATCTAAAGTGGAAAAAGCGGTCCAGGAAGTCGAACGACAAATTTTAGCCCCCTTACGGCATCAGTCATTCGGGAGTGTGGGTGATCTCAATGCGGCGATGCGCCCCTTACTCAAGCAACTCAATGACCGGACGATGTACGCCTATGGGGTGTCTCGTCGTGAACTGTTTGAGCGGGTAGATCAAGGCGCACTGAAGCCATTACCTCGCTGTCCATTTGTCTTTGCGGCCTGGAAGCGGGCGAAGGTCAATCCGGATTATCACATTGATGTCAATCGCCATTATTATTCGATGTACTAGCCTCAATACCTCCATCAATGTCTAAATCATCATATTGAGGTGTCATAAGTAAGGACTTATTTTCAGATAGTGTCATTCGGCTATTCCTTCAAGGGGATGTTTTAGTCATTTCAGAGTCAGGGGCAACGGTGGGGTCTTCACCTTTCCACCGCTGATGTAAGATGTCGGGTGCAGAACGTTGCCGCTGCTTCCTCAGTCGTTCAAGCTCATTGTCGTCGGCCCAGATAATCCAGTACTTGGGTGGCTGAGTTAGTTGTCTAGCTTTTTAACCCATCCTCGTTGAACCCAACTATGCAATGTTGCCGCAGGCATATCCAATTCTCTGGCTAAATCAGGAAGCCGCCACTCATTATCAGCTAAAAGGATGTGTGGTTTAGGGGGGCTCTGCTTTCCCAAGCCTAGCTGGCGCATTAAGGCTCGAACCATTTCCTGAGTAAATGTTTTTTGGCGTTTGGGGGGATAAAACCCTTGTTGGTGAAGCCGTGTAATGATCTCGTTAGCCGTCATATTAGACTGAGCACATTGGGTTAGGCACTCGCAAAGCTGAGGGTAGTTACTCAGTTGAGACCATTTTCCGACAGGTCGGATAATACGAGCATGAGAAGAGAATCCTCCCGCCCAGTCAATATTAACATGAACCAACTCACTCTCTCCTTCCACCTTCACCCTAATAGCTTGAATTACTTGCCGGATAATTTCTTTGCGCTGAGCATGGGTTGTTGTTTCTGCATTCCACAAAGCCGGAAGACTATTAGCCAGTTGTCGAATTGAGTGTTTTTCTGTCTCAGAAAGCTGCCTAGGTTGTTGGCAACAGAATCTTTGATATTCTTCTTGAAGTTGTTTTTGCGCACTTAGTTTTGCTTCCCAATCTTGAGCCAACTGTCTTGCGACCAAGCGATTTTCCGGTTCTATAAAACGATAGTGTCTCCCTGCACGCTCAGCCTCAAATTTAGCCCGTTCTAAACGCTGTTTCCATAACTGTAGGAGTTACGCATTGACAAAAGTCCATCCATAGTATCAAGCGAAGGTGGCTTCTGTTGCATGGTCCAGAATAAACTGACGGATGACTGGCACAAACAACTGTCTCGATATCTCGTAACAGTTTCCAATCACCCCTTGAATACACAAGGTTTGTAACTTACCAAATGCTCGCAGTGCACAATAGAAATGATTGCGAATAGCCTGTTCATCTCGAACATAGAGTCTCTCAATATTGCATACTTGTTTGATCACTCGATGAAAACACTCGATTTGCCAATGCTCGTCATGGACTTGCTTGAATTCAGCCCGAGTCAAGTGATTCAATTGCTCTAGGGTAGGCTGGTAGATGATGTAATAACGGGGTTCGTTTTTGAACGACTGACAAAACACCTTAACCCAGCCAAACTCCTTGAGATACACCACTAATCCCGATTCTGGAATCTCTAAACTCTTTACCTGCACTAGCTTGCCACGTTCCAAAGAGACCTTTCGATTATCGGCAATCCCGAATAGAAAACCCACTTTCTCGTTTCTGAGAAACTTCAGATTCTCAAGACTTGAATACCAACTATCGCCCGTCACCCAGGTCGGTTTAATACCCCACTGCTTGACGTCGAGCACCATCTCTCTGAAATAGTCGTTTTTGGTTTTACCCTCCCGTTTATCGTAAATGCGAAAGTTAACGGGATATGAATGCCCGGATAGATCAGTGTAGTACAATGTAATGAGATTAATCCCTTTGACTGTCCGTTTATGTTTGCCTGACCAAAAATAGCCCACGAAGGCACTCTTTTTCTGGTCTCGATAGGGTTTATCTTCAACGCTATCATCCACACTCAACGTGCCACCGACTAATGTGATCTCCTCTTTTACTTCGTTGAATAAATCTTCGGGTGTGTAACGTTCTCGTAATAAAAACCGATTCACACTATCGTGACTCACGTCTTCCAGGATTTCCGCTAACCGAACACAGCTGACATATTTGGGCTCTGCCATCAGGAATAAGGTGTAGAGGCTACAGTTGCAATGCGCCGTTGACGGTTTGGATAGCTCACGCATCGCTGGGTTAGACAGGAACAGATAGGGACACCTATATCACTTCATAGCTTTGCTATTTTGTCAATGCGTAAGTTCTAAACTGGTCAAGTTCATAACGGTTTTGTTCTACCTGCATTGCTACCGACAAAGATAACTCTATAGCTGCTGGTTTTAAGGCTGCCAATACTTGTTCAGTCACATATTCGTCTAAACAATCTCCTGATAAGCATTGACAAAGGGGGCCACCATGCTCAGCAGCTTCACGCCTACAAACATAACGAGGGGCACCTCTCCTGTGATACTGCACACTCATTCGATTCCCGCATCGTTGACAAACGACCAGGCCAGAGAGCAGTGCCCTGCCTTGACGAGCATTACCTCGTTCATTGGCACGATTTTGATTCGCTTTAAGTTGAGCACGGTTCTGTTGATATTGTTCCCAAGAAATATAGGCAGGATGATGGTTTTTAATCAGGACTAACCACTCTTCAGGTGGTTTCACAACAAGTCCCGTATGAGGTCGACCGGCTTTGTGTTTGCGTGGGTCAATTTGTTTACGGCCATAGGTATAGGCTCCCGTGTACGCAGGATGATTGAGCAGACTCAGTAACGTAGACCGACTCGGACGTCGCCATTCTAGTTCACCCTTATTAGCCCCATGGAGGGCTCGCACACCAAGCTGAATTTGATGGAGGGCTAGGTAACGTAATACGGCATGGACAGTGCCTAATTCTTCAAACTTGCGAAAGATGAGACGAATGACTTGTTGAGCTTGTTCATCCGGGTCAAAGCAAATATCTCCCGATGGGCGACGCACATACCCAATCGGTAAATGAAATCCCAGTTCACCGCGTTGAGCTTTGTTGAGTCGTCCTTGTAGCATTCGTTGTTTCAAGACGTGGAGCTCGATCTCCGAAAAAGATCCCTTCAACCCCAACAAGAGCCTGTCGTTGTAATGACTCGGATCATAAATGCCATCGAGATCTGCTATTAGCGTACCGAACAGTGCACAGATTTCTAACAGTTGATGCCAATCTTTTGAGGAACGGGCCAGGCGAGACATTTCGATGCCTAATATCAGGCCAACATGGTTGAGCCCGACCTCGCTCACTAATCGCTGAAAGCCCACTCGCCCCTCCACACTGCTACCAGACTTCCCTAAATCATCATCGATAATCAGAACTCGTTCCGGTTGCCAGCCCAGAGCTTTTGCTCGATTGGCGAGACCATACTGAAGGCGTGTCGATTCTTGGTGCTCGGAGACCTGTTGTAAGGTTGATTGACGCACGTATACCGCCGCTAAGCGGTCAAGATGTGAAGCCTGAATCTTGTCGGAGGGCCAGCTACTGATCTCATCTTTGAGGTTCATCTTCTTCCTCCTCCTGAGTTTGAATAGCCATCTGGCTCTCCAGCATTTGGCTCAGGACACTGACAAGTCGTTTCTGATTCGCCTTGGGTAGATTGCTCCACAGCGTCTCTACACTCTGGCAAATAGACGGGGGGGGGTGATTGGCTGATACATGATGGCTCAGGTGATAATTGCACTGCCTTTATTTTGGCAACTAAGGCAACCAGTCGTTGCAATCCATCAATGCCAATCACAATTAACTTTTTCGACCGATTTGTATTGATGGGGGCATTATGGCTAGTAGATGTCGGTGCCCTACTGGTATGTCGGACGCCAAGTGATGGTCAAAACCAGTGAGCAGCTGGTGGAGGTGTTCTATGAAAATAAGCGAATTTCAGCCCACCCTCGTTCAACCTTAGTCCATCGCCATAGCACCTTGGATCATCACATGCCGCCAGAGCATTGGGCCTACAAGCGTCAGTCACGGGAGTCTTTTTTGGCGTGGGCACACCAGATCGGCCCCCAAACTCGCACCCAGGTAGAGACGATTTTTGAGAGCAAATCCCATGACGAGCAGGCCTTTCGTTCCCTCAAAGGACTCCAGAGTTTAGCCACCCGCTATGGAGCTGACCGATTAGAAGATGCGTGCAAACGCGCCAACATCTTCGCCATGTCAGGCTATCAGCGACTCAAGCATATTCTCCAACATCATCTTGATAAAACCCCTGTCCTAATTGACGTGCCTGCGCCCCCGAGTATTGACCACGACAATGTTCGGGGCAGTGCCTACTACAACTAATACAACTCGATAGTGACCCCCATCATGCAACAAACCATTGAACAACTCAAAGACCTCAAACTCCATGGCCTACTCGACGCCTGGTGTGAACAACACGAACAGCCCACCTATCATGACCTGAGCTTTGATGAACGATTTGCCTTACTGGTCGAGCGTGAGCATATCAGACGGCAAAACCAACGCCTCAAGCGCCGACTCAAGCAAGCCCAACTCTTTATGGGAGCCACCCTGAGTGAGGTGGATTTTCAAGTGGCACGGGGCTTGAAAAAAGCTCAATTCTTGGACTGGGCTCAGGGGCAATGGCTCACTCAGCATCTCAACCTCATCATGGTGGGGCCGACCGGGGTGGGCAAGACCTTTCTCGCCTGTACCCTAGCAGATCATCTGTGTAAGCATGGCCAGTCGGTTCGCTATCTCAAAACCGCTAATCTCATTGCTGAGTTGAAATTTGCAAAGGCCGATGGCTCTTTCCCTAAATTCCGTAAACACTTGGCTGCCTTTGATTTACTCATCTTTGATGAATGGCTCAGAGACCCGTTGACACCCAATGATGCTCGTGAAATTCTCGACCTCCTTGATGACCGCTTTCGGCAGGCCTCGTGTCTCTTTGCCTCTCAGTTTCCTATCAAGGATTGGCATCAGAAGATTCAAGACTCCACCCTCGCCGATGCCATTCTTGACCGCATTGTCCATGATTCCTTGAAACTCACTCTCAAGGGCGAATCCATGCGTAAACTCACCAGTCAACTTAACGCTCAAGGCAAGGAGGAACCCTCATAATCTGATGCCAACCCATGACCAGATTTAACCCTTTGAGATCTGGTCATCACTCAGTCATTTCTTCAATGCTAGATTATGATTTTATTACCTGTCTCGGTGGACCCTGATCTCACGCCTTAAAGTGGGGGGGGCCGAAGTGGACATCATTCTGCCGAAGTCATGCAAATATGCAAGATGAGAGCTGATTACCTTCTTGATCAAAGAGAGAGAGCTGAAAGGTATCGGTATCGATCTGTACGCGGTGGACAAAATCGGGTTTGCGTAACAGGTACAGAAAATGTTTGGTTACCAGTTCTTCTAGACGGTTGAGCTTGTGTAGCTTCAGCCGCTGCTTAAACTCAGCTAGAGTATGTTTCACCTTGTTGGCAGTGGTCAGCATGTGATTGGTATTTTTTAGGTCAATGGCCAGCTGACTGTAGGACTGTAAATCTTTTTTTGTGCGTTCAATCTGCTGGTTGATTTGGTCGATTTGACGATCTAGCTGGGCGGCTTCGGCAGTCAGTTTTGCTAGCTTAGTTTGTCCCTCAGTTACCGCTTGGGATAGTGTTTGATAGGTTTCTGCAGTGGCGGCGGTCGCTAAATATCGTTCCAGAGCTTCGCTTTCGGACTGAGTTTTCTGAATCGACTTGAGCAGTTGTTTTACCTTACGGCGCTGGTTTGGCAGAGTGTGCTTCAGGGTTTGGCCCAACTGGTGAAGGTTGGCAGAATCAAGGTCCAGATAGGGTTCTTCGATGGCGTAGGCCATGGTTTGATACTGGGTGTCGAGAAACTCGGCTAGCTGCTGGGCTTGGCCTGAATCAAAATTATCTTTGGCAAAGGCTAGCAATGCCTGGTTTTGATCGTCGATCAGGTCTCTTGCTAGGTCAAATTGCTGGTGCTTTACTTCATCTTGGGCCTGCGGCTGTGCTTTTTTGAGCAGAGGGCGAATCAACATCAGAGGCAGCTCATTGGCTGCTAGTTCCCGTAGGCTTTGGCGAAGGGTTTCGATATCGATTTCTAACTGGGCCTTTTTTGCTTGGAGCGCCGCATCTGCTCTTTCTAGATTGGCTTTAATTTCATCGGGATAGCTCATAGTTTTATCCCTTCCTGATGAATGTTTCGATATAACTGACTGGTTGCAGCCATAAACTTATCGGCTTCGGCTGGACTAGCCGAAATCCAGTGACTAGCCTCTAGTTGCAAAGGGTACAACAGATCTACGATAGTTCTAAGCTCCTGCCCATAGTCAAAGGGACCAGGTAGCACTACTGTGAATTCCGGAAATTATGGCCGGAGTGATTCCGGAAATTATGGCCGCTGACAACAGTCTCTTTTTGTGCGTAATCTGCCTGTTTGGCAATTGCACGATGAGACTCTATACAGGTGTTCAGTTGCTAGGAGCGATAGATGGTTCAACGATTTAGAGACCCAGACAATTCTCTCGGGATCGTCCCGTCACAGACGGGATTGAGTCGGCGGCATCAGTGCTAGATCAGGCTGGAGTTCGGACTCAGGTGTGCCCCTGGAATCGCTTATTCCGGAATTATGGCCGGAGTGATGCCGACAATGCTCAGTATGGATTCCGGAAATTATGGCCACCGTGGCTTCAGTCACCTGAGCCGTCGATTCCGGAAATTATGACCGGGGTAATTCCGGCAATGCTAGTGGTCGATTCCGGAAATTATGGCCAGGGTGATGCCGGTCATACAGGCTTCAGTGAAACAGGGGTGCTTGCTTATATAGTGCCGTGTTGGCACCTCAGGCATCCGCCCCAATGTCGATGTTTAGTAATCAGGTCCGTTATATGGTTCAGCAACTCAGAAATGCCAATGTACCCCCGGAAAAATCCACGACCTTACGGGTGTGAGTGAACGTAGTATCCGCCGGATAGTGCAAGAACCCGAGATCACCTGCGTAGAGGAACCGCCGTCAGGTCAGCGAAAAGGAGCGGGTCGTCCCAGCGAGGTGGTCCACTATAGCGAGACCATTCGTGAGTGGTTGAGTGAAGCCCCGTGACCCCAGCCGATGGTCCGATGAAAAGCCGAGAAGTCTTAGCCCGTCTACGTCAGCAAGGCTATAAAGGGGGTAAAACAGCGGTCTATGAGCTAGTCAAACAATTGCGTCCCGCCAAATCCGTGGTGCCGATAGTGCGATTCGAAGGACTGCCGGGTGAATTTACCCAACATGATTTTGGCCAACGCCGGGTGCAGTATGCCGATGGTCGCATTGAGGTGGTGAAATTCTTTGCCTCGCGCCTGAAGTACTCACGGTATGTGGATGTGCAGGTGGTGGCCAACGAACAACAAGAAACAGTGGTGCGGTGTTTACTCAAAGCATTTGAGACCTTTGGCGGCGATCCGCTGATGGGGGTATTCGATAACATGAGTAGTGCGGTGAAGTCACGAGAAGTACTGGCTGATGGCACTGTTAAAGTGCATTGGACCGACCGCTTTGCCCAAGTGTGTATCCAATGGCACTGACTTAAAAGTGCACAAAGTAGAAAAAGGCTGCAAGGCTTGATAAATATATATCAAGGCCCTGCAAGCCAACAATAAATCACTTTCTACTATGCCGAAGTCAGCCGAAATTCTCAAGCACCAGTTATTCAAAAGTATCGGTTCGCCGTGGCAAGATATCCTACCGGAAGCAAGACTCGATGAGCTTCTGGCTGAAGAAGGGATCACCTACCGAAATCGTTTGTATACCCCCATCGTGACGGTATGGGGCATGCTATATCAAGCGTTATCAGCCGATAAAAGCCTCCGCAACACCGTCAAGTGCTTCACCACCTGGTTAACCGCCGCAGGCGTTACCCCTCCGTCATCGGATACCGGAGCTTACAGCAAAGCTCGCGACCGGTTGCCGGAATCACTCCTCCAACGTCTTATCCCCGAAACAACCGAGCAGTTGGAACAGACGGTGCCCAAGGCGCATTACGTGGTGTGGTCGTCGGGTGAGAGTCTTTGATGGAACGACGGTATTGATGGCCGATAGTGAGGCCAATCAAGCGGTCTATCCTCAACATGGTAATCAAGCGGTCGGATGTGGCTTTCCACTGGCTCGGGTGGTGGTGTTTTTCTGTTTACTAACCGGGGCAGTGGTGTCAGGGTGTATTGCACCGAAGACAACCAGTGAAATCGTCATGAGCCGTTTGTTGTATCAGGACTTAGCGCCCGATGATGTGGCCATGGGAGACCAAGCCTTTGGCAGCTATGTTGACTTAGCCCTGATTCAGCAGCAAGAGGCCGATGGGGTCTTGCGTAAACATCATGCTCGGCACACTGATTTTCGTAAAGGTCTCAGGCATGGTCCTGGCGACCACCAAGTCGTCTGGCACAAACCCAAGCGACGACCGGGTCATATGAATACAGATGAGTTTGCAGCCATTTCCCAGACATTGACGGTTAGAGAAGTGCGTCTGAAGCTATCTCGTAACGGGTTTCGAGACCAGTTCATCATCATTGTTACCACCCTATTGGATGCCAAACAGTATCCTGCTAGTCAATTAACCCGTCTTTATGGATGGCGGTGGCATGCGGCAGAAGTCAATTTACGTCATCTCAAAACGACACTCAAAAATGGAGAGGCTCACAGCCAAAACACCGGACATGGTCCGTAAGGAAATTTGGTCTCACATGCTAGCCTACAATGTGCTGCGTAGTGTGATGGAACAGGCCTCTCCATTATTGCACTATGAGCGTAATCGTCTCTCCCTACAGGGGGCTCGGCAACACTTTCAGCAAATTCTTGCATTATTAGCAACAACATCGAACGCGACACGGCAACGACTCTACGACCATTTGCTCCAAGATATTGCCTCTGACCCGTTGCCTCAACGGCCTAATCGGCATGAACCTAGAGTCGTCAAACGTAGGCCAAAACCGTTTCCCAGAATGCGACAACCTCGTAATATTCTCAAAGCTAAGCTGGCTGCTTGATTAGACTTATGTCAGTGCCATTGAAGTGTGTATCGACTGTGGATTAATTCCCCTGGCCTGTTGGCCCTATCGCCCTCAGCAAAAAGGGTCGGTGGAAAATCTAGTGGGTTTTGTCAAGGGCAACTTCTTTTGTGGGCGACAGTTTAAGGACCGTGATGATCTCATCGAGCAGATGCAAGCATGGGTCACCTACGTCAATCGAGAACGCAAAATGTGATGCGACTGGCGAGATTCCCCAAGTCCGCCTGCTGAAAGAATCGCTCAAGCCCTGTGCCCATAAGGCTGAAACCTATGCCTTCAAAGTCAGTGTGGTGGTTCGTCCCACGGCTCGGGCGCACTATCGAGGCATGGAATATTCGGTGCCAGCTGACGCCATCGGCCAGACGGTGACCCTACATCTCCAACAGACTCAGGTGTCGATCTATTTGGCAGAGCGTCACCTGGGTGACCATCCTCGGACACCCGCGAATGGCAAGTCCAGTGTTTTACATGAGCATGCCCAACAACTGTTTATCTTTAAGCGTGGTAAACCCTTTGCTCAGCGCCAAATTCTGTTGGACCTCGACCCGTTGGTGGAACCCTATTTGACTGAACTGGTGCATCGGCGTCCTCAAACTTGGCAACCCGATGTCGAGACCCTCTATGACCTTTATCAACACATTGGCCGAGCCGACTTCCTCGCGGCAATTGCCTTAGCCACTGAAGAACGCTGCTTTGGCAGTGAATATGTCCAGGCGATTGTTAACGCCACTCCCGAGGGACTGACACCGCCACCCTTGCCTATTTTGTTCACCTAGATCGATCCGATGACCCTGAGTTTAGACCCCATGCTCAAGTCCCTTGGCTTGAGTACCATTCAACGTGTCTTACCCGAGCTGATTCCCATCGCTGAACGGGAGGCCTGGTCCTATCAGCAGTTACTTGAGCGGCTCTTATCCGAAGAGGTGGCCCACCGCAGTGAGCGCCGCACCCAAACCTTTATTACTAAAGCTAAGTTCCCCTTTGAAGCCACCATTGACACCTTTGACTTCACCTTCAGAAGTAATCTCAAACGACAAATGTTAGGACGATTTCTCGGTCCCGAACTCGTCAGTGACCATCGTTCCTTAATTCTTGAAGGGCCGCCTGGTACTGGAAAAACCCATTTATGTATTGCCATTGCCTATAAAGCCATCCAAAACGGCTTTACTGCTCGTTTTACCACTGCTGCAGCCTTAATCAATGACCTCTGTGTTGCTCCTGAGCGTAACGTTGCTCTCCAACCCTATCTCAGGCCTCATGTCCTGGTGATTGATGAAATGGGCTATCTCGGCTACGGGCCGGGGGCTGCTGATGTTCTGTTTCAAGTCGTGGACCAGCGCTATCTCAAGGGCAAACCCATTTTGTTGACCACCAACAAACCGCTCAATCAGTGGGGCCGTGTGCTTCATGATGAGGAACTCGCCCGTGCCATCATTGACCGCACCTTGCATCATGGTGAGTATCTAAAGCTGACGGGGCCGTCGTTTCGGCTCAAAGGTCGAAAGCTCGACTTAGCTCTCAACTCAACTGAACAATCCACAGAAACGGTAGCTGAAAAATCTGGGAAAAAATCTCTCAGCACTTGACACAAAACACCACTGTTTGTTCAATGAGAGAATGGCCATAATTTCCGGAATTACCCCCTCGTTTCGCGGCCATAATTTCCGGAAGCCACAACTACCAAAAGATCAATGTCACTGTTAGCTACCAACTCTTTTCTTGCTGCTGAACCGTAAAGAAAGATAGCTTGCAAACGAGCTTGATAATGCTCTTCTAAAGTGCTCTTACATTTTTTGAGAATTTCTGAAACCTCTGTCATGCCGCTATACCCTCGCGCCTGATAGTTTGAACTAGAGGACTGATGGCGTAAGGACCTTGGTTAAATTGATTGCGGGCATATTTTACGGTTGTAATGAGGCGCTCATGGTTAAAGCCAATTTCCCAAGCGATATGACTGATTTTTTGTTTAACAGTAGGGTCTGATTGACTGACAAAAGATGGCACTTACAGAGCTAAAACGATTGCCAGTCAGTGAATGTAGCGAATGATAAAAGAAGTGGGAGCCCAGCAATCTAAAATTAGATACCACTCAAATCATAGAAATGCTGTGAAAAAAACTCCCGTCTCTACGATGCCTTGAAAGCTTGGCTAGGTCAATGCGAAACTTGGGCACATCTGAGCCATTTGACGATGTGCCTTTGGCTGGTTGCCGCACTCATTCAGACAGGAGAAGTGAGCCTGACTAAGTGGGCCAAATACGTCCCTTGTCGAGGGCAATACGCCCAAAGCCGTCAGCGACGAATCCGTCGCTGGATAGGGAATTCTCGCATCAACGTCCATCGACTCTACAAGCCCATCATCCAAGCAGCCCTGGCAAACTGGGAAGACTCATGTGTGTATGTGAGCTTGGACACGACTCAGTTCTGGGATGAGTACTGTCTGATCCGCCTAGCCGTTGTCCATCGGGGGCGAGCGCTACCTCTGGCATGGCGTGTGCTTAAGCATTCGAGCGCCACCGTTGCGTTCAGTGAGTATCAAGAGATGCTGACTCATTCGGCGCGCTACCTGCCGCAAGGTGTGAATGTGATTCTGCTAGCAGACCGAGGATTTGTTCACACCGAGGCCATGAGTGCTGTGCGCCGTCTGGGCTGGCACTATCGAATTCGTCTCAAGAGCAACACTTGGCTATGGCGCTCTTCCGGGGGGTGGATACAACCCAATGCACTCCATCTTGCCAACGGTGAAGTCCGCTGCTTCCACAATGTCAAACTCCATAAGCAACAGTGGTATGGCCCTGTCCACGTCATCTTTGGACGCAACACCCTCAATGGCGAACTCTGGGTCGTTGTCAGTGATGAACCCACCACGATACAGACGTTTCGAGAATACGGTCTGCGCTTTGATATTGAAGAGCTGTTCAAGGACGAGCAGTCCAGTGGCTGGAACCTACAGAAATCTGAGATTCGCTCGGTCTGTGACCTTTCCAGGCTGTGCTTTATTCTGGCGCTGGCCACACTCTACGTCACCGCGTCAAGGGGTAGTTGTTGTTGAACAAGGGAAGCGACGATGGGTCGATACCCACTGGTTTCGCGGCAACAGCTATTTTCGCATTGGGCTCGATTGGATTCAGGCCGCCCTACTCGATGGATGGCAACTGGTGACTCAGGTTATCTTCTCCTCTAACACAGACCCTGAACCCGCTATGGCCTCTCGCTGGCAACATGAAAAACGGTCCTTGCGGTTAGAATTTCAGGTCTTCACCACTCATTTCAAGCCTGACTGAACTTTTGTCAGTCAATCAGCAGTAGGGTTTAAGCTGTCCACAACTACACAGATATCTAAATCGGAGTCTGGTCTTGCATCACCTCGGGCTCGTGAACCAAAGGCCCAGATTTGTGCATCTGGAAATTGCTGCCGCACAGTAGAGGCAAATTGATTAAGGATAGTGCGATCTCAATCTGCAAGCATCGGGCTAATTGTGACTGATTTTCCTACAGCTACTTTATCGGTGACAGGACTACTATAGGCAAACTTTTATGGGGTGATCAGGTTTGGGCTACTTCACGCCTCTCTTCACCCTCCTACTCTTCATCCCTTCACTCCCCATTCCCTCGCGGCAAATACTTCACCAACGATCGCATTGACTCCCCCGCCTGAAGCTGAATCGGTCGATCCGTCGGTAGAAGCGGCGTCCATTCAAAGGGTTCGGCGAAGTGGTGATGGTGCAGGCTATGGATAATAGTGTTGACAGCCGCCTGGGAACCGATAACCAGGATCTTGACGGGCTCGCAGTCGGGTTTAGCAACGGAATAAAGCTGAAGCGCAGATTCGGGGGCAGTGGAATCGTTAGCTATGGTTGGCATAGGAAGAAAGCTTTGGAATTGCATGTTAAATGTCATCCATTTGGATGCCAAAAGCATAGACGACCATTAGGATGACTGTCAACCATTGGGCTGTTTACTGAGGTGAAAACCTCTGACAGGATGAGCCCATGGGAAAAGCAGGAAAGGCGCTCAAGCAGGTACTTGAGACCTATGAAGTTAGTCAATATAGTCTTGCCGTTGCGATGAATGTGGAGCGCAACAATATCTACCGCTGGGTAAATGAAAAGCGAGACCCAACGGCTGAAACTGTCGTCGATATTGTTAGAGCCTTAAAAACATTGAATGCTGAAGCAGCTCAGGCGTTTATTCAGACGTATTTGGGTGATGAAGTGTAAGCCAGTTCTCAAGGCATTATTTCTTAAACTTCATTGATGCTCAGGTTGGAAGGGTTGCTTCGGTATCTTGGGCTAATAAGATCTTGATGGTGTTTACATCATCAAGATCTGCATCATCCTCTATTCTTCGGATCATTTTCGCATTATCCAAAGCTTCAGTGTTACTAGAAAAAATTGCTTCAAGGTTTGGTGCCGACGTTTTGTATTTGAAAAGTTCGCATCACAGCAACTATCTAGAAGGACCATTTTTTTAACTAGCAATTCCCCAGTGCTCACGGTGCCACTCTAAGGCTGATAGGCGAGGTTCATACTCAGCTTTTGCAGGTAGTAGAATCTGTTCTCCATGAAAATCTTGCATCTGCCTTGTATATTCAGAGGGCTCCTCATGTACACGCTCTTTGTCAACGATAATTCGATAATCATCATCAATACTAAACCAGCCTCGATCAAATGCCCAGTGATGGTTTTTGCAAAGAGAGATGCCGTTGTCAAAACGATCATCTCGGAATTCTGCAAAGGGCAAAATATGGGAGCCATCGACAATATTATGATTATTGTCACTCAAGATTCTGAGGTGACAAAACGCACATTGTTGGTTATATAGAGAGATTACATTACGTCTAAAGGCAGCATTACGAACAAAGATCAGTTCTTGGTCTTTCAGATCTTCTACCGTGTACGTCGCGCCACCGCTTTCAAACAGTTTGAGCTGAGTTTGTTCAAATTCGTCGTAAGACTGTAGTTCCTCAACTTTCTCTGTCTGATGATTAAACCAGCGATTGATCAGCACATCAGTTAATTCTCGCCTGGTTTTATTGACCGTTAAAAAAGAAAATAGTGCGTCATCAATATAGGCATATTTCACAACATTTCTCAGGGCATTTAACCCTCTAATTTTTGTCTTAGAGGCTACGGTAGACTCAAATCCTGGATTTGCTCTTAAGTGCCAAAAGCCATCACCTTGCAGATGAAAGAATGGTAGAGCAATATCAGCGTTGTGATTGGCAGAGCCAAACTGTCCCCAATATTTTAGAAATGTAGCAATCAGCTCTGGTGATAGATAAAACTGATTCCGTTGAACTTTTTCCTGCTCAATCTGTTCAATTATTGATAGCAGTAAGATAGGTTTGTGAGGAGCCACCCCACGGGAGAGATCAACCCGCAGTTTAGAAAACTTCTTAGCATAGTAAAGGAGAGCTGAAGACATTAGCTTATAACCGTTTTCAGAATAAGCTCTACATCATCCTGGGCATAGAAATTGGCATATTTTTCCAGTAACCTAGATTCTGTATCATCTAGTTTCTCAATCGCTGCAATGTCGAGAATATCGTCTATTTTTCCAGGAAACCATTTGCTGACCAATACCCGTAATAAATTTTCCCTGGGAACAGGCTGTTGAAGCAGCTCAAATAAATCTTCATCTAAGTAAGCATATTTAATCACTCGCTTTACTTCGGCAAAGGTTTTAAGTCTCACCTTAGAAGAGAGCACTGACTCAAATTGACGATTAGGCCATAGATGCCAGAACTTGCCGCTTTTCATAAAGAAGAATGGCTTTGAAATATCAGGATTATGGGTGTTTGAACCTAGATATACCCAGTATTTGAGGAACGTTTGAATCAGCTGAGGCTGTAGGAATATTTTGTTTTCCTGAATCCGATGTTTTTGAATATGTTCGATAACAGACAATAATAAAATTGGCTTATGAGGCGCGACACCATGGGCACGGTCTACCCGAATTTTCTGAAACTTTTTGCCATAAAAGTCCAGTAGTTCTAATATTTCGAGAGTATTACCCATAACGCTTTCAAGGTTCTCCAGGTCACGCTATCCCTAAAGCACATATCTACATTTTGAATATTCCACATCTTTCGTCGCTGACAAATGGGGCGACGCAATCAGCCGCATCTTCCCTTCAGCCCGAATAAATGTCGCTAGCCCCCTCGCCACCGCCGCCATCGATGTACTCGAAAAAAAGCCCACCGCCCGGTCATACCGCACCGACTGACTCAGACACGGTACATAGAAGTCGCGGATCAGATCGTTGCGATCGCTCCGATAATCCTCACGAATAGCTACATCTCGTAACGTCACACCTGTGGTCCCTTATTTCAGAAGGCTGTGAAGATTCTAGACACAACCTGTGCATAAGTATGATTCACACCTTCTTTGTTATGCAGCTAAAGATATATCTGTTGATACTTAGTACCTAAGTTAAATTCCTATTTTCTTTGAGAAAAGCCAAGATTTTCGAGCGTGCAATCACTATGGTGATGAGGCAATTTTTTACTGCTTAATACTCAAGCACTAACTCTTTCCTTCAACCCACATCAATTGCAACCGTTTCTCCAACCCACCACGTTTCTGCCTATTCTGCTTTTGAGCCTCTCGTATTTCTTGCCAATTGTATTTTCGCAATCACCGACTAAGCCCTCCGACAGTCGTCAGGTTTTAGATGTCTAGATCTGCCATGTTCAGCTTTGGACCATAGGTCTCAATAAACTCACGGCGAGGTGCTACACGATCACCCATGAGCACCGTAAAGATGCGTTCTGCCTCAGCAGCATCTTCAATTTCCACTTTCTTAAGGGTACGGCTTTCAGGGTTCATGGTGGTATCCCACAGCTGAGTAGGCATCATTTCACCCAGACCCTTAAATCGCTGCACGTTGTATTTTGCATTAGCAGGCAATGCGCTAATACCTCGCTGGAGTTCTTGCTCGCTATAACAGTAGGTATGACTACGGCCCCGCTCTAACTTATATAAGGGTGGGCAAGCAATGTATACAAAGCCTTGATCGATCAACGCTCGCTGATAGCGGTAGAAGAACGTCAGTAGCAGTGTGCGAATGTGAGCGCCATCCACGTCTGCATCTGTCATTAGACAAATGCGATGGTAGCGTAGCTGGGATGAATCAAATTCTTCGCCCTTGATACCTAATCCCAAAGCCGTAATCAATGACTGGACTTCGTTGTTTTTATAAATCTTCGAATCATCGGTTTTCTCAATGTTGAGAATCTTGCCTCGCAGCGGCAGAATGGCTTGAAAACGACGATCACGCCCCTGCTTAGCACTACCTCCCGCAGAGTCACCCTCTACGATAAAGATTTCTGATTCAGCGGGGTCACGGGAGCTACAGTCTGCCAGTTTACCAGGCAGTGTGGAAGACTCTAGGACTGACTTACGTCTGACCAGATCTCGCGCACGACGGGCAGCTTCCGCTGCATTAAACGATTGAATGGCTTTTTCTAAGATAGAATCCACCACATTTGGATTGAAGTCCAGGTACTCGCTCAGGGTTTCTCCAATCAGCGAATCAACAATCCCGCGCACCTCGGTATTGCCCAGCTTCGTTTTAGTTTGGCCTTCAAATTCGGGTTCTGGCACCTTAACGGAAATGACCGCCGTCAGACCTTCGCGAATATTCTCACCAGCAAGATTAGGCTCATTGTCTTTACGCTTATTACGCTTGCGAGCAAAATTGTTCATGGTGCGGGTTAGTACCGCCTTGAGTCCCTCTAAATGCGTACCGCCATCAACAGTGCGAATATTATTGGCAAAGCCCATCAAGTTATCAGAGTAGGCATCGACAGACCATTGCAGAGCGGCTTCTACTTGGACACCGTTTTTCTCGCCAGTCACGTAAATAATATCTGGGTGAATAGGCTGCTTCTCTTTATTGATATATTCAACGTACTCACGGATACCGCCTTCATAGAAGTAGCGGTTTATCTTAGGTTCATCTGCCTTGAGCAATTCTAGGCGATGATCCGTGAACGTAATATCCACACCCGCATTGAGGTACGCTAACTCTCGCAAACGACCGGCCAGGGTGCTGTAATCAAACTCAACGGTCTCCGTAAAAATCAGCTGGTCGGGCTTAAAGCTGACCGATGTACCCGTCTGACTATCAGCACCGCTTTTTACTGATAATTCTCCTTGGGCTTCACCACGCTCGTAGCGTTGAAGATGCTCTTTTTTATTACGCCAGACAGTCACTTCCACCCATTCTGACAGAGCGTTGACCACTGAAACACCCACACCATGGAGACCACCGGATACTTTATAGCCGCCACCGCCAAACTTACCGCCAGCGTGGAGGACCGTCATGACGGTTTCCAGGGCAGACTTACCGGTACGGGCATGGACATCAGTGGGAATACCGCGCCCGTCGTCAGTAACGGTGACGGAACCGTCGGCATTAAGGTCGATTGTAATCGTTTTACAATAACCCGCAAGCGCTTCGTCTACGGAGTTGTCAACAACCTCGTAAACTAGGTGATGCAAACCACGCGGCCCCGTACTACCAATGTACATACCGGGTCGCTTGCGCACAGGCTCCAGGCCTTCAAGCACCTGAATCTGATCAGCACCATAATCGGTTGTCATGCGTTCCTATCTCCTAAGACGGTCGTAAAGCCGCAATAGCATTAGAAATGAAATTGTGCCCCCGAATTCTAGCACAACGGTGTTAAAAGCGATTCTGAATGGATTTTAGAAAGCGTATTTATTAGGGATGGATCAAAAAAATTTACACGTAAAATATACGGACAATTTTCATTGACTAAAATCAGTTCAAAATTTAGTGCTTATGTACCATCCCTTATTATAGTCGTTGGCCCAACGGCATCGGGGAAATCTGGCCTAGCGTTGCAGATAGCTCAGCGGTTAAATGGGGTGATTTTGGGAGCAGATTCACGTCAGGTATACCGTGAGTTTGATATTGGTACGGCAAAGCCATCCTTAGTAGAACAACAGCAGGTACCTCACTATCTAATTGATATATGTGAGCCGACTGAAACTTTAACAGTTGCTGATTATCAAGCCAAGGCCCAGGAATTAATTCAGCAGATACACGTACAGCACGAGCAGATACCGCTATTGGTAGGTGGCACTGGATTATATGTAAATGCGATCGCAAAAGGTTTAATTATTCCTCGTGTTGCACCTCAACCAAATCTGCGTCAGCAACTGACTGAGTTGGGTCAACCCCAGTGTTATGCCTTTTTACAACAAGTAGACCCGGCAGCGACTCAGCGGATTCACCCTAATGATGCCGTTCGCACCCTGCGTGCATTAGAGGTTTACTATGCGACTGGACGTACTATTTCGGCCCAACAGGGCGAAAATCCACCGAACTATCCCCTTATATACGTGGGCTTGGACTGTGGTGAGGACCTACGTCAGCGCATTGCTCAACGCACCCACCATATGATAGACGCTGGCTTGGTGGATGAGGTGCACACCTTGATCAATCGTTACGGTGCGGATTTGCCGCTATTAGACACGCTGGGATATGCGGAGATTAAACAGCATTTGGCAGGGGATGTGAGTTTAGCGGAAGCGACTGTTTTGGTGATTCGTCATACGCAGCAGTTTGCTAAGCGGCAACGGACTTGGTTTAGGAAGGAAAAGGCGATTGAGTGGTTTGATGCTACTGCACCTGATTTGATTGATAGGGTTTGGGATTATTTGCAATTTCAGGAGGTTGGAGTGGAGGCAAAACCGGCTGCGTGGGGGCCTTCTGTGTTTCCTTAGCCCCGGTTAAAAATGGACAATCCCGTAGGGGCACTCCTTTATGGATGCCCTTCGATACCGGGCACTATCGGTCAGGATTTCGTATTACACCCTCGGGTCTGAACGAATTGATTGCAGGGATAGCTGTGAGTATGTGTTTATTTAGCTTTTCGGCTAGATGCAAAACCGGCTGCGTGGGGTCCCTCCGTGTTCCCCACACCCCCTGGCTAGGGCGTTCCGCCGCCCTAGAACCCACGGACCAGAGGGTTACGGAATGTAGCGTAGTTGACTGAAAGGGTTCTCGGTAACCCTTTTTAGAATTTTGAGCTCGATCGCCCAAAATTCTAAAAAGGGTTATCCATGCGTATCTTTGGCTTTTGATCAACCAGAAAAGCGCTTCCATATCCGGAAGCTGGCATATTCTGCCTTAAAAAGCTTTCTACAGGAAAACAGAACAACTTATCCCTTTTACGGTGTGGAGCGAATGCGGAACAGCGTAATTCCCATCACCGTAACCAGTGCAACCACCTTAAGCAATTCACTGACCACCTTTTTCATGCAAGGGGCCTGGGGACGTTGAGGTCCCCAGATCCGGGGGGTTTCAGGGGGGAAAGCCCTGAGCAACCCTCCTCCCCACCCACCAACCGATTCAAACACTATCCACACATCTCGTTTAATAGCAAACATTGCCGTTATTCCAGGGTATGCATAAAACATGCCCCTACTGCCTCAACCCATGACTCTTACCAATCACCCAATGCCGCCGAAAATACCTCGACAAACTCGACTCCTCCAACGTCAAACAAATCGGCCGCCCATGGGGGCACGTCCTCGGATTCTTAGTCCGCTGCCAATCATCCAACAACGCTTGCATTGTCTCTAACGTCAACGGCGTCCCATTGCGAATTGCCGTACGACAAGCCGTCGCCACCATCGCCTCATCAACATCTCCACCTAAACTCAACTCCAGCAGAGCATCTGCGCAATCGTCTCGTTCAGCCAACGGTACCGGTACCGAACGCACAGCCCAAAGGTTTTCACCAAACAGATCTACCTCTAAACTCAACCGTCTCAACTGCTCAACCTGACGAGAACTCAGCTGACTCAAAATAATTGCAGGCTCGATCTCAACCGTTTGCCAACGCGATTTAATTTGTTCGTAAATAACCCGCTCATGGGCAATGTGTTGCTCCACTAAACACATACCACCACTGTGCTCAGCCACTATATAGGTATCCTGAACCTGGGCAACAGCCTTGAGCTGACTGGGTAGATTGTTATCACTCGGCCCATAATTAGCAGCCGTCTCAGCTGTCTTAAACAGTTGCTTAGTGCGCTGAGTTTGGGCACTGTCCGCCAAATTAGACAGCCGCAACGTCTTCTCAACCGCCAGGGCAATGCGATCGCACCACATGTCCGTATCTTGCAAATAAATCTCCGACTTGGCCGGATTACGATTCCAGTCAATGTGCTCAGCTGGTACCCGCAAATGCAAAAAACACACGGGATAGCGATCTCGGGGTAACGTACGGCGAAAGTTATAGATCAACGACTGTACTAAAACAGGAGCCGTCACCGTTCGTCCATTAATCGCCACCCGTACCCAGTCCGGACGTCCTCGATGACAGCGATCCGGCAATCCCACCAACAGGTTCAACTGCCCATGCGCACACCCCAAATCATCAGCCGTCAAACTCACGTTCGCTAAATCATGGACCGTCACATCCCGCAGAATCTGAGGCAGAATAGTTTTCGCCGTAGACCCCGGCCACAGGGTAAACCAGTCGCGGTCAGTGTGGGCCACCTGCCAGGTGACTTGGGGATGACACAGGGCTAACTGCTGCACAGTTTGTTGCACCTGGCGTAGCTGTTGGGCCACAGACGGCAACACCTGACGACGATTAGGTAATCGTGTAAAAAGATTATCAGCGGTGACAATGGTGCCAGGCGCGATCGCAACTTCCTCAATCTCTGTCACCGTTCCTTCTACACCATAATGCACACGCCAACCCACAGCCCCAGCCACCCGGCTACGAATTTCTAAGTCCGATAGCTGCGCCAAACTATGCAGCGCCTCACCCCGAAACCCCAGACTCTGAATTTGACTTAGATCATCACAGGTGCGAATCTTGCTGGTGCTATGGGCCGTGGCCGCTTGTTCTAAGTCAGCACGGGAGATACCCATGCCATTATCCGTCACCCGAACCCGCCACACCTCTGGCCACAAATGAATCACAATCCTGGTAGCCCCAGCATCCAGCGCATTTTCCGACAGCTCTCGCACAACAGCCGCCAGGGAATCAATCACTTCCCCAGCAGCAATCAGGCTGATCACATCCTGAGATAAACGTTGGATAGGTGAGACGGTGGTAATGGTAAAGGCTCCCTAATGTTGATGTTCTTCTAACGCTATCGCGAAAACCACCTATCCCCCACTCCCCACCCCCCTCCTCTGAGGTACCATAACGGCACCTAATCGGTTCAACGCAATGATGTCAGAGACCTACAAGTCAACAGCAATTGCCAAAATTCAAGACCAGAAAGCCCAAATGCGTCGGTCTCTGCTGAAGGCACGCCAGGCGCTGCCACCCCAAGTGTGGCAGCAAAAGTGCGATCGCATTTGCACCCATTTAGCCCAATGGCCAACCTTACAAAACGCACGAACAATATTGGCTTACTGTAGCTTTCGTAATGAGCCAGACCTGGAAAGCTTGCTGGCTCAACAGCGATCTTGGGGACTCCCACGCTGTCAGGGCAAAGAGCTGATTTGGCATCGATGGTTTCCCACCTGTGGTTGGCCATTACGCTCTGGCACATACGGCATCACCGAACCCGATCCAACATCACCCTTGGTAGATCCTCGCCGGGTAGATGTAATTTTGGTCCCAGCCGTTGCCTGCGATGTCAGAGGATATCGCTTAGGCTATGGCGGAGGATTTTATGACCGCATGCTCAGCCAAACCAGCTGGCAAGGTAAAACGACAATCGGCATTGTATTTGAATTTGCTCGCCTGCCCGAGATCCCTAAAAACCGCTGGGACTGTCCTTTAGATGGCATCTGTACCGAAAGTGGTCTCTTTCTCGCCAGCTAAATACCAGCTTAGGGGGCAAATCTCAGGCAACCTCAGACTCAACACCTGACAGCACTAATTTCCCAACCATCTTTCCAGACTCCAAACGCTCATGGGCCTTAGCTAAATTAGCCGCATTCATAGCTCCCAGATGTTCCGTCATCGTAGTTTTAACAATACCCTGATCCACTAATTGCGCCACTTGATTCAGTAACATATGCTGAGAGATCATATCGCCTGTCCCATACAGCGCTTTGGTAAACATAAACTCCCAGGCAAAGGTGACACTCTTGTTCTTCAACAGATTAAGATCAGGGGGTTCTTTAGTCGAAACAACAGCACAAATACTACCCTGGGGCTTAATCACATCGGCCATCACCTGCCAGTAGTGATTAGTATCATTAAGGCAAAGAATATAATCAACAGCAGCAACACCAAGCCGTTCAAGCTCAACTCGCAAGTCTCCATGGTGATTGACACAGCGAGATGCACCCAACTGCATACACCACTGTCTTGACACATCTCTGGAAGCCGTTGCAATCACCCGTAAACCAGCATACTTTGCCAGCTGGATGGCCATAGAACCCACCCCACCTGCGCCACCAATAATTAAAATATTGGCATCATTACTGCGAGGTTCAGGAGAAATATTTAAACGTTCAAAAAGAGATTCCCAGGCAGTAATGGTCGTTAGCGGCAGCGCGGCAGATTCCTCAAAGGACAAGCTCCTGGGCTTATGCCCCACAATCCGCTCATCCACCCAATGATATTCACTGTTACATCCCTGTCGTGCAATACTACCGGCGTAGTAAACGTCATCTCCAGGCTTGAACAGCGTCACCCGCTCACCTACAGCAGTCACCACACCCGCCACATCCCAACCTAAAATCTTAGGAGTCATCAACCGCCCTTGCACAGAGGCCCGCATCTTACAATCAATGGGGTTCACAGATACGGCCCGCACCTGCACCTGCAAATCTCGCTGACCAGGAGATAACTCACTGAGGTAACACTCAGCAAAACAATCAGGATGCCCCGTCGGCAAAAATTGATTAACACCAAACGCTTTGATCATCATGACAACTATGGGAACACCTTACCGAGATCGCAACATACCTCCCCCTCACTTAGATAGTCACCGATCCAGGCCAAAAGATGCCATAAAATACTACAAAGCATCAATTCATGACAAATGAGGCGGCTATTGCCATAGAAAAAACCAGATATAGTTACTCACATACTAACAAAAAGGGAAACAAAACAGTATACGAATACACATGTCAATCCATTGATTAATACAAAAAAGTCTTCTAGCTGACAGACTAACTACACAACAATGTGGTTATACTCAGAATTGAAAGCACCACATACACTTCACCAACGGGTCTTTCATTTATTCTACAAGCAGATAAAATATTGTTTTTTCTGCTTTAATAACCTAAAAATCATCTTGCTTGATGTAGCCTAAGCTACTTACCCAAAGTTTGTCGGAGAAATTATTGGTTTGGGCAGTTCCATTAAGTTTTTTGTGGTTTTGTCTGATACTGTAAAGCTTGTTATATTGCTATTTTCTCGGAACAACAATGGCAAATACCCCCCCAGCTGTTAAAGCGTTTATCTCGGCATACGACAGTGAGCCTTTGGCGTACCAAAATTTGGACGGTGCCATTGAAGCTGTTTGCTGTGGCGAGGTTTTTAGAAGTTTAATTCTCGCATTGGTAAATAGTCCCGCCTTCTCCGAAGAACTGGGCAAAGAGTTTGAGGCAGCAGGTGCGATCGCAGGTTTATCAGCCTGTCGCAGTTTACGCAGTTGCTTAAACTTCTCCATCAGTCGATTTTTTGGACTGTTGGCAGAAGTAATTTCTGCATTTGATCAAACAGCTGGGGAGGAATGGAGTACATTTGCAAATCGAGTACACCAGTCAAATCTGGGGGGTAGCAAGCTGTTAGAGCGTCTGCTGCGAAGCGCTGACAGAAATTTCTATCAAAACCTGGCCGCAAATTTGGTTGACGAAAATCCCCACGCAGTTTACCCAACGTCTAGCTACCGTGAGAGTCAGGCCTCTGTGGTCAGCACCGATGACGATCAGATCATCGAAGCTGTAATGACATCACGGACATTCACGTCAATTCGTGTAGTTGAAAACTGTTTGGACCCCGAAGAAACAGTCTTGAGAGACATGTACATTGCCCATGGGCGATGCGTTTGCATGGTCGACCAAAATGTCGAAAATTACTACGGGGAGCAAATCGAGAAATATTTCAAGCACCACGGTATTCACCTGGAAAAACTAGTTTACCGAGCCATGGAAGTGGATAAAGGCATCCATACCGTGGAACGGATGCTCGGTGACTTCAAAATGATTGGCGTCTGTCGTAACGAACCTGTACTCATCATTGGTGGTGGTGTTTTGACTGATACTGGCGGTTTAGCCTGCGCTCTCTATCACCGCAACACGCCTTATGTCATGCTTTCCACGTCCATTGTGGCAGGCATTGATGCAGGTCCTTCTCCTCGCACCTGCTGCGATGGATTTGGTTATAAGAATCTCTTTGGGGCCTACCATGCACCTGTGCTCTCCCTCACCGATCGCTCATTCTTTAAGACATTGCGGGAAGGGTGGTTGCGCCACGGCATTGCCGAGATTATCAAAATGGCAACCGTCAAGAATATTGAGCTGTTTGAGTATTTAGAACAGGCTGGTCCTGAATTGATTGAGACTCGCTTTGGGACTCTCAACTGTACGCCTGGAGTAGACATCAGTGTTCTTTCTCAGAAAATTCTGGGGGCAGCCTTGAGAAGCTACGTTGAAGCTGAGTACGACAACCTTTATGAGACTCACCAGTGTCGTCCCCACGCCTACGGCCACACTTGGTCACCCGGTTTCGAAATTGAAGCTGGCCTGTTGCACGGTCATGCCGTAGCCATTGGCATGGGCTTTGGCGCATATGTAAGCTACCGCGATAACTGGATCACGGCTGATGAGTTCCATCGGATTCTTCGCCTGATCAGTTCCTTTGGGTTAAGCCTTTGGAATGACGTACTACTTAACAACGACACGCTCTGGGCCTCTCAAGAAAAGATTGTTCAGAAACGGGGTGGCAACTTAGCTGCGCCCCTACCCAAGGGTGAAATTGGTAAGTGCGGCTATCTCAACTCCATGACGCAAGATCAACTGTACGCAGCGATTAGCACCTATCGTGAGATCTGCCAAGACTATCCACGTCAGGGAGTTGGCATCGATCCACTTTGCAGCGATGTTGGCCTCGAAGATCCATCTACAGTTGGCCACAGCCTGATGGAAACTGTCAAAACCCACTCTACAGAACCAACTGAGCTGCTATCTCCTGTATAAATGATTCTAGGAGATTAGTATAAAACAACGGTCGTGGCCTCTATTTAGGAGGTCGCGATCGCGTCCAGTTAATCCCAATGCTTTGAGAACCTATGGCACACCCACCTTTTGATATTGTCATCCCCCTCTTTCGTACTCGATGGAATACACGGGCGGTCATGGAAGGGCTCACCCATCATTATCAGCCTCGCTCAATACATATCATCACCCTACCTACAGAAGTAGCTAGTCTCCAGGAAAAGTCTCAAGGCTGGGAAACCGCCCCGATCCATATTCACAACGAAGAAATCTTTTTCCAGGCAAGTGGGCTGACCAAAACAGTCATCTGTGAAGAGCTCAATTTAGGCAAGTCTTTGTATAACCCTGGCTGGTTTTATCAGCAGCTTCTAAAACTAGGGGCATTTGAAGGCATCCCTGATCTCAGCGAATGGTATCTAGTGTGGGACAGTGATCTACTCCCAGCCGCAACCTGGCCTGCATTTCGTGGTGAGGATACGACCTTAGAACATACCTTTGCACTGCTACAACACAACAAATATGGCAATCCTGTCATTGTTGGCAAATGGGATACCTGGATTCGCACCGTGTTAGGTGTAACACCACTGACAGATGAAACTGGCACGTTTATCCCCCATCACATGTGGTTCAAGCAAGAACACCTCAAAACATTTGCCCAGCGCATCAATTATCATTACACATCGACCGATCACTGGCTCTCCCTAATGATGCGTTCAGCCAATGATTTTGGCACATTTAGTGAGTATTGGGCCTATGTTTCTTGGGTTGCTACTCAAGCCCCAACAGACATCGCATTTTATCCCTATGCTCAGTATGGTGAGACCACTGAGCGCTTCTTTGATGATGGAACTGGCATGTTTTCAACGTCTCTTAGAAAGTATCTCTCCACTGCCTCTGTTGGACCAGATGATGGATTCTCCCCTTCTTATGAAGAGGTCAGCACATTCATTCAAACAGAATATGGTGCAGATGCCTTACCCTCATCTCTAGCCTTTGAGAGCAGCCCTCGCCATTTAAAGAAAAATAGCGAAAATATGCACATCGAGGAACAACGTTCTCGTTGGAATCCTCGTATGGTAGAGGAAGCGGCTACAGTTTAATGAATGATGCAGTGAAGAGTAAAGAGTAGGAAGTCAAGAGTCACTCTTCGTTCCTTTACTCTCCACCGCTTTACTCTTTATCCAGCTTCGCTGCTGCTTGCTTCACCTCATCTAACAGCTCCAAGGAAAGATGCAATCCGTTGAGGTCAATAGCACCAGCCTTGGGCTTGGGTTGAGGTCCATGGTAATCACTACCGCCAGTCATGAGTAAGTCGTACTGTGCACAAAGTTCTTCGAGAACCTGCTCTTCACTAATGCTGTGCTGTGGGTGATACACTTCCACACCCATCAGACCTGCCTCAACCAATTCTGGCAATACCTCTTCTACAATGCCACCTCTAAACAAATAGGGATGGGCCCACACAGGCACAGCACCACAGCTTCTTAGCAACTCTATCCCTTCTTGAGCAGTGAACTTATCGTAGGGGACATAGGCTGGACCATGATCGCCGATAAACCGCTGGAAGGCTTCTTGTGGAGATGTCACATGGCCCGCTGCCAGCAGTGCATTAGCGATATGGGGGCGACCAGGGGCCATGGTACCCGGCATCGGTGGTAGTGCAATGGGAAAGCCTAACTCAGCCAGCTTATCTACCATTTTCTGAGCCCGGCGATGACGGCCCTGAATACGCTTGCTTAAGGGTGTTGCTAGCTTTTGTGGATCTGGGTAAAACCCCAGAATATGCATAGAACGCTCATTATAGGTCGTACTGAGTTCAATACCAGGGACTATTTCCAAATCGTAGGATTGAGCCGCTGAACGGGCTTCAGTCCACCCAGAAATTGTATCGTGATCGGTAATCGCCAACGCTTTAACGCCTTTGGCCGCAGCCCGTTCCACCAGTTTTTGTGGTGTGAGGGTCCCGTCAGAAAAGGTGGTGTGGCAGTGGAGTTCAAGCATAGGGTATGGAAAGGCGGTGGGTAGTAGACTGAATGGCGGCCTACCTTTCCTATTATGGGCAGATTTAGTGGCTACCGGCTCAGCCAAGAAAAATAAGGATTTGTTGATACGAATCGATATTCACTAAATAGCCAGTGTAGAAAATCGTAGCGGCTTGCCCATGGATATTGGAACTCTCCTCAACACACCATGTGATTATGGTCTATTTAGTCGGCAACAATTTGCAAAAATATTTCACCACCCGTAGGTTGGGTTAAAACCTCAACAACATGTTCGCCATACATCAATCCCTCTCCTAACCCAACATCGCCAACACCCCACATTTGAAATCATGGAGGTGCATCGACCGGATTAATGGCGAAGGGTATCGATTGTTGGGTTACTCGTCGAGAAGGCAAAGCCTACGGCAAGCTCAACCCAACCTACGCAAACATCATCCCATCAAAGAGCCTGTAATCATTCCACCTAACAATACAAACCCCAGAATCACATTCTGACGAAAAATTTGTCCATATACATGGGCGGGCTGACGCTTATTCCGTAATTTTCGATAATGGGTAAACCAAATACCACAGGCAATGGCCCAAGTAACCATATAGGGTGCACCTAATGCCTTATAACTGCCTAACCACAACAACAATATTGCAGTTCCCATAAAGAGTAACCCAACAACTTCGGGGGTATTCGAACCGAAAAAGCGAGCACTAGAGTTCACGCCGAGCTGAGCGTCATACTTACGATCGGGAATTGCATAAACTGTGTCAAAGCCAAGGGTCCAAAGCACGGTTGCACCCCATAACAACCAGGCGGCAGTATCTAAACTGCCAGTGACAGCACTCCAGGGAATCAATACTGCGAACCCCCAGGCAATGGCTAACACTAGCTGCGGCACTGGAAACACACGCTTGGCTAATGGATAAAGCAAAATAACCGGCGATGCTAAAAAACATAGCAAAATACTCAACGGAGTAAGATATAGCGCAAAGCCAATGGCACAGAGAAAGGTTACAACTGCGATCGCAATCCCCGTTTTCACCGTCAACGCCCGCGAAGCTAGAGGCCGATTACGCGTCCGCTCCACCTTTGGATCAATATTCCGGTCCCACAAATCATTAACGACACAGCCACCTGCACTCGTAGCCAGGCTGCCACAAATAATCACTGCCAACAGCACCCCATCAGGCTGACCCTCTGCCGCCAAAAACAAGGCCCACAAGGCTGGCACCATTAAAATCAAACGACCTGTGGGTTTATCCCAACGCATCAGTCGGATGACTGTTTTCCACGTGGGTTCAACAATTGGCGAAGACGGAGCCATGGGGGACAGGGATGTAAGTTTAATATTCTTTTTTAAGAATATCTTTCTAATTGTTAACAAGGAAGGGGTCAGAGGAAGAAAGCAGGGATGCAGGCGTGGAATCGAGGAGTTGCCCCTAGCGCTTATCTCCACAGCAAATCACGAAAAACGCAGACCTCGCACACCAGTAATCAGACATCTATTTATATTTAAGGACACCAAAAAGCACCCCTCATCTGTCACCTATTTAATTATCCCTATTCGCTCTCTTTGTCCGCAGACTCTGACATCAACTGGAATCTGCTAATAAACAAACTTGAATATCCCATAAGGCCGCTCATAACCAATATTTATCGCCAGAAAGCTTAGCTATAAATTTATAAATCATCTGAAATCAGCAAGGATATTTTGGTTAAAATAACCATAACTACAGGATAAAATTCCGATGACCAATGATGCATCACTGTTAATGAAGTCTGATGAATACGGGCTCCTGACCGATTTGTATCAGCTAACCATGGCTGCCTGTTACGTAGGCGAAGGGCTAGATCAACGTCGGGCTAGTTTTGAACTGTTTGTGCGCCGTTTACCCAAAGGCTTTGGCTATCTGATTGCGGCAGGACTAGCGGCAGCCCTCGATTATCTAGAAAACTTTCGATTTACGGCAGCCCAGCTAGCGGCTCTTAAAGAAACCGATATTTTCGCAGGGGCACCCCCCAAGTTTTGGGATCTTTTGGAAAGCAGCCAGTTTTCAGGAGATGTGTGGGCCGTGCCAGAAGGCACAGCCATATTTGCCAATGAGCCCATTTTGCGAGTCGAAGCTCCCCTATGGCAGGCCCAGATCGTGGAGACTTATTTATTAAATGCCATCAATTATCAAACTCTAATTGCCACCAGGGCAGCTCGACTGCGGGATGTCGCTGGTTCGGAGGCCATACTATTAGAATTTGGCACCCGACGGGCGTTTAGCCCCCAAGCTTCTCTATGGGCGGCACGCGCTGCGTTGGCCGGGGGGCTGGATGCGACATCTAATGTGCTAGCAGCACTCAAGCTGGGTCGTAAGCCCGTGGGCACCATGGCCCATGCATTGGTTATGGCTATTTCTGCGTTAGAGGGGAGCGAGGCAGATGCATTTGAAGCATTTCACCGCTATTTTCCTGGGGCAGCACTGCTGATTGACACCTACGACACTGTGGCAGCAGCAAGATTACTGGGGCAACAGACCGATAACTCTCTAGCGGGTGTGCGGATTGACTCTGGGGACTTGGTAACACTATCTCAACAGGTACGTCACGAGTTACCCGATGTGCCGATTTTCGCCAGTGGCGATTTGGATGAACAAGAAATTCTCCGCTTAAAACAAGCGGGGGCCTACATTGATGGATATGGGCTGGGGACTAAGCTAGTCACGGGGGCTCCAGTCAATGGGGTATACAAAATAGTGGACATTGATGGTGTTCCAGTAATGAAGGAGTCTAGTGGCAAACTCACGTATCCAGGTCGCAAACAGATATTTCGGTCTGCGGCTGGCGACCGGCTAGGGCTGGCAGCAGAAGCCACGTCTGCGGATAGCGGCGGGCTATTAAACCCCATTATGCGCAACGGAGTCCGGCTAGTCCCTGACGATCCATTAGAGACAATTCGAGAACGAGCCAGCCAATCTGTGGCACAACTGCCATTGTCGGTACGCGATGTGTATCAGCCTGTAGTACCCCAGGCAGAAATTTCGACTGCGCTGCGGGATCTAACCAATTGCACTCGCCGTAGTCAACTCGCTACTGTTAGTTGAAACTCCTGTGAGGTGAGTTTTGCCTGTTTGGCATCTAGCGCCCAATGCAAAACTTACAAAATTCGTATTCACTATGCAGCATCTACCTAAGGATATGTCGAATAATCTCATAGGAGACTTCTTTACCCTGCGACTGCCAGTGACTATTCCCCCTGCCAACCAACTCCGTGTGGCACTTTTTGGGACCAGTGCCGACCCACCCCACAATGGCCATCGCAGTATTGTGGCAACGTTGGGGCATCAGTTTGATCATGTGGCAGTGTGGGCGTCGGATAATCCATGGAAAGAAAACCAATCTCCCATTGAAATGCGAATGGATATGCTGGAACTTGCGATCGCAGATCTCAATACCCCCGGCACCGTCAAGCTACATCGGGAGCTAAGCCACCCCTATACCGCCGTTACCCTAGAGCGGGCTCGACGCATCTGGCCCCATGCCAAATTTACCTTTGTGATTGGAGCCGACTTAGTTAAACAGCTACCCAGTTGGTATCGCTCAGAGGATGTGATGCGGTGGGCCAAGATATTGGTCTTTCCACGCCCCGGCTATGGGCTCAATGAAACTGAGTTAGACCATTTGCGATCGCTGGGGGCAAATGTGGCGATCGCCACGCCCCTAAGTCAACATCACATATCCTCCAGCACGCTCCGCCAGGGCTGCCCAGAACAACCCGATGAAATCCCTGCTGTCGTGCAAGCCTACATCCACCAACACAACCTGTATCCATGTCCGGAAAACACACCAACCACCCCTTAGCCGACTTTAAAGTAGGCATTGATAACGTTATTTTCTCGGTCGATACCGAGCTCAATCGGCTGTTGGTGCTGTTGGTGATGCGCCACGAAGAACCCTTCTTAGGGCAGTGGTCGTTACCGGGCACCCTGGTAAGACAAGGTGAATCGTTAGAAACCGCATCCTACCGAGTCCTCTCTGAAAAAATTCGGGTCAAAAATCTCTATGTAGAACAGCTTTATTCCTTTGGTGGTCCTAAACGAGACCCACGTGAAGCCGAAGATGCCTACAATGTGCGCTATCTCTCAGTCAGCTACTTTGCCCTTGTACGGTATGCAGAAGCCGAGCTCATCGCCGATGGTGTAAGCGGGATTGCCTGGTATCCCCTAGATCATCTACCGGACCTTGCCTTTGACCATCAAGAGATTCTCACCTATGGCACCATGCGCCTGCGTAACAAGGTGAAATACAGCCCCGTTGCCTTTGATGTACTCCCCGAGATGTTTACCCTCAGCGATTTATATCAGCTGTATATTACGATCTTAGGTGAAGATTTCTCTGATTATTCAAATTTTCGCACTCGTCTCTTAAAGCTTGGTTTCTTGAAGGACACAGGTATTAAAACCTCTCGCGGAGCGGGACGCCCTGCCAGCCTGTATCGGTTTGATGCAGAGGCGTTTGAACCACTCAAGGATAAACCAATGGTCTTTGTTTAAAACGCTCCATTTTAATTCTGCCCAATGGTGGGCAGTTCCCACCCTACAGGATCAAACCCCCTGTACAGATCACCCCCCTGTACAGACGTTCCATGGAACGTCTCTCCATTACCACCCCCTGTACAGACGTTCCATGGAACGTCTCTCCATTACCATTTAACTCACCATGAAATTCGCTATTGCTCAACTCGACCCCACTGTCGGCGACCTTACCGGTAATGCCCAACAGATTTTAGCCGCTGCGCAAAATGCGGCAGAACAAGGGACCCATCTTTTACTCACGCCAGAACTCTCCTTGTGTGGCTATCCACCAAGAGACTTATTATTGCGGCCTGGCTTTATCCAACAGATGCAGACTGTTTTAGAAAAACTGGCCAAAGACTTACCTCAAGGCTTAACCACTTTAATAGGCCTGGCCCAACCCAATACTGACGCAGGTAACAAAGGGCAAAAACCTCTTTACAACAGCATGGCGTTGTTAGAAAACGGCACCATTAAAACTGTGTTTCATAAACGTCTGCTGCCAACCTATGACGTTTTTGATGAAGATCGCTACTTTGAATCGGGTACCGACCCCAATCATTTTACCCTTGAAGCCGGTGGCAGCTCATTGCATATTGGCGTCACCATTTGTGAAGATCTTTGGAATGAAGATGACTTTTGGGGACAGCGGGCCTATAAGGTCAACCCCACAGCCGAGGTGGTGGCAGCAGGCGTAGATCTGGTGGTTAATCTCTCGGCATCACCCTTTACGGTGGGTAAACAAGCATTACGAGAGAAAATGATTGCCCATGCGGCCCGTCAGCATAGCTGCCCGATTATCTATGTCAATCAGGTGGGGAGCAACGACGATTTGATTTTTGATGGCTGTAGTGTTGCCATGGATCGTCAGGGAACTGTGGTCAGCCGTAGCACCAGCTTTCAACCAGCGGTTCAGATAGTGGACTATGACCTGGAACAGCAAACTCTGGTCCCTGGAACTATTCACCCACTACTAGACACTTCAGAAGCAGAGATATGGTCGGCCTTAGTTCTAGGCGTTAAGGACTACAGCCGTAAGTGTGGATTTAGTAAAGCTGTCGTGGGTCTTAGTGGTGGCATTGACTCAGCATTGGTGGCTGCGATCGCAACCGCTGCCCTGGGTCCCGATAACGTTCTAGGCGTACTCATGCCCTCGCCCTATAGCTCTGACCACTCCATCAGCGATGCTGAAAAGCTCGCCCATAATCTAGGCATCACCACACAAAAACTGCCCATTGGCGAACTCATGGCGGGCTACGACAACACGCTGCTTGATCTCTTTACCGGCACTGAACCCGGCGTTACCGAAGAGAATCTTCAGTCTCGTATTCGGGGCAATTTGCTCATGGCCATCACCAATAAATTTGGTCATTTGTTACTCTCCACTGGCAACAAATCAGAAATGGCAGTGGGTTATTGCACCCTGTACGGCGATATGAATGGTGGCTTAGCTGTCATTGCCGATGTGCCCAAAACCCAAGTTTACAGCCTATGCCATTGGCTGAATCACAGTATTCAAACAACAGACACTGTCCTGGGTCTAATCGAGTGCGATCGCAAAACCGAAATCATTCCCAACAACATTCTGACAAAACCCCCGAGTGCAGAACTACGTCCTGACCAAGTTGACCAAGACTCTCTGCCCCCCTACGACATCCTTGACGATATTCTCGAACGCCTAATTCAACGCCATCAGTCCACAGACGATATTGTCACCGCAGGGCACGATCCCACTGTCGTCGGCAAAATTGTGCGCCTACTAACCCGTGCCGAGTTTAAACGCAGACAGGCCCCACCAGTACTAAAAGTAACCGATCGGGCCTTTGGTCTTGGCTGGCGCATGCCCATCGCCAGCCGCTGGAGCACCTAATCAAGCGCTGCTTATTGTAGATAGCAGCTACTGTCTGGGAGACGTGGTCCAGGGACGGTAACCAGCTCGAATACATTGGTCGAGGGCGGCATCTACAGATAATTGAGCCTCATCACTGAGATCTACAACACATTGGCCAAATCGTTCTGGAAGTAAGCTGCGGCTACAGTGTTCTAAGGCATTGACTGACGGCTGTGTCAGCAACGCTCGGTGAATATCAACAGTGCAATCAGCAACGTCATCAGGGCGACGGGAACGCTCACAGCCCTCTAGAGCGTCCAACGCGCCAATGCCAGCGTCCTGATTAACATCTACAACACATTCGCCAAGAGTACCTGGGAAGCGAGCACCAGCACAGCTAGCCGTTGCTTGCTCTGCACTCACCCCGCTGTCTTTCAAAGCGGCCACACATTGACCATAGCTATCATCTTCTTCTGCATAGCCAGGCAAAGCCACCAGCGAAGCCGTGGCCAAACCAAGAGTCACTGGCATAAGTAGTGAACGCACTAAACAACGATGCAAAACTGAAGTAGCAGTCATATTAATCATTATCAATAGGTCTAATAGAACAGAGATTGCTAATTAGCATTCGATGCGCCTAAATTGCTGCCAAAATCACCATGCCATGCATAGCAATGCAGTGAATGGCAAACAGATTACCTATGCATATTAATCGTTAAATAAGACAACGGTAATTTTGTAATCATTGTCCTTTGAAACCCTGATCTAATCTACAGTGAATGAGTGACAAAACATGAGCCGTTTCTGAGTTCGGAAATAATCCAGGTTATTCTTTCAGACTCATAAATGAGCGGCACTACAAAAACGCCACACATAATTACAGCAAACGATCTAGAGGGTCTTTAACATGCATCTGAGTGAAATCACCCATCCAAACCAGTTGCATGGCTTGTCTGTGAAACAGTTAGAAGCCATTGCCCAGCAAATTCGAGAAAAGCATCTTAAAACGGTATCCGCCAGCGGAGGGCATCTGGGACCGGGGCTGGGCGTGGTAGAGCTAACGTTGGGTTTGTATCAAACCCTGGATTTAGATCGTGACAAAGTCGTCTGGGATGTAGGGCACCAGGCCTATCCTCACAAATTAATTACAGGTCGTTACAACGACTTTTCATCCCTACGACAGAAGGATGGTGTGGCTGGCTACCTCAAGCGCTGCGAAAGTAAGTTTGATCATTTTGGGGCTGGCCATGCATCCACCAGCATTTCTGCCGCGTTAGGCATGGCAATTGCCCGCGATTTACAAGGAGATGACTATAAAGTCGCTGCCATTATCGGTGATGGGGCGCTCACCGGAGGTATGGCCCTAGAAGCCATCAACCATGCCGGGCACCTACCCAACACCAACCTGGTGGTGGTACTTAACGACAATGAAATGTCCATCTCTCCCAACGTCGGTGCAATTCCTCGTTACCTCAATAAAATTCGCCTGAGCCCACCGATACAGTTTCTCAGCGATAACCTTGAGGAACAATTAAAACAAATACCCTTCGTCGGTGATTCTTTCTCACCGGAATTAGACCGAGTCAAGGAAGGGATGAAACGGTTGGCCATGTCTAAAGTAGGGGCTGTTTTTGAAGAACTTGGCTTTACCTATATGGGTCCGGTTGATGGGCACAACTTAAGTGAACTGATCAACACGTTTAAAGAAGCCCATGCCAAGGGGGGACCTGTATTAGTACATGTGTCTACGATCAAAGGCAAAGGGTATGAAATCGCTGAAAAAGATCAGGTGGGCTATCACGCTCAGTCCCCCTTCAACTTAACGACTGGCAAGGGGTATCCATCTACAAAGCCAACGCCTCCAAAATATTCCAAGGTTTTTGCAGAAACCCTAGTCAAACTGGCAGAAGATAATCCGAAGGTTGTTGGCATTACAGCAGCCATGGCCACCGGTACTGGCCTCGAAAAGCTACAGGCCACACTCCCTCAGCAATATATAGATGTTGGTATCGCCGAACAGCATGCCGTTACCCTGGCAGCAGGTCTAGCCTGTGAAGGAATGCGCCCAGTGGCCGCTATCTACTCCACCTTCCTGCAACGCGCCTACGACCAGATTGTCCATGATGTTTGCATCCAAAACCTGCCGGTATTTTTCTGCCTAGATCGCGCGGGCATTGTCGGTGCTGACGGCCCTACCCACCAGGGCATGTACGACATTTCCTATCTGCGCTCTATCCCTAACATGGTGGTTATGGCCCCTAAAGACGAGGCCGAGCTTCAGAAGATGATTGTTACGGGCATTGAGCACACCGATGGCCCCATTGCAGTACGTTACCCCCGAGGCAGTGGCTATGGCGCTCCGCTCATGGAAGAAGGTTGGGAAGCTCTACCCATTGGAAAAGGGGAAGTCCTTCGCCAGGGCGATGACCTACTCTTGCTCGGCTACGGCTCCATGGTTTACTCAACCATGCAAACGGCAGAGATTTTAAGTGAACATGGCATTGAAGCGACTGTGATCAACGCCCGCTTTGTGAAGCCTCTAGATGAGGAATTGATTGCGCCGTTGGCCCAGAAAATCCAACGGGTCGTCACCTTTGAAGAGGGCTGCCTCATGGGTGGGTTCGGTTCAGCCGTAGCAGAAGCCTTACTAGATAATGATGTCAACGTACCCATTTTGCGTCTGGGCATCCCTGACATCTTGGTGGATCATGCGACTCAGGGTCAAGCCAAAACAGCCCTAGGATTGACCCCTGCTCAGATGGCAGACAAAATCCTCAAGCGGTTCGCCTTAGCTCAGCGTGAACTGGCCAGCATGGGTTAACTACACTCACATCTAAATCATTAAACCCCTGTCAGGCTGTCCTGGCAGGGGTTTCTTTTTGAAAATCTGCTGATTTTGATTTTCTGATTACCGCCGCTGTCTGCGCTGGACGCGACGCCGCCGGGTACCCGTTGCCATCGAAGCAGGTAGCAGAGCTATCGGCGGGGCATGAAGCAGATCACCCTCCCCAGACCGCCTGGCGACTGGGTAAACAGGAAGATCGCTACATAGGTCAACAAACCATAGCCCCAAGGCTATTAACAGAGTAATCACACTTAACAAAAAAATAGCCATTGCCCCGATTACCAAAGCATTAACAGCAATCATGGTGCGCAGGGTCAGTACACCTAGACTGGTCAACATGCCCAGCAACGTGGCAACTGTCAGCACAAAACTAAGGTAAGCCCACCGACACCGCCGTCTTATGCCTCGGGTCACCGTGCTGCCTGAGCGCAACCAACACCACCGCAGCCAAGCAGCTAGAGTCACCGTCATCACGATAATCACCATCAAGACGTTATTGACCAACAGTGAGATGAGTTGCCCCGTTTGGACAGAAGACATCACAACCAAACTCCACTTGACTTAATGGATATTAGTTCAATTGTACTACTTTATTTTGCTCATGACTCCATCATGGGAGAAAAGCCAGTCGAGTGGTATCGTTGTTGGCGTGTTTGTCACCTTCTAGGCAGAAAATGATTTTCCATAGGCATTTTTGGCCTGACACAAGGCGTTACTAATCCTCTGTTTCGGTTGTTCATGCAAGTGAAGTCACGTCCAAGGCACATTGGGATTTATTTTTTACTCGGCATCCTTGCCTGTGTATTGGCTATCGCTTCCAAACTTGCCATTGTTTGGAGTGTTGATTCATACGTATATTCCTTGCCCATTGTGGGTGGCGTTCTAGCTTCTCTTGAAATTGCTGAAATCGCTAGCCCAATCCTGTTAGCGCTGTTAGGGGTAGCCCTGGGTGCACTCACCTACTATTTACCCACAGGCAGCAACCTCAACCTGCGCTTGCTGCTACTCGGCATCACTCTACCGCTGGTTCTGATGCTTGGCCATCGAGTGCGTTATAACGCTTGGGTCAGACAGGTCGCCAACCAAGAAAGTTTATCTATCAGTCAAGCTCAACAGCTCACTGACGATTTTTTGCGACGGGAGACGGCAAAGTCTGGCAATGTGGGATTTTACTGGTATACGGCCACTCGAGCGACTCCACCTACCCGACTCGATAATCTGGAAAATCCCAATGATACTAGCCCACTGCAAACTCAGTTGACTGATTTAGGGCGACAGCAGACGGGTTTATTAAGGTTGGCTTTCGATATTTACAATTGGCTTTTTAACAATGCGGGCTGGGGCATCCGCATTGCTTATGCAGTGCTGTCTGGGTTTATGGGGCTGTCATATTTTTATAGAGGGCAGCTTTGGGCTAATCGCCAACGTCGTCAATGAACGGAGACTGTGACGTCAATGAATCAACCCATGATGGGCATAGGACTGCTGCCTTAGTATTAGCAGGGGGGCGAAGCAGCCGCATGGGGCAAGATAAGGCCTTACTGACAGTACCTATGGCAGGGCAAACAGGGGAGGCATTAACGTTACTGCAGCAGACTTGCTCCGTGGCCGAAAGTTGTGCAGCTTATACCTATGTATTAACTCCTTGGCCAGCAAAATACGCCAGTCGCTTGACGTCAACTGTCATCTTACTAAAGGAAGAAGCTGCTGGGGGTGGACCACTGGTCGCGTTAGCTCAAGGTTGGTCCATGATTTTGGCCCACAGTCAGAGACGGGACCAGGAAATTCCTGACTGGCTGCTCCTGCTGGCCTGCGATATGCCCGCTCTTGAGACAACCACAATCCAGCAATGGCAGGAGCAGCTGCAAACGATAGATGAGAGTGCGATCGCAACCCTACCCAAAGCAGGCGATCGCTGGGAACCCCTCTGCGGGTTTTATCACCGTCGCTGCATTCCCAGTCTAAACAAGGCTTTGACAGATAATGTCCGGTCATTCCAACGATGGTTAGCAACCGAAACAATTGTGCCGCTATCCATTGCAGATTCTAATATGTTACGAAATTGCAATACTCCGGCCCAATGGCAGGATTTTTTAGATTTTATCAACGCCAGAAACCCATAGGTGGCTTGACAAACGGTCCTTTTTTTCAATGTTAAGCTGTGTGTTATTTTGCCCGACAGTATCCGGTGCCGATCCCATAAACCCTTATAGTGATGATTAACGTTTGTTAAATTTCCTCATATTCTGGAGATTCTCAAGTGGCGATTCCTCTGCTGAACTATTCACCGGTTACTCAAAATTCTCGGGTTGAGGGCTATGAAATTCCTGGGGATGATCAGCCTAAGATTTATTCGACTCAGAATATTCTGTCTTCGACTGATATCGACGATCTGATTGAAGCAGCCTACCGTCAGATCTTTTTCCATGCATTTAAAGCTGACCGGGAAAAATTCCTAGAATCTCAGTTGCGTAGTAACCAAATCACCGTACGTGAGTTTGTACGTGGTCTGCTGTTGGCTAACACTTATCGCAACAGCTTCTACAAAATGAATAACAACTATCGTTTTGTAGAGCAGACAGTTCAGCGAGTTCTAGGCCGTGACATCTTTAATAAGGAAGAAACTTTAGCCTGGTCTATTATAGTAGCGACCAAAGGCATTGAAGGGTTTGTTGATGCTCTCCTCGATAGCGATGAGTATTTAGACAACTTTGGCGATGACATTCTGCCCTATCAGCGTCGTCGTGTTCTACCTACTCGTAATCAAGGTGAACTGCCTTTCAACATCAAGTCGCCTCGTTACGACGAGTACTACCGCTCTATCTTGGGTTTCCCCAAGCCTGTCTTCCAATCTTCTGTCCGTCGCTTTACACCGCAGGAGCAGCAGCCTAAGGCTGGTAGCCCAGCGTTGTTTATGGATATGGCTCGTGGGTTAAGCAACAGCCAACCCCTGCCTTCCCAGCGAGTATCGGCTGTGAGCGTTAACTTTAAGTCGGGTGTTCCCTACCGTCAAGTTAACTTTCCCATTAACGATCCTGTAGCAGCTGCCGCTGTCGAAAAAGTTAAGCAAGGTGCTTAGGATTTTTTATAACTCTTAAAAACTAGAAAGGGGGCAGACCTAAACGAGCTGCCCCCTTTTTCTTAGCGTGTAATCATAAATCCTGACTGATCGCACCCGGTAATGAATTCGATTTGAGATGACTGTTTGGGCGCGCAATGCTTTCTATCTTTGGCGCAATCTCTGAAGCAGCGTTTCAAAATGTGTGGGGAGAGGTGCGATCGCAACCACATCTTTTCCCGTTATCGGATGAGTCAGCGTTAGCTGGCGAGCATGCAACGCCTGACCTGGCAGCTTTACCCCGATGGAGCGTCCTGAACCGTAGGTCATATCCCCCACAATTGGATTCCCCAGTAGCGCACTATGCACTCGAATTTGGTGGGTGCGCCCCGTTTCCAATCGATAATGCACTAATGTGTAGTTGCCCAAACGCTCCTGAATACGCCAGTGGGTAACGGCTCGCCGCCCTCCTTTCTCAATGGGCACCACCGCCATTTTTTTTCGATCCTTCGGATGACGTCCGATGGGAGCATCCACAATCCCAACATCCTGATTTTCTGGGAGCTTCGGCACTCCAAAAACGACGCCAAGGTATTCTCGCTGGGCTGTTTTCGCCTGAATTTGTCCCTGTAGATGATGTAATACCGGCTCCGTCTTAGCCACCACCATCGCCCCAGTCGTATCTTTATCCAAACGGTGCACAATGCCAGGGCGTTGCACACCGCCCACACCCGTCAGCTGATCGCCACAATGGGCCAACACTGCATTAACTAACGTGCCTTTGGGATGACCTGGAGCTGGATGTACCACCATGCCTGGAGGCTTATTTACCACCAGCAAGTATTGATCTTCGTACAAAATATCGAGGGGAATCGCCTCTGGCGTTAATTCAAATGCCTCAACCTCAGGAATGTTTAGCTGTAGCCAATCCCCTGAACTAACGATTACCTTTTTATTGATACAAGGCTGATCATTAATCCTGAGTGCCCCTTGCTCAATCAGCTTTTGAATACGATTGCGGGATAAATCACAATTCTGGGAGAGCCACCGATCAATTCTTTCATTAGCAGCATCCGTAACCGACAGCTCGATTACGCTCCCGTATTGCTCCCCATTGTCCATTTTGAATTACCTATACCCATTCATTGCAATCAGGACAGACCCAATATTCTCCCGATCGGTTATCTTGCCTGAACCGTTTGCCAATGGGGAGAATGCATCGGCGATGCAGAGGCCAATGTTTCATACAGATCGACAACACGGCCAATGATTGCGATCGCAGGTGCTTGAAACTGCTGTTCCTCAACTTGCTGAACAATTGTAGCCAATGTTCCAATCAACTCTTCCTGGTCAGGTCGCGTTCCCCATCTCACCAAAGCTACTGACGTTTCCTCAGCCATGCCAGCTGCCGTAAGTTCCCACACAATGTTCACTAAATTGTGCACACCCATATAAATAACAATGGTTTCCGAGCCATGGGCCAATGCCGACCAATTGACCTGCGGGCGATACTTACCCGCAGCCTCATGGCCAGTTACAAACGTCACCGACGAACTGTAATTGCGGTGCGTTACTGGAATACCTGCATAGGCAGGAGCCGCAATGCCAGCCGTAATCCCTGGTACCACCTCCACATCAATCCCAGCTTCCAGCAACCCCACCATCTCTTCACCACCTCGGCCAAACACAAACGGGTCCCCCCCTTTCAGCCTGACCACCACAGCATTAATTTTCGCCTGCTCAATCAAAAGCTGGGTAATGTCTTGTTGTACCATAGAATGACGCCCGCGACGTTTACCCGCATCAATCACCTGAGCATGCTCACTAATCATGGCCAAAATTGGCGGACTCACTAGAGCATCATGAATCACCACATCCGCATGCTCTAACAGGCCCTTAGCTTTTAAAGTTAGAAGGCCTGGATCACCAGGACCAGCCCCCACCAAATAGACTTTGCCAAACGTATCTTGAGTCAGGGAATGAGACATGTCAGTTGCAACGGGATGGATATGATTGATCAATTCTGGCAAACCTAACCCAGCATTGATTGCCAAAATCGATACAGCAGCAATGATGTACCTGCTTAATTTTACTTAAGATATCCTTAACCTTAAGTCATATTTGTCCCATTGTTGTCCCATAGATAGTCTGAATCAAGGGCTAAAAATCGTACTCTTCAGCACAACCATTATGAGGATGTGCTATGGCCCAAGGTCTGCACAACTATATTAGCCACGTCAAACGTGGCCCCTAATGGTGGCAATAACCGGAAATTGGTGCGCGGGAAGCGCTCAGCTAACTCCTCAGTCAAATGAGCCACTGCATCTGTAATTCCACCAGCAAACAGAAAATAGGGAAAAATAGTCAACGTCGAACAGCCCTGCTGCATTAAATGAATAGTTTGGTTCTGAATATCAGACTCAGTTGTCCAGTAAGCAACCGCCGTCCCCAAAGACTTCGCCAAATTATCCACAGCTCGATTTCCCCTCACTCGTCGACTACCGTGGGCAACGATTAAACGCCCTGACTCTGGGGAATGGAAAAATCGATTTTGAATCAGTTCATGTATGCCTGGGGCACCGCCAATATGATGACCCAGTTCCAACTCAATGACATCACCCAACTCGCGGCGAGCTAGATCCACTTCATCGGGTAAATCTTGCATAACATGCTTACCCTTCAACAAAAACAGCGGCACTAAGTGTAAGCGATCGATACCGGCAGAACTCAGCCGTCGACCAAATTCACAAATCTGCTGATGTAGCGGCAAAAGTCCACAGTCTAAAACAGCAGTCCCAACAATAAAGCGGTCCTGGGGCAATCGAGTGGTGGTGGCAGTCACAGCCGACCTAAACGCTGGCGCAACCGCTAATACCGTCGCCTGTTGACAAGTAGCATCTAAAACCGTTTTAGGAGTAAACCGATTGTCTGGCACCATCACTGGGCCACAAGACTGACTGCTCCATGGGCTCACTAGAGACGGGTTAAGTCGCTCTCTGATTAGCTGAGCCAATCGATTTATAGCGATTTGATGCCGTGGATCACGACTGCCATGGGAAATCAAAAGATAGGCTGTAGATGTCACGAGAAGTTTTAAATGAGATTGTTAGGGTGAGATGAAATCAATAAATCCCCGGGACACTGCCCCGGCGTCTGTCTTTAGGAACAAAAGCTAATGGCGCTGGACTAACTAGTGAGCGTACTAATCTAACAGCAAACCGATGCTGTAGCTGTAGATTCACTAACTTGCCAGCGGGTATAGCGACCTACCAATATGCCTCTAGAACAGACTTGGAAACCATTCAACACACGTTATTTAGTCCACACACTCTTAATAACGTTGCCGGAATAACGCTGCTGGGCATAATCAAGGTTTTCACACTCAACTTGACCCCAAACAATTTGATAATCGGCCTACACACCAATTGTTATAAACACTACTCACTTTAGTAGTATCCACGGAATCATGCCAGATTTCTGTTGTGGTTGATGCTATTTCCATCCTTATTTAATCAACTCAATCTATCATCAAGGTTGCATTTAGTAAGCCCAACCCAATCATCGGTTAAACTTTTAATCGCAAAATATTCAGGAAAACCATGTAATCGCTGAACAGGGGTGATATTATAGAAATCCATACACGGCGAGCGTAGCCAAGTGGTTAAGGCAGTGGATTGTGGTTCCACCATTCGGGGGTTCGAGTCCCCTCGTTCGCCCTCCTTACAGCAATTGCTGAAAATAGTTAGCTCAACCACTAGCCTCAATCTATCGGCTAGTGGTTATTGCTGATAAAGGGGTCAAACCCCTCAGCCAGCTATCAGACTCCGTGCAAAGCAAGCCTCAACATACTTTCAAGAGCAGTTGCAGACATTAAAAGGTAGCAATACTTTTCTCAGGACAACTGTCAGCATCAGCAAGCGTTATTGGATGTATAGACAGAGCCCAGGGGTTTGTGATGCCTTAACTGACTATTTTTGCAGAACATCTTGCCAATCGCATCCTACAAGCTAATTTGCTAAATCCTGTAAACAAAAACTTTTTTTACATTTTTCTCTTGTAGCATTTTATTATTTAAATTCCTGCATAAAAATATATAGATGCTCGTATTTCTCTAATAGAGGCAGATATTTTGAGCTTATGGATAGCAGGTCAATAATTTTTCTAAAAAATTCCCCTCAAGGTAAGCTCATCCCTAAAAAGGACAGGAAATGAACTCACATCCATCGGGCTGCTTACAGAATAGACAATCAGTCTCTCAAAATGGCCTGCTCTTAGCAGCTGGGCTGATGAGTGCAATCAGCGTTCTGCATTTTCTTAGCCCGCATCATATAGAGCACGCACAAGCACAAACAACTCCTGTAGAGCTACCACGACCTCAAGATACGTTACCGCCACCCCTTACTCCTCAACCTGAGCCGCTGCCTGCTCAAGACTTACCGTCTGCGGATGAACTCTTAGATCAACCTCAAGAGCAACCGAATCAGTCTCCTATCCCAATAGATAGTGGCACGTTTTTGATTGACCGTTTCGAATTTGTCAATAACACAGCTTTTGATGATGAAACCTTACAAGGGGTGACAAATGAATTTACGGGAGAATCACAAACATTTGCAGATGTGGCTGCCGCCCGTGCAGCCGTAACTCAGTTATACATAGATGAAGGATATGCTACCTCCGGTGCCATCGTTCCACAACAACAAATTGTGGATGGGATCGTTCTGATGGAGATTATTGAGGGTAGCCTGTCCGAGATTTTGGTCACAGGCAATCGGCGGCTGCACCCAGGGTATATAAGTAGTCGCATTGCGCTCGGAGCTACAGCGCCCTTAAACGTAAACACATTAGTCAAAAGATTACAACTCCTACAGCTTGATCCGCTAATAACCACAATCTCTGCGGACTTACAAGCAAGTCCGCAAGCAGGCCAAAATCGTCTTGTGGTGTCTGTGGTTGAAGCAGATAGCTTTGGGATCACCTACACCCTGGATAATAATCGCTCTCCCAGTGTTGGCACCGTGCGTAATCAACTGCAAGCTACCGAAGCGAATTTACTCGGTTTAGGCGATCGTCTAAGTATTGGGTACACGACAACTAGTGGTAGTAATGGGATTAATATTGATTACACATTACCCATTAGTCCCCACGGCAGCACGCTGAGATTAGCGATTGATACTTCTGATAATGATGTCATTGAGGAGCCTTTTGATGCTTTAGATATTGACTCAGATTCTAATTTTTTTGAGCTTGCCCTCAAATATCCCCTAAAGTTCACGCCAGCTCAAGAGTTTGCCATTGGACTCACGGCCTCTCATCAACGCGCTCAAACATCTTTAGGCATTGATAATATTGGCCCTATACCACTGTCATTGGGAGCTGACAATGAAGGACGTACTAGAGTCTCTGCCTTGCGTTTTTTTCAAGCGTGGACCCAGCGTAGTAAGGCAGAGGTTTTAGCATTGCGATCGCAGTTTAATCTCGGCCTCGACATGCTAGATGCCACCGTCAATGACGGAGATATACCAGATAGTCGTTTCTTTTCATGGCAAGGTCAAGCCCAGTGGCTGCGGATTCTTGCACCCGACACGTTATTGCTACTGAAGGGCAGTGCTCAGTTGACGACTGATCCGCTATTAAGTTTGGAGCAGTTGAGTCTTGGGGGACAATCTACTGTGCGAGGCTATCGTCAAAATCTTTTGTCTACAGATAATGGGTTGTTGGCATCTGCGGAGGTACGATTACCGATCTGGCGCGATCGCACCAATGATAGGCTACTGCAAGTTACACCATTTTTGGATGCGGGCTATGGCTGGAATCGTGAAGGTAATAATCCTGATCCATTAGCCAGTGTAGGCATTGGCCTGCTATTCCGTCAGCAAGATATGATAGGTCGCCTGGATTGGGGCATTCCCCTCATTTCTGAAGAAGATGATCGCGATTCTCTACAAAAAAATGGCCTATATTTTACGCTTCAGTATTCGTTCTTTTAGCAATGAATTAGAAGATAACAGCAATCTATAAAAAAGATTGAGCCAGCATCTAAAAGCTCACATAGTTGATAGTATCAGCACAATTTAACGTCATTGCCCTATGACTTATCGCCCATACCTTCATTTCCTCCTATTTAGTTCCATACTTGCCATTAGTCAGCTAGCAACAGTTGTTTATGCAGCCTCATCTGGTAATTCCCAGAACCATCTAGCCGCTGGATATTCTGAGGGTAAAGCAACAGAGTCTCTCAGAGAAAATATGCTAATCTCCCAGATTATTCCTGATAACACATTGGGGCTTGAGTCCTCATCTATGATTAAGGAGAATAGTATTGGGCGCATTAACGGTGGAGCCATCCGGGGAGAAAATTTATTTCATAGCTTTGAAGAATTCAATATCAATCCAGGGCAGCAGGTTTATTTTATAAATCCTGATGGCATTGAGATGATTCTCAGTCGGGTTACTGGCAGTAATCCCTCTGAGATTGATGGGCTATTAGGCATTGACGGCCCTGCCAATTTATATTTGTTAAACCCCAATGGTATTACCTTTGGACCCAATGCTCAATTAGATATTCGCGGTGCGTTCACAGCCAGCACAGCAGGGAGCATCGAATTTACAGATGGCAGTGTCTTCAGTGCTGCCAATCCACAAGGCGCTTCACTATTAACGACGAGTGTGCCACTAGGCGTCCAATTTAGTGGCTTACCTCAAGGAGATATTAACAACACTGGGAACCTGGCAACCGGAGGCGATCTTACCCTGTTAGGGAATCAGCTGTATTTGGAAGGACAGTTAAGCGCAGGCAACAATCTGACGCTACAGGCACAAGATACAGTGACCATTAGGGATACAGAAACTGATGCGTTTATTACCCGCTCAGGCAATGACCTCATTATCCAGGGAAATGAAAGCATTGATATTTGGACACTTCAGCATTTAGAGCAGACACCCTTTGTGAGTGGCAGAGATTTACTCCTCATTAGTGATGGAGAGATTTCAGCTGATGCTCACTTTGAGAGTGGTGGTGGCTTACAGTTTTTAACCCTGACCGGTACACCTGGTAATTTTGTTAGCTTATATGATCCGATTATCTTTGCCAATGGAAATGTGGTTTTCGGCAATTATGAAGGAGTCGCCCTCAAAGTTGAAGCCACAGGCAATATTCAAGCAGGCAATATTCGCATCACGGGTCCCGATACTACGTTGACGCCAGATGGTTCCGGTTCTGATGAAGACTTACTAGCCAGCAGTTCAGCTGCAATCTTGCGGGCCGGAGTCGACGCAATTGGGCAGTCTAATATACCGCAGGCATCTGGAGGAACATCTTTTACCGCAGGGTCTGTAGCTAATCAACCTCCCAGTAGTATTGTAGTCAACATTATAGATACAACATCTGTCATAGATGGGGGAGATGGAGGACCCATCATCCTAGAAGCAGATGGTGATATCACAACTGGTGAAAATTTGCGTTCGTTTTCGCGTTCAGATATAGGCAATACTGGCAATGGCGGGCCTATTTCGATCTCCTCATTATCTGGAAATATCTTAATTGATGGCAGGATAGCCTCATTTTCGCAGGCACGGCGTGGAGATGGCAATGCCAGTAATGGCGGCAATATCTCGATCTCTTCAAGAACTGGTAACATCACAACCAACGACAGAATCAATGCTTTCTCCCTTAGCCAAAGGAACACAATCGGCAATGCTGGAAATGCTGGAAATATTTCTATTTCTTCCATATCTGGCGACCTGACAATCAATGAACGATTGAATGCGTTTTCGGAAGCATCAGCTGGCAGACCAAGTAGGGGCGGTGATATCTCTATCTCTTCCATCACAGGTAATATCACAACGCGTGGACGCATAGATACAAATTCAACCGCACGCAATGATGGCGGCAGATCAGACAATGGCGGCAATATCTCTATCTCGTCGAGGTTTGGAGACATCACCACATTCAACAATTTAGTAACATTCTCGGAGTCGTTTTCAAGCGACTCTGGTAATGGGGGAGACATATCTATCTCCTCAGAGACAGGAGATATCATCAACAATAATCCATTAGCAGCATTTTCGATATCACGTGCTGGCAATGCTGGCAATGGCGGGAATATTAGCCTTTTGTCAGTTCGTGGAAATATATCAACAGAAACATTTATTAGATCGTTCTCATTTGTGCGACAAGCTGGCGGCAGATCGGGCAATGGTGGAGATATTTCTTTCATCTCAAGATTTGGCAATATCTCAGCAAATGGTCGTTTGAGTTCTTTCTCATCTTCTGCGTCTTCTTTAGAGAATGGTGGTTCAGGTAATGGTGGAGATATTTTTCTATCTTCCAATTTCGGTGATATTTCCACTAACCGCATAGATTCATCATCGACCTTCTACGCACCTTCATCTAACCCAGTTTTTTCAGAACAGACTGGTGCCGTGGGGGATGGTGGTAATATCTCGATTTTCTCAGAAGTTGGTGATGTCACTAACAATAACACTTTGTTCTCAGGCTCAGTTTCACGTAATGGGGATGTTGGCAGAGGCGGTGATATTTCTGTTCGCACTGTAGAAGGCACTATTTTTAATAACGATAATCGAATCAGTACAGTGGCCGCTTCAGAGATAAATGAAGATACTGGAGCAGGCGGGAATGTTACTCTACAAGCATCTAGGATCTTAGATGTACAGGTATCAACTGTCTCCAGTGGTGATGCATCAGGCAACGTCACAATACAAGGAGGGGAAAATGACCTGACTATAAGTAATCTCAATCTAGTCACTAGTGGTCAGCTTGAGGTTATCAATCCTGTTGTAAATGATGGTCAACGCATTTCCTTAGAACTCAGTGATTTTGATCAGTCTGGCGAGGTTTTCATAATAAGTAATGGGGATCTCAATCTCAATAATGTTCAGTTGCTAAGTGATGCTAACCGGTCTGCAGATGCTGGGAATGTCAGCATCATCTCTAGAAGAGGCAATATTCAACTTGATAATAGTCAGATTTTGAGTAATACCAATACTGGTAGTAGTGGTAGCGGCGGTAACGTCTTCCTTGAGAGTGCAAGCAGCATCACCCTAGAGACCAATAGTAAAATCAATACGAATACGGATGGTGGAGGAACTGCAGGGGGTATTCGCATTCGCACACCTCTATTGAATATTCAGAACGGAGCACAAATCACGGCTGCAACTAATAGCCCAGAGAGAAATGGTATTGGCGGAAGTATTAGAGTTGAAGCCGAAACAATTACCCTTGCCGATGCTGATACTGAAATCACTGCAAGTACAAATGGTCCAGCTAATGCTGGCAGCATTAGCTTAGAACCATTCAATAGTGGTGGTAGTATTAGTGTCTCTACCATCAATAATGCGCCACAAATTTCAGCCTCTACAACAATCAACAGCAGCGGTAATGGAGGCAGCATCATTATTCGAGGTGATGAGAGTGTAACTTTAGATAATGCGCTGATAAATACCAATACTGACGGCATTGGGCGTGCAGGAAGTATCCGCATTCGCACACCTCTATTGAACCTTCAGAACGGAGCACAATTAACCGCTGCAACTAATAGTCTAGAAGAGAATGGAGATGGTGGTGATTTTGATATTGCAGCCGATGTCATTAATCTTTCTGGTAACGAGACAGAAATATCTGTCAGTACCAATGGTTTGGCCAAGGCTGGAAACATTACTCTTAGGCCACTGAACAGTGGTGACATTATCATTGCGACCATTACAGATGGCCCACAATTTTCCGCTTCCACAACACGTAACAGCAATGGTCAAGGCGGCAACATCATCCTTCGGGATGCAGATCTTGCAATATTGAGAAATACCAGCCTTGTAACCGGCAGTGATGGATCTGGAGATGCAGGCAGTATCATCGTTGAGAATGTAGATGTTCTCCCTTTACGCCAGGGTAGCTTGATTCAGGCTGGGGCCAGTGCAAACGGCAACGGTGGAGATATTGATATCGATGCTAACTTGGTGCTCACGGTTCCTGATGAAGATAATGATATTTTGGCCGACACCAATACTGGCACAGGTGGCAACATTGACATTACCGCTGAGCGTATCCTTGGCTTTCGAGAAGTTCAGACCTTTAGTAATGACCTTCGCGGCAATGGTCTCAATGATATCAGCGCCCAATCTGAAAGGGGCGGTGACGGTGAGGTCAGCATTAATAATTTAGCGGTTGATCCGAATCAAGGCTTATCGGAACTGCCCATTGATGTGGTAGACCCTAGCAATCAAATTGCCCAAGGCTGCAATTTTGGCAACAACATTGCAGATAGTCAAGCAGGCGACTTTATTATCACTGGGCGAGGTGGTCAACCCTTGAGTCCGATGGATATTGCTAGCGAGGACCTCATACAAGACGATCTAGGACCAGGAACTACTCAACTACAGTCATCGGCTCCAATACTTACACGTTCTCCCCATCCGGAATCTGTATTACTAGCAGATGCACAAGAAGCCGTTGTAACAGAATCAGGCGATGTCTTTTTAGTGGCTGAGGGTAGCTGGCCACCCTCAATTTCCTGCTCGTCTTTACGATAGGCCTGATGAGTTGAATTAACTAACAGCAAGGGGTAACAGCCATGAAAGTAAACGTCTTCAAACGAGGGTTACTTAGGTCCCGTTTTTTAAGATTAATAATGGTTACCGCTGGGTTGACAGCCCTTCTAGGACTACAAACACCAGTCAGCCTATTAAACTCTGCCATAGCAATCACTGCATCAGATGATATCTCCCTGAGTCAGCATGGGCAATCACCGTTCTATTTAACCAGTGCTCAACAACTTTTACAGCAAGGCAAAGAACATTATAGAGCCGAACAATTTACCCAGGCTGCAAATCTGTGGTTAGAAGCAGAGAAGCGCTTCTCCATTCAGCGTGATGGACTGAATCAGGCATTGGCTCTCAACAATTTAGCCCTCGCCTATCGTCAACTAGGTCAATGGTCAGAGGCTGAAAGTGCTATAGGCAAAAGTCTTGAAATACTTCAGAATATAAACCCTCTAACGACTGAAGGATTGAGACTCTATGGTCAAGCCTTAAATACTCAAGGCAGCCTGTACTTAACTCAGGGATATACACAAAAAGCATTGGCAATCTGGGAACAGACAGCTGATATTTATACGCAAGCTAACTATTCCGAAGGTGTAGTCAAAAGTTTACTGAACCAAACCCATGCCTTACGCAGGCTAGGCTTTCTACTAGAGTCCCGTAGTCGTTTGTCACAAGTAGAGGCACTTATAGAGGAACAAGACAATATCTCACTAAAAGTCGCTCTTACTCGAACTGTAGGAGATAATCAGCGTTTGCTGGGAGAATTTAAAGCATCTCAGGCTTCACTAGATAAGAGCCTACAGCTAGCTGAGGAATTTGCTGTAGATAAAGAATTAGCAGCCACTCAATTGAGTGTTGGCAATACTCTACATGTCAGGGCGCAACAACAGGAAACCTTTGCTCGCCGTACTCGAAATAAGACAGATCAGGCAAAGGCTGACACCTTATATCAGCAGGCATTGGATACCTATGCAGCGATTTCTGTGCAAGCTCCTTTACTGATTCAAACTCAAGCCCTGTTAAATCAGTTTGATATTTCTTTGCACCGTCAGGCGTGGTCAAGGGCAAACGCTGTACAAACATCGTTACTACCAAAACTTGACTCTCTACCCCCAGGTCGCACATCTGCTTTTATTCATATGAGGCTGGCACGCTTACTCATGGATAAATGCACAAACACCTGCCTTGCAGAGATAAATATCCCTCAACAACAGATCTATTTTTTGCTTTCCACAGCTAAGCAACAGGCTGAAGCCATCAGAGATCCAGTGGCAATATCTTATGCGCTGGGATATCTAGGCCATCTTTATGAAACAGAAGAACAGTATGTAGATGCGCAAAAACTAACTGAGGCTGCCCTGAAGCAAGTACACAATCAGTCCAGTCTTATTTATCAATGGGAATGGCAGTTAGGACGCATTGAGAACAAGCTAGAGTTTACGCGAGAACGGGTACTGTCTCACTATGATGTAGCTTTTCAAAAGGTGCAGGCAGTGCGTAACGATTTATTGTATGTAGGGCCAGATGTACAATTTTATTTTCGCGATCGCATCGAACCTCTATACCGAGAATATATCAGCCTCCTTCTACCAAAAGAAGAGATCGCGATTTCAGACAGTACAGCTCAACTGCTCCGAGCACAAACCGTCATTGATGATTTGCGCGTAGCCGAGTTAGAAAGCTTCCTGGCCTGCGGACTCATTGCACCTAATGACAATATTCAACGCACGACTATTCAGGATGTGGCAAATACAGATAAAACCACAGCAATTATTTACCCAATTATTTTGCCAGATGAACCTGAAGGAGAACGCATTGAAGTTCTCCTTCAATTACCAGACAAAGCTCCAGACCAGACCATCCAAAGATATTCTCCGCAAGTCAGCCAGAGCAGTTTATCGCATACACAAAATACTGACAGTCCTGAGCAGCGTTCTTCTAAGGTAGAAGCAAAACTAGAACAGTTTCGCCATGAGCTTGAGAGAACATATAATTATGTGCTTTCTCAACCTGGGAAACAACTGGCTAACGAAATTTATGATTGGTTAATTCGCCCGGCTGAGGAACAAGGCTGGCTAGAATCCATAGACACCCTAGTCTTTGTTCTAGATGGAGCATTTCGTAATGTGCCCATGGCAGCTTTGTATGACCAACAAACAAAACAATTTTTGATTGAAAAGTATGCGATCGCAGTCACCTTCGGTGATTTAGCCATCCCCCAAGCCCCTCCCGCACAATCTTTCAGTATTTTCACAGGTGGCCTATCTTCTGCAAGTTCATTGCCCACAGCCCCAGAGCAAAGCATCACCTCAAACTCCAATGCGCCCGAGTCTACACTGTATTTCCAAGCACTTGCCTTTGTAGAAGATGAACTAGAAGCCATTCAAAACATCATGGGCGAGACAGAAAACCTGCTCAACTTAGAATTCAAGAAGAGCAGTGTACAAACCAAAATGCGCTCATCTACTCACAATATTATTCATTTCGCCACCCATGGCGTATTTGGCTTTACCCGAGACGACACTTATTTATTGGTGGCAGCATCAGAGCAACCCACAGAAAACAAAGCAGAGCAGCAAGGTCAGACTATTGAAGTAGAGAAAATGGACCTTAATGACTTTGACCGTTTGCTTAGAACTCGCAACCAAACACCCCTTGAGTTACTGGTTCTTAGTGCATGCGAAACAGCTACAGGTGATAGTCGGGAGGTATTGGGTATTGCAGGCCTTGCAGTACAATCAGGAGCTCGCAGCACTGTGGCCTCTCTATGGAGTATTAATGATTTCTCTACAGCCGAGTTAATTAAGGATTTTTACGAACAGTTAGTTAACCCAGGTATTTCTAAGGCAAAAGCTCTACAGCAGGCACAGGTAAACCTAATTAGACAGAATATCAGACCCTCTTATTGGGCTCCCTATCTATTAGTAGGAGACTGGCGTTAGAGAGCATTTTAAGGTGAATACCCACTCTAACGCCAAAGGCAAGGACTACAAAGAAGACTTACGCCGATTTAACCGATTACGTCTTGGAGCAAACATAAACAGGAGCAAGACATAAACTAGTACACTCACACCAAAATAGGGAGCAAGACTATCCTGCTCAACCTCGTTCGTAATTACAGGCGCTTCCACCTGAGCTATGCTAACGAATGTTTCCATGGCTAATACAAGCCTCCACCATTGTCTAAGGGAGCATCAAGGCATTAACTCACTGGCAAAGGGGAAAGACCTGAACCACTTCAAGACCCACTCACTTAAAGCACACCCCCTCTCAATCTTGCATCAGAAATCTCTGAAATCTAACAAGATCTTACTTTTATATACCGCTATCTATTCACACCATAAATCACCCATGCAAGTGTTTTTATATTTGCCATATTGCTTAATGTTTCGAAGACATACTTCAAGAGATTAGCAGAGGATGTTAATTATTGCTCTCTGTACTAAACTTCGGACAAATCTCACGGCTCAATCGTTTCAATCCCCACTGTTCAGATCTAAGAACACAATCCGTCAACGGTAAAAACACGCTATTTCCTTTTCTTTTGATCAGAATTAGTAGGCTCGTCGTTTTTATTTTTGTGCTAGCTATTTCCTATAGGGTTACTAATAGCCAACTCACGAAAAGAACTCTCTTGCAAAATTTTCCATACAGATGCTTGTTGAGCTTTTGCTAACTCCTGAAACTGATACCAGTGACTATCTTGATAGTCGTCTTTTCAAAAATACTTATCCAAAATACTTATCCCGCCAGGGATTAACTCTTGCCAAGCATGCTATGTCATCTGAAATGCCACACACTTGATGCTCAATCACCTGCTGAGACCAAAGTTGCGCGTCAAAGACAGGTACGTACACATCCTCCATTTCATTCCCCAAGATTGAGAAATTGATGTATCCTTGCGGGGACAATTGGCAATATGCCTGGATAGAACGCTTTACAGGGTCACATGGCACAAATTTTTATCTCAGCAGGCCACGGTGGATTTGAAAATGGAGTCCGCGATTCTGGAGCAAAAGTCGAGGGTATTACGGAAGCCCAGGAAATGATCCGCATTCGGGATCTAATTGTCCCGGAGTTGCGAGCACGTGGCCTCGCAGTCCTTTCTGTCCCCGACGACCTCAGCCTACAAGAAAGCATCCGCTGGATAAATGCCCGCAACCGTCCCGGTGATGTTGCGTTAGAAATACATGTGGGAGCCTTTCAAAATAAGAACGTCCGGGGAGCAACTGCTTATTACATTGCAGGAAACAAAGCTCGAGCGGAAAATGCCCGGGTTGTGTTGGTAGCCATGCTGCGCCGGGTGCCGACGTTAACTGGCCCAGGAGGTCCAGGCGTTAGGCCAGACACGGAGGCTGGTATGGGTCGCTTGGCCTTTTGTCGACAGGTAGAACCGCCATCCCTGTTACTAGAACTGGGCTATATAACCAATGATCGCGATCGCGGCATGATCCTCAGTCGCCGCCGCGAAATTGCCATTGGCTTAGCGGATGGTCTGGCAGCCTGGAGCCGTGAGATTAGTGGCACCCAGCCGACAGCACCCACACCCGCGCCCCAGTTTCCCATCATCAATATCACCATTAATGGCGGTCAGTATGACGAGAAAGGCGTCTTAGTCAGCGGTAACTCCTATGTGCCGATTGATGTCGCAGACCGGCTTGGACTTAATCTGGCCAGTAACGATGACATCCGCAAAGTACGGTATGGCAACGTGGTGTACGTCAAAGCCGTTGATTTAAGAGACTTTAGCATCTCCATCGGCTGGGATGCTGCTAGCCGTACCGTGCAACTCAAGTCTCAATCGGCCCTCAACATCTGCCCAGGCCTCATTGATCAAATCATGGGCCACGGCAACGCCTCTGAAATCAGCCTGATGATGTTCTTGAAGAACAATAACGAACAAGCACTTCGAGACTTCCCGGATTTACATAAAATTTATCGTCAAGAAGGAATAATTGAGGGTGTTAATTATGACATCGCTTTCTGTCAGATGTGTGTAGAAACCTCTTTTCTACGATTTGGCGGGAATGTGAAAACCTCGCAAAATAATTTTGCAGGAATTGGCGGCCTGGGAGGGGATGCAGCAGGGGCATCCTTCCCCAGTGCACGTATTGGCGTGAGAGCTCACATTCAACACCTCAAAGCCTATGGCAGTAAAGAACCCCTGGTGCAGGAACAGGTAGATCCCCGCTTCAAATTTGTCAGTCGGGGCAGTGCCGTACTCGTGGGTCAGCTCAGCGGTCGTTGGGCTGCTGATCCAAACTATGGCGAGAAAATTCTCAACATGGTGAGACGACTTTATGAGTCTGCAAAGCTGCTATAACTTCGCAAAAGTAGCCCCAGATAGATGTTCCTCAAACTGGTATTATTCATGGCTAATGCCCATCGGCAAACTGTCATATACCAACTGGCACACATCCCTGTAGATATTATTCTGAGAACACCGAACTGCCTCCAAAATAGCGCTGTTTACAGCCTTTAAGCGGTAATTTTGTCGGTTTTTCTTAGACATTGGGGTTGGCAGACAACCTTTTATGGTTATGATTTGTCACCCAGCATCTGCTTAGGTTTTAAATGCTGCTTATTACCGGGCACCCTTAGAACTGGTCTACTGATATCTGCCTCAATTCCTGACTATCTGCCATGCTTAATACCTCTTCTTGGCCTCTTAAACTTTTTTTAGCCCTTGGCCGTCACAGCTGGTGGGGTGCCCTTTTGTGGTTCCTTTGGGTTATTCCTGCCCATGCTACCGAGCTGAGAATTGCTATCCGCAACAGTGCTAATCAAGTCCAGGTTGGCGCGTCTACAACAGGTGTTATTCGCGACAACCGAGGACAGGCAATTCTTCAGCTGCCTGAGTTACAGTCCATCAGCGTCGATACAAACGGTGGCCGATTGGAACTTACTGATGGCTATAGCGATTTTGGTCAAGCCAACACCTTTTGGTTAGAGCCCTCCGACGATGGAGTTGTCTGGATTGGCGACCGTTGGTATAGAGGCAGAGTTAAGCTAATACCCAGCAATGGTGGGGTAACGGCGATTAATTATGTCGATATCGACGATTATCTCTACAGCGTTGTTGGTAGTGAAATGCCTGCGAGCTGGCCCCAGGAAGCATTGCGATCACAAGCCGTGGCGGCTCGCTCCTATGCCATGTATCACAAGAGCAAAGCTAACGGTCAATCCTACGACCTAAAAAGCACTCAAGCTTCCCAAGTTTATAAAGGGTTAGACGGTGAAGCAGCCTCCACCCAGTCTGCCGTAGATGCCACCCATGGCAAGGTACTCACCCATGGCGGCAAAGTGATTGAAGCCGTGTTTCATTCGTCCTCCGGCGGCCACACCGAAAATTCAGAACATGTATGGTCTCAAGCCGTACCTTATCTGAAGGGGGTGCCTGACTTCGATCAAAATGCGCCTGTTTATAGCTGGCGAGCACAGTTTTCGTTGGAAGAAGTTGGCGCACGCATCGGCTACCCTGGCATCATCCAGGCTGTGGAAGTACTGAGTCGTAGCCCCCAGGGTCGAGCCAATCGTATGAGCATCATTGGTGATGCTGGCGCATTAACCATTACGGGCAATACATTCCGTCAAAAGTTGGGTCTACGTAGCACTAAGTTTGATCTGGCCGTCAGTCCCACCAGCATTTCAGTGGCGGGCAATGGGTTTGGTCACGGCATTGGCATGAGCCAGTGGGGAGCCCGAGGCATGGCTGAACGGGGTCAGCAATACCGTGATATTCTCACGCATTTTTATAATGGAACTCGCCTAGGGTCGCTATAGGGAATCAAAAGTATCCATAAGAGCAACCCCAACGACGTATCCACCTTCCAGATGAGCAGATCGTAAACTTAGGCGGCGGGCAATCTATTACAGCTTAGTGCCACACTCAGCACAGAATCGATGACTCACTTTGTTGTCACTGCCACAACTATGGCAATGAACAAATTCTACTGGGCGCTTAGTTGCAGGCTCAGCTAAACCAATCATCTGAGAGTTGTTCTTGCCAGGTGGAACCATAGGATAACAGTTCTCATCACGGCGGACCCACACATCCAAGAGTACTGGACCGTCATGGGCAAGCATATCAACGATGGCCTGATCAAGTTGATCAGGCGATTGCACAACAATCCCTTTTACACCAAAGGCTGCGGCCAACTTTTCAAAGTCAGGCATACCCACTTCCATATTGGAAGAGGCATAGCGCTCACCATAGAAACCTTGTTGCCACTGACGTACCATCCCTTGCCAGCCGTTGTTAATAATGACGGTTTTAACCTTGATATTGTATTGAGCCAGGGTCGCTAGCTCTTGCAAATTCATCTGGAAGCTGGCATCACCACTAATGCAAATGACCTGCTCATCACCCACACCCATTTGCACACCCATTGCCGCTGGCATACCGTAACCCATGGTGCCTAGACCCGCACTAGAGATCCATTTACGCGGACCATTCTGAAGAAACTGGGCCGCCCACATCTGATGCTGACCGACATCAGTGGTGTAGTAGGCATCAGGGGCATAACGACCCACTTGAGCAATCACCTGCTGTGGAGCAAGCTGATCGTTATACGTAGGAACTTTGAGGGGATAATCCGTTTTCCATTCATCAATGCGGGCACGCCAAGCACCTGTTTGGTCTGGGTCGGCGGGTTTGTCCAAACGAGCCAACAACTCAGCCAAAACATTTTTAACATCGCCCACAATCGGCACATCGGGAACGCGACACTTACCGACCTCAGCGGGGTCAATATCGACATGAACGACTTTAGCGTGCTGCGCAAACTGTTCCAGGTTGCTCGCTACTCGGTCATCAAAGCGGGCACCAATGGCCACCAAAAGATCACACTCACTCACGGCAAAGTTGGCATAGGCTGTACCATGCATCCCCAGCATGCCGACAGACAGAGGATGCCGCTCATCAAAAGCCCCCTTACCCATCAGCGTCGTGGTCACAGGAATCTGAAAATGCTCGGCTAACTTAGAAATTTCTGCATGGGCTCCGGAAATAACAGCCCCGCCACCGACATAGAGCAAAGGCTTTTGAGCGCTGCGCAGCAGTGCGATCGCATTAACAATCTGCCGGGGATTCCCTCGTGTCGTGGGCTTATACCCTGGAATTGCAATGGAGCGTGGTGCCACTGGCGCATAGTCAAATTCTTCTAAGCCAACATCCTTAGGCACATCGATCAGCACTGGACCAGGACGACCAGACTGAGCAATGTAAAAAGCTTCAGCCACTATATTTGCCATCTGTCGCGGATCGCGGACCACATAGGAATGTTTAACAATGGGCAACGTGATCCCAAAAATATCGGTTTCCTGAAATGCGTCGCTACCAATGGCCTTACGCGATACCTGACCCGTAATCGCAATCATCGGCACCGAGTCCATCTGGGCCGTTGCAATTCCTGTGACCAGGTTAGTCGCTCCAGGTCCCGAAGTGGCAATACACACACCCACCTGTCCTGTCGCCCGAGCGTACCCATCCGCCGCATGGGATGCAGCCTGTTCATGACGCACCAGAATATGCTGAATATCACCTCTCTCTTCTGACTTATAAAGTTCGTCATAAACCGGCAGAATTGCCCCACCGGGATAGCCAAACACGTGGCGCACTCCATGGCGCACCAGGCTATCGATTAGAGCAAAGGCACCGGTCGCTCGCTGAATGACGGGTTTTGCTTTAATGGAAGGCTTAACAGACGTTGAAGTCATAATTTTCGAAGGGCAGTCAGAAGTGCGTCAGCTACGGAAATGCTATCTAGGCATAATTGCTGATGGTTGTCTATTTTACAATCCCAATTCCAAGGAGTTAGACAAATTTCATAGAAAAACGATTTTCGAGCCTCAGATCAGAAGACTAAAGCCAACAAACAATCGGGTTCTGAGATAATAAATAGAGGAACACAACATCACCATCTGCCGCCCTAAGTAGCATGGATTCAAGGTTCCCCAATCATTCGTCAGTTAATTCATCTCAGGACAAAATTACGTCAACACCTGATAACAAAATCAAGTTCACCTTAATCCAAGGACAAAACAGAACAGATGAACTCAAGCGCGGTCATCGGCTGACTCCGTGCATTTATAGCCCCTATTCCCGTAGTGGAATCAGGTGAATGCCAGAGTGTTAGGTGCTCAACCGCCGGATCTGAATAGAAGTAGCCCTGACTCTCAATCGCTGCAGGAAAGTATGTAGTGCGATGGGTCCAATGGTCATGACTCATCCGATAAATTTCCAGGTCCCCCAGTAGCGGCATGCCCCATCCATCTATTGCAATTAATCGACTGCTTCCCCCCATCTTTGTCCAGGTCATTAACATTGGGTAAGCGGCGACCACCCCAGCACTAAATGCAATCACCTGTAACAAGCGATCGCGGCGCGGCGCTTGTGGTGAATTGAGCAGCCAGGGCAACGTTCCGGGGGCCGCCCAAATTGGCATCACCCATAACCGCTCTGGCGTAATTACCCTCAACAAAGATTGCAGGAAGTCATAGGTTAAATCGGAGGAATGATAACCAGAACAAATCAACAACTGCATCGTCACAACATGATTCGCCCGAATTGAAACAAAATGATTGCAAGGTAAAAAAACATTGCAACAGCTGTTAACTATAGTTTATTTATCAGTGTCTTCGAGTTTATTTTCCAGACAAATATTTAGTCTTTATTAAAGATGACGCACCCTTGATTCATGGTGGGAAAAAATAACATTAGCTAAAGGCGGGGATCGCTCTTAAATATGTGATCCCCGCCTTTGAATTGAATAAGAGACCAGTCTCATATCATCTTATTCAAGCCACTTTTGGGTATGGTTTCTCAACAGACTTACATAGTGGAAATCACGGTTGAAATGACAGAGTTTTGACTATTACATATATCCAAAACTCCATAGCCATGCCCTTGGCAACCTACCCACAATCCAGAATCGGAGATCCTCACGATGGCCAACACTCTCATTAACATCGCGCTACCCGTCGTCAACGAAATTATCGATGATGTTTTAGCAGCTGGCCCTTCAGCATCCTATCGAGATACCTTTACGAGTTCTGATGCTCGCGACCGGCTAGCCACGTTTGTGCTGAGTCGTTTGCCCGCTCGTTATATGACTATTGCTGAAGAATGTTCCTTAGAACTACCGCGTAACTGCTACTCTGCGGAGCAACATCGCCAAATTCGTCAGCTGGTGTACCAGGGCATCCAAAAGGTACTCACGCGTCCCATTTCATCAACACCAGACACCTTAATACCCTCAACCTGGTTTGGCTAATAATAGCCAGTAGTTTGAGCATCAGCTTAACAAATAGTATTGTTCCAAACCCCCTATGGACGTTCGGTTCTACCCCATAGTCATAGGGGGAATCTTGCCAGTAGTCTCTAAATAGACGTGTTGTCAGACGTGTTGTCCATATCAGCTATCGTCTGCTGATGTATGGTACGACAACTATATGCATCTAGAGGCCAATGGTGGAGAAGTTTTTACCCACAATTAGTAGTCTGGTGGCCTTGGGAGAATTAGGGGCTGAGCCAATGGCTTGGGAAGGCCTCAACTCAGACAGTGCCAGGGAAACTGACCACCAGAATCAGGCAGAGCGGGCTGAAATGGAGTGGCAGGGAGCAATTACATCCCTAGGACATCTTTTAAAGGAGACGCTACCCCACGGTGCTGAAAAAAGCACTAAATCTAAAAAATCGGCAAAGTCGCGCCAAAGTAATCGACAAACACCAGCAGGCATCCTATTAAGTGGGCCGTTCCCTGTTCTAGATGCACCAACGCTTACGGTGCAGTTGTCCAATTGGGTGTTTATTCCCCCACCGTTAGATCAGCTATCCCAAGCATTTTCTCAATTAATGCCAGCTGATGATAAACCGCCCGTCAATACAGCCGCTGCTCGTATCTTGCCGTTAATTGACGGAGACCCTTTAGCCGGCGAACGGTTTTGTTTGTTGCTGACCGAACGTTTTAGCGTCGTACTGGTGCTGGGCCGTGATGCTGATAATGACCTACGGTTTCAGTTTTCATTTACTCCTGAGGTTATTAATCAGGTATGGCGATTGTTGCGATCGCGCATCTACTTGACCACACCAAAACAGCTAGCCTTCCTGAATCCACTGGCTGAAAAATTTGCCCCCACAGAGCCAGATTACCGAATTGTCAGCCAGTTTAGCCGCTGGATGCTGTCTTCCCTAGCAGTCCCCAAACCTAACCCAGTGATCGAACGCATTGTTGCGGTGCCAGGTGAACCTGGCAACAGCCATGAATCCCACGGCTTGGATACCGAATTGCTCCAGGCCATGGCCCATGAAATTCGGACACCATTGACGACAATTCGTACCTTGACCCGTTCCCTAATCCGCCGCAAAGATCTAGTCGACAAAGCTAAGCAGCGACTACAGCAAATCGACAATGCCTGCACCCAGCAAATTGACCGCTTTAATCTCATCTTCAAAGCCGTCGAGTTAGAAGCAGCAACCCACAAAAGCCACCGTTCATCCTTAACAGCCACCGCGCTCAGTGAAATTATCCAATCCGCCATTCCTCAATGGGAACAAGCCGCCACTCGCCGTAACCTGTCCCTTGAAGTCAAACTCCCCAAAGACTTACCCATGGTAGCCAGTGATCCCATCTTGCTGCAGCAAGTGCTCACGGGCTTGGTAGAACTTTTTACCCATACAGTGGCTCCCAAAGGCCAAATTCAGCTGCACGTTATGGCTGCCGGTGATCAGCTCAAACTTGAATTTCAGGCTGAGGTCAGTGCTATCTGCGATAAAAACCGTCCCACCCTGAAGTCGCTTGGAAAACTACTGATGTTTCAACCTGATACAGGGGGACTCAGCCTCAATTTACAAACCACCAAGGCCCTCTTCACAGCCTTAGGCGCTAAGCTCACAGTACGAGAACGGACCAACCAGGGTGTCACTTGGATGGTTTTCCTACCTATCGAAACGGCACACTACCCCATTGTGTAGCGCTTTGACACAAGGTATGTCTACAGATCAAAGCCCTCTATACTTAGCAGTGTCAGAGTTCTACAATTCAAAACTAAGAACTGGTATTAGAAAGGCAGCTTTTTTTTGCTTTCCCGGCTGCTTTCAAAGTCCAGCTCCTTGAGCTTTTTAAGAATGCGGTTAAAGTATTCACCCATGTACTCTTCCACAGTGGTCGTTTCCGACTTATCCAAGCCAAACGTGCTATAAACCTCATCCATCTCAGCATCCAAGGGCTCACTGCCGGCACTGACCTCAGCAAATGCTAAACGATCAGCAAACTGCCATCCCCATTGAAAAAAGTTTGCAAAGCTGCGGACACCACGCAATAGGCCCAACGACATGGTTGAGACCTTCGCGTCTTCACCAGAGAGACGTTCACAGAGTCTTACCAGCTCATAGGCTCCCCAAGCTCGAGTGCCAGCCAGGGGAAAGGAACGCTTACCAGTCTCAGGTAGCTGCAATGACCGTACAGCAAACCGAGCAATATCTTGGGTATTCATATAAGCGATGGGAGCTGCTTCACCCATGACCCAAATGGCCTGCTTCTCTAAAAGCGGAATTGCATATTGCCCTACTAGGCCCTGCAAGAAGCCACAGGGTCTCAGAATTGTGTAGTTTATCCCCGATTCTTCTAAGAACTTTTCCGTACAGTGCTTAATGTCCATTAAAGGGACATGGGGGTATTTCTCACAATTAAGAATCGAAATGAATACATACCGCTCTACCTTGGCATCCACAGCGGCCTTGATTAAGTTAACTTTGCCATCCCAGTCCACATCGTAGGCAGAATCCTGAGGGCGGGACGTTGCTGCATCAATCACAGCAGTCACATCGTCAAAACATGGTGGCAATGACTTAGGGCCACAGAGATTCGCTTGAACCAACTGGGCTCCCCATTCTCGAAGAAATGCGGCTTTCTGGAAGTTACGCACCAGGCACTTAACGTCAAACCCTTCATCTAAAGCATTGCGAACAATCTGACGACCCAGCGTGCCCGTTGCACCAACCACCAATATGCTCATGGAGGACTCTACACAAAACTTAACGCTTTACTCAGCTTAACAGACGCCGCTTCGTTCGAAAACCTAGGTTTGAGTTAAAAAAAGCAGCGGAGCTTCACCAAATGGCTAGTTTCGCTGCTTTTTTAATAAACTAGGCAATTTGAATGAGCCTTAATCTGAATCCATCAAAGATTAAAATCAGCACCCACAAAAAGCACCAATCAAGCTGTGAAAATCCAAACGATTACTCTTCAGCACCCTGAAGCTTCAGCATTAGAAAACCAACACCCAGCCCCACCATGACAATGACAGACATTGTGACCGCAACCGAAAAAATTTCTCCGCCCATAGTGCCTAATTATCCTCCTGCGTATGTCTCTAATAATTAGAGACGGCATAGCTTAAATTCTTTGGTTACATTCTAAAGCAGTTTGGGCATCTAACTCTAGCAAGGTCTATACTGTTCTGCTTAAAGAGCAGGGCTAAACCCACCCCATTCCCCATGGTTAGGTTCAAGGGGCTCACTCGATTTCTCAAAGCCTGAGATGATTGCTAAACGCCTCAGGGGTTGAGCCCCTAAATAGAATTCTCCGTTGATTTGCCAGGTGGGATACGCGTTGATACCCACTGCATTGCAGAGGTTTACTTGCGGATTAGCCCCGCGCAGATCGCATTCAACATATGGAATGGACAGGGCAGCGTCGCCAAAGAGTTGCTTTTGCCTGGCACAGTGCGGGCACCAGTAAGCTCCATACATTTTTGCCCCCGTGTTTGACAGGTAATCAGCTAACTGAAATTCATAGCTGGGGGCAATGAGCTGGCCAATGGAGAAATCCTGGCAGCTTGCGATCGCAACCACTATCGTTACTCCCCACAAAACCATCCAAAAACCCCTACCAAACATGACGTTTATCCCCCCATAACGACCATTACCTTACATGACCACAACCCTTGGCACTAGAAGAAATGGCTAAAATCTTCCAAAATCGCAGGTGATGATTTCCAGGGCGGGTTACCGCACACGATGCTTAAGGAAACTGGCACAATAGAACCAACTTTTTAGCCACTAACCTAGCTCCCCAACAAAGTCTAGTACAGGCCTTACGAGAGTCCTTTAGGGCCGTTATTGTCTCAGAGCATGACCTTATGACGCCTTTTGATCTACCCAAGCCCTTCAGCCATCGAATAATTCGATGGCTGATTACTTGCTGTTCAGCAATACTGCTTTGTCTGGCAGGCATGCAACCAGCAGCAGCTCTGACTCAACCAGCAGCTGAAACAACTTCATTATCGAGCGAAAGCTTTGTTGCCGCAGCTGTGCGACGCGTTGGTGAAGCAGTTGTGCGCATCGACACCGAACGCACAATCACCCGCAACGTACCCGATTTACTCTACGACGATCCCCTTTTTAGGGGATTCTTTGGCCCTGATACATTCCAGCGAATTCCCCAGCAGGAACGCCTCAGTGGTCAGGGTTCTGGCTTCATCGTAGATAGCAAGGGCTATATTCTCACCAATGCTCACGTTGTCAACCAAGCAGACCGCGTTACAGTCACCCTCAAAGATGGCCGACATTTTGATGGCACTGTCGAAGGATCAGACGAACTGACTGACTTAGCCGTCATCAAAATCAATACAGACAGTAAAACCTTACCAGTAGCCTCCTTAGGGGACTCTGACACAATCGATGTCGGGGATTGGGCCATTGCCGTAGGCAATCCACTGGGATTAGACAATACCGTCACACTAGGGATTGTCAGCACGCTGAAACGATCAAGCGCCACTGTTGGCATTCCCGACAAACGACTTGACTTTATTCAGACAGATGCAGCCATTAACCCAGGTAACTCTGGCGGTCCCCTCCTCAATAGCCAGGGCGAAGTCATCGGTATCAACACCGCAATTCGAGCAGATGCCATGGGTATTGGGTTTGCTATTCCTATCAACAAAGCAAAATCTATTCAAGACCAGCTAGCCCATGGTGAGCGCATTGCTCATCCTTATCTGGGGATTCAAATTGCTGATCTAACTCCAGAAATGGCAAAACGCAACAATGATGATCCCAATGCCAGCATGATCATTCCAGAAGTTAGCGGAGTCTTAGTTATCCGTGTTCTTCCTGAAACACCTGCTGCTGAAGCTGGGTTACGCCGTGGAGACGTGATAACGCAAATTGATGAGCAGCATTTTCAAACAGCGAATCAGCTACAGTCTTATGTTGACCAAGCCCAAATTGGACAACGATTAAGACTAAACCTACATCGTGGAGAACAGACGCAGACAATCACAGTCAAAGCCGCAGCACTAGATCTAGACGCATAATACAAATCCGAGAATTCATTCAACCCGATGAAAGGGCAATCCTTTAGGGGCACTCCCTTAGGGATTGGTTCTCTTCCATACCGGGCGCTATCAGTCAGGATTTCGCATAAGGTCAAATCCCACAGTAATCGTAAGCCAATAAGAATAAAGGGGCTAAGGAAATTCCTTAGCCCCTTTTACATATCTATTTCTAGAGTACTAGCTAAACTTGCAACCCTAAATAACCTAAGGAGCAGCCGTTTGATCATCAATCAAAGCATTATCATCCAAAAACGGAGATGGAGGCGTTGGAGGTGTCTCAGCAGGTCCGGGTCCCGATGCATTTGCCCCAGGAGCATTACCGCTTGGAGCACCGCCCAACATATCGTCAGTAAACATGTTAAGGCCACCTTCACGGTCATAGGCACGAGCGGTACGATCGTCTAAAACCATATCTTGCAAAGCCATATCATCCGACAGGAAAGCCTTATCGAAAGCAGGATCTATCTCAGGAGTTGAACGCTCTTCATAGGCATTAAACCCTGTACCAGCAGGGATTAGGCGACCAATGATCACGTTCTCCTTGAGACCACGTAGCCAATCAGACTTGCCTTCAATAGCAGCTTCAGTCAACACACGAGTTGTTTCTTGGAAACTTGCTGCTGAAATAAAGCTATCGGTATTCAGCGAAGCCTTAGTAATGCCCAACAATACGGGAGTGTATTCCGCCGGGGCACCCCCTGTAATCGACATCGCTTCATTCACCTGTTCTAGCTGACGAATCTCAACGAGCTCGCCAGGTAGCATTGTGGTATCACCACCGTCTTCCACACGAGCCTTAGAAGTCATCTGGCGTACGATCACCTCAATGTGCTTGTCAGCAATATCAATACCCTGGGATTGATACACCGACTGCACTTCATTCACCAAAAAGGTCTGTACTTTTTGCAGACTGATCATGGCAGCTTCATGAACACCTTTGGTCTCGCGGTGATACTTGAAGAAGAACTCCAAAATTTGATGAGGATTCAGAGGTCCATCCGTCAGTGGCTCAGCCAAGGTGACCTCTTGACCATCGGAGACAATCATAGGCTGCCCCGGGGCAATTGGATACTCAGTCACCACACCATCGTCTTCGATGATTTTCACCTCTACCGTTTCATCATCGCCATAAACAACCTGAGCATTACCCGGTCGCTCCGCTAAGACACAAGCTTCTTTAGGCTTACGAGCCTCAAGCAGCTCTTCAATCCGAGGTAAACCTTGAATGATATCCCCAGTCTTGGCACGTTCAAAGATCAACAACACCAAATTATCGCCCCGCTGAACGAGATCACCATCCTCAATGTGCAGTACCGCACCTGTTGATACACGATAAGGACGCGCAATCCGGAGAACAATACTGTCGACATTAATCGCTACAACCTGACCAGATTCTTCAGAGATAACCCCCTCAGCCAATGGAAAACCATCAACCAACAAATCTCCTTCCTTCACAGTTGGCGATTTACCATCCATAGCAATTGTCACCAGGTCACTATCACGCACGACTAGGATACGGCGAACAGATTCCACATCTTGACGAATACCACGAACCTCTCCAGCTTCCTTAGACTGGATTTCAGTACGTGCCACAACAGCACCAGGTTCTATCTGCTGGCCTTCCTCAACGAGCAAGCGCGTCTGAGTACTACCCTGGGTTTGGTCAGCAGCAATATCACGACGGATGACTAGAGTCTCTAGAATCACTAGCTGAAGGCGCTGAATCTCTGGATCATTCTGATCGGGCACCAGCTCAATATCAGCTGTCAGTTGTGACGACTCATTGTCCACATTCAGAACCAGCTGAGTCCGCAGTAACTCAACACCATCAACCGACTTCACACGCTCACCATCCTTAAAGAAGAGACGTTGAACCGCAGTGATGCCAATAGAATTATCTTCACTGTCACTCACAGCATGTTGCGTCGGAACAGCAGGCACATCAGGCACATTAAATTCCTGCACCGGGCGCAATAACAGCGCAGCTCCTTCAGGGGTTTCTACATACTCAACGAATCGAAGAGCTTCTGCCGTTACTCCAGGAATCACTTCCTCACCAGCACTAACCAGCACCCCATCCTTACCACTAGCAGCATCTGGGCTATCCACCATGTGAATATCCCCTGGCTTAATCACAATCTCCCGTAGAATGTCATTCTTTTGGGTGACTTCAACCACACCGCTAATTTGACAGAAGATATCCTTAACAACTTCAGTACCAGCTTCAATGAACTGGCCATCCTCAACCATTAGTAGGGAGATATCTTTATTGACCTCATGGGCTTCTTCTGGGATCCAAAGGAGAGTTCCACCTTTGGTAACTTCGTACCCTTGCTTGCCCTTACTCTTCTTAGCAATTTCCACACCTGAGAACTTGATGATGCCACCGCTCTGAGTGTGGTAAGTATCATCAACGAGTTCTGCAATCACCTGACCACCAGTGACTTTAGCACCCGGTGTAGCAATTAAGGAGTAACGTACTCCTTGATCGGTTTGTAGAAAATAATGCTCACGTCCTTGACCGCTCTCAACCGTGACTTCCGTGGTGTCCAGCATCACCGAAGCAGTAATAATCTCAACCTCACGGCTACCTTTACTATCAGAACGATCAGGCAAGCGAACCACACCACCCCGCTCAGTGACAATTTTGGTTTCAGCCAAAATGCCGTTGGAATCAATCATGTCACCATTTTTAACCGTAGGCTCCGCACCAGGAGGTAGGTTATACACTTCACCCGAGAGCACCCACAACAACCCACCACGTTGGGCCAATTTAGTGATGTTGCCTTGACGGTCTTTTTTCTCTTCCTGCACTAAACCAGCAAATAGCACTTCACCCGACATATCGGAGGTTACGTCTTTACTGGCTTTCTCAGTTACTTTACGGACTCGCCCAGTGGTAGGTAATTCTGCGATCAAATCACCCTTTGCAAGAACAGTCCCATCATCAACAAATGCAATGGACCCCTGTGGTAAAGAAACCGCGCGTGTCTTACCGTTCTCCATGACGATTTTGGCGTCGGTATTCGCCTCCATCACAAGAGCGTCTTCACCATGACGAGTTCGATAGGGACGGCTACGAAGGCTCGAAGGCATTTGGAACTGACCAGCTACCTTTGCTCGAACTTGGGGTGCTAGTTCTCCGGTAAATGTACCACCGGTATGGAAGGTACGCATAGTCAGCTGAGTACCCGGCTCACCAATAGATTGAGCCGCAATAATACCGACAGCTTCGCCTAAATCCACCATATGCGAATGGGCCAAACTCCAACCATAACAATGCTGGCAAACAGAACGGGCTGCCTCACAGGTCAGAGCAGAACGAACTCTAACTTGTTTAATCCCAGAATCGCCTACAGCCTTAGCCATGATTGCGTCCATAGGCTGATTGCGAGGAACGATTACTTCACCAGTTTTAGGGTGAACGGCATCGTCAGCCAGAATTCTTCCTAACAGTTTGTCCTCAAGAGAAATTAACACCCGCTCACCGTCTGTCATGGCACTTAGGGGAATGCCCCGATCCGTACCACAATCAATTTCACGAATAATGACATCCTGTGAAACGTCTACCAGACGACGGGTCAAATAACCTGAGTCAGCTGTACGTAGTGCAGTGTCTACAAGGCCTTTCCGGGCACCATAGGAAGAAATAATGTACTCAGTAACCGTCAGCCCTTCGCGGAAGTTAGTCTTAATCGGCAAGTCAATAATTTCACCCTGGGGATTTGCCATCAAACCGCGCATTCCCACCAGCTGACGTACCTGGGAGATATTACCGCGAGCCCCAGAGAACGCCATCATGTAAACCGAGTTGAGCGGATTATTCTCCTTAAAGTTACGGACTACTTCATCCTTTAACTCTTCACTAGTTTCGTTCCAGGTATCAATTACCTTCTGAAAACGTTCTACCTCAGTAATTTCGCCCCGGGTATAGCGCTCTTCAGTGTCGCGAATTTCCTGCTCCGCTGCATCCAGCAATTTTCGCTTACTCGGGGGAATCTGCAAATCGTCAACACTGATAGAAACCCCCGCACGGGTAGCGTACTTAAAACCAAGGGACTTGATTTCATCAGCCATTGCAGCTGTACGAGCCGTGCCGTAGTTATCAAATGACCAGGAAATCAGGTTTTTAAGCTGCTTCTTGTCAATAATACGGTTGCGAAAAATGATGGAGTTGGCTTGTTCGTTACCTTGATCTGCCATGGGGGGTCTCTGCCTCAACGTGGTACTGGCTAACTGGATAAAAAACTAAAAACATTAACTGGCAAGGGCCGCATGGACAGCATGGTTATAAATAATGCGCCCAGGGGTCGTATAGATATGTTGAGATAGGAGATTGCCGTCCCCATCTTCGCGAACACGACGATGGGCATAACGCTTAGTCACAAAGCCATCTCCGTTATCAATCACCTCAACCGGGTCGCCGTCGTTTTCCACAGGACCATCAAATCGCAGCCACACCCAAGCGTGGAGATCTACCATGCCTTGTTCGTAGGCAACAATGGCGTCTTCCATACTGGCGAAATGTGAGTCAGCTCCCTTTTGCTCATAGGGATTTTCCGCAGTGAGATAGTAGCAACCCAATACCATATCCTGACTAGGCGTAATAATGGGTCGCCCTGTGGCTGGGGAAAGAACGTTATTAGACGCCAACATCAACAGCCGCGCCTCAGACTGCGCTTCCAGGGATAGTGGCACGTGCACCGCCATCTGGTCACCATCGAAATCAGCGTTAAATGCCGGACATACAAGCGGGTGCAGTTGTAAAGCTCGTCCCTCTACCAACATTGGTTCAAATGCCTGAATACCAAGACGGTGCAGAGTTGGCGCTCGGTTAAGCATGACCGGGTGATTTTCAATGACTTCCTCCAACACACCCCAAATACTCGGGTCATTGCGCTGAATCAGTTTTTTAGCGGCTTTAATGTTATTCACCAACCCTTGACGAATCAAACGATGAATCACAAAAGGCTGGAAAAGCTCAATGGCCATCTCACGCGGCAGGCCACATTGGTGAATTTTTAGATTGGGGCCAACCACAATTACGGAACGACCAGAGTAGTCAACTCGCTTACCTAACAGGTTCTGACGGAAACGTCCTTGTTTACCCTCGATAATGTCTGAGAGAGACTTAAGAGGTCGATTATTAGCGCCAACTACTGTTCGGCCACGACGACCATTATCAATCAGAGCATCTACGGCTTCCTGAAGCATCCGCTTTTCATTACGGACAATAATCTCAGGTGCCAAAATCTCTTGCAGTCGTGCCAAGCGATTATTCCGATTGATCACACGACGATAGAGGTCGTTGAGGTCCGATGTTGCAAATCGGCCACCATCTAGCTGTACCATCGGGCGGAGGTCAGGGGGGATGACGGGAATAACATCCAACACCATCCAATCTGGACGAGATCCGGTTGCAATAAAGTTGTCAATCACACGTAGACGTTTGATCAACTTCGCCCGCTTTTGACCTTTAGAGTTATCAATATTTTCCCGCAACTGCTCAGCAACAGCTTCAAGCTCCAAATCCTGTAGCAGACGCTGAAGAGCTTCAGCTCCAATGCCGACCTCAATACCAGAAAGATCAGACTCTTCATCATAAAGCTGATCTTCAATTTCAATCCACTGATCTTCAGTCAGGAGCTGCTTGTAGCTTAAGCTGTCAGCATTACCTGGATCTAAAACAACGTAGGCGTTGAAATACACAATTTGCTCAACATCTCTAAGAGGCATGTCGAGCAAAATTGCAATATAGCTAGGAATACCTTTGAGATACCAAACATGAGCTACGGGAGCAGCCAGTTTGATATAGCCCATACGATGACGACGCACACGTGACTCCGTCACTTCTACACCGCAACGCTCACAAACGATTCCGCGATGACGGACGCGCTTATATTTACCACAATGGCATTCCCAATCCTTAGCAGGCCCAAAAATGCGTTCACAGAACAGCCCGTCCATTTCAGGCTTTAAAGTTCTGTAGTTAATGGTTTCTGGCTTGGTTACTTCCCCTACAACCGTGCCATTGGGAAGCGTACGTTCACCCCATTGACGAATACGGTCAGGCGAAGCCAGGCCGATTTTGACATAGTCAAAGCGCTGTTCTAGTTTTGGCATTCTCTTGATTCCTTGTACGCGGCCTATACATCAGGACATAGTTTCTGTTGATGAATCGAGGGACAGTTGTTTACAAAAGGTTGCTTCGCCTCGATTCTAAAGTGATGACATAAGCGTTCAGGTCTTTTCTAGCTACTTTGCATAGAGCTAAAAACAGACGGCTAAACGCTTATGCTCATTCATAGAGTTAAAGGGGCGGCTCCTCAATGGCAGGGGCAGGAGTCGCAGCTGGTGCAGCCGCAGGGGGAGCCTCAGGAGATGCTTCATCTCGAGAAATAGACTCATAGGTGGGCCGCGATGGTGAACGTCGATTAAGAGAATCTGACATCAAGTCAACCTCTACATCACGACTGGTGCCATCTTCTTGGGTTTCTAGTTTATGCACCGCGATGTCTAAGCAGAGGGACTGTAGCTCACGCATCAATACCTTGAAGGATTCAGGCGTACCGGGTCGAGGAATTGCCTTGCCTTTAACAATGGCATTAAGGGCTTCATTACGTCCCTGCATATCATCAGATTTGACAGTTAGCAGTTCCTGCAAAGTATAGGCAGCACCGAAGGCTTCGAGTGCCCATACTTCCATCTCTCCAAAGCGCTGACCACCTTGCTGAGCTTTACCACCCAAGGGCTGCTGAGTAACCAGCGAGTAAGGACCTGTAGAACGAGCGTGAATCTTATCGTCTACCAGGTGAACCAGCTTCAGCATGTAGGGTTTACCAACTGTCACCGGACGGTCAAAGGCTTCCCCGGTACGGCCATCGTAAAGCTGGATTTTACCTGGATCTTCAGGATTAAACACCCAGCCATTACCCGTGTTATCACGAGCATCTTGGAGCTTGCCATGGGTAGTTTCCATGGACGCTTCACTGCCATACATCTCATCAAAAGGCGTAATCTTGAAGCGTGCATTGAGATTCTCTCCGGCCCAGCCCAGCAAACATTCAAAGACCTGGCCTACATTCATACGAGACGGTACACCCAGAGGATTGAGTACGATATCAATCGGAGTACCATCCGGGAGATAGGGCATATCTTCAATGGGCAAAATCCGAGAAATAATACCCTTGTTACCGTGGCGACCAGCCATCTTATCGCCTACCTGGATTTTGCGCTTTTGGGCCACATAAACCCGCACCACCATATTGGCACCCGGAGGAAGCTCATCACCTTGCTCACGGGTGAAGACACGCACATCGACCACACGACCTTTTTCACCATTGGGTACGCGTAGAGAATTATCCCTAACGTCCCGAGCCTTTTCACCAAAGATTGCCCGCAGCAGTTTTTCTTCTGGGGGCTGATCAGATTCACCCTTGGGTGTAACCTTACCCACCAGGATGTCGCCTGAGGTAACCCAGGCTCCAATGCGGATAATGCCGGTCTCATCTAGTTGACGCAGAGCATCTTCTCCAACATTAGGAATTTCGCGAGTGATTTCTTCAGGCCCTAGCTTGGTTTGACGCGCCTCAATCTCAAACTTCTCAATGTGAATAGAGGTGTAGAGGTCGTCGTATACTAAACGCTCGCTCAGCAGAATTGCGTCTTCGTAGTTGTAGCCCTCCCAAGGCATATAGGAAACTAAGACATTTTGGCCCAGGGCAATTTCACCCCCTTCAGTGGCTGAACCATCTGCTAGCACCTGACCTGCCACCACCTTGTCTCCAGAGAAAACTAAGGGGCGTTGGTTCAAACAAGTGTCTTGGTTAGAGCGCTGATACTTCTGGAGTTCTTGGGCATATTGCTTACCATCAGCATCAGTAACCACTACTTTCTTGGCATCAAGGAAAGTAACTTTACCATCAACCGGGCTGACGACTACCATCCCTGAGTCACGAGCGGCCTGAGCTTCCAGACCTGTACCGACTAAGGGACGTTCGGGACGCAGCAGGGGAACAGCCTGACGTTGCATATTTGATCCCATGAGAGCACGGTTCGCATCATCGTGCTCAAGGAAAGGAATTAGTGAAGTAGCCACCGAGATAATTTGAACCGGTGAGACGGCTACGTAATCTACCTCAGAGGCTGACGTACTGATGAAGTCTTGACGGTAACGCACAGGAACAGATTCACCCAAGATGTTGCCATCGATATCGATGGGGATATCACCTGGCGCTACACGGAAATCATCTTCCTCATCAGCTGTCATATAAACTGACGGCTGATCTTTACGAATACGACCATCTTCTACCGGGAAAAATGGCGTTTCGATAAAGCCAAAATCATTGACGCGCGCATGGGTTGCCAGGGAACCAATCAATCCAGCATTAGGACCTTCAGGCGTCTCAATTGGGCAAATACGACCGTGGTGCGAGGGGTGAATGTCACGAACAGCAAAACCAGCACGCTCACGGGTTAAACCACCAGGCCCAAGGGCGCTAATGCGGCGCTTGTGAGTCAACTCAGCCAAAGGATTAGTTTGATCCATAAACTGAGACAGCTGACTGGAACCAAAGAATTCCTTGATGGCAGCGACTAAAGGCTTAGGATTAACCAGAGATGCAGGCGTTAGGGAATCAGCATCTGAGACAGTCATCCGCTCACGGATAATGCGCTCCAAACGGTTTAGACCGACACGCACCTGGTTTTGCAAAAGCTCACCCACGGAACGAACACGACGGTTACCCAAGTGGTCGATATCGTCAATAATGCCGATATCAAACTCTAAGTTAATGAGGTAATCAATAGCCGCTAAGACATCTTGAGGCGTCAATACGCGAACGGCATCTGGCACATTCAGGCGCAGCTTACGGTTAAGCTTATGACGCCCAACTTTACCCAAGTCATAACGTTTGGGGTCGAAGAAGCGCGAATGTAGTAACTGCTGACCACCAGATACTGTGGGAGGCTCACCAGGACGAAGCTTACGATATAGCTCTAATAGTGCCTCTTCTTCACTAAATTGACCTTCCTTCTCAATGGTCTTTTGGAAGTATTCAGGATGACGTAAGGAGTCAAAAATCTCACCATCACTTAGGCCTAGAGCCTTAAAGAGGACTTGAGCAGAGAGCTTACGGGTTTTATCAATGCGGACCCAAACTAGATCGTTCTTATCAGTTTCAAACTTAAGCCAAGCACCTCGGTTGGGAATCAGGTTCGCATTGTAAGTACGGCGACCGTGCTTATCAGTTTCGGCTTTGTAGTAAACACCAGGACTACGGACAATCTGATTTACGATCACACGCTCAGCACCATTGATAATGAAGGTACCGCGATCGGTCATCAGTGGCAGGTCACCAATGAATACCTCTTGCTCCTTAATTTCCCCAGTTTCCTTATTAATGAGGCGCGTTGGGACGTACATTTGTACTGAGTAAGTACTATCACGACGCTTAGCCTCATCAACCATATATTTAGGGCTTTTGAGCTTATAATCCTTACCAAGGAAATGCAGCTCCAACTTCCCCGTATAGTCAGTAATCGGCGAGAAACTCTCAAGTTCTTCAATTAGACCTTCTTGCAAAAACCAGCGAAAACTAGAGCGCTGAATCTCAACTAGGTCAGGTAATACAAAGGAGGATTGGGAAATGGTTAGGTCAGTCATTCGTCTCCTCAAGCAGGTCGGGCCTAAATAAATGGGGTATAAAAGTGAGAGAGTGAGATATAAGAGGGTTTAGTTAAATCGAACCAGTAGTGCTAAGCGACAAACAAAAGAATGACTACACTCCCTTGTAGGGCAATGCAGTCGAGCCAATATTTTGCGGGGTTTTGCTAGCATCCGATAGCTGAAATAGGTGCAATGGGCATTTTTGAAGCAACCGTTGGGCACCAGCGTTATGAATAGGATAAGTGCAAAAAGCTGAGCCGGTCGGCTATAGTAAGGCTAACGTACAGCCGAGGTAGTATATCACAAATCAGCAGTGAAATTTAATATTCTTGTCGCTTTGTATTTTTATTTAGCGATGAATCACCACAGAGATAGTGTTTTACTAAACTTCGCTCACAAATTAAGCACCTGTTTTTTACATACCTACATCATTTATTAAGGTTTGTCATTAAAGATCGAACGAAGACTCAGGAAGTTTGAACAGGGATCTTGCATTAGCAGTTGTCTGCGCTGCCAGCACTTCTAAAGGTACCTCTCGCAGCTTAGCGACACACTCAGCCACATGGAGTACATTAGCTGGTTGATTTCGTTTTTCTTTTCGCTTTGGCACTGGAGATAGAAACGGGCAGTCAGTTTCTACGAGAATGCGATCGCACCCCACCATTTGAGCCGAGGCCTGAACCTGCTTAGCACTCTTAAAGGTCACAATACCGCTAAAGCTAATATAAAAACCTAAATCAAGGAACCACTGAGTTTCTTCAGGGGTACCCGTCCAGCAATGCATTACACCCTGCACAGGACCATGATTCTGGGTAAATGCCTGTAGCACATCGCGCACTGCTGCCGCCGCCTCTCGACAATGAATGATTACAGGCAAATCTAACTCATGGGCAACGGACAACTGGGCCCGAAAAGCTTCAATTTGAATTGCCTGATCATCGCCCTTGTAGAAATCCAGCCCAGTCTCCCCAATCGCCACTACCCGACGATCGGAAAGTGCCAGATGATGGATTTTCTCCGCCAAGTCTGGCGTCCACTTATCCATATCTTCTGGATGTAGACCCACCGCAAAGGACACTTCACTAAATTGGTCAGCAATAGCCTGCATGGCAGCAAACTCTGAAGGCTGAACACAAGAATGAACAAGATGGACCACACCAGCCTGTCGCCAAGCTGCTGCCACCTCATCTAAGTCTGCCTGAAAACTTAAGTTATCAAAGCTGTGGTGAATGTGAACGTGGGAATCAACCAGTTGCATGGATGACTACTATATGGATGACTATGATGATGCTTCTTGCTTCTTACGAGCATGGGCAAGCTTAGACTTGCGACGAGCCGCTGCATTCTTATGGATGCTGCCGCGCTTGACTGCCTTGTCGATTTTACTAAATGCAGCTGACATGGAAGAATCAACCGCTTGCTTCTTCTCATCATCAGAAGGATCAGCAGCATACGCATCTAGAGCAGCGTAGTAGGTCTTGGTTAGAGTTTTAACCGCCGACTTGTAGGACTTATTACGTAGACGATTGCGCTCCGTAACTTGGATGCGCTTCATCGCAGATTTAATGTTTGCCACTATTTGCCAGTGTATTTTTGTCAGGATTCCGAATTATAGCATCAAAGAGCATTCACGAGGGCTTGAACTGTCATAATCTGATTGGGCTATCCGGCTGACCCTCACTAATCCGCGCTAAGCTATAACAGTCATACTCCTCCCACTCTCGCCACCCGCCTCAATGTTGCGAACTTTGTACAAGATCAGCGAAGCGCAGGCTGAACTCCAGCGTATTTGCGATCGCATCCATACCGATCAGGTGGTTGAGCAAGAAGCCACCGTTCGAGAAATCTTAAACGCCATCCGACAGTCAGGGGATGAGGCACTCTTGCACTATACTGCCAAGTTTGATGAACAAACCCTGACCCCCCAAACCCTTCGCATTAGCGGCGCGGAAATTGACACCGCCTACCAGCAAGTTTCCGGTGACTTGCTCCAGGCCATTCGCCTTGCCTGCAAGAATGTCAAGGCTTTCCATCAACAACGCTTGCCTAAAAATTGGGTCACCTTTGAAGAAAACGGCGTTGTTCTGGGTAAACGTTATACCCCTGTTGCCAACGCCGGCATCTATGTACCAGGCGGCCGAGCCTCTTACCCGAGCACAGTGATCATGAATGCCATTCCTGCCCAGGTAGCAGGGGTGGAACGTTTAGTCATGGTTACCCCCACCCCCAAAGGTCACACGAACCCAGCAGTGTTAGTTGCAGCCCAAGAAGCAGGGGTGCAAGAAATCTATCGCGTGGGTGGCGCTCAGGCTATCGGGGCATTGGCCTACGGCACAGAGACCATCCCCAAGGTGGACGTCATTAGCGGCCCTGGGAATGTCTATGTCACCCTGGCTAAAAAGCAGGTTTATGGAACCGTTGGCATTGATTCCTTAGCGGGTCCATCCGAGGTACTGATTATTGCTGACCACACGGCTAATCCTGTCCACGTTGCGGCAGATCTGCTAGCCCAAGCCGAGCACGATCCTATGGCTGCGGCTATCTTACTGACTACAGATAGCAAACTCGCCGATAAAGTTGTGGTTGAAGTCGACCGCCAGTTAGCAGGCCACCCCCGCCAAATCCTAACTGAAAAAGCGATCGCCCATTACGGCATCGCCATCGTCGTAGACTCCTTGGAAGAAGCTGCCCAGCTTTCCAATCAGTTTGCCCCCGAGCATTTAGAGCTTGAAGTTGAAGATCCTTGGGCACTGTTAGAAAACATTACCCAAGCAGGCGCAATTTTTCTGGGTCATGACACACCAGAAGCTGTGGGTGACTACCTGGCAGGCCCCAATCACACGTTGCCTACGTCTGGAGCCGCTCGCTACGCGTCCCCCCTGAGTACTGAAACCTTTATGAAACACTCTAGTTTGATTCAGTATTCAAAATCTGCCCTGATCAATGTCGCAGGAGCCATTGATGCCCTTACCAATGCTGAAGGTCTACCTTCCCATGGAGATTCGGTGAGATTGCGCGTAGAAGAGTAAATTTACTGCTCAAAACCTATGGGGTCTCTTTTGATTGGCGGTTTTGCATTGCCATAAATAATTGTAATCTCAGCAAACTGGTTGCCTGAGCGATGTTAAGGGGCAATGTGGACACACCTTCTAAGCGAGACTGCACCCAGCCATCTCCCCAGTACCATTCGTGAAAACCATCCACACCTCGATGGAGCAAAAATCGGATGGCATTATCCGAGCATTCATCAACTGTGTGATCAATCTGAATGGGGCCAACGTAACTAGAAAAGGTTTGCCCTACGCCTAACGGTGCCTTAAAGCTTTCAGAAAACTGCTGTGGCCAGAGCCACTGACGAAGCTGGTCGGGCTGGGTCAACCCCTGCCGCAACTGAGCCATGGTCGCATCTATTTCAATCCTGAGGGTGCTTTGTTGATAAATCCCAAACATATCTTGAGTACTACTTTCTAGCGATATAGCAGGTGATAAAACCCTAAATAACCGACAACCTGACGCGACGGCTCTACCTACTACAATATTAAGTATTCAAAAGCGTTGCTGATCCTCAAATGAACTTAATCTGAGAAGTTTGGACAAGTCATGTTCAGTTCAGATAGATTTATTGCGCCCATCGGCAGCGGAGCAAAACTGTAGAAACAAAGTAAAACCATGGCGGATCAGCTCATTCGAGCAGTAGCAGCAGATGGCGGCATCCGAGTTGTTGGAGCCATCACCACCCGTTTAGTCGAAGAAGCCAGAACTCGCCACAAGCTTTCTTACGTTGCCACGGCTGCCCTAGGCAGAGCACTAACAGCTGGCACACTTCTAGTTTCTAATATGAAACGAGAAGATTCGCGCATTAATATTCAGATTCAAGGGGATGGACCCATTGGCGGTATTCTTGTTGATGCCCGGCTAGACGGTAGTGTCCGGGGTTATGTCTCTAACCCGTATGTAGAGTTACCCCCCAATGCCCAAGGCAAACTTGATGTGGGTGCAGCAGTGGGGCGCAATGGCTATCTCTACGTCGTGCGTGACTCGGGCCTGGGTTATCCGTATTCCAGCACAGTGGAATTGGTATCAGGGGAGATTGGCGAAGATCTCACCCAGTACCTGGCCACATCAGAACAAACACCTTCAGCCTTAGTTTTAGGTGTATTCGTAGACAAACACGGCGTAGAAGCAGCAGGTGGCTTGCTCCTTCAGGTTTTACCTCAGGTATCCCATGATGAGCGCCTGATCTCCACCTTAGAATCTCGACTGGCATCCTTACCTGGATTCACCCCCATGCTACGGGCACAAAAAACGCTACCTCAAATCATTGAGGACCTGGTGGGAGATATGGGGTTAGCCATTTTTCCAGAGAGTCAACTCCTACGTTTCCACTGCCCCTGTAATGGTCAGCGCATGCTGTCTGCCCTCAAACTACTGGGCGAAGATGAGCTCCAGGACATGATTGACAAAAGTGAGCCTGCTGAAGCCATCTGTCATTTTTGTGGAGACACCTATGAGGCTCAGTGCGATCGCTTAACCGATTTGCTCGCTGAACTCAGATTGGAAAATGCGAATCGAGCATAATCATTTCGCCATGCGCTGGTAGGCGGCCGCAACAGCATCGTCGCCGCCAACGTTACCGGGAAATAGGACAACGGGCAAATTTGGAAACTGTGGGTGATCAGGCCCCGCTGTAATCACCGAAACCCCTGGAATAACCTGACCTAAAAGCCGGGCAGATGTTAGAGCTAGGCCCTTGCTAAGGGTATCGTTAGAGGTAATGCCACCCTTACTGATCAAAAAACCCAGATCCGTAGGCAGGCCACGCACAATATCCATGAGTAGGTGAGAAACAGCTTCACCAAACGCCAAACGAGTGGCCACATCGGCGAAGGTAAGTTCTTTGCGACTGGTATAAACCACCGCTGTTGTCCCCTGAGCGTAGAGGGTGTTCACCTGGGCCAAGATTTCAACTACCATATCCTGCGCTTGGTCAGGATTCTCGTTTAACCGAGAGACATCAACTTCTACACCAGTCACCCCTGGCTGCTTGAGAAGATACTCCAGTTGCTGAGTTGTTTTTTTAACGTGAGAGCCCACTAAAATCACACCCGGTTTGTGGTTACGGGTGTAGCGTGACATCTCACTCGGGCCAGCCGGTTGCGCAGGTAAAGCAGCGAGAGATGTGAGCAAGCTAGCGGCACTGCGAAAGAGAAACTTTTTACCTTGGGCGGCGGCGGCCAATAGGTCTTGAGAAAACTGATCGAGATCAGCCTGGTTTTGGGCATCAACAGCTACGCAAACATTGTTACTCAGCTGCATTAAGCGCTCCATTGTATTCTGGCGAATCACATCCAGGGTAAACCGTTTCACCTGATCGGCAACAATCTTGCCAGATGTCTTTTCGGTGACATAATCAGGTAAGTAGCTATAGCTATAACCAAATACTGAATCCTTAGCGAACTCAGTCTCATGAACAGGGATGCGTACGCCATCGGTTTCAATATAGTGGGTGCTATCGAGAGTAATACGCCCTGCTTCAAAAAATGCTGGCACCATAAAATGGGCGTCAAAGGGACCCAATTCTGACGCGATCACATCTGTTTCGAGGGGATAGTGGCCGCGCAGGGTCGAATCTGAACGGCTGACCACCAAATACTCTTGTGTGTTGGTTTCAACCAGTGCCTGTTTTAGGTTCTGGCAGACTTCACGGGTGGTACGCTCTGCTTCAGCAGGGGTGAGCGAACGGGTATTGGCCAGAATAAAGAAAATGGGAGATGCGTCTAAGAGGCCTTGGTTTAGGGTGGCCACATCCCACTTCAGCAACAGTAAACAGCTATGAACTGTTTGAGAACCGGTGGGGTCGTCGTCGATAACAATAATTTTGGGGCGGCGGGAATCAGGCATGGGGCAACAGCATACTGGTAGATTAACTCGAACAGGGTGGTGGGCAGTGCCCACTTTATATTACTCAGCCGATTGAGCCGGTTGAGCAGCTTTGAGGTTGTCTAGCAATTCTCCAAAGCTCTCGGGAGGAACACCAGGGGGAATGAGCAAACCACCGATTAAAAAACTCGGGGTACCGCGTAGTTTCAGTTGTCCAGCTAGAGCCAGGTCGGCATCGATGGCGGCTTGGGCAGCATCGCTGTTGCGATCGCGCTCAAATTGTTCCATATCCAACCCTATTTGCTCAGCTAGCTCCACGTATAGCTCATCTCCCAATCGTTCTTGATTGGCAAAGAGGCCTGTGTGATAAAGCCAAAACTGATCTTGCTGAGCAGCAGCCCATGACGCTTTAGACGATGGCACTGCTTCTGGATGAATACTGGTGAGGGGGAGATGCTTGTACACGTAGAGCACCTCTTCACCGCGTTCTTCCACAAAGTCTTTCATATGGCCCGCTGCAACAGCACAAAACAGACATTCAAAATCGGAGAACTTGACCACCACCACTTCAGCATCAGGATTGCCTTTAGTGGGAGAGCTGCCAATAAATGTGGCCCGATCCATGGATGATAGAACCTGATTGACCTCATCCTGACGTTTCCGCCATTCTGCTTCGGCGGACTCAAGCTCAGCTTCAGTTGGGGGGGCTTCCGCCTGTTGCTGGGTTGCGGGCTGTTCCGCCGCAGAAGGCTGTGCTGAATCAGTCGCAGAGGTACAGCCAACCGGAGCGAGCAAAGTAGCGATCGCAACTGTGCGCATCAAGACGTTTTTGAATGCCATGGGAAAGGACTGACAGTAGCAACTCACTAACGCTAACACTTTGGTTTATTGTTGGGGAAATTGAGGGGAGTCATCAGGAGGTGTGAGCTATGGGTAATGCTAGACAAATCAAGTTATTGGTAACCTTAGGCGACATGGCCGGGATTGGGCCAGAGGTCGTGCTTAAGGCATTACCTTTGGTACAACAGGCAGCACAGCTCACATTGGTAGGGAATGAGCAACAGTTGATGGCCTATAGCAAACGTCTAGGGCTACCGTTGACAGACCATCCAATTATCGATGTACCGTTGGCAGCCGATCAGACGATTCGTATCGGTCGGGGTGATGCTGTCAGCGGCGATCTTAGTTTTCGCAGCTTGCAAACAGCAATTGGTTATTGCTTAAAAGATGGCTATAGTGGTGTGATCACAGCTCCCATTGCCAAATCAGCTTGGTTGGCGGCAGGTCACCATTACCCAGGTCAAACAGAACTGCTGGCAGAAATGGCGGAGGTCACGCGGTTTGGCATGTTATTTGTGGCACGGTCACCCATGACTGATTGGACCATGCGCACCCTGTTGGCAACCACCCATATCCCTCTGCGCCAGGTGCCTGAGGTGCTGACACCTGAGGTGCTGACCTTGAAACTGGAACTACTATTAAAATGTTTAGAACGGGATTTTGGGGTAGAGAACCCAAAGGTTGCGATCGCAGGTCTCAACCCCCACAGTGGTGAACAAGGGCAAATCGGTCGAGAAGAAATAGACTGGCTAATTCCTTGGCTCAACAGTCAACGACAGCGATTTCCCCATGTGACTTTAGAGGGTCCAGTGCCACCAGATACACTTTGGGTAAGCCCGGCAAAAGCCTGGCATCATTTGGAACAACAGGCTCACCATGGCTACTTGGCTTTGTATCACGACCAGGGATTGATTCCGGTCAAAATGTTGGCGTTTGACCAAGCCGTAAATACCACCATTGGTCTGCCTTTTATTCGCACTTCCCCCGATCATGGCACCGCCTTTGACATCGCTGGTCAAGGTATAGCTCGACCCGATAGCATGGTAGCCGCGATCGACCTTGCCATTGAATTAGCAGTACAACGCCAAGTCAATGGCCGCCATTAATCAATGGCTTTTGGTGTTAAAAAAAGCACATAGGGTAACGAGAAAAACCCGTCATTTCCCTGGAGCTTTTTGGGACGTGCTATATAGGGACAGGTATTTTTTTATAGCGTTTCCCATGCAGATAAGGTAGAACTTTAGTATTGCTCAACAGTTTGATTATGTGACGTTATGAAGCCGTATTCAATTGACTTGCGTCAGAAAATTGTGGACTCCTATCTTGCTGGTGGGATTTCTCAACGTAAACTGGCAGAACACTTCAGAGTGGCTCCCAGCTTTGTGGGTAAATTGCTCAAGCAATATCGAGACACGGGCAGTGTTGCCCCCAAAGTCCGTACTCAGCAAACGCCGCCAAAACTTAATCCAGAGCAATTAGCAATCCTTGAACAATTGGTTCAGGATCATAATGATGCGACCCTAGCAGAATTACGTGAGCAACTCCATGAAGCCACTGGAGTGCTCATTGGCCGGTCCACTGTAGACCGCATGGTAAAACGGCTGAATTTGACCCTTAAAAAAAACACTACATCCCAGTGAAAAGGAAAGCGACCGTGTCCAGCGTAAACGCTTTGAATACTGGCAATTAGTACAGGGGATTCTAGCCAAAGACCTGATTTTTATCGATGAAGCCGGGATCAATCTGGCGATGACTCGTTTGTTTGCCAGAGCCCCGAAAGGCCAACGAGCCCATGGCCAACGTCCGAGTAAGCGAGGGAAAAATGTGTCGTTAATCGGAGCCATTAGCCTGAATCGTGTGATTACTCAACTACCGATTCTGGGGGCAGTCGATGGTATTACCTTCGAGGCCTTCATCTCCCAAAAGCTGGTGCCCAAGTTATGGCAAGGCGCTTGTGTCATCCTAGACAACTGTAAGATCCATCTCGGAAAAGATGTTGAGGCCATGATTCAAGCGGCTGGAGCTCGACTAATTTATCTGCCGCCTTACTCTCCTGACTTTTCACCGATTGAAAACTGTTGGTCTAAGATCAAGGCACGGTTACGGGCTATCGGGGCAAGAACCTATCCTGACTTAGAGCAAGCTCTTGATGACGCCTTTGAAAGTGTGTCATTAGAAGATCTTTTAGGCTGGTTTACACATTGCTGTTATTGCACCTCACTAGACTAGGAAACGCTATAGTCAATTTCACATGTAGATAAAAAACCCAAAAATCAAGCAAATTCAGTGGTTCAAAGTGGGGTTTGATCTGTACAATAGCGAGTGACATACAAGTTTTGTTTCAAGGAACCTTAGGGGACTATCTAGTCCCCTTTTTCTTAGTTATTTTAGAAACCACTAAGAAATTGACAGGCCGAAGTAGGTTCTAGAACTGTATTGGAAAAGATGTATACAACCTTAAATTACGCTTACCGTCCTTTCAAGCTGTAACATGACACGTCAACCTAGACTTTGAACAGGTTGGGCATGTACGCAACCTGCTGAATGCATATCCCCACAGGAGAGGCTACGCCAACAGCAGTTTGCTGCGCACATAGCTGTTGCTATTTATAGCTTTCAGCAATAACTGTTATTGTGGTTGAGATAATTCTTCTAAATGAGCTGACACAGCTGATGTAGCATTAGCCAAGTTTAAAAGCTTACTACAAGAGAAGGAGATTAATCCTGCTGAGCTTTAGGAGAAAGATATGGCAAGTTTTCACACGTCTGTGTACTTATCGACTTTCACGTTTATCGTCCCCAATATCGATAAGATCTTTGAAAATACTGAGAGACTCGCAAAGTTCTAAATCATTGTTTCATGAGAGTCTCTTGGGCTCTGGCCCTTCAAAACAATCCTAACTGCTGAGGTGGCGATTGAATCAGCGACCAAGGCAACGGCGGCACATCCACACCTGCTTTTTCTAGCTGCTCCTGAAAATAGCGAGCAATGGCTGGTGACTTTGCTTCGTGGGGACAATGTACAAAAAAATAAACCGAGATACCTTGAGCTAACCAATCTCCTACCTGCTGCACCCAGCCTTTTAAAAAATCACGATTGCGATCCAGATCAGGGTGACTAATGTAGCGCACCAGCACAAATGGGGCAGTCGCTGCTGGCAGCAAAGGAACCCGAGGCTTTTTGCGTTCAGAGCGTAGTTGCGGGTCCTCTGCTGGATTACTCCAGGTATAAATCGGACGAGTGTCCAACAAGACTCGACCTACACTCCATCGAGTTAATAGTTCGTCTAGCCGCTCTAAGTGAGGAGATTGAAACCAATCCAAATGACGGACTTCTAACGATAAGGGACATTGCTGATGAGGCCAGTTCGCCACAAACGTAGACAAGTCTGCAAACAATCTGGGGCTATATCTCGGCGGCAGCTGTGCAAATATTGGCCCCAGCTTTGACCCCAGCCCCTGCATCAATGTGAGGAAATCCAGAGCAGCAGACCGTTGCGGCATTAACTCACCACTGTGGGTGACTGTACGAGGCAGTTTTGGACAAAACCGAAATGCATCAGGCGTATTTTCAGCCCAGCGCTGCACCGTCTCTGATGTCGGAATTGAATAGAAAGTGGTATTGCCTTCAACGCAGGTCATGCGATCGCCATAGAGACGCAAAAAATCGCTAGCACGACTGCCCTTCGGATAAAAATCTCCGAGCCATTCCCTATAAGCCCATACGGCACAGCCGATGCGAAAATCTGCCAATTTTTCTGTTCCTAAAAGCGTTGAATCCCAATTCTCACCCTATGCCACTTGGGTTAAAAGAAGGTCGAGCTGGCCTTTGCTGTCAAGAGCATACAGGTCATCACAGCCACCAACGTGATGATCATTGATAAAAATCTGAGGCACACTGCGGCGCTGATTAGACCGTTCCGCCATCTTGACACGGGCTGCCTCATCACCATCAATTTTATATTCCGTAAAATTCACCCCTTTCCACCACAGCAGTAGCTTGGCGCGGATACAGTAGGGGCAGATCTGCCATGTATAGATTTCCACATTTGCCTTTACAGTATCAGGGTTGCGACCTAGCAAACGGTTGAGAAATTCCATGGTGTGCGTCCCTAGACAATAGATCTGCACTAACGTCGTATTCACAGCGCTAGTATCTATATGGTAAATCTTTTTTAGGTGGTCGAAACTCTTTGCAAACCCTTGGCAATAATGATACCGAATAGATCAGTACTGGGATATGAACTTAAACACGACCAGGGCATGATCATCGTCACAACTCAGACTAAATTTCCCTGGCACAATTAAGTCATTAAGGAATAACGCTTACTGCGGCTCCCACTTCGGTGGGGGCCCTTTTTGTATGCACCCAAAATGGGAGCATGCCAACTAGCATTTTGTAGGCTGAAGTACTTCAATATCCTGATTAATTGACACAACTCAGGACTTTTTTCCTCATCTATCAAATCTTGATAAGTATGTCGGTAAATCTTCGGTAGGCTGAGGGCTGCCCTAATTAACATGAGTCTATGCCCGGTAGCAGCTATGACATTGAATCAGCGCTGTCAGAACGTGATCCTCAAGTAATCGCATCGTTAATGCCCAAGTGGGAATGGTTTTACAACCATTACTTTCGTACCCGTACCGATGGCTGGCACCATGTACCCAAACAGGCTCTATTTGTTGGCTCTCACAATGGCGGACTGGCGGCCCCTGATCTATTGATGATGATGGTGGACTGGTTTCGCCGCTTTGGTTACGAGCGACCGATGTATGGCCTGATGCATGCCAAAATCTGGCAGGTGAATCCTGATTTGGCAAAGCTGGCTAGTCAATGTGGTGCTGTACCGGCTCAGCCTAAGTTTGCGATCGCAGCTCTCCAACGCGGTGCCAGCGTCCTGGTTTTTCCAGGTGGAGCCCAAGACGTCTTTCGTCCCCACCGCGAGCGGCACCAAATCCAACTGATGGGACGTACCGGTTTTATCAAACTTGCCCTCAGGGAGCGAGTCCCCATCGTACCGGTGATTTCCACAGGTGCCCACGACACTTTTATAGTTCTGGAAAACTGCTACGAACAAGCCAAATGGCTTAACCAGCAAGGCCTTCTACCCTGGTTTCAAGACATCGACCCAGAAGTTTTTCCAATTTATCTAGGGCTCCCCTGGGGCTTGGCCCTTGGCCCCCTGCCCCATATTCCATGGCCCAACCAAATCCAAACCCGTGTGTGTCCTCCCATTATGTTTGAACGCACAGGTCGTGCCGCTGCCCAGGACAAGGCATATGTTCAAGAGTGCTATGGGCAAATTGTCGACCAAATGCAACAAAATCTTGACCAATTAATTGAAACGTAAGGAAGGCCGACAGTACCTACCCTCCAAAACAAATATCTATTGGCAGTTGCTGGGCGGTAAGGAAGGCCCGGCATTTATACGAGAAAAATCATTGAGTTCCAGGGTAGCGCTAGCGTAATAACGCTTACCTTCATCACCACGGGTACGACGCACCCGCAGAAATGTAGCCGGTCCCCAAAAAGTAAAGTCTTCGCCCAGGTCACGGGTAACACCATCAAACGGATAGGCTTGCCCGCTCACCGTGTTACCACTGACTCGGCCAGTTACACAGATAGCTTCGCCATCAATGTAACTATAGGACCCAATAATCTCATCACCTGTCTTGCGAAAAACAAACAGAACGCCACCTCGACTCAGTAACTCCTGCTCAGAATAAGCCCGATCCTCAGCTGCCCCTGACACATACCGATAATTACCATCAGCAAGGCCAGCAATCGTGTCATAAAACGTCGGGGGTGTAGCAGCAGGGCTACCTGTAGAACCGCTGGGTACTGGACTCCCCAGATCAGGCAATTCTGAACGAGACCGACCACCACTGAGGTCAGGTAGTTCTGCCGAAGCTGACGGGCGCGGCTCAGCACGAGCCGCTGGACGAGCGACCGACTCAGCACGACAAATCAATGTACTGTTGACTGGCGCAAACCCTTCTGGATCGTCAGAACCAACCAATTCTGGATAGTAAGTATCACTTGTTAGCAATAGCTGCCGCACCCGATCAATAGACTGATTCGGGAACACCAATGTTCGCTCTGAGGTGAGCACAGCCTCCACGGGACCGGGAACAAATGCCCCTAATTGCTCATAAGATACTTCGGTTGTCCCCTCCGCTTCCCTGAGAGTGATAAACGTCCGCAGTCCCAATGGGTTAGGCGCACCCGTACTAGGGTCATAACTGCAAACAATGATGGGACTAGGCTGTGCTTGCAGTGGTTGGTTAATAGCATCTTTACCTATAACAGTTGCAATGGACGCGAACAATGCTAACGGGAATACATGCTTACAGCGACCAACCATGGAAAATAGCTCTCTATAGACAACAGCGCAAACCAATTTTCCAACCAGAACCGTACCTTGAGTTAAGGCATAACAGACTGATAAGGACTAAAAGAATTCTATGGGTTAAAGGCCACCTGATAATGTTCAACGGACAATGTTAGTGAATGCATCCGCGCCATTGCTGATTTAAAGGATGAATCGATCTATAAAACTTGCCACCAGCTTAGATTTGATAGATGTCATCATACCGAGTATCAGCAATGCCCATCCTAAATATAGCCACCTTGCAGACCTAGACAGAAAAGCCTACTCACCATGAAGCTTGCCCATCGTTTTGAAATACTAGAAGTTCTGGATCAAGGTGGCTATGGCATTACCTATCGGGCAATCGACCATCATCAGCCCAGTCACCCCCAATGCGTAATTAAGCAGCTGATCCACACGAGCCCAAAAGTTTTAGGAATGTTTCGCCAAGAGGCCAGCACCTTAGAAAAAATAGGTGTACATTCTCGTATTCCGAAGCTCTTGGCCTACTTCGATGAGGGCAATAAGTTCTACATCGCTCAAGAAATGATCCATGGCCATGACCTGCGGCAAGAAATCAAGACAAGCAAATGGCTAGACGAAAGCTACGTCACAAAATTGTTGAAGGATATTTTGAGTGTGCTGGCATTTGTTCATCAGCATCGGACAATTCACCGCGATATTAAGCCAGCCAATCTGATTCGCCAAACAAATAACGGCGATATCTGTCTGATCGATTTTGGGGTGGTCAAAACCCTAAGCAACAGTCAGATCGATCACAACGACAAGATGACAACCACGGTCAAAGTTGGGACAGCGGGCTATACTGCTCCCGAACAAGCACGGGGTAAACCCTGCTATGCCAGTGATCTCTATTCCGTTGGCATGGTAGCTATTGCGGCACTCACCAACATTCATCCACGGCAATTAAATATTCATCCCATCACTCATCAGGTGCAATGGGCTAATGAGACTATTAGTCCAGCCCTTGAGACGTTTATTAAACGACTCATAGAGCCTAATCCCAAAAACCGCTATAAGACTGCGGTCGAAGCTCTCAAAGCCCTTGAAAGAACAATTACAGGCATTCGCGTTGGGCAAGATAGCCGACTCCCAACCCATGTTGCAGCAGGCGTCTTACCACCGGTCGATGCTAAACCGGCAACAAAACCTGTGAAATTAATCCCACCTAAGATTATTTTGAAAGTCATAGGTTTGGTCACAGCAGTTTTGATCGTGCTTGGGTTTGGCGTCAAAGGTTATCAATGGGCTGCCTATAACATCAGTCGCCAATGGGATACTGTGACCGCCGCCCCGAGAGGCTATGATGAAGCCAAACCAAGAGAGTTGGTAGCCCTGCTAGACGACGGTAGCATTCAAGCCAGGCCTGATATGGTAGACGCTTTTTGGAGCATGGTGGCTGCGGCCAAAAACGAAGATGTCGAACTACTTCCTTTAGCAGGATATCTCTCGTTATCTGAACAACGCCGACGGCTTCAAGAGAGAACAGATATAGATGTTAACCAGTGGCTTAAACAAAGTGATTATCATACTGGGTATGCCGTGGCTATTGGCGACAAAAACGCTGATGAGAGTACTGACTGGGACATTAGTTTTAAGCAGACCGATGGCTATCGCTGGCTGAAGCGATATGCAAAAAACTATGGCTTTGAGCTGTCATATCCCCAGGGTAATCTGGCAGGAGAAGATGAACCCTGGCATTGGCGATACAGCAAGGGGCTACGATAAGCGGGCTGCAATAGAAATCTCAAGAGATAAGTCAACAGATAAGTCAACCTGTCTGTATAGTTCGCCTTCGAGCGCATAACAGGTATCATAAAACCATCTTGTTGTGTCGTTTATTAGAAATGTTGAAGATTAAATAACCAAAAGTAAATTGGGGACAGGAACCTGCTTAAATCAAGAACACTAGAAAAGATTGGGGCAATTAACCGTTCTTTTCTTAACCAATCTAAAGTTTTTAACGTATGAGAGATCCTACTCCAAGGCGTGCTTATTGGCGTGCCAACATTACCCTGATTCTGTCGCTACTGGCGGTTTGGGGATTTGTATCCCTGATCTGCAGCATTTTGTTGGTAGACATCCTCAATCAGATTCAGTTTTTTGGTCTACCGCTTGGATTCTGGATTGCGCAGCAAGGTTCAATTCTCACCTTTGTGGTGCTGATTTTTGTCTATGCCTATCAGATGGATAAACTCGACAAGCATTATCGAGCTCAACAGCTTATTAAACGTCATGCAAGTATTGCTGAGCATGATATAAGGAGGGGACATGCCAACTGAGGTTTGGACGGGCCTGTTTGTCGCTGCATCATTCCTGATGTATCTCTACATCGGATGGCGTTCTCGCGTTCGTGATAGTAAAGGCTTTTATGTGGCTGGGCAAGGTATTCCCGCTATTGCCAATGGGGCTGCTACTGCCGCTGACTGGATGTCGGCAGCATCGTTTATCTCCATGGCGGGTCTCATCTCGTTTATGGGTTATGACGGTTCGATTTATTTGATGGGTTGGACCGGTGGCTATGTTCTTCTGGCGTTGTTGCTAGCGCCCTATCTGCGGAAGTTTGGCAAGTACACAGTGCCTGATTTTGTGGGCGATCGCTACTATTCCAAGTGGGCCCGTCTGGTAGCTGTGGTAGCCGCGATCTTTGTGTCGCTCACATATATCGCGGGCCAAATGAGGGGGGTCGGCATCGTCTTTAGCCGCTTCCTACAGGTGGATGTAAACACAGGCGTGTTTATCGGCATGTTTATTGTCGGCTTTTTTGCTGTTCTGGGTGGCATGAAGGGTATTACGTGGACGCAAGTTGCCCAATACTACGTGCTGATTATTGCCTACATGATTCCGGCGATTGCGATCGCAATCCTCCTCACCGGTAATCCTATTCCCCAGTTCGCCATGACCTTTGGCGACATCAGCACCAAACTAAACCAAATCCAGGTGGATTTGGGCTTTGCCGAATACACCCAGGCCTTTGCCAACAAATCTATGTTGGATGTGCTGGCCATCACCATCGCCTTAATGGCAGGCACCGCCGGTCTTCCCCATGTAATCGTGCGCTTCTACACGGTTAAGAACGTGCGTTCAGCAAGATTCTCTGCAGGTTGGGCCTTGTTGTTTATTGCCTTGCTTTACACAACAGCGCCTGCGTTGTCGATGTTTGCCCGTTATAACTTGGTCAACACATTGCACAATGCCACTGTTGAAGAAGTACAACAGCTGGACTGGGTACAAAAGTGGGAAAACACGAGCATGTTAGCCTTTAACGACAAAAACCAGGACGGTCGGTTTCAGCTCACTCCTGAGGAAACCAGCAATGAAATCACCATTGATCGCGACATCATTGTGCTCTCCACACCAGAGGTGGCTAAATTAGCGCCTTGGGTAATTGCCTTGGTTGCCGCTGGTGGTCTTGCCGCTGCGCTATCAACGGCCTCAGGTTTATTGTTAGTGATTTCTAGCTCCATCGCCCATGATGTCTACTATCGACTAATTAATCCAGAAGCTTCAGAAAAGAAACGGGTGTTTGTAGGCCGTGTGATGGTAGGGTTTGCCCTGGTAATTGCCGGATATTTTGGCATTAATCCGCCTGGCTTTGTCGGTCAGGTGGTAGCCTTTGCCTTTGGCTTAGCCGCAGCCAGCTTCTTCCCCGCGATTATCTTGGGTATTTTTGACAAGCGCACTAACCGTGAAGGTGCGATCTCAGGTATGCTTGCCGGTCTGATTTTTACCTCGTTCTACATTATCGGTGTGAAATTCTTCGGCATGCCCACCTGGTTCTTTAATATCTCCGCTGAGGGTATTGGCACCTTGGGTATGGTTCTTAATCTGGTAGTGACACTTGTTGTTTCCCGCTTGACACCGCCACCACCACTTCACATTCAAGAACTAGTGGAAGATTTGAGATCTCCCGAAGACAGCCTTGGAGATGAACCTGCTATAGCTGCATAACCAACATTATTATGGTCTTCATCTAAAGGTTTCAAAAAAGGTTTCTAAGATTTTTCTTGGAAACCTTTCTCGCTTTTTAGACATAAGAGTTGAGAACCTTACGCTAAGATCACCCCATATATCAGAAACATACAGGATAATAAATTTGACAATAAAGACGCAGGTGTTTTGACTCTTTTTTGAGCTTAATCTAACTTCTAGGTTCACAGACGACTCGAAAGCCACAGGCATTGCTACGCCCTACTTGAGTGTTTTTATCACGGGCAGCTGAACGACAGAAGTGCGTATCGCTAAACCATGAGCCACCGCGCATTACCTTAGAAGCAGTCGCATTACTCGACAGCCATTTATTAGCATCACTTGGAGCACCTTCATAACTATCGTGATAATCATCGGAACACCATTCATGAACATTGCCATGCATGTTGTATAGGCCAAAGGCATTGGGCCAGAAGCTGTCAGCTTTTACTGGATTGTTGCGATAGTTCTCTTCATAGTTGTCAGTAAAGGAGAAGTCTGCAAAAAAGTTCGCAATTTCTGTTGTTAAGGCTTCACCAAAAGAGAATGCAGTTGTTGTTCCAGCACGACAGGCATATTCCCACTCAGCTTCACTGGGTAATCGATAGTTACGCCCTGTCAGCTCACTCAGCTGCTGGCAAAATATATCCGCATCTTCCCAGGTAATCTGCTCTACCGGCAAATCAGCACCATCTTCGCCCTGATCATCTGTAAAGTACGCCGGATTGTTGCCCATGACAGCCTCATACTGTCGCTGGGTAATCACAAAGGCCCCCAGGTAAAAGCTAGGTACCTGGATCGAACGCTGGGGTCCTTCTCTTTCTTCACGCTTAGGCTCAGACAGTGGAGACCCCATCAGAAACTCGCCAGCAGGTATTTGCACCATGCGGAGAGGTAGCACTTTACGCAACTGCCGACGTAGAAGAGGCTCATCAAAGTAATTAACTTTGATAGACGGTTCCGCAGTGATCTGGCCATTCGAATCGACTTGAACTGTCTTCAAGCCTCGGCTTTTTAGAGGTTGTCCCGTAGGTGTGATGGTCGCCGCTGCATTTTTACAGCCTACGGTCACTACAGCAGTTGCGGTCGACACACCTAAAAACTTCAATGCTTTACGCCGTGAGCATTGATGCTGAAGACTCCGACTGCTCCAAAAAGGATTATGGTGAGTACAACTATCCTGGGTCAGGGCAACCATGCTAGCCCCACCTATTTTCTTGATGACCTGGTAACGACGACTGCCTGCCATAACTCCTTAAATAAGGACACCCTTCTCAGTGATCCAATACCAGATAATTCGCTCGTTTTTTCGGCAACACTGAACTAGTGAGGTAAAAAAAACCAAAACCCAATGCATTTGTGAAGTTTTACAAATGCATTGTTATCATCACATACTTGGTTTATGTCTGGAACTGCTTGGCATAGAAGCTGGCGTAACGTCCCGATTGCTGTAACAGTTCAGCGTGGTTTCCGGATTCGATAATACGACCTTTTTCCATTACTAGGATGCGATCGCACCGTCTTACGGTCGCCAGTCGATGGGCAATTACAAACACGGTCCGTCCATACATTAACCTCTCCAATGCTTCCTGCACTAGCGACTCTGACTCTGCATCGAGGGCAGAAGTTGCCTCATCTAGAATTAGAATCTTTGGATCAAATAAAACGGCTCGTGCGATCGCAATTCGCTGCCGCTGCCCCCCTGACAAATTCACGCCCCGTTCCCCCACCCAGGTGTGGTATCCCTGGGAGAACTGGCTAATAAATCCATGGGCATTAGCCACCTTTGCCGCAGCTTCCACATCTGCCAGATTAAAGTCCTGTTGACCAAAGGCAATATTTTCGGCAATCGTCCCAGAGAACAAAACGTTTTCCTGGGGCACAATCCCAATCTGACGACGCAGACTCTGTAGTGTTACCTGGCGAACGTTAATGCCATCGATCAAAATTTCTCCTGTTGCTACATCATAAAAACGCGGCAACAGATTGACTAATGTGGTTTTTCCTGCCCCCGATAGACCGACTAAAGCAATGGTCTGTCCAGGTTCGGCAGAAAGATTGACAGCCTCTAACACCGGCTGGTTGGCTTCATAGGCAAAGCTCACGGCGCGATAGTCTACTTTCCCTGAAACCGTCGGCAGCGATTTTGCATGGGGCTCATCCTGCACTGAGGGTTTGAGGCTCAACAGCTCTAACACACGATCTATAGACGCTTCTCCTTGCTTAAACTCATTGAAATTTTGAATCACATGATTGACCGGATCAATCAGCAGTAACGCATTGATGACATAGGTGCCAAACCCTTCACGGGCCAAATTGCCAAGGCTAATCTGCCAGGTACCGACGAGCAACAAAATCACAATCATGCCGGCATAGAGAAACCCAACAACCGGAAACTGTACTGCCTGCAACCAAGCCACGGAATAGCGGGCATCACGATTGTTGGCGGAGGCCTTAGCAAAGCGATCAATTTCATAGTCTTCAGCTGCAAAGGCTTGAACTAAGCGAATACCGCTAAAAACTTCCGCTACCTGAGAAGAGAGATCGGCCACTTTGTCCTGACTGCGACGGGCAGCGGTCAGCATCTTTTCGCCAAACCAGCCAGATAAGACTGCCAGCAACGGAATCAGGATCAAGGCCGTCGCCGTTAGCTGCCAGTTGAGATAGATCATGTAGCCAAAAACAACCACCAGCTGTAGCGCAGAGGGGACAAAATCGTGGAATAGCTTGTAGACAACCTCGCCAATGCGATCCACATCTTCGGTCAAGCGATAGGCCAGATCGCCCGTTTTAGTTTGTTCGAAGTAGGTCAGACTGAGGGTTTGCAGATGGCCGTAGACACAGGTACGCAGCTGATGGGCGACACGAAATGCAGCCTTCGCCATCAGGGAGTCTTGGCCATACTGAGCCGCTTTTTGGATGAGCAAACCGATCAGGGTAAGCGCGGCAACGTTACCAAAGGCCGCAACTTGTCCCTGCACCAGGGTGGAAATAGCCAGACCACCTAGCTTGGCAAGAATTGGCCAGTAAATGGTGAAAACCAGGGTGCAGATAAAGGCAGGAATTAAGATTGCCTGCTGACAACGAATGTAGGGCAGCAGCTGCCAATAGTTGGGGCGATTATCCAAGGCGTTTTGAACCAATAGGCGTGTCATGGATTACGCTACCAGGTTCCGGGCGGGTACAAGACACCACCCCTACCGTGGTTCAATACCGTGGTTAAAATGGACGCACATTGGAGACTTGCACATCACTATGCCTACCGTCATCGTCGCTACGGGTAACCCTGGCAAACTCAAAGAAATGCAGGTGTATCTGACACCCCTGGGCTGGGATTTGCAGCTAAAACCCCAAGAAATTGATGTGGATGAGACAGGGATGACATTTATTGAGAATGCGCGGCTCAAGGCAAGGGAAGTTGCGATCGCAACCAACCAATGGGCCATTGCCGATGACTCAGGGCTGCAAATTAAGGCCTTAAACGGTGCACCAGGTCTCTATTCAGCTCGCTATGGCAAGGATGACCAGGACCGTATTAATCGAGTTTTGCGGGAGTTAAGCGGCAGTGAGGACCGTGGTGCTCAGTTTGTCTGTGCCCTGGCTCTGGCCCGCCCCAATGGCACCATCGCCCTCGAAACAGAGGGTATTTGTCCTGGGGAAATTCTGACCGAGCCCAAAGGCAGCAATGGTTTTGGCTATGACCCTATTTTTTACGTCCCGAGCCAGGGTAAAACCTTTGCAGAAATGAGCGACCCACAAAAAGAAACCCACAGCCATCGGGGTGTTGCCTTTACTCAAATTATGGAGCAGCTGAGGCAATTGCCAATGCCCTAAGCAACCAAGTGAAGTTAGGGTCATCAAAAACAAGTACAAATGAACCTACAATATACTGAGGCTAGCGTTTGAATTCCCGAAACCTATGGTTGCCACGTCTACCAAACTGAGCATTCGTTGGGAAAAGCTACCCAAGCATTATGTTCTACCGGATGACCCTGTGGACAATATCAGCCAACCCTTTATTGCCGCTGCGTTGAGTGAAAGCCTTTCTATTGCTGGTCGGATTTCGGAAACAGCCCTGATAACAACCAACTATGGTCTCTGTGCCACAGTCAATGACAAAACCGTAGTCAAAGCTCCTGATTGGGCGTTTATTCCCCACATCACCGTACCTAGAGCAGATATCGAACGAAGTTATACCCCATATCTAGAAGGTGATCCGCCCACAGTGGTGATGGAGTTTCTGTCAGCTACAGAGGGAGGTGAATACTCCATTAAAGCCACCTATCCACCGGGTAAATGGTTCTACTATGAGAGCATTCTCAAAGTGCCCTATTACGTCATCTTTGAGCCGACCAATGGTAGCCTCGAAGTCTATCGTCTGGATGACGCCAATGGGTATCAACTACAGATGCCTGATAACCAGAATGGCTACTTGATAGAAAATATGGGTCTTTCCCTGGGAGTGTGGGAAGGTATTCGTGAAAATCGTTCAGGTTATTGGCTACGTTGGTGGGATACCCAGGGAAAGTTACTGCTTTGGGGCAGCGAGCTATCTGCCCAAGAGCGCCAACGAGCAGAACAGGCTGAGCAAACTCGAAATGCAGCCGTTCTTAAGTTACTATCCATGGGACTAACCACTCAACAAGTAGCTGAAGCATTGACTCTACCTGAAAAAGCTGTCATTTCAATACAGGCCTCTGATTAACCTTGTGTCAGCAGCAATAAAAAGCTGCCTTCTACTGAGAAGGCAGCTTATATGAGTAATTCGATAACTTTTCGTTACGAAAAGGGCTTTCTTTATTCTTCGCCAAACATGGATTGAATCTGGCCCAGTGCAGCTTGGAAAATATTAAACCCAGCCCAGCCCGCAGCTAGGGCAATGGGAGCAAGTACAGCTACAACCCGGAAATCAATGTCCATTACCGAACCTCCTGCGGAGAAAAACGTTTTATGTAAATACTTATATATAATATTCTCATAAACTAGGCGCAGTTTGAAGTGGGGATAGGATCTTCGCCGAAGGTTAATGAGTGGTGAAAGGAGCGGGAAATAGGGTTAGCCCCATGGGTGTACATGGCTTTTTATGCAGATAATTTTATTTAGAGCGGGTCGCAAAACCAAACACCTCAAGCATCTCAGGTTTGACAGCGGACGCTTCCGTTCACAACATCAAAAAGGTTCATAAATCATTTCTATAATTACCATGACTAACCGGCCTGTCGCCGCTATTACCGGAGCCTCTAGCGGTATTGGTAGTGCTATTGCCACTCGCCTGGCGGCGGATGGATATGACTTAGCCTTGTGTGCCCGTCGTCAGCAGCGTCTGACAGAGCTAGCCGATACGTTATCTCAGCAATATGGGGCCGCAGTGTTAACTCAAAGCGTTGATCTACGCGATGAATCCCAAATTTTGGCCTGGTTTAGCGCGATCTCAACCCGCTTTAACCACCTTGATGTGCTGATCAACAACGCTGGCCTCGGCTACCAAGAATCCCTCACCAGCGGCAGTACCGAAAAATGGCGCGAAACTCTTGATGTTAACGTCATTGCCCTTTCCATCTGCACCCGCGAAGCCATTAAGCTCATGCGCAACCTGGGTAAAGACCAGGGTCACATCGTTCACATCAGCTCCATGTCGGGCCATCGCGTCCCCGGCAGCGGCATGTACTCCGCCTCTAAATTTGCCGTGCGTGCCCTCACAGAAGGACTACGTCAGGAACTCCGAGCAGACGGTAGCGCCATTCGCATCTCATCCATCAGCCCTGGCTTTGTGGAAACCGAGTTCGCCGAAAAATACTCCGGCAGTCGAGAACAAGCTCAACAGGTCTACAATCAATTTCCGGTACTCCAGCCCAATGACATTGCTAATGCCATTGGCTATGTCCTCAGCCAACCCGACCATGTGCAGGTCCATGACATCTTGCTAAGGCCGACTCAGCAATCGAGTTAGGAGGTGCATAGAAATCAAAGTCTGATGTGGATGGGTGAATGGGTAGATAGGTGGATGGGTTGTAGCTGCAAGCGTCTTAGGCTGTTTCCATCCACTCAATACATGTCTGCGTTTGCCATGTTACTGCTGTGGAAGCGACGACCGTGCCCCGGCAGAACCCATTCAAACGAGTAATCGGTCAGGCGCTTCATGGATTTGATTTGCTCATCCCAGGAGTACCAACAATAACGCCGGAAAGCGTAGAGACGGCCTAAGTGAACGGACCAGGCCAGGTGGTCGCCTGTGAACAAAAATTTGTTCTGATAAAGCAGAACAGTATGACCTTTGCTGTGGCCAGGCACCGGAATGATGGTAATGTCTGGTGCTAGTTGGTAAGGGTCCTGCCCCTTAAGCTGAATTTCGATGGATTGGGTATCGCTGGTGATATCGTCCTGGTGGAGAATGCGAACTGACGAGTCAGCGCTGGTGCGATCGCAGCCAAAATGCTGCTGAAACTTGGCATGATCCGCTACATCATCCCGATGGGTGAGATAGAGATATTGCACCCCACCCATAGACTCCAATCGTTTCACTAAGGGTGGGGTAAATCGAGGAGAATCAATCAGAACATTTCCCTCAGGCCGTTGAATAAAATAGCTGGCCGCCGCATAGGATTTCTCGGAATGATAGCCGCAATGATAAACATTGTCCTCAATTAGATCCGGCAGTTGCTCCTGGGCCTGTTTAATATCCTTGGGTGTAGCCGCCGTTCCAATCGATGCGGTGGGACACGACAACAATGCTTTTAACGCTTGAATCCGCTGCGCTGAAGTCGTTGGTTGAGCATGCACCGCCGACATCTCTCCATCTCGACCAAACACCTCTGGAGCCATCCAGCGGCAGGTATCGCAATCGATACACGTAGTATCAACAAAAAAGTCACCTTCTACATTCTCTGGACGACGAGCTTTCAGCTGAGCCATAACATCACCATTTGTTATAGTTCCAGTTTAGTAAACGCATGAGAAAACTGTTTAATACAGACAAAAATCATCAAAGGAAACAACCGACAAAAGAGACTCTTAGTTAAACAGAATCTTCCAAAAAGGGCAGCCAGGCCCTACACCTCAAAATGAAACCCATCGCCCATCCGCCAGGGCATATGAGTCTAGGGCATATGAGTAATAAAGGCACTTGTTAAACTGTTGAACTGGCATTCAGATTATTTTGTAATTGCTGTTGTAGATCATCGACAGGATTAATCACCAAGCCAGAAACCTCGCTTTCATTTGAAAGATACCCACTAGAGTGGGCGGCAGTTTTTGATAAAAACAAAACTTCAGCGCTGTTGCGGGGCAATTGTTTACCCGCTTGTGCCGTCAGCCATATGATAGGTGGGGCTGGCAATTTTTGATTACCGACATCGTTTAGTTGAATGCCTGCCAACACCGTCAAAACCGCTGTTGAATCGTGCACTAGACCCGTCCTGGAACTCCAAAACTGAGTCGCCAGACCTTGGCGCTGACCATAGTGATAGAGTGATGCTGCTGCGATTACGGCTCGTTCAAAACTGTCAATATCCCATGACTCAGAGGTATCTAAGGCAATAATTAAACTCTGGTGACTGGTTAACACCTCTAGCTCCCGCACCCGCAGTTCTCCGTAGCGGGCACTGGTGCGCCAGTGGATTAATCGAGTGGGGTCACCCCAGCGATAGGGGCGCAGAGCACGAGTGATACCTTCCGTGCCACTGGCATTGATGGCCGTTTTTTGCAGCTGCCGCCGTCCTGTTTCATCGCCCAAGGAGTCGATGACTGGACAACGCTCTAAGGACAGTACCTGAGGATAGACTACAGCCTTTGCGTTAGCGGCATGCAAACGACTGCACCAGAACAAGCCTAAAGGGGCTGCCGTTCGTAAACGGACCTTAGGCCAGGTATAAATACCTCGCTTTTCAGTCGGAATTTCGTAACGCCAGGTATGTTGCGATCGCGCCTGCAAACTGGCAATGGCATGGGTCGGCTGAGACCCTAACTTAGCAGGTACAAGGTCTTGCATCTGGAGCAAACTCTTAGGGGAAGCAGTGGCATTTTTCAGCGTCACCACCATAGCTAGAGCCTCTCCTGCCGAGACAGGACGCGGCATTTGTCGAGCCACAGATAGCCCATGCAACGCTCGCTGCGGCAAAATCGACGACACCGACAACAAGGCAATCATGATGCCACTAATCACATACAGCCAACCTGCCATGGTGTTAGTTGCCGCGCCGAAAAAACATAGCGTAATCCCCAGCAGCACCCAACCACTATACGCAGGGGTCACCCAGTTGGCTTCCATCCAATGAGATAAACGTTTTAATAAAAACATCAACTATGCTCGAAAAGAACGATTGGCCACCTTTCTGCGCTTCAGGATGCCCTAAGTAATTAGGTTAAACTAATGACACCATAGATGGCTTCTGAGCGATTTAACCATGACAGATCTCCGCTCTACGCTACACAACGTTACATATCCTGAGTCCGACGGCCAACCAATGACGGAAAGTGACGCTACTCGCGATTATTTGTTTTATAGCGTTGAAGCCCTCAGACTTTACTTTAAAAGCCGTGGCAGCGTTTATGTGTCTGGCAATTTATTCATCTATTACGAAGAAGGAAACCCCAAGGCCGTTATCTCACCCGATGTGTTTGTGGTATTTGGTGTGAGTCATCGCAAACGTCGTAGCTATAAAACATGGCAGGAGGACAATAAGCTACCCTCTTTCATCCTAGAAATCACTTCAAAAACTACAAAGAAGCAAGATCAAGAACATAAACCCAAGCTCTATGCCAGTCTGGGCGTTCAAGAATATTTTCAATACGATCCAACTGCGGACTACTTAAAGCCTCAACTACAGGGAGCAAAGCTAGGGAATGGCAACTATGGGCCATTACCAGTTCAGTACACAGCTGACCAAATTCCATTTATCCATAGTCAAGCATTAGGGCTTGATCTACAGCTTCGTCAGGCTTTCAAAGGCATTGGTGTGGTTCCATTACCCAAAGCGCTGAGGTTTTATGACCCTCAAACTGGTCGCATTTTACCTAGCCAAGAAGAGGTCCTGGAAGAACGGGATGATGCTTTACAGGAACTCGATACCGCGCAGCAAGAACTGGATGTCGCACAGCAAGAACTGGATATCGCACAGCAACGGGCTGACGCTTTAGCAGAGAAGTTGCGATCGCTCGGTATCGATCCAGATGAGATTTAGGTACTGGTATCTAGGTTTCGACGTTGTCCGATTTGGCTAAAGATGTCTTCAACGGTGAAGTCTTTCAAGACTTTTACTGAGCCCTTGAGTTACTCACCAGCTAATTTTAAAGCTTTTAGGAGCACATCTGAACTGATGCGAAAGCCGACATCAATCAACTTTTCGTATTCATCACGGGCTGAGGATATATAGCCCTCGCGCTTTGCAATAGCGATGATACTGATGGTTCCTCGTACTGATAAGCCTAGAACAGTAGCAGCTTTGCGAGCAGCCCTATCATCGATGATGGCGTCGAAGTCTGGGTGGGAGATTAGCCATGACATCACGTAGCTTTCGCCCATACCCAAATCCCAACTGGCAACTTGAGGCGCAATGCTGTCAACTGGCTTGATATATTTCTGCCCTTCATTACGAATCCAGGTTACGGCAGGGTCATTGTAGCCACTGTTTTGGATTTCATCAGCAACGCCCTGGGGGATGACTAGCTGGTCACACAGTTGGATAAGTAAATCCACCCGACCGATTTTGGCCAGGGTAATAATTGGAGATGCATTGACAGCCCAGCGCCTAGTCACGGGTGATTTCCTCTTCAAGCTCATCTGGGGTTACTTGGAAAGGAGAGACTTCAAAGCGGTTGAGAGCATCGAGAAAGGCTTGGCGGCTGATGCCTGCAATTTCGGCGGCTTTGGATTGGGAGACTCTGCCGATTTCGTACCATTTGACGGCAGCGGCGATGCGAAGCTCTTGGACGAACTGATCGGGGGTGCTACGAGTAACGGAGAAGACGCTTTCGGGTAGGCTGAATTGGATTTCTATCATGGGTCTTTGGGTAATGGACGGATAGGTCTATGCGAGCGGGCTTTAGAGTTGGCCTTTGAAGGCTTTGTCGAGGATGGCGGGGAGCAAGACCACCGAACTCGGTGGCGGTTTGGGTTTGCAGGGTACTGAGGGTAGTTAAGATCGCTCGGCATCGATCCAGATAAGATTTAGGTCCCTGACGCAAATACGGAATCTGTAGTCAAATCCAACTCAGGAAATACCCCAGAAACCAACTTTTCTCCCGCTACAAACCGTCGAATTTGATACTCTTCTCCATCCAGCTGACAAATCGTAATCGTCGGCTGTTTCGGCTTACCAATATGACGTACGGCTCCTAATGCTCGAAAATCAACCAGCCAATATTCAGCAATACCCATCGCCTCATATTCGACAAACTTGTGTCCATAATCATCTCGCCAGTTGGTGCTCACAACCTCAACAACCAAGGGGGCCGTTTTACCATCCTGAATCACCGAAGCCTTTGGCCAAAGAGGTTCCTGCTTTAATAACTCACGGTTGAGGACAACCACATCAGGCATATAGCCCGATCCTTCTGCATGGGGTTTCACTAGACAAGTACGAGGAATCGAATAAGGTAACTTATTTCGTCGAATTTCAAAATTGAACTCTGCGCTCAAAAAGCCACCGATATCCTCATGGGGACCTGTTGGCAACATCTCAACCACAACTCCCTCAATCAATTCATATCGACGACCATCGTCTGGATACCACTCCAGAAAAGCCTCAAAACTCATCGGGCTTGCAACCCGCCCCTGAACCATAAGGAATCCTCAACTCGTTATGAAACCTGGGTTTAAGCCTAGCACAGGCGCAATTTACTCAGCGGTGGGGTGATGGGATTTGGGTGATGGGTGGATAGGTCTTTAGAAGTGGCCTTTGAAGGCTTTGTCGAGGATGGCGGGGAGCAGGGCGTCGAGTTCGGTGACGGTTTGGGTTTGGAGGGTACGGAGGGTGTTGATTTTGGTTAGAGATTATCGAGGTCAGTGACAATCTCACGCTACTCCCACAAAAGAGTTTCAGGAATCAACCAAGAGCCTTAAATGACCGGCTCACTTTACTACCAGAGCTATTTTGTCGCAGGAGAATTGCGAATCATTGAAACATAAACTACGGCCAAAGTAAGACGACTCCAGTTGGGCTGGTTAAGCGTAAATGAGAGACCGCCCAAAAGGGCTAACCAACCCACTGGACCAAGCACGAGGGCAATTGCTTGACTCATTCCCATATAAACAGCAAAAGGCAAAGTAATACAGTTACAACTTGTTTCCACGATTCATCCCAAAACAGTTGCCCAATACTACCTGCCCTGAGATAGCGGATGTGATTACACAGAGTATCAACATCACTACCAAAACCAGAGGCAGTTAGTTTTCCAAGATTGTGACGATGTTTATGGGTAGTGCCTTGGACAATTTTTTTGAACTCATGCAGCGGCATAGTATGACCAAATATATGGTTTAGAATGCTTTTCTCTAATTTTTTCAACGCACACATCAACCAAACCGCATGATTCTTTCATGCTAGCAGGGCTATTTCATTCTAAAAATATGCTGGAGTGTGTCTAAGGCTATATTTACAGCAACGCCGCTGATAGAGCACCAGCAGCTGGCTTATCATGGTCAGTAGCCAGCTAGTCGGCTACTCAGTTAGCTAAGAAAACCATGGTTGTCTCCCTACAGCGAGCAGACCGCGTCGTGCTACAGAATATCAGCTGGGAACAATTTGAGAATTTGCTTGCCAACTTGGGTGACCAACGTGCAGCCCACATTGCCTATGACAATGGCTCACTAGAAATTATGACCCCACTACCAGAACATGAGCATTTCAAAGAAGTGCTCGGGGACGCCGTGAAAGATATTGCTGATGAGCTAGATCTTGATTACGAAAGCTATGGTTCAACTACCTGGCGCAAACGAGCCCAGATGGCAGGTGTTGAACCAGATAATTGTTTTTATTTTCAGAATGAAGCGGTTGTTAGGGGCAGACTTGATATAGACCTTGGCCAGGGCGATCCTCCACCAGACCTGGCTTTAGAGATTGATTTAACTAGCAAATCTCTGGATCGGTTTCCTATCTATGCTCGCTTGGACGTTCCAGAAATTTGGTGTTACGACCAAGGAGAATTAAAGATTTATCATCTGCAATCTGGTGATTATGTGACCGCAGAAGCAAGCTTAGCCCTACCCAATTTGCCCATCAAACAGCTACCTCAAATTATTGAAGATCATCGTAACCAAGGACGTCGGGCGATTCGCCAAGCCATACGACGATGGGTGAGGGCACAAAAATCGTAAACTTTCTACCGTTGGCTGAGCGGAGTCGAAGCCAACATCCCCTTCGACTCCGCTCAGGGGACGCTTACTGACCAACCCTTAACGCTTCTTAGCCAGTTTCTTCTTCGGCATCTTGCGCAGACGAATCGACTCAGGCGTTACCTCAACCATCTCATCGGAGGCAATGTATTCTAGCGACCGTTCTAGACCCATTTCTTGGGGTGTCTGCAACTGCACTAGCTCATCACCGCTCGCTGCCCGGTGGTTAGTGAGCTGCTTAGCCTTACAGATATTCAGCTCCAGATCCTGAGGCCGGTTATTCTCCCCAACGATCATGCCCTTATATACCTTCGTACCAGGCTCAATAAAGAAGATACCCCGATCCTCAGCATTCTTCAGCGCGTAGAACGTGGCCACACCTTCCTCAAAGGCAATCAGCACACCGTTGCGACGAGCACCCACATCACCAGACATGGGGCGATAATCCAAGAAACTATGGTTCATGATGCCCTCACCCCGAGTCTGGCGCATAAACTCACCCCGGAAGCCAATCAGACCACGGGCAGGTACCACAAACTCAAGCTGGGCACGGCCATTGCCGTCCACCATCATGTCCTGCATTTCACCGCGACGTTGACCCAGGCGCTCCATACAGCCGCCCACAGCATCTTCAGGCACATCCATCACCAGCTGCTCATAGGGCTCACAGGGCTGGCCATTGACTTCACGAAAAATCACCTGCGGCTGAGACACCTGGAACTCATAGCCTTCGCGACGCATGGTTTCAATCAAAATACCGAGGTGCAGCTCACCACGACCGGATACGCCAAAGCGATCGGGAGAATCGGTTTCTTCCACACGTAGGGCAACGTTGGTTTCGAGTTCGCGCATTAAGCGATCGCGAATCTGACGAGAGGTAACAAACTTACCTTCTTTCCCTGCAAATGGGGAGTCATTCACGGCAAACGTCATCTGTAGCGTGGGTTCATCCACCTTAATCAGCGGCAAGGCTTGGGGATCGTCAGCAGATGTGAGGGTTTCACCAATGTTGGCATCGGCAAAACCGGCGACTGCAACGATGTTGCCAGCGGTGGCTTCTTCAATGTCAGTGCGCTGTAGGCCTTCAAAACCCATCAGCTTCGAAATTTTAGACTTAACAATCTTGCCGTCTTCTTTGACTAGCGCAATCTGCTCACCAGCACGGATAGTCCCGTTGTGAACCTTACCGATCACAATCCGCCCCAAATATTCGGAGTAAGCCAGTGTAGTTACCTGCAACTGCAAAGGCTTGTCAGAATCACCGACTGGTGGTGGAACATGATGCAAAATTCCCTCAAATAGAGGCTGCATATCCTTATCTTCGTCTTCTAGCTCATTTTTGGCATAGCCAGCCAGACCAGAAGCAAACAGATAGGGGAAATCACACTGATCGTCATCAGCACCCAGCTCGATAAACAGATCCAGCACCTTGTCTACGGCACTCATAGGCTCTGCCCGTGGGCGGTCAATCTTATTCACGACCACAATGGGGCGCAGACCTTTCTCTAATGCTTTTTTAAGCACAAAGCGGGTTTGAGGCATCGGCCCTTCGTTTGCATCTACGATCAGGATGCAGCCATCTACCATACCGAGTACGCGCTCTACCTCACCGCCAAAGTCAGCGTGGCCAGGGGTATCAATAATATTGATCAGCGTGTCTTGGTAGTGAACGGCTGTGTTCTTAGAAAGAATCGTGATACCGCGTTCACGCTCCAAGTCATTGGAGTCCATGACACAGGTGGGAACGTCTTCACCTTCCCGAAAAATACCAGACTGCTGAAGGAGAGAATCGACCAGGGTTGTTTTGCCGTGGTCTACGTGCGCGATGATTGCAACGTTACGGATGGGAAGGCTCATTGGGTTGGAACTTCCAGAACTAGCGGTGTGATGTTTCGTAAAAAACCTTAACAATTGTAGCTTAGATAGCAGCGATGTCGGTCAAAGCTATATGGATTGTCAGGAAATGGGGAATAGGGAATGGGCAGTGGGCCATGAAAATAGCCCTTATAATCTGGCCAATTCTCCATTGCAAAGTTTCTAAGCTCAGGAAATTGTTCACTCTTCTATCGAGAAATAATCAATTTCCCCATTCGTAACCTGTAGGTTCTATTCTGATGTACAGACATTGCAGGCAACGTCTCTCCAGAGAAAATCCCCACCTCGCAGTTCGGTTCTACCCACTACGAGAACTCAAACGGCTTTGTTACATTGGCATTACAGCGGCAAAAGACCTAACAGCCGCTACCAGCCACGTTTTGAGTGAGGCAATCATGACTAACGAGTCTTTTAACAACACAAATTCCGAATTTATGGGTGGGGCTGCTGTACAGGGCAATTCTCTGATGCAATATGTGCAGTCTATGGAAACAGAGACAGTTGCACAGCTATCGCGTCCGGTATCCAGTGATGTCATGCAGGCAATGGAACATAACATCATTGCGATGTTGGGTGGCCTACCCTCTGAAGGATTTGATGTCTCTGTCACTACTAGCCGTGAGAATCTAGGTCGCTTGCTAGCTTCGGCCATGATGGGTGGCTATTTCCTTAAGGGCGCTGAGCAACGTCTGGCCATGGAAACCACACTTATGGGCAGCCTGGAAACTGACCTACATGAATAACGCGTTCTAGATAGTGCAAATGCGCTCACCCATGGCAGGATCAGAAACAACAGTCAAGATTGATCCACAGTGGGTGAGGCAAAGAGAACACAATACAGCGTGCACGACAGTGCTGACGGTAAATATGGCCAAAAGCAGATGTCCTTATCCCAGGCATCTGCTTTAAGTTTTGAGGGGACTGCCAATCTAGGGCATGCGGCCCCTGCACTACGGCAAGCTTTACTGACTTGGTATGGCGAACAAGGTCGTGATTTACCCTGGCGACGCAGTCGAGATCCCTATGCCATCTGGATCTCGGAAATCATGTTGCAGCAGACCCAGGTCAAAACGGTCATGCCTTACTATCAGCGCTGGTTAGAGTTATTTCCGACAGTGGCAGACCTGGCTAAAGCTGACCAGCAAACTGTACTTAAAGCCTGGGAAGGGCTGGGATATTACGCTCGAGCTCGCAACTTACACAAGACGGCACAGCTGATTGTGGAGCAGCATGATGGAGTGTTTCCAGAGATGTTTGAGGATGCGATCGCACTCCCCGGTATTGGCCGCACCACCGCCGGAGGCATCCTCAGCGCCGCCTACAACCTACCTGTTGCCATCCTCGATGGTAATGTGAAACGGGTGTTGGCCCGACTAGTGGCCTTACCCAAGCCTCCAGCAAAGGCTATGAAAGAACTGTGGCAGCTGTCCGAGCAAATTTTGGACCCACAGCAGCCCCGCGACTTTAACCAGGCAATTATGGATCTGGGGGCCACCCTATGCACCCGTCATCGTCCATCGTGCCTGTTATGCCCATGGCAAAGCCACTGCGCCGCTTACCGTCAAAATCTACAGTCTGAACTACCCATGACCGAATCTCGTGCTCCTCTGCCCCATAAGCAAATTGGTGTCGCTGTTATCCACGACAATGATGGTCGCATTCTCATTGACCGTCGTAAGCAAGAAGGCCTACTGGGAGGGTTATGGGAATTTCCTGGGGGTAAAATCGAGCCTAACGAAAGTTTTGAGGAATGCGTCAAGCGGGAGATTAAAGAAGAATTAGATATCGATATTGAGGTCAACGACCGGCTAATTACGGTTGACCATGCCTATAGCCACTTTAAGGTGACGCTGAATGTCTTTAACTGTACCCACATCAGCGGTGAGCCCAAACCCATTGAATGTGATGAAATCAAGTGGGTTACCCTAGATGAAATTGATAGTTACCCGTTTCCTAAGGCGAACGGTCAAATTATTGACGCAATTAAAGAACAGGCTAAAGGGTAAACAGCCTGCCATCTGAATAATGGGAAAAAGTCTCGGAGACGTTAAGAAGTGAGAAGGGCAACATTGTTGTTATGTCTTCTCTAATGTCAGATAACAAGCTTTACTCTTGCATCTTGAGTTTTCCCAAGGGCGACAAGTCAGTGAACGGTGTGCATTGAACAATCTACACGTCTCGGGTGTCACACCCCCTAAAGGAGAAGAAAGAGCCCCAAAGATGCATCTCCAGGGCTCGGAATCAGGGTGCATCTACCACTCCAACATGCTCGATATATCGAGTTATATCCGGAGTTGAACGGCGACTTCACTAAGACTTCAAACAATATCCATTGTCATCAGGGTGTTAGTAAATTTTCTAGCTAACCTCTTTAAAGCAGGTTGCATTATTTACTTAGAACTGCCATGACTCTTCAATGCGTCCAGAAACCTGAACAGACTGATATTTGGGCATCTCAGAGGATGCAGATGTTCTTTTGTGTGTCCGTAAAGGGGGTATTCGGCTTGATCTGGGGACTGGGTCTCTGGCTATCAGGGGAAGCAGCTGTTGCCCAAAGCTATTGTCGGGCAGACTTGGTGGACAAGATTGATGCGATCGCAACCCGCCCCAACCTCACCCGAGCCCACCTGGGACTACTTGTAGAAACCCAAGCAGCTCAGCCTTCAGAACGCCAGATCATTCTGGAACGGAATGTCGACAAATGGTTTGTTCCTGCATCCACCTTAAAACTCCTGACCACTGCCGCCGCGCTCCAGCAACTAGGCCCAGACTTTCAAATCGAGACCTCAGCCCACCTCCAGCAACAGGGCGAACAGACCCATTTGTATGTCATAGGAAGAGGCGACCCTACCTTTGGCGATGACCAACTCCAGGGCTTAACACAGCAAATTACCCAGCAGGGAATCAAAAAAATCGATCAGCTATTAGGATATGATAGCTACTTTGCTGGCCGCACTGTGCATCCCAACTGGGAATGGGAAGATGTATTGGCAGGTTATGGAGCCTCAGCTAACGGCCTGATTTTAAATGAAAATGCTTTAGGGGTGACCCTATATCCAACAGAGGTGGGCCAACCACTACGGGTGGAGTGGGCTACCCCAGAGCAGACTACTCGCTGGGAAATACACAACACGTCCAGCACTGTGCCAGCAGGCGAGCCTTTAACCGCAGACGTTGGTCGTGATTGGAGCCACCCCATTTTGCATGTCTTTGGTAACCTCAGCGCTGATGCTGGGCCAGATCCATTTGCCATTGCCATCACCCAACCAGGGGAACACTTTATGGAACAACTAGCGAATAGCCTGCGCCAGACCGGCACTCCAGTAGATTTAACCGGGCTGACATCCAGCTGGCCCGATCGACCCCTGACAGAGATTGCAACAGTCATATCACCGCCACTCTCTCAATGGCTGTCAACGATTAATCAAGATAGCAACAACCTCTATGCAGAGGCCTTACTCAAGTCCTTAGGAACAATCGCAGCAGAATACGACGACGCCACTCAAGCTGGCACAGAGGCTGTCAAAGAGATTTTAGATGGCTTGGGCGTTGACTCAGACAGCTATCAAATGGTGGATGGGTCAGGGTTATCGAGACACAATTTAGTCACCCCTCGCACGTTGGTTGATACACTGCAAGCGATGGCCTTCCACTCCCATAGCGAAGTCTATCGAAGGTCTCTCGCCGTTGCTGGAGAACAGGGAAACTTAAGCCACCGGTTTCAGAACACCCCCGTTCAAGGAAATCTGCAAGGCAAAACTGGATATATAAGCAACAATGAATCCTTGACGGGCTATCTTCAACCTGTAAACCATCCACCCATGGTATTTAGCATTTTCTTAAACAATGCCGATCTCTCAGCCACAGCCATGCGAGCAATCATCGATGAAATTGTGGTTAACATTGCTCAGCTATCGGACTGTTAATCGAACGATCTGGAATTTAGCACTATAAACTTGTATCTAGTTCCAATGGGACTACGCCACATTGCCTACATTATTGACTAGCGCCTCATACCATGGATCCCTTCCTTAATCAGGTGCTGTGCCAACGCTATAAAATTCGCGCTCGCCTCAGCCAAAAACCAGGACGTCGCACCTTTGTTGCCACCGACTTACAGACAGACACCACCGTTATCGTCAAGCTGCTGCTATTTGACGTTGAATTTACCTGGGAAACCCTCAGACTCTTTGAACGGGAAAGTGCAGCGTTACAGTCGTTAGATCATCCGGCAATTCCCCAATACTTGGATTTTGTGGATATTGAAACAGACTTGGGCAAAGGTTTTTTACTCGTACAGACCTACATAGAGGCTAAGTCTCTACAAGACTGGATTATGACTGGTCGCACCTTTAGTGAAGAAGACCTACACTACATTGCCCAAGAGGCACTCAACATTCTTGATTACTTGCATGATCGTAAACCAGTCGTTATTCACCGCGATATTAAGCCGAGCAATCTGTTGCTCACAGAGCGCACTGGCAACAATCCTGGACAGCTTTATCTAGTGGATTTTGGTGGCATTCAAGCACCGCAGCAAGGTAGCACAATCACAATTGTGGGCACCTATGGCTATATGCCGTTGGAACAATTTGGCGGGCGAGCGGTTCCAGCTTCAGATCTGTACAGTTTAGGAGCCACACTAATCTATCTCGCCACAGGGCTACACCCCGCCAATTTACCGCAAAAAGATATGCGGTTACAGTTTGCCGATCAGGTCAGATTAAGCCCCGAATTTGTCCATTGGCTAGAATGGCTAACGGAACCTGACATTGCTAAACGGCCTCAAACAGCCGCCATTGCGCGGGAACGTTTCAATCAATCACCCACACAACCGGCCGACGGTCTTCATCCGCTCCGAGTACCACCACCCCAAAATAGTGCCATTCAGCTGAGCCAGACCCAAGAGCATTTTAAGATCCAGGTGCCCTCTAAAAAATTCAAACTCGAATTTCTCTTGCTGGCTGTCATCAGCAGTCGGCTAACGCAAACCTTTGGTGCTTTTGGTAATATTTTAGCAGGCGTTCTTTTAATTCTCTTAGTTGTTACTGGCTTGATCTGGCCAGCCTTCATCATTCTACTTCTTATTTATTTCCACATGAATAAACGAGGCAAACGCCATGCAATTTACTCCATAACATTTGAGAAGTCGATTCAAGGCACCCTGATCTCGTTAACAGAGATTCATAGAAACAGAGAGAGAGTGCTATTTAAGCAATCCTTAACTCAAATGACAGCAGGTCCTGATAAAATTCCTCAGTATAAAATAAAATTGAAAAGCGAAGGGCCATTTCACACCATTCGCATTAATGGTAGCTATCAAGAAATTCGCTGGCTCTGTGATGAACTAGACAGTTGGGCTCCAATACCAATTACCTATGAATCCTACAATGAGGAAGTCTAATGCCGGTGGTGAGTATTGAGTTATGAGTGATGGAAAAGCCTGAAGAGCCTCAAGCTACTGCGTAGACTCCTCCATTTCCTCTAGTTTGGTCTCCAACACCGATACTCGCTGTTGCAATTCGATAACTAAAACTGCCAGGGTATCGAACTGCTGATCAAAGGATGGGGTTTCAGGGGCGGGCGGGCGGTCAATGGGAGCGGGTCTACTGTTGCCAGCGCGAGGGAGTTGAGACTGAAGGCGGTTGACTTGGGATTGGAGCGATCGCAACTGTGACTCCAGCCGATTAATCCGAGGGTCTGATAGGGAAAGCGATGCCTGTACTGGTTTCAGCCAAAGACTGAGAAACAAAGCCAACAATAAACAGAAATAAGTCAACGGTTTTAGAGCACACTTCATAATTCATCAGTGGTTAACCTGCTGTTATTCTAGCTATCGTTTTTTCTTTTGTTAGGAACAAGCACTGCCGATCCTACAACTCTCTCTCAAGAAAACAATCTAACGACTCGTCTTTTCCTAAAACAATCATCCCCTTCAGATACGAGAATTCCTTGGGACTCAAAGTTTGAAAAGCAATAGCCATAAAAAGACATCGATACAACCTGATGTAGAAGCATCAAAAATACAGATCAATCATTCTAATACCAAATCCGAATTCACTAAACCCGATTAAAAATCGACAATCCTGTAGGGGCACTCCCTTATCGGTTCGGCTGAGCGTGAGACTGAGCGTTCGACTGAGCTCACGCCGAAGTCTCACGCCGAAGTCTCACGCCGAAGTCTCACCGTCGAAGCCATGACCTTTGATACCGGGCGCTATCAGTCAGGATTTCGTATAAGGAAACAAAATTAATCAACTTCCAAAACTCAGAAAAAAACTCCCATCTTATAGCAATCTGCTGAATGCTATGAGATGGGAGCACTCTATCATCACTTCAATCACAAGAGCTACTAGCAAGGCCTAGTAATCTCGTTTAAGTTAAAATCTTTCAAGTCAGGCAGCTCAATCTCTTATAGCGAATGAGAACATCACTCGCTGAGTAATTTTCAGCTAGTCAGGGAAGGAACCGCTATCGCCACAGGAGTTGCCTCGTCTGAGGCTAGGTCAAGGGGGAAATTGTGGGCGTTACGCTCATGCATCACTTCCATACCCAGATTGGCTCGATTGATAACATCAGCCCAGGTGCTGATGACACGCCCCTGGGAATCAAGGATGCTCTGATTGAAGTTAAATCCATTGAGATTGAAGGCCATGGTACTGATGCCCAGAGCCGTAAACCAAATGCCTATGACTGGCCAAGCCGCCATAAAAAAGTGAAGAGAACGACTATTGGCATCCACACCTAAGAGAATCTCATTAGTGCGTCCGACTAAGCGGCCAAAGTAACCGTGGGCGGCCACAATATTGTACGTCTCTTCTTCTTGCCCAAACTTATAGCCATAGTTCTGAGACTCGATTTCAGTGGTTTCTCTCACCAAGGAAGAGGTTACCAGAGAACCATGCATGGAACTGATCAGTGCTCCGCCAAACACGCCTGCTACCCCCATCATATGAAATGGATGCATCAGGATATTGTGTTCTGCCTGGAACACCAGCATGAAGTTGAAGGTACCGGAAATACCCAGGGGCATGCCATCGGAAAAACTCCCCTGACCAATGGGATAAATCAGAAACACTGCGGTAGCTGCAGCCACTGGAGCAGAGTAGGCGACACAAATCCAGGGGCGCATACCCAGACGATAGGACAGTTCCCACTCACGACCCATATAAGCAAAAATGCCAATAAGAAAATGAAAGATGACCAGTTGGTAAGGGCCTCCATTATATAACCACTCATCAAGGGAAGCGGCTTCCCAAATGGGATAGAAGTGTAGACCAATCGCATTGGAAGAGGGCACCACAGCACCAGAGATAATGTTGTTACCCAACAACAATGAACCTGCTACAGGCTCACGAATACCGTCAATATCAACGGGAGGGGCTGCAATGAATGCCAGCACAAAGCAGGCTGTGGCCGCCAAGAGGGTGGGAATCATTAAAACACCAAACCATCCCACATAAAGACGATTTTCTGTACTGGTTATCCAGTTACAAAACTGCTGCCACGGACCGACTTGGTCCCGTCTCTGTAAAGTTGTTGTCATAAGTCTGACGAAAAGACGACAGGGTTAAGTTGCATTAACTAACCAAATAGTTAAACTAACTTGTTAGTCAATTTAAAGGCACTAACTCGATCTGTCAATAACTTTTTAACTAGTTAATTAGTTTAGGGATTAAAAACCTGTCGATATGCCTTGGAGAGGCGTTGTATCCTATAGGTAAGAACCCTCTATCTGCGAAGCCTGTAGTGAAGTCGTCAGCTAAATCAAAGCGCTCAGCGGCAAAGCGGCAAAGCCGTGACCCAAAAGCCACCAAAGCGAAAATTTTAGATGCGGCTGAAGAGGAATTTGCACGCCATGGACTAGCGGGGGCACGAACGGAGCCGATCGCTGCGAACATCGGTTTCACCAAGGCGATGATTCACTACTATTTTGGTACGAAGGAAGAATTGTACCAGGCAGTGTTAGAGCGCTATGCGGCTACTTTTTTAGTAGCTGTTGAGACCTTAAATTTAGAGAATCTATCGCCACCGGATGTTTTGAGGACATTTCTGCGGGCGGCGATCGCCCATGAGGTTGACCACCCTTATCAGGGTAAGGTGTTGCTCCATGAGGCCATGGGTAATGAAGGTAAGTATTTTAAGCTCACGGGTTGGGAAGTGCCCATTAACCTGGGGGTGAGTTTTTTGCAGAAAGGGATGGATGAAGGCTATTTCCGCCCTCTGGACCCCTGGTTGACGATGATTCACATCATGGGAACAATGACTTTTTACTTTAATGCGGAGAACAATCTGAGAAATTTGGTGCCAAAAAGTGAATGGCTAGCACCGCAAGCGATAGAAGCCTACGCAGACTCTGCGATCGCATTTATTCTAGCTGGCGTGCTGAAACACTCTCAGGCCGACGGGTAGCCCCGTGATACCGATGGTTTAGTGAGGTGGGTGTTTGTTGGCAATGCCCCCCTGGGTGGAAAGCTGCTCTGTGCAAACAACAACCCCCAAAATGTAGTCAACGAGGAATAATAGAACGTATCGGGGTTTGCCCTGACTTGGAGCCACTACTTGTTCTATCCCCATGAGATACCTTGTCGCTGCTTTTTGCGATCGCACCAATGCCGAAGAAGCCTATGCCAGGCTAGAGTCCAGCAACTTTTCCATGGACGATGTCTCTATTCTTGGTGAGGGGTGTCCGACCACTGACGAGTTTGGCCTGCAAAATCCTAAAGAAGCCGCCTGGACTCAGGTACGACGCATGGCCACCTGGCTAGTCCCCTTTGGGTTTGGCGGAGGCTTTGTCTTTGACGCCATTACAGGTCTGAATACCTTTGAGTGGACAGGCACCTTGGGCAATCAGCTTTTAGGAGGTCTGCTAGGCGCTGGGTCTGGACTGATGGGCAGCTTCTTTATTTGTGGTGGTCCTGCGTTGCTGTTTAACAATAACGAAACACCTTATCGCGATCGCATTGATGCTGGAGAATATTTAGTCGTCGTTAGTGGCGGCGAAAGCATCATCACCCAAGCTGCCCGTATTTTGCAGGCTCTGGATCCAGAAACCATCGAAGCCCGTTAAACAGAGGACTTCATGGCATTATCTTGCAGGAAAAACTCCATCAGGGTTGTCCCAAATGCCCATAACACCGATTAGAATCCTCTAGAACAAACCCTTGTAATTTCTACCCCCACACCCACCAAAAATCGAACTAACATTATATAGACAAGTCGGAATAATTCCGGGAAGCTAGTTTTTCTGAGAATTCTGTCACACTTAATTTTTTTCCAAAGCAACCTATGACTTCTAAGGCAACTACCAGTGCTCCCGCTGTAGCAACCAACCCTTTTCTGACCGGCCATGGTCTCCCCCCCTTTGATCAGTTTCAGCCCGATCAAGTAGAACCCGCGATCCAGCAGTTGATTGGCGAACTCACCACAGCCTTGGAGTCATTGGAAAAAACCATGAGCCCCACCTGGGAAGGCTTAGCAGAACCGCTAACTAAAATCAGTGAGCGGCTGGGTTGGACTTGGGGTGTCTTAGGACACTTAATGGGCGTTAAAAACAGCCCTAAACTCCGAGCCGCCTATGAAGCTGTGCAACCTGCCTTAGTACAGTTTTCCACCCGCTTAAGCCAGAGCAAAGCCTTCTACACCGGTTTCAAACAGCTGGCCCAAGACACCAACCTCAGCCCTGCACAAAAACGCATTGTGGAAGCAGCCATCCGCGATGCTGAACTTTCAGGTGTGGGTCTAGAAGGTGACGCTAAGGAAACCTTCAACCAAATTCAACAACAGCTGGCGGAGCTATCAACCCAGTTTTCGAACCATGTGCTGGATGCCACCAAAGCCTTTAGCTTAACCTTAACAACCCCGGAAGACATTGCTGGGTTGCCCTCTAGTTTGTTAAGTCTAGCGGCTCAAGCAGCCCGCGATGCTGGAGAGGAATCGGCTACCGCAGAAGCAGGCCCCTGGCGAATTACCCTGGATATTCCCAGCTATGGTCCCTTTATGAAGCACAGCCAGCGTCGTGACCTGAGGGAAAAAGTCTACCGCGCCTACATCAGCCGTGCGTCCTCTGGTGACCTCAATAACTCACCCCTGATTGATAAAACCTTAGTCCTCAGAAAACAGCAGGCTAATCTCCTTGGCTTTGATTCCTACGCTAATCTCAGCATTGCCAGAAAAATGGCATCCTCAGTCAATGCAGTGGAGGAGCTGATGGAAGAGCTGCGCAGTGCCAGCTATGACGCTGCTGTTAAAGAGTTACAGGACCTCAAAGTCTTTGCGCTAGCGCACAACGCATCGACAGCTAACGACTTGAAACAGTGGGATATTCCCTTCTGGGCAGAACGCATGCGGGAAAAAGAGTTTGATCTTAACGACGAAGCGCTCAGACCCTATTTTCCATTACCTCAGGTACTCAACGGTTTGTTTGAGTTAGCCCATCGCCTCTTTGGTGTAACGATTCAGGCCGTCGATGGTGAGGCTCCCGTTTGGCATCAAGATGTGCGCTACTTTGCCATTGCCGATGGCAACGGTGCACCCATTGCCTATTTCTATCTTGACCCCTACAGTCGACCCGCTGAAAAACGTGGCGGTGCCTGGATGGATGAATGCATTGTGCGTGCCCATACAGAGCCTAAACACCCCGTGCGTCTACCGGTGGCCTATCTTGTCTGCAACCAGTCACCCCCCATTGATGGCAAACCTAGCCTGATGACCTTCCGAGAAGTAGAAACCCTGTTTCATGAGTTTGGCCACGGGCTACAGCATATGCTGACCCAGGTCGACTATCCAGGGGCTGCGGGCATTAACAATGTGGAGTGGGACGCTGTCGAACTGCCCAGTCAGTTTATGGAAAACTGGTGCTACGACCGCAATACCCTATTCAAAATGGCACGGCACTTTGAGACTGGCGAGCCTTTGCCTGAAGCGGATTACCAGAAGCTACTAGCTGCCCGCAACTTTATGACCGGCAATGCCATTTTGCGCCAGGTGAATTTTGGTTGGCTCGACATTGAACTGCATTCTCGTTATCAGCCCGATGGGTCTGAGACCATCTGGGATGTGCGGGATCGACTGGCAACAAAAACTACGGTGCTGCCGCCCTTGGCTGAGGATGCGTTTTTATGCAGCTTTGGCCATATCTTTGCCGGTGGTTATGCGGCAGGCTACTACAGTTACTTCTGGGCCGAGGTCCTCAGCGCCGATGCCTTTGCCGCGTTTGAGGAAGTGGGCATTGATAACGAAAGTGCTGTGCAGGAAACTGGTAAGCGTTTTCGCGATACGGTGCTGGCCTTGGGCGGCAGCCGTCATCCCATGGAGGTATTCCAGGCATTTCGCGGTCGTGAGCCTAGCACAGACGCGCTGTTAAGACACCGGGGCTTGAAGGCAGCATAACCATCAGGAGGGTGGGCAATGCCCATCCTCCTGATGATGCAACTGAGAAATTTGCAGGATTTTCTTCGTTCTAGACCCATTCCACCACTAGACTATAGGCAACTGGATTGGGCATACCTTCCTTGACGGACACTGAACAGGCTACAAGCACTGCATCATTTTCGCGCAGGGAACTGCGCGAACTGGTGCGATCGCAACTTCAGGCTCTCCTAGAACAGAACAATTACCAAGGGGCAAAAGCATTACTGGTCCCTGTACAGCCTGCGGATATCGCTGAAGCTATCGAAGGGTTGCCTGATACGATGCAGGCCCTTGCCTTCCGCCTACTGTCTAAGGCTGAAGCCATTGAAGTCTATGAAAATCTAGACTCCAGCATTCAGCAAACCCTGGTTGAAGACTTTAAGCGCCAGGACGTCATCGACATTGTGGACAAGATGTCGCCTGACGACCGGGCGCGCCTCTTTGATGAACTCCCCGCCAAGGTGGTACGACAATTGCTGCAACAGCTGAGTGCACAGGAACGCGAAGCCACAGCCCTGTTATTGGGTTATGAGGCAGGCACAGCTGGGCGGGCCATGACCCCCGAATACATCGCCCTAAAAGAAAACTGGACAGTGGAACGGGCACTCAATCACATTCGCAAACTGGCCAGTGCTAGTGAAACGGTGTACTACCTGTATGTCACCGACAGAGCCCGTCGTCTCACAGGTATCTTGTCACTGCGAATTTTAGTGACCGGTCAACCCGATCAAACCATTGGAGAGCTGATGACCCGCGAAGTGGTTTCAGTGCAAACGGGTGTGGACCAAGAAGAAGTCGCCAGGTTGATTCAACGCTACGACTTTTTGGCAGTGCCCGTTGTCGATACTGAGGAACGGCTGGTGGGCATCATCACCGTTGATGACGTGATCGATATCCTCGAAGAAGAAGCCACCAAGGACATTTATGCCTTGGGCGGTGTTCAATCTGGCGGTGATAACTACTTTCAGACCAACCTGCTAACGGTCGCTCGCAAGCGCGTTGTATGGCTCTCAGTACTGCTTGTGGCCAATACCTTTACCGCTGCCGTGATCAGAAGCCAGGAAAGTTTGATTCAACAGGTGGCGATCTTAGCCTCGTTTATCCCGCTACTGATCGGTACCGGGGGTAACGTAGGCGCTCAGTCATCCACCGTGGTGATCCGTGGTTTGAACACCGATGAGCTTAAGCTACGAGAGGCGTTCCAGGTGATTCGTCGAGAAGCGATCGCAGGTGCCTTCCTGGGTCTCATGCTGGCCCTAGTCGTCACCGGAGTGCTATACATCCTGCCTGTTATCGATGTAGGAGTGGCCCTCACCGTAGGCCTTAGCCTGATCGCAATTTCCGTCCTGGCATCCAGCGCCGGAGCAGCTCTACCTATTCTGTTCCAAAGCTTAGGCTTTGACCCTGCGCTGATGTCAGCCCCATTTATTACCACCGTCGTAGATGTATTTGGAGTATTTATCTACTTAACTCTGGCAAGACAAGTGCTCCAGCTGTAGTGGGTGGTGAATAATAGGGCATAGGATGCCAACATCTGTAGCAAAAAGCTAAAACGCTTGAATCTTGGCACTCAGTGAACTACTGCCCATTTCCTCAATTGGCTACCGCGTATAACCGATCCCCGGACCGATCACAGCATTTGCCACAATAATTTAGGATATATATGGTGATACGTGACACTGCGCAACATTCCAGTTTTCTAAAACAGGCACTACCTAAATTAGCTTATTTGACTGAAATAGACCGCTACGACTACAAACGAGACGTCAGCCCGTGCTAAAAAATTTCCAGCAAGGTTTGAAGAATGACCTGATTGCAGGTCTTCTGGTGATTATTCCCCTCGCCACAACGATTTGGCTAACCATTACCGTAGCCAGCTGGGTAATTCGTGCGCTGACCAAATTTCCCAAGCAGTTAAATCCTTTTGTTGATTTACACCCAGCTCTAGTAGCCCTCTTTAATTTAGGCGTTGGATTTGCGGTACCTTTGCTAGCCATTTTGCTCATTGGTCTGATGGCTCGCAATATTGCTGGTCGTTGGCTGTTAGACCTTGGCGAGCGCATCCTACAATCTATTCCCTTGGCTGGCTCAGTTTACAAAACTCTGAAACAGCTGCTTGAGACTGTCTTAAAAGACACCAAAAGTCAGTTTAGCCGCGTGGTGTTGGTGGAATATCCCCGCCGAGGCATCTGGGCCATTGCCTTTGTCACCAGCTCAGTCACATCCATGAATCCTGATTCCAAGATGCTGAGTGTGTTTGTGCCCACTACGCCTAATCCCACCAGTGGCTGGTATGCAGTTGTTCCCGAGGCTGATGTGGTTAACCTCAGTATCTCTATTGAAGAAGCGTTCAAAGTTTTGCTATCAGGCGGTATTGTTGGACCCAATCTAGCTGAGGCCTTAGTGGAAAAAGATTCAGACAGACCCCAACTGACTGCTGGAGACGGAGAGGCCTTACCAGCCGACTCAGCCGCATCCCAACAGGCTAAGTCCGAAACATCTGAATCCCCTGAAACCAGATTTGAACTCGTTAATATTGATCAACAAGGATAGCCTCGTATATCCGCGCCGCCCACACACTGGCTGATAAGATATCTGAGCTAGACCACCCACTCCCAAACGCCATGCAATCCCGTCGTATTGCCCGTGAGCTCGCCCTCCTTGGCATGAGTCAGCTTACGGACGATCCAAAACGTAGTAAGCAAACTTCTGGCCCATCTGTTGACACATTGTTGACCGAAGCCATTCGCACCCTCACAGCCGAGGTGAAAGAAACCCTAGAAGCAGCATCGGCAAAACTGGTGCGGGGTAACCGCCAATTGCTCGATAGCGAAACTCGCGCTGGCGATCTTCGCAGTGCCCAAGAAACGGTCAAGGGTGCCATTGAACAGGTGCAAACTGCTATTAACCGGCTTGGCGCTGCCACAGAACTACCAGAATTTGTGCAACTGGCAGGTCGTAAAGATATTCAAGATTACTCCCAAAGGATTATCATCCAACTCACCCAGCATCGTGATGACATTGACCAGCAGCTAGACAGTGCCATGGTGGGGTGGAACTTAAAACGTTTGGCTCGGGTGGATCGCGATATTCTCAGGATTGCTCTCACCGAGATTGTGTACCTGGCGGTGGATAAACGAATTGCTATCGATGAAGCCATCGAAATCGCCAAACGATACAGTGATGAGGAAGGCTATCGGTTTATCAATGGTGTTATGCGTCGAGTGACAGATCAGCTAGCAAGTCAAAAACTGGATGCCAGATCAACACCTCTGAAATTGTCGAAAGTGGCGTCAGAGAGCAGCCCTGATCCTATGCCTTCTGATGACGAACCTTAAGTTTGCAGCCAAATTTCAAATTTATAACAGGCCTGATTTTTACATCAGTGGGTGATGCCCACTCTACACGTTGAACATTGCCCATTCATTGACCTATGTCTTCATTTAATTGGTTTCGCCGTGGCTATGACGAGTCCTCTGAAACAGAGGCTGCCAAAACAGATGAAACAACAAATGATTCAACATCTGCGGAGGCTGCCGCAGACGACAGTGATGCACCTGCCAGTGCTGAAGATTATTTAGCTTGGGCTAAGGCCGCTTACCAAAATATTCAGCAGCAACAGTCAACCGTTGAGGAACCTGAAGCAGAACCGGAACCCGAGCCTGAGCCCGTGGAACCGGAACCAGAATCTGAACCGGAGCCAGCAGTTGAGGCTCCAGTAGAGACCGAAACCGCTGCACCAGCGGCAGAAACTCCCGTCTCTACAGACGTGTCCACAGAGATTCCTGCGCCGGAAGAAACTCCTGCAATAACTGAGGAAGAGGAAGCATTAACAGAAGTCACACCCTCCGTTGCTGCTCCCTTCTGGGCCAAAGCAGCCGAGGCGGAACGAGAAGCGCGCTTGGCCAAACTAAAGGAAACCGCCATCGTTGAGCCTGAGCCAGAACCGGAATCTGAGCCTGAACCAGAACCGCAAATGGTTATGCCCGATGTCGATTTGGACGAGGCATTTCTTTGGTCAGCCGAGGTTTTAGCATCCCAAGGGCGACGTCCGGATGACATATCCCTTGAAGAAATCACCTGGCTTAACCAGTTACGTCAAGGGCTAGGCAAAACTCGACGGGGTCTGGTCAATCAGCTGAAAGCAGTTGTAGGGCAGGGACCGCTTAATGAAGATGCCATCTACGAAATTGAGGCCTTGTTGCTGCAAGCCGATGTCGGCGTAGAAGCCACCGATCAGATTATCGAAGCTCTCCAATCCAAAATGCGTGAGGCGACCTTACCGCCTGACGCCGCCATTCGCTATCTTAAAAAGCTGCTGCGACAGATGCTGGATAGTCCGCTTGAGGGGAATCACAACTTACTGTTTGTGCCCGAAGGTGAACAGCTCAACATTTGGTTGATAGTGGGTGTCAATGGAGCCGGTAAAACCACGACCATCGGTAAGCTCACCCACATTGCGAAAAAATCTGGCTATAACTGCCTGATTGCAGCAGCGGATACCTTCCGCGCAGCTGCCGTGGAGCAGGTCACAGTTTGGGGAGCCCGCAGCGGTGTCGAAGTCATTGCTAATCCAGGGCAAAATACTGACCCAGCTGCCGTCGTGTTTGACGCTATTGCCGCTGCCCAATCACGCAATACAGAGCTACTCCTGGTAGACACAGCAGGCCGTCTACAAAATAAAAAGAATTTGATGGACGAGCTCAACAAAATCCGACGCATTGTCGATAAAAAAGCATCGGACGCCAATGTAGAAGCCCTGCTAGTGCTAGATGCCACCCTGGGGCAGAACGGTGTCAGACAGGCTAAGGTCTTTTCAGAAGCGGCCAATCTTAGCGGCGTGGTCCTGACAAAATTGGATGGTACTGCCAAGGGTGGGGTGGCCCTGGCGGTGGTGCAGCAGCTCGGTCTACCCATTCGGTTTATCGGTGCCGGCGAAGGGATTGAGGATTTAAGGCCGTTCTCTAGCTATGAGTTTGTCGAAGCATTATTAAGCGGGTAGGTTGGGTTGACAAACAAAACCCAATAATCAATACGATTGATTCCATAAACCCATGAAACTCAATCATCAATACCAATGGCATCGATACCATTGGATTGTTGGGTTTCGCAAAGCTCTACCCAACCTACGGGAATTGTTCATTTCAACATAAATGCCGGTTTATTTCTTTTGGGGTGCCGATGAGTTTCGGATGAAAAAGGCGGTACGCGCATTGTGCGATCGCAACCTCAACCCTGACTGGGCTAGCTTTAACTACGAAAAAATCCCACCGGAGCAGTCCGACGCCATTATCCAGGGGCTAAACCAGGCCATGACGCCCCCCTTTGGCATGGGTAAACGGGTGGTGTGGCTAGTGGATACCCCCGTGTGTCAACGCTGTTCTGCTGACCTTGTCGCTGAACTAGAGCGGACGCTGCCCAATATTCCCGACAGTGCCATCCTGCTCCTGACCAGTAGCAATAAACCTGATGGACGCTTAAAGTCCACTAAACTCATCAAAAAGTATGCCGATATTCGCGAGTTTGACACCATCCCGCCGTGGAAAACTGATCAGATTGAACATCAGGTATATCAAGTTGCTAAGGATGTAGGGGTACAGCTCACTCCCCAAGCAGCTGCCCTACTGGGAGAAGCGATTGGTGCCGACACTCGCCGTCTTTATAACGAACTGGAAAAACTCAAAACCTATTGGCCCCAACCGAAACAGGCACTGCCCCCCGAAGCGGTTCATGCCCTCGTGGCCACTAGCACCCAAAGCAGTCTGCAGTTAGCGGCAGCCCTGCGCCAGGGGCAAACAGACCGAGCCCTGACCCTCATTACCGAACTACTAACGCGCAATGAGCCCGCTTTGCGGATCGTTGCCACCCTGGTAGGGCAGTTTCGCACCTGGCTATGGGTCAAACTCATGACCGAATCCGGTGAACGAGATACCCGAGCCATTGCCCAAGCGGCAGATGTCGGCAACCCTAAACGTATTTATTTTTTACAAAAAGAGATATATGGCATCTCGTCCTTACAATTGCAAAATGCCCTGAAACTTCTACTATCCCTTGAATATTCCCTTAAACAGGGAGCGCCAGAGACTGTAACATTACATACCAAAGTTATCGAACTAGCGCATTGCTTCAAGCCGGTCTAAAGGCTTACCATGCAGTACTCCTGTTTTATTCACTAGAATTGGTCAAATCTTGCTAGGTATTGCCATGATGATTGCTCGTTGCTCTAGTAATGACAGTGACGGTCCTCGTCACCTTCGCCGGATAGTTGGAATTAGTGCCAGCCTGCTTGCCATTGCCTGGCTCCCGCTATCTACACTCTGGCAAAATGTCTACGCCCAGAGTTTTACAGAGGAAGAAATCGGCAACTACGCTGCTGCCATACTAGCTGTCGAAGAGATTCGCTTGGAAGCTCGCGCTGAAATCAGCGACATCATGCAAATTGCTAATGAGGATATTACCCGGCACGATTTACGCTGTGTAAGCACCAATGATTTATCAAAGCTTCCCCGTACGGTAAGATCTCAAATCCGGCGTTTACTGATCAACTACTGTAACGATGCCCAAGAATTAGTAGAGGACCGAGGTCTCACTACTGATCTATTTAACGCAATCACCGCTGCTCATCGTCAGGATGAAGCTCTAACTGAGCAGATACAATTGGAGATAGCAAGGCTAAGGCTGCAGTAGGGCAGTTCGCCGATACTTTACTACCGTCTACCGACCCTCCCCTTATGCAATTCATTGATCAAGCTGAAGTTGACGTCCATGGGGGCGATGGTGGAGATGGTCTAGTGGCCTTTCGCCGAGAGAAATATGTACCAGCAGGTGGGCCATCTGGCGGTAGGGGTGGCAATGGCGGCTCAGTCATTCTCCAAGCGGTCTCCAATTTACAAACGCTGCTGGACTTTCGCTACGCCCACCGCTTTCAAGCAGAACATGGCGAACGGGGCGGTCCTAAAAATATGACGGGGGCGACGGGGCAGGATCTGGTTGTAGAAGTGCCCTGCGGCACCATGATTTACGATGCCGAAACAGGCGAACTACTGGGGGATTTGGTCACCGAGGGTCAAACCCTATGTGTGGCCGAAGGGGGTAAAGGCGGCCTCGGTAATTCAGCTTTTTTGAGCAATCGCAACCGGGCACCGGAGACCTGCTTACCCGGACTACCCGGAGAAGAGGGACGGATTCGTCTAGAACTAAAACTGCTGGCAGAGGTCGGGATCATTGGTCTGCCTAATGCTGGTAAGTCAACGCTGATTTCTGCATTATCGGCAGCCAAGCCCAAGGTGGCGGACTATCCATTTACCACCTTAGTGCCTAACCTTGGCGTGGTGCGCAAACCCACAGGCGATGGTACTGTATTTGCTGATATTCCAGGACTGATTGCAGGAGCCCATGCCGGGGCTGGCTTGGGGCACGATTTTCTACGCCATATCGAACGAACTCGTGTGCTTCTACATGTCATCGACATTACGACATTGGATCCCATTGAGCATTACCACACGATTCAGCAAGAGCTCATCGCCTACGGTCACGGGCTGGCAGATCGTCCACAGCTACTGGCACTCAATAAGGTGGATGCAGTCCCTGAGGATGAGCTTGAGGTTGTGACGGAAGAACTGATGGCTAGCAGTGGATGCGATCGCATCTTTGGCATCTCTGCCGTTAGCCGCCAGGGTTTAGACGAATTGCTGCAAGTGATCTGGGATTTACTCGAAGAGACCGCTCCCAAAGAAGTAGAGGTAGAACCAGAGCCGTTTCCAAATCTAGTGCCCCAAGAGATGGCCCCTACCCAGTGGACATAACCCCAGAGCCAGAGATAGACAGAAAAAATATTAACTACTAGTTGCTGTTCGTTAACGCAGTTTCCAAGCCTGGCCCTGTTGATTTAGAGCTTGCTGCAAGTGGTCAATCGTAATTGCTTCACCGCCTGCGAGTTGTTGTGTGCCACGCCCAATTGCAATGATCTGACCAGGCGATAAAGCTAAGCCTTCGGCCAGGGCGGTCCAGCGAACTTGGCCCATGGATTTCACGCCGTTGGGGAATGTGTGCTGCCATAGCTGGAGGCGTAGCTCGGCGTCGGGCCTGGGGATATCGATCGTCGTGAGCTGCTGCCGCCATTGGTGGCGAATAAGGTGACGATTGCGCACTATAAAAACGATCTGAGCGGATGATTTGGTCAGCCATTGCTGGAGGGCGGCTACATCAATGGCTGAGTTACGGCCAAGCCAGTAGTGGGCTGCTTTGATCAGGATTACGGGATACTTAGCTTGGTCTAGCTCGGTAAGACAGGTGGACCAGTCCTGGGGGGAAACTTGGGCGAGGTCGAGAATGTGAAGGGATTGTTTGAGATGGGTGGCGAGTGCGATCGCACTTCTCTCTTTACCCACACCTGGTTCACCGACTAACAGCAGCCTAGATTTAGGTTGAGCGATCACTGATTGCAGCCATTGCTTAAGCTCATCCGCCAACACCAACTCTTGCCAAGTCACTCGCTCTCGACATAGTTGGGAAAACCGGTCAGCTGCTATAAACTGTAGCGGCCAGCTCGGGTCAGGATTCTCGGCCAGCAGATACTCAACCCATGCAGGAGCCAGCTGTATCTGACTACCCAAAAATGTCGCGGATGAACCCTCAACACATTGTAAAACCTGGCGCTTGATCAACGAATTTTCACCAGACAGCCGGGCACGTGCACGCCGACGCTCCACATCATTGCGACACAATAATCGCAAGGCAAGTTCGACGGTCGGCAACGCCCCTACCGCGCAGTTAGTCCCTGTTTGCAAATAGTGATAAAGCCGCCCATAACGCACCTGAACTTCCGGAGCCAACGCCATCAGTACCAGCTTCTTTTCAAACAGGCTCAGCCCCAGCACCATTTGCATAGTTGGTAGCCCTAACGAAATTTTGCTAGCCCGACTCAGCAAAATCCGCTTGTCTAATGCTTTTTGGTACCCAAGTGAGGGTTTGTCAGATGATTTAGGCGCTGTATCATCGTAGGCACGTTTTTTAACCGCAATGAGACCTTGCCACCAGTCACTAGTCGCCTTGTCAGACGCATTTTTGGCCACCTGATTAACCGACTTTAAATGCTTGCGTTGCTGAGAAACCGCCACTAAAAGCAGCCGTTCTAACCAGCTGAGCTCTGTTTCCAGATACGCCCAATTATTTGCAAACGGAATCCCAGAACCCATTAATTATTTCAAACGACGCAGGAACTCAAGCGGTAGCCCATCAGTATCAGCAATAAAGGCTACTTCATACACACTAGACCCAATCATCTGTTGCTGAGGTTCCAACAGTACGTTTAGAACCGTATCTTGAGAAATCGCCTTTTGCTTCAACTGTTCCAGCCAGGTCGGTAAACTGTCAGCTGCTTGAGTCAGGTCAAACGACAGATGATAGTAACCAGTGTAATGCTCATCACTAAAGGCATCGGCAGCAGGTTTGGGTTCTGGCACCTGCATGAGTTCGATCCGTCCATGTAAACCTTCCATCCAACACGCCAGAGTAATGCCAGCGGTAAAGCGTTCTACCACATCAAATCCCAGCAGCTCATAAAAGGCGATGGCCTTATGAATATCCGCCGTTCGAATCGACGCATGATGCATAGTATTCCTATCACCGTCTTTTAACCAACAACTCGAACAGCTTACTCAAAAAATTTTAGATACCGATAATTATTCGGCACCCCAGGCTCTTTTTCTAAATCAAAATTGATCACTTCCCACTGAGGTACTTCTTGGGATGACGGACTAAACGCCACAGGTAACCCATATAGCCTGGGAGTCCCTGTATCCACTTGGCCACGCCAGGGTGCACTGTATTCCAGATACGACTTCACCAGAGGCCGATAGCGTTCTGCAATAATCACTCGTGTCGCCCGATACCCCTCGGTATACAACCGATCGAGCGCTTCATGAATCTCAAACCGAATACCATCAGGATGAGTATGCTGACGATACCACTCCCCTTCCCATTGACGCCAGTGACGCCCCGATTGCACATGTACCAAATCATGGGTTTCAAGACTGACCTCAAACGCACCATGGCGTGTACATAGATAGCTATCGGTCAAGGTTAATGCCGGAATTGTCTGCCGACAGTGGGGGCATTTTATCTCTGGCCCATAAAACGGATACTGAGAAGCGGAATTTAGCATGCGGGTTTATTAAAGCATTGACACCTAAATATGTATTGGCCTGTCTCAACTACCCCAACGTTGAGCCTAGGCAAAGCCCCAGGTGCCGGAACGTACTCATAGAACACTCCAAACAAAGCCAATTAGGCTTTCACTCGCCTTATTATAACGGGAGGCAAAATAGCGCGCGCTAACCCTTACATACATTATTCTGAAGAGTGTTGTCCATCTCAATGGTTAACGTTGACAATCCCATGGACATGTAGACGGGGTATCAATCACCTGACTCCTACCCTCCGGCAAGCCTCCTACGTTCAGTTGGTAACCTTTAGAACTAGATCTATTCCGTAGGTAATTCTGTGACTAACCTCACCCCTGTCCTAACCACCCCTGAAAGCTTTTGGCCTGCACCAGACCTCTCACAAGCTGCCTTTATTGCCCCAAATGCAACGGTCATTGGCAATGTAGAGATAGATGAAGGTGCCAACATTTGGTATACCGCCGTCGTCCGAGGCGATGTCGAGCTGATCCGCATCGGTGCCCACACCAACGTACAAGACGGTGCCATTCTCCATGGCGATCCTGGTCAGCCCACAATCCTTGAAGACTATGTCACCATTGGCCATCGCGCTGTGGTGCACAGTGCCCACATTGAGCACGGCTGCCTCATTGGTATTGGAGCCGTTATTCTTAACGGTGTCCGTATTGGTGCAGGCAGCATCGTCGGCGCGGGCGCAGTCGTGAATAAGGATGTCGCACCTGGGTCACTGGTGGTCGGCGTTCCTGGCAAGGTATTGAAAACTGTATCCGCCGAACAAATCGAAGAGCTGATCGACCACGCTAAAAAGTATGAACAGTTAGCCCTAGTTCATGCAGGTAAGGGCACCAATTTAGGGTTTGAGTAAATCAGTTTGAAGTTTTGAGTTTTGTAGAGCTTTGCTCTTCTCGACTGGTCGAGTATTTTGAGTTCGATTACCTCAGCAAGGTATAGCAAGATAAAAAGCGAACAACTTAAAACTCACAACTCCCCCCTCAAAACACCTCTACCCGATGACCTCCAAATTCTTCCAGCCCGACGACGCTCTCCAGCAAAAACTCAACCAAGCCCTAGACCTTACCTGGGCGCGTTTTCCTAATCTGGCACAAAACCAGATCGCCGTTACCTGGCTAGCTTATGCACCGCCCTACATCGTCAATACAGGGGGTGCACTGAGTGCTGATAACTTCTGGAAGCAACAGTCAAAGGGGGCAAATTATCGCGGTGTGGAGCGGATTTACCCGGCCAGCGTCATCAAGCTGTTTTACCTGGTGGCTATCCATGAGTGGCTAGATCGGGGCATGGTCCAAACAAGCTTGGAACTAGAGCGAGCAGTACGCGACATGATTATCGACTCTAGTAATGACGCAACAGGCTATGTCGTTGATGTGCTTACGGGTACGACAAGCGGTCCAGAGCTGCCCCCTGGACCGTTTGAAACCTGGAAGCAACAGCGAAACTTGATCAACCGTTATCTAACCAGTCTGCAATGGCCTGAGCTAGCAACCATTAACGCTAACCAAAAAACTTGGTGCGATGGTCCCTACGGTCGAGAGCGAGCATTTCTGGGCGAGGGCTATGAAAACCGCAATATGCTGACGACCGAAGCATCTGCTCGGTTACTGCACAGCATTATTGGCGGGGTGGCAGTCAATGCAGAGAGGTCTCACACCATGATGGACCTGATGAAGCGCGACCTGGATCCTAAAGTACTAGCTGCGGATCCAGAAAATCAGGTGACGGGCTTTTTAGGTGCGGGCGTGCCCGTTGAGACAAAGGTTTGGTCGAAGGCAGGGCTAACGAGTAAAGTACGCCATGATGCCACTTACATTGAGGCGGATGGGGCACATCCTTATCTACTAGTCGTATTTACTGAAGGGGCTGAGCACAGCAATAACGAGGAGATTTTGCCGTTTGTGTCAGCACAGATCTTGGCTGCAATGCATGAGATGGGCACGTAAGGCTCACTTTCAACGGGCACCCTAAGCTCAGTTCAAGGGGGCATCAATGATTACTACAACGTCCTGGCAGCAAGTAGAAGCACGCTTCAAAGAAATCTGGGGCTACGACAGTTTTCGCCCTCCACAAGATGAAGTCATCCGCACACTACTGGCAAAACAGGATGCTCTGATCGTCATGCCGACCGGTGGAGGCAAATCCATTTGCTTCCAACTGCCTGCTTTATTGCAAACAGGCATAACCCTGGTCATCTCTCCATTAGTTGCCCTCATGGAGGACCAAGTCCAGGAGCTAAAGCAACGCCATTTAGCCGCAGAACGCATCCACAGTGCCCTGGCCAACTTTGAGAAACGAAAAATACTGCAACAGGTACAACAAAACAGACTCCGACTGCTATATCTGTCACCTGAAACACTACTTAGCAAACGAGTCTGGGAAACTCTTTGCCAGCCCCAAGTAATAATCAACGGGCTGATTTTAGACGAAGCCCACTGCCTGGTTCAGTGGGGTGACACCTTTCGACCCACTTACCGACGACTCGGTGCTGTCAGACCAGCACTGCTGACCCATAAGCCTGCAGGCACCCAGATACCCATTGCAGCGTTTACGGCAACGGCCAACCCAACGGCTCAGCAAACCATCTGTCAAGTGTTGCATCTACAACAACCTCAAGAGGTTAAGCTCAGCCCCTATCGGTCAAACCTAGATTTAGCTGTGAAAGTAGTTTGGACCCCAAGGGGACGACGACAGGCAATGAGTCAGTTTGTAAAGTCTCATCCTGATCAAGCAGGATTGATCTACGTTCGCACTCGTCGGACTGCTGAAGAGCTGACCCAGTGGTTACGCCCCCAGGGGTTTTCAGTGGCGGCATATCACGCGGGGCTGGCCAGTGAGGCACGGCGGCACATTGAAGCAGAGTGGATAGAGGGAAACTGTCAGTTTGTAGTATGTACGAGTGCATTTGGCATGGGGATTAACCATCCCAAAGTTAGATGGGTTTGCCATTATCATGCGCCGAGCACGCTAAGTGAGTATGTGCAGGAGATTGGTCGCGGGGGACGAGATGGGCAACCGGCGGATGCGCTGACGCTGGTCAGTGAGCCTACGGGCTGGCTGGATTCAGAGGATAAACAGCGCTGGCAGTTTTTTGCGGAGAGTGCGCGGAAGCTACAACGAGAGGCACGACAGTTGGGGAGGTCATTATCCGCAGATGGCCATATTGATGAGGTGTTGCAACGTAATAGCAAAGCCGCTACAGCGTTGGCGTTGCTGCATAGTCAGGGGCAGTTGATTTGGGAAGATCCATTTCACTATCGGTTGAAGGTGGGGCGCTCATCAAAACCTGGTGAGACTTTCGATAGTGTGAAGGAAATTAAGCAGTACCTTTTTAGCCGAAACTGTCGCTGGCAGAGACTTTTAATACAGTTTGGCTGTGAGGCAGAAGCTCAAAACATGCAGTGCGGGCATTGTGATAATTGTCGGCATTAGTCAACAAAGGATACTTAGACCAATGCCCCTGAGATACACTTTATATTCCAGCGATGGAGTATTCTCTACGGCTGGAGACTCAACTTCAAGACCAACAGGTTGGCCTCTACCGAGATAAGAGAACAATAAGAGTGTTACCGCTATTGCAATAACTTGATTGATGTAATGCATCAACTGTTTGGAATCCATAGGTCAAGTTCTCCTTAGTAAGAGCCTTAACCCAGGTGCTTAAACAATAATAGCCATAACATTTTTGATATAACAACCGAGGGAAAATATCGCAACATAAACATTGCATACCCATAATGTCACTCGTCACAGAGCAAAATCTAGAGTCAGCGAGGCAACACATCATCTAGTCGGAGGGTTAGCTCTGGAAACATCCTTGAGATAATTCTCTCTCCTAACCGAAACTGTTGTTGTTGATACTCATCATTTATCAGCTCACACACCGTAATCGTAGGCTGTTTAGGTCGACCAATAAACGCAATTCCACCTAAACCAAGGTAATCAATAATCCAATACTCTGAAATACCGAAAAGAGAATATTCTTCTACCTTACGGGCATAATCTGTTTCCCAGTTGGTGCTCACCACCTCAACCACCAGTTTTACAGAAGTCGCCAACGTTATCACTGGCTCTCGCTGCCAAAGCGGCTCTTGAAAGAGCGCTAACTCATCTAACACAATCACATCTGGACGTCGCGCCGTTGCAATATTTGCAAACGGTCGCAAAATCGCACGGGTGGGTATTACCCAAGGCAATTGTTGTTTATCAATTTCAATATTTAGCTTGCTGGTCAGCTTGCCCGCTACCGTCTCATGAGGGCCGGTCGGCTCCATATCAATCAATTCTCCATCGGCTAGCTCATAACGAGAATCTGCTCCGTATTCCTCAATAAAGCCATCGAAGGTAAGCAATTTAGCAGTATAGGTCATGGCTTCAGACTTCTATCGAGCCCCATTGACTTGACTCCACATGTCATATCATCTTAGCTAACTCAACTTGGCGCACTGAAAGATAACGTCTAACTTCTTCGAATCAGGTCTAATCCGCAAATACCAGCAAAACCGGCAAAGAAATACGCCGCAAACTGCCCTGGATGAGAATCTATTAACGGGTCTTCAGAGCCAATCAACCGACCAGAGTTATCACTCGCCGCAAAAATCAGCACAAACGCTATCAGACAAAGACCGATGCCTTTACCAATGGCATATCGTCTACCGACAGAAGATTTAGACTGGATGGACGGCTTCTGCATCGTTGGCTCTCGATGTTTTAACTGCTTGCCATTCATATACCTACTCCTTGGATGCCATCGTAATTAGACCCACACCACCACCCATCAACAGGGCTGCTACACCAGACACATCACGATTTGGAATCAGGCTAATCGCCGTAAACAGCAAACCAATCCCAAACATCACACTACCCAGGATCGCAATCATACGTTCAGAAAGATTCATCATAGGCAGTACCTGAAAGCATCTAGAAATCATTGTAGGAGGCAGACCGTTTTTTACAGGATTTTCGACATAATCTAGTTCACATCCAGAACTGTAGTTTTTTGGTATAGGAAACCTCAAGATTTCAGCTTGGATCAGGCTGCGTGCAGTAACCTATGGCTGAGAGTTCCATACCACTCTGATGACTGCCCTTGATCGCAACGCACAACTACAGAAACTGCGCGATAGTCTGCGCCCTGGCCAACGTCGCTTGGCTGACTGGCGCGGTGGACCGCTTGCTGTTTCAGCCGTGCCAGGCTCTGGTAAATCTACGGGTATGGCTGCTGGTGCTGCGATCGCAATCTCCCATTTTCAACTCCACGCCCGCAAACAACTTGTCCTCGTCACCTTCACCCGCTCTGCTGCCGCCAACCTCAAAGCCAAAGTCCGCCATCACCTCAAAGCCCTCAAACTTCCCTACAACAGCTTCATTGTCCAAACACTGCACGGGCTGGCCCTCAACATTGCCACACACAACCCGGAAGTCTCCGGCATCAACCTCGAAACCACCACCCTTGTCTCACCGAACCAAAGTAACCGTCTCATCCGCACGGCTGTAGAAGCTTGGATTCATGAAGCACCAGCCCTTTATCATCGACTTGTGGAAGGCCAAAGCTTTGACGGGGAAGAAACTGAACGATTGCGACGGCAATCAGTACTCCGCACCGAGATCCTGCCAGCCCTAGCCTACACCGCTATCCACGAAGCTAAAAGTTCAGGCCTTCAGCCTGCCGACCTGAATCGTATTGGTCAGCAAGCTCCGCCTAACATTTATCAGCTATTAGATATCGCTGCCGGACTCTACGGGCAATACCAAACCCTGCTCAGTCAGAGAGGGCTGATTGACTACGACGATATGATTTTGGCTGCGCTTCAGGCCTTGAAAGACCCAGACATCTGCCGCCGCTGGCAAAGCCAGTTCTTTGCTGTATTTGAGGATGAGGCTCAAGATTCATCACCTTTACAGACAAGGTTATTGGAGAAATTGGCCGTAGAACCGGATACAGGAAAGGAACCAATTCACCATTCAGGCTCCCTAAATCCCCCCAACCTCGTCCGCGTCGGCGACCCCAACCAGGCCATTAACTCCACCTTCACCCCTGCCGATCCGGTTTTCTTCAATCAATTTTGCGACGCCAACCGACCTGATCGCCTTGCCACCATCGACCAGGCCGGGCGCAGCACCCCAAAAATTATGGATGCCGCTAACTACGTATTGCAATGGGTTAACCAACAATTCCCTAGGGAAGAGCCGCCCTTCCGAGCACAGGCTATCCTGCCCGTGCCCCCCAATGACCCACAACCCAATGCCAACCCCGCACCCTTGGGTCAAGGTGTGGAGCTTATGCAATCTGCCGACATCAATGCATCCGTTCAGCAAATTGCGCAAAAGGTAAAAGAACTAATTGATAATTGGAAAGAAGAGAAAGAAAACACCTCTTCAAATGCACAACCAGCACCACCCACGCTGGCAGTGCTGGTGCGAGAAAATCGTCAAGGTCGATTTATTCGAGAAGTTCTAGAAGATTCTGAACGCCTAGGCTTTGATTTTACTGAGACAACTGGGCTAAAAATTTATGATGTGGGCAGTCGCGATCGCAACACCCAAGTCCCTCTCGAAATGTTGCACCTACTCCTATTCATCGAACGTCCCCATTCTCCCGACTATCTCAAAGGAGCCCTGCGCGTTCTTGTAGATCGCCAACGCATTCCCACCCAAGATCTCAACCCCCTCGCCACCAATCCAGAACAGTTTCTCTACCCTGGTCCCCTTGAGCCATCCCTCACCCATGAGGCCGCGCTCAATGCCCGTCGCTACTGCACTAGCCTCTTACGCGCCCGCTTCGACTTACCCCCCTATCATTTGATCCCCTTTCTAGGCACCACCCTCAACTACAACCAAAGCGAGCTTGCCACCGCTGACAAACTGGCAGCCCGCATCAGCCAGCAAACGACTGAAGATAGCAGCCTCAGCACCATGATTGGCGCACTCCAAGAAATCGTCAGTTCTGAACGGTTTGACGCCATCGAGGCCGAAGATACGGAAGCTCAATACACCCGAGCAGGTCAGCTCACTATTATCACCATGCATAAAGCTAAAGGTCTAGACTGGGATGTGGTGTTTCTCCCCTTCCTTCACGCAAAATTAATCCCCGGCGAATCCTGGATACCTCCCCAGGGTGAGTTTCTTGGCAGCGTATCCCTACCCGACGTTGCCCGCGCCCAAATCCGTACCTACGTCCACGGCAATCCAACCATTCCTGATATTCAAACAGCCTGGCACCGTGCCAATGACCTCAAAAAAGCGGAAGAATTTCGTCTCCTCTACGTCGCCATGACCCGCGCCAAACGTCTGCTATGGATGAGTGCCGCTAAACAAGCCCCTTTCACCTGGAGTAATCCAGACAACCTACAGAACGGGGAGCCTTGTCCAGTATTACGACCATTGGGTAAGTTTATGCGGGAGCGGCAAACAGAGTCATTTTAGAATTAACGTTGTAGAGACATTGTATGCAACATCTCTACAACGTTTTTCCCCTGCCAAAATTTTCGCTTCCAGAACCTCACTATGCCTAAATCTGTTCTAAAATTCTCCTCCGAAGACTGCGGCATCTGTCACAAAATGTCCTTTTACGACGCCAAAGTCGCCAGCGAGCTGGGCCTAGAATTTATCGATATCAAAATGCAGGATACAGCCACATACCGCAAATATCGACGGGTGCTCCTGACCCAATACCCTGATAAATCAGATATGGGCTGGCCCACTTACATCATTTGCGAAGAGCCTGAAGGGGAATTCAAAATTTTAGGCGAGGTCAAAGGTGGGCATCCCAAAGGAGAATTTCGTAAGCGTCTCCAGGCAGTGATTAATTAAAAGATGGGGAGTGGGGAGTCAGCAGTGGGGATTAGAAAATGGGGAATACGTATTTTCACTGACATGGGATGTGTATCTTAGCCTCCGCACCACTCCCTAGCGCAACGAACCCCCTACTCTCCACGTCCCACACAAAAAAAGCTGGAGATTTGATTCCCCAGCTTTTATTGAGATGTTCTTAAAGTGAAATGTTATTTGAGCCTATCTAGTCAGACTATCCAGCCGATAGGGCTAGACAGTCTGATGGATGATGATGGTCTCTAACGGATTTAGAGCACACCGATAGTGGCCAAACCGATGATGGCACCAATACCGATCACGTGACCTAGGCTAGTACAAGCCAACATTGCACCATGGCCCATGCCACCGAAAAATTCGGAGGAAGGTAGACCAAGGCCAACGTTCTTATGCTTGATACCGTAGTTACCGAGTGCGATCGCAAGTACGTTACAAATGATCATGACGAGACCCACTTTGGGGCTCCAAGCAACAGTGGCGGGAGTCACTGCCAATAAAGAAGGTAAGTAAAGCAAGTTACCGTCTCCTCTCAGAAATAGTATGGTTTTGAAGTCTGGAGGCCGACTTAGCGCAAACTAAGTACAAACCTTGTCATCATCTTTCATCAATGCGAAAGATCAACGACCGCCTCGTTGCAAGACTTTACAATGGGAGCATAAATACCTATGTGCACGCCCCATGATTCACGGTTTACTCTGGCTCCCCTTGCTGATCTTCTTTTTTTGGATTACCTGGGCAGGCTGGAACGAGTACAAAAAAGTCGAAACCTATAAGCAATGGGCTACTCAGTTTGAACGTGCTAAGTACGATATCTATGCCGCTCTAGGGCAAGTAGAGCGTACACTGACGTGGGGTTTACCCACTCGTCAAGGCGTCATCGATCTGCAAACCATCCAATTCGATCAGATTCGCACCATCGATCTACTGATCCAGGGTGACGACGCATTTACTCAAGCAGTCAAAGGTACAGCTAAAAAAAGTGAGGCCGTCATCCAGCTCAATCTACAAGACGGTAAAACACCACAGATTCCATTTACAGATGTGGAACTGGCTAAACAGTGGCATGGTTTCTTAGCACAAACATTACAGGCAACGGAAAATGCAGCATAGCGCTCGGCACTGAATTCAAACCTTAAAATTCAAAACCGCCCCCCCTTCCCCCATAGCCTCATCCTAATACCCCCCTTCCCCCATAGCCTCGTCCTAATAAACAGATCATCCCGGGCACTACTTTTTTTCCAAGAAGTGTCAGAATATCTGCACTATTTGCAAAGCTGAATGCTTAAATATATTCTCCAGCTATCCCAGGAGACCTAAATCAACCTAATTACTGGGCAACATCAGTCATTAGCCACCTCGCTCTAACGCTTCGTTTGGCAAGCTCCCGTCGAAACGCCGCTTCTCCTTTTCCCCACTGGCACCACCAACAGTCACTCATTACACCTTCCCATGCCAGACATTCCTGAATACTCTCAAGCAACCTTGGCCAGCCGTCGGCAAGACCTCAAACAGCGGCGTCAAAGACTTTTTTGGCAACAGCTATGGCGGCAAACGGCCATGGTTGGGTTAACTTTAGGCTGTTTGAGTTTAGCTACATCCAATCGTTGGCATATTCAGTCCACTGAGCAGATCAACCTCAGTGGCAATCAACTGCTGCCCGATGAAGAGGTTTATGAACTAATAGATATTGACTATCCTAAATCCCTCTTAAAGGTACGTCCCCTAGATTTAGAACATGCCTTGACCGATAAGGGACCTATCGAGGACGCCATCGTTAGGCGGCGACTGTTACCCCCCGGTTTAAATATCCGCATTCGGGAACGAACACCGGTTGCGATCGCTCTTCCAAATGTGGACGTCGCCATTAAGTCTCTAGACGATGATCCCCAGAGTTTTTCTCAGATGGGGCTCTTAGATGCCAACGGCTATTGGATGCCCTACAACAGCTTTACTCAACTAGGGTCTCAAGAACCCAAACTACAGGTTCAGGGCATGCGTCCGGCATATCAAAAACACTGGCCGGACATCTACCAAATGTTACAAAAAAATCCGGTATCCGTCTCTCTTCTTGATTGGCGTGATCCAGCCAATTTAATTCTGCATACAGACCTGGGTACTGTGCACATGGGTCCCTATGGACAGAATTTTTCTAAACAACTGACTGCACTCGATCGAATGCGAAATTTGAACGCCAAAATGGATATCGAAGAAATCGCCTTCATTGACCTGCGTAATCCCGACAATCCCACCTTAGAAATACTCCAGGCAACAAAGACTCAAGCCCCTTAAAAAAGCCTAAAAATAATGTCGCTTGAGATCGCTCAATACATTACTACACCGTAGTCTCCGGTTATAGATACTGATATTTACTGGCCCCTTATAACGACTATCTTTTATTTTCAATCCATATGGTTAGTTTTCGCTTTTTAGAAACCAGTTCTTACCCATTTAAATTCTTGAAGTAATCAGTAAGTTTAGTTGGTTTTTTAAGCAAGTTCCCGTATAGTTGACTAGAATATGCCCCCATAGTGTTCGAAATTAATCTTCAAAATCTCTGTGAAGCTTTTAGGACGCATATTTCAAGCTTTCTCTGCATAGATTGATGAATTACCTCCATCTTCTATTGGCGGAGACCTGCCCTGCTTGGTTTGTAATTGCTATATAGTTAGTTCTTACTTTTGCGGCAGTCGCGTGTGTTCTGTGACTGATTGGGTCAATAGCTCACTGATATCTCGTATACCTTTGCCCTATGTCTAAATCATCCTCACACAACTCTCACGGAAATTCGGGTCTGGGCCTCAATATGTCTGATATGAATAATAATCATCGTAATGAACCTGCGTTGAGTAATGCAGCTATGGGGAATGATATTGTGCCTGGGAGTATGGCGAGGATTAAGGTTGTTGGTGTAGGTGGCGGCGGGTGCAATGCCGTTAATCGAATGATCGATACCGGCGTATCGGGTATTGAGTTTTGGGCATTGAACACCGACGCTCAAGCATTGACGAAGGCGAATAGTGCTAATCCATTACAGCTTGGTCAAAAGCTGACTCGTGGATTGGGTGCAGGCGGCAATCCAGCCATTGGCCAAAAAGCAGCTGAAGAATCAAGGGATGAAATTTCCACCGCAATCGAAGGTGCGGACCTGGTTTTCATCACTGCCGGCATGGGTGGGGGCACTGGCACTGGCGCAGCTCCCGTGGTAGCAGAAGCTGCTAAAGAAGCAGGCGCACTCACCGTTGGTGTTGTTACTCGTCCTTTTACTTTTGAAGGTCGCCGTCGCACAACCCAGTCAGAAGAAGGGATCATGGCGCTACAGGAATGCGTAGATACCCTGATTATTATTCCTAATGACAAGCTACTGTCAGTTATTTCAGAGCAAACCCCGGTACAAGAGGCCTTTCGTTTCGCTGATGATATTTTGCGCCAAGGTGTGCAGGGCATCTCTGACATCATCACCATTTCTGGTTTGGTGAACGTTGATTTTGCTGACGTACGCGCCGTTATGGCCGATGCAGGCTCTGCCTTGATGGGTATTGGTGTGGGCTCTGGTAAATCCCGCGCCCGTGAAGCAGCCATTGCGGCCATTTCATCACCGTTGCTAGAAACCTCCATTGATGGCGCTACAGGGGCTGTCCTCAATATTACGGGTGGCAACGACATGACCCTACATGAGGTGAATGCCGCAGCAGAAATTATTTACGAGGCTGTTGATCCTAACGCAAACATCATCTTTGGTGCCGTAATTGATGAGCGGATGCAGGGTGAAATCCGCATTACAGTGATTGCCACTGGCTTCAATAGTAATAGTGAATTTGGTGGTAATGCAGCCGTTGCCACGTCTCCATCAAGGATTGCACCGCTGCAACGGCCATCTTCGATCGGTTCTAAACCAGCTGATTTGCCATCAAGTATGCCAAGCAATCGCCCCAGTATTGCCCCCGATCTGGATATTCCAGATTTCCTGCAACGGCGGCGACAGTCGCGATAGGTAGCGGTTTTTTATGGCTTATATTCCACCAGTTGCTTTAACCATCGCGGGCTCAGATAGCGGTGGTGGGGCTGGAATTCAGGCAGATCTGCGTACCTTTTCATTCCATGCTGTTCATGGAACCAGTGCGCTTACATGCATTACAGCTCAGAATACCCAAGGCGTATCGCGGGTTGATGCTCTAGCCCCAGAGGCTGTCATTGCTCAGATTGAGGCAGTGTTTACTGATATGGGTGTTCAGGCTCTGAAAACGGGCATGTTGCTCAATCAACCGATCATTGAGACGGTGACTGATTATCTCAAGGGATTGGTCGATGTCGGCTGTGTAATTGATCCGGTCATGGTATCGCGCACAGGGGCGCAGCTAATAGATAATGATTCGATCGCAGCACTAAAAAAGCTGATTCCTCTCGCCACGGTGCTCACCCCCAATCGCTACGAAGCTGAAATCCTCAGCGGTCAATCTATTCAGACCCTAGAACATATGAAAACTGCAGCCCAGGCTATTCATGGCTTGGGTGCTAAAGCCGTTATCGTTAAAGGTGGTGGTTTTGATAACGAACTGCGCGGCATTGATGTCTGGTATGACGGCACGACTCTAACCAAGCTAACCACCAGCTGCATCGACACCGCCGACACCCACGGCACTGGCTGCACCCTCTCCGCCGCCATTACGGCCAATCTCGCCCTGGGTCATACGCCATTTGAGTCTGCTAAACGCGCCAAAGAGTATGTCACACAGGCATTAAACTACTCGCTCCGGATCGGCACAGGCCAAGGCCCGGTTGGACATTTTTATCCGTTATTGACGTAGGGGCGCATGTAGGAGCGTTGCATGCAACGCCCCTACATGCGTTTTCTCAATCCCCGTCTGGCTTCGGCCATACACTCTCCCAATCGGGACATTCATCATAATCCTCTGGTCCATGGGGATGCAGCGCACAAACCAGCATCTGCCCACCATAGCTCTCACCATGATAATAAGAGCAACCTGCACACTTGGGATGGTTCTGTAGCCAGGGTGTGAGGGTTTGATGGAGCGGAGCCATGGTCTGCTCACACCAGCTCACCACTGAACCGACTACGGGATCCAGCTGAGTTTCTAACTCATCAAGAGCCTGGGATATAGGCGGTGAGATGTTTTCCACCACCTGCTCCGCCAGCTCATCGGCCAGTTCATCTGCGGCATCCAATACTGGGCTCACAACATCTACAGCCTGCTCTGCTAGCACATCCAAGAATTGTTCAGTCTGCTCTAAGGTACTGTGAACAGCCTCTTGCAGATCTTGTTGTAGTTGTTTTAGCCAGTCGTCCATAACGATGGAAAGTAAAGAAGAGCAAGAGGTCAAAAGATGAAATCTCAGAAGGGTGAGAAATAGAAGAAATTCTGATTTTTGAGTGTTGAATTCTTAGTTAGTGACCACCCAATACATCACTGAGTCATGCTTATGGATAAACAGAGTTAACAGCTGTTAACTCAAAACTCAAAATTAAAACCCTCGATATTAAATCAATCGTCATCGTCTTTCAGACGTTGCAACTCAGTCTGAAGCTCTTCAATTTCCTTACGTAGAGCATCAGTTGCTGCTCGATCGTCGGGTTCTTCTTCTTCAATAATTTCAATTTTACGAGGTGCGCTATCAGCAGGTTGGGTAGATTCAGTCGCAGCAGCTGAGCTCTGGGCACGGTCAACCATATCGTTGACTATTTTCTGAGCTTCATCAGCCGTAATTTCACCACGAGCCACCAACTCATCGACTAGCTTTTGGGCCTGTAGTCGTAGATCACTAAACCCATCACCTGCTTTTTCAGATGCATAGGACGCTAAGCCTACACCTAAATAGAATGCTTTTTGCACCAACTGGCCAAAGTCTGCCACGACCCATACTCCTCTAACAATATTTGGTGAATAAGTGAAACAGCCCCATCACCTTAATATCTTCAGTTTTAACAACGGATCTCGACAGTGTGTAGCGTGCTCAACCGTCGGATAGCCGTACCTGAATGGAGCAGATACACCATAAAAACAGAGGAGACCCGGAGACTACGCCTATCTCAAGCATCCCGTATTGCTGCTACCTTCCGGTCCTGACAAGATTTGGGCGTTGCGATCGCATAGATCCGAGTCACTTACTAGCATAGCATCGTTTTCCCACACCTATCTAGGAGGACTTTGGTACCTGGCGTAAAAACCCGATTAGATTGCGGAAAAATTTAGGACTGAGCGGCTCTCCAGATTCATCTGTAAAAAGTGAGTCAGGCGTATCAGCTGCCTCTGAAAGCATCATGGGCACTTCCTCAGCCAGCCCAATAAAGATTAAACGAAATGCAATACGCTGAACGTCTTCAATGGGCAACGTCAAGCTCTGAGCAATTTGACCAAGGGATTTTTTTTCATCCATCAGTCGCCAGACACTCCACTCAGCTTGATTAATACGTACATTAGGCTGACCGCGTATCAGACTGACTAAGGCCGACTGCGGGTGGGGCAGTTTGTCTTTAAAGGCTGTCCAATCTTTCAAAATACGCAGTCCTGGCAAAACCACCTCAGTAGCAACGACACTGAGGCCAGTCATTTCCACCTTAGGCAGGGGCGCATCCGGGTCAAATGTAAAATAACCATCTGGCACTTGGAATAAATCACAAATCTGACGAATGACTTGAGCCGCGAACAAGATTTGCAATTGCTTTGGGCTTAAGACGCCTTGAGCACGTAAAAATCTTCCCAAAGGTTCATCCACAGGGCAACGACGAATCAACCGCTCTATCATCGTGGTGCTGAGGTAACGACGATGGTTAATTAAAGTAGCGAGACAGCGACAATCCAACCGATTTGTCACCGTTACAATACGACCACGATGAAGCCATATGAAATAGAACTTAGGGTGTGCTTGCCCAGGAGCCGTTAGCCCCTGAATAGCAAGCAGTCCCGTCTTCTTGCCATCTTGCAAAAGCTGGAAAACCTCTGGCAGTGAAATATCTGAGAGATAACCGTTGACAGACATGCTGTACGATAGCGACGATACGGCATTAGCGTTGCGCTATTGAACAGCATATATCAACCAGAATTGTTCTGGAGAATTGCTTTAATTGCAGCCTCCTGACCGTCGTCCAAATCAGGGGGACTACACCAACAGCGCTTGAAGTTCACCCACAGCTCGCTTTACCTCAAGGTTCAAGATGCCTTTCTTAACCATGCGGGTAGCTAGCACCAAAAAAACAGCTTCTTCTCCACAGTTACTCAAAATGCAGTAACCGGCTTCTCCATCAATCGCAATCTGACTGACTTTGCCCCGCAATAGCTCACTACCTATCCTCTCCCCTAAGGAGACAAGGGCTGCCGACATCGCTGATACTCGCTCTTCATCCATGTGGCTTGGTAGCACAGCCACCAGGGGCAAACCATCCGGCGTGACTAATGCTACCCCTTCAATATCATTTGTGCCACTGACAAAGTTATAGAGAGCCGCTTGGAGTTTAGCCGCATTGATGGCCATAATTTACTTCGTGAATCACCCAACGTATCTACGAACAACTATGATATAGCGTCCTCAGTAACAGCACTTGAGAGCTATTTCATAAATGAGTATTTTCTCGAACTTAACTAGTAGCACCTGTCGGCACATCTTCTAAATAAGTTCCGCTGAGCTTATTACTGCATGCGATCTATCGTACGGTACTGAATCGCTTCAGCTATATGGGTAGACTCTAAACTGTCAACAGCAGCAAGATCGGCAATTGTGCGAGCAACTTTTAAGATCCGGTCAGTGGCACGGGCTGACAACCCCAGCTTACGCACTGCGGTTTCTAATAAGGTGCGTGATGAATCGTCCAGTTGACACCATTGACGCAGATGCCGACTTTCTAAATCGGCATTGCACTGTAGCTTAGGTTCACTCGAAAACCTAGATTGCGATCGCCATCGAGCCAACTCCACACGCTGACGCACTTGCTCTGACGGTTCGCCCGGCTGATTTCCGGTGATTTCTTCAGGCTTTAACCGACTCACCACTACTTGCAAATCAATCCGATCCATTAAGGGACCTGACAATTTAGCCCAGTACTGTTCTCGGCTACGAGGTGTACATGTACAAGGCTGTACAGTATCACCAAAAAAACCACAGGGGCAGGGATTAGTACTCGCTACCAACGTAAACTGGGCTGGGAATTCCACAGACTGACGCGTACGCGCAATGCTTACATAGCCATCCTCCAAAGGCTGCCGCAAAAACTCCAGCACCTTTCGATTAAATTCCGTCAGCTCATCAAGAAAGAGAATGCCGCGATGGGCCAAAGAAATTTCTCCTGGCTTTGGAAATGTTCCACCCCCCACCAAAGATGGACCCGATGCAGAATGATGAGGACTACGAAACGGTCGCTCAGTTACTAATGTCCCCTTATCTTTAAGCAGGCCAGCCACTGAATGAATTTGAGTAACCTCCAGAGCTTCTTGAAAGTTCAGAGGCGGCAAAATAGTTGATAGGCGACGGGCCAACATGGTTTTACCGCTACCAGGAGGCCCTACAAATATAAGGTTATGCCCACCTGCCGCTGCAATTTCTAACGCTCGTCTTGCCTGAGCCTGACCTTTGACATCCCGTAAATCTACTGCATGGGGTTGAGCTTTAGCCAGAGATTCACAGCCATCGATAGTAAGTGGCATCCGCTCGCCAGGATTATTCAGAAAATCGACAACATCAGCAATCACCTTAAAACCATAAACCGCAAGACCCGGTACCACCGCCGCCTCTTGGGCATTATCCTCTGGGACAATTAGACCCTTGATCCCCAATTGAGGCGCTGCTGCTGCCATTGCCATCACACCCGCTATCGGTCTCAAGCTGCCATCAAGCGATAGCTCACCTAAAAGCAAATACCTATCTAAACTCTCTTGACTGACCAGACCTGACGCCGCCAAAATCCCAATGGCAATAGGCAAATCATAGATAGGGCCTTCTTTGCGAACATCAGCAGGCGTCAGATTTACTACAACTTTGCGCATCGGAAACGGAAAACCCGCATTTTTTAGTGACGCCTTCACACGCTCACGTGATTCTTGCACAGCTGCATCAGGCAAACCTACTATGGCAACACTCGGTAGGCCTCCTGACAAATCCACTTCCACACCAACTTTTAAGGCATCAATACCGATTAAAGACGCACTCCAGATTCTTGCCAGCATGGTAGTCTCCTACATGTTTACGTAGAATGCCCAAGCATATAAATAGTGCGACTTGACCAGTGCAATTTGGGTAACTGATTTGCTCAGAAAGCTACATACCACAAATACTTTAGTATTCTCGATGAATAGAGACTAAGCTGCACACCATCGGCTTCAATGAAAAATGTCCCCTATCATTGAGGTGTTTGAACTGGGCCGGTCATATTGAATTGAATTGTGTAGAGCTGCGTGTGTAGTCACTTCCGGCTAAAGAGGCTCTGATTAGAACTAGGATCACAGTTATGAGCCATGAAGTATGGTATCTGCATACTAGACAGTTGAATGACAAATGTGACTCTCCATCGATGTCCAGAGAAGCAATGCCTGCAACATCCCTTACACATATCAATCAGTTTTAAGAAATCATGCTGACGACTTCCAACTCCGCTGACGTCGCCATAACTATGCGCGAAAAGCAGCTCGCAGATGAGCACATGCAGGATGTGGAACTCTTATTAGAAAACATGTTTCTACGGGAAGAAGCAACGTTACAGCTTGTTTTGGACCGCCTCTATGACATCGGCTCCAATAACCTCATAAATTATCGCGTCAAACCTCGTCGTCTCAACCGCCTCATGAAGTGGATCGCTCGCCTCACCAAACCAGCATTCCACTACTTGGCTGTGCGCTGGTCAAAGAAAAATTGCCCAAAATTAATCGCCGATTGGTTATACAGCCAAGTTCAGTTTCCTAAACCACCTGTAGGCAGCTAAACAGTTCTCAGAAAGTTAGGTTAAGAAAAATCGTCCATGGGATGCAGCTAATACCATTGGACGGAGAATATTCATCACACACAATTTAAGACTCACCCATCTCTTCAAAATCTTCGCTTTCTTGAGGCATCACGACCCCTTACAATGCGAAGCGCTGTGCCCATCAACACACCATGAGTGACGACACAATTTTTGGCAAAATTATTCGCAAAGAAATTCCCGCAGACATCGTCTACGAAGATGATCTGTGTCTAGCCTTTCGCGATATCAACCCCCAAGCCCCGACTCACATATTAGTTATTCCTAAAAAAATAATTCCAAAACTGCCAGATGCCATGGTTGAGGATAAAGAATTATTGGGGCATATGTTACTAACTGTAAATTCAATCGCTGATACCGAAGGCTTGAGTAACGGATATCGAGTAGTTATCAATACTGGCCAAGATGGCGGACAAACGGTCTTCCATCTCCATATGCATCTATTGGGTGGACGTTCATTAGCTTGGCCACCTGGATAAATTCGAACAATGAGCAACCAATCATTTTTTACGTAGAAATGTGTCGATCCGGAAAGTTTCGTATCGTACCCCTACAATGCGCTAAGCATATTTACTAATCTTATAAACGAGTCTTCATTTACGTAATTTGCTGCAGAGAGTAAATTATTTATCTTTGTTTGCCTTCACAGTGATGTTGACTCATGTTCATAACTTCTATCATCACTATGACTTCTACTTTGCAATCCCGTGAACGGGCTGGCATGTGGGAGCAGTATTGTCAGTGGGTTACTAGTACTGACAACCGCATTTATGTTGGTTGGTTCGGCACTTTGATGATCCCTACTCTGCTAGCTGCTACTGCTTGCTTTGTCATCGCATTCATCGCTGCTCCTCCTGTTGATATTGACGGTATCCGTGAGCCCGTTGCTGGTTCTTTACTACTTGGCAACAACATCATTTCCGGTGCTGTAATTCCTTCTTCCAACGCTATCGGTCTACATTTCTACCCCATCTGGGAAGCGGCTTCTCTAGATGAGTGGTTGTATAACGGTGGCCCTTACCAGCTGGTCATTTTCCACTTCCTTATTGGCTGCTTTGCCTACATGGGTCGTCAGTGGGAACTGTCCTATCGCTTGGGTATGCGTCCTTGGATCTGTGTTGCTTACTCCGCACCTTTGGCGTCTGCAACTGCAGTATTCTTGATCTACCCCATCGGTCAGGGTTCTTTCTCGGATGGTATGCCTCTGGGTATTTCCGGTACCTTCAACTTCATGCTTGTCTTCCAAGCTGAGCACAACATCCTGATGCACCCCTTCCACATGCTTGGTGTGGCGGGTGTCTTCGGAGGGTCTTTGTTCTCCGCAATGCATGGTTCTCTGGTAACGTCCTCCTTGGTTCGTGAGACCACTGAGACTGAGTCCCAGAACTATGGATACAAGTTTGGTCAGGAAGAAGAGACGTACAACATCGTTGCAGCCCACGGCTACTTCGGTCGTTTGATCTTCCAGTATGCATCCTTCAACAACAGCCGTTCCTTGCACTTCTTCTTGGGTACTTGGCCCGTTGTTTGTATCTGGTTCACCGCACTGGGCATCAGCACCATGGCGTTCAATCTGAATGGCTTTAACTTTAACCAGTCTATTTTGGACTCCCAGGGTCGTGTCGTCAGCACTTGGGCTGACGTGATCAACCGTGCCAACCTAGGTATGGAAGTAATGCACGAGCGTAATGCTCACAACTTCCCTCTAGATTTGGCGGCTGGTGCTGAAGTACCTGTTGCATTGAGCGCTCCTGCAATCAATGGCTAAGTACTTTAGTCTTGGCTAAGTTGTAAGGCTAAGCTAAAAAGAGTGGCTCCTTTACGGAGCCACTCTTTTTATTGATTTAAAGCTAACTCACACCCTCCGCATGAAGCACATGACCACCACACCTAAGCTAGTCTGACAGACGAATCAGCCAGAATTTGCCTAACCTGTGCGTGGGTTAAATTCGGGTTTGCATCCAGCATCAGGGCAACTACACCGGCAACGTGCGGTGTTGCCATAGATGTTCCACTAGAGAAACCGTAGGTATTATTGGGTGTTGTTGAATAGACACGAACCCCTGGGGCAACTACATGCTGGAGATCGCTATTATTGCCAGGGCGATTGGAGAATCTAGCAATATCTTGATTAATATCAACAGCGCCCACGGAAATACCATACTGTGTCGCATATCGGGCCGGATTACCTGGGAACGGTAGCCCATTACCATTAGCATCCCCATTACCAGATGCACTCACCGTGATGACATTATTGCTAGCAGCATAGGCTAAGGCAGCTTGTATCTCCGGCGAATCAGTCCAGCCGAGGCTCATATTAATCACATCTGCACCGTTATCCACTGCGTAACGAATAGCTTGGGCCAGATTACCAGCATTAAGGAATCTGCCACCTGAAACATCTCCCATACGAATCGCCATGATGCTGGATTCATGGGCGACGCCTGTCACACCTACACCGTTATTAGCAGCGGCGATGGTGCCTGCCACATGGGTACCATGGCCCTGACCCGAATCGTTGGTTCCAGGCAAAACGTTGTTATTGTTTTGCCCCACTCCAAAGTTCCAACCGTTGATATCGTCGATGTAGCCATTGCCATCATCATCGACACCATTATTAGGGATCTCGTCAGTATTGACCCAAATGTTATCGCGCAAATCAGCATGATTAATATCTACCCCTGAGTCAATAACAGCGACGACCACTCCATCGCCGTTATATCCTCGAGCCCAGGCTTCCGGTGCATTCACCAAATCAAGGCCCCAGTTATTACCACCTAGATTTGCAACATCAGGTAGGGACGTAGCCTGGCCCAAAGCACGGGCTACGGCATCCGCTGCATTAACCAGCCCATAACCATAGACATTGCTAAATGACGATGGGGATGCTGTCACTTCAGCAGCATTCAACGTCAAACGATAGTTAGTGTTCGCAGTTGCATAGGGAAAGACACGAATATAGTAGGTACCTGCCGCCAAAGGCCGATTGATTGATTCAGAACTTGAACCCGGTGCCCAAGACTGCCCAACCAACTGTCCAAGGCTATTGAATAGCTGTACATCGGCATCCGCACTTAGCCCTGTGAGTTCTAAGCTGAAGTTGCTATTTTGGCTGAGGCTAAAGCGATAGAAATCGTTGGCGTCGCCATTGCCGATAAAGTCTTGAAAAGACCGGCTGCTGCCCAGCGTGCCAATATTACGAGCAGTCCTAAAGGTATTGCCTGCATTGTCTGGTATTGATAGCACATTGGCAGCCACTGCCAGACGATAGGTTGAATCTCCTCCAGCTGAGGAGACTCGAATGTAATAATCACCGGCATCTACAGCCTGCGTCATTTCCTCTGATGCCAGACCTTCACCATAGGAAGCTTCCAGGACTTTGCCATCACGATTGAGCAATTCGATATCCGCATTTGCCGTGAGGCCAGTTAATGCCAGCCTTAAACGACTGCGCTGCGTCAGGCTAAAGCGGTAGTAGTCATTTGCATCCGCTGCGCCCACAAAATCTTGAACTGTTTGATTACTACTCAAGACACCAAGATTATGGGCTGTTGTGAGCGTATTACCAGCTCTATCGGCCTGCTCAGTAGCTATTGCATCCTCTTGTGTTGCATAGCCTCCGTTGAGCAAAGTATCGAGGGAGCCATCTATATTTCTTGTGAGTGCTCCCACTAGTCCTGTTAGCCAATCACTATCTGCCAAGGAACCGGATGAAGAGTCAATAGTTTGTTCGGGCAGGTATTCTACCCTTCTGGTCAACCCATTCCTCAACGTTGGATGAATGGAATCTAAAAACTCCTCATTCGTAATAGCAGTTAGAAAATCTGCGGTTTGATCCAAATTTGTAATGTCAAGCGCTTCAGCCAGATGAGTTAAGTCCTCTGGAGCAGGAGCGATAGTTTGTAAACGCTCTTGTAAAAAAGGAGTAGCATCATCGCTTATCGGCTGTGTGAGATCGGCAGCAAGACTTTCAGGAGAAAACGTCTCATTCAAGAACGCCATAGTTCTTTACTTACAAGCATTTTTAATACATCAAGTGAAATCAGTAGATGAAACAGACATTCCCATGTGCCACATACTGCAGACGGGGCAATCTAGACAGCAAGGTTAACCAAAACAGCTAAAACTGGCTTTTGGAAACCCACAAATCTGTCAAAATAATATTTTGCTGAGAAGTTTATTCTTATACGCAGATTAGCACGCTCAAAAAAAGTTCGCCTTGCGGCTTTATGCAGACATAGCCGTAGAAACGAGCAAAAAAGTTCCGGATTTTACGAATCTTCGAAAAAATTTGGTCTAAAAAATTCTGATATAGGTCAATCCTGTTAGATCAATACAGGGAATCTAGTCTTTCTAACTGCCAAAAATCTTTGTCGGAACCATTGCCACCCACCTGTGCAACAGACCAATTTCGCCAAGTCCATTGCGCTCCACGCTTAGCAATATCGCTAACGGTCTCATTCACTAAGTCGGCCAGTTCTTGCGTCGTGATTAGATATCCGTGTTCAGCCAACGTATCGGCCATTTGCAAACGGTTAAGGATGTGGCTAAGCCGCTGTAATGTATCGCCAGCTTCGGTATTCATTTGATTCTGTCGGTCTGGAGCATCAGCTGTCATGCGATCGCAATCCGCCTCTTCACTTTTTGGCCCATTGTCTGCCGTACGGGTCGATGACAATTGCTTACTCGCTAAGACTTTAGCCGTAAGCTGTTTTAAGCGAATTGATTGCTTATGGGAGTAAGCACGGGCAATTTCATCGCAGCGTTCATTACCCACATTACCTGCATGCCCTTTTACATAACGCCAATCAATGTCAATGCCTTGGGACGTTGCTAGCTCCTGCTTTAATTTATCCAACGTCATCCATAGATCTTGGTTCAGCACCGCTTTGCCAGCAGATGTTTTCCAACCTTTGCGTTTCCAACCTGACATCCACTGGGTGATGCCTTGAATCAAATATTTACTGTCGGTATTCAGTTCTATGGGGCTGTCATAGTCGTTGTGTTGGAGAAACTGAAGCGCCGCGATCGCAGCTTGCATTTCCATGCGATTATTCGTCGTCTCCGAGGCGTGTCCTCCCATTTCATGCACTTGCCCATCAACAAAATAAATCACCGTACCCCAACCCCCAGGCCCAGGATTTCCTGAACAAGCACCGTCGGTATATACCGCCTTAATTGTAGGCAAATCGGTCATCGTGAAATCCTTCAAGTACAGGGGAAATGGGGAGTAGGGTATGAGCTATGGCTCGATAATTACGCAAAGCAAATAGTTGCCTTAAAAACCCTATGCATCATAGCGGTGATTTACAGGATTGCTCATTAAATACACAGAAAAATCCCCCATGGAGAAATATTGCCAAAGCAATCTCCAGTCCCCATTGCCCCCTGCTGCCCCTTCTTTTAATCACACTGATAAGTAAAACTTTGTACTCAGAGCTCTAAAGATATGGGATAAGGATTAAAGGGTATTTTCAGCAAATGCCCAGGAGCACGTATGAAGGACGAAGGACAATGAAAAAATTAATGCGCGGTCTGCGTCAGTTTCAAGATACCTACGTTCCTTCCCATAAGAAACTGATGGCGACCCTGGCCAAAGGTCAAAGTCCCAATACTCTATTTATTACTTGTTCCGACTCGCGAGTACAACCAGAGCTCATTACCCAAGCTGAACTCGGTGAACTATTTGTCATTCGTAATGCAGGCAATATCGTCCCTCCTTTTGGCGCTACCAATGGTGGTGAAGGGGCGACCATTGAATATGCTGTCAAATCCTTAAACGTTAATCACATCATTGTTTGTGGTCATTCTAGCTGTGGTGCGATGAAAGGATTGCTACAGATAGGTCAGCTGGAAGAAAAAATGCCTTTGGTCTACAACTGGCTAATCCATACAGAAGCTACCCGTCAGCTGGTTGAAGACAATTACAACGACTTAGAAAAGTCTGACAAGCTGGATATGCTGGTGGCTGAGAATGTCCTCACTCAAATCGAAAATTTGCGCACCTATCCAGCCGTCCGTTCTATGCTCCATAGAGGCAACCTATCTCTCCATGGCTGGATTTACAACATCAATGATGGCAGTATCTTAGCCTACGATTCTGAGCGTCATGCTTTCGTTGCACCCTTTAGCGAGCTAGGCAGGGCCCTCAATAATAATGGAGGTGCCCATGCTGTATCCCAGATGCCAGGGGAAAATCGGTTGGCACGAGCACAGGCTGAGAGAATTTTTAAGGGCTCTTACTAAGCCCCCCAATCTCTAAACGGGTTCTTGACCAGGTTGGAATTGTAATACCGAGGATCTCCTGTCACCTCCTGGCCAATCCAGGTGGGCAGCTCTATTGTTTGCCCAACGTGGGTTAATTCTACTTCTGCCAGAATCAGGCCCTGATTCTCTCCTAAAAATTCATCAACTTCCCAAACGACTGCTGCCATTGGGATTCGGTACCGGTTTTTCTCAACAAAAGGCTTTTGGCATAGTTCCGCCAGCATTGCCTGGGCATCAACGATAGGAATTTCGTATTCAAACTCCGAGCGACTCATACCCACTACGGGTCCTTTTAGGGTGAGATATCCCTGCTCACCAATAATCCGCACCCGCACAGTTTGTTTTCCCTGGGTAGGAACATATCCCTGGCAGTAATAACGTCCTTCTGCCAAATCCCGCCAGGTGTCGCCCTGCACCAGAAATTTCCGTTCGATTTCTTTAGCCATTGAATTTCCGTTCGAGACGTAGGGACGTTGCGTGTAGGGGCGTTCCGTGGAACGCCCCTACACGTATATATTGTCATTTTCTCAAAAATAAGAATGCATCCACCTCGCGGGGGGTGGGCTGCCCTGCGATCGCACCAGATCGAGTTGTCGTCAACGCCGCCACCGCACTGGCATAGCGAACGACTTCATGAGCACAATCAGCATCTAGTAAACAGCTGCGACCTAAGAGACATAACTTATGTAAAAAACCGGCAACAAAGGCATCACCCGCACCAGTGGTGTCTTCAACATCCACATCAAACCCAGGCACGTGACCACTGTACCCCTCCAGATAATAGCGACAGCCAGCGGCACCAGCAGTCACCATAACACCTTCCAGATAAGGGCGTTGGGCGGCGATTGCCACCGGATCTGTCGTATCCAATAACCACTGCGCCTCAGTATCCGATAGCTTTAGAAATGATACGTGTTTAAGCAAATCCATCACTAGACCCATGGCCTGGGCAGGGTTTTCCCAAAACATAGGCCGCCAGTTAACGTCCAGGACGACTCGACCATTTTGCTCTTGCATCCATTCCACAGCCTGCAAAATAGATTCTCGCGTTTGGGAATAGGCCAAACCTAGGGTGCCGATCACTAAATATTTGGTGCCATGAAACAAGCGGGGATCGATGCGATCGCAAATCACATGGGCATCCGCGAAACTAGCTGGATCAGGCAATGAAAACCCAGCAAACGATCGCTCTCCCATCGCATCGGTCAGCACATAAACCTCACGGGTGGGAGCTGTCGGATGAGATTGCAAACCACGAGATCCCACATGTAGGTCCGACAGCAACTGAGCCAGGGCCTGCCCCCAAGAGTCAACGCCTACGGCACCAATAAATTCTGCCGATGTTCCTAACTTAGCCAAACCGCAGGCTACATTAGCCGGTGCCCCACCAGGTAATGACAGCTTTTTCTCCCGATCGCTTGACCAGAAACTATCAACCAGAATTTCCCCTAGACATATAACTGGACGCCCTGGATTACTCATCCCTGTCTTTGGCCCCAATACTCCATCACACGATGACTGCCTTAATGTAGCCTCTCGCCGAAAGTATAAGGTACTAACAGACCCAGAAAATCATTTTTACCCAGCATCCCTATGCTGAACGCACCTTGAGCAATGGGAAAACGTACCTTAGGCTCAATTAATATAATCGGCTCAACACATAGCTAGACAAAGCTTCCAGTGCTCGCTTAGGTTCAGACTGAGGTAAATCAGCCAGGTTGTGAACAGCCTGTTTAACATGCTGAGAGGCCAGCTCTCGTGAACGTTCAATACCACGACTAGCCTTCACCAAGGCCATCGCCTCATCAAAGTCGCCGCTTTGAGCGAACTCTCGCTCAATCAACGTAACCAGATAGGGTGTTTCCTCCATGGCATAAAGCACTGGAGCTGTTAGGTTACCACTCAGCAAGTCAGAACCAGCAGGCTTACCCAACACTTCCTCAGAACCGGTAAAGTCCAAAATGTCATCTACCACCTGAAATGCCAGGCCTAAGTTCCGCCCATATTGATAAAATGCCTCAGCCAGAGAGTCAGAAACCTCACTCAAAACACCCGCCGACTTACAGCTATTAGCAATGAGTGATGCTGTCTTGTAATAGCTCTTCATCAAGTAAGCATCAATGGAGAGTGTGGTGTCGAACTTATTTAACCCCTGCTGGATCTCACCTTCTGCTAAATCCATAATCACGCGGGACAGCAATTTGACAACCGTTAGATTGTCTAAATTTGCCAAGTGCCATGACGATTGAGCAAATAAGAAATCCCCTGCCAAAACCGCCACTCGATTGTTAAAGCTACTGTGGACAGTAGGAACACCACGCCTCAATGACGACTCATCGACGACGTCATCGTGTACCAGACTGGCAGTGTGAATCATTTCAGTAATCTCAGCCAGGCGAAAATGCCGAGCTGGAATATCTGCCTCCATCACCGTAGCTCGTGAAAGTAGAAGCACAATAGCAGGTCGAATCCGTTTCCCTCCGGCCCCAAAAAGGTGCTCTGCAGCAGCGTAGAGAATAGGATGCCGAGCACCGACCAGCTGCTTTAAATTATCCGCCAATAGCCTGAGATCGGCTTCGACGGGAGCAAACAGCGATGTTGTTGAAGTCATGGGAGAAAATGCTCAGACGGCTTGATTACGAAATTTTAAGTAATCCATATTCATTCTAAGCTAACGACTCATTTGGTGTCGTAAATCCATTTAGAAAATGTAGAAACACCTTTTGCTTCAGTACTTTGAAGCCCTCAAAGCACCACATCCCATAAAGAGTTCCATCTGGCCAGCATTGATTAGATATTTCTATTTCTTTTTTTTAATTAGGTCTATGTAAATAACAAATTCTTATGTTAAGCTAAGGACTAGGAATTAGAAAATTTCATAGCAAGCTCAATAGTTGGTGTTAGTAGCTTTGTTCTAGTGGTTGGCTTCTGACTGCTAGTAGTGCTTGAGTCATCCGCCGATGTGTTGCAGCTGTCTGGGGTAGTTGATACCCATGGCAGGCAATGTCTATAAGAGTATGACAACTGTTTGGCCCAACCCATGGCTGAGTCAAACTTGTAAGGTCTCGAACAGACGGCTAGAAAGTTTATCGGTGCATGTATGCCCTAGATGCGTACGGAGTGACGAGCGATACTGCAATGCGCATGGTGCTGGGTGATTCTTGTATCAAGGCTTCTTGATTATTGGGAATCTTGCATAATTTTCGAACTAGCTGCCCCGCTGTCAGTTTTTGCTGGCTGCCTGTTTGGCCTGCGAATCGTCCTTGTTGCTCCTCTCTCACTGGCTACGTCCATGACTCACCCCTTAACCCCTCTGCTGATATTGCTGCTTGCCACTAGTTACTTGTTAATGGTCTACATTCTTTTCACAGCTGTTCAACGCTTTGTCAGGCGTAGAGAGCAAATGTTGAAATGACTTACAGGTTCAAGTAATGGTTTTTTGCCGTTTCACCCTTGCCCCTGATCAGGATTTAATAATCTCTAGATAAAAAACCTTTTAATTTATGTTTATTTTTAACAGATGGTCTGACCACGTTAGTGGTCAGACCATTGTTTTATGACACCCCTCCAGTCAGCAACGGTGTCATTTTCTTCCTTCTGAGATTTATTGCTTATTGCACAGCTTCCAGATAACTTCTGCCAAGTATGTATTCCCGAAAACAACTTAGAGAGGTAGCATAGACAGAAGTTTTAAGCAGTAGGCACCCAACAACTTGAGTTCAGCCCCTGACGTTCCTGCCTCCAATATTTCAAACAGTGATATTAACCAGGCCAATGGGTCATTTCCAGCGAGCATTGTCCAATTAGACAACGGCTTAACTGTTATTCACCAAGAAATAGCAGCGACTCCTGTCGTCGTTGTGGACGTTTGGATTAGGGCAGGTGCTCGTTGTGAACCAGACACTTGGACAGGCATGGCTCATTTTTTAGAGCACATGGTGTTTAAGGGGACTGAGCAGATCCTACCGGGCATGTTCGATGCAGCTATTGAGAGCCGTGGTGGGTTAGCAAACGCAGCGACAAGCCATGATTATGCTCATTTTTATATGACAGTGGCTGCCAATGACTTAGCCCATGCCCTCCCTTATCTTGCAGATCTGTTACTGCATGCAGCGATCCCAGCCGACGAGTTTGTAAGAGAACGCCATGTAGTCATCGAAGAGATTCATCAATCTTGGGATGACCCTGATTGGATAGGTTTTCAAACGCTGTCGGAAATGATTTACGGGGATCATCCCTACGGACGTTCAGTATTAGGGTCTCCCGAGATCTTGCAAGAGCGCTCACCTGAAGAAATGCGGCAGTTCCATCGCACTCACTACCAACCTGAGAATATGCAGGTGGTGATTACTGGTGGCGTCTCCTTAGAGCGAGTGCTAGAACTAGTGCAGACAACGTTTCGTGCATTTGCACAACGAGAATCATGTCCGACAGCAGGGCTAATGTCACCCCCACGCCTGCTGACCAACCCTCGGCATACCCTAGCATTGCCTCGATTGGAACATGGGCGATTGATCATGGCTTGGCTAGCCCCTGGGATTGATGACTTAGAATCAGCCTGTGGCTTAGACATTTTGGCGACAGTCTTGGCCGAGGGTCGGGTGTCGCGCCTGGTACGAGAGCTGCGCGAAGATCGTCAATGGGTAGATGAAATCGCAAGTAGTTTTTCGGTACAGAAGGACTGTAGTTTATTTGTTTTATCAGCCTGGCTCCCCCCCAATCATATAAAGGAAGTAGAACAGGTCATTTGCGATCGCATCGCGACCCTAGCTAACATACCGATTAGTGAGGCAGAGTTATCACGAGCCAAACGGGTATTATGCAATGACTATGCCTTTTCAATGGAAACTCCAGGACAGCTTGCTGGACTCTATGGATACTACGGCACTTTGGCTAAACCTGAACTTTCCCTGGCCTACCCCAAACACATACAGGCATACTCTGCTGAACAACTTATGCCCCTGGCTCAGCAATACTTATCTCCACAGAGTTGCGGCACCCTTGCTCTAATTCCTGCCTAGCGCTACACTGCATCCTTTCCTGACAGACTTCACTACAACCTCTAACCACAACACCTGTGACTGTATCAACTGCCCCAAAGCAAAACTCCATCACGACCCATCTGGGCAACGGCCTCAAAGTTATTGCTATTGAAAATCCAGCCGCTGATATCGTCTCAGCACGTGTGTTTCTACCCGTTGGACAAGGCCACGAAACACCGAAAAATGCAGGTATTTTTAGCTTGCTCACATCCCTACTCACGAGAGGAACAACTCACCGCAGTTCCTTTGATATTGCGGAAGCTGTGGAATATGTAGGAGCCAGCTTAGGAGCCGATAGCGCTTCAGATTACAGCGTTGTCAGTGTTAAAACTGTATCCGCCGATTTTGAGGAAATCTTCAGCCTCGCCACTGAAATTCTGCAAGAGCCTAGCTTTCCTGAGAATGAAATTGAACTCGAACGGAAGCTGACGATTCAAGGTCTGCGCTCAATGCAAGAGCAGCCCTTTAGCGTGGCCTATAAGTTTTTTCGTGAAGGCATGTACGGCACCCATCCCTATGGGTTTTCTAGCATGGGAACTGAGGAAACCGTCACGGCTATTCAACGCGATGATCTTTTAGAGGCTCACCAAAAGCATTTCCGTCCCGACAACATGGTGGTGGTTATTGTTGGGCGCATTGATCCCGAACGGGCTGTTGCTTTAGTCGATAAACTCATGGGCAATTGGGCTGTCCCTGAGTATCCTGCCCCCGCCCCTCAACTGCCAGGGCTCGAATCCCATGCCTATCGCATCGTCACGCCCCAAGAAACGAACCAGGCATTTGTGATTATTGGGTACCTAGCGGCCCCAGTCATGCACCCAGATTTTCCAGCCCTTAAGCTTCTGAGCACTCACCTAGGTAATGGTCTGTCCAGTCGTCTATTTGTCGAACTGCGGGAAAAACAGGGCTTGGCCTATGACGTTTCTGCGTTTTATCCCACACGTTTGGGCCCATCACAATTTGTCGCCTATATTGGCACTGCACCAGAAAATACATCCGTTGCACTAGACGGTCTTCAGAGTGAGTTGCGACGACTCTGCAAAGTTCCCCTCACCGAGCATGAGCTCCAGGTCGCTAAGAATAAAATGCTTGGGCAATATGCATTGGGTAAGCAGACTAATGGGCAAATTGCTCAACTGCTGGGTTGGTATGAGATTCTGGGACTGGGCACTGAGTTTGACGACAAGTTCCAGGCTAATATCGCGGCAGTGACCATTGAAGACGCCCAAGAGGCAGCAAAGCGTTGCTTTGTAGACTCGTATATCTCGATTTTGGGGCCAGCTACAGCAGTAGAAGCGCTGAGATAAAGGACAAGGTATAAGGTAAGGGCTCAGGGCTTGGCGGCATAGTCGCTGACATCAAAGGCTGCGGGTCCCTGCAATCGTTTGGCATTGGTAAAGCTTTCGTTTTATCTAACGTGCTCCAATCATTCCAGACAATCAGCCTTAGCCTGTGTAGCGCCTGCCTTTGCAACGATTTCACCAGCAACATGGTCCTCCGTCTGAAGTTTACACTTCCTGATTAATCCAACTGACTGGGTACATAAGCTGAAAACATCACTGTTTTGTCATCGCACACCTCCAGTTGGGTTAACTCTGGGATGTGTTTTTTCATGATTGAGCCCTGCGATCGCGCTGATGATTCCGATCATGGACAGCACCACCTTACCCATCAGCTCCAGCATATCGGCATCCCCGCCAAGCAATAGATAGGTAGCTGCTAATACAACGAACGATAGCCAAGCCCAATAGAAAACGGTTCTGCTGCTTCAATCGTGAGTCCTGACGCAGATTTTTGGCTTTCTGAGCTCTGAACTCAGGTTTTATAGTCTTGACCACCTGAAAGGTCACGGCTGTTTTTTTAATTGAAAGGCCTTTAATGATTATTCATGTATAGGAGCTTTAACCTTTCCTCGAAAAACAACATACTGATAGATGTTGTAAAACAACATGATGGGAATCAAAAATCCAATGAAGATGATCATAAAGACGAGAGAGCTAGGAGATGCTGCTGCCTGATAAATAGTAATACTAGGCGGAATAATGTAGGGGAAAACAATCAACCCTAACCCTATAAACGTTAGGAGAAAGATCAAGATTGTCCAAAGAAAAGGCAACTTCTCTCGTTGTTGACTCAAACTTTGTAGCAACAAAATCACCAACAATACACCCAAAATTGGAATCATAGAAAAGACAACAACTTCGGGATAATGAAACAGTCGTTCACGGGCGTTTTGGTAAACAATTGGTGTGGCAATGGTAATTGCGATCGCGCCCAACAAAGTTGTCCAAGCCGCAATCTTAGCCGTCGTATAGTGCGTTTGTTGCAGTTCTCCTTCAGTCTTCCAAATCAAATAGGTAGACCCAATCAAAACATACCCTTGAATCAGGGTAAGTGCCACCAAAGCCGAACGCCAATCCAGCCAATCAAAAGTACCACCAACAAAATGACCCGCTGTATCCACGGAGATCCCTTCAATTACCGAACCAAGACAAAAGCCCTGACCAAGAGCCGCCATAAAACTACCCACCCCAAAGGCAGTATTCCAGAACAACTTGTCCTCTGCATGCTCACGAAATTCAAAAGCAACCGCCCGGAAAATCAGCCCGAAAATCATAATGCTAACAGGGATGTATAGAGCACTCAAGATAGTGCCATAGGCCAAGGGAAATGCTCCAAACAATGCACCCCCCATCAGTACCAACCAGGTCTCATTGGCATCCCAGACATTTCCCAAACTGGTCATTAGGAGTGTACGTCGGTTTTCTGTTGATGCAGTCAACGAGAGAATACCCACACCTAAATCAAAGCCATCGAGCATGACATAGAGCAGAAGAAAAAGCGCAAGAATAACAAACCAAACTTGCGGGAGAAAAAGCAGAAGAGCATCCATTGAGAGTTCACAAAAGAGTATTTACAAAAAAACTTTCAAACACTGTCAAACAGCTCGATCATCTCTTAGGCTTGAGCTTTAACTAAAACAAGAGATGTATCAGCCCACTCCAACTCTGAACCTCAAAAGCTCTCTCGGTCATTCAAAGGAAGTCTTGAACACAGAGTGCAAAACAGTGAGAGAAAGGGATAGCTCAACGCAAGAAGAGTTGGAGAGATAGACATACATCAGACAGTAAGGCTTACTGCTGAGCCTCAACCGGTCGCTGATTCGGCACTAGTTCTGCTGGAGTTGTCTCTATGGCCACAGTCTCTTCAGTCTGTGGCAGAGGCAAGGTCAGATTTGGCCCCTGGCAAATAATGCGCCGACCAAAGAACAATGCGGCACTAAACAATAATGTGTACACCACGGCATAGGTACTCAGCGATGCCAACACTTCCCCCGCAGGCAGATTAGACACTCCATCTGCTGTCCGAATCTGACCGTACATCACCCAAGGCTGCCGTCCAACACAACGCACAATCCAGCCTGACTCGACTGCGATGTATCCCAGGGGAGCCGAGAAAATCCAAGCCCGTAGCAGCCATTTTTGCTGGCCAATGGCATTATCTGCTAGCTTGCCGCGCAGCCACTGTAGTACCGTGATCGCCATCAGGCCTGCCAGAGCAAAGCCGATGGCGATCATGATGCGAAAAGAATAGTAAATTAATCCAATCATCTTGGGCCGGTTTTCAGGAGTCCATTCTGTCAAACCCAATACTGGCTCTGACAGCTTAGGCTTCATTTCAAGAATTAAGCCCAGAGCACCGGGGATAGCAATCTCCCAGTCGTTAGTTTCTGCTTTTTCATTGGGAATAGCCAGGGCACTCCAAGCTGCAGACTGGCCTGCCGGAATGGTTTCCCACTGGGCTTCCATCGCTGCAAGTTTAGTAGGCTGATAGTGTTGTACCTGCTCACCACTGAGGTGGCCGATGTAGATTTGCAAGGGGGCAACTGCGATCGCAATCGCCAGCACCAGCCTGAAAGACTTAGCAAAAAATGCCGGATATCGTTGATTGATCAGATACCAGGCACTGATGCCGCCAATCACAAATAAAGACGTCTCCAGCGTGGCAAAAAACATATGCAACACGCTATTTAACATAAAAGGATTAAAAATTGCCTGAAAATAGTCGCTGACAATAAACTTGCCATCGACCAACTCACCGCCCGCTGGCGTCTGTAACCAAGAATTAGCCGATAAAATCCAAAATGTAGAGAGATTAGCCCCAAACGCAACCATAATAGTCGCCAGATAATGGATCGGTGGAGCCACCCGCTCCCAGCCGAAGAGCATAATGCCAAGAAAACCTGCTTCGAGCATAAATGCCATAGAGGCCTCAAAACCAAGGATGCTACCAAAAAAGTCACCCACAGCCTCTGAAAACGGAGCCCAGTTCGTACCAAATTGAAACTCCATGGGTAGGCCCGACGCCACCCCAATACCGAAGTTGAGCACATATAGCTTGGACCAAAATCGAGCATGGTGGTAATACTCCTTATTCTTCGTCCGTAGCCAAAGCCCCTCCAGAACTACAAGATAAATGGCCATGCCTGTTGTCAGCACTGGCCACAACATATGAAAAATCGCCGTCAGAGCAAATTGAGCGCGGGATAACGCCACCGTATTTGAAAAAAATTCCATAGAGACCTGTTCAATGCGCCTGCACTCAAGCTAACGAACCTACTAGAATCTGTGTTTATACTTCTTTATATGTCTTAATAATTCATCAATAATTCACCTAGTCTGGTTTGAGTTCTAGGCAGAGACATTCAAAGCACGATCGCGCCACATCACCATGACCCTTCCTACCACCCACTTTTGGACCTGGCAAAACTTTTCAATCCGTTATCAGACGACTGGAACCCAGGGACCACCTCTACTCCTAATCCATGGCTTTGGAGCCCACAGTGATCATTGGCGCAAAAACCTACCTGACTTAGGACGCAGCCATCGCGTCTATGCCATTGACCTGATCGGCTATGGCCAGTCTGCTAAACCCACACCCGGTGCCCCCATCAACTACACCTTCGAAACCTGGGGGCAGCAAGTGATTGATTTTTGCCGGGAGATCATTGGTGAGCCTGTTTTTTTCGTAGGTAACTCCATTGGCTGTATCGTGGCTATGCAAGCCGCTACCATGGCTCCGTCCCAGGTTCTCGGTCTTGTTGTTCTTGATTGCTCTTTGCGATTACTGCACGATCGCAAACGTGCCACCCTTCCCTGGTATCGCAGTGCACCCACACCCCTCATCCAGGCCATTCTCAACTACAAACCCATTGGCAAGTTTTTCTTCTCTCGCTTAGCCAAGCCCAAAACACTCAAAAATATTCTGAGGCAGGCCTATGGTCGCAAAGAGGCCGTTACCAATGAACTCATTGACCTACTGCTAACGCCCGCTCGCGATCCTGCAGCTGTGGATGTATTCGTAGCCTTTATCAGCTATTCCCAGGGGCCACTGCCTGAAGATTTGTTACCCCAGCTGTCCTGTCCTGTGCTGATGCTATGGGGTGATGCTGATCCGTGGGAACCCATTCAACTAGGTCGGGAACTCAGCAAATATGAAGTCGTCGAACAATTCATGCCACTCGAAGGAGTGGGCCATTGTCCCCAAGATGAAGCGCCCGAACTGGTGAATTCATTAATCACCGAATGGGTGCAAAGGAAGGCGGCAACCAGCCTAATCGAATCCTGATACAGCTGAGTCGCCCTCCTTACAAATATGTAGGCGTGTACAGCGCCTCTCCGCTTTCACTGCTCAATAGATAAAAAAGTACCCTGGAAACACCAAGGTGTATCACAGGGTAGGGGCAACAGTTAAACGCTTGTGCTGTTATTAGAGTCGCTTAGACAATTCCCTAAACGCTGTATTTTTGTGTCGATTTCTAGAGTGTCCATAATGCCATCACAGCAATATTTTTCGCTGTGCTAGTCACGGAACTCTTATGGCGTATTTACCCGTTCATAATGCTTGCAAACTGGTCTTAGCTTGCAAGCGATCGCGCAGTACGCTCATTACTCATCAGCGCACTCATCCCTTAAGCCCATGGCGCATTCACCCTTCTCTCATTCTTAAACGCGATGCTGGCTCCCCCACCCAATGCCTTTAAATAAAAAAGTACCCCGAGAGCTTAAAGCTCACGAGGTAGGGGCAACAGTTAAACGCTTGTGCTGTTATTAGAGTCGCCTAAAAAAAAGCCTACGCGGTTTGGCCTATGCCGATTCCTATAGTGTCCATAATTTATTTACAGCATGGGTTTCAGTCGTGTGAGCTATGATACTCTTATGGTGCATCTACCACCTATATTTGGCTCTTTGTTAAAGACTACGAACAATAACTATATAGTTATTGTTTAGTTGGGTCGAATTACGACCATTCTTTTGCTGATTGTTCTTAAATAAAAAAAATACCCCGAGAGCATGAAACTCACGAGGTAGGGGCAACAGTTAAACGCTTGTGCTGTTATTAGAATCGCTCAAGAAAACTATTGAACGATTATTTTTGTGACGCTTTATAGAGCGTCCATTTCTACCGCTATTGGCGATACTGCTTCTATAGCTTATTGACTTGTGCATTTTGTTAAGGGTGTGTCACCTATGGGATGCATTTTTTATGCATTGCATCTTTTAAATAAAAAAGTACCCCGAGAGCATGAAGCTCACGAGGTAGGGGCAACAGTTAAACGCTTGTGCTGTTATTAGAATCGCTTAAAGCAAAGCCTACGCGATTTGGCGTATGCCGATTCCTATAGTGTCCATAATCCAATGATGGTTGGATCCGTATTGCCATGCGCCATAATCAGCTCTGTCGTCAATCGACTCAGTGCCAGTCCCATGAGGGATAACGATAGAATTGTGACAAAGGCTAAATTGTTACCAACATCGCGAATCAGTAGCTCTACTCGTAGTAAAAGTGCTGCTGCTAACATTACGAGGAAATAGACAAAAATCTGAATCCAGGACGCAACAACTACGGCTAGGGAAGCGATGACCAAAGCCATGATCGTATAGCCAACATCAGATTTAAACCCCAGCAAAAAAAAGTTGCGTAAGGGTTTCCAAATGATGGTTAGTAATGCTGATTCCAGTACTGCATAAATGACTGCTAGCCACCAGATAAAGTCGGAGCTGTGACGAGAATGCAAAAAGGCACCAAAGCCCATATAGGCCAGTAATAAAAGCAGTGACGACAACCAAGGCAATTTTTTTATCAGTGTCATCACAGGTTAGTAGAAATAGCCTGGACTGGGCATGTGGGAATACATTGTTCACACACAATACATTGAGCGCGGTTAAAAACGAGTTTGAAACTCTCGGGATCTAATCGGAGAGCACCTGTGGGACAAACGCCCGTACATAGACCGCAGTGGACACAAAGGTCTTCGTCAATGAGAATTTCGCGACTAGATAGGGACACACCAATACCCTGGTTACGCATCCATTCAATCGCTTCATCTAGTTGATCAATGTCACCAGATAGCTCGATTACTCCCTTACCCACTCGATTCGGTGCCACCTGTGCACGAATAATATTGGCTGCGACATTAAAATCCTTCGCCAGCCGATAGGTAATGGGCATATTCACTGTCTGTTTTGGAAAGGTCAGGGTAACACGCTTTTTCATTCCGCTAGACTAAAGAAGACGCTGTAATGACGCCACGGGCGCTTTTTTATTCTATGTCGGTTAACTCCCTTGAATCTGGTGGTCTAGGGCAACGGTTGCGAAATTTTGTGGTGGTAAGTGTAGCTGTGGTGCTCAGTGTAGCCGTGGTCCTGGGTCTGCAAACCCGTACCCCGTCGGCCTCTCTTTCAGATATGGCAGAAGCATCTGTACCGCTAAATGAGGCGATCACCAATGGAAAACCCACTCTAGTGGAGTTTTATGCTAATTGGTGCACTAGCTGCCAGGCCATGGCTGGCGATTTACAGCAACTCAAAAGTGAGTTTCAGCAGGATGTGAATTTCGTCATGCTGAATGTGGATAACAATAAGTGGCTACCAGAAATGTTGCACTACCGGGTAGATGGCATCCCCCACTTTGCATTTCTGACTGAGACCGGGAACGACGCCGGGGCAGCCATTGGTGAAATTCCAAGGGCAGTACTGGCAGAGAACCTGGCAGCGTTAGTCGCTGGCAACGAGCTGCCGTATGCCCAGGCTGAGGGGCTAACCTCGGATGTGGAAACTGCTTTAGAGCCATCAGGTTCAGCCGATGATCCCCGGAGTCATGGAGCACAGGTAGTGCAGTAGTAGCAAACAGCTCTACTCCACTACTATTTCTCGCAGGGCGGGCTCCACTTTGGGATAGGCGAAGGAAAATCCGGTGGATTGAGTGCGCTCTGGTAAAACTTTCTGACCTTCCAGCACAACCACCGCACCATCGCCTAACAAAGTCTCAATGACAAAGTCAGGGACGGGTAACCAGGAGGGCCGGTTCATCACTTTGCCTAAGGCATCACATAGCTCAGACATGAGCACAGGATGAGGGGCTGTACCGTTGTAAACACCGGACATTTTTTCATCGGTTAAACCTTGCATAAATAGGCTAACCAGATCGTCACGATGCACCCAGGAAAACCATTGTTTGCCACTACCAATGGGACCGCCCGCATAAAGTCTAAAGGGTGTGATCATCTTTGCGATCGCACCGCCCATGCCCAATACAATCCCAATACGGACTATGACAAGTCGTGTGCCATGGGCCGTCACCCTATCTGCAGCCTTTTCCCACTCCTGGCAAACCTGAGACAGAAAATCCTGATTAATCGGCTCACTCGTTTCATAAAACTCTGCCGTTTCGCTGGTGCCATAAAAGCCAATAGCAGAAGCATTAACAAGCACGTTAGGCTTAACAGCCGCCTGACCGATGGCTTCGACAATTTTCTCTGTGCCGATGACACGGCTACTCATGATTTCCCGTTTACGCTCAGGGGTCCAGCGTTCTGAAATAGCCTCACCAGCCAAGTTAATCACGCCATCACAACCAGAAATTGCCGCCTGCCAATCTCCCGACTCTTGTGGAGTGTAACCAACGATCTCAACCTGATTAAACACAGATGCCGGGAATACTTTTCTGGCCCGCTCAGGGTTACGGGTAAATACTTTAATTTGATGCCCCGCTTCATGGAGCCGCTGCACTAAGCGAGATCCTACAAATCCGGTTGCCCCAGTTACTGCCACTTTCATTATCAAACCCTCTCCTGGAACGGTTACACAGCTGGCTTTTCCTCCATGGTAGCTGCATTCGATCCCCGTTCATAACGAGGGGCAATCCAATCAAAGTCAATTTCGTTCAAGTAGTCTACGGCCCAGGTCGCACAGCGCTGCATCATGTGATATGGATAGATTTGAGCGACGCCCACTACAGGGATATTAGCCGCCTTAGCAGCTTCGACACCCGCAAGACAAGACTCGATCGCCAAACAGTTTTGGGGCGTTAGGGCCAACTCAGGATTCAGCAGGTTCAACTGATCAATGGCGGCAAGATAGCTGTCAGGAGCAGGTTTGCTAGCCGCCACGGGCATATCACTAGCAGACACAACCAACGAAAACTGATCAGTGAGCTTTGCCGCAGTCAACACCTGTTCTACATCAGTTCGCTGGGCTCCAGTCACAATAGCTGTGACATATTGTTTGCTGCGAATTCGATACAACAGGTCATCTACCCCTGCATAAAGGGCAAGCTTAGGTTGCGATCGCAACCATTCCCCATAACCTTCAGCCTTTTTCCGCAGTAGACCATCTAAGTAGTCATCTCGCACAAATCGGCCTCGTGTCTGCAAAATCGCTGTCAATCTGGCTCGGTCACTACGGCCAAGATACATCTCCTGGTATTCCTCCAGGTCAAACCGTAGGTTTTCCGACAACAGCAGCTGAGCAATCAGCTGTGGATGAATGTCATCGTCATTGATGATGACGCCATGGAAACCCCAAAATACTGCCTTGAGCATTGTGACAAATTACGCCATTAGAGATCTTGACAAATACCTTTAACAAGGATTGGATCAGCGTTCTAACCCCGTCAGATAGACATTATTAAAGATGTACGTAGATAAGGCACCAAGTATGCCAATAACGCCTTAGTATTAAATATTACCCCCTTGGGGAATTCGCCTTGGGGAATTAGCTTCGACCTTCCGGTTTAGTCCATGAGGTTTGTAACTATGCATCTGCTTTCCGAAAAGACTTTACTTAGTCAAACATCCATTCCAGTGATTTTACAGTGGTGGCTTCGGCGTAAGCGACTTGCCAAGTCAAGGAATGTACTTAGTAATCCCGTTGTAAAAAACGTGGATTCTAATTATTTAGATAAGTATCAACGACTTATGGATGTGTACGCTGTCGTTAAATCTGGTGGTGCTGTAGCCCAGATCCAGGCCGCCAATGAGTATCGGGATCGTGAACGTGACGCCATCACCCGACGCCTCAGTCAAATCAGTAATCAACCTGAAGCCACAGACGAATATCTTCGCTTACAGCAAGAAGCGCAAGAACTAGAAAGCTCCACTCTTTGGCGAATTAATCAACTCAAGGATATTCATCCTGAGGAAGAAATGGCTGTGCGTGAATACTTACCGCAGATTGAGCAGGTTTTGATCCGATAAACACACCATAAGACAATGTAGAGGCGTTTTATGAAATGTCTCTACCTGTGGATAAACAATACCTATGGAATCGTTTGACGTCGTCGTCATCGGCAGTGGCATTGGTGGCTTAGTAGCCGCAGGCTTACTCACTCGCTACGGTCGGCGGGTTTTGGTGTGTGAGAGTCACACATTACCGGGCGGTGCTGCCCATGCATTTCAGCGTCAGGGATTTACCTTTGATTCTGGGCCGTCTTTTTACTGTGGTCTGGCCGATCCTACATCCTGTAACCCGTTGCGAGAGGTGCTGAATGCCTTGGGGGAAACGGTTAACACTGTCGCTTATGACCCACTGGGACATTACCACTTCCCCGAGCGCACGCTGGCCATTTATGGTGATGCCAAACGATATCAGGCCTCTTTAGCTGAGTTCAACCCTCAGGCAGCGCAAGAACTCCAGGCCCTAACAGACAAAATGCTGGCGATATACCGTCCCCTAGGGTCAATCCCCACCTTAGCCCTACGGGCAGATGGTTGGCTGTTTCCGCTACTAGTCCAACGTTTCCCTACAGCTATGCTGCAGCTGCTCCCTCAACTTCGGGGCTTAGGGCGTTCGATGGGAGATTTTGTGGATGAAACAGTCCACGATCCTTGGTTACGGCAGTTGATTGATCTTGAATGTTTTTTGCTTTCAGGTATGAAGGCCCATGAGACTGTTGCCCCTGAAATGGCATTTATGTTTGGGGAGCGAGCTGTATCTGTCATTGACTATCCCATGGGTGGTAGCGGCGCTTTGGTGGACGCCCTGATCCGAGGTTTCAAGCGCTGGGGTGGCGAACTGCGCTTAGGTACCCATGTAAGCAAAATTTGGACCGATCGGAATCAAGCGCAAGGGGTGATTCTCAAAAACGGTGAACGCATACGCGCTGATAAGGTGATCTCGAATGCCACCCTATGGGATACCTACAATCATCTACTGGACGACACTGATCTGCCCATGGGCTATCGCCAGAAGTCTTTGGAGACACCAACGGTTGATAGCTTTATGCATCTCCATCTAGGCATCCAGGCTGAGGGTCTAGATGATTTAACGATTCACCATGTAGTGGTGCATGACACGGACACAGACATCACTACCCCTGGTAATACCTGTATGATCTCTATTCCGTCTGTGCTAGACCCCACATTGGCCCCCGCAGGACATCATGTGGTGCATGCCTACACGCTAGAGCCCTGGCAAGACTGGCAGCGGGATGCAGACTATGGGGCCAAAAAAGAAGCAAGGGCGAAACCCTTGATGCGGGCATTACAAAAAGTGATTCCAGATATTTGCGATCGCATCACTCTCAAACTCATCGGCACCCCGCTTACTCACCAGCGGTTTCTCCGCCGCCACCAAGGCACCTACGGCCCCGCTATCGCTGCTGGGCAAGGCCTATTCCCAAGTTGTAAAACCCCCGTTAAAGGGCTTTATCGAGTAGGAGATAGCACCATTCCGGGTATCGGTGTCCCCGCCGTCGCTGCCTCAGGCATTCTCTGCGCCAACAGTCTAGTCAGCCCCAGGGAATCGGCGGCCTTATTAGATCTACAACGATCCAAATCTACCTAATCAATTCAAACCAATCCCTACGTAGAGGCGTTCCATGGAACGCCTCTACGTAGGGATTGGTTTCATCTTTCTTGCCTTAGATCCAAGGTAATCCCATAGGCCAGTAGAGCACCGTAATCGACACCTGCTCCTGGCGCAAATAGGCCATCATCCGGCGATGTACATTACCCACCGACTTGCGCGCATCAAAGGTTTTTAAATGTACCCATGAGCGCAACGTTTCTCCTTCAGCACGAGCTTGCTCAGGAGCCACTGTTCTTAACCAGCCCTTAACACTTTCAGGTAAAGTTTGGGTCATGCGTATCGGCAACATTCCCGTAGAAAACTGCTGTGCATAGGCTGGCTCCAAAAAGACGTTATAGTTTTTCGCCCCAGACGTGTGCTGCATCGTCACACTCAAGGAAAGCGCCCTTAAATATTCCCGTAGAGTAGCGGCCTGCTCACCGGACAGTTCTGGCATAAACGGAATCTGAGTCAGCGCTTCATTCACATTTTCCGGATCGCCCACACTGAGATGGGTGCCGCCAATCACCGCAACTAAATGGTTATCGGGTCCACTCAGCTGATTAAACGGCCCTAGCTGTTGAGCCAATGTAGGCGTCACCCCGTCCTTAGTACCGGTCAAAATAATGCTGGGTACATTGACATCCGCCAACCCCTTACGACCAAATAATCGACCGACCAGCGGATTCATTGCAATCACTTGGACGATGCGGGAATCTTTCAGATTTGCTGTTACCTCAGGTAGCTCGACTGCCGCACACTGTAGCCAATCGGCAGGCGATAAGCCCACTGGCGTCAGACTGTCACAAAAGGAAGGCAAAGCAGATAAATCTAGCTGTGCTCCCGCTAAAGCAAAACCGGTATAGCCGCCTAGAGAATGGCCAATCAAGACTACCCGCTCGGTATCAAATTTGCCCTCCAACATGGGCGACACCTGTTCCATCCAATCCAGGCGGTCAAGAACATAGCTGACATCACGCGGACGATCCAAAAATTCGCTAGCTGGTAAAATGCGGCTCGGCTCTTCCACTGCCGCCGGATCCAAGGGAGTATTACTGAGGGCTTCAACATTACTGCCCACATGCTCCACAGCCACCACAGTGAAGCCATAGGAAGCCAAATGCTCACCCACATAGGTGAGAAAATGCCGATCGGCAGCAAATCCATGGGACAAAACGACCAGCGGTGCCTCTTCCACAAAGGCTTGATCTGGCACATATACATCCAGCGGAATTAGCCGGTTGCGATCGCTATCTACAAACTTATATGAGCGCTGGGTCACCCCCATGGGACCAACCGTCGTGGGGTCGATATCGTCAGGCAGGTCGATGTCATCGCTCACCAGCAGTTCTTGCTCTAGTACGCTACTGAGCGCGTCCCCTTCTAACCGGGACAGATTAAGCTGCGATACCAGTGCTAATGCCGACGTTAGGTCTACATCTAACGTGTCTTGGGGCACTGCCCTCAGTACCCCAAGCATATTCAAACCATTGGTCTGTTTAGCAGCTAAACGAATCGCGCCCCGAATTTGCTCCACAGTTAATCCTGGTGCAACACGAGCTAAAGAATCCAGTAATAACTCCCCGTTGGGCGATGCCAAAATATCTGCCACCATGCGATCCGCCATCGCCGGATCAAGCACCACCCGATTATTTAGCATTGTTCGAAGTTCAGGTGTTAGAAAAGACTCGTAAAGCCGCAGTCGATCTGGAACCTGGCCAGTTTTAGCAAATTCTTCAAGATCGCTAACATAGAGCGTCTGCTTAATTGGCCCTACTTGAATATTCACCCGCTCGGCCGCTTGCACTGGCCCACATATCGCCACCCCTAACGCTACAGCGCTCCCCCATACTACTGACTGCCATCGCTTCAACGCCATCAGCTTTGAATCGTTTACAAACGTCAAAAACTGGGCCAGTCGAAGCGGTTGAGCCGCCGAACGAGCAGAATGGATCATAGTTGAACGGGAGTGGGTAAGCGAACGATTGGAAAGCGAGTTCCTAATCACAGGAACGTAGCCCTACCAACAGCCATAAAATCGTCAAATCATAACTAACATAGCAATCAAAACTAGAAGTTATCAGTTGCTAATGTAGCGAACCGATCTGACACCAGTAAGGGCTAATAGATTACTTCACCATGATTAGCCTTAACGCCGGACGTCTCATTGCTAATTTAAGGTTTGCGTATGCTTATTATGTTTGCTGTTTATTCACACTTCACAGATTGGCTCATACCAAACACTAGCAACACCCCGGATATTACTTAAGAATGACCACTCAACGAATCATTGGCATGATGGGGCCAGGCAGTAATGTTACCGAGTCAGTTGTACGTAACAGACGATGTAAAGCTTTATGTCGAGTACCTCAGGCCAGCGTTGGAGCAGAAAAATTAAACATCCAAAACCCACTACCGACTTCGCTTTAGATCCGTCTGAAACCCTTGTCGCTGAAGCAATCGTCGCCGCCTCTGCCGAGCCAATGCCTGTAAATCCACATTCCGATCGGTTTCATCGACAATTTCACCAATCAGGACTTCCAACACATCCTCCAGGGTCACGACACCGGACACGCCTCCGTACTCATCAACCACAATCATTAAGTGCTCACGAGCCGTCTGGAAAGTTTTGAGTAGCTTGTCAGAACGCTCAGTGGCAGGAATATATCGAGCCTGACGCATACAGCTAGTAACCGGATCTTTGCCGCGTCCCTGAACTAACGCTGCCAATAGCTCAGCTTTTAGGGCCACACCTAGCACGTCGTCCAAGTCTTCTCCCGTGACAATTATGCGGCTGTGCTGCGACTGCATAATTTCTTGCTGCGCTGATTCAAGGGATTGATTGCCCTGAATGTAGGTAATCGCGACCCGAGGCGTCATGATGTCTTCCGCAGCAATGTCATTCATCCGAAAGACTTTTTGAATCAACTCAGCCTCGTCATCTTCAATCAAGCCTTCTTGATAGCCCAACATTGCCAGCAGCTTGATTTCAGCTTCGTTGGTAACGGGGCGTTGATTGCCTTTGATCAAGGGTGCAGTTAATTTCTCTAGCACTAAAATAATCGGCGTCATCAGCCAGGTGAGGCTGCGTACAGGCATTGCCACGAACAAAGCAAACTGCTCGGCATAACGTTCGCCAATGGTTTTGGGGACAATTTCGGCAAACAGAATGATCAAAAATGTGAGGATGCCAGAAAAAATGCCTAGCATCAGATTGCCCAAAAGCTCCGCAGCAATACGACTGACGACAAAACTGCCGACTATATTAAATACATTATTGAGGATAACGATGGTAGCAATGGGGCGGCTGACCTTTTCTCGAATAGCTAGTAAGGCAAGCGTCGCTGGGTTACGATTTTGAGCAAGCTGTCGGGCTTTGAGTAGAGGAATGGACAGCAGTGCCACTTCAGTACCTGAACAGATTGCGGAACCGATAATAACGATCAAAACTGCGATCGCAAGTTGGGCCATGGTGGAAGGAGAAACAACATATCAATAATCAACGGCGAAGGATTGCTATGATTCTGGACTAAGCGTACACAATCTACCTATACGCGTCGCACCCATGAGACATGGGCATTTTGAAAAAGCAGTGGCTAATTCACAATACCGATCCTTTGCACAATGGCACTAGCGCGGATTTGCCGAAGTCTCAATGGTTAACTCTAATAACTCTAAATATAGTTGGCTTACTCCAAATAAATACACAAGCAAACCCAGGTTTTCTAACATCATTGATAATTAAGCTTTAGCCCTAAATATCCGACAGTATTGCAGCAGTTCTGTACTCTTTTAACGATTAGCACTTACTATCTCCATGAGTGAAATCATCCTTGATGTCCGCAACTTAAAAGTCGAATTCGATACCGCCAACGGTGTGATCAAGGCAGTTGATGGCATTTCATTTCAAGTCAAACGGGGTAGAACTCTAGGCATTGTAGGTGAGTCAGGGTCAGGTAAATCGGTCACGTCGTTGTCTGTCATGGGGCTAGTCCCTAACCCTCCAGGTAGGATTACCAACGGCGAAATCCTTTTCTCAGCCCAAGCAGACGCTGCTCCTACCAATCTGTGTCAGGCTTCTCCTAAACAGATGCAAGATTATCGAGGCAGCCGGATATCCATGATTTTTCAGGAACCCATGAGTTCCTTAAATCCGGTCTATACCTGTGGATTTCAGCTCATTGAAGCCATCCAGCAGCATCATAATGTGACCAAAGCAGAAGCAGAAGCCAAGGTTATTGACAGCCTGCAGGAGGTCAAGCTGCTGCCCAGTGACGAAGAATTGGCCACACTCGTTGCGACAGAACAGCAACTTAAGGATCGCAATGCCATTGCCCGTGCAGTACAGCAACGCAAAAAGGCTATGCTCAAGCGCTATCCCCATCAGCTCTCTGGGGGACAGCTACAGCGAGTCATGATCGCTATGGCCATTGCCTGCGATCCAGACCTCCTGATTGCCGATGAGCCCACTACCGCCCTTGACGTTACTGTCCAAGCTCTGATTTTGGACCTGCTGCGAGATCTGCGGGACCGGCGCTCTATGTCAATGATTTTTATTACCCATGACTTGGGCACCATCGCCGAAATTGCCGACGATGTGGCCGTTATGTATCGCGGCAAAATTGTTGAATACGGGGCTGTGGATAAGATTTTTGCTAATCCAGAGCATCCTTACACAAAAGGGTTATTGGCCTGCCGTCCCCGACCTGAGCAACGGTTACGCAAACTCCCCACCGTAGCTGACTACATGCAGGTTCAAGATGAGCCCAACGGTGAATTTAAAATCTTTGCTCGGCATTTTGACAACGATGAGGCAGCAACTCTGACAGCAGAGGTCACGGCAGACGAAACAGCCAGTCGTCTCGAAAAGCTGGGGAGCGAGCCGCCTTTAATCACGGTACAAAACCTAAAAGTCGGTTATCCAGTCAAAGGAATGTTTGGGCAGACGACCCGCACCTTTATGGCCGTAGATGATGTGTCTTTTGAGGTGTACCGGGGTGAAACGTTTGGTCTGGTGGGTGAGTCAGGGTGTGGGAAGACGACCCTGGGACGTGCCCTACTACGATTGGTTGAGCCCATCGTCGGCAACATTTTCTTTGAAGGACAAAACATTCGCCAGTTGCCAAAAGGAGAAATGCGTAAGCTGCGTCGCGAAATGCAGGTCATTTTCCAAGATCCTTTTAGCTCACTGGATCCACGTATGAGCATCGGTCAAGCAATTGCTGAGCCGTTAAAGATTCATAAAGTCATCCGCAGTCGTCGTAATCTCCAAGAACGGGTGGCCTATTTATTAGAACGGGTAGATATTGATCCTGGCTGTGTCAATCGGTTTCCCCATGAGTTTTCTGGCGGACAGCGTCAGCGTATTTGCATTGCCCGTGCTTTAGCCCTAAATCCTAAATTTATTATCTGCGATGAATCAGTATCTGCCCTGGATGTATCGGTGCAGGCTCAGGTGCTAAACCTACTCAAAGAACTACAGGAAGAATTTGGCCTGACCTATGTGTTTATTTCCCATGATCTGGGCGTCGTGAAATTTATGAGCGATCGCATCATGGTAATGAATCGGGGTCGCCTTGAAGAACTTGGCCCTGCCGACGAGATTTACAACAATCCAAAGCAGGAGTATACAAAGCAGCTGATCTCAGCCATCCCGGCAGGCACATTGGAACGCATTCAGGAATTGCAGGTGGCGAGAGGTGCGATCGCATCATAACTCTCCCCCCTAGTCAACAACAATATTTTTTACCTGAGACATCTCCGTAACAATATCAGAGTTGTTGCGATGTGTGTTTTTACACAGTACTGGAAAGGTGTTTCACTCCACATTCAATGACACCAAAAAGCAATCTCGTGTCCCAAAATAGATCTTCCTCACAATCCTTTTATTACTGCATTAAGCCTCGATAACCATCATGAGCTTAGTCGGGACCAACCAGAACCTACGTGAAATTATTGAGTAAGTCGCTTCAAGTCACTAAAGCGTTTAGTGAAGTTGTTTCCTGAACAGACCTGCTGATATATGTCGGGTCTGAATACAACCATGAACTCATGTTGTTGCGTGAACTTGTGGTTGTCAGGAACAGATTAGCGGCTTGCCCCCTTAACCGTTTACTCACTATAGAGAAATACAATGGCAAGCCTTGACAGAATTACTCGCCGTGATAACACAAATGACCCTACTTTTACTGCGGATAATCAACTAGAATTTCGAGCCAATTTTACATCAGATGTCAGCAACGTGACAGCTGATGACTTTGATATTACTGGAGTGACCGGGGCTACTATCATTTCTGTTAAAAGCGTTAACCAAAATGATGCTCAATATGACATTGTCATTGAAGTTCCTAATTTACCGGCTTTCACTGGCATCATAGGCCTTACACCGTCTAATGCATGGGATATCATTGACGCAGGAGACAACAGTGCTGTACCTACAAATGTAGGAAGAAATCAAACTTATGAGCTCGTCGGGACTGGCACTCCTGATACAACAGCTCCTTCAATCACCAGCATCGCACGACAAACACCAGGCAACGCAACTACTGATGCAGATGCACTGACGTTCCGAGTGACGTTCGACGAAGACGTCCAAAATGTTGATGCTAATGATTTTGTTATCAATGGCAATACAACGGCTACCATCAGTGGCGTCACCCAAGTTAACGGAAGTGTTTACGACATTGTGGTTAGTGGTGGAAACCTAGCTAATTTCAACGGTTCTGTCGGGCTTGATCTGGCTGCTGGCCAAAATATTGCTGACATAGCAGGTAATACCCTACCCAACGGCGAACCAGCTATAGATGAAGTTTACACTGTTGCTAATAGCCTGGTTCCTTCACTAACAAGTATTGAGAGACTGACGCCAGCCACTGCAACAACTAACAGTGATACTCTCGTCTTTCAAGTCACATTTAGTGAAGACATTCAGGGAATTGATGCAACAGACTTTGTTGTCAATGGAGGCAGCACCGCCTCAGTTACTGGTGTTGTTGCCGTTAATAACAGCAGCAGTGTCTATAACATCACAGTCAGTGGAGGCGACTTAGCCAACTTTAACGGTCTCGTTAGACTCGCATTAGCTGCAAATCAAAATATTACAAACTTGTCCAATGTAGCTGTCCCTGTAGCCCCACCCACAGGGACTAATGAAATCTACACGGTCAGCAATGAAACTGTACCGCCTACACTGCTTAGCATTGAGCGTCTAACACCAGGCACTGCAATAACTAGTGACAATACCCTAGTATTCCAAGCTACCTTTGATGAAGGTGTTCGAAATGTTGATGCTACTGACTTCTCCATCAATGGCAATACCACTGCCAGCATCACTAACGTCACTGCTGTCAGTGATCGTGTTTATAACATCACCGTCTCCGGCGGGAATCTAGCCTCCTTCAATGGTTCTGTCGGTATCGATCTGGCTGACACCCAAAATATTACAGACTTAGTAGGTAATGCTTTGCCAGATAGTGAGCCTGCCAAAGATGAGAGCTACACTGTCTCTAACACGCAAGGGGCCAGCAGTAAGCTCACTGTAATAGCCGGCAACCTTCTGGAAATCACTGAGCTTGGTATCGCACAGTCCCTGAACTTGACAATTAGTTCCTCTGTCAACGTTTCGGTTGAGACAATCAGGATATTTACAACAGATGCCAACGGCAAAAACCGTCAACAGCTTGGTAGCTTTTCTGTCCTTGAAGGCAGTGTCTTACCTGTAGAGTATACTCCTGGCTTCAGTCTTACAAAGAGCGAAATTGCTACAGGAACGTTTTTCCAATTTGAAGTCGAAGAGATTGATCTGAAGACTAATACCACTGTTATCCGTACTGCAACAATTACCTCTGTTAGTGCCACAGAGGTGTCACTAGACTTTGGCAATAATACTAAGTTGACAACAACATTAACTAATGAAGTATCGGTGACTAACCTACTGCTAAACGATGCAGCAGCCATTGATTTGACAGGCTTAACTGGCCAATCTGAAGTGTCATTCACAGTCTATCGTGAAGCACGTTTAGATAATACTGTTGGCTTCTACGTCACAGATTTTGCGGATGGCCGCATTATTATTGATGAACTGACTAGGGCCACTATCAGTCCAGGGGAAGCAGGCTATAAAGAGGCCGCCCTAGCAAAACAGTTGAATGTACAACTCACAGGTGAGAATGACCAAGTAACCACCTTTGAAGCGACTATCACCAACGGTGTATTCCTTGGCACCTATGTCGTCATTGATGGTGTTGATCCCTCTGCTGGTGAGGTTTTCTTTAGTCACCAAGGCTCCGGTAGCTTTGACCAAATCAGACAAGCTGGTATCAACTCCTTTGGTGTTGAAGACATCATTGGTGGTGGCGACCAAGACTTCAACGATATGGTGATCGCATTTGAGGTTCGCGCTGCAACTGCCTAACTCAATGCGGTGAACTAAGCTCTAAGTCGAGTTGATGATAAGCCGATGGGTTAATTCCATCGGCTTTTTTGCATTTCAACAATAGGTACCCTAGACGGTACTATGGGCTATCTCAAGGACGCGATACACTGATCCAGGAACGTACTCATCCTATGTCCAATGCGATTAGACATTAGGGAACTCAATCTAGGGTCAGACTCTGCCGAGCGCGATATCAATCTTGGCCTGGCGGAATACTTTTATCAGAATGCTACCTATCAGAAATTTCTCAGTGGCCGCAAGACAATTTTGGTCGGGAATCGTGGCGCTGGTAAAAGCGCTATCTTCAAATACATAGCCGCAACCGAAATTCGTAAAGGGAATCTAGTTCTAGAGCTTTCTCCTGAGGAGTATTCTTACGAACTGCTATCAGAGCATCTGACGAGCGAAGAGGATGGGTTTTGGCGTAAACAAAGTGCTTATTCAGTAGCTTGGCAATATTTGCTTTATACGCTGATATTCAAAAGTATTGCTCAGACTAAACGAGGGCTATTACTAGGTGCCACCAAGAACATCTACGACTACGTATCTAACCAAAAGTTATCTCAACAAACTAGCTCCATTATTACGCTTGTCAATTACCTTAAGCGTATTGAGCAAGTCAAAACAAGTACGGCAACCGGCGGTCTTCGCAGCCAAGACTTACAAGCACTCTACAGTCTGGATGAAATGAAAACGTTGTTACCCAGTCTGCAAGCTGTACTGAAAAATACCAAGATTAAGATTTTAATCGATGAACTAGATAAGGGTTGGGACAATTCAGAGGATGCCAAATTTTTTATTGCTGGCTTATTTCAAGCTACACAAAAACTCAATCTGATTAGTCCTAATTTGCGAGTGTACATTTCTATCCGACAGGAGTTATTCGATAACATTCCTCAAATCTATGAAGATGCTCAGAAAATTCGCGAAGATGTGGAGGTCATTCGTTGGGGCAAAAACGAGCTGCTCGAACTGATTGGTCGCCGCATTGTTCATTCGTTCCCCCAAGCTGCTCAGCTCAATGCACAAAAACTTTGGCAGTCAATATTTGTGGCTCAAATGCAGGCGAGTGGGACGGAAACTCTAGACTATATTATTGATCGCACTCAGCTACGTCCCCGTGAGCTTCTACAGTTTTGTAAGCTTTGTGCTGAACGCATTGAATACTCCCTGGCAGGACGACGGATTGATGAGGTTGCGATCGCAGCTGCCGAAGAATCCTATTCTGAACAAAAAACCCGTGACCTCGCTTCGGAATATCGGTTTCAATATCCCTACCTGTTAGATGTGTTTGAAGTTTTCCGTGGCAAACGCAGTCACTATAACAAAGAGGAATTGGACTATCTGCTTTTGGCCATCGTCTGTGGTGAATATGACGTTGAGCAAGCATCCTCCTGGGTCCTCGACATGGATTATTTGGAGCTTAAACAAATCCTCTGGAAAATTGGTTTTCTCAAAGCGTGGGTACCTCGTCACACCAACCGCCGCACGAGCCTAGCCGCTGCTTACCTGGGCCACTACGAGCTACCTACCATTAATCTCGAAAATATTGAACGATTTCGCATCCATCCAGCCTGTACCAGTTTTCTCCACCTAAAAGAGGCGTGCTAGAGCTCGGCAAACTGTAAAATCACCCTATGAAATGGAGAGCAACTCGACCGACCCACCCAATTGAACGCTGGATGCAATCAGTACCGACATGGGTAGTGGCATCCTTGGCAGTTATTGTATTGCTAGCCCTCAAAATTCTTGCAGCTACCCCCACAATTCAGGATGGGCTGCCCTTCAAAATAGAGGAACAGCATTGGGCCATGATCAGCACCCTGCTCAGCGATGTCGAATCTATTGCCGCTGTGATTGCCGTAATTCTCTATATCAAAGGAGCACCTGAACGTCGGGCGCAACGTCATTACGAAGCTTGGCAAGTGGTTGACATGGCGGCTTCCGCCAAAATGGCTGTCAGCTATGCACGGTATAAAGCCTTGGAAGATTTACACCGGGATGGATTATCGCTTCAGGGTTTGGAAGCCTCTAATGCCAACCTTGCTAAAATCGAACTCCCCTATGCAGATTTAAGTCACTGTAATCTCAGCATGGCCAATCTACAGCAGGCAAATCTTAGGGGAGCCAATCTTCAAGGAGCTGACTTAAGAGCTGCGAATTTACAACATGCCAATCTGCGAGGAGCCAATCTTCAAGGTAGCAATCTGCAAGGGGCCAACCTACGCAATGCAGAACTGTGGGAAGCCCAGTGGTGGGATGCGGATTTACGCGAAGCAGAACTGTGGTGGGCAGAAATACATATTGAAGACCTGGAAGGAGCACACCTGTGTCGCACCATCATGCCTGATGGTCAACAACTTGATCGAGACTGCTAGATGCCCTATAAAGCACAGACGCCCTAGTCAAAACCTATGGAAAACCACCTTGGAAATGTGGAAAAGCACCGCATTTTGTCAGTGTAGCTTGACACAGCCTCTCCTTTGGAAGCATGTGTTCAGCAGTTTGCAATCAATCTACCCTTAATATGAAACATATGATTCTTGTGAATTTAGCCAGATCTACCTCAAAACACTGATAGTTTTTTTAGAGCTGCTTTCAATAGAGAAAAATACTAGTGGATAAAGCTCACAAGGTTTCAGCAAAGCCTTTTGAAGGCATCAATCAACTGACATTCGTGTAAAAATTTTGCATAAAGACGACGTCCGTCTCAGTGACATAGACCAATAAAATATGGTCAAAATTATTTAGATATCCACGTTAGATATCTAAAAACTCGAAAGAGAACGGTGGCCTTATGGCTACATCCCTCAAATGAACGGGCACTATGGCCGATGGATGGGGTGATACCCCAGTAGCAATTCCAACTGAATTAGTTATACCTAGATACTATCCCCCAGCAAGCCAATTGAGCAGAGCTGGTGTCAAATTAAGGGGGGCCGATTTAAGCTGTGAAAATCTGGAGCGAGTGGATTTTACACGAGCAGATTTAAGTGGAGCAAATCTGGAGCGGACACAGCTGATCGATGCGCAAATGTCAGATGTCAACTTGAGCGGAGCTATTTTGACATCTGCCAACTTGACCGCTACGAGTCTCAGACGGGCTAACTTGTTGGGCGCAGTTTTAATGTTCGCCACCCTTGAACAAGCAACCTTATCCCACGCTAATTTAGCGGGTGCCAATCTTACTGAAGCGGAACTTTACAAAGCTAATTTCACCGAAGCTGATTTGAGCCATGCCATGTTGCGAAGGGCTAGCTTGGTCAATGCCAATTTTCATCGGGCTTGTATGAAGCAGGTCAATGCCAATGGGGCCGAACTCTACGGCATCGACGGTAGTTACGCTCAGTTATATATGGCTCAGATTCAAGGATGTGACCTACGACAAGCAAACCTGAACCATGCTGATTTCACCCAAGCGGTGTTAACTCGGTCTAACCTTAATCAGGCCACATTGATAGGTGCTAATGGTGAAGCTGCAACCCTTGAACAGGTTAATTTAACCAGGGCCAATCTCAGCCATGTCAATCTGACGTCTGCCAACTTACAACAGGCTGTTATGGTCCATGCAACGCTGACGGAAAGCAATCTCTCAGAGGCAAACTTGCAAAATGCCACCCTAGATAATGCCGTCATCCGTCAATGTTATCTGCGAGACATTAACTGGCAGCAGGCCTCTGTACAAGGGACTCATTTTTGTCAACCCATAGGGCTATTAAAACGTGATCAAGACTGGTTGCGATCGCAAGGCGCAACCATCCATTAAGCAGTCTGTTTTCCTGAGGCCCAAATCCGATACACAGTTCCCTGCACAGTCGGCTGATTAGATCGTTCTAGCGTTATCGGCCTCACCTCAAACTCAAATCCATCAGACATCAACGCTGATTGAAACTCTTTCTTGTGGGGACGATCCGGATCAGAAAGCCAACACTCCCCCCCAGGCTCCAAAACGACTTTCATCAGTCGTATTAATGGACTAATATTACGCACTTCGTAGATAACGTCGGCAGCCAACATCAAGGGAACCCGTAATCCTTCCGGCGGACAGCGCCAGTCCAACGGCATCGTATGAAACTGTTCAAATCCGTTGAGTCGAGCATTTCGAGCCGCAAAGTCTAAGGCAGCGACATCATAGTCAGTAAAGATTACCTCCATACCCAGCGCCAACGCCACTAGGCCTGATAATCCCAACCCACAACCCACCTCTAAAACCCGAGTATCAGCAGGCCAAACATGCTGGCCAAGTGCCTGGCCCAACATCAACGCCGACGGCCACAGCTCTGCCCAGTAGGGCATGTATTCATCTTGAGCAAAAGCTTTATAGGTAGCCGGATGATCTAATAAGGCATCAATACTAGTGGGTAGCACCAACCGAAACTGCTGTATACGACCATCCTCTAACGGAATCAGAACCTGTTGTTCAACCGTATCTAGTAACACATCGTCAGGTGTGGTGTGCAGAAAAGGTTGCACCGTCATGCCACAGCTTCGCCTGTCAACACTTCATCTGGCACCACTTCAAGCCGAATAAAGTCCTGTCGTGGATTGGCATGGACAACCCGAACATCAAAACGTTCCCCCAGAGCTGGCATGCTTTCAAACCGCATCGCCAACTCCAGTCCCAGATCTTCAATGATGACCAGTCCAAGACTTTCATGTTCTCGCAGCCATCGCAACAACATGACTGACCATGCGTGCTTGCCCTCACGCCGTAAGAACTCCAACGCCCAATAGCGTTTAGTCTGGCGTTCTACGGTCACCGCCTCATAGGCAGCAGTAGATACCCCCTGTGTTAGCTCTGTCATTTCTGCGGGAGAGAAAGGCAACGTTTCTCCTCTCAAATGAGCTTTCAGTTGAAAATGGACCAACAGATCCGTATAGCGACGAATGGGTGATGTTACCTGACTGTAATAATCCAACCCTAAAGTTGCATGACGAGCAGGACTGATACCCATCTCACTGCGGGGCATACAGCGACGAATTGCAGAGTCACGCACCCAGCCCGAAGGTAACTGCAATAGTTCATTATCAGAAGGTAACTCGGGTTCAGGTTGGCTACGGAATGGAATAGCTAGTGCATGGGCCTCACCATACCGAGCCGCCACTTCTCCAGCCAGAATCATCATTTCTGCAACAGTTTGACGTGACTGCGAGTTTTCCAACACATCAATTGTGATCTCTTCGTCAATCACTTTGATTGATGACTCTGGCATATTGATGGAAATCGCCCCCTGAGACTTACGCCACTGTCGCCGTCGCTTAGCAGACTCAGCAATCTCATTCAGCTCAGGCTCAGCCTTGAGTCCCAACTCAAGCATCTCATCAACATCGTCATAGGTAAGCCGATAAGTGGGCTTAATCCGACTCGCCTTGATAGCATATTCTTCAACAGCCCCGGTTTCATCCAGCACAATGCCAAAACTTAGGGCACAGCAAATTTCCCCCTGACGCAGGCTCATCGGACCAGTCGCTAAAGCCTCTGGGAACATAGGAATCATCCCCGTTGGCAAATAAACAGTTGTACAGCGACGGCGTGCTTCTAAATCAATATCATCTCCGGGCAGCAACCAACGAGTAGGATCTGCAATGTGCACCCAAATCCGCTTACGTCCATCGCCAACACTCTCTAGGCTAAGACCATCATCTATTTCACGGGTACTTTCATCATCAATGGTGTAAACCTTGAGATGAGTTAAATCTAATCGGTCAGCATCGGCATCAGGTGGCGGATTATCAATACGCTTCTGCACCATGGCACTAACCTCATCGGGAATTTGGATAGGAATCTGACTACGCCGCAGCGCTAGGTTTTCATGAAGGCCCCACAGGCCCAAATCGACCAGTAGCTGAAAAGCATCTTCAGCTGCTGTTTTATAGTCAAGAGCCGTTAAGATTTCTTGTGCCGCTACTTTTTGTGAGCAATCTTCTCCCAAAGTTGCATAGCGCTCTAACAGATCTAGACGCTGTCTATCGGTCTTTTCCCATTCTATAGAAGACAAAGAATCTTGCTGATCAGCTCCCTCAGACCTCCGTATGCCAAGAGCTTGCTTTGAACGAGATAAAAATCCTTCCCACTCTAATTTCCGAGCGACCTCACGAGCCTGCTGATGTCGAACCTCATCAACTTGCTTCACCGAACGAGGTTCATATCGATCGCCTTTACGCTTAAAAAAAACTTTGTCACTACTCAGCAGACAGTAGGCCGCATAACGCAGTGGCGGTGATTGCTCTGAAAACAATAACAAAGCCAAAGAAGCTGGGTCGGTAGCCTCCCCAGCTTCTTGCAAAAACTCCCAGGCAACTTCTAAGCTATCTGGCTCAATATTGGGCTCAGCTTCAGCCATAAAAGCAGCAATATCCGAAGGCTCATAATCACCGTTTTCAACAACGATGTAGGTGATCTGACGAGGATGCAAGACATGGGATTGGCCATTACCATCAATCACCACCCAATTCTTCTTACCTTCTGGGCGATCGGCCACCCCCAATCGAGGGTTTCCCTGCACCTTAAACTCGATCAGCGCTCCCTTTTCCACCAACCTAGATCCTTACCGTATGGTTTCACTGTTGGTTTTACAGTAGTCCAACAATTTACATATAACCCGCTTTACCTAAAGCCGACTATACGAGTTGCTGATAACCAAGAACCTACATGCTGCTGACTTAATGGCCAGCATCTCATCAAGCACTAACCTTCGCGATTAACGTAGGGTAGCAGTGCCAGTATACGTGCACGCTTGATAGCAACAGTTAGATCCCGCTGCTGCTTTGCAGTCAACCCTGTAATTCGACGTGGCAAGATTTTGCCCCGCTCCGTAATAAACTTGCGCAAAAGATCAACATCTTTATAGTCGATCTTTTCCTCGGGCTTAATGGGTGATACCCGACGGCGAAAATAGGCCATGATGATCTCTACTTAATTTCTTTGTGAACAGTGTGAGTGTTGCAATGGGTGCAAAACTTTTTCAGCTCTAGTCGACCGGTTGTATTCCGACGATTTTTTTGAGTGGTATAGCGGGAAACCCCCTTAGAACGCTTATTAGGGTTACTACGACACTCCGTGCACTCTAACGTAATGATAATGCGAACGCCTTTAGCCATGATTGATGGTGCTAGCTAGCAATTATTGACACAGGGGATCTATGATGTCATACCGACACAGCCAGACGCAAGCCACAAAAGATATCTTTTAGCACCAAAAATGATTGATCAAACTAACGCTCAATATGGCAGACATGCTTAGCCATATTGAGCGTTAGTTTGATCGAACCGTAAGCTCCCGATTAGGACACAAAAGCAATTCTCTCAATCAATTGGGTACAGATTAACCCGCTAAGTGGACCTCTACAACATCCGCTAAGGCATCAGTCCAATGATCAACAAGATCGGAATGAGCCGCTTCTACCATTACACGAATCACTGGCTCTGTTCCCGATGCCCTGACTAGAATTCGACCTTGATCACCCATAGCAGCCTCAGCTTTAGCGATTGCCCGTTGTACAGGCTCACACGCTGCCCATTGGCGACGTTTCTCACGGCTGATGACCTTAACATTTTTCAATCGTTGAGGATACGGATCAAAACTCTGATCAATTAAGTCAGGCAAACAGCATTCGGCTCGCTTCAGCCAATCAGCTAGGTGCAGGGCAGTAAGAATACCATCCCCAGTCAAACTGTAGTGATGACAGAGAATATGCCCAGACTGCTCACCGCCAAGCATGACACCGCGCGCAACCATTTCTGCATGTACATATTGATCACCCACTTTAGTGCGGACCAATTTGCCACCTAACCGCTCCCAGGCACGTTCAAAGCCAAGGTTAGCCATCACAGTCGAAATAATAGTATCGTCAGGAAGCTGTCCTTGCTGTCTTAAGGTCTGCCCCCAGAAATACAAGATGTAGTCACCATTGACAACACGACCATGGCTATCTACAGCCATGACTCGATCAGCATCGCCATCAAAGGCAAAGCCGATGTCAGCACCATGTTCACTCACAGCTGCTTTGAGGGGCTCCAGGTGAGTCGACCCACAGTTAACATTAATGCGATTGCCATCCGGACGACCGTGAATTACAACCACTTCTGCTCCGGTCGCTTCAAATACTGACTGGGCTACACAGGCAGCTGCACCCCAAGCTAAATCTAAAACAATACGCATACCGCCCAAATAGCGCTGACCTAAAAATGGTTGATGTAGAGAGTCAACATAGCGTTTCACAAGTTCAGGTCGTTGATAGGTTTTGCCCCATTGATTACCAGGATTAAAAGCACTAGTACAAGACCCTTGACGCAGGGATTGTTCAATCTTCGCCTGTATCACCTTTTCTAACTTGGTGCCATTTGCCCCAAAAAACTTGATGCCATTGTCTGCAGGCGGGTTATGACTTGCTGAGATCATAATGCCACCAGACACACCCATATCGCCTGCCATATAGGCCACTGCAGCAGTCGGACATAACCCCATATCCCAAACTTCAAGACCTGCTGAAGTTAATCCTGCCGCTAAAGCTGCTGCAATCATTGGACTAGAATTACGGGAATCTTGCCCTAGAATGATCGCCCCTGGCTGCTGCTGACGCAGAATTTGCCCTGCCCAAAATCCAACTTGTAAGGCTAAAGGAGCTGTTAAGAGCTCCCCCGCTCGACTACGAATTCCATCAGTTCCAAATAGTGGTGTGGTTGGCAAATCTAATGGCTGCCAACCTGTACCAAAGTTAGCCGGTTGAGACTCAGGAAAAGACACTACCATACTTGACACTCCAAACAACGCACACTCAAAGTGGAGAATAACATCTGTAAGTTTGTATAGATTAAAGATTGCTGTAGTCTGCCCATGATTGGTTCCGGTAACTCTTCAAGCACTAGTGATCAACCTGCAGAATTTTGGGTAGGAGTTGAGCAATTTAATCAGGGAGACTACTACGCCTGCCACGATACGCTAGAAGCCATTTGGCTGGAGGCCAGTCCAAGTGATCAAGCGTTCTATCAGGGCATTCTTCAAATTGCTGTTGGGCTTTATCATCTGTCCAACAGCAACTGGAGAGGGGCCGCTATTTTACTAGGAGAAGGCAGTAACCGATTGAATGCCTACGGGGAAGTCCACGGTGGCATTAACGTTACTGCTCTAGTAGACCAAGCAATAGATTGGCTCACTGTTTTACAAGAAACCGGGCCTAATGAAGTCCAAAAGCTAGCCTGTTTATTGAGTAGACAGCTAGCGACAGAAAATCATGGGCTTGACCGTGAAGATAGACTAGTAACACCCAAAATTCAACTGGCATGAAGATAATGGCTTGAGGCGTCCCCTTGAGATTACAAAACTGTGGTGCTGAGCACAAAATCATCCCACTTTATTTATGAAGGAACCTCTAGCTAAGTCGTTCCCCATGTTTAGGGAATTTGTAATTGACAGTATGAAATAAACTATTGAATTAGGTGTGCTTGACAAAATAAGCAACAATTAAGACCTAGCTTATGAAACCAGTCATACAACTGGGCTAAGACTAAAAACTGTGACGTTATCAACGTTTAGATTAGGAATGGGCAATAGCAGAAGGCAAGCTATGGTTGTAATGCGAGAACACATTTTTCGTTTCCCTTTTCCAAAACCGTTTCAGATTGCCAGCACTGTAGTGTTTGGCATCATAGTGGCCGCTAACTATTGGATTACCCCTTCTCAGGCCCAATCCGGAGGCTCTATCAAGCTGCGAGCTGATGTTCAAGAAGCTGATGCTAATACGGGCATTATTACTGCTCGCGGCAACGTCAAGATTGACTACCCTGAAGAGGCAATTTATGCGACATCGGCTCAGGCGCAATATTACAGTCGTGAGCGACGCATCATACTGACGGGTAATGTATTTGTACAGCAGGAGGCTAACACCCTACAGGCTGAAGTTGTTACCTATTTAATCGATGAGGGACGCTTTGTGGCAACGCCTAGCGACAATAGTCAGGTGGAATCAATATATGTTCTCCCTGAACCGACTGAAGAACCTGCCGCGGCACCTCAGCCCGAAGAACCATCATCCACACCTCTCCCAGCACTTCCTGAGGAACTGCCTGAGTTTGCGATCCCCACTAACGAATAAATGCTGTCTCCTGCTGCTAATCCCACATCGAATAGGTTGACCAAACCAGACACTGTACTTGCCCTGGAAAATGTTCATAAGGCTTACGGTAAGCGCACAGTTGTTCGTGGTGTGAGTCTGACAGTAGCCCAGGGCGAAATTGTTGGTTTGTTAGGCCCCAATGGAGCTGGTAAGACAACCACCTTTTATATGGCCACTGGGTTAGAGCACCCTGATCAGGGTGCCGTACGCTTGAACGAACGAGAAATCACGGCCCTTTCAATCCATGAGCGAGCTCGTTTAGGCATTGGCTACCTGGCACAGGAAGCTAGCATTTTTCGGAACCTTACAGTCGAAGATAATATTCGCCTGGTGATGGAGCAAACTCATGTTCCTCGACGAGAACGGCCTGAGCGCTTAGCAAAATTAATGCGGGAATTTCGATTGGAAAAAGTAGCTAACACTCTGGGCATTCAAGTATCTGGTGGTGAGCGCCGCCGTACGGAATTGGCTCGTGCGATTGCTTCTGGCCAAGAAGGACCAACGTTCCTATTTCTTGATGAACCCTTCGCTGGTGTGGATCCAATCGCTGTTTCTGAAATCCAGCATATTGTGTCTCAGCTTCGCGATCGCAAGATGGGCATTCTCATCACCGATCATAATGTTCGCGAGACACTGCGTATTATTGATCGAGCTTACATAATGAGCGACGGTCGCATATTGGCCTACGGTAGTGCTGAAGACCTTGCCAATAATCCCCTGGTACGTGAACACTACCTAGGCGACGACTTTAAACTGTGATTTACCCCCTAAACCCTAAAGAGCAAGATAACTTTGATTGTTAACTTGTTCCTTGGGTTTCTTTTGCACCCACCCCACCGATAGTGACCATCTGTTTATGGCTACCACATCCCAACCCAATGCTCCTAGTTCAGGTTTTCCTCGGTGGCCATTTCTGTCGATCTCGATCATGGATCGATACATTGCTAAGGAGCTTACATTACCTTTTCTATTTGGTGTGGGAGCCTTTTCGTCAATTTTAGTATCTGTAGGGGCCCTATTCGATCTAATTCGTAGAGTCACTGAATCAGGCCTGGAAGTTGGTTTGGCCATGCAGGTTTTTGTTTTAAAGATGCCTGAATTTGTAGTGTTGGCATTTCCGATGTCGACACTGCTAGCAACCATGATGACCTACAGTCGGTTTTCTAGTGACAGCGAGCTGACCGCGTTGCGTGGCTGTGGTGTGAGTGTTCGCCGAATTATAGCACCCGCCCTAGCCCTGAGTATTCTGATCACAGGCCTGACCTTTGTGTTTAATGAGGTCATTACTCCTGCCGCTAATTATCGGGCCAAAGTAATGTTGGAGCAAGCCTTCAACTCCGAAAAGCCGCCCTTCCGGGAACGCAATATCATGTATAAGGAGTACCAAAAGGCAGCGGATGGCAGTGGTAAAGAACTAGGAAGATTATTCTACGCTCGTCGCTTCAATGGGGAAGAAATGCAGGGTTTAACCATCCTCGATTTTTCCCAAGCTGGCCTAGAACAGGTAGTCAGTGCAGAGACTGCCACGTGGAATTTTACGGACAACGTTTGGACCTTCTTTAATGGCACCATTTATGCCATTTCCCCAGATGGGTCCTTCGGTCATATTGTAAAGTTTGAGCAGCAAGAGCTGGCTCTACCCCGTACTCCTTTAGATTTAGCTTCTCGTGGCAAAGACGATGATGAAATGAACATTGCCGAAACGAGGCAGCATCTTAATCAAATTGTCCGCAAGTCTGGAGACGATCGGAGAATTCGCATTTGGGAGCTACGTTTATACCAACGGTATGCGCTGCCATTTGTCTGCATTGTATTTGGGATTGTTGGATCTGCAGTGGGTATTCGCCCCCAACGGACAGGCAAAGCAACTAGCTTCGGCATCAGTATCGTCATTATTTTTGGCTATTATCTCTTAGGCTTTATTGCTGATGCACTTGGCAAAGTAGGTACCTTAAACCCAGTTGCCGCAGCATGGCTACCTCCCTTCTTAGGGCTTGCCGTTGGCACTCTACTAGTGATGAGAGCATCCAAGTAATTTCTAAGATGCCTCTGATGTCACCTTGGCCGACCATATTCACTCAAATCAGCACAAGTAAGTTAGTGAAGTGATGAATATGTGCACCAAGCTATATGGCCCCAAACATTGGGTTAGGAATGCGTCAGTATTGCCACTTGCTTGGCTCGTGATATGACTTATCTCTGACCAGGGCATGCTAGTTCCACCTTAAGAGCATTAGCTCATAGAGCTGCTAACGTTGCTGCTTACTCCAACAACACTAAGTCCACCCAGCTTGATGTTGAAAATCCAGCATAAAGTAGGTCTCGAAAACCGGTTTAGTGCTAAGGTGCCTCTCTCTAATTTCAGTTATTTATAAGGCTGAGGTGCAGACGTGCCATTTGTTACCTAAACCAACCCTAACAAGCCACGTTTTTCAGGATTGTTGGGGATTCTCAAAACATTTTGATACGGTTTGGGCATCCTCTCATTTCGGTGGCATACCTGTACCATTGACCGCTAAATTAAGGTGATCTACTGATTTCCCACCCATGACGTCGCGTTCCTCTGAATCGTCTGCCAAAGTTATTGACTCTAGATCTGCTGGCCTAGGCACCTTCGGTGGTGTCTTTACCCCATCTATTTTGACCATTTTGGGGGTGATCATGTACCTCCGTTTTGGCTGGGTTGTAGGCCAAATGGGATTAGTCAAAACTCTATTGATTGTTACTATTTCAACCGCAATTACATTTATTACAGGACTTTCTATTAGTGCGATCGCAACCGATCAAGTAGTTAGAGCTGGCGGCGCATACTACATGATTAGCCGCTCCCTCGGCATTGAAACTGGCGGTGCCGTGGGCATTCCTCTTTATTTCGCTCAGGCATTTTCAGTCGCTCTCTACACCATTGGTTTTGCAGAAAGCGTAAATAGTGCCTTTCCTAACCTACCCATCACAATTACCGTGATGGCTCTAGTCACCACTATCGCAGTTACAGCCCTAGCTCTCAAATCAGCAGATATCGCAATTAAGGCTCAGTATGTGATTATGGCAGCCATCATCCTGTCCCTAATCAGTCTAGTCTTTGGTAGCACGGTACCAACCACTGATATACCCACCTCAGAACAACCAGGTAGTGCAAGTTTTTGGGCCGTATTAGCTGTATTTTTTCCAGCAGTAACCGGCATTATGTCTGGGGTCAATATGTCAGGTGATCTCAAAGATCCCAAAAAGTCTATTCCCATGGGCACCCTGGCAGCTGTGGGAGTCGGCTATGTAATTTATATGAGCATCCCTCTATTATTGAGCAACCGTGCTGATGCTGCCAGCCTGATTAGCGACCCCCTGATCATGCGCAAAATAGCCTTTTGGGGAGATGCCATCCTCCTAGGGGTATGGGGTGCTACCCTATCCAGTGCCCTGGGCAGCATTTTGGGTGCACCTCGAGTTTTGCAGGCTTTAGCTCGGGACAATATTTTACCAAAACGCCTGCGCTGGCTCGGTAACGGCCATGGCCCTACTGACGAACCCAGACTGGGAACGTTGTTTACCCTGGGCGTAGTCTTAGCAGTAGTATGCATTGGAGATTTAGATGCCATTGCCCCTGTACTCACCATGTTTTTTCTAACCACCTACATGGTGCTTAACGTCGCTGCTGGCATCGAAGGATTTCTTCAAAGCCCTTCATTTCGGCCAACATTCCGCATCCCTTGGTATATTTCCATCCTTGGAGCATTAGGCTGTATTGCCATCATGTTCCTAATTAACCCGGCAGCCACAGTGGCCGCCGCTGTTATTGTACTGAGCATCTATCTGTGGTTAGAGCGACGTGAAATTCGGACAACTTGGGGAGATGTTCGACAAGGCATTTGGTTATCGCTAGTACGCGCTGGTCTGAATAACATCGCGGATAGTGCCGATCCTAAAAACTGGAGACCTCACCTACTCGTTCTCTCTGGAGCCCCCACTAAACGCTGGCACTTGATTGAGCTCGCTACAGACTTCACCCACAATCGCGGATTAATTACGCTAGCTAGCATCCTACCAACGGGTGCTCGAAATTTAAATCAACAGGAAAAGATCAGAGGTACTATCCGTGATTACCTGGAGAAGCGGGGCATTCATGCTTTTGTCAAGCTCATTGAAGCCACAGATACATCTACTGGAGCGCAACAACTTATCGACACCTATGGCATTGGACCTTTAATCCCGAACACTGTCCTTTTAGGAGACACTGAAACCAATGATCCAGAGGCGCGCGAACGTTATTGCCAAATCATAAGCAAGTGTCACCAAGCAAAACGAAATATCGTTATCCTCAGAAATCCTCCTAGCCACATGCCCCAGTTTCCCCAACGTATTGATGTTTGGTGGGGTGGATTACAATCGAACGGAGGACTAATGTTAATTTTGGCTTATCTGTTACGCACGGGAATTCGATGGCGGTCAGCAGATATTTATTTAAAGCTTGTTGTCTCTAACAAAGCTGCAGCGCAAGCTGCTCAAACCAATCTAAATAAGCTCATCGAAACATTAAGCATTGGGGCTCAATCCAACATCATCGTTGCTGAAGGTCGTCCATTTGACACTATTCTTAGAAAATCATCTGCTACAGCAGATCTAGTCCTCATGGGACTAGCAACACCAAACGACGGTTTTGAAGAATACTACACATCCTTACAGCAAAAGACCGTAGACATGCCACCAACCATTTTTGTACTCGCTGCCGAAGATCTTGCCTTCTCAGAGCTTCTACAAAAGGAATAGCTTCCTATTGAACAAGGAAGGGCATAGGGGGCAGTAGCCCCCTATCTTAAGCAGAAAAGACATCTGCCAAAACGACAAATACTACTCAACCACACGTAAACGCCCTTGATTTAAGGCATCGTAAATCTGATTAATTAACATTTTGTCGTTAGCACTAATATTGTTGCCAGCAAACATTGCCATCAAAACGCTCTGATCAGCGCGTGTGATACGGCGAGTTGCAAAGATCTTGGCAACCATTTCTTCCACCGATTGAATAGCCATAAAAAGATTCACCCACAAATCCAGAGAGACAGCTTCGCACCCCAGCGACCAAGAACAGGTATAAAATAAAACACACAGTCAGTTGTTTTACATAACCCAATCTAGAGGGTCTGCTACGGACTCACATCCGTGAGATACCGTATTTCAATTATTAGGGAAAGGGTGTCACCCCGTGAGTAATTATGCTCTCGTCACATCAATTCTTTAAACTGAGCACGATCACCGACAAAAGCACCAGGAAATATACTGAGAATTCTCAGCAGAGGCCTCTCGTCTATCTCTGTACGTAAGGTTTGACAAGACATTCAGAGTATTTTGTTGAGCATAACTCTGGAAAATATCTGCCAAACCCCCCAAAAACTTTGCTAGTTTCACCAGAAACCATCCGTGATTTCCCTTAGAAACATTTTTAGCCCAAATGCAAAGGGTTTACCAGGCCTTTATAAGCTAGTCATCCCCCTATCAGGACGCCAATCACGACCATAAATATAATCTAAAGCCTAGGCCACGAGTGCGGCCTAGGCTACAAACTAGAGCATCGAACTAGCGTCAACACTTTTCAATCACATCTTGCTTAGACCTTTTATGTCTCTTGTGGAGAAAAATCACCTCTTAGAGACTGCATTTTAGATCTACACTGCAGCCAGTTCTGGAGTCGGACGCTTACTGTTACGAATGCTGTTAATCGCTTCAGCATAGTCTGGAGCCTTAAACACAGCAGAACCAGCTACGATAGCATTCGCTCCTGCTTCCAACACTTGCCAAGTATTATGGGCTTTCAAACCACCATCAACCTCAATCCATGGGTCCAAACCACGCTCATCACACATCTGACGGAGTTTACGAATCTTAGGTAACACTTCAGGAATAAACTTTTGCCCCCCAAATCCAGGGTTTACACTCATAATCAAGACCAGATCACATAGCTCTAAAACATACTCGATTAGGTCCAAAGGTGTAGACGGGTTCAGCACGACACCAGCTTGCTTACCTAAATTTCGAATACTGCTAAGAGTGCTATGCAAATGAGGTGAAGCATTATGCTCAGCATGTACAGAAATAATATCTGCTCCAGCTTTAGCAAAACCTTCGATATACTTCTCAGGCTCAACAATCATCAGGTGAACATCGAGAGGCTTCGTAGTCATGGGTCGAATAGCCTCGACAATTAATGGGCCAATGGTGATATTAGGTACAAAACGACCGTCCATCACGTCTACATGAATCCAATCTGCACCAGCTTCATCTGCTGCACGAATTTCATCGCCCAAGCGACTAAAATCAGCCGATAGAATAGATGGAGAAATAACAACAGATTTTTTCGATTGTGTCATGGGGAACCCGCCTCTTGTAATCACCATAATGGTCACTATCGTAACAAAAACTTAGTATCAAAATCGTTACAAACTGCTTTAGCTGATGCTATTCATCACCGAATGTGTATTTACGGGAGTCTTCATGGGAATTTTTCAGAAACTTTTGGTTCGGTCTTCCTCTAGCGATCGCAATGAGGTTAAACGTCTTCTACTTCCCCTGCTTCTATTTACAGGCCTTGCCAGTGGCTTGCCAGCCTTAGCCCTTTCGGTATCAGTGGGAGCAGACGGTATCGATGCTCGCCGCTTACATTTGGCTCCTTACAATCTAACCGGTAAAAAAATTGCAATTGGTCAAGTTGAGGGGGGACGCCCTGGACTTTTCGGCTTAGATAAGCTTGCGATTCCTAATAGTCCCGTCACAGTAAACCAGGTTTTACAGCTTGATGGTTCTGCCACAGCAGATGAGTTTGTCGACAATCATGCTAATCATGTTGCCAGTGTCATGATTAGTCGAGACAAGCGATTAGTCGGTGTAGCACCCGATGCGACTTTATTTTCCGCCTCTATTGGACCCCTGGAAGGCGAAATTAGTGGCCAACCTCAAGAATGTATAACCACACAGCATATTGCCCTGCGCAATAGTAATGATGTCCGAGTCATTAATTTCAGCTTCGGCGAACCTTTAGCCACCGATCCTCGCCCTAATGCCACACTTGATGGCAATGCTCTACTGACACAGTGTATTGACTGGTCAAGTATTACCCACAAAACACTATATGTTATTGCTGGTAATCAGGGTGGCGGTGGCATCCCAATTCCTACCGACAATTTCAATGGCATCAATGTCGCTTACTCAACTCAAGTAGACGGACGTTTTGTCAAAATTGACTACGCTAATGCTGGTAGTGAGCCTACATTTAGCCCTCGGGGAACGCCGACACCAGAGTCTAATGTTGGTCCCCGACGTTCGATTAATTTAGTGGCCCCTGGAGACGCCATTAGGATGTTGAACCCTAATGGCCAGGAAATTCTTAGTAGCGGTTCCAGCTTCGCAGCCCCTCACGTAGCAGCGACTGTTGCCCTCTTGCAAGAATGGGGTGATCGACAAATTCGTACAGCAAGCTGGAGCTTGGATACTCGTGAGCCCATGGTAATGAAAGCTGTATTGCTGAATGCTGCCGATAAATTAATGGATGAAGGGAATGGCCAAAATCTAGGCATGGGAAAAACCTTACTGGATGAGTCAAATCTGACTTGGATCGAATCAGATGCTTATCGCGATCCACAGGTACCTCTACATAGAGAACTAGGCACTGGCCAATTAAACGCTTTCAGAGCTTACGAGCAATTTGATGCTGGTCAATGGGCCCCTGGAAATGTAACGATTAGAGGCTGGGACTACAACTCGCTACCCTTAGCTTCTGGCAACGATACTAGTCAAGAAAGCATCTACACAGACTACGTGATTGACAGTCCGCTCAGGGAGGGTAGTTACTTTGCTGCAACTCTGACATGGGAGCGTCAGGTTGCACTGGTAGATGGTAATGATAATGGCTTATATGACATCGGAGAAAGCTTTAACAGTCAGGAACTGAATAACTTAAACCTCTACTTGATGCCTGCTGACGAGGACGATATAGACAAAAGCATTTGGTCTTCAGTCAGTGAGGTAGATAGCCTCGAGCACATCTTTTATAAAATCCCCCAGACCGGCCAGTATAAATTAAGAGTCGTTTATGAGCAACAAGCTACTTTCGAAGTCGCTCAACCTTACGCATTAGCATGGTGGGGCGCTGGTGAATAAGCATCGACTGTCAGCAGCACACAGCATGAGCAATATCCAAGTCAATCATCAGCCTGATAGAGCCGAACTGGATACAATGGGTGTTTTTTCCTGGCCTGTTTGGCAAAAAGAGGCATCAGAATTTCCATGGCATTATGACGAGACAGAAACCTGTTACTTCTTAGAAGGAGACGTTGTCGTTACACCAGATGAAGGCGACCCCATTTCTATGGGTAAGGGTGACCTAGTCATCTTTCCAGCCGGCATGAGTTGCAGCTGGCGCATCAACGCTACAGTTAGCAAACATTACTCGTTTGGCTAATCCATCCCAAATTTTCAGCACTTGCCTGATAAAACTAAAGCCCTTTAAAGATATCCCCTCGAGGTTGCGCTTCGAGGGGATATCTTTCTGAGCTTTACCATAGCGACTTATGCATTTTTAAGTAGGTGTTTTACTAAATTATCTTTAACCATCATTTGACGCATAACTTCTAAAACATAGTTTTGCGCATCCTCATGGGAAAGATTACGCACTTGTTCTTTTAAAACCTGCAGTTGAAACTGCTGCTCTAACGTTAATTGACCTGGCATATCCATAGGTCACTCCTCCATAAATCATTGCCGAAGACAAAGGCGCTAGCCCGTTATCATTACAGAGATTCTAACCATGTTGCAACTAACCGTCAACCTGTCAAGCAATAAATAATCAAAGAAATATTTGTTTACAAACTTACTGTCGCTTTGGTAGTGAAATATGCAGAAACGCCTTCTATGAGCATATTCCCTGTGTAAATTTACGCGCCTCTAATCAAACTTTTCCCATGCCTTCTCATAAAGAAACAAGCCTCTCAAAGATTACAAGAGGCCTCAATGAATATAGTCACCTTGGAATTCTCGATTTTTCTAGGCCCAGTACATGGTGTGTGGGTTAGCCACAGTCATAAAATGAAAAGCACCATATCAAGGCGACCTCAGCCGCGTATAGAAAATTACACCTATAGCTTGACGCCATAGTTCACAACATCAATTATGACTGAAAGCTATGAATAGCAACAGCTATAGGTGTAACACACTACTGTTGGAGCAGCCTCTCCTTTGGAGATATGCATTCAGCAGTATGCTATGGAATTTCCCAGCCCATCTAGTTTGAGCCAGCCTAATCATCTTGTAGATATAAATTAAGCTCAACCAGTTCACTACTATATGAGGCACTTATGCTTGAAACAGATTCAAGACAATAGTGAACGTTATCTAATTCTTAGTTATCAATAAATCAAACACTGAGGGCAGTCATTTCAATACCAATATTATTAGAAATCAACTGCTCTTTACTCAAAGAAAAAGCTTCATCACATACATTCTGAAGTTCTCTGGGTACCGGTCGAAAAAGGGATAAGACACCTGCTTGACAGCCAAGATCTTGCACTCGTTCAATAACAGGAACAAATTCTTGATCACTAGTCACTATCAAAGCATAGTCATAGTTTTTCATGGCAGCATGATAGACCATGTCTGAGACAAGATGTACGTCTACTCCCTTCTCACTATAATTCCCGCCTCCTATGGGTATTGCATATCCTAAAACCACCTTAGAAGTTTGCAATATGTCCTCACCATGCTCACTTTCAAGTGATGCTAAATGCGGCTCACATGTATAGAAAAAAGTTCTAACTAACTGGCGACCTTCGAGAAAGATCTCTCCAAACCAATGAACCGGTTTGATAATTTTAATTTCAGATCCATTAAGGCAGTATCGGAAGTTTGTTCCATCGATAAACACCATGGCTTTTTGAATATGAAGCGCTGGTGCACGCAATTTTATATTGCCATCGTAAGACTTATACATAACGATGATTCCTAATAACAATCATGCCGATACTGGAGTTTATAAACCCTCTTGATCACTAGATAGATGCAATTAAGAACCCTTGTGATGTCAAATTTGATATCCTTAGCGCAAACTTGAAATTGCTTGATTATCTAAGGAGTAATTGGAGTAATTTACTACAGCGTGTGTCTAAGTTCTAAAAGTTTCAAGCCTAATGAACTCAGAGACAATCACCGTGGATACGTAGTTCCACGCTTCATCAGATGATCATTCATAAATTGGAACACCTATACAGTGCCATGGCCAACTGAAGCGATAGATGCCCCAAAAGGCATGAAAAACCTATGCTTTACCTATTGAAAAGCAAACACAAAAACTTAATCTAATAAATCAGAAGCCTTCAACGAGAATTGAACTCGTGACCTCTCCCTTGCCAAGGACTATAAGCTATATACAGCAAGGGTTTCATTGAATTTTTGCGTTCTGTGGCCTGTCGTTTTTGCACAGGAATAGCACAGTAAATGGCCAAAGGTATTCGACCCCGGACACGTTCGAAAAAATTGTATATACGGTTCAAACACCAAGGCATTGAGTTCTATAAGCAATGGGAGTTAGCGGACAATCCAGAGCACGTTGCGTGCATGGAATACATATATAAGTGCATCAGTCAGGAAGTAGGGGCTAATAGGTTTACGGACCTAGAAAAGTACTTTGTAGATGCTGAACTGTGGGACTGGATGAAGATTCATTCTGCGATCGCAAAAAAGCCTGAAAACTCCACAAATCGAAGCTTGGCTCATAAGCTTCACATGGGCACCTCGATTAATTAGCACTGCTCTAGCACAGTCTACAATCTGTAAAGTCGCAGAACGTAAAGCCTTCAACGAGAATTGAACTCGTGACCTCTCCCTTACCAAGGGAGTGCTCTACCGCTGAGCTATGAAGGCAAAAAGACTATGTGGTGGGCCGTGTTGGATTCGAACCAACGTAGGCGTAGCCAGCGGATTTACAGTCCGCCCCCATTAACCACTCGGGCAACGACCCTCTACCACATACACCGATAAATATACCGGCAATGCCAGGAGGCGGACTTGAACCGCCGACACGAGGATTTTCAGTGAATACCGGCATGATGAGTTGCATAGACTTAGAGCTATGCAAACTATTGTCTATCTCGCTCAATTTAAAAAATGGCTTGCTCCGCACACCAATCCAGAGGCTTGCCTGGGTTTCTTTGTTTAGCGTTTTGAATCAGTCGATTATTCGTTGCTGGATGGTGCGTCAGACTATTCAACTTTTTTATCAAGTGCTTACTAACCTGGTCTTGTGCGCTCGATTTTTTTTGATGCGATGGCTGAGTAGGGTGTTGTGAGTGTAAAGATTTACGCCTAGTGGTGACTGGAGTTGAACTAGCTCCCTGTTGCGGTCGTTTTTTGAATCGTTGCACCCTGGTTGTGTTGTCAGCTTTTTGACGCGGTTTTTGCTGATAACGCTGCGGCGCTGATGTTTTGATTGGTCTCCGAACCTTAGTTTTGGAAGTGACTCTAAAAAAGGACGACCTTCACGTATACATTTCTGACGCTGTAGATACAGAAATGCAATGACTGCCCACGCCAACAAAGCTAGTAGTGCATCCATAACTTATTGAATTATGAATTTCATGAATTTATTCAACCCAAAGCACCAAAAGCTGAGTTCTGGCCATTTAATAAGTGTGCTGAGTACAATGTACTAGTACAAAGCTATTATCAAGTATTATGGCTATCCCCATTTCAAGAGCCGAGATACCGGATACTGCCTTAACTGACCTAGAAACGTTAGCGGTCTGGGCCTGCTCCACACTAGAGTTTATGGCTAATGGTCGTAGATATCAGGAGGCTGAAGGATTGAATGTTTTTCAATTCGATAAGTCCTTATTTCGTTCTTATACAGAGCAAAATATTGCTAGTTTCAGAATTAACGTTGCACTACAGCCTAATTTTACGTCTACAGAATACCCATCTTTGTGGGCAGCAGTACAACCAGAGTTAGACGGTACTATTCCAGCTTCCTACTTACAGGTTTAGTAAGCTAGCCTAATAATTTAAGCACTCAATTAAATGACTTATTTGGTGCAAACACAAACTAAGTAAGGGGTATTACATCAAATAGATTATGACAAGGGAAGCTGTTAGTCATTAAACTAATGGCTTCTTTTTTTGAGTTGTCCTTTTGTGCCTTATGTCAACTAGCAATATACCCAAAGGAACATCTTTAAATATTGGACAAGGATCTACTGTTTTAACCAACGGAAATAGCCACGTACTCAGATATGGAAATGGTGCGAGTCCCGGAACAACGTTTTCTAGTAATTCCAGCTTTAGTAATCAGGTAAACAGTCGATTTACGTTAGAACGTTCTTTTTATGGCAGTAGAGGAACCGGGGGAATGCATTTCCCTGATATGCAAAGCGGCAATGCTAGAAGTGCCAGAGTAAGCGCTAGAAATCAAGCAAGTAATAGACTGAATCAATTAAATACTAATGCCAATTACAGAGGACCTGAAACGGTTGGAGAAACCGCTAGAAGAAATGCATCATTAAACAATAGTTCCTATACCCGGGGTACTGCTAGAGGGACAACAGCATCAGGTAGAAATATTAGTAATTTTGGTAGTGCTAGAACTAACGTTTCAAGAAATGCCGGTACCGCTATTACAGGCAGTGCTAGAACTCAATCAGCAATTCAAGCCTTTAATGCGGCTAAAGCTAGAGGAATAGGAAATCAACTATTACCTAATACGAAAGGAACAACCGGTGTTAAACCTGGTGTTCGAACGAGTTTAACGGCTGCTGGTGGAGCATTAGGGGCAGGTGCTGTACCCGCTGGAGCCCTAGGATTAACGCCGGTTGCTAGTGTAGGTGCTGGTCCACTGATTGGTTTAGGGAGTGCATCTTTAGGGTTAGGCTTATTAGTTGGAAATTCTATTTATGAAGGTTTGGGACGTCCTTTTGGTCCTTCATTAGGTGATTATATCGGTCAAGCTTTAAGCGACAATGCAGGTAAAGCAGTCCCTAGTAATGTGGGTGTTCCTGTTGACTTTCCGGAAATACCAGGTGGTCAAGAACCAGGCAGAATGTACGATGTTTCTTTCTATTCAGAGATTCTTCTAGACGGTGAACTTAGATTTAGTCGGACTGTCTCCAGTCGTTTAAGAGGGCCACTCATTAGTTTTTACAAACAAATGGTGGCAACGTCTAATAACTCTTCTGATCCAATCGATACAAGAAGGCAATTAATTAGAATCGGTCTGGAAGGAACCAATATTAGAGGGGAACATACTGGCGGTTCAACAGCTGAATTTGCAGCCGGATGTAGCTTACCTCAAGCTGGATGCCCAGGCGTTGGCTCTCAATACACCGCAACTATCAGTGATATTCAAATAACCCCAGCGGATGGTTTACCAGATACTGGGGGTACAGTACCTGCCCAAACAGTCAGACCACCGATTACTGCAAGATCTTCCCCATTGCCTTTACCAACAGCTACACCAACTAGTTCGCCAACCTCTACAGCTCAACCTAATACTCCTTTTGAGCCCTATATCCCAGCGTTACCTGATTTGCCACTAGGTGTCCCCCAATTACCCACTGGGGAGCCTGATTTTATTGATAACCCAGCAATACCTGAAATAGCCCAACCAGCGCAAACACCAGCCGTTAACCCAACGACTCCTACTCCTACACGTAGATTTGCGCCCGCTAGAAATATACCGGGTAATCCGTCTAAAGTTAGCCCATCAGAACTAGACCCTGTAGCACCGAATGAACCTGCAACAGTCCCTAGTACAGACCCTTTGCAGGCAAAAACAGTACAAGAAAATACGGTTATTGAACGATTACGAAGGATACAAGAGGAACAAAGTAATCCACTAACAGATTTACTGATTCCAGGCTTAGCCATCACCCCAGGTTTAAGGCAGAACCCAGGAACGCCTTTAGTCCCCGAAAGGAAAACCAACCCTGGCACTAATTTGCCGCAAACAGGGAAATCAGGCTCTTGCGGATGCAATGGGGGCATTAATGCTCACACGGATGATGTGATCGGGCAATTAGATAAACGCCTAAACGATAAATTAGACGCGCTTCAACAAGGGTCTCAAAACGCTCAGCTGGCAGCTATTTTAGCGAAGTTGTTGGAGATGGAAAATTTTGCTAAAAAGGCCTGGCAAAACACGCATCTCGATAAGCTCATTAATCTACTGACCCTCGTCACAGTGCTCCATAATGGCGCGATGATCAGCCGTGACATTGGCGAAACGCTGGGCTATGTCGTGAGTAATGCTCTGGCTGCAATTGGCGTCAAAGACGAAGGCGGCAACGCCTTGGATATCAATGAATTAGTCGGTGGCAGCATAGAGAATTTCATCAAATCAGTAGTTGGTGAAGATGTCTATGAAGACACCCGCACTGCATGGCAAAAGGCCAATCGCGTGCTTCAGGCTGGGTCAAATATTATCTGGACGCTCCGCAGTATCAACGACACCACACAGGACGTCATGGAATGGACCGCTGAAAACACTGGCAAAATTGGCAACGCGCTTAAAAAATGGGGCGTTGTGGGTGAACGCGCCTACCCATGGATGTCTGAACGGGTAAAAGCTCAAGACTTCTACCGTCGTAAATTCAGCCGAGTGTTTGATGGACTTGAGACCGCCGAGAACACAGCCAGCAGCTTAGCGGTTGTCACTTCAGACGTCCGTGAAATACAAGAAGAGGTCACGGAGCTAGGTGAGGCCAGGACGCGATTCACCGATGCCGTCACCGCCTTTGGCCCAGAGGATACGCCAGGCCTGGATGAGGAAAATCAACTACCGACCAGTGCACCTGAAAACCAGCCGATCCAGGTAGCCGAAGAAGACGCCGAAGGGGTTAGCCAGAGCCCCAACGTTGCGATCGCAACCGATGCTCAAAGAGGAGATCCACCCGACGATGACACTCCCTGATAACTTTTCACCCGTTGAACACCTTCAAGACACCATTCGCCGCACATTCAGAACCGAGGTTCGAGAATGGTTTCGGGACTTAGACTTAGACGGCGATCTGGATATCAACACACCCCGGAGCAGTCTGGCTTTGGCATGTGAGCACCGGGACGACGACAGCTTTAACATGACGATCGGGCGGATACTGCTGTTTGAGACATTGCGCGGCAGGTTTGCTGATCGTCTGGTCGGTGGCAGCGATGATGTAGGCACTACGCGATATCGAACTGATGTTAGGAGACGTACGCGACCTAAAATCAACCTCTACTTTCTCGAAGACGCCAACGACGTAGAGCCAGGGTATGCACCCATATATGGCCGTATAGGGTTTAGATTGATGAACCACACACCAAGCACAATTAACCCATCGGTTGCTCAGACCTACGCTCAACGCATTCGATCCACCTTTTTGACCGGTGGTGGATTTGTGTGGAAGAAGGGTAAAAACATGTATACCTACAGCGACTGGGACAAAGGATATCAGCTGCAGTTGCTATGTAGGACTGAAGCTGAAGGACGGCGAGTCACTGAGGCTGTTCTGGACATCCAAAACGATACGCCGGAATGGGCTTACTTTAATGAAAAAGTCAATTCAGAACCTGCTGAGGCATTTCCGACCATTCCAGACATTGACTTGGTGTACGGACAGAGCAGACGTCAGCCCAGGCGTAGACCCGTGGCTGACGTTCGTTTTCAATACGCAAGCTTGGAAGTGTTAGGTGTGCCGAATCCAATCATATTGGTAGATCGTACAGGCGTACTGCCAACGCCACTCGTTAGCTAGACGATTGGCGCTATCTACAAAAAATCACTGCAAAGGTTAAACCTTTCAGACTGAATTTATCAACCATTTTCATGAGTTACAACGGGTTCAAATCCGTTACTGTACCCTTGCTATGACCCGTTACTCTGACATCCGTCGAGGCGCTCAGCTCAATGAAGCGCTAACCAATTATGTGAACTACTTAAGCACACCCCGCGTTCCAAACGTGGGCGGTGGCACGCCTAGAGGGAATCAAACTACGTTATATCTAACGCCGTTTGGGCAAGACTTGGATGCGAACACCCGTGTATCAGCCAAAGCCAGCGATGACAGTTATGCAGCGCTGCAAACCTATATCGTCACGGGTAACGGGGCTGAAGCGGTCACAACCTTAGGTACCGATACGCTGGTTGAACTTAAAAAATTCCGTGCTGCCAGAGTTGTTTGGTTCCGAAATCCAACGCGCACTGTGCAGGTGGCAACGTCAAATGTTACGAATCAGCGCTATCTGAAATACAACGGCGACCGCGATAGTTGCCCATTTGGTCGAGCGACTGAAACCGATGACCAAATGGATGTGTTCAATGCCATCAAGGCCGATATCTTGGCACAAAACAACACCTTGGTTATCAATCGAGTGTCGTTAACCCGCGAGAAAATCGGAGCCTAAAGTCGTGGACATTCTCGATCCATTGATGACCTGGTACCGGGAAAATCCCGACTATGATGCTCGGGACGCTCGTAATGAAGCTCAGCTACTTTACGAGCGTCAAGGTGCCATTGAAGATCTGCTAGAAGGCAAGGTCAAGGCCGATGAAGTCTTAGACCGGCTAGACCAGCAGGGCATTAATGCGGCTGCCTATGCCGATACGGTGTGTGCGCAGATTGAGGTCATCATCGACAATGGCATCGCTTACACATCTAATGATGCCGGTCTATTACTGCCCAGTGGGGTATTGCTGTAGGCATGAGCTGGGAACTGATATCTGACATAGAGCCAGGGTTTGACTGGGTCACCCTAGACACTCCACTGATTGGAGAGCAAACGCTTAGGGTTGAGCAAGACTGGTCCTACGCGGGTCCATTCCCAGGCAAAGCCTATGCCCTGATTGTTCAACAGTTTCCAGACGATTCTCTGTACGGGTTTCGGCGGTTTTACCCCTACAGAGACCCAAGGCTTTTCACGCCCACCATTCCTGACTTTTTAGAAGCGACTGGCTGGAGTGTTTATAGACTACGGCTGAAACACAACTTATATGCACGGTATCAGGCCGATGCGAACTGGCGTTTTCGGATCTATCAATGGTCCGGGTCCCCACCGCCGCCTGTTACAGCAGACCCAGGTATCGGCCTAAATGATCCTTCAATCCCTGACCTAATCTACGATGGCGGACAAGAAGTTTGATGTCGTACTCCTAGCGCGACGTGTGGAGGGTGTTGAGGCTCCCAACTCCATCAAATATGGGGAAGTCGTTCAATGCCCTGATGCCAATCATGGCGAAGGCGCTGTTTATATCGGTCGGCCAGACGAAACGCCGATGCGGTTCAACCAGGCCACAAATCCGCAAGAGGTTTACTTGACGGTGCCTGAGCAGGCGAGCGATTTGTTTATTTCGACTAAAGAGACCAATCGCAACATACCGTGGACGACGACCCCTAGAGCCTCTAATGATGTTTGCTATCGCATTGGTAACGACATCACATTATCGCCAGATGGGAAAGACATCACACTGCCGATTGGGACCTTCGACATTTGGTATCGAATTCATTTTTCAACCATGGAAGGCTATGCCGTGATTGCCATCTTGGATAGCACCACCTTGGAGCCACTGAACAAAAGCTCGGTGGGTGTGGCTGAACCGGGCAAAGAACCCGGCAAAATCCGGGAATCCATAGGCCGAGCGGTCTTTTTTGTGACGTCACCGATCACCATTAGCGTCGGAGTTGAGTATGCGGATTCGACTGAGGATAAACGGCTGAGTTGGTGGGAATGCTGGTGTCACATACAGAAACGCTGATGGGCAGCATACCCCCTGGGCAGATTGCCCCTATGGGGAATGCAAAATTACCTGTCAAGCAGCTGCAAACGCTCCTGATTAGCCTCAACAATCAGGCGGTTGAGATTTCAATTCGTGATGGATTTCTGGAAATAAAAAACCTCACTGACCACACGGTTTTTTATGCTGGCTCCTGTTTACAGCCAGACGATTAAGCTCAAGTGGCACATGGCAATGCTACAAATCCTTGAGTACAGGCCAGGGCGAGATCAGCCCATTAGACACACGATCAATTTGGCCCTCCTACCGGCCACCATTGGGCGATGGGACCAGGCGACCTACCCAGTGGCTGTTGGCATGGACCCACGACTCGTATTTGTGCGCTCGATTTCTCGTATCCATGCCACGGTGTACCGTGAGGGTGACCAAATCATGCTCAAAGATGGGGGTGACCAACCGAGTCGGAACGGCCTCTGGCGCAATGGCGTGCAATTGAATCGTCCCGTGCGGATTTATGAAGGCTGTGAGTATGCGCTAGTGCCCAGGACAGGTGACTATGGGCTACTCCTTAAGTGGCCCGTCACTGAACCGATCAATGACTATCCCACCCTGGGGCTTGAAGATGTGGATAGTTTGAAAGCGGAGTTAAAGGACTCTGACGAACAAATAGCGACCCTGACGACGCAAGTTGACCAGTTGACGATTCAGCAGGGGGCCACCCGTGATACAGCGCTCTCGCTACAGAAAGAGGTCATTACGATCAAAACTGAACTCAGAACTGTGAAAGCCAAAAATCTGCGCCAAGACTCACGGTTGAAGCAGCAGAACCGGTGGCTATTAGGCCTGGCTATCGTTGTGTTGGCGGCCACCTCGCTATTGCTGTTCGGCGATTCCGATACGCTGGAGCTGATTTGCAAAACCGTGCTGTCCGTGATCGGCATTGTCAGCGCGATCGCAGGCTTCAATCATGAAAAAACATCCCAGAATTAATCTGACTGGGTGCGAGCGATGACAGACCAAAGGAGCCCAGATAGCCGACCCACAAGGCTCTTAGAAATTGCACTCAAAATATTAAAAATTCATCAGAGGGGTTAGGATTTAAATATCCTGATGCTAATCTGAGGGGGTTAGACGAACCTTGAAAACCTAATTCTTCCGTTGACCCCCTCAGATTGATTACTGTGAGGGACATTCAAACGTTTTTCACAGGGTCTTATTGGGAGTCATTTTCGATTGTGTGGGGTCAGTTTTGCCCCCCTCAGATTTAGGTATCTGGAAAGCCCTAACCACAGTAGTTTCAAAAGGTAGGGGTTCAGATTCCATTACCCCGAAAGGGGACGGAAACACTGGGCTGGACTGGCACCTCATCAGGCTGTGAAACGTTCAGATTCCATTACCCCGAAAGGGGACGGAAACCAGTATAAATGGCATTGCGCTCCCAAGTAACTGATTGTTCAGATTCCATTACCCCGAAAGGGGACGGAAACCAATGTGGCCCGTGATGTTGTAGTCTCCACCGATACGGTTCAGATTCCATTACCCCGAAAGGGGACGGAAACGTTGCGACCGATATAAAAATCAATCGAACCGTCCTCGTTCAGATTCCATTACTCCGAAAGGGGACGGAAACGTTAGCTTCAGTGTTAGGCTCGGCTACTTCAGGTTCAGATTCCATTACCCCGAAAGGGGACGGAAACAGATGCAGGAAATATCAAAGACATGTAATCAAGAACGTTCAGATTCCATTACCCCGAAAGGGGACGGAAACATGTCTCCGTTTTCAGAGTTGGTGTAACCACCCTGAAGTTCAGATTCCATTACCCCGAAAGGGGACGGAAACTCTTGAGCAGAGGTGAAGTTCTCTGCGACATTGGAACCGTTCAGATTCCATTACCCCGAAAGGGGACGGAAACTAACTGAAACCATCACAGGCTGTTGGAATGGCGTTAAAAGTTCAGATTCCATTACCCCGAAAGGGGACGGAAACCGGGTAACAATAACGTTACCGGAATCAACCGTAATGTGTTCAGATTCCATTACCCCGAAAGGGGACGGAAACTCGGGGATGAAATATGGCTGGTCCGTGGGACCCATTACGCTGCTGCCAAATCCATTACCCCGCAAGGGGACGGAAACTTAAAGCATCCTATTTGGGTCATCCACAATATCGTCTTCCAGTTGCCAATTCCATTACCCCGAAAGGGGACGGAAACTTGTAATGCTGCAAATAATCGTGTTCTTCGCCTTCCTGTAGGTTGCCAATTCCATTACCCCTCTAAACATACAAGGGGACGGAAATGACTAGAATTTGCCCAGACTGACGTGAGGGTATGTAGATATCGCACTGGTGGTTAGTTACTTGGCCCGCTGCTTGAGGCGCAACTAATCAATTTCAAAAAAACAGCCCTGACCTTTACGGGACAGGGCTTTGGTCTTCTAAGTCAAGGAAAGTAGTACATCGCTAATGAAGCATGTATTAGCACGCAACGAAGTATTGCGTCATGCCGCCCTTAGCCATCAGGGGCGGCATTTTTTAAATAAAAAATCCCTTGGCCGGTTCAAGCCAAGGGACGCAAATAGAATCATTCAGAGTCCAGTGAGCACCCTTGTGTCTTGAGCAATATCTGAAATTGACTACTGAGTACCTTCAAGAGTTGCTAACGCCTGATAGTTTGAGCGCTTTGGCTTGAAAGCTATCAGCAATTTGTCTCAACTCCCCTACGCCTTAATAAACCCAGGCACCATCCCCCTAACTCACTGCTACATCTTCACCAGCAAGAAATCCTCAGCACCGGAAACCGCGCAGGCTTCCCAGTTGAGCCCCGATGTGCGTGAGTACTTGGGTGAATCAGGGGGAGCGATCGCGGCCAATAAAAAAGGTTCCTGACCTAAATCAGCAACCTTAATAACAGTCACAAAGTACGGAAAAGTCAACGGAAATTTAGCTGACAGGGCTCAGAGTCAAGAAAGCTGCTTGGGCTTGAAAACGGTTGCGTGTACCTAGTATCCCTATGCCTGCTACTAATTAGACTGTCGACGTAACAGACTGTACACGCATGATTCTCATTCACTTCCTAGACAATTTTCAGGCTGACAATACATGTCATCTGACTCGGCGTTTTCCTCTCCTAGCTTAAGGTATCTATTTATACCGGCTAGCGTCATCCCCAATACTACGGCTTTATAACAGATTGCTAGTTGAGTAGGGTCAGCGTGGCAGCGTCAGTGGTTGGTGGGGGAGTGATGTCGCGCCAAGATAGTGCCAATTTTGCCTCTCTGCCCTAAACATTGGGCCTACTAACTCAGCTATGAAAAAACAACATACTAAGTGTCATTTCACAAAGAGTGTATAAAATCGTACATTCTACGGAGTTGTTATTAGTTCTTGCTTTGTTAGACAGGAATTAATCATTTAGGCAGGACTACAGTAATGATAAAACAGTTAGCTTGGACCGTTTTGGGGTCAACAGCTGTTCTACTCACGCAATCACTTACCTCCGCAGCACAAGCGGCAACCTTGGGAGGAAGTGGGACTTGTGCCAATGTTAGTTTTAATTACATTGATTGCGCAGGAGCTTTCAGTGGCAATGATAAGGGTGCGCAAGGGACTGGCCTAAACAATCTTGATGCCTTATTTGGCTCAGGATGGTCATTTGTTGGTGACAATGAAGATAGTACCGTTTCGCTCACCTCTGGCGGTAAAAATTCTAAAACAGGGAGCGCTTCGACCAGCCTGAGTGGTTTTGGTGCGATCGCTGTTAAGGCAGGAAATTCTTATTCGCTTTATACAGTTGCTGATTTAGCTAGCTTTGATTGGTCAACAGAGGGGGTAACGCCAGTTGGCAAAGGAAATACACCGGGCCTCTCACATTTATCTGTTTACAAGCAAGCCGGAGACCCAGAGCCAGAACCGGAATCTGTCCCCGAGCCCAGTCTATTACTAGGAGTCCTAGGATTAGTTGGCGCTGGGATCCGTCTTAAAAAGCATTAAACGCGATAGATAAATATCCACTGGTGCACGCCTTACTCATGTCGGAGTAGGCTTCGCATCCGATGAAGTTCACGGACGGGAATGCTAAACCATACGCCCACTAATGTACGCCATTGAACCATTAGTGGGTTTTTCTGCTCTGGCCGTTTATCGCTGCTGTAAGGATTTCAAATAAATTATTTCATTGCTCCGTTGCCCGACACGCAACTAATCAATTTCAAAAAAACAGCCCTGACCTTTACGGGACAGGGCTTTGGTCTTCTAATTCAAGGAAAGTAATACATTGTTAGAATGCCCATGCTAGCGTAACTGTCACATACGGTTTGCTGGCCTATCCAGTCCAAAAGTAGCCCTTCGTTTTTGGCTAACTGGCACACGCCGGCTAGTCAGGCAGTAACTTTTTAATCGCTGCCTTCAGCTCGACAGCATCGACCGCCACCCGATCACCCATCACAGGATTCTCAAACTGTGGAGCCGTATCAATGACGATGAACACGTCATCTGTTAACGGCTCTTCAATTAATTCTAAGCTCATCGGCATGGAGTGACCGCCGTCGCAATCCCGACCAATATCAAGCTCAACTTTCTTTCTTTTCATTTACATTTATCCATTGCTAACTGCAAGTAGAGTGCGATATAAATCCCTCTAAAAAATTGAGAAAATACCTTGTGGACTTGCTGTGGATATAACTGTGGACTAAGGTCCACAGCTTTGTGGACGTACACCACAACGAACATTGCTTTGTGGACCAGTCCACACTATATACAGCAATAGCTTTAGCCATTTTGTGGACCTGTGGACATTGAAAAATCAAGTCATAATTCCGCCCAATATAGGGGGATAGCTTTTATGACTGAGGTGTCCACAAAACCTTAAATGTGAGCTTGCTGTGATAGCTGCCAGGCTCTATTTTGATCACCCGTTTTAGAGACTTACTTGATAGCATGCGATGAACCTGCTCAATGTTTAAATCATGGTTCTTTCTGAGTGAGCTAGCGAGTCTAAAAAATGATGAAACAGTATGAATTGAACCTACTTGAAGCTCAAATATTTTCTTAACACAATAGCGAAATGCATCAATGCTAATGCCCTCCGGGATATCCAGCTTTGAGGGTTCAGCTTGGGTCGCCTGATCCGGTTCTTCAGTGGTCCTGGCGACTAACTTGCCTCGACTGTTGCGTGGGTAGAACTTCCAGAGCAAGGCTTTATCCACTGAGTCGTAGAGAAAGTCGCCATACCCTTTAATTTGAAGCACTTCTAGAACCATTTCGAGTTCACTGAGGCTTTTCACCGGGTCCCAGCATTGAACGGGAATGCGCAAGTCTAGTAGCCCCGTTCCATCTTCCAGGATGCTCCGCTTAGAGTCGTACCAAACCAAAAACTCATTTGCTAACCGTCGTTGTCTAGGGCTATAGCAGGCAAGCGGGTCTTTTTGTTGGGTGGCATCAATGGGTAGATGCTCAGTGGTGTTCTCTGGCACTGATGCTTTATCAGGGTCTTCAAATCCGTAAGGTGTATCTAGGGCAGGATTAACGACGCTCGGTTTAATCGGTTGGATGTCCCAGCTTTGAGGCAGCACGATCAAACGCCACTGGCCACCAATGTTAGTCAGGGCAAGCACGACATTGACGGGGGCTTTATTGGCGTTATGCTGCTCCAGATAGGCCGTAAATTCCTGCTTGAGGGCATCTCGGGTATCTTTGAGCGCAATATACCGGGCATCACTGAGTAAGCTCTCAATCGCCCCATAGATGCCATTACGACCCAATGCAATCACATAGTTTTGATTGCGAACTTCTTTGTCCACACCCGATTTGTTGGTGCTCAAGTGGCCGAACACCACCCCGCGAACGCCTTTGCTACGTCCGTCCACAATGAGCGTTTCAATAAAGTCACTGTACGCCTCTTGCCAGTCGGGGATATCTGACTTTTTGGGTTGCCCCCCGGTTTCAGATTCAGCATAGGTACGGGCTGCTTTTGAGATCGCTTTTGTCCCTTCGTTAGACTCATCGATCAGCACAAAGGACGGCACCAGGGAGCCGGTTTCTAAAAGGTTTTCGATGGCATTGGTCCGCAGCCGTAGCCGTGTTGCAGCATCCACTAACGTCTGCCCCTGCATCGTGCGGGTGACGACATACATGTCTTGAGTGTCCTCCAGACCGGCCATGGATAGCTTTTCACCACGGGCCGAGTTGCCCGATTTGTGGGCGATCGCCACAAAGTCAGTGGATTCATCCACTTGATAGGCATGGCTCACAATGGCCTCTAAAAAAGCTGATTTACCCACCCCAGTGGTCCCTAACCCCAGTAGGCCTCTGTCATCTGCAAGGAACCGGGGGATGGGATTTTCTATTTTTAAGCCACAATACCGACGCTTACCCGTCAGGTCGACACAGCGCTCTGATGCCTTGGTCGTGGCATTTTTACGGGTGGAGAATTTCAGGTCTTTGGTTGTTTCAGTGGTGGCCGCCTCCGGTGAATCCTTCGTGATGCCCATCAAGGCTTTGAATTGTTCTAACTCCTCTTGCGAGGTTTTAGCGGGGACCAAGCCGGGTTCCTTCATATGGTCCGGCAGCGGTGCATTATTGTGTAGCTTCACTTCACTGACAGCCGTGTAAACACGACTGGTTTCTGAATCCTGGAACGCCTGTTTCTGTAAGCTCCGGGTGAATTGACGTTCTTCCTCAGCTTCATCTAGCTCACGTTGGAATTCATCCAGTCCGGCATGGGCCATCCCAATTAGGGTGAGGCCGGTGGCTGACATCATGAGGCCCAAGGCTGGCGGCCAACGATAATTCAACCCTTGGTCTGAGTAAAATCGTCGCTCAACTGGGGCAAACACTAGAAAGGCACCAGTAACAGCTATTCCGTAAAGACAGAGTGCTCGTTTAGGGGCTGCGGCCCAGGCACTTTGGAGTAACTGACCAGCCCCATGCATTAACCGGTGCCTGACGGCAGGGGACAGTAGATCCGTGTCTAGAAAATGGCTATCCATGTGACGATTCCTCCCAGAGTGATGGCACTGACAAACGCGATAAACTGCAAAATTCCGACACTGCTAGCTTCAAACGTGAGTCGTCTAGCCCATGGATGGCCTCGTGTAATGCCGTTGAGCTGTAGGATTAGCAGGCTCACAAAGACCAAAAAAGCGGCCACACCCACCGCGAGAAGCGAAAATTTCAGCGGGGGCCATAGGGCTGACAGCTGAACAATGGCTGAGGATGCACAGGCGATCAGTAGGTACTGGGTGAGCTGTGCTCCTAGGTGATGGTTGAGTTTCACGTTCCTATGGGGGGCTATTGCCCCCTGATAAACGGCTAGTTCTGTACAAATTGGTGCTCTAAATGCGAACCCTGGTGGATTCCGTTACGGCTGATATCAGTGGCTGTGTGCAATTTCTCGCGGAGGCCACGGTCAAACTTGGCATAGGCAATGTTGGCGTTCTCCACGTCAGACGCATGTTTTAGACCCGATTGCTTTCTAGCCAGATTGAGCTGATGCTTCAGCGTTTGCCATTGTGCAAACGCTTCTTCAATGGTGATTTCAAGCTTTGCCACTTTCTCGCGCAAGTGCTTGAGAGCCGTCTGATACTTTTGTTGGCAGTCGATATAGTGATTAGCGGCATCAATCGCCCGTGTTGCCTGGGATAGTTGCTCTGAATCGGCTGTGATTTGGTCAATAAACTGATCCGCTGAGGCTTCCGTGCCACATTCCGTTAGAAAGTTGCCAGGAAGTTTGGCAACGTCCGTGAAGTCAAGCCGTTCTAGGTTGCTGGGGTTGATACGTTCGTTGGTCAGTCCCGTTTTTGCGTTTAAAGTTCGTTCGAGATTGCCGGTCAGGTTAAAAGCCATCGTTCGATATAGGTAAACATCAATGGGGGCAACGCTTATCGCCTTATGTAGTCTCGGTTTTCTAGATAGAAGTCCCTCAAAGGCAGAGACCGATAATGGTTGTGGATGGTGGACATTGCGATCGCACCCGCAAGGATTAATAAGACCAGGTGCGTTAACGTCAGTCGAAATTGCTTCAGTCTCGACAGCTCACGGGCTTGCTGATGTTGGTCAGCCGTCAGCCGGTCGATATAGCCATGGTTAAGCTCTGCCAGGTCACCCAAGTGAGTCAATGTTCCTTTGATGAGGTCTAAGTCTTTCTGGGTCAGCTTTTCGCCTTTTTCTAGTACGGTTAGCTGCTTACGAATCGTGGCAAGCGTGCGTTTTATCTCGGCAGCATTGAAGCCGTGGGTCTCCTCAAGGTCCGCAACAGCCGTTCTTAGAGTGCTAAGGCCAACGCCATGACGCTCAACGGTTTTGTTGAGGATGCCAAGTTTCTCAGCAAGGCTTAAATCGTCAGTCGGTAGTGACTCAGCCTGGGGTTGCACAACTGGCTCGGTGCATAGCCAAGTCAATGGATCGTCACTCATGGCTCTCACCTCCGTTAGTTCCAGAACGTGAGGGCGTCAAGTAGGCCAGTTGAACAGGTATGGGCCGTCACAACTGGCTGAGCCGTGTCTCTCAATTTCCATCCTGCCGAGCCAGACAGCAGGCACAAAATCAGCATTAAAACGGTTTTCCAAGGCATGATTGATAGGTTCCTGGTTAATGGGATGTGAGGGCTCGTGTTTTTTGCAAATCACTGAAGATTTCGTCTACCTAGGCCGTTATTGCCATATACGGAATTCAGGATCTTGAAGTCTTTGGTTCGTTGGCATCCGCCACACGTTGTCTCACTGGGCTTAGCGGTTAGATTGATGGACTGCCCATCAAGCGGAGCCGTATAACGCCCGCAGTAGGTCAGCAGTTCCAGGGTTTCAGGGTCAAAGGCTTTACTGTCTGGATCTAATCCGGACAGACGGGTTAGATGGTGTTTGAGCATCGGACTCTAACTCCAGTCGGTAAGTTGTGAAAATTCGTCGTCTAGTTCGGTGACCTGGGCCTGCTGAGGTGGTGATGGCAGAGTGGGATTAGTTTGTTGGCCCATAGCCCAAGTACTGATGATGTGGTTTAAGGCCAGCCGTGGATCGTCAGTGTGGATTTTTGCCATCACCTCACGTATCAACGGCTGAAACCCTTTGTCTATCGTGATTCTCATGCGTTGACCTTACGGATGGCATAGGCATAAAGGCCACGGGAGTTGGCCCACTGTGGGTCCGGCAAAACTTGGATATTGCGCTTTGCAAGTAGACCTTGAATGCCTGGTAAACACGCACCGCCGCCGATGGCAATTAGGGCAGTTGCCGAAGCCATCCGATCTTCAGTCGGTCGAACCATAGGCTTTAACACTGTGTCCACCCAGCGGGGCAATTCCTGTTTGTACGCTTCGGTAAATGTCCACTGAGGATATTGGGTGCCGTAGGTAAATTTGTTGTTTTCAATGCCTGCTCTAATCAGGTGGCGATCACCTTCTCTCTTTAGGTGTTGTCGCACCAATTGGTTTGTTGCAACAGCATCAATCAGACTCTCTACACCACCGTTTTGGCTATAGCTTCTATCGGTCATTACCAGACCATTAAAGGAGCTAATAATCAACGTACCATTGCCTAAGTCATAGACTAAAGCGTTCGTGAAATCAGATTTTCGTTGATAGGCCAAAACCGCGCCAGTCCCTTCCTCTAGCACTCCATTAACAACAACAGAAACTACTGATAGTTTGTTGTTAAGCATCACATGATGTTCACCTTCGAGAGCTGTTTTTAAGCCCTTGCCGAGAGTCGCGCCATCATGAACCGATGCCGTAATAGAGAGACTCCATTCTGTTCGAAATGGCATCAGAGAAAGAGCACTGAGTAACAGTTGTAGACCCAGGTCAATCTTGCCGGTTTTGTCATCGGTGACACGGGCCAGGGCTCGGGGTGCATGGTAGTAAGCATTGATGCCACCGATCCATTGTTTGTCTACCAGGTCAGCGCGATCACCCTGGATGTACTCTACATAACCTTGGGTTTGACCCATGCTCAGACGCTCAGATAGATAGGCCACATAGCTATCGAGACGGTATTCTCCCAGTCCCGTCACCAGCTTTAAAGCCCCATTGCCGATGTCTACACCAGCCGGTTGAATCATCTGGCGGATAGGGTCAGATGTGGCAGATATAGGCAGATTTGCCAATACTTGAGTAGTCATACGTTTGAACCTCTATGTGTTGATACGTAAGGGGTTGAGTTGAATTAGTCTTGTTTTTCAGTCGCTGCATTGACTGACTGAATTAAACAGATGTGGCAGATTTAGCCAGATTTGCCACGCAGTAGGGCACAAGAAAGCCCCTGGGCAACTCCATTGCACAGGGGGGTATTCAGGCGCTCTGTTTCACATAGCTGACGGCTCGAAACTCATCGACTGAACCGTCTTCAAGACAAATCGCGTAATAGTACAGCTGACCGTCTACTTCGACGACACCTGTATCAGCAATGGAGGCCTCAGAGCCACTGCATAACTCAGCTAGCTGTACACCTATGGATACTTTTAATCTTTTGATAGTTTCCAGCCGCTCTCTCAGCTGCTGACCTTCAGCTCTTAGCTTTGAAAACTCTTGAAATAGCTCGTATGGGCTTATTTTTCTTGATTCGTTAGATACCATAAAGAGGTCTCTCCTTTAGGGACATTGCCCTGGGCAACGGGTACCAATCGTGAGTCCAGGGCTATTAACTGTTTTTCTAAACTGCGCTGAGGACATTACTCCTCAGCGCTTTTTGTTTCAAGTTCTTGAAGAAACGCTATAGGCTCTTCAGACTGAAACGATCGAGGTAGATCAAGCCAGCCTTTTCCAAACCTGGATCGCAACCAACCCTCAATATTTTGAATTTCCTCCGTGGTAAAAGTCGGCTCGAATCCATTGGCAGCTCGATTGACTTTGTCCTTAGTACAACCCCACTCACGAGCCAGTTTGCTTTGAGAGATACCAAGAACTCGAACAAATTGAGCGATCACATTCTCTCCTTGCTGAAACTCACCTCTTGACATAGCATAGCATTAATGTCGCAAATCACGTCGCAAATCACGACGCATCTTACGACATTAACTCCGATAGACGACACGCGGAAGAAGATTAACGCCCTGACTCCGCGTGTCAATTATCTCAATCCTGACAAGAGTGGCAGAAGGTGTTTGGTATTAAGCATCATTTCAAATCAAATAAAAAAGTAAACTCCCATGTTCTGGAAATCAATAAATCAATTAACCCATGACATACGAACTTACGCATGGGGCGTAATGACAAAGCATCCTTGTTGGAGAGACACCCAGATCGGGATAGTTTGGCCTCTCCAAATTAGGAAACTCAATGTGTCCTATGGCTGCATATTTCAAATCTGCTTTTATAAGCCAAAGTTTCAAGTCCTCAACGCCTACGAAATGGAGCTTGACTATCTCATGCGTGGGGGTCAATCCAATGCCAATGGGTAGCAACCGTATGGAGTTAGCCTGGGTCGTTGCGCGCCTGGCAGCGACCAATGCACAGCAGCGCTTCTATGTACTGCGGTTTATGTGGACTGCGATCGAGTCGTTCGAAAAAATGGGACTGCCGTCCGAGCAGATCAATGAGCTGCGTGGCATCTACACCGGCATGGCAGAGGGCGTGTTGTTCGCAGACTTTATTAATCAGCAAAAAGAGGCTGACTCACCGAGCCAGCCTCACAGTTAGTACCGAGATGTGGAGCGGGGCTGTCCGTCAGCCCCTGAAAATCTTAACTTGTAAATATTATGGCAAAGATAGCTCAGGAAGCACGGAGGGGTGCGGCCTGTCCATTGTGTGGTCGCGAGTCGTATTGCTTCCTGATTGGTAGCGATCCACAGAAACCCGATAAAGTCCTTTGTTCCTGGACTGAAGTCAATCGACCACCCGTGGGGTGGACTTACCAAGGGCTGGCCAAAGACAACCGGCCCATGTTTGTTCGAGATAGCGCCAAACAAAAGCGAAGTTTCAAATACCCGGAACTGATTCGGCTCCAACCTAAAGTATTCGATGATTGTCCAGAATGGCACTTGGATACGCCACGAGAGTCGGTGGGACCAGGCGATCTAATTGTAGTGACCGATGGCATAACACCGGGCATTCACGAGGTGAAACGCCGCGTTAAAAAGACGCTTCACTGTTCACCGCCTGGGGGCACTCAAGTCTTTTTAGAGGTTCGAGAATCTAAAACTAAGCCCTGTGTGGCAGACCCCGATACAGGAGCTGAGCTACAGCAGATTGAATACCTCTATCCTGATCCAAACAATGTGGAGCAGATGATCGGCAAGGTGGTACGTCGCCAGTGGAGCGATCGCCGCCAATGGATGGAGGGGTTTACCAAAACGAAAGAGGTTCGGCCCTGGTACTGGAACAGTGACTTACCTGGTTGGACCATGGGGCGAGGGTCTAGACCGTGGCCACTCTACCGAGAGAATGAGGCCAAGGAAGCCATTATGCGGGGTGAGGTGGTGTTCATCGTCGCCGGTGAACAGGCCGTGGAGGTTTACCGGCGGCTAGGCCTGGTGGCCACTACCAACCAGGGCGGAGAAGCCCGACATAAAGACATCCCGGATCGCTTAGCCAATGCCTGGGCGATTGCCAAAGATGCCAGCCTAAAACCACTGCTGGTCATTCACCCCGACTTCGATCTCACCGGCGAGCAAACCTTTACGCGATCACTTCAGCGAGTATGCCGTCGCCAGGGCATGGCTGCTGTTAGCTTAAATCCACTGTCCATCTGGAATGAGATGCCCCATGGCGGTGATATCAAAGATGTTGTTGATGGCCTGGATATCCCCCCCGATGAACTCCTCTCCCGGCTCGAAAATGCGATTGATGAAGCGATTGATCTAGCCGAGTTAGCCGAGCGCAATATTAAACGGCGGTTGTGGTGGAATGCGCCAGACTCTCTTGATGGTGAGCTGGGGTATTGGAAAGCCACCGGCGGCGAGGACGAGCGGCGGTTTATGCCGCTCACTAATTTTGATTTACAGATAGAGAAAGAAGTGATCAGCCTCGATGGTGGTGGTTTCTTACTACAGGTGAAGCGCACAAGCGAACACCATCAACATCGTCTGTTCCTGCCCAGCCTCAATTTTACGAGTGTCAATAAATTTGAGGACACCATCAAACAGGCCCTGGGCGGTGCCATCATCTGCCGCCTGAATGTGAACCAGATGAAGGGGCTGTTGCGGGTGCGCTTAGATGAATACCATTCCCGTGGTGGCAAACTCTATCGCCTGGCAGAACGGGCCGGTCAACAGGCCGATGGCTATTGGGTGTTTGCCAAACATCAGCTCAAGCCCGACGGTAGTGCTACGGATGAAAACGAATCGTTATGGATCTGGAACGATAACATCACCGGCCAGGCCGACACACTTCCCCAACCCCAATACAATCCACCGTCTGACGAGGCACTGCCTAATTTAGTAAAGGCAATGATTGGGTTTTATGGGCCCAAAAATATTTACCCAGCATTGCTCACACTTGGCTATGGCCTGGCGGCTACTCATTATCAAGAGTTTATTGAGAAAACCGGGAGCTTCCCCATTCTCAATGTCATTGGTGACGGCGGAGGTGGAAAAACAACCGCTGGTGAATGTGCCTTATCACTTTCGGGTATGCACACCGATAAGGCGGGTGGAATGCTCAAAGAAGTCACGGTGTCTGCTGCCTATGAACGGCTCAAGTTATTGGGGGGATTGCTTCACTGCTGGGACGATCCACATCGGACACCGGAACTAGACGAATTCCTAAAAGGACTTTACAACGGTAAACCGCGTTTGGTCCGTGGGGGGGACGCTGGCAAGTTTAATGCTCAAAAGCCCCATAGCGCCTTGATGGTGGCGTCTAATTTCGCCGCCGGTGAGACCAATGCGGCGACGATGAGCCGATTAATTCTTCTGTGGTTTGACTGCAAAGACCGATGTAATGGGCGCGATGAATGGCTCCAGCTGAGACAGGCCATGAACAAAGCCAGTGGAGCCATGGCCAAAATCATCAGTCTGGGGGTGGACCTCGACGCTATCGGGGCATGGGAGGAAACATTAATTCCTCACTTACCCCATGCCCATAGTCGGATGGCCCGCAGTTTGGCCATTATTCTCCACTACGGAAACGAAGCGTTACGCCTGGCTGGCATGGCCGATCACTATGACTTGCTCGACTATCTAATCAAGCAAGTATGCTCGATGGCCAACGATAGCGATGCATCCACCGACAGCCTGCGCGATTTCGTTGAACGCATGAGCACCTTCAGGTCTGAGGCCAAATTGGGGGAATGGAACATGCGGTTTGTCCGTGATGGTAATCGTCACGGGAAAATTTCTTGTTTGTCCATTCGCCTAAACGATGTTTGGCGTGTGGTTGATGGCAATTCAAGCCTTGCTTATAACAAGCAGATTCTTAAGAATCTACTGACATCCGCCGGGGCCAACATGGCCGACCGGCAAAAGTTTCATGGCAATGAGGATGTGAGTAAGGCCTTTGGCAGAAAGGCCACCGACGATCCGCAATGGCGACTCAGCCGATGTGTATCTATCCCTATCGGAATTATCCAAGACTATATCGACGCTGAAGAATCATCAGTTGATGTGTCAACCTTGTCAACCAACGATAGCGATCAGGGTGAACTGCTTGATGGGCAAGACTCCCATAGGTTGACACCTATTTGTCAATCTACTGTCAATCTAAAAGAAAAAAGTCAACCTATAGATGATGAGGGCACTACCTCTACTGAGCAAACTGGCACAGTGGGGGGCAGCTGTGTTGACAAAAAAAAGTGTCAACCTGAGGCCTTCGTTGACACCTCTTTGTCAACGGACGGAATGCATACCCAGCAAAGCATAGAGGGTGATTTAGACCCCAGGTTGACAAGGTTGACACAAAAACATGCCCCTATCTCTGAGCCACCCCAAACACCCCCTCTACAGGTAGGCGATCAGGTCATTCCCACGGGTGGCACAAGTTGGATCAGACGAGGCAGTACAAGGCTTCCGAAAAAGTCTATAGAAACCATAGATAGAGATTCACCAAGAATCCAGATTTCTAGGATGACCGCTGAAGGGTGTCACACACTTCAGAGGCCGTCTTTAATTTTGACTATTTCCAAAGATGGCTCCGTGATCAAGGTAAGGAACCAAGATTTAGGGCGCACAGATTTTTTTACTACTGATGGGGTTCAGCTGTATTGCAAGCGCTGTGAAGTGAGAGCCGGAGCCGTGGTGATTTATGTCGGCTCCAACGCGAAGCTCAAGAAAAAGTTGTCCCATCATCGGTATCGGGTTGCAGAGATTGATGCGGGTCAAGCTCAACTCACGGAACTCACCAGTGATGACGTAGTGGCAACGGCACCCGTGGCTGATCTGTTGAATGCATCTAAGCGAGTTGCTGATCAAACTGAGCGGGTGACGACCTGATGGATCGACAGATAACCCCTAGAGAGCTTTGGTACCTATGGCTTGCCTATGTCGAATACAAAACCCCCTACGTCGCCCCCAGCACCGTCGTTCGGGATTACGCCAAGTTTGAAAAACGGATACTCAAAATGATGAAAGAAAAACCAGAGATCAATGATGCGCGCGATGTCCGCGCCTGGCTATTGGAAAACTTCTCGCTAGAAACCGCCAGGCGAACCATTCAACAATTCAACGCCGCCTGTAAGTTTGCCGTCGCCATGGGTGATCTGCCCATCAACCCATTCGATGGACTCACCCGTTACTGGGGCAAGCGTCGCCGGGTGACCGAGGGAAACTACACCGCATTCACGCCCAAGGAGCGCGCGGCGATCATTGATGCGTTCGAGCGTGACCATCCGTTCTATGCATTTTGGGTCAAGTTCCTGTTCTTGACCGGCTGTCGGCCAGAGGAAGCGAGCGCTCTGAAATGGGGGGATGTGGCTTCAGACTTCAGCGAGATTCTGATTAATAAAGCGCTGCCGGTGGACACCCGGATCGAGCAGGCGACTAAGACTTATCGATCTACGCGGTTTCCCTGCAATGCTCAGATGAAACGATTGCTTGAAGAGCTATGGAATCGAAACTACAGGGAGGACATCAACCCAGAGGCGGTTAGTAATCACTGGTTGATTCCATCGGTCAAGGGGGGTCCCTTCGACTACAAAAACTTTCAAACTCGCTACTGGAGACCCACCGTTGAAAAATTGGTGCGTGATCGCAAGGTGGCCTTCTACTTCAGCGAATACCATGCACGCCACACCTTTATTACCGAGCTGGTCAAAAAAGGCATGGATGAGCAGGACATCTCTTATTTATGTCGAACCAGCGTGGCCATGATTCAGCGCTGCTATGCCAGTCAGTCCAGAAGCGTTAGTGTACCGGAGTTTTAGCCATGAGATATCCGAACGAGACCACTGAAGAAGTCTTAAAGCATTCATCAGAGCCAGTCATCCATGACGACGAATACGATCTGGACGACTACACCGAATATGACGAGAACGGGCCATATTTTGACCCATATGCGGGCTGTTATGACGATGACCCCCATGATGTGTGGGGCGAGGAAGACGACTACGAGTATTGGCTAAATGAGTGTGGCCAGGGTCAAGGGTATGTGGGCTGTCTAAAAGCAGGCTCTGAGGAATGTGATTTTGAGTGTCCATTTAGAGAGGCTCTTGAGGGCTTCGAAATTACCCGGCTGCAAATGATAGAGCGATGGGTGCTGGACAAGCTCCCCTGGGTACTCCATGCATGGCGAAACCTCATGATTGGCCGCCCGTATGAAGTGAGCGCAGATGCTGAAGAGTTTTGGTCTTGCCTACTGCGAAGCCACAACATCTATGGAACCCCGTGGGATGCGTATCTCATCAACCAGCTGTTTTTTGATGGCGACCACGAATCCATTCCATATGACGACATACCCTTTTGAGTTTCAAATTACCCCCTGAATTTGAAACTCAATCTGAACACTTGCAATTAAATGGAGAGTTTTGAACATGCCGATGGATAAAAGTTTGTATCCCGATAACTGGGATGAGATCGCACTCAAAATTAAGAATGAGGCTAAATGGGTATGCGACAGCTGCGGAAAAATATGCCGAAAATCTGGCGAGTCAGTGGATGAATTTGTGGTTCGTATTAATGCAATAAACCAGCTGTTCTCAGGCTGGCCAGAGGATATATCTGTATCTGAATCTGAGGTTAGGGCTCACCCACAGCGATGGACATTGACCGTGGCTCACCTTGACCACCAGCCCGAAAATTGCGATCGCGCCAACCTCAAAGCGCTCTGTGCTCCATGCCATTGTCGCTACGATCTACAGCCCTCATCCATGTTTATCAAAAAGCAATTGAAGCTTGAAAGGTCGGGTCAGTTAAGCCTGGAGGTTGGTTGAGATGGTGGCCTATAACTTTAAACAGCAGTTTGCACCACTCATTAGATCGGGGGCCAAACAGCAGACTATCCGAGCACGTCGAAAAAACAGACATGCGATCGCTGGGGAACCCGTTCAGCTGTATACCGGGATGCGTACCAAGAGTTGCATCAAGCTCATTGACCCAGACCCTTTGTGTAGAGCGGTTTTGCCTATCAGTATTGATGGTGTAGAAGTCCTAATAGATGGTACTCCCCTTATGGGTGAGGAGCTAGAAGAACTGGCGGTTGAGGATGGGTTTAACTCCTTTAAGGAGCTCGCCGAATTCTTTAAACCCAGAATGCCGTTTGAGGGGGTTCTAATTGCCTGGGGCGATTGGCAGCCCTACTGGACATCAGTTGGATCAGACGGTTGTTCGGTAGGCGTGAACTGCAGGACGAACTTCACCCTTCCCTGAATCCATTGGCCACCAGGCGACAAGACTTTGCAAGAAACCCCAGAGGTCCACGACGTCAGATTATTACGATCACTGAACACTGAGCCCGCAACTTTAGACGCATCCTGCCCTATAAAAGTCTGACCAACGTCAGGCAACTTCCTGTTATCAGTGAGCCTGATCACAGTGTCTGGAGCGACTATTTCTGGTTCATTCATAAAGCCTGAAAGCTATATAGCGTAAGCCTTCAACGAGAATTGAACTCGTGACCTCTCCCTTACCAAGGGAGTGCTCTACCGCTGAGCTATGAAGGCAAAAAGACTATGTGGTGGGCCGTGTTGGATTCGAACCAACGTAGGCGTAGCCAGCGGATTTACAGTCCGCCCCCATTAACCACTCGGGCAACGACCCTCTACCACATACACCGATAAATATACCGGCAATGCCAGGAGGCGGACTTGAACCGCCGACACGAGGATTTTCAGTCCACTGCTCTACCAACTGAGCTATCCCGGCAACATGAGGCATTTCTGCCTTCGCTTGCGCGCCTAAACAAGTTAGCAAAAGAGTGGAACCCTTAGCAAGCTAAAACTTAGGATATTTTTCTTTCTAGCTGCTATGTCACATCATCAGATGCTCTGAAGAGCCTAAAGCCAAAGGGTTAAAGGGCTCTGAAACCCTCTGGTTTAATGGATTATTCTTCAATCTCACGTAGACGGGCAAGTTTTAAGGAAAAGGCTCCTGCACCCTGGCCAGCATAGGACCTAACCCTTACAGTGTACTGACCAGATTTAGAAATGCGTGCAAACAGCAATGAGTTAGTCGAACCATCTGGACCGTCGTCGTTTTCACTGACAGTGGTACCGTCATCTCCTATAAGGCTAACCAGTGTATCGAACTCTTCCGAAATAACATCGATAGTGATCTGGTCACCTTCAAACAGCTCAACGCTGTAATCCCTAGCAAACCCACCTACTCCAGTAGGGATATCGTTTTCAGAAAGCGTATCGCTAATTTCACGTCCTCCCGCTATTTCGATGGGGTTATAAATTTGAGCCACAGCGCCAGCAGCGTTCATCATCCCAAACGTGACCAATGTGGTAGGAATAAGCAAAGCACGGCGTAAAATTTTCCTAGATTGCTTCATGATTGCAAAAGAGACGGATTATTGAATTGGTGACATTATGCCCCAAGTGATGATTTCATTGTGTTGCCAAGCCAGCTTGTAACGTTCATTAGCCAGCTTGATTACTGAAGCTAACGCTCCGTCAATTTTCCACACAAAATCTCAGTTTTTTATTGAGTTATGCTGCCCTTCGCGCTAATGAATATAGTCATCTTTATGGCTTGCACGTAAGGTTACTCCTATGCCCCTTTCTGACGGCTCCCCAACCCTAGTAGACCGTAATTCTCATCAGACACTGCAGCGGCTGCGTGGCCTGAGTCATGTTTTAGATAATGCGATCGCAATCCCAGGTATAGGCTATCGAGTAGGTTTAGATCCTCTTATCGGTCTTCTGCCCGGTGGTGGAGATTTAATGGCAGGGCTGATCTCTATTTATGTCGTTATAGAAGCCGCTCGCCTAGGGGTCCCTGCTGCGACCCTAGGTCGCATGGGCTTAAACATCCTGACGGAGGTTCTCATGGGCACTGTGCCCATGATTGGAGATTTCTTTGACGTGGTCTGGAAAGCCAATGCACGCAATGTCGATCTGCTAGAACGGCATATTCGAAATCCCATTCCTAGCCGCAAAACAGATAAATTATTCGCAATCATATTGATTGTAGGACTATTGACCCTTGTCTTAGGAGCAGCCACCTTGTCACTATTGTTTGTGCGCTGGGTCCTACAGCTGTAACATAATAAGCCTGTCAAATAGGCCTGCGGGATAGAGAAATTCAATGGTTGGAGCAGCCGATTTTGTGGCCGACATCACTAAAGGTGGCACAGACCAAGATGTAACGCTCGACTTTAAAATTCCCGACCCTAGCGACACTAGTATTCCTGATCAGGATTTCAGTTATCAAATCGATATCGCTTGGCAAGTTTGCGATCGCTTTGATTTGCAGACTGATATTTGGCGTGGTCGAATTCTTAGAGCTGTTCGCGATCGTGAAAAACAGGGGGGCGATGGTCGTGGCACCGGATTTTTAAATTGGCTAAAAGATCGAGAAATTAGCAAGAGCCAAGCTTATGCCCTAATTGAGCTGGGTAATAGCGCCGACGAGCTGCTTAAAGAAGGCTTACTAAATGAACAGTCTGTCAACCAATTTAGCAAGCGAGCCTTTGTGGAAACGGCCCAAGCTGCACCAGAAGTGCAACAAATGGTCACCGAAGCCGCTCGTCGTGGAGAGCACATTACTCGCAAAGAAGTCAAACAGCTAGCCGATGAATGGACAGCGATGACCTCCGATTTAATTCCTGAAACAGTCCGTGAAAAAGCAGCAAACAACACCATCCCAACTCGATATCTCACCCCCTTGGTCAAGGAGATGGAAAAACTGCCCCCGAGCCATCAAGAAACGCTCCGCACCGAAGCTGCTCAAAATCCAGACGTAGATACTCTCAAGCAAATTACATCTGAAGCCCGTTATTTATCTAAGTACATTGCTGCAGCTAGTCAGGTACAGACGATTGATCCAGATGTTGTGAATTTAGAACAAGCACTGGAAGAAGCATTACGAGTAGGCTGCTTAAACTCCACGGCAGATTTGGTCAATCAAGCCACTCAGCTAGAACAGGCAACCGCCAAACTCTATACCGCATGGCGACGCATCAATAAGCTAGCGGAGCGTGTTTATGTCGATAGTGGCGAAAGTACACCTAATTTGCGCGCCCTCCTGAGTGCACTAACGCCCCTAACCAATGAAATTATTGAAATCCAACTGGGTAGCGCTAATAGCCCTTCTACGAAAACCATACGGTTAAAGGTACTGGGAGAAATCGAGTAGGCACAACACACCAACAGATGTACTATGACCGATGGCCCAAAGGTTGAAACACAAGCTGATGAGCCATTTCCCAAGTCATATGTCAGCTTTCTAACCAGACAGGCCCATAGCTTGAAGCAATATCAATCTAATAGATAAAAATTCTAAATAGATTATCCTGGAACACTTGCAAACAAAAAGAGTTGAGACACTTTAGGCCTATCGGCAAACATATTTACTCTCCTGATAGGGTGTAAAGTGTGAAAACAGGTGTCAATATTTAAGTTAACCACAGCCACTGTGCTATGCCATAGCTTAGATATGGACAGCGAGTGGTTATTGTAAGCAGGAATTGGACAGATATGCCGCAGCTTGAGGCCAGCCCAGCGCTCGACTTCCAAAGTGAAGCGTATAAGGATGCGTACAGTCGCATCAACGCAATCGTAATCGAAGGGGAATGGGAAGCTAACGATAACTACCAGAAGTTAGCTGAACACCTCGGTGAGCATAAAGATGAGTTGATTAAGCTCGCTCGCATGGAAAAACGTCACATGAAGGGCTTCCAAGCTTGTGGCAAAAATTTAAATGTGACCCCTGACATGAAGTTTGCAAAAGAGTTTTTTGCTAAGCTTCATGATAACTTTAAGCAGGCCCGGGACGAAGGCAAAGTCGTAACCTGTTTGTTAATTCAGTCTTTAATTATTGAGACCTTTGCTATTTCAGCGTACAACATCTATATTCCAGTCGCAGACGACTTTGCTCGAAAGATCACCGAAGGTGTAGTCAAAGATGAATACATGCACCTCAATTTCGGTGAAGAGTGGCTTAAAGCTAACTTCGACTCTGCGAAGAAGGAGTTAGAGGAAGCCAATCGTCAAAACCTACCTCTGGTTTGGCAAATGCTAAATCAAGTGGCTGATGACGCTGCTATACTAGGCATGGAAAAAGATGCCCTAGTTGAAGACTTCATGATTACCTATGGTGAAGCCTTAGGTAATATTGGTTTCAGTAGTCGTGACGTCATGCGGCTTTCTGCTCAAGGTCTAGCGACAGCATAATGTTGTATTAGAAACATAATGTTGTATTAGATATTGAAAGAGGCTGATCATGCGATCAGCCTCTTTTTTGTGTGGATAGCGATTAGGTTGCAGCGAACCGCAAGACTGTAACGTTTTGTTGTAGTCTGATTTTCTAAGATTATTTTTTTAATAGAAGCGTCCCACATGTTTGGCTTAATTGGACACCTGACCAACTTAGAACACGCCCAATCGGTTGCCCGAGATTTGGGATATCCAGAGTATGGCAGCCAGGGCTTGGATTTTTGGTGTAGTGCGCCTCCATTTGTAGTTGAGGATATTAAGGTAACCAGTGCCACTGGTCAAGTGATTGAAGGACGCTACGTAGAGTCCTGCTTTCTACCCGAAATGCTGGCAACGCGACGAATTAAGGCAGCGACTCGAAAGATCTTGAATGCGATGGCCCACGCCCAGAAGCAAGATATTAATATCACTGCCTTGGGTGGGTTTTCTTCAATCATTTTTGAAAATTTCAAGCTAGAGCAAATCCGACGCATTCGTAACTTAGAGCTTGACTTTCGGCGTTTTACCACTGGGAATACGCACACCGCTTACATCATTTGTGAGCAAGTGGAGCAGGCAGCCCCCAAATACAACATCGATTTGTCTAACGCAACCGTTGCTGTATGTGGAGCCACAGGAGATATTGGCAGTGCCGTATGCCGCTGGCTCAGCGAAAAGACAGGGGTTAAAGATTTATTACTCATTGCTCGTAATCGAGAGCGTCTAGACAATCTTAAGGACGAGATTGGTATGGGTAAAATCATGGGCCTAGAGGATGCCCTACCCCAAGCAGACGTGGTGGTTTGGGTGGCTAGCATGCCCAAGGGCGTCGACATCGACCCAAACACATTAAAGCAGCCCTGTTTGATGGTAGATGGCGGTTATCCGAAGAATATTGGCAGCCATTTTAGCAATCCTGCAGTCCATGTTCTCAAGGGCGGTATTGTTGAACATAGCCTAGACATTGATTGGCGAATTATGCACATCGTCGCCATGGATGTACCGGCTCGACAGTTGTTTGCTTGCTTTGCTGAATCCATGTTGTTGGAATTTGAGAAGTGGCATACTAACTTCTCTTGGGGGAGAAATCAAATTACGCTTGAGAAAATGGAGCAAATTGGTTCAGCCTCTATCAAACATGGGTTTCGTCCCTTGCTAACAACTTAAATCTCCCCTGTTATTTACAGTTCATGCCAGTTGGCTATGACAATGAGTAAATTTTAGGGGACAGTTTACGATAGGGTGGAATCACTGCTGGAGGTACCTAAAACTGTTATGGCGACAACAGAACGAAGGCCTATTTTGCTTGACTTTGAAAAGCCTTTAGCTGAACTAGAGTCTCGCATATTGCAAATAAGGGCCTTGGCTGAAGACAATGATGTCGACGTTTCAGCACAAATTCAACAACTAGAATCCCGTGCCCAGCAACTACGCCAGGAGATTTTTACTAGCCTGACACCAGCTCAGCGTATTCAGGTAGCACGTCATCCTCGTAGACCCAGCACCTTAGACTATATTCAAGCAATTTCGGACGAATGGATTGAGCTGCATGGCGATCGTCGCTCTGGAAAGGATGATCTTGCTTTAGTAGGCGGTATCGCTCGTTTTCATGGCCACTCAGTTGTCATGTTAGGCCACCAAAAAGGCCGAGATACAAAGGATAATGTTGCCCGCAATTTTGGCATGGCATCTCCTGGAGGCTATCGCAAAGCGATGCGACTCATGGAGCATGCAAATCGTTTTAAGATGCCGATTTTCACCTTTATCGATACGCCAGGAGCATGGGCTGGTTTAGAAGCTGAGCAACTAGGGCAAGGCGAAGCCATTGCCTATAATCTTCGCGAAATGTTTCGTCTAGATAGTCCTATTATTTGCACTGTCATTGGAGAAGGTGGCTCTGGCGGGGCATTGGGCATCGGTGTTGGCGACCGTCTCATTATGTTTGAGCATTCTGTTTATACCGTTGCTAGTCCTGAAGCCTGTGCCGCTATTTTGTGGAAGGATGCATCTAGGGCATCACAAGCAGCCGAAGCCCTCAAAATTACAGCTTGGGATTTGAAAAACCTAGGTATTTTGGACCATCTACTACCTGAACCGATTGGTGGTGCTCATGCTAATCCTATCAAGGCAGCTGAAGGATTAGAAACAGCTCTGCTAGAGAATCTTGAAGCATTACTGGAAATCTCACCAGAGCAACGTCGACAGGAACGCTATCGTAAGTTTCGACAGATTGGCGTATTTTCTGAAGCTGCATAATCATTGTCCGCAATGTAATTGCTCTAGCGTTGCTTGGAGCAAAGGCTATCCCATATGCAGCTCAAGGTGCAGCAAGCCTAACGGCTATACGCTCTAGGTTATATTCCAGGTCTTTTATGCGGGTACTCACCTCTGATGAAATCAAAGATTAATGAGATCCTGATAAGTTGTTGTTATGTGGATACAACCCTCATAAAGACTATTTTTTAATCCATTCAATAAAATCTCATAGTCTGAAAACACCACATTATTCGCAACATTTGTTAACATTAAGCTTAAGTGATTTTTCATTGACGCCTACGCATCCTTGACGCTCCTTAATGAATACTGTCCCCAACCGTCGCGCATTGATTACAGGTGCTAGTACTGGTATCGGTCGTGCTACTGCGCTGGCCTTTGCTAAGGCTGGCTTTGATGTAGCACTAGTCAGTCGTTCAACAGATAAGCTAAAGGCCTTAGAAGACGAGATTGGCAAGATCGCAACCGTTAAGGCCCAAAGCTTTCCCTTAGATTTGAGCATAATTGCTCAAATCAAGGAACAAGTAACGCACATATTAGAGGCCTTTGGCCCCGTTGACGTGCTAGTTAACAATGCCGGGATGGGGTACACGGGGGAACTCAACCAAATGCCTTTGGATGACTGGTGTCGCGTCCTTGATCTAAATGTCACTAGCGTCTTCCAATGCATTCAGGCTGTACTTCCGGGAATGCGCGATCGCAAAAGCGGCATGATTATTAATGTGGCCTCAATTGCCGCACGCCAAGCTTTCCCGGAATGGGGAGCCTATGGCATTAGCAAAGCAGCCGTTGTAGCACTATCCAAAGCTATTTCTGTAGAAGAAAGAAATCATGGCATTCGGGTAGTGACCATTTTGCCTGGAGCGGTCAATACACCTCTTTGGGATACCGACACCGTGCAAGCCGACTTTGACCGCTCCGGTATGTTGACTCCCGAACTAGTTGCAAACGCTATTCTACAAACTGCGCTCCTACCCTCTGGGGCTGTGGTCGAAGAGCTGACCATAATGCCAAGTGGAGGAGCCTTGTGATTCTCTAACCAATATTTCAAGGTAGCCAAGCCAGCTTGATCACATTTCGCTTGCCTACACGAATATCCTTTTGCTCACTATCTAGAACTCAAGTTACCCACACCATGGTTATTTCTACTAACGGTTCCACCAATGGCTCTACAACGAATGGTCTGCTTAACGGGCAATCATTGGAATCTAGTATCCGCCCTGATCGTGCTAAAACCAAAGGACACGATGCATTACTGCACGAGCCTTCCACTGACAATACAAAGCTAATGGAAGCCGTGCATACAATGCTGGCCGAGCTTGGTGAAGATCCTGAGCGTGAGGGCTTATTGAAAACCCCCAAACGGGTAGCCGAAGCGATGCGTTTTCTTACCCAAGGCTATACTCAATCTTTAGAAACCCTCGTCAATAACGCCATTTTTGACGAGGGTCACAATGAAATGGTTTTGGTGCGAGATATTAACTTCTTTAGCTTGTGTGAGCACCATATGTTGCCCTTTATGGGTCGGGCCCATGTAGCTTACATTCCTAATCAGAAGGTAGTCGGTTTAAGTAAATTAGCCCGTATCGTTGAGATGTATTCTCGCCGTCTACAGGTGCAGGAACGCCTCACACGGCAGGTAGCTGAAGCCATCAGCGAAATCTTAGAACCACAGGGTGTGGCTATTGTAATGGAAGCAAGTCATATGTGTATGGCTATGCGTGGGGTGCAAAAGCCCGGTTCTTGGACAGTGACAAGCGCTATGCTTGGTGTCTTCCAAGATGACCAGAAAACACGCGAAGAGTTCTTAAGCCTCATTCGCCATCAGCCAGCTTTCTCTAACTACTAGAAAGAAATCTGAAAAAATAACTTGCTAAGACTTCCCCTAGGAAAAGCAACGATACAGTGAGATGGATCTTTTCGGCAGGAACTCACATCTACCGAGAATGTTCTATTTTATCGATATGCTGACTAACAGCAGCTTGTCATGCTCACACCCTCGATTGTGATTTATTAGGAGTAAGCGGAGCCCATGAGTACCCTGAACGTTGAAACTGCTGGTGAAACCATCAGCGCTGGCGCTGAAAGCTTTCAAGCTAGCCATGTGGATGTGATTGAAACTGTCATTGCCAGCCTGGACCAGGGGGGTAATGCCATGGTTAGTCGTGATGATGAGGGCTATCTTTGGAAATTTACCTATGGCAGTGTGGCTGTTTATGTCCAACTTACGGGTACTGGAGATGAAGATACTCTAACTGTATGGTCTCCCCTTTTGAAGTTACCTGTAACCAACCAAAATGATTTGATGCAGGAGCTATTGGCCAAGAACTGTGGTGAAACCTTTGAGGCCTGCTTCGGAATTTCTAACCAAGAAGTCCTTGTCTTAGCGAGTCGGATTCTTGCCGATATTAATCCCGGTGAAATCTCTCGACTGATGACGATTGTCGCCACAATCGCCGACGAAACGGATGATGTTCTGAAGGAGAAATATCCTTCTGCCAGTTAAAACCATGACAGCAACATGGCGGCTCATTGACCCCATAGAGGCCTCTGGCATCACTCAAATGGCTATTGACGAGTGGTTATTGGAGCAGCATCGTTTGGCGTATGAGCTGCCTTGTTTAAGGTTTTACACATGGAAGCCTGCTGCGATTTCTCTGGGTTATCATCAGCGTGATTATCCAGACCACTGGAATACACTTAAGTGGAACGGCCAAGCCCTTGACATCGTAAGACGACCCAGCGGCGGGAGAGCCGTCTTACACCAGGGAGATCTAACCTATAGCCTGGTGCTTTCTGGCTATGGCGGGCGGCGACGGGATATCTATGCTCAACTCTGTCAGTTTCTAATCGAGGGCTGGAAACAATTAGGAATTCCGCTATCCTTAGGCTCTAACAAACGTGGCTATCAGCAAACGCACAATTGCTTTGGTAGCAATACTGTAGCTGATTTGGTTATGGATAATGGTTATAAACTTATTGGCAGTGCTCAGCTTTATCGTCATAGCTGTATCTTGCAACATGGCTCCATAAGACTTATGCCCAACCCGGATTTAGTTCAAGCCGTGTTCGGTAGCCCTGTGACTCCGCCACCTAACCTAGGCAGCATTCACTGCATTGATGTTGCTGGAGCACTCACGGTTGCCGCTGAGAACATTTTCAATATCCAGTTCAAAAAAAAGCCGCTCTCACCACAAGAGCAGGAACAGGCCCTCGCTTGGGCTCAAGCCAAATATCATGCATCGTGATTAGCTACAGCCAATAGATTCCGGCTGAATAAGACGAACATCACTCGCAAACTGTGATAGTTTCAGCTTGCCTTACAAGCGTTCGATCAATATTTGCAAACTGTGATAGCTTCAGCTTGCCTTGTAAGCGTTCGGTCAATCTTACAAAGAAACTAGTCGCTACTACGGTACCCAAAGGTGCAACGGTCGGGAGCCAGTAATTGTGATGAAAGGCCACAGTCACTGCACTACCCCAGGTCACAACAATTATTAGATTTGCTAAAAGGTGGACTCGATAACGCCGATAAAATAATTGGTAACCCAGTCCTGGGCCAAGCAAAACCAGTAGCACCATGACAGGTACGACAAAGGGCTTTAAGTGATTTTGAGCCAACAAGTTATTAGCTGCAACAACATGCTGATAAACGCCTGCCGCTGGTGGATTTTGATTGTAGGGCGTCGTCATTGTGTCCAGACCCACTCCTGTGAATCCGACAAAAACAATTTTGTCTGAAAAGCTATCGACAGGAATAGTCCCATTGAGGACATCAGCAAACGAATATCGAGGGGCATTTTGGGTACCCCCGAGCCAGTTTAACCAAAGGCTCTGATGAGAGGCCGCTAGCCCATGGGCTTGACTTGGACTATAATGCTGCACAGCTGCAACGCTCAATGCTGGTGTGCCGTTGGCTTTCGGATAATAGGTACGGGTAATGCCATCGGTATCAGCAATATGATGGATATGGCCTGTTGCGATCGCACCCGCCATCACATCAGCATTGGGACCAATGACTCCCCGTTGCTTATCCCATGCAGTAGCTACTACCACATTGCCATGGTGCTCCATAGCCAGGGCCAACTTTGCATCGTCTTCTGCAGATTCAGCAAACAAAATATCGAAAGCCACAACACTAGCATCGGCAGGGGCCAGAGTGTCTAATAGGTCAGCATAATAATGCCGGGGCCAAGGAAATTGACCAATGGTGGCCAAACTTGCCTCATCAATTTCAATAACCGCTACCCGTTCATCCCACGGTTGCTCACCTCTCACTTGAAATAAGAAGCGATAGATACTGTGCTCTAAAGGTTGAAAAATCCCAACATGGGCAGCGAATAGCGTTAATCCTGACGCTAAAACTCCAGGCAACAGTCGCCACCCAAATCGATATAGCCAATGCTTCATAAAACCTGTGATCAGGGCATGACTGTTATCACTCCACACCCCAATGCCTTACCATTTCAACTATGACAATACGTTAGCTGCCACTGGACCTAGCCACCAATGGACAAATCACTGAAGTTGTTTAGGTCCAGACACCATTAGCCTAGATGCCTAATCTCCATACAGTGGCCAAATTGAGACAGCAGTAGATAGTTGTTTTGAGATGGTACAAATCGCTGAAAACAACTCTATTTAGGCTTAAGGAAGAATGCTTAGGCTACTAACTCAGTATTTCTAGGTGTTAACGTTTTTAACAATTCCCTATTCAGCATTTCTGGCAATTGCAGCCAACTGTAACCCAGATGGATACGCACCTTCCTCTTTAATGCGATCAATAATGGCTTCTGAAATTGGGAAATTAAGGCGTTTGGCCAGTGCCCGCACGACATCTCCTCGGTCAATAGTACCGGCAACAGCATCGGCTGGGGACAACACGGTAATGCGTCGTAGCTCGTTTTCTTCCAAGTCTGTAATCACCTTAGAAAGAGGCGTTTCTTCCCGGACATGGGGCACATCTAACAGAGGATGAGCCATCTCTGCCAAGGTCATTGTTTCCCAGCGACTGCGTTCAATCTGACGCAAATCATCCAGAGATACCATGCCTCGATAACGCCCATTAGACGCGGCAAAATACACAATCGGCTTTTTTTCTTCATTGAGCAACTGATGATCGGCAAACGCCCGTAACGTCAGATTGGCATCAATCACCTTAAATTCACGCACGCTTGCATCCCTGGCCTTAAGACTAGTAATGGCATCTTGCAAATCACTAACTCGGTTATAGGCCCCTGCATTACGCACCGCAAACCACCCCAAAAGGGCAAACCAGAGGAATCCTATCTGCCGAGTTGCCAAGGAACCGTAAATACCAATTGTGATCGCCATCCAGCCCAGTAACTGACCGACCCGAGCGGCCCAGCGTACTCCTTGTGCGCGGCTACCCGTGATTTTCCAAACAAGGGCCTTGAGCACTTGACCACCGTCAAGGGGCAAACCTGGAATCAAGTTGAAGAGTGTCAAGACTAGATTAATTTGGGCAATCGTCCCTACTGATTGAGATATCACAGTCTGTTCTGGCAGGATGAACACCATGAGGCTCAACAGCAAGAATAGGGAAAAACTGACCAACGGACCTGCGATCGCAACTTGAAATGCCTGGCCCGGTGTTTTTGACTCCTTATCAATCGAGGCAATGCCACCGAACAAAAATAGGGTGATCGAATTGACTTGAATACCCTGTCGCCGTGCTACCAAACTATGACCAAGCTCATGGAGGAGCACAGACCCGAACAAAAGCAGTGCCATCCCTAACCCCACTACCGCTGCTACCGGGAACGAAAAACCATCATTCAGTAAATCGCCTCCGTAGGCAAATGTCATTAGTAGGAGAATAAAAAACCAAGAATTATCAACGAATAGGGGGATGCCGAAAATTGCGCCAACGCGCCAACCGGATTGCATAGTGATATACCTTTGATATGCCTAGAGATCCTAGGAACAGGGTTATTAAATTGTCTTTATAGACTACACGCTGGTGAAATTCCAAGAACTGCCTTCATTTTAATAATGGGGCTTACCAATAGCGTTACTGGATATCCGAATCTTTTTGAATCATTATTATCTATGCGCATTAAAATCTGTGGCCTAACTCAAACGGACCAGGCCGTTGCGATCGCAAATATGGGAGTCTCGGTCCTGGGCTTTATTTGCGTCAAAATATCCCCACGCTACTTGTCAGATGACACCATTCGCACCATTGTCCAAGCTCTGCCTAACATTGATCGTTTTGGCGTTTTTGCCAATGCTCCCCTAGAAGTCATTCGGCAAACTGTAGAAACAGGGCAACTAAGTGGCGTGCAGCTCCACGGTCAAGAATCCCCGAAGGATTGTCAACAAATTCGGCAGATGCTCCCTGGCGTAGAGCTAATCAAAGCATTACGAATCCGCAATCCAGAGGATCTACTACAGGTGAAAGAATATGCCCCTCACATCGACACATTTTTGTTAGATGCCTATCACCCACAACAGCTAGGCGGGACTGGGCACACCCTAGATTGGCCAACCTTGCGCACTTTTCAGCCTGAAAAACCTTGGTTTTTAGCTGGTGGACTAACCCCCGACAATGTCACCACAGCTCTGTCACTGCTCACACCCGATGGCATTGACCTCTCAAGTGGTGTAGAGAACTCACCTGGAGACAAAAATCTTGCCAAAGTAGAACAATTAGTCAAAGCCGTTAGAGCAGTCTCTGTCTAAAGCAGCCCTGAGAATTTGTAACAAAACATCTCTGACCCTAAATCTTGATTACAGAATGTACGCTTCACTTTATGCAGGCTAGAGCGTGGTGATAGCTTGATCTCAGTCGTTCAGTTCTTCTCTAGCTGCGCCCTATGTACAACGCCCAGAAAGATTGGTTAGGTGCATTTATGATTGCCGCTCTCGGTGCAGGCATCATTACCTCATTTGCCGTGAGCCAAGGTCAAAATCCCTTTGTCGGGCTCGGCATTACAGCCTTTGCTTCCACTGTCGCTGTACTTATTGATCATCTCTGCTAGCGAGAAAATGTGATTTCCTGTTCCAGCGATTGCTCCTGTCCAGCCAGCAGTGACAACTGCTGGCTTTTTTATAGCTTGGCGAAGCATCTCCTTTGGAAATAAATATGCATTTAGCAGTTGGCTATCTGTCACCGCACAGTATCAGGCAAACTGTACTTGCATGACCAAATCATCAAAGTCCATATCACCACCGCCCGGTAAATCTTCAAAGCCAAAGGCGTTATTGCCTAGGAGCCTGACATGGTCTGCCCCATCGCTATTACCGGCGATGTGCGTAAAGTAGATAGCTGGATCATTACTCACATCGCTATCTAGTAAGTCAGCAACAGTGCCATCCACGACTAAAAAGGTAGATAAAAGCTGCCCACCTAGAATCTCACTGGTATAGCGTGTGGCTTCGCCATTGGTGCCGGTTAACTCTAAGTTAACCCTTTGGGCTAAGGCTGCTGCACCATAGCCCTCATCGCCAGGGCTGAGTAATATCCCCAGAGCATCACGGACTTGACCTTGTTCATTTTCCACAACAAACAGACCGACCACATTATCTAATGCGGCTTCCCGGTAAATATCAATGGTGGCTGTTAACGTCCCTGTTTGCGATCGCAAATCAATGAGTTCAGAGTCACTACTCAGGCCTTGCAGACCTGCACCAATGGGCAAAGTCTCCTCCACAGCTATGGCATTAATCACTATTTGATCAAATGTTCCGCTTTGCCCCTGGCGAAACCCTGCCTGAATAGAACCATCACTCAAGGCCTGTAATTCGACCACATCTGTCTGGCCATCGAGCCCTGTGATGTTAATCGTGCCGCCCGTGCCACGGCGCAAACTATCTAAGCTACCGTCATCGATAATGGCAAATTGCAGAATGCTACCAGCCGTTACGGTAAGCGTTTTTTGGGGTTCAAAGTCTGCAATATCTCCTGCTTCCAGAGTAGAAAAAACGACTTGCGCCGCATCTAGCACAGCCTCTAAGTAGCCAGCATCACTGGCCGTTAAACCATTGATTGCACCACTGGTATCTGTGGCAAACACAATGATCTCTCTGACCTGCTCAGATGCATTTTGACTGATGGAAATTTCAACAGATACATCGCCAGTGCCACCGACAAGCAGTCGTTCATCTTGAGGAGTCAAACTACTAGAACTACCAGGACCACCAGAAGACGTATCATTATCTTGATTGGTGACAGCTACTGCCGTTGGCACCAAAGCACTATAGCGAGTATCTGTACTAGTCACATCGGTATTGATGATATAAGCAACATCGCCATCATCATCGGTGTCATCAACGCCAGTAATGGTGACTGTTTGAGGTTGGTTCCAATTAGCTGTAGAAAACGTAATGTTAGGGATAACCGTCCCTTCAGTAGGATCATTACTCGTGAAAGTTAAGCTGACCACATCACTCGGTTGACTGGTCAGGACTGCTATAAAGGTGGCGGCTCCGCCTGCCTCTGTCGTCACAAGGCCTGTGGTTGGCGTAATTGTAATACCAACAGGCGCAACTGAACCTTCTACAGCGCCAATATCGACCGTAGTGCCGACTGATCGAGCAAACGGAACACCTCGCTGGTCAACAGAAATAGCTTCTGCAACATTGCCATCATCATCTAGGTCAAAAGCATCGGCAGGAACAGTACCGGCAGTACCGGCATCAATGACTGGACTACCCACTAATGGAGCATGGGTTTGAGTAAAGCCACCGTTGGCTTGTAAGATGTCCAACTGTGGATCAAGGGGAGCGACAGCACTTCCTACCTGATCACCATTACTACCGTTAGTCAGGCCAGGCGTGTTATCGCCATTGCCAATCAGGTTATTACCAGCCGTTGTAGTGGAACCAGCACCAATAAAGAAGTTGATGTCAACGATGTCATCATTATCAACATTGGCCGCAATAATACTGTTAGTGACTGTTACAACACCAAAATTTGCAACGCCACCACCCGTATCAATCGGCTGTGCACTAACATTTTGAGCCTCATTATTAGTAATAGTGCTATTGGCAATAGTAGCCGTTGCACGACCGATCACGATCCCTGGCGCTACTACATTAACGGTATTTGAAAGACCACCACCGCTTTCGGAAGCAATATTACCGCTGAGGGTACTATTCGTTAAATCTAGCGTGCCGTCATTACGAACGCCGCCACCATTACGGGCCGTGTTGCCACTGAAGGTGCTGCTAATAATCGTGACGGATGCACCAGAGGCATTTAAAAGGCCACCACCACCGCTCGTGGACGTAGTGCCAATGGATGTATTGTTGATGACACTACTATTGACAATGACTAACTCACCATTATTGCGAATCCCACCACCATCATCTGCAGCCTGGTTATCGCGAATAATTGTGTTCTGTAGTCTTAGCTTGCCACCCCCTTGATTGTAGACACCACCGCCATCGTCAACGGCATCTCCTCCCTGAATAATGACACCGTCAATTAGCGCCTCATTCGCAGTGCTCTGGGCGGTGACAACTGTATTATTGTCGCCATTACCATCAATAATCGTTTGATTAGCCTGCCAATCCCGTTGGTTACGGGTGGCTTCAGTACCATCAAAACCACCGTAGAGTTGAACGGCTTGATTGACGGTAAAGGTATCCGTGGGGTTATTCCCGGGACTGTAGGTCCCTTGAGCTAACCAAATCTCGTCTCCAGCGTTAGCGCTTGCCAGGGCTGTCTGCAAACTAGTGGCTGTTCCCCAAGAATCACCATTGTTGGTATTAGGTGCATTCGCTTGAACGTAAAAAATAGCCATAATTTGCGCTCGCAGTTAACTAGATTTAATTAATCGGACTGGCAATTTCAGGCAAGGGTTCCACTTACTGGAACTCTTAGGTCTTTACCTGGAAAGGGTTATACGCGTTTGTAACGCTTTCAATCAGCGTCCAAACCCCAAAACATCCGTCTTAGGGTACCAACATCTATCAAGAAAATATCTATTCGAAAAAAAGCCGGTGATGTTTACATCACCGGCTCAAAAACGTGCTGTATGGAGAAACGCCTCTCGCAGACAGAGACTAGCTCAAGGCTTCTAGATAATCGCGAATACGATTGCGTCGCTTAGGCTGACGCAGTTTTTGTAGTGCCTTAGACTCAATTTGGCGCACACGCTCACGAGATAGCTCCAAGGTACGACCAATCTCAGCTAAGGAGTAAGGCACACCATCGCCCAAACCAAATCGTAGACGAATGACTTCTTGCTCACGTGTAGTCAAGTCAGCCAGAAGCTGATGTAAATCACGCCGCAGAGCATCACGAACCGCCAGCTCTTCAGGAGATAAGGCATCAGTCTCTAGAAGGTCGCCTAGTTCTGTATCCCGCTCTTTACCAACTTTGGTTTCCAGGGAAATAGACCGGGGCACCTTGAGAAGCACCTCACGCACTTGAGGTGCGGTCATCTTTAGCTCACGAGCGATATCTTCCACAGTGGCTGTGCGCCCTTTGGTTTGGGAGATTTTACGCTGAGCTTTCTTGATTTTATTGAGCTTTTCAGTGATGTGGACGGGCAGACGAATCGTGCGGCTTTGGGTTGCGATCGCACGGGTAATGCCCTGGCGGATCCACCAGTAAGCATAAGTGCTAAAGCGATATCCCTTAGTAGGATCAAACTTTTCAACCGCACGCTCCAGGCCAAGAGTACCTTCCTGAATCAGGTCTAGCAGCTCCAGGCCTCGGTTTTGATACTTTTTCGCTACCGACACAACCAGGCGCAAGTTTGCCTTGATCATGTGCTCTTTTGCACGAGTACCTTCGCTACAGGCTTCATCCAACTCTTGTACAGACATACCCACAAGCTCAGCCCACTGACGCTTGCCTGCCTGCAGTGTTGGCTTTAGCTCGATAGACTCAATGCCACATTCTTTAGACAAACGCTCAAGAGAGGGGCGATGGCCCAACTGAGCTGCCATGCGATCGCGAGTTTCTAACAGTAAGACATACGTCGTTAGAATGCCCTCTTGTGCAGCAGCAGCCTGATTGCGCTGTTCCAAAAGGTTCATATAACTCTGAACTAGCTGAGCTTCAGCAACCTCTTCATCTCTTTCAAGTAGACGGACACGCCCAATTTCTTGCAAGTAAAGACGAACCAAATCAGTCGTACGGCGTCCAGGGGCAACCGCTAACTTATCAACGTCTACATTTTCTACAGCGCTATCCTCATCCTTTGACAAAAGCATTTTAATATCAGTATCGCTAGGCTCTTCCTTAGCAGGATCAGCAGTAGTGAGAGCAACAGAGCTGGGGGCTGCTAAATCAGCATCTGTAGTGGTTTGATAAGACGTTGCATCCATAACCATGGGCGGTGTAGCTTTAAGAACAGTCAAGGCCGTCTAGCCCTCGTAGATGTAGTGTGCCCGAGCCAATTAAGCGGGGAACAATCTGCAAAATTGGGAATTTTCTCCAAGCACAAATGTATACCTGATGAGCTAGACTGACGCACCCACATTTAGCGTAGAGTGACGCAGTTAAACCCCAAGTGACTCACATCAAGGTGACCTTAGGATCTACATCACTCAGTCAATCTATTCCCGATAAACAGCATTTAAGATTACGCCGAGGGCTATATCTAACTAAATATCAACCACTGCTGATCACCTCGATCAGGATTAGTCCAGGTTTTTCAGTGGCACAATTTTATGGAAAATTTCCTGATAGATTCAGACATTAGGACAGCTTACGGCCTTAATCTTCGGGGCATTTGAGAACGCTCTCTGCCCGCCAGCAACAAAGCTAAGGGCCGTAAACATCACAAAAATTTCATTTGCATTAGCCACTTGATTACGCTTGCTTTATGGTCAGCCAGTTAGACTAGCTGACCATTCATGGATCAGCTTTCGTCAATTACAGCTTTACGGTCAAGCAGCAGCAACTCACGTAATTGATCCGTATCCAGCTCAGTCAACCATTGCTCACCAGCACCAACGACTTGCTCTGCCAGAGCCTTTTTATTGTCAATCATGTCGTTGATGCGCTCCTCTAAAGTGCCGCTACACACAAATTTATGGACCTGCACATTGCGGGTTTGACCAATACGAAACGCCCGGTCAGTAGCCTGGTTTTCCACTGCTGGGTTCCACCAGCGGTCAAAGTGAAATACATGATTGGCACGAGTAAGGTTCAGACCAACACCACCGGCTTTTAGCGAAAGAATAAACAACTTGGGGCCATTGGGATCTTGCTGAAATCGATCCACCATTGCTTCACGAGACGGCTGAGAAGTGCCACCGTACAGGAATAAAGCCTCTTCCCCTAAGTAATCTTTTAGATGAGCCTGCAACAAAGTACCCCACTCAGCAAACTGGGTGAAGATGAGGGCACGATCGCCTTCTGAAATCACCTCTTCCAACATTTCATTCAGACGCTGGAGCTTAGCAGAACGACGCTGTTTCCCCAGAGATGCTTGTTTAAGATACTGGGCTGGATGGTTGCAGATTTGCTTTAGTTTGACTAGCAACCCCAGAATCATGCCCCGCCGCTTCACTCCATCAGCTTCATCAATATCAGCCAAGGCTTCATCTACAGCTTTTTGATAAAGCCTTGCTTGTTCAGCAGACAGGCCACAGAAAATGGTCATTTCCTGTTTTTCGGGCAGGTCTTGAATAATGCTGCGGTCGGTCTTGAGTCGTCTCAGAATAAACGGCTGCACCAATCCCCTAAGAGTCCGTAGCGAATCAGTATCCCCATACCGTTCAATCGGTGTGGCAAAACGCCGCTGAAAAAAGTTTTTGGGTCCCAGATAGTTCGGATTCAAGAAATCCATGATGGACCATAGCTCAGTGAGACGGTTTTCTACCGGAGTACCGGTCAGGGCAATGCGAAAATCACTTTCCAGCTCTCGTACAGCCTTAGACTGCTTCGCATCAGAGTTTTTAATATTTTGGGCCTCATCGAGGACTAGCCCCTGCCATTCCACCCGCTTTAGCTCTTTGAGATCCCGATATACCAGGGTGTAACTAGTAATAATCAGGTTTGTTTTCTGAACTCGTTTGGCAAATGTGGCTCCTTTAGGTCGCTTATCACCGTGGTAAACCAATGTGGTCAGCTCTGGGCCAAACCGATGCACTTCGCGCTGCCAATTACTCAGTACTGATGTCGGGCATACCAACAGAATCGGTTTATTGAGAACGTCTTCTTGCTTGAGACTAAGGAGAAAGGCAATGAGTTGAACGGTTTTACCCAAACCCATATCATCAGCCAAACAAGCGCCCAGGCCCCACTGCTCTAAAAATGACAACCAAGATACACCTCTTGCTTGATAAGGACGCAGCTTACCCTCAAATCCATCAGGTTCCTGCATTTCTTCAAGACTTTGGTTGCCGGTAGTCAGGGTCGTAATCAGCTCATCCAACTTGCCCGATGCTTCGAAGGCTACCACAGGCAACTTATCAATGAGCTGACCATCCCCACTACTAATACGCAATACTTCTTCGACGGAAAGCTTGTTTTTTGTTTGGCGACTGGTGAAGAAGGATTGAGCGGCTTTAACATCCTGAGGACGGAGTTCTACCCATTGACCATTAACTTCTACCAGAGGCGTCTGCTGGGCAATTAGCTGCTCAAATTCACTTTGGCTAACATTCTGGCCACCAATGGACAGTTGCCACTCAAAGTTGAGCAGACTTTGAAGCCCTAGGCGCTGCTGTTTACGGGAAGGTGCCATCGCCTTCACACTTAAACCTAAACGACTGGCACTCGCTTTTGTCGGGTCCACCAGATTGCCGGGCAAGGTCACCCCAAATCCATTGTCTTGCAGGCGATTTGCCGTTGCCTTAATAAATTCGAACGCTTGAATCGGATCAAGGGTGCAGACACTCGGGCTAGGCTCACCCAAGGTTTGCTTAATAGGTGCACATAGACGAGCAGCGCGTCCCAAACCAGCTAATAGTTTCTCTTGAGGAGATTCCACCGCACGCCCACGATAATCTAACTGATCAACGGGGTGCCGCCAGATTGTCTGGGCATCCAGGCAAAAGCTCTCATCATCCGAGGCTTCTAGACCATAGTGCAATGCCCAATTGAGTTCACCGCTGGGCGGAGGCATCAGACGAAAGCCCACATGCAATGAATCTAGATCATCAGCCGCCACATTTTGCAGAGGGGCTGTCCAGGTATTCAGCGCTTCATTGAGACGCACCAGTCCAACCGGAGTAGATTCAAAGCGCTTTTTCTTTTCTTGAGTTAAAGCTCCTACCCATTCCCGTAGCGGCAAATCTTTGCTGAGGGGAGCCGAAGTAGGTAAAGGTTGCGTTTGCGCCAGTTCGCGCACCTTAGCCGCTACTACATTACTGAGAAAGTCTTGCAGTAGCGGCAAGGGTGGCTCGGGGAAACCAATGGCAACCGGCATATCTGGTGGGTCCACAATGGCCGCTTTGGATTTCTTAGCCGTGGTTTTAGTTTTTTTAGCCGCAGTCGTTTTACGTGTCTGTGGATTGAGTGCTTGATATAGTCGACAGACAAGGGGCATGCGATCAGCAAACTGACGCAGTCGAGCCTGATCAGTAGCACTGTTGAGTAGTAGCTGCCAAGTTGCGATCGCACCACTACCATCCGCACTCACCATTGGTACAAATTTGCCCCGTGCCATCAGGTCAAGACTCCAGCGAATCATGTGAGACCAATAGCGCAAATCACCACCAATGAGACCCGCTTCAGCTCCCAAAGGCAACCCAACCAAAAGTTGCAACGCCGCCACAGTAGGCAGCATGATCCCAGACACATGCCACGGATAAAGCAACACCTCAGACTCCTGAGATTGCCCACAGAGCTGAGGACAAAGCTGGGCATCTTCCATAACCGTTGGCACTGATAGCACTTGCTCGCGCCAACGCGACTGAAACCGCTCTGCCAACACGCTTAAATCCCAATGATTTGCCGTCGCCAGAAAAGCTTGAAATTCATCAGCACTTAAACAGTAAGGATGAGTCGCAATACTCCAACCATTGTCGGTAGGTTCTAGCCTACGCCATGTCTCCGCCCACACAAAAAAACGCTGCTGTGTCGGGAGCCAACTTCCATGAAGAATCGCCATAATCAATGCTGCCTTCAGTACCGTCCAACATCCAGATAAAAAGGATTCAGAGTATATAGTTCGAGGATAGAATCATATCCAGCTACATCTCATATTTTTCATAAGCCGCCACAATCCTCTGCACCATTGGATGGCGCACAACATCGGCCTTTGTTAATTCGGAAAACGCAATACCATTGACACCCTTGAGCACTTTCATAGCAACAGACAAACCTGATTGCCGCTCACGCACCAAATCTGTTTGGGTAATATCACCAGTAACCACCATCCGCGACTTAAAACCCAAACGCGTTAGCACCATTTTCATCTGAGCTGGTGTCGTATTCTGAGCCTCATCTAAGATCACAAACGCATTACTCAATGTGCGCCCGCGCATATAAGCCAGGGGAGCAACTTCAATAATGCCCCGCTCCATCAAACTCGGAATGCGCTCCGGGTCAATCAACTCATGCAAAGCATCATAAAGAGGACGCAAATAGGGATCTACCTTCTGCTGCAAGTCACCTGGCAAAAAACCTAAACTCTCCCCAGCTTCAACCGCAGGCCTAGTCAAAATCAGGCGCTCGAACTGCTGCTCAAGAATTGCCTGCACAGCAACCATAGCGGCCAAAAATGTCTTCCCTGTACCGGCTGGCCCAGTACAAAAAATCAGGTCATTGGTGCGCAGGGAACTGACATACTTACGTTGACGGAAGGTTTTTGCTCGAATCGTTTCTCCGCGACGAGTCCGGGCAATTACATCCCCATGCAGCTGCCCAAGATCATCCTCTCGATGAGTATCCAACGCATGCACCGCAGTCATCACATCAGCCACCGAGACCTCCTGTCCCTGAGACCAAATAGATTGCAGCGATGCCACTAAACGCTTAGAACGTTCAACTTGGCTTGGCGTCCCTGATATCAACAAAGTAGTGCCACGCATAACTAGCTTGGCTCCTGTTTGCTGAGATAGTCGTTTTACAGCGTCTTCCCGATATCCAGCCATCGCCATCGCTTGCTCGGCTGAATCAAACTCAAACTCGAAGGCACCTTCCATAAAACAGACAAACTGTGCCGCCCTAGATACCTAGCTCAAGCACCCAGCACCTGGACTTTGTACATTAACTATCGACGCTCGTAACCACAACTCAAAACCCGACCAAGCCTAGACATTTCAGCTAAGCATCATCTTGACTTTGACTGCGCCTGGGTGATCTACCAGTCCCTGGTCGACCACCACCGCCACGGCGCGGGCGACCACCACCTCGACCACCTCTTGGACGAGCCCGATCATGACCACCACTCGAATCTTGAGATGATTCGCCGTAGACGTCTAAATGCACTGAACAATTGTGCAATGCACCGGTCGCTTTCAAAACCTTACGAATTGCTTGAATGTTACGACCACCACGTCCAAAAACTCGACCTTTGTCTTCACTGTCAAAAGCAACTCGAATCCAAAGACGTTGACCGCCTGACAACGATTCAAAGTCCAATCTCAACGCATCAGGAGACTCTAGAAAGGGAGTTACTAAAAATCGCACTAAGGCTTCAAAATCAGGCACATCGTCACCCTCTAACATCCAGTAGCAAGCATAGGAGTACACACATCAAGAAATCGATTTCAGCAGGAAGCTTAACAATAAGCTCTCAGACCAAGCATCAAGTTCTAGAACCACGGACATTAAAACTAAGCCTTAAGCTGCTCGTACACGTTAGCCTTTTCAAGAATACGTTGCACAGTTTTTGTGGGCTGCGCACCTTCCTTCAAACGTTTAAGAATAGCAGGAACTTCTAAACGGGTCTCATCAGTTCGAGGGTTGTAAAAACCTAGCTCCTCTAGAGGGCGACCATCACGGCGATCTCGGCTATTCATAGCCACAATCCGATAGCTCACCTCACGCTTTTTGCCGTAACGCTTCAGTCGCAATTTGATCATAATTTTGTTGAAACTGTTCTGTCCGAAAATTTACACAAAGCCTAGCTGAGCGCAGCACATCTATTCAAAAGTGCTTGAGTGCGAAGTCTTTCATGGCTTTATCAAAGAGCCAAAAAAAGGCGCACTCACCCAGAGCACCTAATTCTATCACCACAAAGCCAGCATCGCACTGACAAAGTGTCAACAAGCTCTGCTAACACTCAAAATAACCTTAGCTAACCTGGCTTGTGAAGAATTGAATTCGTAGAGCTATTTCGTAGAGCTATGTTGTGTCAGTGTGAAAACTTCGAGTTCACAGACGACAACTCCCAGCTAAAAACACGCTGACTAATCTTCATGATCGTCAAATGGATCAGCAAGCTGCTTAGACGGTGGTCCAAATGCTGTGTATATGGCAAGTCCCGTAAAGGCGATGACGATAGCGCCAACTGAAATAATAAGAACTGTTGCAGAATCCATAGGATCTTTTAAGACGTAGAGGATGTAAAATCTATGATATTACAGAATATAAAGTGACCTTAAGGTACTTACGCCCATGGCACAGCAAACTCGGTTGGGAAACCTACTCAAACCTTTGAACTCTGAATACGGTAAAGTTACCCCCGGCTGGGGTACTACTCCTTTGATGGGAGTATTTATGGCGCTTTTCCTTGTCTTCTTATTGATCATTCTGCAGCTTTACAACAGTTCAATTCAAATTCAGGGAGTTGATGTTGATTGGCGTGGTTTGAGCTTCTAAATCAGTTTCATCAGTGCGCTTTCTCTCATAAAAATTTTGGGGAAGCGCGTAAAAGCGCATAAAAACTGTTTGAGGGGGGTGGGTTTCTTAACCTGTCCCCTTTGCTAGTAGTGTGTCAGTAGTTCATCGATCAGCGCCATGACTATCAAGTTAGCGGTGATTTTAGGTGATGTAATAGTCTGGAGCAGTCAACATCAGCGAGAGGTTTATCGGCAATGAATATTTTTGGCATTGGTTTGCCAGAGATGGCTCTGATTATGATGGTGGCCCTATTAGTTTTCGGCCCCAAAAAGCTTCCTGAGATTGGTCGTAGCCTCGGAAAAGCCCTTAAAGGGTTTCAAGATGCTTCCAAAGAATTTGAAGACGAGTTCAAAAAAGAATCTGCCCGCATAGAAAAAACAGTTGCTGAACCGATGAAAGCAACTTTAGAAAAATCAGAACCTAAGGCATTAAAGCCAGAGCCTGAATCTTCCGACGAAAATCAGGTCAATGACTCTACTGCGAGCAACATCACCACCGATGGGCCAGCTTAGTTGTATGTGTTCTGGGTGCAGGTTAAGAGTCAAAAATAATTATTTTACCTAGTTCACGTCTTGCCTTCAGCCTATGAATGCGAAGCGTAAGTAACCGAAAGTTTTAAGTAATAGGATGGTAACGACAAACGCCGCAGCGCCACCAACACCGAAACTATTAGTGGGGCTAGGTAACCCAGGGCAAAAATATGACCGCACTCGCCATAATATTGGCTTTGAAGTGATAGATAGCCTGGCTAAGAGTTGGTCCATAAAGCTTACCGAAAACAAACGCTTCCAGGGACACTTTGGAGAAACTCGTTCCAACTCTGGCGAGCGCTTGATTTTACTCAAACCCACCACATACATGAACCGTTCTGGACAATCGGTACGGGCTGTTTTTGATTGGTACAAACTACTGCCAAGTGAAGTGCTGGTGATTTACGACGATATGGATTTGCCCATTGGCAGATTACGCTTGCGCCTTTCGGGCTCGGCAGGTGGTCATAATGGCATGAAATCAATCATTTCCCACCTAGGCACTCAGGATTTTCCTCGACTTCGATTGGGTATTAGTCGGACCGACACTTCAGACAAACAAGCTAATAGAGCTGTCGTTAGTCATGTACTAGGTAAATTTGCTCCGGATGAACGTAAGGTTATCGATGCAGCTATTACTCTTGCTGATGACGCAGTAGAGTTTAGTTTACGCAAAGGGATTGAGCGTGCCATGAGTCTTTACAATGGGCGAGAAGCTGTCGTTTAGCACGATTAAACACATCTGTTCTGATCATCAACATTAGGTATTAAGGTCCTGTAGCTGTAGTAGCCGTGACCAAGGTAAAAAATAAACAAGTAACCCCGAAGGTATTAGCTGTTTTAAATGGTAAGGGTGGAGTAGGTAAAACAACTACTGCTGTTAATCTAGCTGCGATTTTTGCAGAAGATCGGCGAGTTTTGCTGATCGATAGTGACCTCCAGCGTTCTGCTACCTGGTGGCTAGAGCGAGTACACCAAGTATTTGACTTCTCCCACGCAACTGATGTCAAGATGCTGGAAAAGCTGAAGTCTCTTGATGAATATGAACTGATTGTAGTTGATACTCCTCCAGCGCTACACTCTAAGTCCTTAGGTGCTGTGTTAACGGTGGCAGACTATTTACTACTGCCTACACCACCGGCACCGATGGATGTGACAGCCTTAATTACAACTGTCAAAACTATTGTTCAACCGTCTGGGGTCTTTCATCGGGTATTGCTGACAAAGGTTGATTCCCGTAGTTTAAAAGAAGCGCAAGAGGCTCAAGCCATGCTGGAGAAGTTGGATATTTCGGCTTTTCAAACATACATACGGACGTACAAAGCCCATGAGCGGGCTGCCATGGAAGGTTGCGCTATTAGTCAATGGAAGGGGCCTAATGCTCAAGAAGCGCAGGCCGACTATTACCGAGTTGCTGCTGAAGTCCTAAGAGACTGGAAAAGATTATGACTAAAAAACGCATTGCCGACCTACTAAAAGAAGAAGTCGATAAATCCAACGATGCTGAACAAACTCCAGCACCCACTCCCGCTCAGGATAGTCAGCCCTCTAAAGTAGGTAACGGAGGAACTGCCGAAACTGCCTCTGGTACAAGTCGGACTAGAAAACGGACCAATAAAACATCAACAGCTTCAAAACAGACGACTGCGAAAAAGGCCACTACCAAACAGACCACGACCGAAGCCAGCAACACAGCTGATCTGAAAAAGCAAATCGCCGACTTAAAAACTTCTCTCAAACAAGCTCAGGAACAAATCTCTGGGCTACAAGACGATATCAAAACTCACCAAACTCGTATATTCGAACTTAAGGATGAGTTAGAAACCTCACAAAAAGTTGCAGCAGATAAATCGGAAGCACTAACAAAAGTTACTGAAGAGCTGGAAACGGCCAAAGAAACAATCCGAAAAATCACGGCTCAACAAGAGGAAGCGGCTCAACAAGAGGATACTCCGACGAAAGTCATTCACGGTGCCGATTTAGCGGTCAACCGTCATACTTTGAGTTTGAGAAATCGCCCCAGCAGTTACAAAGCGATTCCAGAATATGCCATCCAGCGTGGCGAACATAATAGTATGCTCTCCGACGATGACATTGGTTGGGTTGATTAGGGCCATTAAAATCCACTGAATAAATTCTCGTAGCGTTTCTTTACAGTTGAATAACAGGTTGATAAATCATCAACCACGTCCCCTACTCTGAGAAGAAATTGTGCAGAGGTATGGTTTATGGACGTGAGAGCAGCTGTTGCTCATCAGGCTGGACAACCCCTAACGATAGAAACACTAACCTTAGATGGCCCTAGGTCAGGTGAGGTGCTGGTTGAGATTAAGGCTACTGGTGTTTGTCATACCGATGCCTATACTCTTTCAGGTAAAGACCCTGAAGGGTTATTCCCAGCTATTTTGGGGCATGAAGGTGCTGGCGTGGTTGTGGAAGTGGGAGAGGGTGTAAAAAGCCTGAAACCTGGCGATCATGTCATCCCTCTATATGTCCCAGAGTGTCGTACCTGTGAGTACTGTTTAAGCGGCAAAACTAACCTTTGTCAGGCAATCCGTAGCACCCAAGGTCGTGGATTAATGCCCGATGGCACCAGTCGCTTTCATTTGAGCAAGGAGCCTATTTATCACTATATGGGTACCTCAACCTTTGCTAACTACACGGTTGTCCCTGAAATTGCCCTGGCTAAAATTCGAGAAGATGCACCTTTCGATAAGGTGTGTTATGTCGGTTGCGGGGTGACTACAGGCATCGGTGCTGTGATTAATACAGCTAAGGTGGAGCCTGGATCAAATGTGATTGTCTTTGGATTAGGAGGGATTGGGTTAAATGTAATCCAAGGCTGTCGCTTGGTTGGGGCAGACATGATTATAGGTGTAGATCTTAACCCTGGGAAAAAAGCTCTAGCAGAAAAGTTTGGCATGACCCACTTTGTGAACCCCAAGGAAGTTGAGGGGGATCTGGTGCCCTACTTAGTGGACTTGACCAAAGGTGGGGCCGACTACACCTTTGAGTGTATTGGCAATGTTAACGTTATGCGTCAGGCGCTGGAGTGCTGCCATAAAGGCTGGGGCGAAAGCATCATCATCGGTGTCGCTGCATCGGGGCAAGAAATTTCGACGCGTCCATTTCAACTGGTTACAGGTCGAGTTTGGAAAGGTACAGCTTTTGGGGGGGCAAAAGGTCGCACCGATGTGCCTAAAATTGTGGACTGGTATATGAATGGCAAGATCAATATTGATGATCTGATCACCCACACTTTTCCCTTAGAGAATATCAATGACGCCTTTGATGTGATGCATGAAGGCACGTCAATTCGTAGCGTCGTGACGTTTGAATAGCATTATTGCAAGCGTCCTTGAAGGAGCTTTCGAGCCCCTACAAAGCCCATCATCATTAAACCAATACTGACTGAGGGTTCAGGGAGTTGGGGTGGTTCCTCAGAGGAGAGATCGTCCCATTGTAGTCCTGAGATCGCACCACTCACGTCGCTGTAGCGAAACTGGACTCGCTGCAATTCAGTTTCTTCGAAATCAAACTGGAACATAGAGTTATCGTCACGCTTATTGCCCACCTGAGTGATGGTGACATCAACATACTCATCTAAACCATTTTTGTAGGCATGGGTGAGGGATTTGCCTTGACTTTTGGAGTGGTCTGGATCGCTATAGGTAGCAGCAAACCGCTTAATTAGATTGTCAACATTAATATTGAGAATCGTATTATTGTCAGCATCTTTACCAATCACACGAACCTGAGTTCCAGCCTTCGTCCCAAAGTTATCGTCGATATCAAGGAGTGAAAACTGTTTAAACCCAACTGTTTGGTCAAATTTAAACCAGATGTGGCCACCTTTAGCTTCATCATCAGGTGTATGTAAGTTATAACTACCGTTGTTGTATTCCTGAATGATCAGGGCATTGCCTTGATTGGAAGTCCCCCAGGTCGCGCCAGTGCGTAGATCGTTATCTGCACCTGATTGACTTGTGTCATAAAGCAACAGAGGGGCGTTGTTATGGTCGGTTTTATAGTTTTTGCCAGTGATGCTTAGCCCCCAGTCAGCCCATTGATTATGAACTTGAGTACCGCCACTTAGGGCATTACCGGAAGCATCGGCCTCAAAGTCGAGGACTCGTACCTCTGCCTGAGCAGGCAAAATTGTAGAAGCAACGGATAGCACAACAGTGGTTGCGATCGCAGCTAAAGATTTGACATTAGCCATTACAGATGAAAGTATCAAATACTACGTTCACATTAATAACTTCACGGAGATTTGAGTCACCTCAGTAATGCCGAGATCTTTTTTAGAACTTCAAATTTAGATAACATCTACGGGTTTACACGTATTTCCATTCAGGTAACAAAACCACAGACAAAAAACACGGATTCCGTATATATACGGAATCCGTGTTAAATCTAAGTTGATTTTGGTACGTTTAGCGGGAGAGCAATATCAAATTTGATTGCTCGCAAACGTGTTGCACTGCTCGATATCACCCGTTGCTAACCCTTGCTTAAACCAGCGTACACGTTGTGCAGAACTACCGTGGGTAAAGGACTCAGGCACTACAAAGCCTTGGGACTGCTGCTGCAAACGATCGTCTCCAATTTGACTAGCCGCGTTCAGCGCTTCTTCAATATCACCGCTCTCTAAAATATCGCGGGCTCGATCGGCACGGTTGGCCCATACCCCCGCAAAGCAGTCGGCCTGAAGCTCTAAACGAACTGATAGTTGGTTAGCTTCAGCTTTACTGGCACGACTTTGGAGTTGTCGTACCTGGCTAGAAATGCCCAGAACATTCTGCACATGATGCCCGACTTCATGGGCTACAACATAAGCTTGGGCAAAATCACCAGGGGCCTGGTGACGGCTCTTCAAATCGTGGTAAAAGCTCAGATCGATGTAGACCTGCTGATCAGCCGGACAGTAAAACGGCCCCATAGCTGCTTGACCTAAACCACAGGCAGATTGAGTAGAACCAGAATAGAGAACCAAAGTAGGCTCGGGATAATCTTGACCAATCTGTTCTTGGAAGATTTGATTCCACGTATCTTCGGTATCAGCTAGGACTACGGATGTGAAATCCGCTAGCTGATCGTCAGCGAGAGAAATTGGAGATTGTTGCGTGGGAGCTTGGGTTTGAGCAACTTGATCTAAAACAGGGCCTGGGTCACCAGTCACAAGGGTCACGACGGCAGCCAACACCAAAGCCCCTAAACCACCACCACCGACAACCAGAGAACTTGTAGCACCACGACGATCATCGATATTGCTACTGCGCCGCCCCGTCTTTTTCATGGCTGCCCCTTAGATATGTTGTCAAAGATTTGATATTCAGAACTTAAAGCACGCAATTGGCACTTATACGGAATATAGCATCGCTATTTGCACCGACAAATCAAACCAAGGAATCTCTTAGCATTCAGCTAAAGTAGCTATTTTTCTTGATCTGCTCGTTTTTCAAGTGCAGCTATATAACGGTCGATACGGTGATCTTGCAAACTGCCTGAGATAATGCGCCAGCTGAACATAACATTGAATCTGATCCGTTCATCGACATGGCGATAGCGCTGCCAGCGGCGGGGTAACCCACTCACAACATCGTTACCATTGACAAAACGCCAGGTATTGGGAACCCGGCGATTATAGGATTCAGCAAATGCTTTATTACCAACACGCGGAGCCCCAAAGGTGTAGACTTCTACCGAAATATCAGGGGAAAAGTTGTATTGCAAATCTACAGCACACAACTTAGCTAAAGCGCCTCCCAAACTATGGCCAGTTAACAACCAGCGAGGCATCTCACTTTGACGTATAACGGCATGGATTTCAGACCTGGCTGCAAGGTAAGCCTTCGTAAATCCTGAATGCATTTTCACTCCAGAGTGGGAGGTGCCATAGACAGCAGGATAGTCCAGTTGTTTGTTGTCTATGACGGCCCCCGTCACGGCAGACCAGCGAGCAAAATCCAAATTAGTGAGCCAGTCGCGATCGGCATCGCTACCACGGAAAATAATATATCCGCATTGGGTCTCGGGATCTTCTAATAAGGCAACCTGTGTATCAGTACGCTCGATATCAAACAACTTTGGCATCAGATTAGGGCGCATACTAAATCGGAGCCGTTCGTTGAAATCCCTGTAGACTTCATTCGATAGATGAGCGCAACGTAATGCGACTTGGTAATCTAGTTCCATAAATAAAGTCCTACCCCATAGCAAAACCCTCTTGGGTCAGTGTGCCGTATAGCCTGGTTGTCTATACGCGTCATTGATAAAAATTAAGCCTTCACTATTTATCGTGAAGGCTAAGGGATTAACGCCTCCCCTCTTGTTGGAACTGACTTCAAGAAGAGGGGGCTAGATTCCAAGCCATCTTAATAAAACAGCATCGACCGGCTAGGCACTTACCAAAGGAGCTGCTTTAGCTTTGAAATCAGCCGCATTCAGGGCTAATACGGCTTCGTCTGGATCTTTGACACGGAACTGAGCGCCAAGACGCACCACCTGGCGATGTCCTTGGTGGGTGATCATAGCGACAACGGGAATTTTAGCTGCGCTTTTATCTTCCCCTTGCTGGTTTTGGATGACATTACGGAGGCGATTTTGCTGCACGATGTCTCCTGCAATCGATGGAGGCAGCTCAACCGTCACTAAGCGCACATCTTCAATCGGCTCAGCATCATCGACAATCAGCTGCACTTGGTCATCTCGCCGATCGACCTTGCCCCAAATCATTAAACGCGCGTCGGTTTTAATGTGCATGCCGATGCGGGCATAGGTGCGGGGGAAAACAACGGCTTCAGCTTGACCGCTTAGGTCTTCAATTTGCAATATTGCCATACTGTCACCCTTTTTCGTGGTGATGGGCTTCATGGCACTAATCATTACGATGGCGCTCAGGGTAAGCTTCTCAGGCTGTTCGCCCAACTCCGCCAGACTAATGGGGGCCAAAATACGAGCTGGGCGCTGCACCGACTTGAGCGGATGGTCAGAAATATAGAAGCCTAATAGCTCTTTCTCTAAGCGTAGGCGTTCTTGGGGATCGTAATCCTCCATCGGTGGAGCTTTAGGTGCAGCGTCATAAGCAGTGGCATTATTGCCATTGTTATTAGCGGTATTAGCAGTATCAGCAGCTCCACCGCTAAGCATGATGTCGAAAATGTTGCCCTGGCCAATTTCGCGGTCTTTGGCGCGGGACTGTGCCCAATCAACGACAAATTCTAAGTCAGCATTGAGTTGGCGACGGTTATTGTTAAGGCTGTCTAGGGCACCAGAGTGGACAAGGGCTTCTAAGGCACGGCGGTTGACAGCGCGGAGATCGATGCGATCGCAAAGCTCAGGCAACGACGTAAACGGCCCATCCTCCTCACGACTCTGAATCAGCGTCTCAATTGCCCCCAAGCCCACATTCCGCACCGCCGATAGGCCAAACAAAATGCAACTATTCTCTGGAGTAAAGTCCACCCCAGAACGATTCACATCCGGCGGTAGCACCTCAATGCCCATACTGACGCAGTTAGCAATGTGCATCTGCACCTTATCCTGGTCGCCGCTAATGGCCGTCAGCAGCGCCGCCATGTACTCCACTGGATAGTTCGCCTTTAGATAGGCTGTCTGATAGGTGACATAGCCATAGGCCATTGAATGGCTTTTATTAAAACAGTTAGACGCTACGAGACCATCCAACGTCAAAAAATTATGATCCTTGGCAACACCAATGTCGTATACAGGATGAATCTCGAGCGATCGACGGCTGATGACTTTAACCACGTTTATAACTCCCCAAAATCATTTCGATTTTTTGACGTTTACGCCCTAACCCCAACCCTGGATACTGATACACCAGGTCATAGAATTTCTGAATATGGTCTCGGTGATAAATCGTCCAGTAATAGACCTTCTTGTAATGATGCTGAGAAACGATTCCCATACCTAAACGTTGAGCTAACTGCTCTGCGAACGGCTGCGAACACACAATGCAAATCTTGCCGCCACTACGCTTTTTGTTGAAATAGGCACAACCATCACCATCAAAGTAACCCAGTACATAGGCAGGCAAATGATCATCGTCCGGCAGATAGCAAATTCCAGCTTCCATCCGACCAGCAATGACTCCTTGACGAGCTAGAGTAGATGCCATCTGCTTAGACGAGAAGTTAATCCGATAGTGAGGAGCATAGCCACCTTTAGGATGAATTACTCGAAGGTCGCCAGAATACTGTATTGCCTTCTTGCATAAATCTGTCAACGACTTCTCCGTCGATTCAAACACCACATAATTTGACTGGGTGACACAACCGTCAGCTGCCATCAGCCCTAAAAGATATGACTTCTCCGGCGTATCGACAGCATCAAAATACTCCTCATCTAAGGTGTAGCGATTACGACGCTTAGAGTTGATGCCTGCTTCCGCCAGCACCCGTCTTGTCAAACGCTGGGACAAACCTAAATTTTCATTGATCTGACGACATTCCATTCCGTTATTAAACGCATCAATGATCTGGTGTCTTAATTCGGGAGTTAGCTGGCGATAGGATATTGACACGGCTGAGCAACCTGTTTTAAGTCCAGGTTCCGGCGGAAGATTTCATCAATGGACAGCATGTGACCATCAGTAGTCATGAATTTGTGGTCTTTAGTGGCACGAATCACACTGCCATTCTCTAATTGATACTCAAACACTTCCTGATGCCCCCGGTGATGCCACTGAGCAATGGGTTGAGTGTAAACAAAGCCATGTTGATCAACACTGTAAACATGACAACGAATCTGCTTTTCAACGATTTCACCAATGGCTAAGGGACCGTATTCGACGGTCAGTAGCTCGGTATCGTAGCTCAGACAATATTGCGCGAAGTTCACCATCTGGTCCCAGAGGGCTTCGACAGTTTTCTGAGGCACTCCATTTTTCACCGAGCCCTCGATAAACTTGCCCCGGTGCATATCCATCGCCGACTGCTTTTTCTTACCCATAGCCCGCCGTAGCAGGTCTGCTTCACCCAGGGAGTATCCGGCCATATCCTGAGCAATTTTCATGATCTGCTCCTGAAAGATCATGATGCCGTAGGTCTCTTCTAAAATCGGCTGGATCAGCTCATGGGGATAATCGATCTGCTCACGACCGTGTTTGCGGTTGATAAACTTCGGAATTAAGCCTGCATCAAGCGGACCCGGTCGATATAGAGCTAGGACTGAAGAGATATCATCCAACCCGTCAGGTTTAAGATCGCGCACAATCTGGCGCATGCCCGAGGACTCAAGCTGGAATACTCCACCTAACTCACCGCGACTCAACAGCTTGTAAGTTTCTGGGTCGTTGTAAGCGACCTTATCCATATCGAGGGTTTCACCACGGGTCTGCTCCACATAGTCCACCGCTTTTTGGATCATGGTGAGGTTGCGCAGACCCAAAAAGTCCATCTTTAGTAGACCAACTGCTTCTACATCTTCCATGTAGTACTGGGTGATGACTGCACCATCGTTATTACGTTGTAGCGGCACTAGTTCATCCAGCGGATTAGCAGAAATCACCACACCCGCCGCATGCATACCAAAGGTTTTGTTGGTACCTTCAATGGTGATGGCCATATCGAGCCAGCGGCGATAGGTAACTGCTGTTCCCGGCACCAAGTCGCCACTTTCGTACTTTTCCTGAAACGCTTTCTCGGGCGTTTTCTCAGGGTCAATCATCACCTTGAGCTTGGTGGGTTTACCCCGAGCCACTGGGATCATCTTGGCCATTTTGTCGGACTCGCCGTAGGGAATATCCAACACACGGGCCACATCCTTAAGCACCGCTTTGGAGGTCATGCGGTTAAAGGTGATGATCTGAGCAACATGGTCCTTGCCATACTTTTCCGTCACGTACTCAATCACCTTCTCCCGTTTTTCGATACAGAAGTCGGTATCGACGTCAGGCATGGATTTACGTTCAGGGTTTAAGAATCGCTCGAACAGTAGACCATGGTGAACAGGATCAATATTGGTAATGCCCATGCAGTAGGCCACCAGGGAACCCGCCGCCGAACCTCGCCCTGGTCCCACCGGAATCTTGGTATCGCGGGCGAACTTAATGTAGTCCCACACCACCAAGAAATAGGTAGCAAAACCCATTTGGTGCATCATCTGGATTTCGTATTCCAGGCGTGCTTGATACTCTGGCGGGGCTTCGTCGTAGGATGCAATTTCTAACCGTTCGAGCAAACCATCGCGGGAAACCTTGGCCATATAGGTTTCGCCGGTATGGCCCTTGGGCACAGGAAAATTAGGGATTTGAGGGTTACCCAGAATGTCATATTCCTCGATTTTGTCGGCTACTTCCAGAGTGTTAGCAACAGCTTCGTCAATGACGTCCTGGGGTAGGTGATCGCGGAAAAGACGACGCATTTCTTCAGCGGATTTTAGGTACTCGGTGCCGCTGTAGCGCAGTCGTTTGTCTTCGGTGACGAGCTTGCCAGTTTGGATGCAAAGCAGTGCGTCATGGGCTTCGACATCAACACAGGAAATAAAGTGGGAGTCATTGGTGGCGATGATCTTAATATCTAGCTTGCGGGCAATACGGATGATTTCCACATTAACAATGCGGTCTTCGGGCGAGCCGTGGTCTTGGATTTCTAGATAGTAGTCTTCGCCAAAAAGGTCTTTGTACCACTTGGCGACGCGGTAGGCGACATCCAGGCGATTTTGCATAATGGCCTGGGGAACTTCACCACCGAGGCAGGCGCTAGTGACGATCAGGCCTTCGTGGTATTGCTCCAGCAAGTCTTTATTGATGCAAGGACGGGAAAAGATGCCACGACCTTGGACACCATCCAGATGGGACTTGGTGGTGAGTTTAACCAGATTTTTGTAGCCCTGGGTATTTTTAGCGAGGATGACCTGGTGGTAGCGAGGGCGTTTTTCTTGCTTAGTGATGTCGCCATTAATCAGGTACATCTCATTGCCGATAATGGGCTTAATACCTGCTTTTTTACAGGTTTTTAGCAGTTCGATAGCCCCATACATGACACCATGGTCAGTGAGGGCGATGGCGGGCATACCCATCTCCACAGCCTTGGCAGCTAACGGCTCTAGCTGACTGGCTCCGTCAAGCAAACTGTAATCGCTGTGGATGTGCAGACCGACAAAGGACATAGCGCGCGCCCGTATTTAGTACAATTATACTATATAGACTTTGTGGCTTGAAGCGTTTGGGTTAGCCACTAGCTATAGAGTCTGGATTCTAAGATTAGCCGATTTATAGCGCTACATCTAGTTAATTTAACAAAGGATTTCTAGGTAATGATTGCCCCTACAGGGTTATCTATTTTGAATTAGGTTACTGAATTTGGATTTGGATAGATTAAGGAAAAAGTTCTTGAACCATAAGCAACAGGATGCCTATTGACCATATTTGCTTTGCTGCTGAATCAACTTAGCTACTAGGCCAGTCCACCCCGTTTGATGGCTGGCACCGATACCTGCACCATTATCGCCATGAAAATATTCATGGAAAAGAATATAGTTCTGCCAGTGGGGGTCTTGCTGAAACGGAGATGAGTCACCGCCGTAAACAGGGCGATTGCCTTGCTCATCTGGTAGGAAGATACGGGTCAATCGTTGGGAAAGTTCTGCTGCCACCTCCCATAGATTCATCCAATGACCTGACCCCGTAGGACATTCAATTTTGAAATCATCACCTAAGTAGTGGTGGAATTTTTGGAGAGACTCAATTAACAGATAGTTTACTGGGAACCAGATTGGTCCACGCCAGTTGGAATTACCACCAAACAGCCCACTGCTGGATTCTGCTGGTTCGTAATTTACGCAAAACTCTTCACCATTGGCATTGAAACAATAGGGATTCTCAGCGTGATAGCGAGATAGGGCACGGATGCCATAAGGACTGAGAAATTCGTTTTCATCTAGCAGCTTGTTGAGGATGCAGCGCAGTTTGTCGGTGGGCTCCACCTCACCCAGGGTGGCGTAGCAAAGGGCCAGCATGCGGCGAGCACCCACACCTTCTGTTTCCATACAGGCCACATTCTTCTTCAGATCGGTACGATTTTCGATAAACCACTCTAGCCGTTCTTTAAAGCCAGGTACTTGCTCTAATAAATCAGGTTCTAGTGTCATCACAGCAAAAAGCGGAATTAGACCCACCATAGAGCGGACCTTGAGCCGCTGACGATCGCCGTTGGGAAACTGCAGCACATCGTAGAAAAAGCCATCTTCGGCATCCCATAACTGAGAGCGGTCCTGGCCGATGTGGTTCATGGCATCGGCAATGTAGAGAAAATGCTCGAAAAACTTGGTGGCCATGTCCTCATAGACTGGGTTTTCTTTGGCTAGCTCTAGGGCAATGGTGAGCATATTCAGACAGTACATGGCCATCCAACTGGTGCCGTCGGACTGTTCTAAATGTCCGCCGGTGGGCAGGGCAGAGCTGCGGTCAAAGACGCCAATATTATCTAGGCCAAGGAAACCACCTTCAAAAACATTGCTGCCTTCGGCGTCTTTGCGGTTGACCCACCAGGTGAAGTTGAGGAGTAGCTTTTGGAAGACTCGTTCTAGGCAAGTGCGATCGCACTTGCCAGTCACCTTCTGCTCAATCTTATAAACCCGCCACGTCGCCCACGCATGCACAGGCGGATTCACATCTCCAAATGCCCATTCATAGGCTGGAATCTGACCATTGGGGTGCATGTACCACTCCCGCGTCATGATATCTAACTGGTACTTGGCAAACTCCGGATCCACCATGGCAATGGGAATACAGTGGAACGCCAAATCCCAGGCCGCAAACCAGGGATATTCCCACTTGTCGGGCATCGAGATAATATCCTCAGCATCCAGGTGAGTCCACTGATTATTGCGCTGCCGATTTTCTGGCGGTATAGGTGTTGTCGGATCGCCCTTGAGCCAACGGTTCACATCAAAACCAAAATATTGTTTGCTCCATAACAGACCAGCAAAAGCCTGACGCTGAACGGCTTTTTCCTCATCTTTCATCGGGAAAGGAGAGACTTTTCGATAGAAGTCATCCGCATCTTGTTGTCGAGTGGTCAGGGTAGTTACAAAAGACTCTCCAAAGGGATTTGCAAGTTGAGGCTGATCGCTCAACCGTAAACAAATCACCTGACTCTCTCCAGGAGGAATCGTTAACGTGTAATGAGCCGCTGCCTTCGTTCCTGTCAGCCCAGGATTAACCGCCCCCGTCTCACCTTGAACCACATAGCGATGAAAGGCATCTTTGACGTAAGGAATTGAATTAGCAGATCCAAAAACTGCTTGGTAGTTGGTCTCATTTTCCGTAAAAAGAATAGGAGAATTCTGCACCAAACCCTTGCTTTGACAGTAGAGCCAACGAACCCCCAAGTCATTATGGGAAGCCTCCAGAGTACTGAAGCCTGATTGAGTATCTGCCAGTTTGAGACTTGGTTTTTCTGCGTTTTCTTCCCAGCTCCAGGTGTTGCGAAACCAGAGGGTGGGCAACACTGTTAATGTTGTGGCTTCTGGGCCTCGATTTACAACAGTAATTTGAATGAGAATATCTTCGGGCGCTGCCTTAGCGTATTCGATAAAGACATCGAAGTAGCGATTTTCATCAAAGACGCCTGTGTCCAGGAGTTCATACTCTAGGGAGTCGCGATCGCGACACTGATTTTCCTTCACCAGCTCACCATAAGGATAGGCTGCTTGCGGATACTTATAGAGTGCCTTCATATAAGAATGTGTCGGCGTACTATCCAAATAGAAGTAATACTCCTTCACATCTTCACCATGGTTGCCCTGACTACCCGTCAGCCCAAATAATCGCTCTTTGAGAACTGGATCTTCCCCATTCCAAAGTGCCAGGGCAAAACAAAGGCTTTGTTTTGCATCAGAAATCCCCAGCAAACCATCCTCACCCCACCGATAGGCCCGCTTATGGGACTGGTCATGGGAGAAATAATCCCAAGCTTCCCCCGTTGCGCTGTAATCCTCGCGAACGGTGCCCCACTGGCGTTCGCTGAGGTAAGGTCCCCAGATTTGCCAGGTGTCTGGGTTGGTGTGCAGGCGATCGTATTCGGCGGTCATGGCGGTTTTAGGGGCAATGGACAGCGGCAGCCGTTGCATCAGCAACTACCATAATGATGTCCCAATGCCAGAGGTCATTAGGTAGCGAATTTGCTGGATAGGGACATCCTGTTGAGGGAGATAAATACGCTAGAAACTCTACGGCCATGCCGTCCTCAACACCAAGACCGCTAATATGCAAACGCTCCCCAAAACCATTGTTGAGAGGTTCTTGCTCAGCACCAAAGTTAAAACTCTCTCCAAGTAGCTCTAAGCCTAGTAAATCCGAGAAAAAGGCCAGTCTGATGACGGCATGAAACAAGCATTAGGTCACGATGAGAAGCCCTTACTGAGCTACTGACCAAACGTCCTAAGAAATGTAAAGCAACATTGCTGCCGCTATAGATAAATCACTGGTAGCGCTCAACCCTAATGAGGACAAAGCATTCTAGCGACGGAAAAATCAGCTAATGCTACTAAATTCAACCTCACACCCTAGGGTTAGCGTTGCATTGCCCGAAATTGGTGAGCAGGCAATGTATCCTTCCATACATTTCAAATCAATAAAAGTTAGTGATGAACCTCTGGAGATTGATCCTTGGCTTGAAATCTCAACTTTCAGACCAGCCAGATTAACGTCTCCTGAGAATTAGCAATCCAAAAGCGTCCCTCAGGAGGGCCACTATATGATTACTTATGCAGATCCAGTTACTACTTATCGCGCCGTTCCTCCTAAAGATTCTCGGCCTCAGAAGCGATCAAGCCTGGTTGCCCATTGGACCAGAGTCAATGGCAAGTTAGTCTGCCAGTGGGTACCCATTCAGTCTCAAGAAGAATAGTTATCAAACCGTAGGGGTATCCCTTGTGGATGCCCATTGGATGCCTCATTCCCCCTGAGAACTAGGAAGAACTTACAACAGCACTTACCCTATTCGTACTTCCTGCGATTTAAGTATTGCGATCCCATGGATATGGTTCGCTCATTCGCTGACGGCGGCAAAAATTGACAGGAACGCTGTATTGCCTGGTAAAGGATGTCTTCGTAGATCTCACTTTCCACGATGTATGCCCCAAAACGGGCTAGATGGGGGTTCATCATTTGAGCATCAAAAAGTAGAAAGTTTTGCGATCGCAACCACTCTACGAGCTTCACCATCGCCACCTTCGAGCCATCGGGAACCGTAAAAAACATCGACTCACCGACAAAAGCCCCGCCAAGCACAATGCCTAAAATCCCACCTGCCAGCTGGTCCCCCTGCCAAGCCTCAAAACTATGGGCATGCCCCGCCCGGTGCAACATGCGATAAATTGCCTTCAATTCATCTGAGATCCAGGTAGTCTCACGGTTGGCACAGCCTTCAACCACGCCATCAAAATCCCGATTAAACGCAATTTCAAACCGATTTTGATTGAGTACCCGACGTAGCGATTTTGGGTAACGAAATCGCTCATCCAATGGAATCAGTGCTCGTTTACGGCTGGAATACCAATTTAGCGTTTGGTAATCGCTATCTGCCATTAAAAAATAACCCTGGGCATAACACTGCAAAATATGGGGAATCGAGTAAGCCATAGCAGCTGTGACAGGGGGACTATCCCGTTACATTCTTCAAACCCTTCTCCTACCGTAGCCTAAAAAAACTTACCCTAAAAGAATCTAGAACCGAAAAAATACAGGTATCGCCGCAGCATCTGCTATGACTGAACCAATTCAATCCGTCACGTTACCGCCTCCTCAAGATCCACAGCAAGAAGGCGAATGGCTCAGAGTATCGCTGCAAAACTGGCTAGATACAGAGTTTTTGCCAGAAGCGGTCAATCAGGACATTGCCCAACGTGCATCTCAGGTCTTCGTACGCCAGCGAATGGAAGGGGAAAATGAGCTGATTCCCTTGGTGATGGCAATTTTAACTGAATTGCAGTCCTTCGATTTTTCCAAAAGCTTCTACAGCGAGTTTTCTGTCGCCAATGCTGTCGGTGACTTATTGCTAGAAAGCCTGGGCATCGATCGTTGCTGCGGAACTTAGGGGATGCTCTGGTTAGCCCTTGCCAGCGGCACCGCCCTTTGCGAAGCCCTCAAAGATGCCACGGGGAAACAGGCGCTGAAATCTTTAGATGAATATTCGGTTTTATTAGGCTTTACCAGCGCTGGAGCCTTATTAATGGCCATATTGATGCTGGCGACCGAAGGTCCACCGACTCTGGGACCTGATTTTGGGTTAGCAATTCTGGTGGGGGGCAGCTTAAATATTTTGGCTTTCACCCTCTATACACGCGCCATTAAAATTGCGGACCTGTCGCTGACGGTGCCATTGGTCACCTTAACGCCATTGTTTTTGCTGGTCACATCCCCCATCATCGTTGGCGAATGGCCCACTGGCTTAGATGCGATGGGTGTGCTGCTTCTAATTGTGGGTTCCTACATGCTGAATCTGAAGCCTAGTGAGGGCTTTACGTTGGCTCCCTTACGGGCACTCATGACCAATCCAGGTAGCCGCATGATGATGGGTGTGGCGTTTTTATGGAGCATCACGTCCAATTTTGATAAGGTTGGTACCCTAAATTCATCCTCCCTTTTTTGGGGCATGTCGCTGTTTGGGACAATTGCGATGGGTATGGTGCCCTTCGTTGTGCAGCGGGCTTGGCAAAAGGGGGCAGGTTTGGTGGTTGGGGAATTGCGATCGCAAGCCTTATTCATTGTGCTCGCAGGTGTCTTCAACGCTATCGGCGTTAGCCTCCAGTTCATCGCCCTCACCCTGGCCCCAGTAGCACAGGTGATCGCAGTCAAGCGCATGAGTGCCTTAATTTCAGTTGGCTTTGGCTACGCCCTATTTGGCGAAACAGGCCTGAAAGAGCGCCTATTAGGAGCAGCCATTATGGTCAGTGGCGTTGCCATCATGGCAATGGACTAAACCATAGGTTCCATCTTTAGGCAAACTCTGAGTATAAACACTCGATGCATTCAATGTTGCGATAGAATAGCTTTTATAAATTTAAGTGTCTGTGCTGGAGATCCCCGATGCTGACTCTAAAGATCGTTGTATATCTGACTGTTGCCTTTTTTGTAGGTCTATTCGTCTTTGGCTTCCTCAATGGCGACCCCTCTCGGAATCCTGGCCGCCAAGATATGGAATAATTCCTGCTAAGCGCTAGTTTCGAAAGAGTTCCAATGAATTTTGATTAGGCTCCTTGGCTAGTCCAGCTAAGGAGTTTTTAATGCGAGTCAGTTTTCACCCTGAGGGACTGTTTCAACGCTTGTGTTCATGAGGGTTAGTATTACGCTAACCATTGGCCGTTTTTAACAATTTCCATGGCCCTAATCGATTTACCTCCTGAACCTTCCCAAAATCAGCTATCAACAGTCTCAATCAGCACAGTTTCACCCAAAACTAAGCACAACAGCGGGGCTCAACACCTACTCACCCATCATCACCCCACGCCTGGACAATCGACCGATGGACTTCTAGAGCCTTCTTTTTCCCCTAGAAGCCTGATTCCTGTCGGACAACTGTCAGAGCCCAATGCGGATGATTTCTCTAAGCCCAATCTGGCCCAATTACCTTCCCTACCGCCTCAAACGGAATTGGCACCAGCTGCAAATGACGAAGCAGCTGTGGATACCGTCAATGAAGCAGTCGATTTAGAGGACACCGAAGCAGTCGATTTAGAGGACGCCGAGGCAGTCGATTTAGAAAACACCGAAGCAATCGATTTAGAGGATCCCAATCCCAACGCTTTAGAGGAGCAAGAGATTGAGGGAGTAGCGGACGATATAGTCCCTCAGCCAGCAGCAGCGGAGGGCTCTGATGAGGGCTCTGATGATGAGGGCAACGAGACTGAAACACCGGAAGCAGCGGAACCTCCTTCTACCACAGCACCTACTGAAGCATTAGATCCCTCAAAATTAGAAATTACAGCCGACACCCAAATCTTTGACTCTGATAGGCAAGTGGTGATTGCCCGAGGCAACGTCGTGTTCAAGCTCAACGATGCCTTTTTATTAGCCGATGAGATGTGGATCAACTTAGTTAATCGCTATGTCCTGGCAGAAGGCAACGTAATTTTGACTCGCGGCGAGCAAGAAGTTCGAGGTGAACGAGCTGAATATAGCCTTCTGCAGGAAGCAGGCACCATTTTTGAAACACGGGGCGAACTTTTTTTACCAGAACTCGAAGACGACTTTGCAGCCCCAACGGAGAGACCTGTCACTAGCCGGACAGTATTCGACCCCCTCAACCCAGACGAGGATGTCACTGCCGTCCGAAGAGTCGGGGGTTTTGAGTTGAGTTCTCGGCTTCAAGGCAGTAACCCCGGCTCCTTGCCAGACGCAGAAGGCGGCATCAGACGCATCCGCTTTGAAGCCGCACGAGTCACCTTTGATGCTGAAGCTTGGGTAGCAGAGGAGGTGCGATTAACAAACGATCCTTTTTCTCCACCGGAGCTCGAATTTCGCACTGACCGGCTGACGTTAGTGACACTCTCACCAACCGCCGATTTGCTCACTACAGAAAACCCTCGCTTGGTTTTTGATCAAGGGTTTTCCCTACCCCTATTAAAGTCCAGATATATTCTGAATCGTGGAGAACGCGAGCAGAATCAAATCAACCCTTTTTTGATCAGTATTGGTAGCGACTCTGAGGATCGTGGTGGCGTTTTTTTAGAAAGCGAAGTCCCTATTGTCGAGAATGAATCCACATCCTTTAGCATTACTCCTCAGTACTTTTTAGAACGCGCTACAAATCAAGGCCTGGCTAATTCAGATGTATTTGGTGTGGAAGCTGACTTTGACACGCGTCTAAGCCCAAGCTCCAACCTTTCTGCACGAGTCAGATTGACAAACTTAGATTTAAGAGAAGCTGAAGATAACCTCCGCGGCAGTATTCGTAATCGCTACCTTATCGGCGATCATCTACTGTCCGCAGAATATAGCTATCGCGATCGCCTTTTTAATGGCAGTCTCGGCTTTCAAAATGTTCGCTCCAGTCTCGGTGCAGTCCTGCTGTCTCCACCCATTAATTTAGATAAGCGTGGCCTTATCCTGACCTACCAAGCTGGCGCACAGTTAGTCACCTCTAGAACCGATCGTACCGATCTTCTGGGTAGGCCACGAGGTGGCGAAGATCTGATCACATTAGGCCGGATGCAAGCCAGCGCACGCTTGCGCAAAGGATTTAACCTCTGGCGCGGCACACCCCTGCCTGCTACCCCCACAGAAGGCTTACGTTACACCCCAGTCCCAGTGGTCCCTTTTCTAAACCTCAACGTTAACTTGCTGGGAGTGGCGTCTTACTATACGAGTGGCGACTTTCAAGAGGAGCTCTCTGCAGATGTGCGTTTAGACGGACAGATTGGACATCTGTCTAAAAATTTTTTTGACTACACTCGCTTCAACCTGGGCTATTCCCAAGACATCCTGTCAAGCGATAACTCTCCTTTTTTGTTTGATCGAAATGTAGATCGACGCGTCGTTAGTTTTGGTGTGCTCCAGCAAATTTTTGGGCCTATTTTGCTAGGCTTTCAAACATCAATAAACATTAATTCTGGGGAAACCGTTAACACCGACTTTATTTTCGAATACACTCGCCGCACCTACGGTTTGGTTTTTCGCTATAGCCCCACTAGAGAAACAGGTTCCATTGGATTCAGACTTAGTGATTTCAACTGGCTTGGCAGTGGCAGCCCTTTTGATGAGCCCAATATCCGCCAGGTAGATAGTGGTGTGGTAGAAGAACGTTAAGCCCTGACTGACTGACACATCTCAGATGCCCCCATTAATATCTCAAGTCCGACATCGTATTGACCGAATACGGGAAAACCAAATCAGGTCATAGTAACGTTGCTCAGCCTTGTTGGACGCAAAACAAGGGTCTGGGTCTTTGGGCAATAAGGGGACTGGTTTCAGAAGAGTCCGACCTTTGTGAACGACTCCCTTGAGCCACCGTAAGCCAATTTTGAGATAGCTGAGCCCTCGTCTCCAATGGGTATCCACCTGTTGACGTAAGCCTTCACACTGCACCGCCATGCCTTGAGTGGTGCCGTATAACAAGGCAATGGCGGCCACCAAATAGAGACGCTCTAGAGCTTGAGCGGATCGAATGCGAGAGTCTTCGAGTTCAAAGGCTCCTGATTTGCTATCTAAAAACAACTCCTCAACCCGAAACCGCAAGGCATATTGCCACAACGTTTGTAGACTCGGTGATTCATCCGTAATCACCGCCCAGGATTCCTTCGTCCCTCGCACGGTTGCCAAGACTAAATTACATCGATGCTCACCATCTTGCCAGAGCCCCACGTTCTCATAGAGAGTGGCTTCTCCTTTGGGAGGCCACAGCGCTTGTACTTCAATGGGATGACGGCATGGGCCGTGGAGATGAACATCACACGCAATGCGCAAACAATAGTGCCAACCACTCGCTTGCAACCAACTCATGAGGTCATGGTTGGCAAACCCTCGGTCAGCTAACAACATCGTGTTGGGATGCCGACGCAACAGCCAACGGGCACGCCGTAACAAGGGTCGATATTCATCGAACGCAACCATGGCACTTTCATGCTCTAATACCCGCCATAGAAGTGGTACCGCTCGTCCACAACACACAACCGACAGGTGAATCATACAATAGCGATTCCACAGCATGGTCGTATCCAATGCTAGATAGAGTCGATGAGCCCGCCAGTTGGTGAGCGCTAACAACACCAGCGGCAGATACAACCCCTTGACATCAATGAATCGGTTGATGAAAAAGCGATGCCACCGACGTTCAAAGCTCTGGGCCTGAGTCGCCCGACTGGGGACGTAGGGTTCCCAAGCGGGGAGGCTGAGTTGGCCACTACAGATCAGGGCACTGACCATCCAAGCCAGTGTTTTCAGATGCCGGAGGTCTTTGTAACGGCTATGTTGACGCAGGAAGGGCAACAATTGATCATACAGTTGGGTAGAGGCTGACATGCATATCACGCTGATGGTTTGGTATCTTCAGCTTTGCATGCCCTCTGCCCATTTCCTTGTCGATCCTTATGGATTCTGGGTTACAGGATTTGTGTCAGGCAGTCAGCGTTAAGCCTTTACTTACTGAGCGTTCACCACATCGTAGGAATACGAGAATCAAACAAAGTTTAAGGACTGCATCAAGGACTGATATCCAAGGGTAAAGTTAAGACTTATATGGGTTCAATAAACCTATAAATATTATTTCCCAAGCGTATTAGGAAATTGTTACTTCAACAATGAAGCAAATAATACGTTGGGCTAGAGGTATTAACTATGATGGCATCTGAACTAGAGCGAGAAGCACAACAGGCCATTACTTTGCTCAAGTCCTTTAGCCTGGAGTTGGCTCAATATAGTCCTGAAAGTCAAGTTTTGTATTGGCTCAGCCACTATCGTGCTAACTGGATTCGAGATGCCATTATCGAGGCAGTATATCAAGGGCGTTACAAAGTTATTTCGGTTCAGCATATCCTTAGCCTATGGCAACGGCGTGGACAGCCTATTCGCCACTTTACGTCTGGCTTTGAGCAAGTCATTGCCGACCATCTTGGGACTCCGCTACATTTGACCACAGCACCACAGCCTGCGATCGCATACCCCAGTCACACGATGAACGAGCTGGGTCAGCGCAACACTATGTCCTCATCAGGGTTTACAGAAACCGTCTCAACCGCCAAAGGCATCCACAGTAGATCATCTGCTGTGGACTACGGCCATTACCCTGGGTTGTCCATCGAAGCATTTCCAGTGAAGCCCGAGGATACGCTGGTTGAGGTTTATCAAGCTGATCCGTCTCATCAGCCTCATCAAACGATGGCATCCAAAGCAGAAGCTAGGCCCAAGGCATCCCCCCATAAGACTGAGGCGACCTATTCAGACTATATTCCTATGGTTAGGTCAGCTCCGATCCAACCGTTTCGACCAACACTTCAACTTCAGCGTATTTCTAGGGTTTGATATCACCCAGACGAATTTCTGAGCAAAATGAAGCCATCGTTTGCCCCTGGTCGCCACTGAGAACATTGGTGCGCATCCGTAATTTGTCAGTGATAAACCACCAACGCTCTTCAGCTCGCAAACCATCAGCTGCCGTAACAATCGTTAGAACTTCATGCTCAAACCGATACTGACTGACTTGAGATAGGGCTTTACCCTCAGGTTTGCTGATTAACTTACCGTTATCGTCATCGGTTGCGATCGCAGCCAACAAAGTTACCAGGGTTCGCGTTTGGCCATCTACGGTACTCTTCTGGGCAATCCGTAACCCGCCTACGGCATCCGTGGCAGAACAGCTCGCTTCATCACAGAGCTGAATCACAACATCCGTACCAGCGTCCATGTAGGTAACTTCTAAATCTGATTTACCCGCCTTTGAATTTCCTGCCTTCAGGTAGTGTGTAGTGCGCTGCGAGAACCACCGTCCTTCTTGCTTTTTAAAAAAGTTCACATTCTGCATGAATAGGTCTGACTGGAGTGACACACATAGCCACAATTCGTTATCTGCCTTTAAGTTTACGCTGTGACGGTCGTGTCAAATTCATCAGTTCACTGGCTAAACCCTAGGCAAGCCAGACATCTCCAGTCATTGAGAGCAATTCACGATGATAAGCTTACAAATGCGAATTAAAAACTCTTTTAGTCTGTGGTGAAATTTCAATGACCCAACCCGATCAAACGCCCTACCTTTTAAGAGCCGCCAAGGGCGAAATCTTGGATCGACCACCGGTCTGGATGATGCGTCAGGCAGGTCGGTACATGAAGATATATCGCGATTTACGAGAGAAGTATCCCTCTTTTCGTGAGCGTTCTGAGAACCCAGAACTTGCTATTGAGATTTCACTACAGCCCTGGCGGGCATTTCGCCCCGATGGCGTCATCATGTTTTCAGACATTTTGACCCCATTGCCAGGCATGGGCATCCCCTTCGATATCGTAGAGAGCAAAGGCCCCATCATTGAGCCTGCAATCCGCACTCAAGCTCAAATCGATGCCCTGCGCCCGTTGAATCCTGAAGAGGATTTACCCTTTATTCGACAGATTTTGACTACCCTCAGACAAGAAGTAGGCAATGCGTCAACAGTGCTTGGGTTTGTTGGGTCTCCTTGGACGTTGGCGGCGTATGCGGTGGAAGGCAAGAGCTCTAAGAACTACTCCGTGATTAAAGGCATGGCCTTCTCTGAGCCCAAGATGCTGCATCAGCTGCTGAGCCACCTGGCAGATGGCATTGCCAAGTATGTGCGCTATCAAATTGACTGCGGTGCTCAGGTTGTCCAGCTATTCGACTCTTGGGCCGGTCAGCTAAGTCCTGAAGACTATCGTACTTTTGCCCTGCCTTATCAGCAGCAGGTCGTACGCCAGGTTAAAGAAACTCATCCTGATACCCCTCTTATCCTTTACATCAGCGGCAGTGCTGGCGTACTGGAACTTATGGGCGAGTCTGGTGTAGATATCATCAGCGTCGACTGGACAGTTGATATGGCCGATGCCCGTCGTCGTCTCGGTCCCAACATGAAGGTACAGGGTAATGTTGACCCCGGCGTTTTGTTTGGATCGAAGGATTTCATTCGCGATCGCATCCTCGATACCGTACGCAAAGCCGGTCGTGGTGGGCACATCTTGAATTTGGGCCATGGCATTCTTCCTGGCACTCCAGAAGAAAATGCAGCTCACTTCTTCGAAACCGCCAAGCAGCTTGAAGATTTGCTAGCAGTTCCTGCTTAAAACGCAAAGCTACCGCCACAGCTACAGCCCATAGCCCACTGACTTATGGGCTGTAGCCGCATATCATGCAATCAACCAGGCGTCACACCAGCTGTTATAACTGCTACGCAAGGTAATACTATGGATACTTAAATATCGCGCCCGCTTAAACCGTGAGTCAACTGGCACAATCCCTTCAATCGTCACCGCAGAGAATTTTTATCACTGGTGCCAGTGGGTGTATAGGCCATTATGTCCTTGAGAACTTGCTTGAGCATAGTCATCATGAGCTTTTTCTACTATTACGTCATCCAGATAAGCTCCAACTAGATATTTCTCAGCAGCCGAGGGTTCACATATTACAGGGCGATATTCGTGAAATTGATCAGTTTGCCAACCTACTTGGCACCATAGACACTGCAATCCTCATCGCCACATCCTGGGGAGGCGCACCTGCAATCTACGACATCAATGTCACAGCTAATTTGAAGTTGATGGAACTGTTAGATCCTGATCGGATTAAACAGGTGCTCTACTTTTCAACCGCGAGTATTTTAGACCGTCAAAATCAGCCCCTCAAAGAAGCTGGCAAAGTCTCCTTTGACTATATTCGCAGTAAATATCAGTGTCATCAAAAGTTAAAAGACCTAGCCATATATCCCAAAATCACTACCCTATTTCCCACACTCGTTTTTGGGGGTGATACCGACAAACCTTACTCGCATATTTCCAGTGGACTGACCGAAGTCACTAAGTGGATCGATTTAATTCGCTTTTTTAGTGCTGAGGGTACGTTACATTTTATCCATGCTCAAGACGTTGCCACGATGGTTACCTATCTAATTGATCATCCACCTACGCAAGACGACTGTAGAGAGTTGGTATTAGGCAACTCTGCCCTTGCCGTGGATGAGGCTGTAACCGCAGTCAGCCATTATTTAGGTCGATCAATTTACTTCCGTATCCCTCTATCTCAGAGACTCATCGACTTTTTTATCAAACTATTTAAGGTGCGTCTGGAAGATTGGGACCACTTTTGTTTAAAGTATCGTCATTTTACTTATCAAAATCCTCTGAACCCTTCTAGTCTTGGCCTAGACAACTACTGCACAACTGTTGCCGATCTTTTTCAAGCAACGGGTATTGAATCAAAGCAAAGAAAAACACGCTAAACTATGTAACGCAGTAAAGTCATGTAGCAGTAATGCTACTTGGATCAGTTATTAACTGGTTATTTACTGCCCCAGTTCAAAAATGATTGTGTTAAGAAGTGGGACCTCAAGGCCCACTTTTTATTTTGTTTAATTTACTACGTGTCCATGGCTCACCCTGTTATTCCACAGGTACTTGAAATAGCTACCCCCATTGCCACTGACTTGGGATTAGAGGTAGTGGGCGCGGTTTTTCAAACCAACCATAACCCACCGGTTTTACGGGTTGACGTCCGTAACCTCACCCAGGACGACACTAGCCTAAACGACTGTGAAAAAATGAGTATCGCCTTAGGTGAAGCATTAGAAACCTCTAATACACTACCTGATGCGTATGTTCTAGAAGTTTCCAGTCCTGGCGTTTCTGATCAGCTGCAAACTGACCGCGATTTTATCGTTTTCAAGGGGTTTGCCATTGAAATCACTCTCCATACACCTCATAAAGGCAAAAAAGTATGGATAGGTACACTACTAGAACGAACGGAAAGCAAACTAGCTATTAGTCAACGAGGTCGTCGCGTTGCCATACCCAATGAGTTAGTAGAAGCAGTACAACTGAGCAATCAAGTTGAAGCATAGCTATAGCTCATTGCACCACTTCATCGCTACAAAACGCCTATCACCTCAGCGTAACGCGCCAGGATATCAGGGCTAAACCAGCATCATTCTTACTTTTATTCACATCTATTCGCATCGAAGTCTAGTTATTTAAGGAGGAGAAAGCCCATGTCAATGGTCAGTCTGCCCAGCCTACAAGAAATGATTGAAGGCATCAGTCGAGAGCGTAACTTACCTCGTTCCGCTGTAGAACAGGCCCTCAGAGAAGCTTTACTCAAAGGTTATGAGCGCTATCGTCGTACTCGCCGCATGGATAGCGCTCAATTTGATGAAGACTATTTTGACAACTTTGCTGTGGAGTTAGATCCAGAGGAAGAAGGCTTTAGGGTCTTATCGAGCAAAACAATTGTCGAGGCTGTTGAAAACCCTGACCATCAAATTTCTTTAGCAGAAGTAGTCGAAGTTGCCCCCGAAGCTCAGATAGGAGACGAGGTGGTGCTTGATGTTACGCCAGAGCAACGCGACTTTGGCCGCATGGCCGCGATTCAGACCAAACAAGTGCTGGCTCAAAAACTACGTGATCAGCAGCGGCGGTTAATCCAGGAAGAATTTCAGGACTTGGAAGGCACCATCCTACAAGCACGCGTACTGCGATTTGAGCGTCAGTCCGTGATTATGGCCGTTAGCAGCGGCGTTGGCCAACCAGACGTAGAAGCAGAGTTACTCAAACGGGATCAATTACCCAATGATAACTATCGAGCCAATGCCACATTCCGTGTAGCATTGAAAAAAGTCTCAGAAGGATCTCACCGTGGGCCACAATTACTAGTGTCCCGTGCAGATGCCAGCCTTGTTGTTGAGCTATTTTCCAATGAGGTACCTGAAATTGAGGACGAGGTAGTCCGCATCGTTGCCGTGGCCCGTGAGGCTAATCCCCCATCTCGTTCAGTCGGCCCTAGAACCAAAATTGCTGTTGATACCCTAGAACGGGATGTTGATCCCGTAGGTGCCTGCATTGGTGCTCGTGGTTCTCGCATTCAGGTTGTTGTCAATGAACTGCGAGGTGAAAAGATAGACGTTATTCGCTGGTCCCCAGACCCAGCCACCTATATTGCCAACGCCCTCAGCCCTGCACGGGTTGACGAGGTGCGATTGATGAATCCAGAAGATCGTCAAGCCCATGTGTTGGTCCCTGAAGATCAGCTTAGTTTAGCCATTGGGAAAGAAGGTCAAAACGTAAGGCTAGCAGCACGTTTAACCGGATGGAAAATTGACATCAAGGACTCAGCTAAGTACGACTATGAGGCCGAAGATGAGAAGGTGCGGGCTCAACTGGAAGCTAAACATGAGCAAGAGGAAGCAGCAGCGGCGGCCTTAGCGGCACAAATGGAAGCCATTAAAGCAGCAAATCTAGCAGCGGCGGCCGCTCAACAAGCTGCCGCAGAAGCAGCGGCTGTAGAAGAGCCTGAGGTCCTTGAGAATGAGGGACCTGCTTATGAGGAGGAATAAGTTAGTTTGATGCGACCGAATTATCGACGCTGTGTGAGCTGCCGTAAGGCAGCCCATCGAGATCAATTCCTGAGGGTCGTTCGCACTTATCCAACAGGCACAATCCAGCTGAACTATGGCATGGGACGTTCCGCCTATTTATGTCCTCAGATAAATTGCCTAAACTCAGCACACAAGAAAAATCGGCTTGGTCGTTCCCTTAAGACACCTGTGCCAGAGGAAATTTATCAACACTTGCACCAACTCATTAAGCAAAAACTGGAATCGATCCGATAACAGATTCAAGCTTGATAATTAACAGCTTTTTAAATGTCCACAAAGGCTTACATGCAAATGACCTAAGCAGGTCAGTTAAAGCTTTTGAGCTTTTGACTGCCTTCGAATATTTTTTAGGGCTGATGCTAAGGTAGAATTTAAGACCTGTGCTAATTTTTGGTCGGGAATTCCTGATACTGTCAGAATATTATTGAGCGGGGATGGGGATACATCCATTTTCATCAGTGCCCACAATGGCCACATTAGTGCTAAGAGTCGATAGAATAAGATATTGCCCATAGTGCCCAAGGGTAAAATGTCATGTCGTTTCGATAAGGGCAGTAAGTCTATGTGACACCTTTCTTTGAAAATTTGCGAGGAATATTTGGATGAACAATGGCAAAGTCAGGATATATGAGTTATCTCGGGAGTTGGATTTAGACAATAAAGATATTCTGGCCATCTGTGAACGTTTGAGCATAGCAGTAAAGAGCCATAGCAGCACTATTACTGAATCGGATGCGGCACGGATTCGTGAAGCTGCATCAGGAGAGCCAAAGCGCTCATTACAAAAGCCGCCTCCGAAACCAAAGCAAAAACCGAACCTGACAAAGCCTAAAGCCCCAAATCGTCCCGTTCGAAAACAGCAGATTTTAGAAGTTAGGCGTCATCAGTCATCAGAGCCTAACTCTCCTGAGCAAAAAGTATCTTCTCCTCAGGCTCCCAAAGATGCTTCCCCATCCAAGCCGCCATCCTCGGATGACTTACGACAGCCACCAAATCGCCCTGGACGACCAAACAAGCCATCTGTGCGTCCTCCTCAGAAGCCAGTACCTCGTCCTACTGGGAATACAAATGGTGCCAGTTCTTCTGGGACTACGTCCAGTGAGCCATCCGAACAGGCTGTACCTGTATCCAAACCACAGATTGTTCAACCTAAGCTAGTCTCTCCTCCATCTCGCACCCAGGCACCGCGTCCTAAAGTAGCGAGGCGAAGTGATGATCCAGACGCCAAGATACCGGTGACTGAGGTCGGTAGATCGGCCGAGGTTCAGGATAAGCAAGCTGCACTTAAGGCGAAACCAAGCTTAAAACCAAAACCAGTTATTGAGGTCCGCCGACCAAAACCGACTAGTTCAACGGCTGATGAGACAGGTGCTACAGATACAGATACAGACGATGTCAGCAGTGGTGGCCCCGTTTTAGTTGGTGCACCTCGACGTCCTGACGTGCGCCGACCTTCAGCTCCAGCACGTCCACCCAAGCGAGGGAAGCCTCGTGGTGAGAGTGAAGAGGAGGAAATGCGGCAGCGCGCTAGCAAGAACGCAACGAAGAAGCGACGCGCTCAACGTTTAGATGATGATGATGACATTGAAGAACTAGAGGCAGGCCTGTCTGGTGATTCTTCAGCAACGCCGATCAGTATTTCGTTGATGCGGCCACCTAAGCCTAAGTCTCATCAGAGTCAGGCAAAGCCAGCTGCTGTGAAAAGCCGTTCTATGCCAACTCGGGGTGGTTCATCACGCAATAATCGGCGCGATCGCAAAGTCGAAGTCGTCGAAGACAAGCCCGAACTAATCACTCTAACCAACGGCCTGACCGTACATGAATTAGCTCAAGAGATTAAAGAACCTGAAACTGAAGTTATTAAGTTCTTGTTCTTTAAAGGCATCGCTACTAATATCAATCAAACCTTGGACATTCCCACGGCCAGGATGGTGGCCGAAGCCTTTGATATCCAGGTAGAAACTGCTGAAGCCGAGTCTGAAGCAAAGAAAACCACCGAAATGATTGATGAGGGCGACCTCGAAAATCTGAAGCAGCGTCCACCAGTGGTAACCATCATGGGTCACGTTGACCATGGGAAAACCTCGCTTCTGGATGCTATCCGTGAAGCTAAAGTTGCCAGTGGGGAAGCCGGTGGTATTACCCAGCACATTGGTGCTTACCACGTTGATGTCGAACATGAGGGCGACAATCGCCAGGTTGTCTTCCTAGATACCCCTGGTCACGAAGCATTTACAGCAATGCGTGCTCGAGGTACTCGTGTTACTGATATTGCAGTGTTAGTGGTTGCGGCAGATGATGGTGTGCGTCCTCAGACGATTGAGGCAATTAGCCACGCCAAAGCAGCTCAGGTACCCATTGTTACCGCTATAAACAAGGTTGATAAAGAAACAGCTAACCCCGATCGCGTAAAGCAAGAACTTATGGAACAAGGTCTTGTTCCTGAGGAATGGGGTGGCGATAGCATCATGGTGCCTGTGAGTGCCATAACTGGTGAGAACCTTGATCTGTTGCTAGAAATGCTATTGCTACAGGCTGAAGTTGAGGATCTACACGCTAATCCTGACAGATTAGCAAAGGGAACCGTTATTGAGGCCAACCTGGATAAAGCACGAGGCCCTGTGGCTACCTTACTTGTACAAAATGGCACTCTGAAGATTGGCGATTCAATGGTCGTCGGTTCTGTCTTTGGTAAGGTGAGGGCAATGTTAGACGATCGCTTAAACCGTGTTGAGGCAGCTTCACCATCCTTTGCTGTTGAGGTTCTAGGTCTCAATGACGTACCTCAGGCAGGTGATGAGTTTGAAGTCTTCAAGTCTGAAAAAGAAGCTCGTTCCATAGCTGATAGCCGAGCAATCGATCAGCGTCAGTCTAGATTGCAGCAAGCGATGGCATCTCGACGGGTAACCCTCAATACCCTATCTGCCCAAGCTCAGGAAGGCGAACTGAAGGAACTCAACATCTTGCTGAAAGCAGACGTTCAAGGTTCTGTTGAAGCAATTCTGGCATCTCTACAACAGCTGCCCCAGGACGAAGTTCAAATTCGTGTGCTGATGGCTGCTCCAGGGGAGATTAGTGAAACTGATGTTGACCTAGCTGCGGCCAGTGGCGCAGTCATCATTGGCTTCAATACAACTCTAGCGCCGGGAGCACAGCAAGCTTCTGACCGTCTAGGTGTTGATATTCGAGACTACGACATTATCTATAAGCTCCTAGAAGATATTGAAGGCGCTATGGAAGGTCTACTTGAGCCTGAACTGGTGGCAGAAGATCTGGGTGAAGTCGAAGTCCGTGCTGTCTTCCCAGTACGTAAAGGGGCTGTTGCAGGCTGCTATGTTCTGTCCGGTAAGGTAACTCGAAATTGTAAGATTCGAGTCATGCGTAATGGCACTCAGATATATGAGGGTAATCTAGATTCACTCAAGCGTATGCGGGATGATGTGAAAGAAGTTGCCTCTGGCTTTGAGTGTGGTATCGGTGTTGATAAGTTCAGTAACTGGCAAGAAGGAGATCGCATTGAGGCCTTCAAGATGGTCACGAAGCGACGGACCCTAGCCGGACGTTCTCAATAGGACGGATCGTCGGCAATCTGCTGTATAAAGCTGGTCAAATACAAGAAATGGGAGATAATACCAGATTGCCTCCATTTCTTGTATAGACTTGTTACTAGTCGATACAAACCGTGATTATAGGCACAGCACGTCCATTGGTCCTGCGTTATCGTATGAGTAGAAGATGCTGAAATATCCTATCAAATCAGCTTACACAGGAAACCTATGGCTAGTATATCCTCCACTCTATTTAGCTCTGAAGATACAAATGTATGGTTAAGCTTGCAGCGAGCTATCTGTAGTAGTACCGGGTTCCAGAGATGGAAGTCCGAACTACCAGCTGACACCTTAGATAAAACTCCATTAGAGCAATTGGTAAGACGATATCTGCGAGAGACCTTAGAAACTCTTGCTTATTAAGCTAAAGGCAAAAAGCTTAGTGAATTTACAGAGCGTCTCTTGATGTATTTTCAATCTAAACGCTTTGACAAGCATTGATTAAACATTAGCCATAAAGGGAGGTTATTAAACCTCCCTTTTTTAGTAATAAGCATATCTACTTATCGCAAATCGATGAATACATATCTCCAAAGGAGAGGCTACGCCAACAGCATTTTGCTGCGCCCATAGCTGTTTCCAGCTAACATTTCAGCGATCACCTATGGCCTAAACTAGGCTTGCCAAGTTGTAAGTCTCAAACAAAACAAGGATTGCGTATCTCCTTAAAAAATTAAAGGCCCCCATCCGAAGATGGAGGCCCTTTTGACTAGACTAGGTTACAAAACCACGACGACTACGCGTTGATGGAAGGAGCAACCATTGCAACAGGAGCAGCTTCACCAGCGGCCAAGTCTAGGGGGAAGTTGTGAGCGTTACGCTCGTGCATTACTTCCATACCTAGGTTGGCACGGTTGATCACGTCAGCCCAAGTGCTGACGACACGACCCTGAGAGTCGATGATCGACTGGTTGAAGTTGAAACCGTTCAGGTTGAACGCCATCGTAGAGATACCGAGGGCAGTGAACCAGATACCGATGACAGGCCATGCACCCAAGAAGAAGTGCAAGGAACGGCTGTTGTTGAAGGATGCATACTGGAAGATCAAACGACCGAAGTAGCCGTGAGCTGCAACGATGTTGTACGTCTCTTCTTCCTGACCAAACTTGTATCCATAGTTCTGGGACTCAGTCTCAGTGGTCTCACGAACCAAGGAGGACGTTACCAGAGAACCATGCATTGCGGAGAACAAGGAACCCCCGAAGACACCCGCCACACCGAGCATGTGGAAGGGGTGCATCAGGATGTTGTGCTCAGCTTGGAAGACAAGCATGAAGTTGAAGGTACCGGAAATACCCAGAGGCATACCATCCGAGAAAGAACCCTGACCGATGGGATAGATCAAGAATACTGCAGAGGCCGCTGCTACAGGAGCAGAGTAAGCAACACAGATCCAAGGACGCATTCCCAAGCGGTAGGACAGTTCCCACTCACGACCCATGTAGCAGAAAACGCCAATGAGGAAGTGGAAAATGACCAGCTGGTAAGGACCACCGTTGTACAACCACTCATCTAAGGAAGCCGCTTCCCAGATGGGGTAGAAGTGAAGACCGATAGCGTTGGAAGAAGGAATTACAGCACCAGAAATGATGTTGTTTCCGAGAATCAAAGACCCGGCAACGGGCTCACGGATACCGTCGATGTCAACGGGAGGAGCCGCGATGAAGGCGATGACGAAACAAGTCGTGGCAGCGAGTAGTGTGGGGATCATCAACACGCCGAACCAACCTACATAGAGGCGGTTCTCAGTGCTAGTAACCCACTCACAAAACTGATCCCACAGGTTAGCGCTAGAGCGCTGCTGTAGAGTAGTTGTCATGATTTTATGAATCCTATGAATATTGTCGAGGTACGACAGTAGGCAATTAACCTACATGGCTATATTAAAAGAAATACCTATTTTTGTAAACTTTCTAATCGTGAGAGGACTTTAAAAGTCGGTGTCTGAAGGCCTTATTGATGAGATTTCATATTGAAAGTCAATTCACCGAAGTCGCTGAAACAGAAGGATCTAAAAACGTTTTACTCCTTACGTCCCTGGTTCTAACAGAGTATGTAAGTTAGCCTATACGGCGGTTAATGCGGTCTACTTTTAGATTCTAATACTTGAAGTAATTGCTCATTTTTTTGTAACGGTTAGCAAAGAGGATAGTCACTTTGAGCCTGACCATCACCTATAGTCCGGCATACACTCTAGTCCCGACATATGAGTGCTTCAATCAATGTAGTTACTGTAATTTTCGAGTCCAGCCAGGCTCTGATACATGGTTGAGTCTTTCTAGGGCACGGACTATGCTCCAAGGATTAGATGCCATTGAAATATTAATTCTGAGCGGAGAAGTTCATCCCAAAAGTTCACGTCGCCAAACCTGGTTAGACCGAATATATGATCTTTGCCACTTAGCCATTGAAGAAGGATTCTTACCCCATACCAATGTCGGCCCCCTAAGCTTTGAAGAAATGGAAAGGCTCAAGCAGGTGAATGTTTCAATGGGGCTGATGCTGGAGCAGCTCACACCTGCTTTGTTGGATAACGTTCACCATCATGCCCCAAGTAAACGACCAGCAGTCAGGCTAGAGCAACTAATGTGGGCGGGACAGTTGCAAATTCCCTTTACGACTGGACTTCTTTTAGGCATCGGTGAAACGGAAACAGATTGGGAAGAAACACTGGCTGCGATCGCAACCCTCCACAACCAGTACGGTCATATCCAAGAAGTTATTCTTCAACCCCATCAGCCTGGCGAACGCCAGACCCAACTCGCTCTTCCCTGTGACGACAACATGTTAATCCGTGCCGTCCATATCACTCGTCGGATTTTGCCAGAGGAGATTACGATTCAGATCCCACCGAATCTAGTGCAGTCAACTCAAACACTCTTAGATTGCCTAAAGGCTGGAGCAAGAGATTTAGGCGGCATTGGACCGCTAGATGAAGTTAACCCCACCTATCACCACAAAACTCTGTCGACACTCGCAGCCCAGCTACAGACCCAAAACTACAGCTTGACGCCACGTTTGCCCGTCTACTCGCAATATGACAGCTGGCTTCCTGCGAATCTGCAACCAAAAGTCCAGTCATGGCGAACACGACTGGACTCACGGAAGACTATAAATATCCAAGGAGATTGTGAAGCGTAAACTGCCCCACACAGATACCCACATCACCTAAAGATGAATGAGTATCCTGTCGACTCTAAATCCGACCACGTAACATCTGCGCCATCTCATTTTGACGAGGTGACATCTCTAAAGCAGTCTCCTCAGTAATACGTCCCGACTCATATAGAGAGTAAAGGGATTGATTCATGGTGCACATACCATCAAAACTACATTTTGGTAGCAGAGCCTCTACCTCATCCAGCTGACCTCGCTGAATATAGTCTTTGATGGCATCGGTGTTGATCAGAATTTCATGGAAAGCCGCTCGCTTACCATCGGTCGTACGACATAGCCCCTGAGCCACAACCGCCACCAAAGATTCAGCAATTGAGATGCGAACCGCACTCTGCTGTTCCGGTTCGTACATGCCTAAAATACGCTCAACCGTCTTTACCGCACTGTTGGTATGCAGGGTACCAAATACAAGGTGACCTGTTTGAGCTGCTTTCAACGCAATATCTACAGTTTCGCGATCGCGAATCTCACCAATCAGAATGACATCTGGATCTTCCCGAAGCGATGCCTTAAGAGCATTCTTAAACTCCAGCGTGTGAATCCCCACTTCTCGCTGCTTGATTAAGGACATACGACTCGCATGGACAAATTCCACCGGGTCCTCAATGGTGATAATGTTCTTCGGCATATCCGTATTGATGTAGTCAATCATCGCAGCCAGCGATGTTGACTTACCCGACCCAGTGGGACCAGTCACCAAAACCAGACCTTTGTGATAGTGGCAAATATCCTTTAAAACGACTGGCAAGCTCAGCTGATCAAGCGTGAGAATCTTCACCGGAATCAGACGCATCACCAGGGAAGGCCCACGCAATGTATTGAATATGTTGATTCGTACACGCGTGAAGTCAAAATGAGCTGCCCCGTCAAAATCCATCGTTTGTTTAAAGTCTTGGATTTGATCGGGCTTTAGGACCTCAGATAGCCATGCGTAGAATGTGGCTTCGTCAGTGGCAGGATAGTCTGTGGTTTCAATTTCGCCCCGGTTCCGAAAACGAGGCACTTCCCCCACACCCAGATGCACATCAGAAAAACCTTTATCAAAGGCCTCACGAACAATACGCTCTAGGGTTACGCCGCCGCCGACTCTGACGCCACCAGCAGACTTTGGCATTGGGGGCGGGGCCGCTGGACGTGCACCACCAGCTCTACCCATTCCCGGCGGTGGGGGTGGTGCAACCCGCTTAGGTGGAGGCGGCGGAACAGACGGCATTGAAGCAGAGCGTTGTTGATCAGTCATAAAGCACCAAAAGCCTTCAGTTAACGACGGGCAACATCAAAGCAACATGTCTGTGCCACTTTACGTTGCAGACACACTTACCCATCATCCACAGAGTACCCAAAATTGCAACTTCCAATAGCAGGCCAAGAGACTGACACGATTCGAGAAGTCAGCAACTTGCTGTGTTACCCTAGTTTAGCTGTCAAAAATTCACACACTTGGGTATTTCGGGTGTTTCAGTCAAAGTCAGGTGAAGTAAAACCTGCATTTAACGACTGAAATGCGCACCAGGTGGAGGTTTAACCCGAAAGGAGAAAATTAAATGCCTGTTGTAACATTGGCTCAACTGCTTGAGTCAGGGGTTCACTTTGGTCATCAGACCCGCCGTTGGAACCCCAAAATGGATCGGTATATTTTTACTGCACGTAACGGTGTACATATTATTGACCTAGTCCAGACGGCTCAGCTGCTCGACAACGCTTATTCCTTCGTACGGACTTCAGCAGAGAAAGGTCAGAAGTTTTTGTTTGTGGGCACTAAGCGTCAAGCTGCCGGAATTGTCGCTGAAGAAGCCAGACGTTGTGGGTCTTACTACATCAACCAGCGTTGGTTAGGTGGAATGCTAACCAACTGGACCACCATTAAAACACGTGTAGAGCGTCTCAAAGAGCTAGAGCGCATGCAAGAGACAGGAGCTCTAGCTCTACGCCCGAAAAAAGAAGCTGCTGTTTTGCGTCGTGAACTCGAGAAGCTTCAAAAATATCTGGGTGGTATTAAGCTGATGCGGCGTTTGCCAGATGTAGTCATCATGGTTGACATCAAGCGTGAATATAACGCAGTGCAAGAGTGTCAGAAATTAGGGATTCCAATCGTGTCACTATTGGATACTAACTGTGATCCCGATGTGGTTGATATTCCAATTCCCGGTAACGATGATGCCATTCGTTCAATCAAGTTAATTCTAGGTAGCTTAGCGAATGCCATCTATGAGGGTTCCCATGGTCAGGCACCGCAGGACAATAGTGATGAAGGCGACATTTACGCCGACTATCCCAGTGCCGAAGAAGACTATGATTATGATGCAGCCGATATTCCCAATGCTGGAGACGCACCTGCGGCAGATGAAGTGCCAGCAGCACCTGCGGCAGATGAAGTGCTAGCAGCACCTGCGGCAGATGAAGCAGAGAGCGAATAACACGCTGTAGGCTTTTGCATTACATATAGCAGCTGATCCCCACCATAGGTTCAGCTGTTGATGCTTTAGGCCCAGGTCTTAACATTGGCGAAAAGCTTGTTCTGTCAAAATATTTTTTCAAAGTAGAGCATTAGTGTAGGAGGAGATAATGGCAGGCATTTCTGCAAAGCAAGTAAAAGAGCTGCGCGATACTACTGGCGCAGGCATGATGGACTGTAAAAAAGCCCTCCAAGCATCGGACGGTGATCTACAGAAGGCCATTGAGTGGCTCCGTCAGAAAGGTATTACTTCAGCAGCTAAGAAGGAAGGCCGAGTTGCTGCTGAAGGTCTAGTGGAAAGTTACATCCACACCGGTGGTCGTGTGGGTGTCCTTGTGGAAATCAACTGCGAAACAGACTTCGTTGCCCGTCGGGAAGAGTTCAAGACTCTAGCACGCGATATTGCTATGCAGATAGCAGCATGCCCTAACGTTGAAGTTGTTAGAACCAGCGATATTCCTCAAGATTCCATTGACCGCGAGCGGGAAATTGAAATGGGTCGCGAGGATCTTGCTAAGAAACCTGAAAACATCCGCGCCAAGATCGTAGATGGTCGTATTGAAAAGCGTCTCAAAGAACAATCTTTATTAGATCAGCCCTTCATTAAGGATCAAAACATCACTATTGAAGAGTTGATCAAACAGTTAGTGGCAACTCTAGGTGAAAATATCCAGGTTCGCCGTTTCTCACGATTCACTCTAGGTGAAGGTATTGAGAAGAAAGAGGAGAACTTTGCAGCAGAAGTCGCTGCTCAAACGGGTCAAAAGAAAGAGGAGAAGCCTGCTGAAGCAGCAGCTCCTAAAGCGGAAGCTAAAAACGAGAAGCCTGCAGAGCCTGCACCTAAAGCGGAAAAGAAGAAAGGCAAAAAGAAAAAGAAATAGTCCTCTTCAATGTGGATACATTTTTTCTAAATCGGCACGGCAAGCCAAGGCGCTTGCCTGCCTTTTTTATATCTTTCCATTGGCTAGGGGCAAGTACCCATAGCACCTCAGCTGTCAGTATTTATGAATTATGCAAATGACTCTGAAATATTAGAACATTTGTCATAGCGCCTATACTGGGATTTACGGCATTACAATGCCGTTCTACATCACGTTTTTCTGTCTAATATCTGCGCTAATGGGTAACGCAAGTGGTCATATTGAACAGCAGCTTTCCAAGCTTCAGACGCAAACTGCTGATATTGCCACTGAGCTTGAAGTCTTAATCGATAAATATTTACAAGTTCTAAGTCAGGCAAGCAAACGCCAGCTAATATTAGCGGCTTATCATATCTGTACGCAGGTTTATCCTGAGAGTTTTTTAGAACTGAGCCTGTCCCAACGTGATCGTTTACAGCACAAGCTGCGCGAATTGGGCAATCGCATTCACACTCACCTACATGACAAATGGGCTACAGCCAAGCGCCTGAGCTTACAACCAGCAGAGGAAGACGGCCTCGCCGTCATTCGGCAATTATTTTTAGAAGCAGCCTCTGCCAGAGAGCAATCAGAAGCAACGCCTAAAACCAGCCCTGCAGCAGCTGAGACAGGTGAGGACCAAGCACATCACACAAACCCTGGCGAGTCACCCCAAACCCAGCGATCTCAAGAAAAACTCTTAGCCGATATTCGTTCACTCATGGATAGTGAGCGTTTAGAAGAGTCGCAGCCAGAAACTGAACCGTCAGGACCACTACAACCTGCACAGATCATGCGGCGGCAAATTTTAATTGAGAAAGCTATTCGAGATGTGCTCAAGGCGGTCTCAGAGAAGGCAAATGAGCTTTTGCGAACAGCAAATGTAATGCCAGAGATCCCCCATGCATTGTTAGCGGCGACGTCAGAGTCAGAACGTCTAGGCCATATCCCCATGAAAACACCTAATTTGGTCAGACTATCGATCAAGATCCTGCACGAACCCGAGAAAAGTAGGTTTTCAAAGAGTGATGACGAGCCTGACGAAGGTGAAGATCATAAGATCGATGAGCAGTGGGCTGACGCTGAGATTGCCGCCGCTATTATTACTGGTGAAGACACCTCAGATCAAGATTCAGATGCGGACGAAAATCGTTCTGAAGCATCTATATCGATGCCTCAATTTCTCCAGTTAGAGTCTCTGCCCGATTTTGTCATGATTCATTTACGGCTCTCGGAAATTGAATTTGCGGAGACGAACGTCGCACTTTGGCGAAGCCATATTCGGAAGAAAATGACGCATCTGAAACGTGTTGGCCATGCCTATAAGGATGCTGAACGACAGCTTGCGATCGCACAAGCCGAAGATGCCTGGAGAGCTAGCTGGACCAACCACTAATGGCCGATCAGCCCGACTGGATCCGTCTGCAAAAGGCACTGAGTGTCGAAGCTGAAGCGGGGTTCAATGACCTGCAAGGCCATCAAAAACGATTTAGCGAATTTTTGCGAGATAGCTTACGCAAGTCCCCCAGCAATCTGCCTCCCATTGACCAAGAACGCTGGCGTAATCTCTCGGAAGACTTCGATAAATATAGCGCCCTCAGCTTTGCCCAACGGCAGCATCTGGTGGCCAACACTCGACGGTTTTTACAGCAGAGTCGTCAACTATTAGACAAGCCCAGCCCTAAGGCTAGTGAAGCGGTAGGTCGGCCATCGTCAAGATCCAACCAACGCCCTAACACCAAATCCTTAATTACTCAGACACCGAGCTTACCTCGCTCAGGTCATCCCCTAGATCAGCCCATCACTTATCTCAAAGGCATCGGCCCCAAGAATAGCGAACGACTCGCAAAGTTAGGGCTGTATACCGTACGGGATGTGCTCTATTACTATCCCCGCGACCATCTAGACTATGCCCGCCAGGTCAAAATTCGAGATCTTAAAGTGGGTGACACCGTGACGATTGTGGGCACCGTGCGGCGTTGCAATTGCTTCAATAGTCCTCGTAATACAAAACTGACGATTTTTGAACTCAGTCTCTACGATGGCACCGGCACACTCAAACTCAATCGATTCTTTGCCGGAGCTCGCTTTCGTAACCGAGCTTGGCAAGAACGTCAAAAGCGTCTCTACCCAGTGGGCGCTACATTGGCTGCCTCGGGCTTGGTAAAAAAAGGAAAATATGGCATCACCTTAGACGATCCCGACCTGGAGGTACTCGGAGATACCCAGGAAGCCATTGACTCAGACACGGTAGGTCGCGTGGTCCCTGTCTATCCCCTGACAGAGGGTGTGCCTGCCCCACTGGTCCGTAAGGCAGTGGTCGCTGCCTTGCCCGCCGCTATAGAAATTCGCGAGCCGTTTCCCACTGCGCTGCGGGAGCAACATGGTCTGATTCAACTAACGGTGGCGATTGCCCACATTCACTTTCCACCCGATAGTGAGGCTCTGGCCATTGCCCGCCGCCGTCTGGTGTTTGATGAATTCTTCTATTTGCAATTAGGTCTGCTGTCCCGTCGCAAACAGCAACAGGCTCACACTCAAATTCACATGGCCCCTACTGGTGAGCTGATCGATCAGTTCTATGAGGTACTGCCCTTTAGCCTGACGGGGGCTCAAGCTCGGGTAGTGCAGGAAATTCTGGTGGACTTGCAGCAGTCCACACCGATGAATCGACTGGTGCAGGGAGATGTGGGCTCCGGGAAAACCGTGGTGGCAGTGGTGGCAATCCTCGCAACCATTCAGGCCGGATATCAGGCAGCCCTGATGGCCCCCACAGAAGTGTTAGCAGAACAGCACTACCGCAAGTTGGTGGAATGGTTTAACCTATTGCACTTACCTGTAGAACTGCTAACTGGTTCCACCAAAACCGCCAAGCGCCGGGAAATTCATTCCCAACTCGAAACGGGAGAACTCCCCATCCTGGTAGGAACCCATGCCCTGATCGAAGATCCTGTGAAATTTAGTCGTTTGGGTCTCGTCACCATCGATGAACAACATCGGTTTGGGGTGGCTCAGCGGGCCAAGCTCCAGCAAAAAGGTGATAATCCCCACGTGCTCACACTCACGGCTACGCCTATACCGCGAACTCTAGCCCTGACATTGCATGGAGATCTGGACGTTAGCCAAATTGACGAACTCCCGCCCGGGCGTAAGCCCATTCAAACCACATTATTAGCTGGTCGAGATCGCAACCATGCCTACGATCTGATTCGACGTGAGATCACCCAAAGCCGACAAATTTACATCGTGCTACCCCTGGTTGATGAATCTGAAAAGCTGGACTTGCGTTCCGCCATTGAAGAACATCAGCGTCTGAGCGAGGTTGTTTTTCCTGAATTCAACGTCGGTCTGCTCCATGGGCGCATGAGCTCTGCTGATAAAGATGCGGCCATTACACAATTTCGGGAACGCCATACCCAGATCTTGGTGTCCACCACAGTGGTAGAAGTTGGGGTAGATGTGCCCAACGCCAGTGTCATGCTCATTGAACATGCTGAGCGCTTTGGTCTCTCACAACTGCATCAGCTACGGGGACGTGTAGGACGAGGGGCTGACCAATCCTATTGCCTATTGATGAGCAGTAGTAAAAGCGAAACGGCTTTGCAGCGACTGCGGGTTCTAGAACAGTCGCAAGATGGGTTCTTCATTGCTGAGATGGATCTGCGATTCCGGGGTCCCGGTGAGGCGTTAGGCACCCGTCAATCAGGACTGCCTGACTTTGCTTTGGCTAGCCTGGTGAATGATCAAGAGGTTTTGGAGCTAGCCCGGACAGCAGCAGAGCAGCTCATCCAGCAAGACTCGACTTTGGAGCAGTGGCCGTTAATTAAAAAAGAATTGAACCGTCGTTATACAAAGTTGATGGGCGGAGCGATCTTTACATAGTTCTGAGTTTTAAGCTCTGAGTTTTAAGTTCTGAGTTTTGAACTTTATGTGCGCTATAACTGCTCAATTAGCAATGGATTGGGACCAACAACTCACAAATCAAAATTTACACCTTAAAATTTCCCTACCGCCGTTTGCTTGAAAACACGGTGAGTAAACCCGCTGTGCCGACCAGGCCAGCTGCCAGGCCAATCCCTAACCACAAGCCAAACGGTAGGGCTACCGAACGAAACGCCAAAAATTGTAGGGAAACCGGGGTGGCGTTCTGTACGGACAGGATTGCGATCGCAATTACTAAAAACGCTGGAATCACCACAAGCAGAAATTTAACCATACGTTTGTTGGACAATCATGCCAACGCTACAGAGCAAAACCAACGCTATATTAACCGGGTTGGCCAGCGCTTTAAAGTAGTTCAGCCTCTGCCCAAGGGCAGAGGCTGAACTACTTTTAATAAATGCAAGACGGGCCTCAACATTACGCTGAGGCCCGTCTTGCAATAAATAGGTCTGTATAAAGGAAACTGCTAAAAAGTCAGTCAGAATAGAATTTAAATTTAAGCTGCAAACGCAGTAGTCATAAGCGTTCTTTCGAACTAAATATAGACTACCCCAGTCCCTTAAGAATGCACATAAACACCTGGTGAACTTCAATAAACCTACTTTGAAGAAATGCTTTAATCAGACTACTCACAAGGGTTTAGGGTATTTACTACAGACATCGTCAGTGTCTTCAGACTGAACGGGTCACTTCTAAGTAAATATGCTCTAAGGTGACTGGACTGCGGGCAATGGAATCTATCGGAATGCCATCAAATTTTGCAATTAGCTCTCTGAGTTCTAATCGCTCAGGTATCCAAAACGCCAGGTGCGTGTCATAGCGGCGCATTATAAATCCATGGTTGGCGGCTTTGGCGATGGCAGCCTCTTCATCTGCCGTCTGTAGGATCACCACCTCCTCAGCTGGAATATGGCTGCGCAATTCCGGGAGACTCCCTTGAGCCAGTAAGCAACCCTGCTTAAGAAAACCGATGCGACCGCACAGTCGTTCTGCTTCATCAAGCAGATGAGTAGTTAGCAGCACCGTTACCCCCTGTTGCTTAAGCTGCCGAATTAAATCCCAGACCTCGTAGCGCGCTTCAATATCTAATCCGGTCGTAGGTTCATCAAGGACCACTAACTTGGGCTGATGCACAATGGCGATGGCTAAACTCAACCGTCGCTGCATGCCACCGCTTAAGGAACCAACAACACTGTTAACCCGATCTTGAAGATTGACAGCGGTTAAGCAGGTTTGGATACGTTGCGATCGCACTGTAGATTCCAGGCCATAGATTTTGGCAAAGAATGCAAGGTTCTCCCCACAGGTAAGACTTTGGTATAGCAAGTTTTGCTGCGGCATAATCCCCAAATATGGCTTGGTTGATTCAGAAGCAGGCTGCCCAGCAATCAACACCTGCCCGTGATCGGGGCGTAATAAACCACTTAGCAAATTAATGGTTGTGGTTTTTCCAGCTCCATTAGGCCCTAACAGACCATACACTTCACCTGACTCCAACCTCAGGGTCAAAGCCGATAGTGCCTGCCGCTGGCCAAAAGCTTTTGATAAATTCTGAATATCCAGCACGCAGCACGCATCTTGCACAGCCCCATGAGCGTATGCCATCAAGACGTTTAACGTAAAGGCAAAGACAGATACGAACACAAGTGCTAATATTAAGCACGGTTCCTGGATAAATTAAGCTAGAAACGAGGGCATGTAGCTCAGCTGGATAGAGCACCAGATTCCGGTTCTGGCGGTCGGGGGTTCGAATCCCTCCATGCTCGTTGATTATGCAGTGCTCAGATCACAAGAACAATGGAACACTTGTCCGTAATTATTCTTCTGAGGCAATATGTCTCCCCTAAGCACCCTTAAGTACAGACACCTGAGGACGACAGATACTAAGTCACAGATAAAAATACTTAAGTTTGCCATAGCTACAACTCGTAGCCTATATCCTTAGTTTTGATAAAAAGCGCCTATTAAATTTTCCTTTGACTGCAAACTTTTGTACTCATTGGCTACTCATATCCCAATTCGCATAAAAATATAAAGTATCGTCTCCGTAGAAAAACAATAAGTTTTTAATATAGTGCAATAAATCAATTAACATTGCGTAACATTCATCTCAATTTTGGCTGCACGCTTCCTGGTTGGAATTTATACGGCTCAGGCCTCTATGGCGGAGTCTCTCAAGAAAACGCTCACCCACAGTCCTTTTGCTATTAGTTGGAGCCAGACGCACACAGAGTTTGTGCAGTGGACCATCAGTAATCGTCATCGGATTGATTGTTTGGTTGTCCAACCTAATCAAGATGGTTGGGACTCGCTACATGAGCTGTGGGAGCGTGATATTCTGCTGCCTACTTTAGTGATCTCAGCACAGGATGCTTTAGAGCAGCGCATCCAGTATCACGATGCTGTTATCCAGATCAGTCCAGACCAATTAGATACCATTGAAGACCAGGTTCACAAAGCCATCAGCCAGTTTTTAAAACTGCCAGCCAGCTCTAGCACCGTCGTTGATAATGAAGATTCTCCAACGGAAAACCGGGACAATCACCTATTTCTATTGAGCCTTCAGCAACAGCGGCTGACTGAAAAACTCCAAGAACGCTTAGGCTATTTGGGTGTGTATTACAAGCGTAATTCTCAAAATTTTGTACGCAACATGACCATGGAGGAGCGTCATGAGTTTTTAGATCAATTGCGTCAAGACTATCGTCAAATCATCCTGAGTTATTTTTCATCGGATGACAAAAGCCTAAATCAACGTATTGATGACTACGTTAACTTAGCGTTCTTTGCCGACGTATCCATTTCTAAGGTTGTCGAAATCCATATGGAACTGATGGACCATTTTTCAAAGCAGCTCAACATGGAAGGACGTAGTGAAGAAATTTTATTGGACTATCGCTTAACCCTAATTGATGTGCTGGCTCATCTATGTGAAATGTACCGTCGCTCTATTCCACGTGAATCCTAGAATCTGATTTACGCACTTCCCAGTTTTATTTATGGACTCTTGTAATCCACATCCGCCACACATTCGGGAACTCTTCAATGGCCTATAAAAAGACCTATATATTAAAACTCTACGTTGCTGGCAATACCCCAAACTCTACTCGGGCACTCAAAATGCTCAACACGATCTTGGAAGAAGAATTTCAGGGTGTTTATGCATTAAAGGTTATTGATGTCTTACAAAATCCACAGCTCGCTGAAGAAGACAAAATATTAGCGACTCCAACCTTGGCAAAAATCCTACCGCCTCCTGTGCGTAAAATCATTGGCGACCTATCTGACCGTGAGCGCGTCCTGATCGGTCTAGACTTGCTTTATGATGAGCTCAGGGAGGATGATTAGCCTATTTTGCCGAAGTAACTTATCAGTCTTAAAGTAATGTTTCGATTTTTGAGAAGCGTTGCTTATGCATTCCAGACTGGAATGTGGCAAAGGATAGAAGTGTGATGCCTCAATTGGGCAATGACCCTAACACAAGCTCCTTTGCATACAGTTCAAAAGTATGAAATATAGAGTTTTTGGCAATATATGTCAGTGCGCACGATGTTCTTGGAGCAGAATCATCTATAGTGCTTGCTCTTGATAACTTAACCTGTTGAAATATTAGTAATGTTCTTTTCTCCCACTGTATTTTTTTACAGGCCAACTCACTATTTTTTTAACAGGTCAATTTACTAAGTTATGACTCAGTCTTCTCAAGGTGAAACCCCTTCGAATAATACCTTGGCGGGCGTAAGAAAAATTCGCACCATGATGGAAGGCTTTGATGACATAAGTCATGGTGGTCTGCCTGCCGGGCGTTCAACCCTCGTTAGTGGAACGTCAGGTACTGGTAAAACCCTGATTGCCGTACAGTTTCTATATAACGGCATCACAGATTTTGATGAACCCGGTGTATTTGTCACCTTCGAAGAGTCACCTGCCGACATCATTCAAAATGCTTGCAGCTTTGGCTGGGATCTACAGAAGCTCATTGATGATGGCAAGCTGTTCATTCTGGATGCGTCCCCCGATCCCGAAGGTCAAGAAATCGTAGGTAATTTCGACCTCTCAGCATTAATTGAGCGGATTCAATACGCTATTCGTAAGTACAAGGCACGACGGGTATCCATCGACTCGGTTACAGCCGTTTTTCAGCAATACGATGCAGCTGGTGTAGTCCGGCGTGAAATTTTTCGATTAGTTGCCCGTCTTAAACAAATGGGCGTGACGACTCTAATGTCAACAGAGCGCGTGGACGAGTATGGTCCCGTTGCCCGCTTTGGAGTAGAGGAATTTGTGTCAGATAACGTCGTTATTGTTCGCAATGTACTCGAAGGGGAGCGTCGCCGCCGTACCATCGAGATTCTAAAGCTGCGGGGCACGACCCACATGAAAGGGGAATACCCTTTCACAATTACCCAAAACGGTATCAATATCTTTCCGTTGGGGGCGATGCGCCTCACTCAACGTTCATCGAATGTGCGGGTCTCCTCTGGAGTCAAAGCCCTGGATGAAATGTGTGGCGGCGGATTCTTTAAGGACTCCATTATCTTGGCCACCGGGGCAACAGGGACAGGTAAAACGTTGCTGGTCAGTAAGTTCATTGAAAATGGCTGTCAGGCAAAAGAGCGTGCCATCCTTTTTGCCTATGAAGAATCGCGCGCACAGCTATCTAGAAATGCTTACTCCTGGGGCATTGACTTTGAGGAATTAGAGCGCGCGGGACTACTCAAAATCATCTGCGCATATCCCGAATCTGCTGGACTCGAAGACCACTTGCAGATTATTAAATCTGAGATTGCACAGTTTAAGCCCTCACGTATTGCCATCGATTCTCTGTCAGCTTTGGATCGCGGAGTCAGCAATAATTCATTCCGTCAGTTTGTCATTGGTGTAACAGGTTATGCCAAACAGGAAGAAATCACTGGTTTCTTTACAAACACTACGGAGCAGTTTATGGGCTCCCATTCCATTACTGACTCCCATATTTCCACCATCACAGACACCATCTTAATGCTGCAATATGTGGAAATCCGTGGTCAAATGTCTCGGGCATTGAATGTATTCAAGATGCGGGGATCTTGGCATGACAAGGCTATCCGTGAATACACCATCAGTGCCAATGGCCCGGAAATTAAGGACTCCTTCCGTAACCTAGAGCGCATTATCAGCGGTTCACCCACTCGGGTTTCTGTGGACGAGAAGAGTGAGTTATCACGCATTATGAAAGGTGTGCGGCCCAGCGATTCAGACTAGAACCCAAAAATCAATGATTTTGAGTTCTGGTGATCTCGTTGCTGGTAATAGTCATTAGGATTTAATTCCTGTTATCACCAGCTGCTCATCCAGAACTTCAATGGTTTCTAAAATGACCCCTTGTTGATCGAGCAATCCATTAAGGCGTTGCTCGATTTCGCTGGTTGAAAACCCCATCTGCTCAGCAACATCCGCCAGGGGCAGGGTAAACTGGCCTATTTTGAAGCTAAGGTCCTGATTCAGATTAATTTTGCCGTCTTGTATTTGAGGACGGGCAACAATCCCAATGTAAATATCGCGATTGGTTAGCATAGGCACAGCACTGGTCAACTGATCCAGGCTGGTCTGTAGCTCGGTAGACAATGCTTCTCGCGGCAGTTCTGACAAATTCAGCACCGCACCCGTTTCAATGAATTCGCCCTGGAGAGTTGTCTGCAACGATTGGGCATTCGCTAAAAGTTGAGCCGCCACAGGTTGACTGAGAATAGCATCGTTGACTAGCTGCGTCAGCTGAGGCTCATCTAGAGTAAGGCTGATTTCACCATTTTTGTTAGATATGTGAGACAGTTGCTGGCTCATTGATGGCTGGTGGGCAGTTGCACCTGATGATTTACGGCGCATTACCGACTCAGAATACTGAGTCGCAGCTATATCGGTCTCTGGTGTGGATGGTGTAACTGGTGCTGCTGTTTGATGATTGTGAGGTGACACATTCGTCACGCTGTACCATCCATAGGCAAAGCTGCCGCCGGCCACTGCCGATACCACCATTAGGCTGATCAATAGTGCTGCTTTTCTCATAACACGGCAAACTTATAACCTACACTCAAATCATCCACAGTTTAGCGCCTCTGTCAGCGGAGAAAACTGATCTTAAGTTGTACCAGGCTCATTTTCCTAAGGTCGTAAACCATTACCATAGGAAGCGAATTGCTCGCCCCTTTGATTTTAATGTCGGCTCCTGTCTTTAGCTTCCCATTCAGTTCAGCATTCTCATGTTTACTCACGCCTTGGCGCTTATATCTAACCAGGCTTAAACGTCTCATGCCTGGTTATTTGGCCTGCTGTTTACTTGCTGCCAGTTTATGGTTTAGCACTTCAACCATGGCGTGGGCAGACACAACAGACTCCAGCAAACTATTTGAGACTCACTGTGCGGGATGTCATCCCAATGGAGCTAATATCATTCGTCGAGGCAAAAACTTAAAGCAACGGGCTTTAAAGCGTCATGGTTATGAGTCTATAGATGCGATCGCAACTCTGATTACCAATGGCAAAGGCCTGATGAGCGCCTATAGCGATCAGCTCAGCAAAGATGAAATCACTAGCCTAGCGAACTACGTCTTGGAGCAAGCTGCCGTCAACTGGACATCAGTCAAGTAACTCCTCATTCCCTCCACTACCGTGCAGCTCAACCAAGTCATCATTGTTCACAAAGCAGGTAATCAGCAAAGTAAAAGCTGGGCCGAGAAATGTGCCCAGCTCTTAGAAAAACGTGGTGCCAGTGTACTGCTGGGCCCCAGCGGCCCCAAAGATAATCCCTATCCTGTTTTTTTAGCCTCTGCCCAGCAGCCCATTGACTTAGCAATTGTGCTGGGGGGCGATGGTACAGCCCTTGCAGCAGCACGCCACTTAGCACCAGAACAAATCCCAATTTTGGCCGTCAACATTGGTGGCCACTTAGGCTTTCTAACAGAATCATCAGATGAAATTGATGATTTCGAAAAGATTCTTGATCGGCTACAGAACGATCGTTATGCAGTGCAACAGCGTATGATGCTCCGCGCCTGCATCCACGAAGGGAATCGCAGTAATCGTGAACCCCTCAGCGAGGTATATTGGGCACTCAATGAAATGTGTGTCAAGCCCGCTTCACCTGACCGCATGATCACCTCAATTTTAGAAATGGAAATTGATGGAGAGGTGGTTGACCAATACCAAGGAGACGGCCTTTTAATTAGCACACCTACTGGTACAACAGGCTATACAGTTGCCGCGAATGGCCCCATTGTGCATCCTGGCATGGATGCCATTGTGGTCACTCCGATTTGTCCCCTGAGTTTATCCAGTCGTCCGGTGGTGATCCCATCTGGCAGTGTTGTTAGCGTTTGGCCCCTTGTCGATCCTGCTATGACCACCAAACTGTGGATGGATGGCGTCATGGCTACCTCTATTTGGCCAGGGCAACGGGTAGATATTTGGATGGCGGAACACATGGCAAAATTTGTGCTGTTGCGGCAGAACCAGTCTTATTACCAAACGTTGAGAAGCAAGCTCCAGTGGGCCGGAGCACGGATAAATTACACCAATAACCACCGGCATTCAGGGTGATTTCGAGCCCGATACCTAAGGACATCCACCAGGAAGTGCCCCGACAGGATTATCCATTTTTAATCGGGGTTACTGTATTTGGATTGGATATAAAACTAGTCAAACTAAAGTTTTTGAGTATTCCCTTGGCCCTTAATCCAACCCTCAACACCGCTACCAGTGCGAACTTTAAACCAGCGGCCAGACTCTTCTAAAACCTCGACAGTTTCGTCATAGTCGATGCCATCAATCGTTTCATAATCCACACCTGCACCCGCACGCACCAACAAACCGGTTCCGTAGGTAACGACGACCTTATAGAGTGCTTTGGCTTCATTAGCGGGGGCCGGAGCTGTTGTTGGCTGAGGCTCAGAAGGTTTTTCGACAGCAGCCTGAGGCGCAGGTTCCGTCTTGGTATCGCTCGCCTGTTGAGGCTGCGCTGGCAACTCATTTTCGTAAACCGGACGCTCTGGCAAGCTAGAAAGTTGGGTCAAGAAATAGCGGGCAGTCGCAACTCCAGCAAGAGAGATAACGAATAGCGCGATCGCAACTCCGCCAATAAACTTGAGCAGACTCACCAAAAACGCCTGCATATTAAATCGGTTGGACGCCATAGCTACTGTAGACAATCAGGGACACTCACAGAATGTCCTACGGTTATACCCTATTTTCTGTAGAAAGTTATCTCTTATTCAGATATCTGACACCAAGACCTTTCCTGATGAGGCTCTAACCGTCTAAATCCTTCATGCGATCGCTCAACATAGACTGCCGTGACGCCAGTCTAGCTTTACCTGATGCCGCCCAAGCTTGCAGAGCATCTACCTGGTCTTTAGCGGTACGGGCTAACGGCACTAGTTGACTAGCCGCTTCCAGAATGTCATCTACGGTAAAATCACGATTTTGACTAAAGCCAATATGCATCGCTTCAATAATGGCTTGCTCAATTTCCGCTCCAGAGAAGTCAGGAGTTTCGTAAGCAAGGCGACGGGTATCGTAACTTTTCACATTATGGGGACGCAGCCGACTTAGATGCACATTGAAAATGGCATCTCGCTCAGCCTGAATCGGCAAACCCACAAAAAAGATTTCATCAAATCGGCCACGCCGTAATAGTTCTGGCGGTAACGCACCAATATTATTAGCTGTCGCTACCACAAACACCGGAGATGTTTTCTCGGATAGCCAGGTAATAAAGGTGCCAAAAACACGGCTTGTAGTGCCAGAATCACCACGCCCCTCAAATCCAGCAAATGCTTTATCAATCTCATCGATCCAAAGCACACAAGGAGCCAACGCCTCTGCCAGCTGAATCATTTGCCGGGTACGAGACTCTGATTCGCCCACAAGACCAGCAAATAAACGCCCTACATCCAAACGCAACAAAGGCAGATGCCAATGATGGGCAATTGCCTTTGCTGTCAGAGATTTACCTGTCCCCTGAATGCCCACTAGCATCAATCCCCTGGGATGAGGCAACCCATACTGCCTTGCTCGCTCAGAGAATGAACCACCGCGCTTAATTAGCCAGTCTTTCAGATTATCCAAACCACCAATATCAGAAATTTTTTCGGTAGCAGGATAGAAATCCAAAATCTGCGTCTGGCGAATCGTTTGACGCTTTTCTTCCAGAATTAAATCAATATCATCAGGACTAAAGGCCCCATTGGCCGCTATTCCCCGTGCTAATACCCGACGAATGCGCTCCATTGACAGCCCCTGACAAGAACGCACGAGAGCATCTAATGCTTTAGGCCCCGGCAAACTTCCCATAGCCCCTAGCAAGGACTCTATTTCCCTACGAATTTCATCACCCGTAGGGAGTGGAAACTCCAAAACCGTCAGCAGCTCACTTAGCTCATCCGGAATAGTCAACTGAGCTGACAGAATAATTATATTTTTAGGCTGAGCCTTGAGTATCCGCGCCAGGTTCCGCAGCTTTCGTGAGATAGCAATATCGTCTAGAAAACGATGAAAATCACGCAGAACTAATATAGCTGGCGCTGAAGACGATAATTTGTCAGCAAACTCTAAGGCTTGGAGTGGATTTCGACGACCAACCCCTTCATCATTGGGATTACCTCGATAGCCATCGACAAAATCCCACACATAAACAGCTCGATTACCCGTAGTAGCAGCAACCTTAGCAATCGACTCTTCAGCCCGCTCCTCTTCTCGGGTGGGAACGTACACCAACGGGTAGCGGGCTCGAATAAGTAGTCCTAACTCATCGTTAAATGCCATAAAAACTGGGAGACTAATCAGAAAGTTGTTGCTTCAAAGCAGATAAAGCTGCCCAGCGTTGATCTGTTTCAGCTGAAGCATCGTCGCTCCTGGCCACCGGATTGGGAATTCCCTCACAACTTTGGTCACAGAGCTGCCGTTGAGGCATAGCTAAACATAACTGCTCATAGAGCCACTTAGCTGGCTCAAAATGGCCTTGGGGCGGCAAGGTTTCCACTAAATCGTCCAAGCTCACTTCTACCTCTTCGGCATAGGATTCAGGCTGCGGCTCCTGTAGCCAAATAAACTCTGAAGTATCAACCTGGATGCGTGCATTATAGTTTTGCAAACAACGGTGACATGTCAACGTAGCAATGGTCTCAGCCTGGGCTGAGACCTCTAAAAAATTGCCACGATGCTGAATGTGTATGAGCCCCTTAACCGGCGTCAGAGTTTCTAGATCGCTGAGATAGTCATCAACCTCTATTATCCGAGTCTTGCTCGGATCCTTAATCAAATGGGGAATATATATCCGTTGCATGGGCCGCTATCTAATCACTTTGAAGGGCCAAAAAAGAATCAATTAGTCCAAGGCTCAGGTGCAGCAAGATACTCTCAAGACTTACTCATCCTCTGCATTGGCAAAGTCAGCATCCGACAAAGCACGAACCACCAACCTACGGTCAGGTTCTCGGCCACGGCTAAAGGTTTCCAAGCCACCATAGGCCTTTAAGAACGTATGAACTTGCCTACGTTCAGCAGACGATAAATCAGAAACTTCATGCTCACCACCACTGGACAGCACGTCTTCTGCGGCCCTTTCTGCAATTGACTTAAGTTCATCGCGACGCTGCTGACGGTAGCCATGCAGCTCAATCGTATAAGACTGCTGATTGTCAGCGTCTTGCCCAATATTCAGCACTGTATTTGCTAAATACTGAATCGCATCTAGAACACGACCTCGATCTCCTACAAGGCCGTCAATTTGAGCCTGGGTCAAAGAGGAATCATCGATAGTGAGCCAGAAGCTACTATCCCCTAGAGCATCGTCTATATGCTCACCAGTTACATCCGTTTTAACGCCTTGATGATCTAGCAATTGCGATAGCCATTGGATACCGCATTTATCTTGCTGTTCGCCCATAAATCACTCACACACGCTTCAGCGCATTTTATGCCAACCACAAGTGTACCTTTACCTATCGGTTAGAGACCTTTTTTTTGGAACTACCACCAGATTTCTTATTCACTTTAGAGCGGGAAGATGTGGCCTTGTTGGTGGATTTATTGCTCTTGGCAGATGGTTTACTAGTTGACTTAGACCGAGCAGAATTAGACTTGCCCTTATCTGTCGCTTTCTTGGCTCCAGGCTCAAATGCTAGTGGCCCACGATCAGCACTTGCTGTCTTAACTTCCTCGGCATCAACTAAAGCCTGAATATTATCAGGTAGGGGCTCTCTAGACAGGATAAATGATTGAGCTGTCTGGAAAACATTCGCCAGCACCATGTAGAGCAATACACCTGCGGGCAAGGGGAAGAACAAGAACATACCCGAGAACAATACAGGTGTCAGCTTAGTAATCGTCTCTTGCTGAGGATTATCACTGGAAGACTGACCAGACAAAAGCTGGTTGACATAAAGGCTTACACCAAAGAACAAAATCATGCCGAGAATGTCCCAGTGGATTTCCCCTTCGTCACCGAGGGCACCAATACGCCCTAGCTCTTTGATAAACAAGAAACCTTTATTGGCAGCCAAACCTTTGACTTTTGCCTGAATAGTGACGTCACCCAGAGCTAGCGCCGTAATTTGGCCGTTTTCATCAACCTTGACCAGGTCTTGCCCCTTAGTGACCTCCCAAATGGGAGTAAAGATAGCTGGATTTTCGGCATACTTGTCAGCTAACTGACTCACAGAATCACCTTCAGGGGTCTGTAAACGAATCACGGCACTATCGCCAACACCAATACGATTACCACCGGGCAGAACCGGAGCGATAGAGAAATGCTTACCGTCGGCAATATAAAGGTTAGATTGCTTGGCGGAAAATGCTTGGGGCTGAACTTGCTCGATCGAATCTTGAGGAAGGATTTGGAGATTTACAGGATAGGTAATATCAGCAAACGGTGATCCTCGAAGTGTTGCAAACAATGCAAACAAAATAGGCATCTGCAAGACCACTGGAAAGCAGCCTGCCAATGGATTACCAAATTCCTTGTAAACCCCGCCCATCTCCTCTTGGAGCTTGGCAGGATCGTCTTTGTAGCGCTCTTGGATTTCCTTGACCTTCTTCTGCATAAGAGGCTGGGTAATCTTCATGCGCCTCATATTGCGAATCGATCCGGCATTAAGCGGATAGAGCGCAAAGCGAATCAGAAGAGTCAAAGCCACAATGGCTAAACCGTAGCTAGGCACAATCCCATAGAAAAAATCTAGGATTGGCAGCATTATATTGTTCGTTAGAAATCCAATACCGAAATCCATGCGCGCTTACCGAGCAAATTGCATACCGAACTCTAATGTATCTGAATATTGCAGGCGTTAGGTCGATCCGCTGCAAAAAGGGTTAGTTATTTCACCCACACAAAACTATTGGAGACGGTGTTTGACCTATAAATTGACGGTTATCCCTACTTGGGGTCAGGGCAGAAAGTTATGAGCCCGTAGTTTTTATTTATGGATTTACCAGAGAAAAACTGTTATGAGCTTAAAACGTTACCCAGTAAGTTTCTCTAAGTAGGCAAACCGCTAGCTTTTCTAGCTTTAGCAGAAATATGTTCAGTGATTTTGTCGTAGAGATCGCGAAAATTAGGCAGAGACCGCAACTCCAAGCGACTACCATCTTTGAGTTGCACCGCCATATCACCCCAAAGCCCCAAACCACGAGGCACAACGGCCACACGAGTTACTTCTGAATAAATCAAATCAGTCCGGTTACGTCCCATCCAGCCCCCTGTAACCGAAATGCGACGATTGGTGATGCGATAGCGAACCCACAGAGCACGAATAATGGAACCAACTGTGAGGGGAATGAAGACCAATGTCAGCGCCAGCACACAGTGCAAAATTAAATCACCAATGTGGGGGCCGCCCTCGTAATACACTTCCTCTTTAATTGCCATGCAGCACCTCTAGCTCTACCAATAGATTCTCTAATTCTCGCAAAAAATCGTAATATTGGCAGATTGTTGCAGCAGACCTGACATTGATCACAACCCACCAAGTTCCTTCGACCCTGGGCAGCAGGAGCCTTAGAGCCGAATGAATTTGTCGTTTGATGCGGTTACGTACAACTGCTCGCTTATGTACTTTTCGACTAATGGACACTCCAAAGCAAATGCCCGTTGAAAGCTCATCGAGTGAGCTTTCAACGGGCAAAGGATTTTTAAGGGCTTTAATGGCTAGACAATGACCGCTAGCTCGACGTCCTTGACGATAAACCTTAGAAAAGGAACGCGAAGCTCGCAGTCGATGTTGCTTAGGTAACGCCACAGATGCGATCGCACTCAGCTAGCCAGTCTAAACGGCCAGACGAGCACGCCCTTTCTTACGACGTGCCTGAATCACTCGACGGCCATTAGTTGTCCGCATGCGAGTACGAAAACCAGAAACGCGCTTACGCTTGCGAGATGTACCGCCGAGGGTGCGCTTAGTCATGGCGATTGCTCCTAAGTCTGCTCAAACAAAATACTACTTGCGCCATTCAGCGCGGCTTTTGATAGTAACACGTTAGAGTCAACCCTGAAAAGCAATCTAGTCTTGATAAGCGATCAACATTTCCCAGGTACCAATATAGGTGGCCAGATCATTACCCCGAGGAATTACCTGCAGATTGACACGTTGCATCAACGCACGGTTAGGATTGCGAACCTTTTCAAAATCGATCACGAAAGACGTGTTAGCAGGAATATCCTCAGCAAGGTAAATCTCAATTTTGTCTAGATCGTCAGACAAATCATTGGCTCCACTGAACACACGATCGTCCCAGAGCACCTCATCAACCGCAATTTCCTCACCAACGTCATCAATGCGACCATATCGGACTTTAATTCTATCTAAATCAATACGACCTCTATGGCGAGAAAATGCCTCCGGGACGGTCACAACTAATGCAGAAACAGCAGAATCAATTTTATCGCCCTTCACCTCTAACCGGTAACTCGCACGGGTATTACGACGAGTATTATTATTCAAACTATAGTTAAGGCGATAGCGTGACTCAACACCACCAATGATGTTAAGTCCATCGGAGTCGTAAATATCTTGCTGGGCCAAGGTAGGCACATTCACCCCTACTACAGCGGCTGCCGACATCGCTAAGCCGACTAAGCCCAAGCGGACCAACTGTTTCAGTGCCATTTTTCAACTCCTCAAGCTCACATTATTAAAGCAGAACTGACCTAGAACTATCATGCAGATGAGCCCAATGCTTCAAGACAAGGGACGGTTTGCATGATTGGTCCCGTTAGCCAGAACAGATGCAGATGTTACAGCAAGCAGGCTTAGCCATCATCCCCATTCAGCGAGAACACTTGAAAAGCTGCTGCCACTTCAATCAAGATCTGTAAATTTACGGAACGCAATTTTTCTTAAGATTAGCATACTAATTAAATTCAAATTCGTGGGTAGTTCACTGTAAATAAACGAGAAATAGAACAAATCACTGGCTGCCCACAATCTTTTTCAAGTCGCAAAAAGTCGTCATTCTCGACTCCACTAGAACGCCAACCAACTAGCAAACACTTCATCAAAGATTATTCATGTTAGATTTCTGTCAAAAAAGATAAATCTTCATGACGAACTCCACACCTTTCAACACTTAAGTTGACACAATCAAAACAAGGCCAATTTACACCTTGAGGCTTAACAGTTAGCTTTTCAAGGGCTTAATAATTATTTCTGGAGCCTTGGATAAGGGTGCATCAACTATTGTCAAAGTGTTTAGTGCATTGAAACAGGCAATATTATCTGCTTCAGTTCGACTATATAGAAGACCTCTAAACCTCTTTTAGAAGAGTCTTAAAATCATTCAGCTTGTGCATTGAAATGGCGTTTCATGCGTCAGAGTAATTGTCCATTTTTAAGTTAAGTAAAACCACTAAATCTAAAGTTATTCCTGTTGGATTGAAATTAAATGCGATCCCAATTCCATAGTGTTTTTACAACAGTCGTTAGCCCAGCTAGTTAATCAATAAGGATCACTATGACCATCGCACTCGATCAAGGTGCTGTTGACCAACAGGCGTCCCATCTCGAACGCCCAAAGCGCGTTGGCATCCCCAAAGAAGTTACCCCAGGAGAGTGCCGCATTGCAGCCACTCCTAAAACTGCCAAAAAACTCCAGTCCCTTGGATTCGACGTATTGATAGAGCAGGGCGCTGGTGAACGAGCCGAGTTTTCTGACCATGCCTATCGCGAGGCAGGATGCGAGGTTATTGCCAACGCCATTGAGCTCTGGCAACAGGCTGATATTGTTCTCAAAGTGCAGCCCCCTAGTCATAACCACGAACTAAACTGTCACGAAACTGAACTCGCCCATGATGGTCAAACCCTGATTAGTTTTCTATGGCCTGCTCAGAATGCTGATTTAATCCATCAGCTAGCAGCCAAGCAAGTAACGGCCCTAGCGATGGATTCAGTACCTCGCATTAGCCGAGCTCAGAAAATGGATGCCCTGAGCTCCATGGCAAATGTGGCTGGATACCGTGCCGTGATTGAAGCGGCCAATAATTTTGGTCGCTTTTTTACAGGTCAGATTACGGCGGCGGGGAAAGTGCCCCCTGCCAAAGTTTTAGTAATTGGCGCAGGTGTCGCAGGCCTTGCCGCCATTGGTGCAGCAAAAAGTCTGGGGGCTATTGTTCGTGCCTTTGACACCCGTCCCGTAGTCAAAGAGCAAGTGGAAAGTATGGGTGCCGAGTTCTTAGAGCTGAACTTTGCAGAAGATGGCACTGGTACTGGCGGCTATGCCAAGGTGATGAGTAAAGAGTTCATCGAAGCAGAGATGACCCTGTTTGCCGAGCAAGCGAAAGAAGTAGACATCATTATTACCACAGCCTTAATTCCCGGTAAAAAAGCACCGTTATTAGTGACTAAAGACACCGTAGAACTGATGAAGCCTGGCTCGGTCATCGTAGATATGGCCGCTGAACAAGGAGGCAACTGCGAAGTCAGCCGTGCTGGCGAAGTTTATCGTCACCAGGGTGTGACAATCGTTGGTTTGACTGATTTAGCTAGCCGTATGGCCGGACAGTCCAGCCAGCTGTATGGCATGAATCTGTACCACCTGCTCAACGACATGGGTGGTTCTGACGGCTACACCGTTAACGTTGACGATGAGGTAGTTCGAGGTGCCTTGGTTAGCCATGAAGGTCAGGTTACTTGGCCTGCGCCTAAACCTGAGAAACCAGCTCCTCCAAAGGTTGAGGCAAAAGGGGAAGAACCGACGGAAGTAGAGGAAGTAGCCGCTGCACCCAAGTTTTCTCTGCCTTGGCAATGGATTGGGGTTGCCTTTGCAGCCCTCGCCCTCATCGGTATTGGTATTGGCGCGCCTTCTTCATTCCTTTCCCACTTCACCGTCTTTATCCTGGCCTGTTTTGTTGGCTGGCAGGTGATTTGGAATGTCTCCCCATCGCTGCATACCCCCTTGATGAGTGTGACCAATGCCATCAGCGGCATCATCATCATTGGTGGCATGTTGCAGATTTCGGGTAAGCCAATGTCACCCACAGTGATTTTGGGTTCCATTGCCATCTTTATCGGCACGATCAACATTGCGGGTGGGTTCTTAGTGACTCAGCGGATGTTGAAAATGTTTCGGAAGTAAGAGCCCTCTCCCTAAATCCCTCTCCCCAAGGAGAGAGACTTTAAGTCTTTGCCCTTTAGACATTTCTCTACAACTTCTCTGCCATGTCTAACAATCTTGTTGCGGTGGCCTATTTGGTCGCTATTGTTCTTTTCATTTTGAGCTTGGGTGGTCTCTCTAATCAAGAGTCCGCAAAGCGTGGTAACGTCTACGGCATCATCGGCATGGTGATTGCTCTGGTAGCCACTGCCCTGAGTTCACAACTAACAGCTTACGGTCTTTTAGTGGCAGCGATTTTGCCCGCTGTTGCCATTGGTGGCTTAGTGGCGTCCCGTGTGGAAATGACTGAAATGCCCGAGCTGGTAGCCATTCTCCATAGCTTTGTGGGTTTAGCTGCTGTGCTGGTTGGTTTAGCCAGTTATTTGGGACCAGATCCCACATTGGTGGGGGCTGAGGAAACTATCCACAAACTGGAAATCTACATCGGTATCTTTATTGGGGCGCTGACGTTTACGGGTTCTGTGGTCGCCTTTGGTAAGCTGCGGACCATTATTAGTAGTAAACCCTTGATGTTGCCCGCTCGACATTTGCTGAATGTTGCCATGCTGGTGGGCACTGTTATCCTCGGCGTTGGCTTTATGGCTGCCGAGGGGACTGATGGATTTAGCTATGTGCTGGGCATGGTGGCGATTGCCTCCCTGCTAGGTATCCATCTGGTGGCTGCCATCGGTGGTGCCGACATGCCTGTGGTGATCTCCATGCTCAACAGCTATTCAGGCTGGGCAGCAGCGGCAGCAGGTTTTATGCTTTCCAATGACTTGTTGATTGTGACGGGTGCATTGGTGGGTAGTAGCGGTGCCATTCTTAGCTACATTATGTGTGAGGCAATGAATCGCTCTTTCTTTAGCGTAATTTTAGGTGGCTTTGGTCAGGGCTCTAGCAAAGGCAGCGGTAAAGCAGTTGAGGGGACAGTCACTGAGACTGATGTTAACGAAACTATTGAACTGCTAGCGGATGCACAGAGTGTAATTATCACGCCTGGTTATGGTATGGCAGTAGCTCAGGCACAGCATGCGGTGTCTGATATTACCCGGCTTTTGACTCAGCGGGGTGTGAATGTACGGTTTGGGATTCACCCTGTAGCGGGTCGTTTGCCGGGGCATATGAATGTGTTGTTGGCAGAAGCAAATGTGCCCTACGACATTGTGTTGGAGATGGATGAAATCAACGAAGATTTCTCTGAAACTGATGTGGTGTTGGTGATTGGTGCTAACGATACGGTGAACCCCAGTGCAATGGAGGATCCAGAGAGTCCGATTGCGGGAATGCCGGTGTTGGAAGTATGGAAAGCACGTAATGTTGTTGTCATGAAGCGGGGCATGTCGACTGGCTATGCTGGTGTGGCAAATCCGCTGTTCTTTAAGGAGAATACCCAAATGTTGTTTGGTGATGCGAAAGCAAATACCAATGCGATTTTGGGTCGCTTGCAAGAGTCTGCGACTGAGCAGCCTAAGTTGGCGACTGTTTAGCAATAAACAGTAAGCCCTCAAATCACTGAAAAAACTAGAGTAACCCCCTATGTCACATCTTCTGACATAGGGGGTGTTTTAATTCAATACAAGCATTGAGTACTTCGGAGATAGAACATATTGTTTTTTTCAATCGCTCGTGTATGGAGATTTTCATTTATCACTGGGTCAATGAAGGGCGCGGCCCAAACAGTGAAACCGTGATCGATATTTTTCGAGTGCTCAAAAAGCTAAGTCCAGAAGCTGCCAGGGTCTTTGTAAAAAAGTACTTTTTCATTCCAAAACCCAAAAAGCCATCGAAATCATTTCACCAGACCAAACGTTTGGTGCCATGACCGAAAAAGCGTTTGATTATTTAATGGCAGGCACACTCAGCGTCTGGATCGTAGACCCTAGAGCTAAAACCGTAACTATGTTTCACCCCCAGGCAGTGCCCATTACCTATCGTGGCAATACAGTGATTAATGAACCACAGTTGCCTGCTTTCAATATTTCTGCCCAAAGCATTTTTGACCGAGCTGGTTTACTGGCTTAAGTTTGCTCCATTTGCAAACATGCTAGGCTAAGGGATAAAGCCCTAATTCCATAATGGCCATGGTTCAACTTCAGCCATCATCTAAATCAGAGGTATTCTACCCCGATAGTGACGGTCAACCCATGGCGGATAATACTAAGCAATTTCGATGGATTGTCGTCATTCAACAGAATTTGGATTGGCTCTTTGCCCATGATCCGAACGTATTTGTTGCGGGGGACTTGCTGTGGTATGCAGTGGAGGGTGATAACAAGAAACGGGTGGCACCTGATGTGATGGTGGTCTTTGGGCGTCCAAAAGGAGACCGTGGGTCATATAAACAATGGGAGGAAGATAATGTGCCGCCCCATGTAGTGTTTGAAATTCTCTCCCCTGGCAATACAACCGCTGAGATGAACCGCAAATTGTTGTTCTATCATCAGTTTGGGGTGGATGAATATTATCTCTATGATCCAGACAAAGATGATTTTAAGGGCTGGGTGCGGCTAGAGGGCTTTTTGGATGTGATTGAGCCTATTGAGAATTGGGTGAGTCCCCGGTTAAACATTCGCTTTGATACGTCGGGTGAGGAACTCCAGATTTTGCGTCCAGATGGACAACGATTTTTGAGTTATGTGGAAATTGCTCAGCGGGCTGAGGATGAGCGCCAGCGGGCTGAGGATGAGCGCCAGCGGGCTGAGGATGAGCGCCAGCGGGCTGAGGCAGAAAGCCAACGGGCTGAGGCAGAAAGCCAACGGGCTGAGGCCGCAGAGGCAAAGGCTAAGCGATTGGCGGAACGGTTACGGGAAATGGGCGTTGATCCAGATGGGGTTTGAGGGATGTGAGATGATGGCATTGGACGTCGTAATGTTTGGAGATCAGATTGATAGCCCTATATCTGTTGCCCAGGTTACTAGCCGACTAAGCAATATCCGAAGCAACTATCTGTTTTTAGGAATAAATGCTTTCTCCATATCGAGGCATTGCCAATCTACAACTCTCTTCTCAGCAACTGACTCAGCTCGTTGATAATCAGCTGGTTTGGGAGGCAACAGTTTTTTGGTTTTCACGTAGTATATGATTGCCAAAAACTCACGGATGATATGCTTTCGCCATTTTGGAAAATCTAGACTGACAGGATGGGAAACAACCTCAAACCCGAAGTTGCGATAGAGCAATGTGGTGCGACCAGTGTGCAAACCATCGGTGACCAGCAAAATTTTAGGCTTAGACGCCGGATCAAAGGGCATATGTCGCTTGGTATAAAACGCATTTTCCCAAGTGGTGGCAGCACAGGCTTCACCGCTCACATTGGCATCCGGTACACCCATTTCCTTAGCAAGGTTAACCAGAATAGGGGCATCATTGGCACCGCTCATAAATATATGGGGAGCTCGACCTTCCTTCCACAGTTCTACAGCAGCCTCTGCACGACGATCGTTATAATCGGTTCCGCGTCCAACAACAACAATGGCATCTACGGGTTCACCCGTATCTGGCCGAGCCACAAGCAGGCGCAATCCCCTATTAATCCACCAGGGTGATAGCCCTGTAATCAGCAAAATAGCAATGAGCCATCTAATTGCGTGACGTACCGATGAATAAAAAATATGCTGGCAGTCTTTGCATTGATAGCTTTGGACAAATTTAAACTGTGCTCCATGCTTTTGCACTGAGCGATGTTTGCACTTAGGGCAACGCATAGATGTGACAAAGGAATTTGTGAACAAAGGTGCCCACCCCCAAGGGAATGAGCACCTTTGAATAACTACATATTAGACCTGAGAAAGTCAGGGTAGTTGCAGTTTAGATCACGGCTATTGGTGATATCCGCTGATCAATGCTGAGCATTCTGATTAATAAACGCTTGCGGCCCAGTGTAGCCAGAAACTGATGCTAAAGATTGCAGTGACTGAACACCTGCATAAGTTTGGCCATTGATTTCCCATGTGGGATAGCTCTGCACACCAGCAGCTCGACATGCATTGGGCTGAGGATCTATGCCTTCTTCATCGCACTCGACATAGGTCACATACTTAAAGGCATCCTTACCAAAGAGTGTTTGTTGAGCATGACAGTGAGGACACCACCAAGCACCATATTTCATAGCACCAATCGCGGTCAAATGTTTGGCTAACTCAATTTCTGATGTGCCGGAATTGGTTTCGACTGCTGGGGGGGGATTGCCGGCAGTAAAACTGTCAGGATTTTGGGCATAGGCATATAGACCTGTGGTTGCGATCGCAGCCACTAAAGCCACTGAGATACCGGGTAACAAGAGCTGTCCCAAACTCTCCCAACGATTACCAATGAGAGTGAGCACCCACAAACCCACTGAGAGAAACGCCGACAACACACAAGGAACACAGGGCTCTTGCAATACAGCAAACATGACGTAAAGCAGATAGCCACTGAAAATAGTCATGGCAGTGCTACCAATAAATAACCCCAACCAGGTGGGGTTTTCCAAAGATTTGTTTTTGGTAGCTACAGGGCCAATGGCTAATGCGCCCATTAAGAAGTATGCGATCGCACCCAGCAATGGCAGCGACAGACCTCCCAATTGCACATAGGCACTGCCCGCCAGCGAGCTACTGCCCTTCGCCATACAGCCAATAGCCAATAGCAGCCCAGCAGCAGATGCACCAGCAATCAAATAGCGAGAATTACGATGAATCCAGGTAGTTGGTTGTTTACGTTTACGTGGCATGTTTCTAACTCTATAGATCTAAACTGTGATGCTATTTGCCGGTTGACCGTTATAGAGGCGTTCCATGGAACGCCTCTACAACCATCCCTTCAAATGTCAGGTACCTTCAATCGCGTAGGCTAAACTCTGCAACTCCGTTGTTGGTAACTCTGCCACAAGGGCATAGAGATAATCGTCATCACGCCAAAGCACAATGCCGGTACCATCAGGTTGTTGCAACGTTAGATGGGCTGACTGAAATTCAGGAAATTCTTCCTCCTCAGTCACAGCCAGTTGATAGGCAGAGACCGTTTGCTCCGTCTCTAGCTGATAGGTGAGACGTACCCCCTGGGTTTCGCCTAGTTGACAGCTACTGCCCCCCAGTAACATTCCCTGTTTGGCAGGCAATAGGGGTAAGGCCGCCACCGTAGTTGGAAACTCTTTCAACAAAGCCGGAATCTCGTTCGGTTGATGCACCACAAAATCCACTGGGCCATTGGGGTTTGCCAAAGACTTTTGATGGTCTTGCAGGAGTTTACTCAATCCTGACCAAGTTTGGTTCATACCAGCTTGATCAGTGGCCACCACGTCAGGTTGAGGATATTGAGCCTGCAGTAGCCGCACCTGACCGCTGAGACGCAGCGTAGCCAGACCACACACAAGGGCAAGACCAGCTGCTAAGGTACTCATAGCCCAGGGCAATCGCAGCTGCAATCGTCGTGTTTTTTGAGGAACCGGCGGCGACTGAGAGAGTTCACTTTGGGCAGCAGAGAGAATTTGCGATCGCAATCCCCCCTCTGGCTCCACCTCATCCAAGCCATAGGGCATCATCGCTAACGCCTCTTGCAAAGCCGTCACTTCGGCCTGCAATTCTGGAACTTCAGCTAACAAAGCCTGAAAGTATTCAGCCTCTGACGAACTCAAATCTCCCAGGACATACCCAGCAGCCAGTTCTTGAATTTCCTGGGGTGAAAGGGGTGTAGCCATTACAGATCCTCCCTTAACACATCTAGCTGTTTACGTAGCTGCAACAACCCTCGTCGGGCCCAGCTTTTGACCGTACCAAGAGGCACCCCCAACCGTTCAGCAATATCCCGTTGGGACTGCCCCTCGTAGTAACTCAGTTCCAATACTTCCCGTTGCTGGGCCTTTAATGTTGTCAACGCCTCTCGCACTAGGGCACGCCGTTCCTGCTGAGTAATGTGCTTCATGGGTGTAGCCGAATCAACACTGAACTGATTTTGATGCCATTGGCTTAAGTATTTTTGCTGAGTTGATTGAGCCCTCAGCCGATCAATCACTCGTGAGCGGGTCAATGTGGTCAAATAGCTAGCCAGGGAACCGCGACGGGGGTTATAAGACCGAGTACGCATCAGCTTTAGAAAGACTTCTTGGGTCAAATCTTCTGCTTCTGAAACTCGACGTAATCCCTTGAGTGCAATGCTGTACACCAAACTGCCATAGCGATCATAAAGACTGCCCAAAGCAGACACATCCCCTTCCCACAGGCGGACGACTAGAGCGCCGTCAGTTTCATGCTCCATCACAGATTGCACAACTTGATTTATCTCATCTACCGCCTGAGTCACAGTCTTACTAGCCAGGTTTCAAAAGATATACGGCCACCAAATCTGATTGGATGCAAATTCAGAAAAGATAAGGGAGACGACATGTTCTCCCCTACCTGCATCACAGCCCTGAAGATAGGGAGTTCCTAAGGTATACGGCTACCAAATCCCATTGGATGCAGCACGCATAAAAGCAGGGGAGAGCATCCACCCTCCCCATTTGGCTCAATAGTCTGTCTCAATAGTCTGGACTACAGGTTGTTAAGCAGCCTGCTCACGCCTACGGCTAGCAACTACCAAACCACTAGCGGCCACTAAGCCCAAAATAATGCCAGGCTCAGGCACATCTTCCACCTGATTGTCGACAAGTTCGACACGGAAACGAGCCACCTGGTAACCAGGAGCCGTAAAATCAGCCCCCGTGAAATTCAGCGGTAGACCATTGAGGGCACTGGAATTTGTTGTGCCGAGAATGGTACCCACTGTCAAACCAGGATGCTCGGTCACAACACCATTTTCATCAGTCCCCGTATTGGGCGTCGTTTGTCCTAAGAAAGCAGTACTGAATGGCAATTCATCATTCACTTCAGTGCCGCCATCCAACACTTCGTTCCCTAAGACAATAAAGTCAGCCCCTAGGAAGTTGCCAGCATCGTCAAAGATTTCATGGGCCAGAGGATTGCCATTAGCAATAAAGGCATCATTACTAGGAATCACCATGGATGCGTAGCTGAAATACTGATTGGTCGCTGGATCTACATCCAAAGTAAAACTGGTCAGCTCGCCAGGCTCTAAAGGTGGTGGGCCATCGCTCAGCAACGTGGCTTGGACACCACCAGGATTATCAGCAGCAAAGGCATCCGTTAGCTGAGACGTATCACCATCTTCAACTAAAGACTCCAATCCAGTGAAGTCATCCAGGGATTCACCACGATCGTAAAGATCAAACGTACCATCGTGAAAACCAACCCAGGCCGGAGTCAAAAATCCACCATTGATCGGAGCAAGATTCTCGATAGTCACTCGGAGCGTAGCAGCATCTGCTGCCGTCGCCATCGTTGTCACAGTTCCCAAAGCCATCGCCGCAGCTAACGCTACGCGGTGAGACCGAAGAGCAAACGTATTCATAACTAGAGTGATAAAACTTCAGTGGAAATACAATCACTTTCCGTACAGATGCTTTTCCCTGAACAACCAGAGACATCCGACACGGAAAGACCATCCCCCTGACAAGAATTCTTGGTGTAGGGCATAATTTTCAGCTGAAGACGTTTTGAAAAACTACTGAGAAGTGTGTAACGAAAATAAAGAGTCCCTGAGAAACCCCTGAGCAATCAAACATATTACGCCCCCCATGTCGGGGCACTCCCTTGTGGATGCCCGCCCCTACCAAGGGGTTTTGTAGCACGCAGAATTTCGTAACCCAGGTTGAAAAGAAAATTCTGAATGCGATAGTAATACCAACAGCAATACCAACAGCAACTGAGAATTTTTCATGGCAAACGAACAAACTGGAACCCTGACATTAATGAGTCAGCATGGCTGCTTTGGGGGCAACGTAAACATTTACAGCCACCCATCTGAGCAATGTCAATGCACCATGACGTTTGCCGTTTACATCCCCCCCCAGGCAATCACCCAGACGGTGCCGGTGCTCTATTATTTGGCAGGCCTGACCTGCACTGAGCAAAACTTCATCACAAAAGCCGGAGCCCAGCGCTATGCCGCCCAACATGGCTTAATGCTGGTTGCACCAGACACAAGCCCCCGTGGCGACGATGTGCCCGATGAAGAGGGGTGGGATTTTGGCAGCGGTGCGGGCTTTTATGTAGATGCGACTGAAGCACCGTGGGCTAGCAACTATCGCATGTACAGCTACATCACAGAGGAGTTACCAGCCCTCATCCAAACTCACTTCTCAGTCAGTGATAAACAGGGCATCTTCGGCCATTCCATGGGCGGACATGGGGCCTTGGTGTGCGGTCTGCGTAATCCAGCAAAATACCAGTCAATCTCAGCACTGGCCCCGATTGCTAATCCTATGCAATGTGCTTGGGGGCAAAAGGCATTGGGCAAATATTTAGGAGCTGATCAAACTAGCTGGGCTGCCTACGATGCTAGTGAGTTGGTCAAACAACATGCTCAGTCAGACCGGCACATTCTCATTGACCAAGGCTTAGCCGATCCATTTTTGGAACAGCAACAACTAAAACCTGAAGCATTTAAGGCTGCCTGTGAGGCTGTAGGACAACCACTCACCCTAAGAATGCAAACGGGTTACGACCACGGCTATTATTTTATTTCTACCTTTATGGAAGACCACATCAAACATCACGCTGAGGTGTTGTGCGGATAGTTATTGCCCCCCTAGCAGAAATAGCCCGATTAGAGTGGCACTATTCCAAAGACTGTGGATGAGCATCGGGGCGAGTAGGTTTCGCGATCGCGAATATACCCAAGCCAAAATGGTCCCCAACATCGTCAGGGGTAGCACCTCTGACAGACTCAGATGGGCCGAAGCAAAGATAAAACTACTTAGCAAAATTGCTCCCCAGACCGGCATATAGCGCGTCAGAGAAGGCAACAAAAACCCTCGAAAGAGCACCTCTTCAAATAGCGGAGCCGCGACAGCTGCCGTCAGGAAAAACAGCAGTAGCGCAATACTATCGCTTTCTTGCAATACCGTCTGTAGCAAAGGATTATTGCCACCTTGACCCCGCCAAATTTGCTGATTTAAGGCGGAGATTGCAATCATTAATGGCAGGGCCACCACATAGCCCCCAACGCCCCACAGAGGCCAGCGACCCAATACCTTGATTTGAAACCAGTCCTGAGGTAACGGTCGATAGGTCCAAATGGAACCGGCTAACACGGCAATACCACTCGCAGACATCAACAGATAAAAGATCATGGAATATAGGGCTCTGCCACGACTGCCCGCCGTTGCAAAACTCAGTCCTGACAACTGCAATAAAAATGGAATCAGCAACTGTCCAACAAAGAAAAAACCAACGATTAGCACCTGCCAAATAATTTCTCCATCCCAAGGCACATCCCAAGGAGAAAGGGGTTTAGCTAGCAGTGAATCATGGCGACGGATCCCCCACTGCACGGCCAAGAAAATGAGTAACCCTATGCCGACAATGCAGCCCAGGACAGGCATCGTGCCTACGGCAGCGAGCTTAACGAGCTTGGATTCAGCCGCTGTTTGTTCTTGCGCCCTCAGTTTTGTCAGGTCTACAGACCGAGCATCTAGGGTATAAAGCTGTTCCAGCACCCGATATTGAAACCAGCCGTTCAGCTGATTTGTAATGGTGGTTTCAGCCATTGGGGTAATGCTCGGTGGCGTCTGCCATAATCCCAACAAAACACTCGCCATATCCGCCACTGAGCTATCGCCCTCAGACAATGGTTGCCAACGCTGGCGAGCGGCGCTGATGTTTTGTTGCTGGGTAGCAATAATCCCAACCTTGATGTCAATTTCATCAATAAGTTGTTGCTGCTGACGAATAGCGACCTCATACTTAGCGAGCTGAGGATCTAGAGTATTGTTTTGAGCAGCCAGCTGCTTTTGCGATCGCTCCACACCAGCCACGGCTTCCTTGCGCACCGACTGATATTGCTTGGTCACTGTCTCCAGCGGTTTAGCCCCCAGCAACGCATTACTCAGCTGCTTAAACTCAGCACTTTCTAACTCGTCCCACTCAGTTGCCTGCAAGAGTAAATCACTCTGATAAAGCTGTAGCTGCCCCGTTACCTGAGGCTGGGAAAAACTTTCATATAGGGACGAGACCACCACCAGCGCCACCAGCCCCGTCAGAATCGATAAAACAACCCGCTTTAGCGTCATTCGCAAAACCAAGACAGCTTAGGCATTATCGCATTTGGGGGTGGGCAAAGCCCACTCCCCATTCCCCATTCCTTTTATTACCAACTGTTGCCAATCCGCTTAATTCTTTGGACAGAGTGATTTAATAATTCCTGTGCTGCGTGTATCAGTCTATACCCGCTGGCTTGTATCACACTTGTAAGGCTTTACTTCGCTATGAAACGTAGACAGTTAATTGGTTATGGCTTGACTGGCGCGGCGAGCACTGCCGCATTAACCGCCTGCGCTCAATCCACCACGCCAACCGCTGCGGGTGATGGGGAAGCATTGCCGACGGTGAGATGGAAAATGGCCACCAGCTGGCCTAAGTCGCTGGATACATTGTTTGGGGCTGCTGAGATTGTGTGCGATCGCATTGCTGCCCTGACCGATGGTCGCTTCACCATCGAACCCTATGCAGGGGGCGAGATCGTTCCAGGATTGCAAGTCTTAGATGCTGTCCAGGAGGGCACCGTGGAATGTGGTCACAGCGCCTCCTATTACTATGTGGGTAAAAGTCCAGCGCTAGCGTTTGGCACCACCGTTCCCTTTGGTCTTAATGCTCAACAGCAAAATGCTTGGCTATACCACGGCGGTGGGTTAGAAGCCATGCAAAAACTCTACGCGAAATTTAATACCATCAACTTCCCCGCTGGGAATACCGGTGTTCAAATGGGGGGCTGGTTCAATAAAGAAATCAACACTGCCAATGATCTGAAGGGTCTGAAAATGCGGATTCCCGGTCTCGGTGGCAAGGTGATGGCCAAGCTGGGTGTTAATGTTCAGAACCTGCCTGGTAGCGAAATTTTCCTAGCCCTGGAACGGGGTGCCATTGACGCAGCCGAGTGGGTGGGTCCCTACGATGACGAAAAATTAGGGCTGCAAAAAGCAGCTCAGTTTTACTACTATCCCGGCTGGTGGGAACCCGGCCCGACCTTTGACATGATGATCAATCTGGAGGCATGGACATCTCTGCCACCGGTCTATCAAGAAGTGATCAAAACTGCCTGTGTCGAGTCCAACACCAGTACCCTAGCCAAGTATGACGCCGTCAATGGCGCGGCCCTTCAAAGTTTGCTGGGTGCAGGTGTAGAACTGAAACCATTCAGCGATGAAATTCTAGCTGCTGCCGAACAAGCCGCCTTTGAAATCTACGAAGAGAGTGCTAGCGAGGATGCTGACTTCAAGGAAATCTACGATCAGTGGAAAGAATTCCGCGCATCAGTTTATGGTTGGAATCGCCTGAATGAACTAGGGTTTGCAGGATTTGCCAATAAAGACGCCTAAATAAGTCTGCATCCTTAACGGTAACGTTAGGGTTGCTTGGCTAAAACACAGCCTGCTGCTGCTGCAAAACTAATCGCTGCAACTGCTAATGAGATAGTCAAATTCAAGGGACCTATGCTGATCAATACACTGATGGCTAAAGCGCCGCCACTGAAGTAAAGGCCTGTGCCAAGGCCTGCTTTGGTGGGTGGCACCATTGAGAGGGCATAGGGCAGGGTGCCATTGGCGACGAGACTGAAGAAAATACCGATTGCGATCGCAACTAAAATCGCCACACCTGCCGTACCCATAATAGTCGCCACACCTGCCGCCACAATCAGGCCCCCCAAACCCGATATCATCGCCACACGATTACCCACCTTCGTCGCCAGTTGCCCACAGGGCAATGCGCTCAAGGCCACCGTGACAAACAATGCCACCATGATCAGTTTTGGCTGACTAAAACCAGTGCTCGATACTGCCTGAGGAAAACTACCCAGTAAAAGTCTGAAGCCAAGAGCCACCGATGCCCCAGTCCCAAAGATCCAAGGCAAATTAGCCCATTGCATTTGGGCATTGGCCCCAGCAGATGATGGAGAGGTGGAAATCACTTGATTAGGGTCAACCTGCCGTAGCACTAACGCTGCTACAAGCAAAACCACCGTGCCAATGGAAAATGCGACCAAAGGCCCTAGACCCAAAATAAATTCACTGGCAACGGGAGCCATGGCACCCGTGACACCACCCACCATGGTCAAGACACTAGCAGCCTGGGGTAAATCCACATCAAAGGCATAGCGTCCCAGAAGGGATAGCGCCGGACTCCGGAAAATCGTCATGGCTAACGCCCAAGCCACCAAAGCAATCGGTAACAGGGCCTTCAAGGATATACCACCGACCACTACCACTAACGGAATGCCTAGAAAGCAAAGGGCAGACACAATCATACCGAAAGCAATCTGAGGAAAGCGACTCCCGACCCAGTGCTGTCGCTGATCTGAAAACGTCCCCATCAGCGGCTCCATAACCGCCCCCATGGCATTTTCAATCACCAGCAGCAGGGTGGCCAAACTGGCCGAAAATCCTAAAGTCAGCAACAAATCATCCAAATAAAGATTATAAATCACCCAAGTCAGGGAAATCGCCCCCTGAACGGCTGCCAGCCCTAACACCTGTAACCAAAGAACTCGCCGACCAACCACCGAATTACCCATGGGAACTCACTAAATCACAATACTGGCTATCTACTTAGTCATACTGCGGGTGCAGTCACCAACACGCATAGTTTTAGATGTTCTCAACATTGTCTATCGTCAGTGCATTACATGTAACGCACTGACCAACAAGATCTACCCACTAACCGACGGCAACCAGTTCACCAACCCTGGAAAGGCAATAATCGAGACTAATACCAGTAATTGCAAGGCGATGAAAGGAATAACCCCTCGATAGAGATTGCCTGTAGAAACATCTTTGGGAGCTACACCCCTTAAATAAAACAAGGCAAATCCAAACGGCGGCGTCAAAAAGGAGGTTTGCATATTGGCCCCAATGATGACGCCGTACCACACCAGATCCATCCCTAACTGCTGAGCCACTGGCGCAAACAGAGGAATCACAATAAAGGCAATTTCAAAGAAGTCGATAAAGAACCCGAGGATAAAGACTGTCAGCATGCTGACAATCAAAAAGCCAACATCGCCCCCTGGCAAATTAGTCAGCACATCAAAAATAAAGCTATCCCCACGCAACCCTCGAAATACCAGACTAAATGCTGTGGAGCCTAGCAGAATAAAAATCACCATGGTGGTGGTTCGCAGGGTGCTGTCACACACTTCCTGCAAACTCCTGATGGTCAGCTGTCGGTTACAGGCAGCCAATACCATCGCGCCTACAGCTCCCAGAGCACCCGCTTCTGTCGGTGTGGCAATGCCAAAGAAAATGCTACCTAACACTAGCAAAATCAACACGAGTGGCGGCACCATCACCTTCAAGACTTTGAGGAACAAGGCCTGACCACGAATCTTTAATAGCTCCGATGGCAGCGCCGGTAGCAAATCTGGTCGAGCGAAGGCAATGATGACCACGTGTACTACAAAGACTCCAGCCATTAGCAAACCAGGGATAAATGACCCTAGAAATAGGTCACCCACGGATACCCCTAGCTGATCGGCCAATACCACCAGGACAATACTCGGTGGAATAATCTGGCCCAGAGTACCTGATGCAGCAATCACCCCAGTGGCAACGTCTTTGTTGTAGCCATAGCGTAGCATTGTCGGCAGGGAAATCAGCCCCATGGTCACCACAGTTGCTGCCACTACCCCCGTCGTTGCCGCTAACAGTGCACCGACAACAACAACTGCGATCGCTAATCCACCCCGCAGCCGACCAAACAGACTGCCCATGGTTTCCAACAGGTTTTCCGCAATGCCTGACTTTTCCAGCATTGCCCCCATAAAAATGAAATAGGGAATGGCCAACAAGGTGAAATTATTCATGATGCCGAAGATTCGCTGCGGCATCGCCGTTAAAAAGATGGGATCAAATACACCAAAGGCAATCCCAATTAGACCAAACAAGATGGCCACCCCACCCAGGGAAAACGCCACAGGATAACCTAATGACAGCAGCACCAAGGCCCCAGCAAACATCAGTGGCCCCAACCAATCAACTAACATCATCCGCCTCCCCGTCTAATGTCTTTGAGGCCTCGTCCGCAGGTAGATACCCTGAAAAAATCGCCCAGTTTTTAATGGCTTCTGAGATGCCCTGTAATATCAACAGCCCAAAGCTAACCAAGATCATCGTCTTGATTGGGAAACGCAAGAGCCCACCAGGGTCCGGAGAATTCTCCCACACCGCCCAAGACTTCAGCACGGCTCCCCAAGAGAAGTAGATCACCAGTGCAGAAAACGGAATAAGAAAGAGCACCGTCCCCATGAAATCAGCCAACGCTTTGCGGCGACGGGACCAGCGATCGTAAAACACGTCCACTCGCACATGCCCCCCCTTCTGTAGGGTGTAGGCAGCCCCGAGCAAAAAGATAATATCAAATAGATACCATTGAGTTTCGATCAGAGCATTGGAGCTTAAATTCTGACCGACCACATTACCTAAATAGCGGCCAATGACATTCCATGTGCCAACCCCAATCATGGCCAGCACTAACCAATAGGCGAATTTGCCGATTTGACAGGTAAATGCGTCAATCTTGCGAGCAACGGAGAGTAGTGATTGCAAAACATTGTGTCAATTTTCTACCGGGGTATTTTATCTCGCTGAGAGATGTACATCGGTTGCGATCGCACAATTTGCAATGTTTTATTAGAGGGCAGCAATGCTTACCCCCCAATAAAATCTCCCCCTCAACCCTTTTGAGCCAAAATCAAACCAAACCACTGCCGTTCATCGGTAAAGGTTTGCAACACTTTTAACCCATGATTAGCCAGCTGATCACCCATCTGCACCACATCAAACTTGCGAGAAATCTCACTTAACAGTCGCTCTCCCTCGGCAAATTTCACCGCCAAATCTAGATCTTGGAGCGTCACCATCTGCTCTTGCTTACTCACCAAATACATTTCTATCTGATGTTTTTGCGAGTTATACATCGCCTGATGATAGAAATTATCAAGGCAAAAATCTCCCCGATAGCGATAGTTGAGATGCTGCAACATATTGAGATTGAACATGGCCGTTATCCCTTGAGCATCGTTATAAGCCGCCTCAACAGTGCCAATATCCTTTTGCAAATCTAAGCCCAGCAAAAAGAATTGTCCTGGCTCCAGGGCCCCACTTACCAACTGCAAGAATTGTTCACAGTCATTAGGAGACAAATTGCCCAGGGTACTACCAATAAACATCACCATGCGGGTAGCCAAGTTGGCAGCTGGCAAAGCATTGAGGGCCGGTTCATAGGTACCGATCATCCCGTGAATCCTGAGTTCAGGATAATCACATAGCAGTTGATCAGAACTGTCCTTCAACATGCTGCCACTGACATCGACGGGGATATAGCATAACGGCAGATTAGCAGCCCGATAGGCATCCAGAAGAATGCGTGTTTTTGTCGCACTACCACTGCCCAGCTCCACCAGTTCGCAAGGACCAGTCAGCTGAGTGATGGCATGGGCATAGCGATGAAAAATAGCCGATTCAGTGCGGGTGGGGTAGTACTCTGGGAGCGTACAAATTTTCTCAAATAGCTCTGATCCTAAGTGATCATAAAAATATTTTGGTGGTAAAGATTTTGGTATGTGGGTTAATCCTTCAATCACATCCTGTCCATCTATTACGCTGACTTCAGGCTCATTACTGAGCAGAGTTTGGATCTGAAGGCGAGCTGGATCGATAACGTTGCGATCTGCCAAGTTAGCATTGGTGCGTTGGCCATGCCTCTCCATCGGAAAATCGCAATCAGCTGTGGAAAAAGTCATAGAAAATCGTAATAACCAGGGCCAGTGTAGCGTGGGACGTTATTTTTCGTGGGAAGATTGCAAACTTCTCTAGCGCACACAGCGAAAGCCCATAAATAGCTCTCTCACATGGGGCTCGTACCAATTGCGAAAGCTGGACCGTAGCCCCCAAGGACGAGTCGCCCAGCTGCCCCCTCGTAGCACGCGATGGCCATCATCAAAGTAAACTGCTGAGTAGCCTCGATAGGGATAGGCTTCAAATCCTGGATAGGGACGAAACCAACTATGGGTCCATTCCCACACATTCCCCAAAAGGTCATAACAACCGTAATCGCTAACGGCTTGATCAGATCTCCCAACAGGGCTGGTGCAGCCCAAGTGATGATTGCAATTAATTTGATCTGTTGTTAGCAATGTTTGCAGCTTGGGCGTTAATCCCTGCGCTGCCAAGGCCCACTCTGCCTCAGTCGGCAAGCGCTTATCTACAAAGCGGGCATAGGCACTTGCCTCATACCAATTCACACCAGAGACTGGATGGTGTCTAAATGCGGTTACATCTTGGGCAGGCCAATACAGGGGCTGGTTCACCTGGGCCGTCTGTAACCAACACCAGCCCGTATCACACCACCATTGCCGCTCCTGATACCCGCCAGCATCCATAAAATGCTGATACTGTTCACAGGTCACTGGTGTACGGTCAATGGAGTAAGCCGCTACATCCACCCAATGCGCTGGTCGCTCATTATCAATGGCCACATCACCATCGAGACCATCTCGGTCAACGACTAAGCCCAGGCAAACCTCTCCAGCAGGGATATGGACCATACCTGTAGGACTCTCATGCATGGGCCCAGCAACAGGATTTCTCAGGGGAGTGACCTGACCCTGATTTTGATGTAGGGCCATCACCAGCGACATGGTTTCACTGTGCTGGCATTCGTGTTGAATCAGCCAATGCCATAGACGTGATTGATCGACCACAGGGGCAGTGCTCAAATACGCCAATGTCCGTCGTCGCACATCTGCCAAGAAAATTAGTAGCTCTTCCAAACCAGGTAACATCTGGCGTTGAGACTTAGGCAGTCCATCGGCAGCAAATAGGGTTCGATAACCGGGAAACGGACATGGTTGCTCCGCTAAATGCTCCAAAATCCATAGAGACTCAGTAAATGCAATATGTCCCAAGTGCCAACCAACAGGGCTAAAGTCAGGATGTGCCTGCTGTTGCAATACAGTCTGACTAATGCCATCAACTAAGGCTAACGTGCCATTGCGACAGGTTTGGAGAGTGGTTTGAAAGTAGGTGCGAAGTTTTGACGCATCAGTAGATCCAGTGTCAGGTAGCGAGAGAAAAACCATGAATTTGGGGTTGAAGATCGTTAGCAGCAACAGTCAAACTATGGGCCTGAGCAATGGGCTCCCAATCACCTGAGAATAAAGGTTCGGAGGCCAGAATAATGCTCTCGGGCTGACGCAACAGATAAAATGATGGGGCCTTGGCTTGATTATCAAAACGAGCTGCAACAAGTTTTTGACCGTCGCTCAGAACGATCACACCCGATACTCGGACGTCGTATTCATTGGCCAAGGATTGAATCATTTCAATGGCCTGTTCCAAAGCTCCCAATAACGCCAACTGGGGATCCAGCTCTAGCAGATGGGTAATCAGGGCAAAAATATGTTCAGAGTCTGTCAGACCATAGATATTTTGATAAGCGACATCGCCAATTAGATCACGCATGGGGCGATACAGTGTTTGTCGAAATTTATCGATATAGCCGTTGTGAACAAATAAGAGCTGGCCATGGCGAAACGGCTGACAGTTACTAAAGTCTAGGGGCAAGCCTGGTGTGGCACTGCGAATATTGGAAACAAATGACTGCGCCTGAATGTAACGACACAGGTGAGGCAGGTTAGCGTCATTCCAAATGGGTAGCACATTGCGATAGATAAAGGGCTCAGCCGCAATGTCATCGGGATGATGCCAGCCAATACCAAACCCATCTGCATTGAGCAAGGCCACTTCTAACTCTTTTGGCTGATAGCTTTGAACCATTAAGGAATGCTCAGGCTTGAAGATGAGCTCTTCAAGGAGGATGGGCTTTCCTAAATAGGCAAGTAAACGACACATAGTACTAGTGAACAGAAAAAGCTGAGTTCAAGATTTTTTGCCTTGAGCTTGAGCTTATCGGTAAGGGCAATCAAACCTATTGCTAAACATGCAAAACTCATCCCCTAGCTCTTTAGTTTGTCAGAGAGAATGCAGCTGTAGCTAAAAATGCCCAACCAATAATGAGGGCCAAACCACCAATGGGGGCCACAGCACCCAGAATTTTGATGCCTGACAGACTCAAGCCATAGAGACTGCCTGAGAAAATCACAATGCCGATGATGAATGCCCAACTGGCGTAGCTGAGCCAGCTATTATTCGGAAGTTGTAACCACAGTAGTCCCACCAATAGCAAGGCCAGGGAATGATACATCTGGTAGCGTGTGCCTATCTCAAATGTCGCCAGGGATTTTTCTGTCAGCTGGGCTTTGAGTGCATGGGCCCCAAAGGCACCGCCTGCTACAGATAAGCCTCCTAAAATAGATGCGATCGCAATACACAGACGAGCAGTCATAGTGTGGTCACCAAACGAACCTCTCCAGAGTAAACAATGCCCGTCGTTCTGTCTTAAAGGTTGCTGATTAAATTGACATCAATTGATTGACTTCAGAAAAACTTAATGCAAATTTGGTTAGTTTTACGTAGGAAGTAAGACCTGACTTACAAGTCCTATAGTTGAAAAGAAACCAAAGAGACCGCTCTATCTCTTTGGAAATTGAACGTTAATTTTCTTGGTTTATCGGTGACGATGACGCCCCTCAATCATCGTCACAAATCTCGTTTGACTCCTGAATCGCCAAGATTTAAGCTGACCTTGATCTATGGAAGTCTTGACTAAAGTAACCGCCGCTTTTGCGCTAATCCCCGTCGTTGGCAGTGGAATTATCATCTCAACGTCCTTTCCACTACAAGCACAAACCATTGTGCCCACAAGCAACGCAACCCAAGCCACCATTTCCGACCCAGGCATTATTGATATTAGTGGTGGCACTCAAGCAGGAAGCAATCTCTTCCATAGCTTTGAGCAATTCAACCTGGGCCAGCACCAAACGGCAAACTTCCTGACCACCTCAAACACCAATACAGTCATCGGACAAATCATCGGTGGCACGGCCTCCAATATCGATGGATTGCTCCAAGTAACCGGTAGTAATGCGGATCTTTACCTAGTGAACCCTGCTGGGCTGCTCTTTGGCCCCAATGCTCGTCTTGACCTTGGAGGTTCATTCACAGCTACAACCGCCACCCATCTTGGTACTGACGGTCAATGGTTCGAGATCATGAGCGATCCAGACTACAGCACCTTGGTGACTCCCCCCAGCCATTTTGGCTTTAGTTACCCAAGTACCATCATCAACCAAGGTCAGCTCACTGTGCGTGAGGGACATAGCCTCAGACTGTTAGCCTCTCAAGTAACGAATACTGGCACGTTAAGTGCTCCTGATGGCGAAATCACCCTCTTGGCTACAGAACCGGGTCAGTCCATTCGACTAGCACAAATGGATGGCCTATTAAGCTTAGAGATCTCCACCGAGCCTGACATCTCAGAGTCTCTGCCAGCCTTGATCACTGGTGGTGACTTCAACCACAGCAATGAGTTGGTCATTGGCAATAATGGTACAGCTACTCTCATACATCGTGATATTGCTAACAACATTCCAACGCCCTTTAGTCTCCAGAATGCTGGCAACATCTCTACCCAGGGCATCACAGGGGGTGAAATCAATCTTTTAGGAAACACTATTCAGGTGCTTGAGAGTACCCTGAATGCCTCTGGTCACAACAGCGGAGGCTTGATTCGCATTGGAGGAGACTATCAAGGGCAAGGAAATTTACCTCATGCCTCTCAAACAGAAATTACGGCAACCACTAGCCTGGTTGCCGATGCCACACAGGGGCATGGGGGCCAAGTAATTGTTTGGTCAGATGGCACAACAGTCTTTGATGGCACCATTTCAGCTCAATCTGCAACGGGTCATGGCGGTCTGGCAGAGACCTCTGGACTACATCAACTCACCATCGGGAATAATGCCAACGTAACAACTGCTGCTCCTTACGGAGACGCAGGCATATGGCTCATCGACCCCATCGATCTCACAGTCATCGAAACAGGTGGTACTGGAGCCATTATGACAGGCACGAACGATGTCATTAACAACTCCATTAATGCGTCTACAATCGTCAGTGCCTTAAATAGCACTAATGTTACTTTACAAGCTAGTAATTCCATTACTCTTGATGCAGCCATTAATGCTAGTGGCAACAGTTCTAGCAGAGATTTATTTCTTGATACAAACACCTTAAATCTCAATGAGAAGATTACTCTTAAGGGCATTGGAGAACTCTCGGGTTCGGCCAATACAGTGAATGTAGGCGTTAACGGCAGTATTCAAAATGCTGTGGATGCTGTTGCTGACGGTGGCACGGTAAATCTGGCGACTACCACCTATCGTGAGACTCATACCATCACCCTCAACCACTCCCTTAATCTTGTCGGGCAAGGTCAAGACAGCACCTTTATCAGTGGTGATGTTGACAATAACGGTATTGGGGACCAACGAGTCTTTGACATTACCAGCAATGGAGACAATATCAATATTAATGGTCTCACCATACAGGATGGCTCTAGCACGTCAGATGGTGCTGGTCTCAGGACATCTGGCAACAACGTTGCAATTAGTCATGTAACGTTTACCAACAATGAGGTCACAAGTAGTTCACAAGATGGTGGAGCCATTCAAAATAGAGGCTCACTTATCCTGTCTAACACCATTTTCAACAATAATCGTAGTGACTCTGATGGTGGAGCGATTGATATCGCTCAAGGTTCAGTTACAGTAGTTGATAGCACCTTTAATAACAACCAAGCTGGAGAACATGCTGGGGCCATTGATGTTGATCCCAATGGCATAGTTAGCATCTTCAATACAGATTTTTCTGACAACATAGCAGGAACCAACGGCGGCGCAATTTTTAGTGAAGGTGCATTGAGCGTTGACACGGCCTACTTTACTGAAAACCATGCTGGCGATGCTGGTGGAGCCATCTTCTTAGACGATGATGGAGAGATTAGGGCCAGCCACTTCATGAATAATATGGCTGAAAGAGGTGGCGGGCTTTATAACCAAGGTGAACTCATCTTAGTGAACAGCACTGTTGCCAACAATCAGGCAACAGGAATAGGCACCTATGATGGCGGCGGCGGCATCTTAAATACTGCTGGAGGAGAGATCACGATTGATGCGACGCTGATTAGTGATAATCTATCGGAGAAGAGTGGTGGCGGCATTCTCAATCTGGCTACTGATAGTGAAACGGAAATTGCGATCGCAAACAGTGCCATCGTCGGCAATCAAGCAGCTACCTTTGGAGGCGGCATTGAAATTGCTAGCGACTTCGGATTTTCGAACCTGTCACAGGCAACCATCACCAATAGTACTATCTCCGGTAATCAAGCTACCATGGGTGGCGGACTCCGTACCGTTGGCCCCACAGCACTCACAAACGTCACGGTAGCAGCCAATATCGCCACAACCTCTGGAGGTGGCATATCCGAGAATCTCACCACCGCCTCTACTCCAGAGCTAATTAACACCATTGTGGCCAACAACCTTGCCCCAATTAATCCTGACGTAGAAGGAGAGTTTAGCGATCTGGGAAACAATCTTATTGGCATCGATCAAGGCAGCACAGGGTTTACCGTCAGCAATCTGATCGGCACAACCAATACTCCACTACAGCCAAGATTGACACCTCTTAACAACAATTTAGGCAATCTCCCATCACATCAGTTGCAGGATGATAGCCCAGCCACTAATACTGGCCATAATTCAGCAGCTACCATCAACGATCAACATGGAAACCCCAGAATTATCGGTGGCACCATCGATATCGGTGCTGTCGAGAGTTCTATTCTCCCTTCAGTTTCTCCTCTACCAACAGAAGAAAAAGCACCTGAAACTGATAGACCTCAGACCCAAAATCCATCACGGCCGATCCCAGGTAACCTTCAGTCTTCCAAGCCATCATCCCTTGTTTTAGAACAGTTCCAGCCTCCTCAGACACCCGCCGTACAATCAATTCGATTCAGCCATAGGGCAACATCAATTCATGCAGACAAGCCGTTCCGCCGTTCCCTAAACCCACGCATAAGACCAACCCATATAACAGCAACAAACGGTCGTTTACAGTACTTTGACGAAGCAGCTTTTCAGTACTTAGAAGAGGCCTTGAGCAACGACTATGCAAATTATTGGCAATTGCCCCAAACTCAACCCGTTACTTTGCAATCAGTACAAAACATCCTCAATCAAGCTAATCACGACTATAAAAGTAAATCAGCAGTTATTTATGCTGTCTTTGTGCCTCCAACATCTACCACTGAGGTCGGTCTCGACAGATTTGCCTTACCTCGGACTCAGCAAAATGCCAGCCCAGAGGATCAACTACTGTTAATTTTGGTATCCGCTACTGGAGACCCCGTCCAACAGTTGGTCGATGTGTCACGGACTGAGCTAACTCAACAGGCAAAGCTATTTCGACTGGCTGTTTCAGACCCCGAAGACCCACTTAGTTATAAAGCCTTAGCTCGCCAAATGTATGGCTGGTTACTAGCACCACTCACACAAGACTTGGAGGCAAAGCAAATTGATCATGTGATGTATTCTCTTGACCAAGGACTGAGAACCATTCCTCTAGCGGCAATGATGCAAGAGGACACCTTCATCATTGAAGAATATGGAGTATCTCTCATTCCTAGCATGGGGTTAATACAGTACCAGTTTGACAACACTATTTCTGTTCCCCGCTCACTCGTTGCTGGTGCAAACCAATTCGAGGCTCTCGACACCCTACCAGCCGTTCCCCTTGAACTCGATGTTGTTGCCCAAAGCCTCCAAACCAGAGAAATCCTTCTCAATGAAACGTTTACACTCGACAACTTTTTAAAGCTAAAAACATCACAACAACCAGAATTATTACATTTAGCCACCCATGCTGAATTCAATGCAGGCAACTTAGAGCAGTCATTCATTCAATTTTGGGATACGCCACTTAACTTTCATCAAATGAAAGCGCTAAGTTGGCCAGATTTAGAGCTCTTAATCCTGAGTGCTTGTGGGACAGCTTTAAGCAGCCCTGAAGCAGAACTAGGCTTTATCGGGCTAGCAGCAGCAGCAGGTATTGAAACCTCCATTGGGAGTCTATGGAATGTTTCGGACATAGGGACTCTGGCATTAATGACAGAGTTTTATCACCAGTTACCCCATACAACTCTCCGTCACCAGTCTCTACAAAGAGCACAAATCTCTTTAATTACTGGGGCAACCCAGATCAATAACAATTTACTGCACACATCTCAGGGAGATATCACCCTGCCCGTTGAGTTAAGGCTACCCACAACAGAATTTTCGCATCCGTTCTACTGGGCAGGGTTCACGATGGTAGGCAATCCCTGGCGCTAGTGTTGACACACAGACACATTCTTCAGTAGAAACACGTACATTACGCCTCAAAACTTTACTGACTCTGCACATATATTCTGAGGTTTTTCAAGTGTTTTTTACACTTCTTTAAGTCAAAAAGGATACATTGAAATCACTAAGGGGTTTTCTAAATTTCCCATTAGCTCATCCTGATAAGACATGTACATCCTGTCATGATCCAGTTCACCTTATTCACTTCGCAACAAATACAACAAATAATAGCTGTACTGCAAAAAAGTCATCGGCTATCATCGGCCATACTAGCTAGCTGCCTTGGGTTAAGCTTGATAGCACCTAGCTATGCTGGAGAACGGATTCGCTGGACTCCTGATACAGATCGAGGTAACGTCGAATCAACCTTATCAGGTGGACGCAGAGGGCAAGAAGCCGTTAGTTGCAGCATTGATGATGGCGCAACTCGCTTAGCCCTGATGGTTCCAGGAGATCGATCAAACTTACTGACAACTAAGTCAAATCCTACATTGGCATGGCATGTAGCAACCACTATGCCAGTCTCAATGACATTGCATGTGTCGGATCCTGCTTTGGCGACTCCCATTTATACTCAAACGATTGAGCTAGAGAAAACTGCCACGGTCAGTGTGACGTTACCTGAAGACAACAGATTAGCTCTTCATAAGAAATATCGTTGGACAGTCTTTGTCTCATGCCCAGGAGATCACCACGCTGAAATTTCTGCCCGCAGCTTCGTTGAACATATAAACCGGGAATCCTTAGATGTAAGTAATCTATCTAGCCTGGAACGAGCAAGTACTTACGCAAACCAAGGTATTTGGTACGACGCTATCGCTGTGCTGCTTGCGGCTAGGAGTCAGGGGGTAACAGATGCTGAAACCATGGTGCAGACTCTTTTGGAACAAGGGCAAAGTCCAGCAGAAATACCGTTATCAGCGGTGGTACATCTCTAATCTCATTTAGGTAACCACCGTGTGGCTAAAGTACTGGCGATTACATCATGCACGGATGGTAACCCTTGGTAAAAACAGACAAGATTGGAGACGTTGCAAGAACACTCTGGCATAGCTTCAGGAAAGCGTATGGTTTTGGAGCCATGGCCAGTGTGATCACAGCCAGCATCATCATAGGCTTGCGATCGCTGGGCAGTTTACAAATGCTAGAACTGCGTGCTTTTGACAAAATGTTGGCGCTGCGAGTGCCTGAATCTACTGATCCACGGGTCGTCATCGTTGGTCTTACTGATGCTGATTTGGATCATTACCTAGGTACTAACCATGTAAGTGATCAGACTATGGTGGATTTAATCCACCAAATTCAGCAGCAACAGCCTCGCATTATCGGTCTAGATTTTTATCGTCATTTACCAAACGAACCTGGAAGCAAGAATTTAGCGACAGTATTTGCCGATACCCCTAATCTCATCGGCATCGAAAAAGTAATCGGTAATAGGAAAGGAAATGCAATACCTGGCAACGCCATTTTGAAGGTTGCCGATCAAATCGCCGCCAGTGATGTTGTTGTCGATGCTGATGGCCGCGTTAGACGCGGCATATTATTTCCTGCGGCCAATGGACACAATGTTATTGAGTCTCTTGGTTTGCGTCTAGCCCTTGAATATTTAGCTGGTGAACCTGAGAAAATCGAGCCAGATTTAGAGTCTTCGATACTAACGCTTAAGAATGTTCAATTTCCTCCGATAGAGACCCATACAGGAGGATACGCTGAAACAGATGCGCAAGGATATCAGCTTCTCCTTAATTTTCGTCGACATAAAACCCCATTTAATGTTGTTTCGTTCCAACAAGTATTACGTAACGAAATTCCACCAGATTTGATGCGAGATCGCATCGTCTTAATCGGTAGCATGGCATTTAGCAAAGCTGACATTTTCTACACCGCAGGTCAGCAGCCAAATGGACAACCCACAATTCAATTTGGTGTACAGCTACATGGAGAAATTGCTAGCCAGCTTATCAGTACTACCCTCGACGGTCGTCCCCTCATTCAGGCATGGCCCCAGTGGCTAGAAAGCCTGCTGATCATAGGTATTTCCTTATGTGGCAGCTATCTTACTCAACAAGCGACCAAACTATGGCAGCGACTGACGCTGATTCCAGGCATCAGCTTGCTCGTGTTTGGCATCAGCTATGGAACATTGAGCTTGACAGGACTCTGGCTACCCGTTGTCCCTATACTTTTGGGATTATGGATCGCCGCCGGGCTCTCAGGGGCACATCGCACCACACAATTACAGGTCCTTTCCACCAACGATAAATTAACTGGGCTAGCCAATCGCCGCACATTTGATGAGAGTCTGCAACAAGCGTGGTTTAGGGCCTTGAGAGCGCAACACCCCTTGGCCCTGATTGTTGGTGACGTAGACCATTTCAAAAAATATAATGATACCTACGGTCACCCCCAGGGGGATGAATGCCTCAAACAAGTGGCTCAAGCAATCCGCACCACTGTTAAAGCGAGTGGCGCGTTAAATGCTCGCTATGGTGGCGAAGAATTTGTTGTGCTGCTACCCAACACCTCGGCGGAACAAGGAACTGCGATCGCACATGCCATTTTATCGAAGCTAGCAGCCTACAACTTGCCCCATACCGCCTCTGAAACAGCCGACTACGTCACCATGAGCTTAGGTGTGACCAGCTTTGTGCCAACATTAGAAATTCCGCCGAGTGCCCTAGTGGAGATGGCTGACCTGGGCTTATATACCGCTAAAAAGTCAGGCCGTAATTGCGTTTGTCTACATCAGCCCAACACCCTCGACCAGCTTCCCAATCAACATCTGCAAAAATAGCGTCTGCCATGGGCACAGGAACCAAGCCTTGAAGGCTAACGCGTCAGCCCTGAAGGCACCTCTAGTCTGTGACTTTCACAGCTTCAAACAAGCGAGAAAAGTAAAACTGTGTTGCTGTAAATTCCTTACGCTTAATCTGCCAGCCGTTAGCCTTCAAAGCAGCACGAATATCGGCCTCACTGTGGAGATAAGCACGAGTTGCTTTACTTGGACCTGGGAAAAACTCACCAATACGCTTAAGTACAGTATAGAAGGGGGTTTTCGGAGCAAAGCTAAGGATCAGCCTGTCTTCAGCCAAAGAACTTAAATGAGCAATCATGTCACCGGCCTTTTCTTGAGGATAGTGAATGAGTACATCCAAACAAATAACCGTGTGATAGCTACCGTCTAGGGTTTCTAAATCCTGCGCATCAAAGGTAGGTACAGACTCTGGCGGTAACAGTTCCTTGGCACGAAAAATGGCTTCTTCTACCATTTTCTCGGAGATGTCACTAGCGGACACCACTGCGCCCATCTCCGCTAAAGGAATACTGAGACTACCGACACCACAGCCAGCATCACAGACAGACAGGCCCTGAGCATTATCATCCTGCTTAAACCAGTAAAGAACGTGCTCAACAGTCTGCTGATGACCTTCTCGAATATCTCGCTGGACTTTATTGACCTGACCGTCTCCATAGATACGGCTCCAACGATCGAAACCTTGGGCATTAAAATAATCACGAACGATGGTTTTATCGTCAGTTGCACTCGTCATAGGATTGGCCAGAAGTAATCATTAGGATTTCTCTACCGTCAGATCCTATTACGTTTTGGCAATCTGAAGTGTAGTGAAAATATGGGCAATACCTTACTCGTCTAAAATTCTCTGCCAGCTGAGAGTCGTGCCATCGTAGTGCCAACGGAGTAAGTTGGCAGTTTGTCTGGGAGCTAACCCTGGCAGACCTACAGCCTGGCGTGGTCTTTCGGTGGCCAAGACTATGGCCTCATTGACATCACATAACCCCCATTGGACCAAATTGGTTACCCCCTTCAGTAAGGGCTGGGTAGTGCCTGACAATGTCCCGTCCGGCAGTCGAGCCGTACCGTCTACCACCTCAATCTCACGACTATCCCAGGGATATGTACCATCCGGTAAACCAAGGGGGGCCAATGCATCACTCACCAGAAACAGACCGCCCTTGACACCTTCAGATGTACCTCGTCCGGCTCGTAGCAACAGGTCGAGCATCGTAGGACACACATGCTGGCCATCGGCAATCAAACCTGCATACACATTGGACTGGGTTAACGCAGCCCCTAGTAACCCAGGTTCACGGTGATGCAATCCTGGCATGGCATTGAATGCATGGGTCACCATTGAGGCTCCTTGGGCAAAGGCTTGTTGAGCTTGGCTTGACGTCGCCAGGGAGTGGCCAAGACTGACAATTATATTTTGCGATCGCAACCAGGGAATCACCGCAGCATCGGTTTCTATTTCTGGAGCCAGGGTGACGATCTTAACTACGTCAATACAGCCCCCTAATAACCCTTGAACGCGATCCAGTGAAAGCGACTGCAAATAGTCCTGAGGATGCGCCCCTCGCTTAGCCGGGTTCAAAAATGGGCCCTCTAGATGTGCCCCCAAAACCACAGCATGCCGTGGTTGCCTGTTAAAACCTTGAGTCTGGTAATCCTGAATTACAGAGAGACTGCGTTGAATTTTATCTGGATGGGCTGTCACCAGAGTGGGGGTAAACGCATCAATCCCCTGACTCCACAAAAAACTAGCCGCTTTCTGCAGTTCTACAGGATCAGTCAAATCAGGAAATGCCAGCCCTAAAACGCCATTGATCTGTAAATCCACGCCCCCTAGGGAAACCCAATCGCCGTTGAGGTCAATTGCCTGTACTGCATTAGCCGACACGTTAGCCATGGGTAACATAGACCGCAGCTGATGGCCTACTACCTCAAGACAATATAGTCCCGACAGATGAGGTAATCGTGCACTTAGCAAAATTGACATGGCCAGTTGCAATTCAAATCTTTGTACGAATCATCCCATAGGAACCCGGTAGGCTAACAACAGCAACTCTGGCACAGCCAGGTATAACGTTTCACTTTTCATCCCATGACTTCTCCCCTTGTTGGCATCATTATGGGCAGCGACTCTGACCTGCCCACTATGGAGGCAGCCATTACTGTTTGCGAAGACTTTGGTATTCCTCACGAAGTGGCCATTGTATCGGCTCATCGCACTCCAAAACGCATGGTGAGCTACGCTCAAACCGCTGTCGAACGAGGCCTAAAAGTCATTATTGCTGGGGCTGGTGGAGCTGCTCATCTGCCCGGCATGGTGGCCGCCCTGACGCCACTTCCTGTGATTGGCGTCCCCGTAAAAAGCCGCGCCATGCAAGGCATAGACTCACTTTATTCCATCGTCCAAATGCCCGGTGGCATTCCTGTGGCAACGGTAGCGATTGGCAATGCAAAAAACGCGGGTCTGTTAGCGGTGCAAATATTGGCAACATGCGATCTCAAGCTCCTCGAACGCATCCAAGTTTATCGGAAATCCCTTGAAGATAGCGTCCTGGAAAAACAAACTCGACTCAACGAACTGGGTCACCATCCCTACCTAAAAACGATGTTCCCTTCAAAGGACATCAAAGAAAACACATAGCAGCAAGGGTTCCAGGCTGTCAATAATATTAATTTTTGAAAATAAGCCAAAATAATGAGGTCTCAAACCCCGAATATTGCCGTCACACAGACCAAGTGTATTACTTGATACAGAATGACTTGGCTGAAATTGGTGGAATCTATCTAATAGATATGCACAATGCACCACAGAGACACCAAACGCTTAATGCTAGGTGTTTAGGGCGCAGAATGTGGCAGATCTGCCATTCATAGGTAGTGAAGATTCTTAACCTAAGATTTTTCCCAATTTTTGGCAGAGCCATATCACGGTCCTAAATCTCTTGTCGGTCATTGAGTATCTTGAACTGTCAAGGTCCCCTCACACAAAGACTTCACTGTCTAGGGCTGGATCCTTTGAGAGTGAGTTTTAGTTGATTGGATTGTGTTGTAGGAACGTCTGTTGAGATGTCTAGTCTAAATTTGAGCCGCAAGGCGAGACGGCGTAAATCGTCTGTCTGGGATTCTTATGCGCCGCCATTTGATCAGATGGCTAAGCGCTTTTTTGGCAGAAGCTTTTCATGGGCTTGGTTAGTTTGTATCCCCCTGGCATTAGTAATCGTTGCCACGTGGAGTACTGCAGCCCATGCTCAAGAAGATGCAATTGCTGCTGGCGATGTTCAGTTTGTTTTAGATAACATCTGGGTGCTGATCGCAGCCATTCTGGTGATCTTTATGAACGCTGGTTTCGGGATGTTGGAAACCGGTTTCTGTCGCCAAAAGAATGCTGTCAATATTCTTTCCAAGAATTTGATCGTGTTTGCCCTTGCCACATTGTCTTTCTGGGCAATTGGGTTCGGTCTTATGTTTAACGAGGCCAACCCTGTTTTTGGCATGGGTAATTTCTTCCTGTCTGGTTTGTCTGTAGACGAGCCCTATGCAGGTAACTTAACTGTCCCTGTGTTCTTCCTATTCCAGGCAGCTTTTGCAGGTACTGCAGCAACTATCGTGTCTGGTGCCGTTGCAGAGCGGATCAAATTCATTGACTTCATTCTCTTTAGCATTCTGCTGACAGCCATTTCGTACCCCATCACTGGTCACTGGGTCTGGTCTGGCAATGGCTGGTTAGGTGCTCTACCCACAGGCGGTTTTTCCGACTTTGCTGGTTCTACTGTTGTGCACTCTGTCGGCGGTTGGGCAGCTTTAGTAGGTGCAGCAATTCTGGGTCCTCGGCTCGGCAAATATCAAGATGGTCAAATCAATGCCATCCCAGGTCACAACATGAGTATTGCAACTCTTGGTTGTCTTATTCTTTGGATCGGTTGGTTTGGTTTCAACCCTGGTTCTCAGCTAGCAGCTGACGGAGCTGTCCCTTACATTGCTGTTACCACTAACCTAGCTGCTGCTGCTGGTGGTGTGGCTGCGACTGTCACAGCATGGATCATGAGTGGCAAGCCTGACCTATCCATGATCATTAACGGGATCCTAGCCGGTTTGGTTGGTATCACGGCTGGCTGTGCTGGTGCTAGTTTCTTTGGCGCAGTCATCATTGGTCTGATTGCAGGCGTAATCGTTGTCTTCTCCGTTAGCTTCTTTGACAGCATCAAAATTGATGACCCCGTGGGCGCTATTTCCGTACACCTTGTGTGCGGTATGTGGGGGACCATTGCAGTAGGTTTGTTTGATACCACAACTGGCCTGTTCTACGGTGGTGGCATTAGCCAGCTCATCTCTCAGGTGATCGGTATCGTTGCCATTGGTCTGTTTACTGTTGTATTCAGTGCCATTGTTTGGACCATCCTCAAGTCTGCGTTTGGTCTACGTGTCTCTGCCGAGGAAGAGCTGAAGGGCTTGGATATTGGCGAGCACGGCATGGAAGCTTATAGCGGTTTCTTGAAGGACACTAGCGATATGGGCGGTGTTGCCTAAGCTTGTTAAGTCGTTCCGGTTCTTTCTAAATACTTAGAACCCATAAGGAATGGCGTTTTAGAGGTGGGTGGTTTCATTCAGGAAACCACCCACCTTTATTTTTCGGAGCATTAAGCCTTCGAACTTTACAGAGCTCTTTCTGTGGCCCCTTGCCCAAAAGCCTTCGAACTTTACAGAGCTTTTTCCGTGGCCCCTTGCCCAAAAGCCTTCGAACTTTACAGAGCTCTCTTTCCGTACCCCCTTAGCAGCTTGCCATTCTTGGAAGGATGGCAAGCTGCTCTTCTGACGTCTTACGCCTCTCCTCTAAGCTTAGTTACAATTCCTCCACAGCCTGGATAGGCACTGATAAGGTTGGGGCAGTTGGGCGAAGAGTCTCGACATCAATTAAATCCTACAGTTAATGGGCAATCCGGCTTCAGTTTTAGACGAGCTGCTTGCGGTCTTACCGGCACTAAGGCCACAAATGTATTTTAAAACATCGCTGACGGCCCTTTCCCATGCGATGGAAGATCAGGTATTGGCGGGGGACGATCGTCCTTTGATGATTGCCAGCTTTCAGCAGGAACGCTTTTATCGTCAAGAAGCTCATCGTTACTTACGACTCGCTGACATTACGCCTCAAATTTATGTGTTAGCTGCCACCAATACCAAGTTTGCCAATGCTGATGGCACTGTCAGACATGAAACCATTGCCTTTGATCCTGAAGATGCGCTGGTGCATGAGTGGCACCTCGTAGTTTTGGGCCAACAGTACACGGCCTGTTTGGTTTGCCGTGAGCATCATGGTTCGCAAAAACCTAAGGTTTTAAACGGTGCGCCTGCGTTTGATCAAAGCCGTCGTTTTGAAGGTATTTGGACGCTTGATCGGCGTGTCTGTGAACAGGCAGCTTATATTTTGTTGAAGCGTATTGTTCACTATCGACCAGATTTATCCGATAAAATCACCCAAGCTCAGACTGATTTTTTGCCAGCGGACTTACTTGGGGGGAAACCTTATAACGCTGAGGTTACTGAGTCTTATCCCTTTGCTCAGCGATTAGTTACGTATGTGCAGGCTAGTCAGTACAAGCTACTTAAAGCCTATAAAACGATGGCCGCTCAAGAAAATCGTGAGCGGTTGATCAATTCAATTACAGCGGCTATTCGTCAGTCATTGAACCCAACTGAGGTGTTTGCGATCGCAACCCACGAACTCGGGCAAGAAATTTCTGCTTGTCGCTGCATTATTTATCGTAGTGACCGTTACGACAGTATTGAAATTCAACATGAATTCCGGCAGCCAAATATCACCTCTCTCAAAGGCGAAGTCTGGCCTCTTATCGAAAATCCTCTGTTCCAAACTGTCAACCGACAACGGGAATCCCTGACCTACTCACAAACCCCAGTTGGTAACCAACAGAAGAATCAAATCGACGATATCTCTACTATTGATGGTTTATTAAACCAATGGGATATTCATAGCTGCTTACTAGTACCTCTAATTTACCAAGAGCGGTTACTAGGAATGATTGAGCTTCACCAGTGCAGCGATACCCCACAACCCTGGAGCAAAAACGATATCAGCCTGGTGGAAGCCGTTGCTGCTCAACTCAGCGTAGCTGTAATTCAAGCTGAAGCCTATGCAAATCTAGAAAGCCTCAACCAACAGCTAGAAGCCCTCGATCGAACACGCAGCAATCTCATCGCCATTACTGGCCACGAGCTACGCACCCCCCTATCGACTATTCGAGTCTGCCTAGAAAGTATTTTTACAGAGCCTGACATGCCCATGGATATGCGGCAAGCGATGTTGCAAACTGCCATGGATGACTCTGAACGCATGCAACGGCTCGTCCAAGATTTCTTAACCCTATCGCGCCTTGAAAGTGGTCGTATTGAATGGAACCTGGAATCCCTTGCTCTAAGCGAATGTGTTGCCCTTGCCTTAAGCAGTCGACGAACAATGACCAGTTCCTCAACAATTATGGTTGACTTACCAGAGTCCCTGCCTTTGATTCGGGGCGACGGTGAGTGGATCGTTGAGGTACTTACCAAGCTACTGGACAACGCTTGTAAATTTACGGCGGCCAACGGAAATATCTCCATCCAAGCCCATATCAAAGACAATGCGTTTGTAGAAGTCTCAGTCAATGACAGTGGCCGAGGCATTGAGCCAGAGCGATTAGAAACGGTCTTCGAACGTTTTTACCAAGAAGAAGGGGCACTCCGCAGATCAGTGGGTGGAACAGGTTTGGGACTTGCCATTTGCCGTCAAATTGTAGAAGCGCAGGGCGGCAAAATTTGGGCCACATCTAAAGGCAAAGATCAGGGCACGCAAATTCACTTCACATTGCCCATTGCAGCTCAGCAATCAAACCACAGGACAAAAAAGCGCTCAGGTATCAAATCATCCCATCCTAAAAAGATTTCAGTCTCATAAAGCCCATGGCTCTATGGAGAGTAAATATTTCGAATTTAGGACATTACAGTCATAGGGGTCAGCACACTGCTGCTCCCCGAAACTTCAATGCACTTAAGGTCTTTTAGCCTAGATCCCTTCAGGTAAGGGTTGCCCAAACTGTAGCGGCACAGGTAAGTCCGTTTGCACAATCGTACGCTCAGCGGCAGGTTGTTGAATAGTCTGAAAATCAGGTGGGTCACGATCTTCCGCAACTGTCTGGTCTTCTTCAGATAAAGACGATAATTCAACCGGAGCCAATGCAGTTTCCGCCGGCCTTGCAGAAGCAGGCATCTCGACGTCTGGCACAGCGGCAGATGACTCTCCTGGCATCTTGACAGCAGGAGTCGGCTCTTCCGCTGCTACAGTCTCATCACCAGCGACAGCCACATCTGCGTTCTGCGTTACCTCCGAACTAATCGACTCAGCGGCAGCGACAGGTTGCTCACTCGTACTGGCAGCGAGATCTGGTAGGGTCGATTGCCGTGATTCCACTTCTAAAAATACTGTTGGCGTCAAGACATCTTCTGTACCAGTATCTTCAAGCTCTGGAACCGTCATAGGTGGCAATTCTGGCACCTCTGCATCAACGACAGCCACTGAAGCAGCATTGTCAGAAGCATTATTATCTTCTATGGATGGGACATTAACGCCTGCTAGAGGTGGAACACTGACCCCATCATTCTCTTCTAAGGGTGGAACACTCACTACACCCTCTTCTAAGGGTGGAACACTCACTACACCGCTAGAAGCCTCAGACTCATAGGGATCAATGGGCAGTGCTGTTGTGGTTGGCGAGCTTTGAGGAATGTGTAGATTCGCTGCGGCAAGACTGACATTATGATCATCAGAGTTCTGGGCTGGGGCTGGGGCTAGGGAAGTACTCTGGGCAACTGTATTGTTTTCAGCAATTAACGGGCGAAAACGCCAATGTCGTTGACCATCATCACTATCATCAAATTGAATGTCAGCCTGCTCAGGGGATAGAACTATTTCCGGAGCTAATTCAATGACAACCCTGACATTCTCTGGGGTGTACTGGGCTACCCGAATATTTTTGACAGCTCCATCATAAATCTGCTCTGGGTCAATATCGCCAATGTCTGTGTTGGGGATATCGAGGACTAAGCGTGGGGGTTCTGAAAGTAGAAAAAACTCTGGAAAAACCTCGTCAGACAAGGAAAATGTTAGTTCATTGCTACCCGTATCAAACGACCAATTCTGTAGATTTTCTGCGAATGCTGGTGCCATTGATAAAGCAAGAGCAATCAGGCTACCTCCTAACGACTGATGCAAACAGTGCTTGAATGCCATAAAACTATCCCACGGAACGCCAACAGACACAATTAAAAGTAAAAGGATACGGTACTTTGTCAAATACGACCCATATTTTTGATAAAAATTCCCCACGCCTCATAGATTTATCGGCCATGATAAGTGCAGTCAGAAACCATTAAACCGTTGCTGATTGAGAAGATAAATCCATCTGTATAGCTTGCCAACAGCCTCAATTTGACAGATGGAATCATCACGAGGTCAGCAACACCCGATTAAATATCTGCAGTCTTTTGAAAGGAAACATCTAAGTCTATGGAAATGCATGAGCTGTTAACGCTAATTTTGCTATTAAGCCCTGGTCTTCTGCTATCTGCGGTTGTTATGTCAGCCATGGCATTTGGTGGCTAATGAGCCAGGTTTTAGCTGGCGACTAGAGCCACTAAATCACTCACAAACTTGATTGAATCAGCAATAAAGGACGTACTTTGAGGTATCTGCCATGGTGATGGTTGAGTCCACAATGTTGGCATTGGGAACCCAAGCTCCAGAATTTTCATTAATCGATGTTGTGTCGGGTGACAGTGTCACCCTAGAGAATTTTTCAGGCAGCAAAGCGCTGTTAGTCATGTTTATTTGCGTCCATTGCCCATTTGTCAAACATGTGGAGCAAGAACTAGCCAAAATTGGGCATGACTATGCCGAGCAAGGCTTAAGCATGATCGCCATTAGTGCCAATAGCATTAAGACGCATCCCCAAGATGCTCCTGAGCATATGAAAACTCAAGCGACAACCCAGGGGTTCAACTTTCCCTATTGTTATGACGAAACTCAAGGCGTAGCTAAGGCCTATACCGCCGCCTGCACCCCCGATTTCTTCTTATTTGATGGCGCGCTGAAGTTGGCCTATCGAGGACAGCTTGATGATAGCCGCCCTAGTAATGGCAAACCAGTCACAGGCAAAGACCTACGCCAGGCAATTGATACGATCCTGGCCGGACAGAGCTTATCTGACGACCAGATACCCAGCGTTGGGTGCAATATCAAATGGACTCCAGGTCAGGCCCCTGACTATTTTGGGGCTTAATTTAGTACGTTAAGTGAGCCCTAGGATTAAACGCTTCAATTGTTCGTAGCTTTTCATAGAGCTCGGCTTCTTGGTCACTGAGAAGCTTGGGGACTGCCACTTCGATCTCCACAATTTGATCGCCGCGTTCTTCAGTTATGCGACTATACCCCTTACCAGCCAACCGTAGCTTTCGCCCCGATTGAATACCTGCTGGAATGGTCATTTGGACAGGCCCATCAAGGGTGGGCACAGTAATCTGTCCACCCAAAACTGCTTCACTGGGCGTAATCGGTAAATGACAGACGACATCTCGTCCTTGCACCCTTAAAAAGGGATGGGGCTCCACAATTATATTTAGATAAAGATCACCACCATTAATACCCTGACCCCGTAGACGGATACGTTGCCCCGTTAGCATACCAGGTGGCATATCCACTTCTAAGGCACGTCCATCTTCGAGGCGTATCCGTTCGGCTCCTCCTTGAAACGCTCGTTCTAAGGGAACCTGAAGAGATGCTTCTGCATCCCGCCGTCGAGGATCACCCGTTGTCTTTGCTTGCGTTTGTTTTTTCTTAGGTTGAACTGGCGATTTGGGAATCGCTTGGCGATTAAGCAGCTGATCAACAAACCGGTTAAAGTCTTCTAAATCCCGATAGTCGGCCTCAGACTTTTGCTGTAGCCAATACCGTCGGTAGTCATCGTACTGAGCCTTCCGATCAGCATCAGAAAGTATCTCATAGGCTTCACCCAGGGATTTAAAACGCTCTTCAGCCTCTTGATCCCCAGGGTTTAGATCGGGATGAAACTGGCGTGCAAGACGACGATATGCCTGTTTTATCTTTGATGAATCAGCACTCTCAACGATGCCGAGAATCTCATAGTAGTCTCGAAAATTTTGCATAGTGAGGTCCGGACCGGCTTACCAGAGTTCGTCCTGGTCGCCCCATTCATCATCGTTATAGCTTTGTGAGCTGCTGCTGGGCCGACCAGAATTACCAGAGTAACCTTTGGCGGGCTTACTGGCTGGTTCACCAGGCTTATCAGCCCAAGGATCTTCATCCAAAGACGCATTAGAATTCCAGCTGCTAGCTGTAGATTTACCTCCATTGGCATAGCCATCAGCTGGCTGAGATGGATATCCAGCATTAGAGGGCGCATAGCGACCAGAACCAGTCTGCGGTCTCACTGAATTTCTATCTGTGGAGCTTGGTCTATAGCGCTCTTGCTCTGCATTATTATCTTGGCCATAAGAAACCGAGCGGCGAGCTGCTTCAGCATCTTGACCATCGCCCACCTCACGCTGACCGTAGCGATCTTGGTTATAGCCCTGTTGGTCGTAGTTATCCCTTACATCTCTGTAGGCATTGCTGCGATCAAAATTCTCCTCGCGATTATGGTCGGGACTACGCTCATAACGGTCTTGGTTACGTTGACCATGACTTCCTTGGTCATATCCTTGGCCATAGGCCTCTTGGCCATAGCCGCCTTGAACATATCGATCTTGAGAAGAACGCTGATCATAGCGATCTTGCGGCTGAGATTCATAGGAATTTACCCCGTAGCCACCCTGGGTATTTTGGTCATAACGACGCTGATCATAACGCCCCTGGTTAGACCTGTCTTGGTTAAAGCGCTCTTGACGATACGAATCACGCCCATAAGCATCTTGACCATAGGATTCTTGACCATAAGCTCCTTGATCATAGGATTCTTGATCATAAGCCCCTTGGCCGTAGGACGCTTGATCGTAACTGTCTGCCCGACGCCCCTGGTTATCGTAATCACGATTGTCGTAACCGCTACGATTGTCGTAACTACGAGGAGCAGCATCATAGGATTGACGTGCACTACCTGGACGTGATGCTGGCTGATTCCAGCTATCATCCCAATCGTCCCAACCACTGCGATTATCACGACGACCAGCAGTCCAGCTGGGGGTATCCCACTGGCTTTGACCATTCCAGTCATGGTCACGACGATAGTAATCGTCGTCATCCTCAAAGGCTTTTTTAATGGTGTCGCCAATCTGGTTAAAGATATTGCCGTCGTCATTATCGGCATCGTACAGATAGGCCTCGCGATTCAACTCGTACAGTTCATCCTGTAACTCGGATTGAATCATGTCTATCATGCGTTCATCCTCTCGTTTGAGGGCATCACGCAGGTCTTGAATCAGGTTATCAATGCGGCGTTTGCGATCGCGAGCAAACTGTAATCCAAAGTCAATGGAAACACTGCGCATCGCTCGCTCTGCTTGGAACGTTAGCGTCTCAGCTCGATTGCGCTTCTCAATACGTTCTCGCTGGCCCCGGTCAACGTCAGCAAATTCTTCCGCTTCCCGCAGCATGCGCTGAACATCATCGTCAGAAAGATTGGACGCTTCTTGCACGGTAATACTTTGCTCACGGCCCGTGGTTTTATCCATGGCCGATACCTGCAAAATACCGTTGGCATCAATGTCAAAGGACACCTGAATCTGTGGAATTCCCCTTGGTGCTGGGGGGATTCCCATAAGCTTGAACCGTCCCAGGGATTTATTATCTATCCCCATTTCCCGCTCACCCTGGATCACATGCACTTCCACAACGGTCTGATTATTTTCAGACGTGGAGAAAATATCGGAGCGCCGGACAGGGATCGTGGTGTTGCGCGGAATCACCTTTTTCATCACACCGCCAATAGTCTCTAACCCTAGAGACAGCGGCGTGACATCCAGCAACATGATGTCCTTCACTTCTTCGGTGAGGATACCGGCCTGAATAGCCGCACCAACGGCAACGGCTTCGTCAGGGTTTACATTTTGGTTGGGTTCTTTACTCAAAATAGAGCGCACTAGCTGCTGAACCATGGGCATACGACTAGAGCCGCCCACAAGAACCACTTCATCGATTTGTGAGGGAGACAGATGCGCATCATTCATCGCCTGTTGCAGAGGAGCACGGAGGCGACCCACTAAATCAGCACACAGGGATTCGAAGTGCGATCGCGACAGCTTTTTCTCAATGTGCTTTGGCCCATCAGCAGTAGCCGTAATGAAAGGCAAATTGATTTCAACTGTGGGCAGCCCCGACAGCTCAATTTTGGCCTTCTCAGCGGCTTCAGTCAGACGCTGCAATGCCTGGCGATCTCGTCGTAGGTCAACACCTTCGGTTTCTAAAAACTCGTCTGCTAACCAGTCAACAATTTTCTTGTCAAAGTTGACACCACCGAGCTGAGTATCGCCGCTGGTAGCTCTCACCTCAAAGACGTTGTTACGAACATCCAAGATGGACACATCAAACGTGCCACCCCCCAGATCAAAGACCAGAATAGTCTGATTAAATTGCTGATCCAGTCCGTAGGCTAATGCTGCTGCTGTGGGCTCATTGATGATCCGTTTTACCTCTAGACCTGCAATGCGGCCTGCATCACGGGTAGCCTGACGTTGCGCATCATTAAAGTAAGCAGGCACCGTAATAACTGCGCCAGTCACCGGCTGCCCCATGTAACGGCTAGCCTCTTCAGCTAGCTTACGCAGCACCATGGATGATATTTCTTCAGGGGCAAAATCCTTATCTAGACGCGGGCAGCGAATTTTAACATTGCCAGCATCATCTTTACGCACGGTGTAGGGAACACGTTTTGACTCAGAGGTTAACTCTGTATACTTACGCCCCAAATAGCGCTTAACGTTGTAGAAGGTGTTCTGAGGATTGAGTACCGTTTGACGCCGGGCCATTTGCCCCACCAAACGCTCACCCTCTTTGCTAAATGCAACAACCGAAGGGGTCGTACGCATCCCCTCCGTATTGGCGATGACCACCGGTTTGCCACCTTCGATGACTGAGACAACTGAGTTGGTAGTACCGAGGTCAATACCGACGACCTTTCCCATCCGCTAGGTTTCTCCCACTGCGCGTGCAACGACAACAGTCGTCTACACAATTAATCATATATATAGTAGTCACTTAGTAGTCTAAGCCACTATTGTGCTGCGGCTTAACCACATGTACACATCCCTATAATGGTCCGGCTAGGACAAAATTGTCCATTCCAGAGAACCGACTATCACTTGTTCGAATTCTTTTGATAATCCGATACGCACTAGACTAGTGTGATTATTTTGAGGAGTCATGATTTGATGGAGGGAAAAATATTCATTCTAGAAAACTAGCTACTAACTTGTTCAAATTCTCTGATAGTATGGAGTTCGCAAGCGGATGTGGCGGAATTGGTAGACGCGCTAGGTTTAGGTTCTAGTGTCTTCGTGACGTGAAGGTTCAAGTCCTTTCATCCGCATCAGAGCTCCGATTTCTGTGAGAAATCGGGGCTTGTTTTATAAATACTCAAAGACACTGGGATGCTAGCGGATGGTTGCAAAATTGGCAACGGATGGATCCACGATAGAACTTTTGTACTGACACTGTTTTCACCACTCATACATGCTTTGAGACGTTATAAATACGTATGCATTAAGGCTGATTTGCTTGATGGATTAGTGGCGAAACGCAGTTAGTCGAAATATACTAATTAGCCTGTACCCCCTTCCCAATATAGGTTTTGTGTTTCAACTTGCTCCTGACTTCAGATTATGGCCTCACTTTTGGTTAGATCGTTAGCTATGGGGTCATCAGGCGAGACACCTGGATTTTTATATTCTGAAAGGCCATAGGCGATACGATGCCAGTTTTCAGGACATCTTCTGAGGTATATTGCCCGTTCTGTAGATTTTTGAAGACATGGAGCTGTTTATCCGTTAAATTGACGACCCAATATTCTTGAATTCCGGATACAGCGTAGGTGTTTTTCTTGGTGGTCAGGTCCTTGGTGAGGGTAGCGTTGGAAAATTCGATCAGCCAGTGGATATCGCTGGGGTAGGGGTGATGCTTTAGATAGACAGTGCCCAGGGGTTTGATGATGGCCAGATCGGGGATGGGTTCTGAGTCGTCGCTGAGGGTGATGGGATGGGCTTCGCTGACTTTAGCCCGGTTGCCGAGCAGGCTGCGCAGGTAATCGCCTGCTTCACGGTTGTAGTAAGCGTGGGGTTCACCCTCTGGCGGCATGACGATGATTTCTCCGCGTAGTAGTTCGACGGGCTGGTCGTCGAATACGCCAGCTTGGATGGCCTGGTGGTAGCGGTCTATGGTCCATTTGTAGGTGGTGACGGTCATAGGGACCTGGCCTCATGCTGGGAAAACAGCTGATGTCTCAGTAGTTTTAGTATGGCAAATTTACGTTCAGACTTTTATTTTTCTAGTTACAGCACTAGCTACAATCGTTCCATCTTCGAAGTACTCTGGAGTACGGTTTTTGCAGTCATAAATTTTACGTACTGAAAATTTGAGGCGAGGCTCACAGCCAAAGGGATATGCGGTGTGGCGGTGTTGCAAAATTGGTAACCTGACTAAATTCGCCAGGATTCCCTTTCATACTGGGGACAAGCAACTCGTATGAGACGTAAGAAAACCCATGGCAAAGTCAATGAGAGCAGGCCTAGCAATCCTTGTGGCAGTCGCTAGCTTAGTGAGCTGTGGGGCTGCCACTGAAATGAGTATCAGTGGTGATGAGTTTCGATCCAAAGCCCAGGCTCCAGCCGAAACAGCAGCAGTTGCTGAATCAGCCAACATCTTGACAGATCAAGAAGCAATGGAAGCCGATGCAAGCAGACCTGTCGAGCCCCCCAATGATGCCGCTGTAACCTCTGGCCAACCTCAGCTGATTAAACGCGCCCAGCTTAACTTAGTCGTCGATTCGGTCGATGATGGCTTAAAGAGCGCCTCACAAATTATTCGCACTCACCAGGGCGATATTCTAGACCTCCAAGACAATCAAATAGAGGCAAGTCAACGCACGGCCTACTTACGCATTCGAGTGCCCCAAGCGAATTTAGATCCTCTCTTAGAAGCATTGAGTAACCTTGGCACTATTCAACAGCAGGGCTTAAGTGCTGAAGATGTGTCCACACAAATTGTTGATGCTCAGGCTCGGCTACGTAATCTCCGAAAATCAGAGGAATCTTTGCTCAAAATCATGGAACGCTCCGGTGAAATCTCCCATGTGTTAGAGGTGTCTCGTGAACTAAGTCGTGTACGGGAGCAGATTGAGCAAATTGATGCCCGTGTGCAAAATTTACAGACCCAGGTACGTTACTCCACAGTTGATTTGTCATTGGCAGCAGCTGTTGCACCGCAACCCATTGGGCGTCCCCTCGGCGAAACGATTAGTACCACATGGCGAGATGCCACCCAGTCAGTCGGCGACCTGACGGTAGGGCTCATGCAGCTAGGGTTATGGTTAGTGGCCTATAGTCCCTATCTATTAATAGTGGTGATTGCTAGCGTGCTGGGTTATCGCACCATTCGCCGTCGGCCTAGCTAGGGCTAACGTCCATAATAGTCTTGGTACCAGGCAACAAATTTCGCAATGCCCTCCTCTAAAGGAGTGCTTGGAGCAAACCCTACATCAGCGGTCAAATCAACAACATCCGCATAGGTTGCTGGCACATCGCCTGGTTGCATTGACATCATTTCCTTGACAGCCGTTTTTCCTAACGCTTGCTCAATAATCTCGATAAAGCGCATTAGCTCTACTGGGCTATGATTACCGATGTTGTAGAGCTTGTAGGGAGCAGTCGTATTAAAGGCATCATCTGTGATCGGCTGAGGCAAGTGTCGTAGCACCCGTACTACACCTTCGACAACATCATCAATGTAGGTGAAGTCCCGTTGCATTTTGCCGTGGTTGTAAACTTGAATGGGCCGGTCGTTTGCGATCGCATCTACAAACTTAAAATAAGCCATATCTGGCCGTCCCCATGGACCATAGACCGTAAAAAAGCGCAGTCCCGTCGTCGGCAGATTATACAAATGACTGTAGGAATGAGCCATCAACTCATTTGCCTTCTTAGTTGCAGCATAAAGCGACACCGGGTGGTCCACATTATCCCCTGTGGTAAACGGCACCTGACGATTTGCCCCGTATACCGAACTGGACGATGCATAAACTAAGTGCCTTACACCGCTATGACGACAGCCTTCCAAAATATGGATAAAGCCCAGCAAATTACTATCGGCATAGGCATAAGGATTTTTGAGCGAATAACGTACCCCTGCTTGAGCAGCTAAATGGATCACCCGATCAAAGGACTGCTCTTGGAATAGATCGTCCATCTTGGCACGATCAGCCAAATCTAACGATTCGAAGGAAAATGATGGATCAGGTAATAGTTGTGCCAGGCGGTTTTTCTTAAGCGTCACATCGTAGTAGTCATTGAGGTTATCAATGCCATAAACAGTTTCGCCCTCAGCTAACAGCCGCTGCGCTACAAAATAGCCAATAAAACCAGCCACCCCTGTCACCAATACAGTCATAATGCAATAAATTCCATTAATCGCGCTTACTATAAAGTATCCTGCCCTCGGCAACCCCAAAAGCTAAAACAAATCTAGGCTTCACCCAGTGATGCTAACCAAGCTTAGAAAAAACGCATGAGGCAGCCTCTCAACTTCCGAGACAAAATTTATGATCACTTCAAAAACCGTGCCAAAGGTTTAGAGTTCGTTTTTGAAAAATACTTTAGCAAAACAAACTATTTCTGATTAGTTTGGCCTTAACTTTGTCCTTACTCACCACATATTTTCAACTGGGCATATAGCTTGAAATGTTTTTTAGAGAAGGGTCTCCCATAAGGGTGAGGCCTCTTAAGGAACAGGTATTCAAACGAATTCAATCTTATTTAAAAGTATGTGCTGGCAGCAGCCATATCTTTAATTTTGAAGAGGAAACAACTGTTCTACATCAGTGCTAGGATTGCCAGAGAACAAATGTGAAAGAAGTAAGAAGGACGTAGTTGTAAATGCAAGAAATTGACAAGTCAATATCTTTTGATGGACGGGATATTCGACTTAAGGTGGGTCTTTTTGCCCCCCAAGCAGGCGGTTCAGTACTGATTGAGTCTGGAGAAACTGCTGTACTGGTAACCGCAACCCAGTCCGCTAGCCCAAGGGATGGCATCGATTTTTTACCCTTGCTAGTTGACTACGAAGAACGCCTCTACGCAGCAGGGCGGATCCCAGGTGGCTTTTTACGTCGAGAAGGACGTCCACCAGAAAGAGCAACTCTGACCAGTCGTCTTATCGACCGGCCCATGCGGCCCCTATTCCCATCATGGCTACGGAATGACATTCAAATCGTTGCCACCACTGTCTCGATGGATCATGATGTTCCACCTGATGTTCTGGCAGCAACAGGCGCATCTATCGCGACTCTACTAGCCCAAATTCCGTTTCATGGCCCTATGGCAGCGGTACGGGTAGGTCTAATTGGTGATGATTTCATTATCAATCCTACATATAAGGAAATTGAAAACGGCGATTTGGACTTGGTCGTTGCCGGTTCACCTGACGGTGTGATCATGGTTGAAGCTGGAGCCAACCAGCTGCCTGAGCAAGATGTTATTGAAGCGATTGACTTCGGTTATGAGGTTGTTCGTGACATCATCCAGGCTCAGAAAGACATCTTGGCGGAGTTAGGTGTTGAGCAAGTGACTCTGCCTACCCCAGAAACAGATTCAACTCTGACAAACTTTTTGTCAGATAAAGCAACCGATGGCATCAAAGATATCCTGAAAGAATTTGAGCTTGCCAAGCCAGAAAGGGATGAAAAACTGGATGCGCTAAAAGCTCACATCAGCAAACAGCTGGATGAACTGGATGACGAGGATCCCATTAAAGTAGCTGTCACAGAAGATGGCAAAGCGTTTGGCAATGCCTATAAAGGCTTAACCAAAAAGTTGATGCGCGCTCAAATCCTTGAAGAGAGGGTTAGGGTCGATGGTCGTAAACTCGATGAAGTGAGACCCATTAGCTGCCGCACAAAGGTGTTACCCAGTCGAGTCCACGGTACAGGACTATTTAAACGGGGCCTTACCCAGGTCATGTCTGTAGTTACTCTGGGCACTCCAGGGGATGCCCAGATGACTGATGACCTGCATCCCGATGAAGAAAAACGCTATCTGCACCATTACAACTTCCCTCCTTACTCCGTTGGTGAAACTCGCCCCATGCGTTCACCAGGACGTCGTGAGGTTGGTCACGGAGCACTAGCTGAACGCGCATTGATGCCTGTCCTACCAGCCATGGGCGACTTCCCCTATGTGATTCGGGTTGTGTCTGAGGTTTTGTCCTCCAACGGCTCAACCTCCATGGGCTCGGTATGTGGTTCCACCCTATCCTTAATGGATGCTGGGGTGCCGCTATCAAAGCCGGTAAGCGGTGCTGCAATGGGTCTAATTAAAGAAGGCGATGAAGTCCGCATTTTGACCGATATTCAGGGTATCGAAGATTTTCTCGGCGATATGGACTTTAAGGTTGCCGGTACTGACAGTGGCATTACAGCATTGCAGATGGATATGAAGATTACGGGTCTACCCGTAGAGACCATTGCAGATGCAATCAACCAGGCTAAGCCGGCTAGATTACACATCCTCTCCAAGATGCTGGAGGCGATCAATGCCCCACGCACTGAGCTATCACCGTATGCTCCTAGACTTCTAAGCTTCAAGATTAACCCCGAAATGATCGGCATGGTCATTGGCCCTGGCGGTAAGCAAATCAAGAGCATTACCGATGAAACCGGAGCCAAGGTTGATATTGCAGATGATGGCACCATTACCGTGTCCTCAGTGGATGGAGCAGCTGCGGAGCGGGCTCAGGCCATTATCGAAGGCATCACCTTCAAGCCTTCTGCTGGCGATGTATATGTGGGTAAGGTCACTCGCATCATTCCCATCGGCGCGTTCGTCGAATATCGACCTGGCAAGGAGGGCATGATCCACATCTCCCAATTGGCAGACTACCGTGTCAATAAGGTCGAAGATGAGGTAACTGTCGGTGAGGAAGTGCTAATCAAAATTCGGGAAATTGATGGCCGTGGCCGTGTCAATCTCACACGTCTTAATATCCATCCAGATGAAGCGGCAAAAGCGCGTGAAACAGCTGGTTTAGCACCGGAATAACCCCCTTTCGTATGGACTAATAGTTGATGCACGTGAGGCCTGGCAAGCATCTGCCAGGCCTCATATGTTTTTGTAGATGACGTCCTCTATCTTTTTTGCAATCTATTGACCTGATTTGCACTGGGTTCAGGTTTCTCGGTAGGATGCTGGATGCAATATTGAGAGCAAAATTAAACACCCGTGCGAAGAATTGTTATCGCTGGTAATTGGAAGATGCATAAAACCCAGGCAGATAGTCTGGCGTTTTTGAATGGTTTTTTGCCTCAGCTAGAGGCCACCCCTGAGGAGCGAGAAGTTATTCTATGTGCTCCTTTCACGGCCCTGACCACACTTTCGAAAACACTCCATGGCTCACGGGTGATGATAGGGGCTCAGAATGTCCACTGGGAATCTTCTGGTGCCTATACCGGAGAAATTTCTGGGGAAATGCTGACGGAAATCGGTGTGCGCTATGTCGTTGTTGGCCATAGTGAGCGCCGTGAGTACTTTGGGGACACCGATGAAACGGTTAATTTACGGTTGAAAGCGGCTCAAGCTGCTGGACTTACCCCCATTCTCTGTGTTGGTGAAACCAAACAGCAACGCGACGCAGGTGACACAGAAACCCACGTGGTTAACCAAATCGAAAAGGGGTTGATGGGGGTTGATCAAAGCAAATTGATTATTGCCTATGAGCCAATTTGGGCCATTGGAACTGGAGATACCTGTGCCTCAGAGGAGGCTAACCGTGTGTGCTGGCTCATTCGCTCCCAACTGGCAAATAAAGACGTGCCCATCCAGTATGGTGGCTCGGTCAAACCAGGAAATGTGGATGAAATTATGGCCCAACCTGACATTGATGGTGCCTTAGTGGGTGGAGCAAGTCTAGACCCTCAGAATTTTGCACGCATTATCAATTATCAATAACGCACATACCGCAGCTATCTATCTGGTGAGCTTAAATCATGGGTAATGGGCTCTAATTTATTATTGCTGATAGGATAATCATCTTCATGCATGCAGTAATGGGCATGGACGTAGATGCGATCGCGGCCCTGTTGCTTAGCATGATAGAGCGCTAAATCAGCCGCTTGGAGCAGGTCTTGGGACGCGAGGTGACGTCCAGGGATAACAGTGGCAATTCCCATCGTTAACGTCACGTCCTCAGCAATGCCAGACGTTGCGTGGGGAATCGCTGCTTTAGCAAGCAGATCCTTGATGGCAAGGGCAACGCTATGGCCACCGCCCGTGTCAGTGTTGGGCAAAACCACGGCAAATTCTTCCCCCCCATAACGAGCCACCAAATCTGCAGGGCGATGGATACAGCGAGTCAGAATATCACTAACTTTAGCTAAGCAAATATCTCCCGTCGGGTGGCCATAGTAATCGTTGTACCGTTTGAAATAGTCGATATCGCACAAAATCAGGGTGAGCGGCTTTTGATCCCGGGCCAGCCGCTGCCATTCGGCATCAAAATAACGGTCAAACCGTCGCCGATTAGCCAGCCCTGTAAGGCTATCGGTTAATGCCAGGGATTGTAAATCTTGGTTTTCTCGCCTTAGCTGTTCGTGCAATAGGCTGTGATGCAATGCGATCGCAATCTCATCCACCAGGACTTTTGCGTGCTCTAACTCATCCTTCGTCCAACTATTCGCCTGATCTTTGCGACCAATCGCAACTATGCCCCAAGGTTTATCCAGTGTTTGTGTCTGCCGCTTATTCGGCAAGTGTATTGGCCCTAATAGCCAAGACCCAGGGAATTGACTAAGCCACTGCTGATGTACTGGCAACTGGAGAACAGATTGGTCATTAACCATGATGGGAAACGGCTGCTCTAGCTTTGCAATCACACTCTCTAACCCGAGATAATCATTCAAAGCATTCGTTTGATGGGCATTACTCGTTGAACAGAGTGATGACTCTACAGACTGCCAACAGCCTGGAGCATTTTCAAGAAGAAATATGCTGTCTGCCTGAAAAAAGTCCATCAGTGACTGTACAACAGTTTTATAGATATCATTGATTGATAAAACTTGTCGGATCCGCCGAATGGTTTCCCGTAAGTCAATCTGTTGTTGTATCTGCCGTTGAAGTTGCTGAGCATGATCTAAAGCATCTTCAGGATCAGAGAAGCAAGCCATCCTTGAGGAAGGTTCGAGGGATTGATGAAATTGCCCAATAGAGGCAGAAACTGTATGCCAAGATGAATACCATCCCTGCTCATCACACACTGAAGACTTCACAGGTAGCAGTGTCTGTAGCTGAGATAATTTTTTACTGAAAGACCTGTGGTACATAGGATGCCCAGGAATAAAGGAAGTGCAATCAGTGACAACACCCGTCAATGCTTACTAGGCTTAATGTGTCACTCGCTTTGGTGAGCACTTCATCCAGAAGACGTACAATGCCGTCATTGGGTTAAAACACCAGGTAACATAGCCATCCAGCCCCCAAGTGCATTTCTCAACCGCACATGCGTAGGTTTTTCGAGAACATGCAAAAGCGCATAATCTACAGGCGTAGATACATCAGGATAATGATGAAATTGTCAAAATACAACACACAAACCAACTGCTAAAAGCTAGCTACAGAAGGAAATTGCCAGTTTTCGGACTGCTCTTTCTGACTCAACAGCTACCCTTGCTAGCTGCACTTTACAACACCACTCATCTATAAGTATCAAGCCCTATTCAAAGAACTTCTATCGTAGAAAGACTGAAATCAATCGTGAGAGCCGCTACAGATTGCTAAACCAATACACTAAAAACCATTGATACAACAGACAAAAAAGAAGTTAATCACAATTATTAAGAATCGTAAATTTAGCCAGGCACACTGCATCCAAACTATTTTTTTGCCCGGATGTTGCTGCATGCCCATGATTGGCAACGCAACCTGTTTCAAAAAAAAGTGTCAAACTCGAACGATCTGTAATCGTTAGAGTTTTAAGAAATGGTCGAGACCAGCGACTAAGGAGGGGGGCCAACGTCGTACTTTTTTGACCCACTTTAAATCGGCATAGCGACGATCAAGGCCTCTTGCAGCGGCCCACTGACTCTCAGCTTCTCCCCAGTTACCCGTTTCCCACAATGCAGCTGTCAAGGCAGCACGCACATCCGCATAGTTGGGATACTTACGCGCAAGGCTTTTGAGCACTTGCACTGACTTGGCCCGTTCACCTACTTCAAACAGTGCAATTCCGTAGTTGGCATACCCTAACGAAAAACTCGGTTGAATCGTAATCGACTTTTCGTAGTCTTTAAGCGCAGCTTTCCAATCCCCCTGAGCGCCTTTAGCATTACCACGATTGTTGTAAGCCGCTGGATCGTCAGGGGAGAGCTTGAGGAGTCGATTATAGTCATCAATGGCTTCTTGCCAATCCCCCACAGCTTCATAGGCTGCGCCTCGGTTGAGATACGGATCGGGTTGCAAGGGGTCTAAGGCAATGGCCTGGTCGTAATCGTGAATCGCATCCTGAAGTTTGTTTTGACTGACTCGCACATTGCCACGGTTGCTCCAAACAGCAGGTTCATCCGGTAATGCTTCAATCAGTTGCGTCCATACCACTTCGGCCAGGTCAAATTTACCTTGACGGGTCAAATCAAAAGCCTGATGGCGTAGACCATTAATATCAGCCTGGGATCCCCCTACCGGCCCTGCCAACGCTGGTAATAACGATAGAGGTGTGAAGCTGAGACATAGCCCCAGGACAACTGCAATTAACCAACGCATAGTGTGCCAAGAAGTTTCTCTCTATAGCTTAGGTGGATTGCTCGACACTTGCTAGGTAGATCCAACCGTTCATGGGTACCCGGTGGTGGCACTATTGCAACGTGATCCAGTCGTGCTCAACCCGAGCAATTAACCCACCTGGAAACGGATCGGTCTGGGTGCGGTTAGGGGCATTGGCTAAGGCTACGAGTTTTTCAATATGGTCAAAGGTTGGCTGCTGAGGCAACACCCTTTGCAACAACCGACGAACGACTCGACGCTGTAACGCTAAAGGGGCAGCCCGCAATAGTAATCGACGCATACGCCAGCCATTCTGGCCCACCCGATTAATCACCTCGCTGTAGAGTTGCTGAGATTGCGCTTCTAGATAAGTCACCTCAGCAGTAAAAATTTCGGCGGTTTGGGCCAGGGTGGTTTCGACATTAGGATTAAAGTGCGATCGCAAATAAGGCATCAGCTCTTGACGAATGCGATTGCGACGGTAGTGCAGGTTCTCGTTAGAAGCATCTTGCCAGACAGGTAGCGCCAGGTCTCGACAGAACAGCCCCGTCTCTTGACGAGTCAGCTGTAGTAACGGTCGAGTTACATAAACATCCTGGTGGGGAGTACTGAGAGGTCGCTGCCAGCTCAATGCCTGCACCCCATCAGCACCACTGCCCCGCAACAGGTTATAAAGCACAGTTTCAGCTCGATCAGTTGCCGTATGTCCTGTAACCACATGGCCATAGCTATGGGTGCTAGCCAGCTCTGCAAATATGCCGTAGCGCCAACTGCGGGCAGCAGCTTCTGTTTTCGGTAATTCTGGGGCTGCCGCCAAAAAATAAGGGAGTTGCCACTGCCGAACAAGGTTTGCCACATGGGCAGCGTTATCAGCAGAGTCAGATCGCCAGCCATGATCACAGTGCACTACTGCCAGCTGCCAATTCCATTTTGGCTGTAGGTCTAACAGTAGCTTCGCCAAACACAAAGAATCCTGCCCTCCAGACACTCCCATTAAAATGGCTGTGCCTTTAGGCAGCAGGGACGTTGTCTTAAGTAAAGTATGAATCTTGGCGTGAATGGCAGTCCAAGGCATGGCAGGTCAGCGGTGAATTGTAAATCGCAAACAGCTCTATAGGGGCGGCCAAGACATTGGCACGAGAAGCAAAGGTTGACCAGGGGCCATCACTGCTAGCAACGCAACCGTAGCAGCCAGGGTAAAGGCAGAGCGGGGCTTAAACATATCTAAAAACCTCGTTTTGATAAAAGCCGTGCCCACTGAAAAGCCACAGGATGTAAACGTAAGTTACAGAAACATCAGTAGTAAACCACCAATAATCTTGTCGTCACCCAAAAATTCAGACGACTTACGATGTACTGAATAAACAACAAATATCTAGATATCCTGATTTTTCAAGAAATAACGCTCCATGTTTGACCCATTCCAGGCAAGCTTCACTCTTAAATACACCTGAAGAGGAATAGATGAGAACGGATCAAACATATATGTGTCGAGTATGTGTCGAGTTCAACCTTATGACTAATTCAATAGCAGTGTGACAATCAATATCGAAAACCCTGAGGGCAATCAAAACATGCGCTGATTAGAAAGAGGTTTGGGCTCTATAGTGGTTTATGCTCTTCGGTGACCACTGAGTGGTCGATTTTTTATCTGTAGTTAAAGGCGTCCTAGAAGCACTCTTAGCCAACTCGAATATGGATAACGGCGCAGGCAAAAATATAACCAATCCAGAGGTTTTCGATAGTCCTCTCCAGCCAGACGAGCCTACTAATACTGATACGTCTGAGCAGTCAAATATGTCCGAGAAGACATCGCAGCTGGACCCTGCAACGTCAGTCACGGCTGATCATGAGGCTAATCAAACTAGCCGCTCCGCGCTGTCTGCACGGTTAAAGAGAACGGAAAATGTAGAACTCTATATATTTGAAGAGGAAAATAATGACGAGGGTGACGCCTTGGTCGATGTATCGTCTTTAGACCTAGAGGTAGACCAGTCAGAAAGCGTCTCTAAACAGCAGGTTACCTTTAAGAGCGAGCAAGGACGACTATTACTAATGCTGTCTCCCGCAGCGGAGAAAAAGTTCACCCCGGTGGAGTGGGACGAGTTATGTCAACAGCTTTCTCGCCGTCTTAACTCTGAAAATCGTTTCTTTCAACCCAATACAACGGTGCATCTGATTGCCCGTGATCGACTGCTCGATAATCGTCAGCTGCAAGAACTCGATGAGCTATTGCAAACGGCTCAGCTAAGGATGAAGCGGATTTATACGCAGCGGCGACAGACGGCGGTTGCGGCGGCCACAGCAGGCTATTCCGTAGATCAGCAAACCTTAGAACATCTGACTGATTCCCAAGATCCAGGGAAAGCGCTGGAAACGCCTCTCTACATACAGTTGACCGTGCGCTCTGGAACTGAAATTCGACATCCAGGTTCCATTGTCGTTTTAGGTGATGTGAATCCGGGGGGATCCTTGATCGCCGCAGGCGATATTTTCGTTTGGGGTCGTCTGCGGGGTATAGCCCATGCCGGTTCAGATGGTAATTCAGATTGCCGAATTATGGCATTGCACATGCAACCAACGCAGCTACGCATTGCCGATAAGGTGGCTCGGGCACCGGAAAAACCACCGGCCTTATATCAGCCAGAAGTTGCTTATATTAGCAATGAAGAAATTCGGATTGCGATCGCATCCGAATTTGCCCAGATTCACCTCAATGTCCCTTGAAAAGAGAGTTCCAGCACAGACTCAAGCACTTGCATAGGGCGATCCACAAAAATTCCCTGGAGAATTTCCCATAAAATTTGCCACAACGTGCGATTATTGCCCTACTTGAGCCCTACCCTTCGCGAACACCGTCCTCAATCGCCCATTTAATTCATGGCTATGAACCGCATTATTGTCATTACCTCCGGTAAGGGAGGCGTTGGGAAAACCACCTGCACGGCCAACCTGGGAATGGCCCTAGCCAAGTCAGGTAAACGCGTCGTAGTAATTGATGCTGACTTTGGGCTACGTAACCTAGATCTACTGCTGGGCCTAGAAAATCGCATCGTTTATACGGCCCTAGACGTACTGGCTGGTGAATGCCGCCTCGATCAGGCACTGGTCAAAGATAAACGTCAGCCGAATTTAGCCCTGCTACCTGCTGCTCAGAATCGCTCTAAGGAATCAATTACCCCAGAGCAGATGAAAAAACTGGTCAGAGCCCTGACCAAGGCCTACAACTTTGTATTAATCGATAGCCCCGCTGGAATTGAGATGGGTTTTCGCAATGCGATCGCAGCAGCCCGCGAAGCCATTATTGTCACCACGCCTGAAATCTCTGCTGTCCGTGATGCTGACCGGGTAATTGGTCTTTTAGAAGCCAATGACGTTAAGGCAATGCGACTGATTATCAATCGACTGAAGCCATCCATGGTGGAAGCTGAGCAAATGATGTCGGTGAAGGATGTGCAAGATATTTTGGCAGTGCCACTGTTAGGGGTCATTCCCGATGATGAGCAAGTGGTAGTCTCAACTAACAATGGGGAACCCCTCATCCTCAGTAAGGATCTTTCTCAAGCAGGTACTGCTGTTTCCAACATTGCTCGTCGTCTACAAGGAGAAAAAGTCCCACTCATGGATCTGAGTGTGCCAAAGGATAGCTTTTTAAAAAAATTACGTCAGTTATTTAACTAGTTTTTTATTCAAACGGTTAATGGACAGCGACCGTTGATTTTGCCATCCGTCTCATCGGAAACGATCATGATTAGTGAATTCCTAGAAAGACTCTTTGGAACCCCTGAACCGGTTAGCCGTGACACGGCTAAACAGCGCCTTCGGCTTGTTTTGGCCCATGACAGATCTGACATCTCACCCCAAAACTTAGAAAAGCTGCGCAAAGAAATCTTAGAGGTCGTTTCGCGTTATGTAGAGATCGATTTTGATGGTCTGGAATTCTCTCTGGAGTCAGACCAGCGGGTAACGGCCTTGATGGCCAACTTACCAATCCGACGCATACGGCCTAATCCACTAGAGCCCGAGAGTCCGGTAGAGGCAACCAAGGAGCCTAATCTGGAACTCGAAGATACTACTGCCACTGATCTAGATCAGGTGGTTGAGGAGGCCTCAGAGACAGCTGACATTCCCTTGGATTAATTGGATAATCGCCATTGGCGATTGTATTCGTAGATTGCGATCGCACCCGCCGTCTGCACATTTAATGATTCCACTCGTCCGTATTGGGGGATGGTTAGAGTCACATCACACACAGCAGCAATATCAGCTGGAATACCCGTTAATTCGCGGCCCAATAGTAACAAGGTTTTTGCCGGAAATGTGTAGTCTGTCAACTTTTGGACTGAACCACCTACCGTCAGAGCAACACGGACATAGCTATTTTGCTGAGCTAGCCATTGGCCCAGCTGTTCTGGTGGACAATACTCTAATGTTTGCCAACGCTGTGCAGATGCCGAAATTTTACGAAACTCCCAGGAACCATCAGGGGCAGGCAGAATAAGCCGGTTCACCCCTAACACTTCGCAGGTACGACACAAGGCAGCTTGATTCGTAGTGTTCTCGATCAGTGATGCACATACAACCAAGTCCAGAACAGATTTAGGTACAGGCCCCCTAGGCTTGTGGGTCATGCGCACTCTCCGCTAAAACCCATATTTAGGGACAAATGCCTAATCCCCTGGCACAAGCTCCACGTTTAATTCATTGACAACACGGCGGCGTAGCTCTTTAGATTCTTCACGAGGCATCAGATCAAACACCTCCCTAAAAACATCATCGACATCTTCATAGGTAACGGCACCGGTCTGGTCAAAGCGCACTTTACCACTACCATCTAGCACCAGAGTTTGAGGAACTGAACCTTTGAAGTAATACCCTGACTCATTAGGCGAAAATGAATCTTTTAACGGCACAGCATCAGCCATCACAGGTACAAAATTAGCCACCCTGCCATAGGGAGCCTGTAGCTGTGAAATGACAAACGAATATTCTTTGCAGTCGCTGCTGTCATCGACATAGAAAAACAGCAGCGTTGGCTTTTCTTGCTTGAGGGACTGCGCCAAGTTGACACGGGGCGGCACAATGGCTCCATTGCCCGCATAGAGGGCAAAAATATTGCCGTCATATCTATCGTCAGTGAGGCTTGCCCAAGCGTGACCAGGATTGCACAAGGTGGGGATAAGGAAAGTTGCGATCGCAATACCAAACACCACCCAACGCTTTATTAAAGAATGATTGACAACTGCTCTCAACTGTCTAATCACAAAACTGCCCATAACGTCCTGGTTTTAATGCCTACACTATTACCATTACGCCACAGAACGGACACTATCTCCCACAGCAGCTATAGGAAGAACACCACTAACTACCTCGAAAACTTTCAATTACAGTGAGCAATTCACCCTTGGCTTCAGAGTACGCTTGCGCAGTTGTCCAACCAACCACCTGAAAATAGCTGTTTTCCCCCTCAACTGTTGTGTGCAAGTACGTCACAGCTTGATTGTCCACACTCCCTTGGATTTCATACTGCACAGCATTAAGGCCATTCAGCGAGGTAACGTTTGTCGCTTTATCAGGCTGTTTCTGGCTCAACCCTCTATCAAAAAAACTTAGATACTGCAGGGCATGATTACCCAAGGGAAACCCATCCAATTCAGCCTTTTTCGGATCGGCTAAGACCATGACATACATCGTCCGATCTTCGTGGGCAGCATATAAGTCAGCATCAGGACGCAACGTCTGGACATCAACCCATCCCGCAGGAAGCGTTAGCTGCACATCACTCTCTTCGTTTTTCAATAGCGTCTGACCATTGGACAAGTTTTGAATCGAAATCGCATTGATGACATCTTTAGTGCGCTCACCCACGCGGTTACAGCTGGTGAGACCGAGCAATAAACATGTTGAAAGCACGAGTGCTGAAAATGATTTCACTCCCCCCTGACGTCCCTGAAGATCAAATCTAAAAACCATTGATTTACACCAGTTTCGCAGCATTTTTGGCATTTTACAGCGTCCGTCCCATCATTAGCACAGAGGCTTACAGCTATCTCTGTGCCCACACTCTGTGCTCACAACAAGCAAAACAAAATGGATTCCAAGCATCAAGACATTTACCAGGAATGTCTTGACTTAACGTACTAGATACCCATTAGCCAAAGCATAGAACACATCTGGCTAAAATCTTGAGTTTCTAACACCCAAAACCACAGTGATTAATTCAGAGCACCCGTGAATTACAGTTTCCCAAACCCCAAGGTTATCGCTTTGACCTATGCTGGACTATGGAAATTTCTTCATAAAAATTAGAGACCATGCTTAGAGCTGGAATCGTCGGGCTCCCCAATGTAGGCAAATCAACCCTTTTCAACGCACTAGTTGAAAACGCAAAAGCCCAAGCAGCGAACTTCCCGTTCTGCACCATTGAACCCAATGTTGGCGTGGTAGCAGTGCCCGATGCTCGTTTAGCTGTCTTGACCGAAATTTCCAAATCAGAGAACACGGTTCCAGCACGCATAGAATTTGTAGACATTGCTGGCCTTGTCAAAGGCGCAAGTAAAGGTGAAGGCCTCGGCAACCAGTTTTTGGCTAACATCCGTGAAGTAGACGCCATCGTCCATGTAGTGCGTTGTTTTGAAAATGACGACATTATTCACGTTGATGGCTCAATTGACCCACTACGCGATGCCGAGATTATCAACTTGGAACTGGCTCTGGCTGACCTAGAGCAAATTGAACGCCGCATGGAACGCGTTCGTAAACAAGCAAGGAGAGATCCAGAAGCCCAAGCGGAACTTGCTGTACTTGAAAAAATTCAGCCTGTGCTAGCCGAAGGGAAATCAGCGCGCCTTGTGGAGCTAGAAGACGACGAAGAACTACTCATTAAGTCCTTAGGTTTTTTAACCCGCAAACCCATTATTTATGGGGCGAACGTATCAGAAGATGAACTTGCCGAGGGCAATGACTGGGTTGAGCAGATTAAAACCCTGGCAGCAAAAGAAAATGCACAGGTTGTCACCATCTCCGCTCAAGTCGAAGCAGAGCTCCTAGAGCTGCCAGAAGATGAGCGCATCGACTTTCTAGAAGCACTTGGAGTGGAAGAAGGGGGACTCAAATCCCTCATTCGGGCCACCTACGATTTGCTCGGGTTACGCACATATTTCACCACTGGCCCCCAAGAGTCCCGTGCTTGGACCATCAACGCAGGCATGTCTGCCCCTCAAGCAGCGGGTGTTATCCACAGCGATTTCGAACGGGGCTTTATTCGGGCTGAAACGATTGCTTACAAGGCCCTGGTAGAACACGGCTCTATGAACGCTGCTAAAGAGAAAGGTCTATTGCGTAGCGAAGGTAAGGACTACGTGGTGCAAGAAGGAGATGTCATGCTATTTAGATTTAATGTTTAGACCATGGTAAATGCGGAGAAGACCGTGCTATCGAGATTGCATCTCAAGCGCCCATGCCTATTAGTGGCAGATTTGGAACAGTCTCTCAGACTATATCGTGACTGCTTGGGCTTTCAACTCGACTATGTAGGCAAGGCGGATGCTGATTCCTATCTATACTCAGCATTTCAGCTACCAGCCACCGCACAGATGCGGTTCGCAGCCCTGAGCACAGAGGAAGAGCCCCGCGCCTTGGCACTCACGGAGGTTAAAGGCAGCTGTTTGCCACCAGCTCCTGTGCCTTACCGTGGCGCTACCGTCATTCGCATTCCCTCCTTGGCTGCCGCCTTGCCCCAGATCCAGTCATTGGGTCTAACACCAATTAAAGCGAGTTCCTTTGACGCCCCTCCCGACCTCAAATTTACAGAACAGGCCGTTTGTGACTTTGATGGCCATCTGCTAGTCCTTTACGAAGTGCAACGGCTTTCTGAAACTTAGGTCTACTGCCCTGGCTACGATCTCACGAATTTATCAGAAAAAATCTATTCCCAAAGGCTGTCCATCCATGGCAGATCCGATTAGAATCTGTCCAAATGCCTTATACGCTGGCTCGAATACTGTGGTGGCAAATCGGTTTCTGAAATCTCCGTTGACAATCCCTTATTGGGCAGCCCTCTCGCTGATGATGAACGGGGTGTTATTTATTGCGCTGCTAGTCATTTGGCAGGACAAATCTGGCGGCGGTGACCCAACAGTTCTGCCGCAGGCGAATGCCGCCTATGCCACTGATCCGACATCTGCCATTGAACCAGCACCAGAGATTCAACCGAATCGACAGCGTCTGAGTTACCAACAGTGGGTCAGCCTGTTGGGGCAAGAAATTGAGACGATGGCTGATAAAAACCCAGATCACCTGACTATTTTGCTAGGTGACTCGCTGAGTTTGTGGTTTCCAGCAGAATTGTTGCCTGGGCGTCGGATATGGATGAATCAGGGGATTTCCGGCGAAAAAACCTACACCCTACTGTCACGTCTACACCTGCTCGATGTTGCCAATGTCGACACCATCTTTTTGATGATTGGCATTAATGATCTGATCTGGGGTCAAAGCGATCAAGATGTCCTGAACAACTATCGCGACATCATGGACTATCTAGCCACCAATCATCCTGGTACCCAAGTGGTAGTGCAGTCCATATTGCCCCATGGTGCAGAAACCGCCACCTGGGAAAGCCGGCATCTGTTACTCGAACTACCCAACGAACGGATTCGAGCCATGAATCAGTCCTTAGAAAACATCGCAGATGAGTACGATGCTTACTATCTGGAGCTGTATCCGATTTTCTCCAACGGTGAGGGCAAACTGAGACCGGATCTAACGACCGATGGCCTACACCTGAACCGAGAAGGGTATTTGGTGTGGCGTGCTGCGATCGCACTTTATAGTCAACTGGAATTACCATAGGTGAGAAAGGGAATGGGCAAAGCCCCCAGTTTGAGACCCCAACATAAATTTTGAAGGGTATTAAAAGCTTTGGCCACTCAAGTATTGAAATTTATCTCTACTCTCTAGTCCCCACTCCCTATTCCCTAGTCCCCACTCCCTATTCCCCTTTTCGGTAGACTAGGTACATTCGCTGCATCTTTGTAAAACCAATGGATACCAGAGCATTTCGCCGTAGTCTCAACAAATCCGATAACTACTACCGCAATCAAGGCTTTGGAGAAAAAGAGCAAATTGCGGTTCAAATGGATGACGAATACCAAAGCGACCTCATTCAAACTATCCGCAACCAGGGCTATACCTACACTCAAGGCGATGTAACGATTAAGCTTGCTAAAGATTTTGGTTTTTGCTGGGGTGTAGAACGCTCCATTGCCATGGCCTATGAAGCTCGCCAGCATTTTCCAAACCAGCGTATTTGGATTACTAACGAGATCATCCATAATCCCGGGGTCAATGAACGTCTCCAGGAAATGAACGTTCAGTTTATCCAGGTCATCGATGGCACAAAAGATTTTTCAGGCGTTGAGCAGGGTGATGTGGTAATTTTGCCCGCATTTGGGGCCAGTGTTGACGAAATGAAGCTACTCAACGAGCGCGACTGCACCATTGTCGATACCACTTGTCCCTGGGTATCTAAGGTTTGGACCTCCGTAGAGAAGCATAAAAAACAAGCATTTACCTCCATAATCCATGGCAAGTACCAGCATGAAGAGACCGTAGCCACCAAATCCTTCGCAAATACATACCTGGTGGTTCTCAACCTGGACGAAGCACAGTACGTTGCTAACTACATTCTTAACGGCGGCAATTCTCCAGAGGAAAGGCTGCGCAAACGCACCGAGTTTCTGGATAAATTTGCCAATGCCTATTCACAAGGTTTCGATCCTGACCAAGATTTAGACGCTGTGGGCGTTGCCAATCAAACCACCATGCTCAAAGGAGAAACCGAGCAAATCGGCAAGCTGTTAGAACGCACCATGCTGAAAAAGTATGGCCCTCAAGCCATTAATGAGCATTTTTCCAGCTTTAACACCATCTGTGATGCCACTCAAGAACGGCAAGACGCCATGTTTGAGCTAGTCGATATGGACATGGATCTGATGGTGGTGATTGGTGGTTTCAATTCATCTAATACGACCCATCTACAAGAAATTGCCATTGAGCGCGACATTCCTTCATATCACATCGATGGTCCCCAGCGCTTAGGGCCTGGCAACCAGATCGAGCATCAGCCACTCCATAAAACCCCAACCGTTTCTAAAGAGTGGTTGCCCACTGGCAAAATTGTGATCGGCATTACCTCAGGAGCATCAACCCCTGATAAGTCAGTGGCACAGGTCATTCAACGCATATTTCAACTCAAAGCAGCGCAACCAGCTCCTGTCGTTGCGCAACCGTCAGTCTAAGCGATTAGCTACGGTGAATAAGCTCACTCTTTGAGTAATAGATTACCTATGAGTTCCCATCGTATTCCTGGTGCAAGCACCAGGGACACCGAAAGGGAGCAAATCAAAGCTAGGCGTTCTAAGTGGCGTCACACCAGTGATTTTCCCTAGAATGTAAAGATGGGTATACCAGATTATTCCCATCTTCTCCTTGAGGGGCAGATATGGGTCTTATCGTTGCTTACCCGTTCAATTTTAATGCTTCGAAATATAAAACTTATCGGCAGCCTCTGGGAGGCAGTCCATGCTTTTTAAAAAGCAATTTCATGATTCATACGCAGACATCTAAGCCCACTCTTATGTCTCAATTTATACTTTTCAATAAGCTTGGCAGTGCTTCAGTAGGCACACGGGTGCCATTACATCCGAAAATCATTAATTCTTTTAGGTAGACTTAGCTGACAATATGTAAGTTCCTGATTGAGTTCCTGGTGATTATGGTTCGTACAGATATCCAGAACGCCCAACACGTCTTATACGATTTCTTTCTCTACAGTGTCCAAACGGAACCTGTTGACGTTGTTTTGGCCACATTTCGTCGTCTTTTTGTGGATTACACAGAATCATCCACCGAATCAGAGCTTCCTGTCGCCCTATATTCTATAGTCATTGCTAACAGTGAGCAGCAGTTTCTATTTACCCTCAAACGGGTTTGCTACATCCTAATTAACAACTGGGGCATTCAACGTCAACCAGACGCCATCCGCGCTCTGATCAAGATGTTTGATGACCAAGCTTTAATGCGTCCTGGGTTTTCGCTAATCCTCAAGCGACTGCGCATTTGGATGCGGAACTTTATTACAAGTCAAGATTTTCATGACCTGAAACTGTTTGCAGCCCGCTACGAACAGCACGAACATTGGAGCAATCGATATACCTCCTATTTATTGGCTCCTCAGTATCTAAATCTAGAGAACCCATTAGAACAACGCGAAGCTGCTCGTCACTTATCGTCACAGCTGAAGTCAAAGTTTCGCTTTGATCTGGCAATGTATACAGCCAAATCCCAGATGGAGTCTCCGCCCACAACAATCGATAACCCAACGGTATTAGGCGAAGCTGCCATTAATTTGATCAAGATGCTGCTGTTGCAGCCAGGCCGTTTTGGCTATGAGAACCTGGCAAATTTGTTGCATAAACAATGCCAGCAGCTGACTTACTGGGAATTTAAACGGGCGTTATTGCACTATCTAGCCTATGCACTCCCCAATACCCCCATTACTCGCACACTCAAAGACAAATTACCCGACTCTGTTTTGACCATTTACAGGCACAATAACTCGGAGTTATTAACAGAAGCTCTGATTTTACGTACCTGCAAACGAGTCATTGACATTCTTACCTGTGAAGATGGGGTACAACCGTCCAAATTCTTTAGTATGTTCCTAGCCCAAGGAAACCCACTGGTGCTAGTCATTTTATTGCTCAAAATTGCCCTATTTTGCCCCAATGTACAATCTCACCTGGAGCTTCGTATTGCTAGCTTAATTCGATATTACGAAACCTATTCAGAAGAAGACTGTCGCTGGGTCATCAACTTTTTTGAGGTATTTCGCATTACGTTTGCAGTCTATGCAAGCGGCACGCTTTACAACTTAGTGCAGATCTCCACAGACGATGCGAATGTGCCTCCCCTCAGTACCTATCGGATTTTTTCACAACTGCGAGATCAGCATCTGAACTTTAACCAAGTTGCAGCAGAGCTTGAACAGCGCATCATGGAGGACGAGACCTTACAACAACACTTGGTAGCCCAAACTCCACTAGAAATCGCAACTATGCCTCCCACCATGCAAGACGCGATCGCAAGTTAGTCTTGCTGGCGGGCAAACTGATAGGCCCCATTCATGGAAAGTGCGATCGCAACTATCAACAACACAGGAATCGAGTACCAAGGAAACTCATTCAGGGGTTGATACGCTACAGCTCGCAAGCCAATAGTTGTATAGGTGAGGGGCAGCAGATAAACAATGCCTTTTAGCACAGCGGGCAGCGTAGATGGGTCAAAAAATGTCGCCCCCAGAAATGACATCGGTACAATCAAAAAATTGTTAAAGAGCCCGACGCTCTCCAAGGACTTAACATTTAAGCCAACAATTACCCCTAAACCAGCAAACACCGCACAATTCAGCACTAGCAGCAATAAAAACAGTGGGTGCAAGAAACTCCATACATCACGGGTAAACAGGATGGCCACCAAAATCACCGAGCCAGCCGTTAACAAACCACGTACTATCCCTGCCAACATCTTCCCCAAATGCATCGCTAGAGGATGAATGGGAAACAGCAGCATTTCCTCAAAATTTTTCGTAAACAGTCGCTCACCACAAATCGAGAACGTGGTCCCACCAAAGCTAATCACCATGGATGATAGCGCCACCATACCAGGCAGAATAAATTCTAAATAGCTATCTCCTACGGGGGGGCGGGCAGCTTGGTCGAGAGAACTCCCCAACCCCAAACCAAACGCCAAAATGTAGATAAGGGGAGACACCAATCCTGATGCCGCCACTTGGGGAATCCGCACCCGCAAATCTAACCAGTCCCCCCAAAAAATGGTCCAACTGTCTGCAAATAGGGTCTGTAGTGTGCGAGCTCGGAATATTTTCACAGCCTATAAATCCGAAATCTTAAATGTGTCTTTATTATCAATGGTTACGGTGCCATTTTCCCCATATATTCATTACGTATCTATATTGACCTTATTGACCTTACTCAAGAAATTCTATAAATTTCTTCCACTAAATAAATAATTCACCATATTTGATGATTGTTCTTGGTTACTACCACTAGATATGGTGTTTTCCTGGGAAGAAAACAGTGAAGCTAGAAATCCTTTAATCGTAATGAGATGTAGCAGATTTAGACACCAAACATTTAAACTCTGAAGAACTATTACGCTTCCTCACAAAGAATGTAAACAACGTCATTTACAGTGATAAATTTGTGAGCGATAAGGTTGAGAGATAATATTTCCATGTCTGAAGAAATTACTGGCAAAACTCCGATCTTTGGTGGCAGTACTGGTGGCCTACTTTCCGCTGCTGAGCGGGAAGAAAAGTACGTTATCACCTGGAGCAGCAAAAAGGAACAGCCCTTTGAGATGCCCACTGGTGGTGTAGCTATCATGAACACAGGCGAGAATATGCTTTATCTAGCTCGCAAAGAGCAGTGCTTAGCTCTCAGCCGTCAGCTCAAGACCAAATTTAAGCCCAGAATTACTGATTATAAAATTTATCGCGTTTTACCTACTGGCGAGACCACCTATTTGCACCCGGCAGATGGTGTTCCTCCTGAGAAGGTTAACGAAGGTCGTGGTTACAGCGGCAAGATTGACCGCAACATTGGGAGTAATCCTGACCCTGCGACTATTAAGTTTAGCGGTAAGGAACCCTACGAGGTTTAAGAATTTTAGCTACTGCACCTATTGCATTGGTTTAGAAAAATAACCGTTACGGCTTTAAGAGGCAGTCTATGGGCTGCCTCTTTTTAATGGTCTAATAGCCGACTATCCTCTGATTAATTTTGCCGCTTACCCAAGGTTCAAACCCATAAGACAGGCTGAACAACGTTATCCACATCTAGAGCTGTAGTTTTCTGCAAAACAACTTAAGGTTGAACTTGCATATGGCTTACGCCTACCTTCCAATACTCCATGATTTATCCAGACCTCGCCACATTTAAGACGCTTGCAAACCAGGGTAACTTTGTCCCGGTATACCAGGAGTGGGTTGCCGATCTAGATACACCAGTGTCAGCCTGGTGCAAGGTATGCGCGGGGCAACCCTACAGTTTTTTACTGGAGTCTGTCGAGGGGGGTGAAAATATTGGTCGCTATAGTCTATTGGGGTGTGATCCACTATGGACTCTTGAAGCCAAAGGCGAAACTACCACTCAGCGATTTCGCGACGGTACTGAGCAAGTGTTTACCGGCAATCCCTTTGATATCTTGACGGACTGTCTTGCTCCCTATCAACCGGTGAAATTGCCCGCCTTACCCCCTGGTATTGGTGGGTTATTTGGCTTTTGGGGTTATGAGCTGATCAAGTGGATTGAGCCGACGGTTACGATTCACCCGTTTAGTCAAGGTGACCTGCCTGATGGTCTATGGATGCAGGTGGATAGCCTCTTGATTTTTGACCAGGTTAAGCGAAAAATTTGGGCTGTTAGCTATGCAGATTTACGTGACCCTGAGATTGGTTTGGAGCAGGCTTATGGGGAGAGTTGCGATCGCATAAGCAACCTCGTCAATAAACTCAACCTGCCCTTAGCGAGCCAAGACAGTCGCCTTGCCTGGACCCCTCCTGGTAGTAATCAAGCAGCTGAGCTGGCCTATACCAGTAACCGCAGCAAAGACGACTTTTGCCAAAGTGTAGAAACAGCCAAAGCCCACATCAAAGCGGGCGATATTTTCCAGTTGGTCATCTCCCAGCGTCTGACAACTGACTACAGTGGTAATCCGTTTGACCTATATCGCTCATTGCGACTGGTCAATCCATCTCCCTATATGGCCTATTTCAACTTCCAAGACTGGCAGATTATTGGCTCCAGCCCTGAGGTTATGGTCAAAGCCACCCGCGAAGGCGATGACGATACCCTGACCGCCATCCTCCGACCTATTGCCGGTACCCGTCCTCGCGGTAAAACAATTGCTGAAGATAATGCCTATGCTGAGGATCTATTGGCTGACCCCAAAGAACTTGCCGAGCACGTGATGCTGGTGGATCTAGGCCGTAATGATTTGGGGCGAGTATGTACCAGCGGCACCGTCAGCGTTGATGAGCTGATGATCATTGAGCGTTACTCCCATGTAATGCACATCGTCAGCAACGTCATCGGCGAACTAGCCCCTGGCAAAACCGCGTGGGACTTACTCAAAGCCTGTTTTCCAGCAGGTACAGTCAGTGGTGCGCCTAAAATTCGCGCCATGCAGATCATGAATGACCTGGAGCCCTGTCGGCGCGGCCCCTATTCTGGGGTTTATGGCTACTACGACTTTGAAGGTCAGCTCAACAGCGCGATCACTATCCGAACAATGGTGGTCGAAAGCAAGGAGGATGGCACCCATCGGATTAGCGTTCAGGCAGGAGCAGGACTGGTTGCCGATTCGGTGCCTGAAAATGAATATCAAGAAACCCTGAACAAAGCGCGGGGTATGCTCGAAGCTGTCAGATGCTTAAAAAAATAGGCTGTGGAGTACGACACTCACAGCCTAGAAAAATAGTTTCAGAATCCAACTTTACCTGAAGCAATATTAGTCAATTAATCAGAGTGATCAAGCACTCGCAGGATTCGCACCATCGGCATCTAAAGTTGCTTCACCTTTAAGCACTTTATAGACCATGAGCAATGCCATAACGATGGGAGGCGTGATCACAAGCACTAGTAAATTGGACACAATGGTGGCACCCAAGGGCAAGGCTGTGCCCAGAATAGCGCTAACAATAAACAGTGGAATCACCAAAGCAAGCGTAATTACAAAAACAGCCCAGAAGATTTTCCACCATTTTCCTCGGGTTAGCTCCCAGCTGGCTGATAAAGCCTCGGTTGGCGACTTATTTTCCAAAACAACGGCGTATTGGGTCGAAAATAGTCGTACAGAGAGGAAAATGCCTGGAACAAGCAGCAATAAAAACGCTGGGATTAAAATTACGACTAATAGCAGTGACGTCAGAATTAGATTGCTAGCCTTTCTCCAGGCCATGGCCACCGCTTCACTCAGATCCGTTGTCTGGCCTGTTAAACAGCGATTAACCAAGATAATCATGGCTCCACCTAAAATAGGCGCAACCAAAATTGCATATATTACATTGAGCATGCCTTGAAGCATCACATTCCGAACCAGAACAGAAATGAGTACACCAGGCAACGCCAGCAGCAAAACTGGCAAAAACACAGGGCCTACCCGCTGAAACGTATCCCGCAGAATTTCTACAGGCTTGAGATTTGTGGCTGTCATAAAACCTCTTAATAGCTAGCAATGAACTCTCTGATGGTTTAAGGTTAATGCTTTCAACCTTTTTCACTGACTATCGCTTCTTAAAATGCAATAAAGCTCCAACCAAAACGGCTGGAGCTTTATAAAACATCTGCAGCTATATAAGTCAGGCTGATGAGTAAGCCTGGCTGGCTATGGCCTATATCTTAAAGAAAATGATGGAATTTCTGCTCTTTGCCAAGGGCTTTAACCGCTTTTTTGATGTCTTGGGTGCGGTCTTTTTTAACAATTAGAGTAGCTTTGCCATCCCGCACAATCACCACATCCTCTAAACCAATGGTAACCACTACTTCGTCTTCCGAAGAAGAGTAAACAATGCAGCCATTGGTATCGTGGGCCTGGTGCTGACACATGTCCACATTTTCAGCATCCCCCTTCATCAGACGCTCAATGGCATTCCAGTCGCCCAGGTCATCCCAGCCAAAGTTGGCAGGCATTACATAGGCTTTCTGGGTTTTTTCCATCACTGCGTAGTCAATGCTGAGCTTCTCCAGTTCAGCATAGGCATCGACACCTTTAGACATCAGCGGTCCCATGAGCTCAGGCGAATAGGCCTTGAGCTCGTCAATCATTACCCCTGCCGGGAAAATGAACATGCCGCTGTTCCAGCTGTAGCGCCCACTCGCCAGGAACTCTTCGGCTACGCTACGCTCAGGCTTTTCTGTAAAGCGACTCACACGATAAGCGGCTAACTCGCCATATTGACCCGCATCATCGCCCTGTTCAATATAGCCGTATCCTGTAGATGGGAACGTGGGCTGAATCCCTAGTGTGGCAATGGCTTGCTGATCCTGAGCCAAGTCAGCTGCGGCACGAATTGTGGCACGAAACTTGGGTTCGTCAGTGATGTAGTGATCGGCCGGGAAAAAACATGCGATCGCATCCTCCCCATGGCGCTTAGCCACTTCCAAAGTTGCCCAGGCCACAGCTGGTGCAGTATCACGGCCTTGGGGTTCCACCAAAATATTGTCCTCAGGCAGTTCAGGCAGTTGCTGTTTGACACCATCCGCCAAATGAGACGCCGTAATCACCCAAATTGCATCCCAGCCACCCGACAAAGGCAACAAACGATCCGCCGTAGACTGCATCAAACTGCGACCACTACCGTCTAAACATAAAAACTGTTTAGGGTTCTTCAGACGACTAACCGGCCAAAAACGCTCACCTTTACCGCCAGCTAAAATAATTGGCACTAACTTTGGAGTTGGATTCATAGGTTGTGTCATTGTTTACTTAATAAAGTTAAATTACGGCGTTAAAATGGTGTGTCCTTATAGAATTCTGAACAATATTAGCGATTCCCCAAAACGCGAAGCATAGAAACAGCTTAATATTGGTTAACTTCTCACTAATGTGTAGAACACATCAAACGTCCATAGCCCCGTCCCCATAGACACACCAGCCAACACAACTGTTTCTACACCTGAGAAATCCATAAACAAACATGCTGTTTGGATGACAATCCGCCAATCACTTCCAATCGCGTTCTGACTCTCGATTGAAGAGGGCGTAGTTTGTTTCTAGGGATCACCATTCATTCTTTGCTAGGCATCCCCCGCCTGTCCGGGCATTCTAATAAATACCCTATGTTTCCCTCTCCATCGTCTCAGTCCGACTCCACGACTTCATCCGATATGCCTCAGCATCGTTCATTTCTAGGTAACGCCCTCAGAATTTTTGCCTGGACTGGCATTTTTGGAACAACAGCAGTGGTATCTGCAGCAGCTGGGGCAGCTTTTATATTGACTGTGCCTCTACCTAAGGGTTTGGGGGAAGCGACAGCCAACCCTCCGCTAAGTGATTTATGGCAGTCGGGTTTTCGCTATCAGGTATCTCGCCCAGTGACGCTCCTAGTGATGGGCCTGGATGAGGCAACTGACATCGATGGAGCAGCCCCCACTGATTTAGTAGGTCGTACTGACACGATGCTGCTTGCTCGTATCGACCCTGAGGCAGAAGCGATCAATGTCATGTCAATTCCACGGGATACCCGTGTGGAAATTCCAGGCTATGGCATTGACAAAATTAATCAAGCCAATGTGGAAGGTGGGGCAGAACTCGCCGCTCAAACCGTCAGCTATAACTTCAACGAGGTGGAGATTGACCGCTATGTCAGGGTCAGCACGGCAGCCTTTCGTGAAATTGTTGATTTAATCGGTGGCGTCGAAGTCTTTGTCCCCAAACGAATGCAATATGAGGATAACACTCAAGGATTGGTGATTGATTTAGAACCGGGTTGGCAAACCCTTAATGGCGATGAGGCTGAACAATTTGCGCGATTTCGTCAGGATAACTTGGGGGATATTGGTCGGGTACAACGGCAGCAAATTTTGCTAAAGGCTTTGCGCGATCGCATGATCAATCCCAAGGTCATTACCCAATTGCCACAAATTGTTCGCATTCTGCAAAGCCATATCGATACAAATCTATCTACCGAAGAAATTCTGGCGTTAGCAGGTTTTGGACTACAGCTTGACCGAGAAAATCTCAACATGGTGATGCTGCCAGGTCGCTTTAGCAGCCCAACTGAATATAGGGCAAGCTATTGGATTGCTGACACCAATAATACGAATGAGGTCATGCAGAAGTTCTTTGATGCAGAACCCGATGCCCTGCTAGCTACAGATACACCTCGCCGTTCTATTAGTCGCCTCCGCATCGCTGTTCAAAATGCATCGAGGGAGCCATATATGGGTCAAGCCGTGGCCGATCATCTACGCAATGAAGGCTTCCGCAATGTTTACCTGATTGCAGATTGGCCTGATTTCCAGCATCAAACAACGGTGATTGCCCAACGGGGTGACATTGACGGTGCTGGCTTTTTAGAAGCCGTCCTGGGAGCTGGTAAAGTCGTTGCTGACTCCACAGGTGATCTAGACTCCGATATCACCATCCGCGTTGGTGACGATTGGACAGAGCAGCTGATTCAGTGATATGAGCACTGCTCATGGTTACCCATAAGTCTTCCAGAACAGTATTTTCGAACACCGTTCTTCACACAATGCTCACCACACTTGTATTAGCAACTGTGCTTGCCTGTCTTTGGGTACTTTTAGCAGCAACACCAGCTCAGTGATGCCAGGTTAAGCCTCAAATCTTAGACTAAGGCTTGCATCAATGGCTCCCATACTGAAATGTCCTGCACAAGCGTACGATATCCCAATACGTTAGGATGCAAGCCATCTTCACACAGGCGTTCGTTACACCAAGCTTGTCCCTGGGATTGCCACCGTTGAAAAAGATCTAGATAGGGAATCTGTCGTGCTGCGCAAGCATGACGAGTGATTTGGTTGTAATGCATTTGGTCACTATTTGAAAAGTGAAGGATATCTGCATAGGGCATCACAGCCTCATTCACAGGAATCATACCCACAAAAAATGTGGGGCATAACTGCGTAGCTTGATCAAGTAATCCGTAAAGTTCTTGAGTAAAGGCCACCTGATCCATGATAGGGCGTCCTATAGACCGTCCTATACGCGCACTATCATTTAAGCCTACGGAGAGCACCAAAATATCAGGCACTCGACGGCGCAGCTCACCGCGCAGCTTAAACTCCCCTTCTAACCTTCTAGCCACACGCTGTACACCATCGCCTCGCACGCCCAGATTATAGATAATGGGTCCTGGCTGTGATGGATCCATCCATTGGCGACGCAGGCGCTCAACCCAACCGCCACCTTCCACATCACCGTAACCGTAAATCAGGCTATCGCCGATAACAACTACTTTTTTAGGATGAGCGGACTTAGCCTGACCATTGCGGAACTCGGCAGCACGAGAAGTAAGAGCAGCCATAAACCTTTTAATCGAAGCAACGGAATAACAAAACTTGTGACACTAACCCTAAAGACTAAGTCAATGCATCTAGCTCCCCGCAAATTAACATTTTGTACCGCTTAGTTTCAAATCTTTATGCTTAGATCTAAGTTTAATAGTTTTTTGTGATGCCATAAGACATGAGTAGGCGGGGGATGCGATCGCATCCCCCGCCTACTCATGTCTTATGGCAATTAGCTCAGCGTTTAACTCATAGCAGCATTACTACGACCATAGGTATGCTGCACATCATACCTGGGCTTACCTTGAATGCGACTACCCCCACCAATTGACTCCATTGGCATACCAACATCCACGGCAGCACGACTCAGCAAAGAACGTTGACGATTAGTAACAGCATGGCGGTTGCTAACGATACGCAGCCTAGCAGATTCTTGAATAGACATATCTATTGAACTCCTACAAAAGTACAGCAAAGGCACCATTGTAGTGCCATGGACTCTTTTCAGTTTTAATTATAGCCAAAAAAACCGTATCAATTGATACGGTTTTAAATTTATTTTTAAACAAATACTAATCTTATTTCAAATAAAGATTGGTTTTACTCAATAATCTATTGGTTACTGCCACAAAAAAACGCCAGTCCAGAGACTGGCGTCAGACCAAAAGCGATCGCTAATCAAAAGTCATTCAAAACGGATTAGCAATCATAGTAGAGAGCCAACTCATAGGGGTGAGGACGAATATCCATTGGAATTACTTCAGTATCCAACTTGTAAGAGATCCAGTTTTGGATAAAGTCCTCGGTGAACACGCCACCTTGAGTCAAGAAAGCATAATCGCTCTCTAAGGCAGATAGTGCTTCTTTCAGGGAAGCAGGAGTGGATGCAATCTTAGCCAACTCCTCAGGGCTGAGCTCATAAATATCCTGATCGATAGGCTCAGGAGGCTCAATCTTGTTCTTGATACCATCAATACCAGCACACAGCATTGCAGCAAAGGCAAGATAAGGATTCGCAGTGGGGTCAGGACAGCGGAACTCCAAACGCTTAGCCTTAGGATTATCACCAGACAACGGAATCCGAACAGCAGCGGAACGATTACCGTTTGAGTAAACCAAGTTTACAGGGGCCTCAAAACCAGGAACCAGGCGCTTGTAAGAGTTAGTACTGGGATTAGTAAATGCCAGTAGTGCAGGGGCATGCTTGAGAATACCGCCAATGTAATAGGTAGCGAGTTCGCTCAAGCCAGCGTACTTATCGCCTGCCATCAAAGGCTGTCCATCTTTCCAGATGGACTGGTGCGTGTGCATACCAGAACCATTGTCCTCAAAGAGAGGCTTGGGCATAAAAGTAACGGTCTTACCGTACTTCTTGGCGACGTTCTTAATGCAATACTTATAGGTCATCAACCAGTCAGCCGCTTGGATCATCTCACCAAAACGGAAACCTAGTTCGCACTGACCACCAGTGGCCACTTCATGGTGATGCTTCTCAATGGGCACACCACAATCAGCCATGGTTAACAGCATCTCAGTACGCATATCCTGAGATGTGTCAGTGGGAGACACGGGGAAATAACCACCCTTGTAGCTGGGCTTATACCCCAGGTTGCCACCTTCTTCTTCGCGACCAGTATTCCAACGGCCCTCAACGGTGTCTACGTGATAGTAGCTAGAGTTAGATGTGGTATCGAAACGCACATCATCAAAGATGAAAAATTCTGCTTCAGGGCCAAAGTATGCGGTATCACCAATACCAGTTGCATTCAGATAGTCCAAAGCTTTCTGAGCGATAACACGGGGGCAGCGCTCATACCATTCACCAGTACGAGGCTCTTTAATAGAACACACAAGACTGAGGGTGGGCTCTTTCATGAAAGGGTCGATCCAGGCTGTTGCAGGATCTGGAACCATAGACATATCTGACTCATTAATTGCCTTCCACCCCCGGATACTGGATCCGTCAAAAGCCACTCCGTCGGTAAAGCTACTCTCATCAATCTGGCTACGATGCACCGTAAGGTGTTGCCAGATACCAGGCAAATCAATGAACTTCAGATCAATCATCTGAATGTCCTGATCATTGATCATCTGCAAAACTTCTGCGGCGGTTTGAGCCATGGATCACTCCTTTCTATGCATTCAACTAGAGCCGTTTTCACAAATATCGTCGCTAAGCGAAGGTATGCCTTGCTGAGAATATCCAGAGATTAGTAATATCCCCAAGCTCAACTCAAACCAAGCCAGCAACACCAGGAAAATCTGAGGGTAATGTAGGCGCTTTGCAGCACGGACAGGCCAACCTGTTTAACGACCAAAACATTAAAAAATGAGTGTAACGAAAAATGTATGCCTGTTAGAAGTTTTCTATATCCCTTAACAGTGGCAAGCATATTATTTGCACTCGGGCCACATGACTATGTCACCCAGAGACGCTCACTCATCCCCATACGACCTCTGAACCTGGCTATGATCCAAAGGTTTAGTAACACCCATAAACAGATCTACTGGGTTAAAGTACGCACTAATGCATGCTTTAACCAGGCATGGATAATCCTAAGAACTGTAATACCGAGCAATTGTATCTTTTGTTACAAATTTAAGTTTTCTCAAGCAAACCCATGGAAAATTGGGATGTTTCCATCTCATTTTTGAGAGGTGAACTGACATCAGAGTTATTCAGATGCCCCTAAAATGGTGTCTAAGCATGCCATGGAATGTTGCGAAAGATTGCGGATTGTAAAAAATACGCAGGTCAATCCACTTCTCCATTGAGTCGATTGCCTGGGGTTTAATCCACCGTGGTAGACTAAATTTTGGTACTCAAGTGTCGGTAATCGTTGTCGCTGAACGGGTTTCAGGATTTACATGGCAGCGGCAAGGCACTTGTAACTACCTTAACAAGCGGTCGGATAGCTCTTACGCTTGTTCTCATATTTGGGTCATACCATGGTCTGTATGAGGACTTTCACTCCAAGCTTGGTTACAAGTTCTTGCTCTAGTTTTTGAGTCGCACATTAATCGCACTGGGAGAAAGGTTTCATGCGGGATACGGTGACGGGTTTAATCAGCACCTACGACATTACAGGTCGGTACCTCGATCGCGACGCCCTCGATTCTCTAAAGAGTTATTTTGACAGTGGCTCTGATCGGGTTAAAGCCGCTGCTTATATCAGTGCAAATGCATCTGGTCTGGTAAAGGCGACAGGAGCTGCACTGTTTGAGCGGATACCTGAATTGATTCGCCCCGGCGGCAATGCTTACACCACCAGGCGCTATGCCGCTTGCTTACGCGACTTGGATTATTACCTGCGCTACAGCAGCTATGCGCTGGTAGCCGGTAATTGTGATGTCCTCACTGAGCGCGTTCTCAACGGTCTGCGTGAAACTTACAACTCCTTGGAAGTGCCCGTTGGACCAACGGTCATTGGTATTCAAATCATGAAAGATGTCCTGAAGGAGCAACTAACTGACCAGGGCATTAGTGACACTTCATTTGTGGATGCTCCCTTTGATCATTTAAGCCGTGAGTTGGGTGAAGTGAGCGTTTAATTCCACCTAAGATCAATAGTTTTGAAAAGAGGTGCTCATTCGGGTACCTCTTTTTTTGCGTGCTTATGAACTACCTAGGAATTGACTTTGGCACCTCGGGCGCACGGGTGATCGCAATCAATGCCGATGGGCAGATTGTCGGCGAAGGTCGCTGTCAGTATCCTACTCCAGAGCCAAATGCGAAGGGATGGGAGCAAACACTATGGGCGTTGATTGACCAAATCCCCCAGGCTATTCGCCAACAAACGAAAGCGATCGCAATTGATGGCACCTCGGCCACTGTTCTCCTGTGCGATCGCAACCATATCCCCCTAGTGCCGCCATTGCTCTACAACGATACTCGTGGTGGTACTCCTGCCATTGCACCTACCCATAGCCCAGCCCACAGCACCACCTCCAGCCTGACCAAAGCCCTATGGTGGAAAAATAATTTACCGGCTAATACCCTGGCCAATGCTCGTTACCTGGTGCATCAAGCAGATTGGCTCAGTAGTCTGCTCCATGGTCAACCGGGTATCAGCGACTATAACAATGCTCTCAAGCTAGGCTATGACCCACAGACTCTCAGTTATCCCGACTGGCTACTGGGCGTAGAGATCAGTCCATGGTTACCCAACGTTTTAGCGCCTGGGGGTGCGATCGCCCCCATTCAGCCTCAACTTACTCAGCGGTTTAACCTGTCGAAAAACTGCATGATCAAAGCGGGCACTACTGACAGTATTGCCGCCTTTTTAGCTAGTGGTGCCAGCACCCCAGGAGACGCTGTAACCTCCCTTGGCTCTACGCTGGTGATTAAACTGTTAAGCCCCGTTGCCATTAATGACGCCCAAAGTGGTGTATACAGCCATCGGCTCGGCCAACAATGGTTAGTGGGAGGTGCATCCAATACAGGGGGAGCCGTATTACGTCAATACTTTAGTGATGACGAACTTGGCTCAATCAGCCAACGTATTCACACCGAACTCCCTAGTGGACTTGACTACTATCCATTACTCACCGATGGGGAACGATTCCCCATCAGCGATCCTCACCTGCCACCTCGCTTGACTCCCCGTCCCAGCGATCCGGTACGGTTTCTCCACGGATTATTAGAAAGCATGGCTCACATCGAAGCCTTAGGCTATCAAAAGCTGATTACCCTGGGTGGAGGTCCAGTACACCGCATTTATACGGCGGGAGGAGGAGCACAAAACCTGACTTGGCAAACATTAAGGGCAAAAGCCTTAGGCATTCCCCTGGTTCCTTCGCTACACAGTGAAGCCGCCTATGGAACTGCACGCCTAGCCGCTAACCTAGTCGCAAAAGCCTGAACGAAAAAAGCCAGCGTTTGTAGAAACGCTGGCTCCGCAAAAGTTCTTACCAATCAAAATCTAAAAGTTGAGCTGATCACCACGGCGATACTGCATATAAGCCGCTACAAACAAACCGGCCAACGTTACCGGAATTAGGCCCAAAACAATTCCTAACAGCAAAGGTTCAATCACGCCGTATTTCCTCAATGACTTACAGAGCTCATAGAAGCAGCACTACACATTACTTCTTCTACCTTTATATTAAGACATTCCCTTAATTGATCCTAGTCCCTTGGTCATGTCTAGCCAGATCCCGTGAAGATGTCTGCTGGTAAATGTCCAAGATTAAGCTTGATAAATCTATAGCTTAATCAAAGCTATAGATTTGATTCTCATTTTCCAGTCAAAACAACTTGCACTGGCTCCTGAGAAAACTTTAAAGTATGTATCATATGCGTAATGACAAAGTGTTACGTTCTGCTTGTGACCCAAAAAACAGTCGATAGCCCATCTCTTCCCCAGACAACCGTAGCCAACTCGGACAATCGGCTGTTGGTCCAGTTTGTATTGGCGGCAACAACAATTTTATTGTGCGTCATTTTGATTATTTGGGGAATTCATAGGGTACAAGTATCCGATCCCTACGTACATGACGTCTTAGCCTCCACAGGAGATCTCGAACGTGGGCAACAGTTATTTTGGCAAAATTGTGCCACCTGCCATGGATTAGAAGGAACTGGCGAAGTTGGACCAGATTTACAGCATGTCTCTGAGCGTAAATCACAGGTAGCACTCATCCAGCAGGTTATTAGTGGTAAAACTCCACCTATGCCACAGTTTCAACCAAATACTCAGGATATGGCCGACCTACTCGTATTTTTAGAAAGCTTATAGGGCGGGATCGCTCTAGGATTTACGCGCTGTGCGCTCTAAACCCAACTGAATTAATCGATCAACCAACTGATCAAACTCCACACCGGCAGCTTTCCATAACATGGGGTACATGCTGGTAGCTGTAAATCCTGGAAACGTATTGATTTCATTGATCAAGACTTCGCCTGTGTCTTCAAGATAGAAAAAATCTACCCGCGATAGACCGGCACCATCAATTGCCTGGAACGCTTTCACGGCCTGTTCTTGAATCGCTGTAACAATATCGGCTGGCAGCGATGCAGGAATGGCTAAATCAGCCTGGCCGCTAGTGTATTTTGTTTCATAGTCGTAGAAATCTGCCTCAAAGCTAATTTCACCAATGACCGAGGCTTTCGGATTGTCATTTCCCAAAATGGCACATTCAACTTCACGGGCTACAACACCCGCCTCAACAATGATGCGACGGTCATAGCTGGCCGCATTATCCAGAGCCGCTTCTAGATCTTGGCGATCTTTTACTTTAGCAATACCGACGGACGACCCCAAGTTGGCAGGCTTAACAAAACATGGATACCCCAGAGTAAGCTCGATATCGTCGCACAGCTTTGGGAAAACACAGGGGTTGGAATAGACTTGCGATCGCAAAACTTCCATATACTTCACCTGAGGCAACCCCACTTGAGCAAACGCAGACTTCATGGCGAGTTTGTCCATACCCACAGCTGACGCTAAAACGCCACAACCGACATAGGGCATTTGCATCAATTCAAATAGGCCCTGAATCGTACCATCTTCACCATTGGGTCCATGGAGTACAGGAAACCAAATATCAATATCGGCTACCTGTGTCGGTATACGCTCCGTTGCTAAAACTTCTTGATCATCAGCTACTAGTAGTGGACTACCCGACTTCAGAACATCGTAGGCATTCATCACCCAAGCGCCATCCTTACGAATGTAAACCGGCACCACGTCATACTTCTCAGCATTACTTTTCAGCTCTAGCCCTCGAGCAATTGCTTGGGCTGAGAAAATAGACACTTCGTGCTCACCTGAGCATCCACCAAACAATAAGCCTACGCGCATCTTTGCCATTAAGTGAGGCTCCTTTTTAGCTCAAAAGGACGTTACTGATTTACCAATAAACCGAGCTACAACGACCGCTATTTACGTAAGGCTAAAAAGTTGCTGTGCCCGAGGATCAGAAACGCCAAAATCCTATTAAGGGGTTAGCCTATCACAGACTCAACCTACCCATTAGGCAATCTCGATACTCCGTGGCTATCAGCCAATTTACAAAAAACTCCCAAGCCCCAAAAGGGCTCAGGAGTCAGACATCAGGGTGCATCTACCAACTAACTGTCCACACAATTCCTACCGACTTCCGGACAGAATAAAAAATCAGCTTTATTTACCAGTGAGGCCTCAAAATTTGAGCACAAATAATAGTGCTAACATTTCGCTGCTAAAAAATTAGCAAAAAAAACTCCCAGGCCCAAAAAGGGCTTAGGAGTCAGACATCAGGGTGCATCTACCAGTTAACTGTCCATGCCATTACTCCCCACTTCCGGACAGAATAAAGATCAATTTTTATTTACAACTTAAGTAGTAGAAATTTGGATCCATCTTTGATCAATTGATAGCACTAAAATCTAGATTCCAGGCAATAAAAAAAACTCCCAAACCCCAGAAGGGCTTAGGAGTCAGACATCAGGGTGCATCTACCAGCTAACTGTCCATGCCATTACTCCCCACTTCCGGACAGAACAAAATCAAATTGCATTTACAACTGAATCTTCTTTTTTAAACGTCATATCTCATTAAGCAATTGAGTTGATCAAAAATAAACTCCTAAGCCTCACAAGGATTCATAGGTTAGGCATCAGGGTATATCTATCAGCTAACTGTTAATACTATTCTTCTCCGCTACCGGACAAAATAGAATCAAGTTTTATTAGCAACCTAGCCCTCATTATTTGGTAAGAAGTAGCAGCATTAATTAGCAAAAAAAAGCTCCCAAGTCCCAGAAGGGCTCAGGAGTTAGACATCAGGGTGCATCTACCAGCTAACTGTCCATGTCATCCCTCCTGACGTCCGGACAGAACTCAAAATCAGCTTCTTTTTCCGTCCTTACCATAAGAAAGCATCAAGATTTTAGCGATCCCGTGTCAAAAACAACCCGACCAGAGATAATGCCATTAAACCTTTGACCTTACGCAGGATCTGTGAAATATTTCTTTCTGTCCGACGGCTGGACAACTGGCAGAGTATGGGAGTTTGGCGGCCTTTGGAATGAAATTGCCTGGCAGCGCAAACCAATTATCAACAAGCTAGGGCTTTACATCGAAGAAGCCACAGAAAAGCTATGGTTATATCAAGTCGAAGAGGATGTACTCATGGTTGAAGTCTTGCCTGAAGATGAGACTGGCAACCCAATTGGCCAAGTTGTTCTGAAACGGCTCATGACCGCTGATCAAGCCATTGAGAAATTATGTGGCAGTGAGATATCAACCACAGACAATTCCAAGCTCTCAATGCCCGAACAGCTAAGCTATCCAACTTAGTTGAATAGCTTAGGAATGTCCGTTCAAAGTGAAGGGGTTTGCTGCACTGGTGCTTGGTTAAATATAGCTCAGCGCCACTTCTCTTTTGGAGATATGCATTCAGCAGCTTGCTATATCTTGGAGCTGTTAAAACTCCCCTAACCGCTATAGCGTAGAACGCAAGTTGCTAACCGCTCTCTGTAATGAGGCGAGCGCTCGGTTATATCCTAAGGCTGCACTGACCCAGTTACCTTCAGCTTCAGTCAATTCAGACTGGGCTGTCAGCACATCTAGCTGTGTCCCCACACCTGCATCAAGACGTAAATTAGCCAATTCCAGGGCCGTAGTAGCCTGAGTGATCGCCGTTCTAGCCGTTCTCACATTTTCTTCATTAGAACGTAGCGTGAAATAGGCCTGCTCCACTTCAAAACGGATTTGATCCAGCTGTTCTGAAAACCGTTCTTCAGCAATATCAGCATTGGCTTCTTGTTGACGAGCTCGGGCTCGAGCGGCACCGCCATCCACCAGTAGCCAGTTAAACTGCGCCCCAAAGCTATAGTTATCCGACGAGTCATCCAACAGATCGCTCCAACTATAGTTAGCAAACAAACTCACCTGTGGGCGAACCGCTGCGCGAGCTGCGCGAGCTTGCTGAGTGCTAATTTCCCGTTGCGCTAACTGCTGCTCTAATTCCACACGGCCCTGGAACGCAAGCAGAATACTATCCTCTAGCGTTAAACTCCAGCGCTCATAGGTATCTTCCCAATTATCTGGGGCAGGTACCGGTGTAGCATTAATATTCACAGTCGAGGGGACATTCAGCAGACGCGCCAGGTTACGCCGAGCAATGCGCTGATCTGCTTGGGATTGAATCAGTGCCTGTTGAGCATTGGCTAACTGCACATCTGCCCGCAGCACATCAAAGCGGGTACCTACACCCGCTTGGCGACGCAGTTCATTATCCCGCTGGTTCCGCTGTGCTTCTTCCTCAAAGGACCTGTTAATGCGAATCTGTTCACCACTTTCCTGCAAATCATAGTAAAGACTGGTAGTTTGAAGACGAAGCTCTTCGCGACGACGATCAACTTCCAGCTCATTCAAACGGACTTGCTCTTTTGCGGCTCGCACTGAAGCAACTCGCTGGCCTGATGTGAATAGATCATAGTTCACCTGCACTGATGCATTGAGAGTGGTATCAAGCTCATCCTCCCCCACCGTAGTCCCAAAGATTGTTTGCGAATCCGACTCTTGGGCCGTCACATCTGCCGACGTGCTCACGGTAGGAGAAAAAGCAGCCCGCGCTTCCGCCAGAGTTGCCTCAGCCTGCTCCAGCTCTAACAAAGACGCTTGCAAATCTTGATTATTAAAGTAAGCAAGCTCAATCGCTTCTTCCAGCGAAATTGTTTGCTCGTCACCTTCTTGCAGCAATACTTCCGACTCTAACGTAGGTACAGTTAACGGATTAGGGTCTGCAAGCAATTCTGTAGGTGGCAAATTACTTTCATCCAGCAAATCATCACTAGATGTAGATTCGGCCTGACCAGTTGCTGGCACAATTTCTTCACTATCGACCGCAGATGGCTGCTCAGCTCCATCACTATCTAGATCTGCGGGTTCTTCATCTAAAGCTGCGGGGTCTGTAGGATCTGTCTCATCAGTAGACGGAATCGTATCCGGAGCAACCTCTTCCTCAGATTCGTCCTGCCCAGACAACTCAGGCAGTTGAGACATTTGGGTCAGCTCTGGCGGTAAAGCGATTCCATTAGCCCTTGACGACTTTGCTGAAAACGTCGGTGATGCTGCACTTGCCATAACAACAGGAGCTAGCATATCTGGGAAAGAATCGGCATGATTACCGCTACTTAATTCAGTCTCCTTCACATCTAACTGAGCTGTGATCAAAGGCAGCGAGGTACTACTTGGATCATCATCAATTAAGACCTTAGCGTGCGCTGGAAGAGGCAGTAGGGACAATGCGCCTCCAAGCACAGCTATGCGGATCAAAAGCGAGTGGTTGATGTATCCCATAGTGTTTGCGTCAGTTGGTAGCTAATAAATTTAGTAAATTCGTACACAAGCTCGTTTTTCAAGCAGCTTACACAGATATACAAGCAATCGAGCCCAAGGCCGCCCATTCATTAAAAAATTCTCATTCAATAGCAATTGAATCAGACTTACAAGCTGACAATCGTCATAATTGAGAGAATTAAAGCTTAGAGCTAATCGGTGCAATCTGACGTGGCACAGGCCGCTAATAACTCGGTAATATCGTCCACTGGCCAGACAGGACACTGAAGATGATGACTTAGCTCCGATAAGGACAGATCATCTAGGAAATATGTGTTCTCAGGTGTAGCATGCTGTCCCCGCTTCAACATCAAAGACGGCAGTAACACTCCATCACCTAAGTTGCGTTCCTTTAGCTTTCCTAAAATATCGTAACCCGTCAGTAAGCCAGTAACAGTAATCTCCTGCCCCCAATACTCACTGTTTAGAGCCGCCATAGTAACTGTTAGCCCCCTTACCTGGTTGATTCGTTCTAAAATGGGCTCAAACGCCTTTTCAACAGCGTTACCAACCACCCAGGTTAGATGTTTAGAGGTATTGATAGATTCAGGCAATTTCTGAGCTGCTGCCTCAAACTGCTTCAGAAATAAACGAATAGACCCTACACCGTTGCCAATTTGGGGATAGGCCTCATAGTGAGACTCTGGGGGCAAGCTACGTCGTGCAATTAAAAACCATTCGTCTGCCAGCCAGGCAAATGTAGAGCCAAAGGTGTCTTTGAATTCAGACTGTAGCTGTGTGACCTGCTCAATCACCTCATTAGCTTTAGCGGTGTTGACAGGGATGAGCTCGTCTTCTGTTGGACGAAACCGAGTAAGCCCAACTGGAACAACAGCGGCTGAAGCAACAGCAGGGGTATCACCAACATGAAATTGAGCTAAATCACGCAACGTGCGCTCTAAATGTGGACCATCATTAATGCCAGGACAAACAACCACTTGTGCGTGGATTTGTAGACGGTTCTCTTGAAACCATTTGAGTTGCTCTAAAAGTAAGCCAGCACGAGAATTCTTCAGTAAGCGCTGACGCAGTTCTGGTTCGGTGGCATGTACCGAAACGTACAACGGAGACAAACGCAAACGTGCAATCCGGTCCCATTCTGAGGGAGGCAGATTGGTCAGTGTCAGATAACTACCGTACAGAAAGCTAAGACGATAATCGTCATCTTTCAGGTATAAAGTGTCTCGCTTACCAGGAGGTTGCTGGTCAATAAAACAAAAAGGGCAACGATTATTGCACTGGATCAGGTTGTCAAAGAGAGCACTTTCAAATTCCAGGCCCAGATCTTCGTCATACTCCTTTTCAATCTCAACGGTGTGGATATCCCCGGCGGCGTCTAATACTTCCAGGGTCAACCATTCATCCGAGCAAAGAAATCGATAGTCAATTAAATCACGGGGACGATCACCATTGATCGAAACCAACCGATCGCCAGGCTCAAAGCCAATAGCTTCAGCAATAGAATCACTGAGAACACTGGTAACGACAGCCGGTTGGATAGACGCACTACGCATAAACCATCGGGCTAGACAATTAATCCATAATACTTAGGGAAACCCCCTATTGTGGGAATAAATAAAAGCAAAAACGCCCTAAACGTTTTGAATAGTCTTAGTAGCTAATCCAATTAAAATAGCGACGCCAAAGGCCAGGCGATACCAAACAAAAACCCAGGTACTATTGCGCCTTAGAAATTGAATTAGCCATGCGATCGCAAGATACGAAGAAATCACCGCCGCAATCAAGCCACCGACCAGAGGCACCAAACTCGCATCGCCCACTGTCGCCATCTCATCCAGCAAACCCTTAAGTTCTACTAGACCAGACAGCAAAATAGCTGGTGTCCCTAGCAAAAACGAAAAGCGTGCTGCCGTATCTCGCTCCAGACCTAAAAACAAACCGGCTGTTAGCGTTGAACCTGAACGAGATACACCAGGAACCAGCGCCAGGGCCTGACCTATGCCAACGCCAACACCATCCCAGAGGTCTAACTTCTCAAACTTGCGCTTACGAGAGCCTACCTTTTCAGCAATGCCCAAAAGGACGGCCATCACAATAGATGTAATTGCGATCGCTTGGGTACTCCGAATCACTGACGTCTCATACTGCGTTTCAAAAAACAGCTTGATGATTAGGCCACACAATACGATCGGAATCGAGCCCAGAATTATACCTAACCCCAAACGAAAATCTGAAGACTGATAGCGCTTTGCAATGGCCGCCTTGATCGTATTGCGAGTCACTTTGGTCAAATCATCCCAGAAATACCACAAGATTGCAGCTAAACTACCAAGCTGAATCACAGCCGTAAATGCCACACCAGGATCGCCCCAACCTAGCGTTACAGGCACAATTTTGACGTGAGCGGTACTACTAATCGGCAAAAACTCCGTCAGTCCCTGCACAATGCCAATCACAATGGCTTGAAACAGATTAATTTGCGCTGCTTGACTCGTAGGTGCTTGGGCCAAAAGCTCAAATAATTGGCAAACAAACATGAAAAATGCTCCAAAGCTCGAACTTTATCAATTAGGTCTAGCGCAGACCACTCCTAAAGGACACGAACCATTCACAACTACATCCGGACTACCTCGGCAAGCTTTTACTGATGCGCCATATCAGCGCTTTAGAATCCAACTGCACTGAAATTAAGAATGTCGGTATGGGTGCACCACAAAACTCTCGGCAGGCAGCCGGATGTATGAATCAACAGACAAACCGCTTATAGACTGAAGCATGATCCTCAACTAAGCAGCAACCCAAAGAAAATCTGAAGTTTAGCAAAGATCTATCCAATGCTCGCTAAGGTACATGCTGACAAGACAAATCAGCACTGAAAATCCTTTATCAGCAATTTTTAATTGGGTTCTCCCGAAAAATTTACATACTGCAATATTATCTAGGTCGCCATTTACGAGGCTACGGTTCCTGAGTGACTCAATTGACATGTTATGTTAACAATAATTAACCTCTCTCAGAATTCAATTGAATTCATCAGGAAGTATTGTTATCCGAAACTTCGCCTCAACCCCAACTTACTGAGCAACTAACGCTACGTTCTGATGAGAATGCAGCTCATCGGTTACCTGCATTCCTAGCATCTGCTTTCTTGGTCAGTGTGCCCGTTTTTTTTCAAGCCCCCCTTGTGCGGTTTCAGCCTTGGGTGAGCTTATTAATGACCTTTATTTGGCTATTCGGTGGGCTCTATGCCCTGCGTCAGCACACGTACAAACTGTGGGGAGACTTGGCCATTGGGTTTTCCTGGACATGGCTCGCTGGCAGCCTTTACTGGGGATGGCTAAGGGAAAATCCCTATGTCCACTTACCCGTTGAAGCCATTGGGTTACCCATCGTCATTATTTTAATCAGCCAGACTCGCCTTAAGATTGGCAGTTATTTTTATGTAGGGTCTTTACTGGGTACTGCGATTACGGATCTTTATTTCTACTGGGTCAATCTAATTCCCTATTGGCGACAAGTCATGACAGTGGAACCCACAGCGGCGGGTAATGTGTTGCAGGCAGCTCTACTACAGATTGAAAACCCTATTGCTGTCGCCAGGGCGTTAGCATTGCTCATAGCACTTATCTGTGTTGGCACCCTAGCACTCAAATCTAACCAAACCCATTGGTGGGCATTCGCTGGAGCAGTACTAAGCACAATTCTGGTAGATGCGCTATTCCTACTTGCGGCGATCCTGGCATAAGTAAGCAAGAGGCCCAATAAGCTTGTCTGCAAGAGCCTTACCGCTAAACAGCATGACTTTCTTGACAAATAAGCAAGATTATTCGAATCTAGGCACCTGGTGGGGACTTAGAAAAATTAGCCTTAGCGTTAAAGCTCTGGATAACGTATGAAGCTTTGACCATGAATCCTAAGGATCAGCAGTATTGTGTATGTAATGCATAATAAATAAGCACAAAGGCTATAGTGCTGTTAGGAGCAGTAGCGTTAAGGTATAGGACATAGCTGACTCGAAGCGTCGAGGTATAGTGTTATTCCCTGAAAAGACCCCTCAAGTTGGACCTTACCTGGTCCTAAAGACAGACTCAGGTCAACGTCACTTATCGTTGATGGGCAATAGTTGTTGGACTATTGGCCGCAGCGACGATAATAATTTTGTTCTGCCCGATCGCTGGATTTCCCGCAACCATGCAATGCTGCAATTTATGGAAAGCGGAGAGTTCTATTTGATCGACTTAGGTAGTCGCAATGGCTCATTTGTGAATGGCCGCCGAGTCAGTGTGCCAGTTACCCTACGGAATGGAGATGCTCTAACCTTTGGGCAGACTGAATTACAATTCTATTGTCCTGCACCAGAACCAGTTAACACCAATAGTAATAACTCACTGAGCTCACACGACTCTACAGCAACCGCTACACTGCATGTGCGTCGTTTGATTTCGGTCATGGTGGTCGATATCCGAGACTTCACAGTCATGACCCGGCAGATCGATGAAAAGATTTTATCAGAAGTCATCGGCACCTGGTTCCGTCATGCTGGCAACATCATTGGCGAGTACGGTAGTTGGGTCGATAAATACATTGGTGATGCTGTGATGGCCGTTTGGATTCATGGCACCCAGGCGGTAGAAGCTGAGGAAATGTTGAAAATCAGCCGTGCCATTAGTGCACTGAATGACATGACACGTCAGCTTCATAAGCAATTTCCCCTCCCTTTCCCGTTACGGGTGGGAGCTGGTGTTAACACTGGCTATGCAGTCGTAGGTAATACAGGTACAGGAGACCGTCCTGACTACACAGCCCTAGGCGACACCGTCAATGCAGCCTTCCGCTTTGAAAGCTCCACCAAGCAGCTAGGCCTGGATGTAGCGCTGGGGGCAGAAACTTATAAGTACTTGAGTAAGCTGGGAGCCAACGAACAAACATTTAAGCGCTATTCAGCTTTGTTAAAGGGTTATGACAAACCGTTGACGACCTATGCATGCACGTTTTCAGACTTGGATAGATTTTTGATCAGTTACGATCGCAAATCCTCAGTGCCAATAAAATCCTCGTCTGTGCAGTCATCCTAAATTAGGGCTCAGGTGAGCATTTGCGTAACGGTCCGCAAAGGATTATCACCATTACTCAACATTGGCACAGCGAAAGTGATAGGCTGCTCATTAATGCTGTGTATGAGATTTAAATAAATCCGGCGGAGAGATGAAACAATTCTTTGGCCTATTAATGGCGCTTGGACTGGTATTTGGTACTTTAGTGAGCGATGCTCAGCCCGCAGTAGCCAATATGTTGAATGGCGGTACGGTGTTTCTGGCAGAAGCTAACTTACCTCGCAACGCAGTGGATGACAAGCTGGCTACAGAGTATAGCTATAAGCTTGATGTGAATAACACTAACGTTGCAGCGTTTAGGAAGTATCGGGGCCTATTTCCGACGATTGCAAGCAAAATCATTCGGAATGCTCCCTACGAGAACCTGGAGGATATCTTAGAAATCCCTGGACTTAGTGATGTTGAGAAATCACGGATTCAAGAGAACATGGACATATTTACTATCTCTCCACCTAACCCTGCTCTAGTGGAAGGTGACGACCGTTACAACAATGGTGCTTACAAGTAAGCAAGCATTCCCAGAATTGAATATTGGGTAAATCTCAAAATTTCAATTCCCTGGTATTGTCTTTATCTATCATTGCTCTTGATAGAGTGGTTTAATCCCTCTGTCAGGAGCAATTTTTATTGGTGCACTCCTCTTCTTCCTATGCTGCGTTGCCATCACAGTTTGATGTTTTAGTCGTCGGTGGTGGAGCTGCTGGCCTGTATTCAGCCCTTTGTTTACCCGCAACGCTTCAAGTAGGCTTAATCACAAAAGATACGCTGTCCATCTCCGCCAGCGACTGGGCACAGGGAGGCATTGCCGCTGCGATCGCACCTGACGATGCCCCAGAACTCCACATTGCCGATACCCTCAAAGCTGGCGTTGGTTTATGCGAGCGCCAAGCCGTAGACGTGCTAGTTAGACATGCAGGGGAATGTATTCAGAACCTGACCCACATGGGTGTGGCATTTGATCGCAAAGGCGAGCAGCTAGCAATGACCCTGGAGGCGGCCCATTCTCGGCGTCGAGTGTTACATGCCGCCGATACCACTGGACGAGCCGTAGTCACCACACTGGCAGATCAAGTACTCCAACGACCAAATATCCACGTCTTTAACCAAGCCCTAGCATTAGACCTATGGATGCATCAGGGAGAATGCCTTGGTGTACAGCTGGTCCATAGTCAACAACTAAAATTGGTAAAGGCTAACGCCGTTGTTCTAGCCACAGGTGGCGGTGGCCAAATCTATTCACAAACGACTAATCCCATTGCCAGCACAGGGGATGGTGTGGCCATGGCCTGGCGAGCGGGAGCCACTCTACGGGATTTGGAATTTATGCAATTTCATCCCACAGCCTTAACCCAAGCAGGGGCTCCTCGCTTTCTCATTAGTGAGGCTGTCAGGGGAGAAGGCGCACATTTGATTGATATTAATGGCCGTCGGTTTGCCTTTGACTATCATCCTGACGGCGAATTAGCCCCCAGAGATGTGGTCAGTCGAGCTATTTTTAATCATCTTCAGAAAAACCCAGATGAGTCTGTGGTGTATCTGGATCTGAGGGTGATTGCCCCAGAGCGAGTGAAACATCGGTTTCCCAATATCATTCGCAAATGTCAAAAATGGGCAGGTATTAATGTCTTTGAAACTCCGATTCCCGTCTCACCTGCAGCCCACTACTGGATGGGCGGAATTATCACTAACCTTGGTAGTCAAACGACCATACCTCGCCTCTATGCCGTTGGTGAAAATGCCAGCACTGGTGTGCATGGTGCTAATCGATTAGCCAGCAATTCATTACTGGAATGTTTGGTATTTGGAGCACAGCTGAAGGACATTACACCACAACCGCTAACAGATTTATCTCAAAACGATAGTGCTGCTAGTGCTGAATTAACCACGCCCCCAGATTTAGATGATGTTGCTAGTTGGCTCCAGCAACATCGAACAGCCATTGGGCAATTGGTGTGGCAGAGTGCAGGCATTGCCCGTGAAGCCAACCAAATGAATGCGGCACTGGATCAGCTAGAGCAATGGAAAATCGAGTTCGACGCATTACCGCTGACACAGATAGTAAACAGTGTGAACGAACAGGAAAATCATACACTCCCTGCAAAGCTAGATTTCGAAATACTCCGTCTTTGGACAGAAACTCGCAATCTATTAACCGTGGCCAAATTAGTGCTTGAAAGCGCCCTGTTTCGCACTGAAAGTCGCGGTGGGCATTACCGCAGTGATTATCCTGAAACAGATGCTACCTGGCAGGTGCATACCCTGGTTCAAGATGGAATTTGTTTGCGATCGCAGCCCATCCAGCAATAAAGCACTTCCTCCCTTAGTCAGCAGATAGTTCCCTCTAGCGAATTTTGTCCCTTTGCTGACTCATAACAATCTGCTCCATCATTTCTTCAACACTCATTGCTGGCTTACGACATGACAGACCGCGACAGACTAACCCGGCCTCTCCATCCGATAAATTTTGATGCACTAAAACAACGGTAGGTAAGTAACGACGCGATAGTTTAGTGACATTCTCTGCATGCGTTCTGACCAGGGTGTGATGACGATACCAGTCGAGGGCCTGAAACAGGGTTGGACAAGCCCTAGTCGCCTGATCCATAACGATGCTAAAAGACTTTAGAGCCTTTTCAGCATGATCTAAATAGGTCAAATCTTCAGTGAGTAAGAATAAGCGCATTAGGTTGGCAATAGCCACACCATTAGCTGCTGGCGTTGCATTATCTTGATAGCTTCGTTCTCTGATCAATAAACTCTCACTGACATCGCTAGCCGTGTTGTAATACCCATTGGCGGCATCACTCCAAAGCCATTGGTCAAATTCAGCTTGAATGTTCTTGGCATGGGCTAACCAGTCTGCTGCTGTACTCTTCGACAACCCAAGACTAGCTTGCTGAATATCCAACAGAGCCTTGATAAATAAGGCATAGTCTTCCGCCTGAGCTAATACAGCAGGGGCCCCATCGTAATTCAACCGATGAAAGCGTCCATTTACCCATTGGTTTTCCAAAATAAACTTAGCTGCTTCAACCGCTAAGTCTAGATACTCCATCTGGTTAAAGACAGCAGCCGCACGAGCTAAACCAGAAATCATCAGGCTATTCCATGCGACGATCATTTTGGTATCAGTGACAGGGGGAATACGACCTGGCCACGCCGAGTTTTTGGCAGCATGAGCATCGATTGCTGGTGCAAAGGTCGCCAAGGCAGGTTGACCGTAGCGCACAGCAAACAGTTTTTTCAAGGCAGACTCTGTCTCTGTCTTAAGCGCTCCAGGCTGCTGCCGTTGGAGCACGATATTACCTTCAAAATTGCCTTCAGTTGCAATAAAAAAGTCGGCGTTCAGGTCAGCAAATTCCGCATCGGTTAAAAGTTCTCGCAGATCGGCCTCACGCCACACATAAAACGCCCCCTCTTCAGGTTCAACGTCATTAGGGGTGACAAAACTGTCGGCATCTTGGGCGGCATAGAAATACCCCGCCCACATCTCGCGCTTTAGCCATTGAACCGTCCCGGCAACCGCTCTCTCAAAGGCAGGTTCCTGATGTCCCTGACTCCATAAATCTGCCAAGTACTCCATGATCAAACCATTGTCATAGAGCATTTTTTCAAAATGAGGCACCGTCCAATTTGGGTCGACGGTGTAGCGATGGAAACCGCCAGCTACATGGTCATATATCCCCCCAAGGGCCATATCCACTCCCCGACGCAGGCAAATTTCCTCAGGATTCAGCGCGTCTGTGGGTTCCACCCAACGAATAGAACGTAAAGCACTGAGCCCATAGGGAATCATGGGAAAACTGGTGCCTTGACCCGATGGAATCAGGATTTTCGCACTGGTGGCCAATCCACGGACTAGCAACTCTGTGCTGAGGTTGTCGTCTGCGGGCAACAACGTTGACTGCTGGAGCGTTTCTAAAATCTGGGATTTGACTGCACCCACTTTAGGCTGATCTGTATCGTAGAGATTGCGCAAAATCTCTAGCAGTTTCAAAAAACCAGGACGACCATAGCGAGGCTCAACGGGGAAGTAAGTGCCTCCATAAAAGGGCACTAAATCATCAGGAGATAGAAAAATATTGAGCGGCCAGCCTCCTTGTCCTACAAGCATCTGAAGGGCTTGCATATAAATGCTATCAAGATCGGGACGCTCCTCACGATCAACCTTGATAGGCAGAAAGTTGGCATTGAGATAGGTAGCTATTTCACTATCCGAAAAAGCTTCCCCTTCCATTACCGTGCACCAATGGCAGCTAGAATAGCCCACCGACAGAAAAATTGGCTTATTTTCGCGCCTTGCTGTCTCTAACGCTTCATCGCACCAAGGCCACCAGTCAATTGGATTTTCGGCGTGTTTACGCAAGTAGAGGCTTTGACTTTGGGCAAGACGATTCACCATAGGTCAGGGAAACAAAGAACTGTTGCTCCCTGAGTCTATCAAGATTAGCCATAATGATGTGCTTAAGAACAGCCTTCAGCCCATGTGACTGCAGGGAATTGTCCAGTGCGAAACTGGGTGACTCGGCCTTCTTTATCGGTTTCAAAGACGAGGCTATACAGGTTACTGCCAGCAGCCTCCGAGGTTAGTGTGACATAACTGCCGTCGGTGTATGGATGGGGTGTCACGTCTATCTGTCCATCATAAACGGCATCAATCTCTTCAATGGTGGAACCAATGCCAAGACCACTCAGGGTTTTAATTGGACTACCCGACCAAATATCAATTCGAATTACTTGATCATTCACCACCATGAGGCCAATGCCATCAATCGACGCGACACGGGTTGCCTTTTCAGGATCATAAACTTCTGGTAAGTAGTACTGGCACAATTCTGACTGGGTCATCGGAGCCACGACAAAACTAACCTGGGCAGCATTAGCTGCCTCTTGAATAGACATTCCCAGTCTTACTGGGCCTAAACCGCCAATGGATACGGCTTCTTTTTCTAACGGCTGTAGGAGATCCAAGCGTTGATGAACCCTACTAATCAGAGCGTCAACCGCCGTAGCTCTAGCCATGATGTGCGTCACCAAGGCGGACACAGGGCGCAATGTGGAGATTTGCCCGGTCATCATCACACAGCCACTCATACCAAGAGCAGGTAAAGCGATTGCCAGTAGACGCTTGGCACGACCCACTGTAGATTTTAATTTGGACTTTCTAAATCGTAAAATCATCAGTCAAGAAAGTAGCAAGCCATGGTAGCTCACTGTCAAGAAATAACCACTTACGCAAAAGCTTAATAGAAAGAATAATTTAGAAATGTAAGTAATAACGCTTAAGTCGATCCTTTTCTGATTTATCTTTATATCGGGAATATATTTTGATTAATCCTCTATTAAGGGATTAGGAGTCTGCTGTGTCACAAATTCCGTCTGGCCCAGGTACTGATAATAATCGTCGTCGCTCAGTTGACTATGATGAACTGATTGCTTTGTTTGTAGCATTTCTAACATTGGGCAGCGTATTATTTTGGGGGTTGACCCGATCCGGGGTGAACTTGTTGGGGCAATCGGGACTCTTTAATGTCGATAGTGCACCTTCTGTAGCGGGTGCGTTAGACGCAGGAGAGCGACTGGGTCGAGCTGAGGACACTGATGGTAGCCTGGAAGCTGAAACTGATGGAAATGTTATTGGCTTTGGCACTGTAGAGGATATTGGTGCAGGTAGTGCTGGCGTCCTTGGTAATAGCAATCAGACGCTAGAAAGAGCAGTTGAGGGTCCCTCTCTGAAGGGTCCTTCTCTGAACAATAGGGTTATTAGTCAGACAACAACGGTACCGTCGCGTTCTGACACTCAGACATCTGCCTCAACGGAGCTGCCTCAACAATCGGCGCAGCCTGCACAAACAGATACGGCTGCTGCCCCAACGAACCAGGAGCCTTTGGAGTCAAGTCGTGAGGCGCTTCAATTTCAGGATGTGCCTGACGATTATTGGGCTAAGCCCTACATTGATGCTCTCAGTGAGCGACTAGTCTTGGATGGTATTTCTGAGGGTACGTTTGCTCCTGAGCAACCGGTGACACGGGCACAGTTAGCGAGTGCTATTGCTCAAGCATTCCCCCTAGAAGATCAAGAGGCCGCGATCGCATTCTTGGATGTTGAGGAAGGCTATTGGGCAACCGAAGCCATCGACAAAGCCGTAAAAGGTGGCTTTATGAGTGGTTTCCCTGATGAAAGCTTCCAACCTACACTACCGGTACCCCGTGCCCAGGTCCTCACGGCCTTAGTTACAGGGCTGAATAGCACTATCCCCACAGACACTCAAACCATAGTAAATCTCTACAGCGATGCCGCAGAGATCCCAAGTTGGGCAATTGACAAAATGGCGGCGGCTACCCAAGCCAATATTGTCGTTAACTACCCCAACTTGGATATGCTCAATCCCAATCAGCCTGCTACCCGTGCCGAAGTTGCAGCGATGATTTATCAAACGTTAGCGAACCAAGGGAGAGTTGAATCCATTGATGGAGAATACGTAGTTCAACCTTAGGCGTATATGACTGAGGGCCTAATTATTGGTGTTGATGAATGGGGTTCACTAGCCGCGTAACTTTTGGCAATATGAGTCCACTCAACGTCCGCTTCAGTGTGACTACGCAACGCTATCTCAGCTGAGTAAAACGCCAGAATCTCTAGCGTTAAGCAAGGTTTAAAAGAACCGGGGCTGGTTATTTATTGGACCGACTACCACCTATGCCTTTATGCAGGCCATGGGTCCCGTGAACGATCATCTGGAAAGTTGTTGTGTTCGTCAGAGCGTCGAAGAAAAGCAAGCTTTATTTGAGTGGCCATGAAGACAAATAATTTTAAGGTGTATTTCTTGAAATAAAGCTCAGGTGCTACACCGTTGCTAGTAGCCATAAGGCAAACTAAACTCGTCTGAATAAGTATATTTGAACGTGTGGAGGTTCCCCCTTGGCAGACGCGATCGCAATTTACCTAGTCAATGAAGAGGAGCTCCAGACCGATCATCCTGATAGTGCTGCCTGGTGCCAGGCATCCGGATTTTCTGGTCAAACCGGCAAAGTATGCTTAATTCCCGATGCCACTGGCAAAATTGGCAAAGTATTAGTGGGGCGTCCTGACACCATAGATATATGGACCCTGGCAAGTCTACCCAAAACATTGCCAGCAGGGACATACACCTTGGGCAATGCGTTAGCTATCGCTAACGCGACCAAACTGTATTTGGGTTGGCAGTTGGGCAGCTATAGCTTTGATCGCTACAAACTGACCAAAACCAGCATTCTTGCAAAACTACACCCCCCTGATCATGTAGATTTAACCTACGTTAAAGCCGCAACAGAAGCCACCTATCTAGTACGCGATCTGATCACCACACCCTCCAACAATATGGGGCCTGATCAGCTTGAGGAAACAACCCGCAGCTTAGCTGAGCGCTACGAAGCCAAAGTAGAAGTAATTGCAGGTGGCGATTTAGTCATCGAAAATTACCCGATGATCTATGCCGTTGGAAAAGCCAGCACCCGTGCGCCTCGCCTGATTGATCTACGCTGGGGCAATCCAGACGCCCCCAAAGTCACCCTGGTAGGCAAAGGAGTTTGCTTTGACAGTGGCGGCTTAGATGTTAAATCAGCCACTGGCATGCGCCTCATGAAAAAAGACATGGGGGGAGCAGCCCAGGTGCTAGGGCTAGCGCAGATGATTATGGAAATCGGCTTACCGGTCAACCTCAGAGTATTGGTGGCAGCCGTTGAAAATAGCATTGCGGGCAATGCCCTACGCCCTTTGGATATTTTGACATCCCGCAAAGGAACAACCATCGAAGTAGGCAATACAGATGCTGAAGGACGCTTAATATTAGCCGATGCCTTATGGGAAGCTAGCAGCGAAGACCCAGATTTACTGATTGACTGTGCCACCCTTACCGGTGCTGCCCGTGTTGCCCTTGGCACTGAACTGCCAGCCTTTTTCTGCAACGACGATGGGGTCACTAAAACATTACTTGATGCAGGTCTAACTATAGACGACCCACTCTGGAATCTGCCTTTACATACGGCCTATCGCTCCATGCTAGATAGTCCAGTAGCTGACATGAATAATATTGCCAGCGGCTCCTATGGTGGTTCCATTACAGCAGCTCTCTTTTTACAAGAATTCGTTCAGCCAGACATCGCCTGGATCCATGTAGATTTTATGGGTTACAACCTCCGGAGTTTGCCCGGACGCCCTGAGGGAGGGGACGCCATGGGCATGAGAGCACTGTTTGAATTGATCAAACAGCGTGTAGCCTAAAATACACTCTACTCCCCACACCCAGTGTCTCTACCTAGAACACACAGCATTGGCATCAAGGGTGATAGTCATAAAGCATAGTGTTGATAGCCACACCGACAATTTAGTCAATCGCAGTTGACGTTTCTTAATAATTTTCGTTACTGTTAATTACATAAGACAACGCTTGCACTTATTGACCGGCTGGTGTTGCTCTACATAGCAACATCATCAGCATTTCAAACAGGAGATTAAATATGGCTATCGTATTGGCACTTTTGATCGTAGGTTGGCTAACCGCTGTACTGATTGGCTCTCAAGCGTACTTCCTAGGCGAGCAATCTAAACCCATTCATGAGCGTAACTGGCGTTCTGATTCCTTCGACGCCCTAGCTAAAACTATCACTGGACGTGAGACTAGCTTCAGCACTCGGACTCCTGCCTATAGCTATGACGCATTCTCAAGTCGAAGCTTAGAGGGTTAACCCTCTCGTATTAGCAGTAGAGCGGGTACTCATAGTGAATCTACATTCACTGCCTCCAATTCATTCCACTCCATGCCTCTTGAACTGCGGTTTGAGAGGCATGGATGTATCTAGAACTAAGCGCCAACTTGTATGTCAAGCAGTTCTACCACTCAAACTTAAAACGTAGCATAACAAGCTACAACAATCCTCGATAACGAATAAATGTCAGAATAGCCGCCCAAGACCCCAAAGCTACTTTAACCGCCACTAAAATATTGAGCAGTGGAATCCAGCCACCACTGACTAACGTGCCGACTTGGCCATTGGGTAAAGCAATGCCGACTAACGAAAGCACTGCTAAAACAATAAAAATCAGCACTGCTATCTTTTCCCAAATAGCAGCCCCCCAGCGTTGATAAATATCCTCCATCCATTTTGGTGACGAGGTAATCGCCACAAGGCCAATTGCTGTACCACCCGCAACACCAGCAGCAAAACCTCCACCGGGGCTCAAATGTCCCCGAATTGCCAACTCAATACCCACTAAGGCTGCAATCGTTGCGCCTAACCGTGCCAACACTACAGATGGGTGATCGGTAAATTGGTAAATCGTGCAGGAAGGCTGTTCATTCGCTAGCAAAAAGCGTGCCCCCATAATTGCTAGGGTAAAAACAACAACTTCAAAAATGGTGTCATAGAGGCGGTTTCTAAAAATAATGCCTGACACCGCATTCGACACACCCGTATCTTGCACGATCACTTCAACAATAGAAACCTCAGCCATATCAGTAGATGGATTAGGAAAAACCAGCATCTTAATGTAGAGAGCAACTCCAGCAATCACATAAATCCACTTCATAGTCCTTTCCCTCTGGATAAATTAGCGGTTTCTACATCAGCAAATCTGAGGTTCACTAACTCATGAGACAATTTAGCCTGCAAGATCTCATACAGACGACGAACACGAATTTGCAAGTCACCATTAGGAGACGTTAGCTGATCAGAATTCTCGGAATTTGGCACCATGAAAACCGCATGAATTTCTTTATTGGCTAATGCTGTCTGTAGGGTAGAAGTCTGAGTGAATGGAATCACTTCCAATCTCAGATGCTTTTCTTGAAGATGAGTGCGTAAAGAAGATAACAAGGCCTCATAGCCTGGACATTCACTACTCGCGGCTTCAATCACCCCTAGCCGCATACTCATCGAGGAGCGTACCGCTACTGCATAGAGCGTAATTGATAACATTGTGCCAACCAAAGCCTCGGTCAGAGCAACATCAGCCGCACCAAACATTGCATAGACTAAGGCTGCAACAGCACCAAGGATGCCACGAATCACTAGCGCATTGTATGGATTTACTTGTGACACCAACATACTGGCTGTCATGGGCAGTAGGAGAAGAATTGCAACCGTATAAATATCTTCAGTCATAACGTCCCTCATTTGAGCAGTAAGCCAGAACATAACCCAACACCGTATTCCAAAGAGCCAGAGAAATCAGTGCTAGCAAAAGCAAGGGCCATTCTCTCGGAATTTTGAGCAAGAGACCCACAATAATGCTCATTGAACCAAGGGTATCAGAGACAGACAAACTATGTAGCTTAAAGAGGACGGAGCGCTGCCCCAGCAACGGTAATGTGCCCCAAAACCAAAAGATTAGACCAATTACAATACAGCTATAGCTGATGACATTAATAACAGCATCTATCATGATTCATTCACCCGTCTCAGCACATGAGCTAACAACATTAATGCAGCATTGCCAACACTTAAAATTAGGACTCCAACAACACCAATCATCCAGTCATCACGTATGATAGAAAGCATCAGAATCATGACGGATGTTTTGGTTGCAATGCTGGCAAATGCCAACATTTTTTGCCAGATATCGTCATCTTGCCAAGCTTCATAGATTGGTATCAACAAAGCACCGATCATGGCTAATAAAATACCGTTCATGGGCGTTTCCTCCGCTCAACTTGATGTACCTCGTACCAGCCATCCTCACGACATTTAAGGACAATTGTTTTAGGTGTAAACGTGATTAAAAAGATATCGAGAAAAATCAAGCCAGGTGTCCGAAAAGGACGTACACGCTCTCGCGTTATCACCTCTTTTGCATGGGGACGCAATATAATCTCAAACGCTTCAAAATAAGCCTTGGGAATAGCTAAGACAATTTCCCAGAAGACTCGCAACAACTCTTTTAACCAGCGATTCCAAGAAGCGGGAACAGTATACCGATGAGGAATGAACCAGGAAACAAAGAGTCCAATCGCAATGTTTGCTGGACTTAAATCGGCTGTGAGTAAAAACCAAATCGTCAGTCGCAATAATAAATCTGGAATACTCATTACACCAACACCATACTAAACAGCAACACTAAAATCAGGCTCATTGCACCAATCAAATGTTCAAATTGTTCAGCAGCACGGGGCAGTTCAAACTTAAGCCTTCTAACACATATGAAATAAATCAACCAGCCTGCAATAATGACCAGCAATGCTTTGACAATATTAGGAAGTGTATACCCCCCTAAAAAGAAACTATTGGCTGCAATAAGGCCGCCCAACAACACTATCGTCGCTGACCAAAATCCACGGGACGGTTTCTTATCTGAGATGGCGAGTTTTTCAAATGGTAAAAAGATAAATCGGGCAAATGCAACTGCTGTACCAATGGCTGCAAGGGTAAGTACTGTGGCTTGCCAAGGTGCCATTAATTTTAAGGTGAGCGCTTTAGCACCGAAACCAGCCATTAACGGAAAACCTGAAATAGACAGACTGGCGGCTGTCAGTACACCCCACACAGGAAACTGTATAGGCATCTGACGCAATTCTTGAAAACTGCGACTTTGTAAATTGCCTGCAACTAAAAAAAGCAATGCCTTGGCTAAACCATGGCTTAGTGCATAGAAACCTGATGCCGCTGGCGCAGCCACAACAAATCCTAGCTGAGAAATCGTGCTGGATGCCAGCATTCGCTTTGTGTCTTTTTCAAAGATTGCGTAGCCCACACCGAAAAGCGCTGTAGCTATACTAAATAATTGAAGAATCGGCTGAATATCATCGACTAACAGCGCACACCGTGCCAAGGGATAAACACCTGTATTGACCACTACACCAGATAGTATTGCTGAGACAGGTGTTGCGGCTTCGGAATGGGTTAACGGCAGCCATAAACCCGAGACAAACATGCCGCCCTTAGTTAAAAGGCCCAACATGATAAGTGCGATCGCATCTGCAGGAGACGTCTGTAACCCTGTGTAGGCGAACGATCCATTCGCCTGATACACTAGCACTGCTCCAATGAGATAAAACAGCATGGCCGTATTGCTGACAAATAAGTAGCGCAAGCCCACCCAAATAGAACGATCCGTTCGTGGATAGGCAATCAGCAAAAAGGCAGCAATACCAACGACTTCTAAGGCTACATACAAACTAATGAAATCAGCACAGATGAAAACGGCATTGACACTGCCGTGCAAAATTATCATCTGCGTAAAAAAGAAAGCCGATTTCTCTTGCTCCCAACAATAGAGCAGCACCGCAACTGTTACCAGGGCATTTCCTAAAATAAAGTAACCACTCAGTGAATCCGCTAAAAGAGTTACACCAAAGTTGTCTAATAGACTTATATCGAGGGCATCTGGCATTTGGAATAAGGCCAAACCATAGCCTATTGAAACCAGCGCAACACCCATGGCCAGATAACGATCTAACTTGGGCAAAAGATAGATGCTAAATCCAATTAAGAGCGGTAATGCAATCCAAGCAATCGTTAAAATCATCATGGCGTATTACTCTTTTCAATCTCGGCAATCTCCAGAGTCGGGTTATCCCGTGACAGCTTCATCACCCCGACCAGCATCAATGCTTGAATCGAAAAGCCAATCACAATAGCCGTCAAAATCACAGCTTGAGGCACCGGATCCGCATAGGCCCCAGAGTCTGCTCCCAATTCGGTCCCAGCCCCAGATCCTAAGATGGGCGTAAACAAACCGCGATGCGATGCCACAAGCACATAGCAGGAAATGACACCAGTGCTCATCACATCCATGGAGAGAATTTTCATCATGAGGTTTTTCTTCAAAATAATTCCAAAGAAACCACCCATGACTGTGGCAAAAATACAGGCTTCGAGTACAGCAATCATTGATTTATATATCAAACAAACAGCTGGTTGATTCAGATTATGAGGAATATCCTGTCACTTCAATTGAGCACAACAGAAGTGGCAGGATATTTAATCTGTCCCCGGCAACAGAGGATTTGACTAGCGACTTTAATCTGTCGCTGGCAACACGTCGCTAGACGACATCTCCACATTAGATTCTTTCAGCGTCAGCTGAAGTAGTGGAGGCGCTAAGAATGTAGTCAGGATTACCATCATGATAATCGCTGCTTCCAAAGGTCGATCCAATACCCCACTAGCAGATCCAATTCCAGCAAAGACAAGACCCACTTCACCACGAGGAATCATGCCGACACCAATGGCCATACGGTTAATTCCAGGCTGACCAAACACAGCCCAACCGGTGACTAACTTACCTACCACAGCTACCACAATTAAGAAAGCGGCAATAATTAAACCAGCCCGATTTTCAGCAACCATAGGATTCAAAACTCCCAGGTCTGCTTTTGCACCTACAGTAACAAAAAAGATTGGTACCAGGATATCGGCAATCGGCATAATTTGCTGATCGAGCTCTTTGCGCTTGTCAGTTTCATCTAGCACAAGACCTGCTGCGAATGCACCTAAGATGGCTTCTAGATGTATAGCGCTAGCAAAACAAGACATTACCAAAGCAAACGTAAACGCAGGGATCAACAATGCACCACGAGTTTGCAACTTATCAGCAATAGCAACAAATCCTGTATTGAAAAACTTACCGAGGAGAATAGCTCCTAGCAAAAAGCCACTGGCACTGATGATGAGATAAACCACATTTAGCAGATCTACCTCACCTGTCTTAGCCAGGCTAGCCACAACCGCTAAGACGATAATGCCTAAAACATCATCAATGACAGCGGCTCCAACAATAATTTGACCTTCTTTAGACTTTAAGTGGCCTAACTCCGATAAAACCTTAGAGGTAATGCCAATGCTAGTCGCAGTTAGCGCTGCTCCCGCAAAAATGGCAGGAATAACAGGAACATGGAAAATCGATACCAAGCCTACGGTGCCTAAGGTAAAAGGAACAACTACCCCGACAACAGCTACCACAGCAGCTTGAAAGCCGACCTTACTCAATTCACGTAAATCAGACTCTAAGCCAATTTCAAATAGCAGAACGATGACACCTAATTCTGCCAATACTGAGATTACTTCACTCTGCCCCTCAAAGACACGCATTGCTGCATCCGCATCCAGATGACCCATCCATTGCACTAATTGAGCAATCAATGAATCTGTAACCGTTGCGGTATTTTCAGGAAACATCAGCAGATGTAGAGCAGAGATACCAACAACAACACCTCCTACCAATTCACCTAATACGGGAGGTAAATCAAGGCGCTTTGATAGCTCACCACCAATCTTACTAGTGGCATAGACTGTTATCAAACTCAGCAGCACACCCATCAAAATAAAGGGGCTGAACTCAGCTGGCAAGACTTCTGCAAATGTCCATGGGGCTGATGGCCACGTGTCTATCAACTGATCCAGGGATAACGCTGACATGTTATTGAACAACATGAGTAAATCCTCTTTGCTTCATAGTTTCAAAGTGTTTTTGTCTTAAATTCAGTATGAAAAATATGCACTCTCCCAAGATAAATAGCAAAAATAGTAAGTTGAAGGTGTTGGTTGCTGGGTATTCACCAAAAGCTTGGATTCAATACCCAGCAAAACAGCTGGATTACTCGCCGACAACAAGCCTCTAATTACGCCGACCACTCATTTGTAACCAACCAATGGCAATAGCTCCCATTGTCAGTTGAACCGTACTAGGCACTAAGGAAAATCCCCAAAGACCACTCAGCAAGGCAACGATATAGAGCGCGAGCGCATAAACTTCATCAAGATGGCGTAAGCGGTAACCTAAAGCAGTCATGACGAGAGCAAGTAACAGCCAAAAAACAGGTTGCATAGCCCTTATATGATTTGGTTTCAGGTTTTGGAAGAGGCATCCACAGACACAGTCACCTCTGGGGACGTTGGATAGATTTGAAGAACAGCTTGTCTTAACGCTTCAGTACGATCTGTATACAGATTGTTGGCAGGCACTAGATTAAAAACCTTAAGTGACGCTAAACGACGCTTAGTTTGGCCCGCAGCCCCTACAATATAAACAGAGCGACCTTTTTCAACAGCCTCTTCGATAGCACTTTCTAATGCTAGAGATGCTGTAACGCCTAGGTGAGGCACATCGTTCACATCAAAAACAACTGCATCATACTCACCAATGGCGTTATGCTCTCGGGAAATCGCTTTTGCAACCCCAAAGATCATAGGACCACTGAGCTGGAACAACAGTACGCGACCATTACCCTCATCTAACCAACGTTTTTCCTCAGAATTTAACCGAATCGCATCATCCGTATCAGTAATTGCTCGAACTGATTCAGACCGGAGCTGACTCATGCGGTCAATAGTGAGAATATTGGCGACAAACACGCCAATACCAACAGCTGCAATCAAGTCCACCAAAACCGTCAGCAGAATAACGCCATACATAATCAGCGCACCTTTGACAGAGATCTGATGCGCTCGTTTGAGAAAACCCCAGTCAATAATGTCAATCCCGACTTTGAGAGCAATACCTGCAAGCACCGCCAGGGGAATTGTTGCAGCTAAATTCGCAGCACCCAGAATAACAACCAGTAGAACAAACGCACGAGTTAAGCCAGAAAGGGCTGTACGACCACCCGTTTGGATATTCACAACGGTCCCCATGGTAGCCCCTGCACCAGCAATACCGCCGAACAGTCCCGATACGAGGTTCCCGATACCTTGACCAATCAATTCCTTATTAGAGTTATGGTCAGTACGAGTAAGACTATCAGCAACGACAGAAGTCAACAGTGCATCAATACAGCCCAACATACCAAGCACGGCTGCATCAACAAACATGAGTTGCAGCTGATCAGGACTGAAGGTGGGAACCTGCATTTGCGGGAAACCCATGGGAATCTCGCCAATGCGACGAATGTCTAAGTCAGGAAATAAGACTAATGAGAGAATTGTGCCACCTATTAATGCAACTAGTTGAGGAGGGACCAACCGTTTCAGGCGAGCAGGCATGAACAAAATAATGGCCACAGAGACAGCCGCCAGCATTGTCTCTTCCGGTTGAATATTGGCTAACAGTTCCGGAATAGCCTGTAGCGTACCGACAACACCGCCACTAGGGCTCGCTTGACCCAAAAATGGCGCTAGCTGCAAAATCACCAGAATGATGCCGATACCTGACATAAAGCCCGATATCACCGTGTAAGGCATCATCGTGACATATTTACCAAGCCGCAAAGCGCCAAAAATAATTTGGAATACACCGGCCATCATGACGACGGTAAAGGCCATCGCCATACCGTTTTCAGGATCAGCAGCCACGAGATGGGCAATCACAGCTGTCATCACAACTGTCATAGGGCCAGTGGGCTCAGAAATCAGCGTGGGTGTACCACCAAATAAAGCCGCAAAAAAGCCTACTAATACAGCCCCCCACAAACCTGATGCCGCACCAGCACCTGAGGCAACACCAAAGGCTAGGGCCATGGGTAACGCAATCACAGCAGCGGTGACACCCCCAAAGAGGTCACCGCGTAAATTTCGGAAATGTATCTTGTTTGTAATCTGCATTTTGAAGCACCTATTAGTCCAACCAAGACTACCAGTTGCCCACCATTGGTTCTGAAATCAGCAAGCTTGCCTGATGCCTCCCAAAGAAAGCTATTGTTTGCACTGCCTCAGAAAATCAGACTCAATGGTTAGGCTACCAAGGAAGAATTGACTCTGATAAATGAAACTCCTAATTTTCATTGATTAAAGTCTACCAATAAATTGAAATGACTCCACTATTTGTTTGGTTTATTAATTTGAATTAAAGTGAAAAGCATAACTTATAAGTCTGCAAACCTAATACGGGTTTACCCTTTGGATAAAATTCCTGTAGACGCTTTACGTGCAGGGCAATACAGAGGTTTTAATTCGCGGTTTTCACCCACTGATTACATGTCAAGTCCATTAAATTCTCACGCAGCTTCAATGCTGACATTCAGGCAAATTGCCCTTGCAGCTCTACCTTTCGGAACACTGAATAAGTCAATGAGTTGGATTGATAAAAGCTTATACTTAGGGAGTAGTGATTGGAACCCGGCCTTAGATCCAGATCTTATATATGGAGGGTTGGCATTAGAAATCTTTGGGTTATCTTGGTGGAGTGGTTGCTCCTCCCCCTCAATCTGTAACGGCATCTTGGTGAAATGCTTGACCAACAGTGCGGGCTAATCTTCTCGTTCAACAACAATGACATTCTCGGTTACCTTTTCAAAGGTATCGTCATGGCTGATCACGAATAACTGCTTGAATGCCTTCAACCGAGCAATCGCCTCAGCTAGACTCTCACGTCGGGAGCGATCCATATTAGTGGTCGGTTCATCAAAAAAGGCAATATCAATATCAGCAAGGACCTTTAGCAAGGCTAAACGCACAGCGAGAGCGGCACACATTTGCTCTCCACCAGACAGGTTAATAAACCGACGCGTATTGCTACCTTCCTGAACCACAATTTCATAGTCCCGTGTCCATTCTAATGAGACGTTCGGTCGATTGAGCAGATCGCGAAATAGCCGATCTGCCTCCTGGGAGATGCCCTTTACATAACGTTCAGTGATGCGGGGTCCGGCTTCTTTATATGCTTTTCGAGCGAAGTTAATAAAGCGTTTGGTGCGCTCCTTTTGTTTCAGGTCGAGCTGAGTCTGATCTCGCTTTTCTTTTATTTTTCGCAAACTCTCAAGTTGATCGGTCAGTTCAGCCTGGAGCTTGCGTTGCTGAGGCAGACTGCCCGTGATGCGATCACACTGAGACTTCACCTCCCCATACCGTTGGTCTACCAATTGCAATGTTGTTGGGTCTAACTCATCCGAGAGCCGACTCAGCTGATCAACAAGACGTTCACGCTGTTGGCTTAATTCCACAATCAACTGATGAGTGGCTGCTACATCAGCGGTCCGCTGTTCTAACAATTGGGCATCTTTTTCATTTTGAATATAGATCAGATAGCCCGGTTGATACTCCTGGCGCAACTGCTGCTGCTGGGCAATTTCTTGATCGAGGTCAGTAAAGTTAGAAAGCCGAGTAGTTAGTTCAGCAAGCTGCATTTCCCAAGTTTGACGCTGGGTAGTTAGACGCCCACAGTCAGCCTCAACATTCTCCATTGTCTGAAGCTGTTCCTGTAAAACCCGTCGTCGCCCTTTAGGATCGTCTAGAGCACCAAGAGTTTTGTCTAACTCACTTAATCGCTGCTCAAGCTGCCCAGTTTGTGTTAGCTGTTGTTCAAGCTGGAGAATGTCGTTTTGAAGTTGGCTTTGTTGATCGAGCAGTTCTGCATATTTTTGTTGTAGACGTGGGCGGTTACTCAGCTGCGCTTTATGGCCATAGGCTTTGTTTAACTGTGTCTGTACAGACGTTAAGTGACGAGTTAGCTGTTCAGTGTCCACTTGCCCCGAGAGATCATTGAGAATGCTCTCTAGGGCTGAAAGAGTAGTCTGACTGAGAGATTGTCCAGTTGCGATCGCAGCTTCTAACTGCTCAAATACATCGTTAGACAGCAGAGGTAAACTTTGTTGTAACTGTTCTAAGGACGCCAAGGCAGCCATCGTTTGTTGACCATAGTCTGTAGCTTGAGAACGATGGGTAACAACCAGTTGTCGGAGCTCTGCTTCAAACTGTTGAGCAGCCTCAACTCGGCTCAGCTGTTGCTGCCAACGTTGTTGCTGTTGTTCTAAACCGGAAATTGTCTCTATACTGTCTTGTAGTGCATCAAGAGCCTTGAGTTCATGTTGCACCTGTTGAACATCCCGCTGATTCCTAGACAAACGATCTTTCAAACTGTGACAACGCAGCTGCAACTTACCCACAACTTGTTGTTGCTGAATCAGCCCCTGGCGTTCAGCCTCTAACTCCTCTTGTTGCTTACATGGTTGGGCTAAATTAGCTGCCTGAGTTTGAAGTTGACTACGCTGTTCCAGTTTCACTTTAAGTCCTGCCATGGTAGCTGCTTGCTGATCTAAGCTACGTTGTTGGGACTGCTGTTGCTGCAATAATTGCTGATACTGCTTGTTTCTCTGGGTTAGCGTCTTAAGGATGTTTTCTACCGCCAGATAACATCGATAAGCTTCAGCATGGGCCTGACATAGTTCTGTTGCCTGTTGTGCTCTTAACTGAGCCTGCTCCATTACTTGCTGAGCTTGCTGCTTTGCCTCTAGCTGCAACACTAGTTGCTGTTGCTGTTGCTGCAAAGTCTGCACTTTTTGAGCTTGCCTAGTTAAGGCCTCTTTTTTTGCCTGGAGTTTCGTCAGATCCTGCTGTAAATTAACCAGCTGTTGCTCATCAAGAGCAATCTCTTCGGCAACACCATCATAGCGAGTCTGTAGCGTATCCAAAGACTGTAGTTGCTCCGCATACTGCTGTAGCTGATATTTAAGCAAATCTACTTGAGCTTCAGCATACCGCCGCAGAGCGTTAGAATCTTTATGAACCCGGCGGTATTCTTCTACCTTGAGAACATTATCAAAAATAGGTTTACGCTTCTCAGGACTCAGCAAAAAATCAGCGGTAAAGGTCCCTTGGGGAACCCCAATTGTATTAGCAAAAAGCTGCCCCAAGTCTGTTCCGATCGGTACGCCTAAATGCTGCTTGAGCCAGGGTTCTATCTCATCTTTGATGCGACTATAATTTAAGCGTTCCCCAAGCTGGGGATCGTATAGGGTATAACCTCGGCTAGTACAACGCTCTACTTCGTAGGTACGGCCATCATGGCTGGAAACAAACGCGACTCTAACCTGCGCACTACCACTGCCATTCCGAATCAAGTCCTCTTGCTTATAGTTCCCTCGATAGTTAAATAGGGTCCAAGCAATCGCTTCCAAAATACTAGTCTTACCCGCACCGTTGCCCCCACAGATGGCATTGGTCCCTAGCTGGAACTCAAAGTTGCGATCGCGATGAGTCTTAAAATTAGTGAGGGTAACCGACAGCAGATACATGGCAACCCCTGATTACATCCCTAAACGATCTTCTAAAGTATGCATACGCTAGCCTAGTTTACCTGGACAGCGATTGCCACGACATCTTCCAGCATGGCATAGCCACAATAGAGATATTAAATCAAAGATTCGAGTTAAGGATTGCCAATTTCTTTAGAGTTTCTAGAAAATATCTAGACGACTAGAAATGTTTGACGGTTGTCGCAAAACCGGCAAAGCCTGCTGAGCCCAAACTTGAACTCTGGGATGAGAACTCGTCGCCAACTGACGACATAGTCTAATGGCCTGTGGCAGTTGACCACTCTCTTTATAGGCTCTGACCAACCAAATATTTGCCGAATAATATAGTTTATCCGGTGGACGCACTTGAGACGCAACATGCCTCAAGCCACTAATACCTGCTTGAAACTGTCCGACCCTAACCGCATCTATAGCGGCCTCCAGAATCTCTTGTGACATATGAAACTATCCTAAATAAACGTATGAATTGAGTTTTCGATTAAGGTAGTTCAGAAGCACCCTGATGCTTAAGTTAAGACCCTGAGACCAATTTCAATAGCTTGAGTTAATACTTTTCGAGACTTTAACTGTTAAGATAAATAATTCTCAAGACCACCCATTATTTATCCTTGAAGGATGCAGGCACGCAAAGTTCCTAGAGTTGAACAATATTGAAATGCAAACCTTAATCATTCAGGGAGGATCAACGGTTTAACATAGTCACACAAGCGCTTATTAAAGGTCTCGCCCATTGACAAGCTAGCGTTCAGAAAACAAGAACCATCTCCTATCCTGCACTGTCCTTCCCCCAAAATCTCATCATATTCATTGATGCTGTTCCTTTAGATTTTGGGGTGCATTAGTTTGTTCCTTATAATCACAAATTAAGCTATTTTGCGGATCCATAGTAAAGGGCAAGACAACGCTTTGCAGAAAGATATTTCAAGTTCCGATATCGCTCAACTAGGCTAAGGCTTATACCTGCAAAGACTCCATAGAGAATACTTTTGACAACGTCCCCACTCAAATAAAGAACATTAGAATCCTTGGTTAGCAAGCTTTCCAGCCTTAAGTCCGTGCTCTATCAGATAGAGAAACGCTATATTTTTGCAAAATAGCTGAAGCACAAACAACCAGTTTAGTAGATCTCCTTAAATTGCTGAGTATAAAAACTCCTAAGCATCATTACTACTGATAGATAAACACCCAAACTCTACGCGATTCTGTCCAGACTCTTCATATTGAGCAGATTCACAACCTTAGATTTTTTCTTTGTAATCAAAGATAATTACTCATGGTTCGCTCAAAATAGAGAGGGGTTGAAGAGTTATCCTGTTAGCGCAAGATAAATATCATCAGATACCCCCAACAGCCGTAAGATACGCTGTTGCAGCTCAGATAAAGGAGAGAGGAATCGTTGGCACACGCCATTAATCTCCATGATGGTTAGAGTAATCCCCCGAAAGGCCCGTAGTAGCAGCTCAGCAGTGGGTTGGACGGTTGCCCGTTTTGGATTACCCGCATAAAGACCCGACAGTTTTTGCGAGTCTAGCTCAAGCGCACAGCGCACTGAAAATTCAAGCAAGCAAAGGATGCGCAATCCCAGACTTAATAGCCGAATCAAGCCCTTGACTCGTTCATCCGTAGTCAAATATATCGGTGTCAACCCGAGCGATTTTCCTTTGTAACGCCCAAAGCATCGCTCAATGAGATACTCGTTGCGGTACCCATAGACGGCTTCGGGCACTGTCAAATTAAGGTCATTACTAGCATAGACTCGCCACCCGAGTAATTGTAGTGCGTGCTGATAGGCCTCTGGGTTGAGGCGAGTAGTTACGGTTACGGTGGTTACGGTGAGCGTTCGAGCCGGTTTATCTTTATAAGCCCGTTTTTGTATCGTCTGGGTGGTCGTTTCATAGTCCACCTGCACGAGTTGAGTGACCTTGTAGCGTTTGAGAATCTGCTGGACAGCGTCGACGGTTTCATCCACCGATAATCGTTTACGTCCTCGACCGGTGACATTAAGTTCGGCAATGGAGTCTGTAGCTTTCTCAATGCGCTTATCCAGGCTTTTTCGTTGCCGGTCACCCTGCTTAAAGGAATGCACCACCAACCAGTTTTCTTTCCAGGTGAACGCCTCTACCCCGTCACCGAGAGATTGCGTCATGGTCACGTCAAATCCCTCGGCAATCACCTCAGGGGGAGCGGATGGCTCCTCTGACGCCGGTTCATTACCCTTAATCTGAGATTCCACTTGGCGTAGGGATTCCTCCCCACGCCACATAGGCGCTAGCAACTCACCTAAATCCGCCTGCGATACCTGCACAGCAGGCAACGGACACAAGTAGTGATTGTCGCTCTGGGCAATGTACCCTCGGGTTTCTAACGCTGACATCTTACTATCGCCCACATACAGCAACCCTGACGACTGCACACTCGCTTGAACTTTCTCGATCTCAGGAATATACAATGGGTCATCGCCTCGATTACCACTGACCACGGTGGTGCTCACAGGCAGCCCTAACGGGTCTAATGCCGCTTGAGATATCTTCACTTGAGGTAAATCGGGACGATAGTCTTTGCTATGTCCAAATTGGAATAATCCTTCTGCCTCGACCTCCCTGTGCCCATAGGCTGTCGTGGTATCTAGTCGGATACACTCCCTGCTTAAGCGATAGACCCGCAGGGTATGACGACTCAAAGCCCCTTCAAAGCTATCCCACTGCTCATCGTTACTGAATTGGTCGAGCACCGTTTCTAAGTGATCATCACTGAAATCAAGGCTCCTCACCGCCGGGTCTAGGCCGACCTTGAATGTCTCTTTGAGCCCATCAATCCAATCCTCTACCTGATTGAGTCGATGATCTCCTTGTGAAAGAATATACGCTAACCAGCCCACCACTACCTTGCCTAAACTGATCCCTTTCCAGTTGCCATGGCTCTTGAAGTACTCATCAACAAGGTCACTCAGATTGAGTTTCTGCATCTGATTCAGGAGTAGGGGGATATCATCGACTCGCTCGTTCGCAATTAGCTGGGCCATGGAGGGGCTACCCGTGGAAGGGGACTACTGTTTTTCTAATTCTCTGTTCTTATAAGCTATTTCAGCGAAACGTAAGTAATTACACCACAGGTTATAGCTCAAGCAAGTCAATATATAGACATTTCTAACCTTGATATCAACAGATTTTGATAGTGTCAGTGCGTGAGACATGAGCAGTGACACCATCATTAATGATCTTGAAAACGCTATATATTTGTAGACATCATTCAGACAGATCAGTAGAACCCCTATTAAACAAAGGTTTACATCGGTCATCACCGAAACACCCAAACGGAGTCTTGCATAGTCTTACGGAGGCTTATTCAAAAATATCCGCCGACTGGCCGATATAAATTAATGATGATCGATTGGCACCTTTTTTTTGTTTGCTATGGACAAAGTAAACCTTTAATTCACTGATTTTTACTAGCAAATTTTGTTGTTACTTTGAGTAAACATACGTCTAACCATAATCAATATATCAACCATAATCAGTGTTTCAATGAAGTTCCTACGAGTTTTTATGGATAACCCATAAAGCACAACACATTAATTCTCTTTGATATTACCGACAGGAGGGTTTCACCCCTCTCGACTGTCCGCAAAAACTTCTAGTATGTTGAGTATGAAAACAATCATATTCAAAGCGTGCTGTCATCAGTTGTTGCTCAACTACCCAAGTGTTCTTTGAGCCAGCTCTGAAAATATTGTTTGTGTCTGAAACGAGCATCAAAACGATCTGATGCTTTCATATCTTGCTCCAGAAAACTCATTTGCTTGTGTTTTTCTCTCAAGATATATAGAAAATCCATCTGGCAGCCATAGTCTTCTGCACAGCAGAAAATCATGACGCCATCTAAATATTTATTGGAATGTACCGGTCATGTCACGGGACGCACTTATTGTCGGCATTAATCAATACCAGACATTACCTAGACTCACAGCAGCAGCTAAAGATGCAGAGGGCATCGCTAACTTGTTGGAGAACCATGGTAATTTCCGTGTACGTAGGTTGCCGGAAATTATACAAAATCAGCGTCCCAAAATAGGCCAACAGACATTAGTATCTACACAACAATTAGAAAATAGTTTAGTTAGACTTCTACTGCCCAAAGGCAATCATATTCCCGAAGCTGTCTTTTTTTATTTTTCAGGCCATGGGCTTCAGCGTGAAATAGGTATACGAGAGGGATATCTAGCCACTAGTGAAACTCAGCCAAATAATTCAAATAATAGTGGCATATCATTGTCCTGGCTGCGCCGACTTATTAAACATAGTCCCATCAGACAAATCATCATTATTTTAGATTGTTGTCATAGTGGTGAGTTTCTTTCACTAAAAGACGAAGCATGGCAAGGATGTGATGGTCAGAGTTATCTCTTTATAGCAGCATCTCGTGAATATGAGGAAGCTTATGAGTCATTAAGTAGCGATTATAGTGTGCTCACCCAGGCAGTTATCTCTAGCCTACGGCCTCAAAATTCTAATAGTGGGCGTGTCACAAGTACTGACTTAGTTGCATCTATCACTAATCAACTAAGTGGCGAGCTGCAACAACCCCTCTTTGAACAGGGAGGTAGTGAAATTGTTATTACCCAACACACAGAGCTCTCAACATCTACATCAGAGAACATCTCAATTATCTCTCGCCTCAAACAGTATAGTTTTAACTTTTGTCCCTATCGAGGCCCACATCCCTTTGAAGAGAAACATGCTGAGTATTATTTTGGTCGCGACGAGTTGATACAAGACCTTCTTCAGTCACTCCAACAAACAAATGTCTGTGCCGTAGTAGGAGCATCAGGTAGTGGAAAAACATCACTCCTGCGAGCGGGGTTAATTCCCAGATTGTCAGCAGGTAATGATATTTTGGGCAGCGAGAATTGGCTTATACGCTATGTCAATCTTGGGACAACGCCATTGAAAACTTTAGCAACCGCGTTCACACTCGGCAGTCGAGAAATAGATGTAGCCAAACAATTATGGCAAGCAGAAGAACTTCTGCGTCATGAATCCAGTGGGCTGATTAACTTAGCTACTGCTGCATTGCTAAAGCAACCTACTGGCACTAAGTTATGGCTCGTTATTGATCAGTTTGAAGAGCTATTAATGCCAACGACTGATCCCCTAGTTCAACAAGAACGTGCTCAGGTTATGCAAGTTTTAGTCACAGCACTGCGCTGTTCATCCATAGCCTTAGGCGTTGTTATTGGCATCCGTTCAGATGCTCTCGACCATCTGACCTGTCATAGCGAGATGTTTTCGCTAATCGAAAATAATCAGGTTGTCATCAAGCCGATGAATTACCAAGCAATCCGAAGTGTGATTGAGAAACCTGCTGAGAAGCTGGGGCTCAAAATAGACCCTCATTTAGTACATCATTTAACGTTAGATCTCACTGGAGCTCCCGGTGAACTAGCCTTGCTACAAAGTATTCTATATGAGCTTTGGCAACATCGTACTCCTATGTCCTATAGCAAAGGTGGTCCTTGTCTCTCAGTAGATAGCTATATGAAGTTAGGGCGTTTATCGCAAATGCTCACGAACAGAGCAACAACTTTTTATGAATCCTTACCGGAAAATGAACAAGCGATCGCAAAGCGTATTTTTATTGCTCTATGTGATTTAGGGGACGGTCGCCTGGATCAGGGTCGTTCCGTTCGCAAATCTGAGCTGATCAATCCACAATTTTCCGCAGTGATGGTTGAGCGAATGTTGCAGAAGTTAGTAGCTGCTCGGCTCGTAGTCTCAGATAAACCACACTTAGCAGCACCAACAAACGGTCAGACCATTGCAACAGCAGCTTGGCAGTCTAATCATCATTCCAACCGCTCAGACATGAGCGTCATCGCTCACTGGTGTGAACAGGGAGTAACATCCGACGAAACGATTGAACTAGCCCATAAATCTTTGGTATCAGACTGGCATCTACTACGACAGTGGCTACAGGCTGATCGTCCTGCGTTGCGTCAGCAGCGGGACATTGAAACCCGTGCATGGATATGGCACTCCCGTGGGGAATTAAAATGCTCTGACTATCTATTAGGGCAAAAGTACTTAAACGATATTAGTCAGTTCTTATTGGTACATGGGCAAGAGCTTTCTACATTGGCTCAAAAATTTATACAACTGAGCAAACGTACTGCCATTTATCAGCAATGGCGAAATCGCAGTGTAGCTGTTCTATTACCACTAGCAGTAATGGCAGGCATGACAGCTTCCTTGGTACGCCACCAGTTAACAATGACCTGGCAGAGTCGCGCCCTGTCTAGAGCACCCGGAATCATGACACCGCTATCCACCCAGCAGTGGAGTAGAGCAGGCAACGCAATCAGCCCGCAACTACCTCAACGTTGGGGCATCACAGGGACAGATCATCTGGCAATGACCTCTCAAATCTTAGACTTTAGACGCAGGCATCCAAACTCTGAATTGAATCAGCTCTCTATTATTCAGCTCACGACCCTCATGACACCCGGCGTGATCATGGCCAACTCAGCAACATTACCGGATGAAAACAGCGTCTTGGGGAATGATGAGGCAGGCATTGAACCCTAGGGTCTATATTTGAAAGGTCTCACCAACCTGCGACAATCAATGTCGGCTAGACAGAGGCAATAGAAACTGGACATGATGGGCCAAAAAATCAGACTTATGAGCAAACGGTATGTTGACTATTGGCTACTAGCTTCATTGTCATTTATGCTGGGAGCCATTGTTATTCCCAGCATCTAATCACTCGGCAGAGGTACATTTTTATGGGCAGCATTTTCAAGAAATGGCCGTTGAGACGGTTGCTACAACAAGTATTTCTGAGTGTGCTAATAGGGTGCATATGGTGTCTAGGAGCCTCTACAGCCGTAGCAGAAACGGCCCAAGCAACATTTGCAGGGGGCTGTTTTTGGTGTATGGAGCATCCCTTTGATGAGCTACAAGGGGTAACAGATACCACCTCAGGCTACATGGGAGGCACTGTTAACAACCCTAGCTATCGTCAGGTCTCCTCAGGGACAACAGGCCATGCAGAGGTTGTACAGATTAAGTATGACCCCGACATCATCAGCTATGAAACACTTTTAGATACCTTTTGGCGAAATGTAGATCCCCTGGATACCCAAGGGCAGTTTTGCGACAAAGGTAGCCAATATCGATCGATCATCTTTTATAAAAATGAAATTCAGCGCCAGCTTGCTGAAACGTCAAAAGAAGCAGTGAGTCATTTATTTGATCAACCCATTGCCACTGACTTGCTACCAGCAGATACGTTTTATCCGGCAGAAGATTACCACCAGAATTATTATCAGACTCATCCAGCTCGCTATCGGATATATCGCTTTGGTTGTGGTCGTGATCAGCGTTTAGGAGAGCTGTGGGGTAATTTGCACGAGTAATCTTAACTTGAGTGCATGTTGTGACGATGATTCCCACCGGCAGAATCACTTCAATTGACAGCCGATATATATCTATCTGCTCAAGGGATAAAAAACTGACTAAAGTAAAGGGTAGATGTAATCCAATAAGTGCCCATGACTGCTGTACAGCTTTCTGCGCGCGATATCATGCGTGCCGCCTACGAAAACCGCTACACCTGGGATGGAAACTTCCCTGGCTACACTACAGATGTCGAATTTAAGCATGGTGAGCAAACCTATATTGGGAAAGCTCGAGTTAATCCCGACCTGTCAGCTGAGGTTTTTGATATTGAGGATGAGGCAGCACTGAAGCTGGTTAAAGGGCAACTATGGGAGGTTGCCATTCATCGAGTACGCCGTGAGTTTGAAGATACCCATGGCAAAAATACATTTGCCCTGGGTGACACTGATGAGCGTGGAGCTGTGGAGATCCTGGTCGAAGGAAAATCCACTGGTGATAAATACAAGGTTCTTGATAATGAGGTGGTGCTAGTTCATCGCCACATCCACGGCGTAGTCGTTACTATTAACACCTTTAGCGCTCACGACACTGGTGCCGGCTACTTATCCCATACCTATGATTCGGTATACCACGACCCAAAAACTGGAAAGCAGAAAAAAGGGCGTAGCGAATTTACCGACGAGTACGACAAAGTAGGTGATTACTTTATCTTGACTCGTCGTGCGATCGCATCTGCTGATGAGGGCGACATGGAGTTCAACTTCTCCAATATTCAGTTCCTAGCCACCGCAGCTAAATAACGAATAAATAGCCAAAACAGTCAATCACAAATTATTTGACTAGCTGCCCGCTCTACAGTTTTACTAACGGAGCGGGCATTGTTTACGTAGATTTTCCGTCACTGCCCCCACCTGCGCTTCAGAATCTAGCTGTAGTGTACGCACATCGGTTTGAATCTGATCGTTAGGGTCAGGGTTGCTAGCTATCAACTCCGCCGCTTGATAGCGATAGTCCGAAGCTTGCTGATATACCTCAACAAGCTGGAACTGAATCGTTTGCAACTTGCGATTTGAGATCAGCAGACCATCAAGTACCTGGGACACATCATAGTAAATGCGGCCAATCTGACGCTCAATGCCCTGGTTGTAGTCCGAGCCACCCAGATTGCCTTCATTGATTTCTTGAATACGTAAGTTGCCCTCTGCTAGAGCTCCATTAATTAAGGAACAGTCTTCACGAGGAGTACAGCTAGTCAAGATTAGGGCCGCCGAAACACTTAACGATAAAACTAAGCGACCTACGATACGAGAACAATAAAAAGTGGACATATAAGATTTATACATACAGTGATTGGGTTGCGACGAAGGCCCATTTGGCTTTGTGCGTCTCCCGATTTCCAGTGAAAATACATTAGCCAACTTCCACAGGACAAGCAGCAACACTATCGCTTCTTAGTTTTACAGGTTACTAGGGTTACCCCAGGACAGCTGGAATTCAAACATACTGACAGAGAGGAAATTAAATTGAACATTGGTTTTCTAGGTACAGGGCTGATGGGTACACCCATGGCACAGCTGCTCCAATCAGCTGGATATCAAGTATATGCTTGGAACCGCAGTGCTCATAAGTTAGAGGGGCTGTTAGCAACAGGGGTTAAACAGGCAGAGACTCCCGCGAGTGCGATCGCAGCTTCCCAACTGATTATCCTGATGTTGACCAATGCTGCCGCCATCGAGACCACCCTCTTAAGTCCAGAAGCTAAGGCAGAGCTAACGGGCAAAACAGTGTTACAAATGGGCACCATCGCCCCTCAAGAAAGTAAAGCCATTGCCCAAGCCGTCCAAGCGGTTGGTGGCGATTATTTCGAAGCGCCTGTTCTCGGCAGCATCCCCGAAGCCAAAGCAGGCACTTTAATTGTGATGGTAGGAGCCACCCCAGGGCAATTTGCTCAATGGCAGCCCATTTTGGCATGTTTTGGGCCAGAACCTCAGTTAATGGGTCCAGTGGGTGCAGGCAGTGGCGTCAAACTGGCTATGAACCAGCTGATTGGCACCCTGACCACTGCCTTCTCCATGAGTTTAGGACTGGTCCAGCAAGAAAGCATCGACGTTGAGAAATTCATGGCCATCGTGCGGCAAAGTGCACTCTACGCTCCCACCTTTGACAAAAAACTAGGACGTATGTGCGATCGCAATTTTGCCAATCCCAATTTCCCCAGTAAGCATCTACTCAAAGACATGAACCTGTTTGTGCAAGCTGCCGACACCTTTAACGCCGACGTCGCCAAAAGTGTGGCCCATATGGTGCAACAAGCCGTAGACAAAGGACTAGCTGACCAAGATTATTCAGCCGTGTTTGCCGCTGTGAATGAATAATTTTGAGTGCTGAGTGTTGAATTTTGAGTGACATACACCCATCAAACTTCAACACTCTGAACGCAATACTCCCAAAACTAGGCGGTCAGGGCCTTAGCTTTTACGGGTTCTGACAGGGCTCCAAATCGGCGATCGCGATTTTGGAAGGCTAGCAGTGCCTGGTGAAACTGTTGGCGGTCAAACTGGGGCCAAAATACATTAGTAAAGTACATCTCGGCGTAGGCCATTTGCCATAGTAAAAAATTGCTGAGCCGCTGCTCACCACTGGTGCGAATTAACAGATCTGGATCGCTACAGCCAGAAGTATAGAGATGACGTTCCAACAGCTCTTCAGTAATCGCATCGGCAGACAGCTCACCCTGCTCAACACGTTCAGCAACCGCGCGACAGGCCTGAGTAATTTCATGGCGGCTACCGTAATTGATAGCAACATTAAACTCCACAGCATCGTTATGTTTGGTTTGCTCCATCGAGCGTTCCATTTCACGACGCAGGGATGTATGTAAACCGTCTAGATCACCAATAAAACGAATACGTACCCCCTCTGCATGCATTTCCGCTAACTCTTTGCGTAGCAAGCGCTCAAACAGAACCATCAGAAAATCGACTTCTTCGTGGGGACGTCGCCAATTCTCAGTCGAGAAGGCATAGGCAGTTAGCGCTCCAATCCCCCAATCCTTACAGCAGCGCAGCAAATCTTTGAGCACAATGGCTCCTCGACGATGGCCTTCAATCCGGAGTAAACCTTGGCTCTGAGCCCAGCGGCCATTGCCATCCATAATCACAGCAACGTGGTTAGGTAGACCGCGAGGGTCAAGGTCAGACGGTAGAGTTTTCAGAGTTTGGATCGTCATAATTGCAGATACGTATTGCTCCAAATATGCCTTAAACGTGAATGGCCTGTCTGTGCTGTCACGCAACCGATATAGTCAAGTTCAAGGAAAAATTAAAATATTGGCTCTTACGAAACCATTGACTTTCATACAATCATCCACACAACGCTCCTTAACTAAGAACGGTGACATGATTCAAGGATGCCCTAAATCATTGAAATTTAGACGTCTCTATAATCTTATGAACAACAGACTACAGAAAGTGCATCAAAATCCTTTGATTAAAAGACAGGTCAGACCAGTGTACCCCCTTGCTTGTTTACACCCTATAGGGTTCTTTGTCTGAGATTGTAGGTAAGGGTTTGAATTTAAAGGTCTGAAAAAGTCGGAATATCCTATGCGCAATGGCTTGGAAGATAACGGTAGTCTATCAATGGTTTTCCATTGACTGTGGCCGATGGGTGTCGATACTGCTATCGAATTTACGGATTATCTACTCTATGAGAAAACAGGACAACACCTCAGTGACCTGCAATGCTGCATATTGAAGCAGGTATGGGGAGGCAAAACCTACCGTGCGATCGCAACCATTGCTGGCTATAGTGAAGGTCATGTAAAGGATGTCGCGTCTCAGTTATGGCGCTTGCTTTCCGATGTTTTAGGGGAGCGCATTACTAAGGGTAATTACCGGTCACGGCTGGTCTACTGGCTGAAACGTGCCAAACGCAAAATGGTGCACGTTGCTGAGGAAGCCTGGCCCCGCGTTAGTGCATCGCATACCTCGCAATCCGTTCAAAAAACGATCCCAAACAGCGAATCGCCAATTTTAGATCCACATTTTATTGGTCGGAGCGCAGCGCTTGAAACAATCAATACCATTAGTCATCAAGGGCACAAAATCATAGTTATTCAAGGCGAGGGCGGACTAGGCAAAACCACCCTCGCCCAGCATTATTTACGGCAAATGACATTCGATGTAGTGCTAGAGTGGCGTGTTGCGCAGGAAACCTCTAGCTTAACTGCGGTTGAAAATATTCTCGACGAGTGGCTGCGTCAGGATCTCAATGATGAACCCGGCCAGGACTTGAGTATTAGCCTGAGTCGATTAAAACGTCATCTAAAACAAAAACGCGTTGGTATTCTCATTGACAACCTTGAACCTGCTCTAGATGGTGATGGACAATTTGTTATTGAGGCTCGTTGTTATGCAGAACTACTAAAGTTGTTAGCGGATTTTTCCATTAATGCAACAACCTTAATAACTAGCCGCGATCGTCTCTGTGAGCCAGGTATCCGAGCGTATCATTATCGCCTACCTCGCCTCACCTTTACAGATTGGCAACAGTGTTTTACCTATCATCAATTGCGCCTACCTGAAGTTGACAAGATTTTGCAGAGGCTACACCGTGCCTATGGTGGTAACGCCAAGGCAATGGAGATTTTATGTAGTACAGTACAAACTGATTTCAATGGTGACCTAGAGGCCTATTGGCAAGCTTACGGCGCAGACCCGTTAGCAGAGATTGATTTAAATAACCTGGTCATCAGCCAAATCAATCGACTCCAGTGCCTCGACCTCATAGCTTATCAACTCTTGTGTCGTCTGAGCTGTTATCGCTATCAAACCATTGCGACACTATCGCTGCCTGCTGTTCTGGCTCAATGTAACAGTACCGACGGTCAGCGAGCGATCTCATCTCTTCGCAACCGCTCACTGATTGAGATGGAAAATGGCCAATATTGGCTGCATCCAGTCATTCGTGCTGTCGCGATTGAACGGCTACGACAAAGCGACCTCTGGTACCAGGCTAATCAGGCAGCTGCCCAGTATTGGACTACCAGCATAGAGATACTAACAGAACTGCTAGATGCTCAGAAAGCACTGGAAGCCTACTATCACTATATTGCGATCGATGAATATCAGGCAGCCGCACAGGTGCTGTTGCAGAGCCGTCATAACCAATGGCAACAGTTCTTACCCCTGGCCAGTAGCCTGTACCGCATGGGCTTATTGCAACCTGTCAGCACATTGATTTTAGAAGTGTTATCCCATCTGGAAACGGCACCTGACCCATTGCCCCAGGTGAGCGAACTCCGTAATATTCTGGGCGATATTTATTGGATTACAGGGGAAATTAGTCAGGCCATTGAATGTCAGCAAGGTGCGATCTCAACGACTCAGCAGCGACTAGCGATTACGGATCAAGCAGATTCCCTCAACCACTATTACCTCCAGATGTTAAACATCGATTCACGGTTGAGCCTGGGACTGTATGCCATGGATCTATGGGAGCTAGACCAAGCCAAAGCAGCCTTTAATACCGTTATAGAACTTGGGCAAGATACCCCACATCAGGCTTGGGCAGATAAGGCAATGGTTGCCCTGGCCCTGGCCTATGCCTATCAAAATCAAACGGAGGATGCCCACACCCTCGCTAGCCAATGCCTCAGCACCTTTGCCCATCACAGTCCAAAATCAGGCAGGCTCGCCTATTTTATCCAGCTTTTGGGGCAAACCTATGGTCAGCTAGGGGATATGGAACAAGCTGAAACATTACATCAGCAGGCCCTCACATTTGCTGATGTTGGCCATTATCTACAAGTAAAAGCAAAAGCTCTGACTGGATTAGCCACCATTGCCCGCCAGCGTCAGCAGGTGGATAGGGCAATGGACTATCACAGACATTCCATTGCCCTATTTCATAGCATTGGTGCCAAGTGCGACCTAGCCAATGCCCATGTGGAACTGGGACATAGCTATATGAGCCTTCATCAAAAAGATACTGCCCATGAGCACTGGCATCGTGCCCTAGCTTTATACTCTGATATTCATGCTCAAAAACAGGTTAACCGAGTAGAAAAACTATTAGGTTAAATGACTGACTATAGAGTCAAATAAATTGATATTAAAAGAACAGCCTGTTCATTTTGAAAATCAGTGAGTCCCAGTATAAGCCGCTATCTACAGGTGGGTTTTATAGGCAGATCATACGAAATACTGATTTCTTCATCAGCGATTTATCCAACTATCGAAGTTACTGACTATTCTAGGAATGTGCCAAACGAGCACATCAGCAATCTTCCCCGAGACAGAAGGTAGCTGTCAGTACGACCGGTCTCTTTGATTCTGAAAGCCAATGATTAGACTGTGCGGTGCAAACCGGCAGTCTTTTTTTTGCGCATCTCACTTTCCAATCAAAAACCACGTATTGTAGAAGGTAAAAATACTGTCTTTAATCACGAAGTTTTATTCATTTTCAGGCATTATCTTCCCTAAAAAATAGCAATCACAAAAAACTGTTACAGCCACAGAAATTATTGATATTGATTAGTACGCGAATGAAGACCTGTATAGCCCTATTCTTGACACGTCATATCAACTGGCGTTCTCTTTTTGTTGTCGCGATCGCAACGTTGTTGCATCAATACCGTCATCGCTAACAGCCTCGAACACAACTTGATAATCCTGAGACAGCCCTTCCAGATGATAAATCCATTCGAAGACAGCCTTTGTTCTGGGTATGTGAAACTCAGAGGTAATCACTAAGAGGTGCTTGAGTTCCAGAGGCTCAATGTGAATCATGGGAGAGAAAAACACATACCAATGGTGTCATAGGAACTTGTTTCCACTAAAACCTTGGCTGGATCTACTCGACTGCTGCTGCTGCGAATTGTTCGACGGCATCAAAGCCTAAGCCTTTACGCAGAATGACTGGCTCATCTTCAGTCATATCCAAAATCGTCGATGCCAGATAGCTCGGCTCAGCTTCACTATCAATAATCAGATCAACCTGCTTCTCTAACGCATCAAACAACTCATAGCGAGAGAAGTAAGCTTCATCCATATCCCCCGTATGGGCCGACGTGGAAATAATCGGATTGCCCAGACTCTTCAACAGTGCCTGACACACTGCACTATCTGGCACCCGAATCCCTGTCGTCTTACGTTTAGGGTTCATCACTAGCTTTGGCACTAATTTTGTCGCAGGCAAAATAAATGTATAGGGTCCTGGCACCAGATAACGCATTGTCCGATAGGCCGGATCACTGACATAGGCATACTCAGCAATATTCGACAGCGACGAGCACAGAAATGTCAGGGGTTTATCATTTGACAGTTTCTTTAGCTGCCGTACCCGCTTAATGGCATTCTTAGACAGCAAATCACAGCCAATAGCATAAACAGTATCAGTGGCGTAGAGCATCACTGCACCGCTTTGCAACTGCTTACGAATTTTCTCGACTTTAAACGATTGAGGCGACTCTGGATGGAGAGTATAAATTGTAGCCATGGGTCGAGCCCTCACTCGTGACTCGCTACTGCAAACTGTATCGTAACGAGTGTTACCGTATTTTTACGAAAACGGCTAATTCTCTTAACAAAAGTCCTATGGTCACCTCCAGCTTTGAAACACGTGTACCACTACATCAGCAAACGTTTTCCTTAGATCACGCGGCGTTCACTAGGTTACTTACCCACACCGAAAACCTACTGATCATTCAAGATTTGGATGGAGTGTGCATGGGACTGGTTAAAGATCCCCTCAACCGTGAAATCCATCCATCATATGTAGAAGCTGTCACAGCCTATGATGGTCATTTTTTTGTTCTGACCAATGGTGAACACATTGGCAAACGAGGAATCAACGGCATTATTGAAAAGGCATTAGGGAAAGACGTGAGCGATTGTCACTTACCAGGGCTAGCAGCTGGAGGTGTGCAGTGGCAAGACCGCTACGGCCAGTTAAACCACCCTGGCGTCAGTGATGATGAGCTCATTTTTCTTCAATCTGTCCCTAATCGGATTACAACAGCCCTGCGTGAGTTTTTGAACAACCTTAACCACGGTTTATCCTCAGAAGTTCTAAACCACTGCATCAATGCATCAGTACTAGACAATGTGGCATCCCCTACAGCCAACCTCAACACGTTTTACGAAACGCTTGCCAATCCAGCGCTTTATCAACAGATTCAAGAACATATGAAAGCGCTAATGGATCAGCTTTTGACAGAGGCTGTAGAAAAAGGCTTAGGGGACTCATTTTTTGTGCACTATGCCCCTAACTTAGGGCGCAATAACAATGGTGACGAAGTTGCATGGTGGGCCAATGAGACCACTTCAGGCACCACAGATTTTCAATTTATGCTGCGCGGAGCCATTAAGGAAGCTGGAGTACTGGCTTTACTTAATCGCTATTACTTTAAGAAAATAGGGGTACACCCCTTAGGGATTGGATTTAATGCGCGGCAAGCCCCTAGAACAATGGATGATATGTTGGCTCTGGTCAAGCAAGACTTTGACCCGGCGCACATGCCGCTGATCATTGGTGTTGGTGATACGGTTACCAGCCAGGCTGTGGAGACAGAAGATGGATTGGTGTTTAAGCGTGGCGGGAGCGATCGCAACTTCCTCCAGCTGATCCAAAATATCGGCCACGTCTTTAATAATGGCAATCTCGTCGCCTATGTCGACAGCAGTGGTGGAGAACTCAAAAACCGTCGTCCCGTCCAAGTGGAGACCCAAAATGGTATCTCAAAAGTAACCCAAGGCCCTGGCGATCCACGGGATAATAGCGACCCGCTAAAGCTAAATGTGGTTTTTCCTGGTGGTCATCAGCAATATTGCCAGATATTCGAAGCAGGTGCCCACGGACGGCGGCACTTGTAACCTGAGAGGGTCAGCGTCGGAATTAATTGGGCGGTATAGCCATCAAGCTGGGCAGGTTCGCGACACCGACGCCTCAACCACCATATCCGGGACCGATACTAGAGCATTGCGATGACAGTTGCCATCGCAATGCTCTAGCTACCTAAGGCGCAATCGGAAAGCAGATATGCCCGGTACGGTGGCACTCTCATGCTCATAACAGTCGCGCTGAGCAATTGTGCAGGCATAGTTGGCGAAGCTAAATGAACAAAGGATCATATTAGTCAGCCAACAAAAAATGAGACCCTTAAAGTAGGACTAAAACGTTACAAAACTGGCTCTAACCAATTTTCTAAATTGATAAAGATAATCAATCGAAGACTTATATAAACCGTTGTAAACTTGAGTAAAGGCTATCGATCAGACCATGTCGCTAGTGCTACATTAATCCTATAGAAACAACTGAATAGCTGTCAGGCAAATCCAATTGTTCCTGACATTTGAAATCCAAATCTTCTTCAGATTTAGCTATGTGTCTAAGTAGGGTTAGCACCATTTCAAGTAATTGAAAAAAGCAACCAAATCTCAATCGATATAAGGCAAGTAGCAAATTTGAATCGTAAACCCTAGCAACTTAATCTTATCTATTTCTCCAACCAAATTAGCAGTAGACTAGCGATTGTTTTTGAGTTTTGCCAAGTTAAAAGGGACCAGTTAGAAATAACTGGTCCCTATTTTAATGAATAATTTTAGACCGCATAAATCTGTACTAAGCCAATAGTTAAAGCAACAATGATTGATTGGCTAGCCCTCGTCATTGGGAATACGCGATGGCACTGGGCCTGGTTTCAGGGTGATCACTTACAACAAGTTTGGCACCATGAACATCTAGTCAATAGCCAAACACCCGCCCCAGACTTATCCTCAATTTTGGCAGCCCATGCCCCCTCTCAGATACGGCTCTTACCAATTGAGTCTCTCAATATTTGGGCTGTTTCAGTGGTGCCCAGCCAAACACAGGGGCTGGAGCATATATCTACGATTCGATGGCTCCGTCACTTTCCTTTAGAGAAGGTGTATCCCACCATGGGGCTGGATCGCATTGCGACACTTTGGGGTGCGGGTCAGCACTATAGCTGGCCGACTTTGGTCATCGATGGAGGTACCGCACTGACATTTACAGCGGGAGACGCTGGTACGTTTGTGGGAGGAGCCATTTTATTGGGCGTGCGATCGCATCTAGCTGCCCTGCATCACTACACCGCAGCACTACCCAATCTCAGCCCGCCACCAAACTTACCAACACGGTGGGCTAAGGATACTCCCAGTGCTATTCAAGGCGGTGTAATTCATACCATCCTGGCTAGCATCCATGAATTTATTCACAGCTGGATCAGCCAATATCCTGACACATCTATTCTATTCACAGGCGGTGACGGCGAGTATCTCCATCGCCTTTACCTGGAGCAATATCAGACACAACAAAACCAGGCTCTAGTGAATAGAACCTGGTTTGATCCAAACCTTATGTTTTGGGGAATCTCTGCTTACCGCAAGGAGGAAACTCGAGAACTATAGGCTGTCGTATCAGTACCGGCTGTCGCTGAAGGAATTGCTGATTCGTTATCCATTTGCTGTAGACGCGCTACTCGATCGCGAGGATTTGGGTGCGTGCTAAAGATAGCTGGTGGGCTGTTGCCACTATCTAGCTTTTGCATCAGCGTTGCCATACCAGTCTGGTCATATCCAGCTTCACCCATGGTGACAAAGCCATGTTCGTCAGCCACAAGCTCATCTCTACGGCTGTTGGGCAGAGTCAATGCCACATCCACAGCAATTCCCACCATTTGGTTGCGGCTCAGCCCAAAGGCTCCGGCCACACCCTGGGCAATGGCAACATCTCGCATCTGATCAAGGGCATGCTTTTCTGCAATGTGTCCAACTTCATGTCCAAGCACCCCTGCAACCTCTGCCTCATTGTCAGCCGCAGCGAGTAGACCAGTCGTAATGTATACGTACCCACCCATCGTGGCAAACGCGTTAATGCTGTCGTCTTCAACCACCTGAAATACGTAGGGAATATCTGGACGATCGCTATGGGGAATCAGGCTCTGACCAATTTGATCTACATAAGTTGTGAGAGAGGAATCTCGATGTAGTCGAAATGAGCTAGAAAGTAGCTGTTGATTAACCTGCTTACCCAGACTAACTTCCTGCTCATCAGACATATTGGTAATCTGAAATACCTGAATAGTCGGCAAAATGATGTCGAGCAAACCAGCAGTAGCAGGTCTTGGTGTAACGACTCCAAAACTTAACGTCACGAAAAAAGCCATCAAGCCATAGGCTAAACGGCGTTGCCAGCGATTACCCCAGCGGAGAAATGCATTAGACATGGTCAGCTTACTGTAGTGAAACGATGAATCAAACAAAAGACAGGTACGGTCAACTCTGAAGTTGGACAACGACAACAGTCAAGTGATGTCCATGGTTTGACCATAACGATAGCTGCAGAGGCTTAATCTGTAGGCTGTGACAGTTAATTGACTGTAAATTTGGGCACTAAACCCAGTTTAAGCAGTCACATTCGGAGGCAGCATTCGTCAAATGGCGGATACTCCATCAATCTACGATTTGACACTGCAAACCAGGCACTGCTTAATAGTCTGACGCCCATTTAATCGACACGCCCCATGATTAAATACTAACGATTGCTTTGCATATTCTGTATAGAGACGTTGCATGTCTGTTACATTATCGCTTGGGCTAATCAGCGCTTTCAAACGCACTAAGTCTAAATAGTAGGGATTGTTCGGAGTGCCAGAAACTATGGCTATTTTGGATTCTAAGGGCCGCTTATTTGGCAAAATCAGTCTCCTAGATATTGGAGCAGGACTGATTATTCTAATGGTGGCAGTTGCCATATTTTTCTACCCTGGTGCCTCAGGTTCGGTGGCCCAAGTTGGAGCTGTTAATCAGGAGGTCGAAGTTGATGTGATGACTCGAGGTTTGACTGTTCTCAATCCTGAGCAGTTTCTCAACGACCTTAAGGCTGAAGGCACCACCAACATCATTATTCGCAATCAACCCTACGGCCAAGTTACCGTCAAAGATGTGCAAGCTCTGCCCCGTAGCACTGCCGTCTCCCAACCTGATGGCTCAGTGAAATCGTTTCCTGATCCAAGACCTGAACTGGGATTTACGGCTGATATGTTGATCACTCTGACAGGCACTGCCCAGATTACCAAGGATGGTCCTATCTTAGGCAATAGCAAAGTTAAAATTGGCACCCCCATTGAATTAGAAGGCAAAATCTACACATTTAAAGCTAGTACGGTAGCCGTTCGTATCCTTGAGTGACTCGGCAAAGAATGTGATTTAAATCACATTCTTTGCTCAGCCAACTATCATTCTTTTTTTTGAAAGCTCTCAGACTTCTATCAGAGGCTATTCAGATGTGTTGTCCACAATCACAGATAAGAAAGCATTAAAAACTTCCTTTCTTTGGAGGACACACTATGAAACGCTTCGTACTTTCTGGTTTATCAGTTCTATTAGCTGCTGCTGCTATTACACCTGCTGTTGAAGCTAAAATTCCTAATAATGATTCTTTAGTAGACACCACTCTTCAGCAGCGTCGGTTAGATGCGTTGGATCAGCGCACAAAGAGCAGTGATTCTTTGGTCAATACTACGCTGCAGCAGCGTCGCCTAGATGAGCTAAATCTACGAACAAAAAGCAGCGGTTCACTAACTGACACGACTATCCAGCAATATCGTCTCGACGCTCTAGATATACGCGATAAGTCATAGTCAATAGCATTTGATCCGCTTTTTCTCAATTAATTTCAGGGCTTAGGGGGCAATGATTTGCCCCCTTTTTTTTGGATTATTGGCCAATGATCTGGGGCAATGGCAGGAGAATCGTTATGATTACAATTAATTGACATTTCTTAAAGGTTTTTGTCGTCTATGACTGCAGCTGCCGACTCGCAGGGTATTAAGCAATTTTTGGAAAAACGCATTTTACTAGGTCGGCCCCTGACTACTGAGTTAACCGCTATCTTGCTAGTTTACTTTGTGCAAGGCATCTTAGGTCTGGCTCGGTTAGCAATTAGTTTTTTTCTTAAGGATGATTTAGGTCTGAGCCCTGCAGAAGTTGCAGCACTAACCGGAATCGCTAGCTTACCTTGGACCATTAAGCCCCTATTCGGATTCTTATCTGATGGCTTACCTGTAATTGGCTATCGCAGACGCCCCTATCTAGTCTTATCGGGCGTGATGGGTACAGCGGCTTGGCTGACCTTGGCAACCCTCGCTAATACCGCTTGGCTGGCGACCACGATGATCTTGCTCAGTTCGCTGTCTGTTGCGATCGCAGACGTGATTGTAGATTCCTTGGTGGTCGAGCGTGCCCGTCAAGAATCCCAGAGCGAAGTTGGCACCCTCCAGTCACTGTGCTGGGGGGCGTCTGCCCTAGGAGGGGTACTAACGGCCTACCTGGGCGGATTATTATTGGAGCAAACAAGCACCCGCGTAGTTTTTGCGGTAACCGCCACATTTCCCCTAATTGTCTCCGTTGTCGCCTGGCTGATTGCAGAGGAACCGGCCCAAGAAAAAGCAAACTTTCAAACGGTATGGAGTCAGGTCAAACAGCTAAAGGCAGCCTTTAGCCAACGGGTCATTTGGATGCCTGCTTTATTTCTGTTTCTCTGGCAGTCCACCCCCAGTGCTGATTCAGCTTTTTTCTTTTTCACCACTAACGATTTAGGGTTCGAGCCTGAATTTCTAGGACGAGTCCGCCTAGTCACCAGTTTGGCAGCCCTGGTAGGTATCGCTATTTTTCAGCGCTTTCTCAAAGCCGTTCCATTTCGGACAATTTTTGCTTGGTCCACCGTTCTGGCAGCGTTGGGGGGCATGACCACATTGCTTTTGGTGACCCATGCGAATCGCAGCATCGGTATTGACGATCACTGGTTTAGTCTTGGCGATAGCGCAATTCTTACCGTCATGGGCCAAATCGCGTTTATGCCTGTGCTGGTCTTGTCAGCAAGACTATGCCCCGCTGGTGTAGAAGCCACCCTCTTTGCGCTGCTAATGTCGATTGTCAATCTGGCCGGTCTTGTTTCCCATGAGCTAGGTGCCCTCTTAACCCATTGGTTACATGTGACTGAGACAGATTTTGAGAATTTGTGGCTGCTCGTAACCATTACCAGTCTCACGACGTTATTACCACTGCCACTCCTATTTTTGCTCCCTAGCACGTCTGCATCGTCAGACATGGAATTATCTGAGGCCGATGGGGAAGACGCTGCTGACAAAGATTCAGCGGCTCCAGAACCGGTACTTACATCGTCATAACGCGCTAGCCAAGTAGGTGGTGATTAACATCACACTACGGCCTTACACATTCAAAATTCATACCCGAATTACATCAATTACCTCTTCCTATGCAGACTCTCTCATCTCCCAGTGCTTCCACTAGCTTTGACATGGACGATTGGCGTAGCGGCTATCGTTCACAGCCCAACGAGTATGCCTATGCAATTGAAGACATTGATGGCACCATTCCTGCTGAACTAGAAGGAACACTCTTTCGGAATGGCCCAGGATTACTCGATGTTAACGGTTATCCTGTACACCATCCCTTCGATGGCGATGGCATGATTACGGCCATCTCTATTGCCCAAGGCAAAGCCTATTTTCGTAATCGCTTTGTACGTACCGAGGGTTATGTCAAAGAACGGGCTGCTGGCAAACCTCTCTATCGCGGTGTATTTGGTACCCAAAAACCCGGTGGTCCCATGGCCAATGCCTTTGATTTACGCCTCAAGAACATCGCCAATACTAATGTGATTTATTGGGGCGAAAAATTGCTGGCCCTCTGGGAAGCTGCAGAACCCCATCGGCTCAATCCTGAGACATTAGACACCCTGGGTCTGGATGACTTAGACGGTGTGCTCAAACCGGGGGAAGCTTTTTCTGCCCATCCAAGGATTGATCCAAGTTGCGATCGCACCAACAACCAACCCTGCCTGGTCAACTTCGGCGTTAAAACGGGACTATCTAGCACCATTACCCTCTACGAATTTGATCCAAAAGGCCGCCTGGTACATACTCACCGCCGCAATATTCCAGGATTCGCGTTTCTGCACGACTTCGCCATCACCCCGAACTACTGCATCTTCTTTCAAAACCCGGTGAGCTTTAATCCCATACCTTACCTGGCAGGCATCAAAGGAGCCGCTGAATGCATCCAGTTCAATGAGAAACAACCCACACGGGCCCTGATTATTCCTCGTAATGGCACCAGCCCCATCCAGACCGTCGATCTGCAACCCTGCTTTGTTTTCCATCATGCCAATGCTTTCGAGGCAGACGGTAAGCTCTATCTAGATTCCGTTTGCTATCAAGAATTTCCCGATCTTAAAGGTGCAGAAAATTACTTAGAGGCTGATTTTAGTCGAATTCCTGAAGGACAGCTATGGCGTTTTGAATTAGACCTCACCACAGGAACTAGTCAGGCAGAATGCTTAATTGAGCGCGGTTGCGAGTTTCCCGACCTAAACCCCAACAATGTGGGTCGCCCTTATCGCTATTTATACATCGGTGTCGCCCATCGCCCCCAAGGCAATGCCCCTCTCCAAGCCGTTCTGAAACGGGATCTAGCTACTGGCAAAGAAGAAATTTGGAGTTTCGCCCCCCGCGGCTTCGCAGGTGAACCTATCTTCGTGCCTCGCCCCAATAGCAAAGCCGAAGACGAGGGCTGGCTTTTAAGTCAGTTTTACAACGCCGAACGCGGCTGCTCAGAACTTGCAATTTTAGATGCTCAACATGTGACACAAGGTCCGGTAGCCACACTGAAGCTCCCCCATCATGTACCCTACGGATTGCATGGTAATTTCACACAGAATTTTGTAATACCTGCATAGAACACAACGGTTTTTACCAATACCCAGGCTTCTAACTGTCTCCCTTAATCAGGGATAATGCACATTTATGGCACCGAAAGTTGAAGCCTGGGTACAGGCGGGCACTATGCGTAGTGTAATCAAGTGATAAATAACACCCGTACCGACAATGAATTCTCACCCAACATCAGGTAACAAAACCTTGAACTACCGCTTGCGCACTAATCAACAAGGCATCTGTCTTGATGTCTGGGAAGATAGCCATGCGTTTACTCCAGGCCAAGCATCTTATCGCTTTTTTGTAACCTATCAGCTTAAATCCGCAGACGATGCCCAGGCCATCCTAGATCGCTACCTGATCGCCAATGACATGTACCACGCCGTACCCTCTAACGATGCAGTAACTCCCATTCATTTAAGAACCCTAGCGGGGTCGCAATCTTGATTCGATTAAGACGCATCTTCAGATGGCTGTAGCTCTCGCTGTTCTTCTTCTAAATAATAATCCCCGACATCAGCTCCATTGATAGGAATCGCTTCGTAACGCAGCAAGCCCTCCACATATACTTGCTTACCGACAGCGGGTGGCTCTTGTTGAGTCAAGATCCACACCTGCCCGGTGCCATCATCAATCTGATATAGCCAGCCATTCAAAATCGCTAGACGTTGCGTTACCGAGCCTTGGAGAGGAACCGACCGCTCAACACGCTGGGGTTGACGCAGGGAATCAATCATAACCGTTGATTGAGGCAGAGAGATAACGGGCACTTGGCCACCCGATGGAGATTGACAAGCGGAACAGAGCGCCATGAAGCTGATTCCGAGGCCGAATATAATCAGTCTGTAATTTAAAAAACGCATTGCAAAAGGAGTCTGTCAGGGTTCAATTCTGTCAGGGTCCAATCAAAGCATTCGAGCATCAGTCAATTTAGGAAAGGCTGTGCAACGAATGCATATTGGTTTTGTTTATCAGTTATCAAGCAGGCCATGCTGAATTGAAACGTTCGCATTTGGGTCAAGGAGTAGCCTTTGGTACTCTGGATAGAGCCAATGTGGCTAGTATCCCCTAATTGACTAGCTGCATCGGTAAAGTCGCCGATAAAGTTAGTAAAAATTTCATGGCCCAGCGGTTAGATGGCAAAGCACTTGCCAACAAAATTCAATCCCAGCTCGCAGCCGACATTAATCATGACAGTGAGCATAGGGACAGACCACCAGGCTTAGCCGTACTAATGGTAGGTGACCATCCCGCCAGTGCCGCTTACGTCAGAAATAAAGAACGGGCCTGCGAACGGCTGGGAATTGCATCTTTTGGCTCCCATTTACCTGCTGACACGTCTCAAGCGACGGTCGCTGAAATGATTGACCAGCTGAATCAAGATGACCGAGTAGATGGCATTTTAGTTCAGCTACCTCTACCTGACCATATAGATGCTGTAGCACTGCTTAATCGCATCGATCCGGCTAAGGATGCTGATGGATTGCATCCTGAAAATATGGGGCGGCTGATACGTGGAGAATCTGGCCTGCGCAGCTGCACTCCCGCTGGCGTCATGGCTGTCCTGAAGGAGTACAACATTGAACCAGCCGGGAAAAAGGCTGTTGTACTAGGGCGTAGCATCTTAGTCGGTAAACCGATGGCCCTCATGTTGCTAGAGGCAAATGCCACGGTCACGATTGCCCACTCTCGAACACAAGATTTAGCTGAACTATGCCGTCAGGCAGATATTTTAGTTGCGGCTGTGGGCCGCCCCAATATGATCGGTGCTGATTGGGTCAAACCAGGAGCCACTGTGATTGATGTGGGAATTAATCGTATTCAGGATGCCGAGTCAGGCAAATCTCGACTGGTTGGAGATGTTGATTTTGCCAGTGTGGAGCCCTTAGCTGGAGCAATTACCCCCGTACCCGGTGGAATTGGCCCCATGACAGTGACCATGTTGTTGCACAATACAGTATTAAGCTACCGTAAACGATTTAATGGTTAATTAATAGTTAGCCCTTTCGTTTTTAGCGCCACGCGATCGCATTTGTCGTTGCTGTGGTATCGATTGCTCCATAAATTCGTTTCCATAATCATGATGCCCACCGATGTCGATGTTGATTTTGACCTCAACTCCTACCTGGCCACTAAGGGGGCTGATGTTGAGGCCGCTCTCGATCAGTCATTAGCGGTGGTCTATCCCGAAATCATTTATGAGTCAATGCGCTACTCAGTGATGGCTGGGGGTAAGCGGTTACGGCCAATTCTCTGTTTGGCAACCTGCGAGTTGGTGGGAGGGACGAGCGCCCAAGCCATGCCCACAGCCTGTGCACTAGAAATGGTTCACACCATGTCGCTAATCCACGATGATCTACCGGCCATGGACAATGACGACTATCGTCGGGGCAAACTGACCAACCACAAGGTTTATGGTGACGATGTGGCAATTTTGGCAGGTGATGCCCTCCTAGCCTATGCCTTTGAATTCATTGCTGACCGCACTGAGGATGTTCCGGCAACAGCAGTTTTAGACGTTATCCGCCGACTAGGGCACGCCGTAGGGGCTGCTGGTCTTGTGGGCGGCCAAATTGTTGATTTGGCTTCCGAAGGCAAACCCGACACATCAATTGAAACCCTCAACTTTATCCACATACATAAAACTGCGGCGTTGCTTGAGGTTTCTGTGGTCTCAGGGGCGGTCCTCGCAGGAGCTGACAATGACACCATTGAGCGTCTTTCTCGCTATGCTCAGAATATTGGTCTAGCGTTTCAAATTGTGGATGATGTCCTAGATGTTACCTCGACCCAAGAAGAACTGGGCAAATCGATTGGCAAAGATATTCAGGCTCAAAAGGCAACCTATCCAAGCATTTGGGGACTAGATGAGTCAAGAAAGAAGGCTGACGAACTAATCCAGGCAGCTAAAGAAGAGCTGGAACCGTTTGGCCCCCTGAAACGACCTCTGGTTGCGATCGCAGACTTTATCACTGCGCGCACTCACTAATATCTCGTTGAATTATTGAATTGAATATACTTATATGGAAACCTTTATCGAGATTCTCCAGAACCACGTTCTTGTCGTATCCCTAATTGCTTGCTTAAGCGCCCAGTTACTCAAGCTTATCATTGAGGCTATTACCCACCATCGCTTGAACTTTCGTGTTCTGGTCGAAACAGGCGGCATGCCCAGCTCTCACTCAGCTTTAGTCACTGCGCTCACCTGCGGCATTGGCCAGACCATCGGCTGGTCCAGTCCAGCATTTGCTGTGACTGCTGTATTTGCCGTCATTGTTATGTATGACGCCGCTGGAGTTCGCCAGGCTGCTGGCAAACAAGCACGGGTCCTCAACCAAATCGTAGATGAGTTCTTTAACGATCATGAATTTCAAGAAGATCGGCTAAAAGAACTCCTAGGTCATACGCCTTTACAAGTAATTGCCGGTGCAGCCTTAGGTGTCTTTATTTGGCTATTAGCAGCACCGACCTATTAGGTTTGGTAGCCAGCCCTCTAAAGGTGGTTTTAGCTATGTTTAATATTCCCAGCAACCTTTTATTTGCAGGCCATTGACCGGTTCGATGCTCTGAAATTGGGTTCTACATTCTCAAAATCAGTTAATAAAAACCTTAAAGGAAGGAGCCTAAATTCCATTTTGCCCTTCAATGATTCGTACGATTATCGATAGTTGCGAGTGTCATTGTAGCCATGATTTTGGGTGAGGTCTTTGACCGGTTCATTTCAGAAAGTCCCCTGAGTGTCATGCTCAGAGTGCTGTTAGAACAAAGTTTACCGACCGATGAGGTCGATGCGCTATTTGAGCAAGAAGCTCAGTACCAGTATGAACGGACCTTGCTGTTTTCAACCGTGGTCCGTCTAATGAGTTTGGTGGTCTGTGGGATCTCCCCATCGATCAATGCAGCCTATCAATCTCAGGCCAAAGGGATTGGTGTCAGAGTCCAGTCGGTATATAACAAGCTCAATGGTCTCGAACCTCAAATCATTGAAGCCCTAGTGCGTCATGGAGTAGGTAAGGCTCAAGCCTTGATTGAGCACCTTGGGGGAGCCTTGGCCCCACTGCTACCCGGCTATCGCATCAAAATTATCGATGGAAATCATTTGGCTGCTACCGACCGCCGCTTAGACGTGCTTCGCTCCCAGGGAAGTGCGCCGTTACCGGGCCATGCGTTGGTGATTCTAGACCCGAGATTACAGTTGGCCATTGACGTGTTTTCTTGTGAAGATGGCCACGCTCAAGAACGTGCCTTGTTGGGTCGGGTGTTGGCCACCGTTGTCAGTGGCGATGTGTGGATGGCCGACCGTAATTTTTGCACCTTGGGGTTTATCGGTGGACTCCACAGTCGTGCCGCCTTCTTTGTGCTCCGTCAGCATGGCAACTTACCTTGGAGTGTCCTGAGTCCCTTAGAAATCAAAGGTGAGAGTCAGACGGGTTTCGTCTTCGAACAGACCATCCAAGTGGTTATCAATGAGACGATCCAGATCCCGTTACGTCGCATTGTTGTCCGACTCACTCAGTCCACCCGTGATGGTGACACTGAACTGGCCATTATCTCCAATCTGCCCCAGTCCGATGCCTCTGCCATCGAGATTGCTGGACTGTATCAACGCCGCTGGCGAATTGAACGGCTCTTTCAAGTCCTTGATCAATGTTTTCGGGGCGAAATCGATACCTTGGCCTACCCGAGAGCGGCCTTATTCGGGTTCTGCATGGCCCTCATTTGCTACAACGTACTGGCCGTTATCAAAGCTGCCATGCGTAGCGTCCATGGCGCTGGCAAAATTGAGGCAGGCATTTCTTACTATTACCTGGCCGATGAAATCCGACGGGTCTATGATGGCATGATGATTGCCATTCCTCCGGCTCAATGGAAACCGCTTGCACGTCTTGATGAGACACAGACCACAGAGCTGTTTCAGCAATTAGCGACGAAAATGGACCTCTCCAAATTTTGCTCACACCCGAGAGGAAAAAAGAAAAAAGTCTCCAAACCAAAACCTTCTAAAAATAAGCCGCATGTTTCCACTGCTCGCTTACTGGCCCAAAAAAGACAGTCCAAAAAAGCACCTTGAAAGGGCTGGGTTTGGTAGCTTATCAAAAAGCGACTCGGCTTGCCTATGAGCGACTGTTAGGAATTACTGAATTGTATCGGTCAGTCGGATGACCTTTTCCCCATTCACTAAGAAGGACGTTAGGCCGCTATCAACTAGCTGTTGTAATCTTGCTGCCGCCGCCGATGAATCGGTTGTATGCAGCACTAACAGATAGGGCTGCTGGAGATAAACTGCTAAGCCCACGCTTCCTTGTTGGGCTAAATTACGTCCAATCTCAGGATTTTGCTGATAGTCCACCAGAACGGCCACCCCCTCACCCAACAATGTTGGCTGATACTGAGCTTGCAGGTCTGCAACAGGCGTAGCAGCTACAACAGGCCCTGTCACTGGCTCCTGCTCAGTAGTAGTAGCAGAGGATGTTGTTGAGTCATCAACCACTGGCGGCTGTGTCGCAGTTGATGGCTCAGCATCTACAACCACTGGCTCTTGCGTTGCAGTGGATGACTCAACAACAACAGTCTCAAGTTCTTCAATATCGTTGAGGTACAGTGCCCAAGAATTAGCTACCTCCAGGGACGTGAAACCACCAGCACGAATGACGGTATCGTCCAAATAGTTACACACCAGGGTGGGCTTATCGACCGGGAGGACGGATATAGTGCGATCGCGAGTCTCCGCATCAGAACCACGCACAAGCAATAAATACTCTCCACTTGCAGGGGGTGGACAGTCAGGATAACTCTGGGCTATCCCTTGCACACCACTGCTAAGGAGAATAAGCATGGCTCCACTTAACCACCGATACCCCATAGCTAAACCTCCTAGCTAACTCAACCGCACTCGTACCCCAAAGCTGTTGTTCGGATAGAAAATACCCCAGAGTTATAGCGTGAATATGATTTGTATGCCAATTATGCAGCAGCAGCTAAGGAAGCAAGCGGATCGTTAACGGAGGTCAACGGAGTCTCAAACTCCCCAGTGGCAATATACTCAAGTCGCAGCTTCAGCCAGGTAATAAACACCTTATCAGTGGAAACTATGGCTGCTGAAGGTTGTGGGCAACTTACCTTAACAGCCTCTAGTTCAGATGCCTCCAGAAAAGCAGGCTGCTTAATTAACCAAAAATCAATCTCTTTTTCTTGTTCTTGATAATAACGTCGCCGTTCCTTAAGAACTTCTTCCAGGGGCTCTTCTTCCAGTAGAAAGCGCTGGCTGGCTACGGCGTAATAGTATGTTGTCATCTGTCTTATAAAACCACCAAAAGTAACGACCCCGTAAGGTCAGATTTCAAATCCAATAGACAGGATTCTAACAGGGAATGTAGAACCACTGTTATTTTCTGTAATTAAACCTTGTACGCAGCCAACCTATACAAACCTGACTGTTTATAACGTTAGAAACTAGAACATACTTGTGTCTGTTCCAACATCAGCGTAGCCAACCACCTCGTATCGTTAGCCTTTGAAGAGTCTGACTTATCTCTAGAAATCAATCCGTGCTGTAGCGACTTCTCGAGGAGTATCTTGTTCATCTTCTTCAAGGAAGTAACGATCATCATCATCTTGATAATCGTCATCATCAATTTCGTCTTGAAGAGTAACGTTAGCTCCATTAATTAAGACGCCCAACAAGCGGATGTCTTCGTTGAGATCTAGCTCCTCAAGCGCTGTATTCAAAACAGCTCTTTCTGTTACACCAGGCCGCGCCACCAATATCATGCCGTCGGTTTGCTCTTCCAGTAATAAAGCATCATCAACACGACTCAAAGACGGCGTATCTAAGATAACCATGTCAAACCGCTCACGCGCATCGTCTAGGAAACGACGCATCTCGCTTGATTCAAGAATGGCAGCAGCTTGACGCTGAGGACCAGGACTAGGAGACACATACAAGTTTTCGACAAATGGCACCATACGCACATTGTCGCCAATACTGCCACCGTAATAGCGTAGCGGTTCCATCAAAACTTGATCATCATTCACTAATCCTAAATATTGAGCCTTAGAGCCGGAACGCAAATCAGCTTCCACTAGAAGGGTACGACGCCCCGCTTGAGCAGCTGCAATTGCCAGATTATAGGCCGTAATACTCTTACCTTCATTACTAATCGTGCTGGTCACTAACACCACACGAGGACCAATTACACTATCTTCAAAGCCTGTTAACCGCAACTTGCTCAAACAGCGTTCATAGCTACTGTGATACTGAGAATCGGACTGCACCAAAATGGGTGCCGCTTTCGCTGGGCGTGTGCGAATAACTGGGACAGCCCCCAATATTGGCATATCTTGATCGCGCAGCAGTTTTTCCAAATCTTCGGGCGTACGGATGGTGCCATCTAACATATCCAAGAGGAAGATGATGCCACCACCTGAAACAAGCCCCAGCAATCCTCCTATCAGGAGAATAGTGGCAGGGTTTGGCTTTTCAGGTTCGTTAATAACAGCGGTAGGAGGACTCGCCACAGTTAAGCTACTGACCGTTTCAGCCTCCGCAGCTTCCGCATCGACAATTCGAGCTTGGATCTGATCATAAAGTGCCTTTTTCAGACCCACCTGATAGGCCAAACGCTCACGCTCCAACTGCTTATTAGGTAGACTGGAATACTGCTGGCGCAAGTCTCGAGCCGATAGGGCCAAAACTTGACTCTGACTGATCAGGGTATCTCTTTCCGTTTGCAAATTGACCAACTGGTTGGCCAAACCAGCTCGAGCAGGGTCTAAATTGCTATTGATGTTAACAATACCAGAAGGCAAAGCAGCCGTTTGACCATCACCAGACAGAACATCGTTTACCCGACGACTGAGCTGTGATTGCAATGCACTATAGTTCCGTAGAGATTCCACAACTATAGGATGATCTTCACGATAGTCTGATGCTTGCAATATATTTAACTCGTTTTCAGCCTGATAGATTTGCGCTCGCAAATTAGCAATTAGCGGGTCAGCACTTAAAGCTGAAGACACATAGGCTTCATCAGCAGTCAGCCCCAACCGTTGTTCTAGACTACGAATTTGAGTATCAATACCAGCCAGGGTGATTTCATTCTGCCGAATTTGCTGTTGGCTACCTGAAATTTGCCCCAACAAACTGCCATCTAATGCAGCTTGAATGGCTGGTCCTTCCTGACGGTCATACTGCTCTAAAGTTTGTTCCGCTTGCCTTAGGGCGGTTTCAATGGGTGGTAGGCGCTCGTTCAAAGCATCAATAATAGCTTGCAGACGGGCTTTATTACGGACACGACTGAGCTCAACCATGCCCTGGAACAGTGTGTTTAGCACAACCGTTGCCGTCTCTTCGTCAGCATGAATAAAGCTAACATCTGCCCGAAGGCCAGTCTCACCCTTTTTGCCACCACTGACTGTCACCGTCGTATTTCTACGAACCTCCCCTGGTGTCAGATCGATACCTCTTGTCCCCAGCTGTCTAGACACCTCTTTCAGCAAGACCTCAGATAGCAGCTGATCCTTACTAATGATGCCCCTCCCAAGCTGGTCAATAGTGTCTGCCGTATTAGTAAGTGAAACCAAGGGAGCATTATCAACCAGTGTTCCCTCGGCATAGTACTCAACTGGCGGGGGCGGCTGTAGAGCTACAACTCCCGAAGCACCAACAATTGACAGTAAACAGGTCAGTCCAGCCCACTTATATCGCTGAACAGCTAATAGATACCGCTTAAAAATAGGAGATACCATGGGCACTCATCGGATAAAGAGAACTAAGGGAAGGCAATGACCTGAATCATTTGCTCAGGTGACAGTCAGTAATTTTTCAGAAATCTAGGCTACTAATCCAGACGGTTAAGGCAATCATAGCTCAATCATCAAATGGATACCTCTTAGCTAGGGCATGCTGTGAATACGGACAACGACTAATCAAAAGATGTCGCGATCAAAGATGCCATCGAAAAAGAGTACAAAGCTGAGAATATCTTGAAAAGGTTGCGTAATCGTATCTATGGCAAAGGTAATTCGGTTAATAAAGTTCCTACCAACCACAATCACATCGTTATCTCTGAGTGGGGGATTCTGTGTGGGATCTCCATGGATGGCCTCTTTGGCGTTTAACTTTTTGACAACAGCCTCACCTTGCTCTGGATCAAAGCGAATTAGAGCCACTGAGCTGAGGTTAGCTTGATTCAGAGGGATGCCAATACCATTCCCCCCCCTGGCAGCATTGCCCACCAGGGCATCAACAAATGTACTGCCGTTCGGCAAACGTTGTCCGCCGACAGAGCCTCTAGGATAGTTAATCACTCGCACCAGGATCTCAGGCTGAGCCAGGGTAGAACGGGTAACAAAGTTGACGTCATAGTCTTGGGTTTGCGCCGGATCAAGACGAGAAATAATAACGACATCTCCATTCTCTAAGCGCTCCTCGGGAAAAGGTAAACCATCTCGAACGGGCGTGTAAAGATCTACTGTCTTTTCAATGACGCTGTTATCAGGCAAACGTCGCTGAATACGTATCTCGCGCAAATCGGCTGTACTACGAGCACCACCAGCAGCCAAGAGGGCGGCAGTCACCCGTGGAGTTTCCAGGGGGTAGAGTCCTGGGCGTTCAATTTCTCCTAACATGATGACTTCTACCCCACGCTGGGCAGTCAACGTTAAGGTAACATCAGGGACCCGATAGCTTCTTGGATCATTGGCTCGCAGAGCTTGATAGTTGGGAACAATACGGCGGTTAAGTTCAACCTCTGAAACCTGATAGGGTACCCCCTGAAGAGCATTCGCCAAACCGACAGAACGCACTTCGGAAAGCACTACATATTGGTTGTAGATGGCGCGAATTCTATTTTCAGCTTCATTGAGAGTGAGGCCTTCCAAAGACACAGCACCCTCAATGGGTAAAATCACGTTGCCTTGCTGATCAAGGGTTGCTTGAAATGACAGATCAGGAAACCGTTGAACACTAACAAAAATACCGTCTCCAGGCCCTAAGCGATACTGATCAAAGTTACGCTCAACCGATCCTGGAGTCGAACCTGTTCGAATGCGAGGATCTAAGTCTTCTAAGGTTGGGCGGCTCTCTAAGACTTCCACCGACGGGAGTTCGGGTCCTACAGCTTCATCAGCCAGGGGAGATTCATCAATATCCTCCTCAGGTATTATATCCATAGGTGCAGCATCCTCTGTTGAGGTGTCTGATGGAAGAGGAGCTAACTGCGCTACGCTTGGATTCTGCCAAAGATTCCAAATAACGGTACTGAGCAACAGTTGCCCAGCTAGCAGGCTGAACTTCTTATCCCAGGGGCTATGGGAAACCTTGGCATTTTTGATAAGAACCATACCAATTCAAAATTAACAAAACGTATTTGAAATCAAGCTAGTTCACGAAAACCATAAGTTTTTCAATGTAGCTACTTTAGCTCATCTGCTGTACCGTCATAGGTTGATGCATTCCCGTGTTTGCGGACATGAAATGAGTGGCTACGCTGCGGTCAACACAGCCTCTTCTAAAGCCGTTTGCACTAATTGACTCAAACTTTCTAAGTCAGCATAGAAGAGTGATACGTCCCCAAGGGGAGGCATCGGTACCAGTAGACTTACTGCAACCCACGGCAGACGTTCGCCTCGAGTCCACTGATATTTTTGATCTCTCCAAAACCAATGATGGGGAGCAGGATGACCACCTTTGGGTAGTGCATACCATTGAGCTACTGCAAAGGTTTGGTTGGATGTCCAAGCTCGAAACGTATCTATGCTTAGCTTTCCTATACGTAAGCGACGAGGGTTAGAAGTTTGCCATTTTTGAGCCCCCTTTAAATCAATCCATTCAACTTGAGGCTGGTCCTCTGCCCGCCCCTGGGGTTTTAGGAAGAGTACCATTTGTTCCGAGGTGGCATTATCGCTATGGGTCAATTGCTGTACTGACCACTGAGAACCACCCATGGTGATTTTCTGTTGAAAATCTTGAGACCATCCCTTTAAGGTAAGTCCCGTTTCTTTCAGCTCTCGAATATCGCGAATTTGGGCAACACCGGGAGGTGAGTGCCAGGGCCACTGACCTAAATACCGAGGCATGGCAACGGCGGCAATAATGGCGGCTAGTAAAGCAACGACTAGCCACCTTAGCCAAGGTCTAGATTTAGAGTTTGCAGACAATAAGGACAACGCCATTGGTTACGAACATCCCGAGAAAAGCTTTGTGAATACTTGGAACATCGAGCTAAAAATCGACGGGAGGAATCTGCTGAGCAGGTTGACTGCCATCTGTATGGACATTTTCGAGCGCCACAGACTTCATGGATACACTTTCTGGCACATGGCTTTGGATAGTATTCACTATTAAAACCAGAGAGCCTAACATAATCGCAGAATACACATCGCCGCCCCAGCTGTCATGGAGCCAGTGAAAAGCCTCTGACATACTGTTGCCATGAAAGAAAGTCAGAATTGTATTACGGAGGATATTACCGATGACACTTACTGAAATGATGCCCACAAAAAAAACTCCTGTGCGCAACCTTGAGCAATTTAGGCCGGTCCAATAGGTAAGCACCAGCCCCATGTACAGGCTGGTGAACAGCATCTTTAGGCCTGCACAGTGAGGGGCAACCTCTACCAGTTGCTGATTCATGCTGAGATAAATGTTATTGACTTCCACCTCATAACCAAGACCGTGCAAAATGGTTCCGGCCACGGTGGCAATAAATCGCTGTAGCGGCAAGATATGAGGCTCAATTAGATAGGGTAGCTGTGTCGGGGTAGAAAAAATGATCAATACCAGGGGGAACAGCATCAGTTTTAAACCTGCCGGGCCTTTGAGACACAAAAGCAAGCCTGTCAGTATCAGGGGCAACGATATATTCACCGCATCTATCACCCCGCTGGTATAAAACACCAGTGCTATGGCCAGGCACAGCAGACCTGCCCAGTGGCAAACATCACCCAACTTTTTCCAGGCTTGGCGTTTATCCCAAACGAGTTTACAAGCCAAGGGAATGCCTAAGATGCCGTGGCTAAAGTATTCATGCTGAATACTAATATTCTTGTTAACCCAGCCATCCCATACCCAGTGATAGAGCAAGGGTCCATAAAGAATCACTAAACAGCTAATCACTATAAGCTCAAGTGCCCATCGCGACGCTTTGGATTGAGAAATACTAATCATAGTTGGGTATATCCGCTGCTCTTATGGGTTTAAATCAAGACTGGACAAGCTTGGACACCCCCGGCAATGGTCTCCACCACATACTGTAGTTGGTCGTTACTCATGCCGGGATACATGGGTAGTGATAAAATCTCCTGACTCAGCTGTTCAGCAACGGGAAAGTCACCAGCGCGATAACCCAGGTTATGAAACGCAGGCTGTAGGTGACAAGGCACTGGGTAGTGAATGCCAGACTGAATTTCACAGGTAGCCAATTCCTGCTGTAAACGGGTGCGATCAATTGAGCAGTCTTGGGTTAGGCGGATGACATAGAGGTGATAGACATGGCCACTGCCGCTCTGATTCAGCATAGGGACTACGCCATAGTTAGCCAGGGGTTTTAGGGCATCGTCGTAAAGTTTTGCGAGACGGTTGCGATCGCAATTCCATGACGCCAAACACGCTAGCTTTATCTGTAGTACAGCTGCCTGTAGCGTATCGAGACGGCTGTTAGTCCCACCAGGATCCGTGTGGTAGTACTTACGGGTAGACCCATAGTTACGCAACGATCTGACCGTTTGGGCAACGAGGTCATTTTGCGTCGTGACCATGCCGCCATCTCCCATAGCTCCCAAGTTTTTACTGGGATAGAAACTAAAGGCAGCTGCCAAGCCAACACTACCGGCCTTCCTTCCTTCACGTTCTGCGCCATGCGCCTGGGCAGCATCTTCAAAAATAATCACGTCGTACGTCTCAGCCAGGGAGCGCAAAGCTTGAGGAGAGACCATCTGGCCATAAAGATGAACCGGAATAATCGCTCGAGTTCTTCGAGTTATCGCCTGTTCTGCGGCAGCCAAATCCATCAACCCAGTCTCTAAATCGCAGTCTACAAAGACGGGAATGGCTCCAACCTGAAGTACGCCAATTAAGGTGGCTACAAATGTATTAACCGGCAGAATCACCTGGTCACCTGGTCCTACACCGCAGGCCTGGAGCCCCAGGGTCAAGGCATCGGTACCTGACCCCACACCCACACCATGACAAGCATTACAGGCCGTGGCAAACGCCTGCTCAAATTGAACGACTGACTCGCCTAGGATATAGTCACCCCGAGCCACCACAGCCGCTATCGCCGCCATTAGCTCTGAGTGCAATGGGTCGTGCTGTTGGCATAAATCAACAAAGGGAACAAAGCGTGAACTAGCCATGATGTGAAGTTTCTACTGCAATATTGGCAATTGCCCCCACAGTTGTTAGTAACAGATGTCGGGTAGAGTAGCTGCCATTTATAAAATGTTCCCCATTAAAACCCAGTGACACCTGTGGAAACAGCAGGTTAATCACACCGTACCTGTATACACAGCTTTCACAGAAGAACTATAGGAGTCGTACGGGTCTGGTATATGTAAGCTTGGCGCAGACTCTCCTTTGGAGATATGCATCCAGCAGTTTGCTATATTTGTGCCCCTATTCACCAGTTTCTCTTGTTAATTTGAGAATTGGGCATATTGACATCGTAAAGTCTCTATGAAGCTTGTTAAATCACTTTGTCCCTGCTTCAGAATTGACGATGGTCGTTTCTAACCTTATGGTGGGCGGAACCTGTAGTAGCAGAGTGCTGCCCCAGTTTCTCTTCCCTCTCATACTATGGATATTAAAACAGCCCAACATGTGGTGATGACCCAAGCGGATTTGACTGTATCTGATGCATTTTTGGCACGGCTACAGCAGTATAAACCGCCAGTCCCCGGACAAGTGACATCGTTACTACTAGCTTTAAAGTCAATTACAGAAAACCTAAAAGCTGCTGAGCAGTTAGATCGACCGTTAGTCTATGCTTTGCATCAACTCGCTTATGAAGGTCGCCAGTTCTATGAGCAAGGAAAACGCGCCAAAGTAGAGTGGCCACCACTATTGAATGCTGATATTGAGCGCATTGCGATCGCAACCGCGCAAATCTTTAAAGGGAAGACATGAGCTTGTATACATCAAGCTTATCTACATCAAGACGGTTAGCGTTACCCCTTAGTTGCTATCCCCTTATAAAAATAGCCAATCAGCTTCGGCAAATCCCTGGAATAAAACTCTTCATACTCCATTTGGTCAAAAACAGCCTTAACGAGGGTAGCCATAGGTTGGTCTAGACGACAGCCATCGGCAATACGTCGCTGGAGCGGTGTAATCCGACGCTGCCAGGTGCCCACACCACGTTCTGGACTTAGACCATGTTCAATAAAGAAAAATTTTCCTCCTGGCCGGAGTACTCTATACACCTCCGTCAAGGCTTTTTCAATATTGGGAATGCTGCACAGAGTCCAAGTACACACCACCGCATCAAAGCTTTCAGTGGCCATGGGTAACGCCTCAGCACTGGCCGTTTTTAGGGTGATATCTACGGTTGAGTCTTGAATCCGTGGGTTTGCGATCGCAGCCATCCCTTCGTTAGGATCAATGGCAGTTAACGCTGTCACCTCATCACTGTAATAAGACACATTCAACCCTGTGCCAAAGCCAATTTCCAGCACCTGGCCCTTCACAGACTGTAGTAGGGATTGACGATAGTCATTTAACTCTTGCCCCGACATTGTCAGATCCAGTAAGCGCGGAAAAACTATACGCGAATAAAGGCCCATGCTTTAACTCCAAAAATTTTTAGGACATCCCCCTAAAACATCAATATCGCCTGTTCAGGCTAAATAGTAGTATCTTGTTGACTCTACCGATTTCACCAAAGATGCTATGGACTCACTGAAGGGACGGAATCTGCTTAGCATGGCAGATTTAACCAGTACAGAACTACACGGACTACTCGCCTTGGCAGCCCAACTAAAAGATGGCACCAAACGGCCCAAATGCCTGAACAAGGTACTTGGCTTAGTGTTTTCCAAAGCATCCACGCGTACTCGTGTGAGTTTTTCAGTGGCCATGTATCAACTGGGCGGTCAAGTTCTGGATCTCAATGCCGGCGTCACCCAGATAGGGCGTGGAGAACCCACCGCAGACACTGCACGCGTTCTCGATCGCTATCTGGATATAGTCGCCATTCGTACCTTTGCACAATCTGAAATAGAAGAATTTGCTGAATACGCCTCCATTCCAGTGATCAATGCCCTGACTGATCTGGAACATCCCTGCCAGATTTTGGCAGATCTGCTCACCCTCAAAGAAGCGTTCGGCACCCTAGAGAACTTAACCATGTCCTACCTGGGAGACGGAAATAATGTCGCCCATTCTTTAATGCTAGGTTGCGCCCTGGCAGGCGTGCATATTCGCGTTGCAACACCAGATGGCTACGCCCCCAATCCAACCGTTGTGAATCAAGCAATAGAACTTAGTCAGGGACGTAGTGAGGTGATTATTACCACTGATCCTAAAGCCGCTGTAGAAGCAAGCCATGCCCTTTACACAGATGTTTGGGCCAGCATGGGCGAAGAAGCAGAAGCAGAGTCTAGAATTCCTAAGTTTCAGCCCTATCAAATCAACCAGGCCATGCTTGATTTGGCTAACGAGCAGGCCATAGTCCTCCACTGTCTACCAGCTCATCGCGGTGAAGAAATTACCCACGATGTCATGGAAGGCTCCCAGTCTCGTATTTGGGACCAAGCTGAAAATCGACTCCATGCTCAAAAGGCTCTACTAGCAGCTATTTTGAGCGCAGCTTAAAGCAGACATAAGCTGTCAAACAAACTAAAATTGACACCCCCAGGATTCCAGAGAGAGGATTACCATGGATGCCCGTCACCCATTCAGGTACCTGTCCTGAGGGAAGAACTAAATCCCCCACATCTACAATGTAGTAGCCCCATATGAGGCCTCCATGAAACCCCATTGGTAACCCTAAACTGGCAAAAGAGCGCTTCCGAAAATATATATAGCGCCCACACCCCAAAATAAGTCCCAGGAGAAGCAATCCTAAAAACTGGGGGGACGTTCTCAAAATGTCAGGTAATGGCTTAATGAAATGGGCGATAGCAAAAATCAAACTGCTCCAAACAATTGCCTGAGACCTGGGCAAATTTTGTTGAAGCTCAGTTTGCAACCAGCCACGGAATAACAGTTCCTCTGCAAAACCAAAAGCCAGACCTACGGCTAAGCCTTCTACAACAATCCTCGTTAGAGGTTGAGGATGAAAGCTAGCCCAACCACACAGTACTTCTATCCCAAATAGGAGACATACCAAGGCAAAACCAAACGCAATAGCAAACGCTAAATCGCGAAAGAAGCGCTGGCAGCAGACTAACCCATATGTTTGGAAAGGCTTAGGCCAAGCATGACCCCAACGCCCCCAAAACCAAGCATGGCCGAGGAAACAACCATATAGCGCAATCAGCGCTAGCGCATTCATGACATCAGACTGCCCGGTCAAACCTCCTATGCTGTAAAAAGTTAATGCGAAGGGGCTCCATAGAATGACTAATGTCACCAAGAAAGCGATGATCCGCCAAGCTAGCGGAGCATAAATTAAGCGTCGATATAGCTGAATCTGCTTGCCCATTGTGGTTAAGCAGCCATGGTTGGAGTAAAAAATCTGATCATAATCAAGCTATTGAGTCTTACTCATCAGGCTCAATAGTACTTGTAAGCCCCTTAGAACGCAGCATTTCACTATAAAACTCAGCGTGCTCTAACTCACAAACAATCACCAAACCCACGCCCGCATTATGGGCCTGCATCATAATATCGACTGCCTGCGGCACTGAAAGACTGGGCACAGTCTTAACCAAAGATTCCACTACATACTCCATAGAGTTGAAATCATCGTTGTGCAGTAAAACCCTATAGCGAGGAGCATGCTGCCGCTTATTTGACGTAACTGTCTTCTCAATTGTCCCAGTAGACACCATGACCTTATCCAATCGTTAATCAAGCAAATTTCTTTATGACAGACGGCTACTTCGGAGTACCACTCCTAATCAAGCCACACACACTATTTTTAATTTTAACCAGAACTTATCTAAAAACTCAGGCATAAACCTCTAAACAAAGCTTTGGATAAGGCATTGCACGTCCTTGAAAATTACCACAAGCTTTAAAAGCAACAAAGAAATAATCTAAGTAAATGTTTCTCAACACGCTTAATGGTAGTTTATTAGCTAATTTAACAAAATTTGAATTTTTTCATCTCCTAGAGCCATAGAAATGGTCTCTTATCCATTTCTTCCCCTACAGGGTGATGGTTTGAGAATTTAGCCCACCTTGTATCGACCCATCTATAACGTTTTTATTGAAACTCCTTTTTCAACATGGTTAGCATAAACCCTGGGCAAATCGTTTACCTGGAATGTTTAGATCAGCGTCTCTATGCTGAGGCAATTCAATTAGCTGGTTCGGTACGCTTGTGGTGCCGCCCCTTAATGCTGGTATGCAATCTTCCCTATGGGTCTCGGCAACAGCAAATGATGATCGCAGAAGCCGCTGCCAAGCCCGAAACTTGTAACTTAGACCTCTACGATCTGAAAACAGCTCCTGACCTTGTCTGGCCGATGGATAGGTTCAAGCTAGCATTCGATACAGACTTTTTTGCTTTGCTTTTCTATCTACGGATCGCAGACAATAATGACTCTGAAGATCTGGCGAAGCAGCATTTTCAACACTTTCTGCACACATGTTGGAACTCTGGGAGCTCAAATAATGATGCTTCTCAGTCATCTACGAAGCTGCTCTCAATACGATAAAAAATAAGATTCAGTTTAATCAATCAGTTTTGAATGGGTGCGCCATTAGGGCAGTATCCATATCATTGATATCTTTGGTGCCAACAACTATCGAACAGTTGGCACCAACTTGATACGGCCTTCATCCATTTCACTCATCAGAAGTTCGAGGGCTTCATAATCAACTTCTGATATGTAACCCAGGCGTGAAAGCTCGGAGTTGATTTGTTCTTCAATATCTGGAGTTAGCTGCTTTGTATAAAGAGCTTTCTCAACCAGGTGGCGAATAGCAAACGAGTGCATGATGACTTATAGCAGGCTTTGCATCAGTGTTTACATTCCAAGGACCATTTTCCATCTGGAACATGGTTGTCACTACTTGGGGTTATCTCAAGTGAAACTTCTGGAGTTGGTTAACTCAGTGATCCACATCACCCAACATGCCAACCCAAGGGCATTACCCTCATGACGTAGCTGTTGCTACCGTTTGATGGAGCAACTTTCTGGAAACTTCAAAGAGATGGGCTAGACATTAAGATTCCACAAATAGGTGGTAGGCATCTGGGCAAGCTTAGATTTGCCAAGTTAGGTTCAACAACATATGGAAAGGTCGTAATCAGACAATTAATTTAATCTAATCAAACTGATAGGAGACAGAATATGAATAGCGTTGAAACATCAGTTCAGGTTGTGCGACCTATGGGCGCTTTAACATCTGCCAACGCTGACGCATTTAAAGAGGAAATGCTAACTGCTATTACATCTGAAAGTGCTAGTGAGGTAGCGATCGATATGGCAGCAGTAGACAGTGTAGATAATTCTGGATTAGTCGCACTGTTGGCCGGATGTGACACGGCTAAGCGTCACCGTAAGCGGTTGAGCCTATGTGATGTTGCTCCTCGTGTACGTATCGTGTTTGAGCTAGCTCAAGTTGATCGTGCTGTTTTAATGGTAGACAGTCAAGATTTACTGGCTGCTTAGAGTGATTAACTGCAATTATTCTTGTTCCCTTCGGTCTTGATAAATAGCTCATTGATAATGCAGGACCGCACAAATTTATAAATATCGCTGGCGAGGCGACGGTCAACATATTGACCGTCGCCTCGCTGTTATGGATTGGCTGGGCCTCTAGTTAGCGCTCTACCCACCAAGGCACAACATTCGCAGCACTTAAGAATCAGCTATAGTTTAGGTCTGAGTTGCTTTTTCCATTGCCGTGGCTATTGCTGTAGACCAACTGATCACTCCAGATATTGCTCGTCCTGCTCGTTATTTAGGTAATGAGTTAGGAGCAGTTCATAAACCATGGGAAACAGCTACAATCCGATGGGTTTTAACGTATCCAGAAGTCTATGAGGTAGGGGCCTCCAATCTAGGCCATATCATTCTCTACAGCATTATCAATCAGCAGCCTCGACAGCTCTGCGATCGCGCCTATCTTCCTGGTTCAGACTTGGTACAAAAGCTGACAGAAACCGACACATCTCTGTTTGCTGTTGAGTCACGTCGACCACTCACCGATTTTGACATTTTGGGCTTTAGCCTCAGTTATGAACTGGGTGCCACCAATATTTTGGAAATGCTGACCCTGGCAGGGATTCCTCTTACTTGGCAAGAGCGCAATAGCGATGCTCCCTGGAAAGAATCTAGCTGGCCCATGATTTTTGCAGGTGGCCAAACCGCCACGTCTAACCCCGAACCCTATGCCGATTTTTTTGACTTTATCGCCTTGGGAGATGGCGAAGAGCTATTGCCAGAAATTGGTTTAGTCCTTGAAGAAGGCAAAGCAGCAGGAATGACTCGACAAGAGATCTTGCTAGATCTGGCCCAGGTGCCAGGAGTCTATGTGCCCCAGTTTTACGACATGGCCGATGATGGCTCAGTGCATCCCAATCGAGAGGATGTCCCTAAACGCATTCTCCGTCGAGTCGCCACCCCTATTCCCGACTATTCCATCGGGTTAGTGCCCCATGTGCAAACTGTCCACGATCGGCTCACCATTGAAATTCGCCGGGGCTGTACCCGTGGCTGCCGTTTTTGCCAACCAGGAATGCTGACACGACCGGCCCGTGATGTTGCGCCTGAAGAGGTGATTGACACCATTGAACGGGGGATGCGGGCAACGGGCTACAACGAATTTTCCCTACTTTCTCTCAGCTGCTCAGACTATTTGGCGCTGCCTGCAGTAGGTGTCGAAGTGAAAAATCGACTTAAAAACGACAATGTGTCCCTGTCTTTACCCAGTCAGCGAGTCGACCGATTTGACGAAAATATCGCTCACATAGTCGGTGGCACCCGCAAAACTGGCCTCACCTTTGCCCCAGAGGCAGGAACACAGCGCATGCGGGACATTATTAACAAAGGCCTGACTAATGAGGAACTCCTGCGCGGTGTCAAAACGGCCCATGAGCAGGGCTGGGACAAGGTCAAACTGTACTTCATGATTGGTCTGCCAGGGGAAACAGATGCCGATGTGCTAGGCATTGCTGAAACTATCCAATGGCTGCGACGGGAATGTCGTATCAAAGGCCGGAGGTCTTTGAATTTCAACATTACGGTTTCTAATTTCACCCCCAAGCCCCATACTCCCTTTCAGTGGCATTCTGTTTCTACCAGCGAGTTTGAACGGAAACAAGCCATGCTTCGGGAAACATTTCGTTCAATTCGTGGAGTCAAGGTCAACTTCACCGATGTTCGTATTTCGGCCATGGAAGACTTTGTGGGCCGAGGTGATCGACGACTGTCGAAGGTGGTCCGTCGAGCCTGGGAACTGGGGGCAGGTATGGATGCCTGGTGGGAAAGCCTAGAACGGGCTTTTAATGCTTGGACCCAAGCCATTGAGGATGCTGGCCTCACCTGGAAGTATCGCCAGGTTGAGCAGGGAGAATGGAGTCTGGGAGAGTCTTTAGAAAATGAGAGTGTAGATCAAGCAGAGAACGCGACTCAAGCAGAGAATCTGCACCGTTGGCAAGTTGCCATGGATGCTCCACTGCCTTGGGACCATCTAGATACAGGCATTGATAAAACTTGGCTGCACGATGACCTTCGCCGCGCCTTGGCAGCAGCCATCGTGCCTGACTGTTCCTTTGAAGGCTGCTCCCATTGCGGCGTGTGTGGCACTGACTTCGGCCACAACATTGTTATTCCGCCCTTACCGATTCCTTCCTTCGAGGGCCATAGCAAGCCCAAATCTGAGCGGGTGCAACGGCTGCGGGTGACTCTCGGCAAACTAGGGGATATGGCACTCATTGGCCACTTGGATTTGGCCAGAATGCTTGACCGGGCCGTCAGACGAGCTGCACTGCCAATTTCGTTTACAGGAGGCTACCATCCTGGACCCCGTATTGCTCCAGCAAATGCTCTATCCCTTGGCGCAACCAGCACAGGAGAAGTAGTTGACTTCGAACTGACTGAGCAAATGGACAGTACTGATTTTAGACAGCGACTACAAGTACAGCTATCAGATAGCCTGCCTATTTATGACGTTCAGGCAGTCGATATCCAAGCTCCATCAGCAACTAAAGCCCTCAACCAAGCTGACTATTTACTAGCCATCACCACACAACAGGAAGGGCAAGCTTTGAATTGGCAGGCTTTGATTGATCACATCCTAGCCACAGACGAAATTATTGATACCCATACAACAAAGTCAGGCAAGGTCAAGCAAATCAACCTCAGAGAACGATTGCATACCGTAGAAATAGTCGGGACTCTACCCACTCATTTGCCCAGCAGTGTTATCCATAAGCTAACTACTACAGGGGATGTGGTCATTCGATATGTAGGCAGCTGCCGGAATGATGGCAATATGCTGCGTCCCGAGCAGATGCTGCGTATGCTAGAACGACAACAGGAAGATACAACCGCTTCTTCGTTAGTATTGGGCCATGTGCATCGCCAACAGTTAATTCTGACTTAAAGATCAAGCCATTAGTCAGATCCGTGGAGAGACGTTCCATGCAACGTCTGTACATCTAAGAATTGGAATGTGCTAGACATGAAACTTATTCTGTGGTCAGCTATTTCAAGCCTGTATCTATTGTTGTCTGGGCCCTATGCTGTGGCGCAATCAGCAGCAGTGCAGCGCATAGACTGTCAGCTTAGGGCTGAGCGCCCTAGAACAGATGATGGCTCAACGGAAAACACGCCGTCTCCTCGGGTATTACTGGCAGAAGAGTTAGAAGCCATGTGTCAGCTCAATGGCCAAGAACCCCGGACAGATGATGGCGCGATCGCAACTGACGACAACCCATCCCCTGAACATTTTTCAATTCCGAGTTTGTGGTGGCAGCAGCAGGTAGTGGGAGAAGCCATCAACAGCCGTCTAATCGATAGCTGGAGAGCCTATGGAAACACTAACCTAGACAGCGGAGTCAGCCAGACCGAGGGATCTACCCCCCATGTGGATATCGTCGTCAACGGTCAGCTTTGGCCATTATTAAATTATCTAGAACGATATTCACTCATCAATCAGTTTGGAGAAAGCACTAAGGATTACGGCTATCAGCTGAGGGTGTTCACAGGGAATCGCTTGGTCGGGTTACACGTATGTGATTTTTCGGACAGAAACGCCGCAACCATTGAAGCAACTTACACACCACAATGCGTTGTCGAGTTGAACTATTTTGGCCAGGGTGCAATCCGTGGTAGACGGCAGCTTTAACCCTCAGCCTCAACGTTCAATAATGTTTCTACATTTGTTTGCCCACGTTTTGATAGCGGCAACAAAACTTCCCCATGACCGGGTACCAATAGGGTCTGCTGAGATAGCTGTTCAGGCACCTTCACATCCGGCAAGAAAAATGATGGAGACACCCCATAGCTAGACACAGAAATTTCAGTCGCAATCGGCATCTGCCAGCAAAACTCCATCCAAGCTTGGGCCTCTTCCGTAAGTTTTGCGTCAGTCGGAGCAACCCACAAATCACTCGTTAACACCGTTCCTTCTTGAGGATGAACAGCACCTAGCCGTCGATAGCGTACTAGCGTCGCTAAAATATCACCGCTCCACCCCACCGCCAGCCAAACATCTTCATTGACCAGGGCCTTTAAATACGCCTGAGAATCAAACACTTTAACCTGTCGATAAAGGGCCAGCAGCTGCTCTTGAACATCATCTTGAAGCAACACTGCTTCATCATTGACGGAATATCCTAGGGCTTTTAGAACAATGGCAATCGCCAGTCGAGGCTGATTGGGCATCGCAATGCGCCCGGCTAACTCAGGCCGCCAAAGATCTGCCCATTTAGTAATGGGCTTGTTATTGGTATTGGTTTGAAAGATGGGCTTTTGATAAGCAATCATCAAGCCTTGGGTGCGATAGGGCACAGCCCATAGCTTACCGCGCTCACTAGAGTACCCCTCACGATCACGGCGCAGCAATTTTTGCCAGGGCTCAGGCAAGGCATAGGCCAAGGGAAAGTCTGGCAATGGTTGAATTAAGTCCTGACGAATTGCATGCTCTAGCCAAGGATCGCTCAAGGTCACAAGATGAGCCCCCACGGGTGGGGGCTTTGTTTCGTCTTGACTGGATGAGTTACCGATGGGAATCAACCGCCGCCACAGGGGGGGAGTCATTGGGGAACGAGCCTGCCACCACTGCAACTGTTGGTAAATATCAATGAGATTAAGCTCAGACTCAAAGTGAGTCAGTGTGTCGCGACTAAAGGCTTTTAAGACTTGAGCTGGCACCGATCGAGCCAGCACTTTTACTTTTAAGGAGGCAGACGCACTGGAACGACAACTGGCAACAGCAGTCCCTAACCCCAGCAATCCCAACATTACCGTGCGTCGTTTTACCATCGTGCTTTGCGAAACTGCCTATCTAACCTAGCTTAATAGGTGAACACCATCCAATGTAGAACACTAAAAAATTGCGAATCTTGCGATCGCAAAAAAGAGGGCAAGGCTTGACAACCTCACCCTCTTCTCACGGTTTAATAACAAAGGCCCTAACAAAGAACCCACTCAAAAATTAGTCAAACGTAGCAGGTGCAGAAAACCGGATCTTACCAGCACCCCACATATCACCCATGACCTTGGGTTGTAGCAGAATGTAACCGGCAATGGAAACCAGGTCGTCTTCAGTCAGGCTTCGCATCTTCGGGAAGATATCAGTACTCTGGGTACTGGGGTGTAGCTCAGAAATTTCAGTCAACCCATCATAGGTAGTTGGGTTATGCAAATAATCAACTAGAGCTTCTAGATTGTTACGATTGGGATAAGCACCTTCTAGAGCTTCAGGTTCTAAACCAACGTTTGGATTGGTCTTGGTGATACCTTGCACATGACAAGTTGCACAGGCGTAATTAAACTTTCTCCGGCCCTGGGAAACCTGCTCTAGGGAAAGCACAACTGTGTCACCCTGCTCATTCAGGGGAATGGTACGGATATTTTCATCCAGCTCAGCCGCCATCGCGTTGCCACCTACAAATAGGTTACCGACAAGAAAAACAGCCGCGACCACCAGCCAAATGCACTTTTTCAACATGATTCTCCTCGAAATGGATCGCCCGTAAAAGACGCAACACAGCACAAAGCAATAAGCCCAATAATCAGGCTAAGCTCGCGATTTGCAGCTATCTGATAAATAACGTCCAAGTTGGAATCTACAGCTCCTGCAATGGAAAACTATAGGTGTGGACGTGGACAAAATTTATTTCAGGTAGCCAATAGTTAATACCTATCATGCCACCGATAGGGTCAATTCCCAAGACAGTTAAAAGCTTGACTATATAACCGGTTTGATCGGCACAAGGTGACCATTGGCAACTCTATCGAGTGATACATGACTCAGCGAGGAAGACGCTACAGGCAATTTATGTAAGCGAATCAGCTGCGCAATGGTGTCTTTTAGCTGGGTACGCGGCACAATTTTATCGATAAATCCATGCTTAAGGAGATATTCCGCCGTTTGAAAGTCGTCCGGTAGCTTTTCTCTCAATGTCTGTTCCACCACACGACGCCCAGCAAAACCAATGGTCGCTTTTGGCTCAGCCAAAATAATGTCGCCCAACATGGCAAAACTGGCCGTCACACCCCCTGTAGTGGGATGGGTCAGAATTGGCATGTAGAGTAAACGGCTGTCACGATGACGTTCCAAGGCAGCTGAAATTTTAGCCATCTGCATGAGGCTTAACATGCCTTCTTGCATACGGGCACCTCCTGAGGCGCAGACAATCACGACAGGTAACCGCGCTGCAGTCGCATGCTCAATTAAACGGGCAATCTTTTCACCGACAACTGAGCCCATGCTACCGCCCATAAAGCGAAAGTCCATAACGCCCAAGGCAATTCCTTCGCCGTTGATCTTACCAACACCGGTTTGCACACCATCGTTGAGATTGGTCTTGCTTTGCATATCGCGCAGCCGATCGCTATAGGCTTTGCGATCGCGAAATCGCAAGGGATCCTTAGGTTCAATTTGCTCATTCAGAGGTTGCCAAGTATCTGTATCGATCAGCTGTACGATCCGCTCATCACTAAAGACACGGTAATGATAGTCACATTCCGGACAAACCATCTGGTTAGCCCGCAAATCCTTGGTGTAAGTCAGCACCCCACACTGATCACACTTAGTCCATAAACCATCGGCAATTTCGCGTTCCTGACGATCTTGGCTAATGGGGCTTTCTTTCTTACGGTTTGCAAACCAGTCAAAGAGGGACATAGACCCTGTTCTCGATACATAGCGTTCTCCAATCCTACCGGCTCGCCCACCCCCCTGGAATAGTCCATAGAGATTTTCTTGTTGCCATAGATTACAAATGGCCTTCAAAAAAAAGCCCCAAATAGGCCTGTATCAATGCATTCCCAAAAAAAACACTAATTCCTGCACCGAAGGCTAAAAATGGTCCGAAGGGAATAGGTTGGCGACGATCTAGTACCCCCAACGCTATCCCCAGCCCACCACTCATGGCACCCATAAACGAAGCCAGTAGCATACTCAGCAATAATCCCTGCCAACCTAACCAGGCTCCTAACATAGCTGCCAGCTTGCCATCGCCCCCACCCATCACCGTCTTACCAACCGCAACGGCCCCGAGCAAACTGATGCCATCAAATAACCACAGACCCAAAATACTAGCACCAACACTGGCGACCAAAGCTGAGGCCACAGTTTGCTCAGGAGTTTGCCCAGTCGCCAACAGTACTTGAGCTAGCCAGCCCAGACACACACCTGACATCGTCAATGCATTAGGCAGCGTGAGCGTATCAATGTCAATTAAAGTGAGCGCCACTAGCCAGGTGGTTAAACCCCAATAAATAGGTGTTTCGAGGTTCCAACCAAATCTGAGAAATAGAGCGATATACAGCAGACCACTCACCAACTCCACCAGGGGATATCGCATCGGGATCGACGCTCGACAATATCGACAGCGTCCACGCAGCCACAACCAGCCCACCACTGGCACATTGTCATAGAGCTTTAGACGCGTGAAACAGCGGGGACAGCGAGAGGGCGGTGATAGGAGTGAGATTCCAGCTGGCAACCGATAGATAACAACGTTCAGAAAACTCCCAATGGAAGCCCCTAGAACAAAGACAAATAAATAGATGACCAGGCTGTCTAGCATCTAGTGCAAGCCTGGCTCCAGTTGAGTTAAAGGGATAAAGCTCTCGTGGGGCAACAGCACAGGCTTGGGACCAAAGATGAGTTTGCCACGGCGGGTAGTGCGGCCAATGGCCACACCAATGGGTCGCTCAACCACCTCAGGATGCACCTCATAGTAGGTGCGATAAATGTGACGGGCTGCCCGCAATAGTGCGGGGTCTAGCATTGACGATGGAGACCTTAAATTCAGTGGGCTACGGCTCAGCCCGGTTGCTGCCACGCTGGGGTGCACTGCCGCCTCACCATGACTACTGTACTCTGGCCGCTGTAAAGATGACACGACTGAATACTCCCTCTAGCTCGATAGTACGTATGTGATGGAACTGACCTGAATTTATAACGAATTCAGCAATTCATTTGCTGAAGATACCCTATGTCTGCTAATAGAAACAGCCCTGCCACTATTCAGTACAACAATACTAGCTATCATCTATGGATTGTGCCAGGGTTTTTCAATCATGGCTAAACTAAGGCGTGCAGCAGAGCATCACCCATCGCCTTACAGCCAACAGCGGTCATTCCTTCGGCCATAATATCGCCTGTGCGATAGCCCTGATTGAGCACGGTATCTACGGCAGTTTCAATCATGTCAGCGGCTTGGGGTTGGCTTAAACCGTAGCGCAGCATCATGGCAGCACTTAGCACCTGGGCCAAGGGATTGGCATTATCTTGCCCAGCAATATCAGGAGCTGAGCCATGCACCGGCTCAAACACACCCGGTCCTGAAGCCCCCAGACTAGCAGACGGCAACATGCCAATACTGCCAGTGAGCATCGCCGCCGCATCCGAGAGAATATCGCCAAATAAATTGCCGGTAACGATGGTGTCAAATTGTTTGGGCCAGCGCAGGAGTTGCATCGCCGCGTTATCTACATACATGTGGGAGAGTTCCACGTCGCTGTAGTCACTGGATAAAGCAGTGATGCGATCGCGCCATAGCTGCGACACCTCCAGCACATTCGCCTTATCTACTGAGCACAGACGGCCCTGGCGTTTTTGAGCAGCTTCAAATGCAACCCGACCAATGCGATCAATCTCGGCACCTGCGTAGGCCATGGTATTGACCCCCCGCTGATCGCCATCAGCGTCAAACACCCCTCTGGGTTGACCAAAGTAGATACCACCAGTCAATTCGCGCACTACCATAATGTCTACCCCTTCTATCACCTCATGCTTGAGGGAAGAAGCATCGATGAGTTGGGGCAAAATCGCCGCTGGTCGTAAATTAGCAAACAACTGCAACCCTGCTCGCAATCCCAGCAAACCAGTTTCTGGCCGTTGTGCACGGGGCAAAGAATCCCACTTGTATCCTCCGATCGCCGCTAGCAATACCGCATCACTTTGTCGACAGGTATCAAGGGTTTCGTCTGGAAGCGGACCACCGGTAGCATCAATGGCACAGCCACCAATAGGCACTTCGGTAAAGTTAAACTGAATATCTAATTTGGCACCAACGGCCTTGAGGACATCAACTGCAACTGCTGTAATTTCAGGCCCAATGCCATCACCGGGAAGAAGGGTAATACGAAACTGCTGGGTCATGGAGACTTAAGTCGAGATCTTGGGTGATCGAACATCATATTGTAAGCATGGCGTAGCACTGGAAACGATCGGGTCGTGGTTGACTACATCTATCTTCATGGGTTTGCATCGGGGCCACAGTCCTTTAAAGGAACCTGGTTGCGATCGCGCTTGCAAACCCACAATATTGACCTCCAGTTACTGGATCTCAACCAGGGGGATTTTAGCCATCTCACCCTCACTCGCCAAATTCATCAAGTCACCCAACAGCTGCACGGGCCCACCATCTTAATCGGGTCAAGTTTGGGGGGTATCGTAGCGGCCTGGGTGACCCAGCAATCTACCTGCGTTGAACGACTCATTTTGCTGGCCCCCGCCTTTCAATTTTTGAACCAGTGGTTACCCAAACTGGGCACAGAACAACTAAACAACTGGAAATCAAACGGCTGGCTATCGATATATCACTATGGTCTAGATTCCCAGCAGCAATTGCACTACGACTTTTTAACCGATGCTCAACGCTACCCAGATAGTCAACTAAAAAAGTCGATTCCTACCCTAATTCTTCACGGCAACCGGGATGAGGTCATTGTTGAGGGTGCCAGCCGACTCTATGCGCAACATCGCCCTTGGGTCACCCTCTATTCCTTAGATACGGATCATGCCATGGCCGATGCGATGGAGGATATTTGGATCGCCATTCAGGATTTCTGTGAACTGTAAACCGTTTATGCACTGTAAGCCGTTGCTGATTAAGAGGACCAATCGCTTTGATCAGCAAAAATGGCACAATAAAAAGTCTGCAATCCATAGGTTTTTCCATGCTGCCTTTCTTGCGTGCTGATGTGGCTAATCTCAAGGCTTATAAGCCACACCCCCCAATGCCAAAGCCCTATGATCAGCTCGACACGAATGAGAGCCCCATTGATCTACCTGATGACGTCAAAGCATCCCTAGCGGCGTCTTACCAGCAAGCTATTGCAGCCAATCGCTATCCAGATGGTGGACATACAGCTCTAAAGCAAGCCATTGCCAACTATGTCGCAGAATCGAGCACGGATTCAGTTGTGATCAACGCAGACAGTATCTCAGTAGGCAACGGTTCAGACGAATTGATCCGGTCCTTACTCATTGCAGCCGCCCTCGGCAACGGTTCTATTTTGGTAGCCAGCCCCACATTTTCCATGTACGGGATCTTGGCTCAAACCCTAGGCATTCCGGTTATAGATATCGGGCGACAGGATAACTTCTGCATCAATTTAGAGGAAGCCCAAACTGCTATGGAGCAACACGCTATCCGAGTCGTGTTCATGGTGCATCCCAACTCTCCTACCGCCAATCCTTTAACCACAGAGGAAATTGCATGGCTCCGACAGTTACCTAACGATGTTCTGGTGGTTATTGACGAAGCCTACTTTGAATTCAGCAGGCACACCCTTGTTCCCGATAGCCTCAGTCGCAGTAATTGGGTTGTATTGAGAACCTTTTCTAAAGCCTTTCGTTTGGCAGCCCATCGCATTGGTTATGCAGTCGCTCAACCCGCCCTGATTGAAGCCCTTGAAAAAGTTCGACTACCCTACAATTTGCCCAGTTTTTCTCAAGTAGCGGCGCTGACAGCCTTGGCCCATAGAGCATCGCTCCTAAACGCTATACAGGTCACCATTGCAGAACGCCAAATAATGATCGATTGGCTCAAACAGCAGCCAATGCTAACCCTATGGCCTAGTAAGGCAAACTTTATCTATTGCCGTTTAAGCGACCCAGGCCTATCCCAATGGGGGATGTCCCAAGCCGAAGGTTTGCAGCATATTTTTAGTGCTCTTCGCCAGCAAGGGACCTTAATCCGTTATACCGGTGGTGGCCTACGGATTAGCCTGGGCACGCCTGAAGAAAATCAGCGGACACGAAAAAATTTGGAGTCTCTTTGGTAACTGGCTAACTGCCCATGCCTAGGCGTACACGCCTTACTGTCTGGGGTAACACACCAACCATCAGGGCAAACGCTTCGTTAGGCACGTTATCGATAGTGCTCTTATCAAAATAGGTTTTGAACTGATCCAGGATCATTTGAGCTCGATCGGTAGAACGAGGCTGATCCGTGAAGTTCTGGGTGAGACGAATCCACTGGAGGCGGATTTTTAAAGCTTTTTGATGCTCTTCATGATCATCGGGCTCAACCAGCGACAGGTTACCCAGCGGAATAATCTTATGGCAGCCTTGGTCAAAGTCACCACCCACTGCTGCACCAGGGCCGGCAAATTCAGCATAAAACTCTCGAAAAATAATCAGGCCGTTGCGACGACGACTATTGACGACCAGTAAATCGCCACGATTTATTTTTTTGAGCAGACTGTCAACAGCTAGCGTTTCATTCACAGGCACATTAGAACTAGAACCGAGAGGCTGCTTAGCTCGCTCAGCCCACCACTTTACCGTACTATCTTCTAGATGCATAGCATTGCCCGAGGACGGTTTCGCTTGCACATTAAAAATATGGGGATGTTTTCTTCGGCCAAATCGTTTGACCGAAGATGAGTAGAGTGAAGGTGGATTGGATTGAGCATCCATCATTTTAGAGCGTCTACCTGGGGGGTAAGGTAATCCAGACTAATTACTCTTATTTGATACGAACACGATCACTTTCGTGCAGGAAATCAGACGAGTTTTATCCAGTCTTTGATAGTTATCAGTCCCTCCTCATACTCACTACATAAAAAATAATATTTATCAGGAGGATATGGATAATTTCACGGTATGAGGGGCGACAAACACTGTATCCAAAGTGCGTTAAAACTCTTGAACATACTTACATAACAACGTTTTTAATATTCTCTAAGAAATTGCTATTTGTAGTAGTTAAATACTCATTAGTGAAACAGTTCTTTAACCATCATTTGCTTTCGCTGCCATGGATGCTGACTATGAAGCTGATAGCCAATTTTGTGATACAAGGCGATCGCTGGCGGATTATCCGTAGCAACATGTAGGTAAAGTCGCTGACATCCCCAGTTTTTGCCAATGTATTCACAGACTAGGAGCATTTGCTGAGCAAGGCCACGACGACGATGTTGCCGTTCGACAGCAACATTGGCAATATATGGGCGACGGGGCTGTAGTGGTTGCCATAGTTGCGATCGCAATGAGATCTCCACCGTCCCGACAATTGCAGACCCGGCAGACTTATCAACGACGACCAGGCAGCCATACTGATTAGACGAGTGCTTAAGACGGCGCTTGATATCTTCTTGAATACCCATACGCATCAATGGGTACACCCATCGATTACAACGATGTTGAGGATAAAAGCTGGTTAGGAGTAACTCCACTAGTTGAGATAAATCTTCGGGATAAGCAGGCCTTAGCCAATAGTCTTGAGGCAGAGTATGGACTCTGTCCCAGTTAAGTCTGGACATGGTGAGCAGCTTGCCCGCTAGGGAACTCTGGATGGGTAATAGGACCATTCAACCAGGTAATGCCCACATCGTAATTGATGGGTGTCTTAGTTGATTTTTCGTTGATTTTATCAATGGTTGGAACCGTGGTCCCAGGGCGCACTACATTTCTGCAGTTATTCAATACCCACAGTCGATTAGAGAAACCATAGGGTGCATGTCCAGTCCAACACGCAATCGACAAGCCCACACCACGAAGCCCAAGATCTTAGTCGTCGACGATGAACCTGACAATTTAGACCTGTTTCATCGAACGTTCTATCGAGAATTTCAGATACTACGGGCAGAGAGTGGTCACGCCGCATTAGAGAGTTTAGCCCAGAACCCCGATACTGCAGCGATCATCTCAGACCAGCGCATGCCTTACATGAGCGGCACAGACCTGCTGCTCCAAGTTGCCCAGCATTATCCCAACACGATCCGCATCATGCTGACAGGCTACACCGATGTGGAAGATCTGGTGGATGCCATCAATACAGGCAAAGTATTCAAATACATTACTAAGCCTTGGGAAGAAAAAGATTTAAGGGTCGTTGTCCAGCAAGCGATCGAAACTCATTCTATCCTCATCGCCAGAACACGAGAGCTGGATCGCATCGTTGAGCAAGAAACCCTGCTAAACGAAATTACCCGTACTATTCGCAGTGCTGAAACCTCCGAAGAGATGTTGCAGGTAATCCCTCGCATGTTGGGCTCAGCTTTTGCAGCTGATTACTGTGTACTTCGCCCTTTGTACAACCTCCCTAACCAAGTACAAAACTCTTGGACCTATCAGGCAGATTCAGCTGCGCCGTTAGATGACCAAACACTAACAGATACCGCTATTGATACGGATAGCCTGCAAATCTTCACAGCGCCAGACGTTCCGGATCACAAGGTGTATCAACTCTTAGCGCCTTACTCCACCGTTCTTATCCCTCTAACGAGCAAACGCGAACCTCTGGCAATCCTGGCATTACATCACTGTCAGCAGCCTCATCATTGGCAACCAGAGAAGCTTAAGTTACTAGGTACCCTGGTTGCTCAAGCGGCATTGGCTCTGGCTCAAGCATGGACCCACGAGCGGGTACAAGCTCTGGCCCAACGAGAAGTCTTAATCAACACCATCACCCAGGCCATCCACAGTAGTTTGGAACCCAAACAAATCTTTTCGGCCATTACGCAAAAACTAGGGCAGGCCCTGGAAACTGATGGCTGTACTATTTCCTTATGGACCCAAGACGACGACTACGTAGACTGTGTAGGTCTTTACGACGCCCAACAGACCAAAAATTTGGCCCTGCCCAAGTCCCAGGCCAAAATCAGCGAAAATCCGATCTTGCAAGAGCTTTTAGTCAGTCGCTCTCCCGTAGTCTTTGATGATTTATCCAAGGCCAAGGCCCATACCCCCGAGCACCTATCGATCCAATCCCAGGCAACTGCATTACTGGTAGTGCCTCTAATTACGGATGGCCAGATTATTGGCAGTATCAGTCTGCGTCAGAGCCAGCCTCGCCAATGGCATATGGAAGAAATCAACTTGGCTCAGGCAGTTGCCAATCAAGCGGCCATTGCAGTGCAGCAGGCACGGTTATATCAAACGACGCGTCAACAGGCGGAGCAATTACTGGCATTAGACAAACAAAAGACGACATTTTTTCAGAACATTTCCCACGAGTTTCGTACCCCCCTCACCCTCACCATTGGGCCTTTAGAATCAGCCGTAGAAAACGGCACAGGCTTGCCCTTTGATCAGTCGGTTATTGCCCTGCGTAATTCACGACGGTTACTGCGCCTCGTCAACCAATTACTTGATCTCCAGCGTCTTGATGCTGGGCAGATGCAGGCTACTTTCTATCCCTGTGACTTTGATCAGGTGATAAAAAGTGTGGCTGAGTCATTTCAGGCTTATTGCGATCGCAAACACATTACTCTCACCACTCAAATCCAACCCTGTTCGTCGGTCTATCTCGACCTCGAAAAATTCGACAAGGTGCTTTATAACATCCTGTCTAACGCTGTTAAATTCACACCGGCAGAAGGCTCCATTCAAATCACCCTCAATACCTTTGAAAACCGCTGCTATCTTGAAATCGAAGACACCGGCATTGGTATTCGTAAAGAGCAACTACCCCACATATTTGAACGATTCCAACAGGCTGACGGCTCTGCTAGTCGCACCCATGAAGGTACAGGACTAGGCTTGGCACTCGTGAAAGAGTTAGTGGAGCTCCACGGTGGACAGGTGCGCGTTTCCTCCACCTATGGAGCAGGCACTATGTTTACGGTCGAACTCCCCATGGGAGCTGACCATTTACCCGTCGATCGTGTCAGCAAAACCTTCCGCACACTGGAGCCACGCCGCGCCGCAGTTGAGCTAGCGGATCTCCACAACCAAGTTGTCGATACCTCATCAGCAGAGGTTCAGAGACCAAAGGCAGCCCAGCCTCAGTCCATAGACATCTCCCAAGCCAACCCACCAGCACTGGACAAAAACATTCATATCCTTGTGGTTGATGACAATCCTGACTTGCGCAGCTATGTAGCTAGCATCTTGAAACGTCGGGGATATGACATCAGCACCGCTGACAACGGAGCCACCGGACTGGAGATAGCCCGCAAACGGCAGCCGCATCTGATTATTACTGACCTGATGATGCCCCAAGTCTCAGGCATAGAACTGATTCAGCACGTGCGCCTGGATGAAACTCTACAAGGTACGCCGATTATTTTACTCACCGCCAAAGTCGATGACGACACGCGACTAGAGGGCGTTGAGCAAGGTGCAGATGCTTACATATCAAAACCGTTTAAGGACCGCGAATTGCTGGCAGAGGTGCATAATCTCTTAGCACTTAAGGCCAATGAACATCGGATCGCAGAACTCAATCAGTACCTGACCGAATCGGTACTTAAGCGATTTTTACCGGCTTCTTTGGTCAAAAAGGCAGCCCATGGTGACCTACAGCTGAATCTCAAACCCGAACCCCGTCTCGTAACGGTGTTATTTAGCGACATTGTAGGATTTACTCAGTTGTCGAACACATTGCGATCGCGGCGAGTTGCCGAATTACTCAATGAATATTTTGAGGTCATGACCCATGCCATTTTTGCCAATGGTGGCACCGTGGATAAGTTTATGGGTGATGCGGTTCTGGCCCTATTTGGTGCTCCAGAACGCTTGAGCCCTAATGAACAGGTAATGCGTGCGATCGCAGCTGCCCGCCAAATGTATAAGGCCCTAGAAGACCTCAATCAACGCTGGAGCCAACAGGGCGTTCCATCGGTGAAATTTCGCTGCGGTATTCATCAGGGTACTGCCGTAGTTGGCATGTTTGGCAGTGCCCACAGAACTGACTACACAGCCATTGGCCCCAGCGTCAACATTGCCGCACGTCTACAGGAAGCCGCCGATGGTGAAAGCATTCTCGTATCTGCCGCTGTCGCCGACTACCTTGATGAGCAAGAAATCGTTAAATTTAGTCCGCTACAGCTGAAGGGAATTGATGAAACGGTTCTGACCTTTAATGTGAAAACAAAGCTTTCGGAAGAAATGTTGAGTTCTTAGACATCAGAATTTTACAAGAGCCCAAAATTATTTGTTGTAGAGGCATTCCATGGAACGCCTCTACAACAAATCTCCAAACCGTAGGTTCAACGTCAACCGTTTACCCTGTCGGCAAGCCGTAGCTGTGCATAATATGTCGCATGCGCTTTTTCGCCCGTGATACCCGTTTGCGTAGGGTGGCTTGGGTAGGAATATCTGTGTCCCCAAGTTCCACTAGACGGCTAGTGATTTGCTCCCATGACAGCTGCTCAATCGTTCGCCACACTAAGAGTTGAGCCGTATGGTCATCCTCCCGGGATAGCGCCCTAAGGGCTTTGTAAAGCAAATCAATCTCGTGACTCAGATCGATAGCCTCCAAGACATATTCAGGCTCCGCACTGATGCGATACTCAATATCATCGTAGCTTTGAGATGCCTGCCGCTGGGCATGACGACTTTTCTCACGCACAATATTAAAAGCGGTGCGCTTTAACCAAGCATGGGGGTTGTAGATAACTTCACCACTGCGCTGACGGGCCTTGCCCCGCAAATAAGCCTCAAATAAAATCTCATAGGGCTCGAACTGGTGCATCAGTCGAAACTGAAAAAGATGACGACGTACTGTAGCCAAGGTGGAATAAGCATAGGAATTGCCGCTACCTAAAATTTCTGAAAGGGCAAGATCCAAAACATCCAATAAAGGCAAGTCAGAAGGCAAGTCAGTTTGGTCAGGCATACCAATGAGCCAGGTGATTCTGTTATGAGTTGATGATTCCTCTTAATAGTGAAAAACAGGTTGCCTCCGTGACATTCCGCATTGTGCCTACAATTGTTCAGAAATAAGTAAAGGCACATCCCGAAAACTGTCATTTGTTGTACTGATTTCGGCGAATCGAGCAACCCTCTGAAATTGGATGTCACAGGATCACACCCCCAGCCACTAAACCCTTAGCGACTCACCCAATAACTGCAATGGAGACCATCCCATGTTTAGCTACTTCAGTCCTCGCAATCTCGGTATTAACGATCAAGCTCAGCTGCATCGCGATTTGATCCACACCTATTGTCAGTTGTCTGTGCAGCCTGCTCTCAACAAAAACGATGCAGACCGTTTGGATACCATTTTGGCAACTGCCGAAACAAATCCACTCATTAGCTTTCTCATTGATGAAGCTGATCATATGCTGGCTCACTTACACAGCTTGATTGATGAAAACGATATTACTGACCAGCAGCAAAAATTGCAGACGTGCCTGAATGAAGCATGGCTAAACGAAGCGTTCCAGGATTTAGCCCAGCGTCTGCAAAAATCCCAATGCAAAACCCTACAGCAATATCTTCACCAACACGGTTGTTATAACGGAGCCATTGATGGGGTGATGGGACAATCTACCCAAGCTGCCATGAAGCAATGTTGCGAACAGCACGGGCAACTGCCACAACCCTTACCTATCCATACCCCGGATATAGCATAGTAAGAAAACCGCTATATTTCTCTCACAGCAAGGTGTTCTCCACTTTAGCCAGCCTTAGCTCACTGACCCAATCACTGTATTGACCACTACACTGACCGGTCACATATACACGGATGTCATCACTAGTAGATGAGTAAGCCTACTAGACTTCTTTGATGAATATCACGATGCAATCGAACATTCAATGTTTAATCAAACGTTACGAACAGGGTGAGCGCATATTTCACGGTTTGGACTTGAGTGGATGTGACTTAAGCCACTTACAGCTGCCTGAGATTGACCTCAGTTACAGCATTTTGAGTGAGGCCTCTTTAGTAGGCACCGATTTGGAATGGGCAATTTTGCGCGATGTTAACTTGACAAAGGCTAATTTGACCCAGGCTCATTTACATCGAGCTAACCTGCGGCGCGCTAACTTGACAACCGCCAGGCTACACAAAGCGGACCTCCGAGCAGCGGACCTGAGCGGGGCAACGATTATCGATACTGTTTTTGTGGACAGTAATGTTTGGGGTGCGGTGGCTCCAGATGGGAGTCCGCTACATCTGCACTAGACGGCAGACGCGACTACTCTACCCGCAGACGCCGGGTAACTACAATCAGACCGTCTTCACGAATCAGTAGACCCGAAACCCATAGGTTATCGTCATCGGTGGGAGCATCACCGAGCTTAAATAAACCACCGGCCGATAACAGTTCTAGATCTAGGGGTCGTGGCGTAAAGAAATCTTCTTGTGTAGTCCCCTCATCTAACGCTGCACCTAGCAAATAACGTTCGCCTAAGGGTTCTTGAACAATGGCATCAAATCCATAACTTTCACCTGGCTGTACACGCTCCGGCAAAATCACCACAATCTCAGGGGATGTGGCACTAGAACTGAGCTGGTTACGCTCAGATAAAATTTCTTGGGATGTAATTTTATTTCCCGTAAACTGCTGACGAGAGTGAATCACCGACTCCAGGCTTAGACGCCGAGGCATGGTTTGCGTGCCATCAATATAGGTAACTGTCTCAGCAACATAGCCCCCATCAACTTCTTCCCATGACTGCAGCTCTACCCGATAATTAAGGGTCTCGTAGCGTTCCCATAACTGCGGTAGTGTTGTTTCAAGGGTGGCATAGGTAAAGCCGTCATTATTTGTAAAACTGTCGGCATAAAATTCCATCACCCCATCTATATCTTGCTGATTAGAAGCAGATTGAATCTGCTCTAGGGCATTAGTCAAAGCTGCTGGTGCGGTTTCTGGAGGAGCTGCTTGGGCAGTCAAGCCAAATACACTCATCCCTAGCACACCCAGTGAACATAACGACCAGTGGCAAGGGTGAATCATATGTAAAGTCCTCGATAGTAGTATCTGTGACAATTGAGGTTGGTCAAATTAAGCAAAAGGCATTATCTTAGAGCCGACTGGCTCAGTCTGTGCAATTGCAATCGCTGACCCATTGGTGCCGATTCAGCGGATAATAGCTTCTGGTTAAGTTATTGCTAAACATACCCCTAAACCCAAGTCCCAATCTAGAAACAGTTATAAAGCCTAATTATTCAGGCCATTGTTACTGATGGATGGTCAGGGTCTTTCACATTATGGACGACAGACAAGGAAATGGTGAAGGCAATAAGCTTTTGATTGCTGCCAGTGGTACTGGCGGCCACCTTTTTCCTGCGATCGCAACCGCTGAGCATCTGACTGGGCCAATTGAATGGCTGGGTGTGCCCGATCGTTTAGAAACTGAACTTGTCCCCACGTGCTACCCCCTCCATACGGTCCGGATGGGAGGCGTTCAGGGCAAACTGGGGTTAGGGACTATGAAACTACTCGTCCAGTTTGCACAAGCTACGTTGGCGACTCGGCGACTGCTACAGCGAGGTAACTTTAAGGGCGTCTTTACCACTGGTGGGTACATTGCGGCACCTGCCATCATTGCCGCCCGCAGTTTGGGGTTGCCCACTGTGTTGCATGAGTCCAACGCCATGCCGGGAAAAGTGACTCGTTGGCTGAGCCGCTGGTGCTCAGTAGTTGCTATTGGATTTAAGGAAACCCGCCAGTATTTGCCTAAACAAGCGCAGACAGTATGGGTGGGGACGCCAGTGCGATCGCAGTTTTTGACTGACAGTCATGCTAGCCTCCAAGATTTCTCCATCCCTGACAATGTCCCCTTAATCGTTGTGATTGGTGGCAGTCAAGGCGCTGTCGCTGTAAATAAGCTTGTACGGGCTGCAGCCCCAGCCTGGTTGGAACAAGGTGCCTGGGTGATTCATCAAACGGGCAACAATGATCCAGATACCGAGACTCTGAACCACCCTCAATACATTCATCGTCCATTCTTTAAAAATGTAGCCGCCCTTTTTAAGCGCGCCACCCTAGTGATTAGTCGGGCCGGAGCTGGCACATTAACGGAACTAGCCATGACCCATACCCCATCTGTCTTAATTCCCTACCCTTTTGCAGCAGACGACCACCAAGCTTATAACGCCAACGCTTTTGGCACTGTCGGAGCGAGTAAGGTATACCGACAGTCAGACCTTGATGGCGACACGTTGCAAAAGCGGGTCTTAGCAATCCTGGAAAATCCAGAAGAATTGGACTGCATGAGGGTTGCAGCCGAAGCTTTAGCCGTCAGTGACAGTGCAGAGCAAGTGGCAAGCCTGCTGCAAAAAATAATGGAATGATGCCTCACTATCTGAGGGCCTCAGACTGAGGCCCTCAGATAGTGGGACAGTTAAACGCCAGCCGTTACCGTCAACTCGCCAACCATACCAGCCTCAGCATGACCAGCAATTGAGCAGTGGAGTTCATAAATCCCTGGTTTTTGAGGAATAAATACCCATTCAGCCTCAGCTCCAGGCTTCAGCTCCAGTTCATGAATAGCACCTTTGACTTCGACCTGGCCTGCTTCTACTTTTTGAGTCCAGATCACATCCGCAAAGTCTTTGGCCGTAAAGTAATGCTTGACGGGGCTAGGATTATCTAGCAGCAGCTTATAGCGTTTACCAGCATCAAAGGTTAACGTGTCAGGCTCAAAGACCAGAGCACCTGATTTATTACCCAGATGCACCTGTAGTGTATCTATCGGTTGTTGGCTTGGGGCTCCTGCGGCAAAAGCACTATTCGTTGACAATACCAAGATAGACAAGACTAGAAATAGCCCCATTAGAACTAGAGTTTGCCCCCAATTCTTCAAAGCACTGAGGCAAGTGCGTAGGGTCACCATCATTCCCCAGACTCCATCACTCGGATCTACATAACAATCTTACTTGCCTGAGTGAATGCCGATACCCGCTACGCAAGAACCTTTAATACCAGTTCTTAGTTTGAGGAAGTTGTATGATGGCTGTCACAAAAGAAAGTGGTCCCTGGCAAAACAACCAGAGACCAGAGAGTCGTGATGAACACTGAAAATCTGTATTACATGAGATAGCACGCAGCACTTTAGAAACTGTGTGAGTCTATAGTTAAGCGTTGTAGCGAACACTATGACGTGAGGGTGTTAGATCTGGGTTTGGCCGGAGTAGCAACGGGAGCTCTCATTTTAAACGTCCGGCCCAAGAAGGAAAGTTTAGGCTTGGTTTCGACAGTTTCAATGGACTGGGTAGAAGGTGTGTAGGGCGCGCCGAGGTGAGTGAGTTGCATGGATCAATTCCAAATAAATGTGTGTTTAGCGGTGAAGAATTATAGCGCATTAGACAGCATGCTGACGATTGGGCAACACCCACCTGACTTACCAATGAGTATGGCTAAGCAAAAGCGCTCAGACCTTCCACCAGCGGAAAGATTAAATCTTGTTTTTTCCATGATCGGAAAGAGTGGGAAATGACTATCTTTACAGATTCCAAAATCTCAGGGCTGTTTCTTCTTGAATCTCTAGATCTGAACTCAACCTGCGATTGATAATTTCCTCAATTTATTCATCGTCAAATTCTGCCATTGTCACATCGACAAATCGATTAAAATCACCTTTTTAGGCAGTCATACGACAGGAGATAACAACGTAATTTTGACTGTAGCGATCGCAAAAATACCGAATCTGTTCAATCACAACATTCTCTTGCTTGGCAGGCACTTCATCCAAGCCATCTAGCAAAATCAGCATTTTGCCTTCAGACAACAGCGAGCTTCCATATCCCTAGATTTTTGCAGATCAATCGCCGCATGGCTTGTCTGTTGAGGCTTTTTCGACTCGGACATAGATACCCCTGACAATCCACCTATGTGACTTAGCAATCACTTGCGTGACTGGTCAGAGGCGTTATCAGACTCAGACCACTCAGCACCAGCTTGCTTGGCATCAAGCACGGCCTTTTCCAGCAAAAAAGCACAAAGATTGCTCAGTGGTCGGCCATCATAGGCGGCCCACTGCTCTAGAGCTTCCGCTAGGCGGTCTGGAAGGGTTACTTGCACACGTTTGGTCATAGCGGCCATGATACCGCCTCCAATCTTACAGACACACTTATTACATCAAATAGACATCGATTTGTGTTTTAACGCCACTAAAAAAAATGTAAACAAGCTTGATCAGAAAGAATGCTTGTACTAAACTTTCAGAATGTATAAACAATTGTTGAGTCAACCATTATCAACATTACGGGACATTATCCTAGTCAGCTCCATCAAGCTAGGATTCATGCCATGGTTAACATGGCTCATCCGCAACTATGTTCAAGAAAAAACGATTGGCTTAACTCATCAACAACCTATCAGTGCCACCTCCGAGGGCTCTAAGCAGCCTGGCAGGTTTCAAGACCACGGCAGTAGCTCTACTTGGTATGCCTGGTTCGACGATAATATCGACGACTTCTACACTGCCGATCCTTCATCAGCACCACAACCACTAGAGCCCACCGACCTGGTCAACTCACTTCTAGAAAATCAAATCACCCTTTGGCATCACCCTGAATTCGCTCCATGGCTCATTGCCCTTGCCGAACAAGCCTTCTATCAATGGCCCGCTGAAATACCCATTGACGCCGATCTAACTCAACCTGAGCAAGTCAGGTCACCAGAAACGCAGCAAAAACTCTCCCAAGCTTTTAGTAGTTTGCCACGAGAATTGGTCAACAATACTCACATACAGGAACTGGTGTTGATGTATTTAGGCGCAAGCTATCCAGTTATTGAAGGATTTTCCAAAACTCCTGTAGCTCAAGCCACGGCAAAAGAACGAGAGCATTACCGTCAAGAGCGCTACGCCAAACGAACGAGAGCATTACCGTCAAGAGCGCTACGCCAAACGAACAACTTTCTATCAACAACATAGCATTACGGCTCAGGAATATATTGAGTAGACCTTAAAACTCAACTCAACTGACTAGCCAGACTGCTGACGACCCCATTGACGAAAATCTATTTCCGCAATGCCTCATCCCCTAAGGCTGTTTCTAGAAACTGCTACAAATCTGCCTTATCAACTAACAAAAAGGTCGGAGACTGCTCCTTCTCCACATAATGGCCATCTGTAAGCCATAGAATCTGCCATTTTCGGCCATTAAATCGCCAAAACTCCGGAATACCCAAACTGGCATAGAGCAGATTCTTATGCTTACCAATGAGTTTTGCTGGAGAATCCAGATACCTTTCGGTTAGCTATCGAAAAGAATGGGTCAACCTACATAAAACCTATCTTAACGAATAGGTTGGCATGGCATCCGAAAATAAGTACAAGCGAACTAAAGCAGTCACTTGTTTGCGATCACACCCCATCAACCCTACTTTTAAAGCACCCAGAAATCAGTCTTAGAGAACCATTTTTTAGCTATTTTCCCCGTTCCATAACCTTTTCTTTACCGACAGATTATAGTCTGACATCTCCCGATATCGTTTTCGTAGCAGCCAAGATAGTTAAGCAATTTAATCCTGTCGTTGCAGCTATTCAAATCTGCGGTATCAAAGGGAAAAGCCCCCATTACGTCAAGGATCACCTCAAGGAGCCCCCATAATGACCGTTTCTGTAAAGAAGCAAACGATCCCCAATCTGCGTAACCCTGAGTATTACTGCAATCGAGAGCTGAGCTGGTTGCAGTTTAACGACCGGGTGCTCCACGAGGCCTTTGATGAGAGAACGCCTCTGCTAGAACGTCTCAAATTTCTAGCAATTTTCAGTACCAACCTGGACGAATTCTTTATGGTACGGGTGTCGGGCCTATTGGAGCAGGCACAAGCAAATATTACAAAGACTCCGGCAGATGGTCTGACTCCCCAACAACAGCTAGAGCGTATTCATAGTCACCTATTACCAGTTGTGCAACGACAACATGAGTATTTCTTGGGTGAGATGCGATCGCAAATGGCGAACGAAGGCATCCATCTTCTCACCTACGATCGACTCAGCAAAGAACAAAAGTCTCACCTCGCCAAATTATTTGACTCCCGCATCTTTCCAATTTTGACTCCTCTGGGCGTTGATCCTGCCCATCCCTTCCCCCGCATGTCCAATCTCAGCCTCAATATTGCCGCCGAAATTGAAGACCCCGAGAACCAAGAACGTCGCTTTGCCAGAATCAAAGTGCCGAACAACCTGCCTCGGTTCATTAGCTTGCCAGACGAACTCACAACTGTTAATGGTGAGCCAGCTCATTGGGTGGGTGTGGCCCTGGAAGATATCATCATTCATCACCTGGAGGCTTTGTTTCCAGGCATGACTATTCTCAGTAGTCATCTGTTTCGGATTACCCGAGATGCTGACTTCCCCGTACGTGAGGCAGAAGCTGACGATCTCTTACTAGCGATTCAGCAAGAGATTAGCAGACGTCGACTGGAAGGATCTGTCGTTCGTCTTGAGGTAGCATCAACATTTCCCCAGGAACTACAAGACTCTCTGATTCAAGAATTCAAAATTAGCCCTACTGACATCTACCAAGTAGATGGCTTACTCAACCTGCAGGATCTCTTTTTTTTTCTGTCTATCTCCAGACCAGACCTCAAAGATTCTCCCTGGGTAGCTGTTATCCCACCGCGTCTCAAACCTATCCATGAAGTAGACGTTGAAGAAGCTCTAGATCTACCCGATACTCACCCGGATATTTTTTCCATTATTCGAGATGGGGATCTGATGCTTCACCATCCCTATGAAGCCTTCGATGCCTCGGTGCAAACCCTGATCACCCAGGCTGCCCACGACCCTCAAGTGCAGGCCATCAAAATGACTCTGTACAGAACATCTGGGGATTCTCCCATCGTTAACGCACTGATTGAGGCAGCGAGAAATGATAAGCAGGTAGCAGTACTGGTTGAGTTAAAGGCCCGATTTGATGAAGAGAACAATATCGAATGGGCCAGACGCCTAGAGCAATCAGGCATTCACGTTGTCTATGGGGTGCTAGGGTTAAAAACCCACACCAAAACAGCTCTCGTCGTGCGTGAAGAAGGCGATGAGCTACGTCGTTACGTTCATGTTGGCACCGGCAATTACAATCCCAAAACTGCCAAGCTCTATACCGATTTGGGACTCATGAGCTGTCAGGAAAATCTGGGTGCGGATCTGTCCGATCTGTTTAACTATTTGACCGGCTTTTGCCACCAAAAAGCTTATCGCAAACTACTGGTGGCACCAGTTACACTTCGCGATCGCATGATTGGCCTGATTCAACGTGAGATCGACCATGGCCTAGAAGGACGTCCCGGCAAGATCATTGCCAAAATGAATTCGTTAGTTGATCCTGAGATGATTCGTTGGCTGTACAAAGCCTCCCAAGCAGGCGTTCAGATCGACCTCATCATTCGTGGCATTTGCTGTCTCAAACCCGGCATTCCTGAGGTTAGCAAAAACATCCGCGTCATCAGCATTATTGGCCGATTTTTAGAGCATTCTCGGATTTTCTACTTTCAAAATAATCACCAAGAAGAAGTCTATATCGGCAGTGCCGATTGGATGCCCCGCAATCTAGATCGACGGGTCGAAGCTGTGACTCCTATCGACGAATCAAGCTTGGTGGATGAACTCAAGGAACTGCTAGCCATTTTTATGGCAGATAACCGTCAAGCCTGGGAAATGCAGTCTGATGGCAGCTATGCACAACGCCACCCTCAACCTGATGAACCTGAGCGTAGCTCCCATCAACAGCTAATGCAACGTGCTACGGAAAGAATGCCCTAAAGCCAGCCATAGCCTACCTCACACCGAGATCATTACGTTTCCGCATCAAACTACATCAAATAGACAGTGCGGAAGGCTTCATGTTTCTATACAATATCCTCTTAATAGGAATAAATGCTCATCCTATAGTGCGCTTGTTCCTATTAAGAAAAATGCTCATACATTAAAAATCCATTTTTATAAGCAGCGAGGGGTAAACATGTATATCGTACAAATCGCCTCCGAATGCGCTCCGGTGATTAAGGCCGGCGGTCTAGGGGATGTGGTCTATGGTTTGAGTCGCGAGCTGGAATTATCCGGCCATACAGTAGAGCTGATTCTGCCAAAATACGATTGCATGCGGTACGACCACATTTGGGGTCTACACGATGCTTACAAAGATCTCAAAGTGCCCTGGTATGGTGCCGAGGTTCGCTGTGATGTTCACTGCGGGTGGGTTCATGGACGTCTCTGCTTCTTTATTGAGCCCCATGACAAAGACAATTGGTTCCGCCGTGGCCGGTATTACGGCTGCGACGATGACCCTATGCGCTTTGCCTTCTTTAGTAAGGCAGCCCTAGAGTTTTTACAGCAAAGCAATAAGCGACCTGATATCATCCACTGCCATGACTGGCAAACAGGTCTAGTGCCGGTGATGCTCTTCGAAATCTATAAGTATCATGGCATGGAGCACCAACGGGTGTGTTATACCATCCATAACTTTAAGCACCAGGGCAATGCTGGTACCGAGGTGCTATGGGCGACGGGTCTAAATCGCGAACCCTACTACTTCAATCATGAGCGGCTACAGGATAACTTCAATCCCTTCGCCCTCAACTACATGAAGGGCGGGATTACTTACTCCAATGCTATTACCACCGTTTCACCCCACCATGCCTGGGAAGCACACCATGGAGACTTTGGCTATGGTTTAGGCCAAACGCTTCATATCAACCAGCATAAGTTTAAGGGCGTCCTCAACGGCATCGACTATAACCTATGGAATCCTAAGGTTGATACTTATATTCCCGAGCCCTACACCCCCGATACGCTAGACCATAAGCTTTACAACAAGAAAGCGCTACGCGAACGGCTGATGCTAAGCCATGATGACAAACCACTCGTCGCCTTTATTGGTCGCCTGGACGAGCAAAAGGGTGTACATCTGGTGCACCACGCCATGTACCGAGCCCTCAACCGGGGTGCTCAGTTTGTACTGTTGGGCTCAGCCACTAATGCCAGTATTAATGACCATTTCCATTACGAAAAAGCTCACCAAAATGATAATCCTAACTGCCATTTGGAGCTGGGATTCAACGAGGAACTATCACACCTGATCTATGCTGGTGCGGACATGATTGTGGTGCCGAGTAATTTTGAGCCCTGTGGTCTGACTCAGTTGATTAGCTTTAAATATGGCACTGTTCCTGTGGTCCGTGGTGTCGGTGGCCTCGTGGATACTGTCTTTGACATTGACTATGACGAAAGTAAACCGCCTGAAAAACGCAATGGTTTTGTGTTCTACCAGTCAGATAACTATGCTCTAGAGTCAGCACTAGATCGGGCGTTAGATCTTTGGTACACCGACCGCAAAGGTTTCCAAACACTACAACGCCAGGGCATGGCCTATGACTATTCATGGCATATCCCTGGCCAACAATACGTTAAAATCTACGATTCAATCCGTCACAGCTAAGCTAACAACAGAAATCGATATCACAAGCAATACAAACCCCTTTGGCCAGGGTGGGCATTTTGAGATAGCACACCTAGTCATCTCAAAAGGGGTTTATTTGCCATGTCCAGTGCTGGCCTAAACAAGTGGACTGTTAGCGGTAACTTAGCTGCTGACGCCGCTGTTAAAACTGTCGACCTCCGCAGTGGTCGTCAAGCTCAGGTAGCTAGTGCCACTATCTATGTGCGCGGGGTGAAAGATAGAAATGAGTCTTTTACCGTGAGATTAAATATTTGGGAAGGCTCTCCCGCCTGGCGCACCCTAGCTTTTTTGAAAAAAGGTTCACTCATTATTTGTACGGGGAGTGTAGAGCCCACACCCTATGTATCAAAGACAGATGGCACGCCCAAAGCAGGACTCACTATGAAGGTCCTCGATATTGACTTAGATGTAGTAAAAGACCCTAGTAGGGACAACAATCATAGTGATCAAAGAGCTAACGACAAAACTCCTGTAGCGGTATAAACACGTAGTCTTACGGCGAACCTATGTAGCGTTTTTTGAGGTGACTTAGTAGCTTTTAATGCCGTTGAAAGAAACATCCCAGCGTCTTTAAAGAAAGTTCAAGCGATCTTTGCTCAAGTGTTAGCTGATGGACATCATCTGGGATGAATTAGTGTGTAGACAAACAAATTATATGTAACCCACCCCCTATTCCTACACCAATATACAGAAACGGGCCGAGTTGTCGTCATTGACAATTCGGCCTTTATACTTCTCATACCCAATTCGAATTTATTAAACCCGATTAAAAATGGACAATCCTGTAGGGGTAATCCCTTGTCGGTTCGGCTGAGCTCACCGTCGAAGCCATGCCCTTAGATATCGAACGCTATCAGTCAGGCTTTATATCCTACGGCTTGCGAATAAAGACAACGAGTTTGAATTTGGTAAGGTCGAGCAGTGGATAAGTCTGTAGGCTCTTCCAGTAGATTAAGGGATTTTCCTACCGTGAGCCCTAAACTGTTCGTCATAGACACATTTTTCGCAGATGCTCTTCCATAGGCATCGTAGTATCGAGCTATAAACCTCTCTGGATTTGACTCGCTCGGTTTAAGCGCGGCCAGGATGAGGTGATCGGATTCCAAGCTGAAAAAGCTCTGGCTGGCCGAAACAGGAGCAGAGCGATTTGAGGATGTAATCGATTTAGGAAGGTAAGTCCTTAGGGGAATATTGAGTGCCCGAGCATGGTGGGGGGTGTAGGCCGATTGCCAGGAACCTGCATGGGGATAAATGGCATAGGTGAAATGATGATGACCGCGATCGCAACCTGGATCAGGCCATAACGGAGCCTTTAATAAGGTCAGTCTTAGCTGACTTGGCTGGGCATCAAACCCATGCTTACAGTCTGTCAAAATGCTCAGGCCAAACGCATCATCACTCAAATCAGCCCAGCGTAAAGCAGGCACTTCCCACTTTGCTTTTTCATGGTCAGTTGTCGGTTTTGTAGGCCGCTCAATGGCACCGAAGGGTACCTCATAGGTCGCTTGATCAGCCTCCACAGTGGTCGGGAAATTAACCTTGAGCACCACCTGTGTTTCCTGCCAATCCACCCAGGTCTCTACTTTTAGCAAAGGAGACTTCGCTTCCAAGCAATACTCTTGAACAATTGTGGATGTATTGAGCTGGCGGGTAACACGCAAGCATTGGCGAACAGAATTACGAGAAATCCATTTTATCTCCAACAGCTTTGCAGGGGCAGCGGGATGCGCAGTATAGTCTGGCGCAATATTCCATGCATCCCAATACTGACCGCTATCTTCAAAACACTGTAGCTGATTTGCCGCTGCCTTAAAAATCTCTCGTCCCGTCGCCACATGAATACAGGAAGCAATTTCTCCAGTATCCGGAGAAACAACAACTTGTAAATACCCATTATCTAAAACAAGTTCATCTGAGTTTTGGTCGTCTCTCTTCTCTGGAGCATCAGACACGAGTGCATATAATCGATAGCCCACTGCTGGCACATCAGCGGCTAAAAAGCTGAGGACCTGACTCTCTTCGTTAGTCTCTTTAGCTAGCGGGTTACTTGCTCGATACACCTCATACTCCACTGGCTGCTTGGTTTCGCAATTAATAATTTGCCACTGACCTAACGGTAATGTTGCAGTCACAACCTCCGTGCGTGACCAGCCATGGGCATTAAACACAAACAATGGTTGACCTTGCTCTGGTAATGCTTGGCCGGATAAGGTCTCTAATGCATTGACCAATGCCTCTTGGCCTAAGCTCTCCACCTTTGACCACTCTTGGTTGGCATCTTGAAAGACTTCTGGAATCGATGAGCCTGGCAAAATATCATGGAACTGATTAAACAACAGCCCTTTCCAAGCGGCCTCCAAGCTATCTTTAGGGTAAGGGTGTGCAGCTTTTATCTGCGCTATTGTTGACCATAGCTCCGCCTGATATAACAAATCTTCCGCGCGACGATTCTGTTGCTTTTGATCACTGTGGGCTGTGTAGCATCCGCGATGCAACTCCAGATATAGCTCATCATTCCATAGGGGTAAATCAGAAAGAATTTGACTAGTAAACGTTTGTTCTATATCTGTACTGGGATAATCAGAGTGGGGTAAAGCATGGGATACGGTCTTTAAGAAGTTGACTGGGGTTGAGAATCTCACCTGGGGAAAAAATGGAGACTCTTGCCAGCGTCGCGCCTTAGCTAACATGTCACGGGTGGGGCCACCGCCGTGATCGCCGACACCAGGTAACCAACATGCATGGGGGCTATTTGTTTTCTGTTCCCACTGTGCGGCATACTCTGCCATCTGGACAGGATCAAAATCCGTACCAATAGGAGGTAACGTCCACCCTAAAATTTCACTGCCATCGGGGGCTTGCCAACGGAATAGCTCATGGGGAAACTGGGTGGTGTCATTCCACCGGAGTTTTTGGGTGGCAAATATATCTACACCGCCTAGCTTGAGCAACTGGGGCAGCTGCGAACAAAAACCAAAGGTATCGGGGAGCCATGCAATTAAACTGCGGGCACCAAACTTTTCTTGGCAATACTGCTGACCGTAGAGGAGCTGTCGTGCGATCGCTTCTCCACTGACAATATTCAGTTCAGGTTCAACCCACAGCCCTGCATCAATGGACCATTGCCCTGCGGCCACCTGCTGCTGAATTTGACGAAACAGTTCAGGACGATTGGTTTCTAACCAAGCAAATAAGGCCGGACTAGAGTGGGTATAGGTCAGTTCAGGAAACTCCTGCTGTAGTGTCAAAACCGAGGCAAAGGTGCGCTCTGCCGCTTGCCAGGTATCGGCCACAGGCCACAGCCAGGCTAAATCTAAATGGGCATGGCCAACACAGTGAATTTGCCGCTGTTTCAGCCAATCGCCATAGGGCAGCAGACATTGGCGCAAGTGGGCAAGGCGCTGATGTAAATCGCCATTGCTGGCTTGCCACTCTTGAGTAATCAGGTCTGTCACTGTAGGCAAGTTTTCTGGCGTCAACGTCTGCAAATAGTCATGCAGCACCTGTAGTTCATCGGCCACAAAGCCAGGTTCAGGGCTCATGGCATGATTTAAGGCCTCATAAATTAGATGAGATCGCACCAATGCCCCTGCATCATGCTTCGGACTTGCCAGTCGCAGCACCACCTCAAACGATTGTCCCGGCGTCACCGCCTCACTCAAACAAAGACGCGTGAAGAAGTCGAACAAATCCCCCGCCTGGGCGAACTCACCATTAATATAAAGCTGTGCATCTTCAGCCCACCAAGCAGTGACTAAACGCAGAGTCAAGCCATCTAAGGGATAGCCATTCAGAGTATCAGGCACCGTAAACCGTTGATACAAGAACAGCACTCGTCCCTGAGACCAAGCAATGTGCTGACGTTCATTCAACGGCATCACATCCCATTGATTCCCCTGTTCCATCGCCGCTGTCAGGCTGCCCCCCATATCCTCATACAGACCGTGCCAATGCATTTGCACATCCTGCTGACTGTAGGACCGCAGCTCTTGAATCAGGTTCGTCACAAATGAGATAGGGGCGTTCATACTTCCGCTAAGATCGAACTAAGATTTATCAAGGATCTGAGGATACTTGTCATACAACTATGCCATCGTCGTCTCGCCCCTACAAAAGCAAATTACTCAGATTCGTCCTGCAGCAGTGGCAGCAGGGGTTAGAACGACAAGATCGAGCTTGGCGGCAGCTACAGTCAACCGCCACCTGGGGTGCGCAGGTCGCAGTGTTTCCCATCTATGTCGTCATGCGGGCATTAGAACGAGCCAATTTTGCCCTGGGCAGCAATACCTCTGACACTAGCAGCAGCCAACCCACTGCCCCCATCACTCGTGCTCAGGGTCATGTTACTGACCTTGAGCATTCGTTCACTGCAATTTTGACCCACACACAACAACTGCTCTCCTCAGACGACTCATCCCAGCTAGTACTCGCCCCTTCAGGTAGCCTATTAAGCAAGGCACAATCTCTTCTATCTGGTGTTATTCAACAGATCAGGCAACAACTTCCAGGGAGCCCATTATCTACTAGGAGTTCCGCTGCTCTTACTAAAATCCAAAGAAAACAGAGTCACCTCGTAACGTCTTCTAAAACTCAATACAGATCTAAAGGGTTAGCCGTGGCTCAATCTGTAAGAATGCGGCGACAAGCTAGTGCGGATTTGCTTCAAAATGGCACCACTCTGGCATCTTCTATCAAAACTCAAAAAATAGTTCTAGTGAACCCAAGCAATGAGGTCTTCGATATTTTTACCCCTGAACAACAGACAGACCTAAAACACTACATTGCCTGCGTCATGAACGCCTATCGGGAATCGAGAACCATTGTCCCCCGTAAAACCAAGCAATTATCAGCTAAAACAATTCTGGCCATTGGTGCCGTCTTTATTGCCGCCTTACCTATGGAGTTTCGAAAAGCCTGGGCTCAGGTGGCACCAGGTCCAAAAGCCCTGAGTCTGCCCCCTCTAGAAACAAACAATCCTCAACCTCGCTCTCGTGTTTTTTACCCGTCTTCAGCGACGAGAGGCACTGTTAAAACACGGGCTCAGCGCTTATCAAGTGGTGCAACCCATACCTACAGTGCCTCTCGCTTATCCGGCAAAGATCCCCATGCGTTTGAAGCTAACATCAATGACGTTAGCTACTTAGAGCATCCTTTAGAAAGGATTCTACGCTGGTTAGATCGGGTTCTGACTTGGTGTGAACATCGTTGGCAACAATGGCTTGAGGGTAGAGCTAACATGGGATAACCTAACGCATCCTGCCACCTATCATGCTCAAAATTTGGTATCGCCTGTGCCGCGCTATGCAAACTCATCGCACAGCCTTACTGCTAAATCTGGCAGTTATCGTTCCATTTGCCCTGCTCACAGCCTACATCAAAGTCTCAACCATACTTAACGGATACTCGGCAGGGCGGACGCTAAGGCGATCAACGGGTATTGACTTACTGATTACGTTATTTAGTGAGCCCTATTCCATACCCTATGAAGGAATTCTCACCGAGATTTCCGAAATTGTTTGGTGCTTCCCCATTGCACTCTGTTTCTTTACCGCCCATTTGTTAGGCCATCGACAACTGCGTCGTTATTTAATCTGTTTTGGTATATTTTTAGCCCTGTTATTAGCAGATGATGCATTTCGGATAACTCTTATTCTCTATTCCTTATTAGATGTTCCTAAAATCTTGATGTATGGGCTTTACAGTAGCGTTGGAGTGGCGATCGCAATCTGCTTCTGGCGCACTATTTTGACAACACCCTATCGATTACTAGTAATTTCTGGCACTTTACTAGTCCTTTCGGCAGCGGCGGATTTTTTACCCATTAGTGGCATTGGCACCCCCATCATGCTAGAAGACGGAACCAAATTGCTTGGCCTCGTTAATCTAAGCATCTACGTCTGGCAATCAGCAAAATTAGCCCTTACCAAATTTCCTAGGGGCAATCCGCCATCAAACACTAGCGATCTCACAGGTCAACTATTTAAGAACTTTTGACAGACATCAACAGCATGCCTTCAAGCATGCACTAAATAGTTCGCTCAATTTGCCATTGACGGTAGAAACCCTGAATTTCAGCTTCACTATAAATCTTTTCAACCTGAGGAGATCGATACAGCCTATCCAGATATTCATGGGGAAAGTTGATATGCTGTTTAAACGTCTTATAGAGTTTGCCTTGCTCTTTTCTTTTGCCTGAAACATTGGCCTTCACAAGGCTTACATTTTTAATATTCAGAAATTTACTAAAGGCTTCTTCGACACAGCTATCAAGATGCTCTACTTTCAGAACCAGCAAATCAACATGATCATATGAGTAGATCTTAAATCCATCAGTTTTAGAAAAGTCATTTAAGGGATTATCAATAAAAAAAACTGGGCTAAGCTCTTCATCAAACCAAGTAAATGGGTGTTTTTCATCAAGATAACGATGAAAATATTTTTGGATTAAAGCCTCAACATTAAAATCATTTAGCAGAGCATTAAATTCAGAGTTATAACGATTTTCCTGAAAAAACTTTGATATATTGCGAGCAACAGGATCCCTGACTAAAGTTATAATCTTCCATTTTGATTCTGAGTTATCAAGGCCTTGATCCAAACATCGTCGCAGGTATTGACTATGAATAATATGTTCATCGACTCTACGAGTAGTTAAAAATCGTTTTTTATACGACTGCTTCACTCTGTTGATAGAAGCAGGTTGTAAAGTATGCAAATGGTAGATGGAAGCATCTAGATTTCGTTTTTTAAGTGTCGTATGTAAGCTGGTTGAAGCAACTTTACCCATCTGATAAATCAAGATCTTATGCGGCTTCGTGTCAGCCCTTGCAACCTTAAATTGTTCATAGAAATTTGAAAGATAAAAGTTTTTCTTAATTAACCATTGGATTAGTTTGCCTTTAATGCTTAGAGCCATTTATGGTTTTCAAATAAAAAAGTCAATAATATTCAGTTACTTAGAACATCCTCTAGCAAGGATTTTGCACTGGCTTGATCAAGCGCTTACTTGGCGTAAAAGACCCTGGCAGCAATGGATTGAACATACAGCTAATATGGGATAACACGTATAGCCTTTACAGGATCAGGTAATTACAGTCGAGGCATATCTGTTTGTGAAGTTTGAGTGAAGTTCGTAAAGCAAGACGCCATAATTTATAGTGCCATAGATAAGCTTGGCTTGACGAGAATATGCTTGAAAGCAGGAATACCTTCTAAAAATTTATGTTGATATAGTGACAATCCGACAAGCACTCTTTCATCAAGGCTTGTGAAGTGATAGTCCGCAATATCACTCACACTATCAGAAAAAAATTTATGAAGCTTACTTGAAGTCTCAGTATTAATGCTTTCAGGGATTGTGGAATCAGTAGTAACCTTATTTACTAGGAGTAAGAGTTTATCCACAACGTATACACACCAAGAAGTTCAAAACGGTGTGGCTTTTTAGACTGCTTGGACGTATGGAATGTCCAATTCACTTCATAAATCGTTCACAATTTATCATGATTGGCGATTGGCTTACTAACGTTTGATCATTACTGCAATGGATGCACGAGAGAAGTATGCACCATTCTGTAGCCCCTTAAAGATAAGTATTTAATAAGTATTTAAAACATCTATCTACTCATAATTATGCTGAAGCCCACTGTCACAAAGGATAATGTTCACGAGTCAACCGAATCTAATTCCGGTAATGAAATTGGTCAATTGGCTGTAGCCGCAACTTTTACCGCCGACCCTCTCAAGGAAATTCTTGAATTTTGGTTTGCTCAGCTGGGTTTGGCTCTGGAAGTTAACCTAACTGATTACAATCAGGTATTTCAGCAACTGCTCAACCCTGCGAGTTTAATGGCCCAAAACACTCAGGGTATTAACTTATTGCTGGTACGCATTGAGGATTGGATTAAATTTCAGACATCCGAGGAGCAGACTGAAGAAAGTCTGAATGCTCTTTGTAGGGATGTTTTAAAGAGAAATAGCCAGGATCTAATTAACGCTATCTTTGAGTCAGTTCAGCGTTCTTCAACACCTCATATAGTTGTTCTTTGTCCACCTAATCCAGGTATATCAACTGAGACAATAGCCCTTTATAACCAGATTGAGCAAACGATTGTCGAAGAACTTAGCCCGCTTAATAATCTATACCTTATACCGTCTGGGACAGTTTTCTCGCAATATCCCGTTAACGACTTTTATGACGCTAATCGCGATCGCATCGGCCATATTCCCTTCACTCCTGAAGCGTTTGCCGCACTTGGAACAATAATTGCACGGACAGTTCATGCCCTGAAGCGCCCCCCCTATAAAGTCATTGCTTTGGATTGCGATCGCACCCTCTGGCGCGGCATATGTGGAGAAGATGGTCCCCTGGGCATTGCAGTCGATGAACCATTCCGGGCACTACAGTCCTTTATGGTTCGCTGTAATGAAGCTGGCTTCCTGTTGTGTCTATGCAGTAAAAACGTTGAAGAAGATGTCTGGCAGGTATTTGATCAGCGGGACGATATGCTCTTGGGTCGTGAACACCTGGTAGGTTGGCGCATTAACTGGCAACCCAAATCAGAGAATTTGCGTTCTCTTGCCACAGAGCTCAACCTGGGGTTAGACAGTTTTATCTTCATCGATGATAACCCAGTAGAATGTTCGGAAGTACGGGCGCACTGCCCCGAGGTACTTACGCTACAGCTACCTGAAGAGCCCGACCAATTTTCTAGATTTCTCAACCATATTTGGCCCTTAGATACCCTCAAGGTTACTGAAGCAGACAAAAATCGTACTCAACTCTACCAACAAAACGCAGCTCGTAAGCAATTCGAACAACATTCCATAGACTTTAAGACCTTTATTGCAGGACTACAGCTAGATATCAATATCGCCGCTCCTACGCCAGAGCAGTTTTCTCGTGTCTCTCAGCTAACTCAACGCACGAATCAGTTTAACGCTACAACTTGTCGATATAGCGAATCAGAGATACAGAGACTGTGTCAGACAGATAGCGGATATGGCTGCCGCGCTGTGACTGTTAAGGATAGGTTTGGGGATTATGGTCTCGTCGGGGTCATGATCTTCCAAAAACAGGCACACACATTAAATGTCGATAGCTTTTTACTCAGCTGCCGTGTCTTGGGTCGTGGAGTAGAACATCAAATGTTGAAGCATCTAGGTGAGGTTGCGGCCAATGATAGCCTGAATACAGTTACTCTAAACTATCGACCCACATCTAAAAATCTACCGATTGCAGAATTCTTCAAGTCTGTTGGCTATCCCTATCAACACGATACCCATGAGGGCTGCTGCCAGTACGAACTACCCCTAGAAGTTAGTCAAAACCTAAGCTTCACCAGTGCACCCACTCAACCGTCAAAGGCAAAGGAAAACGTGCCTAAGACAGAGCAAAACAATCCTATGGTTGCACAACAACAAAGCAAATCAGAACAATGGGCTCACATTGTTCATCATCTATGGCAACCAATACAAGTACTGAATAATCTTACCGAGCAGCACCAGAGAAAACGCACTCATGACGATAACTGGAATGCTCCGAAAACAACCGTAGAAAAAAAACTCAGTGAGATATGGAGTAAGGTTTTACGGATTGATAGAGTGAGTCTCAACGATAATCTATTTGACTTAGGTTGCACATCTTTACTCGCGGTCAATGCGTTTACCGATATCGAGACAATCTTGGGCAAGCGTTTACCGATATCAACACTTCTGGATGCACCCACCATAGCAACCTTAGCTAGCAAGATTAATCAGCATCAAAATCAAACATGGCATCCTTTAGTCACTGGACAGGTCGGTGGTAGTAAGCGTCCTCTCTACCTCGTACATGGTGGCTATGGTGACATTCTAAGCACGGTAAAAATTGTTGCCCACCTAGATAATGAACAGCCAGTTTATATTCTGCGAGGGATTGGACTAGATGGCCAACAACAACCGTTACCGTCAATTGAAGCCATGGCCAGCGCTTACATTCAAGCAATTAAAGAGAAGCAGCCCCAAGGACCTTATCAATTAGCAGGACAGTGTTCTGGTGGTATTGTTGCCTTTGAAATGGCACAGCAGCTCACAAACCAAGGTGATATTGTTGAATTTTTAGGTTTGTTAGATACGCCACATCCTCAACTGGAAAATCACTTTACTAACCGGTTACGATACTATTTTCATCGTCCCACCTACCGTCACCACCAATGGGATCGCAGTTATTACTTGTTTACAGGGATTTATTACCTACGTCGCCTGAGAGTATCATTTAAATATCATCTACACGAATTGCGTAAACAAACCTTGGTAGAGCAGCTGCGGTATGTTGGCAGAAAGCTGAGTCAAATAAGCTCTAAACTAATAAATATCAAAGATTTGACAACAGCTACCCAAAATATGGAGCAGCAAAATAAATGTGAGATAGCTACCGACCAACCAGCACCAGTTATAACTAATGCTCAAAACAATACAAATAAGTCATTAGCTAGGCAGAGCTTGATCAAGGACCAGTTCTTCGAGATTTTTCTGAGAGCGCAGAAGGACTATGTTCCAAAGACCTACGCTGGCAATATAAACTTCTTCTTAGCTCTACAGCAAAGCTTTGTACCTCAGCATCCTCCTTCATCATTAGCGTCCTTAAAGGCTAATCTAGGTCCCGTTCAAGATCGCAAAAAGCTATTATTTGGATGGGATACTTTAGTATCAAAAGGAAAGTTCTATATCTGGGATGTTGACTGCCCGCATCCATCAATGTTTGAAGATCCTTACATTCAACAACTGGGCAAGACAATACAAATAGCTCTTGATACTTCAAAAACCAGTCCAGCAATCAACAATGATAGTAAGCCAAAAGATATGGATATGATATCCACGGTCATATCCTAAGAACGGTTCCAGGCAGGCTGTTGCTAAACATTTTGGCTCAATCGGCGTTTCAGGGAGTTAGACAAGCAAGGTGCTCAATAGACTACCCAGCAAGGCTTTCCCTCTTTTTCTAGCATTATGCACAAGGGTATGACCTCAATTAGATGTCTATTAAAAAGTCAGAAATTCTAAGCCCTACAAGAAGCTTACAATCTCCATCACGCTGAAATTGAGAAAATTGATTCTTTGTTCAAATCTTTCTGAAACCCTTGCTGGATAAGCATTATAGCACTCTACATCGTGCCGAGGTCATACCCATGCACAAATTCAAAGAACCCCAAATAGATCGGTAATTTTTCTTGTGAGATCCCTCGATGAGGTCTCAACCATGACCGCAGCAATGACCAGAAACCTTCCATCGTATTGACATGGACTTCACAGAAGCCATCTCCATCGTCATCTCGGGCATATTCTCCGGCACTGTGGCAAACACTCTTGTGAGCATAGCCCCAAGTTTCTAAACGAGCATAGATGTCATACTCGTCGGTATAGATGAGGGTGCCCGGTTTTCACCATGGACTGAATGATGGGCTTGATGGTTTGTTGTTGAACATTTGCCAGCATTTTAATCACCACTTCTCCACCTCGCTGAATCATCCCGAAGATCGGCGGTTTTTCCGTTTCGAGCGTACCACGCCCCCGAAGCCCTTTGAGTTTACGTCTGCGTCCCTTGCGCCCTTTTTTTTAACCTGCTCTGGTTGCCCCTTATGACCGGCTGTCACATAGACTTCATCAAACTCCACCGTCCCTGATAACTGGACTTCTGGGCGCTTGTCGGCCACCGCTTGGCGTAACTCACTCGTCATCTGATGCACGTCATCTTTGTGCAGACTCAACTCGTCTGCATATTTGCATGACTTCGGCAGAATGATGTCCACTTCGGCCCCCCCACTTTAAGGCGTGAGATCAGGGTCCACCGAGACAGGTAATAAAATCATAATCTAGCATTGAAGAAATGACTGAGTGATGACCAGATCTCAAAGGGTTAAATCTGGTCATGGGTTGGCATCAGATTATGAGGGTTCCTCCTTGCCTTGAGCGTTAAGTTGACTGGTGAGTTTACGCATGGATTCGCCCTTGAGAGTGAGTTTCAAGGAATCATGGACAATGCGGTCAAGAATGGCATCGGCGAGGGTGGAGTCTTGAATCTTCTGATGCCAATCCTTGATAGGAAACTGAGAGGCAAAGAGACACGAGGCCTGCCGAAAGCGGTCATCAAGGAGGTCGAGAATTTCACGAGCATCATTGGGTGTCAACGGGTCTCTGAGCCATTCATCAAAGATGAGTAAATCAAAGGCAGCCAAGTGTTTACGGAATTTAGGGAAAGAGCCATCGGCCTTTGCAAATTTCAACTCAGCAATGAGATTAGCGGTTTTGAAATAGCGAACCGACTGGCCATGCTTACACAGATGATCTGCTAGGGTACAGGCGAGAAAGGTCTTGCCCACCCCGGTCGGCCCCACCATGATGAGGTTGAGATGCTGAGTGAGCCATTGCCCCTGAGCCCAGTCCAAGAATTGAGCTTTTTTCAAGCCCCGTGCCACTTGAAAATCCACCTCACTCAGGGTGGCTCCCATAAAGAGTTGGGCTTGCTTGAGTCGGCGCTTGAGGCGTTGGTTTTGCCGTCTGATATGCTCACGCTCGACCAGTAAGGCAAATCGTTCATCAAAGCTCAGGTCATGATAGGTGGGCTGTTCGTGTTGTTCACACCAGGCGTCGAGTAGGCCATGGAGTTTGAGGTCTTTGAGTTGTTCAATGGTTTGTTGCATGATGGGGGTCACTATCGAGTTGTATTAGTTGTAGTAGGCACTGCCCCGAACATTGTCGTGGTCAATACTCGGGGGCGCAGGCACGTCAATTAGGACAGGGGTTTTATCAAGATGATGTTGGAGAATATGCTTGAGTCGCTGATAGCCTGACATGGCGAAGATGTTGGCGCGTTTGCACGCATCTTCTAATCGGTCAGCTCCATAGCGGGTGGCTAAACTCTGGAGTCCTTTGAGGGAACGAAAGGCCTGCTCGTCATGGGATTTGCTCTCAAAAATCGTCTCTACCTGGGTGCGAGTTTGGGGGCCGATCTGGTGTGCCCACGCCAAAAAAGACTCCCGTGACTGACGCTTGTAGGCCCAATGCTCTGGCGGCATGTGATGATCCAAGGTGCTATGGCGATGGGCTAAGGTTGAACGAGGGTGGGCTGAAATTCGCTTATTTTCATAGAACACCTCCACCAGCTGCTCACTGGTTTTGACCATCACTTGGCGTCCGACATACCAGTAGGGCACCGACATCTACTAGCCATAATGCCCCCATCAATACAAATCGGTCGAAAAAGTTAATTGTGATTGGCATTGATGGATTGCAACGACTGGTTGCCTTAGTTGCCAAAATAAAGGCAGTGCAATTATCACCTGAGCCATCATGTATCAGCCAATCACCCCCCCCCGTCTATTTGCCAGAGTGTAGAGACGCTGTGGAGCAATCTACCCAAGGCGAATCAGAAACGACTTGTCAGTGTCCTGAGCCAAATGCTGGAGAGCCAGATGGCTATTCAAACTCAGGAGGAGGAAGAAGATGAACCTCAAAGATGAGATCAGTAGCTGGCCCTCCGACAAGATTCAGGCTTCACATCTTGACCGCTTAGCGGCGGTATACGTGCGTCAATCAACCTTACAACAGGTCTCCGAGCACCAAGAATCGACACGCCTTCAGTATGGTCTCGCCAATCGAGCAAAAGCTCTGGGCCGGCAACCGGAACGAGTTCTGATTATCGATGATGATTTAGGGAAGTCTGGTAGCAGTGTGGAGGGGCGAGTGGGCTTTCAGCGATTAGTGAGCGAGGTCGGGCTCAACCATGTTGGCCTGATATTAGGCATCGAAATGTCTCGCCTGGCCCGTTCCTCAAAAGATTGGCATCAACTGTTAGAAATCTGTGCACTGTTCGGTACGCTAATAGCAGATCTCGATGGCATTTATGATCCGAGTCATTACAACGACAGGCTCTTGTTGGGGTTGAAGGGATCTTTTTCGGAGATCGAGCTCCACGTCTTGAAACAACGAATGCTACAAGGACGACTCAACAAAGCTCAACGCGGTGAACTGGGATTTCATTTACCGATTGGGTATGTGCGTCGCCCATCGGGAGATATTTGCTTTGACCCGGATGAACAAGCTCAACAAGTCATTCGTCTCATCTTTCGCAAGTTTGAAGAATTAGGCACTGTCCATGCCGTATTACGTTACCTAGCCCTCCATCAAATTCAGCTTGGTGTGCGAGCCCTCCATGGGGCTAATAAGGGTGAACTAGAATGGCGACGTCCGAGTCGGTCTACGTTACTGAGTCTGCTCAATCATCCTGCGTACACGGGAGCCTATACCTATGGCCGTAAACAAATTGACCCACGCAAACACAAAGCCGGTCGACCTCATACGGGACTTGTTGTGAAACCACCTGAAGAGTGGTTAGTCCTGATTAAAAACCATCATCCTGCCTATATTTCTTGGGAACAATATCAACAGAACCGTGCTCAACTTAAAGCGAATCAAAATCGTGCCAATGAACGAGGTAATGCTCGTCAAGGCAGGGCACTGCTCTCTGGCCTGGTCGTTTGTCAACGATGCGGGAATCGAATGAGTGTGCAGTATCACAGGAGAGGTGCCCCTCGTTATGTTTGTAGGCGTGAAGCTGCTGAGCATGGTGGCCCCCTTTGTCAATGCTTATCAGGAGATTGTTTAGACGAATATGTGACTGAACAAGTATTGGCAGCCTTAAACCAGCAGCTATAGAGTTATCTTTGTCGGTAGCAATGCAGGTAGAACAAAACCGTTATGAACTTGACCAGTTATGGAAACAGCGTTTAGAACGGGCTAAATTTGAGGCTGAGCGTGCAGGGAGACACTATCGTTTTATAGAACCGGAAAATCGCTTGGTCGCAAGACAGTTGGCTCAAGATTGGGAAGCAAAACTAAGTGCGCAAAAACAACTTCAAGAAGAATATCAAAGATTCTGTTGCCAACAACCTAGGCAGCTTTCTGAGACAGAAAAACACTCAATTCGACAACTGGCTAATAGTCTTCCGGCTTTGTGGAATGCAGAAACAACAACCCATGCTCAGCGCAAAGAAATTATCCGGCAAGTAATTCAAGCTATTAGGGTGAAGGTGGAAGGAGAGAGTGAGTTGGTTCATGTTAATATTGACTGGGCGGGAGGATTCTCTTCTCATGCTCGTATTATCCGACCTGTCGGAAAATGGTCTCAACTGAGTAACTACCCTCAGCTTTGCGAGTGCCTAACCCAATGTGCTCAGTCTAATATGACGGCTAACGAGATCATTACACGGCTTCACCAACAAGGGTTTTATCCCCCCAAACGCCAAAAAACATTTACTCAGGAAATGGTTCGAGCCTTAATGCGCCAGCTAGGCTTGGGAAAGCAGAGCCCCCCTAAACCACACATCCTTTTAGCTGATAATGAGTGGCGGCTTCCTGATTTAGCCAGAGAATTGGATATGCCTGCGGCAACATTGCATAGTTGGGTTCAACGAGGATGGGTTAAAAAAGCTAGACAACTAACTCAGCCACCCAAGTACTGGATTATCTGGGCCGACGACAATGAGCTTGAACGACTGAGGAAGCAGCGGCAACGTTCTGCACCCGACATCTTACATCAGCGGTGGAAAGGTGAAGACCCCACCGTTGCCCCTGACTCTGAAATGACTAAAACATCCCCTTGAAGGAATAGCCGAATGACACTATCTGAAAATAAGTCCTTACTTATGACACCTCAATATGATGATTTAGACATTGATGGAGGTATTGAGGCTAGTACATCGAATAATAATGGCGATTGACATCAATGTGATAATCCGGATTGACCTTCGCCCGCTTCCAGGCCGCAAAGACAAATGGACAGCGAGGTAATGGCTTCCAGTGCGCCTTGATCTACCCGCTCAAACAGTTCACGACGAGACACCCCATAGGCGTACATCGTCCGGTCATTGAGTTGCTTGAGTAAGGGGCGCATCGCCGCATTGAGATCACCCACACTCCCGAATGACTGATGCCGTAAGGGGGCTAAAATTTGTCGTTCGACTTCCTGGACCGCTTTTTCCACTTTAGATTTATCTCGGGGGGCTTTCGGTCTAGCTGGGATAACTGCCACCTGATAGTGCTCGGCAAAGTCTTGATAGCTTCGATTGATACCCGGTTCATAGCGACACGGATCGGTTACCCCTGATTTCAAATTGTCAGGCACAATCGAGGCGGGTACTCCCCCAAAGAATGCTAAGGCCCGTTGGTGGGAGCCAATCCAATTCGGCAGAGTTTGACTGGCTGTGGCTTCGGCAAACGTATAGTTGCTCGCACCCAGACAAGCGACAAAGATTTGAGCGATTGTCACTTCACCGGTCACCGGCTGTGTGACGCGAACGGTAACCCCGCAATAATCTACAAACAGTTTCTCTCCGCCAGTATAGGTCTGCCGCATCGATAGATTCTGCCGCCCTTTCCAGCGGTTATAGCGACGGCAAAATTGTCCATAACTCAGCGTCCAATCACCTCGATCTAGCCCTTCTTGCCACAGCAATGACAGGGTGACGCCTTTCGGCCCTAATTCACGGTGAACCGAGTCAAAATCGATCTCTGTTTTGGTGATGGCTGTCGCTGTTTTTTTGCCTAAAAAGGCTTGGGCCTCACTATCGCTCATAGTCTGAAGCTGCTCATACCTCAGGCCTTTTGCACTCGCTCGACGGATATAGTCTTGCACCGTTGAACGAGCCACTACACAACTACGGGCGATCTCCGTTTGGTTATAACCGAGTTCATGAAGTCGGATGATTTCTCTAAATTTCACCATGGGCAGTAATTTTCCTTGTTGCTTGCCTGACATCGGGATCTCTATAGCCTCACGTTCTGATTCGAACGCAGTCTAATGGACCCGTAGCAGTCGGGATAAATTACCTGCCGAGGTAGACGTGATTTCGCTGCCGAAGCACCATCACTCAGGTGCCGAAGCTCGGCTCTTGGCGACTTTTGGTGATCCGAATGGGATGGCAAACCGTAAATAGGGATTGGCCTTCACGTGCATCCCATCATGGACTTTCTACAGCATCTACTCCCTGACTCATCAGCCTTAGCCCTGAAACACTGGGATTTAGATACCCAAACCCATCGGTTCATCGTTACAGTAGAATCCACTCAGGTGATTGCCCATTGCCCATTGTGCCAAGCTCCCACTGGACGGGTTCATAGTCGTTATCAACGAACGCTCAGGGATTTACCCTTGGTTCAGTTCAGCCTGACTCTCTTGTTAGAGGTGTGTAAGTTTTTCTGTCTCAATGACACCTGTCAGCGACGGATCTTTACTGAGCGCATACCCAGTGTTGTCGCCCCTTGGGCTAGGCGTACGACTCGTTACACAGACCATCTAATCGCCATAGGATTAGAATTGGCTGGGTCAGCCGCCGCTAGATTAAGTCACAGAGTAGGCTACGCCTATAGCCGAAATACCTTTCTGCGCCTTCTCTCCAGCTTGCCGCTACCCGAGGTGATTACCCCTAGGATTCTGGGCGTAGATGATTTTGCGTTCCGTAAAGGTCATCACTATGGAACTATCTTGGTGGATCTCGAAACACACCATCCCATTGCTTTGTTACCAGACCGGACAGCAGAAACCTTAGCCGCATGGTTAGAAGAGCACCCTGGTATTGAAATCTTGTCACGGGACCGTTCCAAGACGTACAAGCGTGGGATGACTCAGGGAGCTCCCGATGCCATTCAGGTGGCAGATCGCTTTCATCTGTTACACAATCTTGAAGAGACTCTAGAAAAGGCTCTGAAGAGTCACTCAAAAATCCTCAAACAGATTGAACAAGAACAGCTTCAATCCGAAGGAGCTACGGTGTCTGAAGTTTCGACATCACAGAATTCAACTCCCCAAACAGCCCAACAACAGAAAACGGCCCAAAAGCGAGCTGAACGCCTCGAAAACTATGAGCAGGTCCACAGCTTACGGAAGCAAGGATACAAGGTCAAAGATATTGCCTATCATCTAGGGATGGGTGAGCGTACGGTGTATACCTATCTATCGCATGAGACGTTTCCGGAATGGCAGCCATCCAGCCGAAAACGCAGGAGTATTTTAGACCCCTACAAGTCATATCTCATCGATCAATGGAACCAAGGACGTCAGCACACCAAACAGCTCTTTAAGGCAATTCAAGAAAAGGGCTATTCAGGGACCTACGCAACTCTTGCACGCTATACCCATACGCTACGGTCAGCTCAAGCTCAGCTAAGCCCCAACCCTGACTCATTAAAGGACTTGCCTGGTCGAGGTCCGGCCCCAAAGGTCACCATCAAGTCCCAGAAACCGTTAAGTGCTCGGCGAGCGGCTTGGTTAGTTCTCCAGAAACCGGACACGTTGACAGATAAACAAAAAACGCTCTTGGAACGCCTTAGTCAACGATCTGAACTATTGGAGATCATAAGGCTCACTCAGGACTTTATCATCCTTGTCCGACAGCGACTTCCTGCGCAGTTAGATAACTGGTTAGAAAAAGCTAAGAATACTACAGTGAAAGAATTTCAGAGCTTTGCCAAAGGATTGGACGAAGACTATGATGCGGTCAAAGCTGGCGTTACATTAGAGGTTAGCAATGGCCCCGTTGAAGGCCAAAATAATCGATTAAAAATGCTGAAACGACAAATGTTTGGACGGGCAGAGCTAGACCTATTGGCTAAGCGACTAATTTTAACAAACAGATAGTCTTCTGGGGCGATGGTTCAGGCTAGGGTAGCGCGATCACCAAAAGTCGCCAAGAGCCCGAAGCTCATGCGATTAGGGTGCCGAGGAGAGCATCATTTTGCCGCCGAAGCGCACATCATTCCGCCGCCGAGGGGGACATCATTTTGCAACTCGTCGGCAATTTGTTGATTGGAGACATTGAGACCCATCAAATATAAGCATGCTATCCAGGTTTTTAACGGTTGATGACGACCCGCAAAGATGGTGTCGGTTAAGTCATCAAAGTGGCGACCACACTCGCCACAGATATAGCGTTGCCGCGCTGAATAGGTTGCATGCTTCCCTCGTTTGGTAATGTTTTTCGCTCCACAATCAGTGCAGCAAACACCATCGGGCCAACGCATCGTGCGAATAGTCTCGTAGCATTTGTCCTCATCGATTAACTTGGAAAGCGTTAGCATAGGTAGGCTGACCGGGGGCTTTATTCCATGACACTACTCTGCTCATCTTGAATTTAGCAACCTCCCTAAAACAGCTATTGAGCCAACATTTTATTGCTCTACCCCAGCATGAATCAAGTATTGTTTTTTGCCTGCCTCATGGCCTACTCGCCAACCAAAACTAAAAAACCATACAGCCAGATCAGCTTTACTACGAATTTGTAGCAGTCCCTTAATCAGTAAACGCCACGCCATCACACTTTTCGATAAAGGTCGAGGTGACATCCCAATTGCTTTATATCTCTCATAAAGAAATACTTGACAGTGCGCATAGGAGTACGCTTGTTTGTAGATTCCTACTAGCGAATGGCGTAGGCGATAGTGAACAATAGCCTCAGGGATATATTTAATACCCGATCCTTGCAGCTGAGCCTGTCGACAATATTCAAAATCTTCACAGGTAAACAACGTTTCGTCAAACCCTCCAATTTTCTCGTGAACCTCTCGCTTAATCCCCAAATTACAGCTAGCCGTATAAGGATAATCAGGAGATAATTTACTGTGCAACAAACCATCGGCTAACATTTCACGCTCCTGCCCTCCCAAACGAGACTTAATGACCCAAGATGGATTGAGCTTTTTAAGTTCGCAACCACCCCCCACCAAATCGTACTTTTCCAGTGCCGTTCCCATCGCAGCAACCCAACCAGAAGCTACTTCATCATCAGCATCACAAAAGGCTATGCTCTCACTTGCCGCAGCGCTCACGCCTTGATTACGAGCATAGGCTGCTCCTTTACGTTCATAAGCCTCAATAATCCTCAGATGTGGGAGCCGCTCCATATAATCTCTTGCAATTTCTAGGGTGCGATCAGTCGATCCATTATCTACAATGATCGTCTCCCATAATTTGTCCCATTGCTGCTGAACCAAAGCATCCAATTGTGCGCCCAGCGTATCCGAGACATTAAAACACGGAATCACAACACTCAATTTCATACTACACACTCTCAAAAATCTATCTTGAGCCACCTCAAATCTAGCAGTCTTACACTAACTTGGATGCATCATGTTGCCAGAGGTGATAAAAGTTATCGATTTCAGCTTTACTACATTTGTTTGACTTGGGGAAATCGTCAGACTTGGTGCAGGTGTTCAGAGAGAAGTTTCACAGCTTGCTTGAATTTCTCATAGAGCATTCCTTTTTTCTCTCTTATTAGTAATCACAAATTTTATATCTTTAGCGCCTAGAAAGTCACGCAGTATAGCTTCAGAAAACACACCAAGCTTTCCTCACTTCAAAACCAAGCATGCGACATGATCAGATAAGTGAATAATGCTGTCTAAAATATTGACTATGAATAATATGTTCGTAAATTCTACGAGAGTTAAAAATCGCTTTTTATAAATCTTTATTCCTCTATCGATCGCTAACGGCTATGAAATGTCTGCGAACAACTATTTATCACCAATAAGTTCAGCTTTAACGCTATTCAACACCTGGGTAATGGATTGATGATAGTTCCTTACAGAGAAGGTTTGCAGAACCTTCTCTCTTGTCTTATTCCAATCAACTTGATAGGCTATTTTCTTGTAAATTTGAGTAATCGTGTCAGCCATTACCTCCGGTGAAGCTTCGCAGGACCAAAAATCTACATCAGGATCAAAAAACTCTTTAAGAGCAGGAGTAGACATCGTCAAGGTTGGAATGCAAAGTGTCAAAGATTCAATCAACTTATTAGGGACAGCTGCCCGTGCTTTCTCAGTGTCGCCAAAAATTCCAAGGGCTAAATCACAGTTTTCCACAAGGTAACGTGGCAATGAATCATCCGTGAACTTCAAGTCTTGGCGTAAGGTGACTACTTGTTTTAATCCCAGTTCCTCAATCTTTGTTTCGTAAGTATTGAGCAGATATTCTCGACCTTTAGGTGGAATACCAAATAGTTGACACGAAAATTTGACCTGATTATTTTGCAACTTGTGGAGTGCTTCTAAGATAGTTGGAATTCCATGACTGGGAATTAATGTACCCCACCAACAAATCCGTAAACAATTATCCTGAATAGTATTATGTTGATATTCTGTTAGCTTAGATTCACAAAATAGTGGCGCGATCGCAATTTTATCTTCTACCAATTTAATATCAAAAATATTTTCCCAATAGCTCAACTCATAACGTGACAGATGAATGATACGGTCAGCTGCTGAGAGAGCCAGCCGATCATTAGCAAATAGTAACTGAGCTGACTTGCTATCAGCAGCAACTTCTTGCTTTTCACGTACCCGTGTGTCATAGGCTGATATGTACATCTCAACAATCAGCTTAGTTTTAAACAAACGGCTAGCCCATATAACTGGAGTAATTAGATTACTATTTAGGGGCAGTAAATAAATAACATCCGCTAATGCTGCTTGAACAAATAAGTCAACCAAGTAGTAACTAGATAAAAGTATACGTAGAGCTTTTGTGAGCAGATTTTTTTTCTCACCCAGCTCATAGAAAAACTCAGGCGATATAAACGATATTCGATAGCCCGAATCTAACAGATATTTAAACAGATTTTGAGAACGATAGGCTCCAAAAACATTGCCATACAGTAAAATTTTGAGCCGTTTTTTAACTATTGCCATAAAGAGCCCTACATACTTTTATTGGATCAGTAACTAGTTGGCATTGGGCCTCACATAACTGCTTTTCAGCTGCTCTAAAAGAAGGCGTGGCGACTGGGCTGGAAAAACTCCCAACAGCAGTATTTTCATACTGGCAGAAAACAATGTTTTAGGTTGCCTAAATAGGGATTTATCATGCATTAGGCAATTCCAGAGAAACTTAATGGCCAATAGGAACTTCTTTCGATCTCCATCAAAACTATTTTCTGGAGCATCCAAAACTTTAAACAATAAATAGCGATAGAAGTTAGCAATACACTTAGGCTTCAAATATTGAAGATTTTCAGGAACCTGCTCAAAAACCTGCTCAATAATCCGTAACCGGGTTTGCTCATGTCGGGTTAAGTTAAACGATTTAGAACTAGCAGAAATTCGATAAAGCACCTGAACTTCAGGGACCAAAACAAACTCATAGTCTTTTGCAAGACGGACCCACATCTCCCAATCCTCATTAGTTAATAGGGCTGTGTTAAAACCGCCAGCATCTTGAAATACCTGCTTCCGGACTAGAGGCGTAGAGCCAGACTCCAAAAAATTCCCAAGCAGCAGCTTCTGATAAACATTGCCGGTATATTTTGGGTGTCTGCCGTTGCGCAAGAATGTCCCAGCTTCATCGATACAATCAACCCAGCTGTAGGCTACAACTGCTTGCGGAGATTGCTGTAATGCTTTCACCTGAGACATGAGCTTATCTGTAGTCCAGAGATCGTCTGCATCCAAAAAAGCAATAAATTCTCCAGAGGCATGACTTACTCCACGGTTTCGACTAAAGGAAACACCAGAATTTTCATAGGAAAAGACTTTAATACGTTGATCATTAATTGCAGCAATTTTATCTAACGTAGAATCTTGAGAACCATCATTGACAACAATAATTTCAAAGTCGACAAACGATTGCCTTAAAACTGACTGTAACGTCTCAGCAATCGTCCTTTCACTATTAAAAACAGGAACAATAACAGAAATCAAAGGCATCGGAATACCTCAATAGTCTTATGCGGACGGATTCGCTAGCTTTTTCCGTAACAAATAAAATGGGCTCAAAAAACCTCCAATAAAGAACACGAGCTCACACATGAGGACGACATCATCTCGAATTTGAAAACGGTATTGCACTAAATGCCTGACTATGCGTTTTAGATTACCGAGAAATATACGACTGACAATAACAGGGACCTGCCATACACTGACATTGATTAATCGCAATTCGCAAATACAACTACCTACGGTATGAGAGAGCGAGAGTAATGCTTCTTTCTCTAGGCGTTTTTGAGGAATATGATGATAAATATGCATATCGGGGTTATACCAAATTTCCCACCCCTGACGATGCATGCATATTGAAATCTCAAAATCATTTCCCCCCCGGGTAGTGCGTTGTAACTGAGCTGGAACAGCCTCAAGCCACGCCTGTTTGCAAATGACTAATCCTGCACCTGGTGGCAAAATCAACACATCAGGTTGATAGAGGTGGGGATTAGGCCCTCGCTCTTTAATGGCTAAGAATGATTTTATCCGTTCAAAATTCTCGGGTGGAGGTACCTCAAAATCACCGTGAATTTGACCACCATAAGCACCTGCATGAGGATGTTGCGTTCCAAAACGATAAGCCGCTGTAACCCAATTTTGATCCGGAGCAGTGTCATCATCCAAAAAGCCAACCCACTTACCGTTAGCGGCTTCTACTCCACATTGACGGGCATAGGCTAATCCTTGTCTAGGTTCAGTTACATAGCGCAAAGACATAGTCGTTAGCCAGTTTAGTTGATAGCCTTCAACGACCGCAGCAGTCCCATCAGTACTGTTGTTATCCACAATAACGACTTCCCAGGCAAAGGAGTCAGAGATGATCTGAGAACGCAACGCATCCAACACCCTTGGCAATCGTTGCGCGCCGTTATATGTAGGAATAACAACCGTAAAATCAACCATAGTTCAGCATCGCACCTCTTAAGTCAATGGAGTTGGCTTAGATAAATAATATCCTTGCAGATATTGAATGCCTATAGATTGGAGCTGCTCCATAATCGCTTGGGTCTCCACACCTTTAGCAACTAATTGAATATTGCGTTGCTGACTAAAGTGAACCCAATCGCCTAATTTTGGGCTAGCAGAGACAACCATACTGGAGCTGAGCTTCAAACAGTTTACCGGCAACTGCATAAGATGAGAGGAGATCTCTAAGTCATTGGGAATCTCATCTATGGTCACATATAGTCCCAATGTCTGCATACAATGAACCAGTGTTGTCGCTGCTGCAAGGTGATTCATACACACCGAAGCCGGAATCTCAAAGTATAAACTCCCAGATTTGAGTTGATAACGTTCAATCTGTTCTTCTAAAAAGTGAGACAAACTAGGATCGCATACACTAGCCGCTGACAAATTAACTGAGTAAGTTGCCTCCACAGCTTTAGCAGCTAATCTTCTACAAACCTGCTGAATGACACGACGGTCTAAGGTGCGCATCAAGCCATAACGTTCTGCCGTCGGGAAAAAGCTAGCAGGAGGCACCAATCTCTCCTCAGAAGAGTGACAACGCAAGCGCAATAAGATTTCATGATGGCAAGGAGTAGCTAGATTGTTTTCCAACGTTGTTGACGCGTCGAGAAAAACAATCGCCTGTTGATGTAGAACAAGTTGGCGTTCCTCAAATGCATCTGTTAAACGTTGTAGCCATTGCTGACGCTCAGGCAGTTGGGTCTTATCTACTCGATTTTGCCAAAAGTCTCGGGATGCTTTTCTTAGTAAAAAACTAGGACTAACCACAGTACTGGTCAGCAATGCTCGCTCACAGGCAGTCACTGTAGTCAGATTATGCTGGCGCGACCCATTCTTTAGATAATGGAGAGCCAGTTTGCGCAAATCATTGGCTATGTACGCAGGTATTTTGAAAAGGCGTTGCCAATCTTTAGTGCCTAACCAACGAATATAAAATCGACTTAAACCAACACAGCGAAACAGTGAAACCAGATACTCTTGTTGAAGACGCTTACCAGGAATCTGATGATTCACTACCATGTTGGAGTTATACCAGATCTCCCAGCCTGCCCTCTGAATATGAAGCATGGCTTCTAAGTCTTCACTGGCAAGGCCAGCATTTTTACCTTTATGATTCAGAAATAGGCGCTCTGGGACTGCATCGAGCCATGCTGTCCTGCGAACAGCTAACCCAGCAGCTGGCGGCAAAATCTTAGACTTTGGATCATATAGATGGGGTTGATTACCCCGTTCAACAATGGCTAAAAAACACGCAATATGCTCAAAACCATCTGGCAAAGGACCTTGAAAATCACCATGAATTTGACTGCCAAATGCCCCTGCTTGGGGATGAGCCTCAGCAAACTGTTGAACATTGCTCAACCAATCATGGGCTGGAATATTGTCATCATCTAGAAAGGCAACAATATGTCCATGGGCTTCGATTACGGCTCTTTGTCTAGCAAATGCTGCTCCCTGCTCCGCAACAAAACAGTATCGTAATGGATGCTCCTGAGGCCAGCTACTCTGGTAATCTGCCACTACATCGACGGTGCGATCGCAACTATTATTGTCACAGACAATGACTTCCCAATGCAGATCGGATACTCCTTCCTGCTGTTGAAGGCGATCCAGCACCTGAGGAATACGCTCAGCGCCGTTATAGCTAGGAATAGCAACGGTAATATCCAAACAAGGTTGCCGAGATTCAACCGAGGACTCAGTCGCCTTATTCGGTTGAGAATCAACGGTCATCATGACTAGAGGCCGAAGGTCTTATGTAACAACATTTAGTAAAAGCTTCGTTGCCTTTACCCAAAATTTCAGACATCAGATAACTACCAATTAGCTGCCATGGAGCAACCCAAGAAACTGGACAGTAATTATCGAGCAAAGTCGATAAACACGCAGACACTCTGTGGTGATGGTGGTTTGAAATATGTGGATTGAGAAATATCAAGTTTGATAGTCCCTAGATTCATTACAACACATGGGTCAGCCCAAGGAAAGTCACCTACAAGGAAAGTCATTGACAGCAACTTCAAATGACTGTCGGGGGATAGCAAGCCCCACTTAATCACAAAGAGTAACGTGCAAAGTCATCTTCAGGGGGTTTTACAGACTCCGTTAGATCTATTTCTAAAATGGACCCAGCCATTCATACTGAGTCCATCCACCTTAAAACTTTTCACCACTCAGGATAAATATTGGCACAATCGGCTTCAATACCTGATTCGAACCACGGGTTTCTAAGCGGCTACCCCCGGTTTGAACGACTTCTATATTTCTGACCTGTAAATCTGCAAAGCTCTCAGAAATTGCATAGAGCGATTGAAAATTTCCTGCTGTCACGACTAGCCGACCATGGGACGCAAGTTTATGCCAGGCGTCAGTTAAGAGAGGTTTTAGGTCTCGTCCACCTTCTACCAAGATTGAGTCAGGCGTATGGGGCAGGCTGTCGAAGCAGTCGGGAGCATTACCAACGACAACATCGACATTAGATATCTCAAACCGCTGACAGTTATTTTTGATCAAGGTTGCTACGTCCTCATCTCGCTCCACCGCCACAATTGAGCCCTGGGGACAGAGCAACGCTGCTTCTACCGTAATGGTCCCAGTGCCTGCCCCAATATCCCAAAGCACAGCCTTAGGTCCTAATCGGAGCGCACTAAGAATGGCCAATCGCACCTCGCGTTGGCTCATGGGAATACCAGGTAGCTGCTCAAAAAAACGATCGGGAATACCGGGGGTAGCGTAGGGCCAGAGGGGCTCCATGGAAATCTGCCTTAAAACGCTGGAATAGCCTGAGGATAGCGCTGTTCTGAAAGTCTGACTAGGGTCTGATTACAGAGGAGCCATGATCGACCTGCAAAACCCTGAGTGTTCGTAGAGAGGAATCTGCCAGACCACTCAGATGGGCACCTGCTGCTTGGGCTGTCTGTAGAGTCATCAGCACAGTCTCTGTAATTAGCTCTCCTGGCATGAGGCTAGGGATACCGGGCGGGTAGATAGAGACCGTATCGGCACTTAAGCGACCAATCACATTATCTATCTTGCAAACTTCTGTGGCAGCAAAAAAAGCCTCACGGGGAGATAGCCCCGTCAATGGCATTTCTACACAGGGTCGAGCTTTTTTGACTGCACCTGTGGCAGGCAGTTGCAATAACCCTTGAACCAATCGCTCAATATCTTGGATCGAATTGCCAAGACTAATGATGAAGGTTAGCTGGTGCAACGTCGGCAATTCAGCCGTCACACCCCGTTCATGTAACCACATGTCGGCGGCAAATCCAGTCGTATCCATAGCAGAAACATCTACTGTCAGACGCGTTAGGTCTTGTTGAAAGCTGCCGTCAGACACATTCAAAACCGGTAGCGGACTATGACGCAACTGCTCACGTGCCGTTCTAGCCAGGGCAAGGGTTCGTTCCATCAGTGACCGACCATGGTTTGCCATCTGATGACGGGCGGCATCTAAAGACCCGAGCAGCAGATAGCTAGGGCTACTGGATTGGGTGATGCGTAGTGCTTGATTCAAACGGTTGCGATCGCATCGCGTTCCTTGCACATGCAGTAATGCAGCCTGGGTAAATGCAGCCAAAACCTTATGGACTGAGTGAATAACAATATCCGCCCCTCCATTGAGGGCAGATGGCGGCAAATCAGCATGAAACACAAAATGAGGACCATGGGCTGCATCCACAATCAAAGGAATGTCATAGCTATGGACAACGGCTGCGTGTGCAGCAATATCGCTGCACACGCCTTCATAGGTGGGTGATACCACCAACACTGCCTTGACATCGGGATGATGATTTAGGGTGGCTGCGATCGCAGCCGCCGTAACCCCCAAAGCCATTTGCCAGACCGGTTCGTAGGTTGGAGACACCCAAACGGGCATGGCTCCCGATAAAATCAGCCCAGAGAGTACTGACTGATGAGCATTACGCGGCACAATGACTTTGTCACCCGGCCCACAGGTGGCTAGCAGAGCTGCTTCAATACCGCAGGTGGAACCATTGACCAAAAACCAAGTTCTCTCTGCACCAAACGCTAGAGCCGCCAACCGCTGAGCCTCTAAAATTACAGACTCAGGGGAAAACAAGTCATCGAGTTCAGGCAGTTCAGGCATATCTACGCAGAAGACATCACCACCAAAAACCTGCTGGTGCAACGAAGATATTCCATGCCCACCTTTATGCCCAGGGGTATAAAAAGCAGCACCTTGTCGTCGTGCACAACCCTGCAAAGCAGTAACAAGTGGTGCACTGGCTTGGGACAGCATGGCAATTTTATCTGTGAAAAAATCAATCATCAAAAAAGCACCAGGGTTAGCGAGAACCCAAGTGCCTACTTTGACCAAATACCAAGAAGACTAACGCAATCAATCACTCAACAACAGGGCTAACTAAGCCCTTAGAGCGATCAACACATGATCAGCCTATCGTCGTATCTTTTTAGCCATGTTACGGAACATATCCATGCTGGTGTCAGGTGCCCGACGAACATCTTGCTCTTGAGATGCAGCAGGGGCCGCTGGTGTAGATGCAGCAGGCTCAGAATCACTAGTTGTAGGCACTTCAGCAGAAGCCGCTGCGGCAGGAGCAGGAGCTACAGGGGTACTAAAAGCAGAAGCACCAAAGCTAGCAGTTGCAGGCTTAACAGCTTCTCCTACCGCCTTGCTAGTGCTAGAAGAAATGCTCTTAACACTCTCAAGCTCTTCTTGACCTTTTTTCTTTGCGAATGTGCGACGGACTACGACTTCTTTCCGCATGAAGTCGATGTCACCAAAGGTTTTAGCTTCATCTTCGGTCAAAAAATAAGCCTCTTTTGGTTGAGGACCTTGATTTTTTTTGCCGCCCAAGAAATCAAATAATCCCATAATCCTTTTGTGTAACGAATGGTAGCCATTAGGTTGTTTTATATTAACTTTTACTAGCCGTTCTCAGAAACGTTATTTCTTTAAGTTTCGTAAAGACGTCGCTGAAGCTTTTTTCTTTATTATGCTGAAAGCCCCATGAATAAAAGGAGTCCGGCTGCCAAAGCAGACAGCCGGACAATATTTTCAAGAACCAATAACCGCTCGTTTATGAGTCAAAATTTATTTTGTTAAGCCAGTAGACTAGATGCATTGGTCAAAACATCTTCTACTGCTGACAAAGCAATTGCGCCTGAAAGTTGGCCAAGGGATGTATCAAGATTGATAGATGCGATTCCATCCTGTAAGGTCAATGCCCCAGTGGTGGAATCGATTATACTACTGGCCTGTAGGATGAGGTCATCAAAGGAAGCTGCCACTTCAAATTCCCCAAAGTCGCTGACAATATTGCCAGCAATTTCACCTGCATCAATCGTCAACGCACCACTTAGATCTTCAGTCAACGCACTTGCTAGTTGACTAGCCAGAGGCCCCACCTCAAAGGTTGTTGAGAAATCACCAATCGGCAGACCATCAACACCCGCTGTAAATGACCCTGAGCCCTCCGATAGAGACAGTTCTCCTGAGAAAGCTTCAAGCGGTAAAGTCAGGAGCGTACTAGGAATGGGTATACGCACAACACCTGCACTCAAATCTAGCTCAGCATCAACCCCTGCAAGCGTGTCATCGGGTAGCTCAAACTGAGCATCCTCAGGAAATTCGATGCTGGTATCTAGAGCTCCAAACGGCGTTGTTAAATCAAGGTCGAGATCCCCTCCTGCAAAATCGATCGTGCCGACAAAGTCGCCAAGGGCTGTATCGATATCAACATTGAGAATGCCGTTGGCAAAGGGTAACGTCACCTCTGCGCTGGTAAACAGACTAGTTAGGCTGTCCGTCAAGGCCTCAGTGATGTCCAGACTCAAGGCATAGTCATTGCCATCAATGGTGACATCCCCTGTGAATTGACCGTCACTCAAACTGGCACTACCTGTAATCCCTGCTAGAAAATCGTTGGCATCTTCAAGCAGATCATCAAAGGCGTCATCAGATAACCCGATGGTGAACGAACGCGTTATCCCGTCCTGGGTTAATTCTCCTGATAAGTTAGGACCATCAATTGTGATGGTGCCTGTGCTATCAATCAGGTCTTCTACAAAATCCACCCCTTGCTCTAGAAACGGAGTAATTGATAGCTGACTGAGATCAGGCGCGATCTCGCTAATGAGGTCGCTGACATCAGTCAACAGCTCTAACAGTTCATCGTTTGATAGTGATGGCAGCGTCACTTCAAAAAAGTCCACAACATCACTCAGAACATCGGCAATCGTCGCATCTTCGGGCAGTTCTGCGATGAAGTTAACAATATCCTCAACGACATCGCTGACATCGACAGTTTCAATATCAACTCCAAGATTCGTTAGAGTCTCCACCACCAGTGAAGTAGTTGAATCAACGACTTGATCAACATCTGCGATCGCATCATTCACAGTATCTGTAATATCTGCGATCAAGCTATCAAAATCGATATTTGGTAGTAATGCTACAAAAGCGCCTAAAGGATCGGCGCTTGAATCGTTGGCGGTAGCTAAAGGCTGATTAAAAAGTGATAAAACGTTAGCGTCCACAGATGCTTCCCTATCCTGGTAAACAACTCAAATAGACACACGCCAAATAGGCGCGTTAAAGCGATTTTTCATTCAACGTTGCCCCCCTTACAGTCTAGGGTAGACCTCGAAATTCAACAGCAATTCAAGCGACCCTAATCTCATGGAATGTCAGGTCTAGATTGAAGCCTATGGCTACCATTGTCTGATACGAGATCCTAACTGGTTTTCATCCATTACCAGTGTGGGTACAGATATTGAAAGTGCGCACAAAACACCATACTTAAGCAGCTATTACCATTGCTGATTGAAGCGAAACATCGAACTGGCAAGATTGATCTGCATCAGCATTTTTCAGCTTCAATCTTCTAAAAGATCAGCAACAATCAATTACCTATTTCGAGTGAAGGGAACTTAATTTTAAACAAGCACTAGAAGCTACTCCAGCCGACTCGCATTTTTAGCTGAAAACCCAAATCATTGATAGCTATATCTCACTGCGATGACGTTCTAACAGGTCAAGCAAATCTACTTGACACTGAATGGGCACTAAATCACTTAAAGGAAGAGAGCGACGACCACCACCTAACTTGACAGTAATGTCCTGCAAAACTGCGACCACACCAGTTTCAGACAAATCACTGTCGGTCACCATCGGATAAAATTTTTCAGCCAGGGTAGTATGCAACGGGGTATCTCGAAGATACAAATGCCACTTGGCAACATCGATGTAAACTGTGTCGCCAATATCCGCCGCTAAGGCTTCAATAACTGCTGCCGCACCGGGGTATGCCATGGTAATTCTCTTTTTAGAGGAAAGTCTCTTTGCATTAGGGTAAAAGGTCTGGCTACGGAAATGAACCGTTCGTAAAATGCATTAACAAAATTTTCAATTCATGACGATGGCTTGTCTGAGGGTGTCTCATGTGCAGAGTAGGATGCGATCGCAAATAACCAAACACCATGGACAACCAAAAGCCCCAGCCAAGGTAGCGTTAACTTGGGCAGCCATGGCAGAGTCCCTGGAATAAAACCATGAAAAAACCATAGTCCCGAGTTAAACGCCGTAAACGCCGCCACATGAACAGCAAAATTGATTCTATCTTCTAATTTTCGATAGGCCGGGTCATTACGATCAGGTTTTCGTGGCCACTTAGGAGGCATAGAACACCAAAAAATATGTCATGGATCAATAGTATAGTCCCCCGATTTACCACCAGTTTTCTTCAGCAAACGAATATCCTCAATCTGCATTGACTTTTGTAGTGCCTTGGCCATGTCATACAGGGTTAACGCCGCTACAGAAACCGCCGTCAACGCCTCCATTTCCACACCTGTTTGGCCTGTCGTCTTCACCGTCGCTTGAATTCGATAGCCCGGTCGCTCATCATCAGGTTCCAACGAAATCTCTACCGTTTTAATTGGAAGAGGATGACACAGAGGAATTAAATTAGACGTTTGCTTAGCAGCCATAATTCCAGCAATTCGAGCAGTCCCTAACACATCCCCCTTAGGTACATCACCTGCCTGAATTGCTGCCATCGTTTCAATAGCCATACGCAAATACCCCTCAGCCACAGCCGTACGGTGAGTCATCGCTTTGCCAGACACATCAACCATTTGAGCCGCCCCACCTCCATCCAAATGAGTTAAGGACGACTGTCTGGATTGATAGGGTACAGAGCCAGTGCCAATCAAAATTGCCATAGAAATCTTGGATAGCGTTGCAACAGTGTGTTAGAGTTTAATCCTGTTAGAGCCTGTAGCTCAGTGGACAGAGCACCTGGCTACGGACCAGGGTGTCGGGGGTTCGAATCCCTCCAGGCTCGTTAAATTGTTGAATGTGGTATGGCATAAACATCTCTACCACCTCTCAATGAGAACTGAATTGAGTGGTTGATGTCTTTGCTAGATGTAGTGATAAAGATGGCTAAACCTAAAAGAGTCATCAAGCTAGCTACACCAAAAATATCCCTATAGCTAGCTAAATCGGCAATTTGCCCCATTACTGGCCCTGCTAACGCAATCCCTAAATCAAATCCTGTTAAACAGAGACCAAACATCAAGCCACGGTCAGCGGGCGTTGAGCGATCGGCCATCAGAGCTGCCACCATAGGAATTAGCATGCCACCGCCCATACCTTGTAAAGCAGCAGCAAGCAACACTGCAACTTCACTCTGGGCAAGCCATAGCGCCATCATAGAAATTGAATAAAAAATGAGTCCAAAGGTAATAAACGGTCCACGACCATAACGATCAGATGCCTTGCCGACTAAAAGACGAATCACAAAACTTGAAATTGCAGAAGCTGTGTAAATCAGACCAATATTGAGAGCAAAGTTTGACTCACGGGCATATAGCGGCACAAACGTAGCTAATCCTCCAAAAGCTAGCCCCACCAAAAATAAAATCATGGCTGGCACCCGCACAGCTGGCAGCAGCAGCAACGACCAAAAAGCAGTTTGACGACGCGATAGTATCCTCTCTTGTTGCGGCTCCGCAATCGTAACAGCGCACACCAATCCAATTGCTCCAAGAATCGCCATTAAAAAAAATACCTGAGCAAAGCCTGATCCAGCTTGTAAATAGCCCCCCAAGGCAGGTCCTATAGCCATACCAATCGGATTGACAAGACTCATATAACCAATTAGCTCTCCTCGCTGCTGAGGTGGAGCAAAATCCGCGACTAGAGCACTGTAAGCGGTCACAAAAGCAGCAATACTTAACCCGTGAAATGCCCTGAATAACATCATCAGGACAATTGCTGAATTGATACGCCAGACATGACCACCCAGCGAAAACTGCCATATCTTTTCAGGAAAAACAGGTACTAGCCAATACAGTAAGGGCGCGACAGCAATTGCCATCAAACCTAGCAAGAGAACTGGCTTACGACCACGTTCATCAGTGATACGGGCCATCATTGGCCGCATCATCAACAAACCAATGGCAAAACTCGCCATCACCAACCCAATTTGCTGACCAGTTGCACCAAACTGCTCAATATATAACGGTAACGCAGGCAATAGCCCTGCCAATCCAGCCCAAAAACACAGCCCAGCGACAAACATCACTATCAAGTTTCGTCTCAGGGCCGGCTCTAAAGTAACAAATACGTTCAAAATAATGCTCCTTAACGGAAGATGCGCCCACCAGATGTAACCTCAACAGCAAACGCTGTACAACACGCTTCGTGGCAAGAGTTCACAGCTTTCATTGCCAACGAAAGTGTTTGCAATTACGGACTAACGTTACACTGCTTTTCCTGACAGACCAATGTTAACGATTGTAACGAATTCTCTAAAAGGAACGGCCACCTTCGACGCGTCTTATCGCTATCGCTATCGCCTCACCCGTTCATGGTTAACCGAGGGCCAAAATCTACGTCAGGTCACATTTATTATGCTCAACCCCAGTGAGGCCGATGCGGAAAAAGATGACCCCACCATTCGAGCCTGCTCACAATTTGCCCAAAGATGGGAATATACCCAATTAAATATAGTGAACTTGTTTGCCTATCGCACCTCTCAACCGTCGATTTTGAAGCAAATCAACGATCCGATTGGCCCAGAGAATAATCGTTACTTACATGAAGCATCTGCAACAGCGGACGCCGTGATTTTGGCCTGGGGCAATTGGGGCAGCCTACTCAATCGACACCAAGATGTCCTAGATGTACTCGCCATCCATCACCATAAGTTCTATTGTCTAGCCCGCAACCAATCAGGCCAACCTCGCCATCCCTTATATATCAAACGGACTACTAGACCGACACCTTGGTAGCAAAATTCCTAAAGACAGATTAAGAGATAAAGCAACACTTTATTCACTCAAAGTTCAGAGGCTTCCATTATGCAAGCATTTAAAATTCTTAATCTTACTTGCAAAGTAATTTAACTTCTTTTTTGCGAAAAGCTTAAACACTTAGAATTGAGGAGCATATAAAGAGATACAGTTTCTAACCTTTCCTGGCCTAAGCTAACTGCTTCTTGGCTATAGCGAATATAGCTAGAAAATTTTACTGAATTACGATTCCAACGTTCAACAAATTCTATATGGAATGGAAATACTGTTTTCAACCAGTACTCCTAAACCATAAAGTCAATGCTTCTAATACTTCTGGCACCTTAACTAACTAAATCCTACACATGGACTTCCTTAGATTTTTTGATGCTTGTGATCCCAGCCGCACTCTAATCATCAGTAAGCCAGAGGATCGGCAATATTATGTTGATTTTGCTGAAGTGCGTGGGGGCAAAATTATCGAAGCAATTGAACGCACAATTGCACTTAAATCATTTGGGGGAGAATCAAGCTGCCAGCTTTTTACAGGGCACATTGGCTGTGGGAAATCTACCGAGCTTCGTAGACTACAAGCTGACTTAGAAGAGCAGGGTTTTTATGTAGTCTATTTTGAATCCTCGCAGGATCTTGATTTAGCAGATGTAGATGTTACGGACATACTGTTAGCAATTGCCCATCGCATCAGCATCAGACTTGAGAATATTGGGATTAAACTCAAGCCATCTTATTTTGAAAAACTGTTTAAGGAGGTTTCCGAACTTCTGCAAACACCTATTGAATTTTCAGAATTCGAATTCTCTCTCCCTATTGGGCTAGGAAAACTAACAGCCCTGACAAAAGAGAGCCCCAAAACCCGTGGACGCCTCAGGCAATATCTTGAACCACTGACAAGCAGCATTCTAGATGCACTGAATCAAGATGTCCTTGGCAAAGCCAATCAAGAACTAAAACTACAAGGCAAAAAAGGCTTAGTTGTCCTCGTTGATAGTCTGGATCGAGTTGACAATAGAGTGAATGATGCAGGACGACCTCAACCTGAATACCTTTTCATTGATAGAGGCGAGCAACTGCGCAAACTAAATTGTCATGTTGTATACACAATTCCGCTATCTTTAACCTTTTCGAACGATCACCAGACAATGATCAATCGATTCGGTGGCGGAGTACTGCCCAAAACTCTGCCAATGGTGCCAGTTCGTCTGCGCAATGGCGATAAATGTGTAGAAGGCATGAATCTACTACGCCAGTTAATTATGGCCAGGGCCTTTCCTGATGCAAACCCCCAAGAACATCAGAGTTTAATCTCAGAAGTTTTTGACGACACAACTACACTAGATAGGCTTTGCAACATTAGTGGTGGGCATGTACGCAACCTTTTAGGTATGCTTTATACCTGTCTACAAGAACAAGATCCTCCCCTAAAGCGCACTACCCTTGAAAGAGTGATTCGAGAATATGAGGACCGCCTAAAAATGGCTATTACTGAAGATGAATGGCAACTTTTAAATAGCGTAGAAGAGAATAAAATGGTCAGCGGAGAGAAAGGATATCAAATCTTGCTTAGGAGTCTTTTTGTCTTTGAATATCATGACAAAGATGGAGGTAGGTGGTTTGACTTAAATCCATTAATCAAGTCAAATATCTAATACATTTGACAAGTCATCTGATTTGATTCAACTCTAAACAGGAAATATCAACACTAATTCAGTTGCTCAATGGTGCCGTTTGACAACCAATTTTCATGATTAACCATGAACCAGGCCAAGGATTCAGTCAATCTCTCAGAAAATAACAAGCGTTCTATAGAAAAACTAGCTAGAACGTTGCGCTTAACTGGTGGTCGAAGATTTGAGCTAATCCTTGCCCGCTCAAACTATGCACCTTTACGAGAGCAAATCTTACAGCAGTTACGTCAACAGTCTGCTGTATCTATTCAAACTCTACAGTTACCCAAAACTGCTAGGCAGTTATACACACGCATACAGTACAACTTCCAGGACCAAATGCCTGAGGCTTTATGCATTTTAGGTTTGGAGTCCATAGAGAAATTAGAAGAATTACTATTATCAACAAATCAAGTACGAGAAGAATTTAGAAAGAATTTTGGATTCCCAATAGTGATTTGGGTAACGGATGAGGTTTTAGGAGAAGTCATTAGATTAGTCCCAGATTTTCATAATTGGACAACTCCAATTACTTTCGATTACGCCCCACAGGAACTAGTTGAACTCTTAGAAAAGCGTTCCGACCAATTATTTCACCATATCCTGAACACGTCCACAGACTATCCTGCAGAAGAAAATTTACTCAACTCTGCTTTAAACTCGCAAGAAATCAAGGAAAACTTTAAAGCAAAACAGGAGTTAGAAGCACTTAATCACCCACTATCTGATGAGATCATTGCCACTTTGAAGCTGGGCATTGGTCGTGAGCATTATAGGCATAACCGATTTGATAAGGCAGAAAGAAATTATCAGTATTGCTTGGCCCATTGGCAAAAATTGAATGCTACCGAAAAACAGGGCATCGTCAAATTTCATCTAGGGCTTTGCCACAAGCGTAAGTCTGAAATGGAACCTACTAATGCCCAACCCAACCTTCAGCAAGCAGAAGTCTATTTTAAACAATGCTTAGAAAGCTTTACATCTGCTAATCGTCCAGATTTAGTCGCTTGTTTCATCGGGCAGTTAGGTGAGACCTTATTGCGCCTAAAACGGTGGAACGAGCTAGACGTATTAGCCCACAAATCACTCAACCTCCATAAGCCTGGTCAACCAAACGCTAATAATGCAAGACTAGCAAGAGACTATGGATTTTTATCCCAAATATCTTTGCACAACAACGATTGGGAAACAGCCCAGTCATACGCCGAACAAGCGCTACAGGCCATTCAACTAGCACCTATATCACAACGCAAGCATCGAGCTTTATATCAGCTAGCTTTAGCAAAAGCGCTACAAAACCAAGGACAAGTACCAGAAGCAGCCGCCTGCTCAGAAGGGGCAAGACAAACAATTAGATCATTATCTGATCCAATACTTCGTATTTCTATATTGAAGCAGTTACGTGAATTATTTATTGCACAACATAACTATTTGAGTGCTTTTGAAGCAAAGCAAGAACAACGTTCTATAGAAAGCCAATATGGTTTGCGAGCGTTCATTGGTGCAAGCCGACTACAGCCTAGCCGACAGCTTGGTTCTACTATGATTCTTGGGGAGTCTAACTCTGAAAAAGTTGCTCAGGAAATTTCTGTATCTGATCGACAGCGAGACATTGACAAATTAGTCAACAGAATTGCAAGGGACAACTTCAAACTGACAATTATTCATGGACAATCTGGTGTAGGTAAAAGTTCAACTGTACGAGCGGGACTAATCCCTACACTTCGCGATCGCATCCTCAAAACCCGTGATGTTTTGACTATTACCCTACAGTACTACAGTAATTGGGTGGATGATTTAGGATATCAATTGTGTGATAATTTAAACCGTCATGAAGAAGAAGTAACTAATCCTCTAAACTCTGGAAAGTCAATTTTAGAACAGCTAACGCAAAATCAATATCGATACATTAGCGTTCTAATCTTGGATCAATTTGAAGAGTTTTTCATTGGACATTCTAATCAGGAAGAAAGAAAGAACTTCCTAAAATTCCTAAGCTGTTGTTTTAAGATTCCCTACACTAAAGTCATTATTGTAATGAGAGAAGATTATCTCCATTACTTACTAGAGTTTGAGCATCTGGCCACTGATGATTACTACATCACGAATGATATTCTGAGCGCGGCTCACCGTTATGAAATCGGCAATTTCTCACCGGAAGATGCAAAGGCAATTATTCAGAGTCTCACAAAAAGAACTCAATTTAATCTTGAACCCGCACTAGTAGATATACTCGTCAGAGATTTAGCTGGTAGTACACAACAGGTGAGACCAATTGAGTTACAAATAGTCGGAGCCCAACTCCAGACAGAGAGTATTACCACATTAGATGCATATAATAAAAAAGGGCCCAAATCTGCTCTAGTGCAACGCTATTTAGAAGAAGTCATTAAAGATTGTGGCCCTGAAAATCAGCAGGCCGCTAATTTAGTATTATATCTTTTGACAGATGAGAATGAGACTCGTCCTCCTAAAACCAAAGATGAGCTGGAAAGTGCATTAAAAGCCCTCGCACAGAATCTGGCAACTGAAGCTACTAGATTAGATCTAGTATTGAAAATCTTTGTCAAATCAGGCTTAGTCTTTTTATTGCCATCTTTACCAGCCAATCGCTATCAACTGGTCCATGATTACTTGGTGTCTTACATTCGTCGTCAGCAAACACCCCGCATTAGCGAACTGACAGCTGAGCTTGAGGAAGAACGGGAGCAACGTCAAGAAGCTGAGAAGCAACGAGATGAGCTAAAGGAACTAAACAGAAAGTTAGAGGAAGAACAAGCTCAACGACGCAAAACCGAATCGGACTTACAGCGAGCACAACAGCGTATTCGCAGAGGAACGATCCTTTCAGCACTATTCATTAGTGGAGCTATTATCGCGATCTCTTTTATATATGCGGGCTGGAGAGATAGAACAGCACGTATACAGGCTCAATTAGCACGTATACAGTTACAAGGTTCTGAACTGGATCGTGACTCCATTATTACACTGCAACAATTTGAATCTGAGCCATTAGCATCCCTTGTAAATGCAATGGTTTCTGGGCAGAGTCTCCAAGATTTGATGAAACAAAGCCCACTCAATAAAAACAGGAATCAGAATTCTTTAAGCACGATGCCTGCCTATGGCCCGTATAACACTTTGCAATATATTCTTGATAATATTCGATCAAAAAATCAAATCCGTGGACATCAAGGCGATGTTTATAACGTTATTTTTAGTCCTGATGGTACTCAACTTTTATCTTCCTCTGCAGATGGGTCAGTACGACTTTGGAACATGCAAGGCATTGAATTAGCTACTATTGAAACTTCTCCAGAGAGGGTACCAATGCTAAATGCTAATTTTAGCCACGATGGTCAACTCATCGTCACAGCCTCTGAAAATGGTGATGTCAAAATCTGGGATACTCAGAGTCAAATAATCCAGAAATCATTGACTCATAAGGCTGCAGTTAACGATGTTAGCTTTAGCCCAAATAACAATAGATACATAGCAACAGCCTCAGATGACAATACGGCCCAGATTTGGGACTTAGAAAGTAACAACTCAATTGTTCTAAACCATAGCGAACCTGTTAAAGATATTAGCTTTAGCCCTGATGGGAAAATACTCGTAACAGCTTCAACCGATGGCAAAGCAAGGTTATGGGACATGGACGGCAAACAACTTCAGATGTTAGTAGATCCTGCAAACAGCAATAGTTCATCACCTCTTCTTGGTGCTAGCTTTGACCCAATGGGTGAGTTTATTGCAACAACAGCTGAAGATGGAGAGATCAAGATTTGGGCACTTGAGGATGGTTCAATCTTTCAAAGCTTTAAGGCACATTCAAAATCAATATTAGGCTTAAATTTTAGCCCTGATGGAACTTTCTTAGCTACCACATCCACTGATAGAACAACTCGTGTATGGAACTTTAAAACTGGCCGCTTAATCGATGAACTCAAAGGCCATTCTCAAGAAGTTTTTAGTGTGAATTTTAATCCTCGCAAGAGTCATATTCTTGCAACAGCTTCTGCTGATGGCAGCATCCGTACATGGAATATGAGTAACAAAGAAATAGCCGTTCTTCAGCAGGAAGATAATACTTCTTTTCGATCCATACAATTTAGTAACAGTGGCAAGTATCTTGCAGCAGGCGCATTAGACGGTAGTCTTTATTTATGGAGATTCCAAGATCTAAATCCCATATCAATCGAACAAAGTTTCACAGCAGATGCAGCTGATCGAGTGAAACTACGTAAGCAACCAATTTATAGCCTTCGTTTTAGTCAAGATGAACAGCTAATTGCAGCTAGCTCGGTAGATGGAACAATTGTAATTTTTGACCTCAAAACAAAGGCTATCAAAGAACAAATTTCAGTGAATCCAGAGCTTGGAGATACGCGTAACTCTGGCGATAAAATTGTATGGGATGTAGACTTTAGCCCAGATAGTCAGTATGTTGCAACTGCTAGCAATGCCAATGGAATATTGAAAATATGGGATTTACATGGGAATCTCATTCAACAAGAACAAATGAATGATGCCAATACAGCACTCCTGGCGATCAGATATAGCCATGATGGTAGATATATTGCTACAGGTGGGGCTGATGGCCAAATTACAGTTTTAGATATCGACAATAATAGGATAATAAAAAGCTCTAATGAGCAACCATCCTCAATTTTAGACTTGAGCTTTACACCTGACGATCATTCCTTAGTAACAGCCTCAGCGAATAACTCAGTTTCAGTATGGAATTTGTCTGATAGTGAGCAAAATCTAAAGCTAGAAAAATCATTTAAAGCTCACATCAACCCAGTGCTTGGAATCGACATTAGCATTGATAATCGAAAGGATGATCAAAAGATAGTAACTTCTTCAGAAGATGGCAACATTCGATTGTGGAGCCTTCAAGGGAAGTTACTCGCAGAATATAGCAGTTATGGTGATAAACCTGTGCGTAGCGTTCAATTTTTACCTGATGGCAAACACCTAATATTCACCGCAGATAGTGGACAGACATCTATATGGCAAATGGACTCCAGCTTAGATGATTTATTAAGGCGCGGTTGTGACTGGCTTGAACACTTTAAGCACGCACGAAAAAATGTACAAGCTCAACTAAACATGTGTGAATAGAAACACAGAAAATTCACACATGAACTTAAGTTTCTATAGCGGTTCCTACTCAAATGAGGTGCATCAAACCCCATAACCGAACGATTCTCAGTGTTCGGTGTGTGCTTAACCAGACAGAGAAACGCTATATCAAAAATGTATTGTGTGATCAGCCTTTATTTTTCTACCAATTTCCCCAATTTCCCCAATTTCCCCAGTTAGGCCAATCACTCCAATTAGACCAATTGTTCCAATCACTCCAATTAGACCAATTATTCCACTGAGATATGATACCTTCAGGCTTTTCAGAATCAGAATCAATATAAGAATCGAGTGACTGAGTAGCAAGCTTTTCTCTAACTCGAATAACTCTAGATGGCACAGACGGTCTATCGGATTGATTCGTAGGAGCAAACGCTGACTTTTCAGCAATGGCTGATTTAGAGCCCAGCAACCCCACTGCTACTGTAAACGCAGACAGCGCTTTAGCTAACTTAGTCCATATATGCGAATGAGAACTCATGAGCTATGGTCAACCTGTTAATTCCAGCCTTCTTTATCTTAACTTCGATTCAAAGATTGAATAGAAACATCAGCAATACTTTGGAAAACAATAGGATGAATTTGCATATAAAGTAAAAATAAGATCCTAAGCATTTTCTCTACATTTGTTTGACATTGGCTTCCTAGCCAAGGATAAGGTTTAAACTCCTCTTATAGTCAGTTTTTCAGGGCCAAAGTCTAAATAATCTAGAAGTCTTTTAGTCCAAGCCTTTGGTAGTTCTAGAACCTTTTCGCAAACCAGTGCCAGCTTCAACTTTTCAGGATGCTATCTAGTTAAAGTTCTAAAAATTTAGTAGAGATCAGTTATCTATAACACAAACAGACTTGCTAGGCTACATCGACTATACACAGGTATACTACTTTGATTGTCCTCCTCAAAAAAGCCAGTTATATCACTTGAGCTCAAATACTCTGCAAATATAGCGTGTAGAGCAATATATACAAACTTCGAAGAAAACTTTAGATACAGTGCTGCTATTACCTACAAACGTACCTCAGAGGTTTGCTTTTCAGGCCTTGGACTACTTTCAACAACTAAATCAACTCAAAAGCATTACTCCACAAGCATTCCAGCCATTTTTTCATTACCTAGGAGCAGTATCAAAGAAAGTTAATACAGCCAGACCGACGTTTATCGTGGAAAAATTCTTACTCATCAGAAGGTGATTGACTGGGCGGTAACGCATCACTCCAATCATGCCAATTACTCCAATTATTCCAATTATTCCAATCATTCCAATCATCCCATGGAGTAGGATCTACCACAGGATCAGTATCAGGATTGCTATCTTTACTCGATAAACTAACAACCTGCTGACGAATCCTCAATACTCGTTGTCTAACTGACAAATCATTAGGACTATCGACCGATTCACTAGCGGCCTTAGCTATTTGATTTGAGAACAAGCACATTGTCACAGCCATTAATGCAGCTCCAATCGCATTTAATGGTTGCCGAAAATACTTCTTATCCATTGGCTAGGTGCTTCCCTGATGCGAAAAACTAGATGAACCTGAAAGACGTATAGCTTATAATGCTCAAAACTCTCAAAACTCAACTGATTTAACTAATAGACTCCCCGAATTATATATAGAATTGCATAATAATTATTTATGCACCTTACTATTGGCCATTTGGCAAACCAAGTTGCTGTTCCAGGTCTTTGAGAACTATATCCGTCAAGATTTGCGTTGTAAGCCTACAGTACATCGTCTCAGCAGACGTAAATGTGCCATTTTCAAAGTACTTATTAGACGGTGCTCCACCACCACATACAGAAAAATATTGGCACTGTGATTTACAAAGCTCCACTCCTGCACGAATATCGTTATTTACCCTCTGGAACTTCTGCGTTGCATAAATGGACTCAAAGTCGTCTTGTAGAATATTACCAAACACAAAGTCTCCATAAACCTCACTTTTCATCGATAATAGCTCAGGAGAAAAAGTCGATACATCTCCACCATGAGAAATATTGAGCATCGTAAAAGGCACATGTTGACCTTTTGTAACATCAGCCTTTCCAACAATAATACTGCGAGTCTGCTCAAACTCTCGTATCTTCAAAGCTTCTGGACTTTGCTCCGTAAGTTCCAGCAATCTTGTCATAAAATCTCGATATCGAGCTAGTGCCTCATCCCCTTCTAGAGAAGACGTCTCATTTGCACCCTCCTCTTCGTCAACATTAAATCCAACATGTCGAATCTCACTCTCAACAAAGAAATCAAAGATTTCATCAGGGTAGTCTAACGATGCACTAGTCAAAACCGCTATCACATGCAACCCAATTCCGTTCTCCTGCAGCAATTTAACACCCCGCATTACACCACTATGGGTACCCAGCCCTTTTCGAGTTACCCGATGAGCATCATGCAAAAAAGCAGGGCCATCTAAACTAACACCTACGTTGACATGATAACGCTTGAATAAATCACACCAAGCATCATTAATGAGAGTTCCATTGGTTTGAATTCCATGCCTGATCCTGACGGGCTCAGCATTCAGTTGGGTATTTATCTTTTCAATTCGACTAAACGCTTCTTCATAAAATTCTACTGGCATCGTTAAAGGCTCACCAGCATGCCACACCACAGTAAAACCTTTATCAACTAAGTCGCTCTTGAAAAGCTTCTCAAATAGTGGATTTAGTAACTCTAGCGAAAACTTTAGGTTGAGATGCCTATCTGGTAAGTAGCAATAGTCACAGTCAAGATTGCAGAACGTTGTTGGCTGAATAACAACCAACTTCACTGGACCAACTTCCAACTGCTCAGATGGTCTTTCAACTAATTGACGAATCGTTTTTTGGACAAAAGAGATCATATCGCCAACAGACAACCCTTAGTAAGGTACATCACCTTAATTTTACTGATAGTTGATTACTATGGCTTACTGAAAGATTAGACATTTAGCTACATAATGCGATACTATTCATACTTCGTCGCCAGTCGCACGTAAAGAAGAATAGTTCTCCTACCAATAATGGCGATATATCTGAAGAATAAAATCACGGAAAACCAAAACTTCCAATGATTATCGATGAAGTGTAGTACGCCACTTAGACGAAAGTATAATGGCCTGTATACTTAATAAAAATTCAGATTTTGCGGACTGCCATTGTAAAGGCTTCGACGTGTTACTCCAATGAACGTTTAAGGCTAAACCCATGCTCAGAATACGCCCTTGCTTACCGTCTTAGCCCAAGTAGACTCGATACAAAACTTAGTCATAGCGCATTAGAGCTGTTATGACACCACAGAAAGCGTCCGTAGTAGCAAGGCTCCCTCCGGAAAATTAGTGCTTCAATAGAAATGATATACAGAGTTCTCAAGCAGTAGGCAGTTATGCAGGACCATCACCATGAAACTATCTATTTGGATTTATACAGCTATATTGTCTAGCACGTTGATGATTCCCATGTTGTCCAAAGGGATACAGGTAATCAGCACCAATGAAGTACAGGACCTAGCGGTGAATTCTTATGGATTCTGTGATGATCCTGTCAATGATCCTTCAGGCTGTAGAGCATCCTAGAGTTTGGAGCTAAGAGTTAACGGGAATCTATTTTTTACTGGGCAAGACGAGATCGCAAAATTCTTTAATTTTTTTGATTTCCCCTAAGTTTTCTCTTTCAGAAGTGTTCATATCCGCAATATTTTGTTGAGTGTCTTTGCTGTAGCGACTTTCTAAAAAGGGCATTGCGGGCTGACAACCATTTGAAATTAGCATTTTGAGTAGTGCACGATTCTGATTGCGCTCATTTATCTCTAGCTTAGATAAATCCCATAGCTTCCAAAGCAGAACATCCTCATCTGAGCTCGATGAAACTATAAACTCATTGCCATTAGGAGAAAGATCACTATTTTTAGGAGCAAACTCAACACTCGATACAGCTCGTTTATGGCGCTCCAATACTGAAATCAGATCCCCTTGAGCTGTCCAGAGCCTAACGCTACCATCTTGACTAGATGAAGCCAGGAACAGCCCATCGCCACTAAAGCTCACTTTAGTTACTGGGTCAGTATGTTCATTCAGAGTTCTAATCAATTCACCTGAGGCATTCCAAAGATTAATCTTGCCATCTTTGCCACCTGAAGCGATGATGCCATCCTTAGCAGGTTGAATCGCAACCGTTAATACACTGCCTTCATGCTTTTCTTCAGTTAGCAATTGCAGTTTTGGCTTCTCCCCCAACATTCCTTTTTTAGGCATTTGCCATAGATAAATTCCTCTGCCAACAGCATCACTTTCTGCACGAGTGCTAGTAACCAATTGCTGATTGTTCTGACTAAATGCAACACCAGTCACATCGTTAGAATGTTCCAGTGTTACGTATCGGTAAAGTTGCTCACCCTCAAATCTCCAAAGTTTTAGGGTTCTGTCAGTTCCTACCGAAGCTAACCACTGACCATCAGAACTAAAGGCTAAATCTAAAACTTCCTCCGAACTAGACTCTTCATCCATCGGATCAGAATGGGCATTCAAGACCTGTATCGGCTTCTCTGTGTCAAAATCTGGTTTCCAGAGCCTGATTTGGCCATTAGAACCCCCTGCTGCCAGTATCCTGCCATCGGGACTATAGTCCACTGCTAGTACTTTGCTATCTTGTCCAAATGCAATATGAAATCGCGGAGTACCATCAGGTCGCCATACTCTAACAGTCTTCCTCCCACCTGAAGCAATCATTCTGCCATCAGGTCGTAAGGTTACGTCATACACATCACTGTTGTGAGGTAATGGTTGAATTGGACTATCGATAGTCCAAAGCCGAATATCGCCACTATCACTCGCGGAGGCCAATACCGATGCATAACCAAGCGTAGCTTTTGGAGAAAAAGCAAGGCTAGATATTTCATCTTCATGACCTTCAAAAGCCTCTATTTGAACACCCTTATCTCGCAACCACAAACGCACAATCCCATCCGCACCTCCTGTAGCTAGTACGTCATCTTGAGGGCCAAATACTACCCTATACACTGGACCTTGATGACCTCTAAGAGTATGGACTAATTCTTTACCTTCCTTTCCACGAGGGTTCCAGAGCTTCACAGTGCCGTCAAAACTAGCAGATGCTAACGTTCTTCCATCAGAACTAAACACAATTTGATAGACATCACCGTCGTGATCCGCCAAACGACGAACAGTTGCTTGCTTAATGCAAAATGATGTCCCCCTCGGCGGCGGAATGATGTGCGCTTCGGCGGCAAAATGATGCTCTCCTCGGCACCCTAATCGCATGAGCTTCGGGCTCTTGGCGACTTTTGGTGATCCGAATGGGATGGCAAACCGTAAATAGGGATTGGCCTTCACGTGCATCCCATCATGGACTTTCTACAGCATCTACTCCCTGACTCATCAGCCTTAGCCCTGAAACACTGGGATTTAGATACCCAAACCCATCGGTTCATCGTTACAGTAGAATCCACTCAGGTGATTGCCCATTGCCCATTGTGCCAAGCTCCCACTGGACGGGTTCATAGTCGTTATCAACGAACGCTCAGGGATTTACCCTTGGTTCAGTTCAGCCTGACTCTCTTGTTAGAGGTGTGTAAGTTTTTCTGTCTCAATGACACCTGTCAGCGACGGATCTTTACTGAGCGCATACCCAGTGTTGTCGCCCCTTGGGCTAGGCGTACGACTCGTTACACAGACCATCTAATCGCCATAGGATTAGAATTGGCTGGGTCAGCCGCCGCTAGATTAAGTCACAGAGTAGGCTACGCCTATAGCCGAAATACCTTTCTGCGCCTTCTCTCCAGCTTGCCGCTACCCGAGGTGATTACCCCTAGGATTCTGGGCGTAGATGATTTTGCGTTCCGTAAAGGTCATCACTATGGAACTATCTTGGTGGATCTCGAAACACACCATCCCATTGCTTTGTTACCAGACCGGACAGCAGAAACCTTAGCCGCATGGTTAGAAGAGCACCCTGGTATTGAAATCTTGTCACGGGACCGTTCCAAGACGTACAAGCGTGGGATGACTCAGGGAGCTCCCGATGCCATTCAGGTGGCAGATCGCTTTCATCTGTTACACAATCTTGAAGAGACTCTAGAAAAGGCTCTGAAGAGTCACTCAAAAATCCTCAAACAGATTGAACAAGAACAGCTTCAATCCGAAGGAGCTACGGTGTCTGAAGTTTCGACATCACAGAATTCAACTCCCCAAACAGCCCAACAACAGAAAACGGCCCAAAAGCGAGCTGAACGCCTCGAAAACTATGAGCAGGTCCACAGCTTACGGAAGCAAGGATACAAGGTCAAAGATATTGCCTATCATCTAGGGATGGGTGAGCGTACGGTGTATACCTATCTATCGCATGAGACGTTTCCGGAATGGCAGCCATCCAGCCGAAAACGCAGGAGTATTTTAGACCCCTACAAGTCATATCTCATCGATCAATGGAACCAAGGACGTCAGCACACCAAACAGCTCTTTAAGGCAATTCAAGAAAAGGGCTATTCAGGGACCTACGCAACTCTTGCACGCTATACCCATACGCTACGGTCAGCTCAAGCTCAGCTAAGCCCCAACCCTGACTCATTAAAGGACTTGCCTGGTCGAGGTCCGGCCCCAAAGGTCACCATCAAGTCCCAGAAACCGTTAAGTGCTCGGCGAGCGGCTTGGTTAGTTCTCCAGAAACCGGACACGTTGACAGATAAACAAAAAACGCTCTTGGAACGCCTTAGTCAACGATCTGAACTATTGGAGATCATAAGGCTCACTCAGGACTTTATCATCCTTGTCCGACAGCGACTTCCTGCGCAGTTAGATAACTGGTTAGAAAAAGCTAAGAATACTACAGTGAAAGAATTTCAGAGCTTTGCCAAAGGATTGGACGAAGACTATGATGCGGTCAAAGCTGGCGTTACATTAGAGGTTAGCAATGGCCCCGTTGAAGGCCAAAATAATCGATTAAAAATGCTGAAACGACAAATGTTTGGACGGGCAGAGCTAGACCTATTGGCTAAGCGACTAATTTTAACAAACAGATAGTCTTCTGGGGCGATGGTTCAGGCTAGGGTAGCGCGATCACCAAAAGTCGCCAAGAGCCGAGCTTCGGCACCTGAGTGATGGTGCTTCGGCAGCGAAATCACGTCTACCTCGGCAGGTAATTTATCCCGACTGCTACGGGTCCATTAGACTGCGTTCGAATCAGAACGTGAGGCTATAGAGATCCCGATGTCAGGCAAGCAACAAGGAAAATTACTGCCCATGGTGAAATTTAGAGAAATCATCCGACTTCATGAACTCGGTTATAACCAAACGGAGATCGCCCGTAGTTGTGTAGTGGCTCGTTCAACGGTGCAAGACTATATCCGTCGAGCGAGTGCAAAAGGCCTGAGGTATGAGCAGCTTCAGACTATGAGCGATAGTGAGGCCCAAGCCTTTTTAGGCAAAAAAACAGCGACAGCCATCACCAAAACAGAGATCGATTTTGACTCGGTTCACCGTGAATTAGGGCCGAAAGGCGTCACCCTGTCATTGCTGTGGCAAGAAGGGCTAGATCGAGGTGATTGGACGCTGAGTTATGGACAATTTTGCCGTCGCTATAACCGCTGGAAAGGGCGGCAGAATCTATCGATGCGGCAGACCTATACTGGCGGAGAGAAACTGTTTGTAGATTATTGCGGGGTTACCGTTCGCGTCACACAGCCGGTGACCGGTGAAGTGACAATCGCTCAAATCTTTGTCGCTTGTCTGGGTGCGAGCAACTATACGTTTGCCGAAGCCACAGCCAGTCAAACTCTGCCGAATTGGATTGGCTCCCACCAACGGGCCTTAGCATTCTTTGGGGGAGTACCCGCCTCGATTGTGCCTGACAATTTGAAATCAGGGGTAACCGATCCGTGTCGCTATGAACCGGGTATCAATCGAAGCTATCAAGACTTTGCCGAGCACTATCAGGTGGCAGTTATCCCAGCTAGACCGAAAGCCCCCCGAGATAAATCTAAAGTGGAAAAAGCGGTCCAGGAAGTCGAACGACAAATTTTAGCCCCCTTACGGCATCAGTCATTCGGGAGTGTGGGTGATCTCAATGCGGCGATGCGCCCCTTACTCAAGCAACTCAATGACCGGACGATGTACGCCTATGGGGTGTCTCGTCGTGAACTGTTTGAGCGGGTAGATCAAGGCGCACTGAAGCCATTACCTCGCTGTCCATTTGTCTTTGCGGCCTGGAAGCGGGCGAAGGTCAATCCGGATTATCACATTGATGTCAATCGCCATTATTATTCGATGTACTAGCCTCAATACCTCCATCAATGTCTAAATCATCATATTGAGGTGTCATAAGTAAGGACTTATTTTCAGATAGTGTCATTCGGCTATTCCTTCAAGGGGATGTTTTAGTCATTTCAGAGTCAGGGGCAACGGTGGGGTCTTCACCTTTCCACCGCTGATGTAAGATGTCGGGTGCAGAACGTTGCCGCTGCTTCCTCAGTCGTTCAAGCTCATTGTCGTCGGCCCAGATAATCCAGTACTTGGGTGGCTGAGTTAGTTGTCTAGCTTTTTTAACCCATCCTCGTTGAACCCAACTATGCAATGTTGCCGCAGGCATATCCAATTCTCTGGCTAAATCAGGAAGCCGCCACTCATTATCAGCTAAAAGGATGTGTGGTTTAGGGGGGCTCTGCTTTCCCAAGCCTAGCTGGCGCATTAAGGCTCGAACCATTTCCTGAGTAAATGTTTTTTGGCGTTTGGGGGGATAAAACCCTTGTTGGTGAAGCCGTGTAATGATCTCGTTAGCCGTCATATTAGACTGAGCACATTGGGTTAGGCACTCGCAAAGCTGAGGGTAGTTACTCAGTTGAGACCATTTTCCGACAGGTCGGATAATACGAGCATGAGAAGAGAATCCTCCCGCCCAGTCAATATTAACATGAACCAACTCACTCTCTCCTTCCACCTTCACCCTAATAGCTTGAATTACTTGCCGGATAATTTCTTTGCGCTGAGCATGGGTTGTTGTTTCTGCATTCCACAAAGCCGGAAGACTATTAGCCAGTTGTCGAATTGAGTGTTTTCTGTCTCAGAAAGCTGCCTAGGTTGTTGGCAACAGAATCTTTGATATTCTTCTTGAAGTTGTTTTTGTCGCACTTAGTTTTGCTTCCCAATCTTGAGCCAACTGTCTTGCGACCAAGCGATTTTCCGGTTCTATAAAACGATAGTGTCTCCCTGCACGCTCAGCCTCAAATTTAGCCCGTTCTAAACGCTGTTTCCATAACTGGTCAAGTTCATAACGGTTTTGTTCTACCTGCATTGCTACCGACAAAGATAACTCTATAGCTGCTGGTTTTAAGGCTGCCAATACTTGTTCAGTCACATATTCGTCTAAACAATCTCCTGATAAGCATTGACAAAGGGGGCCACCATGCTCAGCAGCTTCACGCCTACAAACATAACGAGGGGCACCTCTCCTGTGATACTGCACACTCATTCGATTCCCGCATCGTTGACAAACGACCAGGCCAGAGAGCAGTGCCCTGCCTTGACGAGCATTACCTCGTTCATTGGCACGATTTTGATTCGCTTTAAGTTGAGCACGGTTCTGTTGATATTGTTCCCAAGAAATATAGGCAGGATGATGGTTTTTAATCAGGACTAACCACTCTTCAGGTGGTTTCACAACAAGTCCCGTATGAGGTCGACCGGCTTTGTGTTTGCGTGGGTCAATTTGTTTACGGCCATAGGTATAGGCTCCCGTGTACGCAGGATGATTGAGCAGACTCAGTAACGTAGACCGACTCGGACGTCGCCATTCTAGTTCACCCTTATTAGCCCCATGGAGGGCTCGCACACCAAGCTGAATTTGATGGAGGGCTAGGTAACGTAATACGGCATGGACAGTGCCTAATTCTTCAAACTTGCGAAAGATGAGACGAATGACTTGTTGAGCTTGTTCATCCGGGTCAAAGCAAATATCTCCCGATGGGCGACGCACATACCCAATCGGTAAATGAAATCCCAGTTCACCGCGTTGAGCTTTGTTGAGTCGTCCTTGTAGCATTCGTTGTTTCAAGACGTGGAGCTCGATCTCCGAAAAAGATCCCTTCAACCCCAACAAGAGCCTGTCGTTGTAATGACTCGGATCATAAATGCCATCGAGATCTGCTATTAGCGTACCGAACAGTGCACAGATTTCTAACAGTTGATGCCAATCTTTTGAGGAACGGGCCAGGCGAGACATTTCGATGCCTAATATCAGGCCAACATGGTTGAGCCCGACCTCGCTCACTAATCGCTGAAAGCCCACTCGCCCCTCCACACTGCTACCAGACTTCCCTAAATCATCATCGATAATCAGAACTCGTTCCGGTTGCCAGCCCAGAGCTTTTGCTCGATTGGCGAGACCATACTGAAGGCGTGTCGATTCTTGGTGCTCGGAGACCTGTTGTAAGGTTGATTGACGCACGTATACCGCCGCTAAGCGGTCAAGATGTGAAGCCTGAATCTTGTCGGAGGGCCAGCTACTGATCTCATCTTTGAGGTTCATCTTCTTCCTCCTCCTGAGTTTGAATAGCCATCTGGCTCTCCAGCATTTGGCTCAGGACACTGACAAGTCGTTTCTGATTCGCCTTGGGTAGATTGCTCCACAGCGTCTCTACACTCTGGCAAATAGACGGGGGGGGGTGATTGGCTGATACATGATGGCTCAGGTGATAATTGCACTGCCTTTATTTTGGCAACTAAGGCAACCAGTCGTTGCAATCCATCAATGCCAATCACAATTAACTTTTTCGACCGATTTGTATTGATGGGGGCATTATGGCTAGTAGATGTCGGTGCCCTACTGGTATGTCGGACGCCAAGTGATGGTCAAAACCAGTGAGCAGCTGGTGGAGGTGTTCTATGAAAATAAGCGAATTTCAGCCCACCCTCGTTCAACCTTAGCCCATCGCCATAGCACCTTGGATCATCACATGCCGCCAGAGCATTGGGCCTACAAGCGTCAGTCACGGGAGTCTTTTTTGGCGTGGGCACACCAGATCGGCCCCCAAACTCGCACCCAGGTAGAGACGATTTTTGAGAGCTAATCCCATGACGAGCAGGCCTTTCGTTCCCTCAAAGGACTCCAGAGTTTAGCCACCCGCTATGGAGCTGACCGATTAGAAGATGCGTGCAAACGCGCCAACATCTTCGCCATGTCAGGCTATCAGCGACTCAAGCATATTCTCCAACATCATCTTGATAAAACCCCTGTCCTAATTGACGTGCCTGCGCCCCCGAGTATTGACCACGACAATGTTCGGGGCAGTGCCTACTACAACTAATACAACTCGATAGTGACCCCCATCATGCAACAAACCATTGAACAACTCAAAGACCTCAAACTCCATGGCCTACTCGACGCCTGGTGTGAACAACACGAACAGCCCACCTATCATGACCTGAGCTTTGATGAACGATTTGCCTTACTGGTCGAGCGTGAGCATATCAGACGGCAAAACCAACGCCTCAAGCGCCGACTCAAGCAAGCCCAACTCTTTATGGGAGCCACCCTGAGTGAGGTGGATTTTCAAGTGGCACGGGGCTTGAAAAAAGCTCAATTCTTGGACTGGGCTCAGGGGCAATGGCTCACTCAGCATCTCAACCTCATCATGGTGGGGCCGACCGGGGTGGGCAAGACCTTTCTCGCCTGTACCCTAGCAGATCATCTGTGTAAGCATGGCCAGTCGGTTCGCTATTTCAAAACCGCTAATCTCATTGCTGAGTTGAAATTTGCAAAGGCCGATGGCTCTTTCCCTAAATTCCGTAAACACTTGGCTGCCTTTGATTTACTCATCTTTGATGAATGGCTCAGAGACCCGTTGACACCCGATGATGCTCGTGAAATTCTCGACCTCCTTGATGACCGCTTTCGGCAGGCCTCGTGTCTCTTTGCCTCTCAGTTTCCTATCAAGGATTGGCATCAGAAGATTCAAGACTCCACCCTCGCCGATGCCATTCTTGACCGCATTGTCCATGATTCCTTGAAACTCACTCTCAAGGGCGAATCCATGCGTAAACTCACCAGTCAACTTAACGCTCAAGGCAAGGAGGAACCCTCATAATCTGATGCCAACCCATGACCAGATTTAACCCTTTGAGATCTGGTCATCACTCAGTCATTTCTTCAATGCTAGATTATGATTTTATTACCTGTCTCGGTGGACCCTGATCTCACGCCTTAAAGTGGGGGGGCCGAAGTGGACATCATTCTGCCGAAGTCATGCAAATATGCACTTAAGGCTCTGAACTTGAACAACACCGCCGTAGCCTGAAAAAGCTAGCAAAGAACTATCTGGACTAAAAACTAACGTAATGAGATATCGGAGATTTTCTGGTACTTCATACTGAAAAGTGTTGATTAACCTGACAAAAGGTAACCCCTCAGGATTATGGCTAATTTCCCATAAATGAACTACTCCTTGAGCATCAGCTGCTGCCAAATATTTGCCATTAGGACTAAAGACAAGGGTTGAAACCGGTGCTTTACCTTGATACTCAAAATCAATCAGAGTGGAAAATCCATCATATCGAGTCCACAGAAACACTTGGCCATCTTTCCCTGCCGAAGCTAGATACTGACCACCTGGGCTAAAGGCAATGCGATTAACACGATCGCGATGTGATTGAGACAATACTTTAGTTAGTTGCCCAGTACACCCCCACAACTTGATAGTTCCATCTTCATCACCTGTTGCTATATCATTTCCATATGAGCTGTAAGAAACTGTTCTAAATGCCTTTAATGGAATACCACTTTTACCTGTATTGTATTTTGTAGTATTTTGCGAACATGATTCTTCTTGATCATCCGTCTCTTGTCCCAAGCTCCAAAAACGAACAGTTTTATCAACACTCACTGAAACTAATTGCTGGCTATCTGGGCTAAAAACAACAGAATAAACTTTTCCATTATGGCCCGCTAATCGATTAATTTCACTAAGATTAAGGGCTGTTCGATGTAGTACAGTTGTCGCTTTTGCCTGTAAATCAGGACGCAAAAGTCTCACAAACAAGTAGTGATGGTTAACCCGTTCTCCTGCCTGTAAGCCAGTCACTAAAGCATCTAACCCCTTAAGATTATCCAATGATTTTACTAACGCCTTAATCTCACTGAATGTTGTGGCTAACAAAAGTGTAGAAAGTCCTGCAAAGATCCCCAACTGAACAGTAAGAAGTTTTTGTTGCTTTTCAGAAGCGCTCTATAAAAAAGAACATTCCATCGCTCAGAGAGCCCGGAATGCCCGAAACTAGCTGAAGTGAAAGATTCAGCTGATTTTATTATGGAGCTCTACGAGCGTATCGAGCAAATTATCGTTACATTCCGTCCAGCCTTTAGTCGCAATGCTACATTCGGGTGGTTTGTGCTGCTGTTGTGGGGAGCCCTACTAACGACCCAGCCCCCTGCGGTGACCAGTTATTTGAATGCCCTGGGTCTGGGAGCGGAGTACTATCATCAAGCCCTCCATTGGTTTCATTCATCTGGATATGAGATGGACCGGGTGTGCCGTCGTTGGGGCCGTTGGCTCAGTCATCAGACCGATGGATATCGACTCAAGGGGCATCGAGTGTATGTCGGTGACGGCATTAAGGTCAGCAAAGAGGGGCGTAAAATGCCTGGGTTAAAGGCCTGCATCAAGAGTCCGATAACCTCAGTAAACCAGAATGGATACGGGGGCATTATTTTAGTGCGTTGGGCCTTTTAATCGGACTCGACTCCGCGCTGTTTGTCAGTCTCATTGCGCTTAAACTTCATGATGGCATCATTGCGACCACTGACGGTGCTGAGAGTCGTCTAACCGAGAAAATGGCGCAACTCTGTGTCACCCATATGGGGCAGGGCAGCTATGCCGTGTTGGATGCCTACTATGCGTGTCGGGTTGTATTACAGCGGTTTCGTCAACACCACCTCCATCTCATTAGTCGCAGTCGCATCTCAACGGTGGCACGGGCCGAGTTTTCAGCGAATCCACAGGTCGCAAAACGAGGACGCCCTCGACAATGGGGAGCCAAAATCAGGCTCAGAGACTTGTTCGAGGAGACCGATAGCTGGTTAAGCGAAACGGTCTCACTCTATGGTCAGCCCGTTTCACTGGTCTATCAGTGTTTTCAGTTTTACTGGGATAGCCCCACCGAGAAGGTCCCCTTTGTCCTCACCCAACAACCGTGTGGCAAACGGATGATCCTGCTCTCGCCAGACCTCAGCCTCACTGGACTAGAGGTCATTGAAACCTATACAAAGCGCTTCAAAATCGAGGTCGCTTTTCGCACCTTGGTTCATCTCCTGGGTGGGTTTGCCTATCGGTTCTGGCTCAAAGCACTCGACAAAATTGCTGACTGGCCTGACTCGATGTACCTGCTCGACTATGACACCGATATCCAGACCCAAATTCTTAGCAAAGTCGAGGCCTTTGAACGCTTTGTCAACCTCAATGCTATCGCCTTAGGACTACTGCAAGTGCTCGCTCTGGAAATGCCGAATCATATCTGGCGATACTTTCCGGGCTGGTTTCGTACCCTACCCAAGCATGGCTATCCCAGTGAACGGATTGTTCGAATGGCTCTCCAAGACCAGCAAGAGATCGTTTTATCCAAGAGTAGGCCTGCTCTACTGTTGAATAAATTATTGGCGGGTAAGATAGAGCAGGGCAAAACGTCCAAAACACCTTCGTTGGCAGCGTAGGAAAACGACAAAAAGGCAACATTAACTTGTTACTCAATAGATCCCCAATATTGCAGATATAATCACCCACTGACGCTTTCGCTGTAGAGCCAAATAACGTTGACTTGCTTGTATATATTCATTCTGACGAGGGAGTAGAAGGTCAATCTCTCGATTATCTATTTGTTGAAGATATTGACGCTTTCTACGCCAACCTTGTACCTCTTTAAACTCGTGACGCCCCATCAAAAACCTATCTGAACGTTCACGATCAGACCACTCATAGGCCTTGACTAAAACCTGTCTGTAGACTTTCAGATCGTCCAAGTTGGTTTTCAGTGCGTCTAATAACTGTTGTAAAGACTGATCAAAAGACTGCCCATGCCTCACAAAAGAAACATACTGAACAGATGATAACCCTATAGCTTGAAAAACCTCTCGGTTATAGTCATTACAACTAATAACTGGGATAATTCGCTTTTTATATTTTTTAGCCTTTTCAAACTCCCATTGACAATTTTTAGAAGTAAGAGAGTCAGGACAAACAATAAAAATAACAGTATGAGCATAACGTATCCCCTCTTCTGCCTCATCTCGCCAATTAGCAGCTACAGGGATCCTATCTCGATCAATCCAGACCTTCCAACGCTCATCCTTTAAGGATTGATTCAGTTTCTCGACAAAATACTTGTTACTGCGAGAATAAGAAATGAAAATATCAGGTGGGCTCTTACTAAAATACTCAGATGTTTCATGGGCTCGATCCACAGTCTCCAAGAAAACTTTTTGAATCTTAGTAAATTTAAACTGTGCTCCCAGCTTATGAGTCTCAATCCAACGCTTCTGCTTTTTAACCTCTTTAAGGTCTTCTAAAGTCAACAAATACGATTGAGGACGGCCCTGTTTATCCCATTCATTAGCCCGTGCTAAAAGTCTCGTATAAGTTTGTAGATGAATAATGTTGCAGGCGACTTGTTCAAACACCTTGCCCACTAGCGGAGAATTCAAATCTAAGTACTGTAAATCATCCAGGCTGAGAGTCAGCTCATGTATATCAGCAAATGAATTCTGATATAGAAGCACAATAAGTTTATTTAAGCGTTGGGCTAACCTGAGCCCTTGCATTATTTTTCCATTACCTAGTGCTGCATTAGAAAGCACTAAGACAAAAACATCAGCTCCAAGAATGCCATCTTTTATTTGTTTTTCATACGTACTATCACCATCTAAAAAATGATTGAAATCAGGAATATCATCAAAATCGATCCAAGGATCTAAACCTTGGTCACGAATGGCCTGATCCAAACGTCTGACAAAATCTCCATCTTGGGGAGTATAACTAATAAAAATATCGTTATTCCGTGGCTTCACCACAGCAATACGCCTTAGACGATCTTCTTTAGGCCGTTGATAAGCGAGGCGTAGCTTATATTGAGTCATCCTACTGATTAGACTCATACACACTCAATCGTTAGCCTGTAGACGTCTCCTTAAACATACATCAAGTTTTTTAAGAATATGCATATTCACTGATGTCCGTAAAAGATAGCAAGTCAAATTGACATGATTTTCTTTGAAGAGAGCCACATTTACCATATGAATTTGATTTGTAGTAAGCTCCCACTAAACTCACCTAATCTCTAACCATAACTTTTGCCCAGCTTAATATGTTGAGCTAAGCACCATGCATGAACTGAGTCAAATTCTCTATTAAAAGTATTTAGCCATTCAAATACTGACAGTTAAATACTGATCAATGGTTGAGCCAGTTAATATTGTGTCAAGTTTACTGCTCCAGTCCAAGATATCAAGAAGTTTAATGATATTTTCCGGAAGGTACATTTAGACTTAATATCTACTTTGCTCTTTGTTCCCAAATACAGCAGGTGCTCTAAGCACTCTCAAGTTTATGGTTAACAAACGTTATATATGTTCTTGCTTAAGGCAATTAGACCTTAAGCAAATAGCGAGGTAGGAGGCATCAATGCGCAAAAACTCTACCGATGCCGCCTTCAAATATACGTTTTCTAGTGGTCAAACAGCCTACGTGCTAGATGTACCAGATACCTTCAGTTACGCCAAATCTTTAGATGCGTTGGGATTAAACTTGCCATCCCCCAGCATGGTTATCATCGGTGGGGCAAGTAAGATGAGTCCAGAAAGTCAAGTTAGAGTAGAGCACCTATTCACAAAAGTCTTAGCTCCAATCGCTGAGACCTATGGAGTTACAGTTTTTGATGGTGGAACAGACGCTGGTGTTATCCAAATGATGGGACAAGCACGTCAGCATATTGATGGTAGCTTTAACTTGGTCGGCGTTGCCCCAAAAGCAAAAGTTAACTTACCAGGCCATTCCCTTAACTTAGCAATTGATATTGAAACCAGAGAGCTTACTAATTTAGAAGAGCATCATACACATTTCGCCTTAATTCCAGGTATTAACTGGGGAAACGAATCACCTTGGCTTGCCCATTGTGCATCCACCCTAGCCGATCGCTATCCTTCAATTACTATTTTGATTAATGGTGGAAAAATTTCATTGAGTGATCTAGTACTCAACCTTTCCGTCGGTCAGCAAACCATAATCATTGCGGGCAGTGGCCGATTGGCAGATGAGATCGCAAACACTATTAGTGGACTCGCACCTTCCACTAATTCTATGATTCAGGATCTAGTGCAATCTTATTACCCAAGCCAGCTGTCAATCTTCGAGTTAAACAAACCACTAGATGCTCTAACCAAGCAATTGAAAATGCATTTCAATCTTAAGGTAATCTGATAGCTGATATGTGCAACAGCTATCAAGCTTATGAGTCAGGATAAATCGCCTACAGAAGCAGCTGATCGAAAATTGCTCGATTTCGCATGGAATCGGCACAAAGTGTATAGCAAAAATGCAAGCCGTTATCGCTCTCGCTTTGCATTTCTGCGAAATCTACTACTAGTTCTAAGCGTTGTAGTCGTTGCATTATCAGTTATTGATGCCTCTCTGACTAAATTACAACTTACAAAGACCGATAGTATTAATCACCTCCAAAAAACATTTCTATCTGGTATACACATACTACAGCCTACACTTCAGCATTGTCTGATCATTCTCCCAATAACTATCTCCGCTTTGCTGGCTTTTGCCGTAAAGTTTGACCGAGGGAATAATTGGCTACTTCTAAGAGGTAGCGCCGAAGTCTTAAAAAGTGAAATCTACTGCTATCGAACCCGTATTCGAGAATATCAAAAAAATCGAGATGAGATTTTAGCCCACAAGATCAAACTTGTCAGCGAACGACTTAAAGGAAGTGCTGTACACCAAGCTGCTCTTAATCCTTATGAAGAAGAACCATCTTCACACTATAAACTCGGCTGGGTAATCAAAATAATGGCTCAATAGCTGTTTTAGGGAGGTTGCTAAATTCAAGATGAGCAGAGTAGTGTCATGGAATAAAGCCCCCGGTCAGCCTACCTATGCTAACGCTTTCCAAGTTAATCGATGAGGACAAATGCTACGAGACTATTCGCACGATGCGTTGGCCCGATGGTGTTTGCTGCACTGATTGTGGAGCGAAAAACATTACCAAACGAGGGAAGCATGCAACCTATTCAGCGCGGCAACGCTATATCTGTGGCGAGTGTGGTCGCCACTTTGATGACTTAACCGACACCATCTTTGCGGGTCGTCATCAACCGTTAAAAACCTGGATAGCATGCTTATATTTGATGGGTCTCAATGTCTCCAATCAACAAATTGCCGACGAGTTGAGTCTGCACAAAGATGACGTGCATCAGATGACGAGTGAGTTACGCCAAGCGGTGGCCGACAAGCGCCCAGAAGTCCAGTTATCAGGGACGGTGGAGTTTGATGAAGTCTATGTGACAGCCGGTCATAAGGGGCAACCAGAGCAGGTTAAAAAAAAGGGCGCAAGGGACGCAGACGGTAAACTCGAAAGGGCTTCGGGGGCGCGGTACGCTCGAAACGGAAAAACCGCCGATCTTCGGGATGATTCAGCGAGGTGGAGAAGTGGTGATTAAAATGCTGGCAAATGTTCAACAACAAACCATCAAGCCCATCATTCAGTCCATGGTGAAACCGGGCACCCTCATCTATACCGACGAGTATGACATCTATGCTCGTTTAGAAACTTGGGGCTATGCTCACAAGAGTGTTTGCCACAGTGCCGGAGAATATGCCCGAGGTGACGATGGAGATGGCTTCTGTGAAGTCCATGTCAATACGATGGAAGGTTTCTGGTCATTGCTGCGGTCATGGTTGAGACCTCATCGAGGGATCTCACAAGAAAAATTACCGATCTATTTGGGGTTCTTTGAATTTGTGCATAATGCTAGAAAAAGAGGGAAAGCCTTGCTGGGTAGTCTATTGAGCACCTTGCTTGTCTAACTCCCTGAAACGCCGATTGAGCCTAATTACACTCTCGATTAGACTGATTGGCAAATTGTTCCTGCAACTATGGAATCAACTTTTTGGTATCGAAAAACTAAGTAAAAAAAATTCTATTCGAGACGATGAGTTGTCAGATCTCAGTGCCGAAGACTATCTGAGATGCCGTCTAGAGGATCAATTCTTTTGGTATCGCAATAAAAGCCAACAGCTAGATCGACAACTACAGTTTTTAGAAGGAAGTATTTATTTTTTTTGGGGATTGGGAACCTTTCTAGCAGCGGTTAAATGGCAAAGCTGGGTAGCTGTCACAGTTGCCTTAACAGGTGCATTAAGCAATTATCTTGACTTTAAGCGTGTAGAAGCAACTCTGGTTGGTTATAACCGGGCGGCAGATGGACTTTATGATGTCGAAGCCTGGTGGAATAGCTTATCACTAGATCAAAAACAAAATTCTAAGAACTGCGAACGACTAGTGGTCAGTACCGAGGCTATTATTCGGAGTGAACATGTAAGCTGGTTGCAAGATATGCAAGATAGACTGGCCGAAATGTACGGAAATACCGAAAATGAGACCTATCCTGAGAACAACAATGAAGACCAACAAAGCACGTCAGGTTGAGAATAACTCTTCAAACCCATAATAGTCATAATGCGAGATGTCATGAAGTGAAAGCAATGCATGGGCCATGGAAAAAGCGCGTCTTGTATAGAACAAGACGCGCTTTCTAGATTAGGACCCTGGCACCGAGCTATTTTCACAAGGGGCAACCCCCTCACTATCTTCACCGCAGGTGCGTTTCACAACCGAGTTCGGGATGGGTCGGAGTGGGACCACACCGCCATTGGCACCAGGAAAGCTATTGAGCTTACTGTTAATCTCTCAGTAGAGCCCTGAAAGACTGCATAGATTAGTATTAGATCGAATAAGGGTTCATTCATAAGAACCCATGACTGATAGGACAAGCCCTCGGTCTGTTAGTATTCCTCAGCTTCATACATTGCTGCACTTCCACTTAGAACCTATCAACGGGTCGTCTTCCCGTGACCTTACTGGATTAACTCCATGAGAGCACTCATCTTGAGGTGGGCTTCCCACTTAGATGCTTTCAGCGGTTATCCGCTCCGCACTTGGCTACCCTGCGTTTACCGTTGGCACGATAACAGGTACACCAGAGGTGCGTTCTTCCCGGTCCTCTCGTACTAAGGAAGACTCCTCTCAATGCTCTTACGCCTGCACCGGATATGGACCGAACTGTCTCACGACGTTCTGAACCCAGCTCGCGTGCCGCTTTAATGGGCGAACAGCCCAACCCTTGGGACGTACTACCGCCCCAGGTTGCGACGAGCCGACATCGAGGTGCCAAACCTCCCCGTCGATGTGAACTCTTGGGGGAGATCAGCCTGTTATCCCTAGAGTAACTTTTATCCGTTGAGCGACGGCCCTTCCACTCGGTACCGTCGGATCACTAAGGCCGTGTTTCCACCCTGCTCGAGTTGTCACTCTCGCAGTCAAGCTCCCTTATGCCTTTACACTCAAAGGCTGATTTCCAACCAGCCTGAGGGAACCTTTGCGCGCCTCCGTTACCTTTTAGGAGGCGACCGCCCCAGTCAAACTGCCCACCTGATACTGTCCACTAACCGGGTCACGGTCAATGTTAGAATCCTAGCCTTGATAGAGTGGTATCTCACCAGCGACTCACTAACACCCACAAGCATTAGCTCCAAGTCTCCCACCTATCCTGCGCAATCAAAGCCCGAACCCAATACCAAGCTACAGTAAAGCTTCATAGGGTCTTTCTGTCCAGGTGCAGGTAGTCCGTATCTTCACAGACAATCCTATTTCGCCGAGCCTCTCTCCGAGACAGCATCCAGATCGTTACGCCTTTCGTGCGGGTCGGAACTTACCCGACAAGGAATTTCGCTACCTTAGGACCGTTATAGTTACGGCCGCCGTTCACCGGGGCTTCGGTCGCTAGCTTCATCCGAAGACTGACCAGCTTCCTTAACCTTCCGGCACTGGGCAGGCGTCAGCTCCTATACTTCCTCTTTCGAGTTTGCAGAAACCTGTGTTTTTGGTAAACAGTCGCCTGGATCTCTTCACTGCGACCCCCGTTAAGGGGTACCCCTTCTCCCGAAGTTACGGGGCCATTTTTGCCGAGTTCCTTAGAGAGAGTTATCTCGCGCCCCTTAGTATACTCAACCCACCCACCTGTGTCGGTTTACAGTACGGGTCTATTTGCTTCATTACATCCACAGCTTTTCTAGGCACTATCGTTCACTACGCAGCTTCCGTAGAAACTTCCCAATCCATTTAGGGTGTAGCTAGTTGTCATGCGTCCCTGCAATGCTCCACAAACAAAGTTCAGGAATATTAACCTGATATCCATCGACTACGCCTTTCGGCCTCGCCTTAGGTCCCGACTAACCCTCCGCGGACGAGCCTTCCGGAGGAAGCCTTAGGTTTCGGGGTAGATGATTCTCACATCTATTTTCGCTACTCAAGCCGACATTCTCACTTCTGCTTCGTCCACACCTGCTCTCGCTAATGCTTCTCACTACTACAGAACGCTCCTCTACCACTTGATATATCAAGTCCACAGCTTCGGTACATCTCTTAGCCCCGTTCATTTTCGGCGCAAGAACGCTTGACCAGTGAGCTATTACGCACTCTTTCAAGGATGGCTGCTTCTAGGCAAACCTCCTGGTTGTCTCAGCATTCTCACCTCCTTTATCACTTAGAGATGATTTGGGGACCTTAGCTGGTGGTCTGGGCTGTTTCCCTCTCGACGATGAAGCTTATCCCCCACCGTCTCACTGGCAACGTATTCACTGGGTATTCTGAGTTTGTCTCGATTTGGTACCGCTCTCGCAGCCCGCACCGAAACAGTGCTTTACCCCCCAGCTATAATCGTTACCGCTGCGCCTAAACACATTTCGAGGAGATCCAGCTAGCTCCGGGTTCGATTGGCATTTCACCCCTAACCACACCTCATCCGCTCCTTTTTCAACAGAAGTCGGTTCGGTCCTCCACTTAGTGTTACCTAAGCTTCAACCTGGACATGGTTAGATCACCCGGGTTCGGGTCTATAAACACTGACTAGCGCCCTTATCAGACTCGGTTTCCCTTTGGCTCCATCATTCTCGATTTAACCTGCCAGTGCTTATAAGTCGCCGGCTCATTCTTCAACAGGCACGCTATCACACGTTTAATCGTGCTCTAACTGCTTGTAAGCTCATGGTTTCATGTTCTATTTCACTCCCCTCCCGGGGTTCTTTTCACCGTTCCCTCGCGGTACTATTCGCTATCGGTCACACAGGAGTATTTAGCCTTACGAGGTGGTCCTCGCTGATTCAATCGGGATTCCACGTGCCCCAACCTACTCGGGATTCAGCTAGTATCCTTCAAATTTCGACTACAGGACTCTCACCTTCTTTGGTTCACCTCTCAAGTGATTCGTCTATCCTTCAGATTCCATATCGCTGTCCCACGACCCCAACTCTTATAAGAATTGGTTTAGGCTCTTCCCGCTTCGCTCGCCGCTACTAAGGGAATCGAGTTTCTTTCTCTTCCTACAGCTACTAAGATGTTTCAATTCGCTGCGTTCGCTCGTACCCACCTATAGATTCAGTGGGCCGTACATAGGGTTGCCCCATTCGGAAACCCACGGATCAATGCATGCTTCCTGCTCCCCGTGGCATATCGCCGGTAACCGCGTCCTTCTTCGCCTCTGTGTGCCTAGGTATCCACCATGAGCCCTTTGTAGCTTGACCTCTCAGTCTTTTTACTAAAGGTTCTCTGTGTCGAACTACCTATTCGACTAATCTATGCAGTTGTCAAGGTTCTCGCTAGACCTAAATCCAGCAGCCTATTCCATTAGCCCATCCCTTGACAGACCTAAACAGGGTGCTGAAATTATTCCTTTCTCCGGCAGACTGACAGTATTTGGTGGAGGTAAGCGGACTCGAACCGCTGACATCCTGCTTGCAAAGCAGGCGCTCTACCAACTGAGCTATACCCCCTCAGTGGGCCATCCTGGACTCGAACCAGGGACCTCACCCTTATCAGGGGTGCGCTCTAACCACCTGAGCTAATAGCCCCAGTCTATGAAACCTAAACAATAGTTTGAAATTCTCGCAATCCTGTCACGACCTAGAGTGACCAAAATCGCTCCTAATAGGCATTCGTTCGGAGTCGATTCGGTAGGTCTCCCTTAAAGGAGGTGATCCAGCCACACCTTCCGGTACGGCTACCTTGTTACGACTTCACCCCAGTCATCAGCCCTGCCTTCGGCACCCCCCTCCGCGAACGGTTAGGGTAACGACTTCGGGCATGGCCAACTTCCATGGTGTGACGGGCGGTGTGTACAAGGCCCGGGAACGTATTCACCGCAGTATGCTGACCTGCGATTACTAGCGATTCCTCCTTCATGCAGGCGAGTTGCAGCCTGCAATCTGAACTGAGCAACGGTTTATGGGATTAGCTCACTATCGCTAGCTGGCTGCCCTTTGTCCGTTGCATTGTAGTACGTGTGTAGCCCAGAACGTAAGGGGCATGATGACTTGACGTCGTCCACACCTTCCTCCGAGTTGTCCCCGGCAGTCTCTCCAGAGTGCCCAACTGAATGATGGCAACTAAAGACGTGGGTTGCGCTCGTTGCGGGACTTAACCCAACATCTCACGACACGAGCTGACGACAGCCATGCACCACCTGTCTCCTCGCTCCCGAAGGCACTACCTAATTTCTTAGATATTCGAGGGATGTCAAGTCCTGGTAAGGTTCTTCGCGTTGCATCGAATTAAACCACATACTCCACCGCTTGTGCGGGCCCCCGTCAATTCCTTTGAGTTTCACACTTGCGTGCGTACTCCCCAGGCGGGATACTTAACGCGTTTGCTTCGGTACTGCACGGGTCGATACGCACAACACCTAGTATCCATCGTTTACAGCTAGGACTACAGGGGTATCTAATCCCTTTCGCTCCCCTAGCTTTCGTCCATCAGCGTCAGTCTTGGCCCAGTAGAGCGCCTTCGCCACTGGTGTTCTTCCTAATATCTACGCATTTCACCGCTACACTAGGAATTCCCTCTACCCCTACCATACTCTAGTTAACCAGTTTCAGTTGCTCTCCCACAGTTGAGCTGCAGTCTTTAACAACTGACTTAATTAACCGCCTACGGACGCTTTACGCCCAATAATTCCGGATAACGCTTGCATCCTCCGTCTTACCGCGGCTGCTGGCACGGAGTTAGCCGATGCTGATTCCTCTGGTACCGTCAGATCTTCTTCCCAGAGAAAAGAGGTTTACAATCCACAGACATTCCTCCCTCACGCGGCGTTGCTCCGTCAGGCTTGCGCCCATTGCGGAAAATTCCCCACTGCTGCCTCCCGTAGGAGTCTGGGCCGTGTCTCAGTCCCAGTGTGGCTGATCTTCCTCTCAGAACAGCTACTGATCGTCGCCTTGGTAAGCTCTTACCCCACCAACTAGCTAATCAGACGCGAGTTCATCCTCAGGCACATTAAGCTTTCAGCTCCCGCCATATGGGGTATTAGCTTCCGTTTCCAAAAGTTGTCCCCCGCCTAAGGGCAGATCCTCACGCGTTACTCACCCGTCCGCCACTCACCCCGAAAGGTTCGTTCGACTTGCATGTGTTAAGCACGCCGCCAGCGTTCATCCTGAGCCAGGATCAAACTCTCCATGGTAATCCTCAGCTCCCTAACAGAAGCACTCAGATTCTTTCGTCAAGTATTGACCTGACACTCAGTGTTATCTAAGTATCCGGTCGTTTGACATCGGCCTCAACCTCGTGATAAGGTCTAACCAATTTCAAACTAAAGAAATTAACAGGATTTTGTTAGAATCTCAAACTATTGATTTGTCTAGGTTCTAACTCGATTCGGTCACGGTGTTCGCCGCTCCCGTCTCAAGCGCTTTACTAATATAGCGAGCTATTCGTCACTGGTCAACTCCTTTCTTGAAGTTTTTTCGGAAATATCTGGAAAGCTTATATCAAGGGAAGTTTGAGGATTTTCTGCGGTATATACAGCTCTGCATGTGGAAATTTTCAGCATCGCTTCTTAAATTTTTGATGTTTTCCAACCTTTGCCGCAGATCATGCCAAGAAGACTCAAGCTCAAATAACTGAATTATTGAAGCGCGAACCCAGTGAGCTAGCCATTAGTCAAGTTCTCAAACGCTTGGGAATTACGCGTGAAAACAGACAGACCTATCACTCCCGAACGTGAGACTAGTAAAAGCGCATAGCATTGCGCAACCAGTTAACGACCGTAACGACTGAAGAGATGGTCTATACCTGCTGCATCAGCATGATCGAGAAAATAAGGGCATCACAATCAAATTTTCTACGGCTGATGAATCAGTTTAGCCAAGCTTACACTCATGTGATCGAAGGTGGAATCCCCTCAGGTGATTGCGCATTGGCCGTTATACCAAACACCCACCGGACGAGTTCATAGCCATCATCAACAAATCCTCCAAGATTTGCCGCTGTTTCAGTTCAGCCGGTCCCTCTTGTTAAAGGTCCGTAAGTTTCTCTGTATCAATGACGCCTGTCAACAACGGATCTTTACTGAGCGCTTACCCAGTCTCTTCGCAGTGAGCATGTAAGCTAGCTACAAGATTTGCAGCAAGATAGGCTCGCTGAAATGTATGGTAGCAATGACAAGGACGCCTATTCTGCAGACCACAACAACGAGAAGCAACAGGGCAAATAAAATCATGAGCCGCTCTTCAACCTCAAGAGAGTCATCGGAGGTGCGAGATGTCATGAAGTGAAAGCAATGCATGGGCCATGGAAAAAGCGCGTCTTGTATAGAACAAGACGCGCTTTCTAGATTAGGACCCTGGCACCGAGCTATTTTCACAAGGGGCAACCCCCTCACTATCTTCACCGCAGGTGCGTTTCACAACCGAGTTCGGGATGGGTCGGAGTGGGACCACACCGCCATTGGCACCAGGAAAGCTATTGAGCTTACTGTTAATCTCTCAGTAGAGCCCTGAAAGACTGCATAGATTAGTATTAGATCGAATAAGGGTTCATTCATAAGAACCCATGACTGATAGGACAAGCCCTCGGTCTGTTAGTATTCCTCAGCTTCATACATTGCTGCACTTCCACTTAGAACCTATCAACGGGTCGTCTTCCCGTGACCTTACTGGATTAACTCCATGAGAGCACTCATCTTGAGGTGGGCTTCCCACTTAGATGCTTTCAGCGGTTATCCGCTCCGCACTTGGCTACCCTGCGTTTACCGTTGGCACGATAACAGGTACACCAGAGGTGCGTTCTTCCCGGTCCTCTCGTACTAAGGAAGACTCCTCTCAATGCTCTTACGCCTGCACCGGATATGGACCGAACTGTCTCACGACGTTCTGAACCCAGCTCGCGTGCCGCTTTAATGGGCGAACAGCCCAACCCTTGGGACGTACTACCGCCCCAGGTTGCGACGAGCCGACATCGAGGTGCCAAACCTCCCCGTCGATGTGAACTCTTGGGGGAGATCAGCCTGTTATCCCTAGAGTAACTTTTATCCGTTGAGCGACGGCCCTTCCACTCGGTACCGTCGGATCACTAAGGCCGTGTTTCCACCCTGCTCGAGTTGTCACTCTCGCAGTCAAGCTCCCTTATGCCTTTACACTCAAAGGCTGATTTCCAACCAGCCTGAGGGAACCTTTGCGCGCCTCCGTTACCTTTTAGGAGGCGACCGCCCCAGTCAAACTGCCCACCTGATACTGTCCACTAACCGGGTCACGGTCAATGTTAGAATCCTAGCCTTGATAGAGTGGTATCTCACCAGCGACTCACTAACACCCACAAGCATTAGCTCCAAGTCTCCCACCTATCCTGCGCAATCAAAGCCCGAACCCAATACCAAGCTACAGTAAAGCTTCATAGGGTCTTTCTGTCCAGGTGCAGGTAGTCCGTATCTTCACAGACAATCCTATTTCGCCGAGCCTCTCTCCGAGACAGCATCCAGATCGTTACGCCTTTCGTGCGGGTCGGAACTTACCCGACAAGGAATTTCGCTACCTTAGGACCGTTATAGTTACGGCCGCCGTTCACCGGGGCTTCGGTCGCTAGCTTCATCCGAAGACTGACCAGCTTCCTTAACCTTCCGGCACTGGGCAGGCGTCAGCTCCTATACTTCCTCTTTCGAGTTTGCAGAAACCTGTGTTTTTGGTAAACAGTCGCCTGGATCTCTTCACTGCGACCCCCGTTAAGGGGTACCCCTTCTCCCGAAGTTACGGGGCCATTTTGCCGAGTTCCTTAGAGAGAGTTATCTCGCGCCCCTTAGTATACTCAACCCACCCACCTGTGTCGGTTTACAGTACGGGTCTATTTGCTTCATTACATCCACAGCTTTTCTAGGCACTATCGTTCACTACGCAGCTTCCGTAGAAACTTCCCAATCCATTTAGGGTGTAGCTAGTTGTCATGCGTCCCTGCAATGCTCCACAAACAAAGTTCAGGAATATTAACCTGATATCCATCGACTACGCCTTTCGGCCTCGCCTTAGGTCCCGACTAACCCTCCGCGGACGAGCCTTCCGGAGGAAGCCTTAGGTTTTCGGGGTAGATGATTCTCACATCTATTTTCGCTACTCAAGCCGACATTCTCACTTCTGCTTCGTCCACACCTGCTCTCGCTAATGCTTCTCACTACTACAGAACGCTCCTCTACCACTTGATATATCAAGTCCACAGCTTCGGTACATCTCTTAGCCCCGTTCATTTTCGGCGCAAGAACGCTTGACCAGTGAGCTATTACGCACTCTTTCAAGGATGGCTGCTTCTAGGCAAACCTCCTGGTTGTCTCAGCATTCTCACCTCCTTTATCACTTAGAGATGATTTGGGGACCTTAGCTGGTGGTCTGGGCTGTTTCCCTCTCGACGATGAAGCTTATCCCCCACCGTCTCACTGGCAACGTATTCACTGGGTATTCTGAGTTTGTCTCGATTTGGTACCGCTCTCGCAGCCCGCACCGAAACAGTGCTTTACCCCCCAGCTATAATCGTTACCGCTGCGCCTAAACACATTTCGAGGAGATCCAGCTAGCTCCGGGTTCGATTGGCATTTCACCCCTAACCACACCTCATCCGCTCCTTTTTCAACAGAAGTCGGTTCGGTCCTCCACTTAGTGTTACCTAAGCTTCAACCTGGACATGGTTAGATCACCCGGGTTCGGGTCTATAAACACTGACTAGCGCCCTTATCAGACTCGGTTTCCCTTTGGCTCCATCATTCTCGATTTAACCTGCCAGTGCTTATAAGTCGCCGGCTCATTCTTCAACAGGCACGCTATCACACGTTTAATCGTGCTCTAACTGCTTGTAAGCTCATGGTTTCATGTTCTATTTCACTCCCCTCCCGGGGTTCTTTTCACCGTTCCCTCGCGGTACTATTCGCTATCGGTCACACAGGAGTATTTAGCCTTACGAGGTGGTCCTCGCTGATTCAATCGGGATTCCACGTGCCCCAACCTACTCGGGATTCAGCTAGTATCCTTCAAATTTCGACTACAGGACTCTCACCTTCTTTGGTTCACCTCTCAAGTGATTCGTCTATCCTTCAGATTCCATATCGCTGTCCCACGACCCCAACTCTTATAAGAATTGGTTTAGGCTCTTCCCGCTTCGCTCGCCGCTACTAAGGGAATCGAGTTTTCTTTCTCTTCCTACAGCTACTAAGATGTTTCAATTCGCTGCGTTCGCTCGTACCCACCTATAGATTCAGTGGGCCGTACATAGGGTTGCCCCATTCGGAAACCCACGGATCAATGCATGCTTCCTGCTCCCCGTGGCATATCGCCGGTAACCGCGTCCTTCTTCGCCTCTGTGTGCCTAGGTATCCACCATGAGCCCTTTGTAGCTTGACCTCTCAGTCTTTTTACTAAAGGTTCTCTGTGTCGAACTACCTATTCGACTAATCTATGCAGTTGTCAAGGTTCTCGCTAGACCTAAATCCAGCAGCCTATTCCATTAGCCCATCCCTTGACAGACCTAAACAGGGTGCTGAAATTATTCCTTTCTCCGGCAGACTGACAGTATTTGGTGGAGGTAAGCGGACTCGAACCGCTGACATCCTGCTTGCAAAGCAGGCGCTCTACCAACTGAGCTATACCCCCTCAGTGGGCCATCCTGGACTCGAACCAGGGACCTCACCCTTATCAGGGGTGCGCTCTAACCACCTGAGCTAATAGCCCCAGTCTATGAAACCTAAACAATAGTTTGAAATTCTCGCAATCCTGTCACGACCTAGAGTGACCAAAATCGCTCCTAATAGGCATTCGTTCGGAGTCGATTCGGTAGGTCTCCCTTAAAGGAGGTGATCCAGCCACACCTTCCGGTACGGCTACCTTGTTACGACTTCACCCCAGTCATCAGCCCTGCCTTCGGCACCCCCCTCCGCGAACGGTTAGGGTAACGACTTCGGGCATGGCCAACTTCCATGGTGTGACGGGCGGTGTGTACAAGGCCCGGGAACGTATTCACCGCAGTATGCTGACCTGCGATTACTAGCGATTCCTCCTTCATGCAGGCGAGTTGCAGCCTGCAATCTGAACTGAGCAACGGTTTATGGGATTAGCTCACTATCGCTAGCTGGCTGCCCTTTGTCCGTTGCATTGTAGTACGTGTGTAGCCCAGAACGTAAGGGGCATGATGACTTGACGTCGTCCACACCTTCCTCCGAGTTGTCCCCGGCAGTCTCTCCAGAGTGCCCAACTGAATGATGGCAACTAAAGACGTGGGTTGCGCTCGTTGCGGGACTTAACCCAACATCTCACGACACGAGCTGACGACAGCCATGCACCACCTGTCTCCTCGCTCCCGAAGGCACTACCTAATTTCTTAGATATTCGAGGGATGTCAAGTCCTGGTAAGGTTCTTCGCGTTGCATCGAATTAAACCACATACTCCACCGCTTGTGCGGGCCCCCGTCAATTCCTTTGAGTTTCACACTTGCGTGCGTACTCCCCAGGCGGGATACTTAACGCGTTTGCTTCGGTACTGCACGGGTCGATACGCACAACACCTAGTATCCATCGTTTACAGCTAGGACTACAGGGGTATCTAATCCCTTTCGCTCCCCTAGCTTTCGTCCATCAGCGTCAGTCTTGGCCCAGTAGAGCGCCTTCGCCACTGGTGTTCTTCCTAATATCTACGCATTTCACCGCTACACTAGGAATTCCCTCTACCCCTACCATACTCTAGTTAACCAGTTTCAGTTGCTCTCCCACAGTTGAGCTGCAGTCTTTAACAACTGACTTAATTAACCGCCTACGGACGCTTTACGCCCAATAATTCCGGATAACGCTTGCATCCTCCGTCTTACCGCGGCTGCTGGCACGGAGTTAGCCGATGCTGATTCCTCTGGTACCGTCAGATCTTCTTCCCAGAGAAAAGAGGTTTACAATCCACAGACATTCCTCCCTCACGCGGCGTTGCTCCGTCAGGCTTGCGCCCATTGCGGAAAATTCCCCACTGCTGCCTCCCGTAGGAGTCTGGGCCGTGTCTCAGTCCCAGTGTGGCTGATCTTCCTCTCAGAACAGCTACTGATCGTCGCCTTGGTAAGCTCTTACCCCACCAACTAGCTAATCAGACGCGAGTTCATCCTCAGGCACATTAAGCTTTCAGCTCCCGCCATATGGGGTATTAGCTTCCGTTTCCAAAAGTTGTCCCCCGCCTAAGGGCAGATCCTCACGCGTTACTCACCCGTCCGCCACTCACCCCGAAAGGTTCGTTCGACTTGCATGTGTTAAGCACGCCGCCAGCGTTCATCCTGAGCCAGGATCAAACTCTCCATGGTAATCCTCAGCTCCCTAACAGAAGCACTCAGATTCTTTCGTCAAGTATTGACCTGACACTCAGTGTTATCTAAGTATCCGGTCGTTTGACATCGGCCTCAACCTCGTGATAAGGTCTAACCAATTTCAAACTAAAGAAATTAACAGGATTTTGTTAGAATCTCAAACTATTGATTTGTCTAGGTTCTAACTCGATTCGGTCACGGTGTTCGCCGCTCCCGTCTCAAGCGCTTTACTAATATAGCGAGCTATTCGTCACTGGTCAACTCCTTTCTTGAAGTTTTTTCGGAAAGCCGCAAAACGCCTTAGAACAAGGCATTGAAGCGCGTTTTGTCCATGCCCATCGTGACTATGACACAACTTTCTTTAGAATTTAGATGAAGCTTTTAGGTGTTTTGGTCACAGATCTATTGCTGCAGCTGGCTTACTTACCAATCGATGGCAACTATTACTAGCGTGAGTTGTGTTGTTGACTTGAAGCTAGCTAGTAGACAGTCCAATCGTTTGTCTCTATTTAAATAGAGTGAGCTTGAGCAGAAAAAATACTGTGAATATCAACTGGGTCGGCTTAGATGATCAGCTAAAGCAATGGCTGCAAGAAGATATTGGTCGTGGAGATCAGACCACTTTAGGTTTAAACACCACAGGTGTAAGACAGGGAAGTGGGTATTGGGTAGCAAAAGCATCGGGCGTCATCTGTGGACTTCTGATCGCTCGTAGAGTGTTTGCAATTCTGTCTGATTTAGACGGCACATCGGTTAATCAAATAGAGTTTGAGCCCTGTGTTGTTGAGGGCACATGGGTAGAAGCAGGCACGACCATTGCTCAAATGAGCGGTTCCTTCGCTCATTTGCTCACGGGGGAACGAGTCGCCCTGAATTTAGCAATGCATCTTAGTGGTATTGCGACTGCTACCCGGCAATATGTCGATGCAATTGCAGATCTGCCAGCTCAACTCGTGGATACTCGAAAAACGACCCCAGGGCTTCGAGTCTTAGAAAAATATGCAACTCGCATGGGCGGTGCGAAAAACCACCGTATGGGCCTTGATGACGCCTTGATGGTTAAGGACAACCATATTGCTGCTGCGGGTGGAATTTCGCAGGCAATTAAAGCTGTAAGGTTAGCTATGCCTTATCCGCTCAATATAGAGGTAGAGACAGAGAATTTAGAACAGGTTGAGGAGGCATTGAACCATGGTGCCGACATTATTATGTTGGACAACATGACTCCAAGTGTGATGGAGCAAGCAGTCTACTTAATTCGACAGCATAGTTCTCGGATAAAAATTGAGGGATCCGGCAACGTTACTCTCGAAACCATTCGTGAGATCGCATTAACGGGTGTTGACTATATATCAAGTAGCGCGCCAATAACTCGCTCATCCTGGCTGGACTTGAGCATGCGCTTAAAATGCGAGTGAAATTTAGCAAATTGTCCGTTTGCAAACGTTTGCAAACGGACAATTGCAAAATAACAAAGCTTCAAGCATTTTCTATTTGAGGAAGGCACAATTGAAAAGACTCAAAGAGTATGTGGGGTTTTGACCACCGTGAGCCATAGATCCAGCCAAAAAGTCAAAATCGTCAAGTTGGATATATTAGACACCGACTATGCTGCCATGGTCGCTGGTGAACCAATTGCTGATGAACGCAAGCAGCGGTTAGAATCTACCGACCCCCAGGCATTCAAATATATTAGTCGGCAAATCTCAAGATATCGCTACGGTTGTCACACTCAAGAGGAACGAGATGATGCTCTTTATAACATAGGAGCCATAGTTGGGTTGATGACACCTTCAGATATAGAAGACGTCAACGATCGCCTACGCCATACGGGTCATCTGTATCTCACTCAGGGAGAACGGTTGCAAATCCTAAATTGGTTAGAAGATGAGTTGGCGGTTTCATTCGAACGTGGAGTTCATGAATAGGTAACCAAAGAGTTTAGTGGGAGAGTTAATCTAGGGTTATCTTTTCTATAAGGGTGGTTTATTTTAAAGCCCGTACCTGGGACACTAGGTATAGAAAATAATCCACCTTTTAATACTCTCCAAGTATATGTCTGCTGCTGTATCTCCCCCAGCTACCTATGATCAAACACTCCCTATGCTTTGTGGCTGGGAGTCATCTATTGAGGAGTTGAGTAGTTTCGACGAGCCAGTTTTTCTGGAACGTAGTAATCTCGATCTCAGCAGCCTGTCGGCAGGGTTTGCGATCGCACTTCACATGCACCAGCCGACGATCCCAGCAGGGCTAGGGGGCAAGCTTATCGGCCATTTGCAATATATGTTCGAGCACCACTATGAAGGTGACAATCATAATGCTGGACCATTTGCCTATTGCTATGCCCGTATGGGTGATTTTATCCCTGAGCTTGTGAGTCAGGGTTGCAACCCACGGGTCATGCTGGATTATTCAGGGAATTTGCTGTGGGGCCTCCAGCAAATGGGGCGTGACGATATTCTCGATAAGCTCAGAGGGATCACCTGCGATCCTCGGTACCAAACCCATGTGGAATGGTTAGGTACATTTTGGGGACATGCCGTTGCCGCTGCCACGCCACTACCCGATATCAAGTTACATATTCGAGCTTGGCAGCACCAGTTTGCCAGCATTTTTGGATTAGACGCGCTCAAGCGAGTTCGAGGATTTTCATTACCTGAAATGCAACTGCCGAATCATCCCGATGCTCTGTACACGTTGGTTAAAACTCTCAAAGAGACAGGTTATCGCTGGGTCATGGTCCAAGAGCATACCGTGGAAATACTGACAGGTGAGGGAATTCAGCAACCACATCTGCCTCATCGTTTGGTGGCTCGCAACAGTCATGACGAGACAGTATCGATCACGGCCTTAATCAAAACCCAAGGTTCTGATACTAAGTTAATTGGTCAAATGCAGCCGTATTACGAAGCCAAGACTTTAGGTAAGATACCCCTTGGAAATAAGTCAATACCGCCTCTAGTAAGCCAAATCTCTGACGGTGAAAATGGCGGCGTCATGATGAACGAATTTCCAGGGGCCTTTAAACGAGCCTGGCATGAATCTCGCCATGAGCACACAGTCACCGGAATTAACGGTACCGAGTATCTGGAACTGTTAGCAGCAGCCGGAATCAAAGACAGTGATTTTCCTAACTGTCAGGCTAAGGACCAACATCAACTGTGGCAGACTCTGGATGGCAACATTACACCAGAACAGGTGGGTGATGCGATCTCAAATCTAGCGGAACAAAACACTAGATTTACAGGAGGCTCATGGACTAACGATCGCAGTTGGAGCGATGGATATGCCAATGTCATTGACCCCATAGAACGCCTAAGTGCTAGCTTTCACCAGGCCATTGATGCAGTGCCAGCCAGCCAGCAAGCTTACTTAGCATTAAATGCCAACTATCGCCAGGCACTCCTGCACAACCTAATTCTGCAAACCAGCTGCTTCCGGTACTGGGGTCAAGGGCAGTGGACAGATTATGCCCAGACAATTTATCAGCGGGGCTGTGAATTTGTTGCCCGAGGTTTTGTCTAAAGGGTTTTGGCCTAAACTGTTATCCCATTCATACGACTGAGAAATGTCTGTAAACGCTCACTCTGAGGGTTCTGCAACACGTCTCTAGGAGCACCAGTTTCTTCGACTACACCTTGATTGAGAAATAGGACACGACTCGCGACTTCCCGAGCGAACTGCATTTCATGGGTCACTACGGCCATGGTCATACCATCTTCAGCCAGGGTGCGCATCACCTGAAGCACTTCACCCACCAGTTCAGGATCTAGAGCGCTTGTGGGTTCATCAAATAGCAAAATGTCAGGTTGCATACAGAGGGAGCGCGCGATCGCAACGCGCTGTTTTTGTCCACCTGAAAGCTGATCAGGATAAGCTGAGGCCTTTTCAGCTAAACCAACTTTATCTAAATAGACGTGTGCTCGCTCTTCCGCTTCCTTAGTAGAAAGTCGAAGCACCTTACGGGGCGACAGCGTAAGATTTTCCACAACACTCATGTGAGGGTAAAGGTTGAATTGCTGAAAAACCATCCCTACTTTTGCCCGCAACTGCTGTAGCGCCTTAGCACTCAGATTAGGTACTGATAAATCAATATTGTCTACAACCAACTGACCACCACTGATGGTTTCTAAGCGATTAAAACAGCGTAGTAGCGTGCTTTTGCCGCATCCCGAAGAACCAATGATGGCAACAACTTCACCACGTTCAATTTGGCCATTAATGCCTCGCAGCACCGATAGGTCGCCATAGCTCTTCTGCAGGTTTGCAAAATAAATTGCGGCTTCTGTCACAACACACCTATCAGTAACATCTTGAAAGGCATCATACCGCTGACATTGCGCTGACGCTAAGAATCACAATGTTTTTTAAGTCATGAATGTTTAACAGTAATCACTTACCCGCAGAAATTACGTATCATCGTCGTCGGACATGTAAGAGGTTTTATTGCTCGGGAATACTCCATGCCATCTCCAGAAACCATTGCTTTCAAAGATAGAATCGTTCATCAATTGAATCAGGTGGCACCTGTTACTGCCCGCTCTATGTTCGGTGGCTATGGTCTCTACGCAGATGGGATCATGTTTGCTCTGATTGCTTATGAAACGCTCTATTTCAAAGTTGATGATGACAATCTAGTCGACTATCTGGAAGCCGATATGGGGCCGTTTCTCTACGAACGCCACGGTAAACCTATTCAAATGTCTTACTATCAGCTACCCGAAACAGTCTTAGAAGAACCAGTAGAACTTTTGAACTGGATAGAGAAAGCGCAGGCCGCAGCTCGACGCAGCAAAAAACCGAAAAAGGTAAAGAAAAGTAAGCAACCATGACGCTACAAACAACACCGTTTTTTAATTCCTGGTAGTTTAAACTACACATTTGGGTCAGATATCAGGGTGATTCAGCCCTAGCGTCTTATCTTCTGCGGTAGATCCGTGACGTCATAACAATAAGGAGCCGATTAAGCATTATGAAACGGTCTCAATTCATAAGAAACGCATGTTTAAGCTTGGGAGCAGCTGTCGTACTGGCTGCCTGCGGCGGTGGTGTCTCTACAACCCCTAGCGCTGATGGTGGCGATGCTGCTGCTGGTCTATGGCTAGTGGGTACTGAGCCCGCCTTCCCTCCGTTTGAGTCTCAGGATGCAAGCGGTGAACTTGTAGGGTTTGATATTGACTTGATGAAGGCCATTGGTGAGCAGGCTGGTGTCGAAGTTCAGTTTGAAAGCTTACCCTTTGATGGTCTAATTCCCGCTCTACAGGCTGGCACCATCGAAGCAGCCATTAGCGGCATGACCATTACTGAAGAACGGGCTCAGACAGTGGACTTCTCTCGCCCCTACTTCCGAGCTGGTCTAGCGATCGCAGTAGCTGAAGATGATACTGAAACCACATCGTTCGAGAGTCTAGAAGGAAAAACCATCGCTGTACAGCTGGGTACTACAGGTGCAGAGATGGCCGGTACGATTAAGGATGCTAAAATCAGCACCTTTGATTCAGCGCCATTAGCACTACAAGAACTCTCTAATGGCAATGCTGATGCTGTGATTAACGATGCGCCGGTAACGTTGGATGCGATCTCATCCGGCAATATTGGCGGCGTCAAGGTTGTAGGCGAATTGATAACCGAAGAGTTCTACGGCATCGCGATGCCCAAAGATTCACCAAACCTAGAGGCTTTGAATACAGCCTTAGTCGAACTGATTGAAAACGGCACCTATGATGCCCTCTATGAAAAGTGGTTTGGCACCGCGCCTGTCGGCACCTTACCTGAAGCTGGCTTTTAGAGGAGAGCTTGAACCTTAAAATTCCATGGAAGACCCGGGTCTTCCATGGAATTTGAGCAATAATCTTAGCCTTACCCCAGTAATCAGGTCCTAGCACTACTCCTTAACAGGTCCTCACAAGGGAACCTACCGACGTGGAATATATTATTAATGCTCTGCCCGCCCTGCTGCGGGGTGCCTTAACGACCATACAGTTGACAGCCCTGGCCATCTTTTTTGGCTTTATTGGTGGCACATTACTCGGCACCGCCAGACTCTCCAAGTTCTGGCCCATACGTTTGGCCACCCGTGCTTACATTGAATTTTTTCGAGGCACACCACTACTGGTCCAAATCTTCTGGATTTACTTTGGCTTCCCAGCACTCTTCAAAAGCCTAGGATTAAGCTTTACCTTTGACCGGTGGTCCGCTGGCGTTCTTGCCCTGAGCCTGAATTCAGCAGCTTACGTAGCTGAAATTGTCCGAGGCGGCATTCAATCAATCGATCGCGGACAATGGGAAGCGGCTTCATCCATGGGGCTTGATGCGATTCAAACCCTACGCTACATTGTGTTACCCCAAGCCTTGCGCCGCATGATTCCACCTTTAGGGAATGAGTTCACCACATTACTCAAAGACACGAGTTTGGTCGCTGTTATTGGCCTAGAAGAACTCTTTCGCCGTGGGCAGCTGACTGTAGCCACCAACTTTCGCGCATTTGAAATTTATACAGCCGTTGGTCTGACCTATTTGGCATTAAACCTGATGTTCTCCCAAGGATTTACATGGTTAGAGCATTGGACAGATCCGACTGAGAAAGCAAAACGAAACGCTTAACTCCCCCATCCACTACTTTCGCCGCCTTGATGACCGATGCTTACTCCCTGGCGGCGTCCGATGAGCACCAAAATATTTTTCGCTGCGATATCGCAACCAGACTCGTAGTTGCTGTGGAACTTTTTCCTTCTGCACCTTAGTAAGTTGGCTATACAACTTTAGGGCGCGCTCCCGCTCACGACGACAGGCGGCATTATTGTGAGCATCCCAAAGTTTTTTAGCAAGACGAATACGACGATTAGTTTCCTTGATCAGAGCATCGCCTTGGAGAGGTTGATCGGGCATATTGTCACAAGGTTAATTGTTGGTTTTGGTGAGGTGTGGCACCCTCATATAGTAAACACTCTGACGCATCAGGATGTTTGCGTGTCACATTGGCGGGACAACAAAACGCTTTCATCAGACACGCTTTGGCATAACCAATGTGACCAATATCAAGTATGCATAATCATGGTTTTGGGGCTTGCGACTGCCCAGCAGAGACGTCGCCAGAGAAACTTAGAGTCTTGGCCATTGCCCTAGTGATGGTGGCAATTTTTTCAGCGGTGGAACTGCGGGTGAGTCACCACAGCCACAGTTTATCGCTGGTGGCAGATGCAGGCCATATGATTGCTGACGTGTTTGCGATCGCAATGACCCTACTCGCTGCCTGGATCGCCCGCTGGCCCACGTCATCCCATGCGCCTTTTGGCTATCGCCGCGTGGAAATCTTAGCCGCCCTGGTTAATGGCATTGGTCTTTTATTAATTGCAGGTTGGATTGGCCAAGAATCAATTGCACAACTACAGACGCCACCCAGTGAGATTCTAACGAAACCCATGGCGCTGACGGCGTTGGGAGGTTTGGGTGTGCATGGCATCAACGCCGTTTTACTCCATCGCCACACCGATAATGATTTGAATCTGCGGGGGGCATTTCTACATACCCTGGCCGATGCACTCAGCTGCTTGGGGGTTTTATGTGTAGCGGCAGTTGTGCAGTGGTTTGGGTGGCAATGGACAGATGGGTTGGTAAGCATTGCGATCGCGCTGCTCATCTTTGCCGGAGCGATCCCACTGATTCGCCAAAGCCTAGGTATTCTGCTAGAGCAGACACCTAACAACATTAATCCTCAGGCTATTGCGCAACATTTAATTACGTTTGAAGATGTCATCCAAGTGGAACAGCTCAGGATTTGGACCATCGCGCCAGGTCAAGTCCATTTAACTGCAAACCTTACTGTCAATACGGCTAGTGCTGGTCGACGCGATATCTTACTTAATCGTCTCCAAGCGTCACTGTTCAAGGACTTTGAGATTACTGAAGCAACGCTACAAATGACGTCTACAGCATCGGTTGCTCTATCAACGCTGCCCAATACTAAAATACGAGAGCTAATTCAGACGTCATCTGATGTATCGGCCACCCCCAAGGGAGCCCCTACCCAATGACGGAGCTGGATAGCGTTGTCTCTGCTGAAACCGAATCGAATGCAAGTCGCTTCTTGGAACGTTAACTCTGTTCGCACTCGTCTTGGCCATGTCACTGATTGGCTCAAGGCAAATTCAGACGTGGATGTGCTGTGTCTCCAAGAGACAAAAGTCGTTGATGCTGACTTTCCCAAAGCCCCCTTTGAGGAACTTAACTATCACACTTACATATACGGACAAAAAGCCTATAACGGTGTAGCCCTCATCAGTAAAACGCCCTTAGAAGATGTGCGCATGGGATTTGGAGCAATCCTTGATGAGGATACCGTTGGCAATCTGGACGATCAAAAACGAGTGATTAGTGCCGTGTTAGATGGCGTGCGCATTCTCAACTTATATGTGCCCAATGGATCTTCCATCGGTAGTGAAAAGTATGACTATAAGATGCGTTGGCTCGCTTTACTCAAACTGTATCTGACCAAAACTCTTGAGGAAACTGCCAAGCTCAATGTCTGTGGTGACTTCAATATCGCCCTAGAGAACAAGGATATTTATACCGATGAGAAGCGGGATAAGCACATCATGTCTTCTCCATTAGAGCGAAAAACTCTACAAGACCTGCTCACCGTAGGATTAGCGGACGCTTTTCGAAAATTTACCGATGCAGGCGGTCACTTCAGCTGGTGGGATTATCGAGCTGCTTCGTTCAGGCGCAATATGGGATGGCGCATTGACCACCATTACTTATCGCCTGAACTGTATAAGCAAGCCAAACGCTGCTGGATTGATGTCGAACCACGCAAGCTGGAAAAACCTAGCGATCATACCCCTGTGATTGTTGAGTATTAACCGATCAAACACGGGTACTTGATATAACGACCTACCCGGAAGCCAAGTAATACAATAGGTGCTAGGCTTTAAATGAGGGTAAAGCTTCTCCCTCATCCTGGGTATCTTGTTTTAAAAAACAATCTGCGTAGCCCCTTAGCAGAAAGGCCCAAATCGTCTATGCAGTTTTCAGGTACCTTGTGAATACTTTTTTAGCTGGCCCAGATTGCCCAATTCTCGATCCACCCGAGTTAGAGACTGCCCTACACTTCCTAGAAATTTTTACAAATCTAGAAGACGAATTTAATCGGATAGATCTGGTCAATACTGGTTTATTTGATTTAGAGCATCCGGAAACTGCGCAACAACTGGACCTGACTGGTGCTATCAGAGCAATTAAAAGCAAAAGCCGACTTGCCAAAAACGTTCTCCGTTGGGTTGAGGACAATCATTATAATCTTGATAGTGAAGAGCTTACAGGAACAGAAGTTCTTACCAGTTAGATAACTCAGTCAGGGCAGTAAGCTTTAGTTTATCCATATATGGTGTTTCTCTCTCACAAAATCTCACAGATGCCGTCTTTAGCGAGCAATGAGATTTTTAAAATATATTGCCTTTACGGCCTACACCAGTGGTTTGAAGTAATGCAACGGCTGCTGCACTTGTTGAGGTTAGGAGCTTTATCCAAAATGCAACAATCTCTTGAGTAAATGTAACAACAACAACAGAAAACAAAACAGAGATTATTCTTAGTGATACCAAGTCCGAGTGGGTATTGATTTTCATGCATATCCCTTAGCGCTGGCGTTACCTCCTAAGTCCCTTTAGGGTCGATGGATAATTCGCTCTAACACTCGTCGCTTACTGTTGGGATCAATGCCAATCAAACGCACATAATCCTGGCCATGATCCACTAAGCACTGTTCAATTGCCTGAAGTGCCTGTCCTTCACTGCCACCATTAATCACCGGGCAACTCTGCCAAGCATTGGTCCGAAAGCGACGCTTATCCACATATTCCATGCCGACCTGATAGCCCTGAGCCATCAGATTGCGCACATTCTGCTGCACCTCATCAGGTAGAGAACTAGCAGCAACCACTGACTGCGGCTGGGGTACAGCAGGAGTGTTTGAAGCACCGTTAGGTTCTACTGGCTGTAACGGCACCGAGGGCGCAGGCTGGTAAGCACGATAGTAGTTACCGTTGCCGTTGCTGCGATTCTCCTCGACCTTGTTCAAAGCCTGGTTATATTCCTGCACTAATCCCATTTCCTGGAGGCGACGCTGTTCGCGGACCAAACGCTGACCCACTTCAATCAGATGGCCAATACGGAAATCAGGCTTTTTGAAGCTGGGGGGAGTTTTCGTATTCACCACATTACGCGAAACATTTTCCACCCCTACACGATGAATAAAATCAATGATTTGCTCATCGTAGATTTGCGATCGCAGGGCACCATAGAAATCAATTGCCTGGTTCGGAAACGTATCCACCAGGGTCTCAATATCATTACGACTTAGATCATCGGGTGAAAAGATTCCTCCCACAATTCCCAAACGATCGTCTCGGTTCGGCTCCCAGTAGAATTTCTGCATTCGCCCATCCCGCACCAAGGGAGCATAGAGCGTGGCAAAGTCATTACCCGTCACCACAATCGGAATACGCGGTAGCGGCGTTTCGTCATAGCTACCCGGCAGCTGAACATTGGTCGGATTATCCGCAATATTCATCAGGGTGTTATTAACCAGTTGCGTATTCACGGTGTACTGAGTCATGCCATCAAAGCGACCGGCTCCTGCATCCAGGTCATTGATCATCAGCACCGCCATCTCACCGCGAATTTTTACCAGATCAGCGGCTTCGCGATAGCGCAAACGAATCAATCGAGCTGGGTCTCCCGCATCTGGGCTCTCTAGTTCGCCACCAGAAATATGAACTACATTCACCCCCATACGCTTGTACACCAGCTCACACTGAAAGGTTTTACCCTCCCCTTTGCGGCCATGGATACCGAAAATCAGCGGCAGCTTCACCTGGGGTAACTCCAAAAAGTTCTTAGTAATGTGAACTGCCAAAGCGTTGAGGAAACGGGGTGAGATGTAGTAAGCCAAGGGATTAGAGAGTTCTTAGTTCTTGGTTCTTGGTTCTTGGTTTTGAGTGGGTTGGCGGTCTTTACAATCAGCGCTGAATCCTGACGCTTAATCGAGGCCTCTCTAACTCAAAACCTAGAACTAATCCAGTATCTCGCCTGTAGGGGATCCATGTATAGGGATCAAGGCATTAAAACGATAGACATTAAAAGAGGTATAGCCCTTCGTTTTCTCTGGAGCTATACCTCTTTGCTATTTGATGCTCTAGTTTTGAACTTAACTAACGATGTGTCGCTGGAATACGCTTCACTTTCTTAGCCCAGCCCAGACGCTCAAACAGCAGAATGGTGTACCAGGTAACATCGATTTCCCACCATTTCAAGCCGGTCTGAGCAGCACGAGGATAGGTGTGGTGATTATTGTGCCAGCCTTCACCGTAGGTGACTAGAGACACCCACCATAGATTACGAGCATTATCATCGGTATGAAATGTACGATAACCCCAAGTATGGGTAGCAGAATTAACTAGCCAAGTTGCATGCCACAAACAGACTGCTCGGACAAAAACACCGTAGATCACAAAGGACCAGCCGCCGATAGCATAGAGCAATAGTGCAAGCAGCACTTGAAATAATAGAAAATAATTATTCAAAAAGCGGTAGAATGGCTGACGCATGAGGTCAGGCGCATACTTGCCGTAGTAATTTTTATCAAAGTTTTCACGGTGGGGATACAGAATCCAGAGCATATGGCTCCACCAAAAGCCTCGCTTAGCTGAATAAGGATCGTTCTGCACATCTTCTGTAAACGCATGGTGTTTACGGTGACCGCTGACCCAAAAGATAGGGCCACCTTCCATTGCAAGTGTTCCTAGCACAGCGATGGGGTATTCCAACCAGCGAGGCACCTGAAAGCTACGGTGGCTCAGTAATCGGTGGAAACCCAGGCAAATGCCTACACCACCACATAGCCAGTGCAATAAAATGGCGACACCCAGTGCAGACCAGGAGAAAAACCAGGGTGCTAGTAGGGCAACACCGTGAAATACGGCAAAGAAACCAAGCGTGACCCAATCCATAGGTGGGCGTTTAACCTCAGGTTGAGGATCCAGCCGAGGTTGGGTTAATTGTGCAGTCATACAGTCCTCACTGTCGTTGATATTGGCAAATTCTTAGAGGGTTTCAGCTGACAGCCGCGACTCTCTGAACACTTTGCAAGTATCGCTTGCATTAAACTTAGAGTAGCAATGATTCCTTTAAGTTGCAAGTAGCACTTGCAAGTCGTCCATGTCTCCGACTTCAACTCGCCATCGACTCACTCAGGCAGCGTTCGAACTTTTCTTGTCTCAAGGCATTAGCCACACGACAACTCGACAGATAGCCAATATGGCTGAGGTGAATGAGGCTACCTTATTTCGCAATTTTGGCAATAAGTACGGTCTGCTCTTGGCCATCTTGCAAGAGTCACCTGCATTAAATGCCCAGCCCCCGCTCCACGGCGAATATTCACCGGATGTCCTGCAGCTTTATTTGGATGAACACCTACAGCTGCTGGAGCGATATCCCAACTTTGTACGCTCTCTTATTGGTGAATCTGACCAGTATCCACCTGAACATCGCGCCGCTTTACAGCTACGGCTGGGGGAAATTCAACAAGCCATTGCTAACCATCTAGGGCAAATGTTGGATACAGCATCCCTCCCAGCAACAGAGCTCACCCGGTTGATCGGTGCTGCTTTAGTGGGCTACACGGTGATTGAAACCACTAGCGGAGATTCTCTCTGGGAGGATCGAAGTCATTTTTTGGAGTGTTTGACTAAATTAATTAGCACTCCAAACAACGAGTCAATGGCAACTGTCTCTGAGTCAGCGCCAGCCTTAGTGGTTGATTTGCCCACTAGCTGGGTACATCAGTTGATGAAGCAGACTCGGAGTATTGGGTTCCAAGATCATGCGATCGCACTTCTCCTCTTCGGTGCCGGGCTCCTACCCATAGAAATTACCCGATTGCAACGCTCGCACCAAATTTGCGACAAATCCCAACACATTTTGCAGGTGACGGGGACCAACGGCCCTCGCCAGGTAACGGTTAACCAATGGATTTTAGGTAAACGCTACGGTTCTTACACCAGCAATCCCCTGACCAAATGGCTCAAAAACCGCAAGGACGATGCCAGTGCCATGTTTATCGATGAAGCGGGCAACCCTATGACCGTGACAGAGCTGCAAGAACGCTGGGAGTTTTGGTGGCAAGGCCTGAATATGGTTGTGGAGATGCCTAAACTGATTCAAGCGCGACAAACTTGGTGTGTGGAAATGCTGATGCGGGGTATTAGCCTTGAAAATCTCAGCATTTTGACGGGATGTGAGGCCGCTACACTACAACCCTATGCTCAGCGGGCTAAGGAAAAGGGTGCGATCGCTGCCGCCGCCCAACTCGATCGAAAAGCACCGCCATCGTAATCAACCATTGCGCAACGCTCTAGTCTGGGTAAACTACACCACATACTAACCCATCAAATTTAGTTGGCTTTATGGCATCTTTCTATGATTGCGTCGTTGTAGGCGGTGGCCCAGCTGGTGCCACCGCTGCCTACCATCTAGCAAAAAATGGCCATTCCGTACTGATATTAGAAAAAAATAAACTACCTCGTTACAAACCCTGCGGCGGTGGCGTTTGCCCCAAGGTAGCTGAATGGTTTGATTATGACTTTGAACCGGTGATTTCTCAAAAAGTCACCCAGGTTCGCTACACCTACAACATGGAAGACGAAGTCATTTCTGAACTATCGGAACCCATCTGGATGGTACGCCGCGACGAGTTTGACCATTACATGGTGCAGCAGGCCCAAAAGCAGGGAGCTGTTCTACAGGAAGCCACCAAAGCCACAGGCATCGAGTTTAAGGATGGTTGCTGGCATATCAGTACATCTGCTGAGCCAGTTGTGGGGCGATATCTCATCGCCGCAGACGGTGCTAAAGGTCCAATGGCAAAATGGCTGGGCTTTAAGCAACGCAAAACGGTTATGGCCGGGGCGATTGAAACGGAGCCTCGACTGCCAGTTCACGATGGTCACATTGTCCATTTTGAATTTGGCCTACTCAAAAATGGCTATGTCTGGAATTTTCCGAAGGCAGATGGCTATTCCTTAGGTAGTGGAGCATTTGTCTCAGCTAAACGCAAATCTCGTGACCTAGTGCAGCCTCTAGCCGACTATTCCAAACAATTTGGAGTGGAGATCGAGGAGGAAACCAAGCATGGACATCCTATTTTTCTTTGGGATGGTGATCAGACACTGCATACCACCCAAGCTGTATTAGCTGGGGAAGCCGCTTGCGTGGTAGATCCATTTACTGCCGAGGGTATTCGACCATCTATCTTTAGTGGCCTCAAGGCCTCTGAAGCAGTTCACAGCGCCCTCAACGGCAACGAACAGGCTCTGGCTAACTATACCCAAACCATGATTGAGGAATGGGGCAATGAAATGCGCTGGGCCGCTCGTCTGGCTAAGGCATTTTATTTAGCACCTAAAGTTGGCTATCGCGTTGGCGTCAAACACCCCAAAGGCACCCAGATCATGGGCGATGTTTTCCTAGGAAAACTATGCTATTCCGATGTGGTGACACGGGGATTAAAGCGCATTAGCACAGGATTATTTTCAGCTTAAGTCGACAGTGCTGCTGGAGTGACATTACATGCAACGTCTGCATACCCAAAAGTTGGCGTCTAACTACACTTTTGGGTTCTTAGTTTTGAGTTCATACCGGTGCCAATATCGAGCACGGAATTCAAAACTCAAAATTTATAACTAAGAACTCGTCACTGCCTACAAAATTCTTTCCCCGTACCATTATTGCGATTTCCGCGCCAGCGTGTTACTACAATAAGCAAATGCTGCGTTACATTAGTCGCAAACGCTCTGCCTCTGCCAAAGAGTACGCTCTATTGCTTTGATGATTTCAATACTTTTGGTTGCGTCTTGCCGACAGGCTTGGGAGGATTTTGGTTGCTAGGTTACCTATGCTGCCAAGTCAGGATGCTGGTTCCGCTACACCAGCATCTACTCTTCAGTGGACATCGACTGCATCCTCCTGGTCGCTTGAGCAAACGAAACCAGATCAAATTATTCAAGACAGTACACTTTTTACCTTTCTGCGCTGTCAACGGCGGGCATATTTGGATGCCTACGGCGATGCAGACCTACAATCAGAGCCCAGCGATTATCTAGTCAAGCTGAAAAGCGATAGTGCCGTCCACCGGCAAACCGTTTTAGCAGACTTTCAACCTGTTAATCGCCCCCCTCGCCATGCAGGTAATGTTGCTGCTACAGCCCAGGAAACATTCACCCTAATGCAGCAAGGGGTGGAGCATATCTTTCGAGGAACTGTGGCCGCCATTAATGCAGAGGGCTCCATCGGTTATGTTAGCCAGCCAGATCTTTGGATTAAACAACCAGGTGCTTCATGGCTGGGCAATTGGTACTACGTTCCCTTGGACATCAAGTTAGGTAAAAAGCCTAAGCAAGAATATCAGCTGACAGCCGCCTTCCATGCCTATGTGTTGGCAGCCTGGCAGGGAGTCGTTCCAGCAGAGGCCCATCTACGCCTCAAAGAACGTCATTACGTTATCGATCTTGAGAAGCAATGGCCAACGCTCCTGGAGCTTCTAGACACTTGTGAAACTGTATTGACATCAGGGGAGACACCGGACGTTTTTATCAGCCGGAGTCGATGTGACATGTGCGTGTGGCTCAATCATTGTTATGCAGTCGCCCAGCAACAAAATCATTTGTCTCTTCTTCCTGGGGTCACCCTCAACCGCTATCGCCATTTAGAAAAGCTTGGACTCACAACGGTTGAAACCCTGGCACGAAATCAGCCCGCCACGTTGGCTCAGGCCTCAGGTTTTGAGTTGAAAGTGGCAGAAAAACTAGTGCATCAAGCCCAGGCAAAACTTTCGGGAGCTGCGATCGCACGTACCGACGCCAACAATAACTTCACTCTGTCTCCCCAGGAATTGCCCAGTGCCCCCATCGAACTATATTTCGACATTGAAGCTGCCCCCGACAAAGACCTGGTTTATCTCCACGGAATTTTGGTTGTCGATACCCAAACCAATAACGAAACCTTTATTCCACTCGTAGCCCGAGAACCTGAGGGCGAGGCTAGTGCCTGGCATCAATTTCAGCATGTGATTGCCCACTATCCAGACTCACCGATCTACCATTTTTGCCCCTATGAAGCCCAGACCGTAAGACGTCTAGCCGAACGATACGGCAGCATTATCGATATCGATGAACTGCTTAGCCGATTTGTCGATATCCATAAACGCATCGTCGATTCCGTCACCTTACCGATCGAAAGCTATGCCCTTAAGCACATTGCTCGCTGGATTGGCTTTGAATGGCGAGACAGCAGTGCAAATGGAGCCCAGTCTATCTGCTGGTATGACAATTGGCTAGCGAGCCAGAATGAACAATATCTCAATGATATTTTGAAGTACAACGAAGACGACTGCCGAGCCACATTTTGGGTCAAACGATGGCTCGCTAACTTTGCAGCCCCTATTTGGAAAGACGACGCAGAAGCGGGATAATCCCTGTAGGGACCCTATTTGGAAAGACGACGCAGAAGCGGGATAATCTTTATAGGGACCCTATTTGGAAAGACGACGCAGAAGCGGGATAATCCCCACTGCCTAAAAAAGTTGCGCTAACTGTTTGACAAAGTACCCATAACTAAGCAAAATAGAGATCGCTCGTAAGGGCCTGTAGTTCAATTGGTTAGAGCACCGCCCTGTCACGGCGGAAGTTGCGGGTTCGAATCCCGTCAGGCCCGTTAAAACTAAGTTTAATTTTGTAGAGACATTCATGGAATGTCTCTACAAAATTTTTAAATAACGACCAACGCAATACTGATTAGAATCAGCGCTGCCAGCATTAGCCACCCGGAATATTTACGCCACCACGGAATTGTATAGATCTTCGAAGCTTCGGGCACTGGCTTTTGAGCAGTGTCTACATACAGGGTGCATGTAGTGGCTTGAGGCCGCTGTGGAAAAGTACAGCTATCATCTTGATGATACACACAGGTATCACACAGATAAGTGCCACCCTCAGAACGATGCAGGTCAATGCCAGGATGTCCATGGGCTTTAAGCTCTAACCCACAGTTAGAGCAAGTGACTGCATTAATGAATACGGACTGATGACATCGAGGACAGCTGGGCATATGCGTTTGCTCTAAACTACGGAGCCTTTGGACCTGGAACGATAAATTCTTTAGATTCCACTAGATCATAGTCAATGCCCAGGGCCGCATCAAAGCGCTGATTGATTTGTTCTAGCTCCTCTTCAGGAATTGATTTCCATTGCTCACGAGTAGCCCAAGCAATGACAAAAATTACTTCGTCATCGTGGTTCGGGTCTAGCCAAGTGGTCTTATCTAAAAAACCGGGATAGGACGCGAGAGCTGTGGTCCAAATTTCCTCGTCAATTTCTAGATAACGACCACGCTGAGCAGGCTCTAATCTGAATTTTAGCCATTCAATCACCATAGACGGCTGAGGATTAAGGGTCGCTTCAGCATGGACTGGAGTACTGGCCCAGACAATCACCGCCCAGACAGTCATTAAACACCATAGAACTCTCTGAACCATACGGTTAACCGCCCGTCGAATACGTCAATAGTTTGCCAGAATAAGTTTATCTAAGCCGACAACGCACCCAAAACTGTAGAAGATGTGGGTTACATTTCGGGGTTTCCTACAGCAGTCGGTTCGATAAGTCTCATCATCCATCACCTAGAGTTAAGCTATGGACTCATCCAATCTATTACGGCAACTTCTAATGTTGGGCATTGGCACTACATCACTCGTTGCTGAACAGCTACGGCAGGTGACTGAAGATTGGGTCAAAGATGGCAAGCTTAATCCAGAACAAGCCCGCGGATTCGTCGATGACTTCATGTCTCAATTCAACATCGACCAGGCCGCTATCGACGAACAACTCCAGCGTCAGATTCGTAATATCATGCAAGACTTGGGTGTGCCACGCCAGGCTGAAATGGATGAACTGCGGGGCCGCTTAGATCGCCTGGAGCGCCAACTTAGAGATTTAGAAAATAAACAATGGCGTTAGAGGCTAGTAATCTATTACCTGTACCGGCACTAAATGTGACATGAGTCCTACCTAATTTTTAGGAATCGTAACGTACAATTTGGATGCAGGTTACGAGCTGATGCATCAGCTCTTGCGCTATCGCACTGGGAGAACAAACTGTGAAAGAAGTTTTTATTAGCCTGGGGGTTTTCACCATTTGCTGTGTAGTTGCACTAGCTACTCAGCTACGAGGAAGTGAAGCTGTTGCCGGTAACTTGACCGTAGACATAGGCACGACCGATTCTGTCACGTCTACGCTGGTCGCTCAAGCAGAACCTGACCCACCAACCGAAGAAACAACCGAGGAACCTACGACCGATATGGCCGAAAATATTACAACTACGGACTCCGGCCTAATGTACGAAGACCTTGAGGTCGGTACTGGAGCTCTACCTACACAAGGTCAAGCCGTGACAGTGCATTATACTGGCACTTTAGAAAACGGTGAAAAATTTGACAGTAGTCGCGATCGCAACCGGCCTTTTTCCTTTACCATCGGTGTTGGCCAGGTCATCAAAGGTTGGGATGAAGGTGTTGCTACTATGCGTGTGGGCGGTCGTCGCAAGCTAGTCATTCCCCCCGAACTAGGTTACGGTGCCCGTGGCGCAGGTGGTGTTATTCCCCCCAATGCCACACTCATCTTTGATGTAGAACTGATTCGTGTTGGTGGCTAAGAAATCAGCAAAAATCAAGTGAACGGCAAAAAGGGCTGCTCATATGAGCAGCCCTTTTTGCTGACACCGTATCTAGAAGATAGTTCCACCCTTGCCCAACTAATGGTCAGAAATCACCCATGAGGAAGCATCAAACAAATGTGAAAACACTGTCATTCAAAGCCAGATTCGCAGGCGTACTACCAAAGGTAGCAATCAACTCCCCTCGTCCACCAGCATCGACATACTGTAGCTCTAATCCAGAAGCAGCCGACACTAAAGCATATTGACTAGCGCTGCCATGGAGAATGATGCGATCTTCCAGCACATTTAAATCCGTAATAATGGCATAGTCTAAATTTCCATTCAGATTACTAAAGCCATCATCATAGTAAGTCCCCTGCCCATCTCCCAAAACAAACCGATCTAAACCATCACCACCAGTTAAAACATCGACTTCACGGCGACCACGGGTAGTATTGCCAACACCGAGTAGGATGTCATCGCCACTACCGCCAGAGACAATATCATTACCGCTACCGCCAACGATGCCGTCATTACCGCCGCCGCCATAGAGTTGATCATCGGCAGCTGCCCCTCTGAGCACATCGTTACCATCCCCAGCAAAGATTCGATCCTCACCAAGTCCGCCTTGCAACACATCATCACCAGCTGTACCTGAGTTACTCAGACTAAACACATTGTCTTGAATGACCGTTGTATCAGTATTGCGACGAATGATGTCAGATAGGGTAGTAGCCTGAATAGCAACAATTTCAGGTTCAGAGAAAGTACGTTCATAATAAAAACGATCACCCTCTCGTAGCCGTAGAAATTGGTTCTGCAAAATAGTTGTTAACGTTTCTCCTAAACTACCACCAACAACAGGATCTTCAGCTAAGAAACCAACAAACGCATCAATATTAGTTACCGAACCATAGAGTTCTCGCAGTGCATTCTGTCTCGTGATATTTGAGGTGATTCCACTAAAACTCGTTACCCGGTTTAGACCATACGCCTCTCTAACCGTGTTATAGTCTGCAATTCCATTGATGCGCCCACGTTCGATATTAAGTGCAGCCAAATCTCGCGCTGGAGCGTTAGGACCATCTCCAAACAAAAGACTAAGAACATCTTCTATCAATCGATTATCAACTTCTTGACTCAAAGAAGATGCCACACCACGAATCAGATCATCAATGCCTCTCTCCTGTAGCAAGTTAATATCCGGAAAAAAGACCTCACTTAACGTCAAATCTCCTCTCTGGCTAGCACTGCCGTCAGGCTCTAAAAACCGAATAGAAGACGACAACTGGGTATGACCAAGGCGAAAGGCCGCACTAGAAAAGACTCTTTCAATTCCAGGATTAATGTTTGGATTATAGCCCTGGTAAGTAGGCAACTCTCTCCCTAACAACGTAGGCAGATATTCACCATAGGTAATTTGTTGCATCTGAGCAATATTAATCTGTCTAGCACGCTGAAAGATCTGCTCATCTGTCCAATGTGGATGTTCAGCAGCAAGCTCTGTAGCAAGACGATTATGCTCTCTCACAAACAGTGTATGTATTGAAGATAGCGCGGCGTTCTCATTAGCTCGCACATCCCCTGCCATAAATAGAGGTCTACCCGGTGCACCTGCATTATCATTCGGGGTATCTGAATTTGGCAACAAAATTGGCAACAGGTTACCTTCACTAACACGTAACTGGCCACCACTAAAGGTCCTCAAATCTGCTAAACGATCAGTATCAGAACCATAAACATTAGAGCCATCTATGAAAGCAGTTATCTCATTGGCAATACGTCGTGGATTACTCGGATCTGTCCCTGTTCCATCAACAAATGCAGTATCACGCAATGAAATTATATTCCCTGGTGTCAAAACAGGATCGTCTGCTGGTACAGGAATAACAACATTACGATTTTCTACTGTTGCCACCTCACGAGAGATTTCTGGAGAAAGGCTGATATCATGATCTAAAAATTGTCCCCAAACCCAGATAAAATTTGTTAAGCTACGAGGCTCTGGAGTATCACCATCTTGTTGAGATAGGGTATTACTAATCACACGGGCATTAGGACGATTTTGGCCAGCAGGTGTAGAAAATTCATCGCCATATTGCAAAGGAACACTATCCGCCAAGTTACTTCCCGCTGAACCCAGTAGAGGATTATTAATGTTGTTACCAACACCGTTAATCGGACTACTCAAAGCAGATGGAGAGATATTATTGCCCAAGAATGGATCAATAGAAATTAGGAGATCTTCATTCGATATGGTGTTTACCAAAGCCGATAATGAATATTCACCGAGTGTAGATGGCGAAAATGATGTCACATGTACTAAATAATCAGTGTCGGGGCGAGCTATAAAGTTTAAGCCTGCATCTAGACCTGGACCACTATCATCATCAAAGGCAATCAGTTCACCGGTATTGGCATTAATAATTTGTAAATAGGGATCAAAGTCAGTGGATGATAAGGAAAGACTTATCTCCTGATAAGGAGACAAATTAGTAAGCAGGTATCCATCATAAAAACTATCTGAGCGGAGAGGAGTAATCCCATCAGTAGCACTTAAGAACGAGGTAACAGTTGTATTAGGAAATAAGTGCGTGGCCGGTGTCAGCAGGCCTTGACTAACATTAATATTGAATTCTTCAGCTGTGTTGAGATTAAAGGTTGTTGCCCGGAGAATATACTGGACATCAGGTTGAGCCGTAAATTGTAAACGAGAATTTAAACCTAGCACTACAGTTGTAGTTATGAAGAATTAGTTATCATGCTCTTCTTGTAATGCCAAAACAGGGCCGTGGCCTGATGTTGCCGTCGCCATCTGGACCATCCAATCACAAAGTCAATATCCGGTAACCATTGCCATAACAACGACCATAATAATCGTCGAATTTCAGGCAATGTTAGTGGAATCAAAGCCCCCGTTGGTGCATGAAGACCGCCAGCGAGCTGTTTGCCGCTGATTTGTGTGACTTCAGCGCCCCTTTTTCAGTGGCGATGGCGAGAGATTGCGTCCGCATCACACTCAAAAAGGCATGGGCTAAACAAGCGAGGGTGATATGTCGATACCAGCCGGTCCAAGAGCGAACTTCATAGGGTATGACCTCGACACGATGTAGAGTGCTATAACGCTTATCCAGCAAGGGTTTCAGGAAGATTTGAGCGAAGAATAAATTTTCTCAGTTTCAGCGTGATGGAGATTGTAAGCTTCTTGTAGGGCTTAGGATTTCTGACTTTTTAATAGACATCTAATTGAGGTCATACCCACTTCATACTGGTCCAAGCCCACCTCCCCTTTAGCCGTCTCAAAGCATTCCTCAATCGTCCACCGACAACCGGCCACCCGAACCATGTCTGATAACGTACACTCTGTGGGGGAAAACACTCGATAATAGGCGATCTCGTTGGGGTCTTTCAGACTGCGTCTGAATAACAGCCGATGGGCCCAGCCGTCCGGGGAGGGGGCACTCAAAGTGAGTACCGCCCAATCATACGTCCGAGGTCCTTTCGTACCATTGCCGGCACTCAGTCGGTGCCAATCGGTCACTCTCAGGTAGGCCATCGCCTCACTGGCCGGTAACGAGGTCGTTCCAATGACGACCGATTCATTGCACGCAATCCCCAAAACATAGGCTTGCACTTGGGCTTCCAAGGCCTGGCGTAACCCTGGGTTATTCCCATAAACGGCATCGCCCGTGATCCACGCAAAGCACATTCCCAAGTCCGTTGTTCGCGCGACCATTTGCTGAGCCAAGGCCGGTTTGGTGGCAAACTCGATGTCGTCTGGTACTCCGGCCCGACGACATCGGTCTGGATCTTGGGTCCAGCTTTCCGGTAAATATAATGCTCGGTCAAGAAAGGTATGACCTTGGTCACTCACATAGCTCAAAAACACCCCGATTTGACAATTTTCGACTTTCCCGACCGTCCCACTATATTGGCGTTGGACTCCTACCGACTGCTTTCCTTTTTTGATAAATCCAGTCTCATCCAATACCCCCACTCCATCGGTACTGAACAGATGCTCTTGGACATACTCGATTAACTCATCTCTGACCCCATCGGCTTCCCAGACTGAGCGTCCTAACAAATTCTGAATTCCATAGGGGGTACTGTCTCCGGCTTCTTCCGCGAGTTGCCAACCATTTTTTCGCTCGATGGGGCTCAGTAAGCCTTGCACATAGCTGCGGGCTCTCTCTTCTGCCTCAATCCTTGAAAAGTAAGGGCGGATACGGTCCATGAGTTCTTCAAAGGCAAAATCCCACTCTTGCACTTGAGCTTGTTCATTCAATGGGCTGACAAGGATTGGCATCAGAGGCTGGCTGGCGTTCATTGACCAGTATCCCCTTAAAATTAAATATCTACAACTGTAGTATTAGGCCACTATCATCATCGAAAGCAATGACAGCACCAGTTTCTGCATTAATTAGCTGTAGATATGGATCTCCCCCCAAAGTCTCACTATCCAGACTGACTTGAATAACCTCGTTCGGCTCAATATCTAAAAGAAGGAAGTCTTGACGAAAGGTATTTTGGCGCGTCGGATTCAATAGATCAGTATCATCAATCGTGCCAAACCAGCCTGATGAGAACAAGGTAGGTAGATCAGTCAATGCAGCTATAATCGCTTCAGCAGTGAGCAAGTCATCCATTGTCGTTAATGATTACGGTAAGGAAACAAAGGGCAAAGACCTTGTATTTGGTTGTGCTTACTTTCCTATATTGCTGAGTTCTCAGAAGTTATTCAAAAAGAAATTTTGGTTTCCTTGGTCACAAAAGGAGAGGTATACTCACTCATTAATGTGGAGGCTACACCAGCATTTCAGATTAATTGTGGTGTAATTACCGCAATATGCTAAATTCTGGGCTTCCACAGCCCAATAGTATCCCATAAAAAACCCTGTAATGGCATTAATCAACGGCAACAACGGCAATAACATTCTCAATGGCACCATCTTTAATGACATCATCAATGGATTTGGTGGAAATGATGTTATTAACGGATTTAATGGCAACGACATCATCAATGGTGGTTTTGGTAATGACACCATTAATGGTGGTTTTGGTAATGACACCATCAATGGCAGTTTCGGTAATGATTTTATTAATGGCGGTCCTGGCACCGATACTGTGAGTTACAGAAGTCTCGGCAGACGTGTAACACTACAGGCTAATGGCCGTATCGTTAAAAATTTGGCAGGAGTTGATCGTATAGCCAATATCAACAGAGTTATTGGTGCCATTGGACAGCGCAACCTGATTGATGGAAGAGTCGTAGGCATTAATCGGACATCCTTTTTCATTAACCTAGGAGCCAATCAACTTGTAGTTAATGGCATTCCTAGAATAGGTACTGCAAGGTTTAATGTCTTCAACTTTTTAGACATTATTGGCACTTCTAACAGAGACATTATTACAGGTAATGCAGCGAACAATGTCATTAACGGCGGTGCTGGCAATGATTTCATTAATGGGGGGGCCGGTAATGATAACCTTATCGGCGGTGCTGGTCGCGACACTATCATCGGCGGCTTTGGCAATGACATCATTCGATCCGATGGGGATGGTGGTGTTTATCAGGGAAATGCAGGTAATGACATTATGTTCTCTGGCTTGGGTAGAGAAACAATGGACGGAGGTACCGGCATTGATCTGATTAACCATACCGCCTTTAATGGCAACTATGTCTTCAACATGACCACAGGCTTCACCAACTTCGCCGGTGAACGCTTCACCAACTTTGAAAATGTGGTTATGGGGCGAGGCAATGACCGTGTTACAGGTAATGCTGCAAACAATGCCATTAACGGTGGCGCTGGCAATGATTTCATCAATGGAGGCGCTGGCAATGATAACCTTATCGGCGGTGCTGGTCGCGACACTATCATCGGTGGATTTGGTAATGACACTATTCGCTCTGATGGGGACCGTGGTGTTTATCAAGGCAATGCAGGTAATGACATCATGTTCTCTGGTGTGGGTCTCTCAACCATGGATGGAGGAACCGGTATTGACTTGATTGATCACACTATCTTTAATGGTAATTACGTCTTCAACATGGCTACAGGCTTCACCAACTTCGCTGGTGAACGCTACATCAACTTTGAAAATGTACGCATGGGACGAGGCAATGACCGCGTTATTGGTAATGCCGCTAATAATTTCATCAGTGGTGGCGCTGGCAATGATAACCTTATTGGCGGTGCTGGTCGCGATACTATCATCGGTGGATTTGGTAATGACACCATTCGATCCGATGGGGATGGTGGCGTCTATCAAGGCAATGCAGGTAATGACATCATGTTCTCTGGCTTGGGTGGAGAGACCATGGATGGAGGTACTGGCATTGATCTGATTAACCATACCGCCTTCAATGGTAATTACGTCTTCAATATGGCCACAGGCCTCACCAACTTCGCTGGTGAACGCTTCACCAATTTTGAAAATGTGCTTATGGGGCGAGGAAACGACCGTATTACCGGTACTGCTGCTAACAATTTGATTGATGGCGGTGTTGGTAACGATACCTTGATTGGTGGTTTTGGTAACGATGTCCTCATTGGCGGTTTTGGGCGAGACTTTCTCACAGGTGGATTTGGTCGTGATACTTATCGATATCGCAGTACTGCAGAAAGTCGCGTTGGCTTCAGTCAGCGAGATGTCATTACTGACTTCACTAGAGGGCTCGACAGACTTAATTTCTCTACCATTGACGCTGATTTAAGATTAGCTGGGAATCAGGCTTTTACGTTCATTGGTACTAGAAGTTTCACTGGCACTCGTGGTGAAATTCGCTTTTTTAGAAGTGGCTCTAATGTATTTTTACAAGCGGAGATCAATGGTGATGGCAATACTAGTGCCGACTTGGAGATTCAGTTAACTGGACTATCTAGTCTGTCTTCCTTTGACATTATTGCTTAGATATCGCACTGCTATGGAAAACATCAAGCCATAGTCACTCTCTCTTTTTTGGCATCTTTGAGAGCCATGGTCAATTCAACATATACATTTGCAGTATTCTGAACTGTAAATAGTTGGATCGATCATGGCCTAACAAGGACTTGGCATGAGACTTCACCAGCATCGACTTAGAGGTTTCATAATTTGAGACGGCTACCTTGCCGCACAAGAACTGTATGGTCCACCTGAGCAGTAATTGAATTATTTCACGATGACTTCAAAACCCTGATTTTGCAGAGACTCCAACATCTTATCTGATTGCAAAATTTCAGTGGACTCTTGATCAATGGCTGCGATCAATTCTTGCTTATTGTCTGCAATACTTGCTCCTTGAATATTCACACGGTAGCGCATAGGAGAGAGAAAACTCTGAATTCCCAAGGCACGACATTGCAAATGCAATTTACTCAATGCCACATGAGGATCAAAGGCCATATTTGGATCGTTATCCAATGTTTTTAGATATCCTTGAAAGCCTAGGAATGCAATACGATAGATCATTGATTGGGTAAACTGTCCCTGGAAATAGCCTCCATGGACATCTCGTATTCCGAACACTCCATCCACCATTAACATTAGATAATCCCACCAATTCAGAGCTTTTCTACGGTTAGCACGGGTCAGAAGCCCCTTTGTCTCTTCACTAGTGGCATCTTCTTTTACTGAGAAGGTAAAGTCTTTATAATCAGTGCAGTCAAAGTAAGTAAAGAAATCAGCAATCGTAATTTGAGCCGTCGTTTGAGATGGAGAATTATTTATAGTCTCAGATTGACTAGCTTTGATACAATCCTTCGATATTTTAGCTAACGTATTGTAGCCATCTTTTTTGCACCAGTTATAGGTAAGGAATAAATGCTCCATAATCTTGTAAGGATTACGAGCAATAGAATCCGCTAAAGACGAACCTGGGAAAAAACATTCATCTAAAGCTGACAAGTTAACAATGCCGTAATCCTTAGAGTTGTTATGATCAGCTTTCAACGAAACATTCCCTAAACGATACCCCATTGCTTCTGTCGTACTAGGAAACGTAAAGTAATTAGCTGTCGCCGAAGCAATCCGCAGCGCCAAATCGCCTTCACTACTGAATAAATAGGACTCTGAAAACCGTCTTAAAGAAGATGAGAGAAAATTTGCTCGGCTCGACACAATAGTCAAAATCGGAATATCCGGAGACGTTAAAATCAGACGCTCTAACCGGAAAACAGATCCAATATCGGCTGGAGGTTTGTTACTAATGGAGCGCGTATCAAACACATCGGATAAAATCCGTACCACATTGGTAACCACAAAACCACCCATACTGTGTCCTAAAAACGAGAGTTTTACCTTACGATGGGTTTGTTTCCAGAATTGGGCTGCTTTGTCACAAGGATGTTGCTCGTTGGGATTTTGTCGCTTGATATCAGCAGATTTTAAGTTCACTAATTCCCGGTCAATTTGGCGCAGCAATTCAACGAGATCCAGAACTCCAAAGTTGTGAGCTCGGTAGCGATCGCGAAAATAAACCACCATGCGCAAAATAACCAGCGTAATAATTATGGTGGATAGGCCTAAGAACAAGAGTAATAGAGGTACTAGTATCAGACCCGCCAGCGTTTTATCCCAGGCCATAAGTTCTACAATTAGCAGAATTAGCGCCCCACCAAACCCTAGAAACATCAAGTCTCGCGGAAAAGGAGGCAGCGCTTTGCAAGCTTCTCCTAAACGCTGAAGCTCAATATTCTCTGACGGCCAGCGATAGCCGATGAAGACCTGGTTGCCTTGCCCTGGAAGCACTGTGTCGTATCGGTTAATATATTGAAAAATATTCTTATACCAATCTCGAACAGAGCTGCGACCACTGTTATATCCGTGAACAGTAATCATGAGTTCAGGGTCAGGTCCCTCCTGTTTAGAACAGATATCGTAGAGATGCCGGGCAATTTCCTTCACACCCCGTGCCGCCGCCTGCATCTCTGACTCTTGCATGGCTTTGGCGTTTTCAATATTTGGTGGTGCGCTACTCATCACAAAATAGCCAGGAATGGAAGCCCGCTTACGTTCAGGGGTTCCAATGTGCACAAGCCTGACCTGGGACGCATCTTGACCTGCGTCAATATCTTGATCCACATGGGATTCATGTTCTTGCGATAACTCGTCTCGAAAGACAAACTTTCGTAAGATCACTGGCAACGGTTTAGAGTCCATGGTATTCCCCCTGACAGGATTCTAGATATCTAGACAATTTTCGGCTCTAATGCACAGTTGTCTGCCGCAAGGTCATGGTGATGGGTAGAGCCGTACGTCCTTCAACACTCAGGCAATTACTTGAATCTACAAGTTCCATTTGATATTTTCCGTAGTGCGATGGGCTGGCATAGTGTGCACTCTCAAAATTGCACTCAGCGAGCGGTTAACTTGCAGAGTATAAACTGCTCTAAAAAACGTACATCAAAGGCAACGTTGTCTAGATTAAATCATTCCAATGATCAGAAACCTCCGATTATTGCAGCCAAATTTCGTACACCGACAGCAGAATCTCCACCAAAATCAGGATAACGATGTACCATTCCACCCGATGACTGCTGCCCTGCTGCAATATGCTCAACGCAGTTTCTACACTACGGGAAATCAAAGCGAGCTTTTGCTCCAGAATCAAAAGTCGCTCCCGCAGTTCATATTCGTCCTCTAGACGCAGATAGAGCCGGTTTAAATCCGGGAAATCCCAAATCGGATCCGGTTTATCACCCACCTCTACAATGCCCAACATTTTTTGCTGAATTAGTAACGTTCCACCGATGTAGCGCAGCAACTCTTTCTCTTTTGGTGCCCGTTCCTTAGGGTTTTGAATCGCTGTTGTAAACGGCTTAATTTGATTAAACAGATCAAAAACCCTTTGCTCGTAGTAGTCTAGGACAACGCTTTTTGCGAGGGCCTCTGCCACAATTTGCAAACGCTCTGCACTAGAGTCCCGCAGCCATAATGTATCTTGCTCTAACCGTTCTTTCGCTGTGGGATGAAATGCTAACAGCAGATCCTCAAATACATCTTCCGACGATGGTTCTTTGATTAATGGCTTGAGCGACTCTAAATACGCAGCTTCTTCGATAGCATTCAGATTAAATACGACAACCACACCGTAACGTAGCAGCACCGCACACCCGGACTTCCCAGCCCTAACAATCAACGGGTTGGTAGACAACGCATCCTTGGTTTCCAATGTTTTCACAATCAGGCGCTCACCGACTAAGTGGGCACGGGCCACGATGCGATCTTCCGTTGACCACCCTAAAGGGACGGGTGATAGCTGAGGTAGTGATGCATTCGATGATTGTGGCGTATTGAAATCAGCAGGTGGTGTGCTTAGAGAAACCATACAAAGGCTGAGCTTTTAAGAAATACACAGCTATATAATATGCTTGGCCACCTGTTTCAGCAGACTCGTGCCTGCTTTTTCAGATGATTCAATAGGGACCAAATATAAAATTGGCCGGAGCAGAGGGCTCATTGATATAGAAAAAATCATGAATCAACGTCAGCACTTCATCCTGATTGAGAACTCCATCCTGATTCACATCTAGATTAAGAAATATGGACGATGCATAGATTGGCAACACATTGAACACTGACAGCAGACTGATCCATTCCTGTTCGCTAATCTGACCATCGTTATCCTGATCAAACGTGGCAAAGAGCAACGTTACTAGGGCAATCACTCGACTGGCATATTGCTTAATATCATTCAGAATCTGCTCGTAATAGGTTAACCATTCCCTCAAGGTAATCCGAGCATCACAATTTTGATCTGCTGCTGCGCACAGGCAGGCCCAGTCCTGCTGGAAATGGGTCAAAATTTGCTCTTGATGGGATGAAGCTTGCACCGCCTGGCACAGGTTTGCCAGGCGCTGAGCCAAGGTAATAAAATCCTGCTGCACCAGTACGCCATCGTCATTGGCATCGTACAGATGAAAGAGCTTAGTTAACTTACGCGTCTGAATATCGGTCAGCATGGGCTAGTAAGCATTGGTCAGACGATTCTAAACGCTAACAATGGATTTGTGGATTTCCTAGATATCTTAGAGATTGCATCTAAGCATGCATCATAAGATTAATCAGAGTTCTAACGGTTCAAAGGCCCCATGACCGCATCCGCATCTAAAACCAGTGCCAGTCAACGCTCTGGTAATACCCCCCAAGACATTGGCATTCCAGAACGGTTGCTTAAACATACGGTGCGGTACACCGACTATCAAGAGATCAAACGCGACGATCTGACGCCGATGATGCGTCATTACGCTGAGGTAAAGGATGCCTATCCTTATGCCCTTTTGCTCTATCGCGTTGGGGACTTTTTTGAGACGTTTTTTCAGGATGCGATCGCAATTGCCCGTGAACTAGAGCTCGTCCTGACCAGCAAAGATGCTGGCAAGGCTATCGGTAAAGTCCCTTTAGCAGGTATTCCTCATCATGCGCTAGATCGCTATTGCGCACTATTAGTGGAAAAAGGATTTGCGATCGCAATTTGCGACCAGGTAGAAGATCCGGCCCAGGCCCAGGGACTGGTCAAACGAGAGGTCACCCGCGTTATTACGCCTGGCACCATTCTTGAAGAGGGTATGCTCACCGCTAAACGCAACAACTTTTTAGCGGCTCTAGTCATTGCCGACAAACATTGGGGACTGGCCCATGCCGATGTCTCGACAGGAGAGTTTTTTACCACCCAGGGTACAGCCATTGATCAATTGTCTCAGGAATTGATGCGACTGCAGCCCGCAGAGGTACTTGTGCCCACCAACGCCCCTGATTTAGGTGCACTATTGCGGCCAGGAGAAACCTCGGACAACTTACCCGAAGGCTTACCGGCACAATTTTGCTATACCTTTCGTTCCCAAACACCGTTTACCCATGCTGAAGCAAAACAGCGTCTACTACAAAGCTACCGCGTACGCTCTTTAGAAGGTTTTGGTTGCGAACATTTACCTCTCGCAGCGAGAGCTGCTGGCGGTTTATTGAATTATGTCGAAGATACTCAAAAAGAGAGTTTGGCACCACTACAGCCTCTGTCGACCTACACCACCACAGAATTTCTGGTGATTGATCATCAGACCCGACGTAATTTAGAGATGACTCAAACTGTACGGGATGGTATCTTTCACGGCTCATTGCTGTGGGCTTTAGACAAAACCACGACCGCCATGGGCAGTCGAGCGCTGCGACGCTGGTTATTGCAACCGCTTTTAAGCATCGAGAACATTCAGGAGCGCCAAGAAACGATCAGTGAACTGGTAGACAACGGCACTCTACGTCAGCAGCTACAGCTGATCCTCAAGCAAATTTATGATTTAGAGAGACTGGCCGGGCGCGCTGGCTCTGGTACTGCCAACGGTCGTGATTTAGTAGCCATGGCTGAGTCATTTGAAAAGTTACCAGATCTGGCTGCACTGATGGCCCACGCCCAGTCACCGCATTTAGTGAAACTACAGATTGTACCGTCAGAACTGGAGCAGATGGGACGCAAGCTCAGAGCTCATTTAGTGGAGAGCCCACCGCTCTATCTCACAGACGGTGGCCTGATCCGCGAAGGCGTTAATGCTCACCTTGATGGCCTACGAGATCAAGTCAGTAGCGACCAGCGCTGGATTGCCAATCTGGAAGTAACCGAACGGGAACGTAACGGTATTTCTAACTTAAAAGTCGGTTTCAATAAAGCCTTTGGATATTACATCAGTATCTCTCGGGCCAAGAGCAAACAGGCTCCTGACAACTACATTCGTAAACAAACGCTCACTAACGAAGAACGCTACATTACACCAGAACTAAAGGAGAGAGAAGCTCGCATCCTTAATGCTAGGGATGAGATTAATCAAATTGAATACGAGATTTTTCTAGAGCTACGGGAAGACGTTGGCCAACATGCTGAACTCATCCGCAAGGTGGCCGTAAATGTAGCGGCAGCAGACGTGCTTTGTGGCCTGGCAGAGCTAGCCATCTACCAGGGATATTGTCGCCCTGATATTGTGCAAGATCGGACTCTAGCGATTGAAGCTGGCCGCCATCCGGTGGTAGAACAGTCGCTGCCTGCGGGCTTTTTTGTGCCGAATTCGACGGGTCTTGGTTACGGGGAAACACCCGATGGGAGGGGGGCCCATGCCCATCCTCCGGACTTGATCATTTTGACGGGGCCAAATGCCAGCGGTAAAAGCTGCTATCTACGACAGGTGGGGCTAATTCAGCTGATGGCCCAGGTAGGAAGCTTTGTACCAGCGAAGAGTGCAGTGCTGGGAGTGTGCGATCGCATCTTCACCCGCGTTGGTGCCGTAGACGACTTAGCCACCGGGCAATCCACATTCATGGTGGAAATGAATGAAACCGCCAATATTCTTAACCATGCTACCCCTCAATCCCTCGTCTTACTCGACGAAATTGGTCGAGGCACAGCCACATTTGACGGGCTTTCCATTGCTTGGGCAGTGGCAGAACACCTGGCTAGTGATATTCAGGCCCGCACTATTTTTGCCACCCACTACCACGAGCTCAATGAGCTCGCTTCACTATTAGAAAATGTGGCCAACTTCCAGGTAACGGTGAAAGAAATGCCAGACCAGATTATCTTTCTACACCAGGTACAACCTGGCGGAGCCGATCGCTCTTATGGAATAGAAGCCGGTCGCCTAGCGGGATTACCCCCCAGCGTCATCAAACGAGCCCAACAGGTCATGGGCCAAATTGAAAAACACAGTAAAATCGCCGTAGGCCTCCGCAAAGGGAGTGTAACCAAATCGTCTAAAAAATCAAAAGTTCAAGAAAGCAGCCCTGATTCTCAACTCAATATTTTTGGATAACAGTCTTTTCTGTAGCGCCCTGATATACCGTCATCCCAAATAAAATGAAATGTACAGACGTTTTATGGAACGCCTCCACCAAGCGTCTAGTACTAGTCAACCAGTTGAATTTTACCCAGACTCAGCTCATCAAAAATATGATGTACCTGCTCACGCTGTTTAGGGGTTAAATCCACAATGGACAGTAAAAAGGAAGACAATCTGACATGATCTTTTCGAGTAAGTTTGTGGGTATTCCAAACCTGCTGCAATATAATCTCGGGTGTTCTTTCTATCTTTCTAACGGCAACCATAGGACTGCTCTCGCGTTAACTGTTAGGGAACAACGTTTCTGTACTGCCATGATGACTAGTACCTGGTGATATTGGTCGCGCAAATGCGCGTAAATTACTCAGCAAAACCGTGAATTGTTCGTGAGTAGACAACGTATAATCACTGACACCAGTCACACTGACCTCTACACTGTTATCTAGTTATCCCAGGAAAAGTTCCCGACATTGGAGCAAAATTAGACAAAAGTTTGACAAAGGTAGGGGAGCCGTCGGTCATGTGGAATGCACAGTGCGAAAAATCACATAATCTTCACAGCCGTCGGGTTGTCATTACACAAAATTCATCTCCTGTTTCCTATGCAACAGTTATAGGTGCCTGGCAAAAAGATAGTGGTTTTCGTAACTTTTTCATTGACCTCTTGGCAAAATCTCCTTTTGCCAGCTTTCGTTGGGAAACACCACCAATAACGACAAAAACGGTTAATACTCCTTTTGAGTGTGTGTTAATAGACAGCCCGAGCCTGTCACGCCCCCCTGATCGGCAGACGTTTTCACCCTATTTCCAACCTAATCAACCGGTTGTTAATTTTTTGAATCTGGGCAAAGATGCTGTGCTAATTGTCCCCTGCCCTACAGATGCAGATGGCGATTACAGTCATCTCGGGGCGTTTGTACAAAATGCGCCGAGACCTCAGCAACATGCCCTATGGACTTTAGTCGGTGATACTATGGCCCAACGCATTAGCGATCAACCAGTATGGCTTAGCACAGCAGGTGATGGAGTCGCCTGGCTACATGTGCGCCTTGATAACTATCCTAAGTACTATCACCATTATCCGTATCGTCAGATTCCTGAAAGCCTGTAATTTTACTCATCCTAGGGCTTATATACGTTGCCCATAGAGGTACATCATGCATTACAGACTCCTACTCGCATCTACGGACAACCTGCAACAGCTATTGCCGCTGGTGGAGGCCTACCATGAGTTTGAACACATCCATATGACGGGCAAGAACCGAAAACAGGCTATTCATGGCCTGCTATCCGACTCTTCACTCGGGGGGATTTGGTTAATTGTTGTAGATATTGCGATCGCAGGGTACATTGCCCTCACCTTTGGCTACAGTATCGAATTTGGCGGCAAAGATGCCTTTATCGATGAGTTTTATATCCGGCCCGAGTTTCGTGGCAAAGGTTTGGGAAAGCAAAGCCTGAGGCAGATTCAGCAAGAAGCAAAAGCCCTGGATATCCATGCGCTGCACTTAGAGGTGGCGGCATCCAATACCAGGGCACAGCATCTTTACGCCCAGACTAATTTCCAAGCCCGCAGCAAATACATGCTGATGTCCGCCTATTTAACAGAGACTAGCGTTTAAGCCACTTCAGCTGAAGACTTAAACAACGGTGTGATCCATACAGTCACCACATGGGATAAAAGTCCCATAGGTCCAGCAAACAAACATAGTGCCAGGGAATGACGAGTAAACAATTGTTTCTCTTGTCCGTGCAAGTAAATCCAGCGGCCCACAAAGAGATCCATCACTAAGAAATGCACCCATCCCGTCGTCATCACCTTTTCATCTGAAAATAAGTTGGCCAACACCGCCAGGGTAGGGTTAGCAAACTCCTCTAGTTTGTCAGGATCAAGACTGGCAACAAAACAATAGACATAAAGCGCCGCCAACACCACAAATGGAATGTAGGATGCCATGATTTTGCGGGTGACTTCCCAGTTGGGCAATAACACCATCAAGGCCCAAAATGGGAGCACAAACAAATTACCGAAGTTAAAAATATATTCAAATACCATCGCCTAACCCGCTCACCAATTAAAAGATACTGGAGCCATTGTAAAACGATGATATTTGAAAAGGAGGATCGAGGTGCTTGCTGATTAAGGGAAAGACTCGAACTGGCAAAATTGTCCTACATTGACATTTTTCAGATTTACTCTCCTCTGAATCAGCAAGGCTAAAGCATCTAAGCTATATCCAACAAATCCGAAGCTAGTGCTTTAACCAGGCTCTAAATGAGAGTTCTAACCTTGCACCCTAATCGTGTAAAGATTGCCATCACGTTCAAGGATTTCTCCATCCCAACGGCTCTATATATCTCAAGATGGTTTCAGACGATGCACCCAATTATGTGTCTTGTTCCAAGTATAGAGCAGATAAAGTAGAATTGTAGAGACGTTCAAAACCAAAATTATTTATAGGCTATAAAAAATGTAGAAAATTATCCAATCATCATTGCTCAGGAGGAACGTCTTAGGGACTGACCTCAATTAGCAACCCTCATAGTAGTGATTATTCAGCACTTATTTTGCTGTCAGAGTTTGTTTTTGACTCAACATCTGTCAGGCTGTAACAGCGCCTATATTAAGATTTAGATAAATGCCAATGGATGTGGAATCGGCTCCAAGCTTTAGTGAGTTGTCTTTAAGTGAGCCGGTAATAAAGGCTTTGGAAGGTTTGGGCTATGAAAGTCCAACACCCATTCAAGCACAAACTATTCCCCATGTATTGGCTGGTGTGGACCTGATTGGGCAAGCCCAAACAGGTACTGGCAAAACAGCGGCTTTTGCGCTGCCATTGTTATCCCGCGTCAATATTGAGCAGCGTTTGCCCCATACCCTGGTATTGACTCCCACCAGAGAATTAGCAATTCAGGTGGCAGAAGCCTTTCAAAGCTATGCATCTCATATGAAAGGCTTTCATGTGCTGCCCCTATATGGAGGGCAAAGCTATAGTATTCAACTTCGTAAACTAGAACGTTCGGTGCATATTGTCGTGGGCACCCCTGGCAGGGTCATGGACCACATGAAACGCGGCACCCTGGATCTGAGTGCATTGCAGTGTCTCGTACTGGACGAAGCCGATGAAATGCTGCGCATGGGCTTTATCGACGATGTGGAATGGGTATTGGAGAAAACCCCAGCGTCTCGGCAGGTCGCTCTCTTTTCTGCCACCTTACCCAAAGAAATTCGCCATATTGCTCAGCGACATCTCAATAATCCCACTGAGGTCCTGATTAAATCCAAAACATCCACCGCTGACACTATCCGACAGCGCTATTGGATGGTTAGTGGTTACCACAAGTTAGATGCCCTGACCCGCATTTTAGAAACAGAGACATTTGACGGCATGATCGTCTTTGTTAGAACCCGTCTGGCCACCGTGGAACTGGCGGAGAAGCTGGAAGCCCGAGGCTATGAAACAGCCCCGCTCAGTGGAGATATTTCACAAATGCAGCGGGAGCGAACCGTCGAGCAACTTAAATCAGGCAAGCTGGATATCGTCGTCGCCACCGACGTAGCTGCCCGCGGCTTAGACGTGGATAGAATTAGCCATGTCATTAACTATGACATGCCCTATGATACCGAGACCTATGTCCATCGAGTAGGCCGCACAGGGCGAGCCGGGCGTAATGGTGAAGCAATTTTATTTGTAGCCCCTCGTGAGCGACGATTGCTGCATGCCATCGAGCGGGCAACCAAACAAAAAATCTCCAAAATGGAGATGCCAACGACCGAGATGGTCAATAACAAGCGTATTGCTCGGTTTAAACAGCAGATTACTGACACAATTGCTGAGGAGAATCTAGAGTTCTTCAACAATCTCATGGAGCAATATGAACAGGAGCATAATGTGCCTGCTATTGAGATTGCAGCGGCCTTAGCCAAGTTGGTGCAAGGCAACGAGCCCTTATTGTTGGAAGAACGCAAGCGCAGTCGCCCAGAGCGCGGCGACCGCCGCGAGCGACCCCAGCGGCGTGAACGCAAGACATCCCCACCCGAGCAAGGCATGGGACGCTATCGCATTGAGGTCGGTCATCGGCATCGGGTGAAACCTGGCCATATTGTGGGCGCGATCGCAAATGAAAGCGGTCTCGAAAGTCGCCACATTGGTCGCATTAATATCTACGACAGCCACAGCACCGTAGATTTACCAGAGGGGATACCCAAAGAAATTATGCGACACCTTACAAAGGTATCCGTTGCGGGTCACCCTTTGCGCATTAGCCGAGTAGAAGGGGAAATGACGGGCAAAGGCGGGGGAAAACGACGCCGCCCCAAAACCAAATCTAAGGACAATTAAATCGGTTTTGGTATTCGGCCTCGGTCAAAATGTCATCGGGATGCTCTACCCGGTCAAGAAAAACCTTGCCCTGTAGATGGTCGTACTCGTGTTGAAAAATTCGCGCCACAAAGTCTTGCAGATGCTGACGATGGTCATGGCCATCGCGATCCAGGTAAGTTACTTCGATCTCGCGGTACCGAGGTACAAATCCCCGTTTCCCTGGCACGCTGAGGCACCCTTCCCAGCCTTTGACTTGATCGTCACTGTGGTTAAGGATATGCGGATTAATCATAGCGACAGGCTCCATAGTCGGGGCCTCAGGGTAGCGTGGGTTCGGGCGTGAAGCCACAATAAACAGCTGTAGTCCCTTAGCAACCTGAGGTGCGGCAATACCCACACCATTTTTGGCCGCTGCGGTAGCTAACAGATCATCAATGAGCTGTTGCAGCTGGGGATCGTCTAAATGCTGAATGGGTTGGGCTTGCGATCGCAATCTCACATCACCCAATTGAATAACCGACCGTATGCCCATCTATCGTCGCTGCTGCGGTAACGCCTTTGTCATGACATCCAGAGCTATCTGACGACCACCCCGGTCAATCTCTATCTCAATCGACTCGCCTACGCCTAAATCCTGAACAATTTGCTGTACATGCTCAGCCGCCGTGATCGATTTACCATTCATGGCCACAATTACATCACCCACTTCCAAACCTGCTTCTAAGGCTGGCGAATTACGCATCAGGCCCAAAATAATTACACCTTCGTCAGCAGATAACCTCAGGTCATTACGAGGATCTCGATTGATTTGTTGGCGTAGATCATTTGTCAGTGTACGCATTTGAATACCCAAATAGGCATGCTCCACCCGACCTTTCTCGATCAATTCTTGAGCTAAACGCTGAGCTGAATTGATAGGAATCGCAAAGCCTAATCCCTGGGCACCTCCGATGATGGCCGTATTAATACCAATTACTTCACCGCGCTCATTTAGTAGCGGCCCACCAGAATTTCCAGGATTAATGGCCGCATCAGTCTGAATAAACTGCACCCGTTTATCTGGCACTCGAATCTGAGCACTTGTGCGTCCCGTTGCACTGACAATTCCAGCCGTAACAGTATTGTCTAACCCCAGTGGATTGCCAATGGCAATAGCCCACTCCCCTGGACGCAGCTGCTCTGAATTGCCAAGGGTCACTGTAGGTAAATCCTGAGCCTGAACTTTAATAACCGCCACATCCGTTAGCGGATCTTCACCCACCACCTCACCACTAAATTCACGGCCATCCCTAAGCGTGACCGTCACCGCATCGGCCCCTTCAACCACATGGGCATTGGTCCAAATCACACCATCTGACTCGACGACAAAGCCAGAACCTTGGCCACGCTCAACCCGAGACGATGGCTCCTCCCACATATCCCCAAAAAACTCTCGAAAGAACGGATCATCAAACGGTCCAGACCGACGAGTCACAGTCCGCGAGGAATCAATCCGAACCACAGCAGGTCCCACATCATCAGCCACGGATGCAATAAAGCTACTGTCCGTCAGCAAACGCCCAGCCCCAGAGGTAGGCGCTTGGGCTGTGGTGGGAACAAGTTGTGCTGTCGTGAACACAGCTGCCGTTGCACTACAGGCCGCAATAAACCCGTAAAGAGCTAACGACTTGGCAAAACGAACGGTTGAAGAGCGTAGTTTAGACATGGCATCAGGCATGGGAACTTTGCAATGACTCTGGTTGAAAAGAACGACTCACAAGCATCTACACATTGCCAGCGTCCTATTTACTAACCCTTATCTGTATAGCGTCTACAGCTAAATTCAACCATGTAATCTGTGCCAGTTCACCCTCGTCTCCATCAAGTTAGATCATTACATCCTTTAAAAAAAGGTTATATCTATGGTGCAGATTACTCTAGTGTGCTTGCTGGATATGTGAGCAACAACAGGTTAGTGTATTAGAGCTCATTAGTTTTCAATGTACTAAAAGTTATACCTACGCATTTAGATACTCCTAGTCCTTTATGGATAATAGAACCCGTTAATGGGTGCTTTTAAGGGAAAACGTCGATAAAAGCCATACACTATCCATTCAATTCAGGTGTGTATCCCGAATCCAGGGTCGTTCAACCAAGAGCTCGCCTAAGAGTAGGTTGACATCCTGCTGAGATCGTCGATTAAGAGATGTTAGAGCACTGTTCCATAAACAGTTTTAGTTTTTCAGCCTTAGCCATGGGGACTCGGTTAATGTCTAATTTTGCGTGATTACTTATAAAGCGGTTCTTAATACAGAACCTGTTGAAAACCATAGTTGATTATTCAATCAACTATGGTTTTTAGGACCTTATTAAATAGTGTTCCAAGTTCAGCACTGCCCAATTGTTTGGGGGTGTTTAATTTTGAGGTCCTTATTCTTGTAATGTTCCATTTCGGAGCATTCAGAGAAAATACTGAGCTTGAGATTGCAGAGTTACTCACCTTTTGGAGGGTTAGTTGTGAACAAAGTGGATGGTCTCTGGACTGAAGTTCTCAATAAACTTCAGGACCAACTCAGTGGTCCCACGTTTGAAACGTGGATCAAACCCACACGACTTAAAACCCTAGCGGATAGTACTCTAACTATTTCCACACCAAATCCTTTTGCCCGTAATTGGGTGCAAAAGCACTACATTCAAGTCATTTCTGACGTAGCGAAAGAACTGTTGGGCCAAGATATTAACGTGGTCGTCACAGTGAGTGAACCAGTTGATGGTGATACGAATCGAACGGAGAATGCTGTCGCCTGGCCCTCACCTCAGACCACAGAACGCACCACTACCAGCAAATCTAGTCCACCTGACCTCAACCCAAAGGCTGTTTTTTCACGATTCGTTGTCGGGTCCAATAACCGCATGGCCCATGCTGCTGCCCTGGCCGTCGCCGAATCGCCTGGCCGTGAGTTTAATCCCCTATTTCTTTGTGGCGGGGTTGGGCTTGGCAAAACCCATTTGATGCAATCTATTGGTCATTACCGTCTAGATATCGATACCACTGCTCGCATTGCCTATGTATCCACCGAGCAGTTTACGAATGACCTCATCACAGCTATTCGGCGGGACAGCATGCAGCGCTTCCGTGAACAGTATCGAGAAGTCGACATCATCATGGTTGATGATATTCAGTTTATTGAAGGCAAAGAATATACCCAGGAAGAATTCTTCCATACCTTCAACACGCTTCATGAAGCAGGCAAGCAGATTGTCCTAGCATCCGATCGTCCGCCCAATAAAATCCCCAGGCTCCAGGAACGGCTATGCTCCAGATTTTCCATGGGATTGATTGCTGACATTCAACCGCCTGATTTTGAAACCAGGATGGCCATCCTACAGAAAAAGGCTGAATACGAAAGCGTGAATTTAAGCCGTGAGGTAACTGAGTATATTGCTGCCAGCTACACATCCAATATTCGTGAGCTAGAAGGTGCGCTCATTAGAGCTATTGCCTATACCTCTATATCAGGACTGCCCATGACCATCGAGAATCTGAAGCCGGTTCTTGATGCCCCCACAGGCAAAATCGATGCGTCTCCCACATCGGTGATAGATATTATTTCCGAGGTGTTCAGCGTCTCCGTAGAAGACCTCAAAGGCAATTCTCGCCGCCGTGAAATCAGTCACGCTCGACAGATCGCCATGTACTTAATGCGACGACATACGGATCTTAGTTTGCCCAAGATCGGCGAAGTTTTTGGCGGAAAAGACCACACTACGGTTCTTTACAGCTGCGATAAAATCGCTCAACTCATTAAAAAAGACTTGAACATGGCTCAAACGGTACGTGAGCTTAGCGATCGCATCAGCTTAAGCAATCGAGCATAGCTAGATAAAGCAAATCATACAAAGTCATCAATATAGGGCTCAGACAAAAAAGAGGACATACATGCTCTGCCCTAGGCCATCCTGCGTAAAAGGATCAGGCAATAAGTGCAGAAACCGCACCAGGGATATGACAGTCATATCCCTGGTGCGGTTTCTGCTGACTAGTACATTGAAAACTTTTGGCTGTGGAAAACAGTACTGCCGATCTACTTAACAATCAAACCATTACGTCCGAAGGCTTTGAGAATATTAAGTTTGATACCAAAATCCAGAAATATCGCTTGTGGAAAACTCTACTTTAGCTGTGGAAAAGGTGGGGATTAACTGGGGAGAATAGGACAGGCGATGGGGAAAAAGATTTAGCCTACTCAGATCTTGTGGAAAACGGCCTTGAATATCCACACTTTTTCCACAAGCCAAAAAAGATTCAATAGCCTGATAGAGAAGGGATGTAAAGATGTTTTCCACAGTTTCCACAGGCCCTACTACTACTATTGTTTAAATTTAAAGAAAGAACCTATCTATAGAACAGAGCAAGGAAATTTGCTTAAAATAAACGCTTTCCATCGTTCTGTTGGGGTGTTACGATTGGCCAGCATTCTTGATAGACATATGTCAGCCATGAAGTTCGTGTGCTCCCAGGGGGATCTCAACACACATCTCTCAATTGTCAGCCGGGCAGTTCCTTCCAGGCCCAATAAGCCCGTATTGGCAAATATTTTGGTCAAGGTAGATGAAGATGCACAACGCATTACCCTAACGAGTTTTGATGAAACACTTGGCATCCAAACCAGCTTTTCTGCCCATGTTGAAGAGGGGGGGATTCTGACAGTTCCTGCCAAACTATTGGGAGATATTGTGGCTAAACTGCCTCCTGAGGATTTGGATTTTAGCCAATCAAATACCGAACCAGTGATTACCCTGACCTGTTCAGCTGGTGAATATCAAGTGCGTGGCATGGATGCCACTGACTATCCAAACCTTCCCTTAGTGGAAGATGGACAGGTAGCGAGTGTTTCCGCAGAATCCATTTTGGAAGGTCTACGGGGAGCTCTATTTGCTACCAGTTCTGATGAAACCAAACAAGTGCTCACAGGTGTTCATGTCGTGGCAGAACCCGAAAATTTAGAGTTTGCTGCTACAGATGGCCATCGCTTAGCTGTAGTTCAGAGTGTGGATGATTCGGGCATGGACTTGGCCATTGACGTGACAGTTCCGGGCAAAGCCCTGCGTGAGTTAGAACGGTTACTACAGTCTTATCAGGGCACAGAGCCAATTTCCCTAAGATTTGATCCGACTCAAGTCGTTTTTGAGCTAGGGCATCAGCGCATTACGACTCGTCTTTTAGAAGGGCAATACCCCAATTATCGCCAACTAATTCCTAAGCAGTTTGAACGGCAGTTGACGATAGATCGTAAGCAGCTGATGTCTGCTTTAGAGCGCATCGGTGTACTAGCCGACCAACGCAATAATATTGTCAAACTTTCCATTGCTGGCTCAGCTCAAACCTTGGCTTTGTCAGTTGAAGCCCAGGAGGTGGGTAGTGGCCGAGAAGAGATGTCTGCCCAGGTGACAGGAGAGGATCTCGATATTGCCTTTAACGTGAGGTACTTACTAGAAGGCCTCCGTGCTCTACCGAGTCCTGAAGTGCAATTACAGTGCAATTCAGCCACTAGTCCAGCAATTCTGACTCCCGTTAGTGGTTTACAAATGACGTACCTTGTGATGCCTGTGCAAATTCGTAGTTAAGCACGTCAATAAAGTTCAAGGAAAATTTATCTAAATCCTCGCATTAGGGTTCAAGAAAGGGCAATCTGGTAATGGCCTAAAAAATTAAGCGAGGATCTGGATATGGATATCACATTAGCTGCTCTTGTTTTTGGAACAGTATTTGTCCTATTTAGCCGTGAAGTCCTGGGTGACTAGTACCCTGGGGTGTAAGTTTGCTTACTATCAAATGTGGATGAGTCGATGGGTGCATGGGTGCATGAAATTTCTGCCAAATTTCTGCCATTGGGTATACTAGCCAGAGGTAGAGATTATTTAAATCCTACAGTGAATGCTTGTGTTGCTTGGCTGGTGTGATAGCAAAACATAGTCCATCAAGCTTAAAGCTTAGTTTAAGTAGAGATTTAGTACTCTGTCCTGGAAGTTTCTGTTCTAGGCCGAACCAGTATCTATACTTTGGTGCAATGGATGCTCTTACAGGGGAGACTGCCTTGAAAGGGCATCAGTTTGTAGTTCCAAAAAAATCAATACGATAATCGGTAATCTTCAGACCTGTACGTTGCTCAACTTCTTGAATAACGGCACGCGGTAGTTCGATATCAATATCAATTATTTTCTGAGTTTCTAGACAATTGACATGGCTATGAGAACTGTTGAGATGGCCATATAGCCTGCCATCTGAGCGTTCAACACATTCAATTATGCCTTGCTCAAAGAGTGCTTCTAAATTCTGGTAGACCGATGTGTGGCCAATTTTCTTGCCTCGATGGTTAAGCTCATCATAAATTTCCCGTGCGGATAGATGCTCTTGCACATCCCAAAGTAACTCCAAAATATAGCGACGCTGACGACTGAGGCGCATACCTAATGCTTGACACCTTTCAATGGCGTCTGAGAGCGATGAAATTGGATAGGATGAGGGTTGCATGATCTTGACGCGGTCAGCCGACACCAGTCTCACTCTAGCTTGCTTTTTTTAATGTTGTCTATTTACTAATTCAAACTAACGTTTGTATGCAGAGCGATCAGCCAGCAATTTCCTCTGGATCTGATGTTGGAGCTATGGACAACCTTTGATCTTGAGAGTCATCTTCAAGTTTTAAGGTGTCTTTTGCCTGAATGGCGTTAATCTCAGCCTCAGAGGTCGTAGCTATGGGCAAATCTCTGCTCTGAATTTCTCGACTCGAAGACTCCCAATCATCATGAATGCTGAATGCTAATGATGTTGAATCTGTGGGTTGAGTCGCCAATAATTTCTTTTCTTCTGAGGTCTTATCTGTAGAAAAGAGGCTAGTTGAAGGTTCTGGAGCTAATGCCAATATGGGAGTCTTCAAGGTGTCTTCTGGTGGTGTATTTAGATCGTTTCGCTGGGCTTGATAACTGTTGAAGGCTGTGGCAACAGCATCATGGCGACGGCTTTGATCTCTACGAATGCTGGTTAAGGTGTTGCCTAGTCCAGGAGCATTCCACCGTTGTGTATCTGGGTCTAAGTAAGAGTATGTTCGTGCCCAGATAATGGCATCGTTGTTTTTCATTCCTTTGTGTCTAGCTTGAACAAGGCGATCGACATAACCACCGCGCTCTAAGGCCGCTCTAGGAGATTGATTTGCTAAGTCTAAACCATTAAGAACTTCCCCCAGGGTCATGGATAATTTTGCTTGATCAGCCTGGTCTGCAATGGTTTTCCCCTGTCTTTTGAGTCTTTTGAGTTGCTTCTTATCAGCTTCTTGAGGAGAATTTGCGCCGTGCTGATAGGAAAACGTTCCCATGTTCCAGACACCGTTACCTGGGTCGGTGTGGCCGTAATAAGCTTGAGTGGGATTTCCGCTGGCAGTGCGTGTTCCTTCGGCGCTGCCAATAACCCGAGCGACTAATGAGTCGGAACCACCTTCATACATCCAATGGGGTAAACTAGACTGCTCTTGAGCGGTGGTTAAGGGTTGAGGTAGTGATGATTCGAAGATAGATTCGTCCGGAGTAAAGCTCAGGGCAATGGATGCCTTCTCAGGTAAATCAGGGAGTGGGGGCGTTGATGGAACAGGTTTGGGTGAGAGTACCCGTGAGGTTGGCAAAGCGCTTGGCGGTGGTGGGGTTAATACCCGCGCAGATGCGATCACATGGCTCGGTAGCGTAGACTTAGATGTTGTAATCCGAAGCGGAGGCTGACTCGCTGTAGGCGGTATAGGCAGTGGCTTAAAAATGGTTACTGCACTTGGAGAGTCTGTCTCAGGTAAACCGGTTTGGCTATCGGTAAGTTCAGAACTGGAGGAAGTCTGAGGGCTTTTGGGTTGTGTCTCTAGGTCAAAGTTCAAACCCATGGCTTGGGCAGGACGATGACCTATGGCAGTCACCAAAAGAGAAAGGGCAAAAAGGTGATGAAGCTTGAAGCGCAGCATAGTGGTCAGGACTCCGAAGGCGGAAACACAAGGTGAGAGAGGTTGCCAGGAAACATTTGTTAGTTAACAGATTTTTTTCCTTTTTGTGTCTGAGATGATTTGACTTGATCCTGATTTGTCTCATCCTTAATGGGAGATCTGGCAGGATTATGTTGGGAAATGGCTCGTTCTAAAACTCCGGTCGAGGGTTCAACAATAATCCAAGTGCCATCGGGCTGACGGCGTAATGTGGCAAATTGTATGTGACTTCCTCCACCCATGGTTTGTCCGGCTTTAATGTTGCCAAATCTGGGCCTTTGCAAACCACAAAATCGAAACAGGTAAGCTGGAACTTCAGGGGTGGAATAAATTACGCACTGTTCGAAGGTGCTGGGTTCTACTTTGCCTGGAAACGGTGCTCTTAAGGGTTGGCGCTTAAGCTGAATGGAAATGTCGCCTAAACTGCCAACGACAAGATGGTCTGCAATCTTATCGCCGGGTTCTAGCTCCCATTGTTGTTGGATGTTAATGACTCGTTTGGGGGGTGTTGCTTGGGATTGACAACTACTTAGCAATAAGCCAAAGAATAAAATCCAAAGCCTGTGCTGAGACCTACTCAAAGCTGAAACGATAACCTGCATACTCATTATTTTCGTAGAGAATCACAAGGGTTGTACCAGGATCAAAGGCGAGGGGATAGGCTTCTCTTTCCGCATCCACCCCAGATCGAACTTTGAGTGTGGGTAATGCACAATAGGGTTCGCTGACGACTTGTCGAACTCTCTCTTTGGCATCTCGTTCTGGAATGGTGAGGAGTTGGGCTAACTGTTCTCGAGATAGTTTGGCGTCATCACTTACTACATCATTGCAATGGGCTTGTTGGCTAGCTGCACTAGCGGATGTAAAAAAGTTTTTGATGCCATTAAAATCGATCAGTAAAGCTGTAAGAATCATGGTTAGACTAGCTGCCACTAGAGGTTTTGGACCTAGACCTTGTGACCGAGGGCGATGGGGAACATTGTTTGGGTAAACCATGGGAGACCTCTTTGGAAAGAATGAAATGATTAGGAAAGAAACTACATGACAAAAATAACTGCACTGCTTTTAGTGAAAACGTATAAAAGCTCTGATATCTGTTGTAGTGATTGTGGCTGTTGGGGTTAGGCAAAACGACCGCCGACCAGCAAACCGAGGATGATCATAAGTGTGCGATACCCTAATACTGGATCGGGGCGGGGGCTAAGAATAGCTCTGTAAAGACTGAGGATAATGCCAGCAATGAGAATAAATGCTACTGGCGGCCATAGTGCTGGGTGAATTTGAAACAGTTGATTGAGAATCAGCCGAAAAATGGCTGCACCAATGCACCAAATTGCACTGTCTAGGAGGGTAAATTGTGAAACCCGTGTTTGTTGTCTAGAGTGTGAATAGCGGCGTGTCCATCTTTGGATAGATCCAGACACTTGCTGATAAACACGCTTGAGGTCGCTCACAAAGCCTGTGCCATTGGTTTTGCGATAATACTGATCGTCAAAACCATTAGAACGCCCTTGTTCTTGATGGAGCGAATGTTTGAATAGTGGCTGAGATCGCAGCCTTAAGGTTTGTGCATTTGACGTAGCGTCATGCTCAGCCTGGTGAAAATCGACCGTATAATAGATCAAGTCTAAATATCCATCGGCATCACGTTGAACAGTGGGGATCTGAATGGCCTGGCATTCTGCTAAAAAGCGGGCGATGTCATCAATATCTGGCGATGTACCCGGTTGGATGTGTTGAATCAGGCTATCGCCTACGGACTGTAATCGTCGCAAGGCTTGCCGTTGCTGTTGTGCCAGCTGCTCAACGGCACCAAGCGCAGCATCAAACTGCTGCAAACTAGAACCAGGAACTGGAGACGATGACAGTGTTTGACCTGAGCGTTGCCGTAGGGTCTCAATTGCCGTGGTCACCTGGGCTAAATTAGGAGAAGGCGCAGTCAATCGTGACGGGCTCCAAGGAGCTGCCATGGTTTCTGGAGGAGAGGCTTTCAGGATTTGTAGCTTCTGCCGAATCGTCTGAAGTTCCATATCTAAATCGTTCATATTGCAGAAGAGGACGAGGAACTAATAGAACATATGCTCTATCAACTAATACAAATGTATCATAAATCTCGTTTAAAGGATCATATTTTAGGTTGATTTTAGGTGTGAATTTCCTGGCTATGCCTGCGATTGAGCTAGCTAACGGCTGCTTGATCCAAATGTTCTATATTTCTGGGGTTTAGGGACGATTTTAGGTACCTGTATGGGGAATTCGGTGCCTCAAGTCTTCTGGCCTGTGGTTGCTTTTAATCACAACAGGGGCGGCGTGAGCGCAATTCTTTAATGAAGTAGGTTGTTTGAATGCCAAACTCTCTTTCAATGAGCAAATAGATCAGCACCAACTACCGTGGCTGATCTACCATGCTTGAATTTATTACCTTGCCTGATGCGCTACCTCCAGTTGCTCCTTACTCCCATGCTGTAAAGGCCGGAGATTTTCTCTTCGTGACAGGGCAGTTATCTGAAGATCCTGAGTCTGGTGAAGTCTTAAAGCTGGATGTTGAAGCGCAAACGCGGCAGGTGATGGAAAATCTGAAACGGGTGTTAACCCATGCGGGTACAAGCTTTCAAAATGTTGTGATGGTTCGAATTTTTGTCACGGACTTTCGTTACTACGAGATTGTTAATCAAGTCTATGCGTCTTACTTTGACCAGTCGCGGTTACCCAGTCGAACCACTGTGGGAATCACCGCTCTGGCCGGGTATGGCGATGTTGAAATTGATTTAATTGTTTACTGTGGTATCTGATGTGTATCCTGCTGCTTCTGTCTGTATCGGCCATGAATTCTCAATTTATTGGGTTTAGTGCTCGGATATGGCGTTGGGCGCAGTAATTTCAGTGACTAAGGAAAGACCTATATGCGAATTTCTGCTAGCTTGCTTTTAAGCTCTTTTGGTCAGCGCCTCTTCTCGACCATTGGTCTCTTACTACTCATGGCTAGCCCGTTGGCAGCCCAGCCCAATCGTATTGAGCAAACTGAAAGCTGTGATGTCCTGGTAGTTGGTGGTGGCCTTGCGGGGGTGTCTACCGCCTACGAGAGTTTGCACGCTGGACGAACAGTTTGCCTGACAGAGATGACTGACTGGTTAGGGGGGCAGCTGACATCTCAGGGAACAACGGCCTTAGATGAAGCTAGAATGCAGCGTCAACTTTTGTTTTATGCGTCAGGTTATAAAGACCTGCGGCAACGGGTGCTGGATCTCTATGGTCGCCAGAATCCAGGGGACTGCTGGGTCAGTGCAGTTTGTTTTTTGCCCGCTGATGCCCACGATATTTTGGTGGACATGCTGAATGAGGCAGCCCGTGAGGGGGATGGAACCCTGAAGTGGTTTCCTTCAACCGTGGTGAAGGAGTTGGATATTGATGGCTCCATGATTGAAAGTGCGATCGCAATCCAACATAGTCCAGTACCGGGGACACCCCCCCTCAATACCGAGCCCCTGTCTGCCGTCTACGAAGATATCTATCGCTATGAAGATTCAGATCGTTTCAGTAAAACCATTATTCGCTTTCAGCCTACTGGCAACGAGGGACCTGCTGATTGGTACGTGGTTGAAGCCACCGAAACGGGCGAATTGATTGCACTGTCGGGGGTGCCCTATCGGTTAGGTCTAGATCCAAAGTCCTATCTCAACCCGTCTTCGCCCACCTTGACGGGCGATGCCTACTGCACCCAGGGGTTTACCTATACGTTTGCAATGGAGCGGACTGAAGAGGCCCAAGTGCAGGAACGACCAGAGTATTACGACATTTACGCTCCATATTTTAGCTTTGAACGCGAGCGCGACAACACCAACTACATCGATTTTGTCTTTACTTATCGGCGGCTATGGGCACCGGGCAACCGACCCGAGCGCCGTATTTTTGGAGTTAGTGATATTAAGCCCGGCGATATCTCCATGCAAAATTGGACCTGGGGCAATGACTACCGACCAGGTACATTCGTAGACAACCTGATCTATTCCCATGAGCAACTGGAAGCTACGGGCCAGCTAGACCCTGGCGGTTGGCTAGGGGGCTTGCGTGTAGATACTCTGCGCCGAGGTGAAGAAAATGCCTTCAGCTATTACCACTGGTTGATTGGTGGATTGTCAGATTCTCAGCTGGGCTATGGCATTAAAAGTGTGGATCTTCGTCATCGATTTCTCACCGGTTTTGATGCCCCTATGCATACAGCCCACGGCTTATCCAAGCATCCCTATATCCGCGAGGGACGTCGAATTATAGGACGACCTGCTTATGGTCATCCGGAGGGATTCATGATCAATGAGATTGACATTTCCCGTGTGGACTATAGCGATGAGTATTACCAGACTCAGTTACCCGATGGTATGTATCTACAATTGCGCCGGGCATTGGCCGGTTTAGAAACCGTTGCGGCTATCGGAGAAAATAAGGCTGCAACAGATATCCCTCGCCGCACTCGTTCCACTATCTTTCCAGATTCATTGGGCATTGCTCAGTATGCCATCGACTTTCATCCTTGTATGGAGTTAGCACCGCCTGAGCTGCCAGGCAATACTGAACGGGCTGGTGTACGGCGAGCCCATGGGCAGAGTTATCCTGGTCAGATTCCCCTGCGGGCACTGATTCCCCAGGAGATCGATAACATGCTGGTTGCGGGTAAGAGTATTGCCACCAGTACGATTGCTGCTGCCGCCTATCGTGTTCATTCGTTCGAGTGGTCGGCGGGCATCGCTGCTGGTGCAACCATTGACTATGCGCTGGAGAATCAGCTGTTGCCCTATAGCCTGGTGGATGATTTGCCTCGATTTGAGCCTGAGCTTTTGGAGCTACAGCAACGGTTGCAAGAGCGTGGCAATCCTACCGCTTTTCCTGATACGTCTATCTTCAACCTTGATTGGGAAGACTGGCGGGTTTGGTAAGAATCCGCTGTCTAGAGGATGTTGTATTCCTATGACAAAGGGGCAGGCATAAGGCGCTGCCCCTACGCAGGGATGGGATTTGAGCCCGTGTTAAGCGGCGTGGCTGTGGATGATGTGCGCCAGGTCAGGAACGGCAGCTTCTACGTCATTCTTAACGGATTTACGTAGTTTTTTATACGTTCCGCTAACGACGCCATTGTTGGTGTTTTTAATACGGGCATCGGTCACACTCAAGATGCTGTCAGCGGTGCGATCGCTATTTTCACTGAGGTATTTGACTGGGTCACCCGCTGCTGCACCTTCTTGCCAAATAGGTTCAAGGGCTTTGCATGCATCGGGGAGTAGTCGATTAATGGCACCAGGGATGTAACCTGCGCCAACTCCTTTGATCACACCGTAGGCGGTTTTCATGGCCATGCCAGTGAGGCCACCTTTAGCAGCTACTTGCTTATCAATTAATTTAGCGCAGTCATCGGCGATGCTTGCTCGTATAGCTGCATCTTGAATCTTTTCACTCAGCATAAAGCTTGGCCCTAAATATCAATATAAATCGGTCTAATTCTTAGAGAATTATTGACACTATCATTGTTCCAACTTGGTGTTCTTTCTCAGACAACTTTGCGGGATCTTTAAGCAGTCTAAGCGAGTAGTAGTGCAAATAAACCATATCGTTCAATGACATCCAAGACGCCCGCTCCGCCAATGCTGAGATGACCCAGGGACAGGCGTTCCATATCCCTTAAGTGTAGTAGATCTGCGCTCACCAGTGTGCCCACAATACCACCTGTAAAAGCAATGCTAGGGGCAGCTACAGCACCCAATAACCAGGCACAGATCACTGCTGTGAACGGTGCAACCTCGACAGGCTGCCATATAGTACGCTGATAGACCTAGCTGTTTCGTTTTTGGCACTATCACCATGTCTGTTCGCGTTCGGATTGCTCCGAGTCCCACTGGCAATCTCCACATTGGGACAGCCAGAACCGCAGTTTTTAACTGGCTCTTTGCTCGTGCCCAGGGCGGTACGTTTATTCTGCGAGTAGAAGATACCGATCTAGAGCGTTCTAAGCCTGAGTACACCCAGAACATTATGGATGGCTTGCAATGGCTAGGTCTGAACTGGGATGAGGAGCCCGTTTATCAAACCCAGCGTATGGGGCTCTATCAGCCAAAAATTCAGGAGTTGCTAGATCAGGGACTGGCCTATCGTGCCTACGAAACTCCCGAAGAACTGAATGAGATGCGCGAGCGGCAAAAAGCCCGTAGTGAAGCACCCCGTTATAACAATCAGCATCGCGATCTTACACCTGAGCAAATTGCTGCTTTTGAAGCAGAGGGACGTCAGGCGGTGATTCGTTTCAAAATTGATGACGACCGCGACATTACCTGGAACGACATGGTGCGTGGTCCAGTCAATTGGAAAGGTCGTGATTTGGGGGGCGACATGGTGATTGCTCGCGCCTCCTCAAGTACAGAAATTGGTCAGCCGCTCTATAACTTTGTAGTGGTGGTCGATGATGCCGATATGGGCATTACCCACGTCATTCGTGGTGAAGATCATGTGGGCAATACTCCGAAGCAAATCTTGCTATACGAGGCTATGGGGATGCCTGTGCCCCAGTTTGCCCACACACCGCTGATTTTGAATGAAAAGGGTGCCAAGCTGTCCAAGCGTGATGGAGTCACCTCTATTTCTGACTTTCAGACGATGGGCTTTACTGCTACAGCGCTGTCCAACTATATGACGTTGCTGGGTTGGTCTGCACCTGATGCCCAAGAGATATTCACCTTAGATGAGGCTGCAAAGCTGTTTAGCTTTGACCGGGTCAATAAGGCTGGCGCTAAATTTGACTGGGATAAGCTGGATTGGATCAATAGCCAGTACCTGCATCAGAAATCCCCAGAGAGTTTGTTAGAACTGATGACTCCTTATCTAAAAGAGGCGGGGTATGAATTTGATACAGAGGCTGATCAAGACTGGTTGCTCAAGTTAGCTGCCTTAGCTGGTCCTAGCTTGACTCGCTTAAAAGATTGTGTCGACCTGAGCCGCTTTTTCTTTACGCCGACCATGGAGTTTTCGGAGGCAGCGGTAGCGCAGCTTAAAAAAGATGGTGTGGCCGATGCGATGCAGGCTGTTTTAGATGCCCTTAAAGCCCATGAAGGTCTGAATGAGGTTAGCGATGCCAAGGGGGTGATTAATCAAGTGACTAAGGCGTTGGGGGTGAAAAAAGGTCTGATTATGAGATCCCTGAGAGCGGCTCTGATGGGTGATATGCAAGGGCCAGACCTGGCGGAGTCCTGGGTGATTTTGCACCAGCGTGGTTTTGATCAGGGGCGTCTGGAACGTGCGATCGCAATAGCTGCTAGTTAATGGTTTTAGACATACTCAACAGCTAGCTTGTGATCACCCGTTAACATAGTGACTACGTAACGGATTGCCCGTATCTGAGAAATTACGTTACATTTAGTAAACAATGTAGTTAATTAAACCTAATCGACTTAAGAAAATGCCATTGGCAGGTTTTTAGTCAACTCACAGGTTTTTATAGCTTGCTTTAGAACTTGCTTTTCAATCTGCTTAAGCAGTTAGGACTGTTAATCAAAACGAGGCCACCGAGATATGAAGCTTTCTTGGAGAGTCATTTTGCTCTGGACATTGCCAGCCCTGTTAATTGGGTTTTTCTTCTGGCAAGGTTCCATGGGCGGAGACCCCGCAAACATGAGTCGTAATACGGCGAGTACCCGTATGACCTACGGCCGGTTTTTAGACTATATAGATGCTGGTCGAGTGACAGCGGTTGACCTCTATGATGGTGGCCGGACAGCCATTATTGAAGCGGTTGATCCACAACTAGATAACCGCGTTATGCGCTGGCGTGTGGACCTACCCGGTAGTGCGCCTGAGCTCGTTGAGCGCCTCCGTGACTCTGACATCAGCTTGGATTCCCACCCACCTCGTAACGACGGTGCTTTGGTTGGTATCCTGGGCAATCTGCTATTCCCGTTCTTGCTAATTGCAGGTTTATTTTTCCTATTCCGTCGCTCCAACGGTGGCGTTGGCGGTGGTCCCGGTCAGGCAATGAACTTTGGTAAATCCAAGGCTCGTTTCATGATGGAAGCCAAGACCGGCATCATGTTCGATGATGTGGCGGGTATTGATGAAGCCAAGGAAGAGCTGCAAGAGGTGGTGACTTTCTTGAAGAAACCTGAGCGCTTTACAGCTGTGGGTGCTCGCATCCCCAAAGGTGTTTTGCTGGTTGGCCCTCCTGGAACTGGTAAAACGCTGCTTGCCAAAGCCATTGCCGGTGAAGCGGGTGTGCCTTTCTTCAGCATCTCTGGTTCTGAATTTGTAGAGATGTTTGTCGGTGTCGGTGCATCTCGTGTTCGTGACCTGTTTAAGAAAGCTAAGGAAAATGCTCCTTGCATCATCTTTATTGATGAGATTGACGCCGTTGGTCGCTCCCGGGGTTCTGGTATCGGTGGTGGTAATGACGAGCGCGAGCAAACCCTCAACCAAATGCTGACCGAGATGGACGGCTTTGAGGGCAACAGCGGCATTATCGTGATTGCAGCGACTAACCGTGTTGATGTACTTGACTCGGCGCTGTTACGTCCCGGTCGTTTTGACCGTCAGGTATCGGTTGATCCACCTGATGTTAAGGGTCGTATTGCGGTTCTGGAAGTCCATGCCCGCAATAAGAAGCTGGCGGATGAGATTTCCTTGGATGCGATCGCACGCCGCACACCTGGTTTCACAGGTGCTGACTTAGCCAACTTGCTAAACGAGGCGGCTATTCTTACCGCTCGTCGTCGTAAGGAAGCCATTACGATGCTGGAAATTGATGATGCTGTCGATCGCGTCATCGCCGGTATGGAAGGCACACCTCTAGTCGACGGTAAGAGCAAGCGTTTGATTGCATACCACGAAGTTGGCCATGCGCTGATTGGCACCCTGGTCAAGGCCCATGATCCTGTGCAGAAGGTGACTTTGATTCCCCGTGGCCAGGCTCAAGGTTTAACTTGGTTTACTCCCAGCGAAGACCAGATGTTGATTTCCCGTGCCCAGCTTTTGGCTCGGATTACCGGTGCCCTAGGGGGGCGTGCCGCTGAGGACATCATCTTTGGTGAGGCTGAGGTTACCACGGGTGCGGGGAACGACTTGCAACAGGTGACGTCCATGGCCCGTCAAATGGTTACCCGCTTTGGTATGTCTGCTGAGTTGGGAGCGTTGGCTCTTGAGAATCCTCAGGGTGAGGTCTTCCTGGGTGGTAGCTGGGGTAATCGTTCTGAATATTCTGAAACCGTCTCTCAGCGCATTGATGAACAAGTTCGCTCCATTGTTGAGCAGTGCTACAACGATGCTAAGCGCATGGTTCAAGATAATCGTGCTGCTGTGGACCGTGTGGTCGATATTCTCATTGAGAAAGAGACTCTTGACGGAGATGAGTTCCGTCAGATTGTGGCTGAGTACACTACAGTCCCTGAGAAAGAGAAGTTTGTACCTGTTTTGTAATAAGCTACTGCTGGCCAATTCATTGTAAGAACTGGCCATAGGGGCTCTCGTTACATAAATCTGTGAGTGGTGAGGTCGTTTAACGACCTCACCATTTCTGCTTTTATGGGTTGTTCAGTGTCCTGCAGCAGAAAAGCTCTTTGAGGTTCAAGAGGGGAGCACTCTGCTGAAGCATAGTTTTGACACCCCAGTCTCTCTTTTGCTTATGCACGAGATTCCGGTTATTGTGCTCCTGAGACCGGTGGTTCAGTCGCCATAGACGTGGCCATTGCGATCGCATCCTCAAACGAAAGTAGATCTGTACTGTAGTTCAATATATATAACGAGCCATCCTGCATCCATTCCACAGATGCAAAGCCCATGGCCTCAGCGGTATAGCCTTGAATACCGTTGCCTAAGACAACGGGCGTCAGAGGCGTTAAACGATTTTCCTCTGGAGTTGGCCAGGTGTTCGGCTCTGGGATGGTCACAATGTTAAAGGCCAGACAACGCTCACCTGAACATTCAGGTGTGGTCCCAACAGTGAGGATATGGAACCCAGGATGTTTGTTTCGAATAAAGGGATGTAGTTCCACATCGGTGGGCACAGACGTGGGAAGGCGTACAGCAAAGTTTGAAGTGGCAAGTTCGTCAAGAATCGGCTCAAATATAGGTGCAGGAGATGCTAGAGCAGGCATCACCGCGACAATATTACTGATGCCTAATCCTAGACCTAGTAACCCAAGCTTAAAGAGGTGATTGCAATCTATTTTCTTTGAAAACATCATTTGCGCTTTCTTGAGAAGACACCTCTAGCATGGCTTTTGAAATTACAGCTCGCATCACCCAGTTGGGCATATTCTCAGACCAGATTGAGTGATATTGCCTGGGGTACAGCGAAGTCAAATTGGTATTACTCAGCGACAGTTTTGTCCAGAGATCTCATCTTGGCCTGTGCTGAAGGCAGGTTAATTACTTTGTGTAAAATCTATTCTGAGAATCATCTAAGTATTTGAAGATACGTAGTGAATTGAGGGCATTCTAATGCTCACAATTCGTTGTCCCTTTACCAGTCAGGAATTTATAGCCTTAAGTAGCAATCCAATCAGCACCACGACCAGCCGCGATAAAGTCTCCACTGCCATTGGTATAAATGACATCTCTACCGCTGCCACCAAGGATGATGTCAGATTTGTTACTCCCATGTATATGGTCAGCGTCACGACCACCGATGAGAATATTCCAATCACGAATACTTCAATGTTTTAGAGGTTTTTATTAGTTGTTCTCTAGGGATTGAACAATTGTCATAACGCTCTTTCTGTAGTTCTTGCAGGGTAAGGAGGATAGGTCATCCTAGTTATAAGGAGCAAGCCATCAATAAATTCCAAACGTAAATGTTGAAGAGACGTTCCATGGAACGTCTGTACATCCAATAATTTGGAAGTTAATTGATTTTATTTCCTAAGCTTTGGTTAGCCTAAAATCATGATGGCGATCTTCTAAACTTACGAAGATACTATGTAGTATAAGGCTGGATTGTTAAATGTTAATAGAAAGAACAAAAGTTTATGCCTAAGCTTTATCTCGCAGTTACTAACCATGGTTTTGGCCATGCTACCCGTGCTGCCTCAATGGCAGCAACATTGCAACAGAGTCGACCCGATGTAGAGATTATTCTGGCAACGACGGCTCCCCAATGGTTATTGCAATCTTATCTACAGCCTGAGCGAGTGACCTATCGAGCAGTGAGTTTTGATATTGGTGTATTACAAAGTGACAGCTTGACCATGGATAAGGTTACCACCTTGGAAAAACTCCAATGGATTTATGAGCATCAGGATGAGATTCTGGCACCAGAAGTTGAGTTTATTAGAAACACGGGGGTTGACCTGATTATGGGGGATATTCCTCCTTTATTAACTCAGCTGGCTAAGGCGGTGAATTTACCCTGCTGGATGATGGGGAATTTTGGGTGGGACTTTATTTATCGGCCCTGGGGAGGTGAATTTGAGGCAATTGCAGACTGGATTGCAGACTGCTTTGGGGATTGCGATCGCCTTTTTCGTCTCCCTTTCCATGAAGATATGGTTGCTTTCCCTAACATCACTGATGTCGGTCTCACGGGGGGAAATCCTAAGCTGTCAGCCAATGCAGTCAGAGAGACATTTGGCATTACAGCACCTAGCGATCGCACCATTCTGCTGACGTTTGGTGGGCTAGGGTTATCTCAAATTCCCTATGAGACAGCATTACGGGCGTATCCCCATTGGCAGTTTCTCACCTTTGATCGCAATGCACCAGCGTTACCGAACCTGATTAAGATTGCGGAGATTGGGCTGCGACCTGCGGATATCATGGTGGTGTGCGATCGCATAGTTTCTAAACCCGGATATAGCACCTTTGCCGAAGCCTGTCGTCTAGATCGGGGTGTCGTGACGCTGCCCCGTGAGGGCTTTGCCGAAGCCCCCTTGCTGATGGATGGTATCCAACGGCATGCCTATCACCAAATTGTAGATAGCAATACTTTCTTTAAGGGGGACTGGTCGTTTTTAGAGCAGCCCCTGGTACCACCTACAGGCGAGAAACTGGCCACGGATGGCAATGGTGCGATCGCAAATGCAATTAGTGATTATTTGAGTTAACCCTAAGCCACCTGCCTATTACAGGATTCTGTTTCGCTCACGGGATACTGGGTTGACTCATACCCTTTGGGTAATTGCGTGCCAACTAAAATAGCATGACTTAAATCGGCACCAGTTAAATCAGTATGGCGTAGATCAACGTGGCTCAGGTTGGTATGTTTCAATTTGGCATCTTTTAAGCAACCGCCTTGTAATGCAGCCTTGCTCAAATTGGCTCCACTCAGGTCAGCCCCTTGCAAATTTACGTTTTCCAGATTGGCTTCACTAAATAGGGTATTGCGGCAGTCTGTTTGAGCCATGTTGCTATTTTGCAACTGCGCCTGGCAGAGTGTTGCACCCACAAGACTGGCCTCCGTCAAAACGGCATTTTGCACCTGGGCATTGCTGAGATTAGCCTTATTGAGGATGGTGAGCTTTAAATTAGCCATCGTCAGGTTAGCGTCTGCTAACAAAGCTCCCGTTAGAATTGCCCGGTCTAAAATTGCCCTGGCAAAGCTGGTGTGACAGGCATTGATATCTTCTAAAATTGCCTGGGTTAAATTGGCTTCACGGAAGTCAGCTGAGGTTAGCTTGGCTTGTCGCAAGTTAGCCTGTTGCAGATCAGCGGTATAAAAAAGGCTGTTCTGCAAGTCTGTATGGCTCAGATTACATTGACTCATTTGCGCCATGCAGCCATCAACACCTGCTAAGGATGCTTTGTAAAAGTTACTGCCGGTTAAGATGGCTTCCCTGAAGTTGCTACCGTGTAAATCCGCCATAGCAAAATTGGTGTGCTGTCCGTCCACTCTAATCAAGCTGGCATCCCTGAGGTTAGCTTCCCGCATGTCCACGCCTGTCAATCTGGCCCAATCCAACTTGGCCTGGGATAAATTTGCGGTGTAGAAAATTGCTTGAGAAAGGTTGGCTTGAAATAAATTAGCACCAGAGAAATTACTGATACAGCCGTCTACTTGACTGAGGTTAACCCTGGGTAACTCGGCTCGGATCAACAGTGCCTCTCTCAGCTGAGGTGCCTCTGTGTCAGGTGCTTGCATGCGACGCCAATGATTCCATGCAGCAACTCCCTGCATAATGACAATGATCGGGCTTGGAGGCAGCATTTAGGCTCAAGGTAGATGCGATGTCAAGGTCTTAAAAACACCCGGTATCTGTAAGCTCAAGATTCCCTACTCGGTAATTGATACAACGTTTATAGGTGGAAACTTTAGGTGTTAGGTAGCAAACCCATGTACCCTGGACTAGGCTTTGTTCTCGTCCAGAATGCTTGGCGTACCTTAAAAGAAATTACAGATTGCAACTTGGACGTGACTGTAAGTCCTGCTCTATGCTGAAAAGCATGATGAGTCTTTACTTCAGAGGGCATCACCATGATTCCTACCACGTCAACGTCCGTGCATTATCAGACTGTGCTAACGTTACAAACCCGTCCTAAATCACTGCAGCGATTTACGATGCAGGTGCAAGATGCTGTCCGTGAATCTCGCGTGAGAATCGGGCTTTGCTGTTTGTTTTTACGCCACACGTCAGCCAGTTTGGTGATCCAAGAAAATGCAGATCCGGATGTGCTGGTTGATATGGAAAACTTTTTGGCCAAGTTAGTACCTGAGGGGAATTACTATAACCACAGTGCTGAGGGGCCAGATGATATGCCTGCCCATTTGCGGACGGCCTTGACCCATACATCAGAGCAGATTCCTATCATGAATGGTCGGTTGGCGTTGGGCACCTGGCAGGGAATTTACCTGTGGGAACATCGTAGCCATGGCTATCACCGCGATGTTGTCGTTCACATTACGGGGGAAACGTAGAAACGTAGGGTGGGCATGGCCCACCAGGCACTGGTGCTCAATGAGCAATAGGTGCTCAATGAGCAATAGGTGCTCAATGAGCAATAGGTGCTCAATGAGCAATAGGTGCTCAATGAGCAATAGGTGCTCAATGAGCAATAGGTGCTCAATGAGCAATAGGTGCTCAATGAGCAATAGGAAACAGTTCGTAGTTAGTAGTGATAGAACAGCATGGCCATTGATCTGGGGGGAGCCCCAACACCTCCACCGGGGTTTCGTTCCGGATTTGTTGGGATTGTAGGACGTCCCAATGTGGGAAAGTCAACGCTAATGAATACGATGGTGGGGCAAAAGATTGCCATTACCTCGCCCATTGCCCAGACGACGCGCAATCGCCTGCGTGGGGTGATGACGTTGCCGGAGGCGCAGGTCATTTTTGTGGATACCCCTGGTATTCACAAACCCCACCATGAGTTGGGCAAAGTGCTGGTCAAAAATGCCCGCATTGCCATCAACTCTGTGGATGTGACGTTGTTCGTGGTGGATGGTACCAGCGAGTTAGGTCGTGGTGATTTGTTTATTGCAGATTTGCTGAAGCGTAGTGAGGTGCCGGTTGTTCTAGGTATCAATAAAGCTGATTTACAGTCTGAGACTAAGGCCCAGATGATTGATATTAGTTATCAAGCGCTGGCTGAAGAGAATGGCTGGCCTATGTGTAAATTTTCAGCGGTGACAGAGACAGGTCTGGATGCTTTGAAAGCAAGCTTGATCGAACGGTTAGATGCTGGCCCTTATTACTATCCACCTGATTTAGTCACAGATCAACCTGAGCGTTTTATTATGGGCGAGTTAATTCGTGAGCAGGTGTTGTTGCATACCCGTGAAGAAATTCCCCATTCTGTTGCTGTAACGATTGAAACAGTTGAGGAAACGCCTAAGATCACCAATGTGCTGGCGACAGTTTATGTAGAGCGCAAGTCTCAAAAAGGAATTCTCATTGGCAAAAAAGGGTCGATGATGAAGACTATTAATACAGCTGCCCGTGAGCAAATGCAAAAGCTCATTGCTGGCAAGGTGTACTTAGAGGTGTTTGTGAAAGTGCAGGACCGATGGCGGCAGTCGCGATCGCACCTTGCGGAACTTGGCTATCGAGTTGAAGAGTAGGTGAGTAAGTTCTCCTATGAATTAGGTTTAGCGAGATTTCTAAAGAGAGTGTACTGTGGTTCAAATAACAATTTTACTGTACCGGTTGGACCATTACGGTGCTTGGCGATAATAACCTCCGCAAGACCTCGATCCGGCGTATCTGGGTCGTAATATTCTTCGCGGTATAGCATCATAATCAAATCTGCATCCTGTTCTATACTGCCACTTTCACGAAGGTCAGACATCATCGGACGCTTGTTGGTTCGTGACTCTACACCACGACTGAGCTGGGAGAGAGAAATGATCGGTACATTGAGTTCTCTGGCGAGACCTTTTAGGGATCGCGTTATTTTTGAAAGTTCCTGCACACGATTATCACTGCTGCCTTCCATCAGCTGCAGATAGTCAATCAGGATCAACCCCAGCGCGCCCCCATTTTCAGCCTTCAGACGACGACACTTGGAACGCATCTCAGTCACTGAAATATTAGGGGTATCGTCTATAAAGATCGGTAGCTGCGATAGAGAACTAATCGCGTGGCCCAGCGGCTCCCACTCATGCTGCCCTACACGCCCTGTTCGCAAACGACCGCTTTCAATTCTAGCTTCTGAGGATAGCAGACGATAAACCAACTGCTGCTTAGACATTTCCAAACTAAAGACAGCAACTGGCTGCTTATGTCCGCCTGCGATATTACGAGCTACGTTCAGCACGAGACTTGTTTTTCCCATTGCCGGACGTCCAGCAGCGATGATCAGGTCAGAGCGCTGAAAACCCTGAGTCATGGCGTCTAAATCATAAAACCCGCAAGATAAACCAGGCAGCACCATGCCCATGGAGCGCTGTTCGATATCGTCGAAGGTTTCAGTCAGGATGTCAGATGTAGCAGTGAGCCCTTGCTGGGGACGCTCTTGGGTGATGCCGAAGATCTTTTGCTCAGACTGGTCGAGGACCATTTCGATGGCAGTTTCAGTTTCATAGCCGAGCTGGGCAATTTCACCCCCGATTTGGATCAGCTTACGGCGGGTGTATTTATCCATGACCAGTTTGGCGTACTGGTCAATGTTAGCGGCGCTGATGGTGCGGTCAAACAGCTGGGCCAGGCGGGCTTGCCCTCCAGCTTTTTCAAGCAGGTTGTGATCTTTGAGCCAGGAGGCAACGGTCATCAGGTCGGTGGGTTTGCCCTTAGCCTGTAGTTCAAGGGTAGCTCGATAAATTTCGCGGTGACTGGCAATATAAAAGGCATCGGGGACCAAAATTTCAGTAACACGACCCATGGCCTCTGGGTCCAATAAAATACCGCCTAAGATAGCCTCTTCAGCATCGATGTTCTGAGGTGGTAGGCGATCAAAATCTGCTTGAAACTTATGTTCTTGAGCCATGATGACCTTCAGGCAATATGGTGAGGGGGGCTAAAAGAGGGGGAGCGGCAAGTGGCATGAAAATATTTGAAGCGCATGCCGGATAGTCACGTAGCAGTCTATGCCACTCCCTGTTTATCAGTATCTTAGGCATCCATATCTAGCGTCAAGGATGATTACAAAACGCTATAGATAGAGAAGATAACAGAGAAAACGTGTATTTATAACCTGGTTACATGTTTTTTAGTTCATTTGTATTATACTTGCTTTACCCTGACATGATCTAATGTGTCAGAGTTCTCAGGGGGCTTTTGCAAAGCATTCATCCCCCTTCATGGTTAGTTCGCGTACGTTGGTTGCCCATAAGGAAGCCCTAGATTTGATGAGCAACCTAGGGCTTGATCTAATGATGAGTGCATTGTGTTGCAGGCATTTAAGCGCAATGCCTACAGTGGGTGAGATAACCTAAGCAACCCGTAGCCGTAGTTCTGCAGTGACTTCGCTGTGTAGCTTAACCAGCACAGTGTACTCACCCAGCTTGTTGATGGGGGGAACATCAATGTCACGCTTGTCGATGTCTTTACCCGTGTTGGTCTTGATCAGCTCGGCAACTTCATCAGCAGTGACTGTACCGAAGATTGCCTCATTTTCGCCCACCTCTTTCTTGATGGTGAAGAGACCAATGGTTGCGATCGCAGTCTTCATGGCTTCAGCATCTTGCTTAATCTGCTCAAGGCGCTGACGCTCCTCTTCACGACGGCGCTCTACCTGTTTGAGCACACCGGGAGTTGCCCGATACCCCAAACCACGAGGCAATAAATAGTTGCGAGCATAGCCAGGAGCTACTTCGACGAGGTCGCCTGTCTTACCTAGCTTGCTAATATCTTGACTTAGAACTAACTGAACCCGTTTTGCCATAATGATTCTGCTCGAGCCCAGATAAAGCGCGCTTTGAGTACGTTTTGGATGCAATCCTTCAACGTAAAAACGGTTTATGTGGCCCAGTCTCCTTCTTTGACCCGTAATAAAACTAGTGCAGTCTAACATTCTATAGACTCAGGTCCTCCTGAGGCAAATTTAAAATACGAAGTGACGAGCCCGGCACTTTTTGAGATGTGGAGTTATGGGTCAATTGGCTATTAATACCTGACTTGGATCAGCTCTAGGGTGTGACAGGCGTTTGTTCATGACCAGCCTTTGGTAGAAGACTGTATTCCAAGCAACAAGCACTGGCTCAATCACCCGATTGGGTGAACCGATTGGGCGTAGTGATCATTAGAGCCCCAAAACTAGTCTATAGAAACGTTAGATAGCTCGGTATTCTGATCGACTAGTTTTGGAGACTAACTTTATGAGTATGCATAGATCTCGATTGATCCGTCGCCTAATGATGGAAAGTGTGATTGCCTTGAGTGCTATAGGAGCTGTGGGCATGCTGCCTGGCATGCCGGTTGCTGCCTTTGAACCTGTGGCTCCATGGCAACTTGCCCAAGGCTCTTTATATTCATCATCACCAGGACGTTTTGAGATCGCATTTCCCACACCTCCAGACGTCACCACTGAAGATGATGACATTGAAGGTGATCCGGTTGAAGTCCATATATTTGAAACGTCCAGTTCTAACAGTCAATATATGGTTGCGTATTCTGATTTGCCCACCACTTTTCTGAGCCAAGGGTCAGAGGTTGTTCTCAATCACCTAAGAGACTCATTTGAAGACATTAATCCTGAAGTTTTAAAGGCTGTAGAAGTGAACGTTCAGCTGGGGGGACATCCAGGTCGGCGTTATCGCTATAGTCATGATGAAGGAACCATTGACATGCGTTTCTATCTCGTCAATGAGCGTGCCTATTTGCTATTTGCTATTGACGATAATGAGACAGATGTCGATCGGTTTATCAGCTCATTCGCGCTGCTATAAGTGGTTGGCTCAAGGGGGGATGAAATGCATGGTATTTGAATTATGCTGTGGGCGTTGCTGAGCCTTGAGAGGAGTTAATCTGACAATGCTGATTTAGGGCAATTTTGTCATCGCTTCATCCCTTAAATCAGCAACGGCAAGCTGTGAATTTCATTCCTGGATACGTTAGGTTGAGGTTGATTTGAGAAAATAGGCGTTAGTCGTTTTTGGATGCCATGTTACATTATGCGCGCGCTTGGTGGCGTCACTACTTTCCTCCACACGTTGAGTCACCTAGTGTATTGAGCGTTTATAAACAGTGGCGACAACAATTTTTTCATCAACGTCTGAGACTGTTGATTTGGCTATTGGTATTTGTGCTGGTCAGTTTTGTCTTATTTGAGACTTGGGTCTTGTTGATGGTGCCGGACTATATGGAGCAGCATGACTTTGTGATCAATGGCGTGATTGGATTTGTGTTTGCCGTAGCACTGGGTCTACAGACGCTCTCATGGGGGAAACAACATCCAGGGTTAATCTTCTGGGGAATGTCAGCTGGAGTAACGCTTTCATTGCTGACTACTGCAGTGTTTGAAGGTAATTTGGATGATTCTTACATCCTCCTGTGGACTATCGTGTTTTTAGCCCAGGCGACCGTGGTGCCCGTGCGATGGCAACTGCATTTGCGATCGCAACTAACGCTTTTAAGTCCCCTAACGTTGCTGCTCATATTTTCCTTATTTAGTGTAGGCAATGCAACGGAGCGCTCTAACATAATTTTGGGCTCGGTGGCCGCTTACATCTATTTGTTATGGGTGTGTATTGTGGCAGACTTGTCTGTTTACCTCTACGAGCGATTACGCTACAAAGAGTTTGAAGCGCAGCAAGAAATACAAACCTTTTTGCATGCCGTTTCCCATGACTTACGTAATCCTGTAACGGGTACTCAGCTATTGCTCAAAAGCTTGCTAGCCCAGTCCGGAGACACAATTGCTATGCCTCGCACTTTGCTAGAGCAAATGCTGCAGGGGGGAGATCGTCAGCTGGTCCTAATCAATAGCCTGTTAGAAGCGCACAATAACAATTTAAAAGGTCTGGTGCTACAGCGACAGAATGTCTCGCTATATTCTCTCGTTGATGCAGTTTGTCAAGAGATGGCTCCACAACTACAAGAATCGAATATTATGGTGGCTAATCAGCTGTCTCCTGAGTTGCCAACCATTGCTGGTGATACGACTCAGCTGTGGAGGGTGTTTTATAATCTGATTATCAACGCCTTAAACCATAATCCACCAGGTATTTCCATATGGATTAAGGCTTCGGTGGAGTCTCAGCCTCAGCCCCATATACGTTGCTCTGTGCGGGATAATGGTGTGGGCATGACAACTGACCAATGCACCCATCTTTTTAGCTTATATTCCCAGGGTCATCGTCGGCGTCATTTGAGCATTGGCTTAGGATTACACATTGCACAGCAGATTGTTGCTGCCCATGGTGGCACCATCGGTGTGGAATCTGACTTGGGGGCAGGCAGCACTTTTTGGCTAACGTTGCCCTTAACTAACCCAACCCTTTCTCAGGGCTAATACGGCTGCTTGTACTCGATCATTGACCACAAGTTTGTTCATAATGCCCTTCACATAGGTTTTAACGGTATTGGTACTCAGAAACAACTTCTCGCCGATTTCTGGATTGCTATACCCTTCAACAATTAACTTGAGCACTTCCAGTTCGCGTGTCGATAGGGGATGATCTGGAATCGGAGCCGTTGGCTGGTGGGTTAGACAGGTCATCACCTGCTGGGCAATTTGAGGATCTAGATAAATCCCTCCGCTGGCGGCAACGTCGATTGCCTGCATCAGGGTATCGATATTGGTTCCCTTTATGCAGTAGGCGTCGGCTCCGCTAGAGAGCGCGGCGATCACTTCAGTTTGATCGGTATGGGAGGTGAAAACCACAACCCGAATGTTGGGGAATCGCTGTTTAATGTCTTGTGTAGCTGCGATGCCATCCATGCGGGGCATGCCTACATCCATTAGAACAACATGGGGCTGTTCTGATGCGGCCATGGCCACACCTTGATAACCATCACTGGCTTCGCCAATGATGGTTATCGTCTCCTTGTGCGCAAGGGAATGGGTGAGACCCAGACGCATCATGGGATCATCTTCGACAATCAAAATATTGAGCGGCATAGGACCATGTCACCTTGGTCGTGTGGGTTGAGAGTGGTCTGGCCTCTGAAAGGCTCAAGCTTAGCTACCAAGTATAAATGAGGGATGTTCCCGTGCTGAAATAGCGGCTGTGTAGGGAGACACTAAATATTTTGGGCGAGAATGGTGATGTGGATTGCGATCGCACCCCATTCACTACGGAGTTTGAGGTGTCAGGCTCTGTCTCGTCCATACCTGTCATACCGACAGCTGTAGTGGCAGTGGGTTGCCAAGCAGCCAGTTGCCACAGAGAAGATTCAGCACGGGAGATGTGCAGGGGAACAAGCCAAAACGCAGTGAGGGCTATGCCACCCAGCATTTTGATAGCAAGGGAGGGGGCCAATGTCATAGGGAAGTGTGTCTACGCATTATGTCCCTAATGTATAAATTGGTGGCCGACCTGACATCACCCAACTAGATCACCCAATCGGGTGATGTGCTAGAACATATCTTTCATGCCACGAATACGCCCAAAAACGCGGGCAGGCTCTTTCATCTTAGCGGTTGCCTGGAGTGCGGGTTGGTCCCAGCGCAAAAAGGGATTAGTTTTTTTCTCAATGCCTAGCAGTGAGGGGACTGTGGCCTCCTGACGTTTGCGGGCTACTTGTACCTGTTGATAACGGTCTTGCAAATCTGCGTTTTGCCCATCTACGGTCACTGCAAATTTGAGATTGCTGAGGGTATATTCATGGGCGCACCAAACTCGCGTATTGTCTGGCAGCTGCCGTAATTTACCCAGGGAATTGACCATTTGGGCTGGGGTGCCTTCAAATAGTCGTCCACAGCCACCGGCAAACAGGGTATCACCGCAGAATAATTCTCCCGGCTTATGCGCTTCAACCGGGGCAAAATAATAGGCAATGTGGCCTTTGGTGTGGCCAGGCACAAAGAAGATTTGGCCGGTGCGTCCACCAAATGTGACGGTGTCACCTTCGTTGAGGAAGACTTTTTGGCCAGGAATGCGATCGCGATCAGCTTCGCTAGCGTAAACCGTTGTGTTAGGAAATTTAGCCAGCAGTTCACGATTACCCCCCACATGGTCACCATGGTGATGGGTGTTGAAAATAGCGATGAGTTCAGCGCCCAATTCCTCAAGCTTACGTAAGACAGGCTGTGCTTCGGTTGGATCAACAACGGCTGCTCTAGGTCCGTCCTGAAGCAAAAAAATATAATTATCTGACCAGGCGTTGAGGCGATGGATTTGCATACTAGAAGTGGAAGCGCTACCACCTCTAGTATGACGGAAAGCTTCTCTATTGGCCCAGGCTACCTAGCTGCCGCTCTCGCATATATAGAAAGAGGGGTAGAGAGCAGGACAAGCCCACACCCAAGGTGCACCCTAAATAGAGCCACAGCCAACGGCGGGATAGGCCAATTCGCGATAGTTCGAACCAGGCGAAACAGAAAAAGACCAGACAAGAAATAGATAAGTCAACGGCGAGGGCGATACCCACTGGTGTAGAAAATGCTTGGGCAAAAAACTCTGAGGCTGAGGCAGTCCCTGAGAAGAGAAACTGATCTAGAAATATCCAAGGCAGGATGCTACCGATAACAGTTAACGTCAGATACAGTTTGCATCGTAGAGGTCTGGATTGCTGGATAGAGATAGTGCTCATCATCGGTCTCCGTGAGTAGGGTTGACGCCGCTGATCCTCGATAGTTGTCAGTTTGCAAAATGCTAATAAACACCCAATGTGACTGACAGTTGCACGTTCTATATCAGCAGCGGTGATTGCACCGATTATGGCCTGCCCACATAATAGAAACAATTACCTTTGAGGTAATCGAATTAGTGAAACTTTGAAACTGATGTCAGCAGCGACGTTCACAACCTTGCTGAAATCCTGGCGGAAGCAGCGGGGCTTTAGTCAGCTAGCACTAGCGTTGGCTAGTGATGTGTCTCAGCGACATCTGAGTTTTTTAGAATCGGGGCGTTCCCAGCCCAGTCGAGAGATGATTTTGCGACTGGGAACGGTTTTAGAAATACCGTTTCGTGATCAAAATACGTTGCTAACGGCAGCAGGGTTTGCCCCTGTTTTTGTAGAGAGCGACTTATCTGCACCGGAGCTAGCACCGATTCGGCAGGCGCTGGATTTTATGCTGCGCCAGCAGGAGCCTTATCCGGCGATCGTGATGGATCGCTATTGGAATCAGTTAGAGAGTAATCAATCGGCGCAGCGTTTGTTGACATATCTGATTAAACCGGAGCAGCTGATGCACTGTTGCTCGGCCAGTGGGCAGATAAATTTAATGAAGGCCATGCTCCGCCCTGATGTGTTGCGGCCAATGGTGACCAATTGGGAAGCTGTGGCTGCTGTGTCAATCCGTCGGATCCATCGTGAGGCAGTGGCCGCTGGAGAAAATAGTCTGTCTGAGCGTCTGTTCCAGGAAGTGTTGAAATTCCCTGACATCAAAACGCTTTGGCAATCAAACGATTATGAAACTTGGCAGGTGCCGTTGTTAACGGTCAAGTTTGAGAAAGAAGGTACTACCCTGGCCTTCTTTTCCACTCTGGCTACCTTAGGCACACCTTACGATATCACCCTACAAGAGTTACGAATTGAGTGCCTGTTTCCAGCCGATGAAATCACAGCAGAGAAGATGCATGGGCTGGCAAAGGCGCAGGCAAATGAATAACCTAGGCGTTGCTGATCCTCCTCTAAAGCAACAACGGAATCACTTAAATGGTGGCCAATTATCACTTTGGCTCATCATAGGTGTCATTTCTTTTTAGAGTGGATATAATTGTTGCTGAGCTGCTCATGGAGGTGGAGCTGCTAAGTATTTGGTCGTAAGTGTCAGAACATAGGCTGTTTAGCACTTTTGAAAATATTAAGGAACGTCACTGCTAGAAAGTGTGGCGACCTATGCTCTGAGGTTGCCACTTGGCATAAAGTTATAACGCTTGATAGTTGGCTGAGAGTTTGTGTTTAAAATTTTGTTCATTTTGTTGAGCACCGCTTACTACAGCGATAGCTTATGTTGCCATATTGTCGGAAATTGTTTGGAGGATAGCGGCTGTTGCCTATCCAATGTCAACTGTTGTCAATAATTTGGAGGTTTAGTTTATGTTTGAGCGGTTTACAGAAAAGTCCCGTGCCATTATTGTTCAGGCTCAGGATGAGGCTAGGAGAATGGGACACAACTTTGTTGGTACAGAGCAGATACTGTTAGGGATGTTGGCAGACAGTGACAATGCAGCTGCTAATGTTCTCTCAGAACGAGCGATAACCCTGGAAGATGCACGCCAAGAGGTGGAACAGATTATTGGTCTTGGGACAGGATTTACAGATACGCAAATTCCATTCACCCCTAGGGCAAAGCGTGTGCTAGAGATCGGTTTTGAAGAAGCTAAAAAGCTAGGTGATGAGCATATTGAGCCCAATCACCTATTGCTGGGCATCATCCTTGAGGATGGGGGTGTTGCAGCTTTAGTTGTTAAAAAGCTAACCAATGCCTCAGATGGTCTGGTTGAAAGTATTTACAGGCAGCTTTCTGGCCCAGATTGAGACTCTTAGATAATTCATTTTTTAAAACACGACAGCACCCAAAACAATCGACTGAAGGGTTCTTCTAAATTCAACAAGACTGTTTAGAGTTGTTTTATATAAGGTGAACTTACTATAAACAGAGCTCTCTAGTGCAAGTAAGAAGAGATGCCAGTGATTTGTTTGGGTGCTGTCTTTGATCCGTCAAACGATTCTATCGAGATATCTATCGTCAGACCTCCTTTCGTTTTAGCTATGGGCCTTTCAGCTCATGTCCTTAGAATATTCCGACAGTGCTTGAATATCTTGGCTTTGATACAAACGTTAATGTTGTTTTTATCACTGTTATCCTGATTAAACAGTGACATAACTCTATGGGGACTGGGGTTGATGTCATGGTGAGCGGTGGAGCCATCATTTTTGCTGGAAGATTCTCAGCTATCGAGAGAAATAATATGGCTGTAGCTACGCTTTATTCTGCCAATTCACGAGCATGATACCGGATAAGACAATCACACCACCTACCAATGAAACCAGGCTCGGTATCTCTCGTAACCATAGCCAAGCAATAAACAGAGCCGCTACAGGAATGAGCGATAGGTAACTGCCAGCTTGTGAGGCCGGAATCTTAGAAAGCACATAGGACCAAGCAATGTAAGCCACTACCCCTGGAAACAACCCCATGTAAGCAACCGATAGCGTTGGCCCCAATGGCGCATGCAGTGTAGAAAACACAGCACGGGGTGCAAATAGCACTAAGACTAAAGTGCCTGCCCAGATAGCATAGGTCGTAAATTGAATTGCAGTGTAACGCTGTAACAACGGTTTTTGGATGACTGAGTAAACGCTGATGCAAAGCGTGGCCATAAACACCAGCAATGCTCCAAGGGAAAACTGTAAACTACCGCTACTGGCAAGAGAAATAGTGGCTACACCAGCGACACAAAGGCCAATCCCGCACCAGCCTGCTTGGGTAAGCTTTTCACGATAAAACAACGATGCCAGTAAAGCGATAATGCCAATTTCTGACGAGATAATAAAACTGGCCATGCCAGCAGACACTGTTAATTGGCCCGCATTTAAAAACACGTTGTAAAGAGTAAATCCTGTGATCCCACAGAGACTGAGCAGCGGCCAGTCTTGTCGACGTGGTAATGGCATTCGTTTGAGAAGGGCATAAACTAGCAGGATTGCAGATGCGACTAGGTAGCGTAAAACAGCCACCTCTAATGGGCTGTAGGCTGTTAACGCAACACTAATGGCGGGAAAAGCTGAGGCCCAAAGCAATATCGCGCTGAAAAGGGCCGCCATGACTAATGCACTGGGACGTTTAACAGGTTCACTCGCCTGAGGGCGAGGAGTCGCATGATAGAGCGGCTGTGATAGCACCATGAAGGAATTAACTCCTACGGTCAGAACAGCAATAGCTTAAATGCAACGTCCCCTACAGAACAATCTATAACTTTCATCGCATTGCTTGTCAGGTTTTATTGGCTAAAGACATCAAGAGCGGACGTTCTTGTGTTAACTCAGACGGCGTAGTTCGATGACCTATCCTAGCTAAGGCTCTATGGAGGTTGCTAGTTACTGACTCTGCCAAAAATTAGCTTGATGCAACTGTAGGATAATTGTGCAATTCGAAGTAGGGCGTTAGTCGTTGGATGATGCGTTGTTGGTTTTGTGCCACTGTTGGCATTAACTGGGTAGGTTGCTTTTTGATCAGTGAACCATAGTCGATAGCCACGTCTGGTGTGACGTCTAGAAAGTCAAAAATCTTTTTCAGTGTGGCTTGGGGCTGCTCACAAAAATCTTCAAATCGGATAGACACATAAACCGAGTCTGGCAGACTCTGAATGTTACTCATAAAATAAGACGTAGACTTCAAAGATTGTTGCAAGACTTTATTGAGTCCGATACCCAAGTATGGAAAATACATGATCCGGTAAATAAGTCGAAAAAGTGGATTTTTGAAGATCTTGTTGTATCGGTTTGAAACAAGTCCTGTGTAGGCATTCCATTCAGAGAGGACTTTATCCACTGTTTTGAGCTTTGAGTTGATTACATGGATGGGATTGCGGTGGATAAAGATAAATCTTGCATTGGGTATGGCCTGGCGAATATAGAGAAAGTGAGGATAGCACCAGGGATTTTTGAGCAGAATAGGTTTACCAGGATCAGAGATGCTCTGGATCTTGCGACAGGCTTCTAAAAACTTGGGTAAGCTTGCATCGTTGATATAAAGCTCGTGTCCGGCATTGCGAATAATGAAGCCATATTCTTCGGGTAGTTCTGGAGAAACGGGGACTGCATCGAATTCGCGATCGCTAATCCCTAATTGCCTAAACTCCGTCTGTAGTTCTTGATATTTTTGTTCTTCAAGATGGTTGAAATGGTTATGTAAGATCTCGTTGTACTTGATAACGTGATAGGCCGTCACCACATTAAAGTATTGCGTCGATGCTAGAGTCTGGTAAAGCAGAGTTGTTCCTGAGCGATGATCGCCAAGAATAAAAATTGGCTGCAAATTAATCTCCTGTATCTGATTGAGATAAGGCTGATCTAAAGGATTCATGAGTGATGCCCCCAGATAAATGTGTCCCCAGATTACATTGAAGAGGGTTAAGATTTCGGCTTCGTTAAAAGGGCTGTGCTCAGAGCCTATGGTGTAGTTTCACAAGATTGTCAAAAATGACAATAACCTGAGGAGTGGCCCAACACACTAGACTACAGGTGTTTCTAAGTCTGTGATTTGGAATACGTATGACAGAAGAAAATCAATAAATAATGTCGATCTAAAAGCTTGATTCTAGTTCCAACTAAGTTTGTTTGGATATCATAAGGTCATCGAGTTTGGAGGCCAAGTATGATGGCCAAACGCAAGCAACGAGGGACAGCAGGGGATAAAACGATCTGCCTGCCCATAGCCGATACCCTTGATTATGACCAGTTGGTTGAGGACCGTGAGGCCTACCGAGAGTACCTGAACGAGCAAATAGCCAGCTATCCGGAGCTGTTCCCCGAGGGAATTGAGGAGGGATATCGGTTTCATGGGTGGGTGACCTCAGCTCGCCAGCACCTAAAAACACGTCGTATTTATCTTCCCAACCAAAAAACGGCCTATCAACTGCGTCCCGATTTCGTCACCCCTTATATGAGTGAAACGTCTGAGCTAGCGGGCAAAGCGATGTATTTGAGAAAGCATGGCCTCTCCTATGATGGGATTGCTTACGTATTGGGTCGCTCGGAGATGCATTGGTATCGGTTGTGTCAATCTCTTGGCAGAGCATCCATTGTCGGAACAACGTTGAAAACAGAAGAGTCGCTCCCCCCCATCTAGTGGCCGATGAAAAGCATTGTAGCCATCAAGGAGAGCGTATCTATTGGGCGGTGACAGCGGCTAAAGGCTGTATTGTAGGCAGTGGTTTGAGCCCAACGGCTGGATACGAGGACTTGCAAGCGGCTTATGGGGACTTTGAGCAAGAGATGAGCGACCATGCCCCTGACTATTGCCCTGAGACGGTCACCACGGATGGATGGGACGCGACTCGTCGAGCCTGGGAAACCCTATTCCCTGGCATTACCTGGATTCTGTGCTTTCTACATGAGGTAATTAAAGTGCGTGATTGGTGTCGCTCTAAGCCTGATTTACGCACCTGCTTAACCGACAAGCTTTGGCATATTTATCACGCTACTGGCAAACGTCAATTTGCTCAACGATTGCGTCGTTTTCTCGAATGGACACAATCGGTGGATCTTCCCAACGCCATCAATGACCGGTTACAACGACTCAGAGAAAAATCTCTATTTTTCCAGAGAGCCTTTGACGTTCCTGATGCCTATCGCACCAGTAATCAAGTGGATCGCCCCATGAACTATCTTGACCGAGCACTCTATGCCATGCAAGATTTTCATGGGTCTTGGGAGGCCGCTGAGTTATCCGTTCGCTCCATGGCGATGCTGTGGAATTTTCATCCATTCTGTCGTAAAACTCAGCAGCAAAATGAAGGCTGTTTGTGTCCCTTTGAGAAACTCAATGGCTTCCGATATCATGACGACTGGATGCGTAATTTGTTAATTGCCTCTTCTCTCAATGGACGGAGACCGTTGATTAAATCCTCTCACACAAACTGAGGTGGAATCAGGCTTGATTGTATGCAGAATATGCCGCATGGGGGCAATAGATTGCTGCGAACCTCCAATGCCTGAAGGATGTATAAAATGTTGTTTTTGATGTTTAAGCTCTTACAACGAGATCCTGTTGAAACATATATTTCAACACATTATAATTAACCTGTAATAAAGGAAATACCACTGGTATTTCAGCGATCTTCGTTTTTAATAATATATATCCTTTTGCTAAATTGATTTGCCTTAGATTTTCTTAATTAAACTAACGGAAGTAGATTGACATCTTTTTATGGGTTGACGAGGGTGCTGCATGCTACAAAAACATGAAGAATTATGGCTGCTACTTTGAATGCATCAACTACAGTGGATATGCTTGCAAACAATAAGTGGTTTTATTAGAGCAGCATCTTTATTAAGTTTTATTAGCTCACGGCGATGCTGGTGAGCTGGCTTTTGAGTAACTTTCTCTGTTGTTGTTGAGTTGAGTTTATGTCAGATGTGATTGGCCAAGGTCGCTTGGTGGTGACAAATCCTGCTGCGCCAGAGAGTGCCAGGCATTTTGGGGTTCAAATCAGTCAGCTGCAAATTCAGTTTTATGATCTATCTGACAACACTCAATTGACCGCATTAGAGTGGTGGGCGCTTGTTCAGGAAAGTTTGGGCGGAGCTGCCAATGTGCAAGTGCCAGGGCATATTGTCTTGACGGGATTGCCAGCCACTCCCAGCCCGGCTTTTGTAGATATTTCTGTAGGGGTTAGTGATGTTGCAGGGCAGTCAGTATTTACATTAACGGTGCGTCAGGCAGCTCCGTTTGGTGTGAGCCCAAGTGGTCATGTAACGTTTCAAGATTTAGATCTCACCTTCACCCAAATGGCTGCTGATGTGGCAGTATCTGGAGGTCTTAAGGTGATATTGTTGTTCGATCTTTTGGAACAACCAGTGGCTCTGATTCCTGTATGGGACGATGGTCAATTAGTTTTCAATGCGACGGGTCCCAAGATTTCAGTGGGCCAGGTTGGGGTGATTGAAGAGACTGAAATTACGGTGAAAACCCTTGCTCATCCCTGGCTATCTTTGCAGACGTTATATTCATTTGAAGCTGTTTCTGGGAATATCATTCGTGATGCGTCGGGCCAGGTGCCGATTGATTTGACGGTGTATACCCCTGATTTGGTCACCCTTGAACGGGGTGCTTTGCTTACCCAGGCCGATACTGAGATCGCAACTGCTCCCCGTGATGCGAGACAACCATTGCCTGCTCCTCGACCTGTGAGGCGACTGATTCAGGCCTGTCAAGACACCCAAGAAATTTCTGTGGTGCTGTGGTTTAAGCCAGCGCTGCAAAATCAAAGCGGTCCAGATCGTCTGATTACATTATCGTCAGATTTTTCCGAGCATAATTTTCTAATTGGCCAACAAAAGGATCAGTATGTGGTGCGTCTGCGGACAACTGTGACTGATAAAAATGGTCGCATAAATAAAAAAGATGTGCTGCACTCCCCAAATAAATCTGTGCAACTGCGGCCTACATGTCTAGTGTTTACTCGTTCTATGCCGATAGCAGGAGAGCCTAACGCATATCTATATCTTGATGGCAAGCCGGTTGACTCGGCTACTGTCGGTGGCGATTTTAGTACTTGGGGAGATTTTGAACTTGCGATCGCAAATGAATTCAAAGATCCCAATCGTTCCTGGCAAGGAGAATTTTATCGCATTGCTGTTTACAACAAAGCGCTGACTCCAGAGCAGGTACGCCAACTTTACTATCCCCAGGTGCTGACAACAGGGGCTCTCAGGTTAACCGATATGCCAGCACCATTAGATCAACCCCTGGCAACAGAAATCGTATATGAAGATGAGTTCAGTTTGATTCAATCAAAGGCAACGACACCTCGGTTGGCAACCCCCCAATTTCAGTTTGATCGCATTACCCTCTCCTGGAAAAAGGTCGGTCCCAATCCTTGGGCATTAGAGCAAAATGGCAGTGCCGTAGAAGCCACACTTTGGCAACAGAATACGTTCACCCTAGGTACCAAGGATAATTCGGGCCAGCCAGAACAATTTTTACCCTTAATTCCGCAGCCTAATCAGCCACTCAAATTTATTTTGCAGGATTTAGGAGAAATCACCGTTGAGAACTTTGAGTTACAGCCCAGTAGTTTTGACAATCGACCTCAGTGGGAACTCATTGCTGAAGTGCGGGAGTCTGAGATCAACTTGCCAGGCATTAACCGGCCTTTTGATTTCAAAACAGACTTTAAGCTCACCGATTTAGACCTTGTCATTGAATATGTTGAGGACCCGCTGCGAGCTGTTGCTGAAGATCGAGTGTTACTAACGGGAAATTCTCTTAACCGCCCCTTTAATTTCTATGGACACTCTATCGAAGATCAGTTTGTCCTGCGTAGTGCCATCCTCTACCAGTTACCCTTTAGTCTGACACTGGGTCCCATCCATGAGCCATGCACAACCATAGTCGTGGCTGATCAGGTGAAGGTCTGTCCGACACCAGGCTGTCGTCAAATCATGAGCTTGGATACTCTGATCGAACTCAGTGGTGCCGGATTTGTGGCTACTGTCAACGGTACGTTTCCTTGGGAAGATGAGTTTGGTCGACGCCAGGTACTCTCGGTGCCAGAGTTCACAACATTTACCATTCCGACTACGCCCAATGCTTTACTCGCTGAGGCCACAGCACAGCTCAGCCGCTATGCCAACGAGGTTTTTGCTCCAGTTGTTCAATCTAAAGAAGATTTTTATGTCATTGATGTTTCGGGGCAGTCTGTACTCATTTATGGTCCACAGGCAAAGTTCCCGGAAACTCAGACAACCGTTTTGCCCACTGTCTTGCGTGGCGTCGAAACTATTAAGTCTGCCCGTGGACTATTTGAACTGATTCAGTCTGAGCAGAATGCACAATTGATATTGTCCTTATCCGGACGGTCTGAAAGTGAGATTGCTAGCGATTACAGTAACTTTCTAGGGCAGCTATCGAATCGTTCAGTGCGACCTGCTAGTTTTGAACAGGTTAGACGGCGACTGACCAAACTGTTACCTGTGCCCATCACTCAGGCCCTGCAATATGTTTACAGTTACGATGCGCAGACAGTAGATCTAGTAGGCGGTATGCGTCTACGGGTTGAATACCAGAATTATCAGTTTGTGCATCCTGTGGATAGAACAGCTGACACAGGGTTTGTTAGTAGTGGGACAGCTTACTACACCCTACATTTTGAAACGGATGGTGCACAGGATTTTTTAGGGTTTGATCCGTTTTTGTCAGCTGTGCCAACGGCGGTGGAGTCTACCAGTCAAGCGACCAGTGGTTTAGTCGATCTGTTACGACCAGGGAATCGTAAGGCCTTCTATCGGTTGATGTATCCGGATGAGTTTCTACCGTCCCAGGGACGCATTGGGGCAGAGCGAGTGGCGTTGTTGATTGGAGCGAATGATTTCAACACGTTAGAAGAGGCAACAACCTATTATCGCAATCCCAGTGCTGCCAGGAGTCAATCGCCAACGAATATTGCGTTGGTCTATTTCCGGGGGCGAGCCACCGTGGTGCCTGAGATTGCTATTTTTGTGCAAGAACAGCCAGCCTATGTGCCGGTAGGTACCACCTTGCGGCAAGTGGCGGAGCGCTATGGTCAGGCGGCCTTACGAGCCAGACCTCAACGGTTGGTTTATGAAGGGGTCGAGAATACACCAGACTATCGGTTTATAAATCTGGGAAATAATACGAATGCGCTGGATCTACCGCTGTTGCAGGGCGATCGCATCTACTTTTAGGGGGACACATCATGGCAATTCCCCGTTTTGATGGGTTAGAGACTGGATTTTATCGTCTGGTTAATGTGGCGGCTGACACTGGGGTGGTGACTACTCCTGCGGGTGTTGATGTGCTGTTTACGGATTTAGCACTCAATTTGGCCAATGGTGATGCGCAGGCTGACAATCTGGATTTATTAACTACCTGGTCGCGAACTGCTGGGATATATCTGTTTCTGCCGACCCAGGTGATAGATGTCGAGACCTTTGATTTTGTGACGTTGCGATCGCAACTGCTAGAACTGCGCCAATCTCCTGCCTATCGCCAAGTGCGATTTTTGTGGGTCAACAATCCCAGCGAGTCTCTTGCTCAATGGCAGCTACAAAGTCTCTCCATAGATGATGAGCGTGTTAGTCGTCAGTCAACCTTTGACTTAGGGGGTTATGCCCTGACGTTACCCAGGGGCACCACAATTGTCCCAAGCGCAGCCGGGTTTACAGGCACCACAACCCTGGCCTATTTGACCACCGATTATGGTGTCCATCAGTTAAGGGGCGTCGGAGAACACATCCAACTGCCACTAGTCGGCCCGCACATTGGTGCTTGGCAGTTTGACTTGACCTTAGCCCGATCTGCCAACTCTACCTATGCCGAACTGGCCGCCTTGGATATTGGTTTTCGGATCTTTTTTGCGGACCCGTTACTTTCTAGCGATCCAGCTTTGTTTGGCTCAGCAGCATTTTACCAATCATTACGCTATCCTCTCTTTGATGAAACCGCAGCGGCGCAGGATCGCTACCCAGCCGATTTTAAATTGCAAGGCTCATGGGATCCGTTGGATTGCGATCGCAGTTCCTTCACGTTTGTACCACTATCAGGCAACACTCTGCCCAGTCTCCCTTCGGGCTATCGTAGTAACCTTGGCTATACCGTCTATCTGACGCCTCAGACTAGCAGCCAGCTCGTGTTTGCAGCTAAGCCAGCCTCCAGTCTGGGGCCAGCAGAGGGGCTATATTTGACACCCCAGGGTGAGTTTGGGCTGACCATCCCTCGCCATGACGACAACCCGGCCCGGCAACTGCCTGACTACGGCAACAATCTGATGTGTGGTCTCTCAGGGGTGGAGTATATCAAGCTGCTAGAAGCGGGCACCTATACCCTTGGCTTTGTCCCTGGTCACCCTGCCTTTGCACCCCGCTACACCCCCAGTCAAGGATTAACTCAGCGCCTACGAGATTTGGTCAATATCCTAACCCGGCGGCCCGTCAATGACTTGAACCAGCGAGAGACGCTAAGTAGTCTGTTTGACCCCAACCGAGCTGAGGAGATCTTACTCATTCGCGATACTCTGTTAGGGGAGTTTTTCCCGCTGGGTTATCAGCTACCGCTGGAGGCAACGGAGGCGTTGCAACAACTCTCTAGTTCTGACCTGTCTACCTTAGGAGATTTTGAACAGTGGTTTCAAAATGCTTTACGGGCAAGCCGTGCGAAGGATGACGAGACCGGACCGACTGTCGCTGCTTTAACCACAGAGGCTAGTGCAACTACGGCTTGGGCCTATGTGCGGCGCACTGACGGTTTTCCCACCTATTATGCTCAACCGGATCAGTCCATTCTCTATCAGCCGTCTCGTCAGACGTCTCTCATGAACTTTTTGGAGGTGCCAGCCACGGATTTAGAGAACGTATCTGCTACAAATCTTGCCGTAGCCCATGATGTCACTGTAGAGACCATACCCGATACGTTTCCGATCTTTCCCTATGGGAGTTTGGCTACCGCGATTACAGATTGTCGTGAATTAGAACTCCAGGTGGTAAATCCACTACGACGGGCTAAGATCCAGCAGCATTATGAACAACAAAGGGTGTCAGAGACCCCGGTCGCTAACGTCAGAACGGCTGCTGTGAGTTCCTTGGGGGGTAGTGCATTCAGAAGGACTGCGGCTGTGACCAGCACGAGTTCAAGCCTTATCAGTACTACCGATACCACGACTGAAACTATTAGTGGTACGACACCTCAAGGGTTATTGGCTCGTTTTACCGCCGATTACAGCCTGATGCAGGAGCTGGTGTTAGCTCGGTCTACCAAGAATGAGCAGACTCAGTTTTTGAAATTTACCAACATTGAGAGAAGTTCGGCCCTTTGGAGTGCGTTTCAGGCCAATCAGTTATTGCTGATTATTGATAATGCGGAGGCCCTAAAGTCTTCCTTTAATGACCCGGATGATCCAAACCAAACCATTACCCAGCTGACGATTGATGGTTGGACCTTTTACCTGGATACGGTGGATGATGCCGGAAACATACTCTGGCGTCCGGAAAGTATTTTGATCTTTAAGTACTACAACAAATCGCTGCTAGAGCTGATTGAGCAGCCGAGTCTCTGGTCTCAGGCGGCCACATTTGTAGGCGATGAGGCCAAGGTTGCTGAGGTGCGGCAGCGGGTGCGGGCGAGTTTGGAGAGTGCGATCGCAAATGATACCGAAGACACCCCTTTGAAAACCCGTAAACGCTACGCTCCCTTGGCCAACATTGCCCGCAACCCCAACTGGTCCGGCATCATCGGCCTCAACATTCCCGTGCCCCCCGCCGAGGGATTACCCCCAGAACTCGTAGCCTTAGCAGGCGGCATCAAAGAAGAAAACTTCTTTGCCCAGTATGTTGGCATTGACAGTACCCCCATTCGTCCCGAGGGCGGTTCTTTAGTCGTAGAGCCCTCCTCTCTATTTGGTTTGATTGACTATGAAGACGATCAGCCACCTGAGCCCCACTCCTCCGGCTATAACTTTCAGGTGTTGAACCTGCGGGTATTATTTCAAAATTCTCGGGTGACAGACTTTGCCAGTCAAATCGCCGTTACCCTCGACAAACTGTTTGAGGAACGAACTCAGCTCCAAGAAGACTTTGGTGCTAGCAGTATTACCAATGTCTCTGGACGTAATTTGGTCAATCTCCAGGGTAGTGCTGAGAATCACAATGGTCGCACGACCTACGCCTTTAGCTTTAGCGGCAATAACCGCTTTTTAATGCCCAATAGTGCGATTTTTAACTATATCGATATTGTCAAAGCCCAATTTTCCTCCGATCCAATTCCTGCTGGCGATAATCCTACTATTACGGGGCGATTCTCCTTCTGGACAAAATTTAACTTTCGTAAGCTGGAAAAATTCGATATTTTCTCCTTTGGTCCTGATGGCGACTTTCCTACCCAAACTGATGCACAGCAATTTCTTAGTGCGGCAAATTTGGTGGTCACCCTATCGTTTCCCAGAGATGATGCTAATCAGCGGTCCTTTGCGTTTGTTCCTGATGACCTCAGCTTTAACCTCAAGAGCAGTGACTTCCGCGACAACAGCCTCTATGCCAAATTTCCCATCACTTTGACCGGGTTTATCCAAGGTCAAGACAAACCCAAAGGCTTTTTACCGATAAAAACTGCCCTGGGCAATGCTTCGTTATCGGCAGACGTTACCTGGTATGGTCTGTCCTTTGATTTAGACTTAGGAAATCTCGGTGCCCTGGCTAGTGTATCCAAGTTTGTGTCTGGCTTAGTGGTGCTCTGGTTGCCCAACCCAAATCCTGAGTCGGATACGCGCCCAGAGCCCCAAGTCTATGTGGGTATGAAACTACCAGGACTGTCTGGGGATGTCCTGGGTTTCCCATTGCAAAGTGTGATCAAACTCTCATTTAAGACGGCTGAACTCTTATTTGATCCAGCCGATGGGCCTGAGAACTCTACCTACTTGTTAAAGCTTAAAGCGATTGTCTTAAAGCTATTGGTGTTGTCGTTGCCCCCCAATGGACAAACCGAACTGCTGATCTTTGGCAATAGTCAGGGGCGCGATCATCCCATTGGTTGGTATGCCGCCTATGCAAAGGAGCCAGCTCAAAAGCCCCCTTAATAAAAGATATGGATACGATTTGCAGGTCTGGTGGGTCAGCCTTGGTGGGCAATGCCTACCCTAAACAACGTTTTTGTTTCTATGAAAAATGGCTGAAGAAAATATCCTCAATGCCAATACTATTGCCGCGTTGATCACGGCTGTTAATGACCATTATCAAACTGATTTTCCTGATCTATTTCCCACAAACAGTCCTCTATCCCCGATTTGGAATACAAATATCAGTGTCAAGACAGGTAATGGCGAAGGTACCGACTTTTCTGCTGAAGGGGAACTGGTTACGTTCCCCTTCAGTTTTGCCGATCAAGTAGAAGATCCAACCTTTGCCATTAAGGCCAAGATCGCAATTGTTACCCAAAGCAGTGCGACTTAAGATCTCACGAGATCTGTTTATACTCTCGTCTAACTCGTGCATTTAAGTACCCTGTTTTAAGCTTGTTCTCTCACAATTATCCCTTAAGGAGTCTTAACTTATGTCTGGTATCACCCCTGCAGCCTCAGGCCCCAATGCGGCAGAGTCTAAAGTGTTTTTTGGCGTTGTTTTAGAGTTAGACGGCCAAGAAATTGCCCTTCAGCCCCAAAATGCCATTACTGAAATTAAAGAAAAAGGGATTGAAGTAGGCCTTCCGGCAGGAGAGCGAGTTGTTTTAGGAACTGTGGGTGAGCGCCTGAAGGGAATTTTAGAGGCCCTGGGTGTGGATGATATCTCCTTCTTAAAAGCTGATGGCACCTTAGATGAAACCCAACTGCCGGATATCCCAGCGATTCAAACAGCCGTCAACCTATTGACCCAAGCAAACCTGGCGATTGAAGATTTTCATCTAAGGATTCCACCTACGGGCACCAGCGCAACCGCTCCTTCTAAAGAGGAAACGGCTTATACCGTTGGTTTGTCTGCCACATGGACAGGAGATGCCGGCACTCTCATTGAGAGTTTGGATCTAAAACTCAAAGGTCTCTATTTCAAGGTGAGTAATGAGGAAGGCTAGCCCATAGTGCTGGCTAGAGTACCGATTTCAGTTATCGATCTCCACGGTTCATGTCACATCAGTTGAGGCATTGAGAATAGGTTCATGAGTTCATCCTTAACTAAACAGACAACGGTTAGCTTTGGCTTTGTGGCAGAACTGACGGCAGGAGGCGAAACTGTCAACCTTCAGCTTGAACAAACTCAAGAAGGAGGAACGTCTGTCTTTCGTGGCGGCATGCTACCGGGACAGCGATTATTTCTAGTGGCGCTGCTGCAGAAAATAATTCCTGAGCTACCAGCGCTCGATTCCATGAGCGGGTTAGCCATTACTGAGCTAACGTTGGAAGCTCGCCCTACTCTGAACACCTATGCCTTTAGCTTGGGGCTAGCCGATGTCTGGGCTGTGGCAATCCCCACGAACGATCCTGATGCTCCTCTGAACTTCAGCGTTGATCGAGTACTTATAGCTCTCAAACAATCACCCCAAGAGAAATCCTTCTTTCTACAAGGAGATTTTAGCCTCTTTGGTGGCCAGTTTTCTGTCTTGGTGAGCCGCATTGTAACGACTGCTACTAGCTCAGGAGAATGGATCTTTCTAGCACGGGCTGAGCGTATTCAATTAGCATCGCTGGTTAATCAATTATTAGGAGAAGGAAACTTAACATCAGATTTTGAACTTGAGAATTTAAGTATCGATTTACTTGAGTTAGAACTTGCTCAAAAGAAAGTTGGCTCCAATACTCAATCTCGGTACCGCTTTCTAGGGGCAATGGATTGGGCTTTTACTATCGCAAATGAGCCTTTTGTTGTCAGGGCCAGTGCCGAGATTAAAAACTATAGAGAAGAGCCTCCCTCTAGTTCTGGCCGAATTGTCAAAACAATCACGGATAAACCCACTGGTAAGGTGGCAGGATTGATTGAGCTGTTTGATAAGACATTAACAGCGTCTATTTTTTATGAATTTGCACTAACTGACAAGCGAGTTGGATTTAAGATTACATTTAAATCATTTACACTTACAGGACACTATAGCAATGCTAATGCTATAGAAAAAATCGACTTTAATTTTTCTGAGGCAATCAATATTGGTGACATTATTAGCTACGTTGTCAATCTCTTTGACCCAAGTTTAGAAGATTTTGAGCTAGATGCTCCTTGGGATGTCTTAGGGAAAGAGGATATTGATCTAAGTAAACTGAGAGTTAGCATTAATCTCACCAATAAGCAGTTTACCTTTAGCTATGCTGAAAATCTGAATCTGGGTCTTTTCAAAATTTCAAATCTGGGTCTCTCCTATGGTGAGACTTCCCGAGGATCTAAACAATACCGTTCTCGCATTAGTCTAGATCTGACAATTCCTGGTCAGCCACGCCAACAGGTTGGTTGGGATCCAGTCAATGAAAATCCACCTAATATTCCGGGTAAAGGCATTCAGGTCTTTGACTTACAGTTTTTAGCCGTTGGCCAGCGGGTGACGTTTCACCCCGAGATTGTGGCGCAAGCCCGCAACATCACTCAAGTCATGACGGTGCTGCGACAAACCATGGGGGTGTTGCCTCCGGCCAAACGTCGCGGTAATCCGTTACTAGCCTTGCAGGCCCAGTTACCCTCACCTGCCCCGGTCAGCATTGACCCAACGGCAACGATCACGATTCCTGAGGGCAGTAGTCCGATTCAATTTGACCTCAACAGTGGCATTTTGTTGGGGGCGCAATTCTCTATCATGGACACCATAGATATGAGTGTGATCTTTAACGATCCACTGATCTATGGACTGCGCATTAGTCTCTATGGTGCTAAGGCAAAGCTATTTGCGGGACTACAGTTTGAGATTCTCTATCGGCGTGTTAGCGATACGGTGGGTGTATACCATCTAGAGCTGGCTTTGCCAGATGCCATGCGCCAGTTTGATGTGGGCGCGGTGTCAGTCACGTTGCCCATTGTGGTGGTAGATATCTACACCAATGGAGACTTTGCCCTTGACTTTGGTTTCCCCTGGAAAGGAGACTTTTCTCGATCCTTTGCTATTCAGGGATTTGCCGGTCCTTTCCCTGTACTAGGAGCCGGTGGTTTCTACTTTGCTAAGCTGAGTGCGGAGACAGCGACCAGTACCCCTGCCATTGTCAATGGTACCTTTAGCCCGGTGTATGAGTTTGGTCTGGGTCTGAAGATTGGTCTGGGCCGCACCTTCAACAAAGGGATTCTCAAGGCTGAAATTAGCATCACGGTTCAAGGTGTCATTCAAGGTGTAGTTGCCCGGTTTAATCCCAGTGAGGCGAATGTTGCCAGTGATGATTACTTTAAGATTCAGGGCGGTGTCTCTCTGGTGGGTCGTCTCTATGGTGTTGTTGACTTTGGAGTGATTAGTGTTGACGTAGAAGTGGTCCTACGAGCAACTGTCTTATTTGTGGTAGAAGCCTATCAGCCAACCCAGTTAGCTCTAGAGGCTGAGGTTTCAGTGCGGGCTTCTATCAAGATTGCGTTTGTGCGTATCCGGTTCTCGTTTAGGGTGACTGTGCGTCAGTCCTTTACCCTGGGCTCTGCTAAACCCACTCCCTGGAAACTGGGTTCGCCACCCACCAGCTCAACCAATGCCATTGGCACTACCAGCCGTCGAGCCGCTCGCTTTGCTCCAGCGGCCTTCAGCATGCCAGTTGCGTTTGAAACGACGGCCTTTGAGGCCTTTGAGGCGATAGAACCAACGACTGTTGAACCACCAGACTTAACAACGTTAGATGTGTCAGCGTTGTCTGTTGAGTCCGCACCAGAATCAACAGTGCCAGAATTCCTGGTCTCAGAGCCAGTCTTATCGGCTGCAGTCGAGGCTGAATTATCGTTTACTACATTAGATGCGGATACCTCAGGCGCTTCTACCGCTGAGACCTGGCTGCCGGTGAAGCTATCGTTGCCTGATGGTTTGCCTGCTGATCAAACGGATAGCGATCGCATCCGCATCGACCTATACTTCCAACCCGGTTTCACCCAGGTTGGAGGGACCGTGAAAGGGGTGGCCCTATTATTTATTGAAAACTCAGTACGCCATGATGACCCAGAGCAGATAGGTAATGCCGCTGCAACTGTTAACACCGACTTTGACGAGTTAGTGAAGGCGCTGCTGAGATGGACGCTTCACAGCTATCGCCGCATCAGTTCCACGGATCAGACACTTACCTTGGTGGACTGGCAAGCTCTCTATGATCGCTTCACAACAGAATTTGAAACAGCCAATAATCTTCCTGCGTTCTTAAGTCAGCTCTATCAATTCTTAGAAGAGAATGTTGTCTTTGATGTTTCTGATCGTGCTCTTAACGATCCGCAACAGAATCAAGAGCTAAGCGGCACCTTCTTCCCCATGGTGCCATTCATTAATATGGCCTTAGATCAGCAAACGCCCATTGATTTTCAGGCAGATAACTTTAAGCGCAGCCTGGATGATTTGCAAAAGATCAAGGACTACTTTAAGCAACTGCAGGTACGTCCCGGTAGCGCTATTGAAAATTCGGCAATTGGCGGTAGCGCATCGGACCCTGTCACTGCGGGAACCAATTCTCTTTCTCTAACAGACTATCTGTTTGCAGATTATTTCTTGCTCTTGATTCGTTCTGGTTTACAGAGTGCCATTGACTATTTAGAAGACCTAGAAGACCAAGCCGAGTTTGCCGCACCTTCCATAGAAGCAGTCTTATCGACTTTGAATAGCAATGGCGCATTTAACCATCTATCGGGTACCGCGTCTCGCTATTTTCTCCATGGGTTACGATTACCCACGCCCACAGCCGCACCCATGACAGCCTGGGCGACAACACCTTTATATCAGGCAACAGGGCAACAGTTTAATGTGTCGATTACGACTCAGACTGTTGGTGTGGGAGATGCTGCCAGAGACGTGACTACGGTCAACTTGGAGCAAATTGTACTGAGTAAACCCGCCCCCTTAAACTGGATACGGTTTATTGACTATGACCGTGCCAATCTGAATAATCCACCTACGCGCAATGCGGCATCACTGGTCTATGGATTAACGACTGAGCAGAAAAATGACTTACTGGCACTGCAGACAGCAACGCCTAATCTAGATCATCAGTCAACAACACCGCCTCTGCTGCCTTTCTATCGACCTGTAGAACGTCAATATACCCTACGTCAGCGGAGCCCAATGGCAGTAGGCGAATTGCGAGAATTACCGTCAGATCTGCGTGCCTATCTAGCCGATCCGCTGACCTATGAACGAGGTTTATTACCTGACTCGGCTCCTCTATCAACTATCCCCTTCAGTCTGACCGATGCGACAGACAAAACGGCCACTCCCCTACCGCGTAATAGGGTCAAGTGGTCAACCAAAGTGAAGGTAACCGTACGTCGACTGGCAGGAGATAACATTTACCAGCTAGAAGGCTCTGATGAAGTTGGGAAAGATTTGCTGGAAGCAATGCGGGCCACAGGGGCATCCCCCAACCTTGATTTGTTTTATCTAGAGGCTGACACGGCACAACTCGTGCAACCGACTCGTGATGTGTTGTTATTAAAAGCTAATCTTTCCACTCGCAGTCAAGCGGCGGGAACAATTGCAACAGCTAGAAGCTTCAGTACAGCTGCAACGAGAACCACCTATCAAGCCACCTTACCGGCGGACAGTGACAGTGATGGCGCTGACTTTTTACAAATTCTGTGGGAATGCAGCACGGTTAATTCAGGGGGCTATTACCTGATTTATGGACCTTTGGGTGCGGCTGGGTTACCAGAAAATTTGTTTACGGATGGGGTAACAGCGGATTTGGTGTTGGTGATCCGTGTGACGGGTTTCACACAAGAGGCTGCTCGTTTCCACAACTGTGTGGACATTGCCACCGCTCAATCAGTAGATTTGTTGGCCATCCGTGGTGATGAGCGCGATCCCATACAGGTATTGCAAATGCCTGCAGGTCATTTAGGGATACAGCTGACGCGTCCAAATGTTTCAGTGCAGCCTAACAATGATACTGCCAATGATGAATTGGAAAATCTCTATCAGCTCCTGGGTTATCGACTATTAGAACAACCGGGACAATTTGTAGCAACGCCAGAGGCCTTACCCATTGGGCCTAGCGATGATCCTGAAGATGCCAACCATCCATGGCAATATGAGCGAGTATTGCCAGTGTATACCCTGTCTACTGACCAGGGTGGAATGGCCAATCCACCCCTGCCATCTCCTGTAATGAATCCCTATCGAGGTGTATCAGCCCAGGCAGTTGTAGAACCACAGTTAGAGTGGCGCGATCTCTATGGCAACATTTTCAAACAATTTAACTTTTCTAAGTTGCCCGTCCGTTATTTTGATCCACTGTTGGGGCTAAATCAGTGGCCATCGCTGGTGGAACGTTATCGGTTTAAGGTGATTTCTCCGCAACAGGTCCATCTGGAGTTATCGCTAAAGCTAGACTCTAGCCCTTATATTTCCACCCCCGGTAATGTGTTTGAAGAGATCAGACGTAAGACGATTGCAGCGCGTGAGACCTACCAACAGATTTACTATCAGATTCATCAAGCTGATGTGACGGCAACAGCTGAAACATCTGTGCTACTACAGGGTGCCAATGTCGTTCAAAAATCTGTGGATAAAGCAGTGCTACTCGGCTTTGTGGAGATGGCTTATCGTTATCTCGTCACTTTAGAAGGCCTGGCGCTGCAGTCCCACACTGTCAGTGCCAATGAGACCTTGGCAACTGTAGCTAACACGTTTCGACTGTCAGTAGATGATTTAGCTGAAGAAAATCAGCAGCTGAGCGGTCTGTGGTCAGCGGGCACTCAATTGGAGATTCCCATCGAACGCGATATTGTTCTTAACGATAGTCTGCGGACAATTGCGCAAGAGGCTCTGAAAGCTGAGGCACTGCTGCGAGATTTTGATAGTGTAAGCGCGATCGCAACCGCCTCCCTGCCCAACATTACTGAAGCGGCCACTGGTGCCAAAGTGGTTCAAATTGCCCAACGTCATCGTGATACACCGGGTCTAGTCCGAGATGGCCTGTCGATCAATAGCCAGACCCACACCTATGAAACCCTCCCAGGGGATACGTTTGCAGCAATTGCGAGTGCCCTTGGTGTCACCGTTGAGGCCTTGATCCCGATTTTAGAGGCCAAGGGTAATTATCTCGATGATCAGGTTATCCTTGCCGTGCCCCTGACGTATACCTGGCGAAGCACCGACTCGTTAGCCCACACCCGAGACAAAGTCCAAGCTGTCTTTAAGAATACAACCCTCAATATTGGCTTAGATGCCGAGCTGCTAACAGTGACGGACATCGCTCTGGCCACAAATGCTTTCTTAGAGACAACAACAACGCTGACGATTCCTGCACAACTCACCCTTGCTCCAAATGCGTCTGTATCAACCAGTCTCTCCTCTATTACTGAGCCCACCCTGGACGCAGTTGTGCGTAACCTGCAGCCATCCTCCAGCACCAATCGGCAGATTGATCTAGCGGCATTCGTCACGACCAACCAAACATTATCCGGGTTAATTCAGCCTGGGCAGTCGCTATTACCGGCTTTCCAGTCATGGTCTGTCTTAGTTGAGAATACGACCCCTGAACTGCAGACCTATGTACAGCCGTTTTTAGATGCGGCCTTGCAGCCATTTCACAATCAGGCTAATGTGCCGGTAACCCGTGACCATGAGACGTTCTACAGTCTCACGCAGCTGTTTGAACAGGTGCGAGTATCCTTGTTGGCAGCCTTGGCTAGTGCCCCTGACCCCGCCAATGCCCAGCTCAGAACTCGGGTGCAACAGCTGAGAGAACGGTTAGATCGCACTGTATCTCTGGCGGAGGTTGCGATCGCAATTCAAACCCTTCCCATTCTCCAAATAGGTGCCCCATTCATTAAGCCGCCTTACACCCAACAAATTCCCATAACGCTAGATTTACCCACGGATAACAATATTGTTATCTATCCCAAGCAGCTAATCTTTCCAGTCACTGTCAAAGTGACGTTGCAACGAGATGATGTTTTAGTTGCCAAGGACCTACCTGATCCTGACCTAGTGCAGCGATCCACGGCCTCTCTCTCTCCCGATACTGATGATGGTGATACTCGGTCAGCATCTCTGCAAGAATTTGCCCGAGATTTTCAAGCCGCATTTTCTGGGTTGCGTCTTGCCACTAGCGATAACCGTAACCCTGGTTTCCCCGGTGATCCCAATAACCCCAGCCAATCAATCTGGGCCGTGCGCCTCGGCCCTGGAGGACTCACCTATACGATTCAGCCTACCAATCTAGAGTCGCAACCCGCTGATGAAGATCGCAATCCCCTCTTCTTTGCCCCCGCACCGTTGGCTAATACCCTGATGGCGGGCACCGTTGACCTCAAAATTAGTACAGAGGCAGATCGTAATCGCGCCGACTATCAGCCTGATAATAAACGCTTTGATGCCATTGACTTGAACCTGTTGGGGCAAACCTGTCTGCAGGCAGTGGAAGACTTCTTGTCGCCCGAAGTTTCTATTCCTGCTGTGCGTCTGAGTGACGCAACTTCAACAAACGTGGATGCGGTGTTAATAGCCAAAGAAACCCTGGCAGATGCCATCAGTGCCCAAGTTGTTTCTCTATTGCAGCCGAGTCTTCCCGATAATGATATCCGTCAGCAACGGGCTGCCGATGCTCTCAACCAAGAACTCAGAATCAATTTAGCTGAAGCCTATGCAATTGAAACCATTGTGCAATATGGCCTATCCGTGGCAAACAGGTTGCCTGATGGTGGTGAATTCCCAGTACGGTTGGCGGGGCAGCCTACTCTGGTGAGTGCCCGTGATGCCACTACAAAAGCAGAGATTACCGATCTCTCCACCCTCGATTTCACCCTATCTCCAACTAAAGTCTCTTTAGAAGAAACAACCTATCTGACGTTTTTCTTCAATACTCAAAATCCTGAAAAGTATGAAGATATTGAACTCAATCTGACGTTCAACCGGAATGAATTGGAATACAACATCAAACCTGTTCCCGGTATAGCAGGGTATCAGTCGTCTGATTGGCTCAGCTTTATTGAACCCGATGAGCCAGATACCCTCGGTCATGTGCAGATTCCAATTCCTCTACGTACCTATCCCATCCCACCATCTCTGGTGTTGCAACAGGCTGAGTTAGATCCGGATGCCATCGGCAACGATTTAGCGAAAGTGCGTGAATGGCAGTATGTCTATACCTATGAGCATCTGGATGTGGCTCAGGATAGTCTAGAAAGTGATGTGCGCTATAACCTGCAAGGGTTACCTAGCCCGACACAGCTAGGTTTACCAGAGGACAGTAACGACGAGACTTTATTTGATGCGCTGGTGCGGTTTAATCAGAAATATCCAGCCCTTAAGGCCACATTTGATCAGCTAGCTGAAGCTGATACCCCAGCAAAATTAACCGCATTAGCCGAAGAGACAACCCAAGCAGTGGATGACTTTGCTAAATTAGTGGGCCAGGTGGCGGCTACCTGGAGAGAGTGGCAACCCGTGCAGCGCAGCATTGTGGCAACAGGTGTGGACTACACCATTAACGAGGAGGAGCCTCCGGTACCTGTTGGTCAACCTGCCATCAAGGAGATGACCATTGTGGCACCTGATGCAGTCCTGCTGCCCCAGGTGCTGCTGCCGGGCTATCGACAATTCGATGATTCACCTCAACGGCAAGACTCTGTGTCTGGTTTCCAGAAGCAGCTCTATCGGTTTGAAGAAAAATCGCCGGAGGAAGCGGCCCTCGATCCGGTCTATGGAGAATCCTCGATTCCTGATCGCACCCTGATCATTCAAGATCGCGATATTTTAGCCCAGCAAAATGCCTGGAGTGGGATCTGGCTAACCCGTAACCGTCAACTGGTGCCCTATGCGTCAACCAATCCTGTCTTTGTTTTCCAGACGCCCCAGGTGCGCTTTAGTAACTGGGTGACACCGCTGTTGGTGAATGATCGTCCGTGGAACATTGCAGACCTCTCGGATACGCCTCAACAGCCGGTGTTGACTCATTTGCAGCGGTTATTTGAGTCGATGCTACCTGATTCAGCTCCCCAGCCCTATGGTTTGCGGTTGGACTGTCGCTACAGCTTTGCCATGGCGACGGTGGGTGATGAGCAGCTGTTCTCGGCAGTGCCGGTGTTGCTGACGCCGAGGGTTGCGATCGCAAAAAATGCAACCATCACCTCACAACTAGTCACAGACCTCGCCACCGAAATCGAACGCTGGCGACAGGATAACCGCCCGGTAGAAGATCAAGGACGCTATCAGTTCACATTGAATCTGTTCTCAGGCATTGATGATGATGCCACCTTGCCGCTGTTAAAGATTGAGAACCTGTATGTGCAACAGATAGATATTCAATGGCCTGCACCATAGTGCATGGATATCTTGCATGGGTTAGGTAGGAGCTGGCCTTGTGCCTGCCCTGGGGACAAACGTGCTTAAACACCTTTGAATCCACCGGATTCGCTCATTTCTTTAGTGCTGGGTCGCTGAGAAGGACGCATTATATTTAATCGCTGTACGCCAATTTGGTTTAATCCAATGCCGCACAGAATGACACCACCTCCCAAGTACTGTCCAAGGGTGGGCACCTCACCTAGCAGGATAAATGCAGACAGAATGCCCACAATCGGATTAAATGCAGTGGCAAATGAGACCTCACTGGCCGTACTACGTTTCAGACCGTTAAACCAAAATGACTGACCCGCCACAACAATGATGGCGGCATAGAACAGCATCCACTGCCACAAAAAAGGTGAACCTACATCCATAAAATGCTCAGGACCGTAGAGAACTACGGTGGCTGCAAAGAAGAAAACCGTTCCAACAAACATTCTAAAAACGCTGAAAATTCCCAATGGAATCTCACGCAGACTAATTTTGCTGATCAGGTTCGCCACGGCTTTGATCACAGCGGCGATCAATGTAAACAGAGCGCCACGGCCTAAAACCATCCCCATGCCCATGGAAACCATTTCAGTGCCAGGAGGCTGAATCAATACGGTTAGAGCAACCCCAATAAAAGAAACAACGGCTCCAGCAACCACCCATTTATTCACCCGATCGCCCAACACCCAAACCGACAATGCCAGCACCAGCGGCGTATCAATCTGGCTGATCAGAATCACATTGTTAACCGGAGTAATCGCGAGTGCCGTAAAGATAAGTGTTGGTACAATGGCGGCTCCTAAGATCGCGACGACAGTCATGGAGAGCCAGTCTTGCCACTTAATTTTTTGCAATGCTGGTTTCCGCCACTCCCGACCATAGGTAATGGCTAACAGAATGAGGGCGCATAAATTGCCAACGAACAATACATTGCAAAATGAGATCGGGTTACGTTCATCAATTAGGTTCATCGCCCCCAGTTCAGTCAGCTTGCGAGTGACTGCATTGGCCGCACCAAAGATGGCAATGGCCATGAGAAGATAAACCCTTCCTGAGGGTTGAAAGCCTAATTTACTTGTGGTCTTCATGGAAGAGGCTCCTAGCCATAGTGGGTCAGTAATGCTGCTAGGTCGAAAGTAATAATCGCGTCTTTAGTCACCTACTTAATTGCTTGCGGCCTCTGACAATGGTAAAACTAGCACCCATGGGCTGCCCTTGCATCATGCCTACTGCGAGAGCATAGTGCAAGTCAGCTGCTGCGGTCCCTTATCGCGTATCGGAGATCCTTTATGTCGGTTCAGTTCTTAGGTCAACAAATTTGGTCAAAACCACTGCGCTCACTGGGTTACTACATCAGTCTTTTTAGCCTGTGTCTGGTCCTGGCAGTGGCTTGTGGCGGTGACACTCAGGTTGCTACCACACCAGCTGATCGTGTGGCCATTGGAACAACCCTTAGGGCGCGTACGTTAGATCCCGCCGATGCCTATGAAATTTTTCCTGGCATTTTGCTATACAACCTCGGGGATCGCCTCTATACCTATGCTCCAGGGACAACCACGTTAGAACCTCAGCTAGCAACAGCGATGCCCACGGTCGGTGATGATGGTCTTACCTATACAATCCCGTTGCGAGAAGGGGTAACGCTACACGATGGTTCGGCATTTAACGCAGACGTGATGGCGTTTTCTATCCAGCGGTTTATGGAGAATGGCGGTCGTCCAGCGTTCTTACTGTCGGAAAAAATTGAGACTGTTGAGGCGACTGGTGAATATGAGCTGACGATTACTCTCCAGCAGCCGTTTGCTGCCTTTACGGCAATGCTGACATTTTGGGGGGTGACACCAATCGCCCCAGATGCTTACACCATTGGCGACGGACAGTTTAAGCCTGAAGAATTTATCGGTTCGGGGCCTTATAAGCTGGCGTCGTTTAGTAGCGATGTGATTAAGCTCGATGCTAACCCAGACTACTGGGGAGAAGCGCCCAGTAACAACGGGATTGATATTCAAATTTTCACAAGTCCAGCGAACCTCTACAACACGTTTCGGTCTGGTGGTTTAGATGTGGCGTATCAAACCTTGGACCCTGAGCAAATCGCGGCCTTAGAACGTGAGGCCGATCAGGGGGGCTGGAATGTGATTGAGGCGGGGTCAACCGTCGTTAACTATATGTCGCTGAACCAAAAGATTGCGCCTTTTGATGATGTGAATGTGCGCAAAGCGGTGGCCGCCATGATTGACCGTAATCTCATTAACGACCGCGCTTTTCAAGGCCAGGCAGAGCCTCTTTATAGCTTGATCCCCAAGAGTTTTGACGTACATGAGCCGGTGTTTGAAACTGCTTATGGCGATGGTAACTATGAGCAGGCCAAGGCGTTTCTTGAAGAGGCGGGGATTACGGCGGCGAATCCGCTGGAATTTGAGATTTGGTATCCAACTGCTTCAACCACCCGTAGTGTGGTGGCTAACACCTTAAAAGAAGCGATTGAGTCTAATTTGTCAGGGCTGGTGACTGTGCAAGTGAGTACGGCTGAGTCAGCGACGCTGTGGGAAAACGTGGAGAAAGGGGTTTATCCCAGTGTCTTATCTAACTGGTATCCAGACTATTTTGACCCGGATAATTTTGTGCAGCCTTTTCTCAGCTGTAATGAGGGGTCTGAAGAAACGCTCTGTGAAAAAGGTGCAACCCAGGGGAACGGCTCGTTTTATTACAGTACTAAGACCAACGATCTGCTGGCTAAGCAACGTGCAGAGCAGGATGAATCGGTTCGTAGTGATGTATTTAAAGACTTACAGCAGGTGATGGTAGAGGATGTGCCTTATATTCCACTCTGGCAAAACAAGGACTATGTCTTTACAGCTTCAGGGGTGGATGGTGTAGCCATTGAGCCAAACCAGCAATTTTTGCTGTGGCAAATCAACAAATAATTTTGGACAATCCCCTACAGGGGATTAATATTCGTGAGATATGGGGGAAATAAATGGCATCTCGGGCTAATGCGCTGCGTTATTATGTGCTGTCGCGGTTGATGCTGGCACCGTTGATGATCTGGACGATCACAACGGTGGTGTTTTTGCTGATGCGGGCCACGCCTGGAGATCCGGTGGACGCGCTGTTGGGACCCAGGGCACCGATTGAGGCCAAAGAGGCATTGCGATCGCAACTTGGCCTCGACAAGCCCCTATTCTTTCAATACTTAGATTACCTGGGTCACCTGCTGCGCTTTGACTTAGGTAGCTCTATTGCTAGCCAGGGCCAAACCGTCTGGCAAATCATCGGCGATCATTTCCCTGCCACCGTGGAACTCACATTTTGTGGCTTGACCATAGCCGCCATTGTGGGGATCACCGTAGGTTCGATTGCGGCATCACGTCCTAATACGCCCATTGATGCAGGTGGCAGGCTATTTGGCATTCTCACCTATGCCACACCCATGTATTGGTTCGGCATGATTCTACAGCTGGTATTTGCCGTGCAGTTGCGCTGGTTTCCCATTGGCACTCGGTTTCCCCTTCTACAAACCCCTCCCGATGGGCCTACGGGCCTCTATCTGTTGGATAGCTTACTCCATGGCAATCTGCCTCAGTTTGGGACGGCTCTATATCACTTGGCCTTACCCAGTCTGACCCTCGGTATTTTGATTAGTGGTGTTTTTGAGCGCATGGTGCGAGTCAACCTCAAGCAGACTCTACGGGCCGATTATGTGGAAGCGGCTCGTGCCCGTGGCATTCCCGAATTTCGCATCATCACTGTCCATGCCCTCAGGAATGCCTTGATTCCTGTGATTACCATTCTGGGGCTGACCTTTGCGTCCCTATTGGGGGGTACCGTCCTGACCGAAGTCACCTTCTCCTGGCCTGGCCTGGCCAATCGATTTTTTGAAGCTATTTCTCAACGAGATTATGAAGTTGTGCAAGGGTTGATGACATTTTTTGGCACCATTGTAGCCCTCGTCAGTATTGCCATTGACATCCTCAATGCCTATGTCGATCCCAGGATTCGATATTGACGAAGTTCCATGACTTTATGCAAGTTTATAATTCAAAACATTGAATTTTGTAATAGTCTTGATAGAGCCCTACAGTTCCAGCCACTATTTGCTTGCTCATCAGCATCTTTATTTTAAATAGCTTGATAAAGTCATGTCCCCATTAACAGACCAGAAGGCGTCGTGGATAGCCTGTTTTCGCCGTTTTCGGCTGGACAAAGTACTCCAGTCCTTCACTATGGGGGTAGTGGTTTTGGTATTTGCCGCAGGGGTGAGTAACGGAATGACTAAGGTACCACCAACGGTCAAACCCCAACCCTCGGAACCTCAAGCAGTGATATCCTCCCTGCCGCTCCCTACACAAGCGAGAACTCGTTTGCGGCATCGGCGGCTGACAGAAGCATTGATGACAAGTCATCACCTGACCGCAGCCCATGTCTTTAGCCCCAAACCATCCGGCAAATTATCGGCAGAAACCCGTGAAATGTCTAAACAGGGATAGTTTGCCCCCTCCGAATATGAAGCAGGGTTGCTTCTGCAGGATTTTTATAGAAGTGAGGACACCTGATTTGGTTATTATTTAGGTGTTTCTTCGCTTTGGTGATACAGGCTTGAACAGTTTTCAAAAGTTCATGTGTTGTTTGGCGACAGCAAGCACATTTCTGGTGCTGTCGATGGGGGGGGTATCGGCTCAATCTGAGGATTGTGACTTTTTAGTTTCTCCTCAAGAGTTCAATACCTTTGAGAATGACGACAGAATTGTGATTGGCCATGTTACAAGTCGGCCCTATATTGTTCTGCTGACCCATGATCTTGAAGAAAGCTTGCCTACGATTCGTGCCTGTATTCCTGACGCATTTTTGACATCCTCAAGGTTAGGTAGCTATGTTCATGTTGCATCTTTTGACAACTACAGAGATGCAAAAGAACTGGCTGACTCCATTGACGAGTCTTTATCACTCGATGTCCAAATAATTCATCGTGCCCGATTGGGTCGATAAGCGTTATTCCTGGTGGTGTTTCTAGTGACAGGTGGCTTATGCCTTTTAATAGCAACTGTTTCGGCCAAATGGCCTGAATCCACAGGCCATTGTCATGACCTTTAAGATTACGGCGAAACAGTCGTGCCATGATTTGTTTGTTGGTAATCTGTGCACACATCATGTATGGAAGGACCTAACAGGATGAATGGGCTCAATCGCAACATGTTATCTCGTTATTTACGCCCACGTCGCTTGGTAATACTTACCGGTCTCGTCGTGGTCGCTGCGAGTATTTCCCTAAAAACAGATGCTCGCCCTCTCTCGGTGCGCGTAAATCGCTGGCTAGAATTACGTAGCTTTAGCGGTACTGTCGATGTTCGACAGAGTAGTCAATGGGGACGTGCTCAATCCGGTCAGCGTTTGGGGGCAGTGGGTGATGGTGTACGTACAGGAGCCGGTTCCCTCGCCCGACTCGCCGTCGATACTCAAGTGGGTTTTGTTAGTGTCTCTGAAAATACATTGCTTAGTATTACAGAGTTCTACACTACTCCACGGGGCGGTAAAATTACAGAACTGGATGTCAGTCGCGGCCAGGCCAGAGTCTTTGTAAGGCCGTTTACTAATCCTGATTCTCGTTTAGAGATTCGCACCCCAGCCGGTATCAATGGAGTGCGAGGTACAGATTTTGGTATTGCAATTCAACCCAGTGGCCGGTCGTCCCTTGTTGTTGAAGAGGGTAGTGTGGCTTCTGAAGCCCAAGGGGTATCGGTCCCCGTAAATGCTGGATTTCAAAATTTTACGATTCCGGGAGAACCCCCTTCTGAACCAGTACCTATTACTGAAGAGCCTAATTTTAACCTTTTAAGGTTGGAACGTCAGCGGCGTGAGGATGAATCAATTGTTGTCGTAGAAGGAAACACCTTTCCTGTCAATTTATTGGTGATTGAGGAAGAAACTCAAGAGATCGATACTGAGGGGAACTTCGCACTAGAGTTGCCTCTGTCTGCTAATCGACGTATTGAGGCGACTGTTGTTACTCCCCTTGGCAAAACGCAAATCTATGAGTTGGTGGTCCCCTAACTGGCTGAGACTCTTGCGGCGATGTGAGCCATTGTTGCCAGGGTTATTTGTCAGTAGTTTTGTTGTCTCATTGTCCTACCTAGGGCTGATCAAGCCGCTTGATAATATTTCAAGCGATGTGCTAATTCGATTACGTGGATCAAGGGCGTGGAGTGATGAACTCATCGTCATTGGCATTGACGATCGCACGTTAAAGGAGTTAGGACGCCATCCACTACCACGCGCTCACTATGTTGAGTTGCTGCAGTTTTTGGTAGAAAGCGGTAATCGAGTGGTTGCTTTTGATGTGTTGATGCCGGAAGAGACCGAGGATGATCCTGCCTTAGCTAAGGTGATGGCAAAACATCAGGGCGTTGTTTTAGCTGAGACAGTGGATGAGGCGGGGCAAATTCTACAGGCACATGATTTGCTGTATAAGAGTGCGATCGCAAGCGGCCACATTGATGACTACAGTGATGACTTTGATGGTGTCACACGACGCCACAGATTACACATTAATGACAGCCGTTCTTTAGCAGCAGCAACAGCTGAAGCCTACAGTCTGACAACAGATATTCTGGATGTTCCTTTATTTGATAAGGGGAAAATGCTGCTTAATTGGCCAGCCCCTGTTGCGGATCTTCCCTTTAGAAGTTTTATCGATGTTTTAGAAGGGAAAATCCCTGCGGATGACTTCAATAATAAGATTGTCATCATCGGTGATATGGCCACTGGTCTAGACCGGTGGACTCGCACACCCTTTGATAAAGATACTCCTGTTGAAGGTGCCTTTGTTTATGCCGCTGCTTTACATAATCTCTTGCAGGAGAATTGGCTAAGAACAGTCAACCCCCATTTCGTTGCCGCTGTGCTGATGCTGGTTGGCCCCATCATCAGTTGGCGATTGCAGGGACGCTCTTTTTTACCTCAGTTAGGTATCTGGATTATTGGTACAGCTAGCTGGTTTATTATTTGTTGGCTAGCCATATACCAAAATTATGCTCTGCCAGTGGTAGCGCCTATGCTGGTGCTTGGTTTGACCGAAAGTTTTATTGTATTTACCGATCGCTTGCGTAGTAGTGCCATTTTGCAAGCTCGTAATGAGTTCCTCGGCACCATGAGCCATGAGTTGCGTACACCACTTAATGCCATCATCGGTGTCTCTGAAATGATGCAAGAGACCAACCTGGATCCTAGACAGCGAGAGTTTAGTGAGACGATTCAGAATAGCAGTCAAGCCTTATTGGCGTTGATCAACGATGTGCTCGATTTTTCTAAAATTGAAGCTGGGCGACTGGTACTTGAAGAACATCCAGTCAATCTTCGCAATTCTATGGAAGAGAGTTTGGATATAGTAGCTACCCGTGCTGCTAACAAACCCTTAGATCTTGTCTATATGGTGGATCCTGAAACACCACCTGTTATTATTAGCGACCCCATTCGACTCCGACAAATTTTATTGAATTTGCTCAGTAACGCGGTTAAATTTACCGACAAGGGTGAGGTGGCTGTGATGGTGCAGTTAGCCCCTAGCGATGATCTGGGTGTCCCGGTTATCCGTCGTGCCCATCCTGCTACTCAATCCGTACTGTTGCTATTTACTGTGCGAGATACGGGTATTGGTATTCCAGCGGATCGACTGGCCCAGATTTTTGAGCCATTTCGTCAGGCAAGCACATCGACTACCCGTAAATATGGCGGTACTGGTCTAGGGTTGACCATTAGCCAGCGTCTGGCGGAAACCATGGGTGGTCGTCTGTGGGTTGAGAGTGAGATTAACAAAGGGAGTTCGTTTTTCTTCACGATTCGAGCCCATGTTGATCCTGTCACGGTTCAATCAGATCGGCCTGAAGCCCTGGCTAATTGGGCTGATCAACGTATTTTAGTGATTGATAAAAATATCACTCGCCGTACCAGTTTGGGATGGCAATTAGAGATTTTAGATATTGAAGTTGTCTTTTGCCGCAGCGTTGCTGAAGCCTTACTACTAGTTCAGCAAGGACAACAATTTGACAGCCTGATTTTAGATGCTGCAATTACTAAAATTGATAGGTTTAGTGCCATCGAATCGTTGCGGCAGGCCATGGATAAACCTAACATGCCTCTGATTTTACTGGCAGATCTCAAGGAGAATCTCAGTCAAGAAGAACAACCTGACATAGCAATTGTTTGGAAACCTATCAAACAGGCAGCCTTATATCGTGCACTGATGCACATTCATCCTAAATCGGTTCCTGCACCTGTGATTAATTCTTCCTCAGAGTGTATTGAGAATGGTGATCAATCGTTAATGAAACTGAAGGTTCTGATTGCAGACGATAATCCAGTAAACCAGCGTGTTGCTCAACACATGTTGCAATTATTAGGACACCAGGCTGATACTGTCGCCACTGGTGGAGCAGCCATTGAAGCGGTGGAACAAGGAGACTATGATGTCATCCTGATGGATATGCGCATGCCACAAATGAGTGGTGTAGAAGCCACTCGTCGCATTCGCCAGCTGGGCCAGAAAATTCTTCAGCCTTGGATTATTGCAATGACGGCTAATGCTAGTTCTGAAGACCGTGATTACTGTCTCAAGGTAGGTATGAATGACTATTTAAGTAAGCCAATTCGTCGTGACAGCCTTTCTCGTACGTTTATGAATATTAATTCTAGGAATTTACCAACTGACTAGAACGCTGTTTAATTTTATGCTGTTCTACCGTTGCTTCAGCGTCGTGAATCGGGCGTATGCGCAGCATATTGTTGAATACATTGAACTGGTAAACCATCGAGCCATCCATATCTAGCGCTGTGAGCCAGCCACTTTTAGGATGATAAGCCCCGGTGTCAATGTCCAACCAACCAGGACCTCTAGCAATTTCTCCAGGTTCGACACCCGGTAAAGTAAAGGTGATCGTGTGGCCCGTAATAATTAGCTTATCTGGGAAATAAGGTTGTTTGTGGCTATGGAAACCATCGCGAATCCAGCAATATTCATGGCTTGTTTGTTCTTCTAGGGTGCGTTGGGGATTTAATCCTGCATGCACAAGCCAGATATCTCCCAGGTCCATATAGAGCGGTAGGTCTTTAATCCAGTGGACGTGGTCAAATAAGTCGTCAACGCTGGTGTAGCTAGAAAGAGTAGATTGTCCGCCGCTGTAAAGCCATCCCTGGAATGCAGGCATATGGGCTTCTCCGTGGGGAAAGGCTTCGAGCAGTAATTGCTCATGGTTACCCATCACACACCGATAACCATTGTCACGCACATAATTAACGACTTGACGGCTCTGAGGACCCCGATCAATTAGGTCTCCGACAAAGTAAACCTCATCTTGGAGATTTAGATCCACGGCTTCCAGCAGTCGCATTAGACCGTCATAGTGGCCATGAATATCACCAATAAAAATACGACGAGGCATAGCAGTTGTGCTTACGTTTGATGTGAGTAGTTTGTTTGCCTACCGAACTATTGCCGGAATGTGACATTTAAGCGCTAAAAACAACGCCATAGATCAACTACCAGCAGATGCATTGCTCTAGTATGCCTCTTCCATACCTGTAGACAACACATGAATCGGCAGTATTTTCCAATGCTTTAAGTAAGGTTTATGACAGCAACAGAAGTTGTTTGAAATAGGTTGCAGTGACTGTATTTATGAACCTCTATGTTATCCATAGATTCATTGACGGACTGATGAATTCTTGGATAAGGTTCAGTGTATTTTCTGGTACACCATTCTATCCATGTTTACCGACTTATATCAACTAACGTTTATGAAATATTTTCTGGCAGTGGACTGCCGTTCGGTGATTCTAGGACAAAGCCTGCATCCCTGACCATGGCATAGTCTTGTGTGGCACTTTGGCCTGCTGTGGTTAGATAATCACCAACGAAAATAGAGTTGGCTGGATATAAGGCGAGGGGTTGCTGCGATCGCAAATGCACTTCCCGCCCTCCGGCAATCCGAATTTCCTGAGCTGGCAGTAAAAACCTGAACAAACACAGGATTCGCAAACAACGTTGAGGCGTAAGCTCGCTGCGACTAGCAAAAGGAGTCCCTTCGATGGGAATCAAAAAATTTACCGGCACGCTGGTCACATCCAGCTCTCGGAGGGATTTCGCCAGATTGATAATATCTTCATCCGATTCACCCATACCTAAAATGCCGCCTGAGCAGGTGGTTAGCCCAGCAGCTTGTACAGCTTTTACAGTGTCTAGACGATCTTGATAGCCATGGGTTGTGCAGATATCGTCATGGTGAGCTTCAGCCGTATTCAGGTTATGGTTAATGCGATCAACTCCGGCGGCCTTGAGTTGATGAGCTTGTTCCTCATTCAATAGCCCCAACGTGGTGCAGACCCGCATTGGGTAGTCAGCTTTAACCGCTTGTACTGCATCTAAAATTTTCTCAAACGTCTGAGGTGAGGGCGTGCGACCTGAAATAGCCATACAAAAAGTACCGGCCTTGAGCTGGTGGGCACGATCGGCAGCAGCCAAGATCCGCTCTTTTGCCATCAGTGGATATTTTTCAATGTCTGCGGATGAGATTTTTGATTGTGAACAGTAGTGACAGTCTTCAGGGCAGAGACCACTTTGGGCATTGAGCAAAAAGTGGAGTCGTACTTGATTGCCCCAGTAGTGGTGACGTACCCGATATGCTGCTGCCAACTGCGCCAAAATTTCTGTGTCATCAGCCCGTAGCACCCTCAATGCATCTTGGTGGTCAATTATCTGACCGGCCAGGGCCTGCTCGGCTAGCTGGTTCCAATCAACTGAGGTGCGTACAGCTTGAATCATCCTATGGACTCCTTTTGACAATGGCATACGTGTGCCATCCTCTACGTTAATACGAGATGGGGTTTTGAGGGGAGACCAGGGCGAGAAGGATTTAGGGCAAAGTTGAGAGAGTTATGAATTTTGAATTTTAAGTTCAGCCCTGCATCAGTTTCGTGAATATCAGAGACGGTTAAACCATAACTCAGCATACCCTTCGGGAAGCCGCTAAAGCGTCTACAAAACTCATAACTCTCATCCCTCAGGCTGCAATCTTTTGTGCCAAAGTGACCACACGTTGTCCGTATAGGCGAGCTGATTCTAGATCACTGGGTTCTACTTTTGCAGGTGAACCACTCATATCCAAATAGCTTTGCCCCATAGACCCCATAAAAGAGCCTAAGCGATTCACACCAGTCTCAGGATTGGGTAGTTCTGCGTTGCCGACCCAAATCATGCCGTGCTGTGCCGCATTAATCGCGAGGTAGAGCAATGTGCCTTGTTTGTCACCACTGGGGGAAGCCGAATGGGTAAATCCTCCTGCAACTTTATCTTTCCAGCCCTGTTGAAACCAGGTAGCACTAGCGGCATCAATAAAACACTTAAACTGCCCAGCTACACCTCCCATGTACGTAGGAGTGCCAAAGACAATGCCGTCGGCTGCAGTGAGGGTGGTTAAGATGGCGTCATCCTGCCATCGACCATTCACAATTTGCTCACCCGTAATGCGCAGCAGGTGGGCTGTTTCACCAGTGGCTTCTACGCCTTTGGCAAGTGATTCAGCCATCAGATGGGTGTGACCTTGGCCAGAGAAATAGACTATTGCAATGGCAACCATAATCAAATAGAAAGACAACTAACCCAAATTTTAAGTTCAAAAAACTCGAACTAGTGATTGGGAAGGGTTAAATTTCTTTGACAAAAGTTGCATCTCAATAATCACTATAGAATACGAATGTGGTCTGCGTAGGCCTTGCCTTCAGTAATATGGGCTGTAACCTCAACATCCATGCCCCGCTCTAGTTGGCAAAATACCTCGTTGCCAATATATTTCTGATGAAAAATAATGTCGCTAGAACCATCATGGGGGGCGATATAACCATGATGGTTGTTCTTTTTAAGTTTGAATAATAGTTTTATAATCCCCGTTTTTGTAATGGCTCTTGGGTCAGCAGTAGGTGTTGAAGTATATTTTGGAGTAGCTTTCTCAGGCTGTGGCAGCTGTTTAGTATTTAGCTGTTTAACAGCATCTATGGCGAGTAATGATGGAGATGGTTGCGTTTTGTTGATGTCAATGTCTGGGTCGCGGAGGAATGCAATATCTGAAGAAGAGTGCTCTAAATTCCTGATATGTTCGTGAGGTAAACTCTCTTCTTTTGGTGTCTCTGTTGAAACGACTCGGGGTTGTGGCTGGTCTCTTCTAATCTTATTTTGAGTGAAAAATGTTTTTGCTGAATCTAACGTTTGCTTTGGTTGATCCTGCACCCGATCTAGTTGAGTCGTTGGGTTAGATAGTTGGTTGCTTAAACTTTGTACTGCTGAACAAGGAGAGTACTGATAGTCACTGAGTAATATTCTGAAATTAGAAGAGTTGGCTGCCCTGTTGGCGGCTGGGTTGGGTGATTGAGCTTGGCGTTGTTGTTTGATGGGCGATGTTGTACCTGTTAGCCCCTGTTCTGGCTGATTTTCCTGCACAGGTATCTGGGGCAGGAGTTGCTGTGATGACGTTAGTCGCTGTGGGGGTGAGGGATAATGACGGCGATTTTGTTCTCCTTTAAACTGAGTTAATATTCTTCTCAGCCAGTGTAAAAAAATCCGTATAAGTCGCCGTCCCATGGGCACCTAAGCAGTAAAGTGACACCCTATCTTACCTCTGCTTCGAGCTTTTCTAAGGTAGAGCGCTACTGGTTGGCTGCAAAGTCAGCTACGCTCAGCGTACCCCTAAACTTCGCCCCAGCCTGGCTGCAAACGTTTCATGATGGGGTTATATACCTTAAAGTAAGCAACTGAACCTACTTGCCGCACGAATGCTTTCTGGGATGTGTCCGCTCCCATGCAACGTTGACACACGGGATTGGTGACTTGGAAGCGGTTAAATCCCTGGCGGAGGCCGCAGGCTGGCTGCTGTGTATCCAAAATATCGCTGAGGGAGTGATTTTGCAGATTGCCTAGCGGAATCTGGCCATCGTAGTCTTTGCAGCAGGGAACAACGGTGCCGTTGTATAGAATGCCTGCTTGGTCTGACGTACCGTTGCAATAACCAAACTTGGCGGGGATGACCTCTGTGCTCTCCACATTTCCCCAGCTATCCAGGGGGAATGTTTCTAGGGCAAGTTTGGCAGTAAGTTCGATAACCTGCCACCGACCTGGCTTATGGCGGGCAATACGTTGACGCAGGTCATTGTCGCTGGGCCGTTGATCGCAACCGTCCAGTAATCGATCGGCCCAAGCGGTTAGTTCTTGTTGCATCTGGGCTTTGCCTTCGACCACATGCATCTGTTTGTGCGGTACCAAAAATGGGTGTGGTGTAGTGTCTAAGAATTTTAGGTGTACCCGTGTTTTAGATGTCGAGTCGGCGAGGTTAGCCCTGACATATTGGATAATGCCATCAAAATATTGCTCAGGTTTGAGCTTGGGGGGTGCACCCCGAATAATGAACGTGACTGGATCGGGAGTTTGTAGCGAGATGGTAACTTTCGGAATACCGGAGGCAATTAGCTGCTGACGATGTTTGGGAAAGATGTGAAACGTGCTGCCATTGGTGGTGAGATGTAGGTTTAATCCTCGTGCCAACGCCATATCGATGGCTTTGAAAATGTGGGGATAGATTAAGGGTTCGCCCATCAGGTGAAAAGCAACGATTTTGGCCAGATTCCGTTCAGCGATCTCATCTAGTGCTTTTTCAAGCAGGCTCAGGTCCATATGGCCACGCTTACGTTCCATGATGGCGTCTGGGCAAAAATCACATTTAAAGTTGCAAACGTTAGTAACTTCAAGGTGGATGCGCTCAAGACGGTAGCTGACCATTGCAAAGATGATTAATTTAAAGGTCGCCTCAGCTTAACAAGGTCGTGTGAAAGCAGGCTGAGAATTTTATAGGGATGTAAACCAAATAGGTCTGATATGACGGGGATCAGCCATTTATCTTGCTGAGAGATTAAGCTTTTTGGGAGAGTCACTTGCCTACTGGAAAGTTGGCTCTAGCCTGAGAAGTAATCTTTTTATGCTCAGGAAAATTATGACCGTATCGACATCAACTGATGATTTGATTAGGCTTTCAGAAGTAGAGCGCATTGATCTACTCAAGGGCTATGCAGAGCAAGATGCCATTTTTGGTAGCCCCAATCCACGCTATAAGCAATGTAAGGTGTATTGCGATCGCTACCTTGATATCCGCATCCAATTAGTCGGTACCGATGGTTTAACCGATGCTGACTGGGATTTGACCATTTTCTAGAAACCGGGCTTGTCACAACGTTCAATTTCTAAGTCAGGGGTAAAATTGGCAACGCAGCTCCTAGCTAAACAAAATGAACGAGAGTGCAGCCGTTTTAGATCAAGCCGCAGGAGCGCAGAGAACATCATCTGCTGCGCTCCCCCCAGCTACAGACTTAGTAACAGCATTACAAACCACAGAAAAGAGCACTAAGCATAGCTATTCCTTAACTGACTTAGTGGGCACTTGGCGGCTATGCTTTATCACAGGCACCAAAAAAACACGTCAGAAAACAGGGATAGCTCTAGGGGCAGGCCGATATCTGCCTAAAATCATCAAGATTCAGCTTAACTATCAAGCCACGGCAGATGATCAAGGTCTGGTGAGAAATTCGGTCAGTCTAGGCCAGTTGAAGCTTGAACTGACCGGCCCTGTCAAATTTTGGAATAAAGCTCGGTGCTTAGCATTTGACTTTACCCAGATCCAGATTGCGTTAGGTGGCCTCACTTTATATAAAGGTCGAATTAGACCCGAGGCAGCTGATCAGGAGTTCTACCAGCAATCTCTCAAAGAACAAGCCTTCTTTAAGTACTTTTGGGGGGTAACTCTTTAAGCCGGGAAACGAGCAGGTCTTAGAGAGCGTATAAATAAGCACATTGAATTGCGATGGCCCAAAAAATAGCTCTGCAGCAATGCTCAGAGCCGTGTATCGTGTCCGATGCAAAACAAAATCGGGAACGATGAGTCTTACTATACGAGAGCGCAGCCAAAAAGTGGCTGGTTATATCAAAACGGAAACACATCTGGGCATCGAGTCGATAGCGTCGGCGCTTGGCATCAGTAAAAGCAGTGTGCACCGTCATCAGCAGGGGATAGAGCGTCGCAACCAGTATGCAGAATCGGACCTGTGGGAAACCGCGAGTGGGTCAGCTTGGCTAAAACGTCTGGTGCTAGGTGTGCTCTACCACTTTGGCATAAAGCACGGTATCGGAGCCGAGAGCCTATGCGAGTTTTTTAAGTCGGTTCATTTAGAGACCCATGTGGGTGTTTCAGCCAATGCCCTGCGTCAATTGAAACACCGTGTTGAAGACGTCATTGTCACCTACGAAGTCTCTCAATCTGAGCAATGTCAACCTCTCAACAAACTCGGCATCTGCCTCGGGGGAGATGAAACCTTTTTTGGACTGCCGATCCTGGTGCTGGTGGAATTGGCGAGTGGGTTTATCTTTACAGAAGTTGAATGTGAGAATCGTCAGTATGAAACCTGGTGTCACCAGCTAGAGCAGTGGTGGCATCCGTCCGACTGGGAATGCCACTTTATGGTCAGTGATGGGGCTCGTGCGTTAGTGAAACTTGCCATCGCTGGTCTGGGCACCGTCAGTGTGGCCGATTTGTTCCATGGAATGCGAGCCTTAGCTCGTCCTATCGGGAGTGCATTGGGACGTCAACTGGCTCAGGTTGAAAAACAACTCGACACCCTCCAACAGCAAGTGAACCAAACCAAACCCAAGGTCAAACAACAAACTTTGTGTGTCCAGCTAGAGACGCTGACGCAGCAATATCAACAGCTTGAACAAGATCAGTTTACCTATCATCGCGCCTTGGCCGATATTAGCCAATCGGTTCATCCTTTCACCCTGGATACCGCTCAATGGCAACTGTTTGACGACTTAACAACCCAGTTAGCGGCTCCGTTGACGACCCTGACTCACCTAGCAAAGCTCTATGGAGGGGATAAGGCGCAACACGCGATTGACACCTTTGAAGCTCAGATTCCTCAGTTCGCCAACGGGATTCATGCCTGGTGGCAGTGGGTGATGCAGGCCTTAGCCACTGAAACTCAGGAGATTGACACTCAAAATTGGGTTCTCACTGCCTTGTTGCCCTGGGTGTATTGGACTCAACAGACTGATAAAACCCGCAAACCTCATCTCAAAGCACGCTATCAACAGGCCACCAGTGATGCCTATGATCAGCTCATGGCAGATGCCATGACCCTAAAGCTAGACGACACTCAACGGCAATACTGGGTCCATTGGTGCCAGTGGATGTGTGCCAAGTATCAACGCACCTCCTCGGCGGTCGAGGGGCGTAATGGCTATCTATCTCAACGTCATCAGGCCAATCGTGGCTTTTCGGCACAGTCCTTGAAGGTGCTCACCATTATTCACAATTTTGACCTTAAACGTCCCGATGGCACGACCGCTGCTCAAAGACTCTTTGGACACCCATTTCCAGACCTATTTGAATGGATCCTCAGTACTATTAATGAGCTACCCATGCCTAGACGGTCATCTAAAGCACATCAGACAAACCCCTTGCACGTAGAGCTTTTCCCGGCTTAAGTTGTTACCCCTTTTGGGTAACTGAGACGGGCATTGCAGCCCGTGGCCGAGGCGGTGGCTTAGCCCTGTGGTATCGGGAGGATGGATAGCCCAAAAACCAAAAAGCCGGGCCTTTTTGCAAAAAGCCCGGCTTTTAACGTTGAAGCAACTATTATCTAGCGAACAACGCCACGAGTAGTTGCCATATCGATGGGCTTCATGAAGTAAAGCTGAACCATTTTCACACCAATTTTGGCGATGTGAGGCAGCTGACGTAGAAGCTTCACAGGCTTGGGCTGATTGCTCTTGCTAATCTCAGCGATCTTCAAGCTGGCATCAGACGCTGTATCCATATGCTTGAAGAAGTCGGGGTGCTCTACATTCAGCATCACAGGGAAGACCTTAGCAGCTGACTCATTGGTCTTTTTGATGACGTGAATATCGTACTCACGGGCATCTAGACCTAGAGATGCGTAGAAGCCACTGCGCTGAATATCATTCAAGAACATCGTGGCAAATACCGACAGCAGGAAGAAACGGCACCATAGCTTAGCCTGCCAGTCATTGAGAATCTGGGGCTGCGCCTTCATGATGGCGGAGAAGAAGTCACCATGGCGGTTCTCATCCTGACACCAGTTCTCAAAGAACTGAAAGATAGGATAAATCCGATTCTCAGGATGAGAATCTAAGTGACGGAAAATAGTGATGTAGCGCCAGTAGCCAATCTTCTCAGACAGATAGGTTGCATAGAAGATGAACTTAGGCTTGAAGAAAGTGTAGCTCTTGCTCTTGGTCAAGAAACCAAGGTCTAACTGGAGGTTGAAGTCCGACATCGCCTTGTTGAGGAAGCCTGCATGGCGAGCTTCATCGCGGGACATCAGGGTAAAGCCTTCAGCTAGAAGGGGATTTTTGCCCTTAAGACGACGGCCTAACTCCTTATAAAGCAGGAATCCAGAGAATTCAGCTGTACAGGAGCGCTCTAGAAATTCAATAAATAGAGCTCGAGTGTCACCATCAATGTGCTCCCACGACTGGTCAAACACATCGGTCCGCACGAAGTGATGGCGGTTATAGTCAGCACGAAACTCTTCTATGATGGCGCGTACCTCATCTTCATTGACGGATAGGTCCATCTCGGCCATTTCGTCAAAGTCAGTGGTATAAAAGCGGGGGGTGAGGATCGTGTCTTTAGAAGGTGCCTTAACCCCAGGCCGTAGCTCATCAAATCGAGTATTTTCCTGAGGTTTCCTTAGGGAATCTACCATGAGTCCTCTATCAAGATATTTATGGTTAAAGCGCTATGAAACCGCATTAAGATGTCGGGCCAGTAAATTGATAAAAAACTGGCATCGTACGTGGATTCTAGTCTACCAAGGTCATCGACTTGGAGCAGCCCGCAGGTAACAAATAGGTTACATTTCGCAATAAACCCATACTTATCAGTGTGTCTAGTGAATGGGGATAATAATAAAAACCTATAGTCGTTCAGGGGTGGGTAAGGGTTGATGACCCCGCAGACGTCGCCAAAGAGGGCTGCAAATCCATATCAATACAAACGGCAATAGGGCAAACCAAAGGGTTTGATAGCTGAGTAAACCCAATAGGCCAAAAACCTGGCGAGGCATGGGGGTGGTATTCCAAAGTAGGCCAACTAGTAACGCTGAACCCATTGACCCTGCTGCCAATAGTGATGATGGCAGTTTGTCTAAGCCCTGGATTCTTAAAACTTTGGGATAAAACCGTTCATACAGCTTTTGCCAATCTGGAAAAGCGGCATACATGCTGAGAACCGATGTGAATGGAATGCCCAATAACAGCGTGTTGAAACTATGGAAAATAGGGGCTAGTCGAAAGAGCAGAGCTTGGGCAAACCGATTAAAGAGAACTAGAACAAAGCAGGTTTCAAATAGCAGCACCACATACTGGGATGGAATTGACAGCGCAGCAGTACGGCCTATCTTTGGCCCCAATGGATGAATGGGAAACCCATTGGTGAGATGGCTTTTAACTCCCTTGGCGAGGATAAAATCACCCACTAGCCGGGGCTCAACCAGCCAAGCCACCTCCATCAATTTCACCGCCGCCGCCGACAGAAATAAGATGGATAAAATCACCATGAGCCCGCGTGCTGGCCATATGTAACGCCAGGAAGATGAATGAGGTGAGGTGACGGGGTGCCCACGCTTTTGTTTGAGTAATGCATCAATGGAGTAGGTCTCGCCCCATCTAGAAAACAGCATGAACAAAGGGACATAAAACACCGTGAGTACGATGGTGCGTTCTTGAATGAGAAAGCCAGTGCGAAACCCTGCTAACCCAAATCCCATGAGTAAAACACCTAGGGTTGCTAGACGGGTTCTATACCCTAGCAATAGCAATACTAATGCCATCACCAAAAGTGTTTCCATGGCAGCGTAGCCGCCGTCTGGTAGCGGCGATAACCCACTCAATAAAATAGTTGGGTCCCAGCGACGTGCGGGCACCAAGTTCAGCTCAGAGAAGTTTAGGGGGCTGAGAAACCAGAGATAGAAAAAGCTATAAACAATACGATAGAGGCCCATGCGTCCAGCCGCATTTTGGGCAGGGCGTGTGAGCCACTGAACATAGCGACGTTCAAGCTGCTGAAAAAATCTCATAGGGGCTTAGACAGGCTTAGACAATTTCAGTCTGTGGGATGAGCAGCAAAACGATCAATCAGAACAGTCTGGGCCGGTTGATGAATATCCATGGGAGGCTGTTGGTCAAAGTCGACTTGCCAAAAGTAACGCCAAGCCTCAACCTGCTCAATTTTGGTGTCAAGCGCAAATTCTATTTGCTGAATCAGGTAAGGGCGATAGATCGCCTGCTGTTCAGCGTTGCCTTCTATGGCATTTTGCATCAACTGGTGCCCAGGTGTTTGGTTAGAGGTGTCGTTATCCAAGGTGTAGAGATCCATGGGGCGGAAAACATGCTGTTTTCCTGCAATATCTACAACGTGGAGTTCAAGACGACTCACTTCAGTGGGGGGACTATAGCCATCGCCAGTGGAATACATGTCCCACCAGGTGAATGGCCAAAGACTCCCTCCCAGGGCTAGTAGCAAAAAGGATATGCCTGCCGTGAAATATTTGGCTAACCGTAATTCCTGAGCTTCCATGAGCGTCAGTTTATCCCATGGCTGATGTGAGGTGAAGTAGGCCAGCTTGGAAACCAATAGACCCTATTCTGCTGTCTCATCTGTCGTGACAGGCTCTGTTTCAGCATCCATGGCTTCTTCCTGCTCCTGTTGAACGTCCTCAACGGCTTCTTCAATTTCTTCATCGTCGGCAACCGTTTCATCTTCAACGGTTTCGCCGTTTTCAGCTTCATAGGCAGCGAGTTCTGCCTCGGCCCTGGCTTGCTGCGCTTCGTGACCCAGTACCCCCTCGTAGGCATAGCGGTTGTAGCCGCCATTTTCGACAATGGCTTGTAGATAATCGACGCGGTCCTGGGGGGCTGGGTGGGATGCAAGCCAGGGGACAACTTGACGGTCTCCGTAGCGCTCTTCTAAGGCAAGCATGAGACCATGCATGCCATCGGCGGCATAACCGCTGGAGGCCAGGATTTGAGTGCCTACGATATCTGCTTGTCGCTCCATGCTGCGAGAATAGCCTGAGACAATAGCGTTGGTGACTAGGCCTGGCAATGGTAAGTACTGGGTGAGGCTGGCGGTGAGGTTGCCCTTGGTCACCATTTGAAACCCGTGGGAGAGGACGGCGTGGGAGATTTCATGGCCCAGCAGTCCAGCCAGCTCAGCTTCGCTATCGGTGTCGAGAATGGCCCCAGCATTGACGAAGATTTTGCCGCCAGGTAGGGCAAACGCATTCAATTCTCGGTCAAGAACGACATCGAAGGTGTAGTCAAAATCATCGCGACCGGCTACGGAAGCTAACTGATTGCCAATGCCACGGACATAGGCTAAAAGCTCTTCATCTTCCGAGAGGGGGAGCTGCTCGCGGGCTGAGTTGGCGACTGATTCTCCTAAAGTTTTTTCGCCCTGTAGCAGGATCAGGCTGGAGTTGAGGGCGGTAAAGGGACCGTATAGACCGCCAGTGAGGATATAGCCAGCGGCTCCAGTGAAAATGTTTGCGATCGCATTATTCCGAATTTTGGCATTCGTGGCTGACTTAAACCGATCCAAGTTTTCATCAGCTAGATTGGCGTAGTGTTCTGCGTCAGGATGCTCTTCATTCAATAATGCAAATTGACGTGACGCAATCGATGCTTCAATCCATTCTTCTTGCTTCATCATCAACTCAATCTGAGCACTGAGTAAATCAGGATCGTATGGATATAGTGTCAGTGCCTTTTCCAGAACCATTTCAGCATCCTCTGGACGCTCGTAGGTTTGTAGTAGCTCGGCATAACGCAGATGACCTGGGATAAAGGCTGGAACTTCTTCTGTAAGCAAGCCTAAGGGAACCAGGGTTTGAGACTCTCTGCCGGCCTCTATGCCACGGGCAGACTCTCGCCAATAGACGGCTCCACCGGGGGAAAGCTGCTCAGGATTGCGAAACGGTTCGACTGGAATATTTTCTAAATCATCATCATCGCGCCAACCAAACGTTTTGGCTTCACGATAGTACTCTTCGGCAGTGGCAATATCACCGGCCAGATACAGTCGGTCTGCTTCTATAATCAGCTCTCGCTGAAACCAAGTTTCTTGTTCCAGGGCGGCCGCTTCAGGATCGTATTCAACCTCATCTTCCGCTACAGTTTCAGTGTCTGAGGTCTCGTCTACAGTTTCAGCGTCTGAGGTCTCGTCACTAGTTTCATCAGCGACATCCTCTTCAACCTCATCCTCCGCTGTGGTCTCAGCATCTGAGGCGTCGTCGCTAGTTTCCTCGCCTGTCGGGTCTACACTCTGCTCTGGAGTGTCACTACTGCCACTATTTTGGAGAATGATATGAGCAGGGCGTTCTGATGCTCGACCTGGCAACACTGGGCTGAGCAGTACCGTAAGACTGAACCCCACTGCTAAGAGCAGCGCAAAACGTTTATTGACCTTCATGGTGGCTCGGAATAACGAAGCGATTGGATCTCAGAATGATGCTCGGACATCCCTAATGGGACTATTTTGCCAAATCTGCCCTGGAATAACCTGAGCGATCGTGCTTGTTTAAGGGTCTTGGTTGCAAATGTATGGGTGACATGCAGGTTTTTTCTCGGTGAAAGTCGCTTAAATACAACGGCAGAATGGAAGTGCGCGCAATATACTAAGTTTTATGACGCATTAAGAGATCACCCACCATGAGTCTTGAGACCATTGAGACTATTAAGCCTTATCTGAATTTTTTCCATCCAATGTTGATGTGGGTCCTGTTTGGCCTCACTGTATATGCCATGTATTTGGGCTTCCAAAGCCGTAAGGTCCGTTACGCCAGTGGTGAAGCAAAGAAAGAACTCATCAAAGGCAAATTTGCCCTTAAGCACCACCAGATAGGTTCAATCATTTTGGCGATGATGGTACTCGGTACCATTGGCGGTATGGCGGTTACCTATATCAACAACGGCAAGCTATTTGTCGGTCCCCATCTATTGGCTGGTCTAAGTATGACTGGTTTAATTGCGATCGCAGCATCCCTTGTGCCCTACATGCAGCGTGGTAGCGAAACTGCTCGTTTGACCCACATTAGCCTCAACGTAATTATTGTGGGTTTGTTTGGCTGGCAGGCGGTTACCGGTTTGCAAATCATGCAGCGCATTTTGGATAACGTTTTTGGAATCACGTTTTAGTTCAGTGATTTTGTGTTTTTCACCTAAATAATTTTGAAAAGGGAGCGGCTAATGGGGCGGCTCCTTTTTTGATCAGGGATGCCATTGCGTTTTAACCTGATCGCTAGACCCCTCAAAATCTACTGGATGATGGCCAACGCAAAAACAATGACTACGCCTCCTGTGCTGATGCAACTGGCGATGGCACTGAGTGGTTTAGTGGCCTATGGTTACAACTTCTCAAAAGAGAATGTTTTTAATCAGATGCCTGCGGTGATGGCTCTGGTAGACCCCACACTATACAGTCAGGACTTCTATGTGCAGGAGATGCTCCAGTTCACACCGAGGTCCTACTATTACTATGTTTTAGCGCTACCGGTGAAGCTGGGCTTGAGTGTGCCGATGGTCTGCTTTATTTACTTTGCGATCTCATTTGCAGGCTGTAGTTTGGGGCTATATGCCATTGGTCGAGAGTTGGGGCAGTCCAAACTTGCTGCCGCTGCTTTAACCTTTCTAGGCTTAGTTGTTGTCGATGGCACTGTGGGGGTTACAGATTTATTTCGGCGCTCTCCGAACCCCAGTGTTTATGCCACTGCGATCGCGGTTTGGGGGATTTACTTTTGTTTGAGGCAGCAGTGGATACGGGGCTATGTCTTCTTTGGCATCAGCTGTCTGCTACAGTTCCTGATTGGTTTGTTGCCAGGGGTTTTGTTCACGCCGGCGTTGATTTTTTATTGTCTCAGGCACAAACGACCCAAACAGTTTTTAGGGGCATGGGGAGCCCTGCTGGTTTTGGCAGGCATGGTTTACAGTCCCATGGTGCTGAGTGGCAATACGAGTAGCGATTTGCTCAGCAATTCAGACTTTATTTGGCTCTATGGCTATGTGCGCCACCCCCACCACATCATCATGTCCCAATTTTCCGTCAAGAGCTGGTGGCGGTTTGTTCACTTTTTGGTGGCAGGTTTGGCGTGTTTATATGGCTCTCGACAGCTAAAGTCCGATCACAAAATTACCATTGGCTCTGCCATGTTTGTGGGCTGTGGGCTCTTAGCTCTTGGCTACTGGTTTGTGGAGGTGTATCCCATCGCGACTGTGGCTAAACTGCAGTTTGCGCGAACAACACCGTTTATTTTGCTAATGGCGCTGACGGCTATTGCTGTGTATGCCAGCGAACACTATCGCCGAGGGAATCAGGCGCTGGCATTACTCTTAATTGCTGCGCCTGTTGTCGACAACTATGGTGGACTGACTACTCTGGTGGTGGTGGTTTTAAGTCTGATCAAGCCGGGCGGAGACACGTTTTGGAAGCATGTGAACCAACGGGTTAACCGCTGGCCAGCCCTGAATTATGCACTCTTTTTGATTGTGCTAACGGTGACCTATTCCTTCCATTTTTCACTGTTTTTAAGCTTTGCGTATCCGTTCTTGTTAGAGGAGTTTCCTGCCCAGGTGAAACGGTTGCGTCCAGCGGCTTATGTGGTCACGGCTGTATGTGTTGTGTTTGTTGGTCTCAATCTGGGTGGTGTGATTGTTCACCGCAGTTTGGGGCCTGTTCATCGGGCGATTAAATTTGCTCCGCTCTATGATCACCCGGTTAAAAAGCTGGGGGTAACCTTTCGCGATCGCACCCCCACTGACGCTCTGGTGCTGGTACCTCCCGCAGATCGGATCTTTCGTTTCTATAGCCAGCGCTCTGTAGTGGCTACTTTTAAGGCGTTTCCTTTTACAGATGCTGGCATTGTCACCTGGCAGCAGCGGCTAGAGACGATGGTGGGCACATTGCCTGCAAACTCAGAAGACAAGTTAGATGGGCTATTTATGCAACGAACGTCGGCGGATTTAGTCGACATGGCCAAACAGTTTGGTGCAGGCTACATCCTTACCCGCCAGGAATGGCATCCGGACATCCCTGGCACCTTGATGGACCAGCAAGAAGGTTGGACCATTTGGGATGTGAATGGAGAGTCATCATTTCAGGGCTAGCAAACCTTGCTCTTTGAGCTTGGGGTTGAACTTAATAGGGATCTGAGCACCTCGGTCGGCAACTTTGGCTTTGACGTCGGCTTCAACGCGGCGGGCGAGCTGTTTGAGCAATTTGTTGGTTTGGGAGGGTTCGGCATTTGCGATCGCATCCCGTTCCACCTCTGTCATAAAGGCTTTAGCATCAATGGGCTTTTCCCACATCATTTGCTGATCAGCGTTGCCAGGGGGGATGGAACCATATTCCCCGAGCCATGCTGTCCGAATTTCTTCTAGCAGTGTGCGGCTAGGGCGCGTTACTGTGTGAACCTTAAACCAGTGGCACTGTTGCGGACAGCGCACTAAATGCTGCGTGAGCCCCACACTGACATCTCTTGAGTAGCCAACATATTGCAGCGTTTTAGCCTCATCAAAAATGGCATAGATACCCACTTTGCTAGCTAATCCTGGTGGTAACTCACCATCCACTAAATAGGGATGCATGTCTAAATCAGCCAAAGTCGGTGTGGTGTCAGCCATGAATTGCGTTAGAACTCACTACGTCCCTCATCCTAGTGTTGACGGTCAAAAGATCGGCATTCTTTCCAATAAACTCAACGATTGCCGTCCCACGCGTTTCAAAAAGAAACACTATAGTGAAGAAAAATTCCGCCATTCCGCCATGAGTACCCCGACCCCAAAAGACTGGACCAACCGGATCATCTTCGTTTTACTCATGGCCTTTATTGGCTGGCAACTATTTCGAGTGGGCTTAATTGTGGGCGTCGCCAATGGTTGGCTTTAGCCAAAAGGTGTTTGAAATAATGGGCTTGGGGAAGCCGTGCTTCCCTTAATCAGTGTGCTCCTGAATCGGGTCTGGTTGCTTGGCTACAAAGGCTAAAATATCGCGAACAACACCAGTGGCACCGCGACTGTTGGGAATCAGGATGCTGCCTTTGAGGGCTCCTTTGTCCCGTAGGTGGGTTAGGGATTTTGTCAGTGAATGATTGGAATATCCAACAATCGAAACCACCAGATCGCAATCAGCTAGCTTATCTTTGAGTTGCTTCTGAGACGTACTCACCTCTCGATGGGATGGAATTTCTACCGGTGTATGGATCAGTCCATGGCTAGTGTGTAATGTGTCGATTACGAAACGTCTAGTGGCTTGGTGTCCCCCGACAAAAGCAATTTTCCAATTGGCTAAATTAGTTTCTGATGTCGTATCTGGTTGAGAATTTGATACGGGCGCTGTTGCTTGAACCTCGGTTGCCTGGAACCGTTGAACAGCCACTAAATTGGAATGACAATTGCTAAGGGCTGATGTTTGGTTAGCGAGTTCTCGTTTTAACGTTTGAAGTTCAGTATCATTTTCAGCGATCAATGCATCTAGCTCTTCCCATAGCTCATGGACCTGCTGGTTTTTATTTTCTAAGGCTTGTTGCAGTTCCAAACATTGAGCTTGGGCTTGGTTCAGTTGCTGAGTTAGATCTGCTTCCTTCTGTTGCGAGACTGCTAAGGCTGTCCGTAATTGCCTGACACGGCGATATTCATTGCCACTAATGCCATCCCAAAGCCTTATGCACCAATGGCTCAAGCTTCTGATCGGTTTTTTGATGGGATAGATAACGTTTGGGGACTTCATAGGGGCGGTCTCCTTGCGCCGAAATTGCCTTAGCCCTTTGCTTTAGAAATAACGCTATCGTAACCACGCTCGATTGTGTTCATGTTATAGCGATTCTTTGTAGTATCTATTCCCTATTCCCCACTCCCCCTATAAAATGCTGATTGCTGTTTTTGACGGTAATTTATGCCTGGCCCTGAAATTCCCTCTGTTGCTTGGACTTGGCCCATCGGTGCGCAATGGGAAACGCCCTATATCGTTCGCTACGCTAGCAACTTAGATGACGGTCCCGAGCACGGCATGCCACTGGGGGGGCTGGGGGCTGGCTGCATTGGTCGGGCACCCAACGGCACCTTCAACCTGTGGCATTTAGATGGTGGCGAGCATACCTTTGAGCATTTTCCGGCCTGTCAGTTTGCCGTCTATGAGGAAGCAGCTGGTGCCTCGCAGACCTATGCCATGGCAACGGCGGGTGATGGGTTAGAGCGTTGGCAATGGTACCCAGCGGAAAATCGGAGCGTGGGCACTGCCCATCCTCCGGGGCAACCGGGAAATGACACAACATCAACAATAAAGGGCGGCACCTATAACGCCCTATATCCCCGTAGCTGGTATTCCTATGCAGATGTTTTCAAGGCAAATCTTACCTGCGAGCAGTTTTCGCCCATATGGCCCGATAACTATCAAGAGAGCAGCTATCCGGTGGCAGTGTTTGTGTGGACAGCCCATAACCCCACCGACCAACCGATTACCCTGAGCATTTTGCTGAGCTGGCAGAATATGGTGGGCTGGTTTACTAACTCTGAGTCTTCTCCGGAGATTCAGCAGCGGGAGGATGGCAGTCCGTTTTATGACTATGGGCCACCGCTGCGACAGAGTGCTGGCAATTTTAATCAGTTGGTAAGCGATGAGCGGGCCATTGGTATGGTGATGGATGGGGCTTGGACGGATAGCCCCGGTGAGGGAGATGGGCAGTTTTGTATTGCTGTGCCAGCGACTGAGGGCATCACTTATCACACCCGTTGGAATCCGCATGGAGATGGCGGTGATCTGTGGGAAAGCTTCGCTGGCCATGGGACGTTAAGTAATGTTGCTGATACAACGTCTGCTGTTAAAGACGAACAGGTGGGTGGGGCGATCGCAATCAAATTCACCCTGGCTCCTGGCGAAACGCAAGAACTGCCCTTTGTCCTGACTTGGGATTTACCCGTGACTGAGTTTGCAACGGGTAAGCTAGCCTATCGACGATATACAGATTTTTGCGATTGTTCTGGCCGCAATGCCTGGCAGCTAGCCCAGGAGGCATTGGCCAATTACCCAACCTGGCGACAAAACATTATCGACTGGCAGCAGCCAATTCTCGATCGGCCCGATCTGCCCGATTGGTTCAAGATGGCTCTGTTTAATGAGCTTTACGACATGGCCAGTGGCGGTACATTATGGTCAGCAGCTAGCGATATTGATCCGGTGGGCCAATTTGGGGTGCTGGAGTGCATAGATTACCGCTGGTATGAAAGTCTGGATGTACGGCTGTACGGCGGTTTCTCAACGCTGATGCTGTGGCCCGAACTCGAAAAGGCCATTATCCGAGCTTTTGCCCGTGCTATCCCCACAGAAGATCCGAAAAAGCGCATCATTGGCTATTACTACACGGTGGGTGAATCCGAGCATTTGGCTCCACGCAAACTAAAAGGTGCTACCCCTCACGACTTGGGTGCTCCCAATGAGAATCCTTGGATCGCCACAAACTACACCAGCTACCAAGACTGCAATCAGTGGAAGGACTTACCCAGTGACTTTGTACTACAGGTATACCGTGCCTTTGTGCTCACCGGGGGCGATGACCTTGAGTTTCTGGCGGAATGCTGGCCCGCTGTGACTCAGACATTGCAATATCTCAAGCTGTTTGACCTGGATGGTGACGGTGTCCCTGAAAATGGGGGGGCTCCGGATCAAACCTTTGATGACTGGCAGCTTAAGGGATTAAGTGCCTACTGTGGTGGGCTATGGCTAGCTGCCCTGGAAGCCGCGATCAAAATGGGTGACCTTTTGCAGCAGCATCGAAAAATTTCTGGCAGCTTTGCCATTGTGAAATCCCAGTATCAGCGCTGGATTAAGCAAGGCAAAATCGTTTATCAAAATAAGCTGTGGACCGGCAGTTTCTATCGTTTAGACTCCGAAAGCAACTCTGACGTGGTGATGGCCGATCAGCTGTGCGGCCAATTTTGTGCACGCCTGATGGATTTGCCGGATATTGTGGACCAAGAGTTTATCGATATTGCCCTCGACACGATTTACGATGCCTGTTTTGTAAAATTCAATGAGTATGCAGCTAAGCATTCGACACCACAAAATCAAAAATTTGAAGGCTCTCAAGCAGGGTTCTTTAGTGCGGCCCAGTTAGGGATGGCCATCGGCGCAGCCAACGGCGTCAAGCCCGATGGTTCTCCAGAAAACCCGGACGACACTCACCAGTTAGAGGTTTGGACTGGCATTAACTTTGGGGTGGCGGCATTTTTGGCTCAGATGGGCAAACGCGATCAAGCCATGGCGATAACAGAAGCGGTGGTGCAGCAAATTTATAACTATGGCTTGCAGTTTCGCACCCCAGAGGCAATTACAGCCATGGGAACGTTTCGGGCCTGTCACTATCTGCGCCCCATGGCTATTTGGGGATTATATGCTCAGCTCTAATTGCGATGGATCTGGAACCTTAGTAATCTGACTGTGCATCAAGCTTAGGTCTGCTGGAAATTTGTGGATATCTATTGGATTTCTACTGGATTTTTACGGCGGACCCGATTTAAACCCATAAAAGGAGTATTGTATGGGCGCTTTTTCAGGAGCTAATAACTACAGCACCAGCGGCAATGTAGGTGTGGCCATTATCGCTGGTGTTGGTGGCGATCTGGCATTTCAAGACTTTGCGACAGATGCCGATGGTGAGCTACAGGGATACTTAACCATCGGTGGTGATTTAGCAAAGCAGACGGTTGACTTGGGCACATTGCCTGCAACTGAGGGGGCATTTAATGTGTCATTCCCTGGAGACACCGATATTAGTCTATTTGACACGGTTGTTGTAACGGTGGGCGACGTCAGCGTCGGTATGGCTAGAGTTCCTTAAGTTGATGCATACGGTTTTGACCATAAAGCGGGGCGAAACTTGAGCCATTAGTCGATGGGTGGTGATGCTATTCAAACCCATGGGATACTTACTGCTGGTGTTTTCCCCGCACTGTTTTAACAGAGAAATCTGTCAACTGTTATTAATTGTTGAACAGAGAAAGTTGTTTTTCTTGGCTTTTCTGTTTGAGTTGAGTGATGTCGAGACCTTCATGCTCTAGGAGCCAGCGTTTACGATCTAATCCGCCTGCGTAGCCTGTTAAATTACCGTTTGCACCGATGACACGGTGACATGGCAACACAATGGAAATAGGGTTCAAACCGTTGGTGGTGCCCACTGCCCTGACTGCCGCTGGATTGCCTAACTGTCGTGCCAGCTCTCCGTAGGACATCACAGTGCCAGCGGGGATAGAGCGTAAAGTGTGCCAAACCTTTGCCTGAAATTTAGTGCCACCAGGGTTAACTGGAATAGGGTCAATGGCAGTGAGATCCCCTGCTAGATAATGACGAATGGGGGTTAATAAATCACGTTCAAGCAGGTTGTAGCGTTCACCACTGGGTTTAAGTTCAACTAAATCAAAGGTGCCATAGCGCTTAGCCAATAGCCGCATCATTCGTTGCTCATATCCCTCGTAGTCAAGAGATACAACTACATTGGCATCGGTGACTAATAAAATAGCGCCAATGGGAGATGCGACTTTGGTGAGGTCTAAGAATTTAGGTGCCATGGGAGAGCTACGATGAAAAATCGTATAGACCCACCATAGCACCTGGATATTGTTTCCGTTCTAACAGTGATCCTAATCGGTTCATCTGCTCTACAATAGCTTCTTCCGATGTGTCTCGTTTTCGCGCCAACAGAATCCACACCCTCTTTTTGTTTTGTAACTCTGTTGTTTTGAGGGTCCTTAATTCCTTATAGTGCTGTTCTAAATCCTCATCAGATACTTTCCAAATGCCAATGCTTTGTAACTGGCTAAGGACAATGTCAGACGTCGGCAGTTCAAAGCGGCGATTATAAAATTTAAACTGTAGCTGTGCTCCTGGCAAAACATAGAGCTTATCCCCTGATTGCCAGTGTGTATCAATATATTCAATCGTTGGTCTCACGTGATCAAAATGCAAACCTGTAGGCATTATCGTAACGCGTAGACCTCGCTGTAACGGCATGAATATCATGGTTATTGCCATAATTAGGCTGATAACGCCCAGTATTCTAGGCTTTTTTTTCCATCGCTCCAACCAAAAAACAATTCCTTCTGACAGAAGGATAAGAGCAAATGGGGTTAAAAATAAGATCAGTCGTTCTCTAAACGGATATTTATGGAGAAAAGCAGCGATTAGAGAAATGATGAATGGGCTGCCAAGGTATAGTAGTCGACGTTTAGACTTCCGATACAACAAAATACAGCCAGTCACAAAGGCCACCATGGCAACACCATCTGTGGGACTTGGAAACCCCAGGGGGCGATAAAAGAATCGGCCAAAGGAATCTAGTAGCCATACAATATCCCAGAAATTATCAGGGTAGCGGCCTGCCCAGCTATCGGCTAACTCTGTCCCTGACAAGGCTTTGTTAATCACTCCAAAGTATAGGCCAACGAAGCTAGCTATCCAGGCACTATAGAGAGGAATCCGTCGTAGTAAAAACTCTTTTAGAGATTGCCAGGATATTTTCCAGGGTTGAAGTGTGAGGATGTTAGCGCCTTCAACACCTGCCATGATAAAAATACTGGGAAATGAAAGCCAGATGCTGACTATACCCAGCATGCCAGCCATAGATAATTTTCTGAGGCTGGGTTTAAGGGTATCCATGGATATCAGCACCATGAATAACAATAATGCGATCGCAACATCCCAGCTATAGGGTTTGGTTTCAGTCGCAAAGTAGGCGATGTAGCCCAGCACTGAAAATAGCAACATTGCAATGGGTCGCCCCCATCCTTGCGCAAACTGTTGGGTAAACCGATAAAACAATCCCAGGGACAACAACCCACCCAACAACGGGAAGAGCCGTAAAGCAAACTCATGGCTGCCCAATGTATCAATGGCAAATTTCTCAACCCACAGAAACAGGGGTGGGGCGGCCTGATTGTAATCCAGGGCCTCTAGCAATTCCAGATAGTTGCGGTCCAATAGGTTAAGCCCGAGGGCGACTTCGTCGAACCATAGGGAACGATTGCTAAAGTACTGGCTAAGTCGCATTAAAATCCCTATCCCCAGGCCGAGCAAGGAGGTTACCTCTAGCCAACGTTCCTGGGATAAGGATTTTAGGGTTTTGGTGAGCACGGTGCGTGGTGGATAGATATTGATCTTTGTACTGGTTTACCACGGATATCCTACGCACTGAACTCAACCCACTGAGACTGGACTACAGACTTTGCAGATGGCTTCAATGTGACGGTGGTCGGTACCACAACAGCCCCCCAATACCGTTAGATGCGGTAGCTGTTGCTTCAGAATGTAGAACCGTTCGCCCAGATCTTGGGGATTGCCTTCATCCAGGGTTTCGGTCTCGTTTAGCTCAGCGTGGCTCATCATGGAGGCATTGGCACGGATGCCGCGAATGCGCTCTACCCAGGCACCTTGATTGAGAATGGCACGGTCAAAGTGAATGGGGTGAGCACAGTTGATCATGTAATAGGCGGGAGCGCTATCAGTGGCTGCATCAACCGTATGAATAGCATCCCGTAGCCCCATGCCATTGGGTAGTGTGCCGTCGGTTTCCACCGTAAACGAAATGACCACGGGCATCTGAGCGTTTTGGGCCGCGCGGGCAATGCCGATGGCTTCCTCAGGGTAGGTCATGGTGATGGCTGAAACCAGATCTGCTGACGTGTCGCGGAAACTATCCACCTGGTCTTGATGATAGGACTCAGCATCAGCCGCACTCATCATGACGTCAAGGCTGTAGCCGTCGGCCCGGGGACCAATGCAGCCGCTAATGACGATGGGGCTTTGGGCAGTGGCGTATTCATGGCGAGTGGTTTCGAGCAGTGCGATCGCACGTCGATTCACATCTGCTAGCTCGGCAGCACCATAGCCCTGGCGATGACCCCAATCAGCGCTTGCCCGCCAGGTAGGGCTCTCTAAAACTAAACCCAGGCCATAGGTTTGAGCCAGTTTTCCATAGAGGCTGAAATAGGTCTGCAACGCCTCAGTCCCCAGGGGACGATCCAATAACGTAAATGCTGCAAAGTCTGGCAAATCCCAGCCCTGCTGAAAAATCAGCACGGTTTCGATGCCCCCATCCGTAATAAAGACATTGTCAGACAGCTGGGGCAATGGGTGTCTGTAATCAGCCATTGGGGTTGGCTCCTTAAGTGTGTGAAAGGTTCGGTGAAATTTGATACAAACCTCAGATCGTTATTCCCCAGCGCATTTTGTGATTCTGGTCACGTTCTAGTGGCTGAGCAAAGCGCCATCACCAGACAACCGTGGCAAAATAGGCAGTGACCCACAGTGACCCCCGCCCAATTTCTGTCCATGCTGCGTCTTTCTGAGATCAAGCTGCCCCTCGACCATACGGACGAGGAGCTACAGGCCACTATTCTGAAAAAACTGCGTCTTAAAGCAGCTGACATGGCTAGCTACAAAGTTTTCAAACGTAGCTATGACGCCCGCAGACGTAGTGAAATTCGGCTGGTGTACATCGTTGACATTGAGACCCCGAAACAAAAGCAACTGCTGAACCGGTTCAAGCAAGATCCCCATGTGAATCCCACGCCGGACACTAGCTATCACTATGTCGCTTCAGCCCCTCAGGGGTTAGAGCATCGACCTGTGGTGATTGGCAATGGACCCTGTGGTATGTTTGCCGGGCTATTGCTGGCCCAGATGGGGTTTAAGCCCATCATTCTGGAGCGGGGCAAGGCGGTGCACGAACGCTCTGTGGATACCTTTGGCTTTTGGAGCAAGGGCAAGTTCAAACCCGAGTCCAATGTTCAGTTTGGCGAAGGTGGGGCAGGTACGTTTTCTGATGGCAAGCTCTACAGCCGGATTAAAGACACAAACCACCATGGTCGTAAAGTCTTGCAAGAGTTGGTGAATGCTGGCGCTGTGCCAGAAATTCTGTACATCAATAAGCCCCACATCGGCACCTATCGGCTAGTCAAGATTGTGGAGAATCTGCGCAATACTATTCTCTCTCTCGGTGGAGACGTGCGATTTGAGACCCGCGTAGACGATTTTGATATCGAAGACCGTCAGATGCGGGGGGTGATCCTGGCCAATGGTGACTATATTCGTACTGACCATGTTGTCCTGGCGGTGGGGCACAGTGCGCGTGATACCTTTGAAATGCTGCATCGACGTGGTGTCTATATTGAACCTAAGCCGTTCTCCATTGGTTTTCGTGTAGAGCATCCTCAGCCGCTGATTGATCAATGTCGCTTTGGTGAACAGGCTGGCCATCCACTCTTGGGGGCTGCCGACTATAAGCTGGTGCATCACTGCGGCAATGGTCGTTCAGTTTACAGCTTTTGTATGTGCCCAGGGGGGCAGGTTGTTGCGGCCACCTCAGAAACTGGTCGTGTTGTTACCAACGGCATGAGCCAATACGAACGCAGCGGTAAAAATGCCAACAGCGGTATTGTTGTTGGCATCACTCCAGAAGAGGATTATCCGGGTGGTCCTCTGGCAGGTATCGCCTTGCAACGGGAATTAGAGTCCCGTGCGTTTGAGTTGGGTGGCAGCACCTATAAGGCCCCAAGTCAGTTGGTGGGAGACTTTCTTGCAGGTAAACCTTCCACACAGCTAGGGAATGTTAAACCCACCTATCGACCTGGCGTGCATCTATGCGATCTCAGTACAAGCCTGCCAGACTACGCCATTGAGGCGATTCGTGAAGCTCTGCCTGTCTTTGATAAAAAGATAAAAGGCTTTGCTATGCATGACGCGGTGCTAACCGGTGTGGAAACGCGCACATCATCACCGATTCGCATTAAGCGTGGAGATGATTTTCAAAGTCTCAATACTAAGGGGCTATATCCGGCTGGAGAGGGTGCAGGATATGCGGGAGGCATTCTCTCTGCTGGTGTTGATGGTATTAAGGTCGCTGAAGCTGTTGCCCTCAGCATTGTAGATAAGGCTACCTGTTTGGTTGGATAAAATGATTCTTTTGGGAAGAAACTGTGATTGCGATTTTTGAGAGGGTGAGGATATTGTAAGTGTTGCACTTGTTTATGGAATGTGCTTTTGGCTCTGCAATCACCACAATTAGAAACATGATTATGACTCATAGGTAGTATAAAAATAGCGAAGCGCTTAAAGTTGAAAAGTCAAGGAATAGAGATTAAAAACAGCTATGATCTACTGGATTCTGTATATTATTCTGCCTATTGTTTTGACCATAGTCTCAGTGATTTTCTTTGTTGTTGTCATATGGCGCATCATGAAAGCATTGGAGTCCATAGCACGCAGTCTCAAACAATTGGCGGCAAATAGATGATAAATTCATTGACTTTATATACTCGCAGATATGTCGTTGGTGCGACGGCTAGCATAGCGCGCGATGTTCAAACCTCCTTTTCCTGCTGTAACCCATGAAATATATCGATCTCCTAGAACATCCAGAAGGTGGCCGTTATCTAGAAGTTTATCGTTCTGGCAAAATCATTAATACTGAAGATAAAACAAGAACTGCCCTCACCCATATTTATTTTTCTCTGGAGCCCTATGAGGTCAGTCGCTTTCATCGTGTGAGCAATGACGAAGTGTGGAACCTTTACCAGGGAGAAGGAGTGTTTTTGTACCAATGGGACGGTCGTGCATCCACCATTGATGCCATTGAACTCTCAGCGAAGTCCATGAATTTCTGTCATGTGATTCCAGCGGGCTACTGGCAGGCTGCTGTTCCTATCAAAGATCGCGTACTTGTAGGGTGCTCGGTTGCGCCTGGATTTGAGTTTGAAGACTTTGAGCTAATCGTGCCGGATTCAGAGACTGCTCAAGCATTGCTAAGGCTTGAGCCAGGTTTGTCTAAGTTGGTGTAGATCAGTTCATGTGCCAGGTAAGTATGAAGAGGCTAAAGGAAACTCTCTGATGGTGCTATGGTAGATCCTGCCGAAGCAGAAATGGTTTTTAATGCCCTGGTAGAAAGATGCTTGACTGTTTGGGTATGTGAGAGATAACGGCAGTGAAGTTCTTGTTGAAGTAGATAAACGATCACTGCCGTTGTGCTAAAAACTACTGTTGGCCATACTCTTCAATGGGGCCATTGTAGTCTAAGGTGATTGTGCGATCGCTACCAGTACCTTGCACCGTCACAACGCTGACAGTTGTATATTCTTCTGAAAGAACAACGTCCGTTGGGTCGCCCCCTCTGATAGTAAATTGCCATGTTTCTGGAGCGATCACCTCGCAGGGAGATGCGACTGCAGCGCCATGCATAGCGCGTTCAGCACGATAATAATTTAAGCCACCGTTCGTGAACTCTGCCATTTGCCGAGCTTCATTCTTGGCGGCGTTCAGTGCTATCTGCTCTACTTGTGTTGTAGAAGAGCAGGCTGTTTCAGTGGAAGCTTGCACTTCTACAGCTGGAACTTGGGCATTAGCCGCTCCTGTGATATCGAGAACTGTGCTTAAGATTAAACTAGAAGATAGGATAATTCGCTTCATAGCAGGATTTTTCTGAAGATAGGGACCTGCTACAGGATACATCCTATACAAATTAAATCCGCACTGTTATCCATAGCTTTTATTTTTAAGTTACGTCGCAAGTTTTCAGCCCAGTTAAACCATGTGATTAGGAGAAAGCGAGGGTATCGCGAACCCTACTTTAATGATAGTGATCGCTTATACGCAGATTTGCATATGAATATTTGACATTCCTTGTTCATCACTTGCATCTTATTAAGGTAGGCGCAACTCACAACAAAAGCGTCTCATTTGTCCAATCTTTATACTTCACCTTCAGCATTGTTGTTTTCAAGTGTAATCCCTGCCTATGGTTGACTTAGTAAGCTCTTGTCATCTTGTTGAACTTCTCAATGGTTGAGATTTACGTTACTACATTATTGTTTGGGAGAACTGGTAATGAGAAAACTGGGAGAATCTATTGCAGAACCCTGGATTGTTCACGTATATGGGCAAAATCGTAAGCTTCTGTGGGTTTTTGATCCATCCCACGGCTGGCTGTTTTTCTTAGGCTGTTGTACAGGTTTGTTATTATCTATTGCTCATTTTAATCTCGCGCGCCCACCTGCAACGCCTACACCCATGTCTGATAATTACAGTAATCAAAAGCATACGCCCGCTTGGCAGGTAGACTAGTCGCATTGCTTCTACCTTTGGGAAAGGATAGATATTTCTCTTTTGTTTGCGATCGCGCACTGGAAAATATTTCAACTTTAAGGACAGGGAGTGGCCGCTCATTCCTGTCCTTTTTTTGACTGTGTAAGAGCTTACCTATAGAACTTACGCATTGACAAAATAGCAAAGCTATGAAGTGATATAGGTGTCCCTATCTGTTCCTGTCTAACCCAGCGATGCGTGAGCTATCCAAACCGTCAACGGCGCATTGCAACTGTAGCCTCTACACCTTATTCCTGATGGCAGAGCCCAAATATGTCAGCTGTGTTCGGTTAGCGGAAATCCTGGAAGACGTGAGTCACGATAGTGTGAATCGGTTTTTATTACGAGAACGTTACACACCCGAAGATTTATTCAACGAAGTAAAAGAGGAGATCACATTAGTCGGTGGCACGTTGAGTGTGGATGATAGCGTTGAAGATAAACCCTATCGAGACCAGAAAAAGAGTGCCTTCGTGGGCTATTTTTGGTCAGGCAAACATAAACGGACAGTCAAAGGGATTAATCTCATTACATTGTACTACACTGATCTATCCGGGCATTCATATCCCGTTAACTTTCGCATTTACGATAAACGGGAGGGTAAAACCAAAAACGACTATTTCAGAGAGATGGTGCTCGACGTCAAGCAGTGGGGTATTAAACCGACCTGGGTGACGGGCGATAGTTGGTATTCAAGTCTTGAGAATCTGAAGTTTCTCAGAAACGAGAAAGTGGGTTTTCTATTCGGGATTGCCGATAATCGAAAGGTCTCTTTGGAACGTGGCAAGCTAGTGCAGGTAAAGAGTTTAGAGATTCCAGAATCGGGATTAGTGGTGTATCTCAAGGAGTTTGGCTGGGTTAAGGTGTTTTGTCAGTCGTTCAAAAACGAACCCCGTTATTACATCATCTACCAGCCTACCCTAGAGCAATTGAATCACTTGACTCGGGCTGAATTCAAGCAAGTCCATGACGAGCATTGGCAAATCGAGTGTTTTCATCGAGTGATCAAACAAGTATGCAATATTGAGAGATTCTATGTTCGAGATGAACAGGCTATTCGCAATCATTTCTATTGTGCACTGCGAGCATTTGGTAAGTTACAAACCTTGTGTATTCAAGGGGTGATTGGAAACTGTTACGAGATATCGAGACAGTTGTTTGTGCCAGTCATCCGTCAGTTTATTCTGGACCATGCAACAGAAGCCACCTTCGCTTGATACTATGGATGGACTTTTGTCAATGCGTAACTCCTAACCTATTTATGATTCGTAGTTTTAGAGGATGAAATCTTTTGTCCTTATAGATTAGAGTCTATTTTATTCGCGGTGGCACCTTTATTTTTCTATAATCAAACAAAAAGTGTTTACATTGATCTATAAGCAAACCTTGTAATTGAGTTTTAACAATTTATTTGTGATTAATACGAACACAGGTTGTTTTTTGAGGTTTTAAGTATAGAATTATATATATCAAAGATTTAAGTCTCATAGATTTAAGTCTATTCAATAGTTGTTGTTAGTAGTAAATACTGCATTGAGCTGTTGGTGGCTAGTTACAATCTGATTGTCGGGTGCCCTTACTGATCTGTTAAAGGCTCTTGCAGCCTTTGCATATGTGTTTATTTAAGGATTTTTGGATCTGTTCAAACGTCGAACATATTGTCCAAGATTGTTGGATAAAAGGAGGTATTTATGACGGATGTTACTAAAAGGGTCTCTCGTCGGAAGTTTTTGTACACTACAGGTGCATCAACAGCAGGTGCTTTGCTGCTAAAAAGCTGTGTCGGTAACGCCCCCTCAGAAACAGCTAACGCGCCTATTCCTGTAACAGTAAGAGATGCCCCAGAAACGACTGCTGTCAAACTCGGGTATATTCCGATTGTGGAATCAGCAGCGATGATTATCGCTCAAGAGAAGGGATTTTTCACTAAATATGGGATGACTGATGTAGAACTCTCTAAACAAGCGACCTGGGCTGCGGCAAGGAATAACGTCACAATTGGCTCAGAAGGGGGTGGTATTGACGGTGGTCAGTGGCAGATGCCCATGCCTCATTTAATTAGTGAAGGGATTATCACCAATGGGCAAAAAGTACCCATGTATGTTTTGGCCCAGCTTAATACTCAGGGCAATGGTATTGCTATTTCCGGTATCCATGAAGGCCAAGGCTTAGGTGTGGATATCTCGGGAGCAGCTGACTATATTAAGAGTTTTCCCAGCAATGAAGGCCGTAAATTTAAGGCCGCCCATACGTTCCCCAATGTAAATCAAGACTTCTGGATTCGTTACTGGTTTGCGGCTGGAGGAGTAGACCCTGATAACGATATTGATTTATTGACTGTACCCCCTGTTGAGACAGTGAAAGGGCTGCGTAATGGCACGATGGATGCTTTTAGTACCGGTGATCCATGGCCTTATCGTATTGTTGCTGACAAGATTGGCTTTATGTCTTGTCTCACCCATGAATTATGGGAATTTCATCCAGAAGAGTATCTGGCGCTGCGGGCGGACTGGGTTGATGCTAATCCCAACGCCACAAAGGCATTGCTAAAAGGTTTGATGGAAGCACAGCAATGGTCTGATGATCCAGCGAATCGTCCTGAGCTGGTGCAGATTTGTTCTGGTCGTAATTATTTCAACGTCTCGGTGGATATTCTCACGCCCCCTTATGAAGGTGGCTATGTGATGGGTGATGCTAAGGCAGACTTTAAGGATGTCAATGCTGGCCCCCTTTACTGGACTGACCCCAGAGGGAATGTCTCATATCCATACAAGAGTCATGATCTGTGGTTTTTGACCGAGATGTTACGCTGGGGATTCCATCAGAATTTCATCAGTGATTTTGATACGATTCAGCGGATTATTGATCAGGTGAATCGGGAAGATATTTGGCGAGAAGCAGCCCAGGAAGCTGGATTTGACGATATTCCCAGTGACACGTCTCGCGGTGTTGAAACCTTTTTTGACGGCATTAAGTTTGATCCTACTAATCCTCAAGCTTATTTGGATAGTTTGACAATTAAGCGGATCTAATGGGTGTCTGAAGTCTCTTAAAATAAGTTGTTTAGGTTGGGAAGTGTTTTGCTTTATGGGTTCTATCGTTAACCAGAGAGATAATAGAATCATGATGGTTAATCAGATGCCATTGTGTATCTCAATAGTCTGTCACTACGGCGCGACTTTAGTGTTGCATAAGTAATTACAGAGGAACAGTAATTGGTTGGAGCATCTACGTAGGTAAGTGGTCTAGCATCCAGCTGAATATCAAGCATTTACCCTCCATCTGGGTTGTATAAAGTTTGGGGAGAAGCGTCTCCTAGAAGCACCGGACTCCATAACTTCTCCCCTTTTCTCATGTTCTGCTGTTTCAGGTTTTTCATAGAAGATCCTGAAATCTCCAACATCTTCGGTAGGTGAAATTACAGACACCATGGAAGAATAGGTACTGTATTACTCACGGAACTTGCCTATTTAGACCCCTGCTTGATGTATGTAAATGCAGACTACATGCGCTCCAATACTGGCATGCCCAGGAGTGAAAGTCCCAGTTTAAGAGTACGAGCTGTCAGATCACACAGCATTAAGCGCGAAGTCCGCTGAGGTTCTTCTGCCTGGAGAACCGAGCATCGATCATAGAATTGATTAAACTTTTGGCTGAGTTCAAATAGATACTGACACAATCGATTTGGGTATAGATCTCTCGCTACTTCCATTACGGCTGTGTCAAGTTCTAGTAGATGTTTGGCTAGAGCCAGTTCTGAGTCATCCTCCAGCAAAATAGAGGCATCGCCTAACTGAGTAAAGTCGATGTTGCCCTTGCGGCTAATGCCCTGGACTCTTACATAGGCATAGAGCATGTAAGGTGCTGTATTTCCCTGGAGGGCCAGCATTTTATCAAAGCTGAAAATGTAATCACTGGTGCGGTTTTGGCTGAGGTCGGCATACTTAACGGCACCGATACCCACAGCCGTAGACACCGTCTGGATAAACTCTGCCGATTCGTCCCGGTTTTCCTCGGTAATCCGTGTTTGTAAATCTTTTTCTGCTCGGGTGACGGCTTCATCTAGCAGGGACTTGAGCTTAACGGTTTCACCGGAACGGGTTTTTAGTTTTTTACCATTTTCTCCTTTAACCAGGCCAAAGGGGACATGCACTAGCTCCACACCTGCGGGGATCCAATGGGCACGATTGGCTACTTGGAAGACTTGGGCAAAGTGGTTTGCCTGTCCCGCATCGGTAATGTAGATGACTCGCTGGGCTTTTTCGTCGATGGTGCGCTGGCGGATAGCGGCAAGGTCAGTGGTGGCGTAGTTAAAACCGCCATCAGACTTTTGCACAATCAAGGGTTGAGGATTCCCATCTTTGTTGGTAAATCCTTCTAGGAAAACAACCTGGGCACCCTGGTCTTCTTCTAATAATTCAAGAGACTTAAGATCTTTGGCAACATCTTCAAGTAAGGGATTATAAAAAGATTCTCCTCGCTCTTGAATGGTAATGTCTAAGCGATCATAAATCTTTTGAAACTCTTTTCGGGATTGTTCACAGAGGAGCTGCCATGCTTTTCGGGCACTCTCCTCTCCAGACTGGAGATCAACAACGGCTTCGCGAGATGTAGTTTTAAAGTCTTCATCGTCGTCAAAGCGCTTTTTGGCTTGTTTATAAAACTCTACCAAATCACCGATATCCACTGAGGATGATTCGGTGATCGCTTCAGGGCATACATCCCTCAGATGGGTGATCAGCATGCCAAACTGGGTGCCCCAGTCGCCCACGTGGTTTAAACGCAATACATCATGACCAAGAAATTCTAAGGTGCGGGCGATACATTCGCCAATGATGGTGGAGCGCAGATGCCCCACGTGCATTTCTTTGGCGATGTTGGGACTAGAGAAATCAACGATGGTCCGCTGAACTGGGTCGGCAGTGGGGACGCCCAGGCGATCGTCTGTATAAACCGTCTTGAGCTGTGCTTGCAGGTACGTGGTTTTGAACTTGAGGTTGATAAAACCAGGCCCAGCAATTTGGGGCTCTTCGCAAAGGTCGTCGAGGGTGAGGTTTTCGACAATTTTGGTTGCGATCGCACGAGGCTTATCTTTCAATCGCTTAGCCAGTGACATGGCCACATTAGCTTGATAGTCACCAAATTTAGGATTATTCGTCGGCACCAGCACCGGATCGGTACCTTCCAAATCGGGGCCAAAAGCACTCACAAGGGCTGTTTGCAGGCGATGTTTTAGATCGTCGAGGGTGGATAACATGGACACCAATTTGTAACGTGTTTCAGATTGGTCAGGAGCATGAAGACCCCTGAACCCTTAGGCTGCAACCTCTGGCTGGCAAAGCCAATGTGATGTGCAAGCAACCTATAGCCTATCAACTCCTCTTACACATTGCGCTACATCATTCATTCGTAGTCGGAAAAAACTTTGGCCTACAGGGGGTTGTCAAGCGTATTTGTGTTGGTTTATCTGGGAGTAACAGCCATTTGACCAGGAATGCATCCCACTGACATTGTGGTCTGTGATAATACCTGGCTACGTGGCTGTCAGCCCCCCTGTGACAGGATTTTTGTTGAGTATTGCCCCATGACTATGTTTTCTGGTTTTCCTTATTTATGGCGATTGAGTTTGACGGCATTAACAGCGAGCACCCTGACGTTGACTAGTTGGGTGTCTTTGGCTGCTATGGATGTCTGTGGAACAGTTGCATTGGCCAGGAGTACCAGGGAATTTGGCCGGGATGGTCGGCATGGCCGTGATGGTAGAGCTGGTCGTAATGGTCGGGATGGCGCTGACCAAACCGTTCGAGCAACGGGTCAACCCCTGAATTTGAATCTATCCGGGACCGATGGAGAAGACGGTGGCTTTGGTGAAAACGCTGAGTGGTTGCGGTGTCGACGGCAGCCCCGCGATGAGCGCCATGATCTGCACGCTGCCGATGGTGGTGACGGCGGTGATGGTGGCCATGGCGGTCGTGGTGGCAATGGCGGTACCCTGACGGTTCAATACACTGACCCCAGTCACCTGCGGCAGGTTTTAGCAATGGCAGGCGGGGGGCGCGGGGGTCGTGGTGGTCGTGGTGGCGATGGTACCTATGGCTGTGAATGTGACGACGAACGCTGGACCGTTAAAGTTTGTGAAAACGACACCTGCCGAGAAGAAGAGTACGAATGTGATGATGGCCGCGATGGCACAGATGGCCGCAACGGTGCCGATGGCACAGTGGGCAACATCGGCCAGCTGGTACTCATCGATCAATTAGAGCCCTTACCCCAAGAGAATCCTGAACAGTCCCATACAGTTTCCAGTCTGGCGAATACAACCGTTACTTTGTCCCGTAACCTGTGGGAGACCCGCAGAGGGGCAACAAACCTGCTGGCTCCTGGGTCTGTCATTGCCGATGAATATCAGGCCTATAAAGGATTTATTGATCGACAATTTACCCTTGATTGGCAGGCTTCCCAAGACTTGCAAGCCTTTACTGAAACGATAGATTTAACATTACGACCCAATGGTCAAGTCGATATTGATTTTCCTGAAGAGTATTGGCTATTGGGAGAGACCGTAGAACAAGAGACCCTAACTACTTACCGAGTAGATGGCATTGTGCCTGTGGCGGACGTAACCCAGCTTGCCATGGGCCGCGTTGATGGCCGCAGTCGTACCTTTGAAGTTAACGTGGTCGATCTGGCCCAGCGTTCTGATGTGTTAGACACACGCTTTGAAGTTCGCTATAGCACCTCAGGTGATGACGGTCGCCGTCGCCGCTATGACGTAGAGTTTGACGGTCCCGTACCAGATGACTTGGTGCAACAGGACCACAATCGGTTTACCTTAGCCCTGGGTCGATTGCCCATTGCCTCACAGCTTCTCAGCGGCGGCACCCGGGCTCAAGTTGAGTTGAAGATTATTCGTTCCTATGGGAGTAATGTGGCAGAGCAGACATTGACCTGGAAGGGACAAATTTAGAGGGGAGTTATTGGTTATTAGGTCTTCTCTCCCAAAACTAATCACCCCATCTCCTGCCCAGCCAACCATCCTGTTGTCCAAGCGCTCTGAAAATTAAACCCCCCGGTAATGCCGTCAATGTCTAGAATCTCTCCTGCAAAGAAGAGTCCAGGGCAGAGGCGGCTTTCCATGGTCTTAAAGTTAATCTCTTTGAGGCGAACGCCACCGCAGGTGACAAACTCTTCTTTGAATACGCCCTTGCCTTGCAATAAGTATTCTCCTTGGCAGAGTTCTTGGGTGAGTTTGTTGATGGCTTTGTTAGACAATGTTGTCCATTGGGCTTGGGGATCAATTTGGGCGCGTTGAACAAAATAGGTCCAAAGACGTTTAGGGGCCGATGTGGGATTGTGATTTGCGATCGCACGTTTCCCCCCTTCCTCCCTAGCAGTTTGCAGCCGTGCTCGCACATCATCCTGTTTCAGCTGGGGCAACCAATTAATCAGCACAGTGCCTTTATATCTCTGCTCGTGGAGGACACGCGCACCCCAGGCCGATAGTTTCAAAACGGCTGGGCCGCTGAGACCCCAATGGGTGATCAACACTGGCCCTGTTTGGGAAAGGGGTTTCTTTTGGCCCGGCAGTTTGAGTTTTACCTCTACTGGGTTCATGGAGAGACCGCTGCGCTGCCTTAAGGCGGCATCTTTAAGGGTGAATGTAAACAGAGAGGGAACCGGTGGCTCAATGGTGTGGCCCAGACTTTTGGCAATGCGGTGTCCCTGGGGACTACTGCCGGTGGCCAGGAGGATGCGATCGCACTTCACATTGCCCTCCTTTAGCCCCACTAAAAAACCTGGTTCTGTTGCGGTTACCTGTTTCACTGGCGAGCGGGGTTTGATGATGATGCCTGCTTTCAGGGCAGTTTTCATCAAACACTCAATGATGGTGGCAGAGTCATCGGTCACGGGAAACATGCGTCCGTCTGTTTCTGTTTTGAGTTTGACGCCATGTTTGCGATACCAGTCGACAGTGTCTTGGGGCTGAAACCGAGAAAATGCACCGCGCAATGCTTTGCCGCCACGGGGATAGTTCTGCACCAGCTGGGCAGGTTCAAAGCAGTGGTGAGTGACGTTGCAGCGGCCACCGCCAGAGATGCGCACCTTTGCCAGACACTCGGGACCGGCTTCGTAAAGGGTGACGATGGCGTTGGTGTGGGCATGGGCGGTTGCGATCGCGCCAAAAAAACCTGCTGCACCGCCACCAATGACTATTACTCGTTGCTTTTCCACGCTCTGGCTATACCTAACAATGGTGGGCAAGGCTTATTCTGACGGACAATGTTTCTGTAGATGTCAGGTATTGACCACCCTACATGGTTTTTAATCGTTTCTGTTGCCTGATGGGTCGAGGCTATCCATGGGCCATGGGACGCATTGATGAAATTTACCCTCATTCATAAGAAAATTTACATTTTGTACTTTTATTAGCTTATATTAATAAATGTGAAGGCATCTCAGATTTCTTTAGTAGAAGTCAGGATGCTAAATAGTGATGATTGCCTTGGCTGTCTAAGACCTTAAGGGTTTTGGGCAGCCAATTTCTTTATTGGGGTTATTGTTACAAAAAATATAAATTATTTCAAAACGTAACAGATGAAGCATGGCTACTCAAGATCAGAGCCGTTTCGCCCAGTCAATGCAGACATGCCCCTAGCTTGTCTCAGTCAAAACGCAGACATGGCCGCTATCTTGGTCTCAACCCATGCAGACATGGCCGCTATCTTGGTCTCAACCCATGCAGACATGGCCGCTGGCTGAGCGAAGTCGACGCCAGCAAGTGGGGCTATAGTGAGCTAAATTTGACGCCAAAGACTGCTCTTCGCTTGCCGCCCATGGCTAATCCCCTATCACCCGATAACTACCGCCGATTTCTACAATCCCTCAAGGATCGTATTCGTTCGGCCCAGGTTAAGGCAGCCTTAGCCGTCAATCAAGAATTGATTCTGCTCTATTGGCAGATTGGACGCGAAATTTTAGACCGCCAACAGCAAGAAGGTTGGGGCACTAAAGTCATTGATCGCCTCGCTAAAGACCTCAAACGCGACTTTCCTGAAATGACTGGCTTTTCGGCCCGCAACCTCAAGTATATGCGTTCCTTTGCCGATGCCTACCCTGATGCTCAGATGGTGCACCAGGTGTTCTCACAAATTCCCTGGGGCCATAATGTGCGGCTGTTGGATGTTCTCAAGGATCCTGAAGAGCGTCTTTGGTATGCGCGCCAAACCATTGAGCATGGCTGGAGTCGCAATGTGCTGCTTATGCAGATTGATCAGGGGCTACACCATCAGAAAAGCGCAGCCATCAATAATTTTGAGCGTACGCTGCCGCCGGACCAGTCCGATCTGGCTAAAAATCTCATTAAAGATCCCTACAATTTTGACTTTCTAACCCTGGCAGCCGATGCCCAAGAGCGAGACTTGGAGCAGTCTTTGTTATGCCACATTCGAGATTTTTTGCTAGAGCTAGGTGTGGGCTTTGCCTTTGTGGGTAGCCAATATCCCATCCAGGTGGGTAGCAAGGAGTATGCCATTGATTTGCTGTTTTACCACCTGAAGCTACGCTGCTTTGTGGTGATTGACCTGAAGCTAGGTGAGTTTGAACCGGAGTTTTCCGGCAAGATGAACTTCTTTGTCTCGGCAGTCGATGATCTGCTGCGTCATGCAGATGACCAGCCTACGATTGGCATGATTTTGTGCAAGTCCAATGATGCGACGGTGGCGGAGTATTCTTTGCGGGATGTCAACAAGCCGATTGGGGTGGCCACCCATCGGCTGGGGCGTGAGCTACCGGCGGATTTGCAAGGGACGCTACCCACCGTAGAAGAACTGGAGCAACAATTGGACAATGCGCAGCTCCCTGAGACGAGTTAAGTGAGTTTTGAACTCTGACCCTATCAGGCAGCATTTCGTATCAGCCTATGGTTCAGGGCCGTATGGTTAACCCCTAGAAAACCCAACACTCAAAATTCAAGACTAATGTTTGAGGGCTCTATCTAAACTCGCGGCCCCTGCACCAGCATCAATCACCATGAGCAGTCCACCGATCAGACCTAAGTTCTTGAGAAATGAATTGATCTGAGTAGGGTCTGCCACAAAATTGTGAAACATGAGCGACGCTGGAATCAGAAAAAGGACCAGCAGCAGTGCGCCAATTTTGGTCTTGTAGCCCAGGAGTAATGACAGACTTCCCAGTAGCTGAAAAGTGATGGTTGCAGCCGCTACTAGACTGCCAAGGGGTAAACGCTGACCCAGCATGCCAGCAAAATCAGAAAAGCCCATCAGATGATTGATGCCTGCTTTTAGAAAGATCAGCGCTAAGCAAACACGGGCGGCAAGGGGTAGATACTTCATAGGTCAGATTGGGTGGTTTTGTATTGCTTTGGGACTAAATATAGAAACAAATACCACCAGACGAAAATCACGAATGCAACAGGTGTTGTAATCCACCAGCGATGCAGCCATATCCAGCTAACTGTAGGGAGAGCCAGACCGGTTAAAACGATGGACCATGGCTGGCACCACCAAGGTTTTAGCTGCCATAGGGATTGGGGATTTTTGGATGTTTCCATGGATAACTCAAGACACCACACATGTTTAGGGTAGCTTGGGCCGCTTACCGCCATGGCAAAAAAAAAGCGGTTGAAACAGCGTAAAGCTGTCTCGTCCGCTCCTTGTTAACCCACCCCAGGAGCTGCCCATCATAAAACAGACAACCCCGGTTCTGAAATTGCCAGCATCGACAGACACTAGCAAAACCTAGGAAGCTCAGCAGCAGGCATTGCCCTGGTGACGAAGGGTTCATGCACTGACTTGCACATTTCTTGCCTAAACATCTATACCTTTCAATGTTTCATAACTGGAAGAAACGTGTTGAACTATCAACTTGAGTTAAGAATCCCATGGAAAGATAACAAATAGGTGTAATTACTTATTTTCTTTATAATTGCTCCCTGTTGGTAGCCCTTGATACTTTTTTTATTTCTTCCTAGGTAGGATTAAGGTAAACCTGAACTCAGGGTGATGTTTTTTGGGGATGTTACTGATGACTGATTTAGATCGTGCCTACGATGTCAGTAACCTGGACTTTTATCGTCATTATCATGGCAAGCAGCTTTATTACCGATGGGAGGGAACGGTGTGGTGGCGACTTTCACCTGAAGCGCCGTTAGAGAAGATAGTTGCGATCGCAGGCATGAATGCCACCAAAGTATTCCTTTGCTCTGGTGAAAATGGCGAGTACGGCCACCGTATTAATCGAGAGCTAGGCCTCTATTGCGATCTAGACACTGGCGATGTACTTACCCAGTGGCACCCCTTTCCCCATCGGCCACCCGTATCCGTAGTACCCATTGCCAACCGAGTTGTGCAGGGAGATGTCAGCCCCAAAATGACGACGATTCCTGCGGGGCAACCTTACCTAAAAAAAGTCCAGGAGATACCCCTCACCTATCCCCATCCCCTGGCTGACGATCCTAAGTATCGCGAACACTGCCCTGGGCCTACATTTCAAGGCACCGAATATTTCACAACCTATGCTGCCCGCCCTGGGGTGACAGCGCCCACCCCCCTTTGGGCTCGCGATTGTCCCTGGCTCCCATGGATGAAGATGGGCTATGAGCATCCTGCTCGTCTGAGATTTGAAACCACCATTCAGCGAGTGGAAACTTTTGAAGAACTCAATCCAAAATTAATTGAAGTAATTCGTCAGCGTGTACCTATTTATGAACACACCCCAGATATCATCGACGAACCCAACGTTACCAGTACGACTTATTTCAAAAAATATTTTGATGCCTATCAAGCAGGTGAAGAATTTCCCATTAGGGAGGCTGAATAATAAGTCGACAAGACCTGGCTAGGGAGATTAGGTAAGTTTAGAATAGAGTTTCTAATAATAGGCGTTTGTCCCCCTAGGGGGCATTGAGAGATCAGGGCAACAACGTTTCAATTAGATGGCTGTTTGAGGAAGAATTATGTCTAGAAACTGGTTGTTGCATGTGGCTGTTTTCCCGCTCTTGTTAGGGGGAGTTGCTTGTACCCAGTCACCTGAGGCTAAAGTTGGCACCCTAGAATTAAGGGCTAATGGTGAAGACTTTATTCGACAGGGGTTTACTAGTAAAGATGGCTGGCAAATTGAGTTTGACCATGCCTATACCAATATCCAGGATGTTGTTGCTTACCAGACATCGCCTCCTTTCAATCCAGATGCTGATGTAGAAATTACAGCTCAAACCAACACTGTGTTAGCAGACGCCGCCAGTGTGGATCTAGCTGAGGGGGACGCAACTGCTGCACCCATTTTGGTAAAACAGGTAGAGACGCCAGCAGGTCGCTATAACGCTCTATCTTGGAAGCTAGTTTCAGAGGGCGAACCATCCTTGGTATTAATCGGCAAAGCAACCCGTGATGGTGAAACCATTCCTTTTGAAATTGCCATGAATCCGTCATTAGAATTCTTCTGCGGCGATTTTATTGGTGATGAGCGTAAAGGGATTTTAGATCCTGAAGGAACGGCAGATGTGGAAGCCACGTTTCACTTTGACCATCTGTTTGGTGATATTGATATACCTGCAGATGATGTCCTCAATCGCGGGGCGCTGGGATTTGACCCGTTTGCAGCTTTAGCACAAGATGGTGTTGTTAATGTAACTCCTGAAGACTTGGAGGCAAGGCTGACCAAGGTGGAGAAACTACAGCTTGCCGACATTTATAAAGGCTTAGGACACGTAGGAGAGGGGCACTGCCGCGCAGAGGAAATCTAAGGAGACTGTAGGGTCAGATTCGTAGCGTGGTGAGTGATCCTCCATCTTTGCTTAGTAATTAAAAAAAGCAGGTACATCAACCGGCTGAACGTCTCCAACAGGTTGATGCGCTAGTTACTTTGAAATAAAAATAACTCAGTTTATGGAGAAGTAATCAACGCGCTCAAAATATGAACGCTCAAATTTAACAGCATTCAAAGAATTACGAAGAAATCCAAAAAACTCCAGTTTTATATCTTGAAAATTTTTCCCAGACATGGGTGATAAGTCAGGAATCCAAATGGCAGGAATATAAATATCCTGTTCAACTAAAAAGTCTTCAGTGAACAAATAGGGACTACCCATATCTTCTTGTTCTGTTATGGCGCACTGTTGCCCAGTGAGTTCTAGCTCTGGATGATTGGTCTAGTGAATCTTTAAGCTGAACCACTCGGTATTGACCCATATAAGAAGCCCCCATGCACACTACGGCGCATGGAGGCTTCGGTTTAGATATAAAGGGTCAAGTAGTACAGGTTTCTGTCTACTTAGATATACGGTTCGCTATAGGAGGTTATTCCATACTATGCTTTGCCTGCAAACCCACTGTATGTTGCGATGGTTTGTATACACCCTTTTTCAGCACAAGCCTATCGTCTCCTCACACAGGCATCAATTTTTAGTCGTATGTGTCAGCGATCACTGTGAAATGCTCCGATAGAGTATTGACTAAAGGATTCTGAGGAGATAGTGCACCGTTGTCCAGTGAGTTCTGACGCTGGATAATTGGTCTAGTGAATCTTGAAAGTGTAACAGCACCCAAAACAATCAACTGAAGAGTTCTTCTAAATTCAACACAACTTCTGATTAGAGTTGTTTTATGTAAGGTGAACCTACTATAAACAGGGCTCTCTATTGCAAGTGAGAAGAGATGTCAGTGATTCGTTTGGGTGCTATCTTTGACCCGTCAAACGATTCTATCGAGATATCTATTGTTAGACCTCCTTTCGTTATGACCATGAGCCTTTCAGCCCATGTCCTTAGGATATTCTGCCAATGTTTGAATGTCTCTTCTCTGATACAAACGTTAATGTTGTTATTTGTCATTGTTTTCTCTGTGAAGCAGTGAGATAACTCTATGGAGTGTGATGGTTGATGGTGTTGCTTGTCGTGATATCACTATTTTTTAGGGTTTTGTTGCACCCACTGCGATACGCCTTTGGCTGCGTCCTGATAGTCCTTGAGCGCCATTAACACTCCATTCAGCTTTTCTTGTGAATTTACTTTGTTCAGATTAGAGAAGGCTGACATCGCTTGCTTGAGCTGACGATCTGCGATCGCAAGTATGGTTTTTCGTTTTGCTAATTCTGGTTCATATGGATCAATGGGCATTGTCTTTTCCTTAAAACTGAGTGGATCATCAGAATTATTCAGTCATATTTTCCCAGCATCAGGTTCCATTAATTTAAAAAAAGCCCCTACCAGTAGGGTAGAGGCTCTAGAGGGTGTGTTGTAGGGAGAGTCTGAATAGAAAAGGGTGCCCTGAAATGTTGTTATTTGTCACTGTTGTTTCTGCCGACCAGTGAGTTAAGTCTATAGCTTTACCAGATGACTGGGGGTAAGGCGAATAAACGGCATACGCTGCCTCAGCCTGTTCAAGAGGCTTAGATAAGGTTTGGAAGGTTGCAAAAGTGTTGGTGTACACTAGGGATATGCATGAAAATAAGAGACCGTTTTGAAGCCCGGCGATATCTGGTTCCCCTTAGTAAGGCTGCCGTGTACACATAAGTCGGAGAGCTAGCTCTAGATTTCGAGCCCACTCTCCGAGAAGAGCAAAGCTCTACATCCCCCAACCCCTTACTCCCTGAGGGAGAAGGAGAGCCAGACCTCAAAGTCCTTCTCCCCCAGGGAGAAGGATTTAGGATGAGGGCCAATTCAAGGCCAAATCTACCTTTTGGGACATTATCTTCTAGATGTGTATACACCGTAGCCTTAGTAAGGGGAACCGTCAGGGAGGGGGCTCGACATCTAGCGCTAGCAACCGCAGACCCCTCCGCCTTCGGCACCTCCCCTTACCAAGGGGAGGATTTTGCTCAACTGTTTCTTGTCTGGGATTTTATTTATGTGTAATCGCCCTATGCTGTCCTACATGATTAAACCAGTTGACTTATTGATCTAAGTCCTATTACTCAGGCAATGGTGGCCCTGGCTCGGTAGGATTGGCAGATCGGTCACTATGGAATGATTTACTATGGTTCGGTTGAAGGCGCAGGTCACTTTACTCGGATTACTCACCGCTAGTTTACTTGGCAGTTGCAACCCTGTAGTAACGCGTCGCCAAGCTGAAGAATCAGCCCCATCTGCTGCAACACAACCATCGGATGTCGAAACGTCTGACGCTGAGTATCAGTTGGCCAATACGCCACCAGACTCGCCTGCTACGGGTTTTAGTAGACCTAAACGTCAATGTTATCAACTAGACAATGATCGCCTGACAACTAACCTGCGTTTAACCATTGACTATCAGCGCCAAAGCATTCAAGGGGATGCCCGCTCTTTAGTACAAAATGATGAGGCAGGGAACTATGCCCAGTCATTTTCAGGCAAGCTAGCCGGTAATCAAGGGAAACTGCGGGTATTTACCTGGAGTGAACATGATTTTCAAGCGGATGATGAAACCTGGAGCTTTACAGATGATACGCTCGCGATCGGTAAAGATGTGCTTAACCTGACGGACTGTCAGTTAGTTAGCCAAGCTTTTCAAGATTTCAATGGTTTAGAAGCCAGTGATCTGCTTGATGACATAAACACTGGCCTGACAGAATCAGTCCGATTTGCACCGGGAACCAGCTCCATGACGCTAAGCAATAGCGTTCTCCAGGGTAAGCAGAATGTTTACTATTTGAGGGTAGATGGGGGGGAGCAAATGAGTTTGTCCATCAAGTCATTAGAAAACAATGCGGTCTTTGATGTGATTTCTCCGAGCCGTTATATTCTGGCCAATAAAGCGAAGGAAGAAACCATTCTGTTGCCCCATCCGGGAGACCATATGGTGATTGTTGGTGGGTCGCGAGAAAATGCTACTACCTACGAACTCACCATTGGCATTGAATCGGCAGCTGCACAGTAACTGCGTTCTGGCTTACACTGCACCATACTCGTGTCCGTGGTCTCTATCTGGCTACTGTGCCGATGACTCCCTATGCAGTGCAACCAAATAGGCTGTCTAGGTAAAGTCTATTCACATGGGGCTGATTCGCACCATTTTGCATCAGAAAGAGAGAAAGTGCTGCCTGCATAACGCGTTCCTGACTCCACAGCTCGTGGGTGTTTAGATAATCTTGTATTGAATGGTGTAGCGTTTCAGGAATCTCGATCATCAGGCTGACAGTGACTGGAGCTGTTGTACTTGCTGAAGCTTTAGTAACTGAAGTCATAAATCTAATGTCTCTTAAATTAACGGGCACAACAAATCAGGGCCTAGTGGATCATCCTTACCTAAGTGCTGCAAATGGGGGCTAGCAGCAGCGGGGACACAGGGCAAGGAGGCTTCACTAGGTCACCTAATTCAGTGGAGCTTTATTGTGCAGGAGGTGGTGGTAATTCGCAAGCGCATCGATTCTTTAGATTTTTCTAATGAGATTTTTGGGGTAACGACACCAAGAGGGTTAAGACATTTTTTTCGTTACATTCGTTTATAAAATGAGATTGATCCCCATACTTAACCGTTTTCCACAGAATCGCTGGATCTGCTAATCAGTCGTAACACCCTGGGGAGAACTCTGCTTAACCTGTGGAAAAACTAAGGAAAACCCTGGGGAAAACTTCTGTGAGTATGAATAAATGTATTTTGATAAAATTACCTAGACTGGCTGATTTTCATCAAAATACTCCGGATGCTGGGTGCTGGGCCATAAGGCTCTTTCAGAAGATAATTCGCCCTTAAATACGCCTTAATGATTGTATGAATCTCTGGGCGTAGAAATTACCAACTGACATGTTAGTTCCTGTGGAGAACTGCAATTCGCCCCCGTAGCATTTTGAGTAGATCATTGCAGACGCGCAAATGACTGCCCTGGGTCGTCGGCTTTGCAGCATCTTCGAGAGCAATGCTCAAGGCTGAATGAGTAAGTACTAACTAGCCCCGGTTGAGACTGGGGCTTTTTGTTGTGGGTTGTCGTCGTATCTATTTGGTCATGTGAGCCCCATCTCAAATGTCAGGAAATCACGACAGATCAGCCAATTTTTTTGATTCTGTAGCTTGCAATACGATTTGATAGGTTGTAAAACTTAAGTAGCTTAAAAAGCGTATCGCTAAACACTTAATTGCCTCAAGTTTTATGGTGAGGTATCACGTTTTATCTGTTCGATCTTTCTGACTGCTTAGACAAACGCTTCGGTTCTTAAGTTGGTAGCCCATCTTTGCGTTACAAACGCTGTTTGTATCGTGCATGGTCTGACTTGTTTTTTAACTGCTTACTATCTGGCAAAACTCGAACTAGCGCCTAGCTAGCCTTCTGTCCATGTCTATTTTGATTGGTTCAGGCTTTGTTGCACTGCATAGTCAACACACACTCCAACACGCTGACTGGTTGGCAGTTTATGCCCTCGCAAATGATGAAGGTGTCGGTGAACGCCTTGCTGCCTATGATTTTGAAGATTTTCTAGGGCTAGCAGTTTATTTGTTTATTACTACTCAATCTCCAGGGACTCGCCAACAACTCTCTCAGCTATTCCCTAAATTTGGTAGCGCAATTGTTTTGCCGTTACTTAAAATTCTGTGTAGGAAAGAGCTTTTTGTTGAGCAAAACATCCCGATGTTGGCTCAACAAAGCTTGAATGAAATGACGCCCTATTCCTTAATAATTGGGCTCAATCGGGCATTAGACCTTACTAGTCAGAATAATTTGAAGGCGCTCACACTGCAAACAGTAAAACAGCTATTGCAGTCGTGTGAACCATCTGTTCATTTAATGTTGTCTCAGTTACTGTCAGAGACTAATCGACGCTTGGTATCTGAATTTTCAGGATCTCAGCTGCCTGAATGTGCGATAAGTATGGCCGAGCACAGGCATGATCAGCACAGTTTAAATGTCACTGTGCAAAAGCGTAAAGTCACTCAGTGTGTATAGTGTCATCGCTTGTTAACACTGGTACTTTAACGATTCAAAAACTCAGTTGTGTGTTCTTCTACAAGGGTATTGCCGGTTGCTTATACTTCGTCGGCAAATCTCTTCGGTACAACGCAGATCACCTCAAACGATTTTTGTTGTAAAAAGTTTTAGGAGCAACCATGAGAATTTTTAACCATGATATTACCCTCAGTACCCATGACCAGGAAGCTGGTACAGCTCTCTTTTCGGGTCGAGTTCTTGCCTTGACTCATCCAGAAGACAAAATTCAGATGACGCCTGATCTCCAGTCAGAGTGGGCATTCATTGTAGATCACTATGCTCAAGTGGGGGTGTTTCACAGTCATGATGTTATTTGGTCACGTTCTCTCGACGAAATCAATCGGCATGGTGAGTATGAGCCCTCATTTTATTTCTTTGGAGATGCGGTCAACTCACACCATCAGTATCGTCAGTTCTTTTCTCAACTAAACTCTCAGTGGTCTGAAGTTGTTGAATTTATTAATTCTAAAAATAACTTTATTCAATTAGCAGAAGCTTTAGGTGTACCTGTTCCTAAGACGTTGCGATTTGCCAATCTATCAGCGGCGAGAGCAGCAACAGACATTCCATTTCCTTGCTATGTTAAGCCTGCTGTCTCAGATCATGGTGCAGGGATTACACGCTGCTCCGATCAATCTGCTTTAGAAAGGGCATTTGCACAACTGGCTCCAGATGCAGCGCTGCAAATTCAAGCCGAAGTTCAAGCCTCTGCTTTTTTGAATTTGCAATATCGAGTGACCGCCGATGGTGTGCAACCTTTACTGGTGTCAGAGCAGATTTTAGAAGGCTGTATCCATCGCGGTAACCGTTACCCGTCTCAACATGAGCCTTGGGAGAGTATTGAGCCCCTAGCAATGTGGTTAGGTGAACATGGCATGCAAGGGATCTTTGCTGTTGATGTTGCCGTTGTGCCAACACCTGATGGGGTGGAGTATTTAGCGATTGAATGCAATCCACGCTTTAATGGTTCATCTTATCCAACCCTTGTTGCCCATAGGATGGAGATTCCTTGCTGGAGCAGCGCTACCTATAAAACGCCTTTGCGCTCACTTCAAAATGTTGATCTAACTGATATCACGTTTGATCCAGACAAAGGCCGAGGTGTCATTCTGATTAACTGGGGTACGATTAAAGTTGGTGAAATCAGCGTACTCTTGGCGGGATCCCTGGTGGAACAGTTTGCGCTAGATCAGGAGTTAAAGGCCCGATTAAATGGAGACTTTGCAGCGCAGCCATCACCCAAGGTAACCAAACAGTTAGCGTTGCAGAGATAAGTTGGCTATTTTTGTTGAATTCAGTAGGTAAACTAAAGCTCTGGTGACTGCCAGGGCTTTTTTTTCTGTTCTTTACCTTTTGCAGGTGCTTCGTTCCTTTTTTAGGCAAAAAAAGTCCCTACCAATCGGTAGGGACTGAGAGGTTTTGCGCTAGCAAAGAAAGATACGAATTGAGCGTGAACGTCTAATCACCTAAACGTCATAAATTCGAGATTCAAGAGCATGGGGATTTTCGTCGCAGTAGCGTGCAAAGGCCTCGTTGGGGCTCACCTGTGGCTGGCGCGCCTTTGCCGTTTGTAGTTCTTCTACGGCTTCCCAAGCAATGGCCGCGTCAATGCTTCTTGGGCCATGCATCTCAGTTAGGCGACGGGCATGTTCCAATGCGGCTTTTAGGCGGGTTGCAAACGCTGATTTATTAGAAGATGACTTTTGTAGAGAGATAGAGATTAAAGGCGCTGGCGTTGGCTCGATAGTCGAGTAAGACATGGTGAAAACCGCATGTATCGTGAACTGTTTATAGCTTATCTATAAACTCTGTAAATGAGTAGATGGAAATCATATAAGTTTCATCTATGTTTTATTAGCTTTCTTTACCTATCAGCATGGGCGGGAAATAAAGAATAGTCGGCTCAGCTTGCTTAATGGGACTGGCTACAATGCAAGGGGTAATTGTGTTTGTCGCAAAACTGGGATGCGCCCCTCTCTTCTAGTCAGCCATCGGCTGGAAGAACCCTCTTCCAAGCTGAGAGTAGACTGGGTCAGTAGATGGTCTCAATTAGCTATAAGATATCCAGCCCCTCTTCTGTCCCCAAGATTGGGGAAACTAGACTCAAAGCCGCCCAAATTAAGGGGTTGGGCTTCGACGTTAGCTCAACCGCATGGCCAAATTCTAGGCAGTTAAACAGGTTGTTCAAATCTTATAAAGGCTTGAGTTCACCTACTGATATCGTTCGGTCAGAAAATTCTATGCGATCGCCCTTTTCCAAAGCTGCGTCTATTTTCTTTAACCCTGAAACCTTGTTGCCCTTTCTAATTGGGTCTATTTTTCTAGCGGTGTTGGGAAGTGCTGTTTGGGAGATTTTGTTTTCTCTGGTTACTGATCTTAACGGTAACAATGCGCTAGCCGCCGCCATCCAGTTGGCGATCGGCTCCCTGCTAATATTTCTCTTGTCGGTGCTGTTATTTGCTAGAGGGCTAAAACAGCTAGAGCCTGAGACGCTGGCTGATGCTCGCACTCCTATTAAGCATCGCGGTTTGATTTTGCTGGTCAGTCGAGAGGAACCTTGTCGCGTTGCAATCCAGCATCATGCTGATCGGTTAGAGCGTTGTTGGCTGCTGCATTCAGACCAAACTAAAGCCATGGCAGATTCAATTGCTGACACCTATGCTGGTAATCGCATTAGTTTCAAACTGATTCATGTGAATGATATCTATGACCCGATGGAGTTTTTTCAACATATTCGCCGCATTTATGACCAGTTACCCACTGGCTGGTTGCCACAGCAGGTGATGGCTGATTACACTGGCATGACGGCCCATGGTTCGGTCGGTATGGTGCTGGCTAGCCTTTCTCCGAAGGCTCCTTTGCAATATACGCCGGTCAATCCAAATCGTTTGAATGAGTCTATGATGCCAATTGAGATTGCTCTGCGCTCAAGGGTAAAATCAGTGAGGCGCTAACAGGTTTCTCAATCACGACTGTAGCAACAGAGGTTGGTGTTCGAGCCAGGGTACTTGTTTTGCCAGCGTTTCGATTGCGATCGCAACCACCATCACTAATTGCACTAACAACTTTGGCAAGTTGATTTGTTGCGTTAACCAACCAGCCAGGTCTTCTAAAATAAAGTTAGAGATACCATTGCCTAAAATGCCCAGGCTCAAAATACCGACCAGGAAATACATTACCCAGCTCTGACCAGGATCATTAGCTTTTGCCAGAAAACGACTACCTTTCATAAGTTGCAATCTTATTGTGACTCTGTAATGTTCAACTTTCAGCCCCGTATAACTGTTTGAGATCCTGATATACCTTTTGCATCTGGGTTTGGATTGTGGTTGCTTCTTGGCGACGGGCGATATCTTTTCCCGCATGGGCCATATCGTTACGTAATTTCCTAGCCTCCTCTTTAATGTAGAGAAGTTGTTGACGATTAAAGTAGTTGGACTCTAAAGCAGAGTTTATCCACTCATGGATCAAGGTTGCAGCTTGCACTAAATGCTGGTGTTCCATATACCAAGTAATCATCTCGAACTCTTTATCAAGACGAGCTCGAATACGGGAGTTGCTTTCTGGCTTGGCTAGAGCAAATTGGCCGTATTCAGTCAGGATACGTTCTTGCAATAGAGAAAAAGGCTTTGCCCATTGTGTAATACTGTTATTAGAAACCTGTAGCGTCTCCTCTAGGTCAGTAGCCGCTTCCATTACCTCAATTGGGCGATTGGTTTGCAACGCCAGAGAAATTTTTGAGATCGCATTTGCTACTCGTTGTAAGTCCTGTTGCTGTTGGCGTGCTTTGAGATTTTTCCCTAGAGGTTTATGAGCTTGTAAGAGTTGGGCTAATGCTTGACTATTACCACTTTGAAGAAAAGTATTGGTAGCGGTAAGCCAATCTAGCATCCCCACGAACTCAGTCAGATCAATCACAGGTGCAGGTTTTCCTTTACCCAGTTCGTAAGCACCATAGTAAACAAACTGAATGTCTGCTTGTTTGGCACTTCTTAGATAAGCTGCAAACAGGAAAACCAGAAAAGGCAATGATCTCAATCCGTGGGTAATATCAAAAATAAGTTCATCGCCAATTTGGATGTGTTGAACAATCTTCGTGAAAGTCTCCCACATCTGAGCTGTAGTTTCTCCATTGGGAATTTCAAGATACTCAATACGTGAATCATTGCGACGTTCCAAAATGGGCCAAGTGTTGATCTTAGCTTCAGATGTCACACAAACCAACATGCGATCAAACTGGCAAAACTGACATAGTGCCTCGGCAAAGACCTCTCCCGAATAAACTTTGTTTTGGTATTGATACTCAGTCAACTTGGGGTAAAGCCCCAAAAAGGTGATGATAACTCGCATAATGTGTCCAACACTTGATAAATCGCTTGATATCGGATGACTATCTGTGCCTATTGTTTTGTCTTGATTCAGTAGTTGGATCAAGGGGGAGAGTCTTTCCACTCGTCAAAGTTGGTAGGACCAACTTTTGCCCATTTCGTCGTTCATTATGCACAAACCACTCGAATGATTCACCATCAGGTCTTGGTTCTGGCGTAACCCGTGGATAGTGGACAGGTCCGCTATACCCTTTCATCGCTTTCTCAAAAGCTGCGATGAACTGTACATTCTCAAACGGTTTGCCTTCAGCGTAGACTTGAGTTTTTTCAACAGTCTGTTTAAATTCCCTGATGGAATCTTTCCAGAGGGATGGCTCTGGTGATTGGGTTGGTATCAGAGAATGATAGAACTTTCGCCAATATTGTCCTCTTTGCAAGGTGGTTTTAGCCTCATCCAGTTCTAAGTGAACGCTGCCAAACCCTAGTGGTTTAGCACTGCCCAAACGATGATAGTGATCGTCAGGCAAATCCAGCAAATAGAGCAAAGCACCCAACTCTACATCTGATAGATTTACTACATCGATACTGAAGGTAAAGGTTGTATCAGGTTTAACCCAGGCTCTGATCGATCGGTTTTGATCGTCGCGATCTTGACCATCTTTCTTAGGGCGTCGATATTCCTGGTAATGGCCATTATTGGCCTGTTGAGTGCGATCTTGGGTTGGTTGCTTCCAGTGGTTCTGAGGTAAGTCTTTATGGTGTGGATAAATCTTGCGCCCACGCAACCCCTGGTTGACCTGATATCCTTGACTTTTTGTCGTGCCATTGACAAATGATTCCCCTTGCTGGTTTTTGGTAGCATAAAAGCGAGATTGTTTCTCCTTGGGCTGTCCTAAAATGGCTAAGGGAAAGCCTATTTTACCAAAAGATTGAATTGCATCTGGTGATGTACAGGTTACTGAGTGAACTCGTAGCTGCCCTTTATAAGCACTGACTTTTTTATTCAGTTTTTTGTCAGTTTTATCGTTCTGATGCACCCAACCGAAAACGCGATCAGCGGGGGATAGTTGCCTAACTATCTGGGCAGGTTGGAGAGAAGGATGAAGTAGTTCAGAGGGAGACAGATCAAATAACTCTCGTGAGATCATAACAGGATAAAGGCCGAGAACCTCAGGCTCACTACTTTCGTTGTTCACTAGCGCATAGCAGAGAGTTCCTTCTGTTAGTTTTCGTTCACCCTCTGCAAGTTTTTTGTGTCCATGAGTAATATGACGAGACCAGGTAGAATAGTTCAATGCAGGTGGACTTATTCTGTTTTTGTTACATATTTCATCTTTATGCTCTTCCTGATAATTTGTGATCAATTGATTCCATTGTCGCCTCAAATTCGGAGTAATATCGGCATGGATAGGCTCATCCAGGGTATCAAAAAAAACACGTTCATCATGCTTACGATCAATATTTGAATTACTGATACAAACATAACCTGAGATCTCTAGGCATTGTCTTTGTGGTTCATGATACGAACGCCCCTCTTTTTTGAAGATTTTAGAGGGCATTGGAGCAAGTAACTCTGTCCTCTTAGAGAGGTTTGTATCTTTGTGCACAATTTCCAGTACACGAAAATACTGAAAATCTCGGACATGTTTCTTTTGCTTGCTATCCCACCGATAATGGTGAATTAATTCAACGTAAGCTTTAACTTCATCTTTGTGTTCCGGCAAGCTTCCATCAGGATACTTAACAGCATTACGACTTTCTTGCCCCTTATAGTAGCGTGGGAGCCAAGCCGCATACATAATACTATCCGGGCTTCCATCTCTCCTGATATCAGAATGACCAGGAAAAAGGCGAAGTTTATTATTTTCTACCCGTACAGGTACCATACGCAAACCCATTTTTGTAGACATGCGATAAGCTAAGCGCTCGTCATGTCCTACAAAAATGGACAGTCTAGAATTCGTAACAGTTTCATAAGCGGCTCTCAACATTCCTTTGATAGAAGTAGGTGGCAGATAGGGAGAATCTCCGACTGTCCTCAAGTCATAGGTTTTATGCTTATTGCGATCTTCATCCCCAGGTTTTAAGGCTGCAGGAATGAGTAAGGGGGTTTTCGTGGTGAGTTTAACCGTGATCTTACCTGTCCAATGATCATCCAGATAAGCAGAATGGCCAATGGGGGGACGATCACCTAATTCCCCTTTGACTGAATCACGGGGCAAGGCTGGAACAAAATTGTAAGGATTATGGAAGTGAGTCATCTGTTTTCCTCTGAAATATGATGTGCGTTAGCCCAAGACTTTTTGTAAACCTGTTAATCGTTCTTCTGCAACAATGGCATTGCCATAGAGATCATCCAGTGCTTGAAAGTATTCTCTAGCGGTGAGCTTGATACGTTGTTTGGACTGATTGATACCTGAGATCGGTACATCCAGTTTCCCCAATCGAGAAGTTGCCAACCGACTCCAGCCTGGTTGTAGATTGGCGCTATAGCCTTCTCCCCAGAGCAAGTAAGTATGATCTTGAGTTTCAATCGCAGTTAGTAAATCAATAGCTTCTGCCAGATAATCTGCGATCTCTTGTTCCGATAACAGTACAGCAATACCCTTGCCACCCTTTTGATTCAGCCAACGTAGTTCATAGTCTGAATTAAAAATTCGAGCTTCAAAGACACGATCAAGACTAACTGAATTGCCCTTAGAATCTGTAACGTCACACCCTCGAATTTGGCTCAGAAAACATCGTTCGGGACTGTAAAACAATCCTATCCCATCACTAAAGCAGGATTGGCAGGCAATGATAGCATCGCTAAGGGTCATTTCTTCCTGTCTGAGTCCGTATAGTGTTGTCATGCCGCCACCTCTTGGGAGTTTAACCATGTTTGCCAAGCTGTATTTAATGGAGTCAGGTCAATACCAACAATCTGGCCATTGGCAACCCTTACTTCTTTGCCATGTAATTCCGAGATTGACGGCGCAGTTAGTTGAATTTTATTGACTTGCAGAGAACCATAGCCCCGATTTACACCATAGCCAAGGGGAATTCGACCCAGGGCTAAATCTCGCAACGTGAGCCAAAGCAGTGCTTGAGCAAACAAGTGATAATCTACTGGGATGCGGTTGAGATTTAGTGTGAGTTCTATGGGATGCCATTGCAGGTCAAACGGCTCCAAGGCACTGTACAGCATTTGATCTGCTGCACCACCTGTCCAGCGATCGATGGCAACGTGAAATGCCTGCTGAGTCTCTGTTAAGCCCGCTGCATCTAGACTGCCACGTAAAGTGCCAGCAGCAAGGTTGTTAGGATCATCCATTGCTTGTTCTACCGCTTGCCAGGCTTTGGGCTCTATTTGCTGCTGGCAGTAGCAATCATCTACCATCAAGGCACCGCGCCCAAACTGCGGCGTCATATCTTTACCGTTGTCTCGTTTTTTTTTGTTTTTCTCTCCCGGTTTGCCAAAGAGCCAATGTGCTAGTTCTAATTTGGGGTGCTCTATCTGTGTTTGTAGTTTCTCATTAGATATCGCTGTAATCTGTAAAATGGTGCGAAGAATACGTTCTGCTTGCGATCGTAAAGCTCCCTTAATGGCACTACCTGGCAGCACAAAGGCAACTTGGTCATGAACTCGACTGGCTAGGGGCAAAATATCCACTGCCACACCATCTTGTCCTGACTTCACCATCACAGCTCCAACAGGTTCCCATTCAATACTTAAATGTAAAAGTCGAGAAGTTATAGCTGCTGTGGGTTTATGAGATTTCCCTTCTCTTTTTAAGGTGGCAATCGTTCCAGCAAAACTACTCAAATCATATTTCTTCCAGTCTCCATCTGTTAGTTTGATTAATCCAAGCCCACGCGTCTTAGCTGCTCCTAAACGCAGTCCATGATGTTCTAGAGCATAGATCAGTTGCTCCACAGCCGTTAAACACTGGGGATTTCCTTCCGCTAAATCAATAGTCATGGAGAGTGGGAAATGGCTGCCCTTAGGTAAAAGGGCACGATCGAACTTAGTTTTATCGCTGGCTGAACCCAACGCTCGATCAATTGCTACGTGGTCGCGCAATTCTGCGATCGCATCGTTGGGTAATTGCACATCCGCATCATCCACGATGATAAAACTGGCATGTCCTCGATCCTTATCCTGGAACCCCCAGATGCTATTAACCTCTATATCATGTTCCTCCATCCAGTTCCGAAAAGCTCCGGCAAGACTGGTACCTGGGATGTAAAGTTGATTTCGCCCGTTCACCGCTAAGGCTAGATCTACGGTCGGATCAGTGCCTAGCCCGCCCACATGCAACGCAGTTTGAGCGATAAGGGTGCCGGTAATCTTTATTCGCTGATTGATGTGTCTTGCCATTCGTTTCCCCTATAAATCAAACACTTAATGCTAAAAAACAAAAAAGTTAATTACCCGATTACTTCATCACCCTTGTTCCGAAGCACGTTGGTAAGCACGAATGCAGGCATCCACTAGGATACGAACAGCTTCCACCCAAAGTTCTTGCTTAAGTGTTTGTTCATCTAATGTGGTTAATCGGTAGTCAGATAAACGAATTTTCTGGTAGTGTTGCCAAACCTTATTCTGGTTTTCTATTAATTGCTTAATTTCTTTCAGTGTCGTGCTTTTCCAGCTCTCTTTTGCTTCCATGCGTTTGATCACTGTTAGAATACGAGTAGTATCATTAACGCTTGTAAGGCTATCAATCAGAGTCCGAAGCGTACCGAGTTTACTCTGGCTTAGTGATTTCCCAGTTAGGCCTAGTGGGAGTTTATCTGGATCTGCTGCAATCGCCCCCGCTGCCTGTCGAATGAGTTCTCGCCAGGTTTCTGTTTCAACCAATCTGGCATAGCTATAACCGGGGGTATTCTCTTTTATTAAGACAGGTTTCTCATCAGATATTGAAATCTGGCTATATTGAGAATCTGAGCCTAACTTTAAATCAGTTTGCGTCAGCAATGGTGGATTGAATCGCAGTTGACCGTAACCTTCAGCCGTGCGTTCACCAAACCCAGAGATCTCTAAAGCTTGCAATTTTTCTAGATCGATCTCACCAATTACCTGAAACTGTAAGATCGTACCCGCACTCAATCCCATTAAGCTTGGTCTGGGTAAGCTCCATTTCCGTTGCCAAGATTCGATACGATTACATCGAGCGAAGGCAACCATATTTTTGATAAATGGCAAACCATTTTCAGATGGTTCCAGTAACCTTAGGGTGACACCTGCACCTAATTTTTTCTCCAGCTGTTCGCCAAAAATCTTGAGATCTGCCGTTGGGCGTAAACGCTTATCTCGTAACAATAGATCCGATAATAGCCAAACATTGAGAGTTTTGCTCTGACTCAAAGTACCATTGGTAATCTTCTGTGCTTCTCCAATTTGCTGAATTTGGACGTTACCATAATCATCCTTTTTGGTTCTACCAATTTGCAGTGGTGTTGTGGTAGCCAAAAAATTAGCAAAGGGATTAACTGCTGTTTTCGGCACTAAATAATCCCGAATGCGAATTTCTAGCCGAAAGCACATCCCCGTAGGAATAGCAGCATAGGTATAGATACCTCCTACGGTTTCATTTGGACGCTGTTCTCGATCAGAAATTGTATTATGTGTTGCAATTTGAGGATGTACTGTCAATCGATGCAGTCTATCTTTTGTTAAGCCTATATATCCATTGCGCATCCCCTTAATCTGCTGCCCTTCAGGAATTTTAGCCTCGATTGCTTTACCAATTCGTTGATAAATCCTGGCTGGTTCAGTCTTGTTTTTTGGCTCAAATACGGCAAAGGGTACAGCTTCACCTCGCCTATCTTGAACCACTGGATTGGCATTGGTAATTACCAGATCACCATGCATGAGTGCATTCCCTAGCCTATTATCCGAGGATTGATTCCAATAGTTTTTTAATGTTTTCAAAAGCACTGGAACAAAATGGGTTCCGGGAATGTAGTCTTGAGTCTCTTGATAGTTACCAACAGTACGTTGATGAATAATGACGGGTGATTGAGTCGTGACTTCTAGAAGAATTCGCCACCAGTCAGCCTTATCATCATCATCCAGAGCCAAAGTACCATTGTGTTCGACTGGTGATGACTCGGGGAATGAAGGAGGCTGCCCTTGAGTCCTTTCGATCTCCGCGATCGCCTTATCAATGGGTAACATTCCATCCACGCTGATTTTGCAGTGTCCTGCTCCCCGTCGTCGCTTTGCGCCTAGCCGCTCCACAATGGATGTTCCTGTTACCAAAATAGCCTGAGCAATCTGTTGCTGGTTTTCTGTCAATCCATCTAATTCTAGGCAGTAGTCGGCTGCTAACACTGCACCTGCTCGTGCCATTTCTTCAAATCGCAGGCAATCGGCTAAGGCTGATCCAGTGCGGGGATTAAGTTTTACCCCTGGTTTGACAAAGGTGTTCATCCGCTGCAACAGAAGGTTATCTTTACCCTGAAAAGCTGCTTGCAACTCTTTTGAAAAATGTGCTGATCGCACAGAGAGTTTTGCCATTAAAGGGGCTGTTTCACTTATCCGGTTGTCGCTTTCTCCCGGTTGCTGTTCGCCAAAGAGCCAATTCACCCACTGTTGCCAGGGGCCAGCTACTCCTCCATCTAGCCCTTGCGCCACCAATTCACAGCCATCTCGCCAGAGTCCAGTCAGGCTTTTAGCTGGAATATAGGGTAGATTGTGAGTATCCCGTTGAATCAATCGATCGATATTCCCAGGTCGACCTGTTCCTGACCCAATGTGCCAATCGCTCAGCATTTTTATATGCAGCTTTCCAGATATCATCATGATTGAACTTCCTTGGCAATTGCTTCAAACTATTGTTCAGATTGAGGTTCCAGTGCAGTTGACCAAAACTCAGCAATATCCATTGCATCCAGTAACCCTGTGGCGTAACAGTCATTTTCAGTGTCCTGCCAAAATAACGAACTCGAATCATTAGAAGCTGCAATCTGGTCGATCTGAGGAGCATACCGTTTGCGTATTAGCTCATATTGTCCATCTGCTCCTTTTCGACCTAAAAACAGCCCTTCTCGCAGAGTGTGCATTTGGCTATTGGGCAAACAACGACGACCTTCGTCGTCTTCTAACCGTAGGGCATTGACTCGTTTTCGCAACTCTACCCAATGATGGGAGTTCAACCATTGTTTCAGTGTTTCCTGTTCTCCCGTCATTTGTATGATTCGATCGATATCACTCATGATGTAAGGACGGTTATATAAGCGAGTCTTTTCAGTTGCAAAAGTCAGCTTCTCGCGAATAATATTCAAACCAGTGCTCTGGGTGTCATAGAGGACATGAAAATCGATGGCTGCACAGGGAATCGACTGACCATTTTTTGTCACCACATCTTTCACTACCTTGGCGGATTTTGTTAATTCCTCTGCTAGTTGGTAAGCTTCCGAGAAGGGGAAGTGTGGTTTGACAATCGAAATTCCAGCACAAGCAGAAAGTAAGCCTGATAGCTCATCTAAACCAAATGCTTTAGCAGCAATTCTTGATATCACATGAGATTGCTGGGTGTGTAATTCAAAGTTTTCTAAAAATGCTTTTGTAAACGCAAAGGCATTTTTAGCATCGCAGACAACTGTTAAATCATCTCCGCCAAGAACCAATGGCACTAGTTTCAGTGGATTAGGAGCATCCTCAGAAGTATCTTTTGGAAACACTTCAATAGCATTGAGAAATGCCTTTCTGGTGCAGGAGTCTAACTCTAGGGAAAACTGGCGGAACTGGTCAATAAAGTATCGATCTCGATGAGAATTTGGTGGAGTTGCACCTATGTATTGGTCTAACTTTATGAAGATTTGTCCTAGACCATTTCCATCTGCGTGAATGACAGCGAGCCATTCCACTTCTAGCTGTTTGTTTAGTAGCTCATTGGTCGATTTGATGAATTGATAGCCGCTGCCTTCTAGAAGTTTTGGCAGTCGTCCATTAATCTTAAGTTCATTATTGCCTAGCGCGTCATTGGCCCATTTCTTTTTGTTTAGGCTAACTGAAGATTTTGCAACCAACCCATCAGGCTCTTGAACCCAATCTGCAGCGGGCAACCCACTGGTGCGGCAGTCTTCCACAATTGGTAAGCGGAGAAAGCGCGATTTGGGACTGGGTTTCAGCGAGCGTACAACTTCAAATTGTTGGTGCAATCGGCGACTAGCACCTGCTAAAGATTCCTTGCCCCAATCAAATTCTACGATCGCACCACACACATCTAACCCCGGTGCATGCTTTAAGGCTTTCAGCGTTACCTCTTGAATGATCCGTTTGGCATCACTCAATTCACGAGTTAACACCATTGCTTTCCCGGAAGCTGCAACGATCACTTCTATCCGGTGATTAGCTGCCTCTTCTTCGATGGGTGGATTCAACGATCGATTCAGCAAATTTGATTGGAGTTGCTCGGCATTGTCATCCCAAAGGGGTTGCTGGGTGATTTGGGTAACTGCTTCTAGCACCCATTGGCTACAAGCCCTGTAGGTTGCTTCCGATGCACCAACGTTTTCTCTCAATTTGTTGGTGGAGAAGATGTAGTTTTGATTGCCTGAGGTTTCAAGTAAGACGAGGAACATAAAAGAGAAAAACGAAAAAAGTTATTCGACGGTTGACAACAGCGAATTAAGCTCTGTAGATGAATTCTCTCAATTTCTTATATCAAATAGGATTCTGTTTTGGATGACTTCACTAATCGCTAGGTTTATTTAGTTCCTTTCAGCAGTGTTCTCACCTGCCCTTCCAACACCTCAGGCACTCCATCGGTCTCTCCCTGCACCCAGGGACCACAGCGCAGTTCCAAAAACGGCTCACGCTGCAACACTTCGATCATGGCCTCTAACGTACTGTGAACAACAGCAACTGGCTGTAAACCCCCCTGATTTCTACAAAACTCATGCCAGGGCTCAATCTCTTCAGGCTTTGAGCTAATAATCAAATAATGAGTACAAGCATCCAGAATCGATTGCTTTTCCGGTTGCACCATTCCCCCTGCGTCAACAATCACCAATGATTTTTGTTGACGCAGGTTACGAATTGCCTGCCCCTGATAAGGAAAAAAACGTTCCGTCAGAGTGCCTTTGTAAGCCAGTTTCAATGCCTCTCGCTCGGATGCGTTTTCCGGCAGCTCTAATGTCCAATTACCCTCACCATCCCATTGAGCGCGTTGCAAATACACATCCGGATAATCTTTAACCAAAGTTACAAATAACTGGTGAGACAAGACACTCTTGCCACTGTCCGGCGGCCCCACCACCAGTAGAGCAGGCCCCAGCTTATCAGGTTGAATAGACGGTACTCCCAAATTTAACTCCTCTAAGGGAATCACCTGTCCAACACTGACAAGTTTAGAATGAGTTGTCGTCACAACAGCCCCAATACGTGGGTCAAAACAAGCAACCCACACCGTCGGGTGACATTCATGCACCAGATATGCATAGAGCCAGACCGGAGCCCGCCCAGAGAGTACCACACCCTTGCGCGGATCTAGACCCGCCGGTAAACGCAATGTTGCTAACTCTTGCGGTTCAATAATGCGATCGCGACTCACCAACTCAATAGTTACTAACTGATACGCCAGCCCCTGAGTCGTTTGATGATGGCTCAGCGTCAGTTGAATGGAAGCATCGGCCACAGGCAGTTCTCCAAAGGCAAATGATTAGATATCAAAACGTGGAATTTTTAGAAACATAGAAATGTAGCAGATGCCGTGTGGTCTCTTGAACCACTCATTTCCCTTATATGGTTTCCTTTTGCTAATTATGCATACACTTTAGAAGAGGGGTCTTCAAAACCAGCTTTCGCTAAAGTTGTGATGGCATTTAACTACTTACCTACACCTGAACTGTTACATGGATTAGCCAAGGGACGATTAGCAGATCGACTGTTACGGGCAGTACGACTGTGGGTATTACTGCATCAGCTATATGGACCTGATGCTTGGGCACAGCAGCTATCGCAGCCATTTCGCTATAAGGATTTGTGCACTCTTCTCTTTGCACCAAGCCATGGCCGTAGTGAAACAGCGAAGGTGACAGAGCTAACTGCACATTGCGACCTTGATTGTTGTTGTCAGCGTTCCCTGGCAACCTGGTTAATGGATAGTGATCCTGCCTTTTCGTTAATAGATTGGCAGCAACAAATTATCGGTCTGAGCCATCTGACCCAAGCGGCCATAGACACCGCTTTGGCCACCTGTCCATTCGCCACCGTGCATCGTTCGATTCGAAATGACCTATCCCATTTGGTCGACCTGGGCTGGCTGGCTGGTGAGAGCAAGGGACGATTTCGTACCCTTGAGCCCCATCATTGGCCGCAGCTGCAGATGCAGGCACCCATGCCGTTGGGTAATTTGTCAGTAGCACAGACCTGGGAGGTGTTGCGATCGCTAGAGTCGATTTCGTTTGTGCAGCCCAATCTAAATGTAATTGTGCAATCTTTGTGGGAACAGCTGACCAGTCAACAGTCAGTGACCACTGTAGAGCCAGATCGGCGTATCTTTATCCATCTGGATTACATCCTATCGGAGGAGATGCAGGAGCAGGTGGATACGCTGCAAGAACAAATCGAACAGCTCTGGCGCAGTGGAGGCGGTGTTATTCAGTTTAACTATTGGCGTAGCCCGGAGGAAGCTGTACCGATTACGGTTTATCCGGTGTGTTTACATTATTCTCGACGGGCTAAATATCTCAGTGCCTATGGTGACGATCCAACCGGTGTATTCGGTTGGCATAATTATCGGTTAGATCGAATTACATCCTCTCGATTGACGGTGTTTGTCTGGGGGGACCCCCAGGTCCCAGAACCGCTACGGGCGATGCGGCGCATGGGCCAATTACCAACGTCAGAGGATGTGAGTGCGGCTTTGGACCAGGCCTGGGGGTTTAATTTTTATTTACCTCGTCGGTTGTTAATTATGCGTTTTCCGTCTGAGTTTGCTCGGTGGTATGTTGAGCAGACTGAGCGACACTCTACTTTTCAGGCGGTTGACTATAAAGCATTGCCAGGGTTAATAAAACAGGCGATCGGGGATAATGGCGAGCAGGCAACAGTGCTGGATATTTTAGCTCGGCGCAATCCGCAGGATGCTTATTATCGAGCTTGGATACGCCTGGGGGATATTAATATTGTGATGCGGCTCCGGGACTGGCGGCCTAAAGGTGAGGTGATTGCCCCCCTGGCATTACGTCAGCGGATGCAGGCAGAGGCGGATGCTGAGTTGAGGCATTATCAGGGTTGATGGGGCTAAACTAATGTAATGTCTGGTGCTGCCATCGGCTGCGCGACTGTGGGGCTGTGTTCTGTGGCAGGCTGAATAAAGGGGGATGAAAAGCTTTGTCAGAGCGAATTAGCGGCTTTTTGCTCGTCTTTGGGATCCGCGCAAGTGCTGGAAGGCTTATCAGTTCAATGTTTCGTAGGATTAAGGTAACTTGAAGAAGTGCACATTTACTGGGCTGAGAACTATAATGGGGTAGGTTCGCGCAAATGTACCTTGAAAACTAAATGCAGCCAACGTTTCAATAGGCTGACGTCACAATCAACCACTTCCCCTCACGGGGATTGAAACTTAACCTGCTTGGCAACCTCCTGCAACACTTGAGGTCACAAGTCACAATCAACCACTTCCCCTCACGGGGATTGAAACAGATCAACATCTCTTGGAAGCTTGGACAAGGGCGGTCACAATCAACCACTTCCCCTCACGGGGATTGAAACCATCGATCTCATTGCCTGAACTGCCATCCGTGCCCGTCACAATCAACCACTTCCCCTCACGGGGATTGAAACTTCTTTGATCGAATCCCAGAGGGTCGATTTTGTCGGTCACAATCAACCACTTCCCCTCACGGGGATTGAAACGATTTAATTTGATTCGCTTAGTATGTGTGTGTCCGTCACAATCAACCACTTCCCCTCACGGGGATTGAAACAATTTCTGCCTGTTGTTCGATGTATTGCTTAATTGTCACAATCAACCACTTCCCCTCACGGGGATTGAAACATCCCAATAACTCCAGGAGAATACAGGTGCAAACGTCACAATCAACCACTTCCCCTCACGGGGATTGAAACTATGATTCGGTGCTAACGCAATGGAAAACCGTACAAGTCACAATCAACCACTTCCCCTCACGGGGATTGAAACGTAAATTCATCAAATGCCGCCGCCATCTCATCACGTCACAATCAACCACTTCCCCTCACGGGGATTGAAACTCAATCCAGATAATCAATGTGTCGAGTGTGTTGAGTCACAATCAACCACTTCCCCTCACGGGGATTGAAACACTTTCCCCAAGTGCCAAGGCGCTTCTTTGCTGGGTCACAATCAACCACTTCCCCTCACGGGGATTGAAACTCCAATTACTTATTACAGAAAAACAATCATACACTTGTCACAATCAACCACTTCCCCTCACGGGGATTGAAACTAGTGGTCGGTGTAATCAGGCAGGAAACCCTCTGGTGTCACAATCAACCACTTCCCCTCACGGGGATTGAAACGGGGTGCATCCGGCGGGACCATACTTGGTTAGCGGTCACAATCAACCACTTCCCCTCACGGGGATTGAAACTCTTCGTTCCAAGTGACGCTCATTCCCTTAGAACTCGTCACAATCAACCACTTCCCCTCACGGGGATTGAAACAATATTGCTGAAAACATGAAACGAGATGGATTCATCCCACGTCACAATCAACCACTTCCCCTCACGGGGATTGAAACGACTGAAGACGCTTCATTTTCATAATGGTGATTTAGTCACAATCAACCACTTCCCCTCACGGGGATTGAAACCATCTGATCGGGTAGTACCCTTGGTGGAACTCCCGTCACAATCAACCACTTCCCCTCACGGGGATTGAAACTATGTAGACACTGGGGGATAGGCCCCTTGACTGACGTCACAATCAACCACTTCCCCTCACGGGGATTGAAACAACTTTCAGAATCACGATCGCAGATTTTTTAGCGGTCACAATCAACCACTTCCCCTCACGGGGATTGAAACTCACCCAAGATCCGATTATAAGCTTGTCGTCGTTCGTCACAATCAACCACTTCCCCTCACGGGGATTGAAACATGCTATCAGGATCGATCGCCCTTTGTTCTTCTCGTCACAATCAACCACTTCCCCTCACGGGGCTACCGTGTACACACAAGTCCTGGAAACTAGCGTTCGCGATTGTCTAACCCCCTCTAACTCCCCCTTGGTAAGCTACGGTGTATACATAAGTCAGAGAGAATGGCCAAAACCCCTGAAGATTCAGTAGTTTCAAATACCCTGCTTAGGGTTCCCCTTGGATAAGGCTACCGTGTACACACATCTCGAAAGATAATGCCCTAAAAGGTAGCCTTGGCCTTGAATTGGCCCTCATCCTAAATCCTTCTCCCTGGGGGAGAAGGACTTTGAGGTCAGGCCCCCCTTCTCCCTCAGGGAGTAAGGGGTTGGGGGATGAGGGCTCGATACTTGGAGCTACTCTTCGACTTATGTATACACGGTAGCCTTGGTAAGGGGGAGGACTGGAGCTTCACCCCTTACCAAGGGGGGATTAAGGGGGGTAATGCAGGATTGTGAACTTCCTTTCGAGATGTGTGTACACGGTAGCCTCACGGGGTGAAATAGGCAAAGCGTATCTACACGCTCACTACGATATCGGAATCAGGCAACCAGGCATTTCATATAAGAAGCCCCCACGAACACTACGGCTCATGGAGGCTTCGGTTTAGATATAAAGGGTGCCTAAATAAATTTAGGTCAGTAATACAGTGGTCTGTCTACTTAGATATAGGGTTCGTGCTAGGAGGTTATTCCATACAGTGCTTTGCCTGTGAATTCACTGTATGCCGAAATGGTTTACATACATCCCTTTGCCGCACAAGCCTATCGTCTGCTTACACAACCATCAATTTTTCCTAGCATGTGTCAGAGATCACTGTGGGATGAGCAGGTAGGATATTAACTAAAGGGTTCTGACGTGATTGTGCACTGTTTTGCCCAGAGAATTGTAGCGTCGGGCGATTAGTCTAGTGAAGCTTTAAACACAACAGCACCCAAAACAATCAACTGAAGAGTTCTCCTAAGTTCAACAAGACTTTTTAGAGTTGTTTTATGTAAGGCGAACCTACTATAAACAGGGCTCTCTAGTGCCAGTAAGAAGAGATATCAGTGAGTTGTTTGGGTGCTGTCTTTGATCCATCAAATGATTCTACTGAGATATCTATGGTCAGACCTCCTTTCGTTATGACCATAAGCCTTTCGGCTCATGTCCTCAGGATATTCCGATAGTGCTTGAATGTCTCTTCTCTGATACAAACGTTAATGTTGTTATTTGTCATTGTTTTTCTTGTAAAACAGTGGGATAACTCTATGGTGTGTGGTAGGTGATTGGGACATTTTAATTCGATCAGCTTAGCGGGTACTTTCTTTATGGGAAATTTCCTTGCAGCTTATCCATAAACTCTGTAAACGCATAGATGAAAATAATATAAGTTTTATCTATGTCTTAAGTAGATAGCCGAAAGTAAACGTCCCTAACACCGCTGGTTTCGACTCCGCTCAACCAGCTAACTTAGAGAAATGAGGGCTGAGCGGAGTCGAAGCCCGGATTGATGGATAGTTTTGTCTATTCACTTATTAGCTTTCTTTCCCCATCAGCATTGGCAGGCAACTTAGCTGTGGTTTACATACCCCTTGGATACCAAGATACGCAAACGCCGAATCACTCTCGACGTTTGCGTACGTTCGATGAAAGTAAGACACCTTGTCAAGGTTTTGTTCTAAACATTGACGGGCTGATTACGTAGATGAGTTGCTTGCTCAATTTGGTTTAGCCATTGCCGCCAACAGAGACTGGCTAAGTGCTGCAACGTTTTCCCATATTTCTGTGTATCTTGGCGCAAGGTTGCAATTGTCACATCTGTGGTCGAGCTAATCTCACAGGCATGGCCAATAAACCATTTTCCTACTGTTTGAGTGATTACTTCTGGGTGAAACTGTAGGGCTAAGATCGTTTGCTTATAGGAAAATGCTTGATTTTCATACTTAGCACTTGAGGCTAAGCGATCGCAACCATCGGGTAATGTAAAGGTATCGCCATGCCAATGTAAAACAGCGTCGGCAGTCGCGAGGGGCTGTAAGACAGACTGATGGCCTGCTTCACTTAATTTGATGGGGGACCAACCAATCTCTTTCCCCGCGCTTCCAGGGTAAACCTTTGCCCCTAGAACACGCGCTATTAGCTGGGCACCTAAACAAATTCCTAGGGTGGGCAAATCGGCCTCAAGTCGGTGCTTTAATATCCGCAGCTCATCCTTTAGAAACGGATAATCTTGCTCATCATAGGCTCCAATCGGTCCACCTAAAATAATCAGCAAATCGGGGCTAGCTGGGTCAAGGTTAGCTAAATCATCGGCCCCTGCGTCTAAATACTGAAGGGAATATCGCTGATCTTCTAAGACAGGGGCAAGGCTACCTACGTCTTCAAAGGCAATGTGTCGAATTGCAATGGCTGTCTTCATGGTTCCTTGTTTGAAAATTTTTACGCGTTTCTGGTGTGTGTCTATCAAGAAGCAAGAGTTGGCCTTAGTCACATAAACCTGCTTGTGCAAAGCTGTCTGCTCCTGCTGCAGAATCTAGCACTCCTAATTCTTTAGCCAATTGAATGACATCGGAATAGTCAATTCTCAGCAGATCAACGTCTGCTTCTGTGGCTGTATCTTGGATGATTTTTCTGGCATTAGGAAAATTGATTTGCTGTAGCATAGTCCCCCATACATCTAGTTCTGCATCGGCAAACCAGCGGACAGGCTTGGGCAATATCTGGGTAAAGAACATCTGTTGCTCTAGTGACAAATTAGCGTATATACACTTGGCCAACTGTAGAAAAATACTATGGTGAGCCTTCTCATCACGTAGGTGGGTATAAACAGTCAGCTGGTTCAAAGGCTGAATCTCCTTATCATACGCAAGCAGCGACAAATAATCGCTAACAAAAACCTCTGAAACAATAGCTGTAGCCATCTGAACAAGGAGCTTTTTCCATGGTTCTGAATAGCGTTCTTTTTCTTGCGTCATCTTTCTTACCAAGGTAAAACTTGGTAATTTTAAGTGTTGTAATTGACGGTGTTCACGGGTGATATTGCAAGCATTCACAACCAGTTGAATGTGATAAGCTTCATCGACTAAGGTATCGCTAGCGATCAATTGGCTTGTCTCATCATCTACCCCTGGAACTTCCCGATAGAGAATATGATTACATGCTGGGGCAATTACCTTGGATTCAATATCAATTGTTTTTTCGTTATAGGCAATCCAGCCACAGGAAAGGACCTTTTGTCTAATTTCTAAAGGTGCAGCTAAAAAATCCGGGTGATCTTTAAATGGTAGCAAATCTAAACGAAAATCTTCTCGATTTGGGTTGAAAGCCATCTCGGATGATGACTCATATGCTACTTTCTTTTGAACTTGGCTAACTTGGGATCTACGGTGCCAATTATGGGTCATTTTCTCCAATAGCATCCGAGAGTGAGAGATATCAGCTGAAGAGTCGGGCTTGACAGTTTGTGTTTTTGAGGGTTCAATTACTGAATTCATAGCGATTCCACTGATAAGCTTACGTTTCTAGCCGAGGGATTATCTAGCCAAGGGATTAATCGGCAGGTATAATCAACTGCAAGTGTTGTTTCCACTGCACGCTGAGGTGAGTAGATATTTATTACTTGTTGTTGATGGTTATAAAAGCCAATGGGAACTGGAAAACTCAAGTGTTTTAAACTACTTTCTTGGAGAGAATATCGTGCTTGAAGCAGATACCCGTTTTAGCTATTTCAAATCAGACAAACTAGCGCCAAAATTGATATGGAATGCTTCACCGTCTATCACCAATGCGGGTACAGATTTGACGCCCGCTGATTCGGCTTCAGCAATACGGGATTGATCATTGCCGAGATGTACGCTCTCCACATTGTAGCGAGACGTATCTATTGCTGTTGCCAGATTATTTTCAGCAGCAATACAAACTGAACAACCAGCATGATAAAAAGTAGCTGTCTTACTCATGATTCTTTCCTAGGTTAAGTATTGGGCGATGTGCGCCTATGCTTAGGCTAAACGTAGGCAAACCATCTAGGAAAGGGGGCACTTTTTGGTGGGGTAGGCACTTTTTGGTTTAATTCATTGAACTATCTAGCGAAAAATTAGATAACAGATGCAAAGTAGCTCTCGAAAACTTGAAAATGTTCTTGGCTGCAAATGGTCCGTACCTGTCCTGCTTGCAGTGAGTAATGGTGTTATCCGGCCAGGGGCTCTGGAAAAGCATATCAATGGTATTTCGAAAAAAGTCCTGGCAGAGCGTCTGCGAAAGTTAAGGGCATACGGCCTTTTAAAAAAAAACACGTTTCCTGAAGTACCACCCCGTACGGAATATTCCATAACGCCATTAGGTCAAAAGCTCATTGATGTTATTCAACAGATTCAGTCTCTCAATACAGAACTTGAGGAGGAAATTATTAAGGGTATAGAAGAGAATGATTTATGCCAGAGCTAGACAGTACGTTAACCACCTGCCCTACCAGGCTCGTGGCTAGGACTGCTTACCTAAGTAATAGAGCTGGGTACCCAGAATGGATGAGGCAACCGAGCCCACACTAATGACGACTAGTAAAATATCAGCTTTGAAGCCTTTTTCTTTTGTGTCTGCTCTTGCGTAGTGCAACTTGCTACATACTGTAGTAAGTTATAAGTTGCCTCATCAAAAATAACTCACTTGTTCTGCGAATAAAAGCTATGAATTGCCATGGGACATCATGGCAGTCTCGGCTCACGGCCTCAGTGGGGCTGCTGGCACACACATTGAATTATCAGGGTTGCTGATGCAACTTATGGAGTGCTAAACAGTCGTCACCGCACTTGTGTTCAGTGACTAGTCAGTCAGCGTGCATGCGTTAGAGGCTTACCAGTAGAAAGTGGGCTTGATCCATTAATCAGGCCCACTTCAATTAAAAAATAAAATATGATAATGACTCAATTTGATCAGCAGCAAGCTGCTGAATGATACGCGTTAACATATAGCACTGACAATTGCGCAGCTACTATAGAAGCCTCCATGAACACTAAGGCTCATGGAGGCTTCGAGTTAGATATAAAGGGTTAAGTAGTACAGTGTTCTGTCTACTTAGATATGGGGTTCGCTATAGGAGGTTATGCCATACAGTGCTTTGCCTGTGACTTCACTGTATTCCGAGATGACACCTACCAATCCCTTGGCAGGATAACCCCATCGTCTGTTTACACAACCATCAAGTTTCCTTGGTTTGTGTCTGCGATCACTGTGGATAGAACTGATTGGGTATTAACTATAGGATTCTGCGCCTGTTTTGTGCCATTGCCCAGTGAGGTGTAGCGTTGGGCAATGGGTCTAGCAACGCTTTAAAACACAACAGCACCCAGAACGATCTACCTGAGGAATTCTTCTACATTCAACAAGACCTTCTAGAGCATTATTTGAAGAGCTATCTTCTATAAATAAGACTCTCTAGTGCAAGCAAGAAGAAATATCAGTGACCTGTTTGGATGCTGGTATTGATCCTTCAAACGATTCTATTGAGATATCGATTGTTGACCTCCTTTGTTGTGGATATAAGCTTTTCAGCTCATGTATACAGCATATTCCCAGAAGAGACATAAGCCTCTTCTGGGACATAAACGTTAATGTTGTTGTTTTTTGTTTCTGGTTAGTGAGATCGATCTATGGTGTGATGTAGCATCAATTAGTACTCGTTTCGAGTTTATCTGTCTAAAAATAGATAACTCCGTCGCAGATTAAGAATCAACGCTCCAATCAAAATACAAATGACGAGTCAAGGGCAGCTCCGTTGCCTCAATGGCGAAATGCCACTGGCAAACCGAAGGATTTTCGGCCCTGACCGTATTATGTAGTGCTCAGTCAGATAGCCCAGTTTGATGCGGGAATGTAGGTGGGGAGCGTAATGCAGGCCAAGAATAGTAGTGATTTTGACCCGCCGCAGTCCCTTACCCATCCAAGGTGCTGTCCCATGGCCTATAATTGACCCAGAGATTAAAGATCGGTTGGTAGCTTTTGTTTTTAGTATTAACGAGTTTTATCGTTTTTCCATTGACATTTCCCTTCTCGAAACTTCCCTCTACATATCCCCTAAGTTTTGGAGAAAATCCATGTCAATCTATGTAGGCAATCTGTCCTATGACGTTACAGATGCTGATCTAACGACTGCATTTGCAGCCTATGGAACAGTCAAGAGTGTTCACCTGCCCACTGATCGTGAAACCGGTCGCATGCGCGGCTTCGGTTTTGTCGAGATGAGTACAGATTCTGAAGAAGACGCTGCCATCGAAGCACTAGATGGTGCAGAGTGGATGGGGCGTGATCTAAAGGTTAATAAAGCTAAGCCCCGTGAAAATCGCGGTGGCGGTCGCAAAAGTTGGTAAAACTTTGCCCATGGCTATTGAATATATGACGTCCAGTCATTCGTAGCTGTTTGGTTGTAAAGGTTAGCTCTAACTAAAAGGGTTCAGGTAGAAGTACCTGAACCCTTTTAGTATCAGTTGTATGGGATGCACTCAGCACCCAAGCTTGGTTAACCCTGACTAGGCCCCGCTCTATCAGCGGACAATGGACTTATTACGCGCATCCAGGCAAGCAGCTTTCTGGAGGTTATCGATAGCCTTAGTATGAGCCTCCCATCCTTCCAAACGAGCAGCCAGAAGATCCTTAACGGTTGTAGTCTAGTACCCGATGGCAGCAATTGCATCGACCCATCGACCCATCGATCCATCGACCCATCGACTCATCCGCATTTGATCCTGGGCAAACCTACGCCACCAAGTACTAGTCGAGCAGCTTGCCTATCTTCGATATAAGAAGCCCCCACGAACACTAAGGTTCATGGAGGCTTCGGTTTAGATATAAAGGGTGCCTAAATAAATTTAGGTCAGTAGTACAGTGTTCTGTCTACTTAGATATAGGGTTCGCTATAGGACGTTACTCCATAGTTTGCTTTGCCTGTGAGTTCACTATATGCCGAGATGTAGCATATGCCCTCCTTTGCAGGATGCCCCCACCGTCTCCTTATATAACCATCAATTTTTTCTGATTTGTGTCTTCGATCACCGTGGCACGATCAGATGAGGTGTTAACTAAAGGATTATAGGGATATTTGTTGCTACTGTTCGACGACTGATGCTGTTGGATGGTTCTCTAGTAAAGATTTAAAGTACAACAGCACCCATAACAATCAACTGAAGAGTTCTTCTAAATCCAACAAGACTTTTTAAAGTTGTTTTATAACAGGTGAACCTATTATAAACAGGGCTCTCTAGTGCAAGTAAGAAGAGAATCAGTGAGTTGTTTGGGTGCTGTCTTTGATCCGTCAAACGATTCTATTGAGATATCTATTATTAGACCTCCTTTCGTTATGACTATGGGCTTCTCAACCCATGTCCTTAGAATATTCCGGTGATGTTTGAAAATCTCTTCTCTGATACAAACGTTAATGTTGTTTTTGTCACTGTTATTCTTGTCAATCAGTGAGATAACTCTATGAAGACGTAATGTTCAAGTTGGGGATAATAAAAAGCCCCAACCGATAGGGCAGGGACTTAAAGTGTACGTATTTAGAAGAGAGGCAATGCCTGAGTGCGGGTGTCTAATGCTTTAGACGTCATACACGCGAGCTTCAGCAGCGCCAGGATTCTCGGCACAGTAGCGAACAAAGGCTACGGTGGGATTGACCTTTTGGTGACCCGCTTTCGCCGTTTGCAGTTCTTCGACGGTTTCCCAGGCAAGAGCTACCTCAATGCTCTCGGGGCCTTGCATCTCAGTGAGGCGACGGGCATGTTCGAGTGCGGCTTGGAGTTGTGTTTCAAATGCTGATTTCGATGATGGTGCCTTTAGTGGTGTAGAGGTTGTAGACGCTGTTGTGGGTGTAATAGTGGTGTTAGCCATGGTAAGAACTACGTTTTAAGAACTACGTTGGTGATGGACTGTTGGTAGCTCGCACACTGCCTGTCATTTTAGCGACTGTAAATCCACACACATATAAGTTTCATCTCTAATTGGCTAACTTTCTTTACCTACTAACTTTCTTTACCTATCTAAGGGGATCACAATCCCTTTAATCCACTATCCGTCAACAAGTTTAGGATTTTCTCATTACCTTAGATCGGCCAGGGTCGTAAAATACTAAAACTTGAGCGTTAAATCTGGAGGAGAGGGTGTGTCTGACTCGCGGGCTATTGAACGTTCCGCCGACTGGTCGTGGCCATGGTGGCCGCTGGTGCCGTTATATCCCTATGGTCAGCGACGCACACTGCGTCGTGAGGTAATCGCTAACCAGGTTTGGACCTTTGACCAAATGCAGGGCATCTTTTACGTGGTGGTGCCCATTCGCATGACGGTGATTCGTCTGGCTGCCGGAGGTTTGCTAGTCTATGCGCCCGTTGCTCCTACCCCCGAATGTATTCGTCTAGTCCATGAGCTTGTGGCTGAGCATGGCGATGTAAAGTACATTATTTTGCCCACCGTCACTGGGTTAGAGCACAAGGTATTTGTAGGACCCTTTGCCCGTAAGTTTCCTTTAGCTCAGGTATATGTTGCGAAACATCAATGGAGCTTTCCGCTGAATTTACCCCTCAGCTGGCTAGGCTTTCCCATGGGCCGTACCCATTGGCTACCTGAGTGTCCTGCTGATGCTCCCTTTGGTGATGAGTTCGATTACCGTGTGCTCGGTCCCGTCAATTTAGGGATTGGTCCCTTTTCAGAAGTAGCCCTGCTGCATCGGGCGTCTAAAACATTGCTGGTGACTGATTCGGTGGTTTCAATTCCAGCGGAACCGCCAGCAATTGTGCAGCTAGATAGCTACCCGCTGCTATTTCATGCCAAAGATAGTGCTGCTGATCACCTGGCAGATACGGCTGAAAATCGCCGCAAGGGTTGGCAACGTATTGTTTTGTTTGCCTTCTACTTTCGCCCCGACGCGCTCAAAGATCCTCAATGGGGGCGGGCTTTACGGGCGGCTAAAACGGCATCTGATCGGTCTAAGCGGGCTTATTTTGGTTTATATCCCTTTGATTGGCACCCCCGCTGGCAGCAATCATTTGAACGCCTGCGGGGGAATGGCAGATTGATGGTTGCGCCGGTTTTGCAGTCTTTGATTTTTAATCGGTGTGCAAAAGCGGTTTTAACCTGGGCTGATGAAGTCTCCCACCTGCCGTTTGAGCAGATCATTCCTTGCCATTTGAATGCACTGATTAAGGCGGATGGGCACACATTCCGCCAGGCATTCTCATTTTTGGAGGCAGAGAACCGGGCTGGACGAGGGGGTGATTTGCCAGAAGCAGATTTTGATTTGTTGAATCGTATCAGCCAGCAGCTAGAACGTATCCGCGTTATGCCTCCGCCTGGGCCTTAGACCCACGGTTTCTGGCGGAAAATCAGGGCGGTATAGATTTGAAACGCGGTATCCCAGTCGCTAGGCTTACGCCGCTGTAGATCCAGATAAACTGGCATATAGGGCAGTAAGGGCACCACTTCTAAAGCGCCCTGGCCAAAGTTGCTAAAGTCTTCCAACACCGGGCATTCAGTTTTACTGGTGATTTGCTGCATGAGGCCATTCCAACGAATGCGGGTGGATGTGAGATTTGTTTGGTCAGGCACTAGGGCAACGCTATTGCGGAATTCGTAGGTGCGATCGCAAATTCGCAAAATACTCTTCCGCCCATGCACATGGAGATCCATCACCTGGACATAGTCCTGAACCTGAACTTTGTCCTTGGTTTTACCCCAAGGTCCCTTTTCCGTAACGCGCTCAAAGACTGGCAGCTGAGCCCGAATAATTTGAGTGACCTCAGACCAGTCAAACTGCATTGAGCCCATCTGACCGGTTGGACTCTGGCATACAATCACCGGTTCCGGTGCGATCTCGCGAAAATGCTTAATCTGAAACACCTGCACAGTTTTCAGATCGTCAATAGTTGACCATAACGTCGGCACACCTACCGCCTGCAACGCCTCACCGTAATATTGCATTTCTCCAATGGGGCCGCTGCGCTGCAATCGCATGCCCCGCTTAGGTAGCTGTAGTCTTGCCATATACGGGTCAATGCGTAAAACTTCGGCGAGCCCCAGGGCCGCTTGTTTAGCATCCTGCGGTGGTGTAATCACCAATACCCCTGGCTCATCACTGCCCAGCACCGCCTTCGCTTCATTAAGAGCTGCTTGACGGCTAGCCTCCCGTGCTTGCTGCACACGCTTTAATCCGGCACGAGCCTGTCCCATGAGCTTAGGATTATTCACCCGTTTGAGAAAGGTTAGATAGGTTTTCTCCGCCGCATCCCACTGCAGTGTGCCTTCGTGCAAGCGCCCGATCGATAGCAACATAAACGGATCTTTAGGAGCCGCCTTACGCCACTGCTTAAGCAATTGACTGGCACGACGATAATCCTGGGCTTCAAGGGCTGTAGTGACAAGTTGATGCATAGGTTGGCGGTTGCGACGGCAAATGAGCCAAAAATCTTTCCCATTGTAATCATGGAAATCGGTAGGAGCATCCCCCTGAGGAGTGCCTGGTTCAGGATACTGGCTTGTGAATGCCACCAATGATGCAGAAACCTTGTCTAAAATAGGGCAAGGTACATCGGCATTCCCCATGCGCAAATTCCCGTTTCTGACTCAGCTGTTAACGACCAGCCTCATGGGTATTGCCATTGGTTTGGTGGTGGGCTGGAGAAAACAGGCATATACAGAGAATGCCCCATCGGTGGCGCAGGCAGTCGTTGTGCCCATGGAATTTTTGGTGTTAGCTGGGGGTGGGGCTGCTTACTACAACGAAATTGCCCTGGAGAAAAACGTACGTTACTTTCAACGCACTCTCAATACCCTCAAAATTGACATCAGCAGTGTCCGTCAATATTTTGCTAACGGCAATGATGGTCAGCCCACCGTTCGCTACATCAACCTTGTCGGGCAAGAGCAGTTTAAGCCTCCAGAAATTGACAGCCTGGATGGTGCTGCCACCGTTGATAATGCTCAAAAATGGTTTGACGATTTAGCCAATAAGTCTTCACCATGCCCGGCATTTTTCTATTTCACTGGCCATGGTGCTTATAACAGCGAGAATCCTGATAACAATGCGATGATTCTCTGGGAAGAGAAACTGGTTTCAGTGCAACAACTGGGCGGTTGGCTCGATCAGCTATCGTCCGATCAACCCTTTGTGACAATGATGGCCCAGTGTTTTTCAGGGTCCTTTGCTAATCTCATTTATGAACAGGGTAATCCTGAAAATCCTGTTGCTTTACAAACTCGCTGTGGTTTCTTTGCCACCGTAGCTGAACGGCCATCGGTGGGCTGCACGCCCGCAGTTAATGAGGCCGATTATCGTGATTACAGCTCTAGCTTTTTTGCTGGATTAAGCGGTGTTGACCGTGTAGGCCAGCCAGTAGCGTCGGCTGACTATAATATCGACGGAACAATCTCCTATGCTGAAGCCCACGCCTTTGCAAAAGTGGATGAAGAGACCACTGACTGGCCCGTGTCTACCTTAGAAGTGTGGTTGCAAAAACAAGCCAGCGAAGACAAGATTGCTGAGATTTTGGCCCGACCTATGGATGACATTCTGAACCAGTCTGAACCCCATCGCCAGCATGTAGTTCGTGCGCTGAGTGAGAAGCTTTCTCTGGATCTAAAACAGTCCTATTCTAGTCAAATGCCCCCTATTGATTTTGAATCTGTTACCGGTGCCTACTGGGTGCGTTTAGGCATGGAACTGGTTAACATCTCAATGATGCAACAGATTCAGCAGGGCGATCAAGATGACTTAAAACTAGTGTTAGAACAAATTACGAACTGTGAAAATAGCAGTATTGTCACACCACAGTCGTAGGGGCGCTACAATTTATCCGTTTAAAGTATTTACCTAGCAAATAGCCTGGGTATTCTTCTATAAGAATATATTATCAGTTGATTTTAAGATTGACATTTTACAAATCATGATAAACGGCTAATCATAGGAATTAACATATCAACCATTCCAGCAGATAGCTCCTGTGGTTACGTTGACTGGTTGGTACTCATCCTTTCAAGAATCTGGGCGTTTACGCGACAGTTCGCAATACTGACCCAACGTTTCCCGACAATCATGTCGTTATATCTGGGATTGAGACCGTTTCGCTCGCCTTACCATTTACCTTCTAAATATTATGGAACCCTTATCGGCATCAAAGTCCCCTCGCTGGAGCAGCTGGTTCAGTGGCACCCACGTTGTCCGTTTCTTAGAGCTGATACAAGACTTGATTGTGATTTCTCTCTGTATTGGTTTGTTTAGCTTTATGGTGATGCAGCTACGAGAGATGTTTTTGTCGCTGTTACCCCCTTTAAATTTTCCTCAGGTCACCGCCGATATATTGTTTCTGCTGATCCTGGTAGAACTGTTTCGGTTGTTGATCATCTACTTGAAAGAGCACCGTGTTTCTATTGGTGTGGCGGTGGAAGTCTCGATTGTGTCAGTGTTGCGGGAAATCATTGTGCGGGGCATTTTGGAAACCCCGTGGGTGCAGGTCATGGCTGCCTGTTCTTTTCTACTCGTGTTGGGGACTTTATTGGTGGTCCGTGCCTGGATTCCGCCCACATTTGATGGCATTGACCCTGAGCAGCAGGTGTCTCGTCGTCATCGGATACGCTTTGCCAAAAAATTGGCTGAGATGGAAAACAAACTGGATGCTGAATTACAACAGTCTTAACTGGACAGATGTGAGAGATTGACAACTCAATCTTGTCGAGCGCTGCCTGGACTCGACAACAAGCACTGATCTAGTTCGCGACGATGTTTATCGTGTTTTTAGACATTTATCAACAGCATTGCTCCAGCTTGATGGAGATGGGTGCTCATGCTCGGCAGCAGCTATAACCAAATCGGCGGCTTAGTTGTGCTTAATTGCCTACTGGCCGCCATACTCAGTGGGGATTTGACTTTCAGAAGCTATTCCCTTGATCTCGCTATAGAGTTTGATGTATTCCAGGGCAGAGTTTTCCCAACTAAAGTTTTTCGCCATGGCCCGCTGCTGTAGTTTTTTCCAGAACGGCTTGTACTGGAAGCCTTCCCAGGCACGTACCATACAGGTAAATAAATCTAACGGCTCATAGCGGTCAAAACAGTAGCCAGTGCCAGTGCCAGTGACGGGGTCGTGATGGCTGACGGTATCCACAAGGCCACCGGTACGCCGCACAATCGGTACACAGCCATAGCGCATCGCAATCATTTGACTGATGCCGCAGGGCTCAAATTTTGATGGCATTAGGAAAGCATCAGCGCCAGAATAGATTTTTTGGGCCAGCTGGCTACTGTACATCAAATAAACTGATATGCGACCGGGGAAACGGTTAGATAATTCCCACAGTTGTGTTTCGTAATGGCGGTTTCCAGAGCCCAAAAGTACGAGCTGTGCATCGGTATATGCCAAAAATCGATCCATCGTCTGCAAAATTAGGTCGATACCCTTTTGCTCGACTAACCGGCTAACCAGACCAATGAGAAAACGCCCGTCGTTAACTTCTAAGCCCATTTCTTCCTGGAGGGCTTGTTTGTTGAGAGCTCGTTTTTCTAAGGTCTCTGCTGTATAGGTCTGGGCAATTTGCGCATCGGTTTCAGGGTTGAACTCATCGAGGTCAATGCCGTTGACGATGCCGCTAAGTTTCTCACTGATGTAGGACAGCAGTCCTTCTAGTTTCTCGCCGTATTCTTTGGTTTGGATTTGTTGAGCATAGGTGGGAGAGACGGCATTCACCCGGTCGGCATAGAGTAGGGCGGCTGCCATGGTGCTGTCACCCTTCATGTACCAGGGACACCAGGTGATTTTGTCGAGTTTCCAGCGCCAGGGTCCTTGATAAGCCAGATTGTGAATAGTAAATACAGTGGAAATTTCAGGGGATTGATGCATCCATACTGGAATCATGCCCGTGTGCCAGTCATGGCAGTGAATGATATCGGGTTTCCAATGGTTCCAGCAAAATTCGGCAGCACCGTTGGCAAAGAAGGTAAAGCGCCAATCTTCGTCTTTAGTGCCGTAAATCTCATTGCCATCAAAGGCAGGATGACCAAATAGATACAGCGGAACATCTGATTTTGGCAGTGTGGATTCATACACTGCAAAGGCATTGAACATGGCATATCCCGACCAGATGGGCTCGTCGGGGATCTCTACCTTGTTTCCCATAAAGCCGTAATAGGGCATAAATATGCGCACGTCGTGCCCCATGGCGCGCAGTGTTTTGGGTAATGTGCCAACCACATCTCCCATGCCACCAACCTTTGCTAAAGGTGCGGCCTCTGCTGCCACAAATAAAATTCGCATCGCGTTCCTATTGCCCCGATGAAAAACCCATCTTCCACGGGATCAAGTCTAGAGGGGGATTGGATTTGTGCATAGTGTTTAAGCCTACGGAAGGGCAAGTAAACCTGACAATTCTGTAGGGGCATTGCAGGCAACGCCCCTACAGAATGTAGACCGCTCGACTATGGACGAATGCGCAATTTAACGGTTTTCAGCGTTGATCGTATCCAAAATTGCTTGGGCACCGGCATCTCTAGCTCGCTTAGCCAAAGTAGTTCCCATTTCATCCGCTGTCGTCACAGGACCTGAGATTTCATCCTTCACCACTGTCTGACCATCCAGGCTAGCGACGATACCGGTCAGTGTGAGAGTATCTCCCTCAATCACGGTGTTCACACCAATGGGGACCTGACAGCCACCTTCTAGCTCCCGCAGGAATGCGCGCTCTGCGTAGCAACGCTGGGCAGTGGGTAAATGCTCCAGTGTTTTAATAACCGCCAGAATATCGTCGTCACCGCTGCGGCACTCGATACCCAGGGCACCCTGACCCACAGCATGCAGAGAAATATCGGCAGGAACCACTTGCTGAATGCGATCAGCCATGTCCAGACGCTTTAAGCCCGCGACAGCCAAGATAATGGCATCGTACTGGCCTTCATCGAGTTTACGTAGACGGGTATTTAAGTTGCCGCGAATATCTTTAAATTGGAAAGACGGGTAGTGATGACGCAGCTGGGCGAGACGACGTAAGGAAGACGTCCCAATGACAGCGCCTTCAGGTAGCTGATCCAGGTTTTTACCCGCATGCTTCTCGTGGGCAACCATGGCATCGGCGGGGTTTTCTCGCTCGGTCACGCAGCCTAGCATTAGTCCTTCGGGCAGGCGAGTGGGTAAGTCTTTCAGAGAATGAACGGCACAATCAACGGTACCGTTGAGCATGTCGTCTTCAAGCTCTTGGGTAAAGAGGCCCTTGTCGCCAATTTTAGAAAGGGAAACATCGAGAATTTTGTCCCCTTGGGTTTCCATAGTTTTAACTTCGAAGTTAATCTCAGGAAAGCGTTTTTGTAGCTCACCCTGCACCCAGTGGGTTTGCACTAGGGCAAGCTGACTTTTACGAGAACCAATCCGAATAGTGCGGGTTGCTACATTTAGGGACATAGTTAACAGATTTGTTTTATGGTTAGACAGCCAGCAAAGGCCTGCTGACAAAAGATTTACACAAGATCTTAAGGTTACAGCACGGACGACCGCTCACGGTTGCAAAGCAGCGTAAGTACAAAGTTCTGTAAATGAGTGTTTATTTTAGTTTACGAAAGCGGCATTGGTTTCGATGCTTGGGTCGGCGACTAGTGGGTAGTCTAGCTGTCCTTACATTAATGTCGTTGCCAGCCTATGGTCAGCGTTTAGACCCGGTGCTGCTTGATGCATTTCTGAGTGATCCGTTGGAGGAGGAACCACGGGATCCATTGCTACCGACGGCGGTGGTGGATCGTCCCCTGAGTCCTCTGGAACTTTATGCTCTGGAACTGGAATTATTTCAGCTGGATGCTGAGGCTCGGGCACTGCTGCTGGCGGAACAGCCTGATGAAGCGTTTGAGTTATGGATGCGCGAGGTGCAACTACGTCGTGTATTTGGCCTTGAAGCCGAACTGGAAGCGTTGAGCCGTATTGGTCAGCAGGCTTGGAATTCGCAGCGATCGCAAGAGGTCCGTTTGATGTCGGTGCGTCTGGAGCGGATTTGGGAAGCAGAAAAGGAATCGGCCACCTTAGAACGTGTGGAAACCATTGCGATGATTGCTCAGACGTTGCGGATGCGGGACACGTCCACTGAAATTTATCAGCAACTGATCGATATGACCGCAGCGGATACGCTTACTCAGCAGGGGTGGGTGGTGGTGCTGGCGGCCCACTATTTACAGTGGTTTGATTTTGACAATGCGGCTCAGCTATATACCCAGTTAATTGACAGGGCTGACATCCAAGGCAACACCCTGGAGCATACGCAATATTTAAAGGATCTGATTTATAGCTATCAGCAAGCCAAAGAATATGCCCAAGCACTGCCGGTGCAAACCGAGTTGCTAAGACTTTATAGAACGACGGCTCAAAATGATCGTGAACCCCCCCTAGAAATTGATATGGCTCGTAATTTTCGAGCCATTGGGGGTTATCCCCAGGCGCTGCAATATTACAACCTGGCCTACGTGACGGCCCAGAGCCTACAGCTATATGGTCATGTGAGTACTGTGCTGAAAGATTTGGGTGATTTGTATGCCGAGCAAGGCCTGACCAATGAAGCGCTCACCATGTATAACCTGCTGGTCAGGGCTGAGCAGCAAGCGTATAACCAGCACGGCATTTTAGAGGCCTATGACCGCCTGGGACAGCTATACCTGAGCATTGACGATCGCGACAATGCTTTGGTTGCTTTTCGTGCAGGTCTGGCGTTTTCGGAGTCCCTGCAATACCGTGAAGCCTACTTTAGAGGTGAGGTGGCCAAGCTCAGTTTAGACCGTACCCCAGAGGACACTGCTGAGGCTGAAGAGACTGAGCCCACCCTGGGGGACTCTTTAAGGGAGGAACTCAAGGATAATCCTCCCTTTGATGTTGCTCCGGTGGAAATTGAACCCCCCGGCGATGGCGAGCTCAGTGAGGACGATCTCACGGAGGATGCAATCCCTGAGGAACTACCTGAGGTGGAAGTGATCACCGACGAAACCATTGATGTCACGCCCGAAGAGCCTACACCTGAGGCCCCACCGGCACCGGAGTCAGACAATTAAATCAGCAGTTTTAAGCCAATTACCCCCAGTAGCACGAGGACAATCTGCCGAAAGTTAGCGGCATCAATATATTTAGATAGCCAAATCCCTAGGCCTAAACCTGCGACAAAGAACGGTGCTGCGTATTCTACCTGGGTGAGTAGGGCGGCGCTGAAATCTCCTTGCCAGATGTGGGTTGCGATCGCAACCAACGACAGCACACAAAACACCCCAGGTAAGTTGCCCTTAAACTGCTCAGGGCTCCACTGATTGCAGTTGCCATAGATCACAATCGGCGGCCCACCAATATTAAAGGCCCCTGTCAAGACGCCCGAGGCTGCACCAAAGGCATAGGCCCAGGGTCGGCCGGTCAGTTCTGGTAGCGACAGCTGTAGCCATGAGTAACCAACATAGACCAAAACCAGAACACCGAGCGCCTGTAGCGCCAAATGCTCTGGGACATAATGCAGGCCCATAACGCCCACTGGAATTGTCACCAGGGCAGCCACTGATAAATGTATGATCCGGGACCATTCAAAATTCTCCCGGTAGTACCACCAGAGGACAACGTTGCCAATCAGTCCCACGGCGATCACTAAAGTCACCGCCAGCTGTAAGTCCATAAAAAATGGCAGCAATGAGACTGCTACCAGGGCAAACCCAAACCCTGTCAGGCTCTGCACTAGGGACGCCAGCCCCACAATTAAACCAATCCAGAGACTGTCAGCCATACTCGCATTAAGGATGTCCACAGGGTCCCGCCATGATTACGTACTTCTAAATCTTACTGATTATTAAGAAAAATGTTGTGATGTAAATCCTGGCTTTTCAGCCTAATGTGCTGGCTACTGATGTAATTTACGAGTTTGAGTGCTAAATGGTTGAATATACAACTAGTGAAGTGTGACTCAACCATGACGGCAACCTACGGTACCCCTAAAGAAATTGCTCGTCAGATGACCAATCACTGTATTGCCATGCGATTACGGCAAATCAATCGTATGGTTACGCGTCTCTATGACGAGGCTTTGCGCCCCTTAGGCTTAACCGTTAATCAGCTCAACATATTAGCCACAATTATTAGTCGGGGGCCCATTGCCCCTGGCCAGCTAGGGCAAATGCTCGGCATGGAAAAGTCCACCATTAGTCGCACCATTGACCGCATGCAGAAACATGGTTGGATTGAGATTGGTCCTGGAAAAGACAAACGAAGTCAGTTCCTCAAAGCCACCCCCCAAGGTCGACGACTGTTACTCACAGCCGCACCGGTATGGCATGAACTTCAGGCCAATGTGCTAGACTCCACCGCTGAAAATGCAGGATTATTGGCTGCATTTGGTCTGACAGCACCTAAAACTGAGGAAAACCAACAAGAAGATTCAGACGACTTCTACAGCGATGAATGTGTTACGGATTTCTATTCCTAATCATGTAGGGGCGTTCCATGGAACGCCCCTACATGGCGTTATTCATTTGCTAGCGCCATCGCCTTCTGCTGCATTGTTTTAAAGATGTTGTAGAACCCATTGGCTCGCGATGGCGTTAGGCTCACATCCAGTTGGGTCTCTTTTATAAAGTCGGGTTCCAACTGCACGATGTCGCGAGGTGGTATTCCCTTGAGACCCTCAATCAATAAGGCGACCAGACCCTTCGTAATTTGTGCATCTGAATCGCCTTGAAAACAAACATTGCCCTCTTCATCAGCATTGGCAAGGATGTAAACCTGTGAGACGCAGCCTTTGACCTTATTTTCAGGTGTCTTAGCATCTTCAGGAAAACCCTCTAGACGTTTGGCGTACCACAACAACTGCTCGTAGCGACGTCGCGGGTCTTGAATCCGTTGAAAACGTTTGACAATTTTGTCTAAGGCGGGAGGGCGAGCGGAATTAACGGACATCTGCAAAATGCGATTTTTTTGCCATTACGAATGTCTCTAGTGTAAACCGCTCAAGTCTCTATCAAGGCTTTATTGCTCAATAAGGTAAGATTATTAGCCGCCGTTTGCCTGTCAATCGCCGTTTTCCTTATTAATCATGAAACGATTGGCAACAGTCTCAGGCTGTAGCGCTGACAAAATCACATGGTCTGAGTCGGTTACGATCACGGCCCGTGTACGCCTGCCGTAGGTGGCGTCAACCAGTTGTCCTGTATCGCGGGCATCGCCAATCAATCGTTTGATCGGTGCAGATTCGGGGCTAACGATGGCAACTACCCGATTGGCAGATACGATATTGCCAAAGCCAATGTTGATAAGCTTAATATCCATAAGTTCGAAAACAAGCATCTAGAGCACAAAATTGCAAAAGCAGCAACAGCTACCATGCGTAATAATGCGCTCGTTTAAGTGCGTAAATGACTAAATCCTAGTACCGAAATGTTAACTAAAAAAATAGGAATTAAACATGAGAAAAATGAGGCCTAATGATTGAGAATGACGAATTCTTCATGGATTTACTGACCTCCAGTGTGATCGCTGCTTAAGGAGCTTGAATAAAAAAACGGGTAAATCTTTCAGAAATATCCAAATTTGCTGATAAAAGAGGATAAAGAGTGCAACCGGTTGATATAACAACCCTTAGAGCCATTTGTGGCGAATTGTCTTCCGAATGGTTGCCTGCTCGCTGTGAACAAGTTGTGCAACGAGATCGTAACACTGTTTGTCTTGGACTGCGGACATTTAATCGGCGTGGATGGCTAATAATTTCTTGGCATCCTCAGGCGGCGCGCATTCACATGGGGATGGCTCCCCCCAAACGGCCTGACACCTTTACCTTTAGTCAGCAACTGAAACATCAGTTCAGTGGACTTGCCTTAACGAAGATTAATTTTCTTGCCCCTTGGGAGCGGGCTGTTGATCTGCAATTCGCTCGGCGTCCTGATGAGCCTGCAGAATGGCATCTCCATGTGGAAATTATGGGTAAGTACAGCAATGTTTTGTTGACCAATGCCCATCAGGAAATTGTTACCGCTGCACACCAGGTGAATGAGCAGCAATCAAGTGTTCGCACTATTCGCACAGGGGGGCGATACAAGCCACCGCCGACCATTGTGGGGACGTTGCCCCGTTTAGACGAGCCATTTACTGACTGGCAAGAACGGATTAGCTTGGTGCCTGGCAAGCTCAGCAAAATGATGGTGAAAAGCTATAGCGGTCTAGGTACAGCGTTAGCAAAACAACTGAGTCGGGCCTCTGGTCTAGACCCAAATCAAACCACCGATAGTCTGACAACGGATGATTGGCAGCAACTCTATTTGCAATGGCAACGCTGGCTTCAATGTCTAGAGAAAAATGACTTTCAACCAGCCTATGCTGATCAGGGGTACACGGTGTTGGGCTGGACGCAATCATCACCAGGGTTTGCTGGGTCTATCCAACAGCTGTTAGATGATTACTACACAACGCAGCTCAACCAGCAGACATTTACGCAGGTCCATCACCAACTCACTCAAAAGATAAAAGGTCTGACGAAAAAACTGCGGCAGAAAGCGGCTAATTTCCATCAGCGGCTAGATGATTCTGACCAGGCCGAGTGCTATCGTGTGCAGGCAGATCTGCTGATGGCTTATCTGCATGAGTGGCAACCGGGCATGACATCGATCCAACTTCAGGATTTTGACTCGGGCAAACCCGTTATTCTGGCCCTAAACCCCGAAAAAAATGCGGTGCAAAATGCCCAAGCCTTGTATAAGCGACATCAAAAATTAAAGCGCACCCGTCATGCCGTCATGCCTTTGCTTGCAGAGGTAGAAACGGAGCTGCATTATCTTGAACAGGTAGAAGCGGCCCTCAGTCAAATCCCTCGATACACCATGACTGACGATCTCACCGCCCTTGAAGAAATTCGAGATGAGCTAGTGCAACAGGGCTATATCGAGGATCCGCACCAACGCCAATTGAAACAACAGGGACGGGGACGGGGAGAGCAACTGCCCAATTTCTATAGATGCCAAACTCCCAGCGGGACTGAAATATGGGTGGGACGCAACAATAACCAAAATGAGGCTTTGTCATTTAAAGCGGCCAATGACTATGATCTATGGCTACATACTCAAGAGATTCCGGGTAGCCATGTGTTGCTGCGTTTAGAGCCTGGTGCTGAAGCCAGTGATGAAGACCTGAGTATGGCAGCCAATATTGCGGCCTGGTTTAGTCGAGCCCGTCAGTCAGAGCAGGTGCCGGTGGTTTACACCAAACCCAAACATGTTTATAAACCTAAAGGCGCTCGCCCAGGCATGGTGATTTATAAGCATGAACGCGTGCTTTGGGGCCAGCCGCAAAAGGCGAAAGCGTATTTGGAAACGCAGGGAGATGAGTGATGAGTTTTGACCCACCTTCCCAACGTCTGCACCCTCTCAGTGTGGCTCCCATGATGGACCGCACGGATCGTCATTTTCGCTATTTCATGCGGCAGATTACGCAAAAAACGCTGCTATATACCGAGATGATTACGGCTCAGGCGATTCTCCATGGCGATCGCACCAAGCTTCTGGGGTTTGATCCCCTCGAAAAACCCCTTTCTTTGCAGATTGGGGGCGATGATCCTCAGCTTTTAGCTAAGTGTGCGCAGATTGCTGAAGATATGGGGTATGACGAGGTCAATCTGAATGTGGGCTGCCCTAGCAATCGGGTGCAAAGTGGTAACTTTGGGGCCTGTTTAATGTCGCAGCCAGAGTTGGTGGCGGATTGTGTCGCGGCGATGCAGGCTGTGGTCGATATTCCGGTGACGGTGAAGCACCGCATTGGCATTGATGATTGCGATCGCTACGAAGACATGGTCAGATTTGTGACCACCGTAACGGCAGCAGGCTGTCATCGCTTTACTGTCCATGCCCGTAAAGCATGGCTCCAGGGACTGAGCCCCAAAGACAACCGCACGATTCCCCCCCTACGCTATGACGATGTTTACCGTCTTAAGCAAGAGCATCCCGAGTTGTGGATTGAAATCAATGGCGGTATCAAAACCCTAGAAGAGGCTGACACCCATCTACAGCAAGTGGATGCTGTGATGATTGGTCGCGCTGCCTACGATACTCCCTACCTATTTGCCGTTGCCGATCGAGATATTTATGCAGCCAATGCTCCCTTGACTCGCCATCAGATAGTGGCTGCCATGCTGCCCTATATTGCTCGCTGGACTGAACAGGGCACAAAGCTACATTCCATTACCCGCCATATGCTACAGCTCTTCCATGGTCAGCCAGGTAGTCGAGCTTGGAAACGACACTTAACCGACCATAGCTGTCGTGCTGGCGCAGGGGTTGATGTGGTCAAAGAAGCCGCTGCGCAAGTTGTAGAAGCAATGAGCAAAAATACCTATGACACCATGCTTTTGTCAACGTAAATGTCCTAGATATAGACAGAAACAAATACCTTGGTGACAAAAATTTTAACTCTTAATAAATCTTAAAAAAGCATTATAATTTGATACAAAATGGGGGATAGAAATTAGTTCACCCCTTAGATGTCACGAGTAAAGATTACGGTTTATGGACAGGTGCAAGGTGTGGGCTTTCGGTATCACACACGCAAAAAAGCACAAGAATTAAATTTGACAGGCTATGTCACCAATAAGCCTGACCATACGGTAAACATTGTGGCTGATGGTTCTGATGAGCAGTTAAAGGCCTTGATTGAATGGGCAAAAAAAGGGCCTGAACGAGCCAGCGTCAGGCAGCTTGAAGTGGAAGAATGTTTGCCCATCAATCGTTTTGATGAATTTGTTATCGAGTATTGATATATCGAGTATTGATATTAAGTGCTCGATAACGCCTTGACTGCTTCTTGGCGGTTACAGCAGCGTGAATACCATGACTAAGCCGATGGTTGCCATGAAGGTCAGGATAAAAATGTCACGTTTCAAGGTGCCAATGCTAGTTCTGTGAAAGTGACTGCGATCGCTGAGAGTGGCTGCGGCAGCAACGCCACCATCAGGATATCCCAGGGCATAGCCATTCTGACTCTGGGTTGGAAACACCGGTATGGTGGTCGGGTAGCCAGCATAGGCAGGCTGTTGAGGTGTCAGTTTGGGCTCCTCTAACGGCACAAACATGGATTCTCGGATAACCAGTTCAATTTCGTAACTGTTCCAGCCTTTCTCCCGCAGGACTGAGGCAGCCGCATCGGGACCACGATTTAAAAAATCCAGATCCGATTGACTCGGTTCAGCATGCTCAGAACGCAAAGAGTTAATCGGTGGCCCAAACACCTGTTGTAGCTCGTCCAGTTCCCTGGATTGGGCTTGGATCGTTTCAAATTGCTGATGGCTGATGTCAACGTTCTTTAAGACCGCATTGATCTGCTCACAGGACCAGCCGTCTCTACACAATGTACGAGCGGCTCTAATATCGATTGCTTGCTCTAAGGCATCATGCTGAACGTGTTTCATATACCCCTAGATTCTTCAGCTACATAGCTAGGTAGATACGCTGGTCTGAGTCGAGAGCCCTTTTGCGACGTCGTATGCCTGCTATGGGTTAATTAGCAGGGTAGCTATATCCAAACCTCAAAATAATCAGGTTTTAAATATGCCTCCCTATGACTACATATAAATGACTGGTTCAGAGAACAGTAGTTCCACCTAAAATAACTTTTGAGAAACGTCACAGCACGTGCAGGATTAATGAAACTCCTATAAAAATGAGCCCTCCCAGCCAAACCAAGAGGGTGAAGGCTTTGAGTGTGGTCGCAGCAGCGTTTCTACGGGGGTACGAGTGGGGCGGGGGGATCAGGGTGCGATGACTACGGTGATGTTCAACCTGGAGGTCATGGAGGAGGGCAAAACCGATGTCGTCTAAGGGCGGAATTGCGGGTTTTAGCACACTGCGAATCTGCTCAAGATGCCAACCATGGTGACTCAAAATAGAAGCGGCTTCTTCCACACCTCGGTTCATTACCAGCAGAGTTGGCATCTGATGAATATTGATTTTTGTAACGTTAATTTCGGTTGACCTGCTCAATTTAGGTGGAGGACCAAATTTACGCTGTAGCTTTTCTAACGTGGTTGCTTGCTCCTGAATTCTCTGAAAATTTTCCACACTGATACACCCATTTTTGAGAACGCCGTTGATTTCAACTAGCATCCATCCTGCTCTACATAATGAGTGGGCCGCCCGTACATTTAAGTCTTGTCTAGACAAGTCATAGCGGTAAAAATCTTCCATGGGAGCAAGTTCGACTGAAGATAGAAGATATCCACACCGTGGATCACGCTACAGTCCGACGAGGTTACTGGATAAAGGTATCAATGATTTTCACGTCATCTAACGACCTTAAGAATTAATCAAGAGTGTTGGCTGTTAAGGGCAGGACGTATTGGACCAAGGGGGACGGTTGCACTATACCCAGGGGCGACAGAGCCGACTTTTAATTAGGGCGTTCTATAGAAGCTGTCTATGGAATTGAAGGATAAAAACATCTTGCAGGCAGCCATAAGCCTTTGTAAGATTTTGTCATCACGTGAGTAGTGGGCTAGCGATTTTAGAATCATGAATTAGCCAGTTTCAGAGATGAGAGATTGCACTATACCAATAGAGATGTTCAACATGGGGCTGAAATTTTTACAGATAGAGGCTTAGAGGTGCCTGTTGTTACAACAGAAAAAAATGATTGCAGTTGATCGCATTGCTGTTGAAGAAACGGATCCTAATCTGTTGTAAATGGTGGGAAATGCAGGTTGAAACCTTTCTCTATAGGCGATTTCATGTCTGGAAGAACAATGGCGACAGAGTCATATTGTTGTTTTAGTGGGTAGTGGTGGAAATGGCGATGATGGCATTTGTGCCGCCAGATATTTAGCGAATCGGGGACGCCATGGGACATTATGTCTCTTTATTTGAGGAGCCTTATCGTATTCGCCTGATGGCTAGAAGTTCATGTGTCTAAAAGTAAATTTAGGTAAGTAATTTCATGCCAGTGCTGTCCTTTGTATCACTATTGTCAAAAGAACGCTCATTTTTTAGAGTTAGAGGCCTATTATGACTGGACCAGGGTTTGCGTTAGCGGTTGGCCTAGCATTTATTCATGCGTTTGTTTCTAAATTAAATATTTTTTCCTTCATTCCTGAATTTCGCTGGATGTCCTTTGCGGGCGGAGTATCCATTGGCTATGTCTTTTTGGAGGTTTTTCCTGAGTTAAGTCACGCTCAAGAGACGATAACGCACTCTAATATCCCATGGGTTGCGTATGTGGAAAATCATGTTTACATACTGGCGCTGTTGGGTTTGTTGGTGTTTTATGGGTTAGATATTTTGGCGCTTAAATCTCGCCAGCATAACAAAATTAAGAACAACCAGGACAGCACCCATAATCCTGTTTTCTGGATTCACATTGCGGCGTTTGCGATCCTCAATATGGTTGTCGGTTACTTACTGCAAGAGCTGGCTAACCACACACTGCTGCAATGCTTATTATTTTTTGCCGCCATCGCCCTGCACTTTTATATCATTGACCATGGCTTGCGGGAGCATCATCAGGCTCCTTATGACAAGTATGGTCGTTGGTTGCTGACGGCAGCAATTATGGTGGGTGCGATCGCAGGTCGCTCCCTCCACCTCAGTGAAGCCGGCATTCTAGCTGTTTGGTCCTTCCTGGCTGGCAGCATCATTCTCAACATTTTGAAACGAGAGCTACCCGACGAAAAACAAAGCTGTTTCTTTTCCTTTGCCACGGGTACAGCGCTTTACACAACTTTATTGTTGCTTGTTTAGGGCGTTCTCATAAACACTTGCAATAATCTCTCTGCTCGAAGATTTTAGGAGAACGGCTATGCCTGATGTCACAACGCAATGGTATCGCGTTCTAGATCTAGATGAGTTACCTGAAGGCCGAGTTAAGACCGTTGTGGCTGGCCATAAAAGCCTGGCCCTCACCCACTACCAGGGCCAATATGGCGCTCTAGACAACCGCTGTCCTCACCAAGGTGGCCCATTGGGTGAAGGCTCCATTGAGAATGGTTTGTTGCGTTGTCCCTGGCATGGCTGGGACTATTGCCCGTTAACGGGGGCACCACCTGGAGCTTTGGAAGTGGATGATGCCCTAGACACCTTTCCAGTAGACGTGCGTTCAGATGGGGTTTATGTGGGGTTAGAGGTAGAACAGTCCCACATTCGTACCGTTAGCGATGTGATGGTGGAAACCATGGTGAACTGGGGCGTGACCCATGTGTTTGGCATGGTGGGTCATTCTAATTTGGGTCTGGCAGATGCCATGCGTCGCCAAGAAACTCAGGGAAATCTCAGTTATATCGGTATTCGCCATGAAGGGGCAGCTGCGTTTGCAGCTTCGGCCTACGCCAAACTGACGGGCAAACCTGCCGCCTGTTTAACCATTGCGGGGCCTGGTGCAACAAATTTACTGACGGGTATGTGGGATGCCAAGGTTGATCGCGCGCCCGTATTGGCGCTCACCGGGCAGGTCAACACCCAAGTGTTGGGCACTGGCAATTTTCAGGAGTGTGACCTGTCGGCGGCTTTTAGTGGCGTTGCGGCCTGGAGTCATACCGTTCTAAGCAATAGCCGACACGCTGAGCTGATGACCCTGGCAATTAAGCATGCTCTGCTCAAGCGAGATGTCTCCCATCTGATTTTCCCTGATGAGATTCAGGTGCAGACAGCGGTCGATGTGCCTGCTTCAGATCCAATTGGTCGGATGACTCCGTTACACATTGCGCCACCACCGGAGTCGTTGCAAAAGGCCATGGATAACTTGCAAAAATCTCGTCGACCGGTGATTATTGTTGGCCACGGTGCCCGTTTTAATATGGCTGCGGTCATTGAGTTAGCAGAAACGTTAGGGGCTCCAATTCTGACCACGTTCAAAGGCAAAGGATTAATTTCCGATCACCATCCTTTAGGTTGTGGTGTTTTGGGACGTAGCGGAACCCCTATTGCCAGCTGGTTTATGAATGAAGCGGATGTTCTGCTTGTCTTGGGAGCCTCGTTCTCAAATCACACGGGTATCTATCCTGGTAAACCGATTATTCAAGTGGATTTTGACCCGCTGGCCCTGGGTAAGTTCCATCCGGTGGAGGTGCCTGTGTGGGGTGAAATTAGTGTTGTTGTGGCGCAGTTGCAGGCGGCGTTGGCCGGAAACGTGGAGACGGAGGATCAGCGATCGCAAATTGCAGACCGCTGGGCCATCTGGCGAGCCGAAAAAGCCCGCCGCGAAGCAGACGACCGTGGACAAGGGGTTGATTCTGCCAGTGTTTTTGCTGCCATGACCCGCCAGGTTCCGGCCAATGCCGTCATTGCCGTGGATGTGGGCAACAACACCTATTCCTTTGGCCGTTATTTTGAATGTCAGGCCCAGTCCGTCTTGATGTCTGGATATCTCGGCTCGATTGGGTTTGCCTTCCCGGCAGCCATGGGTGCTTGGGCCGCCGCAGGTCAGGAGCGACCGATTGTGTCAGTCTCTGGTGATGGTGGTTTAGGCCAATATCTCGCTGAGTTCACCACCGCTGTGAAATATGGCATGAACATTACTCACATTCTGCTTAATAATTCTCAGCTTGGCAAAATCTCTAAAGAACAGCGCGCCGGAGAGTGGGATGTGTGGCAAACGTCACTCCATAATCCTGATTTTTCAAAATATGCCGAAAACTGTGGTGGTTTGGGCATTCGGGTCACCAAAAAGGAGGAACTGGATGAGGCAATTACTCGCGCCCTGGCCTATCAGGGACCCGCCCTGGTGGAAATTATGGCTGACCCTGAATTGATTTAGGGGCCAATGGATAAACATCATGCCCACTGTAGATATTCAAGTTTTAGTCGAAGCTGCCCGCCAAGCCTGGTTAACAGGTAACGGGAATGCGTTTGCCATTCTCTTTAATGACCAAGGTGAGTTTATTGTTCCTGGAAATCGATGGGTGGGGCACCATCAAATTCACCAAGCGGTGGTGGACTATGCTGCGGCTTATGACGAAGTGGACATTACCCTTCATCGTGTGATCCAAGACGGTAATCAAATTGTTATTGAATGGACCTGGCAGGATCGAGAAAAAACGACTGGAAAATACAGTAGGGCAGAAGACGCCATTGTGGTGGACCTGGACCAGGGACGAATTCGTCGTTGGCGAGAGTATATCGACGTTGTTGACTCAAAACTTTAAACCATGACAGAACAACTTTCTAAAATTACCCAGCATCAATGTGAAAATGCGCCTGCAAAGTATGATGACCTGAAGGCTTTATTCCTAAATTGCACCCTCAATCGTACGCCAGTGCTTTCCCACACTCGCGGAGTGATCAACATTGCCAAAGAGATTTTTGAAGCCAACGGTGTGCAAACCAAAGTGATTCGTCCCGTTGATTACGAGATTCCGGCGGGTTTAGGCTTAGATATGTCTGAAACCCCTGAATGGGATAAAGATGACTGGCCTCAGTTGCAAAAACAGGTCGATGAGACTGACATTCTAGTGCTGTGTACATCGGTGTGGCTAGGGGAAAAAAGCTCTGTTTGTAACCGTGTTTTGGAACGGATGTATGGCTATACTCACCTGCTGAATGAGAAAGGCCAGTACCGTGACTATGGCAAAGTAGGGGCCACATTGATCACAGGCAATGAGGATGGTGTAAAACACTGTGCGATGAACATTCTGTTCTCACTGTCTCACATTGGTTATACCATTCCTCCCCAGGCTGATGCTGGTTGGCTCGGTGAAGTGGGGCCAGGACCGTCGTATTTAGATCCAGGTTCCGGCGGCCCCAATAACGATTTTACGAATCGGAACACCACGTTTTTGGCCTGGAACTGTATGCATCTGGCACGGATGCTTAAGGATCATGGCGGGATTCCGGGCCATGGCAATCAACCCAATGCTTGGGACGCGGGATGTAAGACAGACTTTAAAAATCCCGAGCACAAAGTGTAGGTTGGGTTGTCATACGCCGAAACCCTTGCCTCTGAACCAATTCTTTATGAACCCAACAATGCCAGCACCCATTGTTCTCGTTTTTTGTGATCATTGGGTGGTCGGTAATGTTGGGTTCATAAGGGGTTTTGAATAGTCTGAGAGCTTTTGGTGTGGGGTAACCCAACCTACGTTAATGCTCTGTATGTTTCTGAAAACTCTAATCATGCATGGACATGCCTGGGTCAATCTTTGTAAGATTTGATGCAAGGGACATCATGGGCATTTGCCGTTTGGGTATCAGGAACTATGACAGATGCTGAATCTCCAGAGCAGTCTGGGGAAACGTTGCTCACGGTGGTGGAGCCGTTGAGCGTTAATCCTCGTTCATTAAGGTATCGTGCGATCGCAATCTGGTTGTTAGGCTTTGCTGCCTTAGCGGGGGCAGCTACCTGGGGCTATATGCGTTATCGGGCTCCTAGCTCAGAGCCGATTGCCGTGCCCCTGCATACGGTGGAGCGTTCGATGGTGGAGCTAACGGTCACCTCTGGTGGCACCCTGGCTTTGGGAGGGCAGCAGACGCTGAAATCGCCGCAAAATGAAGCGACCGTTGAGCAGGTGCTGGTGGAGGTGCGCACCCTGGTGGAAGCTGGTCAGCCGTTGCTTATTTTGCGCGATCGCAGCAACGAGCGAGAGGTGCGATCGCAACAGGTCGAAATCCAAAAAATCCAGCTGGACCTGAATCGTAATCAAGAAAAAGTGGCCGAAGTCGAGCAGCGAGTCACTGCTGCGATAGAGCAATATCAAGAATCTCAGGAGTTAGCAGCTCAAGGATTTATTTCAGAAGATGAGGTGCGCGAAGATGAAAACGACTTAGATCGAGTCCGTTCCGAACTCAAAGATGCCCAACTAACTGTCATCAAGTCTGAGTTAGACCTCAAGACAGCTACTGAAACCCTGGGTTTGCTAGAACAGCAGTTTAATGATCGAGTGATTACGTCACCGATTGATGGTGTTGTGCTTGAAGTGCAAGTGAGTGCTGGTGAAGCCATTGCCACTGATACGAACCTGCTGACGCTGGGGGACCCCACTCAAGAGATTGTCAACCTACAGCTGTCAACTTTGGATGCCGCCAAAGTTAGCCTTAATCAGCCTGCTAGAATTCGTGCCATTGGCCCTGATGCACAAGACTTTGACGGACGGGTGGTGGCCTTGGCACCCCAAGCCCTATCGGCGAGTAACGGGGGTAGTTCTCAAGAAGGCCAGGCCAGGGTGACCGCCAAAGTAAAACTAGACAGTGCCAGTCAGGCATTGATTCCTGGCGGTTTTGTCAGTGTTGACATCATTACGGAGCAACAAAAAGATGTGCTGGTGGTTCCCCCTGAAGCGATCCAGCGCGATCAGGGCGAGCCATTTGTTTGGATTAGAAATCAGCGGGGTAATGCGGCCCAACAGCCCATTGAACTGGGGCTACAAGGGTTAGATTTAGTGGCGGTAACAGAGGGGTTGAACGTAGGCGATCAGATTGCCCTGGTCCCCCCTACCATGACCGTTACGCCTGGCATGCCCCTCAGTGAGTCTCCTGCACTCCCTATCCCTGAAGAATTTAACCAATAATTGTCATGGGACTTCCCTTACCAGATCTACTGTTTATGACCTGGCGCTCCCTGACCAATCAGTGGCTGCGCTCTGGTCTGACTACATTTGGCGTGTTTATGGGGGTGGGTGCGGTCAGTGCCACCCTCAATATTCAAACCATTACCCGTGAACAAATTGATCTCAAACTAGCGCAGCGTGATCGACCGTTTGTTAGTCCCTGGGTCTATGCCAGGAATGGCCCCCAACCTGAGCTGGATGAAGCCTTTCAAAAGACGCTTACAAACTCAATTTCTGAAATTCGCTCCGTTAGCTCTATTAGCAACGTTTACAACATTAACAATGTTCAATACGAAGCCAATGAAGCCGAAGTGGATGCCCGCAGTGTGTCCCTTAACTATTTAGATACCACAGGGCGACAGATGTTGCAGGGACGGTTTTTTGATCCAGGAGATGTGGAACAGTATCGCCCTGTGGCCATCATCGACGAACAGTTGGCAGTGGGCCTATTTCAGGAGAAATCACCTTTAAATAAGGCTGTTTATGCCAATGGTAATCGCTTGATCGTGATTGGTGTGATGGAGTCCAAATCTAACTCTGAATGGGGCACAGGGGGTGAGCTGTGGATGACTGAGACCTTTGCAACTGTTTTGTCTGGGGGATATCGTTGGGATTCATTGCAAATTAGCTCCCACTCCTTGACTCAAATTGGCGACCTTAGCGAAGCGGTCGAAGCTTTCTTGCAACAGAGTTTTCCCCAGGCCGAGGTTCATGTTTGGAGTAATGCGGATGATTTATTAGAAGACTTAGAAGTGCAAAAAATTGCCTCAGCTGCTCTCACTGCGGTGGGTCTAATTGCCCTGGTCATTGGCGGAGTTGGCATTGCCAATATTACAGTTGCCGCTGTGCTAGAGCGGACCAAAGAAATTGGTATTCGCCGAGCCATTGGTGCATCTAAGTTAGAGGTGATGAGTCAGTTCATTTTAGAGGCGGTGATATTAAGCCTGCTGGGGGGGGCGGTAGCTGTGGCCACGGTCCACGGTCTGACCCGAGCGGCCACAACGATTGTCATAGAGGCTCCCTATCGATTCTCTTCTCGTAATGCTGCCTTATCCATGGGGGCAGCGGTGGTCGTTGGTGTGGGCGCTAGCTTTATCCCGGCTTTGCGCGCTACCCAAGTTGATATTGTTAAAGCCCTGCGGAGTGACTGATGCGATTTCAAAATCAGCTACACATCTTTTTAATGGCCGGTGCTTTAGCAACATCAATGCTTCAGCCAGCGGTTGCGCAATCGCTGGCGCAGCTGCCTGAGCTACCGCCCACACCAAATTCCCAGTCTGAACCGGACTCTGACTCATCTCCGAGTATTGATACGAGTACTGAGTCTCCCTCGGCCCCATTATTAGACCCCTCTGAGACGCAGAATAGCCCTGCCCAGGCTTTGGCATTAACCCAGTCAGATGTTGTTACGCTGTTACTGCAAAACAATCGTGACCTGAGAAATGCTGCCTTAGAGCGGATTGCCCAACAACAAGATCTACGAGAAGCGGAGAGTATCTTTACCCCAGATTTAACCCCAACCTTAAGCCTGGGCCTGAGCGATCGTACGGCTGATACAACCGAAATTACCCGTGAAGCTCGTCTGGGGGGAGAGCTGCTGACCCCCTTGGGAACGACGCTGGAGGTAACGGTTGATTTGATTGAGGATCAAGAGGTGGATTTAACGGTGACTCAGCCGCTGTTGCGGGGGGCTGGGCGAGCGGTTAACACATCCTCTGTAAAAATTGCCCGTTTACAAGAAACTAGCAATCAGCTTGATCTGCAACAGCGACTAATTACGGATATTACTGGCGGCATCAACACTTACCATGCGTTAATTCGCGCTCAAGCCAGTCTACAGATTCAACAGCTATCTTTTGAGACTCAGCAACAACAGCGCCGTTCAATCGAGGCATTGGTAGAAGCAGGACGGAGAGCCCGATTTGAGTTAGTGGAAATTGATGCCAACCTGGCAGCTACTGAAACTAATGTTTTAGAAGCTGAAAATGCGCTACAACAGGCAAAATCGGATCTCTTAAATCTGCTAGATTTGGACGACTCGCTGGAAATTACAATTCCAGAAGAAGCTTTGGCCACATTGAGCACGGTTGCTGAAGACTCTGAGGTTCCCTCATTAGAGGAGCTGGTGGAGGTTGCTTACAGGAATCGGCCAGACTATCGCCAGGCTCAGCTAGATTTGGAAATTGCTGAGATCAATGGTGTGGTAGCTATTGACAATCGCCGCTGGAATTTAGATTTACGCGCCAATGCCAGTACAAGAGAGTTTTCGGAAGCATCAACAGAGTTAGTATTGACGCGATTGTTGGAAGATGAATCAACGGAAACCGCTCTGCTGCGTAACCGGGTATCGCAACAACAGTTACAAAATGATCTGGATCGACTTGAGTCTGATATTCAACTGGATGTTGCAGACCAGCTACGAGATGTAGAATCTGCCCGCAATCGCATTGAGGCAACACGTCTAGCTCGCGAACTGGCTGAGCAGCGTTTAGAAAATGCCCGTGCCCGAGCACGCCGGGGTCGAACTCGGGACATTTTTGAAGTCTTGGAGCTGCAAAATGATCTGGTCGAGGCGCAAAACAGTGAGGTCACTGCTGCTATTGACTTTGCAGATGCGATCGCATCTCTCAATCAATCCCTTGGCACCACCCTTGATGTCTGGTCTGTGCAAGTTGAGGAGAGTCAGTTGCTAATGGTGCCAGAGAGCTTAGAGCCTGATGAAGATGAATAGAGAGATGTCTAGGTTGCGATCGCTTCTAGATTGAGCTGCTTAGAACAGCATACGCAAACCCATAACAGTCACAGCACTCAGAATCATCAGGATTGCCAACACCATATCCTGACTGCGTTGCTGCTCAGAAGCATCCATCTTGGCAGAATACACAGCGACTTTAACGTTGTCTTGATGATAATTACGCATCTTGATTTTCCTTGAGTCGTTAGGAACTGGTTGCCCTAATTGCATGGCGGGCAATACCGATTATTAGAAACTCTGAAATAAGCCAATGATATGGAAAGCCCTAAAGCTCAATCAGACTAATATTTCAGGAAATGTTTCTAAATATTAGTATTGCATAAATAAATGTAAACAAATGTAATAAAGGCCATCCTTTGACCCATCCTCGGCCTTGAAACAAAAGCAATGGACTGGATGCTTGAAACTATTAAGAGAATGTTACGTTTTGATTTGCAATAATTTGCAGTAGTAGATTCTCTGGGTGGCCTATAGGCCATGCGACCCATAGCCAGTAATCACACGCTACGATTTTGCTCCATGGTTTGACTTAGTGCCACCACCCTCATTAGAGCAGGCGTGATCGTCAGCTTGTCGGCTGTCGGCTGCTTTAGCCCAAGAGCCTTCGTCAAAGTCCCGATGGTGAAGTAAAGGTAACTATGACCTGCCAAGATGCAGCTCATGGTGCTAGTCATGCCTCGTTAATGGCGCATCAATGGAGTTTTCCTATTGAATTTCTCAGTTCATCTTAGGCCAGCCTTTTGGGCGGCTGGCTGTGTGCTGACCTTAAGACTTATAGCTCTGGAATAACTCAGATAAGAAAAGTAAATGCAATAGTATGTAACGTTATTGTTACATTGCGTTACTATTGTTTACAAGGGTTGCAAAGCGTTACTGCTAGCCAACATTGTCCAATCTCTTCGGGTAATGCCTTTCAGACCCTTCTCACACAATTAGTTTCGAGGAGCCCATCATGTTTGTACCTATCGTAATTCTGCTTCGTAATCAGTTTGGCAAGCGTGAATTTAATCAAATGCGCGGAAAGGTCATTGCCCTGCATTCGAAAGTGATTACAACGGTTTGTAATTGGTTCGGTATTGATCGCACAGAGCGTCAGAATCTGATTCGTGTAGCCCGCGACAATGGTAAGAGACTTGGGTTCTTGGCGTAAGAGCTTGAATTTCATGGCTTTCAGCCTGTCTCTTGACTAGTCGCTGATTGCATATATTATCTTTCCTCTCTCCAGAGATACAAAACAGTCTAGCCTCTATCGTTCGTGGTAGAGGCTTTTTCATCGTTAGAGAGTTTAACCGTTCGGTACAACATAGCTAACAGCCCCTAGCATCACTGCCAGGGGCTGTTCTTGTCCTAAGCATGTGACTTCTGAACAGTCTTTTTGAGTGAATTTTACCGATCTAGCAACAGGATTCTAAGATTTTTTGTTAGATTTTTTGCGAATGATGATGATATCACCATCCTGATATTCAAACTCCTTGGAACCCTCTTTCTTTGGAGGCTTACCAGCGCCAGCACCTTGAGTCATGAGGAACAGCAATACGAATGGCAATGAAATGAAGAGAATCGGGGACATTGAGTTATCTCCTAAAAAACATTGGCAGACATGAAAAGTAATCTGAAGCATCAGGGTAATGGCACCCTGAGCTGGCGCATATCATGGGTTCAATTACTCTAGAGAAAAAACGAAGGTGTTAATTTTCACTCCCTGTGATACCTAATGTAGTACGTAGTCAAAAGTGATGAGTACTTAGCAGACAGTTGTTCAATTGGCCTAGATATTTAATCAAAAATACGGAAAATTTATGACTGAGTCCGTATTGCTTACAAAAGCATTGTATGTTTTCGCACCTATCCTTGCGTTACCCTTGTGGGTACTTTTCCGCTAGAGATACGTAACATTTACCTGTTGGTTTGTGTTCTCTCTATCCATAACCGTGACTTTTTTTTATGCAGGCTGAACCTATTCGACGGAATCAAGCCATCTTTCATTCTCTTCATATGATGCCAAAAACAGTAACCCCACTCCGTTGCTTCCTTCTCAAGGAACAACAGAGTGGGGGTAAGAGAGAGCTATAAGCGCTAGGTTACGGTTTCCTCAGGATTCCACTGAAGACATTTGTGCTCCTGTGGGATCAAAGTTGCTAGGAAATTGTGTGGTTCCTGCTATGTAATCAGCATCTTTGAGGTTAGCTTTGTCTAATCTGGCTTCCCTAAGATCGGTGCCTATCAGCATAGCACCGCGTAAGTCGGCATTGTGCAAATTGACCTTGCTGAGGGTGGCATAGCTAAGGTCAACACCGCGCAAATTGGCTTGACTGAGGTCAACGTTGCTCAAGTCGCTGTAGCTAAGATCCGAACCCTTGAGGTCCACCTGGCTAAGATTCTCATTAGCCAGAGATAGACCTGAGAACGCTCTTTGACCGCGACTGTAGTTTTTAAGTAAAGCAGTAGCTTTAGACATAATGCACACCTATTTAGCTGCAAAGGCTGGAGTATGAGGGCTCTGGAGTGTTAGCTGAGCATCGGGCTGCTGGCAAGCGGCCATTGTTTTGACATGCTCCATTTCATCGTCACGAATGGCCACGAACACATCGTAGAGATTTTTGATTTGGGGACGGCGCTCTGTAGGGGGACGAGCAGTTTGGAACTCATCGAACATGTAGAGATCCCCATCACGATAGTAGCTGATGGCTACTTGAGGAGCGGGTTCTTGCTTGAGAGCAGCTTCATTCGACTGTAGGAACTTGTCATAGCTAGCATAGGCATGCTCTTCGACTAATTCCATGAAGTGATAAGCCGCACGCGGATTAACGGCGTAGATGGCAACAATAATCCAGTAATAGAGCAGGGCTACATGGCGAGCCAGGAAACGATCAATCCATTGTTGGCTGCCACCCAGCTCTTCCATGATGAGCAGGTGATGCAGCTCATTCCAAGATTCAGCAAAGTGAACTTTTAGCCAATCGACTTTCCGCCACCAGCCTAAGGTTTCGTAAAGATGCAGTACAGATAGATAGGAAAAATAGGGAACACGGGCAACGGTTTCTAAAACGTAAAAGCGTGGGTAGGGTCGATTTTTGTAGACTGTGTTGATAACAAAAACAAGAATGCCTACTAAAGCTTTAATCATGAGGTGTTCTCCAAGAGGTTAGAGAAAGAACTTTGTTGTTGGTACCTGATTGGTTGAGGTGAGGTGCATCAGTCGCCGTGAATTAGGCAGGCTGCAAACTTACTTCTGTCTCAAATAATCTAGCGATTTCTAGGATTAATGGTGGTGTTTCTTGATATCTAGTAATAGACAACATATGTGTTGTTAAATATGTTGTTAAACGTGTTGTGAGGTTGTTAAACATGTTGTTAAGTTGTTAAACATGTTGTTAAAATACTGAAGTGGTTTGCAATCTAATTGCCTTGTTTTTGAAGGGGGAGAGAATTTGTCTGTTGCATGTTGCTGGTGTGATGCCTAATGACAGGTGTTTTATGCAGTCCGAATTGTTGGGATGGATGCTGCTTCCCTAAAAACCCTCCTGGGGTTGCTTGGTATGAGTCCTCTCCATCAGATGGCTGTACAGCCGGGGAGACGTTTGAGCCCATCAGTGCTACTTGACTACTGAAGCTATATACGCTCTATCCCTTTCGCCAACATCTTGAATGCGATGCTTGCCGTAGACTTCATTACGGATAATTTACATTTTCCAACCAAAATGAATTCTGCGTGCCATTACATCGAAAAATATTGAGAAACATAGACGGTTTTGGCCTGGCTGCGTCTGCAACCTATAGCCTTCAAAGAACCGCATATAGAAACGCTAGTTAAGACGACCTATGGCACAATCCCCTAACTCACAGCCTGCTATCGAATCAATTTTGCACGAGCAGCGACTGTTTGAGCCGCCCGCTGAGTTTGCGGCAGCGGCAACTGTTTCTGGCGCTGATCAGTATCAAGCTCTCTACGATAAGGCGGCGGCTGATCCCGCTGCATTCTGGGCTGAACTCGCTGAGCAGGAACTGAATTGGTTCCAGAAATGGGATACCGTTCTTGACTGGCAGCCCCCCTTTGCCAAGTGGTTTGTCGGTGGCAAAATCAATATTTCCTATAACTGTCTAGATCGACATCTGGATACCCATCGACGGGATAAGCCAGCCATTGTATGGGAAGGGGAACCTGGCGATTCTCGTACCCTCACCTATGCTGAGCTCCACGTTGAAGTGTGCCAAATGGCTAATGTGCTCAAAGGCATGGGTGTAGCTAAGGGGGACCGGGTGGGCATTTATATGCCAATGATTCCTGAGGCAGCTGTGGCAATGCTAGCCTGTGCCCGTATTGGTGCTGCTCACACCGTTGTCTTTGGTGGCTTTAGTTCTGAAGCCCTACGGGATCGTCTCAATGATGCTGAGGCCAAGGTTGTCATTACTGCTGACGGTGGTTTCCGCAAAGATAAGGCAATGCCACTGAAGCCTGCTGTAGACGCGGCTTTAGCAGAGAACGCTGTGCCCACTGTAACCAACGTGCTGGTGGTGCAGCGCACAAAGCAGGATGTGGATTGGACTGACGGCCGCGATGTGTGGTGGCACGATGTGAAGCCCGGCGCTGCCACTGAGTGTGTTGCCGAGCCGATGGACAGTGAAGATCTGTTGTTTATTCTCTACACCAGCGGTACCACGGGTAAGCCGAAGGGGGTGGTGCACACTACGGGTGGCTACAACCTTTACACCCACATGACCTTTAAGTGGGCCTTTGACATCAAGGAGGATGATGTCTACTGGTGTACGGCTGATGTGGGCTGGATTACAGGCCACAGCTACATTGTGTACGGTCCTCTGTCCAACGGTGCCACCAGTGTGATGTATGAAGGTGCGCCCCGTGCGTCTAATCCAGGTTGTTTCTGGGATGTGGTGCAGAAGTATAAAGTTACTATTTTCTACACAGCCCCCACAGCTATTCGTGCCTTTCTTAAGATGGGGGACCAGCACCCCAATGCTCGTGACCTATCTTCTCTACGGATTCTCGGGACTGTGGGTGAGCCCATCAACCCAGAAGCGTGGATGTGGTACCACAGGGTCATTGGTGGTGAGAAGTGCCCAATTATTGATACCTGGTGGCAGACTGAGACCGGTGGCTTTATGATTACGCCGTTGCCTGGCGCGATCGCAACCAAGCCCGGTTCAGCCACCAAGCCTTTCCCCGGTATTTTGGCCGATATTGTTGATGCCGAAGGCAACCCTGTTAGTGCCAACGCAGGGGGGTACTTAGTGATCAAGCATCCCTGGCCTAGCATGATGCGTACGGTTTACGGAGATGATGCCCGCTTCCGCCGCACCTACTGGGAGCACATTCCCCCCAAGGATGGTAAGTATGTCTATTTTGCTGGTGACGGTGCCCGTAAGGATGAAGACGGTTATTTCTGGATCATGGGTCGTACCGATGATGTCCTCAATGTGTCGGGTCACCGCCTGGGCACCATGGAAATTGAGTCGGCGCTAGTCTCTCACCCCGCTGTGGCAGAAGCCGCTGTGGTGGGTCGTAGGGATGAGATCAAAGGTGAAGATGTCTTTGCCTTTGTGATTTTGGAAGGCACACACAGTGCCAGTGATGAGTTAAAGGCTGAGCTGAAGCAGCATGTGGTGAAGGAAATCGGTGCGATCGCAAGACCCGGCGAAATTCGATTTGCAGACGGTCTACCCAAGACCCGCTCCGGTAAAATTATCCGTCGCTTTCTGCGTAACCTGGCCAGTGGTGAAGATCTGGTCGGTGATGCCACCACCATGGAAGACCAAGGCGTCCTAGAGAAGCTGCGGACTGGAGCATAAACCAAGGGCTGAATGGGTGCTTCGCATCCCTCACCCTAGATAAACAAGATAAACAGGTAGGGGAGCTAGGCTGAATGTCGCTCCGCTGCCTGTTTACGATGACTCTCAAGCCGTGCATCTGAAGCCGTGACTCCCAAGCCGTGAGGTCATGCCAATTATTTACTCTCGTTCCATCAGTCGCGGATCAAAATCGCTGCTATCCATCGCTTCTGCTGGCCCGCCCATGTCTTCTATGTCCTGAGTCCAAGCCTCTAATCGGGCTGCTTGACTCAGGGCGATGTGATATGGCAAAGGACGAAAGGACTTCAACCTATCGGCTGTTCTCTGCACCTTGGGGCGTTGATCCAGCACTGGGCGAGCAGGCTGTGGTTTGGGACGATCCATAAATGCTGATGTACGTAAGAATTATCCCATTCTAAAGGGGCTTTTCTGTGGTGTAGTGTGGTTAACCACCTTAAAAACCGTACTTTAGGCGATGTCAACCGTTTAATTGTAGCGATGACTATAATCAAAATTGAGTAAAACATCTTCGTAATCTAGTTCCAAAAATCGGTCTAAAGGCATGTAAAGCCAGCGTAACGAGGAATCTGGATCTCCTTTAGTCATGCGGAAACCGAGGGTGAGGGCAAAGTCTTCTGACAGAGGGTGAATTGCAATGGTGTAAATGTCACTCAGATTGGGAAAATCATCGCGAATTTTGCGTAAGGTGATTTGAGAGTCTTTAATAAATTCACAGGCCGTCTCATAGGTCCACACATTTATCTCAATTTGCCAGCTACGCACAAACACTGTGTAGCAATCAGGATCGCCTTTGGTTGCCACTGTGATGGGATCGTCTTCCCCCATATCCAGTCGACTCAGGTGCAAGCTGCGACTAGGAGAGAGATCAAACTTCTCTTCTGAATCGGGATGGGCCGGTAAGAATGCCGCGAACCCTACCGGTTCTTTGGTAGACATCCGTCGTAAGACCCGCAGGCCATCAGGATATTGCCGAGACCATTGGCGTATGCCTTTCTTGATATTGTGCAACATTGATTCAGGTCTTTCAGGATCATAGCTATAGACCTGTTCCAGAATATTGGCAACAAGGGTGGCATCATTCCGAGGATCAAAAGCATCCGGATAGAATGTGTCATCTGCTTTCTCCTCCGGTAGCTCAAAACTTTGAGGAATATTTAAGCTCAGTCGTGTAGCAACACCGTCGGATTCGCCCCGTCTAAGGAGATTTTTAGAAGCGAGCTTGTCTAACATTTGCCCAGCAGCTCGCGGTGTTCCCTGGTTTTGGGTATAAAACAAATCTGCTGCATCGCTGTGGGAGCAGTAAAAACTACTAATCTGACGGTTGAGGGTGCTTATCGGCGCATATTCCATGCCCCGTTGTCGCAGATAGCCGTAGCCCCACAGCCGCACAAAATAGGTTGCTTGCCTCAAGGTTATTTTTAAACCTGGCTGATGCACGATGTGTTCGATGTATTGGGTTTGTATATCAAGGGGGAACCAATCCTCAACATTGTTTGGTTTTAGCTCCTGATCCATGGTGATGCCGCTCCTATAAGCCATGAATGTCCTATGGGGCATGGGATGTGATCTTGCTTCACCCCTGCTTCACCCTGCTTGATGCTAGCTCATGCTCCTATGGGGTGTCACCCTATTCTTGATCAAAAAACACGTCCTTAACCATGACTTCTGCAGGGTTAATGCGGCGGCATCTCTCTCGTAGGCGCTGTTCCGCCACATTGCGTAGGTTAGGAGTGTGATGAGGCGAAGCAAGAAAATCTGATTTCTGCCCCGAGTAAGTTCAGGTTTGACGACGGCTGATCACGTCCCCCAACTTTTAAGCAGACCTATGCTACATACCGTAATCGACCTCCCCTTACCCCTTGGTGAGGTATTTCCTGAGCCCATGGCCCAGGGCTCAACTGAGAAAACTCTTAGCTCTGATAAGCTTGACCTGATTTTTGAACTGCTGCTAGGCCAGGTTTTCCCGTTTCGCGGTTTTATTCTGTTTGATGCAACTGGCAAGCTACTGCGGAGCACAACTAAGGCCGATGAATTTTGTGTCCTGCTGCACAAAAGTGTACCGGGTCAAGCGTTTGGTATGCCTCAGCCTTCAGCATTGCCCGACCAGGTGCTGGCGCTCCGTGACTTTCTTATGGAGAGCTGTGTAGATTTTCCAGACCATACGCTGCAGTTGTATGACACTGTATGTCTGCCGGGTGGCATTCGTCTCCATCTCAATGCGGAATGGCTTGATCTGGCAGATCAGCCAACAAAATGCATTTTGGTGACCATTGATGATCTGACCAAGATTGCCCATGACCGAGCGGTGTGTGATGCCTATCGCCACGGTTTGACCAGCCGTGAAGCTGAGGTCTGGGAGCTTTATCTGCAAGGGCTTTCCTACCGTCGAATCTGCAAGGAATTGATGATTACCCTGAACACGGTTAAAAAGCACATGAAGAGCATTTTCTCCAAATGCAGCATTGAATGTCGCTGTCGGCACCTGGTATAACGGTGTGCCTAATTTTACACGTAGCTGGAAAGTTACATAATGGCTGGAGATACCTAGAACCCGTCATTATGTGGTTTACAAAAACATATGTGTTCCACGTGTTAAGTGATATAAAACACACTGTCAAGCAGCCATGATCACTCAGATTAGTCTGTAAGTGTTTAAGCTAAAGGTGTTTCCTTAACTTAGAACAAGTGCAGCCCATGTTTAGCTGCCAGAGAACAACACACTCATGCGCTCCACTTTTCCAGTGATTAAACCTGCTAATAGCCACCCCCCGGACGTTGTGGAAATTTTGTCTTCAATGTGCCATGTGGCTCAACCTGAGGCTCCTCAGCCCATTGCTCGATGGATTTTGGAAGAAGGTCAGCTATTGGGCGTGCTTGTGGCATCGTTTCCTTCTCCATGGGTGCGGGATGCGTCGGCTTGTGGTGGATCGGCTTAATGGTTTTGCTTTGTGGATGATTAAGGTGCCGTCTGGTTGTTGGGGCTGCTTTGGTTATTGGGGATTAGTGATGGGTGGTGTTTGGTGGGCAAACGGTAGTTTTCTAAGTGGCGGTGACTACTTCATGCAACTGTTGGGCATCTAAATTTTGATGCAAAATCTGGCCATCTCGAAACCAAATTATTCGACGGGTGTTACGGGCTACTTCTACTTCATGGGTAACCATGACTACGGTCATACCGCTGGCATTGAGTTGTCCAAAAATGTGTAAAATTTCTTCAGTTGTTTGAGTATCCAGGGCACCGGTTGGTTCATCGGCTAATAGTAGGACTGGTTGATTGACAATGGCGCGTGCGATCGCAACCCGTTGCTGTTGTCCCCCCGATAACTGCCGTGGTTGATTCTGTAATCGGTCACCCAGACCCACTTTGACCAGTGCTTCTTCTGCCCGCTGTTGTCGTTCACCATAGGCAACTCCGCCATAGACCATGGGCAGCATGACGTTATCTAGCGCTGTTAATTGGGGCAGCAGGTGAAACTGTTGAAAGACAAATCCAATTTTGCGATTGCGGATATGGGCGAGTTCGTCGTCACTCAGCTGATCGACTTCTACTTTGTCCAGATGGTATTGGCCAGAGGTTGGGCGATCCAGGCAGCCGATGATATTCATCAGCGTGGATTTGCCGGAGCCAGATGCTCCCATAATTGAGCAGTAATCGCCTGAGTCGATGGCAAAGCTGACACCTGCCAGGGCATGAACCTGGACATCTCCCATGTTGTAGGTTTTGGTAATATTTGAGACTTGAATGAGAGCCATGATCGACGTTAACTTCTCAGCGCAACAATGGGGTCTAACCGCGCTGCCTGCCTGGCAGGAACAACGCCAAAAATGAGGCCAATAGTCCCCGAAACCCCAGTGGCAAGCAGAATCGAATTCACTGTAATTCCTGGTTTCAATGGGCTAAAAGCTGCTACTATCACGGCTCCACTTGTCCCCAAACCAATACCAATCACCCCTCCCGCAACCGATAGAATAATCGCCTCAATCAAAAACTGAGTGAGAATTACCCGTTGGGTTGCTCCGATCGCCTTGCGTAGACCAATCTCATGGGTGCGTTCGGTGACAGATACCAGCATGATGTTCATCACACCGATGCCGCCTACTAAAAGAGAGATGCTGGCGATCGCCGCCAGCATTAAGCTCAATCCTGCGGTAATTTTGGCCACCATGTCCTGGAATGACTTATTGGCCCATACTGAAAAGTTCTTTTTGCCGTGGCGACGGGTGAGAATATTACTAATCTGAAAGGCTGCAGCCCTGATGCTTTCTGAATCTTGTGCCGAGATTTCTAGAAAATCGATGGGGATGCCATTGGGAGATTGGCGACCAGAGAGCTGATAGGCCATGGTGGTGATGGGCACGTAGGCCGTTTCGTCGTAATTGACGCCAAACAGTGTGCCTTTGCTAGTCATCACTCCCATCACCTGAAAGTTGAAGTCCCCGACCTGCACCATTTTGCCTAGGGCAGAGGCTTCACCAAAGAGACGCTTTTCTAACGCAGAGCCCAAGACAATGACGGGGGCATGTTGCTCTAGATCAGTGGAGGTTAAAAAACGTCCTTTGGCCAGTTTGAGACTGCGCACGTAGCCAATACCTGGGGTGGTGCCGATGACGCTACCACTGCGGGACCGAGAGCCATAGGTAAACTGTAGCTGGGCGTTGATTTGAGGTGCTATTTCTAAGACAGCGGGGGCTTGGGTTGCGATCGCATCCACATCTGCCAGGGTGATTTCTGCGGCATCATCGTTGGGGCCTAAATCTTCGTCACTGGCAAAAATAGTGAGCTGGTTAGGGCCAAAGGATTCTAGCTGATCTTGAGTAAACTGTTTGGCTCCTTCGCCTAAGGCCACCATGGTAATGACAGAAGCATTGCCGATGATGATGCCTAACATCGTGAGCAAACTTCTGAGTCGATTGGCGTTCAAATTTTTGGCCGCCATTTGAATATTTTCGATGAATTGCATAGCTAGAAGGGATTATCAACGCCGTCAATTCGTTGGTCTGCGGGAGGTTCAATTAAAATCTCGTCTCCGGGTTCGAGACCTTCCATGACTTGCACCTGCGTTCCGGCTGTTGGTCCCAGTTGCACTGGTTTTAATGTGGGACCGTCCTCTTGTTGGGCATAGACACCTGTTGTGCCATCGGTCTCAGTGACGACGGCTGCTAAGGGAATGACCAGTGCATCACTAATGGGTTGGCCGATAAATATTAGCCGTACATTCATGCCAGATTTCAGCTGCTCCTGGCCGCTTTTAAGCAGCACCTTGACCCGGAAAACAGTGACCTGATTATCGCGAATTGCCCGAGGGGCAATAAGTTTGACTTCTCCTGAAAAGACTTCATTGGGATAAGCACTGCTGCGAACTTCTACGGTTTGCCCCACGGCTAGTTTGGCAATGCTCGCTTCTGGGACTTTAGCCTCAATTTCTAAACCGCTAGAGAGTTCAGCAATAGAAGTGGATGCCGCACCATCCGTGGACGAAGCTGCTGTGGCAGGCGATACAAAGTCACCAGCCTCTGCAAATCGGCGGGTAATGATGCCATCAAAAGGAGCACGAACAACTGTTTCATCTAGCCTTACTTGGACTGCGGTGAGCTGTGCTTGGGCTTGAGCGACAGCGGCTTCTGCCTGGGCAATCTCTTCTGGTCGGGTGCCATTTTGTAATCTCATGAGCACTGCCTGTGCTTCCTGGAGTTGTTGTTCCTCCGCTACTAAGTTTGCGCTCGCCTCTTCGGCAGTGGTTTGATAACTGTCAAGTTCATCGGCTGAAATCGCCCCTTGCTTTGCCAAGCCATCAAAACGAGCTAGCTGTTGTTGAGCTTGCTGCAATCGTGTCTGAGCTGCTTTAATCGATGCCTCTGTCATCGCAGCACGGGCACGGGCTTCGGCAATCTCCTCTGAACGTGGTCCTGCCTTTTGCTGCTCTAGGGTTGCTTGGGTCTCGGCGAGCACCGCTCGATATTGTTCAACCTCAGCCTGACTGCGGCGGCTGGTCATACGAGCAATGATCTGGCCCTGGGTAATAAAATCTCCTTCTTGAATAAAAAGTTCCGCGATTTTACCTGAGTCCTCAGGACTTAGATTAATAACACGTTCGGCTTGTACGACACCACTGGCCTGGATTTGTGAGTTTAAATCCTGTTTTTTAACTAATACAGTTTGTTGTTCTGAAATGGGGGGCTGGCGTTGTTGGATGTAGGTAAATGCGATCGCACCCACCAGACCCACAGCCACTATCCCCACTGACCACGGTGGAATCGGTTTTAAGCGAGTTAATGTTTGCGCTTTCATAATTGGGTTAGCATCTCACTCATGGTTGCATCCTAGAAAATCTCTGGGCTATATGCCATCGGCCCAGGCACCTGAACAGCTAGTGCTGAGGATCGATTTCTCTCTAGGACTTTAGGACTATTGGACAGGCTATAGATTAGGGTCAGAAGATCCTGGTGCTTGCGTGAAAGAGCGGTTTAGCATGGGTTGTGAAGATAGATATTGTCCCTGCCCATTCCCTATCTGCCTAGACTCGTGAAACATTGGCCTAAGTCCCAAGCCCATCCTTTTCGGGTGCTGTACATTATTGAGTGGATTTTGCTGGGTATTGCCGTATCAGAGCTGCCGTGGGAAAGTCTGCCCTATCTGTCTGGTCTGATGGGCAGTTCACTGGCGGAGACGGAACCCATACCGTTTGCCTGGCTCTGGAGTCTAATGTGCCTGTTGTTGCTGGGGCTGCTGGGGCGGCGTTTACCCATAGGGTCAGCCGTAAGCAAGTGGGGATATACGGCTGTCCAAATTGGACTGATCTTAGTGGCAACATCCTTGGCCAATTGGCAATCTCCGTTTTTGATGCCTTACCTTGTGGTCATGATTCGTGGGTACTTGATTTTTAGCCATCGGGAGCGCTGGGTGCTGGCAGGGCTAACATTTGGGATTGCGATCTCATCTCTGGCTATTCCCCTGCTAGATATTCCAAGACTACAGTCGGCATTTAATGAACCTCTGCCGCTGACGACTGACAAGGTTAGAACCATCAGTATGGTGATCGGCATCTACGGCATTGTGCTTTGTGGTCTAGTATCGGCCTTTGTGCTGCTGCTGGTTAATGCCCTACTGGCGGAACGTGCCAGCCGACAACAGTTAACGGTTGCCCACCATCGGCTACGACAATATGCGCTTCGCATTCAAGATCAAGCAGCGTTGCAAGAGCGTAATCGTATTGCCCGAGAGATTCACGATGCCGTTGGCCACAGCCTTACTGCCCTACGTATTCAACTAGAAAATGCACGATTGTTTTCTCACTCCGATACCCATAAAACAGAGGACCACCTGAAAGTAGCACAACAGCTAGCTGCTAAGGCCCTCAGCGAGATTCGCCAGTCTGTTTCTACGCTACAATCTGACCCGCTCCAGGGCAGATCGCTCATAACAGTTTTAGAACAGCTGTGCTTAGACTTTCAACAACAGACGAAAGGCGAATTTGTTTACACCCTGGATGTTCTGGGTCCGTTGCCAACAGAAACTAGCGCCACCGTCTATCGACTGCTGCAAGAGGCCATGACCAATGTGGCTCGTCACAGCCATGCTGATCGCATCAAGCTGCAGGTGAAAACAGAATCAGGCTACCTGTGGCTAATATTAGAAGATAATGGCATTGGCTTTGACCTTGCCAAAAATACGGCAGGTTTTGGTCTCAGTAGCATGAAAGAGCGTACGGCAGCGATGGGTGGGCACTTACAATTCATTACAGCCCCTGGTGAAGGCTGTCAGCTTAGGGCGCAATTGCCGTTAGTTGAGGTGATGGCGTGATTCAGCTAGTGATTGTAGATGACCAGGCGTTGATTCGTCAGGGGTTAAGCAGTTTGTTACAGACTAAGCCCGATTTACGTGTGGTGGGCGAGGCTCAGAATGGCCAGGTGGCGTTGGAGCTAATTGAGTCGTTAGTGGGTACACCAGACCAACCTCATCTGATTTTGATGGATGTGCGTATGCCGGTGATGGATGGTGTAGCGACAACGCAGCAGATCTGTGAGCGATGGGCAGATATTAACGTGTTAATTCTGAGTACGTTTGATGATGATGCCTATGTTACTGATGCGATGCGCTATGGCGCGAAGGGCTATCTTCTGAAAGATACGCCTTCAGAAGAGCTGGCAGAAGCGATTCGGTCTATCCACAAGGGATATACCTATCTGGGGCCGGGATTATTTGCGAAAACCCAGGCGATGATGCAACGGATAACCAGCGAGGTTCCGCCAGAGGTGTTAACCCTTTCCCCCAGAGAGAAAGAGGTGTTAAAACTGATTGCTACTGGGGCCAATAATCGCGAAATTGCTGCGGCTCTAACTATTTCAGAACGCACGGTAAAAAACCATGTGAGTAGTATCTTGGGGCACTTACAACTTCGCGATCGCACCCAAGTTGCCTTACTAGCCAGTAAGTTTTTGCTGTAGAGCGCTGACCCTGTAGCGTTAACCTTTCTAAGCTAGAACACGCTTTCGTCGGATATCGTATCTGGCTACGTAACTGACTGGGCTAACCCGTAGATACATAACATCATGGATAAGATTGGAATGTTCTTCACTGGGTTGGTGAAAGGTCATGCTGTTGCGATCGCACTTTTCCTTGTAAGCGGCTACAGCTTTTTCAAATGTTGACTTAGTATCTGCCATGGTTACCTTTACTAGAAGCATGGGTAACCAACCAGGTAGCATACGCCCTTGCGCTCAAACTAACAGCATGCTACCCAGCTATTGGATTTACGGTACAACCGTAGCATGTTACCGCCATCTCTGTTTGAGCTGCCGATCAAGCTTACACTGGCTACTATCTGACGATTCGACAAGATTTTGGCCTGCTTGATTTTAGAGAATTACCATTAAATACCATTTCATGTACTTCCCTGATCATTAAAGGACATCATGGATACGTGATAAAGGCTCAATGTCTAAACAACTCTAAATGTCTGACTGAATTTCAATAGATTCAGCAATAATTCCAGTCGGTTGACTAGCTACAGTGCCATTGATCTGAACGGTTTGGCCTGGACTCAGTTGGTTGGCATCAGAGGAATTAGAGCCTACGGTTACCTGAGTCTCTTCTAGTAACTGAACATAATATTTTTGTTTGTCAGCTGTTTCAACAACCAATTGAAGCGGCCAACTTTCCATCACTTCAGTAATCTTGCCATTGAGTTGGATAGCTTGACTAGTCATGGCGGAATCAGTGGCGACGGGACTGGGAGATTCAGAAACGGCTACTTCGGATGAAGAATCGCTGGTAGACGCAGGCTGGCAACCCAACAGTGAGATAATTAAGTTCAGTAAACAAACCGTTGTTACAGCTCCCTTTGCTGACAAGGATAGCGAAAATATCATGGGTTGTCCTCCCAGAATAAAGTCGATTGACACGTAACACTCTGGGCACGTGTCAATCGATGTGTGTTCTCATCTAAACTTAGTTTAGACAACGAACGGGGCTGACGATTTTGGGTGCAACCCTTACAGTCCCAGATTCTTCCATTCCAGCATGCGGTCAAAAACAGGACGAGTAATCCGTGTTGACTTGTTAGGACACCCACCATAAGCGTGGACACCCACAGCATGGCGCTGACCATCACGATAACGCCAGACAGGACTGCCACTCTGTCCACCAGCGGTATCTAGCATGTAGTACAGACGACGATTAGTGACTCGAGTGATCCGACCCGCGTTAAACCACTGTGTACCAAAGGGCTTGTCACCTGGATAACCGGAGTTGTTTACCAGTAAGTTGTTGAGTGAACTGTTCGATAAGCTGGTAAAGCCAAACCAACCGACTCGGTTTCCCAAGGTATTGTTGGGCAGAATGATGGCTCCATAGTCATATTCGGGACTGCGATCGCGAGTCCAACCGGTGACGCTTCGGAAGGACGTTCCGACTTGAGATCCATAGGGTCGATTCGCCGCATCCATCCCAGGAATAACCTCAATGCGTCGAGCCCAGCCTCCCGCAGCGTGGCTGTAAACACAGTGACCAGCCGTCATCACAGTGCGGGGGCCTATAAACCAGCCCGTACATCCGCTTGTGCGGCCATCGGCCCGAGTGATGATGAGCTTACAAATGGCTCGCCAAGGATATCGATTGGCAGGCGAAATGCGAACTCGATTATCAACACCGCAGACAGATTCAGGTTCGTCATCAAACTCTAGGGCACCAGCTTCAGGTAAATTCTCAAATTCCTCTGTAATGGTAATTTGTTCACCTAGAGTGCCTTCGTTTTGAGCGTAGGTATAGTCAAATCCTAAAACGGATTCAAGCTCTCCTACAGCTTCAGTGCCATCAAAACTCTCAGAAACTAATTCTGTCGCTTCTGTTGGAGCTGTGCTTTCACTCGATACCGACTCGTGTAAACTCTCGTCAGTGGGCTTGGCAGATGGATTTGGCGTCTCTTCTGAAGAGACAGCTTGATGTTGAGTCATTACAAATACTCCTTAAGGGTAAGTGTGTTTTTGCAGAAACTAGGGCTGCCACCAATGAGGCAGCCTCTTGATTCATGGAGTTTTTACGATGCCTCGATAATGGCTCAAACAGTAATTCAATGAGAATCACCCATCGGGGTGATTTCTTTCTTTTGTGATTTGTGAGACATGGGAGGGAGGATTATCTTTCTCAATTAATGACATCCTCAATAAATGAGAATATCTAGGGCGGCCCTTCTGTGATCATTGTCACTGAATTGTCTCAGCGAATTTTAGACATGGCTTAAGACTTTCAGAGAATGTCCAAATTAGACTCAGTGCACCCTAGCATGTTGGTAAGTGTCAGATAATTCACATCAGCACTACATTGATGACAGTGCGGGCCGTTCAGGGGGCTTTCAATACGAATCAGCCAGGCTCCCGGGTCTGTTTTTGAGACAATAAGGACGCGAACGTCCGGTAGATCAAGCGGAATTCGAATGGAGTTATCCGTAGTGCCTCCAGAGGATTCACCACCTTAATCATCCCACAAAGGTCATGCTCTCGTCCGTAACACTAGATATAGTAATCAACCATGGCAGTTCCAGAAGAGCCTTAAGCCTTAAGGATGGGGTGCGATCTCGCCCATCCTTAATCCAGCATCCACAGCCTCGGCCCGTGGAGTATATAAAGCCAAAAAAATCCCCTGATGAAGAACGGTCAGGGGGTTGCTGTGCTTTAAGTGGATTTGAGAGATAGGAGAGCTAATGATTTCTCTGTTGTATGAGAATTCAGGCGATTCCAGGGGCATTCCACACCGTTTTTTGTGATCGTGCCTGCGATCACTGTGGTGTGAGCTGATGGAGTATTGACTAGATGATTCAAAGCCTGTTTTTTTGCTTTGGCCCCGTACGTTGTAGCGTTGGGCAATTAGTCTAGGAAAGCTTTAAAACACAACAGCACCCAGAACACTCGACCGAGGGACTCTTCTAAGGTAAACAAAACTTTTAAGAGTTGTTGTATATCAGGTGAACCTACTATAAACAGGGCTCTCTAGTGCAAGTAAGAAGAAATATCAGTGATGTGTTTGGGCACTGTTTTTGAAACGTCGAACGATTCTATCAAGCTATCTATCGTCAGACCTCCTTTTGTTGTGGCTATGAGCTTTTCAACTCATGTGTACAGAATAGTCCTGTGGTGCTGAGATATCTCTTGGGTGATACAAACGTTAACTTGTTATTTGTCACTGCTGTCGCTGCCGAGTAGTGAGATACGTCTATGGGGCGGCATAGTGAAAGTGGGTTTGCGATATCAACGCATCCTCTAGACTAAAACCAACGCTAGCGACGTTCGTATGAAGTCAGTTCCACGGAGTATCCAGGTAATCCAATCCCTACGCCCAGGCGACCTCGTCAGCCACCGTCAGCAGCCTGAGCGTCAGTATGAGGTGTGTTGATGGTGGATGAGCCGCGTTTGCTGGTGGCTCGGTGGCCGGGGCTGGCGCTGTGGTTTATTTTGTTGCGGAATGTGGTGGTGCCGTTTTGATGCCTGGGGAGTGGCAATGTTTCGCTGGAGCGGCTTTGCCTACATACTCCGTTCAACCCAAAACGGCACCGGGCACCCAAGCTTGGGCACCGCAATAGCTCAGCGATCTGTTAGCGGACGGACTTAGTACGAGCATCCAGCGCATCGAGACGTGCTTCCTGGATGTTATCGACTGCTTTAGTGCGGGCATCCAGCGCATCCAAACGAGTGGCTTGAATATCCTCAACAGCCTTAGTTTGGTTATTCAGGTGCTCAAGACGTAGCTTATGAACGCTGTTCTTAGTGCGAGCATCCAATGCATCTAGGCGAGTCTCTTGGATATTTTCAACGGCTTTAGTCCGAGCGTCTAACGCATCTAAACGAGCCGCTTGAATGTTATCGATAGCCTTGGTGCGGGCATCGAGGGCATCTAGGCGAGCAGCTTGAATATCTTCGATGGCCTTGGTTTGGTTGTTGAGGTGTTCAAGGCGTAGTTTATGGACGGAATTCTTAGTGCGGCTGTCGAGTTCTTCGAGGCGAGCAGCTTGAATATTGAAGCTAGCGGGCTCAGCAGCGGCAGCGATGGGTGCAATGGCAGCGGAGGCAACGAGAACAGTTAAAGCGGAAAGAAGTGTGCGTTTCATGGTTAAAGCTCCTTGGGGCATCAGTGGTTGACTTCATTGATTACAAGAATGCCGGGGTTAGCTGAACGCTATCTGACGGGTAACTGAAGGTTGCTTAAGGGCTTTCTGAGATTGGCTGAGGAAGTTTGGTGATGGGGGTCACAGAGGTGGCTGTGGGGTTGCGTTGGCGGAGCCGCTACAGCGGAGTCTTGCCCCTGTCCAGCGTCGATTCCATATAAGAAACCCCCATGGACACTCAGGCTCATGGAGGCTTCGGTTTAGATATAAAGGGTGCCTAAATAAATTTAGGTAAGTAATACAGTGTTCTGTCTACTTAGATATAGGGTTCGAGATAGGACGTTATGCAATAAGGTGCTTTGTCTATGAGTTCACTGTATGCCAATGATGTGCCCTATCAAACCCTTGGACAGATCAACCTATCATCTGTTTATACAATCATCAAGTTTCCTTGGTTTGTGTCTGCGATCACTGTGGCGTGAGCTGATAGGGTATTAACTAGATGATTCAAAGCATATTTTTTTGCTGTAGCCCAGTAAGTTGTAGCGCTGGGCGACTGGTCTAGAAAAGCTTTAAAACACAACAGCACCCAGAACGATCTACCTGAGGAATTCTTCTACAGTGATCAAGACTTTCAAGAGTTGTTTTTTGGAGAGTGATCTTCACCAAAAACAGTGCTCCCTAGTGCAAGTGAGAAGAGCTATCAGTGACCTGGTTGGGTGCTGGTATTGAGCTGTCACACGATTCTAATGAGATATCGATTGTTGACCTCCTTTGATGTGGTTATAAGCCTTTCAGCTCATATTTAAAGCATATTCCTGGAGTGTCCCTGTGTCTCTTTCTGACATAAACCTGACATAAACGTTAATGTTGTTTATTGTCATTGCTGGGTGGGACGGCAAGTCTTACTGTGCTGTGGTTGATTACACTGCAAGATAACTGGCCTCTGAAAAGGTATGGATTTGAATGACCGTTGAATAGTAGAAAGAAAGTAGTTGCATTAATTTGGTTTGGCCTACCCGCACTAGTTGGACTTCTGATTGCTATAGCGGTAGGCGACCTTTCGCCGTTTCTTATGTCTTTGCGTCTTCCATTGCTGGGATTGTATGCGTGGAGTATAGCCTGGGCTTATGAAGATGCTGAACGTAGGAACGTTCCAGGATTTTGGATTGCCCTTTTGGTTGCTTTAGTCTCTTGGCCGCTAGGATTACTGATTTGGTATATTTTTCGACCACAAGTAGAGTGATATACTCCTACACTCAGCGATTTATCCATGGACGTAACTTCCATAAGGTCAACGCTGTAGACGGTCGTTAATTGCTGCGTTGCTAGGGTCCCTTGCGTGATTTTGGCGGGTGGGGAATCCGGTTTGGCCCCGGTGGCAAAGCCTATACGGTGAGCAGTAATCAGAGGGTGCAGCCCATGTTCAAGAATGGTAAATGATTGTTGATTGGTTCTCACCATCCTGACCAATGGGTGGATGCGATCGCAAATCCCATGATTCATGGAGAATAGGGTAAGCGATTCTGCCACGCCTGGACAATAGGGTGATCCCCAGGTAGCTGCTCAAGCGCTACCTCAAAATTTTGGCGCGCTTGGGACCCATCTTCTCCAAGGCCATAGTTCAGAAGCAGCAAAATCTCTTGGCGTAGGGCTTGAGGTTGTGGGGCGAGCACTGAAATCAGAAACTGGGGATTTTCTCCAGCCCACGCTGCCAACGCAGCCGCCTGAGCTTCGGCATAAGCGCCATCAGTCCAGAGCTTAATCAAACTTTCAGCGGCCTCGAGATCTCCAGTAGTCGCTTGCTGACCCAGTTCACCGATGACGAGAACTTTATGGACCTCAAAAGTGTGGATATAAGAGGCGCAACAAAACGCGGTGCGATTACTGTCCACCCAGCCCTCAATGGGGGAATCTATGTGTAACCAACCACTTTGCTGCTGAATGGTGTTGATTTCGGTGCCATTCAATAGGCTGCGCACCAGATTGTCCTGCCTGACCTGAGGACTCGAGCGAACATTGACAAAACCATCTGGGTCATCAACGATGATGGTCTGGCAATGATGCAACTGAGCCGACGCATTGTTGGTGTCCTCTACGAGGATAACCTCTGAACAGGCTGCCAAACTCACTGCACCAACTAAGCTGCCTGCGAACAAAAATCTTAGTGGCTCGTGTTTCATAGTCCCCCCAGCCAGTGCTTCTATTCTTATTATCTCTGATCACTCTGGTAAACAATCAGTGAGTGGCTTTAGAAGAAGGGTAATAAAGTGAGATCGCTTACCTGTTTTGCTCTAGGCATTATTTGCAATTTATAAATTAATGACAGCGATATCGAACAACGGCAAAAGTCTCAGCTATGATTTAACTAGGGAAATCTAAGCGCTGGGATATGGCTACAGTATTGAGAAACCGATCCACAGTGATATGGCTAGTGATATGACTACTTTCTCATCGAGATTTTAGTCTTCCCAACGTATAGTTTTTCATCTTTTGAAAGATATCAAAAAAGAGACTCCCAGTGCGATTCAATGTAAGGGAGGTTACTTGTCATGACACTTAAAACGCTGGCGATTGCTTTAGGGCTAACCCCTCTATTATTGGTGGCACCTACCGGTGTCGGGGCAAGCGACATTGATGCTGAACTCTACAATTTATGTTCCAAGTTCCCATTCAATTCTCGTTGTGAAGGATATGAGATCCCGGTGCCATTAGAGAACCGGGGGGGAAGCGGTGGTGAATGCTCATTGGTGTTCGGCGATGTTGATCAGTCCAGTGCCTGCAAGTTTACACTCAGCGATGAAACTTTAACCCTCTATGTGGAAGAAGGTGAGCCCCTGTCATTGTTAGGCAATGAACGCGCTACCCGTGAGAGGAGCATTCCACTGGATCAGATCTTTGCGCTGAATTATCTGGAATACGACCAAGATAACTATGGGTCAGCCCTGGCCTTTGGCCTGATCGGTGCTCTTTTTGCCAGGTCCGAACAGGTCGCAGAGGTGGAAATTGGGTTCACGTCCGAATCAGATGCTGGCCAAACCAATTACAATTTTTTATTGGTTACGACTGATCAAGACACTGGGACAGATTTCAGAACTCAGCTGGAACAATCCACCAATGTACAGCCTGGCAGCCCTGCCGATGACATTGTGGCAGCCTGGCTAGCCGCCGCTGAAAGCACCGCAGATAATAATGAACTTGTTCAACAATTGATGCAAACCCGCGATTGTGAAAACTGTGATCTGCAAGGGGCTGACCTGAGGCAATCTGACCTCAGCCAGGTAAATTTGGAAGGCGCGAATCTGGAAAGAGCCAACTTAGAGAACGTCAGTCTGGTAGACGCCAATTTAGAGGGCGCAAATCTACGCGGGGCAAATCTAGAAAATGCAGTTCTCTCCAGCGCTAACTTGACAACTGAAGGGAGATTGCGCACCAGTCTGCGGTATGCCAACCTCAGAAATGCTGACTTGACCAGTACTAAACTCAAGGGAGCTGATCTCGGCAGAGCAAACTTAAGCGGCGCTAACTTAACAGATGCGAACTTGGGCAGTGCAGTCAATACTAACTCTTGGACCGGAATGACCCGCACGATCCACACCAACTTGAGCGGTGCCAATCTCAGCGAGGCTAATCTGAGCCAGGCAAACCTGAAGCAGGCATTTTTAGGCAATGCTGATCTCAGCAGAGCTAATTTGGCAGGGACCGATCTCGAAGACGCAACCCTGGATAACGCCAATCTCCAGGAGGCTAATTTGAGTAGTGCGGATCTCGAAGATGCTTCTTTAATAGGGGCCAATCTACTGGGAGCTAACCTAAGTGAAGCAGACTTAGAGGATACAAATTTTTGTGGAGCAACTATGCCGGATGGGTCGATTTCAGATCAAGGCTGCGAATAGTGTGAGTTTATAGGATGTGTCAGATAAAGTCTTAACTATTACAGTTCAACAGTTACCCATCCTACGGATTATCGCTTGTGCATAACGATATTGAACATCCAATCCCTGATCAAGGGATTTACTAACTCAGGGCGATCATCATGGGGGCAATGGCCTGCTTCTAAAAAATGTTCCTCAATGTCGCTGTAATATTTTCTAAATAACTCACTGCGCTGCCCACAGTTCATCCAAGGATCCTTTGTGCCCCACAACAACAACAAAGGCCGCTCTAATTGCGACAACAATACATCCACTCGCTCACCCCTCGGAGCTTTAAATAACGCTGCAAACGCTGCCGGTGCATCCCGTTCTGTGGCCGGACGATAAATATTCTCAATCAGTTCTTCAGTCACCGCATCCTGGTTCACATACACCTGCTTTAGCGTCTTGCGAATGTAGGATTTGTTGCGAACAAATTGAAAAACAAACCAGCTGGGAATCGGACTGAGAATAATATTTTTGATTAGCTCACCAATCGCCTGCTTAAATGGGCTGGGTTCCTGTGTTGGCATCTGATCCTTAAACGAACCCACGCCATTTAGTAATACTGCACCTTTGACCCACTGGGGCCGAGTTGCTGCCGTAAACAAGCAGCTGTAACCACCGATGGAGTTACCTGCAATCACGGCCGGGCGACCGATAATTTGCTCGATAAAGTCGCTGAGCTGATCGCGCCATAGGTCTGAACTATAGCCGCTGGATGGTTTAGACGAGTGTCCAAAGCCAATCAGGTCGATGGCCCACACCTCAAAGTCCTGCTGTAGCTCAGCAATGTTTTTGGTCCAGTGGTCGGTAGATGCACCAAACCCGTGTACCAGCAGCAGTGGTGGCCGATCGGTGCGCGGTTCCCCTGCGCGGACGTAGTAGACGGTAAAGTCGCGCCAGGTCCAGGTATTGCCGATAGCGGGTGCAGCTGCGATGGTCATAGGTAGATATAGAAGGTGAAATGTTTTCCCTGGGGCAGGGCAGGCACAAGGCACTGCCCCTACAGGAAAGGTGTTTGTTAAGTAATATTTCGTTACTTGTTTAAGTCTATCGTGGGTTACACATCCTTGCTGCGGCAGGCCGCTAGGCTGGGTATAACCTTGTTCATGTCCAGAACTGAGGGTTTTCTACAGAATGCCTGTAGATCTCAATTTGGATGTGGTGTATGTGTGCTGTGATGCCCCCTGCCTATGGCTTTTTCGAGATCTTCCCGTCGTCGTACGTTTCAGCTGTGGTTTGAGCGAGTGATGGTTGCGATCGCAACCGCCAACCTTCTGCTCGTTGTCTTTGACCTCAGCTACATCCGCTTCCGCGACATCTATTTCAAAACTTTGCCTGGTCCGACCACCTGGTATGGCGAAACCTTCAAAGGGATTGAAGAACATCGAGTCACCGCAGCCTATCTCAGGGAAGTAGATACCCTACAAGAAACCCTAGAAAATGAAGGGTTGGATTCACCAACCGCCAATCGTCAGTTAGCGAATTTACGCCGGAGCAGTGTGGATCTGGTTGATGAAAATCCGTTTGCCGTGGCGAATAAGTCGGGGACCTTGGAGCGGATTAAAAAGGAAATGCGCGATCGCACCGAGCAAGAGAACTCCTCTAAAGAAGCATTTCGCACCTTTTGGAGCCAGTCCTATCTAGAGCGAGGCTGGTCCGAGGAACTAGATTTTTTCGATGACCAAATCCGACCCCGGATCGAAACCAACTACTGGCGAGGTATTGGCTTTAATGGCTTACCCATCGACCGCTTTTGGATCATTGATCTCCCCTTTGCGGCCCTGTTTGGCTTCGAATTTTTAGTGCGTACGTACTTCCTAAGCCGTCGTCATGAAAACACCACCTGGATGGATGCCATGCTGTGGCGCATTTATGACGTACCCCTGTTTCTCCCATTCTGGCGCTGGCTGCGAGTAGTACCTGTGGTGGTGCGATCTAACCAGGCCGAACTGTCTCACCTCGATCCCATTCAAGGACGCATCAATCGCATCTTAATTAGCCAGTTTGCCGTTGAACTGACTGAGGTGGTCTTCCTGCGCATGATTGACCAAACGCAAAACATGGTCAAAGCAGGGCAAATTAGCCGTTGGTTTTTTGAACTCACCGCCGGTAAGGAAAACTACATTGACCTCAACGATGTGGACGAGGTGCAAACGATTGCCCAGCGGCTTACAGACATCGTGGTGCATAAGGTTCTACCGGAAATTAAGCCGGAAATTGATGCTGTCTTAAGCCATACGGTGACGGGGGCAATCTCCCAAGCTCCTGCCTATCAAGGCCTAAAGCTTCTGCCGGGGTTTACCAATGTTTCTGAGCAGATCACCCAGCAAATCTCAGCGGAGGTATCTAAAAACCTCTACAGCAGCCTCAAGCAAGCTTTGGCAGATGATAGAGGTTCTGACCTCATGGGCAAATTGGTTGAGAGCTTTGGCCAGCATTTACGAGACGAAATGCAGCAGGGTAATACTCTCCAAGAGTTGCAAGAATTGATCGATGCTTTCCTGGAAGAATTGAAGGTCAACTATGTGGAGCGCATTGCTGTTGATGATGTCGAAACGCGTCGGGCCGATACTTATCGTCTCTATGGGACAACGCAAAAAGCACGCCCTACCCCGACAAAATTAGTTAGATAGTAATCAGGATTATCATTAGATCAAATGCACTATATATTAGGGGCATAATTAGGAGCAAATTCTGTGAGGTAAGGGAGCCTCTCCCAGGAGGGGCTACCGTGTATACATAAGTCGGAGAGCTAGCTCTAGATTTCGAGCCCTCATCCCCCAACCCCTTACTCCCTGAGGGAGAAGGGGGGCCTGGCCTCAAAGTCCTTCTCCCCCAGGGAGAAGGATTTAGGATGAGGGCCAATTCAAGGCCAGGCCTACCTTTTGGGACATTATTTTCTAGATGTGTATACACCGTAACCCAGGAGGGGAGAGATGTCGGTGGCTATCACAGTGCTGACGTCAGCCTACCTAAACTTGCGATTTCTAGTATTTGCCTTAACCTAGGACTACTTTCTTTTTCGTACCCAACCCACTTCCTTGACCGAACCCGTCACCACGTCAATCGCTACGCAAGCATCTGCTGCTGTTAAAATCCCTCGACAGCGGTGGCAAATTTTTCCGCCTCAGGTACAGCAGGCGCAGCGGATGGCAACGGTGACACAACTATCACCTCTGCTGGCTCAAGTCTTGATTAATCGAGGCGTGCAAACTCCGGAGCAGGCATGGCTATACCTGGATCCAGAGACGCAGCAGCTACCATCGCCTCTGGATGAGTTTCCAGATTTGCTGCGTAGCGTTGATTTGTTAGCAACCGCCATTGAACAAGGGCAAAAAATTGCCATCTGCGGTGACTACGATGCCGATGGGATGACCAGTACAGCTTTGCTGTTACGAGCTTTGTGGCATTTGGGGGCCGATGCTCACTATGCTATTCCGAGCCGTATGCAAGAGGGCTATGGTATCAACCGTCGCATTGTGGACGATTTCCATGCAGAAGGGGTGAGGTTAATTCTCACTGTCGATAATGGCATTGCGGCCTATGAGCCTATTGCCCATGCGGTTGATCTAGGTCTCACCGTCATTATCACCGACCATCACGATCTGCCAGAACAGCTGCCGCCAGCCCAGGCCATCCTTAATCCCAAACTATTGTCCACAAGTTCTCCTTACTATGGTGTGGCTGGTGTTGGTGTTGCTTACATTCTCGCGGTTTGCCTGGCCCAATCGCTTCATCGTAGCCAAGATCTCACAGCTTCATCGTTAGAACTATTTACGTTAGGCACAATTGCCGACCTTGCGCCTTTAGTTGGTGTGAATCGTCGCTGGGTACGTCGGGGGTTACAGCTATTGCCAAAGTCTCGTATTCCTGGCATTCAAGCGCTGATTGAAGTGGCTGGGTTAGACCAGGGCAAAAAAGCTCTTAAGCCTGAGGCCATTGGCTTTCGCCTAGGTCCACGGATCAATGCGGTAGGGCGTATTGCCGATCCGCAGATTGTTATCGATATGCTCACGACTGAGGATGTGGGTATTGCGTTGCAGCGGGCGATGCAGTGTGAAGAGACGAATGCGCTGCGGCAGCGTATGTGTGAGCTGATTGAGACCCAGGCGGTAGAGTGGTGTGAAGAACAACAGGCCCAAGGCAAGCTCAATTTACAAAAAGAGCGAGTGTTGGTGGTTGTGCAGCCCGAGTGGCATCACGGGGTAATTGGTATTGTGGCATCCCGCTTGGTAGAACGCTACGGTGTGCCTGTTTTTATCGGTACCTACGAAGACAAAGAGAAAAAAGAGATTCGCGGGTCTGCCCGAGGGATTCCTGAATTTAATGTGTTTGAAGCCCTTCAGGCCTGTGATGATCTGTTGGATAAATATGGCGGTCACCGAGCTGCGGGTGGCTTTACCTTTGCAGCGAAAAAACTACGACAGGTGACGTCACGGTTGAGTCATTTTGCTTGTCAACATCTACAGCCAGAGTATTTAAAACCCTTGGTGAATGTCGATGTAAAGGCTAATTTTGCCGATATTACTCTGGCTCTTTACGAGCAAATTGATTTTCTCCATCCCTGTGGGATTCAAAATAATGAGCCAGTTTTTTGGACATCCCTGGTCAATATAATTGACCAACAGATTGTCGGTAAGGATCGTAAACATCTGAAGCTAACGCTGGCTCACACCCATCCAGAGACAGGTCAAGTGACCTCCATCAAAGCGATCGCATGGCGCTGGGCTGAGTATCATCCCTTGCCCCATCAGGTTGATATTGCTTACAAAATTCGTCTCAATGATTGGCAGGGACGACAATCTGTTGAATTAGAACTGTTGGGCATCAAGCTGGCCCATCCTGATTTAGCAACAGATTCGATTCCTCCCTGGTCTGACGAGTCAAAACGTTTAAGTGAATCCCCAGTTGCTGATACTCCAGGAGTGAAGCATGAGTTAGCTACGGATTCTCCTTCAACAACAAGGGCTAATCAGTTAGCCGTCACTCCAAAACGTCCCCCTGGGTCTCTGGAGCTTCCCCCGGTCAAGGATCAGAGCCCAAAAGTAGCAGAATCTCTGTCGATTAATGAGTCTAGTCCGCTTCCTCCTCCTCCCAAGGCGATTGATAGTTTACCCGTGGCCGCTGCTACCCATGCTGAATTTTTCTATGGCAAACGCCGCTATGTGAGTACCATTGAGCACGCAAATACCCAAGAACTGCAGATTCGTAATTGGGAGGGACAGTTGTTGATCGTGCAACTACCCCAGCGACGTGGGGTTTTATATGTGCCTGGCGAGCCTCCTGAAGTGGTGGATCTTTCAGATACTTATTATTTCAATCTATTGCGGGCGGGGTTGAATTCTTTAGAGCTAAAGCAAAAGACGAGTTTACTAATTTATAAAGACGAGTTGCTGGCAGAAAAAGATGAGCTGCTCAAGGAGAAGGATAGCCAGATCGCCACATTGAACCAGCAAATGCAAATCTTAGAAGATAAGCTTACTCAGCTCTCTAAGGCAAAGCAGACGGCTTTCCAGGAGTTGCAAACCGAGCTCCAACAACAGCAGGCTGCGATCGCAAATAAAGAAGCCCACATCGTACAGCTCCAAACTGAGCGACCACAGAGAACGTTACCCCCCCCAGATCCCAACGTCATTAAGCAAGAGGTGCGCAAAGCTTTAGGTGACAGCGTTTGGTTCTGTATTCAGGCAGACTCTCAAAAAGATGTGTGTGCCGCCTACCGCACTTACCACATGCTGCAGTCTGAGGGGGCTGATCCTGACATCGCTGACTATTCAGAAGCAGGGATGCGTCTGAGTTTTGCGGTAGAGCGTGAGGTGATGCAGCCGTTTTTTGGTGACCTTTACGATTTTGTACGATTAGAAGGGCTGACAGAGATTGGTGGTATTGCGTTAGGGCCTCACCAAAGATATACCCTAGGCATGATGCCCTCCTTGCTTGCAGAGCAATGGCGCACTTTAAAGCGAGATGCCTTGACCCAGCAGAACAAGGTACCTGAGAAACAGCTCTATCGTACGTTTAAAAACTCACAGGGCTTCAGTCAGCGGGATCGTGAGTTGCTGGCGGAGTTTTTTGAGCAATGGGAGCACCCTATGACAGCTTGTTTTGGCCAAAAAGGGAAGCAAGCGGCAGCTAGCCTCGATCAAATTAGCCGTTTGCGGAATATTGCAGCCCATGGGGAAAGTTTTTTGTACGAATGGCACTATATATTGCTACGTCAACTCGTAGTCGGGGGAGCCAATCGACGCGGTTTGTTTCGGCAGATTTATGGAGGTTAAGAGGCCATTAGAGGCACATTTTGTCCCAACCTGTGGATAACTTCAAACATAGCTCAGAAGCTAGTTAGATTGATTTTAGTTGAAATATAAAGACAGCTGAAATTTTGTCATTCCAATGCATTGAGCACTTTTAACTCTCTAAATAATTTAGTCTGCTTACTATAAATTGCGAATGATAATGGCAGAAATTTAACCTTTTCCAGAATTTTCCACATGTTTTCCACAGAGTTTTCCACAGTCTGTGAAAGTTTTCCACAAGTCTGATAATTCAATAGGGCTATCCGTAGTTAGGCGCAGAAAAATTTTCTCCGTATGCCCAAACATAATTAAGGAATTGGGATCAGATATAACCTGCCTATAAAGATTTACGTCAAGCTTTGCTAAATCTATACTTTCCGCAGTGACGCACTAATAATCCGGAAATCTCAGGGAATTAAATATTGAGCTGTGTAATGATGGCTATCGGAAATGGGGACCCTGAACCTGTGTGTCGATCTACACATGATTTTGTGTTGACATATACATAGGCAATGTATGCGGCAAGTCAACCCAAATCCCGATTTTTGTTGGCTGTGATTTTTATCAATACCAGTATCATTTCCGGCATCTATCCTTAAGATTTGTATAACTAAGTGATACTGCCCTGCGCGCATCTGCCGTATAAATACATAGATACTTATGATGAGTAGTCAAGTTATTGATATAGCCAGTGTCAGCTGCCAATCAAGTGAACAGGATGAGCGCTACAGGCTGGAGATTAATATTTGCGATCGCATCATTCAGCGCTATCCCTATCACTATCAGGCTTGGAACTATCGCAGTTACTTATTAGCCAGCATTGGTCAATATGAAGCAGCCGCTGAAAGCTACCGTCACACTCTGTCTTTGAAGGCAACGGAACATCGCGTATGGTGTAATTATGGTTCTGTTCTCGAAAAACTGGAAGCATTAGACGAAGCCGCAAAATGCTACGGTCATGCCCTGAAGCAGGCTCCGTTCTATTTCAAAGCCCAGTATCGAAAAAGCAAAAATCTGCATCGAAGGGCCTTATACGGCGAAGCTATTGTGAGTTACGAACAAGCAATACAGTTACGACCTGATTCTTATAAGCTTTGGTACTATCGCGGCAAAGCACTACTACAGCTCGATCGTATTGACCAAGCTATTGCCAGCTTTAATAAAGCTGTGGAACTCTATGACGGCGATAGCAAACTATGGTTGGTGCTGGGACGCACGCTCTTACAAGTGCACAACCCCCAAGAGGCCTTAAGGGCCCTGAACCATTCCATTCATCTTGACCCCGACAATGGCAGTGTGTGGAGTTATCATGCGGCAGCACTCAAGGCTCAGGGATATTTTGAAGATGCGCTGACCAGTCTTGACCAGTCTGTGACCTTAGAGCCTGAGAAGTCGCGATTTTGGCATCTGCGAGGTCTGGTGCTTTTAGAGCTGAATCGACTAACTGCCGCTGAAGAAAGTTTTACGACATCCCTGAAACTGCAGGCCTACAACTATCAAGCATGGCTGGCGATGGCATGGACATTGCAAAAGATGGGGGATTTTAGTCGCGCCATTGAAGCCTACGATAAATCTTTAGCCATTGAGCCTGATCAGGCCTTTGCATTTTATAACCAAGCCCGTTGCCACGCTCGCTTAGGTCAAGATATGTGGGCGTTAGAGCATGTGCGGCGCGCCATGTCGCTAGACCCCCAAATCTATTCAGAACGCGCTTATGCCGATCCGTTGCTTCAGGCCATTGTGCAAGATATGGAAGAGGATGATAGCGGCGAAGATTTAAAGGAAATAGAACTGATTGCCCTTGATTCCCATTAAAAACACGTAGAGACGCCCCATGGAACGTCCCTACGTGTTTTTTCGAATGGAGCTAAGCGGGCTCGAACCGCTGACCCCCTGCATGCCATGCAGGTGCTCTACCAGCTGAGCTATAGCCCCTCGTGTTTATTAATAATCTCTTGCCAGGAGCTTACCGTCAAGGGATTTTATTAGGCTTTTGCGATCGCTCCTGCTCATTATTGGCAAGCACGGCCTAGAGAACGTATATGACAGTTATCTCACCTGGTGTCCCTAGCTTACTTCAGACATGCCTGAAGTCGCCTTTCGGCATCAGTCAAATAGCATTCAGTCGCTCGTTGAGATAAGTCATACCCAATCCACATTCATTAAATCCGATTACCAATACCCAATCCTGTAGGGGCACTCCCTTGGAAATGCCCTTCGATACCGGGTGCTATCAGTCCAGATTTCCTAACCTGCAACCTTTCTATGTTCTGCCAAGTATGGTGGACTTTTTTGTGTAGTGATCAACAACACACCAAAAAAGAATGAGGATCACAAGAATTACATCGGAATGAATGGGGAGTAGACCGTTTCTATATATAGAACAAACAAAACACGTTCTCACCTATCACTATTGTGGAGCTCCTCACCATGACACCCTCTCAAATCGAAGGTCTTCAAGTTTGCCTCTGTTTTGCACTGTCCATGGTGATTCTGACTCCACTGTTCTGTTGGATCTTGCCTAATCGTCAGCACGTCCTCTAAAGCCTCCCATGTTTGCCTTGCTCGCCATTAGCCCGTCAGGAATCTACCTATGCAACTCGCTGATCTCGGTGCACCTTACACTCCTGCTGCACCAACTGTCGAAACCATCGAAACTGACATCCAGCTTTGCTTTAGAGACTTTGCTTTCAAAATGAGAACCCTGAAAGAGTGTCTTCCTAAGTCTTCCATAGGTAGCCTCACCTATCGCAACGTTCGCTACAACGCATAGTTTTTTCATCGTTGAATCCAGTAGAGTAGACGTCATAGAGCCTCCGGCAGTTTTGTCAGGGGCTTTTTTTTGGGTGTTGTGGTGTCCTCTTGGGGTATATAAATTTGACCACTAAAAAATAATCGCTACAATCCTTGAAATCTTTGCTTTGCAAGACTTACAGAGGCTACTTCCATGGGAGAAATTTTAAAGAGATCAATAAATGTCAAGAAAAGATGATTTGCTTTACATTTCTTTATATATTATTGATTTTAACAAGAGTTGCTGCACTGCATTCCAATCTAGGCTCCCTTCGGTGATTCATGTCTGGATAATGATGAGGCACTAACTGCCCAGATGTTGTTTGAGAAGAGCACAGGTAGCTGGTCTTGTTGCTATTCGTTTGTTAAATATCGTCGAAATGCAGACCCATAACCAAGACAACAGAAGTGTTTATTGTGCAGAACTCCCTACACCAAATCTTTCCCGAGATATTTTAGCTGTAGCCTGTATGAGCATGGGGGTCATTCTATGCATGTGTTTGGGGGAGCCTTGCAGTGGTTTTCGTCAGTCGCGCGCCTGTTCTCCCTTGCTAGGCAATACATATCACTCAAGGGTTCATTAATGAATGGTTCTGAATCACCCATTACAATACAGGCGATTGATAATGGGGCTTATGCAGGCCAAATCTGCGATCGCGCTTTCGATTTTGGGTGATATAGCCTGGTCAAGGTCAAAGGGCATCACAACTAAATAACCGGCTATCCATCTTCATATTTCTCAATAGGTAGCAAGGTGCTGGCATTAATTTCTTTACGAACTTCACGACTCACATAACAGTCTCCATGAAGACAGATAGATAATAACTTATTAACATCATAGTATTCCTTAAGGGCTTTAATTTCACTTTCTACAAAACCCCAGTCATGACCTATATTTCGATACTGTATGATTACATCTCTAAATTTGGTGCTCCAATCTAAACCATTGTGAGCCCACCATTCACGAGAGACTACAGTTTTGCTAGGAAGTTTTTCTTTTAATTTAATTAACTCCTCTTTTAGTTCTGCGCTTGCATTGTGTTCAATACATTGACGCATTAGTGACAAGATATCTTTGTGCCCCTTTAAAAAGGTATCGGCTTCTTTTAGGGGAGTATTATGCATAGATGTACTAGCATTCAATGTGGTGACTAACTCTGAATCTAGAATAAAATCTTCACTTTCTGTTTGTGTTTTGATCGTTCTCTTTTTTATCACCAAATTAAAATAGAATACTTGGCTGATAGCTTTTAGATTGCCAATGCTCTTACTGCTTTTAACTGAAGAAGACTTTTGATTTAGCCAATCAAGAAATGAGTCTATCTTCTTGTTTTCTTGAACTATTTTATCAATTTCATGCTTTATAAGTCTAATTAAATAATCTGCATTAGGTAGCATGCATGAGACCAGTGAAAATACTTCTTGCCATCTATAATCATTAATATGAATAGCCAGTGATTCTAGGACTTTTTTTTGCTCTTCAGGATCCAATGTCTTAACGATTTTAAGACTGACAAAATACTCATGAAATGTTCTGTGGGAGAATGAAAATATATCTTTTGCTACCTCAGTAATCAAACCATGCTGAGCAATCATGGAATCTAATACAGAATTGCAATCTAGCTCGACATCTTCAGGTGAACTAATGGAGCGTGGTAAATTATAAATATATTCTCTAATTTGATAATCTATTGTTCTTCTTTTGAATAATCCTTCATCTTTTTCAAAAGTGGCATATGCTATTTTGCTAAGTAAATCTTCTTTCTTGTTCTTAGACAGCTTTCTGTAAGTTTCAGGCCGTTCTACCGCTCTGCTAACATCCCATTTCCTCAATAAGACATCCAGACCTTCTTGATATAATTCAGCCTGATTTTTGGGAAATTCCTCTGAATCCTCAAAAACCATGCATAATAAAGTTAGTAGCAAAGGATTGGTCGCTAATTCACTAATCTCTTCGTCTTTGCTAATTCGGTTAATGAACTTCTCTGTTTTTTGAGGAGATTTTTTTGTGGCAAACCAGTTTTTTGAAAACATACTGATCTGCTCTTTGGTGAATTCGCAAACTTCAGCCTCCAGAAAGTTCTCAAATTTATATTCACTGGCAGCCAAGCGGCATGTAATTATAAATCTGTTCTTGCTATATGTATGCGATATTTCCTTGATTAGTCTGATGACTCGATTAAAGTTTTCTTTTCGAACTTCGTCTAATCCATCAAACAAAAATAAAATTTTTGCCTCTCTTAAAAGTAGTTCAAAACTTTCTTTATTGACTTCGCAAGTGAGTAATTCATTATCTATATACTCTTTTAAACTTATTTGGTGATCTTGGTTTTGAAAATCTTTTAAAGAAATAAATATTGGAACATAGCCAGGTAAGATTTCTGATTTATTTGCAAAGACAGCAACATATTTTAAGAAAGTTGTTTTTCCGGCTCCTGGTCTTCCAAGGAGAATAAGTTTCGAATAATTTTCAACGAGCTCAAGCCCTGAAAATTTAACACCTTCAAATAATCTGGAGATGTTGAATTTAAGATCATTAGTTTGATGACGCTGTTGAACTGTTTTTACTAAGTCTGATAGTTCTATACGTCTTTTGGATAGGATCTGCTTGGTAATCTTGACCTCTGTAAAAATGTCCTCAACTTCAATGGGTTTGCTCATGTCAAGAATTTGCATGAATCCACATTTCTCATTGATGAGTGCTCGAGTTTTGCTCTGGGTTTCCTGTACTAGAATTTCGATCGCATTGTTGACTATTTCATATACTTGCTTGTCAGAAGGATATGCATTTTGATACATATCCAGAACTTTAAAGAAAAGTAGCTTTGATTTTCCAGGAGTATTTCCAGAAGAGATATTGAATTTCTTATAAACCTTTGTCATTCGAGAACTGTATCTTTCTCTCGATATGTTTAAGATCTTAGCGACCACTAAGTCTGATAGCTCAATGTCTGCTAAGCGTTCTACAAAAGCTTCTTTTTGTAATTCTGTGAGATGGTTTTGGTTGGCAATGAAATCAAGATAAGAGCGTGGTATTGAAAGCATATTCAGGAACCAACATGGCTATCTTCGGTTATAGCACCTCCCTCTACGAGGTAAAGTGACTTCCTTCTTAAGGCTGAAAATCTTAGATGGAAGTCTAACTTTATTGTGATGTCACCATTTCAGGGGATTCCTTATTTTGTCAAATGATGATGCCGGAAACGTTCTACTGTCCCATGTTGAGCAAAGACATAATAGACATTCGCCGATTGATGGCGTCTGAATGCTTTTCAGGATCTCTGCTTAGGTATGTAAGTATGTAAGCGGAATATGTGATCGCTAAGTAATCAGGCAATGTGCCATGCTAATCCTAAATGAGTTCCTGAAGTCTGAACATTTCATATAGCCGCATGAGAGTGTATTTGTTCAGACTGTTTGTTGTCAGATCTTAAATCGTGTAGAAAATTTAAGTGGCTAGGGCAGTTATTCCTTTTTTGTGCTGTCAACTGTTATCGATTGATCAGGCTCGAATTATGCTCTCCTTAACAAAAGAATACCGATGTGATGCGACTACTTTGTCACATCGAGAAATCGTAGTACTAAATCTCCTCATTAAGGTTCTTTTAGAAGCGTGGTTTAAAGGGTTTCGACAATCTCACCCTTCTCCTACAAACAGCTACTTAGAAGGTGTTGGTACGGCGGATACTGAGATTACCTCCTGCAAGCGAGGTCGGGTTAGGCTCAATGGTTCCTGGTGGTCAGCCTTATCCAATAGCAATATGACTATTTATCCTGGCCAGAAAGTCCGTGTTACAAGTCGCCAGAGTCATACCTTGCTGGTTGAACTATCTCAGTACGGCTGAGAAAGATTCTGTTCATTTTAATAGTTATCTCAATCAGGTGGCATTTATGAAAGAGAAAGTACTGGTGATTTCTGACATTTCTGACATTGTTTATGCTTGTCCAAAATGTTCAAAGATGTCTTTGGTGAAAATAGGCCCTGATTTATATCAATGCGTTGATTGTAAGCCCCCGCAAGAGCAGACCTCTGATGCCCATAATAGTTTTACTGGGTTTGTTCTTGGATTGATGGGTTGGTTGATGCTTCTCTTGCTACCCTAAATGTTCATGTTTGTCTCTTGTTACCTGTGTTTCGGTTTTCGACACACTAAGAAGAGACTCTGACTTTGTAGCCCCTGGTAATCATGCTGTTTCGATTAGTGTTTTGTGATTGCTGAGCTACAAAGTCGACAATTTCATTGGGTAAAAGCTTAATTGATTCAAAGCAAAAGCATGGTCATGAATGGTTTGAATGTCTGTCCATCTTTTCGTGGGGTTTTGTCCGTAATTGTATAGACCAGCCAAAACACGTGACTCTAGTTTGAAAGTTTGAATATGCATTGGTCGTGGATGTCTATATATGCTTACGGTTGCAATCCCTCAGACTAGAATCATTGAGAAGCTATTACCGTAAAAAAATTAGTGACTCTTGTGTTGTGGTTAGCTATCCGCGATAAAGTCGAGAAACACTTTTCGTCTGACGATTACGATGACCACCCCTGCTCCTAATTCACCCTCTGCTGATACGGAAGCTCTAATTCTGCAATTGCGGCGTAAACAAGGCAATTGGGTTGACTGGGCAATGGCTTGCCAGATTTTACAGAAGTCTGGCATGTCGCCCCAAGCGATTTTTGAAGGTACTGGATTTGAGCCAATTCAGCAGAATCAAATTATGGTGGCGGGGCAGGTCTATCAGTCCATTCTTGGCGGTGCTGTTGCAAAACCCGTGCTAGAGCACTTCACCGCCCAAGGGAGTGACTCGCTCTATGAACTGCGGATCTTATCTAAGGATGATCGAGCTCAGGCGGTTCAGTTTATCTATGACCAGGGTCTAGATTCTGAGCAAGTGCGCGATGTGGCTAAGGCCCTGAAGGAGTTTTCTTACCGTAATGACCCGCCGCCTGGTTTTACCAATCATCCAGGGGATGCGGTGGCATTTTCCTACTGGAGTTTTGCACGGCAGACGTCTGATCTGCAGGCTCGGTCACGGCTGATTGCGCAGGGGTTACGGTTTGCCCACAGTTTGGGGGCTCGTGAAGCCATTGAGAAACTACTCACTGATTTTGCTGTAGTCAAGGCTAAGACTGCACCTCGACTACCTCTATTTCGGATAGAGACAGATACTGATGTGCCATTTGTGGTGCCAATGGTCGGGCAGTGGCCAATGTCAGCTGAGGTTTTTCAGGCTGTGCCCAAGATGGAACCAGACGGTGCGTTTGGTGTGGTGAAATCTGCGGGTGAACAGGCTTGGGTGCCGGTGCCAGGATGGCAGGTGGTGTTGACAGCGCAGGATGCGATCGCATTCCTCATGCCTTTCCATGATCTGCCCAATCAAGCCGATAGTACGATCTCAGAGACAGTATTGATCCTTGTGGATCGCCAACAGCAAGCTTGGGATGATAGCAGCTATTTTCTGGTCAGTGACGATAGCGATCAGCTAGCTATACGCTGGTTTGATACAGAACCTGGTATGTCCCTATTGGGTCGAGTCATCGTTATCGTACGACCCAAGAAAGTTCTGGACGCAGCCTATACCCAAGAACTTTGGCAAATTGACGAATAGCTACTGCTGACTTGAAGGCATAAACGCCGATGACTTAGGAGGAATTATGGCTCTAGAACGTCGACTATCACGGGCAATGTTTGAGGCCACTGAGCTAGTGGAACTGCGGCAAATTTGCTTTACCCCAGGTCGTGTCTTTGAACCCGGTAAATACATTACTGGGGACTTACCAGATGTTGCATTCACCATGGGCCTGGTGGAAAAACTGCCCCCAGTGCGCGGTAAGAGTGAAGAGGTGGCTGAGTCGGAAGACGTTATCAATACAACCGAAGAATAACTCTTTGGGGCGACAGCGTAATGCGGGATGTTTTCCATAAGCCTACCTTCATGGCCTAAATTGATACCCCAAAGCAGAAAACAAAACCAAAAAGGAGCTAGGTCTATCTATACGCGTCCGTTAGCCAAATTAATTGAAGAATTTCAGCGATTGCCAGGTGTGGGGCCTAAAACTGCCCAGCGTCTGGCGTTGTATATTCTTAAACGCCCTGAAGCCGAAGTCCGAGCCCTGGCCCAGGCGCTGGTAGATGCCAAACAGCAGGTGGGTCAGTGCTCAATTTGCTTTCATCTATCGGCGGACCCCGTGTGTGATATCTGTCGCTCTACACGTCGGGACAATCAGACTCTTTGTGTTGTGGCAGATTCCCGCGATGTCATTGCCATTGAGCGCACCAGAGAATTTAAGGGCAAATACCATGTGCTGGGCGGTCTCATTTCACCGATGGATGGCATTGGTCCAGAGCAGCTGACTATTGGTCAACTGGTACACCGGGTCAACAAAGACGATATTGGAGAAGTGATTTTGGCCATCAGCCCTAGCATTGAGGGAGATACCACAACGCTGTATGTGGGACAGTTGCTCAAGCCATTTACGAAAGTGACTCGTATCGCCTTTGGTTTGCCCATGGGGGGCGATTTGGAATATGCAGACGAAGTAACCCTAGCCCGAGCGTTAGAAGGACGCCAGGCTTTAGGTTAGGGCAGGTATCGCCCACCTGGCCAGGTGGCATGTTTTTTACCGCAGCTTCTGCTTGATGAAGGCCAAAATCTTGGCAGTCTGATTTTTTAGCATAGCGACTTCCTTTTGTAGGGTGGCGACCTGCTGTTTCAACGCAGCGATTTCAGCAGCACTTTCGCCACTGGCAGCGGCAGCGGCGGCAGGAGCAGCAGCGGCAGTACTGATTGGGCGTACCTTACGCGCTTTTACCATGGAAGCTTTGATGGCTTCAATGAGTTCTTTTTGCTCAAAAGGCTTCTGAATAAATTCAAAATATTCGAAAGGGCCTTGAATTTTTTCGGTCACTTCTTCCCGCCGCCCTGACATCAGTACGAGGGGGATTTTTTGTAGCTCTGGAGAAGCTTGGATTTCTTGGAATACTTCCCATCCACTCATACGCGGCAGCAAGAAATCGAGCATGATCAGGTTAGGCTTTTGGTTGCGAATGGCGTCTAACCCTTCAACGCCGTCAGTGGCTTCAATCACCTCGAAGTTACCCTGGGGCAACATATCCCGGACGCGCATGCGGATCACTCGGCTATCATCGATAACTAAAATCTTATGACTTGCTGCCACGACTAACTCCTAATAAATAGATAGCTACAGTTTAGGTAGGGGGACGTTGCTGATATGCTTCTGACTCAACAACGGTATAAAGCAATGTTGCCCAGGTCGGCAACGATGTAAGTCTGATCCTGACTAGTTTCTAAGAATCATATAGGATCAAAAAGGCTATAGAACGCTGCTATTAAGTCACCATCGTGTCTATGCTCGCGTAATGCCGAGGATACCCAAGTCTACTTAGACAAGCTGATTGTGTCATGGAAAGTTTATCTCAAATGCGTTCCAGTGGTGCTGCTAGGCCTGAGATTGTTCAGATGCCTGATTGGTTAAGGCGACCAATCGGTCGGGCTAGCGAACTGTCGACGGTCCAAAAAATTATTAAACAGAGACAGATCCATACGATTTGTGAGGAGGGGCGATGTCCTAATCGCAGTGAGTGTTACGCAAATAAAACAGCCTCATTTTTGTTAATGGGGCCTACATGCACCCGTTCCTGTGCATTTTGTCAGGTTGATAAAGGTCATGCGCCCATGCCCCTCGACCCTGAAGAGCCTCAAAAAGTGGCCGAATCGATTAAATTACTAGGTCTCAAGTATGTGGTTCTGACATCGGTGGCGCGGGATGATTTGCCTGACCAAGGTGCAGGCTGGTTTGTGGCGACTATGATGGCTATTCGTTCAGTGAGCCCAGATACCCAAATTGAGTTGCTAACACCTGACTTTTGGGGTGGGCCTAACTCTGCTGAGCATCAGCGGCAACGGCTAGCGATGGTTGTGGACGCTAGGCCCGCTTGCTTTAATCACAATGTGGAAACTGTCGAGCGTTTGCAGGATCCGGTGCGACGTGGTGCTAAGTATCGACGATCTCTAGAGGTGCTGCGCTATGTGAAGGAATTGGATGCGTCTATTCCAACTAAGTCTGGTCTTATGCTGGGCCATGGCGAAACCGAAGATGAGCTGGTACAGGCAATGAAGGATTTGCGAGCGGTGGGCTGCGATCGCATCACCCTCGGCCAATACATGCGCCCATCCCTAGCCCATTTACCCGTTCAACGCTATTGGACCCCCGATGAATTTGACCACTTGGGCACCATTGCCCGTGACCTGGGCTTTTCCCAGGTTCGCTCCGGTCCATTGGTGCGCAGTTCCTACCATGCCGGTGAAGAATAACCTGGAGGGTGGGCACTGCCCACCCTCCAGGTTATTCGATTGTTTGTGCCGCCAATTCCCGCCATTCTTTAACTGCATAGGGCGGCACAATTATTTCACTAGGAGCTTTTCCCTGTAGCGGCACCGCTAAGGTTAACGGAATTGCCTTCTGCAAGTTGTCCATTACAGGGGTGAAATCGTACTGATTGGTATTTTTGGGTAAAGCGGGTGTCGGCGGATCAAGCTTAGGGTTGACCTGCCACTCCAAGGCAGTGCCCGTGTTGATGGTCAACGGTTTTTGTGGGTCGACATCGGCAACGCCAGGGAAGCCCACCAGACGCAAATATAGGCCATCTAAACCATCGGGACGATAGCGCTTGAACAAAATCGCCTGCCATGAGTGGTCGTTGCGATCGCGAAGACTTTGTTGCGATCGCAATGTGGTTTGACCAGGGCGCTCGTGATACACATGCACCGAGGCTAAGGCTGGAGGTGCTAGCAGAAAAAACTGCAAGCAGAGACAAATGAAAATACCAAGCAGCTGCCGAACCATAGAATGTCGTGAAATATCCCTTTTAGGATAAATCGAATTCATTTGGGTGCAGAATTGATTAATCATTGTAGGGAGGTTCCATGGAACCTCCCTACAATCATTTTGCCTATGGTTTCTATAGTTTATTTAAGGCATCTAACACTAGCCGATAGCGGTTGGCTTCATTATTGGTCAGGTAAAGGCTGCCTGCTTTCTCTAGGTCAGTAACTGCCGCGCGTCTGTTACCCATCCGAGCATTGGTAATGCCACGGTAATAGAACACATCTGCGTCTAAGACATTCGCTGTAATAACTGCTGAGAAGTCAGTGTATGCGCTCTGATAGTCGCCTGATTCATAATGCATGCGCCCACGGCTAGCGTAGGCATTCCAATAGGCACTATTCAGATTGATAGCAGTGCTGTAATCGCTCAAGGCGCTAAAGCTGTCACCTAAATCAGCAAAGGCGTCACCACGATACTTATAGGAAGGTGCATGCTCAGGATCCAGAGCCAGAGCTGCTGTATAGTCGCTAATAGCAGCCTGTTGCTCTCCAGCCTCTAAATATGCATTACCTCTTCTATAGTAGGCTTCAGCAGAGTCAGGAGACAGTTCTAATACCTTCGAAAAGTCGTTAATGGCATCTGCTGTATTACTTGATGATGCAAAAACTTGTCCACGAACCAGGTAAGCATCAGCATTGCCAGGTTCTAAGGTCAGCACTTGATTGAGATCTGCAATTGCTGCTTGGGGGCGAGCCTCAGAAATAAGGGCGAAGCTGCGGTTGTAGTATGCTTCGACATTGTTTTCATCAATGTCGATGGCTTCGTTGAAATCCTGTAGTGCTTCTCTGGTGTCACCAACGGTGTAGTAGGTAGCACCGCGATTGATAAAGGTTGCTGCGTTATCATCGTCCAGCTCAATGGATTGCGTGAAATCACTAATGGCACTTGCTGGACTGTTCAGTGCTTTGAAAACTAAGCCTCGATGGAAGTAAGCCGATGCATTGCTGGGATCGAGTTGAACCGCGTCATTTAGGTATTCCAAGGCAATTTGCTGATTCCCTTGTTCAGACGCGATCAGGCCAAGATAAATGTAAGCATTGGCCGATTCAGGATCTGTTGCAATCGTGCGCTCAAAATCTGTAGTTGCCAGATCCGTACGGCCCAGGTCGTAGTAAAGGATGCCGCGATTGAGATAGGCTGTGCTGTAATTAGCATCGATTGAGATCGCCTGGTTATAGTTATCGAGGGCAGCTTCTGTATTTTCTAAGCGGGCGAAGGCAGCACCACGAAATAGATAGGACGGTGCAAAATCAGGTTTTAGATTGATAGCTGCGTTGAATTCTTCGATGGCGGCCTCATCATTGCCATCTTGATATTCTTCTAATCCTTCATTAAAGCGGTCTAAGTAATTTTCAGTGACGGGCTCTTCTGCCGCTGGTTCGTCCTCAGCAGCTTCCTCATCTGGGAGAATATCTTCTTCTGGTAAAACAGGCTCTATAAACGCTGGTTGGGCTTCAGCCGGAGCCTCGGCGTCAGTATCTTGAAAGATCGTTTCTTCTTCAAATGTTTCAGCTTCGGTGGTGGCAACGGATTGAGCCATGCCTGAGGCCGTAGTACTACCGAAGAAAGCAAATGTGCTCAGAAGGAGCAGAGCAAATCGGTTCATAATCATCTCTCTTAACCCCGTATCTGCATGCGTTTACTAAAACTTACCCAGAGTCGGGACTAGAGTTTCTACTTAACCAATAATTGTTGATATGAGTGGGGGTATTGGACGTTGGGAAAACCTTTTTGGTTAGGGGGCTTTAGCAAACTTGCGATCGCAAACATAATATCGAATCTGATGGTCCCTCTGGCCGGGTTAATCGACACTGCATTTCTCGGACACCTGGCCGACATTCGCCATCTAGCGGGTGTGGGCCTGGCGACGGTGCTGTTTAACGTGATCTACTGGAGTTTTGGCTTTTTGCGCATGGGCACCACTGGCCTCATTGCTCAAGCGGCGGGGCGAAGTGATCGCACAGAGCAATGGCGTGTGGGTCTAAGGGCGCTGATGGTGGCCTTAACCATGGGTTTGTTGATTCTGCTTTTGCAAACTCCACTGCGGGTGCTAGGGTTTGCTATTCTCCAGGCCGATGCGGATGTGCTGGATGCTGGTTTGGCCTTTTACCAGGGGCGCATCTGGGGGGCACCAGCGGTGCTCATGAACTATGTGTTGCTGGGTTGGTTGCTGGGGTTGGGCCAGGGGCGGCGAGTTTTAGCCCTGGCTGTGGTGGGTAATGGGGCTAATATCCTGCTCGACTATTGGATGATTGTGCGTTTGGGTTGGGAGAGTCATGGGGCTGGGCTGGCCACGGCTTTGAGTCAGTACGCCATGATGCTGGTGGGCGGCATCGTGCTATTGCCGTCATTACCCTGGGCTCAAATTTGGCAGCAGCGTCTGAGCCTATGGAGTCGTCATGCTATATCAGCGTTATTTCGCCTCAATCGCGACATTATGGTGCGTACCTGGGCATTGCTGGTGAGTTTTAGCCTGTTTACGAATCTCAGCGGAGTGATGGGTACGGATACCCTTGCGGTAAATACGCTGCTGCTACAGTCGCTCATGCTCGTCAGCTATTTTCTAGATGGGATTGCGTTTGCCACTGAGGCCTATGCTGGCCAGTTTCATGGTCAGGGAAAATCGTCTGAGCTCAGGGCTTTGGCTAAGATTGGGAGCGGTATCAGTGTGGGATTGGGGGTGGGAATTGCGATCGCATTCATCACCTTTCCTCAATTTCTCTTTGGTCTGCTGACCGATCACCAAACCGTATTAGCCCAACTAAATCACTATGTTATTTGGCTGCTGCCCGTGTATGGCTTCGGAGCCATTGCCTTTATGTTAGACGGTTATTTTTTAGGCCTAACCTCTGGCACTATTCTGCGAAAGTCCACCGTTCTGGCAACGTTCTGTGGCTTTCTGCCATGGGCGTTAATCGCCTATTGGCAGAAAAATCCTCATTGCTTATGGCTAGCTATGGCCTCTTTTATGGCAATCAGAGCCATGACCTTAGCCTGGGCGGTGCCTGGCAGTTGGCAGCCTAGAGCCGAAGCGTCACCCTATTTAGGATCGCAGCGAATTTCCAATAAAAAACCATCTGGGTCGTAAAAATAAATGCCGCGCCCAGTGGGTCTACTCACAGGGCCATGGTCGATCGAGACCTGATTCTGTTTGAGCAGCTCAACGGCTTGATTAAACAGCTCAGGGGCGATATCAAACGCCATATGATTGGCCCGAGTAAATTGCTGAGTTGGATCCGGATTGGGAGGTTCTAAGCCCGGTTCACCGAAGAGATCCAGGATAGTGCCATCGGGTAGACGAAAGTTAGCCACTTTACCCTGGGCAACGAGTGTTACCAGGGTCTCAGGTACCTCATCACCTGTGAGCTCATGTAGACCCAGGATTGAACCATAAAAGTGACGGGATGCAGCCATGTCTTTGACGTTCAGGGCAATGTGATGGACCCCTCGGAGGGTATTCGGGGTCAGTCCTGTGCTCCGTCTGCCAATCGATAATGTCATACCAATGCACCAGATTGCGTTGGTTTCTACTTTAGCGAATTGTTGATGGACGAAGGTTTCCGGTGGCTGCGGCTTTGCTCAGCCCCTGAGATCAGCGAAGCCGCAGCCATGAAAAACATCGATAGCTTTCATATATCCACAGGATACTGCCAATCTATTGATCAATAAAACCGATAATAATGGGTATAGTCTCCGCTTTGTTCAACTGCTTTGACATCTATGAATAGTGCTTTCCTCGAACGTCTGCATAGCCCTTCACGGCCCGTACTTGTTTTTGATGGGGCTATGGGAACCAATCTGCAGGTCCAGGAATTAACCGCCGATGACTTTGGTGGTTTGGAGTATGAAGGCTGCAATGAATATTTGGTCGTCACCAAGCCTGAGGCGGTGGCAAAGGTCCATCGTGACTTCTTAGCCTCAGGGGCAGATGTTATCGAAACGGATACCTTTGGGGGTAGCACATTTGTCCTGGCAGAGTACGGATTGCAGGATAAAGCCTATGACCTGAACAAAGTGGCGGCAGAATTAGCCAAGGGCTGTACGGCTGAGTTTTCGACACCTGAGCAACCTCGCTTTGTCGCCGGTTCCATGGGGCCAGGTACAAAATTGCCCACATTGGGACACATTACCTACGATGAGCTACTTGAGGCATTTACTGTTCAGGCAGAGGGCCTATACGACGGTGGTGTAGATCTATTTATCGTCGAGACTTGTCAGGATGTGTTGCAGATCAAAGCGGCCCTGAATGCGATTGAGGCTGTGTTTGAAAAGAAAGGTGCCCGGTTACCGCTGATGGTGTCGGTGACCATGGAGACCACTGGAACAATGCTGGTGGGCTCTGATATTACAGCAGTGGTCAGTATTCTGGAGCCCTACCCTATTGATATTTTGGGGCTGAACTGTGCCACAGGCCCAGACCTGATGACGGAGCACATTAAGTATTTGTCAGAAACCTCTCCCTTTGTGGTTTCCTGTGTGCCAAATGCGGGTCTGCCAGAAAATATCGGTGGTCATGCCCACTATAAGCTCACCCCGATGGAACTGCGGATGGCGCTACATCGGTTTGTAGAAGATTTTGGTGTACAGGTGATTGGTGGTTGTTGTGGTACACGTCCTGACCACATTGCTGCACTGGCGGAGATTTCCCAGGAGTTGTCTCCAAAAGACCGAGACATTCGCTTTTCCCCGTACTTAAATGGAGCGGTGAGATCTTCCCTAGCCTCTCTTGGGGCAGGGGGTGAGAAGATTATGCGCCCCGCCTTGAACTATTCACCGGCGGCGGCTTCGATTTATGGGGCGCAACCCTATGAGCAGGATAATTCGTTCTTGATTGTGGGCGAGCGGTTGAATGCTAGTGGTTCCCGTAAGGTGCGGGAACTCTTGAATGAGGATGATTGGGATGGGTTGATTGCGATCGCAAAACGCCAGGTTAAAGAAGGAGCCCATATCCTCGACGTCAACGTAGACTACGTGGGCCGCAATGGCGAAGCGGATATGCACGAGATTGTGTCTCGTCTTGTGACTAATGTCACCTTGCCTCTTATGCTGGACTCCACCGAGTGGACAAAAATGGAGGCAGGGCTAAAAGTTGCAGGAGGTAAGTGCATTCTTAACTCCACAAACTACGAAGATGGCGACGAGAGATTTTTCAAGGTTCTAGAATTAGCCAAAACCTATGGTGCAGGTGTCGTTGTTGGCTGTATTGACGAAGATGGCATGGCCCGTACTGCTGAGCAGAAGTCCCAAATTGCGCAGCGTGCTTATCATGATGCTCTCGAATACGGCCTGCCACCCCATGAGTTGTTTTTTGATACCCTAGCACTGCCGATTTCCACTGGTATTGAAGAAGATCGAGAGAATGCAAAAGCCACGATTGAGGCGATCAAACAAATCAAAGAAACGCTTCCTGGCGTTCACTTCATGCTCGGAGTTTCCAATATCTCCTTTGGCCTGAACCCGGCAGCTCGTATCACCTTAAACTCAGTGTTTTTACATGAGGCTATGCAGGTCGGTATGGATGGCGCTATTGTCTCAGCTGCCAAGATTTTGCCTCTGATTAAAATTGACCCAGAACATCAGAAAATCTGTAAAGATCTCATCTATGACAACCGAGAATTCGATGGCGACATTTGCACATACGATCCCCTTGGAGATCTAACAACCCTGTTTGAAGGGGTCACCACCAAAGATGCCCGCTCGTCCGCATCCCTTGCTGATTTGCCCATCGAAGAACGCCTGAAACAACACATTATTGATGGTGAGCGCATTGGCCTTGAAGAGGCATTACAAATTGCTTTAGATACTCCCTATGAGCCATTGCAGATCATTAACACTTTTTTGCTCGACGGCATGAAAGTTGTGGGTGAACTCTTTGGATCTGGCCAAATGCAGTTACCGTTTGTTCTGCAATCAGCTCAGACCATGAAGGCAGCGGTGGCTTTCCTAGAACCACTCATGGAAAAAGAAGACGGCCAAGATGATCGTGGCAAAGGTAAATTCCTGATTGCCACGGTAAGGGGAGATGTACACGATATTGGTAAAAACCTGGTGGACATCATCCTTACTAACAATGGTTATAAGGTGATCAATCTCGGCATTAAACAGACTATTGATGCCATTGTTGCCGCCTATGAAGAACATCAGCCAGACTGTATAGCCATGAGTGGATTGTTAGTGAAATCCACAGCCTTTATGAAAGAGAACCTGGCTGTATTTAATGAGAAGAAAATTTCGGCTCCTGTGATTTTGGGTGGTGCTGCCCTGACGCCTAAATTTGTTTATGGTGATTGCCAAGATACCTACAACGGTCAGGTTATATATGGTAAAGACGCATTTGCCGATCTTACTTTTATGGATCGACTCATGCCTGCGAAGAAAGAAGAATGCTGGCAAGATGACGAAGGTTTTACAGGTGACTACGCTCAATATAATCAGAAGGGGCGCAAGGCCATTGAACAGGCAGAAGCTGATTTAAATGGTGGCGCTGATAAAAGAGAGAAGAAGAAAGAGCCTGAAGTGATTGATACCAATCGCTCTGAAGCGGTCGATATTAATATTCCTCATCCGACTCCACCCTTCTGGGGGACAAAAATCCTCAAGCCTGAAGACTTTGATATGGATGAACTGTACTGGCATCTTGACTTACAGGCATTATTTGTGGGTCAGTGGCAGTTTCGAAAGCCTAAAAATCAAACACGCGAAGAATATGATGTGTTTCTAGCGGATAGGGTTCATCCTATCCTGGCAGAGTGGAAGCAAAAGGTTAAAGAAGAAAACCTACTGCATCCTCAGCTCGTCTATGGTTACTTCCCCTGCACGGCTGAGGGCAATTCGGTGCATGTTTACGAGCCTGCTGTCATCGAGCAGGGACTCACCCCTAACGATGCAGAGCCCCTCTTTACCTGGGAGTTTCCTCGGCAGAAGTCCATGCGCCGTTTGTGCATTGCTGATTTCTTCTTACCTAAAGAACAGAATCAGTTTGATGTCTTCCCAATGCAGGCAGTGACTGTGGGCCAGATTTCTGCAGACTATGCCCGCCAGTTATTTGCAGATGATCAGTACACTGACTATCTCTATTTCCATGGCCTGGCCGTCCAGGTGGCTGAGGCCATGGCGGAATGGTGCCATGCGCTCATCCGTAAAGAGCTTGGCTATGGCGAGCAGGATCCTGATAATATCCGCGATATGTTGGCTCAGCGCTATCAGGGAAGTCGCTATAGCTTTGGTTATCCGGCCTGTCCTAATGTGGCAGATCAGGCTAAGCAGTTGGCAATACTGGGTGCTGAGCGCATCGGCATGACCATGGATGAAAGCGAACAGCTATATCCTGAGGAATCCACCACAGCGATTGTGACGTATCATCCAACCGCGAAATACTTCAGCGCATAGTGGTAATGATGAGTCATGATTGTAATTATTAGGAGACGCGCTATTCCTGAACAGATTGACCAGATCTTAAAGGTTCTGGGTATTTACCTTACATAAGGTGACGGTAGACCTTGAGCGTCTTGGTGGAGTGATGATCAAAAACGACATGAGGTTGCATGGTTGGCTCAGGTGTGGTGCGATCGCACTCATCAGCAATACAGAGTATCTGTGTGAAAGAGTGTAAACCCGCAGATAGGTGTGTCCACTTGTTTCATTAATTCTTTGGATGCCAAAACCAATGCCTAGCCATCGCGTACCTATCCTCAAAAAAGATCAATCCTATACGTTTGGAAGTTACTTCAAAATGAAGTTTCCCGTAGCTGAGATCTTGCACGAGCTAGGGGTAACTTTTGAGGTGGCTCCTATTGAGTTTGTAAAAGCTTCGAAGGATTTATTATCTGTGGCTGAAGCACTGCAGACGCGGTTAGAAAATCGTCGACAGCGAGTGCGCTTAACCAGTGAAGCGGCTCGCCGAGAAGTATTGATTGCGCCAGTTTTACTAGAGGTGGCTGATATTACTCAGGCCATTGTCAATATCGAGTATCCCGTAGAGGTAAATCAGTTCCTCAGTGGTGATTTAGATTATTTGCTGGAGGCAAAGCATAAAGTACTCGTCGTGGAAGCTAAGCAGGCTGACTTGACTCGTGGCTTTACTCAGTTAGCGACCGAACTCATTGCTCTTGAGCAGTGGGTCGAACTCAGCGATCCGGTTTTATATGGAGCGATTACAACAGGAGATATTTGGCAGTTTGGCAGCTTTGCAAGAGATGAGCAGCGGATTACGCAGGACACAATGCTATATCGTGTGCCGACTGATCTATCTCAATTAATGCCGATTTTAGTAGGCATTTTGCAAGCGGAATAATTGAACTACTTTGATTTTATTTGTCGTAGATACAAATCAACTCTATTGAGAGCATCGTTGAGTTTACGCCATCCTGCTTTTGTAGCGGCATCCCAATTTTAGAGAGCGTCCTATTATGCTGTCTGGCCGACATTACAAAAACGTAAGATGTGCCATGTTGTCTATCGCCATGGTCAAGACCCTATTTATAGTGGTTAATACGCTGGTCTTTTACCAAGACAGTCTAATTTGTTGAGAGAACTAATCAGAATGAGAGCAATTTTGACTGCAATTCTGGCGATCGTTGCCAGTATCGTTTTGACAATGCCTGCTTTTGCAGACGACACCTATGTAGGTGATGTAGCTGCAGGGGAGAAAGTGTTTACTAATACCTGTGCTACGTGCCATGCGGGAGGCAACAACGCTATCGTATCCTCCCAAACATTGAAGCAAGAGGCCCTAGAACAGTATTTGTTTAACTATCGCCTTGAGCATAACGTTGAGGCGATTGTTTATCAGGTTGCGAATGGTAGAGGGGCCATGCCCGCGTTTCAAGGGCGCATTAGCGATAAAGCGATCGCTGATGTTGCTGCCTATGTAAAAGCTCAATCTGAGAGTGGCTGGCCAGAGTAGCTTTACTCGCCACATAAAATGAGGCTGTCTCGCTCATCATTGAGATAGCCGCTCTTTATGGCGTGACGAAGACTGAAGCGAGTGTTGGCGCAGCCGCCTCTCCTTTTGGAGATAGCATTCAGCAGCTTGCTATAGATTTATGTCTATAGATGAATCATAAAAAAGTGCCTAGCCATCATGGCTAGGCACTTTTTTAGTTCAATTGAGAAGTAAACTTACCACTTCAGCAAATTGAATTGTTCCATATCGACTGTGTCGCGGTTGCGGTAAATCGACAGCACAATGGCAAGACCTACAGCAGCTTCAGCAGCAGCAATCGTAATCACAAAGACAGCAAAGACCTGACCCTTGATTTCAGCTGGGTCCAGGTAATTAGAAAATGCCATTAAATTCAGGTTTACGGCATTGAGCATTAACTCAATCGACATGAGTACTCGAATGACGTTTCGGCTTGTGACTAGCCCATAAATACCTACGCAAAAAAGCGCAGCGGCAAGAATCAAAAAGTACTCTAGTTGCATGGATTAACTAACTTCTTCTTATGGATAACTTGACGCAGGTTTAATCTAACTGTCCTGAGTGTCGCTGCCAGCAGCTACTAACTCACGAGGACGTTCAGGTAACGTTAGCACTTTAGGCTCGTCAGCAGGCTCGTAATCCGGCACATATTCACGACGTGCCAGAATAATGGCTCCCACCAAGGACATCAATAGTAGTACCGAGGCGAGTTCGAACGGTAGCAAAAAGTCACTAAAAAAGTGCTGACCGATTATTTCAATGGATGCTTCACCAGCTGGCGCTGCTGAAGAGAGCTGCCAGGATGTGGATAGCACCATGGAACTCAGTAAGCTAAACAATCCGATGCACACAGCACCTGTTGCAGCTTTACCAATCCAAGCATTGGACACGGGTTGAAAATCTTCCCGCTTATTTACCAGCATAATCCCGAACAGAATCAGGATATTGACTGCACCTACATAAACCAGGACTTGAGCAGCCGCCACAAACCCCGCATTTAGCAAGATGTAAAGGCCTGAGATGCTGATAAATACCAGACCCAGCAAAAATGCTGAATAAACAATATTATTGAGCAGCACTACGCCCAAGGCTGCTAATAACATCAAGACACCAAGGATGCCTAGGGAAACAAATTGTACGCCTTCTGCTAAGTTCACTACTACTCCGGTTATGTAGGCTGCTATTTGCTTGGCTGGTGAATAATTCGTCCAAATACGTTAGGACAAATTATTTAGTCAGCTGCTTGCTCAGTCTTCGCTGATTTAGAAGCTTCCAGTTCTTCCAAGATCTCTTGTGGTAGTTTACCAGCGCGCCGAGACCCTTCAGGTAATTCATGGGGATCCATAACACCCTTGGGTAGGTAGGCCAGCTCACGCATTGGTGTCACCATGGGATCATCAGTGACTTTGTAGGGCAAACGACCTAGAGCAACACTGTCATAGTTGAGCTCGTGGCGGTCATAGGCGGCCAACTCATACTCCTCAGTCATGGAGAGACAGTTGGTAGGGCAGTACTCTACGCAGTTACCGCAAAAGATACAAACGCCAAAATCAATGCTGTAGTGGTCCAGTACCTTCTTCTTCGTTGATTTATCGAAGGTCCAGTCAACAACAGGTAAATTGATTGGACAAACACGGACGCAAACTTCGCAAGAGATGCACTTATCAAACTCAAAGTGGATACGACCGCGATAGCGTTCAGATGGAATTAGCTTTTCGTAGGGATATTGCACCGTCACAGGACGACGCTTCATATGGTCAAAAGTGACTGATAGACCTTGACCGATATACTTAGCGGCTTGGACGGTCTCTTTGGCGTAGTCACCAACCTGCTTTAGAAAGTTGAGCATTGTTTTACCCTCCAAACGCAAATGGAAATGCGAGCTTGAGCGCTGCTGTTAGTAGCAGATTAACCAGGGCCACTGGCAGTAGAAATTTCCAGCCTAAATCTAGAAGCTGGTCGATGCGTACGCGAGGCACAGTCCATCGTAAAAGTACGGCGAGAAATACTAAGAAATAAGCCTTAATTAGGGTCATCATGATCCCTAAAGCGGCAGTAATTACCTGTAGCCAAGGGGTGGTTTCACTAATCCCTAAACCACCAGCCATAACTTCAACAGGAATCGGAAAACTCCATCCGCCCAGGTATAGCACTGACACCAACATGGCCGAGAGGACTAGATTAACGTAGGAGCCAACATAAAATAGGCCAAACTTCATACCGGTGTATTCAGTTTGGTAGCCAGCTACAATCTCTTCTTCTGCCTCTGGTAAGTCAAATGGTAAGCGTTCACATTCTGCCAGGGCTGCAATCCAGAAAAGGATAAAACCAACAGGCTGTCGCCAGATATTCCAGCTGAGAATGCCATAGCTTGCTTGCTGGTTGACAATGTCGATGGTGCTAAGGCTATTGGACATCATCACCACAGCTAGGACTGCTAGCGCTAAGGGGATTTCATAGCTAATTGACTGGGCTGTCGCTCGCAATCCTCCTAGTAGAGAATACTTATTGTTTGAAGAATACCCGGCCATCAGTAAGCCGATGGGTGTAACACTCGAAAGTGCAATCCACAGAAAGATGCCTATACCCAAATCGGTAATCACCATGTTCTGCCCAAAGGGCACAACCAGGTAAGACACAAAGACAGGGATAACAACCAGGGCTGGACCCAAAGTAAATAAAATTGGGTCTGCTTGGGCTGGATTAATATCTTCTTTGAATATGAGTTTGACGCCGTCCGCTGTTGCTTGCAGTGCGCCCAGCGGACCAACATATTCAGGGCCAATTCGCTGCTGGGCCGCGGCTGAAATTTTTCGCTCTAGCCAAACGGCAATAAAAATACTGACGGTCGCAGCGATGAGAATTAGTAACATCGGCAGCGGCATCCAAACCAGCTTGGCTACAGCTGGGGGTATTCCCAGTGATACCAGTATTTGAATGAAGCTCTCTTGCAGGTTAATTCCAGAACTCATACCCAACTTAAATAGATGGAGTGGAGGGCCTCAGGGCCAATTTCCCTAATGATTCTAACGCTTAATATGTCTTCAAAGGTGAAATAACTAAGTTGGTACTAATAGGAATTACTACTCATGGTTATAGATTAAACATTAGTCATTCTTGGTGAGGCATACAAAAACCCCCCTTGATATGCATCAAGAGGGGCTGGAGTTCCTGAAAATCGTCACTGATATCAGTTTCGTTGGATTTATCAGTATTGACAAGAGGGGTGATGCCCATCACAGGGGGAAAATACCGATTTATACGGATCCGTTACGCACAGCTGGCGGAGACTGAGCCTTTTTATCCCAAAGGTGCAGACGCTCTGTCACGTTTATGTACGCTTGGTTGTGAGGACCAGTATAAATTTGTGTTGGTCGAAAAATTCGATTTTCAGCCAACTGCTCTTTCCAGTGGGCGAGCCATCCAGCGGCACGTGCGATCGCAAATATTGGTGTAAATAAGTCAGTCGGAATTCCCAACTTTCGATAAACCAATCCCGAATAGAAATCTACGTTTGGGTATACGCCCTTTTGCCCTAGACGTTCCGTGACAGCTGTTTCCAGTTCTAAGGCAATTTCGTAATATTCATCCTGGCCAAACTTCTCAAAAAGTTGCTCAGCCAGCTTTTGCAAGATAACCGCCCTTGGATCCTTAACTTTATAGACCCGATGGCCAAAGCCCATAATTTTAGCTTTACGGGCAATGCAATCATCTACAAAGGGACGTACATTATCCACCGAACCAATCTTTTGAAGCATGGCGACGACTTCTTCGTTCGCACCGCCATGGAGGGGACCAGCTAGTGTACCCACTGCTGAAGCCACTACAGCATATGGGTCAGTGAGTGTAGAGGCTGTGACCATTGCCGAAAATGTAGAGGCGTTGATCGTGTGCTCAGCATGTAGCGTGAGACATACATCAAAAATGCGGGCTGCTAAGGGGTCTGGTACCTCCTCATTCAGCATGTACAAAAAATTTGCTGCGTAATCGAGATCATCCCGAGGTTGAACCGGATCATTTCCCTTCCGAATCAGCTTAAATGCGGCCACCATGGTGGGGATTTTAGCTAATAAGCGGACCACGGCAGCCTGGATATAGGCCGGATCCTCTAACGCTCGCCGGGAGTAAAATAACCCTAAGGCGGCTGCACATGCCTGTAATGCATCCATGGGATGGCCGCTCTCAGGAAAGCACTTCATCATGTCGCGGATGCGATACTTCAACCGGCGATGATGTTGAATCTCATCCTTAAATAAATCCAGTTCTTGCTTGGTGGGTAGGCCTCCCCAGATAAGTAAATAGGCCGTTTCTAAAAAGGTACTTTTTGGGGCCAACTCTTCGATACGAATGCCTCGGTATTCTAAAATCCCTTCCTGACCGTTTACGTAACTAATGCTTGATTCTGTCGCGGGAATTCCCTCTAAACCAGGGCGATATTCGCATAGGGTCATTGTCAGTCGTCCTACCGCTGCTCTCTTTTATTCTTTAAGGATATCGAGAAGTGGTCTATTCATGCATTTTCCCTGGGAACAGGTAAGCTTTCTTTGAAGAAAACTAGTACCCGATGGCAGAAACTTGGCGACGATTGCATCCACCCATCGACTCATACCCATTTGATAGTAGGCAAACTTACGCCACAGAGTACTAGTCTGCTCATTACAAAATTAGGCGAGGTGGAGCTAGCCAAAATAGCTGACTATTACCAATGGCGCTTTGTGCATCAGGCAAGGTCAGTCCGATGATACCTGCTTTTTTAAAGACCCAGCGATCATTGCTATCCCCTTGAACCAATTGCTGTGCCCATTGGCTAAGGTCCGGTTCGTGGCCAACTAGTGCCAGGCTCTTAGGAACCTCTGACTGCCAACTTTCCAACCAACTTAACCAATTCTGTAAACAGCCCTCGGGAGCCAGTGGAGGAAATAGCTGATAGTCCAAGGCAAGCTTTGCTTCACATAGGATCTTTGCAGTTTGGACTGCCCGTACCAACGGACTGGTGAGCAACATGTCAAAATGCAACCCAAGGCTCACAAGTCTTTGAGCAATCTTCTGGGTTTTCTGAATGCCTTTATCAACTAAAGGGCGCTGATGGTCATCAACATAGGTACCTCGTTCGGCTGCAATGCCATGGCGAATAAAGTACACCTGAGTTGCATATTTAGAAGACAATTCCATTTTTTGCCGTTACTGATTTAGAGGATGGATTGATCTGTAAAACTTTCTAACAGCCTAAATTTGACAGATAAAACCATCCTGAGGATCAGCCATGCTCAGTTTTTAAGCGCTATGTACATTTAATCTGGATTCATAACCCCGTCTTTTGGGTTAATCAATTTCATGAGCTTTTGCTTAATCTGCACATCAAATACTTCCCATTTCAATCGATTGTAAGCGCCATTTTCATAAAAGCCAGATAAGAAGCCTACAGGTACTTCAAACCCTCCCGCCATAGAGCGACCACCGCCAAAAAAGCGTCCTTGGTCGTCGTGTCCAAAGGCTTCTTTAATAAACTCATCCGGGTCAAGGGTGAGTTTACTGGTGCGTAAGGAGCCAATAACGACTTCTCGTTCATCGTCCTCATCGTGGACAATGCCATAGACGACGGCTGTATGGACGTCTTCTTCGGTAAGCAGAAAGTCTGTGGCTTGGGGGATTGCATCACGGTCTTCGTATCGCAGGTAGCCCACACCTGAAATTGAGACACTGTTTTGAATATTACGATTACGCAGTGATCGTTCAATGACATCCATGGCTCGTTTAGAGCGGGAGGCTTGGAGAATGGCACTGAGCAACTGGGCATCGCAATACTGACTAAGGTAAGCAGCTGCCATAAAGTCTGCTTCTGCAGCCTGCATTAGTTGTCCTGTATCTGAACGTAAACCGTGCATTAAGGCCGTAGCACACTTAACGTGTTTGCTATTGCTACGGTCGAGATCTAACAGCCCTGCCTGGAGATACTGGGTCAAAATTGTGGCAGTTGCCCGAGCCTCTGGACGAATATCAGAAAATTCTGCCTTGGTTTTACCCTGGAGCGTATGGTGGTCAATCACAACTAAAAGAGGCACTCCTGCGGCGTTGACCTGTTCTAATAACTGGCTAGTAGTGCCCTGGGTGTCAACTAACACATAGCCTGCATACTGGGACAAATCCGGTTTTTTTTTGTTGGGCCAGCGTTTAGCGGGAAGGTTAGTTAGTTTAACTAAAGCAATATTTTCTTGATGGCTAAGGGTACCTGAATAAAAAATATCGCAATCGACATCGTAAGTAGCTGCAATTAATTGATATGCCCAGGCTGAGGACAGGGCATCGGGATCTGGAAAATCTTGAATTAAAACCAGCTGTCGGCTGCCAGCATGGGTAATGAGCAAATGGCGTAATGACGCTGCAGGGCCATCGCTGAAATCCACGTTTGGTCTATAACTCGTGTGATTAGAAGATTTAAGCAATGCGTCTTGGGAGGCCATTCGCAGAAAGAATTAGGTTGAAATCAGAGGAGATCAGTGGAGGAATGTTCGGTCAATTAACCGGTAAGGCCAATGACATATTTACGCCATTCCTGATGGGCATCTCCACGCGTGTGGCGAGCAATTTCAAAGTAAAGGCTGCTGTGGGGCTTACGCGGTGTAATCCGCAGAGGCATTCTAGCCTCTTTTGGAGTTCGATTACCCTTTTTGACGTTGCAACGTACACATGCTGATACCATGTTCTCCCATACTTCTTTTCCACCGCGAGAACGAGGAATCACATGGTCTAGCGTCAGGCCATCACCTGCATAGCCACAGTATTGGCAGGTATGATTATCGCGATAAAGCAGATTCCGACGAGTTAAGGGGATGTCTTTGTAGGGAATGCGAACGTAGTGACGCAGTCGAATAACTGTGGGTAGAGGAAAATTCGCGTATATCGAGCGACCATTATGTTCCACAGTTTCGGCCTTGCCCTTAATGATCAGCACAATGGCACGTCGCCAACTTGTGATGTTCAAGGGCTCATAAGAGGCATTTAAGACTAGAACCTTGCTCATTGAGGTTCATATAAAACTTGTGATTTGATACTAACACAGGTCGCTTGAATGCCTGGGTTCTTGCGATACTGTGGCCGTGGTGTGCTTTTCAGTAAAGGAGATGCAACATGCTGAGGTGGGAAGATACTCCAAGTGTTGCAGCCATGCGATGTTCGCGGGCTTGGGTGGAGATTAGTTTGGAGGCAATCCACCATAATGTGCGCCAGTTTCGTTCATTATTACGGCCCACAACTGATCTAATGGCCGTAGTGAAAGCTGATGCCTATGGTCATGGTGCAATTGCAGTGGCTCGGACTGCTTTGGCGGCAGGGGCGACATGGTTAGGTGTAGCAACCGTGCCAGAAGGCATTGAACTACGGCAAGCGGGTTTAACCGCACCTATTTTGGTGATGGGTGCCTTGCATGATGCTGAGGAGGTCAGGGCGCTAGCTCGCTGGCAGTTGCAGCCTACAATTGTCGCACCTAAGCAGGCGCTTGTGTTTGCGGCAGTGTTAAGCGATGCTTGTTTGCCCTTGCCAGTACATATCAAATTAGATACGGGGATGTCGCGGCTCGGGTTTGATTGGCAGCGGGCATTGGAGTTTGTGGAGTTTGTCAGTGGGCTGCCTGCGTTACAGATAACTAGTTTGTATTCCCATTTTGCAACGGCTGATGAACCGGATCCGACGGAAATGCGACGTCAGCATGAGCGTTTTGAGCGTGCGATCGCAACCCTTGAAATGCATAATCAGCTTCCTGCACGCCTGCATTTAGCGAATACAGCAGCTACCCTCACCGATGCCGATGCCTTGCAATACGATATGGTGCGCGTGGGTTTGGGGCTATATGGCTTGGCACCAGCACCGCATTTACAATCGTTGCTTAACTTGCAACCAGCCTTAGAAGTTAAAGCGCGTATTACCCATATCAAGAAAATTCCTGCTGGTGCTGGCGTTAGCTATGGACATCGTTTTGTGGCTAAACGCCCAATGACCATTGCCGTTGTAGGTATTGGTTATGCCGATGGTATTCCTCGTCAATTATCCAACCAGCTGACTGTGTTGATTGATGATCAGCCTGTTTGCCAGGTGGGTGCTATCACGATGGATCAACTGATGTTAGATGTGTCAGATATCCCTGGTCTGACGGAAGGCGACATCGTCACATTGCTTGGAAATTCTACCTCCCACCAAATCACTGCAGATGACTGGGCCAATCGTATCGGGACGATTTCTTGGGAGATTCTATGTAGCTTTAAACATCGGTTGCCAAGAATTATGACAAGAAATCGCACTAGAAGGCTTTACCCCGCTGAAGATAGCTTGTTATAATGCAGCTCTGACCTTGGAGAGGTGGCTGAGTGGTTGAAAGCGGCTCCCTGCTAAGGAGTTATAGGGCGTAAGCTCTATCGAGGGTTCGAATCCCTCCCTCTCCGTTTTAATTTGGTGACTTCAACCTAGCGGCTAGCGTTGTGGACAGCCCACAGCAAACGCTCTGAGCTAGCGTTTGGATGAGCAAATGAAAATAAGTGCTGAAATGTGAGACGTCCTGAGCGATCTACTACAAATTGTGCTGGTAAAGGTGCCCCCAACGCCTGACCCGTGCCATATTGGCGAAAAATACTGCAGCTAGAATCCACTAAAAGTGGCATCTCCAGCCCCAGATCCCTGTGTATGATTTGACTTTGACGCATGTCAGTGCTCGTGATCATGAGCACTTGTGCACCTAGCTGGTCAAACTTTTTGTAGGTTTCGACCATCGACATAATGTGTGGATAGCAGAAGGGGCAGTACTGTTTTTCGGTAAAGATACGTGTAAACGCCAGAACGACCACTGATTTTTGTCGATAGCTAGAAAGTTTAATAGACGCTCTTTGCCCCACCACGGGTAGGTCAAAATCAGGTAGAGTTTGACCTACTCGAAACTTGCTAAATGCAGGTAGCGGTAAAAAATTCCTAAAAAAACGCTGACTAATGACCCCTTGAAAATCCGTGGAGGTCAGTTTGAAAGCTGCAGTCATTGATACCTAAAAGGTGAGATAAAAACTGTTAGCTGTTGGTTGGACGATGCACCTAAATCGAAGCAAAAAACTCTTTGGACTTCACAGGATCAGGCGTCATCGTTTTTTCGCCTGGCGTCCATCCTGCTGGACATACTTCATCAGGGTGTGATTGTACATGCTGAATTGCTTGTAAAACTCGCAATGTTTCATCGACGCTACGGCCAAAGGACAGGTTATTGATGGTAGAGTGCTGCACGATTCCATCCTTATCAATGATGAACAAACCGCGCAAGGCAACACCAGCTTCGGGCTCTAGTACATTGTAAGCAGCGCTAAGCTCTTTCTTGATATCGGAGACAAGGGGATAGGACAAATCTCCCAAGCCACCCGCTTTACGCTCTGTCTGAATCCAAGCCAAATGAGAAAACTCACTATCCACTGAAGCCCCTAATACTTCTGTATTGAGAGCCGTGAATTCATCGTAACGGTCACTAAAAGCTGTAATCTCAGTAGGGCAAACAAAGGTGAAATCTAGTGGATAGAAAAAGAGTACAACGTACTGACCACGGTAGTCAGAGAGTTTAATCGTCTTAAACTCTTGATCAACTACGGCTGTTGCAGTGAAATCAGGAGCAGGCTGACCAACACGCAGGCATCCTTCCGCCGGGGTACTCATCCGTTTGTCTCCAACAAAAATCTAGTTAACTAACATACCAGCAATACGGGCCTATTGCTCAGCTACCGGAGACTACTCAAAGCGCAGAGCAGAATGTAAACAACATTAAACTCCCCGAAAACCAGCGCATCAGCTTGCCTTACTTGGTAGGGACTCCCTAACAAAGAGCGTATCAAGTTAGCGTAGTCTCTTTAGACTACCGCGATATATCAAATAAGAAAATAAAAATGGCTCAGACGTGATTTGAACACGTGACCAAGGGCTTATGAGTCCCCTGCTCTACCACTGAGCTACTGAGCCAGTCCAAGCTGCTTTACACACAGCAGCTAATTAAATCTATCACGAAATGTCAAGAAACTACGTAGAGAATTGCAGCACTTACTAGTCTTTTTCCCAAGCAGGATAAGCAAGGTTTGTCAGCTCTACGTGTCGTTGTAATCTACGTGTCGTTGTAGAAAAGATAAGCCTTGTCTTCCTGATGGTAAGACAAGGCTTGCTCAAAATCTTAACGCTAGCTAATTCGTCTTAACGGTTGGGCAGCATTGCCATCGGATTCACAGTGCCACGTTCTGGTAGATGAACCTCGAAATGCAAGTGAGGACCAGTGCTATAACCAGTACTTCCCATGTCGGCAATGTGCTGACCCTGAGCCACACGCTGACCTTGTCTAACCGTAATACGGCTGTTGTGGGCATAACGAGTCAAGCTGCCGTCGGCATGACGAACGTCAACTAAGTTACCATAACCGCCAGAATTCCAACCCGCTCTTTCAACAACACCAGCAGCAGCGGAAACAATTGGAGTGCCAACAGGACCGGCAATATCAATGCCACGATGCATACGACCCCAGCGCCAACCATAGCCGGATGTCAGGATGCCACGAGCTGGCCAAATGTAGCCGTTGAAGTAATCAGGTGTTTCTGGTAAATACTCATCTGCCGTCGGCAGGATAGGCATTTCAGGGGAAACAACTTGACCTGTAGCAGGGCTAGGAGAAGAAACGTAAACGCTTGGATCAAGGGGGGCAGCTGCTAATAATTCAGAATCTTGAGTGGAACTGATATCAGAAGTTGCTCTAGCTTCCAAACGATTCCCAGGAAACTGTGGGTTGACTACAACATCATCAGTTGTTGGCAATGATCGCTTTAAGGCAATTTCATCATCGGACTCTAACGATGTGCTCAGCTCTGGGGCCAACTCTTGCGCTGAATTCACTTCAGCCAGGAGGTCAGCGGTATATGGATCCTCAACAGTGACGGATTCAATTGTGTCTTCAATCTCTTCACTAACAAGGTTGGGCTGGGATATAACAGAACCACCTTGACCACCACGTAAGCGCTGTAGGGTTGAAGACCCATTAATACGATTCTCAACCGTTGACTGTAGGCGACCTAGACGGGTGCCATCAAAATCGCTTAGGGAAGAGGATGCCGTTAATTCAGGAGAAGATTGTGCGATGGAAGAAGCTGCTTCAGAGATGATTAACTCATTGGCTACCTCTTCAGGAACATCTAGAGTATCTCCTGCCACAATGAAGTCAGGATCTTCTAAGCTATTTGTTGCAACTAGATTCTCAGACGTTGTGCCCAATGAGAGTGCAATATCCTCAACGGTGTCGCCAGGGCGAACTTCATAACTGTTGAAAACCGTATCGGTGGCTTCTTCAGAATTTAAAAGTTTTGCTGCATCGCCTGGGGATGACTGTAATTCAGTTTCCGAGCTGTCAATCATTGTAGATTGATCGCTAGATACCTGACTATTAGATGCCAACTGCTTGAGATCAGCTTGAAACCCATCAGAATGGGACACTATACCAGCTGAGCGGAGAGAAACATCACCAGTTAACTCTTCGGTTGCAACAACGGCTGGCTCATCAACCGCGTTTACAAGTTCAGACTGTGTGGAACTTCTATCAACACTTGAAATACCTGCTACCAAACGCTCTAGATTAGGTGCTTGAGCTTGGTCACCCGAATTTTTCTGGGCACCTGGTAGTAGAGAAACTAGGGTCGGCTGAACTGATTCCTCATTAGGAACCTTAATCACTTGACCCACCTGAAGTGTTGTATCAGGGGATATGCGGTTTGCCAGCTTGATATCCTGAACTTCAACATGATGCTCTTGGGCAATCTGCCAAAGGCTATCTCCTTGTTGAACCGTGTGATACACAGCATGACCATTCATTACAGGTTGCTCCGAATGGCCGTGGAGCATAGATGGCAACTGGGGTGATTCGCTTGAATTTGCTGACGTTGAGATCGCAAAAGATCCAACCGCTGCAGTTGCTTCACTATCAGCGAATAAAACTCCAGATGCACCAAATGAGAGTGCAAGTCCCAGCATAGCGGCAGATTTTGATCTGCCAGCGTTTCCAGACGGAGCTTGCTCAGAAACAGTATCCATGTCGGAGAAACATGAATGACTTACTTCAGACTTGGGCTCCTGAAAATTTGCTCGTTTCAAGGAATAACCTCCTAAATGACCGGCGTTCAACTGTTCGAAACCAACTTGTCCCTATGCAGTTGCCCGATAGTAGGCCGTTGACTACAAGTTGAATCAGGTAGATGAGGCACGTGCACAGAGCAAAAATGCCCATAGCAAGTGAGCACCTTTCGTACCCAACTTAGGCAAGTTTACACGACTTAATCAAAAGATCAATCCTGTACCAAACAAGTTCCATCGTATTCTCCAAAATCAACATGAAATTGAATTTGCGATGGATTTTTATCTCAATAAGGCGTTAGGACTGCTTGCCGGAATTCTGCGAATCCTTTTGTAGAAGAGCGTTTAAGCGATTCTATCGATATCGCCTTAGAAAGTATTTATGGCACAAAGTGTATCTAAGAGCCTTGCCAGCGATTTGTTAGGTATAAATGCTCCCAATAGTCTTATTTTCTAGGATTCCCAGTTCTTTCGGGAACTTGATCTCGATTTGACCGTTGTGATGGCTACAGCGCTATAGAAAATTTTTATCGCAGGAATGGTTGATTTGTATCTGAAATGACTGTCTTGAAGCAGGTCAATACAGGAGAACAAGTTGTTTGACACTCTACTCTGAGCTTTGCCGCACCTTGCTCATATGAGATTGCAGCTATTAGACCTGGCAGTAAATTCCCTATGGCTTGGCAGTCGTTCTCCTTGAAATGAGCTCTATATATCTATGAGCCCATAGATATATAGTCTGATTGGCTTTGACGACTAGATGTGCAATCTCTCTATATATTCCTGTACCTAAGCGGTGGGGGACGATAAGTAATTAAGCTGTCGTAATGCCTCGAAGAGCCCAATAGCGGCACTTACTGAAAGATTAAGACTACGGACGCTATCGTGCAGCATGGGAATTTTGGCAGTTTGCTCACAGGTCTCTAGCAGTGATCGAGGGAGTCCTTCACTCTCGCTGCCAAATAATAGCCAATCGTCTTCTTGATACTTAATCTCTATGTAGCTATATGTGCTTTTGGTCGTAAAGCCAATGAGGCGGCCACCTATTTGCTGTTGATATTGCCAAAAACTATTTAGATCTGGATGCACCTGCAAATTAACGTGGGGCCAGTAATCTAAGCCCGCTCGCTTGAGATATCGATCACTAAGTTGAAATCCAAGGGGTTCTATTAAATGTAGTTCAGTGGCCGTTGCGGCACATGTGCGGGCAATATTGCCTGTATTTGGTGGAATTTCTGGGTTAACCAGGACGATTTTGGGCATTGACATAACTCTATGTGGTGCAATTTATTATTTTTCCTGGGCCTTTTTATGTCCAGATGCCTATTTTGCATCGCCTTTATATAGGAGTTACTAATCAATCGATCTCACTTCTTGGGCGTAGGCATTTTTTAATGTCCTGACCTATGAAAAATCTAATGTTGCCAGCGCTCCATAGCATTGACTAATCGATGGGCTCTCAAGCTATAACTCTAGGTTTTTATAGAACCAGGCAGATGATTATGGGGGATTTGGGCCTAAACCGGCTGACATAAATCGCTTTGTAACGCTTGCTCCTGACGTTCCATAATTTGAATGGTTTGGGCTATCACTTGAGCAACCTCCAGACCAGTGTCTACTTGTTTGAGCCAATTCTGCGCCTGGTTGCCTTCCCTTAGGATTTGTTTGATAGGTGTTAGAAAACAAGCAATACCTTGAGCTTTCGCAATGGGTAGGACTTCGTTATAAATTTGTGTGATCCAATCAGTGGCATTAATGGGCTGACCATCGTACCAATGTTGTAACTCTGCATCTAGACTGGCTTTTGCCACAGCTCTTTCATTGGCGTCAGTAATTGAGAGCAAATCATCATGACGATTGTGACTAGGCAGTTGGCTAGAGACGAGGGGGTCCAAACTTGGATCTTGCTGTAGTTGGAGAATACGTGATTCTAGGAGAGCTGTGATTGCCAATAAGTGAATTGGGTCAGTCACCAGGTCTGAAATTCTAACTTCGAGGCGATTGAGTTTATAGGGGCGGCAGTCTCCATTGGGGCGTACAGAGTTCCAAAGGTGACGAACATTTTTCATGGTGCCTAGCTTGAGCTGTTCTTCTGTCCATTTAATGAAGTGCGCATGGCTCTCAAAGAGCGGGACATGACTAGGTGTCTGGGGAAATACATGCCAGCGAGTAGAGTGATAGCCGGTCACTTGGTTGTCGAGGAAAGGGGACGATGCACTCAAGGCAAGAATTAAAGGGGCTTCAACCCGAATGAGCCGACAAGCTCGCATTAATACTTCGGGATCGCTAATACCCAGATTGATATGGATACTGGCAGTGACTACATTGGTTCCGTAGGTTCGCTCAATGTAGGCATGGTAAGGATTTTTCGGATCAGAACGAGAGAAAATCTGACTATTGCCAGTAGCTAAGGTGCTCCCAGGAAGAATGGTATAGCTGGGGTCAAGAGTCTTGAGAAACTGCCTCAATCGTCGCCGGGGCGTGACTAGTTCACAGAGTAACTGATCATAGTGCTGCAATGGAGGGGTAGTGTACTCAACGTTGCGACTATCTGGCTCGCGAACAAATCCGCTCAGGGATTTAACAATTTTGTCTGACAGACCGATGATTGTGCCATCGGTGTGGCCAGTATACATTTCGACTTCAAACCCTTTTGACAGCAGCACGATGTTACTCCGATGTAGGCAGATTGCGGTTGTAGCAATAATTGCACCTGTCCATCTTAAAGGCTGAAGAGTTGACTGGAGTGGATGCTTTGTAATGAGCGTTGTTGGTTAGAGCTGCTCTGGTGTGGAGAATGTGGCCCTAATCGATGTGTTCTATGTCCTATATATAGTGACAACAACATTGAGCATCATATATATGGAGAGTACATGGGGAGGACAAGTCTATAGATATGGAGAGGGGAAGCCTAATAGATAGCTATTTATGTAGATGGCACTATCTATATAAATAAACTGTAGGTTTTTCGGTGCAGATGTAATTGATGCTGTAGTTAGGAACATAGAGTTTTGCTTAGATAGGAGGTGGATACTTGCTCTGTGGCTGGGTATTCTACCAAGGACAGTCTTTGTTGTAGCTCAAGCATCTATATATATGAGATGCATCTATATATATAGATGCATCTCATATATATAGATGAGATATATGAGTTAAAGCAGCGGTTGAATGTTTGAGCTTTTGGAGCCACTCTTCAAAGAAGATTTTTCTCTTGTAGATGTAATTATCAAGGATAGATAGGTTAAGCTACTAGGAATACATACCTAGTTACACATCTGCTGTTTTACGGGTTTGGTTTACTGTGAATCGGGATATTTTAGCGTTTACTTCTGATGCAGCGATGGATGACGATTCTGTGATTCGTCTTAGTTATGATGCCTGTCAGCGAGTAAGCGTCAAAACTGAAAAGTTTGCCCCTCGACAGCGCAGGGTTGTGGCATCCGTCGCGATTCCACGCTCACTTGAGCAGGTATGGAAAATTTTGACCGATTATGAAAAGCTTTCAGATTTTGTCCCTAATTTAACTAGTAGCCGCTTATTACCGCGATCTGACGGCGGTATCCGGTTAGAGCAAATTGGGGCTCAATGTTTTCTCAACTTCAAGTTTTGTGCGCGTGTCATTTTGGATATGACGGAGCACTTCCCCCGAGAAATAGGATTTTCGATGGTGGAAGGTGACTTTAAGAAGTTCATCGGTAAGTGGACCTTGCAACCTGCCCTTTTAGGGGAGCAGGCTGCGACTATTTTGTCCTATGAACTAATGGTTCAGCCACCTTTGGCGATGCCTGTTCAGTTGATCGAGCATCATATTTGCCATAATTTAACGCAAAATCTGATGGCAATTTGCGATCGCACCACAGAGCAATTTGCCTAACAGCGCAACTTTTAAGAGCGCCTCAATGCCCACTGCCTCAGAGGAGATAGTGGGCAGATTGTTTTTGTTCTTAGAGATCAAGCGTTGGCAACCGTTCCCTTTGTTCCTGTGTCATTAGACAATTCCAATCTGGGATTCTAGACTTTGCCTCTACTTGAGCCGCTTGGTATTGCTCTGCTGTTGGGGCGTTTAACCAACCTGATTTGGCATAGTAAAGCTTGGCAAGAAATTCTCTTAAGATATGTCGACGCCACATTGAGGACTTAACCTTGACCGGATGTGGTATCACTTCAAAGCCAAAGCTACGATAAACCATCGTTGCCCGTGCAATGTGCAGATCGTCCGTCACGAGCAATATCTTTGGTTTATCCGCTGAGGTCTCGATGGGCGGCATCAGCATCTCAGTATAAAATGCATTTTCCCACGTACTGCGGGAGCAGGCTTCACCACTAATACTAGCGGTGGGTATTCCCATATCCTTCGCTAAATCTATGATTACTGGAGCATCAGTGACGCCGCTGACAAAAAACAAAGGAGCCCTTTCTTCTTGCCATAGTTGCACAGCTGCAGTTGTTCTATATTCAGAATATTGTGGTCCTCGACCGAGTACAATAATGGCATCGGCTGACTCACCAGTGTCTGGGCGAGTAATTATAGTTTGTAGGGTTTTATTGATCCACCAAGGGGATAATCCCAGGATGGCTAAAACGGCCACTATCCACAATATGAATTTGTTGTTGTCTGGGGAATGAAAAACGTTCTGACAAGTTTGACACTGGTAAGTCTGGCGACGGTTAAACTTAGCTTTGTGCTTTTGAATTGAGGGACTTGTGCAATTAGGGCAATACATGTGGGGAGGGGAGCTACAGTATGACCCTTATCCTAATAATTAATAATTTGTTGCATATGTAAACAAAACAAAGAAAAAAGCTTCGCCAATAAAGTTTTTGGCGAAGCTTTTTTCTTTTATACCCCCAGGGGAATTCGAATCCCCGTCGCCTCCGTGAAAGGGAGGTGTCCTAGGCCTCTAGACGATGGGGGCGTGTTGCCCTTGCGCGACCGCGTTGGCCTTTATAAATATACAAATCTGAGGGAATAAATGTCAAACGTCTATTGGGATTTTTTTTATGCTGCTCTATTTCGCCTGTAATGTCTTTCTTTGAGAGGGGATTACGCTAATTTACGGGAATTACGTAAACGGATAAGCTGGCGTCGCATTTCTGGAGAGGCTTCTAAGGCTTTTATTTGATGGATATCTATTTGAGATTCCAAAGATTCCAAATAGTCATCATCACCATAGGTGTAGGCATCCACTAAAGCTTCTATCAGCGCACTACTATCACGTTCGTCGATAGCAAGCTGATCTTCAATAATGCGAAACTTTAGCCGGACCTCACATTCGTATATATTGACGCTGTTGTTTTGGGCAGGTAGGTCAAAGGACATTCCCATCAGTTAAGTTGAAGTGTGTGGTTAAAATACAAAGTCTAGACAAAGTTCATATGATGTCTTGTTATCAAATTTGTCTGATGCGCTAATAGTCAATGTTGTCTTCAATGGTAGATATTTAAATAAATCCCAATTTCCTACATTTACTAACGGCTTTCAGTTGTTGGTGTTTGGGGGTTATTAAAAAAATAAAAAATAGTTAAGAATATTGATTTTGACTGACTTATAAAAATCAATATTGTCTAGGGATATAGATTGCTTCTATGGCTGAAAGCTTATTTTTGAAAGGCTTCTGATGGTTTTCTTGAGTTTTTATATTGATTTATATTGATTTCTAATCTATGTGTTTTAAATGGATTTTGATGGTTGTTTGATTGTTTTTTTGTTTGTTATTTTTAAGGGATATATCAATATGTCTGATTGAAATCAGACATTGTTCAATGTGTCTGAAAAATGATGTTTACCTTTTCCCTTAGAGTCAGTTCCCATCTGCCTCTAACAGATCGTGGGAACCTATATACGCTTGGTAATAATGTGATTCAGGATGTATAGATTTGCCGATATGCTAGCGACCTCGGACAGCGTAAGATAGTATCGTTTGTCAGTGCGGCATAATTTTGCCGATGCGCTTTTGAATCAGCCTGCCCCACCTAATTCAAGTATGGAGCCTTTGACACGTACTCAAGTGCTAGTTGCGATCGCGGCAACAGCCCTTGTATTGTTTGTCATTGCTCGCTTTTGGCTCTTGTTTGATTCAGTACAACAGTTACCCAGTCAGTTGGGTCTTTATCCGATTGGCCTAGGTGTGCTTTTGGGGATGGGTATCACCCTTGTTAGCGCCATACTCTATTGGGCATGGCCAAGGTATCGACATAGTGCCGAAGTTTACTTGGAGTACATTCTCAAACCTCTGGCTTTGCCAGATGTACTTTGGTTAGGCTTACTGCCTGGTATTAGTGAAGAACTGCTGTTTCGGGGAGTGATGTTACCAGCCTTTGGAGCAAATTTAGCAGCCTTAGCACTGTCGAGTCTTTGTTTTGGGTTACTACATATGAGCGATTTGCGGCAGTGGCCGTATATGTTGTGGGCAACGTGCGTGGGTGGAATATTAGGCTACAGTGCTATAGCGAGCCAAAACCTATTAGTGCCAGTAATTGCCCATGTGTTCACTAATATGGTGTCTAGTTTAGTTTGGAAGCTCAAAGCTTCTGATTTAGCTACCCATTAAAAAGTTTTGGATTTTGGTGTCTACCTCAAACCCGCAGCCATTGAAGTCGGTTGGTTTACCTGATATTGACCAAATACTGGGATTAGCTGTATTCGATGCTACTGGGCTACCTCGTGATTATTTCATTACGCCGCAGCACGAAGATACTGAATGGGTTCAGTTAGTCTTTCAATCTTTGGGGCTACAGCAGTTGATAGCATCAACTATGGAGTTGCCGACGTTTAGTCATGCAATGATTCGTACTAAGGTTGGCAATATCGTTCTGATTTGTTGCGATCGCAGCTATATTGCTGTCTTAATTAAGCGTGCTTTGCCTCAAGAACGTCCGCAGATCGAAGAGGCCTGGGTGGATTGGATTCAGGATTTTGAGGCTAATGTTGTGCGCACACACCCTAACTTCAGAGCGGTTTAATGTCTCACGTAGGTTAAACGCCCGTCTTTAATTTGGACCACCGGATGGTTTGATGAGCGTACTAGCTGTTCATCATGGGTGGTAACAATCACCGTAATGCCAATAGAATTGAGCTTTTCTAAAATTTTGATCACTTGGCGGGAATTATCTCCATCCAAGTTGCCAGTGGGTTCGTCGGCCAGTAGCAAAGGGGGCGTGCTGACCACTGCACGGGCAATGCTAACCCGTTGTTGCTCTCCTCCAGAGAGCTGATCTGGAAAGCAGCTAGCTTTATGTTGCAGGCCAACCATTCTTAGAGTGGGCCGTAAACGGCGATTGATTTCCCTACGGCTATAGCCCTGTGCCCAAAGTACAAAGGATACATTCTCTGCAACAGTGCGGCGAGGAATGAGTTTATAGTCCTGAAAGACAATACCGATGCGCCGACGCAACATGGCCAGCCGGTTTCCTCGCAGTTTAGCCAGGTTTTTGTCATCCACCAGAATCTCGCCTGATGTGGCCCGCTCTTGGCCATAGAGCAATTTGAGTAATGTGGATTTGCCAGCCCCCGAAGGCCCAGTCACAAATAGAAAATCGCCCCGTTTGATCTGGAGGTTAATATTCCGCAGCGCTTGACTGCCGTTATCGTAGACTTTACTAACGCCAGTCAAGGTGACCAGGGGGGGATGGGCACTGTCAGTTTTAGTCTGCTGTTGTTGCTGAGTTCCTTGCAATGTTGCCGATGCCGATGTCGCCTGAAAGGCTGCATTACGCCTAGATTGTGCATCCGGACGACGACGGCGAGGGTATTGTGTCTTGGGCGGAGTCACGGCGGATGTCATAGGGGCTTTGTGTTGAATGGGGACAGAGCTTACTCGCAATGCATGGGCAGTACTTTTGTCTCTGTACAAGGATATAGGTAATGGGAGGAATGTCCAGTCCCTTGACAATTTTTATTGGATTGTTTCGGTGAATGGTTAAGGGGCGTTCTATAGAACGCCCCTTAACCATTACTGTTGGCAATGATCTTGGGCATCACACTCGTCGACCTAAGTCATAACCTATAGAACGGAATACAAACTTAGGTAAGGCCAGCATTCTCCGCCAACGCCAGGGTTCTTGATAGAGTCGGTAAAGCCACTCAAGATTGTTATTGCACATCCAACGAGGAGCTCGTCGCTTCTTCCCTGCCCAGATGTCAAAGCTGCCACCAACACCGACCCAAATTGCGTTGGGGCAGAGCTGACGGTGGTTTGCAATCCATAGTTCTTGGCGGGGGACCCCCAAGCCTACAAAGATTACACTGGGCTGTAATTCCTGAAGTTGATGCTGAAATCCTAACTGCTCTGTTTCCGATAGATAGCCATGCTGCGCGATCGCAATATTCAAGTCAGGGAACAGTCGTTGCCAATGTTCAGCCGCCGCTGTGGCCATGCCAGGCGAACCGCCATAAAAGACGACAGTTTCTGTGGCTTGGAGTTTTTTCAATACGTCCACAGCAAATTCGATGCCGGGGTAACGTTTTAGAGGATGGCGTTGAACCCACTGAAAATACAGCTTAACGCCTGCTCCATCAGGAAGTACCAGCGTGGCATTTTGAATGATTTGCTGTAGATCAGCATTGGCCTCTGCCTGAATACACATTTCTGCATTCAGGGTAACGACATGGCCACCACCACCTGAACGCAGGTGCTCAATGAGCCAGCCTACATAATCGGTACTTTGATGTACCGGTAAGCCCATAACAGATAGCTGTTTGAGTGGGCCAACAACAGGCGCGGGTGTGGATACCATGGACTCAAAACGAGGAAACGATTCGATGGAATAATGCCACGCATACCGTATATCGGTTTGCCCAAAAATGGCAAGAGTTATCCTGCTATCTCCCCTAGAAATCTTCTTCTTCGTATTCGATGACTTTTTTCTTTTGAGGAATGTTTAAAGGTTGGGCTTGATAAGGCTCTTCTTCCGGGATGGCCTGTTCCACGGGCGGACGGGAGGGTTGTTCAAGCTCCAACCGTTGAGGTGGTGCCGCTTCACGACGAGGGGCGGGAACTTCTTGTTTGAGCCCTGAGGGCAATTGATTGCTGGCAGACGTGGGCATGATATAGCCATCATCCTCTCGTTCCCAGGGAGCTGAGCCTAAGCCAAGACGTTCTAGGAGCCCCACGCTGATCTGTTTCAGTTTTTCCTCTGAACCTTCAAAAACAATAATGCGGTCTGGCCCAGTGCTCACAATCTCTTCAACAGGTAGCTCGTAGGAACTAATCACCTGGTCTGGAATCTGGGGTAATCCCATGGACGCAATTACAAGGGATAGCAGTTTGCCACTGACCACATCAAATTTGAATCCACGGACACGGCCCAGACCTTCACCTGACTCAGTGATGACTTCGCTTTTGACCAGATTGGTATAGTTGGCCACACTAATGTCATCCTCGATGGCTGAATCATCATCAACTAAGATGACATCGCCAATTTGACGAATGCTGCTCAGCAACATGATCTGTTCTGGCCCAGACACTACTTTAGATAGGATGTTATCCCGTAGTCCCAAAGCAACCACTTCGCCACCTTCACCTCGACCTCGATCTATATCTACCCACAGTTGACTCACTACCCCCAGACGACGGCCTGTAGAACGGGTAATCACTTGGGTGCCAATCATGTCGGAACGCAGCCGACTTTGCTCAAAACTCATCGTTTGGGGTCTACTGTGTGGTGTCTATAGGGTCTGCTTGACCAGCGTGCATGTTTCTTAATTGACAGAAACGTGCTTCATCACATTACACCCTATACATCGATTTTTTGACAGTGTGTGAAACCGTATTGGATTTGTAGAGGCGTTGCATGGAACGCCTCTACAAATCTATTTACCCTCCGCCGGAGGCTCGCTGCAGGTTAATCCCCAGTACCTGCGTGTAGGCTCCTCTAGCTTGAGTCACGCCGATGGTGCGTTCGGCAGACTCGATCATGGGGCGTCGAAGACTAACAACCATAAATTGTGCCTGTTGCGCCTGGTGACGAATCATTTTGGAAAGGCGTTCGACGTTGGCACCGTCTAGGAACATATCTACCTCGTCAAAGGCATAGAAGGGGGAGGGACGATAGCGTTGTAGGGCAAAGATAAAACTGAGGGCGGTGAGGGATTTTTCTCCACCCGACATGGACGCGAGCCGACGAACGGGCTTGCCCTTGGGGTGGGCAACTAGATTTAAGCCACCATTAAAGGGATCTTGGGGATCGTCGAGCTGCAGATATCCATCTCCATCAGAGAGTTGCGCGAAAATGGCTTGGAAGTTTTTGTTGACCGCTTCAAATGCTTCTTGGAATGCGTGACGACGCAGAGTGGTGAAGTTTTCAATACGCAGCAATAGCTCTGTACGCTCCTCTTCCAAGGTGGTGAGCTTATTGGTTAGTTCTTCCAGACGTTCCTGAGTGCGTTTATATTCTTCAAGGGCCAACATATTGACTGGCTCCATAGCTTCAAGACGACGTTGTAGAGACTTAAGCTGTTTTTGCAACGCTTCTAGTGTCAGGTCTTCAGGAATCTCAGGCAGTGGACTTGGGAGTTCAGCTTGTTTGGTTTCGATGGCTATCTGTAGCTCGCTGAGCTGTTGCTGTCGCTCTTGCTGAGTTTCGCTAAGTTTTTGTTGCTGCCACTCTAGCTGCTGTAGCTGGTTGCGTTGTTCCCGTAGTTGATGTTCTTTGAGATCGCGTTCTGCCTTCTCACCTGCTAAGGTCTTGTCTAGCTCAGCCAGGGCTGCCTGGGTGGTTATAATCTCTTGCTTCAGCTCTGCCTGCTGCTTATTAATCTCTGTCTGTTGATTAATTTGACCCTGTTGCTGTTGACGACCTTGTGCCAGGCTTTGCTGGTTGGTTTGAATTTTCTCCTGTAAGCGTTGGCGTTGAGCCTCTAGTTCATTCTGTCGCTGCTGGGCGATTTGTAATAGCTGTTGACGCTCTGTCAGTTCGGCTTCTAAGGCTCGAACTTTACCCTGAGCCTGTTGCCATTCGCTATGGGTTTGGGATTCCTCTAAAGCTGTCAGTTCTTGGCGCTTTTGTATCAGTTGTCCTTCCTGGTCGGGAAGAGCGGTTTCCAACTGCTGCAAACGCTGTTGGGCAGCGGCATATTCAGATTGATATTGCTGTCGCTGCTGCTGTGCTTTTTCTAGACGTTGCTGTAGTTGCTGTTGCTGTTGCTGGGCTTGGGTGTTTTGTAACTGCTGTTCGCGGTAGCTTTGGCGGGTTTCGATCAATGTCTGAGATTGGGCTTTGACCGTGGCATCGGCCTGGGCAAGGGCGCGATCGCAACTCACTAAAATCCGCTCAATTTCTTGCAGCCGTTCTCGTAAGGCTTTCGCTTCCGCAGACTCTCCGGCTTCAACCGTGCCAAAATGTAGTCGACCCTGACGCCGCAGGCTACCGCCGGTCATCGCGCCGCTGCTTTCTAACACTTCACCATCCAGGGTGACCATGCGAAACTTACCGAGATGGCGGCGCGCATCGTCGAGACGCTCAAAAACAGTGGTGTTGCCAAAGACAAAGGCAAACACTTCTCGGTACATGTCATCGCATTCAATCAGGTCGACAGCGTAGTCGATAAAGCCATCAGGGCGTTCCCATCGACCTAACCTTTGACCCCGAGGCGCGCGGATAGAGTTCAGCGGTAAGAAGGTGGCTCGACCAGCGCGCTTGCGTTTAAGAATGTCGATGCCTCGGGCGGCAACGCCGTCATGTTCAACGACCAAATAACCCAATCTTGCTCCAGCGGCAATTTCTAGCGCGGTTTGATATTTAGGATCTACACGCCCCAATTGGGCCACTAGACCGCAAATACCGGTCAGACCGCTGTTAATCAAAACTTCCGTGGCCTGGGTCCCACGGGTTTCTTGGAGTGCCTGCTCCTGGGCTTCCAGCTTGTCTAACTCTCGCTGCTTTTCCCGTTGTTCCCGTAGCAATCGGTCACGGGTTTCGCGTTGGGTCTTAAGCTCCTGTTCAGCTGTTGCTACACCCTGTGCTAGGGTCTGAATTTTTTCTTCTGTACTGTGGAGTTCAGGTTCTGCGGTTTGAGGGGCGGTGTTGAGTTCAGCTTCCAGACTCTGAATTGCATCGGTTTGGGCTGTGATTTGGCTTTGCAGTTGATTTAAGCGTTCCTGCAGTCGTACCTGTTCAGCTCGCTGAGGTTCCAGTGCTTTAAGCAGTGCTTCTACTTCGCGACGTAGGTTTGTCTGAGATTCGACCCAGGCTTGGGAGGCGGTTGCGATCGCACTCGTTGCCTCTCGACTTTCCTCCACCGCCTGCGCGGCTCGATCTCGCGTTGCTTGCAGTTGAACGATCTCGTTGCTGGTAAGGACATACAGCTGCTGACCCAGGGACTCTAACGCTTGACTGTGCTGTTGCAACTCAACTTGAGTGGCCTGAAGCTTGGCTGCTAGGTCCCGTGTCGATTGGCTGAGGGCCTGCTCCTGACGTTCAAGCTGCCGCAGTTCGGCTTCTTGTGTAGCCAATTTAGACTGCAGAGCTAAGTGCTCATCTTCGCCCAGAGCTTTAACTTTGGTGTTAAGGACATCTAGCTCAGCGGCGGTGGTTTCAATTAACTTGACCAGGGTGAGGCGCTGTTCAGCCAATTTAGTCGCCTTTTCCTTGCCTTGGCTAATCTGGCGCTCTAAATTATCAGCTTGTTCCTGTTGTTGACGCCACCCTAAAACCGCTTGCCACTGGGTCTTTTCCTGGAGTGTCGCTTTGAGTTGCTTATACTTTTCAGCCTTTTTACGATCTTGATCAAGCCGTTCTAGTTGGTCGATTAATTCTCGCTCCACAATGCGAAAGCGTTCTTCACGTTCCCGCACCATATCAAGCTTGAGCTTTGCCTGGTCAATTTTCCGATCAAATGATGCCACCCCTGCCAGTTCGTCGATAATTTCTCGACGCTCGCGCCCCTTCATCGAGATGATGCTGGTAACGTCCCCCTGTAGGACTACGTTGTAGCCTTCAGGATAGATGCGAAATCGTTGTAACTGTTCATGCAACTCAGTCAGGGTGCAGGGCTGGCCATCAATAAAATAATTTGATGTGTAAGTGCCTTGGGCTGTGACCCGCAGGCGACGAGTCACGCTCCATTCTCGCGGTAACGGAACCACATTATCAGGAGCACTAGCATTGCTGGCCTGCCCATTGGCTTCGGCACCATTCTGATTAGCTGGAGTTGTGGTTGACGCTACCGATAATGTTGGATCTGTCGAGCCCCCATGATCGGTAGCGTTGATGTCTGGTTCTAAATTTGTTTCAGGACCTTCTGTATCGTTAGGCTCTTGAGCTTCCTGCTCTGGATTTGTGGCCTCTACCTCTACCGAATTCGCTGCTGTATCTAAGTTGTCATGGATGCCACTTTCTTCCTCTTCCATCTGCCGATCTTGAGGATTACTGTCGTCATCACTTAAAAGTTCTGGTGAGATATCGCTGATGTCAAACGTGACTGTGACGCTGGCTTCTGATGTGGAGCGTCGACTGGCATGATTTTGATTAACCAGATCTGGCAAGCGCTCAGCTCGCATACCCTTAGAACTGGCTAACCCTAAACAGAATAGAAGTGCATCAAGGATGTTCGACTTTCCCGAACCATTGGGTCCAGAAATAACGGTAAAACCCGGTAACAGAGGGACCTGAGTCGTACCTCCAAAAGATTTAAAGTGGGAGAGTTCAACTCGCTTTACATGCACAAAGCAAACGCACTCGAACTAGTGCGTACAAGTGTACTTAGACCATAGCATTTGCGTTCCATGTACAGCCAGTGCAATGGGGGATCAACAACTGCTGTAAAGAACGATGGCTCTCCAAACAGCAAGACTTGGTGGGGCAATCCAAGAAGCTAAAATAATCTAGCCAGTAATGTGTAAAGCGGATTATTTATTTAGCCAGACTATAGTTTGCCAGGTTTTGTTGAAATCGCAAGATAACCTTATCCAATTTCCAGCATTCGTGTCTACGATGCAGGCTACCTTAGGATAGTTCTAAAATGACTACGGGAAGACAAAGACCTTTATTTGCCTAGGGCGTATCCAAATGGGACCCTGATGGTTGAGCTGGTGGGAGTTGCAGTTCTACATATGTTGTGTACTTTGAATTCCAGTATTTCCTTTTTCCTCTGGTTTGCTCTGTGTCCTCCACTGTTTTTTCTAAACTATCTCAGCCGGTTATTTTAGGATTTGACCCAGGCCGCTCTAAGTGTGGTCTCGCCATTGTTGGGGTAGATCGCTCATTGTGCTACCACGAGGTGGTGCCGGCTGAGGATGTGGTTGAGCATATTGAATCCCTACGTCAGACCTATCCTATCTCGCTGATTGTTATGGGGGACCAGACTGGGGCTAAAATCTGGAAACAGGAGTTATCGCAGCGACTACGAGAAAGTCCCAATATCATTTTGGTGGATGAGCGTTATAGCAGTCTGGAAGCTCGCGATCGCTATTGGGAAATGTTTCCCCCTAAAGGTTTGAATCGGATATTGCCCCAGAGTATGCGCAGTATTCCTCGCCCCATTGATGATATCGTCGCGATTTTATTAATTGAGCGATACCTCAACAAGCTGACTGAAGTCGAGCTGTGATTTTGCCAGATGTTTTATATTTCGCTATCCAAGCAATTTAATATCTCTAAAAGTTCAACGCCGAACTTTGAAACATCAGCCAGGAGACGCCGAACTTTGAAACATCAGCCAGGATAGGAAAAAATTACTAATGAAAATAGCCAGTAGGGCGGTCACCACTGCTGTTGTGGTTGATTGCCCCACACCTTTGGCTCCCCCTGTTGTGGTTAAGCCCCAGCTCGAACCAATGATTGCTATGAGGCCGCCAAATACGAGGGCTTTGATGATTGCAGCGACTAAATCCCTGACCTCTAGAAACAGCCTTGCTGAGTCTAGAAAGACAGTTTGGGAAATATTGAACATTGTGCTTGTGATCAGCAAACCCCCCGTCATACCTGTAATGAATGACAGGATTGTTAGCAGAGGCAGCATCAGCGCACAGGCAACAACTCGGGGCAATACCAGGTAGTCAACTGGGTCTGTCTTCAGGAGCTGCAACGCATCAATCTGCTCGGTCACTTGCATAGTGCCAATTTCAGCTGCAAATGCAGAGCCAACCCGACCAGCAATGATCACGGCAGTTAACACTGGGGCTAGCTCCCTTGCCAGCGTCAACGCTAGCACTCCACCAACGGCTGTGCTAGCTCCAAAGTTAATAAATTCACGGGTGACCTGAATTGTGAACACCATACCGACGAAGCTGGCAGTCACCAAAGTGATCAGCAAAGACTCTGGTCCCACGGCAGCCATTTGCTCAATGGTGTTACGCCGATGTAAAGGACGAGTTGCGAGGTGAACAATGACTTGACCACCCAGTAGAATGGCAGCCATCAAACGCTGACCCCATTTGGCAAGGCTCGACGTAGGAAATGCAGCAGACAAAGGGTATGACTCCTTAGAGGCGGGGTAGCAATGAATGTTTGAGCATGAGGCTTAATTATTTTAATGGGTTAAGCAATGGGTTAAGGCAAGACTCTAAATGCTCCGTAGTTTTATGAAAATTTAAGATTCCTCAAGTTGACGCCCATATCCAATTATTGCTCGTATTGTTGGGGTGGTTGTTCCTTATGCCCATGCAGCCAAAATATGGCAGGAGGTAGAGATGGGTTTGCAGTTATTTAGTTCTTTAGTGCTGACATTGGGCATCTGCTTTTTGCTGCCTGCAGCTGGCATGGGAGTAGCGTTAGGCGCTTTGACCTTGGGCGTTTGGTCGCCGTTATCGACCATTAGTGCTGTAGGTAAAGATTGTATGGTGGATTTTTTGATCACCTTTGGTGCAGGCAACATGGTTCAAGGTTTTGTAATTATTTGCTTAACCATCAGTATTGTGGGTGGCTTATTCGATATGTTTACGTTTTACAAATATCTCTATTTGAAATAGAGAGTTTGCCGGAGCGTGTGAATATATCAGCCAGCTTGACTATTTAACAGGACAATATTTACTCTCACGGCATTAGGGCAAATATTTAGTGATTTCACTGAATCATCAATATATTGTTGGCACAACATAAAGAAAAGTATCTATGCTGGTAACGGTATTTTGCGCTGAGGTGCTATGGGCGTAATTCCGTTGGCTAAGCCAAAGGTGACGTTTCTATGGACGGCCGCTCTGGCTGTTTTGTTATGGTTGGGACTGGGTGAACCGGCTTGGGCTCAGGTCTCGGGGATATCTGTCCAAGAGCAACTCGCGGTTGAGGCCGAGTCAGAAAGCTCTATTCAGCCTTATCTTGATCGCGTGGCTAATGGCGTTAGCGAGTTTACGCTTGATAACGGCATGAAGTTTATCGTGTTGGAGCGTCATCAAGCTCCAGTGGTGTCGATGATGCTCTATGCCAAGGTGGGGGCGGTTAATGAGGACGATGGTCATACCGGTGTTGCCCATTATCTGGAGCACTTAGCGTTCAAAGGCACAACTCAAATTGGTACCAAGGACTACTCAGCAGAAGCACCGCTGCTACAGGAGATGGATGTGGTCTTTGATCAGCTGATGGCGGCTGAGAAATCAGGCGATGAAGAAAAAACGGCGACGTTGCGATCGCAGTTCGACACCCTTCAGTCTCAAGCTGCAGAATACGTTGAACAAAATAAGTTTGGCCAAATTATCGAGCAGTCTGGTGGTCGTGGCCTGAATGCCACCACCTCTGCCGACGCCACCCGTTACTTCTATAGCCTCCCCTCCAATAAGTTAGAACTGTGGATGTCTTTGGAGTCAGAACGCTTCATTGATCCTGTATTCCGCGAATTTTATAAAGAAAAAGAAGTCATCCTGGAAGAACGCCGCATGCGGGTAGACAATTCCCCCATCGGCCAAATCGTTGAAAAGTTCTTAGAAGTTGCGTTTGATCAGCATCCGTACCGTCGTCCAGTCATTGGCTATAAGGAAGACCTGCGCTTGGCCACTCGCGAAGATATCGCCAAGTTTTTTGATGCTTATTATGGACCGAGCAATTTGATTGCTGCTGTGGTGGGGGATGTTGACCCTGATAATGTCAAGGCTCTAGCCACCGCCTATTTTGGTCGCACGCAATCCCGCAGCCTCCCTCCCGAAGTCGCCATACAGGAACCACCTCAGACAGAGCCTAAATCCTTTGAACTGAAGCTACCCAGTCAACCCTGGTATTTAGAAGGCTTCCATCGTCCTGGTATTAATCATCCTGACCATGTGGTTTATGCCATGATTGAGAGCATTTTGGTGGGGGGGCGCACTTCACGCATGTATCAAGACATGGTGGTGCAATCCCAAGTAGCTCTGAATATTGGCAGCGCCAATGGATTCCCTGGTGATCGCTATGACAATATTCTCTTGCTCTATGGCCTGACGGCTCCTGGTCATACCGTTGATGATATGGCTGAGCGGATGGATGTTTTACTTACCCAGCTAAAGCAAGAACCCGTGACCCCTGAGGAATTAGACCGAGTGAAAACTCAAGCTAGAGCTTCTCTGTTACGCAATCTGGAGTCCAATTCAGGTATGGCGAGCTTGCTGACTGAATATGAAGCTAAAACCAATGACTGGCGTCATGTATTTGAAGAATTAAAAGCCATTGAAGCGGTTACGGCTGAAGATGTTCAGCGTGTAGCTCAAGCAACCTTTGTGTCGAGTAATCGTACCGTTGGTAAACTGCTATCGACGGAGCCATAGCAGCCGCAATGTAGAAGGCAGAAGATAGGAACGAGAACAAATTCTTCTCTACCTATCTTTTCTTTTCTTCTCATCTTTAGCCGAGCATCTGCACAACGTTTCCCTATTGCCCCTGCCCATTCTCCTTAAACCCTATGTTCTGGTTTTCCAAGCGTCGTCTGACCATAAGCTTCTTTCTGGCCATGGCTACTTTTGGCTTGGTTCTCACCCTAGGGTGGAGCAAGCCTGCCAATGCCGTGACGGCTAGCCACTACACGGATCTGGAATTTGAACCCCTCAGCGAAATTCAAATTCCTGAGTTTGAGCGCTATGAGCTACCCAATGGCCTGGTTGTGTATCTCATGGAAAAGCATGACCTACCTTTGGTAAGCGGTTCAGCGACGTTTAGGGCTGGGGAATTTATGGAGCCCGATGGCAAAACTGGTTTGGCCGGCATTATGGGAGAAGCCATGCGTGTGGGCGGAACAGTCAACTATACCCCTGATCAACTCAATCAATTTTTAGAACAGCGGGCTGCAGCGGTTGAGAGTAGTCTGAGTGCGACTACGGGGAGTGCTAGCTTCAGTGTCCTGAGTGAAGATTTAGCTGATGTCTTTGCAATTTTTTCAGAGGTTGTCCAGAAGCCAGCCTTTGCCCCAGAAAAAATTGACTTAATTAAAAGTCAGTACCGTGGCAGCATTGCCCGCCGTAATGATGACCCAGATGATGTCACTACCCGTGAGTTTCGCAAGTTAATTTACGGTGATGAAAGTCCCTTTGCTCGCATGGTGGAGTATAGCGACATTGAGAATATTTCACGGGATGACGTTGTTGACTTTTATCAAACAGCTATTCAGCCCAGCGGCACAATTTTAGGTATCAGCGGCGATTTTGATGCTACTCAGATGAAGGCGCTGATTGAAGAATTTTTTGCTGACTGGTCACCATCGGTTAGGGCCAAAGCAAATGTGCAAGTACCCAATGTAGAGCAGAAAACCAATGGTCTCTATGTGATAGATCAGCCTCAGCTCACCCAGAGTTACATTCATATCGGTCATTTGGGTGGGCGCTTAGATAGCCCTGATCATGCACCGATGGTCATTCTCAATGAAGTGCTCAACGGATTTGGTGGTCGCCTGTTTAACGATATTCGCTCTCGTCAGGGGCTGGCCTACGTGGTTTATGCCTTCTGGAGCCCGCGCTACGATTACCCTGGCTTATTTATTGGCGGTGGTCAAACTCGGTCTGAGGCGACAGTGCCTTTTATTGAAACCATGTACAAGGAAATTCAGCGGGTACGCCAAGAGCCCATTACCGCTAAGGAATTGCAATATGCCAAAGATGCGGTGCTCAATAGCTTTGTGTTTAACTTTGCGACTCCAGAGCAAACTCTGTCGCGGCTGATTCGCTATGAGTACTACGGCTATCCATCCGATTTTGTCTTTGAGTTTCAAAAGGCAGTGGAGTCGACAACAATTGAGCAGGTATTAGCAGCGGCTCAACGTAATTTGAAGCCCAGTGATTTGGTGACCATCGTGGTGGGCAATATTGATGCCATTGACCCTTCTTTAGGGACCTTAGCAGAGGAGGTCAAAATTACTCCGATCGATATTTCTATTCCGGAGTCATCGGTATAGAAGGACTCTTTATTGCCCATTCTTCATGGCTCATATAGATAATGTCTGAGGAGTACTAGCCCACTAACAGATCTTCTTCGGGGTAGTGGATTGTGCTGGGTCTGGGATCCCCCAAAAGGGCAGACATGAGTAATAAAATGCCTACTCGGCCAATGTACATGGTGACAATGATGACCAACTGACCCAGGGTGGAGAGCTCTGAGGTAATGCCTGTGGACAGCCCTACGGTGGCAAAAGCGGACACTGTTTCAAATAGCAGGTCGATAAATTCGATGCCTGGGTCTGTTAGTGACAGCAGAATGGTCACCATGACCACCGTCATGCCTGATGCAACAACAACACCAACGGCTTTAAGCACCCGCTTATCAGGGATTTCCCGCTGATAGGCCAGGACTTCATCTTCGCCTTTGAGGACGGTGCGGGTGCAGTTGAGCAAAATGCGTATTGTGGTGGTCTTGATGCCGCCGCCAGTACTGCCGGGACTAGCGCCGATGAACATAAGTGCGATCGCAATAAACAACGAACTCGTCTCCATGGCCCCAATGTCAATGGAGTTAAACCCAGCGGTTCGCATAATTACTGATTGGAAGCCCGCCTCCAGCAATTTCATATTCAAAGGCTCGCCACGCAGAGTGGCAGGATTGCTAAACTCCACAGCAAAAAAGGCCAGGGTTCCTAAAATTAAAAGAACTATGGAGGTACTCGTGACTACCTTGAAGTGGAGTGAGAAAACCTGGTGCTGACGTTTGCGGCGGATGCGATCGCGTACCCAAATAAACATCTCCATAATCACCTGGTAACCAATACCGCCAATAATCACCAAGCCAGCAATCACCCCATTAATCCAAGGAGACCGAGCATATTGCACCAGACTGTCAGAAAATAGGCTAAACCCCGCATTATTAAAGGCGCTGATGCTATGAAAGATAGATAGCCACAGACTTCGTCCTGCACCATAATCATTGGCAAAGCGAGGCAGTAGTGAAAAGGCCCCGCTCAGCTCAAAAATCATGGTCATGGCAATAATTGATTTGATCAGGGATGCCGCAGATGATAATTCAGTCGTGTCCAACGATTGCTGAATGGCCAGCCGATCTTTGAGACCTAAACGTCGCCCCAATAACAGCAGTAGCAATGTGGTCGCCGTCATATATCCCAGCCCACCCAACTGTATCAGCAGCAAAATGATGCCTTGGCCAAGGGGGGAAAAATAGGAGCCCGTATCCACCACAATCAGGCCTGTGACACACACCGCTGATGTCGCTGTGAACAGGGCCACGATTGGGTCATTCCATTCACCATTGGCTGTTGCAAAGGGCAGCATTAGTAACAGTGTGCCAACGGTAATCACCGTCAAAAAGCCGACACATACAGTCCTTGAAACGGTCATTGGTGGTTTACTCGCATAGTCCTAATTTAGGATGGTCCCTGCTGATTGTGGATCAATCGGTGTATTAGCCCAATCTGCCAATACCTAAATTACATATCGGTCAATTTTATGATGCTGTCTTCTTTCAATGGAGAGGATTTTGCGATATTCCCTTGGAAAATAAGCAAGAAGGAGGCAATTCTCCATGAGAACAACCCCCTTCTAACGGCCTATAGTGATTAAGTGACCGTAGTTATCGGTCAACGTTGAATTTAGTTAGTGCAATCCACCAGGCGAACAACGGCAGTGGCTGCATAGTTGCGGAGGGCATCAGTATTAGGTGCAAACGCTGTGCCACTCTCATTTACAGGGCTGGCAATGCCACAATAGGCCGAGAGGTTAGAAATTACACTACCAGCCCAGTGACCTTCAGTATCAGAGAACGCAAAGGCTTGTTGTGTGGGCGTTAAAGCAGTTCCCTGACCAAGGGTGCGCTTGCGATACTCAGCCGCTCTACGCAGTACAGCCATCATCTCGGCCCGAGTTACTTCATCGCTGGGCCTGAAGGTACCTTCGGGGTCGCCGCTGACAATGCCACTTTGGCTAGCAAATTGGATTTTTGCAGCACTCCAGCGATCTTGAGGAACGTCGGAGAAGGGAGAGCTAGTAACCTGACTGGGCAGGGCAATAGAGATATTGTCCTGGGCATCCAGTGCTTCAATCACCATGGAGACGAGCTGTTCACGGGTCAGGGCATTACGAGGACGGAAGGTGCCATCCTGGAAGCCGGCAATGAAGCCAATTTCTACTGCACGATTAATCTGTGATGCGTAGACATCGTTCGTGACATCGCGAAAAGCGACTTCTGTCGGTGTGTCAGGATCAGGCGTAGTAGGTGTCCCAGGGTCGGTAACTATGGGGCCACCACCTTCTACTAGCGACGCTAGACTGGCATCGTTAGTCAGATACAGGTGTCCTAGTTGACGCCCTTCAAGGGTGCGACGGGTGAGACGCCAGCCAGGATTGAGAAAGACTTTGGTAAACCCATTTTCTGCTTGGCCAAAGGTACGACCAAGGTTGATGGGATCTGCATTGCGATAAGGATTAGTGGGAAAACTGCTAGGTCTACCAACCAAAATATACTCGCCATCTGCTTCCCTGATCTCCATGTTAAAACGGCTGCCAGCCTCGCCATCACTAGTGCGAATGGAGTAACCATTACTGTCGGTGCTACGTCCACAGATGCCGCTGAAGTCAAAGTTAAGCAGTAGTGGTTCGATTTGAGTGGGTTGTGAGCCAGACTCACTCCAACACTGACGCTCATCGGTTCTCTGTTCGATGATCATGAATTGGGGGCGACCCAGCAGACCACCGCCAGGAGCAGCTACGAGCACAAAGTCTTCTTGATCAACTTCAACATTGCCAAAAGACTGGGCATCTACGCGGGTAGTCGCTCCAAGAATAGTTAGGGTCGCTGCGGTGGCAGCAGCGATAGCTAAGCGTAGTGGATTCATTGTTGATTTCTTGAAAGTATGAAGCAGGACCTGATTTGAATGTTGCCCGATGGGCATAAAGACGTGACGTTACGGTAATTTTTCTTGATGGAAGCTTTAATTTAAAAACTTCAGATGTTAACCCGATATTTTTAACCCTAAGGACTAACCCATCACTCAAAGCCTTTATTTTGGCTTTTTTTAGGGTTACCCTTAGGCTTTCAGGAACGTAATAAAGACCGTTTCCTTCGTTTCGAAGCCGCACGGCGAACCATATGCTTCTACATGGTTAAGTGCCATTACGGAAACTAGACCACAAACTTGCCTTTGTTATGTTGAATTTGACACGATAGAACTGTTGTGTAAGGAGCTCCTCAAGAATGCAACCGATGGTTCTAGGAATAACCCAGTGGCTATGGCATTGCAGACGTCATCCGGTCGCTTTAGCGGGCGTCACACTATTGACCATGATGTTTGTTCAGAGTCCAATCGCCCAAGCCTTGGATGAAAATGATCTCAAACGCTTGCTTGAAACGAATGAATGCCCTGGTTGCAACTTAGAACAGGCTGATTTAAGACGCTTAGATCTGACAGGTGCCAATCTGGAAGGTGCCAACTTGAGAGACGCTAATTTGTTCTATGCGGTTTTAGATGGCGCTAATCTCAAAGGGGCCGATCTGAGCCAGAGTAACTTGGCGTATGTCAGAGCACTGACTATCCTAACAGAGGTCACCGATAGTGAAGGCAACTTCCTCGAATTTCCAGCCCAATTTGTAGGTGCTGATCTGGAGGGGGCACTACTGACCTATGCTGACTTTTCTGGTGCTGAAATGATGGAAGCTAATTTTTCAGAGGCTTACATCAATAAGACTCAATTCGTAGGAGCTCAACTACAGCATTCCAACTTTGTTGGGGTTATCCACGATGTTGATCTGACAGGAGCCAATCTCTGTGGTGCGACCTATTGGGGAGGCATTGACTATAGACGTGCTTGTAATGTGCCCGTACCTGATTTGGTGGAGTAGGCGAGGCCTTTTGATAAATGGACAAGGAAATTTTGAGTTTTGAATTTCAAGTTTTGAGTTGTAGACCATCGCCAATGATGTCTCTGCTGAACTGTAGCTAACTCAAAATTAAGAACTCAAAGCTCAAAATTTCTAAACCTGGCTAGTCTTGCTTCACTTTTTTGAGCATTTCTACGAGAACATGGTGGGCGTCCTTGGCATCGGCTAAGGGACGCTCAAAGCTAACTCGTACGGGCGTGTTTTGGCCGTTTACAGTGGCATCTAGATCCATGCCAGTGGTGTCAATGGCTGTCATGGTGGCTGCTGTTGCAGCGGTGGCATCGCCAAACTTTTGGGCGTAGATTAGCACTGCATCGGCGTGATCATCATTCATGTGCTTACAGATGCGATCGCTGATGGTTGACGTAATTGCTTCAGCCATAGAATTTTCCTGAAAAAATTTCCTACACTACTGTTCTAAATCATAGGCGGGTCTTCAACATGATTGTTTTGTAATAACAATTCATGGCATTGTTAGAGACGTTATAGAACCTGTTTCTTTGCGCTCAGGCAGTTGATAGTATCCTCATCTCCCCCGCCCGGCAGCGAGCATCCTTGGCCAACGGGGCATATTTTTCAGAGCCCTGGGGCCCATCTCACCTATCGTGTTATCGGTCCCTGTTGCCGACTATTTGATCGTGAACAATTGCCTTGGCCTTGTTGTCGTCTACAGTGGCGTGGCAAAGAGCCGAGTTGGCGACGCATTGGTCGACGCTTCATTGTGGATCTAGCGACTAGGCGTCACCCGTCCTACTGTGTTGAGATTGTGGGCCAAGGGTATCGTGCCCAACCCATTGTGGTGACCCTATACATGAGTCCTTTATCTAGGGAAATGCAGAACTGGTGGCACACCAAGCGGCGCTATTTAGAATCAGGAACCCCTGATGCTGGCTCGTTAGAGAAGGCCAATTCATCCAAAGAGACGATACCTATGCAAGCCAGGAGTGCTCAACCCGCTCCATAAATCTTGCGATAGGATTGTTAATGTCTCTCCTAGCAATTCATATTGACGGACGGTTATGAGTATTGAGGTTCATTTCTTGCCCGATAACGTCACCGTTTCGGCCAATCCAGGAGAACCTATTTTACAAGTTGCAGAACGCGCTGGAGTTACCATCCCCACTGGATGCTTGATGGGCTCATGTCATGCCTGTGAAGTTGATGTGGAAGGTCAAGAAGAACCGATTTGTGCCTGTATCTCTGCTGTTCCAGCGACCCAGTCTCCCTATGTTATTAATCTCTATGTAGATCCCACCTGGTAAGTAGCCACCACCTGGTAATCGCTCAGCCACCAGGTGGCAGCTAGTAATCAAGATTATGGGGTGACAGCTACTCTGTTAGTGCTGTTTCAGGCGCTTGCTCTAAAAGTACAGCTTCATAAGGAATGACGCCGACCTTGTCGCTGCCCAAACATTGGGCAGCTGCCTTAGATAAATCCAAGGAGCGTTTACCAATGTAAGGTCCTCGATCGTTAATGCGCACAACCACTGTCCGATTATTGTTCAAATTACGGACTTGCAGAATGGTATTGAACGGTAAGGATTTGTGGGCTGCGGTCAAAGTATTTTGATCAAAGGTCTCTCCATTGGCCGTTAAGCGACCATGGAAATAGGGGCCATACCAAGATGCAGTGCCATTGAGCTCTTGTTCAGAAGGCTTTAATCCCTTAAACATTAACTGAATTTTGCCAGCGTCTAACGGGGCTGCGCCCATTTTCTGACGCAGGTGGTCGCTCCAAGCAATGGCTGCCCATTCGTTGCTTAATGCCAAGGCACTATCTACAGAAACATCGTCCCTATCCTCCTGGGTTAGTATCTTCAGCAAGATGTCACTGCTTAAACGAATGGCGGGTTGAGGGCCACCTAAAACAGGTGCAATTTCATGAGGATTGATGGGTTCATCGCCCAGCATCGCTTGCAGGCTCTGTGCCACCTGCTCAGTGTCGTTTGTGCTGTTGACTACGCCAATGACATTACCTCGCAGTAAAACCTGTAACGTCGCAGTGCCCTGAGGGGCGGCGTAAGGAATATCAACACACTGCTGCAATTCCTTTCTAGGCATCACTGGGGTTGGGTTTTCCGGTTCTGCGACCACTGGATTAGTAGTGGTGCTAGTGGATGAATTCTGGCTAGCTTGTGTTTTGGCAACCTCAGGAGTTTGCGTTGCTATGGAAGGAATATCCGGTGAGGAGGTTGTACTGGAAGCCTCAATTTGTGATAAAAGGTTGCTGAGGGAGCCAGTCGCAAATGCTTGCTCAAGAGATTCAGCCCCATAGGCTAAATTTAGAGGCTCCAGGAGTTGAAAGGATCCATCAGGCAGTAGGGTTTTAATTTGGTCGGAGTCGGTCGGTAATGCTTCAGCGAAGACGTGTGACTGTTGGCGAACTTGCTGAGGTAATACAGCTAGGGTTTTGAGCAAACCCGAAGAAATGGTTGGTTTCTGTCGGGTAATTTGATTAGTTTGGCTTACACCATTAGTAAGCGCGGGCGCTGAAGATACGGTTACTTCAAGAACCGGTACATCAAACATAAAAGAGCTTACAGATGAACACTTTACTAAAGAACCAGCTCCCAGCCCTGGTGTGAAACCGTAATTTCAACATAGACGGTAGCTGATGCCAGAAAAAATAGGAAATAACTCTACCCTCTGGCCGGGTATTGTATCTAAAATTACAGTCCGTTCAGTATACAGTCTGTTCTCAGCATTAATACTTTCTGTCATCGACTCATTAATAATTGAAAAGGCAATATCAGGAAAAATGAATGAGTGAAGAACAAGGTCTGCTGGGAATTGCCATGACATTAGATACCAATATTTTGCTTAAAAAAATAAGTAAAATTAATCTTTGCTGTAAATAAAATAGCTCATATTTATAAAAATCGGCTTTACAGATAGAAATGGCAACTGAGGATAGGTATGGGGAATGATGGGGTTAGAGAACGATTAATTGCTCACCTTAAAGAGCTAATTCGTCAGCGAGATCCCTACATTGCCACGCAAGGCTATCACTATGCGCGGCACTACCTCCGCACCCAGTTAAGCCTATGTGGGGCTATCACTGTCATGGGTTTCAAGGTACAAGGTAAGGAGCATTCTAACTTCTGTCTTGATTTGCCGGGGAACCAACCGTCACTGGCACCTGTGGTTATTGGTGCCCACTACGACACAGTGCCTGGCTGCCCCGGTGCTGATGATAATGCCACTGGACTGGCTGTTTTATTGGAACTAGCGCGACGATTCTCTTGCCAGCCGCCACGGCGACCTGTGCGTTTAGTGGCGTTTGATTTAGAAGAATATGGCTTGCTGGGCAGTAAAGCCTATGTAAAAGCACTGAATGGGCAGCCCATTCATCTCATGCTGTCTTTGGAGATGCTTGGATATTGTGTCAAACAGTCGGCATCTGACCAGCCAAGCCAGGTTTACCCTTTAGAATCTTTGAAGTACATCTACCCCAAGACAGGAGACTTTATTGCTCTCATCGGTAATTGGCAGACGCTGCCTCAGTTGTGGCGATTGAATCGATCTTTCAATGCGGCGGGCGTTGACTGCGCTTGGTTGCCCATGATGAATCGAGGATTGCCTCTGCCTATGACCCGTCGCAGTGATCATGCTCCCTTTTGGGATGCTGGTTATAACGCCATCATGGTGACGGATACAGCTGATTTACGTAATCCTCACTACCACGCTGCAACAGATACCTTTGAAACGTTGGATCTAGAGTTTTTGACCCAGGTCTGTCTGGGGTTGGGGCAATGCATTGCTCAACTGTGATGATGGGACCTCTATAGCAGTCTGAGCTGCTGATTTTGTAGCTCGTCAATGGCTACAGCCTCTGTGTCCACAGCCTCCAAATCTACTGAATCTGGGTGATGTTTATCATCATTGAGTAATGCTTGGGCCGCTAGCAGCATGTCGTCGGCCAACTCAGTCAAGTCGTCACGATTGGCTAAATAGGTTTGTAGAGCACCCAGGGGGTCACGGGTGTTGTCCGATGTGAGCTCGGGTAGACGAGGGCGGGTGAGTTGACTAACGAGCTCGGGATGAATGGTGTAGGAATGGGTATGGGACAACGCCTGATGTAGGGCAGCATGGTCAATTTGATCAATTTGAGCCGGGTTCAGTTTATAGGCTAAACGTACAACGGCATCGGCAATGTCAGTGTTGGCTAGCTTGTCTTCCAGATGTTGTTGGGGTGTGTCTGTTTTGGAAAGATCAATATTTAAGGTTTTAAAGGCACGTACGGGCAAAGGGCAGAATTCGATCGACGTTTGCCCAGGATGTACGTCTGCTAATACGAATCCTTTGTCTTCTTTTTCTTCGCTAAAGTCTACCCGTTCAATGCTGCCTGGGTAGACTACCAACGGTTCTTGGCAAAGGATTTGATGCTTGTGCACGTGACCGAGGGCGACATAGTCAAAGCAGGGACGAGCTAGCAGTGCCATGGGCACGGTAAAGCCTTTACCAACGGCTAAAAACTTTTCAGCACCATAGCGAGCGGTATCCGTCATCAAGTGTGCCAACAGAATGCTAGGAATGTTGGGATCTAGCTGACGAATCTCTCCTTCTAAGGCAACTCGTAAACGGTCAAGCATGAGCTCATTGACATCACCTAGGGATAATCCTTCGGTTTCGGGACGGGTGAGTAGGGTGGAATGGGTAAGCCAGGGCAGGGTGACAATCTGAATAGGCCCTGGCTGGGTCTCAAGTCGGTGAGTGGTTAAACTGTCGCCGACAATAATGTCAGGTACTCCCAAAGTACGATAAATGCAGAGACTGGCACCGCCCATTCCTTGGGAATACTGGTCGTGGTTGCCGACTAACAACACAGTCGGAATATGGGCATGGACTAATCGCTGAAACTGTTGTGCAAAGGCTTGTTGCACTATAGGGGGTGGTGTGGCATCCGGAAAAGCATCGCCGCCGAACAGGACTAGATCGACAGGTTCACTGAGAGCCCGATCAATGCAGCGACTGAGGGTGGTAACAAAATCTTCTAAACGGGTATTTAGTCCAGTTTCGGGGTTAATGTGCCCATGGCTAAAGCCACTACCCATATGGATATCTGAGAGATGGAGAACCTTAACCATGGGGTGTGTGACTAAGACGTGCGATCGCTATCAGTATCTTTGTCCTAGTTCAGAACGTCAAGGGTTACAGCTATAGTTCTGCCTGAGTTGTGTGATAGCTGTCTATATCAGCAAATAACTTATCGATGTGTTCGTTGGTGGTAAACGGGTTGAGTAAAACTGCCTTGAGCCATCGCTGGCCCCGATATACTGGCAAAGATAAGCAGATATTGCCTTGTTTTAAAAGCCACTGTTGCAGCGAGTGATTCCACTGGTCTTGCTTTTCGATGGGCACGGTGTTGGGTTCTGAGCGAAAACAGATCAGGTTCATTTGCGGCTCGCTGGCCAGCGTCAGAAAGGGGCGTTCTTTGACAGCGGAGGTAAAGGTTTGGGTTAATGCATAGTTGTGGTCAATGATGGCACTGTAGCCGTTTCGACCAATGTGCTGCAGTGATAGCCAAAGCTTAAGAATGTCAGGATGGCGTGTTCCTTGCACCGTCAGTTCTCCTAGATTTGGCCAGTCGTTGTGATCGTTCATGTAAGGGGCTAATACTCGAAAATACTCCTGGAGCTGATCGAATTGACGAAACATGACGATGGCGCAGGTTTTAGCCACATACAGCCACTTTTGTGGGTTAAAGGTGACTGAGTTGGCCTGTTCGATGCCTGCTAGCTGAGATTGATGGCGATCTGAAAACATCAGCGCTCCGCCATAGGCTGCATCCACATGAAACCAAAGTTGGTGCAGATTGGCGATATGGGCCATTTCTGCAATGGGGTCGATGCTGCCTGTGACGGTTGTGCCAGCGGTGGCAACAATGGCAAAGGGCTGCTGACCATTGGCCTTGGCTTGGGTGAGCTTAGTTTTTAGATCAGTGATGTCAATTTGAGAATTCTGATGGGTGGCTACAGGAATTGCAGCTTTAGTGCCTAAGCCCATGACCATGGCTGCCTTTTTAAACGAAGTGTGGGCGACTTCTGAGACGAAGAAAACGGGCTGTTTTACTTGCGTAATGCCATGGTCGAGAGCATTGAAGGCTGCATTCCGTGCCACGATGAGAGCCTGTAGATTAGCAAGACTGCCGCCACTCACCAAAACACCGTTGGCTTGAGGACCCAGACCAAACAACTGGGCCACTTGCTTTAAAACAAGAATTTCTAACCGGGAGAAAACGGGCGACATTTCCACACTCAACATATTGTTGTTGAGGGCAGCCACCAGCAGATCGGCAATCACGGACATGGTGGATGGAATGGAGTCCATGTGGCCGATGTAGCCTGGATGGGCGGCATTCATGGAGTGGTGGAGGTGAGTTTGGACTTCTATCAAAAGCTGTTGAACATCCACGGACGCCTTGGCTAATTTGGCCCAGCCATAATCCTCTGTAAGCAAAGGCTCAGGCAACGGAGAACGCTCCGTTGCCTGAGCCATAGTTTCAACCAGTAGATCGACTACTTGATGTAAGAGAGTTGCGATCGCATCCCGATTTTTTCCATCAGGACGAATAAATGCCGTTGTCGGCAAGGCCGAAAAATCCACCGTATCAGTTGTTTATTGAATGTGCTTTACCAGGGTAATCAATAAACCCACCGAACACGCGGTTTACCTGGTCGCATCCCTAGATGGACAAACCCTCTTTTGGCACCGTAGCCAATACTGTGGGGATATTGTTGGTCACACCAAGCCTCCACCTCATAGACGCTAACATTTTTGATGTAAAAATCCACCGCACCCGTATCTGGCGCATCGTATAGGTGCTCAGACCGTCGAGCACCACCCACTTTGGCATTAATGCTGGGAGGACGATAACCTGAGGTGATCACCAGTGGATTACCCCCGAAGTAGTCACGGCATTTCTCAAGGAACACCGCGATTTCATAGGCTGTCTTACACTGAAAATCATGCCGAAAGCGTCGTGATTCCTCATAAAGTGCAAATTCTCCATAGGTTATATGGGGAGTCATTAGCGTGTCAAAGGACATCTCTGGGGTCAGTCCCGCACCGACGGGCTGCTTCCCAGCGACATCACGAACAATACGATCTAACCGTTCTTCTGGTTTGCGATCGCCTGCTTCACCCGCTTCATCATGGTCATCGTCCCAGTTGGGTGCCGCTGAGGTCACCTTTTTGCAGAACAAAGCCGCCTCTGCTAAACGACGGCGACGCAGACCTTCTTCTACCGATGTGCCCGGATTTCTGTACTTCACAAATTGGGCTTCTATCCAGCGGTGATCATTCCACTGCTCGGGAGAATCACAGACGCGTGTAATGGATTCAAAGTTATAGCCGCGATAAAAACCAGAACCCAGGTTATAGGCAAAGCTATAAAGCGCCCCACGCTGGTTGATATTCATACGTTTCCATGTGGGAATTTTCTCTAAGGCTTTGCGGCAGGACTTATCCACATGGTCGATGAGATATTCTTCTGCTTGATCCTTGTTAATAACGTCACCTTGCTTGACGGGAACACCGTCAGGATAGCGAGTAGTGCCATAGCCAATAGTAGGAAGTGCCCAGCCCTTGAGCGGATCGGCATAGGCTTGAGCCCGACCATCCGATAGCGCCTTAGCATAGCCCTCAAACTCTTGGATTAACTCAATGCCAGCTCGAGGAAGTTTGCCCAGCAGTGAGTCCGATGGACGTTCAGGATTAGGAACCTGAGGCGGCTGAGGTTTACCAATAGTTTGACCACTGACAGGCACCGCAATAACACCCAGCTGGTCGATCCATCGTCCACTTTGGCCATAAAAGCCAACAACCTGGTGGTTAGTAGGAACTTCTAAATCAATAACCGTATTGGATTGTTTACCAAAGAGGATGTTGCGCCCTTGGTTGGTAATAAGCTCTATAGAGCCGACATAACGGCTGCCTGTCAGTCTAACGTTAGCAATATATTCATTGGCATTCAGAACGAAGGATTGAAGCGTTGATCCATCTCCGCCACGGGCAGGGTGCTCATAATGTTCCCAAATCATTTGGACTTGGTCGACATACCGACCGACCCGTACTCTAACTTCGACGGGGTTTGCCTGCTGGGCAAAAATCTGATCACTGCCTGCGGGAGGCCAATTGATATCTGAGAAAGCTTTGCCACCACCGCCACCTGCGGATGAGCTCCGCCAGAGTTTTCCGACTAAAGTACTTGAGGTTTCCATAAGTGTATGCCTGTTCTACGTAGATGTTAGCCCGTGGATTTTTGGATGTGTCTGGGCTGAAATATCAGTTAGCTATGGCTTTTACAACACTACATGGCTGAAAAATTTCGGAATACATAAAGATTTATCCACATGGGGGCGATCTATGAAACAACCCTATATGGACAAACTATGAGTCTATCTATTGCTAGTTAATGAATAGTTCTATGTATGAATGCCGCATTCAGTTTTGATACTGCCGCGCCAACGACCGGCACGCTCATCTTCGTCAGCTTGCACCTTAGTCGTTAATGGCTGATCGCCAATGCTGGTGTAACCCTGATCATGTAGCGGATTGTATAAAATGCCATGGGCAAAGGTGTATTGCCACAAATCTTTGTGCGTCCAGTTAGCCAGGGGATTAATCTTGATGCGTCCAGCCTGATCACGCTCCAAAAAGGGCATGGTTTTCCGTGTGGCTGATTGATCGCGACGACGGCCAGTAATCCAGGCTTGGACAGAAAGCTCATCGAAGGCCTGTTCCATGGGTTTTACCTTGGTTAAGTCGTGAAATCGATTAACATCTTTTTCCCACAGACGATCGCCATAGAGGGCAATAAACTCCCCACGGTTGGCGGCTGTTTTATAGGTATGGAGCTTGAGGTTATAAAGGGACTGTGCTTGCTCGGCAGTTGCTAGGGTTTCTGGGAAAAGATGGAGGGTATCGAGAAAAATAACGGGAATCTCTGCCTTGAGCTCGTGATAAAGCATGTGGGTCACCGCCAGCATGCTAAAGGACGTCATCTGAACCAGATTAGGAACCGTGGCGATAGCCCAGGCCAAAATTTCTTGAGGAGTCGCTGATTCAAATCGACGATTGAGTTCAGCTAAATCTAACTGACTGGGGTCAAACGTAATTCGTTCAACCGATTGCAAGGGAGTCAACGATTGCGCTTCTATGCAAGAAACCATTGCTGTAGATGGGGTTTCAACCCGTAAACAATCACTTGAGATATCCTATCGCAATAATCTCTCATAACCCACCGGGGAAATGTAGATTAATCCGATCAAATTAGGAGCGTTAACCGTAACGATCGAATCTTGCCCACATACCGTAGGAGAATAAAGGGTATGAAGAAGCTTATTTTTTACACAAAACCCGGTTGCCATCTCTGCGAAGGTTTAGAGGAAAAACTGGCTGAGTTGGATCATTTGCCGATCGAGGTTGAGTCCCGCGACATCACTCAGAATCCTGCTTGGTTGACGGAGTACCAGTATGAAATCCCGGTGCTGTGCCGTGTCATCAGTCATCCTGAAACGCCTGAATTAGAACAGGAACAACCGTTGCCACGCCTATCGCCAAGAGCACCTGTGCGGCAATTAGAGAAAATGCTGCAGACATATTTGGGTCCCTTTGATGCAGAATAGCGGCATTTAGGTTTAGAGAGGTCTGTATGACGCTACGTGAGTTACTGGCACAATTGCCCCCCGAGTTAGTGCCTGCTATTGATCATCCAGCCTTAGATCAAACTGTGACTGGGGTGTGCACCAACTCAAAAAAATGCCAACCGGGCAATTTGTTTATGGGTATGCCGGGGGCTCGCGTGGATGGGGGGGAGTTCTGGCCAGGTGCTTTGGAAAAGGGGGCGATCGCAGCCATCATCTCCCCCAGTGCCTTGCAAACGCAGCCTGCTACAGACCCGTCAAATTTACTCCTTCCCGTTCAAGATATGCCAAAGGCCTGCGGTGAGATCGCCGCTGCGTTTTATAACTATCCTGGTAAAACGCTCAAGCTGGTGGGAGTCACTGGCACCAATGGCAAAACCACCACCACCCATGTGATTGAGCACTTTCTCAATAGTGCTGATATGCCCACTGGGTTGCTTGGCACACTCTATACCCGCTGGCCCGGGCACCAAGAAATGGCTGTCCATACTACGCCGTTCCCCGTTGATTTACAGCGAGAGTTGGCTAACGTGGTTGGGGCAGGTTGTCAACACGCCATTATGGAAGTCAGCTCCCATGCTCTGGCTCAAAAGCGAGTATGGGGTTGCCCCTTTGACGTGTCAGTGTTTACCAACCTCACCCAGGATCACCTCGACTATCACAAAGACTTAGACGACTATTTTGAAGCCAAGGCTCTCTTGTTTAACTCTGACTATTTAAAAGGTCGTGCCATCATTAATAGTCGAGATCCCTACGGCCAGAAACTGATTGACCGGCTTAGCGCTGACCAAGTTTGGACCTATAACATCGACGATACAGCGGCTGACCTCCATACGACAGATCTGCACTACAGTGCAGCAGGTGTGAGTGGCAATCTCTTTACGCCAGTGGGTTCAGCCCCATTTACGTCTCCCTTGGTGGGTCGGTTTAACCTTGAGAATTTGCTGGCAGCAGCCGGTGCTGTACTTCATCTCGGGGGGGCTGTAGAGTCTCTGGTTAATGCTCTGGCCACATTTAGCGGTGTGCCTGGTCGGATGGAGCGAGTGCAGGCTGACCCCAGTCAAGATATCAGCGTGATTGTGGACTATGCCCATACCCCCGATAGTTTGGAGAATGCTTTGCGAGCGGCCCGTCCGTTTATTTCAGGTCAGATGATTTGTGTATTTGGCTGTGGTGGTGATCGTGATCGCACCAAACGCCCTCAAATGGGACGAATTGCCTATGAGCTAGCTGACCGTGTTGTTATCACGTCCGATAATCCCCGTACTGAAGATCCCCAGCAGATTTTGGCTGATGTGGTAGCTGGGATTGAGGCTGATTTAGGTGAGGATGAAGTGATTTGCGATCGCGCTACCGCTATTCAACGAGCTATCCTCTCTGCTCAGCCGGGGGATGGGGTATTAATTGCAGGTAAGGGGCATGAAAATTATCAAATTTTGGGTACCGAAAAAATTCATTTTGATGATCGCGAGCAGTCTCAACGAGCCCTCAAAATGCGTCTGACATCTTAGTCAGAGATTTATTAGTTACGGTAGTAAAACTCCGTGCTAGTACGGAAAGTTAAGTGGAAATACCCATTTATCTAACATTCTCCTTAACTACCCTAGGAGCATAGATCATGATCTAATACGCCTTGGGGCACTTTAGAGCCATTATGGACGCTTCTACGCTAAAGCCATCTCCATTAACTACGTCCTTTGTGGCATCGATAACACCCCCATGTACTTCAGAGGTTGACTCCCAGTTTCTTAAAACTGCTGCCCAAGAACTCAATAATCCGGTTACAACCATTAAAACAGCGCTCACACTGCTTAATTCGTCGAGCCTAAGACCAAAACAGCGTGAGCGTTATCTACATATGATTGGCCAAGCTTGCGATCGGCAAAGTCATCTGATTAATAGCGTGTTTAGGTTGCTAGAACTACAGCTCACACCTCAGTCGATGGTGCTCGACAATGTGCAACTGTGGGATTTAGTTCCTGGCGTGGTCAGTACCTATCAACCTTTGGCCACAGAGTACAATATTTCATTGGCTTACACGGTATCGAGTCATTTGCCGTCCGTATTGGCGATTGAGTCCCACCTCAAACAGGTGCTGGTGAGTTTGCTGAGTAACAGCATTCGATTCACGGACACGGGGGGACGAATTTGGGTGACCGCTCAGCAGCGTAAGGATGGCAAAATTGCTCTGGTTGTTCAAGATAGTGGGTGTGGTATTCCGCCTTCAATGCTGTCCCAGGTCTTTGATTCGTTTTATCGCAACACGTCTGAAGGTAGTGGTCTGGGGCTCACGCTGGTCCAACAGTTATTAATCCACTGTGGTGCTTCAATTTCTGTCAGCAGCACACCTGGCAAAGGAACCGCATTTACAATTTTGCTAGCAGTTGCTCCTGATTAGTCCGATGAATACTCTATAGGGCAGTTATGATAAACCCTATATGGCAAGTACAAATCTGAGAGAACTTGCCTTTTGATGACTGTGTTAGAGAGTGTTCACATCCAAAACTTTCGTTGTCTCCGGGATGTCACCCTGGAACTGGGGTCATTTACAGTGTTTGTTGGTCCTAATGCTTCCGGGAAAAGTGCGATCGCGGAAGCTCTGACGATGACATCTTCAATACATGAGTCAATTCCTGCCAGTGATTACTGGCGGAGAGAGGTTCGGCCACTGTGGTCAATTTCTCCGAATCTAGATAAGCTATCCGACAAACCAAATATTTTAGGGGGGACTCGGTCTAAGTATGTCTTTGACTTACAATCCTTGCGTCGACCACAGATCGCTAATGAAGCATGGACTTTAAGTGCAACAGGCATCAATCTTGCCAATCTTTTCAATACCCTTTCAAGACCTAATCAAGAAAAATTTGTAGCAGAATTTACGCTATTAGTTCCCATGTACTCTGACATCAAGGTTAGAGCACACAAAGGGGATACTCGCCTACAGTTTCTGGATCGTTGGCAAGAAGATTTATGGTACGAGCCCGAACAAGTATCGGATGGAACTATCCTTACTGCTGCATTAATTGCTTTAGGCTTTCAGAAGAAACCACCAACTCTCGCTGTCATTGAAGATCCAGACAGGGGGTTACATCCCTATCTTCAGCGACATGCTGTTGAAATGCTACGTAAGTTGAGTAAAGGTGAATTAGGGAACGAGCCTATTCAAGTAGTTTGTACAACTCATTCCAAAGCATTTCTAGATTGTTTAGAGCCAGAAGAGGTAATCTTTATTCGACGTAGTCGTGAAACAGGTGAAACTCAAGTTCAGAAGGCTCCTACGGACAACCCAAACTGGAATAAAGTTTATGACCAATTCCAAAACTCCCTGGGCAGTATGTGGCTGACAGGTACGCTTGGTGGGGTGCCTGGGATTTAGATATGACGGCAGTTTGTATGGTGGTCCATGCTGAAGGACCCGGAGATTTGGGCACGCCTATCTGGGACCTATCTCCTAAGGATTCATTACAACCAGATGATCTGGGTCCAGCTCACATTATCGTGCAGCGCATTTTGACTGAAGATGCTCAAATCCCTGCACCGGCAATCGATTTTATGGAACCTCTGCGAACTAAAACCGGTGCTCGTGCACGGGGTAGCCAACTGCTGAAGTCTAGTATTCTCGATGAGATTCTCGCAGGATGGCTTTTGGCACCGCCATTAATTATTTTGCTCGTGGATAGTGATGATCAACCACCGTCAGAACGTGCTTCGATCTTGGAAGCGGCGCTTGAGAGAAATTCGTTGGCAGGAGCCGTTGGTGTTGCTGTTAGGGAATTTGAATCTTGGCTCATTGCCGATGCTAAAGCGATTCGCCAGGTAATTGGAAGTGAGGTTCGCCATGACTTCCAATCGCCTGAAACTTTAGCTTGTGGTGAGGCTAAGCAAAATCTACAGAAATGGATTCAAGACATTGCCCATCCATCTCGACAACTAACTGATATTCGTCGAGAGTTGGCCAATGCTATGAACTTAGACTTGGTGGCAAAGCTGTGTCCTTCCTTTAAAGCATTCCGCCAAGCATTATTAGCACTTGATGCTCAGCATGCAAAGGTAAAATAAACCTCGTCTACTCGGATTCATCTGGCCGCAAGGTTTCGATCAATAGCTGAGCTTGCTGTTGTTTTTCTTGTAGAAAACTGTCGCATTTTTTCAATTCGGTGACGGCCTTCTCAAACTGCTCAAAAATATCAGCCAGGGGTAGATCGCCCGTTTCTAAATCAGTAATGATGGCCTCAACCTGTTCAACAGAGGCTTCGTAATTCCAATTGTTATCAGATTTTTTGGCTCTAGGCATAGTGAGTTAGTGGTAGCACTGACGAGATGATGAAATTCTGGTGGCCCTCAGTTAATCGCATGACTTGCAAAGTTATGAGGATGAACAACCTCAAGATTTCGCTTCCTCAGTAACGCTGAGAACTTCTGCTTCGATTTCCCCCTGGCCAAGCTGGACAGAAATATGGTCGCCAGGGGAAAGGCTACTTGCTTGGTTAACCACATCTCCAGCTGTTGCTCGGACGAGTGCATAGCCCCGTCGCAAAACAGCTGCTGGATCTAGAGTGACGAGTTTTTCGCTGAGGAGCTGGTGTTGATGCTGTGCTGTTTGTAATCGCTGAGTTAGTGCTTTAATCAATCGCTGGGTGCGCCAATCTTGGGCTTGCTTTGCTTGGGCTAACTGGCTTTGGGGCTGTAGTCGCTGTAGTCGTAGATAGAGCTGTTGTAGATCTTGCTTATGTTGAAAAAGCCGTGTGCCAGTGGCTTGAGCTAGTCGCTGGAGTTGCTGCCCTTGGGCGTAGCGTAAATCCCTCAGGGCTGGCACAATTTGTTCTGCAGCCGCTGTCGGTGTGTGGGCGTAAACGTCAGCGACTAAATCGGCCAGGGACTCATCCCGCTCATGGCCAATGCCCGTAATGACTGGGATTGGGCAGGTTGCGATCGCACGTACCACTCTCTCATCATCAAAACACACCAAATCCTCGACGGCACCACCCCCCCGTCCAAGGAGTAAGACATCAGCTCGCCCATCAATGCCAACACGCTCAATGGCTTGAGCAATAGACCTAGGGGCTTGTTCCCCTTGCACCATGGCCGGTGACAACAGCACGTTTAAGCCAGGATGTCTCTGATTCAAGGTTTCCTGAATATCCCCCCAAGCTGCAGCCTTTGGGGAGGTGACCACGGCAATACAGGTTGGTAAAGCGGGTAGCGGTCGTTTACGCGCCTCATCAAACAAACCTTCACTAGCTAAGCGATTGCGCAGTTGACGATAGCGCAATGCCTGAAGACCAGCACCAGCAGGCAATACCTGCCAGGTAGTTAACTGATAACTACCGCGTTTGGGATAAACCTTGAGCTGCCCCAGCACCACGACTTGTTCACCCACCGTGGGTATAACGTTGAGTTTGGGCAACTGACTACGCCAAACCACAGCGTTGAGTGTGGCCGACCCGTCAGTTTCTTGCAATGAGAAAAAACACCCACTCCCATGGTTTCGAGCACTAGAAACTTCGCCAATTACCCAAACATTGCGCAGGTTTTCATCCCCCTCCAGCAGCAGCTGAATATACTCGGTGACACCAGCCACACTAATCGCTTTAAAGTCCAACGCTTCCGTTGCCATCGATATTGCTTAAACCTCCACAGCCCCCGATCTTAATCTCTATGAAATGAGCACAAAACCTTTACCCTACTCCCTAGATTATTTGAACAAATAAACAGTAATTTAATAGTACATTTGTATGTTTTCGAGGTACAATCACAAAGTTGGGCATGATGTCCTTATAAAGACCCATTGATTAGCCCGATCCAGCATGATTGGCGCACAGTCTGGGAGCTTATAATTGCTGAACTTGGCCAAATTTATCCCACCCCTTAGGCAGCATGGCAAAAACATCCACCGAAAGTAACGAGCGCAAAAAAGCGTTAGATATGGTGCTCAATCAAATTGAGCGCAACTTTGGTAAAGGTACCATCATGCGCCTTGGGGATGCGCAGCGTATGAAAGTGGAGACCATCCCCACTGGAGCCATGACGTTGGATCTGGCCTTAGGTGGCGGATTGCCTAAAGGCCGAATTATTGAGATTTATGGGCCAGAGAGTTCAGGTAAAACGACGCTGGCCCTGCATGCGATCGCGGAGGCTCAAAAACAAGGCGGTGTAGCAGCTTTTGTAGATGCTGAACATGCTCTTGATCCCGTTTATGCTGGTGCTCTTGGCGTCAATATCGATGACCTCCTGGTTTCCCAGCCTGATACCGGAGAAGCTGCTTTAGAAATTGTGGATCAGCTGGTGCGGTCCTCAGCGGTTGACTTAGTGGTGATCGACTCTGTGGCTGCCCTAGTCCCCCGTGCTGAAATCGAAGGGGAAATGGGCGATGCCCACGTAGGTTTGCAGGCGCGATTGATGAGCCAGGCCTTACGTAAAATCACCGGGAATATTGGTAAGTCTGGCTGCACTGTTATTTTCCTCAATCAGCTACGTCTCAAGATTGGTGTGACCTACGGTAATCCTGAAACTACCACTGGAGGCAATGCCCTTAAGTTTTATGCATCTGTGCGGCTAGACATTCGCCGTATTCAAACACTCAAAAAAGGTAATGATCAATTTGGCATTCGCGCTAAAGTCAAAGTCGCCAAGAATAAAATTGCTCCTCCTTTCAAAATCGGTGAATTTGACATCATTTTTGGTGAAGGCATCTCCACACTAGGTTGTATTGTCGATCTTGCAGAAGAAAATAACATTCTGATCCGCAAGGGAGCTTGGTATAGCTACAAGGGAGAAAATATCAGTCAGGGTCGTGACAATGCCATTCGCTATTTATCCGATAATCCAGAGGTTTCGACTGATATTGAGCAAAAGCTACGTCAGACGCTACAGATTGGTGATGATTCAGTAGCACCAGTTGACGTTGTTGATGAATCAGCAGCCCCCGAACCTACAAAAAACACTGCTAAAAAGGGTAAGTCATAGCGAGCCTATCCTCCTTGAACCACTGATTTTTGGAAAGCCTTAATGTAAGGTTCTGCCTCCCTCTGAGCTGTCTACTTCTGGTTCAAGGGTTGATGGATTGTCGCCTTGGCTGGTGTGGGTACCACCTTGGCTAGCATGGGGAACACCTTGACTGGCGGGGCCACAGATAAAGAAATAGAACAGTGAACTGCCAATGCGGATGCGATCGCCATCACGCAGTGTATATACGCGCTTTAGTTTTTCGCCATTAACGTAGGTTCCGTTAGTGCTTTCTAGATCAGAAATGATAAAGCCTTGATCTGGACTGTACTGCAAGGCCGCGTGGCATCGAGATAGACGCTTATCTAGCACTGCAAGATCTGATTGGCGAGGATCTCGACCAATAGTCCATAAACTGTCTTTGGAATAGAGACTTTTGGATTTGCCACTTGCCAGATTGCTGATTATATAGACTTGCTGATCGCAAATCATGCCTTGAATATAGCTAGGAATCTGCGATGCGTTATTCGCATCAATCGCAAGCATGTCATCCAATAGCTTGCGATCACCTTCATATAACTTAGAGAACGCTTGAAACAGACCTAGCTTAGACTCAGCCTCTGCTTCATCTTCAGCTGCGAACATCATGCGATATTCAGCTAGGTGGTTTGGATAAGCCATAAAAGTTCAAATAGAACGTTTCGTTTGAGCCCGATTAATAATGAAGTGACGATATGGATTCAAAAAATGGATCTCCAACTCCAGTATTCTTCAGAACCTGAGGAATATGGGGAGCGCCAACGTATTTCTATGAAACTTTGAACTTGACTGGAATAATTATGAAAAGTTGATTAATCGTCCGGATAAAACGAGCTGAACTTGAATAGCAGTTTTTACTTTTACCGTATAGTTTATTCTCAAAACTATTATTAGTTTGAGTCCTGCATTTGCAACAGCTTTAAAGGATAGTGATCTTGGCAATAAACCCTAACTTAAAAACTCTATTAGCTCACGATTAACGCTATTGGGTGCTTCTTGCTGGATCCAATGACCACAGTCAGGAATAGACCGCCTAGTACATTTTTCTATTGATAATGCATCAGAAAAAATACCTGTAGCGGGTACAAGATTGTCATCTTCTCCCCACATTAAAAGTGTGGGCGATGCAATTGCAAGTGTAGAGAGTCTTGAGGGGGTGAACCAATCATTTAGCCAATCATTCAAGCTAAAACAGTGACGCACATGTTGTAAAACAGCTGGAATGACACCAGGCTTTTGTAGTGCAGCCTGATATAGATCAGTATTAGCTTGAGTAAACGCGCTTTTTCTAACGGCTTGTTGTTGAAAGAGATACTTCAGTAGAGAAGGCAAATTCTCTTTGATTAACCACTGGGGCAAACCAGGCGTTTGTAGCGCTAATAGGTGCCAGTTTCGCTGTAGGTGCTCCCAGCTATTAGCAAGTCCATGACTCAGGGCAGATTGCCAGCGCTGAGGAGTGCTGAGTACAGCTAATCTGTCTACGCTTTTAGGAAACCGATGTGCAAGATTCCAAGCGATGGCACCGCCCCAATCATGCCCAACAATATGGGCCTTGTTATAGCCTAATGAGTGGATTAATGCATGAATATCAGAGCTGAGTGTATCCAAGTCATAGCCAAGTCTTGGCTTATCAGAGTCGTTATAGCCCCTCAAATCAGGTACGACTACCTTAAAGTGTCGAGATAAGTAGGGTAATTGATGCCGCCAAGAATACCAAAACTCAAATAAGCCGTGGAGCAAAATTAAGAGCTTGCCACTGCCTTGAGTTACGTAATGGAGCTGCACCGAATTTGCTTTGACGTATTTATGTTCCCAACTCAACGGTGCGACTCCAAACCAAGTAACTAAATTGACAGCATCCAATTAACTGGGTGCCGCCTTATATTTGTATCACAAGCAACTAAAGCTTGTGTTTTCTAGCTGGCCACTTAAGCAGAACGATAAGCAACCTGATACTCAACGGGCTGAATCCGGTACTTCACCAGATTAGCTAGCTCTTGCAGCTGATTAATTGCTTCAGCGCCCTCTAGTTTCATTAATTCGCGATCATCACGCATTTCTGTCCACGTAATACCGTAATCTGAAACCAAAAAACGAATCAGATGGTCATTGCCGAGGCTGACCATGAATGATGCACTATTGAGCTGATCACCGCATGTATAACAGGACGCTAAATAGCCTTGATTCTCAAGGACAATTGCTAGCGCTTTCAGGTTTAGGACCAAATCTTTTACGAATTGGCGGTGCTGCTCTGCAAGTCGAACAAACATTTACGTTCTCCTTCCCACCGGTCACATTGTAAGGTTGAATCTTAATTTTTGCTTAATGTTTTTTATAAACTGTCTAATTGGTTCTCCTTAACTTTCAGTTTTGGTAGAACTAATTCAGGGCAAAAATGATTGATTGTACGTACATAATTGTCTGAACTTTGAACATGAGCTTAAGTTGCTGTCAGGAAAGAGCTTTCCGATTAACTCAGTAGATGAGCTAGAGGCTCATACTAACTGTATTTCGCTATGTTCCTTGTATCAATTTGCCCAGACTAGAACCTTATGTAGCCTTTGTATTAAAAGATGGTGTTGTATTAAAAAGGCTCGTGAGAATAAGTAAATTAAAGATAACTGTTGCTAACGGTTAAAAATGCCAAATACTAATCTTTATGGCATTTGGTCATCAAGCTATGACATTAGCCACACCATAGCTACCATAGGTCTATCTGTCCAGAAATGAGGTCTTCTTTGTAACGGTTTTGCTAAAAATATGAATGTTTTGATTGTCAATCTGGTAACAATCTCATTCAGCTAAGGCCCACCAGCCAAAAGCTGGGCCGATAAATCTAACAGTTAGCCAGAGAAGAATCATGAGAATAATCCCTGCCCATGCCCCACGAGTACTCCAGGTTACAAAGGCTTGGGATTGCTTTTTGGTAATGGGCAGCCATGGAAAAATGCGTTCGGCTTTCCCGTAATCTTCACCGAGTTTTGACTGCCGACGCTTTGCTTCGCCCATGTTGCCCTATTAAATCTGCAAATTTTATTATTCGATTATAGCGCTTGGTTTACCGGTGCTAACCAGCTTGGGTCTAGGTAAGTGCTTTGGGCAATTGGGTTCAAGGTTTTGAGAATGGTGCGCCCATAACTACGATGATTGACTCGATTGTCTAGCAGGGCTACTTTGCCCTGTTGTGCACTGATGGACGCGATCGCAAGCTGCAGAGTTTGCAGTGCTGAGGGTAATAAAAACAGTCGGAACCAATCCTGGCGCAGACGTTTGTAGTAGGCCACTTGACCAGCAACTAACGGATTTTCAAGGGAGGGGATGGGTAGTGTGGTGATAATCAGTAACCCAGGGGGCAAGCACCGTAGCCGATGGTCCTGCCAAAATTCCCAACCTGTCACCAGGATGCCGTTAGCCGGCCCGTCGGTTTTTTCAACCTGGACGCGAGAGCCATATTCCGCTGCTAAAATCGAGCCAATTTGAGCTTTGAGGGGATTATCACCTACCAAAATAACCGTGGGTTGAGTGCGGGTTTCTGGCAACTGCAGCAGATTACGAATCTCCTGTAAAATAGCACTGGGAAACTGATTGCTATTAGGCATAGGCAGGCGGTCAGGAGCATAGAGCTGAATCCCATCCCGCTGTCGATCTGGGGTGAATTTTAGGCAAGTGAGATCTTCTAACCCCAGTCGTTGTCGATAATTTTCAGCACGGGTTTCTTCATCTACAGCAGCACCGATTAAAATGACGGGCTGTCGTTCCCAAAGCGGTTGCATGATATCTGCCAGGTGCACTGGCGCACACTGCAAGGCTAACTGGCCCGAACCACGATTCAGCTGTAGCCATGTCATGCTGTCTTCTTGGGTTAATTGCTGGCGAAATTTCTGCCATGTAGGTGGCAATGCCTCTAAACCTAAAGGGGTTTCGGTCAGCTGATTGTATAGATCCTCAAGCAGCGCATGTTCCTCCGCGTCGGCGAGATAACAGCTGTAGGGGTTCGCTGGATGTTGAAAGGCGAGGTGGGTTAGTTTGACCCGCAGATCTCGAATAGGTGTTTGCTGAGAGGGGTAGGCTAGCCCTAGCTGATGCCAGTCACCATCGTCGAGGCTGCAAGTGAGCTCATGACGTACCCAGTTCACTAGCGGATCAATCCCATCGATCAAGGTGACGATATTTTTGGGGAAAGCGGGTGATGCTGTCGTTGATGAATTGGATTTTTCTAAGGCTCCTAGTTGGCCGGACAGCCAGGCACTCGGCGTTGTAATTAAAATGCCTTGAAACGTTTCACTAGGCCAACGTTCACCTACCTGGATGGATTTAACGGTAGGGAGCGTTTGTAGCAATGTGGGAATCTCATCTTGGACTAGCTGCTGCTGGATTGCTTGGGGGACAACCAAGACAATTGGTCCAGGCCACACTAAGGCTGGCATCAGATAACTCAGGCGATAACGGCCTCGATACGCTGCAGTGCTACCGATTTGCAGAAGAGCACTGCGACCTAGTCTGAGGGCTCTAGCTACCAACCGTGCCATCGTTAAATGATGGGGCCATTGAATGTGCCCCTGCTGGCGTAAAAACTCTCGGAGTAGCTGATGAACTTCTGCCTCAATCACCTTTGCTGCAACTCTCGCTATGCCTCAATAATTCAGCTCAATCCTTAAAAAATGACTCAGTTGTGTGTCTCATTGTGACATACTCCCTTGGGGCGTTTGGTTTATCGCCGACTAGCTCATAGCCTCTGGACAGATGTCCCTTTGAATTATTGACACAATTTTTGATCTTCCACCATGTCACTGACCTCTATCTCAGCGCAAACTTCACAGCCAGATTTAATCATTGGGATTGTTGGCTTAGGGCTGATTGGCGGTTGTTTAGCCATTGATTGTAAACGTCTGGGCTATACCGTTTATGGGGTGGCTCGGCGACCAGCAACTACAGCGGCAGCGGTTGAGCAAGGCATGGTGGATCAAGCAGGATGCGATCTGGCCCTGATGGCTAAGGCTGACCTTGTTTTTGTTTGTACGCCTATGGCCCTAATCGTGCCAACCGTGCATCAACTGGTGGAGCATTTGCCAGAATCAACAATTGTGACTGATGTTGGGTCTGTGAAGGGGGAGGTTGTAGCTGCAGCGACTACAGCATGGCCTAATTTTGTTGGGGGGCATCCCATGGCAGGTAAGGCGGAGTCAGGATTAGCTGCAGCTGAAGCGGGATTATTTCGCGATCGCCCCTATGTGGTGACGCCCATTGAAACCACAAAACAAGTCGCAGTGGATCAGGTGGTTGCGATCGCTACCCAGCTTGGTTCCAAAATCTATACATCCACACCAGTAGCTCACGATCGTGCTGTGGCAGCCATCTCCCATTTACCCGTAATGGTCAGTTCTAGTCTGCTCCACACCTGTCTCAGTGAGTCGGATTTCCAGGTCAAAGTTCTGGCCCAGCAATTAGCCAGTAGTGGTTTTTGCGATACCAGTCGCGTCGGCGGTGGTAATCCTGAATTGGGCGCTATGATGGCCCAATTCAACCGGCCAGCTTTACTCCAATCCTTACAGCAATACCGGCATCAGTTAGATACCGTGATCAATCTCATCGAGGCTGAGGAATGGGATGTGCTCAAACAAAGGCTCACTGTCGCCCAGCAAGAACGGCCAAAGTATCTCTGAAGTTATTATTTTGCCGTACAAACCACTGTCCAAGATTTGCACCTAAGCCATGTGCTTTCCTTCTAACTCGGCCATAATCACAGGTTCCTGATACAAAATTGCCGTGAAAGTAACAGTGGAACCGAGGCCTTCGCCCATGCTAATAAATTGCACCTTGCCCCCCATTGCTTCGATCAGCCGTTGGGAAATTGCTAGCCCAAGACCAGTGCCACCATACTGACGGGTGCGCTCTCCGTCTACCTGGCTAAAGGTTTGGAACAGACGATTTTGTTTTTCTAAGGAAACACCGATCCCGGTATCCTCAACACTAATTTTGATATGTCCAGGCCAGACCCGACCTTGAAAGCGTATGCTTTGGGGTTTGACTTCAGCGCTGATGGTGACCCCTCCCTCAGGTGTAAATTTGATGGCATTGCCAATCAGATTGAGGAGGACTTGCAAGATCCGCTGGTAGTTTCCGTATAGCTTGATTTCATCTAGCGTGGCAGGCAGCTTCATATCGAAATATAGGCCTCGCTGTTCCGCCTGAGGGCGGGTGAAATTCTCCACATCGGAGAAGAGCTCTTGCAGGCTAATGGCGGTCAAATCAATTTCCATTTTGCCTGCCTCGATTTTAGCGATGTCGAGGACATCGTTAATTAAGTTGAGGAGGTGGAGGGCTGATTTATGGGCTTCTTCGATAAATTCTTCTTGCTCTTCTGGATCATCGGCCATGCCATCCAGCACCAATCGCAGAAAGCCAATCATGCCATTCAGCGGGGTGCGCAATTCGTGGGATGTATTGGCCAGGAACTCACTTTTAAGTCGCGATGCTTCCTCGGCATAGAGTCTTGCTTCTTCAAGCTCATCATTTTTATCGATTAGTTTTTCGTTAGCCCTTTGAAGATCGTCTGCGAGCGTACGACTTGCCTCAAAGAGTTTTGCGTGGGCAATGGCTGTTCCTACTTGGTCTGTGAGCTCATTAACTAGTTCGATTTCTAGTGGGTGCCAGGGACGCTCTGGTGGCATTTGCAACAGTAAAACGCTGTTGGGTTCGTCTCGATAGCAGGTGGCTACAGTTAAAACGGTATATGGGCCAGCGTCGTTATCTTCCCGGTCAAAATCTGACAGTACGGGTTTGAGAGTGTTAATGGTGCAGCGAAAATCTGCCTTGTTAGCGAGTTCAAAAGTTTGCCCCAAACAAGGATCTAATTCGGGTTGATGAAACTCAGCAACTACATTTAAGGTCTGCATTGCCACTGAGTAGTCGCAGACGAGACAGCGATGCAGGTCTAAAAGGGTACCTAGACCATCTACGGTTTGCTGCCAAATAGTTTCGAGTTCTAGAGTTTTGCGGATATTAGACGCGATATTGGTCAGAACACCGTGGTAGTTAGAAATATTAGCTAATAGACCTGCCTGGGCATTATTGGAACAGGGATCTACCGCAATACCCATGGTGCTTACATGCTGAGGCATCTGAGCCGTATCCGCGACAGTGAGGATAGAACCTTCCCCTTTGATATATCGTTGACCGGGGGCATCGTGCCAATCGACTAGGCTTAGCTTAAAATCTAGGCCTACTGGGTGAGGGCCACAGCGGACAATGCATTGAAATGTTTGGTTTTGCCCATCGTCCAACACTTGTTTAACGCGTTGTAGGTAAGGGTCTATGGCGACAGGGCCAAAAAGCTGATCAATGGATTCGTGTAGATAGCGATCAGGTGCAGCGTGAAGGGCTTGAGGCCAATTGATAGCAACAATCCGCCCGTCGGGATCGTGAATAACTTGGAGGGAAGAATTATCAACTGTGGCGGGAACTGCCATAGGTTCAGGGTCAACTATCAATTGCGATCTCATAGTCCGTCAGAAATCTCTAGCCCTATACTTAACTGCTTACGAGTTTTCCCTGTCTGGATCAGAAACATCTAAGCTGAGATCGCCCGTCAGCAGTATGACAGACCTCAAAATTCTCTGATCACAGGGTAATGGGTGTCGCAAGTCAAAAAAATGCTTCGACTGATTCAGCACTGTTCGTTGGTAAGACGCCCCGATTAATCTTTATCTTGTCATGGGATTCATCAAATGGTCATCCCTTAATGTTTTCCCTGCAAGGATCCTATGTAAAAGCCATCAAGCTTTATTGTTTTATTGCTTGAATAAGATAATGCCTGAATCATCCAAGCAAACGCTCACCCTGAAAAAGCTTATGGATAAGCTTATGGATATTGGTGGGTAGGTTTATGGATGAACAAAGTATTGGAACAAAGCATTAAGATAAGCTAAGTGCTTCTTGCTCTCTAGTTTGAGTTTCTTCTTTCCATGACCGACGCACCCGTATCTCGCATCCGAAATTTTTCGATTATTGCTCACATCGATCATGGAAAATCTACCCTGGCTGATCGGTTGCTACAGGAAACCAAAACCATTAGCGAGCGGGATATGAAGGCTCAGGTCCTCGACACCATGGACCTAGAACGGGAGCGGGGCATTACCATCAAGCTCCAGGCGGCTCGTATGAACTATCAGGCTGAGGGTGGCGACGAATATGTGCTTAACCTGATTGATACGCCAGGGCACGTTGATTTTTCCTACGAGGTCTCCCGCGCTTTAGCCGCATGTGAAGGGGCGCTACTGGTGGTGGATGCCTCCCAGGGTGTGGAGGCACAGACGTTGGCCAATGTCTATTTGGCCCTGGAAAACGATCTAGAAATTATTCCCGTTCTGAATAAAGTAGATCTGCCCGGTGCAGAACCGGATCGGGTCAAGAAAGAAATTGAAGATATCGTTGGTCTGGACTGTAGCAATGCTATTCTGGCGTCGGCTAAAGAGGGGCTAGGCATCACTGAGATTTTGGAAGCTATTGTAGAGACCGTCCCCGAGCCTGAAGATAATACGGAGAAGCCGCTGCGGGCGCTGATTTTTGATAGCTATTACGACAGCTATCGTGGGGTGATTGTGTATTTCCGAGTGGTGGATGGGGCGTTAAGTCGTCGCGATCGCATCCGTCTGATGGCCTCCGGTAAAGAATACGAAATCGATGAGCTAGGCGTACTCGCTCCCCATCAAATCGAAGTTGATGAACTCCATGCTGGTGAAGTGGGGTATATATCTGCTTCTATTAAAGCCGTGGCTGATGCCCGAGTTGGCGACACCATTACCCTAGTTAAAAAGAAAGCCGAAGAACCTTTACCGGGTTATGTAGAAGCTAACCCCATGGTGTTCTGCGGACTTTTTCCCACTGACTCTGATCGCTACGAAGATCTACGCGATGCCTTAGAAAAGTTAACTCTCAGCGATGCTGCCCTACAGTACGAGCCCGAAACTTCCAGTGCCATGGGCTTTGGTTTCCGCTGTGGTTTCTTAGGACTATTGCACATGGAAATTGTGCAGGAGCGGCTGGAGCGGGAATATAACCTGGATTTGATTACCACAGCTCCATCGGTGGTTTATCGAGTCACCACGGTCGATGGCACGGTGCTAAATATTGACAACCCTTGCGAACTGCCGGAGCCCCAAGAGCGGGAAAAAATCGAAGAGCCCTATGTCAAAGTAGAAATTTTTACTCCTGAAGAGTTTGTTGGGACACTGATGGACCTGTGCCAGACTCGACGGGGCGACTTTAAGGATATGAAGTATCTGACAGAAGAGCGCACCACGCTGGTGTATGAAATACCCTTAGCTGAAGTGGTGACTGACTTCTTCGACCAGATGAAATCTCGGTCTCGCGGTTACGCCAGCATGGAGTACCAACTGATTGAGTATCGTGTGAATTATCTGGTGAAGCTGGATGTGATGATCAATGGAGACAAGGTTGATCCGCTGGCGGCCATTGTGCACCGTGACCAGGCGTACTATGTGGGTAAGGCGCTGGCAGAAAAGCTCAAAGAGCTAATTCCCAGACACCAGTTTAAGATCCCAATTCAGGCAGCAATTGGTAGTCGCATCATTGCCAGTGCCAGTATTCCAGCCCTGCGCAAGGATGTATTGTCTAAGTGTTACGGCGGTGACATCTCCCGTAAGAAGAAACTGTTGAAGAAACAGGCCAAAGGTAAGAAGCGCCTAAAGGCCATCGGTACGGTGGATGTGCCGCAGGAAGCCTTTATGGCCGTTCTGAAATTAAATTAATGAATATTTTTGGGATGATTCTATAGGGGCATGCCCTTGTGGCTGCCCTGGGATATGACGCGCAATTAACCGAAATCCCCAAAAATCGAGAATGTCCCATTGATGGTGGGGGGCGGCTAATGGTACTAACGATCGAGGACAACCACAAGGATAGCCCTGACGTGACGTAATGGATGTGTGGATTATTTCGCGTCCATCCAATTTTTGCCTGCATTGATTTCCACCTTTAAGGGCACCGACAGCTTCACGACGGATTCCATTGTTTGGGCAATTTTTTTCTCTAATTCAGGCCATTCATCCGGCGGAATTTCAAAAATCAATTCGTCATGGACCTGTAGTAAAAGTCTGGCCTGATATTCCTTGAGGACTTCGTGCAGCTGAATCATCGCGATTTTGATAATGTCAGCACTAGAACCCTGAATTGGGGCATTGGCAGCTGCCCTTAATAGGCCTGCATCATAGCCACCCGGTTTGAGCTTATTGAGTTCAATTTCATCTGGAGATCTGCCCTTTAGTGGCCGCAAGCTATTGCTCGAAAAGTTGAAATATCTGCGGCGACCTAAGATGGTTTCCACATAACCATGGGCAATGGCCTCACGCTGCATTTGTTGCAAGTACTCAAAGACCCGCGAATAGCGCTCGTTAAATTTATCGATAAAGGCCTTGGCCTCCGTGCGGCTCACACCCATTTCGCGAGCAAAACGCACAGCACCCATGCCGTAAATAACGCCGAAGTTGATGATTTTACCCATGCGGCGTTCTTCGGTAGAAATCTCTTGCTTATCCAATAGCAATTGGGCTGTGAGGCTATGGACATCTTGTCCGGTGCGATAGGCATCGACCAAGACTGACTCACCGCTGAGGTGGGTGAGAATTCTTAGTTCGATTTGGGAGTAGTCGGCAGCGGCGAGTAGCCACCCTTCTTGAGGCAAGAATGCCTGACGAATTTGGCGGCTAAAGGCGGTGCGAACGGGGATATTTTGCAGGTTCGGATTCGATGAGGACAGGCGACCGGTGGCAGTGACGGCCTGGTTAAAGTCAGTGTGGACACGGCCCGTATCTGCTCGCACTAGCTTGGGTAAGGCATCTACATAAGTGGACTTGAGTTTAGACAGGGTGCGGTGATTGACGATGCAGTCTACGACTGGATGATCGCCTTGTAGTTTCTCAAGAGTAGATGCGTCTGTGGAGTAGCCAGTTTTGGTTTTACGGGTTTTCTTTTTGTTCAACCCTAGGGTTTCAAACAGCAAGACGCTGAGCTGCTTGGGGGAGCTCAGATTAAATTCTTCGCCTGCGTAGTCGTAGGCTTTGATTTGCAACTCGTAAAGGTCGGCTTCGAGCTGCTCTGAGAATTGTTTGAGGTAAGGTTCGTCGATGCGGATGCCGGTGGCTTCCATGTCGGCAAGGACAGCTTCGAGGGGGACTTCGATGTCGCGGAATAAGGTTGCGATCGCATCCACCTGCTTTAATTCATCTTGCAAAATCGGCACTAACCGATAGGTGGTGTGCACATCCCCACCGCAGTAAGTCGCTACCTGATCAATCGCAATATCTGCAATGGTTTTACCTTTTGGCACTAAGTCGCTATAACTTTGTGCTGCCACATTCAAATAGCGCAGTGACATATCCGTCAAATTGTGACTGCTTTCTGGATTCAGCACATAGCTGGCCAGCATGGTATCAAACACCACACCTGCTAGCTCAATCCCCTGACCTTTGAGCACCGCTCGGTCATACTTGGCATTTTGTAGAGATTTTGGATAGTCGGCACTTTCTAAAATTGGCTTGAGTGCAGCTAAGACATGCGCTAACGGTAGCTGCTCTCCATCGACATGACCGACTGGCACATAGGCCAAATCCTCTGGTCCATCTCCCCAGCAGCAGCCAATCCCTACCAGCTCAGCATCCAGCGGATCAATCGCTGTCGTTTCCGTATCCCAAGCTACGGGCTGAGCTATATCAGTTTGAGTTTCCAATTTAGCCACCAGAGCCTGTAGCTGCTCTGCTGTAGTAACAATCTGTGGCTTGATGTTCACCTCTTCCACATCGGTAGCGGCATCGGTTTCTTCTGCTGTGAAAAAGGACGTTTCCTCATCCTCAATCGGTGTAGAAACTTTGGTCGGGACTGCTGTTATCTCACCGCCAAATGCTTGCTGTAACTTGTTCAGACGATTGATGAAATGCTGAAACTCAAGACTTTTCAATAAAGGGATGACTTTGCCTTCGTCAAACCCCTCCAATTTGCAATCCGCTAGATCCACATCTAGTTCAACATCCGTGACGATAGTTGCGAGATATTTAGACTTGTCTGCGTCCTCTTTGCCGGTTTCCAGTTTTTTCTTGACTGCACCCTTCATGTCAGGCACTGCTTCATAGACGCGTTCCAAGTTTTCATGTTCTGTCAGCAGCTTGACGGCGGTTTTTTTACCAATGCCTCGCACTCCAGGAATATTATCCGAGGTATCGCCACAGAGAGCTTTGTAGTCGATTACCTGGTTAGGCTTGATGCCAAGTTTTTCCTCAACTTCCTTAATGCCATATTCCTTGGCCAGGCCATTGGTGCGGCCAAAGGTACTGCCCAGATGCAGTACCTTAATGTGCTCGTTATCGTCGATCAGCTGAAATAGATCCTGGTCGCCGCTCAAAATTCTGACTGCATAACCTTCCTTCTCGGCTTTGGTGGCTAACGTGCCAATGACGTCATCCGCCTCAAATCCTGGAGCTGTGAGAATCGGCAGCTTAAAGCTTGCCAACAGCTGCTTGAGATTTTCTACATCTTCGATAAAGTCTTCTGGTGTTTCTGGCCGCCCTTCTTTGTAGCTATCAGCAGCTTCGTGGCGAAAGGTGGGCTCAGCTAAGTCAAATGCGACGGCTGCATAGTCGGGTTTTTCCACCACCATCATGTCGCTCATGGACTTGAGAAAGCCAAAGCAAACGCTAGTGGGAATGCCTTTGGATGTGCGTAATCCGCCATCGCGACTTTTGGCGTGGGCGTAGTAAGACCGAAACGCCAGGGAGTGGCCGTCGATGATTAGCAGGGTGGGTCTGTCAGAACTCAAAACACTTGTCGCCAATGCAGCTTTTTAATTAAAGCGTGTCCACGGCCAGAACTGTAGTTTTTTCGGTAACGAAGCGACCGGTTTCAACTTGGACGTGGTTTGTGGGTGATTTGGCGATAGGGATTCAAATGCTTAAAGGTGTCTCTAGAAAGGGCTTGAGGAGACGTTTTATTGAGAATTAAGTCATTTTGATGGGCATTCTTTGAACACGAATTTTTTAGACTGTAATGCCTAGTCAAGCTGGGGTGTAATTTAGCTGTGCGAATTCCTAATGCTGACAAAGCGATTGTTGATATTCGTAAATTACGTGATTACTGTCTCAATTCCAATCATGGTGACGGTAAGCACAAAGCCCGATTATTTGCATCTATTCTTGGCATGACAGCTGAAGATGCAGACAAGTTACAGCAGTGTTTGCTTGAGGTTGTCAAAAACCATGAAGCACAATTAGGCAGAAAGGACCGTTTCGGACAAAGATACACCCTTGATTTTCTATTCGAATGGCAGAATAAAGGTGCAACTCTTCGAAGTGGTTGGATTATTGAGACCGATGCTGTAATTCCCAAATTAACTACTTGCTATCCTCTATCGTAGGTGGGGTGATTGAATGGATATTAATACAATCAAGCTACTTGATATGGTTGCTTTAACAGTTGACCTGCCTGAGGATAATTTGTGGCGAGGACAGGTAGGTACGGTTGTAGAAATATTGGCTGATGGCTCGGCTTATGAAGTTGAGTTTAGCGATCGCAACGGCCGCACTTATGAATCTTTAGGCTTAGAGCCTGCACAACTTATGTTGTTGCGATTTGAGCCCATAATCCATAATCCTGAGCTAGTGACAGCGTAAAAAAGTCCTAGCTAATAGTGGCTTAGGATTACTTCGTTTTTTGCTTTTGTAGTAACCGTTAGGCCCTGCGCAAAAGACTGTGTTACGGTCCTCATGCAGAATAACGATTTGACCAACGATGTTGACTATAATCTGCTTATGGAGCTAGAGCTGGTGGATATATTGAAGTGTACGATACCAGAACTCAGCCATAAGTATTAAAAGCCAGTTAGTCTCCGGATGCTCAGGCTGTCAAGGGGAAATTTGTATTTATACAGTTAGCTTTTCAGAACCATGTCGCTGTCATTGGATGCACTATGGGTGATTGTGAGCGCTAGCCTAGTGTTTCTGATGCAAGCGGGTTTTTTGTGTGTAGAGGCTGGTTCCACTCGTCGCAAAAACAACATCAACGTTGCCATTAAAAATATTGCGGATGTTGGCCTATCAATCATGATGTTTTGGGCCTTTGGCTACGGCTTGATGTTTGGCACCTCTATGCATGGCTGGTGGGGTTTTAGTGACTTTTTGCCTGAGTTTAACCAAGCGGATAGTTGGCCTCTTATTTTCTTTCTATTTCAGGCAATGTTTTGCAGCACTGCTGTCACTATCGTCTCAGGAGCAGTGGCTGAGCGCATGACATTTCGAGGGTATCTATTCAGCGCTGTACTGATATCCGGGTTGGTGTATCCAGTATTTGGTCACTGGGTCTGGGGTGGTTTAAATCAATCAGTTGCAATTGGTTGGTTAAGCAAAAAAGGCTTTGTCGATTTTGCAGGGTCTACGATTGTCCATAGTTTAGGTGGGTGGGTTGCCCTGGCTGCAGTTTTGGTCATCGGTCCGCGTCTTGGTCGCTTTTCTCGACAAAACTTTGATCAGCAAGCCCCCAGTTCAGATCTGCCCTTAGCTTTTTTAGGCGCGCTACTGATGTGGTTTGGCTGGTTTGGATTCAATGGCGGCAGTACCCTTGCTTTCAATGATCAGGTCCCAAGAATTTTGGTAAACACCTTGTTAGCAGGGGCGGCGGGATTGACTGCTCCTTTGACATGGTCTCTCATGGTGCAAAAGAACCATTTGCCGTTTAAGGCCGTGATGAATGGCTCTCTTGCGGGCCTAGTATCGATTACGGCCAGTTGTCATGCTGTGTCTTTGAGCAGCGCAGTGCTGATTGGAGGCATGGGTGGATTGGTGATGTTAGGCGTTGACGCCCTCCTAGACAAACTGCGCATTGACGATGCAGTCGGGGTCATTCCTGTACATCTTGGCCCAGGTATTTGGGGAACATTAGCCGTTGCATTATTTGGTGATTTAGGGCGATTAGACACTGGGCTGAACCGCTTGGAGCAATTTATTGCTCAGTGTTCAGGCGTTTTGGCTTGTGGACTATGGTCGTTCACTGTAACGTTGCTAGTCTTATTACTGCTTAATCGGTATGCGTCGCTACGGGTATCCCTGAAGCAAGAGTACATTGGCTTAAATGTGTCAGAGCATGGTGCGCGTAATGAGTTTCAGAACTTATTTGAAACTATGCAAACCCATGCGAAAACTGGTAATTTACAGCGACGGGTGACAGTCAGTGCGTTGACAGAAATTGGTCAAATTAGCCGTTGGTATAACCAGGTGGTTGATGCACTAGATCGATCTACCGCCAGAACCAATGCAATTATCATGACTGCAGCGGATGGCATTTTGACGGTTGATCCTGACACCTTGATCCTTCAGAGCACGAATCCGGCTGTTGAAAAAATTTTTGGTGGCCACTGGTTACAGACGATTGGGCAATCCCTAACTACTTTGATTGAGACAGATTTGGTGCAGTCCCAAGATGCCGCTTTTCAATCCCTGCAACAGTTTTTGCAACAGGGTTGCCGTACAGGCGAGGCCTACATGGCGATTGGCATACACAATCAGGGCCGACGATTCCCCATTGAAGTTTTGGTCACTGATTCTCAATTAAGGTCCGCCAACTTTTTGACCATCATGGTGAGGGATGTCACCGAGCGTAAGGAATCAGAAGCGGCTCTGATGGCGTCCGAATTAGAGGCCCGTAGAACTGCCGGTCAACTGGAAAAAGCACTAAACGAACTGAAGCAGGCTCAGGCTCAGCTATTGCAAAGTGAGAAAATGGCAGGGTTAGGGCAGTTAGTGGCTGGTATTGCCCATGAGATCAATAATCCCGTTGGTTTTATTTATGGCAACCTTGAACATGCCATAGAGTATGTGGAAGATTTGTTACTGGTGATTAGCCACTACCAATCACAGGCAATTGAGCTGCCACCTGAAATGCAAAAAGATGTCGAGGATGCAGACATCGCCTACATCAGGAAAGATTTTCCAAAATTAATTGGCTCCATCACAACTGGTACAGAACGCATTCGAGAGATTGTGCAGTCCTTGAGACAATTTGCCCGCTTTGGTGAATCAGATGTGAAAACTGTCGATATCCATAGGGGATTGGATAATACGTTGATGATGCTGGCACATCGTTTAAATATGACTGCTAGACGTCCCAAGATTTTGGTGGATAAGCGCTATGGTAATGTCTCTAAAATTCAATGCTATGCAGGGGCTTTGAACCAGGTCTTCTTGAGCCTATTCAATAATGCTATTGATGCCTTGGAGACTCACGAATCAGGCAACATTACGATTACAACCGAGGATCAGCCAGAGTATGTTGTGATCACTATTGCTGATAATGGCACAGGTATTCCGAAGGCCTTACAGCAGCAAATTTTTGATCCCTTTTTCACGACCAAGCCTGTGGGTTATGGAACTGGGATGGGTTTAGCTATCAGTCATCAAATTGTTGTAGACCAGCATGGTGGTGAGTTGCGCTGCAATTCTGTATTGGGTCAGGGCAGTGAATTTCAGGTTGTTGTACCGAAGACACTGGCATTGCGATCGCACTCTAAAATCGCTGCAAACATGTCTACACCTTGATCTCATAACACCAATCATGACCCCGTTCTCCTGACCTAGATGACATGAATATTTTGTTCATCTGTAGTCGTAATCAATGGCGTAGCCCTACTGCTGAGAAGGTTTGGTCAAAACAGCCAGGTATTTATGTCCGATCAGCGGGTACTAGCCCTAGAGCCCGTAAAACAGTTTCAGCCAAGGATATCCAATGGGCAGATACGATTTTTGCCATGGAGCAAAAGCACAAAGATAAACTCAAGGCTGAATTTCCTCGATTGATGAGCCACAAGACTATCCATGTACTTGATATTCCAGATGAATATCAGTTTATGGATGCAGAGCTGGTAGAAATCTTGCAAAACTCTGTTAAAAGCTATCTTGGCATCTGATAGGTGCTGCACTTGGTTATTGCCCATGCTCGTCGGCTAGTAGCAGTCGCTGAAATGCAATGTCCCAATAAATTTTGCTGCAAAGGTCTAATCGGATTTTAAGCTTCAAATCTCCACAGCGCCCTTGAATTATGAGATAATTATGAAAAGTGAAGTAATTATGAAATAAGAGAGTGGGGCAATCCCACCAGCAATGGATCATGATCAATGAACAGTGGGTGCATCGATTTAAGTCTCTATCATCCAGAGTGTTTTGGGCATCTAGTATGACGGTCTTGTTGGGCGTGACCGCCTGTGGTCAGGAGTCTCCGACCTCTGAAAACACGACTGCTGACGATCAAAAAGTTGTACTGACAACGTTTACAATCTTGGCAGATATGGCCCAGAACGTAGCTGGGGATGCGCTGCGGGTGGAATCTATCACCCGTATTGGCGCAGAAATCCATGGATATGAGCCGATACCTAGTGATTTAACCAAAGCCCAGGATGCTGATCTCATTTTTTATAACGGCATGAATCTGGAGCGCTGGTTTGAGCAGTTTTTGGGAAACGTGCAGGATGTGCCATCGGTGATTTTGACGGAAGGGATTGAACCGATTGCTATTTCGGAAGGTCCTTATGCCGATAAACCAAATCCCCATGCATGGATGTCTCCTCAAAACGCACTGATATATGTGGAAAATATTCGCCAGGCGTTTGTAGAACTTGACCCTGAAAACGAATCAATCTACAACGCCAATGCTGCCGCTTACAGCGAACAGCTGCAAGCTATTGATGAAAAGTTACAGGTCAATTTAGCTCAGGTGCCGGTTGACCAGCGTTATCTGGTGAGTTGTGAAGGTGCGTTTTCTTATCTAGCCCGTGATTACGGTCTACAAGAAGTCTATCTCTGGCCCATAAATGCTGAACAGCAATCCACCCCTAAGCAAATTCAGGGGGTGATTGAAGATGTTCAAGCTAACGATATTCCAACTGTTTTTTGTGAAAGCACCGTTAGTGATGAGGGGCAACGAGAGGTGGCTCGGGCCACTGGGGCTAAGTTCGGTGGCAACTTATATGTTGACTCGCTGTCTACGGCTGATGGTCCTGTCCCTACGTTTTTAGACCTTTTGGCATATGACGTGCAGGTGATTAGCGAAGGACTGCTATCACCATAATGTTTTGGCTATGGGCCGATAGCTTTCTCATCCCAGGAAATTTCTAGAGTGGGCATTGCCCCATCAATATGATTCACATGCAATAGGTTTTGGTGGGTATTGCCCACCCTACTCTGTCCTTTACTCCTTAGCCAACGATGCGATCAGATCCTTTTGGCATCACTGTCGAGAACATTAGTGTTACCTACAGCAATGCCCACCTGGCTTTGTACAACGCTAGCTGTTATGTCCACCCTGGCACGATTACGGGCTTGGTTGGCCCCAACGGTGGGGGCAAATCCACGCTGTTCAAAACCATCATGGGGTTTCTCAACCCCAATCAAGGACGAGTACATATTGACGGCCTTTCCGTAAAAATGGCGCAAAAGCGTCAGCTCATGGCCTATGTCCCCCAATCAGACGATGTGGACTGGAATTTTCCGGTGAGTGTGTCGGAGGTGGTGATGATGGGGCGTTATGGCTACATGAATATGTTGCGCATTCCTGGGCGTGAGGATCGTCGACAGGTGGCGGAGAGTTTAGACCGTGTGGGTATGGCCGATTTTAGTCAGCGACAGATTGGCGAATTGTCGGGGGGGCAGAAAAAACGAGCATTTTTGGCGCGGGCGATGGCGCAAAATAGCCCGGTGATTTTGCTTGATGAACCGTTCACTGGGGTAGATGTGAAGACGGAAAAGCGGATTGTCAATCTGCTGCTGCAATTACGTGAAGAGGGACACACGATTTTAGTATCTACCCATGATTTGGCGTCGATTTCTACGTTTTGCGATCGCACCATCCTGCTTAACCAGACTGTTCTTGCCGAAGGCACCACCGCCGATACCTTCACTGAAGAAAACCTGTCCATGACCTTTGGCGGTTTGCCATTGAGCAGTTTATCCAAGGTAAATTCATCTAGACAACGCTATGAGTAATCTATGGGCTATCAGTGGAGCAGTCTTAAGCCCCCTTTGGCAGTGGGTCAGCGAGCCACTCCAGGCTGGCTTTATGGTTAAAGCACTGTGGGTCAGTGCCTTTGTTGGTGTCGTGTGTGCCGTATTGTCTTGCTACATCACCCTCAATGGCTGGTCTCTAATGGGTGATGCGGTTTCCCATGCAGTAGTACCAGGTGTAGTAGTGGCCTATGCTATCGGACTGCCCTTTGCCTTGGGGGCTTTTATCTTTGGGTTTGGGGCCACGGTGCTCATCGGCTATGTAAAATCCCAAACGCGACTTAAGGAAGATGCCGTCATTGGCGTGATTTTCACTGGTTTCTTTGCCTTTGGGCTGGTATTAGCTACCAGAATCCCGAGCAATGTAGACCTGTTTCATATTTTGTTTGGCAATGTGTTGGGGATTTCCCGGTCAGATATCGTGCAAACCTTAATGGCAGGTATCGTCACATTAGTGATCATTCTGCTGCGCCGTAAGGATTTGCTGCTTTTTTGTTTTGACCCTAACCATGCTAAAGCCATTGGTCTCAACACTCAGCTGATGTACTATACGCTGCTGTCGGTGCTAGCGCTGACTATTGTTACAGCCTTGCAAACGGCAGGCATTGTTTTGGTGGTTGCCCTGCTAGTGACACCAGGAGCCACAGCCTATCTACTCACCGATAGGTTTGACCATATGCTAGCTATCTCAGTTGCTACCAGTGTACTTTCCTGTGTTTTAGGTACCTATCTGAGTTATCACCTGGATGTTTCGACGGGGGGCAGCATTGTTGTTCTAATGACTGTGCTGTTTGGTTTAGCCATGGTGTTTGCACCTAAGTACGGCATTTTGGGGCAACGGTTGAGGCGTCAGATGCAGGTGAGTCAAGAGCGCTAAGGGCTTATACCATTTCCTAGCCAGCCTTACCTTGCGGCTAGTGCGCCTTTGGGATAGGCGATGCGTTTGTGGTTGAACTGCTGCCACACTTGCACAAATACATTGGCGATGATGTCCATGTCTTTCCGGGTGAGGCAGCAGTCAATTAACTGTTTATCTTTCCAGCGAGCGCGAAGAATTTTGTTCACCATGGCATAGGCTTCTTCGGCACAGGCTTCTTTGTTGAGCGATCGCAATGCCGCTTCACATGAATCTGCCAGCATGACAATGCCGGTTTCAGGAGATTGGGGAATCGGGCCATCATAGCGAAAGTCTTCTTCGCGGATCTCCATCTCGGTATTTTCCTTGGCAATTTCCTGGGCCTGATAGTAGAAGTAGCTGATCAGCATGGCTCCCTGATGCTCAGGAATAAAGGCCTGAATGGCCTTGGGGAGTCGATGTTTACGAGCCATGACTAACCCTTCTGTTACGTGCTTTTTGATAATGTCAGCGCTGACCCATGGATCGTCGATCAAGTCATGTTTGTTAGGCCCTCCCATCTGGTTTTCAATGAATCCTAGAGGATCATGCATCTTGCCAATGTCGTGATAAAGCGTCCCTGCACGGACCAGCTCAACATTGTGACCCAAGGCCCGGGCAGCAGCCTCTGCCAAATTAGCCACAAACATGGTGTGTTGAAATGTGCCAGGGGCATCCGCCGCTAGACGTTTGAGGAGAGGACGATTGGGGTTGGATAATTCAGCCAGACGGATGGGGGTGACGACATCAAATACTGACTCTAGATAGGGGCTTACCCCTAGAGCAACAATACTCCAGGCGATACCGTAGACCCCAAATAGCGCTGAATCACGAATGACGGTGTACCAAAGGGAGGCGGCGACACTGTTGAACATTAGGGTCAGGACTAGGTGGATGACGCCTTGGGTGAGACCGACCACACCACCTAGTAGGGCAAATTCTTCGCGCGATCGCAACCGTGGTGCAATCCATGCCCCTACCAACGCTGCGCAGGCTGCTGAAAATAGAGGTAAAACGGCGACTGAGCCCCCTACTGGTAATAGAATCACCAATAGGACAATGGTGACTGCTCCCAAAATGTAGCCATAAAAGCTACCCAGTAATAGGCCAACAGCTGGTAAACCTAAGCCAGGTATTCTCAGGGCCATTAACACAGCGACGCTGACAATGAGACACAGCACCAATAGATGATCGCGCTGCCGTAGCCCCCCTGCTTGCCAATGGTCGATCCATAGCAATAAGCCAACACCGACACTCACTAATCCACCAAAGCCAGCAAACCCTAACCAGTTAATGCGTCGCTGGGTCATATTAAAATGATCCAGCAAGACAAAATCTCCTTGGGTGATGGCCTCTCCTTTTTCGACAATCGCGTCACCCTGCTCAATAGATACAGTAACCGTTTGGACCTCATTTTCTACCTGTTCAGCCCGTAAACGCGTTTGTTCTTGATCCTCAATCAGATTAGGGCGTAAAACAGAGCTAATGATCTTGGCGGTGATTTCCTTGGCGATGGTTTCTTGAGTTAGCAGATCATCACGACTGAGAGTAGTAGACTCTGCCAAATTTAAGGTCCCTTGGAGCTGAGTCTCGATGGCCTGCTGCCATAGTGCGATCGGTGTACCTTCATGAATACCTTGGGCCAGCATTCGATTTAAGACTAAGCGGCAGGTGGTTTGAACAGCTTGCCAACTAGGCTCACTTAAATCAAAAAGTCTGGTGTCTAATGGCTGACCACCATCACGAGTCGTCAGACTCTGTAGTTTGGGTTTAGTGGCTGCTAACTGTTGTCGATTAGCATCCACCTGACTCCGTACAGCCGCCATGGACTGGGGAGAGGTGCGATCTCTTAGGCGTAATAGCTCGTTGAGGGCAATACGCTGATTCGTTTCTAAATTATTGAGACGTCCTTGTAGTGCGCCATTGGTTCCCTGTTGTAAGACACTGCTTGTCAGTGTGGAAATCTGAGCCAAACTCCAAATTTCCTTCCACTCCTCTGACGTGGTTTGGCGTAGATGTTGCTGGGTTCTGGTTGATAATTGAGCTGTTGAAATATAAGGGATATCACCAGCTTGCTGCCGTAACGTACTACCCTGGCTCAAGATGCCATTGGCTTCTTCTAGAATCGCTTTTGTCTTTGCTTGATCAACCTGCAAAACAATAATGGAGCCACTGCGGGCCGCTTGGCGGTTGGCCTCAGTGGTGATCATGTCTGGCAAAGTCGCGTTGTAGGGCGCTATGAAGGTGTCGGCGGCGATAGTGCTTACAGTCAATGCCGGTTGGTTATAAAATCGCTGACCCAGTATGGCTGTCAGCAGCAACACTGTGAATACAATGGCAATTTGAGTTTGGTTGAAGGGGTTGTGACGGGAAATAACGTAACGACCCGTCGAATCATTGCCTGACTTGGTAGACTGACGGATTGATGTATTAGATCTTTGACGCAAAGACGTCGAAACTTGAGGTAACTGAGTTTTGCACCAGCCAACCGAAGTACGCAAACGTTGCCAAACTGCTTTGACCATGAATGTCACCGACTGCATGAAAGGCCTCAAAAACCAAGGCTGCCATTATGAGCTACGGGTGTGAAACACCGCTGATTTAGTGGCCTAATAGCGTTAGACACCTGATAAAGGTGATGGAGGACAATAAATTGCCCCTGGAAGTACCCTAGATGTCTCAAACAATCAACAGTCAACGCTTTGGTTTATTAGGGCTCATTAACTAGAACGTTGGCCATATTCTTATAGATGCTGTTGAGCTAATAATTACCCATACATTGTCTAAAAGAACGCATTTGAATCCTACGATTCAGTACTGAACATGCACCCTAAACAACACTGTGCCAATCTGAGTCGGTCAGTGTTACTAACTTTGAATAAGCAGTCGCCTAAGCGTACCACTCTTTTCATCCTCAGCTTGAATGGGCAACTGTGTTGGAAGATGCTCAGCATACCCATGCAGCTATTATAGCTAGCTCTATTTTAAGAGAGGGGGCAGAGCCTATAAATCTAGGGGGAATACTTCGCAGTTGGCTGAAATATTAGCAATACCAGCCCAATGGCGATAGAGTTTGCTAGCAATTTGCTTAAGGGAATGTCTTTGCTCAGGGGGGATTGTCAGTATCCACCTAGTTGGAATAACCGATATACCGCCCCAAGCGCCAAGTAAACAGCCAATCATTGCTGGTATTGGTGTGACGATGTCTGGGTGTGCGATCGCTAAGGCCAAATTTTCTCGGTAACTTAGGGATTGTTTGATGGCTAATACCATGATCTCCGGGGGCTGAGGATCCAGCGCTTCAAGATTGAGTGTGGGTGACGGGTGATCTAAGCACTCGATGATTTGCTGGGCTTGGGGCACAAGACTGGCTGGATAGTCGGATAGCTGTTGGCTGAGGTGCTGACTCAGCAATGGAGGCGAGTGTTGAGTGACTGGATTGTAGTGTAGGAGCCATGCTAAGCAGTCACCCAATATGCCAAGAGTGGCCATCGTCTCAGCCACACTTATGGCCTCGGTGTGATTGCCTGACTCTATGGTTTGCACTAGCCAACGATGACGGGCACCGCTGTTATCGTGATGATGTAACAACCAGGGCAGCCCTAAGAGCAGATTAGAATCTGTGGGTGTTGGCGGCAATAGGTTTTGCTGTGTACCGTGCAGCCATGATTGATAGAGGGGGCTCTCATGGAGAGGCAGCCACGGGCCTCGATAACCAGCTGCATAGCTATGGCCTAGATAAGCTCCCATCAGACTCCCGTGAAATTTAGCGGCGATTGATGTAGTCGGCATAGTTTCTCTGGAGTAAGACTGAGCAGATTGTAATGAACCCAATGACGTTACAGGGCTTATGTCTAATACCTAGAAATATCAATTTATCTGGACGCAATCAGCATGCTGTGCCATCGTATTGTTTAACTTTGACTGGGCGTTAAACTTGATTGGTCTATGCCCATGCCACACATTATGGTGATCTCTTCACATGAAACGTTGGGGCTTATTTACGATCTCTAATCTTTGTTTGTCAGCAGCTGTTGTGGGATTGATGTCAACAGGTGTATTGGCGGAAATAGAGGGTTCATCCCCAGAGCAAAGCGATGAATTGAATGCTGCCGAACCTGCTTCCCTCAAACAAGCAGGTTCGGTTTTAGGACCGGGCAGTACAGGTTCTGACGTCAAAAGAGTGCAGGCGATGTTAGCGCTGATGGGTTACTATTCCGGTGCTGTAGATGGTACCTATGAACAGATGACCCTGGAGGCTGTTCGTCAATTTCAAACCGATGCGGGATTGACTGCGGATGGGTTGGTTGGACCTTTAACATGGCGTCGGTTATTGCCTACACCAGAAAATTTGACAGAGCCTATCGAACCGCAGGTTTCCGCAGACGCAACTGACGAGACAGCAACCGTGTCAGATGATGATGGCAATGACGATTCATCGGCTGAAGACACCATCGTTGCGACGGCAGGCAATGTGCCAATTTTGCAGCTAGATGATTCTGGAGTTGATGTTAGCCGTTTACAAAATCGTTTGGCTGACCTCAATCTCTACCAAGGGCCTATTGATGGTGTGTTTGGTTTTCTCACAGAGGAAGCAGTACAAGAGTTTCAACGTCGAGTTGGCTTAGAGGTGGATGGTGTCGTTGGGCCAGCTACCTGGTCAGAACTATTCAAGTAACAGTATTAAGGCTGCTACTTAGGTAAGCTCGCTACATCAAGTGAGTACAGCTCAGCATCTAAGGACGGTATCTGTTCATCCAATACTAGAAAACCAGACGGATATTGGTCTTGAAATAAAAGCTCACTCTGGTGCATGTACACCATGTAATCGCTCATAAGAAAGTAAACACCGACCATGGCGGCGGCAGCGGAAGCTACCAAAAAACCTGCCAGCATTAGAGAGAACTCTTGGCTGACTAAAGCCCTATCCATGAGACGTAGGGCCCAAAAAACTAAACCGGTAACGATGGCTATTATGAGAAGAGTCATCGATTAAAAAGTAAGTAGGCCTTAAAGATTTACTATTATCTTTTACATATTGTAACAGAGCTATCATAAAAGCGCCTTGTCTAACGGCAATATTTTATAAGTCCGAAAGAATTGGTTGAAGTGTCTGATGTATAAGGTTTTCGAGGACTCGAATCTGATTTTAGGGCCTGATGGTTACGTTTTTTTCTGCTAAATGAGTTTTAATTTCTGCGACTGTAAGCTCACCGTAATGTAACAGGGATGCCAGTAGGGCCGCTTCTGCTTGACCGCTGGTTAGTGCTTCATGAATATGTTCACAGGTGCCAGCCCCCCCTGATGCGATCACTGGAACGTTCACTGCTTCAGCGATGGTGCGGGTCAGATCTAAGTCATATCCGGCTTTAGTGCCGTCAGCATCCATACTAGTCACCAGCAGCTCGCCAGCACCTCGGGCGACAACATCTTGAGCCCATGCGATCGCATCTAGCCCAGTATTTTCTCGACCACCCCGCACAAAGACATCCCACCCTGAGTGATCAGAGCGGCGTTTGGCATCAATGGCAACCACAATGCACTGACTACCAAAGCGATCGCTGGCTGTTTGAATAAAGTCAGGATTACGAACGGCGGCAGAGTTGATGCTGACCTTATCTGCTCCAGCTCGTAAGAGGGCCTTGATGGTTTCAACCGAATTGACGCCGCCCCCTACGGTCAGAGGAATAAAAACCTGCTCTGCAGTCCGATAGACGACATCAAAAATAATGTTGCGATCTTCATGGGTGGCTGTAATGTCCAGAAAGACTAGCTCGTCGGCTCCTGCTGCGTTATAGGCTTGAGCGAGCTCAACTGGATCGCCTGCATCCTTCAGCTCTACGAAATTAATGCCTTTCACAACGCGACCTGCTTTGACGTCAAGACAGGGCAAAATTCGCTTAGCCAGCATAGGTGCTTCCGTAAAGTAGATAAAAAATTATAGAGTGCTCGCTGGGATGGCTCCAGCAACAGTTCTTCAGGATAGCTTACAAAGAGCAAGACACTGATAGACTGAGGATTAGTTTTAATTCTTAATATTTGTCAATCTTACCCAGAGAGGAGAGTCTTGGAGTATGGCTTTGGATATCGGACAAAAGGTAAAAGTTGTACGTGTAAGAGATCGAGTGTCTGATAACGTTGCCAAGCGTCTAGGGCAAGAGGGCACGATTACTCAGTTCAAAATGGTTGATGGCAGTGGTGTGGGCGTTGTAGTTGAGTTTTCAGATCAGTTTTCTAGCTGGTTTTTTGAAGATGAACTGAAGCAAACGACTTAAACCGTTGTTGAGTATGTCTGTTTGACTATTACATAGGGGGCACCTAGAAATAAGTGCCCCTAATTGGAGTTGTTCAGATAACCCGCTAGTTCTGTATTTATCACTGATGGCGCTAATTCTTACGTTTTTAGGCAAGGGAGGCAGTGGTCGCTCAACATCTGCGATCGCAACCGCCAAAAAACTATCGACCCAGGGTCAGCGTGTGTTGCTGGTCACTGAAGATGCTGGGCCAGGGTTTGGTCTGCTTTTAGGTCATGCTGTTACAGCTGCCCCTCAGCCAGTGTCTCCGACTTTATCGGTGGTTCAGCTGCAATTTACACAGCTCCTGGGACAAAATTGGGAGCAGTTGAAAAAGCTTGAAGCCCAATATCTAAGAGATCCCTTTTTCAAAGCCGTATATGGTCAAGAGCTGAGTTTGTTGCCAGGGATGGACCAGGCGCTTACCCTCAATGCGCTGCGGGAATACGATGCCAGCAGCGATTATGATGTCATCGTCCATGATGGCCCAGGAAATCAGGCGAGTCTACGAATGTGGGGGATGCCAGCGGGCATAGACTGGTATTTCCGCCGATTCAAGCAAGTATTCCAGGAATCACAATTCTCTAAATCGGTAATGCCCTTTGTGCAGCCCATTGCTGGTGCAGTGCTTAGCGGTGGTGTGGCTGGTGATTTATTTGACCAGCCCCAGGTGGCGGAAAGTACAAATATGGTAGTTAAGGGAATTGCTGCCGTTAAAGACCCGATGCGAGTGCGAGCTTATCTGGTATCTACCGGTGAGCAGGTTGCGATCGCAACTGCCCGCTACCTTTGGGGGGCCGCTCAGCAAATAGAAATGACTGTGGGTGGAGTCTTGCTGAATCGGGCTGATACTATTCAAGATTTTGAGCCTTTGCCGGTCCATACGTTGCCTCAGTCCAGCGACTGGCAGTCTTTGATGAATTCTTTGCCAGATTATATGGCGGCTCCTTCAGTGCCAGCCCCTGTAGAGGTTGATTTATCTAGTAATACCGTCCGTCTGTTTTTACCAAGCTTTGATAAAAAACAGATTCAGCTCACTCAATATGGCCCAGAAGTCACCATTGAAGCTGGGGACCAGCGTCGGAACTTAAGCCTGCCGAAGTCTTTGAACGGTCGTTCGGTGACTGGAGCTAAGTTTCAATCTGGCTATCTCATCTTGACCTTTGGGTAAGGTTTTAATCATTTTTTTCGTTAATACCACTGCTAATACCTTCGAAGCTATGGCTGACAATTCTTCTCCAGTAACGTCCAGCGCCGATGACCAGGTATCGGCAGCATCAGAAGGTTCCAAGGCTCGTCAGCTATTGGGGATGAAAGGTGCCGCCGATGGTGAAACGTCTATTTGGAAAATTCGTCTGCAGTTAATGAAGCCAATCACCTGGATTCCTCTGATTTGGGGCGTCCTTTGTGGTGCAGCCTCATCAGGACATTTTGTTTGGAGTGTGGACCATGTGTTGGCATCCCTGGCCTGTATGTTGATGGCAGGACCTCTGCTGACAGGGTATACCCAGACCATCAACGATTATTACGATCGAGAGCTAGATGCCATTAACGAGCCTTATCGTCCTATCCCCTCTGGGGCAATTGCCCTCGGGCAGGTGCAGCTGCAAATTTGGGTGTTGTTGCTGGGGGGAATGGCAGTCGCCTACGGTTTGGACCGTTGGGCAAGTCATGATTTTCCGATTTTGACAGCGCTGGCAATAGGCGGTTCATTTGTGTCATATATCTACTCTGCTCCACCGCTTAAGCTCAAGCAGAATGGTTGGCTGGGTAACTATGCCTTAGGTGCTAGCTACATTGCTTTGCCATGGTGGGCGGGGCATGCTCTGTTTGGTCAGCTTAATCCCACTGTAGTCGTGCTGACATTGCTCTACAGCATGGCTGGTCTAGGGATTGCTGTTGTCAATGACTTTAAGAGTGTTGAGGGTGACGAGGCTCTAGGGCTTAAGTCTTTACCAGTGATGTTTGGTGTGGGGACTGCCGCTTGGATCTGTGTCCTAATGATCGATATTTTCCAAGGCGGAATGGCCGCTTACCTGATCGCTATTCACAAGAACCTCTATGCAGTGCTGTTAATCTTGATGATTATTCCGCAAATAACCTTTCAAGACATGTATTTTCTGCGGGATCCGTTGGCTAATGACGTGAAATATCAGGCAAGTGCTCAGCCATTTTTAGTCATTGGTATGCTGATTTTGGGTTTGGCGCTTGGCCACACTGATTATTTGGTGAGTTAGGTCAGATTCTGATAGCCTTTTTGGAGGTGTGTCAAGATATATCAACCAGGTTTTGTTAGTTTCAGGTGCAAATTCTCATCGCAAAGCGAACCGACGGGTGCTAACAAGGTAACCATTCTCAAAAATGGGTTAGGTAGGGTTTCTTTAACGTGGCTAATTGGATTGGCAAAGTCAAAAACGATCGGGTTAAAACAGCTTCTGTAGGTGCTACTAAAGTTGCTAAACAGAAACGGCCTAAGCCTCTCTATAAGAGCGTTTTGTTTTGGCTGGCGCTGTTGGCAGGAGCTGGTATAGCTGGGCCAGCAGCCCGTGGCTATCGATTTTGGCAAGAAGCCGATGCCAATTTGCCCAATGTGTCTGATGCTTTGACCTTTGAGCGTACGGGTACCATCACTATCAAGGCGAATGATGGTAGTGTTCTTCAAAAAATTGGTCCGGCGACCCAGGAATATCTGGAGTTTGACGATATTCCGGATACGTTAGTCCAGGGGTTTATTGCCTCTGAAGATCGTCGGTTTTACGAGCACAATGGCATTGACTACAAGGGTATTGCTCGGGCCATTAACTCTAACCTGCGTAATCGGCAGTTGTTAGAAGGGGCCAGCACAATTACGCAGCAGGTCGCCCGGATCATATTTTTGGACCAAGACCGGAGCTTTCAGCGAAAGTTTCGAGAAGCCTTACTTGCCAATAAATTAGAGCAAGAATTAGGCAAAGAGAAAATCCTAGAGCGCTACCTAAATCTGGTGTATTTAGGGGCAGGTGCCTACGGCGTGGCCGATGCTGCCTGGATTTATTTTGGTAAGACGGTTGAAGAGCTGACGGTTTCGGAAATTGCTCTGATTGCAGGTATGGCTCCTGCTCCCAGCTTTTACTCGCCGCTGGTGGATGAGGCGGCGGCCCGTCAGCAACGGGATAAAGTCATTAGTCGGATGCTGGAAAATGGGGTGGTTTCTCAGGCCCAGGCTGATACAGCTTATGAGAGTGAAGTAACGACTACGCCCAACGAGCCTAAGTTTCTCTATAGTGAGTTTCCCTACTTCACTATTTATGTGCAGAAGCAATTGCCTCAGCTGATTTCTCAAGACGAGATTGAAGCAGGTGGTCTAGTGGTGGAAACTAGCTTGAACCCTAAATGGCAGCGGGCGGCTGAAACCACACTGGAAGAAGTCTTGGAGGAATATAGTGGCTGGCAGCGCTTTGAGCAAGGGTCAATTGTTGCGCTGAATCCTAAGACTGGTCAGGTCCATGCCATGGTGGGTGGCACTGACTTCGAGGACAGTCAGTTTAATCGGGTTACTCAAGCTCAGCGCCAGCCTGGTTCTACGTTTAAGGCATTTGTTTATAGTGCTGCGATCGCAAGCGGCATGTCTCCCTATAAGGGCTATGTTGACGCCCGCTATGTTGTCGATGGTTATGAGCCTAAAAACTACGGCGATCGCTTTAGCGGTAATGTTGAACTCCGCAGGGCGTTAGCATCCTCCATTAATATCGTGGCTGTTAAGGTTCTGGTGGAAGTTGGCTTTGAACCCGTGATTGCTTTAGCTAAACGGATGGGCATTAAATCAGATTTATTGCCCGCTTACTCCTTAGCTTTAGGGTCTTCAGAGGTGAATCTGCTGGAGCTTACAAATGCTTACGGTACATTAGCTGCCAATGGCAAATATGTGGATGCCCACGGCATTAAGCGAATCACCAACCGTACTGGCGAAGTGCTGTATGAGTTTGTCGATGAGCCTAAGGCGGCCATTGATGAAACCTCCGCTGCCATCATGACCTGGATGATGCGCAGTGTGGTTGAAGGTGGCACTGGTAGCAACGCCTATATTAGTGGTCGACAAATAGCAGGGAAAACAGGAACCTCTGAGAAAAATCGAGATCTGTGGTTTATCGGTTTTACGCCTCAGCTGGTGGTGGGTGTTTGGTTTGGTAATGATGATAGTAGCCCCACTCGCGGGGCAAGTAGTACAGCAGCTTACGCCTGGCGGCAGTTTGTTTCTCAATTCATTGAAGATCTGCCAGTGGAAAAATTCCCAGAACTACCCCGTTTGTCAGGTCGGAAGGGGTCAATTGAGGCAAAACCCATAAAACCAAGAAAAGTTGTGGCAGACAAGGCAGGCAGCCGTTCTTCGAGTGAACCTGAGCCCCAAGCTTCCCCCCCACAGCGTTCAGAACCTGCACCCGTAGAAAATTCAGCTCCAGCGGCGTCTTCCGAGCCTGCAAATCCAAGAAGACAACCGGAAGTGGGTCGTAGCAGTCGTCCGGCCCCAGCTCCCGCTCCTGTTGCTCCGGCCCCGGCCCCAGCACCTGCTGTTCCAGCGGTTACGTCATCTGACCCTGAGCCAGTGGCTGCCCCCGCGCCGATTGCGCCAGAGCCTGCTCCTGTTGCTCCGGCCCCAACTCCAGAACCCTCAGCTCCAGCGGCTCCGGCCCCAGCTCCGGCGGCCCCGGCGGCCCCAGCTCCAGTCGCGCCAGCGCCAAGTCCAGTGGATTCAGGAGCGTCTGCGGAGTAAAATATAAAATGTAAATAATTGCTTAGATGCGTTGCGTTTTTTGCGCGTTTGTATCACGTAAGCATATTAGAAGAGGTTAGGCTGGTTTATGGCATTTTTGTTCGGGGAAGTAGGTGCATCGGGCATCCCCATGTATTATTTTCAATTAGTTTACGTAGTTGGCTTTATTGCTGCTGTTGTGATTGGCTCGCTCGCTTGGTACAACTCCAAGCGTCCTCCAGGTTGGGAAGATGCGGCACGTCCTGACTTTATACCCGATGTGGAAGCTAAGGATGAAGAGAGTCAGGAAAGCGATCAAGCCTAGGTCTGAGTTTAGTCAATCACGCGTAGGCGACCTTGACTGATCGCCTCAAAGATTTTTTGTACCTGTGCCTGTTCATGGCTGTTGAGTTGTGATTTGCCGAGCAGTGATGCCATCAGTGCCTGTTGAGTTTCGCGATTGATCCGGCGACGATTGAGGATGGTTTGCATGAGACCCTCTAGGGACTGAGTCGTAGCTTTGTGGTTTAGCATGGCATTGGCTCCAAGGACAACTACAGGAAACAGAAATTAGTGAGTTATAAAGTCTTTGAAGAGAACTTTTATGTCTACTCCTAATATGCTCTCTGGGCAAGGTTTTCACCGTGATTTTTAGTATCTAAAACTGTGATCCTTGGCACGCTTTCAGGTGATTTAATTCAAGTTAAATAAAAGTATATTCAGAAGATTTTTAGGCGTTATCACTCTTGCAGCGAAAATACTCTGAGAGTGCGGCAATCAAACCTGAGACGAGAATGAGTAACACGCTCAAGGCATTGATGTCAGGTTTAATACCAGTTTTGACACGACTGAAAATTTCAATTGGTAGCGGATTTGCCCCACCTGCGGTGAAGCTAGAAATCAGTAGGTCGTCCATGCTTAAAACAAAGGCTAACAAACACCCTGACAAAATGGCTGGTGTTAGCTGCGGGATTAAGACTTTGATTAGGGCTTGGGTAGGGGTGGCACCCAGATCTAAGGCGGCTTCTTCTAGGTTGGGATCTAATCCCTTGAGGCGGCTAGAGACAACGATGGCAATGTAGGCCAAGCAGAACACCATGTGGGCGGCTATGGCTGTCCATAAACTCAGTGGGATGGCTACAGATGCTAAGAAGACCAGTGTAGCGACTGCGATCGCAATATCTGGAATAATCAGCGGTAAATAGGAAATCCCGGTATACAGCGATTTACCTGGAAATCGATACTTCGATAACCCCACAGCCATTAACGTGCCAAGCACCGAAGAGACCGCAACAGCGCACAGGGCAATTTTGAGACTATCGCCCAGGGCAAAAAACAGCCGCTCATCACCTAGCAACTTGCGATACCAGGTGAGGCTAAACCCCTTCCAAATAGCGCCATACCGCGACTCATTAAAGCTGTACACTCCCAAAATAATAATGGGGATGTACATAAAGCTATACATGGCCAGGGTCAGCAGAGCCTGCCATGAGGGGAGCTTGCGTTCAGTTTTCTGATGGGTAGAGGCAGCAGGTTTCATGAATAAAGCTCAGGGTTGCGATCGCCATATTTGAGTAAAAGTGCGATCGCTAAGCTCACCATCAAGATCAACACCATACTCAGCGCAGAACCAAACCCCCAATTACGAGCTACTCCCAAAAACTGGTTATAGATCAATCGGGAGATAGTCATGCTGTTGGGACCTCCCAGCAGCGTGGGCACCACAAAATCACCCAGGCTGGTAACAAACACCAGCAAGCAGCCAGCCGCAATTCCTGGCATGGTTTGAGGCACAGTGACGCGCCAAAACGCTATGCGTGGATTTGCGCCTAGGTCGGCAGCTGCCTCCAGGAGCTGCAAATCTAACCGCTCCAGAGAGGCATATAAAATTAGCACCATATAGGGCAGAAAACTATAGGTCATGCCGATATACACGGCCCAGGGTGTATTCATCAAGTCTTGAGTTGGTAATCCCAGGGTGCTCAAGACCAGGTTAATCACCCCAGAGCGTCTGAGTAGCGTGATCCAGGCATAGGTGCGCAGCAATGATGATGTCCAAAGGGGCAAAATAAATAGCACCAATAGCAAGTTTCGCCATCGCTTAGGTGCCATGAGGGCTAACCAGTAGGCCACTGGAAAGCCCAGGAGTAAGCACAATAATGTGGTGCCCATTGCAAATGTAGCTGAGCGCTGTAAAACCTTTAGATAAGTAGGTTCTAAAATTCTGAGATAGTTGAGTGGGCCATAACCTTCAATTGCCTCGCCTGGTCTCAGGCCGGGTACCAGGCTCAACTCTCCAATCAGCAAGGTTGGCAGCACAATTAACAGCAACAGCCATATCCCTGCTGGTCCTAATAATCCTAACGGCCTTACACTTGCCCTGAGCTTCTGTCCAATGGTGGCCATCTTCAGGGCTTTTGGTAAGGCCGCTGTTGGTCCAATGCCTCTATCCATTACTTTAGGCGCTGGTAACTTTAGTCCAGTACTCGTCGTAAAGGGCGTTAGCCTCACCAACCGGAGCAATGCCTTCGCACTTGGCTAGGATATCCTCGGGAGGGAATAAATTTTTATTGTCCAGAAGCTCTTGGGAGAGCATCGTCATCGCTTCTCCATTAGGCGTGGCAAAGAACAAACGCTCTACCGTATCTTTTGAAACCTGGGGCTGCAGGTTGAAATTAATCCACTCATATGCCGCCTCCACATTGGGTGCAGATGCGGGAATCACCATGGTGTCTGTCCAAACCGAGGAGCCACTTTCTGGAATCACGTACTTGAAATTGGGGTTTTCAAGACTGACTGGGATACCTTCTACTGAATACACCATGGACAGTAATAAGTCACCGCTCAGTAGTTCGTCTTGCCAGCCAAATGACTTGAATGATGCCAGAGAAGGCTTGAGTTCAAGCAGTTTCTGGTAGGCCTCTTCTAGCTGGGCAGGGTCAGTGGCGTTATAGGAATATCCCAAGGAGCTAAGCACTGCCCCCATGGTTTCGCGCACATCGTCAAGCATGGTCATTTTGCGCGATAGGACGTCACTGTTATCCCAGAGATAATCCCAATCTGTAGGTGCTGTAGTCAGGACTTCAGAGTTATAGAGTAGACCTGTGGTGCCCCAGCTGTAAGGAATGCTGTGGGTATTGTCTTCATCGTATACAGGGCTCTTCCACTTCTCCCGCATTTTGTCTAAGCCTACGAGTCGAGACTTATCCAATTCGGTGAGCATACCTAGACCGATCATCTCAGTGGCCATGTAGTCTGACGGATAAAGCAAACTGTAGTTCGCTCCACCACCGGCCTGCATCTTAGCCAACATGGTTTCATTGGAATCATAGACGTCGATTTTGACTTCTATGCCAGTGGCTTCCGTGAACTGTGCAGCGAGTTCATCGTCTGTATAGTCAGCCCACGTATAAATGTGTAGTGTGCCAGAGGCTGGGGCTGAATCAGTCGTATCAGCACTGGGGGGAGTTTCGGTGGTCTCGCCAATGGTACGGCGACAGTTCGACAGACCGACTCCAGCTAGGGCTGCTACAGAGCCTTGCAAAAAACGGCGACGAGACGTACGCGAAAACAAAGATGAATTGCGGGATAGTCGGCGGGGCACAGTCTTTCTCTCCTCTAAGCAGACACCATGAATACTTTAGAACCACTTCCTGACCTTAGGCTATTGGGAAATCGGAATTTGTTCATGTCGATCGTTATCAGGGGGTAGGAACGACTTGGTTTTGAAATCAGGAGTAGCTGAGTTATCGATAACCTTGATTATGTGGGGCTATGGTCTATAAGGACCTGGCAGTCAGGGGCAGCCCAAGATACATGGACTGGAGTTCCTGGTTGATACGTCATATGGTTTGGTTGCAGCACGCGCAACTGTTCACCTGTAGCTAACTCAATAATGCAATGAATATGGGGACCTGTGTATAGGGTGTGTTTAACTTCACCTGCATAACAGTTGTCATGGTTGATAGGTTTTGCTATCTCAGCTTTAGCTCTCAGGTGAATTTTTTCAGGGCGAATACTAATATCCACTAAGCTACTACCGTTAAGCTGCTTCAAGTCTGTAGATGAGGGGGAAAGAGCTACCTGAAGACCGTTTGCGGTGACCAGCGTTAGCGGCTGGTTTTGAATCTGTCCTGAGAGTAAATTGGTATCACCGATAAAGTCAGCGACAAATGCGGTTGTGGGGTGTTCATAGATTTCATTGGGCGAGCCCACCTGTTCGATGCAGCCATCTTTCATCACCGCAATGCGATCAGAGAGGGAAAGTGCTTCTTCTTGGTCGTGGGTCACCATGATGAAGGTAATCCCCAAACGTTGGTGCAGGTTCGAAAGTTCAACCTGCATCTGTTTGCGCAGCTTTAAATCCAAAGCTCCCAATGGCTCATCCAGAAGCATCACTGCGGGGCGATTCACAAGGGCACGGGCCAAAGCCACCCGCTGTTTTTGGCCTCCAGATAACTGATTGGGAAACCGTCTGGCAAAGCTTTCCATTTGCACCAAATTGAGGGCTTCCCCTACCTGGTGGCGCAGCTCAGACTTGGGAGTTTTTTTGATTTTGAGGCCAAATGCTACGTTGTCCCATACGCTCATGTGGTTAAACAAAGCGTAGCTCTGAAATACAGTATTGACTGAACGGCGGTGGGCCGGCACGCCATTCATACACTGCCCTTGAATGGTTAATTCGCCGGAGGTGAGTGTCTCAAAACCAGCAATCATACGGAGTGTAGTGGTTTTTCCACATCCCGATGGTCCGAGGATGCTAAAGAACTCTCCCTGTCGAATCTGTAAATTAAGGCCTTGAACTGCCGTCTCATCCCCAAAGGTTTTGACGACGTCTTTGAGTTCTACATCCAATGCTGCCGCTAGTGTGTCTGCTGGCGGAGAGATCGTTTGAGCCATAGGATGCAACCCTCATGATTGTCCATTTGAATTATTTTACGGTCAGTAGCCCAAAATCCCAATTAATTGGTAGGGGCAATATTCAGGGAGTGATGAGATGTGGGGGCAATGGTACCCAAACCATGACGTGTTGCCAGATGCTTGGTTGCTGTGATGTTGAGCATTTTCATTCTTCTGAGATTTTGCCTTAGGAGCTACACTGTTCAAAGCTTAGGCTATCTATTTGGACGCAGTTTTAGCTTAGGTATGTAAATCTATTAATCACTGATAATCACTGAATGGGTGGATGGAACCTGTAATTTGAGGATTATGGCTTGATGGTATCTCCCCTCATGCCTCTCTCCATTCGCCGCTGACCTGTTTCTATAATTTTGCCCCGTCGCTAAAATTTTCCAGCATAGTCAATCATGGTCTTTCTTCAATACCCCTCTGCAAAGGTTGAAAAAAAGGGAGGACGCACCGTTGGTCGCCAATACCAGTCAGTGATCATGATGCTTTTTGTGTCGTTGGTGATGCTGGGAGGCATTGGTAGTCGGCTGTTTTATTTGCAACTGGTGGAAGGCGAACGCAACCGTGAGCTGGCCGAAGAAAATCGGATTTTGCTGCTGCCAAGACGACCGGCTCGAGGCACGATGTTTGACCGCAAAGGCAAAATTTTGGCGGGTAGTCGTCTTTCTCACTCGGTTTCTATTTGGCCCATTGCACTACCGGTGGATCAACGTGATCGAGTGGTAGAGCGTCTAGCTCAGTTATTGGAAATCCCAGAAGAGGAGATTCAGCAACGGATTGCATCGGCTGGATATGAGTCGACTCAGTCCATTGCGATCGCCCGTGGCCTGAGTCCGGCTCAGACCACCGCCCTGGCCGAATATGCATCGGAACTACCGGGTGTGCGAGTGGAGGCAGAAGCGATCCGAAGCTATCCCAATGGTGACCTGGCCGCCCATGTCATTGGCTATACAGGGGAGATTGACGAAGCAGAATTTGATCAAATGGCAGCGGATGGGCGCGACTATCGCCTTGGGGATATCATTGGCAAAATGGGTTCTGAAAAATCCTTTGAATCAATGTTGCGTGGCGTTTGGGGCGGTCAGCAGGTGGAGGTCGACAGTGCTGGCAATGTTCTCAGTATTTTGGGGGAAAAACCGCCTCAATCGGGTCAAAATATTCGCCTGACATTGGATTTGGAGCTACAGAAATCTGCTGAAAAGGCTTTAGGTGATAACGTTGGAGCCATTATTGCCATGGATCCCAATGATGGGGCGATCTTGGCCATGGTTAGTCGACCTACATTTGATCCCAATATTTTTTCTACCCGGATTACCCAAGCCCAGTGGGAGCAGCTGAACAGCCGTGGCAATCCATTTTTGAATCGTTCTCTACAGGCGTATCCACCCGCTAGTACCTTTAAAATCATTACCACTGCTGCTGCAATTGAATCGGGGACATTTGCGCCCAATACCGTTTTACCCACCTTCCCCAATATCAATGCGGGGGGCATTTTATTTTGGGACTGGAACAATGCTGGATTTGGTCCCCTGGGATTTGTCGGAGCCATGCAGTGGAGCAGCGACACCTTTTTCTATCAGGTGGGGATGAGGATGGGGCATAAACCCATCATCGAGTGGATGCGCAAGTATGGCTTGGGAGAGAAAACGGGCATTGAACTAGGATCTGAGGAGGCGGCTGGGTTGGTGCCTGACGAGGCCTGGAAACAGGAAATGCTTGAAGAGCCATGGTATCTAGGGGACACCATTAACATGACCATCGGCCAGGGCTATATGCAGGTAACACCGCTACAAACGGCGGTGATGTTTGCGATCGCAGCCAACGGCGGTTATCGGGTCACCCCTCACTTATTATTAGATGGTGCTGAGTCCAAACAGTGGAAAACGTCCGTTGGCATGCAGCCTGAGACTATCAAGGTGATTCAAGATGGTTTGCGCAAGGTGGTGACCAGTGGTACAGGTACCCGATTAAACGTTCCTACAATTCCAACACCAGCTGGTAAAAGCGGTACGGCAGAAGCACCTCCCTTTGAAAACCACGCCTGGTTTGGGGCCTACGCCCCCTTTGAAAACCCTGAGGTTTTGGTTGTAGCGTTTGGTGAGCACTCCGGTGGTGGTGGTGGTTCCTTTGCTGCCCCCATGGTGAAAGAAGTACTGGAGGTCTATTTCAACGGGCCATCGAAGAAAAAGAAGGATGAGGAAAAGGCACCACAGCAGTCCGCAGGATAGGGACGTTGGTAGGGGCGTTGGTAGGGACGTTGCATAAAATGCCCCTACAAAATTCTCTAGCTACGTAGAGTAACTTTGAACTTTTTCTCCAATGCGGCGCGGATTTTGTCCTGTAGGGGGTCAATATCCTGGTCGGTGAGGGTGCGATCGCTAGCTCGGTATAGCATGCGAAATGCTAAACTCCGCTGACCCTCAGGCACTCCCTGGCCCTTGTACTCATCAAACAGGGTGACTGTTTCCAAGAGCTGACCCCCCGTGCGAGAAATTAGCTTCTCTAGGTCGGCTACGGATACATTAGTGGGTGCATAGAAGGCAATGTCACGGTCGGACCCAGGATAGGGGGAGAAGCTCTTGAACTTAGGCGCACGGAAGCGGTCGCTGACGAGACATGTGGCGATCGCATCCCAGTTCAGCTCAAATACGTAAACTTCTTCTGGCAAATCCCGCTCTTGACGTAGCCGGGGATGGATCTGACCAAAGGTGCCCAAACGCGTACGACCCCGTACCCATAGAGACGCGGTGCGGCCAGGATGCAATCTCTCATCCTCGCTATCAGGACGGTAATCGACAGCCAGACCGACCTGCTGAAATACAGTTTCAAGGATTCCTTTGGCTTCATACCAAGTCATAGGCGCTGTTGTGCCACTCCACTGACCTTCAGCCGCGTTGCCACCCAGAATGCCGCCTATGCGCTCATATTCGTTAAGCTGACCATCTTCATTGGCAAATACATGGCCAATCTCAAAGGCATTGAGAGGACCATTGCCCTTCTCCAGGTTGGATTGAAACCCATCGATCAAACCGGAGAGTAAATCGGAGCGTAGAGCGGAATATTCTGTAAATAGAGGATTCTCAAGCACTACGCGCTGAGGAGCTGGATTCGTGAGTGAATAGTGCAGCACTTCAGTCAAGCCAGCTCCCCGGAAGGCGGCCCTTAGCTGACGTGCCAAGGCTGCTTCAGGGGAGAGTCGGCCACGGGATGTCTGCTGGGGCAAGGTGTTGCCAAAGCGGTTGTAGCCAAATAAGCGGGCCACTTCTTCGACCAAATCAATTTCCCGTTCCAGGTCACGATAGCGATAGGCAGGGACGGTGACGATCCAGGCACCCTCGCCATCGTTCGTCAGACCGCAGCCTAAACGAGCCAACGTATCTTCCACATCATCGGCGCTGAGGGGGGTGACGGTGCCATCTTCGGCGATGTAATTGCCCAGGATTTGCCGTACTCGCTCCAGCCTTAAGCCCACTGTGCGAGTGGGCGTGATTTTGCCGATCTCGGTGCGTTCGTCCTGTAGGTGGGTTGCCTTAGCATCCGTTAGCTCCACCATGAGCTGGATCGCTCGGCCAGCAGCCAGCTCTAGTTCAGCTGGATTGACACCTCGCTCATAGCGAGCTGATGCTTCTGTGCGCAACCCCTGACTCCGAGCTGAACGTCGAATCACAGCCGAATCAAAGAACGCGGCCTCAAGAAAAACGTTTTGAGTGCCGTCGTAAACTTCAGAGTCTTCGCCACCCATGACACCCGCAAACGCTACGGGCTCATCATTGGCGGTAATGGCTAAGGTCTGGTCTTTCAGCTGTCGATCTTGGCCATCCAGAGTTTTGAGGGTTTCGTCAGGTTTGCCAAAGCGGACGCTGATCGTTGTTTGTTTTCCTTGCGTCAGACGATCAAGGTCAAAGGCATGGAGGGGCTGGCCCCATTCCAAAAGTACATAGTTGGTAATATCCACCACGTTGTTGATGGAGCGAGTACCCGAGGCTTCCAGACGCTGCTTGAGCCAGGTGGGGGATGGTCCAATTTTTACCTGCTCTAATACTGTGCCGATGTAAATGGGGCAGGCCTTGGGATCTGAAAGTGCGATCTCAATCTGACTTTTCGCAGTCGTCGGCACAGCCATCTCTTGAATGGGCAGCTTTAGCTCTGCGCCAGTAATGGCAGCAACTTCACGGGCAATGCCCACCATGCTGAGTGCATCGGCCCGATTGGCCGTTGACGATAAATCAAGAACAGTGTCATCTAAACCTAGCAATGGGCGTACATCTTGCCCCAATTCCAGGTTGGATTCCCCAAAGACATGGATGCCTGCTGAGTCCTTGGCCAAGCCCAACTCGGCTAAAGAGCAAATCATGCCTGAGGAAAGGATGCCGCGTACCTTACGTGACTTAATTTTTAGGTCTACCTGGGGTAAATAAGTATTCACCTTAGCCACAGGGACTAAAATATCGGCCCGCACATTGGCTGCGCCACAGACAATGGTGGACGGTTCAACTTCACCGATATCCACGGTACAAACGCTCAGCTTATCAGCGTCTGGATGGGGCTGGCGGTCAGTTACCCTGCCAACAACTACACCCTCAGCCCAGCTGCGGCGTTCTTCAATATCTTCTACTTCAAACCCCGCCATTGTTAAAGCGTCGCCAATGGCTTCAGGTGTTAGCTTAGGATCGACAAATTCTTTGAGCCAGTTGACAGAAATGCGCATGGAGACTGGGTTAAACGGTAATGGCAATAGACCGAAATCATTTTACCGTTGAAGCCCCGCTTTAAGCTGCCTGTTTAATTGTGTTGCGCGAGTCTGAATGTTCTCTCATATCAATTCCCTAAAATAGGCTCAACGCTTTATCCTTAAAACACCAATTCTTAAATTGACACTGGCACCATTAACAGTTGGATAAGATAATAAAGATAATAAACAAACACATTGTGATTATTTGATAAGCAACATTGCTTTAATACTGATCTAATCTCCATGTGGGCAAAGCCAAGGGAATTCTTTAAATGGGTAAGGAATAAAATTAAGCTATTAAAAGAATCTTGGTTATTCTCTTACTCATGGCTGATGGTTGAGAAATGCGAAGTAATTAGAAATTACTGGAGCAAATTCCAATCGATTTCATTCTCTATGGATTCAGTGGTAAAGGGTCATTCCCTGCCCAGTGTTTTGAGATGTCGTGCCATAGTTAAACCATAGCCCCATTCATATCATGTGAGCAGGGTGGCTAAAGCTACATGACCTACTGCATCAATTCAGAGTGTCCTAGCCCTAAAAATCCGTCCACGGCCAGACAGTGTCTAGCATGTGGGACAGATTTACTACTACGCGATCGCTATCGTGTCAGCGGCGCGTTAGGTAAGGGTGGTTTTGGCACTACATTTCTGGCCCATGATGAGGGCTTACCTGGCTGTCCGCCTTGTGTAATTAAGCAATTGCGACCAACTGCAGAAGCTCCCCATGTGATGCAGATGGCCCGCGATCTATTTGCGCGTGAAGCTAAAATCCTTGGCAAAATTGGCAATCATCCTCAACTGCCACGTCTGCTGGATTACTTTGAAGCCCGCACAGATTTCTTCTTAGTGCAGGAATATATCCACGGTTTCACACTTCAGAAAGAGGTAAAAACCAATGGGGCGTTTAGCGAAGCTGGTACCAAACAATTTCTAAGTGAAGTGCTGCCAGTCATGCAGTACATTCATCGCAACCAAGTCATTCATCGTGACATTAAACCAGCTAACCTGATTCGTCGGGATGCCGATAAGCGTTTAGTACTGATTGATTTTGGTGCCGTCAAAGATAAGGTGAACCCGGTTAAGGCGAGTGAAGAGTCGGGGCATACAGCCTTAACTGCTTATGCTGTAGGTACTCCAGGTTATGCGCCGCCTGAGCAAATGGCAATGAGACCGGTATATGCCAGCGATATCTATGCAATTGGGGTTACCTGTCTCTATCTGTTAACGGCAAAGTCGCCGAAGGAGATGTCCTATGATCCCCAGTCTGGGGAGATTCTTTGGCAGCAGCATGTAAAAGTGAGCGATCACTTCGCAAATGTCTTAAGCAAAATGCTGGAAATTTCAGTGCGCCATCGCTATAGTTCAGCTGATGCCATTTTGCGAGATCTTGATTTAGAGCCATATTTAGATAGCCTGGCGCAAAATATGGCGATTCCTACCACTGCACCTAAAGATGTCGGGCCTGTGAGTCAGCCGACCTTCAATAGTGACGATACGGCTACAGTATTGGGATTAGATGATTCCCAAGCTGTAGTTTCCCCATCCGCTCGGATGGCGGCAGCTATTCGGGCGCGAAAAGAACGACGCCAAAATACAAAACCATCTCCAGTTGCACCCCGTCGCCCTTCGGGTAATTTGTTGTCTAGTAGCTCAAGCCAATCGGGTCCCTTTTCTGGGCATGGCAAGAAAATTACGCCTGAAGCGGTGCAAAGGGCTTATAGTCGAGGTCATCGTGATTTTTCATTGCAGCCTTTGGCGCGGCTCAATTTACAACGCATGATCCTTAGCGGTGCGAGTTTTGCTGGTGCCCAGCTGAGGGACTGTAATTTACAAGGGGCTGATCTAACAAATACCAACTTGAGCAAGGCTGACTTGCGCCAATGTAATTTGAAAAATGCCAAGCTTTCCAATGCTTATATGGGAGAAGTCAATTTGGAGAATAGCGATCTGCGTGGGGCTAACTTGAGCCGTAGTAATTTGGCAGGCGCTAACCTTAAAGGGGTCAACTTGTGTGGCGCTGACTTAACAGGCGCTAATTTAACTGAGAGTCAGTTGGCGGCAGCTAAAACAAACTGGTCTACGATCTACCCCAATGGACGTCGAGGGCTACGCTAAAGACTTAAGAGATTTGCCTCTACCTTGCACCCGATTTTTCCTGAGCCGCGTTAGGATAACTAAGGTAATTTTTGTGACGATCTATTAATTCTATGTTTCTTGATGAGCTCACACCTCTTGTGCAAGAACTCTTGGGAAATCCTATGGCCTTTGTTGGCGGATTTGCATCTGGTCTTCTAAAGCTCAACTTGAATGATGATCCAGTCAAAAGCTGGTTGGTGGATCAGGGCGCTAGTGTTGCAGACCAGGCAGATGATGATGATAATTCTGGCAAAGGCCCTCAAACTATTTCTATTGATTAGGCAGTAATTCTGAAATCCAGACTTGTATTTGAGATTTTAAGGGTGAGCTAGGAGCTTGCCACAGGAGTTCCAGAGCCTTTTGATAGTCTCCAAAAGCACAGTTCCAATGGCCAATTAATTGATAGGTACGTCCTCGCTCTGCGTAGATGTGAGCATTTAATTTACCTAGAAATAGTGCTAGATCAAAGCAAACGATTGCATCGTCATACATCTGGAGGGCTCTGAACAGTACACCCTGATGGAGCCTTGCTTGAATGTTATGTGGGTTGATGTCGATAGCGAAGTCATAGTCGGTAATGGCTGCATCCCAATGCTCTAGTGCGATATTGCACCGGGCACGATACGCATAAATCCGATCATCGTTGGGATTAATCTGAAGCGCCTGGTTGTAATCGCGCATTGCTTGAGGCCACTTTCCTCGGTGGTAGTGCATTAGGCCCCGGTTGCTATAGTGCTTTGAAGTTTGAGGCTCCTGAACAATCAGATAGCTCAATAGATGAATTGCCGTGGAATAATCCTGCTGCTGTATGGCTTGATGCAGTAACTTGTGGGTGTTTTCCCTTGTATGGCTAACTGAACGGCTGTTTGCAGATGATGGGGGTATAGATAGCAGCATGTTGATTGCACTCCCTATCGTTTCGGGCTAATGGATAGAGGTAGCCACTAACCGAGGTAATAGCGCGTTGTTCATGCTTGACAACACCACTGACTGAATCGTTGCATGGCTGTTGTTTCTGACCCAACCGGGAAATAACGGAGTATTTCTCGTAAAATCACAAAGTTAATGGGTGTTTTTACGTACACCGAATCCCCTGACAGTTGCTAAACATTACAGCTCGTGGGGTTTTATAACGGATTTCGGCGGAATTCTTTGCCATTTCCTTGAGGCAGTTACGATTGGAAGCGGTAAAGCTAGCAAAAATCGTTTTGAGCTACTATGACTCTCTCTTCTCCGTCGACAGTGCTATCGGACAATGACTACGTGATTGTTGGTTTAGCTCATTGTTTTATGAAGCAAGACGGTGATGTGGTGCCGGTAAAAATTTTAGAGCCTGTTCCCTCTGCTTATTTTGAAGCGCTTGTTAAAGGGGTGCCCACGTCCTATAAGACCCTCTACAGTTTGCAGCTGGGTGAGCTAGTAAAAGATAAGCAGCCAATCGTAACTAATTTACCCGTTGATCCCAAAAATGTTCAATTTTGTGAGGATTTTGTAGAGCGGACCTTGGCGGCTGCAAGAACCTATCAAACGAGAGACGATATTCAGGCGAAGGTGCCCTATGGTCAATCATTTTCGGATGTAAATTTCTCTAGTGAGAAGAAGCGAATCTTAAATTCGGTTAACAACGTGACTGCTGAAGATAATGTGAAGCAGCACAAATATACTCATATGACACTTTAGCCCTGCAATAGGCTATAGAGCTGCGGACTTGAGGCATACGTTTTTTGGGGGCAACATTAAAAATAAAGAGGGAGCGGCCTATAGACCGCTCCCTCTTTATTAAAAAACATCTAGAACTTGAGAAAACTGAATTGGCGAGAGGCCAATTAACGTAAGTTGAATTGCGATCGCAACAATATGATCACATCCTGATTAACCAACCGAAAGGCACTTGACGCTGCGGCTAATGACTTAAGAAATGTGACTTAACGAAAACCAACAGATGCCTGCCAAACGAAAGCTAGTAGCAAGAAAAATATAGGTAGAATAGGCAAAATATCTACCAGGGGAGCAAATGCTTGATATGCTTCGGGGAGTTTAGCTAACAGTAGGACCGCGTCCATGAAAACCTCTCTACGTTGGCGACAGTTTGCTTAATAATTGACTCACATCTTAACATGCTGTGGTGCATGCTAAGGTTTGTTTATATTTTGTCTAGCTACTAGAAGTAGAGGGTTCTAGCCACTGTTGAAACTTTGCCACGAACTGATTTTGTAAAATTGCTTTACGAATGGCCTGGGTAAATCGAATTAGCTCAGTGATGTTGTGAATAGATAACAGCGTGTATGCCAGAAGTTCGTGGGCATGGATCAAATGACAAAGATAAGCCCGCGTAAAATTCTCGCAGGTGTAGCAGGTGCACGTTGAGTCCAGGGGAGTGAGGTCCCGACGAAACTTTTGATTCTTTAAATTCCATCGTTCACCTTGAACCAAGGCTGCTCCATGGCGAGCTAAACGAGTTGGAATGACACAGTCAAATAGATCCATGCCAGCGGCAATCGCTTGAGCCATTTCTCGGTAGGTGCCGACACCCATGAGATATCGAGGTTTATCGGGTGGCAGTAGCGGCGTGGTGGCTTGAACGATTTTTTCTATGAGCTCAGGCGGTTCACCGACGCTGACACCGCCGATGGCATAGCCGGGTAAGTCTAACTTCACTAGCTGTTCTGCAGCGGCTTGGCGTAAATCTAGATGAACACCGCCTTGTACAATGCCAAACAGAGCCTGATCGTTGCGTTGATGTGCCTCTATACAGCGCGTCAGCCAGCGATAAGTACGTTGGGTGGCTGCTTCGACTGCCTCTCGAGTGGCGGGATAGGGTGGACATTCGTCAAAGGCCATAATCACATCGGCTCCCAACTGATTTTGGATGCGGATGGATTCCTCAGGCGGCATATGAATAACACTACCATCGCGAGGCGAGCGGAAGGTGACCCCCTCTTCAGAAATTGTGCGGATTTTGCTCAGGCTAAAGACCTGGAAACCCCCTGAGTCGGTCAACATAGGGCCAGACCAGCCCATAAACTTGTGTAGCCCACCGGCCTCAGCCACTAAATCTTCACCAGGTTGTAGGTGTAGGTGATAAGTATTGGACAGCACCATTTGTGCGCCAGTATCTTTGAGCTGTGCTGGTGTTATGGTCTTAACATTTGCCAAGGTGCCCACTGGCATAAAACGTGGCGTGTGAACTGGGCCATGGGGTGTATGAAAAATTCCTGCTCTCGCCTTAGTGTGGCAGCAGGAGGCTTGATGTTCGAATGAAAAATGGTCAGTAACCAACAGTTAGTGTTGTCCTCAAGTAATGCTGTTGGCAACGTTACTAGATTTAAGCTAATGGATACAAGTGACTAACTCGTAAAGTTATTGCTGTCATCGTCTAGACAAGCATCCCATCGAGCTGTTAATGCCTCAGCCAGCATAGCTTCTAGCGTAGCGTCATTAATGTTGCAACTATTATGCTCTGTGAGAGGATTTGATTGGGGCAAAATGCGAAGGCAACGGTTGTCCTGGATTAAATCAAAATAGGGTTGGCTATCCGCTAGCTGCCCCATCTCCAAGTAGTCAAAGCTAGCAACGTTGAGATAGAGACTTCTGTTGGCCACCAGCGTTGCTTGTTGAGGATCGCTAAAGACTTCGACGACATAACCCTCGCCTTCTCTGAGAACTTGTTCTTCTTGTTGATGGATATACCGAACACGTCCCAGATGCTGCAAGATTCGCACCATGTCCTTTTGGTTGACTACGATGCCTACATCGACAAGACATGGGGCCGGTAAGGAAGTTGTTGAAGGTTGATAGCTCATAACAGGGTCGGTAGATGGGCACTTATAGTCAGCAGTGGGCCCGTGAAACACCGAAGTTTTTAACAATCTATACTCAAGATAGATGAAATCTGATTATTTGGAACGCCCAAGACAAAAATAATCTTTCTGTTTGTTTGTATCCTTTTAACTTCATATTATTTCAGCAATTTTTCGTACTGCCTTCAGCCAGAATACTGAACGTTAATTCTTACGTCTCAGATGGAACATGTGGTCAGAGTACGTTGCTGGCTGCTCAAGTTATCTGATGACAAGCTTTTGAAGGAAATTTATGGAGCAGTGGATTAAAGCTTTTGCCCGAGCTGGACAGCAACAATGGGCTTTGTTAAATGGAGCTTTGTTGTTTTACACGAGCGTGCCGTTACCTCGGCAATGGCCAGCGGAGTTGGGGCAGGTCGCCCGCATCGTTCCTGTTATTGGTCTTGGGTTGGGGGGGCTTTTGACGGTGCTTGATGCTGTGCTCAGCCTTGGGATGCCGCTTTTGCTCCGCAGTGCTGTGCTCATTTTGGTGGGGGTACGACTGACCGGAGGACTGCATCTAGATGGTGCCATGGATACCGCCGATGGCCTTGCAGTGCAGGATAACCAGCGACGGTTAGATGTGATGGCCGATAGCCATTCAGGGGCATTTGGAGTGATGGTTGCGATCGCAATTCTGCTGCTCAAAACAGTTGCCTTAGCAGCGATTACTCAGGGGCGATGGTTTGCCCTGATGGCATCGGCTGCCTGGGGGCGGTGGGGGCAGCAGTGGGCTATTGCTACGTATTCCTATCTAAAACCCAGGGGTAAGGGGGCCTTTCATAAGCAAGCACTGCCATCCTGTTGGTATGCTCTACCCTGGGCGATAGGACTGGTGCTATTGACCGGTTTAGGTGTTGTTGTGGGAGGTATTTCCTGGCGTTATGGTGTTGTTGCGATCGCAGCTGGATTAAGCAGTGCTGGGTTGGTGGCAGCCTGGCTCAATCGCAGATTAGGGGGACATACAGGGGATACCTATGGGGCCGTTGTCGAGTGGGTTGAGGTTGTTGTTCTGGTGAGCTTAGCGTGTGCTAACTAGGGAGGCTGTCAGGGTAGGATCCTGGAATAAGGGAGTGCTGAGGTAGCGTTCACCAAAGCTAGGCTGAATCACGACGATCAATTTGCCTGCATTTTCAGGTCGGCGGCCTACTTTGATAGCCGCACAGAGTGCCGCACCACTGGAAATACCAGACAAAATTCCTTCTTCTTTGGCAAGACGACGACCAAAAGAAATAGCCTCGTCATCCGTCACGGAAATAACTTCGTCAATGAGTTTTACTTGCAATACTTCAGGTACAAAACCGGCACCGATACCTTGAATCTTATGGGGACCAGGTTTTCCGCCAGTGAGTACTTGACTGTTGGCGGGTTCTACGGCGATGGTTTGAAACTCAAGTTTGCGTTGTTTAAGGACTTCACTGACCCCGGTAATCGTGCCACCAGTGCCCACGCCAGCGACTAAAAAATCTGCTTGTCCCTCGGTGTCTTGCCAGATTTCTTCCGCTGTCGTGTTGCGGTGCATGTCTGGATTGGCCGGGTTGCGAAACTGTTGCAGCATGTAAGCATTTGGTGTTGATGCTACCAACTGCTGGGCCCGCTGAATGCACCCTGCCATACCCTCATTGCCTGGGGTCAGTTCTAGTTCGGCACCGTAGGCACGTAACATGGACCGACGCTCGGCGCTCATGGTTTCTGGCATGGTCAAAATCAAACGATAGCCTTTAGCTGCCGATACCATGGCTAAAGCGATGCCAGTATTCCCAGAAGTTGGTTCCACTAACGTGGTTTTACCAGGTTGAATTTTGCCTGCGGCCTCGGCAGCGGCGATCATATTGACGCCAATTCTGTCCTTAACCGAAGCCGACGGGTTCATGCCTTCAAGTTTGAGAACAATTTGAGCCACACATTCCTCACTTTGAGGAATGCGATTGAGCTTTACTAGCGGTGTCCGACCCACCAGTTCAGTAATATTTTGGGCGATCCGCATGGCCAGCTATTTCCCAATGCGCTAAATGTAATACATCAAATCAACCTGATGCTTGGCGTTGCGTTGCTCTACCAAATCTTGCAAAGTGTGAGCAGATAGCACTTCTCTAGCTGCTTCCTGCACTGCTTGCCACAAGCTCCGGACAACCTGCCGCTCTGTTGTCAATACAGCATCGCTTGCATTGTCCTTCTTTTCTAGACCTTCGATACAATTTACAACGTCCAATAGCAATACATTCCACGGAGCCTGTGCTAACAAATAGCCTCCTTTGGCACCGCGTTGACTTTTTACAAAACCTGCGCGGCGTAATGTGGCTAAAAGTTGCTCTAAATATCGATCAGGAATATTTTGCTGAGCTGCAATTTGACGAATTTGCAGAGGCTCGCTCTTTTCATAGTGCAAGCTGAGTTCTAGCAGTGCAAGCAGAGCGTATTCACTTTTGCAAGAGAGTTCCACGGGGCGGCATAGCTGCAACCCTTATAGTATACTCCGGTTCTCCACTGGGGAATGGATAATTATATATTTATGATTGTTTCTACCATGGCGAACTGGGGTGCCAGCTCTATGGGGCAGACATTAACTATTTATATGCTCGGGGCTAATAATGTGCGCCTCATCTAAGTCTGAGATTTGAGCTTTTCTAGCAGATGGTTGTAATCGGGATGAAATCGAGGATGTAGCAAACGCTTGACGGGTTTACCCTGTTGGATATGCTGCTCCAGAATGTCATTGACGTCATGGGGATGAACACGGCAGTACCAAACATTATCAGGAGCCACTCTGACGTTAGGTCCTGAACCGCACTGGCCGAGACAAGAACTGGCTGCCACCATCAAATCGGGACCTGCATATTGCTTTAAAGTTTTGAGTACAGCTGCTGAATTGAAGCGAGTGCAACTGCGGTACTGGCAAACTTGAATAAATCGGCGTTGAGGTGACGATTTGCTAGCCGCTTGGTTAGCTGGAAGTTCTTCCATCAGGAATGGTGACCAAAAAAAGCCTAAATTGGACAGCTGCAAGTATGAATATTAAAGATCACACTTGCAGCTATTTATTGAAAATCAAGGGCACACAACCAGCCTTGTGTTTCGTATCATTGCAGGATTGTCCATAAAGTGCAAGCTATCTTGCTATCTACAAGGAAAATTCATGAAAATTGGCCTGATCATTGGTGTGCCTACGGTCAGTCGAAATCATATTGTCGCGATAGTGACTCTTGATAAACCCTGGTTGTAAGGTTTGTAACAGTTGTTGTGGGCTGCCAGATGTTTTTGCAAGACTTTATAACAACTTAAAAAAACGTCACTAAACAGATCCTAAAAAGCGATTGACGACACCGTTAATTGTTTGTTGCATGCTGCGTTTGCGTCGCCACCGGTTTAAATCACGTTCGTAGCGTTCGCCTGACGTTTGTAATGTTCGCCAGGCTTTGAGGGATAAACCCAGTCCCCAAAATAATGCAACGTAGAGCGAAAAGCCAAGGTGACCTAAAAATGTGCCGCCTGGAGTGAGAAAGTCTATTACGACTAAAAAGATAATGACGATGCTATAGCGGATGGCCTGACTCTGCAAACGTTGTACGCGCTGCCGTTGAAACAGGCGTTGATCTTCGGCCTCCCCCTTCATGATTTTCCACTCTTGTTCAGCCGTTTGCAGAGCAGCTGGGCTGATGTTGAGTTCTTCCGCAATTTCTACCAACTGTTGATGGGAGAGTTCACCCGATTCGGTCTCTTGTTCGATCGCAAGTTGCAAGATCCGCTGAGCGTCTTCCATTCGGTAGAGCTTGTCCATGGTTGTCTACGGGGATTGGGGTGACTTGGGCAGGCTCCACCGTCTAAAGCGGCGATATCTATACCAACGCCCTATCCTTAGTTATAGATAATTTCGCGGCGATTGAACTAGGGGAGTCGCCGATCGGATAACCGTCTTTTAGGAGCATTGCGATGTCTTTGATCGAACTGAGTGGCTTGACCACATATCCAGTTAAGTCGGCGGCAGGTATTGGTTTGCATCAGGCTCAGGTGACTAGTCGGGGGCTGTTGCATGACCGACGCTGGATGGTGTGCGATCGCAATGGCAAATTCCTAACTCAACGCAAACTCCCTAAAATGGCGCTCATTCAAGTGACTGTTGATGAGGCGCTACATCTCAGCATTGCCGGAATACCGGATTCCTTACTAGAGCTTCCAGCGGTGCCAGCTACGGTCCAACAGCTGCATGTGGATGTGTGGGGCGATGCTTGTACGGCTTGGTCTATGGGAGATAAAGCAGCTCAATGGCTCCATCATTTCTTAGGTGTGGATGTTCAGCTTGTTTACATGCCAGATAGCACCCATCGCCCCGTGGACCATGGACGGTTTGAGACGCCGAATAGTTTTTCAGATGCGTATCCGTTTTTGCTGATTTCTGAAGCCTCGTTGGCGGATTTGAATGGCCGTCTAGAGCAGCCAGTGCCGATGAATCGATTTCGGCCTAACTTGGTGGTCAGGGGCTGTGAGCCGTTTGCTGAAGATACCTGGAAGCAAATCAAAATTGGCGACATTTTGTTTGATGTGGCCAAATCCTGTTCCCGCTGTTCTATTCCAGGGGTAGAGCAGTCCACAGGAGAACAGGGCAAGGAGCCGTTGAAAACCCTGGCTACCTATCGTCGTTGGGACCATGCGATTTGGTTTGGTCAGAACCTGATTGCCCACGGTGAAGGGACGTTGGCTGTGGGGGACACGGTGGAGATTTTGGCCTAAGAATGCAGACTATTAAAACTCCGTAGAGCATTACAGGCAATGCCCTACGGGGGCGTTACCGATGTCGATCTTTATTAATGGTTGACTTGTCCAGGCTAGGCAGCTGATTCGAGTTGCGGTAACCGGGCGTTGATGATGGCGGATGGCGTCTGCGTCTGATCAATGGCATCCGTGGGCTGTGGATCATCAGTTCGCCGACAATAACATTGAGTTGGTCGCCAATGAGCATGACCAGCGATGTGAGGAATAGCCAGAGCAGCAGGACAATCACCGTACCAATGGCACCATAAACCTTGTTGTAGTTACCAAATTGGGCTACATACATGCGGAATGCTGCGGATAAAATGGCCCAGGATAGGGCTGCCAGCACTGCACCAGGCATGAGGGGTTTACCACGGGTCCAACGGCTGGGGCCAAAACGATAGACAAAGGCAAATGCAGATGAAACAATGCCCAACGCTAAAGGCCATGTAAAAAGTCGCCAAATGGTGAGCACCCACTCTCTGACGTTTTCACCGCTTTGCTCTGCCCCAATATCAGCTAGCAGTTGGATAACGCCATCGCTAAGAAACACCAGGTAGGATGCGGTCATGAGCAATAGGATGGTGCCAATGGTCAAGCCAATGGATAAGAGCCTGGCTTTCCAAAAGGGACGACGCTGCTCAACGGGAATCTGGTGGATTTCATCCAGGGCACGCATGGCGGCGCTGATGGCTCCTGAAGACGCCCATAGAGCGATCGCAAAACTCAAGGAAAATAATCCCCGGTTACCACCAGCGGTCACTTCATCGGCAAAGTTTTGGATCAGTTCATTAACAGCGCCTGGTGCGATTTCACTTAACCGCATGGCCAGGCGATTAAACGTATTCTCTAATGAATTAACCAAACCAATGGCTGTCAGCATGGCTAAAATGCCGGGGAAAAGGCCCAGCATAGCGTTGTAGGCCATTTCTGACGCTAAACTTGGTAACCGTCGCCTGAGTGTGGCGTGTACAACAGCACGAACGGTGTGCAGATTGATATAGCTTAAAAACCGAATAAATTCGAGCGGCGAGAAGGTACGAGACAATCGTCGCAGCGGTTGCTGTGCACAATAGGTCGTATACAACGTCTGACGCAGCGTAGAATGCAGCTGACCAGTCTCTCGTCGGGGAAGGTTTGGCAAAACGTCTAGCTAATCAAAACACTTCTTCAAAATACAGATTTCTACTTATATATCAAGTAACAATCGTAGAAACCTTACGTTTTTACCCCTCAGCACCTATTTGTAACATACCCGCTTGCCATTGACCGCTACGAACGAAGTGTGCAAATTCTTAGTATGGGCGGCAATACCTACCTACTCACTGGGGGAACACCGATCATCAGGTATTTGCCCCTTTGCCTAGAATGCAAATAGGCGCATACGAGGAGGCTTGGCTATGCAACCATCTAATCCAAATCAGTTTACGGAGCGGGCATGGGCTGCGATCGCAGCTACTACCGATCTGGCTAAGCAGTGGCAGCATCAACAAATTGAGACCGAGCATTTAATGCTGGCTCTACTAGAGCAAGATGGATTAGCCAGTCGCATTTTCCAAAAAGCCGGAGCTTCCATCAATGCATTGCGCAGTGCAACTGAGGCATTTTTACGTAAACAACCCCAGGTAACGGGGCAAAGCGACAACATATATTTAGGGCGTTCGCTAAATACTTTGCTGGACAATGCAGATGTGTTTCGCAAAGAGTTTGACGACGATTACATTTCCATTGAACATTTACTGCTGGTCTATCCTGAGGACACCCGCTTTGGTAAATCTTTGCTGCGGGAGGCGGGTATCAACACCAAGCAGCTCAAAAATGCTGTTAAACAAGTACGAGGCCATCAAAAGGTGACCGATCAAAACCCTGAAGGTAAATACGAAGCGCTAGAGAAATATGGCCGTGACCTGACTGAGTATGCTCGTGAGGGCCGTCTCGATCCAGTCATTGGTCGAGATGATGAAATTCGTCGGACCATTCAAATTTTGTCTCGCCGTACAAAAAATAATCCTGTCCTTATTGGTGAACCGGGGGTGGGTAAGACGGCCATTGCCGAAGGAATGGCTCAGCGAATTATTAATAATGACGTACCCCAGTCGCTGCGCGATCGCAAACTAATCGCGCTAGATATGGGTGCCCTGATCGCGGGTGCAAAGTATCGCGGTGAATTCGAAGAGCGGTTGAAAGCTGTGCTCAAAGAAGTCACCGATTCCCAGGGGCAAATCGTTTTATTTATTGACGAAATTCACACCGTCGTAGGTGCAGGTGCCACACAAGGGGCGATGGATGCGGGCAACCTGCTAAAGCCAATGTTGGCCCGTGGTGAACTGCGCTGTATTGGTGCAACCACGCTAGATGAATATCGCCAGTACATTGAAAAAGACGCAGCCTTAGAGCGTCGCTTCCAGCAAGTCTATATCGATCAGCCCACAGTTCCTGACACTATTTCCATCTTGCGAGGGTTGAAAGAACGGTATGAGCTACATCACGGTGTCACCATTGCGGACAATGCATTGGTGGCAGCGGCTACGTTATCAACTCGGTACATTAGCGATCGCTTTTTACCCGACAAAGCCATTGACTTAGTCGATGAAGCAGCCGCTAAGCTCAAAATGGAGATTACCTCTAAGCCAGAGGAACTAGATGAGGTTGATCGTAAGATCCTGCAGCTAGAGATGGAGCGTCTGTCTCTCAAAAATGAGACCGATGCTGGTTCCATTGAACGCCTAGAACGTTTAGAGAGAGAACTCGCAAATCTTAAAGAAGAACAAAGTACGCTTAACGCTCAATGGCAGTCTGAGAAAGATGGAATTGATCAAATTCAAGTCATTAAAGAAGAGATTGATCGCGTCAATATCGAGATTGCACAGGCAGAGCGAGACTATGACTATAATCGAGCCGCTGAACTAAAATATGGCAAGCTCAACGAACTTCAAGAAAAAGTCTCTCAAGCCGAAAAACAGTTAGCTGAATCGCAGGCTAGCGGTCGTACTTTGTTGCGAGAAGAAGTGTCTGAAGAAGACATTGCCGAGATTATCTCTAAGTGGACGGGAATTCCCATCAGTAAGCTGGTGCAGTCAGAAATGCACAAGCTGTTGCTGCTGGAGGATGAACTCCATAAGCGAGTGATTGGGCAAGAGGAAGCGGTTACCGCTGTTGCAGATGCAATTCAGCGATCACGAGCGGGTCTGGCAGACCCGAATCGACCCACAGCGAGCTTTATCTTCCTTGGCCCTACTGGTGTGGGTAAAACCGAGTTAGCTAAAGCTCTGGCAAGCTATCTGTTTGATACAGAAGAAGCGATTGTTCGCATCGATATGTCAGAGTACATGGAGAAACATGCGGTATCTCGCTTGATCGGTGCACCTCCAGGATACGTGGGCTATGACGAAGGTGGTCAGCTAACGGAAGCATTGCGCCGCCGCCCCTATTCAGTGATTCTATTTGATGAGATTGAGAAAGCGCATCCAGATGTGTTCAATATTATGTTGCAGATTCTCGATGATGGCCGCGTGACGGATTCTCAAGGTCGCACTGTGGACTTTAAGAATTCGGTGATCATTATGACTAGCAACATTGGCTCCCAGTTTATTCTGGATGTGGCGGGTGATGATAGTCGTTACGAGGAAATGAGAACCCGTGTAATGGATGTCCTGCGCTCAAGCTTCCGTCCTGAGTTTCTAAATCGGGTGGATGAGATGATCATCTTCCACAGTTTGCAGAAGTCTCAGTTGCGAGAGATTGTTAAGCTACAGGTGCAGGCGCTTGAGAAACGATTGGCGGATCAGAAGATTGGACTATCTCTGTCAGAATCAGCCTTAGATTTCTTGGCGGATGTGGGGTATGACCCGGTTTATGGGGCAAGACCTCTGAAACGGGCAATTCAGCGTGAGTTGGAAACTGCGATCGCAAAGAGCATTCTTCGGGGAGATTATAAAGGTGGCGACACCGTTGTGGTTGACGTAGAGAATGAGCGGCTAGTGTTTAAGGTGAAGGTCGCGGTTTAACCCACCAACCTACGCGCGGATGACGGTGATGGTGCGTCCATTGTCGGTGTTGACGGTTTCGGATTGGGTGCGTTCTGCGATGGCTAGTAATCCCTGGCGTTGGTCAAAGATTACTAGCCACCCTGACTCTAATCCTAATCCTGCCAGGTACTTATCTATCTGCGGTAATCCTGCTGCTAGTGGATCGGGGCGACCCTGTCGCCAAACTTTGAGTTCAATACCAAGGGTGACGACACCATAGCGTAAACAGAGGTCCATGCGGTCGGTGCCAATGGCATATTCTCTCTCTAAGGTGCCACCCCCATTTACGACACGGTGGAGAAAGGCCATCATCACCAGGTGAGGGGCAATCTCATGGTAAGGTGCGCTTTTGAGTAAAGGTTCACCATGTTGTCGCCAGAAGGAGAGAAATGCTGTGAGTAAGGCCTCTGGCATTAACACTCCCTGGTCATTGAGCCAGGATGGGGCGATCATGGGTAGCGATGCCTGGGGGGTATGACCTCAATTAGATGTCTATTAAAAAGTCAGAAATCCTAAGCCCTACAAGAAGCTTACAATCTCCATCACGCTGAAACTGAGAAAATTTATTCTTCGCTCAAATCTTCCTGAAACCCTTGCTGGATAAGCGTTATAGCACTCTACATCGTGTCGAGGTCATACCCTGCCTGGGGGACTCTGGCCAGGACTCGTGGCAATACTTCTCGGTAGATGGGATTTGCAATGACAATGCCGCCGCCATTAGCCAAGCGGCATAGGCCCAGATCAATTACATACTGGAGATCTTCATTGGGAATAACAGGAAGAGACTGCCCTGCCAGGATAGGCTCGATGATGGCCTTCACCCGATCTTCTCGCAGCCGTTCGGCCAGACTATCCAAATGGGTGTCCTGGCGTTGAATTAAAATCTCTTTTGCTTCATAAATATGAGCGATGTTAATAGCTTGCTCATTATCGGGAACGAGTTCTTCAACAATTTCTTTGGCTAAGGCATTTACTAACCAAGGCTGACCTTGAGTAAGTTCAAATGCTGCTTTGATAGCCTCTGATGTGAATGGTTGTCCAGTTTCTGCCGTGTGTTGTTGATACAACTGGGTGATTTCTAACTGATTAAAATTTCGTAAGGTTAATGATTTGACCTTGATATTGAAGGGACTAGCAGTTTGCAACCGATTGCTACCGCCTGATGCTACTTTGTAATCGCGTACATCTCTGAGGCCGATCAGGGCCAGAGAGTGGGGAAAATTGCCAGGTCGTCTAGGATAGCCATCTCTAAGCTGACGTAGGACAGTGATCAGAGCATCGTCCATAAGGGCGTCAATTTCATCGATAAAGAGGATCAATGGACGGGGACACACATTACACCAGGCTTGTAGGGCAGCACCGATGCGACGACCTTCGCCAACGTCAGGCCAGGGTGGGGGGTGGAGTTCATTGGGCAGATCATACTGAGCTGCACCGCGCCAAGCATCGAGCATGGCGATTTCGGCTTTTCCGGGAGAGTGGCTAAAGGGCTGGCCCACTTCGGCGGAGACCATGATGGCTGCATAGTGGCCGCTAGCGGTTAGTTGCTGGGCCAGGGCTAGCATGGCGGTGGTTTTGCCGGTCTGGCGAGGGGCGTGGATGACGAAGTAGCTTTCCTGAGCAATCAAACGGTCCAGTGACGGCAGACGCACTGTGGCTGGTAACATGTAGTGTTTATCGGGGCGACAGGGGCCAGCAGTGTTAAACCATTTTGGCATTGTCTGAGTAGGAGATGACAGGTTGAAGTATAGCGAATGTTTGTGGCGGAGCCACTGGGAGTCGGTGCCTCAAGATTTGTAGTGGCATTCTTGCGTTTATTCGTGTGCTGACTGGAATAACGTTTCAGGGGGAGCCCAGTCAGAAACTTTCTGTGAGAGGGAGTAAAGTTTTTGTGGATACGGCGGCATGGCTGGCGTTGGTTAATCAGGATGATGACCTCCCTATTCGTTTTGTGGTTATGCAGCAGGAAGGTGTTTCAGTCGCGTTTACGTCAGATCGGCATTTTGAACAGGCAGGCTTTCAATGGTTGCTAAATCCTGCCTAATGAAAGAGTTTGTTGTGGCAGAGCTACTTGGTTTCGTCCTGGACAGAGCTCAGGCGGGGCGTTGGAGGTGTTAATTCTGATATCCGAAAGGTGGGTAATTCCCACCTTTTTTTGTAGCTTACTTCAGGTGCTGTTCTGAGTTGTGTGCCTTACTGTGCATTTTTGCTACCTATAGTCAGGCCAATGACTGTTCACCGTTGTCCGCTATCTTTTTAAAGTCTTGATAAAAGCTCCTTATTCGCGCAATCAAAGTGAGTAAAAATGCTTAGTGTATGCTCAGCAAGTGGTAACGCAAACGCTGAGTCATGGACCCTCAATTTTCTGTCATCACAGAACGCATTGATGATATCGTGCTGCTGCTACATGTGATGATGCAGATGGAACTGCCACAACTCCTGAATGAGCATCTCCCCCGTCATTGGAAGCAACAAGGATTGGACTGGGGCTGGGTGATTGTCATTTGGTTGGCCTACATTCTCTCAGAAGGAGACCACCGCAAAGTTGTTGTCCGTGAGTGGGTAAGGCAGCGTCGTCAGAGCCTTGAACAGGTTTGTGGTCTTGAGATTCGAGACACCGATTTCAGTGATGATAGATTGAGTATCGTGCTGACGCATTTGAGTGAGGCTCGGACTTGGCAGTTAATTGAGCAGAGTCTCAATCGCCGAACTATCCGCATTTATAGTTTGCCCTGTGAGATAGCCCGTTTAGATGCCACCACCCTTTCAGGGGAGCATGTGGTGAATGAGGATGGGCTCTTTCAGTTTGGTCACAGTAAAGATGATCCGAGTTTAGCGCAAGTGAAAGTCATGATGTCAGCGTTAGACCCATTGGGCATGCCACTAGCCACCCACGTTGTGTCGGGAGAGCAAGCCGACGATGGGTTATACATACCGGTCTTTGAACAAGCCCGAGCCCGTCTGCCGGTAGGGGTCCTGTGGGTGGGAGATTGTAAAATGGGTGCGGTTGCCACACGTGCTCATATTCATCATCACCACCATGATTATCTGATGCCATTGGCCCGCACCGGTCAGGTACCTAACTTGTTAGCTCAGTGGTTAGTGGAATTGCGCTCAGCAGAGCACCCGTTGGAAAGGGTAACCCTGCTCAAAGCAGATGGAGCAATCCGTCGGCAGTTAACGGGCTATGCCATCAGCCGAGTGGTTGAAGATAAGACCCCGACTGGGTATCCTGTTTGTTGGCGAGAACAAGTATTTCTGATTCACTCTGACACCCATCACCGACAACAACAACAAGGCTTAGAGAAGCGGTTGAAAACCGCAACAACAAAACTGTTGAAACTCACTCCTCCCGTCGGACGAGGACGTAAACAGATTCGTCAAGAGGCTGAACTGGTGCAAAAGGTCCAAACCATTCTCAAAGCGCATCATGTGGTCGGGTTGCTCGACTATAGCATCCAGTTTGAACCGCCCACCAAGACCCACAAAGCCCGTTATCAAATTACGAGTGTCACTCGCAATGAGACGGCAATTGAGCAACACCAACAGGACTTTGGTTGGCGGGTTTATGTCTCCAATTCATCCACCCAGTGTTTATCATTTGAACAAGCCGTTTTGATTTACCGAGATGAGTGGATTGTCGAACATGGGTTTCATCGGTTCAAGGGTAAATCTCTGGGAGCTCACCCGATGTTTGTCAAGCGTGATGACCAAGTACAGGGGTTGATGCATCTACTCAGTTTGGGGCTACGACTGTTGAGCTTGATTGACTGTGTTGTGCATCGGCAATTGGTTGATACCCAAGCGTCCTTAACGGGACTCTATCCAGAAAACCCGAAGAAATCGACGACAAAACCAAGAACAGAGAGATTACTGAAAGCCTTTGACAATATCACGTTAACCTACTTTGAAATGGAGGGACGATCTTATCAACATATTTCTCCGTTGACACCACTCCAGGAGAAGATCATCCAACTATTAGGATTCTCTCCTCGGATCTATACTGACTTGATCTGTAAACCTGGGTAGCCACAATTAGCAAGGATAGGTATTTTTTACTAGCTGGATTACGCGAATAAGGAGTAAAAGAGTGAACTTTCTATCGTTTGGCGTCCTAGGGTACGTTTTTCTCCTAGAAATAATTTTTATATAGTGTATAGCAGGAAGTGTGTCGATCCAGCTGATTTTGCTGTTTTTCTAGATCCTATTGTGAGAATGAACAAAATTGCTGCTTCTATCGCATGTTCTGTGGGCATTGCTTCTGTCTCTGCTGTAATTTTAGCTGCTGCCCCTGCGTCTGCTCTGTCTATTACGGCAGAAGACTCGATCTATGAGTTAACGGTAGAGGAAACTACGTTTGATGATTTGCGTGCAAGGGAGGATTTTGAGAATTTAGTCCCGTGGTTTGATGATGAGGATTTAGCGCGGGCAGTAGCGGCGGCGGCGGGTGAGGCTTTTGCTGATGGCAATAACGAGTTGGGAGTGCCTGATGGTTTTTTTGGTCCTTCTTTCGCGTTTGATGTGGATATAAATGGGAGTATTGATTTTACTACCTACATTAATAACGAGAGACGTTTGGTAGACTCTGGAAAAATTAACTCCGATTCAGACACTTTTTATGCTGTTATCAATCTTGATCTCTCTTCGGATGGTGCGGCGGATGTGCCCACACCTGCATTGCTGCCGTGGCTGATAGGTATGGGGCTGGCTGCGATGCGCAGACGTAATCTGGATTGATGAGAATTTAGTTTAAGGGCAGGGGGGATGTTGTCTTAACCCAGCCTACGGTTTAAAGGACTGATGCTCAGAGGTGTTTAGGCCTTGTTTTAGTACCTGTAATACTGTCGCTAAATCTCCATTGAGGAGTGCTGTGCGGTCTAGCCAAAGACCGGGGAAAATGTGAGAGTGCAGAATATCTTGACTGTCAGCGCTGAGCTGAACGTATTGGCTGTCTTGTAGTTTGAACCAATCGAACTCATGGTCATAGACTCGCCAGACTAGATACTCTTGTACCTGGTTGCGGCGATAGACATGGAGCTTGGCCCCTAGATCCAGGGAAGCACTGCTGGCAGCTATTTCGACGATCAGCTCTGGCGCTCCTTCGACGTAATCATCATCACTGATAATGGATTGGCCTCTTTGCTCAATCCTCAACAATGCATCGGGCTGGGTTTCGTTATCGGCATCAAGACGAACAGTAGCGTTATCAAGGGATTCGACACCGAGGGTGGCGGCTTCGTAGGTGCCGAGCCAGGTCATAATGCGGGCGTGGGGTTTGCCATGGGCTTTGGCACGAAGAGGGGATGCTATGTAAACAAGTCCTTCGATAAGTTCGGCTTTTTTGACCTGAGGCATGGCATGGTAGCGGCGCTCGAATTCTGGTCGGGTGAGCCGATCGCCACTTTCTAGTGGGGGGATGGTGAGGGGGGTGCGGGCTACCGACATGGGTTTGCTTAGCCAAAGCTTGGTTTTTTAATTGTAAGGGGCATTTCAATGGAACGGTCACTTCGGCTTCGCTCAGTGACCGTCTGGCTCCGCTCGTGGATGCCTTCGGCTCCGCTCAGTGAACGCCTGTGGCTGAGCGGAGCCGAAGCCACCAGGCGATTTTCTCGATTACAGGCGTTTGACGAGGATGCTGATGACGTCGCCTGGGTCAGGGGTAAGGATTAGCCGATTGTCGGGAGTTTCGATCAGGGGACTCCACTGGCTTTGCTCGACGTACTTCAGGTTATGTAGCAGGTGGATGGTTTGGCGGATGCCGCCGGGGCTGCCCAGGAGGATATGGCGGATGGTTTCGCCTGTGGGCAGGATGATGGAGAGATCGGCGGGTAGGGTGTTTGGCTGTGTAATCATGGGGCGTTTTCCTTGTGGTTATGTATGGGTCAGGAAAGCGCCCAAAAAGTTAGCCACCCTGCAACGTCATCAGGGTGGCTGTAAAATGCTCACAGCTCACCAACTGCTTGTTCCAGTTGGAGGGGTTAGCGGGGTGGAGGTGTTGGCGCACCACCATCTCGCGCAGCTAAATTTTTGGGTGCGATATAGCTAAAGGTTGTGTCCCGTAGCTATTAGCTTTGTAGGCTATCAGTCCTCAGCTAATTCAGTCAACATGCGGACTGACATCAAGAAAAATTGTTGAATATAGTGAGTTAAGACCCTGAAAGCATTTGCCCTATGCCAACGACAGTGGTGATTATCTTGACGGCTGTGGTAGTAGCGGTCGGTGGTTATTTGACGAACCAGTTGCCGGAGGTGCCGCAGTTTAAGGGGCACAATAGGCTGCTCATTCGGCTGTTTGTGTGGATTATGCTACTGCCGGTGGCCTATGAACTACTGACAAGCGATCAGGTGGCAGAATCTGTGAAAACGGTTGCCAGGTATAACATTTTGCCAGTGATACTGTTCCTGCTGCTGGATCTGTACAAGCTGGTGGCGGTGCTGCGGGGCAGGGGGATAATGTTGATGGTGGAGAGGCTTGGCCTAAGAACGCGACTGCTAAAGGCGGTGCAGGGTGATGTGGCTGAGCGGTTAGAGGATTCGCTGAATCAGCAGGTGGTGATTAATTTGTTGATGCACAGCTGCACCAGGTGAATCGGTCTGATAAGCAGAAACGTATCTTGCTGGAGGAGATTGAGAAAAAACAGGCGGAGTCGAATTTGATGTTGCTGCCGGAACGATCTTTGAATCTTGATGATACTTCGACTTGCAGAGATGTAGGCGATAATGGTGGAATTGTTGGGTTGATGAGGTTTTTGGTTTGGGCGATCGGGTTGGTGTTGTGGCAACCAACCTACGATTTCATGGATTTGTATTATTCTGAGAGATGCTGATATCAAAGGCACAATGGTTAACCCGTAGGGGCTGTGCCTGGTGCCAGCCCAGCAACATCGTCGCAATTAACTGAAATCTCTTGAGGCGATATGTGTTGGTTCTGTTGGGTTTATGAGGTTTTGGTGTTGGGGCGATATGCTAGGTGTTGTGGCAACCCAACCTACGGGGTTACGATTGGAAGCCTGTCAATGCTGGAGGGCAACCACGAGGGATTGTTTCGGAATCCCCGATTGCCCCTACAGTGGATCAGACTACCTTTATTCTGATAATGCCAATGTCTGACTAACGGTTAACATCAGGTCATTGTCAGGATTAACCGAAATTACCTCTACTCGCTCGCGTCCTAAGACCAAACCACCGATTGCTCCAGCAACAGTACCCGTTAATACCTCCCAAGTTTGGGGCTCATCATCACCTGTGACTGAGGCAACGGCGGTGGATGCGCCAGAACCTAATACAGCTCCAGCAAATATTTCACCAACGCTGGCTCCCCGACGAATAGTTTCAGTCGTCGTGATAATCCTAGACTGCGCTTGGAGATCAAGCCGACGACCATTTTCTAACACCAACGTTTGTGCCACAAACTGAGAACCTCGCTGACTCCCTGCAGTCGCAGGACGCAACTCGCCAATAATTTGGCTATTACGGGGAATGAGTATTTGGCCTTGACGATTAGTGACAGCTTCAGAGACCTGAAGTGTGAGAGGTAATGTCTCATCCGGTAATATGACAATCTTGTCACCATCAGCGTGGTCAACTGAAATCGTCGTTCCTGCTGCAACCGATGACTGGGAAGTTGTTGTTGTTGTTCTTGTTTGAACAATATAAGGAGACTGTACTGTTGCTACCTGGTTACGGCTGGCTAACGCTTGATAAATAAAGGCTGCGACATCTGCCCGTGTAGCGGTTTGATTGGGGCGTAAGACTTCGATGTCAGGATAGTTAACGACGAGTCTCTGTTCAGTTGCAGCGGCAATGCTAGCTGTGGCATAGCTGGGGATGGACTGGGAATCACGGTAAACGTCTGCGCTGGCGACGGTTGTGGCCTCGTAGTTAAGACCATTCGCTAATGAAACCAATACCTGGGCACGGGGAATATTCTGGTTGGGCTGAAACACATTGTTGGGATAGCCAGATAAAAAGCCCATGCGATAGGCGTTATCAATGGCGGCTGTAGCCCAATAGTTAGCGGGCACATCCACAAAGTTAGTGCTGCTACGGATGTTGGTGAGGTTAAATGCCTTGCGTACCATGGCAGCGTACTGGGCGCGGGTTACTGGTTCATCAGGGCGAAAGGTGCCATCGGGGAAACCTGCGATAATATCTCTTTCCGCTAGGCTAATAATAAACTGGCTGGCCCAATAATTAGACGAAACATCAGTAAACTGGGTTTGAGTTTGGGCGACAACTGGAGCGGGTGTGATGAGGGGTGAGAGTGTTCCTGCGCCCATGCCCAGCATCAGTAGTAAAGCGGTTGTTGTCTGAAACTGTCGCATTTTTAGCATAGTAAAGATCCTCAAAAACAATGCATAATTTTTTAAAAACTGTGGCTTTGTGCCAACTCGCAACCTCAAGAAAAAGAATCTTTTTAGTTGTTGTTGAGCTGTTGTAGGGGCGCGCTGATGTTCGCCCTTTGAAAGATAGGCAAAATGATCAATATCCTGTATTGGGCGCATTACCATGCGCCCCTACAAAAATCTTTCAACCCTAAAGATAAGGTGGTTAATGTCTGTAGAAGGATAGACGAGTAGACAGAAAAATCGTATATAACCCTAAAAATCTTTTGCTAGTTGAGCGATGCTATTCAACAAGGTGGTAGAGCCCCTGTTCACGAATTGACTCTAACAAGACTTATTTTCAAAATTCGGATGGTGTCATTACGACTTTTTAACTGGCATAGTGATAAATCTGGGATATGAAGCGCTGATTCTAGATGATTTACCTTTTATCTATTGTTTTTTCTGGCTTATAAACTGCTGAAACTATTGTTAGGAAAAGAGTTAGGCAAGCTTTATAGAAAACTACAATGGTCTATATTGTTATTTTGAAGCTGCTTTCTTTCTTGCAAACTGTCACATTCATGCTTCCTTTGTGGGTTTGCCACCCAACCTACCGGGGAATATTTCCGGCTTGCTGGCCGACGAAATCACGGATGGCTTCCCAAATGGCGGCGGGGCCAATGCCAAAGAAAATTTGTAACCCTAGCAAAATCAGGGCTGCTAAAAAGGCTGTTTTTAGGGTGGCTTTGACCACCTTGATCAACCAGGTAAAGACCAGGATTGAAATAGCGATCGCACCAATGACAACCACAATTTCCATGGGCCGTGTTTCCTCTTAGAGTCTGACCAATCTTAACCTATGAACCCAGGGCCACAACCTGACGCTCGGTGATTGTATGGCTAACGTTAATCACTTCCTGGCGAGCCCACTGGTCGGCATCTAGGATGTCCTGGAGTGAGGGGCTTGTGGTGAGGTGGTCGCGATTGCGATCGCACACCTTCTCAATCACCTTGGGAATATCCAAATAATGAATCTTCTCATCCAAGAATAGCGCCACCGCCTGCTCGTTAGCTGCATTGAGAACGGCCGTCATGGAGCCACCAGCTCGTCCAGCTTCATAGGCCAGATTAATGCAGGGATACTTAGCGTGGTCAGGTTCCTTAAATGTAAGTTTGGCCAACTGCGCCAGATCCAAAGGCTTCCAGTCAGTGAAAATACGCTCAGGCCAGGAAATGGCATAGAGCAACGGCAGACGCATATCTGGCCAGCCTAGCTGTGCCAGCATTGAGGTGTCCTGGGTCTCAATTAGTGAGTGAATAATGCTCTGGGGATGAATCAGCGTATCGACGTGGTCGTAGTCCATCCCAAACAAATAATGGGCTTCGATGACTTCTAGTCCCTTATTCATCATTGTGGCTGAGTCCACTGTAATCTTGCGACCCATGGACCAGTTAGGATGCTTGACGGCATCTGCAACGGTCACGTCCTTTAGCCTTTCTACAGGCCAATCACGAAAGGCACCACCGGATGCGGTCAGAATAATGCGGCGTAGCCCCCCTTCGGGCAGCCCCTGCAAACACTGGAAAATGGCGGAGTGCTCGGAGTCAGCAGGCAGCAACTTGACCCCATGTTTTTCTACTAGGGGTAAAACAACTGGACCACCCGCAATTAGCGTTTCTTTATTGGCTAGGGCAATATCTTTGCCAGCTTCAATGGCGGCAATTGTCGGCAGCAATCCCGCACAGCCGACGATGCCAGTTACGACCGCCTCTGCATCACCATAGCGAGCAACTTCTACGATGCCCTCTGCACCAGCCAGAATTTGTGGTTGTGGGTCTACATCAGCAATTGCTGCTTTGAGTTCTGCCAGCTTGTTCGCATCGTGGATGGCGACAATTTCTGGCTTAAATTGGCGGACTTGTTCAGCCAGCAGTGTCACATTACGGCCTGCAGCAATGCCAACTAAGCGAAACTTATCAGGGTGATGCTCAACAATATCGAGGGTTTGGGTGCCAATGGAGCCAGTTGAACCAAGCAGAGTGATTGCCTTCACGGTAATTGCCTATTGCTAAAGGTTTACAGCTGACCATCTGGCCCGCCCTCTTCCAACTATAGATTCTTAATGTCTTTTCACAAAATTTTAAGAGCTGCGGGGAATGGTTCGCTTTTAGAAATCACGACCATAATTGATTGAAGGAGACGCTAGCGAATCGCCCTAACCCTTTATGGAAGCTTTTTCCCCTAACCCACCTAAGTGGGCCGAATCTGCAACTCATGCCCTGACGTTTTCCTGTCCGCACTGTAGTGAGTCTGCCAGCGTAGCGACTGATGTTTGGATTAATCGCCGATCGCCTGTTTACACCCACAACCACAAACGCAAGTGGCAAGAGTTTTATCAATGTAAATGTGGCGTAGCCTGGTGGGCTTGGAGTAGCGATCGCCCGCCGAACTCCTGGCAAGTAAACGATCCACCCAATGATCCACCAGAGGAATCACCGTCCAATTTGGATCCCCTGACAGGGTTAGGGGATAGTTGGGGAAGTTTTGATCCCTAGTGTCTGAGCTGTAGTTTTTTCAATGCCTATCATTGTTTTTGGCAGTCTTAATATGGACCTGGTGGCCCAGGTGCCTCGTTTGCCTCAGTCTGGCGAAACATTATTGGGAACCGGCTTCACCACAGTCCCAGGAGGCAAAGGCGCTAACCAGGCGGTAGCGGCTGCCCGTTTGGGTGCGCCTACAACCATGGTGGGTCGGGTTGGTGACGATAGCTTTGGACAGGAACTATGCAACAGCTTGCAGGCGTCTAATGTGGCTACGGATTTAGTACTGGCCGAGCCGGGACCTTCGGGGGTGGCCCTGATCAACGTGGATGAATCGGGTGAAAACCAGATCGTGATGGTGCCTGGAGCTAATGGCAATGTGGATTTATCCGATGCAAACCGCCTACCTCTAGGGCCTGAGCCCTTAGTTTTGCTGATGCAGTTTGAAATTCCCCTGGTGGCGGTACAGGCAGCTGCAAAGCGAGCGGCTGAGCATTGTGTAATTCTAGACCCAGCCCCGGCTCGCTCCGATTTGCCTACAGATTTTTATGGCCTGGTGGATATTCTGACGCCTAATCAAACAGAGGCATCCCAGCTTGTGGGCATGAAAGTAAAGAGTGTGGCCACCGCTATGGAAGCTGCTCAGGTGCTGCGACGGCGGGGCGTATCGACAGTCATTGTGAAATTGGGGAGCCAGGGGGCAGTGGTTGCCTCAGATTTAGAGGTCTTTCATGTGCCTGCTTTTGAGGTTAAAGCGGTAGATACTGTGGCTGCTGGGGATGCGTTTAACGGTGGTTTAGCAGTTGCTTTGGCAGAAGGAAAATCGTTGCGGGCAGCAGTTGTGTGGGCCAGTGCAGTAGCCGCCCTAGCGGTTACAAAAGCTGGGGCACAGTCATCTATGCCAATCCGAGCACAGGTGGAAGACTTTTTGCTCAGCCATCCTTCAGGTAGTTTATAGTCTTGATGCTCTAGACTGAATGAGTACCGTGTCGAGTGAAAAAAATTGGTGCAGTCAGTGGAGCATTAGCAATAATTTGCGGTTAATTCAGCACTGCTAATAGGCGAGACTGTGCATCCGAATATTTTTCGCAAACGTAGTACTTACATAGCGGCGTTGCTGCTTAGCAACAGCGGCAAGATTGTCATTACGCTTCCTGCGCTTCAATGCCCTCAAATCAACCAGATGTCATTTTTTTGGTGCTCGACACTCAGCGTGTGGATCGCCTGTCGTGTTATGGCTACGAGAAGCCGACTTCGCCACATATAGATGCGTTTGCTGAGGGGGCGACACGGTTTAAAGTCGCGATCGCACCCGGCCAATGGACCATTCCTTCCCATGCGTCCATGTTCACTGGACTGTATCCATCACAGCACCAGATGCAGCAGTCCTACTCAGTAATGCCGCCTCATCTCAAAACCTTGGCAGAGCGACTGCAAGATGGCGGTTACTACACATCTGCATTTTGCAATAACCCTCTGGTTGGCGTCATTAACAATGGTCTGCGACGTGGGTTTTACAGCTTTCTCAACTACAGCGGTTTACTCAGCTCTCGCCCTAACCAAGCCGGTATCCCCTCAAGCTTTTTAGATAAATATCGCCAGCTATTCAAACGCATTGTTGCAAAGGCACTCAACAAGGTTCAAGATGCCTTTGCTCGTTCTGACTGGTTACTATCATTATCATTTACACCTTTAATGGTGCCCCTGTGGCAAACGGCCCTCAGCTTCAAAGGCAATACTCGCAAGTCTTTAGACGATGCCGCTCAACTGTTGATTGAGCGTAAAGGTGTGAAGGCGAACCAACCCGTTTTCACCTTTATCAATCTGATGGGCACCCACATGCCCTACCATCCTCCCCGCGAGTACATCGAAAAATTTGCCCCCAATGTTCTCAAAGATCGCGATGCTCAGACGTATCTACGTCGCTTTAATAGCGATGTCTACGGTTGGCTTGCGCCCCTGATGGGGGCCTTGGGAGACCAGCAAAAAGATACCCTAGATAGCATGTATGATGCTGAGGTCGCTGCACAAGATGTACAGGTTGGTCATTTTCTAGAACAGCTGAAACAGGCCGGTCGTTTAGAGAATACCTATGTTGTTGTTTGTGCCGACCATGGAGAGCATTTAGGAGAGAAACAGCTCATCGGCCACAGTCTCTCTATCTACAATGAACTGGTGCAAGTGCCATTAATTATCCATGACCCTAACGATATGATTAGTCGCGGCACTGTTCGCGATGATGTCGTCTCCACTCGCTGTTTATTCCATACTGTATTGTCAGCAACAGGGCTGGCAACTCCCGAAGAGGCTGAGCTTAGTCTAGAGCATTCAAACACCAGCAAGACTCTAGAAGAGGTGGATCCTGAACATTGTGTTTATGCAGAGGCAATCACTCCACAGAATGTACTGAACCTGATTCAAAAACGGCAGCCTGAACTTATATCTCAGCATGCCTGTGATCAGACTCGACGGGCTGTGTGGGTTGGGAATCACAAATTAATTGAAACTGATCAAAATCCTCCCGAACTCTATGATGTTCAAGGTGATCCAAATGAGAGTTTAGATTTGAGCGAAATTTTTCCAGAGATGGTGGAATCGTTACAAGATTCTCTCTCTGCCTTTAGTCAAGATGCTGATCAGCATCGGGCTCTATACTCTCAAGCCCGTGCAACTGGATTTGACGATCCAGAAGTTCGCCGTCGTCTCAAAGACCTTGGATATCTAGAAGAATAAGTATGTATCCTCCCGTAGATCCGACGATTGTCGAAATTGGTCCCTTTGCCCTGCGTTGGTATGGCCTACTCATGGCCACTGCTGTGATTACCGGCTCCTGGTTTGCCAGTAAAGAAATTGAACGCCGTGGTAAGAACCCTGAAGACTTTTGGGACATGTTGATCTGGGTGCTAATCCCAGCCTTTATCGGTGCCCGTCTCTACTATGTTTTTGTCCAATCCAGTGATAAAGCCTTTTACCTCCAAAATCCTGGCCAGATTTTACAAGTCTGGGGTGGCGGTATCCATATTTTTGGTGCATTTATCTTTGGGAGCATTGCCCTCTGGCTCTTTACCAAATTCCGTCGTTTACCCACGCTAATGTACCTAGATGCAGCGGCGGTAGGTTTACCCATTGCCCAAGCCATTGGTCGCTGGGGTAACTTTATCAATCAAGAACTCTATGGTCCCCCCACCGCTTGGCCCTTTGGGTTGCGTATTGATCCACAGCACCGTTTAGCTCCCTACAACGATTTAATTGCCTACCCTGAGTCCACCCGATTTCATGCCCTGTTTCTATACGAATCTGTTTGGAATTTGTTAGGTTTCTTGGTGCTGTACTGGGTGTCAAAGCGGTTTGGTAGACAGTTGCGACCTGGCGATATATCCCTGTTGTACTTAATTTGGTACCCCTTTGGTCGTTTCTTTATTGAGTTCCTGAGGACAGATTCCTGGTTCTTCCTGGGTACACCGTTTAATGTGGTGCACATTCTGTCTCTTCTTGCGGTTGTTGGGGCTGGAGCTACGTTTTTCCTCAGGAGACGTGTTGCTTTGAGATAAGGCCCTCACCCTAAATCCCGTTCCCGAGGGAGCGGGACTTTTACAAGGCTTTTATCAGCCTTTTGGTTAATAGAAATTAGGGTCTCTCTCCCCTTCTCCCCAGGGAGAAGGGGCTGGGGGATGAGGGTCCACTCCCTAGTTAAGTAAAACTCTTATCGCTCAACGAATTTATCTCTTCTGTTCCTTCTACTTGTCCCATGCCTCCCTCTCCTCGCCTCATTATCATCGGCCTTGACTGCATGGAACCCTCTCTCGTCTTTGAGCAATGGCGAGAGGATCTACCTAATCTATCCCGTCTAATGACCCAAGGTAGCTATGGTCGTTTAGAAAGCTCCATTCCTGCCATTACCGTTCCAGCTTGGAGCTGCATGATGACTGGGCGCGATCCGGGGGAACTGGGCATCTACGGCTTTCGTAATCGAGCAACGCGGGCCTATCAGAACATGACAATTGCTGATGGGCGAGCTGTGCGTTTCCCTCGGCTATGGGATTATCTGGGCGATGCTGGCTGGAAGGTGGCCGCTCTAAGCGTCCCCGGCACATCGCCACCCTACGAGGTAAATGGTTCAATGGTGTCGTGTTTTCTGACGCCCAGTCCCCAGGTTACCTTTACCCATCCACCGGAGCTTGGCGATCAAATTCGTAGCTGGATGCCGGACTTTATGATGGATGTGCCTGAGTTTCGGTCAGAGGATAAGGCTGAAATTCTGTCGAATATTCATAAGCTATGCGATCAGCGCTTTACCCTGGCGGAGAAGCTGATTGTGCAGGACCAGCCGGACTTTTTGATGCTGGTGGATATGGGTGTGGATCGCATTCACCATGCGTTTTGGAAGCCCATGGACCCACGTCATCCTGACTATCAGCCAGATATGCCCTTTGCTACGGCGATCCATGACTATTACTGTCATGTGGATGAACGGGTTGGACAGTTGCTTGCTCAGTGTGATGAAGAGACTGCAGTATTGGTGGTGTCGGACCATGGGGCACAGCCGTTGATGGGGGGTATTTGCATCAATGAATGGTTGATTGAGAAAGGATATCTCACGCTCAAAGAGAAACCCAACGAACCGACTGCTCTAGATAAGGTTGAGGTGGATTGGGAGAAGACCAAGGTGTGGGGTGCAGGTGGCTACTATGCCAGAATCTTCTTGAACGTACAGGGAAGAGAGCCTCAGGGAACAATTCCGCTGCGAGAGTATAAAGCATTTCGTGAGCAGCTGATTGCAGAGCTGGAGGCGATTACGTTACCGGATGGTTCTCCGATGGAAGTGAAGGCCTATGTGCCTCAGGAGACTTATCAGAAGGTGCGGGGAATGGCTCCGGATTTGCTAGTGTACTTTGATTGGTTGGCGTGGCGTTCTGTGGGCAGTGTGGGCACAGGCGAGCTGTATGCCAAAGGGAATGATACTGGGCCGGATGATGCGAACCATGCCCAGTATGGTTTGATGATTTTCCATGATCCGAAGGTTCCCCAGGGTGGTCAGGTGTTAGAGAATTCTCAGCTGTACGATATTGTGCCGACCATGCTAGATCGGTATGGGGTGGATGGTCCTAGTGATTTGCGGGGTAAGGTTTTGTCGATATAGATGAACCGTCCCCGGCAGTGACGCCTTCTACTACCATTGAGCAAGATAAGACTGACTACAGTGCTTTGGTCAGTCAATGTAAGGAAAATGTAGGGAGGCGCAACCCGATGCCTATCAACTGGTCAGCCTTGGGACGGCAACCTCAGACCTATGGATTACTTTTGGGGACAGCCCTGGGGTGTGGTCTGTTGGTTATCTTAGCCGGTAACCGACCGGTGGCCTGGTTGGGGAGTGGTGCTGTGGCTACTGTGATGACAGGCAGCTGGGTAACGGCTTATCGATCGTCGTCCAGCGGTGTACAGGATGACAGTGACTTGCTTAATGCTGCTAACTTTCAACGGCGGATTGAGGCTATTCAAGCCCAGGTGGCTCGCGATGGTTATCAGACTTGGCAGCCGGTTAAGGCTTGGGCATTGCAGTCGCAAACGTTTGCGAAGGGTATTTGCGATCGCGAATCCACCCTTCGCACTGAACTCCTCGAAGCCCTATACACCGTTGTGGAGTTAGCCCAGCAGGTGGCCGATGGCCTCCAGGTACAGGCCCAGATTCAAACGCCCACCTATCAACAAATGGCCAAAAAGCAGCTGAAGCAGAGTTGCGATCGCATGGAGCAAACCTACAAGCAGCTACAGCAGCTCCAAGACCAGGTAGCCTTGGCCAGTCTCTCCCAGGGGGATGCCTCCCTACCCCAGCGATTAGAAACCCTGATCGCCGCCAATAAAGAAATTCTAGAAACCTAGGCCAGTCAACTGCTTAGATATCTGCTCAGACACCCGCTGCCATCGTTGCTTTAATACCAGCCATGCTCAAAAAACTGTTTCCAAATCGCACTCACCGTCAGCTCATCAGTCTTGTCCTAGGACTGATGTTTACCCTGGGTCTTGGGGGTATAGGTGGCTGTCAATCGCCAGTCACATCCCTGGAAACAGCCCAAGCCACCCTCACCAAGCAGGTATTACCCCAAATCAATGTTGCTAGCAATCTAGTCTCCGACGAAGTTGCCAGTCGCTACACCGTTGATCAAATTGCAGAGCCCCTGCCCGACATTGAGAATTTCCCCCTCTATGGAGCCCAACCCAGGGCAGACCAGCTCTATCTAGAAATCTACAGCTCCTCGGAAAAAGCCAATATTGACCGGCAAAATGAGCGTTGGCTGGTGGAAGTGGCCGATGCCTTTAACCAACGTCAAGAGAAAAGTAGCTCTGGCAAAGTTATCCAGGTGGGTATCCGTCAAATCGCCTCCGGTACCGCCGCTCGCCTCATCGGCGCAGGGGTAGCCCAGCCCACGGGCTATAGCCCTTCGAACGATCTATGGGTATCGATGATCCAAAGTCAGGGCATTCAGGTGACCCCCGTGGCCGAACGGCTGGTGGCGAATACGGCTGGGTGGGTGGTGCCCAGTGATGTTTACCAACAGCTGGAGGGTAGCGGTGAGGTTACGTTTGATAGTTTGTTGAATGCGATCGCAGCAGGCCAAATCAGCGTAGCTTACCCCAATCCCTATAAAAGCTCCACCGCCCTAAATTTGCTCTACACCCTCTATTGGCGTGCCGCTGGTCATCAAAAAGATGGTGGGGCGTTGACCAAAGCCGAGTTACAAACCCCCCAAGTAACATCGGTCTTTGACCAGTTTCAATCCCAGGTGCTGATCACCACACCGACTACATTAGAGCTGCAGGAACTTTTCCTCCGAGACCAGACCAAACTCCAGGCATTTCCATTGGAATATCAAAATTACCAGGCCCTCAAACAGGTCGCTGGATTTGAATCCACTGAATTTATTCCCTTTGGCATTCCCCACAACAATCCTCTAGTGGGTTTTGATTGGAATACTCCCGAAACCGCCGCTGCCCTGCAAAAGTTCGCCGCCTTTGCCCAGTCTCCTGACATGATAAAACTGGCCAATAATCAAGGCTTTGTTGACACCGATTATCTCAAGGCTGCCCATCCCCCCATCCCCAATGGAGGAACCCTACTAGCGGCCCAGTCCACTTGGAAAAGCAATAAAGATAGTGGTCGTACGGTTTATCTCGAAATGGTGATTGACACTAGCGGGTCCATGGAAGGTGAACCCCTGCAGGCTGTTCAAGCCGGGTTGCGCATTGCCAGTCAACAAATTAACCAAGGCAACCAGGTGGGCCTAGTCACCTTTGCCGATCAGCCAGTCCGACGGCTGGAGCTGACTCCCTTTGATGAGCTGCAGCAGAAAAAACTATTGGCCGCCATTGACCAACTCCAGGCCGATGGCGGTACCGCCATGTACGACGGTGTGATGGTGGCTTTAGCAGACCTGATGGAAAAACGAGCCAACGACCCCAACGGTCGATTTTACCTACTACTGCTCAGTGATGGTGATGTTAATGAGGGGCACCTATTCCGTGATGTCCAAGACATCATGGCCTATAGCGAAGTGCGTTTTTACCCCATCGCCTACGGCAACGTCAATGAGGCCGAACTACAAGCCATTGCTAGCCTGAGAGAGTCTACCGTGAAGCAAGGCAACCCCGACAATGTACAAACCTTGTTTAAGGACTTATTCCAAGTAAATCTGTAATGGCCCCACAAAATCCGACAAAACGTTTGTTGATTACCCTTGGCCTGGGCTGGTTAGCCTTTGGTGGCCTGGGCCTAGGGCTACGCTATGGGGTTCAAGTCCCAGAAGTGACTGTGATTATCGATCAGAGTTATTGCCCCCCTGCCCAGTGGCAGACAGCTGTGGTCAAGCCCTACAGCGATCTGTATGACAAGAGTCAGGCCAACCAGCGCAAGATTGCCCAAGTAGTGGTGGTCACTGACATTGAGCAAACAACACTGGCTACGATTCCTACCCCCGACGATCTGGGTAAGCCATTTGGTCAAGCACCTAGCCCAGAAACATTGACTACACTGCAGCAACAGTTTTCAGAAACTGTTGTGCTCAAATGTGGGCCTCATTAAGGATGTATATTTGATAGTGCTTCAAACAACCTCTGCAAAAAAATAATGACTCTCTTTAAAGCTGTGGCTATACAAAGCATACGCAGTCAAGCATTGTTGCCCTTGAGTTTGCTTCTGTTGTTGCCGGTGACAGCCTGTGATGCAACATCGTCAGATGCTGGTGATATTAGCTCAGAGACTACACAGCCACCGGCTGAATCTATTCCAGTTGAAGAGTCCCTTACACTCGATGATCCAATCGATGATCCAGATGCAGTACCGGCAGAAGAATTGACGGGTGTAGCCCTCGCTCTGTCTGGAGAAGGCGTATTAGTGGTCGATCAGCAGTCTGGAAAAACTCAAACCATTCCCTTTGAGACAGATCTTGAGACGTCCCAAACAGCGATTTCTGCGTCTTTAGGAGAACCCACAGAAACAGCGGAAAATGGCGAATGTGGTGCTGGACCCATGAGTTTCATTACTTGGTCCAATGGTTTTACGCTCAATGCGATGGAGAATCAGTTTGTTGGTTGGACAGTACGTCCAGAGACTGAGAGTGCAAACTTGACAACGTTGGATGGTGTTGGTCTAGGCTCAACGTTAGTGGAATTGGAAGAGAACTATGATGTTGGGGTAATAGAAAGTAGTTTAGGAACAGAGTTTAATGCATCCAATAGCTTGTTTGGTTTGTTGGATGCTAATGAGCCGGATGGTATTGTTACCTATTTATGGGCTGGCGTAGCTTGTAATTTTCGCTAGTCAACGTCCCGTCTTGCATCACTCTGGGATATTGACTAATTTGTGAACTTCAATGGCAATATCAGGAAAGGCAATTGGATGTATACTGCCGTCGCTGAAGGTGTTCTGACTTACAAAATCACCCTTTTGTAAGTTTCTAAACACGGTTAGCTGCCTATCTGTGATGTTAATGACCCAATACTCTTGGATGCTTGCTTGAGCGTAGAACTTTCGTTTGATATTCAAATCGTAGGTTAGGGTAGTATCTGCCACCTCAACTAACCAATAAATATCTTCCGGGTAAGGATGACGTTTTAGATAGAGGGTTTCAGGTAGACGAACAATGGCGATGTCCGGTTGTGGTTCAGAGTCAATAAGGGTGATGGGATGAGCTTCAAAAACCTTAGCCTGATCTTGCAGCATGCGTCTCAGGTACTCGGCACCGCGATCATTAATAAATCGGTGAAATGCGCCTTCTGGAGCCATGTCCCAAATTTCTCCGTTGATGAGTTCGCAGCGCCGATGATCGAGAATACCTAGATCCCGCATGTGCTGATAGTCTGCAACTGACCATTTGGTTAATGTGCGCATGACTTGAACCTTCTATGGAGGGTCGTATATTCATTCATATACTAGCTTTACAAACCTTGAGAGGTAGCGATGACATGGATTTGTAATAGAGCCTGAATAATCAAAAAATCCTAAGCAGTTTAATCCCGATCCAGGAATGATGGCTATACTAAAACCCTTGCTCTAATCACCTATGTAGGCAAGATAGGCTAACGTATTTCCATCTAAATAAAGAGTTAAACGCAACACTTAACTTTGGAATGTCCGATATGGAGTTCACAGAAAGAGTCGCATTGGTGACGGGGGCTGGAACTGGCAACGGTGAGGCGATAGCAGAGCGGCTCTTTGTTGGTGGAGCGTCGGTTGGGTTGGTTAGTCGTCACCTGGATACGGTGCAAACAGTCTGTCAGAGAATTGACCCTGAAGGCGTACGGACGTTGGCTGTTGAGGCAGATGTACGTGACCCGAAGGCTATGGAGGCTGCGGTGAAGCGTATCGTCGAGCGATTTGGCAAGCTCGATCTGGCCGTAAACAATGCTGGCATCACTGGTCCAGCTGGAGTACCCGTGCAGGATATAGAAGTGGAAATATGGCAGGAGGTAATCGAAACTGACCTGACAGGGGTCTTCTACTCAATGAAGTATGAGATACCCGCGATGCTGGCAAATGGGTCGGGTTCGATCGTCAATATGTCGTCTGCCAATGGTTTAGTAGGACTGTCGGGAATGGCTGCATATACCACGGCCAAACATGGCATCATTGGGCTCACCCGTTCTGTGGCACTGGAGTTGGCCGAGTCTAATATCCGTGTATGTGCAGTTGCACCAGGCTATGTCGCAACCCCACGGATCATGGATTCTGGCAAAGAGGTGACGGACTGGATGGCTAGCGTACATCCCATGAAGCGTCTCGCCACCCGGGAAGAAGTTGCGGATCTTGTCGCATATCTCTTAAGTGAGCGCGCGGCTTTCATTACCGGGAGTGTTCATTCTATCGATGGCGGGTATACCGCACAGTAACGCACTTGCTCATAACAACGTTCCAGCGGACGCTGCTACACGTTACCGCTGAACCGGAGCGTTAAGTTGTTTCCACAATCACAACTGGTAAAGGGCTCGTTTCTACCACTGCCCGTGAAACAGATCCAACTAGTAAGGTTTCTAGATGTCGATGTCCTCGCTTACCCATGACGATTTCTGCGGCTCCATAGTCCTGGGCTATTCGTAGGATGTCTGTAGAGATAGCTCCAGATGTCGTGATAAATCGATGGCGGATGTCGGCTAAGTGTTGTTTGGTCTGTTGTTTGATTTGGTGGATACCTTGAGGATCCTCAAGGCGTTGGACGTGTAAAACCACCACATCGCCATCACATCGGCGGGCGAGGTCGGCAACTTTTGTGAGAACCTGTTCTGCTAGGGGAGAGGTGTCAACAGCAGCGAGCAGAACAATATGACGATTTACAGAGACTTTGGTAGGGTCCACCTCGCCTTTTTCTAGCAGTTTTGGGGCAAAGGTGGGGATGGCCCAGGCTCCTAAGGGCGCTGTGACTAAAATCGATAGAGCAGCAAGGGCAAGAATTGTGTCACCCCCAGTAACACCTTGGGCTAAGGGAATAGCCCCAATTGCTGCTTGGACTGTGGCTTTTGCGGAATTACCTGAGAGCAAAAACAGGCGTTCTTGTCGGGTCCAGTTGCTGCCTAAAGTTGCAAGATACCAGCCCAGGGAACGTCCCACTAATGTGCCAATCGCTAATATTAGCAATCCGACCAGGAGAGTATCTTCTAAAACATGGAGCTGAATGCTTGCTCCTAGCAATACAAACAGAATAATCTCAGCAATCACCCAAAGACTGTTAAATCCTTCGCGTAGTCGTCTGGCTAGCGGGCCATCCAGCTCAATCAGAAAGAATCCGGTGGTCATGACGGCTAAATAGCCAGAGAATATGGGGATATGTTCTGCAAGAACAACCAGTAGTAATGCAACGCTGGCGGCAACGAGGGTATCCTGAATGGCATTCTGAGTCCAGTTTTGTTTGGCTAAAACCATTACCAGTAAACGGGCCGTGAGCCAGCCTAATATGATGCCTAAACTGACTTGCAGGATGACCTGAAGTGGCAGAAGTTGCACAGGGCTGAGGCTGAGACCGCCAAACGCGATGCCCGTGGCAGTTCCTTGGGTGAGAAATGCTAGCAATAGGCTAAATACGAGTAACAGCAGCACATCTGACAGAGCACTACCAGTTAAAATGGCGTCAGGGATACCTTTTTTGACACCCCAGCCGAGGCTCTTTAGGCGCAGCATTCCTGGCACGATGACCGCTGGAGATTCTGCTCCAAGGATGCAGCCGAGCAGTAGCCCAGTGGCTAAATCAAATTGAAATAACCAGATAGCGGCTAGAGCGACGGCGATGGCTTCACAGGTGGCGGGTAAGAAGCCAAGTCTTAGGGCGACGGTGCCTTGCTGGGTTAGCTTTTCACGGTCTAGGCCCAGACCCGCTTTCATGAGGATCACCATGACAGCAATGGTGCGGAGAGAGTCGGCTGCACCCAGCACTCCAGGGCTGAGCACGTTGGTGACTTGGGGACCGAGGAGGATACCTGCGAGGACCATGCCGACCAGGGCTGGGGCTTTGAGCCGTCGGGCGATTTGTCCGGCAAAAAAGCCTGTGAGGAGGATCCAGATGATGCTTTCTAGCATTGGGTCGATGACTGGGAAAGGTTGAAGATGGCTCAGGGATAACCATACCCGTTCTTGTCGGTACTGGTTGAGTGCAGGGTGGGCTAATACTTCTTCAGGAGATGTTGATTTTGACTCTGCTCAGCCAGCTATTTCGCGGGGGATCAGTGAAGTCGAACCCCGATCACTGCGAGTTGTTTATGCCTGATAATGACCGCCAGCCATCATGAGATCAACTAAGCCATCGACCATGCGATCGCACTCTAACGGCATAATCTCTTTCCCGCCCATCATCTCCTGCACAATCAGATAGTGAACCATTGAGCCGGAAAAGACCCGAGCCGCAATCTCAGGATCTGCAAACTCTAGCTCGGGATGATGGGCCAGATAAGCCGATAGCCTTTCCAATAAAGGTTTAGTCAGCTCTCGCACAAAGGTTTGGGCTAGTTCAGGAAACTGCTCAGATTCACCAATAATCAAGCGCATCAGGGTGAGGAACGGTTGATTGCTAACCGCCTCATTGATAAATGATCGCCCCATTTTGCGCAGCATGACGTCAGGCGAGGTGGGCATTTCTGCACGTGCAGGTAAGTTTCCCATCATGTTGCTGCTTTTGTGCAGCAGCTGTTGCACTAATGCGACAAACAATCCCTCTTTATCCTGAAAATAGCTGTATAGCGTGGGTTTTGACACCCCTGCGGCCTTGGCGATACGAGCCATACTCGCTGCAGCATACCCTTGGGCCATGAATACTTCGAAAGCACCTGCCAGAATCGCTTTGGCTTTGTCAGCTTTAGGATCTGAGGATGCGTCGGATGGGGCAGGGGGGACAGGGCTCACTCAAATAACTCCGAAGGGTGGGAAACGGGATCTCATTTTACTAAACCGTTTTGATTTTTATTGACTTTACTAAACGGTTTAGTAAAATAAAAGTATAGCGAGTTGCGTAAGCTCATGAATCTCAATCTGATAAATCCCCAAAAAATAGCTGTAAGCCGTCAGTGGTGGTTGATTGTGGGTGTCGCTGTTTTAGGTGTAGTGGGCGTTACGGCTTGGCGTAGTGCTCAGGTCCCGAATCAGCGTGAAGAGCAGGTGGCTGTGCTGCCTGACATCACATCAGTGACCGCTCTAGGTCGTTTGGAGCCAGACGGTGAAACGATTGATCTGACGGCTCCTACTTCTGCCCAGGAGAGTCGGATTCAGGAGCTACTGGTGAAAGAGGGTGATGTTGTAGAGGCGGGGCAGGTCATTGCGATATTGGATAATCGCGATCGCATGCAAGCCGCGTTGCAAAAAGCTGAGCAACAAGTGCAAATTGCCCGCGCCCAGCTGGCCCAAGTTCAGGCGGGTGCCCAAACTGGCGAATTGCAGGCGCAAGTGGCAGAAATCGCTCGGCTTGAGGCTGACCAGGCCGGTAATATCAGTGCCCAGCGAGCGACTGTTGCTCGCCTGGATGCTGAAGTGCAACATGCTCAAATTGAGGCCCAGCGCTATGGGTCGCTATATCAGCAGGGGGCGGTCTCGGCGTCCCAGCGCGATGCTAAACAGCTGACTTACACCACAGCCCAACGCCAGCTTCAGGAAGCTCAAGCTTCTTTAGGACGAATTGAGTCAGCAGGTCAGGAGCAAATTACCCAGGCCCGTGCCACCCTCGACCGGATTGCAGAGGTGCGTCCGGTGGATGTGGATGCAGCTGAGGCGGACGTGCAATCTGCGATCGCAGGCGTGGCAGAAGCGCAAGCCAACCTTGATCAGACTTATGTGCGCTCTCCTCGCGACGGACAAGTCCTGAAAATTCACACCCGATCGGGAGAAACCATCGGTGATGAAGGGATTGCCACCCTGGGCCATACCCAGCAGATGATGGTGGTTGCTGAGGTTTACCAGGATGATATTGCCAAGGTAAATGCGGGTCAGCGGGTGGAGATTACGACGCCTATTATTGACGATGTTCTACAGGGAACGGTTCAACGAATTGGTTTTCAGGTGGAATCGCAACAGGTGGTCAATGAAGATCCGGCGGCCAATATTGATGCCAAGGTCGTAGAGGTTCATATTCAACTCGATGACCCTGATGGTGAGACGGTTGCAACGCTAACAAATTTGCAGGTCACCGCCGCCATTCAAATTAAATAGATTTTTGTTCCCATATTCCCGTGTAGAGGCGTTCCATGGAACGTCTCTACACGGGGTCCTCCCACCTCTATTGGTCCCATGAACCCTCTCAAAATTATTAAATCTCTCCAAGAACGAACGCCCCTCGGGTTGTTGCAATTAAAACACGACCCCATGAGATTGCTAACTGCGATCGCAGGTATCACCTTTGCCGATGTGCTGATTTTTATGCAGTTAGGGTTTTCAGATGCGCTCTATAAAACCAACACCCAATACCCTCGGTCTCTTCAGTCAGATATTGTTCTGATTAGTACCCAGGCCAAGAATTTTGGACAGTTGCGTACCATTCCTCGTCGACGGTTATATCAAGCACAGGATGTACCGGGGGTTGTTTCTGCCGATGCTCTTTATGTGGGCTCTGTAGAGTGGCGTAATCCTCAAACACGTAAGAAAACCTCCATGATGATTGTTGGGCAAAATCCCCATCGCCCTGCCTTTGATATTCCTGAGGTGAATGCCAAAATTTCGGAGACTCGCATGCCGTATCATGTTCTCTTTGATCAGGCGTCGCGGGGTGATTATCAAGCGATGATTGCCAAAGTACAAGCGGGACAATTGGCCACAACTGAGGTTGGTGTGAATACGGTAACGGTTTCAGGGTTGTTCACAGTAGGTGCATCCTTTTCTGATGATGGGGCCTTGATCACCAGCGATCAAAACTTTTTACGATTGTTTCCTAGACGTGAAGCAGGCACTGTCAGTTTAGGGTTGATCAATGTCGATCCGGCCTATGACCCTGAGCAAGTTAGAGAACAACTCATAGCTCGTCTGCCGGAAGATGTCATGGTGTTAACCCATGATGGCTATATCGACTTTGAGTTAAATGAGATTCAGGCTAACTCTCCCATTGGGTTTGTGTTTGGTCTCGGAACGACCATGGGCTTTATTGTGGGAGTGGTAATTGTCTATCAGGTGCTTTCCACGGATGTGAATAGTCATCTGGCTGAGTATGCCACGTTTAAGGCCATGGGCTATCGCAATAGCTATCTTCTCGGTGTTGTTTTTGAAGAAGCTTTAATCCTCTCATTTCTAGGATTTTTTCCCAGCTTAGCTATTGCCCTTGGTGCGTATAGTTTGACGGCTACAGCGACGGCGTTGCCGATTGCGATGCCTGTGAGCCGGACATTTGTGGTGTTTGTCCTGACATTGGTGATGTGTAATGTTTCCGGTGCGATCGCAACCCGTCGTCTCCAAGCGGCTGATCCGGCGGACATTTTCTAACAAGCGGTGGAGCCTTGTAATAAACCTATGACAACAGCACCTGCTATTTCTGTTCACAAGTTAGACCATTATTTTGGCTCTGGGCAACTGCGCAAACAAGCCTTGTTTGACATCAATTTAGACATTGCAGCTGGAGAAATTGTGATTATGACGGGTCCCTCTGGTTCTGGAAAAACCACGCTGCTCACCCTGATTGGTGGCTTACGCTCGGCGCAATCCGGGAGCCTACAAGTTGTAGGACAGGAGTTATGTCAGGCCAGTGGGCAGGCTCTAGTCAAAGCGCGGCGCAATAATGGTTATATATTTCAAGCCCATAACCTGCATGGTAGCCTGACTGCACTGGAAAATGTGCAAATGGGCCTGGAAGTGCAGGGAAGATTTACTAAACAAGCCAGGCATCATCGAGCCGCAGAGATGCTGAAGCAGGTTGGGCTAGAAGAGAGGACTGACTACTATCCTGCTGATTTATCGGGCGGACAAAAACAACGAGTTGCGATCGCGCGTGCGCTAGTCAGCCATCCTAAGATTGTGTTGGCTGATGAACCGACAGCGGCCTTAGATAAAAAATCAGGCCGAGATGTGGTAGACATTATGCACAACTTAGCTAAAGAGCAGGGCTGTACGATTCTACTAGTCACCCACGACAATCGTATTTTAGACATTGCCGACCGTATCATTTACATGGAAGATGGACGTTTGTCGAGGCAAGATGCAGGATAGTGGAGCCTTGTATCAGTCCTTTGTTTCCTAACAGCTTTGCCCTCACAAATCTGTTATTTCCTCTGCAATATAGTCTTTGCCAATGTGCTGATATTCGGCCAAGGTAAACGCATCTACTTGAATAGCATCCAACTGTGCCTGTTCTGTCGTTGTTGCCAGGTCTGATTCTTCGTCTGTAATCAGTCCAGCTCGCAGTGCCGCTTCCACACGACCCACAGGTGGTGTAATCTTCAGCTGACCATTGCGTAGTGCCGTTTTGATTTTTTTAAAGATTGGCATTGCCACAATAGAAAGCTGGTAAGCGCGCTCTAATCGACCTAGTGCCTGCTCTGCCTCAATGGGTACATACAATCCTTTAGTAATGTGCTTGCGTCCATCAGGAGACTGTAGTAATTGAGCTACAGCATGGCCTTGGGCATCGGTAGGAATCACACCAATGGGATTTAACCGGAACCAGGGTAACGTTGTGGCTCGCATCAGACCACCCAAAACAGGAATCTTCAGATTTACCAATAGTCCTTCTAATGCCTGCTGAATCTGCCCAAGGCTATGGTTCATCGCCCAGTGAACCAGGGGCAAATCGTCTTCACGACGCCCTTCTGCCTCAAACCGTCTGAGTGTGGCTGTCGCTAAATACATCCAAGAAAGCATATCGGCAAAACGGCCTGTAATTTTCTCGTGACGCTTGAGTCGACCACCGTAGGTGAGCATGGCAAGATCCGATAGAGCTGCAAATGTGGCCGAAGCCCAAGCCAACTTTTGATAATATCTCGCCGTTTCTCCTCGAACAGGAGATTTCACCCCATGGCCATGGGTCCAACCCAAGACTTTTGCACGGATGAGATTTCGTAAAACAAGCCCCACATGTCGCCAAAATGCATGGTCAAAGGCTGCAATGTTGTTGTCTTCTAAAGCGGCAATTTCATTGACAATATAGCCATGACAACGGATCGCTCCTTGACCATAAATCATCAAACTGCGGGTGATAATATTCGCTCCTTCAACCGTAATGGGAATCGGTGTTGCCGTATAAATATTGGCCAACAGATTGCGAGGCCCGCGACAGATTCCAGCGCCACCGAGAATGTCCATGCCGTCATTGATAATGTGGCGGGACAGCTCAGTAAACTGATACTTAGCAATGGCAGACACCACGGCAGGCTGTTCGCCTTGGTCCACAGCACCGCAGGTATACAGACGCGCCGCATCCATCAAATAGGTGAGACCCCCAATGCGAGCCAGGGGTTCTTCCACCCCTTCAAATTTGCCGATGGATAGCCCAAACTGTTCGCGCACAACACTGTAGGCACTGGTTACCCGCGAGACGAGCTTGGCGATACCAGTACAGGTAGCTGGGAAGCTGACACCACGACCAGCAGCAAGACTCTGCATCAGCATGGTCCAACCCTGGCCAGCGCGCTCAACACCACCAATAATCTGATTAGCAGGCAAGACTACATTACGACCAGAAATTGGAGAGTTATAGAAGGGCACACCCATGGGGTCATGACGATGGCTCAGTTGCACACCCGGAGTATTTGCAGGAACTAGGACACAGGTAATGCCGACATCGACTCCTTTGCCTAGGAGATTATCGGGGTCACGGAGACGAACAGCTAAGCCGATGAGGGTGGCGATCGCACCCAGCGTAATGTACCGCTTCTGCCAGTTCAATCGCAAATATAGCTCACCATCTTTGCCCTTAAACACCGTACCGCCAGACTGCAGACTTGCTGCATCCGAACCAGCCGTCGGTTCCGTTAGGGCAAAGCAAGGCATTTCTTTGCCCATGGCGAGTTTCGGCAAATAGCGTTGCTTTTGCTCGTTAGTTCCATAGCGCAGCAGCAGCTTGGCTGGCCCTAAAGAGTTCGTCACGCCTACCGTCGCTGTGTAGGTAAATGAGCGCGATGCTAGCTTGGTCATGATCGCACTATAGGCTGTATTCGAAAACCCCAAACCGCCATACTCTGACGGAATCATCATGCCAAAGAAGCGTTCTTTTCTTAGATAAGCCCACACATCAGCGGGGAAATCTTTGCGCTGATGGATCTCCCAGTCCGTGGCCATGCGGCACACTTGTTCCACAGGGCCATCAATAAACACTTGTTCATGGGGACTCAGTGTTGGGTAAGGCTCTGCCAAAATCCGCTTAAAGTTGGGTTTGCCAGAAAACAGTTCGCCATCTACCCAGACAGTACCTGCTTCGATAGCCGCTCGTTCTGTTTCTGAAATTGCTGGCAACAACTTAAAGCGTCGGATTGTTTTAGCAATGGGTGCCGTAATCACTATCTGACGGATAAATGGCACATTAAAAATAATGGCCACTAGGCCAAATAAAATCCATAGCCATAAAGGCGCATGGGCGATAGCGAGTACCAATGCTGCGTAGGCAAACCAAGCCAGCATCGGCACATTAATGTAGGCCAGAACAACAAATAGTCCAAGCAATCCAACAATTAAACCAACGATCAAGAGAGTCATAGTATTTACCCCTTGTGTCACAACTGGACTAGGGCATGAAGAAGAATTTGTATTTTTGTTAAAATCTAATTGACAACAAATGTCGCCTTGCGCTTTCCAAGCCTAGTCTCGTTTTGTCACTCTCTATGAATTAGAGCAACAAATTTTCAAACACTCCAGCGGCACCCATGCCACCCCCAACACACATGGTGACCATGCCATAACGGATGTGGCGACGTTGCATTTCATGGAGCAATGTTGCAGTAAGTTTCGCACCGCTACAGCCGAGGGGATGGCCGAGTGCGATCGCACCGCCATTCACATTGATCAGGTCCTCGTTTAGTCCCAACTTACGAATTACCGCTAGGCTTTGGGCCGCAAACGCCTCGTTGAGTTCAATTAGGCCAATGTCATTCAGACTTAGCCCCACCTGTTTCAATACTTTAGGCACCGCTTCCACCGGCCCAATTCCCATAATCTGAGGCGGTACACCGGCAACCGCAAAACCCAACAGTCGCGCCATCGGCGTAAGGTTCAATTCCTGTACCTGGCGATCACTCATCAGAATCGTGGCGGCAGCCCCATCCGACATTTGGGAGGAGTTACCGGCTGTCACACTGCCCCCACGCCGAAATACAGGTGGCAATAATGCCAAAGCATCCAGGCTGGTATCAGATCTGGAACCTTCATCCACTTGGAATTGAGTTGTTTGGGTGTGGACATCACCATTTTGGTAGACCGTGTCAGTGACGGTCAGGGGGATGATTTCATCGGTAAAATTACCAGTTTTGATGGCTTTGATGGCGTTTTGGTGCGATCGCAGTGCAAACACATCTTGATCCGCCCGTGAAATCTCAAACTGCTCCGCCACATTCTCCGCTGTTAGCCCCATAGAGGTATACACCTGGGGTGTTTCAGCCATCATGGCTGGGTTAGGGCTCCAGCGGTCCCCACCCATGGGAATCAGGCTCATGGATTCCACTCCTCCAGCCACCATCACATCCGCCTGTCCAAAGCTAATCGCCTGGTGTGCCATAGCAATCGTCTGTAACCCTGACGAGCACAGCCGATTAACCGTCATGCCCGGTACTGACGATGGTAGGCCAGCCCGGTGCGCCACTACCCGACCCAGGTTATAGCCCTGCTCTGCCTCGGGCATGGCACAGCCCATAATTACGTCTTCGATTTGGTCTGGTTGCAATTTGGGGAGTTTTGCGATCGCGCCGCGTACAACCGCTGCCCCCATATCATCGGGCCGCATATGCCGTAGAGTACCGCGCGGAGCCTTACCAACGGCTGTACGTACGCTCGCAACAATGTAAGTATCTTGCATGATATTCTCCAGGTAATGAGCAACAGGCCATAGGGACAATGGACAACGTAGGTTGGGTTGATCCACAAAACTCTAAACCCTCAACACAGTGACCAAGACGAAACCCAACCATTCCAATCATCTCGACCATCAATTCCGCAACGGCTTCTTAGTCTTCAATAAATGCATAATCCTCTCCTGGGTTTTTTTCTGTTGCAACAACGGCAAGAACACCTCCCGCTCTAACCCCAGCAAATACTCCTCAGATACTCTTGCCGGAGCCGTTAAATCACCACCAGTCAAAATGTAGGCCAGCTGACCTGCCAAGAATCGATCATAGTCACTAGCAAATCCCCCTTGTTGCATGGTGTAAGCCATATGGTCGAGTACTGCACGTCCCTGTTGTCCTAACACCCAAAAACTGTCGTGGGCAGGCGGACGATACCCTGCCCGATCAAGACACAGCACCTCTTCTTTTGCCACATAGAGACGCTGGTCATTGTTCATGACAACGTGAGTATGGGCAGGCAAAAAGCCTAACTCCATTGCCTCATAGGCGCTGCCTGCAACAGTCGCTGTTGCCACAGTTTTAAAAACATGATTCAAGCAGGGCTGAATGTGTTGAGCAGTGCCACTCACAGCCCGCTGTGATGCCCACTTTGCTAGACGAGTGGTACCGGTTGCCCCAGGAATGAGGCCAACACTCAACTCGACAAGGCCAATATAACTCTCGGCAGCAGCGACCACATGGGGACAAGCCATTACTAACTCACAACCTCCTCCCAAGGCTCGCCCCTGCACTGCCGCCACAATCGGTTTATGGAAGTAACGAATTTGCTGTAGCAACGTCTGAAACGTCACCAACAAATCAGTAATCATTGGCCAGTTGCCAGTTTGGGCTGCTGTTGCCATTTCCACAAGGTTCGCCCCACCACAGAAATGGTCGCTGTTATTCCCAATGACGAGCCCTCGGTACTGATCATCTTGAGACAACATGTGCAGCACCGTCTGTAACCCATCTACAACAGACGTGCTGAGGGTGTTCCCCTTAGAACGAAACTCATAGAGCGCAACGCCGTCCTGCATGTCAAACAGGGCTGCTTCTGAGGTTTCCCAAATCTTACTATTTGTTGTTTTAATCAAAGGCAGATGAATCTCATCTGCGGCCTGTTCTACCGTTTTTTGCCCCACAGGACCAAGCACTGAATCAGCCATCAGCAGACTGCTCGGTACGCCATGGGAACTTCGATAAAAGTGCCCTTCACCTACAGCTGCTATCTCATTAACCCACTCAGGTACATGTAAATTTGCAGCCTGCATGTCATAGAGCACTCGATGGAAGCCAATGGCATCCCATAGTTCGAATGGCCCCATTTGCCAGCCAAATCCCCAGCGCATCGCTCGGTCAACGTCAGCAGGGCTATCAGCAATTTCAGGCAAACGACAGGCACTATAACTCAATAACGCTAATGTTGTTTTACGGAAGAAATCACCCGCTCTACCCAACAGGGTATAAAGCACCCTGACTCGATCGATCAGTTTAGGTAACTGTGCAACATTCTCAAGTCCTGGTAAGTTAAGTGGTCGAGGTGCTTCGTAGGCAAAAGTTTTAGGATTCACTGAAAGAATATCCTGCTTTACCTTTTTATAAAACCCTTGTCCTGACTTAGCTCCTCGCGAACCAGTTTCCACCAACGTTTTTAACAAAGACGGCAGCTTAAACATCTCCCTTTGCTCATCATGGGAAATGGCTGGATAGATATTTTCAGCTACATGGAGTAAGGTATCGAGGCCAACCAAGTCTGCTGTCCTAAATGTTGCTGATTTTGGACGACCAATTAATGTTCCTGTCAGAGTATCAATCTCCTCAATGGAGTAGCCATCGTCAGTTAGGGCATGAACACCGAGAAATGTTGAAAATAAGCCAATACGGTTAGCGATGAAATTAGGGGTGTCTTTAGCAAGAACAACACCTTTGCCTAGATAGCTACGACCAAACCATTCCATTCGCTTCATCACTGTTGGATCGGTTACATCGGTGGGGATTAGTTCCAACAGTTTTAAATAACGAGGTGGGTTAAAAAAGTGAGTCCCTAAAAATCGTTGCCGAAAGTCTAAGGAGCGTCCATCCGCAATCTGAGCAATGGGTAACCCACTGGTATTGGTAGAAATCACTGCATCAGAACGCACTACCTGTTCTAGTCGGGCCATCAGCTGTTGCTTAATATCCAGACGTTCAACTACCGCCTCAATCACCCAATCTACCTGGCTTAGACGAGCAAAATGGTCATGATAGTTTCCTAGCTCAATCCGATGGGCCATATCAGGGGAAAAGAAAATCGGCGGGGAGAGTTTTCTAGCCTTGTTAAATGCCCCTTCTACCACTGCATTTTTATCACCTTTCGGAGCAGGTAGATCCATCAGTAATACCTGCAATCCTGCATTCGCCAAATGAGCTGCGATCTGAGTACCCATAATGCCAGCCCCCAGCACAGCAGCCGTTTTGAAAGGAAGAAAAGTCATAATAGATCTCCTCAAAAGAAGGTCAACGGAGGGCAAACATCCCCCACCAAAAATACGAAATACGGAAGGTGGGCACCGCCCACCAAAAACAGACTGTAGGTTGGGTTGAGTCTATCGAAACCCAACAAACCCAAAATCATTAAGTAGTTTGCCGATCACGACGGTATAAGGTCCCTAAACGCCTCCACCTTTGATATAAATGAGAAAACCTCCTTGGCGACACCTGGCACAAGGACTCAGCCTCTTGATAAAGCACTTCGATTTCCTGGGCATAAGCCTTATAGAGTTGTTGGCGACTTCCCCTGACACCCACCTTTTCAGGAATCAGCACAAACCGCTTAATGGTTGACCAACTTGGCAACCGAGCATTCATATGGTCAATAAGCTTTTGGTAATGCGATCTCACCAGTACTAACTCATCAGCTTGACCTCCAACATCACCCAACAATTTCTCTAATAGCAGATCCCAGTTTGATAAAATCTCCCCTCCAGCCTGAAGAGTTGTTTTGAGGATTTCATTTTCAGGGACAATCAACACTCCACAAAACTTTTGTCCAGGTCCCACTAGCAAAGCTTGTTTCACTAACGGAGACAGTCTCAACTGTGTCTCAATCGGTGCCGGAGCGATGTACTTGCCAGTGGACAACTTGAAAAGACCTTTCTTGCATCCCTGGAGCGTCAATAGGCCATCTACAGAAAACTCTCCAAAGTCTCCCGTGTGGAACCACCCATAGGAGTCAATCACCGCATCCGTTGCGTCTGGATCATCGTGATACCCCATCATGGTGTAAGGACTATGGACTAAGACCTCACCATCCGCCGCCAGCCGCATTTCCACACCGGGGATAGGTGCCCCCACAGTCCCTGAGCGCAGCCAGCGCGCGCGTGTGTAGCTGAGCACAGAACTGGTCTCAGTTAAGCCATAGCCCTGCTTCACCGGGATACCAACACCATTAAAAAAGGTCATAATCTCAGGACGTAGGGCCGCTCCACCACATAGTAGATGGCGTATATTCCCGCCAAAGGCTCGACGCAAATTCTTAAACACGCCATGGCTAAGTAGCCAGCGCTGTAAACGACGCCAGCTTACACTGCCTAGCTCATCATCATGGGCCAGATGCCAGCCCCAGTTCAGCCAGTAGTGTTTTAGCCCACGGGACTGTTGTCGCAGATTATTAATTCGCTCATAAACTTTCTCCAGCAGTCGTGGCACCGTAATCAATATGGTGGGTTTCACGGTCGCTAAATGTAGAAATACCCGTTTTGGAGATGAGAAATAAATGTGATGGCCAAAGGCAAAATGGCCATAGAGAAATGCCCTTGCAAAAATATGGTTGAGGGGTAAAAACGATAGGGCCACTTCCGGTGTACCTGGCTTCAGTCCTGGCATGCTGCTAAACGCCGCCCAGATATTGCCAGTTAAGTTCCTGTGACTTAACATTGCGCCTTTAACATGACCACTGGCATCGGGGTTGTAGACAATGGTGGCCAAATCATCGGGATGAATCCGCTGCTTCAATGCCTGAATCGCTTCTGGGGAATGGGCATGACGACCCTGGTGACGAATGTCTTCTAACGTTTTAATTGTGCTCTTTGATAACACCCAGTCGGGGCGTGTAGCTTTTTCAACAACAATAATCAAATCAACCTGCTGTACCTGGTGGTAAAAGCGTTTTAACGTTTTCCAGGTGGACACAACTAGTGCCTTAATGTGGGCATCGGCCACTATCCAGCTAATGGTGGATAGTGGCTGCCCTTTGTCTATGGGTATGGTGACTAGATTTGCGATCGCACTGCCCATATCCACCAACGCCCAATGGATATCGCTCTCTAGTAGCAGGCCAATGCGGTGTGACTCACTGGCACCCTCGTTACAGGTTAATCCTTCGGCCTCTAAGCCTAGCGCCAACTCTTCAGCAGCAGTACGAAACTCAATATAGGAATAGGTCTCCCACCCATGGGGAGTCCACTGATGCAACGCAGCATAGTCATAGGCACACCCCATATCTAACAAATCAGGAATAGTATGATGAAGCTGTACAGAACCCTGAGTGGCCGGCGCAACATACAACGAGCAGCAAAGGGGACATTGATCAACCATCTTTTTAAGAGAGCTAAAAACCCTCTTCCTCAATACAATCGGGACGCCCGTTGCAATGGCATAGGGCAATCACACCCAAAGACCTATAGTTCTACCCAGCAAAGAGAGGAGTGGATAAGGGTAGAGCCTATAGCTTGGTCATTAACAGTTGAATTTAGCCATGGGCAAACGACTCCGAGCCTTCATTAAGCAGACTAAACCTCACACCTAAACCCATTTCAAGCAGTATTTTCTGTACAGAAAAACGCATAAAAAAGACTCGTTATAGGAGTCATCAACGGGTTTAAAGTCGCAGCTGACTATCAGGCTAGAGCTGAGATAATCTATTCGATAACAATAAAAAACAGCCAGATAAATGGCGACTTATAGTCAAGAATCCAGCTGATTAACCAAGCAATATCGCAGTAAAGAACTTAGTCTATTTCAAGTAGCCTAGTTGGGTTAGCTGGTTTTCTAATACCACCATTATAGTGGGATCGCCCATCAGACATGAAGTTGTCTTAATAAGGTCGTAATATTTCAGAAATATTTAAACCGCCATTTGATAGCTATTTGAACGCAGTCTCATCTTTTTTGATGTGACTTCCTAGCCAACTATTAATATCTTTCATAATCTCGGTTTGATTAATTTCGTTATAGAGTTCGTGATAAGCTCCGCTATAACTAATGAACGTCTTATCTTTTTGAGATAAGTCTTGAAAAAAAACTTGACTGATTCTAGGATCTGCAACTTTATCAGCAGTGCCATGCAACATCAAAATAGGTGATGTCAGATGTTCTTGATGACTCCATAGAGTCTTTGTCGTTTTTAGAAACTCTGTTGCCAGACGAGCTGTTCCCCGACGATGTCTTAGCGGATCGTGGGCATAGGCTAAAACCACCGAGCGATCGCGTGATGGCAAAATGTGATTGAGGCCAAGGGAAAGAGAAAATCGAGGCCAGCCCATGGATAATAGTTGACCAATTCTTAAACGCAGGTCAGTTTTAGCATGGATCCCAAAGGGTGGCGATGCCGCTACGATGCCTGCAATGCCAGGATATAGACGTTTATTCGATTGTCTTTCCGTTAGGTGGCTGTTCAGTTCATAGTCCAACGCGACAATACTACCTAAGCTATGCCCTAATAAGAAACAAGGCACCAGCGGATGCTGTTGGTGGACTATAGCCAGTAAGTAAGCTAAATCATTTCGATAGTCTGCCCAGGTATTAATATGGCCGCGCTGTCCCGGTGAACGACCGTGACCCCGTAGATCATAGCCATACAGGGCATACCCTTCAGGCAATAGAGCTTTCACAACATTTTGAAAAAGACCACTGTGTCCACCTAATCCGTGAATCAAAATCACAATTGCTTTCACGGTCGATGTTGGCAACCAGCTCTGATAGTAAAGACTTAAGCCATCCGCTGCGGTGAATAGACCATCCTGATGTTGGACGGTAATTGTCTGCCATTTAAGCTGTTCCAGACGCTGCTGAAATTTATTGAGCACAGGTTGTAAGGCATGATCAGACTTTGCACTGATTAGGTGTAAATCATAAGGAGGCTGACTAATGGCTTGGGCATAGGACGTTAGCTGTGCCTGGGTAGTCTCTGATTGTCGCAAATAACGATCAAAAAATAGAACACTCAATCCACACAGATAGCTGTCAATAATAGGAGGGGATAAATTGAGACTGGGTAAATCGTCATGGCTGGTCAGTTGCAGAGAAGATAACAATTTTCTGAGATCATGCACATGGGACTTGCCCCGAATAACGGCTAAAAATCGTTCTTGGCTGGCCAGTAGAGGAAACATCTGTAGGGGTTCCAAGGCCATGGGTGCTGTTTTATCGTTGCTGCCAGTTGCAATAACTGTAGGAATGGTGACAGACGCTAACCCCTCTGCACCAAATAGACCATTACCGATGGGATCCACCGTAAAAATAGCACCAATGCGAGAATCCTGAAGCGGTGTAACTTTTGGCGGTAGTGACAACGCTCGACACTGGAGCAATAGGGATACATTTAAGCTTTCAGAGATTCCCTCACAACGCTGGGCTAACGCCTCAAAATCAATTGTGGCCCCTGCTAAGGCTAAGGCCGTGTAACCCCCAAAAGATTCGCCTAATATGCCCACATCCGTTACCTTTAGATGGCCATCATAATCGTGCTCATTTAGACGCTCCAACTCATCTAAAAGGGCACTAATATCGTGGGGACGATCAAAAAAATCATGGAGTGAAAATATTTCGTCAACACTCCCCGATAGCAAGCTATGAACCTGATGGGTATCACTGCCTGGGTGCTGGGGTACAGCCACTAGATAACCATGGGACACCAAATGTTTAGTGTAGCGAGTCATGGTTTGGGGATTAGCCGCTAAACCATGGGAAATGACCACAATGGGTACGGGATATGAAATGTCTCCCAGAGGTTCATAGAGAAAAACCTGAAATGGTTGAGATGAGCGCCGTTGTAAACGCAACACTTTTTGACGTATCCCCCAGGGACCAGGGACCCGAGGATCAATCTCAGGTGCTGGCTGTTTTGTGGCTTCTTGCAACATCAGTGTCTTGAGTAAAGCTAGCAGTTTATCGGTGGTCTGCAACAGGAGATCAATTTGCTGTGCTGTTTCCAGCAGCCGATCCGTGCGAAGATTGCCAGCTATTTGATACAGCAAGCTCATGATCGATAGCTGATCGGCTTGGGTGATTTTTCGGATTAGTGCCTGACGACCAGCTACATCGTCAGGTAGTTCAATTAACTGCCCTAGCCTTACTAATAAGGATTCACCAATATCTGTGCATAAAAATCGCTGTAAGCTCTGCGCATCGAGTCTTACTTGGGTTTGTAAAATCTCTTGGCATTGGGTTTGAGCCTGAGGGTTTTGGCTGTCAAGATATATCTCACAAGTACGCTTAGCTAGCTGTGGTAGCCGTCTCTGTTGCCATATCAGAGACACTCGTCGCTGTAGCACTTGTTGAACTGAAGAGGGAAAAAAGGTCATCACAAACCTCGCAGACAAGAATACTTGTCCACTCCCCTCCTAGTTTGATTATGGTGTAAGAACTGGTGCTTTTATGCAGAATGATAGGGTGTTTAATATACGATCGTTCATGTATCTAGTGATTTACACGGATGCTATACGTGTTATTTGTCATGTTTTGGCGACATTTGATACGTATTTATCGGCGGCGATCTTACGACTTAAAAGCAGGTTTTTTGAGACCGAGTATTTCATGCCATCGCTGAAACACTCTAGAACCAAGCGTTTGTCAATTAGTCTTAAGTCAAAAATATTGTGGACTGTGAAGGCACAACTGGTTAATACATAGTCTGTGTATCAAAGATAGCAAGCTAACGGCTTGATTCAGAAAAGTAGGATCAATACACTACCAACAGGTGTGTTGTATCTATATGTAGAGCAATGAGCGTTTTTCCTAGGGTTATAGATAAGTCTCAAGTTCTGGAGTGTTCTGATCATCAGTTAAAGCAAGTGGGGCAATACTTAAAAGCAGTACGTACACAGCAAGGACTGTCATTGCTGCAGGTGGCACAACGTACGCATATTCAACCCAAGCAATTGCGGGCCATCGAAACTGGCAATTGGATGCAGTTGCCAGAAGCAATTTATGTACAGGGGTTTCTCAAACAATATGCACAGTCTTTGGGGTTGGATGGTGTAGCGATCGCAAATGGTCTTGCAGTACAACCTGCTCCGGTGAACACTAAATGGTTAAATCAGTCCAATTTTTCGGCCCGTGAACGAGGCGTTGGACCGTTGCTGATCAATTGGTTGGTTGGCTAAGCCGACTCCTTGGGTGTGGTCTGAGCAGCTACTGGCGGAATCTCGCTGCCCGTGGCTGCTTCGGCGTTTCCATCTTCTTGATTAGCAACAGATTCTAAGTCTGACTCTGACCTAGGTTGTACGCGTGGAGCCTCATACATGGCTAAGTCAAACCAGAAGGTGGTACCAATACCCACTTCACTGACTAAACGCATCTTACTGTTGTGCTTGGCAATAATGTTTTTAACGATAGAAAGGCCTAACCCAGTACCTTCTAGCGTATGAACGCGATTTTCTACACGATAGAAACGATCAAAGATTGCATCTTGATCTTCAGGTGCAATGCCAATACCGGTATCGGAAATTTCGATGCGGACACTGTCAGTAAAGTCTGGGTGATCAACCGCCGATGGCGCACGATAGGCACGAATGGCCACACAGCCCCCCGCTGTAGAAAACTTCAGGCCATTCCCCACTAAATTACCAAACACCTGCAGCATTAAATCGTAGTTGCCTCGCACCGATGGCAGACCTTCTTCAATTTCTTGAATCAGCTCTATCCCTTTATCCCTAGCGTTGAGCTGATAGGTGCGTAGGATCTGTTCAATGGGTTGATGAATATCCAACGCCGAAAACTGATAGCGACGATTCGACTCCAACCGTGAGAGATCTAACACGTCATTAACCAGACGTGTCAGGCGATCAGTTTCGTGATTAGCGGTCTCTAAAAACTCCTGACGCTCGCGGTCAGACAAATCATCACCATACTCATAGAGAGTTTCAATGAACGATTTGATGTTGAACAACGGTGTCCGTAACTCATGGGAAATGTTGCTAATAAACTGGCTCTTGGCCGCATTTAAGGCAACCTCTCGGGTAATATCCTGAATTGTTAGGGCAATACCTTTAACCGTTTCACCCGACTGATCCAACACGGAGTTCAGTAATACGCGAATGGTACGACTCGTCGGTTCAGTCAGGGCAATGCGAAATTCTTGACTTTCAGATGAGTCCCCCTTAGCAGCCTGATATAGCGGGCGGGTCATCTGCGCCCTCACTTCTGTGGGAAGATGCTGTAACACATTACCGTCCGGTGGTAGGTGAGCGTCCCAGCCAAAAATACGACTAGCTGCCGTATTGGCAAGAACCACCTCCATGTTGGCATCGATCAAAATTGCACCGTCAGCGATGGTAGAAACAAGCCGCTCTAACTTGGCTTTCTCAGCAGTGAGTTCTTCAATATTTTGTTCTTCATAGCGCTCCAGGCGCTCTGCCATGTAGTTAAAGCTTTGAATTAGCTCACCCAATTCGTCTCCACCTCGGGAGAGATCGATCCGCTGCTTAAAGTTACCGGCAGCAATGTTTTTCACACCGGTTAAGAGTTCTTTAATGGGCTGAGTAATGGTCAGCGCATTAAACACTGCTCCCAAAATCACCATCACCCAAATGCACACAAACACAGCAATGGTGACATCACGGGTCAGGTGGGAAGATGCCACCACCGTCGGATTAGGATTAATCCCTAACGCTAGGACACCGAGGTAATTGCCTTTGACTTTAAGTGGGACAAAGACATCAGTGACTTCGCCAGCGGGGGTGAGATGCTGACGCACCATGGGCAGATCAACACTCTTGACATAATTCTCTGGCAGCTGCATACGGCGGCTGAGGGTAAGAGAGTTTTGCACCGCCGAATCAGAATAGGGAATACCAAAAAAGATATAGCCCTCTGGATTGGCATAGAGCATATAGCGAATGCTCGATGTGCTCTCCATAAACCGCCGGGAGAATAGGGCCAGCTCATCAAGCTGATGCGATTTGACCAAGGGGGCTGTATTTGAAGCTAGCAACAAGCCTAAGTCACGACCAAAACGGGTGTCATTCAAACGGGCATCGAGCTGGATCGTATTTACGGCCCAAAAGGTGAGGCTGCTCATAATCAGAGATACAACCAAGGTGGCCGCCGCCATTAAACGCGTCTGGAGGGTAAAGTCTTTCCACCAGTCAGCGATTAGAGTGCGAATTGTTTGAAACAGCTCTACCATTCAACCTATATAAACCGCTCAACAGTATTGTGACATGAATCCCAAAATGACGGGTGGAGTGGGGCATGGGAACAGGGAACGGCAGGGATGGACGTTTTGAGTTTTGAGTGCTTAGTTTTGAGTGAACGGTGAGCAGATACGCATCAGATAGAGTCTCTCAGGCAAGCCGCTCACAATTCAAAACTCGTAATTTAAAACTGATCTCTAACCCTATGGCCGATATCTCGCCGATAGTAGGCATTATCAAACTGAATGGCTTCGGTTGCAACATAGGCGTTTGCGATCGCATCTCCAAACGTGTCACCTAATGCTGTCACCCCTAGAATACGTCCACCGTTGGATTTGAGGGTTCCTTTGTCTAACTGAGTTCCCGCATGGAATACCATGGCACCCGTATCGGTAGCGACATCGATACCATCAATGGTCATGCCCTTAGGATATTTGCCAGGATAACCATCAGCCGCCAACACCACACAAGCCGCATAACCAGACTTCCACTCAAATGGCGGGAGTTCCTCTAGGCGCTGCTCACAGCAGGCCAGCATGATCTTGTCTAGGGGCGTATTTAACAGGGGAAGCACCACCTGGGTTTCAGGGTCACCAAAGCGACAGTTAAACTCAATAACTTTGAGATCGCCTGCGGGGGTAATCATCAGTCCGGCATACACGACGCCACGGTAGTCAATGCCTCGATTTCTCAGCGCCTGTACCGTCGGTTCTAGCACTTCAGCCTGAATGCGCTCCAATAGGGCAGAGGGGACAACAGGAGTGGGCGCATAGGCCCCCATACCGCCGGTATTAGGGCCTGTATCGCCTTCGCCTACCTGCTTATGGTCCTGAGCAGGCATCAGGGGACGAATGGTGATGCCGTCGGTGACGGCCAATACTGACGCCTCCTGGCCTGTCAGAAATTCTTCGATGACTACTTGTCTGCCCGCTGTACCAAACTGACCGCTAAATATAGATGAGATCGCATCTTTAGCCTCCTCCAGAGTCATGGCGACAGTCACGCCTTTCCCCGCAGCCAATCCATCTGCCTTGATGACAATGGGAGCCCCTTGTTCCTCGACATAGGCAGTGGCCGCTTCACCATTATCAAACACAGAACTTGCTGCGGTCGGTATACCCGCTTCCTGCATCAGTGCTTTTGCCCAGGCCTTACTGGCTTCCAGCTGTGCCCCATCTTGATTGGGGCCAAATACAGTAATTCCCTGAGCCCTAAGGCCATCTGCTACACCATCTGCTAGGGGTTGCTCTGGACCAATGGCCACCAGACCAATATTCTGCACCAGGGAAAACCGCGCAATCCCCTCGACATCATCTACAGACATCGCCAAATTACTACAGCCAGCCAATGTGGCCGTCCCACCATTGCCTGGAATGCACACTACTCCACTCACATTGGGTGACTGTAACAATGTCCATGCCATGGCGTGCTCACGCCCACCACTACCAATTACAATGGCCTTCACAACGTTTTTTCCTGACAAAATAAACGGGCTTCATTTTCCCATGTCATGGGCGTATTGGGAAAAGGTTGTAATGTTCCTGTCTCCGCTAGAGATTTGGGACATTCGATAGCATACCCCTATCTCAATACACTTGGTACTAAATAGGCAGTCTGCATTGCCAAGTGCATTACTAAGTATTTATTCAGCAGCCTCTATATCCTGTTCTTCACTATTACTCTGATTTTCTTCTGAGGTCAAAACGTCTGTAGCGGTGATACCTTCGGTGCTGTTCCCAAACCGCCACAGCACCGCTGCCGCCTCAGCTCGAGTGACTGCTTTATCGGGCTGGAAGAGCGTGGTGTATCCAAGGGCTCGACGGATATTGGCAAATTCTCCATTGCTATGGTCAGTCAGGACAGCCTTGAGGACGGTAGGCTCAATTTTGCCAGCATCTTGAAAGCCCCAAGCCTCTGTCACAGCGGTAGCAGTAGCCGCTGGTAATGCCGCTCGGGTATCTAACGGGACTTTCCAAAGGATCAGATCTTTGCGCGTTAGAGGCGCATCAGGTCGAAACTTTACAACCGTAGTGCTGCCATTAAGCGTACTGGGGATAATCCCTGCCTCCGCTAGGCCCTGAATCGCAGCAAAATCAATATTGGTTTTACCCACATCTTGAAACGCTGGCTGAGCACTTTCTACAGCGGGGCGAATTTTTTTGGCGCGCTGGTCGCTATAGAACTTATTGTTGACAGCCAACAGCCAACGGGCATATTCCCGCCGTGTGATCACTTGGTTTGGCAAAAACTCATTGGGGTCGCGTTCAATATTGTCATCTGCCTTAACATCAATCAGCATCAGCACATCCAGAGCCACTAAATCCTCGATATACTGTTGCAATTCTTCTGGAGCTTCTCCAATATCGATGTAGCTTGTTTGGGTAAATGTGGGGGTTACCGGAGTCTCAGACTCCGTTCCCTCAGGTTTGTTACTGGTTTCAGCACCCTCCTCCTCCGCTGGTTCAGCTTCATTTGGAGCCGCTGGAGCAGCAGCTGTGCCTGGTGTGCTAGCTGTCTCGTTCGTAGCCGTTTCTTCCTCCACTAGGCGTGGGTCAGGCTCCAGATTCTTTTCTAATGAATCTCCCAACTGACTGCCTTCGCAACTGGCTAAAAACAAGCACAGGACAAAACCCAAGGATTTGACGATGTGCTGAGGAAGGTATTGCATTCCACTAAGCTCCCTAGAAGCTGCGTTACCACGCTAGCGTATCTGATCAAATACATGGCAGGCTAGGCTAGGGACACCTCCTTCTTTGGGTTTCTTCCATGGCACGTCCGCTGATTATTGACTGCGATCCTGGAGTGGATGATGCGATCGCACTCCTACTGGCGATTGCCCATCCCGCAGCATTCAATATTCTTGGCATTACCACCGTCGCGGGCAACGTCCCGCTACACTACACCAGCCAAAACGCCCTCAAGATTTGCGCGTTAGCCCATGCAGACATCCCTGTCTACGCAGGCTGCCCTCGGCCCATGCTCAGGCCCTTATCCACTGCCGTTGATGTCCATGGAGCCACTGGTCTACAAGGGACAGAGCTACCTGCTCCTCAACAGTCATTAAAAATGCAACACGCTGTTGCATTTTTAATCGATACGCTGCAACAAGCATCAGCACCGATCACCCTGGCCACCCTGGGACCATTGACCAATATTGCCGTTGCCCTGATCCAAGCACCTCAAATCACCAACAAAATCGACACAATTATTGCCATGGGCGGTGCCATTACCCACGGCAACATGACGCCTGGTGCTGAGTTTAATATCTATGTCGATCCCCATGCTGCCCAGGTCGTCTTCGCATCGGGCATTCCCATCAAGCTGATTACCCTCGACACCACCCATCAGGTGCTCACCACACCTGAGCGCCTCAAAAGCTTCAGAGAACTCCATACCCCCGTGGGCCATGCTGTCGCTGATCTGCTTGCCCACTACGGTACCCCTGATGTAGAACGCTATGGCATGAACGGCGCGCCTTTGCACGATCCATGTGTGATCGCCTACTTATTAAACCCCGAACTATTTACGTTTCGGCCTACCTATACAACCGTCGACACGACCAGCCCTGAAAATATGGGTCGTACCGTTATTGACTGGTGGGAGCGCACTGGTAAAGCACCTAATGTAGATGTAGCTGCCTCTGTAGATACGACCCGCATATACGACTTGCTCATAAAATCCTTAGCCACACTATAATCCCAATTCCCCATTACCTGCTGGCCCAGGGCACCCACAAGGGCAGACCCCTACATCCTATTGCCTGCTAGCCCAGGGCACCCACAATGGGAAGCCCCTACATCCTATTGTCCACTTCCCAATTAATCATCAATACTTGAACAAAGTCCTTTACTTTACTGCGCCAACCAGGAACGATTGCTAAAATGCCATCAAGCCGCCCGGTAGAGTAATGACCTATACCACTCAGGAACTTATCGACATCCTCGATCAAGAACTCAAGGCCGCCTGGCGCGGAGAACGCGTATTACTATCCACTGATGATCGCTTAGCCAACCCCGTAGTCTCTAAAGCTATTGGCGCTGACAAACTAAGTAAAGTCTTTGCCCTTAAAGATTTTCGCGATCAGATTCATCAGTACCAACGGGAGCACAATGTATCTGGCCTCGTGTGGCATCCCTGCACATTCAAGGGCCAAACTATTCGACTACCAGAAATTCATCCAAACCTAGCGGCAATTCCAGCCGATAAAGCAACCCTAGCCGCTGCTAAAACGAGCATTATTGAATTCTGGCGTACTTCCAGTGAAGGGTTAAGACTGTGGGCAGCAGGTCATGATCCTGTAGAAATTGATGCCGCCACCGTTGAAGGCTATATCAAAGAAACGGAATGGGCCGATATTAGCGCCACTCGCAGCGAGCTATACCTGGGTCTATGTTGGGGCAATCCCAAAGAATGCTATTGTGGCTGGGCTTACCCGGAATCAGGCTGTCATCGCATTATTGCCGCTACCGCCGAACCCAGCGACATAAAGATATAACTATTATGTGATTGCAACTGATTTAGTACTGGCAGACGGCCAAGTAAGCGAAGAAGAAGCACTCTTGAGCAATCTATGTAGCTCATTGGAGTTACCTGCAAATTTGGTTAACCAAGTCATTCAGGTAATGATCATCAAAAACAAAGGCTAGAAAATTTCAAGTCCGAACTTTACAAGCAAAAAAAGGCGGAAGGAATATATTCCTTCCGCCTTTTCAATAATCAATTAGGATACAAGCCTACCGGCTATACCCAAAAGCTTAGTAGCGGTAGCTGCTGCCAGAACCAGGCTTGTGAACGATGAAGCTAAGGATTTGGCACTGCTTCACGTTGTCAAATCCAACAACACGAACAAAGCAATCGGGGTACTCAGAACGACAAGCCTGCACTTCGTCTAGGACTTCACGAGTGCTGCTTGCGTTGAACAAAGGCAGCTTCCACATGGTCCAGTAGTAAGCAGTCGGATCAGAATCTTCGTTGAACTCAATGGCAGGGAAGTAACCTTGCTCAAGTACGTACTGAATCTGACGCTCGATCTGAGCATCAGTCAAAGGAGGGAGGTAAGACAGCGTTTCGTAACGACGCTCTTTGGGCAGAGTTTTCATAATCTACTCGTCAGTATCGGTTTACAACGGTTTAGTCAGACTGAGAATCCCTATCACCCGCATCAGCTTCGCTGTGAAAATCATCAGAACTCATTTGAGTAATGCGCTCTAAATGTCGCTTGCGATGCTCAATGTTTGCTTGCTGAATGCCCGTCACTACCATCTCTGGGAGAAATTCAGTCACTTCTTCCGCGAGGTGCTGACGAACAGTCATAACTCGAAGCGCAAGATCTGCATTTTCCTGCATGAGCGAAGCAATAAAGGCTTCACCATCCTGCAACTTATCTCGAGTTGCAAACTCATTGAACCAATAGGAGCGAGGCAAGTTTGTTTCTCGCAACTGCCCCATGACTATTCGAACCGCTTGATAGGTTAGATAGCTTGTCAGCGTCTTAGCCGTATCTTTTGCAATTCGCTTTAGATCCATAGGTGCGCTCAATGCATCACAGGCATTAAAGCAGCTTTAAACAGCTGATGCAGTAACCAGAGCAGCAGTTTTGATATTGGCATTGCTAAGGGATTAGCAATTGCACTTAATCGCAATGACCACTGCTCTAGCTATGGCAATTAGAGTGTGTCTACAGTGTCGAACTCGAACTTGATTTCTTTCCAAAGTTCGCAAGCTGCAGCCAGCTCAGGAGACCACTTGCAAGCTTCGCGGATGATGTCGCCACCTTCGCGAGCCAGGTTACGGCCTTCGTTACGAGCCTGAACGCAAGCTTCCAGCGCAACACGGTTAGCAGTTGCACCAGGTGCATTACCCCAAGGGTGACCCAAAGTACCACCACCGAACTGGAGTACGGAGTCGTCGCCGAAGATTTCAACTAGAGCAGGCATGTGCCATACGTGGATACCACCGGAAGCCACAGCCATTACGCCACCCATGGAAGCCCAGTCTTGGGTGAAGTAAACACCACGAGACTTGTCTTGCTCTACATAGTTCTCACGTAGCAGGTCTACGAAACCAAGGGTACCAGCGCGGTCACCCTCAAGCTTACCAACCACAGTACCGGTGTGAATGTGGTCACCACCGGACATCCGCAAGCACTTAGCTAGAACGCGGAAGTGAATACCATGGTTCTTCTGACGGTCGATTACGGCGTGCATTGCCCGGTGAATGTGCAATAGCAGACCGTTGTCGCGGCACCAGTGGGACAGAGTAGTGTTAGCTGTAAATCCACCAGTCAGGAAGTCGTGCATAACGATGGGCTGACCGAGTTCCTTTGCAAACTCAGCCCGCTTCAGCATCTCTTCGCAAGTACCAGCGGTTACGTTCAGGTAGTGACCCTTGATTTCGCCAGTCTCTGCTTGAGACTTAGCGATGGCATCAGCACAGAACAAGAAGCGATCGCGCCAACGCTGGAAAGGCTGAGAGTTAATGTTCTCGTCATCCTTAGTGAAGTCAAGACCACCACGCAAGCACTCATATACTGCACGGCCATAGTTCTTAGCGGATAGGCCGAGCTTAGGCTTAATGGTGCAACCTAGTAGAGGACGACCATACTTATTCAGCTTGTCGCGCTCAACCTGAATACCGTGGGGAGGTCCCTGGAAAGTCTTGAGGTAAGCAACCGGAACGCGTAGGTCTTCCAGACGTAGAGCACGCAGGGCCTTAAAGCCAAATACGTTACCTACTAGAGAAGTTAATAGGTTAGTAACGGAGCCTTCCTCAAATAGGTCCAGAGGATAAGCAACGTAGCAAATGTACTGGTTATCTTCACCAGGTACGGGCTCAATGTCATAGCAACGACCCTTGTACCGATCCATGTCGGTTAAAAGGTCGGTCCATACAGTGGTCCAAGTACCGGTGGAAGATTCTGCAGCTACAGCAGCTGCACACTCTTCAGGAGGAACCCCAGGCTGAGGGGTCATCCGGAATGCGGCCAGAATATCAGTATCTTTGGGCGTGTAGTCCGGAGTGTAATAGGTAAGTTTGTAATCCTTTACACCAGCACTATAGCCAGCCTTCGACTGCGTCGACGTCTGAGAGTAAGACATATCTCCCTTTCCTGTGAATCAAACTAGATGGCTTACGAACTCTTGCAATTCCCAGATAGGGCGGTCTGCCACTGTTTGACTGAGTTAACTGAGTTCGAAAATCGTATCGAGCAGCAAACACTGCTAGACAGCCAAATTGACTGTTCTCCTTATTGTTAGGCAGCGAACAACTACCTAATTCTTTAAAGAATACTATCAGCGATCTGATAAGTTCTGTTTTGGAACTTCTGTATAGATTCATAATTTTTATTTATGAATCTACGTTCTATATCATTAAGTTTTCGAAAGATGCGTCTGTTAATGCAGCATGTAGAGGTTTTGCTAGCCAGACAGATTGCGCCTAGCATCTTTTTGAGGTAATGTCCCACGGAGATTAAGGAAGTCTTTTATTCTCTAATGAATTTTTTAGATTTATGGGTGAACAATGCCCTGTCTGGAACGGCTAGAGTTGACACAAATCCTTGGGCACGATATCAAAAGCATCAAGTTACCTGCTGCCATATGTTGCAGGAGAGATAAACCCATGGTCTGTAGGGAGACGTCACTGTGATTTCTGTTAAGCAATTGATTCAACTGACCGTAGGCGCAACACTGTTGTGGAGTGCTGGCATGTCGGTTAGGGCGCAAGAATCGACTGGGACTCCTATATATACAGACCCGCCGCCGCGAGCTGTGCCACTGCCGTCTGATCGCCCTTATCAAAGCAATCCTCTGGCAACTGACTTTCGGGTGGGGGCGCTGCAGTCAGACTTTACGGGGAGTCTCTGGGTGGGCTCCCACCAGGGATTGGCTCGTATTAATCCAGCAACGGGCGTGATTCAGTCTCGGGTCAATGTACCCAACCGGTTTATTGATGCGATGGCTCAAGATCGGGTGGGGCGTATTTGGCTAGGCACGTTTAACGGTCTTGTCAGGGTTGACCCTCGCATTAATCAAATCACTGCACAAAACTTTCGATTACCCTCTAATCGGGTGTTGGACATGGCCATTGATGGTCGTGGTTTTTTGTGGGTAGGGACCGATCAAGGTCTGGCGATGGTCAGTCCTGATCGAGGTCTGTTGATGACCACCCTGCAAGAACTGCCAGGTACCAGTGCAAATGCGTTGGCTGTCGATCAGGATGGACAGTTATGGGTGGGAACCCTATCGGGGTTGGTGCGGGTGGATACGGCATCAGCCTTTATTTTGAATCAGGTTTCTAATATCCCAGGTCGTTCTGTTCGAGCGATCGCAACGGGACCGCAAGGACAAATATGGGCGGGTACATCCCAAGGTTTATTTGTCTTTGATGGTCAAACGGGGGCTCTGCTGCGCTCTGTGACGCAAATGGAAGGTAAAAGCGTTACCGACATTGCCTTTGATACAACCCATACCCTGTGGGTAGGAACTGAAAACGGATTGTTTAAGCTCAATCCTTATAACGGTGCCATTGTCAGCCAGGTGCCCAACTTACCCTCAGGCAATGTCCTGTCGTTGGCAACAGACGTCAGTGACAAACTCTGGGTGGGTACAACAGCAGGTTTAGCTTGGGTCAGTTTGACCACAGGCAGAGCCAATACCCATGAGATGTTTAACAACCGACCCTGACTAGCACCATAAGGTAAAAAGAATCCCCTCTAACCCTGTGAACCAATCTCTCTGTGGAATTTTCTATTCTTCCAAAGTAAGAAAATTCCGTTAACCCCGAAACGGTCTAGTTGTGGCCTAATTGTAGTAGAGGCGATGGTGCAGCCATCCTCCGGTAATACGTGACTACGGTGATCAGCCATGACCATAACGGTTTCTCAAATAAATCGTTGGAAGCAGGAGGGACGTGCCATAGCAGCACTTACGGCCTGGGATTATCTATCCGCCCAGTTGGTGGATGCAGCTGGGGTAGATATTGCGTTAGTAGGTGACTCCCTGGCAATGCCCGTGCTGGGGTACGAAACTACGGTGCCTCTAACGTTGGATGAGATTATTCACCATGCCAAGGCGGTGCGTCGTGGGTTATCCAATGCATTTATGGTGGTAGATCTGCCGTTTTTAAGCTATCAGGTCAGCCCAGAACAGGCTCTGGTGACTGCTGGCAAGGTGATGAAAGAAACTGGCACCCAGGGAGTGAAGTTAGAAGGCGGTCATCCGGCGATGGCGGCAACGGTGGCACGATTGACCCAAATTGGTATTCCTGTCATGGGGCATGTGGGCTTGACACCCCAGTCAGTGCATCAGTTTGGAGGCTTTCGTAAACAAGGTAAAACCGCTAAAGAAGCTGAGCGCATTTTGCAAGAGGCTCAAGCGTTAGAGCGGGCAGGCGCATTTGCCATTGTGCTGGAGCATATACCGCAGGATGTGGCTAAAACCATCACCCAAACGTTAGGAATTCCTACCATTGGCATTGGGGCTGGGCCACACTGCGATGGTCAGGTATTGGTTACCTCAGACCTGTGGGGACTATCGGAATGGCAACCGCCGTTTGCTCAACCGCTGGCAGATTTGAGATCGCAAGCCATCAACGCCGTCCAACAATTTTGTAACCAGGTCCGTCAAACTCCATAAGCCGTCATCGGGGGGTGACTTCCCAGTGATTGCCATAGGCAGTTAAGCTGGCTAAGACATCGGTGGAACCTAGCGTTCGTTGGTTCAGTCAAATGGGCTGAGATATTGTTCGTTTGGGAGCACTTAATGACCCATGGGCATAATTCTTTCTTTGGGGAAGAAAAAATTAGTAAGAGTGATGGAAAACTCACACTTCAAAACTCAGGCCTTAAACTTCCCCAGACCTGCGCTAACGTTAGCGAAACTCTTATAAGTAACTTCTAAATTTATTTACTATGGCTAAACTGTCCGCTGAACTTCAGCGCTACTTTTTAGATGCTCCCTCGCTAACGCCAACACCCCATGAACAAGCAGCAGCGGCAGCAGCTACATCACGTTTAGATGTCACCTTAAAGGAATTACTCACCCTGGGGGGAGAGCGTACTTTTGGCTTTTTATTTGTGCTGCTATCACTGCCCTCGGCATTGCCTGTACCAGCACCGGGCTACTCGATTCCATTTGGCATTGTTATGCTCTGGTTGGCAGTGCAGCTGATAGTGGGTCGAGAAAAGCCCTGGCTGCCAGAAAAGTGGATGAACAGAGGATTTGAGCGCACTAAGGTGGCTGGCTTCATCACGAAGGGATTGCCCTGGCTACAGAAGATTGAGGCGGTATCGCGCCCTAGACTGTCAATTATCTGCACGAGCCCTGTGGGTCGTATGGTGTTGGGAATTGCGATCGCACTGATGTCAATGTGCATGATGATTCCCATTCCAGGCACCAACACCTTGCCTGCCATTGGTATTTTTGTGATTGGGTTTGGCCTACTAGATGATGACGGAGCAATTAGTTTGGCAGGCCTGACACTCTGCATCTTGGCAGTGGGTCTGGTGGGAAGTATTTTCTTTTTGGGTGCCGAGGTTGTTGATCAAGGCAAAGATTGGTTCAAAGGCCTTATTTTTGGTCAGTAAATGAAAACGGCAGTGGCATGACGTTACTTAAGACAATCACCAAAAGATTGCCTAAAGCACTCTGCCGTAATCTCACATCAATTCTGGAAACTCATAAACGATAACCCCTGAATCAGGGCGGTTAGTAATGTCAGCATAGCCAGACTTAACCATCGCTGTAAGCTCCGTTTCGATAGCTTCAAAGGATTGACCCGTATCCATCACAGCCTGGGTAACGGTAATCTGGCCACCATGCAGCTTAGCTAAACGCAACAGTTTCACCGCTAGCGAATCTTGGTTAACTTCAGCGGCAACAGCAGGCTGTAGATCAAAGTTGGATGGGTGGTCATCCACAAGCTGTCGCTGTCGTTTTTCTGCCATATCTGAAATCAGAAACAGGTCAACAAACTGACCAATGCCCAAAAAGCCAAACGTACACATCCAGATGACGCCGGACGTAATTTTGCCGTTGTAGAGTCGATGTAACCCAAATACGCCTAAAAAAGCGCCAGCCCACAAAAAATAACTCGCAATTTTACGATTCTGGACTTGCTGGGAAGGCACGATAGCAGACATAGCTCAACCGAGTAGGGGGTCTAGTGCTTCCAGCTTACAAAAGGAAAACTGAGAGCGTCCATAAAGATTCATTCGGGTTGACCGAACAAAGGTAGAGAAAAATTTGAATTTTGAGGTTTGAGGTTTGAATTTTGAGTTGATGCTCTTTAGTTGGTTCAGACTCAGTGAAAGGATATCAACTCACAACTAATACGCAATCCTGACTGATAGCATCCGATATCAAAGGGCATGGCTTCGACGGTGAGCTCAGCCGAACCGCACAAGGGAGTGCCCCTACAGGATTGTCTATTTTTAATTGGGTTGAATCAATTTGGATTTGATATAAGCACTCCAAACTTACTCTTCTCGTAACCTTTCCCAAAGCTCTCTCGCGTCTTCTTCACTCATATCCAATCGTTCGCGAGAATGCTGCCAAAACTTCTCCCACCAATCATCCGGCTGAGTATGTTCACCCTCATACTCAGTAGGGCGACCTTGACGACCATCTAAGACCAGGCTGCTTACATAGTCGGCCTCATCATAGACTTTGTGGATTTGTTCATGAATTTCGCGCATATCATCAGCAGAGACAACGCCATTGCTTGTGGCTTTGTAAAACTGGACGGTGACGCGAATTGGGAAATTAGGATCTCGTTCGATCTCAAGGTTATCGATTTCGGTGAACGGACCTTCGACTTCGCCATGACCGATAACGGCAGCCTCTACATTGCTACTACGCTCCATTGAGTCCATAGCCGCTGATTCCAACATCATGGTTTCAGCCATCGGTGCAGCGGACATAAAAGGCTGTTTTTGTTTGAGGGGTACCTGAATGAGCATGACCATGTTGAGCCCTGCCTTGTCTGCATCAGTGTTCACAGGTTGCTCATTGGTTGGCTCGGTATCGCTATCGGCATCAATCTGAAAATCGCTGAGTCGCTGGCCCGTGAGACTAGCACGCTCGCCATTTTGGTTGAAAAATAAACGTTGTCCCCAAGTATGTCCGGCATCAAAGCCGTCACGCTGGTTATCAATCACAGTTGCACTGGTACCTTCTCGGGTCACCAGCAATGTGAGCACAGCCGGATCACCCGGGTAAGACTGGTAGTTAAATAAAACAGGGGTAAATGTGGCTTCGTCGCCTTGGGGAATGGGCAAGAATGCTGCTTGAGCACTGACCAATACATGACTGTCACGGTCTGCTAGTAGAGATTTCTCCGAACCAGCCCACGAATCTGGCTCACTCAAATAACTACGCAAGTTGCCAAGTATATCTTCTAAGGAGACCCGTTCTAAACCCTCACCTTTTTCGTTACCGGTCAGAACATAAAACTGATCAATGGGAACATCGCCTGTAATGTCGGCAAAATTTGGATAGCGGATGACGGGCATCAAGTGCAGCGAATATTCTCCTGTATCAGGATCTTGTTGTTGGACCTGGATGGTCATATCGCTGATGTTAGGCCCAACTGCAGAATTGTCATAACGCCCAGTATCTTCCCAGGTAACGTCGAGGATATCTAGCCCCCAGCGGTCTGCCAGGGTTTGGCTACTCTGGTCATAAATCATTGACCGGGTGCGCTCAATGACTTGGCGATAGTCTTCAAACTGTTGTCGCCGCACAATGCGAGGTGCCTTCTCCGGTCCAGAAACTGGCACATTAGATGCGTTAGCTGGCAATTCAGCTGGCTCAGAGGATAAATTTGCCTCAGCCTGATAGGTCATGCCCATCATTGCCATTGCCCCCAATCCTAATAACCAAAGCCGCTTAGCCATTTATCTGCCTTCCTTGTATTCGTTATGCTCAGCATATAAAGGGATTCAATAGCATGGGGTCGGGTTACAGAAAATGCAACGATTTAGCAGTTCATCCTATGCAACAGCAAACTCAGTATCCTTTCGACGTTCAGGGGATTTAAAACCTAAGGGCTTGTTAAAAATTAATCTCATGGTTTGACGATGCCTATTTTGCCTAACAGGAAATTGGATAACGTCTCCGTTTAGAATGTTGTCGCAGCGTGCAAAATTCTAAACCACTTTGCCAAATGCCCAAATAGACTGTTAGGGATATCGCTGATGTCTTTCCGTCGGGTCCTAGTGCGGCGGAACGCCCTATAATCACGGAGAAAAATCTCTCCTACTGGTTCTGTAAAAAAACATCGTAACTTGCTCGTGTCATCACAATTATACCAAGGCTCTATTTCTAAGTATTGAAGAATGAGGATGGAGGACAGAAATAGGGATGGTTGTTAAAATCGTGGTACTTGTCTGGCAATAATAACCAGCCGATCCTCTTCGCTCAGTACTAAATCCGCTGGGGGATTCACTTGGGTAGTACGTTGCTCTTGCTTTATGGACTCTATAGCCAACAATAGTGCATCAGATTCTTGCTTAAGCGTCTGAGCCAATGCCCAATATTGTTGTCCGATCCAATGTGTTGGCACTGGAATCTCATAAATTTGATTGCCGCTTTGTACAGTCAACAACTCGGCAAGGGCTTCTACAGAACCCTGATTCCGGGCAGATGTTGCAATTAGATGGCTAGATACCTCTTCTGTCACAATCACATCATCAACGCCAGCCAGCTTAAGCTGCACATCATTACGACGATCCAACAGCTGCGCACAAGTATAGATAGAAGGATTCAATTTTTCGATGGTAAGAGCAGCCAAAACTGTACGGGCATCTCGGTCTTGGTCTGTACGCGGATGGGTGGCATCGGCCAATAAAATTGCCCTGGAAGCATAAATAATCCCCACTGTTTCGAGGATGTCAATTTTGGTGTAATCCTCAGCATAAAAGTAAAGCTGAGAAGCGTTGAGATGGTTCAGAGCCTGAGCCGGTTCATCTGTTGCTTCGGCCACAATCACGACCGCACAGCGATTTATCCCATCGGCTAGCAACTCTTCCACAATCAAATGCCCACCTCGATTCCAGCCGCAAATTACAATATGGCCCCGCAGTTCATCAATTTCCAAGGCTTTGAAGTCCATAAAAGTTTCTAGTTTGCGCATCATCACAGCAGAGACAACACCGGTAAAGACAGCAAATGTGGTCAGCCCGCCCATCATGACGACGAGGGCGATTATGCGCCCAATATCCGTTTGTGGATCACCGCCAATCGGTTCTCCGGCAACTAAGGATAAAATGCTCCACCACATGGAGTCTCGCAGGCTTTCAATGCGCGGATTGTAGGGTTCTTCAAATAGGTAGATGGCTAGACCCCCTGTGAGCACAATCAAGCCAATCACCATAAATACGCCAATTTGAATGCCTAGACTAGCTGCGATCGCACTCGACAACCGCCCCAAGCTACGATTCAGCAAAATCCCCGCCCGCAACAATCTCAACAACCGCAGCAACCGCAGCAGACGAAACGCCGTGATCATCGGCATAGTAGCCAGGATATCAAGCCAGTAATTACGCCAAAACCGCTGTTTTTTTCGCGCTATCCAATAACGGCAGCTTAGTTCCAGCATGAAAATGCTCGTCAGCCCAGCCTGAAGATGGCTAACCCATCGGGTAGACAGCCCGCGAGTATCCAGTACCACCTCAACCACGACCAAAAATACCGATAGCAAAATCAAGACTACCAGGGCAATTTCAGTCTGCGGGGCATGGATGAAGCGATCAATATGTTCTTTTAGACGTGACGTCTGGCGAACACGGCCACTCATACAACTCGATCAAATAGGTGAATGGCATCCAGCATACCCGAGAGACTACAAGCTTCGACTATTGGCTAGGATCTTCCCTGAAACTGTAAAAAATAACGTTGTTTTATTAGCCATAGGTCGAAGATCGAGAGATTACCTATGGTGGTGCTCGGCAAATGCTCATAATCCATCGTGATGCATTTACACAGATCAATCGTTATGCTTAGTCCTTAGGTATTCTTACTGAGCTGCTCGCCAGTGAAACTAACGCTAAGATCACTGATTGCGATTCCGTTAATCACGCAGGTCGTTTTTGTCACAACGATCACAGGGTGGCTTGCCCATCGAAACGGCCAAGCATCTGTAGAAACATTGGCCTATCATCTACTCCACGAAACAGGAGAACATTTTCAACATAAATTAGAAGCCTACACAGCGATTCCGCCGTTAGTAACCCAGGAAAATCTAGATTCACTAGAGCTACAGCAGTTGGATCCTCAAAATTTAAAAAGCTGGTTTCCTCATTTATTTCGACAAATACAACGCTTTCCAGATGTAACTTATATCTACTATGGCGATACTAACGGTCAATATGTAGAGCTTAATAAACTACCAGATAGCAGCTTGGAATTAGCAATCAAAGATCATAGTTCAAATGAATTTGTCAAGATTTCTTCAGTGACAACCGATGGTCAATTAGAGCCAGCTCAATTACAGATATCCTATGATCCACGCCAGCGCCCCTGGTACAAAACAGCCATCAGGCACCAGCAAGCTCGATGGACCAATGTGTACGATTTTGAAGATCCATCGCCTAAATTAGGCATCAGCTTTGTGCGTCCCTATCTGGATGATGACAAAACATTACAAGGGGTACTCGGTGCAGATTTTTCACTGGAGGCCCTCACAAAATTTGTAGAGCGTTTTCAAACCAGTCATTCCAGTGCCATGTTTATCATGGATATGGATGGTAGGGTGCTGGTTACTTCTGATAACCGTACTTTGTTAGAAGACAATGACATATCCATCTCATCTGCGCAGGTACAACATAACGAGCTCATTCAGAAAACCATTGAATACGCCCTGAAAGAATTAGAAACGAGTGGTCCAATTCAGGGTACAAGGCAGTTCAAATGTCGAGTTCAGGAGACAAAATATTGGGTACAGGTTACACCATTTTTTGATAACCATAATCTAGAGTGGCTAGGGGTCTCTCTATTACCTGAAGCCAATTTTACAACGCAAATTCATGCGAACAGCCGTAATACGATAGTCCTATCTCTATTGGCGATGGGGATTTCTAGCGGTGTCAGTTTACTGATCGCTCGGTGGATTAATCGACCTATACAACAACTTGGATTCGCCACCCAGTCTCTGACTAACGGTGATGCTCGGAAGGGTATTGTGCCCTCTCATATCCAAGAACTCAATGTATTGATCAGTAGTTTTAATCGCATGAAAGGAAGCTTAGAAAACTCGCGATCGCAACTAAAAACATATTCACAACACCTTGAAGACTTAGTTGACCAGCGTACTCAGGCTCTACAGCGTTCAGAAGAGACGTTTGCCAAGGCGTTTCAACTCAGTCCTAATGCCATTACCTTGAGCACTCTAGATGAAGGCCGTTACATCAAAGTTAACGATCGCTTTGTAGAGCTAATGGGGCTCCCCAGAGAGAAAATTGTCGGACGCACCAGCAGAGAATTAAACATTTGGATTCCGCCGCAAACCCGAGATGTATTTCGTCAAGAATTGGTCAAAGGTAGGTTGCGTAACCAGGAATGGAGAGTCCAAAATGCATTGGGAGAAATCAAAACAATTTTACTGTCTGCTGCAATTATTTATTTCCAAGATAGCGCCTGTGTTCTCGTCATTGGTAATGATATTAGCGATCGCATTGCTGAACAAGAGAAACTGCGTCAGAGCGAAGAACGCTGGCAACTGGCTCTAAAAGGCAATAATGACGGAATTTGGGACTGGAATATTGCTGCAGGTAAAATTTTCTATTCCCTGCGATGGAAAGTAATGTTGGGCTATGGTGAGCATGAGATTGCCCATAACCGAGATGAATGGGAGAGTCGTCTGCATCCAGAGGATCGAGAGCGAGTTCTGAAGGCAGGCCAGGCTCATCTAGATCAGAAAACACCTTTCTTTAGCGAAGAATATCGTCTACGCTGCAAAAATGGACAATACAAGTGGATTTTAGATCGTGGTCAGGCCCTCTGGGATACTGATGGCACGGCCATCCGCATGGTGGGCTCCCATACGGATATTAGCGATCGCAAACGCAACGAAGCGATTATTCTCCAACAAGAGCAGTTTCTACGCAGTATTTACAATGGTGTAGAAGCAGGGATTTTTGTCGTCGATGTATTAGGTTACAAAAAATTTCGCTATGTAGACTCCAATGCCACGGTTGAGCGTATGTCCGGTGCTCGGAGAAAATCGTTGATTAACTCTACTCCAGAAGAACTCTTCTCCTCAGAAACAGCTGTCGAACTTACTCAGAAGTATCAGCACTGTGCTGATTTTGGCGCACCCCTCACATTTGAAGAACAACTATATATCAATGATCAATGGAACTGGTGGCTAACAACCCTGACACCATTAAAAGACAGCCAAGGAAAAACTCACCGGATTATAGGCACCACCTTAAATATCACAGAACGCAAATCGATTGAAGCCGCCCTTGCTCAACAAGTTCAAAGTGAACAGCTACAGACGAAAATCAGCAATGCTATACGTCAAAGCCTCGATACCCTAAAAACCTATCAAACAACCGTAGATGAAATTGGCCTGGCATTTGGCGTCAGTCGCTGTTGTTTTCATCTCTATACCGATACACCTACTCCACAGTTACACACTGTTGCCGAATATCTGATTCCCAACTACATTTCCCAAAAAGCCTTTAAAATTTCGACTCTCCAAAGCCCTTACATTCAGGTGGTGCTGTCTCAGGAAAACGCTTTAGCTATTCACGATGTCACTCAGACGTCTCTGCTCGAACAAGAACAGTCAACGTGGGAGCAGCTACAAACTAAATCCATGCTGGCTATTCGCACATCATCCTATCAAGGACCTCCCAATGGAGTCATTGAAATCCATCAGTGTGACCGTCAACGGGCGTGGCTATCTTGGGAAATTGAGCTGCTAGAATCTGTTGCCGCCCAAGTTGGTATCGCGATTACCCAGGCACGTCTCCTAGAACAAGAACATGCCCAGCAAGAAGAACTTGCGCAACAAAATATTGCATTAGAGACCGCAATTCAAGCAGCCCAGCAAGCAAGCCAGGTCAAAAGTGAATTCCTGGCCAGTATGAGCCATGAGTTACGCACGCCTCTTAATGCCATTCTAGGCTTTGTTCAAGTTATGCAGCGCGCCCTTAAATATGAGCCTGAGCGCTTTCAGCAAGACTCTGCAAAGCATTTAGACGTCATTCAACATAGCGGTGATCATCTACTTACCCTGATCAACGACGTCCTCGACATGTCAAAGATTGAGGCTGGTCACATTAGCATTAACGCTCAACCCTTTGACCTGCATCAGTTATTGCATTCACTAGCAACCATGTTTCAAGAAAAAGCTAGCGCAAAAGGACTAAATTTAACGTGTGAATGCGCGATTGAAGTACCCCAATATATAGAAACTGATGAAGCCAAGCTACGACAAATCCTCATTAATTTATTGGGTAATGCTGTTAAATTTACCAACAGTGGCAGTATTACTTTAACGATTTCTGGCAAAAATCACCTTTCCATTGAGGTACAAGATACTGGATCAGGGATTGATCCTAAACAGCTCCAGTATCTTTTTGACGCTTTTTATCAAACTGATATTGGTCGTCAGTCTCAAGGGGGAACGGGGTTGGGTCTGGCCATCAGCAAAACCTATATTGAACGCTTAGGCGGTCATATATCTGTACAAAGTACACCAGGACAAGGCAGTATTTTTCGATTTAACCTTCCAGTTACTCCCGTCGATATTCTAGATATTGAGAAAGATGAGAGCCGCTCAACGGTAATTTGTCTTGCACCCAACCAACCGAGCTATCGCGTTTTAATTGTGGAAGATAAGTGGGCGAGTCGAACTCTGCTAATGCAACTGTTAGAGCCCGTTGGCTTCAAGGTAAGAGCAGCTATAAATGGCCAAGAAGCCCTGCAAATTTGGCAAAAATGGCAGCCTCACCTAATTTGGATGGACATGCGTATGCCTGTGATGGATGGCTACGAAGCGACTCAGCGCATCCGCACGAGTATACAAGGGCAAGCAACAGTCATTATCGCCCTCACTGCTAGCGCTCTAGAGAGTGAAAAACAGATGGTCTTATCGGTGGGTTGTGACGATTTTGTACGCAAACCCTTCAGAGATAGCATTATTTTTCAAAAACTACAGCAACACCTCGGAGTACAGTACATTTATGAACATCAACACACCCATAATTTCCCTAGACTGTCATCTGATAACCAGCATCACATCATTGTCGAACAGCTTTCTAAACAGCCAAAAGAGTGGCTACATCAACTTCATGAGGCATCTAGCTTAGCCGATGCAGAATGGGTTGCTCAGCTCATTGATGAAATCCCAATGCCTGAAGATCAATTAGTAGAAGCACTGACTAAATTAGTCAAAGGATTTCGCTGTGACCTGATTACTGAATTGACGCCCTCATCAAGACAAGTCTTCAAATCCTAAACTCTTCTATCACAGTGCTGACTATATTGAATCACTCTCCTTAATTTTGAGCATAATGACCCAACTCTCAGATGCATCACCAAATCCTTTACCCTGCGGCGATATCTTAGTGGTGGACGATGTCCCCCCCAATCTAGATTTTTTATCTACAGTGTTGACTCAGCAGGGGTACAAAGTACGCAGTGCCATCAACGGCGAGGTCGCGCTCAAAATTGCTAAGGCAGCCCAGCCAGACCTGATTCTCTTAGATATTAAAATGCCTGGAATGGATGGCTATGAGGTCTGCCGCCTGCTCAAAGCAAATCCAATCACTCAAGAGATTCCTGTCATTTTTCTGAGTGCCTTAGATCAAACTGATGAGAAAGTCAAAGCCTTTGATCTAGGAGGCGTGGACTATATTCCCAAACCATTTCAAGCGGAAGAACTACTAGCCCGAATTGACAATCATCTAAAATTACGTGCTGCCCAATCTGAAATCCAAAAGCTCAACTCTCAATTGGAACAACGGGTCATACAACGTACCGCTCAGCTAGAGAAAGAAATTGGTGAACGGTTACGTATGCAAGAAGAACTCGTACATATGGCAACCCACAATAGCATTACTGGGTTGCCTAATAGAGTTTTGCTAACTCAGCGATTACAACAATCATTCACACAAGCACAGTCTAACCCAACCCAAAGACTGGCCGTTATTTTGCTTAAATACAACAAACTACAGTTAGTTAAAAATTCCCTTGGACACCAAGCTGTAGACCAACTCATTGTAGCGATTAAGAGTCGCTTAGAGACAATAACCTGGCCAGGTTCTCTATTGGCAAACTTTGGAGAAGATACGTTTGCTATTTTAATTGAGGCCTTTCGGAGTGAGGAACAAATTACTCAATTTGCAGAACAATTACAGCAAGAAGTTACGTATCCTTTCCACATCAGCAATCACTTAATCTATGGACAAATGGAGGTTGGTATTGTTCTACACTCCCATAAATATCAACAGGCTACTCATATATTGAGAGATGCAGCCACTGTATTATCTCAGGCTCAAGCTGAAGGTGCTGGTAGAATAGAGATCTTTAATTCTAGTATGCATAAACGTACATTCTCCTTCTTTGAAGTGCAAAATGAGTTGCATAGAGCGTTGCATAACCAAGAGTTAATCCTTGTTTATCACCCTATTATCTCTTTGGCAGATAATTATCTGAATGGCTTAGAAGCTCTAGTGCGTTGGAATCATCCTCAAAGGGGCATATTGAGTGCTGATGAATTTATTCCTGTTGCAGAAGAAACCGAACTCATTCTTGAGTTAGACCGCTATGTTCTGCGTTACGCCTGTCAACAACTCAAGGAATGGCAAGAACAAAATTTACTGCATTCTTCATTTAAGCTGCATGTCAATATATCATCTCAGCAGCTAACTCAAAGAGACTTTATCGACTATCTAGATCGCATATTAGGAGAAACTCAAATTGATCATCAAAATCTTGCCTTTGACGTTACTGAATATGGCCTCATGCAAAAAACAGACGTTGTTCTAGCCACCTTAGAGAAGCTTAAGCGCTATCAAATTATGGTTAGCATTGATGACTTTGGTACGGGCTCATCGTCGCTCAGCTATTTATACAGCTTAAAAATTGAAAACTTAAAAATTGATCGTTCCTTTATCCGCCAAATGAACAATACGACGAAAGGTCTGAAAGTTATCAAGGCTATCGTCAATTTAGCCCATGAGCTAGGCATGAGTGTAACCGCCGAAGGCGTTGAAAATTCAGTCCAACTAGCGACCCTTGAAACCTTAGGTTGTGAGTATATGCAGGGCTATCTGTGGGGTAAACCTGCCGATGGCAAAACCATAACGGCTCAGCTATAGGCAATAGGCACGCCATTGAGCCCCATATATTTCTATGATGGCAAATAGTTCTTTTGTACTTCTTTATTCCTCAGGTTATGATGGATTTCGTACCCGGATGCTTCGCTCAAATGGATAGCGCTGCCACGATTCCAGAAATACTGCCAGGGATTGAGTTAAGCGAGGAGCAGTGGGAAGCACTGCAAGCCATTGAGGAATTTTTGCAGAGTCCATCCAAGCTCTATTTACTGACGGGCTATGCGGGCACGGGCAAAACCACCCTGCTGCAGGCTCTGGTTACCTATTTGCGCGATCAAGACTGTGACTGGCCGATTGTGCTGACGGCCTTTAGTAATAAAGCCACCAAGGTGCTCAAAACCATGGCCACCCAGTGGGATATCAAAGATGTGGAGTCAGTCACTTGTTGCCGATTGCTGGGGCTAAAACCGGTCATTGACACGGGCAGCGGTGAGCAAATTTTTAAGTCAGTTAGCGACCAGCATAATCAGGTGCCGGACTATCGACTGGTGATCGTGGATGAATGCTCCATGATCAACCAGGAGATGTGGAAGCTATTGGTGGAGGCCATTTCTCGATTGGATATTCCCACCCAGATGCTATTTGTAGGGGATCCGGCTCAGCTACCGCCTGTCAATGAAACGGAGTCATGCTGCTTTAGCCAGATTGTGCATCAGTCGTCTCTATCCCAGGTGATTCGCTATGGCGGGGCGATTGGGGTGATTGCCGATGACATTCGTCGCAACATGGAGCGGGAGCAGTTACCCAGATATGAAAGCGATGTGAATTGCGATCGCACCGAAGGCTTCTTTGTGCTTCCCAAATATCCCTGGCGTGATGTGCTCATCCGCGCTTTCACCTGCGAAAAATACAAGGCCGACCCCAATTATGTGAGAGTGCTTGCCTACACCAACCAGCGGGTTAAAACTTTAAACCGTATGATTCGGCATGCGATTTACGGTGACGATTTACAACAGTTTGTACCTGGGGAGAGACTCATTGCCAACAACCCATGCCTTGAAGAGGGCGGCATTATTCTCCAAACTTCAGAAGAGTGTGAAGTGTTAGAGGTAAAACCCGGAAAAATAGAGGGGTTACCGACATGGCAGCTGGTTGTTTATACAGAAGAAGGCAAGTTTCAAGACCTGAACGTACTTCAGGAAATCAGCCTGCCTGACTATGAACGTCGCTCACGGGACTATGCCACCACCAAACAATGGGAGATTTTCTGGGAATTCAGGCAACAGTTTCACGATGTGAACTATGCCTATAGCCTGACAGTGCATAAAAGTCAGGGCTCCACATTCCAAGACGTATTTATAGATTTGCCAGATTTGATGAGAAATTCGAAGCTGATTGAGAGAAATCAGCTGTGTTATGTGGCATTTACACGGGCAGCAAAACGAGTATTTATTTATCAATAACTGGTAACCAATGTCCTAAAAACTCTGCAATTGCTTTTGCCTCATAGGTAGGCAGCTCATCCTTTCCTGGCAACACCTTTACTGTTGCCCTGGGAGCAGCCGTTTCAAACGTTTGGGTCAACTGTCGGCTGGTTTCTCCTGCATTTTCTCCTTGCAGGGTCACCATTGGCATTGAAAGATCGGCCAGGTCGCCAACAATTTCAGGTTCTAACACATTACGACGACGCTGGAAGAGTAACCGGCAGGCTGCAGGATGACGCCGTAATTGCTGTCGCCAATGATAATTTTGTAACCAGGTAGGTGTCTGACCGGGTGTGGATTTGCGAGCAAATGGCTTAGTAATCGCTAACCATAATCCACTCAAAGGGCTAATCAACCAACGGTCTCGCCGCCAACGCTTAGGAGTATAGGCAAAACCTTCGGGGGCCAGGACACATAGTCCTTTAACCTGCTCTGGATAACGCAGGGCATAACGAGCTGCTACCCAAGCCCCTAGGGAATGGCCAACTAGCACAACGGAACCGATGCGGAGGGAGTCTAGTAGCTCTGCCAGTGTCTTTACCTGCATCGCAATTGAGTAGGCTGTCTGATCTTGCAGGCGTTCTGACTCACCAAAGCCAATTAAATCAGGTGCCAGACAGTGATACTGCCGACCCATTAGAGCTAGGGTCTCGCTCCACTGATCACCGTCATGCCAGGAGCCATGCAGAAAAATGACGGTCTGCCCTCGCCCCACTTCCCGCCAAAACAGCTGACCGTACTGAAGCTTACGGCGCAGGTTGCGTACGGGTATTTGGCCAGCACTAGGCCAAAACAATGGCTCCATTAAAGTAGTCCTGTAGCTGTTGATCGTGATCGTGGGCTAGGTTACCACGGGGAATGTCATCCACTGTAAATGCTGCGATTCTCATTACCTCAGCTTTATCACGAATATAAAATTCACCATCCACATAGGCTTCGAGGGCGACGCAAATAGAATCAAAGCGCGGATCACGCTCGGGATGGGAATATACGCCGACCAGACGACCAATTTTCAGGATAGCTAGACCTGTTTCTTCCAATAGCTCGCGCTGGGCAGATGTGGCGATATCTTCACCCCAATCGACCAATCCCCCCGGCAAACCCCAACGTCCACTATCACGGCGTTGAATTAAGACAATGCGGCCATCGGGCAAAATCGGAATTACACACGTACCGACTAAAGGCCGTCGCAAAAGTAAGCCCAAAAGGGTCCGGACTGGTCGCCAAAACTGCGGCATGGATTCAAAGTTCGTCGAGGGCAGTCAGTAGTTCAACGGGATGTTTCTCAGCTTTTACTTTGCGGTAGATTTTTTCTAAATTCCCATCAGGACCAATCACAAAGGTACTCCTACTAATACCCATGTACTCTTTGCCCATAAATTTCTTGAGGCCATAGCTGCCATAGGCAGTGGCTACTTTGGCCTCTTCATCCACTAGCAGTGGGAAGGGCAGGTCGTGTTTGGTAATGAACTTTTGATGGGACTTAGCATCATCTGCACTGACACCTAAAACAACCACATCTTTGGCCTGGTAGGCTTCGTAGTTGTCTCGAAACGCACAGGCTTCTTTTGTGCACCCAGGGGTATTATCACGAGGATAAAAATATAGCACCACACGCTTACCCTTTAGATCAGCCAAACTGACGGTATTACCGTCTGCATCAGTCAAGCTAAAGTCAGGAGCCGGATCACCCACTTGTAATGTCATTGAATTTTCAGAGCTTACTCACCAAGTTTGCCCTTAAGATTGTATACTTTCTCGTCAGATGATCGTCTTTACGGCAGATCGGTATGGCCCATCAGGTAGCGATCGCATTCCCGCGCCACTCCACGACCTTCGTTAAACGCCCAGACCACAAGGCTTTGCCCCCGACGACAGTCCCCAGCCGCAAACACCCCAGGTAGGCTAGTGGTGTACTTGTTAAATTCAGCCTGAATATTACTACGGCCATCTTGCTCCAGACCTAGGGCATCGATAATCGGCTGTTCTGGGCCAAGGAATCCCATGGCTAGCAGGACCAGCTGCGTCGGAATGACTCGCTCTGAGCCTGCCACTTTTTGCATTTGGAAGCGACCACTGTCGTCTTTCTCCCAGGCCACATCCACCACATGAATCGCCTTGACCTGGCCATCGTCCCCCGCCTCAAACTTGGTCGCCGTGGATAGGTAAGCCCGCGGATCGCCCCCAAACTTAGCAGCAGCTTCTGCTTGGCCGTAGTCCATACGGTAAACTTTTGGCCATTCGGGCCAAGGATTATTAGGAGCCCGCTCCGCTGGTGGCTTAGGCATGATCTCTAGCTGAGTGACACTAGTGCAGCCATGACGAATAGATGTGCCTACACAGTCTGTGCCGGTATCACCACCACCGATAATCACCACGTCCTTACCCGCAGCAGAAATTGCCTGGTCATTCAGCGTAGGATCTATCACGGCCTGGGTGTTTTTAGTCAAAAACTCCATGGCAAAATGAATTCCCTTGGCATCACGTCCCTCAATCGGTAAATCTCGAGGTCGAGTTGAACCAGTACATAAGATCACCGCATCATAGTCTTTAACCAGTTGCTCAGCTGGCAAATCCTTACCAATTTCGGTATTACAAATAAATCGAATGCCTTCCTGCTCCATAAGCTTGAGACGACGCATCACCACCGTTTCTTTCTCAAGCTTCATATTGGGAATGCCGTACATCAGCAATCCCCCCGGTCGATCAGCTCGCTCATATACCGTGACCAGATGGCCAGCCTTATTGAGCTGGGCTGCTGCCGATAAACCAGCGGGACCAGAACCCACCACGGCAACTGTCTTCCCAGTGCGTTGAACTGGCGGCTCAGCCACAACCCAACCTTCTTCCCAGCCTTTATCAATAATGGCGTGCTCAATATTTTTAATCGTCACTGGCGGATTATGAATCCCCAGTACACAGGCACCTTCACAGGGGGCGGGGCATACCCGCCCCGTAAACTCTGGAAAGTTGTTAGTCTTATGCAATCGATCCAGAGCCTCTTTCCACAGACCTCGATAAACCAGATCATTCCACTCAGGAATCAGGTTATAGATGGGGCACCCACTGGCCATGCGGTTAATGGTATTCCCCGTATGACAAAAGGGCGTGCCACAGTCCATACAGCGTGCTGTTTGATTGCGTAGCTGATCATCCGACAATGGCGTATGAAACTCTTGCCAATGAGAAATTCGCATCAGTGGTGAGACATCTGGCGCAATTTCGCGAGTGTATTCGAGAAAGCCTGTTGGTTTACCCATGGGAGAAGTCGTAGAGTGAAAAAGGAATGACGTGTTGTGAATTTTGCAGGGCAGGTACTGCCACCGGGCCAATAAAACTGACCAAAACTGATATCGATGATGGAAATAATGAGTCAGATTTAAGCCAACATTACGAAGTACTGGCTACGAAGTACTGGCTAGTTACCTGCAACTCGTGCAACATCTTGGATGTTGGCTTCAAACGCAGCCGAGAGCGCATCATCACCGCTCAGCCCATCTTGCAACGCCTGCCGCAGAGACTGAATCACGCGCTTATAGTCACGAGGGATCACTCTGACAAACTTAGGCAAGACACTTTCCCAATGGTCGATGACTGTTTTTGCTCTATGACTGCCGGTATAGCGGTGGTGTTTTTCAATCATCTCGCGGAGATCAGCAATCTCTTCTGCCTCCTCCAGACGTTCTAAGTCCACCATCTCAGTGTTACAACGGGTGGCAAAGTCTCCGGCTTCATCCAGCACATAGGCTATGCCACCACTCATACCCGCTGCAAAGTTGCGTCCAGTGGTGCTTAACACGACCACCTTACCTCCCGTCATATACTCGCAGCCGTGGTCACCAACCGCTTCGACCACTGCATGTACACCCGAGTTGCGCACACAGAAACGCTCCCCAGCCATGCCATAAATGTAAGCCTCACCACCGGTAGCGCCGTAAAAGGCTACGTTACCAATAATGATGTTCTCCTCAGGCACGAATGTAGATGCTTTTGGCGGATAGACAACAATCTTGCCACCACTCAGACCTTTGCCTAAGTAATCGTTACCGTCTCCTTCCAGCTTCAGGGTGACACCAGCAGGAATAAAAGCTCCAAAACTCTGGCCAGCACTACCCTGGAAGGTCAGATGCACGGTATCTTCTGACAAACCTTCCCAATGTTTCTTGGTAATCTCATTGCCGAGAATGGTCCCGACTACGCGGTTGATATTGCAAATGGGTAATGTAGCACTGACTTTTTCACCAGTCTCAATGGCAGGCTTACATAAATCCAACAGAGTGGTGATGTCCAAAGACTTATCCAGGCCATGGTCTTGGGGAATCTGGCAGTAACGCCCTACACTGTCATCAACTTGAGGTTGTTCCAAAATCTTGGAGAGATCCACACCTTGAGCTTTCCAGTGATCAACAGCTGTTTGCACTGCCAACCAGTCGGTATGACCCACCAGCTCATCAAAGGTGTGTACACCCAGCTCAGCCATAATCTCTCGCACATCCTGGGCGATAAACTGCATAAAGTTCACCACATGGTCAGGATCACCCACAAAGCTTTTACGTAAGCGGGGGTCTTGGGTAGCGATCCCGGCTGGGCACGTGTTTTTCTGACACACCCGCATCATGATGCAGCCCAATGAGACCAAAGGTGCTGTGGAGAAACCAAACTCTTCTGCACCCAACAATGCGGCCATCACCACATCGCGGCCAGTTTTCATCTGCCCATCGGTTTCAACCACAATGCGGCTACGCAGATTGTTTAGCACCAATGTCTGGTGGGTCTCTGCGAGTCCTAACTCCCAGGGTAAGCCTGCATGTTTAATGGAGGTTTGAGGAGAGGCCCCCGTACCACCGTCAAAGCCGGAGATCAAGACGACATCGGCATGGGCTTTAGCCACACCTGCCGCAATGGTGCCCACACCCACTTCAGAAACTAGTTTGACGTTGATGCGGGCTGCACGATTAGCATTCTTCAAATCGTGGATCAGCTCAGCCAAATCCTCAATGGAGTAAATATCGTGGTGGGGTGGTGGAGAAATCAGACCCACACCGGGCGTGGAGTGACGGACCTTGGCAATCCAGGGATATACTTTTCGTCCAGGTAGCTGACCCCCTTCTCCAGGTTTTGCACCCTGGGCCATTTTGATCTGGATCTCTTTTGCTTGGGAGAGATAGAGACTGGTTACACCAAAGCGCCCCGATGCCACCTGTTTAATGGCACTGTTTTTAGAGTCGCCTTGCTCATTAGTCCAGGTAAACCGTTCGGGATCTTCGCCTCCTTCACCGGTATTGGATTTACCTCCCACGCGGTTCATGGCTATGGCCAGGGATTCATGGGCTTCCTTAGAAATGGAGCCGTAGCTCATCGCTCCTGTTTTGAACCGGCGGGTAATGGCTTCAATGGGTTCTACGTCTTCAATGGGAATGGGCTGACGTGCCTTGAAGTCTAATAGCCCCCGCAGGGTAAAGTGCTGTTTGCTCTGGTCATTGACCAAGTTCGCATAGTGCTTATAGGTTTCGTAATCACCTGAGCGCACCGCTTGCTGCAGTGTGTGGATGGTATCTGGATTAAACAGATGCGCTTCACCCTCTTTGCGCCATTGATAGTCACCACCCACATCTAGAACCGGAATATCACCGCGCTCAGCAAAGCCATGGCCGTGACGCATAATTGCTTCTTGGGCAATTACATCCAGTCCAATCCCCTCAATGCGGGAGGCGGTCCAGGTAAAGTACTGATTAATGACGCTGTGGTTGAGACCAATGGCTTCAAAAATTTGAGCCCCTCGATAGCTCTGCAATGTGGAAATACCAATCTTTGAGGCAATTTTGATGGTGCCTTTGGTAACCGCTTTGATGTAGTTTTTGTAGGCATCCTTGGGGGTAATGTTCATGAGCATGCCATCAGCAATCATGCCTTCAATGGTTTCAAAGGCAAGGTAAGGGTTGATGGCACTACAGCCATAACCCAGAAGAACGGCAAAATGATGCACTTCCCGAGGTTCACCGGATTCGAGAATAATGCCAACGCGAGTGCGTGTCCCTGTTCGGATCAGATGATGGTGCAGACCGGAAACGGCAAGCAGTGCTGGGATCGGCGCATGTCTAGCGTCCATGCCACGATCAGACAGGATAATCAGGTTAGTGCCGGTTGCGATCGCATCATCTACCTGAGCACAAATCTCTTCCATCGCGGCTTCTAACCCTTTCACCCCTGTCTGAGGATCAAACAAAATCGGTAGGGTTAGGGCAGCAAACCCAGATTCATCAATATTTTGCAGCTTAGCCAAATCACCATTGCTAATGACCGGAGTCTTCAGCTGAATTAATCGGCAGCTCTCAGGTTGCGGATCTAGCAAATTACGCTCCGAACCTAGTGTGGTCACCGCCGACGTGATGATTGCTTCCCGAATAGAGTCGATGGGAGGATTGGTGACCTGGGCAAACAGCTGTTGAAAATAGTCATACAGTAGCTTAGGCCGATCTGAGAGCACTGCTAGGGGCGTATCAGTTCCCATGGAACCAATCGCCTCGACACCATTCTGAGCCATCGGTGTCAGGAGCATGCGCAGCTCTTCAAACGTATAACCAAATGCCATCTGTCGCTGTCGCAGCGTGCCTCCAGCGATTTCAGCCCGTGGCGTCTTAGCAGACAGCTTTTCCAGGCTGACCTGATGTTGATTCAACCACTGGCGGTAAGGCTGGGCGTTAACAATCTCTGATTTAAGTTCCTCGTCGCCGATAATCCGACCAGCCGCCATGTCGACCAAGAACATGCGACCCGGCTGTAGCCGTCCTTTCTCAAGTACCTGCTCCGGCTCCACAGGTAACACCCCGGCTTCTGAGGCCATAATGACTCGGTCATCTTTGGTGACGTAATAACGAGAAGGTCGCAGACCGTTACGATCAAGCACCGCGCCAATCATCGAGCCATCGGTAAATGCCACCGATGCCGGACCATCCCAAGGCTCCATCAAACAGGCATGGTATTCATAAAATGCTTTGCTAGCATCGTCCATGGATTCATGCCCGGTCCACGGTTCAGGGATCATCATCATCACTGCATGGGGCAATGATCTTCCTGACAAAACCAGCAGCTCTAAAGCATTATCAAAAATGGTTGAGTCACTACCGTTGATATTAATGACCGGCTTGACTTTGGCCATGTCATCACCAAAAAATTCTGACTCAAACATTGACTGCCGGGCCACCATCCAGTTAATGTTGCCGCGCAGGGTATTGATCTCACCGTTGTGAGCAATGTATCGATAAGGGTGAGACCGCTCCCAACTGGGGAAGGTGTTGGTACTAAAGCGAGAATGCACAAGAGCCAGAGCGCTTTCAAAATCGGGATCGCTTAAATCTGGGAAAAAGTCTCTCACCTGGGGGGGTGTCAACATTCCCTTATAAACCATCGTGCGGCATGACAAACTAGTCGGATACCAGTAGGTATCATGCCCTGACTTGCCAATGGCATTGTAAGCAATCTTGCGAATGACATAGAGTTTTCTTTCGAACGCCAGATCGTCTTCCAGGTCTGCTGAACGTTGAATAAACACCTGCTGCATGAAAGGCTCACTAGCCTGCGCTGTTGCACCCAGGGTGCTATTGTCTGTCGGAATATCGCGCCAGCCTAAAACCTTTTGGCCCATTTGAGCCGCCACCGACTCAAATCGTTGCCGACTCTCAGCTCTCACCTGTGGGTCTGGCGACGTAAAAATTATCCCTGCACCGTATTGCCCAGCCTCAGGCAACGTAAAGCCTTCCGCTGTAGCCACCTTCTGTAAAAAGCGGTGGGGCAGCTGCACTAGAATACCGGCTCCATCCCCTGTATTTACTTCGCTACCACACGCTCCACGATGTTCCAAATTGCAGAGAATTTGTAACCCCTGCTGCACAATCTCGTGGGAGGCTAGTCCTTTTATTTGCACAACAAAGCCGACTCCGCACGCATCGTGCTCAAATTGAGGATCATACAGACCCTGCTTGGGAGGCAATTGGTGACTAGTCATAGAAGTGTATTTTGACAAACGCGCAAGTATTGACAAGAATTCCCAAGGGCAGCTAGAGAAACTTAGCTTGCAGGGCTCGTCAATCGTGACACAAGCAGCTGCATCACCATTGCCCAAGGCAATTCAAGAGGAGCTTTAATTCTCTAACGAGAAAAGCAATTTGGCCCAGTTCCTTAATAAAACTGTCAAATTGTTACACGTGACATGGTACGTCAACTGTAACAGTTTGACAAAACGTCGAGTCAATCAGCTTTTGAGACCTCTGTAAGGTTTTCAGGGGGCATAGCGCATACCACTCATTTAAAGATTTAAGTTTTGATACGAAATAATGCGATTTGTGTTGTTTTCTTTGTTCTAGCGACGTTCTTCTAGTGAGCTTTGCCCCCTTGCAACACAATGGTGTTGTTGACTATAAGATCAGCAATAGTAACCAGATCAGCAATGGTAACCATATAAGGAGTCTCATGGAAAAGCCTTCTCCAAAAACCATCTATGAGAACTTGAATGATTTAGAACGGGTTGATGTAGTCACCAGTGCTCGATATCGGCAGCTAGCACAGGCAGTCTTAGCTGATCCTAAAGTTGATGAAACTCTGCGTCAAAATATTGCAGAGCGATTACAACAAGCTAATCATCTGTTAGCGCTAAAAGATGTTGACGGTGATGAGAGCTACTAGGGAAGAGTGTTAAGGTTTAGGTTTTTGAGTTTGGTTGAGCTGCTGGTGCAACGTCACGATGCGCCAGCAGCAATTTTGTTATGAAAAGGTAAAATCAAGTCTGTAAACTCTTTTGACTTATTCCTCCCCATCTGCTCCAGTCTCTTCTGTAGTCTCGGCCTCGTCAGCAGTCTCTTCTGTAGTCTCGATATCTTCAGCACTCTCTTCCTCTGCTCCGGCTGCCGGTGGGTCACTGGCAGCCAACCCTAGCAAAGCATCAATCTGAAACTGTTGTGTGCTGCTAGAGGTGCTCAAGCTAAGGCTCCGAACTGTACCAAAGTAGCTGCGGATATCGGCAGCCCAAGGGTCAGTTGCCTGGTTAAAGCCAAATAGGTTGTAGAAAAATGAGAGTGTAGAACTGGCATTGACATACAAGTATCCATTGTTGGGTGTGGGAAACGTGGAAGTAGCGTTTTGAAAGGTGCTGTGGCGACTGAGGGCATTAAACCCTGCTGGCATGACCAATCGCTCCATGGCACCGTTACCACTGGTAAAGGCCAGGGTATCGTCATTAATCCATGTATGCGTTAACACGCTTTCCCGCTGACTATCGCCATTAATGTCGTATAGCCAATTGGTTGTCGCGTGATCTGCAATTTCTGTAGATAGTGCGACATCTTCGCCAGCCACATCATCTAAGGCGGCTAAGGCTATTTCAGCCGCTGGACGGTTACTGGTTTCTAACAAGACGCCCGCTTCTAGGCCCAAACCTGGAAAAAATGAATTCAACAACCCCGATTGGCTGGGGAACAGAAAAATACTGTATTCTCCATCCATCCATCCCAAAATGTCGGTATCGAGGTCTAGCCCTGTTGCCAGTGCAACAATAGACCGGGCTGTCTCAATCAGGCCGCTCGTCATCTCATTCAGAGAAAAAGCTGACGACACATCATTCCAAAAGCCGCTGATATCGTAACCACTGCCCATAAAATAGGTGGCTGCAGGGATCAGCCCCAAGATCGAGTGATCGGCATTGGGAGAGGGGGGTAAATCTGGTAGTACACCTTCGGTATAAAGATGAGCTTCTAGATGTATGCCTTTGTCCTCAGGATAAATCAAGGCATCAAAGGTGACATTGCTAAACAGGTTAGACATGGCCGCCCGCTCACTCAGGCTGGGTTGGGGAATTGGCGGTAAACCAAAGTCTTGAAACGGATTACTAAACTCAAAGCTAAGCAACTGACCGACATTGCCATATATGGTGGCTAAACTGTTCTGTGCTTGAGGGTGGCTTTGGGTTTTCGCAAAACTTGGATTGCTAGTGAGCTTAGGACCATCTTGGGTTTGATATTCAATCCACTGACGCAGGCTGTCAATATTCTCGGCGGCAACAATGTAATTCCCCAGGTGGGCAATGGCATAGCCAGGAATGGTGTAGCCGTCCTCTGAATAGGTCCCGTCAGGAATATAAATGTAGGGAGGTTCGGGTTGGCGATAGCTGCGGAGGGCTACAGTGGGGGAGGCCAGAGCAGCAGAGTTTAATTCGACCGGTGCTGGTGCTGGAAACTCTTCTGGTTCAATCTCTTCAGGAAAGTCATCCCAGGAGTAGTCGTAGGGAACAAACTCATCGGGCCAGAGCCAAATCGGAAACGTTCTGTAGGAATGCTGTTCGGGTAAAGCGGTGCGGGCTTCGGCCAGGGTGGGAATAAAGTCGATAAAGGCGGCGGCATCTTCGATGGGCAAAATGGTGACCATCCGTTCTACCGGGTTGATGGTGCGAACACTAGGTATGGGTAGGAGTGCGATCGCAACTCCATCGCCAACCCAGGGTTGCACATCTTCGGCATAGTTCATCCCCAACGGTAACAACGGCAGAGCCTGGGGGCTAGGCTCCACACCAAAGGCCTCACTCAGCTGTGCAAACAGCGTATATTGCTTGAGGGCAGACCAAGCATCGTCGCGAGTATTGACAATAATGGCTGCCGGCGTGTCTACAGGCAAGATATTTGTGATGATGGGCGGCGCTGAGGCAGAGGTTGGCAGCAGCTCTTCTAGGGACGCCCTTAATTCAGTGACATCGATGGCTGACTCAATCTCAAACTCGTCAATTGTCTCCTCCGACTCAGGTTGCTCAACGGGCATTGCTTCGGACCCTTCAAGGGGAGATTCCAAGATTACAGGCACACCTTCTGACCGATCTGGCACGGCAGGGGCAGACTCTTCAATCTGTTCTGAATTTTCTAACGATGGCTCTTGGGCAGCCAGAGGTGTGGCGAAAAAAGCTAATGCGATCGCTGCCGTTCCCCATCGATTAATCACTAATCAAAACTCCCTACAGTAATCAACTAAATTTATATGCCCCGCCCATGTGTAGATTTACCTACAACCGTAGATTTATCTACAACTTCCATACTTCTTATTACGGTTCATCAGTAACTGTTCGGTCATAGGTTCGGATTGCCATCCCTGTCTAGCCTCTACTTTTCTCAGTACTATAAGCGTAATGGCGAAATCAAAGGGTTGAGATAGTATGAATCAGTTTAAAACTCTTGCATTGCTGAGTGTTCTTAGCGCTCTGTTGATCAGCATTAGCTACTACACAATTGGTGGTACAGGTGGCGTCATCTTTGGCATCCTGATTGCAGCCATGACCAACCTAGGCTCATGGTTCTACTCCGATAAGATTGCCCTAGCTGCCCACGGCGCTCAACCCGTCAGTCGAGAAGAAGCACCTCAACTGCACGCCATGGTAGAAAAGCTAGCGAAAAAGGCTGATATTCCGGTGCCCGGGGTTTACCTGCTACCCACCCAGTCAGCCAACGCCTTTGCCACGGGGCGCGATCCTGAGCATGCCGCTGTAGCTGTTACCCAGGGCATTATGGAAATGCTCCCCGCTGATGAGCTAGAAGGGGTGATTGCCCACGAGCTGAGCCATATTATGAATCGTGACACCCTCACCCAGGCTGTGGCTGCAACCATTGCCGGTGCGATCTCATTTCTAGCCCAGATGCTGCAATACTCCATGTGGTTTGGTGGCATGGGTGGATCTAATGACGAAGACGGTCCTAATCCCATTGCCCTAATGGCCACACTTTTCCTGGCTCCCATGGCCGCAACCGTTATCCAGCTAGGCATTAGCCGCACCCGCGAATTTTCAGCCGATGCCGGTGCCGCGCAACTCACGGGTAACCCCCGCGCCCTTGCTAACGCCCTCAAGCGTCTTGAAGCCAGTGCTAGACAACTGCCCATGACCGGCAACCCAGCCTATGAGCCTTTGATGATTATGCACGCTGTCCCCAAACAAATGTTTAGCGGATTGTTTTCCACCCATCCATCTACCGATAAACGAGTAGAGCGACTATTGGAACTTGAAAAAGAGCCAGTCACCGTTTAAACACAAACCTCTCATTTCTGAGAAAAAGGACAAAAGGAGATAATACAAAGATCTTGCCGGGCCATCCCTCTTTATCAGGGATGGTTTTTTTGATTGCTGATTTAGGAGATGCACCGGTCTAGATCCATTGCTATTTGATGGTGTCTCCCAACTAAAGTCATCCCGAGGATCTGCATGCAATGCCAGTTTTGTTTTTACAGTTCTCTCAGATTGTCTGAGCTCAAGACCTACTCCCCTCACAACCCTGGTATCATAAATCACCCATGCAAAAGGACTACCCTGTGACCACACAACAGAATGCGAACGAGTCACCAAGACCTTTACGTTTTTTATGGTTAACGTTTGACTTTGCCAGCTGTCTACCGACAGCCACAGATAACATTACTCCGCAGCTTTTTTTAACCCTGATGGCCCATCCTGCCATTAACCAGATCAAACGTTTCACCACCCAATCGGAGAATCTTGGCTCCGATGACATTGCTCAATGGGAACCTGGGATTTTTACGCTACAGGCCTATCGGTCAAGTTTGCTGGATGTGTTAACTCAAGTATCTTCTCATCTGACACCACACTTAGTTTCCAGTGACCAAACATTAGAGCAAGTCACCATTACGATATACACCCAGCTAGGTAGGCATCATTATCCGGTTACCACCAACCTCAGCTCTGACGCCATAAAACTGGCCGCTGAAGACATTGAAACCATGGTTAGTCAACACGAGAAACTCTAAGTCATTGCCGTGGGAGCAATGACTTAGAGCCTTAAACCAGTTAAAAAGCTAATAGCTTGTTATGCTGGCATGAGTTGCAACACAAGTGCACGCCGATCAAAAGATTGGATCTTGCCAGTTTCTTTAAGATCTTTAACAATGCGTTCCAGTAGCTCCAGTGCCCGGTCGCGGTGCTGATGTTCCCGTCCTCTCAAGCGGACGCGGAACTTAACAGAATCTCCTTTGCCCAACCACTGAGTCGCTTGGTTGATACGCAGTTGATAGTCAGATTCACCAACGTTAGGGCGAAATTTTACCTCTTTAACGGTGGTGCGTGCACTCTGCTTTTGGCGCTTTTTCTGCTGATATTGAAACTTACCATAGTCCAATATCTTAGCCACAGGGGCTTGCTTACTTTCAGAGACTAGAACTAGATCCAGCTCTACTTCTTCAGCCAGCTTGAGCGCATCTCTGGTATCGGTCAAGCCACGATTATTGTTTTCGTGGTCAATAAGCAATACTTGTGGAGCTTTGATCTGACGGTTGATTCGATGTTTCTGTACGATAAGTCTTTCCCTCTTTACTTAGAACGCGACAGGACTAAATGGACAATGCTATTGCTGGAACGATAAGAATAAACTAGACTCACTTCATAAAAGTAGCCATGAGCTTATTCATGCCCTAGCAATCTAACGAATTTCCTAATCGTAGCTTACCGCTTCAATAATGCAACGGATCTACAGCAAAGATTGTGATTCTGTAAAGAATAATCACTCTACCTTATATGGCTGTGCAAAAGGCACATCAGGTATGCCCCTAGTTTATTCACTACCGCCAGCAATGTGTAGTTGATCAATAAAGCTTATTGCTTCTGATTCTGCAGCAGATGCCTTTGCCCAAGCTTGGATAGAGGGCAATGCCTTTACTGCATCTACAAACGCCCTAGCCGTAGGCATTAGCTGGATCTCATAGGTGACGAATCTGAGGGCCACAGGGGCATAGACCACATCTGCGATGGAAAAATCGCCCAATAGCCAGGGTCCACCATAGGTGTCATAGGCTTGGGTCCACATTTGCTCAACACGACTGATTTCCTGTTGGGTGGATGTCTGTAGATTGGCGCGCTCCACAGGCACCCGCGCGCGAATATTTTGCGGCAGCTGTTCTCGAATACCGAAAAAACCGCTGTGCATTTCAGCCGCAATGGAGCGAGCGGTGGCCTGTGCCTTTTGGTCTGTGGGCCAACCAATGGCCCTGGGCTGTTGAGATCGCACATAGCCATAGATGGCACTACTATCCCAAACCGCAATTTCTCCATCCATCAGTACCGGGACTCGTCTGGCCGGACTGTATTGACTAATTTGCTGCCAGGCCTCTGTAAACAGTGGCAGGCGAACCTCTTCAAACGCCAGACCACTTTCAGTCAAAAATAGCCAGGCCCGTAAAGACCAGGAAGAATAGTTTTTATTACCAATAATTAATCTAAAACCCATGGTCAACACCTGAATTGGAAAATGCTAACATCCGTAAGCAAATCACAGAACTGAAGTAACTATGGCGCTCCAGGTTTACGGCATTCCCAACTGCGGCACCTGTAAAAAAGCCTTGAAATGGCTCGATGCTAACGGTGTTGACTATGAATTTATCAATACTAAAGAGCAGCCCCCTGGTCGTGAGCAAATTACCGACTGGGTGACGACACTAACTGCTAAACCGATGCGTAATACATCCGGCATGTCCTATCGCGCCCTAGGAGAAGAAAAGAAAACTTGGAGTGATGCTCAGTGGATAGACGCCTTTACGGAAGACGCCATGCTCCTCAAGCGGCCTCTATTTGTCAAAGATGATCAGGCTGTATTAGTGGGCTTCCGGGCAAAAGAAGACGAGTTACAGGCAAAGCTAATTTAACAAAGGGAGTACCCAATGGGAGAAGCCAAACGCAGAAAAGAACAAGATCCTAAATATGGAAAAGTACCTCAAAAACGGCCCCAAACCAATCGGTTTAAGTTTGATCCCAAACGCATTACTCCAACAGAATGGTTAATTTGGGCGGTACTTTTTGGAGGAACAGCCGCAGTATTCTTGGGTACGTATTTTTGGCAGTAGAGTCACACCAAGAAGTGCCACATGTCTGTTGCAAATGTGGCACTTCTGAGGGACATTGAATTACATAGGATGAGCTAGGGTTAGCGCTTTGGTCTTTCCTCCCGAGGGCGTGCTTTATTTACACGAATCTCACGACCGAGCCATTCAGCTCCATCAAGGGCCTCAATAGCAGCGTCTTCTTCAGCATCCGCAGACATTTCTACAAATGCAAATCCGCGAGGACGACCGGTTTCGCGATCCATAGGAACAGTTACTCGCTTAACGGTACCGTAATCTGCGAATACTTCCTGAATATCTTCCTGCGAAACCGTGTAGGCGATATTCCCTACATAAATGGACATGGACCTTCTCCAAACAATTAAGATGAAAAACTGGCGAGAGTAACACTTAGACAGCTGGCACCCAGATGGGTATAGGCGAACTGACTAGCAGCAATTGACTGCTCATCCAGGGTCACCTTAACACAGAAATTCGGGCCAGAATCGTTGCCTGGACGACTTGTGAGGAAGGCTTGATAAAAAATCTTTTACATCCAGGCCTATAGATTCCCTCAGGAGTGATTTTGCGCTAGACCGACAAATTTATGTCAGAATTACACCCAAATCGCCATAAGGGTTGTCTTGCTTAAGATCAAGCATCAAAATAGCTTGATTTAGCTCACTATCACTCCAGTGGGGATGGGAGACTTGTAATGTGCGACGGTTAAGCGTTTTAAGGGGCTTCTGTAGCCATGTGTCTTGATTATCAGTAGTTTTTAGGTTTTTGCTCAGCATAATGAACAGCCTGTCAATGGGGCCGGGTTAATTGATCCTAGCGACTACTTCAATCGTTTATCGTTCGTTACCGTACGGTTTACCGAAACTTTTTGAGCAGATCCTCACTTATAAATTATAAAAATCAACTCAACTACTCAACCTATGGTCTTTCACCACCTTCAGGGCCATAGAAAAATACCCATGTACCAAAGTCTTCTGAAAAATTCTCAAATCGATGCTTCCTACCGGCTGGCACGAATAAAACCTCTCCTGGCTCAACTCGATGGCGAGATGGGCCGTTGATAAACTCACTTGTGCCTGAAGCTACAACATAAATCTCGTCGCGTATGTGAGGCTGCTGTTGATCCACACCAACAGGTTGATAGAATTCAATCACAAGAGAACCATAGTTCAACAGTTCGATAAATGGAGAGTTTTGTTGTGCCAAAGACACTTTTGCGGAGTCAACTGTCAGCCTTTTCACTGTATCTACCCTGTTTTGTATGCTAATCGATACCCAAAGGTCATATGATAATTCCCGCTTACATCCTTGGCTTATAAGTAAATAAATATGATGGATATAGACGTTATTCAAGCAGGCGATAGTTGGCAGAACTGGGTATTTACGATTACTTATCTAAGTTTTTTGCTATTTGTGGTGTGGCGGGTGATTGTGTCATCATCCAAACCATCTGAATAGTCAGGGTGCATCAATCATGGCGGAGTATGCGACTGAGATGGCTGAGGTGGCAACGCGGGTCAACTGGCTGCGGCAGGCTACATGCCTCAAGGTATTGCCAGAGGAGGTTTTGGTTGCGATCGCAACCAACCTAACCCCGCTCTCTATCCAAGCCAACCGTCGTCTTATTCTCGAAGATACCCAAGCCGATGCCCTCTATATTCTGAAAGCCGGTCATTTAGAACGCTATCGTAGCCAGCGTACGTCTATGGCCCAGATTGTAGAGCTGCTGCCGGGGGTAGTTCTACACTTACAAGAAATCCTGCTAGAGCAGCCCACCGATTACACCATTATTACCCTTGAAGATTGTGAGCTGTGGCAGCTGTCTGCTGACAAACTAAGGCAGATCGCCCACGAACATCCAAGTCTCAGTCAACAGCTCTCCGAACTATTGGCTGAAGAAGTTGAACAGCTGTCTGCCCAGCTACTTTACGAACAAGAGCGCCAACAAGAACTACGCCCCTACTTAGTACCCAAGGTCAGCCGGGGCGTGGTCGGCGCTAGTCGCTATGCCCAACGTCTACGGCAATCCGTGCGTACAGCAGCAAATGTGATGGCCGATGACCATGGACGACGCGACCCAGTGCTTATTTTTGGTGAGCCAGGATTAGAAAAAGATAACCTGGCTGCCCTAATCCATTTTGGGTCTCACTACAAACAAGAACCCATGATTAAGGTGAATTGCAAAACCTTGCGGGCCATTGAGCTATTTGGTAGGGGCGAGAGTCGTCCAGGACTGCTGGATTGGCTAGACCAAGGCACCCTATTGCTGAACAACATTCAGGATCTAGATCCTGAACTACGCCCCGCTATTCTGAGATTGATCAAAACAGGCCAGTATCAACCCACTACTCAGCCAGGTAATGCACCACCACCAGTCAAGGAGAGTGCTGCCTGGATCATGATGATCTCAGAAAAGAGTCTCACACCCTTTGCAAACCTGTCTCCTCAGCAGGTGAAAGTCCCTCCCCTCCGGGTGAGAAAAGCCGACATAGAAGCCCAAATCAACTACTACATTCAGCTCTACTGTCGAAAACGCGGAATCCGTAAACCTAGGCTGACCCCCGAAGCACTGCGTCGTTTACAAAGCTATGATTTCCCTAGTAATCTCAGGGAACTAGAGAGCCTGGTGCAACGGGCCATTGAACAGGCAGAAGATGCGCCTCGGCTGAATGAAGAAGTCTTTTGGTCAGCCAGTGAACAACCCAATCGATTTCGCCTGAACTTACTCAACGCTTATCCAAAATTACGGCAGTTCTTACGTAGTCCCTGGTGGCCTGATCGCATCAATTTTGGCTTTACCAGCTGGTTCTATGGGTTAGTGGTTGCTTTATTATTCTTAGGCCCTCAAACCCGTGATGCCAATATTGCCCTTAATTTCTTTTGGGCCTGGTGGTGGCCATTAATTTTGTTGTTGTTTCCCTTTGTAGGTCGTCTTTGGTGTGCTGTTTGCCCCTTCATGATCTATGGAGAAATCACTCAAAAACTCTCTCTATGGCTATGGCCCAGACAGCTTGGGGAATGGCCAAGGCAGTGGGCAGAGCGCTGGGGAGGCTGGATTTTATATGCAGGCTTTGCCGCCATTTTGATCTGGGAAGAACTATGGAATTTAGAAAACACAGCCTATCTCTCTGCCTGGCTATTGCTGATTATCACAGCTGGGGCCATGATTTGCTCCGCACTCTTTGAGCGGCGTTTTTGGTGTCGCTACCTGTGCCCCATTGGTGGCATGAACGGACTATTTGCGAAACTCTCTATGACAGAATTGCGGGGGCAGACAGGTATTTGTTCAGCCACCTGTAGCACCTATCAATGTTACAAAGGTGGACCAGCTAAAGGAGAAGGGCAAGAGACTGGTGGCTGTCCAGTCTATTCTCATCCAGCTCAGCTAGCGGATAATCGTAACTGTGTGCTGTGTATGACCTGTCTAAAAGCATGTCCCCATCGGTCGGTGGAGTTTAACCTACGCCCCCCTGGCATTGAATTATGGACCACCCACGCACCTGCGCACCATGAGGTGGCACTGCTGTTATTGCTGTGGGGAGCGGTTTTTGTGCATCGGCTACCGGCAGTGGCAGAGCTGTTAGGCGTGGCGCATCGGGTTGAGGGATTTGGGGGACATGCGATCGCAACCACCCTGCTGCTCTTTGCTCCATGGCCCTTGGCCTGGGCCACTCATAAACTTACCCATCTCATTCAACCTCGCCTGAAAGCCCGCCCGTTTATTCAAGTTGCCTATGGCTGGCTACCCATCGTTCTATTGAGCAGTCTGGCCCATTATCTTTCTCTTGGCCTAACTGAGGCAGGGCGCATTATCCCCGTTTCCTTAGCAAGTTTTGGCTTGGCAAGCACTGGGCCTGTCATTGTGGCACATCCAGCTGTAATGGCTTTTTTGCAAGGCGTTAGCCTGATATTTGGAGCGTTACTGAGCATAGTACTCACCCAGCGTATCGCCCGACAACCTTGGTTAAAGATACTGCCTCTTCATGGCTTTACTGTAGGCATAACAGCCATCCTGTATAAACTTATCGTTTGCGTTTATTAGTCTTGCAAAACAACAAAATATTTTGCTAACTGAGGTAAGTGAACAGCTTGAGCCCTTCAGTCCCTATATATGGGAAGTCTCAATCGCATTGAATAAACTCCACTCCCTGCTCCCTTGCCACTAGCTTGGCTTTTCAAAACTTCATAATTGTGGGTGATTTCATCTACGAATCCATAGCAGAAGATTTGAGCTCTAAACGATTACTTTATCGGAGTCTCAATATAAGAATAAGCCCGTTACTGTATTGCTGATTTACAGCATATAGCTCTGTATAAAGGAGGGGTGCACTTTATATCGGTTGACAGATCTATGCAGCATTTGGTCTAACGTATGCCAATCCGCGCTCAGCACATTTGCGTAGCGCAATAGCCTGCTCAAAGGTTGATTTGCCCAATCCAACGGCTAAACTGGAGTATGCAGTTAGGAAAATCATATTCTCGCTACTTCTCGAATGAGCAACGATCAAAAGCTAGCGTGCAGGACTCTTTATGATTAGAAAACAAGCCGTCAACGTTATCCCCTCATCCATTCCAGCTCTTTTAGGGGTGGGGATATTGGTAATTGGTATAAGTAGCTGCAGACCTGATGCTAGGGTGTCCGATACGTCCACCTTCCAGGAGACCGCCCCTCAACCTGAGACCGCCCCTCAACCTGAGACCGCCCCTCAAACTGGGATAGTTCAAGCTGCGCATAATCTGGTTCATATGAACCTGGATGAAAAGGGCATTGCTTTGCGGGGCTATGATCCAGTTTCTTACTTTACGAAAAGTGAGCCAGTAAAAGGCCAGGATAGTTACAGCCTCGTCTGGCATGATGCAACCTGGTACTTTGCAACTGCTGAGAATCGCGATCTATTTAGCCGTGAACCTGAAAAATATGCACCTGCCAATGGCGGTTACTGCACGTTTGGTATTGTCCTGCGAAAGAAGTTTGATGGTGATCCACAAGTGTGGTCTGTGATTAAGTCTCGCTTATATGTTTTCCTCAATGAGGATGTGCAGCAGAAGTTTTTATTAGATAGTACGGGTAACCTTCAGAAAGTTGCTGCTAACTGGCCCACTATTCAGTTCAAATCTCCAGAGGAGCTTTAAACCAAACCTAGTCGGCTCGGTTTTATGATTCGCAAAAGACTGCAGTTCCTCTCTCACTTTTCTTCCTTTGCAGTGGTTGCCTTGGCAGCTACTGCAACTTTGGCATTTCTGGATTTTCAAGATCGAGCGCAACATAATGCTCTGATTCAAAAACAGGAGCAACTTCTTTCGATTAAAGAGAACTTGAATCAGATGGAATCATCAATGCTCATGGCTCGATTAGATGAGGTCCAGGTTAATCAGGTTCAAGATCTTTCAACCGCCTCTAAGTTTACGGATCACCTTGATCGGACAAGGCAGATTGCATATGATTTGATAGAAATTTGTCAAGAGAATGAACATGATAAAATTGTTGATTCCCTTGAAACGTTTCTAGTGATTGTTGATAAGTATGAGCAATCGGTTAATCAAACCCTAGAAATTCAGTCTCGTATTGCTTCTACTGATGGGACAGGAACGTTAACTGAACTCCAAACGGTTAAAGATCGCATTCAAGCAGAACTCGATGTTTCTGATAAACAGATTTTGATTTCCAAGTTCTTTCGAATGCAACTTTATGAACGAGACTTCATCAGCACCCTAGATATGCGTCTGTCAGATCGGCTGGTTAATCAAGTTACAGACCTAGAACAAGCCATCATCAGGTCTGAATTTATAGGTCCTGTCACCTTCGAGTCATTTTTGTTGGCTGAAGTTCAACAATATCGAGAGCTAGTTGTTGAACTAATGTACAGTACGTTAGAGTTGGAGCTTTCTACGGCTGAAGCCTCTCTGCAATTTGATCGAATTGCCCCTAATATTTCTAACAGCCAGCAAGAAGTCAATGACTTACTCGATTTGACAACCGAACAGCTCCAGTCCCAACGGCAGATTTCTAGTTTGCAAACAGTTTTAGTATTTACCATTGTCTTTATTTTACTGATTGCCTTCACTTTGCTACAGATTCGTAGTGCTCAATCATTACTTATTCGTCTGAAACAATTAAAAAACGCCATGAATGAGATGGCGATCGGTCATTTTCAGCATTTGGGAGAACTTCCTGAGGGAAATGATGAAGTTGGGACTTTAGCTCAAAACTTTAAAGCAATGTCCACTCAAATTCAGAGCCAGTTTGAGACAATTCGTGAAGAGAAGAAAAAAGCAGAAATTGCTAGTCAGGCTAAGTCTCAATTCTTGGCCAACATGAGTCACGAAATTCGAACACCGATGAATGGAGTCATTGGTACCACGAGCTTACTGTTAAATACTGATTTAAGTTTTGAGCAGCAAGAGTATGTCGATATTATTCAGAATAGTAGTGATAGCTTACTGGGCGTTATTAATGATATTCTCGACTTCTCTAAAATTGAATCAGGCTACATGGTTCTCGAGGAATCTTCCTTTGAACTCAGGCACTGTATCGAAGATGTTCTAGATCTTTTTGCCAGTGAAGCTTTAGAGAAAAATCTAGATTTGCTATATCAAATTGCCAGTGATGTTCCCCGATGCATTCAAGGTGATTTGAATCGGCTACGTCAAATTTTAATGAATTTAGTCAGTAACGCTATTAAGTTTACAGAGAAAGGAGAGGTTCTGATTTCAGTTAGACTGAGGCAGTCTGCATCACTAAACTCAAAAACAATAGACTCAAAAACACTGGAAACTATCCAACCTGAATTTCCTATAATCCTGGAATTCTTCGTTAAAGATACCGGTATTGGCATTCCGATCGATGGAATTCCTAAACTCTTTAAGGACTTTTCTCAAGTTGATAATTCAACGACCCGAAAATATGGAGGGACTGGCCTAGGGCTGGCTATTTGTAAACGCTTAGTAACCTTAATGAGAGGTGAAATTTGGGTCGCCAGTGATGTGGGGCAAGGTTCAACCTTTTATTTCTCTATGCAAACTCGATTAGCAGACGCACAATCACAGCTGCATCTAAACCCTCAAGTTTCAGTGCTGCAAGCATGCCGTGTTTTGATTGTTGATGATAGTCATGCGAGTTGTACGGTGCTGGCAGAACAGTGCAGTCAATGGGGACTAAAACCAGACACTGCGCCATCGGCTCAAGCTGCTTTAGGAGGCCTAAAACGAGGCCAACAGTTTGATCTAGCTATTATTGATGTCCAGATGCCAGGTATGGATGGCTTGGAACTTGTTCAGCAGATTCGCTCGCTTCAACTTGATTTTTCCTTGCCTTGTATTATGTTGGGTGCTGTTAGCAAACCACATGATAAAGAAGAACTATTCGATGCTTGGTTAACTAAACCCATTAAGTATGCAAACTTGTGGAAGGCTATAACTGACCTTGTTAAAGCTCAGCAGAACTCTCAACAATATTCTGAAAAACAACAAAATAATTGCGATACCACTGCGAAATCTTTCTCCCAAGATGCTAACTCTTTATCTGGAGCCCATGGATCTGGTAATGGATCTGGAAACCACCCCCCCCTCAGGATTCTAGTAGCTGAGGATAACCCTGTAAATCAAATGGTGGTGTTACGGATTTTGGCGAAGTTAGATTATTCGGGTGATCTGGCTGCTAATGGATTGGAAGTTTTAGAGGCTTTAGAACGTCAGCCCTATGACATTATTTTCATGGATCTTCAAATGCCTGAAATAGATGGCTTGGAAGCAACCGAGCAAATCATTGAAAAATGGGGTGAAGATCGCCCAAAGATTATTGCAGCAACCGCTAATGTACAGCAGGAGGACCAAGCGGCTTGTTTTGCAGCTGGCATGGATGACTATATTAGTAAACCCTATGCCCTAGAGCAAATCCAGGGCATGCTTACAAAATGGGGAGCCAATTAGAGGGGAGTAAATTAGTTCTGTTGTTCACTAGTGTTGTGCATGGGCTAAGTGCCTTATTAGAAATTGACTAGCTGAGGTGTGTCTAGCCAATCAACCACAGCCTTTAGCGATCGCACCCCATAATCTGCATACTCTGACCACATAAACTCGCCGTCGGTGTCAATGTAGACCGTTGCTGTGCCCGCTCGCTGCCCCGCCATCAGGTCAAACTTATAATCTCCCACCATCACGGCTGCAGTGGATGGAGCCTCCCAAGTATCCAATAGCGCTAAAATGCCATCGGGTTCCGGTTTCGGTGCATGACAGTCGCGACTGAGTACGAGGGCGGGTTCAAAAAAATCCATCAGACCGCAAGCGTCGAGGGTCTCATGGGCAATATCTTTGCCGTTTCGGGTAAGAATGCCAATTTGTTTGCCTTGGCTAATGAGCAGTTCTAATAGTTCATGGGCTCCAGGCTGTGCAGTGGCTTGACTTGCTAGGTCTAACTCAATCTCTCGTAACTGTTTATATTTAACGGCGGCAATATCTGGGGGCAACTGACGTAATGATTCCAGAATGGGTGTGCCTACCGGTAGTTCTAAGGTTGCTCGAATCGCTGCAAAATTGTGGATACCAAGGGTCAATGTGCCATCCATGTCGAACACCCAGCAGGTGCGATTAGCCAGATTCTCGTTGCCGGTTAATTGCATACCTCATTCCTGGTTGACTACTTTTGTCAGTGTAACGTGGGGTGATAAAGCTTAGTTTAGTCGCTCTGAGGCTTGGGCTGAGGCGGCTCCTATCCGTTGTGGCTGCATGATTGAACACCGTTGTTTAAGTATGCGGTGAGAACAGTGAGGCAGTTTGCGATCGCACCCAAATCAGCAATCTCATATCCGTGGGTATTCTGCGTCGGAAAACTCAAACAAGCTCCCTTAGGCACATGGCCAAACTTCATCGCAATTGATGCATCACTACCAAATTGAGAAATCACTGCCTGCTGAAGCTGAATCCTGACAGTGGACGCCGCTGAGATTAGCTCCTGATTCAGTCCTTCGTCATAGAGACCGTAGCTATCTTGGGCGAACAAAACAGGCCTGGGACCATCAACAATTGGGTATTCCTGAGATAGGGGACAAATTTCCAACGCAATCAGCCGACTCAACTTCTGTCGTTGACTGAAGAATAGGGCTCCGATAGCACCGACTTCTTCTTTGGCAGAGGCCACCAGATACACATCTACCGGGGGTGTTTTGACCTGCTCTGCCAAACCTAACAAAATAGCGACCGATGCTTTGTTGTCTAAGGTATAACTGGCAATATGATTACCTAAACGAAACGGACGCTTACGATGTTTGCCCACCACCATCCGTGTTCCAGGGCGAATTCCAGCCCTCACCAATTCCGGGGTTGAGAGTTTAGTTTCTACCCAGGCTGTCTCCCAGCGTACTGCTTTACCTTCTTGCTGAGATTTGTGAGGAGACTCATGGGAAACATGGCGAGACCCAAAGCTAAGAATACCTGAGATAGTCTCCTTATCGCCGAGCAGATCGACTACACCTTCACCATAAACCCAGGGGTAGGCACCACCTAAACGTCTGACCTGTAGCCTGCCCCCAGACTCAATGCCTTTAACAAGAGCACCAATCTCATCTTTATGAGCAGTAACAGCAATCGCCCCGTTACTAGTACGACCTGGGATTTTAATCACAATGTTGTCGGCTTCATCCTGCCAATGTTCGACACCAAGATTGTCCAGCCATTTCTGGATATACTGATTTATCTCTCCTTCAACGCCACTGGGGGAATGGCAAAGGACTAACTCCTCAATAATAGAAAAGAAGCGATCAACATCCCAGATGCTCATGCTATACCTCCGCCTGAGATCGAACCAGACCCTGGACTAAATTCTCTAGCTTCTCCTCAGAACAGCATTCAATCAGGGCATCGAATATATCTAACAGTTTGGCTGCTTCGTCGCCGTGCATTGGGCTTAGACCCCATACATCTTGCACCCAATCTTTTGGGGCTGTTTCTTCAAAAATAATGCGTTCTAATAGCTGTTTTGATTCTACCTTTGACAGGGTCATGCTCTCTGCTCACCTATGCAACTGCTTTATCCTGCCACATTCAGCCAACTGAGCGAAATCGTTTGTCAAGCGTCTCCGATGGCAGTCGTGAACTGGATGCGTCGTGAGTTATCCATGGTAATTGAGAACTTTAAACAGTTCACACCCAATCTTGAAACCTACGCTAGAATAGTTCAAGATTTTCGTACAAGGTAGTTAATCATGATCGACCTCTATTATTGGACGACGCCCAACGGCCACAAGATCACGATTTTCCTCGAAGAAGCAAACATACCTTATACAATTCACCCCATTAACATTGGAAAAGGTGAGCAGTTTCAGCCTGAGTTTCTTAAGATTGCGCCTAATAATCGGATTCCGGCCATTGTCGACCAGGCCCCTACGGACGGTGGTGAACCCATTAGCCTGTTTGAGTCAGGGGCGATTCTGCAATATTTATCAGAGAAAACGGGGCAGTTTTTACCTGCGGATTTACGAGCTAGAACCGAGGTGTTGCAGTGGCTCTATTGGCAGATGGGGGGTCTGGGTCCCATGCTGGGGCAAAATCATCATTTCTCTGGCTATGCCCCTGAGAAAATTCCCTATGCCATTAATCGCTATGTCAAAGAAACAGCGCGGCTATATGGAGTGCTAAATCAGCGTCTGGCCGAACGCGAGTATGTTGCTGGTGACTACTCCATTGCTGACATGGCGATCTATCCGTGGATTGTGCCCTATTCCAAACAGGGGCAAGACCTTAATGATTTTCCCCATCTAAAACGTTGGTTTGAGGCAATTGCTGCTCGACTTGCTGTACAGCGCGCCTATGAGCGGGCAAAGATCGTGAATCCGGCCCCGAAGCCATTCACGGATGACGAGAAAAAGCTGCTCTTTAACCTAGAAAAATAGCAATACCCGTAGGGGCTGGCCTTGTGCCTGCCCTGGGACGAGAGGTTACGTCGAGGCAGGGCAACCACAAGGGATTGCCCCTACTATCCATTTGCCTTCACATAAAACCACTCCATAGATGCCATCAGTCGATTCCATAGGTTAATGGCCAAGAACTTGTCACAATGGTGTGGGTCACTTTTTACGCACATCATGGGACAGGATCGCCTGGGGCAACTCAAACCTTCGCAACTGCGAGTGCTGATAGCTGTGGCTGATGGCGGTAGTTTTAGCGAGGCAGCCCTACAGCTACAGCTATCGCAGTCGGCTGTAAGCTATGCCATTGCTACCTTAGAAGAGGATCTGGGGGTGGTGCTGTTTTCCCGTGGACGCTACGGGGCCGTGCCCACACCCGTGGGGCAGCAGATTATCGAGCGCGCCCGCCATGTGCTGCATTTAATTGAGGATATTTATCAGCAGGCCAACCTGGCTAAGGGGTTTGAGGGGGGGCAGTTGCGGATTGCTGCCTTTCGTAGTGCAGCTACCCATATTTTGCCGGAGGTGATTGCGCAATATTGTCAACGGTATCCTGCGATCGCAATCACCATTGCTGAATACGATGACCGTCCTGATGTTGAATCTGATTTGCGCAAGGGTAAGGCGGATGTGGGAATTACCTACTTACCCCATGCTCCAGATCTAGAAGCCTCAGAACTGACCCAGGATGAGTTTGTGGTGCTGTTCCCCCCGGATACCGTATTACCCGATCCCCTTACCTGGGAAACCTTAACGTCTTATCCGCTGATTATGGCACCTGACGGTGATAGCTGTGATGCCATGGTCATCAACCATGGCCGTCAGTATGGTGTGGAGTTAAAACCCACTTATCAAATTCGGTCTGATGCCACCATCGTGAATATGGTAGCCAAAGGTCTAGGCGCAGCCATTAGTCCTCGACTTGCCGCTGAACCTATTCCCCCTGGGGTGCAGGTTTGCAGTTTGCCAGAACCAATTTATCGCATCATTTGTGTGGCTACCCTTGCTGATGCCCTCTTGCCGCCACCCGTGTTTGCATTTATGGAATTGTTGAAGGAGAGTAACCAAGATGCTTTAGACCCAAGCAATAAAACATCTCCCAGGCAAAAAGCTCAGGAGATGGTTTGACAGGATATTTCGGAGATATTGAATACCCAAACTTACTCTCGGTTTGATCTTCTGAGCTGAGCCAGAAAAACAACCTCTAGAGTGGGAGGTTCTGTAGGACAACTTCCTGGGTTTAGATGTTCAATGCCTCTCCGTGATTTAGTGTTATTTGTAATCTAACTTGTTTTATTCTTGCTTAGCCTAAGGGTTAAGGAGGATTTTAGATTTTGAGAGATTTTAGTGATTAGTTTATGTGAAGCCTGATAGAAATACTAGTTTTTTGCTCTCGTGAGATCGTGTCTTCTAAGTGTTAGTGACCTGTTTAAGCATTGAAAGAGGTTCTGGAGAGAGTTCAATATGGTGAGATCTACGGTGTTGATAAAGTCTCCTGGTGATTGCTGACAGGTATGAGTGAAGTCTATCTAAAGTGAAAATATCGTAAATATATGTTTGTCTTGTCTTGTTGTAGGGTAGCGAGTGGCGTTTGATAATGGTTGTTTTGGTTGTAAAGAAAAGTCTCCCAAGTGATTTTACTTGGGAGACTTGTGTGACAGGATATTTAGAGACACTGGGATTCCCGCTAAGCTAGCCCAGACAGGATACGCTTCTCGCTCAAGATGCTTATGCTCTCTGTGAAGGATGCATGGTTCTCAGTGTTGCTCTAGGGTTTAGTTTCATCCATTAATGTATCTAATTGTGTTAATGCTTTACATTGTCCAAAGGTGGAGTATTCTCGGCTTTCTTTTTGGGAACCCCTCATCCCCCTGCTGACTGCTTACAGTACGTTTGTTAGCACCTGTAAAAGCCGCTGATTTTGCTCTGGTGTGCCCACTGTAATCCGAAGCTTGTTGGTTAAACTGGCTTGGGGATAGTGGCGTACCCAAATATCATGCTCTCTAAGGGCGTCATGCAGCCTTAGCGCTTCTGGATGGGTGGCCAGGACAAAGTTGCCATGGGATGGTGGTACCTGGAAGCCTAGCTTGCGTAGGGCTAAGGTGAGGTGATGTCGGTCTAATTTGATTTGGTCCACACACTGATTTTTATAGGTTTGGTCGGCAATGGCAGCAGCAGCAGCACGGTTTGCGATCGCATCTACTCCATAGCTATCTTTCACCTTAAATAAACCTGCGAGTAATGCAGGTTGAGCGATGCCAAAGCCAAATCGTAGTCCTGCCAGGCTATAGCCTTTAGACAGGGTTCGCAGTACCAGAACATTCCCATGGGTTTGCGTCAGACTTAACGCCGATTCTTCTGCGAAGTCCACATAGGCTTCATCAATCACTAATAGCCCCCTAATGGTGGTGGCTAGCTGCCGGAGCTCAGCCATGGGAATCTGATGACCCGATGGACTATTGGGGGATGCTATGAGCGTGAGAACTCCATCGGCTTGCACAATTTTCTCCAGTGGTAGAGAGAATTGAGTGTCGTATGGGATTTCAATAATCTGAGCGCCACAGAGCTGGGCCAAAGTGCGATAAAGACTATAGGTGGGCGTTGGATAAACAACTGTTCGGGTCTCATCTATGCAGGCCCTCATCAACATATTGAGCAGATCATCACAGCCGTTGCCAACGATAATCCACTCTGAAGGAATGCCTAACGCCGCTGCCGCTGCATGACAGAATTCTTGCGAATAGGGATCGGGGTAACGGCGTAACCATTCCCCATCAACGGTGTTTAGACGTTTCAGTACATTTGGCGAGGGGGGATAAGGGTTTTCATTGCTATTGAGCTTGATGATGGATTGGTTGGGAGATCGGTGGGGGCTAGGCTGATGGCCAGTGGCTGTTGTAATAACTGGTCGAAAATATCTCATGGCCTCATTATATTCACGGATATTGTTGTAGCTATGTTGTTAACGATGTCCGTGATTTTGCCAAAAAGAAAAGAAGAGCATTAATCAGACGCTGTCATCCTTTAGTCAGGTGGGAATACTGTAGGCGATCTCAATAATATCGAGATTAACTGTAAGATTCTATGGATAAACTTACAGGCGAAAAATTCTCCTTGACCTAGTTGCGGCACGTCGGTTGCAACGGCTGTCTACTACACCATAAAACTGTTCATGAAAATCGCCATAGATAATAGTGCTCTGATTAAAACATTTCTGAGGGGAGAAGAATCTCTTTTAGCTAATCGCGAGCTACGTGTAGAGAAGGCTTTGGATGAGATTCAGTTGCTCACCACCCAAGGAGTGCTATTAGCCAAAGGGCGATTCACGACTAAGTTTCCCCATATTGTCATCCGTTTAAGTTCTGATTATTGGGCGTTGCTCCATCAGTTTGCCCTTGAAGCAGGGTTTATTCCGCTCAGCCTGGAACAGGCGCGCTCGTCTAAGGCAACGTTTGCTCAGTATGATCACCATAGTGTGCCAGCAGGGTATCAGATTCACTGTGAGGCAGCGTCTGTTTTTTGGAAAACGTGGTGGGTCAACCATCGTAATATGCAGCTGATGGATATTCTGCTGCTGTGCCACAAGCAATGGTATCCGGTTAAACACATGTTGTGTGATACCGGGACGATCTATGTCAAAACCTGGCGCGGAGAACAAACGCTGTCACTGGCAGATACTGTGGTGTGGCTAGATCGTAATGCGCAAAGACAGCGACTGCGTGTCAATGTCCGAAAACGCCATGCCAAGGACAAATTAGTGGCTAGCAAATATCCCTATCATGATGAATTGGTGGCCACTCACTCGGAACCTCTCCAGAGACCTAAGGTTCCGGCTAATCTACAGTCAGTAATTAAAGCTGATGCTACTCGGCTACTTGTTCATACCGTGCTAGGGCCGGTAGTGATCGAAGGGCAAAATCTAACCTGCAACCTGGCACGTAAGAGCGTCAAAGTCTCTTAAGCAGTGACCCTACTCACCAATGTCAATGCGTCCTACCGATGTGTCAGGATAGTATGCAGACAAGATTTCATAATAGCGATAGCCCTGTTCTGCCAAGTCTAGGGCTCCGGTTTGACTCATCCCATACCCACTATGGGCATCGTCAACAATATCTTGATTAGCCGCGTATAATGACTCCACCACACCGCCGCCATAGCTAATAAATTCTCCAGATGTTTCATGGACGGCCTGCTGGGTGGAGCTAGCTTCCGTGGCAATACCTTTATAAGCTTGATACCGTTGCGTATCATCCAAGTCGTAGGTCCTTCGCTGGTGGCGAACGGTGTGCACGATGGCATAGGAACGCGCTGCAACGGCCTGGGCCTTTAAGGCTTCTAAAGACCAACTGGCAGACATTTCAGCTCCGACTACGCTGTATAAATACTCCTGAAGCATGACGTAATTTACAGCCATGACTCCGCCGTTTTGCCATAACAGCAGTAAGCGTCCGCGATACCACCGATTGCCAACCGCTACATAACCATTATCTGGTTCAACCCAGAGGGCTGTTGGGGCCGGTTGGCCATTTACAAATAGCCCTCGCTCGTTTGCACTGATTTGATAGCTAACACCCGCTGATACATTTTCCACAAGTTTGCCGTTGGTGCTCACGAGCACCCCCCCTTCGGATGCAGCGATCGACACATCAGGAGCCTGCTTCGTCAAAGCGACTCGCATTTCTGTGTAGTTATCAATTGTGGGATTGCTAGAGGGCTCAGGGGGCAGCGCGCGCACCGCGACTTTTGGTAGAGTCGGTGTTGTTTGCGGTTGGGCAGCGGGCTGTGGTTTGGCCGCAGATGCGTCTCTGTTCGGTGGACTGGGCCAACCTGCTGGTTTTTTAGGCTGTGTTGCTGGCTTAGCGGCACTATCTGCGGGGTTGTCTACCAGGTTTTTTACGGTTTTGGTGACTAACCACTGTCCTAACGCCACAGCATCAGCTTGGATAAAGGGTTCAATGGGAGCTGGCGAGGTTGAGCTTCTTGACGTTTTGGTGGTCGTAGATGATTTAGGCTGCCCTGACTGTGATGGCTTGCTCTTTGGAGGTTTGGGGCTCACCTCAGTGGTTGCTGATGATTTTTGCTCTGGCTTTGTCTGCGATGCCTCATCCTTGGGTGCTTTGGGCTTAACCTCAGTCGCCGATGAGCCGTTAGCGGGGTCTGATTGTGAGGCTGCACCTGTGGTGGCGTTGGGGTTAACCTCATTAGTTACAGGTGAAGCTGCGGTGTCAGCCTTGGCCACTTGACGACCAACCCCAGTCAATGGGGTCGATATCATCACTGCAGACAGAATTACACTGGCGGCGCTAGAGAGTTTAAGAGGCATTTAACGTTGGATGATAATTTTTTATTGATTAGTAATAATGACTGCGGGCTATGGGGCCTGGCGGATAAAAAGACGGTTATATTAGACGGTTGATATCTGGCTAGTGCTTTAATTACTTGTGCTTTAATTATTTATGACGAAAGTAATTTAAGTTTTTACATTTTTAAAAAATACCTTAATTACACGGTGGCATTTTTCGCTGCATTTGTCTTTACCTAGGGTGCCTCTATGTAGATTGCCCTCGGCCATAGCAAGATGTGTCAGACTTAGCCTTAGACCTTAGTCGTATTTTTTTCCATATTGCATGAATAACGGTTTTCCTGAGTTCCATTAAGGGTGAGGGATAAATTGATCCCAGTGGGTGATGGCTTTGATATGAACTGGTGCAGCCGATGACGAGGCGCGTTCAGTCGAGCGATCAAAGTAAATGGATCGCATTCCCAACCGCTGAGGTGCGATCGCATCATTGGTTAAATGATCGCCAATAAACAATACTCTCTCAGGGGCTGGATTTCCGGCTGCTTCTAGAGCCATTTGATAAATGGTGTCGCTCGGTTTGCGCTTGCCACATTCGGCACTGTCCAGTACAAACTGAAAATATACGTTCAGGCCATAGCGCTCCAGCATTTTGCCAGGCCAATCTGCTAAGAAAAAGTTGGAGATTACCCCCATGGACACTTGGTCCTGCCAGCGTTGCAGCATGCTTTCTACGCCAGCAGGTAGCCTGAGTGTAGCGGGAAAGCACTCCATAAACTGAACTTCCATTTCGGCGAGCACTTGATCAACTAGCGCCGTATCTGCCTCAGGGCGATAGACTGCCAACAGATTGCGAAACCGCTCCTGTAAGGTTTGCTCATGGGGTTTGCCAGCAATATACTCTAACCGCCAGCGGTGGTAATCAGCCCGTACATCGTCAATGTCTGTATAGAGCCCGGCTGTCACTGGCACCTGATACATGGGTGCTAACCCTGCTTCATAGCCAGAGGTATCAAAATCGTCGATCAGGGTATTGAAACAGTCAAAAAAAATCCAGTCGAGGGACGTGCTGGTGACCATGGTGAATCTGCCCTATATGCCAGATGCGCGGAAGTGCTTCACTAGGTTAGCGCCATTAGGCACGTTCATCGGGATAGTCTCCACAAGAAATTCTGGCGAGCACAATGGCATCAGTTGTCAACCAATTGTTCAAATGAGGCAACACTCTTTTCAACAATGCTCAGACTGGCTTTCCAAAACTGAGATTGTGAGATGTCTTGCTGTAGGTGCTGAGTTACTAACTCTTCTGCTGTCATGCTGCCAGTGTCTCGTAAAATTTGAGTATAGAGGGTGTTAAAATCGGCTCCATAGTTGTCTTGCTGGGCATAAATCCCGAGGCTAAAGAGATAGCCAAATAGGTAAGGATAGTTGTAAAAGCCCAGTTGAGAAATAGAGAAATGCAGCTTAGTAGCCCAAAACATGTCGTCATAGTCTGACAGACTGTCTTCGTACCAAAGTTGCCAACTATCAGCCATCATGGTTTTGAGCGCAGGTGCGATCGCAACACCCTGTTTTCGCGCTTCAACCAGTCGTTTCTCAAACTCAAACCGAGCTGGAATATTTAGCAAAAAGACCGCTGCACTTTGGGCATTTTGCCAGAGAATCTCTAACTTTTGAGCCGGTGTTTCAGCTTGCTGTAGCAGGGCATCACGCACTAAGGTCTCAGCAAAGATACTGGCAGTTTCCGCCAAGGTCATGGAGTAATAGGTTTGCATGGGGGGCAGATCACGCATGACCCAGTTATGCCAGGCATGACCCAGTTCATGGGCCAGGGTAATGACGTTGGTCATCGTACCCGCATAGGACATAAAGATACGCGGTTCACGGGGGTCGGAGAACCGGGTACAGTAGGCTCCAGTGGCTCGGTTGGGGGTGGGTTTCCCATCAATCCAGCCCTGCTCAGCCATCATGACGGCAAAGTCGCCCATTTCTGGGGTTAGTTGGCGAAACGCATCGGCAATCAATGTAATGGCTGCGTCAAATGGAATTGTTTTGGGCTCGCCAATGCTAGGCGCTGGGGCTTGTAAATCCCACGGTGCCATCTGAGGAATGTTGAGCACCTGTGCCATGGCCTTCAGAGCGCGTTGCCCAATGGAACGTTGCTGATAGGTGGTCTCCATCAGCGCATCTAGAGTAGCCCGCTCAATACGGCTTTGATGACAGCTGCGGTCTAGATAATGGAGTTCACGCACCTGAGCCCGTTTCTGCGTTTCTTCTAGTCGCCAGCCGTTGATGGCGTTGAGAATGGTGGCTGTAGTTTGTTGATGGCCAGCCCAGGCGTTACGGATTGCTTTCCAGGCGGCCTGTCGAGTTTCTCGGTTGGGGTCACTTTGCAAATTAGCGGCTTTTGCCAGACCCATGGTCTCTCCGTTAACTGTGCATTTAAGGGTACCCGCCAGCTCTGTGTAGAGATTGCCCCAGGTATGCAGGCCGTTTACCGCCAGGCCTGTAATTAAATTCTCTTCTGCAACACTGAGCAGCTGATCTCTGAGTTTTCGTTGATGCACCAGTAAAAAGGCCATTTCTACTAAGACCGGATCCGCGACCACAGCTGCCACAAATTCAGAGCGAACCCGATTGAGAAACACCTGCATGGGGGTGAGTGCCTGGCTCACCTCTGCGCTGATTTGCTGCAGTGTGGGCATGATGGCGCTGGCGTGGGTGTCCTGGGCATCTACGCTCAGGGCCGTCGTGATGTAAGTGCGCACATTGCCCAGCTGTTTGTTCAGCTCTGTGCGGGTTTGGTGAATGCCGCGTAATAAGTCAAGCAGGGTGTCAAACTCTGGTTCAGGGAGTGTTTCCGCACTGTCAATGTATTCTGCAAACGGGGCACAGGCGGTGGAGATTTGCCCAACTTTGTCCCTAATCTCAGCGATAGCGGTTGCAATCTGAGGATCGTCGGTACCTTTGAAGAAATGCTGGTTATCCCAAGTTTGACGAAGTTGAGGCATAGCGATGTGGGGGCAGATGGTCCTTAGGGGGTCCTAAAGGTGGTCCTTAGGGGGGGGCCTTAGGGTGGGGTCCCTAAATTTTAATCGGCTGGGTTGGGGCTAGCCACCTTTGATTGAGGGGTGCTGCTGTTTTAAGGTTAACTGAGAGGGAAGGAGTTTATTGCGATCGCAGTACCGAGTATGCAGCGAATTTTGGTCACCGGTGCTACCGGTGGGGTCGGTCAGTTAGCCGTAGCCTATGCCCTGGGTCAGGGCTACGAGGTTAGGGCCTTAACCCGCAATGTTGTCAAAGCCCGTTCACTATTTGGCGATCGGGTAGACCTGGTGCAGGCAGACTTGCGATCGCCCGATACGTTAACGGCCGCCTTGGACAGGATCGATGCCATCCTCTGTTGCAGTGGCACAACGGCGTTTCCTTCAGATAAATGGCAAGTGGATTTACCTGCCCAGCCCCTGGAGCAGTTCTTAGCGTGGGGACGTATTTTTCTTGATACTGACTATCGCCAGCGCCATACAAAAAACTCTCCAGCAATTGCCGATGGCCAGGGTGTAAAAAACCTGATTGAGGTGGCTAAAAAGATTGCGGTACAGCGCTTTGTTCTAGTCTCTTCTCTAGGTGTGGAGCGTAAAGAAGAGTTGCCCTTCAGCCTACTCAATGCCTATGGTGTTTTAGATGCTAAAACAGCTGCCGAAGATGCCCTGCGTGGTTCAAGCTGTCGCTACACCATTATCCGTCCAGGCCGACTGATTGATGGTCCTTACACCTCCTATGATCTCAATACTCTGATCAAGGCTTCCACTGGTGGAAAACAAGGTGTGGTTTTAGGGGTTGGAGATCGATTGCTTGGCCAGACCAGCCGCAAAGATGTGGCTGCTGTCTGTGTTGAATGCTTGCAGCATCCTGTCACTGAGCAGCAAACCTTCGAAATCATTAATCAGGGGTCACGACCGCCTGCCATCGCATGGTCTCAGCTATTTTCTTCACTCACTTAGGCTGTTGTAGAGTCTACTTCCAAAACATTCCTATCTCTCATGGGGGTGAGTTAAAACACCATGCCAAGACTAATGCCCCGGCATGATGGCACATCTGTTGAGACGTTGTTGCTCATCATAAAACATTGATGTATACGAGATTCTCATGCCTATGCAAATACAACATAGAGATGATGAATTTTAAGCATGAGAAACAAGATGAATCAATGATATTAAGACAAAATCCCGAAAATCCTGGTTGCCTGCCCCCGATATTGAGGGGCATCCACAAGAGAGTGCCCCTACATGGTTATTCACTTTTAATCGAGGTTAATGAATTCGAATTTTGTATCAAACGTGAATTTGGTGATCCACTAGGACCCGGACAGCTTTAAAGAATAGTCTGTTAGAGATAACCCTGGGCTCACTCCAGACCTTTGCTAATTACTTTGTGCCTCCTTTTTCAAATCTGTCAATACCACATCCGTCGGATTTGCCGTATCAAGGGGAGCATTCGCCGCCTCAGTCACTGTTACCCAAGGTTCCAGACCTTCTCCGTCAATCCAGGCAGAGTAATAGATGATTTCTGTAACGTCAGGTGTCAGGGTCAACAATTCAAACTCCCCCCGCATTGCTTGCCAATCGGCAACAAAACTCTCATATTCAGTGGGGCCAATCCCCTGGGGACCACCACCCACATAATTCACAGCGACCTGATCCCATGGACGCACAAAGCGTTCTCCATTCCAGCTCCAGTCCTGACCTGGCCACCAAAAATATCCATCGTCCAGATTCTCTTCTGGACCAATATAATAGTCGGCACCTTGGCTGATTTCAGTGGTAATGCCTGGTTCGTAGCTAATTTCGTATCGCACCGAAGATTCGGGGGTGCTGATGTCAGTGTCTGCTAGCCACAGCACCTCTACCGTTGTTGTACCATCTAGCTGTTCCATGGGTGTTTCAGCTAGCAGACTGGCATACAAATCCTGATCGGTTGGGATATCAGTCCTGGCTATAAAGCGCCAGCAGGCCCAACTATCATTCGTATCAATCGCTGTCCAGTCTATTTCACATACGCCATTAGCGGTGGCCACCCATAATGTTTCTTCTTCAGCCCAGAGTCGAGTGGGGATGGCTCCAATGAGCGGACTGTTCTCAACGGTATACGTCTTCACTGTATTGTCTGCTGGACGGAATGCTACCAAGCCTTTGGCTGGGAGAAACGGATTGCCTTCCCCTGAGTATTGGGTACCCAACCAGAGGGTGACCTCATCGTCTGCCGTTGTCAGGGCTAGATCGGTAATTTGAGCATTTCCGAGTTCAGATGGTTGCCAGGGGACAATTTCATCCTGATCGAGCTGATATTGCACCACTGTAGCAATGCCACTGGCTCCCTCACCTTGCTCAAATCCAATGGACCACCACAGAGCATCATCGGTCACTAGGGTTTGAGTGATGGTTGGCACACCCGCCGTTGCCCCTAGTTCACGTTCAATGATGTCAGTGTTGGTATATAGAACTTGAGCCGTAGGCTCGCTATCCCCGGGTTTGATCAGTTCAAAAATTACCTGTTCTAGATCATTTTCAGGGGTTTCCGATCCTTCAACCCAGGAGGCGTCAAGGCGGACCCGTGCTTGATAGCTTTGCTCTTGGCTGGTGACAGTTTCATAGTCTGGATCACCCAGGGATTCGAAATATTCAGCGTAGTCTTCCTCCACAGGGGGGGCAACTTCCAGGGCCTCTACGCCCCAGGTGCGATCGCGTTTACAAAACGTAAACCCATAGCGCCTTCCCCTAAAGATCAGCGTTGACTCAGTAGCTTCTACCTCAGTTGGTCGAAAGTCAAAGCGCTCGAAGGGTAGGTCTACCTCCGTGGCAGCCTGTAGCGGTACCTGGCTGTCCATGGGATCGCAGGCGGCGGTTGCAGCTTCGGTGGTGGTCACGTCTGCGCCGTTTTGACCAGGGCTGTCTGGAGCGGCCGCTTGTTCGCCAGGACCGCAGGCACTGATTGCAACTACAAGTCCAATACATCCCCAACGCCAGATTTTCATAGATACCCCCACGGTGAGCTATCAAGTGTGTCTAATCGGGTCGACTAAGCATCGGCCCTGCCTTTCCTAGGGTAGCGGTTCTGGAAAATGGTAAAGACTTAGAACCCCACCTGTAAAACTGTCATGGCATAAGCCATGGCGGTAGATAATGGCTAAAAACAGCTGTGCGAATTTTAGACATTACTTTTAAGATCGTAAAGTCTGCCTTTGTGTTGATGGTTTCAGTGAAGTACGTGCCTTCTTAGCGCCAGCCGCCCATGAATGACTTCGATATTCAAGCTCCCTTTGAACCCAAGGGTGACCAACCCAAAGCAATTAAAGGTTTAATTAGCTACTTAGAGGCTGGAGGTCAATATCAAACTTTATTGGGAGCGACCGGTACCGGGAAGACTCACACGGTTGCTCGGGTCATCGACAACATAGGACGCCCCACCCTGGTTCTAGCTCACAATAAAACGCTGGCAGCACAGCTCTGTAACGAGCTGCGGGAATTTTTCCCAGATAATGCCGTTGAGTATTTCATCAGTTATTACGATTACTATCAGCCTGAGGCCTATATCCCGGTTACGGATACTTACATTGCCAAAACGGCATCGATTAACGAAGAAATCGATATGCTGCGACACTCTGCCACCCGTTCTCTATTTGAACGGCGGGATGTGATTGTGGTGGCATCCATCAGCTGTATCTATGGTTTAGGAATCCCGACAGAATATCTCAAGGCATCGATCCCGCTGCGGGTAGGCATGGAAATAAACCAGCGGCAGGTGCTACGGGACTTGGCCTCTGTGCAATATACGCGCAACGACATCGACTTGGGTCGCGGACGATTTCGCGTCAAAGGCGATGTGTTAGAGATTGGTCCGGCCTACGAGGATCGCATTATCCGAGTGGAGTTCTTCGGCGATGAAATTGATGCCATTCGCTATGTAGACCCGGTGACTGGGGCGACAATTCAGAGTATGGAAGCCCTCAATATATACCCGGCCCGCCACTTTGTGACCCCGGACGATAAGTTAGAAGCCGCGTGTAACGGCATTCAAGAAGAACTCAGAGAGCAGTTGGAGTTGCTAGAAAAAGAAGGCAAACTACTTGAGGCTCAGCGTCTAGAGCAACGCACTAAATATGACCTGGAGATGCTGCGGGAGGTGGGTTACTGCAATGGCGTCGAAAACTATTCTCGCCATCTAGCCGGACGCCACGCAGGCGCTCCCCCCGAATGTCTTTTGGACTACTTCCCTGAGGATTGGCTGTTGGTGATTGATGAGTCCCACGTTACGATTCCTCAGTTGCGGGGGATGTACAACGGTGATCAGGCTCGTAAGAAAGTCTTAATCGATCATGGATTTCGGTTACCCAGCGCTGCTGATAATCGCCCTCTGAAAGCAGAAGAATTTTGGCAAAAGGTCAAAAACTGTATTTTTGTATCTGCTACACCGGGTGAGTGGGAGCTGGAAATCTCTGAACAACGGGTTGTTGAGCAGATTATTCGTCCTACTGGGGTGTTAGACCCTGAGATTTTTGTACGACCCACTACAGGGCAGGTCGATGACCTCTTAGGAGAGATTCAGGATCGGGCCCAGCGGGGTGAGCGCACCCTAGTGACTACGTTGACCAAACGTATGGCAGAAGATCTCACTGAGTATTTTGATGAACATGGGGTGAGAGTCCGTTACTTACATTCTGAGATTCACTCTATTGAGCGGATTGAGATTATTCAAGATTTGCGTAACGGTAACTTTGATGTGTTAGTGGGAGTAAACCTATTAAGGGAAGGGTTGGACTTACCTGAAGTCTCGTTGGTAGCGATTTTAGATGCGGATAAAGAGGGGTTTCTACGGGCGGAGCGATCCCTGATTCAGACCATGGGTCGAGCCGCCAGACACGTTCAGGGACAGGCGATTCTCTATGCTGATAATCTGACTGGCAGTATGGCTAGGGCCATTGATGAAACTGAGCGTAGACGGGCAATTCAAAAGGCTTACAACGAAAAACATGGCATTGTGCCAACGCCCATTATTCGACGGAAGGGCAACGCTATTCTCTCGTTTTTGGAGGTATCACGGCGTCTCAATGCCCAAGAATTGGAAGAAGTGTATGAGCATAGTGACGATCTTGCCCTGGAGGATATCCCGGAACTCATTAGTCAGCTGGAGAAACAAATGAAAGCGGCTGCCAAGGAGCTGGACTTTGAAGAAGCGGCTAAGTTTCGCGATCGCATCAAGCACCTACGAGAAAAGCTACTCGGCAAGCGGACACCTGCTGAATAATATGCCTACTAATAAACAAGCAAGCTATTTTATACCGATAGCTTTTTGTCCTTAGTGTAATAGCGGTATAAAGAGACCAACATGACCTTGAGGGCTCGATTCAGGCCATCGGATGTTTCCAAACAGTGGGCCAGGATTGTCAGCTTGCTTTCAAAGTCACCGTAGGTCGGGCAGTAGTCAAAAGTTTCCTTTAAAAGATCGCGTAGTGTTTTTGCTTGCAAGATTTGCCGTTGTAACGGGCTGTCTGCATAGGGACCGTAAAGAATGGAATAAAGCAGCACTCGGACTTTGTCGGGATCACATTTACTTGAAAGGTCTTGCCCCAACGTGGTGAGGCTATCAGGTGTGGTGACCACTGGTGCAGGCCCAGTGACGTAAAGCGGGCGAAATGCCCTTAAAATTTGTCGGGCTACTATCTGTGAGTGAGTAAAAGAGGGCAGATGCCTCTGATGCTTTAAGATCCCCAACAAACGCTGCTTCAGCTCTAAAGGCGTTGGTGCTTGGCGATGGGCCAACTGCACAAGACTCAGTAAATCAGTACTAGCGGTGTCAGCGATGTTCCCAGGGGACTGTCCCAGATACCCCAGAAACGTCTTAATAACGTCTAAATTATCTGATTTTTTGAGTTCATTGATTACAGGCTGGTAAAGATCCGATTGAGCCCGTGATTGTACCGAGGCCGCTAGATTATCAGCTTGTTGATCCGTAGATGGGGAGAGTGGTGTTTGGGGAAGAAATACGTTGCGCAGATAGTATAGAATAACGTTTGCGATCGCAATGTAAACCTTTTTACGATTCAGGTTATTTGCTTTTTGGTAGAGACTGTTGCGGCATTGTTGCAGGGTCGAGTAGCGTCCCAACAAAATTGACACCAACGAACTTATCGGAACACTGTTTAGTACAGCAGCCTCGTTCTCCCACGTCCCATAACAAACGCTAAACAAGAGTTTTTTGATTCGTAGATGCTGGGCGTGCTGCATTAGATTCGCAACCGCTTGCTCAATAGCATCTTGCCTTGTAGCCAAGGTCGGTTGGGAATAGCTAATCGAAAGACCGTCAGGGGACATGGTAGTTGGCGGCTGATTACGCTTGTATTAACCTTGATTAATATTCACATCTTAGAACTAAATTGACCACTTCAGTTCACTGACTCTTTATTAGAGCTAGTTAAATTACGTAGGTTAGGTATTCATAACTTCATATCTTAGTATTCTTACGCAAAAAAATGTGCAGAAAACTACACATTTTAGTGATCAAGTTATACCTTCTGGATTTGATAAATTACGGTTGCGGAAAAAACAAAAATAGACATTGTTGTTTTGAAGAGATGGCTGACCGAGCATGTGCTGACAGTCAAACGTCCGCTAAATTGTTTGTTCTGTCTCGTTATCAAAGAGGTGGATACGATCTTGATCGAGCTGTAGGGTAATGGTTGCCCCTGGCACAATAACGGCTCTTGGATCGAGGCGGGAAACAATCTCGCTACCATCGGTTAAGGTGGCGTAAACAATTAATTCATGCCCCATAAGTTCAACCACGGATACCTCAGCTTGAATGTCTACAGGTGTAATGCCAGGAGGCAAATAGTCAGGGTGGTAAATGCTTTCTGGACGAATACCAAGAATAACTGAGCGGTCGATGTAAGGGTGGATAGTGTCGTTGTTTCTTGACAGTGGTAGGCTAAAATTATCAGTTTTAATTGATAAGTTATCGTCATGGCGTCTAAGGGTGGCATCCAAGAAATTCATTGATGGACTGCCCAGAAATCCTGCTACAAAAATGTTGTTAGGCTTTTCATAGATTGTTTGGGGCGTATCCACCTGCTGTAGAATGCCTTGATTCATAATGGCAATACGACTTCCCATGGTCATGGCTTCTACTTGATCATGGGTAACGTAGATAAACGTGGTGCCCAGTCGTTTGTGAAGTTTATTTAGCTCTGCTCGGGCCTGTACCCGTAGTTTGGCATCTAAATTAGACAGGGGCTCATCCATTAGGAAAGCTGATGGGTTACGCACAATGGCACGACCCACGGCCACTCGCTGGCGTTGACCACCGGACAGTTGTTTGGGTTTGCGCTCAAGTAAGCTATCAATGCCCAGTTGCTGGGCTGCCTGCTGCACCCGCTTACGAACATCGGCCTTAGGCACACCCTGAAGTTCGAGGCTAAACGCCATGTTGTCAAACACGCTCATATGGGGGTATAAGGCATAGGACTGGAACACCATGGCGATGTCTCGATCCTTGGGCGGTAAGTCATTGACCCGGCGTTCATCGATGTATAAGTTACCGCTGCTGATACTTTCCAGCCCTGCTAACATACGCAGAGAGGTGGTTTTGCCACAGCCTGAAGGCCCGACAAGGACTAAGAATTCGCGATCGCAAATTTCTAAATTTAGATCCTTAACCGCGACGAAGCCGTTGTCATACTGTTTAGTAACGCGCTCAAATCGAACATTTGCCATAAACTGCCGTTTTTGGTTGGGTTGCTCTTTCCCCAAATAGTAGCGGCAATCATGATAGATAGTAATGGGAGTAAATTAGCAGCGATTATGGCGGAAAAAACGAACCTGTTTGGCAAGGTGGAGTCGATGGTGAATGCCATCATGGGTGTGCGTCTAGACGATGCAACGCAACTGCCAGCCGCAGAGGGGCGTCAAGCTGACTGGTCTGCTTTAGGGGGATATGTCGTTGGCACCCTAGCGCAAATTGGGCTGATGATCATCAGTTTGTGGGGATTACAGCAGCTGACCCAGGAATGGTCTGAAACGGTTAAAGTGGGAGCTGCGATCGCATTTTTTATTGTGCTAGCCATTCGTTCCCGTCTGTTTTCCCCTTTGAACAATGCGCGAACTCGCACCACCTACAGTAATGTCCAACGTCCTGGTTGGGCTCCTCCTCCCCTGGCGTTTCCGATTATTTGGATGAGCATTGGTGTCTTACGGGTGGTGTCCTCTTATCTAGTGTGGCAAGCTTTAGGCCAGACCTACTTAACATGGCCCCTAGCTATTTTTATTATCCATTTAGCCTTGGGAGATACCTGGAATACAGTCTTCACGGTGGAAGGGCGTTTGGGCTTGGCGGTGCCTGTGGTTATTCTTGGACCGTTGGTTTCGTCTGTTGTCGTTACATTGAGTTACTGGCAAGTTGTTCCCTTGGCAGGCCAGTTGCTATTGCCCATGGTGATTTGGTTGGCAGTGGCCAGCACTCTAGTAATTTCTATTTGGCAGCTAAATGATCGTGAGCCTTGGTATCCTTTGATGCTGGATGAACCCTCACAAGGGTAGGCCAGAACAGACTGCTATAGCTAAGAAAACCCCAGCCCTGAGAAACGAAGGTTCTTAGGACTGGGGTTTTTGCTCTGTTGCAGAGACATTTGCCAGTGACGATGGGAGCTATGTTAAGCCTCAGCAATAGTAGTCTCTTTCTGGCGGCGGCGTGTATTATGCAAGAGCAGTCCCAATGCGCCTATGCCTAGCAGAGCCCCTGGCTCAGGCACAGCGGTGGGCTCATCAGGATTATCAGGGTCGTCTACTTTAACGATGCGAGCAAACAGGCTAGCCTGACTAGTGCCATTCTCTTGGGAGATAAAGTCTGTTACGCCGCCAGCATCAAAGTTAGGCGTGTCGTTAAAGCCTACTAGCTCAAGTGTGTATTCTTCACCTTCAAACTCAAAGCTACTTTCAGAGTCAATGGCAAAATCCCAGGTGATTTTATCAGAACAGCCAGAGCCAGTGGTTTGATATGGGCATTGGCCGCCCGCATGATTATTAGGATTATTGCTAGTCTCATCAACGTTGAGGGCGAAGTTGAAGGTCTGTTCACCTAGACCAGTATCGCCAAAGCCTAATTTCAGGCTGAAATCGGTTTTCTCTGCGATGCGACCATCTGACCAAATTGTGTTGTTGTAGTGTTTGAGAGTACCAAGATTGAAAATCTCACCTACACCTAAATCAACATCGCTGACACCCGCGAAACCAAGGCCACTTTTTTGAGCTGTCCGGTCTTTATGGGATCCATAATATTGATAACCGCTGCTGGTGCGGTAGGAGCCATAGTCCGATATTTTTCGATGACCTGCTTCTTGCGTTTTGGAGTAGCTGTAGTAGTCATAAACAGGATCACCCCAACGCACTTGGTTGACCCCGTTGTAATCAAAAAACTCGACATAGTTATCTGAGTCTTTAGTAAAAGCCGCTTGCTCATAGTCGGCAAAATCACTGTTGTTAGCCGCTCTGCCAACAGTTTTGCCGTTTACTAATCGTGCGTTGTCAAAACTTGCTGATGCACCTGTTAGGGTGAAGGCATAGGTGGGTGCTGCTCCTACCGCACTCACTATGACCGCCATGCCTACTGCAGCACGGATATTGAATTGATTCATGATTGTTTTGTTGACGTCTTGTGACTTAGTTCTTGACCCTTGTATGTCAAATTTAATGCCTAAAAATGTTGTCGAAATGCGGATGAATACGCATGTTGTGTGTGAAGATTTGGGCCATCTCGTAGCTTTTAAGGAGACTTTTATAGAATTTCAAGCAAGAATTAATTCTTGTTGTTGTGTTGTCCTCAGGATTTTTGCGGATCTTACAGGCCTTGTCGTGTCTTTCTCTCAGTATGCATCCGCTAATATACTCACTTTGTTTGCGTGATCGCTTAGAGAGAGGCCCATGAAATGTCTGTATATCTGTCTCTCTATGATGCTTAGGTGCTCTCTTTTTATTTGCCTTCTAGTCAACAACTTTAGTTGTTGACTAGAAGGCAAATAATACCTGAAGTGTCCAGCTGTTGCCTGAACGGATAACCTGTATGTCACGGATGAATTCGCGAAAGAAAAAGCGGCGTTCTGGTTCTGAGAGATCTTCCCAAAATTGAGGGATGCTAACCGCTTGAGCGAGTTCCTTAAGATTGACTGGGGGTAATTGGGCCAGTTGCTGAGTCAGTTGGGCAACTTTGGTGCGCACGCTATAGGCCCGTAAATCAGCTGTTGTCTGGTCTAATATGCCGTCGGTTACTAGCTGAGGCAACTGGTTGAGGATGGCTTCTTGTGTTGAGATTGCAGCCTCTAGCGCATTTTTAGGACTTTGGTCTGGCGTAGAGAGCTGAGCCACCGCCTTAGGCAGGTCGTGGCAAATAGTCTGAATTGTCTGAGTTAGCAACTCTTCGTAGGGTAGAGCTTTGCATTTCTCTGGGCAGGTGGTCACCCGCATATAGGTATAGTCTTTAGCGCGCCGAGGTGCACTGACCCGACTCACTGTAAATTTTGCCTGGCACTGTTGACAGCTAACTAGACCAGCTAAAGAACGCGGCGCACTCGCTGTTTTAGACGGTAAGGCACTATTCCGACGTAGTAGGCGATCGATCTGGGCTGCTTCGGTGGCATCTAAAAGAGGACGGTGGGTATTGAGGATGATGCCGCCATCACCATAGCGGGTGTGACCTCTATAGATGGGATGTTCTAGCCAGCGTCGCCCAGTGGAGGCGGATACTCTTTTGCCATATTGCTTCGCGATATGGCGCACTGCGCCTCGCAGAGAACCGTATAACAAAAACTGTTCAAAGAAGGCTTTAAGTATTGGCGCAGTGGCTCGGTCAATGATGTAGCCTTGCTTGCCACGGCGGTAGCCATAGGGGGCTTTGCCTGGCGGTGGCAGAGCCTTTAGTCGTTTGGCCGCATGTCCTTGGCGAATGCGGCGTTGGCGTTGATTGGCTTGTACTTGAGCGAGGACTATGGGTAGCTGCGGGTGAGTTGTGCCAGCTGCGGCTGTCTGATAGTCCTGTTCTGTGGCAATCACCACCGTTCCTGCCGTTTCGATGAGCGTGAGATTTTCAGCGACCGATGTTAAGGACTCCCCTAATTCATCAAGATGTCGTATTAGCAGATAGGCCGGTGCCTCAGTTTGGATTTGGGTTAATAGTTCCTGGAGTTGAGGGCGCTGTGGGACAAAGGGAGTGTCTTTGTAGATGCGATCAACCTCCCAGCCCCACAGATTGGCATCGACTGGGGGTTCCAGACGAGGATCTGTGTAAAGGTAGGCGACGATTTGCATAGGAAATAATCAGAAATCATTGGGCTGTCAGCCCACCGTTAAGAAGCTTGCGCTCAACCTATAGCTTTTGGTCTGTTCTACGCTAGAAACCCTGATTATTCTTTAGATTTTCCATAGCTAAAAGCGGGTGCGTTACACTCCAATGGTGCGAGCTGGTGTTGTGAAACCATGGATAAATCGTCTTATAAACTATTGTCCAAACTAGTCTCTATAGCATTACTCCTGGCTTTGGTTAGTTGCGGACGCGCAGAGCAGACGACTGCGCCTACCAATGGGGCTGATGATACATCTACAGCAACTAATCAAGAGGCTTCATCTGCTGCCGAGTCGACCGAGGGTGAAGCGGCTGAAACAGTGCCTGTGACACCACCGGTTGCTTCGTCTAACGAGGCTGCTGCGCCACCTGCTGCTTCTCCGGTAGCTCTAGCTAAACAGGACTGCGGTCAATTGGCTACCCAGCAGGAGATGAATCAGTGCGCGGCTGAAAATTATGCCGTTTCTGATAAGGCGCTCAATGATGTCTATCAGGAGGTGAAGCAAGGTCTGAATGAGGCTTCAAAAGATTTGCTGACTAGAGCTGAAGAACGTTGGCTTGTCTTCCGTGACGCCGAGTGCACGTTTGAGAGTGATCGTTTTGCAGGTGGTTCAATCGCGCCTCTGATTCAAGCTAGCTGTATGGAGCAAATAACGGATAATCGTATTGCTGAACTGCGACAGACGATTATTGCCGAGACTGATTTTGCGGCAGCCGATGCCGAGCTTAATCAGGTTTATCAGGCTGTTCAGGCTTTAGCCGATGGTGATGCAGGGGAGGCGTTGACGGATGTTCAGCTTTCTTGGCTGGATTATCGTGATGCCCACTGTGAGTATGAGGCTAATTTGCCATCAGCTGGAGATGTTAAGGCTTGTCTGGCGGCAGTCACCGAGACCCGCGTATGGCAGCTAGAGGCGCTGCAAGCAGAGTGGTCGTTGTAATAGTCAAGCTCATTGGAGTTTCTGAGTAATGCTGTTGTAAATGATGGTTTATAAAGGTCTACTGGCACTGGCCTTAGCTGCCAGTATTTATGGTACATCTTGTGTTGGGTTGTACTTTTATCAAACGAAGCTGATCTTTTCGCCCACATCTGTACTAACCCAAACGCCAGCAGATGAACAGTTAACTTACGAAGAAGTTTGGATTAGCCCAGCAGGAAAACCTTCTCCTGGTAAAGGGTTACATGGTTGGTGGCTACCTGGTTTGCCAGGAACGTTGTCTGCACGCGCACTGACGTTGCTGTATCTCCATGGCAATAGCGAGAATATTGGTGCAAATTTAGGGCTAGCCCATCGCTATCAGTTGATGGGGTTTAACGTGCTCATGGTGGACTATCGGGGGTATGGTCTCAGTCCTGGCCCCTTTCCCAATGAAGATCGGGTATATGAGGATGCGATCGCAGCCTATCGCTATCTCACAGAAACTCGGCAGATCTCGAACCAGCAGCTGTGGCTATTTGGCCATTCCTTGGGAGGAGCCATTGCCATTGAACTGTCGACCCACCGCCCGGCGGCGGGGCTGATTGTGCAAAGTACTTTTAGCTCAATGCTACAGGCCATCCAATTAACTGGGCAATATGACTGGGTGCCGGTGAATTGGATTTTGACCCAGCGGTTTGATTCTCTTGCTAAAGTGCCCCATCTGCAGCTACCGGTTTTCTATATCCATGGATTAGAAGACGATACAACTGCAGCCGCGATGTCAGAGCAACTCTATGCTGCATCACCCTCCCCCAAGTCACTGTGGCTAGTTCCCGAAGCAGGGCATAACGATGTGGCAAGTACGGCTGGGCCGGACTACTTTACGCGGGTTGAAACGTTTGTTCAGCAAACGCAACCCGTTGTGGCTATTCAAGCCCCCGCGTCTCCCGTAGAATAGACGTTGGAGTTATAAAATCAAAGCCAATCTAGGCTCGTAGTTAAGGAGAGCGACAATGCCTGAGGCAGTAGGATCGTTAGAAACAAAGGGATTTCCCCCTGTATTAGCCGCAGCAGATGCGATGGTGAAAGCAGGACGAGTCACATTGGTGAATTACATTCGGGCAGGTAGTGCACGGTTCTGCATCAATATTCGTGGTGATGTATCCGAAGTCAAAGCGGCTATGGCGGCTGGGGTGGAAGCTGCGGAAAATGCTCCCGGTGGAGTCCTAGAAACTTGGGTGATTATTCCTCGTCCCCACGAGAACGTGGTAGCTGTTTTGCCGATTGACTTTAGCGAAGATGTGCAGCGCTTCCGTAATGCGGTAGAGCAACCTATTCTGCCAGGACGACGTTAAGGATTGAGTCGTGAGATTTGAGTGTTGAGTGTTGAATTATTGAAATTGAATTCGACACTCTATTTTTAGGTGTTTACTTCACTCTGGGGTGTGGGCTGTCGCTTCTGGCTCCAGCATGCAAACGGCGTATCCTTTTGACGTAGATGCGATCGCACTATCATTGCCTCGACCTGTTAGTTGGGCCGCTAAATTGAGTGCCTCACCAGCTGCCAATCCTGGCCGATAGACACTATAAAATTGGTCGTCATAATGTACAGCCACCATGGGGTCGGCCAGGTCAGGGACTTGTATATAGCCCTGGTTGTATTGTTTTGCGTCTCCCAGTATCAGGCATGTGGCTGGCCCACACGTTGGCCAGCGTCGCCCATCCTTTCGAGGGCCTTTGAAAACTTGGGCCTCTAGTTCCAATGCCCACATGATGTAGCTATCTTTGCTCTGTTTGGTTAATGCCAGCACTTCTCCATTTCGAGCCAGTTTGTCCAATGCCTTCATGGCAGCCTCTGCGTCTTCAAACCGGCGAAACCGGCTGTAGTATTGACCACTTACTTTGACGGCAGGCAACTTTTCATCAATATCTGGCACCTTAATTTGGCACGTGCTGTATTGGCCCTTATAGGTCAGTAGTTTACAGGCAGCAACAGGCATCGGGAACTCACAGAGATTTATCGTCTGGCGCTGCTTACATGGTGAGATGAATCAATCTGTCGAGTACGGACAGGCAAGGACAGATTGTTCCTTTTATAAGCTTGGCAACAGCGTAAGTCAAATTCTAAAGGCTGAACATCTGAGCCTGCACCTCCTAAGTGGCCGACTTTCGTGGGCACGATTGCTGAAAAGCAGTGATACAGTAACTATTACGTTGAGTAGAGATAAAAGATGCAGGCCCTCGCGGATACGCCCACTACATTTCCACTGATGGCCGTCGTTGGCCAGGATGCAATTAAGTTAGCGTTACTATTGGCTGCGGTGGATCCTGGGTTAGGCGGTGTGGTCATTGCTGGTCGTCGCGGCACAGCTAAGTCTGTGTTGGCTAGAGGGTTGCACCAGCTGCTGCCCCCGATTGAGATCATTGATGGGTCCTATGCCAATGCTGATCCGACCAATATGCGTGAGTGGGACGATGCTACCGTTGAGCGTTTTGGCGATCGCGAGGATCCTAAGGATCTAGATGATTTGCCAACCAAAGTTATTCCGGCTCCCTTTATTCAGATCCCCTTAGGGGTAACCGAGGATCGGTTGCTAGGTTCTGTGGATGTGGCAAAATCCATTCAAACCGGTGAATCGGTCTTTCAGCCAGGCTTATTAGCTGAAGCCAATCGCGGCGTTCTCTACGTTGATGAAGTCAATCTGCTGGACGATCAGATTTCGAACCTGCTGCTGGGGACGTTAACGGAAGGGCGTAACCAGATTGAGCGTGAGGGTATTAGTTTTCAGCATCCCTGTAAGCCATTATTGGTGGCGACCTATAACCCGGAAGAGGGGGTGTTGAGGCAGCATTTGTTGGACCGGATTGCGATCGCACTCTCCGCCGACCGGGCGCTGACCATGGAAGAGCGAGTGGACGCCACCGATCAGGCAACTAACTACGCTGATGATCCAGAAGGCTTTTTGGCTGGGTATATCGAAGAAATTGACAACCTTAAAACCCAGATCATCTTGGCCCGCGAGTGGCTTAAGGATGTTGTCATTACTCCCGACCAGGTTCAGTATCTGGTGACAGAAGCCATTCGCGGTGGTGTAGAAGGCCATCGTGCTGAACTTTTTGCTGTGCGGGTGGCTAAGGCCAGTGCTGCGTTAGACGGTCGCACTGAAATCAATGCGGATGATCTACGTCGTGCGGTGGAACTAGTGATTATCCCCCGGGCCATGAACATGGATCAGCCGCCACCGGAAGATGAGCAGCCCCCACCGCCCCCACCGCCAGAAAATCAGCAAGAAGACGATCAAGACGAGTCCCAAGAGGATGAGGACGAGGATGATAACGACGACGATGAACCTGATGAGGAACAAGAAGAGTCTCCTCCGAGTATTCCAGAAGAGTTTTTATTCGACCCTGAGGGTGTTGTTCTAGACCCATCTCTCCTGTTGTTTGCTGAATCCATGAGTAGACAAGGCAGCTCGGGTAAACAGAGTCTTGTGATCTCTGAAGATCGAGGTCGCTATATTAAGCCGATTTTGCCCCAGGGACCTGTACGGCGCATTGCGGTTGATGCCACGTTGCGAGCGGCTGCCCCTTATCAAAAGGCACGTCGTGCCCGTCAACCTGAGCGCAAGGTGATTGTTGAACAGGGTGATATTCGAGCGAAGCGATTGGCTCGTAAGGCGGGTTCGCTAATCATTTTTGTTGTGGATGCCTCTGGCTCTATGGCGCTAAATCGTATGCAGTCGGCAAAGGGAGCTGTTCTGAGTCTGCTGACAGATGCGTACCAAAACCGCGACCAGGTAGCTCTGATTCCGTTTCGAGGAGAACAGGCAGACGTGTTGTTGCCACCGACTCGTTCGATCACCTCTGCCCGCCGTCGATTAGAGACAATGCCCTGTGGTGGTGGTTCTCCCCTGGCCCATGGCCTCAGTCAGGCCGTGCGCGTGGGCACCAATGCACAGCAATCTGGTGATACGGGCAATGTGGTGATTATCGCAATTACTGATGGTCGCGGTAATGTGCCCCTGGCTCGTTCTTTAGGAGAACCCATGGAAGAGGGCGAGAAGCCGGACATTAAAGCAGAACTGCTGGATATCGCTGGCCGTATTCGCATGACGGGTTTCCAGTTATTGATTATCGATACCGAACGCAAGTTTGTTTCTACCGGGTTTGGTAAGGAACTGGCAAAGACAGCGGGCGGTAAGTATTATCAGCTACCTAAGGCAACGGATAAAGCTATTGCCAATATGGCCCGTGGAGCACTGGCAGATTTGCAGTCATAAGACTTAGCAGGAAAAAGGTAGAGCAGTATCTATTCAACTCAAAGCAAAACACTATCATTCGTCATCGACGCTTTCAGTGTTTTTTGTCTTGGGGCATCGTTTTTGATGCGTCGGCTTCAGACTTGAGAATGAACTGAAGCTCACCAGGAACAACATTACAGTCGATAAAATCAAACGGCCTGTCAATACCAGCTGCCTGATCTGCCGTAAACTTTGTCAAAGACTAAACACAGGCTACGGTGTCATGATGGCGTAAACATGCACGTTAGATATTTGGCTACTGCTCAGCTGCGACTTTAAGGAAACCAGTAAATGCCATCAGCTCTGCACGGACTTGCCCAAATACAGGCTCTACCATATCCATAGCTTGGGCAATGCGATTATCCTTTAGTTCAAAAGGATAACTATGACGTACAAGATGTCTGAAACCGCGAAAGTCATCTAACGTTTCGTGGCTTTCACTAGAGATGACTGTAGGTCGTTTGCCAGTGACTTCAGTAGCTATTGGAACAAGCAAGCAGTACCTGATGCCAGTTATTCCCTTGTGGTCTCACCTCATCAACTTCACGAGCAATTAAGTCAAAGATAGCTTCTAATCCGTTATAAGCACCCTGTAAACTCAAAGCAACGCTATCTAAAAAGAACTCGTTTCCAGAGTTATGAAAATCTTGCCACGCATTGAAGGCACGTTGTGTAGCGAGGTCTATTTTGTTCAGCTCATCAATCATTCTGTTGGAGAGGTAGATAAACCGCTCGTTCATACATCAATGCCCTGTTCTTCAATCCTTTTTCGTAATCGTTCAGAACAAAGCGAAAGATCTACCAAATCCACTCGAAAATCAGGATCGTACTCATCAACAGCCAAAATTGCCTTGAAAAATTTATCAACCGGAATATCCCAAGCTGCCAGATCTATATCTGACTCTACTGAAAAATAGTTAATCTTAACAGCTGAGCCAAATACCTGAATCCGGTTTGCTCCAAAGTCTTGACGGAGCAGCTCTGCTAACTCGGGAATCAATTTCCATGCTTTGTCCCAATGGGCCTGTAGCTCTGGTGTAATAGCCCGCTTGGGTAATGAATATTTTTTCCACTCTTCTGGGCTTAGCTCCAATGCCGTTTTAGCCATCGGTAAGCAGCTCTAAAGGATTGTTACTATATTTTAGCATTGAGCAATTATCCTGATTTCCAGGAAGTGTAGGGTGCTGTAAGCGAAGCGTAACGTACCGTCTTCAAGAATGCCACTCCACCTTTGGGCACTCTAGCGTGAATAATCACCATTGCTCTCAAGATGCCAAATTATCGACGTCCCTACATTGCTGGGGGCATACTTTATTACCCAAGTAATCGTAGGGTGTGCAATGCCCCCTTACCCGGTTATCCCAGGACAAGAATGCTCTCTGTTTCACTGCTACCAAATTGTGAGATTACGTCAAACTGTCCTCTCAAGATCTCAACAATTTTGGATGTTGGACTGTTACCAATACGAAGATAAATAAACTTGGGAGGATGGCCATGTAGCAGACTACGTTGATGAAAGTCAGAGTCTTTGGAAACAATGACAAAATCATAAATCCTGGCATATTCCCAAATCGCGGCGTCATCTGTGTGGGGTATGACCTCAATTAGATGTCTATTAAAAAGTCAGAAATCCTAAGCCCTACAAGAAGCTTACAATCTCCATCACGCTGAAACTGAGAAAATTTATTCTTCGCTCAAATCTTCCTGAAACCCTTGCTGGATAAGCGTTATAGCACTCTACATCGTGTCGAGGTCATACCCTCTGTGTGCATCAAGTTCACTGTTTTGACATGGACAGAACCAGGATACAAGTCAATCACTGCACGAATAATTCTATCGGATAGATTCTCATCCAGCAGTAACTTCATAAGGCTACGACAAATAGCTTTTTCTCACGATCTGCCGCGAACTGCAAACATGCTTTAATATCTGCCACGGTCAACTCTGAGAAGTCTTCTAAAATCTCGGTTTCGGTCATACCACCTGCTAAATATTCTAGAATATCGTATACGGTGATTCGCATACCTCGAATACAGGGTTTCCCACTCCGTTTTCCCGGTTCAATGGTAATGAGGTTTTGATATTCCATGGTTTGGATGGTTGGCTTGATATGGTTTTCATTGTAACTCATGCAGATTTTGAGATCGCACCCACTATTGTTACTCGGATACGCGTTAAAGCGTAGGGTGCTGTAGGCGAAGCGTAACGCACCGTCTTCGAGAATGCTGCTTACCTTTGGGCAACCTAGTGTGAATAATCACCATCGCTCTCAGAATGCCAAATTATCGACGTCCCTACATTGCTGGGGGCACCTACTCTATTACTCAAGTAACCTATCAACGTGTTCCATGGCTATGTTGGGATATTAGTCGACAAGCTCTTCGAGAAGCTTTTATCAGCGTTAAAGAACGTCATCCATTCTCAATCGAGGCGATTGTATTACTTCCCGAGCATTTTCATTCTCTCTTAACGTTGCCTGAAAATGATGCGAACTTTCAGGTCAGGCTTCGATTAATCAGAACCTATGTGACTAAACGATACGGAGCTGAATTAAAGATTGGACGGACAATTTCTTAATCATGACAGAAACGAAGGGAAGGAAATCTCTTGCAGCGTCGTTATTGGGAGCATTTTATTCGTAATGAAAAAGACTTTGCAATCCATTGTGATTATATTCATTACAATCCGGTAAGCCATGGATTATGTGAGAAACCACAAGATTGAAAGTATTCCAGTGTGCATCGGTTTATTGCAGAGGGCATTTATCCACCTAATTGGTGCCAAGAGGAGAGTCCTGAAATTCCTCACGATGTTTGGGATACCCCGTAGTGGGGTGCCGTTAGCGAAGCGTAACGCAACGAACTAAGAGGGTTTGGAGTGATGTGTTAGCTATTAGAAGTGGTGCGTGACGCACACACCCTACGCTTGCTTACGCCTGCTTTATTTTATTCAGTGGGTATTGACTTCCATAGTTCAATAACAAACTCAGTCCCTTGCCCAAGATTTGAATAACAGTATATTTGACCTTTGTGTGTTTCTGTTATTATCTGATAACTAATAGATAGTCCTAATCCAGTTCCTTTACCAACAGATTTGGTTGTAAAAAACGGATCAAAGATATTAGTTTCATGTTTTGGCTCTATACCTACTCCATTGTCACCGACTGAGATTTTGATCCTGTCTTCTGAGATAACTTCAGTTTTTAGATAGATGCAACCTGAATAATCTGGGTTAGCATTCTCTTGCTTTTCTTCAATAGTGTCAATCGCATTAACTAATAAGTTCATGAATACTTGATTTAACATACCTGGATAACATTCAATCAAAGGTAATTCACCATATTTCTTGATGACTTGAATATTTGGATTCCCAAACTGGCCTTTGAATCGATTGACTAAAATTGCTAGGGTGTTATCAATCCCCTCATGTATGTTTGCAAGTTTATAATCTGCTCTATCAATCTGAGAGAAATTTCGTAAAGCCATTATAATACTCTGAATCCTTTCTGAACCTGTTTTTATAGAGGATAGGATTTTTGAAAAGTCTTCAAGAAGAAATTCAATGTCAGCCTCTTGAGTAAAGTCTATTATTTCCTGAGGTGGACTAGGATAGCTTTTTTGATACATGTAGAGCAACTTAACTAAGGCTTGAAGATATTCTAAAGAATACTCTGAATTAGCAGAGATAAAAGTTGCTGGGTTGTGGAGTTCATGGGCAATCCCTGCTACTAGTTGCCCTAAGCTAGCCATTTTCTCTGATTGAATTAGCTCTAGTTGGTTTATTTGTAACTCAGCTAATGCTTGCTGAAGTTCTTGGGTCTTATCTTCTGATTCTTTATATAGGCGAGATATGTTCATAGAAAACGAAAACTGATCATAAATATTGTCCAGAAGTTCATTAGCTTCTTCTTGAATCCGTTTTACAGCTTCTGAAGGGGTATGACCTCAATTAGATGTCTATTAAAAAGTCAGAAATTCTAAGCCCTACAAGAAGCTTACAATCTCCATCACGCTGAAATTGAGAAAATTGATTCTTTGTTCAAATCTTTCTGAAACCCTTGCTGGATAAGCATTATAGCACTCTACATCGTGCCGAGGTCATACCCTTCTGAAGTTTCCTGTATCGCTTTCTCTCTTGCAAGTTCAGCTTCTTGTTCCTTGGCAATAATTTCTGCTTCCCGTTGTTGGGTACGACAAGCTGCTAAATATTCACGATCTTCAGAACTAGGATTTTTACCAATAGTCCATCGCTCAGCTTCTGCAAGAGCTTCTCCTCGTAATAGGCGTGAGCCATCTGTCTTATCAGACGCAATCCAAGCTCGAAAACTTTCTGAATAAGGACGTAGTTTTCCTAATTCGATATCAATCCACGATTCGTTAAAAATGGTTTTATAAATAGGATTATGTACGTATAGTCTGTTATCCCTTTTGATTACTAATCCTGATAGTTGTAGTTCTAGTTCTTCTGGGCGATCATCAGTAATAAGTTCTCCTGTCTGCCAAATTTGCCGATATAGCTCCAGTAAATATCCAGCTTTCTGCTCATTGTTGAGCAGTCTTTGACGAATAGTTTTGAGATGTTCCTGGTGATCTTGAGATTCCCAATGTTCAATTAGCTGAGAGCATACTATATCCTCAATCAGTTTTCCTTCACTCCCTGCAGTAATTGAGATATTTGCATCCACTACTAACTGGCACAATCTCTGGGTTAGGAAAGGTTGTCCACGCGTCCAGTATAGGATTTCTTGCAAAGCTATCTGAGGGTGATCACACCTATCAGTCAATCCAGTAGCAAGGGAAACAGCTTCTTTTAATTGAAAGCCCTTTAGATCAATACTTTTACCAATATTAAAGGGGGTACGCTTGGCATCACCAATTAATTCGGAGGGTGTTGCAACACCGAATAAGGCAAACGTCAACTGCTGATAAGCAGAATTATCAGCTCGTTTGTTATAGCAAGCTCGGATAAGCGCAAAAAAGTCATCGGTAAAGGGCAGGTTGAGAGTACTGTCAATCTCGTCAATAAAAATGGCTATTGAACAATTTGTGCCTGGAAGCAGTATCGTCTCAATAAACTCATCCAGGCGTTCGACAGGAGCAAGAAAGTCACGCTCTTTAAGCCAGCTGCGAAAGACTGAACGATTGGGTAGCTTGAACTGGCGATTGAGTTGATTAATAATGCCGTCATACCAACGATCAGGCCTATCTGCCTGACTGTCCTTGGCCGAAAAGTCGAGAATGATTCCGGCCCAGCCATCTGCCTGCAGTCGGGCCAGAGTTCTTACCATCAGGCTGGACTTACCCATCTGCCGAGAGTTCAGTACATAGCAAAACTCCCCTGCCTTCAGCGCTTCATACAGCTCATTATCACTTTCCCTCGTCACATAGGACGGCACATCCTGCGGTAATGCCCCACCAACCTTATAAAACGAGGAATTTGCACCACTCATACTGCCATCCTCAACCGAGAACGAAAATAAGGCCGATATAGACGTTCATGACGTAGCAGCACCCCATTCCCCTGCAGATTCACCAAACCCATACCATTTAGCTTAAACGCCAGCATCGACTTCAGTTCCACCGGATCCTCAGACACAATCACCTGCTCAAATGCCTGGGCTAGCTCCGGGTGCTGCTGCAAATTCCACAGGTGCCGCCGCAGGTGTTCCCCATAGATACCCGCATCCGTAGGTGCTTCTTGTAGCAATTGCTCCAGGGTCAAATCCTGTTGCGCAATATGATATAGCGCCAGCCGCACCAAATAGGGATGTCCCCCCACCATAGCCATTAGGTCGTCCACATCTGCTGCAGACCAATCCAGACCATGCTTCTCTACCAGCTCCAGCACTTGAGCCGCCGTAAACTCCGGTAGCTCCACCGCCAGACCCACATTAAACGGCGACACATTGCTTTCCAAAACAATGTAAGATTCCGTCGAATGGGCAATGGCCAGCTTCAACTTGGCCCATGTAGTATCTACCCTGACTGCCTGACACAAATCCTGTAACCCAGAATCCATAAGGATCGACAAGGAAATGGGCAGAGGGCATGCAAAGCTGAAGATACCAAACCATCAGCGTGATATGCATGTCAGCCTCTACCCAACTGTATGATCAATTGTTGCCCTTCCTGCGTCAACATAGCCGTTACAAAGACCTCCGGCATCTGAAAACACTGGCTTGGATGGTCAGTGCCCTGATCTGTAGTGGCCAACTCAGCCTCCCCGCTTGGGAACCCTACGTCCCCAGTCGGGCGACTCAGGCCCAGAGCTTTGAACGTCGGTGGCATCGCTTTTTCATCAACCGATTCATTGATGTCAAGGGGTTGTATCTGCCGCTGGTGTTGTTAGCGCTCACCAACTGGCGGGCTCATCGACTCTATCTAGCATTGGATACGACCATGCTGTGGAATCGCTATTGTATGATTCACCTGTCGGTTGTGTGTTGTGGACGAGCGGTACCACTTCTATGGCGGGTATTAGAGCATGAAAGTGCCATGGTTGCGTTCGATGAATATCGACCCTTGTTACGGCGTGCCCGTTGGCTGTTGCGTCGGCATCCCAACACGATGTTGTTAGCTGACCGAGGGTTTGCCAACCATGACCTCATGAGTTGGTTGCAAGCGAGTGGTTGGCACTATTGTTTGCGCATTGCGTGTGATGTTCATCTCCACGGCCCATGCCGTCATCCCATTGAAGTACAAGCGCTGTGGCCTCCCAAAGGAGAAGCCACTCTCTATGAGAACGTGGGGCTCTGGCAAGATGGTGAGCATCGATGTAATTTAGTCTTGGCAACCGTGCGAGGGACGAAGGAATCCTGGGCGGTGATTACGGATGAATCACCGAGTCTACAAACGTTGTGGCAATATGCCTTGCGGTTTCGGGTTGAGGAGTTGTTTTTAGATAGCAAATCAGGAGCCTTTGAACTCGAAGACTCTCGCATTCGATCCGCTCAAGCTCTAGAGCGTCTCTATTTGGTGGCCGCCATTGCCTTGTTATACGGCACCACTCAAGGCATGGCGGTGCAGTGTGAAGGCTTACGTCAACAGGTGGATACCCATTGGAGACGAGGGCTCAGCTATCTCAAAATTGGCTTACGGTGGCTCAAGGGAGTCGTTCACAAAGGTCGGACTCTTCTGAAACCAGTCCCCTTATTGCCCAAAGACCCAGACCCTTGTTTTGCGTCCAACAAGGCTGAGCAACGTTACTATGACCTGATTTGGTTTTCCCGTATTCGGTCAATACGATGTCGGACTTGAGATATTAATGGGGGCATCTGAGATGTGTCAGTCAGTCAGGTATCTACCTTAGCTTTTTCATTCCAAGACCGCAGCAGGGTTAAAAATTCCTTAGAGACCGCTTCGTAGGGAAACAGACGATCCAGTTCATCCAGGCCCAGAAATAAGGATGTGTCAATCTTGGAGAGAATGTACTCTTCAAAGTAGTCAGAACAGTTTTCCTTGGGGCCAAATAATTCCTCATCCCAAAACTCCGTTACCTTGCGGGGCGAGAATCCCAACTTTTTGCTAACCAGCGCACAGAGTCGTTTCAAAAACAGGCTGGAGTTGGTAAACGTACGCTCATCAGTCTCTAGAAAATCCAGGGTTACTATTCGATAGTTGAGTTCATCGGCCCGGTCGCAAATACGGGCCAGCAACGAGGTTTTTCCCATCTGTCGCGGAGCCTTCACCCGCACCAAACCACCGCGATTTTCAATTTCTTGCAGACAGCGGGTATCCCAGGGTTCTCGTCGAATATAAAACGCAGATTCCAGCGGCATGGTGCCCCCTGGTAGCTCCAAATCTGCCACGGGTAAGGGAGGATGCTTGCGTGTAGACGGTTTTACTACCTGTTGGCTGTTTTCTGCTGCTGCTGCGGGCATCTGCCCAGAGGCAATCAGCGCCAGGATATCGTCCACCAGATTGGGCGTATCCCCAGGCGTTTGCCAAAATTTTTGTTGGATGGTCTGCAAACCGCTTCTTAACTCGGGGTTAAGCGGGTCATCTAGAGGTAAGTTGAGCCGAATGGGCAAAATTATCGGTTTACCTAACTTATTCTGCAATCGCTTAGCCGTTTGCACTTCGCCCGCTACCATATCACTGGTTACCGACTGTTCCGACAGTAGCAGCAAAAAGTAATCAGACCGCTTCAGTTCCTGATCGATGCGCTCTACCCAGTTCTCACCCCAGTTAATACTCTCCCCCGCCATAAACACTGAATGCCCTGCCGCCGTCAACGCCTGGTGCAACTCCCCCGCCAGACTTAAATCCGGTTCTGCACTGCGATAGCTAATAAAAATCTGCTGGGGTTCCACGGCAGCAGGCTTTTTACGCAAAACCGGTGTCTGTGCCTCTGGAATATTCTCCAGCGCAATGGCATTACACCCAAAGCCATAGGCATCCTCATAGGATCGCCCTGCCCCCAGGGCTCGATAGAACCCCGCTGCAAATTGAACAGCGGCTGTATCCCCAATCGCCTGCCCCATACCCACCACATAGTCAATGTGCTGATAAATCGCCGTTGCCTGGGTGTCTGAATAGCAGGCATTGAGAACAACACACTCAATCTGATTAGCAAATAGCTGGAATAGCTGACTCAGCGCCCTGGTACTGACAAACTGATGCTCGCCTGATTCATTTTCAATGATTAAGCCATTCCCATCTCCACCATGCCCTGCAAAGTGGATGATATGGGGTTCCACATCTAGCAATACCCTCTGGATATCCTTAGGTCGCACGGCCCAGTGGGATACAAACTCAAACTGATCGCGCAGGTTAGCCCGCTGCAGCTCCTCCTGAATTTCTGCTACTTCCTTACCCAGCCGTAGCTGACTCGTATCCAATGGATTCGCTGCAAGGACTACGATCTTTCGCTTGACCATAGGACGAGAACCTGTGAAATTTATGACCCTAAACCAGCAGATTATATCCGCGTCAGAGTTTATTTTGGTTATCTATTGATTACGTTGGCAATCGTTCATAGGTAGCTGGATCTGCCTTCAAGATAAAGGAATCGCCATACTGTATGACTTCGCCCGTAATTTTAATTGGGTCGGCGACCATGTTGAGTACGCGGCTATTGACGGCTTCACCTTTAAGGTCTGATAGCAAGAAGTATAGTGACTGACCATTCTTGCTGCCCGCGCGCAATACGGGTGGAACGCCACCACTGATGCAGCGGATAGCGCAGGCTCGGTGGGTTTTAGTACGGCCTGGTTTCATGATGCCGGGATAACATTTGCCATCGACAATTTCGCCTGCGATCGCAAACTCCCCTAGCGACACTGTTTGCTCCTCTACTCTCGCCGCCCCAGCAGGGATATCTATGGTTTCTGCCGACTGAGCCGCCACCATCTCATAGGGCGGACGGCGGACTAGCGTACCCTTTAACTTGACCCAGCTACCTGCATTTTCCATCACAGCTGCTCCGGGCAGCATTTTGCTAAGACCTGATAAGGGATATACCTTAAACGGCTGATCTGGTGCTTCAGGATTGGGAACTAACAGATGGGGTGACGGCTCTGCTAACAACAAACCTTCGAATACTTGAGACTTTTTGATGACTTGCCCAGGATTAGCCTGATCAAAGTGAAGGGGTGGTGCAATGATCGCTAACCCTAAGACGCATAACACCAACACCGGTATAAACCACAATAACAACCGCCGCACGCTAGGTGGTACTGGCGCATAGCCAATATAAAAATCGTCGCGTTGAGCCATTGGATTATCCAAAATTTTGTACTGAGAGAAAACTAAAGAGAACGTTGGAATTAACCAATTACCGCTGGCTCAACATGTGTGCCTGGTGGTTTAGCGATGGGATCGACCCAGATGCGATCGCCAAAGATTCGGATCTCAAAGGTGGGAATTTTTTCTGTAAATGGCGGTGGTGATGCTCCCTCAGCCGGTAAATACTGATAGCCATGCCAAGGGCAAGTGATACAACCATCGACAACTTTTCCTTCACCCAAGGGGCCATTTTGATGTTGGCAAACATTAGAAACAGCTGAGAGTTTGCCGTCGTATTTAAAGATGGCCACTCGCTCCCCAGCTAAGGTGACAATTTTTGCTCGATTTTCTGGAATCTCATCAAGGCTGCCGACATCCACAAACCCTGCTTCATTAGTGCTACCGGTAAACGGCTTATCTAGTTTGGCTTCCCTTAAAGCCGTGAATAAATGTAACCCAACAATCCACACCAGACTGATGCCTACACCAAGGGTGAGTAGGGGATGCTGATTTGTTTCTAGAGGACCTAAAATCACATGGCTAACCACCAGAGCATAGGCCAAATACACCCCCATGTGCAGCGCCTTCCAAATGGGGGCTGTAAGATTGACGAGCCAGAAGTCGTGGCTGGTGGCCGCCATAATAAAGAAAATAACGAGGGCTACAGCGCCAAGTGTTTCAAAGGGAAAACGAATAAAATCGCCATATTCAGTATTGCTAACAAAAAGACTAACCAGCGGCTCCAGGTTGCCAAAATCGTGATACCAGGTGAGTACACCATCAACTTTATACCAGGTGAGCACACCATCAACGTTGAAGGTCAGCACTGGCAGATTGAGACCAATGGCATGAATCAACGCGAGAAAAAACATGGTGACACCCATGTGGCGTCGATTAAACAAGAGAGGATAAAATCGTTTGTCTAATCGGGTCAGTGGGCCAATGGATAAGATGACATTGAGTAGAATAAATGCCGCAGACCCATAGGCGCGAATCCGGATTCCTCTAGTATCTAAGCCTGTACCTGTATTATGGGCGACAGTGAGAAAGATATAAACATATAGACCAACAGTGCCTAACAAGATAGCGTCATAGATTAGCTTCTGTCGGTTCCACTGTATTGATTTATAGGAAACACTCATGGCAAGACGAAATCACTGCTTAAATGTGCGGTTAACGGTGTGTCAGATTTCAAGGTTGGGTACATAGGTGGCGGGTGTAAGTACGGGGTACTGTACACACCACGCTGAAGCTTAAAAGTCAGCAGTTAGAGCCTATACCTGTTGCCTACTGCTCTAAAAATGCAGCAATGGGATTTTGGTCAGATCCAGTCTTTTTCAAAGGCTGAACAACAATTTTTTGCTCTTTTGTCTGGCTGAGTAATTGCTCGGTGTCCGGGGTGACAGTCGCGTAGGTAGGGCGAAATAGGAGCCCTGCAATGAAAATGATTGGCATCATAATTGCCAGAGCTATTGATGAGAATAAATGGATTTTTCGACGTGAAATAATCACATAAACCTCCGTATTTTCTTATAAGTCGCTAAATGAATTACTGAGTGAATTTCGCAGCCTGTCGGTGTGCCGTTTGCTCTATGGGATGTTGTTTTCCACCCACTAAACGTAGGGCAAAGAGGGGCCAAAAAATACTGACCCCTGGAATAATCAGTAGCCGGAAAAATGGGGCAAATCCTTGTGCTCCGGAGTCGGTACGCTGTACGCCAAATAAGGAGAAAATAACAGCGAAAATTAGGCCAGCAGTAAAGTAGACCTGTACCGCTTTAATCAGAAATTCAACAAAACTAACTGCGAAAGAATTCATGGCAAGACAAAATTATCCCCACAATTACAGTGTGAAGAGTTTGAGGTTAAGCTAAACTCAGTTCCAACGTTAGGAGGATGTTACCTTGTACCTATGAGAAGACGCTTAAAACCCAGGCAAAATTGACATAACGATACTATTCTTTGACACTAGTCCGTAGATGTGTGCTTTGAGGCGGCTGTCTTTAATACGTCGCTGCTGTTGTTTCGTTACAGTTATCCTTTTTTGAAAATTTATGGTCACTCGTGTCATCGGCTCTGGGTCACTGGATCTAGACTCTGCGATTATTCGGGATCCTTTAGTGGTTTCCTCGGAGACGTTGGTTATGACTGCTGTTGACCAGATGGCTGGTGCACAGGATAGCTATGGTGAGCGAGCCAGCTGCGTTGTAATTGTAGAGGCAGGATCTGTGGTTGGCATACTGACGGAGCGAGATGTGGTGCGCCTGACTGCTCGGCAACCAGCCCTCGATGATTTGACCATAGCGGATGTCATAGTTTCTGCTGCACTGACCCTGGGTGAGTCCGACTTTACTGACGCAGATCTTGCTTTGGATTTACTTCAGCGACATAATAGCCGGCACTTACTACTTCTAAATGGGCAGGGGTATCTGGCGGGAGTCGTCACCCAATTAACTTTACAAAGGTTGTTAGCTTTAAAACAGGCTGAACAATGGCAACAAGACTTCAATCTGCAAGCTCAGCGAGAGGATGATTGTCAAGAAAATGGGCTACAGGATAGTGGTTCCAGGCAATCTACTTCGCTCCATGTCCCTGAATCGGTATTGAATCAAAGTGCAGTTAAAAATCGAGCAATTCTGTCAGCTATCCCAGATTATCTTTTTTGTGTAGATGCTCAGGGTGTCTATCGCGAAATTGTGACGCATCAAAAAGATATTACGTTATTTCCTGAGGATGTGAATCCTGTTGGGCTATCGATGATTGAGATGCTCCCGGCGGCGGTGGCGACGCAACAGCTTTTTTATTTGAAAGAAGCGTTACGTACAGGAGCACTGCAAACCTATGAACAACAGGTACAGCTAGGTGATCAGATACGGGATGAAGAGGTTAGGGTGATTCAAAGTGGTGATAATGAAGTTCTGTTTATGATTCGTGATATTAGCGATCGCAAACAGGCTGAGCGACAGCTGCAAAATCTGATTGAAGGCACTGCTGCAACCACGGGGCAGGACTTTTTCCCAGCGTTGGTTCGCCATATTGCCTCAGCCCTAGGTGTGGCCTACGCCATGATCACTGAGTTAGTTGGGGAAGAGCTACATGCCTTAGCGTTTTGGGGCCATGGTGAGCTGCATGCACCTACTTCTTATCATCCAGCAAAGACTCCTTGCGAACTGACGCTACGGGCGGGGCGCTTTTATTGTGAAGTTTTGCTACAGCAGTCTTTCCCGGATGATTTAGATTTGGCTGAGATGGGGGCAGACAGCTATTTAGGTATTGCTCTACATGATGCTCAAGGGAATGTCATAGGCGATCTATGTATTCTTGATACTCAGCCAATTCAATCGCCCCAACGGGCCGAAGCCATTCTACAGTCGTTTGCGGCTCGGGCGACAGCTGAGTTAGAACGTCAGCGGGCAATCTCATCCCTGGAACAGCTTAACCAAGCCCTTGAAGATAAAGTGGCAGAACGCACTGCTGAATTACAGGAGCGGGAGCAATTCTTACAGACTGTATTAGATACGTTCCCACTCTCAGTTTTTTGGAAGGATCTCAACAGTGTGTATCTAGGGTGTAATCGTAACTATCTCTCAAATGCTGGATTAGCCTCTGTTGCTGACATCATTGGTAAAACGGATTTCGAGATACCCTGGCCTCGGACCGAAGCGACAGGCTATCGAGCTGACGATGTGCAAGTCATGGTGTCTAATACGGCCAAGCTGGGAATTATCGAAACCTTGATTAAGGCGGATGGTAGACGGCTTTGGGCAGAAACGAATAAATTGCCGCTACATAATCTGGCAGGTGAGGTGGTTGGGGTATTGGGAACCTATCAGGACATTACAGCTCGCAAACAATTAGAGTTAGATCTAAAAAACTCTCAAAAACAACTGAGTGAGGTTTTAGATACGGCGATCGCAGGTATTACCCGCTTTCGCTTTTATCCAGATGCCTCAATTCAATACGATTATATTTCCCCTCATTGCGAACAAAATTTTGGCTATACCGCAGATGAGCTTTTTCCAGATGCTGGGTTATGGCAAGCACGAATTCATCAGGATGATTGGGCAATGGAAGTGCTACCTACGCTGCAGTCAATTCTCAGTACGCGCAGCACATCCACCCATCATATGGAATATCGATTCCATCGTAAGGATAGTTCCATCTGTTGGATTTTTGCCAATTGCTTCGTGCAGTGGAATGAGGCAGGAGACTATTGGTATGTCACGGTTGTGGATACGGATATTAGCGATCGCAAACGAGCTGAGTCACAGCTACAGAATTTGATTTTAGGAACTGCTGCAGTGGGCCAAGACTTTTTCCCTGCATTGGCCAGACATATTGCTGAGGCCTTGGATATCACCCATGTGTTGATCACGGAGTGCAGAGGCCGTCAACTGCATAGCCTGGCCGTTTGGACGGAGGGAGAACTGCAGCCGAATGATGTGTACCCGTTAGTGAATACCCCCTGCGAGCGGGTCGTGCAAGCGGGCATCTTTTGTTGTGAACAATCTATTCAGCAGCGGTTTCCTGACTATTTAGCGTTGCGTGAAATGGCTGCAGAGAGCTATGTGGGAATTGCTCTACGGGATACAAAAAGAGAGGTGACTGGAATTCTATGCATCTTTCACCAACAGCCATTACAAGATGTACAGCGAGCCACCCAAATTCTACAGATTTTCGCAGCGCGGGCTGCGGCTGAATTAGAGCGACAACGGGCGAATACGGCATTGGAGCAGCTTAATCAGGCCTTAGAAATCAAAGTGGCTGAACGGACAGCTGAACTTTTAGAGCGAGAGCAATTTCTCCAAACTGTTTTGGATACCTTTCCACTGCACATCTTTTGGAAGGATCGTCATTCTGTTTATTTAGGTGGCAATCGTAATTTTTTAAAGAATGCAGGCCTTAACTCCTTGGTAGATATTCAGGGAAAGACGGATTATGACCTCCCTTGGACATCGGCAGAAGCGGCAGCGTATCGAGCTGACGATCGTCAGGTAATAGAATCTAATACCGCTAAGCTTGGCATTATTGAGACTCAACGTAAAGCTGATGGTCAGTCAATTTGGATCGAAACAAATAAGCACCCTTTGCACAATCTGGATGGAGAGACTATTGGTGTATTGGGTACGTTTCAGGATGTTACCGATCATAAGGCCGCAAAGGCATTGATTAAACAGCAATTGGCGGCCATTGAGGCTGCTATTGAAGGCATTAGTATTTTGCAAAACGATGTCTACACCTATGTAAATCCAGCTCATCTCAACCTCTTTGGGTACACGCATCCCGACGAACTGTTAGGACGATCGTGGCAACTCCTATATTCTTCAGAAGAGGTGCGACGATTTGAGCAAGACATTTTTCCTGCATTAGAATGCGATCGCGCTTGGCAAGGAGAAGCCGTGGCAACTCGTAAAGATGGCTCCAAGTTTCCTCAAGGGGTTTCTTTAACCTTAATGAATAATGGGTTGGTGATCTGTGTTTGTCGCGATATCAGTGATCTCAAACAGGCACAAGAACAAATCACTCATAATGCCCTCCATGATCCATTGACTGGTTTGCCCAATCGACGACTATTGTTAGACCGTATTGAGCTTGCATTACAACGATCGAAACGTCCTCAAACGTCTCACTATGCTGTGCTCTTTCTCGATTTAGATAGATTTAAAGTTGTCAATGATAGTTTGGGGCATTTAGTGGGCGATAAACTACTCATTGAAGTGTCAAAACGACTAAAACAACATCTCCGCAGTACAGATATGGTTGCTCGGCTCGGTGGGGATGAGTTTGTGATCTTGCTGGAAGATGTGGATACCGTTGAGGATATTGTCCAGGTGGTAGAGCGGATTTTGGCGGACTGTCAAACGCCGATTCTGATTGATGAGCATAAGATATTTACCAGCACCAGCATCGGCATTGCCATGGGCAGTGAAGATTATCAGGAAGCCGCTAATCTCATTCGAGATGCTGATATCGCTATGTATCGCGCTAAGTCAGAGACTCATAATTCCTATAAATTCTTTGATGCAGCCATGTATTTAGAGGCCATGAGTCGCCTTACCTTAGAAACAGATTTTCGGAAGGCGATTACTCAGCAGGAATTTGTGATTCACTACCAACCCATTGTTAGCTTAAAGGATAGTCAGCTCACTGGATTTGAGGCATTGATTCGATGGCAACATCCAGACCGTGGACTCCTCTCTCCCAGCGAATTTATTCCCATGGCTGAAGAGACAAACTTAGTCACTGGTTTGGATAGCTGGGTGATCAACCAGACGTGTGAACAGCTGATGGTGTGGAAGCAACAGTTTCCCAATCATTTTCCTCTAAAAATCAGTATAAACCTCTCTGTTCAAGACTTACACAGAAGTACGTTACTTCAGGATATCGACGATATTCTTAGCGTGATGAGCTTAACGGGAGATTTGATGATTTTAGAAATAACTGAAAGCATGTTGATTGAGGATATTGATATTGATCAAACCATCGACTTATTGGCACAACTGGCATCTAGACAAATCCAAATCAGTATTGATGATTTTGGCACTGGATATTCATCCCTAAGTTATCTCCATCGATTGCCTATTCATAGTTTAAAAATTGATCGTTTGTTTGTTGGCAATATGCATTTGAAAAATCGTAACTATCAGGTAATTAGCACTATCCTTGCTCTAGGTAAGCAGTTGGGGTTGACCGTTGTGGCAGAAGGTATTGAAACCCCTCATCACCTTCAACAGTTGCAAAAACTGGGCTGTGATTTGGGCCAAGGATACCTATTCTCACAGCCACTCACAGCCCATGATGTTGAAACTATTCTCAATAGCTCAACCGGAGTACCCAGAATGTGGGTGTTTTAGGCCCCAAATTAGATGAGCACAATGGAACTTACGAGGCTTGTTGCATTTTTTCTGGCAAGAAACCGGGTAAGGGGACATTTAGCCGCCATTGCTTGTCACCATAGAACAAGACCTGATAAATGTGCATACTGCCATCTCTGAAGGAGGCCTCGAAGGATTGCAGATAGAGATACCACATCCGTAGAAATCTCTCATCATAGTTAGATGAGAGGGAAGAAATTAGTTCGCGGTTCGCGGTGAAGTTTTTGCCCCAGCGTCTGAAGGTTTCTGCGTAATGGGGTTTTAGATTCTCGCAGTGGGCTACGGTGAGTTTTGCTGCCCGCAAATCTCGACAAATTTCGGAGAGCTGGGGAGCATAGCCACCAGGGAAGATATATTTGTCGATCCAGGGACCGTTACGTTCAGAACTCTCGGTGGTAATGGTGTGGAGCATGCCAACACCGTGAGGCTTCAGTAGGGCTCTAGCTTTCTCCATAAAGGTGGAGAAATTGCCTTTGCCCACATGCTCAAACATGCCGATGCTGACAAATTTGTCGTACTGACCTTCTGTTTCTCGATAATCTCTAATTTCTATTTTGATTTTGTCTTCTAGACCTTTATCGGCAATCCGTTTTTTTGCTAAGGCGGCCTGTTCGTCACTTAGGGTAACGCCAGTGCCGGTGATGCCATAGTGCTCAGCGGCATAAATCAGCATGCCGCCCCACCCACAGCCGATGTCTACTAGAGTCTCACCCGGTTTCAGGGCAAGTTTGCGGCAGATGATTTCATACTTTTGGTTTTGCATGGTTTCTAAACTGTCCTCAGGATTGACCTGATAGCCGCAGGAGTAGGTGAGGGTAGAGTCTAAAAACAGCTGATAAAAGTCATTGCCGAGGTCGTAATGGTACTGGACGTTTTTACGACTATTTTTGAGCAGTAGCGGTACTGTTTTCAGCCGTTGAGAAATGATTTGCAGCGCCAGGGGAATGGTTAGCTTTTGGCTGGCCTTGGAGTAGACTCGGTTGCGATAGAGCATACTGATCAGCTCTGTCAGCTGGTCGTTGGCTTCATCCCACCAGCCGTCCATATAGGCTTCCCCAAACCCCAGCGAAGCAAAGGTGATGATGCTGGCATAGGTGCGTTGGTCGTGAATCTGTAGGTGCACATGGGGCTGAGTGTCTGGGGAGCCAAAGTTAAATATCTGACCGCTGGGGTTGGTGACGGTCAAGTAGCCATCGCTAATAAAGCTGAATAGCTCATAGAGATAGCGTTCAGCGGTCGGTAAATTTTCCATGGCTGGGGCATAGTAGATCAACCCCAGCGTATCAAATAGATATGGACTGTTTGTGTTGCGTTTGTTGCTATAGCGTCAACCATAGGGTGAAGATTGGCATGGCTATCTGAAAAATTCCTACGTTTGCCTGAAGCTAAGACGTAGTCCTAACCTGCATCTACCATGCCCCCGTTTAATGCCTTGCCCCGATGGGTCAGTAGCCTACGAACCGAAGCTAAGGCCTCGCTTCGTCTGGCTATTCCTCTGATGCTGATTCAGCTGTCGGAAGGGGCTGTGAACTTTGTGGATAGTTTAATGATGGGTGATTTGGGTACGGCAACCCTGGCTGCAGGCGGGCTGGGGGCAACAGTGTTTTGGATGCTGCTATCGTTGTGCACCGGCCTGTTGGAAATGACGGGGGCCATTGCTGCTGAAGCCCATGGTGCCCGAGACCATCATCGTGTTAGTCGGATCAATGTGCAGGGGCTGTGGCTGAGTTTTAGCATCTCTCTACCCACGATGGTTTTGATTTGGCATATGGATGTCATTCTTAGACTGTTGGGGCAGCAGGCGGCTACTGTGGATGGCGCGATCGCATATTTGCATGCCATCGTTTGGGGCCTACCCGCAGCCCTGGGTGTATTTGTGTTTAAGGAAATTCTGACGGCCCTATCGCGACCGCGTTTGGTGGTAATGCTGATGGGGTTGAGCATTCCCCTGAATATTGGCCTGAACTATGGGCTGATGTATGGCAAATGGGGGCTGCCAGAGCTAGGTTTGGCAGGGATTGGCTGGGCCAGTACGGTGGTATTTTGGTGCAGCTTTGGAGTGGCGGTGGTGCTCTTAAAGGTGTATCCGTCGCTGCGGCGACTGCGGTTATTAAGGCAGTGGTGGCGGTGCGATCGCAACATCCTCTCCGAAATTATTCACCTGGGCTGGCCCCTATGCGTCGACTATGGCACCGAGATGGGAGCCCTCACAGCCGCTGCCCTGCTCATGGGCCTCTGGAGTACAGAATTACTGGCGGCCCATCGCATTGTCATGACCACCACAGAGCTGTTACTAATGTTCTCTTGGGGCTTTGCCTATGCCGCTGCCATGCGTACGGGGCATAAAATCGGGGCGGGGGCACCGCGAGGGGCTCGACAGGTGGCCCATGCTAACCTGCTCATGAATTTGGTGTTGGTTATGGTGCTGGCAATTCCGCTCTGGTTTTTGCCCCAAACCATTGCCAGTTTTTATCTGGACGTGAACTTACCAGAGAATGCCGAAACTGTGACTATTGCAGCCACCCTGTTTAAAGTGGGTGTGGTATTTCAAATTGCCCAGGGGATTCGTTTGATCAGTGCGGGAACATTGCAGGGACTGAAGGACACCCATCTGTTGGCAACGGTAGATGTGTTGGCCCATTGGGGCATTGGCATTGGTCTAGGCTATGTGATCGGACAACTGCTGGGGTGGCAAGGCATTGGTCTGTGGTGGAGTTTGGCCTTGGGGCAGCTGATCGCAGCCATCGTGCTAACACAACGGTTTCAGCAATTGATCTCAGTACGTATTCCCTGTATTTCACCTCAAGAATAAGTGTCTCTGTCTCAGCACTAGAGACAATCCTTACCCAAGTGGATTCAGGGGCGTCATGTAAGCTTGTGGGCCGAGTTTGAGATTGTGTATACGTTAGGGACATACCGACGCCCACCCTTTGATGTCAGCCGAAGAAACCTCAAACATGTGTAGCTAAGAGCCTGGACTATAGGTCGTTCAGCGATAGAATCATCATCGTTCCTATACGCTGATCCATGGTTCGACGTACTCTACTTGCCAGGTATTTTGGTTGGTTAATCGTCCTCGGGGTTTCGGGTGCTTGCATCCCTCAACCAGAGCTTGCCGAGGTGCCAGCACCAGCGCCACCGCCACTCATTCTGGATAATGGTAGACCCAATCTAATGCCATTACCGACAGCGCAGGAAACCTGGCAATGCGAGGTAGTTGTCATTGGTGGCTCCCTGGGGGGTGTGGCAGCGGCTTACCATGCCATGGAGGCTGGGGCGACCACCTGTTTGATCGAGCTGACGCCATGGCTAGGGGGGCAGATCAGTTCTCAAGGTGTATCAGCGATTGACGAGTCCTTGGCCATGCGGGCGGACCAAAACTTTTCGGCTAGCTGGCAGGCCTTTAAGCAAGAAATTGCTCAGCAGACGGTGACTTTACCGGAGTGGACAGGTAAGGGGAGCGTTGCTGTAGATGATGTGAACGCCTGCTGGGTAGGCAAACTCTGCTTTGTGCCCGAGGCTGGTGCGGCGGCAGCCCAAGCACATTTAGAAAATGTTTTATCCCAGTCCCCTGAGAGTCGCTGGCAGACACAAACAGCCTTTAAGGGAGCCACCTTTGATGACAGCGGTCAGGAGATTGTTGCCATTCATGCTGTGCGGCGTATTCCCAAGGGCTCAAACTACATCCCCACAGGTCGATTTTCCCAAGCGCTGGCTAGCTGGTATTCTTGGTCAGCTGATGCCACCTTTGAGAAGGTTTCCCTAAGGTTAGAACCGCCATCGGGTCAGCGGATGATGGTCATTGATGCCACAGATACGGGGGAGTTTGTAGGGTGGGCAAATCTACCCCATCGATTGGGGTCAGAGGCTCAAACAACCACTGGGGAGGCTAACGGTTCAGAAAGAGATAATCCGGCCTGTACCCAAGCCTTTACGTATCCTTTTGTTATTGCTCTAAATGACGATGATGGCAAGAGTCTGACTGCGTTAGAGCAAATGTTGCAACAATATCCACCACTCTATGGAGCCCATGAGCACGAGAAACAATTTGAGATGGAGGGATTTCCCTTTTTTACAGGACGGAGCTTTTTTAACTATCGCCGGATTGTGAGTACCACCCGCAATGATCCCTTTCGAGCCACACCTGTGCTGGGTGATATGATGATGGTGAACTGGAATCGTGGCAATGATTGGACTTGGATGGATCCTCCGCTGATTTTTACGGCAGATCAAATTCAAGAGAGTGGCCAACAACAGAATTGGTTGGGCGGCATTTCGGTAATAGCCTTGCGCCATGGTGAGGACCATGCGCTTTTATTTGCTCGCTGGTTACTAGAAACTCAGTCACAACCAGGATTCCCGTTGAGCTATTTGATGGGAGATGAGGCCTATATGGGCACGCAGTCGGGATTAAGTTTGGTGCCCTATATCCGTGAAGGTCGGCGGATTTTAGGCCGTTCTGCCTATGGGGATGAGACTTTTCTCATGCGTGAGGCTGACCTGCGAACAGATCAAGTCGGTGGTCGTGATTTTACGCCAACAACGGTAGCGGTCACCCATTATGACATTGACATTCATGGCTGCCGTTATCGCAATGGCGCGCCTTCGTGGGAAGCGGGTAGTGCTCCGGCAAAGGAGTTTGTTGTACGTCCGGTACAGATTCCGTTAGAGAGTATGATTCCTCAGGAGGTTAATAATCTGCTAATGGGTGGCAAGAGTCTTGCTGTGAGTCATATTGTGAATGCGGTGACGCGGGTTCACATTAGTGAATGGGGGGTGGGTGCAGCAGCGGGAACTACCTCCGCATGGCTGATTAACCGTCCTAACCTGACAGCTGCCGATATTGTTGAACAAGGGTATATGGATGAACTACAAGAGCAGATATTAGAACAGGGGCTGTGGCTGACTTGGTAGCAGTAATGCTGATGGCGTCGACATCACTCAAATTACTTGAAGCCCCAAGCAAAGACATCAGCGAAGAAGGCATCTGTTCTGCTTGGGGCTCTGACTATCTACTAGTAGGATTCAGGCAACTATGCCTGAATGACAAAATCATTTGCCTCCAGCGTGGGTGCGCCTTCAATAGTGGCGAACTGAGCACCGTTACCAAAGCCATCTTCAGTGCCGTTCGGGTTGTAATATAAATTCCCAGTGTCAGCACCATAGATAATTAAGGCATCACTTAGAGCTGCTTCTTCAACGCTGTTGACCACTGCAAACTCATTAGCAGACAAGGTACCACCAACTGCGCTGGTTAACTGGGCAAACACAGTGACATCTAGAACAATGCCATCGATGGCCTCGAAGTTTTGGATTTGATTTGTACCAATGTCAGCTGCATTGAACGCCGCACCAGTATCAAACCCAAACAGGTCAGCACCGTTACCACCAATGAGAATATCGTTGCCTGCGCCACCAATCAGTAAGTCAGCACCATTACCACCAATCAAGATGTCATCACCTGCACCACCAATGAGAATATCGTCGCCGTCGCCACCGTCAGCGGTCACCGGGGTCAACGTACCGCTAGCATTCAGGAAGTCATTGCCAGCGCCACCGGAGAACAACACAGACTGAACAGCACTACCCGTTAAATCACCAATGGTTAGAGAGTCATCACCGCCTTGACCATTGATCTCAAATTGTTCAATGCCTTCGTTAGTGAGGGTAAAGAGACCCAGATTAAGACGATTGAAGATAGCTTGACCGTCTACTTGGCTGAGATCAAACTCATCACCGGCTCCGTCTGCGCCATTGACTTGAGTCACGTCAAAGCCTAAACCACCGTTGATTAGGTCGCTGCCGTCACCGTTATTCCAGATAAAGCGATCGTCACCCTCTTCCAAATAGGCTATATCATTTCCTCGCTGGCCCACGACAATATCATTACCGGCCCCCGCAAAGAAGGTGTCTACGGCAGAGCCACCTAGCAACAGGTCATCACCATCACCACCGAAAGCTTCAATGGTAGTGGAGCTATTACGGGCATCTAGCGTATCGTTGCCATCACCACCTGAAAAGACAACTTTTTGCACATCACTACCGGTGAGATCGTTAACTGTCAGGGAATCGTCACCGCCTTGGCCATTGATCTCAAACTGCTCGATTTCTTCGTTAGTGAGGGTAAATAAGCCCAGATTGAGGCGATTGAAAATAGCTTGACCATTTTCTTGACTGAGGTCAAACTCATCGCCTGCGCCATCGGCACCATTCACCTGGGTGATATCAAAACCAGCGTCGCCGTCAATAAAATCACTGCCATCACCGTTGTTCCAGATAAAGCGATCATCGCCGCGCCCAAGATAAGCCGTATCATCGCCACGCTGGCCCACAACAACATCATCGCCAGCACCACCATGGAAGGTGTCTTCAGCAGAACCACCTTGCAATAGGTCATTGCCATTACCACCGCGTGCTTTAATTTCTGTAGAGCTTTCACGGGCATCTAAAATATCGTTGCCATCACCACCAGAAAAGACAACTTTTTGCACGTCACTGTCAGTGAGGTCACCCACCGTTAGCGAGTCATCACCACCTTGGCCATTAATCTTAAATTTCTCAATACTCTCATTGGTTAGGGTGAATAAGCCCAGATTCAGACGGTTAAAAATAGCTTGACCATTAGCCTCAGTGAGCTCAAACTCATCTCCCGGCCCATCGGCACCGTTGACCTCAGTTGTGTCCTTGCCTGCCCCACCATTAATAAAGTCGCTACCATCGCCGTTGTTCCAGATAAAACGGTCATGTCCTGAGCCTAAGAATGCAACATCATTGCCGGTTTGACCAACAACTGTATCATTACCTCCCCCGGCGAATACTATGTCAGTGCCAGCGCCACCAAGAATAGTGTCATTGCCATTGGCACCAAAAAAGATATCGTCTTGGTCACCTCCTTGAAAGTTGTCGTCACCATTACCACCAATGAAGATATCACCTAAATCTTCAATCTCGGGTGCATTTTCAAATATGTTGCCAACAATCTGGTTAACAAGAAGAGCTAGAAAAGCGTTCATGGTGTGTTCTCCTATAAGTTTGTAGATGAAAGAAGTGAACATCTCTTAAAAAAATAGTCAGCAGACTCAACTGGACCGCAGGTCAAAGCACCAAGGCAGTTGTTGTGAATATTTTTAGGAAGAGAAGAGTAAAAACAAACGTATGCTTAGAGTCCATGGCCAGGCAAGAGCTAGAGCCTGGCAGGAACAGAATTGACACTCAGTTATAGATACGAATAATGCTCAAGATTGGATGAGATTAAAATTGAGGGCGTTTGAATGGGTCAAAACATTCTTGGAGATTGTTTGACGGCGATCTAATACCCTCAAGTACACCATTACACCAACAGAATATAATAGTGCGAATCCAGCCATCATCTTCGTAACAACAATAACTTGTCTGTTTGACTATTAATACGAATGAGGTTGTGGATTGGATGAAAGTTTTTTTGATTTATCTTAAAAGCCTTGACCCTAATACCCGATGGCAGAAAATTGGCAGCTATTTCATCCACCCAGCGACCCATCGACTCACCCCCCATCTGATAGTGGGCAAACTGACGCCACAGAGCACTAGGTGGTTGCAGCAACAATTGGGCCAGTGGGCTGAGCGGGTAAATCGGCGGGTTCAACCGTTACGATCACGTCTTGTACCCAGGGCCTGGATTGATAAACCGGGGGCATGGGCAACGTGGCGAAGACCGTGCCGTCTGGAGTGGTTTGAAATACACCGCAGGGAATATATTTGCCCTGGTAGTTTACCCACAGAGCATAGGTTTGATTGTCCGCTAGGGGCGATAGGTTTTCAAATGCGATCGCAGCCTGTAATTCATCTGTATCCACAATCATGTTGCCAAATGTATCGATAGCATTATCGGTCCCGGCAAAGTCATAAAAGCGTGTGGAGGGCTGTTGCAAAATGAGCTGAGCCTGCTGTGCGGGCATCACGGCTAACAAATCCTGCTGTAGCTGTTGATTGGCTAGCCGTAAACGATGATTACTCATACCCAACGATAGGGATAACAGCGTTGCGCCAGCGGCCAATGCGCCTAGTATCCAGGCTAGGGGTAAGCGGTGCGATCGCACGGGCCTATTTTCCCCAGCCAAGACCGCATCCCTTAAACGCTGAGGCGGCTGCATCATTGGCAGCTCATCAAGCATGAGGCCAACAGTTTTCTCAAGACGATTCACCTCTACCTGCAGTTCAGGCTGTTCTGCAACTAGACGGGCAAATTCATCAGCTTCTTCGGCTGAGAGATTACCAGCCACATAGTCAGCTGCAAATTCATCCAATTTTCGTTCAGAAGCCATAGGACAGAAATAGGTAATCAATCAAAGAGGAATCAGCTAATCGACCAGATCTTGCAACGTGCCTTTGAGCTTGAGTAAGCCCTGACGCATGCGCGACTTGACGGTCCCTAAAGGTATATTCGTATGATTAGCAATTTCGGATTGACTAAATCCATGATAATAAGCTAACCATAGAAGCTCACGTTGTTTTTCAGGCAAGTTTTTTAGCGCTGCCCGTACCCGCTGGGAGCGTTCTCCCAATGAGGCTTGCTCCACAGGTAGCGAAAAGGCAGCCACAGGTTGCGACTGCTGGGGCACCATACCTTTAAGAATCCGTCGTCGGATGCTGCGGGAACGCACTCGATCAATGGCTCGATTCCGGGTAACGGTACTCAAAAAACGACTAAGGGCACTACGGGTTGGGTTATAGGTTTGTTTTTGCCAGAGGTTCAGAAAAATTTCCTGGGTCAAGTCTTCGGCTTCTGGTCCATTATTTAAAATCCGAAATGCAACGGTATAGACCAATCGCGAATAGCGATCATACAAAACGGCCAGTGCTGATTTATCCCCCTGCTGTAGGGCTACAAACAATGCTTCATCTGTGGCGTCTCCCCAATCTGGAGATTGACTTTCGGGACGTTCAGAAAGCATGGGCGAGGAACCAATAAAAGGTAAATATATGAACCTGTCTTCAAAAGCACTGCTCTATATAAATTAGAACACCTTTCAGCACAATACGTGGATGGCTGCCTTAAGCAACTATCCAGTATGAGTACGGCAATTAACCTGATTTGGATGTGCTTTGGCGGCAGAAATTTTAAAAATCCAGCGTTAGTAAAACTGATTCTTCCCTGCATCAACAACAGTCCCCATCTTAATATCAGAATTCGTTCAGCCTACTTTGACAATGGGCAATGTAAACCAAAACTCTGCCCCTTGATTGGAGAACGATTCCACACCAATATGCCCGCCATGGGCCTCAACGATTTTGCGGCAAATATATAGACCCAGGCCATACCCATCTACTGAGAACTGGCTCTCTCCACGGGCATAGATTTCAAATAGCTCCTGACTTTTGGCAGAGTCAATACCCATGCCATTATCCATCACCGCGCATCGTACCATTGATGGATCTTCGTCCCAAATGCTGGCGGTTAAGGTAATGGCGACGCCTTTGGGATTGTACTTTAGGGCATTATCAATTAGATTTTCGAATACTCGTCTGAGTTGGCAGAAATCTCCATAGACCCGTGGTACATCAGACGATACGTGATTGCTTATGTTGGCAGCGGACAACGTCTGTTTGGTCCCATAGAAGAATCTCAAATCTTCCGTTAACTGCCGCAAGTTTACATTGTCTTTCTGTAGAGAGATGCGCCAAATATCAGACGATTGCACCTCCATCAGGGAATTCATAAGCTTAAGCTGGCGATCGCAACTTTGCTGAATCATAGAAAGCGCCTTGGGTTCTATCACAATGGATGGTTGCTGAGTCGAGGCATGGGTTTTTGCTTTAGATGAGCGAAAAATAATGCCCTGCACCAGATTGGAAATACCCATAACCAAGTTCCGCAGGTCATGGTTCATCGCATGGGCATAGGTCTGTAATGCGTCTTGGATAGTTTTGCGATCGCGCATTTCCTGCTCTAGCGATTGGGTGCGCTCCTGAACCGCTAGCTGTAGATCCTGCTCACGGCGACTAAGCACATAAATCATGTATTGAAATGAGCGAGCCAGCTGCCCCGGCTCATCCTGCCTCAGGGTTAATTTTTCCAGATGTTGATCTTGTGGGAAGACATCTTGCTCTGACGTAATAGAACAGCTACTCACAGCCTTTGCCGTATTGGTTAGGATCTTGAGCGGCTTCACCACCGTGCGCCACAGCAACAGGTTCACTACGACAAAAAAGGCACCCAGTGTACCCAAGAGAGTTTTGGTTACCGTCCATAGGTTCTGACGACCGCGATCGAAAATAATATCTGCAGGCACATAGACCATCTGGGCTGCCACAACATCATTAAGTTGCCAGCCAAAGCCATTGCGATCGCCATACATATTCACAAGATATTCAGGTGCCTCACTAACCTTGCCATGGCACTCTAAACAACTGACATCGCTCATGACTAGAGGCTGCGCCATATAGAACAGCTTCTTGCCATCCAAAAAACGATAGCCAGAAAGACCCTGCGACTCAGACGTTACAAACTGCTGTAGTTGACTAAAAATATCAGTCTCAAAGGCATCTGCTAGATCGGTAGGATTAGTAGGATTTGGGGTTGCCTCTTTATACAAAAAATCTTCCAGCAGCTCATCTTGTTGCTGAAAGTCAGCAAAAATAGTTCTAGCAGCAAAATTTGGGATACTTTCCTGGATAAAGAAACCCATATCACTACTCTCTTTTAGCACTGGCTGCACATGATCGCGAGTGTAATCACGAACTGCTTGCATGCCAGTCAGCACAATTTTTGCTCGTTCTTTTACGGCTTGCTCAGCATGGGCATTGAGGTGCTGCGAAAGCATAGCTATAGTAGAGCCGCTAACCAACAGCCAAACCAAAAATAGAAATAAACTAAACTTTGCCCAGAGGTTCCAACGCATCATTGAGGGCGCTTATATTTTAGATTTTACGCAGTTTGCAACGTGTCTAAATTAGTTGTGTTAACCCAGATTGCTAACTGTGTACGATCTCTTAAACCTACTCGATTTAAAATATTACTAACGTGATTTTTAACGGTTTTTTCAGCGATGTGGAGCGTTTGAGAAATCTCTCGGTTATTGGCACCTGTTGCAATCAGCTTTAAAACCTCCCGTTCCCGTGGAGTCACCCCCTTCCAATCGCTCACAACTTTAGCAGGTTGAGGAGATTTCAGATGTTGATGCAGTTTTGGACCCATTGTAGGATCAAATTGCATATATCCTTTGTGGGTACTTTGGATAATATGGATAAAATCTTCAGGGGGTATGTTTTTTAACAGATAGCCTGAAGCACCTTGCTGAATTGCATCATGTAGATGATGATCGTCTGTAGACGTTGTTAAAATTAGGACTTTCACATCAGGTGCCAACTGACAGATCTTACCTGTTGCAGTTACACCGTCCATCATAGGCATACCGATATCCATGAGGACAAGATCTGGTTTTAACTGTTGAGCCTTTTCAACGGCTTCCTGGCCATTAGAGGCTTCGCCCACAATTTCTATCGCCGCTTCGCATTGCAAAATGGCACTGAGGCCATAGCGAATAATATCTTCGTCATCTGCAAGTAGGAGCCGAATTGGACTTTGTGAACTCGCCATACTGTAGCCTTTACCCATAACATCGCCAAAAGACCTGAGGATACACAGGTTCTTCCTTTTAGCCAGAATTATAGATTTGTACATTTTCGAATAGATGAATGGCAACTGAGAAAGTGCTGTGCTCTGGATAATTATTACTCGTCCCTTGCTTACCAGTACATCCAGCCGCTATTCGTAAAAACAATTTTACATCTTAAAATTGTTTTACATTTTGCTTTTATCGCACTGACTAGTAGATCATCAGGCAACATAAATGAGAAGCGCCTTAAAAGGCCTCTTGCAAACTGAGAGAAAGATTAATCAATGCTTGTCAAATGATACGTTTTCGCTTTGTTTGACTCAGTTTGTTTAGCAACAAAAGAACAAGTTTTATTTGGGACTTTAGACCTATGCCTGATTTAGGCCCTATGCCTCAAGCGTTATCTCTCGTAGCTTCCTACGATGCAGATATGAACAAAATCTGTTCACCTGATTCGCAACAGATTAAACAAAAGAAACACTTAGAGGCACCCAATCATGCTAGAAGAACTCACTAACCCCATTGTTCTTTCTGATGGTGAAGTTGAAGTTATTGTTGATGATATTCAAGCGCCAGCTGGAGAACCTGCAATTGACATCTCAGGTGATCAAGCGTTATTAGCAGTTATCCCTGGTGGCTCAATAGCAGCGCCTGACTCAGGGAATACAGCAGTTCAGGCCAGCGGTGACAATGCTACCATCCTGAATCTGGGAGAGATTGCTGGAGATCTAAATGGCATTAGTTCCACAGGCGACAGCCTAAGACTTCTCAATATTGGCACAATTCAGTCCAACAGTCGCGCCGTTGATATAAGTGATGGTGATGGAAGTTTTGTGCTGAATACAGGCGACATTTTAGGGACAGGGAATCAACGCAACGGCACACTCTATGTTGATGGCACCGTTGATGATCTGGGCTTAGTCAACAGTGGACGCATTGATGCTGGTGAAGGTAATCTGGGCGATGCTGTTTCTGTTCAAGTGGGTGCATCTGATGACCCTAGTAATGAGAACATTAACATTACAAACAATGGTTTATTACAGGGGCGAGGTGACGGCCCCGATGTGTTTGCCAACGGTGGCCGGGTAGCTGCCAATGGCTCCAGCGGTCTGCGCTTCTTCAATGGCTCAGGTGAAGCTGAAGCTACAGTTACTGGCTCTGTGATTAACCGTGGCACCATTACGTCTGAAGTGAATGTGGGCTTTTTAGGGGGTCTGGTTGTTGAAGATGGTGTAGCTTTTGATGGTCGCATCGTGAACAGTGGTCTAATTTCTGGTCCTCGCAATGGTCTTTACATTGGCAACGCTGACCATGATCTCTCCATTATTAACACTGGAGCAATTGAATCTGGCAGTAGAGTGGTCAATCTCGATGGCGACAACGTCACGCTCTCTAATCAGGGAAGCATCATCGGTACAGGCAACCAGCGTAATGGCACGATCTACCTCGATGGCACCGCTGATGATATCACCGTCAATAACCAGGGCTCGGTTGATGCAGGCGAAGGCAACTTGGGTGATGCCATCTCTGTGCAAGTGGGTGCCACTGGAGATGTGGTGAGTGAAGATATCAACATTGTGAATAGCGGTCTCTTACAAGGTCGTGGTGACGGCCCCGATGTGTTTGCTAATGGGGGTCGGGTAGCCGCCAATGGTTCCAGTGGTCTGCGGTTCTTCAACGGTTCAGGGGAGGCTGAAGCCACGGTGACTGGTTCTGTTGTGAACCGTGGCACCATTACCTCGGAAGTGAATGTGGGCTTTTTAGGGGGTCTGGTGGTTGAAGATGGTGTCGCTTTTGATGGTCGCATTGTTAACAGTGGTCTAATTTCTGGTCCTCGCAATGGCCTTTACATTGGCAATGCTGACCACGATCTCTCCATTATTAACACTGGAGCAATTGAATCTGGTAGTAGAGTGGTCAATCTGGATGGCGACAACGTCACGCTCTCTAACCAAGGAAATATTGTCGGTACAGGCAACCAGCGTAATGGCACGATCTACCTTGATGGCACCGCTGACGATATCACCGTTAATAACCAGGGCTCGGTTGATGCAGGCGAAGGCAACTTGGGTGATGCCATCTCTGTGCAAGTGGGTGCCACTGGAGATGTGGTGAGTGAAGATATCAACATTGTGAATAGCGGTCTCTTACAAGGTCGTGGTGACGGCCCCGATGTGTTTGCTAATGGGGGTCGGGTAGCCGCCAATGGTTCCAGTGGTCTGCGGTTCTTCAACGGTTCAGGGGAGGCTGAAGCCACGGTGACTGGTTCTGTTGTGAACCGTGGCACCATTACCTCGGAAGTGAATGTGGGCTTTTTAGGGGGTCTGGTGGTTGAAGATGGTGTCGCCTTTGATGGCCAGATCAACAACAGTGGCTTGATTTCTGGTCCTCGCAATGGTCTTTACATTGGCAATGCTGACCACGATCTCTCCATTGTTAACTCTGGACAAATTGAGTCAGGTAGCAGAGCCGTTAACTTAGATGGGGATAACGTTACTCTGGTAAATCAAGGCAGCATTTTGGGTACTGATATCCAGCGCAATGGCACTGTCTATCTCGATGGCACTGCTGACAATATCAGCATCAATAACCAGCTGGGTACCATTGATGCAGGTGTTGCTGGTAGTGGTATTTCAGTGCAGGTGGGTGCAGCCAATGGCCTGGGTGACGGCATTGATGACCTGGAATTATCAGCCGATATTTCTAACAGTGGTCTCATTCAGGGTAGAGGCGACAGCAGCGTTCCTGCAGGCATTCGCTTATTTGTTGGTTCGGGGCTGACTGAAGCAACCTTTAGCGGCGATATCACCAACGAACTAAATGGCGTCATCGCATCAGAAGAACAAGCAGGCATCTTAATTGAATCGGGGGTTATTTTTGATGGGCAAATTACAAACTTTGGCACCATCAGTGGTGGTAATGGATTGGCGATTGATGCTGATGGTGCCCTGGGGAGTGTAGATATTCTCAACGCAGGCACCCTCAATGGGGAAGTCCGTCTAGGCACAGGTGATGACCGTTTTGTTCAGATATCTACAGGCGATGTTGTCGTCTCTGGTGGTCTCGGTAATGATGAAATTATTGGTGGCACTGGTAATGACAGTCTCAACGGTGGTGGTGATGATGACCTGCTAACGGGGGGACTGGGTAGCGACACCTTCAGATTTGAGAGCAATGCGGGCAATGATGTTGTTACCGACTTTTCGGTGACGGATGACAGTCTGAATGTAGAAGCCATTTTTGATGGATTCCACGATGTGTTAGGCGCTGCCAGCCAAGTGGGTAATGATACCTTGATTGATTTAGGCAACGATAACTCTGTACTGCTAGCGGGTGTGGATGTAAATTCGCTGACTAGCAACAACTTCACGTTTGCATAAATGCACGTGTGAACAAGACTGAAAGCACGTGGGAATAAGACTGAAAGCACGTGGGAATAAGACTGAAACAATGAGTCATCTTTGCTGTTAAGTCTTGACCTTAATCAGCGATCGTAGAGGTCTGCGATCGCTGTTTTTGTGTTAAAAACAATCGTGATTTGCACCTCAGAAAGTAGCTAGCCACGCTATTGTGAAAGCATGAGTACGTTTGATTTACCTACCTTCGCTGATAAAAATCTTTGGCAGTTAGCCATCACCCACAAGTCCTACGCTAAAGAAAATGACTGCGAGGACAATGAACGGCTAGAATTTTTGGGTGACGCTATCCTCACGTTTCTCAGTGGCGAGTATCTTTACCAGCGCTACCCTGACCGACCCGAAGGCGAACTGACCCCACTACGTGCTGCCTTAGTGGACGAAAATCAGCTTAGTTACTTTGCCAGCCAGCTGCAATTGCAAAAGTACCTGTGCCTGAGTCGCGGCGCTGAAAATAGCGATAGTCGCAATAGCAAGCGAGTTCTATGCAGCACCTTTGAAGCTCTGATTGGAGCTTACTTTCTGGATAGCGGCCAAAATATTGAAACCATACGGGCCTATGTAGTCCCTATGTTTGACAGTGTTGCTGATACCGTCAGTGAGACTGCAATTCATGTTAACTATAAGAGTCGTTTTCAAATCTGGTCATTGGAGCAGCTTGGCGAAGTTCCTACCTACCAAATTATTGCTGCCAGTGGTCCAGACCATGCCAAACAATTCACCGCTGAAGTGCGTGTGAAAGGATTACTTTATGGCCGAGGCAAGGGAAAACGCAAACAAGATGCGGAAAAGAAAGCAGCCCAGGCAGCACTGAAGAATGTGGGAGTGGAGTAGGGAGTTTTAGTCTTCAGAACTAGACAACGCTACATCATCTCGTTCACCTGTGCGGATACGATACGCGGCCTCAATGGGCAGTACAAAGATCTTGCCATCGCCGATGTCGCCTGTGCGGGCAGCTTCAGTGATGGTGTCTATAACTAAATCTACTTGGTTATCGGCAACGGCAATTTCTAACCGTATTTTAGGAAGAAAATCGACTTTATAGGTTTGGCCACGATATTTTTGGGTCTGTCCCTTCTGACGACCAAAACCACGGGCATTAGCAACAGTCATACCCACAATTCCTGAATTGACAAGGGCTTCTTTGACCTTATCTAGCTGGGTGGACCGAATAACTGCAATAACTTGTTTCATAAACTCCTGGCGCTGATGACTTTGAACCTGCTTATCCTGCTTGGGTATCTACAGGATGCTCTCCTATCAAGTATGGAAAACGGTGTTATTTGATACAAAAAGTGTGTTTAATAACGCTATCAGGTATCATTACGGGCCTCGTATTTTCGTTACAACCTTTGACAGGTTTTTTATTGACTGAGCCAGGTGATCGCTTCACGAATCCAGGCTTCAGTGTCAGCGTTTTTACTGAGGCTTTTACTTTGCCCTACGGCTTGCAACGCTTTAGTAATTTCACTATTAGAGTAGCCTAGAGCCAATAGCGTCATTTCTACATCCTCTTGGACGACGGACACTGGACCTCCTGTAGGAGCGGTAATTAGCCCAGCCTGCTGTCGCCATTCGGCCAACTTAGTTTTCAGTTCTAAAATTATGCGCTCAGCCGTTTTCTTGCCGACACCGGGCGTTTGGGACAAAATGCGGGCATTCCCAGCCACAACGGCTTGAACTAAGTCATTTAAACTCAGGGTATCGAGCAAGGCCATGCCCATTTGGGGGCCAATGCCACTAACGCTGATGGCCAAACGAAAAACATCTCGCTCTGCCCGCGAGCCAAAACCAAACAGTACTGGCTGGTCATCTCGATTTTGTAAGTGGGCAAAAACCTGCACTGGGTCGCCCATGGGGGGTAGATTACCCATCACCCGAGCAGTTACCTGTAATTCATAGCCAACGCCATTGACATCCACGGTAATAATGACACGACCATTTGTCAGCCGTTGGATATCGACCAAGTTCCCTTTGAGATAGCCAATCATGTGGGTTAGAACTTACGGGGCGGACGCTGCTGGGGACGCGGTGGCTGCTGGGGGGGGCGCGTCGGTGGCTGCTGTTGGGGGGAGCGCGTCGGTGGCTGCTGTTGAGGGGGTTGGATATAGGATTGCTGAGTAGAAGACGGTCGCTGGGTGGCCGGACAACGATTCAAGGGATTAGGGGGAGCAACAACATCGCTCGCCGCTGGCATTGACGGTGGCGCGGTCTGTCGAGCTCGCTGCTGCCGTTCGTAAAGCTGCTGCCGACCGTTACTGATCACGCCAAGCATCTCACTAAATTGGGTTTCCATGCGCTGTAATACCTGATCGGCATAGGTATCAGCATCTGTCTGGATAGCATGGCATTCAGCGATCGCATTTTGGCGCAGATCTTCACATTCTTGCTTTGTTTGGGTTTGCAGTTGCTCTATTTCGAGCATGGTTTGCGATCGCAACGCCGCACATTCCTGCTCCACCTGTAATCGCAACTGCTGGGCCTGCTGCTCAGCCTGTCGCAAAATTGACGTTTCATTCAGAATCGTGGCCGCCTGCTTTTCAGCAGCCGTCACAATATTCTGAGCGTATCGCTCAGCCTCGTTGAGGATGTCATCACGCTGCTCTACTAATTGCTGAGCTTCCTGAAACGCGCTGGGCAGATTTAACCGCACAGCATCTAGCTGATCGAGCAGATCATCTTCATTGATCATGGTGCGCCCCATGACTGGGAGGCGAGGGCTATCAAGCACAGACTCCTCAATTTGATTGAGGGCATCTTGAATATCAAACCCTGCCATAGGCGCAGGCCCGGCCTTGCCAATCTGCTGCTGAGCCAGGACATCATCAACCTGGGCAGCTTGGCCATTTAACCTAGGATCATTCACCAGCCTGGGGTCATTCACCAGCCTAGGGTCGTTTAGGGGAGGTTCTTGCCGTACCATTTCTGAATATCGTGGGCAACATGATCAGGAACAAGATGACCGATAGCTCCGCCAAACCTTGCAATCTCTTTTACTAGACTACTGCTTAAAAAGCCGTATTCAGTAGACGTCGCTAAAAAGACAGTCTCAAGATCATCTGCAAGGGTCTTATTAGTATGAGCCATTTGCAGTTCTTTCTCAAAGTCTGATAGTACACGCAAACCCCGAATCAAGACTTTAGCATTACGTTTGTGGGCGTAATTTACCGTCAGACCATCAAAACTATCAATTTCTACATTAGTGAGATGCGCCGTTGCCTGCCGAATCTGGCCCAGCCGTTCCTCGATAGAAAACATCGGGTTTTTCATCGGGTTACGTGACACTACCACAATCACATGATCATATAGACCACTGCTACGGGTAATGATATCGAGATGACCCAAGGTAACTGGATCAAAGCTACCGGGATAAACTGCAATCACAAGCAGGTAGATAATTAGGATACATGTATATAGGGGCACGGTCTTGTACCTACCCCAAAAATGGGAGCAAGAGCGTGCCCCTGCCCAAACATGGGCAATGAAATTTAGCCCGACTGATTATAGCGATTTATCGGAAACTCTGACTGATGGCAATGCATATTGAAAGGCACCCACGAGGGCAGCCCCTACGGCGCGATACGTTTCTTATAAACCTTGTCACAGCGGGTTGTTTCCACACCCGTTTCCGGCAGATACCCTGAACTGTCGTACATACGAACGGCCTCTTTGAGAACCGTAGCTGTTTCTAGCCAGATTTCTTTGAAACCACGGGTTGCAATGGTCGCTTCTAGCTGACCTAGTAAAAATCGCCCTAATCCCTGACCACGGGCCATCGGCAGCAAATACATTTTACGAATCTCTACCGCCTGCTCACCCCGCTCAATCGGCAGGTAAGCCGCTGTACCGACCACTTTCCCCGCCTGCTCTACTACCCAAAATTCACCATGCTGGTAGTGTGTTTCCACCTGCACCACATCGATATCCGCGCCCTCCGGTTCCCACTGGAGCCCGTAGTCAGTTAAAACTTGGCCAACCAGGTCAGTTGCGGCTGCTCGGTCAGCCGGTTGCCAGTCGCGGATGAGAAAGGATTTGAAGGTGGTGTGCATAGGGATGACAGGGAGAGTTATAGGGGCATGGGCATAGTTTCTATTTCCCTATCAACTATGAACCCTAGGGGCTGGATGCAGCGTTGCCAAAATCTCGCTCTCGGCGATCGCTAATTCTTCTAATCGGGGTGTGACCACATCAGAGCCAAATTCATTGGTGGCTAGTACCCAGTAAGCGCCGTAGTGTCGAGCTTCGGATGCCATCAGGCTGCGGTAGAACTTGGCCAGGTCTGGATCGGGGCAATGTTCTCCCAACAGACCCAGGCGTTCATGGCTGCGGGCTTCGATTAAGGCTGAAACCAGCAACAGATCCAGCTTGCGTTCAGGATCATTGGGGCGCACATGCTTGCGCAGCTTAGAACCGTAAGGGCCTGCTGCTAGAGACCGTAGAGACACACCTCGACGCTCTAGCCACTGGTTGACCTGTTTGAAATGGCTTAGCTCCTCCTGGGCAATATCCGTTAGCGCCGCCACCAATGCTTCGTCGCCGGGGTACAAAAACATTAGCTTGATGGCAATTCCGGCAGCTTTACGCTCGCAGTGGGAATGGTCCAGCATCACCTCATCTAAATTGGCTAAAGCCTGCTCAATCCATGCTTGGGACGTGGGGCTTTTGAGGAATTTAATAGTGGTTGGACGGCTGGGGGGAGTGAGCACGAGAGTATGGGAAAAAGCTGAGTATATTGTAGAGAAAAGGGGGAGTGAAGAGTCGGTGACTCAATCCGCCTGATTCAGCAGCAATAGTACAGCTGGTTGCTCCTCAAACTCAAAGGCTATGGCTTGGGCTGCGATCTCGATTACCTGGCCATTTTTATGGGTAATACCAAAATCAAGGGATATCGGCTGATTTCGGTTGGTATAACACTGACGCAGTGCATCACAGACTCGGGCTAGATCTTCATAGGCAATCAAGCTAGTGATAGACGGTAGGTGGATGAGAGCATCTGGCCTTTGCCCTAACAGATTGGCCGCTTGCTGATTAATTTGAACAATCTTTTTGTTTTGTACTAACATGGCCCCCACAACCTCAGTGGTTAAAAGCTGATGGCAAAAGTCTTTAAAGTGACTCAGGCGGCTATTGAGCTTACGATTGACGCTGTGCAATTTGGCATTTTCTAACACTAAAGCAATCTGCTCGGTCATGGCTCCGATCAGATTTGGAATCGGTGGTTGGAAATGCCTGGGCTCAGAATGGGTTAGGGTCATAATCCCTAAAATGCGATTGCCACTAACTACCGGGGCACACATCGCTGAACATACTTTGTAAGGCTGATCGGGCAAGCTAATCCAACGGCTATCTAGACGGGTATCGGCAATCGTCTCCAATTTACGATGTTCCACAACCCAACCGGCCAAGCCTTTCTCCAAAACTTGTCCCACCAGGTTATGGCGTTCCTTTTCTGTGGTGCCCGAGCGAGTCAGAATACATTCTGTCACCACCTTGGCGTCATCCAACAAGAAAATACTGCCACTACTGGCCTCAGAAATCACCACCGCAATATCCAGCGTTTGTTTCAGGGTGGCTTTTAGCCGCATTTTGCCAGTGGCCGTCCGTGATAGCGCCAGCTGATCCTGAATCCACCGCAGTTGTTTCTGATAGGCCGCATTTTCCTGCTGTAGCTGGGCTACTTTATCCCTTAGAGCAGTGACATCTGCCGTTAGCTTGCCACCCGAGGCCTGCTGCTGCGTCATTTGCTGAGTTGCAAACTGCAATACCGAGACTAGCCCACGTAGCAGTTGTAAATCGTCCTCTGGCAAGGACTTTACATCAGTCAGCTGAGTAATATTTGCGTAGAGCACACCCAGCTCATCCGTTAGCGCTTCTTTGAGCAAAATTTGATTATCCATCAGTTAACCATGGCTCATCATCCAGGCCCGTATCTAAAGGCTACAGCGGCTTTTTCCAATCACTGTCGATAATTTAGAATTACTCCTGATGCAGTCTCTGAATGATGCAGCCATCTGAATGATGCCGTCATCTGAATGATGCCGTCATCTGAATGATGCCGTCATCTGAATGATGCCGTCACCTGATTCTTTCAGCCTTCCCAGCTATTAATAGGACTAAACTGGTGCTATGGTCATCAACCCAATCATGCATCGTTTTTTTCTGAAGCTAATGCGACAGCGACAGCGACTGCGGCTGCGGCGCAAACTCGTCTGGTTCACACTGCTATTTTTAGTATGGCTGCTGTGTAGTGGCGAGGCCATGGCCACCCCCCTGGCTGAGCGAGTCTCGGCATTTCCCCAGTGGTCCACCAAACCACCTGTACAGCCATCAGCAGGAGACCTGGTCTACCCAGCTTGGATGGACGGTTCATGGCGGATGACCTCAACGCTTTTGGCCATGGCAGCACCAGTCGCCCCAGAGGTGATTACACCAGGATTTGAAGGGAATCGTCAGTTTTTGAATATGCCCATTGAAGCGGATATTCACTTTCAAAAGACACGGGTTGCCCAGGGTAAATTTCTCAATCGGCCATTAAAAACGACAGAAGGTGTGGTGTCAGATCGCGCTTTTAATGGCATGAGTCTGGCCAAAGCATATTTAGGAGATGATTGGGTTAAAGCTGTTAACGTTGATCCTGAAGATCCCAATCGTCAAATTACCTTCTTAAAGGACAATCAGCAGCTGGTGTCTACAGTGACCGGACGCGCAGTAGAACAGCCTGACAACCATACGTTTATCACCACTGAAGTTTTTCAACAGTTTTTTCGGGGTGGCCGACCAACAGTGTACTTAAACGAAGTGGAAAACACAACGGCCTATCATTACCAAGAAGACCATATTGTGGCCGACCAGATGACGGCCATCTATTTGTCACCCCAAGATCCGGATTACTTTAAGGCAATTGATCGCCCCGTTGCTCTTTATCGCTATGGTTTAGAGCTTTATCCAGTGACTAACAATCGTTAAGCAACAACAGCATCAACAATTCTTTGTTCTCTGTTGGTAATTGCCTATAAAAACTCTTCGTGACGTTGCCAGTGGCTTCGCAACATGGCATAAACTTCATGATCAATAAAGCGATTATATAGCCACTCTGCTTCGCAGGCAGTGCCTTCATGGGTAAAGCCCAATCTCTCAGGAATGGCTCGACTGCGTCTGTTGCCAGTGGCACAACAAATCACAATGCGATTGAGATAGAGGGTGGCAAATGAGTAGTCAACCATATACTGACAGGACCGGGTCATTATCCCTTTGCCTTGGTGGGATGATGCTAGCCAGTAGCCCATATGGCCAATGCGGTTGTCCCAGTCAATGTGATTGTAACTAATGATGCCTGCGATACAATTGTTGTAACAGATGGCTGCAACAACTCCTTCAGTATCACCAAACTGTTCTATCGCATTGCGAATAAAGTTTCTGGTATCAGCTGATGTCGTTGTTCTATCTAGCCATGGCAACCACCGACGCAGATAGTCGCGGTTTGCATCGGTTAGTGCAAAAAGCTCATTAGCATCGGTTAGCTGGAGCGATCGCAACTGTAGCCGGTCATCAATCCAGTGGGAAAACATACAATAGACACAGCACCCTTCGCCACTATATTACTCCTCAACTATCGCTATGCCATATGTCAATATTCAGATTACAGCTGGGGCAACACGAGCTCAGAAAGCAGAGCTCGTCAAGGATGTGACTGATTCTTTAGTACGTGTTCTAGGCAAAAAGCCCGAGCACATTCACATCGTCATCCAGGAAATTAAAGAAGAAGACTGGGGCTATTCTGGCTTACTAACTGACACCTGGAAACAGCAACAGCAACAGCAGCAGTGAGATCCCTAGTAATTTAGGGCGTGAGGAATGGGGAGTGCCCAGCCAGTCTCTAATACTGCACCTTCAATGTCACTTGCACATCCACAGCCTGCTCCCCATCTTCTACGGCCAGGTTGCTAGCAGCAGACCAACTACCGCTGGCATAGCCATCACCTTTAGGGACAGCATCAACTCCCGGTGCTTGGGTGATGGCATCGTTCACCTGGATATCGACTACATCTTCAAGGCTAAAGCCCAGCTGGTCGAGGGCTACTTTAGCTTGGGCTTGGGCATCGGTAATTGCTTTTTCTAGGGCTTGATCGCGGGCGGCTAGGAGGTCTTTCTCGTTCGCTAGATAGCGAATGTTTTGAATACGGTCTATATTGAGGGCGATCGCATTATCCAATACCCCAATTTCATCGGCAGGTACCTGAAACTCTATGTTTCTATAGGCCTCATACTCATCCTTTTGCGGTTTGCCATCACGACCATATTTGAGCTCAAGATGAACATTAGAGGTCTTAATATTCTCCACCTTGCGGGTTTTTAAGGTTTTTGCGATCGCAGACGTGCGCTTTGCTAGCTGCGTGTAGGTCGCTTTTGCACTATCGCCTTTATCAGATATTCCTAAGGTGATTTCTGCCAGGGTAGTCGGTGCTGTGTGATGGCCATGACCGGTTACAGTTATCATGCGTGGTGGTGCAGAGGCTCCTTGAGCCAAAGCGGGTAAACCGCCTACGGTCATCAGAATGAGCGCAGTTAGTAACCATGGCAGCAGTCGCTGCCCGAGCTTTGCTAGTCGTTGCATACGATTTTCAGAATGTACTTGCCTAGTGATCCCCGTTTATCTGGGATTTTTCCGCAAGGTGATCTTAAATTGCAACAATATCAAGTTGTTACCAGTTACCCAATGAGATTGTTGATAACCTGACACTCAATATTCACAACAATAAATTCGTCAGTCCTAAAAACAAAATTATCAGAGGTTGCATTTTCCAGTTAATGGGCTCAGTTCAATTCTTTTAAAATATATACAAGCTGTTTAACCTCTGAAAGTCACTCTCAAAACCCCCAATCTTGGAGGTCTTCGGAGCTAGTCTTCCCAAAAAATGGGGACGGAAGGGGTCTCGACATCTGTAACTAATTAGAATCACCTACGTACAAAGTAATCGAAGAATAATGCAATCTATACTTTCTGAGTATGCGAGGATCTTCTATCTTGTCTACGAGCCCTACACTATCGACTTAACACCAAGTGTCTTACCCCCTGAGCTTAGATAACCAGGTCACTTCCCCCTCTCCCCGAGAATGCAGAACATTGGCACAATGGTTCATGGCGTAACAATCAACGAATATGACCGGTTTAGAACTGCTGGCGGAACCAGTCGCGGAAGGCATTGCCAGCTTTGCATTTAATCTTTTGCCGAGAGTCGGCAGTCAGGCTGTTGCTGAAATACGCAACCTATTTTTTAACGCATCGAGGAAATATGTTCATACATACAGACAACGTCACTGCCAGCTAAAAGTGTTAGGGATGCGCGAACCCGTAGACCTTGCAAAGGTTTACACAGGCGTAAAATTTCTTGATGAAGATGATGTTCTAGGGTTTGAATCTCCTCAGGCGTTAGAACAACAGTATCGAAAAACTCGATTTCGTAGCTCCATTGGCCGACGCAACAGTAATGAAAAGCGTTCTGGTATTGATGTGGCTAACGAAAAACAATATCTGATGGTTTTAGGTGCACCCGGAGCAGGCAAATCAACATTCCTGCGTAAGTTAGGTCTGGAAGCATTACGAACATTTCATCACGAACACGTAGCATATCACCATCGAAAGATTCCTGTGTTACTGGAACTGAAACGCTTTGAGACCGATAACATTGACATTGAAATGCTGATCTCCGAGGAGTTTAGTCACTGTGGTTTTCCTGCCCCTACTGAATTTGTTCAACAGGCCCTAAGACAGGGGAAATTGCTGATTTTATTGGACGGTCTGGATGAAGTGCCCACGGCAAATCTCGATAATGTTATCTGCACTATCCAGAATTTTGTTGATCGCTATGATCAAAACCGATTCATAGGATCGTGCCGAACCGCAGCCTACCACGGTGGTTTTACTCGCTTTAGTGATGTGGGTATGGCCGATTTTGACAATGAACAAATCGAGCAATTCATTAAAAATTGGTTTAGTAGTGAACAAGATGCAGAACGTGGCACTAGCCAAAGATGCTGGGAGACATTACAAGAAGAGAAAAATAGAGCTGCCAAGGAGTTAGCCCACACTCCCCTACTGTTAACCTTTCTATGCCTTGTTTACGACCGCTCACAGCGATTTCCTGCTAACCGTAGCAGCCTGTATCAACGGGCATTACGTATCCTTTTAGAGGAATGGGCCGCAGAAAAGCGGATCAATCGCGATGAAATCTATGAAGGTCTGAGTATTGAGCTGGAAGAAGGACTGTTATCTGAAATTGCCTTTGCTGGCTTTGAGTCCAATCGTTTATTTTTCTCGCGGCGAGAGCTAACAGCACAAATTAAAGACTTTTTGGCTAGCAATCTAAATGTACCCAAAATCCTAGATGGGGAAGCTGTCTTACAAGCCATTGAGGTACAGCAAGGTATTTTAGTAGAGCGTGCTGAAGATGCCTATTCGTTCTCTCATCTGACTTTGCAAGAATATCTCACGGCTCAATGTTTAGCAGATAATCACCACTGGGATAGCGTGATTGCGGCCCATGCCACCGATAGGCGCTGGCGCGAAGTGTTGTTGTTAACGCCAGGGTTATTGACCGGTAAACAAGGGGCAAACCATTTTTTAGAAGCTCTCGAACACAAGGCGAACCAATGCCTTAACTCTATCAAGCTGCAACGTCTGGGGCAGTGGGCAACCGCATCAACTAATAACTCCCTGGGTAGCTTTCGTCCAGTGGCTAAACGAGTATCCGCTATTTACCTGGCTCTGGCCCTGAATCGCGAACTCAATCGTGACCTGGCTCGCACCCACATCCTCGAACGGGCTCGCGCCCTAGCCTTGGCCCTCGATCCAGACCATGCTCGCATGATTGACATGAATCTGGCACGGACGCTAACCCTTAACCATGCCCTTACCCGTGTCCATAAGTCTGATCTAGATATTACCCGTGCGATCGCACGGGGTATCACCCTCGCTAAACGCTTTGCTCGCCTTAATATCTTCACCTCTGTCAATTGCTTAGACCTACTTAAAGGGTTGCAAACACTTAAATGCAGCATTCCTACCCAAGAAACGTCTGAGTATCAAAAACAGATATTTCAAGCCAGAGTTCTCAAGCTATGGTTTAGTAGCCTAGGTATTTCTCCCGATGATTGGCATTTATCACCGACGGATGCCCAAGCACTGGCTGATTACTTTTACATCTGTGAGCTGATGGTACGGTGCAAGCAAATGGCTGTCAGAGTGTCGCCTCAAATTTGGGTAGGCATCGAATCACGACTAGTGACTGCCTCCACCGACCATAGAGCATTAGGAGACCCCAACTGGTTAAACATGAATACAGTACAGCCATCGTTAGCAAAGCACGCATGAACTACAATCGTTGAGCCCACACAGTTCTTGTAGATTCGGCGATCAGGGAAAGGTTACTGCTCGTAGCATCAGCTTGATCGGCATCGTTAGTTAAATCTTTCCCTGTGATTAGACATCCCTGCGATTAGACATCCCAGTGTTATTACCTACAACTCTGCCAATTAGCATTAGCTTTACCCAGTCAGAAAGCCCGGTAAAAATGCCAAATTATTTCGCATAGTATTCTCCTCTCTCAGCCTCTTGCTAGATTTTTGCCAAAACAAAGTAATTAAGAAATTAACTGCGGCAAAAACTTTAGGCTCAATAGCTGTTTTAGGGAGGTTGCTAAATTCAAGATGAGCAGAGTAGTGTCATGGAATAAAGCCCCCGGTCAGCCTACCTATGCTAACGCTTTCCAAGTTAATCGATGAGGACAAATGCTACGAGACTATTCGCACGATGCGTTGGCCCGATGGTGTTTGCTGCACTGATTGTGGAGCGAAAAACATTACCAAACGAGGGAAGCATGCAACCTATTCAGCGCGGCAACGCTATATCTGTGGCGAGTGTGGTCGCCACTTTGATGACTTAACCGACACCATCTTTGCGGGTCGTCATCAACCGTTAAAAACCTGGATAGCATGCTTATATTTGATGGGTCTCAATGTCTCCAATCAACAAATTGCCGACGAGTTGAGTCTGCACAAAGATGACGTGCATCAGATGACGAGTGAGTTACGCCAAGCGGTGGCCGACAAGCGCCCAGAAGTCCAGTTATCAGGGACGGTGGAGTTTGATGAAGTCTATGTGACAGCCGGTCATAAGGGGCAACCAGAGCAGGTTAAAAAAAAGGGCGCAAGGGACGCAGACGGTAAACTCAAAGGGCTTCGGGGGCGCGGTACGCTCGAAACGGAAAAACCGCCGATCTTCGGGATGATTCAGCGAGGTGGAGAAGTGGTGATTAAAATGCTGGCAAATGTTCAACAACAAACCATCAAGCCCATCATTCAGTCCATGGTGAAACCGGGCACCCTCATCTATACCGACGAGTATGACATCTATGCTCGTTTAGAAACTTGGGGCTATGCTCACAAGAGTGTTTGCCACAGTGCCGGAGAATATGCCCGAGATGACGATGGAGATGGCTTCTGTGAAGTCCATGTCAATACGATGGAAGGTTTCTGGTCATTGCTGCGGTCATGGTTGAGACCTCATCGAGGGATCTCACAAGAAAAATTACCGATCTATTTGGGGTTCTTTGAATTTGTGCATAATGCTAGAAAAAGAGGGAAAGCCTTGCTGGGTAGTCTATTGAGCACCTTGCTTGTCTAACTCCCTGAAACGCCGATTGAGCCAAACTTTATTGTCCATGAGATTCATGGGAGAGATCTCATTTAATTCTGAAGCTTCTTTCATGAAAAGGGTTTTGGGCCTTGAAAACAGGTTTTTTATGGGGTAACTAGCCTAAACTTTAAATCATGATGTCCATATGTTAAGACACAAATAAGATGACTCTTAGAATATTGCTGGCTTTCTAACAAACTGACAAGCTGATAAAAGATAGAGAATTCTCAATATATAAGCTAGATTATGCGATTAAGCATGCAGCGAGAGAATAATATTTATCGAAAAATGGCAGCAGTCGGTGCATTTACTGTGCAACATCTAAATCTCTTTGTTCTAATGATCAGAATAACTGTGGCCTCTCGAAAGTTGTTGCAGTAATTTAATTTATTAGAACTCACGCATATCCCATCTGTAACTTGAACGATCATTATTGAGGTTATTCACCGTATATGGACAATATTAAAGAATCTATTCAAAGTGCTCTAAATATCGACGGTACTGTCGGAGCCGCTATTGGAGATTGGAGTACAGGTTTTTCACTGGGACAAGCTAGTCGGAATGAACAAGCTTTCTCCTCTATTAAGTTAGAACAAGCCGTTGCTCTCAACGCCGAAGTGATTAAGGCTAAAAATAGAGCTCGTGACGGACTGGGGATTACATCACCCATTGAAGACATCCTAATTACTCTTACAAACCAATATCATTTGCTGCGTATATGTGATTTAGCTGAAGGTGTCTTCTTTTACCTCGTGATGGATCGAGAGAAGTCTAATTTAGGTCTAGCTCGGATTAAACTACGCCAGATTGAAAAGAATTTACGGATGTAGTTTAGTTGCGCCAACAACTTTATACACCCTTAGGTCTACGCTGAGAGGATAGTTGCTAAACATTTTAGAAAAGCAATATATCGCAGCGTAGATCATAATTAGCACATTAAATTTTCTTCAGCATGTATGAGTTCAAGCGCTTTAAAGCTGCAGGAGCTGACATCAACAATGAACTACTGAAGATATGGATTGCCCGGTACCTACCAGAGTTCGATAAGATTTCTCATCACGTTAGATATCATGTTGAGCAGCGTCTTCGATCATCAATCACCGATGATGCACGCCAAGCTACCTCTTTTAATATTAATCATCATTTAGAATCGGACTGTGCTCTAGCAGCGGTAGACACACAACAACTTCTATCAAAAAAACTTTCGCCGTTTCCTGATATTTGGGAATTACAGGAACTCAGCATTAAAATTAAGCAAATTTATGCAGTATTAATTGACTCCTACGAAAAATCTTTTATCTTTTCACCTATTGTTGACTATATACACGTGATTGACTCAGAGGAGAGGCGGCTAGAGGCCGTAGACCTGGTCATTCCCCACTTTGTAAGCTTGATGCTGACGGTGGGTCCTCTATTGCGCGAACTCAAAGCTGTCTATTTTTCATCTGTCAATCATCATCTAGTTGGGTTTATGACAACCCAACTACATCTGACCCGAAAACGAATTTTAAGTCATCTCACTCCCTATGATTGCACTTGGTTAGTTCCCTATCTACATGTCTTAGACGAGTTGATGTGTATGCCATGGCAACGCATCTGTTCAATCATGCCATCCACATCCAATATGACGCAGTCACTCGCTGTAGCAAGAAAAATGATGCCGCAGGTAAGCTCAATCTCGGCATATACCTATCAGCAGGCGCTACAAACGTTCCCTAAGCATATTAGTAGTCAAGGCCGAATCCAATCTGCGGCTGTTCAAGCCTCTAGCCTACGTGATCTAAATATGTTTCAGGCTTACATTTGGCTATGTGTTTTGGAGGATAGTGCATCGGTGATCGAGAAACAACTCTTGCCGCTATGTCTACAGGTGTTCTCATTAACTGATGTTCAATGGGAGCTGGTTAACTTTGGGGTACAAACAATTATCAAAACAATCCTGGAACAGCTCCTACCTCATGAACAGGCAATATTTAAGAAACAGGCAGACATTATTGAGTCTTTATTTCTAAATGCTCAACCCCAAGAAGAGCAAGTGGCTTTACTTAAGAAACAGCTACAGACATCTGATGCTGTAGACGCTGCCAACTTGACTGGGACGTCTAATTAATCCAGGCCCAATTCTCGCTTTAACACTTCGATGGATTTCTCACCGATATAGTTTTCACAGCAGAACACTTTGGGTGGGCGGATGATATCTTCTCGAGCCGCTTGCAAGGCTTCTTTAATGGCTGGGAAGCTGGCTTTGTCTAGGGCAGCGATGGTTTGGGCACTGCGCACAACCGCCGAGAGTTTTTGTTCATCTTCGGTTTGGGCTGTCATTACCAGAATCTCATCGCCACGCAAACTGTAGGAGAGTACCTCAGCGGCTCGGAGAATTCCTGAACTGAGGCTGACTAGGCCTAGACAGGTATCTTTGGGGAGTTCTTTTAGCTGGCCCAGCTCTTCTGCATAGTCGTAAATATCGATGGGGATAACCCGCACAGACTTCGGCGCTGCGATCGCTTCTGCTTCATTAATAAAGTAGCGGCTGGTCACAACGGTCCCGGAACGTGTTTGGGACAGCACATCCTCCAGTTCTTCTAGGGGCACTAGCTGTACGGGAATTCGTAGTGCCTGCTCCAGTTCGCGCACCATCAGCTCACCTGCACCAATATCCTGACGGGGGGTGGTGACCAACACTCGGGCACTACAGCGTAGCCTCCAGTCAATTTCTCCCAAGAATAGCTCGCGGGCCTGATGCAAAGAGCACCCCTGACGCAGCAATTCATCCAAACTGCTTTCTACCAGTTCCTGGGCCTTCGGGAACTGGGCCAGTAGCGGTGACCGGGGCTTGTCAATTTCTACGCTGCCCTGGGTGCGCACATAGATACCAGAGCCGGGCTGAGCCTCGACCACTCCGGCTTCCTCCAGCTGGCGATATACCTTACTGATGGTATTGCGGTGTAGCCCTGTCTGCATGGCCAACTGACGGGTACTGGGCAACCGATATCCAGGTGGATATTGGCGGGATGCGATCGCAAACCAAATCTGATCGTAAAGCTGGGTAGAAGCTGGAATTTCGCTATCAGTCTGAATGTGAAATTGCACCATAGATCGCGCTCAGTTGCCGTCTAATAAGAAAATTTATGTGGTCTGGCACCTAGAAATAGCTCAAACCACAACCAGGCTACCCAACATTACATAGAGGTTACTCGCGAAACCGGGTTTTGAGATGTGACAATTGTCATTTAACTGTCATAGGAAACAAAAATTCACAGTCGAGGTGCTGCTTAATAAATGATCTTTGGTCTGACTTGTCATTGGGAACCCGAATATTGATGGCATGCCTCACTGCCATACCCTCAGGTACCGTTGACAGATGTGCAAGGGACAAAGAGGCCATGGGGCGGCAGAATAAGAGCGATAAACTAGAGCAATGGAACCATGACCACTCCAACGATTGAGACTCGAACCATTGAGGTCAGAAGCGATGATATTACGCTACCGGTCTATGTCGCCATGCCCGACGGTGATGGTCCTTTTGGTGCAGTCGTTGTCCTACAGGAAATTTTTGGAGTCAATAGCCACATTCGCGATGTGACCGAACGGATCGCCAGAGAAGGATATGTCGCCCTTGCCCCCGCGCTGTACCATCGACAGGCCCCTGGCTTTGAAACTGGTTATACGCCTGAAGATATTCAGGTGGGCCGTCAGTATAAGGTGCAAACCAAAGCTGATGAACTACTTAGCGATATCCAAGCCACTATCAACTATTCCAAGACCCTGCCCCAGGTAAAAGATGGTGGTGTCGGCTGTATTGGCTTTTGCTTTGGTGGCCATGTGGCCTATTTGGCAGCCACTCTGAGGGATACGGATGCGATCGCATCCTTCTATGGCGCGGGTATTCCCGACACGGCCTTTGGCCCTGGCCCTGTTGCTTTAGATCGCACCCCACACATTACCGGCACCCTTTACTGCTTCTTTGGCACCGAAGATGGCTCTATTCCGACTGAAGCAGTTGAGCAAATACGTTCAGCTCTACAAGCGGCCAATATCGACCATGAAATTTTTGAATACGCAGGTGCCGCCCACGGATTTTTCTGCGATCGGCGCGGTAGCTACAATCCCGATGCTGCCGCCGATGCTTGGGAAAAGGTAAAGGCATTATTTGCCGAGAAGATTGGTTGATTACGGTGTTCTTTTATTAAGAGTTGGGTGTGTTGGGTTTTAACGTTTTCTATAGTTGCTTAAAGGGCAAACCAAATGGCTGCACCCAGCCTACGTCTTACCACACCTAAAAATTAAGATTTCGGTAAGCGAAAATTAGCTTACACTTGAAAAACTGACTTTTTTTATGGGAGCCTGCCCTGACAGGCCATAGACCGTTGACCTTTTCTGCTGACGATTTTCTCAAAGCCCTTGATCAACATGACTTTAACTTCCAAAAGGGAGCAGTTGTTACGGGCAAAGTGGATAGCCATACTGACGATGGTGCTTATATAGACATTGGTGGTAAAGCAGCAGCCTTCCTTCCCGCCCGTGAAGCCTCCGTTAGCTCTAGCGTCACTCTCGAAGAAGCAGTGCCCATTGGCAGTGAACGGCAGTTTTTGATTGTGCGTGATCAGGATGCCAACGGTCAGGTAATTCTGTCCATTCGTAAATTAGAAATTAAGGAAGTTTGGGTCCACCTGGTAGAACGTGAAGCTAATAAAGACATCCTTGATGTTACTGTTACTGGCACGAATAAGGGGGGCGTGATCGCAGATGTGGAAGGATTGCGTGGTTTTGTCCCTCGCTCTCATCTGGTGAACCCTCCTGAGGACCTGACCACATTGGTAGGGCACACAATTTCTGTCGCATTTCTAGAAGTTAACGAAGAAAATAATAAGCTGGTGCTCTCAGGCCGTAATGCGGCTCGCACCACTGCTTTAGGTCAACTCAATCCAGGTCAGCTGATCGATGGCAAAGTCGGTTCCATTAAACCCTTTGGTGTGTTTGTTGATTTTGATGGTGTGCGAGGTCTGCTCCATGTTAAGCAAATCAGCAAGAGTTTTGTGCCCTCCATTGGCGACGTCTTTGAAGTAGGACAGCCGGTTAAGGCGGTGGTACTTAACCTGGATGAAGAGAGAGGTCGTATCAGCCTTTCCACCAAGGTGTTAGAAAAGTATCCTGGCGAGATTCTTAAAGAGGCTGATAAACTAATGGCTGAAGCTCCTGAACGAGCTGCAGATCCAGGCAAACTACTGGCGGAGCAAGACGGCTAATGGGTAGCGTATGGGAACTGGATTTTTACTCGCGCCCGGTCTTAGATGACAATCAAAAAAAACGATGGGAAGTGCTTCTCTGTGATGGGGCACAATCCGTTGCTGATAGCTCTAGGATTCGCTACAGTAAATTTCTTTCGAACAAGCAGGTTAACTCCATTGAGTTACAACAGGCGATAGAGGAGGCTATTGAAAAAGCAGGAGAATCTCCCACACAGATTCGCTTCTTTCGCTATCAGATGCAGAACATGATCAAGCGTGCCTGTGATGAGCTGGGTGTTTCGGCTCGTCTCAGTCGTCGTACCTTGACTCTACAGACCTGGCTTGAAGACCGGCAGGAAAATTTTTATCCCCAGCAACCTGGCTACCAGGAGGGGAAATCACCTGCGACAGTGCAACCTGTGGAAGTTGCTCGACCTTTACCTGATGCCTTAATAGGGCAGCGCTGGGCCATGGTCAGCCTGCCAGCGAAGGAATTTGCCGATATGCCGGAGTGGGAGATTGGCTTTGGTGAGGCGTTTCCCCTGGAACTGGCTGGTATTGGTCCTGATACCATGGTGCCTGGCATCCTGATTTTTTCAGAACGAGCACTGCCATTAGCGGGCTGGATGTCAGGGTTGGAGATGGCTTATTTGGATGTGCAAATCGATCAGATATCCCAGCTGTTGCTAGAAACTGGCAGCAATGACACTTGGATTATGGCCAGTCTGAATCGGCCTGAACTGAAGCAGGAAGCTGAAAGGTTCATGGCTGCTAAGGAGGAGGCGAATCAGGTGCATTTTGTGGCGGTGCAAGATAATCCTGACTCGGAGTCTTTTGCTGGGTTTTGGCTCATGCAAAAACGCTCGTTTGGCTAAGGGGATAGACCATGCTAAAGCAAAAGCGTTGGTGGGAAGTTGTCTTGATTTATGCGCTTTTGGGGGGAATTGCGATCGCAATGCTGCTTCCCCTCCTCTGGCTGATTAGCACCGCTTTCAAATCAGGTACCGAAAACATTTTCGAATTCCCACCTCGGTTTATCCCCCAAGAGCCGACCTTTAGCAATTTTGTCAACGTATGGCAGACTAATCCCTTTGGTCGCTACTTCTTTAACAGCACTCTGATTGCGACCATTACAGTAGTTTTGAACTTACTGTTCTGTTCCCTAGCAGCCTATCCCTTAGCCAGGCTGAACTTTCGCGGGCGAGAGCTGATATTCTCACTGATAGTTGCCACTATTCTCATCCCGTTCCAAATTGTGATGATTCCGCTGTACATTCTCACCGTACAGCTGGGCCTCACCAATAGCTATCTGGGCGTGATTTTTCCAGCCATTGCCTCTGCGTTTGGCATTTTCCTGATGCGTCAGGCGTTTCAGAACGTGCCCAAAGAACTTGAAGAAGCCTCCCGCATTGATGGGTGCTCAGAGCTCGGCATCTGGTGGCACATTATGATTCCCTCTGTGCGTCCAGCCCTGGTAACCTTAGCCATTTTCGTCTTTATTGGCTCCTGGGGCGATTTCCTGTGGCCGCTACTCGTGCTCAATCGACCTGAATATTACACCCTCCCATTGGGAGTTGCCCGCTTAGCCGGCAGCTTCTCCCTAGATTGGCGCTTAATTGCGGCTGGTTCCGTCATTGCCACTGCCCCAATCCTGCTCTTTTTTGTGATTATGCAGCGTTACATTGTGCCTAGCGAGGCTAGCAGCGGCGTTAAAGGTTGATACTGAAGGGGGAAGCTGCGCTTCTATGACAGGCTGTCTTTTGACATATTCTTGTCTAGGGCACTACTATCGCTGGGTTAACTCTATGCATCGACCTGTGATAGACAGCACCCCCACTACAGAACCTTTAACCCCGCGCAAGAAAAGAAAGCTTTTCTCCATGGGGATCGGTGCTCATGGCATCGTTGCAGTCGGAATTTCTGCCCATGGCGTTATCTCTATTGGCGTCATTTCCCACGGTATTATTTCCATCGGCATCATCTCCATGGGGGTACTGTCAACCGGCCTTGTCACCATGGGTCTATTAACATCTGGTCTAGTATCCATGGGACTCAAAGCATCTGGTCCCACTAGCATGGAATTGATGATGGACCACAGTGGCATGGACCACAGTGGCATGGATCATGGGGGTATGGACCATGGTGATCATATGCCCGCCGCTGAATAACGCTGATAGAACCGCAATTCAGGTCAAGATGCCACCTTTGATAGGTTAATATGCTGGGTACCTCGCTGTATCCAGCATATTATGACTGTAACTAAGATCGTCTATAGATTTCGCGATGCTTCGGTTCCGCCTCGGTATCACAAAAGCTATAGGATTTCTGTTACCTCTAGTGAGGCTAATATTGTTGTCAACAGCTATGGTAGGCAGCTTAATGAACGTACGATTCAGATTTCACCCACTGAGTTTTAAGCGGTTTTAGAGGTCATTGAGAAGAGTCACATTGCGCTTAGTAATTTCTACACAGGCTCCGATGGAGAGCCAAATCGATACCCTTTACCGTAGACCGTATGAATTAAGGTCACTTCACCATCATGTTCTACCTTGCGGCGCAACAAACGCATCTGAGCCGCAAGGGCATTACTGCTGGGTTGACCGCTTGTGCCCCAGACAGCATCATAAATCTGCTGATGGGTCAGTAGCTGATCAGGGTACTGCATTAGATAGCCAAGAATCTGAGCTTCTTTTTCGGATAGCTCAATGATACGTTCCGGCAGAATTCCACCACCCCGTCTAGCAATTTGATTCGTGCTATCTAAAGTTAAATCTTGATACTGTAAAGTTGTTATTTGAGTTTCTTCGCGGATGGGGGGACGACGCAACAACGCCCGCACCCTGGCCAACAACTCCCGCAGTTCAAAAGGTTTAACTAAATAGTCGTCTGCTCCAGCATCAAGACCTTCTACACGATCATCCAGAGTGTCTTTTGCAGTGAGAAAAAGAACTGGGGTGGTCAAGTGGTGCTCTCTCAACTGCCGACACATATCCAACCCACTCAACCCTGGCATCATCCAATCCAGAATCAGTAAGTCAAACTGGCTATTAGCTGCTAACTCATAACCAGTTTCACCATCATGAGCCACTTGTACGGTGTACCCTTCACGCTGTAATACTCGACTCAACGGTTCAGTCAGCTCTACCTCATCATCCACCAATAAAATCTGCATTATTGCTAGCCTGCTTTTACAAAACACCTCTTATAGATCTACCTCTCGCTCAGATGAATTATCCCGTGTCAGGTCTAAGCCCTCCAAGGTGGAATCTGATTCTATGAGCAACGTCTTCAAGTCCGGTTTGATTTCAAATGCGGACTCTAGGTAATTCCAAAACACCTGAAAGCTCGGTTCTTGTGAAGCTAGAAACTGAAGGGATTTACGTTCCAGAAAAGGTTCACTTAATCGTTGATAGTAGTGATAATTTTTGGTAAAGGCTTTAGCGCATTTTTGTCCATATCGCTTCCCCAAAGTACGCTTTAGCGCATTTTCGCAGCCTTTGATTTTGGGATTTTTGGAAGGTCGCAAACGATAATGAGCCAAGAGCCAACATTCAATAGAGTGAACACTGATGCAGAATATGATTTTCTCTTTGTAGTTTTGATGAAAATCAGGTGCGTTGGTATTAATAATCTCAGCCAGCTTAGAAATAATCCTTTCAATTAATATTTCAACAGACAGGTCTTCATTCTCTTCATCAGTATGCTTGACATCAAAGCCTTCGCTTGGAGAGATATCCGAGTCTATATGGACTACGACATAGCGATTGTTCAAAATAGCATCGCGAAACTTAGATGACTTCAAATAAGCAAGGAGCATCTGCCAACCACCGAAATCCTTCTGCTTCTTTGTAGTGGCATCATAGGGAGGCTGAAGCGGCGAAATATCTTCGTCTAAATTTTCATTATCAAAAAAGCCACATAAGATATCTGTAATAATGACTTGATCAGTAATGCCTTCGCAAATTAGTGCAAACTCTGCCATGGGATAATAGTCTAAGCGGTTTAGAAATTCTTCGGCAGTCCACCTAAATAGCCACGTAGAAACGCTTCAGATAGTTTTAACTCTTCTCCTGTTGATGAGATAGGTTTGCTATCAACTGTAATTCGTTTTATGCGAGTGTGTCCTTTACGATTTCGGGAGACTACAAATAATCGCTGTTCATCATCTCCCAAATCTAAACCATCAAGAATAGCCGGATTATGTGTAGTCAGGAAGCACTGTTTATCAAACTGTTTAGCTAACTGAGCAATGTCAGTCATAATTTTCGTGCAGAGTTTAGGATTCAAAGAGGCATCTACATTATCAATAGCAAATATTTTAGGCGTGTCCTTAGAAACCATTAATGCAGTATAAAACAGGATAAACAGAAACCCTTCATTCGCACTTCGTTGGTCAAACTTTGAGCCTATAAAGCGATCTGAAAGAATAACTTTTAGTTCATCTAAAACGTTTATATCTGTATCGACAAAATCAATATCTTCAAACCAGTCTAATAAGGTTAAAGATGTTCGGAGTGTGTCTAGTGGAATTTTAGATTCCTCTTCACTAAGAACTTTAAGTAATTTGAACAAGCCTTCTCCATAGATTCCTAGAGGCTCAATTTGACTATCTTGATGAAAGTTTCTCAGTGAGGTTTCTTCGGGTGAATAGATAATCATTCCCTCTAAAAATCGTTTAGGTGATTTTTGCCTAATATCTTCGAATTTTTCATATAGTTGTTCTGAAACTGTAGACATAACAACTTCAGTTTCATCAATATTTTTGACAGAATGAGAAGCTGGAATTATATGAGCTGCATTCAAGAAGTTTTTTAAATCACTCCATACTTGGAGATACTTCCAACTGGAATAGGGTTTGTCATCATGCTCAAGCGTGTAATCTTGTACATAATCTTGACCCAAAAACTTAACAGTAACCTCAATAACCTTACTCTTACCCTGATTGAATCCAGAACGCATTAAAGCTGGTGCCGTTACCCTGATGCCACGATTGGCAAGAAATTCATTATCAAGCTTATTTGCTTCAGCAGCACCAGTAAGTACAAGAGCTTCTAGTATGTTGCTTTTGCCGCAACCATTTTCTCCAATCAACACATTGACACGTCCCACATCAAAGGACAGGTCTAGAATCGATTTGTAGTTTTTGATGTGAATCGATTCAATCATGGTGATGAGTTAGAAATCAGCTAGCTGCTGAAGCGAGTTGGGTTATTCAAGAATAAATTACTCTTCTAGAAGTTCATACTGACCAACAATCTTTTTGGCATAACCAGATATATTCTCTTCTAGCTTCTCAGGATGGTTACGTTTTTCTCAATCAAAACACCCATGAGTGTGGCTGCCCACATCAGCAAAGTCACACCTTTATCGTAAGTAGAAATACTGTTTTGCACCGCCTGTTTGCGATCGCCCTTCGACATTGCTGACTGAGTTTCTAGCTGATAAAGGTATGGCATATCGATAAATTGACATAAGGTCTTGAAAACTAATGAGCCTTAAAACAAGTCGTAATCGACGCGATCAGCAGTTTCGCTGCCGTCAATAAGGCGCTGCAAATACTCAAATAGCGTATCGCTACCTGTTTCAGGTGTGGCATCAGCATCGTAGAGCCCCGTCTCAGAATTGAGCACTAACATCGATTCTGTCGCATAGTAATGTCCGATCCGCGCTAACTCAGCCTTTGCAGCCAACGGCGGTACAACCTTACCTAGACCATCCAAAACCGCCGCCACCCCGCTCAATAACGAAGCTGGTACGCTCCTAAAGCTTGGTTTGCGGTCCAATATCTTGAAAAGATATTCCCCTTGATCCAACAGCGTAATTGCGGGTCCCGGTCCGCCGATAGGCAGCACTTTGTTCTGTAGTGAAACGTCTTCTAAACAATCTGCCATATACTCAGCTAAGTCAGCATCGCTGATCGGCTTGCAAGCGGTTAGCTTGCCGTCACCAAACAGCAAAAAAGACTTCCCCTTTTTTACCCGATCTACCTGTCCGACCAGTGATTTAAAGTATGCAGTCGGTCGAACAATAGAGTAGGTTAACCCCGATTCTATTAACTCCTGTTCAAACTTAAGCTTGGCATGCTGAAATACAAGCCGTGGCTTTTGCACACAAATTGCAGATAATAGTATCATCTGCGTCACTCCAGATTCTTTCGCCAAGGATAGAACGTCTGCATGGGCCTGATAGTCAATAGCCCAGGCATCTTTCGGCTCTCCCGTCCGTGATGCCAAGCATGACAGTACTGCATCAAACTGTTGTCCTCGGAAAACGTGTTCAGCCAGAAACGTAGTATTTGTAACGTCACCGAAGAGGACGTCGGCACCTTGCAAAAGGCGAGCGGTTTTCTCTTTTGTTAACTGACCACCGCTACCAGCTTTTGATCTTGCAATACAGACGACTTCGTGACCGCGCTTTACCAATGCAGCGACTGCGGCACGTCCAATGCTCCCTGTGCCACCCAACACCAAAATACGTTGTATCCCTGAAGTACTGGAGTCAGTCATATGAAATAGACGTTGTTATAAAGGCTATATCTGAGACGTCCCAATAATAACCTTTAACGGATTAGGGTTCAGCTGTCATAACTCACCAGTAGCCTGCATAGAATGCCTGGGTCACTGTAATTTTGATTATTTGCAAAGGCTGACTTTTTGTGCCCAAAGCAGTGCTTTTATGAAGAAATGATACGACTGACAAGGATAATTTCCTTACTCCTCGGAAATTACCTACGCCATTGCTAAAATCAGCCACCCTAAAGATGGGTTGATAGGTAAAGTAGAGTAGCGTTCCCACTTGCGTCACCGTTAGCCGTCCTGCCTGTTGAGATGATCTGCTGTTTAAATCCTGATTGCTTGGTGCCAGTAAACCCTGATGGGGTCACTGTGTGTCAGTCTTGTGACAGCCCTCTCACAGAGTTACTTCGTAATCGCTACCGACCGATAAAACCCTTGGGACAAGGGGGGTTTGGGAAAACTTATTTGGCAGAAGACATTGATCGTCTGAATACGCGCTGTGTGATTAAGCAGTTCGCACGTCAATCCAGTAATAAAACCTTTGACAAAGCTCTCACTTTATTTAATCAGGAAGCTGTCCGTTTAAACGAGTTGGGGGAGCATCCACAGATCCCGTCCCTGCTTGCCTATTTTGAACAGCAAGGAAATTTTTACCTGGTACAGCAGATCATTGAAGGGAATACCCTACTGCAAGAGGTAAAAAAAGAAGGACCGTTTGATGAGGCCAAGGTTCGTAGGTTATTGAACTACCTGCTACCAGTGCTGCAGTTTATCCATGATCGCAATGTTGTGCATCGGGATATTAATCCGACCAACATTATCTCCCGCCAGAAAGATAATAAACCAGTTCTGATTGATTTTGGTATTGCTAAGCAGCTAGAAGTTTCACTCTCCAATGATAAGGACCATACGGGGACTCGCATCGGCACTGAGGGCTATTCCCCCATTGAGCAACTGCGCAGTGGTGAGGCCTATCCATCTAGCGATCTCTATAGCCTGGGAGCAACCTGCATCTGCCTAATGACCGGGCGTAAGCCTGAAAAGCTCTATAGCCCCCTCGAAGGACGCTGGCTGTGGCAAGAACATTTAATAGGAGCAGGTCGGTCTGTTACCCCCGAACTGGCAGCCATTCTCGATCGGATGCTCAAGGATTTTATTAATGAGCGTTACCGATCTGCTGCAGAAGTTTTACAAGAGTTGGAGGCATTGCCAGCCTATCACCGGTCAGTGCCAGGTTGGACTCGGCAACGACCCGCCGATACGGGTAGCCTGTTGTCGGATGCCATTAGCACTGGCCAAGATGTCAGCCGCAATCTTAACGAACAGCTAATTAACCAAGAACTCAGCCCAGAGTTTAGAGCAGAGCATCCCCCCACCGCTCCCCCCCCTAGACAGTCTGGCAATAGACCGATCTCTAAGGCACCACGGTCTGGGTCGATATCGCAATCGAGATCGACTTCTCAGCCTAAATCGGGCCAGCCTAGATCAGGTGCAGTACCGGGCAGACGGCGATCTGGTCCAGTGTCGACAGGGCAGTCTCGCCCCATGTCAGGACAAAAATCTGGGCCTGTGTCTAAGGGGCAATCTGGCCCGGTTTCAGGTATTCCCTCAGGCCCCATGAGCCTGGGTCGGTCTTCTACCGGCTCTTTGGGATCGTCTAAGAGTCGCATCTCTTCTGGAATACCGACTAAATCGCAGACGTCTGGCCCACGGAGTGGTCCGTCGCATTGGGTTTGCACCCATACCCTGGAAGGACACAATTCATGGGTTTCAACGGTGGCCTTCAACCCCAAATTTATGGTGCTTGCCAGTGGGGGATTGGATGACACCGTTAACATTTGGGATCTACAGACGGGCACCTTGACCATGTCTTTAACTGGCCATGTTCGGGGGATTAATGGGCTGGCTTTTAGTCCTCGCGGACAGATCTTGGCCAGCTGCAGCGATGATGACACCATTCGTCTGTGGAATGCGGGTACAGGCAGCTTATTGCACATTCTCAAGGGCCACCGCCACGATGTGACCTCAGTCGCTATTGGTCGGCGAAGCTCCATATTGATTAGTGGCAGCGAAGACCGTACCGTTGGGGTGTGGAATTTAGAGCAAGGTAAGCTTGCCAAGGTGCTGTCGGGCAATGCAGGGATGATTCGCTGTGTTGATATATCCCCCGATGAAGAACTGGTGGTCAGTGGTGGTTTTGATAACAAAATTCGTCTTTGGCAGCTGGGTACTGGTGAAGTTTTTCGGGTTCTATCTGGTCACTTGAATTCTGTGAATGATGTTGTCATCAGTGTCGATGGGCGTTTGATTGCGAGTGCAAGCAAGGATCGTTGCATCAAGCTGTGGAGTTTGCGGTCTGGCAATTTGATCCACACGCTGAAGGGCCATACCCGTGAGGTCAATGCGGTTGCGATCGCACCCAATCAACGGACCGTCGTCAGTGCTGGCGGAGATAGCAGCATCAAGATTTGGGATGCTAAAACCGGAGAACTGGTGGAGACGTTTTTAGACCATGGAAATTCGGTGACTGCGATCGCAATTCACCCCAATGGTCAATTTATGGCCAGCGCCAGCTCTGATAAAACCATTAAGCTCTGGCACAAAGAATAAATATCGCCAATGCCTGAAGGCCCCGAAATTCGAAAAGCCGCCGATAAAATCGAACCTGCTGTCAAAGCCAAAAGCATAAAATAAAGACTGCACTTCAAACTGGCCATGGCGACGTCTAATCACTACAAAACCCTAGAACTGCAAGAATCGGCCAGCCAAGCTGACATTAAACGGGCCTACCATCGCTTAGCTAAACAACACCACCCTGATAGCAGGGCAAACGGCCATGGCGATCACGACTATATCGCTAAAATTAATGCCGCCTATGAAGTGCTAGGAGACCCCAAGTCTCGTAAACATTACGATGCCCAGCGGAATGGGTATAGAGTTCAACGGGCCAGCGATATTAGCGCTGAGTATCAGCAGCGGCGCAAAGCTTATCAAAAAGCTGAGGATGCCCTCGCCCAATGGATTCGCAGTATTTATAAGCCGATTGACCGCCTAATAGGCAAAATCATTAATCCCCTGAAATCAGAAGTTCGTAACCTGTCAGCGGACCCGTTTGATGATGAGCTAATGGAAGCGTTTCAGGACTATTTGGAAAACTGTCGCGAGTCCCTAGAAAAAGCGAGGCAGAAATTCAAATCCATGCCCAACCCATCCCAGGCAGCCAAGGTAGCTGCAAACCTCTATTACTGTCTCAACCATCTCGAAGACGGCATTGAAGAAATTGAGCGGTTTACCTTTACCTATGACGACAGCTATCTCCACACTGGGCAAGAATTGTTTCGTATTGCTAAACAACTCCGCCGTGAAGCCAAAGCTGACATGCAAGCAATTTTGTGAGGTGGATTCTCCAAGAGTCAGGAGAGTCCTTGGGCAGCTAAATTAAATCTGGATCGATACCCAGTTCTTTTAGACGCTGAGCAAGACGCCTAGCTTGTTGCTGTGCCCGTACCTTCTCAGCTTCAGCTTGTGCCTTCTCGGCTTCGGCTTTTTCAGTATCAGTTAAATACCAGGTGCCATCGGCATCACACCATCGGAGCCAGGGGCCAGGCAGACCTTCAAAATATCCATCCCACAAGCCTAAGCCAAGTTTGAGATCATGGAACCAAACCATGGGAGTCTCAGACTGAACTGGTTGCTCTTCATAGTGAGTGCCCATCAGCTTAAAGTAACGCAGGCATTTGGTATAGCGACTGTAGACCAGATAATGGGGCACACGTAGGTACTGTTCATAGACAGCAAACTTACCTGGGGGCTGGGGATTCGCATCGTTTTGCGCTACGTCCGTTGCCTTAGGAGAACTGTCTGGAATGTAATCATTCTCCCCATAAAACCGATCTAGATCTTCTCGCTCAGTACTCGGAGATAGAAATTCCACCACAATGGTAGGTGCCTGTCCCTCTTGCCAAACTACGTAGCTCCGACGTAGGTCATGCCCATCATAGAGACGGGGGACATTCAGCGCCAAAAACCAGTCTGGACGCTTGTGCCACAGTGGGTGGTGAACATCGTAGTAAAGGTTGATGTCTGTTCCAGTGAAACGATTATCAGCAGCACAGGCTTCCAAGGATAGGGTGCGACTCAGGAGCTGGGGTTGAAAATCGTGAAATTCGTCAGGCAAACCGGGCTCCTCAGGAAATTCGCTGGGTAAGTCATACATAGTGGGCAGCGTTTCACGGGGAGATCGAGGCGGCTGCAGTTGGGGTATTGAATGGCCAGTGGTGAAGGTCATGGGAAGTGGCAACCCCTTGCGCTTGGCAATGATGATGTCATTGTACAAAATGCGAAACAGAACATAGGCGCATGGGTTAAACACTCTCAGTACTTTTTATGCCGAAGTTCGCCGAAGTTCATTGTTGCCTGATGTCAGTGCTAAGTATTCCTTTGAAAAAAAAAATACCTGCCTGGCACAAATTGTTACAATGGTCGTCTGCTTTGTATCCGCCGGTTTCCCATGGCTTTGCCCGTAGTCGCAATTATTGGTCGTCCTAATGTAGGCAAGTCCACCCTCGTCAACCGACTGGCTGGGGCACGGGAGGCCATTGTCTATGATCAACCCGGGGTAACTCGCGATCGCACCTACCAACCTGCCTTTTGGCAAGATCGCGATTTTATGGTGGTTGATACTGGCGGTCTCGTCTTTGCAGATGACAGTGAGTTTTTACCCCACATTCGTGAGCAGGCCATGCTAGCACTGGCTGAATCCAAGGCCGCTGTGTTTGTGGTGGATGGTCAGGAAGGCCTGAATGAAAGCGATCGCGAAATTGCGTCCTGGCTACGGCAGCAATCTGTACCCGTGCTACTCGCCGTCAACAAATGTGAATCCGAGGATCAGGGCATTATCCAAGCCACTGAGTTTTGGGCGCTGGGGTTAGGTGAACCCTATGCTGTCTCAGGCATCCACGGTAATGGCACCGGGGAGCTGTTAGATGAACTAGTCACCCACCTACCCCCAACGGATGAAATCGAAGAAGACGATGAGATTAAGGTCGCCATCGTTGGCCGACCCAATGTAGGTAAATCCAGTTTGCTCAATGCCTTTGTCGGTGAAAATCGCGCCATTGTCAGCAACATATCAGGCACGACCCGCGACACCATTGACATGGTGGTGCGCCGTAAAGAGGCGGTATATCGTCTGATTGACACCGCCGGTATTCGTAAAAAGAAGAACGTTAATTACGGCCCTGAGTTTTTTAGCATCAACCGTGCCTTTAAGGCCATCCGCCGTTCTGATGTTGTGCTACTGGTTATTGATGCCCTTGATGGCATGACTGAGCAGGATCAAAAACTGGCAGGGCGCATCGAAGATGAAGGCCGCGCCTGCATCATTGTGGTCAATAAGTGGGACGCCATTGAAAAGGACAGTCACACTATTTATGAATACGACAAAAAACTGGGTGGCAAAATCTACTTTTTGGATTGGGCCACACGGTTATATGTCAGTGCCCTCACTGGTCAACGGGTGCCCAAGATTTTAGATGCGGTGGATGAGGCGGTAGAGCAGCATCGTCGTCGCGTCAGTACTGCCGTCGTCAATGAAGTGCTCGAAGATGCCATCAGCTGGCATTCACCACCGACCACACGTCAGGGTAAACAAGGGCGAATTTACTATGGCACCCAAGTTAGTGCCCGCCCGCCAACGTTTACGCTATTTGTGAATGCTGGCAAACTATTTACCGACAATTACCGTCGTTATATTGAACGTCAATTTCGTGAAAACCTAGGGTATGAAGGTACGCCCATTCGTCTAATTTGGCGAGGTAAGAAGATGCGTGATCTTGACCGAGAAAGCACGAATAGAGCAACTAAGGTTTAGAACTCAAAACTATTCCCCATGGATCTACTCCGCTCACTACCGATCGGTTTATACCTGGAACAGCCAGTCACTTGGCTGCATCGGGTTGATGCACGGGTAAAGCTAGCCTGGCTGCTGAGCTTTTTGCTGACGCCGGTCTTGGCCAGTACGGCCTGGCGTATTGCTCTGGTGGTGATTTTGATGTTGCTCACCCTGACCGCCAGGGTGCCATGGCGGGTATGGCGACAGCAGATGGGCGGGCTCCTCATTTTGTTTACGCTGGCGTCGCTGCTAATTATGGTGATGCCCGATGGCATTGCTGTGATTAATCAGCCTCGCTGGCCCACACCCGATGCGATCGCCACCCTAGATACCCCCTTTGAAACCATCGGTTCCCTGCCAGAAACCAACTACCGCTATATCATTGCTGATTTCCATTGGGTGCAGATCACACAAAAGTCTTTAAAGCTTGCCATTAAGGTTGGCACGCTGTTATTCACGCTGATTTACAGCACAAACCTATTTTTATTAACCACGGCTCCTGAGGAGATCACAGCAGCTATCGAAGAGCTGATGTCTCCGTTGCGATGGTTCAAACTGCCAGTCACGGAAATTGCTTTGACCTTGACCCTATCGCTACGATTTATTCCCCTCGTCCTTGAAGAAGTCCAAAATCTTGTGCGTTCTGTACGTACCCGCGCCATCAACTGGCGTAAATTAGGCTGGCGTCATGCCAGTCAAATTTGGCTGATGGTGGCAGAGCGTCTGCTCGACAATTTACTGTTGCGAGCCCAGCAAATTGCCGCTGCCATGAAAGTTCGAGGCTTTACCAGTCCAGACCATCACCAGGTCCAATGGCATCAGCTACAGCTACGCTGGTGGGACTGGGTTTTCCTCATTAGCTTGGTTTTCTTTTGGTGGGGTCGCTTTGCCCTAGGCAATCCCCCATAATTCATCCCCAATCCGCAATTGTCCCTTTCTTCCCCACCATCGCTTGCTGAGCAAGATATACTGCCCAGATATTGGCACCGGCTTGATCTAGAGCAGCGCAGTGGCGCTGATGTTTTTGCAGCGCTGTTTCATGGGGCTGCCATTGCCACCTTGTTAGAGAGCCCTGATCGAGTTGATGGTGCCCCCGACAACTTAATTCGTTATTCCCTATGCGCTGGCGGACCTCGACAGATGGCGAACCAGCCTCAACTGTTTACCCCATCCCTTGGGGAGATTTTACCCACCCTTAGCCAGTTACTCAGGGGGCAAGTCCCCAGCGCCTGGGTAGCGTACACATCCTCAGCAACGCCCCCAGATCACCTGCCTTTTGTCGGCGGCTGGTTAGGTTGGCTAGGCTATGACACGGCTTGGGAGATTGAAAAACTTCCCTATCTCAAAGAAGACTCACTGCCATTCCCAGTTGCCTACTGGTATGAGCCAGAACAATTTGCCATTCTCGATCATCACCAACAGGATTTATGGTTAGCGGCTGCCTCTCCAGCCGATATAGAAACCATGGTGCACCGTCTAGAACACCTGCCCCACCAAACCCCGTCACTCGTAGCACCGAATCTTTCAGAAAAACTGACGTTCTGCTCTAGCCAGACCCAATTTGAAACAGCCGTACAAACGGCCAAAGACCATATTCAAGCAGGAGATGTTTTTCAGGTAAATCTTTCCTTGAGGTTTCAAACCCAAACCAGTAGTTCTCCCTGGCAGCTATACCGACAGCTCCACCAGATTAATCCCTCTCCCTTTGCCAGCTATTGGCGTACACCGTGGGGACATGTTATTAGTTGTTCTCCCGAACGTCTCGTACAGCTATGGGATCAAACGGCCCAAACCCGTCCAATTGCCGGGACACGTCCCCGTGGAAAGACACCGGCAGCAGATCGAGAGTTTGCTCAAACCCTGGAAACAAATCGCAAAGAACGGGCAGAGCACATAATGCTCGTGGATTTAGAGCGCAATGATCTGGGTCGAGTTTGTACTTGGGGATCAGTCCATGTGGACGAACTAATGGTGATCGAACGCTATAGCCATGTCATGCATCTGGTGAGCAACGTCATCGGCACATTGCACCCTGACCTCAATGCCATCGATTTAATTCGAGCCACATTCCCAGGCGGCACCATTACTGGTTGCCCCAAAGTGCGCTGTATGGAAATCATTGAAACCCTCGAACCCCTGCGTCGAAGTTTGTTTTATGGCTCCTGCGGTTACCTGGATGTGCGCGGTCAGCTAGACCTGAATATTTTGATCCGTACGCTGCTGCTTACCCCCGATCGATCAAACCAGCATGTTGTTTGGGGGCAAGTGGGAGCAGGCATTGTCGCCGATAGTGAGGCTCACCAAGAATGGAGGGAATCCTTACAAAAGGCCCAGGCACAACTACTCGCTTTGGGAATTTCCGTCTAGATAGGGGTAGAATGCAGACCTTGCCACTTAATTCTTGAAGGTAGTGTAGGGAAACGCTGTAAACTCTATCAATGTCTTTTCCGCCCTGGTAGACTAAGGGTTTAGCTCTTATTGAGCTGAGGTCAGTCCAGGAAGGTGTCCTACCCTGGTTTTAAATCCTTGTGTTGGACAACATGGCGCTCTATCCATTGGGCTTGGTAGATTTATCAATGAGCGTTAGTATCAAGTCTCCTTTAGTAAACTCTGTATTACCTGTCCTTTGTTCTCCCATTTATCGCACCCCTTGAATGAGCACTGAAACTTATCTCAACCACCCTGACTTTGGGCTGTTGTTTCGGATTTGCCTGGTGGATAGCGATAAAGAGCTATTTACCACTCTCTATGCCCAGCGGTTATTTTTTCTGGCAAAAGTTGATCGGGCAGCTGGTTTGCTCTTTGATCCCATTGGTCGAACAGAGGCCCGTATGATGTTAGAAACACGTCTACGAATATTGCGCCAGTCTGGCCAGTACAGCGAATTTGAGCATCTAAACAAGGTGTACAAGCGAACGTTTCAATGATGAATGCTGCGGGGACTACTACTCCAGGATCTTCTCCACAGCCGCTCGAATGGCACAGTCAGCAAATTGCTCAACGAGTGGATCAGTTGAAGTTACCTGCCCATGTGCGCTTAGTGGCGGTCAGTAAAACATTTCCTGCTGCTGCTATTCGGGCAGCCTACGCAGCTGGCCTACGGGACTTTGGCGAAAATAAGATCCAGGAAGCCATTGCAAAACAGACAGACCTGACAGATCTGGCAGACATCACTTGGCACTTTATTGGTCATCTGCAAACCAACAAAGCGCGTAAGGCTCTGCAACACTTTGACTGGATTCATTCTGTAGATAGTCTGAAATTAGCTCGACGCCTGGATCAGATAGCGGCTGAACTCTCCCGTTCGCCCATCTGTTGTCTACAGGTAAAACTGTTGGAAGATGCCAATAAGTATGGTTTGACCGAGTCTGAACTATGGCAAGCCTTGCCCGATTTAGCACAGTTATCTCATCTCAAATTAGAGGGGATCATGGCAATTCCTCCCTATGGTCTATTGTTGACTGAAACCCAATCTTTTTTTGAGCGGGCCTATGCTCTCGGGCAGTCACTGGCAAATCATCAAGAAACGCCCTTACCAATTCACCACTTTTCCATGGGAATGTCCCAGGACTTTCCGCTTGCGATCGCAGCTGGATCAAATATCATTCGATTAGGAACTACTCTGTTTGGCTCCCGTACCTGAAGGTTTTGACCATTTATATCATCTCTATTCCTAAAAAAGATCAAGATACTTAGGCCTATTTTGGGAATTGGTGATTTTTTTTAATCGATTCGTGTATACTGTGGCTCAAAGTTATGCCCGAATGATTGTGTGCGGGTATTTTCAAATGTCGACTAAAGAGGTTTAATTCTTTAGGTTGATAGAGTGCTGCAAGCGTCGTCATATTGAATGACGTTTGTTTTTCCATTGCCGTTTGAGCACAAGGGGGTTAGATTATCCCTGGTCTTAGGCAATGGGGTTAGAGCTATCAGAAAATCTCAATTGAGGTTGCTGATACGTCAAGCCATCAATGGCCCACTTTAGTCTCAAATCATCTCTCGACTCCTTTTAATTCAGGTCTTGAGAGATTTTCTAGCCAAGTTAGTACTAGCCATGACGGAGTTTCAGCCGTGAGTACCATTTTTACTAAATTACGTGACTTTGTTGGCCTTAATGACCCGGCCGACTATGAGTATGAATATGACGAAATGGACGGCGAGGAATACCAGAACCTCTATGACCAAGAGAATCAGGCTCCTCAACCCCAGCCTCAACCTCAACCTCAACCTGTTTCAGGGGTAACGACAGCTGCGCCCGTTGAGACTCGCGCACCCCGTCGCCGCATCCGTGACCGCGTAATGTCAACCGATTCCGGTATGGTTTCCATGAATAATTCAATGAGTAGTGTTAGTAATGTGATTGGTATGCCTGGTGCAATTAACGGTGTGTCTGAAGTAATCGTGATGGAGCCCCGCTCCTTTGAGGAAATGCCCCAAGCAATCCAAGCACTACGTGAGCGGAAGTCTGTGGTTTTAAACCTAACTATCATGGATCCTGACCAAGCCCAGCGTGCAGTTGACTTTGTTGCTGGTGGCACGTATGCCATGGATGGCCATCAAGAGCGCATTGGCGAAAGCATCTTCCTGTTCACACCCAACTGTGTACAGGTCAGTATGCCCGTTGACAGCGAAGATGGATTGCCTATGGAAGAGCCTGCTATGCCTTCCGCTGCTCCCACACCCGCTTGGGCAACTGAGCAGGTGGCACGTATGGCCTAAAGATGCTAATTGGAACTTAGGGCGATGCTTAATGCCCCTTCAATTCTAAGCATTGCCCTAGTTACCTCTTGGCTGTTCAAGGTTATCAGCCCATTTCAAGGTATTCTTAGGGTGCTATAAGCGTGTTCGGAGGCCTTGGATCATTGCCTGGTAAACTCGGCATTATTGGTGGCGGTGTCATGGGAGAAGCACTGCTGTCTTGCCTGCTCTCTAAGAGGATGTATACACCGGATGCCATTTTGGTGTCTGATTTATCCCATGAGCGGAGACAGTTGCTCACCGAACAGTATGACATCCGCACTACCCATAGTAATCTTGAGGTCATTGAGCATAGCGACGTCATTGTTTTAGCGACTAAGCCACAAGTTTTTGACAGTGTCGCCAGAGATTTTTCAAGAATTGTTGTTAGTGAATCTCCTCTGGTTATTTCTATTTTGGCCGGGGTTTCAATTGTCCGATTAGAGCAAGCTGTTCCAGGATGGCCAGTTATTCGAGCGATGCCCAACACACCGGCCACAGTTGGTTGTGGGATGACAGCCATTGCTATTGGCAGTCGCGCTATTGCCGAGCATGTAGAAATTGCGCAACAACTTTTCAGCACTGTGGGTGAAGTTGTTCAGGTTGCCGAGCCACTTTTAGATGGCGTAACCGGACTATCTGGATCGGGTCCGGCCTATGTTGCCATCGTCATTGAAGCCTTAGCGGACGGAGGTGTAGCCTCTGGTTTGTCACGCACAACTGCCAATAGGCTGGCTTTGCAAACAGTCCTGGGCACCGCTCAGTTATTACAAAAAACAGGCATGCACCCAGCCGTCTTGAAGGATAGGGTGACTAGCCCCGGCGGCACCACAATTTCTGGGATTGCCTGTTTAGAAGAACTAGGTCTGCGTTCAGCATTGATTGAAGCTGTGAGGGCCGCCAGTAGCCGGTCACGGGAACTGGGCAACCAGTAGGGGCATGGCATATACGCCCTGACTAACCATTAACTATTGCCTAATTTCGGTTCTGTCCCTGCTAACAATCTAGAAATATTGCTGCGGTGGCGGATGATGACATAGATACCCCCCAATAAGACCAACAATATAAACGGCAGTGGTTGGCCTGTTAAGAACATAAGTGCTGGGGCAGAAGTCGCGGCAGAAATAGAGCCTAGAGATACTGTCCGCGATAGGCCAAAAACAAGGCCAAAAACAGCTGCTGTCCCTAAGCCAACTGGCCAAGCTAAGGCAAGAATGACCCCAAGTCCCGTCGCTGCCGATTTACCCCCTGTGAAGTTCAACCACACGGAGCGACTGTGCCCCAAAATGGCCAGTAATCCTGCCAGGGTTTGTATCCATGTGGACAGAGTCAGACTGTCACCAAACTGAGCCATCACAAACCGAGCAATTAAAACCGCAGTTAGGCCTTTAAGCAAATCAATCACAAGCACGGTGATACCGGCTTGTTTGCCCACGACTCGAAACACATTGGTGGCTCCGGTATTCCCTGAGCCATGTTCACGAATATCAATTCCTTCGAGTAGCTTTGCGACCACATATCCCGTAGGCAGCGATCCCAGGAAGTAGGCCAGCACCAATAAACCGACTGCAATCCACCAAACCATGAGTTAACCAGTCCTAAAAAACCAAACCCGATTTTAGTTTAGGGGGTTATGCACGTTTGGAAAACCACGCCCATCATCCTTTTGCAAAGGGTGAACCCTTGTGGCTACTGTAGGGGCAGGTCGCCCTAATAGTAATAATCATCCTGCGAAGGATTTGCCGGGTCTGGTGCAAACACTAACCATAGGGGAAACTGCAAAGCTGCCAATGGCAATTTATTTTCCGACTCATCAATAATTAGCATCGGCAAATAGCCATTATCCATCAATCGCTCAGCACGCTGAACCATAGGCTCAGGTACCTCAAACAGCATGAGCCCACGATTAGAACCAAAATCGGCCCGTGATATACCAAGGCAGTCTTGGAGCCAGCGTCGCCATTCTCCTAGACGTTCAGGGGTATTGGCCAGCACCATAGTGCAGAGGCGGTCGCCATAAATGGCATAGAGTGCCGATATGGCTGCCGATGCCACCACCACATTTTGCAAACGACTGCCTAAACTTTTGACCGCTCCACGTCCTCCCTGGGTAAAAAACCAATTAGACACCCGGTCCGCATGAATGGTTTCAAAGGTGCGGCGCAGCTGCCAGGGGGGGCCATAGTAATCAGGTCTGGTGCGATATTGGTCAATGAGGCTGCGTACCCGCTCTCGCTGCTCTTCAAATCGCTGAATAGAAAACGCCGTGGTGGTTATATCTGGCGCTTCAGGAGCCGGACGCTGCTGTGCAGGCTGCTGGCGTGACATCGGCTCAGCAGCCTGCACAGTCGGAGCCAGCTCTAATTGTTCAGCAGATGTGGCTAAATCTTGTAGGCTACCCACCAAATAATCCTTAAACCCTTGGAGACGCACCGCTAAATCTTGGGATGCACCAGCAAAGGTGGTGCGCATTTCTGCCTGGATGCGATCGCGACGTCGTTCCAGCTGTTCAATCTCTTTCTGTAGTGTCTGACGGCGCTGCTCTAAATCCTGTAATCCCGCCTGCACCAATCGAGCCACCTCAGCCTCTGCACTCCGACTTGATGACGTTCGCAAAGGCGCTAGGGGACTATCCTTAGGTTGCTTGGGTAACTCAGAAAACTCTTCAGTCGGCATGGTAGTTAATGGACTTCTTCTTCGAGCTTTAGTTAATCGCAGTTGCTCTCTGACTACTGATTTAACCCCACAGTGTCGCAATGCTGTTTGAGCTGATCAACGAGTTCCCCAGCGTTAAATACCATAGGTAAAAAGTGAATACTCTTCACCTCGCGAAAGTAGAACAAAATTGGGACCGCCGACCAAAAGACCTGCCAAGCTTGCCAGTCAGCATAGGGAAACCGCCGCAAAATAGTTGTCCCTCGACATACCTGTAATTCCGTGTCCGTAAACGTCAGCCGGATCACCGTCGTTTGTACTATCAGGAACATTCCCAATAGGGCAATCACAAGCCCGCCTATGGCTTGAACAGGGGCTACACACAGACCCATTAAAAGAATTGACAGGGATAGGCGGTAGTCCGGACGTAAGGTAGTGGCGACAGATGAAGCTGGAGAGAGCGTTGCCATGGTAGAGCCAGGGTACAGTTATTGATTGGAGACCTTACCCTACTTTACCGACAAGTGCTCTGACGGCTCTAAAATTAAAGGTTTGACATTAAAGCTCAGCACGAATTGTAAAGGAATAATCCCCACCAGGCTCTAGTTGATAGTCAAACCGTTCTAAAAATCGTCCGAGCGGCTCCTGAATCAAGGCCCGCCCTAACGACGGTTCCACGGTCAGATGGCCACCGCGAAATTTCCATTGAAACTGCCAGGCAAATTCATTAGCATTGACTTCGCCTTCGAGTTTGCCTTGTTGCCAGGATTGATACGTGATGCGCACATGGGCAGTGGTTTCGGGTAAACGTTGGGCAGTCACAAGAAAATTATGCAAAAGAGGCCTTAAAATTAAGATAGCTACCTCTTTGCTTTAGAGCTACCCTCCCATGCAGAAAAATTAGATACGGAGAGGATGGCAGTCTGTTCAAGACAGAGCTAAAGGCGGTAGCCTAAAGGATATCGATTAGCTCGGATGCTGAACGTGCCCCCGGTTTCTAACAACCTTACTTCCCAACAGAGACGCACCAAAAAGGTTGGCATCATATATAACGATGTCAAACCTGTCGCCTGTCAGGTCACTCAAGAGTTAAGGGTCAGACTTGAATCGTACGGTTGTCAAGTAGCCACAGCAACGGGCTTAGGTGGACTACTTGGCTATGCCAATGCCAATAAACCAGCCCAGTTCATTCCCATCGAGTCATTGGTGCCTAAAGACTTTGATGACGCCATGGACTTTGCCATTGTGCTGGGTGGTGACGGCACAGTCCTGTCCGCCTTTCGCCAGGTAGCACCAGCAGGTATTCCCTTGCTGGCGGTGAATACAGGACATATGGGGTTTTTAACGGAAACGTATCTTAATCAGCTACCCCATGTGCTGGAGCAGGTGCTAGCGGGCAATTACCAAGTGGAAGATCGCACAATGGTAGCTGTGCAGTTGGTGCGGGATAGCCAACCTGCCTGGGAAGCCCTGTGCCTCAATGAGGTCGTACTCAACCGTGAGCCGCTCACCAGCATGTGCCATTTTGAGGTCACCATTGGTCGCCATGCGCCGGTTGATATTGCCGCTGATGGCATCATCATTTCCACACCAACAGGGTCTACAGCCTATTCACTCTCAGCCGGTGGCCCGGTGATCACGCCAGGGGTATCGGTTTTACAGTTGATTCCCATTTGCCCCCATTCGTTGGCAGCACGTGGCCTGGTCTTTCCCAGTGCTGAAAAGGTCATCGTATCTTCGGCAAACCCAGATCCTTTGGTGATGGTGGTCGATGGCAATGCTGGTTGCTATGTTGCCCCTGGCGATCGCGTTTGCTTACGGGAAGCCAAGTTCCCGGCCAAGTTTATCCGTCTAAAGGATCCAGAGTTCTTTAAGGTTTTGCGGGAAAAGTTAGGCTGGGGACTCCCCCATATTGCTAAACCCACATCGGTGGAACTGCCGTAGTAACGAATACGCACTGCAATTGCTACAAGTATTTCCACAAGTTTTAAGGAAATAAGCCTCTGTTCTGTGTATAGTTAACAGTTCTCTTGCCTGTGTGGTCTATGGCTACTGACAACTCTGACCCATCGAACGTGAGCGGACCTGAAAAAATTAATCGGGGTGAGCGTGGCCCACTAAGGGCTAATCAAAAGGCCAATCAAAAAACTGTATGGCTTTGGTTGGGGGCCAACGTGTTGGGATTTGCGATCGCCACCCCCCTTAGCTTTTTGATGAACGTATCGGCTCAGTACTTCGAAGCGCTTTACATCGCGGGTCTGATTGTCGGTGCTGTGGTCGGTCCTCTACAGGCCCTGGTCATGCAGCGGCTTTTACCCAGGCTAAAAATTTGGCAGTGGGTGATCGCCAATATTTTTGGCAGCTATTTAGGGTCCTGGGTTGGCCTATTGGTATTTGGGCTGATTGTGATGTTGCTTCAATTTTTCAACAATTTGCCCGATCCTGGCGATGTTGTCACCTTAGTCTTAACCATTGCCATCTACAGTGCCGTTATCGGCATGTGCGTCAGTATTGCCCAACTTTACAGCCTACCGAGTCAGGTACAGAATGCGCGGCAGTGGTGGATCGCCAATTTCCTGGGCAGAATCTTGGGCTGGGTAAGTGCCAGTCTAGTGGGTTGGTTCGTTTTTGCCATCACCGGCACGGAGAATTTTTTAGTGGTTTGGGGAGCCCTTTTAGGAGCCGTGGGTGGGGCAGTCTATGCAGGGGTGACCACTAAGGCCCTACTCAATCTTCAGCCCAACGCTGTAAAAACTTAACCCAACGTTCTCTCAACCCTTCTTAGCCAAGATAATGGGTACTCGTCCTACAGATAGTCGTCCTACAGATAGTCGTCCTACAGATAGTCGTTCTACAGATAGTCGTCTCATCGATACGATAGGTCAGATATTGATCCTGGCCTATCAAGAAGACACTGAGCAGTTGTCATCCTTTCTAGGCACTACAGGCTGTCATGTTGAGGTGCTGCGGCAGATTCATCGTTCAGAGTACAGAAACTACTCTCGTAGCTATTTATGTTTACTCAATCACCGTAAAGCCTGGGAACAAGCACTGCTATCAGAAAAACCCACCTTGATTGTCGAAGCAGATTTTGTCCCAGTTGCCAACTTTGCCCAGCTGCCATCACCGTTTGACCCTAACGATAAACATCTGGGTATCGCCTGGCTCTATACCTGTGCATCGCAGATCTATACCATTACAGATCAAGGCTATGCCCAGGGGTATTCAACTGCGATGGTGGCCTATGTGATCACCCAACAAAGTGCTTGGAGGCTGATCGAGTTAGCTGAAGCGGTTAAGGCAGATCCTGGCCCAGAAACTTATACTCCCTGGGATTCAGGCATTGAGTATTATTTGCGCGATCGCAACTTCCACAACTATGTTCCCTGGCGCAACTATGGCGAACATGGCGGCATTCCCAATCCTGAACATCAACAAAACAATCTCAGCACCACCCATCGTGCCGATGTGCTCTATGGTCCTTTAGCCTTTGAACCGGGTTATGGAAAAGTGCTACAAGAACGCACCTATGGACGCGTTAAAGGGTTGGGGCGTTTGTTGCTTAATAAGTATTTACGAGGTCCTGTGCTGAGTGGTTCAACGCATCCAGGTAGGCTGTTAAGATTTGCCCTGAGTCGGCAGTTTACCCTGAGGCTTTAAAGAGGTTTTAGGTTTTAGGTCTTAGTTTTCAGGGTTATCCGTTTAAGCTGGGAAACTCTGGATAGGTGGGGCGTCAGGCGTCAGCTACCTACGGGGGCTGCCCATTAGTAATGATGGTTACCTTATGTTTAATGTTTGGTGCTGTCATGGGTTGCGCGACTGTGTAGTTGTTTGCTGTGGCAGGCTGAATAAAGGGGGATGAAAAGCTTTGGCAGAGCCAATTAGCGGCTTTTTGCTTGTCCATGGGATCCGCGCAAGTGCTGGAAGGCTTATCAGTTCAATGTTTCGTAGGATTAAGGTAATTTGAAGAAGTGCACATTTACTGGGCTGAGAACTATAATGGGGTAGATTCGCGCAAATGTACCTTGAAAACTAAATGCAGCCAACGTTTCAATGGGCTGCGTCACAACCAACCACTTCCCCTCACGGGGATTGAAACCCAGATCTTAATTTCTTCTGTGCGTATAAGCACAGGATCTAGTCACAACCAACCACTTCCCCTCACGGGGATTGAAACGAGAAGCATCATGATTTTTGCCACACCGTTGAGATGTCACAACCAACCACTTCCCCTCACGGGGATTGAAACTTTTGAGTCTTCGGATCAGCCTAATCTCGTGTGGCTGTCACAACCAACCACTTCCCCTCACGGGGATTGAAACCCGGATTTGCTGGGGAGATAATTCAGGGCCATATCGTCACAACCAACCACTTCCCCTCACGGGGATTGAAACAAGAGGAATCATCAGATCTTTCTTCGACTTCTCTGGTCACAACCAACCACTTCCCCTCACGGGGATTGAAACAGCGGGAGGAATGGTTAGTCTGGCTTTCCTGCATTTGTCACAACCAACCACTTCCCCTCACGGGGATTGAAACCCTGGGGGTCTTGCGATCGCGCTTGGTCTAGCCCCGTCACAACCAACCACTTCCCCTCACGGGGATTGAAACAAAGAAATTGCAATCATCGATAAACTAAATTTCATGTCACAACCAACCACTTCCCCTCACGGGGATTGAAACAAGCCATCAGCGGCCAATCCACAGCGCAATGGGCCAAGTCACAACCAACCACTTCCCCTCACGGGGATTGAAACACTGCGCCAGGAATACCGTAATCTCTCAGCCAATTGTCACAACCAACCACTTCCCCTCACGGGGATTGAAACGTGAGCGCTTTGTAGACGCTTACAGAGAGGCCTAGGTCACAACCAACCACTTCCCCTCACGGGGATTGAAACATTGTACGCCGCATACTCCGTAGCTTCGTCTATCGTCACAACCAACCACTTCCCCTCACGGGGATTGAAACGGCATTTCCCCATATCATCCAGAAGCAATCGGAAACGTCACAACCAACCACTTCCCCTCACGGGGATTGAAACACTGAGGCTGTGGCAACCGACTAAGTTCGCTGAGATGTCACAACCAACCACTTCCCCTCACGGGGATTGAAACCGCTGATAGAACTGAGTGGCCAGCGTGAATGCCCCTGTCACAACCAACCACTTCCCCTCACGGGGATTGAAACGCACAGGAACTTTCCGAACCAAATACAGAGGAAGGTCACAACCAACCACTTCCCCTCACGGGGATTGAAACCACCATCAAAACAGCTAAGGTCACCCGGAAAGCTGTCACAACCAACCACTTCCCCTCACGGGGATTGAAACGATATCGAATTATCACGAGCAATTATGAGTAGAGGCGTCACAACCAACCACTTCCCCTCACGGGGATTGAAACACCATGAAAAAACAGAAAGTAAGTGTTTACTTTCGTCACAACCAACCACTTCCCCTCACGGGGATTGAAACTTCGAGGAAATTACAGTGGGTAGAAGCTCAGGTGGAGGTGGTCACAACCAACCACTTCCCCTCACGGGGATTGAAACCCTGAGAGCCAGGCTTACTTCAGAGGGCTTCCCTGTCACAACCAACCACTTCCCCTCACGGGGATTGAAACTACAAAGCGCTCACAACTCATTCAAAGTATATCTAGTCACAACCAACCACTTCCCCTCACGGGGATTGAAACCAAAATTAGTCCATCTATTAATCTAATTAACTCAAGTCACAACCAACCACTTCCCCTCACGGGGATTGAAACTTTTCCCATTTGCCGGTCAATGGGTCACACTTTACGTCACAACCAACCACTTCCCCTCACGGGGATTGAAACATCTAAACATTCATAGATGTCTTCCAAAATCACGGTGTCACAACCAACCACTTCCCCTCACGGGGATTGAAACACCACGCTCCTGGGCTGGAAGCGATTGCCATTCCGTCACAACCAACCACTTCCCCTCACGGGGATTGAAACCTCTATCCTGAGAAGAGTACTGGCGTAGATATTCGGTCACAACCAACCACTTCCCCTCACGGGGATTGAAACTTGGAGTGCGGCTAGCAGGAAGATTGATGGAACTGCGTCACAACCAACCACTTCCCCTCACGGGGATTGAAACAGAATTTCAGAGATGGTTGTCATTACCCTTCCTCAAGTCACAACCAACCACTTCCCCTCACGGGGATTGAAACCTCTAAATTCTCAAGACGATCATTCGCTTCTGCTAAGTCACAACCAACCACTTCCCCTCACGGGGATTGAAACTAGCTGGCTAATCCAAAAACTTCGCACTGACCTGGTCACAACCAACCACTTCCCCTCACGGGGATTGAAACCTTTAGATCAGGCCGATTTGTTTTCATCGGAGGTTGTCACAACCAACCACTTCCCCTCACGGGGATTGAAACATCAATGAAGCTCATTCAAGGAAATTATACATGTGCGTCACAACCAACCACTTCCCCTCACGGGGATTGAAACTTAGAGTGATCGATAATAGCTTCTTGATATGCTGGTCACAACCAACCACTTCCCCTCACGGGGATTGAAACATCTTACTAAACAAGAAGCGTTTGCCAAACCAACGTCACAACCAACCACTTCCCCTCACGGGGATTGAAACTCTACAAGAACTTCTTCAAGATTGACGTATCTTCCGTCACAACCAACCACTTCCCCTCACGGGGATTGAAACGACAGTGACGGCGCATTAGTGGTTGATTCGCGACTGTGTCACAACCAACCACTTCCCCTCACGGGGATTGAAACTAAGCTGCAATCCGCCAGTAGCAGCGCTCCTGTGATTGTCACAACCAACCACTTCCCCTCACGGGGATTGAAACTTCTCCCAGTCAGCGATCGCAGCCTTCTCAGACTCAAGTCACAACCAACCACTTCCCCTCACGGGGATTGAAACAATCACTGCAATGCGCAATAGACAATGGCATTCAGTCACAACCAACCACTTCCCCTCACGGGGATTGAAACTACCCAATAAGACTCACCATTCACTTCTATTTCCAGTCACAACCAACCACTTCCCCTCACGGGGATTGAAACACATCAGGAATCTCATCGGCCCCTGTGAAAATCGTGGGTCACAACCAACCACTTCCCCTCACGGGGATTGAAACAACTGAACAACAATTTGGTTTGGTAGCTGGTCCTGCTGTCACAACCAACCACTTCCCCTCACGGGGATTGAAACTCTTTTCAGAAGCTCAAACAGTGTGCCTACAATTAGGCGATAGGGGCGTCACAACCAACCACTTCCCCTCACGGGGATTGAAACAGAATTTCGATTAACTCAGCTTTTCGATATTTTGGTCACAACCAACCACTTCCCCTCACGGGGATTGAAACCGTCTTGAGTTGCGCTCTGTAATTCTCAATAGTCGTCACAACCAACCACTTCCCCTCACGGGGACTGAAACGATCGGATAAATTTTCTTTAGCGCTTGGACACTCGTCACAACCAATCACTTCCCCTCACGGGGATTGAAACTGCTACTCAGTGCATCTCCTGAAACGCTTGTTGCTCGTCACAACCAACCACTTCCCCTCACGGGGATTGAAACGTGATTAGCTCAAGCACTCGTTGCTCCTCATCAGGTCACAACCAACCACTTCCCTTCACGGCTACGGTGTACACACAAGTATTGGAACCTAGCGGTTGCGGTTGCCTCACCCCCCCTCTAACTCCCCCTAAAGCCCTCCGGGCATGGGCTAAAGCCTAAGGTAAGGGGGAGGACTGGAGTTTCCCCCCTTACCAACTACGGTGTATACACATCTAAAAAATAATGTCTCAAAAGGTAGGCCTGTCCTTGAATTGGCCCTCATCCTAAATCCTTCTCCCTGGGGGCGAAGGACTTTGAGGCTAGGCCCCCCTTCTCCCTCAGGGAGTAAGGGGTTGGGGGATGAGGGCTCGAAATATAGAGCTAGCTCTCCGACTTATGTATACACGGTAGCTTACCAAGGGAGGTAAGGAGAGTAATGCAGAATTCTAAACTCTCTGCCGAGATGTATGTACACCGTAGCCCTAAAGCCCCCTATTCAAAACCCCTTACACCGTCGCATCCTGACCAGTCATTTTCCTAACAATCAGCTGAATACCCAACAAAAACAAACCAACGGCAGTCAAACCAAACACACCAGCACCCAAAGCAACAATACCAGCCACCAGAGTCCGCACCGCCACCGAAATATTCAAAACAATCGTCTTATCAGATAAGACCGGCTTAGCAGCAAAGGCCGTAACAATAGCCACCATCATGCGATAACACAAGACACTGAGAGTCCCAGCCAAAAAAGAGCCACTAAAGCAACTCAGAGGCGATGTCGATTTCTTACTACCCTTCGTCACCTCATCATCACCGCCCGATTGCTTTAACGGTTCAGCCATAGCCTTTACCTAAATCCTATCCCTATTTTACTGCCCCATTGCCCATCGTCCACTCCCCCCTCCCACCACCTTAATCATCCCACGCACCCACACCTACTCACCATGCAAGAACTGATATAAAATACCAATCCATTCATTCCCCTGTGTTTTTATGCCCCGCCCCCGTAAACGGTTTGGCCAGCACTGGCTACGCGATCCTCAGATTTTAAATCAGATTTTAGCGGCGGCAGAACTATCCGACACCGACCGAGTGTTGGAAATTGGCCCTGGTCAAGGCGTACTGACTAAAGGACTGGTGCCCTTTACCCAAGCAGTGGTGGCCGTCGAGGTCGATCGAGATCTGGTGCGTCAGCTACAGCAACAGTTTCAGGCATCGGAGCGCTTTCATTTAATTGAAGGTGACTTTTTAGATGTAGACCTGGCAGCAGCCCTCGCTGACCACCCAAATTTTCAATCTCCCAACAAAGTCGTTGCCAATATTCCGTACTACATTACGGGACCTATTCTAGAAAAGCTGCTGGGCCAGATTCGTCAGCCCAATCCCCAACCCTACGACTCGATTGTGCTGCTAGTGCAAAAAGAGGTGGCCGACCGCCTGTACGCTGAGCCCGGCACGAAGGCCTTTAACGGTCTATCGGTGCGCATACAGTATTTAGCAGAGTGTGAGCTGATTTGCCCCGTTCCCGCCAAGGCCTTTAAACCCGCCCCCAAAGTAGACTCCGCCGTTGTTCGCCTGCGACCACGCACATTTCCGGTGCAAGCCAACAATCCAAAACTATTAGATACCTTAGTGAAGCAGGGCTTTTCTCAAAAACGCAAGATGCTGCGCAACAACCTGAAAAGCCTGATAGACCGCGATCAACTTACCAAAATTATGGAAACAATGGCCATCGATCCCCAGGTACGGGCAGAACAACTCAGCCTGGAAAAATGGGTTAACTTAAGCAATCAGATTGGCACCTTAAATCCAACAGAGCCAACTGCCTGATTTAAGGGCCACGAGGTGCTAATCTGCTTGTGGCATCAACGTTTTGAGATCTTGCTGGGGTCTATGACAAGTTATACACTGCTGTCGGCTGCCAAGATTAATCTGTATCTAGAAATCATTGGGCACCGGCCTGACGGATTTCATGAAATGGCCATGGTGATGCAAAGTGTGAACTTATGCGATCGCATCACCCTCACCAGTCTCCCCGCAGCCATTCGACGGCTACAGTGCGAGCATCCTCAGGTACCCACCGATAACTCTAACCTCGCCCTTAAGGCCGTTGATCTACTGACCTATAAATTTCCAGAACTGGCGAATCGTGGTGTAGACATCACCATTGAAAAAAATATCCCAGTCGGAGCAGGATTAGCCGGCGGTTCTAGCAACGCTGCTGCCACGTTAGTGGGCTTAAATCTCTTGTGGAAACTGGGGTTAACCCAGATTGAGCTAGAAGAACTCTCCGCCCAGCTAGGCTCAGATATCCCCTTCTGCATTCGCGGCGGCACCGCCATTGCCACCGGTCGTGGCGAAATCCTCGATCCCATTTCTAGCCTGACGGACCTATACGTTGTCCTAGCAAAGTACGAAAGTATTTCCGTATCTACACCGTGGGCCTACAAAACCTATCGAGCAAATTTTAGCGATCGCTATGCCGATATTTCCGACAATGCCACCCTACAAGAACGGCAAAAGCGTGTCCATGCAGGCCCCATGGTTACCGCCATCACCCATAAAGATGGTGCTGCCATCGGCTCACATTTACACAATGACCTGGAGCGTGTGGTCCTCCCAGCCCACGATAAAGTCCAGCAGTTACGGGATTACATGGCCCGTTACGGCGGGCTGGGCACCATGATGTCCGGCTCGGGGCCAACCGTCTTTACCTTGACCTCTACCCAAGACGCTGCCGATGAGATTTTGCATAAAGTACGAGCAGCCCTACCTGATCCAGACTTAAAACTATGGTCCACCTGCTTTACAGCCACAGGCATTCGTTTAGAGTCTGAAACAAAAAATTAACTTACAATCAGCAAGCTTTAGCGAAACGAAACATATAGGTAGAAGCCCGACAGTTGATTGATCCCGCTTATATACTGATGGCACCTGGCTCCATAGAGTTTGGAGTTTTAAGCAATTTCCTACGAAGTTAGGATGCAGAGTCATAGCAACTTTGAGGGTAGTCGCACTAATCTAGATATCAGGGTTTTGTTGGCACTTAGTCAGTCCTTAACGTTTCCTCTGTTCGTCCCTAGAGCTCACATCCATCAGATGAATCTCGTTTTTCGCTCTATTGACCTTGAAGCCCATGCCGAACTGTGTGTTCATTTTCGGCGTGACGCATTTGCCTGTAGTTTTGCAGATGGTGACCAACGATTTGCCTTAGAAAGTGGCAAACATGCCCAGGATTACCTCAATTGGCTAAGCAAGCGCATCAATGCCTGCCCCGAAAGCTGTGTTCATGTCTTTGATGGGCAGGAAATCATTGGCCAAATTGAGACAGAACTACGAGGCCAAGAAAAACTTGGCTATGTGTATTTGTTTTATCTAATTCCCAGCCGTCGCGGACAAGGATTTAGCGACCAGCTCCATGACTATGTGATGCAGCTATTTCAAGAAGTGGGTGTCATTCGTGCCCAGCTATCCGTCAGCCCAACTAACGAAAAAGCCATTAATTTTTACAAACGTCACGGCTGGCAAGACCTGGGGCTTAGACCAGGACACACTGACATTCACCTGATGGAACTCGCTATCGAAGCTGCTTAAATTTCTGTAACAACCCCTGGCCGATCTCAGGTTTGGCACCAATAAAGCTGGAAAATACTGGGGATTTGATCAGATCCCCTATCTATACACAGCCATGCCCCGTTTATGGTCCTTGACCCCGGTGCTTTTGGGGGTGTGGTTAAGCAGCAGCCACACCAGCCATGCCCAAACACCCGCGATATCCCCACAGCATGTGGATGCCGTGGTAGACCACCTCACCCGTCCTATGGATACCACGGAACAAGCAGAGCGAAACCCTCGCTTTGTTGGCGTCCAAATGACCACCTGCCCGATTCAGGTCACGGGGTCAGCGGATCAGTACGGTATTTACCTATATCAAGAGCAGGCTCTGACGGCACAGATAGAAAGTCCTTATAGGCAACGTTTTTTGTACATTACCCTCAGCAAAGATGCCACTCGGGTCGAGTCACACACCTTCAAACCGCCTAGTCCAGAGGCATGGACCGGTCTTTGCCAGCAGGCCACCCCATCGATTGATACCCATGCCCTGGGTGAGTTGGTCTGTGTGGTGTCCTTACGCCCCTCTACCCTAGGTTACGTGGGCAGCACGCCTGCTGAAGGCTGTCCCGTAAATCTGCGGGGAGCGGTACGCCTGACCAACACCATTGTTTTACATCAAGATGGCATGGATACCTGGGATCGGGGCTTTGATGCTAACGGTGAACAAGTGTGGGGCGCGGAAGCAGACCCCTACCAGTATCGGTGGTTAGATGAATGAATGGTGGCAATAGCCAGTCTTTACGATCCACTGAGCGACCTACGTTATCCGAAATTGTCAGCGTTCTTCAACGGGCACCTGCGCTTTTTATAAAGTCATCTTGAAGAATTGAGCAAACGCCGTCCGTATTTTAGGCGATGAATATAATAATTCCAGTGCATATGAACACGTAGATTAGCATTACTGATGTGTGCAGGGTGCAGCTTGGCACTCGAATATGCGAGTATGTTAGCCTGCTGTTTGTATTGACACCTGACCTTTCCAAACTCAAATGGGTGCGGTTTTGCAGGCCATCTAACCAGCCACAGGTACTTTCAGCTAACTTAGCCAGCTCTATCTCGGGAAAATTTCACCAACTTGGTCCGTTATGACCCTGAGTTTGAGTCTACCTGGGGATGATGTATCGAAAAGGCAACTTTTTGCATGATTAACCTGAAAAGTCGATTGATCTGGCTCACAGAAACGGTGGCAATGGGAACAGGACTGCTTGTGTTACTTGCTTGGGTCTTTGACTGGCTAATCTAAAGGACTTCCATCAACTCAATACAAGGCTTTCATCCCAGGTGATAACCCACCTGGGATCGGTTTTTATAACATGCCTGAGTTAAATCAACTCAGATTAGCCATAGCATGTATGCAAAAAATCGATGATTCTTCCTGGAGTAGTTGCGATAGCCTTGGCAGTAAGATCCGTAGTGCTCTTTTTAGAGCAGTCATCAGTTGCTATGAATCTAGGGAAAATCAAGCTCTCACAGTTGCGCGCTTTGGTTGCGATCGCAACCACTCAAAACTTTAGTGAAGCAGCCCTAGAGTTAAACCTGAGCCAGTCCACCATCAGTCACAGTATTGCCGCTCTGGAGTCGGAGCTGGGCATCATTGTGGTCAATCGTGGTCGTCATGGAGCTAGCCTGACGCCCGTTGGCGAAACGGTCTGTGCCAAGGCCCAGCAAATGCTACAAAGTCTGGACGACATTGGCCAGCTGGCCTCCCAGGCACGGGGTGTAGAAGGTGGCCAGGTACGGATTGTGGCCTTTCGTAGCATGGCCAGCAATGTATTGCCGAGTGCGATCGCAAAACTCCACACCACCTATCCCAACATCCAGGTCACCATTACTGAAATGGATGAACTGAGGGAATTTCAGCAAGCTTTAATTGAAGGAAAAGCCGATATCTCCGTAGCCGAACTGCTGCCGGAGAATGACTTTGAAACCTTGCCAGTGATCAATGATCCCTGCATTGGCCTGGTGCCATCGAGCTATTCCATTGAGGCATCTCAGCTCACCTGGGATCATCTACATAAACATCCTTTGATTACCTCAGTCCATGGCAGCTGCACCCATCGAATAAATCGCGTCCTAAAGCAGGTGTTACCTCCCATTGAGGCAGAGTATCGCGTGCGCACTGACAGCACGATTGTGGGCATGGTCAACCAAGGCTTAGGCATTGGTATTTTGCACAAGCTATCAGCCCACCCCATTCCTAAAAATGTGCGGGTAATGCAGCTACCCTTCAAAGTTTTTCGCCCCCTAGGCGTGTCATGGCCTAAAGACGCCCTATTATCGCCAGCGGTCTATGCGTTTTTAGATGTATTTAAAGCCCTTCAGCTAGAAGCTCCAGCCGCCTAAGCCTGGGGTCGCCGTCGACTGAGCGTATTCATCCACATCAACAACCCGGTAATGATTAGGGTGAGTAACCCTAAGGCATTAAGAATGGGGTAGATAAATTCCAGGTTGATCGTGCCAAACTTGCCACGATGCAAATCTAGCAGCCATAGAAAATCCTCAGCACGGTTAGCCACAGCCGCAAACTGAAAGGCAGTGCCGGTGGTTAGAGTAATCAGTAATGGCAGCACCATAAATGGCACAAGAGCACGATGGAGCTGACGAATTTGGTAGGCCTTCATGAACGAGTCGCAAGATGTAGCTGCTTTCTGAGTGTGATGAGTAACCAGGGGAAAATCAAGATCAAACCCAATAGAACTTCGCCAAGACCAATAGGCAAACTAGTCAGTGAGAACGTTGTGTAGAGGGACTGTGGTGCATCAGATTCTGTAACTGACTCCACTGTCATAACCTCGGCCTTACTCTCTGAAGCAGAACCACTAGAGCCAACTGACTCTGGCTCAGCAGTCACTGAGTCTGGCTCTGCTGGAGTCGTCTCTGGCTGTTGACCATGGAGCACACCATTATGAGCCATGACTGGCGGCACCCTCTGTAGACCAATCGCTAAGGTACTAACTGTTGTGATTGTGTAACTAGCATGGGTCATTAGCAGTTTGTTTGATTTTTCCTAGAGTCAACATCGGACTATTCACTTTAGGATAAAGCCTCTAGTCAGATAACGGATCAAGTCCATAACACTCCATATCAAAAACTCTGTATTTAACTGTAGGGTTTATGATCGGATTAATTCGCTAGGAACATTGGCCATGGCTGTCCAGTTAAGAATCGGCGAGGTCGCAAAGCAGACAGGTCTCGCTGTCGGTGCCCTACGTTATTACGAAAATCTGGGTTTATTGACATCAGATCGTGGTGATAACGGCTATCGCTATTACTCTCCTGATGCTGTGCATCAGGTGCAGTTTATCAAAAAAGCCCAGGCCATTGGTTTCTCCTTAGAAGAGATTGGCGAGGTATTGAATTTGCATGAGAGAGGGGATACTCCTTGTGGCTTAGTGCAATCTCTTTTGCAAGGTAAAATTGATCAGTTGGAGACTCAAATTCGACAGATGACAGAGTTTAAAGCTGAGTTGGAAGATTATCGCGATCGCTGGGCATCAACTCAGCCACAACCGGCTCCGGGTGATATTTGTCCCCTGATTGAGACGGTTAGTCTAATTCCCAACTCCTAAGAGGGCAAACTTCATGCCTAAAAACAGTACGCCCTTATGTGAGAAAACACCTAAACGGGGTTACCGGTTCTATCAATTTGTAAATCACGTATCCATCTGCTAAAGGTTTTCAGGGAAAATACATAGGCTGGTCATACCCTAGACTAACCAGCCTCCTAACCAGCTTCCTGAATTTACGAGTGTCTGAGAAAAATATTCAGACAATAAGCCCATGGGTGATTTGAATAGAACGTCTTGGATTCCAGCAGCTCAGCGGGCTGGAATAGCCATGTGTGCCTTGGCCTCTACTGTTGCGATCTTAGGACAAATGCCTCGGGGGCAAGCCCAGCTCATACCCGATACCAGTTTAGGTGCGGAAAGCTCGACGGTGATTCCCGGTGTGACCATCAATGGAGCCGTGGCAGACCGCATTGATGGCGGTGCAGAACGTGGCAGCAATCTATTCCATAGCTTCAGTGAGTTTAATATTGATGCGGGGCAACGGGTATATTTTGCCAATCCCGAGAGTATTGACAACATTCTCAGCCGGGTAACTGGAACCAATATTTCTAATATTGATGGGCTGCTGGGGGTTGACGGTCCCGCAAATCTGTTTTTCTTAAATCCCAATGGCATTGTTTTGGGTCCAGGGGCAGAGCTGGATATCCATGGTTCATTCACCGCGAGTACAGCAGCAAGTCTGCCATTAGCCAATGGCGGAGAGTTTAGGGCAACACCCTTAAATAATGAACTGCTCACCTTTAGCACACCGTTGGGGGTACAGTTTAATCATCAACCCCAAGGAGATATTAACAATCAGGGAGATTTAACCGTTGATGCAGGTGAACGCCTAACCCTGTTTGGACATAACGTACTCAACAGTGGTTCCTTAACAACTCCGAGGGGCACTGTTGAAGTGATAGGCAATCACGTGAGTCTGGCAGATCAGGCCACGATCGACGTATCTGGACAACAGGGGGGACAGGTACTGTTGACGGCCGATACTGTCGATTTATCCTCGGGTTTGATTGATATTTCTGGCACGGTCACAGGGGGTGAATTGGCAGTTTATGCCGATAAAAGTCTCACCCTTGGGGTAACTGTGGATGCAGCTGGCGGTGGTCATGCTCTGTTTGACCCGCCTACGCTCACTGTGAATGCTGAAGGGGCCAATACCATTGTATCGACCCTGGCAGGCGGCAATGCGACAATCAGCGCATCTGACACCATCAACATCAACGCTGTTGTTAACAGTAATGATCAAACCAATGCCAATACTCTCACCTTAGATGATGAGAATGGAGATGGTCGCTTAGCCATTAATCTCAATGCGCCCATTCTCTTGGGTGCAAACCAGACCCTGACAGGTGATGGTAGCACCGTCAACGTTAATGTCACTAACCCAGGCATTGTGCAAAATGGGATAGATGTTGCAGCAATAGATGGCATAGTTAACCTGGCAGCGGGTAATTACCAAGAAGGGCAACCAGTGACTCTAAATCGGAATGTCACACTATCAGGTGCTGGAGCAGGAAGCACCACGTTGAATGGTGCCAATGCCCATAGAGTCCTGCAAGTTAATGATGGAACGGTTAGGGTCTCTGACCTTACCATTACTAATGGTCGTGTCCAAGCAGGCAGCGGTGGCGGTATTCAAGTTGGCGGCAATGGTAACTTTACCCTGGCCAATAGTACGGTTGCCAATAACACGGCTACCGGTGTCGGTGGTGGGATTTCCCTGGTCGGATCTGCGGATGTTGGTTTTGAAAACAGCACCATTGCCAATAATGCAGCCACAGGCAATGGGGGTGGAGTGGATATCAACTTTGCACCGGGTGGCTTTGAGCTAACTGTTAATAACAGTACTTTTAGTAATAATAGTGCTGGGGGAGGCGGTGGGGGTTTTTCCCTCGGCTCGAACAGTAGCCTTAACCTGAGTCAGAGCACCGTCACAGACAATACCGCCAGTTCAGGCAGCGGCATTTCCAATATTTTTGGGGGTCAGGCAACGGGTAGCAATTCTATTGTCACTGGCAACAACGGTAGTAACATTAACGGCGCTTTTACCAATGGAGGTAATAACCTCATTGACGTCGGCGTACGTTTAGCTCCCCTGGGAGATTACGGTGGTCCGACCCAAACCCATGCCTTGTTACCCGGTAGCGCAGCCATTGATAGCGGCAGTGGGACGGGTACCGATCAGCGTGGCATTGCCGTTGTTAATAATACCCGCGACATTGGTGCCTTTGAATCCCAAGGGTTTACCATTGCCGCTAATACTGCAAGCACCCCACAGACCACCAACATTGATCGGGTCTTTGCAAATCCTCTAACCGTAACCGTAACCAGTGCTTTTGGTGAGCCTGTTGAAAATGGCATTGTTGTATTTACAGCACCTGGAACTGGAGCCACGGCAACCCTTAGCAACCCTACGGCTATTCTGAACAACGTTGGACAAGGGAGTGTCACGGCCTCAGCAAATGCAATTACAGGGAATTATGCGGTTACTAGCAATATTCTGAATACTAATGATGTGGCTACGTTTAATTTAACGAATTCATTGTTCAACAATATAACCGTAGATATTTTGGCTGACGAGAATGATAACAACTTTACTGTTGGCGATGTTTCTTTAAGGGAAGCGATTACGATTGTCGAAGATGGCGGGACAATTGAATTTAAATCTACCTTAAGTAATGGGACAATCACCCTCGGTTCTGGGCAGTTAACCCTGGATCGTAATCTGACCATTGATGGAGCAGGCGCTACTAACCTTGAGGTTAGTGGCAACAATGAGAGTCGGGTATTTGACATCCAGGGCAGCGGCAATACGGCCACGATTCAGAATCTTAGAATAACCAATGGCAATGCTGATCTAGGCGGAGGACTTCGGGTTGGTCGTGGTAATCGGTTGGTTTTGGGTAACAGTCGTGTGGAGAATAATGCAGCCACAACAGCGGGTGCTGGTATTTATAGTGAAGGGACACTACAGATTTCTGGAAGTACGATTACAAACACACTTACCCTCAATGCTGGAGAAAATGACATTACCCTTGATGGCCCCAATAATCAATTTGGTACCCTAGAACTCACGGGCAATAATGTGAGCATCCAAGAAAATTCAGATACGGATCTGGGTACGTCGAATGTCAGGGGAACCCTAGAGGTGACGTCGAATGGTTCGATTACGGATAGTGGGGATGTTGCGATCGCAAACACCACAACCCTAATCGCCAACAATAATAATATCCTTGACAGTGAGAACAATCGATTTGGCCTGCTCAACCTCACAGGCAATAACGTTCTTATTCAAGAAAATGATACGGCCAGCTTAGGAGAAACCAATGTTCCAGGGGATCTCACCATTATTGCCAGGGATATTAACATCGGTCCCGGACTCTCTGTAAATGGCAATTTATCACTACAGCCTTACCAGAGAGATCAAGCAATTACGATTGGGTCAAATGTCACCCCTGGTCTATTCACTATTGATCCAACCGAAATTGAGCAGATCAATACCACTGCCCCCAACACCGTCACCATTGGCAGGTCATCCGGTGAGGGCACCCTCAATGTGACAGTGAATGGTACCGATCCGTTTGATTCCCCTTTAACATTACAGTCTCCTGAGGGGACTGTTGCAATTACATCAGGGGCTCAGCCCCTATCACTGAGCGATGTAGTGGTTGAGGCCCGTAATATCTCATTAACGGCAATCGGCAATGTTCGGCTAACTAACATTCAGCTGCTGGGTAGCCCCCCAGCAGGCAGTATCATCGATATCGATACTGGGTTAAGCCAGACCCAGATCAGATCGCTCATTTTAGAAGGCTCAGGGGGGATTAATGCCCCCCTGGGATTCGTCAACATTTTCACCGATATTATTGATGCGACCGGAGCCAATAACAAGGATATTGTTACGGGAGCAGTCACCATTACCTCAACGTTTGCTCAAACGCTAGACAACATTTTTGTTCGGGATTCACTCACCACTGAAAACGACATTATTTCTACCGGCTTTGCCCAAGATCCGTCTGGATTTAACCCTGCTGAAGGCATTAATGAGCTGCCGCTTAACTTCTCCGATGCGTCTAATCAAATTGCAGCAGACTGTCGTGCTAATGCTAGTAGTACAGACCAAAGTGAGTTTGTGGTGACAGGTCGAGGTGGTCTTCCAACTAGCCCTAGCGATCCACTGTCGGCACATCTCGATACTGTTCCCTGGGTCACTTCACCAGAAACGGATCTCCCATCCTCAACCATCTCCACCGCTCCCATGGAGTCATCCTCACCCACACCTCTACTCGAAGCTCAAGGCTGGACCACCCAAGCCAATGGTCAGATTTTCTTCGTCACCACTCCATCTACAGAATCATCGCCTTACGCATCTGGCATACCGACTGCCAGCCTCTGCGCAGCAGACCTTGATTCATAGAACACTTGTTTGCTTAGATCTTCCCTGTATTCTCTGAATAATATATGTGCCATGCTCATTGATCAAACACGTACCCTCGGCACAAATAGAACGTTTGTAATACACAAAGATTTAAACAGTTTTCGACTAGCCTTAATTGCCCTCGCCATAGTGCCATGCATAGGTACCCCTGCTTGGGGCCAAACATCTCCTACCAACGCACTACTCCCAAACCACAACGTACTTACCCAAAATCCATCACCCACCAATCCGCCAACCCTGCGAGATCAAGATGTCATCCCTCGCGACACCGAACCATTTCGTGACCTAGAGCCTGCCGCCCCACTGCCGCCACCCGAGGACCTATTGCCAAGAATTGACCCATCTCCACCAGATGACGCGTTCTCGGGTAGTGCTGAAACACTTTGTGTCAAAGGTTTTCAGGTAAGAGACAGCACCGTTTTTGAAGAGAATGCGCTAAATGATGCCATTGAAGCAGCCTTTGCAGAGGATGCAACCATTCCAGCAATCAACGCATCGGTCGATTGCCAGGGCGGACGACGACTCACCTTTTCTCAGATATTGCTCGCCCGCTCAGCTGTGACTCAGTTATATCTGGATAATGACTACGCCACCTCTGGAGCCATCATTCCGGCAGATACCCCGTTTATCAACGGCATTGTCACCATTCAAGCCGTTGAAGGCCGGTTAGAGGATATTCGAGTTACTGGTAATGAACGTCTTCAATCAGCTTACATTAGTAGCCGGTTGGGCATCGCCGCCCGCCCACCCCTAAACGTCGCCAACCTATTGGCAGGTCTACAGTTATTACAGCTCAACCCACTGATCGAAACCATTCGCGCCGATCTACAGGCCGGGACAACCCCCGGCACCAATCTGCTCGTGGTGGAAGTCACCGAAACCGATAGCTCTTCGTTCACAGTCAACTTCAATAATAATCGCTCCCCGAGTGTGGGCAGCTTTCGGAGAGGAGTCAGCTTTCAAGAAACCAATCTGCTAGGTTTAGGCGATGCCCTTGCCCTGGGCTATTCCAATACGGATGGCAGCAACGAATTAAACGGTAGCTATAGCCTGCCCGTCAGCCCTTACAACACTACCCTCACAGCCGCCGCAACCACATCCTTTAACGAGGTAGTCGAATCTCCATTTGAAGTGCTGGATATTAGCTCAGAGTCGAGTAACTATAGCCTCGCCCTGCGGCATCCCATTATTGAAACCCCTGAGCACCAATTTGACTTGGAGTTGAGTCTATGGCGGCAGTTTAGCCAGACTGAGCTAGGCCTCGATGATATTGGCCCATTTCCTTTATCAGACGGTGCCGATGATGAAGGTCGTACGGTAACCTCGGCCCTACGGTTTGCCCAAACCTGGTCCCAGCGGAACACCAAGCAGGTGGTTTCGTTGCGATCGCAATTCAGCCTTGGTCTCGGCAACTTTCTCGATGGCACCCTCAATAGCGATCCAGAGCTTCCCGATAATTCCTTTTTCTCCTGGCAAGGCCAAGGCCAATGGGTACGACGCCTGGGGGAGAATTCTCTTTTTTTATTGCGGGGGAGCGTTCAGCTCACCGATGATAATCTGCTGTCATCAGAAGAGTTTGGCTTAGGAGGACAGGGTACCGTACGCGGCTATCGCCAAGAAGAACTGTTAACGGATCGGGGTGTCCAAGCCTCTGCCGAAGCCCGATTTCCCATTCTACGCATCGCCAAAGTAGACGGTGTCTTACAAATCACGCCATTTGTAGATTTTGGCCATGGCTGGAATGTAGATGGAGAAAATCCCGACCCCAATACCCTGGTGGGCATCGGCACAGGCCTCCTCTGGCAACAGCCTAATGTTAGCGCCCGTTTAGACTGGGGCATTCCTTTAATCTCAGCCTCAGATGGTAATGATAGTTTGCAAGAAAGCGGTGTTTATTTTTCCATTAGCTACTCTTTTTTATAGAGATTACTAGAGTGTGTTCATTAGACCTGTTGTAACGAGTTGAGAAGCGATGGCCATGGCAAACCTGCGATACGTACTCATTGGCTGTTTGGTCCTATGGCTAACCCTAGGCACAGGACACACCGCCGCCCAACTAACGGGTAATGGGAACAGCGAACAGGGAGTCATCAACTGCACTATTGCCGACAGCGATTTATCCCTGTCCCAGGCTCAAACCCTCTATGAATCAGGCTGCTATAACGCTGCGGCCACTGTTTTAGAAACGGTCAGTCAACAGGGTGACCCTATCAACCAAGCCATTGCCCTGAGTAACCTATCGCTAACCCATCAACAGCTGGGTAATTGGCAGCTGGCTACTGACGCCCTGAAGATGGCGTTTGAGCGTATCGAGGCGGCCAATGCTGACCATCAAGCGGCTATTCAAGCCCAGGCTTTTGATGTGCAGGGACAGTTGCAACTGGCTAGGGGCCAAGCAGCAGCAGCGGCCACCAGTTGGGAACAAGCGGCTCAGCTCTATACCCAGCTCAATCAGCCTAATCGGGCAGCGCTAAGCCATATTAAACAGGCCCGTTCACTCCAAACCCTGGGCTTATTTCAGCAGGTCAAGGTTATCCTGGTGGATGTGGCAGCATCCTTGCGGGATCAACCAACCTCAGAAGGGAGCGAGAAGGCGATCGCACTGCGTCAGCTAGCCGATGTCCTGTGGATGACAGGTTCCTCAGAAATCTCTCTCGATCAGAGCGGCTCTTCTAACGAACAACACACACGCTCAGTACAATCTTTGCTTAAAGAGAGTTTAAACATTGGCCGAGGGTTAAATCGAACAGATATTGCAGCCGCTGCGACATTAAGCTTGGGCAATTTTTATCGTCACCAATTTTTTAAAGATATTAGTCAACCCACCATTGACCATCAGAAAGCGTATAAAAATTTCTCAAACACCCTATTCATCTATGACCAGGTGATCAATGAGACGAGTCATCGTCCATTAGCATTGCAAGCGCTTCTCAATCAGCTGAGTTTCAAGGTCAATGCTGATAGTCGTGACTGGCTGGCTGAGGCTAAAGGGTTATCCAAAGATCAGACACGCGAGCTACAAACAGCGCTTGAGCCAGCAACATTGCAAGCGTCCTATGACACCGCTAAGACGCAGCTCGGCATACTTAAGCCCGGAAGACAGGCTGTCTACGCCCACGTAAACCTGGCAGAGAGCTTAATAAAATGGCAACAAATGAAATGGCAACAGAATCAGCCATTGGCCATTGATGGCACAGAAATCTTAGCCTTGCTAAAAACTGCAGAAGCCCAGGCGAGACAGCTAGACGATAAACGGGCTTTATCCTATGTTTTGGGTCATCAAGGCCAGCTTTATGGCCTGTATCGTAAAGATTCTCAAGAGCCTCGGCAAAACGCCTATCTAGAAACTGCCACCATTCTGACACGGCAGGCCCTATCCCAAGCCCAAGCCATCGGGGCTCGGGATATTAGCTATCAGTGGCAGCATCAGCTGGGGCGATTGTTAACGGCACAAGGGGATAGAGACGGTGCGATCTCAGCCTACAAAGGTGCGTTTGACACGCTGCAAACTCTCCGCTCTGATTTGATCGCCGTCAATTCCGATCAGCGCTTTTACTTTAGGGACAACATTGAACCCATCTATCGTGAGTTGGTAGCACTGCTTTTACCCCCTACCAGGCCTCAACAAAGCAAAGCTAATGTTGGTAGAATTCAACCGTCTCAACAAGATCTGGACCTGGTGCGAAAGGTCATGGATGCCCTGCAAGTGGCGGAACTGGAGAACTTTTTCCAAGCTGCCTGTGTCGACACCACCACCGAACTGGGTAAAACCCTACAGCCAGGAGATGCAGGCATATACCCAATTTTGCTCGACCACCGGTTAGAAGTGGTCTTGCAGCTGCCCATTGTCGATAAAACAGTCAAGCAGGCCAACCCGACATCAGAACTAACCGAGGATTATACCCTTCAACGTTTCTCCAGCGATGTAGAGAAGACAGATATTGAACAATTACTAAGTCAAATTCGCAGAAACTTAGATTCCTCTAATCCAGGAGCCGTGCGACAACTTGAACGTGCTAGTGAACAGCTGTACACCTACCTATTTGAAGCAACTGAGAGTGGCCCCCAGACAAAGCCTCAAACCCTGGCAATCGCCTTGGAAAATACCCTTGCCAAGGGTTCATCTAAAACGCTGGTCTTTGTTTTAGATGGCCCATTTCGGGCAATTCCCCTTGGGGTTTTGTACGACGGTGAGAACTATTTGCTTGAGAAATATGCGATCGCACTCAATCTAGGAATCGAAGTGCGAGAGTCAACCACGTTACCCAACGGTCCTGACTTAAAAGTTCTAGCCGCTGGTGTAAGCAACCCGCCCATCCCATTTGAAGACTATGTCCTCCCCAATGTCACTGCTGAATTAGAAAAAATCCAAACGAGTGGAGCCTCTGTCAAGTTATTGCAAGAAGAGGACTTTACCCGAGAGACCTTTAACCAGCAGTTAAATGATGCCAACTATCAGATTGTGCATCTCGCCACCCATGGTCAATTTGCCTCAAATCGAGAAGACACCTATATTCTGGCCGACGATGAACGCCTTCCAGTCGATGAGTTAAATGCCCTATTTCGCAATACCCAAGCCATTCAAAACCCCATTGAGTTGATTATCTTTAGCGCTTGTCGTACCGCCACTGGTGATAATCGAGCTGTGCTGGGGTTAGCTGGAGCCACGGTGCAGTCTGGTGCCCGTAGTGCGATCGCTGCCCTATGGAGTGTAGATGATGCCGCTAGCGTCCCCTTCGCTGAGGCCTTTTATCAGCATCTAGAACAACCCGAGACCAGTCGTGCCGTTGCTCTGCAACAGGCTCAGCTAACGTTAAAAACCGAGTACACGACACCTAGATATTGGGCTCCCTATGTGCTGGTAGGCAGTTGGCGTTAGGCACAATCTCCTGAGGGATTATTTACTCAGCTAAGGGAGCCAGCCCTGGAATTAGCTGAAGATCAACCGTTTCATCTGTCAGGCCAAAATACCCTAAAAACTCAGACCACTCGTCTGGATACTGATCGCGGTGGGCAATTAACTGGGCAACCATGTCGTACCAGATACCATGCTCTAGATAAACAGAATAATCGTCAGAGGACGACGAGATTGCAGCACCAGAGGTGAGTGAAATCAGTCCGCTCACCTCCTGCAATGTTCTGGCACCATCCGCACCTTCACCCCGACAGCGCAAGGCAACCGTCCAGTAATACACACGATTGGGTTGCAGACCAGGTTGCGACTCAGGCAGCGTAATGGTCACTAGGCCAGGATTTTGCGGAAGTTCTAGGGATAGACGTTCCACTAAGAATTGCCGATTCTCATCGTCATTATCTGCAATCGAGAGTTCCAGGATAGCTGTATCTTCTATGTTGGAAAAAGGCACATATAGGCCAAAGCGGGGATGGGCATTTAAGGTTTTCCCCTCCAACAATATTTCTTGAGCAGAAGATGTTGGATCAGGAGCCGTTGTTGCGGGTGCAAATGCGACTAGAACCGGAGGCTCTTCAGGGTTCGCTGAGGACTCAGGAGATTGTGCCATCGTCTCCTCGCTAGTCTCAGTGTCTTCAGACGTGACGGCATCATCTTCAAACAGATCATCTATCGATGGAGTATTGACAATAGCCTGACCAACACTTGGCGTTGGCACCTCACAAATATCCCGAGTGCCCCCACCTCGACGGGTACCTGTTGCATTACCCAACTCAGAATTAGGCCGAAAAATGGAGGTGATTCGGTCAATCAAACCTGCTTGGGCGGGCGACACCATCGTCAAGGGTAGCGTTAGGCTTAACCCTATGCTGAGCAGGCTTTTAAGCTTTTGCGTAGATTGCGATGGCGGTCGATTCATCTAGATGTCTCCCTGCACTGATAAAGCCACTGTCTAATCAATGCTAATTAAGACTAGAGCACCATTAATTACAGTTGATCAATCAGACTTTCCGCAAGCGATAGTTGCAATAAAGAATGACGCTACCGGTGACTAATAAGGCTGAGAGCGCAGGCACCATGGGTAAAAATCCCGCTAAGGTAATCATCACTCCCCAGCTGAGTACATAGATTACTAAAACACCCCCCCCCATGGCTAACACCAGGGGTAGCGGACGATAAAATCCCCATGCGATTAAGCCACCTAAGGCTGACCAAGCAACAATCCACAGCACTTCTCTATCCAACGGTAGCCACCAAATTAATGGTCGATCATCTAAGGCAGCGCTAATCAACTGACTTGCCATTTGTCCATGGATAATGACACCAGGCATATCCTGATAGGCCGTATTCCAAGCATCAGCGTTTTCTGAGAGATCAGTAATGCCGATCAGGACAATGCGATCGCGAATCAGGTCAGGATCAAGATCTCCCTCTAACACATCTTGCAAGGGTATTGACGCAGCAAACTTTTCAGGGTGACCATCCACGGTGCGAAAGTTAAGCAGTGTCTGGTACCCCTTGAGGTTCGTAGAGCCAAAATATAAGCCAGCTGCGCGACCTCCTGGCCTCAGCTGTGGCACCCCGACATCACCAACCTGCATGCTGTGAGGTTGCAGAAATATACTGCCATTCTGCCCATAGGACGCAGGGGCGGTAAACGCCACCCCTTCACCTTCTAAATAACGACGGGCCAGGGTTAAGCTAAAAGCCTGTTGCACATCACAAAATTCAGCATCTTCTGTTTTCCATAGATAATGGCGACGCACCCGCAGATCCCCATCATCAAGCAAATCGTTAAACCCAATGCGATTCGGATAATCTTGAGGCGAAACCTCATAAATGGGATGGAAACCCTGTAAATCAGGATCGTCAGGTTGACCTGCTGCTGCTAACGCATCGGCCTCCCCTGCTTGGGCTTTACAAATACCGATCAAGTTTTCAGTGTTGCGTAGTTTCTGGGCAAGTCTAGGCAGATCAGTTTGAAAATCTCGATAAAAATCCAAGCCAATTAACCTGGGAGAATAGGCTTCTAATTTGTCTAAGACATCTAATAATGCTTGATCTGGAATCGTACCAATCCCAGGCTGATAGTCTTTATTAACTAGCTTATCTCGCAAATATTTACCACTACTGGTATCCACTTCAATTAATGTAAACCGGTCATCTAGCTTTTCATCAGGGCGCTGCCGTAGCAAATGATCATAGACCGCTAAATCAATAGGTTGAAACAGACCGACCATACGGGCAAACGCCACCACTAAACCAGTCGCTGTACTCCATAAAGCAACAGAAATAGGCCGAACTCTTCGTAATGGCAATTCCCGACTGGCCTTGATATAGCGACATTGTAGCTCTGTTGGTTGAGGTGTATTTTGATGTGCCTGGCTCAACCAGGCTTCAGCAGCCGTTAGCCGTCGTCCCCGCAACAAAAAGCCATCATCTTGATTTTCTTGTTTCCACTCTGTCGCCTTAATCAGCAGATGCGTGTGCTCACGAGTATGTTGAGGATTACTTTCAAGGGCACGATAGAGTCGACCAAAGTTACTTAAAAAATCCCCATCCTGCTGTCTAAAATCAAACTGTGGAAACTCTTTTAGGGATGCAGGCAACCCAGTATCTTGGGTTTCTCCATAAAGAATCACTAAAAGTCGTTTATTAAAAGCCAGTGCATGATCAATAATGCTCTTACATTTGGCTGAAGCAACTGCATCTGGCGACAGAATATAGACAATATTTTCAGACGCCGTAATCCCGGCCTTGAGCTCTTCTGCAAAGTCTGACTCAGGCACCACACTTTCTTGCTCAAACCAGGTGGACTGCCCTTGCACCTGTAGTGTTTCATTTAATTTTCGGGCAAAGTCCAGATCGGCTAAAGCCGACGCAATAAAAACATCCAAAGTCACATCCGGTGACTGTTGCGCACTCGCCTCCACAAAATCTCTCTGTAGCGCAGTTGGGCCATATAGTGGCCGCTGGTTAGCCAGCTTAAGCCAGGTCACATAGTGGCTAACGCTATGGCCCTTTAACAAAATACTGGGATTATCTTCTTGGCGTTGCCACTTCAGTGCTTTTACTAATAAAGTCTTATGCTCTTCATGGTAGGTAGCCTCATGTTTGAGCACCTGCAAGAGCTGACTCTCATCTAACAAGTAATCTTCTTCTCTGACATTATCCGTCAGATCAATGTATTGTATGGCGCGTATCACCTCTGGAATCTGCGCAATATCTGTGGGGCAGGCCAGAATTGGAATAATCCGCTTATGTAACGATAGCGCATAGTTCAGCTCATCTTGGCAGTATTTAGACACCATCGCCTCAGGTGAAATCATATAAATGAGATTATCCGCTTGCTCAATACCATGGTGGATCGCCGCTAGAAAGTCTTCCCCGGTAACAATATCGGTACGACTAGTCCATACTGTAAATGCTTTTTGAGTGAGACTACGACGAATTTTGGTGGCATTTTCCCCATCTTCCTCTGCATAGGAGAGGAAAACCTGACACATCAAATTTTGGGTGTTTTTGATGCTCTGGGTAATAAATTCACAGTGCAATTCTGACGGTTCACAAGATACTAATTCATTATTGCGAGTCAACCACTCTGTGGCCGTTTGGCAGGTTTTTCCTGTGAGGAGATAGCGTGTCTGGCTCTGGTGATCTAACCATGTCAATGCCTGATTGAGCAGTTGGGTATGCTGTTGCACATAGCCAATTTCTGTTTTGAGTAAGGCGACCAAATCTTGTAGTGCTAGCTCAAAATCATTTTTGTCTTCTTGAAAAAATGCCCAGTTAAGCTTTTTAATCGCTGGGTGCATATTGGGATAACAAGAGTGTCGTCCCTCAGCTTGATACTGCAACCAATCCTGTTCTGTTCCCTGTAGGTTCCTTTGTTGCCAAGTCTCGCGTGATATTTCATCGACATGTAACAATGGAAGAATCCGTTTTTTAAACTGGAGTGCTCGTTCAAGTTCTAAGCCACAATATTTCGAGTTGACGGCATGGGGAGAAATTATAAAGAGAACATTGTGCGCCTTATGCAGACTTTGATCAATGTATTTTTGAAAGTCAACACCTAGGGGGATATCGTTTAAGTCTAGCCAAACATTAAAGCCTTCTTCTACTAAACGGGCTTTTAGCTTAATTGCAAATCCTTTACTGTCAGGACGCCCGTAGGAGATGAATACATCTTTGAAGTCTGCCATAAACTGTGGCCATAGGGGGAGATACACTTTTCTATGGTATCCACAGGGCAAACGGTTGCATTTATGCTGTCAGCTAAGCTTAATCATTAGCAACAAAAGTATCGTTCACGAGGGCCACTGCTTTTTCAAGCACACCAGCAGCAGGCAAGACGAAGATGTTGGTCTAGGTAATCAAACCATGGAGGCCCGTTTAATGGCTGGGCTTGAATTTGAACTGGGATTGGCAGGTGAATATTAGTTCACACCTGGCACAGTATCATTGGCCTTGCGCCGGATTAAAGTTGAAAAATTCAGAGAGATTTGAGGCTTACTCCCTAAGGAGACTGCCAACACTTGTAAAGTTAGCTAATATTTAACGGCTCAGAATAATATTGCCATCTACATTGCCATCTACTCAGGAGCCTGGTCCATGAGCCCCCGCACACCTAGTAACGACTTCCCGTTAGCAGGAATTCCTACTGAACCCGTCGGTAGTATACCCCGCCCTCGCGAGTTACAAGATGCTATGGTCGCTTGCCAGCAAGGGATTATGACCCCCGAAGACTTGGATACCTTGTTCGACCAGGCAGTGCGTGACACCATTGAACAGTTTGAAGCCACCGGTTCTCCTGTGGTCAGTGATGGTGAACAGACAAAATCTAGCTTTGTTACCTATCCCCTTGAGGGGCTGAATAACCTGGCCGCCGATGGCATGATTATCCCCTTTGAGGATGGCCATATTCGGCAACTGCCACGCTTAACGCAGGGACCTTTCAAATATGCCAACTATGCAGGCTCCTATTTATCCCGTGTCAGGAAGTTTGCCACTCGTCCAGTGAAACAGGCTGTTATTGCTGCCTCAGCGATGAGTCTGCTTTACCCAGAGGCCGGTATTCCTGATTATCCACGGGAGCAGTTTCTGGCTGATCTGATCCAGGAGGCTGTTGCCGATATCCGTAGCTGTTTTGACAACGGTGCACACCAGGTACAGATTGACTTTACCGAGGGGCGTCTGGCGGTCAAACTTGATCCATCAAAACAGTTATTGCAACAATTTATTGAGCTTAATAATCAGGTGCTTTCCCATTTTGAAGACGATGAGCGTCAACGCATTGGGGTACATACCTGTCCGGGAGGTGACCATGATTCAACCCATAGTGCTGATGTGGACTATGGTGAGTTGATTCCCCTGTTATTGAGGCTAAATGCAGGTAATTTTTACATGCAGATGGCCAGCGAAGCGGACCCTGAAAAGTCTTTGCAGATTATCGGGGAGAATTTACGTCCCAATCAACGGGTATATGTGGGAGTGATTGATGTGGTGAATGAAGAGATTGAGTCTGTGGAAACGGTGTGCGATCGCATCTTATTAGCCGCAAAATACATTCCCATCCATCAGCTCGGCACAACCGATGATTGTGGTTTTTCTCCTTTTAGTGATGACGTCGTCACCAGCCGAGAGACCGCCTTTGCAAAAATTACAGCCCGTGTTCAGGGTACACGCATGGCCTATGAGAAATTAAGATCACCCCTGTTGCTAGATATCCACCAAACTTAGCTGATTGCCCTGTAGCCACCCTATAGTTTTAGGTAAATCGAGGTACTCTAAAGGCTGACTTCAAGGGAGAAAGCACTCGATGACTGGTGGTAAAGTTGAGGTTGCGATCGCAATCATCTATCAAGACGATAGGTTCCTGATGCAACTACGGGACGATCTGCCAACGATTCTATTTCCTGGTCACTGGGGCTTTTTTGGTGGGCATCTAGACCCCGGCGAAGATCCTGAGACTGGTGTGCTAAGAGAACTCCAAGAAGAGATTGACTATGCGCCGACAACAATCACGTTATTTGAAAGGAGTGAAGATGAGCGCGTTATTCGTCACTTCTACCACACCGAATTGACCGTATCCGTTGCAGACCTGAAGCTGAATGAAGGCCAAGACCTGGGTTTGTGCACCATTGAAGATGTGCAACGCGGCTATAAATATGCCCCTAAGCTAGGCGAAGATAGACCCCTGGGTGCCCCCCATCAAAAAGTCTTACTGACATTTATCGATCAGCTTTGATCCAACGATTTCAGACCCATCATGCTCCCGTCTCTCACAAGATGCATTACCCTGTGAAGAGCGAACAAATCAGTAAATAATGCCTATGGCCGAGGTGCCACCTAAAAATCAACCTCCAGCTGATCCCGCTGCGGATGACGCCCCACCAGCCAAAATCCAGGCTGCCCCACCTAAGCTACGTCCCTATCAGGTAGACCTGGTTAACGACCTTTATCGAAAACTTAATGAGGGCTACAGCCGCATTGCCATTATTGCTGGCACAGGTGCAGGCAAAACCGTGATCAGCGGGCAAATTTGTGCCCATGCTGAGTCCGCCGGTCGTAAACTGATGTTTTTGGTGCACCTGGATGTACTTGTGGGGCAAACCTACGAGAAAATGCAGTCCTTTGGATTAGACTGCGGCTTTATCAAAGCAGGCTGGCCAGAAAATCCAGAGGCCCCCATCCAAATTGCCAGTATTCAAACCATGGCCAAGCGGCGTTGGTGGAAGACCTGGCCTGCCGATGTCGTGTTCTACGATGAGGGACACATCACGATGTTTAGCCAAATTGGTAAACAGGTGATGCACAAAACCCACCCAGATGCCGTGCATTTGGTGATGACGGCCACACCTCTACGCCTGGGCAGAGAGCAGTTAGGAGATGTGCTTGACACGTTAGTGGCATCGCCTGTGCCCAGTGAGTTACAGCAAATGAACTACCTGGCTCCCCTGAAGTATTTCAGTCTGCCCATGGACAGCATGGCGAACCTGGAAAAGGTTGGGACCAAGGGAGGTGACTACGATGAGAAAGATCTCAAGACCGCGTGCGATCGCCCCGAATTGGTAGAACGCATCGTCGAGGAATGGCAGCGTCTGGTGCCCGGCAAACGCACCATTGCCTTCTGTGTCGATGTGGAACATGCGCGCAACGTAGCCAAAGAATTTCGCAAGGCAGGCATTTCAGCGGATACGGTCGATGGCAACACACCCATAAAAGAACGCAAGCGCCTCTACGATGCCCTGGGCCAGGCAGAACTACTCGTTTTGACCTCTTGCAACGTTATTAGCATCGGCTTTGACGAGCCCAGTGTAGAAGTCGGCCTAATGCTACGCCCTACCAAATCCAGCGCATTACACTTTCAGCAGTTGGGGCGGGTGATGCGGATTTCCCCACAAACCGGCAAACGTTATGGCATTATTCTGGATCAGGCCGGTAATTTAGAGCGTATGGGCTTTCCCGAAGACATTCGTGAGTATACTCTACCCACCCGCAGTCAGTCCTCTGGTCAGGGTGGCCCTGCCCCCACTAAACCCTGCCCTGCCTGTGGGCTGATTGTCTATTCTTTTATTGTTAAATGCCCTGAGTGCGGTCACCAGTGGGTCAACGATCGGCCCATTATGCTAGAAGACATGGTGCAGATATATTCGTCTCAGCAAGCCCATCAAATCAACGACATTCCCACCCTGGTGCAGCTGTTTCACGGCCATCGTCGTCGAGCCTTTAAAAGTAACTATGCACCTACCTGGGCTGAGCGTTCCTTTTTTGAACATACGGGGCGTAAAGCCCAAGCAGAATGGTGTCGTGGGTCTATCTATGGCCATCGCCCCAGTTGGGAACAACAACTCACCATTCTCGACTATCTGAGAAAAAGTGCTCGTCGTTTAGGTCGACGAGACGATTGGATTGCCTATGAGTTTGAAAAAGAAGTTGGCCCTGGCAGCTGGAAACAACTAGCAATTCATGAAGGCATGGCTCAATCTCAATAACGGGTTCAACGAATGCTGCTAATACTGCTTTAAAGTGATTGGACTAGCTAGATTGCATCCTATCGGCAAGCTGCTTGAGCATCTGATAAGCGCCAAAGTACAGATTTCAGAAAGGCATATGGCTGATTCCTCATCCCTATTTATTTATTCACGCCAACAGCCTGTATGCCTTTGAATTAGGTCCATACAAAGACTCTTAGAACATAAAATTAAAAAAATAGTCCGGATTCTAGACTACCCACGGGGCTTTAGAAATAACGGTGGGGCATAAATAATAGTGGAGAGCCTTAGCAAGCTCTCTTACTATTTCTTGCTTATGAGTACAAGCAGATATACAAATATGAACGTGCGTCTTATGCTGCGACCCAAACGATTGAAGCAGGCTATTTTAGGATCTCTAGTGGCGACAACGGCCATTAGCATCACCCTCATACCCACATGGGAAGCTCAGTCGGCAGCAGAACGGTGGTTACGAGTAGAGCGCATCTCCGGTAACGTGACAACATTAGCAGGTGGTCGTAAGAATGCCCAGATAGGCGATCGTTTAACCGCTGTAGGGCATGGGTTAATTACAGGCAATCGCTCCAGCGCGCACCTATCAGCCGATGATGGTATTGGCACGATTGCCGTCGCTCAAAATACACGTCTTATTATCCAACAATTGGCTGTTTTATCGGACGGTAGCAAAACAACTGTTATCGATGTCCCTCAGGGTCAGGCAAGACTACAGGTACGACGATTTACTCACCCAAACTCACGACTAGAACTACATACGCCTAGTGGTGTGGCGGCAGTACGAGGCACAGAATTTGGAGTTTCAGTCGATGATGAGGGACAGACTAATGTAGCGACCCTTGAAGGGCAAGTAGAGGCCAGTGCTCAAAATGTAGCTGTGCCAGTCGATGCAGGCATGGTTTCAATCATTCATCCAGGGGAGCCCCCCACACCTGCCCGTTCCCTAGACCGTAAACTGGATATTCAATGGGAACTTTATGAGTGGAGAGATGATCACTTTTATATGACTGGTCGGATTGATGCAGCCAATACTCTCTTGGCCATGGGAGAAACACTATCGGTGAGTCGCACGGGACATTTTGAGCAAAAACTGGAGTTATCTAGTCGTAACCAGCCTGTTATTTTGACAGTTCAAAACGCGGTTGGTGAATCTCGCACACATCGAATGTTGCCCTGGCTATCCAATGATTGAAACAAAGACATCCAGCACTGATGGGGACAGTTCTCGGAATGATGGACTATGAGGCAGTTTTTGCAGCAAGTTCAGGATAACATTCGCAACGGGTTCGGTCAGGCGCGATCGCACTGGGTCAATATGTTCTTAGGCCCAAGTTTGGCAGCCGCAGGCCTAGGGGTCAGTCTCTTTGGCTTAGGCATGTGGGAACCCCTAGAGCAAATGGTCTATACTGGCCTTTTCCTAACACGCGATCGCATGGGAGCACTCCAGTGGGATGATCGGATTGTCGTGGTTGCCATTGATAATGACAGTTTGGCAGCCTATGGTCCATACCCCTGGTCTCGCGACCTCTACGCCACCTTGCTAGATCATTTAATGACAGCGCAACCAGCGGCTGTGGGGTTCGACATCCTCATGCCAGAAGCTACACCTGAAGATGCACAGCTAGCAGAGAGCATCAGCTTTAGTGGCAATGTCGTTCTGGCCGTTGGGGGAGATGGCAAAGGTAACAGCATCCAGGTTACGCCTACCCTGACGACACCTGCCCAAGGGTTCTTCCAATTAGGGCACGTCAAACATACACCAGATCTAGATGGACTCAGCCGTCAAGGCTTTCTCTACGAGAGACATCAAACATCATTTGCTCCTAGCTTTGCCATTGCCCTGCTGGACGTCTATCAACAGAATCTGGCACAATTAATCACAGAGACTCCCACCACATTATCAGAACAATCAGTTCAGTTTTTAGAGCATCCTGAGCAGTTTGATCAAACTCAATCCATGCTGATCAACTGGCCAGGCCTGACGCGTCCTGGCAAAGGTCAGCAATCTCCCCAAGGGCTAAAAACACTCTCTTTCTCAGAGATCTTGAATGATAGTGCTGTTATTGATCAGCTTCAAAATAAAATTGTTTTAGTAGGCTACACCGCTACTGGGGTGGTGGGCACAGTGGAAGATCCTATTAGAACTCCCTTTGAACAAGATATTCCCACGTCTGGAGTATATTTACATGCGGCTCTTGTAGATAACTTATTAAACAATCGTTTTCTCAATCGACTCCCCCAAGGCTGGACACTCGTCTTAATCATGCTGAGTGCCATGGGCAGCAGCCTGATACTAAAACCTATGCGGCTCTGGGGACGTCTCATCTTTGTAATAGCCTTGATTCCTGCGTGGTTTGTCGTCACTTACCTTGGCTTTATAGCCGGTTTGTGGCTACCCATGGCTGCTCCCATCGGCACAACATTTTTAGGTATGATGTTCCTCCAAGTGGCAGAACAACGAGAGCGTCAAGCATTAACCGATCTCTTTGCCATTAGTTTATCTCCAGAGATGGCCAACTTCATCTGGCAGCATAAAGAAGAACTATTGACTGAGGGGCAAATTCACTCCCAAGAATTGACTGCCACCTTATTATTTACTGATATTCGTGGTTTTACAACAATTGCTGAGACATTGCCATCTGATCAATTACTCTCGTGGTTAAATCGTTATTTTGAGGTGATGACTGAGTGCATTATGGCCCATGGTGGCGTCGTCGATAAGTACATTGGTGATGCCATTATGGCAGCATTTGGCGCACCAGTATCACGATCAGGCAAGGATGCTGTTCAACAAGATGCTCTAGCCGCTGTTGGTGCAAGTATGGCCATGGTAGAAAGATTAAAAGATTTAAATCAAGAGTTTACGGCTCAAGGATTACCCACCGTGAGATTTGGCATCGGGTTACATACAGGTGCCTTAGTGGCTGGGACTGTCGGCAGTCGCCATCGAGCTAACTATTCTCTCTTTGGTGACACTGTCAATATTGCAGCAAGGTTGCAAGATATGACCAAGCAGCTCACTAAAAACTCTCCGTATCCAATTTTGATGAGCGAGGCCACTTATCAACATGTGGCAGATCAGTACACTGTGATTGCTGAGAAAGCCCAAATTCAACTGCGGGGACGCACGGCTCAAACAACCGTATATACCTTAGGTGAAATGGGCAAAGTCCAAAGCTAAGTTTCCCTAGCTTTGAACGTCTAGACGTTTGTGTCAGCTGAAAATAAAGTTGTACACTGCCAGGTGTGAATTCCGGAAATTATGGCCGGAGTGATTCCGGAAATTATGGCCGCTGACAACAGTCTCTTTTTGTGCGTAATCTGCCTGTTTGGCAATTGCACGATGAGACTCTATACAGGTGTTCAGTTGCTAGGAGCGATAGATGGTTCAACGATTTAGAGACCCAGACAATTCTCTCGGGATCGTCCCGTCACAGACGGGATTGAGTCGGCGGCATCAGTGCTAGATCAGGCTGGAGTTCGGACTCAGGTGTGCCCCTGGAATCGCTTATTCCGGAAATTATGGCCGGAGTGATGCCGACAATGCTCAGTATGGATTCCGGAAATTATGGCCACCGTGGCTTCAGTCACCTGAGCCGTCGATTCCGGAAATTATGACCGGGGTAATTCCGGCAATGCTAGTGGTCGATTCCGGAAATTATGGCCAGGGTGATGCCGGTCATACAGGCTTCAGTGAAACAGGGGGTGCTTGCTTATATAGTGCCGTGTTGGCACCTCAGGCATCCGCCCCAATGTCGATGTTTAGTAATCAGGTCCGTTATATGGTTCAGCAACTCAGAAATGCCAATGTACCCCCGGAAAAAATCCACGACCTTACGGGTGTGAGTGAACGTAGTATCCGCCGGATAGTGCAAGAACCCGAGATCACCTGCGTAGAGGAACCGCCGTCAGGTCAGCGAAAAGGAGCGGGTCGTCCCAGCGAGGTGGTCCACTATAGCGAGACCATTCGTGAGTGGTTGAGTGAAGCCCGTGACCCAGCCGATGGTCCGATGAAAAGCCGAGAAGTCTTAGCCCGTCTACGTCAGCAAGGCTATAAAGGGGGTAAAACAGCGGTCTATGAGCTAGTCAAACAATTGCGTCCCGCCAAATCCGTGGTGCCGATAGTGCGATTCGAAGGACTGCCGGGTGAATTTACCCAACATGATTTTGGCCAACGCCGGGTGCAGTATGCCGATGGTCGCATTGAGGTGGTGAAATTCTTTGCCTCGCGCCTGAAGTACTCACGGTATGTGGATGTGCAGGTGGTGGCCAACGAACAACAAGAAACAGTGGTGCGGTGTTTACTCAAAGCATTTGAGACCTTTGGCGGCGTTCCGCTGATGGGGGTATTCGATAACATGAGTAGTGCGGTGAAGTCACGAGAAGTACTGGCTGATGGCACTGTTAAAGTGCATTGGACCGACCGCTTTGCCCAAGTGTGTATCGACTGTGGATTAATTCCCCTGGCCTGTTGGCCCTATCGCCCTCAGCAAAAAGGGTCGGTGGAAAATCTAGTGGGTTTTGTCAAGGGCAACTTCTTTTGTGGGCGACAGTTTAAGGACCGTGATGATCTCATCGAGCAGATGCAAGCATGGGTCACCTACGTCAATCGAGAACGCAAATGTGATGCGACTGGCGAGATTCCCCAAGTCCGCCTGCTGAAAGAATCGCTCAAGCCCTGTGCCCATAAGGCTGAAACCTATGCCTTCAAAGTCAGTGTGGTGGTTCGTCCCACGGCTCGGGCGCACTATCGAGGCATGGAATATTCGGTGCCAGCTGACGCCATCGGCCAGACGGTGACCCTACATCTCCAACAGACTCAGGTGTCGATCTATTTGGCAGAGCGTCACCTGGGTGACCATCCTCGGACACCCGCGAATGGCAAGTCCAGTGTTTTACATGAGCATGCCCAACAACTGTTTATCTTTAAGCGTGGTAAACCCTTTGCTCAGCGCCAAATTCTGTTGGACCTCGACCCGTTGGTGGAACCCTATTTGACTGAACTGGTGCATCGGCGTCCTCAAACTTGGCAACCCGATGTCGAGACCCTCTATGACCTTTATCAACACATTGGCCGAGCCGACTTCCTCGCGGCAATTGCCTTAGCCACTGAAGAACGCTGCTTTGGCAGTGAATATGTCCAGGCGATTGTTAACGCCACTCCCGAGGGACTGACACCGCCACCCTTGCCTATTTTGTTCACCTAGATCGATCCGATGACCCTGAGTTTAGACCCCATGCTCAAGTCCCTTGGCTTGAGTACCATTCAACGTGTCTTACCCGAGCTGATTCCCATCGCTGAACGGGAGGCCTGGTCCTATCAGCAGTTACTTGAGCGGCTCTTATCCGAAGAGGTGGCCCACCGCAGTGAGCGCCGCACCCAAACCTTTATTACTAAAGCTAAGTTCCCCTTTGAAGCCACCATTGACACCTTTGACTTCACCTTCAGAAGTAATCTCAAACGACAAATGTTAGGACGATTTCTCGGTCCCGAACTCGTCAGTGACCATCGTTCCTTAATTCTTGAAGGGCCGCCTGGTACTGGAAAAACCCATTTATGTATTGCCATTGCCTATAAAGCCATCCAAAACGGCTTTACTGCTCGTTTTACCACTGCTGCAGCCTTAATCAATGACCTCTGTGTTGCTCCTGAGCGTAACGTTGCTCTCCAACCCTATCTCAGGCCTCATGTCCTGGTGATTGATGAAATGGGCTATCTCGGCTACGGGCCGGGGGCTGCTGATGTTCTGTTTCAAGTCGTGGACCAGCGCTATCTCAAGGGCAAACCCATTTTGTTGACCACCAACAAACCGCTCAATCAGTGGGGCCGTGTGCTTCATGATGAGGAACTCGCCCGTGCCATCATTGACCGCACCTTGCATCATGGTGAGTATCTAAAGCTGACGGGGCCGTCGTTTCGGCTCAAAGGTCGAAAGCTCGACTTAGCTCTCAACTCAACTGAACAATCCACAGAAACGGTAGCTGAAAAATCTGGGAAAAAATCTCTCAGCACTTGACACAAAACACCACTGTTTGTTCAATGAGAGAATGGCCATAATTTCCGGAATTACCCCCTCGTTTCGCGGCCATAATTTCCGGAAGCCACACCAGGTTTTGAGTTCAGGCATTTTCATCCTTCATGAGTGGGGGTACGTCAAACTAGAGTTACTGTGTCGCACCATCGCATTGGGTGCGATCGCGCTTCTCCACCTCTGCATTAGTCCTCAAATAATCCTGAATCCAATTGCACCCATAGTTGAGTAGATCAAGCGTTTGTACCTGATCGAGCTTCCAGAGAATAACAGTTTTATCATCACTGGCAGTGGCAATGGTTTGACCATCAGGGCTAATGCTCACGCCCCTAACACCGGCCTCATGTTTCTCCAAAGATGTTATTAATTTACCGTCGGCATGCCATAACTTGACAGTGTTATCTACGCTGGCGGTGGCAATGGTTTCGCCGTTGGGACTAAAGGCAACTTGAAAAACAGCAGCTCCATGACCAACCATTGTGTTCAGCAATGTTCCATCCGCCTGCCATAGCTTGACAATACCATCGCTGCCACCTGTTACCAATGTGTGTCCATCCGGGCTAAAGGCAATGTCGAATAAGATAATGCCATCATTATCAAAGGTGGTGATGACTTTCCCATCCTGGTTCCAGAGCTTTGCCGTCGCATCACCGCTGGTAGTGGCCAATGTGCGTCCATTGGGATTAAACATAACACTCCACACTGGAGCCCTATGTCCTTCCAATGTCTTGAGGAATGTTCCGTCGGCATGCCATAGCTTGACCATGTTGTCTCCACCAGCTGAAGCCAGAGTTTGACCATCAGGGCTAAACGCAACGCCCCACACGCCGCCTTGGTGCTTGGTGAGCGTTTTGACTAGGGTCCCGTCGGCTTGCCATAGTTTGAGCGTGCTGTCTTCACTGACGCTCGCTAATGTTTTTCCATCGGGACTAAAAACAATTTGCCAGATGGGGCCTTGATGCCCGGTGAGTGTAGTAATCAGGGTTTTATCACGTCGCCATAGTTTAACCGAGCCGTCTTCACTGGTGGTGGCAATAATCTTTCCATCAGGGCTAAAAACAACACTGAGGAGTGCCCCTGCTTGACCATTGAAAGTCTCTGCCAGAGAACTGTTCACTTGCCATAGCTTAGCTGTTTTATCGACGCTGCCGGTAAGCAACGTTTCCCCATCAGGGCTAAATCTCACGTCAAAAATTTGGGCGCTGTGGCCCTCAAAGGTAGTAATCAGGGTACCATCCAAGTTCCAGAGTTTAATGGTTTTGTCTCCACTGGCAGAGGCCAGGGTGTTGCCATCGGGACTAAAAGCAACGTTATGGATAGCGGCTTGATGGGCTTTGAATTGTTTAATCAGGGTATTGTCTTGCCAGAGTCTGATCATGCCATCGTTGTTGGCGGTGGCCAGGGTGCGACCATCAGGGGAAAAGACAACATTCATGGTGCGACTATTCTCCTGATTCTGTAGGCTGGTGATTAGGGTACCATCGGCTTGCCAGAGTTTAACGGTGCTGTCGCTGCTGGTGGTAGCCAGGAGTTGACCATCAGGAGAAAAAACGGCATTAAAGGCCACCGCCTGATTGTTAATGGTGTTTACCAGGGTGCCATCATATTGCCAGAGTTTAACGGTGCTGTCGCCGCTAGCGGTGGCCAGGGTGCGACCATCGGGGCTAAAATTGACATCCCAAACAGAACTGCTGTGCTCCTTCAGGGTGGTGATTAAGGTGCCATCTCGTTGCCAGAGTTTGGCGGTACCGTCTTCACTGGCTGTGGCAAGAGTCTGACCATCCGGGCTAAAGGCAATGACGGAAACGGCAGCAGTATGGCCTTGCAGAGTGGTGATTAAAGTGCCGTCCCGCTGCCAGAGCTTCGCTGTTCCATCAACGCTGGCCGTGGCAATTAGTTGGTCATCAGGACTAAAAATAGCAGTACGAATGTCGGCTTGGTGACCCGATAGAGTGTTGTAGTGAGCGATCTTATAGACGGCTCGACGTAGGGCAGATCGTACATTGTGGGAGAGTGTTGTCTCTGTTTTCTGGAGGGAGCTGAGCTGCTGGTTGGCTTTAATGGCAGTGCTCAATGCTGCCAGGTTTTGTTCGGATTCTCTGAGGGCCTCCGATGTGGCCACAAGAGCCTCGATTTTCCCCAGAACTAGGGCTCGATTTTGTCGCCAAACGATGGTGCCAAAACCAATAGCTCCAAGTAGAGCAAGGCTAATAGCACCAAGCAAAATCTTTTGTAGCCGGGCGTTTCTCTTGACTTCTGTTAATCGAGAGATTTCCAATGTCTGCTGGGTTTGCTGGCGGTCATGTTCGGTACTGCTGGCTAGAAATTGATAATCCTCATTACTGAGGCTTTTGTCCTTTGCCCAAGCGAGGGCATCTTGTAAGGCTTGTCCTCCCAAAAGACGAGATGCATCTTGACGAGAGGATTGTATCCAGGCGTCAAGGGCTTGGGAATAGGGGCGTAGGGCAGCTAATTGAGTGTTGACCCAGGTTAGATTAAAGACATTTGCGTAGATTGGGTTTTTGACCTGTAGGGTGCCTCGCCGTTTGGTGATCAGTCCTGATAGGAGGAGCTCAGTTTCTTCTGGGGTGGCCTGGCTCGATATGGTGCCTGGGGTCTGTAGCACCTTTTGATACAGGGCTAATAATCTGCCTGTTTGCTGGTTGTTGCGGGTAATGCGATCTCGAATCGTCCTTAGGTGTTCGGGCTCATCTTGGGTTTGCCAGTCCTGGATTAAGTGCGATCGCACTACCTCATCTACCCAGTTAACCTCAGTTTCAGCCGTTAGCCTGTCACTATCAGAGGACAATGTTTTCATCAAATAACAGAGCTTTTGGGTGAGAAACGGCTGTCCGTTGGTCCAGCTCAAAATCGCTTGTAAAACTGCTTGGGGATGATGAATATGGTTGCCTAATCCTTGGGCCAGGATCTGGGCCTCCTCAAGCCGAAAGCCTTGTAAATGAATTGCTTTGCCAATATTAAATGGGGTTCTATGGCGGTCTTGAATCAAGTCTGACGGAGTGATCACACCAAATAACCCAAAGGTGAGTCGACGATACTCTGGCTGAAGCGCACGCTGGTTATAGCAAAATCGAATCCAGGCAAAAAAATCATCCACCGGAAAATTGAGGCTCAAAATGCTGTCAGTTTCATCGATAAAGATAACAATATTGTCACTTACATGGCTGAGCAAGACCTCAACAAAACGGCTCAATCGCTGGGGCATGGGCAGATCATCCATCTCTCGCCACCAGGTCTGCAAATCAGTAGGTAAATCAAACCTATCCCAAAGCTCAGTCATCACACCTTTGTACCACTGCTGAGGCGTGAGATTTTCACTGCCGAGTCGGGTCATATCGAGAGTAACGCATCGATTACCCTGGTCTTGCAATAGATGGAGCATCTGCACCAACAGCGAAGATTTGCCCATTTGCCGTGAAGTCAAGACATAACAAAACTCTCTATCTTGGAGGGCATCATGGAGTTCTGTATCGGCTAAGCGGACAACATAGCTAGGGGAATCATAGGTAAGACTGCCCCCCACCTGATATCTGTAATCACTCATGGCAGCTGTAACTGAAAGTATATACGATATAAATCACAGCTAGGACTAATCTGATTTCCCTTGAGTGTCACCAGTCCCATGCTGTGTAACTCATAGGCAAATTTTGGTGTCAAAGTAATACTTTGATTTGCTGTGACCACTTGTTTTAGGGCCGTCATTAGCTCTGGGCGTACCTGCAAGTTGTTTAGGTAACTGCGAAGATGATCGCTATAGATGCCCGACAGTGTAGGCGCATTCTGTAAAAGTTGTTCTAGACTGATAACCCCCTGACAAAGATGATAAAGAGCTAACTGCACCAGATAAGGATGCCCTCCTGTCATAACCTGTAGAGATAGAAGTTGTTGCATTCCAGAGTCTTTCTGTGCCCACGAAAGACCGTAGCGTAGGGCCAAATCCTGAATCTGGGACAAGGTAAACGGGGGCAGTTTGATCGGTAACCCCACATTAAAAGGAGATTGGTTTACATTCAGGGGAATATAGGCCTCGGTGGAGTAGGCAACAACGAGACGCAGGTTTTGCAGCAGTTCCAGTCGTTTTGCCTCCTCATGCCACGACCGCAGCAGGGGAAAGAATCCCTGGGCAATGGCGGTGTAGGTAAAGAGCTGATCGGCTTCATTTAAAACCAACACCAGCGGACTAGTGAGCTTGGATAGTACATATCGTTTGAGATAAAGGGTGCAGCTCATACCGCTGCCAATTTCTTCATCCCAGTAGTCATCTAGTTTGGGCTCCAGGTCCAACTGTCGACTGATGCTGGCACAGAACCAACGCAAGAATTTTGTCAGATTCTCTAATGTCCCATTGCTAAAGGACTGAAAGTCTAAATAAACCACCTGATACTGTTGCTTAGTAGCATGGGCCAGCATGCGAATAATCAGAGAACTTTTGCCCATGCGTTTGGGAGCCTTAATCCGTACAAGCCCCCCTGGCATTGTGATTTCGTGGCAGGCAAGCTCTTCCAGCGGTGGACGACTAATATACATCGATGAATCAAGGGACAACGCACTCCCTGGGAATTGGGCTTTAAACGGTGGCGGTGTGGATGGGAATGAAGCCCAATTCAGGTTTTCTTCTATCTGTTGTTGGAGCAGTGCGAGGGGACGCAATTCAAAAGAGGTGCGAATATTCGTTTTATTGACTGGTTCTCCAAAGGTATCCGATAGGAACTGCCATAGCTCAGAGGCTACTTTCTTTAGATAATCCGCTTCATAGTGGAACGATTGAGCCATGCTGGCATAGGTGGCACCTTCCCATGCCTGGCGTAGGATCAATTCCTTGACCGAGGATAGTTTTTTCTGCCCTTGGCTATTTATGAAATCAACTAACTCGTCAACGGTCATCGAACACACAGAATGAACATTGCCAAATAGGTCACTTTAGCTTGTTAAATACCTCCCCTTAAGAGGTTGACAAAAATGTCTGACGCTTACCAAGCCTTCGTTCTAACCGCTTTTAGCTTTGCAGCTGCGACGGCTTTTGTGCATCGTACTTGATTGGGGGCTCCAGCGATGACTTTTCGGTCTAGATCATGGGCGATGGCGATGAGTTTCTTACTACTTACTTTACGACTATTCAGATGTCACGGGCTGTCCTGCAAACGGGAGCCTCATTCCTCTTACTCGTTTGACTTGAGCACTCACTTCAAATGCCTAATATATAAAATGTCCGAGAAAGTTACCTAAAGGTGACCTAAAAACTGACCTATTGAGGTGACCGAATAAACCTCTTCCATACCTAAAACAGTTGAGAAAGGTCCTTTTAACATATGGTTTTTAGCGATTAGCGCAATTCTCGTAGAGATTCGTTACATAGGGGATAGCATCACCAAACCAGTCACGCCACACTTGATCTTCAACGGCACTAGCTAGAAAATTATTAACCGTTGTTTGCCAGTCAGGCTGATGCTGGGGCAGCACTAATCCATACAATTCGCAGGTAAGCGGATGTTCAGGGATGAATGCATAGTTCTGCCGCAGCAGGTGTAGTTGCTCGATGCCGACATAGTTCAAAACGCCATCGCTTTACACCCGCAGCTTTTGTTTTTGTTGGGTTGCTTCTTCTCTTTGATACATTTTTTCAGAAGCATTGGCTAATCCCCACCAGCCAACAACGGGGGAGACAAACGCTGCAAGCAGCATCGCCCACACGGCCTTAAATGCCACGAATGACATAGCGGGTATCGCCCCTACTTGCCCGATGGTGAGTACCCACAACACGGGCAATGCTGCAAAGATAAGCCCCAGTATTGACAAAACCAATCCTCGCTGCCAGACCGGACGTCGGTACCAGCTAAAAATTGGTAGCTGTCCCCGAGGTAGAGGCTGGATTTTACCTGTCTTCATTTGTTTAATAATCTGGGGACTAACCAGGGTGCAGATCAAGAAAGGTAACAGCAGTGATGTCGCCAGCAGATCTACCCCCACGCTGGAGCCACCCCAGAGAGGAATTTCGGTGGCCGAACGGTTGAGGAGCCAGGATATGAGCCCGTTAGCGATGAAGTTGATGCCAACTGGAACAGCACCCTGATCAACTAGTAGAAGGCTCAATCGGCGTTTCAGGGAGTTAGACAAGCAAGGTGCTCAATAGACTACCCAGCAAGGCTTTCCCTCTTTTTCTAGCATTATGCACAAATTCAAAGAACCCCAAATAGATCGGTAATTTTTCTTGTGAGATCCCTCGATGAGGTCTCAACCATGACCGCAGCAATGACCAGAAACCTTCCATCGTATTGACATGGACTTCACAGAAGCCATCTCCATCGTCATCTCGGGCATATTCTCCGGCACTGTGGCAAACACTCTTGTGAGCATAGCCCCAAGTTTCTAAACGAGCATAGATGTCATACTCGTCGGTATAGATGAGGGTGCCCGGTTTCACCATGGACTGAATGATGGGCTTGATGGTTTGTTGTTGAACATTTGCCAGCATTTTAATCACCACTTCTCCACCTCGCTGAATCATCCCGAAGATCGGCGGTTTTTCCGTTTCGAGCGTACCGCGCCCCCGAAGCCCTTTGAGTTTACGTCTGCGTCCCTTGCGCCCTTTTTTTTAACCTGCTCTGGTTGCCCCTTATGACCGGCTGTCACATAGACTTCATCAAACTCCACCGTCCCTGATAACTGGACTTCTGGGCGCTTGTCGGCCACCGCTTGGCGTAACTCACTCGTCATCTGATGCACGTCATCTTTGTGCAGACTCAACTCGTCGGCAATTTGTTGATTGGAGACATTGAGACCCATCAAATATAAGCATGCTATCCAGGTTTTTAACGGTTGATGACGACCCGCAAAGATGGTGTCGGTTAAGTCATCAAAGTGGCGACCACACTCGCCACAGATATAGCGTTGCCGCGCTGAATAGGTTGCATGCTTCCCTCGTTTGGTAATGTTTTTCGCTCCACAATCAGTGCAGCAAACACCATCGGGCCAACGCATCGTGCGAATAGTCTCGTAGCATTTGTCCTCATCGATTAACTTGGAAAGCGTTAGCATAGGTAGGCTGACCGGGGGCTTTATTCCATGACACTACTCTGCTCATCTTGAATTTAGCAACCTCCCTAAAACAGCTATTGAGCCCTAGTAGAAATCGCTCGTGGCGTTTAGATAATTCCATCGTAATGTTTAGGTAGATAAGTCTTGAGGCAGCTTGTCAGTCATAATGACTCACTGGGCTACTTTTCCGAGGCTTTCTGCTAGAAAAAGTGAGACTGTGAATACTTTTTTAGAAGCCCGGTTCTTAAATAATGGCAAACAGCCGCCTTCAGATTCGGACCTTGGGGATAATGGTCAGTCTAGCAATAACGTTGTTAGCGAGACGCAGACCCATGAGCCAGTGGCGACTCCGTTTCAGGAAGGTGAGAGTCCAGCCCTGTAGATGCGTGAACGAGGATGAGCCATGAACCAACGGAAAATTTGGTTTGCTGGGGTTGTCACCATGGTGATTGGGACTGGTATTGGGCTGACGTTGGCCAAAATTGTAGAGCCACCATACACCAGTGACCTTTATCAGCGGCAACGGTTAGAGCGGATTTATATGTTGGTCTGTGGTGTGGGTGGGTTGCTGGTGGGGACTACCCAGGAGGCATTGCGGCAGATGCAGGAGGAACGCGATCGCAACGAACCACCCAATAACAATAGAGACCTCTAGGTTCGAGCCATGAAAAATCTACGCCTGCTGATCCAACTCAAATTGGTAACCTTAAGAGGTAACCTTTCAATTTGCAATTCGTAACTTGTAAACTGATGTTATCGAAAAATGCGGCAGTCGTCAGGTTAGGGGAGCAACAAATAGGCGATTTCTCAGACAGATTGAATATCGAGAATCCCCATCATGCCTCGATCCTCATGATCTAATACATGGCAGTGATAAACCGTTTTGCCAGGGTAGTCCTGGAAGGCCATGCGAATGCGTACCCGTTCGCCAGGGCTCACCGAAACCACATCTTTCCAAGCAGCATAGGGGACAGGCTGTCCATTTCGGCTAATCACCTGGAACGTATTGACATGCACATGAAACGGATGGGCCATAGTCCCGGTATTGATAATTTCCCAGTCTTCAACCGCATTCAGGGCAACTTGAGTGTCAATCCGATGATGATCAAAGGCTTGCCCGTTAATCAGAAAGACCATGCCGCCGCCCCCCATGCCCATACCCATGCCATGGTTCAGGGTAAATTGTCGCACTATTTGCGGTTCGAGCAAGGGCTCTACCGGCAACAGTTGGCTTGGTAAAGGTATTTCTGCCACCGTACCGCTGTAGGTAAGCGTGGCAACAGTTTCAGTCCGATTTCGATTGGGCGGACCACCCATCATGCCACCGCGCCCCATCATGCCACCACCCATCATGCCCTGAGCCGGATTAAATGGTCTATTTAGCAAGCGATACTGCCCCGACGTTTGGGTCCCGCGTATGAGAACTTCGGCTCGCTCACCGGGGGCAAGTACTAGATGACTGAGTTCCACTGGAGTTGCGATCGCTCCCCCATCAGTAGCAATCAAATATAGCGGATGATCTTCCAGAGAGAGATTTAAAAAACGTGAAGGACACGCATTCAACAGTCTCAAACGTAGTAAACCACCCTGGGCAATGGTCATCTCTGGGTTAATGTATCCACTGGCCAATAGCAAATCGCCCATCCGCCCTGTCATCTGAGCAGCATGACCAGGATGAGGAATGTTTCCTCTACGATCTAGGGCAAGATCTTTGAGAACTAGAAATGTCTCCTGGGCCGCTTTGATTTCAGGAATGTTGTCTAACTCTCCTCTCACGACAAATAGGCCTGCCAGTCCGGCAAAAAGCTGCTCAGCCACCAGACCATGGTAATGGGGATGGTACCAAAATGTACCCGCCGGATGATTTTTAGGTAGCTGGAACTCGTAGGTATGGCTCTCACCAGGAGAGATTTTTAGAAATACATTATCTCCCGTGCCCGTGGGAGGAATATGTAGTCCATGGAAATGAAGATTAGTAGGCTGATTGAGCCGATTGGTAAAACGAATTTGTACCGTGTCTCCTGGTCTCGCCTCCAGTTGAGGACCAGGCATCTGACCGTTGTAAGTCAACAGATGAGCCGTTCGACTGCCTAGTTTTATCTGTTGGGCAACGGCTTCTAAGTCCAGACTTAGCAAACCACCCTCACTGCTATAGAGTTGGGCTTGGTTTGCAGCAGAACTCGACTCAGCTAAACGAAAAGAAACTCTCGAACACTGAGATAGCAAGGCAGCAGTGGTTGTGCCCAAGCTCAGGTTTAAGAAGTCTCTTCTTTTAATGGATCCCATAGATTTAAACATAGGGCATGGGCGCACAGCTGTGCGCCCCTAAGGCTAGGGTTGACGTTGGATAACAGTTCATTTACGGGCTGATTCATTGAATCTCCGGCACCACAGCGCCAGCCATGTATTCTACCTGGATGAGATAGAGGCCCTAGCGATCGCAGTCGCCTTAGAGACTTTCTCAGACTGCTTTGGCAACAGCTCTGACGACAATTGAAGGACGAGGAGAAAGTGTGTCTCCCTTATGGAAGAGACCCGTCTAATCGCCCTGTTTGGTTTGGCTGACAAGGTTCGAGAACAAGCGCGCCAAGCCGTCGATCGATTACAGCAAATGGGTCTACAGGTCGTGATGATTACAGGGGATGCTGAGGCTGTAGCCAAGACAGTCCCTGAGGATATCGCCAAGGAGAATAGTGCTCAGGTGTGAAACTTAATCCTAGTAAACTTCTGAGTTTTGGTCTGTTTGCCAAGTCATCCACAATGGGTATCCATTGCTATCTCGCAGTTCAATGGTGCGGTCGGCATGTTTGATGGCTGAGGCAGCAAAGGTTGTATCTCCACCCCAGGTACCCCGAATGCCCGTCACTTCAATTGTGTCATCCGTGGTGATGTTGACCTCTTGGCTTTCTAAATACCAGGCTGGACCCAGGTGAACTCTAAAAGTCTCTTGGTCTGCTTCAACCTGTAGCCATATACCTTGTCTTGAACCCACCTGCTCAATATTAGTCACGCGACCACTGATTGTTTCCAACGTACTGGCATCATAGGCTCCGTTGTACATCGGGCAGGGGCCTACGCCACCCCAGTGCCTACCACCATGTCTAGGACCATGTCTAGGACCATGTCTCCAACCATGACCTTGTCCTCGTTGTGCATGTCTGGGCACCACCCAATCAGACTGAGCATTTGAAGAGTCAAACATCGGTCTGTTTACCATTTGTGCTCTTAGGGGTGTAGCGATAAGAGCAAAGTAAGTTAAACCAACTCCAGCCAAGGCGGGAAGAGTCATGTAGGCAATGCGGCGTTTCATAATACGCTCTCCCTTAAGCTCTAATATTGCTTACGGTTCTAGTATAAAGCCTCTAGCTGACTAGAGGCTCCAGTGGTTGTTATAAAAATTAGCGGCTCACTTCGGCTAAGGATCTCAACTGAGCCAGATGCGTTCACCTCATTGCAATAATCTGACTTGAGAGGCTTCTGCCCGCTTTGTTCTACGTCGCATTCGCTTAACAGTTTCTGTTACATCGTCTACCAAGGAATAAACGACTGGCACAACCACAAGGGTCAAAATCGTGGACATCACTAGACCCCCTAAGATGACAGTGGCAATGGGAGAATAGGCATCCATGCCGGTTTCTGGGAAAAAGGCTAATCGGACAATCACGATCAGGGTAGTGACGGTGGTCATAACGATGGCTTTGAGGCGGATAGGTCCGGCCTGGCGGATTGCGATCGCACGCGGCACCCCCTCCTTCCGCTTTGCTAAAATCAGCTCCAACAATAGAATTGCCGCCGACAGTGAAATTCCCGAAAGAATCACAATTCCTAGAATCGATACGGTAGACAGGGTGTGATTAAACAGCAATAACGCACCAAATACACCCACCAGCTGCAGCGGCACTGACAACATCATTACTAGGGGATGTATAAACGAGCCAAACTGAATCACCAAAATGATATAAAGCAGCACGAGAGACACCAGCAATCCTTTCAGCAACCGGGCAAATTCGATCATCATGTCGGTCATATCGCCCATGGAGTCGATGCCATAGCCCGGTGGGAAGCTCAGTTCTTGACCGGCCTGCATTGCGATCGCCATGGATAAATCCATAGACGCGGGACCATTCTTGCGGTAATAGCCATTTACATACACCACCCGTTTACCATTCACCCGCTCAATCAATGTCGGACCCTGTTGTGATTCGATCGTCGCCACCGTGCTCAGCGGCACCTGTTGGCCTGTTGTTGTCGTGATGTAGGTATTTGACAGATCCTGCATCGTGCCGCGAGCATCTTCGTCGTACCGCACCAGAATGGAATTCTGTCGTAGGTTGGGGCGATTGTAATACCGGCGCGTCATGCCGCCATTGAGGGCATAGTATGCCTGCTGAGACACCATTTGTACCGTTAACCCTAGTTCCTGGGCACGGCGGCGATCAATATTGAGCCGATACTCGGGTTGGGAGAGGGCCGAGCTAGTAAACGGCATCATAATGTCGGGGTTGGCCTCTGCAATGTCTAAGACACCCTGAGCCAGGCGATGCAGTATATCTAAGTCATCGCCATACACCGCCAGCTGAATGGGAGCCGCAGAGGTGGCCATCACATCCACGCCCATTTCTTTAATCGCAATGCGGCGGGTACCGGGAATTGTCCGTTTCGCTTCGGCTTCAATGCCGTCCATAATCTCCCAAATGTCTCGCTGACGTTCATTCAGGGGAGTAATGGTAACCGTCATCGATGCGGTATTCACACCGCCCATACTGTAGCCCGTAAAGTAGGTGCTATTCCGCGTTAGCTCAAAACCTATCTGGGAAGAGACTTTCTCCACCTCCGGCTGTTGCAAGATAATTGCCTCAAACCGAGTGGCCGCTGCATCGGTGGCTGTAAACGAGGTACCTGCTTCCATTTCTAAGGTGGCCACAAACTGTCCCGAATCCCCCAGGGGCATCATCTCCTGGGGAATAAGACCGTATAGCATTATCGCCAGCACCACCGAAGCCCCGGCGATGGCCAGGGTAATCTCCCGGTTTCGCATACACAAATCTAGCAGCCAGGCATAACCCCGTTCTAATTTATTAAAGCCAAAACGCACAGGTGCCGTTAGCAGCTGTAGCCAGGTGCGTCGCTTAGGTTTGTCGTTGTGGGGCTTGAGGGTAAAGGCCGCCACCAGAGGAATCAGCGTAATCGACACCAGCAACGAGGCCACAAAGGCAAACACCATCGGCCACACAATGCCCACAAACATTAGCCCCGTGAGACCACCCGAGAGAATAGTGGGCACCAGGGCCGCAATCATCACACAGCTGGCTGCTGCACTGGCTAAAAAGACGTCTCCAGTGCCCTTAATTGCTGCTTGCACCGGCATCAACCCTGCCCGTAACTTTTGGTCAATGGCGTCAAGCACAATAATGGAATCATCCACTAGCTTACCAATGGCCATCATCATGCCAATCAGCGTGGAGGAATTGAGGGACATGCCGATGGGGATAAACGGCAGGGTAGAAAGGGCCAGGCTGGTGGGAATGGAGATCATGATGATAGCCGTGGAGCGAAAGTCTTCGAGGAAGACTAAAATCACCAGCCCTGCTAGCACGACACTCACCAACAGCTCCTGGAACGTGCTACTGACAATCAGATTAACTAAATAAGAGTTGTCATAGGCTTCCTGGAATTCGATACCAGGGTACTCGTTTTGAATGGCCTCTAGCTCCATCCTGACCCGCTCGATCACCTGGGGAGAACTCGAGTCTGGCCGCTGAATCACATTCACTGCGAGGGCCGATTCTCCATTATAGCGGTAGCCGCTGCGACGTTCCTCATAGGTGTCTTTGACCGTCGCTACATCTCGCACGTATACCACGCGCCCATTTTGTTCTAACACAGGGTAATCCATCACCTCGGCTGCCCCCAGGGCGCGCTCATCGGTACGCACCAGGATCTCGCTATCCCCCTGGGTTAGAGTCCCTGCACTTTGGCTAATGTTGTTGGCATCAATGGCATCTCGCACCTGCACAATAGACAGACCATAGGCTGCCAGCTTCTGGCGATCCACAATGATTTGCAGCTGGCGACGATAGCCCCCAAAAATGGACACGGCTTGCACATCTTCCACCTGGGTCAGGCGATCCACTAACGTATTGTCAGCAAATTCTCTCAGCTGCAGAGGGTCCCAGTTCTCACCTTTGAGTGCCAACGTCAGCACGGGTCTGTTTAGCGGGTCAATGGGCAGCACCCAGTAAGATCTAAAGTTAATGCCATCAAATAACAGATCGCCTTCGGCTGCCGTCATGATGTTTTGCACTGACTGCACAGCCTTATCGACATTGCCTCCCCAGGCAAACTGAATGGTGACGATAGAATTATCCTTTTGGGAACTAGACCGGATAAATCGTACTCCATCCAATACGCTGAGCCGCTGCTCGATGGGTTTGGTGATATAGGTTTCAATTTCTTCTGGGGATGCACCAGGAGCCATGGATACCACCGACACCAGCGGGCTTTCCACGTAAGGCATCATCCGCACCGGCAGGAGAAACAGCGTCAGTAATGACAGCATAATCACCGTAATGTAAAGAGCGGTGACAACAACCGGATTTTTGATAGACCAGCGGGTGAGAAATTCTTTCATGGAAAGTGTTGGGAATGAATAGGGAAGCTAAAAACTAAGAGATTGCCCTAATCAGTTATCAAATACCGTTGGCTTCGGCTTCGCTCAGCCAACTCTTGCAGTCAGCGTCCCCTGAGCGGAGTCGAAGGGGACATTGACAAAGGCAGTTCATTTTCTAATGGCTGAATCCAGCTATTGGACTTCAAACATAAAGTGAGCTTTACCCTCTTGCTCCCCTTCATTGACTGTTGTATTAACGGCCCACATGCCCGCCATACCCAGATAAGTGGTGACCTTGTATTGCCCTGGTTCAGCATCCGATAAAACTTCCGCTTCAGTGGTCATATCCTCCATACCCTCCATGGGCATAAAGATCTCCACTTTCAGGTTTTCAGTGGTGACAGGTTCACCTGTGGCAGCATCTTTCACGGCAACCAGAAGTTCTGCATCCCCCATCGGTATAGCATCAGGACTCACCAGGGTAATCTCTACATTACCTTCGCTGGTGGCTTCCATACCCTCCATGGTGTCCATTGCCGCTTTATCATCAGTGACGGTTTCAGCAGTATCCGGTGCCTCTGATGTAGCAGCTTCAGGGGTAGCCCCCCCTGCACAGCCAGTTACCAACGCGCTGATTACAATCAGACTCAATAACAGTTTTTTCATGATCGGATTGGTTTAAATAGGGTAAGTATGAATGAGAGACGTGTGGGAGTAGCAAAAGCTGTGCTGTGTTCCCACTGTTCCCTCTATGGCAAAACAACAGGGACGTGATTTTAATTGACTGGCACGGTGAGGCGGGATTTGCCAGCCTGTTCGGCATCGGTCACGGTGGCTTCTATAATCCAGTCACCTTTCATGCCTAAATGGGTGTTGACTTTGAATTCTCCGGGGTTGTCTGTAGCCGCCAGTTCCACTTTGGCCATCATCGGTGCCATGTTTTTCATGGGCATGGTGATGTCGAAGGCTACGTCATCGGCAGACACCGTTACCCGCTTTCCAGTCTCCGTATTTTTTAAGACAAAGGTGAGTTCATTTTTTCCAGCTTTTACCGTATTAGGACTCACCAGGGAGAGTTCTAATGCACTGTCTGCGGTACTGACAAAATCATCGGTGGGGTTGCCCAGGGCATCAACAGCGGTCACAGATCCCCCTTCGATTAGACGACTGTGTCCCGAGGTGATCACCTGATCGCCTGCCTCAAGACCATCAGTAATCTCGATGCGATCGCGACTCATCATCCCCGTTGTCACCCGTCGTCGCTGGGCGCTACTCCCATTAACGACCCAAAGCGCCGCCTCACCGTTAAAGTCCACCACAGCTTTTTTGGGCACTGAGAGCGCATCTGTACGCCGCTGAGTGATAATCTCCATATCCACAAACTGTCCCGACAGCAGTCGTCGCTCCGGGTTATCCACCACAGCTTCTACGGTGACCGTGCGGGTCTCTAAATCTGCTTGGGGAAAAATGCTGGTAATCTCCCCTTGAATGAGACCTGTATCCGTGCCCTGGATCTTGGCCAAAATTGGCGTTCCTACCCGAATTTGGTTGGCATCCTGTTGAGCCACATTGGCCTGGAGTCTCACCTGCTGATAGTCGCCAATCTTGAAAATCCCCATCCCAGGCTGCACCACAACACCTGGATCCGCCATGCGGGCTTGCACGATGCCGCTAATCGGGGCGGTAATTTGAGTGTAGCCTTCAAATGCAGATGCCGTATTGATCTGAGCACGGGCACGCTCTACCTGAGCCTGATCGCTGGCCACCTTGGATTGCAGACGTGTCAGTTTGGCCTTAGCCCCATCTAACATGGCTCGTTTCGCATCCACCTGGGATGCCGCCAAATCATACTGAGATTGGGAGGTGGCCCCTTCTGCTGTCAAGGTCTCAAAGCGATCTCGTTCAAGCATGAGATAATCCAGATCCGCCTGAATTTGAACAATTTCCTGTTGTTGTTCTTCTAGTTCAAACTGGCTTGCGTCAGCAGCAGCAAGCAGTGCTGTGGCCGATGCCTGTGCTTCACTCGTCTGGCTAACCCGCTCAATGGCATCCAGGTTAGCTAAGAGCTGCCCGGCATCGACCCAGTCACCGGGATAAATAGTATAGTTTGAGAGCTGACCCGCTACCCGAGGATAAACAGTCACCTCTGTGTAGGGCAAAATTGCTCCGGTATAATTAACACTGACATCCAGCGGAGCCGCCTTTACTACCTCTACGGTAACTGGTGTTGGATTGAAGGCTCCATCCACCCGCATCATCTCATCATGGGACATGCTCTCCATATCATGGCCGTCCATGTCGTGGTCTTCCATGGCAGCCGAGGAGAGAATATGGGTGGCACCGACAATGCCTGTACTCAAAACAGCAAAAATGCCTACCCCCAGTAGGGCTTTACCCGATGACTTCCACCAGGGTTGGGGAGGTGCTACATGTTTAGGCTTGTAATCTTCTTCTGATATGGGTGCTTCAGTAGATTCAGGGGGATAATTCATTACACTGCGATGCGACTTCAGTGTGCGCAGTTCAGACTATATCGACCAATTGTGAAATCAGAATGAAATGCTATCGATAAGTGCCAGCTAAACCACGTCTAAGTTGAAACCTGGAGTTTCCTCTACGACAAAATTCCAGGTCTGGATGTGGTCAAGGTCAACTCAGGTAAATTTGAATCTTCATTAGCGTCAGTGAGAAGAATAATGGTGATATCAGGAGACGTTTGCTTTAATGCGGTACATATTTCCAAATATCAACGCGTTTCTCACGATAAATGTGCGCAATGAAATCATGATGAAATTGGCAGGGAAACTGTAAACGTGCTGCCTTTACCGAGCTGACTAGAGACTGTAATGGTGCCTCTATGGGCTTGGGCAATGGCGGTTGCGATCGCAAGCCCCAAGCCCGAATTTCTCGTCTGTCGAGATCTGGCCGTATCGACGCGATAAAACCGGTCAAAGATTTTCGCCTGATCGCCTGGCGCAATCCCTACACCGGTATCCGTCACTAAAATCAGTGCTTGCTGCTGTTGTTGTTGAAGCGTGAGAGTCACACATCCGCCTTCTGGAGTGTAGGTTAGGGCATTATTGACTAGATTGAGTAACAACCGATAGAGATTTTCTTCATCACCTAAAACTGTGACTGCAGAGTCGGTTTGCACATCAATATCTAAGGTAATCTGCTTCTGTAGGGCAAACGCGGCCATCTCTTCGGCAATATCATGGACTAAATCCACTAAATTACAATGAGCCTGCTTAGTGGGATAGGACTGAATATCCAGCTTTGAGAGTAATAGTAAATTACTGACCAGGTTGGAAAGCCTCTGGTTTTGGCGATGAATTACCCCCAACGTATCTTGAGCCTCCGCTTCTGATAAATGGGGTAATCGCAAGACGGACTCCACAGTAGCCCGAATCGCGGCTAAGGGCGTACGTAATTCATGGGCGGCATCTGCCGTAAATTGTTGAATCTGGCTGTAGGAACGATAAATAGGCCGCATCGCCAGGGTGGCTAACCACCAGCTTGCTGGAGCCACCAGAGCCAAAGACAATAGTAATCCCAGCAAAATTCTCCAGCGGACTGACGCCAAGTACTCATCAAAATCCTGAAATGAGCGTCCTACTACCAAATAGGCCCAACTCTCTGACTCAATAGCGGTTGAATCTATCGGAGGAGACACAGCTGGATAAAGTTCTAGAGCAACTTGATGATAGTGCTGACTGCTAGCGTCCCGTACCGTTTGCCAGGTTGCTGCGGGCACCGTTACGGGGATACCTTGAGGTCGGGTTCCAGCCGTGGCTAAAAGGTCGCCTGTCGGGCTGATGATGCGAATGTAATAGCTTTGAAGATAGGGACTACTGGGTGTCTGTTGTGTTGGTTCCAGGCAACGGTGATCACCAAGACACAGATCAGGCAGCAGTTGAGGTGGCAGCTGTTCCAGCTGTTGCTCATCGGAAAGCGTTACTTTTAATGCATTCTTAAGGGCATCGGCAACAGATTTAATTTCTCTATCAATGGTGACTTCATGGGCATGGGCGATGGCCCGATACATCCCAAATCCTAACAATGCCAGAATTACCCCCATAACACCGGCATACCAGGCTGCTAATTGGAGGCGTGATCGTCGGAATAGCTGATTTTGGGGTTTACTCGCTCGACGGCGGGGTAAATCGATATCCCATGCCATAGACGGTCTCAATAGTGTGGTCATACGGACTTAGCTTACGCCGTAGCAAACGCATTTGGGCAGCCACCACGTTGCTACTGGGTTCAGCCCCGATCTCCCATAGCTGGGTCAATACCTGATCTCGGGTAAGAATTTGATTGGGATGCTCCATAAAGTACTGCAGCAGTTGAAACTCTTTTTGGGTGAGTTCAATTTGTTGTTCAGTAGCTGTTCCTGAATGAAGAAAGGCTAGTCTGCGATCGCAATCCAACAACAGCGGACCACAGGTCAACTGCGCTGCCTTAAAATCTACTGGCCGTCGTCGCAGGGCACGCAGTCGAGCTAACAGTTCCGCCATGCTAAAGGGCTTAACCAAATAGTCATCGGCCCCAGCATCCAGCCCCGCAATTCGATCTTCCACCCGGTCCCTGGCCGTGAGCATCAAAACGGGCAAACCATATTTATGGTGGCGCAACCAGGCGCACAGTTCCAGACCAGAAAATACCGGCACCATCCAGTCAAACACGGCCACAGTGTAAAGATTAACATTACATTCCAGGTAGGCCAGGGCTTCGCTCCCTGACTGCAACCAATCCACCACATAGGCTTCTTGGGTCAATGTGCGCTTAATCGCCTGTCCCAGGTCTGGCTCATCTTCCACCAGTAATACTCGCATCGCCCCTAGAAATACACCTTCAAAATACAGGTGCTTTTCAAGCTATCTCAGAAAAATGAAATCAGTATGAAACGTCTTATTTCTCGACATGGCCATAAATAAACGTTAGCCCCCCTTGACCCTCAAGTTCACTGTAGGGTTTAGCGTAGGAGTATTGAATAGCCTGGAACCGCTACGCCACTTAACTTTCAGGAGCAATTACCATGACGATAAGCGTTACTAAAATACCTACAGCCATTGCACAACCCGTGCGTCTCTACCGTATGGTTACCCCAGACCATCAATGCCCTTGGGGACAGCGAGCCATTGCCTTATTGCAGCAAAAAAGGATTGAGTTCGAGGACATTCACTTAACGTCGTCTGACGCCGTTGCCAACTTTAAAGCCGAGCATCAGGTCCCCACCCCACCACAGATCTTCTTTGGTGATGAACGCATTGGTGGGTATAGCAACTTAGCCAGTTACTTCGATGTAGAAGCCGAAACAGCGGATTATTCCTACACCCCTATCATTGCCCTATTCTCCACCGCCGGACTAATGGCCCTGGCTACTTCCCTGGGGCTCAGCGGTTTTATGGGTATTTCTCTCAGTATATTGGCCTCGCTCAAGCTGATGGATTTAGATGCCTTTGCCGAAAGCTTTGCGAAGTACGATCTGATTACCCAACGATTGAAGCCCTATGCCAAGGTGTATCCTATGGAAAAACAACAATCTTCTCGGAACATTCCTAAATGTATTACTCTTAGCAAAATACTTTTTCTAACCAATCGATCCAGGCATTTTTCTCAAAATATGACCAACCAAAAAAGTCAACTCCCGCTGATTTTGTCAGTAGATAACGCATAACAGATTTAAGACGTTCTTCTACCCAATACAAAAATACCAGCACCTGATCGCTATGGACCGATGCTGGTATAAAATTTTGTTTTCAGGTAAATGACCTTATTGTCGTTATACAGGTGGTTAACTTGCACCCAATACTTATTCAACCGTGACCGACTTGGCTAAGTTGCGGGGCTGATCCACATCCAGGCCTCGTCGTGCTGCAATGTGATACGACAACAACTGCAAAGGTAGCACCGTCAACATGGGGGAGAGCAGTTCATCGACCGTCGGCACAGGCAATAAAGTATCGAAGGTGTGCTCAGCCTCAGGGTCATTGGCTGGGGCAACGCCAATCAGCTGGGCGTCACGGGCTTTAGCTTCTTGAGCGTTGGAAAGAACTTTATCGTAGACAGTGCCAGGGACTGCGATCGCAACCACCGGTACCTTCGCATCCAACAGCGCAATCGGACCATGCTTCATTTCACCCGCCGGATATCCCTCCGCATGGATATAGCTGATTTCCTTCAGCTTCAGCGCCCCTTCCAACGCAATAGGATAGTTAACACCACGGCCAATAAAGATAAAGTCTTGAGTTTCCGTAAAGCTGTGGGCCAGCTCCTCGGTATAGCCCTCCTGCTTTTCAATCACATGCTCCATCTGGGTGGGCAGTTGACGCATCGCCTCAATAATTTCCGCCAGCTCCTGGCCAGATAGAGTCTTCCGCTGATAACCCAATTCCAACGCCAGGAAGTAAAACGCCATCAGCTGAGCCACAAAGGTTTTAGTCGCCGCCACCCCAATTTCAATGCCCGCATGGGTAGCCACAACATTGGGCACCAGACGTCCCAGTGAACTTTCTGGGCGGTTAGTGATCCCTAACATGCGTGGGGCAAAGGCCGCATCACCTTTTTCACCCCGTCGAGTTTGTTCCATATCCAACGCCGCGAGCGTATCCGCCGTTTCGCCAGACTGGGTCACACCAATGGTCAGGGCATTAGCAATCAGTGGTGTGGGGGAATAACGAAATTCTGAAGCATAGTGCACCACGGTTGGAATACCCGCTAACCGCTCCAGCAAATGCTTACCGACTAAACTAGCGTGCCAGCTAGTACCACAGGCCAAGATTTGGACATGATCTAATCCTGCTAGCAAACTTGCATCCAGCCCCAAATTCACCGGAGACTTGTCACTTTCAGGGGTCCAATCACTGGCTAGATACGTTTCTAGACTGGTACGCACCACCCCCGGCTGTTCATGGATTTCCTTCAGCATAAAGTGCTTGAAACCCTGCTTCTCCACCATGGTGGGGCTAATGCTGAGGGTGATAGGATGCTTTTTCAGACGTCGCCCGGTGAAGTCATAAATAGCCGCCCCCAACGGCGTGAGCATCGCCAACTCGCCATTATCTAAAGGCAGCACTGCACGGGTGTGGGGCACAATTGCTGGCGTATCGGATGCACAGAAAAACTCACCCTGACCAAAACCAATGGCCAGCGGAGCCTGTTGCCGCACCACAATTAGCTCATCGGGGAAATCGGCACTCACCACAGCCAGGGCAAAGGCTCCATCCAGGTCATTCACCGCTTGGCGTACGGCCTCTAGCAAGTCGGATTCGTGAGCTAACGGCCCCTCCACACCCTTAGCAAGGTAGTCGGCAATCAAATGGGGAATCACTTCGGTATCGGTTTCAGAATGGAATTCATACCCTTTAGCAATCAACGCTTCCCGCAGTTCCCGGTAGTTTTCAACGATGCCATTTTGCACCACTGCTATGCGGCCACTGCCGTCCGTGTGGGGGTGGGCATTGTGTTCTTCGGGCTTGCCGTGGGTGGCCCAGCGGGTATGGCCAATGCCTAAACGAGCCGGGTCCTCCAAACCGTCTAGTTTGTCCTGTAAGTTCTGGAGTTTACCCTTAGCCCGCACTCGGTTGAGTTGACCTTCGCTAATAGTTGCAACACCGGCTGAATCATAGCCGCGATACTCCAGCTTACGTAAGCCTTCAATCAAAATATTGCTAGCGGCCCGAGTGCCTATATAACCGACGATTCCGCACATATGATGTCTCCTTTAGCTGTGAATCCAACGCTTATAATCTGCTGGTTTAGTGATTGACTAATAATGAATGCTGCTAGGTTACTGGACTATCTAAACCCAAATCCAATTTTCCGCCAACGGTAATACGATTTTGGCTGCCATCTGTCCAGGTACTTGTTGTTCTCAATACGGTTACGAATCAAGAATTAACGAAGATTATTTGAAGATTAGACGACTTAGCCCTCTAGAGTTAAATTTTGGCAATGAACGTGCAGATCTGCTGATGCCATGGCATAGACAGTTGCCATATGGGTGCTTCAGTCTCTATTCCCCTTTGTGATGAAGCTAAATTTAGGAGCGAGGTTCCTGATCAACATTGCAGACTTTGAACATATATTCCCTTGGGGCCATAGCGTAAAATAGCAAGAATCCCATCGTGATACAGACTTTATGGTTGCCACCTTACCCTCCAAAAATGCAAAAAAATTGGAAGCCCGCCTGCGGGGGTTAGTGGGTAAAGCCATTCATGATTACACCATGATTGAAGCAGGTGACAAGGTCATGGTGTGTCTGTCGGGAGGTAAAGACTCCTACACGATGCTGTCTTTGCTGATGTCGTTGCAGCGTAGTGCTCCAGTCAAGTTTGATTTGTTAGCCGTCAACCTTGATCAAAAGCAGCCCGATTTTCCAGAGCACGTGCTACCTGAGTATTTAGAATCTGTCGGCGTGCCTTACCGCATCGTGGAGGAAGACACCTACAGCACGGTGACCCGCATTATTCCTGAAGGCAAGACCATGTGCGGTCTATGTTCTCGCCTGCGGCGCGGAATTCTCTATCGGGTTGCCACTGAAGAAGGTGCAACAAAAATTGCCCTGGGTCATCACCGCGATGACATTGTCGAGACTTTGTTCTTAAACATGTTTCATGGTGGACGCATAAAAGCGATGCCGCCTAAGCTCCGAACAGATGATGGCAAGCACATTGTTATTCGCCCTCTGACCTATTGCCCAGAAAACGACATCGCGCGCTATGCACGCTATCGAGAATTTCCCATCATTCCTTGCAATCTCTGCGGCTCTCAAGAGAATCTTCAGCGCGCCAACATTAAACAGATGTTGCAGCAATGGGAAACGGAATTTCCGGGGCGTACTGACAGCTTATTCCGCAGCATTCAAAATGTTTCTCCATCACAGCTCGCTGACAGCGAATTGTTTGACTTCAAGGGGTTGACTACGGAGAAAAATTAGCTGTTGCGAATAGAGGTACGGCCTCTAGCTGGCAGCATGAGCTTAGGAAATAAATTCAATTAGCTGCCAACTTTTGGATGTACAGATGTTCCATGGAATGTCTCTTGAAGGACTGCCCTCAAAAAGAGCAGTCCTCTATCCATCAGTATCTTAAATTTTTAACCTTGGCGCACTCCTAGGAGGCCACAGTAGTTTTTTCAGCAGATGATGCCTCAAAGCTCTTTTCCAGCTTCATCACCTGCTTAGCTTTCTCCGACAGAGCGTTCTTATTCAACCAGTAGGTCAGCAGACCATCAACCGAGAACAACCCTGCTCCGTTGACCGTGAAAAACAAGAAAATAGCCGCATAGATGGCCGATAATTCTAGATAAGGCAGACTAAGGCCAGCCACCTTAATGTGGTGGTACATGGCTACACACATGGTACCAAAAAGACCAAAAGCCGCAGGTCTTGTGAGAAAACCAAAGGCAACCAGTGGAGCACCAATCAACTCAGTGTAGGCCGCCACATAGCTAAGAAAAATAGGGAATGGCAATCCTAGATACTCTACGTAAGCAGCCGCAAAACTCTCGATGTTGGCCAGCTTGTCAAAGCCGTTATGAACCATCATGATGCCAACTACAACCCTAACTATAGCGAAGGTAGTCTGAGCACCTAAATTTAAATTGACGTTGGGCCTGAATAAAGAAACGAGCAAAGAATTGAATGCCATGGTTATAGGGTGCGTGTCAAACTGCGTTTTTCATATATTAAAAATTGTAACCAGTTAATTAAGAAACGTAAATGCACCTTATTGAAGATTTCACCCATGGATGGTTTGAACCCTTAAAAATAAAGACTTAGGCATTTATGAGCGTAATGAATGGCTGGTGGGTATGTGCCCATAGCTATGACGCCTCCAAACGATTACACAGATTTCACAAGTATCCGATGCAGTATTTCAAGAAAGGTGGCAGGCTGTTCCCAGGGGACTCGATGCCCTGCTTGCTCAATGCTGATGTGGCGGAGGCTAGGTACTTGATGAGCTAACTCCACACCGATTTGGTGATAGCGGTGATCTTCACTGCCCGTAACATAGGTAATGGGGGTGGAGAGCGCGGCTAGGTGCGATCGCACATCATCCATCTGTCCTTTGGAATACACTTCAAAGGCCCGCGCAATTTTTGACCGGTCAAAGTCTGCTTCCAGGCGAGGCGTCGCACATGGCCGATTACAAAAAACAGGCAGCCGGTCCCATTCGGTCAATAGCTCTTCCCAGGGCTCCGAGAGAAATCGATTGGCCCAGGTGTGATCGCGCCTTAAACATTGTTCTTTCTGTTGAAGACTGACTATGCCTGGCTCAGCACTAACAATAACGGCCTCAGACCAAAGGGCGGGCCTAGCGATTAATGCATGCCAGGCTAGCCGCCCACCCAGAGAATATGCCAACAGATATTGCTGAGTCTCTGGCTGGTCAGTTGCTATTGCTTGAACTCTTTCACAGAAAGCATGCGCCCAAGCCCAGCAGTCATCATCCAGGGTATCCCATAGATTAACCAGATGTATCTTTAGCTCTGGCATCCTAGACTGTAATCTCTGCGTGAGCTCACTCCACACCTCAGGTTGTTGCAAGTTACCGTGGAGACACCATAGAGTCTGCATTAGAGTCTTCCTTTTGCCAAAGGTCTTTAGCGTGTACTGTTTGCACCCATTGCGATCGCACATGCCTCAAAGGCTGCTGTTGCCTCTACAGTTTGCTCACTGTTAAAGAATGCTTCAGCAATCCGGGGTGCAAAGGTGAATGTATTCAAGCCTTGGGTTGCTAAATAGGCAATATCGTCTACATCACGGATACTGGCCGTTAAGATGCGCGTTGAACTTTCTACGCCATCAAGCGCCTGTTGCATTTGAGCCAGTGTCTCTCGTCCATTACGGCCTGAATCATTGATTCGTCCTAAATAAGGAGCTGCGTACTCTGCACCTAGGGCAGCAGCAACCAAAATCTGTGGCACTTCATACACAGCCGTCATGGTTACTCGAATGCCGTCGGCAATCAAGGCGGCAGCAGCGGCTGTCCCTAGTTGTGTAATGGGAACTTTCACCACCACACGCTGATCAATCTTAGCTAAAGCCTGCCCTGTAGTGATTAAAGCCTGTTTGTTATCACCCCAGGTTTGCAGCTGAACTTCCTTAGCTCCTAAGGTAAATGCTTTTGAGGCTAACTGAGTTAATGAGTCAACGGTACAGGCAACCTGTGCCCGTTCTAACAACAGCGGGTTAGACGTGACCCCATAAAAAATACCTACGGGTAGCCAGGCTTCCCAGACAGCAGTGTCAGCCGTATCTAGATACAGACGCAAATTCACAGTAGCGCTCCAGCAACTGCACCGAGTATTTCATAAGTGAGGGAGAATCGGGAGTAGAAACTAGAGAGATTTTTAGGAATTCAGGACATTAATGTCTCGCAGCATCTCCAGATGTTGTTTAACAGGAGCTAAAGTATTGGCTAACACCATACCGCTGGCAGCCACGGCAGGTAAGCCAATGCCTGGAAATGTCGAATCACCGCAGCACCAAAGACCCTGTATCGGTGTACGTGGACCAGGGAAAACACCTTGCCCAGCACGAATGGCAGGACCATAGGATCCGTGGTGGCGACGCAGAAAACGTCCGTGGGTTAGGGGGGTGCCCACCAGGGTAACGTCACATCGAGAGCGAATATCAGGAATAATGCGTTCCAGCGCTTGCCACATGACCTCAGCCCGCTGCTGTTTTAACTGGGCATATTCAGCACTCTTGCGATCGCAACCAGCCCATACCCCATAGGGTTCATTGCCAGGCGTGTATACGTGAATCGTGTGCTTGCCATCTGGCGCTAAGTTTGGATCTAGCACTGACGGAATAGAAATTAGTACTAGATTTTGTTGTGCATCTATTCCCTGACTCCAGTCATTAACAACAATGTAGTGACAGGCCAACTGATCCAGGCCAGTCGCGTCAATCCCCAGATGTAGATGCATAAAGCTGTCGCACTCAGGGGTGGCCTGGCGCTTTTGCTCAAACCGTTTATACTTTTCAGGTAGTGCCGGTAACAGCTTGAGAGTGTCCCAAACCGATGCATTAGAAATTACTGCCTTTGTAGCCTGGATCTCCTGTCCATTACGCAAACGCACCCCAACCGCCTGATCCCCCTCTAACAAGATCTCTTCAACGTGGGCATTTAGCCTGATGTCACCACCATGTTTTTTGAGCCCACGCTCTAGGGCAGCCACTAAAGCAGCACTGCCTCCTTGGGGATAGTCAAGCTGCACACCGGGGCGATACCAATCAGCAAACATAAAGGCCACTTCCGCTGCTATGGTCCCTGTAGCAGGTAATCCAGAAAGCAGGAAGCACAGCATATCTAACCAATGACGGGCAAAGTCATCGTGCACTATGCCATCCATAATGCGACTGAAGGGGCCAGTGAGTTTAGCTACATGCACGCCTTGTTGTAGCAACGATGGCAGAAAATGCCTAACGGTCTGAAAAGCTCCCAGATCAAATCGCATCGCGGCAGGAGGCAAAGCAATGGCGGCAGCCCCTAAGGGCTGCATGACCTGTTGTAAATGCCGCCACTCTCGAACCGCCTGTTCTCCTCGTAGTTGTTGTAGAACATCACAAAACTGATCTGAACCCACCGTGGTGTCAAAGTCACCTTCTGGCAAACAGCATCCCCAAGTATCATAATTAAGCCAATTTGCATCTTCGCCAATGGCATCTAGCACCTGTCTTAATGGATTGGGAGACGGGCTATAGGATAGGCCTGAGTACAGAGACGGACCAGAATCAAATAAAAAGCCACCTCGCTCAAACCCATGGGCTGCACCACCCGCGATGCTGTGGCTTTCGCACACGATGACATCATAGCCATAGCGCCCTAATAACGCTGCTCAGCAGAGGCCACCAATGCCACTGCCAATCACAACAATTTCCGTCCGCTCCATGCAATCACCGTCTCCACTAATTAGGAATCACAACTCCCCAAGCTTTAACTTTATTGGCGTACAGATGTTGCATGCAACGTCTCTGCAAAATTATTTTTGATTACTGGGCAACACCACAGCTACTACCACCCGAGGGTACCAATGCCACCGCATGGGGTACCGTCCGTGACTCAAACCCGATCAGAGATTCTCCTTGGTACACCAGAGACGTACTCGCACCGGAATCTAGCATGACTGCATGATGAAAACCTGCTTGCATCAGCAATTCACCTAGACCTACCGAATCAATTTGAGCGTGGGTGGCACCGACAACAGGTTGTCCTTCCATGTTTATGCCCCAAAACGCCCGGAATCGATGCTCCTCATAGGCAAACAGATTCTTGAATGTAGCCGCAGATTGGGGCTCTTGTTCCCGCACCAACCAACCTGCACCAACAAACGCATCGGTTACGTCCGGCATCTCTTCTTGAATGCCTGTTAATGTGTTGTGCTGTTCTGGGTCAAAAGAAAGGAACTTGGCTTCCTGAGGGCTCATTAAAACTAAGGGACGACCTTTGAGCTTGTAAATATCACCTTCATCTCCAGGAATAAATTCCCCTGTGTTTTGACTGAGCACCGGCCCAATCATAGTGTTAGAGTCCAGGAATTCTAGAGAGAAGAAAGTACCATCCACAGCAGCAATCGCATCGGAGTCAGCAACAATGTCAGCCAGAGGGTAACGGCTATCAGCATGGATGGTGGTAGGTTGACCACCGCTAATCAAGGTCATAGGGATCTCATCGATCTCGATCTCCAATCGCTGAATAGGAGATTTGAAGTTTGGGCTAGGTTTAAAGCCTGACAACGGAGGACCACCCCACGCTGACTCAATAACTTCATAAAAACGAGATTCACCAAATCGCTCAATGGTCAAAAGATTTTCTGACTCTCCTGCAAATCGACCTGAATCATTACGCATAATCAGTGCAGCCTGATAGCCTGCTGCTTCGGTAGCCTCTACAACACGCTCATCATGGTTGCCTTCTGGATAGGTAAAGTAATGAATTGGGATGCCGAGTTTTGTCTCTAAGCGTTCCTTAGATGTTTCTAATTCATAGCGCAAGTCTTCATCTGACAGTTCTCGCAGATCCCGTGGATGCGTCACGCTATGAGAGATAACAGTTACTAATGGGTCTTGGGCCATCTCTTCCACTTGTTCCCAGTCAAGGGTAGAGCGTCCCACAATATTGCCGTCAACTTTGTCTGTAAAAATAGAGAGGGCTACCGGATAGTTGTAATACTTAGCTAACTTGTAAACATAGTCGTAATGACCTACATACCCATCATCAAAGGTCAAAACAACAGGTTTTTCAGGCAGAGGCACCCCGGTTCTAAGGTGATTGACTAACTGATCGAGACTAATGGGTGTTAGATTTTGAGCGCGAATCGCTCGAAAATCTTCGTTTAAGCGTCCAGGGGTAATGTCAAAGAAAACTTCTTTTTCAGGGAGTACATCGTGATACATAATCACAGGTACTTTGGACAATGGGGCACGGTCATGAAGCTGTGGCCAGCGTGCAGATTCGATCTGTGCGGTCAGACTAGCCACCCATTGCGAAATTTGGCTCTGACTGTCTTGATTTACCTGAGTGCCTAGAGCTGACAATGTTTGCCCAAGACTCTCGGTAGAATCCGCAGATTGCGGAGCGGGCAAACAATAATAGTCAGTAGCTGAGAATGTCTGTGACGGTGTTGTTTCAAGAACATCATCGACCAAGTCTTCATCAACCAAGGTATTGAAAACAATGGGAGCAATGGCAGGGGAGGGCAAACTCGCCTTGACTTGCTCAATGCCATCCAGCAGCTCTTGATTAAAGGCAATGGAAGAATCAGCCGTTGTATGGGTATCTACTTCACTAGCACCGTATAAAAGGCCACCACTGCAAACAACAAGCAGGGTCGCTATCAGTGCAGACCTGCCTCGAAATAGGTGTCGAAACCGTGCTTGTGACTGGCCTTGGGACGAAACATCTGAATCACAAGCCTCCATGCAAGGAATCCTTAACGCTAACTTTAATAATAACGGAGCAAGACTACTGCACTCAGGATAAGATAACTTCAGCAGAAGATTAAGAAAAAATAAAAGTCTGCGCATGCGAAAGCCACCCCAACTAGCAGAGCAGCATTGCTGGAGTGGCCTTAGTATAGGTGCTTTTAAATGAACCGGTTCGGTATTGAACTTCAGAGGGTCCTAAACTCTGAAGACTGAAGTCAGTTTATCTAAGGAATCGTACGAATTCAGCTATTTAGCAATAAAACGCCAATGTCTCTTGCAAAACTTCAAAAATAGGAGCTTAGTTGTTTACCAAGGCAATCGACTGCCATCCCATGAGAAAAATGAGCCGTTATCGTCTAGGGTGACGTTATCTAAGACATTCATTAGGAGTCCTACGGTTTTTTTAACTGGGAACAGTTTATCGGGAGACACCCCCCGTTGAAACGGCTCTGACAGCCGTGTATCCGTAGTCCCAGGGTGAAGCAGCACAATCGCTGTTTGTTGGCTACGGCGACTGTATTCAATGGCAGCTGTTTTGAGGAGCATGTTCAAAGCCGCTTTAGAGGCTCGATAGCCATACCAGCCACCAAGGCGATTATCTTCAATGCTGCCGATTTTGGCAGAGATGGTGGCGAAAATATTGGGCTGTTTGTGATTAAGCAATGGTAGTAGATGTTTTGCCAGTAGGGCTGCCCCGATGCTGTTTACCTGGAAATAGCGCATCAGATTCTCTGACTGTAGCTGTCGGAGTGCTTTTTCTGGCGCGATCGCACCATCATGCAAAAAGCCCACGCAGTTAACCACAAAATGTAGTTCAGGGGTAATCGTTTTAATCTGAGCTATTCCCCGTTCAATCGCCGCTTCATCGGTTAGGTCCATGGCAATGCAATGCAGCCTGTCATGGGTTTGGGCAAGCTCCAGAAGTTCTGACGAATCAGTCTCAGTACGGTAGGTGGCAAACACCTGATCAAACCGCCGATCCTTCAGCAGGTGTGTGACAAAACCAAGGCCGATGCCCCGATTGCCACCGACAATCAATGCCTGACCTGACTGTATGCTCGCAAAAATAGAGGGTGAACTTATTAAGGGGTGATCGGTCATGACATGGGGATGGGGGGTGATCGAGCATTAGCGTAAGATAGCGCAGGCAGTTTGCACAGACTAAGCAGCATGAATGAATTAGCAGCTCCTGATATGAAGGAGCCGACCCCCTTTGCAATGCCCTCAGGTTTTATGGCAGGCGTTGATCCGACGGCAGCCCCTGCCGGTTTGGGTTGGTGGTTTGGGTTTAGTGGTTCTCAGATGCTGGTGACCATTAAGGTGGAGGGCACGCAGGAAACCATTGGGATTCCTCAGGTGGAAACGTTAGAAGACTTAGGGGTGAGGGTGGTGCGATCGCAATACCTGGGTGCCCTGGTCAACTCACCCTGCTACGGAGCAGAACTACCCTCCGATTTAGAGCTACCGGCAGGGCTCGACCTGAGACCGTTGCGAAATCTATACGGTCTATTAGGCGATCCATTCTTTGCCTTGGCAGGACGCGCCACCCAGTTAGTGGAATGGGATCGCACCCACCAGTACTGTGGCTGCTGCGCTACGCCCATGGAGCAGTCAAAACATGAACGAGTCAAGTGCTGCCCCCAGTGTGGCTTCAGGCAATATCCCCGGCTATCGCCTGCGGTCATTATGCTGGTATCACGCGGATCTGAAATCCTACTAGCCCGTGCCCCCCGGTTTCGGGAAGGCATGTATAGTGTGCTGGCCGGATTTGTTGAGCCGGGAGAATCCTTAGAAGAAACCGTAGCGCGTGAAGTGCGAGAAGAAGTGGGGGTTGAGATCAAAGATATTCGCTATTTTGGTTCCCAGCCCTGGCCTTTCCCCAATTCACTTATGATTGGATTTACGGCCCGCTATGCCAGCGGTGACATTGTTATCGATCCAAATGAAATTGAAACAGCAGAGTGGTTTACCAAAGACTCCCTGCCACCTGTGCCTGGCAAGCTCAGTATTGCTAGACAGCTCATTGATTGGTTTATCGCGGCAGGGGATTAGAGGGTAGGGAGTCAGCGGGTATCTTGCAAACCCATTCTCTAATCCCTTGCCAACCATTGCTCACAATCCACCCATGAACACTCCGAGCCACGTCATCCTTAACCTTGCACTGCTGGGCCATCGATCGCGATCGCACCTCAACCCCTCCATTTTTTGGGGAGCACTGGTGCCAGATCTAGCCATGTTTGGCTTTTATGGATGGGCCAAACTGATAGCCCAGATGGATGAAGCTACCATTTGGCGTGAGGCCTACTATGAGCCGTTCTGGCAAACAATTTTTGATGTGGGCAATTCGATTCCGCTGGCGCTGTTAGTCATTGCCCTCGCCCTCAGGGGGGGGAGACGCTATCCAGCCTGGAAGCCCTTGACCCTCGGAGTTATTTTTCTAGCCGCTAGCGTCATTTTGCACTGCCTGGGCGATTTACCTGTGCACGTAGACGATGGCCATCGGCATTTTTGGCCTTTCAGTAATTTCCGATATGAAAGTCCAATTTCTTATTGGGACCCTGATCACCATGGGGGCATCGTGGCCCTGGTGGAATTTTTTTTGGTGTTGGTGGCTAGCATGCGGGTTTGGCAACTATTGCAATCACGCTGGGTTAAAGGCCTGTTGATAGTTAGCAACGGATTAATGTGGGTGATTTATGCCGGTTTTTATCTGTAATCCAAGTCATCCCACTTCAATCCACCGATGCCATGGCTCCGTAGAGTTTTATAAAACAACTCAATAGTATGCTGACAGCATTCGGTCCTTGCCGATGTTACTAATATGCCTGTTCAAGCTTAGGAGTCTCTGATTAAACCTATGGGGCCAATTGAATCTTGGGAGGAAACGGCTACATCCGATGCCATTTCCTCCGATGCAGATCTGCTGGCATCCTTGCGAGCTGGTCAAGTAGAGGCTCTGCGGATGCTGTATCAACGCTATGGCCGCTTAGTTTATACCCTGTCGTGTCGCATTCTCCACAGTGATGAAGAAGCTGAAGAAATCACCCAGGATGTATTTCTGACGCTATGGCGCAAGGACGCCTATCAGGCGACACGAGGCTCCCTCAGCCGTTATCTGGTCGTCCTGGCACGATCACGCTCAATTGATCGGTTGCGATCGCAAACTTCCCATCGCCAGCGTTTGTATAAATGGCACCTCATGATGGCAGATGTAGCCTCCACCCCCCTAGACATGGCCACCCTGACGGAGCGAGGAGAGCGCACCCGCCAAGCCCTCAGCAGACTCTCCGACAAAGAACGCCAGGTCATCGAAATTGCTTACTACGAGGGACTTAGTCAGTCAGAAATTGCCCAGCGCCTGGATATCCCCCTAGGCACCGTTAAGTCCCGTTCTCGACAAGCTCTGCGTAAGCTCCGCCAGACACTACAAGACCACCTTTAGCCCCCGTCGCCCTAACGTACTATCCCAACTTTTGCCAGACTATTATGTCGTTCGATTCGCCACCCACTACAGACCCGCATCCCGATTGGCATGACTTACTCGCAGGCTATGCCCTCGGTAATTTGTCACCGGAAGAGCAGGCCACACTTCAACAACTTTTGGCTCAGCGACCTGAACTGAAAGCCGAGGTATTGGCATACCAAGAAACCTTGGCCCTGGTGCCCTATGCCCTAGATCCCCAATCTCTACCTGGCGGTTTGGAAGATACTATCGTTGCCTCAGCCCAACAACTCAAGCGGTCGCCTATAGAGCCCAGAAAACCAGCAACCAGAAAACCAGCCCCCGTATCAAGGCAACCCAGAGCATGGCAGCGCCGCTGGTACGCGGTCGCCATGGCAGCGGCGCTAATGATTGCCATCATAGGGACAGACAACTATCGGTTGCGGCAGCAGCAGACGAGCCTGCAAGCCCAGTTAGACAATGCTCGCATGGAACAGCAAGCCTCAAAAGCTGAGCAGCGAACTCTACAAGCCAAACTGGATGAAGCCCAAGCCCAGCTAAACGAGGCCAACGTTGAGCCAGTGATCGATATTCTCCGCCAGCCCAATGCCCTGGTGTATTCTCTGCAAGGCACCGGTAATGCTGTCAAGTCATCGGGCAGTTTATTAACCCTACCTGACCATTCAGAAGTTCAGCTGGTGTCCCACAATTTACCGGTATTACCAGCAGGACAGATCTATCGTCTCTGGTCAGTGGCAACAGAAACGTCAGCCCCCATGTTTTGCGGTGAGTTCAATAACACTGAAGTGGGGAATGTGCAGTGGACAGTCCCGGACGCCCTCTGCAACGCCACCCCTTTTAGGGTGATCATTACCGTTGATGCCATCGTCGATCCCCATGTTCCGAAAGGTCCACCTGTCTTAACTGGTGAGATTTGACCCTAGAAACATCACTGACAAGCTGTGTAGTCTAGGCTACAAAAATTTAAGATTGGTTTAGGGCTACCTCAGTAAAATCTCAGACTTAATGCTCATCCTGGTAAGTGAAACAGTCTAATTTGATACCAGGAGGTCCCTATGAAAAGCTGGCGCGCTTCAAATAGGCTTTCGAGCGGGATCGTAGCAGCCGGATTAGCACTGGCAATGCCGATGCATGCGATGGCTGCTGTTTCTCTACCACAGCTCGAAACCGATAGTCCCCAGTCCCATACGACCATTACAGAATGGCATTGGCGCGATATGGTGTTGTAGGCAGATGGGCCATTAACTGAGGTTGAGCGGATCGACATCGATGGTGAGCCTGACGGATTTGGGTAAGTGCGATCGCAATGATGTCAAATCCGGCACTGGCCCTTCCAATGGCAGTTTTAATAACACATGCCAGCGGAAGCGTCGCGCCACCCGCAAGATAGGTGCTGGCGTCGGACCCAATACACTAGGTCCCGCCAGTTCAAGATCGTCCAATGAAGCCGATGGGTCCTGCGTGGGGGCAATCAACCTCTGTAGCTTTTGAGCACATTGTTGAGCAGCCGCTTCAGCCTCAGTCTCCACTGGGCTGGTGAACCTTAACAGCACTAAGCGACCATAGGGTGGATAGCCTAACAGCTGCCGGTGCTCAATTTCCTGACTGATGAAGTCATGATAGTTATGGCCCTTAGCAGCCCCAATGACCGGATGATCTGGGGTATAGGTTTGCAAAATGACTTGTCCTGGTCGTTCACCTCGTCCGGCTCGCCCAGCCACCTGGGTCAAGGTTTGGAAGGCGCGTTCCCCCGACCAATAGTCCGGCATGTGCAATAGTCCATCGGCAGCAACGACGCCCACCACCGTAATTTGAGGCAGGTCAATGCCTTTGGTCAGCATTTGCGTACCTACCAAGACATCCGCCTCACCGGCTGCAAACCGCTGTAGCAAAGCCCGATGAGCCCCCTTTGCCCGTGTCGTATCGCTATCAAACCGTAGACAGCGCAACCCTGGAAACTGATTTTGCAACTCATGCACAATCCTCTGGGTACCACTGCCAAAATATTTGAGGTAAGGCGATTCACAACTGGGGCACAGGTCAGGATGTCGTTGCCCATAGCCGCAATAATGACAGCGCAGGTAAGCGGCACCACCATCCTGCGGTTGATGATACGCCAGGGAGACATCGCAGTCTGGGCACTGCATGACATGGCCACAGCTGCGACAGGAAACAAAGCGACTATGGCCACGACGATGAATAAAAAGTAAACCTTGCTCACCCTTAGCTTGCATCTGTTCTAAGGCCGTTGTGAGCGAACGACTAAAGACAGAACGATTGCCAGCCTGAAGTTCAAGGCGCATATCGACCACATTAACGGGGGGTAACGGCCGTTGATGCACACGATTGGGCATGGCCAAATAATGGTGGTGGAGTGTTCCATGGAATGCTCCCACACCATTATTGGGATCTGTCACCGCAACCCAGGTATCCAGTGCAGGCGTCGCCGAACCCAACACTAGCGGACAATCCGCCATCTCTGCCCGCCACCTGGCTACGGTGCGGGTGTGATAGCAGGGTGCTGGCTGGTCTTGCTTAAAACTACTGTCGTGTTCTTCATCCAGCACAATGAGTCCAAGGCGGGGGAGTGGCAGAAAAATGGCCGAACGGGTACCAATCACCACCTGGGGGTCGCCATCGAGCATCTGTCGCCAGGTGTCATAGCGCTCACCTTCGGACAAACCACTGTGGTAAACACACACTTGCTCACCAAACCGCGCCCGAAATCGGTCTGTTAGCTGGGGGGTAAGTCCAATTTCAGGCACCAATACTAATACTGAATCCCCCGCCTTTAAACGCGGCGCAATCGCCTGTAGATATACCTCCGTTTTGCCAGACCCCGTCACACCATGTAATAAGACCTGGGCATAACCAGACAGCTGATTGAGGGCAGATAGCCCATGAAACTGCTCATCTGTGAGTTTTTTCGGACGGTCTGCGGGAGCTTGCGAGTGATGACTCACCCGCAAACGCTCTCTTGGCTCAATCAGTAGATAGCCTTTAGCGGCGAGTCGTTGCAGAGTGGCACTGGTCGTTTTTAGTCGCTGTAGGGCATCACTGAGCCATAGGTCACCACCATGGCGTTTCAGCGTGATTAAAAGTTCCTGCTGGCGGTTAGTTAGGTCGTCTGTGGGAACATTAGGAGCCAGTAAACTAACGGCCTGACGCTGTTGAGGGCGGGGGGGTTTGGGAAGCGCTAGATAACTCTCTACCCACCCCTGATGCAGTAGCTGATCTAAACCCGCCTTGGCCCGTTCATGTTGACGTCGCAAATAGCGCCATGTGTAATCGCCTTGAGGCGAGCGCCGTAGGCTTTCTAGCAGAGCCTGCGCAGGCGGACTCAGGGCGTCTAACCCAGATAAAAAGGCCGTATCTTGGGGTAAAGATTTGAGGCGAATTCTGCGTTGAGAACGCCCTAACAAACCAGGTGGCAAAGCTGTTCGAATCACCTGAATCAGGGGAGTCTGATAATAATCAGCAACTTGTTCTAATAATTTCCAATAATCTTTAGAAAAAAAGCCCTGACTGATAATTGTGTCGATATTACGGAGCTGATAATCCAGGTTTGGCATTGTTGCCATTGAGGACAAACGAATTGCGATCGCACCTAGCTGACGTCCCCCAAAGGTTACACTGACAATATCGCCAGGCTCAACGCATAAATCCCCAGAAATTCCATATGTATAAAGTCCCTGTATCCCAGGGCAATCTACCAGCACTTCAACAAGCTCAACAGCATATGGAGAGGGAGATTCAGGTTGAGGCATGCAATCTAAATTAATCACAAACATAGACGTCTATAGACGTCTAACAAACAAAAAATAAAGGACTTAAATTATTAAATAAAAAACAAAAATAAGCGGTTTTTAAGCATGATTTCCAAATTAAATGTCATGAAAACTTTACATGGCGCAACGAATGGAATCAAACGTTACAAAAGCTACAAAATCCTTGATAAATAAGAGTTTTCATCGTTCAGAAAATATCACAATGGACAGTGCTCCAGAATCAGATTGGTATAGTGTAATTGGGACTGCATACAGTCTCATCTGAATTGATAGTTAACAACGTCCTTCGGCTACATTTTCAGAACCCTTCAGGCACAGATTTTTTCTTGCGGAACTATGGCTCCTTCTGTTAATTCCCCAGAAACAGCAGTAATTGAACCTTGGACTGAGGTAGACCAAGCGCCCAAACCCGAGAGCGAGAATCGTCAAGATAGTCAGTTTAACGAAGAATCAAATCTCCCTGGTTGGAATCGATCGGAGAGTGCTGATCAGGAAGAGGAACTCAATGCTGATCCAGCCGCTGAGCTGACCGCAGAAGTAGCCTCTGCCTATAAGAAGACCCTGGCTGATGATGCTGTCGGAGCGTTCTTTAAAGAAATGGCGCGCTACCCTCTGCTGAAGGCTGATGAGGAGATTGAGCTAGCTCGTCAAGTCAAGTTTCTGGCTGATGTAGAAGCTTTATCCAAGAAAATGGGTGAGGAGCTGAAACGTACTCCCACTCGCCTGGAAATGGCCAACGCCTTGCACTGTAGCGAAGCTGATTTTCAACATCGCCTACAGTATGCCCGCAGCGCTAAGCGCAAGATGATTCGCTCTAATCTGCGTCTTGTCGTTTCCATTGCCAAGCGTTATCTCAATCGAGGTGTGCCATTTCTGGATTTGATTCAGGAGGGTGCTCTGGGGCTAAATCGCGCAGCTGAAAAGTTTGATCCAGACAAAGGCTATAAGTTTTCTACGTATGCTTACTGGTGGATCCGCCAAGGCATTACCCGAACGATTGCCAACGATGCAAGAACCATTCGATTACCGATTCATATTGTAGAAAAGCTTAATAAACTTAAGAAAACTCAGCGAGAGCTTCGAAAGCAGCTGAACCGCACCCCTACTGAGGCTGAGCTGGCGGCAGAATTAGATTTAACTCCTGAACAGTTGCGCAGTTTACAGCAGGTGCGGCGCAAATCTTTATCTCTGAATCATCGCGTAGGAAAAGGCGAAGATACGGAGCTAATGGAACTTCTAGAAGATGGCAGTACTCTGTCGCCTGAGTCTCGGATGAACGAGTCCATGATGCGTCAGGAAATATCTGATGTTTTGACAGAGGTACTCACAGAGCGTGAAAAGGACATTATTTCTTTGCGCTATGGTTTGACCACAGGTGAACCCCATACCCTTGAAGAGGTGGGTGGTATTTTTAACCTCTCTCGGGAGCGGGTACGTCAAATCCAAACCAAAGCAATGCGCAAGCTCCGTCGTCCTCAGGTTGCCTCTCGCCTGAAAAACTGGCTGCGATAGCATGTGGCATCTCTAGGACAGCTGATTTAGTTACTTTAATAATCGTCTAAACCCCCCTGATACAGGTTGGTATCAGGGGGTAAGCGAGTGCTTCCTTGACAGTGCAAGGGGATCAGGATTGGTATGCACTGTTACAAATTACGCTGTAGCGTTGGGGACACATTTTTTTTAATATTTTTCTTATGATATGTCTGAACACTACGGGTGTAAGGGATTATATGGACTATAAGCAGGAACGAATCACGACGATTCATGACTTTGGTTGCGATATATCGCGATTGGAGGAGCGTTCACTGGAGCTGACTCGCGATACGCCAACCGCTGTTTTAATTCCATCCCTTTATGAAGAGCTAGAGAGACCTGCCCTCAGCCGTATTCGCGATCATCTTAAGGATTGCGCATTCGTGAATACCGTCGTCGTCAGTCTCTATGCAGATACGCCAGAGCAGTATGCTAAAGCGGTTGAGTTTTTTGACCCTCTACCTCAGAAGACTCATATCATTTGGGAGAATGGCCCACGCGTCATAGCGTTGCTCAAGCAACTCCAGGATAAGGGGCTCGATATTTTGATGCACCGTGGCAAGGGTCGAGCCGTCTGGTTAGGTCTGGGATTGGCGACGCTGCATGCAGGCGCGATCGCACTCCACGATGCAGACATTATTACCTACGATCGTGCCTATCCCCTCAAGCTTCTCTTTCCTCTCTTAGAGCCTGAGTTTGGTTTTGCCTTTACCAAAGCCTACTACGCTCGCATCGGCAGCGAACCCCGAACAATCAATGGTCGCGTCACGCGCCTGTTTGTTGCCCCATTACTCCATTCTTTGATGGATGTATGGGGGCATCGGGATTACATCTCTTACTTATCGGCTTATCGATATCCCCTCTCCGGTGAGTTTGCCCTAACCAGCGATTTAGCATTGACTACTCGTATTCCAGCTAACTGGGGTTTAGAAGTCGGGTTGCTAGCCGAGGTTTATCGGAACGTCGCCCTCAAGCGAATCGCCCAGGTAGATCTGGGCACCTTTGACCATAAGCACCAGGATGTGGGGCAATCACCTAGCCAGGGATTGCAAAAGATGTGTCGCGACATTTTGCACTCCCTACTGCGCACATTGACGGAAACGGAGCAGGTCGTCATTGGCAAAGATCAGTTGCGATCGCTACGCATCAAGTTTCGCCGTGAAGCCCAAGACCTGGCACGGCAGTATTTTGTCGATGCCAAGTTCAACGGGTTACAGTACGACCGTCATAAGGAGGAAAACACCCTTGAACGGTTCGAAGAAGTGATTATCAAAGCCGGTGATCAGTATCTAGAGGACCCCACTGGGACTGAAATTCCTGATTGGACCCGTGCCCTGGCTGTCATGCCAGATCTGCGTCAGCTTCTAGGTCAGGCGGTCGCTGATGACATGCAGGAGGTAATCGAAAAACGTTTGCTCCCTTTTGTCAATTTGGGTGAGAATAACGGTCACGAAAACCCCTCAAGTGCCGAAGATCTGGTTTTCACCTCATGAATTATGAATGTGTGGGGTCGTTCCATGGAACGACCCCACACATTCGTTAAAGCGCGACTCGGTTGCTAGAACTGCGGAAGGTGACATTCACACCTTCGCTCGTTTGTTCCAGCACTAACAATGGAGTAGGCTTTGCTTTTTGATCCCAATGCATGGTGGCTAAGCGCCCTAACAATGTGGGCTGCCAAAATTTATCGTCTCGATCAGGGCTCAAGAAGTTCTCGATACACTCGATAATTTCTTGAACCGTGATCGACGTTGCTTGAGTGGGTAGCTTGACCAGCTTAATTTGAATTCGAAAGAGCACTCGCTTTTTCTTTTGGGCGTCTTGAACCGTCTGATACTCGACATCAAAGATTTGGTCTACAGCCCGTGGTTTGGAGGCAATGCCGACGACTCCCTGCTGTGCCTGTTGTGGACGGAGTGCCACAGTGATGCGCTGCTTGACCTTCACCTTAAGCTGGTTGAGCACCGAAAAATGGAACTGCTTCTCTTCCATTCTCATCCTGAGGTAATCGAGGTTGAAATCTCGAGAATGCACCAAATCAGGATTTTTCTCCATCTTGCTGATGGTCGTCAGCGCCAATTTAACTCGCTTCTGAAGCTCCTTATTCTTGTAAGCCTCAAATTTGAGCTTTTTGCGTACCCGCGAAAACTGTATCTGAGAAACAATTCCCAGCATCAGTAATAGCACCGCTAAACCGATCGAAGTATACAGCCATGGATTCTTTGGTTGAGCGACAGCTACAGGCGTCTGAGCTATCAAAGGATTGAGCTCACTAACAGAATGAGACATAGCTAAGGAATAGTGCTATCCGGTTACATTTAGCATGCCCTGGGCAAGGGTTTCCGGACTAAGAGGATATATCTAAACACATGTAAAGCCTCTGTGAATTTTCGATGGCCATGGGTGCAATTAGTGACGCCATCGTGCGCGATATCCCCGAGCATCCAAATGGCTCAGCCTAGGGAAACGGCGATAGCGCCCTAATCCACCGGGCCACCAAGGATCCAACGCCCAGTAGAGCTGATCTCCAGAAAGACCATCGACATAGAAGTCGATGGCATCACCCACAATGTGACGACTATTGGAAGCTCCACCCACCTGCCGATTGATATCGGGTGGACGATACCAGCTGGTGATATGAAAGGGACGACCGATGCGATCGCGAGCTTGCTGAGCCAGCTTAGCAAGGCGCACCATCGCATCTACAGTAGACTGATTGGGAGGCATACGCGTACCGCCACGGGTAGCCTCAGCCCAGGTAAAGTTACCATTGGGAATAATTGAAGCCCCTAACTGAAGATTATGGGGTGTCCAACGGCTGGGGCGGGGCGGCAGGGGTGCAGGTTTCGGAGCTGGCGGTGCTTCGACCGAATCACGATTAGCACGGGTCATGCGCCGCACATCATCGAACAGCGACTGAATCGAATCTACACGCCGGTCTAGCTTTCGCCAGATTTGCACCAGGCGGATCAAAGCCTCTCGTTGCTCTTCGGTCTCTTTATAGACATTGGGCACATTGTCTATAAAGGCCAGTAAAGCCTGATCGACTTGCTTAGCCGCTTTTGCTAGGGCAGGGGGATTATTCTTATTGGCACTGAGAAACTGTGGCGTTACCCCTAGCTCGCTCAAAGCGGTCGGGCGTGAATCCAGTCCCTTCCACATCCGATAGGTTTCCGTCAGTGCAAATCGATGATAGCCATCCCCTTTGTAGTGGTCAGGAAGCCGTTGCACAAAAGCAATCAAGGCCGGATCTACAATTTGCAGGTTGGTTTCATTGGCCCGTGGATCATTGGAGCGCAGCCACTCGATCGCCTCTTCCCGGGAATCTACCTGCCGCCATAGTTGGGTTAAGCGCAACAGTGCTTCTCGCTGATGGGGATAGCCAGAATAAAAGCGAGATACCTGGCGGATAAAATTGGTTAGCTCTTTATCCAGGACTGCCTCATCCACTACATCATTGTTGATGGGGACTTTCATGGCTTCAATGGTATTCCGGTGAGAGTCCAGCTTGCGCCAGATGCGGGCAACCTCCAGTAGTGCTTCTCGCTGAAACTCTAGACGACTGTAGTTGGGGGCGATGCGATCGGCTAATGCCAGTAGCTCATCATCTAATTCGGCCAAATTATGGGGCAACTCCTGTGCACCATAGTCATAGCTAATGTCTTCAAGATAGGCCGCTAAAAGCTTTTCAGCATTACAGCTTTCTAGGCGCGCGGAGTTTTCTTCAGCCCCTGGTGGCATATAGCCCTCAGCAATCCGCTCAATAAAGCGATCGCTGTAGCGCCCCTTGGGGGCATCCCATAAATCGCTGCCACTCCAACCATTGACAGTCAGGGTATTGGTTAGCCCTCGTAATGTATTGGCAGCATACTGTACCTGCTCAGGAAAGGTGTTGACCTGAGCCACCGCAATCTTATTGGCAGGTGCTATACCCAGACCCGTTTCACCATCCATCAGCCGGGGAGCCTGATGTACCGTATAGAGACCCGCCAGAATGGGTTTATGAATACCGGCTCGTTCTGCCTCTAAGAGATAGTAGTAGTTGCGCTGATCGGGTACGAGTGTTGCCATAGATTAATGGGCTCAAACGTTTTACCTTGACAAGGATAAGTGACTATTGGGTGTCTGCCATCTGCACAAATTACGATAGAGCAATTAAGAGTTGGCTTCTAACGCTTCTAACGTATATCAGTTTCTTGATAACAAGGGAATTCCTTAATCAAAATCTAGTGCTTGTCTGGCACCATAGCCCTTAGAAATAGGCAGAAGCAGTATAGCAACGATGGCATCAAATCGGTTACAGGCACTCACAACCCAGGCATGTCGACAAGCACTGGCTCAAATTCGTTTAGTCGCAACAGATATGGATGGCACCCTCACCCACAAGGGGGAATTTGCCCCATCTTTGCTAGTCACGTTAGAAAAGCTCAAAATGTCTGGCATGCCAGTTTTAATCACCACTGGACGTTCAGCAGGTTGGGTCAATGGGTTACTGCATTATTTGCCTGTGGAGCTTGCGATCGCAGAAAACGGCGGACTCTATTTCACCAAAACCAACCGGCATCCCACATTCCTACAACCGCTCGCCAACGACCATAGACAGTTGCTATTACAACAATTTCACCGATTACGCCAACAATACCCTCAACTCAAAGAATCCAGCGATAACCCTTTTCGTCTAACAGACTGGACCTTTGACGTTACCGGTTTAAGCTTGGAAGACCTACAGTGGATGACTAACCACTGCCATGCAAACGGCTGGGGCTTTACCTACAGCACCGTGCAATGTCATATCAAACCCTTGCCCCAAGACAAAGCTAGCGGTCTGGCCCAGGTCGTCGCCCAGCAGTTTCCAGACCTGGCCCATCACCAAGTACTCACCATTGGCGATAGCCCCAACGATGAAAGTATGTTTGACCCTGAACAATTTCCCCATTCCGTTGGTGTGGCCAATGTTCGCCACTATTTAGACTCGCTGGCCCATCACCCTTTGTTTGTCACCCAGGCAGAAGAAGGAGCAGGATTCGGTGAGTTGGTGGAAGAACTATTTGACGCAATCAATCGATGAATCGTAGAGGCGTTCCATGGAACCTATGTAGAGGCGTTCCATGGAACGCCTCTACATAGGTTCTATATTTCTCCTTTCCCATTGCCCCGCAGCGTTAGACAATATTATCCGACTCAATTCTCATAGCTATGGCAGACATTCTGCGGGCAAAGCGCTGGACAATTTCACGAATACTGATGTGGATGGGCATCGCCATCACCCTGTTGTTTGTCATCGTTGCTCTGTTTGCACCGCTGATGCAGAACTGGGGATGGATCCAGGATCCATTGGTGACGTTGGAAAACCCCATTCATGTACCACCGTCTGGTGAGCATTGGTTTGGCACCAGCCGCCAGGGCTATGATGTCTTTGCTCGCACCCTCTTTGGAGCACGGGCAGCCTGGCAGGTGGTGCTGTTGGCAACGGCCATGAGTGTGGTGGTGGGCGTTCCCTTAGGCATGGTCAGCGGTTATCTCGGTGGCAAGTTGGACCGGGGTCTGCTGTTCTTTATGGACACGATCTACACGCTGCCAGTGCTGCTCTTGGCCGTCACTCTGGCCTTTATTTTGGGTAAGGGTGTGGTGAATGCAGCTGCGGCCTTGAGTATTGCCTATGTGCCTCAGTACTACCGGGTAGTGCGTAACCACACCGTTAGCCTGAAAACGGAGCTGTTTGTCGAGGCGGCTCAGGCCATGGGGGCTTCGACCTGGGCTGTGCTGTCCCGATACCTATTTTTGAATGTGGTGCAGAGTGTGCCCGTACTCTTTACCCTCAATACAGCAGATGCGGTACTCATTTTGGGCGGTCTGGGGTTCCTAGGCTTGGGACTTCCAGACGAAGTACCCGAATGGGGCAGTTCCCTTCGGCAGGCCTTGGACGCGCTCCCCACAGGTATTTGGTGGACCGCACTCTTTCCAGGGCTAGCCATTACTGGCATGGTGACTGGGTTATCCCTCATCGGTGAGGGCTTAAATGATTTGGTTAATCCCCTAGTGCGCAAAGAAAACTAAACTGCTTGAGCATGCGATCGCAGTGATCATGATCACATGCAAAATTCAGTATGACTTAAGTCACTCTTATGCAGAGTTCAGGGTCGTATCAGATATCGGTTAGCTAAAATTGAGATAGTTAGAACAATCGTTCATGACCCTTTGGGGGTTACTACCATGAAAAAAGCATTGACTGCATTGTTTGTTACTGGATTGACGACTGTTACCTTGGGTTCAGTTCTGGCAGCACCCAGTTCAGCTGACCTACTGGAAAGCATTGGCATTGGCGCTGGTACAGGCATTGTGACCGGTACCGTTGTCGGTGACAACGCAGGTGTCGACGACATTGTTAACGGGGCTGCTGCTGGAGCAGCTGTTGAGGCCGTACGCGGTAACAATGACGATTCCAGTTTGGTTCAGGATGCTGCTGTGGGCGCTGCCGCTAGCGGTGTCGTTGGCATTATCACCAATGACGATTCCTTCATTGAAAATGCCATTCAAGGGGGCGCTGCAGGCGCACTGATTAATGTTCTTGACTAGGGTCAAGGCGATCTTGACTAGGGTCAAGGCGATTTCAGATTGAGTTTTTGCACAGTTATTAACGCTTCAAGACAATGGGTCATATAGCCCTACATAGAAAAAGCCCCGTATCTACCTACCGATGCGGGGCTTTTTTGGAGTTTTGTTTAAGCTAGTGCAGGCAGAAGGTGAGTTAGGTGCGGACGGGGTAGGCACAAGGCACTACCCCTACGGAATTCTCTATGAGGATTCAAGGCGTCTGCGCCATTCGTCATCAATTTTGTCTCGGTTCTCAATCTCTTGGTCAATCAGGTCAGTTTCAGTGGTGTAAGCCAGGTTGTCTTTACTAACAATGGTTTCCATCGCAAACTGCTTGGCATAGTCAAGTTTGCGTTGCACCGTTCTGCCCACAAGGTTCTTACGCTGATCATTACGGTCTTCAATTTTCTGGTTTTGTCGCTGCATTCTGAAGTAGCGAATGGCAGGGATGCCAAGAAAAGCAACGCCATAGGCTAAAAAGAGATCGCAGAGGGAGTAGACCAGATCAACAAAGCCTCCGTCGGTAAAGTCAGCAGCAATAAAACTGAGATAGATTGAGCCAACGACTAGCAATGTGCCAAGACCGATGGCAATGGCGACTTGATTGGAGCTGGCACTGGTAAAGCGACGTTTGGCTTCTTTAAGAAATGCAGGTACTGACTGGGGTTTCTGATTTTTAGCCGTTACCTGTAGCTCGGGGAAGTAATAAACGAGGTCACCTTGAGGGCTGACGTTAGGCCGACCGTTAAAACGACTGAGGGCAGGAATGACGTAGTCTTCGAGGTCGTCATCAAGGTTAGCGTTTTCGAGATAGGGCGCCAGCTGTTCGGCAGAGACGGCACCGCGATTGTTGCGGATGACGGTTGCGATCGCACCCCAACGCCGTTCATCCAAATCCTTATTCGGGTCACCATCGCCAAACAAGAACGAATACACCCCTTCCAAAAAGTTCAGCTCACTGCCCTGACGATTGCGATCTCGTGACGAATAGTCATACTGCCGCCCATACTGCCGACGGGGGCCATAGCTAAACCAGTAAAACCAATCCCGACCAATCCACAGCCAAGGATTAAACCCTATACCGCCACTATAGCTGCCACCGCGATTATCATCCTCCCGCTGGGACTGCATGCTAATTTGAATCGCAATGATGGCCGCAAATACCAGCACCACCGCCAGAATCAACATGAGGCCAAAGGAAATGCGAATCAGGTAAAACAGAACCGCCCAAATTTTTTCCCAGGTTTCCTGCCAGCGCAGTTGCCAATATTGATTACGCAGAATTGCTCGAAACTGAGGGGAAAACTCATAGGCAATGTCCCCCGTCTCAGACACTTGCATGTGGGCCTGGGTTTCAGATGCTAAGGCCAAAACCCCAGCTTCCGCCTGGCTAATATTGAGACCAGTTTTAGCAGCCACATCACCTACGGTTACCCGATATCTCAGGGTTTCGACCGCTTTCATGATGTCTTTATTTAGCTCCATAGGTTCCTTTAGGGGCCTTATTGTAGCGATGATTCTTAGTATAGAAAGCCTTATCGATCATCTGCCATGACGGTAAAGGTGTGGGTTTCCATATCCATATAATCCACCACTTGAGAAGGTAATGTAGGCGGAGCGCTCTGCCAGATCTCAAACACCAAAAAGGCTGAATGACTTAGCATCCAGCCTTTCCAGATTTTTCAATGTGCATCAAAATGTTGGGAATTGTAGTCAATCAGTAGCAACTATTTATTGCCAGTAATCTGATCCTTGACATCCCCCAAACTGCTCAGTAACTCGCTGCGATTGCTGGCTTTTAGCAAAAAGCGATAGATAAACCAGCCCGTATAAATCAGACCAATAAGCTCCATCGTAGGAGCTAGTACTGGGATATCGTTAATCGACGCCAAGACAGCAAAGGTTAGTTTGATGGCAATGAGGGCACCGAAGACTAGACCAATAACTGTGATTGGCCGTTTGTACTCATTAAATGTCTCAACTACGTAAGTCGGTGAATCCCCAAGTACACTTGCAACCTTAGCCAGAATTTCTTTGGCCTGTTCAGTGGTATCGGTCGTACTTTGAGTTGTTACGTTCTCTTCAGGGGGATTGATATCGGTGCTCATCTTTATATGAAGTATTAACAACCTAGGAGCGGATTTCCCTCGCTCATTTGCCATGCGGCTAATGAACCAGCTTAGCTATCAGCTTCTGAAGCTAAACTAGAGTTAGCCCAAATGCAAGCTGCCAACCGCGCATTAGGCACATGCCAGATCTTGCATAGCTGTGTGCAAACCAATGCACTTTAAAATAGTTTATTCTGACTTCATAGAAAAATATTATCGTTCATCGACATATAGTCAATTTCAATCATTGACCCCGATGCATTATCAAAACATTTCAATTTGAGACTGCTTTGCCGTTGAGATGGATGTCATGACTAAAATGAGAGCTACCGAATTCTGCAAGGGCTTATCGAAACCATCTACGGCGAGCTGAAAGGTCTTAAACCTAGCCAGCTCAAGCAACTACGTCGCCTATATCATCAGCGCATTCCGGGTAGTCAAATCACTAACCGTGAATTTGCCCAGCGTCTGGCTGCCATCAGTACTGATATCAATCAGCCAGTGTGTACTTATATTGACCGGCGGGGTCATGTCATCCGCGTCGGTGTTGGCTCCCCACGGCAAACTCAGATACCAGCTATGGAGTTACCACGATATGGTGCCGAGCGACTGAGTGGTATTCGCTGCATTGCCACTCAACTGAAACAGGAACCACCGGGAAATGCTGCGTTGACAGCCATGGCCCTACAGCGGTTGGATGCGCTAGTGCTGCTGACGCTAACCGGCAGCGGTTTTCAGCGTAAGGGCGGTGGTGCCACCGGTTATATTAGTGAGGCTTACTTGGCCCATTTAATTCCCGATGAAACCCAGCGCTGGTCAGTATCAGAGCCAATGGATTTGGAAAGCATCAGTCTGGAAGATTTTACTGACTTGACTGAAGGTTTAGAGGAGGAATTTCGGCGTCTGTTTGTGGCGCAGCAAGTAGATGCGAGCCACGACCGGGTGTTGCTAGTGGGTTTACAAACCGATCGGATCTCTACCCGACGCTTTAAAAGCGGGCTGAAAGAAATCATTCGACTCGTGGAAACTGCCGGTGGCGAAGTTTTAGAAACCCTCAAGCAAAAGCGGGCTAAACCTCACCCTCAAACTGTGCTGGGGGCGGGTAAGGTCGATGAGGTGGCCCTAAAGGCTCAAACCTTTGGTGCAAGTTTAGTGGTCTTTGATCGGGATCTATCTCCAGCCCAGGTACGCAGCCTGGAGCAACGGATTGGAGTGCGAGTAGTGGATCGTACTGAGCTGATTTTAGATATTTTTGCCCAGCGGGCGCGGACAGGTGCGGGCAAGTTGCAGGTGGAGCTGGCTCAGTTGGAATATCAGCTGCCGAAGCTGACGGGGCGCGGTCAGGCGATGTCTCGACTGGGGGGTGGTATTGGTACCCGTGGTCCTGGAGAGACGAAGCTGGAAACTGAACGACGGGCCATTCAAAAACGAATTACGCGACTACAGCGAGAGGTAAATCAGTTACAGGCTCATCGTTCGCGGCTGCGACAGAATCGACAGCATCATCGGGTGCCTTCTGTTGCCGTGGTGGGCTACACGAATGCAGGTAAGTCTACGTTGTTGAATACGCTGACCAATGCGGATATTTATGCTGCAGATCAGTTGTTTGCGACGTTAGATCCAACAACAAAAAAATTGTCCGTGGTGGATAGTGACACCCATGAGAAACGGTCTATGGTTCTGACCGATACCGTGGGGTTTATTCAAGATTTGCCACCTTCTCTTATGGATGCATTTCGAGCCACGTTAGAAGAAGTTACCGAAGCAGATGCGCTGATGCATGTGGTGGATTTGTCTCATCCGGCTTGGCAAGATCATATTCGCTCGGTAATGGGGATTTTGGGACAAATGCCAACAACACCGGGGCCAATTTTATTGGTGTTTAACAAATTGGATGCAGTGGATAGTGATACTCTTGCTGTTGCTAAGGATGAGTATCCCCAGGCATTGTTTATTTCAGCTGCGCAGAAGCTAGGGTTGGAGACGTTGCGACAGCGTTTGGTGCAGTTGGTAGATTATGCTGTGGCAGGCCAGTAAAGACCTGGTCAATAGCAGCGATAGATTTTGCAAAATTTGAGATGAAGAAGCCAGACCTGAGGCCGATAAAGTGCCATTCCTCACAATATCCTCACACTTCCCGCGTAGTCTAAAGATGTTGAAAATGCTGATTCAGCCTGCTGTTAAATGATTTCAGCTCACAGTTGTCATCTTAGGCATAGCGTCACAAGACAGCCAAACCCGATGACCGTTGTATCAGTATTTAGCTGTATTAGGAGATAACCCATCATGATCCGCATAAATGGCAACTCTCTTAAATGGAAACCCCTGAAGTGGTGGCTATTGGCATTAATGGCCCTAATTTGGGCGTTATGGGTTAGTCAAAATCCATATTTGATTAGACCCGTTTATCTGTTGTAACATCTTGAAACTGTTTTGTCGGTAGGCCACACCAGCAATGGCTCTATCGCCTATATTGTGGTTAGAAAATCACAATTATCATTTCCTGAACCAGCTACAGGGCAGTGGGTTCCCAATTACTGTCCCAACTTAGGTGAGTGGCTCAATATATTTAATCGTTACAAAGCTATCAACCGTCTCTATCCATCAAATTATTTAGCGCTCTAATGACCTCTAAAGTGACTAAAAACATTGGCATTCTTACCAGTGGTGGTGATTGCCCTGGTCTCAATGCAGCGATTCGTGCTGTTGTTAAATGTGCAACCCAACGGCAATGGCAGGTCTATGGTATTCCCTACGGTACTCAAGGCTTGATTAACTTAGAGCAGGGCAACTGTTCGAGACAGGATATTCAATTGCGAGACCATGGGTTTGATATTCCAGGGCTGCTGCATGGTATCGATATTCTTCAGTTTCTCAGTGGTAGTATGCTGGGTGCCTTAAGCAACGGTGACCCCAGCAATCCTGATATTGCTCGTGAGATGTTAGAGGGGTACCGATTGCTCGATTTAGATGCCTTAATTACCTTGGGGGGAGATGGCAGCTTAAATATTATTTCTGATTTAGCACAACAGGGTAATTGGAACTGGATTGCGATTCCTAAAACCATCGATAACGATGTGCCGTTTACTGAACAGTCACTGGGGTTTGATACAACTGTTGATACGGTGACGCATGCCCTATATGATCTTACATTTACGGCGGCCAGCCATAATCGCATTATGGTTGTTCAGGTCATGGGGCGGGATGCCGGTCATCTAGCACTACGGGCGGGTGTTGCTGGAGGAGCCGATATGATTTTGATTCCAGAACTCACTCCACAGATTAATGACAAGCTACTGGATGGTATCTGTAGAAAAATTGTACAGCTGCGTCAGACTGATCGGCAGTTTGCCCTAGTGGTCTTGTCTGAAGGGGTGTGTAATCAAAATGGGGTTAGGGAAAAATACATTGGCGATACCCTGGCACAACAGATTCAGGCCCATGCTCAGCAACTGTGTGAGACAAATCAACCTGAATTTTGTCATTTACAGGCATTAGAAACTAGAGCCACAATCCTTGGTCATATTCAACGCAGTAGTATGCCATCATCGCTTGATCGGCTGATTGCAGCAGCCTTTGGGTGTAAGGCAGTGGAATTGATTGCAGCTGAGAACTATCAGCAATTAGTAGTCTGGTCCCATGGGCATGCAGACAGTAAACCCTTAGATCAGGTGATACCGCGAATTAAACGGTGTCATTTAGAGCACCGCTGTCCTAGCCCGGTGGCATTGGATGATCCATGGATAAAAACAGCGCGGAATTTAGGTGTTTACATGGGCGAAACTATCAATAAACCTGAGAAAACAAACTTAACTTTTGCCAAACGCTGATCTGAAAACATTGCTTACTGGGAGACTAAAGAAGCCTAACTGTTTCATGTATGGTTAGTTGCTGCTGCCATGGAGACTCAATGCTGTTGATTGAGCTACTACAATGCTAGATGATGTATCTTGGGTGATTCATGCTTGAATTGTGGCCTTTGTGGCTCTATCCAGGCTAGAAACAACTGATGAATTGTGCTCCCATAGCCGCGTCATCGTTCGCTGTTGGGCTGAATATTCGTGAGAAATACCTGACCTGTTTGTGTCTGTGTTTCTAGGTCACAGCAATAACTTGGAGAAATAATTGTCTCCTCAGAAATGATGTACATACCACCTTTGACAACAGATTCTCCGTCTATACATGGATGCAACTGGTTACTTTAAACCATGAATCAGATATAAACTCACTGGAATCGTATTTGTAGCGTAAGCGTCAGTTCAAATACAGCTAAAAACTGATAATCTTCCTGATAGCGTCTGCTAAGGCACCAGGGAACCCATGACTCAAAACTCGCTCAAGCGCATGTTTTTTAAGCGACGGCAGGTACTTAGAGGTGTCACTGGGCTGAGTGCAGCTCTGTTGACATCTAAGCTAGCCGGTTGTGCCACCACCACCGATAGTGACGCCACACCGGCTGTTGCTGGAGAAACAGCCTCTTCTAGTGAACCGATTAAGTTAGGTCTGATTGCTGCCATTACAGGGCCTTCAGCGGTGTCAGGTGAATCGATTACGAGAGGATTGACCATTGCCCTAGAAAAAATTAACGCGAGTGGTGGCGTCATGGGGGGGCGTCCTTTAGAACTTGTCATTCGTGACGATGAATCCACCCCGGCTAAGGGAGTAGCGGCGGCTCGGGAATTGATTGAACAGGAAAAAGTAGCGCTGGTTTTTGGCGGCTTAGATTCTCCCGTATCCCTGGCCATGTTGCCTGTTTTCCACGAGTTAGAAGTTCCCTACATGGGTGTGTGGGCAGCGGCCACAGGCATTACCCGCAACGAATTTGACCCCAACTTTGCCTTTCGAGTCTCGGCTAACGACAATATTGTAGACAGTTACCTAATGCGCTACGCCAAGCAAGAATTAGGGGCCACTAAGGTGGGTTTAGTGCTGATCAACAACCCTTGGGGTGAATCGAATCAGGCTGGGTTTGAGGAATGGGCACCGAAGTATGACCTGGACATTGTTGGCATTGAAAAGTTCAACGATGGGGACACCGATATTTCTCCCCAGTTAGGTCGTTTGCAGGAGGGTGGGGCCGAAGCACTGCTGATGGTGGCTAACGCCGCCCCTTCAGCGGTAGCGATGAAGTCTTTGCTGCGTCTGGGCTGGGATGTGCCGGTTGTCTCCCATTGGGGACCGACGGGGGGACGTTTCCCTGAATTGGCTGGTGAGGAAGCAGCGGCTCGGGTGGTGTTTATGCAGACCTATAGCTTCTTTGATGCTGAAGGAGAGCGCTCGGAAGCACTGATGAGCAAGTTGCAAGAGAAATATGATGTCAAGGGGCCAGAGGATGTCATTGCTCCAGTGGGAACGGCCAATGCCTATGACGCGATGAATCTGGTTGCCCTGGCCATAGATACGGCAGAGAGCTTAGACGGACCCACCTTGCGAGACTCTTTTTATGATCTGCCAACCTATGAAGGTCTGATTAAAACCTATGAGCAGTCCTTTTCGCCCGATAACCACGATGCCCTGAACGAAGACGATTATATTCTGGTGCAGTGGAAAGATAACAAATTAGTCCCCTTCCAAGGGTAAAGGTGCTGGGTAAAAACACTGGGTAAATGCAATGTGGTCTCAACTGATCCTTTCAGGGATTGCTGTTGGTAGTCTGTATGGCTTGGTAGCTCTGGGCTTTCAGATTACCTATGCGGTCTCGAAGACGATGAATTTTTCCCAGGGCGCTTCTGTGATGGTGGGGGCTGTCTTGTGCTACAGCCTGAACATCACCCTGGGAGTGCCTGCCTGGTTGGCAGTGCCGATCACGTTGGTGGCGGCCTTTGGGTTAGGCCTGCTGATTGAGCGGTTTGTGGTCCGTCCCTTTTCGGAGGGGGGTTCCAACAGTTGGCTATTAACAACCATCGCCCTGGGCATCATTCTCGAAAATCTTGCCATGCTCACATTTGGCAAAGAGACACGGGGTTACCCTTCTGCCTGGGCAGAAACGCCAGTCCAACTGCTGGGGTTTGGTGTGTTTCCCGTAGAGCTGCTGATTCCGGTGGTGGGGTTGGCGGTTGCGATCGCACTCCGTATCCTATTTACACAAACTCTCTTAGGCAAAGCCCTACAGGCCGTCAGCGAGAGCCATAATACGGCTCGGCTGATGGGCATTCCGGTGGAGCGAATGATCAGCGTTACCTTTGGCATGTCTACCGCACTGGCCGCGTTGGCAGGTATGTTAATCGCGCCCGTTAGCAATGTTTCAGCCACCATGGGCACGCTGCTGGGTTTAAAAGCGTTTGCCACAGCCATCATCGGTGGCTTGGCGAATCCCTGGGGAGTTATGGTGGCGGGCATTCTATACGGTTTAGTGGAATCGGCAGCCGCCGGTCTCTTGGGGGGTAGCTATCGCGAGATCATTGGCTTTGCAGTGGTGATTTTGATGCTGGCGCTACGACCCTATGGTCTATTTGGTCAGGCTCAGGTGAAGAAAGTTTAGATGGTCATACTCAGGATTAGGGCATCAACATGAAGCTGCGCAGCTGGATTGGTATGGGGTTGTTAATTGGTGCGATCGCAGCCACATTACTAGCGCCCAATACCTACTACCTCTACACCATTGGCATGATTGCTATCACCACGATGGTGGCCGTTGGTCTTAATATTTTGGTGGGGCTGTCAGGGCAAATTTCCATTGGCCATGCGGGTTTCTTTGCCATTGGCGCGTATACGGCGAGCCTGTTGATGCTAAAGGTAGATTGGTCGTTCCCGGCGGCAGCGGGTGTCGGTATCCTGGCCACCGCTGTCATGGGAGCGGCCTTAGGAGCTCCAGCCCTGCGGGTAACAGGGCCTTACCTGGCGATGGTGACCATCGCCTTTGGCATTATCGTCGAGCGAGTTTTGATCGAGTGGGTTGGCCTCACCGGCGGCTTTGGCGGCCTGAGCAACATTCCCAAACCCGTGCTGTTTGGCCTAGAACCCGCTTTAAAAGATGTTGTTCTCATTGCTGTTGTACTGGCTTTTGTTGCAATTTGGTCCTTTGACCAGCTGAAACAACATCCCTGGGGCAAAGCGTTTCAAGCAGTGCGCGACGATGAGACAGCCGCCATTTCTCTCGGACTCAATCCCCTGATGGTGAGAGTAATGGCGTTCACCGTTTCAGCAGCATTTACGGGCCTGGGGGGTGCCTTCTTTGCCTCCACAATTGGGTTTGTCAGCCCCGACAGCTTTACTCGGCACCGCTCGATTCTATTTCTGTTGGTGGTCATCCTAGGGGGAATTGGCACTGCCGAAGGGGCATTTGTCGGCGCGATCGTGCTCGTTCTTTTACCAGAACTGATTAAAGACTTCGCCGATTACCAACTGCTGGTCTTTGGTGTGTTGTTGCTGCTCACACTGTGGCTAGCTCCCGAAGGCGTGACCCAACCGCTCAAGCGGTGGTTTAGCCAACCGTCTCCGGTACATCCCCTGACCACGCCACCAGAAATGCCAGCCCTGATTACCCGCAATCAGACAGCCGCTGCCCTAAAGGTAAATCAGGTCGGCATTCAGTTTGGCGGTGTGCGTGCGGTCAATGAGGTGAGTCTAACGGTTCAACCGGGCATGGTAACGGCGGTGATTGGCCCCAATGGTGCGGGTAAAACAACCCTGTTGAACTTGATCGGGGGCTTTTATCAAACCCAAACCGGCAGCATTACACTTGGGAACACTGACCTGACCCAACAATCTGGCCTGGCGATCTCCCGTTCAGGTGTGGCTCGTACCTTTCAGGCAACCAGATTATTTGACTCACTTTCGGTGATTGATAATTTACGAGTTGCGGCCAAAGGTGTCCAAACTAGCTCCATTTTTTCCGCTCTCGTGGGTCGTGGCAAAGCACCGACCCACCCAGAGAAAACGCTGCTGGAAGTGTTATCATTTGTTGGCTTTAGGGGTGATGTTTATCAGACGGCAGCTAACTTACCCTTTGTGGATCGCCGGTTAGCCGAAATCGCTCGGGCATTGGTGCTGGGGCCTCAGCTGTTGCTGTTGGATGAACCTGCGGCAGGGCTGAGTAAAGACGATAAGCAAGGGCTGGCACAGTTAGTGCGACGGATTGCCAGCAGCGGTATTCCCGTCATTTTGATTGAGCACGATATGGACTTGGTGATGGATATTTCGGACCAGGTTGTGGTGCTAGACAGTGGCGATCGCATTTCCATGGGCTCTCCCGCACAAGTGCAACAAGATCCAGCCGTTTTGGCGGCATATTTAGGGGTTGACTCACCTGACTTAACACGCCCAGCTATTTTTCAACGACAACCCCTATTGCAAACCAAACAGCTGGTTGCTGGCTACGACAAACTAAAGGTATTGCAGGCGGTTGACCTGACTGTGAATGCGGGTGAACTGGTGGCCGTTATTGGTGCCAATGGTGCTGGCAAGAGCACCCTGATGAAAGCAATTACCCAGCTAATTGCCCCCTGGTCTGGAGATATCATCTGGCAAAACCAATCTCTATTGGGGACACCCGCCCATGCCATCAATCGGCAAGGCATTGTATTGGTGCCCGAAGGACGGCAAGTGTTTAAAGAGCTGACGGTGATCGACAACCTGCGTCTGGGAGCGTTTAACCGTCAGGATCCTAATGTGAACGGCGATATCCAGAAAATTCTCCAGCGCTTTCCCCGTTTATTTGAACGGCGCACCCAAAAAGCAGGATTGTTATCAGGTGGAGAACAACAAATGCTCGCCATTGGTCGGGGCTTGATGGCCCGTCCCAAATTGTTGTTGCTAGATGAACCATCTCTTGGTCTAGCACCAAAACTGGTTACCGATCTGTTTACCACCCTGGCAGAGCTACGGGATGAAGGGCTGACTATTTTGCTGGTAGATCAGATGGCTAGCCTGGCTTTGGCTGTGGCCGATCGGGCTTATCTACTGGAAACTGGGCAGGTTGTGCAATCGGGTAGCGGCAAAGAAATGCAACAAGATAGCCAGATTATAAAAGCGTATTTAGGGGTTTAGCACAGATAACCAGGTAGGGGCATCCCCGAGAGTAAATAGTTGAAGAATGGTGGTTGCGATCGCGGGTTAGCAAAATTTTGGTGGATCGCTCCCAATGCTGCCGGGGTATGCACAAGGCATTACCCCTACGGAATTATCCATTTTAAAGCGAGGATCCTGAATACAGAGGCAGACAGCTGATCAAACTCTGAATGGCTCTGATTTTTCATCGAAGTGTAAGGGTAAGACACTTTCAATATTTTCAGTTGGGTGGGGCACGGTGTAGTGGGACGTAACTTTCCCATTATTAGGGCAGGCGTTAGCAGCTTTTATCCCCGCCTCCATGGCTCTGTTGACCTCAGCCACACGCCCTCGAACCGTGACAAACTGACGTCCGCTATCAGCCTGATTAATCCCTAAAAGGGAGACATTACCTGCTTTAACCATGGCATCCGCCGCTGCCAGCGAAGCCGGATATCCGTGGGTTTCGATTACACCGATAGAGTAAAGCATAGGAAATTGGGTTCGATTGTGAAGCTGCCCTTCTTAATATACCTGAGACCTGACACCCGACACTCAACTCTTGGCACTTGACACTCGAGACCTACTTCAGGGTGGTGGAATTGGGTTTACGGCTTAAGTTGATGCGGTCTAAGACGTTGGACCGGGCTGATCTCGACAAGGGGGTAGAACCGGATAATGCTTACTATATTCAAAATCAGCCTAAGGTTATTGGCAAGACGGTTGACCTGAAAACTGACCCACCGCCCGACATTATGGTGACGGTGGATATTACCCACACGGATACGGATATTGATAAGAATTGTTTGTATGCCAGTTTGGGTGTGCCCAAGTTTTGGCAGTTTAATGGTGAAGTCTGGCGCATTTATTGTCTGGTGGATGAGATATCTGAAAAGTCTGAGACGAGTCCAACATTTATGTGTTGCAAGAAAAGAAAATCTCTATCACTTTTTAGAAGAAGCCAGGCAGGATTAGGTTGCAGGTGAAGTGAATTGGCAAAACTGGGTACAAAAGCGTCTGTCAAGTAGTGCATCAGATAATTTCTTGTAAAATAGATTATCGCTTTACATGACACAACGCATAATCACAAAGCGATATACTGAGCAAATACTGCAGCACAACCAAGTTGATTGAGAAGTCTAATTAGAATATTCACAAACTTTTAAGTATTGGGAATACCCACTAACCTTCGGCTCTTCGGGATTGATTATGCTTTTTGAGAATTAAAGATGCCAGCAAATCAGGCATCTGAGTCAAAAGCGTTGGAAATTTCTGAATCCATACCCAGATCGCTTAATCAGCTTCAGACGAGTATTAATGCCTTCGACAACACCACTGGTGGTTCTGTTTTCAAAATACTGAATAATCTCACCAAACCACCGACCTCCTATAGTCGCTACTGACTTTGGATACAGAGATTTGGCCGTGTCCATCCAATCCAATAATTTCAGGATGGCATCATCACGATTCGTCTGCTCAAATAAGTCTCTAAAGGCCTCTTTATGGCAATACATCTGAGCCAGTTTCGGGGAAACAGCTTTGACCTCAGCCAGTTTACTCACTTGGGTTTCGGTCAGGTTATCCTTCGGTTTGAGCAAGGCATATTTACTGTTCTTGAGAGCCGCTTTAGCCTCGTCAACACTGACCGCATCGGGTAAATTATCGGGGTCACGCTTAAAGGCGTTCCGAGCCTGATTGAGTTCTTGGTTCACCACCTTCATCACATGAAAGCGGTCGGCCACAATATCCGCATTCGGCACATGTGTCAAACATTACATCAGCATACTAGATCCCGAAGAGCCCGTTAAATTCAAGTTGCTCACGGATTAAGTTGTTACCCTTGATCACCACCAAACCTCTTCAATAGATGGATCATCAAAGCGCTTCAAAGTTGCTAGCCATTCTGGCATATCTTCTTTTATGGTTTGCTTTAAATCAATCAGAGCTTCTTTGCTGACGAAACCTCGCTCATGCATAAAAGTATAGAATTTCTTCAAACTTGTTGCATTTCCTTTAATACTTGACTGACTAGCCCACATAGCCTTTTTTATAAACCAATACCCAAGAAACATGCCTACAATGTCACTGCCATCTTTTGCCTCAGTGATCTCGTCATACAGCAGAAATTCGTTTATATAAAAATCAATGTTTGAAAGATGATTATTTATCGTCTTTTCCGACAGGCTAGATGATTTTAGCCAATCCTCAAAATCTTTTAATAGCCGTTTGTTAGCCTTTCTCAGTGTTTTGCAATCTTCTTCATATTTCTCGTATGAATCCATGACCAATACCCAGCTATTTGATATTTTTTCACCTAACGATGCCAATCACCAGCGCGAGTCTTAAATACAAGGGAAATCATTTATATTTAAACGACTTCCTCCTCCCTTTTGCTAATTTTACGTATCAGGAAAACAGGCCAAAACAGCGAGCCGAACAAAGCAACAACAGCATAGACTACTTTTAGTCTTACTTTTTCTGCTTTAGGATCAGCCCCTTCTGGCTTTTTCACTGACAAAGCCACCGTGCTAAATTTTTCTAGATCCTGGAGCTCCGTGGCATAGCTGATGAAAAAACCGATTAGGTAAATAAACAGTACAATTAGCAAGATTTTCATTGTCTTAATTAACTGTGAGTATTTATGGCGGTCAGTGTCTTCCTTATCTTTCAATATGGGTGATTAATTATAATCATCTCGCCTGAATAAAGTTGGTGCTATTCAGATTTATTTATTATCTGATGCTCCACCTTAATGCTGAGGATTTGGTGGATTACACGCAAATCGCTAATCCACCCTACATTTGTTCTCAACTAGCTCTGACTCGCTTGGTCAAAATTGCCATGACCTCATTGGGTCGCCCGGTGGGTAAGGGCTTACTCCAATCATTAGGGTTGGCATAGTTGAACTTATGCAGCAACGCATACACTCAAAACCACACCTCAATACACCGAACCATAGCTGCTACAGCTTACGCAAGCTACAATACGACTATGAGTAAAGCGCATCCAGACATAGTCGTAGTAAGTCCTGATGGGGAGTATTTGGTTATTGTTGAGGTAAAACTCAATGACCATTTGCCCCATCGTCAAGATGCTATTGAGCAGCTTAAAAGCCTCATGGCATCCATGGGTTGCTCAGTTGGATTAGCTGTAACTGGTGACCATATTTTGCTTCTCCGTGATTCTCTAGAAAAGTCTCATGGCGAATCGATTGCAGTAGTTGGCGAAGCAATGCTACCAGACCATTTACTACCCTCTGCGGATGAGCAATGGCAAGGGAACTATGGCCTGGAATTTGAATCACGGGTTCAGCTGTGGCTTGAGACATTAAAGCAAGCTTCAAGTTTAGAGAATTTGCCCAGTGATTTAAAGCAGCTTTTTAGTGAGCCCACCATTAGTCTTCTGAGACTCGGTGAAATTCGGGCGGCTGGTCCCAGGTGGAGCAGCGTAGCCAGTTGAAACCCAGCATAGTTTTAGTGGAAACAAATTGGGTTGTAGATGTTACCGCCCCAGCCCATTTACAGAGTCCACAGGCAATTCAGTTATTACAACGAGCTGACGCTGGCGAGTTTCGGCTATTTGTTCCAGCGATATGTCTGGCGGAAGCTCGTGAAACTGTACCTCGAAGGTTTACACCCCGGTCGCGTTCAGAAGATTTACGCAAATTTGTTCGATGGGCAAGAGATGAAGGTCGCATCAACCTTGAAGATGCAGAGGCCGCATTTCGGGTATTTAACCAGTTTGATGGATTAGTCGCCAATGAACTAACAAAGGTTTCGGAAAGATTAGAAATGTTAGCCTCCCACCCTGGAATCAGTGTTTTTCCATTGTCCGAGCCGATGCTAGAGCGTCAAGTTATGATTGGTGCTATGGGCCTTTCTTTAAAACCCTATGATTTGGCGATTTTGGCAGCTGTGCTCGTTAAATCTGAAGAACTACAGCAAGATGGCTATCCTTGGGTTGGCTTTTGTGAATTGGATTCCGATCTTCAACCTTGGGATAGGTTGGGTACCCGCAAACCAATTCTCAGTAATCTTTACAATGACTCTCGGGTATGGGTTTACGGTGACTTCTTGCTAGAAGAAATTAAGAAATTGCCCGAGGATTGGCTCACTTAAACCTGACTACCGGAGTCTCACTGCAAGGTCAGCAGCATTTGCTCGTCAGATGTCAACAGGATTCTCTCGTCCCGATTTGTAAGATTCGGTGGATTACGCGAAGACTCGCTAATCCACCCTACATGTGTTCTTAATCGACTCTGACTCGCTTGGTTAAAATCGCCATTACCTCGTTGGGTCGCCCGGTAGATAGAGGCTTACTCCAATCATTGGGTTCGGCGTAGTTGAGTTTGTGCAACAGCACAATGGTGTTGCGCACGGCGGTCAGGGTGCCAAACAGTATATGGCGCACCACTTCAAATTGGTGCTCTGGCAAGGGAGCGGGCTCAGATTTCGGCACGCCTGCGGACTGGTCTTGAAACATGGATTCTGATCTCCAAAACGTAGGGTTTGCGAAGGAAACCAGAACCGAATGCCTTAGCAAACCTCACAAGATGTATGCACACCGAGGGTGCTAAGGCATAATAACCAAAGCCCGCAGTTGCTTGGATCAGCTGTGGGTCAGCTGTCGGTTAGGTGGTGACGCACCTGCCGACAGTGCCAGGTATTCAGTTCTGTAGTAGAGCCGCAAAGCGGCTTGCGAGAAACTATAAATCTCTTTTAGAGCCGAGTCAAGATACAGATTGTTACAACCACTGACAAGAGTTTATGCCTTGCCTAAAAGCAATACGCCTAAACAATTTAGGCATTGTTATGAGAACTCATCAAGTATTCTTGATGAGTTAAACCAAGTTTATCGATTCTATGGATCATACAGATCCTGGGTAAGCTACCCTATACAAGATTGTTGTCTATCTCCTCTACAGATAGCCCCACTATTCCAGCAATAGCAGCCGTATCCATTCCCGACTGTCGCAAATTTCTCACCACCTGTCGCAGCCGCGCCTCTGCCTCATCCGCCCTTTCTACAGCCTCATCCGCCCGCTGCGCTTCCAATTCCGTGTCTGTCAGCAGCCAGTTGCCCGAACCATCACACCACCGCAACCAGCCATGGTCAATACCTTCAAACGTCCCGGTCCAAACACCCAATCCCAGCTCTAACTCCGGTATCCATAGCTGCGGCTGAGTCTCCTGCACCGCCTGTTCCTCATACCGCGCTCCCACCAGTCGAAAGAATCTAACTACGCCCGTATAGCGGCTAAACACCACATAGTACGGCACCCGCAAAATCTGCTCATATACTTGCCACTTTCGCGGCGGTGCTGGCTGTCCGTTGGTAGTCTGACCGTCGCTTGCTTCACCAGCATCTCCATAAAACGGCCCTAAATCCTCTGCCTCAGTCCCCGGCGACAAAAAATCCACCACCACCAGCGGGCTCACACCCTCTTGCCATACCACGTAGCTATTGCGCAAATCCTTGCCACCATAGAGTCTTGGCACATCCACCGACAAAAACCAATCAGGTCGCTTATGCCACAGCGGGTTGCGCACATCATAATAGAGGTTAATGTCTGTACCCGTGAAATAGTTATCAGCCGCGTACTGGGGCAATCGCAGGGTACGACTCAGCAACTGAGGTTGCAAATCATGAAACTCGTCAGGCAAGCCAGGTTCCTCAGGAAATTCACTCGGTAGATCGTACATCGTCGGCAAACTCTCCGACGGTGGCAATGGTGGCACCGGTTGTAGCAACTCTGGGGACTCTTTAGCCTGAGTCATACAGGTACGGTTGTAGGTGTACATCTCAATAGTACTCTGCTACTCCGTAAACCACATATAATGTACCCTTTGTAGTTATCTAGCTACTGTTCTACATCTAGCTGGGTAAACTTAGAAGGGTGCGGCTCTTTCTCTGTAAAGCATTAAGCAGTCAAGAATCTCTCCGGTTCGAGAAACTTATTGGCATGATTGCGTTTGAACTCTTGGACTTTGTGAAACTCCCAATAGGCCTCGAAATCATCACTGGCTCTGAGTGCGCGAATCCGCAGAACGGCTTCAGCACGATCTAAGCGCCAGCGGGCACCGGTGATCTCCATGCGGTCATTGACTAAATGCCTGCACGCGCCTTCAATCACACCTGAGGCAATGGGATACCCCCGATCTAAGTACTCGTCATACAACAAATACGGCCGATTTTTCAACAAATAATCAGCGCACTTGTCAACGTTCTCTCGTGCTTTTGTGTCTAGATTTTGTAGGGTGGCGCTACGCCGAATACCGGCCGCCACATCACTGGCTTTACCTTGTAGAATGCGTAAGGCTCTCTCTTGGACCCAAGTCTCGGCCTCCTCACTACCAGATGAGAAGAAACAAAAAGCCGCTTTCCAAACATATTCGAGAACATGAATGAAATCGAGCACGATAGTCACCGTCACGTCTTGCTTTCGGGCCATGGCGTTGAGTGTGGCTAATTGATGGAGTTCACCATCTACCAGGACAACCCAGTCGCGTTGATGGTCCGGGTCTCGAGTCGAGGCTTCGACAAACGCATGTTCAATGACCGTTTTAGCGTCTTGCTCAACACTGGCCCACACTCGTTTGTCACTAATCACTGGTCGCACGGGCGGGTCCCGTTGGTCACCGATGATATCGTCGGCTTGACGGGGGTATCGAGGCACATGATACACCGATGCGACTGTGGCCATTCGTTTACGCTGACGCTTTTGACCGGGACTTAAGCGAGTACGTTTTGACGGTGAGTCCTTGGCCTTTTGAGCGGCTTTGGCCGTGGCTTCTCGCAGATCTGATGGATGCATCACAATCCCCTTACCATCAGTGGTAATCACTAATAGCTCATCACTGGCAACTCGTCGGTCTATCGCCCGTTGAGCATAAAAGTCCTCAAAGTCTTGGGCCACTTTTACCGTCACCTCTTCACATTGGCGTTTACCAATCGCCCCCCCTGTCGTCGAGCTTATGGTCCGACTCGTTTCTGAAAACGATACTTTCGACGCTTCCACCGCGACTCGTTTTCGGAGTTCATCCGAGTATTTGTCCGGCGGCAAATTCAAGATCCCATCTGACGGGTACAGGGCACTGACCTCAGGTTTTTGGGTGCTGTATCCCACTCGGTTTAAGGTCACTTCCCCAAACAGCGTTTCGAGGTTCCGTTGGGTCTGTTTTCGACGATGGGGGCGGGTTTCTCCATCGCTACCGACGACCTCGCTTTGGTAGTCCTCTGATGCGTAACGCAAGTCGAGATGGCCTTGATATAACCGTCGCAAAAGTTCTGTGCCCGACTCATGGATATAACGTTCTAGTTTTCCATGCTCCCAATTTTGGCTATCAGCTGAACTCAACCTATCGACGAGTTCATTAAACTGCGCTAACGCTGACTCAAAAAAGCTAAGACTTAGGTCTGTTGGCATGATTCGAATGGAGAGGATACAGGCACACGAGACAATTATTTTTTCGTCGAATCTATCTCTTTTTTGAGAGATAGATTGAACTTTCAGACCCCTAAAATCTACCAAATTCTATTCAATAGACTTAATCTGCGTTGCAAACCTTTACCCTAAAAGAATCACACCCAACTTAGAAACTTAGAAAGCTATAATCAGAGCAGCAGGCTTACATGTTTCTCGACAGATGACATTACAAGAACTACAAAAACAAGTACTGCAACTATCTACTGGCGATCGCTGGCAGCTAGTCAAAGCTATTTTAGAATCGCTAAAACAGGAACCGTCATCTAGTTTGAAGCGAGGCAACTTATTGCGATTACGAGGTATTGCAAGGGTATGACCTCGACACGATGTAGAGTGCTATAACGCTTATCCAGCAAGGGTTTCAGGAAGATTTGAGCGAAGAATAAATTTTCTCAGTTTCAGCGTGATGGAGATTGTAAGCTTCTTGTAGGGCTTAGGATTTCTGACTTTTTAATAGACATCTAATTGAGGTCATACCCTATTGCAAAAACTTCATCAGACTCAGAGAACAACGATTCTAGAGAAGATTACGTTGCATATTTAACTGAGAAATATCAGTAATGCGAGTTCTGATTGACACCAATGTGGTTTTAGATCTTTTACAAGAACGCAAACCATTCGTAGACAACGCAGTGAACCTATTCACGCGGATGGATTCTGGAGAGATTGAAGGCTGTATTACAGCAACAACTATTACTAACATCTACTACATTATTCGCAAAATAGCTGGTAAAGCAGTAGCACAAGATGCCATCACTCAAGTTCTATCAGATCTAACAATCTGTGCGGTTGATCTGGCAGTACTTGAACAAGCTCTTGTACTAAATTTTGAAGATTTTGAGGATGCCGTACAGTATGCCTGTGCACTAGCGTCTAACGTAGATGCAATGGTGACTCGTGACGCCTCTGGTTTTATAAATGCAGAGATTCCGGTGGTTTTACCAGAAAATCTTAATGCCATTAACTGTGAAGAATGAAAAGTTCGCAGAAACAAAGCCCGAAAGGTTTTATCTTTCGGGCTTTAAGAAGTAACTAACAACCGATGAATAAATCAGTCGTTAATAATTGATCTTCTCTAGTTAACACGACAGTTCTGAACAATTGCCTGAGTAATTTGCTTCACCTCAAGCGCCCACTCTTCATCATTCTGCACAGCTTTCTCAACACTCTCTAGAGCCTGATAAAACAATTGCCAACCAGCTTTCTCACGCTCATAGGTCTTTTGCAGGTCGCTAGGTTCACCCTGGATAAAGTCTAGACCTTCTTGCAGCTGGAATACACCTGTTTGGATAAACTCAGTTGCCTCGTCTGACTTACCTGCATTAAACAGATTCGCTACTTTGAGAGAGAATCTCAACATCGCCACTGTGATGGGAAAGTGAGAGACAAAACAACCTGTAAATGGAGCAATATCTGCCTTAATACTTTCTGTCGCTTCGGGTAGCGCCTCAGCATATTTGGAGAACAACAGAATCCGTAGATAATCTCCTACCTGCTTACCCACCTTAGCCATGGCAATGGCTTCTTGGGCAAAACCTTCTTTGTCGTGGCGCATAATTAAACCAGAGGCATGGGCATACCCCAGGTTGGGTTGCTGACCATGGGCCGACAGAATGTAAGCCTGGTCTTCTGCACGACCAATAAAGCTAGGTGTAAATGTGCGATAACGGCGTAGAGTGTCTACCAATATCCCGTTGGTACCACCGGTCACGTGAATCCGCTGGATGGCTTTCGTCTCTCCATCAAAGTCAGTGCCCGCTTCATAGCGAGTCATCATTTCTGCCTCTGTGGATAGCGCCTGGGGCAGTTTGCTAAAGAACACATACTCATCAGGAGCTAGCTTAGTTTCTGGAACTGTCACATCAGGTGTAAACACACCCTTGTGAATATCCTTCTGGTTAACCAATGCGCCAGCAATCATGCCTAGCTCAATGGGCTGACCGGTAGAATCTTTGCCAGTCGCACCCCAGAGAGGTGTCTTTAGATGGCCAAAGGCAGTTGCACCAGTCTGCTCTAGCAGCTCAGCCTGGGGAAAGACCTGATCCAGGTCAATCTTGAATGTTGCTTTAATCTCAGGATCGACTAACACATTCCAAAGCGCGACAATCGCCTTTAGGAAGCTGTAATGGCGACCATAACGACCATCTACACCAAAGACAGCTAACATTTCTTTGGCATCTTCACTAGAAGAGGATTTCTCCAAGATAGGTAGCAAAACCTTCTCAATTAGCTTGTTGGTATCTGTCTCAGTGAAGGCAAAAATATTCAGCTGATCTAATGGTTCACTGGCCGCTAACACCTGCTTTAGATAGCTCTTGCCCAATGTTTGCAAACGCTCATGGGTGACTGACACTGACAACACACAGTTGACTTTGTCAGTACTGCCTGATTGCTCGTTCTCGTATGCAACCGCATGGTTCAGGTGCTTGAGACCATACAGGATTTCGTTACTTTCAGCCGCGACACCGATAGGAATGGGATGGTCATACCAGTACAGCTGAGGATCGTCCGCAGCATCCGCTAACTCAGATTGAAAGTCAGTATCAAAGGCGGACAAGTCTGCTGAGCCCAGAGGCATTGTCAGCAGAGCGTTAGAGGTGAAGAGTACCTGCTTGGCAGGATTCTCAATTGGATTGGGGTTGAGCTGATCAATTGAAACTGTACGCTTTTCACGCAATGCGGTAACTTGCTCAGCTTCTCTTTCCCAAATGCCAGTACCTTCGGGAAACAGTACAGACCAAACTGTATTAGCGGCAGCAACTGTATCATCAGCAACACCGTCCAGGGTGGTGGCCACATACTCCAATTTGGACTTTAGATCAGCATCTTTCTCGCAAACTTGCTCTAATTCTTGAGCCATCAGCTGAGCACTTTGGATGTAAAACTTAGCGGCTTTACCCCACTCTGGTGACGTGGATAATTTCTCTAGATAAGTTTGAGCGTTAGAAAAGCTGGGGTGGGTCTCACCAGCCAAAACCATAAGAAATGCTGCGTTAAGACTTTGCAATGACGCTGTTGCATCTTGCCCATCCGCTACGCTAGTTAGTTCTAAAGGCAAAATCGCTGCAGTCCCAGAACTTGAGGGCTGGGTTAGAAAATTCAGAATAGGATTGAGGGCTGTCATACGTTTAAAAAAACCGTTTATGGGACAACTCAAACGAAGTAAATGGGATACACCCCATACAGTTTTATGCGAATCTGCCCTTGAATATGGTGATGCGGACTTCAAATTAAGTCGAAGTTCTGCTGAAGTTTTTGGCGAACACTCAAAATTGTGATGAAAAATTTTCGGCCCACACAAAATGGGGTAGGCACAAGGCACTACCCCTACGTGATCCAACATCATTTTTTATACATTCAGGTGCCTATGGGCATGGCTAGGCCGTTGCAATGGGCGATCTAATCGCAGCGATCGCAAACCCCATACACGGTCACTTCATAGTTATCCACGGTCAATCCAGGACGCAGCTGCGCCGTATCCAAACACTGAAACGTTTCCCATGGGATATCTTCGATGGAGCCACACACCTTGCAGCGAAAATGGTGATGCTGGCCCACATTGGCATCGTAACGGCATACACCTTCTTCCAGCAGCACCTCGCGTACCAGGCCGACATCCCGTAATGCCTGCAGCGAACTATATATAGTTGCCTGGGAAGACCGGGGCACATCCTTATTAACATCGCTCAGGATCTGCTCAGCTGTTGGATGGTCCTCACGAGAAAGCAGGTTGGAATAGACTGCAAATCGCTGAGGGGTAACCCGCAGATGCTTAGATTTGAGGACTTTTACAATTTCTTCCGTCTGCAAAGACATCGCCGATTAAATCTAGAGAGAATGTGAATGGAGTTTCACACACAAAAGCATTAGAGCATACAAGATATAGACATGTATGAAGCTGATAGTGCGAACAAAGTAGTACCATCTTAGCATTCACATTATCTAACAGCTACTTCTAAATTTGAATGATTTCCAATGTTGACATTTTTTAAGATAAGAATTATTCTGATTTAGGAAGCGACCGCTCAATGAAATCTGTAAGTCTGTCGTTCGTTCAGTTTGAGCTTTGCTGACAAACAGACGGTACGTTTTCAGGTACTGATCCACCTAACAATTAATCTACAGGAAATTATCATGGCTGTTATTGAGAAAGTGCCCAGCGTTGTTTTTAAGACTCGCGTTCGTGATGAGTCCGTTGAAGGCCCTAACCCCTACCGCTGGCAAGATACTACTACCCAAGATATTTTCGCTGGTAAGAAAGTCGTTGTTTTCTCCCTTCCTGGTGCGTTCACGCCCACTTGCTCCTCTAACCACTTACCCCGTTATGAAGAGTTAGCTGATGAAATGAAGGCTCTGGGTGTTGATGATATCTACTGTCTCTCCGTTAACGATGCCTTCGTTATGTTCCAGTGGGGCAAGCAACAGGGGGCTCAGAACGTGAAGCTATTACCCGATGGTAACGGCGAATTCAGCCGCAAGATGGGTATGTTGGTAGACAAGTCTAACCTGGGTTTTGGCATGCGCTCTTGGCGCTACTCCATGGTTGTTAACGATATGGCCATCGAGAAGCTATTTGCTGAGCCTGATTTTGGTGACAACTGTCCCACTGACCCCTTCGAGGTATCTGACGCTGACACTATGCTGGCTTACCTCAAGGGTGCTGCTGCTCCTGGTGTATCTGCCCCCCGTAAAGAGTTTGTTGGCTAAGCCCCATCAAAATTAAATCCTGTAGGGACTGAGTCTTGTGCGTTCGATTGGGCTCACGCCGAAGTCCGGCCCTGCAACACTAGACGGCAAAGAAGGCTAATGGTAATGTCTTCTTTGCCGTCTGTATCTCTAGGTACTCAAGGTGTTCTCATTTCTTGAGATAAACACCCATGGAGTTATCCATATTTGCTACCAACAGACTCATCCCCAACACCCGCTTAGGGCAGGTTAGAAAACAATGAAACTATCTAGTGCAAATATTGAAAATCATCTTGACACCCTCTATGACGCGATTGTTGTCGGTGGTGGTATGGGAGGCCTATCAGCCGCTATTTATTTGGCACGCTACGGTCTGAAATGTCTTGTTATTGAAAAAGGCAAGGGGCGTTCCCTATGGATGCAAGATACTCGTAACTACCTAGGCTTAGACCCTAGCACTCCGGGGCGAGATATCCTTACCCATGGTGCAAAGCAGGCTATGGATTGGGGCGCTGATCACCTACGAGCATTTGTAGAAGATGTGACTGACGAAGGGGATACCTTTGCGGTCAAGGTGAAGATCGGCAAGAAAAACGTCAAGTACTATACGCTTCGCAGTAAGTATTTGATTGCAGCCTCTGGCGTCATTGACGTCTTGCCTGAGTTAGACGATATGCAAAATGTCTACGATTATGCGGGCTACACGCTGCACGTTTGCATGATCTGTGACGGCTTTGATATGTGGGACCAGAAAGCGGTAGTCATGGTCAGCCGCGAATCTCAAATTAATGTGGCCTTTGTGCTGAACTGGTTCACACCTTATATTTCTGTGCTCACTAATGGTTTCACCGTGGGTCCTGAAATGAAGCAAAAGTTAGCAGACCATGGCTATCCTCTCTATGAAGCACCCATTGCTCGTGTTTTGGGCGAGAACCACAAGATGAGCGGTGTGGAACTCAAGGACGGCACCATTGTGGAAGCGACCACAGGGCTGATTAATATGGGGTCGATTTATCATAATCATTATCTCAAAGGAATTGAGGGTCTGACCTGGGATGGTGAAAACTTGGTGACTAATGGTATGGCTCAAACGACGCACGATCGTATTTTTGCCGTGGGCGATTTGAAGCAGGGGCTGAACCAGGTATCGGTGGCTGTCGCCGACGGTACATTGGCGGCAACCCAGATCTGGCGATATATTCGCCGCGCGAGTGCACCACGGAAGTGGGAAGCAAATCTGATGTCAGTATCAGTTTAGATCCTTGTCTAAAAGACCATTAATACGTCCCCATGGGAGAGACGGGGCCATCAAGTGTTAAGCTTCTGAATCGGTCTATCCTGACTATTGGGCCCGTTTACTTATTCGCTTATGCCGTGGATCCGTATTGCTAGTGGTGGAGTTGCGATCGCAATTGCCCTACTGATGATCATCTTAGGAGGGTGGTATTTCACAATCGCGTTCGGCATTATCGTCTACCTAGGCCAGCTAGAGGTCTTTGCCCTGACCAAAGCCAAAGGTATTAACGCGGCTGTTAAAACCACCCTGATTGTCAGTCAGGTGCTGTTGATGTCAGCCCACATCGCCCCACCCCTCACGGATGCGATTTTATCCTTGGCAGGCACGTGCATCTGTTTTTACGTGCTATTTCAGCCCAAGTTTGCCACCATTGCTGACGTGGCAGCGTCTATTTTAGGCTTGTTTTACGGCGGCTATTTACCCAGCTACTGGATCCGTCTACGGGACTGGGGAAGTGATTTAACGAATTTACCCCTGGGTGGCTATTGGCCCACCGATTGGCATTTAGAGAGCTTACCCATTGGTTTGGTGCATACCTTCTTAGCCTTTGCCTGCATTTGGGCGGCTGATATTGGTGCCTATGCAGCTGGCCGCACCTTTGGTCGCACTCCCCTGACCAACATTAGTCCTAAGAAGACTGTTGAGGGAGCCTTTTGCGGCATTAGCGGTAGCCTATTCGTAGGTTGCACTGGAGCCTGGCTGATGCAGTGGCCCCTGTGGTGGATAACCGGCCCTGCCTTTGGCACCATGATCGGTGTGTCTAGCCTTTTGGGCGATTTGACCGAATCTTTGATGAAGCGCGATGCTGGTGTTAAGGACTCAGGTACCTTAATTCCAGGCCACGGAGGCATTCTAGACCGCACGGATAGTTATGTCTTTACCGCACCGCTAGTGTTTTATTTCATCACCATGTTGTTGCCTAGTTTGCCTGGTGTGTGGCCAGGTAGCTAGGGCTGCACCATAATTCGGCACTGGCACATCAGCTGATCATCTTGCACCTGAAGTGACTGCAAATCAGTCTGTTCGCCTAAATTCCAACAGAAATCTGTGAGGGCATCGCTGCGCACATGCTCTCCAGAAGGCAAGCGCCACTGGGCGGTGGTTAAGCGTAGGATATGGCCATGATCAACGTCTAGAGATCCCCTCAGGCCAATTTCTGATTGCTCGTTACGCACAAGATGCAACATCAAATCTGTGTCCAGGGTTTGCAATTTTGATTGGTACTCAGAGAGCTGTGGATCTTTGAGGGCGGCAATGTTGGCACCATAGTGAGTTGCTATTTCTGTAGCCACATCCTCTTTAGCCACAAGGGTTTGCCAGAAGTCCAGGAGACCATCCGCCAGAATCGATTCTGTGGCAGATGCTGCGAGCGCATCCATATCGAAGGCAACCTGCCCCTCAATGGGAAATTCCTGTTGCAGGCGTAAAGGCTTACCTCGTAGAACCTGACCAATATTGATCTTGATGTCAGTGGCTTGCACATTGACATGAGTAATCCGCACGCCCTGATATATCGTCTGCTGTGCCGATAGGGTAATGCCAGGAATATAACCCGATAATACTTGCCGATCGGTGGCTTGAATTTCAAAGGCCAACTCCCCAATTTCATCGAGCTGCGTTTGCAGCCAAAATTTCACAGCCACAGGCAATACACGACTAATGAGACGGCTGCCTTTTGGTGCTGATGGGGCTTGGGTCATAGGACAGTGCTGAATAGTTCCGAACCAATCATTGCATATCTGTCCATGACATATCTGCGACATATCTGCCGATTGCTGGGTTGCGATCGCACACCCCACGTTCATTTCAAGCCTCATGGGCAGACAATGATCCCCAAATGTCATGAATTTATAACATTGCCTGTAAGTTAAGTGGTCGCATGGGATCAACAAATCATGAATTCATGACATTTTATTTTCTGAAAACACTGAGTTCTCGATGTGGACTTGATTTCGTGGGGATCATTTTGGTTGATCCCCACGAGCTTTCCTGGCATGATGAATTCCAAGAGCGATCCCCGGTGGGAGATTTAGCTGTTTGTTCTGCAGTGCTGGAAGTCAAAGGTATGGCCATGAACGGTACAAGGGTTCCATTAGAAGAAATGACGTTGCGGCAGCTGCGCCTGGTAGCAAGCGAGTACGAGGTATCTCGCTACAGCCGTATGCGTAAAGTTGACTTAGTTAAAGCAATTCGTTCAGCGCAGGCGGCTCGTGGCGAGAGTGCACCTGTTCCCAAAGCGGCAGCGGTTGCAACTATCGAAGCGCCTGCTCCAGGCATGACCATGGAAGAGCTAGCTGTAGTGGATGATGGGTTTGGTGATTTGCCGGGTGGCTACGGTGAAAGTCGCATTGTATTAATGCCTCGCGACCCTCAGTGGGCCTATGCTTACTGGGATATTCCTGGTGTCTACAAAGAAGAAATGCGTCGTCAGGGCGGTGTGCGTCTAGCGATTCGTTTCTACGATGTGACTGACATTGATATCAACTCTGTTGCTCCCCACAGTCTTCAGCAGTATGAATGCGATGAGATGGCACGGGAATGGTTCTTGCCTATACCCGTTAGCGATCGCGACTATATTGCTGAAATCGGCTATGTAGCTGCCGACGGTCGTTGGTTGTTGATGGCGCGCTCCGCACCCATCCACGTTCCTCCTGTTTATCCCTCTGACTGGGTCGAAGACCACTTCGTTGCTGTTAACTGGGATGAAGATCTACGCGGCAAGACCGTGATGGCCCTGGTGCCCCCCAGCAAGAAAGCTGCTGGTGTGATGGATGCTGAAGGTAACCCCATTTACGATGAAATCTTTGCCAAGGCTCAGTCCATCGAAGCTCAGCGTATTGCGGGTTCACTGTTTGGCTCCATGCATCAGGTCCCTGAGCAAGCCGTTAGCTCCTTTGTCTTCCCCTCTGGTGTGGGGATGTGGGCACTGCCAACGGCTTCTGGTATCAATATGTCGGGCGTTGGCTTCTCTGCTTCTGCCCCCCCGGTCCGTCCTCGCAAGTTCTGGTTGATTGCGGATGCTGAGCTAATTGTTTACGGTGCCACTGAGCCGGATGCAACCGTTACTATCGGTAGCCGTAAGATTGACCTGAAGCCCGACGGTACATTCCGCTTCCAGATGTCTTTCCAGGATGGTCTAATTGACTATCCCATCAAGGCTGTAGCGGCTGATGGTGAGCAAACTCGCTCCATCCATATGAAGTTCACCCGCGAGACTCCCGAGCGTAACACCAACACTAAGGCAGAAGCGGTTGAAGAATGGTTTGCGTTTTAGTCTAGTTAACGCAAATCGCTTGAGACCTGGAAGACTGCTTCCTTAACTCAAATTAGATAGGAGGTGTGCGATCGCACACCTCCTTTTTTATTGTCGCGAGCTTTATTGTGCAAGGTTAGGCGCTAAGTTGCGTTATGGTGCCATAAAGAGGTCTGCCATGGCCGTTGTTTTTGTTCATAGATGAATGACTCCCCAAGACATTACCCACCTGCTTCAGACACGCTTTGGTGATAGCGCCAGCAAAATGGATACGCCTGACGCTTGGCAGGTAGAAACCTCTGAAATGCGACTGCTAGTCCTTTTTACCAATAGCCAAACCTGGCTACGGCTCCTTGTCCCCATCGTCCCCATTGCCGAAGCTCAGCCTTTTTTAGGGGAGATTCTAGAGGCCAACTTTGAACAGACTCACATGGCTCACTACGCTAGCTATGACAACAATCTATGGGGGATATTTCGCCACAAGCTAGCCACCTTAGAAACGGAAACATTCATGTCGGCAATCGATCAATTGCTCGCCATGAAAGAAGCCGGAGTCAGTCCTTTCTTCAATACCCTGATCGAAACTCGGGTACGCCAAATCATTCACGCGGCTAAATTACAGGGACAGTCCTTAGAAAATACCATGCAACTTATCAACCGTTTCTATGCAGAGGGCATCATGGGTGATATGAAAGACAGTGGCTATGGTGATCGGGCTTTAGCTGCATGGCAACGTCAGCTAGAGCGGTTGTGGTCAGAGGTTAATCCATCAGAATCTGCCAAAAATGAGTGAGCCCATAGCCATGACGGTAATCGAGCAGATTAAAGCAGATTATGCCCGTTTTCCTGAGGCGCAAAGCTACCAAATCTATGCCAAGGATGTCTATTTCAAAGACCCCATGAGTGAGTTTCAGGGCATAGAACGCTATCAGCGCATGATCGGGTTTATTGCACAGTGGTTCCGTAATATTGAGTTGGAACTGCACAGGGTAGAACAGCCTCAGGCGAATACAGTTATCACTCGATGGACGCTGCACTTTACAGCGCCTACGCCCTGGCAACCCAGAATCTCTATTCCGGGTTGGAGTGAGCTACAAATTAATACAGAGGGGCTCATCTGTGCCCACATTGACTATTGGAATTGTTCACGGTGGGACGTATTCAAACAGCTATTCGCCCCATGAAATCTCCTATCTCAGTACCTTGCCATGACCAGTCTCAACCCAACGGAACGATTTTCAGATCGAGTGGCAGACTACATTAAGTATCGCCCCGACTATCCAGAAGCTCTTTTTGCCCAATTAAAAGAACAGTTTGGTCTCTCAGCATCTCATGTTGTGGCAGACATAGGCTCAGGTACAGGTTTGCTAACAAAACACTTTTTAGACAATGGCCATCGGGTGTATGGAGTAGAACCCAATACCAATATGCGTCTTGCCGCAGAAAGTATTTTGAAAGCATATCCTAGGTTTACCAGCATTAATGGCCAAGCTGAAGCCACCACTCTTCCCGATGCTTCTGTCGATTGGGTGGTGGCTGGTCAGGCTTTTCATTGGTTTGATCTAGAAAAAACACCCGGAGAATTTGAACGCATTCTGAAACCAGGCGGTCATGTTGCTGTGATTTGGAATGTTTGTCTAGAGAGTGATCCGTTTCAGCAAGCCTATGAAGAGTTTTTGCTAACCCACTGTATTGAGTACAAACAAGTTAACCACCGTCGTCTAACATCTGAAACGTTAGCGGATATTTTAGCCCCACGCTCTATGGAAATGGCCGCCTTTGAAAATTCTCAAATATTTGACTATGAAGGATTGAAAGGTCGCCTGTTATCGTGCTCCTATGCCCCAAAAGCAGATGCGTCTAACTATGACATGATGCTGACTGAGCTGAGAAACCTCTTCAATCGCTATAGCCAACAACGAGAACTTGTGTTTCGCTACCAAACCAAACTCTACTACTTTGGCACGTAGCCTTGCTAATCAAGCAGCGGCATCAATATTAACTCAATGGCCCTGATATCTTCTCAGAAGATATCAGGGCCATCAGATGCTTCGATTTTGCAACCGTCTTAAGCGGCAAACTTGATTTTTAAATAATCGTCTTCCATCTTGGCACCAGCAGGTTGTAATGCAGCTAAAGCCTGGGGTAAGACCAAATTACGGCGGTGGTTACCAATACGAATATTCAATTCATCAGCACTTTTACTGAGTTCAATTTGGCTCTTAGGAATACCTGGTAGATAAACTTCCAGACTATAATTATCCTGCTCTTGAACTACCCGTAATGTAGTCTCCTTATAATATACCTGGGTGGGATCTTCATCGCCGTAAATTATCTCTTTGAGACGCTCTAGAGCTTCAATGCCACACATCTCTTCAGAGAATAGGGGGACTTCTTTCACAGGCAAGGGACGGAAGTCATCATGAATCTCTTGCCGATAAATTTGCTGATTCTCTTTCCAACGCTGAAAGAACGGATCAGTAACCGTCTCTGGAATGATTCGATTGGCCACCACCATGTCGGTGCCCACATTGTAGAGGCTGAGATATGCATGGGCACGAAGAGATTCTTTGATAACCATCTTTTCAGGGTTGGTTACCAGGCGTACGGATGTGGTAGTTGTATCGGTGAGGACCTTCTCCAGCTCGACTAGCTGCTCGTAGAATTCATACGGTGCATCCATCACCTCAGTAGTCGGCAAAGAGAACCCGGCAACGGGGCGGAAGATAGGCTCCACAATCGGCCTTAGGGCTGCAGATACGGCCTGAAAAGGCTTATATAGCTTACGCATATACCAGCCTGCAACCTCTGGCAAACTCAACAAGCGCAGTGCGGTACCGGTGGGAGCTGAGTCAATGATCAGCACATCGTACTCACCTTCATCATAATGACGTTTCATGCGCACCAGACTAAAGATTTCATCCATTCCTGGCAGAATCGCCAGCTCTTCAGCTTCTACCCCTTCTAGACCACGGGCCTGCAGCACCTGAGTGATGTAGCGCTTGACCGCACCCCAATTACCTTCGAGTTCACGCAGGGCATCCAGCTCTGCACCCCAGAGATTGGGCTTGACCTCACGCGGTGTATGCTCCAACTCCATATCAAAGCTATCTGCTAAAGAGTGTGCTGGATCAGTACTGAGCACTAAAGTCTTGTAGCCAAGTTCTGCACAGCGTAACCCCGTCGCCGCTGCCACCGACGTTTTACCCACGCCGCCTTTTCCAGTCATCAGGAGTACGCGCATACCTACCTTAGAAACGTTTACATTGTTTTACTTTAACGACTTTTCGCCGCTTCCGGCAGAAGTCTTTAGACTGCATTATGAAATCCTATGGGTTATGCAGCCCAATGGCCAATTTTAAAGATAGCTAAGCAACTCGTACCCTCCATCAGTAACAGCAAAGCATCTGTGCTTAGCTGCTGCATCACTAGTACGACGTTTAGAAAAAACATGGCAGAACGTTGGCTCAATCGATAGCCTTGCACTGCTGAGGGAACCCTGAAGAGGATGACGGCCCATCGTCTGTGATGACGCCATCGTCTGCGATGACGGCCCATCGTCTGCGATGACGGCCTCCAGCGTCTGCCATAACTGCCATTTCTCGGGCCTCCAGCGCCAGCAATGGACCGCATCAATCTGTTCAGTCGGCTTCTACCTATGGAGGATTTGTCATGCTTAAAAACTTACTTTTTCTAAGCTCTGCTTTGGTGGTCGCGATCGCGACTCCAGCTGTCCAAGCAGCTGACTGTGTCTACCGATGCGGCTCTAATGAAATCCAATTTGCCCCTGGCCAGGCAGTAACACTGCAAGTCGTCAACCGTACCGGGGGGCGCGTTAGCCTTGAACGTGTTTTGGATTTTGAACCCTACGGCATGTGGCCCGATCAGACCATCACTATTGATGCCCAGATTGGCATAGGCGATTTATCAGTTGTATTTTGGGAAGCGGCCCAGCGCCCGATTGAAGTAAGGCTGCATCGCCCAGAAGCAGATACCCTACAAATTGAATTGTTACCCAGCGGTGCAGTTAATGACAGTGCTGTACACATTGTTAACGACGGACGCGTGATGATTTATTAAACGATATAGTACATTTGTTGCCGTTGCTGATTTATACACTTAAAAATTAGCAGCCATCATTTGTCTTTATCGTTGGTTGAGTTGTCATGGCAATCATTTCTTCCAAGCAGCCGGAATCAAATAAGCCAGACGATCAGCCACAGAAAGCTCAGTCAAAACCAGCACCACCGGCTGCCCCGGCTCAAAAAAACCAGCTTTTGGAAACCTCAGCTCGCCCCGATGAGGTGAGTCGTAATGAAGATGGCATCCGACCTCAAAGTTTGGATGATTACATTGGCCAAAAAGCGCTGAAAGAAGTCCTACAAATTGCGATTCAAGCCGCACAATCCCGTAAGGAACCTTTAGATCATCTGTTGCTTTACGGACCGCCGGGTCTGGGCAAAACCACCATGGCCCTGATTCTGGCCCAGGAAATGAAGGTGGATTGCAAAATCACAACGGCTCCAGCCCTAGAGCGCCCTCGCGATATTGCGGGTCTATTGGTCAATGCAAAAGCCGGAGATATCTTATTTATTGACGAAATCCATCGGCTGTCGCGGGTGACCGAAGAAATTTTGTACCCAGCCATGGAAGATGCCCGTTTGGATATCACCATTGGTAAGGGGCAAAGTGCCAGAACCCGCAGTATTCCGCTACAGCCCTTTACTCTCGTAGGTGCTACTACCAAAGTGGGTGCCCTGACATCGCCTCTGCGGGACCGGTTTGGTTTGATCCAGCGGCTGCGGTTCTATGAATTAGATGAGCTAACCAGCATCATTCTGCGTACAGCCACCGTGCTCAAAACCGATATTGAAGAATCGGGAGCAATGGAAATTGCCCGGCGGGCGCGGGGCACACCGCGTATTGCTAACCGATTACTGAAGCGGGTGCGGGACTATGTGCAAGTCAAAGCGTCAGGGCCGATCACCGAGAAAATTGCTGGGGAAGCGTTAGAGCTGTTTAATGTGGATCCCTGCGGTCTCGATTGGACTGACCGACGGTTGTTATCGGTGATGATTGAAAACTTTAACGGCGGCCCAGTGGGTTTGGACACTATGGCTGCGGCCACTGGCGAAGATGCCCAAACTATTGAAGAGGTCTACGAACCCTATCTGTTACAGATTGGCTATTTGCAACGCACACCGCGAGGTCGGATTGCCACCCCAGCTGCTTGGAAACACTTAGGCTACGACATACCCGAGCGACCTATTTTAATAACATCCACTCAGATTGATAGTGACAACGATCAACTATCTCTCATGTAATACAACATGAGAGATAGAGACACAGATTCTATCCTTTACACGCCAAGCGCCCAATCCTCCAATCGTAATCCTTCAACTCGGTCAAATTCACGAGTATTATGAGTCACTAGTGTTAAGCCATTAACCATTGCAATTGCCGCAATCTGCAAATCATATGCCCCAATAGGTGTTCCTACACTTTTAACCCCCGAACAAACTGCCATTTCATTCAAGGGTGTTGCTAGCAAACGATCTCGCACCTTAGTAGAACGTCCATTCAAATACACTACGCAGACGTTTGTATCCAACAGGTAGTGCATTCCTCATCAAAAGCTCCAGTTAGATCATCATCAAGAGTCTCTGAAACACCCTGGGCATCAAGACTAATTGGATCATTACTCTGACGCTCTCCATGCTGGATGACTCCAAATTTATAAACTGAATCTTCTTTTATTCTCGCAAGATCCTTTATAATTTTGCATAGCAGCTATGGCTCAACACATCTTTGCCTGACGGTTACCTGATAAGATCGGCAGGTTATAAACTTTGACACAACCTTGGGTGTAGAACTTCGTAGCTACGTATATATTGACAACTTGCAACCTCAACACGCTGCCTATATGGGCAGCGTTTCCATTGGCTTTTTGCCACTTCCGGGTGATGCTTCTCTGTGGATTGAGATTTCGCCAGGGATTGAGATTAATCGTATTACTGACGTTGCCTTAAAGTCGGCTGTAGTTACCCCTGGTGTACAGATTGTTGAACGTTTATACGGTCTATTAGAAATTCACTCCGGCAGCCAAGGTGAAGTGAAAGCAGCTGGGCAAGCGATTTTAGATGTGCTTGGGGTGAAAATGCGCGATCGCTTAAAACCACGTATGGTGTCTAGCCAGGTCATCCGTAACTTGGACCCGCACCATGTGCAGCTGATCAACCGCACCCGACGCGGCAATATGATTCTGGCTGGGCAAACCCTATACGTCATGGAAGTGGAACCTGCAGCTTACGCCTCCTTAGCTGCCAATGAAGCCGAAAAAGCCGCCCAGATCAACATCCTGCAAATTTCCTCCATCGGTAGCTTTGGCCGCCTATACCTGGGGGGTGCAGAACGGGATATTTTGGCCGCTGCACGGGCAGTTGAATCAACTTTGGAAAATGTACCGGGTCGCGATCGCAATACCCTAAAACTCGAATAACCGATAACCCATAACTCCAATCACAAAAAAGAAATCACAAAAAAGAAAATCAACGACCATCCCTAGCGCGTTATCCAAAGGATGGTCAGTTGATTAGCACTTTGCGTCCTGCCGCCAGAAAACCCGATATCACTTGATCAACGTCACTTGCTCAATGTTAGTGAAAGGGTCAGCTGCCAATGGCAACGAAAACCTGAACCGGGGATGTTATTGGGTAGATGCTAGGGACAGATATGGCCCATAGACACGGAGGACGCAAATTGGCAGTTGACCGCCAGTGCATTTGCTATGTGGATATACGGTAAAGGTAAATAAGGTTATGCAGTTCATAACCAAAGTTATGAATTAAAGCGGCCTCATCACTCATCACCCCAAAATTGTCAGATCTAAACCAAATACCCCTTAGTGCAGTTCCAATTCTTGAGCCATCAGCACGGGTACATTCCTATCAAAAAGAAACTCGCTATAGTCTGCTAAGTCATCGATCCCCAGCATTGACAACACAATTTCTGCTGCTAACCACACAAAAAATTTACCGAAGACAAATCTCCATCGAATATCCATGCAAGGCTTCCTCGATTGACATGTGCATCGTAGAAAAGCTGCCAATCAGGAGCGCCATAACTGTCGTTATGAATTTAGTGTGATTAACGAAAACCAGACAGGCCCTAGCGTGATCCCCTTATGATAGAGACGCCTATGTGGTTGATGGTATTAACGTGCGTTCTAAAAGCCTGACAAAACGATGGTTTAAGCTGCTCATACTGGCCATAGCGGCACAGGTGCTATGTCTGTTGTTGTGGGGGATGACCTGGCCAAAACCACCCGCCACAGAACTTTCGTTTGTGGTTCCCCAAGATGAGGTGCAACCTTGGGAAACTGTCATTACCGGCTTTGAAAAAAAACACCCCAATATTCGCATTCACCTGGTTACCGATTTAGAGATTGGTTACACCACGGACCAGCGCAAAGCCATCTACACAGCTGATTTTCAAGCCAGTGTCGCCCAATACGACCTGGTGTATATGGATATCGTCTGGCCACTACAGTTTGCGGAGCATTTACGGGATTTAACCCCCTATGTCCAGAAAGACCAACTAGATTTGTCAGATTTTTTAGCCAGTGAAGTGGCGGCGGGGCAACTAGATGACAGCCTGTATCGCTTACCCATGCGGGCAGATGTTGGGGTTTTGTACTATCGCCAAGATCTGCTCAAACAGGCAGGCATGACGTTGCCCCAAACTCTGGAGGAACTATCACAAGCTGTGGGCACGCTTAAATCCTCTATCAATACTGGTTACCTGTGGCAGGGCAGTCGTTATGAAGGCTTAATCGCGAATTTTGCAGAGGTCATGGATGGTCTGGGGGCTCAATGGATTGAGCCAGAAACAGACAATGTCGGCTTAGATACGCCCCAAGCGATCGCATCGGCCAACCTATTAAAACAGCTGATTCAACAGAGGATCTCACCTGATGAGGTGATTACTTACACCGAAAAGGATGGGCTCCAACGGTTCTTAGAGGGACAAACAGTATTTTTGAGGGGCTGGCCCTATTTTTGGGAAGAGATACAGCAGTCAGACCTGGCTGGGAAGGTGGCGATCGCCCTCCCCTTTTCTTTCAATAACACCCCTGGCATAGGTTGTCGTGGCGGCTGGGGGTTTGGCATTGCCCAAAATGCTTCCCACCCTGAGGAAGCGTGGACAGCCATCAAGTACTTCACCAGTGCAGCCGCCCAAAAACAATTTGTTCTCGCCTCAGGCTTTTTGCCCAGTCGTGCCAGTCTATTCCAAGACCCAGACATCATGGCGAAATACCCACAAATGCCCCAGCTACTGGACTACCTGGAAAATTCATCCACATTTCGTCCCTTTATCAAAGAATACGGAGCCGCCTCAGAAATTTTGCAAACAGCCCTGGGCGATGTTTTGAGTGGTCAACAGTCCGCCGAAGTGGCTATGAAGTGGGCCCAAGCTGAGACGGAGAAATTGTTACGCCCGGTATCTCAGGGCGATTAAAGGTTTGCTCAGTCATGCGCTGACGTGCAGACCACCACTGCCAACCCACAAACAGTTGCAATAGCAACAGTCCTATATTGATGGCAATTAGCCAACGAATTTTGGTTTTCTCACTGTCACCCCTGCTTTGCTGAACTAGAGACGGATTATTCAGCCGCGCCAGGAGTACCTCAGCGTTGAGGGGACGCTGCCCTGGGAAGGGGGCCATCATGTCATCCAGCAGTTGGACAAACCAGTCGTCTAGCTGAGCTGCCTGATCCAGCCAGGTGAGTCGCCCAGTGGTGTCATCTTCGGGTAAATCAATGGGATGTTGGCCAGTTAGCAGATATACAAAGGAGCGACCCAGGGCGTAAAAGTCAGACTGGGGCACGGCACGGCCATTGATCTGCTCCAGGGGGGTATATCCCGGTGACACCACACTGGTGATATCTCGCTGACCGGCCACTTTAGCAAAGTAGGTGCTGGTCATGGGGCGGACGGTGCCAAAGTCCACCAGGGCTAGCTGACCCGTGGGACGCAGCATAATGTTGGCTAGCTTAATATCCCGGTGAAAAAGTTCTTCCTTATGGAGCTGAGCCAGCAGATCCACCAGCTGTCTTATCCAATCTATGGCCTGAGCTTGATTGATCGGACCATGCTGCTGTAGCCACTTATCCAGGTTCACCCCCTGGATATTCTCCATCACCAAACAATACAGCTGTCGCCCTTCAATCTCTAACGAGAAATAGCCATCGGGGTCTACCTGAGGAATACCCGGATGCTTAAGGGTTTGCAATGTAGCAGCTTCGCGCTCAAACAGGGGCTGCAGAATTTTCTTTTTGAGCACCTTGAGCACTTTTGTCTGGCCCTGGTCATCAATTTCAAACACCTCAGACGGTTCCCATTCATCTAACTCCCGCAGCGGTCGCAGCAGGCGATAACGACCTTCTATCAATAAAGGCGTTTGACAAGACTTACAGTGGGACAGCCCGTCGGGGTTATCGCGATGGCCACACCGAGGGTTAATGCAATAGCTCATGGGTGATTCAGGACGGTAATGTCCGATCGGGTCTTAGGGTAGCTGCTCACGCACATATTCCATCACCACGGGAATCAGGGTAAAACCAGCGGGGCTTTTTTCAATCAGGGATTTACTCAGGAGAGCACTGATGGCAGCGAGCCCATCAGGATGTTTGATGTCCTGACTGACTGACACATCTCAGATGCCCCCATTAATATCTCAAGTCCGACATCGTATTGACCGAATACGGGAAAACCAAATCAGGTCATAGTAACGTTGCTCAGCCTTGTTGGACGCAAAACAAGGGTCTGGGTCTTTGGGCAATAAGGGGACTGGTTTCAGAAGAGTCCGACCTTTGTGAACGACTCCCTTGAGCCACCGTAAGCCAATTTTGAGATAGCTGAGCCCTCGTCTCCAATGGGTATCCACCTGTTGACGTAAGCCTTCACACTGCCCCGCCATGCCTTGAGTGGTGCCGTATAACAAGGCAATGGCGGCCACCAAATAGAGACGCTCTAGAGCTTGAGCGGATCGAATGCGAGAGTCTTCGAGTTCAAAGGCTCCTGATTTGCTATCTAAAAACAACTCCTCAACCCGAAACCGCAAGGCATATTGCCACAACGTTTGTAGACTCGGTGATTCATCCGTAATCACCGCCCAGGATTCCTTCGTCCCTCGCACGGTTGCCAAGACTAAATTACATCGATGCTCACCATCTTGCCAGAGCCCCACGTTCTCATAGAGAGTGGCTTCTCCTTTGGGAGGCCACAGCGCTTGTACTTCAATGGGATGACGGCATGGGCCGTGGAGATGAACATCACACGCAATGCGCAAACAATAGTGCCAACCACTCGCTTGCAACCAACTCATGAGGTCATGGTTGGCAAACCCTCGGTCAGCTAACAACATCGTGTTGGGATGCCGACGCAACAGCCAACGGGCACGCCGTAACAAGGGTCGATATTCATCGAACGCAACCATGGCACTTTCATGCTCTAATACCCGCCATAGAAGTGGTACCGCTCGTCCACAACACACAACCGACAGGTGAATCATACAATAGCGATTCCACAGCATGGTCGTATCCAATGCTAGATAGAGTCGATGAGCCCGCCAGTTGGTGAGCGCTAACAACACCAGCGGCAGATACAACCCCTTGACATCAATGAATCGGTTGATGAAAAAGCGATGCCACCGACGTTCAAAGCTCTGGGCCTGAGTCGCCCGACTGGGGACGTAGGGTTCCCAAGCGGGGAGGCTGAGTTGGCCACTACAGATCAGGGCACTGACCATCCAAGCCAGTGTTTTCAGATGCCGGAGGTCTTTGTAACGGCTATGTTGACGCAGGAAGGGCAACAATTGATCATACAGTTGGGTAGAGGCTGACATGCATATCACGCTGATGGTTTGGTATCTTCAGCTTTGCATGCCCTCTGCCCATTTCCTTGTCGATCCTTATGGATTCTGGGTTACAGGATTTGTGTCAGGCAGTCAGGTTTGATGTCTTCAATGGACATGGGCTCTGCCTTTTCGGCTAGCTGGCCCAGAATAGCCTGTTCTGCTTCGGACAGACGCTCATACTGCTGATCGATGAGATATTTAATATCGCCAAACATGGTTCTGCCATGTCTGCGGAAGCGATCCACATCGCCATCAAACAACTCCTGAATCGTCATGGCGACAATTCTCAGCATCAGTGGATTCCCCCGATACTGGTTGATCAGGCCTTTCCAATGGGGTTTGCCTGAGGCGGGTAACCGTTCTGCAGTTAAGAGCTGCGCCCCATCATCGTACTTTAGCCCCCCTAATTCTAAATAACGAACAGGACTATTGGCAGCCCTCGACCCGGCAAGTTCGCGGTTACGTTCACGACTGGTGACCACGATACAGCTCTGGTGAGGCTGTTCGCCCAGACGCTTTAATAGCTCGCGATAGTTGCTGTAGTCTGGCGCATACTCGCTGACAAGACTGCCGCTGCTGAGAATACTTTCTAAGTTATCGAGTACCACCAGACAACGGTGCTGTTGCAGGTAAACCATTAGAGCGCTGAGCTGGTCATACCATTCATCTGAATGGGGAATCACATCGTCTGGTAATTCATTCAGCCACTGACCTAGAACATTATCGAGGGTAGGGCGGTGACGCAGGGATTGCCAAATAACCCCATCAAACTGAGTTTGCACTGCCTTGGCCAGGGTAATGGCGAGGGATGTTTTGCCCATACCCACAGGACCAATAATGGATACAAATCGACAGGCCGATGTGCCTAACATCCATTGTTGCAGCTGATCTAGCTCTACCTGACGGCCATAGAGTACTGGGACATCTGGCATTTGGTCCCAGTTAATGGCCACTTGGGTGGTGCGGTAACCTGCTGCTTCGAGCCAATGGGCAACGTCACGCCAGCTTTCTAGGGCGTTGCGATCGCGACCCGTCAGTTGCTCCACATAACGATACAGCCCCTGGCTCAAGGCTACTTCCACTGTACGCGCTTCAATCCCCTCATGGTCAGAGATTTCCGCTGGACTATACCTCAGCAGTAGGCCCCGCAGTCGCGTTTTCTCTAAATCCGTCAGCCCGTAGCGCTTATGGGGCATTAGTTCTGACTTAGCTTTCGCCAAATCCCCATAAAGCTGATCTAGATTCCACTGTGCCGCCGCTTGGGCAAAAAGCTGTTCTGTAGCCATCGATAGGACAACGAACTATGAATGATATTACCCGATCGTCTTTAGCAATATGCACCTATATACCATCAGCCCCAGCATTCAGGTTGAAAACCCTTTGACAGGCTCAGGGCAAGACCTACTCCCCGCGTTAAATATCCCACAGGCCCAGACAGATTATTGGAGCGTCAAGCAGTCATCTTGGGCTCCATTATTTAGCTGGGCAGTGTCAGCAATCTTTGTGCTCGGTGTTTTTGGCAGCATTGTAGCGATTAGAAAACGTTGTCCCAATTGTGGCCAGATGACTCTGAGACGGACTCATCGAGTTGTGAAGAAAACTCAACAGCTACGGATGAATTCTCAACAAGCAGAGCGTTATAACCGGCTTCAGATATATTCTCTAGAAGTTGTTAAAAAACTATTTCATGATTTGAACTTAACCTTTATAATAGCCCCCACCGTAACCCTCACTTCACCAGAATCTTTGCGATGAGAGATGACCCTGTCGGGGTGTGTGTGGGAGTTTAGGCCCCTACGATCAAAAAACTGTTTCTTAACGGCTCCTTAGCTGTCATACTCTTGCGATGGTTGAACTATGTCAGATGACTCTTCACCGTCTTCTACCCAGGGCATATCTACAGAAAACGTTGTGCCAACGCCCACCTGACTTTCCACTTCAATTTTGCCACCATGGAGTTCTAAACACTTTTTGACAACGGCTAGTCCTAAGCCAGTGCCAGACAATGATTTTACGTTTTGGCCTCGATGGAAAGAGTCAAACAGGTGTTGCTGATCGGCGGCTGGCACGCCGATACCTTGATCGCTGACTTGAAATCGGGTGCGACCTTGTTCGCTCCAAATATTGAGTTGAATTTCACTTTCTGGGGGTGAATATTTGATGGCATTGGTCAATAGGCTCATTAACATAGCGCGTAATAATCTCTCATCTAGAAAGGCTTCGTCATAGGTCCCTTTTTGCTGTACTAAAATATGGTGCTGCGACTGGGTATTAAATTTGACTTCTTCTACCAGGTGTTCGCAAAAAGATTGTAAATCAATCGTTTGAGGGTTAAATTCTAGCTTGCCTGCTTCAGCTCGGGTCAGTAGTAAAATATCTGACAACAGCTGTGCCATGGTTTTTGCGGCAGATTGAATGCGTCTGAGATTACGGGAACGTTTCTCTTCAGACCAGGCTACATTGCGGTTATCTAACAATTGTGCAGAGACCAAAATAGCACTCAAGGGAGTTCTCAGCTCATGGGAGGCCAGGGAGAAGAAATTAAGTTTTAGGTCGGTTAATTCCTTGGCTTGTTCAATCTCTTTATAGGTGGTTTCGATTTCTTGGCGACGGTTAAGCTCAGTGGTTAAAATCTCTTCTGTATTTTGTAAGGCATTTGTTTTAGCTTGAAGCTTATGGGTGAGCGTCTCTGTTTCTTGTTGCTGTGTTAACAGGGTTTGCTGATGCTGCTTTAGAGTTTGCATTAGCCAGCCGTACAAAATGCTCAAGAGAATCACGCCAAAGCCAGCTACCAACCCTGTCAACCAAAGATCATTATTGATGCTGACGCTGGTGTCTGCCATTTCCCACTGTAGTGCGGCGCTGCCCTCGTCTAACAATGCTTGCATCGCCAGATGGGCATCAACGCGAACTTCACTGCTTTGCTGGGCAATGTCTAGTTGCGCGGTTAGGTCCAGTTGTCCATTGTTGTACTGCTCAATGCCATCTTCTAAAATTTGAATATGGGTTTCAGTGGCAACCCGTAACCGTTCTAAGGCTTCTCGATACACTAAATCTTCTTCAAATGCGGCCTCTTCGTCTTCTAAATTTTTATGCTCTGCGTCCAGCTCTTCAACATAGCTATTAATCAGTTCCAGCTTTGTCTGATAGCGTTCTAAGGCTTCTTCCTCGTCTGTATTAAGATAAGAACGATGACTGGCTTCTGCTTCTGCGATCGCAACTAACAAGCCATTCAAATAGGCATATTCATTCCTCTCCACCTCTACCCAGTCAGATGGATTAACTCGACCGACAATTGCATTACGCGCCAGCAGGGCAGTCCCTAGTAGCGTTGCGATCGCAACACCAAATCCTACTGTTAGCCATTGCTGAGTGCGAGAACGATTCATCGGACAGAAGGGGGCAGGCCCCTACCTTGAAACTTAAGCTTGCAGGATCCACCATAATCTAGACAGCGCGATTTAACCGTCGTTATAGTCAGAGTAAGGGTCGTTGTTGATTGAGGACATCCCGTCGGAGCTGTGATGACTCTGTACCTCACAGCTTATTCGTACCGAGGATCAGCAACGCCGAGTAATTCACTGGCAACATTTTCCCATGCGCATTCTCTTAGTCGAAGATGACCTACAGCTAGGTGAGGGATTGAATGAAGCACTCACCGATGAAGGTTACGTAGTGGACTGGGTAACGGACGGAGAAATGGGTTGGATTCAGGCAACTGACTTAACCTATGACTTGATGGTACTGGATGTCATGCTACCCAAAATCAACGGCATTCACTTATGTCGACGGCTACGAGAAACGGGCAGACGTTTGCCAATCCTGATGTTGACCGCTCGTGATACCAATACTGATAAAGTTGCTGGCTTAGATGCCGGGGCAGATGACTATGTGGTTAAACCCTTTGATTTACTGGAGTTGTTGGCCCGATTACGGGCGTTACTGCGTCGTGGCACTTTGAATGACACTGGCACAATGCTGGTGTGGGGACAGGCCCAGCTCGACTCAGTCACCCATGAAGTGTTCTACGATGGCGCTCCTCTGCAACTAACGCCCAAAGAATTCAGTCTCCTGGAACTATTTCTACGCAGTGGCCGACGAGTATTAAGTCGATCCGTCTTGATCGATCAGTGCTGGGCAACCAGTGCACTGCCTGACGAAGAAACCGTCAAATCACATCTGAAAAGCCTACGCCAAAAGTTGAAAAAGGCCGGTGCTCCCGCAGATTTCATTGAAACCGTGCATGGAGTGGGCTATCGATTAAAGCAATCATAGGGGTTACAGCCACTAACCGATTTCTACCCGAATTATTCCCTAGATTCTTCCAAACTGTTTTTTAGAGTGGGTGACGTAGCCTCAAGGAAATCTTAATTTCCAAAAGATTATGAAACTTAAAACTTTGTCTGTTTTGCTAGGCGCACTCTCACTTGTTGCAATGCCTTTAGTTCGTCAAGTGCAAGCTGAGGAATTGGTCTGTCCAGACGAGTTCGAGGGGATTGAACTGAGCGAGGACCAACAGGTGCAATTGCTAGCATTAGAAGAGCAGTTGGACGATAGAATTGAGTCCATTATGCCTGCCACGCCTGAGTCAGAGGCGCAATTAGAACAACTGGAACAAACTTTCGAACAGCAAGTCTCATCAATGTTGTCACCTGAACAGGAACAGCAAATGGGTCAGCTCAATGCCTGGGTTGACGAAAGCGTGGCTAGCGTGGCTCCTGAGCTAGAAGTAGAAGAGGACCCTGCCCTCTCAGCAGACCAGGAGGCAGCATTAGACATGATCGCAGAAGAATACGATCGCAACTTTCAGAGCATTTTGACACCTGAGCAACAGCAGCAGGTTGAAGTACTTGAAGAACAGCTAGATGCCGAAGTAGACGCTACCATGCCAGAGCCCAGTGCTGAGCAAGCAGCCAATATTGAAGCCGCAGAAGCAGACTATGAACAGGCTGTGCTTCAGGTTCTTACCCCAGAACAGTTACAGCAAATCGAAACCAATCTGGCCGCCTGTGCCGTAAACGAGTTCTAAACCACTCGTACACCGATCTTCTAGGCAATCCTGACTGATAGCGCTCGGTATCGCAGGGCATGGCTTCGACGGTGAGGCTTCGACGGTGAGGCTTCGACGGTGAGCTCAGCCGAAACGCTCAGCCGAAACGCACAAGGGAGTGCCCCTACAGGATTGTCCATTTTAATTGGGTTTAATGGATTCGGATTTGATATGACAGGACATTCAGGGTGCTTCCTTTAGGATGCTTCCTTTACAAAAGGCGGTAGAGGTTATTGGCTTGGATCTCTACCGTTTTTTATGGAAAAAATATGGTTTACTTTTTTCTCTTGCTTTTTCAACAGGGCAAGCTCCAAAGTAAGCTAGCGTTGGGTCAGTAATAATACTTTAGAGCCTTGTTCATATGCGAAAGTCTCTTCTACATTGTATTGTGCTTTAATTTGCTGTTCAAAGTTGGGATAGTCTTGCTCCTTCACTTTTAAAACCAGCCATAGTCGAGTCGGCGCATCTGGAAAATTATCCAACCACTGGCCGATTTCAGCCTCACTTTTGACGCCACGGCTCTTATTTGAATAGATCTCTAAAGACCCTTGATAGTAATGGCTCAAGACGAGCTTTCGAGCAAAGAGAGACCACACAACCACATCTTCAGGTTGCTCATATTGTTCAATAGTTTCAACAATAAACTTATAATCAGGTCGATCTTGCACAGTGTAGTATCGCACCAATCCACCGCTTACGGCGATTAGATAAGCCAGGCTGACAACTATGGCTGCAAGTCGCCACTGTCGCCATAGTCGGCTTAACCCAGCCGCTAACAGGAGAAATAGGTAAGGACTAACAAAAACAAGATAGCGATTGACCCAAATCGGGATCGATATATAAGAAAAGGCTAAAATCGGCAGCAACGGCAAGGCAAACCAGGCAGCTGCCCACAAAACCTGGGGAGACTTATGCTTTTGGAAAAGTGCTAGACCAATCAATCCTGCTAATAGAAAGGTGAAGAACTTATAAAACGAAGATGCGATCGCATTCGTCTGCACTGAAAATGGCCACACCGTCCAGAACTTCAGGGTGCGTACCACATTGCCTAACCCTGGAGGATTACGCCCAGGATGGTGCGATGCATAGGTAGAGTCTGGAGCAATCGCTTGAAAAACAGATAAAACAAAGGGCGACCACAAAACAAGTGCCAAAACCAGCCAGCCAGCAAAGCGTATCAATGCAGCCCGTTGCTGGCGAAAGCGCAAACCATAGATGACAACATCGGGCAACAATAGCACCACATTGAGCGGCACAGCCAAAATTGCCAACCAACGAAATATACACCAGGCAGCCAGGGATACGTGGCTGGGAGCCCCTGTTTTATCTGTGGGTTCTTCCATCAGGGCTTTAGTCAAATACCATGTACCAGCTATCCCCAAACAGACAGATAACACATACATTCTGACTTCTTGGACGTGGTTAATAAATAAGGGAGAAAAGGCTAAAAAAGCCGCTGCCACCACCCCTTCCACTTTTCCTAAAAGCCGATAACCTAATCGGTAGATTAAAAAGATGGATGCGATCGCAAAAACCACCGATAGGCTACGCAACCAGGCATCACTACTGCCAAACTGCTTCCATACCGTCAGCAATATGTAGTAAAGCGGCCTTAACAAGTTTCTACCAGCTTGGATGGCCGGTAGCTGAGAATCTTCTATACTACTTAGCTCATCCAGCCACAGACCCTCTGCATTAATGCGATAAAAATATAGAACCGTAGCGAGGAGCATAACCAGCGTGATCGGCAACCATTGCTGAACATACAGCCTGATATCCTGACCGCGTTTATCAACAGGGCTGATTTGATCAAGCTTCATCTAAACTATTTCCCCTAAGCAGAATGATTGAGATGCCTGGCACATTGATTAAAAGACTAGTTTTGTCGATTATTTCGAGTTCAGCCCAACCCAAAGATACACTCAGCTGTTGTTCAAAATCACGCTCAAAACGAACTAATATCCTTAGTACAATGCTGGAATCAGTATAGCCAACAAATTAGCCATGGAAATTAGAAGCTAATCTTATCGCGAATGCGATAAATAGGCTTATTTTGAGATTCATGATATGTTCTCATCAGCAATTCACCCAGTAGCCCAAAACAGAATAGCTGTATCCCTGAGAGAAATAAAACCACAGCCAACATCAGCAGAGGGCGATCACCAATGGCCTGGTTGAGAATAAATTTAAGAAATACGAGATAGATTGCCAGAAAAGACCCAACTGACAATGACGTCATCCCCAAAACCCCAAATACATGCATGGGACGGGTCAAGAAGGTTTTCATAAAATAGACGGTTAGCAGATCCATCATGACTCGAAATGTTCTGCCTAAGCCGTATTTACTTTGCCCGAAACGGCGTGGATGATGCCGTACGGGAATTTCTGTAATTCTGGCACCTTCAATAAATGCTAGCGCTGGTAAAAAACGGTGCAATTCTCCATACAGCTTCAGATCCGAAACCAGTTCAGCTCGATAGGCTTTGAGAGAGCAACCATAGTCATGGAGCTTAACACCTGTCACCTTCGCAATTAACGAATTAGCAATTTTTGAAGGGAGAAGGCGTGTTAAGGCAGCATCCTGTCTCTGCTTACGCCAACCACTCACGAGGTCATATCCCTCTTTCATCTTTTCTAATAGTCGAGGAATATCTTGTGGATCGTTTTGTAGGTCGCCATCTAAAGTAATAACTATTTGACCTTGGGCATATTCAAATCCAGCCGCCATGGCCGCCGTTTGTCCATAGTTGCGGCGAAAGATAATGGCTCGCAGTTGCCCATGGGTTTGGGAAAGATCTTTTAACCGTTGAGTTGAGCCATCTTTAGACCCATCATCAATACAAATAATTTCATAGCTATACGCTTCTTGATCTAGGACGGTTGAGACTTGCTCAATGAGCGTAGGCAGGTTGTCAAATTCGTTATAAATGGGAATGACTACAGACAGATATAGGGTCTCCTCAGATACTGCCGGTTGCTCAGACAAAAAATTGTCCGACAGGACATTGGGATGGACAGAAACCGAAGGGACCATAGTGTAAATCCTCAAACTTAGCGAATGATATAACCGCAGTCTAAAAATAAATTGAGAATATCCAGGAAACTCATTGAGTAACGAAAATAGAAAAGCCGAGTAGCTACAGGAATCACAATAAAAGACAACTCTTTTTGCCCTAGCCCTAGAAGCAAAAAGGTCCAATGCTGATTTAAATATCATCAGGGCAGTACTTAATAAAATAGAAGTACTGTTACTGACTTACCAACATTCTGCTTATAGAATACCTAGGAGGTGCGTATCTCTACTGAGAAACATGTACGTTTTACGTAATCTTTACAAGTAATTGAGAGATTTATGGTTTCTCCACACTTGCACGTGTACTACAGAGATTCTAACCGTAAACTCAGTCAGCTTTACGGCATACATCATCAGTTGAATCCACTGGCTTTTGTCCAGAAAATAACGCTAACGACTATTTACTAAAGCCCAGCTTTTGTTGCAGTTGATTAAGCATTGTGTGATCGCTATTTTCCAGACCGAACGTCCGCACCAATGCTGTATAAAGGGTCACAATTATGCCTAAAGTGCAGCTACCCTTGCTAACGTGGGCCACCCTACAAGTCCAGCGTTGATGCCAATACCGCATAATAGAGAAATACCTCCCGCAGTAATCACCTTAAGATATCCCCACTGAAACCCATGTACTTTTAACACAGAGCACATTGACAAGACATGCAACAGGTTAACCTCCAGAATGCTGATGCCTGTAGCTACCGCCGCTTCCATTAACTTAACCTCTGACTTGAAAAAAGAACCAAAAAATATAGTTATCAATGGGGGGGTATCCTTTAACAAGGGGTATCTAGAAAAGTTTTTTTTCTCATAAGTACTGCAATAATCGAAAGGCTAACCAATGTGAGGGTGATTCCCAACCAAGGATTCAGCCCTATCCTTATAAAAGAAGGTACGGAAACAGCAAGCAGGCTCAATAGGGCAACCTTCTGAAGCTGTTGCCCTATGGTTTTGTAGCCTAATCGGATAAGTAACGTAAGCCCAGCGATGGCTAGAACGACTTCACTTAATAAAGTTGCGATCGCAGCACCTACTGCTCCCATGGAGGGAACGAGAACGATATTAGCAATAATGTTGACCACAACCGTTGCCAAAAGCAGAGGTGGCAGCTGTTTTTCCCGCCCCGTTGCACTCAGAAAGTTTTGCGCTAAATTGCCAAATAGCTTAATGCCAAGGCTAGGCAAAAGAATAGACAGTGCCTCCGCCGCAGGCAAAAAAGAATCTCCATAAAGCAAGCTTATTAGGACTGAGACAAATAAACTAATACCAATAAGCACCGGCAACACACCGATCAGAAGTAAACGAGTTGCCCTGTAAAGTTCCTCAGATAATCGGCTAGGCTCTTGCAGGTAAAAGCTAGCAAACTTAAAGATAGTGACAGACATAATTACCCGAGGAAGGGCAGCAAAAATTTCAAGAATACGATAAGCTGCACCATAAAAACCCACTTCTGTCGCAGGCGCTAGCCACTGTAGCGTTAAAATATCCACCTGATAGTAAAGAATCCAAAGGATGCCAGACAGCGCAAAGGGATATGCTTTTCGCCAGGTTCCCGCCAGACTACCCAGGCTGATAGCGTTGTGGACACGGGTTTTACGATTGATATAGTAGAGTAGCCCTAAAGCGTCTGTCGCGCGGATAGAAATAACGGTTATCATCACCCAAACGATACTTTGGGTTAAGAAGAGGACAACACAGGCTAAGCCATAGGCAAAAAAACGTTCTATAGAGACTGAAATAGTCTCAGTACCAAATTCATTAATGCCGCGCAAAACATTGCGCAACGTGAGCTTTGCACTACGGCAAATTTCTGCTAGTACAGCCAAATAGCAAATTAAGATACCTATTCCGCTAAAGCCCAGCATCTGGGTAAGCGGAAACAACACAAGCAAAATAACAAATGAATTAATTGCTTGGAGCAGTAGAAACGTCAGGGTAAACTTTGGGGCCACTTGGGGACTCGCCGCCACATCTCTACCCAATAAAGACGGTAATCCAAACTGAATAAATAAGGAGAGAATAGCCCCCAGGGCAACAGCTGCTGTAAAAACACCGTATTGCTCCGGTCCAAGCACCCTAGCAATAATAATGTAGAAGAGAAACGTTAAACCGAGTGTGGCTTCGCCTAAAAATGCATAGATATAGGAAAGGTCTAGGCGACCGACTAATTTTTTCATATCGGTTAAGTCTCAATGCGTCCGATGCCCGTTCAACCCAAGGATGTTTAATTGCCATCTGAACCAGGCAGCAACAATCGTTTAGAGACAGACATCGATTTATAACTAAATAAATCGATAAATAAGCTTCCAGTAAAAAATGAAAAAGCTATCCAAAAGAGACTTGAGAAACGCAATCACCCTATTCTCAACCAAGTCCTTTCGGATATTGATAGGTCCATTGTGAATGACCTCTCTATCGGGTAATCGGCGCTGTTTTTGTACGAGTCTTCGCTTTTCCAAAATTTTGGGTAAATCAGAAATTACCTCAAAAACAGCTTTGATATATTCTGCAATGCTTCCTTTCAAGACTAAAAAAGTAACTAATGATATTTCGTAGACCATCAAAGCTGGAAGCAAAAGTAATATTGTCTTCCAAGAGTAGGTTGTGAGCATCAGGTAGAGACGATTTCTAACTTGGTAAAATACCTTAGATAAACCACGTTTTTTTACTCGGTGATAACAGACTGCTTTGGGCACAGTGTACAGAGTTTGACCAGCTTGGGTCAGTCTGAATGTAAACTCACCATCGGTTCGCCCAAAGAAATAATACTCGTCGAATAGATCTACCGACAGGGCCGCTTCCTTAGACACTAGATACGAAACACCACCAGCAACCTGTATAGGGGTAATTTCCTTGACTCCTTGACTGATAGGTGTGTCGCCATTTAGCAAAATTGCCTCAGTTAAATAATGGATGGAAGCCCCCTCAAATTGGATCAAATCCTGTTGGTCGTGGTAAACAATTCTAGGCGACCAAACAGCGCTATCTGTATATTTCTGGGCTGCTTGCACGAGTTCATAAATGCAATTCTCTTCAAGCACGGCATCATCATCAACGAGCATAACTAGAGAATTGGGAGATTTTTGAATGGCGAAGTTCCTAGCTGGATTAGGCCCTTTGTTTTCTGGATAATCGAGTATTTCAACATCTGGATAATGTTCCTTGACCCATTCAGGAGTACTATCTGTCGAAGCATTATTGACTAGGAAAACCTTCAAAGATTTGTAGGTCTGGCTAAATATGGAATCAAGACAGAGCTGAATCACCTTCTTGCCGTTATATGAAATAACAGCTACGGTAACCTCTGGATTACTTTTAGGGTCCATTTGATTCACATTTTCTAGGGTATTAAGACTATTCATCGTTCTATTTAATTTATCGATCTAAAACGTATATTTATGATCTATTTTGATAATAGAGAGAGTTATTATTAGCTGAAAATGACGGTTTTAAGTATTAATTATCTGTCATGAATGTTGACGAGGAAATAACATGGGACTATCCTCACTATTTCGGATCTTTTTAATGGTTGCTGGTACACCAGCTGCCACAGCGTAGTCAGGCAGGTTTTTCGTGACAACTGCTCCTGCACCCACAATGCAGCCTTTGCCAATCTGTATGCCATCTAAAACTATTGCCCCGGCTCCGAGCCAGACATCATCACCTATGACGATTGGACCTTTTGTATATACACCCTGTTCCATCATGGGCAGATCTACACGATCGTTGATATAGCGACCGCCGCCAATGTAACAGTTGCCAGCAATCAGAACAGAGTTACCAATAGAGATGCCACCGCTAGAGGAAATAATTGCGTTGCAGCCAATATCAGTCTTATCTCCAATGGTGACAGCAGCTGTTTTACTTTGAATCACGCAGTTGCGAGACACAATCACATTATTTCCCAAGGTGATACCTGCTTCTGCGCCACTAGCATCTAGTAACCCATAGTCGTCAATGGCAACACCGTTCCCCAGGGTAATGCGACCGGGACAGCGCAGGGCGATCCCCTTTCCAAAAATAGCCCCTCCACCAATGTCTTTAAAGAGCATTGGATAGAGTTTTTTCCTGAGCAGATAGCCTAAGGTGCCTGGCAGATCGCTGAGGAAAAATGTGAATACCTCATAGATAAGAAAAGGCAGTAGTTGTGTGTTACCTAGAACCTTAGCCTGATATCTTGCCAATGCAGAACCGCTCCCTTGAGTCAGTTGTTCACTCAAGGGCGTCTTTTCAATCTGTTTTTGACCTTGGTTTTGACGTTGGGAAGATATCATAGCTGACTTTTGGATAAATAGTTCAATATCAAAGCTGCGGTTAGATTATGCTTTTTGTTTTGGATGCCTATGGGTTAACCAACCGTTATCCAGATACCATTGCGCCAGTTCGATTAACCCATCTTTATCTTGATGACTGGGGGCAAAATTCAATAGCGTTTGCATTTTGCTGGTATTAAAAGACCGATCTTTGGTGTAGAAAGCTAAACGCCGCCGATAGATTGGCGGTTCTATCCCTAACGGACGAAAGATGAGTTCACACAGATCGGCCAGGGCAAATAACGGACTGGCTGGCAAGCTAATAAATCTGGTAGAGACTCGATAGTAGTTGCCAATTAAGCCGACCATATCTCGAAAGGTAATAGCTTGTTGACTACCGCAAATAAACACCTCACCCATCGCCTGGGGGTGAGTTGCAGCGTGAATAAAGAAATTAGTTAAATCATCCACATGGACAAAGTGCAATAGATTACCCCCGTTGCCAATGGCAGGCACCCAGCCCTGCATGACCATCTTGTAAATCTTTAGTAATCGCTTTTCTCCGGGTCCATAGATGCCCGCTGGACGCACCACAGTCACCGGTAAGCCTGATTGTTGACCAAAGTCCCTAATCCAGATTTCACCTTCTAGTTTGGTCTCTTGATAAATATCTCCTGGTTTTAGGGGACAGTTCTCGTCACCAGGAGGCTCATCCACATGACCATGGACGCCAATGGTGGACACATGAACAAAGCGACGAAAGTCTGGCTGTTCTAAAGCCGCTTTTGCCAGGAGCTGAGTGCTCAAAACATGAACATTGTGGTAGCCAATGTCTGGCGACTTTGCTTCCCGAAAGGGGGTCACCATGTGAAAGATATAGTTAACGTTTTGGGCGGCGGCAGTAACTAAGTCTGGGTCAAAAACATTGCCTTGAAACCATTTGATTGATAATCCTTCAAAGGGCTTAAGGTTGGAAGTTTTACGGGCAATGGCGACAACCTCTACCCCCTGTTGTAGGAGCTTTTTTACCAAATTTGAACCGGTAAAACCAGTGGCCCCTGTAACCAGGGCTCGACTCCCAGATGGCAGTTGGTACTGAGTGCTTTCCATATACGTTTGAATATGCGAGTTTAATCAGTCAAAAGATTACCTGAACCCTCTAACGCTGCTGAAATTTAGCAATCACAGGTGAACCCAATAATCGCGTTAACCCTAGCAGTCGAGGTGCTTGCTCTAATAGCGAAGAGACTTTTGGCTTCCCTAACGTACGATGAAGCACCATCGGCCAAAAGAATTGAGCATAGCGCTGACCTGGGTGCCAGCCGATAGACTCGCAGTGGTCAATAATTTCTTGTTCTTGATAACAAACAAAGGGGCGGGTATTGCCTTCTAACCCTTTTTTGAATTTGAAGAGGGCGGGTGCGATCGCATTTACACTGCGCACTGTCGGATAGTCCACAATGACAGCCTTACCAGCTACTCTGGTAAGCTCCCTAAGAAACTGCTGCCATTGGGTCACATGGGCCAAAAAGCGATAGCTAATCACCACATCAAAGGCATTGTCTGAGTAAGGCATGTCTAATACATTGCCTACCTGAAAAGCGCATTGCCCCTGGTCCAGATAGGTCTGAAGTCTGGCCTTACAGATCTCGGCACTCCCCAGCACAGTCACGTCATATCCTTGTTCTATCAGGGCTTTGGTCAACTGACCGTGGCCACCGCCCACATCTAGCACCTTTGCGCCTGGATCAGTTGCCAACATTTTTAAGGTGGCAGCTTCTTGTACCTGCAATAGCCAATCACCAATGGCTCCAGCAAACCGGGAAGCATAGTCCTCAGAGGATGTTTCGATATCGGCAGTTTCAGGAAAACCGCCAGGAGTTAGCGTGTTTTGAGTTGCCATGGGTGGGGATGAAGATTGCTGGGCTCCCCTCCTTAAGGGTGTCCCCCCTAAGGGTGTCCCCCCTAAGGGGGACACCCTTAAGGCAATTTGATTGCGCATAAAGTGCCAGGGTGTCTCTAGGCTACCGTAGGGTTGCCAGCTCACCGCTGGATTGAGCAAACTCGATTTTATATAATGCCCCGGTTTGTGGCCATCAAATTCTCCCATTAGCATGAGGCCATATCTGCCTGGGCGAGAAACTTCTAAGTTCAAGGGCAACGGATCCGTACCCAGCAAAACGGGTCGTCCTTGTTGCTCTACTTGCGAGAAATGGGGCGGTCTCAACCAAAATTGAGGTCGCCCACTGTTATCTCCCAAAAAGAGTGGTGACAGGTGCTGCTGTTGGAGCAGATGGGTAATTAAATTTCCTCGTTTACCAACCCATTTGCCCACTCCCCAGGGCAGTACAGCAATGCCTCCAGCAGCTTGTATGGCTTCAATAGTGGCTTGGGTCGATAACCCATCGGGGAAGGTGCGATCGCAAATTAACGCCGACACTTCTAACTTTTCAGCAGTAACAATTTGTCGACCCGCCACCACATAAAGGGTTCTACCTTGAGTATCCGTAGCTCGCAAAGACAAGGTTTCTGCGGTCGGATGAAAGGCCCAGCGATGGGAAGATTCACCCACACGTGCCAAAAGGGACTGAAACCAGTTGTGAGATTTACTCTCTGTCAGCAAGAGCACACCAGTGAAATCAGCTTGATGCCCAGTCTGGCTGTGAAAATTTTGCCAGGCTGAGTCTAGGAATGTATCGATATTAAAGCAGTCATAAATATGAACATGGGTGTCAATCAGAATGGGCCGACTGCTGGTCGAGGGGAAAGTTTGAGGGTTGGCTCTATTGACTTCAGCGTTGGTTAGAGAGGTCATAGGATTAATCAGTGATCAGAAGGATTTGGCTGTTCTAGCTCAATCTCACCATTGGATAGTTACTGTTCAAGGCGGGACGTCTTCTGTTTTTGCTGCTGCCTAAATGATTTCCACTGAGATAAGCCCCACAACAAAAGAACCGTATAGGTAAGCTCAAACGTCAGAAAGAAGATGTGGATGGAATTGAATAGACCATGGGAATGGTGCACCGCTGGAAACAGAGGGACGGCAGACTGAAACATCTGATCACTAACAGGCCACAGCAACGGGATACCCGAGCCTCCTTGGGTAAAAAAATCTAGAACCAGGTGAGAACAGTAGATGACCAGGGTGAGGGCAAAGATTCTGATGTACTTAATAGCAGTCCTATTGCTGGCTAATTTGCTCACCATCAAGCTAAATATAAGCGCAAAGATCAGGCTGTGGGTAAAGCCGCGATGGGTATTGATCCCAGCAACAATTTTGGGAAGAAAATCAAAATCTGCTGCGATCGCAACAAAGACCGCATATAACGCCAGGGGTAAAACGTTATGAACTTTAGGAAACTCCAGCCCTCTGGCGATGGCATAGCCAGAGACGGAATGGGCAATAGGAGATGGCATAGGTTAGTTAAATAAAAGATAAATAAATAAATAAACAGATCAGTGTTTGAACACAGCTACAGGGGGACAACATCTCGACTAGACGTTTTATCTCCAGACATTAGACCTTCGATTTCTGCTTGGGTTTGAGCATAGCTCCAACCTAGCTCTTGAGCCATCGTTTCTCCACAAAGGCGAATCATGGCATCATTAGGGACACCGGCAGAACCCAGATCGGTGCGGCGGAAAATCACATCCTTTAACGTTTGGGCCATTTCTGCCTGTACGGCATAGCGAACTTGAGCGACCATCGCCTGGGTTGAGTCTGCGATCTGACCTTTAAAGATATCTGAGTAAACACAACCATAGTTGTAGACAAGATGCCGCACTTCAGAGGGATTTAGCTGACTATGATCTTGATCAAGAGCCTGTTGAATAAAGTCCTCAATATTTTCAATGGATCCACCTACCAGTTTCGTACTGGCTGAGCATGAGGGTGGGGGTGTCTGCTCCCAGGTGCGGAATAAATAATCCACAACCTTTTGGGCCACGTCTCGTGAGGTGGTGTATTTAACACCGGTTACCGATAACAGGCCTCCATAGCCCTCAGCGGCATGATCCCGAATACAGTAGCGTTTTGCCAGCTGCGGTTCACCACTACTAGAAAGGCCTGTTTGTGGCAGTAACCCACCATGGACCAAGGCCACATCCTCTCTAGTCAGTTGAGCAGGCCGGTAGGCTTGGTTAATTTGCAGCAGCAGGCTTTGGATTTCCGCTTCATCCACATGCCAACTATCGGGTGACTCGTCACATACACTGTATAGGGTGCCAATCATGGATGTGCCGCGCCAAGGTGCTACAAATAACATCCGAGATTTTTGCTGTGTCTTTTGGGTACCCATGCCTTCAGGTAAACTTTGCAAGGCAATGGCGTAGGGCGTCTTCAACAGCGGTCGACGCAGCACCACATTCCAAGCCTTAGCAAATGCCTGGTGGGATGGAGGCTTTGGCAATCGTGCTAAGACCTGGTTCAGCCAAGGTCCGCTAGTATTGATAACAGCTTTGGCTCGAATATCAAATGATTCATGGGTGAACGCATCTTGGGCAACAATGCCTTGAATCCGATCCCCGGTCTGTAAAAAATCCGTTGCTTTGACATAGTTAGCAACAGTGGCCCCTTGCTGAACGGCTGATTGGATAAACGCTAATGTCAAGCGTTCAGAATTATAAACTTGGGCATCGTGGAAGGTGGCTGCGCCCGTTAACCCCTGTTTTGTAATCTCGGGTACTTGTTGCTGACACCATTGCCGAGAAAGAACCCGACCCGGAGGGATATGCTTTTGGGGATCACTCAAGTGTTGGTTGCGATCGCAACTAATTAAATCATTGAGCTTCAATGCAACAACCATGGCCTCTTTTCCCTTCAGACCATGCCCATAGGTAGGCACTAAAATCGGCAAAGGATGAACCAAATGGGGGGCAATGCGCATCAACGTCTGCCGTTCTTGAATAGACTGCCGCATGCGTCTAAAATCGGCAGTTTGCAAATAGCGTAACCCACCATGAATGATCTTTAGACTGTTGGCCGATGTGGCTGCCCCAAAATCAGACTTGTCAATTAGAGCAACTGACAAACCCCGCAATGTGGCTTCCCAAGCAACACAGGCACCCTGGATTCCACCCCCAAGCACCAAAAGGTCAAACGATTGATTGGATAATGCCTGTAAGTTTCTCTGCATAACCTTGCCCGTGCTGCTGTGAGCCTCAAATCAACCCAGTTGAGTTACTGACCAGAGGACCCTCTGACCAGAGGACCCTCTTAGTAGCTATTGGAAAGATTAGAGGGCTGAATCTCACCTAATAATTGAGTCTGTAGCCAGTCATATAGCCCAGTCAATTTATCGGAAAATGCCTCATAGGTATGTTGCTTCGCAATCAGGGCCTGAGCTTCAACTCCCAGCTGCTCCCTTAAATCTTGATCTTGCATCAAGTGCAACATTCCCTGGGAAAAGTCCTGGGCTTCAGGCGCTGCCAGTCTAGCCACCCGATGGTTAAGCACCTGAGTATGGGTGGGTAAATTAGTTGCCAATAAAGCCTTGCCGCTATCCAGGTAGGAATATAACTTCATAGGCGTATTATTACCCTGGGTACGAGGAGAAACCAGAATATCAGCTTGAGCTAAGTAGTACGCCAAATCTTCTACGGGGCGCTTACCAATAAAGTGTACGCAAGCGTCAATCCCTAACTGTCGAGCATATTGCTGATAGTGCTCAATATGCTCAGATACGCCACCAATAACGACCAGATGGACTGCATCCATCTGAGCTACAGCCAGCTTAAAACTATCTAAAAGTAAATTGATCCCCTGATATCGTTCCAGATTGCCCACGTACATTAACAGGGGGCCTGTGATTTTATAGGTCTTTCTTAACTGAGTTAACTGCATTGGTAAATCCCCTTTTTTGATAGAAGCAAACACAAGCAAACACAAGCAAACACAAGCAAATCAAGATCATCAGCTCTAGCGAGACTGATGTAGCAGTGAGATATCAGGAATTACAACAACTTTCTTATTCGGGCTGTAGCGCTGCACCTCAGTGGCCAGTGCCCGACAAACAGGAATAACAGCCTCCGCATTGTTCACAGCCGTCCCCTCAAATGCACGCAGCAAGGTTTGGAAAAGACGTAACCTAGGGTACTTATCAATTAGCTGGCCTACAAGGGAGGAGTCCATATCGTAAACGTATGGAATACCAAAGACCTTCTTTATAAATAAGGCAATAAAAACAGCCTCTTCACCCGCATGGACAAGGTCATAACGCCCAGTCCTAGCCAATTTAACTGCCTTAATGAATACAAAAACGTCGCAGAGTAGCTTCTTCCCAGAAAATCCAGGACGAATATTTCGAGTCAACCTGAATGATGGGGTGCGATGGATTCTTACATTTGTGTAGTACACATCCTTGCCTTCGGCAAACGTAATAACATCAATGTTTTCACCACGACTTGAGAGAACTCTCAGCACAAGGTCAACTGCGATAGGAGTACCCCTTGCCTGGTAAAAGGGATGTGGAGCAAGCATCAAGATGTTCATCGAAACTCTTCTATGCTCGAATTTTGCTAAGAACGGACGATCACACCGAAAATACAAAACCAAAATAAGCCCTACGAGTTATGACCTCACTAGGGACTAATTTTTAACGTTTCTATTATGCTGTTACGTAAAAATGGATACAGATAATCGAGAGAAACAAGTCCGCTGGACATTGAATCCATTACTTAACAACATTTCCAACAAGAAGCTAGGACCCAATTGGAAACAGTTGGTACTACCTACAGCTCATAAAGACTAGGATGGTATTCCTACTTTACGAACCCTCGTAAATTTTCGGATATGTAACCACGAATATATCCATATATACGTAGTTTTTTCAATAGCTGGATAGGCTTCATTTATGTAATGTCTACATTTTGAAGACCTGATTAAAGATTGTGTGAGTTTGGTTCAGTTAAGTGAATAAGCTTACATATCCCTGCATTGGCTTGCCCTGTAGCGCGCTCGCTATTATTGATCCTATGATAGTTAGGCCAAAGTAGCCACCTGGAGCTCCATGGGTTCTCCCCGCATACACCCAGATACCATCGATGATGTGCGCCAGCGAGTGGACATCGTTGATGTGGTGTCCGAACATGTGGTGCTCAAAAAGCAAGGCAAAGACTTTACGGGCCTCTGTCCGTTCCATGATGACAAGTCCCCTAGTTTCAGTGTCAGTCCTTCGAAACAGTTTTATTACTGTTTTAGCTGTGGCGCTGGGGGAAATGCTTTCAAGTTTTTGATGGAATTGGGGCAGCAATCGTTTGCGGAAGTAGTCTTGGACCTGGCGCGACGGTATCAGGTCCCTGTCAAAACCTTAGAACCTGCCAAACAACAAGAGTATCAACGCAAAGTCACCCTACGGGAACAGCTGTTTGAAATTCTGACAGTGACTGCTAAGTTTTACGAACACGCCCTATATCAGAGTGCTGGGCAGGAGGCATTGGCCTATTTGCGATCGCAACGCCAATTTAGTGATGACATTCTCAAGCACTTCACCTTTGGCTATGCCCCCGATGGTTGGCAACCCCTCTATGGTTATCTGGTTGAACAAAAAAACTATTCAGTCAAACTGGTGGAACAGGCCGGTCTGATTTTACCTAATAAAAAAGGTACGGGTTACTATGACCGTTTTCGCAATCGGGTCATGGTCCCCATCCATGATCCCAACGGACGCATTATTGGTTTTGGAGGGCGCTGTCTTGGGGATGAAAAACCCAAGTACTTAAACTCACCGGAGACCGAGCTGTTTGATAAGAGTAAAACTCTGTATGGGTTGGATAAGGCAAAGGGTGCGATCGCAAAGCAAGACCGCGCCATTGTTGTCGAAGGCTATTTCGATGTGGTTGCCCTCCACGCGGCAGGGATCACGAACACTGTTGCCTCTTTGGGGACCGCCCTTAATGCCGGACAGGTGAGACAGCTGCTGCGCTATACCGAATCAAAGCAAATCATTTTTAATTTTGATGCTGATGCTGCCGGGGTTAAAGCAGCACAGCGAGCGATTGGTGAAGTGGCTGAAATGGCCCACCGAGGTGATGTGCAGCTACGAATTCTAAATATTCCTGACGGCAAGGACCCCGATGACTATCTGAAAACCCATGTCGCTGATGAATACAATGCCTTAGTTGATGCCGCTTCGCTATGGCTCGACTGGCAAATCCAACAAACCCTACAAAATGTAGACCTGAAACAGGCCGACCAGTTTCAAAAAGCATCCCAGGATATCGTCAAACTGCTGGCCGACATTGCCAATGCCGATACTCGCACCCACTATATTCGCCACTGCGCCGAAATCTTTAGCCAGGGCGATGCGCGACTAGTGCCCCTGCTGGCCGAAAACTTTTTAGCCCAGGTACGCCGCCAGCGACGCTCCCCAGACGACGCACCTCAAACGTTTAAAGTCGCCATTAAAAAGAGTGCGCTAGAAGAAGCAGAAGGGTGGCTTTTGCGGGTCTACATTCACATGCCTAAGAATCGCCAAGCGGTTAAACAAGCTCTGGAAGAACGGGATTTGCAACTGAGTTTTTCCCATCATCGTGCCCTCTGGCGCATGATGATGCAGTGGCAGACCGCCGATGAGGCTCAACCTGACACATCTCCCATGCGCCTACTGGAGCAGCTCCGCAATTTAGCATCAGAATCCACCGGTCCCCTTTCCCAGGTTCATCACCTGCTTTATCTCGATGAAAAGACCCAGCGTGATATTCTCCGGGCTCCTCTGATTATTCGCGCATCCGTGGCCTGCATGGAGAAGACCCTATGCGAAAAGCGATATCGTTACTTTCTAAAACTGTGGGAAGAAACTGACTTAGAAACTCAGCCTGATGAATGCGCCTACTATCAAAAGCAAAGCTATGCCGAGAAAAAGCGGATCGCTGAACTAGAGCAAGAGCGGCAGGTTGCTTTTGAAGATTTGGCCAGCTTACCCTGGGTTGGTGAATTTTACGGTCAGTTGGATGGATAAGCGGCGATCGAGCTGCAACGGTAGCAATAATTATTACGCACGGCTACCTTTGTATAGACGCCCCCAACCACTACCGGGGCCTTCAACCTCAAAACGAGCCCCTAGATTTTTATAGCTGTAGTGGCGATAGGCCCCATCGGTCGAGCCGGGATAGCCACCGTTCACCAAGTCCATCTCTCCATAGGGGTCGTGGATAAACATACCGCTGTCGTCGTAGCCCACTGCCAAAATCATGTGACCACCACCACGGGGGCTACTGACAGGCCCCTTGTGCAACACACCTAAAACGACCGGACGACCTGCATCAAGTTCTTTTTTGACATCATTCATCGAAAGCGTAGTGTGCCATGCCGACTCCACCCCCAGGCTTGACAGTGCTCTAGTCTGAGCGCCATGGTCCGTAGTGTCTCCGTAGGTTTCTACTTTAGGTAAGTAGAAATTGAGGTCTGCATTTTGGTCTTCGCCACATTCTTCCCAGAGGGCTGTTTTCATGTAGAGTGCGCCCATCCAACAGCTGGCGGTATTACACGTCCGATGCGCTTGGGCCGCATTGTCACGCTGGGAAAAGTACATGACCGGCAGCTTTTTACCTTTCTTGGCAGGCTTAGGGGCGGGTTTTGTGGGTGCAGGTTTTGCGGGTGCTTTGGCGGGTGCAGGCTTTGCGGGGGCTTTGGCAGGGGCAGGCTGAACGCTCTTAGTCGCTGACGCTTTAGCTGCTACTAGAGCCGCTGTATTAACCTTAACTAGCCCCTGTTGCTGCAAGCGCTTCAAAATTCCGGCTGCCCCCATTTCAGGGGTCTTCTTCGCCAGGACATTGGTGCTGCCCCACACCCAAGTGGACTGGTTACCTGAACCATCTTGAAAGCCATTCCAAAGGTCAAATCCCCAGAGATAGGCGGCTACAGTGCGGGTAGTTGCTTGGTGATATTTTTTATCAATGAGAACTTCTGCCACTTTCTTTTCAAAGAGGGCGGGCTCGCGAAAATTCCATTCTTTGTAATGCAAAATGCCAGCAAACCACCAGGGCACAGTGGTTGCTTTTTCCACAGCATCATAGTGCGATCGCAAAGCCACCAATCGATTAGTCACCCCCTGCGCCAATCCTAAAGACTCTGACAGTACTGTGCATCGGTCAAACGCTTGTTGATACTCTGCATAAAGGTCCGCTTTTAGTTTTTGACTCATGATGCGCTGTCTAGCCAGGGGATTTTGTGCCATATTACCCAGTTCTTCAGCGATTTCCATCGGTAGTTAGCAGGACTTGATTTTATGCTGACAGCCCAGGGCAATCTAGCTCGAAGGCTTAAACAAGAACGGCTATGCCTGATCAAGATTTGGGAGTGTATGGCGAGCAACTAGTGGAGACCTGGCTGATGCAGCAAGGCTGGGAAATTCTTTATCGACGATGGCACTGTCGCTGGGGAGAACTAGACCTTGTGGCCCAGGGCTACAACACCCAAGGTGGCAAGCTGAGTAGCGAGATGCTGGCATTTGTAGAAGTGAAAACGCGCAGTCGGGGCAACTGGGATCTGGATGGGCTACTATCCATTACCCGCGCTAAGCAGCGAAAACTTTGGACCACGGCTCGCCTTTTTCTCACCCGCCATCCGCATCTGGCTCAGTTGCCGTGCCGTTTAGATGTGGCCCTGGTTAGCTGTCATGGGAAAGCACCACAAGCCGCCAGGGCTCAGCTAAAACTGCCGGACGGTGCGCGATACCTGGTGCTACAAGACTATTTGGTCAATGCCATTGAAGGATGGGCTTAACCCCCACCCTCCATGAATAATTAATTACGCCAGGGTTTCAGGGCAATAGCCTAAACCTTGAACAAACTGCTTGCGAAATTCTTCAATTTCGTAGCGGTCAGGTTTGCCATGGGAAACAACAGCGACCTGGTAACGACGCATGACATCTACGGATGTTTGGCCAGTTTCCAACCCCCATAACGCCATACGCACGCGATAACCGGGTTTGGAACGACCGCCCAATTCATCTAAAAAAGCTTGAAAGTTCGATGCCGTATCCGGAGAGACACTTTCATGCAGCCTGACCCGAATAATCCAGCCATCGATACGATGAATAACGCTTAAGAATTCTAACGGCAGCTGAGTGAGGCGATGTAGCCTTTCAACAACTCGCAGAACAAGACTGGCATTGGATAAATAGTAAACGTAATCCATAGGTATAAAGCGGTGCTACAGTCTAGATCGTTTGAATCACTTAGGCAGCCGGTCCCTAGAAATCCATCTAATAGTCTGGCATTAAATTCCTCGGCTTAGTAAGGCCGAAAACACGCCTTTATCAAAAATCAACGGTATTTCATCTGCTGTTCTTTCTAAACTATGTCTCCATCTAATAGCCGTCAACCATCCCATAGTCAAGATTTGATCAATCAACAGCAGGCAAACAGCGATTATTCCTTGATGGCTTATCAATATGAACTACCGCCAAGTTTGATTGCACAGGAACCGGTTATACCCCGAGATCACTCTCGCTTAATGGTGATCTCATCAAACAGCGATCACCAGCATGCTTATTTTAAAGACTTGCCCAAGTTTTTGTGTTCTGGAGACCTCCTCGTGATTAATAATACGCGAGTCATTCCGGCAAGAATGTATGGATACAAACCAAGTGGGGCAAAGGTTGAAGTTTTATTACTAGAACCCCGTACCCCACCCCATCAATGGTTAGCCCTAGTCAAACCAGGACGACGCTTAAAACCAGGGAGTTCAATCTATTTTGGCCCAGATTTAGAGAACCCTCTGTTAACGGCCAGGGTAGAGGATTGCGATCTCGACACCAACGGTCGATTACTCACGTTTGAAACCACAACGGATACCCCCATCGACAACCTTATGGACGCTTTCGGGGAAGTTCCGTTACCGCCTTACATCACCGACTCCCATGCGGAGCCGGACCAATATCAAACAATCTATGCCCAAAACCCCGGTGCCGTGGCAGCTCCTACAGCCGGTCTGCACTTTACCCCAGAGGTATTTCAAGCGCTGGAAGAAAAAGGTGTGCAGCGAGCTGAAGTTACGCTGCATGTAGGGTTGGGCACCTTTCGCCCGGTAGAGTCAGAAGCGATTACTGACCATAAGATGCATGCAGAATGGGTTCATTTACCCCAAAGCACAGTCGATCTGATTAAAGAAACTAAAGCACGAGGTAACCATGTTTTTGCTGTCGGCACTACGACCACTCGCACCTTAGAAGGCGTGGTTAACCAGGAAGGCAGTCTCAAGGCTTACCAAGGTGCTGTTAATTTATTTATCTACCCTGGCTATCAGTGGCAAGTGGTGGATGGATTGATCACTAATTTTCATTTGCCTGGCTCCAGCTTGTTGATGTTAGTGAGCGCCTTAGTGGGCCGTCAGCGCCTGATGGATCTTTATCAAGATGCGATTAAACAGGCCTATCGCTTCTATTCTTTTGGTGATGCCATGGTGATTTTGCCGGATGTTTATCGTTTAACCTAGGGAACTCAAAAATAGCCTGTTCGTCATTCTCCATGTCCCCCATGGAGAGCGTGCCGTCGTACGAGCTTCTTTTGAAGTTATGTTTCGAGGCCGTTCTCCCTTTCTTACCATGGCTTGCAGAACATTTCAGGACGGTACTGCAAGCATCCCTAAAAGATCAGGTTTCTTTCCAGCAATACAGGTTTACTATAGTGGGTGATATTGGCTTGCAAGCCAGCACTGATGCGATCGCACCGCTATGACTCCAACGGCTCACTCCGATTCAGGTACTGAGAATCCAGTAATTGGCACAGTCAAGGGACCTGGCGAAGATGGCAACCAATATGTCTTTATTACTGCCGATAACAAGCGGGTCAAAATCGGTGAATTTGTCTTTTATGCCATCGAAGCACTCGATAGTAATGGCTCCTGGGAAATTTTAGGGAAGATTTCTGACCGTCGACTCATCGATCATCTGCCGGATCGGATTTTTGCTGACACACAAATTAGTCCAGATACCGTTGCCTCACTGATTGGGTTTGCGTATCCCAACCCAGAAATTTATGAGGTCACGGTGGATGTCATTGGCTACTTCCATCCGGCCCTTGGGTTTATTAACCCTCGCATAACCCCAGATCCAGGGGCCAAAGTCCATATTGCAGCAGATAGCCGCCTACAACAGGTCGTCAATAAAAAGCAGCCAGGCGAGGTGGGATCGGCCCAAATTGGTTCTCTACTACTGCGTCCTGGCGGCAGTGTCCCCGTCGCCCTGGACGTGAAAGAAATTGTCAGTACCCACATGGCTATCCTGGCGGGGACGGGCTCAGGCAAAAGCTACACAGCAGGTGTCCTCATCGAAGAATTTTTGCAGCCCTATAACCGAGCAGCGGTGCTCATTTTCGATCCCCATGGAGAATATAGTACCCTAGCAGAAATGCGAGGTCATTCGGCCTTTCATGACAGCGATGGCTATGCCCCTAAAGTCCAAATTCTCACACCTGAAGATATTCAGATTCGGATGTCGTCCCTGGACTATTACGATATTCTGACCCTACTGCCCGAGATGAGTGACCGTCAGCAGTCCATACTCAACAAGGCGTTTACCATTTTGGGTAAACATAAACGGGGAGACTACCGGTGGAATGTAAATGATCTCATCGCAGCAGTTTACGAGGCTGACACCACAGCTGATGATGAGGGCAATGACAAGGTGGGATCGTCTGCGCCTGCGTTGGAGTGGAAGCTGGATCGTCTAGCTCGATCTCCTTACTTTCATCAGATGAACCACATGGCCCCCCGCGATTTATTTGAGCCGGGGCAGGTGACCGTCTTGCAGATGAACGAAATCAGCCAGGAAGAACAGCAGGTTATCTGTGCAGCGGTGCTACGTCAGAGCTACCATGCGCGCATCAACACGGCCCGCGATAAAATCGAAGAAGGTGATGAAAACTATTTACCTTTTCCTGTATTCGTCTTGATCGAAGAAGCCCATCGCTTTGCCCCAGCCAAGGAACCATCTCGCTGCAAAGCAGTGCTCCGTACAATCCTCAGCGAAGGTCGTAAGTTTGGCTTGGGTGTGGGATTAATCACCCAACGGCCCGGCAAGCTTGATTCTGATGTGCTCTCCCAGTGCATGAGCCAGTTTCTTATGCGCATTGTGAACCCAGTGGATCAAGAAAGTCTTAAGTATGGTGTAGAAGCCGCTGGGCGCGATTTACTTAAGGAGCTACCAGCCCTCACTAAGGGGCAGGTGATTATTTCTGGAGCCTGTGTTAACACTCCTGTCCTTTGTCAGGTACGTAAACGCCTTACTCAACATGGTGGTGAGACTCTCAACGCTCCCCAAGAATGGCAGGGATATTTTCAAAAGCATCGACTACGAACTCAACAAATTAAGTCTGCACCTATGGCAGCTAAGCCTAAGGCAACTACCTTTAAAGGCGTAAGTATTGAGTAAGAGTGGGTTCATAAACTAATACTAAGCAGCCTGAGGAGTCTTTGACGTCCACCGTCGTTGATTATCGGTTAACCGACGCAGCCTTAAGCGAATCATGACCCCATAGACCGCTCCTTCATGGTTTTCCGGTAACATCCCATAGTCTCGGTACAGACGTCTGGCCTTATCTAACCAAGACAATGTTCGCTCAACTACCCACCGATAAGACGCAGGAACAAAACTCTCTCCTAGTTTTGTTGTAACTTCTAAAATACAGTGATAAACCTGTTCTATAATCTCTCCTAAGACTCTTTTGTGCGCTTGGTCAGTCAACACTTTCTCAGTCTTACATAGATCTCTAATAACAAGCGTTAACACCGCCACTGCTGCTTTTGTATCCGCCATATTGGCGGTACTGAAAAAACAATTTAACACCATGCCTAAGGGAAATTCCCTAATGAGGTTATGGTCATTTTGACCAAGCGAGTAGCGCTCAAAGAATACGATCGGACTGATCATAGACAAAGAGTAAAGACAGAGAGACTGTTAGCTAAATAACAGTCTCTCTCATGACTCAAAGACTTCCAGAATTGATATCCATAGACTCTTGCAAGGGTGAGTATTGAGTGAGCTTGGCCATAGGCCTTTCTGGGTTCTTCAGCTCCAAAATTCGTCTAAATCGACTTCGGCTATTTCCTGCTGTACTTCCTGAAAGTATCTGCTGGCAGTTAGGGTGGCGACTTCTTCTTGCCGCTGCTGCTGATCGATTTCAATTTTTAGTTCGGCCAGCTGGCGTTTGAGTTCATCCTCACGTTGCTTGCGTTCGGTAATGTCCTGGACAATACCCTCGTAATAGAGCACCTGCCCCTGGGAAGCACGGACAGCACGGGCATGGATTTGGGTCCAGATAATACTGCCGTCTTTGCAGTAACACTGATATTGAAACCCGGTGATGCTGTCTTGCTGATCGATTTTCGCTTGAAAGTCTGCCCGTTTTTCGGGGTCGACATACAGTTGTGTGCCGATGTTGGTAATGCTGTCGATCATCTCTTGGGGAGAGTCATAGCCATAGATGTTGGCTAGGGCCGGGTTGACATTGATAAAATGGCCTTCGGGGCTAGATTGGAAGATCCCCTCCAGGGCGTTTTCAAAGATGCTGCGGTAGTTTTCCTCGGCAATGCGGATAGTCTCAAAGGACTGCTTCAGCTGCCGGGTCATTTTGTTAAATGAGTTGGCCAGGGTATCAATCTCGGCAATAAAACTGGACTTTACCTGCGGGTCTAGATGGCCTTGGGCCAGGCGATCGGAGGCTTGAGATAGCCGTAGAAGCGAACGGGTGATTCGACGGGCCGTCAGCACGCTTAAGGCAATGGCAACCAGCAGCGCTAGCCCACATAGCAGGACGGTATTGCGGGTGTTGGCATTAATCTGGCCCATAAAATCGGCCTCGGGCACGACGACCACAATCAGCCAATCGAGACCAAACCCATCTTGAAACGGCAGTACTTCTAAAAATTGGCGTTTACCGTTGAGCTGTAGTTGTAGCTGCTGAGCTTCGGTAACGTTAGTAAACCCATTGAATCGCTGGGCGAGGTAACGGGCCGTCTCTTGGACTAGCTGATCGCTGCTGTTGATGGCCAGCAGGGGATTGGCAGTATCCCCATCGTTGACCATCAGGGGTTCATCGGTTGAGTTGGAAATCAGCTGCCCCTGGCGATCGATCACAAAGGCTTGCCCGGTTTGGCCGATTTGGAGGCTTTGCAAAAAGGTTCTAAATTCTTCTGGGAGCACCACATCCGTTGCACACACCCCCAGCACATCTTTGCCGGAGCGATCATACACGGGGAGGCTGGCAGTAATATTGGGTAGCCCAGTGGTAAAGGCAATGTAGATATCTGTCCACTGGGGCCGCTCAGCTAAGGCTGCCGCTCTATACCAGGGCCGTTGGCGAGAGTCGTAGGGCGTATCTGCCTGCCATAGAAAGTTGGTGCGTTCTCCTCGGACATCTAAGCCGTAATATCGGCGCAGTTTTTGGGTGGCAGGATTACTGTAAGTAAGCTGTAGTGCACCATTCTCAGGCGATCGCAACACTCCAAAAAATTCGCCATTGCGGGCGCTACCGCAGTAAGCGAGGGCAATAGTCGGGGCAATCCGCATTTGCTGATAGAGCTGGGTTTCACCAAAGCCCGCCCCGTCTACATCCAGTATGCCTCTAGCAAAGGCACTGGCGTTGAGTCGATTGATCTCATGGGGGGTTTCAAAATAGCTCTGTAATTCTTGTTCAATGCGGGCTGTGACCTCATGGCGTAGCTGGGTGGCCAATTCATTCACAGCCTTTTGGCCATTGCGAAAGGACAGATAGCCCACTAGACCAACGGCTCCGACAATTTGGCCAACAAACAGGACAATCAAGACCACTCGTAGGGGCAGATTGTCAGGTGACTTTAGGCAAGTGGGTAGGTTCATCAGTTATCTACCAGCTATCCACATCGTTGCCATCAATCCAGGCTTGTAGCTCTCGCTCAGGTTTAGCCGCATTGAATAGATGCAGCCCAAAATCGGTGGCCAGGGCCTCACACACCTTGATGCCCCGAACGCTATTACCCTTGGCATCAAGCGGTGGGGAAAAGGTACCAATGCCCACCTTGCTGGGAACCACGGCTAAAATGCCGCCACCCACACCACTTTTGGCCGGCATACCCACTCGATAAGCCCATTCGCCGGAGGCATCGTACATGCCGCAGGTGAGCATCACGCTCACCACATCCTGCACATAGCGTTCATCAATAGCGCGTTCTTGGGTGATGGGGTTGATGCCGCCGTTGGCCAAGGTGGCGGACATCATAGCCAAATCACGGGCATTGACCAAGATCGAGCACTGCTGAAAGTACAGGTCCAGGGTTTCGTCAATTTTGTCACCCACCATGCCAAAGTTCAGCATCAGGTAAGACATGGCTCGGTTACGGTAGCCAGTGGCCTTTTCCGATAAAAAGATAGGGACATTGATGTCGTGCTCGCGACCGGTGTAGCGCTGAAACATGGCCAGCATGCGCTTGAGTCGTTCGGTGCTGCTGCTGCCTTTGATCAGATCTGTGGTTGCGATCGCACCCGCATTCACCATCGGGTTATAAGGACGATTAGTAGCCTCATCCAGCACAATCGCATTAAACGCCTCCCCAGTGGGCTCCACGCTCACCTTGCTATTCACATACTCACGACCATGATCTTCTAGAGCCAAACCAAAAACAAAGGCTTTGGAAATCGACTGAATCGTAAACAGCTGGTCACACTCCCCCACTTCAAACACCTGCCCATCTTTAGTGACCACGCAAATACCAAACCACTCAGGCTTGGCCAGCGCCAATTCAGGAATATAGTCAGCGACGGCACCGTCGTTAATGGCTTGAAACTTCCCGTGTAGCTCGGTCAAATAATTGCGAAACGGGGAGGTGACCGCCGTGATTGAACTGGCGAGGGACTGCAAATCTCCGATGTCTGACATCCTGGCTAATCCCCTACGATTTGCTGGGCGACTTTACGAAATTCTTGACTGACTGGATGCTCCGGGTATTTCACACAAAACACCCCTTCACTCGCTAGCTGTACGATGTCCTCAGATAGAGGAAACAGACCTGCTACGGATTCACCGTAGGTTTCCTCCACTTTTTGCTTGAGGGCGTCCACATTTAAGCTGCTGTAAACCTTATTGATCGTCAAGAGCATTTTGCGAACCTTGAGCTGTCGGGCCACATCTACAGTCACCGCCGTACCCTGATAGTCCTGTTTATCGGGACGCAAGATCAAGATCAGCACGTGGGATATAGCTATGGATAAAAAGGTTTCCTTAGATAGCCCTGGGTGGGTGTCGATGAATAGATAGTCAAGTTTTAGCGTCTTGACCAAGCTACGAAAGCCATCGTTCATCAGCCTCACGTCGTAGCCATCCTTGAGGATGCGGGCGATATCATCGGCCCTGACGCTAGAGGGAACTAAATAGAGTTTGCCATCGCCGGTCACACCCAACTTTTCACCCACATCATAGGCGGCGTCTTCAATAGAAGTTTCCCCCCAAAGATAATTATTCAGAGTTTTATGGGTTTGCTCAGGCTCTAGACCAAATAGGTTATGAATACCAGGGGAAGGCACATCAGTATCCACAACACCGACGCGATTACCCTGGAGGGCGATAGTGGTCGCTAAATTAGCAGTAAAGTTGGATTTACCAGTACCGCCTCGATAAGAATGTACCGAAACAACTTTGGGCATACCTGGGAAATTATGTTGGAAGCTTCTCAAGAAAATACCAGATATAAATCTGCTATCAAAGAAAATGCCAAATTCCTTAGTAAAGCGCCTCCTGACCCTGTGTTAGATCTTCATGACCTCAGAGAGTGCCTATCCCTGTTAGCAGAGCCTGGACCAGGGGTAGCTCCGCCTGCTTCAAGATGGCAGGAATATTCCCAAGGAGCACAGAGGAGTGCAATCCTCAAATCCGGTCTTCACCGCCAAAGGTCTGCATATCCAGAAACATTACAAAGTCGGAAAAGTCGGAAACCATTTCAAAACTTTGGTTCTTCCATAGAGAAATATCTAAGGAAGTCGAGTGAGCCTCCTCAACGAAGTCACACAATTTTGGATATGTGCACTTTCATATCGTGAATTGTTAAAAGGTCGGCAAAGTCGGGTAGTTGACCAGACATCTAAAATCTCTTCAGATGTATCAGAAAAAAGCCTGGAGATCTTTGATAATCTTGTGCAAGCAAGTAAAAATAGAAATATAGCTGGCCGGTTTGAGCACAGCGTTTAATAACAATTATGGATTTGTTTTCAGCGATCACAGTTTAGACGGTTTGAGAACAATCTCCAATACCACCTGGGGAAAGATATTGCCAAGAACTGTTTCAATGTATTCCTACAGGAGTGTTACAAGTAAGACTCATCTTACAGCCAATCTGGCTACAACCCTTATCCAACAGAATAATCGAGCTGCTGTTGTAAATGCGGTTGTGTCATTGCCTGGTGCCCATAATTTGTTCGTTTTAGAGCTAGAACAGGATTGATGACTGATACCCCCCTTGACTCCCAACGCGCTCGCAGGCTTCGACTGCGCACAACACTAGTATTGCCGTTTGTGTTGCAAATTGTTGCTGCTGTCGGACTGGTCGGATATGTTTCCTTCTGGAACGGGCAAAAAGCCGTTCAAAGTTTAGCGAATAAGCTGGTCGAGGAAATCGAGGATCAGGTGGCCCAATATCTGGATAACTATACATCTGTTCCTCATCAGATTAATCAGGTCAATCTGGATGCAATTGATCTAGGGATCTTGAACCTAGAGGATTTTGATGCCATGGGCCGATATTTTTGGCGTCAGCTCAAGGTTTTTGATGTTGGCTACATCAACTTTGGCAATGAACAGGAAGCGTTTATTGGGGCAGAGCGGCTCGACGATGGTAGCCTGATGATCCATGAAGCGCCGATTGCCGATGTCAACCAATTCTCTTCTTACACCACCGATGCTGAGGGCAACCGCCTGAGTTCGAACGTTGAACCGGCTTTGCGCAAGCGGCGCGAAGATGAACTCAAACGGCAATTAGAAGAGTTGCAAATCGAGATTGATCACAAAAAACGGGAAGAAGAAGTTAAAAGCCTGACTTCAAGCACCTACTTTCAGGAAGTACAGGAGGAGATATCAGATGTCAATCTAGATGAATTCTGGAGCTAGAGGTAGGATTTAAGGGGAAAACACTTCAGTAGTCAACTTAAGAGCCGAAAGAGCCGATATAAAACAGCACGGGCTGCCAAACGTCCTGACTGTGCCGCACCATTCATATAGCCCTGGTATTCATCACTGGTATGTTCTCCAGCAAAGATTAAGTTCCCTACAGCAAACTCTTGCTCCTCTTCCCCTTCAATATAAGCATAGTCTTGTACAAACTGGGTATACTGCCCCGGTTTCCAGCAGGCATAACTTCCCAGGGCATAACTATGGGTTGGCCAGTGTAGGCGAGTTGCTTTGCCATTCCAGGCTGCTGCTAAACCGGGAATTAGATCATTGAGCATTTGTGTATAGATTCGAGCATTGTCGCGAACGCTATAACGCTTGCTATCAATTCCAATATTTCCCCCTAAGTAAAAGGTGAGAGATCCTGTTTCTGTCTCCTGTAATTGCGTGGTTTCAAAAAAGGTTTGGTAAGGAAGATCCGTAAATCCCAATCCGCTTAATCCTTGTTCTCGCCAAATAGATTTGCTGTACCCCGTAGCAACTTTGACATTATTGGCATAACCTACTTGATGAATGAATTGACGTAGGGATCGAGGTAGGTCCAACTGCAGCGGAATGCGGCGAAGAACGCTAAAGGGAATAGCAAGAATAACAATATCCGCATCGACATCCCTGTAGTTAAATGTGAGTCGGAATCGTTCACCCTGGCTGCGAATAGAAGTCAAGGTCATTCCTGTTTCAATTTGGCCTTGCACCTGTTGGGCAATCGCGTCAGTGATGGCCTGAGTCCCATTTTGGACAAGGTATCGTTCGTCGGACTCCCCCGTTGGTTCAACGCTCCCGTCTTCACCGACGCTGGGAATCAACCAAACTAGATTGAGAGCGGTAATCTCGTCAGTTTCAAGTCCCATTTCTGCAACCATGACAGTCTCGATAAGCTCTCGCACCCATCCCGAAATGCCAAGGCGATCGCAATAGTCAGAAACCGAGAGGGCATCCAGTTCAACGCTAACCGTATCCCAATCTTCATCCAGCCGCTCGGCATCAGCGGCAATTCGTTCGGCAACGGGAAGCAGTGCTTCTCCCAGTTCGGCCTCAGCAATCGTGCGCCCGTCGAAATAATACAGATTCTTCAATGCCAGCTCATCGGGAGTAAAGCGATCGATCAGGGGAATATTCAGTTCTTCAGCCAGGGCAATCATATCCTCATGATCGCTATTGATATACTCGGCTCCGAGGTTCACCCAGGTATTTTCTCCAATGGCATCGTGTACTGTATACATCCTGCCACCGACACGGTTCGAGGCTTCGTAAATTGTGGCGCGATGGCCCGCTTTTTTTAGTTGGTAAGCGGCATTAAGTCCGGCAAGGCCTGCCCCCACAATCACAATTTTCGGAGGATTAACGGCCTGGGCAAGCACGACATTTCGGAACCCTTGACTTCCAGTGGCCAGCATTGTCCCACCTCCAAAGGCAGCAGCTGTTTTCAAGAATTTGCGTCGTCCCAGTCTGCCTTTCTTTTGATTTTTTTGGAGTTCATACAGTTCATCAATGGGCATTCGGTAAAGCCTCGCAAGAGTTGTAGACCTCAGAGCGCGGGAAAACAAGCTAAATAGAGGAGTCCGTGCCATATCCTGTAGATTTCTCCAGTAGATTTGGTTTAAAGAAAAGCTAGATGTGAGAAAGATAAACTAATTTCAGCCAAGTCAAGAGATAGTTGAGTTAGTATTTAATTACATAAGAAAATGCGGACCAATAAAATGGTCCGCATTGGCAAACATCAAAGAGTCTTTTCAAACTTTTTAAGTTGCCTTTTAATTTGCTGTATTCTCAGTTGTGAATACATTACATATATAACAAAAGACAAAAGTAAGTAAAGTCGGAAAAGACGGCTGAAGAGCGACTTTACGCATTCTTTTTGTTTCATATGAAATTATACTTTTAAAGTTTGAATCTTCATGGTGAGCGAATCAAGAAACAGACTAAAGACAGGGAAATGTTGATGCTTGCTAATTCTTTATCTCTAAACACTAAGTTGTTGTTGAAAGTATGAACGATAGATATTGCAGCTAGGGATGGCCTGATATCCGTTGACGGTAATAAGACCAAGGCTTTCTAAACGGTACATAGCAACAGCATCTAGCTCTACGCCTGCTGCGGAAGAGACCACTTGTTTGAAAGAAATAGCTAAATCTGGCTCTTCTTTTAGGAGCGCTAGATAATTACGCAGATGAGTCCCATAAATACCGGATGGCATGGATACTGTTTTGAGTAATGTATCGATCGATAGGGACTCCGTAGCAAGATAATATAGAAAGATATTTACCAGATAAGGATGTCCGCCGACCAACTCTACAAGGATTTTTCCTAATGTGTCATTGCTTTTTTCTACACCATAGCGGGCTGCTAATTCGGCCACCTGGGCAGCAGTGAATTTAGGTAATTTGATGGCTTGACCAATGTTAAAGGGTGATTGATGGATTTTTAATGGAGCATAGATTTCGGTAGCGTGTACGATGACAATACGGAGGTTACGCCAAAGGAAGTTCCATCGAGCTTTTTCATGCCAGGAACGCAGCAGCGGAAAAAAATCTTGGGCTATCTTAGGATGTTCAATCAGCCGCTCAGCCGCGCCAATAATCAATATTGTAGGCGTTTTCCTATTTTCCAGCAGATATTCCTGGTAATAGAGTTCACTGCTGACCTTGTGCCCCATGGAGGCATCCCAAAAATCAAGGAGTTTTGGCGCTAACTTTAATGATTGGCTGCTGCGTACACAAAACCATTTTAGAAACGTGTCAATATTGCTAAAGACATCTTGATCCACGGTTTGTAAATCGAGATGGACCGTTTGATAATTGTTTTGATGAGCAGTTTCAATCAATCGAAAGATCAGGGAGGTTTTCCCCATCTTTTGAGGTGCCTTGATCCGCAAAAAACCACCAGGGCGCTGAATTTCTGCGTACGCTAATTCTTCGCTTGGAGAACGCTGGATATAGAACGGAGAATCAGGCGGTAGGGGGGCAGATAGGTATGGTCGTCGTGCTGATAGTGCCTCTGTATGTAAAGGCGAAAAAGTCTTGGTTAGATTCGATGATGATGGTAGTGGTTGTAGGTGTGATGATGAGAGCGGTTGTAGGTGTTCTTGTAATACGAAAAGTAAACTCTTCTTAGTGACGCGCTGTCCAAGAGCTTGAGAGATGGCTCTCCACAACTTGTAGCCTGTGTCTTTGAGATGAGCATCTCCGTAGCCTGAATGCTTGGCCATTTGGTCATAGGTTTGTTTGTTCCAGGTTTGCCCTAGAACGATCCGCTCTGCTGGAGTCAGCTTACGTTTAAGAAATTGCTCTTCAACGGCTAGAAGAACTTCATCAGGATTCATAGGTGAGAACAGGAACTAGAGATTCTACAGGAAATCACCTAAATATTCTCACATAAACATTCAACTCAGATAAGTCATTAGATGTCTGCCGACTTTTACGACTTTTACGACTTTTATTTTCTGTGTTTGTTGATATTTCGAAATATGCTACATCTATACATCTATACATCTATACATCCTTGCAGAGGGTGCGATTGATGTGGCTAAGCTTATGCTGCTCAATCGCTCAACCGCAATGTGTTCCATCTGATTTGGCCTCTGAAAGCCTTCTCTCGAAGATAAAATTTCTTGTTTTTGTAAATTTCTCCCCAGTTTTTAAACGCCATTGGATGACTATGAACATCCATTGTCACCCCTGCTAAGATAGTTGGTAAGATAATAGAAACATGTAACTAATCATAGCCATCATTCTACCGGACTTCCTTGTTGCTCAAACAGTACGCTAGCAACATGCATTCCGGGAAGTGACATCCGGCTCTTGGAGACTGCTTTATCACTCACAAGAGAAGGAGGTAAAATTAAGTCTGCCCCTTGAAAACAGAGATGATCCAAGTCAACTTGACTATCTAAAACAGCAATACAGACTTCTGATGAGTCGAGTATCTTTTTCGACATTGCGAAGAGTATTCAGAGCCTTTAAATGATAGTTTTTACAGCACTTCTCTATACTGGTGAGAGGCCAGTCCAAAAATATAATCTATCAGAGGTCTGCAATCCAAGGGACTGACCAAATCATCCATCAATTCCGAACTTTTCATGTTTTTTCATATCTGATCTGACTGACATACCCTAACAATCAGACTTTACATTTGACTGGCTTCAGAGGTTGAATAGGGCAAGGTGAAGTATAAGAGATTTTTGATTTTCAAGCTGAAAAAGTGTGCATGTTGACGGAGCGAGAACAATTCAACTTTTTCTCTGTTTGTGCTTGCAATTATAAAGATTATAACGTTACTGGAATCTAAATATATGAAAAGTAAACGATTTTCCCCAATTCTGACTATTCCCGTTGATCGCACCAAGCGCGATCAACAAATGAACCATAATAATTCCTCCGTATCGATCCAAGCCTCTTTAGGCTGGTGTCGCAATGATGATGATTGCGGTGCAGGCGCATCATGTAGGTATGGAACCTGTGTAGGCGACTATTTGTGATTCAAAGCCTGAATAGTACCGGAGTCATTTAACCCCTGTCGAGTTTTTAACTCAGTTATCTTTTTGTGACTACGAACGTGAAACTCTAGTTAATCAAAATTGCTATGAAACGCCAATCTCTACTTCCTATTACAGTTCCTCCCGTCGATCGTGCCGGACGCGATCGTCAAGCTAGCGGAGACATCTCTTCTGGCTCTATTGCTGCCTCTGGATATTTTTACGATTGCGATGCCCATACCGACTGCCCCCCTGGCAAAATATGCGATGGCGGCATTTGCCTGAACGTCCCATGGTATTAACTCATCTTCCACCCGATCGATTCTCTGAACCTGGGGTCAAAATAAAATGGAACCCTAGTCACGTGTCAGTCAAACGTCAAACGGAAGACCGTTGTTGAAAAAAATCGCTGTTACGCTACCGTGATTCAAAAATCTTTTTGTGACTGCGAATGTGAAATCCTAGTCAATCAAAATTGCTATGAAACACCAACAACTGCTTCCTATTCTGTCCGTCCCCATTGATCGCTCCGGACGCGATCTACGAGCCAGTTACAATATCTTCTCTAACTCCGTCAATCCCTCTCGAAATTGGTGGGATCCTTGTTATAGGGATTCCCAATGCCCCCCTGATAAAGAATGTGTTGGCGGGATTTGTCTGTATAGGTATTAAGAGTAGCCTATCGATTTCAGATCTTAAGCATTATCGTTCCCACTATTGCTAATACACCGCTGCACCTTATTTGCGAAGCCCGATCGCGCTTCGCAAATAAAATAGGTACAAGTTTTCACTAATGCCCCCAATTCCCGACCTACAAGCTCTACAAGCTCGAACTCAGGGCAATTCGCAGATTTGCGTCGCCATTTTGGATGGATTGGTCGATACAGCTCATCCATGTTTTCAAGGCGCGAACCTTCAGCGAGTCCAAACCTTGGTGCAGGGAGATGCCACTGCTGACGGGCGCATGTCCGTTCATGGGACACAGATTGCCAGCATCATTTTCGGACAACCGGGCAGCGGCGTTGAGGGCATTGCCCCAAAATGCAGGGGTCTAATTATCCCTGTGTTTTCTGATAATCGTCGTCAGCTTTCCCAGTTAGATTTGGCTCGCGCCATCAACCAAGCCATCGAAGCCGGAGCGCACCTCATTAATATTAGCGGCGGCCAGTTAACCCAGATGGGCGAAGCCGAACATCTGCTAGAGCAAGCCGTGCGTTCTTGCCAAGACAACAATATTCTCATCGTTGCCGCCGCCGGCAACGATGGTTGCGAGTGTCTCCATGTTCCAGCCGCACTGCCGGCGGTGCTGGCAGTGGGAGCCACCGATGAAAAAGACAAGCCGCTCGATATCAGCAATTGGGGCAAAACCTACAAAACCCAAGGGATTCTCGCTCCCGGCAGCCAGATTTTAGGTGCTAAGCCGGGAGGCGGGACGCTGCGATCTACCGGCACCAGTTTTGCCACCCCCATCGTGACTGGAGTTGCGGCTTTGTTGCTGAGTCTGCAACTTCAGCAAGGCGAAGACCCCGACCCCGCTACCGTGCGCCAAGCGTTACTCGACAACGCATTGCCGTGCGACGGGTCAGACGAGCACACCCCGCGTTGCTTGGCGGGCAAACTCAATATTTCCGGTGTAATGACATCACTGTTTTCAGGAGGAATCATGCCAGAAGAGTTGCAAAATATAGAGCCGAAGGCCATCGACCCATCCGGTTGTGGCTGCGAAGGGGTAAAACCCGAAACGGATGAGGACGAAGAATTTCTTTCTCCGTTCTCTTCTACGATCGCCCTATCGCTCGACTCAGCTGTTACGACTGCTGCCGCCCCATCGGCGATCACCCCGTCGCTCGAATCGATGGAATCGGCAGTCGCGACGGCGGCCACTGTTCCGTCCCCGTCCCTCTCTACCGAACCTACCATGACCCAAGTTTCCGCTAGCGTTACCCCCAGTCAACCTCCTGCCCCACCGCCTACATCCATACCAGGTAGTGATCTGGTCTATGCGTTGGGAACCTTGGGTTACGACTTTGGTACTGAAGCGCGGCGAGATTCGTTTAAGCAATTGATGCCACCATATACCATCGAGAATACTCAAATTCCGGCTAACCCCTACGACGGCCGACAGATGGTGGACTACCTGGCTAACAATATTTCCGAAGCCAAGTCGTTGATGTGGACCCTGAGCCTAGAGCTAACGCCCATCTATGCTCTCATGCCCGTAGGGCCGTTTGCCCGCGAAGTTTATGAAGTCTTGCAACAACTCTTCGACGGTCACGTCCAAGCGGAAGATAACGACGACTACATCGAGCGAGTCAGCATTCCGGGACGGTTGACCGGACAAACAACGCGGTTATTTTCTGGGCAAGAAGTTCCTGTGGTGGCGATCGACAGTTCTCGCGGTCTCTATGGCTGGAAGGTGAACTCTTTGGTCGATTTAGCTGTACAAGCCGCGCAAACCCAGCAGGCGCAAGCGGACGAAACGGCAGTTCGAAGTTCATTACACAATTTTCTCAACCGCGTTTACTACGATTTGAGGAATTTGGGGCAAACATCTCAGGAACGGGCATTAAACTTTGCGGCGACCAATGCGTTTCAGGCGGCGGAGACCTTTTCTGAAGCGGTGGCTGGTGGCTTAGAACTTGATAACGTCAGCGTCTCTAAAAGTCCTTTCTGCCGTATGGATAGCGACTGTTGGGATGTGATTTTAACATTCTTTAATCCCACAAATATTTTGCACGCTCGCAAAACCTTCCGATTTACCATCGACGTGAGCGATACCATTCCTGTCACTTTGGGTGAGGTTCGTTCTTGGTCGAATCGATAAATCAAACCATTCCTACTCTAGGAGAGTGAACCATGAAAACGAAAAACTTACGTCCTCGTTTGAATGCTCCAGTGGATCGAACAAATGTCGTGTCAATCTTCAAAGGACAAAATGGGGTTTCTCCATCAATAAAGCGTACACATGCCTGTCGTAATGCAGTGTACGAGTGCCAAACTATCGGCCATTGGCCAGCTTGTGACTACGTCAGAAAACACTGCTTGTAATCGTCTCAACGTGACTTGATAGAGAGTTAAGTTGCCCCTACAGTAATCACTCCAGTTCATCACAAAATAAGGAGAAACCAATGAGACTTCCGATACAATCGCTTCCCGTTGACCGAGGAATTAGCACGACAAAAGTAACTCAACAGAATCCAATTAACAGTTCAGCGACTTATGAGCAGCAACAATGCACCTGGGCGGAATACGAGTGCCACGAAAGCGACGGCACAAATGCTACAGCCTGCAATAATTATGCTGCTTGGGGCTGTACTCCGAATCCTCGTTTTTCTTGGAACCGAGTAAGGGTTATTCGGAACTTCTAAGGGTCTACAAATTAATACCTTCCACAGTTAGAGATAACTCCTGTAGGGGCGCACAGCGTCGCGCCCCTATGATTGGGATGTTATTAACCCGCACCTCTCTAACCGCTTTTACTGAAAATCAGCAACCGATTAGAGGGTGGTAGCGAGACCTCTATCACAACATGCAACTTCGCGGAATTTGGACGATATGTAATAGCAAGCCCGTTGCTATGGATTTCTACTTGACGAGATCGCACGTTAGGCCAAGCCACAACAACCCTTTAATTTTACTTCAAAAAACAAGGAGAAGCTAAATGAAACGTCCCATTCAATCACCCCCCGTTAGTCGAGGGGCTAGTACAGCGAAAGCGATGTTGCCCGGAGGTGTGATCGCATCGAGATTGTCGCGCCAATGTGCATTGTGGGCAGAGATGTGCCACATTCAAGACAATCAGGAGGCTTGCCAATTACACCAAGAACAATGCCAGCCGCGACCTAACTCTCCTTGGGGAGCGCATTGGCAGCGAAGAGGCTGATGCGCCACATTGAGAAGTAATGTTAACCGCAGTCTTGCTTTTCTAGCACTCGGTTTCTGCTTTAAATCTGCTTTTTATTTTAAAACTATAATTATAGCTGTTGGAGGCTAACCAACCATGAATCACCCCACCCGAATGCCCCGTTTAAGCGCTCCTGTTGATCGCGCTTTTACAAACCAGTCTGTTCTCTCCTTGAGGCAAGAGTCAATCCGTGCTGCCCGTCAGTGGTGCTGTACTGCTGAAAAAAATGGCCAAACTATAAATTTGGGTTGTAACCAACCTCCCTGGTATCACGAATCGGGTCTATTCGATTCGCGGGACTACGATACTGTTAACTGCTATCCCGTCTAACGAGTCTCGTCACATGAAGGGGAGCAAGCTAGGCAGAGGAAATATGTAGCACTCTAGCTACAGAATGTTTTTGCTTCAAGTATGACGTGCACTGTCATCTTGCTCCCCTTTTTCGAGATTGACGATCGCTAAACTCAACCGAAAGCTCATGACACTTCCCAGACAAGTTCCCCCTCTCAAACGTCCTTATTTTATCCAACCCCACACCGTTGTCGATATTGTTAACGGCACTCCAGATGATCTATTTGGCATCCGCATGAATCTGCTTCACGGAGCCAATTATAACGATCCAGCTCCGTTTGACTATCGCCGAGTCAAACAATACAGTTCTATGTGTTGCCAGCGTTGTGCTTTAGATGCAACAGGCATTTTGTGATGACAGTTTTCTATTGCCTAACCATTAATACTCTTGGAGAAAACCATGAAGCGAAAAAAATTACGCCCAAAACTCTCTGCTCCTGTCGATCGCACTGCCATCCAAGCGAGTTTCAAAACCGATGCGATCGATAACGATAAGGGAATTTATGCCTCGAAGTATCACGTTAAATTTGCGAGCGATGATCCCACTACTTATCTGTTGAAGATGGCTCTTCTTCACTTGTTGGTAGAGTAAGGTGTTTAACACGTTCTCCTCTCACACCCCATAGGGCTGCTCCGCTTGCAGTAGGCTCAGCGAGATCGCGACTAGCTAGCCATCTTAGTGAGATCGCGCCTTATCATCCCTTCGGGCTGCATCAGCAATTTTTGCAGTCCATTACCTTTTTAGATCCAAACTAAATTGACGCGATCGCAAATTCAGAACATAGCGATTAGGGCAAGCGACACGACTTTTTTCAGTCTGTTTTTGCCATCGCTCGTTATTGATAGGAGTTTAACAGTCATGGCAAACGATACGAAAAAAAATCTCCAACCCGTTCTTTCCTTCGATGGAAAAGACGATTACGTCGATTTGGGAAACAAGCCCAAATTTAAAGTGCAAAGAGATCTTACCCTAGAAGTTTGGGTATATATTGAAAAACTGGATTCTTGGCGGGGCTTTATATCTTGTTATAACGATGGATCGAAGGGATATTCTGGATATGGCTTGATCCTCGTGGGAGACTACTGCGGCCTATGTCTGGAGAATTCAGGCAGTCCAAGCACTGCAAGTAGTCAAAACGGTTCTCTACAGGTCAATCAGTGGTATCACATCGCCGGAACCTATGACGGACAGGTGATAAAACTCTATATCAATGGTGCTGAGCAAGCTTCCATGCCAGTACAAATATCTCAACTCAATTATGTTGCCGAAAATAATTTGCGCATTGGCATCCATAAAGATGAGAACGAAAACAAGCCCTTTCAAGGCAAAATCACTGAAGCACGGCTGTGGGAAGTGGCGCGAACCCCGGAAGAAATTCAACAAACGATGCACCAACGCCTGACAGGAAATGAATCGGGTCTGGTGGGGTACTGGCCTTTAAATGAGGGAAGTGGAACAACAGCCAACGACAAAAGCAAAAATACCAACCCCGGCGCGATTGAAGGCGGAGCAACCTGGCAAGAACAGGAACTAGAGCTTGCTCCCGCCCCTGCTCCGGTGACGCTAAATTCCTCAATGGGGGCGGGAGAAACAGGGTTACAAGATTATGGCTATTGGTATCGCTGGAAGCAATCTCTTCCCAAACAGTCTTCGAACAACAAACCTTTCCGACGCGGTCGCATTTGGGCTTAGGTTTAAAAAACAACTTTAGTGGTTTCATTCTGTTTTGAAAATTTCATTAAGGGAGAGGGTGCCCCACTTTTGCCAGTCAATCGGGATACTGCACTAGAATCTGTGCTGATCACTCTCCCTGAAACACAGACACAATAAACAACGTACATGAAAGGGGATGTGTGTTTTTTTCTTTTGAAATGTCGAATTTTTCCACAACCTTAAACCCATAATCGTTTAAATAGTATTCCAGCTCCATCGGTGAAAACAAACGAAACTCAAAATAATCTTCTCTCTCTGTATCTTCTAAACTCGAAATATCCCAGATACGTTTACCAATTAATCGTTGTTCAAGTGCGATAAATTCAAACGTTGCTTTAGAGGTTCCGGCATACTTGCCCGATGGAATATCATATTTAGCATGGGTCTTGAAATTGCCCACATACAAAAAAGCATTGTAAACTCCAAGAATCAACAGAGTTCCTTTGCAGGCATGATTGGCGAATGTTTGAAAAGCTTTTTTTAGATCCTTAGTTTCAATCAAATGACATAAAGTTGCTCCCGAACAGATAATGGTCTCAAAACTGTGTCCTAATTGGAGCGTTCTGATATCTCCCTGTTGGAAATTAATAGTCGGATACTGGGATTTAGCAAAATTAATATTCTGTTCTAGGTAATCAATACCCGTGCAATCTGTGCAGGAGTTAGCCAAGTAAGCAAGATCCCGTGCCGTACCGCAACCAATATCGAGGATTGAGGCTGGATTCGTATTGAGATTTCGAGCCAATATCTGCTCAAACATTTTTGCTCTGGTATTTTCGGAGTCCTGATAGATCTGCTCGTAGAGTTCGGGGTAGCGATAGGTTAGACTTTTATAATTTGCGTCCATATGTTTTTCTTTTTTTAGTGTTTAATCTAGGCATAACTTGCGATCGCAATATGCTTAGTTATTTGATACTCTCTCATTGACTCCACTGAAAGGTCTTTACCAAATCCTGATTGCTTAAATCCGCCATGACCTGCTTCAGAAAGCAACGTCAAGTGATTGTTAATCCAGACCGTGCCAAATTCTAATTCTTTAGCAAACCGCATAGCTTTATCTAAATCTTTTGTCCAAACGGAAGCCGCTAAACCATAGGAAACATCATTTCCTAGGGCGATCGCTTCCCGTTCGTCTCGAAATGGACTCACCGTCAAAACTGGCCCAAACACTTCACTCTGAACAATCTCAGATCTTTGATCAACATCTACTATCACCGTAGGTTCAAAAAAATAGCCCTGGGAAAATTCCTGAGGGATCTTTCCCCCAGTTAAAATTCTTGCACCTGTGGCAATTGCTCGCTCCACAAATCCTTGCACTCGCTCCTGGTGTATGCCAGAAATCAACGGTCCCATGGTCACATCTGGCTCAAACGGTAATCCCAGCTTTATCTGCCGCATTGATTCGACAATCGCCTCTTGCACTTGCACAAAACGAGATTGAGATACATACACCCGCGTAGCCGCCGTGCAATCTTGACCTGTATTGACAGTTGCTGCCTCAATTGCTTGTGCTGCAACAGTTGCAACATCGGCATCATCCAACACAATAAAAGGTGCTTTACCGCCCAGCTCTAAATGCACCCGTTTTAGAGTGTCTGCAGCGGTGCGCATAATCTTTTTTCCAGTGGCTGTAGAACCTGTCAAACTCACCATTCGCACATCTGGGTGTGCAACAATCGCCTGACCTGTTTGATTCCCCCCAGTTACAACATTCAGGACTCCCGGTGGCAGACCAGCTTCAGCACTTAACTCTGCGAGCATCAATGTTGTAAGGGGAGTAGTGGGAGCAGGCTTCAAGACCACTGTACAACCTGCTGCTAATGCTGGTGCCATCTTCCAGACTGCCATCATTAGTGGGTAATTCCAAGGGGTGATCTGACCCACAACACCCACGGGCTCATTTAAAAATAAAGAGGTGTAACCCTTCGCATATTCTCCCGCGCTAGCCCCGTGAGTGTCGCGGGCGGCAGCGGCAAAAAAACGCAGATTATCGACAATAAACGGAAGTTCTATCTTTAAACTTAAAGATGAGTAAGGTTTGCCTGTATTCTCAGACTCAACCCGTGCAAATTCCTCGCCGCGAGCTTCGAGCAAATTTGCCAAACGCCAGAGAATTAAGGAGCGCTCAGCCGGGGTTTTTCTCGACCAACGACCATCAAAGAATGCGGTGCGAGCTGACTGTACTGCTTGCTCGACATCGGCATCGCTCGCATCAACACTGTGTGCGATCTCGTTTCCAGTGGCAGGATTTTCAATCGTCCGCTTGGTGCCACCTTGACTTTCGATCCACTCACCGCCTATCCAAAGTTTATCTGTCATCATGAAGCCTAGAGATACTCAGAAAGAACGCTGTGAAAGTGGATAATCCCTGACTCATGCATATTCGCCAATGCGGTCACCTGATAAGCCTGCGAGCTGATGTTAGCCTGAATTTGGCGGCAGACTCGAAAATCTTCCTCCATAAACTCATCAAATTCTTTCCGTAATTCCTCTCGCTGATAGAGAAGACTAGCACATTGTGATGGAGATTGGTAGATAATCACCTCTACTCGCGTATGACCTGCATCCAAAGGCGTGAGGAGAAAAACAGAGACATGTTCCTTTTCCGTGTTCACCATCATATTGGGAAAGATATAACCCTGACAAGAAACCTGACCTGCCTCCCAAATCTTTTGATAAAAACCATCGGGTGGTTGGCGGTTGTAGGGAACAAGAATCCGAATATGGCGACCAGTGGGGAGTGTTTTAATATTGTCAAGATCGTAAAGACTCTTAAAGCTGCGATCATGGACAACATCAAAATGATAATCTTCGACATAGTTTTCCACGATCAATTTCCAGTTAACAGGTTCATCGTAGAACCAACGATCGATCTCTCGCAAGGACGACCAATCCTGGGAATATTGCTCTAAAAAACAGGGCATCTCTGCTAAATAGTCAGCTAAGGATTCTCCTTCAGCATCAGGATTGACAAAAATAAAGCCATTCCATGAGTCCACTTGTGCTGGAATGAGTTGAATGTTCAAGGTGTCCAAACCCTGAAATAGCTGGGGTTTTGTTATTCCTAAAAGCTGACCATTCAATCCATATGTCCAAGCATGATACGGACAAACAATTTTGTTCTGACAATTGCCCTGCCCTTCCAATAGCGTTGATCCTCGATGGCGGCAGATATTGTGCATCGCCTTTAAGGAACCATCCGATGCTCGCAGCACGATAATGGGTTCTTGTCCCAGCGTGCAGGTCACATAATCTCCAGGTTCAGGAATGTCTTCATCACGGGCTACGCATTGCCAGCTATGATGCCAAACATGCCTGAGTTCACGGGCAAAGAACTCTGGATCGATATACGGTTGCCCCAAAAATTCTAGCGGCGTTGATGAAGGTTGGGAAACAGGTACAGAACTCTCTGATTGTTTGTTGCGTTGATTTTTTTGCGCTTGATAATCAGATTTTAAATGCTCCACCAACTCGTGACGACGACTATACAGGTGTTTCAGGTGGCGGGGTGTGCAGGCCTTGCTGACATAAGAGCTGATGAGAGGTAATGCAATCGTGCTATCAGCATAACAAACAATGCTATTGGGGAGTTTATTGGGGTCTACTTTTCCCCAACTGACGGCTTCAGAGGGCGTTGCACCGGATAATCCGCCCGTATCAGGACGGGCATCAGTAATTTGGATAAAGTAATCATGTCCACGCTCTTCAAGATTTAAAACTTCATGGATGTGGGGTTGTGTCTGTAAAAGGAAGTTTTTGGGAGATCCCCCACCAATCATGATTGCCGCACTCTTACCCAGCAGGCCAGGAATACTAGAATTACGAGATCCATAGACAATGGCCGCAGTTTCGTTGACGTCAATTGCTGGGTCGAGAATCAGTTTAGATTCGTCTAGCGCCATTGCTGCAACATTCATTCCAATAGAACTGTCTCCGGGAGACGATGTATAAATAGGAACCCCGCATTCATAGGCAGTGGACAGTAAGCAAGGGTATTCAATTCCTAGATTCTGCTCAATTTCCCAGATGTATCGGCCTAAATGATAATGAAATTCAGCTGTCCCCATCTGTTTTTGAAACTCTGGAGCCTGTAAAGTTTTTCGAATGAAGGCATCTGTTTCCAGAAGAACATCGTAGTCAAAAATAATGTCATAAATTCGAATATGTCCCTGTTTCCGCAGCGTTACATCATCTAAAAAAGGACTACTTGCATACAGATTCATCCCCAAGCTTGAATGGAGATCATGATACAAGTTAGCTCCTGTGCTGACCATCCAATCAATATATCCTTGGCGTATTAGAGGGGACAAAATTCCCACTCCAAACCCGGCTGGAGTCATCGCTCCAGAGAGGCTCACACCGACGGTAACATCTGGCTGCATAACTTCTTTAGTCAGCAAATGACAAATCTCACGTAAGCGAGCTGAATTGTAAGCCGTAAAGTAATTATCAATTAGATCAACAACACTAATTTCTGGGGGAAGAGGAGCGGGAGCAATTTTACGCTGGAACGATTGATCCACAACGAGATCTCCTAATTGTTAAGCAAGAACCAAATAGACAGACAAGAATAGGCATTTCCGAAATATAAATTCGGATAAAAAAGTCGGTAACCCTCTAAAAGTAGAGTATTACCGACTAAATGAAAAATCCCTACGATGATTATCAATCACTCCTGAGTGTGGTCAGCGTATGTTTAGGATTGCCTATGGGGAAGTCAGTCTGTGTCTGTTGTATCTCAGATATACGACTATAACGATACAAACTCAGCCCTCACCAATATCCACTTGCGATCGCTATATCAAGTGATCGGAGGAGATTAGTTCAATGGATATTCCCTGAGAAATAAATAAGAACCTTCAATATCTGGAGTAAGCACACGATCAACATCTAAAAACGGAACTACTTGTCGATAATCATTGAAAAAAGATCGAGTCGTTCTCGATAATCTTAAATCTGGGTAGGCTTGCTGTCTCAAGTCAATCGCTTGAGCAACATGCATCATTTCAATTCCCAGAATGTAATAGTGGTTGTCGATCATTTGTTGAAAGCGTCGAACCACGCGAGGGGCATTCGTTGATGTATCCTCAATGTTTCCTGCGATTGATACCAAATCCATAGACACAGGAAGCGCCAACGATTGATTCTCTGCAGCTAACGATGCGAAGACTTTTTGGATGGCACCATAGGCATGAAATGTATTTTCAGTCCCTAAAAATCGACTGAGATAGGTAAAGTGCGGATCTGCCAATTTGATGGTGCGCTGGGCCGAGGCATTGGACAAATGGCTGAGGGCGATCGCCGCCTCCTGAAACGAAATCACCCAGGGCAACGGCGAAAAGTTTCCCGTTGGCATCAAAGCTCCTGTCAGCCCGTCTTCATCCACATAATGGGACACTTCTTCAGGCCAATCCGAAGGGGCCACCACGTCTAGAACCACAGCAGGGTTATCATCTGAAGAATTCAGTTGAATCTGCACCTGGGTTGCCAACGCTGCTAGCGATCGCTCCACCGCGCCCAAGGTATAGGCTCCCGTGCGAAAACTTAGGGGGTCCTGGAGGGCTCGATTTTCGGATGGCTCCCATAAATAACTATCTGCTAACAGCGTGCGAATATCCATCGCCACTGAATTCACATAGGGAAAGGGTCGGATGACATGGGTATCTTGCAGAAACGGTTCAATGTTGCCATCCAAGGCTTCTAAACTCAGGACAAACAAAAGCTTATTGACTTCCAGCAACTGCCTTAAGTCTTCAATCGCCAGCGCTCCAAGGGCGGCTGAATAGGCATTGGAACTAAGAATTGAAAGCGCATCTTTGCCAAAGGGGGTTAGCGGTTCTATGCCAACGGCATCCAAGGCTTGACTTGCTGGGACTCTTTGACCTTGAAAATACACATCTCCTTCACCTATCATGGCGAGCCCGATATGGGTAATTAAGGTAATATCAGCCTCACCAACGGACCCTCGCGAAGGCGTAACAGGGGTAATATCATTGTTCAAAAAGTCTCGGTAGAGTTCTGCAACTCTAGGCTGGACACCCGTTGAGCCAAAGAGAATAGAATTGAGCCGAGTGACCATAATGGCTCGCACCACGTCCTTAGACATTTCAGGGCCTGCACCCGCGCTATGGGCATAGATTAAGTTACGGTTAAATTCTTTAGAAAGCTGAATCACTTCTTCACTTAAGCCGCCGCTAGCATCGACAAATGCCTGATCTTTATTAAGCCCTACTCCGGCAGTCAGTCCGTAAATCTGGTGTCCACTTTCAGCCGCCAATAAGAGGATGTCATGGGAACGCTGAACGCGCGCGAATATCTCATCACTAATGGTGACTCTGGCTCCATCTCTAGCCACCTGAACCACATCTGCTGTGGTTAAATCTTGACCTGTAAGAGAAATTGTTTGGCTGCTCTGACTGAGTAGTGCGATCGCTTGTGATGTTTCCGAATTCGTTAAAGCAGGTGTATTTGCTAGAGAATTTTCCAGATTCTCATTAGCACGCACACTTACTGCTGTTGAAGTAAGACACAGGGCTGTTAATACGGATAGAGTCAGAGAGTGGACTTTGATGTTCATGGTTTACCTAATACAGCTTGAAGTCTTTGCGTGCTTTTGAGGGACTTCATCTATAGATTTATTTCTGCCCTGTAAAAAGAGGCATACTTCAAAAAAATAGATTTACAAAAGCAAAATTAATTCTCTTCTGATGCAGGGGTGAAATGCCTTGCTATAGCTATCCCAGCACAGTTAATCTCAATGCACATACGACAGAATCAGCAGGGAATCGACTGTCAACAATATATCGCAATAATAATCAGATTAAACTGGAATAGATATCTGTGGGGATTCGGAGTCTTATGTTTCTAGTTAGACGTTAAATTTCTAGTTAGACGTTAATTTATCTCCATAAACTTAAGGATAGCTAGTCACAATAAAACCCCAATAGCAAACAAAAGTAAAGTCTGATTATTCAGTAATTTGACCTTAAATTGAACTGGATTAGATGTGAAGAAACATAAATAATGCGGAATTGACGGATCACGATAATCATTCTTTAACTCAATTATGTAGTACTCAGTCACCCACTGACAAATCATCGTAACTATGCACTGACACAACGACTCATCGCGCTGACTGCTAACACTGCTAATTCAGTAGCGAGTCTCGCGTTCCATTGAGATAGTCGTTCATCCCTCACTCTAATGAGGGGAACAGTTGTATTCGAGTTTGGCGTAGACCTCATCGCTTTCCACAATCATCGATTCTGTTGCAGAAAGGGACTGATGAAGATCCTAATAGATTGAAGAAATATATTTTTACAAATCAATTTTTATGAGAGTCTTAGAATGCCAATCTTTTTAGAATTCAGCACTCAATTAAGCTGGAAAACAAATGTTTTACCGACCTTTCCGTCTTTACTTTTCCTAATTACCTTGACTATGATGAGCCCAGGTAATTTCAGGAGAAATTGATATGCCTCCATCCATTATTGCCAGTACGTCACCCCCGATTATCCCCCCTCCCTTAACTCCAACTTCTGCAAGCGTAACAGCAAGTACTTCAGGGGTTTGGACTTCGGTTAAACATAAGGGAGATACGGCAAAAAGTAGACTGAGTGGAATTGCTACAAGCCAGGTCAATTGGGGTGTTCCGTATACTCCGGACAATCCACAAAACCGACAAAGTGCCTATCGATTTGACGGTTTAACTCAGGCAGCTCTCACCCTAGATGGGGCAGACTGTTTATTAGGGACATTTACTCATTTCAATTATACGATCACAGGAGATTATAGTATCTCCGGGGCAGTTCTTAAACTGTCTATTAATATTCAGGGCGCAGGCATAAAAGAGTTTGACGTCGTATTTCAGCATAATGAAACTCCCAATATTCCTGGGCCTGTCCCAGACATTGTTTCCATTCCAGAAATTACGTCCCAAGAAAAAGTCACCATTCAGGGAAAAGTTTACGCACTGACCATCACTGGTTTTTTGCAGGGTGGAAAAGTCACTAGAAATTTCAAAACGGCTGAGAGTCGAGATAACAAGGCTGAAATTTATGGCAAGTTGGTATTGATCGAGGATCCATCACCAGAGATTGTTGAGCCAGTTACAGTCCCGCCCTGCTACGTCATTGTTTGTCCGCCCTGTCCCTGCCCAACACCCGTGCAGCCAATTTGCATAACCGGGCAACCAACCGGTGTAATTCCAGGGAACCTAGGCCCAACGGTGATTAGTGGCGGTAAGCTAGGCCCAACAGTCATTGGCGGTGGCAACCCCAACCCAACAGTCATTGGCGGTGGCAACCCCAACCCAACAATCATTGGTGGTGGTACCTCTGGTTCAACGATTATTAATGGTGGTAAAACAAACCCGACAGTAGTTGGTGGCGGTATTTCTGGTTCAACGATTATTAATGGAGGTAGCAGGACAGGCCCAACGGTCATTGGTGGCGGTACAACAGTCATTGGTGGCGGTACAACTGGGACAACAATAACCGGTAGTGGTGGACGTCCTGGAACAGTTTTTCCAGGTGGAGTAGTAACAGGGCCAACGGTCATTGGTGGTGGTACAGGAACGGTCACACAGCAAATATCGTCTACCGTATTCTCTATCAGCAGCTTTGGGGTTTGGTTAAATGTCCTGGAATCTGCACCTGGCTCTACCTATTTGAACGGGCTTGGGACTAATCAAATTAGCTGGGGAAATCCTGGTTCTCAAGGTAACCAAAGCGCTTATACCTTTGAAGGCATCACAGCGATGTCCATTGCTTTAGATGGTACTTACTTTACCTTAGGAACATTTAGCCACTACAACTATCCTATCTATGGTTATGGTATTCGCTCTGCCATCTTGACGTTGACAGTTAAAATCAACGGTGTTGATGTCAATTTCAATTTCCAATTCAACCACAATGAGGTGCCTAATAATGGCATCAATGGAACCTGCCCTCTAACGCCTAACTTTTCTCCACCTTGTCCTGATGTTGTTTCAATTAGCAATAATTACTCTCAAGAGACAGTGACTATCAATGGTAGACAATACGCTTTGTGTATTGTTGGCTTTTTCCAAAACAATCAAATTGAGAGCAAATTTATCACTTTGGAGAATCAGGTGAATGTTGCTCAACTTCTGTGCCAGTTTGTGGAAGTGAATAACCCTTCTACTGCTGTTAGCGCTAACTAATACTGCTGCTGTCTTTTCCTTATTGTTATCATGTCTGAAACAATGTTTATTTCTGAGAGTAAGCAGATCTTAACTGCGAGCTTAAAACTATACGTCGCCCCTACTGGCTCTGACGAAACGGGGCAAGGGACTGAAACTAATCCATTTGCAACCATTGATTACGCTGTTGTTTGGGCCAACAGAAATTATGACTTTAGCCAAAACTTTGATCTCATCATTGCGGTTGAACCAGGAACCTATGATGCGGTTCAAATCTATGGTCATGATGCACGACAGGTAGAAATTATTGGCTCTCCTACTAATCCTGGTGTCGTGAAAATCATGCCCATACGAGAAGGTGCTGACTTTGGGCTGGCAATAAGCTATTCTTCTTCTGTGATTGTTAAAGGATTAGATTTAGCTTCTGTTAATGTCACAGGTTTTTCAGATCTTGAGATAGAAAATTGCCACCTATCTCCATCATCATCATCGCCTTCGCTTGTCTTTTGTAGTAACCATAGCTCAATCAATATTGAAACGGCCTTGGTTAAAGCAGGACGCATCGGCAATGAACAAAAAAGCTCATGTTATGAATGTGAACTGCATTCTCATATTGAAGTCGCTGAAGTTGACTATGAAACGACTGTTGACTGTGGGATTTTTTGTGATGCGCGATTTTTTGCCTCTATTAGCCTAGAGGCAGATATGGACACAAAGAATAATGTCAAGGCCGCGCGCCTTGCTCGTGCCATTGCTCAAAGTGTGATCTGTGATCCAGATTTCTTCCCTGAGCGAGCAGAACAACAGAACTTGGTCAAATTGGGAGGTCAAGTTGGACAGTTCCAAGATATTTGAATCTAGGATGTTCCGACTCTGGTATCTGAGAAATACAGTTGAACACTTTTGTTATTCATTGAGGAGAAAATAATTCCTATGGGTTGTCGTAGAAGAAGGCGTTGTTGCCGTCCAAAATGTCCTAAGCCGTGTGGGCCTTGTGGGGGTGGGGGAACTGTATGTCCCCCACCCACGAAACCTACCATAGATCCGCCTGTCCAGCCGCCTCCAGAACCAATCAAGCCTCCCCAAGTACCAATTTTTGTGGCTTGTTGTTGCCCACCAGGTTCTGGCAGCTCAGGGCAAACGAGTTACGTTATTCCTGGCCAATCTGGAAATATCATTCCTGGCCAATCTGGAAATATCATTCCTGGTCAATTTGGAAATATTACTCAACAGATATCATCTCTCGCCTTTTTGATAAGTACTGTTGGGGTTTGGTCAAATATCGTCGAAGCGGTTCCTGGAGCAACGTCTTTAACTGGTGTTGGGACGAATCAGATTTGTTGGGGACAGGGAAATTATACAAGCCAGCAAAGTTCCTATTACTTTGAAGGTATTAGTTCAGCATCAGTTTCTCTGGATGGTTCTTATTTTGTTTTAGGAACCTTTGTTCATCAAAACTATCCTGTTTATGGTTACAGCATCCGTTCTGCTACTTTGCAGTTAACGGTAACCATTAATGGAGTTGAAGTTAGTTTTAATTTCCAGTTTGGCCATAATGAAACACCGAATGAAGGTGTCAATGGAATCTGCCCTCAAACACCTGGGTTTGGCCCACCTTGCCCTGATACGGTTTCTATCAATAACAGTCGCTCTCAAGAAACTGTAATTATTGATGGGAAACAATACGCTTTATGCCTTGCAGGCTTCTCCCAAAACAATCAAGTAGGGGGGCAGTTTGTTACTTTGGAAAATCAAGCAAATGCTGTCCAGTTGCTAGGACAATTTGTAGAGGTCAAATAGGGTTCTTCGCTGTTTATTGCTAGAGTGCATCTACCCAAGACTACTTCACTCTAAAAAGATGTTTTAGTTTTTCTAAAGTTTACGGCTTCCTGAAGGTTATGCCTGAAATCGGGAACTCTGAGTTTTAAATGTTTAGTTGACATCAACTGCTAGATTACCCTCTTCACACATTGGTATCTACGCTACCCAAATCTTTAGACTCAATCAACCTGATTGAGAGAATTTAGGAAGAATACATGTTGAATATTAATCGTTATGTCTTGGACTGGGTGCCAGACAATGGAGGCTATCGGCTCTGGGATTTCGACCCCACGAGCCATGATCCATTGCCAGGTTCAGCGGTTCAAAGTGGAGCTTGGAGCACCATCCGTTCAGGCCATGTGCTAATTCCAGTGGGTAACTATGTCTTGGACTGGGTGCCAGACACTGGAGGCTATCGGCTCTGGAATTTCGACCCCACGAGCCGTGATCCATTGCCAGGTTCAGCGGTTCAAAGTGGAGCTTGGAGCACCATCCGTTCAGGCCATGTGCTAATTCCAGTGGGTAACTATGTCTTGGACTGGGTTCCGGAGACTGGGGGCTATCGGCTCTGGAATTTCGACCCCACGAGCCATGATCCATTGCCAGGTTCAGCGGTTCAAAGTGGCACGTGGAGCACCATCCGTTCAGGCCATGTGCTAATTCCAGTGGGTAACTATGTCTTGGACTGGGTTCCAGACAATGGAGGCTATCGGCTCTGGAATTTCGACCCCACGAGCCATGATCCATTGCCAGGTTCAGCGGTTCAAAGTGGCACGTGGAGCACCATCCGTTCAGGCCATGTGCTAATTCCAGTGGGTAACTATGTCTTGGACTGGGTTCCGGAGACTGGGGGCTATCGGCTCTGGAATTTCGATCCCACGAGCCATGATCCATTGCCAGGTTCAGCGGTTCAAAGTGGCACGTGGAGCACCATCCGTTCAGGCCATTCACTCATGACCTTAGCTGAACCCACAAACGCAACGCCATCAGCAACTACAGCAGTAGTAACAGACGAATTTAAAGTCTGTCTGTCTATTGGTGAAGTTCATATGGGTTGGCTTGGGCAAGACAGTTCTCAATGGGCGATCCTGGTGACTGACCGGGAGCAAGCACTAAACCTAGAACTGTATGTAAACAAAGGGATTGTCTATTATCGAATCAAGGGAACAGAACGATATATGTCCGTGAGCGATGGTGATGCCTATGTTGGCTTCTACAGTTGGCAAGGTGCTAGAGGATTTACGCGGGACAGGTCTCATCTCAGGTCCGAATACAACCACCAAAAACTGTCGTTCCATTCTAAGGAAAACGGTTATTTATACTCTCGAGATGACTACGCGATTTTAGATGTCAAGTATGAGAAGCCCTAGTGCGAACGATTTGAACCATCAACCTCTTTTTTGACCTGATCTGGGTTGGGGCTGATACCGAACAATAATCGCTCTGAGACTGCTATACGGAAACTTATGTCGTCCGTAATTCTGTTCAACTAAAGAGTTTCCGCATATCTACTCTCTTGGGAGCGATATGCGGAATTGACGGAATGACTATAATCTTCTCCGGTTTTACTCAAGAGATGATGATACGTCTCCATAATCTTTTCTCGGAAATCAAGTGAGTATGCTCTCATCATTTCTTGCACTCAGGAACTCTTTCCCATATCTAGGCCAGAAGAGCCTAATTTTTCGCCACTTCACTCATTTGATCTACCATGAATTGGGCTTGTAAATTAATGACCTCTCGATACATATCGGTTGATTTTCTATCCCAAAGATTATGTCCTGCATCAAGGATGTGTAACTGGTTTTTTTCGTCATTTTCGGAAAATGCTTTCAGTGCATGAGCGTACTGGGGAAACAAGTTAAACGGATCGCCCAAGCTAACCAGTGTCAAGATTGGCGATAGCGATCGCATAGATGGATAGTCAAAAGAAGGAGTAAAAGTCTTGTATGCTTCCCAACTCCGATCATGTAGGGTCACCCCTGGAGCATGGAGGAGATCAGCCAAAACATTGGCCTTATCCTCTAAGTATTGAACAGTGAATTGAAATAATTCAGGGTCGGGATGGGGCGGATTGATCGCAATTGCCCCAGCTAGATCCTCATAATGCTGAGCATACAAAATAGCCGCTACACCGCCTTGGCTACGTCCAGCCATAAAAACTGGACGATCGGGATAAAGTCGTGACAATACAAGATGCACATGACGCATTACCGTCATTAGTCCCTGCTTACTAGCAAATTCAAATGGGGCATCCGACCCCATGCCATTCAGTGGTAGATCAGTGGGAAAAGAGGCCACACGGAACGTTTCATCCCCCGGCAGTAATTGAGTTAGCAAACTTTGGTTACTTTTGCGCCCCCCTCCACGGTTCTTGCTTTTGCGCCCATGAAAGGTTCCTGCAACATCACAGAGTGTCTCAGCTACAGAGAACGTGGTGCCTGTGCCTGGTAACAGAATTTGGATGGCGCGATGGGTTTCATTGACTGACTTCTTGGGTTCTAAGATACCTGTGAAAGCCATTGGTAAGTATAGCTTTGTGAATGGTAATTGTTGACCAACCCCATGGGTTACCCCGACTCGATGAACCAACTCTTGGCTCTCTCGAAGCACGTTCATTTCCAATAACTGATGACGGTCAATAGCACCGCGCTTTTCCAGTTCCTGATTAATGCATTCGAGTTTTTGCAATTCTGAACTCATTGTTCACAAAGATGATTTTGTTTTACGCTCTAGTCGTGCTGTGTGCATAGACATCGAGTATTGGCCTAGGCAATCTCTCACATTCCACCTTAAATTAAGCGTAAATTCTATAGGCGAGAACATGCACCGGATCGTCATAAATCGGCATCACTTTAGTATCAATCAGCGTCCACCCTGGCTGATCAAGGACGCCCTGGAGTTTAGACAGAAAGCTCCGACGTGCAGTGAAAACCAAGACACCTTCAGGCTCAATTCTTTCTTGTAACACTCTTAGCTCCGCTGAACCAGCATGAGTTTCAGCAAATACACCTGTGGCAATAATGCCATTTACCCGCTCTAGATCCCCGAATCGTTCATCACCGATGGCACAGCAAATCAAGGAACGATATATCCTTTTTTCAGCGGCTTGTTCTAACATCCCAGGCGAGATATCAATACCTATCAAATCGTCGAATCCCAATTCTGCCAAGGCCATACCCACCAGACCTGTACCAACCCCAACATCCAAGATCACGCCTCGTTTGTTGCTTATCTGCTCTGAAAGCATGAGAGCTGCGGCTAATGGAACCGGTTTCCATACACCACTCACATCTATTTCATAGGTAGCGGCCCACTGATCGTAGTTCCTACGTAGCTCATTTGGATTCTGACTAGAGCAAATCCATTTCAACCACTCATTGGGTAGTGTTTCAGGCATTTCCCTCATCAATATTCACTATCTGAAAGTTGTTAACTTGATATTATTTGTGCCTTCTCTCGTTTTCTAATCAATGTAAAGCATGGGATCTTGGGACATCTTGCTGGTCTCGATGTAGTAACGACCAAAACGGTTTGCGAGAAAATCATCTAGATTGATTTGCTCTTGTTTTACGAAACCACTTTGGAGAATTTTGCCATTGAGATACATATCCATGACTGCACAAAGAGAGGCAGCTGTTGAGATCTGGATAGAACTCAGGGTTTCTCCATATAAATTCAGCGGGTAGATCTTGCGGGCATCGCTGATTTGTTCTAAACGACCGTTACGCCAGCCACTAATGGTGCAGAAGCTAACTACTATATCTTGCTGAGTAGTGGGAATGGCCCGTTCAAAAATTTCTTTAAGTAGGTCACGTTGATCGCTTAAACGTAATTCGTTGATTAAAAAGGCCATGAGATCACGATGACCCTGATAGCGTACAGTTTTGTAGTTAAGAGTGCGCACCTTGCCATCGAGAGTCTCGCATAGAGTTCCTAGCCCGCCAGACGTATTAAACGCTTCGTAATTGATGCCATCTAGGGAGAAATACTCCACCTCTTCCAAGGGAATCGCCTCGATTTTATGACCGTTGCGAATAGCATCACAAGGGTTACAGTATTCGTTAATGAGCCCCTTTGTAGACCAGGTAAGGTTGTACATCATCTTATTGGAAGGATATTGAGGCAGAGCACCAACCCGCATTTTGACCTCGTCAAGTCTCTCAAAGTAGCTGCACAGATGATGGGCAAGGATACTAATAAATCCTGGAGCTAGACCACATTGGGGCACAAAGACCAAGCCAGCAGAACTCGTCTCAGCAACAGTCCGAATGGCATTGGTGGTTGCGATATCTTCGGTTAGGTCGAAATAGCTGACCCCAGCTTTTGCTGCGGCACGGGAAATTCCTGGATTGACCCAATAGGGACAAGCAGAAACAACACAATCTTGATTCTCTAACTTTTCCGCGATCGCAGCTTCATCAGTGACATCAATAACGGATGTGTTAACTGGCACTAGCGCAGATAAATGATCTAAGGATTGACTATCAATATCGCCAACCAGCACGTTGTAATCATCGCTTCGATGTAGGAGCTTAGCGATCGCGGATCCGATTTTTCCAGATCCCAAGATAGTGACATGATGCATAGCGTTCTTATTCAGGCGTTTCCTATAGAAATCAGAGAAGAATTTTCTACAGTGTCCTACATCATTTAAACTCGTAGGTCAGCCAAAAGTAAAGTCTGATTGTTCGGTTAATTGATTGTGAATTGAACTAGATTAGACATGAAGAAGAATGAAAACTTCGGAATTGGAGGAATTGATAGCTTGTCCTCTAAACCAATGTGAATGTGCTGACACTGGTTCCGTCTAATGGGGATAGGTTATCCCTTGTTCGAAGAGGGTTAGACTGCATATCGCATTGATAACAACTGTGTCCAAGATATCCCCAATTTCAGAATACTGAGTCTCACGGCAGGTACAACGTTGGTCGTGAAATGAACACGCACTTTAGGAAATCATTCCGCAAATAGTTGGCAATAGTCGTCTACAAATCTAATGGTGGATGGGCATTTCTGGAGGTAGACATATATTTGAGAATAATCAGGATTACTCTCAGCTTAATTTTTATCTAACCAGAGTGGTAAAAGAGGGATATGACATAAAACACTCGGCTTATTTTAATTCCCTGGCTCGACCTGCGCCTGATTTGGTTACCCAGATTGAATTGAAGTTTTTCAGCATAATATCAGTAGAATTGAGTGTCTCATCCGTTCCCATTGGTTCAATAATTGAATCAATATTAGGGTATATGAAGAAAGGAATAGAAATGCGACTACTGGAACCTGTATGAATGACTTTATGGGGAGTACTGACAAACAAGCCATTTGTCCACAGTTGCAGCATATCTCCCAAATTAATGACAAATGTATCGTCTAAACATGGGGCATCAATCCATGCATCTTTTGTAAAAACCCGTAGAGATGGGGTTGGAAGAGATTCTTGAATTAACACCGTGAAGATTCCATTATCTGTATGTTTTCCAGCAATGCCACATTCAGCAGGATAATAAATGGTGCGGTGGATGAGGATTGGATCATCAAAAAAAGGAGCAAACCAATCTGCTTCAAGGTTCAAAGCAACAGCCAACGCCCTTAAAAGAGGCGGGACAATTTTGGTCATGATCTCCCGTTGAAGTTGATAATGGGATGCAGAAAATCCAGGAGACACCGCATCATCAGGCATTAGGTTTGGGCCTGTAAATGGTTTATCTGAAAGTGGACGCTCTAACCCAAGGTCAAAAACTTCTTTAGGATCAGGCCCAACGTCTTCATGAAGAGTTTCGCCATAGAGGGGAACATAGCCTCTAGAGGTTTTGGGATAAATAATTTGTTTATCTTGACCATAAGCTTTTTTCTTTTCCAAAGGCAGTTGAAAAAAGGAGTGAGAGACATCAACTGTTTGCCGAACTAAGTCACTAGAAATATCATGATCGCTCAAATAGAAAAATCCATGCTCATAACAGACATCATAAAGACGCTTGTGTTCGTCATTTCCTAAACCTGAAGCATCAATGTTTTTCAGTTTTGCCAATGAAAGTATAGGTAAGATAGCCATAGGAATCATTATTGATATATGGATACCGGCTCACCTAACACATCAAGTTTCGGTGCCACCCCTAATCCAGGTGCTTCTGGAGCATAGGTTTTTCCACCCTGATTTCGAGCGCCACCAATAGCAGTATCAACCGTTAGCATGGAATGGCATAACCAAGTTGCCCGTAAATGGGTAGCGGGTGTAGATTGAGCCAGATGGACTGCACCTGTGTCGGCAATAATACTACCACCTGTTTCTTCAATATTCATCCGAATCCCTGTTTCTACACAAAAATCTCGGATACGCTTGGCCTTAGTTAATCCTCCAACTCGGTTAACCTTCAAGCCAATTGCCTCACAGGCATTATCTGCTTGAGCCCGGACAATATCCCCATAACGTTGAATACACTCATCTAGAATGATGGGATGACAGGTCATCTTACGCACCTGTAGACATTCTTCATAAGTTTCACAGGGTTGTTCAAAATATAAAATGGACTCTGTTACAGCATTCATTACCCGCATGGCATCATCAACTAACCAGGCTCGATTCACATCAAAGGTTGCACTTTCATTGGCCGGTAAATAAGCACCAATTGCTTGAATTCTCTCAATATCTTTGGCAACATCTGCGCCAATTTTACAAGTGTGAACGTTTTCTCCCCTCGCTTGACCTCGCTTGATCGATTCGATCATTTCGTCTGGAGTGCCCGTAGGAACAGAATTTTGGATCGTAATCGCTTGGTCAATACGTCCCCCAAAGAGTTCGCACAGCGGCAATTCTGTCGCCTTTCCTAAGATATCCCAACAGGCCATATCCAGCGCTGACTTAATGTAAGGATGTCCCGGCAAGGCAACATCCATAGTTCGATAGATAAAATCGGTACGCCTTGGATCGAGTCCTATCAGGTGAGGGGCTAGCTCTTCTAGTCCAGCCCTAATGCCGCGCCCAAATGCAGGTAAATAGGTCACCCCCCAAGGGCAGCCTTCCCCCCAACCTCGGATACCTGCATCTGTGTCAATGGCGATAATGGTAGAGTCTAACTTGTCGAAATATAGCCTACCTCCTGATAACCAATAGGGATGCTCCAGAGGCAAGGTTACTTGGTATACCGTAATCTTTGTGATTTTCATGATTGCTTCAAGCTTTGCCTAGATACACAAAATTGTTGCTTGTTTTCGCATCGTTAAAAAGTTGTCATATCTCGACAACCTCTGCCTAACAGCTCCCAAAGGCCCTTTGAAGAGGCCCTACCAATGAAAAGAACCGCTAAAGGACCTGCTTCGATATCAAGAGATATTCAGAGACCTGCTTAAAAAGTAAGTTTCACAAAATTATCACTTGATCAAGGTCTTATGATGAGCTTACTTTTCTTATTGGTTTAAGGAATGAACCATAGAGTTAAGGTTTTAAAATAAAACCTTAACTGCTTAGATGTGCCAAAATTTTTGTAATGACAGGAAGCTTTGCCTTGCTGCCAAAATCAAAAGATTTTATCTTCTCTACAACCGCTGGATTAGGTTGATAGGCGTCAAGGTTATCAGATATCCAACAAGTTCCAACACTCCAACGAATCACATCTACTAATAATTCATCGCTCAATCCCATATTTTTTCCTAAGTGATTGGCTTCTCCTAAGCTCAAATAATTGATATACGCCAGAAAATCTGTTAGAGATTTAGCCATATCCATTAACCTCTCATCTTCTAAAGCTTCTGGATCATCGTACTTTAACTGATAGGGTAAAGGCTTAATTCGACCAAAACTATCCGTTACTCTTTCTGTTGAATGAACATAACTACGATTTAAGCCATAGGGAGAAGGAGCGGTAAAATCAGGTATTCTTAAATCAATATTATTATCTTCTTCAATTAATTTAGTTACCTTCACATGATTATCATGGGGGGGATCATATTTTTCTCCAGCCTCTCGGTAACGTTCTTCAATAATTCTACCTATGGGTAAAGGAACATTTAACTCATCGGCTAATTTTACTGTTAAATCTGTGTCTTTGACCGTAATTTCTAAGGAACAAGAATAGTCATAACTGCCATCAAAAATGAAGGGAGTTACTTGCTCTGTCACTACACTATTTCCTTGGGATGCGCGAATATAGTCCCACATCCAAAGCAAAGGAATACCATTGGTTTTGGCAATCATATACACCTCTCCCAGAGTTGCCATTTGGGTATAAAACAGGAGATTTGTCAGCAGTTTTACAGTTTGGGCTTCACCAATGGTATTGCTGACGAAAAAGGAAATCTTGCCCATAGAATTCAAGGCTTCCTCGCTCATGTCATAGCCTTCTTTATCACCACTGACATAGAAGCTGACATTACAAAAGTCCACACCCATATGAGAGAGGTTACTAACCGGAGATTCTAAGCTAAATACACCTTGCTTGGTCGCTTCTTTGGCAATGTGTTGAGTATTGTGGTAATCGGTTGTGGAAAAATCTAACCAGGTTGCACCAGACTTCATCCCTTCAAGAGCACCCGGTTTGTCATGACCTAACATGTTTTCTAAAACATGATGGGGTAAAGGCAGATTGGTAATGACTAGATCCGCGTTATGGGCAGCTTCTTTGGGGCTATCTTTCCAAACAGCCCCTGCTGCCACGACTGAATCTGCCGCATCCCTATACTTGTCATAGACTTGAACTTGATAACCATCCTTAAGCAGCTTAAAGATTTGCTGTTTACCCATGGCACCTGTGCCAATGTAAGCAATTTTTTGTTTACTCATCTGTTCACATATAATTTTCCTGCTTCAGAAATCAATTGACCTTCTTTGAGAACGTTTGCTAACCGATCTCCTAGGTCAGTTTGGAGATCATTCCCAGTAGCTTGGAGTAAAGAGTAGACTCCCTCCAGGAATACTTTCGAGTAACGAGCCTGACTATCGACCAGACGCATCAAATAAGCCTTTCTGGATGATAATGCGTTTTTTTTAAGGAGACAGCTCTTATGCCATATAAATTTATCTAAAAAAAGTGCATCACCCAGGTCAAAATCATCTTCTATTTTATTGTTTTTAACAAAAACTCTTCTGTCTTCGAAGCATACTGAAAGTCAAACTCCTTGCCGATCAAGCGATTTCTGAGTCAGGAAATTTTTCAGCTTAATAAAGCCATTCTCCAAGAAGAAGACTCTATCTTCCTGAGTCAAAATAATTTGATTAGTGGGTAAACACATATCAATCTCTGAGATCTAGTTTAATCACAACTTTCCCACAAAATTTTTTATGTTGAAAGAATGCTTGAGCCAACTTAATTTGTTCAAGAGAAAATGTTTTAGCGACGACTGGTCTCAATCGATCTTGGTTGATGTAGTTAACTAGATTTTGAAATACGATTGCCTCCATACGGGTTGCACCGATCATCTCTAAATCCTTATAGATGAGATCGCGCAAATCAAGTTCAACTAACGGTCCACCAATGGCACCACAAGTGATATATCGCCCCCTCACTTTCAGCATTTTTAGCAACTGTGAAAAATAAGCTCCACCAACCGTGTCTAAGCAAACCGTTATGGGGTAATCGGCTAAAACCTCACTCAATCTTTGGGATCGTTCACAAACAATGTCTGCTCCAAGCTGTTGGACAAACTCTTTTTTACTACCGCTCGCAATAGCAATAACGTTGGCTTGCCTCAGTTTGCACAACTGAATAAGCGCACTACCTACACCTCCAGAAGCTCCCATAATGAGTACCGTATCGGCAGCCGTGACACGCCCTTTAACTAGCATATTCTCAGCGGTGGAATAAGCACAGGGGAAACAGGCTAGCTCAACGTCGGACAGGGATGAATGAATTGGATACACATTAGAGGCTGGAATAGCAACATAGTCTGCGAAGCCACCATCTAGTTCACTGCCAACGTAGCGATCGCTTATCCCAGATTGATTTCGAATCCAGGGATCAACTATCACTCGCTGTCTATGTAAGCTGGGATCAACGTTATCGCCCAAATCGCTGACCTTACCAACAATATCAGCCCCTTGTATCCTAGGAAACTGGATCGGAGTTTGTCCCCAAGCCGTTGAATCATCGACAACTTTTAAGGCAGTATCTTGAAGAACTGCCTCAAAGTCGCTTTCTGCTGTGTACCAGCCTGTGCGCGTATTTAAGTCCGTATTATTTAGAGAACACGCTCCGACTTGAATCAGCACTTCTCCCTCTTGAGGCATAGGTCTGACCACCTGAGTGTAGACCAGCTTTTCTGGTCCTCCATAGCCAGTGAGAAGAACTGCATTCATAGGCTGAGTTATGGACATTCTGTGTGATTTCTAAAGACTTAATAAATAAACTAATGCACACTCAAATTCCCTAGCTCACTCTAAAAGCCCAGTAGTGAGCACCTTCTTCTGCAATGTAAGGGCCATCCATGATGTAGCTAACCAGAGTTACTTTTTTCTCAGTTTGGAGACGCTTGTACACACTTTGAAAATCTGTGCTGTCATAGTAGCTCTTGCGAGTACTCACCACAACTAATCCTCCCGGTTTAGTCACGCGAATCATTTCTTCGATAGCAGTGGGAGGGACATGACCTAAGGTAAAAACACCACAACTAATTGTGGCATCATAGGAGTTATCTTGATAGGCGACGATACGCTGAGTCATGTCGCAGTTACCTGTCAATGTACGATAAGCCTGAGTAGATTCAGCTTCACGTACCATATTTTGAGAGAGATCAAACCCGTCTATGTGCTGATATCCTCGATGACGTAAGGCTACCCCAACCAGTCCTGTGCCACATCCTGAATCCAGAATTTTAATGGCGGGATCCCGCAAATTCAAAAATTTACTATCTTGTTTCGGTAGCATATCAAAATAGACAGAGATGTATTCTGGCCCAGAATACATCTCATTCGAGACATCCTGGTTATACGCTTTAGCCCATTTTTCGTAATACTGCCTGATATTCTCGGGATCTCCTAAAAGTGTGTGGGCCTCCTTGATGGCATCAAAGCTACTCAACTCATCCGTTTCCTGGGATTGAATAGTGCTTGTATTCATAATCTCACTCCTCAAAATTGTAAAAGTTTAAAAGCTTTCTTGTGATTTATTTCTCCCAATTGCTGTAGCCCACCAATATCTTCTCGGACAAAGGTCTTCATTTCATGGGTCACAACAGGTGCCGTCACCCCATCAATTGTTCCAATAATTATTTCCTCCAGAGGATCCCATTCGTTATAGCTACAGACCGGGGATTTCATTGCTGTATTATCTCCATCAACTCTTATTCTTAAATTGACTCTGAGAATTTATCAGCGCCGTGGAGGCATCGACGCAGACAATCAGTCAGTTCTTTGGCAAGAACTTGGATAGAGGGCGATCTCATGATCTCGTAATGGTCGCCCTCTATCGTATAGGTTTCAAACTGACCGGTCATAATTGAACGCCAACCTCGATCTTGCTCTGTCGAGGAACTCGCACAAAACAGGGCAACCCGCCCCGAATAAGGCTGGGGTTGATAGTTCCCTAGGGCAACTCGGTTGGCTTTGAAAACTTGAAACAACTGCTCCATTTGCTCCATGCCAACCTCCGGCGGTAAGAGATTCAGACGTTTGGCTACGGAGAAGATGTGCTGTAATTGTTCTTGAGGCTGGAGTTGCGTCAGATTGAGTTGTGCCAGGGGCAGTTCTGTTCCCAATAAACCACTTAAATCCGCTGCTAGAGAATTGGCTAAAGAGACTTCATTCATGGAGTCTAGGTCGGTCATGGCACTGGGGGCATAGCTATCGATTAAAGTAACGAGCGCCACTGCTTGCCCAGCGTTTTGCAACTGTTGTGCCATTTCTATGGCAATGACACCTCCCATCGACCACCCTCCCAAATAATACGGGCCATTGGGCTGAATTTCTTGCAAGGCTTTGATATAGGTCGCTGCCATCTCCTCGATTTTGGCTAAGGGGTTTGACGCACCAGATACCCCCGAAGACTGCAAGCCGTAGAGCGGTTGATTGTTACCCAGATGTCGGACTAATTCTGCATAGCAGAGAACGTTGCCGCCAATGGGATGTACGCAGAATAAGGGCGGCAACTCTCCTGACGGTTGAATGGGAACCACAGGAGAAGAGGATCGAACATCGCCGTGAGAGTTTAGCAAAGTAGCTTGACTTTCGATGGTGGGTTCGGTAAACAGTGTTGTCAACGGTAGATGAATGCCCAATTGCTGTTCAATACGGGCCATCAAACGCATGGCTAGTAGGGAATGACCGCCTAAGTCAAAGAAGTTGTCGGTAACGCCAACAGAACTGAGATGAAGAACCTCTGACCAAATTTGAGACAGTTGCAGTTCTGCTGAATTGCGAGGGGGGATAAAACCAGACCGATCGGAGATATCGTCGGCATCAGGTGTAGGTAGGGCGCGGCGATCGATTTTGCTATTGGGCGTTAGAGGGATTGCCTCTAAAAAGACAAAAGCAGAAGGCACCATATAGTTGGGTAGCTTGCTTTTCAGAAAACTGCGCAAATCCACACCTGTGAGTTCTTCTTGAGTCACGATATAGGAGACGAGGCGTTTTTCACCCAGAGAGTCTTCCCTGGCAATAACGATGGCTGAGCGAACTTCTGGGTGTTGAGTTAAAGCTGCTTCAATTTCTCCGAGTTCGATCCGGAAGCCTCGAATTTTTACTTGGTTGTCGATGCGTCCGATAAATTCGATGTGGCCATCGGGAAGGTAACGAGCTAAATCGCCGGTTTTGTAGAGGCGAGAGCCGGGTTCGTGACTAAAAGGGTTGGGGATAAACTTGGCGTCAGTTAATTCGGGACGGTTGAGATAACCTCGGGCTAATCCTGCACCGCCAATGTGGAGTTCCCCCGATACACCGATGGGGACGGGTTGGCGATGGCGATCGAGAAGATAGATTTGAGTATTGGCGATCACAGTTCCGATCGAGACTGCAATATCTTTGTGATGCTCTATCGCATCTAAAGTGCTCACTGGGCAAACCGTTGACCAAACGGTCGCTTCTGTCGGGCCATATAGGTTCCACACAGAATCCCCTTTTTCTCGCAGGTTAGCGGCGAGCTGCATCGATAAGGCTTCGCCACCACAGATAATTTTCAACGATCGCTTACCCGACCAACCGACCGCCAGCAGCATCTGCCAGGTTGCTGGGGTGGCTTGCATCACTGTCGCACTGGAGCGTTCTAATTCTGCTGCCAGTCGCTGGCCATCAGCAGCGACGTCTCGACTGGCGACAATCGTTTTTGCGCCGACGATGAGCGGTAAGTAAATCTCTAGGGCAGCAATATCAAAACAAAGGGTCGTAACCGCTAAGACCACATCAGTATCTGTTAATCCTGGGGTTACACCCATTGAACAGAGAAAGTTAACGAGAGATTGATGGCAGATTTCTACGCCTTTGGGGTTTCCGGTAGAGCCGGAGGTATAAATGACATAGGCTAAGTTATCCGGTTGGCCATTGGATTGGAGATTATCCGTGCGGTGGGTAGAGATCACTTCCCAGTCATTATCTAACTGGATGAGATGCTCAGGTAAGCAGGGCAATTGGGCAGCTAATGGGTGGGTAGTAACTAGGGCCGTTGCTTGGGAGTTATCAAGAATATAGGCGAGGCGTTCGGATGGATAATTAGGATCTAACGGTACATAAGCCCCACCGGCTTTGAGAATGCCTAACAATCCCACCACCATTTCAAGGGATCGCTCGATGTAAATCCCCACCAAGACCTCTGGCCCAACGCCCAAGCTTTGCAAGTAATGGGCGAGTTGGTTGGCGCGATCGTTCAACTCTTGATAGGTCAGTTGTTCGTTTTCAAAAACAACTGCCACGGCATCCGGACTGCGTTTCACCTGTGCTTCAAACAACTGATGAATGCACTGATTTTGGGAATATTCAGTGTGGGTATTATTCCACTCGACGAGCAACTGATGGCGTTCTGTTGCGGTCAACAAGGGCAGTTCGTCAATACCTATTTGGGGGGTAGCCACAATCGCTGCAAGCAACGTCTGAAAATGCCCTATGCTCCGACGGATGGTGGCTGTCTCAAATAAATCGCGATTATATTCCCAATATCCACTCAACCCCGTTTCTGTCTCCTCCATGGACAAGAACAAATCAAACGGGGCTCTGGCATTTTCGAGAGGCAGCCAGTTGAAACTTACTTCTGGTAACTCCAGAGTGGCCATCGGCGCATTTTGCAGGGCAAACATCACCTGAAATATGGGTGTGTAGCTGAGGCTGCGTTCCGGTTGTAAGGCCTCCACCAACTGCTCGAACGGAACATCCTGATGAGCGTAAGCATCTAAAGAAGTTTGCCGTACCTGATTTAATAATTCAGCGAAAGTGGGATTGGCTTCAAAGCGCGATCGCAACACCAGCGTATTCACAAAAAAGCCCATGAGTCCTTCTAGTTCGCTGCGGTTGCGATTAGCAATAGGCGTGCCCACAAGAATATCGGCCTGGTTGCTATAGCGATAAAGTAAGGTGCTAAACACGGCAAATAGCGTCATAAATAGCGTCACGCCATTTTCTTGACTCAGACGCTTAAGTTCTTCCGTGAGTTCGCCCCCAAGCTCAAAAAATTCTTTGCTTCCTTGGGAGGTCTGCACCGTTTTACGAGGGTAGTCCGTGGGCAGTTCTAACAGAGGTGGCGCTCCTGCTAACTGTTGTTTCCAGTAATCTAGTTGAGGTGCTAGAACTTCAGCAGTCGCAGGTTGTCTCTGCCAGCCAGCAAAGTCTGCATATTGGATGGGCAGTGGGGGTAACGGTGATGGTTTCCCTTGAACAAATGCCCCATAGAGTGCTGCCAATTCATGACAAAATACCCCCGTTGACCAACCATCCGTAATCATGTGGTGCATGGTGAGCAACAGCACATTATCATGGGTCGCCAACTGCAATAAAGTCACTCGCAGTAGGGGATCGTTTGCGAGATCAAAGGATTTCTGAATTTCTTGCTTACCCAACTGTTGCACTTGCGCGAGTTGTCTTTCGGTTGGCAATTGCTGTAAATCAACAATGGGCATCTTTAAGTCTAATTCAGAGCGAATCACCCGCACGGTCGAGCCATCCACAGCCTGAAAATTAGTGCGTAATACCTCATGACGGCGGACGATTGCTTGCACCGCTCTCTGTAGCGCTTCCATCTGCAATGAACCGGTCAGACGTAACGCTTCTTGTTCGTTATAAGTTGTGCTTCCTTCTTGCAGTTGATCTAAAAACCATAATCGTTGCTCGGCAAAAGATAGGGGTAAATCTCCCTCCCGTGGAATAGGTTTGATCGCAGCGAGTTGTTGACGACTTGCGCCTAAAATATCTTCACTAAGTTCTGCCACTGTTGGAGATTCAAACAACCGATGCAGCGACAGTTCAATTTTGAATGTATCCCGTACCCGTGAAATCATTTGAGTCGCCTGAATAGAGTCCCCTCCTAAGAGAAAGAAGTTATCGGATACTCCTATTTCATTGAGGTTTAAAACTTCTGTCCAAATGGCTGCGAGAATTTCTTCTGTGGGTGTTCGCGGTGCCAGTAGCTCTACATCTAGAATCGGACGAGATCTATCGGGAGCTGGTAAGGCTCGTCGATCTACTTTTCCACTAGGTGTCAGGGGCAATGTGTCTAGAATGACAAATGCCGAAGGCATCATATAATCCGGCAGCTTTTCTGTGAGAAAATCCCGTAACTGAGGAATTAATTGACTGGGTTTGAAGCCAATGTATGGCTGATTGGCATAAGCACTCCAATTTTGCAGTCCGCTTTGTGGAGGGGAAATGATCGTACTGTCTGCAATGATGTTGATATCGTTTCGCACGAACACCACATCATAGTAAGCTTCGCCTCCATCACCAGACCCGCTAATGTTAATCCGATAAGGGATCTCAGACTGCCATTCCCACCAGTCTTCTGGTTCAATTCCTTCTGGAGAAATCTGTTGGCGCAGTTCTCCTGCGGTTTCAGGACAATCAGAATTGGCTAATCGTTCCATTGCCTTCACATCTGCCCAAATTCTGGCATTGGGCACATGGGTGACAATGAGTATCTCTGGGGAGGCCTCTATCAGTTGCTGGCGAACGGTTGCTGCCGTTAAATTATTTTGCTGCCAGTTGAGGGAAACGGGAGACGGGGCAGCAGGAGAGACTTGTTTGCCTAGGTGCAAAACTACATCGTAACGGAAGCGAGTTAGTTCATTTTGATAACGCCCCCGCTTAAGTTGAATTTCCACATGGCTAATTTGAGGCAAATGCTCTTTCAGGGCCACAAAGAATTCTGGTGCGATCGCAAGTTTTTGAGTTTGTGCCGTTTGCTTTTGAATGCGATCGCGCAGTTCCACTGTCGATAAGGAAGCAGAGGCTTGAGTCCATTGCACCGATGTGTGGAAAGCCTCCAGCAAGGGAAAGCTCTCCACATCCCCAATAAAAATCGTGCCGCCTGGTTGCACTAACTGGACAACTCGTTCAACCACGCGCACCAGGTAGTCTACATTTGGGAAAAACTGGACAACTCCGTTAATCACCACCGTGTCAAAGGAGTCGGCATCCATGCCCTCAAGTTCATCCGCTGCACTGTGACACAGGGCTACCGATGCCTCTAAAGGGCTACCCTGAATTTGGTGCTCAATATAGTTAAGCCCTTCGGAGGCAATGTCGGTGCCGCAGTAATTCTGGCAGTGGGGTGCAATCTGGAATAGTAGCAACCCTGTACCGCAGCCAATTTCCAGTACTCGCTGAGGATTTAGGGATAGAATTCGTTTGACTGTAAAGTCAACCCATTCTCGTATCTGCTTCTCTGGCAGAGCTTTCCCAGTGTAGGTGTCGTACCAGCCACCCATATGAAAGCCTGACTCCCAATCATTGGCAGGCTGACCGTAAGCTTCGTCCCAGATTTTTTTCCATTGCTGAACCTGCTCTGTCTCAATGCGACCCTCTAATTTTGGCGATTCTGCTCCTTCAGCAACCGGCACCACATAAGCAACCAGGCGTTTGCCCCCTGGACTATCTTCCCGAGCGATCACTGCAGCTTGTTTCACCGTTGGATATTGGCTCAACACCACCTCAAGCTCTCCAAGTTCAATGCGATAGCCGCGAATTTTTACTTGAGCATCGATGCGACCGAGAAATTGGATGTTGCCATCAGGCAGGTAACGGGCTAAGTCACCGGTTTTGTATAGACGGGGAGAAAATTCTGGGCTGAAGGGGTTCGGAATAAATCTCTCATGGGTGAGTTCATCTCGATTGATATAACCCCGCGCCAAACAAGCCCCCCCCACATATAGCTCCCCGGCCACGCCAATGGGAACGGGTTGTAGGGACTCATCTAGCAGGTGAACCTCAGTATTGTTGATGGCACAACCAATGGGCGGCAAGGTTGGCCAATCCTGGGGTAAACCTTGCAGTGTCAAGGCTGTTGTCACATGGGTTTCTGAAGGACCGTATTGGTTGTGGAGTGTACAATTCGGCAATTGGGAGAAAAAGGAAACAATCGCCTCAGTGACCTGCAACTGTTCCCCCGCTGTAATGATCTCTCCCAATCGCCTCGGCAACACCTTAAAACTCTTGGCGACTTCGGCAAGTTGCTGCAAGGCAACAAAGGGTAGAAATAGTCTTTCTATTTCTCTATCCGTCAATAAATGCAACAAGGCTATGGGATCTCGTCGCACTTCCTCTGAAATTAAAACTAGCGTTCCACCTCCACACCAGGTGGTAAAAATTTCCTGAAACGAGACATCAAAGCTGATGGGAGAAAATTGTAGAGTTTTGGCATTTTGGGACAGGGCTGTTTGTTCTAGCTGCCAACAGATTAGATTGACTAGGGCACCATGCTCCATCATCACACCTTTTGGCTTTCCTGTAGAACCGGAAGTGTAAATGACATAAGCCAAATTATTTGGGATCGTGCAATTGGGGAGATTGCGATCGCTTTGGGTCGATATGGCTTCCCTGGCGGCCTCTATACAAACAACCTGCGCTTCACCATCGGGCAGCTGTTCCAGGAATTGGGTTTGAGTCAACAACACCGATGCTTGCGAGTTAGCCAACATATAGGCTAAACGCTCACTTGGATATACAGGGTCTAAGGGCACATAAGCGCCCCCTGCTTTCAGGATCCCCAGCATGGCGACAACCATGTCTAAAGAGCGCTCGATGCAAAGCCCCACTAACACGTCTGGCCCTACCCCCAGCCCTTGCAAATAGTTTGCAAGTTGGTTGGCACGACCGTTCAACGTTCGATAGGTGAGGTATTGATCCTCGAATACTACGGCTACTGCATCAGGAGTCCGTTCCACCTGAGATTCAAATAATTGATGGATACACGGATAATCTGGAGACTCTGCGACAGTATTGTTCCAGGGCAGCAGTAGACGATATTGCTCTAAAATTTTCTCCATCAACATATATACTTCCTCTACTTAAAAACTGAGAGAAAAAAATCTTCTGGACTGCATCCACATTCACCATGATTGAAGACTTCTTATCCGCCCATCACGCAAAACTATGAATTGTTTTGGCAAATGTATGCATATACTCTATGAGAGAATTCACAGCTTCTAGTGAGACCCCATTGGTCGATAACGCAAGAACTCGAAATAGCGACATCGTTGAGACATGGGTGCCTTAATGATCTCGTCGCCATCGACAAGTAAGACATCTATGACATCAGCGTTAAAGAACCCGACCGACTCAAAATAAGGGGTTTTGAAAACATGATCAGCATAATCGACCGGTTCTGGTAGTCGGACAATGCCCCCTCTCCCTCAATCACTTCTTGAAGGTTATCAAGGGCTTTTGCCACTTTTTCAACTAACTCTATAGGGTAAGGGTTTTCCCCATATTTCCGATAGAAGTTCCAGTAGTCTTTGCAGACAAAGGTTTTCATTTCATAGGTCAAAACAGGTGCCGTACCCCCATCAATTGTGCCAACAATTATTGACTTAGGAGAACCTTTTCACTCATCACAAGCCATTAGCTTCATGGTTGTGTGGACGGTAGTTGACTGGCTACAGCAGATGATAGTTGAGTTGCCATTGTGTCAGCAGCACTCTGGCCAAACTTAATTTCTTGAACAGGAGCCGCTAACTCAATACCCATCTTGTCAAGTCGTATTTGCAACTCTTTCAGCAATTCAATATACACAGTCCAATAGACATCTGTTTTAGTCCATGCCGACAAGCCGACACAAATATGGTAGTCATAATGGCCATTCCAGGGAAACCAACCCGGTGCAGGATCATCTAAAACTTGTGGATGCGATGCGGCAAGCTCTATCCACATCTGGTAGATCTTATCCAGATCTTGGGTGAACTTGACATAGATGTAAATCATCTGTTTCCGAATGTCTGAATGGGTGAAGTTAATGATGTCACCGCCCCAAACGGTATTATTCGGCAGAGTCACTACACTTCCATTAAAGGCTTTCAGCTTGGTACTGGCTATGGAAATCGAATCTACATACGCCCAGTACCCGGCAACTTTCACTTCATCACCCACATCAAAGGGTTTATTCACCAGCAGCATGAGCCCACTGGCAAAATTGCCTAAATTACTTTGGAGCGCAAAAGCTAATACAAAACTTGCACCCCCAACCAGTGCCAAAATTGGGCCTAAGCTCACCCCTAGCGATGCCAGTGCCAGCAGCGCACCGGTCACCAGCACACCGCGTTGAACCACCATGACGGCAAAATCACGAAATAGATTGGATGTTCCACCAATGCGAGTAAGCACGCGATCAATCACTCTAGCGAGTAAGCGAGAAACGATCACCGAGGCTAGTAAAATGCCGACAAACTTAGCAAGATTCAGCCCCCAGCGTATTCCCCCTTCTTCTGATCTCAACCAGCTAACCAGTCGAACGCCTAGCCCCTCAGTATCCGTGATATCAAGTTCAATACCACTGACCGCATCAATGTATTTTCGATAGGAAGTGGTATCGCCACCCTTTTGGTCTAGGGCATCTAAAACCACGGTGAAGCGATCGACAAGCCCAGTTTGCTCCCCTTGCAAAGCGGTGACATTCACGACCAGTTGATTTTTTAAATCTGACTCGGCATCGGCCACGGCCTCCAGTTCCTCGGCCACACCTTCCAATTGCTCTCCAGAGTTTTCTGCAGCATCGGCGGCGTCTATATCCCCACCGACTTGCACTTCGATCACTGAAGTTGCTTCAGTCTCAATGCTATCCCCATCGGCCTGCTCTTCTGCCGATTCAATGTCAGCAGCAATTTTCTCTAGTGCTGATCCAGCCTCTTCAGACTGTATTGCTCCTTCCTCGGCGGATTCCTCAGGTGCTAGCCCTGCCTCAGAAATGGCCTCGGCAGCCTCAATTACCGCCGCCCTTGCCGATTCAACTGCTCCGGTTAGTTCCTGATGTTCGGGTGAGTCCGGAACGGCTTCTTCTAGTGCTTCCTCTGCTGATTCCAGGTCAATGAGAGCCTGGTCTAGGGCATCAATCCTCTCCGTAGCCACATCGTAGGCCGCCGATCCAGCCGTGAGGTCATCTCTTTCATTTCTCGCCTCTTCTAGAATTTGCCGAGCAGTGGTGATCTCTTCCTCACTCTCAGCTTCCTCCAGGGTTTCCTGTAGCGCTTCGTTCTCCTCTAGAGCGTCACCGGTCTCAACAGCTTTCTCAACTGCCTGGTTGGCTTCCTGAAGAGATTGCTTTGCGGTTTCCAGTTGTTCTGTGGCCTTCTCATATTCGGAGGTTCCAGGCGAAGCCTCGGCCAGAGCCGCTTCTGCTTCAGCCAGAGCCGCTTCTGCCTCTGTCACCGCCTGGGCCGCTTCTTCCTGAGAGGCAATGGCCTCATTTTGGCGCTTGATGGCAATTTCGGTCTGACTAATTTCTTGAACTTTATCTTTCAGGATTAAGAACCAGGCGGCAGCTTCGACCTGTAATTCTTCCAGGGTCAAGGGTTTGATAAATAACTCGAGCTGGTCAATCGGGATTGTCAGATCTTCTACCGTAATCGCTGCGGCTGGATCCACATCTCCTACGATGGTGGATTCCACTAAAATAGATTGCTCTTCGGTAGATTCTGTTTCACCGTCCGCTTCTTGAGAAAAGGCGGGGAACCCGGAAACCGCAAAGATCGCAATAATACCCGTTGCAATTACTGCGTGAATTCTGACAAAAATAACTCTACGCATTGTCTCAAAAATCCCTTGAATTTTAGACTGTTGCTAGCACAAAACTCGCTATCTGCGAGCACCCAAAAGAACCTGACCTTAACACCTTAGAGTAGTTAAAAATCTGGTGCAGATTAATTCTCTGATCGAAAAATTTCTCGATTAAAAAAATACCAGATTGCCTCTTTTGACTGGCTCACATATCTAATCAAAGCGCATGGGGAAAGTAAAGACGGAAAAGTCGGTTGCCAGCTACCAATGAGTAACATAGAGTGCAAATAACTTAAGAATTTGACCTTTAAAAACTCAACTGCTGTTGAAAATATGTGCGATACACTTCACAACTGGGGATAGCCTGACAGCCTTTGACTGTTATGAGACCAAGACTTTCTAGGCGATACATAGTAACGGCGTCTAGTTCCACGCCATCTTCAGAAGAGATCACTTGTTTAAACGCGGTAGCTAGGCTCTGTTCTACTCTCAACAGAGCTAGATAGTTACGTAGATGAGTGCCATAAATCCCAGAGGGGGTAGAGGCTGTTTTGAGTAGGCTGGTAAGAGCTGTAGGCTGGGTAGCAAGATGGTAGAGAAAAACATTGACCAGATATGGGTGTCCTCCCACCAACTCTAATAGGGCTTCTCCCAATGTATTATTACGCTGCTCTAGGCCATAGCGAGCAACTAATTCGGCCACTTGATCAGCCGTAAATCTGGGCAATTTAATTGCTTGACCAATATTGAAGGGTGATTGATTAATTTTTAATGGGACGTAAATTTCTGTAGAATGAACAATAACGATACGAAGGTTACGCCAAAGAAAGTTCCATCGAGCTTTTTCATGCCAGGAGCGCAATAGTGGGAAAAAATCTTGGGCTACTTTAGGATGCTCAATCAGTCTCTCAGCCGCACCAATAATCAGTACGATGGGTGTTTTTCTATTCTCTAGGAGATATTCCTGATAATAGAGTTCACTGCTGACCTTGTGTCCCATGGATGCATCCCAATAATCATCGAGTTTGGGGGGTAAATTTAGGGCTCGACTGGTTTGGGTGCAAAACCATTTTAGGAATGTGTCAATGCTGCTAAAAATGTCTTGATCAACGGTTTGCAAATCGAGATGTACCGTCTGATAGCTGTATTGGTGTGCGGATTGTATCAGACGAAACACCAGGGACGTTTTCCCCATTTTTTTGGGTGCTTTAATGCGCAGAAACCCACCAGGAAGCTGGATCTCTGAATAGGCTAAGTCTTCGCTGGGCAGACGCTTAATATACAGTGGAGATCCCGGTGGCAATGGCCCAGATGGGTATAGTGGTTGAATCGAGCTTGTACCTAATTGTTTACTTAATACTGGTGATGTAGTAGACGTTGTAGCTGTCGTTGAAGGTATAGAGACAGTTTTTAGGTATTCGCGTAATACAAACAGCAAACTCTTTTTTGTGACCCGTTGTCCTAATGCTTGGGATATGGCACGCCATAGCTTATAGCCTGTGTCTTTAAGGTGGGCATCTCCATACCCTGACTGCCGGGCCATTTGATCATAGGTTTGCTTATTCCATGTTTGCCCTAAAACAATCCGCTCCGCTGGAGTAAGTTTACGTTTAAGTAGGCACTCTTCGATGGCAAGAAGAACTGCATCGGGGTTCATAGAAGGTAAAAAGACAGGAGGCAATCTACAGGAAACTACCTAATATTTTCGCATAAAAAATTAGGTCTCAAATAAATCATAAAGAGCTTTCCGACTTTTCCGACTTTTTTGGTTAGACATGTTCATACTTCGATACATTCTTTATTTCTCAAATCTCTATAGCGATCTCGTCGAATAATTTAAATACGGTACATGTAGCCGACAAATGCATTTTTCAACACAGCAGATTTTCTATGTTGTCTATAGATATTGATCGGCAAATTGTTGGACTAACTTAAAACTCATGCTCAATCTTTGCTGTAATCTATTAGGCAAAGGCTATGGATTGTTGTATTTTGTGGGGTTTAATGTTTTGGATGGGAACGTGAGCCGTGAGTAATGAGTAGGATTTCAGCGATAATAATCATTTGACTGCTTTCTTCTTTTATCCCAATCTTGAATCCTGGTGAACCACTAGCAGTTCATAGTTTCAAGCGTAGTGAATTCTCTCAAATTTTCTTCTGCTGTACAGGTGTTCAGACTTTTCCGTCTTTTTTGCGAAAATTTATATAGCAGTCTTTTCTTAAAGGAGTAATCATTCTGTCGGGTTGACTACACTACATTCATGACAATTATGCCAAAACATATAGGCAGAACTCTTGCGTATACATAATGGTCTGTCTATTATCATTGTTCAGTTCGAATACTTTTCTCCACCGGTAGCGTTTGTTACTGCTTTATCTATGATTCGCTGAGTGGCCTCCTCAAGGAGGCAACTTTAGATTTAGTGAATTTGTTACTCTTTTTTATAGACGTTAGTTATCAAGCGTCAAGCGAGTTTCAGGTATTATTTTCAGTGCCTGGTAAACCTTGGCAGAGCGTGCGATCGCTATCCACCACGTCAACGTTTGTCCGCAAATAGTCAGCAATCCAGTCGCAGGCATAGCTCAGCTCATTTAAGGTCAACACCTCATCTAAAGACCAATGGGTAATGTTGCCATCTTCAGCAACGGTCAGTAATTCTCCATTGGGGCTAAATTTCACACTTTTGAAGCCTGCTCCATTGCCATAAAGGGTTTTGATTTTGTTGCCATCTATAGACCATAGAACAAGGGTATTATCAGAGCCAGCGGTGGCTACCATTTGTCCATCAATGCTGAAATCTACCCCGAACAGGCCATTCGTATGGCCATCAAAGGTCCTGACCAATGTGCCATCCCAGCGCCAAAGCTTAGCGGTTTGATCAACACTGGCCGTGATAAAAAATTGACCGTCAGGGCTTACCGATAGAGCAAAAATATCTGCACCATGGGCCTCAAGATCGTGGAGCAGCTCACCGTTTGTAGTATTCCAAATTTGAACGGTGCCTCCAGACCCCGATGAAACTAATTGCTGGCCATCTCGACTAAAGGCGACCCGATAGACGCGCCTCTGTTGGCCCTTCAAATGACGGATCAGTTGGCCCTCAACAGTCCATATTCGGATGGAGCCATCTTCTGCACCAGCGGCAATGCGCTGACTATCGGGGCTAAAGGCAACATCCCACGACTGGAATTCGTGGCCCTCTAGATCTCGCAGAAACTGCCCATCCTGGGTCCATAGTCTTACAGTGCCAGTGGTTCCGACAGCGGCTATCATCTGTCCGTCTGGGCTAACATCAAACCCAAACAGGGTCCCTTGCTCTGCTTCCAGGTTAGTCACAATGTTGCGTTCTGTATCCCAGACCAAAGGCCTAGAACTATCACCAGAGACAATTTTTTCACCACTGGGACTGATCGCAATATCCCACAAATCATCCCCCAGAAAGATAGTCTTAAGCAAAGGTGTTTCCCACTGTCTGAGTTCAGCCGTAGTGCCTGTCCCAGAGATGACAACAGAACGACTATCAGTGGGAGAAAAGTTTAAGTTGCGAATATCACCTGGGGTTTGGACAATGCGCCAGGCAATTCCCTTTTTGCCCCAAATACGCAGGGTTTGATCCAACCCTCCAGAGGCTAGAATTCTGCCATCTGTGCTAAAAGCCAAATGCTCAATCCGTTTTGTATGCCCTTTCAAGGTTCTAGTGGCGTCTCCATTGGGTTGCCACAATTGAATGACGGCCTCGTCGCCTCCGGTTGCGACAGTAGCCTCTGCAGGATTAAAGGCCACACTCCAAAGACTACTGCCTTTAGTCGCACCCCGTAGGGTACTCAGGAGTTGACCCGCAGACGACCAAAGTTTGGCCGTGTTATCCAGGCTAGCCGAAGCAATCGTCTGCTCGACTGGACTCACAGCCACCTGCCAAACCATTCCTTCATGTCCGCCTAGGGTGTAACGTAAGGTCCCATCTAGGTCCCAAACTTTCACCTGCTTATCAGCTCCACCAGAAACCAGAAAATCTCCCTTGGAGCTAAAGGCCAAATCCCAGGCTGCGCCTTCATGGGCTTCTATCGTCTGTAAGAGAGAGTTTGCATCTAAGTCCCACAGCTTTAGATGGCCGTCCAGATTGGTTGTCGCTAGCACAGGACGCTGGGGATGAAAGGCAACACCAAACGTTACGCTGCTATCTTCAAAGGTGTGTAGCAGTTGGCCATCCTTGGCCCAAAGCTTAACCGTTGTATCTCCACTGGTAGTGGCAATCAATTCTCCATCAGGGCTGTAGGTAACACCTAAAACCGGCCCCTTATGTCCTGACAATCGATTACGCTCACTCATCCAGTAAACAATTTGGTTTAGAGCGCGATCAGCCTCTGCTGTTAGTTCAGGATGGTCCCCCTGGAGCGTTTCAAGCTTACGCTTGGCTTTAATGGCATCGATCAAGGCCTCTAATTCATGGTGAGAGGCAAACTGTCCATCTGCTGATGAGATCAGGGCACGAATTTCATTGAGTCGGGCATCCTGTTCGCTTAAAAGGGCCGCTTGTTCACTGCCGACGGCTCGACGATATTGCCAAAAGGTGGCCAAACCCAAAAGTGACACGATTACCAATGCCCCAGAGGTTAGGCCCAAGAGAATGCGTTGCAGACGAGCCGTTTGCTTGGCGGCCTGTGCTTTTTCTAGCTGCCGGGCTCGCTGATTTTCTTCCTGCTCCTGCTCCTGGCTTAAGGATAAAAAACGATAGTCTAAATCGCTGAGACTTTTACCCCGCGCCCAGACTTGAGCATCATGTAGTGCCTGCCCCCGTAACAGTCGCGATTCGTCAATTTGCTGCGAGGTTACCCAGGCATTAAACATTTCTGAATAGGGGCGCAGAGCGGTTAACTGGCGCTGCACCCACTCCAGGGTAAAAACATTTTCATAAATTTGATTTTTGGCTTCGAGATGGCCATCGTGTCGCACCATCAGGCCGCTCAACAGTAAATCAATTTGATCGCGGCTATCGTCAGTGGGAATGGCTTGCCCTTCTAGCCACCGTTGATACAGGCCGAGCAGACGGCCTGCACGGTTGTCATCGTAGAGCAGTCGATCGCGAATCGTGCGCAGATGCTCTGGCTCATCTTGGGATTCCCAATGGGTCAGAATGCGATCGCGAACCACACTGTCTACCCAAAAGTGTTCCATCCCAGGAGGAATACTTAAGGGCTCATTCAGAGATACCTGACTGGAAGTCATCAGTAATTGGCACACCTTCTGAGTCAAAAAAGGCTGACCACCGGTCCAGTTCAACACTTTCTGCAAAATGGTTTGGGTATTGGGGGTTTGAATCTCTAACCCTACAGCCAGGGGCGCAGCTTCCCCTAGGGTAAAGCCATTCAATACAATGGCTCGTCCAATATTGAACGGCGTGCGCTGTTTGTCGGCAATCAAATCTGCGGGAGCTGCCACCCCAAAGATGGCAAAGGTCAATTGTTTATAGGCCGACTCCACGGCGCGACGGTTGTAGCAAAAGCGAATCAGCGCAAAAAAGTCATCAACCGAGAACGGCAGATTCAACAGGCTATCCACCTCATCCACAAAGATGAACAGTCGCTGGTCAGGACACTGAGCCAGCAGCAGTTCAATGAATTGACTCAGGATTTGGGTTAAAGACAGATGACTGTGCTCATCCCACCAGGTGCGGATGTCGCGGGTTTGCAGATTGACCTGTAGAGCCAGAGTGCCCATCATGCCCCGGTACCACTGCTCCGGGGTAATATTGTCGCTGCCGATGTTAGTGACATCTAGTACAGCACAGCGATGCCCCTCGGCCTGTAGGCGATGCCAACTGCGCACCATCAGCGATGACTTACCCATCTGGCGAGAATTGAAGATATAGCAAAACTCGCCCGCTAATAACGCGGTGTAGAGGTCTTTATCCGCTTGCCGTTCGATGTAGGTGGGGGCATCGTAATCGAGACTGCCACCGATTTGGTAGTATTTGGCCATGGCTGATCAGGATGGTGCAGAAGTAATGCCTTCGCAAAGAGTGCGATCGCTTGCTGCAACCTCGCTATTTGTTCGTAAATAATCCGCTATCCAAGTGCAGGCGTATTCCAGCTCGTTTAACGCCAACACCTGCTCTAGATTCCACCGGGTGAGGGTGCCATCTTCAGCCACTGTCACCAGTTCTCCCGTGGCGCTAAATTTCACATCCTTAAAGCCAGGGCCATGACCCTGCAGAGTTTTGATTTTCTCTCCTTCTAGGGACCACAAGGTAACCGTATTATCGGCACTGGCAGTCGCCAGTATTTGACCATCGGCACTAAAATCCACCCCAAAAATGGCATTGGTATGCCCTTCAAAGGTTCTGACCAAGGTGCCATCCCAACGCCACAGCTTGGCGGTTGCATCTCGACTGGCTGTGGCAAAAAACTGACCATCAGGGCTCACCGAGAGGCCAAAGACAGCCGCATCGTGGCCCTTAATCTCATGGAGAAGCGTGCCATCCGCCTGAAAAACCTGGAGCGCACCGCTGCCACTAGAAGCAGCTAGCCGCTGACCATCGGGGCTAAACACCACCCTTAGCCCTAGAGCCTTATTGCCCTGAAGCGTATGGATGAGTTCGCCATCCGTCGTCCACACAAGAATTCTCCCATCTTCGGCAATGGCAGCGAGCCGCTGACTATCAGGACTGAAGCTCGTACCCCAGGATTGTACGTCGCCGAGGCCTTGCAGATCGTGCAAAAGCTCCCCTGTTGGACTCCAGAGTTGGACAGTACCATTAGCACCCACGGCTGCAATCATTTGACCATTTGGACTGTAATCAAACCCAAATAACGTGTCTTGTCCGGCATCTAGAGTGCCAACAATTTTGCGGTCTCGATCCCAAACATGAACCATAGGACTGTCTCCAGAAATAAGACGTTCACCATCTGGACTGATCGCGATATCCCAGACATCGTCATCCAAAAAGATAGTTTGCAGTAAAGGGGACTCCCATTGCCTCAGTTGAGCTGTGTTGCCGGTGTCTAGCGTCACCATTGTTTGAGCATCGCTGCCAGCAAAGTTGATGCCACGCATATCGCCTGCCGTTTGGAGCACACGCCAGGGAGAGCCGTCTATCCCACGCATCCAGATAGTGCGGTCTAGCCCAGCGGAGGCGATCGTTTCACCACCGGGGCTAAAGTCGATGCCGCCGACGCGCTTCGTATGGCCTGCCAAGGTTTTCATCAGTGTGCCATCCGGCTGCCAAAGCTGTACCATCCGGTCATCCCCACCGATGGCGATCGTGTCGCCATTGGGGTTAAACGCTCCACTCCAGAGGCTGCCGCCGCTAGCCGCAGCGGGTAAAGTATTCAAAAGCTGACCGTCAAGCGTCCAAACTTTGGCAATGTTATCCAGGCCGGTTGAGAGAATCAGTTGCTTGGTGGCATTAACCGCAACTCGCAAAACCCCACTTTGATGCCCAGATAAGGTATTGAGTAAGGTTCCGTCCAAATCCCACACTTTAACCGTTTGATCAGCCCCCCCCGATACTAAAAACTCAGTTCCATCACTATGGGCACTAAAGGTGACATCCCAAGCCGGGCCTGTGTGAGCCTGAATCGTTTGAACTAATGTCTTATCGGTAATGTTCCAAAGTTTTAAGCTGCCATCCAAATTAGCGGTTGCCATTAGAGGACGTTGGGGATGAAACGCCACACCATAGCTGTCACCTGCATCTTCAAACATGTGTAATAGCTGACCATCCCGAGCCCAAAGCTTGACGATGCCATCGCTACTACTCGTGACAATTAAGGCCCCGTCTGGGCTATAGTCAACCGCTAAAATCGACGTCTCATGGCCCGATAGTCGATTGCGTTCATTCATCCAGTAAACAATCTGATGTAGGGCGCGATCAGCGGCTGCTTCTAGCTCTGGATAAGACTCATCCAGAGCTTGGAGATTACGCTTGGCCTTAATGGCATCAACGAGGGCATCTAGCTCTTGGTGAGAAGCAAACTGTCCTTCTGCGGATGAGATCAGTGCCTGAACCTCATTCAGACGAGCCGTTTGTTCACCAGCGATCGCCCGCCGATATTGCAAAAATGCCGCCGCCCCTAACAATGAAACGACAGCCAATGCTCCTGAGGTCATTCCTAACAGGATGCGCTGTAAACGCGTCGTCTGTTTGGCGGCTTGAGCCTTTTCGAGGTCTAGTGATCGCTGTACTTCAATTTGTTCCTGTTCTTGTCCCAGGGCCAAAAAGCGATAGTCTAAATCGCTGAGACTTTTCCCCCTGGCCCAGGTTTGGGCATCTTGCAGTGCCTGTCCCCGCAGCAATCGGGATTCATCAATCTGCTTTGAAGCCACCCAAGCGTTAAGGGCTTCTGAGTAAGGGCGGAGGGCGGTCAACTGCCGCCGTACCCACTCCAGATTAAAAACGGTTTCATAAATTCGATTTTTGGCACAGAGATTTCCCTGTTGTTGCACCATCAACCCGCTCAGCAATAGATCAATCTGATCGCGACCATCATCGGTGGGTATTGTTTGACCTTCTAACCAGCGCTGATAAATCCCGAGCAAGCGTCCCGTACGCCGGTCATCATAGAGGAGTCGGTCGCGAATGGTGCGCAAATGCTCAGGCTCATCCTGCGATTCCCAGTGGGTGAGAATTTGATCTCTGACTACACTTTCCACCCAAAACTTTTCCATCCCCAGCGGTATATTTAGCGGGTCATTGACCGCTGTTTGACTAGAAATAACTAATAACTGACAAACCTTCTGAGTCAAGAAGGGCTGTCCATTTGTCCAATTCAATACCTCTTGTAGAATGGCTTGGGTATTTTCGGTTTGAATCTTTAAGCCTTGGCCTAAGGGTGCGGCTTCTTCGAGGCTAAATCCTGTGAGCACAATTGCTCGACCAATATTGAACGGTGTGCGTTGTTTGTCGGCAATCAAATCAGCCGGAGCCGCCACACCAAAAATGGCAAAGGTAAGCCTTTGGTAGGCTGGCTCCACCGTACGACGGTTATAACAAAAGCGGATGAGCGCAAAAAAGTCATCGACTGAAAACGGTAGATTCAGCAGACTATCCACTTCATCTATAAAGATAAATAACCGGTGGTCTGGACATTGAGCCAGTAACATGTCAATAAACTGACTCAAAATTTGGGTCAACGATACGTGGCTGCGCGCTTCCCACCAGCTCCGAATATCTATTGTTTTTCGGAGACCAAGCTGTAGCGCCAGGGTGCCCATCAGCCCCCTGTACCATTGTTCGGGGGTAATGTGATCACTGCCAATATTAGTAACATCGACTACTGCACAGCGATAACCTTCTTCCTGCAGACGATGCCAACTGCGCACCATAAGAGAAGATTTTCCCATCTGGCGAGAGTTGAATATGTAGCAAAATTCACCCGCTAGCAAAGCGGAGTATAGTTCTTGGTCCGCTTGTCGTTCAATGTAGGTGGAGGCTTGATAGTCAAGACTGCCTCCAACTTGATAGTAGTTGGCCATGATTAAGCTGGGCGAGAGGGGGAACACTGTCGCAGAGATTGCGATCGCTAGCTAAGACATTACGTTAGTACTCAAGTGATCCTTGAGCTAATCGTAGGCTTTGCTGAGGTCATTAAGTGTCAAGATTGTATCCAGACTTCCCATGGTTAACGTTCCATTTTCGGCAACGGTCGCTAGTAAATGCGGGTATTGCTGATCTTTGGGATGACGTTAGTTGTGAGATACCGTCAAATAGCAGCGGCGCTAGACTGGTGCATTCCCTAAATAAACAATCGCTAAATTTGCAACGAGACTAAGTGTTACATGGTTGAAACTGCAACTGTTACTTTAGAGACTTTTTGTTCTCTCTCTCTCTCTCTCTATTTAGAGTTTTATGATCTTGGTTTAGCAAGAATTTCCCATGGCTCTTATGGTCTTTCGTCTGCAATAGTCTTCTCCCCTAGTAGAGTTAATAACAACATCCTCACTGTTGCCATCTAATTAGGGTTTGCTGAAAAACTCAATAAAAATCTCAGCGGTTATCCAGCAGCCCAGACGTGGTCAGTATTCCCTTGTTGATAGTCGAGGATTGTCAGCCAATTATTGCTTAACTTTGGCCCAAATGGACGCACATCTGCCTGATAGCCGCAGCATTGATATATAAGGGTTTGATTTTAGTTCTGTGGCCTGCAACCTTTATATCAAGGTATAGAGTTGTATAAGATGTCCGTGTGGAGGGGGTGTTCTCATGCTCAAGGTCAGCGAAGTTGCCAAAACGTTGAATATCAACTCACAGACGCTCTACTTCTATGAGCGCATTGGACTGATTCCACCACCCCACCGCACCACCGCAGGATATCGGTTATATAGCGTGAAGGATGTCGAGCGGTTGCGCTTTATTACTCGGACCAAAGCGTTGGGATTGACGCTGGATGAAATCAGGGAAATCCTGACCTTGAAGGAGGGAAAATCCCTCACATGTCAGGCCGTGCAGGAACGATTGGCGGCTAAGTTGGCCCAAATTGAGGGGCAGATTCAGCAGCTTCAAGCCTTGCAGTGTGAGCTGAAGCCGTTGCTGGAACGCTGCCAGATCGCCAATCCTAATCACACTTGTGTGGTGCTGGATCAGGAAAAGGCTTGACCTTATACCTATGTATAAGGCTTACCATCAGACTAGATGAATCAAACCTGCCTCAGACTCCTTCAGAGACAGTGATTCAAGCGGTATTGATGTTTGGAGAATCCATTATGACTCAACGCATCGTCGAAATTTTAGGCACCGGCTGCAAGAAGTGCCATCAATTAGAAGCCAATGCCAAAGAGGCGATCGCATCCCTCAACCTGGAAGCCGATGTACATCACATCACCGACCCGATGAAAATTGCCGAACGCGGCGTGATAAAAACCCCAGCCCTCGTGGTGAACGGACAGCTCCTGAGCCAGGGTAAAGTTCTCGCTCCGGAGCAAATTCAGCCACTGCTGACGGGCAATCAGTAAGGAGGGTGGATTATGCAACTCACCCCTTTCTGGCGGGAGCAGTGGAAACCGCTGGCGCTGATTGTGGCGGCGTTTCTGCTTTGCTTTTACCTGCCTGTCGAAGCATTACAACAATCTGAACGGTTACGCAATGCCTTTTGGGAAGCACTTTATCTGGTGCGCTGGTATGCCCAAGAGCATGTGCTGCTGTGTTTAATGCCGGCTTTCTTCATTGCTGGGGCGATTGCGGTGTTCATCAGTCAGGATACCGTGATGAAATACCTGGGGCCGAAGGCCAATAAGGGGCTGGCTTATGGAGTCGCGTCGGTGTCAGGCACGATTCTGGCGGTGTGCTCCTGCACAGTGCTGCCGCTGTTCGCTGGCATTTATCGTATAGGGGCTGGCTTAGGCCCGGCGATCGCCTTTCTTTACTCTGGCCCTGCCATCAATGTGCTGGCGATTATCCTGACGGCGCGAATTTTGGGACCGCAACTGGGCATTGCCCGTGCCGTTGGGGCGATTGTCTTCAGCATCGTGATTGGTTTGACAATGCAGTTTATCTTCCGCAACGATGCTCTGGAGCCGGTTAAAGCCCCCACGATGCTGCTGGATGAGGATGAAATGCGCCCCCTCTGGCAGAATGCTCTCTTCTTCGCGGTGCTGGTGGGCATTTTGATCTTTGCCAACTGGGCCAGGCCGGATGTGGCCGCAGGCATCTGGTTTACCCTCTACACCGTCAAATGGTGGATCACGGGCTTGCTGGGGCTGACGCTGGCGGCCATTCTGATTGGCTGGTATCACCTGAATCCGGGTAAAGTTCTGCTGATTGTTGGGGCCACGACAGTATTGTCCTGGCAGTTTCACCAGCAACCGCTCGTGCCTTTCTCAGCGGCGATTATCGGCTTATCTTGGCTAACCAGCACCAGTAAGGGCGAAGCTGAGGAATGGTTTGAATCGTCTTGGGACTATGCCAAGCAAATTCTGCCCCTGTTGTTGATTGGGGTGTTGATTGCCGGGGCTTTGCTGGGTCGCCCTGCTGGTCAGGAGGCGCTGATTCCCTCCGAGTGGATTACCTGGGCCGTGGGGGGCAATTCGATCTTTGCCAACTTCTTTGCCGCGATCGCAGGCGCATTTATGTACTTTGCCACCCTCACCGAAGTACCCATTCTGCAAGGACTGATTGGCAATGGCATGGGGCAGGGGCCAGCGTTGGCGTTATTACTGGCTGGTCCAGCGTTGTCACTGCCTAATATGCTGGTGATTCGCAGCATTATCGGCACAAAGAAGACGGTCGTATTTGTCGGGCTCGTCGTTGTGATGGCAACAATTTCGGGAATTGTCTATGGGGCGTTTTTCTAAACCTAAGGGTTTTTGGCAATGTTTGATTGATCCTGATTACGCTAAAACTACCCTCAGAGTCGCGCTTATTGCTGATCCCATTTTGTTTGTCATCAACCATGGAACAGCCTTGTGGCAAGGTCGAATGACTCAAGCCCTATGGTTGGATTGCTGCGCTATCTCGTCCCCTACGTGGTCACTAGGTTCGGGGCTTCTTCTCAAGACATCCCGCCACCTGTTGATACAACTCATCGAGTATCCATTCACTGTGTTCTCTCGCTTGGTTAAGCAAATCGAGGTCTGTCGGATAGCGAATATCGGCAGGCGCGCAACTGGCATCTACAATCAACTGCCCCTGATCCCCACTCGATGGCGGGTCGGGTGGGAGCATCTTGCCAGTGTGACCCAACGATTGTCCTGCGATAATTTGCCCCCGAACGGCAGATAAAAATCTTGGAACGATAGCTGGCCAAGTGAAGATTGTCGTTATATTTACCTGAGTACATGCAAGGGTTTTGAGCAGTTTAACCACTTTTTCGTGCACTTAAGCGAATCTCAATAGAATGAAACCCTGGCTGAAGCTGAACGCTAGACTTCAACAGCAAACCCTAATTACACTAAACAACAACTGCTCAATTTGTTGCGTATGAAGATCTTGGTTGTTGTTTCTCTCGATTGTCACTATCGATCTTTCATGCCTGAACCACCGATTCCATCTGTTACTGTCAGATTACTGGATGTTGATTGATGGCTAAACGTGATTATTTAAGCGCAAGCGTCTAACGCACTGTTACTGCTTAATGGTGGTTATCAATACACCTAATCTACCTGTCTGGCCTTTTGCAGTAGACTCTCGCTATTTGAGCGATAAGCACTCACCCTATCCTGAGCAATTTGATAGCGCTCATCAGCTAATGGCACTTCGGCCATTAGATCAGAGGCTTGCTGCCAGCGGGCGGCTAATGCTAGCCAATCAGATGACGTCTCTGCCGTTGAACCATCCTTAGCAGCTTGCTCAGCAATGCGAACGGCTCGGGCAAACGAATCATAGGATTCAGGTAGGGGCAGATGAGCCGATGCTGTTTGCTTTGAAGCGTCAGTCACTGAAGGAGCCGTTGCCAACCGTTTATAAGCCCAAGCAGTGATACCGATTAGTAAGAGAGCAACGGATAGACCGCCAATAATGTTGCCAAGAAACGACTTACGCTGACGCAGATCAGACTTAGACGCTCCCTCTGGCATGTCTGTTCGTAGCTTAGGACGCCTTAGATCACGCAGGGTACGCTTAACCCAATGGGGCTGCTTGAGGGTAATCATTTCTGCCCAAAGCAAATGATTATCAGGGGCGCGGCTAATTTCTTCAAGCCAGAGTAGTTGCTGTTCTTGGACAAGGCGACTATTAATTTTGACTCGCCGAATTCGGCGAGGAGCAATATTTTCTAGAATATTTCGAATATTTTCAACGACCACCGATTTCTCAAGCTGCTCATTGGTGGGAGCTTCACACAAAAGTTGAAGCACATTATCGACAAAGACAGCACGAGTACGGATGCCGTTGTTTGCTAACCGATCGTTAAGAATTTGAATAATGGCCGCTACGCTGCCGTCTTGGGCTTGCCCAAAGACATCATTGATATCAGTAAGTGTAGTAGTATACATGCAAATAGTCTCCAAGAGACCATCACTACAATCATCCCAGAGTGGTAGAACACCTGGTTACAGCTGACATCTAGTTGTACAAGATGTTCCAGGTGCTGGGCATTAAGGTTACCTCAAAAATGTCATGGCTATCCAACTTACTCCGGAATTTCCGTATATATATGGATAGCCTGCAAAAAATTGAGTACCTTGATGGTTCAAGTATTCTGCCCTAGATGGGGAGTTTCATTAAACTTTAAAATTTTCCAGCACTCTGAGTTATGCTGACGGTCTTTGGTCAGATCCGGATTAAGTAGCCAGAACTCAAATAGGGCAGTGTGGCGAATGGGAATTTGCCAGGTGCGATCGCACCCTAAAATCACCCTGATTAGCTGCTGCATAAAGCCCCCATGGGTCACCATCCAAACCCAATCACCGGGTTGATGGCGCTGCCACAGGGTTTGATACCAGTTTGCCGCCCGCTGATAAGCTGCCACTAACGTTTCGGCTTCAGGTACAGGCTGATAATCTAACGTTTTTGTTAACGCCTCACAGATCTGGGGATAACGGTTACTCGCCTCAGCCCAAGTTAAACCTTGAAAAATTCCCTGGTGTAGCTCTTGTAGGGCCACTTCATACTGGATGGGGCGTTCAATTAATGCGTCTAAATAAACCGCCGTCTCAACCGCGCGCTGTAACGGACTGCTGTAAATGCAGACAGGGACAGGTTGATATTCCTGTAAATACGCTGCCAACTGACGAGCCTGCCATTGGCCTGTAGCGGATAGAGCCGTAGACATTTGCCCTTCTAAACGGCCCTCTAGATTTCCAAGTGATTCACCGTGCCGAACCAACAGTAACTTCAGATACTCAGCCATCCCTTATCTTGCAGCGCTTGACTCAACACTCGTGAAGTATAGGAATATATGAATTACCCACAAAGCTAAAAAATCGCCCATAAAGCGGTTGCGAGGAAACGTTTACAATATAGGCGTCTTCAACCATGCAACTAAATCCATGCTGCTCAAGTCCACCACACGTCATATCCATATCTTTGCGGCAGACATTGAGAACAATGAGCTTGTGCCTAGTGAGAATCAACTGACGTTAGACGTTGATCCCGACAACGAGTTTAATTGGACTGATGAGGCTCTGCAGCAGATTTATAAAGAATTTGATCGATTAGTTGAAGCCGCCACCGGGGAAGCACTTACCGATTACAACTTACGTCGCATCGGCTCTGATCTTGAGCATTTTGTGAGAATGTTGCTGCAATCAGGTCAAATTAGCTACAACCTGAGAAGTCGGGTACTCAACTATAGTATGGGCTTACCCCGCGTGGTATCTGAGAGTGATTAAGTGTCCAAACCCTGAATGTCAGGTCATTAATCCAGAGGGCAATGAGCATTGCACCTCCTGTCAAACTTTTCTGCCTCACCGTTACCTATGGGCCGTGGGACAGGGGAAGTTGGCTCTTGACCATCTGGATAAACGTTATGCCTGGCAGCATCAGCAGATTGTGCTAGATACTGAGCCTGGAATTCCCCCGGTATCACCGGAACCTGTTCCAGCTCATATTTGGCCATATTTGATACTGGCCTCCCACGGACTACATGTGCCCCAACCCTATGCCCTGCTCAACAAAGGCACAGGGCGTGAGATGTTGCTTTTAGATGCAGCAGCCATTGCTGCTGAACCTGGTGATAACCAGCCCAAACTGCTGCCTACCCTCATGGAGGAATGGCCGACGGCTTCATCCCTAAGGCAGCTTAACTGGCTGTGGCAAATAGCAGGTTTATGGTCAGACTTTACCGAGCAACAAGTTGCTGGCAGTCTGCTATCTAAGACGCTTTTACGGGTTCATGGTTCGTTGGTGCGGCTGCTGGAGCTGACCAATGATTTGCAGGCGGTCACACTTAGTGATTTAGGAAAATTTTGGCAATCACTGGTCCCTGAGGCGCAACCCTCGATTCGAGAGTTTTTCGAAAGTCTGTGTGACCAACTTACGACTGGCAAGATTAAGACACCAGAGGTCTTGAGAGCTTGTCTGGACCAGGCAATTGCAGTGACAACTAAAGGCTATCAGGCGGACTATAGTCTGTCAGTACTGACCGATCAAGGTCCTAGTCGCAAGCGTAATGAAGATGCTTGCTATCCAGCCAGCGGGACGAACCAAACCCATGCTGCCGGACCTAATAGTAAGCGCCGCAGTCAGCAACCCCTGCTGCTACTGGTCTGTGACGGAATTGGTGGGCACGAAGGTGGAGATGTAGCCAGCCAGCTTGCGATCGCAACTATCCAACAACAACTGGCCCCGCTGTTAGACGAACTGGCCCATCAGCCCCAGCATGACCCCATAGCAGTTAACCTGGCCATTGAACAAGCTATTGGTGTCGCTAATGACAATATCTCTGAGCATAATGACCGGGGGCAACGTCAGGCGCGCGATCGCATGGGCACCACCTTGGTCATGGTGCTGATTGTTGGTGCCCAAATTTACATTGCCCATGTGGGCGATAGCCGCGCCTACCGCATCAGTGCTAACAGCTGCCGCCAGATTACCTTTGATGATGATGTAGCAGCTCGCGAAGTCCGCCTGGGATATGGATTCTATGCCGATGTGGTGAATCGCCCAGCCACAGGAGCATTGATTCAGGCTTTAGGCATGGGACATTCCACTGCACTCCATGTAGCCATAAAACGCTTAATCCTTGACGATGACATCGTTTTGCTCCTGTGCTCCGATGGATTAAGTGACTATGATCGGGTTGAACAATCTTGGCAAACCCATCTATTACCAGTACTAACAGGCCAATCAAAGCCTGCCACAGCCGCCACTAACCTGGTCAAGCTCGCCAATTCCTATAACGGTCATGACAACGTCACAGTTGGGGTAGTCGCAGGTCGCACCCAAGCCTTAAAACCGCCTAGGGTACCGATACCATCCCCCAATCAACTAGCCTTTTCTGTCCCAACCCAGTCTCAACGAACGGTGGCCTCCTCCCAGGCAACGGTCATTGCTAGAGAGGCTCCCCCTGCTGCCCAACCAATCAAGAAAAAGTCGAGCCTATGGCCAGTTTTGCTCGGGCTAGTGGCCATTCTGGGTACAGCAACCACGTTGACCATGGTGTTTTTTAGGGAGCTTTCCATTAGCTCAGAAACTGGAGTTCCCGAAACTATTCCGGAGGAAACTGGTCAAGAAACACAGACAGTAGGTATTTCTGACGATGAGTTGACCAATCCACTTTTAACGCCAGGAAGCTATTTACAATTAAGGCAACCCGTTGAGCTGGTGGCGGCTCCCCAAACCCCCGAGGACGATAATAGTGATCAACTGGGACAACTTACGGATGGTGCCATTGTCCAAGTTTTAACCCGACAGGAGCCAGCGGCTGATCAATCCCGCTGGGTCAAGCTAAAAGTCTGTGCTGTTCCTGCGGTTGGTCAGTCTACTGACCAACCGCCAACCAGCACCGCAGAAACTGGACCACGTACCAGTGAATTAGATCCAGCTAATTCCAATTCAGTTGTCACAACCCCTGGAACCATTCCACTAACTTCTGGAGAAGAAGGCTGGGTGCTAGAAGCAGAGTTGGCGCAAATTGCTCGCACTGCTGAGGTACTCAACTGCCCTCCCGAATAGGTGTGTATTGTATTTTTACTGTGGCAGGACGTTTATGACCGCTTCTATGTCATCTTCTTCAGAGTCACTTTGTCTATGGCTTGCATTGGATCGGCTCACGGCAGCTGATCCAGAACATTACGCTATTTGGGTGCTCAAGTCTCCATTTCCCAGTGGCCATGTGCATCATGACCGGATTTGGAACCATACCTTATCCCAAGCCTGGCAAACCTGGCAGGCAATGTTTTCGTTACGCGGTCTGCCCCAGGTTCCCCATATACCATCCGCCTATGTACCCCAATTATTGCTAGACGAGAATAATGATTTGTCCAAGTCTAGTCAGACCAATAGCTACAGCAGTCGGTTAATGCAGCACCTGGGGCTTAATCTTTGGCAGTGGCTGTTTGATGGCCCCGTCCAAAGTAGCCTGGACCACAGTTGCGGTATTGCTCAAGGTCAGAGCACGGTCATGCGCTTGCGGTTGGAAATACGAGATCCAGAACTGATCAGCGTGCCCTGGGAAATTATGCAGTCCCAACCCGGACGTCCGGCAGTGGCGCTTAACCAGCAGATCTTGTTTAGTCGCACCACCAGTGACGTTGATCCCTTAGCTGATTGGGGCTTGGACAATGGGCTGAAAATATTATTGGTCGTCGGTCATGACGATGGGGGGGCGTCAGACGATCGGGCTGCAGCCACCCTGAGTCTTGAGAAAGAAGCCGATCTGCTCAAAAACATTCTGGAAAGCAGAGCCGACTCCAGACCCGGTCGCCGGGTGGTGCGTCAGGTAGATGTGCTGCTACAGCCTTCGCCAGCAGAGCTTGTACAACATTTAGAGCGCTATCGTTACAATGTCTTTTTCTACGCTGGCCATGGCATCCCTGCTCCCGATGGTGGACTCTTGTTTCTCCAGCCCAATGCCACCCTCAACGGTACAGAGCTAGCCCAGGTGCTCACCCGCTGTCGTGTGAAGCTAGCTGTATTCAATACCTGCTGGGGTGCCCAGCCCGAATGCAGCGGCCAGCAGGCCATTCCCCGCAGCAGCCTGGCAGAAGTCTTACTGCACCATGGCGTCCCCGCTGTATTGGCGATGCGGGATTCCATTGCCGATGAGGAAGCTTTGAGCTTTATTCAGAAATTTGCCCAAGCATTAGCCGAGCGGAAACCCGTGGATGAAGCGGTTGCGATCGCACGTCAGCACTTGCTAACACTCTACAAATTCAATCAACCCGCATGGACCTTGCCCGTGCTCTACATGCACCCCGACTTTGATGGGGAATTGCTCACCCCCATGCCCACAGACATTACCCGTCTCCCTGGCGATTCCGGCATTGGTGGCCGTGCTGCTGCCCACACCATCAGCATTCGTGAAATTGGTGGCGATGGCAAAGTATGGCCAATTTATCGAGGTTTAATGCGCGTGGGACGTCTGCCCGACAATGATCTCGTCATAGGAGAGCCCTGGGTATCTAGCAAGCACGCTGAAATTTTCTATCGTCGTGCCGCTGCTGCGGAAGAAGCCTCAGAACCCACCTACTTTTTGCGGGACTTCTCACGTTATGGCACCTACTATCTCAGTGACGAAGGATGGCAGCAAATCCATCGCCAAGAAATTTCCCTATCATCAGGCACACAATTGCGCTTTGGTAGCTCAGATGGCTGTTTGCTAGAATTTTTAATCGAGCCTACTGAAGAGACCTAGAACTCCCATAATTTGGTCAATCTCAGAGCTGCCTTTAGATAAAATTTCGATGTTTGGGTATACGAACTTACGTCTTTTAGCGTAAGTTTGCCGTAAGTTCAATAATTAGATGCGGAACACTTGGAATCAAGCCTGTATCCTCTTCCTGTCACAGCTCAATGAACTTATGGGAGGGTAAAACTACCATGGTCAACCACAAAAATTCTTCTTCGCAGCAACATCTATCCGCAGAAAATCTGGCTCAGCAGGAAATGCTGCAGTCAATTTTGGCACTTCAAGAACCTTATCCATGGACCCCTGCAGAATCATCGGATTATTTTGCAGAGGCTACTGCCGCTGGTGATGAGCTAGCACTGTCAGATGAGGAAGCCAAGATTGGTTGGCAAGCATTCTCAGCTCAACTGGATGCATTTTGGGGTGGAACTCCTGTACAAGTAGCTTTAGCCCAGCGTTTTGCTAGTCGTCTATCTGAAGACGTGATTAATCAAATCACGACTAAAGCCGCTCAAGTGGTCAATACTGGTCGACCACTGGCAGAGCAGCTAATTACCTGTGTGCGCGACACTCTCACTGGATGGGATGAAGCCGATCTGCAGGTTATGGCCCGTCCTTTAGCTCACGCCATGCGTGGTCAAGAGGAAATATTGGATGCCACCATTAACTCAGTGCGTGACATCGAATGGGAATCCCTATCTTCGATGGAACAAGCCCGTATCAGTCTGGCAGCAGCTAGATGGGCCATCGACTATGTCACCACAGAGCAAAAATAAGTAACTGACCCTAGCCCCACCGAAAGAAACATCTAAGGGGTGACGTATAGTTATCGGGCTTCATTTAACCTCAGAAGTGTTCGCTTACCCTTGGTACGCCTATGCAGCTGATTGGCATGCTCGATTCTCCCTACGTCAGTCGGGTGGCAATTTCCCCTTAAATCGTCCACGAGCGCACACTACGCCCCGCAGAAAAACAGCATCAGCCATGGTTTGGGCGAGTAACACAGCAGTTGCATGCTGCCTATACTCCGCTAGAGCAGGTGGCGAGTATGTTAGCCTGCGATTCTTCTACCCATGCAGCCGGATATTACTGTCGCTGTGGCCTAGCGGTTTACTCAGCTATCCACAGCTGATATCATCACCCCTGCGGCTGATCCTCAGCTGGCAGCATTCTCTGATAAAGCCGAAGCGCTGCCAGAGTTTGTCTCCACACCGGTAGAGTAAAGTTTTGAATTTTGAGTTAGCTCCCAGGCTACTCTGAGAGGAGCGGCACTCGGTTAACCAACTCAAAACTCAGTACTTAACACTCAGCACTGGCAACAGATGGGGCAAAGCTTTCCTAAGGTAAAAATCATTGCGGTCGGCAAAATTAAAAAGGGCTGGCTCAAAGACGGTATTGGTCTATATATTCAGCGGTTACCCGAAATTGAGTTCCTGGAAATCAAAGATACCGACCCAGATACTGAAGCAACTAAGGTACTCAATGTACTGAAGACCTATGACAAACTGATCGTGCTCTCAGAGGACGGGAAGCATTATGATTCAGTTGCCTTTAGCCAGTGGTTAGGTCAAGAAGCTTCTGGTGCATTGGTATTCTTTATTGGTGGTCCTACTGGAGTTAGCCATCATCTCAAGAACAAGGCTTATCAGGTACTGAGCTTATCGGCGATGACATTCCCCCATGAAGTTGCAAGATTATTGTTGTTAGAACAGCTGTATCGCGGTAAGACTATTCTGCAAGGCGGTAGCTATCACAAGTAATGCATCACTATCTGGAGTGCAGCATTTCACCCGATCATTGTCGTGCCGGTCTCTGTTAAGTACCGGTAAAGCCTACGTGTTTTGTCAGAACATTTCCTCGAATTGACTATCTAGCCTCACGTCTGTGACTCAATCTATAGTATTGTAAAGCTTTGTGAATCGGCTTTAAGGCTTGATGCGGGTGCTTTTCCAGTCCGTAATTATCAGGTTGCAAAGCTTGATTTTAGATGTCAAACGTAGGTAATAAGTGCAATTAACTACCCGCCCAACTGGGTCTTCAACCCAATCTACGAGCGAGCTTCCATTTACCCTTAAAGATCTAAAGGATGCGATTCCGGACTACTGTTTTGAACCGTCTACTAGTCGCTCCCTAGCTTACTTTTTTCTAGATATTGGTATTATCGTTGGCCTGTATGGCATAGCTTACACCCTCAACTCCTGGTTGTTTTTCCCTCTCTTTTGGTTAATGCAAGGCACTATGTTCTGGGCCTTGTTTGTTGTGGGTCACGATTGTGGCCATGGATCTTTTTCAAAGCACAAGTGGCTAAATAATCTCATTGGTCACCTTAGCCATACCCCCATATTGGTGCCATTCCATGGCTGGCGAATTAGTCACCGTACTCACCACGCTAACACTGGCAACATCGACACAGACGAAAGCTGGTATCCAGTTTCTGAAGATGAATATAACGAAATGGATGCGATTGGTAAAGCGATCCGTTTCAATCTGTTTCTCTTAGCCTATCCTTTTTATCTATTCAAGCGTTCACCTGGTCGTAAAGGATCTCACTTTATGCCCGGCAGCGATCTATTTCGCCCATCCGAAAAGTGGGATGTGATTACAAGCACAGCACTATGGACCCTGTTTATCGGCTTCCTGGGTGGGATTGGCTTACAGTTTGGCCTAGTCTTTCTGTTTAAGTTCTACGTCATGCCCTATCTAGTCTTTGTAGTTTGGCTAGATTTGGTCACATTTCTACACCACACGGAGTCTGATATTCCTTGGTATCGCAATGATAGCTGGTACTTTCTCAAGGGAGCACTGTCTACAATTGATCGTGACTATGGGTTTATCAACAACATTCACCACAACATTGGCACCCATGTGGCTCACCATATCTTTTTGAATATGCCTCACTACCACTTAAAAGATGCAACTGAGGCAATCAAACCAATTTTAGGAGATTATTACCGAGAGGGTAAAGACTCTATCTGGAATAGCTTCTGGCGCTCTGCTCGTGAGTGTATTTTTGTGCCCAACGAGGGTCAAAAAGTATACTATCAGCCTCGTCGATAGTCTGAGGTTACAGTGAGACTTTAAAAAAGAGCGTGCAACAATTGTTGCACGCTCTTTTTTACACTCTTTCTTTAAAGCTTGAATTAACTACCCGCTAACTTCGCTTTTACTAATGCCTGCACTTTGGCACCATCGGCCTTGCCTTTCATTTCTTTCATGGCAGGCCCCATCACTTTCCCCATATCGCGAGGACCACTAGCTCCAGTTTTAGCAATCAGCTGATCGATAACTGCTGCAATTTCATCATCAGACATTTGCTCAGGCAAGTACTCTTGCAAAATAGCTAGTTCTTGAGCTTCTTTCTCAGCCAGGTCGTCACGACCTGCCTTTGTATATTGCTCAATCGAGTCTTTTCGCTGTTTAGCTAGCTGAGTGACAACTTCAATTTCTTGTTCAGGAGTCAGCGCATCCTGACCCTTAGGACGTACTTCTGTTTCTTTTTCTAGAATGACTTTCTTAATACCACGAACGGTTTCTAGGCGAATCTTATCGCGGGCTTTCATTGCAGCTTTAATTTCGTCGCTGATGCGGTCTTTAAGGGACATGATTAAAAAGACGTTGCATGCAACGTCTGTACACAAAAAGATGAGCTATGGATGGAACTGAGCCATTGCCTTCTAAAAAGGCAATGGCTTAAATCCTTCTCGTTAGAAAGGGATTTCGGAAGAAAACACTAAATTTAGTACTGAGGTACTGAAGGATCAACCTCACGACTCCAGGCCAGAATACCGCCCGTCACGTTGGTCCCTTCAATGCCTGCATCCTTGAGAATAGAGAGAGCTTTGGCAGAACGACCACCCATCTTGCAATGGGCGATGAGTTTATGGCCGTTCACTAATTCACGGATTTTTTCAACACCGGAACCATTCTCAATATCAGCAAGGGGAATCAGTACCGAACCAGGGATTTTGGCAATTTCGTACTCATTGGGGTTGCGGACATCCAGCAAAATATAATTGTTACTACCACTGTCAAGTAACGTCTTGAGGTCAGTGACACTCATTTCAGAAATGGCTGCCTGTTGCTCTGCCTCAGCGGCCCTAGCATCAGGAATACCGCAGAACTGCTCGTAATCAATAAGTTTTTCGATGACAGGGCGAACTGGGTTAGGTCGTAGCTTCAACTCCCGGAATGTCATATCTAGGGAGTTATACAACAGCAAACGACCACTTAGAGTATTGCCTTCACCCAGGATGATTTTGATCGTTTCAGTGGCTTGAATCACCCCGATCATGCCGGGGAGAATCCCGATCACACCACCCTCGGCACAGGAGGGAACCAAGCCCGGCGGTGGGGGCTCGGGATAAAGATCGCGATAGTTGGGACCATCTTCATAGTTGAAGACCGTCGCCTGGCCTTCAAATCGGTAAATAGAACCGTAGACGTTGGGCTTGTTGAGTAGCACACAAGCGTCATTCACCAGGTAGCGGGTGGGGAAGTTATCGGTACCGTCTACCACAATGTCATAGGGTTCAAAAATCTTGAGGGCATTGTCAGAACTTAGACGAGTATTGTGTAGGTCGACCTGACAATGGGGATTGATTTCAAGAATTCGATGCTTGGCCGATTCGATTTTAGGTTTATCGACCCAAGAGGTGCCGTGAATAATTTGGCGCTGCAGGTTGGAGTAGTCAACCACGTCGAAGTCGACAAGGCCGATACGACCAACGCCAGCCGCTGCCAGATACAGAATTAAGGGAGAACCAAGGCCGCCCGTACCGATACACAGTACGCTGGCAGCTTTGAGTCGCTTCTGACCATCAACGCCAACCTCGGGCAGGATTAGATGCCGTGAGTAACGCTCATAGTCTTCTTTAGTGAGTTGGATGTCATCCAGATTTGGATTCAGCATGGTTCCTTGAGAACAAAAAGAGGTGGAATGGTCTGTTGCAACGCTCTACGGATGAGCGTTTTTCAAGTTTCAGGACGACAAGAGCGGCATTCGATCCTTTGCCGCAGAGGCTGGCACAATTTTTAATGGTTCAGGTTGAAATTGATGGTTGTTATCTAGCTGCCAGTTGCGGAGATCCACAGCGATACCATTACGGACAGACACAATGATGTAAGCATAAGAAGGCCAAGCCAGATCGCGATCGCACTTCGACGGCACCGCGTCAGCATCAGGATGCGAATGATATACCCCAATAATGCTCAGGCCTTCTTCCCTAGCCTGGCGCTGGGTTTCAAATAAATCTTTGGGATCAATCCAATAGCGTCGCGTTTTGGTCATCGCCGCCGAGTCACCCTGACCTCGTTCAGCCAGATCCACAGCAACATCAGCAGACCACGAGTTATCCAATAGAACTACATTCGCTAATGTCTTTTGGTCGGTTGCAGCGTCAAACGTCCCCACTAGCAAACCGCACCCCTCATGGGGATAGGCTTGCTCCGCATGGGTTTGCATGCGTTCAATATGCTCTTGTGTAAGGATCAGAGCCACAGCCAGATGAAAGTGTCAGATTTTTTATTGTAGAGCAGATTCTGTGACCCTTAATTAATATCCTTAACGATCTAAGACTCAAGTAATGGCTTCACGACCTTATCCATTTCCACTGAGCGCGATGCTTTGAACAGTAACCGATCGCCTGACTGAATAAATTGCTGCAGGTGCTGGGTTAAATCAGCATGGCTCGTAAATTGTTGATGGGGTATGGCTCCAGCCCCCGTTGCCATTGCCGCAGCTTCAGCAGGGTCCGCCAGGATCAATAGATAATCGATACCTAACGTCTGGACAGCTTCGCCGATGGCTTGGTGCAGCTCTACAGATTTGTGTCCCAACTCTTTCATGGTGCCAAGAACGGCAATATGGCGCTTTCCTGGCTGATCTTTTAGCAACCTTAGAGCCGCTTTCATTGACTCAGCACCAGCATTGTAGGTTTCATCCAGCAGCACAATGTCATTGGCCAGCTCATATCGTTTAGCACGACCTGCGGGCATATTGACATCCAGGCCTTTGGTTAAACCAGACCAATCCAGGGTTAGGGCCTGAAGAGTTGCGATCGCACTTAAATAATTCAGGGCATTGTGCTCACCTGCTAAGGGCAATGGCAGCACCTGACCATCTACCACAACCGTTTGCCCCTGAAACTGACCATGGACATCGCCGCCAGTTAAGCCATAGGTAATGGTTTTACCCGACCAAACCCGAGCCGCCGTCTCCATCAATCGGAGGTTATCTTGATTGAGCACAGCAACACCATCGGGCGGCATATTGGCCAGTAGCTCGCATTTAGCATCGGCAATCGCTTGCTCGGAGCCGAGCCGCCCAATATGGGCCGTACCCACATTAGTGATCACAGCCACATTGGGCTGAGCTATCTGCGTCAGCAAAGCAATTTCCCCGGGGCCTCGCATCCCCATTTCCACTACGGCATAGTCATGCTCGGGGGTGATCTCCAAGAGTGTCTTGGGTACACCGATTTCATTGTTAAAATTGGCACGGGTCTTATTGACACCCCCATGTTGGCCCAGGGCTGCCGAGATCAGTTCTTTTGTCGTCGTTTTACCCACAGAGCCAGTAATGGCTACCACGGGTAACCCTAATCGCTGACGCCACCAGCGGCCTATGCGTTGATAAGCCACCAGGGTATCTTGCACCTCTATACGGGGCACCTCAGCCGTAATCACACCTTGGCGAGTGATGGTTGCGATCGCACCAGATGTCAGTGCCTGCTCGACAAACTTATGACCGTCAAACCGCTCACCTTCTAACGCCAAAAATAAGTCATCGACCTGGATGGTGCGAGTATCTGTACTGATATGTCCCACCATCTGGTCTAGCTGAGTAGGGGGTAGAGTGTGTCCTACCAATTCGTCATCAAGGGCATCTAAAAGCTGGGAAACGGCAGCAAAGCTAGACATAACAGTATTTTGAGAAAATTAAGCAGGCTCTGTTTCATCAACATTAATACGCTAGCCACATATAGGCTTGATGAAGAAAGCTCTGTGAATTTACAGAAGCTTCAGCAGAGACGGTGCAGTCGCATCCTATCTGAAAATCCCTATGGGTTAAACTAGTAAGACGTTAGTCTAATGTGTGTAAGAACACGAATCTGAGATTAGGGGGATGTTAGTCTCAGTTTGCACCGCTGTAGCCCCGTAGATCAAATCTACCAATGTGCCTCCTTTGAAACGCTTGTGATTTAAGTTAAACCTTCGACCATTTCAGCTTTAAGTCTAGTTATGCGGCTAGATTGCCCCCTCTTCAGCATCTCTCAAGGTCTTTTGTAAGTTTTTATGCTGTCTTAGGTCATCAGAAGCAGTTAGACTTGAAAATAAGTTTGTCTGTAGTTTCGATCGCCGCAAGTTTTCCCTGTAGAAGTTTGTCTTTACATAAGGTGTATTTGCTGAGGTTTCGCTGGTGAATGTCCAATCAGGCTATTCGCAATCTGATTATGGTGCGCGATTAGTTAGTCCACAGGAACAGGTGCTTTACGATCATTGGCTTGGCTGTGTAGATTCCGAGCGACCTGATGTACTAATTAATCGCTTCAACACGTTATTTATCGACGGTACTGGATATGGTGATTGCCAGGTAGTCACCAGTCTCGATAAGATTCTGCTGGACTCCCATGCGGATATGTATTTCCACCATATTCTGAATCGTTGCTGTCATATTCTGATCAATCGATGGCAGAAAAACCGAGACCATCAGCCAGCCATTGCGGAACTCGTCAGTCTCTTTGAATATGCTCCTAGCCATGCCGTCCGTGAGGTGTCAAGGGCACGCTCCGTGCGTCGTTTGAGAGAAATTGTGTCTCAGTTTAGAAAAACTGAGCAATACCTCATGCTCAAGCGCTTGGTCCAGGTCATGGAACGAGACAATGACCCCAGCTTGCGCTCTCGTCAACCCCTAGGCACTCTAATTGGTCGCTACCCATATTTATATGAGCATTGTTTGCTCAGTGAAGAAAGCCCCAAGGAGCAGCAAACCCACGTACGACGGATGCAGCACCAGGCTCAAAAGAAAGTAGAGTTGGATCTGTCTCAGTACGTAAACTACCGTGTACGCCGCTCACGACTGAAGCGAGAGGGGCTCTTAGAAAAACAAGGCCAATGGTTACGACCCTCGAATAATCCCACATTACTTAGCGATCGCGAGCTGGTTGACTCCCTACAGCAGTTCTCTGGTAGAGATGCCTATGGGCGTACCTATAATGACTTAGCCCTAAAGTTTCGTAGCCAATGTTGCGAGGCAGTATCCTTCAAGTCGTTTAAGGATGATTTTTACGAATATTTGGTATCAGGTGTCGACCCTGCCTATGGGCGTCAGCACTTCAATAATGCTCTGTACCAGAATCTAAGAGATATCTATCCTGAAAATGAAAATCAACGGCTTAATGACTTTTTGCTAGTGCGGACATGCTCTAACTTGTTCAACTTTTTAGTCGTTGACCCTGCTGGTTCCCACTCTCACTTTGTTTTCATTGATCTGATCAATAATCTGGGTGCAACCCTGACAACAGGCCTATTGCTCAGAATTTTGCTGTTGTGCCGCAAGGTTAAGCCTTACCTGGAGCGTCGATTGTCCACGTTGTTTAATCACTACGAGTTAGCCAAGCAGGATTCTGTCGGCTGGCTAGTGAAAATTCTGGAGACCTTGAATTTAGCGCTGAGCTTAACATTTGGCCATCTGGATATATCCCATACATTTGCGTAGGCATTACGTTGAAAAAGGGCTGCATTCGCTGGGTGTCATTCGCAGCACATGCAGTTCTTTTGTTGCGCAAATATAAGCAATTGGCGGTGAATACGTTAATATGCATTATTCTTTTCAAGCAGCCAGGAGTCGCTAAAACCCTTTCAGGGTAGGGGTTTTTGTGCATATTTTGCATGTAATGCGTCAGAATATTTTCTATAAAATCGAAATTTTCCTTTTCAGTTTGCTGTATACTCTGCTAACTTTCTAGGCATCTTGCCTAAGAGCAATCGGCTATTGTTGGTCCGTCCGTAGCCCCCACTGTCAAGTCGTACATGTCAAGTTATGAGCCAATCTAGACAGTCCAATGCCACAGCAGCTGCCCCTGCAGGCACGTTCCAAGAAGCTGACACTTTGGTCGATGCTTATGCTGAAGATTTGATGGATGAAATCTTTGAGGATGTCGACCGCATTTTGGCGGGTGAAGAATCCGCTATTTATGCAGATCCGGGTATTCAAGCCTCTCAGGGAACACAGTCCTTGCTGAGCGATCAATCGGTTACAGTCCCAGCGATGATTGTGCCCATTACTGCTACCCAAGCAGTAGAGCAGAGTGCTAAGGCATCCACCACAGAAGCTAAAACCAGCTCAGCTAAGTCTGACAAACCAAAAACATGGTCTAGCAAGCTATTCAGCAAGAAACGCCTGGGCAATTTTATGCTGGGTGTATTGTGTTTATCAGGTTTAACTGCCGCTGGTATCTGGTGGATGCGACAGCAACCTAATGGGCAAACAGCAGATTCCTCAACCGCCCCAACAGCCCTCCCAACAGCATCAGAAGAGGCTGTCTTACCTGCCATATCCCAGGAAGCTGCTTTTGGTGAATACCTCAAGCGGTCGCTAGGGGTGATCCGGGGTGAGCGCAGTGCTCAAACTGAAACCCAGTCCCCTGGTGCCATTGCTACAGTACCTGGCAACCCATCCGGCAATCAGGTGACAGCAGGAAAACCCTCCAACAATGTGATTGAACGTGTCTTTGTTCCCCTGTTACAGCCTGGTTCAGGGAACAATCAAGGTTCACCTTCCAATGTTGTGACATCACCGTCTTTACCTGCTCCCAACGGTGCAAGCACTGAGCAGCCCAACACAACAGCGACTATTCCGAATATTTCTACTACCAATACTTACGAGCTCGTCGGTGTGCTGGAATTGGGAGAGCGCTCGGCAGCTTTGTTTGAAGTCAATGGCACATCGCAGCGAGTCTATATCGGTGAAACCATTGGCAGCAGTGGTTGGAGTATTGTGTCAATTAGTAATGAGGAAGTGGTTGTCAGACGTAATGGTGAGGTGCGCTCCATCTACATTGGTCAACAATTTTAAGTACACTGGGCTTGATGGTTGATTGCATGGTGTCGGCATAGCAAATATATGAGCATATTTGATGATTTCAGCCACTTTTTGGAGACCCGCTTAGATGAGTTCCTCAAAGCCCACCCTCATTTAGAGATGATGGCTCTGGAGGAACAACTACGGGGTCAAGAAGAAGATGCGATCGCTACATTAGCCACCCTCAAACGTCGTGAAGCCGAGCTGGAAACAGCTGTTCTAGATACCGCTAAGGATATTAAGCGTTGGCATGAACGTATTGCTAAGGCAGAGTCTGCCCAGCGCTTTGATTTGGTAAAGCCCGCCAAAGAACGGGAGGCAACCTTGCTGCGCCAGGGGAATCATTTGTGGGGCCAGATGAAGAGCATCAAGTCACGGCTGGCAGAAACTCAAACCCTACAACAGCAAATCCACGCTAAGCGCCAGGAATTGAAAGCCAAAATTGCTACGGCCCAAGCCGCTGCTCAGGCACCTCCCAGCGATTCTAGTACTACCGGTTGGCATCGCAGTCCATTCCAATCCAAGCCTCTGGACCCGTTAGAAGAGAGCTTTCAACGTTGGGAAACTGAGGCGGAACTGGAAGAATTAAAACGCCAAATGGGTAAGTAGGAAGGGATTAACCTTCTATAGAGATCGTAGTGCCTGCACCGTTTCGACAACCGTTTGCCCCACCTGATGAATCTCTTGTTCAGTGGTAAAGCGGCCTAAGCCAAAACGTAGGGATGCATAGGCTAGCTGATCGCTGCGCCCCAGGGCCTTAAGCACATGGGATGGGGCCGTGCTCGCTGAACTGCAGGCCGAACCTGAGGAAAGGGCGACAACTGACTGTAGCCCCAGCAATAGGCTTTGGCCGTCTACACCGCCAAAGCTCATGTTGAGATTGCCTGGTAGTCGCTGGGTGGGATGGCCGTTGAGATAACTGTCTGGCAATTGGTGGAGGTGGGTTAGGAGTTGCGATCGCAACCCCGTTAACCGTTCACGTTCTACAGCCATCTCTGCCGTAGCCAGCTCAAGCGCTTTGGCAAACCCCACAATCTGTGGTGGATAGAGTGTACCCGAACGCATCCCTCGCTCATGACCACCACCGTGGAGCTGAGCCGCCAGATTTACCCGAGGATGACGTCGTCGCACATAGAGAGCCCCAATCCCTTTTGGCCCATAGACTTTATGGGCCGTCATCGACATCAGATGGATATTCATCGCCTGCACATCCAAGGGCACCTTGCCAATCGCCTGGGCCGCATCCGTATGGAACAAAATCTCTCGCTCCTGGCATAGAGCACCAATCTCTTTCAGCGGCTGCAGTACTCCAATTTCATTATTGGCCGCCATGACCGAGACCAAAATAGTCTCTGGACGAATTGCTTTTTCTAATAAGGGTAGAGACAATAAACCATCGGGCTCTACGGGTAAATAGGTCACTTCAAAACCCAGGGATTCCAAATAGCGGCAAGGGTCTAAGACGGCGCTATGTTCTGTTTGCACCGTGATGATATGTTTGCCATGGCTAAAGTAAGCTTCCGCAACACCTTTGATCGCTAAGTTGTTAGCCTCAGTAGCACCACTGGTGAAAACAATCTCTTCTGGTTGCGCATTGATGCTATGTGAGATAGTTTCACGACTTTTTTTGATAGCAGCTTCAACCGGCCAACCATAGTGATGGACACTGCTAGGATTACCAAAATGTTCTGTGAAAAACGGTAACATTACCTCAACAACCCGTTGATCAACGGGTGTTGTAGCATGGCAATCAAGATAAATCGGAGAGCCTGGCATCGGATTATCCCACTGTTTGTTGAATAGGAATAAACTGGTTAAAAATTCCCAGTATTCTCACCCGCACCGCTGGGATTTCTGTCGTGTACAGGCTAAAGACCCAAAAGTTTTGACGCTGAGTGTTGTCTTCTATAAAATCCGTCAGATCCTCTTCTCCGATGAGGGTCCCATTTTCAATGGCTGTCTCACAAATATTACCAAGGGCTTTACCCAAATCCCCTAACCAGTCATCGAGTTCGTCTGCCTGGCAAAATGCTGCGCGGGCTTCAGTTTGTAGGGTCTCCGCTGCAAATGTATTGTACTGCTCTTGACCTGGGTTAGTCGCGATCAGCACGGCTGCCAATGCGCCTAATCCTACTATTCCTAGAAACGCTTTGACTTTCATTGATCTGTAGTAGAGTCCTGGTAATTACGGTTGTCCTACCGTTCTAGCATAAGCAGGTCAATGAACATGGGTTAGATTATTTACACTACACATCATCCCGAGGTTTCAATAGCTTACGAAGCTGGGTTTGATTTTTCCAAAGCGTGATTTTACCTGTTTTATAGAGTTTGGCGATGAAGGGTGGTTTATTATCCTGCACAAACCGCGCCATAGATGGCAGGGCTTTAACGAAAGCAGCAGCCATATCGTTCAAAGAAAGGTTCCCGGATACCAAAATAAAGCCTCGTGCATTAAGGTTGGCAATGGTTTGAATTTCTAGTGGATTAAAACAAATGCGGGCATCCTTAGCTCAACCCAACCTACAGCGAGGTGCGATCGCCTATGGGGATTAAGCATCACTGACTTGACCGCATTGCTTATGATTGGCCTCACATTTGTTACCATAGTAGCTAATATTCTGCTCTGGATTTCCACCCGCCAAACCGTCAAACTTCTGATCGGCCAAATTCGCCACCAGGTAGCTACCGATTACAGCGAAGCCCAGCACACCATCGTTGATGCTCACCGAGAGCTGTTCTTTGGCATTCTCAACAACCCAAAACTGTTAGAGAGTTTTACCAATGCCAATGGACTAGATCGCGATGATTGGGAGCTAGAAAAGATCAGCGCATTCTTAGTCAATCAAGTCCTTCTGGGGTATCTCCATTTACGCAACGGCATCATTAACGCACTGGCAAAAAGTAAGAATAGCTCACTCAGAAGAGTTTAGAAGATTTGTCGATACAGAACTACTTTGGCGAGATCAAGGAAACCCATAAAAAAGTCTCCAAATCTCTCCAAGATTCAGACACCTATTATCAGACCTCAACAGTTCAGTTAATTCGATTAAAGACTCGACCTGTTTCATCAGTATAGAGCGCTGGGTACATACCGTTATTGCAGGGGCGCACCAATACCCGAAGGCCCTGTGAAGTAGTAGCCACATCAACCTCCTGATTAAAGAAATATGAGTATTAAGATGGATGAGATCGCAGGGCTACCAGGGCAGCCACTTTCTGACATTGGATGCTGTATCTTGAACCGTTTCTACGATCTGAGCATCCTTTTGACGCTGGGAACCGGGGGTATTTCCCCTCAAATCCTGATTTAGACGATGGGCAGCCAGGGTTTCAGAAACCATATAGGCCTTCTGAGCGTCCTTCGGCAGAGTCGAGCGATCGCCCTTTCGACCACCCGTCTCTTCGTACAATTCATCCACACTGCAATCAAACAGCCGTTCAGTTTCGGCTCTTACAGCCCGTGGATAAGCTTTACTACTGCCCCCGGCCTGCTGAATAGCCTGAGTAAAATCCTTATTAACCGTTGCAGAGTCTACCCGTTCATGCTGCGTGAGCGATTGAGATTCGCCCAGTAAGCTCAGTTGGGAATCGGTCTCTTCCTTGTTGTTCTGCCACCAATTGATAAAAGCCATCCGCACCTCTTCTGTCACTGGATGAGAATGAATCAGACATCAGCTGCTCTAAACCAAGCTTGAGCAGATTCAATGCATCAGGAATGATTAAAAATTCATCGAAAATCCGGTGGCGAAATTCATAATCCCACCGATCCTCAGTGAAGTTCAAGGTATGGAGCACAAGGGAATGGGCATCGAGACAGTCATGGAAAGCATTGAGTGCCTCATAGCGCGCTAATGCTCGGATCCAGGTTTCCTTATACCGAAGGTCACCAAATTCCTTACGCACTTCGACCTTAAAGTTTTCAGGCAGCAACACACAACCGCGATAGCCACTTAAAAACTCCCACGCTTCATAGACCTTGATTTTCAGCTCACGCAGTTTCATAGACAACGGAGAAGCCCGCGACGATGCTGCCATAAGCATAGCTCCAAAAGATATACATCGAAAGACGATTCCTGCTTATGCGATAGCATAGCACAATGGAAGCCATTGGCTTCTATTTGATTCTATTAGCTTCATTTTCTTTGCATTCGCATCAGGGGGATACGATATGAAAGAAACGTTTCATGATGAGTTGGAAGTGGGTCAGCGCGAGCGTATATCTATAGACATCAGCGATATCCGAGAGCAAATAGAGCAGTGCCGTGATGACGTAGCCTGGAGCGAACTACCCCTGGCAGCAAAAATTCGCGTTCTGGTGAAAGAACGCCTCGCCCAGATGGAAGCACCAACAGATCAGGATGACTCAGATCCGTCCACTGCTTCCCTATCCCCGGCAACCAATCATGATGACTAAAGAACGCAAAATTCCTGAGACCCTTGAGAACGGGCAATCTAAGAGCTTGGCAGAATGGTTGGAACCGACTCTAAAATTCAGGCACAAACAGCTCTCGCTTATTCCCTGCATAATGCCGATAAATCACCTCAGGTGAATTACCTACCAACTTGGCAACATCTTTGGCATCGAGGCCATTTTCTAACGCCAATGTAATAAAGGTATGGCGAGTTTGATAAGGCTTACGATATTCAATTTCCAATCCTTCCAAGATCGGCTTCCACACAGTTTTACGAAATGAAGGCGTGTTCAGCGTGCCTCCCGAATACCCTGGAAATACAAAAGTCTCTGCACTACTATCTTTGGGCTTAATCTGCTCAAGCAGTTGCTGAACGATATTATTACAGGGGAATCGTCGCTTCTCCTGAGTTTTCAAACCCTTTCGGATTTCTTGTCCACTTTGTGTGCTGATAACAGCCTGCTCGAAGGAAATTTTTTTCAAGTCTTTACTGATATGTTTCCACTGCAGTGCGATCGCTTCACTGGGACGGCAGCCAGTCATAAACAGAAACTTAACGTAACCATAATAGAAGGAGTGTTAGTACCCCGAGTGCTTATTACAGAAGGTATTGTTTTGGATAGCCTCAAGAATGGCATCTCTCTCACCAGAAGTGAACGGATAAATATTAATCTCCTCATCAGTCTTTTGGGATTTAGGTGGCTTTATTTCCTGGGCCATTCCCTCAAATGGATTTTCACTGATCATCCCAGACTGCACGGCCCACTTACAGCAAGCATTCAACCGAATCAAAAACCGCTTACAAGACTCAACCGGTATAGTCTTAAGGGCAAAATCTCGAATCTCTGCCGCCTTACTCAACTCGTGGGTCGGCATTCGCTCCAGATATCTCGTGTAAGTTCTATAAAGGATTAAAGCGGGTGGGGGGAATCGAACCCCCATCATTAGCTTGGAAGGCTAAGGTTTTACCACTAAACTACACCCGCAAGTTCAAGCTTGTGCTTGACCAGCTTAACAGCAAGCATGTGCTTGACCAGCTTTGCTTTGAGCGTTTGCTCAACCAGCTTTGCTAGGTTAACACAGTTTGCCATAAGAAAGCTGGTTGCAAATCAAGGTTTTTATCCTGGGGAGAATCGTAATGTGAGCTGCATTCGGTCGGTAATGATGGCTTGCTGGCCAGTGTATGCAGGAGCAAACCGGATCGCAGCAGGATTCACGCTGAGGGCATGGGTGAGTAAACAGCTGGCAATTTGTGCTGACATCGTGTCCTCATCAGGCGGTGCAAAAACCTGGATGACAGAGCCATCAGCTGCGATCACCAATCCCAACGTGACTTCACCAGCCGGTAAGGCATCATTACACGTGTGGTCAGCCACGCTCAATGCAGCGGCACTTTGCAACGTAGGCAAAACATCTGGCCAATCACCTGGGGTGCCAGGTGGCACAGTCGAGGTGTCTACAATGTTGATGGCAATTGCACCATCACCTGTTGCAGAGTCAGGGTTTTGGGGCTTTTCAGTGTCGTGGGTCTGATGATCTGAAGCCGGTGGATTCTCTGTAGTAGTTCCGTCAGAGCTTTCATTGCCGTTGTTTGGCTTGGTGATGGGGGGGTCAGAAGTGTTGGTATTTTCAGGAGTCTCTGGTTCAGGCTTTTGAGCGAGACCGTTTTGTGGCGGAGCCTGCTGTGCTAATCCCTGATGCTGGTCAGTCGGCTCAACCGCTGGGTCTTGGCCACCAAGGGCAGTGGGCTGTTGTAAGGGGGCTTCAGCCGGAGGAACGACCGGTGGGGTACTGTCAACGGCAGCAACTGGCATATCCCCTTCACCCACCAGGGTCACCGGAATGGTTACAGAATTATCGGGGGGAGCATCCACTTGCAAAATAACCGGTAGGCTCGCGACTAAAGCACCAACATGTAATATCAACGATGCACTGATTAATGCTGGCCAGGGCAACTGGGTTAACTGTGTGAAATTGGTTTCGGCCATAGATGCTCCCCACGCAAGTAGGTTATTCCTCTTAAATTAGAGGATGTGCGATCGCATTCCCCTATCATTGGCACACTTTCCTAAGTGGAAATTGCCTGAATGTCCATCATAAAAGCGTCTACCGATGACCGATAGACGCTGTAGGAATTTGAATTTTGCATCAGATCGCTACGCAGCCATCGGGGTTGCAACCCTCTCTTTCGTAGAGAAACCGTGATCCATGGGATGCATCCCAGAGGCGAGTAAAGCTCGCAGTTTCGGAATTTCAGCACTGTTATAGACTCGAAACTCACTGTGCACAGTGGCAGCGGCCTGACGTACTGCTTGATTAATCACAAGGGAGCCCTTGGGATCCGACTCGGACCGATGGAATGTGCCCGGTGGAATCCGCAAAATATAGGTATTTTGCTCAAGGCGTACCCGATGGAACGGATAGTTCCAGCTAAAGTTAACCAGATAGAATGTCCGTCCCCCAGACAGTGCCAATAGATTATCTTCTTGGCGCGGGTGTAAATAAAATTGCCAATCACCGGTTTTAGTACTGTGGGGGCTAATGGCAGGGCCATCGTGAAACACTAAATCACGGGCATTCGACTTGGGGACTGTAATGTCAAAAAATTGAACGCTAGGAGTATCTCGAAACTTTTCGAACGGATATAGTTCAAACATAGAAATTAAACTTTGCTGCTTAAGCGTGATGATGCATTTAAGCTAACGGCCTCCATTTGAAGGATCAAATCGCCCAGCGGAAAGTATCTATGCGCTAACCGAATAGATTCTATTGATGAACATTTCCCAACTTCAAGTGCTTGTGACCATTGGCAAATGCGGCAGTTTTTCGGATGCGGCCATGCAGTTGGATATGTCTCAGTCAGCGGTTAGTCGTGCGATCGCATCCCTCGAAAATGAACTCAATGTCCCCTTGCTTGTGCGCGGGCGCATGGGGGCCAAGCTCACCACCATTGGCGCACGTGTAGTCAGCCATGCAAAACAGATTTTAGAATTGCGTGAATCGATCGAATACGAAGTCAATCTCGAAAAGGCTCTCTACAATAGCCGTCTACGTATCGCCTCTTTTCGGAGCGCCTCCACCCACATTCTGCCACCTAAAATTGCCGAGTTTCAACGGCACTACCCACGGGTAGAAGTGAGTCTGGATGAATTTGACCCAGCCGGTGTAGAACAAGCACTACGGTCTGGCGGCGCAGACTTGGGGTTGCTGCCTTTACCCCGCTCCGAAGACTTTACAACCTGGGAAATTACTCGGGATGAGTATGTAGTACTCCTTCCCAAAGCCCAACATCCTACAGCCAAGCCCATTACTTGGGATGAACTGTCCACCCGCTCTTTTATTTTGCTTAACTATGCCGAATGCACCACCGCAGTACGAGAACATTGGTCCCGCTGGCAACAGCCATTGAAGGTGGCCTACAACGTTAAAGAAGACTCCACCATCGTGAGTATGGTAGCCCAAGGACTGGGGGCAGCCATCTTACCGCGTTTAGCAGCCATGCCCATTCCTGATACGGTCGACAGTTGTCCCCTGCCTGTCCCCCTAGAACGGGTGATTGGCGTCGCTATCTTGGCTAACGTGCCACCCTCACCGGCTGTCACCAGGTTTTTAGAAGTTATGAAGAACAGCTAAGGAACACTCTGGGGAGACCACGCCATGAGCGTGACCTTCACAACGTCAGTGAGATTAAATCGAAGCTAGAACAGCCATAGCCTGACAATGTCATCAAATCTAGATAAATTAGACCTAACAATTCTTAATTCACAGGGGATCAGATAAAACTGTTGTGTATTATACGGTTATCAAGATTAAATTGTTGCTTCTGATACCGCAGTAAGGATTTTTGGCATTATGGCTCAGCTTACCGTCAACGAAGTGCTCTCCAAGGTTAGCCATCAGCAATCGTTACGTCGAGCTGAGCTGAGCAAGATAGATCTGGGAGGAGCCGCACTGGACCGAGGGAATTTTGCCCATGCGTATCTACGGCAAGCAAATTTGACTGGTGCGTCCTGTGAAGGTACTGACTTTTCAAAAGCCACACTAGTTCTGGCGGTACTTTCAGACGCTCGCTTTGATAAAGCCCGATTGGATGCGGCTGAATTGACCCGTGCTCGTTTAGAGCGGGGTATTTTCCGTGAACTACAGGCACCTAAAGCCAAGTTTCATGGCGCGCATCTCACTGAAGCTGACCTATCATTTGCCACGTTGACCCAGGCCGATTTATCCAATGCCATTGGTCATCGCACCCGCTTCAGTTGGGCAAATCTAGTCAAGGCGCAGCTAATTGATTCTGACTTTAGTGAAGCAGTCTTTGAAGGCGCTAATCTGACTCGCAGCAACTGGCATCGTGCAACAGTGCGAGGCGCTAATTTTCAACAAGCTGACCTGGAGGCAGCTCGGTTACGCGCAGCTAACTTGAACGGAGTCAATCTAACTAAAGCTAACTTGCTCAATGCCATTCTGGAGCAAACACAGCTAGACGGTGCCGTATTGATGGCCGCCCAGGCTGACTGGGCAACACTGAATGGAGCCAGTTTAATTGAAACTGACTGGACTGATGCCTCTATGATGGGGGCTCAGCTAGAGGGGGCTAATCTTGCAGGCGCTAACTTGGCAGGGGTGAACTTGCAGCAAGCAAATCTTGAAAATGCCAACTTGACAGCGGTTGATTTTACCGATGCTCAAGTCGCAGGTGCTATTTTTACTGACGTACAGGGATTGACTGAAACACAGATTGTCTGGCTCAAGCAGAGCGGGGCACTAAATTTGCCTGGTTAAAAATGCTACACCACCTAATGTAGAGTGCTACAACATAGGTGCTTACGCAGTGAGGAGAGTTGAGTTGTTTCACCTCTTCAAGGTTATGGATATCCTCGCTTTCTGGCAGCAATATCACCAAACTGAACGCAGCTTTGTTGGTATGCGTTTGCACCAAGCTAATTTCTATCAGGCTAATCTAAGTGGCTTAGATTTTAGCCACAGTGATTTATCTAAGGCTAGTTTTATTTGGGCTGATATCAGCGGTGTCATATTGGTAGCTGCCAACTTGCAAAACACGGTTGGCATCTGGCTACAGGGATTATGGGCTGACTTAACTGAGGCTGATGTTTGTCACGCTGATTGGAGCTGTGCCAACCTAACGGCAGCAAAGCTAGACCGGGCGGATTTTGTCCTAGCTAAGCTGACTGGTGCAACATTGTGTGAGGTATCTGCTCAAGATTCTAACTTTTCAAAAGCTCAGCTCTGGGGAACTTTGGCCACAAAAGCTGATTTTAGTGGCGCTTGTTTACATCAAACCAATTGGGCAACAGCTCGACTGATAGGGACCCAATTGGTGACAACCGACCTTAGCTGGAGCAATCTTTCACAAGTTTTGGCCACAGAGGCCAATCTGACATCTGCGAACCTAGAAGGTAGCGATTTAAGGGACGCAGATTTCACAGGGGCATGCTTTAGAAAAGCTGACTTAACAGCTACTAATTGCCAGGGAATCTGTCTACAACGGGCCAACCTACAGCATGCTGATTTACGGGGAGCTGACTTAACAAACGCCAATTTATCAGGAGCTGATTTAACCGGAGCAAATCTCAAAGGTGCAAACTTGACCAACATCCTACAGACCGATGCCATAGGAAGTACCAGTCATAGTAAAGTGCCTACAGATTGGCCACCTGATGCGCGTTGCCATAATGCCCAACTCTTCAAAAATCGGGCTTTTCAATAAGGCAGAAAAAGGTTAGAGCAGCTGTACAAGCGAGGGTAGCTGCTGCCGATGCGTCACACCCTAGCGACTGCATTGGAAAGTAAAGGCAAATGGCCAGCACGCCCGACAGGCCAGTGGGGGTAATCAAAAACTCGAATACCTCTTGGGCTGTTTCTAGAAATTCTAATAGTTTGAGAAATCGATCTAATAATGTCATAGCTATATCATTCCCTATCCAATCAACTGGTCAAAAACATTCGCGAGGATGGGTTTTGGCACTTTGCCAACCCATGTTTTGACCTCATCATGTTGGGCATTGAGCAGCGTGAACTGAGGGACACCAGAGGCACCATAGTCTGAAACTTGATTCGCCCATTGAGGATAATCAATGTCTAGCATAACAAAGTTAATGGTATCGCCATACTGCTGATGTAGATCAGCAATCGCAGAGGACATGCCCTGACAGGTCGTGCACCAGTCAGCGTAAAACTCTATAAATGTAGGGTTTGGGGATGCGATCGCAACTTCATAGGGCGTCGCCTCAGCTGCCATCGTTTTTAAGGTCATCAGTCCTGAAAGGGGCGTAAAACTGGTCGTCGTTGCCGCCGGACGCGTAATCAATAAGGTCACCAAAATCGCTACCAAAATCGCAATCATGGCAACCACTAATTTGATTGACGAGCCGGTTGCACCGTCCTTCGTCGTAAAAACCATCAACTCACTGTCCCCTTAGCGATAGTAGTAAGCCAGGAACACATGCACTCCCAGCATCAAAATAAAAACACTGACTAGAAAAATATGGGTCGGCAGCCAAACAGCCCGCATATTGCGGATCAATGGCCCCTTCGTCATCACTAAATCTTTATTCCCTGGTACACCAAAGAACTTACGTGGTGACTCAAGTATTCCTGTTTCTGCCACTACTCCTACTAGAGCAGAGAGGGTAACTGCAAAAAACACCCACAAAAATAAATAATTGAAATTAAGGCCGGTCGCACCGATGGTATGTACCGCAACAATAGCTAGTAACCCAACGCCGAGGAAAATATGCACACTGCGCCACAACATCACAGAACCCGGCAACTTAATCTTAACGAGCCAGCTCCGACCTCGCTTACGTAGCGATAGCAACATTTCAAAGACAACAAATGCCAGAGCAACATAGCCTGTCACCTGCTTGTAGATTTCTCCACGGATAAAATGATGAAGCTCCACCGAACGCTCCCGTAGCGCATCCAAATAAATCGGACTGATCGCAAAGGGCAACAATAACAGAGCACTCGCAAGGGTCAATAAAATTAGCGTGGAAAATTTAGGCTTCATTACCCCAAGGCAACAAACAGCAACAGTAAATAAACAACATTAGGGATAGAACTATTGGTGCAACCAACACCACTACCCCTAATGTGAGGAGAGCTCTCTTAGAGACTCCCACTAAAGCCGTGTCAAACAACCGTTATGCCAAAGGACAAACTAAGAAGTAGGCATGCTTTCAACAGGAATATTGATAACAACACCACCCATAACTTCACCCATCTCAAACTGCTTATCGGGATAGCGTTCAAGGTGAATGGGGTGAGTATTGTGGCAAGTCACACAGGCTTCAGCAACCGCTTTATCAGGGTACATTGCGGAGAAATATGCCTGACCACCCACTTCTTGATAATCTTTATAGGCCTCACCACTGGCTTCCATTTCCTCTAGAGCAATTTTTTCAAAGTCACTCTTAGGTCCGTGGTTGTCGTTGATATACCAAGTAGAAATCAAGTTATAGGTAAAGTAACCAGATTCATTGGCAATCTCAGAACCCAGGCGGAACATCTGTGCAGGCAGCGGGATACCATCAGTTTGCTGCCAGCCTTCAGTAGACTCAACGTCAAGTACACCCTTGTCCTTAGACTTACCCTCAAGGGTTTTTACACGGTTTACTACGTGCTTGGTGTAAGCAGTACGATCCGCTGCTAGCACAGTGTGAATGTAATCAGCAACAAGATCAGGGGCAATACTAGGACCTGTCGCAGTCGCTATGGTAGAAGAAGCACCACCACTACAAGCAACAGCAGTAAAGCAAACTGCAGCGGCTAAGCCCAGTAACGCAATTGTCCTAGCGCGAATGCTCTGAAACCAATTTATCAACATATTAGTCATCTCCTGGTACATCCGGATATTTCAATCTTGTTCACGACAGAGGATTCTGAACAACGACCATGCGCTATTCAGAGGCATTGCCCGATCTCCGCGCCTCAGCAGCCTTCATCATGTCAAAGGTCTCCATTTCAAGGGTTGGAGGTCGGTCAAAATTGGCTTCGACCAGCTCAGGGTCAAAAATACTGTTATAGCTATACTCAAGGCCGTGACAATTCATACACACATCCCCCACCATGCGATCCTGTGGTTTGAGATTGTATGTATTGTTGTGATTCACCTTGACAGTAGCACTATCATCTTGGCCATGGGGCACACGAGGTAAATGACAAGTAGAACAACTCACAGCACCAGGTCCAGGGCGAGGAAGCTGCTGACTCGCTGCAAACAACTCAGCATGCCTGGAATTTTGATAATTCAGGGAATGATTGTCGTTATGACAGGTTAAGCAAGCATCAACTGACGCTTCCACCGTGTTAGCAGAATGCACATCATGACAAGCATTACAGGTCATCTGCTTGTCCATTGCATCATGCTTCATAGGTAGTCTGGCCATCGCCGGGGTTAAAGGCGAATCACCTTCTAGTAGACGGACACCATGCTTACTTAGTAAGAACGTATCCACCGCTTGCTCGTGGCAAGATTGACAGGTCTCGTGATCAGGAGCTGCAAGAAACTCTTTAGTCTCACTATGCTGATGACAGCTGGCGCAATTCACATCGTTAAGAGCATGAGCGCTGCTTTGCCACAGACTATTAATATCACTTAGCTCCTGCTCTGTCGTCGCTCCAGCCATCTGACTAGGACCAACACTCACTAGCAGTATCAATCCAAAAAGCACGAGAGAACGCAGCAGCCTAGATATCTGACACATCATGAGCCACCTCCCAAAAACTCTTTGCTGAGGTTAGGCTCAGGGGCTGCTTCCAGGGATGTAGTCACCACCCGATCAGGGACCTCCTGAACAGGCAACATCTCTGGCGCTCCCATGTTCTGTCGCAAAAAGCCCGTCGATACCGTGCTGTGATCATGATAGTTGTGACAACCTGCAGTCCAGCAACCGTCCGGAGCAAATCCTTCATGGCTCTTGAGCTGTGTCAGGGTCAGCTCCTCATGACAAGCCATACACAAATCAGGTTGCAGATTCACTCCCCGACCAAACATGTGCACATGCTCATTGTGGCAAGCCGTACAGGTCAGTACGTCAACTCTCTCACGATACTCCGCCCAGCGAGGGTCTCGAAACTTTTTCACCCCATGCAAATCATCAGCTAGCTCGGCCCCATGACACCGGGTGCAGGTCTCATTACTAACGGGTTTAAACCCTTCATGACAAGAAGCACAGGACGCCTCAAAGACATGATGTCCTTCAGAGGTTTCACCAGGTAGAAAAACCTCTTTCTTATCTAGAGCAAACGCTGCTGAAACCCACACAAGCAAAATAACCAAAGCCAGAATAATGCCTGTCTTGAGGGAGAATGCGTTACCTAGTCTTTGCTTAAAAGAGCGTGCCATCAAATCTCTAAGCAACCACCATTAAAGCAACACCATCAGCAGAATGACGAGAGCCGCCGCGCCACCGCCGATAATGCCCGCCGTTGTTCCCGCACCAATACCTTCTGGCACCTCAGTTGGCACAGCTGCTGCAGATTCCAACTGAATATCCTGCTGATCGTAGTCAGCCCCTTCAAGCATCAGCTCAGTGATGGCACCGTATGCACCAACCCAAGCATCCTTGACATCAGACGTCCAGGCATCACCTGCATACTGCTCCAGAGTCTTCAGCAAACTATTTCCCACCAAAGGATAGTGAGCAGGCAGAGCACCATACTTAACATGACGTGCCCCTAAGCCCTTTAAGGCTTTGCTCAAAATATCTGGCTTACGTAGGTTTTCAACCACCATCACCAGACCACCCTTAAGCATCTGCTTCTGCTTAGCCATATCCGTATGCTCAAACAAGGGGCGAGCATCTGGATAATCGGTAAACAGATGGTCGTAAAACGTCGATACTAAGTCATCGGCCTTAGGCGCAACCAACGCAAAGCTTTGTTCGAGCAGCTCTACATTGAGACCACCCTCCTCGGCAGGCGCACTTTCTAATGCCACTTCTTCCTGTGTATAATCAGCTCCTTCAAGCATCAGCTCAGTAATCGCTCCATACGCACCGGCCCAAGCTTCCTTGAGATCCGATGTCCATGCGTCACCGGCATATTGTTCAAGGGTTTTCAACAAACTGTTGCCCACAAGCGGATAGTGCTCTGGCAGAGCACCATACTTGACATGACGAGCACCCAAGCCCTTAAGCGCATTACTCAGAACCTCCGGCTTCCTGAGATTCTCAATAACCATCACCAGAGCACCTTTAAGCATCTGTTGCTGCTTCGCCATATCGGAATGCTCAAACAATGGCTTAGCTGCTGGATAGTCTGTAAAAAGGTTGTTATAGAAGCTACCTACAAACTGATCAGCTTTGGGCTTCACAAGTTCGAAACTCTGCTCTAACAACTCAACGTTTAAGGACATTCCTGTTAGTCTCACTTCAACAAGTTTTCGTCACAAGCATTGTTTCAAGGAACCAAAAAATGCCATGCACAGATGCTCGGAAAGCACAAAGCATTCCAACAAATCAACTAATGCACTGAAACAAGCTAAGTGATGATTGTGGGGCTCGATTCCACAGATGCCTTTTCAGAGCACCCAAGGAAATCAAAGACAAATACAGCGTCATGGAACCAAATGCCTGAGACCAGCTTCGACAGTAACAAAGCTTTATGTCTATGGATCGGTATCTGCGTATTCGACTATCACCGTATTGCGATCACAACTATTTTTTTGTGGCTTCAGATACCAAAATGACAGCTAAATCCCTTTAACGCATCTGACATTTGCAAAAATTGAATCCATCTTGCTTTTGGAAAATAATTTTGGAAGACAACATTTTTTCATTTAAACCAAAACTACTAAAACTCTTTATTTAAGAAGCTTTCATACGTCAATTCATCTCTAGTTGCGTATATTTTTGGGTTCTAAATAATTACGAAAATAAGTGATCATTTGCGTTTATCGACATAGATCGATTCGTTTTTTGAATAATATCGGTCGCGATAATAGGAAACAGAGATTTTCTGTGCCCATGTATACAAACAAGACCTCAAATCACGGTGAAGATTGTCAAATGTTGTTGTTTTTATCGACAACCCAGCAATGTGAGTAATCTGGTAATTCCTCGCTTATGACCTCTGCCGTGGTTCAATTTATAGGTTCCATTAGACTGGCCGTCCCCTTATTGGTAATGATTGGCTCTGTTCTTATCGGTGCAACATTTTATGAGTCAGAGGTAGGGTCAGCTGTTGTTCAGCAAGAGATTTATAAGAGTCCATGGTTTGGGGCTTTGATGTTTCTGCTAGCAGTGAATCTAAGTCTTTCCACATTACTCCGCTATCCCTGGAAGGGGGCTCGTAAAGTTGGCTTTGCCATTGCTCACTGGGGTTTGGTGGTGATTATCGCCGGGTCAGCGGCGGTTATTCATTTAAGTGTTGAAGGCATGTTGCTGGCACGTACAGACAGCGGTCCTGTCAGTACCTTGCGGGTGGAGGGTGACCTTCTGGAAGTTGCTGCCCCTGGTCAAGAGACACAGCAGGCATCCTTATTCATTAAGGACAATGGCAGTGTTGTTCCCAATCACCTAGGAGATTTATCTCTACTGGGCTATACCAATCACGCCATTAAGACGACTCACTTTACAGATGGCGCAACCATTGACAATCCAGCTGTAAGGCTTTCTCTCAGTAGCGATCGCATGGGTCAGACGCTAGACCGTTGGCTAGCAGTTGCTCCGGCGTCCTATGATCGCCTGGATATCGGGCCTGCTGAATTACAAATCATCAAGGTGCACTCTGGTCAGGAGTTGCAGCAAGCGTTAACCATGCCTTCTCCAGACAGTCATGCTGTCTGGGGCACATTGACTCTTAATCTCCCAGACATGACTCAAACAGTAGATGTGAAATCTAGCGTGAATCAAACCATCATGCTGGGGGATGTTGAACTCACCATCAAAGATTTTTGGCCTGATTTTCGCCTTGATGGTGATGGCCAGCCAGAAACTGTAACGCAGCAGCTGCGAAATCCAGCTGTGCAGCTAGAGTTCTCGATGGGGGATGCAACTGAGCGTTGGTTTATCTTTGGCAACCCAGCGTTCGAACCCATTCGTGCACAGTTGGCGGGAGACAATCCTTTAGTCGTAGATATCGACTACCAAATTTTGGCCAATACACAACCCGAAGCATTCTTTAAGGTCGTTGTGGATGATGCAGGTGAGCTGCATTATGCGGCCAAGTCATCTAAAAGCTTTCAAGCTGGTTCCCTTGCTCTAGGAGATGCGGTGTCACCAGGATGGGCAGATTTTGAAATCACCCTTGAAGACTATGTGCCACAAGCACGCGTTGAGCGAGATATTGTGCCTTTACCAGAGGGTTCCGAAGGTGGAGAACCCGCTTTGCAGGTTGCAACTGCAGATGGCCAGATAGCTTGGGTGCCATGGGGGGAGCCAACCACGATTACAACCCAGGCAGGCGATTTGTACGTAGCCTTCAGCCCCAAGTTGATGCAGCTACCCTTTGCCCTTAAACTCAATGACTTTATCGTGGAGCGCAATGAGGGTAGCGAGTCTGTGGCCATGTGGACGAGTCTGGTTACACTGATGGAGCCACAAACTGGTGAATTGACAGAACGTCGAGTGTGGATGAATCATCCTACGTGGTTTAAGGGGTGGAAAGTTGCCCAGGCATCGTGGAATCCTGGTGATTTAGCCCAGTCTACGTTGCAGGTTAAGCGTGAACCCTGGTGGGTGACAGGCCTGACTTGGCTGGGTTCACTCATGGTGACCCTGGGCGTAGCCATTATGTTCTACGGTCGAGCTGTGGCTAAAAAGCTGAAATTTGTGGGTGGCATCTTAGGGTCTGCTGAAGATAACCAAGATGTTGGTACCAAACAGATTCCCATTTTTAACGTTTTCTCTAACGGTTCAGGCAAAACCGCTACATAGAGGAAATAGTTATCTGCATCATCCCATCTGTATCAAAATAGGGACTTAAGTCCCTGTGATTCGAGTATCCGCATTCATAAGTCACATCCCATGAAACTTCTTAAATTTGCGATTGGTTTATGCCTTGGGCTATTGCTGATTGTTCTGCCCCTCAGTCAGTTTCAGCCGTCCACTTTGGATAGCCTACAAACCATGACTGTGCAGCAGGGTGGACGCAAAAAGCCACTGGATACCGTTGCGCAGGAGACCGTTGCCAAGATTCATGGAGCAACGACCTATAAACACGATGGCGTTCAGGAAAGTGCCATGGAGACCTTTATGTCTCTTTGGCTTAACAATCGCAACTGGAACGAAGAGCCGTTTGTGTTGGTTAGCTATCGTCCCTTAAAGGACCTAGCGGGGCTGGATGTGGAGCAAAAGCATTTCTCCTTTGAGACGCTGATGCGCAACCAACCGTTGGGAGATGTGGTTAGAGCGGCCCATCGTAAGCAAATTGATGATGAGGATTTGACTCGTGACGAACGGGAAGCCCTGACCATCGAGGATCGGTTGCAACTAATGCTGAGCATGGTGAACGATGATGCGATCGCAATCGTCCCTCACCCTAGTGATATCAAAGGCAAATGGGTGGGCATCAACGAGGCTCAAACCCTTTACGATGCAGAATCCGTGGCTCCATTGTTAGCCGACTTCGCCATTATCAAGCAGACAATTCTGTCGGGCACCGATCATCTGCCCATGCTTGCTCCCATGACCCAGTCTCTCAAAGCTGGACTGGCCGCCCTTAGCCCTGACGTTTATCCCGCAGATGGTGTGATGCGACGCGAGGTGTTTTTCAACCACTTCCATCCCTTTGCCAAGGCCTGGCAGCTCTACGGCATTGCTTTTGTCTTAATGCTTGTGGCTCTGTGGGTACAGCCCTTTAATCTTTACTGGACGGCCATTGGCACCTTTGTGGCCGGTGTCGCTGTGCAAAACGTCGGCTTTTGGCTTCGGATGCAAATTGCCGGTCGTCCTCCTGTGACCAATATGTATGAATCAGTGGTATGGGTTGGCTTTGGGATTGCAGCCATCGCTCTCATGTTCGAGCTTTTGCATCGCTCTAAATACTATTTGCTAGCCGCCGCTCCCCTGTCTGTGGTGTGTTTAATTTTGGCCGATAGCCTACCGGCTGTGCTGGACCCCAGCATTTCACCATTGGTACCGGTACTGCGGGATAACTTCTGGCTGAGTATTCATGTGCCCACTATCGCCCTCAGCTATGCCAGCTTTGCCCTGGCCTTAGGGTTAGGGCACGTAGCCCTGGGCAGCTATCTGTTTACCCCCAATGCCAAGTCACGGATTAAATTGCTGTCTCAGCTCAACTACCGGGTGCTGCAAGTGGGGGTGCTACTGCTGACCGCTGGCATTATCCTTGGCGGCATTTGGGCCCACTTCTCCTGGGGTCGCTTCTGGGGCTGGGACCCTAAGGAAACCTGGGCACTAATTGCATTGCTTTGCTACCTGATACCCCTTCATGGTCGTCTAGTCGGTTGGATTGGCAACTTTGGCATTAGCGTGGCCAGCGTGGTGGCCTTTAATGCGGTGCTGATGGCTTGGTATGGCGTCAACTTTGTTTTGGGGACTGGATTGCACAGCTATGGTTTTGGCACCGGTGGTTCCGAGCTGATGATTGCTGGAGTTGTCGGTTTAGATTTACTGTTTGTGCTAATCACTGCCATTCGTCATCAAGGTTGGCTGAGTGGCATGCATGCAGCCGAGACCCGTACCTAACCAAAGGTATTTCAACGGTATCCATAGGTACAGGGTCAGGCTTTAAAAACCAAAAGAGAGAGGACTTTATATGAAACGTCGTGAGTTTGGCAACCTGTTTGGGTTGGGGCTGTTGGCTACATCTTTGCCGATTGCGATCGCAGCCTGCAATCCCACAGAAACCGCCTCCACAGAAACCGCCGATGCACCTGATACCACCACAGAAGCACCGGCAGCCATTGATGAAACGCCTAGAGAAGATGGGTTTGCCGCTCTCGGTACAGTTGCCGATTTAGATACCAATGGCTATTTAGGCAAAAAAAGCTTTATTGCTGGCCCCGTAATTGTTATTCGTGACCCAGCGAATGCCGATAGTCTGATCGCCCTTAACTCCATGTGCACTCACCAGGGCTGTAGCGTCGAGTGGAAAGATGACGCTTTTGCCTGCCCCTGCCATGGCTCAAAGTTCAACACTGACGGCAGCGTGGCCACCGGTCCTGCTACCGACCCCTTAGCCTCCTATGAGGCGATTATCGATGGCGATTTGGTCCTGGTGAAAGCCACCTAAGCTGGGCGCAACACTAGTAAGATAGGCCTGATCGATTTTCTGGTGATGCCTTGAAGACTATTGCGGCCTGGATCAATCAACACGGCCTCCGTTCCACCCCCCAAAATCAGCGTATCTGGTTAGCAGCGAGCCTGATTATTGCCATGATTTATGGCATTTTGTTCTGGCGAGTTGCGTTTGCGGGGCCGTACACCATTCCAGACGATGGTCGGCAGCACCTATTTTGGATGCTGCGTTATGTTGATCCTGGCCTATTCCCAGACGATATTATCGCCGACTATTTTCAGTCAGTCGCTCCCGGTGGTTACAAGGCCCTCTATTGGCTGGGTGCCAAAGTAGGACTGCATCCATTTTTATTGAGTAAACTACTGCCTCCCGTTTTGGGTGTCATCGGCACAGCCTATGCCTTTTACCTGGCCATTGCCATTATCCCTGTGCCGCTAGTCGCGTTTACCAGCACGATTATTCTCAATCAATCCCTGTGGATGTGGGATGAACTAGCCTCCGCCACCCCTAAGGCCTTCAACATTTTGTTGATTTTGGCCTTTTTACTGTATGTAGTGCGGCGACAACTCATCCCTTGTGCCATCGTGCTAGGTCTTCAGGGATTGTTTTACCCCCAGACGGTGTTTGTCTCACTAACGCTGTTAGGGCTACAGGTGATCTGGCCGCCACGAAAACCAGATGCTTGGAAGTTTTTGGCTGTAGGTCTGGCAGTGGCTAGTCTTGTATTGTTACCCTACGCCATGGGCACCTCACCCTATGGCCCTGTGGTCACCCTAGAACAAGCCAGGGGCATGGCAGAGTTTCAACCCGGTAGTCGTAATGCTTTTTTCTATAACAACCCGCTGAGATACTGGTTATTTGCCGCCCGCAGCGGTCTGCTACCGCCCGTTGTTCCCGTCACCATTTGCGCTGCATTATTGTTGCCGCTGCTCTATCGACTGCGGTTGCCCCTGCTAAAAACAATCACCCGCAACGGTGCTATCCTTCATCAGCTGTGGCTTGCTTCAGTCATCATGTTTTTAGCCTCCCACGCCCTCTTATTTCGTCTGCACTTACCTAGCCGCTACAGCCGCCACAGCATTAAAATCATTTTCTCTCTAGCCGCTGCCATAGTATTAGTGGCGCTATTAGATGCAGCCCTCCGACGTTTGCATCAGTCTCATTTATGGCGGCAGGGAGTAGCTCTCAGCTTGGTGACTGGCTTTACTGTAATTACCGTAGGCTATCCGGGTTTACTCAACAGTTTTCTAAATGTGGTGTATGTGAACTCGAATCGCACCGCACTCTATGAGTATTTACAACAACAGCCCCGCGATATTCGGATCGCTTCTTTAGCGAAGGAAGCTGAGAATATTCCAGCCTTTACAGGTCGTTCAGTGCTTGTTAGCCCAGGGCATAGTTTGGCCTACCACCAAGGCTATTACAGCCAAATTCGACCTCGCATTTTAGATTTGATGGCCGCCCAATATAGCCCAGACCTATCCAAGCTCCAATCAGTTATTACTGACTACAATATTGATTTTTGGCTGATCGATGAGAACTCTTTCAATCCCGATAATCTGCCGCGCCAGTGGCTACGACAGTTTGACGCAGAGCTATCATCCGCCATAGAACAGCTACAGCAACAACCCTCTGCTTTACAGCAACTCACACCGACCTGTACCGTAGTCAGTGATCAGGGGAAAACGCTGCTTTCAGCAGATTGTATGCTTCAGACTCAAGGGTGACCTATCAGGACTGATATCACTCGTCTTCACATCCGTCAGTAAACACGTCTCCACTGGGCATTGTTGCACCACACAGTCTTGCCTCAGCGAGAACGTCCTCAGCAACAGTAGCCCCCGTCAGATCAGCACCTCGCAGAGCAACATCATTGAGATTTGCGTCAGTTAAGTTTGCATCCACTAGTTGGGCATCCGCTAAAACGGCATCATCAAAATCAGCCATGGAAAGAGTACTGTTAGTGAGATCAGCACCTCGTAAATTGGCATAGAGGCGAAATCGTTGAAGTCCTAAAAAGGGAATAAATCCTGTGGAGGTGAATTCTGTTAGATCGGCGTTACTCAGGTCCACGTTGGTCAGATTAGCCCCTGCCAAATGGGCTCCACCAAGCTCAGCATTCGGCATCTTGGCATCCTGTAAATTCGCTAAGGGCAAACTGGCGGCATGTAAATCAACAGTATCCATGGTGGCTGCTGATAAATTTGCTAAGCCCAGCTTTGCCCGACTAAAGTCCGTTTCCGTCAGGTTGGCTCTGCTCAAATCAGCACCCACTAGATAGGCTTCCGAAAAATCAGCGCCTGATAGATTTGCACCAGCAAGCACAGCCCCTTCCAAATTCGCCTTATCCAGATCTAATTCACTCAAATCGACCCCGCTAAGATCACAACGAATGCACGCATTGGTCTCCATTAGCTGTTGCCGTGCATCTTCAACAGATAGGTTGGGTGTGGTTAGTGTCGTTGTTATAGCACCAATGTCTCCACGGCCTAGCTGCTCTAACAAGTAAGCACCAAACTCTTCTGTCGACGTCACACGCAAAATATTGCTGCGGTGTCCATCGGTCTCTGGAGACTCAATAAAGCCAATGGCAACTTCAGCAAAATCTTCTTTGCCACGCCCTTCTCGTTCATCGCTATCCCCTGGCACATAATCTCGCTCAAAGCCACCATATTCAGCCTCGTTGCGTTGAATATAGAGTTGGCCACCTACGAAAAATGCAGTGGCATCGATTTCTTTATCCCAAATGCGTAAGGCTGTGGAAAAAATCTGATCAAAGGGGATGCGAATCTCTCGGCTCCCTTTTTGGTTATCCAGAGGCTCAATGGGATCGCCCTCTTCTGCATACACGACGAGGACATTGTCTTCAATCAATAGTCGACAATCACCAGAGGCATCAACCTGAGATAAATCTAAACCACAGTTCACCTGGGTTCCATCTCGATCATCCAGGGGTATCGGTGCTTCAAACCCCTCACAGCGCGAATTAAAAGGAAAACTGCTGCAAAGCCTGTACAGTTCGTCTAAGCTGAGTTCTTCGGTCTGTGCCCTACTTGTTGTACTCAGACCCAGAAGCAAAGCAAGAGGAACAATAATCCCTAGACGTGGCATCAACTGCACAAGCCCCATGGTCAATACCTCAACAGATTTGATTATTCAACGAATATAGTTGATATTACCGATTGAATGCCAATTTCTATGAATATAGATTAATTAGCCCGTGATTTTCCCTGTGAGTGGCGAACTAGCACTGGCATAGGCTTTCACTGGAATACGACCGGCTAAATAGGCTAAGCGCCCTGCCTCAGTCGCCAATCCCATGGCTCGACCCATCTTCACAGGGTCTTGAGCTTTTGCGATCGCAGTATTAATCAACAACGCATCCGCCCCCATCTCCATAGATTCGGCCGCTTCACTGGGGCTACCAATTCCTGCGTCTACCACCACCGGTATGTTGGCATGCTCAACAATAATGCCAATGTTAGCCGCGTTGCGCACCCCCTGACCTGACCCAATGGGAGAGCCCAGCGGCATTACTGTCGCACACCCGGCTTCCTCAAGATGCTTGGCCAAAATTGGATCGGCATTGATATAGGGCAATACAGCAAACCCTTCTTTTACAAGTTGTTCCGCCGCCTGTAGTGTACCAATGGGATCAGGCAACAAATATTTTGAATCTGGAATCACCTCTAATTTCACAAAGTTGTTGTCTTCCTGCCCCAACAGTTTTGCCATCTCTCTCCCTAAACGGGCCACCCGAATTGCTTCATCAGCATTGGTACATCCAGCCGTATTGGGCAACATCCAAACCTTCTGCCAGTCAATTGCTTGAGCCAGACCTTCATGGCCAGGAGCATTGGTTTGCACCCGACGTACAGCCACCGTCACAATTTGGCTACCGCTTGCCGCCAAGCTAGCCCGCATCGTATCAAAGTTATCGAATTTACCCGTACCCGTCATCAACCGTGACGAGAAAGACCGTCCGGCAATAACAAGAGCATCATCATCAGTTGTAATCGGAGGAGCAGAAAGAGTTTGCATTTTTGTAGGAATCGAAAAAAACGTAGGTTGGATTGAACTGGTGCAACCCAACGACTCGGAATCAGGGGAGGCGGTAGAATTTTGTGAATCGGTAGGATGGCCGCCGCTCACCATCCCCGCAGCATCGGCAACACCCTGCTGCGCTGCCCCCATAAACCGCTCCCAATGGAACGTTGCCAACAGCGGATCAGGCTTACTTTGCATCGATTCAACAATCAGCTTGGCAGTAATTGGCGTCAGCAGCACACCATTCCGGTGATGCCCCGTTGCCAATGTCAGATTATGGCATTGACTAGGTCCCAAAATAGGGGCTTCATCAGGTGTTGTAGGGCGATATCCCCACCAACATTCTTGTAAGGGACAATCAGCCAACGACGGATATAACCGTACCGCCTCGTTGAGCAACTGTGCCACACCAGCAGGCGTATTATGGGGGGTAAATCCAACATCCTCATTGGTTGCCCCCAACACAATCCGTCCATCTTTGCGCGGCACTATGTAGATATGCTCCCCATACAAAACCCGATTGAGGCGATAGGGAAAATTGGGCGGTGTGCATAGAGCGGCCATTTGTCCCTTACGGGGGATGATGGGAATGGGCAATAGCTCACTGGACCAAGCACCAGCCGCCAAAACGTAATGCCCCGCCTGCTGCTGACCATTGGATGTCAGTACCCCAGTGACCTGCTGATTATGTTGCAAAAATGCCTCAGCACTCATCCCTTCTTGGATGTCCACTCCCAGTTCTTGGGCTCCAATGCGCAGAGCCTGAAGCAGGGTGCGAGTATCGACCTGTCCTTCTTCGGGGTACCAGTAACCTCCCTGAACCTTGGGGTTAAGGTGAGGCTGATAGCTATGAATAGCGGCCTGGCTGAGTAAACCTGGTGAAGCATTCTCTAAAGAGAACACAGGGGTGAGAATCCCACAGGGCCAAAAGCCGGTATCTTGACCCGTCAGTTCCTCTAACTTACGACTCCAGCTGGCATAGAGGGCAAGACTCCGCTGGCTCAGCTCCAACAGAGCCCCTGTTAAGCCTTCAGCACTCGGAGCTAACATGCCTGCAGCCGCGTGTCCCGCAGCCGCATTGAAATCACGACTGAGTACGGTAACGGTAGCCCCTTGCTGGCGAAGTTCGGTTGCGATCGCAAGCCCAACAATCCCGCCACCAATCACCAGCACATCTGCCTGACCCATAGGTTTTTATCAACCACCTCTTCAATAAACAATGTTTGCAAGAATAAACAATGCTTGCAAGCAATAGCCGCCCAGCAAGTCTTAACGATGGTGCCAATTTTAGGAAGACACTGTCTGTAATATCTAGGCGCAGAACAGACCTTAACAGATTGTCCTGTCTCGAAGATGAGTTACATCCTGAAACATAACAAGTGCATCAGTCTACCCTACCAAAGCGCCCTAACAGGTGGCTGATTTTGGTTCTGATTGGGTTGCGGCTGCGCTTGTCCCTGATTTGCAGGGGGCGTTTGCGGTGTCGTTTGAGCCGTCTCTCCAGCCGTGGGGTTGGGCTCAACAACAACGCCATCGGTATCATCCCCAGCATTGTTGGTTTGAGCATTGATACCAAAGGCCGGAGCACTTTGCGCATCGACAATTTGACGTTGAGGAATCTCCCCTGCCTTTTCTAACGGCGTTCGACTACTAATAATTCCAATGGAATTACCATTCGCATCATCTCCATTTAGCGCTACTACGGTGCCACTTGTGGCATCGTCAGCCGCCTCAAAATTAGTTTGGGAAGACGGGTCATCATCAGTTTGGTCAACCCAAGATGCTACTTGGTTAGAAGCACTGGTGCCGTAGATGGCCATCAGTGAAATCGCCGCCAAAATACCACCCAAGATAAACTTATTCATACGCCTATCCCCTCCTTACTACCACCGCCTTTTATCATTACCCAGTTCTTGAAAAATGGAGCCACTATTTGCAGGAATTAAGACATTAACTCTAACAACTTTGGGTCTAAACTTTAACGCCTCACCACACTAACGTTTGCCCCTGTCCCCAAAACTGATCGTATTTAGTCACTGTAATATCCCCCAGTACAGTGGTTTGGCAGGCCAAGCGCAGGGGACGCTCAGGGGTATGGGGAGGTAGTGACCGTCGACCCCGATCCTTCCAATTTGCCGCTGATACCTCACCCTCGATCATCACAGCACAGGTTCCACAGCTACCGATACCACGGCAGTTAATCAAATTAGCGTTGCCATTGTATAGAGCAATGTCGTTATCTAAAAGCACACGTCTGAGATTGGCACCCGTTTCACATTCAAAGGTTTGTCCTTGAGCAGTCACGTTTGGCATGGGAATCATTGTGTTAAGCATTTCAAACTACATTCCAGTTTCTTATGTGACAAATTCAAGTCTGTGTAGATAGTTTGATAAATAACAGTTTAGATGTGTGAAACACTTAGGCGTTTTGATTTAGAAGCATTGTAAATATCGCTAAATATTTATCAGTGAATTAAGCCATAACCTGAAGTTTTCGTAGCTTTTCCATGGCCTTCATAAAAGTAGTGGGATGATATGACTTAAACGACTCAAGAAATAGCCTGTCACAAAGAGTATAAAATGCTGCCAAACACTTGTGGTTAAGAGGATTGATCATCATCCGTTCATTTCCCATTTTGGGTTGTGAATATCTTCATCAAAGGTCTAAACTCGGTACGCAGGGTCTTTAAATTGCCACTTATCTAAAAAATAAAGGCTCAATAGCTGTTTTAGGGAGGTTGCTAAATTCAAGATGAGCAGAGTAGTGTCATGGAATAAAGCCCCCGGTCAGCCTACCTATGCTAACGCTTTCCAAGTTAATCGATGAGGACAAATGCTACGAGACTATTCGCACGATGCGTTGGCCCGATGGTGTTTGCTGCACTGATTGTGGAGCGAAAAACATTACCAAACGAGGGAAGCATGCAACCTATTCAGCGCGGCAACGCTATATCTGTGGCGAGTGTGGTCGCCACTTTGATGACTTAACCGACACCATCTTTGCGGGTCGTCATCAACCGTTAAAAACCTGGATAGCATGCTTATATTTGATGGGTCTCAATGTCTCCAATCAACAAATTGCCGACGAGTTGAGTCTGCACAAAGATGACGTGCATCAGATGACGAGTGAGTTACGCCAAGCGGTGGCCGACAAGCGCCCAGAAGTCCAGTTATCAGGGACGGTGGAGTTTGATGAAGTCTATGTGACAGCCGGTCATAAGGGGCAACCAGAGCAGGTTAAAAAAAGGGCGCAAGGGACGCAGACGTAAACTCAAAGGGCTTCGGGGGCGCGGTACGCTCGAAACGGAAAAACCGCCGATCTTCGGGATGATTCAGCGAGGTGGAGAAGTGGTGATTAAAATGCTGGCAAATGTTCAACAACAAACCATCAAGCCCATCATTCAGTCCATGGTGAAACCGGGCACCCTCATCTATACCGACGAGTATGACATCTATGCTCGTTTAGAAACTTGGGGCTATGCTCACAAGAGTGTTTGCCACAGTGCCGGAGAATATGCCCGAGATGACGATGGAGATGGCTTCTGTGAAGTCCATGTCAATACGATGGAAGGTTTCTGGTCATTGCTGCGGTCATGGTTGAGACCTCATCGAGGGATCTCACAAGAAAAATTACCGATCTATTTGGGGTTCTTTGAATTTGTGCATAATGCTAGAAAAAGAGGGAAAGCCTTGCTGGGTAGTCTATTGAGCACCTTGCTTGTCTAACTCCCTGAAACGCCGATTGAGCCAAAATAAAAATCAAATAAAGTTCAGAATTCGACACTCAGCAAATATCACAGGAAGCATCCTCTACATCTACTATTTCTAGGCTTCATTCACTACATTGTGTTCTCTGTTGCTATGTCTCAAAACACTCAGCTTTGGATTTACGACACTACTCTGCGGGATGGTGCGCAGCGCGAGGGGTTATCCCTTTCAGTTGAAGATAAATTGAATATTGCTTGCCGCTTAGACGATCTGGGGATTCCCTTTATTGAGGGGGGATGGCCAGGAGCGAATCCGAAAGATGGGCAGTTTTTTTCTCAGCTCCAGCAGCACCCATTGCGTCAGGCTGAAGTCGTTGCTTTTTGCTCGACTCGTCGCCCCCATATGCCAGTGACAGAGGATGTCACCTTAGCAGCAGCTTTAGCGGCAAGAACGAACTGGTTAACCCTGTTTGGTAAGTCCTGGGATCTCCACGTTACCGAGGGGTTAAAGACGGAGTTGAATGAAAATCTATCCATGATCTACGACTCCATTGCCTATTTAAGACGGCAAGGACGACGGGTCATCTACGATGCTGAGCACTGGTTTGATGGTTATGTAAGCAATCCTACGTATGCAGTCCAAACCTTGGAAGCTGCGCTTCGGGCTGGTGCGGAGTGGTTGGTGCTATGCGACACCAACGGCGGCATGTTACCCCATCAGATCACGGAGATTGTACGCACAGTTGGCCAGTGGTTAGCCACGTTGAATTTGAAAAATCCTCCTCAGTTAGGTATCCATACCCATAACGATGGCGATCTGGCCGTTGCTAACTCTCTGACAGCTGCCCTAGAAGGGGTCACCATGGTCCAAGGCACCATCAACGGCTATGGCGAACGATGCGGTAATGCCAATCTATGCTCATTAATTCCCAATCTTCAGCTGAAGCTTGGCTACAACTGTCTACCGGCAGAAAAGTTGGCGACTCTGGCAGAAACCAGCCGATATGTGAGTGAAATAGTCAATTTAGCGCCAAATGAGCATGCTCCTTATGTGGGGCTGTCAGCTTTTGCTCACAAAGGCGGTATTCATGTCAGCGCTGTAGAACGAAATCCCAAAACCTACGAGCATATTGAACCGGCTGCTGTGGGTAATCTGCGCCGCATTGTAATTTCTGATCAGGCGGGGTTAAGCAATGTCATGGCTAAAGCCCGCAGCTTTGGTCTCAAACTAGATCGCACCAGTCCCACCTCGCGGCAGCTACTGCATCGGCTAAAGTCCTTAGAAGACGAGGGCTATCAGTTTGAAGCTGCGGAGGCTAGTTTTGAATTATTGATGCGAGAGGCCTTGGGTCAACGGCCCAAAATGTTTGATGTGTATGGGTTTCAGGTGCATTGCGAGCGGATGCCCTACGCTGGCAGCGGCGTGAATTGTTCCCCTGAGGACCCGGCGGGCAGCTCTTCTTTGGCCACCGTCAAGGTGTCTGTGGATGGCAAAATCTTACTCCACGCAGCTGAAGGAAATGGTCCTGTAGAGGCTCTAGACCATGCTCTGCGCAAGGCATTAGAACGCTTTTATCCAGAGTTAGAGAGATTTTACTTGACCGACTACAAGGTGCGCATTCTAGACAGTGCTTCAGGGACTGCTGCGAAGACCCGTGTGCTGGTGGAGTTTGGGGATGGCGAACATCGTTGGACCACCGTAGGACTTTCTCCCAACATTTTGGAGGCGTCCTATAAGGCGGTCGTCGAAGGTTTGGAATATGGCTTGCTCAAGTTGAGATCGGAAGTAAAGGCTAAGCTGGTAGCGTGTCAATCTTGACCCTACTCACCTTTTACCCCGTTCTCTCCCATGCACAATTGGACCTGGCAGACCTGGCAAGGTCAGCCCTATTTAACATGCGATCTGATTGCCCAACCCCATGGCTTCTTCACGTCGGCATTTGCGCCCCAACTCCCTGAAGTTCTCACGTCAGCGTTGAGCAAGAATGCCGAGGTACTCAGAACAAAACAAGTCCATGGCAATGTCGTCCTTGCTCCAGAGGCCGTCAGAACCGGGACTAAGACCCTCGTAGCCAGTGGTAGCAGTCAGGTCTCAGATGAGGACATTGAGCGTCCCCATGCAGATGGTTGCTTTAGTAGTAAAGCGGGTCAAGCCACGTGGGTCTGCACGGCAGACTGTACGCCTGCATTGATTGCGGACGAACGTACTGGGCAAGTGGCCGCTGCCCATGCGGGCTGGCGTGGTACTGCGCAGAAAATTGTCCCCACAGCCATTGCGAAGCTACAGGCTCAAGGCTCGCAACTCCAGGATTTGCGTGTTTTGCTGGGACCTGCGATCGCAGGTGAAGTCTACCAGGTGGGAGCAGATGTTGCCACCCAAATGGGCCTCAGCGTCGTCGATGCGGAACAATTTGCCAATCCAGCAGACATCGTTGCACATCTATTAACGGTAGATAGTCCGCCCCTATTACCCGATAACAAGCCCAGTCATGTGCGTCTAGATGTCCGTCGTATCAACGAAATGCAGCTAGAACAGATGGGCCTCGCATCGGACCAGGTAGCCACTGCACCCCACTGCACGTTTCAAGAACCTGAGCGTTTTTTCTCCTACCGTCGTACTAAACTTAAGCAAGTACAGTGGTCAGGCATTATCAGTGTGTAGTAAGTACTGTGGCAATGGCTAGTTCTGCCTGATAGGCAGTCTCCAGGTTAGTGACATAATCAAAGGTATTAGGTGCTAGGGGTTAGGGTTTAAGGCTGCCTTCTGGCCGCTCGGCTAATTTGCCTAAGTCCCTGACGCCTAGCTATGCATTAACGTGCATTAAATTCCACTGGAAAAGCCTTAGGCTGCCACTGATGCCGTAACCAGCGCTAACTCCACCTGATCCTCAGGCAGTGATTCAATTTCAGCCCGAATATTAGGCCCGAAGAATTTCTCGATTTTTTCATGCTTTTCCTGCCAAGTTTCTAAGGCCATGTAGGGTGAATCAAACTCCAGCACTAGGGCATATGCACCATCCCGCAGCTCTTCACGCAAACCACTAAGAACAGGGCGTTGCTTATCGTTAGGGCTCAATCCTAATCGCTCTAAAGCAATATCTAGGTGAGCATCCTGTCCGTAACGATAGCGAGTGACATCCTTACGAACCTGATTTTGCGTTTGGGTTGCCGTTTTATCCCGCAGTGCAACAACGGTATCGCTAGCTGGTTGAGTATAAGGTACCGGCTCTAACTCAGCAGCCCGCAACGCCGCTCCCCCCAAGAGCAGTGGAATTCCATAGAAAAATCCCGCCAAGTTTAAGGTGGCCATATCTTTGAAGTAGGCTACAAAGCCCACCAGGGTCAGGATAGAGCCAATTGATAGTAGAACACCACCGAGGGGAACTTTGCGTAGCATATGCAGGATTTAAATTCAAAAATGAACGTCAGTGGTGAATGATGATGTTTGCTTCGTGAAATTAGACACAGCTTTGCTATCGCAAACATAGTCTTGCCTAATCCCAATCTTGTCTAATCCCATAGTAAAGGGATTTGCCTTTAAACCCTGCTCAAAAATTAGATCCGACCTGCACGGAATCAATACTCAAGGCCTTTGTAAAAATGGAAGTTCTAGTATAAATTTCCTGCAAATACAAAACGAACTCACTACTATAACTAGTGACTGTCTGTCCGTATCTTCATCATCTACGACTGGTCCAGCTCCTGATAGCATTAAGCACCCAAAGTTGCTTATTCTGGAGTTGGTAGACGGTGATATCAGACATAACTATGCCTCTAGAAACGCTTAAAACTCAGATTGAACAAATCAGGGCTAAACGAAATTCCTTGGTGCAGCTACTAGAGCAGCCTAACCTAGGCACACTACGGATCGACGTCAATCAGGCTTTAGAAGAAATGGATGATTTACTAGAAGAATTTGAGCGTGTTTTCAAAGAAAAATCTCAAGGTTAGGCTGTCATACTGATCTGATGGCAGCCTCTGCCTTAAGCTAATCATTCAATACGCTTTTTAATTTTTTTATTTAATCCACTGGTCACATGGCAACCTATTCTGTTGAAATCAAGCATCAAGGGACTGTTCAAACCATCACTGTCGATGAACAGGAAACGATTTTAGCTGCGGCCCAAGCGGCTGGCCTAGATCTTCCCACCTCCTGTGGCGCAGGGGTCTGCACCACATGCGCCGCGTTGATCACTGAGGGGAGCGTATCTCAAGAGGATGGGATGGGTGTCAGCCAAGAACTTCAAGATAAGGGCTATGCCTTATTATGTGTGGCGTATCCCACGTCCAATATCAAGCTAGAAACAGAAAAGGAAGACGCAGTTTACCAATCCCAATTTGGCCAATTTCAAAATTAACCCTATAGCGCTAAAGCAGGTCAACATCGGACATAAAAGGTCGGTGCTGTCCACCACACACGGGCATGACGGATTTGGACAATAACTCATCAGATTGCAGCACATTCCTGACCACAGAGTTTGTTTTGATGACGGTCGAGCTTCAGACTACGGGTATCGCGCTTCGTAACCACATTGAAAGCCAACTGCGCACCTATGGTGAACCCCTGCGGTGGGCAATCACATCGGTAGAAAAGACAACCGCCCAGATAGAAGCGGTGGTTACAGTGGTGCCCAAAGATCAAGCATGAGCATCGTTCAAAATGGCCGTCCCCATACCACTATGATGATTGTTCCTACGGGGGTAGGGGCAGCGATTGGTGGCTATGCAGGGGATGCCTTGCCCGTTGCTCGTGCGATCGCAACCGTCACTGATCGTCTGATTACCCATCCCAATGTGCTCAATGGGGCCCAGCTCTACTGGCCCCTACCCAATGCCTACTATGTTGAAGGCTATGGCCTCGATCAGTTTGCCGCTGGACGCTGGCACCTACAGCCAGTGCATCAAAATACCATTGGCTTGGTGCTAGACCAGGGGATTGAAGACGATCTGCGTTGGCGACATTTGCAAGCAGCCGATGCCGCTCGCGCCACCCTCGGTCTCAAGATCCATGGATATGTCACTACAGATGCTTCCTTGGGAGTACGGCTAAAACAGGCAGCGGCTGCTACTTGGGGCACATTAGAACGCCCTGATAGCCTGCTGCGTGCGGTCGAGCATTTGTTGCAATCGGGCTGTACCGCCATTGCTGTCATTGCCCGTTTTCCAGATGATATGGATAGCGATGCCCTCACCGACTATCGCCAGGGCCATGGTGTCGATCCTCTCGCTGGCGCTGAAGCCGTCATTAGTCATCTGGTGGTACGCGAGTTTCAAGTGCCCTGTGCCCATGCCCCAGCCCTCCAGCCGCTGCCGCTTGACCCGAGCATTTCTCCACGGTCTGCCGCTGAAGAAATTGGCTATACTTTTTTACCCTGTGTGCTGGCAGGACTGAGCAAAGCGCCTCAGTTCAGCACCCTGGCCACCGCCCACAGCATTAGCGCCCCCGACGTTGATGTCCTGATTGTTCCAGCCAGTACATTAGGGGGCAGTGCTACTCTGAGCCTCAGTGGCACGGCTACCCAAATTATTGCGGTTAAAGACAATCCCACTACCCTTGCAGTTGATGCTGCCGCTTTAAATCTAAATGTGGTCAATGTGGGGTCTTACTTGGAAGCAGTGGGTGCGATCGCAACCCAGCGAGCGGGTATCGATATCTCGGCATTAAGCCCCCATATTCCTCATCTACAGCCGCTGCTTCAGCCATCGCAGCATTGGCCAAATACTAAACATAGCGTTGGCCACATTGGTTAGGACCATGATGCATAATCCCTTACCCTTGCATACGGCCTGATCCATTAGTTTTCCATGAAGTTTATTTCAACATTCCTAAGATAAATAAGAAAACGCGCTATTCTGCGCCCCTGCTTGACTATCCTAGAAGACTAGCTTCGGTCTATTTGCATATCCCTTATGTCTACCTTGAGCGCACAGCCCCGAGACACACTTCAAAAGGCGTGCCATATTCAACAAGATGAAATCCTGGAACTAAACGTCCCTGAGCAAGCTTGGCAGATCCGTTCAGGCACCGTTGCTCTATGTCGGGTGGTTGATGGCATCCGGCACTGCTTTTTTACCGCCCATGAGGGTGAAGTGATTTTTGGTGTGTCGGCTAAAGATAGTGGCATGATTGCGATCGCAATCGAACCTGCTGTTATTACCGCTATACCGTAACGGCCTGCAACACCCCTGCCATTTCATCATCCGTCTTCCAAGCCTGGCCATCTAGAGCCATCTGCTCAATCAGACTTGCCAACCGCAACGCTTTCAGCGCTTGCTCACCCCCTACAGAAGGCTTCCCTCCCCCTCGGGCACAGTTCACAAAGTGCTCAAGTTCTGCATGGAGGGGCTCAATATTACTGGTGTAGACCTTTTCAATCAGGCCATCCTGACGATAAAGCACCTGGCCATAGTCTGTCATCGTATTCGCCGTTGTCTGACGGTGAATCAAAATCTCATTGTTGAGAAAATCAGCCTCGGTTAGGGAATTACGGCAGTGGGCCGCAATGCTACGAATCTTGCGATGAGTGACCTTACTTGCCGTCAAAGTAGCGACAATGCCATTGGCAAACCCCAGTGTGGCTGTCACATAGTCTAAATACGGCGAATCCCCAGCTCGACTGCCGCTAGCAGTCAACTTGACCACCGGAGCCTCCGCCAGCTCTAGCAACAGGTCGATGTCATGGATCATCAGGTCGAGCACCACCGAGACATCATTCGCCCGTTGGGAGTAAGGGCTCATGCGCCGGGCCTCAAGGGCTAGTAGTTTTTCAGTCTTGAGGACATTATGTAATTCCTGAAAAGCCGGATTAAAACGCTCAATATGGCCGACTTGTAAAATGCAGTTTGCCTCGGCAGCAGCATTTACTAAAGACTCAGCTTCACCGATATTAGCGGCAATCGGCTTTTCAATTAACATATGCACGCCAGCCTGCAAACAGGCCATTCCCACTTGATGGTGAAACCGGGTGGGTACAGCAATGCAAACGGCATCTACATACTTCAGCAGCTCATCATAGTCTTCAAAGAAACGCACACCATACTTGCCAGCGGTTGACAAACCACGTTCAACATTTGTATCCGCAATGCCAACCAACTGCACATCTTTAATGCGACTCAGTACACGAGTATGGTGTTGACCCATGTTGCCAACACCAATTACGCCAATGCGGAGCAAGTCCTCGTGACTATCACTTGCAATTTGAGAATCTCGTTGTTGCACGCCAGGGTCCCTCACACCAGAGAGCAATTTGCTCCCAGAATGACTTTACTTTCCTCAAAGTCAACCAGATATTACCACAGCAATCCTTAGTTCTTCGGTTGCATGCTCCACTTATAACGTCAAACCTGTCCTTCCATTGTCAGAATTTTGGCCATAGGAATAGCAATCTGCCATCCCGCTGTGTCAATTTCCTGTCTGTCTGCGAGGGATACGACGGCGTAGTGGCACATTATGACGTGTGATCTGAATCTGCTCTAACTTCGGACCTTTAACCGTTTTCACGGTGAAAACAAGGTCATCACCATAGTTCAACTGCTCCCCTGCTTCAGGGATTTTTTGCAATGAATGGATGACAAACCCCGCCAGAGTTTGATAATCATCGGTGGTGGGTAGTGCCAACGTAAACTGCTTATTGACCACATCAATTTCCATTTGAGCAGGCACTAAAGCTGAGTGGTCATCTACATAGGTGATGTCTCCCGCTAACATCACCTCTTCGTCACCAATCAGCTCAGCTGTTACATCTGCCCAAGTCACCAATCCAGCCGTGCCACCATAGTTATCCACCACAATCATCATTGAATGATTTAATCGCTGCATCCGACTGAGTAAGTCACTCAGCGGTAAATCTGTTGGCACCACCCGTGCCGCTTTCATCCACGGACGGATCTCGGTTGCATATGTCAGCTGCCCTTTCGCCAAAGGCTCAGCCATCGCCTTAAAATCAAGAATGCCGCTGATACTATCCAAAGACTCGCCGACCAAAGGGAACTGAGAATATCCTGTCTCTACCACGATATTCAGTAAATCCTGCCAGGTCGCTGTATCGTCTAAGGCCACAATTTGGGTTCGCGGCACCATGATGTCTTCCACTGTAAAATCCCTGGACTCAAAGACATTATTGAGAATATCCCGTTCTTCTTGATCCAGGTCAAGCACCGCTGTTGGCGTCCTGATAATCATTTGCAGCTCATCTGACGTGAGCTGAGTATCCGACTGACGTCGCTCCTGTAGTCCCACCAGTTTAAGTAAGCCTTGGGTGGAACAATTGAGAAGCCATACAACGGGTGAAAATAATCGAGCCACGGTAAGGCTGACAGGCCCTAATAGCCGCGCTGCTTGTTCCGAATAGCTCAGGGCTAATGATTTGGGAATCAATTCCCCCAGAACAATCTGTAAATAGGCCAGACTCCAAAACGCTAACATCAGTGCTAGCCCATGGGAAAAAAACGAGACAGGAATGGGCAGCTGCCGTAACCAGTGATGCAGCAAGACTGCTAGAGTGTCTTCCCCAATCCAGCCTAGGGCCAGGCTAGCCAAGGTAATACCAATTTGGGTCGTAGGCAGCAGACGATCAATGCTCTGCTGAAGACTTTGAACGGTTTGTGCCTGGACATCACCAACTGAGGCCAGCTGGTTAATTCGAGAGCGCCGCACCGAAACAATAGAAAATTCTGCTGCCACGAAAAAAGCATTCAGAATAATCAGCGCCACGATTGCCAGCAGACGGGCCATGATACCTGTAGCGCTAATGGGTACCCCACCGCCGTCAATCATGAAACCCTGCACAACCATTGACAGCCCCTTGGGGGGGGTGGTTCATCTATTTGTCCCATTTTTCGACTACTCAGCAGTATCCAAGCCACCTTCAATACGAGCCTTGATGTTTTTGAGGATATCCTCCTCCTTCAGCAAGACAAAGTCACTCGTTTGGGTGGTATCTCGGCTACCCGTTGAAGCGCTGGCAGGACGAGTTTCTGGTTGGCGAATACCGGTCAGGGCTTGCCGCCCCAAGGAATATCCCCAAGATGCGCTAACAATGCCTGAACCAAACATAGCGGCAAGCAATATCAAGGTAAACGCGATTGCTGGATTAACTCTCATAAGGTCAGGGGATACTCTGCCAGGCACTGTTAAATTAAAACTTAGCCAGAATAGCAATATGAATTAGCGTACCTTTAGAAAGGGCCGCTTAAATTTAAATATATCAAAAACTGTTACTCATCTATTTTCAGGAGTTGACTGTGATATAACAGGCCTAATGGATATACTTTCTATAGCCAGGGTTGGCCGAGCGGATTAGGCAGCGAACTCATAATTCGCCTTAGGCAGGTTCGATTCCTGCACCCTGGATTGTAAGAGCCCCGATGCCTTTAAGACACCGGGGCTTTTGATTAACGTCTTGGTAACGGCTCAAAGTTTAGCTCAGTGCCGACTACTCGGCTGCCCGCTTGGGAACCAGGCAGCATCTGAAGTGAGGTGTTGTAAGGATTGGTCAGATCGGGGACTCGAATCGCTGGGGTATTGCGGGTTTGAAGAAACATGAGTTCGTTATAGGCTTCACTAATCCCAGCACTGTTGCGATCTAACTCCAATTCAGGGAAAGCAGCCCGTCCTGGAATCCCAAAGCCTAAAATATGAGCCGCCTGACGACCAATGCTGCGATCGCGTCTGTAGCTACCGCTGTGACGAGTGTTAATGTCATCCAGTGTTTCAAGCACAGTTGGCTCGGTAAACGTTGCGTTCTGTGCGTTGGCGCGGCTGGCCATGGCTGACAAGGCTGCGATCGCAACCGCAGTACTGAGTACTAATCCCTTAAGTTTCATGATGGGTCCACCTCACAATTTGGGGCATATAGTACCCCGGTTCATAAAAATCGATAAACTAGCTAAGCATTATTCAGCAGTCAATAATGAAGCCACCAAAAGCTAAAGCAGAGTTATCAAACAAAAGTTGGCCTCTATCTTATCCGTTTTAATCACTTTTGCAACGCTTCTTAGACACATAATGCACAACATTAGTCAACGCTTTTTCAAAAGTACCCATCCCATCCAGTGATCTCTAACACCATGGCTCCTTCGTCCACCGTCTCCACTGATCTCACCACCGTGAAACAGCAATTGCTTGATTTAATCTGCACAGATGCTTACAAAGAGGGCGATTTCATCCTGTCCTCAGGGCAACAGAGTACCTATTACATCAATGGGAAATTGGTTACCTTGCACCCTCAAGGTGTGCAGATGGTGGGGCAAGTCATGCTTGATTATTTAGATGACAACGTTGTTGGTGTTGGCGGTCTTACCTTGGGTGCTGATCCAATTGTTACCGCAGTCAGCGTTGTTGCAGCCTATACAGGACGTTCTATAACTCCTCTCATTGTGCGCAAAGAGGCCAAAGGCCATGGCACCCAAGCCTACATTGAAGGTCCCGTCCTACCTGAGAATAGCAATGTTGTCATTTTGGAAGATGTTGTTACCACCGGACAGTCCGCTATGAAGGCTATCGTCCGTCTGAGAGAAGCTGGTTACACCGTCAAACAGGTAATTTCTTTGGTCGATCGACAGCAAGGGGGAGCTGAGCACTATGCTCAGGAAAATATTGACTTCAAAGCAGTTTTTACAATCAGCGAAATCCAAGCACGCTGGAAAGCCCTAAACCCTCAATCTGCTTAGCCTCGGTTGTTTAGCAAATTCCGGAACAAAGCAATAAATTTCAAGAGTATTTGAAATCACCCCTAAGGGTACTGGCGATTGCTTTCACGGCTTTTAGATTTGAATCAGATACATCGTTTTTAGATTTTCGGTGCCATGAGCATCCGCAGGATCTAACGTTTCGTGTAGGAAGATTCTTATGTCTGATCGTCGCCAAGAGTCCTATGCTGTTCGTCTGGAAGCAGCCGAACTAGCTAGAAGTCGCGAGTACCCCACCCATAAAGCTAATGGGGATGAACAGCGCTATGCTGGAGCCCAGTATTTTATGTCCTTTACCAAAGGACTACCCCACAATCCTGACACAGGCTTACTACAAGATCCTCAAGATTTCGTGGAGTTTCGCCGGGCCATTGACGATGGCTTTATTGATCCTTTTACAGATCGCGTCCGCCATGGTGCCAAGTTCCAAGTGAACTATGCAGGTGAGGTTGTCCCCGAGACAGATGCAGAGATTACTGGCAAGTTAAGGCAGTGGGAAGCACCTACCGCTGGTGTAGTTTATGAGCTACAAGGCCCTGATGCCCAGGCAGTCACCATGCCGCCTGCACCACCACTGTTGGATGAGAATGGCAATGTTAATCCAGAGCTTGCCTTGGAAATGGCTGAAGTTTATGAGCTAGCCATTCTCCGTGATCAGCCATTTAATGCCTTTGAAAATGGCAAATCCACAGGAGAGATTGATAGTGCGATCGCGCGTCTCAACACTCTAAGCTACGTAAGTAATCAAGCCGGTCGCCCTCGTAAGGTCAATAGTGATCAAGAATTCGACCCCCAAACAGTCTTTCGCGGTTCTTCTCCCGGTGTTGAAGTCGGTCCATATCTCTCTCAGTTTTTACTGATTGGTAATACAGATGTCAATCAAGATGAGGGTGGTAATGGTGGGGGCAGCGCCGCCGAAGGCAAAATCACCTATGGTGTCCTGCAAGTCGACCAGAAGGTCCCTATTGCTGAACCGTGCAAAAACTACATGCTTACCATGCCTGAGTATGTGAAGGTACAGCGTGGTATCAAGCCTCCTAGGGAAACTTACGGTGCCAAAAAAGGTCAACCTGTTTCAGCGCCAGCTCGCCCTCCCCGTCGATTTATTTCTACACTTCGTGACTTGGCCACTTATGTCCATTATGATGCGTTGTACGAAGCCTACTTAAATGCTTGCATCATCCTGCTAGGAATGGGAACCCCTTTTGATCCGGGATTTGATCAACTCTCAGGGGGGGCGACTTTTGTTGGCCACACGAAAACGTCTCGTAATACAGGTGGTTTCGCTCTTTATGGTGGCCCCCACATTCTCAATCTTGTAACAGAAGTGGCGACCCGAGGTCTGAAAGCAGTTCGTTTCCAGAAGTTCAACAGTCATATTCGTCTGCGACCCGAGGCGTTGGCTGGCAAACTTGAGCTACTACGCTGTGGTGCCAAAGTTCCTACAGCATTAGCATCAGACATTGGTGTCCTAAGAGATGCTTTGGGACGTACTCTAACCGCGATCTCAAATGGCCCTGGTTGTGGCACCCATTTCTTACCCATGGCCTTTCCAGAAGGCTCACCTATGCACCCTGCCTATGGCGCAGGTCATGCCACTGTTGCAGGAGCCTGTGTCACCATTCTTAAAGCCTTCTTTGATACCAGTGCTGTTTTGGCTAAAACTAAGAGCGGTGCGATCGCTTTCAAGCGTGAAGAACACGGTGACAAACCTGTTATTTTTCGTGCACCTGACCTCTCCCATCCTTCTACGGGCGAAGGTGCACCTACAGGTTGTCTTGTAGAGTCTACTTGCAGTGAGTTTCTCACCCTAGAGGGTGAACTAAACAAGCTTGCAGCGAATATCTCTATTGGTCGTGATATGGCTGGAGTCCACTACTTCAGTGACTACTACGATAGTTTACGTATGGGTGAAGAGATCGCCCTCGGCATCCTTGAAGAACAGGCATTAACCTACTCTACCGATCCGTTTGTGCTCTCTGTGCCCACATTTGATGGTGATGTTGTCAGGATTGGCCGCCGATGACCCGTTTACCCCGTCATGTATCGAAGGTAAAGCCCCCCTTGCGGGGGCGGGCGGCTACGAAACAGTATCGTGGAGAGTTTGCTCCCGTCGCATCCGTACGTCGTCCCCTGCATCCCTATGGCTCTCCACAAGAGCTACCCTGCAAGGACATAGACCCTCCCACGCTTCCTCCTAAGGATGTAGAACCACCCATCACTCCCCCCCATGAAACTAGTTTGTTCGCAGACATCGTTCAGTTTTATAAGAGTTTTGCCAGACTCCTAGAAACCTCGAATCGACCCTGGCAGTGGCTATTAGCATTAGCTACTGTTCTCAGTGGCCTGCTTTTGCTAAATCGACTCCTATGACAGCCTTACTGAATTAAACGCTATAGGCAGTTTGGGATCAAGAACAAGAGAGATAAACAGCTCTCTTCAAAACCCTAAGGACAACACAGATAAAACCCCTATGCCGGAAGTTTCGAAGGTTGCCCCTCGCCAAACTTCCGGTTTTCTAGTATTTAAAATTCAAGTCCTTTAATTCATATCTGCCATCATTGAAGTCAGCCAATGAAAGTTAGCCAGTGAAAGTTAGCCAATTTTAGGATAATGCTGCGTTAATAACCTCTGGCTTTAGGGCACGTTAAGTTAAAAGCTCCTTGAGCAAAGCCTTGATCAGCATGCGAGGGAACCCATGAAATTTACGCTTCAGTCCATCCTTTATCCCCTAATGCTAGTTGCAGTTGTTGGATGTGCAACCCAACCTAAGTTTGACTCAGTTTACACTCGCTTAGAAACACCTATTCTCAAGGCCGGTAGCGCAATTCCTAAGCCCCAGGAGGAGGTAATCTTAACAGTCTCGGGTAAAATTGGCGCAACGAATGATGACCAAAAGATCATCATGGATATTCCCACCATTGAGTCAGTGGGACTGGTGGAATATACTGTTCAAGATCCATTTGAAAAAGAAACACACACATTTAAAGGGGTCTTGATGAAAGATCTACTGGAATTATGGCAAGTTCCTCCTGAGGCCAGCGTGCTGGATGTGCTTGCCTTAAATGATTTTCAAGTAGATGTCCCCATCCATTTAGTTCGTGACTATCCAGTCATTTTTGCATTGCAACAAGATGATGAATACATGACTCCCGATTATCGTGGCCCGGCCATGCTCGTTTTTCCCTACAATGACTACAAATTTGAGCTGGGTACAGATTCCTATTGGGTATGGCAAATTAAGAATATTACCGTGAAAGAGTAGTGATACTTCAAGGTCTATGCGATAGTTGTCATGCGTATACCTTTGACTCCGGTAGCAATCAAACTTATGCCTGGGAAAGGCTTCAAAAGTTTTCAGACCAAAATCGTGATGCTGGCAACAATCTCGGTGGGATTATTTGGAGCCATTACTTTCAGCGGTCTCAACCTGATTGATTACTTAAAAGCCCAAGATGAACTCCTAACCAGTGGCCTCAACCGCTCTGAGCGGGGGGTCAATCAATTGAACCGGGAAGTTTTACGATTAACCGTTCTAGCTAGAGCTAGACATGCCGACCTTGATATAATTGCGATTAAGCAACAAGTTGATCTTGTGAAGAGCCGTCTGAGGGTAATTCAAAAGCATCATATCAGTAGCGATCTACCTCCTGAACTTGCTAGTAAGCTCACTGAATTTGACCGTGCCTGGCAAGTATTAGAGGTAAACCTGAATCACTGGATTACTGATCCTACAAATGATGCATTACAAACTCAGCTTTACGAACAGCTTGTCGACTTTGAGCACCTAATCAATGATCTGGGCAATAAACACTCTCATCAGAGACGAGATCAGTATGTACAGTTGGTAAATCTACGATCTGGCGCAATTCAGCTGATTACAGTCATTTCTATCTTATTTCTCATTTTTATCTGCTTTGCAATTGTTAATACAGCCCAATTCATTCAAGAACGTCAGCGAATTCTTGCCACCATTCGAGAGCAGGAGGAACAATATCGCCGGATTATTGAAACTGCTGAAGAAGGTATTTGGCTCTTAGACCCCCAAGGAAAAACTACCTTTGCCAATTGCAAAATGGCAGATATCTTAGGTCTCGATGAGATAAAGCTAAAGGAAGCTAGATTATGGGATTTTCTTGCTTCCCATGAAGATGAAATTAAAGTCCGTGAGTATTTGACTGCTCTTCAACAGGGCTCGCGGGTGCCCCATGACCTACAGTTAATGCGGCCAGATGGAAAGGCTTTATGGATGTTGACCAATGGCACTCCAATTTTCGATGACATCGGCCAACATACGGGGACACTCTGTATGCTGACCGATGTGACTGCCCGAAAGCGGTCTGAAGAAGAACTCAAAATTGCAAAACAAAAGGCAGAAGTTGCAAATCAGGCAAAAAGTGAATTTTTGGCTAACATGAGCCATGAACTTCGCACACCTCTGAATGGTATTCTTGGCTATTCTCAAATTTTGAGAAGAAGCCAAACGTTAACCGCACAAGAACGTAATGGAATCAGTGTTATTCATCAATGCGGTACTCACCTGCTCACCTTGATCAATGACATTTTAGATCTAGCTAAAATCGAAGCTCGTAAACTAGAGTTAATACCTGTTGTCGTAGATTTACCAGCACTACTTAAAAGTGTTGTGGAAATATGCAAAATTCGCGCTGACGAAAAAAACCTGAGATTGATTTATCAGCCCAACCCTCAATTGCCAACTGGGGTCATCGTTGATGACAAGCGCCTACGGCAAATTTTAATTAACTTATTGGGCAATGCTATCAAATTTACCAATCAAGGGAGTGTAACCCTAAAGGTAGATGTGCTGATGCTTGATCAGATGCAAACATCGTTACGATTTCAAGTCATTGATACTGGGGTAGGCATTGCCAAAGCTCATCTGTTTAAGCTATTCCAATCATTTGAGCAAGTAGGTGATCGTCATAAACAGTCGGAAGGGACAGGTCTCGGTCTCGCAATTAGTCAACGTATTGTGCAGTTGATGAAAGGTACTATTCAAGTACGCAGTCAAATGGGAGAGGGTAGTGAGTTTTTCTTCACAGTTAAACTTCCTTTAACGCAGCAATGTAAGGAACGACCAACAACCTTAAACATCCGTCACATAATTGGTTACAACGGTCGTCGTCGTCAAATATTAGTAGTAGACGATCATTGGGAAAATCGTGTTGTTTTAAGGAATCTACTAAAGCCATTAGGTTTCGATATTGTTGAAGCTGAAAATGGTCAAGAAGGGCTGGATATGCTTGGCTCTGGTTCTCCTGATTTAGTGATTACTGACTTAGTGATGCCCACAATGGACGGGTTTGAGTTTTTAAAGCACATTCGTAATTCTGAAGATCTCAAACAAGCCAAGGTAATTGTCTCGTCAGCCTCAGTATCCCAAAGTTACCAGCAAAGAGCCCTAGCTCAAGGCAGCGATGGTTTCTTAGCTAAGCCTATAGATGAGACAAATTTATTAGAGATACTATCAACTCATTTGAAATTAGAGTGGATCTACCAATCTCAGCAGGATAGTCCCCTACAAGCAGCATCTGCCAATGCTGAACTCATCTTACCTCCAAGACACACATTAGAGATGCTGTTTACTCACGCACAAAAGGCTAATTTAAAGGTGTTGCGATCGCAAATCGAACAGTTAGTGGCTACAGATCAACGATATCTCGTCTTTGCCGAAACCATTCTACAGCTGGCCAAACAATTTCAAGTCGAAGAAATTGAAGAACTCCTGCAACAACATCTGACAAATATGTAACTGCCATAGAAAACCTATGTGACGCATGACGAATTTGATGCTCTTGAACGTAGCATAAGGACAAGACAAAAACCATCTGCTTTAGCATGCATCACATGGCCAGCATAAGGAATCAAAGTCATGATGCGTTTCCCTTTGTACAAAAGACAATGGCTCTCCAGATAAAAGAAAGGAGCAGCATCAAGCCGCTACCTTTCTTTCCAAATATTATTTAACTCATCAACATCTTACTTCATAAAGAAAGTCTCAGATGTCTTTAAACTGTTGCTGCTTTAGCTAAGAACTTCTCGAGTTCTGTGAGCTTGTCTGCGTCTACTTTAGTCTGCATAGGACAGAACTTAGGACCACACATAGAGCAAAACTCAGCTGTCTTATAGATATCAGCCGGTAGTGTTTCATCATGGTACTCACGAGCACGCTCAGGATCTAAGGACAGTTCAAATTGTTTATGCCAGTCAAAATTGTAGCGAGCATGGGAAAGTTCATCATCGCGATCGCGAGCTCCCGGACGATGGCGTGCAATGTCAGCTGCATGGGCTGCAATCTTATAAGCAATTAAGCCATTGCGGACATCTTCAGCATTGGGTAAACCTAGATGTTCTTTGGGGGTTACATAGCAGAGCATAGAGGTTCCATACCAGCCAGCCATAGCTGCACCAATGGCGGAGGTAATGTGATCGTACCCGGGAGCAATGTCAGTTACTAAGGGTCCCAACACATAGAATGGCGCTTCTGAGCACTCTTCCATTTGTTTGCGTACGTTGAACTCAATTTGGTCCATGGGAACGTGACCAGGCCCTTCCACCATCACCTGGACATCGTGTTCCCAAGCCTGTCGGGTCAGCTGACCAAGTGTTTTGAGTTCTGATAGCTGCGCTTCATCCGAAGCATCATGGAGACAGCCTGGACGTAGAGAGTCACCAAGACTAAAGGAAACATCATACTTTTTGAAAATTTCGATGATGTCATCAAATCGACTGTAAAGGGGATTTTGCTTATGGTGATGCAACATCCATTGGGCAATAATGCCACCACCCCGAGAAACAATACCGGTAATGCGATTTTTCACCAACGGTAAGTATTCAATCAGTAGTCCTGCATGGATGGTCATATAGTCCACACCCTGTTGAGCGTGCTTCTCAATGATGTGAAGAAAATCATCCTCAGAGAGATTTTCAATACTGCCATGGACACTTTCTAAAGCTTGATAGATGGGAACTGTACCGATGGGAACGGGAGCAGCATTAATAATGGCAGTACGAATCTCATCTAGGTTGCCACCACCTGTGGAGAGATCCATCACGGTATCAGCACCGTATTTCACAGCAAGGTACATTTTGTCCAACTCTTCGCTGATGTCAGAAGAATTGGGAGAAGCACCAATGTTGGCATTCACCTTGCACTTACTGGCAATGCCAATAGCCATAGGCTCTAGATTGGGATGGTTGATATTGGCTGGAATAATCATCCGTCCCCGAGCCACTTCTTCTTTAATCAGATCAGCAGGTAAATTCTCTTTCTTCGCTACATACGCCATTTCCTCTGTGATAATGCCCTGACGCGCATAGTGCATCTGGGTAACATTCGCTTGTCCTCGACGGGGGGTAATCCAGTTTGTTCTCATATCCAAAACCAATGAAGTGAGCAAGTTAACAAAAACGTGACAATTTACTCAGGCAACCTTAGACAGGCAGGCTCTCGTCCGTGGGGCTTGAATATGCCTGAGTCTTTAACTGGTCGTAGTTAAAGACTTGAGCCGTGCCTTGTTGTTTAGCCAATGTGGTCCAAACCAGGGTGACTACCGTTGAAGTGATCAGTGCTGCGGTAAAACTGTGCAGTAAGTCGGCACTGCCTGGCACTGCTGAGAACAGGGGGGCAAAATTTGGCTTTTGGAAAAACAATAATCCCGCCACCATACCAACTACGGAACTAACAAAGGCGTTAACACCGGTTAGATGACGGCTATAAAGTCCATAAAGCATAGGAAAGAGTACGGCTGCGCAGATCAAATCGGCGACAAAAAACAGATAGAGGACACTGTAACCTTGGGCTGCAATTGCGATCGCAGGCACCCCGACCAATACCGTCAAAATCCGTGACACTCGCAGCACATTATTAGCAGACGGATCGGGCAACATTCGCATGAGATCCAGTGTAAACACACTGGCAATCCCGTTGAGCATGGTGTCAAGACTACTCATCACCAAAGCCAAGGCCAGCACAATCACACTCACCACGACCCAGCCAGGCATAGCCAGTTGATTCAACAACCCAAACAAAGCTGTCTCACCAATAATGTCAGGCTGTACCTCAGCCAAAGGCACGGCTAACACTCCCAGCAAACCGGCAATAAAGATCAGTGGCAGAATAATTACTGCCGAGCCCAAAAATGCCCGACGGACCGTTTGACTATCGCGACAGGCGTAGACCCGCTGCCAGTTACCCTGGTTAAACACTTCTGCGGCCACAATGGCAATCATCAGTGTGGCCCCAAAGCGAATACCGCCAATATTACCCAGGGACAACAACTCAGGCTGTTGGGCAACAACAGCGCCAAAGGCATCACTCCCTCCCAGAGCAACCACAATCACCCCTGCACAGATCAACAATAAAGGCACAATCACAACAAACTGAACCACGTCAGTCAAAATTGTGGTGCCCAGGCCACCGACTGTGGTGTAAATAAACACCGCTGTAATCACCACCAGAGCTGTTACCCCCAATGGCACATCGGCCACTAGTTGAAGCGCCTTAGCAATAGCCGTCAGCTCTGCGCTTAGGTAAATAAACATGTAGAAGACAATGACCGCCTCGACCAGCCAGTACATGGGGCCACCAAAGCGATATTTGACGTACTCATTAAGTGAATGTCCCTGAGGCATCAGATGACGCAATCGTGGCCCCACCACAAAAAATAAGGCCACAGCTCCTGCCGAGCCGAGACAGTAGCCTAGAATCGCTGAGACCCCACCAAATGCAGACCCAGCCTCCTGGGGGCTAAATAAAATCCAGGCACCTAAAGCCGAAGCTGTTACCGTTGCCAAGGCTGACCAACCACCAACCTGGTTGCGATTGACCATGTAGCTTTCTAAATCAATCCGTTGACGCCCAGCATAGAGCACACCAAATAAGGTAAATGCTGCTGCCGTTACTAGAGTCACTAGTAGCGCGATCGCTCCTATGGACACCATGCTTCCTCATTGCGTTGGGCAGAATACTAGGAGCGATGAGCATAGTCTGTAGATAACAGATATCACCCCTTGACTTTCCCACGGATGCATTCAGCAGTAACAGTCAACTAAATCGGCTGCTTCCCTACGCTGGCATGACCCAGGCTCAGGTTCCGAGGGTATAATCTCAGCCCCTGTGAGCGGGCACCCCTAGCTATGTGGTTGATATTATCACAGTAGTTATCAGAAGGCAGTGGATCGGGTTCACTGCAAAGAAAGGTTACGTAGCTGTTCAGGGAAAACTGGTTTTACTGGGCCAAGACCTCGAGGGTGAGGGCGGTTAAAGATTGAGTCACCAAGGCATTGCCACTGGGGCTGAGATGAATATGATCTCGATAAAGACGTTCAGGTGTAGGGGTATCTTGAAACAGGTGTAAGAAATCTATATAGGGAATCTGTTGCTGAGCGACTAGTTCATCCACTCGCTCACGGGCAACAATCTCATAATCTCTTGGCCCATGGAGCACCTCTCGTTTAAGAGGGGTCATGGCTAACAACAATATGCCGTTGTTGGTAACCACATATTTCTTGATCTCAATAATTGCTGTTAGATTTTTGCCAATGCGATCTCCTTTCTCATTCTGAACCTCTTTTAAACCTGGAATAGGTTGTTGTTTCTTAAATCGGTTAAAGATTTCCAAGACAGCAAGCAAAGGCTTCTGATTTGGATAGCTGCGGTCTTTACCCACCTGAAGCGAAGTAGGCTGGACACCAAATAGATCATCAGTGTTGATGACCAATATAACAATCTGTGACTCAAAGATTCCAAATTTTTGTAGATAAGCCAGCTCGTTGCGAGGTCCCCATGAATTCGCAGATGCATTGAGCACTTCGGCCCATTGTATCTCGTCATGTTGAAGAAGACTATTCTCTAGTCTTACCGATAATGTAGACGATTGATCGGTCCACCAATTTCCGTTGACAATAGAGTCGCCAATTAGAAATACCCTTAGACTATTCAACGGTCGAGTTTTTTCAATCTCATTCGACCGCATGGAATATTGATTAATATTGATTAAATTACCGAATCGTCGCACTCGCTGATTGGGAGCTAACAGATACCCGATAGTGTCATCAGCTATATAGAGAGGTGGATTGCCAAACCCAAACAAGAGCTTCAGGGCTAACTCCACTAAGAGAAATCCTACTAAAGCAAAAAGCAATCCTAAAATAACAACCTTCACGGATAGCCCCCGTTTAGAAAGAAAAATATCAAGAATAAGAATTAATCTTCACGCTACCATGCCCCCATATAAACATTTTGCCAGCATTGCGCTATAGGCAATTTAATCTGATACTTTACAGTTGGCTCAATTCAATAACATGACCATCTGGGTCTTGAACAAAGATCGCTGCACGACCAGACGAACTGGCTTGCATCGGTACATGGGCTGACTTTAATCGCTGTTTGGCAACTTCTAAATCTGTAATTGCAAATGCTAAATGTGCTTGACGCCCCCACTTTTCATCAGGGGCTGGCTGAGAATAATCACGCTCCGCTACAATTAGATGGATTTGAAAAGAGCCTAGCTGGTACCACGCTCCAGCAAATTTCAGGGTTCGTTCTACTTTGGTTAGTCCAAGGACTGTTCCATAAAAATGTTCTGCTGTTGCCAGATTTGAAACGTTGATGGCGGCATGCAGAATTGACTGTAACATCTCTTAAATTTTCTAATCAGCTTCCTTATTGTAGCTAGCCGCAGTTGGGGTTAGCTTGACAGTTCAGGTATATTGCATCACTAGCCAGATAACTTCTATCAATCGTTACTCCAGAATTAACCTGGGTTTACTAATATCATCAGTCAAACACAGTCTGGTGTGATTCGATAGGTATCGTTATCCTGTGAGTAGCCCTCTCTGTGTACTCCTGCAAGTCTTTATGAACACAGTCAGTCCTTTAAATGCAGCACAAGTTTTGACCAGGCAAAAGCCTCGGCTTCTAGTTGTCGATGATGAACCCGACAATTTAGACTTGCTATACCGCACATTTCGTCGCGAATATCAGGTTTTGAGAGCTGAGAGCGGCAGAAAAGCATTAGAGGTATTAGAAGATGATGGCGAAGTTGCGGTAATTATTTCTGATCAGCGGATGCCTGATATGAGCGGCACTGAGTTTTTGAGTAAGACGGTGCCTGACTTTCCGGACACGGTTCGTATTATTCTTACAGGATTTACAGACGTTACAGATTTGGTTCAAGCCATTAACAATGGCCAAGTCTATCGCTACATTACTAAGCCTTGGGAGCCAAATATTCTAAAACAGCTAGTTCAAAAGGCCGCCGACACCTATGAACTGCTCAAGGAAAGCCATCATGCACTGTATGTTGCTGATCGGCAATCTCAGCTCATGGGCAGAGTCGCTGAGATTGCCCACATGGCGATGCAGGAAAGCGAGGCACTACAGTTTATTGCTGATGGATGGGGACAAACGCTCTCAGCTCAGCTATGTGTCATCAGGTGTGTAGACAATGGGGCAACGGCTACGTTTGGCAACTTGGGTGGTCAAAGTCTAGACAGTAACCCGTTAGTGCAGGCTGTAATTGCAACTCGCACTCTGCAAACTTTGCCTGACGTGAGCGCCAGCAACGTCAATGATCGTCTCTACGAGGCAACAGGTACACAAGCGCATTTGGTGGCCCCTATCATATTTCAAGAACGTCTGTTAGCAGTAGTGTCACTCCATTGGGGCCACAGCTATCGCACGCTCACTGATGTCAGCAATATTCTAACGATTGCAACGAATCAAATGGCTCAAGCTCTAGTTGCAGTCCGCTCTCAATAGACTCAAGCGGCAGTATGATAAAAGGCGGATTCAGTTGCCGTAGTCAGCATAAATTGTATGCTATGGTCGCTAGCCACACTTGTCCGTAGGAAGAAACTGATGGCTCAGGCTGCTCCCGATGCCAACTATATTCGTGACTTATTCGACCGGATTGCACCGGTCTATGATGACTTAAACCAATCTCTGAGCTTTGGTCTACACAAGGTTTGGAAGCAAATGGCTGTGGATTGGAGTGGTGCCGAGCCAAGTATGAATGTTCTGGATGTATGCTGCGGTAGTGGTGATTTGGCCTTACTGCTAGCACGAAAAGTGGGGGCTGATGGTCGGGTGACCGGGGCAGATTTTGCGGTTGAGCAACTGGCGATCGCAGCCCAACGTGCTGCCACCAGAGGCTATACCCCACGCACTACTTGGGTTGAAGCTGATGCCCTTAGTTTGCCCTTTGAGACCAATCAGTTTGATGCCCTGACCATGGGCTATGGTCTACGCAACCTCATCAATATTCCCAAGGGTCTTAGTGAACTCCACAGGGTCTTAAAGCCGAATGGCAAAGCCGTTATTTTGGATTTTCATCGTCCGAATTCTGCTTTCGTTAAGCAGTTTCAGCAATGGTATCTCGACACCATTGTGGTGCCCACCGCTGAGCGATGCGGTCTGACCGAAGAGTATGCTTATATCGGTCCCAGCGTAGATCGTTTCCCTATGGGTAGTGAGCAAGTTGCCCTAGCCCAAGAGGTCGGTTTTCGTGAGGCTGTGCATTATCCTCTCCTCGGGGGGATGATGGGTGTCCTGGTGGCGCAAAAATGATCGCAGTTTCTCCCATTGTGTTGGTTGTGCCCCCCATTGTGGGTGGCATTATTGGCTATTTCACTAACGATTTAGCCATCAAAATGTTATTCCGACCCTATCGTCCTATCCACCTGTTTGGCCAACAACTGCCATTTACGCCAGGGTTAATTCCGAGCAACCAAAACCGTCTGGCTAAGCGTATTGCCGATACGATCATGGGGTCACTTTTGACGCCAGAAGAGCTACAGCGGCTGGCGAAGCGACTACTTAAAACTGAACGTATGGAGGGTGCCATTCGTTGGCTCTTGAACTTAGCCCTCACCCAAACGCAGACTAGCAATCAGGACAAAACAGCCTATATCCTCGGCAATATTCTTCAGGATATGCTGGGCCAATCTTTACCCAAAATGTTAAAAGTATGGGCCCGAGATGAGAATTTTCTGGCTGATCAAATTGACCATATTTTTGATCAGGTCCTGCTGAATTTTCGTCTAAACGAAAATCAGGCCAAACAAATTTCTACCTGGGTACGCCAGGGCATTTTGCCTCCTGATCGGCTACGTCGCTTAATTATTGACTTTCTCACCGATCGAAACATTAAGGTGATCGACGAAACTCTACGAGAAAAAACTAGCGGCACGTATTGGGTGGTCGCCAATATTTTGGGCGTGCGCAATGCTCTCACCCGTCTACGCACCTATTGTTTAGATGAACCGGCCAAGTGTAACAGTCGCATTGCTGAACTGATTAACGCTCTACGCGTGGAAAATCGGTTTCAAGAATGGTTGCAAAATTTCTCGCTCCAGGATTTTCCAATATCTACCGTCCAACAACTCAGGTTCACCCTGCGGCAGACTATTCGCAGCTATTTACAAACAGACGGGGTGCCGTTGCTCAAGGGGTTAAGTGACTCCATTGACTGGCACAAGGTAGCCCAGCGATTACTAAAACGATTACAGACATCCTCAGTCGTTATGGATTCCCTGGATACCGCCAGTCAAGACCTTGCTCTTATCCTGGAACGATATTTGGAAGAAGATTTGGAAAACATTGTTGCTAAGGCAATTCCCATTCTTGATATTGACCAGGTGATTATGGAACGGGTCAATGCCACATCCCCACGAAACCTGGAAATGGCGATTCAAGGCATTGTCCGCAATGAGCTACAAGCCATTGTTAACCTGGGGGGGATTTTGGGCTTTACTATCGGCCTCATACAAGCCGGAATTTTATTATTCCAGTAGGGGGATTGCATGCAATCCCCCTACTGCACGCAAAAAACAGGGCACCTACAAGAGATGCCCCTACGGAGATAATTTGAAACGCTTTGATGATGTGGATAGCCAACCGGTGAATTAACCGAATCGGCCAGATACATAGTCGCGAGTGTACTCTTCGCGAGGATTGCTAAATATCACCTGCGTATCGTCATATTCCACCAAATACCCCATCTTGCCACCAGCTTCAGTAGCCTGTGCATTGTAGAAGGCAGTCTTATCTGAAACGCGGGATGCCTGCTGCATGTTGTGGGTCACAATCACGATTGTGTATTGTGTCTTCAGGTCATGCATCAACTCTTCGATTTTTAGTGTGGAAATAGGGTCAAGGGCAGAGCAAGGCTCGTCCATGAGGATGACTTCGGGTTCGATTGCGATCGCACGAGCAATACATAAACGCTGCTGCTGCCCACCTGATAGGCCTAAACCACTTTCTTTGAGCTTATCTTTGACCTCGTCCCAAAGGGCTGACCCTTTTAAGGAGCGCTCCACTAGTTCATCCATATCACCCTGGTAACCGTTAATACGAGCACCAAAGGCAATATTTTCATAGATGGACTTTGGGAAAGGGTTTGGCTTCTGGAAAACCATGCCCACGCGGCGACGTAGTTCTACGGGATCAAATCGCTTGATGTTTTCTCCGTCAAATAGAATATTACCGTCAACGCGAGCACTTGGAATCAGATCGTTCATCCGATTAAAACATCGCAGCACGGTACTTTTACCGCATCCAGATGGACCAATAAAGGCCACAATTTGGTTACGAGGAATATCCAGAAAAACGTCTTTAACCGCCAAATTAGATCCGTAGTAAACTGAGATTTTTTCAGCCTTCAAAGCTGTATCGGTCATAGTTTTAGGACGTGTATCTTGCATAATTTATAATTCCTGCGAATACCCAATATCTTGGTAAATGAATCCGGTAAACTAGCGCGTCTTCTGAAAACGATTACGCAAGTAAATTGCGATCGTATTCATCAACAGCAACATGACCATCAGCACGATAATTCCTGAAGCTGCAATATGGTGAAACTCTTCTTGGGGACGGCCAACCCAGTTGTAGATTTGAATGGGCATTGCCGTAAATGGACTTTGCAAGTTCTCAGGTGTAGAACGAATAAACGCAACCGCACCAATAGCGAGCAAGGGTGCGGTCTCTCCAATAGCGCGAGATAGCGCCAGAATTACCCCAGTTAAGACACCAGGCATTGCACTGGGTAGCACGTGATGCCAGACAACCTGCCACTGATTGGCACCTAACGCAAAACCCGCCAAACGAATGCTGTTGGGTACCGCTCTGAGAGCCTCTCGCGTAGCCACAATAATCACTGGCAAAATCAGTAGCGAGAGCGTTAACCCCCCGGAGAGTACACTGCGTCCACCTGTTAAGGGCTCAAGAATACGCACAAAAACAGCTAGACCCAGCAACCCATAAATAATTGAGGGTACACCAGCCAGGTTACCAATGTTTATTTCCACCGACCGGGTAAACCAATTATCAGTGGCAAACTCTTCAAGATAGATGGCTGCACCCACACCAATGGGAAATGATACCGCTGCTACAATCCCCATTACCCACATGGTGCCGAAGAAAGCTGCCTTGATACCGGCCTGCTCAGCTTTTCGTGATGGGAATGCTGTAAAAAAGTTAGGGTTTAGCGTGCCTAAACCATCTTTCAAAATCGTAAACAACAACCATGCCAGCACCACAACAGAAATGATAGTGGCGGCCCATGCAGCTGTTGCAAATACTTTATCTAGGTTGTAGCGACCAGACAAATCCTGCTTAAAGTTGCCAGTTGGTACATCCTTATCTTCAATCCCTTGAGCCGTCATGTCCTTGTATTCCTATTTGCTCAGTTGCTCTACTACTAATCACCCGGTCTGCGTTACCTAAGAAAACACTTGCATTTACTAATCACCCGGTCTGCGTTAATTAAGAAAACACTTGCATTTACTAATCACCCGGTCTGCGTTAACTAAGAAAACGCTTGCATTAGTCGTACTTCTGACGGAAACGACGCACAAACCAAAAGCTAAAGACATTGAGAGCAAGGGTAATTAAAAATAGGGTCATGCCTACTGCGTACAGAGTTTCGTAGGCAATGGTTCCATGGGGAGCATCCCCCTTTGTCACCTGCACAATGTAAGCTGTCATGGTCATGACGGGTACGAATGGATTAAAGCCCAGGGTGGGGTTTGCGCCTGCCGCTAAGGTCACAATCATGGTCTCACCGATGGCCCGTGACATCGCTAAAATCAGGGACGAAACAATTCCTGAAAGCCCAGCAGGCAAAACAACAGACCAAACTGTTTCACGCTTGGTTGCTCCCAACGCATAGGACCCATCACGTAAAGACTGAGGCACAGAATAGATGGCATCCTCACTCAAAGACGCCACCATAGGCGTAATCATAATTCCCAAAACAATGCCCGCACTTAGGGAATTGAAACCTTCCACAGGCTCCAAAAATGCCTGCAAGAAAGGTGTAACAGTCAACAGAGCGAAGTAACCATAAACCACCGTCGGCACACCCGCTAGAATTTCTAGAACAGGCTTGAGGATTTTACGCAGTTTGGGACTCGCATATTCGCTCAGGCAGATGGCAGCTAATAGTCCCAAGGGGAGGGCTACCGCGATTGAAATAAAGGTGATCATCAGCGTCGCACTGATCAACACAAAAATTCCAAACTGTTTACTCGCAAACAAAGGTGTCCAACGGCCAGCCGTTAGGAAATGAATAAACCCTTGGATATAGGAGACGTTTTCGCCATCCTTTGACAGCTCAGCTGGTAGATCTCCAAAGAAAGAAAAGGCCTCAAAAATGAGCGTTGCGATAATACCAATGGTGGTGACAATCGAAATTGCAGCAAATGCTCCACAGATGATCTTAACGATCATCTGAATAGTTTGAGAGCGACTACGATTCGGTTGCCAAGCGCCAGGGGCAATATCATTTAAGGGAAGCTCAGCTGTCATGCACAAAGTCCTCAGCTTGGGTTTAGGCTACACCACGTCCAGGCACCTGCTTACTCTGGGTCAAACGACCGTTTTAGACGTGGACAATGTTTGAATGCATCCAATGTTTAAGCCTTTAGGTCAGCTGTCACTCTTGTTTGCAGGGAATAAGAGTATCAGATGCAAAAATAGACTACTAAATTTTTTTCCAGAAACGATGCATCAAGCGATGCAAAACAGAACTTAGCCAAAGAGAACTGGGGAGAGTTAATCTCTCCCCAGTTGCAATTACCAATCATCAGGTTCTCTGCCTGATGGGCTTAAATCCTACAGATTAGTAGGGTCAGTGCCTAGCTTGGCCTCATCAACACGAGCCTTGGAATTAGCCAGGATCTCATCAGGCAATGCAACATAACCAGCATCACCGATTAGCTCGCCATTCTTAGGCTCAAGCATGAAGTCAACAAAGGCCTTGACCTGCTCCTTAGTGTCGTAGGCTTCTTTCTTCACGTAGAAGAACAGGGGACGAGCCATGGGGTTGTAGGATCCATCAGCGATAGTCTCAGTAGAAGGAGCTACACACTCACCAGCTTCGTTCTGGATTTCAACCGCCTTCAAAGAGTCAGAGTTCTCTTCAAAGTAGGCGTAACCAAAGTAACCTAGAGCACCCTCATCACCCGTTACACCCTGCACGATTACATTATCGTCCTCACTGGCAGTGTAGTCACCACGGCTTGCACCCTCTTCACCATTAACTTCATCGGTGAAGTAGTCGAATGTACCAGAGTCAGTACCAGGACCATACAGACCTAGTTCCTGATCGGGGAAAGACGGATCTACCTGGTTCCAGTTGGCAACTTGACCTTCAGAATCAGGAGACCACATGGTGTTCAGCTGCTCAGTAGTCAAGCACTGAGCCCAATCATTAGCCTGATTAGTCACAATGGTCAGACCGTCAAAAGCGACGGGCACCTCGATAAACTCAATGCCTGCCTCTTCGCAAGCCGCAACTTCTTCATCCTTGATAGGACGAGAAGCATTAGAAACATCGGTCTCACCAGCGCAGAATTTCTTGAAGCCACCGCCGGAACCCGAAATACCGACAGTTACATTGACATCAGGGTTAGCAATGCTGAATTCCTCACTCATTGCTTCCGCAATGGGGAATACGGTACTAGAACCATCAATTAAAACATCGCCAGAGACACCAGCAGCAGCAACTTCAGTGCCACCGTCAGCAGGTGCATCAGCAGTATCAGTTGTAGTGCCACCGCCGCAAGCAGCCAGGCTAGTTAATAGAGCAAGCAGAGTCGCTGAGTATGCGTAGCGCATTTTCCGTGCTTTGAATTCCATGATTGCTTAGACTTAAACTCCTCACCAAAGATGTCTAAAGACATTCTTGGTGAAAACTACCGAACTCAGGTAAAGGCAAGGTTAAGAAAAATTTGAAAATGTGCCTAAGCTAACATGCATCATTCCGTGATTTTGTGCCTTGAATAACGTTCTTAATGTATAGCAAGCTACATTGGAGGTGCCCTAATGCCGGGGCAAGCCGACAGGTTTTATTCCTATAGTTAAGGAATAAACAGGTGTGATGCATGGGCTTAAATCTATAGCGATCTCCTAAAAAGCCTGATTTCTAAGCTGATTTTTGACTGCTCTGGATATTGAATATAAGCTCTCCTCCTGTAAGCCGTCTGTGTTCGGCTTGTACCTGTTCTATCTAGTGTGATCCCTATGCACTGCGTAATTTACGATGGCGACTGTAATCTATGTACAACCTTGGTCCAATGGTTAGAGTGGCTTGATCGAGGCCAGCGCTTTCATTATGTATCGATGCAAGATGCTGAAATCCTGGAGCAGTTCAACGTTACAGCTGCTGATTGTGAGTTAGGGATGCTGCTAATTGATGAGGCTAATCCTAAGAGGCGTTGGCAGGGCAGTGCTGCTGCTGAAGCAATTGGAGCATTGCTACCAGTCGGTGCTCTGTTTGTGGCTGCTTACCGTAGCTTGCCGGGCTTGAAGCGTTCTGGGGATCAGCTGTACATATTTGTCCGTGACAATCGATATAGATTATTTGGTCGGCGTGCCGCTACCTATGAATCAATTCACCGTGTCTGTAAGTCAGACCGATGTGATCAATATTTTTAATCACTACTTTAAGGCCGGGACTCCTAAATACTTAAAATGCGCTGTGTAAAGTTACTATTGAGTAACAAGTTAATGTTGCCTTTTTGTCGTTTTCCTACGCTGCCAACGAAGGTGTTTTGGACGTTTTGCCCTGCTCTATCTTACCCGCCAATAATTTATTCAACAGTAGAGCAGGCCTACTCTTGGATAAAACGATCTCTTGCTGGTCTTGGAGAGCCATTCGAACAATCCGTTCACTGGGATAGCCATGCTTGGGTAGGGTACGAAACCAGCCCGGAAAGTATCGCCAGATATGATTCGGCATTTCCAGAGCGAGCACTTGCAGTAGTCCTAAGGCGATAGCATTGAGGTTGACAAAGCGTTCAAAGGCCTCGACTTTGCTAAGAATTTGGGTCTGGATATCGGTGTCATAGTCGAGCAGGTACATCGAGTCAGGCCAGTCAGCAATTTTGTCGAGTGCTTTGAGCCAGAACCGATAGGCAAACCCACCCAGGAGATGAACCAAGGTGCGAAAAGCGACCTCGATTTTGAAGCGCTTTGTATAGGTTTCAATGACCTCTAGTCCAGTGAGGCTGAGGTCTGACGAGAGCAGGATCATCCGTTTGCCACACGGTTGTTGGGTGAGGACAAAGAGGACCTTCTCGGTGGGGCTATCCCAGTAAAACTGAAAACACTGATAGACCAGTGAAACGGGCTGACCATAGAGTGAGACCGTTTCGCTTAACCAGCTATCGGTCTCCTCGAACAAGTCTCTGAGCCTGATTTTGGCTCCCCATTGTCGAGGGCGTCCTCGTTTTGCGACCTGTGGATTCGCTGAAAACTCGGCCCGTGCCACCGTTGAGATGCGACTGCGACTAATGAGATGGAGGTGGTGTTGACGAAACCGCTGTAATACAACCCGACACGCATAGTAGGCATCCAACACGGCATAGCTGCCCTGCCCCATATGGGTGACACAGAGTTGCGCCATTTTCTCGGTTAGACGACTCTCAGCATCGTCAGTGGTCGCAATGATGCCATCATGAAGTTTAAGCGCAATGAGACTGACAAACAGCGCGGAGTCGAGTCCGATTAAAAGGCCCAACGCACTAAAATAATGCCCCCGTATCCATTCTGGTTTACTGAGGTTATCGGACTCTTGATGCAGGCCTTTAACCCCAGGCATTTTACGCCCCTCTTTGCTGACCTTAATGCCGTCACCGACATACACTCGATGCCCCTTGAGTCGATATCCATCGGTCTGATGACTGAGCCAACGGCCCCAACGACGGCACACCCGGTCCATCTCATATCCAGATGAATGAAACCAATGGAGGGCTTGATGATAGTACTCCGCTCCCAGACCCAGGGCATTCAAATAACTGGTCACCGCAGGGGGCTGGGTCGTTAGTAGGGCTCCCCACAACAGCAGCACAAACCACCCGAATGTAGCATTGCGACTAAAGGCTGGACGGAATGTAACGATAATTTGCTCGATACGCTCGTAGAGCTCCATAATAAAATCAGCTGAATCTTTCACTTCAGCTAGTTTCGGGCATTCCGGGCTCTCTGAGCGATGGAATGTTCTTTTTTATAGAGCGCTTCTGAAAAGCAACAAAAACTTCTTACTGTTCAGTAAAGTTAAGGACCCGCAAAAATGGCATCTTCTAAGTCTTGACGGCTTAGGGAATATTTGAAACCCCGTTGAATGTCTTCCCCGGTATCGCCTGCATCTAAATAACGCACAACTAGCGAGTCCGTTTCTAGAATTAAATCTGCTTGCCAGGTTGCCTTGGAAATTTCCCAGCGATTGAGTTCAGAATTGTCTTGCTTGCAACCCTGCTGGGTCAGCCATAGCTCAATGTCAGGCAGCGTGTGGTTGTACAGAGGTGTATCAGTGGAGGGAAGGGCCATGGCGTATTGCTATTGCTAAATTAAGGCTGTAAGACAGACAGGGTGAAATCACTATCGGCGATCCCCAAAATAAATACTAGGGCCAGGCAGACGGCAAACGTCAGCCCCAGTATAAACAGAGCAAATATCTCCCCTGCAGATAGGGGGCGATCGGTTGGATCAAGGTAGGTATAGCGAGACTCAAAGGGTGAATCTTTGCCAGAACCCGTCCTAACATCCTTGGGGGCTTGGCTCACGTAAAATCGAGAATAGCCTATTTTACTATCGTAGCTAAGACGTTGTTCTGGATTGCTTAGGGTGCCATAGGCTTCATTGAGGGCTTGAAATTTTTTGGTTGCGATCGCACTCGATAACTCCGTTGTATCAGGATGATAGAGCTTGCTTAACTCCCGATAAGCGCGACGAATTTCCTGGGGGGAGGCCGTCGGCTTCACCCCCAAAAGTTCATAGTGATTTTTGGGACTATCCTCAGAGACGCTATTTGTCATATATGTCTGTCAAATTATGCCGCCGCTTCGAACGTTGCATGATCGGATAACTCGTTATCCGAATCGCGGATCAATCGAATTTGGGCCAGAGTAAATACGACTGGAATCACGCGAGTATAGTTTGAGGCAATGGCTCGCCAGCCTAGATCGACGATAAACCAAGTCCATAGGGCCGGGCCTAAGCAAGCAAATACACCCCGTACAGCACTGTATCGTGCCGTATTAATAGCCATGCCGCGAGAAGCAAGCTGGATAGCCGCTTTCCCCTGCACTTTAGCGCCCAAAGTAGCAGCCCCGTGCAGGGTTTGTTGAGCCACCTGATAACGTGCCATCTGGAGCGCAAACTGTTTTGCAATTTGTTGCAGTAACCAAGGGCGAATCACAGAACTAGCAGCAACGGCACCGCTTCCCTTAAGCACTAAGGCCATAGGATTTTTTTGTAATTGAGGCGATAGCCGTTGAAACTCTTTCATCTGCGCCAATTCATTGGTCAATCGTTTTTGCAGCTGACGTTGCTGACTGGGAGGTAGCTGCTGCCAGGTCTTTTCGAGTAACTGCAAAAATATTTCGGCTTCTAAATCGAGGGTGGATAATCGTGTAGACAACCGAAGTTTAAGGTGACGGTTGAGCTGTAGCAAAATTTGTCGATAGCTCAGCTGTTGGGTGTCTTGTCGCAGCACCGTCAAGCCATCAGCCGCCAGATAGCGTAGTCGAGCGTCTATTTGTTGGATACGATGGGTGCGATCGCAACTCTGCACCTTCTGAGGGGAAGGGGTACACCAATAATCTAAAGGATTAAACTTGGGTCGAAATAATACCTCGGCCAGGGCGGCCAGTTCAACGTGGGTTGCTAACTCTAACCCCGTCCTGAGTTCATCCACAGGTCAGCTAATTGTGTTGAGACAGCATAATTTTGTTCTTCATTCTACATAGTTCTCTAGAGAAACGGGATGGACCAGGGGGGAGAAACGGCGTCGGTGCATTCAGGACACCATATAATTTAATAGACGTTTTATGCCAATGCAGAATGCTCCCGTCTTACTGGAAGCACCGTTCCCCTTCCCTATTCCCTACCCATGCCTACTTCTCCAATCTCACTGCATACCACTGCCAGGACACGCCAGGCGTGACCTCAAACTCACAGGAGGTATCGCGCAAATGCAGAGCTTGCTGTTCAACTAAGTCAAATTTTTGTAAGTCTCTGGGAAGGGGGCCAGGATACTTCTCTAACATGGCTTTGAGCTTAGCCAATAGCTCATCAGGCTCTAAAAAGACCTCCTCGTTGCCAGGAATCAGCAACACAAACATCTCTTCGCTGTACATGGTGGCATCTGCCATAGATTGAGCCTCCGCTTGGCAAGATAGGTAACTCAATCCTAAGGGCTGACCATGGATAAGGTGGAATCACTTCAGCCCAGTCTTGATTTTCAGCATCAGATAACATTTGGCCAGAGAGTAACCACTCACAAAATGGTTGGCAATGATACCATTGGGTATACACCACTATCCCGAGCGGATTACCGGGAAATTAAAATCTAACGATTTACCGGGTAATACCGTTATTGACTAGCTATCTGACTACAATTTAGCTCCGCTAGTCTAACCAACCGAGACACTTAAATATTAGGCTTGGATGCTTTTCCAGAGCCTGTTTCGTTTTTCGGATTCATCAGTTCTTGTTCTGCTATCGACCGCTGCATCATGGTTCAAACCCCGATTTCTACTAATAGCCACGTAGCTCAGGCGTCGGTTCCGTCGATTAATCCTGTAAAGAAAGTATCCAGACTGGAAGGGATTAAGGAACGTAGTCAGTTTCTCCGGGAACCTGTAGCAACCGAGCTTGCTCAAGACACTACTCATTTCAGTGAAGACGGTATCCAGATCCTGAAATTCCATGGGTCTTACCAGCAAGATAATCGAGATAACCGAGTGAAAGGTCAGGAAAAGGATTACCGCATGATGTTGCGGACCCGAAATCCTGGAGGTTTAGTTTCACCGGAAATGTATCTGACCTTAGATGAGCTGTCGGACAAATACGGCTACAGCAACATTCGGGCTACCACTCGCCAGGCGTTCCAGCTCCACGGCATCTTAAAGAAAAATCTGAAGGACACCATGGCGTCGATTATTCGTAGCATGGGGTCCACACTGGGAGCTTGCGGCGATCTGAACCGCAATGTGATGGCTGTACCCGCTCCCTTTAAGGACAAGCCAGAGTATGTCTATGCCCGGGACTATGCTAATCGGATTGCTGACTTACTCACGCCTCAAACTCCTGCCTACTATGAAATTTGGCTAGATGGTGAAAAGGCCGTCACTGGTGAAGAGCACCCAGATGTTGTCGCTGCGCGTCAGAGTAATGGCAATGGCACCACCTTTCAGGACAGTGTCGAGCCCATTTACGGCACCCACTATATGCCGCGTAAGTTCAAGTGCTCGGTGACTGTACCGGGGGACAACTCCGTAGACGCCTATACCCAGGATGTCACTCTGGTGGTAATTGTTGATGAAAATAAGGAGTTACTGGGCTTTAACGTATTGGCCGGTGGCGGTATGGGACGTACCCATAACAAAGAGGAAACCTTTGCCCGTATTGCTGACGAAATTGGTTATGTAGATAAGGAAGATGTCTATGACCTGGTAAAGGCAATTGTGGCCACCCAGCGTGATTATGGTGATCGTGTACAGCGCCGCCATGCTCGGATGAAGTATCTCATCAACGATTGGGGCGTTGAGAAGTTCCGGGCCAAGGTTGAAGAATACTTTGGCAAGAGCCTGCAACCCTTTAAACCTTTGCCAGAATGGAAGTTCTATGACTATCTAGGCTGGTATGAACAGGGCGATGGCAATCTCTTCCTCGGTGTTCATATTGAGAATGGCCGGATTTATGACAATGGTGCATTCAAGATCAAGTCAGCGCTGAAGGAAATTGAATTACGCTACCGGTTGCCCATCCGTCTTACTAGCAACCAAAGTCTGTTGCTAACGGAGATCAACCCAGCTGATAAGGACGAAATTGACCGGATCCTAACTAGCAACGGCATTGAAGCAGATAATCAAATCAATCTGCTTCACCGTTATGCCATGGCTTGCCCAGCTCTACCTACCTGCGGCTTGGCGGTTACTGAGTCGGAAAGAGCTATGCCCACTGTGCTCGACCGAATTCAAGCACTGCTGAATAAGCTAGGGCTGAAGAAAGAACACTTTGTGATTCGGATGACCGGTTGCCCCAATGGCTGTGCCCGCCCCTACATGGCTGAACTTGGCTTTGTGGGTAGCGCGCCTAATTCTTATCAGCTGTGGCTCGGAGGTTCGCCTAATCAAACCCGATTAGCCCAGCCTTACATGCAGAAAATGAACATTGATGAGCTGGAGAGTACTCTAGAGCCAATGTTTGCCTTCTTTAAGAAAGGTCGCCAGTCTGGTGAAAGCTTTGGTGATTTTTGCGATCGCCTCGGTTTCGACGCGATTCGTAACTTTGCTGAATCCTATGTACCTGCCAAGAAGGCATCAGGTCGTCGTAAGCACCGTGTCGGTGTCTCTGGTGAAGTTTACCTACAGCTGAAGGAAGCAGCAGCAGCCAAGGGCATGAGCATGGCACAGATTGCAGAGGATGCGATCGCGACTTATCTTAACAACCAAAGTAACTAGGCCCTCTTCCGGGTTAATCAATGGCTAAATTCACCAGTACTCCCAATCGCTGTGTCATCGTTGACGGCGAGGAGCTTTGGATCAGCCGTAGCGTTACCGTTCTGGCCATTGTCGTGGTCGTTTGTGACGGTAACGCCTACGTTCCCTTGAATAAACGTGGTCCTGACCTGCCGTCTGAGGTCGGCAAGTGGTGTTTAGCAGGGGGCTATCTAGACTATGACGAAACCATCGGTGGGGCTATGTTGCGTGAAGTCTGGGAAGAGCTGGGTCTGGATCTTAAGGAGATCCAGGCAAACCATCGACTAGTGGGTTCCCTTGATCAACCTAGTCTAGTTTTTAGTGAGCCCCGCCACTCCCAAAATGTCACCATGCACTACCCTGTGATGGTGTTTCTCAGTGAAGGTGCAGACCTACCGCCGTTAAATCCTCAGGTAAGCAAGGGCGAAGTCACAGACGTTGGCTGGTTTGATTTGGAGAAAGCCCTGGAAATGGAATTAGCTTTCAAGCACCAGGAAATTCTACGTCGCTGCCTTAGCAACGAATTTGCTAAGATTTGGCCAGCATCGTGTCTGACCTAACGATATCCGCTCAGACTTTTACATCCGCTCTCCATAATCGATATGCGGCCAATTTCTAAACGTCCCCAACAAATCGCCGACAGTCAGTATCAAGCCTTAAGCACCCAGCATCTTTTTAGTCAGTACATGCTGCAGGACCAAATGCGAGACCAGGTGTTTATGATGTCATTGAGTACCTTCAAAGCTGAACTACAGCGGATCAAAAAGTCGGCATTACTACGTCGTGCAAGCCTTGATTGGTATTTAGACGAACTCAATGAGTTAAGACAGCAGTTTGATACCTACGTCAGCACATTACGTCGAAAAGGGTTAATACAGTTCACTTTACCCATGGAATTAGCCTTATTCGCCACCCGCAGCCAGTGGTTTATAAACTACCAAGGACCACAGATTCGCCGGGGATGGCAGCAAGCGGCCCAAGGTTTTCAGCAAATGTCTAACCCAGAAAAATAATAGACACTAGCCTGAGTGTAGTTGTACGTTGACAAGACCCAAATCAAAATAGTCAGGATCAAAGTCCCCACCGACTTCATCCCATCGGGTCAAATATTGCGGGTCATCGGGGTCATCGAGAATTTCTATTAGCTCGTTGTAACCCCAAATACCGCCACAGCCTTCGGGAGGGCAGCGTAATTCTCCGGTGACGCAGTGGGGATAATGGCCTTGAGGGTCGGCGGGCAAAATCATTTCTACCTCTATGGTGTGAAACCAACCGTCACGTAGGTCATACACATAACAGAACTGCACCAGGTCATCACTAATGATTTCATTAAGGGGCATTTGCAACAGACAGGGCTCAGTATCAGATCGCTGCTTACCAATGCGGTAGTGATAGTTCGATAAATTTTGCCACCCCATGGCAATTTGCACGATGCGATGCAATTCTTCTAAGTTTGTGGTGGCATTGACCAATAATCGTCGCCATATAGGCGGTTCGCTATCGGTTAAAGTCAGTTTGATTTGATAAATTCGCTCATTGGGCATCAAAGGGCGGCTCCATGTTCGGCTAACCAATCCTCACCCAATTGAATTGTAATATCTGAGTTAAGGTTGCCAGTACTTTCAACCCGCACCTCACCAATGCCTAAAAACTGCTTTAGCATTGATGCACTGGCACGATCACCACGTTGAGCAACGATGCGGGTTTCAGCAAGTGCCTCGTTCAAATCGTAGCCAACACTCACATTGCGATAGCCACTATCGTAGAGAGTATCCACCAAAGACTGGATTGCAACTTCATCACCAGTACTGTCTTGAATCACCACGCTTAAATAGGAAGGACTGGTAGCCTCCATCATCTGAGCGGCATCTAACCCAAAGTATTGCTCGACCATCTCATCAATTTTTGCGTAATTTGGGAGCCAGTAGCTAAGACTATATTCTGTCGGACTACTAAAGTTACCTGGCAGCATCAACATCTGCACGTCTGAACGGCTAGTTTGAGACCCGTAACCTACCAATGCCACCAATTCTTCTACTGAGAGGTTGGTATCAACATGGGACTGAATAACTGACAAGATCTTCGGGAGTCGGGCAATGGTTGCTGGATTAAGCGTTTGCTCAATGACAGCCCGCATCATTGTCTGCTGGCGCTGTACCCGCCCAATATCGCCATTCTCGTCGTAGCGAAACCGTAGAAATTGCAGCGCCTGATTGCCGTTTAAAGTCTGTCGACCCGCTTTCAGATTGATGTACAGATGCTGGCTATCGTCCTGATATTTCATATCCTGTGGCACATTAACCGTCACGCCGCCCAGAGCATCCAGCAGTTTTTCCACACCCTGCACATTGATACGAACATAGCGGTCGATCGCCACCCCCCCTAGCAAGTCGCTGATGGACTCTGCTGTTAATGCAGGCCCCCCATCCAAATTAGCTTCATTGATTTTGGTCAACATACCATTGACCAATGCCCTGGTATCACGGGGAACAGACATCACCACGAGCTGCCCCGTGCGCGGATTGAAACGCAGCAGCAGCATTGTATCTGATAGGCCCTCAAAGGAGTTAACCAGGGCGTGATATCCCAAGTCCTCTGCACCTGCAACAGACCGATCGAGATCGGAGGTTAGAACTTTGACCCCAAGCACCAGAATATTCACCGGTCTGGTCAAACGAGGGAGGCGCAAACTACTCGTAGCAAGGATAGGTTCATCCTCGCTGAAAACAGCCGCTTCTTCAGGCGACAACTGACTCTGTAACAGTGGCTGACTATTCATAGACACTGCCAGCAATGCCCCCGTAGCCGCTGAAAACGTCGCTACACTGGCCAATGACACAGTGATCCACGCCCACTTAGGCATGCCCAACCACCCACGACGTTTACGCTGCTTGGGCAATACCGCCTTCTTTATTGGCTGTTTAGCTGATTGTTTTTTGCGGTGTGGGATGGACACAGAATGACCTCAAACCTGGAGAATAATAATTGAGAAGAAGGGCTAGGGAAGCGGAAATGTAGCAGTTAGTTTAGCGACTATTGGCCACAATTGACTAGTTAATATAGCTACCCTTGCCCAAGGTAATGGAAAACTGCCATACATCAGGGGCAGCAGTCCAATTTTTAGCAGAATAGTAGCAGTATTTTTCTGAAAAGATGGATCTTTTCAAAACGCAACATTAATCCGGTAGCCGTCGGCTTAGCTGGCTAACGCCTGGGAGCTTAGTCGATTTCCCTTGGAATATCCGTAACATCAGCCATAGATTTGTCAGAAAATAGCCGCTCCCCACAAAGCTACTCGCAATCCAAAATCGTAGGGTCGCCAGCTGGGAAAATTCGCTATGGGCACCCGCACTCAGCAACACAGTTGCTAATAACCATCCCATTCCCAAAACAACGGCTAAGCGACTTACTTGCTTTAGCTGGGCATCAGGCTGATGGGGAGTACCATAAAGAGTCAAGAGAGAGGCAGGAATGCCTAAAACTGGCACAAGGTTTAGATAGAGCCGTAGCCGCAATAGATAGTTAGGTGATGATTGTTTCACAAATAACCTTGACTGCTAACTACCGACAAACGAGAAATAAGGCTGAATAACGAACAGAACAATCAATAATGTGCGCTGAAAGCTTAAGTGTTTTAGCGGAAGAAATGTATCTCTATATTCAATATTATACTTTCACTTTGTAGATATATTTTGGGCTGGAAGGATCGTAATGAACGAAGCGTTTTTAACCAATATAGCTAGTAATGCTACCAGTATTTTGATCGCAGTTGGCCTCAAAATTTTTGGGGCGCTCATTTTTTGGATTGTAGGTCGTTGGCTGATCAAGTTTGCCATTGGTTTGTTGACCCGTAGCCTTAAAAACACCACCATTGATCCAACACTAATTATCTACCTTAAATCTACCGTTAGTGTTGTACTAAACGTTGTTTTAGTGGTTGCCATCCTAGGTTTCTTTGGTATTGAAACTACATCTTTTGCAGCCCTATTAGCTGCTGCTGGCATTGCGATTGGTGCAGCTTGGAGTGGTCTGTTAGCTCACTTTGCAGCTGGAGCGTTTCTAGTTATTTTACGTCCCTTCAAAGTCGGTGATTTTGTTGCAGCAGGCGGAGTGACAGGCACTATTGAAGAAGTTGGTTTATTTGTTACCAAAATCAACACTATGGACAATGTAATGACGATTGTTGGCAACAATACAATTTTCTCGGATATAATTCAAAACTTCTCTACCAATCCCTATCGCCGTGTTGATTTAGTTGCTCAGCTCGACAATGCTGTGGAGCCAAGCCAAGCGATCGCACTACTTAAAGAAAAATTAGCTGCAATTCCCAATGTCATGACAGAGCCTGCTCCAGATGTCGAGATTCTGGAATTCAATCCCATGGGTCCTGTTTTGGCAGTACGCCCCTATTGCAACAATAATGACTACTGGCAGGTGTATTTCGACACCAATAAAGTGATTCGCGAGGGCTTTGGTCAAGCTGGCTTCCCAGCACCTGCTCAGCACTTTACTGTGCATCAGCGAGCAGCCTAGAAACGAAGTCTCTCAAGAAAATGAAGCAGGATTTTACCGTTGTTGATTTGCAGTATGCATCGATCATCTGAACAGACTACTGACGTGTAGATTAAAAGGTGAAACCATACCAACGCTCGGCAACGCTATTTTGTTAATCCTAACGATTGACTAAAATCAACCTAAAGAGCGATAGACACATCTATCGCTCTTTAGGTTGAAAAGTTTTGACCGATAGCTAGCTGAAAGACGGTTAAGCGAGTAAGCAAAGCAGTATGATCAAGCACTTAGCTCATATTGTCATGCTAAGCACATAAATCCATGAATGCGCTAGGTCAAATCTCATCTGCTCAGTCTAATCAGCTATTGACCCAAGTTCGAGATATCTCTGTAAATATTGGCTTACAGCTTATTGTTGCAATTATCATTCTAATCGTGGGTCGTTGGATGGCCTCGTTTGTCAAACAGCTGATTAAAAAGCTAATGGCAAAGGCTCGCATTGAGCCAACGTTAATCTCTTTTGCTAGTAATATCCTTTATTACGGGACCTTAGCCTTTTTTATTTTGGCAGCCCTGGGTCGACTAGGAATTGAAACAACATCGCTGATTGCTGTTCTGGGTGCTGCAGGCCTGGCGGTAGGTTTGGCCTTGCAGGGATCGCTGTCAAACTTTGCTGCAGGCATCTTAATCATTTTATTTCAGCCCTTTCGAGTAGGAGACTGGATAGAAGCGGCTGATATCAATGGCATTGTGGAAGAGATCCAAGTGTTTACAGTTATCCTACGCACCTTGGACAATCGCACCGTAATCGTACCGAACAGCAAGCTGACTGATAACAACATCATTAATTATTCAGCCAAAGGAATATTGCGGGTGGATCTGGTAATCGGTGTGGCCTATCAGGAAAATTTGGCTAAGGTTAAACAATTGACCTTGGAAGTTTTGGCAGGTCAAGACCTGGTGCTAGCAGAGCCTAAACCCACGGTAGGGGTCCTAGAGTTGGCTGATAGCAGCGTTAATCTGGCTGTGCGGCCTTGGACTAAAACTGAGAACTACTGGAATGTCTATTTCGGCGTTCAAGAATCCCTTAAAACACGGTTTGATGAAGTTGGCATTAGTATTCCATTCCCTCAGCGAGAGGTTCATCTAATAGGGAGAAATAACGGGAATAATTCCTAAAAAGCTATTCTATTTTGAGTTTGAGTTTGAGAGGAGTCCATTGAGACGTTCTACAATCTTTTTACCCCTGCGCTATAAGGATCCTGGGCGACTGTTGAGGTGGAATTGCGCTAGGATGGATATAGAATTCAAAGAGTGGCAATCTTTTGTCAATTTTTTCCGGTCTAATATTTCTTTAAGATAGCGTAGGGGTAAGTGATGCTGGAGTCATATCGCAAACATGTAGCTGAAAGAGCGTCATTGGGGATTCCTCCACTACCGTTAACTGCTGAGCAAACAGCTGATCTCTGTGATCTACTTAAGCAGCCGCCTGGGGGTGAAGCGGAGTTCTTAATGCATTTGCTTTGCGATCGCATTCCCCCCGGAGTTGACCAAGCATCCTACGTAAAAGCATCCTTTCTCACCGCCATTGCCAAGGGCGAAACCACAAGTCCATTGATATCGCCCCTAAGAGCCGTGCAGCTACTCGGCACCATGTTAGGCGGTTACAACGTCCAGTCCTTGGTGGATCTACTGAAATCTCCAGATGCAGAACTGGCCCAAGCCGCCACCGATGCACTCAAGAAAACACTGCTTGTATATGACGCCTTTAACGACGTACTAGCGCTAGCCAAGGGCAAGGATAAAGGCAGTGACTATGCCCAACAAGTCGTGGATGCCTGGGCCACAGCGGAGTGGTTCACCCGTAAGCCCGAGGTGCCCGACACCATCGATATCACTGTTTTCAAGGTCCCTGGCGAAACTAATACAGATGACCTTTCCCCTGCCCCCCATGCCACCAGCCGTCCAGACATCCCTCTGCACGGTTTGGTAATGCTGGAGTCGAAAATGCCTGGTGCCCTAGACACCATTGCTGAGATCAAAACTAAAGGCAATCCGGTGGCCTATGTGGGGGATGTTGTTGGTACCGGGTCCTCCCGAAAATCGGCGATGAACTCTGTTATCTGGCATTTGGGTGAGGATATCCCCCATGTTCCTAACAAGCGGACCAGCGGCTATATCCTCGGTGGCAAAATCGCGCCTATCTTCTTCAATACAGCAGAAGATTCTGGTGCTCTCCCCATTGAGTGCGATGTCTCCCAGATGGAAACTGGTGATGTCGTTACCATCCATGTGCGCAAAGGCGAAATTACCAAGGATGGCGCTGTCATTTCCACCTTTAGCCTCACACCTGACACCCTGCTAGATGAAGTCAGAGCCGGTGGACGCATCCCCCTAATGATTGGCCGTGCACTCACAGATAAAACTCGTGCAGCTTTAGGCCTAGAACCTAGCAATGTATTTATTCGTCCTGCTGCGCCTGCTGAGACTGGCAACGGTTACACATTGGCCCAGAAAATGGTGGGTAAAGCCTGTGGTTTACCCGGTGTGCGCCCTGGTATGTCCTGCGAGCCACTGATGACGACGGTGGGTTCTCAAGACACCACTGGTCCGATGACCCGTGACGAAATGAAGGAGCTGGCCTGTCTTGGCTTTAGTGCGGGGCTAGTGCTACAAACCTTCTGCCATACTGCAGCCTATCCAAAGCCAGTGGATGTAGAGACCCATGCCACACTGCCAGATTTCTTTTCCTCTCGCGGTGGTGTTGCCCTACAGCCTGGGGACGGCATCATTCACTCATGGCTAAACCGCATGCTGATGCCCGACACTGTGGGCACAGGCGGAGATTCCCATACCCGTTTTCCCTTGGGTATTTCCTTCCCAGCTGGGTCTGGTCTAGTCGCCTTTGCAGCTGCCATCGGTGCAATGCCTCTGGACATGCCCGAATCGGTTTTAGTCAAATTTAAAGGTGAATTACAGTCTGGCATTACACTGCGGGACATCGTTAATGCAATTCCCTACGTAGCTATCCAAAAAGGTCTACTCACCGTCGAGAAGAAGAATAAGAAAAATGTCTTCTCCGGTCGCATTATTGAGATGGAAGGAATGCCTGATCTGAAGCTGGAGCAAGCCTTTGAGTTAACTGATGCAACGGCAGAGCGTTCTGCCGCAGGCTGCACCATCAAGCTCAGCGAAGAGACTGTGGCTGAGTATCTACGGTCCAATGTGGCACTGATGAAGAACATGATCGCCCGTGGGTATGCCGATGCTCGTACTTTGGCACGGCGAATTGCGGCGATGGAAGATTGGCTGGCCAATCCCAGCCTGATGTCAGCGGATGCAGATGCAACCTATGCAGAGGTGATCGAGATTGACCTCAACGAGATTAAGGAACCTCTGGTGGCTGCACCGAATGATCCCGACAACATCAAAACTCTTTCGGATGTTGTTGACGACAAAGTTGATGAGGTCTTCATCGGCTCCTGTATGACTAATATTGGCCACTATCGAGCATCAGCAAAAGTGCTGGAAGGGGCTGGCACGGTTAAGGGACGTCTTTGGATTTGTCCACCCACTCGGATGGATGAGCAGCAGCTGCGTAAGGAAGGCTACTATGGCACCTTTGCCGCCGCTGGAGCCCGAACTGAGATGCCTGGATGTTCGCTTTGCATGGGGAACCAGGCCCGTGTGGAAGATGGTGCAACAGTCTTTTCTACGTCCACCCGCAATTTCAATAACCGGATGGGTAAAGGTGCTCAGGTATATCTGGGTTCTGCAGAACTGGCAGCTGCCTGTGCATTGCTGGGCCGGATTCCCAATATGGAAGAATATTTGGAGATTGTTGCGAAGAAGCTCGATCCCTTTGCAGATGAACTGTACCGCTATTTAAACTTTGATCAACTCAAAGGTTTTGAGGATGAAGGGCGTGTGCTTTCAAAAGATGAAGAAGAGAAGATTGAAAAAGAAGCACTCTCAGTGAACTAAAGAAAGCTTTAGGCCAGGGCTAACTGTATGGGCTCTGGCCTGTTGAACTCAGGAGAAGAAAAATGAGTGATTCATTAACCCGTCAAACCTGTATTCCTTGTAGTGGCAAGGTTCCACCCGCCAGTGAGGCGGAAGTAGCGGAACTTAAGCCTCAGATTCCAGATTGGGATATTATCTCCGTAGAGGGCATCCCTCAATTACAACGGGTTTATCATTTTAGTGATTTTCAGACCGCTCTGGGGTTCACCAACAAAGTCGGTGAGCTGGCTGAAGAGGAGCAACATCATCCGGCTCTACTGACTGAATGGGGTAAGGTCACCGTCACCTGGTGGACCCATGCTCTAAATGGGCTGCATCGCAATGATTTCATTATGGCTGCCAAAACCGATAAAGCTGCCCAGGGGTTGACCAGTGATGTTATAGCACCATCTCATCAGGCTGATTGAGCTTATGCCATGTATCTGGAATCTCATCATCGGGAACTAGGAAATTAAGCCTTCTTCACGGGCACGAATCTCAGTTTGAATGCGTATATTTTTATTCGCTTCAGGGTAAACGTCCAGGGCATCCTGGACCTTGGACCAATAATGACGAACGGTGCGTTCTGAAACGTTCATTCTTTCGGCAATTATTTTATCTTTGAGACCTTCTTTGAAGGCTAATTCCAGAACCGTGAGCCATTCGGACCTAACTTCTAAACTTGTCCGCATATCACGGGGGGTATAAATCAAGCCTTGCAAAGCCCAAGCGACTTTAGTCAGCATTTCTTTCATCGGCAATTTTTTATCGATAATGGTAAAACCTGCCTGATGAATCGCAATCTGAGGCTTGAGCCGAATCAGTGAACGTATATGGGCACTTTGTACAACAATATTGAGTTCTGGGTAGGTTTCCATGACCTTTCGTAGAAGCTCAATGCCCGTATCCACTTCAGATGGTGTTTGAGCATCCTGGGGAATGGATAGATCCATGATCAAGAGATCGGGTAATGCGATTGATAATTCTCCTTGGGCAGATTGAGCTGTGTTGGCTGTGCCAATGGCTGCGTCAGGATATTCTTTTGATAAGGCACTGATAGTGCCACTTAAGATTGCTTCATGATCATCAACAATAAGTATTTTGTTACAGGGATAGTCAGAGGCCATGGTTTAGACTTGCCATAAAAGATGCGGCATTTTATTCAGGATTTGAGCTGTATTTGCCACTGCACTATCTAACTTAGCTGATCCAGTTGGTAATCTTGTGTGTTGTCTCCTTGAGTTAAACGTTGGAAGATTTTTAAAATATAGCTTAATGATTTGAAATCATTAGCATTTTGCAGTATTTTGCAGTGCTGTTGAGATAATAGCTCTAGACCGGTGCATCTCCTAAATCAACAATCGCCTATATGAATTGAAAGTTCTTGCCAATAGGCATGATGGCGTAATTTTATGTCGTAACAATTTGGCAAAGTAGAGACTTCTGATAGGTCACTGATATGAAATCCTGACTGATAGTGCCCGGTATCGAAGGGTATCCGCAAGAGAGTACCCCTACGTTAAAGGACTCAGTCTGATAAGGTTGCCACCAGCTTCATCAGTCAATGTTATTGGCAGAATCAAGAGTCAATGCTCAAGCTTAATCAACTTCCGAAATTTGTCGAAGTTGAGTCCCAACTTCAACCTCTTCAAACTCAGCCAGACTAGTTAGTAACTCACGTCTATAGGCATTTTCCTCAGGGGTTAGCAACGGATCTGCTAGGAGCGCCATGGCGTCGTACCATAGCCCTGCGATCGCATATTCTTGAGCCTGTTGCACCCGATTACCGTTTATTGCACTCAGGTCAACTGGACGGCTAACTACCTCAAACTGTGCTCCTGTGACCTGGGCACTGGATGGACGATCAGGGATGCAAGTTAGCACAATTTGCCACTCATAGACACTGCCTATTTCCAACTCTAGGTTGGCGGGTACCGTATAACTCATATAGCCTTGTGTGCTCAGGCCAATGTCTAACCCTTCCACAATATCGGCCCAACCCTCACCGGTATATTGGTATAAATTCAGCTGAACGTTATAGGACTGAGTATCAGGTACATACCAAACCAATGTTGGTTGTGTTGTCAATGTTTGTCCCACCGATTGTTGTGGGGCAAGGGCCAGCAAATCAAGGGCTGAGGCATCGTCACACCCCCCTCGACGTCCCCCTGAAAGCGTCGGTCCTTCAGGGGCTTTTGTATCTTCCGATGGCATGTAGGCTGCGATCGCAGACACTGAACCCCCTAAAATGGTACTGATCAGCGCTAAGCAGGTTAACCGAGTCAATCTACTACCTAAGGGAAGAAATGACATATTGAGAGATTTTAGTATGCTGAAATGTTGCATTTTCTTGAGCTTAGCTAATTTCACCTAGGTTTGGAAATGGGCCATCTTAATTCGCAACATGTGCCATGGGGGGATACCGAAAAGCGTTTGAATTGTCCCTTTAAGTGGTGAGCCAGCTGCTGAGCCTGCCAGGTGCCTCTGCCTCCTTCTAGCCGATTTATGTATTGAGAGTCGTCCTTAAGAACAGCTGTGCCATTGTCCTGAACTAAAATGAGGTTTTCGTTTTCTGTGGCCAGGCAATTGACTGTTAACTTGGTAGCGCCCTGAGCGTATCTACCTACATTACAGAGAGCTTCTTCGAGAAAACGACAGAGATATCGTTTTTCTTCCCTGCCTAACCTTGCATCCTCCATAGATTCAAACTGAACTACATTAAATTTAATGGATTTAAAGTGTGGAAAATCTCTTTGTATTGTTTGCTCAAACACTTCATAAAGCAGCTCATGCAGAACCATATCAAGATCTAAAGTAGGCCCCTGACTTTGCAGGTGAAGTTGGTTATTTTGCGGTTTAAGTTCTTCTTCTAATGTGTTGTAAACAGCCCGAATCTCTTGATTTAGTTGGTCAAGCTTAGCGGATAGTTGGGGGCGATCTATCGTTTTATCTGGATCATCAACATCTTTTAGAATGAGAGCTAAGGTTTGTAGGGGACCGTTGTGAACAGCATTATAGGTGTGGCGGATGACCCGTTGACCAGCTTCGATGCGCGATCGCAACATCTGGTCATATAGCAATATCCCTGGCAAGACCAGGCCATTTAGTAAAAAGGCAATCAATGGCGGCTCTAAGGGTAACCACCAGCCCACGGACAGGGCTACATAGCTGGTAAACACCAGACCGACGCCCGTCATCAGCACCAACATCAAATGTCGCGACGGTGTGGGGACCACACCCACAAGCACAATTCCCGCAGTCCCCCACCATAAAATCCATAGGTATTCTCCAATGTCTGGCAGGCTGCGCAGTAGGGGACGATTATCTAAGACAGCACTCAGAATCTGGCTGACTACATGGGCATGGATTTCAACGCCGGACACTGCACCAGGATTTTTACCGGCTAGGGCAGCGGACGTCACATTATCCTTATGACCCGGAGAAATAATGCCAATGAGAATAACACTGTCTGTAATCCAACTGGGGGAGACATTATCCGCTAATACATCCCTGAGCGGTACCACCCGAAAAGGCTCAGGTCCACTGCGGAAGTTGATCAGTGTTTGTTGAGCATTTGCATCAGCTCTTACGTAACCACCTGTATTAGGGTAGAACGGTTCAATTTCTACAGTCCCAAAGCGCATAGCATCAGGATTCTTTAAACCATTTTCTAATGGAATGCCTTCATGCCGTAAATATTCAGACGTGAGACGCATGGCCAGGGAGAATTGATAAACACCAGAGTCTTTAGGTCTCCCTAAAAGGCTTCTCCGCACAGCGCCATCATCATCTAACGGATAATCTGAGAATCCCACTCTTTCGTAAGGTAAGGTGGGTGGTGGCCCAATACTCTCACCAGTCTGTCCCAAAAATTCGATACCAAAGACATAGGGTAGATCGGCTAAGGCCTCTACAAAATCTTGATTACCTGATTTTTCGGGTAAATCACGAAAAATATCAATGCCCACAGCCCTGGGCTGATATTGATCCAACTGTCTTAACAGTGTTGCTAAGGTTTGATCCGGTAACGGGTAGGTGCCCAGGTTTTGAATATCGGTTTCATCAATGGCAACAACAAGCACTCTTGTATCTGTTGTTTCTGCAGATCGAAGTCGTAAAAATAGATCTAACGTTCTCCACTCGATAGCTTGGAAAACACCTAACAGCCTGGCTACAATAATCAGCCCCGTTAAGGTCAATCCTGGTAATATTGACAGCTGCCAGTTTTTTAAACTATTGGGTAAATGTTGCCAGGCAAGGGTGATGTTGGTGTTGTGGGCCATGGGTTATACCCTAAATCAGCAATCGCGAAACTAGCAGTACGCTGACTATTGTCATACAGCTTACCAAATTTAAACAGCGGCTCAAAATGGCTAATCGTCATCAAGAGCTAGATTCAGATCAAGCGCTAGATTCAGATAGAAAAATGAGGACAAAAAATGGACGGATGATATCTTGACTGACGTCATCCATTCCATGGAGTAAGGCATTCTAGATAACAACAAAGTCACTTCTCGTTAAAGATGTACCCGCTGATAGTGTGGCAATCTGTACAGCTTGCGTAGAGCCTGAGCCATCAATATCAAAAGATAATGCTCCAGTTGCACTATTATAGAGCACACGGTCATTGGCATCGGTTGCAGCCCCCAGGACAAATTGCTCTGCACCTAAGAAACCTTGGGTTAAGCCGCCACCTAAGCCACTGGCCACAAGTTCAATTCTATCGCCTTGGGCACGGACAAAGTCAGTAATGGAATCGATACCATGCTGTAAGGACTTGAACTGGAATTTATCCGCTCCAGCGCCACCCGTAAGGATATCGTTACCAGCACCCCCCACTAGTTGGTCATTGCCTTTGTCGCCATAGAGTCGGTCATTGCCAAAACCACCGGTGACGATGTCATGGCCCGCCCCACCACGAATCAGGTCATCATTAGCTTGACCGTTGAGCTTATCATTACCAGAAAAGCCATAGAGCTGGTCATTACCAAAGCCACCGTAGACTGTATCATTACCTGTACCGGCCTGAATCTCGTCGGCCCCTGAATAACCACGAATAACGTCATTGCCTGCGTTACCTCGAAGCACGTTATTAGCGTTATTGCCGTGGATGATGTCGTCACTAGAACCCCCATTGGCATTTTCGATTAATGAGCGATTATCCCCCTCGTACTGAAGAGCATTATAAACATGACCCTGTGCGTGCTGATTGGGACCTAGGGTTGCCCGTTGAAAGTTACCATCTCTATCTAAATTGCTCCATTTGCCAGGGCGTAAGTCAACGGAGAGATTGGTCGTATAGTTAGAGAAATCGTAGGTATCATTGCCATTGCCATCCCAGACAGTACGGAAGACTTTATTGCCAACTGGTTGCCCTTGACCAACATCGTTGATCGACAGTTCCCCCGTGTCTGTTGAAAACCTATAGACTGTATTGTTGGAGTTATGGTTAAAATTGGCACCATACATCTCTTGAATAGCCCTGATGTCATACATCATCATGGACTGGGGATAACTATCTTGGTCGATTGTATAGCTCCTAACTGGGCTGCCTACGTAAGAACGGTAAGTCATCACCGAGAATTCTATGGAATCTCGGTTGGCATCCATGGCAACTGCTCGCACTCCCTCTTGTGTGCTATGACCATGTTTAAGACCTAATGCATGGCCAATTTCATGGCCAATGGTGAGATAGGCATAGTCACCCATCTGGGGATTGTTAAAATCGTTGTTATTAAACCAAATATCTCCAGCTGTAAAGCCACTGTCATGATTGTGAGGCTCTGTACTGCCTGGGAAATCAGCAGGGTGCGGCTCTTTCTCTGTAAAGCATTAAGCAGTCAAGAATCTCTCCGGTTCGAGAAACTTATTGGCATGATTGCGTTTGAACTCTTGGACTTTGTGAAACTCCCAATAGGCCTCGAAATCATCACTGGCTCTGAGTGCGCGAATCCGCAGAACGGCTTCAGCACGATCTAAGCGCCAGCGGGCACCGGTGATCTCCATGCGGTCATTGACTAAATGCCTGCACGCGCCTTCAATCACACCTGAGGCAATGGGATACCCCCGATCTAAGTACTCGTCATACAACAAATACGGCCGATTTTTCAACAAATAATCAGCGCACTTGTCAACGTTCTCTCGTGCTTTTGTGTCTAGATTTTGTAGGGTGGCGCTACGCCGAATACCGGCCGCCACATCACTGGCTTTACCTTGTAGAATGCGTAAGGCTCTCTCTTGGACCCAAGTCTCGGCCTCCTCACTACCAGATGAGAAGAAACAAAAAGCCGCTTTCCAAACATATTCGAGAACATGAATGAAATCGAGCACGATAGTCACCGTCACGTCTTGCTTTCGGGCCATGGCGTTGAGTGTGGCTAATTGATGGAGTTCACCATCTACCAGGACAACCCAGTCGCGTTGATGGTCCGGGTCTCGAGTCGAGGCTTCGACAAACGCATGTTCAATGACCGTTTTAGCGTCTTGCTCAACACTGGCCCACACTCGTTTGTCACTAATCACTGGTCGCACGGGCGGGTCCCGTTGGTCACCGATGATATCGTCGGCTTGACGGGGGTATCGAGGCACATGATACACCGATGCGACTGTGGCCATTCGTTTACGCTGACGCTTTTGACCGGGACTTAAGCGAGTACGTTTTGACGGTGAGTCCTTGGCCTTTTGAGCGGCTTTGGCCGTGGCTTCTCGCAGATCTGATGGATGCATCACAATCCCCTTACCATCAGTGGTAATCACTAATAGCTCATCACTGGCAACTCGTCGGTCTATCGCCCGTTGAGCATAAAAGTCCTCAAAGTCTTGGGCCACTTTTACCGTCACCTCTTCACATTGGCGTTTACCAATCGCCCCCCCTGTCGTCGAGCTTATGGTCCGACTCGTTTCTGAAAACGATACTTTCGACGCTTCCACCGCGACTCGTTTTCGGAGTTCATCCGAGTATTTGTCCGGCGGCAAATTCAAGATCCCATCTGACGGGTACAGGGCACTGACCTCAGGTTTTTGGGTGCTGTATCCCACTCGGTTTAAGGTCACTTCCCCAAACAGCGTTTCGAGGTTCCGTTGGGTCTGTTTTCGACGATGGGGGCGGGTTTCTCCATCGCTACCGACGACCTCGCTTTGGTAGTCCTCTGATGCGTAACGCAAGTCGAGATGGCCTTGATATAACCGTCGCAAAAGTTCTGTGCCCGACTCATGGATATAACGTTCTAGTTTTCCATGCTCCCAATTTTGGCTATCAGCTGAACTCAACCTATCGACGAGTTCATTAAACTGCGCTAACGCTGACTCAAAAAAGCTAAGACTTAGGTCTGTTGGCATGATTCGAATGGAGAGGATACAGGCACACGAGACAATTATTTTTTTCGTCGAATCTATCTCTTTTTTGAGAGATAGATTGAACTTTCAGACCCCTAAAATCTACCAAATTCTATTCAATAGACTTAATCTGCGTTGCAAACCTTTACCCTAAAAGAATCACACCCATCATCAAACCATTGGGAATGATGGTGCATTGGAGATTTCGGCAGGAATGTTCGGTGGGGCTGCCGGGTTTCGCGAGGGCTCAACCCAGCCTACAGATTAGGGCAATAAACCCAATCACTCCACCGGTCCTAACTCATAATGTCTCAAAAGGTAGGCCTGTCCTTGAATTGGCCCACTCTGCGAGAAGCCGCTTTGGCGTCTACATCCTAAATCCTTCTCCCTGGGGGCGAAGGACTTTGAGGCCAGCCCCCCCTTCTCCCTCAGGGAGTAAGGGGTTGGGGGATGTAGAGCTTTGCTCTTCTCGTAGAGTGGGCTCGAAATATAGAGCTAGCTCTCCTACTTATGTATACACAGTAGCCTTACCAGGGGGAACCGTCAGGGAGGGGGTTGGATAACTGGCGCAACAGTCAAGACCCCTCTGCCTACGGCACCTCCCCTTGGTAAGGGAAGAACTCTTGTAGACATTATTTGTGGGCAATTCTTTTTGAAAAAAAATAAAAACAATGTAGCAAAGATAGCCTCTGAAGAAAGATAAATCAAATTTAGAGCATAGCCTCTACTGATAGGCCCATGCTCTCCCATTCCATAAACGGCTATATCAGCTACATCGCCCATTATGAAACAGCCCGAACTGACTAAAGAACATCTATTTGACTATGACACTAACAGATTCCATTTCGCCCAACTTATTTATGACATTTTGCTGGGCGATTATGAGGGTCCCGCTCTGCCATTAGAGCAGCTGCATACCATGGGCAAGCCTTCCCATGTCTTAACGTTCTCCAATGACCAGAATCTTTATTTTCATCACAAGTACTACAATAGCCCCAGGCTTCCCATGTTGTTAAAGGTCTACCGAGACTTTATCAAGACGGTCATTGCACCACAGTTTGTAGATAGTCACTTGGTCGTCCAGGCAAAACCTACATTTCGCATCCACCTGCCGAACAATACCGCCATTCCCGCCGATATCGGTGGTGATCCCATCCGACCTGGATTACACTGCGATGCAGACTATAACCACCCCGATGTCGAAGTCAACTTTTGGGTACCATTTACCCAGTGCTACCCCAGCAACACCCTGCATTTAGAGTCCCAGCCTGGCAAGAGAGATTTCCGGCCCATGGTCCTTAGCAATGGGCAAGTTTTACGGTTCTGGGGTGCCCACTGCTTGCACCACAATCAAATGAACGATCAAGGTCCCACCCGTGTGTCCTTTGACTTTCGCGTCATGAACAAAAGTGATTGGGATACCATAGATCCAGCGTGGCTGAAACAGATGGCCACCGTCCAACACAAGCTGAAACTCACGCTTGGCGATTACTATATGCTATATAACAAAAGCACTCAACAGTTTTCTCACCACTGCAAAAACCGGGTTTCTCGCGGCGACACTAATCCAGCATCAACCGCTGCAATCTCGGCTCCATAACTGCTGCCGCCTCAACAAAACCCCGATACGCTTGCATCGCAGAAAAAATAGATAATTTTCTCGTTCAAAGAAAATCTTTTCGCGGTTATTGCCCCGATTGTATAAGTGATAATACTGGCCGGGGGAGAAGGGTGTCGTACGATGTGGCATCCCATGCCTTAGTGAACTCTTAGGCCTAAGATGCCCGAGAGAAGGCCGGTTTCTACCCATCCATTATCATCAAGATCCCGGCTTTTCAAGAAATCAGGCTTCTCGGGTGAAGGGATACTCTTTATTGCTGTAAAAATCGTGCTCTACCTGACATTCCTGACTCAAATAGGTCTTGAATAGCATGGGCAAAAGAGTGCCAGCCGTCAGCAACCGGTCGCAAAGATATACTCAACGACTGCTGTAAAGAGACATTATCTAAGTCATGCACATTAGCATTAGCAACGGTGTTTACAGCAGTCTGGGCATCATGGGCTAGTGCAACTGGCCCAGCTTCTGACAGCTGACTTTTAAGGCTAGCAACTTCAGAATGGGAATTTCCATAACATACCGCTGTCCTCTCTATAACAACAGGCTCAATATAAATCGGAATTTTCAAAACAACAGGAATAACTATTTCGCATCCATGGGGATAGCGATCAAAATCTAAGGGGGTACTCATAATCTTTACCCGTATAACGATAGAGAATCACTCCCCCTGCTAAGGAGCAAGGGGAAAGAGGACTTTAATGATAACCTTTGTTAATACACTCAGGCTTTTTCTCGATCACAACAGGGACAACATAAACAGGTACCTTTAATTTGATCGGTGCACACACCTCACAGGCACGTTTATAGTATTTGTCATACGCCGCAGTATCGAGTTGCATAGTTTCAGTTGCTGTAGTCATATTTATCACCTACCTTCAAAAAAGAACTGTAATCTGCTAGGAACCGGGAAGAAGATCACGGCATTAAGTGGGCATTAGACTTTACCCAATGTATTCTTAATACTTCTTCTCTAAACACTTAGGTTCCTTTTCAATCACAATGGGTTCAATATAAATAGGCGTCTTCAGAACAATGGGAATACAGACTTCGCAAGCATGGTTATAATACTTGTCATAGTATGCGTAGTCTTTTGCGACGCCATTAGTTGTGGTACCAGTTGCAACAGTCATAACAAAACCTCAGATAAATTGATATCTAGATCCTAGGCATCGTCAAATCGGGTCACATTACCCGAGCGGGTACCATGGCCATTTTTTCAATTCTCACCGTGCTTTGTGACATTTCTTTAAATGCCATGCAATGCTGAGACCACAACAACTACCACCTAGCGCACTTAAGCTAAGTGAAATCTCTTTCGGTAGCGATTTATACTTTTATATTCCTGGTGAAACCACAGCCATCATGGCAGGTGATGCCCCACTAAAACTCCACATTATCGGGCGTCCGAGGGAATGGAATCACATCGCGAATGTTCGTCATACCCGTCATAAACTGCACCAGTCGCTCAAATCCTAGACCAAATCCCGCATGGGGTACCGTACCATAGCGACGCAAATCTAAATACCACCAGTAATCATCTTTTGGCAAACCCGCCTCCGTAATGCGCTGCTCCAGCACATCTAAGCGTTCTTCCCGTTGCGAACCTCCAATAATCTCACCGATGCGGGGAGCCAACACATCCATCGCTGCGACAGTTTTACCCCCATCATTTAGACGCATATAAAACGCCTTAATCTCAGTGGGATAGTCCGTCACAATTACCGGTTTTTTAAAATACTCTTCCGCTAGATAGCGCTCATGCTCAGATTGCATGTCTAAGCCCCAAGAAACTGGATATTCAAATGTCTTGTCACACTTCTCAAGCAAGTTGATGGCGTCCGTATAGGTAATCCGCTCAAACTCATTGTTGATGATGTTATCGGCAGTCTCTAAAACTGTTTTTTCAATCCGCTTGTTGAAGAATTCCATGTCATCGGGGCATGCTTCTAATACATACTTAAAGACAAACTTGAGAAACTCTTCCGCCAGATCCATGTTGCCTTCCAAATCGCAGAAGGCCATCTCCGGCTCCATCATCCAAAACTCTGCCAGATGACGAGAGGTATTCGAATTTTCTGCTCGGAATGTAGGACCAAAGGTATACACATTCGTAAACGCCATGGCCATAATCTCAGCTTCTAACTGGCCGCTCACAGTCAAATATGTGGGCTTACCAAAAAAGTCCTGGCCATAATCCACTTTGCCATCATCACCCTTGGGCAATTTGTCCAGGTTCAGGCTGGTAACGGTGAACATTTCCCCCGCCCCTTCACAGTCACTGGCCGTGAGAATCGGGGTATGAATCCAAAGAAAGCCTCGGCTTTGGAAAAATTCGTGGATGGCGCTGGCACAGGCATTGCGGACACGGAAAACTGCACCGAGGGTGTTGGTGCGCGATCGCAAGTGCCCCAATCCTCGCAAAAACTCAAACGAATGCCGCTTTTTCTGTAGCGGATAGGTTTCAGCATCCGACTCACCCACCACATCAAGGCTGCTAGCCTGCAGTTCCACCCGCTGCCCTTTACCCGGCGACTCAGCCAGGGTGCCACTAATCACCATCGAAGCCCCCGTAGTGATCCGCTTCATCGCATCATCATAGCCATCCAGGCTAACATCCACAATCACCTGAAGCCCCGTCATAGACGAGCCATCATTAATATCCAAAAAACTAAACTTCTTAGAATCACGCTTAGTACGAACCCAACCTTGGATAGTCACAACATCACCAGGGTTGCCAGATTTCAGGATGTGCTTAATACGCTGGGTGGCCATTACCTATATCTATGCCGAAAAATGACTCTATCTAAGGTAACGCAGGCAGCCCCCTTTACCGCCATCATCATCCGTTTTGACTGTAGAGACGTTCCATGGAACGTCTCTACAGTCAAAACGGGGAACGTCTCTACACCAAACGCCTCACCCCCCAAACCATCCCCGAAAAAACCATCCCAAAACCATGCCCAACCCCACAAATCGCAGCACCTGCCAAAACGGCTCCTTCAGGTTATTCCAGGACATCAGCTGATTTTCCAGCGTTTCCTCTAGCGTCTCAATTTGCTTTTTCAAACGCTTTAACTCAGCCTGAGGCAAATGCCCCTGGGTAATTTTTGCCTGAGCATCAGCCCGCTGCGCAAACGCCTCACGTACTTCGGTATACCGCTGGCGCAACGCATTAAAGTCCTTAGTCGTTTCATCCAAAGCCGTAGCAAAGTCGGTGAGGTCTTGCTCAGTCAGGGGCAGGGACGATTTCATAACGCGACTCGGCTGGGTAGATATAGACTTAAAGTACAGGAGAGGTTCCTCACAAGAAACCCTCGGCAGATCTCAATAGTAGGTATGGAAGCTATCGATATGAAAGCTATCGATCTGCACCCATCACGTGGAACGTTATCCACCGTCTCGAAAATAAACCATGGACAAGACAACAATGACGTCATCTGTCAATAACACTCTAGATTTAGAAACAGCTGAGCCAAAAGCGCTCGCTCAAGCATTGGCAAAGCAGCTATCCATTAGCCCAATGGATTGGCACCGACTAAACTCCAACCGCCAGATACGAGCAAAGGAGCAGATCGCAGCAGCTCTTGTATATTTGCTCAACGATAATCCAGAGGAAGCATTGCCACGATTAGAACAGGCCGTTGGCTGGCTTAATCGCAGCATTAAAGCACCCCCGTGTCCGACCCATGGCGAGCGTAAATAAGCTCCACTGCATCGCCTACATTTGCCTGAAATGCCTGATGGGCATTACCGCCATTTACCGCAATTTCGACATAACCATGGCTACCAACCAGGGCAAGCGCTTCACCTAACTCCATGCGACCATAGGTGGGGCGGTAAGGACAAATATATGTACCCAGTTGCACATACCAAAGCTGGCTAGTCAGCTCATCCCCTGGAATGGTAGTCACCAAATTGCCAAAATGATCGATATACTGAAGGCTGCCGCGATACCCCTGGTCCGTTACTACCGCATGATTGATATTCAGACTCACCAGACTAGATACTGATAGCGACGTACCTAGCTCGCCTATAGGAATCCCATTCGCTAAATGCGCAGCCGTAGGCGCAAATATGTCGCGACCGTGGAAAGTATTACTAGGCTCAGGAGTGTACCAATAATCAGGATTCGTTAGCGCTGTCACTGCCTTAATCACAAAGCCTGTCAGAATGCCATTATCTGGTGCAATAATGGTTTGCAGCCCGGCAGGTACACTAACTTCAGCCGCAATTGCAGCTCGCTGCGTCCCCACCCCCGGATCAACAACCACAACATGGATGGTGCCTACAGGGAAATACAAGTAGCTCGTTATTAAATTAAATCGAGCCGCTAAGATAGCCTGAGGTTTAAGCCCATGGGTGAGATCTATTATCTGACTTTGGGGGCTGATACTAGCAATGACCCCCTTCATTACACCAACATAGCTATCTCTGTGACCAAAGTCCGTTAGCAATGTGATCACACCCATAGGGCTGCCACTCCCAAAGTGATACGTTTTCCCCAATGAGTAACCCTTTAGCACACTGTGTAGACGCCTTAGCGCTCAATGCAATTGAGCGTCACATCTTTATATGTGCAGACCAAACTAAACCCAAATGCTGTGACAAAGCTAATAGTATCGATGCCTGGAACTATCTCAAAAAAAGATTGCAAGAATTGAAGCTAGATAGACCTACTAAAGAACGACCCAGCTGCATTTTTCGCACCAAGGCCAACTGCCTACGCGTCTGCCAGCAAGGACCTATTCTAGTGATTTATCCTGACGGTGTTTGGTACCACAGCGCCACACCAGAGGTCATAGAACGCATTATTCAAGAGCATCTTATTGGGAATCAGGTTGTTGAAGACTACGCCTTCCTGAAAAACCCCTTACCCGATGTAAATAAGTACCGAACAATCCGTGATCCTATTGACTAATTGGGAACAATTGATTTGAACAGATGGGTCAAGCAGTTGATATAAGCGCAATTGCTGTATTCCAATCCATGGGTAACAAAAATTTAATTATGTACAACCTTGCTATAAATTTAACTGGGCTTAATAAAACAACCCTGATTGACTATAGTCCGTACAGTATCATCAACAGAGGCGTATACAAACTAATACGAGGACTTTAGAAATCCTTCAACCCCTGATGCACTAGATCATATCTAGTACCTATCTAATACGTTTTGGATTTATCTTTTATCATCCTATTCCCATAGACTTCGAGTAACACGAGTACACGGCATGAAAGAAAATACCACTGGCGATCAAAAGAAGCTTTTACTTATAGATGACGATCCAAACCTCATCTTGCTTGTCAGAGATTACTTAGAGTTTCGAGGTTATCAAGTTGTCACAGCAGGCAATGGTCGCGAAGCTCTTGATGTATTGGGTGGATTAGTGCCCGACATGATTATCTGCGATGTCATGATGCCTGAAATGGATGGCTACGCCTTTGTCGAACAGGTACGCCAAGATCCGGGTAAGAGTTGGATTCCCATTCTATTTTTGTCTGCCAAAGGGCAAAGTCAGGACAGGGTCAAAGGCTTAACCACTGGCGCTGATGTTTACATGGTAAAACCATTTGAGCCAGAAGAGCTAGTAGCCCAGGTAGAATCTTCCCTCAAGCAAGCGTCCCGTTTGATTCATCATCAGACCAAAGCTGGCGGAAGTGCTCCGACCATTCAAGTCCCCTTTGATGTAGAGCTTACTCCCACAGAGTTAAAAGTAGTGCAGTTTGTGGCGCGAGGCATGGCAAACCGTGAAATTGCTGAAGAACTTAAAGTTAGCCAGCGCACCATTGAGAGCCATGTCAGCAACATGCTTGGCAAAACTGGCCTACACAACCGTACCGAACTAGCCCGCTGGGCTATGGAAAATAACAAGGCTTAATTCCCTTAAAGCTGCAAAATAGGGCAGGTTATTTGCCGTGGATCTGCCCCTTATTTTTGACTAACCAAATTAAGTTCGATAGTTCTTGACTTAAGGGCATCAAATCCCGTTATAATGCTAAAGCTTCGCTGGTGTAGCTCAGTTGGTAGAGCAGCTGATTTGTAATCAGCCGGTCGTCCGTTCGAGTCGGATCACCAGCTTTTTAATGAAAACATTGCATGTAAAGGATTATAGCCTCCTATACTTTAGTCAGATCTAGAACTTTGAGGGTCATTTTTATTTGATTTTCGATATCAACTAAGCTCTAGAAGCTATTGATATCAAAGGCTTCAGGTAAATTAGTACAGAAATTAGTACAGGCATGAATCTCATGTAGGGATTTAATCATTCTATTCACTAAAAATAAGTACTGTTTGACCGGCTGACTTTGGATCAACCAGTCAAGTAGTTGCTCTAACAAAGCCGATTCTTCCCCGCTCAGACAGTCATTGCTTATTGGGGTGGAGACAACCGGAGACAGCCCAAACCGAAATTTGGCAACCTGATCGTTCCAGTAAAATGACAAACTGAAGACATGGTGTAGCCAGCATTTCCCAACTGAGTCCATGTTTACATTTGACCCAATTGGTAGCGTTGCCAGACTTTGGCAGATGACGTCTCCGTCACTGGACGCGTTTTCTTTAGCCCCCTATGCGGAGCTGCTTGAACAACAGGTCATTACCGAATATAGGCCAGGCCTGATTCTGAAGGACTTCCAAACTTTCCTGGACTTTTTGCAAGACACTGAGGTCTCCGTTAGTAACGTTAACCAGCTCCTACAGGCCAAATTTTTTCCTGAGCTAAATCAACGTTTAAGCTATCCCATCGACGTTCGGTTAACGCGTCCTGTTCAAAAATCCTATCCCTACATCAATGGACTTTATCTCTTACTGCGATTACTTGGCCTGACTCGGCTTACTCACAACAGGAGAAAACTCATTCTGGGGATAGATCCAGTTGTTCTAGAAACGTGGCAGCAACTGAATGACACAGAACGTTATTTCGCATTGTTAGAAACCTGGCTGTTGCGGGCCGATGAGGATGTTATCGGCGAACGAGATGGAGGTGCGTTAAGTCAATCCCTCTATAAACTGGCTCTCTTTTGGTCAAAGGTCCCCGACGAAGGAATGACCTTCCCAACCTACCAGAATCAGACTCATATCAATTTCATTCCCGGACTTCACAATCTTGCCTTGCTGCATCTGTTTGGCTTACTCGATGTTCAAACAGGGGAAACAGCCCCCAAACAAGCTTGGCGCGTGGTTAGCATTCAGAAGTTACCGTTAGGAGAGGCTCTGATTCCGTTAGCTACTCATACCTTTATGGAAAAACTAACCGACTGGCAAGAGTCTGACGAGGTTGATGCCGCACCCACACTTAACTATGGAGAGTTACATAATCATCTGGTCCCTTTCTTCCCGGAATGGCAAACCATCTGGCAGCTGCCAGGTGAAGGGTTTCAGGATGGGCTCTATATCTTTAAGGTTTCCTTGGCAAAAACCTGGCGGCGAATTGCCATTCCAGCCCATCTGGTTCTCGATGAGTTGGCCACAGCCATCCTTGAGGCTTATCAGTTTGATTTTGACCACCTGTACGAATTCAGCTATCGCGATCGCACGGGCCGATCTAGCACTGCAGCCCATCCTGCCTGTGAAGACCCTCCGTTTACGTCCGATATGAAGGTGGGGGATTTGTCTTTAATACCTGGCAGTCGCATGACTTTTTGGTATGACTTTGGAGATGACTGGAAATTTAAGGTTGAGTTGGTAGACATTCAGGGGCCCGATTCAGAACAACAGGAACCTAAAATTTTGGAATCTCAGGGCAAATCTCCTCAACAATATGATTGGTACGAGGAGTAATCGGTTCGATGGACGCAAGGTTTAATCTGTTTTTCAGTCATATTGACGTAGACGCACTTTCTCTCACAGCGTCAGAGGTTCAGCATCTGAAGCAACAGTCAATTGATCATCAGTATCCAGGCACTATCCTGCACGACTTTCAGGTTCTACTCGATTTCCTGACGCCCAACGGCACCAATGTTAGCAGTGCCAATAATTTTCTTCCCATGAAGTCCTTGGCTGAACTCAATCAGCGCGTCAGTCATCCGATTGCGATCACCCTCAAACGTCCCCAGCAGAAGTCATTTCCCTACATTCATGGCTTGTATCTGTTGTTGCGTACTTCTGGTTTAACCCTTGTTCAGGCCAAAGGCAAAAAGCAACGACTGGTGCTCGATGACGTTGTACTCAATGCCTGGCACCAACTCAATCTAACCGAACAGTATTTCAACTTGCTAGAGGCTTGGCTTCTCTGGAGTAATGATGCCGCCCTGGGAGACTATCAAGATCCCTTGGGAACATTTCATCGCTGTACCCACTTTTGGTCAAGAATTCCAGAGGAAGGATTGGTCTTTGCCAACTTAACTGAACAGGATACGTGGCTGTATCACATAAAACCCCACCATGCAGCACTGCTCGACCTTTTCGGGTTTATCACAACCCAACCAGGTCCTGTAGAGAAAAGCTGGCGAATTGCCAGCCTGAAGAAAAAGCCCTTTGGGACTGCCATGATGAAGGTGTTAGTCCAGGCTTTCATAGAACACAGTGATCGCTTTCAATCACAAACACAATTTGATTTCTCCTATGGCGCACTGCAGCCAGTTTTTCAAGACTATTTCCCACAGTGGCAACAGAATTTAGTGATACCGGGTGGTGAATTTGAGGAAAGTGTTTATATTTTCAAAGTCTCTATTCTCAAAGTCTGGCGACGGATTGCCATTCCAAATACCCTCACGTTAGATAATCTCTCAGAGACGATTCTCGACGCCTTTAATTTTGACAGGGATCACCTCTATCAATTCTCCCACAAGGATCGGTTTGGCGTGCTCCAAACCGTTATCCATCCTGAAATCAACAGGCCTCCCCATACAAACGAAACCTTAATTGGTGATTTGCCCCTCGCGCCTGGAGCTAGCATGACCTATCTCTATGATTTTGGTGATCGCTGGAAATTTCAGGTTCAGTTTGAGAAAATGGCCCCTTCTGACCCTAAGCTAGGCCAACCTCAAGTACTAGCAACCCAGGGTGAAGCCCCTCAACAATACTGGGATGAAAATAGCTGGGACGGTGAGTGGGATGCAGGTGATTGGAATGACTATGACTAACTGGTGTTTGATACTACTGGTTTTGATCATTGGAGTTGTCCTCTCAACGACGGCCAGTTTTGTGATTGTGGTTGCCTGGCTCACACCCATCCTGGGAGCCGCTGTCGCCTATCCGGTTTTCCTGCAACTGGTCTACCGTAAGCAGCATGAGTAACGTTTAGGCTTTTAAGCAAGCACTTTTAAATCAGAGCCTTGAGAGCTTTGCACTGTGATGGTTTAGCAATCTTCATTGCTGTTTTTAGGTGGATGTCACGCTCATAATTGGCGTGAGCTGTCACAACCTTAACAACGGACTGGGCATAGACTTGAGGCTTAGCAATCTCAGCCAAAGCGGTGAAATAGGCAGGCAGCACTTTGGCCCAGTCAACACCAACCTGCCAGGATCCGGCTTCATCGGCAAAAAAGATAATGTTATCGTAGTACTCGTCGATCTCATCTAAGAGTTCAAAGAGGATCTCGAAGGCTGGTTGTGTTTGGAAATACTCACCATCCTGACACTCCGCAACACACCGGTTCATTAATCGATGAAATTCGGCGATCCAGTTGATGGTCCCTCGCGATTTGTCCATAAAGTTACGTGAGTTGACCCTGAAGGATTCGTAATAGACTCCAGCTAGACTATCTACTTGAAAATCAAGCACTTCCTCCAGGAGTAACTCATCGGGTATTTCATCAACCTGTAATAACTCTGGGTTTAAGACACCTTCAATCAATTGAGGCAATTTGTCCTGGGGGATTAGTTCAACGGCTCGATCGAGCAGAATTAGTAAATGCTCCATATCCAGGTTTTGACGGATAGATTGACGCAATAAATGGAGATCGATAGACATCGTGCTCTAGCCTCTACAGGCCACTCCGGTGTATGTAACATAACCTCTAGCGACTTTCCTCCCGTTTAGGAGCGTTTTTTAGGTTTATTGATCCATTCATCCAAAGGTAAATCAAAGTAGTGCTGGCACCAAAAGTTGGCAATATCTTCGACCAGTACCGCTGACTCTGGAATTAAACCACTTCCATATCTTGCATTGTACCGCTCAGCATAGTTTCTAGAGATCTGGTATCCCCAATGGCCTGACTCAGAAGGACGCAAGATGCCATACAACGCCTTTTCAATTAATAGAACATCCATACTTTGAATAATCCGTACAGGTCCCCAGGCATGGTTCTTATATTGATTGTTTACGTTTCGGACATTTGATAAAAGGTCACGCAGGTGCTGCTTTTTTCCATTGTTGGCTCTGCCAGATAACAGCAATTCTCATTATGAGGTCAGCTAGTGTCAGTAGGCACTTTAAGCTCCAGACCTTCGAGCATGAAGGTCAGCAAATGATCCCAATTATCAAAGCAAACGTACCGGGTTAAGGCCCGTAAATCATTAAAAAAGGTTGTTCGGGTCGACAGATGTGCTCTGAGCAATCGATACTTTGTATCCGTCAAAGTGAGCAGAGTATGAAAAAGCAATGCCAAGATGTTCAAGGTGGCCAGGAAAGCTGCTAATTGGTTTTGCCCGTGCCCGAAGTTATGTTCAAGGTTATAGCCCTTGGTCTTAAGGGTGTTGTTATTCTCGTTTTCGACCTTCCATCGAGTGCGCCCAGCCGTGACGAGGGCTTCAACATTGTCATCCGTAATCAGGTGGTTGGTCGCGAAAGCATTCTGGTAGAGGATTTTACCTTTGGCATTGGTGATGACGAGTTCGCACCAGTTTACGAGCAGTGCATCGTCGCCATCTCTAAGCGGGACTTGGTTGAGATAGCGGTAGGTATAGGTTTTCTCGATTTTTCCCGTCCACTGTTTCTGGATGACACTTGGCAGTTCTATCCCTTCTAAATGTTCGTAGAGCGTTTTATGTGACTTTGGCAGACAGCTTAAAATGAAGTTGAATTGCTCAGTGAGCAGCCGCTCGCACAAGGGCTGACGACAATACAGGTCATCGCCGAGAACCGTGATGCGCAGGTCTCGATACCTTGGCCCGTATTGGACAAACCAGCGTTTGGCGGCAGCATTTTCACAGTCTTGCTTGTCATGACCATCCTGAGGTACTACGAACTCCGGTACTAACGGAATCACCTCAGAGCGACCTGGGCAAGCAATCACAGGGGTGACAACTGAATGATAGTAGTGTGTCTCGCCTGATTTAAGCACCCTCGTCGAGCAATGCGCACAGTGAATCTTCGTTGAACTGAAGTACTCGGTGCCATCTAGCGGCATCAGTAAATTATCGGCAAATGACCGAAACGATGATAGCTGCTCCGTCGCTTGAAGCAACTGAAGAATACTGTCAAAGACTGGATACAGCACCGTGGGCGATATCCCATCGAGCAACTCTCGGATGTGATTATCGCTGGGAACTTGATGCACCCCAAACAGCGTTTGCGCATTGCTGCGACCCTTCGTATCGGCCATCTTGCGCTGGTGCGCCAGAAACGACGGTGTTTGCGTGAAGAACACACTGAATGCACCGAGCCCTGCATCCAACATCTCGTAGCGGGTGTTCTTGCCTGTGCGCTTGTCCGGCAGTGATGACAGCGTTGCTCGAAATGAATCGACTACGGTGGCAAAGCTCCCTTTCGTCATTGACTAAGCCTCATGCCACATCTCCACAATAGTCTGATAGCAGACGATTGAATAGCCATTCTTCATAATGAGAATTGCTGGCCAGATAAGCTTCTATTTGACAAACCGACTCATTTACCAATGTTTTGCAATCAAGCCAATCTTCAGCTTCAAGATGAGAGGTTTTTGCTTTCTCTTCCATCTTTTTCTGAGTCAACTTAGCAAGATACAAAAAGAATTGCTCAGCTGCTTTGGGATCAGCACAAAGACTTTTGATACTCGTTAGACGAGTGATGTTGAAATCCTTACCCTGATGTAACTCCTGAACAATTTTAGCAAGAGTACGAATCTTCTTTGACACTGTTGACGAAACCATTTCAAGTCTTCACCAAGATCTGCAAGTACTATTTAGTATGAGATTTTTTCTGCCATCCACCAAACCCAGGCTAACAAGAACAGTTGTAAAGGAATGCGACAGCAACTACCCAAGATTTGTGGACAGCGCTTCTGCTTAAACGACGCTTCAATAACTTTGAACCGGAGCCGATCGTGCAAGATCTCTATGCCCAACCGCAGCTATGGCAGAAGTTCTGGTTAGGATGGCTCGTATTTGACGTTGACTTTTACCAAAAGACAAACGAAGCGCCGATTGCCCCCCTGTTAGAGATGACTGTTTACGCCAGTGATGAGCGGCTTTATAAGGGTATGACCTCAATTAGATGTCTATTAAAAAGTCAGAAATCCTAAGCCCTACAAGAAGCTTACAATCTCCATCACGCTGAAACTGAGAAAATTTATTCTTCGCTCAAATCTTCCTGAAACCCTTGCTGGATAAGCGTTATAGCACTCTACATCGTGTCGAGGTCATACCCCTTTATAAGAACGATGTGTTGTACATTCAAAGCACCGATGATGATTGTGTTGCGCCACTACTGGAGCTAGCAAAGCAATGGCAGGTGGATAACTGTGAGGTTTACGATCGCAACCGATTAGCCAAAACTTTAGGCCGAGTGGAAACCCTGATCGATGTGCTAGGCGAAGAGAAAATGACGCGCCAGCTTGAGCAGTGGAAGGACCGTGAATGCCGTAGTCCTGTTATTGCCATGTGATGGGATTAAAATAGAACTATGCGATTCAGGTCCACACCATGACCCCACAGCAGATTCTAGATAACCAACCTCTAGAAAACGAAGACATCGTAACTGAACTCGATATCAGTCATCTGGTGATCGAGGATGACACCCCAGTGGATAATTTTCAATCAGCCCAGCAACAGCGCTTGCTGGTAGAGCCACTTTATAGCAGCCAGACGTTACCGCTACCATTTATTGCAGAAGCAAATGTAGGCTTATTTTATAAGCTCAAGGGCGATCCTCCTATTGTGCCGGACGTAATGCTGAGTCTAGGAGTACAAAGGGCTGCTGATTATGCCAATCGACGAGACCGCTCTTACTTCGTTTGGGAATTTGGCAAAGTCCCCGAAGTTTGTATTGAAATTGTGTCCAATCAGGAAGGCGATGAGGTTACCCTCAGTCAAAAATCCAAACAAAAGGGAAAAATCTCAAGTAAGCGGGATATCTACGCCCAGATTGGTGTGTCCTACTACGTAGTGTTTGATCCCTTACAGCAAATCCAAGACGAAGCCAATATGAATGGGGCACTTTTGCGCGTGTGGATGATTTCCCCGATAGGCTATCAGGAACTCACAACAGCCGAGGGCATTGTCAATACAGACCAATCAGTTTGGCTAGAGGGGGCAGGGGCAGGACTGACATTGTGGGAAGGTCCTTTTGAAGAAGAGGTATCTCGGCTTTGGTTAAGGTGGTGCGATCGCAATGGCCAAATCATCCCCACTGGTGCGGAGGGCCAAGAAATCGAACGGCAACGCGCAGACCGACTAGCCGAACGCTTACGAGCAATGGGAATCAACCCTGACGAAATCTAAATTTAATGGGTCTGGGTAAAGCTTCCAGGAATAGAGCAGCTGATCGACGGTCAGCTCATCTAGTTCTTGACGAAATTCCTTACGAAAAATACAGCAAAAAATTAGTACAAAAATTAGTACATGACTTTTCAATCATCCTAAAAACCTTGCTTGAAGAAGAATTTAGCCTTTGAGCATTTCTTTTGTAATCAGCCGGTCGTCCGTTCGAGTCGGATCATCAGCTTTCTAGTGAAAACAATCATTTCGCCGACTGGGCAAGGCTTTAAAGCTTTGCCCAGTCGGCGTTTTAGCGCCCCCTCTGAAAACACATTGGACATTTTTGGGTCAGTTTAGACAGGTTTGACGGGGCGATTGGGATAAAAAATTGGGGTAAATGGTTACCATAAAGTAGAACGCGAGTTCTACTATTAGAGAGCATGATGAGGTGCATCAGGCGGGCAAATCGCCATCAACCATCAGAATGTACCGCTGGGTGATCAAACATCTGGAACGCTGTGAAGTCAAACACCTGGATGAACTCCAGGCAGTTTCGGACTGGCTCTACGTTATGTCAAAATCATCTGTGTTAGAGACTTTGCTTATATCTTTTGGAACGATCAGGCTAGCCAGTTCCTTAAAGACGTAGTAAAGAACAATTTTGATAGGACCGAGAAATCTATTTCTTTCGTACTTTTTTCTGATTACTCAGAAGAGATTTTTGTTAAATTGCAATGGCCCGTCCATGGGCAACAGAATCTTCTCGGTTATGCAACCAATCCTTTAGCAATTCAAGGTTATAGCGAATACAGCGACTGTTAATTCGCACCCAGTGGAAGCCCTCAATCCATTCGCCACTTCAGTCTTCAATCAAACTGAGCCAAATACTGCCAATCTACTCAGGAGCATATCCACATGTTTCTTTATCGTAGACACTATAACGATCAAGCGTGCTTACCTGATGAGGATAGGCCATATCCGTTTCGGGATTCAAGAAGTTATTGATTCCAACGGAAAGTCAATGTTTGCTGTTGTATGCCATCCTATAAGCGTGTTCCAAAATTTGCAGTTTTTTATCGATTGGGAGAACAAACCATGTATCACTGGGACCTGTAACGCCGGATCGTATTGATCCGGCCATTCGACAACTTTCTGAAACCTACAACCATCGCTCTGTTGAAGCTCACTGGCAGGCCATCTGGCAGCAAACCCAGATTTACGACACCGATACTGCCAGAGCAACTCCCGACCAACCGCCTTTTTACAACTTGATGATGTTTCCCTACCCATCTGCGGCGGGGTTGCATGTGGGAAATGTGTACGCTTTCACCGGAGCCGACATCTATGGTCGCTTTATGGCCATGCAGTGTAAAGATGTCTTTGAACCGATGGGCTTCGATGCCTTTGGTATCCACAGCGAAAACTTTGCCATCAAACAAGGTATTCATCCCCGACAGCTCACAGCTCAGAATGTGGAGCGGTTTCGGGAAACTCAACTAAAGCGGATCGGCAACCGCTTTGCCTGGAACCATGAGGTCAATACGACCGATCCGACCTACTACAAATGGACTCAGTGGCTGTTTTTGCAGTTATTCAAAGCGGGATTAGCTGAGCGCAAACGAGCCGCAGTCAACTGGTGCCCGTCTTGCAAAACGGTGTTGGCCGATGAGCAGGTGGCGGGAGGCGAATGTGAACGCTGTGGCACCGAGGCGACTCAACGAGAGTTGGAACAGTGGTTTTTCAAAATCACCCGCTATGCTCAACGTTTGTTAGACAATTTGGATAATTTGGACTGGTCCGAGCGCGTGAAGGCGATTCAGCGAAACTGGATTGGTCGTTCCGAAACCGATGGTGAGGTCCATTATCATTTGCGCGATTGGTTGATCTCACGACAGCGCTACTGGGGGCCACCAATCCCGATTATTCATTGCGACACCTGTGGCGTAGTACCTGTGCCTGAAGACCAGTTGCCTGTGGAATTGCCCCAAACGGACAACTGGTTGCCTCAAGGTACAGGGAATTCCCCTTTGGCTGATATACCTGAATTCGTCAATACCACCTGTCCTTGTTGTGGCGACAAGGCCCGTCGGGAAACGGATGTGTCCGACAATTTTTTGGATTCGGCCTGGTACTTCTTGCGCTATCCGTCGAGCCATTGTTCCGACATTTCCTTTGACCTCGAGATCACGGCTCATTGGCTGCCGGTGGATATGTACATCGGTGGGGCTGAGCACTCAGTCTTGCACCTCATGTACACCCGATTTATCACAACAGGTGACCATTGCGGTGCAAATTAACGGACGTACCCGCACCACCTTGAAGTTAGCCATAGAGGCGTCTGAAGCCGAAGCCACCGCCCAGGCCATGCAGTCTGCGATCGTGCAACGCTACCTAAAGGACGGGGACATAAGGCGAGTGGTCTATGTGCCTGGCCAAGTACTCAACTGGGTCATCTAAGAACTCCAAAACATGCGGCAGTGGCAACCTAAGCGACTGCCGCCCAATACATCGCCTACTCCCCGACCTCCGCAGCCTATCTTCTACAATCAAACTAGTAACGGCTAGCCTTAACCCTCCAGCCATGACAGCCTTCACCATTACCCTTGATCCCATTGGCAGGTTAACCGACGAAGCATTTTACCAGCTTTGTCGTGCCAATCCTGACGTCAAATTTGAACGTTCATCCCAGGGAGAGCTGATTATTATGTCACCCACAGGCGGCGAAAGCGGTCGTCGTAATGCGGATATCACTATCGACCTTGGCATCTGGAATCGGCAAACACAGTTAGGGTATACCTTCGATTCATCCACCTGTTTCAAGCTACCCAATGGTGCAGAACGTTCCCCCGATGCTGCCTGGATTGAACGTAGCCGTTGGGAATCCCTTAGCCCCACAGAACGACAAAAGTTTCCACCCATTGCCCCTGACTTTGTTATCGAGTTACGATCTGCTTCCGATAGTTTGGCAACACTCCAGACCAAAATGCAGGAGTACCAGGCAAATGGAGTACGTTTGGGATGGTTGCTTAATCCCCAGGATCAGACCGTAGAGATTTATCGACCGAGCCAGCCTGTGGAAATTTTGAAATCTCCTCAACAGATTGATGGTGACGATGTTTTACCTGGCTTTGTACTCAATTTAAAGACTATTCTTACACGCTACTAACCGTCTATGTAGAAGTAGAATCTATTGAATAAAAGAAAGTCTGCATCCAAAGCCTTACCTAACGCTGATTATGCCCTCCACTTTTCCTGGAATGAATCCCTATTTAGAGCATCCTGAACTGTTGGCAGGTATCCATCACCGTTTGATTACAGATTTATGAACGGGGTGGTGACGGTCTACGGGTGAATTATCAGGAATCTCCTGTACCAAAGTTGTCAGAGTCCAATGCTAGTTGGCTTACAACCAGACTCCAACATGCCTATTTGCATGGCTTCGGCACAATGACGTCCACTTCGGCACTCCCACATTAAAAAGCAAGATCAGGGCCTTTGGACTCTAGCTTACGCTCTCTCAGCTCTGTCCTAATTTTGGGGGTCACTACAAAACTAGAAGTATACCAATAAAAGAAATCTATGGGTCTAATCAAAACCCTTATTGAGCTAACACCTCGATAAAAGATATCTGTAAATAGAGATACAGATACTTTATGGTTATCATCGATTAAATGAAGCAAATTGATAGGAGTCCCCGCCATGAAGCTTCATTATCTTTGGTTCAGAAGACTTTCTCTCTCTTGTGCTCTGACGTTTTCTTCAGTTTTGATTGCATCTTGCTCTGGCCCCAGCGAAAATGCCGAAGGTTCAGCCAATACAGCCAGTACTGGCAATGGAGAAGTGATCCGTATTTCTATTGGTACCCAAGACCAGGTAATTAATACGGCTGTTGGCGGTGCCACCGTACGAGAATTAGGTTTATTAGAGAAACATCTGCCAACAACAGGCAAATACGAAAATGTAGAATACGATATTCAATGGTCTAGCTACACCTCAGGACCACCTATTACCAACAAAATGCTTGCTGACCAGATTGATATTGGTTTAATGGGAGATTTTCCAGCCGTTATTAATCTGATTAAATTCCAAGAGGAGGTTGAGGGAGTTACCTCCACATTTATTGGCACCCTAGCCTATAGCCCCAACGGAGCAGGCAATGCGGTCGTTGTTCCCAAGGATAGTGAGGTCACCTCTTTAGCGGATCTAAAAGGAGGCTCTGTATCCGTTCCTTTTGGCTCCGCAGCTCACGGCATGGTGCTCAAGGCTTTGAGCGACGCTGGCATTGACCCAGAGTCAGATGTCAAACTGATTAGCCAAGCACCGGAGGTGGGTGGTACCAGCCTACGTACGGGTCAAATTGATGCCCACGCTGACTTTGTTCCCTTTGGAGAACTATTCCCCTTCCGAGGATTTGCCAAGAAGATTTTTGATGGAGCCCAAACAGGCGTTCCCACCCTACACGGCATTGTTGTTCGTTCGGATTTTGCCGAAGAGCACCCCGAAATCGTTCAGGCCTATCTTCAGGCAATGCTGGAAGCTAATAAAACATTTCAAGAGAAGCCCGAAGAGATCTCTGCCCAAATTGAAGAATGGTCAGGTATCGAGAAAGAAGTCGTTTATATGTTCCTGGGTCCGTCTGGGCTACAGCCTATAAACCCGAGTATTGGTGAAGTGCAGTTAGAAGCGCTCAAAAATAGTATTGCCACGTTGATTAGTCTGGGTAAAATTGAATCCCCGGTCAACCCAGACGATGTTACCCAATGGGTCGATGAAAGCTTCTTAAAAACAGCCATGGACAACATGGGCTTGAACTATGACGAAGTGATTGAAGTGGGCGAAAGCTATGTCATCACCGGAAATGACGCCCTCACCAACGAGCCGATTGAAGAGCCCAAAATGGCAGCCCAGCTGTGGATCCAAGAAGAGCCTACAGTGACTAATTTTGCCACCATTCCTAACATGATCAAAAAGCTCAACGAGCTACAGGCTGATGGCAAAGCTTCTGATGTGATCTTTGTCCACGATCGCAACAAAGGCTGGAAGCTGTTTGCGGAGAACTCTCACTATGTCAAAAATGGAGATGAAGTATCGGCCTTTTTGCTAGAAGCCGATGCCCAGGCGTTTGCTTCTGAGTCCGGTGGCCAGGTAACCACCTTTAAGAGCCTGTTACAGACCTATGCCAACGGACCTCAGCCAGCTCGCATTAGCCGTTTAACGATGGAGGATTTGAAGCAGACATTGTTGAACGCTGTACCAGCGTTGGCGGGTTAGGAATACGTAAGCGTTCTCAACAATTCCTTTAATAATTCTCTCCTATGGCCAGCACCCTGCCTCAATCTCACGACGTTCGGGCTCGCAGCTCTAGCCCGATGTCAAGCCTATATCAAACCCTACAGGTCATCTTGTCAGGCCGTTCTGTCAGGCGGTTTATCGCCCTGGCCCTCTTTTTTGGGATCTGGCAAATCCTATGTATGATTGGCTTTAAGTTCTTTATTAACTTTCAGCTGATCCCCTCTCCATGGGAGGTGGCAAAAGCCACTGTCGATTTCTTTACCAGTGACCCCTGGGTGCATATCCGCTCTAGCGTGGTACGGGTATTGGTAGGGTTTGCTGTAGCATCTGTTTTGGCGGTCGTCTTAGGGATTGTTATTGGCTGGTTTCAAATTGCTGAAGATCTTTTAATGCCAGCATTAGAACTGCTTAGACCCATACCGGCTGTGGCCTGGATTCCGCTCGCCATTTTAATGTTTCCCAACGCTGAGACGGGAATGATTTATATCACCTTTATTGGCGCATTCTTCCCGGTTTTAATCAGCACGATTCGTGCGGTTGAGAATATTCTGCACGACATTGTCCTGATTCGGGTAGGTCAATGTCTGGGGGCCAATCAATGGCACGTTTTCAAAGATATTGTCATTCCAGGAGCCTTGCCGGGTATTGCCAGTGGATTGACCATTGGCATGGGCAATGCCTGGTTTTGCTTAGTGACTGCTGAGATTTTGGCTGGCCGGTACGGTGTGGGCTACATTACTTGGGAGTCCTATGTTACATCCAACTATCCTCCCATTGTCATGGGCATGTTACTGATTGGATTGATGGGGGCCCTGAGTTCGTGGGCGGTTGGGCGCAGCACAGCGGCCTTGATGCCCTGGCGTGTGATCAAAAAACAGGATGCTTAAAGCAGGAGTGCCCACCATGATAAAAGAGGCTGTGACAGCATCAGCGGTAACAACATCTAAAGCCAAAGGCTCGGTCAACGTGGAAGGAATTTCGATGATCTTTAATCGAAAGGGCCACTCCACCCAGGTTTTAGATTCGGTCAATTTACACATAAAGCCGGGGGAACTTGTTTGTCTTTTAGGCCCCTCAGGATGTGGTAAATCCACGCTTCTGAATATTATTGCCGGTTTTATTAAACCCACGGCTGGCTATGTCATGGTCGACCAGCATCAGGTTAGGAAACCAGGGGCCGATCGGGGATTTGTCTTTCAGCAGTATTCGTTACTCCCCTGGAAAACAACCTATCAAAATGTTGAGTTTGGTCTAAAGATTAAGGGTATCCCCAAAGCAGAACGAGAGGATATGGTGGGAGAATATCTAAATCTAGTAGGGCTGGGCAAATATCGCAATGCTTACCCCAGACAGCTTTCGGGCGGAATGCAGCAGCGAGCCAGCATTGTTAGGGCCTTGGTTAATTCACCTTCAGTATTGTTGATGGATGAGCCCTTTGCAGCCTTAGATGCTCAAACTCGTCACATGATGCAGGAGTTATTGCTCAATATCTGGGAGACATTAAAAACTACGGTCATTTTTGTTACCCACGATATTGAAGAGGCGGTCTTTTTGGGCGATCGCATCTTTGTGATGGGCGTACAACCAGGCCGCATCAAAGCAGAGTTGGATATTCCCCTAGCCAGGCCTCGCCATGTTGATGACATGCTTACTCCAGAATTTACACAGCTCAATCGTCAGGTCTTTGAATTAATTCGAGAAGAAACACTCAAGAGTATGGAGGCTCCTTAGGAAACAAAATCAACTAGATTCCACTAATTGGACGTACAGACGTTCCATGGAACGTCTCTCCAACATCTGGGTATTTTCTCCATACAACACATGCTTAACCTTACCGGCCTAACTACGTTAGTTGGCCTTGCTTTGGTAACTGGAATAGCCTTACTTGCAACAGGACTACAACAGCTGCCAGGCTTAGGATTATTGAGTCCCTTAATTTTAGCGGTCTTATTGGGTATTCTGGTCAAAAATACCGCTGGAGTTCCCAAAGTCTGTCAGCCAGGTATCGTCTTTTCGCTCAAACGTATTCTACGGTTAGCGATTATTTTAATGGGACTACAGCTAAGCTTACTCCAGCTGATCCAGGTTGGTCCTGTCGGACTAATGATTGTCGCCACTACTGTCAGTTCTACTTTTGTATTTACCTGTTGGTTAGGGCGTCATCTGGGCGTTAGCCGTAAGCTAGCCCATCTAATTGCAGCAGGCACTTCAATCTGCGGCGCATCGGCTGTAGTTGCGACAAATACTCTCCTAGAGGGACAAGACGAAGATGTAGCCTATGCAATTACGATCGTGACAGTGTTTGGCACAATTTCGATGTTGCTTTACCCTGTGCTCTCAACTATGCTCCAGCTCACGCCAGTCGCTTTTGGTGTATGGTCTGGAACGTCTATTCATGAGGTGGCTCAGGTAGTAGCAGCCGCCTTTCAACAAGGAGATGTTAGTGGGGAGCTAGCCACAGTGGCCAAGCTAGCGCGGATGCTATTTCTAGTTCCAATTATGCTGATGCTGAGATCGATCTCAATGGGATCAGATCTTGGCCATCGGCTGCGTTCTCATGCTCTCAAACCCAAGCAGTTACCTGTTCCCTGGTTTATTTTAGGCTTTGTAGTACTCATTGGCATCAATAGTCTCAATCTGTTCCCTCTTGCCTTAAAAGATAGTTTAATTCAAGGCAATAAATTTCTGTTAACTCTTTCACTAGCTGCCATGGGGTTAGAAACAGATCTCCTAAAGATGAAACAAACTGGTCTCAAACCACTTTATCTAGGGGGAGCCGCATGGTTCTTTATTTCACTGCTGAGTCTGGGGTTAATCAAGGTCTTTTATTGAGTAGATAGCCCAAAGTAAACGTTTCTATATACCGCTGGTTTCGACTTCGCTCAACCAGCTAAATTAGAGACTCCGCTAATCAGCTAATTTAGAGACTCCGCTAATCAGCTAATTTAGAGAAGATGAGGGCTGAGCGGAGTCGAAGCCCGGATTAATGGATAGTTTTTTCCATCCACTTAATTTCCTAGAAGGAGTTTATAGCCGTTTCTAAGAATTCAGGCTGTATCCAACTATTGACATCAATCTCACCCAGTTGCTCATTACCTGGAACGACTTTGAGTTGTTGGATATGATCTGTAATCCAGTCCGTACGAATTTGCGTTTCTGGGAAAAACAGTCCCGTGCGATTTGACTGTTGGTAATCAAGGGTTTTAGAAACAATTTCAGGATCTAGCCTGACCCAATTACTGACCAGGGAAAGAGCACTCGGTGTGTTGATATACCAATGCTGAGCGGCAATCAAGGCTTTCAGATAAGCAACCACTAGTTCTGGATGCTGTTCAGCAAAGGACTCTCTAACAACAATCCCGTGAAATGTCGGTAATTCTGTCAAATCAGGGGCATCAACTAGACGCCTGAACCGACCGTGATGACTGGCAATTTCATGGAGAGGAGCAAAATAGGCATAGCCATCAGCCCGATCATTGCGGGGGGTGAGGCGATCAATGCTCAGGTTGTCAATTGAGTTTAAGGTGACTTCATGGAGTAGATTGGCCTGGAACAGCGTACGCATCACCATTCCGTGGGCAGATGATGCAAAGGGAACGGCAAGGACTCGATTTCGTAAATCATCTAAGCTACTTAGGGAAGAACGACCAGGAACAATAATGGTATTCCCTGTCCCATCAGGGTTGCTGGCAACAAAGCTAACTAATCGAGTTTTGGTAGCAGAAGACGAGTTGCCCTCTGAGGTGAGACTGTCGGCCAGACCACTGAGTAACAAAGGGTAATCTCCTAAAATACCGATGTCTAGCTGTTGGGTTTGCAGACCTGTGGCAATGGGAGCCCCCGAGGTAAAATCATGCCACTTAATTTGATAGTTTGTCTTGCTGTACTGACCGCTGCGGGGCAAAAAATGTTCGAGTAATCCCAATCGTTGAATAATCACCCCCGCAGTTACCGTTTGTATGGTTTTGTTTTGGGTACCGATAGCCAGTGTCAAGGGTTCTGAAGAGGCTCCGTGAGCCTGGCGTAGCCATAGGCTAGGGGATTGTAAGTGGGCCGTCGTCGCCGATTTGGAAAATGATTTCTGTGCTCTAATACGCTGAGCCCGTTCAGACTCTTTGGAAACCAGCTGAATAAATTGTTGTAGGGGTTCAGTGGGTTGGATTTCGGCGCGATGTTTTTGGACTTGGCGTGGGGTAACCCTGGAGAGTCGTTTAGGCGTTAGCATAAACAGCTGATAATCCAGAGCAAACTCCTGCAAGGGAATGGTAACCAAAAGCTTGGATTGACGTTCTGTTTGAAGCTGTAAGCTGGAGCCAAAGCCTAGATAGTGCCCTTGGGTCAAAAATGTGCTTAATAAGCTAGCCGATTGGACAAACTCTCGGTGGGCAAAGTCCGAGAGGTGCATACCCAACTCTGCAAGCCTTGCTTCTAAAGCCACTCGCCCTGGTGTACCCGCACCTGGAAATACCCATGCTTCTGAGGTTAGATCGCGCAAGCTCAGCCATTGGCACGGGGCTAGCCGATGGTCAGCAGCTACCATCAAGAAATATTGAAAACTATCAATGGGCAACGAGTCTATTTCATCAAATTCACTGAGATTTGTCTCGGCAAAACCAATTTCAATCTCTCCCAATGTGATGGCTTGATGTAGCTGCTGCGGCGTATCAAAGGGCAAACATTGCAGCTCGATATCAGGATATTTCTGACGATACTTAAACAGGATTTTAGATAACCATCCGCTAGCAATACTGACAGTACAGCCAACTTTTAAACGGCTATATTTCCCCTGTTTAATTTCATTAATTTCATTGATTAAACGACTCTCTAACGCCAGTAGACTAGGGCCTGCTTCGAGTAAATAGCTGCCCACCGTGGTTAGCTTTATTTTGCGACCAAGCCGATGAAATAGATCGACACCCAGGTTGGCCTCCAGGGACTTGATTTTAGCACTCACAGCGGGCTGGGTCAGATTTAGAGCATCTGCTGCTTCGGTAAAGCTTAGGTAGCGTGCGACCTCTAAAAAGACTCTTAAATGATAAATTTCCACAACAAAATCGCTAGCGAACTAGGCGACGATTTAAAGGCCTACGGTAAGACTCGATCAGGCAACCAAATCAATCAAATTTGGTACAAGTAACTTCTCTAATTAGTCTCTTAATCACCTAAGTTAATGGCCGTAAAGCTAAACATACTATTTCTGATTTTTATGAGTATATAAAAAAGTTGAATCGAAAAACAGTACTTTTTGATACAAAGGATCTTGAGGCGATCACTGAGTCTCTTTAGAATAGGGATAACGGACATGGAAAAAGTATGAATATTTCCAAACAACGCCATCTTAACGAAGCCATGTTCGACACTTGAGATTTTTAGATTGGACCACGAGTTTTCTATAGAAACCGCACCGCTGAAGCCATGGCTTAAGAAAGTAGTAGCTAATGCTTGCTTTTGATGAGCCTCCAACCGGTTGAGGTTTGATCACCTTATTGGAAATGAGGACTTTTGTGTGAATACTCAGCATCTGCAAACAGACTTTTTAGTGATTGGTGGAGGTACCGCCGGGACGATGGCGGGTATCAAGGCCAAGCAGGCTAACCCCGATGCCGATGTTTTAATCCTGGAAAAGGCTAATATCCGTCGTAGCGGTGCGATCGCAATGGGCATGGATGGCGTCAACACCGCCGTGATCCCCGGCAACTCCACCCCAGAACAGTATGTGAGAGAAATCACCATCGCCAACGACGGCGTTTTAGAGCAAAAAAATGTTTACCAAACCGGGCGCTGGGGATTTGAAGTCATCCAAGAGCTGGAAAGCTGGGGTGTTAAATTTCAAAAAGACACTGAAGGTAACTATGACCTGAAACAGGTACACCGCGTGGGCAAGTACGTACTGCCCATGCCCGAAGGTAAAGACCTAAAAAAGATTCTTTCTCGCCAGGTTAAACGCCATAAGGTGCGGGTCACCAACCGGGTGATGGCCACTCGGGTCATGGTCAAAGAAGGGCGGGTGATTGGAGCCGTCGGCTTTGATGTGCGCAAAGGAGACTTTGTGGTTATCCAAGCGAAAGCCGTGGTGCTGTGTACCGGGGCCTGCGGACGTCTGGGGCTACCGGCCTCCGGGTATCTCTATGGCACCTATGAGAATCCCACCAATGCAGGTGACGGCTATTCCATGGCCTACCACGCCGGAGCAGAGCTGACCAACATTGAATGTTTTCAGATCAATCCTCTGATCAAAGACTATAACGGTCCCGCCTGTGCCTATGTGGCCAGTCCCTTTGGAGCCTACACCGCCAACGCCGAGGGAAATCGCTTCATCAGCTGCGACTATTGGAGTGGTCAGATGATGTTGGAAACCTGGAAAGAGTTGAACTCTGGTAAGGGGCCGGTACACCTGAAGATGTATCACCTGGATGACGACACCATTTCCGAAATTGAGCGGGTGCTCTGGTCCAATGAACGCCCCAGCCGTGAGCGTTTCCATGAAGGACGAGGGGAAGACTACCGCACTCAAGGGGTGGAGATGAACATTTCAGAGATTGGTCTGTGCAGTGGCCACAGCGCCTCCGGTGTTTGGGTCAGTGACAAGGCTGAAACCACCGTACCCGGTCTCTACGCCGCTGGCGATATGGCCAGTGTGCCCCACAACTACATGATTGGAGCCTTTGTTTCTGGACGCCTGTCCGGCATCAATGCCATGGAGTATGTCCAAGGCCTAGAGCATGTGGACCCCGACCCAGAGTTTCTCGCAACAGAAAAAGCTCGAATCTATGCCCCCTTGGACCGTCCTGATGGCGTGCCTCATACCCAGGTGGAGTATAAGCTGCGTCGCTATGTGAATGATTATCTACAGCCGCCCAAATCTCCTACCAAGATGGATATTGGTCTCGCCGCCTTTGAGCGGTATCACGAAACCCTAGATTTGATGGGAGCCCGCGACCCCCATGAGCTGATGCGCTGTATGGAGGTTCACTTTATCCGAGACTGTGCCGAAATGGCGGCCCGAGCATCTCTTTATCGTAAGGAGAGTCGCTGGGGACTTTATCACTATCGTCTGGATTACCCTGAGAAAAATGATGAGGAATGGTTCTGTCATGTGAACTTAAAGAAAACAGAATCGGGTGAGATGGAAATGTTTAAGCGCCCGGTGGCTCCTTACATTGTGGAGGTGGATCTGCAGCAGGAAGTGTATGACGTGGCGGTACGGTAGGGATCGTTTGTAGGGGCGTTCCATGGAACACCTCTACAAACGACGAAAAATTTCTGTTCTTTAAGTGAGAAACCCATCTATGGCTCTAACCACCCAGCGTGTTGATGTCCCGGTAATTGTGGACGAATCCAAATGTCTCGAAAAATGTACGGCCTGCATCGAAGTCTGCCCCCTGGATGTGTTGGTGAAAAACCCCGAGACTGGCAAAGCCTATATGAAATACGACGAGTGTTGGTTTTGCCTTCCCTGTGAGAAGGAATGTCCCACCAATGCCATTACTGTTCAGATTCCGTTTCTACTGCGTTAGGGAGAAAAACTCACCATGGCCCATACCGACCTTGATCCAGAAGTGGTGCAGTGGGTAGAAATGTTGCGATCGCCAGACCTCAACGACCGCCTGGTGGCTGCCAAATCACTACAGTACCTGGGGGATGAAGACGCCATTGACGCCCTGATCCAGAGCTTGAATGACGAGAGTCCCAGGGTCCAGGAGATTGCCGTAACCGCCCTCTGGGAAATGGCAAACCCAGTGGTGATCCCGCCGCTGTTGGACTGTTTAAGTTCTGACCATGAACCCGAGGTGCGGGAGGAGGCCCTGTCAGCGTTAAAGGAGCTGGTCGCTCCTGACGATTTACTCAAGCTGTTGGATGCGATTCAAGTCAATGACGAAAACGTGCAGCTGAATGTGCTAATCCTGCTGCGCAAAATTCACGATGCCCAGGCGTTGCCCTATATTCTGCCATTCTTTGAGTCTGAGAATCCGGTGCTGCGGGAGGCATCTGTTGTCACCCTGCGGTACCTGAACCAGGTGGTGCGTTGTGAGCCTGCCCTTGCCCTGGCCAAAGATACTCATGATGAGGTCAGGCGGTCGGCGATTTTGACCCTGGGTTATTTGAGTGATGAGGCGGTGGTGCCGATGTTGTGTAGTGCGATCGCAACCGATCCAGACTGGCAGGTACGACGCAATGCGGCCCAATCCCTTGACCTCCATGCCACCGCTGCGGCCACACCAGCCCTAACCCAGGCATTGGCCGATGACCACTGGCAGGTGCGCAAATTTACCGCCCGTGCCCTACAGAAAGTTGCCACCGATGAGACCATTCCCACCCTGATCAAAGCCCTTTCTGACGAGTATTCCGATGTGCGACGAGATGCCGCCATTGCCCTGGGCAACTTAGGTAATCCTGAAGTCTTACCAGCCCTAAAACAAACTCTCGATGACCCAGATCGGGACGTACAGATTTTCTCTCAGCGGGCCATTCAAAAGATTCAGGATCAGCTAGCGGAAGCGTCCAATGCCTAACCATGACTCTCCCTTTGTTCGTGCCCCTCACCAGTCCCCCGATGCCGTCCCTGATAATCCGGTGATAGCCATCCGCAAACAGGCGGCTATTCGATGTCTCAAGCAGGTTGTTGAACCGATGCTCAACAAAAACATTGTTGACCTGGGCATGGTACGCAACCTGCGAGTGGTGGATAACTATGTGTATCTGAAGCTTTATATCGGTGTCCACCAGCATGACCTTAAGGAGCAGGCGCAGTTAGCCCTGGGAGATTTAGATTGGTGTCAAAAAGCCTACATTCAGATTTGCACCATTCCTGGGGTGCGCACGACGCTGGCCGTATCCAGCGGCAAGGGCGGTGTTGGTAAGTCCACCACAGCTGTGAATCTAGCTGCCGCCCTGACAAAAACCGGGGCTAAGGTGGGTCTTCTGGATGCTGACATCTACGGTCCCAATGTGCCCCAGATGTTGGGGCTTGCTCAAACTACGGTTGAGGTGATTGACACACCGGAGGGGCAGCGCTTCAAACCCTTGGAGGCCCACGGCATTAAGGTCATGTCGGTGGGACTGCTGGCAGAGCCTGACCATCCTTTAGCCTGGCGTGGACCCGTACTACATAAGATTATCACCCAGTTTATCCAGGATGTGGATTGGGGAGAGTTAGACTATCTTTTGATTGATCTGCCCCCCGGTACCGGTGACGCCCAGATTACCATTATTCAAGAGAGCCCTATCTGCGGCGTGGTAATGGTAACAACGCCGCAACAGGTGGCAGTCTCAGACGTGCGGCGCAGTATCCACATGTTTCGTCAGGTGGGCGTGCCCGTCCTCGGTCTGGTGGAAAACATGAGCTACCTGATCTGCGGCTGTTGTGGGGAGCGCACATCAATTTTTGGTAGTGGTGGCGGCGAGCAAATGGCCCAGGAACTATCCGTGCCGCTGCTGGGTCAGGTGCCCATCGATCCTCAGATCTGTCAGGGAGGTGATAGGGGTCAGCCTTTACCTTTAGCCGATGGAGAGGCTCCTTTGTCACAAGTATTTGCTGCGATCGCTACTGGTTTGAATCATACATTTTCTCCGACTGTAGATCGGACAGAAAATCATATAATCAATCAGACAACAACGGCGTTCTAAGGATAGAGGAATTAACAAAATCCACGTTCCTCGACGTCATAAATAGAGGACTGAGCGGAATAAATAGAGGACTGAGCGGAGTCGAAGTCCGGCTTAGGTAGAATTTATTTAATTTCTACTCCTAAGCTTCTGTTTGTTGTTTAACGATCCTCAGACACTGAGCGCGTCGGCTTTTAGCCCAGGAATGGCTTTACCTTAAACCCATGTCCTATCATGCACCTGCCCTGAAAACTTCAATTCTGACTAGTTGTACGCTAATTGCGTTTGCCGCCAATTCCTTACTTACCCGCATGGCCCTGGGTCCCGGCTCCATTGATGCAGCCAGTTTTATGACGCTGCGATTAGTCTCTGGTGCGGTCATGTTGTTAGCCATGATGACGTTCTCTCAGAGAAAGCCTGTTGTAAAGCTTCAGGGCAAATGGACAGCCGCATTGATGCTGTTTCTCTACGCAGTTACCTTTTCGTTTTCATACTTGCAACTAGCTGCAGGCACCGGAGCCTTAATTCTTTTTGGCTCAGTGCAGGTAACGATGATTTTAGTTGCCTTAAAGCAGGGGGAAACGCCACATCCATGGGAATGGGCAGGATTACTACTGGCACTGATGGGATTGTTATATCTGGTATCACCCGGTTTGGCAGCGCCGCCAGTGGTGGGCTCTGTACTGATGGTGATGGCAGGTATCGCCTGGGGATTTTACTCGCTGCTCGGTCGTGGAAGCCAGGATCCAGTGGCCTATACAACGGCTAATTTTGTACGGGCAGTTCCCTTTACCGTTGGGGTGAGTCTGATCAGCCTATCGGAGATGCACCTGACTCTGACGGGTGTGGTTTTAGCCTTGTTATCAGGGGCGCTGGCCTCCGGTGTGGGCTATGCAATTTGGTATGCGGCGCTAAAGGGTCTAACGGCAACGCGGGCGGCAACAGTGCAGTTGGCAGTGCCTGTGATTGCTGCATTAGGGGGGATTTTATTTTTGCAAGAGACATTGAGCGCACGATTGGTCTTAGCGTCTTTGCTGATTTTAGGTGGCATTGGCCTAGCCGTCATGGGACGTAGCGAGCAGTAAGCGACATGCGTTCAAAGAGTCTCTCTGGAGCTTAAGCGTTGCTCTGTCCACACCCAACGCAGTGTTAGTTGGCTGACCGAAATTACCATTGTACGGTTTGCAAACCTTCCACATGCTGAAAATGGGCATCGCGTGTGACTAGCACTAAATCATACTGCAGGGCTAGTGCCGCAATCCAGATGTCATTTTCAGGTAGTGGACGGCCTTTTACTCTCAACCGATTTTTAACATCACCATACTGTCGGGCTGTAACAGCGTCACAATCAACAATAGTGACATCTGTAACAAACTCTTCAATCCGTTCTAGATTTTTCTGAACCCGCCCAGACTTCCTTGCACCGTAATGCAGTTCTCCAAGGGCAATGCTAGGGATAAAGATTTCATCAGACTGCTCCAGCTGTTCAATGATTGATGCTTGCCCAGCAAAGAGTCCAATGATGATGTTGGTATCGAGTAAGTAGCTACCACTCATCCAAATCTACCTGTTCGCAACCTTCCTCAATAGCATCCTGCATTAGAGTTAGATCATCCGATTGGATAGAACCAGCAAACTTAAGCAACTTGTGGCCAGGGGTGCCTTGAATTCTGACTTGGCCCAATATACGGGCAAATTGCAGAACTTGCTGCTGCAATGACTGCGGCATATTGCTTAGCTGCTCAATGACTTGATCAATGATGGATAAACTCATTTTCACCTCCTCATTAATTCAATTTTACAGGTTCTAAAGGGGCTACAGCTACAGTCCGTCAAAGACTATGCTCTTTAATTCAGGAATACCTAGGCGAGCAGTAAACGTATGTGTGTACTATGCTATAAATAAGCCAGATTTTACGGGTTGATTCAATGACTTTACAAACCCTAAAGGAGCAGGCGTCTCAGCTACCTGTGAGTGAGCGTATTGAACTGATCACAGCGCTTGTGCAGTCATTGCCTGATGCTCAAGCTGAAGAAAGCTGGCAATATTTAGTATCTCGTCCTCATCCCTGGCGAAAGCAGCTTTATGTAAAAGGGCGTAAGCTCCTAGCTTCAACAATTTGGCAAGATCTAAAAGTCAATCATATGACGGCTGAAGATGCTGTTGAAAATTGGAATTTACCCCTATCTGCAATCAATGAAGCTATTCGATATTGTGACAACCATCAAGATTTAATCAAGCTTGAAGCAGACGAAGAACGCTATCGCCTGGAAACGAAAGGAGTCTCTTTTGTCCCTGAAAATGCTGCTTGATAGGGTGCACAAAAATACTGAGCAATTTGCTTTTCTTTAGAATCCATTGATTAATAGACATCTGCTATATTAGCTGAAACGAATGTTCATATAAATTTATAAGAAAGAATCGATGGATCCTCTAACAATATTGATTGCAGTTGCAGGTATTGTTGCAACAGGTTCTTTGACCAAGATCGGTGAAAATATTACTGATGAAACTCTTTCGCAGTCTAAATTACTACTATCTGAAATAAGAAAGAGTGCACCTAAAACTGCAAATGCCATTGAGAATGTTGATCGTCAGAGAATAGATTATGGCCAAGCTTTTCAAGAAATTAACGCAGCTTCTAAAACTGATAAAAGCTTAACTGAGTTACTGGAAAAAATGAGACTGTTAGTATCAAATAACTTGATATTAAAGGAGTTAGTAGAGCAAGAATTGAATCAGGCTAATCCTCAATTATCTACAGTAATCGAAGATTGGAAAGGGATCAACATCAAAGGTGGAACTAATACAATTGCCGGCAATACCTTTAACTTTTGACTAAATTCGTCGGAAAGGGAACCGACAGAGTATAGCCCTAGAAACTTAAAAAGAACAGCTTCTCAAGAAAAGTTGCTCACTGCAATTACTACAGAAGTACAAGAAAGATTAAAGCAATCGTTCCATAATACTATTCGATTAAATCTCCATATAGAACAGCAGGACTATCGTGTACAGCGACCTTGGACAATAACGTCAGCAAATTCATCCCAATCGGTAGAGTTTTTAGGGAATAGCAAGCGCATTGAAGACGTTTTTTATCACCCTGAAATAGCTCAGCAATTACTAGTTCTAGGTGAGCCTGGCGCAGGCAAAACAACGATGCTGCTAGAGCTAGCACAGGATCTGCTGAAACGGGCAAGGTCAGATAGGGAAAAACCAATCCCAATATTGATAAACTTATCGTCCTGGAAGGATCCAGAACAACCTGTTTTTGATTGGCTAGTTATTGAATTAAAAGAAAAGTACGGAATTCGTCAAGACTTATCTCGAAAATGGCTTAAATGCAACCAACTATTGCCACTATTAGATGGCTTAGATGAGGTTGTTCCACAGCATCAACAAAATTGTGCATCTGCAATTAATACTTGGTTGACAGGAGAGCTTGAGGAAAGGCCTTGTGGCCTTGTAGTTTGTTGTCGGCGAGAAGAGTTTGAAAAATTAGTACAGCCATCTTTAAACCTTTATGGCTCTGTCTATTTGAAGCCACTAACTATTACGGAAATTGAGAATTATTTTTCTCGGCTTGATCTTCGAGATATATGGGAGAACGTTCAACAAGATAAATCTCTATTAGATTTACTGAAGACACCTCTATTTTTATCAATGTTTAGCTTAGCAGAAAAGCAAGAGCTATTTTCCATTACAAGCTGGGAATTACTTAAAACTACGGATGTAAAAATTGAGTATTTGCTTGATGTCTATTGGGAAGCAGTAATCAATCGTGAGTTAATTATCGATCCTCACAAAAGGCAACAAGGAATCTTCAGTAAAACCTATGGAAAGAATAAATTGCCAAAATCTGAAAATATAAAGAGAGCTTTGATTTTTGTAGCAAAAGCCTTAGAGAAAGAATCAAAAACAGAGCTTTTCATTGAAAGGATGCAACCATCATGGCTTCCAAAAGAAGAACAGCGAACTATGTATAAAAATATTTTTATGATATTTCTTACGTCTTTCTTCATGCTCTGGTCTGTTGTTGGCCAAAAAGTATCGACAGAATTATCCTTATTAATCACTACATTCCCATGGCTCAAATACTTCTTGAGTATGAATGAAATTACCCCTACCGAAAGGCTTCAATTTTCTAATCTCGAATTCGTAATTAAGAACTATAGACCATTCATCCACATTAGCCTTAGCATTATTTCGATCCTGACAGTGTTGCTGGCACGGTTATCAAACAATGCAGATTCTGGATGGCCTATTTTTATATTTATTGTCTTATCTGGTGTTGTCATCAATATGTCAATTTCTTCATTATTCGAAAGCATGAAGGCAGAAATAGCTCTTCCGCTAGAAGCAAATCAGGGTATAAAAAATTCGTGGAAGAATATCCCCTTTCTTGTAATATCAGCTTTTTTACTTATTGGGTTTCTTTATCTGCGTTTTAATATTGGAATTGGTATTCTATTAGATGATTCTTTCTCACTTTTAGTGATTATTAGCTATGTCCTTTATATTGCTATTTTTGCTGCATTCGAAGGTGGAGGTAGGGCTCTGATTCAGCATTTTTCTCTTCGTCTAATTCTCGCGTGGAATCGCTATGCTCCACCCCGCTACGATCTTTTGCTCGACTATTGTACCGAGCTTCTTTTGTTGCAACGTGTAGGTGGACGTTATCGTTTTATGCATAGACTTTTGCAAGAATACTTTTCAAAGATGGAACTAAAATAATTGTGACTAAAGCTCAATATTTTTAATCAGATAACTACATAGGGGCGAATTTTCTGAATTTCACTACCAACAGTGGGATCTAGATTGACCAGGAAAACATCGAAACAATTGACTACCATTTCCATTCAGAGTGAGCCCAATCAGTAGTATTAACTTCATCTAGAAGGACATCATCTTGATTCGAAGCCATTGCAGCAAAGGCTTCATCCCATCCAGCACGCCAACGCTGCGCTGTACGAATAGTCAGACAATCACCCTGCACTTTAATCTCAACTTCTTCATGAATACCACTTTGCTCTAAGAGAAGTTTAGGAATACGAACACCTTGAGAATCACCAATTTTAACGATTCGAGTTTTGATAACTGTGCCCATACTTGTATACTGACAAACGCAAATTGTAATCACGTCCAAATAAACTGTCAAGTAGCGCGAAATTGCCCTTGTCTGCCTCAGAGAATATTATGGTCTCACTAGCACTGGCAACTGCTCTGCTGGAATCAAAACATGCAATGAGCGCGCCTCACCAGCGACCCGTGCTAGCAAACCCTCTTTTTCTAACTTCAAGATCATTTGATGCACAGTCGGTGGAGTCACCCTAAAAAATGACTGAATATCAGCCTGTGCTGGCGGACGTCCATGAATTTGAGTGTAATTGTAAATATATGACAAATACTGCCCTTGCTTTGCTGTAAATGACGGCTGAGCATCCTTTTCTACAACAAGTTCAGGCATATTGATACTGCACCATTCAGCAATTCCCCTATCTGCCGCTGCTAATGCCTCATCTAGAGTCTCAAACTGTGCAGGACTCTCCCAAACAGTTCCTCCTTCATCAATTGCGCGAATAAACGAGTCATCATAGTAGCTAATACTGCCAATTTCCAAGCAGCCATCTTGGACCCATGAGGTGATATGGGGATAAGCCTGCTCAAAACTTGCCATTCAACTAAGCCTCACTAAACCTTGAGCGATAATAACTTGCGATTGCTGATTTAGGGGATAGGCCAATCTGTAGCCGTTGCTATTTGACGGACCTTACAGCTAAAACCATCCCGAGGATAAGCAATGCCAATAATTTTCTAGCGTAATTTTGCCAATATATCCACACAAGCCTATCAAGCAGCCTGTAGATTGACGGCTGTCAGCAATTGCCTAGACGTTGTCACCCATCCAAAAATCATCTGGGTCATTTCCACTGAAACCTGATGAAACTCTGGTTTTAATGAGGCACAACAATCTTCTAGCAGCAAACATTCATATCCCACATCATTGGCCGTTCGCAGTGTCGTATGCACACAGCACTCTGTTGTCACTCCCGTTAGTAACAGCGTTCGGATCCCTCGCTGGCGCAAAATCAAATCTAAATCCGTTGCGACAAATGCCCCTTTCCCAGGCTTATCCAACACAATTTCTCCTGACACTGGCTGCAGCTCATCCACAAAATCATGGCTTTTGGAACCACGGGTTAGCAACCGCCCCATGGCTCCCTCACTACCAATTTCTGCGTTTTGTTTTTTAGAACGAGCCAGCTTATGGGGTGGACAATCACTTAAATCCGGACGATGGCCCTCACGAGTATGGATAATCGTCACGGGGGTTTGCCGTAGTGACTGTAGTAATGTTTGCAAAGGCTTAATCGGCTGCTGAGTCTGACTCACATCAAACCCTTTACAATCGGCCCACCCCCCCAGGGTACAAAAGTCATTTTGCATATCGATCACCAGTAGCGCTGTATGCGCCAGATCGAGCTTTAAAGGATAGGGTTGAGCCGGAACCATAATGTGATGGGAGTTCATGATCAAAAGAAAACCCTAGCAAAGCTAGGGCGTGTGTGAGATGGACTGTCTGTTGGAAGTCTCGCCTTATGCCTGCCTTGGTTAACCCCCGAGATCGGGTGGCTAACCCTGCTGTACCTTAAAAAAGTCCAACAGAAACAACGCATAGATTTTTGTCGCGGCTACGACCTTGTCCATGTCGATAAACTCATTCACTGGTGGCCAACCATCTTCACCCGGACCAAAGGTAATGGACGGAATCCCACTGTGGGCAAAGCGCAGCGTATCGCAGTAAGCATTCTTGCGATAGAGGACAGGATCTTTACCTAATATCTGTTGGTACGCCCTCGATAACGCCTGCACATGTTCTGCATTTTCTGATACCTCGATGGAGGCAGGCACAAAGGTCTCTCCTTCTACCTGGGTGATCGTCGCCTGGAAGGTGGGGTCCTTAGCCTGTAGATCAGCAATCACCGTTTCCATGTCTTGCACAATGGACTCGTAGGTCATACCCGGCACCAGGCCAATGACCCACACCCTGGCCTTACAAGAGGGTGGGGTAAACTGTCCTTCCCCAATTTGTCCGGCTTCTATTTTGACTGGGCAAATGCTGGGCTGGGTGGGGCCATAAATTTGTGGTGCGTCGTGGGTAAAGGTGGTGTTGCGCAATGTCTCGATCAGCTGCGCCATGTGTAATACGGGATTGACGCCTTCATCGGGACGCCAAATGTGCGATCGCACCCCCGTGGTCTCAATATCTACCAAACATAGGCCTGAGTGAGCCAGGGCGATGCCAATGCCCCAGTCGTCTCCCTCGGTCCAGGAGGTGGGCTCCGCCGTAATCTCATAATCGGCAGTGAGACCGTAGTCATTCAACAAATGTAGCGCTCCTGCCTTGCCATGGCGCTCTTCATCTACAGTGTAGGCACAAATCAGTTCACCGTTGATTTTTACCCCGGCCTGACGCAGCATCTCAATGGCAATCAGCTGACAGGTCATATTGCCACGGGTATCGGACGTGCCTCGACCGTAGAGATACTTGCCACGCAGGGTAGCGTTGTAGGGGTTATGGCCCGACATGTGCCACTCTTTTGGATCACAGGATGGGTAAGTATCCAGATGATCGTTAAAGATAAGAGACGGTCCGGGCAATCCATCATTCCAGCGACCAACTACATTGGGTCTACCTTCAATGGCCGCTACCCATTCCACATCTAGCCCTAGGGACTGTAGATGCTGGCCCACCTGTCGTGAGATATCTTCCTCATGGGCCATGGGAGCTTCCGGGTCAATGGAATTACCACAGCCCGGTTGTCCTGTAGGCACCAGGTCTTTGATCATCTGCACACATTTCTCTTGGGTGATACCTGCAATAATCTGTTCCTGTAAATCAGTCAGTTCTGATGGGGTAGAGAGGGTTTCTAACATTGAATGCACTCCGAAAATAAATGATCTAAACCTATATATTCTTTTCTCGCGAGCTGTAGGGCTTCTCTGTTGAGAAGGAGGCTGTATATATATATCTCAGAAGAGAGTTCGAAATCCTGCCTTACCCCCCTCAATCCCCCCTTGGTAAGGGGGGAAACTCCGGTCCTCCCCCTTACTAAGGGGGAGTTAGAGGGGGTGATGCAATCATAATCGCCATTTTCGATCACTTGTGTGTACACACAGTAGCAACCAGATATTGCCAAGCCTCAAAACGATTTCTTCTTTTCTCGCACATCCCTAACACCAACGGACTTTTACCCCTGCCAATGCACCACTTTTGAGGCAATCACCCTCAGTAAAAAGTCCGATATCACCCCAAAAAAGCCAATCATCAAAATGCCAACAAACAGCGCTTCCACATTAAAGAAAACGCTGGCATCTTGAATGATGTAGCCAATGCCTATATCCCCTGCCAACAGCTCAGCGGCAACTAAAATACCAAAGTCCACAGACAGAGCTACCCGCATACCGGTAAAGATACTGGGTAATGCCGCAGGCAAAATCACATATAGAAAAATAGCTAGATCGTTAGCCCCCAGGGTGCGGGCGGCTAAAATCTTATCCTTGGGACAAGACTGCACACCGGCCATCGTATTGAGCATAACAATCAGGGCTCCGGCATAGAGGATGATTAAAATTTTAGAGACTTCACCAATGCCAAACCAGAGAATAAACAGGGTGATAAAGGCCAGGGGGGGAATCGGCCGCAGAATCTCAGTGACGACATAAAAGGCTGCCCGCACGTACTTGTAGTAACCCATGAGTAGGCCCAAAAGCAGTCCGACAACGGTGCCAATGCCAAAGGCCGTGAATACCCGCCGCAAACTGCCTAAAACATGACTCAGAACCGGGGTACCCGCATACCCTTTGCGGGTCATGGCTAAGAACTCGGTGACAATGCCAGACAAACTGGGGAGAAAGAGTTCGTCAATCCAACCCATGCGGGTGGTGGTTTCCCAGAGGATGAGGATCAGGGTGGGAATTGCGATCGCAACGCAAAACAACACCCCTTTCTCACGCAATGCCTGGGTTTGCAGATCCTGCCCCTTAAAAGCAGGCACCCCGTCTTGTTTAGACACCTTCAACTGCATCAGGTTATTTCCCCTCTGACCTACAGACATTCCATGGAGCGTTTCTCCACTGTACAGACGTTCCATGGAACGTCTCTTCGCCCTTAACTAATCGCCTTCATTTTCAAATAGAGATCCGTTCGATACTGATTAAACGCCTCCGACACCCGATTCATCGCCGTGTAACGGGGTTCAGGCAGGTGAATCTCAATATTGTGGGCGATACCGCCTAAGTTGCGATCTAAAATCACAATGCGATCGCTTAGAAAAACAGCCTCCTCAATACTGTGGGTGACAAACAAAATCGCCCCAGCCACCTGTTCATGAAGCTTTAACAACTCCTCCTGTAACCCTTCACGGGTCTGAACGTCCACTGCTGCAAAGGGTTCATCCATCAGCAAAATCTCCGGCTGCACCACCATGGACCGAGCCACCGCCACCCGCTGCCGCATTCCCCCCGAAAGCTGATAGGGGTACTTGCGCTCATTACCCCGTAACCCCACCAGGGTAATAATTGTTTCCACTCGATGTCGCTTTTCGTATTTTGAAAGCGATTGAAACCGAAAGCCAAACCCAATATTTTGCTCAACCGTCATCCAGTCAAACAGGGCATTGCTTTGAAAGACCACACCTCGCCTGGCGGATGGCCCCTTGACCTCCTCCCCACCATGGGAAACAGTACCCGCTAATGGTTTATAAAATCCAGCAATCAGATTTAGGATGGTCGATTTTCCACATCCCGATGGCCCCAACAACGTTAAAAACTCTCCTTGCTGGATACTCAAGTTTAGGTCTTGCAGCACCAGGCGCTTACGACTATACCCAAAAGAGACGGCATCTAGCACAACAATCTCAGCTTGAGTTCCCTCAAGTTGACCATGCTGCTCACGAGAGTTAACCGTTGCTTGGATAGGCGATTGAGACATGCTGACAAAAATGAGACAGGTCTTTAAATGGGCATGAATGGAAAGCTAGAAGATTATTTCGACTCCAGGTATTCCGCCACGTAGGAAGAATTAATCAATGGCGTCAAATCTTCTGGCGCACTATCCAATCGACCCTGATCCACGAGGAACACAGCATATTCCTCATAAGCCTTATACAGATTAGTGGACTCAGGCTGTCCAGGGGTACCCAGCCACTCGTCAGTCAGCTGATCTGCCATTAACACCACTGTTGATCCTTGCCGACCAACCATGGCTCCAAACTCTTCAGGCGTGAGATTTAGACGTTCGGCTTCCCATTGTTGTCCAGATTTTAGATCGGCCAAATAATCCTGCTGGGCCATGTCCCAGGCTTCCATAAACTTGACCATCACCTCCGGGTTGGCCTCTGCAAACTCTTTACGAGCGGCCCATAGGGCAACCGCATAGGCTCCCACTGATTTTGCTGTGGCGATGTCCTTACCCCCCAGCTCATTGAGCTTGCCCGCCGCCGGTTCCCAGGTCCAAGCGGCATCAATCTGCTTGGCAGAGAAGGCCGCCGCCATTTCAGACGGTTTTAGATTTACCATGTTGATGTCGTCTTGGCTCAACCCCGCTTGCTCCAGGGCCGCCAGCAGAGAATGGTGGCCTGAGGTACCAATGGTCACGCCAACGTTTTTACCCTTGAGGCTGGGCACATCTGCTGCTGATTCACCCGCAATCAAACGTTCTGCCGTCAGGGGTGCATGGTCTAAAAGCACCACCTCAATATCAATACCCGTGGCAAACGCTGTCAGTGAGGGGAAAGGAAAGAACCAGGTAATATCCACCTCACCCGCTGCCAGGGCAGGCACCATCGCCCCACCGGAAGAGTAGGGACTCATTTCCACATCCAGGCCCACTTTCTCAAAGTACCCTTCGTTATAAGCAACCATGGTGATGTTATTGATATCACCGGTCTGAAACCCTACCCGCACCTTGGGTAAATCTGATGTCGGTGATGCAGCAACAGCGGCTGTTTCTGCTGTCTCTTCAACGGTTTGATTAACGTCCTCCGTTGGCCCACAGGCTATTGCCAGGGTTAAGGAACAGACTGTTAAACTGCTGAGTGCAAAAAACCTACGCCGGTTAAAAAAGCGTGTAACTGATCGCTGCATGGTCGCCTCCAATCCTTATGAGTGCGGATAGCTTGATGTCAATACCTCGCACTTTAGAAGACACTTTGACAGCTGTAGAGATTTGAGCCGTATCGTTTACTACAAATCTTTATGTACGGTCATCCCCATCAATCAATAAAATTTATGGATCGATAAAATTTGTTCTGCAAATCCATCAAAGCCCCCAAACCCTGTTTCCCCTTGTCAGAAAACAGCGTTGTCTCTATACTGCTGTTCCCATAGCTCACTCCATTGCACCTGATGCCAAAACTTAGGCCATGGGTATTCCGTAAAGAAAGCAATTATGACTCAGCAAACCGATATAGACATTCTCCTAACGATCTCTTCTCTCCAAGAACGTTATACCCAGGGAAGACTCACGCCTGTCCAGGTGATTAAAACCATTATCACCAAGCTAAAACAGCGTGGAGATGATGGCATTTGGATCTACACGCTATCGGCAGAAACACTGATTAAACAAGCGATGGCTCTGACTAACATGTCCGCAAGCCAGCGATCGCAACGTCCTCTATGGGGCATTCCCTTCAGCGTCAAAGACTGTATTGATGTGGCAGGCATCCCCACATCGGCGGCCTGTCCGGCCTTTGCCTACGAAGCCACCCACACTAATCCAGCCGTTCAAAAACTCCTCGATGCCGGGGCCATACTCATCGGCAAAACCAATCTAGACCAGTTTGCCACAGGACTCGTGGGGATTCGCACTGGATATACAGCTCCCCATAATGCGTTCTCAAAGGACCATATTCCGGGTGGATCCAGTTCGGGGGCAGCCTTATCTGTTGCCCATGGGTTAGTAGCGTTTGCCATTGGCACAGACACAGGGGGCTCTGGACGGGTACCGGCTGGTTTTAACAACATTGTCGGACTTAAGCCCACGCGAGGCTTATTGAGTACTCGCCATACGGTTGAAGCGTGTAGAACATTGGACTGTCTTTCAATTTTTGCGCTGACGGCAACAGATGCCCAGACCATACTAAAAATTGCCCAAGGGTATGATCCAGACAATCCATTCTCTCGACCAGCCAGTATTCCTCCAGCATCTTTAAGCTCTGATCAGCCCCAGCAAGCATTTCGATTTGGAGTACCTAGCTCTAGTCAGCGAGAGTTTTTTGGCAATACGGATATAGAAACCTGCTACGACAAAGCTATCAAAACCCTTACAGACTTAGGTGGGAGCTGTATTGAAATTGACTACGAACTGTTCTTGCAGGCGAACAACTTGTTGTTTAATGGCCCCTGGGTGGCCGAGCGCTATGCCTCGGTGGGGGCGTTTGTTGAAGCCAATCTGAATAGCGTGTTTTCTACCACCCGTGAGATTATTCTCAAAGCCAAAGATATCAGCGCATCTCAAGCCTTTGAAGGGATATATGCAATGGAAACATTGAAGCAAAAAAATCAGCCCCTTTGGCAAGAGATTGATTGTTTGGTGGTACCAACAACAGGAACAGTTTATCGCATTGAAGAGATTGAAAAGGAGCCTTTGGGACTAAACTCTAACTTGGGGTATTATACAAACTTTGTAAATTTGCTAGATTTAAGTGCGATCGCAATCCCCAATGGCTTCCAATCCAATGGCATTCCCACCGGCATTACATTGATAGCCCCCCCCTACAGTGAAAGCTATCTAGTAGGTCTGGGGTCAAGCTTTCACCATGTTTGCAACAACCAATTAGGAGCAACGGCTTTTAACCTGGAAATCGCTGCATCTTTAGCACAAAAATAGAATCGCTGAGTAATTCTCAACCCAGCCACTTCTCGACAAATTCTCTTTCCTTAAGGTGTTCAACTTGAGCCAGTCCACACCACTAAAAACTGGGATGGAGAGACTTCTGTGCCTTGGGAATCGAACAGTAGTATCCACATAAGTTACTTCAAACCAGATGTAGTTATTTCCGGTTTCCCATGGATTCCAGTGGGTAACTGTTTGTTGTGCCAGCGTTATTGTTATGGCTAATCTATTTGCGTCCTCTGGGTTTAATGTAAAGTCCATCACAGGAGGCGCTGCAATTTGGTCAGAAGATTGGCTGGCCAGTTTAAGGATGAATCTGATTGAGGATCATCCGCAGTCGATCATAATCATCCTTGAGCAAAGTCCCAACCGTTCGACCAGCCAGCACCAACCAATCGCGTTCAAACTGCCGTAGCTGATAAATCTCACGAATCGCTGCGGCCACCAAACTCTCATTCGGCACCGCACTCACCTGCAACAGTGTCCGCAAAAAATCCAACTCTTCCGTAAAGCCGATTACCTCATCCGGGTCGCATCGATAGACTGCCTGATGCACCTGTGGTGGTCGCGGTGGCAAATGCTGATAGTAGCGCTCACCGGGCGTCTCAAATCCTACAATCGCCACCCGAAATTCAGTTTTCAACATCGCAAAGATCTGCGGCTGCTGCTGACGTAAATCCTCCAGCGACATCCCTAATGCCCGCGCCCGATGCACCGAATCAATTGGGCTAGTGGTCGCATGGTAAACCACCCCATAAATCTGATTGCCCGCTTCCTCATCAAACGACTTCACCCAGCTACCAAAGGGTGGCATGGCCGGAAAACTCAAATCTTCCGGCTCCAAACATTGAGCCAAAAACTCAGTCGTTGCCGTTTCAATTACCTCTGCAATGTGGGTCGGATGACGCTCACGCTCAGCCAGCTGTGGTAAAGGAAGACGCATAGTTTACATAGTACAAACGTTTTCAGTACATTAGCACCCTGTCCAGAAAAAGACATCCCGTAGGGGGTGCCCTGGCTAAAATGTACCTTCCTTATCCTTGGGCAAGCATCAAGCGAGCGCCTACTTCTTCTTACCGCGCTTAGGCTTAACCACCTCAAGTTCAGACATTCTGAAGGTCACTAGCTTATCCCAGTTGCCCCCCTCAAACAGCACAGCCACCTTACCATCCGTAATCCGCTGTACTAATCCTTGAAACCCATAGTATGTATCGTTTACATTCGTCACCTTCACAGGAGAGCCAGGCAAAATTATCATTGGTGTCGCTTCACTAGAGTTTCAATAAATAGTTTAACGGTAGGTTGGGTTGCCACAACGCCAAAACCTTTGCTGCTATCTCAAGTTGGTGATGTTGGGTTAATAAGGGCCTTTGAAAAATGCCAGAGATGTGAGTGTGGGGTAACCCTACCTACCTGGGTGTTGAACTGGGTGGGCCAGAGCTTCACAACCGATGCCTTAAAACTTCAACCGATGCTGAAAATTCGCTACCGACTCCACAATGCCGATGCCAATAAAATTCGTCAGCAATGACGATCGCCCATAGCTCATCCACGGCAGCGGAATCCCCGTAATCGGGGCTAGACCAATGGTCATCCCGATATTCACCACCACCTGGAATACAATCATTGACAGCACACCGATGGCCAATAGTGAGCCAAAATTGTCCTTTGCATGCTGAGCAATAATAATCAGCCGCAGGCAAATAAACCAAAAGACTAACACCATGACCAGGGCACCCATAAATCCGAGCTCTTCACCCAGGGCCGAGAAAATAAAATCCGTATGTTGCTCAGGAATAAAACTCAGCTGAGTCTGGGTCCCGTGGAATAAGCCTCGACCCCACAGTTGACCTGAGCCAATAGCAATCCTTGACTGAATTAAGTGATATCCACCTCCTAAAGGATCCTGTTCAGGATTCAAAAATAAAGTCAGACGATCCCTTTGATAATCTTGAAGTAGTCCCCAAAGCAACTCGCCAATCTTACCGGCAATGGAATTGACGACAACGGTGATCAACGTGCTATACCATCGCAGCGGTAACGTCATCCAGGCAATGACTCCGGCCAGCACTACCCAGCCAATCCATACAGGAATCGACAGAGTAAAGATAATTGCAGCCACCAGGGGCGACACCAAAATCACCAGCCAGCCTGGATTCATATTGCTCCAGTAGAGCATCCCTAAAACGATGGCACCCAGTACAAGCGAGGTGCCAAGGTCTGGTTGTAAAAAAATCAGTGCCCAAGGGACTCCCGTAATGGCCAGTGCCTTTATCAAGCCGACTAATGTGGTGGATTCTCGGTCTTTGAGGGTGGCCGCTAGCGTAATGATAATGCCGATTTTGGCAAATTCTGACGGCTGAATATTAAAGCCACCAATGCTGAGCCAACTCTGGGCACCGTTGCCCACCGTACCCACCAGCATTACGGCCACTAAGGAGACATTGGTAATTAAGTAGATAACCCAACGCCATTCCAGTAAAGACTCATAGCGACTACGGGCGATCCACATACACATAACTACGCCAACCACGCACATAGTCACGTGGTTCCAGGCCAGGTCGGTCTCACCGGTATATAACCTGGTGCTGGCAATCAACAGACTCGAAAAGAGCGTGATGCCTACAGGAAACAACAGAAGCAGCCAGTCAATCCCACGCCAGGGATGCAACCAACGGTGAAACCATTTGCCTAGAAGTGCGGTTTGAGCCATAAATGCAAAACCAATTGCAAAATTCTTCGTGTAGGGACATTCCAGGGAACGTCCCTACACAATAAATGAATACCTACGTTAACGCTGCGACCGAAACCCTAGCTGCTACCTGCTGAGAAATTTTAGTTAAGGCGACCGCTGAAGCTGACTCGGGCTGGGCCAAGACAATTGGCTTACCTGCATCGCCACCTTCTCGTACTGGCATTTCTAAGGGTATACAGCCTAGCAAGGGCACCCCTAATGCTTCCGCAGCTTTTTCACCACCTCCGGAGCCAAAAATATCGTAGGTCTTTTCGGGCATATCGGGGGGAATAAAGTAGCTCATGTTTTCCACAATGCCTAACACGCGCACGTTTAACTGTTGGAACATTTTTAAGCCGCGACGGGCGTCGGATAGGGCTACATCCTGGGGCGTAGTCACAATCACCACACCCGCCATGGGGACGGCTTGGGCCATGGTGAGCTGGGCATCGCCGGTACCAGGGGGCATATCTACAATCAGGTAATCTAACTCACCCCACTGTACCTGATACAAAAACTGACGGATAATGCCGTTTAACATGGGCCCGCGCCAGACGACGGGCTGGTCAGGATCGATCAAAAAGCCCATAGAGACTAATTTGACGCCATGGTTGAAGGCGGGCTCTAGTTCCTGCTGGCCATCAGATCCGTCTCTAACAACGACGTTACCTTCTTTCACACCCATCATGATGGGTGCGTTGGGGCCATAAATGTCGGCATCGAGTAGGCCGACTTTGGCTCCAGCTTTGGCAAGAGAAACAGCGATATTGACGGCTACAGTGCTTTTACCAACACCACCTTTACCGCTGGAAACAGCCAAAATATTTTTGACTTTATCAATGCCTTGTTGATCGGGAAGGGATGACTTCTGTTGAGGTGTCTCAGCGGTGACTTCTACATCTACAGAAGCTACACCTGGCAAGGTTTTAACTGCTTTTTCACAGTCTTCAACAATAAATTCTTTAAGTGGACAAGCCGGGGTTGTTAGTACAAGTGTGAAACTCACCTGACCATCATCGACAGCCACATTACGGATCATATTGAGCTCTACCAAGCTTTTCTGTAGCTCAGGGTCTTGGACGGGGCGCAGTACGTCCAGAATTGCCTCAGTTGTCGGCATCATTTTGGTGAAAGACAGATGTGAACGGATAGGATTCTTAAAAGAATGTTTACAGTCCATTCTAGGACGTCATGTTCGATGCATTGGAAACGTTATATGCAATGTCTTTATAGCCTTAATAGGCAAACATAGAGGCGTTCGATATCATGTCTCTATATCCACCCTGTTGCTAGCTAGCTAAAGATATCGCGATATTTATTGGCCACTATGCCAGACGTAGTGGCCTGTTCAGCGGCTTGAGCTAAGGCGTCGGCCACCCTGGCTGCATAGGGACGTAGAAATGACCAAGCAACTGGTGATAACCAGCCCTTGAGTTCTATGGAATAAGAAATACGGGTGCCGCACAGGGCTGACTCTAGACGATAAATCGCTCTTTCTTCTAATCCTGGTACTGGAAAAATTCGCAGGCTGATGTATTCACCAGGGAGTACGTTCTCTACAAAAATTTTGATCGGTACCGGTACCCAATGGGCAAACACTCGATAAATCAATCCTGGCTTGGCTTCCTGGCCAATCGGGGCATTGGTGGCGGTGATCAGTGGATGCCAGGATGCCAGATCTGCTAAATCATTGATCTTTTGCCACAACACCTCGATCGAAGCTGTGCTGCTAACTTGATAGTGCTTTTCTAAAATTCTTTGATTTCTCTGGTTCAGAGCGAGTTGTCCGCTTGCCTGGGGCTTGTGGCGACGGAAATGCTGTTGGAATGATTTAAACCAGCGTTGAAGCATAATTAAAGGCTGTGGCCTGCCAAATTTAGTTTTTGTAGCCCTAGGCGATGATTTCTGTTCCACTCTTGTTGAAATGTTGAAACAGAAATACTGATTGTAAAGGGACTCACTAATCAAGACTTGACCACGTAAGTTTTTATATTGAAAGGCATTTTAACCTTGGGTTAACAGTTCAACTATTTGCTGATCTAAGGACAGGGGCGGAAACGAAGGTTTCACACAGGTTTAGGCTTTTGTCAAGGATTGTCACACTGTGTGTCAACTTGGTTTAAAACGTCTCAAATCATGATTCATTATGATTATTAGCTGCATTCCTAAGTCTTTGACCTCACTGGGCTTTCAACAATGGCAAGCAGCATTAGCCTTAATTAAATTTGTTTTTTAGTTCAAGATCGCCATGGTCATCGCTTCTACACAGAAGGTATCTAGTCCGGTTGCTCCCCCTAGTGATTCACGCGAGCGTGTAAGCCAAGGGTTTAAAGGGCTGCAAGATCGCATATGTCAGAAGCTGGCTGAGGTTGATGGTGTCGGTCAGTTTATGGAAGACCAGTGGACCCGCCCCGATGGTGGCGGTGGTCGTTCACGGGTGATGAAGCAGGGCGATGTCTTTGAACAAGGCGGTGTGAACTTCTCTGAGGTGTGGGGTGATCGGTTGCCTCCCTCCATCTTGATGCAGCGACCTGAAGCTGAAGGTCATGGCTTTTATGCGACAGGCACTTCAATGGTGTTGCATCCTCGCAATCCCTATGTGCCTACGGTTCACCTCAACTATCGCTATTTTGAAGCTGGCCCAGTTTGGTGGTTTGGTGGTGGTATTGATCTGACTCCCTACTATCCCTTTGAGGAAGATGTGGTGCAGTTCCACCGCACGCTTAAGGAATCATGCGATCGCAACCATCCTGAGTACTACAATACGTTCAAGCTGTGGTGCGACGAGTATTTCTACCTGAAGCATCGTCAGGAGACTCGCGGTGTTGGCGGTGTGTTCTTTGACTATCAGGACGGCACTGGTGAGCTTTATCGTGGGCCAAAGCCAGAAGGACCTGCTGCCCAACACAGCAAGCAAGTAGGACAGCCAGCGCAGCGCAATTGGGAAGATTTATTCAAGTTTGCCATTGACTGTGGCGATGCATTTTTACCCTCCTACATTCCAATTGTTGAGAAACGTCGCAATACGGAGTACGGAGAGCATCAGCGTAACTTCCAGCTTTACCGCCGTGGTCGTTATGTTGAGTTCAATCTTGTCTATGACCGTGGCACCATTTTTGGCCTACAAACCAACGGTCGTACTGAATCGATTCTGATGTCGTTACCTCCCATGGTGCGCTGGGAATATAGCTATGCACCTGAGTCAGGAACTCCTGAAGCAAAGCTTTACGATACGTTTCTGAAGCCTCAAGACTGGGTTAATTGGGACGCTTAGAAAAGAGGCCAAGCCTTTAATATATGACTCCTTCTGAGGATGAGTCAATCTGTGAGTTCTTTGTGAGATACATTGCTCTCAGGTTGGCTCATTTTATTTTTTAGGTTTTGGTAACTTTCTGCCATCGCTTTTGGGAATGTTTGGAACTACATGCCCCCTTTACGCATCAATAGATATACAGGACAAGGTGAGTCACCTTACCTCAAGATTAGGTGTGATTGAGTGCGTAAATATCCTGATGTGGTCTGCATTTTTATGCATACTTGTATGCACGTTATTCTGATCACGCTGTACTTTCATACAGTCAGTCATACTGAATGCCAATAAAAACCCGCAATTTGTCGTAAGCATTTGACATTTCAGTCCTTTCTCCTGATTGTACGGGCATCATGGTACGTATGAGCGCAATTTTCAGTGTGCACGTCAGACATTAGACATTTAGATATGAAGGGCCGGTGACTATGGAGCACAGAATCGTCAACCCTCCTGAAGGCAATCACAGTATCGTTGTATTTTCACCCCAGGGGCGACTAGACATTACTACAGCTTGGCAATTTCGCTTGAAGCTTCAGGAATGTATTGTCAATACCACTCCCCATATCATCGTTAATCTCGGTCAAGTTAATTTTATTGATAGCTCTGGGTTGACTTCCCTGGTAGCAGGTATGCGCGATGCTGATAAGCTACAAGGGAGCTTTAAGCTGTGTAATGTTCATCCAGAATCGAAGCTAGTCTTTGAAGTGACTATGATGGATTCTGTATTCGCCATCTACGACAGTGAAGAAGAAGCCATTAAGGCAGCACCTGAACCCATGATTTTTTAGGTGGGTCTTGAGGCGAGTCTAAAGCTCGCGACTCATGGGTTCCCTGTTCGTTCTGCGCTGGAGTGCAGGCACTTATAGTTCTGATCGTTTTTTCAGAATTGAATCTAAAAACGAACATAGGAGTCTAAGCGCTAGTTGATTGAAGCCACACATTAGCAATGATTGCTCGACTTGTCTGTGAGATAAGCCGTTAATTTCGTTAAGGTGGTATAGGCATCCATCACGCAAAATACTATTTCGCCTAGATCATAGGATTCTTGGCAAAAGGTCGTCCGCAGTAGAAAATGATGTCTAACGTTTTATTACCCCCACCTGTGACTAATCTCCGTACGGTTTCCGATACCAAGCGAGCCTTTTACAATTACCACTCTCGTCCAATCAATTCTCTGTATCGGAGAGTGATTGAAGAGCTGATGGTGGAGATGCATCTGCTTTCGGTAAATGTTGATTTTGTTTATAACCCCCTCTATGCCCTGGGTGTGATAACTAGTTTTGATCGGTTCATGGTGGGGTATGAGCCTGAGCAGGATAAGGAGTCCATTCTTTCGGCCATCTGTCAGGCAGTGGAGGGTGATCCCCAGCAGTATCGCCAGGATGCTGAGGCCTTGAAATCTGATCTTGCTAACCTATCGCTGAGCGATCTCAATACTCAGCTCGCCAGTGCCAAAACTACGGATGGTAATGGTTTGCAAAACAAGCTTCACGTGGTGGCTACCCAAGCCAGTGCAAAGTACACTCGCTTGATGGCCGTGGGTCTTTACACCCTATTTGAGACTGTTGATATATCTTCTCTGGAAGATAAGGACAGCCGCGAGGAGATGCTAAAAACCGCTGCCGAAATGCTGGCATTGCCAGCTGAAAAAGTAGATAAGGACCTGGAGCTCTATCGGAGCAACCTGGACAAAATGGCCCAGGCTCAGGAAGTGATGAAAGATATTTTAGAAGCTGAGCGTAAAAAGCGTGAGCAGCGTGCCCAGGCTAAAGCAGACTCTCCACCGGCAGAGACGGTCGCTCCTCCTGATGTGACCGATACGTCTGATGCGCCTGAGACTGAAGAAGCTTAGGGTTGCTCGGGTAACAACTTAAGCCGGGAAAAGCTCTACGTGCAAGGGGTTTGTCTGATGTGCTTTAGATGACCGTCTAGGCATGGGTAGCTCATTAATAGTACTGAGGATCCATTCAAATAGGTCTGGAAATGGGTGTCCAAAGAGTCTTTGAGCAGCGGTCGTGCCATCGGGACGTTTAAGGTCAAAATTGTGAATAATGGTGAGCACCTTCAAGGACTGTGCCGAAAAGCCACGATTGGCCTGATGACGTTGAGATAGATAGCCATTACGCCCCTCGACCGCCGAGGAGGTGCGTTGATACTTGGCACACATCCACTGGCACCAATGGACCCAGTATTGCCGTTGAGTGTCGTCTAGCTTTAGGGTCATGGCATCTGCCATGAGCTGATCATAGGCATCACTGGTGGCCTGTTGATAGCGTGCTTTGAGATGAGGTTTGCGGGTTTTATCAGTCTGTTGAGTCCAATACACCCAGGGCAACAAGGCAGTGAGAACCCAATTTTGAGTGTCAATCTCCTGAGTTTCAGTGGCTAAGGCCTGCATCACCCACTGCCACCAGGCATGAATCCCGTTGGCGAACTGAGGAATCTGAGCTTCAAAGGTGTCAATCGCGTGTTGCGCCTTATCCCCTCCATAGAGCTTTGCTAGGTGAGTCAGGGTCGTCAACGGAGCCGCTAACTGGGTTGTTAAGTCGTCAAACAGTTGCCATTGAGCGGTATCCAGGGTGAAAGGATGAACCGATTGGCTAATATCGGCCAAGGCGCGATGATAGGTAAACTGATCTTGTTCAAGCTGTTGATATTGCTGCGTCAGCGTCTCTAGCTGGACACACAAAGTTTGTTGTTTGACCTTGGGTTTGGTTTGGTTCACTTGCTGTTGGAGGGTGTCGAGTTGTTTTTCAACCTGAGCCAGTTGACGTCCCAATGCACTCCCGATAGGACGAGCTAAGGCTCGCATTCCATGGAACAAATCGGCCACACTGACGGTGCCCAGACCAGCGATGGCAAGTTTCACTAACGCACGAGCCCCATCACTGACCATAAAGTGGCATTCCCAGTCGGACGGATGCCACCACTGCTCTAGCTGGTGACACCAGGTTTCATACTGACGATTCTCACATTCAACTTCTGTAAAGATAAACCCACTCGCCAATTCCACCAGCACCAGGATCGGCAGTCCAAAAAAGGTTTCATCTCCCCCGAGGCAGATGCCGAGTTTGTTGAGAGGTTGACATTGCTCAGATTGAGAGACTTCGTAGATGACAATGACGTCTTCAACACGGTGTTTCAATTGACGCAGGGCATTGGCTGAAACACCCACATGGGTCTCTAAATGAACCGACTTAAAAAACTCGCATAGGCTCTCGGCTCCGATACCGTGCTTTATGCCAAAGTGGTAGAGCACACCTAGCACCAGACGTTTTAGCCAAGCTGACCCACTCGCGGTTTCCCACAGGTCCGATTCTGCATACTGGTTGCGACGCTCTATCCCCTGCTGATGACGGTGCACACTGCTTTTACTGATGCCAAGCGCCGACGCTATCGACTCGATGCCCAGATGTGTTTCCGTTTTGATATAACCAGCCACTTTTTGGCTGCGCTCTCGTATAGTAAGACTCATCGTTCCCGATTTTGTTTTGCATCGGACACGATACACGGCTCTGAGCATTGCTGCAGAGCTATTTTTTGGGCCATCGCAATTCAATGTGCTTATTTATACGCTCTCTAAGACCTGCTCGTTTCCCGGCTTAAAGAGTTACCCGGTTGCTCCCCTTTCATGTTTGCTGAAGTTACCCAATAGAGGTAGTACTCTTCGTTTTGCCAGGCCTTTGTGAATTGCTCGATGGGTTCAATTGTTAGGCCTGGTGTCGGTTCTTCTAGTTTTTTGGTAAGCACCAGCAGAATTTTGGGGTGTTCAAGCATGAGCTGCTTCACCTGTCGAATCACTTCTGGATGATCAACCTCGTTGCGAACGCCCTTGAAAAATAGGGTGTAGCTACCGATGGCCTGACGTTCTGGAAAATAAAATGATCGACCAAAATAGCCGCTTAAAGATGCCATTTGAGCATCTCGGCTAGCCACGATAAATTCATCTTGGAGATTGGCCTGCCGCATGTAGGCAGCCGTAGCTCGACTCGCTGAATAGGGGATGGTGAAGTCCATCACAAACATGAAAATACCGCCTAGCAACTGAGCTATCAAAACAGTGGCAAACATGCGGTTAAACCAGTGTTGAGATGTTTGCTGTTGCTTTTCAAGGCTTGGTAAATATTGGGTGATAGCCGTGGTTGGCGGGTAGTAATGAGCTAACCATAAAGCAGCTATTAGAATGAGATAGAAGTTGCCAAAATGCCGAATAGCGCTGGGCATAAACTTGGCGTAGGTAAAGCCTAAAATAATGCCGTTACCAAGCAAATAAAACGCCAGTGGATAGGGCTTTTTCACAAGCTTGAGACACACCAGCCAGCAAGAACCAAGGGCAAGGACGCCACAGACTAGTAGATCTAGATACTGCCGACCGTTGGGGATAATCACGTAGTAGCCGCCAAAGATACGGCCAATGGCTCGTAGTAAATGACGGATGTCTAACCCAGTGACATAGCTCTCTAGGGCTTGAGTAGCGACATAACTGGGGGGCAAGATGAAATGCAGAGCCATGGCGTAGCCCGCTATAATCAACCCGCCGCTGCATAGGATATCTAGCCAGTTATGGCGAAGTTTAGCGTCAAAGACAAGTTCTAGCCCCAGAGTAAGGGCAAGTGCGATCGCAATCAAAAACGCATACACATTAGTATTAGCCAATAGCACCAGCAAGCCTGCCAGGGGCCAATAAGCCCGCTGTCGCTGCGGCCAAAGGGCGCAAATAGCGAATAACAGTAGCATGGCCACAGCGTAGTTGCGGGCAATCAGCAGGTGCTCATAGAACGGCAGATAGCCAAAGGTAAACAGCCATTTCTGCCATTGAGTAAAGGGGCTACATCGCCAAATCAGCAGCACTGAGCCCATGGCCAGCAGCCAATGAAATACCTGCATGGAGACGGGATGGTCAAACAGGTGATAAAGCATCGCCACCAGCAGATGCCAAAGACCGGGGTGGGCTCGGTCGTAGCGAATATTCTCAACAAAGGCTCCCCAGGATGGACTGTCCCGCGCGATTAGCCAAACGTTCATCTCATCACGCCACATGCTGTGGTTGAGTGTGCCGATTAGACCCAGCACAGCAATAATGATGACGGCTGTCCAGGGTGATTTATAGAGGCTGACCAGCTGGCGTGGCAAACGAAGCGTCATGTAGATTATGAGACTTGGGAGCGCCATCAATCATACTGCTAACTGTCGCTGCTATTGTGCTGTTGCTGTCACCTGTTGCGCCAGCATACAGCTGTTGCTCTAGCACACAGGCATTGTTGACTAGCCAAAAGCGCGCTGTCTCTACCACTGCGCAAGGTTCAATGCGGGTCTGTAACACACTGGTATCATCCCTGACCTGTTGCACAACCCTTGCCGTTAATGGCTGATAGTTATTGGCCCAATATTGATGCTGATCTAAATAGTCAGCGGAGAAAGCGCCTTTGTTCACCAGCCAAAAATCTATGCCATAGCGATTGCTAAAGGTTGTCAGCTCAGTTTTATCGCTGGTGTAGTGGGCCTTTAATAAATCAGCCGCTCGCTGTCGGATTTGACGGTAATAGCCCAGATGAAAAGGCGTGGCATATTCAGGGGCGATCAGGGTGGAGCGTCTAGCAAAGACAGGAATATTATCGGCTTCGTAATCGATGGAGGCGATCAGGGTGTCTTGAGGTTGGGTTTGTAGATATTCATAAATCGGCGCTTCTTGGCCAGCCATGTAGAGGGTTTTGGGAAACTTTTTCAGCAATAGCGGGTAGTAGAAAAATAAGGGCACGACCACGAGCAATATGGCGATTGGGGCCACTAACTTGAGCTGGCGGCGGCGTTTGCAAATGGCTGCTAGGATGACGGTCCAGGCGATGGCGGCCAAGATGGGGATAGCCAGCATGATGGAGTGGCTGGTGTAGCGTCCAGGCATATGTAGCTTAAAAGCCTGAGCATAAGCGGCGATAAACCAGACCAAGCTAACCAAAATCAACTTAGTAAAAACGTGAATTGCAGGACTTATGGCGCTTAATCCTGATGGTGAAAATCTCTTACTCCATCGCATCGGGATTAAAAATAGGGCTGCGACCAGGGTGACTGGCGTAAAAATTGTGCGCTTGAGAATGGCTCCATGGCCCCCAAACAAAACCAGCCAGTAGCGGGAGATGCCTTCTCTAAAGAAGGAGTGACGGCCTGTTGGCTGAAATTCTGGTATGGTATGTGCCTCAGCCATGGTCACCACTGGCCCAAATGCATGGTTTGCCAGAGCATAGGTGGGCAAGATGCACAGCGCGGCGAGGATGAATGCTGCGATCGCAACCCTCAGTCGGCCATGGTGAACCGTTACCCAGGGTTGAGACCACTTGGCAGGCAGGGTTGCCCAATCCACGGCGTGGGCTGCGTACAGCGTTGTTGCAACCACAGCAACCGGCGGATAGAAAAGGGTCAATAAGCCTAAAAAGACTAAACTCACCAACCACCGTCGTCGCACAAAATAAAACAACAGTGGAATTAACAGCGGATAAATAAACGCTCGCGGCGATGCTGATACGACATCGTCAGTACACCAAATATGCTGGCTTAGCATCACCGATGCCATCACTCCAGTGGCGGGAACTGGGAAAATAGCCAGGGTTAAACCGTAGTAATAGCCCGCCGCAACCATACCCAGGAACATGGGTATCACCTTGGCAAACCACTCAGGCTGTAAATGTAGGTTGCTGGCAATGCGATAAAACAGCTTATAGCCTACGGGGGTAATAGACTGGAGATAATCAGCAATTAAATCATTGGGAAAAGCATCAGCGTCCCGCCAGCGTTCCATCCAAAACAGATAATGTCGGGCGTCATCTTGGATCACGTAATGGGCTGAAAACCCCTTCTGCATAGCTAAATAGCCATAGAAAAAGGCAAAAAAAAGGCTGAACGCCAGCCCAGGCCACCACTGTATATCCTTTTGAGGATGCTGCTGCGGACTAAATAATCTAGCCAGCATAGATCAATCGATTGAAGAATAAATAAAACATCGCGTTTGTACCAAACAATGCAAAACCCATTACGTCTATGCGGCACCTGGAAAGCCAAAAAGCGCAAATGAAATCAATGCTCTCTAGATATCAAGAGCATGCTAATGTCCTGGTGTATGGGCTCATATCAATAGTTTCCTGAACTCTGTCCTAAATCCTTAAGCTTTTGCAGAGAAAATACTGATATTACTGAGCAAGAATACGGATCAAGTGTGTTTGCTCGATTTGTCCCAAAGAATCATAGGATTTTGTGATTGTAGGCAATTCATTATCTTCAATCCAGATATAGTCATTGGTACCGATTTCTTCCAGAGTATCTAATTTGTCCCCAGGGTTGGGGGTATAAAACCTGAGCAGGGTACTGCGTTTGCTGTTAAGCCCAGGGGAAAAATCGACAGCTTCAGTTTGTAAAATAGGTTGAATGTCATCCCGAATTAACAGGGCCTTCATTTCAGGATTAATGTTGCCTAAGTCGGCTGTTCCCCAGGCAATTGTTAACCCTAACCAATGCCCTAACAGCAGTAGCACAAGCCAGCTGAGCAGTATGGGTTGCTTCTGAGACTGAGACGTGCGAAACCACAGCACGCCAGCAGCCAGCCAGCCAAGCCCCAGGCCGAGCGCAATCGGTGCATAGGGGCGAATGTCATCGGTGCCAGGCAGAATGTCTGTGACAAGTGCCAGACCACCTGTAGCTATCAATACTGTCCCCAAGACCACCAGTAGACCATTGGCAGTTGTCAGCAGGCGTTTCATGGTGATGCTAGGAGAGGACGTGAGCAATCTCTCCATGGTGTACCCGGTCAGCAGGGCTAGAAAGGGATATGTAGGAATGGCATAGTGGGGCAATTTTGTAGAAGCAAAACTCAGTAAACCCAGATATAGAAGCGGATAGAGCAGCAATAACGAAATTTGTGGCTGGCATACGTAGGTGACTTTAGCGGTGGTCTTTAGAAACCTCAGCCCTAGTAAAACGGCTGCTGCCAGGGCAAAAAAGATCCAGAGAAAATCATTGACCAGCAGGTTGAACAAATAAAACAGCGGAGATTTGACCCGGTCGGTTGTCAATCCCTGACTGACTGGAAAATTGACGATAGCATTGATGACGGTCATGTCGTACCGTCGCCAGCAGAGCCAGAGCCAGGTTACCGTTGGCAATAGGCCGATCAACCCACCCAAATAGAGACTCCACTGTTTTAAGTGGTGTCTACCCGAAAGCATTAGGTAGGGCAGCAAACAGGCAATGGGAACAGCGGCCAATGCACTGCGGATGAGGACTGTTATGCCCAGGGTGATGCCTGCGCCTAGGTAAAACCAATGTTTGGACCCTGCATGTTGCCTTTCTGCCGCTAGCATGAGCCAGATCGCCAGCAAAATGAGTCCTGTAAACAGAACGTCTGGGGTGGCTAAACGACTGTACTGTAGCCATAGGGGAGCTACGCCCAGAGAAAGTGCCCCCAGTAGGGCAGCAGTAGGGTTCAACAGACGGCGGCCAATGCTGTAGGTGAGCCAAAGGCAGCCAATGCTGGCCAAGACGCTGGGTAGACGTACAGCAACTTCGTGCCGCCCTAACAGCTGAATAAATAAAGCCACAACCCAATAGGGACCAGGGGTTTTATGGTGTGGTGTGGCCCAAGGATGAATCCAATCTCCCGAATCGACAATGACCCTGGCGCGACGGGCGTATAGTCCTTCGTCGTGCGCCATCAGACTCTGGTGATCAAGGTCAAAAAAACCGGCTAATAACAAGGGCACTATCCACACCAAAAGAACGAGCCAGTGCCAGTGCTCTGCTTTGATCAGGGCGGGTAATTTTGGAGCGAGCCAACCAGGTCCCAATTGCCAGCGGGTCATGGGGAGAGGAATATGATAGGGCGTAGTTATTGTGCCACTGTATAGGTTGAATTGTCGTGATTGATTCAGTGGCTATTGTGCCACTGTATAGGTTGAATTGTCGTGATTGATTCAGTGGCTATTGTGCCACTGTATAGGTTGAATTGTCGTGATTGATTCAGTGGCTATTGTGCCACTGTATAGGTTGAATTGTCGTGATTGATCAGTGGCTATTGTGCCACTGTATAGGTTGAATTGTCGTGATTGATCAGTGGCTATTGTGCCACTGTATAGGTTGAATTGTCGTGATTGATCAGTGGCTATTGTGCCACTGTATAGGTTGAATTGTCGTGATTGATCAGGTAAACGAATCCCGTCAGTTAAACCGCTCTACTGCTGTCGGTGCCCTATCTCGAATAGTCAGTCTAGATGGAGTTTGGCTTACCCTAGCGGCTGTTTTGCTGTACTGGTGGCGATTAGGCATGCTACCCCTACGGGACTGGGATGAGGGCACCATTGCCGCTGTCGCCCGAGGTATGGCGGTCAGCGGTGATTGGATTTATCCCACACTCTATGGCGATGCCTATTTGAATAAGCCTCCTCTGGTGGAGTGGTTAATGGCGACGGGGTATCTGGGGGGCGTTTCAGAATGGACGTCGCGGTTGTTGCCAGCTCTGGTGAGTGCCCTAGCTATACCGCTGCTGTATTGGGTGGGGCGAGAAGTATTTCAGCAGCGGCGACCGGCGCTGCTGTCAGCTGGTGTGTTCTTGACGCTTCTACCCGTAGTACGTCATGGTCGCCTGGCCATGCGAGATGGGGTGGCGGTGACGCTGTTTTTGCTGTTGCTGTTGTGGGGGTTAAAGGCGCGCAAGCGACCGGCATATGCCCTGGGTGTTGGTGTTTGTCTGGGGCTGATTGCGCTAACCAAGGGGATTTTAGTGATTCTGCTGGGCGTAATCGCCCTGGTGTTTTTTGCTATACAGTTTTTTGCTATACAGACTGTGGGGTTGGGGCGACAATCTGCCAGCCACTGGTTGCTACGTAATCCTTATTTATGGCTAGGTCTGGTTTTAGGCAGTTTGCCAGTTTTACTGTGGTATGGTGCTCAGCTGCTACGCTACGGCAATGTTTACTGGCAAGGGCACTTTGTTTCTCAGTCCTTTGAACGAGTGACCTCGGCAATTGAGGATCACCAGCAGCCGCCCTGGTATTACCTGATGGAACTGCTGAAATATAGCTTTCCCTGGCTGATGTTTTGGCCTGGCGGTGTGTGCTTAGCCTGGCGACAGCGCAATCGCCCTTGGGGGCAGCTGGTTTTGGTGGGCACTGCGATATATCTGGGGGCTATCTCTCTAATGGGTACCAAGCTACCCTGGTACATCATGCCGCTATATCCGTTTGTGGCTCTAGCCATTGGTGCCTATTTGCATCATGCCTGGGAAAAATCGCCCCGTTGGGCGATTGGTCTTTTGGCCTTAATTAGTGTGGTTGCCCTGGGTGGTGGTGTTTACTTGGGCGTGGCCGATCAGCAACCAACGCTGATCGCCATTGGTATTGTCTTAGGGATGAGTGCGGGCTGGACAGGTTTGCAGCTATGGCGACGACGAGCGCGGTGGTGCTTGACCCTGATGATAGGCCTATACCTGACGCTGTTGCTATTGGTGGGGTCTGATTTTTGGCTGTGGGAGCTAAATGAGGCCTATGCAGTTAAGCCAGTGGCAGCGATGGTAAAACAGCATGTTCCGCCTGAAGCTGAGGTGGTAACGACGTTTAGCTATGGGCGACCGAGTCTAAATTTTTATTGCGATCGCAACATCCCTACCCTATCGAGTCAACCTTTGCTTGATCGCTGGCAGGATAATCTTTACGTTCTTGCTGAAGTCCATCATTTAGATACGCTGCCCCCTTACCGCGAAATTGGCCGTACCGACGACATGGTACTTGTGCAGCCAATGATCCAGTAACCTTTAGAATATACGCCGATATCTGAAGCCATTGGTATGATCAGTAGATGTATAGACATCTGTCAACTGCCCTAATCAGAGGACTTTCCGTTGGTTGATGAACCTAACGAACAAAAGCAAGACTTTATTATGCCCCGTGCTTCTTACCATGGGGAATTTTCGCCTGAACGGATGGTGTTCAACGCTAATTTGCAAGAGTTTGCCACCCGAATTTCACTGATTTGCAATCTAGAAACAGGGGGCAAAATCTCGTCTGAAGAGGCCTACCAGCAGATTAAAAGTCTGTGGAAAGAATTAAAGTCATCTAAAAAGAGTTTGTTAGATGAAGCCCAGAAACGTGGGGAAGGCTCCTAGTTTTTAGCTGTTGAAATAAGCCAATACTGCTTGGACGATGCGTTCTGATGCCTTACCATCCCCAAATGGGTTAATGGCTCGGGCCATGGCATCGTAAGCCCCTGGATCCCTTAGTAACTTTGCTGCTTCGGTAATAATCATCTCTGGGTCGGTGCCTACGAGTTTGGCTGTGCCCGCTTCCGCTGCTTCAGGTCGCTCCGTTGTTTCCCGCAAGACAAGAACAGGTTTCCCAAGGCCAGGGGCTTCTTCCTGTAATCCACCAGAATCCGTCATCAGTAGATAACACCGTTGCATGGCTCCCACTAGCTGGCCATAGTCCAGCGGCTCCACCAAAAATGTGCGAGGGTGGTGATCGAGGGCCGCTTTTAAGGGCTCTCTTACCGTTGGGTTGCGGTGCAACGGCAGCAGCAACGCCGTATCCTCGAATTTGTCTAATACTTGCAGAAACCCCCTGGCAATATCCTGTAGCGGCTCCCCCCAGTTCTCCCGGCGATGTACGGTGGCTAGAATGACGCGATGGGCTGTCCAATCTAGCCCAGGGACATCACAGGCAGGAGCCTTAGAGGCCACGGTTTGTAGGGCATCAATAACGGTATTGCCAGTTTTAAGGACAGTACCGCTGACGCCCGAGGCGGCTAGATTGGCCACCGATTTGTCAGTAGGTGGAAAATGCAACGTTGTGATCTGGGAGACCAAGCGACGATTGGCCTCTTCAGGAAACGGATTAAGAATATTGTCAGTGCGGAGTCCGGCCTCCACATGCCCCACGGGAATCTTCTGGTAAAACGCGGCGAGAGCGGCGGCAAAAGCAGTGGTTGTATCCCCCTGCACCAGCACGATGTGAGGCTGTAGTTCTTCAAAAAGTGTTTGTAAGCCTTGCAAACTGCGACAGGTAATGTCTGACAGGGTTTGCTTAGGCTGCATGATATTCAGATCCCGGTCAGCCTGAAGCCCAAATAGCTGCATGACCTGGTCCACCATCTCCCGATGTTGCCCCGTGAGTACAACCTGAGTATCAAAATCTGGTGTTTTCTGAAACTGTTGAATCACTGGGGCCAATTTAATTGCCTCAGGGCGTGTTCCCAGGGTGATACAGACGCGAATAGGAGATGTGGTCATCGGCATAAAAACGTATATATCGTGCAGTATGGTCTGGAAACGGAGGTCGTAGTCAAGACCCGGCTGACCCCCTAGTAAAGTCTTCCACAGCAAGGCACACTGTAATCTGTTTCATCTGCTTCACTGTTTTATCTCCCCCACCATGCCTCAATCCATTGTTATCGATGCTGCGCACCTTCAGACTTTGGACCTGACAATGGCCCAAAGTACCTTGAGTCAAGTTGATTGGAAAACCGACTTTAAACTGAGTTTTGCTATCGATTATCCCCGCGAGGCCAATGACCCCCGCGAGCTGTCTGAGCTTCCTGAAGTACGGCTATGGTTTATTCGGCTCGATAGTCAATATCCCTGGCTACCCCTGTTTCTAGATGTTGAGTCGGGTGAGTTGGGCCGGTATGCAGCCATGCTAGTGCCCCATCAGTTCAGCCCCTTAGATGGCATTCGCTATAACCCAGAAGCTCTAGAGATTTTTGTGATGGGCAAAGTGTTTACCATTGCCCAGTGGCTTAAGGATAACCAAATTGATGGCATTGAAAAACTCAAACTGATGGTACGTACACTTGGATATGAGCTGGATGATGGCCTATTTGAGCTATTGCAGTAGATGTGTTGAGAAATGCCGATTTTTCAAGTACTTGGAGACATCGGCATCTGATAGCTGGCATCTATAGGTCGGCGAAGTCTTTAGCTGGAATTCGGGTCTCTTCAATTAGCACTTTAGGTATGTCGGTTTCAAAACACCGATGTCACAATAAAGCAAGAATGACCTTTCCCCGATGAACCATGCTTGTCCAGCCTACAGAGATTAAGTTCACGTTTTCGCTACCTGAGCTGGCAGAAGTGCATCGGCAAGAAGCTGAGAGCAAAGCCAGAGAAGCCTTTATTATGGTGCTCTTAAAGCATGGCGATATCAGTGCTGGTCATGCTGCTGAGCAACTGGCCATTGACCGCTGGCAATTATCTGCCCTGATGGCAAGTTATGACATCTCGCCTTTCCCCACGCAAAGTGAGGAAGAGCTTGTACAGGAAGTGACACAAGCCATAAACAGGATGGATGGAGGCAACTGATTTGTGATAGTGGTCTCGGATACTACGCCCCTCAGTGAGTTAGCCAAGGTGGGTCACCTTGATTTACTGCATCGAGTTTATGGTGAAATCCGTATTCCGAGAGAGGTATACGATGAAGTTACTACAGGCAATCACCCAGCTATTGCTCAAGTGAAGTCTTTGGATTGGCTAAGGGTACACGCTGTTAGGCAACCTGATCGAGTGATTGAGCTTCAAAATGCTACTCGACTGGGTAAAGGGGAATGTGCAGCCATGATTTTGGCTGAAGAACATCAGGCAGATCAGCTATTGTTAGATGATTTGGATGCTCGTCGAGTTGCTCTATCTCGTAACTTACCGGTAGTAGGTACTGTTGGCACGTTATTGGTGGCAAAGCAGCGAGGAGTCATTGATAGCGTTAAAGATATTTTGGTGGCTTTAATTGACCAAGGAACTCGAATTAGTCCAAGGCTCTATCAAAGTGCGATCGCAGCTGCCAATGAGTCAGAGTAAAACAACTCACAAAATCCTTTCGCAAAGTCCTCTGATAGTTTTTCTGGAGCAAAAGTTTAATCAATAACACCGCATATCAAAGGACACTTCATGGTTGCAGCAATGCCTGATAGCAAAAGTCCTAAGAGCCAGAGTTTTTTCCTGCCGATTTTAAAGATTGGCTAGGTTAATGACTTAGCTCCAATGAGTACTTTGTATGCTATTCAGTTATTCAGCCAATTGCTTCAGACCCGAGAGTACGATACAAATCTTACGGATGTACAAAGTAAATCCTAAGTTGGGTTTATGGCTGCACCACTCATAATAGATAGCCATGGTTATGGCAGAGGAGCAACCCGCTAATGGCAGGCATTTTGGGCACGCTGGCGATATTGCTAGTCTTGGCAGTTTGGTTACTAATTGAACGGCAGTATCAGAGTCGCCCTGGCAATCAGTTAGAGCTGGAATCTGGCAAATGGACAATTACTACGCGAGAGCCCCAGCACTATGTCATTGAGGGTGAACCTTCGCTGATTAATCTGACGCGCACCTTAGAAATTATGGTGCCGGAGATTTCCGTCGAGACAGAGCTACTGTCAGGAACCAGCTTGGATGGCATCACGGTCAAAGCAAAGCTAGTATCGAATCACGCAGATGCTCCTGCTAGGCCCGATAACTATTGGTTTGCCTACATTGTCAAAACCGCTAAATCCACAGGGTTGAAGATTAAAGTAGATATCCAGGGGCCTGATTTGTCTAAGCTCAAGGCTCTGTGGGTCAAGGTGCATTATCTCACCTATGGCCCTGAGGGGCGCATTCCCAAAATGGGCAATGTGGTGGTGCCCCTGAAGTACCCTGACCCCGATGCTCCTCAAAACTGGCGGTCTACACCAAAAGCAGACGTGTTGCCGATTCCCACTCATCTGCTGGGACCCTTGGATAATCCCATTGATACGGTGAAGCGCTATGTGGAGCCCTTTGCTAAGCCGGGGGACATTGTCACCATTGGGGAAACGCCGGTGGCCATTATGCAGGGTCGGTGGCGACACCCCAGTAGCATTAAACCAGGCTGGGTAGCGAAGCGGATTTGCTATTTCTTTATGCCCACATCTAGTCTGGCGACGGCCTGTGGTATGCAAACCCTGGTGGATCTGGTGGGACCATGGCGGGTGGTGTATGCCTTTGTGGTGGGTGCGATCGCAAAGAAATTCTTGGGTCGTGCTGGCATGTTTTACGTACTTGCAGGTGAGCAGGCCCGCTTGATTGATGATGTCACCGGCACCTTACCCCCCTACGACCAATTCATTGTGCTGGGTCCAGACAACCCTGAAAAAATTGTTCAAGATATTTATGACGTAACTGGCCTGAAAGCGGCCATTGTCGATGTCAATGATTTGAAAGCGGTTAAAATATTAGCAGCTACACCTAGCACTGACGTAGACTTGATAACGAGTGCTCTGCTCGATAATCCGGCTGGTAACGCTGATGAACAGACTCCTGTAGTCTTGATTCATCCTAAATCCTAGGGATTTTGTCCATATTTTGGTCCTATGACACCCGTTAACCTCTCTGACTCCATTGCGGTTCGTCCCGTACATTTTCGTGACTTAGAAAAGCTGATGCCCGATGGTGGCTCAGAGGTGGTTACCTGTGGCGCATTTACCAAAAATCAGCCCGTACTCGACTCGGGACATCTGTTTGGCAAAGAGGCTTGGCAGCGTTTATCTCGTCTGGTAAATCCTCTACAGCCCAAGACCATTACCTTTGCTGCTGGCTGTAAACATACTACCCAGGGTGTGATTCAGGTTTCGCCATTTAACTCTACGCGCAGCACCTGGCGGATTGACCAGGTGATGGTGAAAGCATCCTCTGACGAGGTCCTAACCCTGAACCTAGACTTGGCCAGTTTGCTGCTGCGCCACTGCTTTGAAACCATTGTTGAGGCCCACACCTGGATCAGTGAAACCAGTATCCAAGATAAGTTTGGGCTAGGCCTCTATCGCCAAAATGGGTTTCAGCCCCTGGCCTATGTCACCTACTGGTCCATAGACGCAGAGCAAATTACCAGTCTGGCGGAAAATGAGCCAGATTTACCCAATCTATTGCCGGTCAGCAACGCTGATGCCCAGCTGATTTACCACCTGGAAACAGCGTCGATGCCACCTCAGTTGCGTCAGGTGTTTGATCACCAGATTCAGGACTTTCGGACGCGCTCCATTGCTGGTGTGAGAGCCCAAGTGCAGCGTTGGCTAGGTCAGTCTGAGTCAGTTTCAGCTTATGTATTTGAACCCCAGCGGAAGGCGGCCATTGGCTACTTTAGTCTGCGTCTCTCCCAGGATACTGAGCAACCGAATCGGGCAAAACTCACCGTCCATCCTGCCTACACTTGGCTATATCCAGAGCTCATGGCTCAAATGGCTCAGGTGTTGCAAGGGGCATCCAACCAAACCCTACAGCTGGCCTCTTTGGACTATCAGCCTGAGCGCGAAAGTTATTTACGGGAAATTGATGCCACAGAAGTAAGTCACACAGTGATGATGTCCCGTTCTGTATGGCATAAGGTACGTGAGTCAAAGGCTGTTTCCATTGAGGGTTTACAGGATGTTTTGCAGGGGTTACAGCCCTCTGGTAAAGCGATTCCGAGTCGCTTTTTTTGGGATGCCGCTAATTCTGGTTTGAGACGCCCAGCCAGGGATGACTCTTCGGGTGGGACAGCGGGTTAACGCATGATTTCTGTCTTGGGATTAGATATTGGTAGCAAGCGGATTGGTATAGCTGGTTGCGATCGCACAGGCCTGATTGCTACGGGGTTAACCACCATTGAAAACAAGTCTTTTGTCTATGTGACTGAACAACTTAGGCAACTTGTTCGTCAGCGTGGGGCCACCCTGCTAGTGGTGGGCTTGCCCTACACCTTGGATGGGACAAAGGGAGCCCAGGCTAAGCGGGTGCAAAAATTCACTAAGCGTTTGGCTAAGGCTTTGAGTTTGCCCGTGGCTTATGTAGATGAGCGGCTGACATCAGTGGAAGCAGAGCAGCAGCTGCAAGCAGAGCGCCGCCCCATTGAAAAAAATAAGGGCCTAATAGACCGTCGAGCGGCTGCTATTATTTTGCAGCAGTGGCTAGACAGCTCTCGGGCTGATCGCCCTTCTTAGTTAGGGCCTCTGCCCAATGATCCACAACCACGCATGGCAAATTTGAATCACAACTCCAATCAAAATTCTGACCCGTCTCCTGATTTTCAACAGGGAGGCCAGCCCATCGTGACCCTCACTGATGATGGCGGTCATACCCTCGCTTGTTACGTTGAAAAATCCATTACCCTCAGTAATTCTGGCCAAGAGTATTTACTGCTACTCCCTGTTTCTGCCCCGATCGAGATTTTTAGCTGGCAGGATAACGATGATACCTTGGCGGATATTGAGGATGAGGAGATTGATCCGCTCTTTCCCAGTGCCCGTGCAGTTTTAGCTGAGTTAGACTTGACCTTGCAGCGTAGTGCTTATACGCTGACAGCCGTAGGTAATATCCCTGATGCAGAAGACGAAAGTTGTTTCGCATTAGAGGTCGATGATGGGGGGGCAACGGACAATTTTCAAATGCTGGCGCAGTTTTATCATCGCGATCAGCGTTATGTGACCTGTACACCTCTAGAGCCCTTACTTTTCTTTGCCTACCGCACTGATGCTGATACGGTGATGTTGCTATCCCCTGAAGAGTTTCAGCGGTTGCAACCCCAAATTGAAGATCAGCTTTTTGAGGGCTTAGATTAGGCATCTACAGTTGAACGTAACAAACAATTCTGAACCTGGTCCATGGCCTGTCTAAACGAATTATGGGTTGTTTAAAACGACTATTTTATGTTGGCATTTTCCCAGTTGCCTTAGGTGTGGCCGCTTGGCAAGGGTGGTCATGGTGGAGCTGGGCCAATAGCCCTGTATTGGCGAGAGAGGACGAACAGCCCATACAGTTGCAGATTCCATCGGGCACTGCCGCTCAGCAAATTGGCCAAGACTTAGAAGCAGCTGGCTTAATCCGCTCTACCACTGCCTGGAAAGTCTGGAATCGTCTTCAGGAATTTAAAAATCGCGAAGGAGGTCTACAGGCGGGGACCTATTCGCTATCGCCCACCCAATCCATGTCGGAGATTGCCGACCAAATCTGGACTGGAGATGTGGTACAAACCAGCTTTACGATTCCGGAAGGCTGGAATCGTACTCAGATGGCGCAAGCTTTAGAGGCACAAGGTCTGGCCAGTGCTGATGACTTTTTGCGTTCTACTGAAGAAATTCCCTATGCCCAGTTTCCCTGGCTGCCTCAGGGGTTGCCCCATCTGGAAGGGTATCTCTATCCAGATACCTATCAGCTGCCCAGCGAGCAAATGGATGCTGATAGCATTGTTGATGTGATGCTGCTGCGCTTTGAACAGGTGGCTCTGCCTGTGTATCAGCAAGGAACCAGCCCCTATTCTCTAGATGAGTGGGTAAACTTAGCTAGCATCGTTGAAAAAGAATCTGTGGTGCCTGAGGAACGGGATACGATTGCCGGAGTATTTGCTCGACGGCTGCGGGAAGGTATCAGTCTGGGATCTGATCCAACGGTGGAATATGGTCTGGGGGTGACTCAAACACCAGAAAAACCACTAACCTTGACCCAAGTCAATACCCCCAACCCTTACAATACCTATCGTAACTTAGGACTTCCTCCAACTCCGATCGCCAGCCCTGGCATTGCCAGTTTAGAAGCTGCCTTAAATCCACCGGATACGGAGTTTCTCTACTTTGTTGCTCGCTATGACGGTACCCATGTGTTTAGCCGTTCTTTGGCAGAACATGAGCGGGCCCAGGGTGAGATTCGAGATCGCATTGATGCCCAGTTAGGGGATGATCTTTAAGCACTGTTAACCAGGGCAGGCACAAGACCTGCCCCTACCTAACCATGACGCCTTGGGGTCGCCTCCTACAACCTGACCTTGCCCTTGATGCTTCTGTCCTGGGCCTTACTCCTGAGCTGATTCAGCAGCATCAGCTCAAGGGGCTGATTCTTGATGTAGATGAAACCTTGGTGCCGTTTCAGCAAAGTCAGCCTCTAGAAGAGGTGCGTCAGTGGCTGCAACAGATGCAAATGTTAGTGCCAGTGGTGCTGGTCAGTAATAATCTTAGCCATAGCCGCATTAGGCGGATTGCGGAAACCTTGGAGGTGCCATTTTATACGAGTGCAGGTAAGCCGTCCCGACGTAAGCTGCGTCAAGCCGCAGAGCTAATGAAACTGCCTCACCATGAAATTGCCATGGTGGGCGATCGGTTATTCACCGATGTCTTAGGGGGCAATCGCCTAGGTTTGTTTACGGTTTTGGTAGAACCCATGGTGGACCCAATGGCGGCAAATTCCCCAAAACAATGTCTGCGTAATGCTGAGATTTGGCTATCTAAGCGTCTTGGTGTGGTGCTAGCTGATCGCACTTGATTTTTCGTTTAAAATCTAAAAAAAAATATTAGGTCAGCCAGATTGTCAGAGGTTGATTGTGATTGCATTACAAAGGAGCACCTTTTATCAAGATCCTGCTGGAGAAATGCGCGCGAATTTTAGATATGGGGGCAGCTTTGGCCGTCCCCCTTCTTTTTATTGAATTGGAATTTTGTATGACAATAGGCTCTGTTACTAGTTCCCACCTTCATCGATTTCTGTGACTATATCGCCTTCTGCTAACGCTCAGACTTCTCAAACCATTGTGGTCAAGATTGGTACGTCTAGCCTCACTTCGGCTAATGGTCAGCTAGCCCTATCGGTACTTGCTCGTTTAGTAGAAACACTTTGTCAACTAAATCGCCAAGGTCATCGAGTCATTCTGGTTTCTTCTGGAGCTGTGGGTGTAGGGTGTGCTCGACTGGGGCTGACAGAGCGACCTAAATCCATTGAGCAGAAGCAGGCGGTGGCTGCCGTGGGTCAGGGGCGGTTGATGCGAGTGTATGACGACCTATTTACCGTGTTAGATCAGCCCATTGCCCAGGTGTTGCTGACCCGCAGTGATTTAATGCAGCGGGCGCGCTATGTAAATAGCTATCACACCTTCCGCCAGCTGTTTAACTTAAATGTCATTCCCATTGTGAATGAAAACGACACGGTGGCCGTGGACGAACTGAAATTTGGCGATAATGATACGCTGTCAGCTCTAGTGGCGAGTTTGGTGGGAGCCCAATGGTTATTTTTGCTGACGGATGTGGACCGGCTATATTCTGCTGACCCACGGGCCAATCCTGATGCTGAACCGATTACCTGGGTACAGCATTTAGGGGATTTAGATATTGACGTCGGTGATCGTGGCTCTGCGTGGGGAACTGGGGGCATGATTACTAAATTGGAAGCGGCTCGCATCGCCACCAGTGCCGGTATTCGCATGGCCATCACCAATGGCCAGACCCCCGAAAACATTCTCAAAATTTTGGCCGGTGCTCCCCTGGGGACTCAGTTTGCCCCTAAGCCGAATCCTTCAAATGCTCGCAAACGTTGGATTGCCAATGGACTACGTCCCAGCGGTCTGCTTTATTTAGACGCTGGGGCAGTTCGGGCGATTAGTAAAGATGGAAAATCATTGCTTTCTGCCGGAATTGTCGCAATTGAAGGTGATTTTCAGGCCCAGGATGCGGTCGTGCTTTGCGATCGCAACGGTCAAGAGATTGCCCGTGGTCTTGTTAACTATAATCACCATGACCTTCAACAGATTCGCGGACGTCGTTCCAGTGAAATTTCTATGATCTTGGGCTATGACGGTGCTGAGACAGTTGTTCATCGGGATAACTTAGTGCTCAATCCTGATGCTGTGGGATCTGATATGAAACCTATGGTAGAAGGTGAATATTCCCATTAAATTGGGCTCTATCTATTAACTCTAGGGGCAGCTGGAGGAGCTCTCTCTCTCCAGGTCGTTTGGCTATTTTCATGGTTATACCTATCTAACTTTACGAATTCCTCATATGAGTAGCACAAACACCTCAACTCCAACGATATTGGTAACCGGTGGTGCCGGTTATATTGGCTCCCACGCCGTGCTTGCCCTAGAGCAGGCTGGTTATCAGGTTGTTATTTTAGATAGCCTTGAATATGGTCACCAAGAGCTAGTTGAGCAGCATCTCAATGCCAAGCTAATAAAAGGTAATACAACCAATCGAGCATTACTGGATCAGGTATTTACGCAATACAATTTTGCAGCTGTCATGCACTTTGCTGCTTATATCGCAGTGGGTGAATCGGTGACAGCGCCAGCCGACTACTATCGCAACAATGTCTATGGCACCCTAAATCTGCTGCAGGCTATGGAAGCGGCTGGGGTGAAACGATTTGTCTTTTCGTCCACCTGTGCAATTTACGGTCCTCCTAAGACGGTGCCTATTCCAGAAGACCATCCGAAAAATCCCATTAGCCCCTATGCCAGTAGCAAGCTCATGGTGGAGATGATGCTGAAGGATTTCCAAAAGCCCTATGGCTTACAATCCGTATGTTTTCGCTATTTCAATGCTGCTGGCGCAGATCCCCAAGGTCGTCTGGGCGAAGATCATAATCCTGAAACCCATTTAATCCCGTTGGTACTGCAAACGGCTTTGGGTAAACGTGATCATATTTCGATTTATGGCACCGACTATCCGACCCGTGATGGTACCTGTATTCGCGATTATATCCACGTTGCTGATCTGGCGAATGCCCATGTGAAAGGGGTGCAGTACCTTATAGATGGCGGCGAAACAACCTTTATTAATTTGGGTAACGGCAGTGGGTTTACCGTCAGAGAAGTGATTGAAACAGCTCGCCAGGTGACTGGGCATCCGATTCCTGCTGTGGAATGTGAGCGCCGCCCTGGTGACCCTCCCAGTCTAATTGGTAGTAGCGATCATGCCCGTGAACGCCTGGGTTGGGTCCCCCAGTACGCTGATCTAGAGATGATTATTGGCCATGCTTGGCAATGGCATCAGAAGCGCCATGGTTAACGATGAAATGCTAACCTGGGTTGTCTCTTTAACCTTTCCGGAATAAATTTACACAGGCTGTACTGATAAAAAGTATTCTGATCGGTAGTTGGGCTGACAGTTCTAGACTTGATCAGGATGCTTTACCGGGTAGCAGCCTTAAAGGAAAATACACTAATAGGGAAAAGTGATTGTATCCGGATAAATCGAGGGATTGAGTGCACTAGAATGAGCAAATCATTCATCAATCCTTTCCCGTGGCATTTTGCTTGGGGTTTCTCTAATCAGCAGCAGGCGCACGCATGGCAGTGGCAACTACAATCGTAAATCAATGGCAGCAACGGATTCAGTCCGATTTGCCCGATCAAAGCCACGATACCCATATAGCAATTACCCAGTGGCTCTGCGGTGAAGACACTGACCGATTTGAGGCGCTTTCTCACAAGGATCTATCCATTGCCACTCAGGCTATGGATTACCGTTATCGTATTTTTTATAAAACCTACTGGGGATTACCCCCGGATCGAGCTTATCAAACCCTGATGCGGAAGCTGGGTGGATTGTTTTTAGTCCGTAGCAAAATCCGTACCTGGATTGCCCTCAGTCGTGATCGACAGCGTCAGGTTAAGGACGTTCTGCAAGAAATTATTCAGGAGATGTTGCAGAGCGATCGTCATCTTCAACAGCAGATGAGGTGGATCGCTGAGTGTACAAAGCGCTCTCAACTCCGTAATTTGCTGACCATGGCAACGATTGAGGAGTATTGTCTGCGGCCAATTCGTAACCAGCCTCTAATTGTTTATCGCTTTGTTAACTATCTGAGACGTTCCCAGCGCGGGGGAATGACTCAAGTTCCTGGAGCGCAGCTAATTCAGCTGATTTCAGAGGAAATTGGGACAGATGATACTGAGAGCACTATCAGTCTGTTTGATGTGCAGGCTGTGAGTACCTATGAGCAGCAACAGGACTTTGAAGCAACCCAGCGGGCACGCCAATCAGTTAAAAATGTCTTTACAGACTATCTGCAAGAAACCTTGGGAGATACAGCTACCCAATGGTTAGAGCTGCATTTGCAGGGGTACACCCAAGACAGCATTGCTAAGCAGCTAAAAATGTCGATCAATCAGGTGTATCGACTACGGGAAAAAATTAGTTATCATGCGATCCGTATTTTTACCCTGAAGGAACAGCCAGAATTGGTACTGGGATGGTTAAAAACCACATTGACTGAGCATGACTTAGGTTTAACCTCTAGTCAATGGCAAACCTATTGGCAAACGTTAGAACCTTCTCAGCAGCAGCTACTGGCCGAACTGAAGCAGGGCAGTGATATCGATGCGATCGCACAAAAGCTAGGGTGCAGACCTAAACAAGTCATGAGTGAATGGGCTAAGCTTTACCTAGCTGCCCAAGATTTACGAACCTAGCCAACCCCAGGCTCTTTGAAGGTTGTCTTTGGGCAACAGGCGTGGGTGTCTCATGGGCAGGTTATCTCATTCACATGATTACACCTGTACCCTTGTCTTCGTTATTTCCTTTTTGGCAGCCATCATGTCAACTTTCCCTGAAAACCATGCGTTGTCACCGCCCTCAAGCCATATTCATCAGCCTAATGTAAAGACAAACCTAGAGCAAATGTTCCTGTTAATCGAAGGAATTTTGCCCTTTGAAGCCTGTCTCTATTATCAGGTTCTGCCGCTTTCAATTGAGGGTAGTAGCCTAAACCTGGGCATGGTAAACCCTGACGATACTAAAGCTGCTGACTATGTCAGACGTCAGGTCTCTTATATTAATTGCTCCATTGTCTCAAGGCCCATATCGTCTGACTGGCATCGAGAAATTCTATCAAAGTTTTTGAGCCACTCAGCCAAAAACCGCCAGGCTTCTCAACCTTCACAATCTAAGGCTAACTCTACATCTAGTCCATTTCAGGATCAGCCTACGCTGGTGGTAGGAGCTCCAACTGAGATTATTGAGCACCCCCATGGAGTTATTGCTGAGCAAACGACAGCTCCTCAGCAGCCTGCCTCGTCTCCTCCCGTGAGAGCAGGGAAGGAGGATAAAAAAAATAGTGCAGATATGCCACCAGCTCCCTTGAGTATTGAGTTAGAAGAGTCGGTAACTGACCTAGAAGAATCGCCATCTGAGAAATCATTACCTGCGGCAGAACCACCGCTATCTGAGCACGAGTCGCTAGTACTCGAGCTACCAGAACCTGCCAACAAGCCATCAGTACCGGCGGCTGAAGAGCCCTTGCCACCTACCGATGAGCCGTCGTCGGCAACAGCCGTTAAAGAACCCACAGCAGAACCTGGCCCGGAGGTAACCTTTGATCCCAACCGATTGAATCCCAAAGAACTCACCCAGATCTTATTGAAACGGCTGATTACTCAAGAAGGGATTGGACGACTTTATCTAGAACGTCAAAGCACCACCTGTCGAATCCTTTGGAGTAAAGATGGTGTTGTGCAGTCAGTTGTCAATGATATTTCCCCTCAACTTTTCCAGGGAGTCATCAATGAACTCAAACGTATGATGAGTCTTTCCTTGATTCCTGTACGTAAACCTAAGCAAATCGAAATCGAACGCATCCATAACCAGAAGCGAATTTTGCTACGATTCCGAGTGATGCCCGGTGACCATGGAGAAGAGGCCACCCTACAAATACTACGGGGAGCAGCTCTGAAGTTTTATCAGCAGCAGCAACTGGATAACTTGGGCCGTGATGCGCTGGGCATAGCTCAAGATTTGCAACAACGCATCGACGATCTGCGAGCCCAAGCACAGCGAAATCTTGAGGTTCAAGACGACACAAAACAAAAAACGCTGCCAGCGATTATGACAATGCTCAAACAAATGGAGCAACAGCTTCACGACATCCTTGAGGCATCGGATTAAATGTCAGCATGACTGCGCTATGGTCAGATGCTATGGTCAGATTATTATTCAGAAGCAGAGGGTTGCTTCGACTTGCGCCAACCTTGAACTAAGCGGCGAAAGTTGATAGAAAACTCAGCAATTCCCAGTAGACTGCCTGCTTCATCCTCTTGCCAGGATGCAGACAACACACCATAGCTGAGGCCAATGGTCCCCAACCCAAAAAAGCCCAGGGAAACGATGAGGACAACGACATTGGGAAATTCAACAATATGCCGAGTCAGCAGAACATAGGCAATCACAAACGAAGACATACCTAAAGCGGTAGGCACCCCAGCAAATACTGCCATTCGTCGAATCATACGACGACTGACCACTTCTGGGATACCCATTTCTTCCTTTTGGGTCTGCTTATTTCGTTTGTTCGCTTGCTTGTCTGATGTCTTAATGCCTGAGCCTGATTTTTGAGGCTGTGACGCTTGGCTAGCAGCAGCAGCTTTATCACTTTGTCGCCTATTTGACTTAGGCTCAAAGGGCAGCGACTCACGCTGAGATTCAGAAGGCATAAAACGGTTGATCCTAGACTGCGTGTTTGAAGGTGATGAATATCACCACCTTGTATCTTAGCCGCGGATACCCAGCTTTTTAATCAACTCCTGATACCGACTAGAATCCTGCTTGACCAAGTAGGCTAGCAAGCGCTTACGACGACCGATCATACGCAATAGACCTCGTCTAGAGGAATGATCTTTTTTATTAACCTGCAGATGCTTACTCAGCCGATTAATCTTTTCAGTGAGCATGGCTACCTGCACATCTACAGATCCAGTGTCTGTTTCATGTACCTGATAGTCAGAAATAATTGATTGCTTTTGTTCTTGCAGGAGCGCCATAGAGCTTACCGATTACAGTCTGTGGAAACGAATAAAGTTGAACCTGTGAGCATGCACAATTCAACGCAGGATTTTGTATTGTACTACAGCAATGCTGGTCAGATGCCATAACTCTAGAACTTGTTCCGTCCTAAGTTTTTCCATACCGTAATGTAGGTACAGCACGGTATATCATGCAAGCGTGGCTATCTTCTAGCAAAGCAGCATGGTCATATCTACATCGTAGGCAGAAACTTTACAGAACAAGGTAGGAAAACTAGACCTTATTTTCTGGGAAATCTTCTAGCAGATGTAAGGAGAAATAGGGTTCATTTTTATGCGTCCTGCCCTAAGAACGTATCTTTGTCACTACTTCAATAAATTGCCCGCTACTGGGGTTTATTAGCCTTGTGGTTGCGGTTTTAAAAAAATAGATTGCTTTCTCAATGTTTTAGTTGAGGTTACTCGATTTTGCTGTTTAAAACGGCCAAATCATCCCCGATAATAATGACCTCTTTGGGTTTAATTCTTTGAGAAACGGTTTACAACTTTTTTGAAACCTGAGTTCCATACAGTGTTCGGCACTGTCTTTGTTTTGTTGCGTCAGTATTCTTGCTTCGTCTGATAAGCCTGCTCATGTTCCATTCTCTATTTTCTACGTCCTATGCATTGACCGTTTTGCTAGGAGGTATTGCTCTGGCTACCCCAGGATTTGCTCAATCATCACCTTTACCAAAGACCGATAACGAGGCTGTGGAGTTAGAGTCGTCTTTGGCAGAGGCGGAGCATGGTCAACTGGCCCTAAATGCTATGGATCCAGCCGATAGTATTGAACCTCCTGGTTTAGATGTGCGGCCTGGCAATGGAGTGATTAGTCCGTTCTTAGAGCTGGCCATGCAGCAAGAGCTTAATAACTTGATGGGGCGCTTTGAAGGTGCTTTGCTGCATGGCTATGCTAGTGGTCAACCAGCAGAGTTAGCCTTGACCTCCATGCGCACTGACGGTAGCCTCAGCGCTAGTTTGGGCGGCGCTAGTTTGCCGACTCCCCTGTCCCATCCTGCGTTGGAAACGGCACAGCAAACTCTGGATGATTGGCAAAATCTGATCGCTCAAAGAGACTATGGCACTGCTCGCCAGCGATGGCTTGAGTCTCGTCAGGCTCTCTGGAATGCGTTTCCAGTTGAGCAATCTTTGGCCCACGCGGAAGTTCGTGCCATGTGGTTGGACCGCGGCACGATTGTGCGTGCTGGATCGGAAGAAAAGTTGGCGGATGTTTTTGACCGTCTTGCTGCTGCCGGTATCAATACGGTCTTCTTTGAGTCCATGAATGCTGGCTATCCTATTTACCCTAGCCGGATTGCTCCTCAGCAAAATCCCCTAACTCGCCATTGGGATCCGTTGGCCTCAGCTATAAAATTGGGCAAAGAGCGAGGCATAGAAGTTCATGCCTGGGTTTGGTTATTCGCAGCTGGGAATCGTCGCCACAATGCGCTGTTAAATTTACCAGCCAGTTACCCAGGTCCCCTCATTAACGCTAATCCTGGCTGGACTGGCTATGACCGCCAGGGCCGTATGGTGCCTTTGGGTCAGGACAAGCCATTTCTGGATCCTGCGAATCCGGAAGTGCGTAGCTATTTGATGCGTATGCTGCAGGAGCTGGTCGAGAACTATGATGTCGACGGTGTGCAGTTTGATTATGTCCGTTATCCCTTCCAAGACCCTGGTGCTGATCGCACCTACGGATATGGAACAGCGGCGCGGTTACGATTTCGAGATATGACTGGGGTGGATCCAGCGGCGCTCTCTCCCCGTAATAATTCAGCCCTGACTACCCATGAGCAGCGACGCCAGCGCAGGCTATGGCAGCACTGGACTGAGTTCCGTGTGGAACAAGTGAGTTCGTTTGTGGCTGAGGCTTCTCAGATGTTGCGCCAGCGGCGTCCGGGCATCACAGTTTCGGCGGCGGTGTTTGCTAAACCTACCCATGAGCGTGTCCAAAAAATTCAGCAAGACTGGGAAACTTGGGCAGAACGTGGGGATGTAGATTGGATCGTATTGATGAGCTATGCCATGGATACCAATCGGTTTGAAGAGCTGATTCATCCCTGGATTTTAGATGGTAATTATGGCTCGACGCTGATTATTCCAGGTATTCGATTACTGAATTTGCCTGAAATGGCAGCATTAGACCAAATCCAAACCCTACGGGATCTACCTGTGAGTGGCTATGCGCTGTTTGCAGCTGACAATCTTCAACAAGGGATTCAGACGCTGCTGAATAACACTCAGGGCGATACATCTATGCCGCACTCCTTACCGCAACGACAACCATTTACTACGGCAGCTGAGCGCTATCAGTCGTTACAGCGAGAGTGGGGATGGTTGTTGAGTAATGGTCAGCTATTAATGCGCGAACAGCGAATGGCGCAGTGGGTTGATGATGTAAATAAGTTGGGTGACCAGCTTGCGGATTTAGCAGAGGATCCTTCTCATCGAAAATTAGAGGAGGTGCGATCGCACCTCGATCAGCTCAATCAGGTGATCGATTCTGAGCTGACAGTAAAGTCCCAGCAAAATCGCTATCGACTGCAAACTTGGGAATACCGGTTGGCAACCATCGAACACCTGTTAGCCTACGGTGAAGCACGGGAGATGCCTTAGGAAATGGACAAATCATTAACATATGTATTGACCTAAGACTTGTTGGTTAGTTCCCTACGTCACTGCATTATGGACTTAAAATTTTATAGGCTTCGATCATTAATGTTGACTACTTTATCAAAGCATCTTTCATGGATTTTGCCGATATGCCTAAATGAGACATTTGTTTTCTCAGCTTAGGGCTGCTTTGAAAAAGATACAGCCAAGAACTCAACAGGCTATGCTTAACACAGCCTGGCTTTTGGTTGAGCGAATCACCAAAATTTTTAGTGAGCTAATAGTTGTGCTCATATTAGCTCGCTATTTAGGTCCCAATCAATTTGGATTACTCAGCTATGTAACTGCTCTTATAGGCTTAGGCAGCGTATTTGCGAAGCTTGGTTTAGATGATATTGCAGTACGTTTTTTAGTTGAAGACGATGACCAACATAATAGTGTTTTAGCAACATGTTTTCTACTAAAAATAGTTTCAGGAGCACTAGCCTATGTGGCCTTAGTTGCGTTTGCTCATAGTTCGCAACAGCAAGAAATAACACTCCTGATATGTATCTTGGGCTTGACATTACCTATACAAGGTATGGAAGTTTTGGGATTTTCATTCAAAGCTTCTTTAAATTCCAGACCCTTAGTCATTAGCAACTCTATCTCGCTATTGATTGGATGTGTTGTTAAGGTTGTGTGTGTGATTACGCAGCAGCCGCTGCAGATCTTTGCATGGTGTATCTTGCTGGAGATAATAATTGGTTTCGTTAATTTATCCTTTGCCTATTATTTCACTAATCATCAAACTAGATTTATTAGTACAGTTTCTGTCGATCAAATAAAACACTTAATTTATGCTAGTTTCCCAATCTTGATTTCAGGAATAGCAGTCACTGCTTATATGCGTGCTGATCAGATAATGATCAAGGAAATGCTAGGTTCTGAAGCGCTTGGATTATATTCAGCTGCATCAAAAATTTCTGAGAGTTGGTATTTTGTGCCAACTATAATTACAAGGTCTCTCTTGCCAGTTGCTGTAAGATTAAAGAAAGAAGATCCAATAGCTTTTGATAGGTTATTTAAACTTCTATTTAGATACTTAACTTTTATTTCAATTATTGCACTAGCCCTATTTTCATTCTTTTCAGGCTCTCTTATTAGATTTTTATTTGGTAGTGAATATATAGCTTCTGGGAATGTTTTAGTAGCTCATTCTTTTGGCGGTATCTTCGTTTGCATGGGCTTAGGCTTAAGTCTATGGGCAGTTGTTGAAGGCAAAACTGGAAAGATGATGATTAATACAGGGGTAGGGGCCATCATAAACATCACCCTTAACTTCTTTTTTATTAAAGAATTTGGGATTTTGGGCGCTGCAATTTCTACAGTGATAGCTCGTGCATTTGCAGGGGTATTTTTAAATTATTTCATCAGAGAATTACAACCTGTATTTAGAATTCAACTCAAAGCTTTGGGTAGATAAGGATGAACAAGATTACAATGCTTTATAAATATATATTCGCTAGGAAACTTTTTTATCCACTTCATCGTTTGATGTTTGCATTAAGCACGCGAGGATTAGGAGTTTTGAATTATGAAAATCCAACTTTAAGTGGAGAAAATTTTCTTTTAAGAAAAATAGCTGCACAGCATTGGACTGACTTTACTTGTATAGATGTAGGTGCCAACATTGGTAGCTATAGTTATTCTGTCAAAAAAATAATTAATACAGCCACTGTCTATGCAGTTGAACCTCATCCTAAAACATTTTTAAAGCTTAAAAAAAATGCACATAACTTTGGATATTTTGCTTTCAATATAGCATTATCAAATAATAATTCATTAGTAAATATATTCGACACCTTTTTAGATGAATCTGGTGATGATTATTCCACACATGCTTCTCTCTATAAAGAAGTTTTTATGGAAAAAAAATATGACAGACAAGTTCATGTTTATCAAGTTCAATCAATGACATTAGATGAGTTTTTGGTTGACAATAATATTAATGAAGTTAATTTATTAAAAATCGACGTTGAAGGTCATGAATATAATGTTTTGCTTGGTGCCCATGAAGCTTTGAGATCAAAAAAAATTGGCATTATTCAGTTTGAATTTAATTCTATGAATCGTTTTAGTAGAGTTTATATGAAAGACTTTGCTGATCTTTTAAGTGATTATAGACTATATAGATTGATGCAAGATTTTTTGGCTCCTATTCAAGTGGATAATGCTCTTTCTTCAGAGCTGTTCGCATATCAAAATATTGTGGCTATCCGCCAAGATATCTGTTTGATTTGATAATTTTAAAATATAAAACCAGAAGACTCCTTGATGATTTTTGATCTCTCATGTCTAATGAGTTCTTGCCTGTTGTTCTAATCGTTTTTAATCGCCCTAATCTGACGCAGCAACTATTGTATGCTCTTGCAAAAGTGGCACCACCTGTTATTTTTGTGATTGCAGATGGTCCTAGATCCAGCGTACCTGGTGATATTGATGCTTGTGCTCAGACTAGAGAAATTATTAATTCAATTGCCTGGGACTGTAATATATATACCAACTATGCCAATGAAAACTTGGGCTGTCGGCGACGAGTGGAAACGGGACTAGACTGGGTATTTTCGCAAGTAGAATCTGCCGTTATTTTAGAAGATGATTGCATACCAGAGCCCTCATTTTTTCGGTTTTGCTCTGAGCTATTAGTCCGCTACAAAGCAGACACGCGAATTATGGCTATTTCGGGGGATAATTTTCAACTTGGTCGACAGCGCACTTCAGATAGTTATTACTTTTCCCGATATCCCCATTGTTGGGGTTGGGCAACTTGGAGAAGGGCTTGGCAGTATTACGATGCTGATATGGCTTGCTGGCCAAGCATTAATAGTAATGAATGGCTCACCGATATTTTAGGCGATCGATTTACCAAACAATATTGGCAGCACAAGTTTCAGCAAACTTATGAAGGCAAAATCAACAGCTGGGCTTTTGTCTGGACATTCTCGTGTTGGTTGCAAAGTGGGCTGTGTATCTTACCCAATATAAATTTAGTCTCTAATATTGGTTTTGGAAGGTTAGGCACTAATCATACCCATTGGTCTTCTCCATTCGCCAGGATGGCTACTTATCCCATCGAGTTTCCTCTAAAGCATCCTTCTATAGTTGTTCGTGACGCTCAGGCTGATGCATTTACACAACGTCATCAGTTTAGTCGTTGGGCTCGTGGCCGCCATAAAATCCGTGCCTGGTTACAGCGTTGAAGGGCGATTCTTTAAAATGTCAATGTGATTATGGTGATGTCTTAATGTCTTCTTTTAACTGCGCTGTTTGTCATGGTGATAATCATAAACTTTTACACTCTTTAGAAGATGGAACCCTGCTGTCTTGCCAGTTTTGTGGTGTTGTAGCTTTTTTCCCGAGACCGACATGTGAAGAATTGAAGGCTTTTTATGACGGCGGCTACCATGACACTTTTAGTAAAAGTGTCATGGCAGAGAGTATTTTTGCTCAACATCGTTATCAAGCTTTAGTTAAAAAAATGCATTGCTATGCTCCGGATCTTATGACCAAAAAGAAACGTACTTTGTTAGATGTAGGATGTGGGACAGGAGATTTCCTACAGGTTGTTCAACAAGCTGGCTGGCATGTTACGGGTACAGAATTAGCTTTAGATGCTGTTAATCGGGCAAATCAGAAAGTGAGTGGCAATGTATTTCAAGGTGATATCACAGATCTTGCCTTGCCTTGCTGTTCCTATGATTTGGTCACAAGTTATCATGTAATTGAGCATTTGTTAGAGCCAATTGCTCAATTAAGACGGTGTTATGAGCTGCTAGCTTCAGGTGGTTTGTTGTTTTTGGAAACACCTAATATTGGAAGCTTAGGTGCTAGGTTGCGTGGCAAACGGTGGTCCCACATTATTCCACCAGAGCACATTATTTATTTTTCACCTTTTTCTCTAAAATATGCGCTCAATCAAGCTGGATTTGAGCATTTTGTTGTTTATACAACCGCCCCCCAAGTGATCGAGAGCACTGCCCATTGGCCTTTCCCGCTTAAAAAAATGGCAGATTTTATTTATCAGATTGTTCCCCACATTGGTTTAGGCGCAGCTGTTCAAGCAATAGCATTTAAGCCTTAGAGACAGATTATGGTTGCCAATACCCATTCCCCATTGAAGTTGTTATATACCCTAACGACCTATCCTCCTAGTGTGGGTGGTGCACAAAGCCATCAGCATTGCTTAGCGCAGGCATTGAAAAATTGTCAAATCCAGGTTGTGAGTCATTGGGAGAAAAATCGCACCGATTGGTTGCTGGGGACAACTCTTAATGCTCCTGCAAAATCTCATAGCTATGAGATACATGGTATTCCTGTGCATCGTTTGGATACCAGTTTAAGTAACAGATTAAAAATGTTGCCTCACGTATTGATGTACTATCCCCGGATGAAACCATCCGTTCAAAAACTTTCTGATATTAGACTTCCGCAGCTAGAGCCGTTTGTTGCTGATGCTGATTTGGTTCACAATGTCCGTATTGGCAGAGAGGTGCTAAGTTTTGCTTCGCTACAGTTAGCGCGGAAACATGATATCCCTTTTGTTCTAACGCCAGTGCATCATCCCCGCTGGGTGGGTTGGCGATATCGTGTTTATCTTGATATCTATCGTAGGGCTGATGGCGTATTTACTCTGACTAATGCGGAAAAACAAATTTTGACTGATTTAGGGGTGGCAGCAGATAAGATCTTTGTGATTGGTCATGGGCCAATTGTTAGTAATAATAACTATCCTCAGAAGTTTCGAGATATTTATGGAGTAAGGGGGCCTATGATCCTATTCTTAGGACAGCACTATGCTTATAAGGGGTATCGGCAGTTGCTTGCGTCTTGTCGACGTGTTTGGCAGAGTTATCCCGATGTGCAATTTGTGTTTATTGGACCTGCGGTAAAAAAATCAGAGCAGGTATTTCAAGAATATGCAGATTATCGTATTCATCGCTTAGGAGTTGTTGATTTAAAAACAAAAACTGATGCTTTAGCTGCTTGTGATGTTTTATGTGTTCCTTCCTCTCAAGAGAGTTTCGGCGGTGTTTACACAGAAGCATGGCTGTTTCACAAGCCTGTGATTGGGTGCAATATTCCAGCAGTGGCAGATGTGATTACAGATGGTGTTGACGGTTTTTTGGTGGAGCAGACTGCTGAATCGATAGCAGATCGACTGTTAGAGCTATTGGAGCAACCCAAAGTTGCTAGTGCTATGGGTCAGGCAGGCTATCAAAAAGTGCAACAAAAATTTGTTTGGTCAGCTATTGCAACAAAAGTTGATAAGGCGTACCGCAAAATTCTAGCTATATAGTGCAAAGTAGAGCTGAGAGGTTACTGCGACCTGGGTGCTGTAAATGTTTAGGCAAATTTTAGGGATACGCATTGATGGAACCACTTACCAGGATGCATGCGATCACATCTCCCTCTGGGCTAGCGCTAAACGATCTTGCTACATCGTTGCAGCCAATGTCCATGTGGTCATGACTGCCTACTGGAATCAATCCTATCGCCGCATATTGAACCATGCAGCTCTGGTTACACCGGACGGAATGCCTCTAGTGTGGGGCTTACGACGGTTGGGCATTGCCCATCAGCCACGGGTGTATGGTCCCGATTTGATGCTGGCCTGGTGCGATCGCGCCACCCAAGAACAGCTACCTATTTACCTCTATGGCGGCACCGCTTCGATGTTGCAATGTCTGGTGCAAAATCTGCAGCAACAGTTTCCAGATCTGATAATTGCAGGTACCCACGCCCCACCTTTTCGACCCCTGACCTCGGCGGAAGAAGCAACCGATATTAAACGCATTCATGAATCTGGAGCCGCTGTCGTGTTTGTCGGGCTAGGCTGCCCGAAGCAAGAAGAATGGATGGCACGTCAGCAAGGTAACCTCAACGCCGTGATGATTGGTGTTGGGGCCGCCTTTAGTTTTCATAGCGGTGAAGTTTCCCAAGCACCCCGGTGGATGATGGCCTGGGGGTTGGAGTGGGTCTATCGCCTTTGCCAAGAACCCCGTCGTTTATGGCGACGATACGTGCTGAACAATACGGCATTTCTACTATTATTTGGACTGCAGTTAATGAATCGTGCAATGCGGTCTATCCTAAGGCCAGAGCATTCGTCAAGTTGACGTTTGCTCAAAGGGCGCTAGTTTCCCAAGCTGTTTAATGAAAGAGCCGTCTTTTCTCAAGCCAAGCCGCAAGCAAAATTTTGGTATTGGTATTGGTACAGATGATATTCGTGATGCTCACGGGAGTCATCCTCTCCGGCGTTTAGATTGGAGTAACGCCAGGGTTTTGACTTTGGTTCTGAGTGATATCTTGGCTCTGGGGCTTGCATGGCAGCTAGCACGTTTTTTGAATCAATTTTATTCTCCAATTCCTGAGCCCTTAGTGTGGTGGGTGTGGTTGGGGCTACCCAGTTTGTTTTGGCTGTTTGCAGGGGTGACCTTACTACTATTTACTCACTTTGGTTTGTATGGCGCTACGGTCAGGGCAAGGGATTATTTGCGAGCCGCGCAGCTAGTGAGTTGTGTTTACTTCTTATCGTTGGTACTGGCTTATTTTTATGATCCAAAACTGGATGCTCCCCGGTCACTTTTTTTTAGTGCTTGGGTAAGTAGCATTGTGTTGGTTATGATTAGCCGTTTATTTACGACTGGGTTACTGACACATCTTCAAGGGGCTCGATCACCCTTACGAGTATTTCTAATTACTAAGCCAAGCCGTATGCATCGCTTATCAAAAACCTTGGAACGGCGCTCGAACTATCGTGTTGTTGGGGCTGCCATGGTGGCAACGGCCAATACAGACATAACATTTCGGCAGATTTTAGCGGCCCAACCGGATGAGGTGCTGGCTGAAGATGTTCCTGATGTGGAGCTTGCCTCAGGCCTGTATTGGCGATTGCGCAGTGCTAAAATTCCATTGCGACTGCTACCATCGAGTCGAGAAATGCTTTATCGACGCGGAATCCCTGAAATTGTGGCTGGGTTGCCCACGTTAATGATTGAAACGTCTATTTTGCACAGTGTTGACTATCGCCTGAAGCGTTGGTTGGATTATGGGTTAGCCGTTTTAGCTGTTTTAGTGCTGAGCCCGGTGTTTATTGGGATTGCGATCGCTATTCGCTGCACATCTCCCGGACCTGTCTTTTTTCGACAAGATCGCATGGGTTTAAAAGGCAAAATCTTTAAGGTGTGGAAATTTCGCACCATGGCGGTGGATGCTCCCCTGCGTCAGGCTCAGCTAGAGCACCAAAACCAAACGGCAGATGGCATTATGTTTAAGCTCCAGCATGATCCACGCATTACCCCCGTAGGTAAGTTTCTGCGCCGCACAAGTTTGGATGAGCTGCCCCAGCTGTTTAATGTGTTGCTGGGGCAGATGAGTTTAGTGGGGCCACGCCCCCTACCGCTCCGCGATGTGGCTCACTTTGAGCCTTGGCACCACATTCGTCATCAGGTATTGCCTGGGATTACTGGCTTATGGCAAGTATCGGGTCGGTCTGACATTGAAACTTTTGACGATGCTGCCCGGTTAGATTTGCACTACATCGATAATTGGTCTCTCAATCTGGACTTAGAGATTATGGTGGCCACACTACGCATTGTGTTAACAGGCCTGGGTGCCTATTAAACGGTGCCTATAAACATAGTAGGGTGCCATTAAAAGCATTCTGATCACAATATGACGATGGGCAATACCTTAATTTGTTGCCTGCTTGTACGGTAATGGAATTATTCAAGCGATTAACCACCTATGACAGTTTGTTAGGGGTAAGCCTGTTAGGGTTTGCGACGTTTGCATGGTTGCCTGACAGCTACTTTCGCATGGTGAGTTGGCCCTGGGTGTTGGTTTGGCAAGGCGCTTTTTTACTAGTATTTGGTATTTGTATCGGGCGTTTGCGACGCTTTCAGCAACCCTTTTATCTTTTAGGATTTGGGTTTGACTGGCTGATCTTAGGTCTGTTTCTATGTCTTATTGTTAGCAGTGTGATTGCGCCTTTTCCGATACTAGCTCTGCAAAATAGCCTATTGGTGAGCTGCTATGTGATTTTGATCTATGGATTATGTAACAGTCGATTTAGCGCTCTACAGCTATGCCAGGGTGTGGTTTGGGTAGGTGCGATCGCAGCTATTATCAGTCTGGCATTATGGCGACCCACACCAGCAATGTGGTTATCGAGTAATTTCTATGACGCAATTCGTAACCGTTTTCCCCTAGGTCATCACAATTTTACGGGTGGTTATTTTGTGTTGGTATTGCCAACAGCAGTGGGGATAGCGTGGTTGCAATTGGGCTGGAAACGTTGGGTATACGGCCTATTGGCGGTAGTAATTACGATTGCCCTCTATGCCTCTGGATCACGGGGTGCATGGCTGGGGGGAGTGTTGCTGCTGCTCCTTACCCTGGCGATGGGCATTGTTCGCAGTCGAGGTAAAACTCGTTTGAGTGTGCTGCTGCTAGCACTACTGACGATTTGTCTCGCTGTGGGGGTGCTAATGAGCAATCCACGCATGCGCTCGTTAGTTCCCATCGATATCGACTCTGCTCCACGGGCAACAACGTTAAGGCCGGTGACTGATGGCCCTACGTCAGATCGGTTCTTTATGGCTCAAGCTGCCGTTAACATCTTGCAAGATCGGCCATTAGGTCTAGGGCCGGGTAATTTAGGGCGAGTTTATGAGCGCTATCGCCCCTTAGAAGTCGGTACTGGACTCAACCAGGTGCAACAGTTACACAATTCACCTCTGCAAATAGCAGCTGAGTTAGGGGTGGGTGGCCTCGCGCTGTATGGGGGAGTCGTAATTTGCCTGGTCCGATTACACCGACAGTTCAAACATCTGGCCTCACCCCAGCATCGGCAGCTGAGTTTAATGGCGACCCTCGGTTTTTTGGGGTATGGCGTTTCTAGTTTGACTGATTATCAACTAGAAAATATTCCCATTGCCGTTACTTTAAGTGTGTTGTTGGTGTCTCTCCTTAAACTAGGTCGAGAGTTGACGTTTTCTACCTTTTCTAAGTCAACTGGGCGGGTGGGAAGCTTGCTTCTTCTGATCATGGTCGTACTGATAGTGCAAGTCTGGCTGCGTACAGATCTTGCTTTGTGGATGACGCATCAAGGCTTATCACTGACTGGTCAGGGCAACTTGAGTCAAGCCAACGCGAAATTTTACAAAGCGTCTACCCTGGCTCCATGGGACCCGATACCTGCCGCCCTAGGGGCGCAGCAACTCAGTAGCCTAGCTGAAACGGCTAGCGACGAGAACCAAAAAATATTGCGGGAAGAAGCTATTCAGCTATATCAGCAAACGCTGCGTGTTGCTCCCAATGATATTTGGTTCAATCAAAATTTAGCGGTTTTAGCATGGCAATTGGGCCATGTTGAGCAAGCCCACCAGGCGATTACTAAGGTTGTGCAACTCAGTCCCAGAAGTAAAAATCACAGCTATTATTTGCTAGGGCTAACCTACCAGGCAATGGGGGATACTGAATCTGCGATCGCAGCACTCGCGCTGGAATGTTTAATTAATCCCCAGGTACTCACCTTCCAAAGCTGGCAACAGGAGTTATCTCCCTTACGATCAGCTGTGTTTACTCGGGTATTGCAACACTATCAAACAGTTCTATCAGCACTAGAACCCAATCATCCCTTGTATAGTCCTTTAGCAGCCCACATTACCACTCTAACGTGGTGGTCTAATTCCACGTTCCAGGTTCAAAAGGCTGAAGATAGTCGCCGCCTCCATCAGGCCTTGTTCACCATAGAGGAAAATCCTGAACAAGCGGCTATCTTGTTAGATCGCTGTATTGTTGAAGCAACCGATGATGTATCAGGGTGTCGTTTGCTCAAAGCGTGGCTACAGACCAGTTATCTGCCAGATTATTTGGAGGCTGTTGCTCTCAACCCCATAGAAAAAGAGAAAGTGCGATCTCATATCCTCACTGAACGCACCCTGAAAGATTGGTTCTGGTCTACTACACAACCCGTTTTTAGTAATCAACGGGTAGGTCTAGCTTTGCTGTACCGCAGTTACTATGCAAAACGTGTTTCATCTATTTTGTTGCCTGAAAACCTGCGTCAGTTTTCCATACCTGTCTCACTCAATCTCTTTTCCCTATCATGGCCTCGAGAATTTCCCCCCTTAGATCACCTGGTTGAATCTCTGCGAACTGAGGCTTTTGGATTACCCCACCCCACTCGCAATAACTTTAAGTTTTCCCACTTCCCCAACTCTGACGTTTCTTAACCCCGTTGTGCATGTCTACCTCACCACCAGACTCCCATACCCCATCTAAAATTGTCTCACTGCGGACAGAAGATGGCAGCCTGATTGGACTACTGACGGTCAGCCTTTATATCTTATTTACCTTGTTACCCAGCAGTCATTCTCTGATGGTGTCCTGGCCTTGGGTCGTTGTGTGGCAGGTGGCATTGCTATTGCCTATTGTCTGGTTGTTGTGGCAACTGTGGTTTAAGCCCATAGACCAGTTTAAGTTGGGGTCAGGGTTGGATTGGCCTGTAGCGCTGCTAGTTGTCGGGTTAGGGGTTTCTACCATCTTTGCTGAATTTCCAAACCAGGCTCGTTGGTACGCATGGGCGGCACTAGGCGGAATTGCGGCGCTCTATGCGTTGTCTGGTTGGCTAAAGACACCTCAACAGGCGATCCGGCTGCTTAAGTTTCAGGCAGGTCTGGGGATTGCGTTTATCTTAGTCAGTCTCTATCTCTGGTTATTTCAGACTTACTTTCCAGAACTTGAAAGGTTGGCTGCGTTAGAGCCCTATGGTGTTGCCCAGCAGTTTAATTTTGGTGTGACTAGCTTGCGTAACTGGTATCCCTTGGGACATCAAAACTATGTGGCCGGGTACCTGGTTTTGATTTTACCCTTGTTGTTTGGCTTAGCCATTCATGATCGTGGTTGGCAGCGTTGGCTATGGGGCATTGGCTGTTGTTTGGGGTTAGCGGATCTATATACGGCCAGCTCTCGGGGTGGGTTGTTGGCTCTGGTGGTGACGGTTGCGATCGCTCTAGTAATTACCCTATTACGTAGTCAAATGCCCCGACGGTTTGTGTTGCCCGCTGGAGGGTTGTTGCTATGTCTCTTAATTGCGACCACCCTGGGTAATAGCCGAGTTCGACGACCCCTATTAGCCCTTTTACAAGGCAAAACCAACAACAGTGAGCTAGGGTATCGAGCCATCACTAATGTAATTGGCTGGCGCATCGGTTTGGATCATCCCTTCACTGGAGCAGGGCCTGGCAGTGTTTTACAGCTGTTTCAAAAATATCGTCCTTACTGGGCAGGTCGTGAAGCTGAGCTACATTTTCAATTGCATAGTACTCCAGCCCAGTTATGGGCAGAGTTGGGGCTGTGGGGAGTGGCAGCTTTAGTTGGCCTAGTGTGGCTGTTAGTTTGGTTAACTATGCGTTGGACCCAGAAATCATCTTCTTTTTTGCCACCTAGTTTGATTTGGAGTCTGATTGCTGGTCTATTTGCTTATGCTCTGATGGGTCTGACCGATTATCAGCTGGATACTTTGGCTATTAGTGGAGTGCTGATGGTTTATCTTGTTGTTATGGCCAGGGTTTATGGTACGAATAAAGACTTAATATCTTCTGCGAACTCTCGACATCGGAAGCATTCTAGACTCTTGGTTGGGTTAGGGCTAGGCTGTGTTGTTACTATGAACCTATGGTTAATTCCTGTTCATCGGGCCTGGGCTATCTCTAAACATGGGTTTGATCAGCTTAACCGTGGAAATTTTGATGGTTTTGAGCAGGCACTCAATCAATCCCATCGATTAGCACCTTGGGAACCCTATTATCCTTCTATGTTGGCCTGGGCCTTGGGGGATTTTAGTTTTCAGGTTGATGGAGAATCTCGTGAGGCTCTCAGAACTGAAGCAATCCGCTGGTTTCAATCTGCAAATTCTGTTGCTCCGTATCAAGAATTTGGCCAATCTAACTTAGGTTGGCTATTAACCCAAATAGCACCTAGCGAAGCTGTTGCAGTTTTTGCTAAATCTGCTGAACTTGTACCCGTCAAGCGTGGCATTTTCTTAGGGTTAGGAGTTGCTTTATTACGCAATAATCAACCTGATTTGGCCATTGATGCATTGACGTTAGAGCTACTACGCTTTCCATTACAGCTGACTAGCTCTATCTGGAATTTGGGAGAATTAGCTCAGGTAAAAGAGTCTGTTTTTACTGAGCTTGAAAAACAATATGCTGAATTAGGTGCAGTTCTTAATATTGGGATTGAGCTCAAAGCATACCTGCAACGCCAACAAGGAGTATTACAGTGGTGGCGCGAGGACTACATGTCAGCTGCTCAAAGTTGGGCTGATTTTCCTACAGGGCAGATATTACTACAATTAACTCTAGAGGATAGTGTTTTGGCAGATACACTACCTGAAGAGATGCTTGGTAGACAAGTCATATTAGCCTGGTTGTTGCCTGAGCAACGGCGCATTTTGTTGGAGCAAGCATTAATCAAACCGCGCAATGACCTACCGCAATTTAATAAGGCATTGCCTACACCGGAACAGGTGGACCAGTTTGTGACAACAATGAGCGGAGCCAACAGTTTTGATGATTGGCTAAGAAATAGCGGTTTGATAGAACAGCCACGTAGTCAACGAGTTGGGTTTGGTGCCCTTAATCGTCATATTGATGGGCCTTTTCCGGTAGACTATGCTCCTCGCATGGTAAATCAACCTATTGCCACCACGTTTGGAGACCTATTTTATGCACCGGGTTTTTCCCCAGAACTCGATAGTAGATTACAGATAAAACGAGAATCCCTTATCTCGAAAATAAAAGCCAAGCAAGACTAATATCTCTATATCTGTTTATTCGCAACCTATTCGCTATCTTTTTTATAACGGACTGTAACCTGGCCATTGTTATTCACTAAAATCGTGCCACCTAAAGCTTGGATGTTATCAATAGCTTTTTGGCGAATATTGTCATCTGTTGCTCTTGCTAAAACATCCGACCATGCACCAATTTGTGCTGGTCTACTGCTGGGATCTGCCTCTAAAAATCTTATCGTTTTACGCGATAAGGCAGCAACGAACTCCCCTTCTTCATCGGGAGAGTTTTCTGCCCAATCAGCTGCTATCTCATGGGAACTTTTGGCTGCTCTCGTATCTCCGAGAAACAGTAGCTCATCTGTCGCCTTATGTCGCCAGATAAAGTAAGAGCGTGGTGGCAGACTGGGACTCATAGAGTTTAAACCTTTTTCCATCAGTCTTATGGACTCTTCTGGCGCTCCAAGATACATCGAAAGGGTATTGACTAAGAAAAGATAGGTCCCCTCAAATAAAGGATCATTATCGACAATACTTTCAAAATAGTGAATACTCAGACTGTAGCCTGATTCTCTACGAAGTTTAGAGTCACCAAAGTACTGTAAAAATCTTAAAAATTTCCAGCCAGCATAGAGATTTTCATATCCAAATTTTGGCAAGGAATTTGATAGAACAAGCTGTTGCTCAAAAAGAGCTTCATGCCATTCAGTGACGATCGTAGTATCATCACCATCATTATTGTTAAGTCTTGGAAAAGATGAGACTTGTATTGTCGCAATACTGAAAATTGATAACAATGCGAAGACTGAAGATTTAAAACGAGACATGGGCATCCACAACTTGTTAGCTATCCACATAGTGTCAGCAGCATAACCAAAAAAATACAAGGTATTCAGACCTCAAATGCCTCTGAATACCTTGATTAAAGAGATGATTATTGCTGAACTTCGGGATGACTTTAGTTGTGAGGCACCGTGAAATAGCAATGGCTCTAGACTGGTTCATCCCTTAAATCAGCAATCGCAAGAAATTAGAGCCTATTGCTCTGTAGCCAATGCGCCACAATCGCTTGCTGTTACCAAACCATTTGCGTCAGCAGTAAGTAGAGGTTCATCCTGAGCCACTGCACCTGCTTGATCCTCCTCACAGAGAAGTGTGGTAGAGGTTACCTCATTAGTACCTGTTTCAGTCAACAGATAGGTTGAACCAGCATAGCCCCTCAGCTGAATTTCCCTACCATCTGCAGGAGCGGCAAAAACGGTCGCACCAGTCTCATATTGCGCATCATCTCCATCAGCTAAACCATCGTTCCATGCACCAGCACCGCCAGCATTACTCACGCCTAGAATATTTCCTACAGTTGTTGCGGCCTCAGTTGCACCATCACCAAAGAGGTAGTTATCTGACTCTACTCGGATACCAATACCTAAACCAGCAATGTATCTAGAGAACGCAGCTTCATCAAGAACGTAAGCCTGCTGACCACGGTTAATGGCACCGACGTTAGTGACGGCTTCAGTTTGGCGGGCGCGGTTGGCCTGGTTAAGGAAAGAGGGTAAAGCAATGGCAGCCAGGATACCGATGATGATGATGACTACTAAAAGCTCAATCAGGGTAAAACCTTCGTTGGCTTTTTTCTTGCTGACTAAGTGCTGTAGTAGCTTTGCACGTAAAGTGGTCTTCATTATGGAATTGTCTCCTTGAGGTTTGGGATGTAGCTTCTCGCTCACAGTTTTAAAGCTACCCATGGCGTTCAGATCTCTTATCACTCTGGTTGAAAAGCTGAAAAGCCCTGAGGTAACTTGATTAGCGCCACATTTATAACCTACCCGCCCATTGAAGTAGACCTATCAGCCAATGTACAGAATTCGCTTAAATGGTATTAAGGCGCTCTACGTAAAATTACTGAGGTGTTTGGCTAGTGAATGTTTTATTTCATGCGTCTCCAGGCCTAAAAGCGTTCTATATTATCGAATTTAGCTGTCTGGGCCATGGCTGCTTCTCCGCAGGTTTTGGGTGTCGGAAAGAGCTTGGTGGGATTGGCTAACCCCCGAGTGTTAATGGCTTGCCGAACCCATTGCATTGTTTCCAGGTCAGCAGTGGCAAACATTTGGGGCATATAGCAGCGTTTATCAGCGCCAATGCCGTGCTCACCCGAAATGCTACCGCCGGCGTCGACACAGAGCTTAAGGATTTCGCCACCTAAGGTTTCAACGGTTTCTAGCTGACCGGGTACAGCATTGTTATATAAAATTAAGGGATGTAGATTGCCGTCGCCGGCATGGAAAACATTGGCGATGCGGTAACCATATTTTTGGCTCAGGGCTTCGATTTCATTGAGCACATGGGGGAGCTGCGCTCTGGGGATAACACCGTCTTGGACATAGTAGTCAGGGCTAAGTTTGCCCATGGCCGCAAAGGCGGCTTTACGCCCTTTCCATAGACGCAGACGTTCGTCTGGGGTGGTTGCGATCGCAACATTCCTGGCACCATTTTCTTTAACAATTTCGCTAACCTTTTGGGCACTGGCGGCCACATCCGCAGGGGAGCCATCGACTTCGACAATCAAAATGGCCGTAGCGTCACGGGGATAGCAATCTAGAGCGACCACTTCTTCCACAGCATTGATGCTGAAGTTATCCATCATTTCCATGCCAGCTGGAATGATGCCTGCGCTGATAATTTCAGAGACACTCTTCCCTGCCGCTTCAACATTATTAAAATCAGCTAGCAGAGTTTGAGCGCTTTCCGGTGATTTCAGGATACGGAGGGTGATCTCGGTGGCGATCCCCAGGGTGCCTTCAGAGCCCACAAAAATACCGGTCAGGTCATACCCTGGGGGTTCTGGCATATCACCCACATCCACAATGTCGCCGTTGGGTAAGACCAGCTTGAGCCCTAACACATGGTTCGTGGTCACGCCATACTTGAGACAGTGAACCCCGCCGGAATTCTCGGCGATGTTGCCACCAATGGAACAGACGGACTGACTAGATGGGTCTGGCGCGTAATAGAAGCCAGCACCGCTGACGGCTTGGGTGACCCAGTTATTGATTACACCCGGTTGCACAACAATGCGCTGGTTATCGTAGTCAATATCTAAAATTTGCCGCATGCAGGCGGTGACAATCAGGACACTGTCTTCCAGAGGGAGGGCTCCGCCGGATAGCCCCGTGCCAGCACCACGGGTGACGAAGGGGATATTGTTGCGATCGCAAACCTTAACGGCTGCTGCCACTTCTTCGGTGGTTTTGGGCAGTACCACAACGGCAGGCCGTTGACGGTAGCTGGTTAGCCCATCACACTCATACACCAACAGCTCCTCCTTGCGACGCACAACCTGATCATCGCTGAGGACGTTAACAAATTCCTGAACAATGGACGTCCAATCGCGTTGTTCAGCTGCTGAGTCTTGTAGTGCTACCTCAGAAGTCATTGATTACTGCCAATAAGTTAGGTCTGTGTATTGATCCTAACGCAGCAAGCTGACTAGTAGACTGGCCTATTTCTAATAGGGACCATGGGCAATCCCGGCAATAAAAAAGCCAACTTAGACAAGCTTTTCCCCATGGAGCATCTTATTAGCGGCATCCAGTAGTGCCTCCTCTAAGTAGGGCTTTGTAAAGTAACCACTGGCACCTAGATCGACGGCCATCTGTCGATGACGATCAGCGCCACGAGATGTGAGCATGGCAATGGGAATTTGCTGTAAGCCATCGTCTTTTTGTAGACGAGATAGTAGTTCTAAACCATCCATTCTCGGCATTTCGATATCGCAGAAGACAAGGTCACAGGGCAAGCCAGAACGCAGTTTTTCCCAAGCTTCTTGGCCATCGCGAGCCTGTTCAACCCGATAGCCCACCTTGTTAAAGCTCATGGATAACAGCTCACGAACCGTAATCGAGTCATCCACAATCAACACCGTGGGTTCAGACTTGACTTTTGTGGGCTCTTCAGGCGGAGCGTCCTCTGATTGCGCCCATAACGCTGCATTGGGTTCACGACGTACGCGCCCCATTGCTAAATCAATTAGCTCCAACACATCGGCAATGGGCATCACTCGACCATCCCCTAAAACGGTGGCACCAGCAATGCCAGTAGGTTTGGGGACCGGACCTTCTAGCTGTTTAATGACAATTTCTTGCTCGCCCATTACCTGGTCAACTTCCAAGGCAATAAAGCTATTGGCACTGCGCAATACCACGATGGAAATCATATTCTCATCTTGATTACCGCCGTATACCCGTCCTCGACCCAGGGTGCGATTAAATGACAGTAAATCTGATAGGTTCTGGAACGGTAGCAGTGTGTCACGCCAAAGTATGCAATCTTCCCCTTGATCATTTTTCTGGATGCGCTCTCGAGACACATCAAACATGTCTTCGACACCGTCCATGGGGAAGGCTATCCGTGCTTGATTGCTAATACAGCTGAGAGCTTTAGAAATACTTAGGGTTAAGGGTAAACGAATTGTGAAATTTGTGCCGTGCCCTGGTTCAGAATCAATGGTGATATTACCGCGAATGTCTGCCAGCGAGGTACGTACCACATCCATCCCAAACCCTCGCCCAGCAAAATCATCGGCCTGGTCCCGTGTACTAAATCCGGGGTGGAACAGTAGGTCGTAGACGTCTAACACAGTCATTGTGTGGGCATCTGACTGAGAAATCAATCCTTTCTGTAGTGCTTTTTGTTTGACAATATCGGGATCAATGCCAGCACCGTCGTCACCGACCGAGATAACAGTCTGGTTACCTTGATAAAACGCACGAACGGTAATCAGGCCTTCCGATGATTTTCCTGCTTGGTGGCGCTCCTCAGGTGTTTCTATCCCATGGGTGATGGCATTGTTCACCAGGTGAGTCATGGGATCATAGAGCTGCTCCAGAATCATCTTGTCAATGAGAATATCTCGGCCTTCTACGACAAGGCGTGCCTCTTTTCCACACTTGAGAGAGATGTCACGAACAGCCCGAGGTAATCGAGAAGCTGTTTGAGCAAAGGGCACCATCCGGGCCTTATTTAACCCCTCTTGGAGTTGATTGGTGACCTGTCTAAATTGACGAGTAACTTGATCCGATGATTCAACGGTATAGGCGATATCTGATGCAGACTCACGGACCCGCACGATCAGCTCAATCATTTCTTGAGATAACGTGTGAAAGCCAGTGAAACGGTCCATCTCTAAGGCATCAAAGGATTCGCCAGTGGCATGATCCTCGATATCCGAATTTTCTACAGAAAAACTAGCAGAGGTCATATGGTATGACTGACGGCTAGATATCAGAGAGCTTTCTAGCAGTGAGCGCTCATAGAGATCACGCATGCGTTGCCCAACGTCATTTAACTGTTGCACTTGGAATAATAAGTTGTCCAAAAACTGACGAAGGCGGTCTTGGTCTTGCTCTAAGGTATTGCGATTAACGACAAGTTCACCTACCAGGTTACTGAGATTATCTAGGTGGCTAACCGATACCCGCATGGTTTGATCCGTCACCATGCGCCGTGCCGATAGCCGATTAGATGTGGGTCTGGGTCTGTAAGTACTTGTGCCACTAGCTGCTGTGGGAGCTAGTGTTTTATCCGTATCTTGTAATAATGCTTCTAAATCGCCAAATTCATCGTCTAAGTCTGTGGTTGATGGTGATTCAGAGCTAGGTTCAGGCAATTTATCTGGGCTTTCGAGTAGCGCTTCAAGCTCACCAAACTCATTACTGCTGTCTGTTGTGGCTGTGGATGCAGAAAATTCATCAATTTCTTCAGGCAGTTCTGAGAGTAAGGAATCTAAGGATTCGAGTCCTGGCTCCTCTGATGAGGGCTCAAATATTTCGAGGTTATCGATTGTGTCAGTTTCAATGGGGTTTTCAAGACTCTCAGGATTTTCATCCTCATTGACAAAACCGGTAACGATACCATCGTCTTCGATATCGAGTAAGTCAAAGTCAAACGTGCTGACAGGAGCCTCGTTCAGCAATTCTGATTCTGTGCTGCTGGCGTCGTTTAGGTCACTGCCTAATTCCAGGGATAGATCAACGTCTGACAGATTTGTCTCTGGCTCATCCAGTTCCAGGTTGCCTAGATCAAGATCAGTTAACTCATCAGCGTTGTTTTCAACAGTGGTGTCTAAGGCGATATCTGCATCACCCAAGAGATTATCTAAGGCATTATCTGATGCAGGTGCATCAGCGCTCGTCACATCATCACCATTGTCAAATAGATCGTCTAGATCGCCTAGATCGCCTAAGCCAGTATCTAGCGCATCATCGGTTGTGACCTGCTCTAAGGTAGTGTTATCACCCGGGAGGTCACCTACAGGTGCATCAACACTCGTCACATCATCACCATTGTCAAATAGATCGTCTAGATCGCCTAAGCCAGTATCTAGCGCATCATCGGTTGTGACCTGCTCTAAGGTAGTGTTATCACCTGGGAGGTCACCTACAGGTGCATCAGCACTCGTAACATCATCACCATTGTCAAATAGATCGTCTAGATCGCCTAAGCCAGCATCTAGCGCATCATCGGTTGTGACCTGCTCTAAGGTAGTGTTGTCACCCGGGAGGTCACCTACAAGTGCATCAACACTCGTAACATCACCACCATTGTCAAATAGATCGTCTAGATCGCCTAAGCCAGTATCTAGCGCATCATCGGTTGTGACCTGCTCTAAGGTAGTGTTGTCACCCGGGAGGTCACCTTCATTAAATAGATCATCTAATCCAACTGAATCAGTATCAGCTGTAGTCTTTTCATCTATTTCAGAGGTCACATCTTCTACAGATGCCCACACATCATCTAGCTCTAAGTCGTTTGAATCTTGTGTTGCGGCTACGATATCGCTGTCTAGATTGAGGGAAGGCTCACTCAGGTCGTCAGAAAGTCCTAAGCTTGCTGACTCATTGGGCGTGTCTGTCTGTTGACCGGGTTCATCCCAAATATCTTGAGAAAGCTCGTCTGACAACTCTGATGTATCCGTGTTGGAAGAGCCTTTGTCTGTTTCCCACAGGTCATCATCACTAAATGGATCCGAGCCCGTTGCTGCTAGAGCTACAGCTGCAGAGTCATTAACAGTAAAGAAATCTTCGAACTCGGACTTTGTGGTTTCTGTTTCTGGAGTCTCGACCGTTTCTGATACGTCTAAATCAGGTACTGCTACCTCAGAAAAGAAGCTATCTGTTCCTGAAACTACGGCAACATCTTCTAAATCGTTAGTGAACAATTCGTCAGTATTAGTCTCACCAGTGGCTTCCTCCAAATTTAGCTCAAGACTAGCAAGCTCATCGCTACTAGGGCTTTCAAAATCGAGGTCTAAATCATTATCGACAAGCTCTTCACCTTGGTTGGTTTCACTAAATGATAGCTCGTCAAGATCATCCAAACTATCCGGGAGTTCTAGTGAGGGTTCTTGATCGGCGGCTTCTTCTGAACTATCAAGATCGCTAAATAGCTCATCAATATCAGGTGAATTATCAGCAGTAGTAGCTACATCATCTGCTGTTGAGCTATCAAGTTCACTGAGTAAGTTATCAACACTAGATGAATCTTTTGCAGTATCTATGTCATCAAATAAGCTATCGATAGAAGAGGTGTCAAGATCTTCTGATAACGGAGATTCAATATCAGTGCTAGAGGTATTTATCTGCTCGGTTAAATTTTCTAGGCCGCTGTTATCCAGAGTATCTACGGAATCAGCTGATTCCGTAGAGTCAGTATCACCAAATAGATCTGCAAGTTCACTACCTGATTCAAAATCATTTTGGTTGGTTTCTAGCTCCGTGGCATCTTCATTGAGAAGATCCTCAAAATCGGGAGCAATATCAATATCCAGAGACTCAGCAGGCGGATTGCCCTCATTTAGAGGAAGCTCTTCTTCTTGCCAGTCACTGTCGAGATCATCTCCTCCCGCTTCAAATAGATCGGCCAAACTAGTGAGCTCAGCATCTCCCACTTCTGGACCAGAAGGGGTGACTGCTGCACTATTAAGCAGATCATCTAAGGAAATGCTTTCCTCATTTGCAGAGGATGGCTCGCCCACATTATTAAAGGTCAAGTCTGATTCTATGGATAGTGCTTCGACACCTGCTGTAGAAGAGGTATCTGGTGTGCTATCTGCAAACAGACTCTCTAAATCTTCAGTGGTATCTGTTATATCTCCTTGGGCGGCCAACGTTTGAAGTTTTTCGGAGATGTTTATTTCCGGTTCTCTACCGGCCAGTACTAAATCCTGAGATTTTTTGATTTCTTTGATTAAGGCCGGGGCGAGGGTGCGATAGTCATTATTGCGATCGCATACTGCCCAACGGGCATGCTTCACCAAGTTCATCCAAGTTGGCAAGTTAAACTGCTCACCAAATCTTTCTAATAACTGACAGCAAGCCTCCAGGGCTAATCTACTTTCGTCTGTATCAGCCTGCTTGAAACGAGCCAGCATTTCTCGAAGTGCAGCTGATACATCACTGCTGAATACAAGCTTCAATGCACTTTCTTCAACCGGCTGCGGTGAGCGTGCTGTAAAGACGACAGGCTGAGCCTCTGCGACAACAGCCTCATTGGCGTCTGCCTCAGCTACAAGCTGATCTAAATGTTCCTGTAGCTGCTGAAAGACGGGCTCTACACTCGTCATGATGCTCTGCTCTTTGTCCTCAGTGAGGCCAAAGGGACCCTGTAGTTGCTCAAGCAGTTCTTGCAGGGCATCAAATACCCGCAAAAACATAGACTCCAGGGAACGATCTACCTTGATGGGGGCCTCTTTGAGAAGCTTGAAGTAATCTTCCATGCGGTGAGCCGTACGCTGCATGCTCTCAATGCCCAGCATGGCAGCACCGCCCTTGACAGAGTGAGCGGCCCGAAATACCTCATTGGCCATCTCCGGATTGACAATGGTTGCCTGAAGATTTAATAGACCCTGCTCAATGGTATTGAGATGATCTTTGGCTTCTTCAATGAAGTAGCCCAATATACGCTGTTGTTGTTCAGGCAGCATCACCCTCGTCTCCCTAAATAAAATCGGAAATTAGGCCAGTCCTTCAAATACTTGATAGCTATGGCAGTCGTCCCTTGACATGTTTAAAAATGGATGCGAATAGCCTACTTTTTATCACTTTCTACCTTAAACCGCTCCACTGATGTCAGCAGATCCCGAGCAACGCCCACCAGATTTTGCAGAGAGGTTGACACCCGCTGAGACTCTTGAGACGTCTCTTGGGCAGAAAGTTCAACCGATTGCATTACCTGAGCAACAGCTCGTGAGGTTTCCGTCTGTTCGACGGTATCAGCCGTAATAGAACGTACTAATACATCAATGCGATTCGATACCTGGATAATATCTTCCAACGATCGTTTCGCCTGCTCTGCAAGTCGTGTCCCCTCAATCACCTGTTGAGTTCCCTCCTCCATGGCAGTCATTACGCCGCCGGTTTCTCCCTGGATTTGCAGAACGATTTGCTCAATCTCCTTAGATGCCTTGGCCGCTCGGTCAGCAAGCTGACGAACCTCATCAGCTACGATGGCAAAGCCTCTACCAGCTTCCCCGGCACGAGCTGCCTCAATACTGGCGTTCAAAGCTAGTAAGTTAGTTCGAGATGCAATCTGAGAAATCAAGGCCACGATTTTGGAAATTTCTTGAGAGGATTCCGCTAATCGCTTAACCTTACGGGTAGTCTCAGCTACCGTTTCGCGAATTTCTAAAATACCAGCCACAGTTCGCTCCACAGCTTCCCCCCCCCGGAGGGCAGTGGCTGATGCTGAACGAGCGACCTCTTCGGCCTCCCGCGCACTGTCTGCGACACGCTGAATAGATTCAGTCATGACCTGTACAGAATTCAAGGTGACTGCCAGCTCCTCAGCTTGTCGCAAGGCATCTGCTGATAGGCTGCGGGCAAACATCTCATTATCAGACGAGCTCTTAGTCACCTGTAGTGCTGCCGCACTCACCTGCTGTACAATTTCTCGCAGATTTTGAATCGTTAAGTTGAACGAATCAGCGACCGCTCCTAAAACGTCGGCTGTGACCTCTGCCTGAACGGTTAAATCACCCCGGGCAGCTCCTTCTACATCGTCCAATAGACGAATTACCTGGCGCTGTAGATCCTCTTTAGCCTGTTCTTGTTCCTGCGCTTTGCGCTGGGCCTCACTAGTCGTCGTGAGAATGACCCGAGCCATCTTGTTAAACCCTGTGGCCAGTTGACCTAACTCATCACTAGAGTGAACAGTTGCTCGCGCATTTAGATCTCCTTGGGAAACCAAGTCAAACTGCTGTTGAAGATTATCAATTGAGCGTTTAGATTGGCGATCTAATAAAAATCCTAATCCAAATACCGTCACAAAGCTAACGATACCTGCAGCACCTCCCATGGCAGCAGGATACACTCGGGCAATTAGGTTTCGATTGTCTGGAGATGTGCTGTCAGCAGGTAGCCGTCCTAAGGTAGCTAGATTAACCCCTGCAACCGCAATCACAGATGTTAGTCCTGCAGCCCCTGCCATGATTAAGCGTTTAGTGGCAAGCGGCGCATTGTTCAGGGTATTAAAAATCCCCTCGCTTTCTACTTCAGGAACAACAACGGGCGACTCTTCCCCTTGGGTAAAGGATGGCAGCTGATCGGCAGTTTCGATGCTAAAGATGTCATCGTCTCCAATGATTGCCTGGTCATCCTCCTCTACTAGACTAAAGCCAGAACCGCCACGGGTAACTGGAGCTTCAGCAAACCCTCCCTCTGATGTTTCAGAAGGCTCCGTAAATTCAGTGGAACCACCTTCGGATAGATCAAATTCCGGCAGGCTGCCTAAATCATCAAATTCATCAAACTCATCGAGGAAATCGATATCGCCGCCTGGCTGACTTTCCAAACCTTCCATCGTGTCAACGCCTGGAAAAGTCTGTTCGTCAATGTCATCATCCATTAGCCCATTATCGGTGGTCTCAATACCTGGCAATGTGGATGCCTCATCAAATTCTTGAAAATCCCCGATAGGCATGGTGTCGGGTTGAGCATCATCCGGTTCCATCATGAAGAGGGTTTTATCATCTGGCTCTTCTAATAAGTCTGAACCAGCATCCAAACCCACTTCAAGTTCAGGGCGATCAATCTCCAGAGAACTACTACCTGTCTCTAAAAAGTCATCCACATCTGGAAAGTCTTCCAGCTCACCCGATGAAGACGGTGCAGATGGAAAAGCTTCGTCGAAATCATCTTGATCAAATTGCGATACATCTTGAACGGGTGTTGAAGACTCATCACGGACGACGCTATCGAGGGTAATCTCTTCTTCCTCTGAGGATTCAATAAGACCTTCCAAGCTGCTGTCTGCAAATGGATCTAAAAGTTCAGCATTACCTAGATCTCCACCTATGGACAAATCGCTAATGGAGAATGGATCGTCCTCGTCGTCCAACTCTAAACCTTGATCACCAGAGGTGCTCTCATAATCAGCAGTAGCGTTGAAGGGATCGCCTGTAGCTTCAGTGGCAAGATCATAGCTATCTTCATTTTCTAGTGCATTTGGTTCTGGTGCACTTAGGTCAGTGGGTGAGTCTGCTGTCGGCTCGGTTTGAAAACTTGCCCCATCTGCTTCTTCAAAGGACAAATCGAGTCCGGCACTCAAGTCATCACCCTCTTCTCCCATATCGCCATAGAGCTCTATGGAGTCAAACAGACCATCTGCAGTAATATCCTCTATGCCATTCTCATCAGCCTGTACCTGGCTAACATCCATCTGTTCTGCATAGGTAAGGCCATTGTTGGCGTAATTAACGAACTCAGGATCGGACGTTAAATTTAAGACGGATTTATATTGAGTGCGGGCTACATCGTACGCACTTAGCCCATAGCAATAGATGTGACCCTTGAGCAGGAGCACATTGGGATCGCTCGGGTAATTTTCTGCCAGTTGCTCAATAATGTCAGCAGCTTGTTCATAACTGCCCTGCATATATGCACGTTCTGCTGCTTGATAGGTTTGAGCGTAATCTATGCCCGATGCCATCTGTATTCTCCTGCCAGTCTAAACTTCTCCATATTTTCAACCCATCGACCCTAAGCTACCCAACGCGCCGAGCGCAGTATGGCAACATGGTCTAATAGGCGTAATGAGCGATCCGTATCGGCATCTAGTACCCATTCCCCCTTTAGAAAAGGTGCCATTGTATCGGAGTAGTCGCGGGACATCTTCATGCGTTCTGCATCTAGCCAATCTGTACCCACTATCTGATTAACGGCTAAGCCTAACATAGTCCCCTGATGTTCGACAGCAATCACTGGAATTTCTGCCCTGTCAGTATTCATCGGTTGAGAATAACCTAAAAACTGCCCTAGATCGGCAACCCATATGACACGCCCTTGTTCGTTCAAAGTTCCAAGTAATAAAGGAGACACATTGGGAACAGGGGTGATACGGTCAGGGGGATTTTCAATGATTCGGCGAATACCAATGGCAGGTAAAGCAAACTCATCATCGGCTCCGACATAGAAGCGCAGATGAAGCTCGCCATCAGGCGTTTCAAGCTTTTGTAGTTCAGGGTCTTGATCTTGCCCTACTCCGGTTTGAAAGTCTGGATTACCTACCATCGGCCCCTATTACCTCAAAAATCTTTGGCATTTCAATCACGTAGCAGTTGTTTGACTGTGCCCACTAGCTCAGTTGGCTGAAATGGCTTGGCAATATAAGCATCAGCTCCTTGTTTCATTCCCCAATAACGGTCAAATTCTTCACCTTTAGAAGAACACAGTACAACAGGCAGATTTTGTGTGGCAGGGTCAGACTTAATACGTCTACAGACTTCGTACCCATTCATGCGGGGCATGACGATGTCTAAAACGACTAAGTCAGGTAGATCTCCCTGGATATGAGCCAATGCTTCAACACCATCGCTAGCGACAGTCACTTGTAGACCATTACCCTTTAATAAGTCAATAATCATTTCTCGTTGGGCAACACTGTCTTCCACTACTAAAACCGTACTCATAACCTGAATTTCGCCGTTTAAGACCGGTTCATATCTTGATTCAACCCATTATGCCCCCTAGGGGGAAATAACTATTTAAGTTGACTAATATGCCCAGTTAATTGGGATTCACCTGGGAAAGCAGCGATTGGTTGGCTATTTGGTGCATGATGGTATGCACACCCTACCGCTTGTGCCTAATAAAATACCCGTACGTATCTAATTTATTAAACTTTCATCAAAATTCTTTTGATTGGATGGAGCGTAATGGTTCTACAAGTTACGTAAAAATCATTAATAAATTCGAAAAGAGAATGATTTCCACTCGATATCTTCCATCATTATGGATTACTCCAGTTCTCAGGGTTTAGGGTAGCTGATATTTCCTGCTCAAGTAGCATTTCAGGGGCAAGACGCTTAGGATTGCCCCTACCTACGTATCTTTCTACTAAGGCTAACAGCTCTGGTTCGCCAAAGGGTTTAGTTAGATAGTCTGTGGCTCCAACCATGTTGGCTTTGACACGATCTACAAAGCTGTCTTTACCTGTCAGCATGATGATAGGAACCGATTGGAAATATGGAGCCTGTCTCAACATGGCACATAGTTGATGCCCTTCTAGTTCAGGCATAGCTACATCACAGAGAATGAGATCGGGCTTAAGACTGAACAGTAAACTCAAGGCTTTTACTGGATTCCCAATGGATGTGACTTCGTAGCCATAGGCATCCAGCATCATTTCTATGGCCTGTCTGACAGCTAGGGTGTCGTCAATACATACGATGCGAGGAACGGCATTATTAATAGGGGCTTTAGTCTGGATGTTATTAGATGCCTGTAGACTATGCACCATTTGGATATGCCCTTTCTGGACATAAGGATATAGCCCGTTAGCAACGCTAAAAATATTTCGACTTAGGTGGCGCGAGATTTGAATAACAGATGTTTTGCCATCGGACATAGCCAAAAGTGGCGGTAGGGATGCTGAGTCTGTACGGTAGGTGTCTGCTAGGAAGGGGCAATCGTAAAAAGAATTTAACCGAGGCTGTAGTCGCAACCATCCTTGTAACTGTCGAATCACTCGCTTTACCAGGGGTTGGGTGTCAAACTCGGTGAGTTGAGGGCTCAGGGAGGCGTGAAAGCGAAACAAAAATCGCCCTTGATGTAAGCTGATGACTTCAAAAAGCGTTTCTTCGATCAAACGGTAAAGTACGGAACGTGCTTGTTGAGTGGTGAGATGGCCATTTTCTAGCAACCACCATAGAGCTCCGTACTCTGGTGGACGGAGGGGAGTTAGATTAGACAGGTCAACACTTTCCCACTGAACATCTAACTTGAGGGGATACAAAATATCGCGCAGCCGATTTAGCTGTTCATTGGTGCGTCCAGCGTAAAGAATGCCGCCATTGGCAAAAAACACTAGCCATGAGTTGGCTGGCCCATCGAAAGATTCAATATAAAGTTCTCCGGTTTGCTGACCAATATCAATCAGTTGAAAAATACTGCGAATATCCAGCTCGCTTAACTGGCCCTGCATAGATTTGTCCTAAGGAATTGGCACTTGGTAACTAGGTTGGCTACATTGATATACGGCATTAGCTACAATTATTAGCACTTAACTACAGTTACACTGTCTTTATATGAGGTGGCTATGTGCTCTAAGCAGTTTAGCTGCTGTTTATAAAGTGACATTTTTTATGTGAATGGTATGTGGTGGTGTCTATTGATTAGCCGTATGCGCACGTAGGAATGTACATATTAGAGAAGCATTAATTCATTGAAGTGATAGTTAACCTCCATGGTTTAGTGCTTTTGGGAGAATTGTTTTTTATAGGTTAGAGGTTTCCATCGGACACGTATACACTAGCGAATAGCTTGGGATTATTAGGTCTAGAGTCGCTCAGATAAATATCGTTTGGCTATTGATTTTGCTTCAATATTTTGATAAATACAGTGCCTTAAGCTTCTATATTACTAACTAAACGAGACGTGGATATTGTGTAACTGAGTAGCTGTTTCCGGTAGCTATTTGTATAGACGAAGGGGATGCCAGCGTGCGTTATTTGGCCGAGGTTCAGAAAAAAAGTGGATTTATGGGCAGCAGCCGAGCTGAGTTTAAACTCTTAGCTTGTGAGCGCTCGGAGCAAAATTGGAGTGCTGTCTCTGGAGATGAACTAGTCCCAGCTCCAGATGATGCAGGTTATAGCTCTGGCGCGCTGATTTTAATTGAGCTGTCCAATGGTCGTCAGGTTCAGCGTCATTATGAGGCGGGACGTCAGTTGGTTAGCATCCTGCAAAATTTTTCTAGTCTCAACAAAAAATTTAAAACTCAAGAAGACGAGATTGAACAGTGGAAAGAGTCCCTGACCTATCAAAGTCAGGCGCTTAATCAACGTGAGCTGGAGTTAGATACCCGCGAAGATGAGATCAAGCAGGCGGCGACTGAACTCTCTGAATTAGATACGCAAAAGCAAGAGTTAGAGACATTTCGCGCTGAGCTAGATGAACAGCGCCAAGACTATGAGCGTAAAAACTCTGAGCTGGAGGGCGCATGGGCTCACTTAAACGGAGAGAAACAAAGGCTTGAAGAGCATCGTGAAACGTTATCGTCTCAGACAGGTTTAGATTCGAGCCAGACGCAAAAGCTAAGAGATGCCGTTGAGCAGTTGATGGTTAACGTAGTGCCAATGGAGGACCTGCGTCAGCAACTTGGTAGCACTCGTGATTCCCTGGGGCAGTATCAGGGCATTTTACAAGGTTGGCAGCAGACCGGCTCTGAACAACAGGATCAGCTGCAATCTAAGAGCCATGATGTAGAGCGATTCAAGCAGTCAGTGCAGCAGCTTTACCAGACTGTTGATGCTGATCGCAGCGCTTTCAATGCACTATGTATAGAATTGCGGGAATCAAAGGTAAAGCTTGCTCAGAAAAAGCAGCAAAACCAACTGGTATCAGAGCAGATTAATCAGCAGAGTGGAGTATATCAAAAGGTCTATGAGCTGCTGAATACTGGTGATCAGGTACGTTTGGGCAAAAAAATTGACCTCACCAAGCTTGAGGAGATGTCTATCGAAGACCTTGAGGCTTTGCTGACGGGTATGGAAACAGATTTGGAAAAGATGTCTCGCTTTGTTAGTGACCAAGAGGAAGAGCTGACATACCAGCAGCAGGCGATTGATGAGCTGAAGCAGAAAGCGGAAGCTGCTAGCGAGTATGACAGGATGCAGATTGAAGCTGATATCAGTGACGAGCAAGATCGTTACGATATGCTCAATAAAACCTTGGTTGGTCAGCGCCGTAATTTGCTGGAACGGGAAGAGGTACTAAGCCAGCATCGAGCTGTTTTATTGCGGCGTCAGGGTCAGGCAACTGTTGATAGCCCCGTGGAAAATGCAGCTGATTTGGAGCCAGTGCTGGAACATATCGATCAGGTCCGTCAGGAGCTAGCGACCCAGGCTGTGGAGTTAGAGCAATTAATTGCTGAGTTGGACAATCGCTGTAATGAGTTACAGCAGCAGGTAGATACTAAGCAGTCTGAGTTGGACAATCAGCGGTCTAATCTGGAGAAGGAAAGAGACACGTTTGAGCAGGCGATTAAGGATTGGGCTGGTTTGGAGCGTGCGATCGCAACCCGTAACGAGTATATGGGTCCTGCGGCTGAAAAAATGGATACTATCCAACACATGCTGGATGGAGTATTTGTTACGCTAGAACGGTTCCAAGAGGTCAATGACTACCAGTTGCAAGCCATTGCTGAGATGCAGCAAACAATCCAGAGCTTATCAGGTGAGCCAGCAGCTGCATAACCTCTACCCACACTAGTTTGACTTTTATGATTTGGGTAAATGAGCATATAGATCCCTCTGGGATTGTCTACTCTGCCATCGCTTGTTGTGATCAAAACGCTGCTGAAGAATGCCATGCAACGTTTCAAGCATCGTTAACAGATGAGCAAAAAGAAGCTGGTTGGGTCGCTCGATTGCGCACTGTAGACTCTTGGGATGATGTACCCGTCAGTGCTTTGAAGTTATCCTAACGGAGTTGTCTTAGCGGAGTTGTTTTAGAAAACTAACTATTGCCTTTGAATATCCATCATGTCCGAACACGTTATAAAACTGAGCCAGTTCCTAAAGCTCAATGACTTAGTTCAATCCGGCGGTGAAGCCAAACATCTGATTCAGTCTGGCCATGTACGAGTGAACGATGAGGTAGAGTTGCGACGCGGTCGCAAACTATGGGCAGGGGACCGGGTAACCTTTGCTAATCAAACCTACGATGTTATCTCTGATGTAGATAGCATCGATAATTCGAATTAATAGGCTGGGGCGTTGGCACCCTCAACCTAAAAATAAAGCCGTTGGTATGCACTGTCAGGCATATCAACGGCTTTGAAGGTTAAAGGCATCTATTGTGCACAATAGATGCCTTACCTACTGACCCTGACTGCCTGACACAAATCCTGTAACCCAGAATCCATAAGGATCGACAAGGAAATGGGCAGAGGGCATGCAAAGCTGAAGATACCAAACCATCAGCGTGATATGCATGTCAGCCTCTACCCAACTGTATGATCAATTGTTGCCCTTCCTGCGTCAACATAGCCGTTACAAAGACCTCCGGCATCTGAAAACACTGGCTTGGATGGTCAGTGCCCTGATCTGTAGTGGCCAACTCAGCCTCCCCGCTTGGGAACCCTACGTCCCCAGTCGGGCGACTCAGGCCCAGAGCTTTGAACGTCGGTGGCATCGCTTTTTCATCAACCGATTCATTGATGTCAAGGGGTTGTATCTGCCGCTGGTGTTGTTAGCGCTCACCAACTGGCGGGCTCATCGACTCTATCTAGCATTGGATACGACCATGCTGTGGAATCGCTATTGTATGATTCACCTGTCGGTTGTGTGTTGTGGACGAGCGGTACCACTTCTATGGCGGGTATTAGAGCATGAAAGTGCCATGGTTGCGTTCGATGAATATCGACCCTTGTTACGGCGTGCCCGTTGGCTGTTGCGTCGGCATCCCAACACGATGTTGTTAGCTGACCGAGGGTTTGCCAACCATGACCTCATGAGTTGGTTGCAAGCGAGTGGTTGGCACTATTGTTTGCGCATTGCGTGTGATGTTCATCTCCACGGCCCATGCCGTCATCCCATTGAAGTACAAGCGCTGTGGCCTCCCAAAGGAGAAGCCACTCTCTATGAGAACGTGGGGCTCTGGCAAGATGGTGAGCATCGATGTAATTTAGTCTTGGCAACCGTGCGAGGGACGAAGGAATCCTGGGCGGTGATTACGGATGAATCACCGAGTCTACAAACGTTGTGGCAATATGCCTTGCGGTTTCGGGTTGAGGAGTTGTTTTTAGATAGCAAATCAGGAGCCTTTGAACTCGAAGACTCTCGCATTCGATCCGCTCAAGCTCTAGAGCGTCTCTATTTGGTGGCCGCCATTGCCTTGTTATACGGCACCACTCAAGGCATGGCGGTGCAGTGTGAAGGCTTACGTCAACAGGTGGATACCCATTGGAGACGAGGGCTCAGCTATCTCAAAATTGGCTTACGGTGGCTCAAGGGAGTCGTTCACAAAGGTCGGACTCTTCTGAAACCAGTCCCCTTATTGCCCAAAGACCCAGACCCTTGTTTTGCGTCCAACAAGGCTGAGCAACGTTACTATGACCTGATTTGGTTTTCCCGTATTCGGTCAATACGATGTCGGACTTGAGATATTAATGGGGGCATCTGAGATGTGTCAGTCAGTCAGCTACTGACCTCTACTTGCGCAGAGGTGCGGATTGCAGGTGATGTTTATCGGTCTGAAGATGTCCGTTATTGGTAACAGACCCATGGGCACTATGGCCGTTGCTATGGCCATTATTGGCACCCGCAGGACGAGGCTGAATCAGTCCATACCCACCGTGATTCCTTTCATATATCACGTTGATTCGGTCAGTCTCCAAGTTGTAAAACACATAAAAATCGTGATCAATAAGCTGTAGATTTTCCAGGGCTTCTTGCACTGACATGGGAGCCATTGCAAAATATTTTGTTCTAACTACCTCTGCTGGCAGTTGGGGCTGGCCCTGTTCTAACAGCTCAGTGACGTGCAAATTCGCATCCTGAGAAGTAGTATCAATCTCCATGGAACGCACTGATACATGATCAGAACTGCGACGTTTTTCCTTGTATTTGCGAAGCTGCCGACAAATCTTATCTGCTACTAAATCAATACTGGCATATAGGCTTTCGCTGCTTTCTTCGGCCCTTACTACAGCGCGGTTTACATGAACTGTGACTTCTGCATACTGCCGATTGGGCATTTTTGTGCCACCAGCCACAGACAAACAAACATCAACCTTATTGATCATTCGTTGAAAATGGCTAACTGACTTCTCAATTTTTTGTGAAACATGTTGGCGAATAGCCTCTGTAATTTCAAGATTTTTCCCTTGGATAACAAGCTTCATAAAGCTGCCTCCACTGATAGAAGATAAGCGATTAGTTTCACCCTAGCACTTTAATTCTGAGAGATTTTTTCTGTTTAGAAACATTTTTATCCGTTGATAAATCTTTAGGATTAGCGCGGGATGATTTGAGTCTTATGTGTTCCCTCAATATCAAAAAGTTTCTTGTATAATAAGGGTTCTAGCACTTGTGAGCATTGATCTCCTCCTTGGGAAGGGAGGGTGATTTTTATGACTCTTAACACTTTTTTAACCTTTCTCTTATGATGTATAGATAGTTCTGAATTACTCGATATCTCAGTATTTTTCTGACTCTATTGCATTCATTTTTTTGCATATATAAAGTCAGTTAAAGCAGGTATAAAGTGACGAAAAGCTGATAAAGAATCAACATTCTTATAGTGACTGAAGATAGAAAGCTTATTGTTCAAGATATTGGATTAATCGCCTATAAATTGGCTTGGGAATATCAGAAAGAGTTGGTGTCTACACGTAAACAGGACTCTAACGCAGACGATGTCCTGGTGTTGACTGAGCACCCTCCGGTATATACCCTAGGCGCTGGCTCGCAAGAGCAGTTTGTGCATTTTGATTTAACTCATCCCAGTTATAAAGTGCATCGAGTAGAACGTGGCGGTGAAGTCACTTATCATTGCCCTGGCCAATTAGTGGGGTATCCCATTTTGAATTTGCATTACCATCGCAAAGATTTACATTGGTATCTGCGCCAGTTAGAAGAGGTTGTGATTCGTACGCTTGCTCACTACAACCTTTTAGCCGAGCGCATTCAAGGTTTGACTGGTGTATGGGTTGATGATTATAAAGTGGCTGCAATTGGCATTAAGGTCAGCCGGTGGATCACCATGCATGGGTTTGCTCTGAATATTTGTCCAGATTTATCAGGCTTTGAGCGCATTACCCCTTGTGGTATCGCTGATCGACCGGTTGGCTCTATGGCTCAGTTTGTGCATGGCATTACGTTAGCCGAGGTGAAACCCATACTTGTCCAGCATTTTACTGAGGTATTTCGACTATCAGCTCAGTATCTGGAAGAATCACCAACCAGCTGGCGTCGCCATGCTGAAGATATAAAAGTTTAGGTATTACGTAGGGCTGGCACTTAATCATTATGCATAGGCCTACAGAGTCGGGATTGAGTTCAATTATTTCAACAGGTCGGGCGTTAGAAATAGCCTCACGGGTGCTTGATGTTTGTTGTCTAGAATAGCGAACTGTCTTATGGACCAATACAATGGTTTGATAACGGACATTCAGCCTATGCCCGACACTAATTTTCCTGAAGCCAAGCCCTCTAATGGTTTTTATTCGGTTGCTCAGACTGTAATAGGCGTTGAGCCAAAATCTCGTTTTTCCTCGTTCACTGATAAAACCCCTACCCAAGACTCTTGGACGTGTTCTTGGCAGGATGTTCGGCATGCGCGATCGCACTCTCAAATTCATCCATTCCTAAAGCCACTGACGTTCCATGCAGAACCGTTGACCGCTTTGCGGCATCGTGATGAACAGGCTTTGGAGGATATATTTGATGACCTGCAAGTCGAAGAAATTTTGATCGACGTCTGTATTCGTTTAAGGCAGCTCTATCCAGAGCCTTGTTGGGAAGACGAGCCGTTTGATTTTTTGCAGGGATATCTGTAAGTCTAACTATCCATAATTAATGACCCACCCGCGCCGAATAAACTTAGGTGGGTCATTAATTGACAACTTCATAATCGCAGACTACCTCTATAAGGCTAAGACTAGAACGGAATTTCGTCGTAGTCAGGCGTCGTGGTATTAGTCGGTGGGCTGCTTGGTTTAGGAGCCGAGGCAGCTGGACTACTGCCGCTATTACTACCTTCAGCGATGGGAGGTGCCGCTGCCATCAGCATAGATTGCATCTCGGCAATACGGTGCAGACGTTGGACGGTGATTTCCGCTTGCTTTTCACGAAACCCTTCAGGTCGATCAACGGTTTTCATGGTTAATCGACCTTCAACCACGACTCGATCACCAGGACCGTAGCTAGCGTCTTGAATTGTCTGTGCCAGGTTGCCCCAACCAACGGCCTTAAACTGCGATGGGCTATCGTCTGGGCGCAGCCCAGCTATTTTGATCTTAAATTCGGCAATGGGGGTTTGGTTGTCGGAGGTGTAGCGCAGCTGCGGGCTCTCGACAATCTCGCCCATGAGGATGCAATGATTCATACGACTTGTTCCTCTCGAATACCCTGCTCTTTTTCAATGAAACTTTGAACCCGTTGGCGATAGTCCTGTAGATGGGTATCTACCCAATCACGGTCGGCGCTATTGGCAAAGATATGGACCAGCGGGTCGCCAGCGTCAGGTAAAATCAACACCCAGTTATCGCGAGTACGGTCAACTATTTTGACACCGTCCACCAGTTCAAGAGTATCAGCGGGATGACTCTCCACAAGATAACGCATCAGTGCTCCTTTGATAGTCCATGGGCAACGTAGAGTTTGTACTCGATGGGAAATTCTGGGTAAGTCACCCCAGATACGGCCCAAGGACTGTTCCTGGATAGTTAACATTTCGATTAACTTGGCGATGCAGAACATGGCATCAAAACCAGGGTGGAGTTGAGGGAAGATAAAGCCCATGTCACCGCTGCCACCTAGAACAACATTGCTGCTGGCCTGACAAGCTTCCATGAGGGCAGTTGGGTTAGCTTTGGTGCGAACGACATGGCCACCATGGCGACGAGCAATTTGCTCAATGGCTCCAGAGGTATGAACCGGTACAACTACTGTTCCCTGGGGATGGGCCGTCAGAATCATGTGGGTCATCAGGGCCGTTAACATTTCTCCGCGAATCGGTGAGCCCACTTCATCCATCAGCACTAGCTGTTCGCCATTGGCCGCTACCTGTACCCCAACTGTAGCTTGTAGAGCCTGAACTACCTGCCCCAACTGGCCTAACATGTGTTCTCGCTCGGCCATGGAGGGGGCAGTTTGGCTCAGACTAGCGTTTAGCACAACGGCATCACAGCCAAATTTTCCTAGCAATCTCGGTAGGACGGCACCGGAAACCGCATAGGCATAGTCGATGACGACTTTAGAATTGCTGTGGCGAATAGAGCCTACATTCAGTCGTTTCTCGAATTCCCTGGTGTAGGTGTCTACTAGGTTGGCTGGATAGGAGACTTCGCCGATCTCATGGATTTGCGATCGCCGCAGATTTTCCTTGAAGTAAGCTCCTTCAATTTTCTTTTCCTTGCCTTTGGGAATGTCAATACCCTTCTTGTCAAAGAACTCAATCAAGATTTGGTCGGCTCGATCAGGATGCAGACGGACATGAATGCCACCAGCAACATCTAATGTTGGGAGGATAACGCGAGCCACAGGAATGGCTGTTGCTTCTAGATTTTGGACATTGATACCCACAGACATCAGCCCAGCAATCAAAGAGCGGGAGACCATGCGGGCAATACTGCGCTGGTCCCTGGAAACGGTGACATAGGACCCCGGTTTCAGGGTAGACCCATAGGCTGCCCCTAGTTTGACTGCAAACTCAGGGGTAATATCAATATTGGCCAGACCCGTCACACCGCGCTGACCAAAAAGATTTCGCTGGGCCGTATTGCCCCAAATTAAGTTGATATTGAGTGTGGCTCCAGACTCAATCCGCTTACTGGGCCATACCCTGACCCCTGGACTGATTTGGGCCTCCTCTCCGACGGTGGAGAGAGCACCGACCACTGCACCTTCCAACACGTGGGCCCGTCGATCGGCCCGAGTGCCCCGGGCAATTACACAGGCTCGTAGATGGGTCTCATCACCGATGATGGCTCCATTCCAAATGATGGGGCGTTTAAGATCAGCATCACTGCCAACGGTGACATTGTCACCAATGACTGTGCCTGGTTCTAAGGTCACCCGAGCCCCAATGCGACAGTTGCGGCCAATCAAAACCGGTGGTTTGATCACAGCGGTGGGATCAATGTGGGTATTTGGACCTACATGTATACCGGGGGAAGATGCAGGATAGGCAAAATCTACCAATACTTTGCCATCAAGGGCATCATACTGAGCTTCTCGGTAGGCTTCGAGGTGGCCCACATCACACCAGTAGCCTTCGGCCACGTAGCCGTACATCGGCTCCCCCTTTTCCAGTAATAAAGGGAACAGATCCTTAGAGAAGTCCTTTTCTTGATTTTCAGGTAGGTAATCTAAGACTTCAGGCTCAAGAATATAGGTGCCAGTGTTGACTGTATCTGAGAAAATTTCACTGGTGGAGGGCTTTTCTAGAAAACGCTTGATGCGTCCTTCTTCATCTGTAATGACTACGCCAAATTCAATGGGGTTTGGCACTCGGGTTAAGACCAGGGTTGCTTTAGAGCCTTTTTCCTTATGAAATCGGATCGCTTCTTTAAGGTCAAAATCCGTAATACTGTCGCCGCTAATGACTAGAAATGTGTCATCCAAGAGTTCAGCAATATTCTTCACACATCCTGCGGTGCCCAAAGGCTGATCTTCCTCCACCGCATAAGTCATCTGTACACCAAAGTCGCGCCCATCCTGGAAATAGTCACGCATCACATCGGGCAAGTAGTGCAACGTAGCGATGACTTCATTGATATCGTGTCGCTTTAGCAGATTGACAATATGTTCTGCAATTGGACGATTGAGCACAGGAACCATGGGCTTTGGCAGGTCACAAGTTAGCGGTCGAAGTCGGGTTCCAGAACCACCAGCCATGAGTACTGCGCGCATAATTCCTCCTGTGGGTTATGAGAATTCAAACAATTTTGATTGAGGGTTAGCTGTGAATAAACAACGACGCTAACCTTTGAAATACACTCAGACAATATGTGCTTTGAGTGATTACATTTCTTTTGCCGTGCTAGATGTATGCAGTGTCAATTGTACTTGTTTTGTTAAGCTCGACTTTATATTCATTAAGCAAGCCTTCAAAGTACCCAGTCTACTGCTATAAGGTGACGAGTATTGTGTTCCATGACCTATTGCCATTGACGGTCTATGACTATCAGCATTAATACCCTGCAGACAAAATTTCCAACGGCTATAACTATAAGCCTGAGTGCACTGATTACTTTATTGACCATTGCGAGGATAAACCTATGCCCACTTTGTTCGGACTATTGTTGTTAGGCGGTTATGGCTATGGCGCTTGGAAATTTTGGACCGGCTTTAATCGCACCAACTTCAGTAACGGCAAGCTGTATTTAACACTGCTTTGGCCTGTGTTTATCATTAGTGCCTCCTATCGTCAGAACTTTACCAAGGCACTGAAGGGGCGTTAGCAATTGACCGCCTGTAATTAATTCGATTATTCGATTATTAGTGAGAAGGATACCCAAGGATGGTAGTTTCCCAGCTACAGGCAGTAGCTCAAAGGTTTGACCAAGAGTATGGAGGTAAATCATTTGAGCTACCGGATGAGGTCGAAGAGATGGCGGTATTTCGGGAGTGGGTGGCGGGTAGTTTAACCCCGCGTATTACCACTAAGTTTTGGGAAGTCGCCCGCCCTAAGAAAGGTCAACGCTGCTTAGACCTTGGCTGTGGCCTCAGTTTTTTAATTTATCCCTGGAAAGAGTGGAAAGCGGTTTTCGTTGGTCAAGAAATCAGCAAGGTTGCCCAGGCGGCCCTCAATCAACGGGGGCCTCAGCTGGACTCAAAATTATTTAAGGGTGTTCAATTAGCCCCAGCCCATAAGCTCGACTATGAACCAGCGACATTTGATTTGGTAATCGCGACTGGATTTAGTTGCTATTATCCATTGGACTACTGGGAACGGGTAATGACCGCTGTAAAGCCCTGCTTAAAGCCAGGGGGGAATTTTATTTTTGATGTCATTAACCCAGAAGAAGAATTAGCAGAAAATTGGGCTATTTTAGAAACCTATTTGGGCGCTGATGTTGAACTAGTGGATTTACCCCATTGGCGGGCGTTGATTAAACGTATGGGAGCTAAGGTCACGAAGCAGGTTGCAGGTGAGGTTTTCCACACCTACCGAGTGCAATGGCCCTAGGGGGAGTCATCAGGATGAGCAAAATACCCTTGACGGTTGTGGCGGAGATGCTATCTTGGTGTCTAAAATTTTGCGTTAGCAAGTTTGTTTGAAGACTTATAGTTAACCTTAAATATCTAGTTGCCAAGCGTGACTTTGACCGCTATATTGCCTTGCATTCACTGGTGTTTTTTTGTCCTACTGCTCCTAACTATCGACTGTGTTGTCGATTGTGCTTATGTCGCCTAGTCCCTCGCTACCCTTTAATTCCCTTCCCGAGGGCAGCACCCTACCGGGCGGCACACCTGTTTTCGCACTCAAAGAACTGGTGGCTCGACTACAGCGTGAGCAGTACAAAATCCAGGATTTGCTGAGTTCTTTGGGGTTTGCCCTGCGAAGCCTGAATAACATTAGTCAGTTTTTAGAGCTGATCCCGATGATTGCCAATCGGGTAACCGATGCGACTGGTGGTGCTCTGGTATTGTTTCGTCCCAATGGTCAGCTACGCCTAGAGCGCCTTTATTGTCCGACTAACGACACCTGTCAGACTGTGCGTTATGCCTTGGAGTCGGCTACACGTCAGATTACGTCTTCTCTGGCAGTTTCGTCAGGGGGTAAAGGATCGGATGGCGAATCCGTGGCTCTGACCCATCAGGCAGCTCGTAATGCCATGGTGACTTTGGATCAGCAGCTAAATCACTTTCTGGCTCCAGAACTGAAACTATTTGGCACATCCATCATTGTTCAAAATGTTGAGCGTGGGCGTCTCTATGTATTTAGTGATGATGGCGACTATGCCTGGACAGAGACCCGGCAAAAGCTGGTTCGATTGGTGGCTGACCAGACAGCTGTAGCGATTGAAAATGATGAGTTGACCTTGGCTCTACGTAAAAAAGAGCGTTTGGATAGAGAACTAGAGCTAGGGGCGGAGATCCAAGAAAAATTGCTACCTCGCCAGTGCCCAATCATTGAGGGTGTGGATCTGGCCGCTCGCTGTCAAACAGCTCAAAAAGTTGGTGGAGACTACTACGATTTCATTCCAACTACCTACGACCAGTTACGTAATCCAGCGACTCAATTATCGTCCGCCCAACCGTGGAGTATTGCCATTGGTGATGTGATGGGAAAGGGTGTGCCCGCAGGTTTGATTATGACCATGTTGCGGGGCATGTTGCGGGCAGAGGTGCTCAACGATCATTCCCCTGGGCAAATTCTGCAGAATCTCAACTGCGTTATGCACACCGATTTGGAGAGTTCAAATCGGTTTGTGACGTTGTTTTATGCAGAATATGACCCCAGGACCCAGCTATTTTCCTATGGTAATGCAGCCCATAATCCACCACTGCTTTGGCAAGCGGCTAACAATACCATCAGTCGGTTAGATGCTGACGGTATGCTGCTGGGGTTGGATATTGATACCCGTTACCATGAGGGACAAATGCAGCTGTATCCAGGTGATGTGGTGATTTTTTATACGGACGGCTTTACCGATGCAGCTAATATTCGTGGTGAGCGATTTGATGAAGACAATTTGATCAAGGCTGTATGCTGGGCCTGTCGTAACTTAGAAAGCTCCCAAGAGATTTTGGACTATCTGTTCAATTTATTGCGTCACTTTATTGGTCCTGATCGTTCTAAGGATGACGATACGACGCTGGTGGTCATGAAGGTGACCCAACCTGCTGAGTTTCGGCAATTGTCTGCAATTGAAGAGTAGGGGGTGGTCGATTATTTCCGAAATTGTAAGGGTTTTCTGTGCAAAATCCCTACAATTCCGGAAATGGCTTGATGTTATCTAGGTGTAGTGCAATGATCGATTTGCCCGATTATTTATCTACCAAATTTTTAGTAAGCCCCATGAAAATCGAGACATCCTCTGTTGCTTTTGGTGATTTCACACCTGTTACGCCAATTTTGGATCAGCCAGTTGCTGCCGTTACTATGCCTGTGATTGCTCAGCAGTTTGAGGATAATCTCTTTGAACGCTCTGGGGATATTCTAGGTAATTTTGTGGACTCAGGTCAGCTGTGGGCATTACTCATTGGCATGGTAGTGGGCTATGTAATTCGAGGTATCACTACTTATTAAGGTTAGGCACAGGTAATTTGATAGTCTCCTAGTGCGCTTTAGGGTAAGTTTAGGCGGTGCGCGTCGGCATCTTCATTATTGGCAGGAGTTTTCACGATTTGAGTACATCATCTACCCCCTGGAGTCAGCGATTTGAGACGGGATTACATCCGGTTATTGCGGAATTTAATGCCAGCATTGGGTTTGATATTGCCCTGGTTGACTACGATCTGACCGGGTCCCAGGCCCATGCCAAGATGTTGGCTAAGGTTGGCATTATTTCTGATGCTGAAGGCCAGCAGTTGGTGGATGGTTTAGAGGCGATTCGTCAAGAATATCGTCAAGGGACGTTTACCCCTGGTGTGGACGAAGAAGATGTCCATTTTGCGGTAGAACGTCGGTTAACTGAACTGCTGGGGCCATTGGGCAAAAAGTTGCATACAGGACGCTCGCGGAATGATCAGGTGGGGACGGATATTCGGTTGTATTTGCGATCGCACATCAAAACCATCCGCACCCTGATCCGAGACTTTCAAAAAGCCTTACTAGCCCATGCCTCAGTCCACGTAGACACCCTAATCCCTGGCTATACCCATTTACAGCGAGCTCAGCCCCTGAGTCTGGCCCATCACCTGCTTGCCTACGTAGAGATGGCCCAACGTGACTACGAGCGTTTAGGCGATGTGGCTAAACGTGTTAATACCTCTCCGTTGGGAGCTGGAGCCTTGGCCGGGACCACCTTCCCCATCGATCGCCAGTACACCGCCGATCAGCTAGGATTTGAACGCATCTATGCCAACAGTCTGGATGCCGTCAGCGATCGAGACTTTGCCATTGAGTTTGTCAATGCCGCTAGCCTGATCATGGTGCATTTATCACGTCTGGCCGAGGAGGTGATTTTTTGGGCATCAGAAGAATTTCGATTCGTCACCCTCACGGACAGTTGTTCCACCGGGTCGAGTATTATGCCTCAAAAGAAAAACCCCGATGTGCCGGAGCTGGTGCGAGGTAAGACAGGGCGGGTGTTTGGCCATTTGCAGGGCTTGTTGACCATGATGAAGGGGTTGCCTCTGGCCTACAACAAAGACTTGCAAGAAGATAAAGAAGCGCTGTTCGATACCGTGAGTACGGTGCAGGCCTGTCTGCAGTCTATGACGATTCTTCTGCATCAGGGACTGGAGTTTCAGCCGCAGCGATTGGCAGAAGCTGTGGCTAACGACTTCTCCAATGCCACCGATGTGGCTGATTATTTAGCCGCTAAGGGAGTACCCTTTCGGGATGCTTACAACCTTGTGGGTACAGTGGTCAAAACCTCGTTGGCGGCTGGCAAATTGCTTAAGGATCTGACTTTAGAAGAATGGCAGGCAATTAATCCCGCGTTTGCAGAGGATATTTATGATGCGATCGCACCGCAGCAAGTTGTCGCAGCTCGGAATAGCCTGGGCGGAACCGGGTTTGAGCAGGTTCAACAAGCCTTGGTGATCGCCCAGAAAATGGTTGAAACCCGCTAATTAACAAGATGTAGAGGCGTTCCATCAATTAATCTTGTAGAGGCGTTCCATGGAACGCCTCTACAAGATTAAATTTTCACCGATATCGAGAATCATTCCAATCGTAGGTTGAGGTGGAAGGAGGCTTTGGCGTCTGATAGCCATAGTTCCGCTTAGGATGCCAGGATGTTTCACCATAGGTACCTGGCCGCCAAACGGTCCCATGGTGATCCATATGATATGCATGTTCAGATGCATAGGCTGCTGCATACTCATCCGCATCGTGGGCAGCATCCGCATCGTGGGCAGCATCCACATCGTGGGCAGCCGTTGCTGCATAGGGCTTGGTAGGTAGAGGTGGTTCTGCTTCTCCAGTCACTGCTCCACGTCTGGCGGCACCAGCTCGCTTGCACTTACGCAACAGAGACTCCCAAGTTAAATTGGGTTGCCCCAGTGCGGCTCGAAACTGCTCTAACAAAGCTGCATTGGCTCCAGCAATCGCAGAGCGACGCACCAAAGGACGAGAGGCTCGTAGAGGATCTACCTGAACTGCCGCAATGGCTTGCCTAACAGCATTGTTAATCTCTTTTCGCAGTTCATATTTGGCCTTGTGATATTGAGCTTGCCAACCTTTCTCACTGACTGCATATAGAGACGGCAACCGATTTAAGGCATAGGTCTCAACCTCAATCGGTTTGACATATTTAAGAACACGAGTTGGTAGCTGGCGTAGCTGCTGCTCAACCTCTTCTGCTACTAACAGTTCCATGACGTTAATGTATTCCCGTAAGGGAGGTGCTTTCACATCAACCATGGCATTCGTCACCTACTTAACAACAATCCCGGCATAAGCCTCTTTCTCAGTTAGGTCGCTTGGACCTATGTAATGTTGAAGTCAATTTAAATAAACTTCGACATCTACTTTGGTGACACACAAGGGAGTGACACACAGGAAACGCTACAGGCATAAAAGAACATAGGCTTGTGTATAAACCGGTAATCCTTATGCGCAGAAGATAGATCCCAAACCACAACATGGTTTTCCGGATCCTCGTTCGCAAATCGGGACAACTGCTGATCTTCAGACCGTTGATGTTATCCGTTGCCGCTCGTAACTACGAAGCCTTATACGGGGGGTGTTACACCCTATTAGTATAACTACCCAATTGCCAAATTGTGCCCATTGAAACGAACAACTAATTTTCTGTGAAGACTGAAAAAATAGCAGGAAAACGCTTATTTATAGCCCAACGGACTGGACGTAACTTATTGACTTAAATATGAAGAATTGAGTCTTCTAGAAACTCATTGTTTATTCAATTAAGTCAATATATTGACCATCTTAGCCACTAATACCCCGAATGGTATTGGGGGTGATCACCCTCCATAGCTTTTTATTAGCCCTGTTCACAGCGTCTGCATTTGGAGGCACCTTTGAATAGCCCTGATGTAATGAAAAGCCTATGAGAACTGCTAAAGGTCTGTAAGCTTCAGCCAAGCTTAGGTACCTGACTTAACTATGGGTAAAATTTAGAAACTTAATAAATAAACAAACTTTCTTGAAATAAGAATTTTATAGCTTGCTTTACTTAAAAATGCCCCAGGTAGTTGGTTGTAAAAACTACCTGGGGCATGGGACAAAATACGTATAGATACGTATGCAAAAGGACAACGTGTTTGAGGCAAATATCAGCGATTTATACCCTTTTGGGTCTGGGATATGTCGGCGCAGCTTGAGTCGGATTAGACAGCCGGATGATGGTATCCATTGCTTGGGGTAAAAATCGGTGGAACCATAAAGCCATATGGCTTTGCCAGCCAATAGCAATTTCTGAATTGCGGCTTTTTAGGCCAGTTATAAGGCCTTGGGCAACTTCTTCAGTGCTGAGGGGAAGTACCCAACGAAACAAGTTAAGCTCTCGTACCATGTCAGTGTCCGTCAGAGACGGTAGCAGTGTGACAACACGGACATTATGGGAAACTAATTCGTGGCGAAGGGCTTGGGTGAAACCGACAATGGCAAACTTGGTGGCTGAATACGTTGCCATCGTCGGTGCAGCCACCTTACCCATAAGGCTAGAGACGTTAACAATGGTGCCCTGTCGACGAGATGCCATACGTCGTCCAACAAGCCAGGTGACTGTATATAGTCCCATCAAGTTGGTCGATAGTTCAGTGTGAGCTTGTCCGAGGGGGGTTTTCAGAAAGTTAGATTGGTAAGCAACACCGGCACAGTTGACCAGTAGGTCAAATGGCCCATAGTCTTTCCATGCTTGGGCAACAACAATATTGACTGCTGTTGGCTCGGTCAGATCAACAGAGAGAGGAATGCCCTGAGTTCCATACTTACGGAGTTCTGTTGCCACTTCTCTCAATTTCTGAAGATCACGGGCAATAAGTAAAATGTAACCAGCACCTTGTTTGGCCAGTTCAATAGCAATTGCACGGCCAATACCACGTGAGGCTCCGGTCACCAGAGCCGTCTTTCCTTGCATATCCATAATCAAAAAAACTCCAAAATAGCCTGGGTTCAGACCTTCAACAAGGCAAGTGAACCAGGACTGTACTGATATCTGAATATTATTGAGATGGAAACATAGAGGATTTCATGTATGTATGCTGAAATCCTCTACATATATAAAGCGTTGCTGATCTTTGGCATAAACCAATTTTGAGCGTCAATTGGTTGTCAGATAAGCTGTGCTAACAGCAGTTACAATCATTCTCCAAATCAGCGACTGCACAGATGAATTGAAAACTAAGCGTGAGCCATGCCCAGAACTAGGGTTTACGACCGCGTAAACTATAGCTTTTCCCATGGGAGTGTTTTGGTCATGATGCATGGGTGATCATTTCAAACTGCATCACGAACAATTCATGGGTCACACCTTAGCAATTAGAAACAATAGCTGCAACATTTATTTAACAAGAGCATGACATTCTAGGAAAAGTATAGAGGTTATCTTGGTTGAATTCCTTGTTACATAGGGGATTGCCGAATTTCCAGAAACTTGAGAAGTTCTCTGACTAATGAGTTGGGAGGGGGAACCCCTAGTGTTAGAAGCCTGAGTAAATATGCGGATATATCGAATTTATCGATAGCGCATTATATGGGAACAAGATTTGTCATCTTTTTGATGCTCAATTTTTCCTAAAGGGAAGAGTGTCCTTTTGTAAGTAACGTAGATTGGGTTGAGAGTACGAAACCCAACATCGCCAAAATTTAAGTAGCAATGTTGGCTATGGAGAATTTAGGAGAGAGATTGGTGTAGGTTTATCCAATCCCACGCTATATGTGGCGATTCACCATAATTTCCGATGGGCGTGCAGCAATGTTGAGTTAAAGACGTTTGGGTTGGCAGAGAGAGATATTGGTGTAGGAGTAACCCAACCTACGGTTTATGTTTGGCAGGCGATCTTTATATAAAGGGTACCCAATGCCCAAACAATGACATGAATTGGATTCAATCGTTATCCTAAGGGGGATTCCCGTTGTTATACTCCCGGTTAGCCTATGTCCCTTAATTCTGGTAATTCCGTTGTCGCTCAATGCTCTGATCTAATTGAAGGGCTGATTCAGGCTACTCTAAAGGGTCAAATTCGGTCTAAGACTCAAGTGTATCGTCAACTGGAAGATGGTTTACCTGTGGGAAGCGGGGAAATATTTGAGCGCTGTTTGGCGGAACGGATGCAGACGGCGGAGCAGGATGAATCGCTAAAAGGGCCTCGAATTGTGCGTGCTCTCAAAATGGTGCAGGGGGAATGGGCGAATTTACAAAAAACGCGGCAGGTTGAGGAAAAAGTGTCGTCGGTGACGACTCAGCTTTCGTCAGCTGTTGGGGAAGACCAACTCGATACGTTGCTTAAACTGTTGGATCCTAATCAAGATCAGCCACCCACTCGCGATCAGCTGCAACAGCTAGCCCAGTCTTTACAGGCTGAAAACAATAAGACTTTAGGAAAAGGGATCGAGTCTGGACTGGCGGCTTTTAGACAGTTGGAAGGAGAACTGGTTAGTTGGCTATATGAAGCGGGGGATAAAGATATTGGTTTTGGCTCAGAGCAACGCCGTGGTCCCTGGCAGTATTGGGCAAAGCGGCTAGAGTCTCCTGTCGCGCAGCAGCTGTTTGATGCTTTGGCAAAAGGAGCGTCAGTCACTTCTCTAGCAGAGGGATGGAGCCGACTAGATGAGAGTAGTTGGGTGCAGCTAGCGATTTTGTTGCACTATCTCAAACGGGGATTAGTGAAGTGGTTTGATCAACAACCTTATAATGTAAAACTTGGCAAAAAACTCTCCTACTCCACATTTTTGATTTTTGCCAACATTGAAGCTAGTTTGGCTCAAGGCTTTCAGGCTAGCCGTCCCCATCTGAGTCGGAGTTCATTTCAGCTGATGCAACAAAGTCTCCGGAGCTTTGCCCAACGGGATGATTTCCCCTTGTATGGAGGTGTGTTTGCTGCCTTTGATGGGGGATATTTGCAAGATACTTTGGATTATTTTAGTGAACCACTAAAACAGGTGCCGGGTACACAGGAGAAGGCGCGGTTGCTGACGTTGTTGGGCTATTCTCAGCGCACATTGGGGCGGTATGAGGCAGCGCTAGAGTTTCATCAAGAGGCTTTAGAGATTTCAACGGCTGCAGGGGATCAGTGCTGTGTGATTGCGAGCTTTAACCATCTGGCCAGGGTGCATGTGCTACAGAAGAATTATGGGGAGGCAAAGAACTTTAGCCAGCGGGCGTTAATTATGGCGCGGCAGCAGGGGGATGTTTTGGGAGAAGCAAATGCGCTGGTGAACTATGGCTATAGTGAGGTGTTTGCGGCGCGAGCAATCGATACGCCGGATTTGTCGGTGTATGAGCAGGCGATTGGCTATTTGGAGCGGGGGCGAGATTTGGCAGAAACCCTGGGGGATTTTCAGAGTAAGGCGTTGGCCTATAACAGCATGGGGATTGCCTATAGCATTGCAGGGCAGCCGGGGTTGGCGATCGCAACTTTAGAGCAAGCGTTGCCATTAACTCAGGCTGCAGGAAATGTATATTTACAGGGAGTAACCTGTACGTATTTGGCGGAGGCACAGCGGGCGTTAGGCAACATAGAGGCATCGGTGTTGTATGGGGTATTGGGGATGTATTTGTTGCATCAAATTGGGTCGTCGGAGTGGCGGCAGGGAGCAGGATTATTGCGAGTGGTATCGGGAGAGTTGGGAGATGAGGCGTTTGAGAAAGTGTTGCAAAGGCAGCGACGAGGGATTATTCAGTGGATTGGGGTGGATGGGTTTGATTATTTAAGAACGTTGTTGGGAGAGTATTGAGGGTCCCCATGTTGTTTCAGGCTGTATACACTTTGCTGAGGCCTAATTTTGCTAGCCCTTTGCGGTACGCAATAGAGGTTTTATCGGCTTCAATGTGACACTCGGTACGCAGATCTAACGGCAGGTCTTCTGGGTACTGGGATTCGACGACTTCTTGATCTTCGGTAAAAATCTGACGATTAAATTCGTAGACTGGCTCTAGGGGTTGATCCTGGTCAAAATTGCGACACAATGGCGAAAATAGCCGAGTCTTGCGCGCCGAAATCGGAGACGGTGCATTCAAAATACAGAGTCGACCGCCTTCAGGAAAATGAACCCTCAGAATAGCGGCAAAGGGTAGAAACACATCAAATACCCGTAGCCATTTAAAGTCTGCCGGAGCTCGATGCTGTAATTCTTTAGGGAAGTTGCTAACTGTGCTGAGATATTCCGCTCGTAACCCCTGATATGTTGGCGTAACTGTGTAGGGCGGCACCTCCGGGTTATCACGATCGGCAAAGGCTTCATGGTGTACCCAGGCAAAGTGAGCCACATCGAGAAACCCTTCCATCTGGCGGCCCACAGCAGCCCTGATATCAATGCTATCAGGCAAAATGGGCTGATAATCTGGGCTATCCCACTCCGGCAACTGGGGCATATTGGCGTCGCTGCCATTTCCGCTTAGGGTGGTCCACACCAACCCAAACGCTTCGCGAACGGGGTAGGTTTTAAGACATAGCCGGGCCGGAATACTTGCCTGGGGATTGGCCGGAATTAGCGTACAGGCTCCGCTGGCATTGTAGTGAAAGCCGTGGTACTTGCAGATCAGCTGATCATTATTAACGTGACCCAGACTCATGGGCACACCCCGGTGGAGACAGAGGTCGTTAGCGACGGAAACGCCCTGACTGGTGCGCCAGATAACCAATCGTTGGTCCAATAGGGTGGCAGCGATGGGGCTATCGGTAACATCGTGACTAAACGCAATGGGGAACCAGAACGGTGCGATCGCATCCCAATCATCATTCGAAAAAGTACATCCACGAGGATAATGACCCGATGATTTATTTATCTCGATTGAAACCATAGCTATCCCGGTCCGTTAAAATTCTATGCTTGGAGAATCGTTTGATTGCCATAGTGACCAACCGCAACCCCTCTTTCTGTCACCGTTTTGACGATTTCCCCTGGCTATTGTGGCGTATCCGCCCATAACCCAAGAACCACTTCATTAGTTTGTCCGTATCCATAGATAAAAACTGCACTACAATCCTTTTAGCCTTCCAATTGCACATATAAGCGAAAAATATCGTTACGCCTGGTTACATTTCTTAAGAAAAGGTACATAATGTAGCTGACCCCTTAATCTGGTTTCGGCGTCACAGCCATTGAAATCGCTTACTGATCAGGAATGACATCCTTTGTGTTAGGCAACTTACCATTTCCAGGACAGAGCGGTGACCAAGTCGTCAGCAAGGCGGTGAGTACTGCCATTGCTGCTCTGTTTAAACGTACGGGCAAGCTAGAAGCCACTGTGCGAGCTGAGCCTGTAGCTAAACTGCTCCAGGGAAGCGTTGACGGTTTTGATTTCGTTGGCCACAGTATGTTGATGTATAACGGCCTTCGCATTAAGGCGATGGAGCTGTTCGTGCAGGCTGTGTCAATTGATTTTGGCGCTATTTTTAGAGGGCAGGTGCGCATCAAGCAACCCACCCAGGCATCCCTGCGCGTTGTGCTGACTGAGGAAGATTTAACCACATCGTTTAATACCCCATTCGTAGTCGAGAAACTGCAACGGATGGAGTTTGAGGGCCAACCCCTTCATTTCAGCAGTACTGAAATGCTACTGAATGATGATAAGACCATCAGCTTATTGAGTCAGGTGCGCATAGGCAGTATCTCGAGTTCACCTCAGTTTGTGTCTTTAACGGCTCGTATTGAGGTCTATGACCGTACTAAGCTGGCATTTGTCGATGTGGCCTGTGGTGGCACAGATAAGGACATAGCATTGGGTAAGGCGATTATTGAACACGTCAATGCTTTGTTAGATCTGGATTCCTTCAGCCTAAGTGGTACTCAGCTGCGTATTGATAAAATCCGTATGCGGAATAAAGAGCTGATTTTCTATGGTGTGGCACACATCAACCAGTTTCCAGGCTGCAAGTAGTTAAGTCCGAAACCAAACTATCTTATAGGAGATTCAAACTACATTCTGGTCTGTTTATATGAGCCAGATTTTGCCAGCTCCTGGAATTAGGAACACTCTTACAGGTCGTATCCAATCGATCAGTCGAGCTATTTCTTCAACACCACATCTGTAGCATCTTTCTGTTACTAAAATTAAGTATCCACCCTTCTTTGATTCAGGTATTTCTGAAAAACCTCAAAATCATTGCAATACACTGATTGTAACCAGATTTAGAAGCTTGTTTACTAGCCTCTGAAACCTGTGACAATGATCACTATCTTTCCTCAGCCAAGCTCAGAAAGCCCTTACGAAACCTTCAGTTACCCATCAGATAAGGTTCAGCTAGGCCCGGCATCCTGCTAATCAATGGAGCAAATAAATAATTCATTGATTTATCAAGGAGCTTCAACCATGAAACGCACACGTCTTTCCGCTTTGACTGTTCTGGTTGCATCCGCTGCGTACTGGTCAGTCAGCGCTAGCGCTCTCGCCCCCATTGCTGCCGCCGCTGAACCCACCAGTTTCAATCTGCAACAGCACCGCCTTGAGGCACTCGATCACCGCACCAAGACAACGGTTCATCACAAAATCCAGGTTGAATATCTCAACAATTAGACAAAAACCATCAAAGACATCCAAGTGGCTCGTCTGGACGCCCAAGATGCTCACACCAAGGCCATTGAAAATATTCAGGCAGAACGGCTAAACGCCCTAGACGCTCGCACTAAAACCGTAGTCCGCTAATGGATACGACTGCCTTATCAAGTTTGGGTGCCCGGTGCAAACTCCGTTCATCGGTGAAGCTTATTCTCAGGGCACTCTTTCCTCTCCCAACAACCTTCACACACCAACCCAAGCCTCTGTCATACCGACAGAAGCTTTTTATGTGATCAAACACACAAGGAAAAACAAAAAAGATCACAAAAATCTTTTAGGAATATAGCTGGAGGAGCCTGTTTATATATACAGAGCACCACTGAGCTCTCCTGATCTCTCCTAATCCTTTAAACAGCACAGCCCATTGCCCCTGGCAGCGATGTCAGGGATTTTTTTTAGATAATCGTCAGGATACTCGCAGCTAGTGCCCTGGCCAGGTAAAGCGACTCGTCGAAACGACCACCCAACCGTTTCGCTAACTTCTGCTACTGACGTGCCGTTAACGGCTGACAAGTGGTTTGCTGACCACAACCGTTATCCTTAACAGTCAAAACATAGTACCCATCAGACATTTTGCCGATCACTTTAATGAGAGAAAATCAGCTATCCGGCATTGCGGGGGCAGAAACCCCAGATCCGTCTAAGCTTACGAACATCCCAGAACCGGTTGCGAAGCTATTCCAAAAATTAAAAATGAACCACTTTTATAGTCCATAGCCCCATGAGAGCCTTTTCATGTAGACATAAAAACGAGCATTAATCTCCCCAACAGGCTAGATTTTGGGCGTATCTACGGACGGTAGCTTCCCGTAGAATCAAATGTAACCATGGCTACCAGTGGAGCTCAAAGCCTTGCAGTCAAAGCACTAAAGGCTTTGGATAATTACCAGCTATTAATTCGCGTCCAAAAATAATATTTCTTAACAAATTTGAGCGTTTTCCCCAGGTATTTCCTCAGGTTTTCCACAGCTTCAGAGAAGTTCTCCCCAGGTCACGACCAAAACTGTGTGATTTTCTCACTTCTGTGGAAAACTTCAACATTATGGGGACCAGTACCGTTTGGTAACTACATGTAAACAAAACCATGGCTGAACCCTGATCACTTCGTAAAAGTGAAAAACTTCTTAGAAAAACCTAAAGAGTGGAGACCGTTGCTAATTTCTATAGGCTCCTGCACAATAAAGCTCCACTCACCCCATGACCTCACAACTTTTTCTTGCGCTGCTTTCAGGGTGCTGCACATACATTCATTCGCAATGATGGGCAAGGAAATTACGAGGCACCAGTTTTTCATGATTACTTCTCAAAGGAGCTTTAGATTCGATGACTCCAGTTACAGCCCCAGTCACTGTCAGCCTTATGGTCGAGATTCCTGAGACTCTACATTTATCCATTCAAGACTATTTAGATACCCACGAAATGTGGAGTCAGGAACGGATGATGCAGGCTGCACTCTCCTTGTTTCTGTTACAGAATGGTGTAAATCAACCCCACGTCAATAGTCTCTATCTAGATAGCTTATTTGGTTATGTTGCTTAGCCAGGGCGCAGCGACAACGCATGGCTAACCCGCTGCGCACCTAACTCGATACATATATAGAGATTTGAACTAAGCACTAATATCCACTAACAAGCCTTTGACAATCATGTCAAAGGCTTTTCCATAGCTTTTTACCCACAACTTTCAATGACAATTTTTGTGATCCACATCACCCCATTTCCTCAGCGAATCTCAGAAACGCCTTAAGCAACCCTCAGTTAGTGGTCAGAACGATTAAATGCATTGGATGCCCGCAGCAAAAACACTGTCCACAAGCTGCGTCTTGAACACCTCAATAACCAAAGCAAAGCGATTGAGGATATTCAAGTGGCTCTACTAGATGCCCTTGATACTCGTACTAAATCTGTTGCGCGCTAATAGATGTCTACGCTATAGACGTCAATTCAACATAGCCCTATAGGTATCCGAACACACAAAAATTCTTATAAAATCATTTTTTTAAAGCTTTATATTTCTAAAAAAATTAAAAGTTATTGGAATAATTCAGAAATATACATTTCTTAATAAAAAAGGATATTTTCCACAGGTTTCTCCACAAGTTTTCCACAGGTTGGGATAGGTTCTCCCCAGAGAGGAACCAAAGCCATGCAAATTCAAAACATCTGTGGAAAACGTCCAATTGACCAGAATCAATTCGTTTGAGTAACTGCATGTAAACAAAAGAACAGCTCAACCCTAATCATCTCGTTAGACCAAAATCTTCTTAGAAAAATCTAAAGAGTGGGGAGCATTGCTAATTTCTGAGAGCTCCTGCACAATGAAGCTCCACTGACCTAAGTGACCTAGTGATTCTTCTTTTGAGCACTGTCTTCAGGGTGCGGCTAGCATTTGCGTTAGCCATGACAGTCCCTTGAATACTACTAGGCACTAGTTTGTCATACCTATATCTTCTTGAAGGAGCTTTAAATCTGATGCCCCCAGTTACAGCCCCTGTTACTGTCACCCTTATGGTAGAGATTCCAGAAGATTTGCATCTATCGATCAAAGACTATTTAGATACCCATGAAATGTGGAGTCAGGAACGGATGATGCAAGCTGCTCTATCCTTGTTTCTGCTACAGAATGGCGTAAATCAACCCCATATCAATCGACTCTACCTAGACAGCTTATTTGGCTGTACCGCCTAATATTGATGCGATAGCCATCGCAGTTTTATTTACCTGTTGAGTTTCACTCTAGTAAAAAAGTCTCTGGCTAATTGGTCAGAGACTTTTTATGTCTTTGGTGAAGCGCTAACCATGAACGTCAAGAGTTCTCTAACCAACAAAAATTTGTTGTCTTAGAGTCTCTACTAACATAAAAGCATTGGCAAACTGTTACCGCTATGCATGGGTTATGTCCTGGTTAGGAGCAAGCCATAAATAACTTCCAAGAGTAAATGCTGATTAGAGGTTCCATGGAACCTCTGTACATCCAAAATTTGGAGGTTAATTGATTTTGCTTCCTTAGATGCTTCCTTAGAGTAGATGCGCTGAAGAGGGACCTAAAGATGAACCCTAATGACTCAAACCAGTGGCTCAAACCAAGTGTTAAATTTTGAATGGGTGATAAACAGGTAAATGCTTGATTTCATATTCCAGATTTTGAGTGGTTGAAACAAGCAAGCTGAGGGATGCTGAATGGAGACGTTTGATTGGATCGTAATCGGCAATGGACTAGCAGGTGCAGCCCTCAGCTATGAGTTAGCTAAGTTAGGACAATCGGTATTACTAGTGGATGATGGTAATCCAGACAGTGCCACTCGCTGTAGCTATGGGGGAATTGCCTATTGGTCAGGCACAGATGCCACTACTAAACAGCTTTGTAAAGCGGGCATTGAACGCCATCGTCAGCTATCAGATGAACTGGGCAGAGCAACGGAGTTTCGAGAACTCGATCTACTGCTTACATTTGCACCTGGTGTGGATAGCACAGAGTTGGAAGAGCAGTATAGTCGGTTTGCGATCACACCCCACTTAATCACACCTCAAGAGGCCCAAACCCTTGAACCCCAGCTCAAAATTGATGCCATTGGCGGAGCTTTCACCGTAAAACATGGCCATGTCAACCCGATTAACACCTTAGAGGCCTTCAATCAGGCCTTTCGCTGTTTGGGAGGACAACAACTTATAGCATCAGTCACTGGCTTAGTACGGATCAACGATCGAGTCACTGGCATAACCACACCGACCCAGGCCTATGCCGCAGGGAATATTGCCGTGGCCGCTGGAGGCTACAGCCGACGATTACTAAAAAACTCGCAGCTTTCCGTTCCGCTGTATCACACCCATGCAGAAATTGTTGCTTTACCCACCGTCGAGCAGCCACTACGTACCTTGATCATGCCTGCGGTAGCCAATCGGTTTGAGGCTGAAGCCAAAGCCAGTGACCCAGTCACTGACGGTCTATGGGATGGCCCCCCCTATGAAATTGCCCCCCCAATTTTGGATACAGGAGTAATTCAATTTTTAGATAAGTCAACCTATATCGGTCAAATCAGTCGGTTTCGCACAGATTTGGTCACAAATTCCATTGATGCGGCCCAGAGTGACGCGAACATGCGTCAAGCTATCACTGCTCAGTTGCCCTGTTTGAGGGACATCCCGGGCCGCTGGCGACACTGTTTAGTCACCTTTAGCCACGACGGACTACCGCTGATTGGTCCCATGCCTGGCGTTGCAGGATTACATATTTTCTCTGGCTTTACGAGTCCGTTTGCTATGCTCCTGCCCATTGCCCAGCGATTTGCCCAATGGATCGATAGTGGACAAACAACGACCTCAGATGGCTTGGTAGAAAAAATGCTCGTCACCCGTTTCGAAAACTCCTAACCCTACCGATACAACAGCTCATTGATATAGGGTTGCTCCAATCGATAGACCTGCAATCTAATGGTGTCTGGTCCAACAGAATCAAAAAACCAACCCATGACGTGTAATCATCGTCTGTATTAATCACTGCAATTATCTATGATCGCTGAGCTTACTATAGAAAATAAGCTATGATTCATTTAAGTCAGCAGGGCTGTAGGCTCCACTGTTGGCCATTGATCATTTGCTGCCCATATCTAGTTCAGGGGTTCAAGAGTCCATGACGGTAACTGCTTATGCCACTCCGGCATTCTGTGACGGTATTCAATATTTTGGTGAGGCCCCTGCTGAAATGGCGGCCTACTTAGACACGGCTGCCATTGGTGAGGGGGATGTTGCGATCGCATCTCCCAGTGATCCTAAAGCCGTGTATCAGACTATTCTGGCTGCGGATGCCCTGCGCTATTTAACGCTACAAATGACCGCCAGCAAGCAGTCGGGTCACCCCGGTGGGTTTGCCAGTGTTGCTGATGAAATTGCAACCCTGATCATGCTCGGCTACAAGAACTTGATTACAGAAGTTGGCCACCATGCCCCTGGTTTCTACAGCACTGTCTTTTTAGACCGCTCCTTGGAAGCCATGGGGATTAAGACGGTCACTCAACTTTGCGATCGCTTCCGCGAAACCCACGGTTTACTGGGCCACCTATCGGGACAGATCCCAGGCTTGTTAAATCCTGCCGGTCCTCTAGGTCAAGGCCAACACTTTGCCATGGCTGGAGCCAAGCTCAACCCAGGCACCCTCTTCCCCGTCACCATTGGTGATGGCGGTTTGGGTGAGCCTTACATCATGAGCAGCATGGCCCACTTCAACACGGCCTATCCCCAGTCCACCAACTTCCTGCCCATCTTGGTGTGGAACGGATTCTCCCAAGAGCACCACAGCATGGTGTCAACCCAGTCCAATGAAGCCATGATTGCCTACTGGCAAGGCAATGGGTTTAAAGACGTGATTTTGGTTGACGCCAAGGATTATGACGATACCGACCAGCCAGGGCCCTATGTAGACAGTACGGCTTTCTCGCTAAAGCAGCGCATGGCCTTTACCCAGGCACTACTAGAAGCCACAGATAAAGCTGCAAAACAAGCGCTTTCTGGCACTCTCACCGTTCTCATCGTCAAGCAGCTAAAAGGGGCAGGGGTACACAAGCGCGGCGCTAAGTCCCACAATCTCTATCCCGGAGACACCCTAGACAAAGACTATATTGCCAGCGCTTTGCAAACTCGGGCATTACCTGCTGTTGGGTGGGACTTGGTGCGCACCAACTTTGAGCGATCCAACGGTGGTCCCAACGTTAAGACGGCGGTTACAGAATCAGAACTTGCTTTAGCAGACTTAGGCCAGCTCCCCCTCAACGAGTTCCCAGTGGGGGGTGATAAACAAGTGGCCACCACTGCCATGGGCCTACTGGTAGGGCATGTGGGTCAGCAAGACTCTAACTTTGTTGTCACCAATGCAGACGGTAATGCCGCCTCGGGAATTAACAATATTAACCAGGCCCTGAAGATTGTTCACCCCACCACAGATGACCTATACTTCCAAGGCCCCAATGGTCAAGTTTATGAGCCCCTAAGCGAAGACGCCTGTGCTGGCATGGCCGCTGCCCAGGCCCTATTCGGGGGTCGTAGTTTATGGTGCTCCTATGAGTCCTTTGTCATTAATGGCTTGCCCATTTGGCAAACTGTCACCCAGGCCATGGCAGAGTTGCGCAGAAATACACCCTCTACCATCTGTCTGTTTACTGCAGGGGCGCTAGAACAAGGGCGCAACGGCTGGACCCATCAACGTCCAGAAATTGAGAACTACTTTGCCGCTATGATGCGTAACGGCAATGTGTTTCCCTTGTTTCCTGTTGATGCCAACAGCATTCAAGCTTGTTATGAGTGGGCTGTAGGCACAAGCAATAAAGGCATTACCATTATAGCCAGTAAATCTCCTTTACCCATTCGCACCACGCTGGCCCAGACCCATGAAGCCTTAAAAAGTGGTGCTATTGTCCTTCAAGAAACACCAGGGGAGAAAACTATTGTCTTTGCTGTTGTGGGCGATATGATGCTGCTGCCAGTTATGGAAGCGGCTGAAACCTTAGCTCAAGCAGGCATTGGTTCCAAAGTTGTTGCCATTGTTAGCCCCAGACGCCTCTATCGTTCCACCGACGTTGCTTGGGAAACCTGCCGCCATGGTGATGACACATTCTTAAGTGATAAAGACTTTGCCACCCTATTTGCAGGCGATGCTCTGTTGGGTGTCACTGGTGGCTCTAGCGCCATGTTGGAGCCGGTCATTCTACGCAGCACGCTACCCCGTGATGTCATGGCATGGAAGCGTGGTGAAACAACAGCCAACGCTGGTCAGCTGTTTGCCTTTAATGGGTTAACGGCAGAAGCGTTGGTACACCGGGCAAAATCCCTAACGGATTAAGGGAGGGATTAGTAAACATGGATCGGGGAGGAAGGTTTTCCTCCTCGGCCTGAAAGGTATTGATTACGGTTTACTTGCTCGCATATACCCGATAGCGAGGATTTTCATACGCCACTGGTAAATCGACAAGATGTTCAGCATTCGTGACAGCATAATGGCCTTCGTACTTGTCCATCAGGGCCTTTATTTGGGTGGCATCTAAGTTGTTGTAGGCTGCAGTCAGATCGTTGCGGATAAGACGGCGAGTATCTTTACGCAGGTCGACATAACTCAGCAGGTCAATACCGCCACCTAGATCCGTAATGCGGGTAAACCAGGCATCAACATCTGCCGATGAAGCACTGGGAACAAAGCGAAACTTAGCGACTGATGGATGGTCAGAAAGCCAGGGTAAAGCACTCAGATCAACCGGAGATGAGACAACAACGTCCCCATCAGGCACATGTTGTTTAAGCCAGTTAGCCGTGGCAATCATTTCGGGATTTACGCCTTGGGCTTTGCTAGGAAAGGTTTGCAAAGCCATGCCTTTGTCATAAAACCGGGTAGCTTCAACACCAAAACCAAAGAGAATTATCAAAGTGATTGCGATCGCACCCATGGGATACCGAAACAACAGCTGTTCTAGAGCCAACGCCAAAAAGAAACCCGTGCCTAACGCCAGCATCAAGTCGCCAACGCGAAACGGGTAATATTGCAGAATTTGGCCATTGCTATCAAACGGAGCCACTAATAGACCCGCGCCAAACAAGACGAGCGTACACAGAATAAAGCACACAAAGTCTGCACGATGCTTGGCGATGGTCTCGTCTTGCGGTGTTTGTTTGGAGTGCGATCGCAAAACATAAACAACACAACCTGTAAAAACCAGCAAATAAGCCAGCAAATATAACCACTCATCCTGGGGCCAGGCAAAGGGATTCACATGATGGGGGTTGCGCAAAAAAGAATAAATATAGGACGGAGAGACTTCCCCCCCATCAACCGGTCTTAGCAACTGGGTGAAAACAGCTATCCAGGCAAAGATCCCCGTCACCAGATAAATGGGAATTGCCGCCAACCAGCGGCGGCCATCCAGTAAAACCTTGGGCTGACGCCATAACAGCCACAGTAAAATAGCAATGGATGCCCAGCCACCCACCAAAGCATGGAACGATGCAGCGATACCTAACAACGCCACCATGCGCAAATATCGACCGGAGAACATGGCCGACAGTGCCATAAAAATAGCGCTATAGGCAAAAATCTTAGGTTCAATGCTGCCCATTAACCACTCACCAGCGATTACCCCTTGGGGTCTACGCACATAAACAAACAGACCAATGGCCACCAGCAGGGTTAGCAAACGAATCCCCAGACTGCGTGCCAGGGTCCACAGGCCAATCGCTAGGGCAAGATAGCCCAGAATCCGTCCAATGATGGATGTGGCTAAAAATCCAACCGTCGTTGTGAGGTGACCAAATAAAAGCTGAAACAGCAGTCGATAACCGGATGGCTCACTGTAGTAAATATCGTTTGCCAGCCAGGTGGGGTCTGCAAAATGACGAGCCATGGGCAAATGATGTAACTCATTGACCGAGCCCATATTGCGAATAAATAAAAACTTGAGACACAGAAACAGTGTGATGGTGGCAACGGGCAACACCCAGGTTTGGATCGCAGACTGTTTCTGACTCAAAGAATTCACAGGTATCTCAATTGAACAAGCTCACCTGAAATCCTACAGTCTCAGGCGGCGTCAGTGTAACACTCACATCTGGATACATTGGCTAGCTGATACCCCGTTGGCTGAGCGAAGCCGAAGTCAACGGGGTATCAGTAACTAGCTGAGCAAAGTCGAAGCAGCCTTAATTCGCTAGCACACCAGGCCAGTTGGTATCAGCTTTGGCAATGTAACCAGGAATATCTTTGGCCCAACGCTGTTGAATTTTTTCGTTGTAGTTCAGATATAGTTTGCCATCGACAATCTTCCAGGCTGTGGGTTCAATGGGTGCAGTGTTGCCCTGGCTGACAGCATAGGCGCAGAAACCACCATACTGGGGGGCATATTCCTCAGGGTTAGCGGCAAACAGATCGCGGTTCTCTGCTGACGCAAACTGCCAGGTTGCACCTTCCCAATCATGGGTAAATTCTTCACTACCCGGCGTATATTCACCCTCAGTAAAGTAAGCCACGGGATCGGCTCCACGAATCGCAACATTATCTTCAGCAAATACGGCATAGGTGGGTGCTGCGGCCTGTTCGGTGCCAGCTGGAGCCGTCGTGGATGTAGTAGTGGATGTGGCACAGCTAGCCAATAGCATTGTGCTAGCAAGGGCTAGAGAAAGCAGAATTGAGCGTTTCATCGCACAGTGAACTAAGGGTCACTTCAATTAATACGCACTCAACCTGAAAACCGACTGAGAAATATAACTTAATTGGCTGAAGTTCTTGGTTATTAGGTAGTGGTTATTAGTTGTCTGTCGATTTTGCCAGTGGGCATTGGAGGGTAAAAAGGTCTGACAGTTCCTGACTGAGGCAATGGATTAGTAAACTTCATAGTTAGCAGGCTGTCAGCTAACTCTTTATCGACTGCTGTGGTTAATCGTATGGGCATACTTTTTTCAGTAATATTGGCTCAGCAAGTACATTTGAACTAATATAATTGCAGTCTGGTGAGGCAGTAGCGGCAGTATGGCTGGAGCATGGACATCTGAGCAAGTGCTGGCACTGTCGCCAGATGCGGGTTCCACAAAGCGGGGGAAATCCTTGGCCAATGTGTCCAAGTGGCCGTTGCTGGGTCATGCGGAGCAGGCTGTGTGGGGTGAGTGCAAGGGCAGTGGTAAAAAGCCCTATCGCACCCAGATTGACCTGAACGAACCGGCCTTTCGCTGTAGTTGTCCTAGCCGCAAGTTTCCTTGCAAACATGCGTTGGGGTTGTTTCTGCTCCTGACAGAGCAGATTGAAGCGTTTAGTAACGCTCCTCCTCCCGATTGGGTAACTGAGTGGTTAGAAAAACGCACTCAAGTAACAAACCATCAGCAAATTAAGCAACAGAAAGCGACGGCGGACCCGGCAGCCCAGGCTAAGCGAGCCGAAAAAAGAGCGGCCAAAGTTGAAGCTGGACTAGAGGACTTAACTCAGTGGTTGGAGGATATTATTCGCCAGGGTCTGGCGGCTTTGCCAAACCAGCCCTACAGCTTTTGGGATCAGGCGGCAGCTCGGTTAGTGGATGCTCAAGCACCAGGATTAGCCCGACGAGTACGCAGTCTAGGTAGCATTCCCCATTCAGGCCAAGGTTGGCCCGAGCGCATGTTAAAGGCACTGGGGCAGTTGCATCTGCTGGTGGAGAGTTATGGCAGATTAGATAGTTTGACACCCGCAATGCAGGCGGAGGTGCGATCGCAAATCGGCTGGCCCCAAACCCAAGATGACTTGCGGCTGCGGGTGGAAAAAGCTGATCCGCTGGTGGACTGTGTTGCTGACACCTGGCAAATTCTGGGCAAAGTTGTGATTGAAGAAGACAAGCTGCAAATGCAGCGTACCTGGCTGTGGGGTTCTGAAAGTCAAAAATCTGCCCTCGTGCTGAACTTTGCCCATGGGCGACAGCCACTGGATGTCAGCCTAATACCAGGAAGCAGTTTCAGCGGTAAATTAATTTTTTATCCAGGAACTGGGCTACAGCGTGCTTTTGTAGACCTGCGGGAAAACACCACCGCCCAAGTACCACCGCCCACTGGCAGCACCATTGCGACTGCCATCGGTTACTATACCCACAGCCTCAGTCAAAATCCCTGGCTAGAGAGATTTCCCCTAACCCTGGCCCAGGTTTGGCCTCTCCCCAGAGAAGATAGCTGGTGGTTACGAGATGCAGCCAGGCAAGTTCTCCCAATTGCACCTGGGGTTCAACGCGGGTGGGAATTGTTAGCCTTAAGCGGTGGCCATCCGCTAACGGTCTTTGGCGAGTGGAATGGCAGCACATTTCTTCCCCTCAGTCTTTGGTCTGGGCAGCAGTTTCACCCATTAGGAGACTGACAATGGAATACTGGAAAACCCTCTTAAGCACCGCCTTAATCGGCACCGACCGTCAGTCTCCTCATCCTCCTAAAACGTTAGGTACACTGACGACGGCCCTGAGTCAACTCAATTGGCAACAGCCTGAGCGCTCTATCTTGTCAGCAGCTGGTGCTATAGCTCTTTACCAACAAGTGGGACAACTACCGATAACGGCAGATTGGGCATTACTAGCCCCCTGTGCAGATGAAGATTTACCCTGCTGTTCTGCTCAAACCACCAGACATTTAAATACTATCTTGGCCGAACATCCAGCCATCATGCCGGAATTGTTGAGGCTACTCATGCGGTCTCAACAGCGTGTCCCAGAACAGTTGTTGCCTAAACTCCTCCATTTTGGGCGACAACGGTCAGAACTTCGTCCACAGATTGCAGCCGTTATTGGTAAGCGGGGTCAATGGTTGGCCAGACAAAACCCAGCCTGGGAATATGGCTCAGCCCAAAGAATGGCTGAGTTCCATGCAGATTCAGCCGTTTGGTGTGAGGGTAGCCGTAGTGAACGGGCTTTATTTTTACAACAGTGGCGCGAGACAAACGCTGATGCAGCCAGAGAAGCGCTAGAAGCTGTGTGGCCCTCAGAGTTAGCCAAGGATCGAGCAGCCTTAATCTCTTCCCTGGCCTGTAATTTGTCCATAGCCGATGAACCTTTTTTAGAAAAAGCACGTTGCGATCGCGCCCAGGCTGTACGCCAGCAAACCGTTGAGCTACTGGTAAAACTGCCAGAGTCTCGCCTATGTCAGCGCATGGCCGAACGAGTCAGTCAGTTTATATCGCTTCAAGCCAGTACTTCAGAATTAACTATCCAGGTGACTCTCCCAAAAACATTTGAACCGGTGTGGGAGGAAGATGGAATCATGTCCAAAAAAGTGGCCGGGCTGGGAGAAAAAGCGAGTTGGCTATATCAGATGTTAACCAGTGTATCCCTGAACCGTTGGCATGGAAAACCAGCCGCCATTGCCTACGCCATTAAAGAACACCAATGGCAAGACATGCTGCTCAAAGGATGGGGCGTCGCCGCCCTACGCCAACAGAATAGGACCTGGGCCAATGCCCTAGTTAAGGAGTTTGACCTGCAACAGATCGATGAACGGTTGTTGTCAGACCTGTTGAAACTATTAACGATCGAGCAGCAGGAAACAGCCTTAAGGGAGAAAATACCCAGCCAAAAAGATGACATCATCCATTGGCTACATCAAGTGTCTAGATGTTCTCAAACATGGAGTTTAGAGTTCAGTCAGCTGGTTTTAGAGAAAATTCTCAAGCTAGTTAATAATAGCGATCGCAACAACTATGGATTGCATTACTTATTAAAAGAAATAGCCATTGTTCTGCATCCCGATTTAACCTCAGCCATTGCTCAAGCCTTAACTCAGATGCCTGAAAACGACAGTCGGTTTTATTGGATAAAAAGCGCATTGGATGAATTTCACGAACATATGCATTTTCGATGCGAAATGCATCAGGCATTTAAGCCCAGCGGTTAACCCACCCCTACGCCCCTCCCAAGAGGAGAAAAGTCATCCTATGGCAACTCGACCCTTTACCCTCTACTCTTCTTATCTAACCCTCCCATGCCAGCAACAAAATCAACAGCTCAGTCCGCTAAGCATAAAACCTCCAAGTCAGAGACAGTAGAAACTATTCTGCGGCAACACGCGGAGAAACAGTTTGCCACTGAACTAGCAGTCCTGGCTGAAGCTGATGACCGACAACGACCACCTAATTGGCAGCTGTCGCCCTGGGCAGTGGCCACCTATCTAATGGGTGGAACGCTGGATAGCGGAGCGGAGATTTCCGCTAAGTATGTGGGCAGTCGACGGCTGATGGAGGTTGCGATCGCCACACTTGCCACCGATCGCGCGCTCCTCCTTTATGGCATCCCAGGAACTGGCAAATCCTGGGTTTCCGAGCACTTAGCCGCTGCCATTGCCGGAGACTCCACCCTGCTGATCCAGGGCACAGCAGGTACCAGCGAAGAAGCCATTCGCTACGGCTGGAACTACGCCCAGTTACTAGCCAAAGGACCTTCCATGGATGCCATTGTGCAAAGCCCGCTGATGAATGCCATGGCGACTGGCAAAATTACCCGCGTAGAAGAACTCACCAGGATTCCAGCAGATGTGCAAGATACATTAATTACAGTATTATCAGAAAAGACATTGCCCATCTCTGAACTGGGGGAAGAGGTACAAGCCCAAAAAGGATTTAACGTTATTGCCACCGCCAATAATCGGGATAAAGGGGTAAACGAACTCTCCAGTGCCCTCAAACGACGCTTTAATACAGTGATCTTGCCCGTACCTAGCCGGGTAGAAGAAGAAATTCAAATTGTACAGACCCGTGTGGAGAAGCTAGGACAAGCGTTAGAGTTACCGGCTGAAGCACCTGCTCTCACTGAAATTCGACGGATCGTTACCATCTTCCGAGAGCTGCGTAATGGAGTAACCGAAGATGGTAAAACTAAACTGAAGTCTCCTAGTGGCACCTTGAGTACAGCGGAGGCAATTTCTGTTGTGAATAGTGGTATGGCCTTAGCCGCTCACTTTGGCAACGGCAGCCTCGATGCTGAAGATTTAGCAGCAGGCATACAAGGCGCAGTCGTAAAAGACCCTGTACAGGATGCCGTAGTCTGGAAAGAGTATTTAGAAACCGTGGTGAAAGAGCGAGACGGATGGATGGATATTTATCGCGCTTGCCGGGAGTTGGCTTAAATCATTATGAGCATCCACATTTTTGGCATTCGTCATCACGGTCCAGGCTCTGCCAGAAGTCTTTTAAAATCACTCCACGCCCTTCAACCCGACATCGTTCTCGTAGAAGGTCCCCCCGAAGGAAACGACGCGCTTGCTCTCCTTGCCCATGAGGACATGCAACCGCCTGTTGCCCTACTAATCTATGCCCCTGAACAGTCAGAGCAAGCGGCCTACTATCCCTTTGCAGTGTTTTCACCTGAGTGGCAAGCTATCCAGTACGGGCTAAAGCAGAATATTCCCGTACGCTTTATGGATTTGCCCCAGACACATCAGATGGCGGAGCGGCTAGCGCAACAGCAGCCTCAGGCAAAAAGTAAAGACGAAAGAAGTGAAGAGGAAAAGAATGAAGAGTCAGACAGAGCATTAGAAACAGAGGGTCAGTCTGATGGTTCTCCCAAATCCCAGGCTCCTGTTCGGCCAATTCCAGCAGACCCGTTAGCTTGGTTAGCTGAAGCGGCAGGTTACAGTGATAGCGAACGCTGGTGGGAACATATGGTGGAGCAGCGTCAGGATAATACCGAGATTTTTGAGGCCATTTTGGAAGCGATGTCGACGCTGCGGCAAGAAATTGAGCAAACCCATCCATCAGATCTGGAAAATCCGCGAGATCGTCGAGAAGCGAAGCGAGAGGCCTATATGCGCCGCACGATTCGTCAGGCAAAAAAAGAGGGATTTGAAACAATCGCAGCGATTTGTGGTGCCTGGCATAGTCCGGCTTTATGTGAGCCCTTACCAGCTCAAAAGCACGATAATGCATTACTTAAAGGACTACCCAAGCTCAAGGTAAAGGCCACCTGGATTCCCTGGACCTATGGAAGATTGTCCAGCGCTACTGGCTATGGGGCTGGCATTAACTCTCCCGGTTGGTACGACCATCTTTGGCAGTCGTCCCGCCCTCAGAAAATAGCCATTGGTTGGATGACCCAGGTAGCAAGATTATTACGCCAGGAAGATATTGATGCGTCTTCTGCCAGCGTGATTGAGGCGGTACGATTGGCGGAGGCTCTGGCTGCGATGAGAGAGTCTGCGATGCCGGGTCTGGATGAACTGAGTGAAGCCACCCAGACCGTACTTTGTTTTGGTGATGCAACACCCATGCAGCTGATTCACCAAAAGCTGATTGTCAGTGAGCGGCTGGGGCGGATTCCAGCAGAAACACCCTTAATTCCGCTTCAGCAAGACCTACAGCGCTTACAAAAACGCTTGCGACTCAAACCAGAAGCCAATGAACGCCTTCTCACCCTGGATTTGCGTAAAGAAATAGATCTAGAACGTTCCCATCTGCTACACCGTTTGAGCCTGCTAGATATTCCATGGGGCCAACCCCAAACCACCAGCGGTAAGGGCACCTTCAAAGAAGCCTGGCAACTACGTTGGCAACCCGAGCTCAGCCTTGCGGTAATTGAATCGGGACGTTGGGGCAACACCATCGGAGCAGCGGCCCAGACCTATGCCAAGTATCAGGTAGATATCGCCCCTGATTTGCCAGCGTTAACTAATTTGCTAGATAACGTACTGCTGGCCGCACTGCCCGATGCCGTCACCTATTTGCTGAGTCAATTGCAGGCAATGGCAGCAGTGTCCAGCGATATAGCCCACTTGATGGCAGCATTACCACCATTGGCAAATGTGTTGCGCTATCGTGATGTGCGCCAGACAGATGGGACGATCGTGGCCCAAGTGATAGATGGATTAGTGGCACGGATCTGCATTGGTTTACCGGGAGCCTGTGCGTCTTTAGATGATGATGCGGCAGCGGCCATGCTGAAGGCGATTAATCAGACCAATAGCGCGATTAAGCTACTGCAAAATGGGAACCATGGCATGGCATGGTCGGCAGTGTTGTTAGTGTTATGCGATAAACAATCGCTCCACGGTCTCATCGCCGGACGCTGCTGCCGCTTGCTCCTCGACGAAGGCAGCCTAGAACCAGAAAAGGCTGCTCAGCGTATGGGCCTAGCCCTTTCCTTAGCCAATGCCCCCACCCAAGCGGCTGCTTGGGTTGAAGGCTTTTTACAAGGTAGTGGCTTGTTGTTGCTCCACGACGACATCATTTGGCAAGTCCTAGATGACTGGGTGACTAGCTTAACTAGTGAGCAGTTCACCGCCTTGTTACCACTGCTGCGTCGCACCTTTACAGGTTTCTCACCACCTGAACGACGACAAATGGGAGAACGGGTGCGGGCTGGCAGCCGACAAACTCAAGTCACTGCCGTCACAGATTTTGACACAGAGCATGCTGAATCAACCCTACCCCTCATCGCCCAGCTTTTAGGTCTGCAACTCTAATAATCGCAACACCCATGGTCAGTAACTCTCAAGACACAGATAACACAAAACGGCTCAGACGTTGGCGATTGATCCTCGGCGGTGGAGATGCTGATGGTATCTGCAGTGCTGATGGTGAAGGAGGGCTGAACTTAGGCAGTGGCGATATGGCTATGGATCAGGCCCTCGCCGCTCTCTATGATGACAAACAAGAACGCCGAGGTGGACTAGGTGGTTCTGCACCCAAAGTAGCCCGCTGGCTCGGGGATATTCGGCAATATTTCCCTAGCTCAGTGGTGCGGGTGATGCAGCAGGATGCGTTAGAGCGATTGAACCTGCATCAAATGCTGCTGGAGCCAGAAATGTTGTCAGCGGTTGAAGCGGATGTGCATTTGGTGGCTAACCTGATGGCGCTGAATGGAGTGATTCCAGAGAAAACTAAAGAAACAGCTCGTTTAGTAGTGCGTAAAGTTGTCGATGAGCTGATGCAGAAGTTGCAGAATCCCATGCAGCAAGCTGTAATGGGTAGTCTTAACCGCAGCCAGCGCAACAACCGTCCTCGCCATAGCGAAATCGATTGGCACCGTACTATTCGCGCTAATTTGCAACATTATCAACCAGAGTACGCCACCATTGTTCCCGAACGGCTCATCGGCTTTGGCCGTAAACGGTCTGCCCTCAAAAATGTTATTCTGTGCGTTGATCAAAGCGGGTCGATGGCTCCTTCTGTGGTCTATGCCAGTATTTTTGCCGCTGTATTAGCATCTATTCCTGCAGTGAGAACCCAGCTAGTTGTATTTGACACAGCAGTAGTCGATTTAACCGAACTATTGCAGGACCCGGTTGATGTTCTCTTTGGCACTCAGCTAGGCGGTGGCACAGATATCAACCAGGCCCTTTCCTACTGTCAGAGTCATGTGCGACAGCCACAGGAGACTATTTTGGTATTGATCAGTGATCTGTATGAAGGTGGCAACAATGACGTCATGATTAAGCGTGTGGCATCCTTGGTGGCATCAGGTGTTCAAATGATTACCCTCTTAGCTTTAAGCAACGAGGGTGCTCCATGTTTTGATCATGGCAATGCGGCAACGTTTGCACGTGTAGGGGTACCAACATTTGCTTGTACCCCCGATCAGTTCCCTGATTTAATGTCTGCGGCCATTAGTCATGGCAACATTAGCCAGTGGGCAGCCAAGGAGGATATTGTGACGGCTTGATTTATTTGTCGAACTGAGACTTCACGCTAGGTCACTTTAAATTCGAGAATTGAAGGGATAACAGCTTAAAACAGAACGTTCTCCCAAAGAAGACAGGGGCCAGGAGTCAGGAGTCCAGCAGCAAGGAACTTACTGCTGGACTCCTGACTACGTTCGGCTAAGACATTGACGGTGGGGATTAGATGGTGAGTTCAGCCGAACCACTCACGTCGAAGCCTGACTCTCCACCTAACCAAGATTTCTCAGCTTAAGTGAATACCCTAAGCATTGAAGAGAGTCTATTGTTTCAAGGACAATGACCTTTCAGGTTGTTTTGTATTGCTAGATGTTTCTTCAGGAAGCACCTGAATAGTTTGATCGCAAAAGTGCTTTACAAACTCTTGGGCTTCAATCAGATTATTCGGATATCTAACCTGCTCCCAGATATAGCCATGGAGATTATGGATATCTTGATAGTAGAAACCATGCTCTGCAAGGTAAGTGGCGACGTTCCACAGAACCTGGTTTGATTTTCTGGGTGAATGAAACTTAACACCCATTTGGTAAGCGGTATGACCACAGTGGGGGCATAGCCGAATAAACCCTGGGAATTTACCTGGACGTTTAAATGTGGTGTGGCAATCCAAACAAGCGAAAGGGGCGATGCCATGCATGGGAATATGTCCTTTGCTGTCTTTAGCGTGTGACCTCCTGACGCCCTTATTATGGCGCAACTACCTTGCTTAGATCATGACAAATTAATAACTTGTCAACATTGTCAACCAAGCTAGATAGCTGCATTTTTGTCATAGCATTGTCCCCAAGCTATGGAAAGATATCTTGAGACTGATGAATAGTTGTTCCATTTACCTATGCACAGCGCTTAATTAGCTTAGGGTAAATTCTCTCATCTCTCAATCCGTGAATGGACGGAATATAGGGAATTTCGATAGATCCGTGTAATCTCTGATGCCTTTAGGGGAAGTCTCCTGCGCAGAATAATTACTAAATCCGTTTCAGCATTGAGTATTAAAAGCATATGTCATGCATGCCAGTCATCGTCGATCTAGATAAAAAAATTAAGCATTACAGAAAAAGTCAGTTCACTGGAATTTTGTCGATTAAGGCTGCAACGATGGCTCCATGGCTTCTGTACTTTTTAGCTGGACAAATAGTTTGGGCAAATACGCGCACTCATGCCCAACGTCGTTGGCATAGGCATCTTTTAAAGCATTGTCCAGAATTAATTAAGCAAGACTCTAGTGTGGACCTAACCTACAATGAACTAGCCAGATTAGTGATGCGTAAACAATTCAGTAGAGAGCGTTTCTCTGAACTTGCCGCAGGCTGTATTTCAGAAATTTTATTCGATATTGTTCAGCAGGGAACTCTACATTTTCAGACATCTAGAAAGCTATTGGTTTACCAAACAACTCCTCGAGATGCAGCTAAATTCCCATGCATTGGTCTGCAATACCTTCCAGTATGGGAACAAGCACAACAGGACTGGCAGATGTGGAAACAGGCAAACTTAATTGATATTCTGCCTAATCAGGCCCCTACGATTGAAAAACCCAAAAAATTGCAAGAACATACATCATCAGCCACATTTCGAGCGTTAACAGGTTTGCTTGATGGTCAACAAACACTTCGAGACTTAGGATTAAGGGTTAAACAACCTTTGACCCCTTTAACGCTATCTATCTTGCCCCACATACGTAATAATTTTATTCGGATGGTTGCTATTGACAAGCTGGATGTTCAGACAACCTCTGATCATGGATCTTCCTCCACTTATAAAACTGTTGGTGTTTCACCTCAAGCTGCAAATACCTCTTCCCATGAGTTGTTATTGAATTCATCGGTCAAGCCATCTAGGAATAGTTCTACGGTACTCTACATTGATGATAGCCCTGCAGATAGCCAGGCCATGGAACAAATTGTTCAAACTGCTGGGTATCGCTATGTGAATATTGCAGATCCCTTACAAGCATTACCACAGCTTTTAGAAGTCAAACCTGAGTTAATCTTTTTAGATTTAGTCATGCCCATTGCCAATGGGTATGAACTGTGTGCTCAGATTCGGCGAATTTCTGCGTTTCGAGATATTCCGATCGTCATTGTTACCAACAATGATGGTATTTCGGATCGGGTACGTGCCAAGGTTGTAGGTGCCTCTGGCTTTATGGGGAAACCGATTAGACAGGCGCGAGTATTAAAAGTACTCAAGAAATATATGCAAAACAATAAAAATACAGCACCCACTTTTCAACAACAGTCTCAGCTTTCTCCTTCAGTCTGATAGCAGAATATCTAAGATTTGATACAGAACATTTAGTTTGCAAATTCCTTTAACACGCAAATCTACCCACTAGTTTGAGAGGTTCTATGGTAACGGCTTTAATTGTAGAAGATAGTTTGACGGATAGGGAACATCTCACCCATTATCTCCAGCAGTCAGGGATAACGGTTGTAGGTGTGAAAAGTAGTGAAGAGGCCTTACTGGAGGTCCAAACTAAGTTACCTGATATGGTTTTCTTGGATATTGTTCTTCCAGGGCAAAGTGGTTTCGAATTCTGTCGCGATCTCAAGACCAACGAGCAAACGCAAAATATTCCCGTTGTCATCTGTTCAACAAAAAGTACAAAAGCTGATAAGCTTTGGGGCTCAATGTTAGGAGCTGATGCTTATTTAAGTAAACCGATTGATCAGCAACAGCTGGCGGTCACACTGCAACAAGTGATGAGTTAGGTAGAAATCCTAGATATACCTCCAGCATGAACACACTACAGTCTCCTTTGCAGGAACAACTAGCTCAAATTGATCCATTGGGATTAGACCCAATTCCTGAAGATACTCGTCAACGTTTTCTACGGTTTAAGCTTTTAGAAGAACATAGAACATTATTGTCGCTACAGGCTATTGCAGAAGTCCAGCAGTTAACGACCTTAGACATTTTGCCTATTCCCGAAGTATCGAATTCTATGTTGGGGGTATGCAACTGGCGCGGTGAGATTCTCTGGCTTATTGATCTCAACGCATTGGTCGGCAATCGTCCCTTGTGGCATCAAGCTCCGTTGCTTGAACAAGCTATGGTTATTGTGGTGCAAAGAGCCCAAAAAGCTATCGGATTAGTCGTAGAACAGGTGGATGACATAGAGCTGATTGAGCCTCAGTCCATTTGTCCAAAAACAGATCTGTGTGCCCCAACTTTGGCTCCCTATGTGACGGGCTGCCTTGCTAATCACCAAGGCGTTATTCTCGATACTGTAGCCATTATTGAGCATATGTATCAGGCCCCTCCTTAGGTCAGTATCTCTTCGCGAAACCACCGGTCTGAGCATATCTATAGCTGCTTTAAAGCATTGTAAGTTTACTGAGTTTTCCTATGTCAAATGCTGCAAATACCCACCCAGATAAACACTCTGAAGATTTAGAGTCTAGTCTTGATCTAGATCTCTCCCTTGAGAAGGTTGATCTAATTTCCCCTGAGTTGATATTCCCTGATCAGGACCTAACCCTTGAGGAGATCACTCCAGATGAGGATGATCTAGAACGATTGCCTGAAACGACAACACCTCTGTCCTTAGCTATGGATTCTGTACCATTTGCTCCTTGTCAGGGTAGGCGGCCATTTGCGATCGCAAACACCATGGCCCAAGCCAGTAACCTGGAAAACCTTTATCAAATTACTGTTACCGAACTACGTAAACAGATTTCTGTAGACCGAGCCCTTATCTATCAATTTCAATCGGCCACTCATGGTACCGTTATTGCCGAATCCCTCACTTCTGGCTATAGTCCAGTCTTGGGGGAGCTACTAGCTGCCTTATCCTTTGGTGAAACTACTACTCAGCACTATCAACAACAGGCTGTTATCAAGATTAATAATATTGCAGAAGAAGCCATCACACCTTACCAAGCCCAACTTTTTCAACGCCTTCAGGTCCAAGCTAGTCTTTGTCTACCCCTCTTTTTAGAAAATCAGCTATGGGGCTTGTTGGTCGTTCAAACGTGTACAAGACCTCGTCAGTGGACGGATTCTGAAATTGCTCTACTCTATCAAGTCGGTACTGAACTTATCCTCAAGCTTCAACCATTGCGGTTTCAATCCGAACGGCAATTGATCTTTAGTCTGAGCGATAAACTCCGTCAAGCATCCGATCAAGAAACCATCTTTCGGAGTGTCACTCGAGATGCTAGAAAGCTCCTAAATGTAGATCGCGTTGCCATTTGTCAGTTTCGTCAAGACTATAGTCTTCAATTTGTCTTCGAATCAAAAGTGGGACAAGTAGCCTCGATGCTCGATGTTGTTTTAGCAGATAGCCATCTGCAAAAGCATGAGGGAGGAATCTTTCGGCAATCTGACCCATTTGTTGTTAGCTATGTCCAGAAAGATCCGACGCTCACCCTTTGTCATGTTGAGAATTTAACCGATTTTGACATAAAAGCCTGTGCCATTGTAGCCATTTATCAGGGACAGAAACTGTGGGGTTTATTGGGAGCCTATCAACATAGTGGTGCTCGATATTGGGATGACAACGACGTCAAACTACTGACTCAACTGGGTAATCTTGTCGGGATTAGCCTACATCGGACAGAACTTGTGGAAGAAATGGCCAGAGCATCCACAAATCAGGAGGCCTTACCTGACATCATCCATAAAATTAGCAACACGGCCTATGCTGAAAAGATTTATCAAACAGCGGTGCAAGAGGCTCGTAATCTTCTTAATGTAGAGCGCGTCTGCATTTACAAATTTCGCCCAGACTATTTTGGTGATTTTATCTATGAATCTGGTACCGGTGGGTGGCCATCATTGGTAGGAAGCGCTTGGGAAGATACCTACGTTCAAGAGAATCAAGGTGGGCGATTCCGCAACACTGAGCAACCGTTTCTAGCAGATGACATTTACACCGCTGGGTTAAGTGAATGTCATGTTCAGACTTTAGAGCACTTTGGCGTTAAATCCTTCTTGATTGTGGCCATTAGACAGGGAGGTAAACTTTGGGGGTTATTAGGTGCCTTTCAACATAGTGGACCTCGCCATTGGTTGGAAAGTGATGTCAAAGTTTTACAAGACATCAGCCGCGAAATGGAGGCGAGTCTGAAAGGGGCTGATTATGTTGCCCAGTTACAAGAGCAATCGGCTCAGATGACTAAAGCCGCTCAAATTGGTCGTGAAGTGTCCGATATTATTCCGCAAATCTTGCAAGCACAAGAAACTGAGCAAATCTTAAAGGTGACACAGCGAACCGCACGGCAGTTACTGAAATGCGATCGCGTCGCCTTCCATCGATTCAATCCTGACTGGAGTTCTGAACTTCTCTGTGAATCGAGTATCAATAGTCAGATCAATGCAGATTTAAAAGAGAGTCTGCATGCAATTTGGCCAAAGCACAATTTGCAAAAAACACAGGGAGGTCCCTACCGTAATCAATCCAGCCTGGTTATCAATAATATCTATGCCGCTGATCATGCGCCATCAGAAATTGACATGCTGGAGGAATTTGGCATTATTGCCTATATGACAGTGCCCATCTTTAAGAAAAATCAACTCTGGGGTGTGCTGAGTGCGTATCAAAATGAAAAACCACGTTCGTGGGCTGAAGCTGAGATTAATGCCCTCAAACAAATTGGCCTACAGGTAGGGACTGCTATGCAGCAAGCAGATTACTTAAAGCGCCTGGCTCTTACAACTCAGCAGGAACAACTGATCAGTAATATTATTGACCGTCTCCGCAAAACAACCAATTTACCCCAAACCCTGAAAACAGTAGCCCGTGACATTCGTGAAATGCTTCAGGCTGATCGAGTGGGAATGTACCAATTTGATCCAGCAACCAACTATAGTGTCGGTGAGTTTGTTGTAGAAGACGTTGCTCCAGGGGTACGATCTGCGATGGCCGCCAAGATACAAGATCATTGCTTTGCTGAAGGTCAAGCAGAAAACTATCAAAAAGGCCGCTATTGGGTGGTTAATGATGTTAAAACCCTGGATCTACCCAATTGCTTAGTCGATCTACTGGCTGACCTACAAGTTCGGGCCAGCTTAGTCGTTCCCTTACTCAAAGGCGATGTACTTTGGGGCTTATTTGCCATTCATCAATGTCAAGGGCCGCGCGAATGGCAAGACATCGAAGTAGAGTTTGTTCATCGGATTGGAACTCAGTTCAATTTAGCACTACAGCAGGCTGATTATCTAGAACAACTACAGGAGAAAAATATTGCGTTAGAAGCAACCGCAACACGAGAAAAGCAATCTAAAGAAAAGTTACAGCAGCAGGTTATGCAACTATTGACGGATGTGCGCCCAGCTTTAGAAGGCGATCTGACTGTACGTGCCCCCGTCACAGATACTGAAGTAGGTACCGTTGCCAGTGCCTATAACAATACGCTGCAAAGTCTCCAAAAAATTGTTCTAGAAGTACAACAAGCTGCGGCCCAAGTTGGGCAAACCTCTCAACTTAGCGAAGCATCTGTCAGCTCCTTGAATACAGAAGCACTGCAACAAGCAACCTCGCTTGAACGAGCGCTAATGCGAGTACAGGAGATGATGAACTTTACTGAGACCGTGGTCAATGATGCTCAACGGGTAGAGGTTGCCGTCCAACAGGCCAACCAGACTGTACAGGTTGGTGATACAGCCATGAACCTTACGGTGGATGGCATTATGGCTATTCGCGCCACTGTGGCCGACACCAACCAACGCATTAAGCAGCTGAGTGAATCATCGCAGAAAGTCTCTAAAGTTGTTAGCCTGATTAGTCATTTCACCACTCAAACCCAATTACTGGCGCTCAATGCTTCCATTGAAGCTACCCGTGCCGGTAAGTATGGGCGAGGATTTGCCGTCGTTGCTGATGAAGTTCGTTCTCTGGCCCGTCAATCGGCAGAAGCGGCTACTGAAATTGAGCAATTGGTTCAGGAGATTCAAGTCAACACAGCAGAAGTTTCAACAGCCATGGAAAGCGGTATTCACCAGGTAGCTACTGGAACTAACCTGGTCAGAGATGCTCGCCAAAACCTAACAGCTATTGTAGAAGCTACCGGTCAGATCAGTGGTTTAATTCAAGACATCACCCAAACCACCCATCAGCAAGCTACTGAATTCAAAGAAGTGGCTGTCAGTGTGACTGAAGCGACCGAAATTGCTAATCAAACTTCTCAAAAATCAGAGCAATTAACCCAGTCAATTCACCAATTACTGGCTACTGCCAAGGCACTCCAGACAAGTACAGGGAAGTTTAAGGTCAGCTAAGAGAGATTTTTGGGTTTCTGTTTTTGATTCTTGGTACCAGTCAACTTGCGGTTTTAACCAATCATGACTTCAGCTTCAGCACTTAACCAGCAGGTTCCTGCCTACTTTCTGCAAGAGGCTTCTGAACTACTACAGCAAATAGACTATGAGCTGCAAACTCTACGTCAGGGGTTTGGTGTTCAGAAAATGCACAGCTTAATGCGGGCAGCTCATACCCTAAAGGGGGCGGCGGCTAGTGTTGGGCTGGATGCCATCAAAACCACAACCCATTCTCTAGAAGATGCGTTCAAAGCATTATGTGCCCCCGATGCCAATTTGACACCAGTTGTAGAAGGACTAATTTTTGAAGCTTACGATTGCTTGCAACTTCTACTGTCAGTTCAGCTGACTAATTCTGAAATTGATGAGTCAGAAGTGCTGGACCGCATGGCCAGTGTTGTGACCCAACTGCAAGAAAACCTGGGCGATCAGTTTGGTCAGGATGGTTATCTGCCGACATCGACTGACCTGGGGTTTGATATGACCCAATCCATTTTTGAAATGGGTGTGAATCAACGACTCGATGAGCTGGAAAATGCTCTTAAAAAGCCTGATTCAGAGAGTTTAAAAGCTCTTCTGCAATCCCAGTCAGACGTATTTTTTGGCTTGGCAGAGTCTTTGAATCTACCGGGATTTGGAGAAATTGCTCGGGCTACCGTAACCGCTTTAAATAATCAACCCAATCAGGTGGTGCAGATAGCTAAAGTTGCTCTTACAGACTATCGCTCTGCTCAAACCTTAGTATTACAGGGCGATCGCAACCAAGGTGGAACGCCTAGTAGAGCGCTGCAACAGTTTTCTAAACAGAATTCTTCTAAAAGAAGAACTAAAAAAAGCAACCAGCATCGCCAATCCAAATCCTCCCCGACTCACCAGAAACCATCTAAAAGCTGGGTTAATGGCCTATGGACATGGTTAAGCCAGCCCATTAGCCAGACTAAATCGCTAGCCAACAATTCCTCCCAGTTGGTTAAACCTGATTCAATAGAATCCCTAGCATTGTTAGAAAATGCCAGCCGTGATCAGACAGTCATTGTCCAGACTCCAGATACTATTTGGGACACCCCACCATTACCAGATACGGTCGCAGCAGATGCTAAGCAGCCCCCACCTCCAGCAGCACAGATTAAAAATGATGCCTCTGGTTCAGAGCCCAGTCTTTTATCGCAACAACAGGCAGAACAGTTCGAACCCATTGTGCCTGCCAATGAGCTACCCCAAAACACGGCCACCCTGCGAGTATCTATCAATCATCTTGAACAGCTCAACCACACTATTGGAGAACTCTTAACTCAGCAGAGCCGTCAGGCACTGTGCAATGAGCACATGACAGCAGCTATGAAAATTCTCCTGACTCATGTGAGTCAACAACAGCAGCAGTTACGAAAACTTCAGCATCAACCTGCCTATACCTCCACAGTGCTTGATACACAGCAACTAAAGCCAACTGAGCAACAATTTGACACCCTAGAGCTAGATCACTACAGTGAACAGCAGCTACTAGTACAAACAACACTCGACACGATGGTACAGCAAATGGAAAGTGTTGAAGCCATGGAATTGTTTGTGCAGCAAAGCAATCAGAGCTTGGAAAAGCAACAGCGCCTGGTCAATGATCTGCGTGAAACCATGTTGGAGGCAAGAATGCAGCCCCTCGGAAATTTGCTACACCGTTTCCATCAGGTGTTGGCACGTTTAACAACGCAGCACAGTAAGCTTGTCAGCTTAAAGATCCAGGGGGGAGATGTTCTTGTTGATAAAGCTATTGTCGATAAGTTGTATGACCCTTTACTCCATTTAGTGCGTAATGCCTTTGATCACGGTATTGAGTCACCGGAAATGCGTCAGCAGCAGGGCAAACCCGAAAAGGGACAGATTAAACTCTCTGCTAGACAAACAGGTCGATATCTAGTTATCAAAATTCAAGATGATGGACAGGGACTCAATCTTAATGCTATCCGTCAAAAGGCAATTGACAATCAACTCATTACAGCGATAGAAGCTCAACACTTAACTTCGACCCAAATTAATGATTTAATTTTTGAGCCCAATTTATCCACTGCTAATTACGTTAACGATCTCTCTGGACGCGGCGTTGGCCTAGATGTTGTCCGCACCCAAATCCAAACTCTACGGGGTACAGTTACCGTGACCCATCAGCACGGGCAAGGAACCTGCTTTACCATCAAAATCCCTGCCAATTTAACCATTGCGAAACTGTTACTCTGTCGCGCCAGGGAACGATTATACGCGCTGATGACAGATACTATCGAACAAATTTTAATCCCCCGCGCTGAGCAGCTAAAAACTCGGAATAACAGAAAAGTGCTCAGTCTCCAGATTGAGGAGAAAGACCAGCTAATTTTAGTTGTCCCCCTATCGGAAGCCCTCGCCTATAACGGTTTACTACCAATCCCCCAGCAACCAGACATTAATAAAACCTCAGACATCTTCCCAGTTATTTTGATCCGATACAAAAATCGTTTAGTAGGTCTAGAAATAGACCAGCTAATTGGAGAACAAGAGTTGGTCATTCGCTCTCTAGGTACCCTTGCAACAATGCCCAGCTATATATATGGCTGTAGCATTCTTCCCGATGGTCGCCTTAGCTTGGTGATAGATGGCTCTACGCTCGTACTAAAAGTTCTCCAGAACTTTTCTCAACATGCAATCAAGACAGGCAACAGTAAAGGGGAACAAATAGCACCTCGAAAATCCCATGTTACTAAGCAATCCATCCTGATTATTGATGACTCGATTACGGTTCGTAATACCCTTACGAAAGCTCTACAAAACGCTGGCTATTGGGTCTTGCAGGCCAAAGAGGGTAACGAAGCTCTACAAAAGCTCCAGCACACTGATGTGGCTGCTATTTTATGTGATCTGGAAATGCCTGGCATGAACGGCTTTGAATTTTTAAAGGCTCGACAACATACGCCTAAAATTGCTTCAGTGCCTACCATTATGCTGACGTCACGTACCGGGGTGAAACATCGGCAACTGGCCCAAGAATTAGGTGCCACTGGCTATCTCACAAAACCATATATAACACCGCAACTATTGACGACATTAACCAATGTTTTGGAGCAACAATTAGAGAAGAGCCGTGGATAAAAATACGTCGAAAATCATAAAACTTGTCACCTTTGAAGTTGCCGATTATTGGTTTGCCTTGCCAATGAAGGCGATCTTAAAGATATTGAACTGTCCATCATCCAATGAAGGTGGAATCATTCCGCTCGGAATTGTGCAACTGGGTCCCCATACAATCCAATTGTTGGATTTACATAGCGTATTTTGCCTAGATGCCTATGCCACATCACCACGCAAAGCTCAGTTTTTGCTAGTACTACGGGGTATTCACAATAGGCTTTGGGGGATTGCCTTAGAGTCACCTCCAGATTTGGTCGAATTGCCTATTAGCGAATTCCAAGCCGTATCTACAGACAGGCGTTTCGCTTCTAAAAAGCAGTGGATCAGTCACATAGCTATGCTTTCTGAACAGGAAAGGAATCATACTCTATTATTTTTAGATCTAAAAGCCGTGTTTCAGCAAAAACTGGCCAAACCCGAAGACAACAGTTAGCTCCATCTTCCCTTTTAGGATTCATTGAATGACGATCCAGAGGCATCAATACCAAGTTCTTTTTTGCTCTTTTTTAGATCCTTCCACAGCTTCCTAATCTGCAAGTAAGCCTCCATCGAGGAGAGCTTACCACCGGTTTCCAGGGCACAAATAATATCAACACGTTGCGAGAATTCTTGCAGGTTCGCATTAAAGGCCAAACTTTGTGGAGAAAACTGGCCATAATAGCGACTGCGAGGATATAAAAAATCATCTATTTCATGCTGTTTATATGATTCAGAATTATTCATCTTAGGATTCTTAATAACTACAATTTAGGAGGCTAGCAAACACCTAAACTCCTTAGGTATGAACCAAAATTTCGGAACTGTCGGCATGCTATTCAGATATAATTGCCGTACGTGATATTACGCAGTGAGTAAAGTAAGGAGTTTCCTCGTTACGTCATCGTTGTCTATAGAGCCCAAAGTTAACAATTTAACCAACAATCTGTCGATAACGAAAAATTGACATTCCTGCTTATTTGAAGCTGATTACTATCACAGTCAGAAAAAATAAGGAAACTCAACTCCTTTCGTTTCGTAACATAATGTGACAGCGTTTCTAAGGGAAAAACGTTTACTGGTCACAGTATTATATATACGTATAGACAGTTGAGTATAAAAATAGCCTCAGTTCCTTAGTGAACTGAGGCTAAAGGCAAAATCTACGCTAGTTTGTCGGTCGGACGGTCTCTGCTTTATCAGCCTTGTTCTTACAGAACAGGAGACCTAAAACAGGTCTTTGTCAGTCACTGCCCCCTGGCTGCTAGATGAAACTAATGTGGCATACTTTGCTAGCACACCTCGCTTGTAGAGAGGTTCGGGCGCTGTCCACTGCTCCCGTCGCTTAGCAAGTTCCTCATCAGAGACATTTAACTGCAACAACAGTTTCTCGGCATCAATGGTGATGGAGTCGCCTTCTTCTACCAGGCCGATGGTACCACCAACTGCCGCCTCAGGCGCAACGTGGCCAACGACCATACCATAGGTACCACCTGAGAAACGACCGTCGGTAATCAAACCAACCGAGTCTCCCAAGCCAGCACCAATGATGGCTGAGGTGGGTGCTAACATTTCTCGCATGCCTGGCCCTCCCTTAGGACCTTCATAGCGCACAACAATCACATCGCCTGCTTTGATTTTGCCTGCCAAAATCGCATCTAGACAATCTTCTTCAGACTCAAATACCCGCGCAGGGCCAGTGATAGTAAACTTTTTGATACCGGTAAGTTTTGCCACCGAACCTTCCGTAGCAAGGTTGCCCTTTAGAATACCCAGGTGACCATGGGCATAGAGGGGTTGGTTAAAGGGACGAATAACATCCTGGTCAGGGCTGGGCTGTTCAGGCACATCCGCTAGCACTTCTTCAATGGTTTGGCCGCTGACGGTCAGGGCGTCACCGTGGAGTAACCCTTGTTTGAGTAACATTTTCATGACTAGGGGAATACCGCCTGCCTTGTGTAGGTCAATGGCCACATAATGTCCGGAGGGCTTAAGGTCACAGAAAACAGGAACGCGATTACGGATGACCTCAAAGTCATCAAGGGTGAGCTCAACACCCATGGTGTTGGCAATGGCCAACAGGTGCAATACCGAATTAGTGGAACCACCTACCGCCATGATGACAGAGATGGCATTTTCAAACGCTTTGCGGGTCAGAATCTGGCTGGGCAAAATCTGGTTGCGGATGGCATCTACCAGTACATAGGCTGATTTTTCAGTACTGTCGGCTTTCTCCGCATCTTCGGCTGCCATGGTGGAAGAATAGGGCAGGCTCAGGCCCATGGCTTCGATGGCCGATGACATGGTGTTAGCGGTGTACATGCCGCCACAGGAACCGGCACCAGGGCAAGCGTTTTTCTCAACGGCCATCAGACGTTCTTCGTCGATCTTACCGGCGCTGTACTGACCAACTGCTTCAAAGGCACTGACTACGGTGAGGTCTTCGCCGTCGAGGTGGCCGGGTTTGATGGTACCGCCATAGACAAAAACGGCGGGGATATTCATGCGTGCGATCGCAATTATGGCTCCTGGCATATTCTTATCGCAGCCACCAATAGCCAATACTCCATCCATACTCTGACCGGTGCAAGCGGTCTCAATGGAATCAGCAATCACATCACGGGAAACCAGAGAATACTTCATCCCCTTGGTACCCATGGAAATACCATCACTGATGGTGATAGTGCCAAACATTTGCGGCATTGCCCCAGCATCCCGCAGGGCTGCTTCACCCCGCAGAGCCAGAGTATTAATCCCCATATTGCAAGGGGTAATTGTGCTATAGCCATTAGCTAGTCCAACAATGGGCTTATTAAAATCATCATCTCCAAAGCCCACGGCCCTCAGCATGGCACGGTTGGGTGAACGCTGTACCCCTTGGGTAACGACGCGGCTTTTACGGTTGTCGGCCATGGTTAATTCCTTAGCGATCCATACAGACCCTAATTGTTACAGATTAGGGCAGGAGACAAATTATGCTACGGCGGCTAAAAAATATTTTCATTGCACCTTACGATTGAGCCATCACTGGATCTATATCAACATCTGTCACACAGGGCTCTAATAGATAAGTAATCATGGGTCCTTTACCTTTGATGACGATTGGACCACGCTGATGAAACTCATAGCGTTCATCCAACTTCTGTAGACGTTGATAGGTAGCCTCGCTAATTTGAATGCCATTGGGCACACCGTGGGATTCCATGCGACTCGCTGTATTCACCGTATCGCCCCAAAGATCATAGGCAAACTTCTTTAGGCCAATCACGCCAGCCACCACTGGACCGGTATGAATCCCGATACGTAAGGCAATATCTTGATCGGTTTCAGCATTAAAGTCCGCCAATGCTGCTTGCATTTCTATGGCCATGGCAGCAACAGCTGCCGCGTGGTTAGCCTGGGGTTGTGGCAACCCTGCTGCCACCATGTAAGCATCACCAATGGTTTTGATCTTTTCTAAACCATGGTTCTCGGCTAACTGATCAAAGCGAGAGAATACTTGGTTGAGTAGATCAACAATGTTGGCCGCTGGCTGGGTCTCGGTAAGCTGAGTAAAGTTAACAATATCTGCGAATAATACTGTTACCTCAGAAAAACTTTCAGCGATAATATCTGGCCCCTGTTTCAATTTCTCAGCCACTGTTCGAGGCAAAATATTCAACAACAGTCGCTCAGACTTTTCTTGGGCCTCCAACAGCTCACGATTGGTGGCAAAATTTTCCCGTGATAGTTTTTCGTAAAAGTAAACCGAGCAGTTGCAGATACAGCAGATCCAAAACGTGTTGAGCAACAGGCTAGCAGCAGGCAAACCAGGGGTTACCACCTGTAACCCTAAAAGGGTATTCACACCAAAGTAGTAAACAATTACCCCCAGCTGAGAGATTAGATGGAGCGGCCAACCCACTGGCACTAGAGTAGCCTGAGTAATAAAGGAGAGTGCCCAACTAAAAAGATCAGGCTCGGCAATGGGGGTGTTGCTAGCTAAACCAGTGTAGGTTTCATGGAACCGATGCAACAGACTAATGGACCATGATGCCAGCAAAAAAACACCAATAATGCGCCGAGGCCGATAGATATTTTTGCGAATTAGCCATAGGCAGAAAAACAACAACCCCATTCGTATTAGATTCGTGAGGATCCACAGCAGTACAAACGGATCGTGACCCTCAGTAACGTACGTCAGGGTGTCTAAGGGCAAAAATGTGACGAAATAAAACAGGCCAAACAGAATACCCAACCGCAACCGCCGCTGCATAAATTGATGACGCCAATGGGCATAGGATGCAAATTCGTGGATGGGCTTTATTCGGGAAAAACCAAACATGGTAGAACAGCCCAGAAGCTGGGTGCTGTTGAGTTAAAGAACAATCAAGCTGACAATCTACAGGCACGGTAATTGTGGCACATAGATTCAAACCATACGCCTGCTGATTCCTCAGACCATGTCATTTCTTCACACCCATTCGCCAGATGTCTGTAACTTTGTCGCATATCGCAGAATTTGCCAAATTTATAGCAAAATACTCGCCCCCAGAACATTGTTCTGGGGGCGAGTATCTAAGAACTTAGAGTCGTGTTCTGAATCTATGCGGCAACTTTCATTTTGCCAGCTGTACCCATAGCCATCAGCATGTGATATGTGATCAACAACTGAGTCAGAGCTAGGGGATAGCTCTGTAGAGTTTCACCAGTGGTGCCAACAATCTTACCGACTTCCTGGTTGCCCTCCAGACTACAGAACTGCCCCAGATAAGGAACATCGCTACAAAGAATGCGCTCAAGCTGCTGCACCTGGTCAGGGGTAGCATGACCATCAATAGATAGCACGTCTACGGGCTTACCCATATCACGCTCTAGACCCAGACGAATGGCTTTACCTAAATCACTGTCCAATATATCGGTAAAATCGGGGTGCGGGATAGTGGGACGCAACACCAAGTTTACGTTGAGCAGTAGATCGTTAGCCTGATCTTCAGGTGCATCTGGTGGATAAAAAGTAACAATTACATCAGCCCACTTACGCTGGGGACGGATGAAAGCCTCAGAGTCAGGCTCGCGCGCAGCTAGTGCAGCTAATACGGCAGCCTCATCATAGCCACGCTTGCGGGTATCACGCTTGATTTTCCACTTGGTGCGTAGGTCTTCGGGGGGCGCAAGGTAAACCTTTACGTCATAGGCATCGCGAGCAATCTTACTGGAGTAGCCCAGCAAACCTTCAACGATGACAAACTTCCTGGGCTCAATGTACTCAGGAGCATCAAACTCACCAGTAGTGTGGTTATAGATGGGCTTGAGTATAGGTCGGCCTTGGCGTAGTAGCTCTAGATGCTGTTCAATGATGTCAACGTAATTGCAATCGGGGTGAAGTGCAGAGATCCCCATCTCCTTACGCTGTTTACGGTCGTAACGATGGTAGTCATCGGTACAGATGGTCGTCACATCATGCTCACCGAGTACCTGGGCGATCCCACGGGTTAAGGTAGTTTTACCAGCGGCACTGTCTCCGACAATACCGAGGATAATTGGGCGCTCTGCCATGGACGTATCTCCTGCTTCTTTAGACTTTCTTAAACTCAGTCGTTAGTTTTATCTTATGCACCAACGGTACTGGGCTCAAGATTTTGTGTCAGAGAATACGGCTTGCAAACGCTAGAAACCATTGAGTAAAAATACTCATAATCATTGAGGATGAAAGCATACAAAGGTCACTACGAGACCTAAAGTATGTAAAAAAAATTTAGATTTCATAACCTAACTATGGCTTAGCCTGTAATGCATTCTAGTCCGTGACAAAGGACACTTTCAGGCGATTACGTCCACGCTTAGTCGCTAAAGCTAGAAATTCTTCTGCTTTGCTGATTAGCAATTGCTCACTTTCGGTCGGATGGTCAGTGTCAGTGACCACGCCACCAATATTGACGTCGATATTGGTCTGCGCACCATCCTGCAGGGTTATCGGTGCATCGGTCAGGGCTAATCTAAGGGTTTCTGCATATTTCGTAACGGCTTTAACATCTAAACCAGTGAGGCTACAGGTAAATTGCCCTTGATTATTGCTAAACAGCCAGGAATCTACTGGCAGGTTTTGCTGTAGCACCTGAGCGATCGCATTCCATAGGGCCTGATCTTGTTTGAGGTCGCTAGGATCAGGTTGCTTACGCTGGGGCTGAATCAGCAGTAGCCCTACGGATTGAAACTGATTATGAAGCGGCTGCATGTTCATTCGCTGGAGTAGGGCTCGAATGACACGCGAAACCACCGCATCACTGACTAAACCAGTGGTGTGATCCAGCAGATCCAGGGATTCCAAAAGATGGTGATAGCTCTGGCGCAGATTTGCGTTTTTACGCGCTTGATTGTTGACTTCTTGCTGCTTAGCTAAAAGCTGATCTTCTAAGCTATGGGCCTGTTTTTTCCCACGGGAAATGCGCCATTCTCGCTTGAGAAATGCCGGAATGGTGACTAACAGTCCGAAAAGAACGCCCAAGCCTGATGCCAGCAACAGAGCAGTGGCCAGGTGCTGCTGCTCTAGTTGCCAGATAAAAAAGTTGATGTCGATCAGCTGGTCATTTTGCAGGGCGAATGCGATCGCAAAAAACGCCACTACCAGAGCAAAAATAAGAAATAGCGCCATAGCAGAGGTAACCAGTAGTAGGAGTTGACCCAAGCCTAGTGAAACCGAGCATGCGTCCACATCCACCAAAATTGAGAATTTCTTCAATTTTCACACCCGGTGGTGGGTTGTTCCAGTCCCTGCAAAATCAAGATAGTTGAATCAAAATCATAGGTAATGTGTTGCACGAGGACATCTGCGATGGCTGAGTTAACTGGTCCCTGGCTAGGGTCTTACTGGCAGGCAAACTCCCCCACCCGGTTTGAAGCCACCTTTGTCCAAGCGAACAATAGTATTAGTGGTCGCATTTTGGATGATGGGCCCTTAGGTGAAGCTCAGGTACACGGGCAAATCACTGGCCGCTATGTGACGTTCACCAAAAAATATTTCAACAATCCCAGTTACGCTATCCAATACACCGGAACAGTGTCAGAGGATGGTGATCATATCAATGGCCACTGGCGACTCGATTCTAAGCACAGTGGCGAATGGGAAGCCCACCGCAGCGATAACGATCTCAGCAAAGAACTACGCGCAATCTTGTCCAAAAACGCACCAGAATTGGCAACTACTCCAAATTAATTGCCCCCTGTAGGGTCGTTGCATGCAACGACCCTACAGGGGGATGGGTGGTTTCTAGACAAAACCGTTATCTGCGGATTCGGCCCTATAACTTCAGCATGACCTCAGGTAAAAGTTCAGCGGGCACCTTATTCAGGGCATTTTGCTGGCCATCTAATCCTAGCAGTTCATAGTGGGCAGAAACATTGCGCACCAAAGCTTTGAAGATGGGCTCATAGCTAGATGCCGTTTTGGTGATTTGTTTTAGGGCAGTGACGTAGTGCACTAAGGCACGGTCCAGGTTACCGACAATCAGGGCTCTGTTATCGGTAGCTCGGGCCATTCTGTCATAAATGCTGCCTAAGCAATGGCGAATCGAAGCGAGGTCAAGATTATTGGGCGCTAATTCTGAAGCTTTGAGGGCAGCTTCATAGGCAATCACAGCATTTTGCTTATAGCGCCCTTCAGGATCTGCTGGTGCCTCAGGATGGTTTGCTAATTCCCAAAACGCTGTGCCCAAATTGTTATAGGTACTGGCACAGGCCGTCGGATCAGTGCTGGGGGTACGATAATTCAGCGCATCTCGGTAAGCGGCAATGGCATGTTTGAGTAAAAAGATAGGACGTTCGTGACGCGACAAACTCCAGTAGGCAATGCCTAAATTGTTTTGTACCGCTGCATATTCTAATGGGGACGTTTCGGGGTGATGACAGCGCAACGCCTCGTTATAGGCGGCAATTGCCCGATGCAGCTGGGGCTTGGGTTGTTCATAGTAGGCTAGCTTCCAGTACACGGAGCCCAGGCTGTTCTGCAAGGTGCCATATTCTTCAGGATTGCTATCTGCCGAGCAAAATGGTAAAGCCTGACGATAGGCGGTGACAGCGTCCTTCAGGTGGGTAATGGAGTCGTCGTAATTGGCTAAGGCGCTATATACTGCCCCCAAATTGCCGTACAGGCGGCTGGTGGTTTCTGCATCACCATGGGCACTCAGGCCTTCTCTATACAGCTTCACACTGCGGTTCATGCCCTCAACCAGGGCCGAACGCTCACCTTGGAGCTGAGCGTTGAGCCAGTGCAATGTGCCTAAATCATTAAGACCAGCAGCCCGTTGAGCATCATCCGTTGGCAACCAGTTTAGGTAGAGTTCAAAGGTTTCAATGGCGGTTGCCAATAGATTTGGGGTCATTTCCCCAGCTTCAATGCGATCGCGATAATGATTGCCAAGGGTATGGTAAGCCTGGGTAATCTCCCCAGGTGTGGCTCCCTGCTCTTCTAGCTGAGCGAGTGTTTCCAGAGGATTCTCCAGGGTAGTCACGTCTACGGTTACGGATGGGCTCTGTTCTGGCTCAACATCAGTAGGCTCAACATCAGTAGGCTCAATATCAGTCGCTGCGGGCGGCTGGTCTCTCTGAGCCAAATCCTCACTGAGAATCTGCCAGATATCAGCATTTTGAGCAGTGGATACCCCCCCATAAAGCGCATCCGCCACCTGGTGACCGGTATTAGCAATCTCTGGAGCAGAGGACACAGGCTCACCCACAAAGGTGAACACACCACTACGCCACTGCCAAAACTCAGGGGCAGACTGTTGCAATGTGCGATACCAGGGCCATGACAGCCACAGCACCAAACTGCTTTCAAGGTGGGGGAGCAAAGATTGAATATTTTCAAGGGATCGCAAAAAGTGATTTTGCGATCGCATCGGCTGGTGGGTCATCGCCTCTAAACCAACAATCTGTAGATGGGGTGTGGGTTTGGGCGCTTGCTTTAGCCAATGCACCAGCTGTAGCATCAAATCAGGCTGACTCGGATCAAAGGCAAGCTTCGCTAGGGTTACTGTCCCAAAATCATCCAGGGTATTATCCGCTGCTGTTAAATCCGTTTGCAGTCTGGAGACCAGCTGTGTCTTCAATGTGTTACTATCGCAGACCGCAATCAAAAGCTGGCGTCTGAGATTAAGCTGGAGCGCTGTTTTAAGCCCTTCGTACTGACGTTGATTTAACCCCAAAACTTTGCGAGATTTGAGTTGTGTGGCCACCATAGCGTAGGAAAAATGTGTGTGATGTTGAAGTGGGGCAACAGAAGTGGAGGCTTAGGCCTTGGCAGTATCCGACGATCGGAATGCTTACGTGGCCCGTGTTATGCCCTAATAAGCACAACAACTAAGTACCAATCTTTTCCCTAAAAAAAAGTCAACATCAGGAATAAGGTGACGAATTGGATCATAGGTAGTTGATTCTGCCTGAGACCTTTACGCTACTGTAAACTTGATTTATCACACCACCCGCGACGATACCGTTTTTCAATGGTGCAGTCCAATCTGTTTATAAGGTGAACTGAACGCTCATCCATGTCGATTACGGTAAAGTACTCCATCCGTCAGCATCAAAACTCTGTCATCTGTGAGTTGGCTGACATCATTGAAGCGACCTGGCAACACCATCTTGCCCTCTCGCCTTACCATCTCCCTAACGATCTGGGCTATGTAGAAAGCCGTCTAGAAGGCGAACGGCTGGTCATTGAAAATGTCTGCTATCAAACCCCAGAGTTTCGTAAGCTTCATCTAGAACTAGCGAAGGTGGGTCCCAATCTCGACATTCTGCACTGCGTAATGTTTCCTCGCCTTGAGTATGGGCTACCGATGTTTGGCTGTGACATTGTCTGCGGCCGCGGGCAAATTAGTGCAGCCGTTGTGGATTTATCCCCCACTAATCCCAACGGCTTGCCCATTGCCTATACCCATGCCCTTGAGGGTAAGGGGACAAACGGCTATAGCCATCCACGGGAACTCCCTAGCTGGGGCCACATTTTTTCGGACTATTGCTGTTTTGTAAAACCCATAGGTCCTCAGGAAAATCATCGTTTTCTGGAGCAGGTGCGCTACTACCTGACCTTGCACTGTAAACAAGCAATTGCCATGACTCCCACCCCCCATAAACGGGCTGAGATCTTGGCAGGTCAGCGTAACTACTGCACCCACCAGCAGCAAAATGACAAAACCCGTCGCATTTTAGAAAAAGCATTTGATCCTGTCTGGGCTGAACGCTACATGAAGACGGTGCTATTCGATCTATCGGAGGAATAGGCCTGTAAAATTTCCGTAGTTTTCTCTGTAAGTTATGCCTTCAATATCAGTTCCCCTGAGTTCAGAAATTGCTGTTACGTCTCCAACCGTAGGGCAACTGATTGTCTTTACAGGCCCCAGTGGCGTGGGCAAGGGAACGTTACTACGCCAGTTGCTCAAGCATCATCCGGACATTCAGCTATCGATTTCAGCAACCACTCGCCAACCTCGTCCAGGTGAGGAGCATGGTAAACATTATTACTTTGTTTCACGCCCGGAATTTAAGGCCATGGTTGAGCACAATCAACTGCTGGAATGGGCTGAATTTGCGGGTAATTTTTATGGCACCCCGCGTCACCCCTTAGAAGCCATGATTTCCCATGGCAATGTGGTGATTTTAGAAATTGAGTTGGCAGGGGCTCGTCAGGTGCGCGCCACGCTACCAGAAGCACAGCAGATTTTCGTATTGCCCCCCAGCCTCCAGGAACTAGAAGATCGCATTCGTCAGCGGGGTCAAGATTCGGAAGATGCGATCGCAAAACGCCTGGCGCGGGCCAACGTTGAAATTGAAGCCGCTGAAGAGTTTGATATACAAATCGTCAACGACAACCTTGAACGAGCCACCCGTGAGTTAGAAAAGATCCTATTTACTCATCATTCCTTGAAGGAGGAACACCCGCCATCACCACAAGAGACTCAACTACCGACTTAACCAGGGGCGCAGTTACCGTTGAACCATAGGCATCTTCACCCAGAGGTTCATCGATCACAGCCAGCACCACATAGCGGGGATTCTCCCCTGGCACAATGCCCACAAAGCTAACGATGCGACCATCGCCATATTCACCATATTCATTGGCTTTTTGGGCAGTCCCTGTCTTACCCGCTAGCCGATAATTGGCGATGCGAGCCGTTTTACCAGATCCAGATTCCACAACGGCCTCCATCATTTGGAGGACTGCCTGGGTAGTGTCTTTAGAAAACACTTGTTTGGCAGGCGGTCGCTGAGGCTGCCACGTGGGGTTTCCTTCCTGGTCAATCAGCCCCCTGACCAAGTGGGGTGTTACCAACTCACCGCCATTGGCCAAAGCAGCATGGAGCTGTATCAACTGCATCGGATTGAGAGAAAATCCTTGCCCAAAGGAGGTGGTTGCAGCTTCCACTTCACTGTTAACAAACTGAGAGCGACTTTTGAGCTGGGCGGTGGCCTCGGCAGGAAGCTCAATGCCCGTTGCATTCCCTAACCCTAATTGTGCCAGCCAGTCGTAGTAAGTCGAGCGTTTTAACCGCTCCATAATGTGAACCATGCCCACATTGCTGGAATGGCGCAAAACATCAGTGATGGTGATGGATCCCCGTCCTCCCACTGCTTGATAATCAACATTTTGAATCGTCCATTGGTCATATTGCAGACGACCTTCGTCATAGACGTAGTCACCAGGAGCAATTAAGCCTTCTTCGAGTGCGATCGCAACATTGATAGGCTTAAAAGTTGAGCCCGGTTCATACAGATCGCTGATCACCCAATTCCTAAACTGCGCAACATTCGCCTCATAGTAGCGATTAGGGTCATAGGTGGGCGTCACAGCCAACGACAACACAGCCCCATTACGGCTATCCATCACAATTAAGGCCCCTCGCTTGGCTCCATATTGACGGACGGTTGCCTCTAAATTTCGCTGGGCAATGCGCTGCAAACGACTATCCACAGTCAGCTGTAGCCTGAGCCCATCACGATTAGGCAACTGTTTCGGCGTATGGGGCAATGGCGCATTATCTAGCTTATACAGCAGCCGATCCTGCAGCATGTATTCCAAGCCAGCCTGGGGTTGCCCTTCCAAATTGATATACCCCACCAGCTGAGACATCAATGTTTGCTGTGGATAAAAGCGCTGCTGACTAGGCAACAATTCCAAACCATCTAACCGTAGATCACGAATACGCTTGGTCAGCTCTTCTGAAACATCTACAGCAACCTGAATACCCGTTTCCTGCTCTTGAAAACGCTGCAGCAACGTATCTTGGGGTTGACCAAGGGCGCTTTCCAAGGTTTCAGCCATCTCCTGGCGAGAGCGACTAAACAGCATGGGGTGAGCATAGATGGTATAAACAATCCGATCCACCGCCAACACATTCCCCTGACGGTCCACGATCGGACGTCGTGATGCCCGAGGAACCTGGGGTAAATTTTGCCGCTGTTGCTCAGCCTGGAGCTTAAGTTGGTCACCAACCACTAACTGCAACCGAGCAAGACGCGCACTTAGGCCAAACATCACCAACACCATAAAGGCCCAGACCGAGACCAGGCGAAATCGTGGTGAAGACGTATGACGAGGGCGACGACGACTAAACGGACGGCGCTCCGGACTAGATCGCTGCGTAACCATAGATATTAGGCGAGCACAATAAGCATGCAGAAGGCGCTCACATCAAAAAACCTCACTGACCTAGTAACCCAGGGGATGGGGCATAGGAGAAGGAGCTTCAGGCTCAACAGAAGGCTCAACTGATGGACGCGCCGGAGCAGGTGACAAGAAGATAGCACGCTTAGGCTCAAACGGCTTAAACCCAGCAGAGGGAGACTCAGCCTGCTCAGCCATATTATTTTTCAACGTTGCATTGGCAGTAGTGACCTGTTGTATCGAGGCCTTGAGCGTTTCCAAGCGCTGAAATGAACGAGATACGGTTTTATCTAAATAAACTGTCCAGCTATAGACCACTAAGGCCGTTGCAACTAAGCCACCGGTCAGAACAGTAGACCCCTGCTGCACTCCCACTAAAATTTTAAGGCCGAGCGGCAGCCGAGGCGCTCTAGGCAGTTGCTTGACCTCAGCAGGCGCGTGCACCTCATTGGGCACCGTTGCCACAGACGGAGCACCGGAATTCGCGGCAGCCTTAAAAGGATATCTCGCCACCGAGGATGAAGCTGTCTTATTGACGGGATGCAGTAATACCAGATTTCGCTTCTTAGAGCTCTTAACGCTATTACTCTTATCTCGATCAGCCCTAACGGCAAAACCCACTCGTTTACTCCTCACTTTAAGCGTCGCCCCCATGCGCCAGAGCGATGATCACTCAAAACGCACTGTGGTTACCCACATTCAAATAAAGATCTACAGGCTTCCATAAGCAAACCACAGATCCGAACACAGACAGAACAAACCTGCCCACGCTCCACCAAAAAATAGCAGAAAAGGTCAACTTATCAAGTATTTTTTGGCACTCAATGTAAAACTACAGCCAGCCTGACCATTTCTGCCAAACCCATCCCAAAGTAAAACTAAGAATAGCTGATTTGCAGTTTATAAATTGAGCCTCATGCTACAGGAGCACTTTCCAAAGAACAAGCCCTCAAAAATATCTGATAGCGACTTTTTAAATTGATAGGAAGTTTTAGTCAAGCAACTGTAGAGCTGAAAACGAAAATGGACAGATTCCTCCAGGAATCTGTCCATTTTCTAAACAATTGAGAACTTGATTAGCTTAATAAGCAATCAACTCTATTCAGCTGCAACCAGTTCAGTGCTGCCCCGACGACGACCGCGAGTCAAACTATTAAACAGCATCTGACCAATAGCTTTAACCAAGTTACCCTCAAGCTCTTGGAACAAATGCATGTTGATCCCAAAAGCATCGTTAGCTTCCTCTACAATGCGGTCAGCCATCGCCTCATCAACAGGGGCGGCATCAATAGTGCTGCGATACTTATTCTTAAACGCGCCCTCATCGGGAATCGTGGGAAATTCGTAAAACGCTACACCTTCATCATCCGCCAAGTTCATGGCACGTTGGGCAATGCTCTTAAGGATCTGGCCACCCGATAGATCACCTAGATAGCGAGTATATGAATGACCTACAAGCAATTCAGGTGACTCGTTAGAAATTTCACGAATCCGATCAACATAAGATTGACCCACTGGAGAAATAGAAACTTGCTCTTTCCAGTTAGGACCGTAGTAGTAAGCTAAATCAGTCTCAAGGGTTTCTTTACGGTATAGCTCAGGATAGTAAACTGCTGAAACTACCGGATGATCCTTGTGGCGCTCCAACTCTTCTTCCATTGCAGCGTACACATAGTAGAAGTTAGCCACTAGCTTACGGTAGGACTTCTTCTCAACAACGCCACGCAAAAAGCAACGAACAAAGCCCACATTCTCGGCCATTGTGTGCGCTTTCTGCGTACCTTTCTTGAGCTTCTCGGCTAAATTGCTGCTCATACTAAATATCTCGACGTTAAATGAATTTAATATCGTCCGCCGTACGCGTAGGACGACGAGCTAAACGAGTTTGAACGGCTTTATAGAGTTAACAACGTCTCCAAAACGTATCTATCAAAGCCTGTTTGGGAAATAGGGACATCGCCACAATTGCTACCGTAGACCGTTTTGATGAGCCAATACATTACATTTTTTTACGCAGAAGTCAGGCAAGCCACAGTGAATTTGGGTCCAAAAAAGCTAAAAAGCTATTTCTGCATGGGATTCATGACAATGTGTCAACGTGTCTTTTTTGTAGCATTTCGAAATCTTTTGAAATTTAGGCCAAAGGTTTCTGAAAATTTAATTGCAGTCTGGTTACAGAATGACTAGCCAAACATAGGTCCATAACCCCTAATCAAAAAAGCGATCAAGGGCCGCTTTCAATTCAGTCAGCTCAGCTTCAATATTGCCTTCAGTGACTGCACGGCTGATGCATTCACTCAGATGTTCGTCCAGAATGAGGCGTGCCACCCGATCAAGGGCTCCTCGCACCGCAGCAACTTGTACTAATACATCTGGACAAGGTCTACCTTCATAGACCATTGTCTTGATGCCACGCACATGGCCCTCTATACGAGATAGGCGGTTAACAATGCGTTTTAGAGATTCCTCACTATGGGTGTGGCCGTGGGCGGCATGGCCATGGCCATTGGCATCATGGGAATGGGAAACAGCGTCTGAAGAGGTGCTCAAGGGCTAAAACAAGTAGGTGGGCTAAACAGAGTCAAAAAATAACGAACACCTCCACCGGAGATGTTCGTTAATTATTGTTACGCCTGCATCAGGTTTTGTCATCCTGGTTAGGTTCTATGCGTTCAATGCCGCAGCCAGCCTAACTACCAGGCTTAAGAACAATGACGCTGGAAAAACGCATTCTATTGCCCCTTTAGCCAACGAGCAACATCCTTAGCGTGGTAAGACAGAATTAAGTCAGCCCCAGAGCGCTTAAAGCTCATCATGGTCTCCATTACCAGCTTTTCTTCATCTACCCAGCCATTTAAAGCTGCTGCTTTGACCATGGAGTATTCTCCAGAGACATTGTAAGCAGCTACCGGTAAATTGCTCGCTTCTTTGACGCGCCAAATGATATCCATGTAGGCAAGGGCTGGCTTCACCATCAGCATGTCAGCGCCTTCGGCAATATCTAGCTCAATCTCCTTGATCGCTTCTTTACCGTTAGCTGGATCCATTTGATACGTGCGGCGATCGCCAAATTGGGGTGCAGATTCAGCCACATCCCGGAACGGGCCATAGTAAGACGAGGCATACTTGGCGGCGTAGGACATAATCGGAATATTCTCAAAGCTGGCATCATCAAGCCCTGAGCGGATAGCCCCCACGAAGCCATCCATCATGCCAGACGGTGCAATGATATCTGCCCCTGCATTGGCCTGGGAAACGGCTGTTTTCTTAAGCAGTTCCAGCGTGGGGTCATTTAGCACTCGACCCGTCAAGTCTCCCACCTCTAGATAGCCACAGTGTCCGTGGGGAGTATATTCACAGAGACAGGTATCTACCGCCACGATCAGATCGGGAACAGCCTTTTTGACGGCTTCCGTGGCCTTTTGCACAATGCCGCAGTCATGCCATGCCCCTGTGGCATCATCATCTTTACCTTCAGGGATACCGAACAAAATAATTGAGGGAATCCCAAGGCCGTAGACTTCCTTGGCTTCCTCTACAATTTTGTCCACCGATAGCTGGTAAACACCGGGCATGGACTTCACTTCATTAGCAACGCCCTCACCAGGAACCGCAAATAGCGGATAGATGAAATCACTGGTGGTAACAACATTTTCGCGAACCATACGGCGCAATTGTGGATGGCTGCGCAACCGGCGGGGGCGATGAGTGGGAAACATGTCAGTTTTTAAAGAAAGCCGTATAAAAGGATTAAGTAAACAGTCTAAAACCTGCTCGGCTGTCTACTTTCAGTCAGATTAGAAAAAGTAACGTTCTCGTCAAACGATAAAATAAGCCACCGTCGCCGTGAGGAATATGTAGGTGTTTGCAACGGCAGAGTTGCTGTGGGCGTTAATCGGCTTGATTCTAACCATTGGAGGCACATGGCTAGAGGTCTTTATTACCAATGGGCCTTGGAGTTGGGCCAACGGTGTGGAGGTGTTTTCTTTAGGCGTGAGTTTTCAAGTGGGAGCTGTATTGCTTATCGGCTGTTTGGGGGGGCAAAATGCGGCTGCATTGTCCCAGGTCGCCTATCTGAGCTTGGGTCTTTTTCTATTCCAAGCCTTTGATCTGCAAGTATTTACCCAGGGCGGTGGGTTGAGCTATCTCAGGGAGCCTAGCTTTGGCTACTTGTTGGGCTTTATCCCGGCAGCATGGGTTTGTGGATACCTCGCGTTCTGGGAAACCCTGAAGCTAGAAACCCTAGCCTTAAGCTGTTTAGGGGGGTTACTAACAATTCATGCAGTGGGATTGGTGTATTTGCCCCTAGCCTATGTATTACAGTGGACAGGTGACAATGCGCCATCATTAATAGAGGCCATTTTCACGTACTCGATTGCACCTTTCCCAGGACAGCTAATTTTAGTCTGTGCAGTTTCAGTACTGGCCTATGGTATGCGTCAGATCATGTTCTACTAGCTTCAGCACCGTCATAGCAACATGGGCAGATTACGGAGAAAACAGATCAATCGCCTGTTTTGGGTGGCGACTTTTATCGGACTCTTATTAGACCAAATCACCAAACATTGGGTTGTCCAAAACTTTAATTTGGGCGAATCGGTCACGATTATTCCGGGGGCTCTAAATTTTACTTACGTTCTAAATCGCGGTGCAGCCTGGAGTATTTGCAGTGGGGAAAACTGCCGTTGGATACTGCCGTGGTTGTCAGTTATCGTGAGCATTGGGATTGCTGGCTATGGTCTCTTGTTTCGGATTGAAGATCGCTGGGAGCGTGCCGGATGGGGATTTATCTTAGCCGGAGCCCTGGGTAATGGCATTGATCGCGTCAAAGCAGGGGAAGTAGTGGACTTTATTCAGGCCTTTCCCATTACCCGATTTCCGGTCTTCAATCTGGCAGACATCTGGATCAATGTCGGGATTATTTGTTTGTTAATTGCTATTTTGTTGACACCAAAACACGAACCAAAACGTCCCTAGACAAAAACTACGGGAAAATCACGCCACCTTTTTATAAGCGGCCTAAAATAGGCCGTATTCCTATCCGCAATTCTGGGTGTGTTAGCTGTAGCTGTAGTAGCTAGATCAGGGGTCAATGATTGAGGGGTTATAGTGAACCCATATTTTGAACATCCGCATTTTCAAACACTCTACGTCTAAGGATGACTCAGCCACCCCGTCATAATTCATCGACGACGCCTCCTCGAACCATCTTGGGCACGATGACCCAGGTGATTCAGAATGTGGCTCGGGTAGATTTCAACAAACTGGCGTTAAAACCAGGTGCTCGGGTACCTAAACTGGTGGTGGACTATGACAATCAGCGACAGGTGTATGACCTGGTGGGCGATCATTATGTGCTGGGGCGTAGTTCTAAAAACTGTGACATTGTAGTGCGCAGTCCGTTGGTGAGTCAGACTCATTTGACCTTGACTCGCGATCGCAACCAGCCTGGCAACCCGTTTGTTCTCAAAGATCAAAAATCCACCAACGGCACCTACTGCGGTCAAAAACGACTGAAAACCTTTAAGCTCCGAGATGGCGATGTGCTGAGCTTAGGTCCCAACGAGCTGAGCGATGCCGTTACGGTCCGCTTTCAAAACCCAGCACCCTGGTATCTCAAAACCATTCGCTACGGTCTATATGGCATCACTGGCAGTGTTGCTCTGACGGTCTTTTGGGTAGTTGCGCTTGAATGGCCCAAAATTCCGATTCGACCCATACCCGAATCAGTTCAGGGACCTGTCTCCATCCTTGGCAATGAAAATGGCGATCGTGTGCTGCTAAATCCCATCACTAATCAGGCACACATCGAAAAAACCAAACTGCGGGAATATTCCAAATATCTACCTCAAGCCGTAGTCGCGTCAGAAGATTCTCGTTATTACTGGCACCTGGGTGTAGACCCTTGGGGCATTGCTCGAGCGGCTAAAACCAACCTGAGAAGCGGCACCATTCGAGAAGGCGCTAGTACTCTGACTCAGCAAATGGCCCGAAATATCTATCGGGAATATGTGGGCAGCGACGATAGCGCCATGCGCAAAATTCGCGAGATGATCGTCGCCCTCAAGCTGGAAACGTTTTACAGCAAAAATTACATCATGTTGCTGTATCTCAACCGAGTGTATTTAGGCAATAACCTCTATGGTTTTGAGGATGCCTCCCAGTTTTACTTTGATAAGTCTGCCAAAGACTTAAATATCCAGGAAGCCGCCACCCTGGTGGGCATTTTGCCCGCGCCCAATGCCTTTAACCCCGTCCAGAGCTACAATGACGCGCTAGACTACCGCAACCGTGTGATTGAACGCATGGTGGCCCTCGGCATGATCAGCCAGGAAGACGGCCGCCGTGCCCGCCGCTCACGCATTGAGATTAGCCCCAAAGCACGGGAACAGCTCCAGAGCATTCGAGCCCCATATTTTTATAGTTATATCTTTGATGAACTAGACCAGGTTCTGGGCATCAGCTTTGCCCAAGAAGGTAATTTCTATGTAGAAACTAGCCTGGATTTAGCGATACAAAGCCAGGCAGAAACGTCCATGCGCTCAGGCATTGCCAACCTGGGCGACCAGCATGGCTTTTCCCAGGGAGCCCTGGTCACCCTGAAAGCATCCACTGGTGAAATCCAGGCCCTCGTCGGCGGCGTAGATTATAGCCAAAGTCAGTTTAATCGGGCTTCTCAAGCTGTTAGACAACCTGGTTCCACATTCAAAATTTTTGCCTATGCCAGTGCTTTAGAACAAGGCATTCCCGCTAGCACCAGTTTTAGCTGCAACGATATGAGCTGGGGTGGTCAATTTTATCAGGGGTGTCGTTCGGGTGGTGGTGCGCTCGATATGTACGATGGCTTTGCTCTATCAGAAAATGTAGTCGCCCTACGGGTCGCGCGTGAGGCTGGTCTAGACAATATTGTGAACCTGGCCCAAACCATGGGTATTGAATCGGAATTAGACCCCGTACCAGGGTTGGTGCTCGGTCAAAGCGGGGTGACACCATTAGAAATGACTGGGTCGGTGGGTGCGATCGCAAACAATGGTATCTGGAATCGTCCCCACGGGATTCAGCGCGTGTTGGATAGCAGTGACTGTGAAGACAATAATGATCCCAGTACCTGCCGTGTCATTTTCGACTTTTCCCTTGATAACAGTGCCGATCGCGATCGCGATGTTCTTAGACCCAACACGGCTCGCACCATGACCTCTTTTATGCGAGGCACCATTAATGGCGGTACCGGTCGTAGTGCCTATTTAGGGTTAGGCGAGGCTGGCAAAACTGGCACCACTAACGATGGCGTTGACCTTTGGTTTGTGGGCTTTGTCCCTAACAATGATTTAGTCACTGGCATTTGGCTAGGCAATGACGATAACACCCCCACCAACAGCAGCAGTTCACAAGCCGCCCGGCTCTGGGGCAACTACATGGGCCAAGTTGTGAGATAAACCATCCCCTCATAAACATTTACCGTTTTTGAACAATTTAATTCGTTTAAACTGAAGCGTTGTACACAACATTAAAGGGTGAATGCAATGCTCGACGAACAGGCCAAAAAGACGATGCTGCGCAAAATTCCCCATGCGCTTTATATCTGTGGTGTCAAAGACGGCGACGAAGTCAATGGCTTTACCGCTAGCTGGGTGATGCAGGCATCCTTTGCCCCACCGTTGGTTGTCAACTGCGTTAAAGCCGATTCCACCTCCCACGCCATGATCAAAGCTAGCGGCGTCTTTGCCCTCAGCATCTTAGAAGATGGCCAAAAAGAGTTAGCTCAAAACTTCTTCAAACCCCTACGTCGTGTCGGCAACAAATTTGAAGACATCGACTTTTACCCTGGTCCTGAAACCGGCTGCCCCATCATCAAAGACACCCTGGGCTATGTCGAGTGCAACGTCATCAGCACCGTTGAACATGGCGACCACACCGTCTTTGTGGGCGGAGTCATCGGCGCAGGTATTCATCGTGAAGGCGATGCGTTGTTGCTATCCACGACCGGCTGGAACTACGGAGGGTAGTGGAATTTTGAGTTTTGAGTTTTTAATTTTGAGTTCAAGGAATTAGCAAGGTTTATAGCCCATAGAGGCAAAGAACTAAAAACGCAAAACCAAGAACATTTCTGATCAAGACGCTACTAGTTATCCAGGCCCCCAACCCTCCAATTTTGGGGGCTTTGAGTCTTGCCCCCAGGCTAGGGCGGCCTTCAACCGGTATAGTCTTTTCGAGAAAACACCTAAGAACTAAGCACTCTTTCACCCCTGTAACATCTATTGTTTATCCTGCAATCCCCATGCCCTTAATCAAAGTTCAAACCTCCGTCGAAGCCCCCTCTAAAGGCGCTGTGGAAGACATGCTCAAACAACTGTCAGCTAGCCTGGCAAAACATTTGGGCAAGCCTGAATCCTATGTCATGACTGCATTTCAACCCAGCACTCCCATGACCTTTGGGGGTAGCACCGATCCCACCTGCTACATCGAAATCAAAAGTGTTGGCACCATGGGCAGTAAAACTAAAACCATGAGCCAGGAGTTTTGTGCCCAGGTACAGGCCGCACTAGGGGTGCCTCCTGATCGCACCTACATTGAATTCGCCGACTCTGCAGGTGCAATGTGGGGCTGGAATGGTAGAACGTTTGGTTAATTAAAAAAAGGCATTTATGTGTAACCCGCCCCGGCAGCAATGTCGGGGTTATTTGTAGAGTTTAAATATATGACATTCATCATCTATCCATCGCCGGTTAAATGCGTAAAACATGATGAATCACATTAATTAAAATCGTTCAGAACGGTGATCTAAGTCACAATTTATACACTTATTTCTGAACACCAACTAATAAAAAATAAACTTGATGCATTCAAAGAAAAAAGACAAATCTCCCTCTCTACAAGGGATTCAAGGATAAAGAGAACAAATAGCCAGATGACTTTAGCCAGTCTTCAAGCAAATTTACGGGGTATTTACGGTGTTAGGTACAGAAATTAATTACATTGAATATGTGCTTAGGGCACACCTTATATGAAACCCACTATGTGTAATCCACCCCGGCAGCAATGTCGGGGTTATTTATTAGATTCAGATATCTTTGAAAGTAGAGCTAAAAAGTATCAAATACATCAATCTTGATTCATTCAAAAACGTGATCTGAATCACAAATTGATGCTAACTTGACATCAATTTAAGGCGTTCATAAGAACGTGATTTAAGTCACAAAATTAGTAAGCGTCCCCTGAGCGGAGTTGAAGGAGATGCTGGCTGGGTGTGTTGGCTTCGACTTCGCTCAGCCAACGGCGCTGATGAGACGGTTACCAAAATTATGCTGATCTGCGATTTTCAAGAGTTCCCCGAGTAACACCAAGTTGATTAGATAGCTTTAGAGCTGACTGACTGACACATCTCAGATGCCCCCATTAATATCTCAAGTCCGACATCGTATTGACCGAATACGGGAAAACCAAATCAGGTCATAGTAACGTTGCTCAGCCTTGTTGGACGCAAAACAAGGGTCTGGGTCTTTGGGCAATAAGGGGACTGGTTTCAGAAGAGTCCGACCTTTGTGAACGACTCCCTTGAGCCACCGTAAGCCAATTTTGAGATAGCTGAGCCCTCGTCTCCAATGGGTATCCACCTGTTGACGTAAGCCTTCACACTGCACCGCCATGCCTTGAGTGGTGCCGTATAACAAGGCAATGGCGGCCACCAAATAGAGACGCTCTAGAGCTTGAGCGGATCGAATGCGAGAGTCTTCGAGTTCAAAGGCTCCTGATTTGCTATCTAAAAACAACTCCTCAACCCGAAACCGCAAGGCATATTGCCACAACGTTTGTAGACTCGGTGATTCATCCGTAATCACCGCCCAGGATTCCTTCGTCCCTCGCACGGTTGCCAAGACTAAATTACATCGATGCTCACCATCTTGCCAGAGCCCCACGTTCTCATAGAGAGTGGCTTCTCCTTTGGGAGGCCACAGCGCTTGTACTTCAATGGGATGACGGCATGGGCCGTGGAGATGAACATCACACGCAATGCGCAAACAATAGTGCCAACCACTCGCTTGCAACCAACTCATGAGGTCATGGTTGGCAAACCCTCGGTCAGCTAACAACATCGTGTTGGGATGCCGACGCAACAGCCAACGGGCACGCCGTAACAAGGGTCGATATTCATCGAACGCAACCATGGCACTTTCATGCTCTAATACCCGCCATAGAAGTGGTACCGCTCGTCCACAACACACAACCGACAGGTGAATCATACAATAGCGATTCCACAGCATGGTCGTATCCAATGCTAGATAGAGTCGATGAGCCCGCCAGTTGGTGAGCGCTAACAACACCAGCGGCAGATACAACCCCTTGACATCAATGAATCGGTTGATGAAAAAGCGATGCCACCGACGTTCAAAGCTCTGGGCCTGAGTCGCCCGACTGGGGACGTAGGGTTCCCAAGCGGGGAGGCTGAGTTGGCCACTACAGATCAGGGCACTGACCATCCAAGCCAGTGTTTTCAGATGCCGGAGGTCTTTGTAACGGCTATGTTGACGCAGGAAGGGCAACAATTGATCATACAGTTGGGTAGAGGCTGACATGCATATCACGCTGATGGTTTGGTATCTTCAGCTTTGCATGCCCTCTGCCCATTTCCTTGTCGATCCTTATGGATTCTGGGTTACAGGATTTGTGTCAGGCAGTCAGGCTTTAGAGTTTGCCAAAGCTGTCGCCCAGTTATGTCACCCCTTAGCAGCTGTTGATAGCAGCTAAGAATCTGTTGGACCTGTGGTGGGGTCTCATTGAGGAAGTCGATGCGAAAGTGACGTGCTCCGTGCTCAATCAGTCGCGGGATAAATTCTGCACCGGTCTGGGCAACACCGTTATACAGGGTATTGCGACAGCCAGCGTCAGCTTGCAGAATATGTTCGGTACCGGTGCGATCGCACAGCACCACCCCATGTTTCTCGCACGGGCGACCACAGTTGGAAAAGTCAGTCCCATCAGATAGAAACGCACAGAATACACAGTGCTCCATATGAAACATGGGCATATGCTGATGCACCGTAATGTCAAACCAATCAGCGGGTGTAGTCGTCAGCAGAGCCATCAGCTGCGACACATTCAGGTCATAGCTAGCCGTCAGCCGTTCTAGACCAAACTGAGTCTAAAGTAATCTGCCGTAATCGGGTTAGCCACATTCAGGGAAAAATCCCCAATGCAGGGCTAGTCGGCAAAGAATTTCAGATGGTCATAATTGCGCACCAGGTAACCATCGGCATCCGACTGACGCACCTGTTTGAGAATGTATTGTTCGCCTGGCTTGGTAATCCGAGGCGGAGCAACATAGATTTGGGCCTTAGGATTCAGCCCACGGGAAAGCGCCACTGCGTCCCGATAGCGCACCGGGTTTTCCAGCTCGCAATAAACCGTCGTGATATCCGCCGCCAAAACCGCCCGAAGTTGAGCAAAATTACGAACAAGAGGCAGTAACGTAGGTTGGGTTGAGTCCCCGAAACCCAACAAATCCACGGATTGTTCCGAAACCCCGACACCCGACGCCTCCACCAATTGCTCTGCCCTGTCGCACCCCAACCCCCCCGGCAACAAATCCCCATAGGCATGCGTTACCTCCAGCTCCCAAGCCTGCGGCTGCAGCCGCTGCTCCAACAATTGCTCCACCAAATCCCGACGTAGGCGATTCAGCTCACTCACTGGCACCATCAGCCCTGCCGCCAGGTAGTTAGTCAAAGCACCTAACTGAAATGGAGTGTTCCCTAACCGAGAAAGTTGTTGTACCAACTTTTCAGACGTCAGAGGCTGATTACGAGCCAACTCCAGCCGCTTTGCAGATGTAGCCCTGGCAATGTGGCCTTGGGGATCGGTTGCGATCGCAACCACCGGCTCTCCCTCCACACCATGCACTTCGATATCAATGGGCTGCTGAACCTGGGGTTGCTCACCGCTGTAGCTCTGGCATAGGACCTTATCTAGCTCTGGGTCAGAGGTTTTCCAAACTTTATAGCCCGGTTTAACCCGACGTAGATCGATGCCGTGCTTAGAAAAGCTCAGACAGACAGTACGCCCCCGATCTTCCACCCCATAAATCCGCCCACCTTGATCCGTATCGAGATGCCCAGAGTCAAACACAATGCCATCTCCAGGTTGTAGCGTTCATCTGCCGTTGGCTGATATGAAATGGGTCGATTACCTAGCTTCAGAGACACTTTTTCTATTGCGATCGCTGGAGCAACCGTCTGCAACGCCCGGTCTAATGCGTGACGATAAACACGGGTAACGTTGGCAATATATTCTGGGGCCTTCAACCGTCCTTCTATCTTCAAACAGCTCACCCCAGACTTAATTAAATCTGGCAACACAGGCAGTCCAGAGAGATCTTGAGGACTGAGAAGATATTGCTTATCCCCTAGATCGACAAGTTCTCCATCAACCTTCATATCGTAGGTCATACGGCAGGCCTGGGCACACTCACCTCTGTTGGCCGACCGTCCACCGAGAGATTCACTGGTCAAACATTGCCCTGAATAAGCAACACATAGAGCCCCATGAACAAACACCTCTAGCGGTAATGCAATATCTTTTATTTGTTGTTGTATTTTCTCAATATCTTTAAGAGAACATTCTCTTGCAAGAACAACTAACTGGGCTCCAAGATTGTTGGCAAACTCCACCCCCGCTGCTGAGGTCACCGTCATTTGGGTAGAGCCATGAATCGGAAAGTCAGGGGATAAATGACGAATGAGTCGGCACATGCCCACGTCTTGAACAATGGCCGCATCAACACCAGCAGAAATCATGGTGCGCAGGTAGCGTTCTGCTGCTGCTAGTTCGCCAGGAAAAATCAGCGTGTTGAAAGTGACGTAGCCCTTCACACCACGGCTGTGGAGAAATGCCATGAGTTCGGGCAGGTCGGCTTCGGTGAAATTTTGCGATCGCATCCGCGCATTAAACCGATCCAGGCCAAAGTAAATCGCATCGGCACCATTCTCCACTGCAGCTTTAGCACAGTCCCATGTGCCTGCTGGCGCTAGTAATTCAGGGCCGTAACACATCGTCATACTCAAACCTATGGAACACCGAATCCATCCACTATTATGGCTTCCGCCATAAATCGCCAGCCTTGGTTATATCAGGCCATCCCCACAATTCCAATAAAATTTTCCAAAATAAGGGTATCAACATTGAAGGACTGAGTCATGAAAACTAGGTGGTTAGCGCTATCAATCGGCACAATCGCAGCAATAGCATTAACCCACACCGCCCAGGCTGTTGAGTTAGCCAACGGCACCACAGCTTTTTTACAACCCCCTCAATTCCTCAATGCGTTTACGACCAACGATTCAGTCATGCGTCGTAATGCCACCTATTTCTTTACCCTCGATCTGCCTGCCAATGCAGATGCCGCCTTGCAACGGGTGGTGATTGAGCCCCAAAATCTAACCCGCCATCTCCAACCCTATCGACTAGATCAGACCGTAGCCTTTTCAGAAACAGCCGGAGACGAGCGAAGCGAGCTAGGTTTGGGCAATATTTCCGTCAACGAAGACACCAAAGCTGTGACGGTAGAATTTGATCCGCCCGTTACACCAGGCAGACAAGTAACCATCGGCTTACGTCCACAGCGTAATCCACGCTTCGATGGCATCTATGTATTCCGAGTTACTGCTGTTCCAGACGGTGACCAACCTCAATCTCACATTGCTGGCCATGGGCGTCTTTATTTTATTGATAACGATAGCGATCGCCTTTACCCTTAGGCCGTATTCAGAAGGGACCAATAACGTAGAGACGTTACATGCAACGTCTCTACGTTATTTTTTATCCCCTATTTACCAAGGGCTTCATCCAATACCTTTCGAGCTTCTTCTGCACTAGCCCGCGCATCACGATAGCGCAAATTACTTTGGGCAAAGGTTTTAAGCACCTTAAAACCATTCTTTAATTCTTCCAGCTGCTCATCAGTAATGACATCATCAGTAAACAGTAAGTCTACTAATTCTCTCACTTTCAAAGCTTCACTGCGGGATCCTTGCACCTTGATTTTTAAGTTAGCCAAGCTACTCAGGATCTGCACCGCATCAACAATTGCATTTTCCTCAGCGGTGGGTTCTGTCTTTTGTTCTTTCACTTCAATAAAATCCTTTGGGGTAAAGCCGTCATCTAAATCAGCCGTTAGCTTACCATCGCCCATCATCTCTAGAAGCTGATCCATTGCCTTTTCACGGGCTTTTGCCGAATCACGTCCAGAAACAGTGATCAATACATTTTCGGGGCTTTGAGGAATCGTGTATTGAACCATGGGATAGTATGTTTGTACCCACCAACAGTATCAATAATACTACCGGATAGTGAACCCCACAGCAAAAAGCTCTTGATCTAACGACCAAGAGCTTTTCAAATCTTAAAAGTTTCACCGCAACGCCGTCTTACCTCAGTTTTTGACCTGGAAAATCCAGGTGGGCCCGTGGTCGCGATTTATAGTTTCCGGGTACAAGCCCGGTATACTGCCACCGCGATCCTGTTCGATGCCCTTAAGTGAAAAGCATAGATCAAGAAACATTGTTGGCAGTCACCAACGCCGTAGTGAAACTAGAGTCATCATAACCAACTGTCCTGGTAAATCGACAAGGGTTGATCGATAGAGATGATTGAGCGGTTTTCCTCACCTCAATCACTATTTCAAATAGAACCCAAAAACGTGGGGACGTTCCATGGAACGTCCCCACGTTTTAAGGGGATTCGGGATACCAGAGAGCTTCTATCTGATGAATGAGTTGGTTGAGCTGATCGCGGGTACAGACGCGATCGCATGTCATCGTGACATGACCTAATTTTCGTCCCGGACGAGATTCCCCTTTGCCATACCAATAGACGTGGGCATTCGGCAATGCAGCTAAAGCCCCCCGCTGTTCTCTATAGTTTGATGTGGAACTTTCAAATCCAAGAAGATTGATCATCAGAGCCTGAGCGCATTTGAGATCAGGTGAGCCCAGCGATAATCCACTCACTACCCGTAGCTGTTGCTCAAATTGGGACGTCACACAAGCATCCAGAGTGTAGTGCCCCGAATTATGGGTACGGGGGGCAATCTCATTAATCAAAACTCGATCATCAGCGGTTAGGAATAGCTCAATCCCAAACATACCAATTACGCCAAGCTGAGTTAATAACGTAGTGGCAAGGTGAGCCACCTGCTGACGCACGGGATCGGCAATATCCGCTGGTGCAATCACACGGCGGCAGACCTGATCAATTTGCTGGGATTCAACCACAGGATAGAGGGCGATCTCACCCGTCTGAGAACGGGCGGCCATAACTGCCAGTTCTCGCTCAAATGATACAAAGGCCTCTAATAGAATTGGTTGATAGCCGAGGTTTGCCCAGGTAGCTTTTACCGCATCCAGGTCTTGCAAAATAAAGGTGCCTTGACCGTCATATCCATGGCGACGGGTTTTGAGGGCTAAGGGGAATCCAACAGCAGCAACGCTAGTTTCTAATTGGGGCAGATCGGCCTTTGAGTTTAGCGTGACAAACTTAGGAGAGGGCAACCCCAAACTCTGACAGTACAAACGCTGATCATATTTATCTAACAGCGGTTTCAAACAGCTCAGCTGAGGATAAAACTGAGTGCCCTGCTTCTCAAGGAGTTGCAGCGCTGGTAGATCAATAAACTCGTTTTCAAAACTAATGACATCACAATGCTGGGCTAGGATAGCCGTTGCATCGGCGTCAGCCACTGCCCCAAAAACCACATGATCAGCAATGGCAACGGCGGGATCAGATTGCTCTGGCGTTTGAATGACCAAACTCAAATCTAACGTTTTAGCGCCAGCCGCCATCATCCAGGCCAGTTGACCGCCGCCAATAATGCCAATTTTTTTTGCTGTCTGTCCCATAATCAACTTGAAAACTATAAAGGGAACGGTAAGGTCACCTTTTTTAACTGTCCCTTGTAACAGAACAAAGGATGTCTTTTTTAAGGATGATTGCCATAATATATCTTTACGTTTCGCCTTAGCTTAGATAGACTAATCCGTCCCAATCGCCCACACAATAGTAGCGCTCTGCTAACGAGAGAGCTTATTTATCTATGACTCAGATGACGGTTGATCCCAAAACGTCTTCACTAGAATTGTTTTCTTGCCTCTTAAATCAGCTATCCCAAGGCCCTGCTGTTTTGGCTATCGTGACAGCAACCCAAGGGCACGTAGATTCTCAAGTAGGCGATAAGCTGCTGATCTGGGGTGATGCCCAAAGTACTGGCAGCTTAACAGAAAACACTGTCAAGGCGACCGTAACTACCCAGGCATTTTCTGTTCTCAAAACAGGTATTTCCCAGCGGATGGTGATCGATCCCGGCAATAATATGTTTGCCGTCTCTTCGATACCTACAGAAGATAAATCCACAACAGATCAAGTTCATGTTTGGTTAACACGCTGGCAAGGAGAGGATGCGATCGCAACCGCACAGACAATGCTGTCCGCCCTCGAAGCACCTCACATCAGTCGACTTATTGTCCCATTAGTAACAGGTCAATTTCCCTATATTATTGACCGCAACTCTCCATCATTACGAAACATCCAAGGCCAGGATGCATACATAGAAGAGCTATAGCTCATTTCCACCGCCCCATCTCCTCAACAACATTCTCGAAAACCAGAAAACAGCAACAGAACATAGAGCTTGGCGCAACCTCTCCTTTGGAGATATTCATCCAGCAGTGCGCTATATCTAACAAAATAGAGAAAAGCCCTGAAATGTCTGTAGACATTTCAGGGCTTTGTCGTGATGAAATGGTATTAGTACGTGGCAGTTAGCCGTAGCCTCCTACTGCTTGCTGACAAGACACTTAAACTGACTTACGCTTCTTTCGCTTAGCCAACCACTGTTGAAACACCATACCAAAGAAAGGCATATCTTCAATCAAATAACGTCTCCACAGACGCTTCGGCTCAGACATTGTTCGGTACAACCACTCAAGCCCCAACTCAGTCACAAACTCAGGAGAACGAGGCTTATGACCTGCCTCAAAATCGATGGCTGCACCGACTGCCAAAAATGTCTTAATGGTGGATAGTTTCTCTCTGTGCTTTACAATCCACTTTTCTTGCTTAGGTGCACCAACACCAACAACTAAGACATTAGCAGACGAAGCATTAATGCGCTCTATAATTGCTTCGCACTCCTCAGGATTCTTCTCAAAGCCATAGGAAGGTGAGTGAGCCTCAACAATAATATCACGCCCAATATGCTCATTAATACGCTGTTGAGCCAGCTTGGCGACACCAGGAGCCGCACCCAACAAATAAATTTTCACGTCAGGATTTTCGCGGTGATAATCACAAAACCAGGGCAACAAGTCAGAACCTGAGATTTTGTCACATATGGGCGTACCTAAAAATTGAGCCGCATACATCAGGATCTTGCTATCGCAAACGCGATAGTCCACAGCCTTGTACACTTCACGAAAGTCTGTATCGTGTTGCAGCTTCATCAAGTGATCCACATTGGGTGTGACCACAACTCCGCCATGGGCGTCTAAACGCTCTAATAGCTCCTGTCGGGAAAGGTTGTCAATCTCAACGTCCAATATATTGACCTTAGGCACTTTATCGGTAGTTAGGGCAGATACATTTGTATAAGAGTCTTTGAAATTATGGTCTGAAGTGACGACAGAAGCTTGGTACTGCATGATTTTCCAGAAGGCTACCTTACGACTAATACAAAAACATTCACAACTGAGGTCGAAGACAAGAACAATCATTCAAATGTCCTATACAAGGAACTATTTGCCTGTCAACCTGAAGGCCTGTTGGTGAAGGGAGATGACACCTGAACAACCATTCCAATAGCGTTATACCACTGCTGTAATAGTCACTCCGTGCCTTGCATGAACTCATCGAATAAACTTAATGGGATAATAAAGAACCGATGAGAATACATACATACCCACACAAGCACAGCAACAATAGTCCCCAAGCAGTAGTGGCAGACTAAAGTTTTAGCCTCTCATACTGCTAGAGCAATTAGCAAACAGCTTTCCGCAAAAACACTGTAGTGATAATGCCCAACCTACTTTAGTGACTAAGAAGTCCTAACAATAGTTTCCTGCTGGAGGGCAAATAAATTCAAGGATGTAGCGGTTGCTTTACTATGTAGCTTGTGCACTAGTTTGAACAAATTGCCGAAACTTCTACAAAAAGGACATCCACCTCAACAAAAGATAGGTAAGCATCTCAACAGAATTACGGATAGTCCTTCACAATGGGACTTTCATTGCCCAACCTTTTTGATCTACTAAAGCCTTAGCAGTCCTCCTTTAAACAAAATCTATCGATATACTTACATAAAATTCATGTTCAGGTAGATTGTTCTTACAACAACTTTTTACAACGCCACCAATCACTATTGACAAAATCATTAAATAACAGATGTACCGTTAGCTCAGCAGAGCTTGGTGGAAACAGCCTGCGATGCTGATCTAAGTTGCAACAATTCGAGCCCTGAATGGTGATAGTGGCATGATGCCAATCCCACCATTCAGGACATTGATGTCGGTTCACTCTAAACCCCAAAAACCCCGGAATTCTTACGCTCAGGCCATTAAGAACCCTCCATAGCGGTAAGATCGAGCACATGAGGTTCGTCCAGGTACCGCCTTGATAAGTTTGCTATCGGATCGCGCAGTTGCCATGACCATGACCGTTTAAGCCGTAATCATCGCTATCGAAAGATATGCGTGCGCTATCGGCCCAGATATCATCATCCTTGGCCGCTATAGAAGTGCCCTCATGCATTCTTAAAAGCCTAAAGGCACAGAACTATCAGCACCCGCCAGATAGTTTTGTGCAACTTCGCTAGCATCAAAGGCTTGGTTGTAAATCGCAACCAGGTCATAACTACCGAGCCAGGGCCGCCCCCCACCTAGCTCATTGGCTAAGGCGAACTGGTACTGGTCATTCCAATTGGAAAGGTCGCCATCAATGATGTTGGAACCGACTAACTGGTTGTCAACGTATAGCTGAGCCAGACCACTGGCATCGCGGGAGTAAACGACATGGCTGAGGTCCGTCTCGACTGGTGAGCCACTGGAGGTGACAGTTTTTCTGGTGCCATTGTTGCCTGTCGTCGTCGTGCGTAAGCGGGTCTGGTAGTTAGCTCTTTCCTGGCCCAGGGTAAAGTTGCGGTTGCCGCTATTGGCAGAGAGCGTGGCAATCCTGGCAGGTCCTCGTTGTGTAAGGTTATCCGGAGTAATCCAGGCCTCAATCGTGAGTTCTTGAGTCTGGGTAATCCCGTCGGTCAGTTTAGTAGCCGCTTGATTAGAGGCAATCAGGTTGGGGGCATTAACATCCAGGACACCATCACCCCAACTGACACCAGTCAGTGAGTCGATTTGTAGATTTAAGGGATTACCTACACCAGAGACATCAAAGACGGTGTTGCCACTGCCTTCGTCAAAGGTATAAAGACTCAGGAGTCCCTCCTCAACGCGACCACTACTACTGCCTGGTTCAGTGACAGTGATAGTGACGGTAGCCGTCGATGTTTCCCCATTGCCATCACTGATTTCATAGGTAAAGGAGTCGGTTCCTACAAAATCAGCATTGGGAGTGTAGAGAATCTGATTGTCTTCAATCGATGTGCTGCCATTGCTACCTTCACTAGCGAAGAGGACCGTTAGGGCATCCCCATCGACATCCGTGTCGTTAGCAAGGACCTGGACTTGAACGGCGGAATTTTGCGCTGTGGTGGCCGTATCGTCACTAGCGACTGGAACATCGTTGACCCCCGTTACGGTGATACTCACGGTGGCTGTATCGGAACCGCCATTGCCATCGGAGATGGTGTAGCTAAAGCTGTCGATTCCGTTGAAGTTGGCTGCGGGGGTATAGACTACCTGGTTGTCGATAATGGCCGTGGTCCCGTTGTTGCCAGGGAGCACAGACACTAAGCTCAAGCGATCGCTGTCGACACCGGTGTCATTCAGCAACACATCAAGGGTAATTTGTGAGTCTTCATCAACCGTCCCACTATCATTCACCGCAGCAGGAAGCGTATTTGTCGGATTACCATCGATTGATGCACCCGCGAGATAGTTCTGTGCAACTTCGCTAGCATCAAAGGCTTGGTTGTAAATCGCAACCAGGTCATAACTACCGAGCCAGGGCCGCCCGCCACCTAGCTCATTGGCTAAGGCAAACTGGTATCCAGTATTCCAATTGGAAAGGTCGCCATCAATGATGTTGGAACCGACTAACTGGTTATCAACGAACAGCTGAGCAAGACCACTGGCATCGCGGGAGTAGACGACATGGCTGAGGTCCGTCTCGACTGGTGAGCCACTGGAGGTGACAGTTTTCCTAGTACCATTGTTGCCAGTGGTGGTGGTGCGTAGACGTGTCTGGTAGTTAGCTCTTTCCTGGCCCAGGGTAAAGTTGCGGTTGCCGCTATTGGCAGAGAGCGTGGCAATCCTGGCAGGTCCTCGTTGTGTGAGGTTATCGGGAGTAATCCAGGCTTCAATCGTGAGTTCTTGAGTCTGGGTAATCCCATTGGTGAGTTTAGTGGCCGCTTGATTAGAGGCAATCAGGTTGGGTGCATTGACATCCAGGATGCCATCACCCCAGCTGACACCGTTGAGGGAGCCAATTTGTAGATTTAAGGGATTTCCTACACCAGAGACATCAAAGACGGTGTTGCCACTGCCTTCATCAAAGGTATAAAGACTCAGGAGTCCTTCCTCAACGCGACTGCTACTACTGCCTGGTTCAGTGACAGTGACAGTGACGGTAGCCGTTGATGTACCCCCATTGCCATCACTAATTTCATAGGTAAAGGAGTCGGTTCCTACAAAATCAGCATTGGGGGTATAGACAATCTGATTGTCTTCAATCGATGTGCTGCCATTGCTGCCTGCAGTCGCAGAGAGAACTGTCAGGACATCCCCATCAATATCCGTGTCATTGGCAAGCACCTGGATTTGAATAGCAGAATTTTGCGCTGTGGTGGCCGTATCGTCACTGGCGACTGGAACATCGTTGACCCCCGTTACGGTGATACTCACGGTGGCCGTATCGGAACCGCCATTGCCATCCGAGATGGTGTAGCTAAAGCTGTCGATTCCGTTGAAGTTGGCTGCGGGGGTATAGACTACCTGGTTGTCGATAATGGCCGTGGTCCCGTTGTTGCCAGGGAGCACAGACACTAAGCTCAAGCGATCGCTGTCGACATCGGTGTCATTCAGCAACACATCAAGGGTAATTTGTGAGTCTTCATCAACCGTCCCACTATCATCCATCGCTACGGGTGGGGTTCCTTCGGTGATGATGGTGACATCGACAGTTGCTGTTGATGTGTCCCCATTGCCGTCACTGATTTCATAGGTAAAGGAGTCGGTTCCTACAAAATCTGCATTGGGAGTGTAAAGAATCTGATTATCTTCAATCGATGTGCTGCCATTGCTACCTTCACTAGCGGAGAGGACCGTTAGGGCATCCCCATCGACATCCGTGTCATTGGCAAGCACCTGGACTTGAATAGCAGAATTTTGCGCTGTGGTGGCCGTATCGTCATTGGCGACTGGAACATCGTTGACCCCCGTTACGGTGATACTCACGGTGGCTGTATCGGAACCGCCATTGCCATCGGAGATGGTGTAGCTAAAGCTGTCGATTCCGTTGAAGTTGGCTGCGGGGGTATAGACTACCTGGTTGTCGATAATGGCCGTGATCCCGTTGTTGCCAGGGAGCACAGACACTAAGCTCAAGCGATCGCTGTCGGCACCGGTGTCATTTAGCAACACATCAAGAGCAATCTGTGAGTCTTCATCAACTGTTCCACTGTCATTTACCGCAACAGGCAGAATATTAGTTGGATCATCACCAAACGATGCACCCGCGAGATAGTTCTGTTCAACTTCGCTGGCATCAAAGGCTTGGTTGTAAACCGCCACTAGGTCGTAACTGCCAAGCCAGTGCCTGGTACTATTTAGCTCATTGGCTAAAGCAAATTGGTATCCAGCATTCCAGTTGGAGAAGTCTCCATCAATAGTGTTGGAACTGACTAACTGGTTGTTAACGTAAAGACTAGCAAAACCCGTGTTATCACGGGAGTAAACGATATGGCTGAGTTCTGTCTGTACCTGTGAGCCAGTGGAGGTGACAGCTTTGGCAGCGCCATTGTTGCCAGTAGTGGTGGTGCGTAAGCGGACCTGGTAGTCGTCTCCATCCTGCCCCAGGGTAAAGTTTCGATTGCCAGCATCAGCGGAGAGTGTGGCAATTCTTGCAGGGCCCCTCTGCGTGCGGTCATTGGGTTTGATCCAGGCTTCAATGGTGATCTCTTGAGTCTCCCTAATACCATCGATTAGCTTAGTGGCAGCTTGATTAGAGGCAATCAGGCTGTGGGAGGTGACATTCAGGGTCCCATCACCCCAGGATATTTGAGAGTTACAAGTCTGACAGCTCCCGCAGGAACAGGTGATTTGAGACTCATCTCCCACGCTGACACCGGTGATAGTGTCGATTTCTAGATTTAAGGGATTGCCAATGCCTGAAACATCGAAAACAGTGTTGCCACTGCCTTCATTAAAGGTATACAGACTCAGGAGTCCTTCTTCGACGCGAATGCCTGGTTCAGTGATGGTGACATTGACAGTAGCCGTATCTATGCCACCATTGCCGTCACTGATTTCATAGGTAAATGAATCGGTACCTACGAAATCTGCATTCGGGGTATAGAAAATCTGGTTGTTGCTAACCGATGTGCTGCCATTAGTTCCTTGACTAGCCGATATGACCGTTAGGTTATCATCATCGATATCCGTGTCATTGTTAAGCGCCTGAACTTGAACGGCAGTATTCTGCTCTGTGTTTGCAGTATCATCACTGGCCACTGGCGCATCGTTGACACCAGTTACTGTGATATTCACTGTGGCCGTATCAGAACCGCCATTACCATCGGAGACCGTGTAGCTAAAGCTGTCAGTCCCGTTGAAGTTGGCATTAGGCGTATAACGTACCTGGTTGCCGATAATGATCGTGGTACCGTTGTTGCCGGGGAGTACAGAATCCAGGCTCAAGCTATCGTTATCTGGATCTGTATCATTTGATAGTACATCCAGGGTGATCTGTGAGTCTTCTTCAACTGTTCCAATGTCATCTGTTGCTGTAGGCAGATTCCCGGCGATAACGGTGACATCGACAGTAGCCGTGTCCGTGCCACCCTCGCCGTTGTTAATTTCATAGGTAAATGAATCGGTGCCTACAAACCCTGCATCAGGGGTGTAGGTAATGAAATCATCGCTGCTATCAGCTGGTGTACCATTATTGTTGATTGCCACACTGCCATTGCTGGAGTCGGCGGCAGACAAGGTAAATTCGGTTTCTGAGGCAGTGTTATCATTGGCCAAGACCTGAATATCAACTGGTGTATTGAGGGATGTGGTAACAGAATCGTCAGTTGCCTCAAACTGGCTCTCTGCTTCAATAATTTGGAGCACTCGATTCGGATTAACATTGTTCAGCACCTGCTCAATTCCGCTAGGCCACTTAATCCGAATTTCACTGATGATATCTTTATCACCTAAACCAAAATGAATCCGTTTGTCATCTTGCGTTCTGTGGTGTTGTCCTGCAGCTTGTTGCCTCATTTGAGTAACACCACCGGCTGTTACGTAAACCGTTGCTCCAATACCATCACGATTGGATACGGTCCCTTCTAAATCAATCAAGATCCAGTTATTATTATTGCCAGTATTTTCTAACAGGCGATAGGTAGGATCGTTGGCATAGGTGGTTTCCAGTAAATCTAAAAAACCATCATTGTTGTAGTCTGCAACCGCAGCAGAGCGGTAATTAAGTAGCGTTGATCCATTCGGGGATGGTTGAGTTGCTGGAAAGGCAACGGCTTGGAACGTCCCATCTCCCTGATTTTCAAAGAAATAATCATTACCACCTGGCGTACGATTTAGAACGAGCATATCCAGATCCATGTCGTTGTCAAAATCGCCTGTAGCTATCCCTCCTCCGATGGTGGTTCGATAGGAAACGGAGCGTATGCCAGAGGTGGTGGACCGATCTTCCCAGCCCGTGGGGGTACTTAGGATGAACTGATGTACGCTGCCATTGTCAGCAGGGAGGAACACATCAGGGATCAAGTCTCCATTAAAGTCACCGGCGGCTACGTCAGAAAAATCTCCACTGTTTTGTAGGGTAACACCGTTAAATAAAGAATCGGTGACTTCAGTGAAAACGCCGGAACTGGAATCGTAAACTTTATAGGGTTTTTTCTGGATTGTTTCGAAACGCCCATCAACGTCCAAGTCTACGAGTGTAACGTACTCAATTCCTCGACCATATTCTAAATTGACTGCTGTACCAGCATCTGAAAATGTGCCATCTGGGTTTTGCAGAAAAACTGTTGGTGGCGACTCGGGACTTTTTTGACCATCTTTACGCGCCCCATGAACAAAATCCAACAGCCCATCATTGTTAATATCAAATACAGTTGCTTCACGGGATCGGGCTTCAGGATAGGTGATTCCAAGCGCGCTGGCTTGATCAATGAGAATAGGTTCTTGTTCATTTGGGTTATCAACAATAGGACCGCCTGTGTTGATAAAAAGTTTGTTTTTACTAGTCTCTCCAGTTGAATTCAGCCCCACTAACAGAAGTAAATCTTGGTCACCATCATTGTCAAAATCAGCCCACACAGAACCATGTCGATCGCCACTAGCGACCGCGCCATCTGCACCGGGCAGAATAAGATCTAGCCGATTTTCAAAGGTGCCGTCTTGTTGATTTATATACAGTGAAGGAGGAGGACCATTACGATCTCCAAAGTGGTTGTTTAACCACAGGTCCATATATCCATCGCCATCGACGTCGCCCCAAGCAACACCGTAGTTAGGTCTACGTTCAACATATCCATCGCCATCGTTATCTTCCCACCTAAACCAGCTGCCTGAGTTGCCTTCCCTTGCAATTTTAGGAAAACTTGAATTAGTCACATCTTGAAACTGATCTTGTAACATGGCTATTTCCTTTGTATGTATTCTTCTGGCAATGAAAAATGTTGAAAATATTTTTTAAGAGGCTCATCCTAGTTTTAGTGAAGCAAGCTGATTGGAGAGTCTAAGGAGGCTCTTATGGTTAGACCTCGACTTCTACCTCTTGCTTACGCTTGCGGAGAGCAGCGACACCCATGTTAATTAACCCGAAGAGTAAAGCTAGATTGGGGGGATTTGCTAACTCTTTCCTAACTACACCCTATAAATTTATGGCATCGAAAACTCCAAGAAATGGGGCATTATTTCTAGGCAATAGAGTTCAATCAATACCAATGTCAATGATTCATTCACCATGAGAGGGCATAAATGGTGAATTCTGTTTAAAGAGAACTTCATTATTGGTTCCCCTGAACCAACATCAACAGAGATTCTATTTAAGCTAGAGTTGTTGTCGGAAAGATGACATTTGGGCTTGCAAGTCATCTGAAACCTTCTGGGGTTGACTGAATAGACTAATCGCCTCGCTACTTTCAGCCAACCCAAGATCTAGCAATCGTATTACGGAAAAAATAAATATCTCGATTTTTTTCATACTCTGTTTTTAAAGCTATCTATCAGAGGCAGTCACACCGTACAGTTTTAGAAGTTCTACAGTCAGTATTAAAGTAGATCTTCTATAGGTAAAGTCATGAACTAAAAACTTTAAGCCAGATTTATATAGGTAAACAACCAGCAGAGCTAGCGTTATGTCCTTATCTTTGTTTAACCTTATGCACCGTCTAGATTTTGGTGAAAATGGCTAAATAGAAGAAAAAATCATACATTAGCCATTTTTATTTGTTCACCTCTGATTGAATCTTAATGCCTCTTTATTATCAGCTCATGAAAGACCACAAGAGTTAGAAAATTGCATTTTGTTTAAGAGGAGATAATACCAGTTCTCAGTTTTGAGTTATAGACATCCTGTTTAGCCAAGGGTAACAGCCTTGGTAATGTAGATAAATTTTCGGAAATTGATATAAGGGGAACAATTAAGGAAAGAGATTTTTTCTATTACAGCACTATGGACCCATGTAAAGATGACAATCAAAATCCTCGGTATCATTCTGTGCTGCAATAAACGAACAACAACTGTAGCTCTTGTCCTTCACGAGCTGCGAAAACTGATCGGCGTTTCCAGGTACCGTTTGAGTATGGCCATCGTATGAACTAGTGCAACGTCAAGACTTAATTTTGGGATAGACAGAGGCTAACTTACAGCGTGCATCGTCAACTTTCATCTGCCAATCGACCCCTCGCTGAGTGTTGTTGACATCGTTAGCCCAAGCGTCTGTTTCGACCCGCAATGTATCAATATCGCCGAAACGTCTACCATGGACACACTGACGAGTCATTGCACTCAGTTCGTTCTCGGCAATGTTGAGCCAACTGCCATGCTTTGGGGTGTAACAAAAGTCGATGCGCCGCACCAGTGCTCGCGCTTGCTCAGGCTCAAATACTTCATAGAACGCACCGATGGTATGAGTATTGAGGTTGTCACAAACAATCTGTACTCGCTCATCTTGTTGATAACGTTCTTCAATCACCTGAGCGACCTCAATCGCCCAATCAGCCTTAGTTCTACGTTCTCGCACACTCACTTTTCGCCATCCGGCTAGGGGCTCTGTAAATATAAAGATGCTGGCCGTTCCGGCCCGTTCATACTCGTAATCGACCCGTTGGCCGTGCTGGGTGGTTGCGGGTTGTGGGGGGCGGGTTTCTTTTTGCAACTGTACCGGTTGCTCGTCCATGCATACCACTGGGCGAGTCGGGTCGTAAGGCTTAGCGTAAAGATCTAATACCGCCTCCATGTGAGCGACAAACTCAGCATCCGCTTCGGGCGGAATCACCCAGTATTCTATCTTCCGATTATTCATGCCGTTTTTTTCAGGGTTTGGCGCACGGTCTCGTGGCTGATCGTTTCAACGATACCCAATTCGACAACCTTGCGGGCTAACAGCCGTAGTGACCAATTGCTATAGCCAGCAGGCGGCGACCCTAACCGAGTGGCGATCACCTGAGCTTCCTGCTCGCCATCCAGCAACTTTTCGGTGGGCGGGCGACTCCGTTTTTTCCCATTGAGCGCCACCTCAAAGCCCTCCTCTACCAAGCGACGACGTAGATTCTCCACGGTCTGCCGACGGCAGTTATAGGCGTCTGCGATGCACTGGTCACTCCAATTCGCTCCGGTGACATCTGTCTTGAGGAGAATCTGTGCTCGTCGGACTTTTTGGCTACTGCCACTGAGCGTTTTGATGACCGTTTCGAGATGATTGCGCTCAGATTCACTTAATCGAACAATATATTTCTTCTGCATAGACCTTTAGAGTGCTCTATACAGACTATCGCAACACTCTCGATAATCCCAATTTTTAGCTTTGACGCTGCACTAGTTACATGCAGCCTTAGGATGCAGGGTGCTAACGTTCTGATTCATCGCGAATCTTGGCAAGCCATTCTGCGAACCATACAGAGTCTGCTTCTTTCAGCGCAGGAACCGGTGGCTGACTGTAGTCAATCACTAAGTCATAGCCTGACTGGTCATAAATATCGCCCAGTAAATTTTGCAGGTTAACGATGGGTTCTGACTCTGTTTCCTGTAACGGTAATGGAAATGCTGGAATTGGATCTGGCAAGTTAAATGCATACAGACTTGCTTGGGGGCGTTGGGAACTGGCACTTACCAAAATACGGTAGTGAGTTTGTAGCTGCTCGGGCAACTGAACTATGGGAGACCACTGTCGTAGCAAATCGATTTCTACCAGATTAGTAGCACTGGCCAGAATGACTTGACGTTTTGCTTCATAGGTTCGTCTGCCTTCGCCAGGGCGTTTATTGGTGGGCGATAAGACTTCGATAACGGTGACGACTTCACTAGTAGCTACTTCTCGAATTTCGAGGTATCCCTGTCGAACGACCTCCGGCATGGGCAAATCGACAAGGATGGGTTGAGCCACCGTCGTACCCAAAGTTGCCTCACTCGCGGATTGAGTGCCCTTTGCTTTTTGGATGGTGACGTCGGGGACTCCCACCAAAACTGAATCCTGCCCCTCAGTTTGGTAAATGGCTTCTTCGACGACCACACGATATTTGGGGCGTAGCTGTGGGCCTAGACTGATGGCGATCGCACTAATCAACCGATGATGAAAGTTTGGCCAGGAACGCGGGTGTTCCAGGTAAGGATCCATTCCAGGCAACGGCGAAGGCATCAGGTATTCCTCAGCAAGGGAATCTTTATTTTAATGCGATCGCAATCTCTAATGTAAACCAGATTAGAGCAACCACTTTATAAGGCACAGATTGTAATATGGCACAAATTGCGAGATTTTTTTGGCAAGGAACTGTTTGCTTATAGACAACCAATCAGCTGGACAGTGAATAATTTTTGTTTTTCTGTAGCCCTTCCTCAGTCGGTCAAAATAATTGCTGTAGAGAAACTGATTTAGGTATAGATTATGTTGGCACTTAAATTCATCAGTTGCTGTTTCATACTCTCAGAGTGAACTGAACTCAGGTGAAAGGACTGGTTATACAATCTCCAAGTGAAGTAATGAGTAGCAAGAAAAAGTCTGATTTAGAGAATGGGTGGCTGAGCATAATCACTGCCCTTACAATAAATTTACTGGCCATCTTTTTTGGGGTAGTAACTCTTTTGGAGAAGCTTTTGTATGGGTATGACCTCACTTGGATGTAAGTTTCCGAGGTTTCGGCTAAAATAAAAGTATTGTCTACAGGGCCGTTAACATGCCAGCATCGATTGTTAGTAGTGAGGCTAATAGTGTCACGATACAGATAACTATTCCCTTTGGCACGACGATGTTAGGCAGCGAGAATGAGATTCAGCAAGGGCTGAATTTAGCCGGTCAACTGGCGACAGAAAAAGCTCTCGAACAATTCGATAGTGATGGTAGTCCCATTGAACGCTCAGGACAGCGTTGGACGAGCAAAGGCAAGGATGCGAAGGTCTATCAAAGCCCCTATGGTCCGGTGCAGGTAGCACGTCATCTCTACCAAACGTCCGAGGGTGGGAGTACCTTCTGCCCCTTGGAAACCGATGCGCGCATGATCAGAACGGCAACCCCTCGCTTTGCTAAACAGATTAGCCACAAATATGCTGAGATGAGCAGTGTGCGGGTGGCAGAAGACCTCAACGAAAATCATGGTCGTGTAGTGGCCCGTTCGTTTATCCAAAATCTAGCAGACACCGTGGGGACTGTGGCCATGGCAAAAGAGGAGGATTGGCATTATCAGACCCCCAAGGTCTCGGAGCCGGTAGCAACAGTTAGTCTAGGCCTCGATGGGACCTGTATGTTGTTGTGTGAGGAGGGGGGACGCCAAGCCATGGTCGGTACGTTGAGTTTGTATAACGCTCAGGGAGAGCGTCTGCATACCACGTACGTAGCTGCCCCGCCTGAATATGGACGACACCTCTTTCTCGACCGGATGTCCCGTGAGGTTGAGCATGTGCTGAGCCTGTATCCGGATGCGCATCGGCAAGGATTAGCAGATGGTGCGCCTGAAAATTGGGACTTTCTCGGCCCCTATGTCGATTCACAAGTGTTAGATTTCTACCATGCCAGTGGCTACTTGGAAACCGTCGCTAAAGTCCTATTTCCTCGACGTCGAAAGCACCGTCAAGCCTGGTTAGAGAAACAAGCTCATCGCTTAAAACACGACGTTGGAGCGGCGGTTGCGCTGTTAGATGAGTTTAAAAAAATCGACCTCAATGCCCTCAGTGCCAAGAAAAAGAACAGATGGAGTCGGTCATCACGTATTTTCGCAATCACCACGCTCAAATGGATTACGCTCAAACTCAGGCAGAAAATCGTCCGATTGGGTCGGGAGTCACCGAAGCGGCCTGCAAAGTCATCGTCAAGCAACGATTATGTGGGTCTGGGATGAAGTGGAAGGGAACGGGGGCTGGGGTGGTATTAAGTTTGAGAACACTCACGTATACAACAGGCAGATGGCAACAGTTTTGGACCAAAATTAATCAGTATGGATTCTCTCTCGAAGGCTAGATTTTATCTTTACATCAGTCCGAGGTCATACCCTTTTGTATCCTCACTCCTATTCCTCTCACCCTGTCCTCTCAGAAACTGTAAAAATCAGTTGCTATGGTAACAAAATCCAATAAAAGGACAACGGCTCGACCTAAAAGTGAGCTTGGGCGATGGTTGGCCTAGTGCCAAAGCTTTCATCATCAAGTAGTTCACTTCTATTGCCCTACCTGGACAACCACTATGGTCAAAAAAAGTAGAGTTTAGATAATTTAATAACGAGGTTTCCTGCGTCAAGTACACGGATAAATATCGCCGCCAAAGATCCATAAAAAAGGCCAGCCTTTAGGCCAGCCTTTTTAACAAGTCTCTGAAATTAACTGGGGTGGTAGGATTCGAACCTACGAATGACGGGACCAAAACCCGCTGCCTTACCGCTTGGCCACACCCCAATAAGGAGATATGAGCTAGACCTATCAGTGCAAAGTCAACATTGATTGCCAGCCAATGTATATTAACAGCTTTTAGCATTGTAGTGTCAATAACTATATGGATTTTTTTTGAAGGCTGTGTTCATCATGTTGAGAACCGCAGCCTCCTGATTAAGCTGAGCGCAGAACCTTAGGATGTTGACAAAGATCGTCCGCGCCAAGTCCATCCCCAGCCAGTTTCCGTTTTTATGATTGAAGTAAGCGCGATCGCAACCACAATACCACCACTGAGCCACCCCAACCACCAGTAGCGAAACGGCTGGTTAAATACTCGCTGAGCGGCCCAGCGCATATACACCTGCAGAGCAACACTGAAGACGCCTAACCCAGTCACCACCCACCAGCCGACGCCACCACCCAGCAAGGAACTCCACAATCCAGTTACTAAACCCAGCCAGGGCATCACAAAAATCAGGCTCAGGGCAAAGGCAGAATAGAGAGTAGCGCCTAGGTTACGCCCACCTCCTTCATAGAAATTTTTAGTCCAGCCTTCCCATAGCGCCGCAAAGGAACGATACATGCGCACTTTAATCAGGTCAGTACTCAGCAGATACCGTAGCTTCAACCCATTACCCTTAACCAGCTTCGCTAGCTCCACATCTTCCACAGTTTCAGTTGCAACTGCTCGATGCCCCCCAATACGATCATAGGCACTACGGCGAAACAACATAAATGGCCCAGCGGCAAAAGCAGTTGACGTATCTTTAGGATCATTCACCGCTTCAAAATTAAAACCAACAGCGATACAGCTCATCATCACTGGCTGCACCAACCATTCAGCTAAACACCCACAGATAATGCCCGGACCACAACTTAATAGATCGGCATCATGTTTTTGGCAATCGGTTAGGGCCGTGGCGATCGCATCAGGCTCAAGGCGTACATCCGCATCGATAAATAGTACATAGTCTCCAACAGCTTTTTCCACAGCATTGGCACAGGCCCAAGTTTTGCCACGCCAGGAAATATCGGTCGGTCGGGGTGGCACGGTGAATACTTGCACACGATCATCTGTCAGGGCGACTGCCGCAGCTAAATCTGCTGTATTATCTGTTGATTCATCGTCGGCCACAATCACCTGTAAATCCGCAGGGTGAGGCAGATGACTGGCTAAAGCGGCGTCCAAACACTCTGTAATATTTACGCTTTCGTTATATGCCGGAATAATTAAAGAAACGGCTGGCAATGAATTGGGGATTGTCTTCAGTAACGGTAATCGGGGAGCGGTAGCCAAGGATGCCTGTAAGCGGCGATGAAAAATTGCGATCGCCACCGTCGCGACTGCCAATGCTAAACTCCACAGACCACTCCCTATCCATTGTCCGCTGATCATCAACTCATTACTCCCAAACGCTCGCCCTCTAAATGTAACGTACGGTAAAGCTATGTCTGATTCTAGACTGGGATAACGCTTCGGTCCTTCTATGTTTCTCCAATCCCTACACTTAAGGCAGTTTCGTAATTACAGTGACCAAGCTGTTAAATTTTTGGCACCCAAAACGATCCTACTTGGAGAAAATGCCCAGGGTAAGTCTAATTTGCTAGAAGCAGTAGAGCTCTTAGCAACGTTGAAATCCCATCGCACAAGTCGCGATCGCGATCTCATACAAAACGACACCAACAGCGCCCAAATCCAAGCTAGCCTAAAACGGGAATTAGGCATATCTTCTTTACAGCTAACCTTACGCAGAGGCAGTCGTCGCACAGCAGTGATCAATGGCGAAACATTACGCCGCCAGCAAGACTTTCTCGGCAACCTCAACGCCGTACAGTTTTCCTGCTTAGATTTGGAACTCGTGCGGGGAGGTCCCAGCACCCGCCGGACATGGACTGACAGCTTACTCACGCAACTGGAACCGGTTTATCTCCATATTCTGCAACAATATAGCCAGGTACTAAAGCAACGTAATGCCTTTATCAAACAACAAACCGCAGACCCAGGGCAGACACCTCCCTTAGACCCCACTCAGCTTGCACTCTGGGATGCCCAACTTGCCACTTTAGGCACTCGGGTGATCCGACGACGAGCTCGTATGCTACAGCGATTGATTCCCATTGCCCAGTCTTGGCATCAGGCCATTAGTGGGAGTACCGAACAACTCGAAATTTTCTATAGTCCTAATGTAGATGTGGACACCGACGAGGCTGGACAAATTCAGCAGGCGTTCCTAGAAAAATTACAGTCTCGCGCCATGGCCGAATACTACCAGCGCACCACATTAGTCGGTCCCCACCGAGACGACATCAACTTTCTGATTAATGATACACCAGCGCGGCAATATGGTTCGCAAGGCCAACAACGCACGCTGGTTCTGGCTTTAAAGCTTTCTGAGTTGCAGCTAATAGAAGAAATAGTAGGAGAACCACCATTATTACTTCTAGATGATGTATTAGCTGAGTTAGATTTAAATCGACAAAATCAACTGCTTGAAACCATTGAGGATCGATTTCAAACCCTCATCACCACTACTCATCTAGGATCATTTGATACCCAGTGGCTCAAATTATCTCAAATAATGCAAGTCAAGAATGGCTGTCTAGAAATCTCATAGTAGGCAACGACACAGTCACATTACTCTTCACAGAAAAAGAACTACAAAGTCATAGGAAATCTCTCAATAAGATCTCTCCTCTAAACAATGAATACATAACCCATTTCATCAAAAGAGTTATTAGCAGTGCTCGAACACCTTAAGCGTTTAAAAAACACTAATTCAGCAACACTTTCATCTGAGCTGAAAGTTAAAGTTTTCAGCTCAGACAAGAAGAGTTAACTATACTTTTTGATAAGAAGAGTTAGCTTGAGCAGCTTGTAGAACTTCGATCTGACTTGTAATATGTTGCAAACCTGTCAGCAAATGATTTAGCTGTAGTGACTCCTCGGAGGCATCAGATTTTTCCGTATTACTAGTATTTTCCTGAAAAGAGCTGAGGGTTTCAGAAGGAGGGCCATCAGTGGTTTGAGGCACAGCAGCATGAGATTCGGAAGACATTGATTGAGGCTGCTTCACATGTGCTACATCAAATTGCTGTGCAGGTTCTGTCTGCAGCTTTTCAAAGCTAACATCGTCATGTAAAAACGCATCTAGGCCTATCTTATTCAGCTGCTTTTCTGAGAATCTCAACTTTTCAAGCGCCGCTTTTTTCTCATCCATTTCCTGTTGGAGCTGATTGATTGTCGCTTGCGTCTTATCTAATTTCTTAGAAGCTTGACGCCAACCGCCTAAAGTTAATACAGTAAAACCAGCACCTAAACTTACAAATGTCACACCACTCAAGTAGGGCAGCGCTAATTCTTGAAAATCGCTAGAGAAAAATGACTTATCCTGAAGTTTTACTTCAATAGAGTCAGATCGGATAGCTGCAATAGGGAGTGTTGCAACTGCGAATACAGCCCCCGCTAAAAGACTAGAAGATAAAAGAGTACTAAATTTCATAACTACCAATCGTTCCTAATAGACCACAATTTAATCGAACGGCTCACGTGCAAGGGTTGTACTAAGGATCAAACCAGTTCCGCAACACATAGAACTACTTATTAGCAAAAGAGAGTTTTGTGATCTAAACGTCTCTATGCGGCTAAGGTTAATAGGAATTAATCCTTCAAGGTTGCAAGTATTCTCTATAATCTGGCTTTAGAAAGCTAAGATGCATAATGAGCTTGCGAAGACAACTTCTAAGTTTATAGCAGATGTCTATTGTTGACCCTGATCCTAATTACGTAATAAAAGATGGAGTACAGCAATGCAATCTTAGGGATCTGTTGAAGTCTGTAGCTGATTTGCAAAGTCTTATTTACGTAATTAATAATGACTATCACACCTTGCTTTCTATTTGGTAGTTTCACCCTAAAACAGGCTTATTCGCCGTAGAGGAAAGTATCCTCTAATCTCTACTTACCTGTCAGTATAGTTAGTTCACGGCTGCAATTGGTTAATTTAACTGTAAAGTGTGGCAGCCCATTATAAAATAATGTCAAATATGCTTTCCTGTTGAGAAACCATATGTGCTTAAACAACTATGCAGCCCCTGATTAGGCATAGTAGCTATACATATCGTTGCTCAAACACGTTGAATACCCCTTCACTGCTCGCTACTCACCACAACTGACAACACCAAAGTGTATTCATCTCAACTGGAGATTGCTACTGTCCCATGCTTTAAGTGTTTGAGCCATCCAGCTTGTCTGTTAACAAAGACATTACGTGTTTTCCATTAAGTTCTCGCCCATAGGCTCGTCCTTGAAACACTCAGTGCTAGAGTGCCTATGGCAGCTCTCGACAACTTGATGGTTACTCCTGACCTAATCTTGGCTCTGGTTGAGTAGCTCTATCATTCACTTCTGTATATTGAGTTTGAGCAGATATTTTTTAGGCAACATATATAGTAATCATCTAGTCATTTAGATTCTCTAGAGAGGGGCAAAACTATTTCATAGCAATAGTTCCATCTTCTTTTTATGTAGCCAACTCTTGACTATCAAATCAAGCAATTTTCCGGAGAATAAGAACGCTATCAGTATTCCTAATTGGGATGTATCAAGTAAATCTTCAACAAAATTTCTCAAGAAAAATACGGACTTTAGACCAGGTCAATAACTTCATCATAGACAAGATGCAATTTACTTGTCTAATGCTATCTTGAAATACCTGAGGGATCTACGATTGAAGCGTTTAAGCCTGCTTCGAGTAAGGAGATGAACTAAATTAGGCAATTAATAACGTTGGTTAGTTAACTTTAAAGATTAGACAAACAGTATATTGACATCCTATTTAGATGTATCGTATTGAACCAAAGTCACCACACAATTCGGTAAGTAAACAGCTAAGTAAATAGAAGCATCTTCTTTCTACTTGTTGCAGTACCCAGTAAATTGCTAGACCAAACTTTAACCTTAGTATTCAGTTATTTATTTTCTGCATTTTATAGATTAACTATCCTGAATGCTTCGTTATTAATAGATCCTTTTGACATCAGAGGTCCTTAGTTTTCCGACTTCAAATCAAACGGCTAAAGAATCGGCGCTTAAAGCAGCTGCCTGTTTAGACACGGACCACCGATCGTATTTGTTTTTTTTTAGATTTAGATTAGCGTATTTTTTAAAGAATATGGTTCAATCAACGCCTACACAAAATAGCAACGGTCCTACCTGGCTTAAAATCGGATTTCATATAACATCTGTAGGTTTAGCGTTGGGGCAAGTTGTCCCAAACGTTCTCTTTACAGCCCCTGCAACAGCTAGTCCAGCATCACAAGAGAATAAGGATAATGAATGGGTCAATTTCACACCCGTAGAAACCAATGATTTTTCTGATCTGAATGATCTACAAATTCTTACTCAATATTCTGCATTGCCAGTTCCTGAAGCCAGGCTACAACCAAGCTTTGCTAGCTCAGTCTTGCCAGAGCCACCTGTTCGACAACAGTTAGTAGCTTGCACTCAAAATTGCAGTAACGCTGATTTATTTGTCTTACAACAGCCCAATACTGTTCCGCCTCGACAAATACTACCCACGATAACGCCTTCCACTTCATCACAGCAACAAACAAACGAGGCATTTTTTAATTCTGATCAAACCTATTTGCAACGTCTTATCTCAGGTGATGAAGGTACTTCTCAAACTGCATCTTCAAGAGCTAATGATTTCTTGCAATCTCCGTCTGGTCAAGTGTTTTCTGAGGAAAGGTTAGCCTTTGAAACACCAGCTTCCCAATCAAGAAGCAACTCTGGGTTAATCGATAATCCATTTGCTCCTGACTTCAGTTTCCAAGGTACATCTATTGTCGGCAATGAGGAGTTTTCTGGGCGCGCTCGCATTAGTGCAACGTACCCCATCAGTCAAAATCTACTGATAGGAGGGTCTGTCGAAGCAGTTAATGGCACTGCCTTTGTAGATTCTTCAGATGAGGGGGCCAGGCTTAATGAACTTTATCTAGCGGCTTCTTTACCATCTTCTCCAAATTTAAGGTTGATAGCAGGACAGCTCGATTTCTCTTCCTATTTTGATCGTAATAGTTTCGCTAAAGATGGGGCGACTCAGTTCTTTAACGGGGCTTTTCAGACAAGCCCTGCTATCGTATCATCGCTGGGTAACTCTAATCTAGGGGCACTCATCAATTGGAGTGTTAACGATAACTTAGATCTCCGCGCCGCAACGTTTTCCTCAGACCGAGATTTGAGTGACTTTAATTTTGATAGCTACGCTGGTGAAGTCGCCTATCGCTCTGGCAATGTAATTGTCCGAGGCACCTATGTCTCTGGTCGTGATGGAGGAGCAGATACAGGATTCCAAAACAGTTTTCTAATTGATAGAGGTAATGGACAGACTGGTATTTTGCCAGGTGATCGTGAAGTTTCCTATGGAATCAATGGCGAAGTCTATTTTCCAGAGGCAAATTTAGGATTATTCGGACGATACGGTATTTATGAAAACCAGACTCTCGATCTTAGCGGTGAGACCTTTAGTCTTGGTGTAACTTTATTTGACTTGCTTTCAGACAATGATCGATTAGGCGTAGCCTACGGTCAAACAGTCTCCAACGATTCCCTTCGAGAGATAGAAGGCTCAGTATCACCAGAGGTTTTTGAAGTTTTCTATGACTTTGAACCCGTTGACGAGTTTAGAGTGGGTGCTAGTATTCAGCAAACCAACGGTTTTTCGGACACAGTCTTTCAGTTTCGGCTAGGGTACGATTTTGGCTGGTAGATCTGTTGGCCTTGAGCAAAGAGTAATAGCGGACAGTAAAAAGTTTCTTTGATCACATTAGAGTACTGAAAATCATAGGATAGAGAACTTTTATCAAAGTTCTGCCAGAAGAATGAGATATCGACACCATCTTAAAACTGTTTTTATTTGTGCAATATTATTATCTAGCACACATCTTGGAAATTCGACTCCAGTATGGGCTCAACCAACGACGCCTACTCTTGAAGCGAAATCATCCCAACAGGGATTCTCTCTACTAGAGCGGGGTTTAGTAGATCAGGCAATTAGAGAGTTTCGAAGAACATTAAAGCGCACGCCACAGTCTCTTGAGGCTAATTTAGGTTTAGCCATGTCCTATGAACGGGCTGGAAGAGATGCTGATGCCTTTCGCACCTACCAAAAGATCGTGGATATTAGCCCGAATAATGTAGATGCACTCAGAGCAATTGGGAAACTAGGAGGATATCGCCCAGAGTGGCAATCTCAGGGAATAGAGGCTCTATCAACGTTACTCCAGAATAGCCCTCAAGATCAAAGTGCGTTAACTCAACGGGCTTTGCTTTATACCTATCAAGGTCGGTTTAGTGAAGCTACAGAAGATTATGCACGCGTGCTACGCGGCAGTCCTTCTCCTGAAACAGTTTTAAGTGCAGCTGAAGCCTATACCTACAGCGGCAACTACAATCAAGGACTAGAGCTGTTCAGCCACTATCAAAATAGTGGACGATCTATTCAAGGGAGTGCGACCATTGCCTATTCTCTTGCAGAAAGAGAAATTGGTAATCCAGGCCGGTCAATCGAAATTTTAGAAAGTGCACTACGACAAAGCCGTGGTGAAAATAACATAACATTGCAACAGCGAGGTGCACTAGCAGCAAGTTATGCAGCTAATGGCCAATTTGAGCAGGCCGAAACTGCCATCGCTCCTGTGGTAGGTCGTCAAGATTCTCGACTAACATTAGCCCGAGCATACAATGAACTTTGGCGTTACAGTCAGAACCCGGCTTATGCTAATGAAGCCGCTGCCCACTATCAAGAAATATTAGCTCAACCCTCACAGTACGTAACTATCGGAGTGGCTAGAGAGGTTGCTTATGCCCTCAGTGGTTTACCTAGTCAGCAGTCTTTGGCCTTACAAGTCTATCGTCAACTTACTTCCCAGCAACCAGATGATATTGGGTTGAAATTTCAAAGGGGAGTTCTAGAAAAACAACTGGGTTTTGCGTCGATTGCAGACCTACAGGATATTTTGCGAGGACTACAGTCATCATCCGTTGATATTGGCACACAGAGAAATATCGCCCGAGGTTTAATCCGGTTAGATCCCCCTGAAGCTGCATTATTACCGTTATACCAAGCCCTTATTGAGAGTGGTCTACAAGAACCTCTCTTGTATTATCGAATTGCCCAAGTCTATCTTGAGAATCAAAACTATCAAGCTGCCCGAGCTGCACTATCCACCTATGCTGACAGCGCATTAGGGATCAATCGGCAAAGTAGTGGCCTGCTCTTATTAGCTGATATTGAACGCCGCGAAGGAGATTTCGCAACCAGTAGCAATATTTATGATGCTATCTTACGCAGTCGACCGACGGATCAGTCCATTACAGCAGCAGCTCTGGCCGGATATGCTGAGATACTTAGGGTTCAAGAGCGTAATGAAGAAGCTCTGGTCCTTTACGATCAGCTGCTTGCACAAAGCCCACAACCTACAACCTCTCAAATCTTACGACGGACTCGTTTAGCTCTCTTGGCAAAGAGAATATCAGAAGCTGAAGCTAAAGAGCTGCTAATGCGCTCGTCTCAAGGAAATTTTGCGGTAGAACGCTCAGACTTTTTTGCACAAGGTGATTTAGCTGTTGACTTAGAGCAATTTGAGTTAGCCGAAGAAGCGTATACCACCCTGCTAAGAGCGTATCCCAATGACACCAGTGGCCTCATGGCATTGGCAGGTTTGTATTATGCACAACAGCGCTTAAATGAAGCATCCAAGATATATGAAGATATCTTGGCAGACGATCCTAACAATCAATCAGCTCAATCAGCGCTTGTAAGTTTAACTCAGGGATATCTATATCGACGAGGGTTTCAACCATTTTGGGAACGATATTAAATTAGCTTTTGTTCCGGTGCTATGAGTAACTACTACTCCACATTCAATACCTTGATCCAATCTAGCTTGCGGGCAACTGTTTCAATCGGAATCACAACTCTTTTTGGCTGTTCATTACAATCGACAGGCCCAAGTAGCGAGCTTGGACAACTTAATAACTCACAGTCACAGGTTTCTAATCTCAATAGCCAAAAAGATTCATCCCCATTTACTGCCCAAGGAATCACATCCCAGAATGTTATCACCCAAAGCTGGGAAACGTATCGCCAAAGATTTATTCAGACCGATGGCCGAGTAATCGATCGCGAAGATAAAGATCGTTCAACCTCTGAGGGACAGGCCTATGCCATGCTCAGAGCCGTGCTTGTAGATGATCCAGAAACATTCTCCCAAACGTTGCAATGGGCAGAAGAAAATCTTCGTCGTCACACAGCCGAGGGCATTCCACAAGATCATCTCTGGTCGTGGAGATGGGGACAATATGATGACGGGACATGGGGCACCATCGATAAAAACTTCGCGAGCGATGCCGATATTGATGCTATTACTGCACTGATTTTGGCTGGCCGTCGATGGAATCGGCTTGACTATCTTGAATTGGCTCAGCTCAAATTAGCAGACCTTTGGGAGTATTCAACACTGGTGACTACCGCTGTTGATGACAAGTCTGGGTCAATGCGTTACTTGTTGCCTGGTCCTGTCGATGCATTTAAGCCTCAACCTAACCAGGTTTACCTTAATCCTAGCTACATGGCTCCCTATGCCTTTCGGCTATTTGCCCAAGTTGATCCTAGGCGAGACTGGATGTCTTTAGTGGAAAGTAGCTATGGGGTTTTAGAGGCATCCTCTGAACTGGCAGCTAGTCAACTGCCTGGTGATTGGGTGCTACTGAACATGCAAAGTGGACAGTTTGAATTGAGCGATGCAGATACACTACCGTCGGTTTATAGTTTTGATGCCTATCGAGTCTGGTGGCGTGTCAGGCTTGATGCTCTTTGGTTTGATGAACCCAGGGCTAATGCCTATCTCCAAAGTCACCTGACGTTTCTAATAGGGCTTTGGCAGTCGCAGCGATTTATTCCTGCTCGTATTGCTACATCGGGTAAACCTACCGTGGACTATGAATCAACAGCTCAATACGCGATGCTTTATTTTGGCCTTCAGGGCATTGAAGATAGTATCGCACAACAAATTTTAGAAGAAAAGTTGGAGCCTAGCTATCAGAATGGTTTTTGGGATAACAACACAGCTTATTATGTTCAAAATTTAGGCTGGTTTGCCTTCTATCCGTTTGAAAGCTTGGATAAGCAATGGCTGACACAAGAAAACAATTTGTCGCAAGCCCCTGCGAGCCAACAAATCACCAGCGGTTCTCTCTAAGTTTCTATTATATGTTTATTTAATTCTGAGCAATATGTCTTTCCCTAAACCTTATAGTTCTCTTAAGAAAGCAACGCTAAAAAGAACTCTGTCCCTACGACAACAATTATTTCGACGATTATTCCGATCTGGAGTAAGTTTATTTTGTCTACTAGGTCTTGGAATTACGTTACTACTGCCTATGGTAGCAAGTGCTCAGACACCAACAAACAGTTCTCAATCAACGGTAATAAAAACTTTTCCGCTACCTAGTAGCAAAATTGAAGAGGAAAATGCAGGAGCAAGTGCTTCCAATGATGCAACAACCCAGGAAGCGTCTAGCACAACCGCTGATTCAACGCTAAACGCAGATGGTGAGGGCCTAACCCCCACTTATGAATATCGCTTGCCATTTAATCGAGATGCCAGTGTTGGCAACCGTATTCGCCTAGAAGGCGTTTATTCTGACGCGAGTATGTACTTCAGCCGACCTAGAAACTGGGATTTGACTGATGTTAAAGTACAGATTAAGCTGCGGCACTCACCTTCTTTAATACCTGAGAAATCAAATCTTGTAGTTCGCATGAATGACACAAGTATTGGCAGTGTCTCACTGGATCGCTCAGAAGCAGAAGTCGCTCAATTTTTGTTTGACATCCCTGCAAATTTGATTCAAGACGAGAATTTTCTCAACATGGAAGTTGAGCACAATACGTCTGAAACCTGCACTAATCCCAATGATCCGGCTCTTTGGACAGAGGTTTTGCCAGACTCAGAGTTCTTGTTTAAGTTTAAGACTAAGAACTTTATGGCTGATTTTAATCAATACCCCTATCCGTTCTTTGATGATTTGAGCCTGGATGACACTAAACTGGCTTATCTACGCCCCAAAACTTACAGTGAAAAATGGTTGACAACCGCAGCACGTTATCAAGCATCAATCGGGCGTCTTGCCGAATATCGACCGTTGACCGCTAGACTGGTCAATTCAGCAGATGACCTAGACTGGAATGAGCGTCTGGTTGTTATCGGTACACCTGCTGAACAATCTATTTTGACTTCTCTGGATTTGCCTTTTAGTTTATCGGCAAATAAGCTCCTGGATGGAGATGACAACCCACTCAAAGGAGAGGTCGGTATCTTAGCTCAAACAGCGGATCCTGATACAGGTAACCCTATTCTGGTAGCTACAGGTAACAGTGAGGAAGGCGTTCAGCTTGCTATACAATTCTTGGTTCAGTCCCAGGAACAAACAATTGGAGCAGGGCAAGCTTTACTAGTCGAGAGTTTAGCTGAGACTACCTCACCTGATGAGCGCAATTGGCCTGGTTATCTCCCCCAGGAGAAAGAGTTTGTACTCAGCGCTCTCCAGGACGAGAATGGCAACCTGTTTGAGGATACAACGGTACGAGGGACAAATGGTCCACCGGTCCGAATTGACTTCCGGGCATTACCCGACAGCCAATTTAGCCGAGGTAGCAACCTTAAACTTCACTACAGTCATACATCCCAGATTAATCCACGTACGTCTTCTATCGAGGTTATCCTGGACGATGTGACAATTGGTTCTAAGCCACTGTCTACAAAAAATCATAGTAATCAGACGTATCAGATTGATTTGCCCCCTCACCTGATGAAGCCTGATTCTGAGCTACGGGTGCAATTTACGATGAATCCTCAAGATTCAACCGTATGTGGCATGGCTGCTCAAAAACAGCTCTGGGGAACATTGCACAATGATACGAGTTTCCAACTCTCTCGTTATACCGTTGCTCAGTTACCCGATTTAGAACTGTTTCGCGTCGGCTATCCATTCACGGCCCCGCAGGATCTCTCAAAAACTGCGATCGCACTTCCCGATAGCCCTTCCCAAGCTGAGATAGAAACCTTGCTCGCCTTAAGTGGCCGACTAGGCAAACTATCAAAGGCCGAGAGCATTGAACTCAATGTTTATAAAAACAGCTCAATCCCTGGCGCAGACAGAAGTAAGTTTCACTGGGTTGGCATCGGTTTGCGGGAACAATTCCCATTCTCAGAAGCCTTTAATGCCAATGGATTCAGACTATTTTCCCAGTTCAGACGTCAGTGGAAAGACAACCAGATTCAGAGTATTCAAGACAATGAAGGCGTAATCAAAGCAGTACTGTCACCCTGGAGTAATGAGCACATTCTTCTAGCCTTAAGTGCTCAGACAGAGGCTGGACTGAGAGAGGTACAAGATGCCCTGGATCTTGAACCTTTGTTCCTGGCACTCAATGGAGACACCACTCTAATTGGACGCAAGGTGCCAAATCCTTCTCCCTATGACCGGAAGGACTACAACATGCGTTTTCTAGACGAATCTGCTAAGCGACAAATTGTTGATGCAGGTGTGATTCAGCGCAGTTCACTCTTTTTAGAGAATCACTGGTGGACATTACCCATTGGCATTATCATCATGGCCCTGCCACTCTACAGCATTTCACAGCTTTATCTCAATCGTCTCTCTGATCCTGAATAACCCTAATGTCTCCCGCTAAAACTAATTCTTATCAGCCTTCCCTCATTCAGGGGTTGCTACAGCTGCCCCATGTGTTTGAAAAATTTCTCTCCCCTTTTGGTAAATGGCCACTGCTCGGACTGATTACGATGTGTCTGGTGGCATCCATACCACTGATCACGACTCCGCTTGAAGTTTGGCAACAAGGTATCGTCGCTATTTTTTTAACCCTATTGGGTTGGGCAATCGTATGGCTTGAAAACCAGCGACCGCAAAAGCAAGCCAGTGAAGCATTACATCTTTTCATGGCTTGGATCAGCATTGTGGTGACGCTACGGTATCTGTACTACCGTGTTAACTACACCCTCAATCTGGACGGTTGGGTGAACGGGTTCTTTAGCTTACTGCTGTTTGTTGCTGAGCTGTATGCGATTGGTACTCTGATACTGTCTTATTTTCAGACATTAAGGATTCGCGATCGCAACCCCATCGATATCAGTACCATTCCACAACAACAGTGGCTAAAGGTTGATGTCTACATTCCCACCTATAACGAAGATGTCAACATTGTTCGTAAAACAGCTCTGGCTGCTCTGGCGCTGGATTATCCAAAAGATAAGAAGACCATCTATATTCTTGATGATGGTCGTAAGTATCCAGAACGGCGTAAACAGCTCTATAGAATGTGTAAGGAACTGGGCTGTACTTTACTCACGCGTCCTAATAACAACCATGCCAAAGCAGGTAACATTAACACGGCTCTAAAACGTACCCATGGCGATTTGGTCCTCATTCTTGATTGCGACCACATTCCCGCCAAACCCCTTCTCAAAAATACAGTCGGCTTCTTTTCAGATCCCAAAGTAGCTTTAGTTCAAACACCTCACTGGTTTTATAATCCCGATCCATTTGAGCGCAATTTGCTGACTCGGGGTCGGGTACCCGTAGCCAATGAGTTGTTCTATAAGGTGATTCAAAAAGGGAACGATTTTTGGAACGCCACTTTCTTTTGCGGGTCAGCTGCCATTGTACGTAAAAAACCCCTATTGGAAGTGGGTGGTATCGCTGTTGAGACCGTTACCGAAGATTGCCACACCTCATTAAGACTACACTCCAAAAAATACAAATCAATCTATTACGACAAGATTATGGTTGCCGGGCTTGCCCCTGAAACCTTTGCCTCTTATGTGGGGCAACAGGTTCGCTGGGCAAGGGGCATGGCTCAAATCCTTCGTATTGAAAACCCATTATTTAACCCCAAACTCAAGCTATCATTTGCGCAAAGACTGTGCTATTTTTCAGCAACAAGCCACTTCTTTTTTGGGTTCCCACGTCTTTTATATGCCCTTGCTCCTGTCCTCTATTTGCTGTTGGGGATTAACCTAATTCGCGGGATAGGTCTTGAAACCTTAGCCTACGCATTACCCCATATTGTATTGGCCATGTATGCCAACTACATCACTCAAAAGCAAGTACGTTTCTCTTTTTGGAACGAAATCTTTGAATATGCACTAGCATTTCAAAACGGTATCGTTACCTTGATGGCCTTGATCAACCCAAAACTTGGCAGTTTTAACGTAACAGATAAGGGTGTATCGGTAACTAAGCGAGTCTTTGACTGGAACTCTTCGCGTGCCACCTTGGTGATGGTAGCGCTCCTGGTCTCCTCTTTACTCGCTGTCCCCTTCTGGTTAGCTATCAATCCAAACGTTACTGAAGCCGTTCTCATTAATGCAGGGTGGTGTATTTTTAACCTCATCCTGTTAGTGGCCTCATTACTGGTTGCCTATGAACAACCGCAAGTACGAGACGCGCATCGTCTGAATCGTGAACTAGATATTGCCATTCACAACCATGGCCAATACCAAGACTTAGTGGGTAAAACCATTAACATTAGTGAAACAGGTGCACTACTCTCCTTGAGCAATTGGCCAAACCTGCCCGATCGCCTAAACTTGCAGATTTGGGGAGATTCAGATTCGACCGTGTGTATTGACGCTAAGGTGCATCGAGTCAAGGTTGTCAAAGATAACGAAGTCACCGTGGCTGTTGAATTTGTTGACATGACCCAGGAACAGTGGGAAATGCTGGTACTAGTTATCTATGCCGATGTCAATGAATGGTACTCCCAAAGCAGACCTCACCCCGATAATCTTTTAAAGTCGGTGCAGTTTGTATTTACCGCTCTTTCCAGGGCATTTAGAGAACCTAAAGCAGCCCAAGCCACTGTTGTTCAAAAACAGGTCAATATTCCTACCGAAGTCTACTGGGAAGGACATTTTTACCCAGCCATCATTACCGCAGCAAGTTCTCGCCATCTCAAACTAGAGATGCCAGATACAATTCTCCACGGTAGCGACTACATTCAGCAAAATCAGCCACCTGTTGGCTTATTAATCAGGAGCGGAAATAATAATCGTGCCCCCATGAAGCTGCTAGCCCAGCTGATCTCAGTTGAATCGTCTGCATCGGGTTCAGCCGCCTGGGAAGATGAGAAAGTGACTGTTGAACTTTCTTTCCCGACAACGCTTGATAAGGTGCAACGCAAGAAGATTGATTATCTATTGAAATCCTCCAGCGTTGCACCAGAAATGTTGCCTAAATATAGCTAAAGCAACAGCATCATTCTTGTCAGTTCGACCCGTGTCTGTAGCCAACTGACACTAAATAGCCCTCTCTCTCTAAGACAGGATTTTAACTGCCTTAGAGAGTTTTTTCAGGGCTTCATCCACATCAGCGGCACTCACAATCAACGGTGGCACAAATCTAACAACATTAGGGCCAGCGGGCACCAGCAACAAGCTTTCATTCATGGCTGCTTTCACAATGTCCAAAGATTTCAGGGGTGCATCACCTTTTAGAACCAGGCCATTGATTAACCCCCAGCCGCGAACTTGTTCAAATAACTCAGGGTAAGCATCCACCAACTTAAGCAGACCTTGTCGTAACTGTTGTCCCCTGGCGCTAGCATTCGCCATTAGGTTCTCTGACTCCAGGGTCTGACACACAGCCAGGGCTACACCACAGACAAAGGGATTTCCTCCATAGGTGCTAGCATGATCGCCCGGTCTCAGCACATCACAGCTAGATTTGCACAGCATTGCACCAATAGGCACACCGCCACCTAACCCTTTAGCTACGGTAATAACATCGGGCTCAATCCCCAGGTTCTCATATCCCCATACTTTTCCAGTACGGCCCACACCCACCTGCACTTCATCCAAGATCAACAGGATTTTATGCTGGTCGCACAGTTGTCGTACCCGTTTGAAATATTCAACATTACCAGGATTGACACCACCTTCTCCTTGCAGGGCTTCAAGCAGAATGGCAGCCACACGAGGTCCGTTAGCATTAAGGGATGCGATCGCACTCTCCAATGCATCGCCATCATTAAACGGTACATAGTGGAACCCAGGCACAAGTGGCGAAAAGTTCTTCTGATACTTAGGCTGTCCAGTCGCCGTAATCGTGGCTAGGGTACGCCCATGGAAGCTAGCCTTGGCGGTAATAATCACGGGCTCATCGATGCCCAGCTCAGTGTGGCCATATTTACGGGCCAGCTTGATCGCCCCTTCATTGGCTTCACCACCTGAGTTACAGAAAAATACTCGGTCAGCACAGGAATGTTCCGTCAGCCACTGGGCTAATGCGCCTTGTTCTGGAATGTAATAAAGATTCGACACATGGTGTAGTTTCTGGATCTGCTGGGTCACTGCCTCCACCATGATTGGATGGGCATGGCCCAACGTGCAGGTGGCAATGCCCGCCACAAAGTCTAAATACTCATGACCTTGGTCATCCCATACACGACAGCCTGCACCTCGGGTCAATGCCAATGGAAACCGACCATAGGTGGTCATCACATGACTATCAAACACTTCTGGCCGAAAACCTTTTCCCGCTTTTGTACCAGCACCAAAGACTTTGAGAGGATTCTTAACAAGCTGTTTTAGACTAACCACGGACTGACCTCTTCTGTAAGTTTTGAATTTTGAATTTTGTAGAGCTTTGCTCTTCTCAGCTGGCTGAGTATTTTGAGTTGAGCTGTAAAATTCACAACCCAAAACTCAAAACTTAGACTTCAAAACTCTCCAATGTCTTAGGTGATTGTAAAAAATTGCCGCAGCTTTTACCGCTAAATCATTTGATAGATAGTATCAAACTGGACAATATTTTCGATTACCGTCCAGACCGTCGTAACTCTTGCAATCTCGTCTGTAAACCATCCACATCTACCATTTGTCCACCGTAACGCCAGCAAATGTAGCGATCAATTATCTGGCGAACTAAGCTGCCCTGGCGAAAATCTGAGCGCTGTTGTAATCCTGCTGCATATTCTAAGGGAGTTTGGCTGGCGCGTTTGCCATAGCCCTGCTGAGCCAGAATCCACAACATTTGTTGATAAATTTGCTCCATGGGTGCTAGACGACTGAGTTTAAGCCGACGCTGCCACCGTCGCCAGCCTTGAACCATCAACCATCCCAAGAAACTTAACCCCGTGAAACCCACCAGATACCAGAGGGCGCTCAATAAACCTCTGCCACTGAAACGTGATAAGAACCGTAGGACTGTGCCAATCACAAACATCAGCACCTGAAACCCACGTCGAATAAATTGGGCAACAGGAGCTGGTAAAACCCCCACTAATATGTGCCATAGCTGCCGCAGGACACTAAAGGGATTCGCACCACTATCATCAGGCGAAAAAAGCAGGCCATCAGGAATCGGATTGAAGTAAAACCAGCCGTGCTCAGGGAAATATACCTCAGTCAGAGCATAGGCATCGGTGTTGCGAACAATGTAAAACCCAGTGAAGGGGTTAAACTGGCCTGTGCCAAACCCGGTGGCCAAACGGGCTGGAATGCCAATAGACCGTAGCATGACCGTCAGCACTGTGGAAAATTGATCGCGGGTGCCTCCGGTGTACTTAAACAGAAAAGCACTGACCAGATCTTCATCTTCTTCGAAATAGGGCAGCTCCTTTTGCAGGGCGTAGTTATCCCGCAGAATCTGGGCTAAAAATGTCGCTTTTTCATAGGGAGTATTCAAGGGCCCCTCTGATGTGGCTAGCCAACGCTCGGTTTCTGTACGAATGCGATCGCGAATATCATCAGGCACCTGCAAATAGTGCTGCCGAATCGAGCCATTGTACTCTGTAGAACTTTGATTGAGACGCTGAATATCCCGTACTGGAACCCTGGAAACAATCGTATACGTCAGACCTTCAGGCAGCAATCCAGAGGGTCGCAGGGCTCCTTCAGGATCCATGGCTAGTTCATCGGCTGGAAAGTACACTGAATGGGGAGTATAGAGAACAGGCACCAAGTTCTGAAAGTCCTGCACCATGGTGTAAGTCTGAACAACCTCTTCATTGCGGCCAATGGGCTGCGGAGTAATCGGTAAAAACCGATAGGACAGCGGAGAGCGTCTGAGTTCGGCTAACTCATCGCCACGTGATGCTTCCCAACCCTGGCCAGTGTAATTATCAAAGGCCATAACACGCCAAAAACCTGCCCGTTGCGATCGCACCCGCATCACCACCTGAGGTTCCAATTCACCCCTCAGGTTTTGATTAATCCGTCGGTTAAACCCATAGTAAAAATCAGGATTAATACGGCCAGGCCCATCCTCAGGGCTAACACCAGAGCCATCTTTATCCTCGTCTGTATTGCCTCCAGGATTGTTGTTGCCTCGCCTCACATAGCCCGGATTAAATATTTCCCTACTATCGACTTCGCCAGTTACATCGATGCTGCCACTCACTGGAAAGGTTTGCAGTTGATACCCTGGAAATCGCGGCATCGCGATAAAAATCAAAAGTCCCAACGTTACAACTACAGCAATAATGCTTCCGAACTGCCGCAAAGATATCCCCACGGACATCTGCCGCCAGTTTAATAGACCTAATCGAGAGCGATAGTCTAAAACCAGCACCGGTAGCGACAGTAAAAGAAATAACAGTAAAAACGGACCAAATAGAAGCGTTTGACTGATCGTAGCGGCCACACCCACCAGGATCAGACCAATCATCATTGAGTAGCCCAAATCCTTGCGCCGTGGCAAATCAAAGCTATGGAGTACCTGTAAATGGATCAACAATTCAGCCAGCACAATCCGAGTATCGCCAGGGATGCTCACCATCCGCCCTAAAAAAAACGCCAGGGCCAGCAACATGCCCACGGCGATCAGAAACTTAGCAGCAATATTTCGACGGCGACGACTACGCCAGCTCCAGTAAGCGCCCGCAGCACTGAGGGGAATCGCCAGCAGATTCCATACAGACGTATCCGTTACCCCCGAAGCAGCAACACTGAGACTACCGATCCCCACTGTCACTAAACATTGCACCAAAACCCGCAAAGCAATCGAGTCTTCAGGTACAGATGGCGGCAGGGCCGATAGCCGCTGCCGCCATGATGAACTCAAATCTTGAGATGAATTATTAGGGGTAGAAATCGGAGAAACCATACCAGGCAAAAACGCACAAACACATCATCAGTCGGCGTATTCTTATCCTAGCGGGCTCAGCTCGCAGATGCCTCTAAAACCATGACTGAAAATCGCAAAGGACGCTGGCAATCATTATCCAAGGAAACTTCCAAGGAGTAAGAACCACCAACGACCGGAGCTGTTTTTGCCAGCGTCAGCATACCTGCTTCAGGGCGAGATGACTGGCTATCTGCATCAGCTCCAACAAGTTGAATACTGCCACCCATAGGCATGGTTACATTGATAATCAAAACCGCACCTGTATAGTTCACATCCAAGTGAACCACACCCTGGGGAGTCACCCAATCACGGCTAGCTGTAGGCTCTGTAGCCGACACAGTTAATGCCAGTGCGGACATAATTTCTATCGATGCCAACATGGTCAAAGCGATTTGCTGCTCAGCAGTGGCTTGTTCATAGCCACCAGCCATGTTTTCAACCTCTTTCAAGGTGGCCTCTTTCAGGGTAGGGTCTCGATAAGCCGGTGTCAGCACAATATTGGCAATAGGCTCCAGGGCTTCCAAAGAATCTGGAAACATGGACTCGACAATTTTAATAAGCTTAATGCCTTCTTTTTGAGTAGACTGAGCCATATTCTGACAGCGGTCTAATAGCTGTTGCAAAACAGCCTCAGGCAACTTACTCGATATGCTAAATCGCAGTGGGTTTTCAAGCCACAATCGGCTAATAGATTGAGCATAGGCAGGCATGGGTATCTCAGTCGGATACTCACGCACTTCTGCTTCCCAAGGAAACAGTGGGGGCCGATTGGCAAATTCCGTTTGGAATCGGTGTTTTAAAAGTGTGTGGAAACGATCTTGCACAGTGGTTTTATCTCCGAAGTTAAACGACTGACCCGTTTCAAATAAAAAGTCAAATGATACAGCGTCAGATCCGACTTCAGATGCACAAACTGCTGATGGGTTGGATCCTGTCGGTGGGGTAGGCTCATTCCCTGACATAGGGGACGCCGAGCGGTCAAAAGTTAAAAACTCTAGCAATAAGCGCTTCAAATTTTCTGACTCACTATTCATGGCTAAATACCCCTGATCCGGATGATAAAACCGAGAGTGTAAAAAATTTAGCTCGGTTGTCTACACAAAAAAAGTCGATCGTCAACTAACTGAGTCAACTAACTGATAGATTACGTAATTCCCAGGCTTGTTCAAGCAGTTTAGACCAATGTTTCCTAATTTGAGTCAGGCTCAAACCCAACGCTTGCGATATATCCGCATCAGAAAGCCCTTGCTGTTTGAGCTGTAGTAATTTTGTCTGGCTCTGGTCCATTTTTTCTTGTAGGTGATCCCACTGTTGAGGTGTTAATCCCAAATTTTTTTCTAACTCAATACCGAGCCATTCATGGACCAATTCCCAATGATGCGTCAGCGCAAACCGCAGCAAATGATACTTAAAGCGCTGCTGCAAGTAATCCCGCTCACGGGATGTGAGACCTAGCAAATCTTCAATTTCACTGGCGGGTAGATCCATAAGCCGCAAACTAAAGTAATCGGCACAATCCTCTTGCTTTTTATCTTTCAGGTAAACCATCAACTCGTCGACAACTCGCTCCCGCAGATTATCCTCTGGCTGGGTGTCAGACTGTAGCAAAATTTCTTCCCGTAGGCGCTGAACTGGTGCATTCTTCCAGCTTTGGTCATTGTCATTGGCAGCTTCAGTGGCCTGCTCAATATCGACCGCTGTTTCTGGGGGCTGCTGCTTAGAAAAGGTTTGGGCTCGCAAAATAATGAGCTGTTGACTCCGTCCTCGTCTCAAAGGGATACGACGCTTACCGTAGCGCTCAGTAAAGGCCATATATTCAGCTAGCTCCAGAGCAGTGCGGGGCTGAAAGTTTGCCTCCATCTGATTTTCCCGACGAAAAGCATTGATTGCCTCGCTATAGAAATTTTGTAGAAAATCTTCAATTAGGGAAAGGCGCGCCTGATAGCTAGTTTGAGCGTAGGGAACTGATATATAGCGATAGATAATGGCACTGAGAGTACTATGCAGCTCGATGCGCCCCCGTTCAGAGCTAAGTTTGTAATAGCGAATGCACTGGTCAACTCGATGATTAGCAAGGTTAAATGCCCAACTTTTTACATCTCCAGAATTTTGAATGCGTTGGCTTTCTGTACAAATACGAAGCGATTCACTACAGATGCGCTCGGCGACAGCCTGGCAGCTTTTTTCGGAGGTTCTGGTCGCTTGCTTGAGCAACTTCAAAACTTCTGTATTAAGTGCTTCTACGAGCGTTGTAGACGTTTCCTCAAGCATTAGCAGCGTGGTCATTAGAGCTAGAGCGTCCCAGGCATTCCCTCACCTGAGCATAGACAGTATTCCGCACGTTCTAACAAAAGTCAGTAATTTTCACGAAACTATCAAAAAAGTCAGATGGATATCGAAAAACAAATTCAAACTTTGATTGATGAAGCTCCGGATCAGACAACTGGTCAGGCAATTTCGTTGGTAGCGCCCCTGTTAAAGGAAATCGCGGGTCAACTGCCAAGACAACTATATTACGTTGTCCAGTCTTTAGGACAGGGCTGGGTCATGACTACACTGCGTGGTCGGCAAGATCCCAAAACAACGAAAACGGTCGTCTATGCGTACCCATCCTTAGAAGCGGCAGCAGCCAGCGCAGCTGATAATCCTCAGATGATGGCACTACCTCATCCCAGCACCCATCTACTGTTTCAGCTGTTATCGCTAAAGCAGCTAGACAGCATTATTTTTATGCAGGTAAAGGGAAAAGGTCAGGGCATTGAGGTGCCGCGAACCATGCTGGAGCAGGTGATGCGGGCACAATTGCAGCAACTGAAGGAAAAAGGGGAACCGCCAGCGGATATTGCATAAGAGCAAGCCATAAATAAAAAATTCCAAAAGTAAATGTTGACGAGACGTTCCATGGAACGTCTGTACATCCAAAATTTGGACGTTAATTGATTTTATTTCCTTAGGGAATTTTTAGTTTTTAGTTGGGTTTCCTCCTGCAAAGTCCTTCTCCCTGGTGAGAGGGATTTAGGGTGAGGGCTACTCACAAGCCTCCCGCGTCACCTCATGACGATAGTTAAACATGTCCTGTAAACGCTGTAGGACAAACCAGCCAATCAGGGGTTCACTGGCCCACTCTACCGGCAAGGTGAAGATAATATCGTCGGTTAACCGTGTTTGCTCACCTTCGGATTCAAACCGATGGCGATGGGTCCAGGCATCCAGTGGACCGCTTTCTTGGATATCTGTAAATAACCGATTGGGTTCATATTCATCGGTGTGGCGGGCGATCCAGGTGATAGGAATAGGCCCTAGCCACAGACGAAATTCGCTGATGGCTCCAGGGCCAAGGCCACCTTCACGACGAACGGCTTCGACAGGTTGCCAGGGTGGAGTCAGAAGGGTAAGGATGTCAGGCCGTTCGTGAAAACGCCAAACGGTTGCAGTTGAGGCCGCAATCAGGCTGGTGTATTGAAAGGTAGTCATAACGTTAGGAGGCGTCCTTTTAGGGTACCTAAACTCATATATATGAAGATGAGAAGGAAATTATCTATGTATTGAGGTATTAAGATTTCTCAACTTTATGGGTAGTGAGATCGCAATCTTCCTGGGCATCACAACTATTATCTTTGGTCTTTGGCCCAAAATCGCACAGCCAAAACCATCACTCACATAAGCCCCCCTTTAGCGCCTCAATACAAATATGACATTTGTCATAATCTGATCATGACCTTTGCTTCAAGCTCCTACAAGCCTCCCCTGGCTAAGATGGCACCATCTCACTGCACCATCTCACTACAGGTTGCCACCAGGTACGACTCGCTAAACAACACCCCAGATACCTTGGCCGCACATCGGGTTCAAAAACTCACCCAACGCGTCACCTGGATAATAGATAGTTACGGGCCAAAATCACCAAAAGGGTGCTAATTCTCAAAACATCACAGAAGAATGGACATTTCAGAGTGCACACCTTGTCACCCCAATAGCAGTTCAAATGAACTACTATTGGATGTAGGCGCGATACTTATTGCGCTATTGTCAGGTCAGCACTGAAATCGTATTCCCATATTTCCAGCAGGAGCTAGCCTGTAGGCAAGTCATAGGCAACGTGTGGGTAATCTAAGACGTCATTAGAACAGGTGCATTACTGACATTTCCAATTCAAGAAGTTTTGCGGTCTTCTCACGTTTTCAACTATGACTGATTCACCCACGTTCAATGGAACTCAGCATACGGTACCCGGTTGGAACCTGACCGAACGGTTAGCAGGTTATGGCGGATATCAAGGGAAACACACCACTCGCTTTGCTAATAGAACGGTCCAAGAATTTCAGCACGATCAGTCCTTAGCAAATCCCCAAACCACAGCCTATGCTCTGCGTTGTGATTATGACGACGAAGGATCACTAGTTGAAGTATTGCAGCAACTAGTGCACAGACCTGAAACTACTGATATTGAGGCCTTGGTCCTAGGTCTTTGGCAAGGGGATGAGGACGTATGTACGGGAGCTTAAAGGGTGACAGCGTAGCTATAAAGCGTGTTCCATAAGGGACAGAGCGAGAAAACCCCGTTGAAAATAGAGTCGTTTATTCGGTTTGAGCGCAATCAATTTCAAGGCCGAATCCGCCCATATATCCATGGCATATATCCACCGTTGCCCATACAAACCCAAGCTAAAATCACTGTGATAGGGAGCCTTGCCTGAGTGCTTTTTGATACATCCAGCGTAATCGTCTATCCGTAATGCTTGCATGCGTTGTCCGTGCATTGTAGCCAAACTATAGGCGAGCACAATGACCACCACCAAGGCTAAAAAGCGACGGTCGTTCACCTTGGTATCCTCCAGGTGATAGCCCCCGGTTTTACAATCTTTAAAAAATTGTTCAATGCGCCAGCCATAATACCCCTATAAAGACGAAGCCTTCTCAATACCCTACCGTTAGATTGAGGGGGTTACTCCGCTTGGTTGAACTCGTCGCCAAAATAAAGGCAAGTGAGCCATTGCACGAAAAGGAAGAATATCCATGTCAGAGCGAAACGAGTCCCCCCGTCTGCCTGTCCTCCGAGGAAGGAGCTGTGGCAACGGTTGCCGCAACTGAAGCGGCAGAGACTGATCAATGTCTTGAGCCAACTGCTGGAGAATCATCTGAGTGCCCAGTCAGGACAGGAGGTGACGAATGAGTCTCCCAACGAATAGCAGCCACTGGCCTTCAGAAAAAATACAAGCCCATCATCTGGACCGGTTAGCGGTGGTCTATGTTCGTCAGTCAACCTTGCAGCAGGTGAGCGACCATCAAGAATCGACCCGACTCCAGTATGGATTAGTGGGGCGAGCCGAAGCCCTAGGCTGGAGAGCCGAGCGTGTGCTGACCATTGATGATGATTTAGGAAAGTCAGGCAGTAGCGCTGAAGGACGTTTAGGCTTTCAACGTCTTGTCAGTGAAGTGGGTCTCAATCATGTGGGGTTAATATTAGGAGTAGAGATGTCCCGGTTGGCCCGTTCATCGAAAGATTGGCATCAACTGTTGGAAATCTGTGCCCTATTCGGCACACTGATAGCCGACCTGGACGGCATCTATAATCCGAGTGATTACAACGACAGGCTCTTGCTTGGGTTGAAAGGATCGTTCTCGGAGATAGAGCTCCACATCCTCAAACAGCGAATGATTCAGGGAAAGCGTAACAAAGCTGAACGAGGGGAATTGGGCTTCAATGTGCCCATCGGCTATGTGCGTCGTCCCTCTGGGGAAATACACTTTGACCCAGACGAACAAGTACAACAGGTGGTGCAGCTGATCTTCAGAAAATTTGAGGAATTGGGGACCCTCAATGCCGTACTCCAGTACCTAGTGACCCATCATATTCAGATTGGGGTACGGGTATTATCGGGACCGACAAAAGGCGATTTAGAATGGCATCGGCCCAATCGAGCGACATTGCAAAATCTCCTGAGACATCCAACCTATGCTGGGGCCTATGCCTATGGACGCAGACAAGTAGACCCTCGAAAAAAGAAAGCGGGACGACCTCATACCGGCAGAGTGGTTAAGCCTTGCGAGGAATGGCTGGTCTTGATCAAAGATCACCATCCGGCGTACATTAGCTGGGAAAAATACCAGCAGAATATTGCTCAACTCAAGTCCAATCAGAACCGCAGTAATGAACAAGGACATCCCCGTCAAGGGGTTGGGTTACTGTGTGGGTTGTTAGTGTGTGGTCGATGTGGGGGTCGCATGGCGGTTCAGTATTCCCATGGACAAGATCATCATCGCTATATCTGCGCCCGAGAGAAAGTCGATTATGGGGGTGAGATTTGCCAACACTTGTCGGGTGCTTGTTTAGATGAGTATGTTGTTGACCAAGTTTTACAGGCCCTGGAACCCGCCGCATTAGAGTTGTCACTGGCCGCTGCAAGACATCTTGAAGAAGACCGATTAGAACTCGACAAGGTGTGGCACCAACGACTTGAGAGAGCCCAATTTGAGACTGATAGAGCCAGACGACATTACCAGTTAGTAGAGCCAGAGAACCGTTTGGTCGCCAGACAATTAGCCCAAGAATGGGAAGCTAAATTGCAAGCTCAACAACAACTCCAAGAAGACTATGAACGTTTTTGTTGCGAGAAGCCCAAACAACTATCACCCGACCAACAACAACAGATTCGAAGACTTGCTCAAGACCTGCCTGCCTTATGGTCTGTGCCAACAACAACTCAGGCTCAACGCAAAGAAATCATCCGGCAGGTGATTGATAAAATCATTGTCACTGTTGAAGGCACAAGTGAACAGGTTCAGGTTATGATTGAGTGGTCGGGAGGATTCTCCTGTCAAGCTCAAATTATTCGTCCGGTGGCAAAATGGACACAACTGAGTTACTACCCTCAGTTATGTGAGCGGCTAGAGCAACTGGTCGAGGCCAATTTAACAACCGATGAAATAGTTGACTGCTTGCATCAAGAAGGGTTTCGTCCACCCAAACGACGTCAAACCTTCACTCGAGAAATCGTCCAAACCTTGATACGCCATCTCGGACTCCGGCCTCGTCCATTGCCTAAAGCCAGAGAGCCCCTTTCTGAGCATGAGTGGTGGCTCCCTGAGTTAGCGGTCACGCTGGGGATGCCCACCGTGACCCTATACAACTGGGTGCGACGTGGTTGGGTCAAAGCCCGGCAGCAACCCACGTCCCCAAAACACTGGATCATTTGGGCCGATGAGATTGAACTGGAACGATTAAGAACCCATCGGCAACGGCCTGTCGGTGACATTCTACGGCAACGTTGGAAAGGCAAAGTGCCCACGATTGCAATCCCACCTGAGTAACCCTCCTCACACCGTCACTGTTAACTCTTCACCGGAGAATACAAATGGAAAACCATCAGCCTATGACTAAGCAACCTCGGCATAAAGAGGGAGATGACTATGGGGGTATTGAGGCTGGCGTATCTCTATCCCCCAGCGACAACGATAAATCTTTAAGGTTTGTTTGAGGGTGGGGAGATTTGTCAGGATATACCAGGGGTCTTTCGGTCCTTTCTTGCGGTACTTACGTTTCCAATAAACCGCCAGATTAAAGGGACCTAATCCGTCTCCTTTATTCCCTCTAATGCCGACATAAAATTGAGACATGCCCGGCTTGAATCCTTGGTCTTTGAGGACTTGGTACTCGTCACCAGGGTGTGGTTGGAAGTGGAAGTCTTTTTTCTGACGCAAGGCAAAGTATACCCCTTGTTGGTCGAGCCATTCAGCCAATTTCGGACTATGAAATTCTCGGTCTCCTATCACCAACGTTGGATAGTGTTTCAATAATTTCAGAGCGATTTTTAAGACTCGTTTTTGGGTCCTCAGATTACTGTTGCCGACATGATCTAATAGCTCCCAATATAGGGGTAATGCATGGGTGCCCCATACCAGGGTCACCATAAACAGATTACGCTCTTTCCATTGCGTTCGGTCTATCGCAATCAACCAATATCCATACTTCTGATGAGCTTTTTTTTAACCGACGACGCTGATCTCGATTGAGACAATGACCGGTTTGAGCTTGGCGAATCCAATATTTGATCAACGGAAACCACAACACTTTAAGGCTCAGACGAGGGAGGACTAAAAACCGTTGTAGGTTCCGTTTACGACTCGCATATTTGATCGGTTGAGGAAATAGACTGGCTAACGTTCCGAGCGTGACTTGACGATGCGCTTGTATCAAAAGTAACACCAGCTCTAGCGTTAGATACTGCGACTCGCTCAGATGCTTACGGCAGATGGTTTGGTATACTGAAGGCAACATTTTATTTTTTGTGGGGGATGCATAGTCCCCTATTTTTTTGCCTTCCTATTTTCCCAAATCATTGCCAAATATAGACTTTAAGTTCCTTGTCACCCTTTAAGGTACGGGAGAATCATCGACAGCTAAGTTGGTCAGTACATTAGCAGAATTCAAGGATCGTTTACCAAATCTGAAAGCTCTGTTTATTGGCGATATTACCTATGAGGAATGTGAAATCTCCTGGCTACAGCAAAGTGATATGTCTCCTCTTTTGCTGGCCTATCCTCAGTTGGAAATTTTGCAGGTGCGGGGTGGAACTGGACTGACGTTTACAACACCAACTAAGCACGACTATCTGAAGGCCTTAATCCTTGAAACGGGTGGCCTCAGTCGCGATACAGTTTATCAGATTTATAGTTGGGAGCTGCCTGCCCTGGAGCATTTGGAATTTTGGTTTGGCAGTGACAACTATGGTGGTGATTGCTGGGAACAAGATCTAGAACCTGTTTTGGATAATCTGTGTTTTCCCAATCTGGCTTACCTGGGACTGCGCAATAGCAAATTTACCAATGAACTTATAGAACGATTGGTAAAATCTGCGCTGCTGCCAAGGTTGCGGGTTTTAGATCTGTCTCTGGGGACGCTCTCAGATGCGGGAGCTACTCAGTTGTTGGCGTGCCCTGCCATTCGTGATTTAGAAATCTTAAATGTGTCGGAAAGTTATCTCTCAGATGCGCTCATCGAACAGTTAACGACGTTAGGGATGCAGATCATTGCTGATGGACAGCGGCAAGAAGAGGAAGACGAAGAGCCTAAATTTCGTCGATATTGTGTGGTCTCTGAATAGGAATTCCACTGGCTGTAGAGACATTGCATGCAATGTCTCTACAGCCAAAAATGGAACCTAATTTATTTGATTCCGCTATAGATGACTAATAGTCAACTTGATATGATCAATTTTGTTCTCATCGCTAATCCTCAAAGCCGTCGAGTGGATCTCTTTCAACAGGCGCTTAGAGGGTGTGGTCTATCTATGGCTCAATTAGTCTCCTATGAGGAGCTGCTTGCTGAAAAAGATTCTCTAACTGATTGGGATGGATCTAACGCTTGGTTTCGGTTTGAGGCTCCGGAACGAAACTTTGTTGTTGATCGCGGTTTTGTTGCCACTGGCGCTGTAGTAGATGATTCGGGCAATCATCAGCGGATCAGCGCTACAGCCGCCTATCAATTGCCTGAAGATAAAGGCAGAATTCTCTACCCGCGCCAATGGTATTTGGGTTGGCGACATTGTCTTCAATCTTGGACGCAACCGTTGCAAGGGCAGGTGATGAATCATCCAGATAACATTGTCAGCATGTTTGATAAGATTCGGTGTCAGCGAACCTTAGAAAATGCAGATATTCCAATTCCATGCTCGTTGGTGCGCAAAGAGCCGATCCAGGACTATGATCAGCTTAAGGACCGGATGGCACAGCAGGGCTGTCAGCGTGTTTTTGTTAAACTTGCCCATGGTTCATCGGCATCAGGTGTTGTTGCCTATGAATATCGTGGTGATAACGAACGGGCGATCACAACTGTGGAGCGTACCATGGAGCAAGGTGAACTGCGATTTTATAATTCTCGCAAGGTTTATCAATATCGCAATCCTCAACACATTGCCGAGATTATTAACTTCCTTGCTAAAGAGACTATTCAAGTTGAAGCATGGATGCCTAAGGCCAGGATAGAGGGCAGAGAGTTTGACCTGCGGGTGGTGGTGATTGGGGGAGAGGCTAAACATGTGGTGGTGCGTGTGGGGAAAAGCCCCATGACCAATTTGCATTTGAGTAGCGATCGCAAATCCATCACCGATCTCCCCTCAGCCCTTACCGCCGATAACTGGGCCACCATGATGCACACCTGCGAACAGGCCGCTGCCTGCTTTCCCAAAAGCCTTTACTGTGGCATTGACCTACTCATTGCCCCCAATTTCAAGGACCATTATGTCTTAGAAGTCAATGCCTTTGGTGATTTACTCAGGGGCATTACCTGGCAAGGCCAAGACACCTACACCACAGAAATAAAAACCTTACTCCAGCAGCACCAAGGGTTACCCTATGTCCACGCATCATCTACCCACCAGACTGAACGTTAATCAGCTGGTCGGCACCCATGACATTCTGCTACTCACTTTCGACACCCTCCGCTACGATGTGGCCCAACGGTTATTTGAACAAGGCCGCTTACCCAACTTAGCCCAATTAATTCCCCAAGGCTGGGAGTCCCGGCACTCTCCCGGTAGCTTTACCTATGCCGCTCATCAAGCCTTCTTTGCCGGATTTCTACCCACTCCCATCACACCGGGAAAGCACCCCCGCCCCTTTGCCTTAAATTTTGCAGGCAGTACCACCATCACCCCAGAAACTTGTGTACTAGATGCCCCTAGTCTGCCGGAAGGGTTAGCGGCCAAAGGTTATCGCACCATTTGTATCGGTGGGGTGGGCTTTTTTAATCAACTAACTCCTTATTCGCGTAATCCAGCTAGTAAAAAATACCTATCCTTGCTAATTGTGGCTACCCAGGTTTACAGATCAAGTCAGTATAGATCCGAGGAGAGAATCCTAATAGTTGGATGATCTTCTCCTGGAGTGGTGTCAACGGAGAAATATGTTGATAAGATCGTCCCTCCATTTCAAAGTAGGTTAACGTGATATTGTCAAAGGCTTTCAGTAATCTCTCTGTTCTTGGTTTTGTCGTCGATTTCTTCGGGTTTTCTGGATAGAGTCCCGTTAAGGACGCTTGGGTATCAACCAATTGCCGATGCACAACACAGTCAATCAAGCTCAACAGTCGTAGCCCCAAACTGAGTAGATGCATCAACCCCTGTACTTGGTCATCACGCTTGACAAACATCGGGTGAGCTCCCAGAGATTTACCCTTGAACCGATGAAACCCATGTTCGACAATCCACTCATCTCGGTAAATCAAAACGGCTTGTTCAAATGATAAACACTGGGTGGATGAATTGGAGACATAAACCCGCCAACCAAAGTCCTGTTGGTGTTGCTCAATTGCCGTCTCATTGCGAGTGACACTCGTAATTTGATAACGGGCTTTGTGGGTCTTGGTGGGCGGTTCAAACTGGATGCTATAGTCGAGCAACCCGACCACATGATGCGCTTTGAGAATGGTTTGGACCTTTTGCACCAGTTCAGCCTCTTGACGAATCTGTTTACGTCCTCGTCCGACGGGAGGAGTGAGTTTCAACAGTTTTGTTGTTGCGGTTTTCAACCGCTTCTCTAAGCCTTGTTGTTGTTGTCGGTGATGGGTGTCAGAGTGAATCAGAAATACTTGTTCTCGCCAACAAACAGGATACCCAGTCGGGGTCTTATCTTCAACCACTCGGCTGATGGCATAGCCCGTTAACTGCCGACGGATTGCTCCATCTGCTTTGAGCAGGGTTACCCTTTCCAACGGGTGCTCTGCTGAGCGCAATTCCACTAACCACTGAGCTAACAAGTTAGGTACCTGACCGGTGCGGGCCAATGGCATCAGATAATCATGGTGGTGATGATGAATATGAGCACGTGTGGCAACCGCACCCATTTTACAATCTCCCACCCACAGGACCCCTACCGGCAGACGGGCTCGGGCTTGTTCAAAGACCGGTATGTATAACCCATCGTCGGCTTGCTCTCCCGACACAACGTGGGTGGCTAGTGGCATGCCCAATGGGTCTAACGCTGACATCATGACTTTCACTTGCGCTAAACTCGGATCATCTTTACTGTGACCAAACTGAAAGAGCCCATCCTCATTCACCACATGCTCCCCTGAAAGGGTGGTGGCATCTAAACGGGCTATCTCACAGGGCAAACTATAAATGCGGATAGTTCGGCGATTGAGACTCTGCTCAATTAACTGCCAAGTCCGAGCCTCACTCAAATGCGTCAGCACGATACTCAATCTATCATCACTGAAATCGGTGTCTCGAATCTCAAGACCACAAACCTGTTCAAGGCTCTGACGACGCTGCCTTACCCACTCACGGACAACAACTTTGCGGTGGTCTCCTTCTGAGAGAATGTAGGCCAACCAAATGACAATCACCCAGCCCCAGTCCAATCCTTGTTGCTTCCAATGACGGGGGAGATGCTCATTCAGGAGTTGTGGCAGTTCCATCTGCATCATCACATGTAGCAGCAGCACGATATCATCAATGCGTTCTGTGATGACAGAAAATTGAGGGTCCATGACTCAGCGTTTGCGTTACCACTTGCTGAGCATACACTAAGCATTTTTACTCACTTTGATTGCGCGAATAAGGAGAACTAAATCCCCTTAGCTGTGTGCTACCCAATCTGTTTCAGGAACGGTATTGGTCACCGGAATTAGGAGTGACAAATCCGCAGTCTACGGAATGTCAGGTGAAGTTGGCTTGCGATCGCATTCAAGTTATTCCCAAACAACAACGCATTTTCCTGTTCATCAACCTATCAGCCCTGCATCAGCCCAACTATTTCTACTTACCCGGAGCCCAAGCAGACTCCATAGAAAGCCACGGCGCTGCATTAGAGTATGTTGATCAGGCTCTGGTTTCCCTCTGGCAAGGTCTGAGATGTCGCGCCCCCACCTATGCCATCCTCTGTTCAGACCATGGCACCACCTATGGTGAAGATGGTTACACTGGTCACCGTTGTGCCCATCCAGTTGTATGGACAGTTCCCTATGCAGACGTAGTCATCAAACCGTATCGTTAGTTTTCAATCCTTTCCTGGATTTCTCCTATGACAGTCCCTGTTCCCTTATTAACTCAATCACCCTATCAACATTATGTTTATTCCTATCCTCACAAGACCAGTTATCGACCTTTACCAGTAAAATCTGTTCACGATGTATGGTCTAAGGAAGACCAGAACTCACTGTTTTTGTATATTCACATTCCCTTTTGTGAAATGCGATGTGGCTTTTGTAATCTCTTCACCACGGTGACCCAGAATAATGATTTTATCAACAATTATATCAAGGCCGTTCAACGACAGGCCAATCGTGTTCAGGAGAGTATTGATAATCCAACATTTGCCCGGTTTGCCCTCGGCGGTGGCACCCCCACCCAACTCCCCACTAAAGCCCTGGCACAGATTTTAGAGATTGCAGCAACCACGATGGGAGCACCCCTGCAAACAATTCCCGTATCTGTTGAAGTCTCTCCTGACACCGCCACCCCAGAAAAATTAGACCTGTTGTTTGATTATGGCACCGATCGCATTAGCATCGGTGTGCAAAGCTTTATCGATAGCGAAGTGCTAGCCACCCAACGTCGTCAAACCGCTGAAGCGGTTAAAGATGCGCTGTGTCGTATTCGCGAAATTGAGTTTCCCACCTTGAATATCGACTTGATCTATGGATTGCCTGGACAAACCATAGACAGCTGGCTGCAGTCTATCCACACTGCGCTACAGTTTCAACCGGAAGAGTTATATCTGTATCCGTTGTATGTGCGACCCTTAACAGGATTAGGAATGACTAATCAGGCCTGGGATGATCATCGATTAGACTGTTATCGCGCTGGGCGAGATTTATTATTAGACCAGGGCTACGAACAGGTCTCAATGCGGATGTTTCGGAAAATCGATGTGAATGCATGTTCCGGTCCCGTTTACTGCTGTCAGGTCGATGGCATGATAGGCCTGGGCTGCGGAGCCCGCTCCTACACTCAAGCACTGCATTATTCCTATGACTATGCTGTCAATGCCAAAGAAATCAAACATATCCTAGCTCGCTACACTGACAGCACTGATCAAGATTTTGACCTCGTTAACTACGGCTTTGAGTTAAATCGAGAAGAACAACAGCGGCGATTTATTTTACTGTCTTTACTGTCTCAAGAGGGGGTAGATATGGGGGGGTATTGCGATCGCTTTCACACGGACGCATTAACCGATTTTCCAAAGTTACAGCATTTCCTAACTCTGAAGCTTCTGCAACAACACCATCACCACCTGCACCTTACTGAACTAGGTCTAGAACGCTCAGATGCCATTGGCCCCAGCCTATTTTCAGACAATGTCAACGCCCTAATGAACACCTATAAAATCAAATAATAACCATTCAATCAATCAAACATGGATCTCAGCATTCTTTATCGAGGCCCTCTAATCAGCTGTAATTACGGCTGTCATTACTGTCCCTTTGCCAAACGTCAACAAACGGCTACCGAACTCGATGTGGACCGCCAGGCCTTAAAACGATTTGTCCAATGGATTACAGAACACACTGAACACAACTTTGGCATCCTCTTTACCCCATGGGGCGAAGCATTAATTCATAAATGGTATCAAGAGAATCTCAGTCATCTATCCCACCTATCCAATGTACAAAAAGTCGCCATCCAAACCAATTTATCTTGCCAGTTAGACTGGATAAGTCAGGCAGAGCCAAACACTCTAGCCCTCTGGGCTACATTTCATCCAGAATGGTCCAATGAAAAACACTTTCTACAAAAGTGTCAAACTCTTATTAACCAAAACATCCAATTTAGTGTTGGGGTCGTGGGTTTTCCAAAATTCATCCCCGCCATTCGATCTCTTCGTAAAGCGTTGCCTACCAACGTCTATCTATGGATCAACGCCGTCAAAGCTGAGCTACCTCAACTTACCCCAGAAGACCGCGTCTTTTTCCAAACCATTGATCCACTTTACGAATTAAACACCCACCATTACCCAAGTCTTGGTAAAGCCTGTCGCACAGGAAGTTCAGTTTTCTCCGTCGATGGAAAAGGCACTATGCATCGCTGCCATTTTATTAAAGAACCCATTGGCAATATCTATCACCCTAATTTTGAAGCATCCTTACGTAAACGTCCTTGCACTAAAGATACCTGCCATTGCCACATTGGCTATGTCCATATGGAGGAGCTAGCTCTAGAGCAAGTATTTGGCAATCAGATTCTAGAGAGAATTCCCAAAGCAATTTTTCTTTGATAAAGAGTAGAATTCATAGCTTGCACCCGATGAGAAAGCGCCCGTCCACCCCACATTCAAAGTAACTCTGCGTAGCAAGCTTTATCAAGCTTATACCAAATCCGAATTCATTAAACTCGATCAAAAATGAACAATCCTGTAAGGGCACTCCCTTGTGGATGCCCTTCGATACCGGACGCTATCGGTCAGGATTTCGTATGAGTAGTCCATTCACCTAGTCATAGTGAGCTGCTCCTAATACATGGGAACCTTAGCAAAGAGATTACTACTAGCGTATGTTTATTTGACTGTAAAGCTTAGTGTTATAGAGATTAAACTCTAGTCATGGTAGTGGCCAACATCTATCAGTAGAAACCATAATGAGATCTCAAATGCTCCTGAATGCGCTAAAGATTCTTCTATAAAAAATCTCAGATATCTGTCTATGGTCGATAGACAGACTAAATCTCATCACTTCCAAAGGTGTCAAGATTTATCTCAAAAAAAGGAGAGCTAACAATGTTAATTAATGAATTTCAATCTAATCCACCAGGAACTGATCCTGCCACCCAGACCTTTGAGCTACGTGGTACACCCGGCGCTACATTTACAGGGGTACTCATCAGTATTGAAAGTGACACAGGTTCAGGCATTGTTGATAGGGTAGCAAACATTTCTGGTACCTTTGATGCCAATGGCCTACTGACTGAGGATGTTCCAGACTTGGAGAATCCCTCGTTCACAGTGGTGCTTTTAGAGAGCTTTACAGGTACAACGGGTACTGATATTGACACCAATAATGATGGAACTGCAGACAATCTCTCCAGCTTTGGCACCGTACTCGATGCGATTGGGGTACCTGATGCAGCTGGAGATGAGATCTTTCTATACGGAGCACAGCTAGGTGGAGTAGACTTTGCGTACACTGGGGATGAACCTGAAATCATCTTTCGGGATGGCAACACAACTGCCCTTTATGCTGTAAATCTCATTGGTACACCTGAAGTATTTGATACGACTGGTACAGATATAGGCGCAGCTACGTTTAAAACCGATCCAACAACAGGGACTACATTTGGTGCTGTCAATCCTTCGACGACATTGCCACCAGAGATTAATGTCCAGGGAAATAGTACCAACATTGTTGACGGAGATACGACTCCAGCGATTACTGACCATACTGACTTTGGTACGGTGGACACCGTCGCTGGCGCTCATACCAACACATTTACCATTCAAAATACAGGCACCGCCGATCTCAATGTGACGGGTATAACCGTGTCTGGGGTAGATGCTACAGATTTCACCATCCAAAATTTTACCGCTGGAACAGTGACAGCAGGAGGAACACTAAACTTTGATGTTGTGTTTACCCCCAGTGCTGACGGACTGCGTACGGCCACCATTGAAATTGCTAATAATGATGCCGATGAAGGGACATTTGACTTTACCATTCAAGGTACTAGCACAAGCATAGAGAATGGAACGGAACCCCCTGCAATAACCCCTTCAATCATTGGCATTGACCGTGACAATAGTGACGAAGAAGCGGGTGTAGTTGCTCTGTTGGGTAGCTTAACCCTTTCCTTCGCCATCAACAGCAACGATACGTCCTTTGTCAATGAGTTAGTGGTCTTCACGGTTGAAGATGATGACGGTACAGTTCTAGATGCCAATGGTCATTCGATTACTCCAACTGCGTCGCCTGGTGTTGAGCAAGAGGATTATCTGAACGCCATTCTAGAATCACAGGATACTCACGTTGTGTTCTCAACGCTCAACACTAGTGATAACTTACCTGATGCCTTTACCAGTGAGTTGAGTACTTTGGGAACCACATTAGACGTTGATAGTGATAGTCAGCTTGGTTTTATGCTGATTGCCGATGGCACCTACGATGAACTTCAGGCTAATCCTAAAAATAAATCCTTCTTTCTTTCAACGACTGGTGGTGCTGAAATTGATATTCTTAGCACTGAGTCTTTGGTGTTACGCCTGAAGGAGGATGAAGCAGGCGTTTTTGATGACCTGGAAATCAGCATCACCGCAGCTGCCCAGGATGAGTTGTTGGATCAGCCAGGGGAGTTGCCTAAAATTGGCCGTTCAATTCGTATTCAGGATGACTTTGTTGAGGCCATCGATCTCTTGAACCTATCCTTTGATTTTAATGGAGATGCTGTTGTCGATGATCTGACCGGTGCCGCAGTCACTGTTGGCATTGACATATTTCGAGAAGCTGCATTTGACAACCTGATTGGGTTCTTTGCCATTGATCCAGTCACAGGGGCTGTAGATGGTATTCTGCCAACAGCTGCTAACCGTTTGGCCTATGCAGAAGCAGCCTTTAATAGTGCTGTTGGTGTGGTTAACTCACCTGGTAATGAATCCACGCTCAGCGCTACGTTCACGTTCATAGGTGATCAGCTCTTATTACCGTTTATGATCGCTGACGATACAATACCGACCGAGAATTTCAGCAATATCTATTTTCCATTCTTAGAGCTCAACAGTGATGGTGTGGATCATATTCGGTTGTTAGGTAATGGTGTTTTTGGTTTTGAAGACCTTCCTGGTGGTGGTGATCAAGATTTTGATGATGTCATTATTCAAATCACGACTGTGGCTTTAGCTTGAGCCTTTTAGCCGTATATCTTTTCATCAAAAGCTTTTGTTGCACAGAAAACCTAGTGATTTGTTCCATTAAAACAAGAAGTATCGCTGAGCCATAGGTAGCTCTTCTGCGGGGTCACAGGTCAATAGCTGACCATCAGCTCGCACTTCATAGGTCTCAGGATCCACTTCCATCTTGGGCTGATAGTCATTTAGCTTCATGTCAGCCTTACTGAGATGACGACAGCCGCTCACTGCAACAGTCGTTGTCTGTAACCCAATTTGGCTAGCAATATCTGCCTCAGCAGCGACCTTAGAAATAAATGTTAGGGATGTGCTACCAATAGCACCGCCAAAGCTACCAAACATAGGTCGCATATGGATAGGCTGTGGTGTGGGAATACTGGCATTGGGGTCACCCATTTGCGCCCAGGCAATAGCCCCACCCTTAATCACAATCTCGGGTTTCACCCCAAAGAATGCGGGCTTCCACAGACAAATATCTGCCAGCTTGCCCGCTTCAAGGGAACCAACTTCATGGGCAATGCCATGGGTAATCGCAGGATTGATCGTGTACTTAGCCACGTAGCGCTTAGCACGATGGTTATCGTTACGGTCAGAATCTTCTGTCAGGGCCCCCCGCTGCACTTTCATCTTGTGAGCCGTCTGCCAGGTACGAATGACCACTTCACCTACACGCCCCATGGCCTGGGAGTCCGACGCAATCATGCTAAAGGCACCGAGGTCATGCAGGATATCCTCAGCCGCAATGGTCTCTCGGCGAATACGAGACTCGGCAAAGGCCACATCCTCAGGAATACTGGGGCTCAGATGATGACACACCATCAGCATATCTAGGTGTTCATCCAGCGTATTGCGCGTGTAGGGACGCGTGGGGTTTGTGGATGACGGCAGCACATTGGCTTCGCCACACACTTTAATAATGTCTGGTGCATGTCCGCCCCCCGCACCTTCAGTGTGATAGGTGTGAATCACCCGATTCTTAAAGGCAGCAATGGTGTTCTCTACAAACCCAGCTTCGTTGAGGGTGTCGGTGTGGATCGCCACCTGCACATCAAAGTCATCGGCCACAGCCAGGCAAGTGTCAATGGCACCTGGTGTTGTGCCCCAGTCTTCATGGAGCTTCAGACCCATCGCACCAGCTTGCACTTGTTCCACCAGACCTTGAGGCTGAGCACTATTACCTTTACCCAGAAACCCCAGATTCATGGGAAATGCATCCGCCGCTTGCAACATGCGATACATGTTCCAAGCTCCAGGGGTACAGGTAGTGGCATTTGTCCCGGTCGCTGGTCCAGTACCACCACCGATCATCGTGGTCACACCGCTGGCAATGGCCGTCTCTATCTGCTGGGGGCAAATAAAGTGAATATGGGAGTCGATGCCCCCAGCGGTAACAATCATGCCCTCACCAGCCACCGCTTCGGTAGAGGGACCAATAATAATGTCTACATTGTCTTGAATATAAGGGTTTCCTGCCTTGCCAATCTTGGCAATGCGACCGTCTTTAATACCAATATCGGCTTTAATAATCCCCCACCAGTCTAAAATCAGCGCGTTGGTAATCACCATGTCCACCGCACCATCAGCCCGCGTAATTGGCGACTGGCCCATACCATCGCGGATGACCTTACCACCCCCAAACTTGACCTCATCGCCATAGGTGGTAAAGTCCCGTTCTACCTCAATCACCAGTGCAGTATCTGCTAACCGAACCCGATCTCCCACTGTAGGCCCATAGGTTTCAGCATAGGCGCGGCGATCCATGCGGTAGCTCATCGGAGTCTCCTAGACGTAGAGGGAAAAAAGCAAAGCCAATGGATAGCTTACGCTAGCTACGGAGCTCTGACGAGTATGTGACGAACATTTTTAACCTTCTACCCCGCACATTCATCCCGACTGGGCAACAGTAACACTTCCCCATCGCTGTCTTTCCACTGTAGCCAGCCTTCTTGCTCACTAGCACCCGCTAGGGGTTCACAACCATTGGCGGGGCGAGTAACACGGACACGAATCCAGTTGTCTTTGACTTCCAAGGGTTCGATCAGGCTGCTGGGACTAACCAGGCTCAGGACGTTGCGACCTCGTTCGGGTTGCGATCGCAAAACTTGAGCATCATTTCTATTTCTCAAAGCTACGATATCAGCTTCAGCCAATCGATCTGCCCAGGAATAAAACGAGAGTTCCATGCCGCGATCATCCAATTGTTCACGGTGAATCCACGCACTGCCACCATTGGTATATTGCAGTTGCAACCAGCCATCTTCACGGGCTTCTAGCACAGGAAATGCAAGCAGTAGCGGGTCTACACTAACCATCGTAAAGCTGGCATCACGACCAATGGCAAACGCCTGTTGCCCATTGGGAATTAGCCAACCTTGCCAAATCCAGCCCCAATGATCGCCACCGGGCTCGCTGTAAAGCGGCAGTTCCACCTCCGACAACCAGTTCGCCTGCACACCGGCACGACGACGTGGGGATAGGTAGCCTACACCGAGAGGCAAGTCTGTCTCTGCAAGGTCTACAATCCCTTCTAAGTTAGGCGTAATGGCCGCTGGTAACCCTACAGCTTCATCAGATGGTTGCCCCAATACTGGCACATTACCCAAGAGCAATGCTCCTTGTAGGCAAGCAATTGCAGCAAAATGGTGTAGTCGTAACATAGTCAACGTCAGTTAATCTCAGAACACATTTAACAGGTGTGGTCGCCCGGTTGGACCAGATACCGCCAGAGACAGAACACATCGGCATTCACATCACATCCAAACTAATCGTTCCCTCTACGAAGCAATGACAGCTCTGGATGTGGACAAATTTTCAGCTCTATCCAGGAGACATTTTCCTGATTCAAGGAGTTAATCCCTATATCAGACATAATCAACGTTTTGTTGTGTTGTCACTGAACAAAGTGCTGATTTTTTAGCAGTCCTACACGCTACCTTCTATCCGTTGGTTAAATCCATAGACTCTACGCTCTCCTGCCAAAGCAACCAATGTTACAGAGCGCTCATCCCCTGGTTCAAACCTGACTGCTGTCCCCGCCGGAATATCTAGACGCATTCCCTTGGTCTGATCTCGATCAAATTGCAACGCATTATTCACTTCATAGAAATGAAAATGCGAACCAACTTGAATGGGGCGATCCCCGCTGTTAGCCACAGTTAACGTGACAGTTGGGCGACCGGCATTAAGTTCAATGTCGCCTTCTGCGGGCAACAGTTCCCCAGGAACAACGGTAGAACTACCAGACATTATCGTAATCCTCCAAGCTGACTAATTAAATCTTGCTGCATTTGATCCAGTTGCTTTTTCACTGTTTCTAGAGCAGCTTCCAGCTCTCGATCCAGGGCTCCAGGCTTTTTACTTAAGTCGGTTAATCCCATATAGTGGGCAACTTTCATGGCTAGTTCTATCGGTACCTTAAAATCTGGCAATACGCCACTACCCTCCCAATTTCTACCCGTTATTGGGCTAAGCACCTGACCTGTGGGCAAGAACATCCAAAAATGGTCATGTAACCGCTGACCAGCTCCTGGATTAGCTTTTCCAGCCGTTGTTTCGCCAATTAACGTAATCCGATCAAGCTGTTTCAGTGTATAGGCAAATTCCTCAGCTGCTGTCGCCGTTTCTGGCCCAGTCAAAACATAGACAGATCGGTCCAGATAACGCGGCCCCCCTACATAGGCCGATGTCCAACTTTGTTGAGTGCGTTGTTCCGAAGGCCAATGCACATCGCTCAGGTGAACGGCTGGATAAGCGGGTAAAAGATAGCTACACAGCAGTGCTACCATTCCCGGCGAACCACCCCGGTTATAACGTAGGTCAATGATTAAGCCGTCTGTATTCGCCACAAAGGCCATAGCCGCCGCTAAGGTTTCCCCAGCAAATTCGGGTGGTTCAAACCCATAGAGCTGCAAAAATCCTAAATTGCCTGACAGTCGTTCCACCTGATTGATATCAAAGTTACGACGCTGGCTTTGTTGCTTCTGATAGGCCAGCTCTTCAGCCGTCGGTGGTGTATCAGCATTTAAATCAGGCAGCGATGCAGGGCTAAAATACACCTGAATACTCTGATCCTCAGTCAGGGTTTGCAGCTGATTGGTTAGGGTTTCTGCAAACTGATGTCCGCTAACAATGTCGCTGTAGCCGCCCTCGCTCAGCCGTTGTCGAATATCTGCCTGAGCTTTTGCCGCCGCTTCTGGAAACGCATAGCGGTCTAAGGCCTCAGCAATCGCCTCCAACACATGGGTACGACTTTCCTGATCCAGGTCTATATCCTGAAAACCGCCACCAGAACTTATAAAACCATCAGAACCATCGGACTCAACCATAAAAACGCCTAAACAATCGAATTTTGAATGTACAGACGTTGCATGCAACGTCTTCTACTGAATTGGATTATGTACGGTAACCAGCTTAGTACCATCTGGGAACGTCGCTTCCACCTGAACTTCGTGAATCATTTCCGCCACGCCATCCATGACATCATTACGGCTCAGTAACGTTGTGCCGTAGGTCATCAAGTCAGCCACTGTCCGGCCATCGCGCGCGCCTTCTAAAATTGCGGCAGAAATATAGGCCACAGATTCTGGGTGGTTAAGCTTTAGCCCTCGCTCTTTACGACGCTCGGCCACCAAAGCAGCCGTAAAAATCAGCAGCTTATCTTTTTCTTGAGGAGTGAGTTGCATAGGATGCGACGGAGACTAACCACAACAGAGATATTAAACCAGGATCTGCTGCGGTCAACTTAGAGCTAAACGTTATCTAAATAATAGGTAGGGTGGGCACAGCCCACCTGACAACACAAAAGCAGATTAAACTCCCCAAACCCTTGGTATATAGCTTTTCTGGCCCAGCACTTTGGCTCGCAAATATTGCCAGATATCAATAAAATACTGTCGAGCGATTTGACTAGAGGAGCCTCGGTAACGGGCCACCAGTCCCTGTTCTAATTGGGTAACACCGGCGTCACACCCCGTTAGGCCCTTTAAATTAAGACGAGTTCTGATGGCACTGAGATGTTCTGGAGTAATGGACTTACCCAATAACAAAAACGTGCCGACGACTGGATATCCAGCTAATCCATTCCGACTAACCAGGACCTCAGAACCCCCTAAAAGCTGCTGTTGGTCGATCCATAGGGGAGTGCCCTGCTGCCAGATTTCGGTTTGCGATCGCCACTGTCCAGTCGTCAGCGTCTCTCCCCTGGCACTGCGCCCAAACCGAGTAATATCCCAGCTCAGCCATACCCCACCAGGCTCTAAATCTACTTTCAGGGATTGTTGAAACCGTCCCCCATCAAACAAAATCAGCTCCTGAGGCAGCCATTCCACATAGGCATCACTGGCAACCGTGAGCTGAATCGTCTGCTGTGCCCAATCCCCCTGACTGCGATATACCTTATGGGCTGCCGCTGTGGTCACTAAGACCTGAGTATCAGCCTCAGCCGTGATCACCATATCCAGCTGATCGCCCCCCACCATTCCCCCTGCCGTATGGACAATCACACTTTGACAATTTCCTGGGGCCGCCGCCGGGTAAAAAGGTCGCTGAATACGTAATGGAGATGTGCTGAAACTCTTTGCAGGAAAAGTTCTGCCATTCATATGGGCGAAGCGAAGATCCAGGGTACCTCGCCAACAAGGCTCTGCTGTTGCTTGCTCTGATTGAACTGTATGTATTGTTCTCATTAATTTTTACTGTTCAATGGTGGGCCAAACGCATTCTCCCCATATCGGGCGTTCAACAGGTAGGAGCATCGCATGCAATGCCCCTACCTGTTTATTTCTGTTGGCAAAAGCGCTCAACACATCGTACAAATATTTCCACACCTGTTCCTAAAACTGTTTCATCAAAGTCAAACCGGGGGTGATGATGGGGATATGCCAGATTTAAATCAGGATTTGCCGATCCTAAAAAGAAATAACAACCGGGTTTCTCTTGCAAGAAAAATGACATATCCTCACCGCCCATGGTCTGGCATTCTGGCACCACACCAGCAGGCGTTTCAATCACCGAACTCGCAACAGATTTAACCAACTCAGCAATGGTCGCATTATTAATGACCGGTGGATACAACCGAATATAGTCAAACTGGTAGCTGGCTCCATGGGCCTGACACACTCCAGCAATGATGGCTTCCATGCGCTCTGGCAACAAGTCTCGATACGCTGGGTTAAAGTAGCGCACAGTGCCGCTGAGACGTGCACTATTAGCAATCACATTTACCGCTGTGCCAGCCTGAAATTCTCCGACGGTAACAACAGCAGACTCAATGGGGCTAATGTTACGGGCCACAATGGTTTGTAATGCGGTCACCACCTGTGCCCCAACCACAATAGAATCAACGGTCTGATGTGGCAAAGCCCCATGCCCTCCACGCCCTTGAATCGTGCAGTGAAAATATTCAGTAGCGGCCATCAGTGGGCCACTGCGCACACCCACTGTTCCCAAAGGTAAATTATTCCAAATGTGCAGACCAATAATAGCGTCAACCTCAGGCTGGCTGAGCACGCCAGCCTCAATCATGGGTTTGGCACCGCCAGGCCCTTCTTCTGCAGGTTGAAAAATAATTTTAACTATTCCAGCAAAGGTATCGCGGTGCAGCGCTAGATAATGGGCTGTCCCCAAAGCAATGGTGACATGACCATCATGGCCGCAGGCATGCATTTTACCGCTATGGAGCGAGCGATAAGGCACCTGGTTCAGCTCTTGTATGGGCAGAGCATCCATATCAGCTCGAATCGCCAGCACTGGCCCAGGGCGAGAGCCTTGGATAGTAGCGACAATACCGGTTTTAGCAATGCCAGTTTGGTGTTCAATGCCCCACCGAGTCAGCTGCTGAGTGATAAAGTCAGCCGTTATGGTCTCTTCAAACCCTAGCTCTGGGCGCTGATGTAGATGACGCCGCCACTCCACCAATTGCGATTGCAGAGTTTTAATGTTGTCCCGCACTTGAGGCGGAGCTTTAGAAATTCGCGTATTGGCAGGCAGCGTTGAAACCATAGGACCTTAGCAGACACATTTATAAGCTCAGTATATAAATTCTGGAGGAGCTAGGTCTTCTAAAGCTGTATACCACCCATATCTGGTTCCAACACTGCCTTTCAATACGATTAAGCCACCCAAAATGGCTGGGGCATTATGGCTTCAAGGCTCAGCCCACGCGCAGCTGCACTCAGCTGCGCCAAGTCTGTTGGATCGTCAAAATGGGGCAATACCCCCAGCACTGGAATACGGGTCAGGTCACTAATCATTTCTGGTGGGGTGAGTTGCTCCACTTTATCTTCGGCTTCAGGTGTCGTGCAATTCAGGACAATACCTTGAAGCTGCAGCCGGTGTTGACGGGCGAGGGCTACGTTGGCGACGGTGGCTGCGATCGCACCCAATTTCACCGGCACCACCAACACCACTGGCAACCGCCAATCTGCGGCCAGATCCGCCACGAGCAGCTCATTAGTCACCGGAGATCCCAACCCGCCTAAACCTTCCACCAGCACCCAATCACATTCTTTATCTAGAACCGTATAACGTTGCCATGCCGGGGCTAAATCTACCGTCGTATTCTCTAGGGCTGCTGCAATCGGCGGTGCCAACGGAGCCCCATAAAACACAGGGTTTAACTCATCAAGCGATTGCTCCAGATTAAATATTTGCTGGAATAATTCACGATCACCTTCACCGGCTTGGACTGGTTTTAACACCCCCAGGCGACGCGACGCACAATACTGCTGCCAGTAGGCGATCAGCGCACAGGTTAAAACCGTCTTGCCACACTCCGTATCCGTCGCTGCAATTAATAATCCACTCACTATTCACACAATGGTAGGTCGTACCCACCCCACGATTTTTCTTCAATATAAAGGCAATATCTACCCTAAGGGCTCTGGGTTCCTTGGCCAACAATCTGAACATCCAAGGTAAAGTCCGCCTCACTGCTAGCTCGCACATCTACAGCATAATCACCTCCCAAAGGTAAAACACTGTTCCAATACAACACCCCTTCAGCCTCAGCAATCGCTTCTCCCCCCGGAAAAGTCACATCGAAGGTTACAGGACCACTGGCTTGAGTAATTTTCACGGTAATGACCTGTCCCTGGTTGGCATTCACCATGTAGCGTTGCACTCTACCGGGTCCGACTGAATTGGCTAACAATGTCCCCGTCTGCCCTTCAGGAAATTGAACTCGCTGGGTAGATACCTGTTCCTGCACGTCTGCTTCGCCACCCTCTTCTTCATCAGGTCGCTGATCGCTAGAGCCATCGTCCGTAGCATCCCCTCCCTCAGACGGATCAGTCGATGATGATTCATCACCAGTTGTGTCATCAATTGTCTCCCCATCATCAGCCAGACCTTCCAGAGCAACACCTAACTCATAGGTTCCTTGTTCCGTACCGCGAGTCGTCTGAATCTGTACTGTATAAAGACCATCCTCTGGTAAGTCTCCCTCCCAATCCAACACTTGGCGAGCACCGCGTAATGCCTTTCCTTCGGCATTTAATACCGAAAACACCACACCCTCACCTTCTAGCGTTGCCCGCAGGGTCTGACCCGCCTCAGCCTCTACTTGATAGTTAACGGTTTCGCCTTCTTTTATTCCTCCTTCAACAGTTTTCCGATCGCCAACAGCTAGAGCGAGTGAAGTTGTATAGTCAGCTGGCCCATCTTCAATCGGTGGATCTAACGGCTCAGGAGTAGGCGCATCAGGCTGACTAGGCTGATCGTCTAGATCTTCTGGGAACGGCAAAGGTTGGACCCCACCATCTGACACCTCGGGTGGAGAAGGCTTTAATACATAATTAACAACAGCCCAACCACCAAAGCCCGCCAAAATGATTGCACCTATAAATAGGGCAATTAAGACCAATGGATTATCCATGGTCTCCCGACGTTGTGTAGACGTTACCACCCGCGTCTTAGGGGTACGAGACGCGGGCACTGCCTGAGTTGGAACCCCTGTAGTCGCCATGGGGCTGCCCACTGCAACCGTACGCATCTCAGAAATTGGCGATTGCTGCTGCCCTCTGACCGCAGGACTTTGAGGAGATCTAGGCGCAGCCATCCCCCCTTGCAATGCCTGCACCATATCGCTGACAGATTGATAGCGATCGCCAGGCCGATAACTCAACGCTTTATCTAACACAGCAGCTAACTGATCGCTGACTTGAGTAAACGACCGCCATTTCCAACCTAGAGTCGTATCGTCAAATAGCTCATGGGGTTCTCTACCCGTCAGTAGGACTAAAACAGTTACAGCCAGCGCATATAAGTCACTACTGGGATAAGCTCGCCCTGACTGTAGCTGTTCGCTAGGGGCATATCCCGCTTTCCCTACCGTTGTCGCTTGCACAGCCGTTGTCCCTGTCTGTAAGCGAGTGACGACTTCTTTAACAACACCAAAATCAATCAGTACAGGCTTTTGGTCACTGCGTCGCAGAATAATATTGTCAGGGCTAATATCTCGATGAATAATGCCTTTGGCATGAATATGAGCCAAAACCGGTAGCAACTGTCCGAGAAAAGCCCGGATCTCTGTTTCCGAAAATGCCTGTCCCGGCCGCTGTTGCAAAATTTCCCGATAGGTCAGGCCTTCAATATGCTCCTGGACCAAAAATAAGCGCTGATCCTGCTCAAAACTTGCACGAAACTCAGGAATCTGAGGATGGCTAATCTGATATAAAATTTCGGCTTCCCGCTGGAATAACTGAGCCGCCTTACTCGAAAAGCGATCGCCCCCTGCTGGAGGCATGAACTCCTTAATTACGCACTCCTCCTCAAAGCGTCCCTGATCTTTGGTTAGATAGGTTCGCCCAAAGCCCCCCTGACCAAGCAACCGGACAATACGGTATCGATTTTGCAAAAGAGTGCCGACGGCTAGGGCAGGTTGCATAGTAAACGTCCCAAAGTGTTGACATCAAACGATTAACCCCTGGGGTCTGAGGCTCCAGACAGGCTATACCACTCTACCCCAATGCTCTATCAATGCTCCATCGCTTCAGACTCTATCAAATTGATTAGCTAATGACTAACCAATGGCATCGGTTTTACACCACATTACCCCGGCCATTCGCAGTCCTGTACAAGCCACCCATAGAAGCCGTTACTAACGCTTTCAGCTGACATCGATTATGTATCTATACAACAGCGTCTTTAGCGTATTCATCATCAGCATGTCGAGTACCCTATCTTCATTAATCAATTGATAGTGTTATCGATTTAAAGAGTTCATTAAAGATTCAGTTAAAAATATCCAAATTACTTGTTTTATAGAGCTTTAACGTTCAATAACATAACGTTTCGGGAACGATGTAGTCATCAAGATCCCACCCTTTTAGTAGTATTGCAATGCACTACGGCGTTACCCCAGCTGCAACAAATAGTCAGCCAAATCAACAACCCATTGGTCATCGCCCCGTATGTTCACTGGATGGAACGTCTCCCATGGCACGAGAGCAAATACGTCTAAGTATCATTGAACAACTTAGACTGGATACATCCAAGCCAATTCCTATTTTTGAAGAAGCGGCTCAGTGCGTTTCTCGTTTGCTAGCAGCTCCGATCTGTTTAATCAGTGTATTTGACAGACAAAACCAACTATTCAAAGCCACCATGGGGTTATCTAGCTTAGGGTTAATGAATCAGCTAGCTGCTACCCGTGAACTGCCAAAGATAGAATCCTTTGGCATCCAGGTAGTAGATAGTGGTCAGTCATTGATGCTATCGGATGTAGCTCAACATCCAGCATTTCGCGAAAGTCTTTTGGTACAGAGATATGGTGTCCAAGCTTACTTAGGGGTGCCCCTCATGACTTCTGAAAGGTGCTGCATTGGCACATTGGAGGTCATGGATATCATGCCACATCAATATACTCAACAAGATTTAGCTATCCTAGAACTCAATGCACGATGGGCAATGAGTGAATATGAGAAACAATGCTGGCTAAAAGATGGAAAGATTCAACAACCTACAGAAAGCAACGACTATTTAACATCCTCAGATAAGCAACGTCAAAGTCGCATCAACACCCTGCGCACAAATTTGATATCCCAGCTTACTCAGGATCTACGCAACCCACTAACGGCCATCACCGGCATGGCTAGCATGTTAAGCCGAGAAATTTATGGGCCACTGACTCAGAAACAACAGGAATATGCAAACATTGTCTTGCACAGCAGTCAAAATCTACTCTCGCTAACCAACGAGATTATGGAATTAGGGGCACTCAACAATCCCCCCTGTGAGTTACTGCTCGCTCCCGTAGACATTGAAATGCTAGCTCAGCAAAGCCTCCAGCCCATCGAATCAAGAGCTAGAGAACAAGAAATCAGCTTTAATTTAACAGTAGAGCCAGGATCGCGCATCTGGGTGCTTGACAAACGCATTATTAAACAATTGCTCTATCACCTCATCCTCAGCATTGCTAAAGCCTCCACTAGCGGTAGCACCGTACGTCTCCACATCTCTCGCAAAGACGAACGCTTGACTCTAGCGACATGGGTCTCTAATCCATGGCTAGGAGAAGACTTACCTCAATCAGTCTTGAGCTGGGGGCAACAAAACAAACTTTTGCCCTCGACAAAACCGTTAGACACCACCTATGGATTTGAGATCGTAGAGAGCCTGTCTCCATTGGACACAAATGACCTCACAGAAGACTCTACACCTACTGATTTACGACAAGAATTAGGTCTACTACTGAGTCAACAGCTAACCGACATCCATGGCGGTGAAATTACGATTCAAGGTTCATCAAATCATGGTTATCGGTATATTGTGAGTTTCCCCCCCTTTGAGGTTGAATAGGGAAAAACGACCACATCATCCAACGATAAAAAGGCGAACCCGTTAAACGGGTTCGCCTTTTTATCGTTGGACATCAAGTAAATATCCTGACAAAAAACGCCCTCTCAAAAGAAACTAGAAAAAACACCTACGTAGGATCTCAAAAACTTTTCCTATTACGTTTAAAGACAATTCAAACGTACAAAAAAATCATATTCCTATCTGTGAAACCACGTTAATTTAGTCGTCAAAATAGGTGATGTGACTTAGCTGTAAACTCCCCAAAAAAGGGTATCAAATATATGTGCGGGCATTTAGTTGCAAATAACAAGAGCGATGGAACTTCAAATCTTTCATCAATAAGAAAGTTCAAAATACTCTTTTTATTTGACACAAACTGGACAGATTCTTCCTGAAAGTTCTCTAATAATCAGAATCAATTATTAGTAGAGAGCTTAGGAAATTTTAGACAATTAGGCAAAAAACTCTCTTATGGCTACTTGAGTTTTATCACCCTGAGTCTAGAACTACTGAATTGCCCCTCATAGTGAGTAGTTCCAGTCTTAATTATCTGTCGCCGCCCCCTAATAAGCCCTTTGATTTCAAGAAAGTGGTTCTCTAACCTGCTCAATTTATTCATTGGTTCTCAGAAATAATGACACAGAATAGACATTCTAAGAAACTGAGCTGGCAGCTTTGCAAGCCAGTTATTGCATCCGCACTTGCCATTGGCGGTGTGTTTAACCTAGTGAGTATTGTGTTGGCAGAAGGGACTGCTGCTGGCACACAAATTAGTAACACTGCCACTGCCACCTATCGTGATCCCGATGGCACACCGCAAACCTCTACGTCTAATACAGTCACGGTTGAAGTCGCTGAGATTGCCGGTATCACGGTTGTAAACACGGCTGCGCAAGAAGTTACTCCAGATGCAGATCCACCGGGACCTGGTGAACAACTAGAGTTTATCTTTGAAGTCACTAACGTAGGTAACGACGAAACTGACATTAGTCTACCTGCCGTTGCCAACTTTACCGGTCCTGTTGACAGTGTGGTTAGCATTATGGCTGACCTCGATAACGATGGGACTTATGAGACAGCTATTACTAACCGGACAGATATTGAAGATGTCCAGTCAGGTGAGTCTTTTAATGTCCAGGTTGTCGTTCAGGTTTCCACCAGTGCCCAAGATGATGACATTGTTACCGTGCAATATGGTGACACCCCTGGTGATGGTCAAAACCAACCCTACGATTCCTCTGGTGGTAGCGTCTTCACCGATGATAACGATGCTACTGATGCTGCCAATCCCACAGGTGCTGCAGGTGTAGACACTGATCCATTAGCCAGCAATACTCCTGGTCAAACTGATTCTGAAGCAGGGCCTGATGAGCCTGCTAACGGTGAGCGTGAAGCCAGTGCTACGGGTGAAATTACCATTGGTGAAGATCCTCTACAGCAGCCTTTGGTTGAGATTAAGAAGTCTATCGGTAGCCATACCGTTAATGGGGCGAGTCCAACGGACGACACCATTACTTACAACCTGGAAGTTGATGTTTTAGATCAGGCTTCTATGCCAACAGGCAGTGATGCGATCGCAGCTGATCTACAACCGATCTCCATTAATGGGTTGCCAGATAAGCATGTGTTAGTGTCCGATGCCATTCCGGTTGGCACATCGCTACAAAGCGCCAACCCACCCGCTGGTTGGACCGTTGTTTATTCCACCAGTAACCTCTCCGATCCGCTCACCGATACAGCCCTTGAGGCGACTTGGAGCATTGCTGATCCAGGAGCAGCGGCAACAACACGTGTTGGTTTCATCGGACCTGCGAACACAGCGATCGCAATCACCGATCCTGTAGTAACTGGGTTCACAATCACAGTTGTTGCTGACGGCGTTGACCCCACCGCCACACCTCTGACCGTTGCTAACATTGCCCAGGTTGTCGGTTCTGGTGCAGTAGATGATCCATTAACACCAGAAGATGAGTCCCTCAGCTTCCCCGTACTGGATGAATCTGGTGATGACACCCCCAGTAACTACGATCCTGATACGGATACCTTCAGTGACTTTAATCCTGAAGTGATTGATGACCCCAGCACACCTCTACCAGAGGGCTTCACACCAGACGATGGCCACATTGAAGACCCCTCTGATCTCCTAGAGAAAGGCGTAGACCCCGGTAGTGACACCCCCACCGTTCCCGGTGATGACAACACCGGAGATAACACCGACGGTGATGGTGAGGCTATCATTGTCACCCTGGTATCAGAACCTGAGCCCGATATCCTGAATGGTCCTGACGGTGCCCCTGATGCAGTGGGTCCCACTGGCACCAACGATGACTTTACCAATAAATCTGCACCCTATTCTGATGGTGATCCACCGGTTGTGTCCTTTACCAATACGGTAGCCAATAACGATACTGACCCCGATCCGGCAGTCAACACCACTGAAGATGGTTGGGTCCGTTTAGAGCCCATTGCACCTCAGGATCCAGCTGACTTACCCGATGGGACAACAGCCACGATCATCGCTCCTGATGGTAGTCGGGTTGAATATGAGTACACTGCTGGCACCTGGTCTAAGACCAATCCAGCCGATCCGGATGTAATTGTTCCCCTGCGAGCCGATGATGGTGTTCCCGGTGGTGACGACGAGTTTGACTACGGTGTTGAGGTGGATCTACCCAACGATCCCACGAATATTGACGAGCTCGATAACTTCCCCGTACCCATCGAAGCCACATTTGTCGGCGTTTCTGAGGTCACTGATCCGAGTGATCCAGCTAGCATTGATACTGGTTTAGATGCGTCAACGACTACCAACGTCACCATTGACCGTGTTTATACCGGCTTCCTGGAATTGGTTAAGACAGCCCAGGTCATTCAGGGAGATGGGCCAGCGGTCTCTGGTAATCCTGCCCCTGGTAACCACATCCGCTATCGAGTGACTTACCGTAATATCTCTGAAACTGAGATTGCACCAATGCAGGGCAACGTTCTATTGACAGCCTCTGACCTGACTATCCTTGAGGATGGTACTGAGTTGGGTTGTTCCGGTGCAGTTGCAGACGCCAATAACTGGGCCTTTGACAATGACACAAATGGCGACCTGGATACTCGTCATGTTCCCAGCTCCGTGGACTTGACTAATCTAGACGATGGCTCCACAGGCAGTGTCTTATTCTACAGTGGTGGTCCAGTTTGCGACGGTGGCGGCACGACTGGCAATCCAGCCTTTAACCCAGACACGGCTACGCCAACGACTGAAATCTCAGGGACGTCTTACAACACAGACAGCACTAAGTATGCCTTTGACATTGAGGGTGATATTGAGCCCTTAGAGACTGGCTACGTTGAGTTTGAACGTCGTATTAACTAAGCCTGATGCATTCCCTGGAGCAAGGGAATGATCTGATAGAGTTTGTCCCTTGCTCCAAGGTCAAACCTTGAACCTTGCAAAATTTTTGAAGTTAAACGAGAGTAATTATGATGCAACGTCTTTTTGCAAAGAAGCGTTTGTTCTTGGGCTTAAGTGCCCTTGCCTTGGTGGGAACAGTCCCATTTGCAATGAATCAGCCAGTGTTGGCACAATTGCAAGATGTTACCGATGCTATTGTCCAGGCTGTTCTGCGGCCTGAGGTCAAACTGACCCTCAGTGCTGCAAAGCAGGTTGTGGAACTTAATTCAAATGGCCAAGAGACAATTTCTTGGGAAGCCCTTGAAGGTAAAGTCACGGTTCAGCCTAATGATGTTCTACGCTATACCGTAGATGGCTCTAACTCCGGTGATGTAGAAGCCAAAGGATTGTCCATTACTCAGCCTATTCCTACTCAGACTGTTTATGAGCTGAATTCTGCTGAGGTTAATGGCAATGCCGAGATTGTCTACAGCATTGATGGTGGCGAAAGCTTTGTGGCTGAGCCCGTGGTCGAAGTTACATTGCCCGATGGTACGGTTGAAGAACAGCCTGCCCCTGCTGATATGTATACCCATGTTCAGTGGAACTTGAGCGACGATCTCGCTTCTGCCCAGGCCGTCAAGGCATTCTATAACGTGAAGGTTCAGTAACCTCAAACTTGAGGAGGAGAGTTAAAAATTCTCCTCCTACAAAACCCTTCATACCAAAACAATTCTCCGATATCGAGAAATACTCTCATTTTTTCAGGAGAATCAATTAGGGATTTTATTGCTACCCATATCTCTCTGAAGAACTTATGAACAGTTTCATCTTTGACGACTAACCCCTGAAGTCAAAGGAATCTCTGCAATTCAGTTATTACCCAGAAGATAGACTGAACACCTTAGACATTGAGCAAAGTATTCCCCCTAAAAGATTAGGTGGGTGCTTAATTTCTGAGGCTAGATCCGAATTCAGTAAACCCGATTCAAAATAGTCCATCTCGTAGAAGTAATCCCTTATGGTTGCCCTGCGAGATCGGGAACAAGCAACCAGAATTTCTATGAAATGTTCAGCCAGCTAATCCTTTCCTAAAAGTGTCTGACAAGATTGCAACCATGCATGAAGGGCATAAGCCCTTAAAAATTGTCGTGCTTACTTTATGGATCTTGTTGCGATCGCATCAGTGCTCCCTGGCAAATTTGCACCAAGCAACAACTGCAACTAACGCTAGTTCTTTAAATATTCAGGTTTGAGGCTAAAAATGAAGTTATCCCAACCACCTAAACCCAAACCAGGTGCTTGGCGCAACTGGATGCATCGAATGATAGCTGTCTTGTTGGCAGGCAGCTTTGGTCAGGCACCATTTATTGCGATCGCAAGAGCTGCTGAAATTAATAACCGGGCTGCTTTTAGTTATAGAGATGCTGAGCGCAACATCTCTCTTGGTGGCACATCTGCAGAGATTGCTGTTGAAACTGCAAGCTTGATCGATCCACTGGGGCAGATTTTAGGCTGTAACGGAGACTTGTTACCTAACTATGACGGTTTCTCCGTTGCTCTATATGAGCCCGATGCCAGTGGTTTAGAGTTAGGTCCCATTGTTCCACTCACTGGTACAGAGGTTCCCGACATTGAAAACAACGGAACTCCTGGCGGTAAAGCCCCCAACATAGAGAACAGCAATCCCTTTTTCTTAACCAATGCCGATGCCGGACAATATAACTTCTTATTTGACCCTGATACCCCCTTGCAAAGCCCGATCAATGCAGGTTTAACCCAAACCAGTACGGATGCTCAATACATTCTTGTTGTCAATTCACCAGCAGATTCTGTTTTCCCCCAGCGTCGTATCAAGTTAGAGCTTGTCACCAGTACCGGTGGTGTTAACAACTCCATTATTCGGTATACTGCGACCGCATTAGATGGCATCCCCATCGGGACTAGCGGCGGTAGCCAAGTTAGCGAAACAGTTGTTGAAGTCTTTAATGCTGAGACTCAAGGGTTGAACTTATTCTCCCTGGCCCTTGGCATGGTGATGTGCGATCCTAACCAAGTTAGCATTACAAAAACAGCTGACCGAGCGGCAGCTCAACCAGGCGATACCGTTGTTTATCGGTTAGAGTTACGAAATCTAACCGATATTGACCTCGAATCTATTGCCGTTGAGGACATTCTCCCCCAAGGATTTCAACTAATTCCAGAGTCTGTTACAGGCGTACTCAACGAACAAACTGTTGCTCTGGATGCTCAAGCGTCGGGTTCTGAAGTCATCTTCACAACTACAACACCTTTACCAGTTGATGAAAGCATGAGCGTTCTCTATGCTGTTCGCGTTACTCCCGATGCGTTGCGTGGTGATGGTGAGAACTCCGCATCTGTCTCCGCTGAACGTAGTGACAATCAATTCTTTGTGCAAGATGGTCCCAGTATTCATCGACTCATCATCGACCCAGGGATTCTCACAGATTGTGCCACGTTAATTGGTCGCGTCTTTGTTGATAAAAACTTTGATGGAGAACAGCAGCCGGGTGAGGCTGGTATCCCCAATGCCGTGGTCTTCTTAGATGATGGCAACCGGATTGTTACCGACGCCGATGGTTTGTACTCCGTAGAGTGTATGTTACCGGGTACTCGCAGTGGAGTTCTAGATTTAACAAGTTTACCCGGTTATACCCTGGCCCCCAACCTTTACTTTAACGAACGCAACAGCCAGTCTCGGATGGTGAATATTGCTCCCGGTGGCATGGTACGCATGAACTTTGGCGTCACGCCCACGTTCCAGGAGGAAGCTAAATAATGTCATTAACTCGCCACCCTAAAGTTTACTATTGGAGCGTTTTAGCTAGCTCAGTTGCCTTATCAGCAGTATCAATTGATAGTTGGGCCTATGCCTCACAGGATATACCTGAGCCTGTTTCTCCTAATTCAGCTTATGAAGCTGTTCCTGGCAGTTTTGCAGCTATCTCTCTCCATGAAGATAGGCCAAACACAGCAGGTCCTGAAACATTTTTAGAGCCAAAGTTCTCATCCCTCAAAACAGGCCCTGATCTGCTGGGGTTATCTCTTCGCAGTACAGCTATAGAAAGCGGTGACACAGCCACATTAGTCTTCCCATCATTAACCTCGGGCATCCCTCAGTTTTCTAACTCATCCTCCACTGAGATATCGCCTACAGTTCTGGCTGATAACCAGGCGTCAGATGACCAGGAATCAGACGAGCAATCGGCAGAGTCACCAACGCAGTCGGTGATAGAGGCCCCAACACAGTCGGTGGTAGAGGCCCAAAACATAGACATTGAATCTCCTCCATCCCTAACCCCAATTAGACCACAATTCTTAACCCCACCTTCCGTTGAAGCTAAACCATCTTCTACGGAGACACCTGAGACCGTTGAACCTGAGCTATTTTCTCCAACGCCCCCTGAAACAAATGTGACTGTTTCAGAACAATCGGATATAGAAGATCTGATTGGACCTAGTCCAGATCTATCCCAAGCTGTTTCCAGTGATCAGATCGAAATCTTAAATCCAACGGTGGGCAGCGTTGTAGATGTCCCTGCAATCACAGTTATTGTTCGCTTTCCAACCACGGCTGATATTCAGTTACAGGTCAATGATCAGGCAGTTAGCAACGACCTCATTGGTCGAACAGAGTCTAACCCCACTACAGGTCTAGTCACCCAGACCTGGTATGGTGTTGCCCTGGCAGAGGGTAACAATACGATCACAGTAGTACATCCTAGTGATGGGAGCATATTACAATCGACTGATGTAGAAGTCAGAGGTGCTCCGGTAGAGATGACGCTTCGCTCTCGGGAGTCTCAGATTCCAGCAGATGGACGATCAACGGCTACACTACAAGGTCGCTTAATCGACAGCCATGGCAATGTCTCTAACTGGGATGCAATCGTTACGCTTGAATCGACTGATGGTGAATTTGTCGGTGTAGACCACGCCCCGGATCAGCCAGGCTTCCAGGTAGAAGCCAAAGGTGGACGCTTTTCAGCAGAGTTACAATCATCGCTGGAGTCCCATATGGTCCAACTACAGGCCACCACCAATGGTCTGGAAGCCTTTAACCAGGTGCAGTTTATCACTCCCCAACGGCCCAGTATTGCCACCGGTATTGTTGACCTGAGATGGGGGGCACGGGGCACTAACTTCCACAGCAGTCTGCGGGACTTCTTGCCCCCAGATGGAGGTAACGACTACAGCCTTGATCTAGATGCTTCTCTCTTTACCATGGGGAACCTGGGTGAGTGGTTGTTGACAGGGGCCTTTAATAGCGATCGACCTTTGAATGAAGATTGTCGTGGAGAAACAACTCTTTTCCGTCAAAGTTCAGGCAGCTGTAGCAATCTTTACCCTGTCTACGGTGATGACTCCACAATGGATGTTACCACCCCTTCCACCGACAATTTATACCTGCGTTTAGAACGAACATCACCGGTCGAAGATGCCACTGCTGACTACATTATGTGGGGGGACTATAACACCGAAGAGTTTGCTAACTCATCCCAGCTATTTACCTCTACCTCTCGACAGCTCCATGGTTTTAAGCTGAACTATAACTTAGGCAATCTGGCGATCACAGGTCTTTATGGTGACAACATTGAAGGGTTTCAGCGAGATACAATCGCTCCAGATGGCACCAGTGGTCTTTATTTTCTCTCACGACGGCTAGTTATTTCTGGCAGTGAGCAGGTGTATATCGAAACGGAAGAGCTTGACCGCCCTGGCACCATAATTGAAAGAGAACGCCTGCACCGCAACACCGATTATGACATTGACTACGATCGTGGCACCCTATTGTTCGAAGATCCAGTCTCTCAGACGGCTATTGGTGACTTTGGCACAGTATTGTTACGCCGTATTGTGGTGACCTATCAATATGAAGGGGAAGATACTAACACCAATATTTTAGCTGGGCGGCTGCAATATAACTTTAACCGTAATCTCAATCAAGAGTCTTGGCTAGGAACATCTTATCTGCGAGAAAACCAGGGAAATCGAGACTTTACCCTATTGGGTGCCGATGCCCAGTTCTCCTTGGGAGAAAGCAGTCGTCTGGTGGCGGAGATTGCCCATTCAGAAAGTGATTTTGACCTATCTGGTCCCATTAGTGGTTCCGCCTATCGCGTCGAGTTAGATGGCACAGTCGGTGACTGGTTAAATGGTCGAGCCTATTGGCGTTCTACTGATTCAGGCTTTACCAACGCTGCCACCACTAGCTTTGTTCCCGGACAAACCCGATATGGTGCCCAAGCTAATTTCAAAGTTAGCAGAGATACGACGATTCGTGCCCAGTTTGACCATGAGGATAACGATGGGGTAGCACCGCGGCCATTAATCAATCTCGAAGATTTGTTAGAACCAGGCCAAGACCCGGTACCCGGCAGACGGGTGGATAACTCCCTCACCACTTACTCATTAGGTCTGGCACAGCGGCTAGGTAATAGCAATCTGGAGTTTGATTGGATTCATCGCGATCGCACCGACCGCACTAACCCCGATCGATTAAGCGCTAGTTCCGATCAACTGCGTACCCGACTAACCACCCATTTAACCGATAAGTTAACACTGCGCGCCCAAAATGAGCTAAATCTCTCCTCCGATAGCGATCCACTTTATCCCAGTCGCACCTATTTTGGTCTCGATTGGGAAGTGATGCCTGGCATCAATCTGGGATTGGGACAAATCTTTTATGGTGACAATGGCTTTAGCGATCGCGACTCCTACACCATTGTTGATCTCTCTGGAGAACATTCATTGAGCAAGGACACCACCCTGCGAGGCCGCTTTAGCAGCATTGATGGGCAGCACCTGGGTGGAGCTGTCGGGATTGAGCATGGCTTTAATCTAGCCCCTGGTTTACGGCTTGATTTAGGCTACGAACGCACGTTTAATAGCATCTTCGGTGGTACAGCCGCAGGGTCTCAATTTAGTCAGCCCTTTGCTGTAGGTACAGGTGGCTCATCCCTCGGTATCATCAATGCTAATACCTATAGTGTTGGACTATCCTATACAGACAACCCAGACCTACAAGCCAGTGCCCGCTTTGAGCACCGTGACTCTTCCCAGGGCACCAATACCGTTCTCAATGCCTCAGCGATAGGACGATTAACACCAGCCGTCAGCGCTCTGTTCAATTACCAACTGAATAGAGCTGCAAACCAGCGCATCAGCAACATTGGCACCACCAGCAACCTGAAACTGGGTTTAGCGTACCGTGACCCTAACGACGACCGATTTAATGCCTTACTCCGTTACGAGCATCGCATCAACCCCAACACGTTACCCACTAACGCTTTATTTGGTCGCAGCATTGATACCTCTGAACATTTATTCTCAGCAGAAGCCCTCTATACCCCCAACTGGCGTTGGGAACTCTACGGCAAATATGCCTTCCGCACAACCGAGACCCGCATTAATCTACCAGCAGATGTGGGCGGTGACTTTGTTTCTAACAACAACTTACACTTAGCTCAGCTGAGGGCGACTTATCGGTTAGGGTACAGCTGGGATATTAGCGGTGAAGCCCGATGGTTTGGTGGTCTTGGAGACTATAGTGAGATTGGCTATGCCCTCGAAGCAGGTTATTATCCCACACCTGATATGCGCATCTATGGAGGCTACAGTGGTGGCGGTGCCTACGATGATGACTTTGGTGTAAATCGCACAGCCAGTGGTTTTTATATAGGCGTATCAGCCAAGATTAATAGCTTGTTCGATGGCTTTGGTTTGCAAGACATTGCCCCAGAACAACAACAGGAATCTACCTTGGAACCTGAGGAACCGATTATCTTCTTTGAAGATACCACCGACATCCTCTTTCCAGGTGAACAGGCCGTAGAGGAGGCTTCTTCCCAGGATACTGAAGTCGATAATGAATCGACAGAAGAGAAAATACCCGAGGCTCGTGAAGTGGACAATGATCGCGAGGCAGTTGATGAGTCTACTGACGGGCAAGCACTATGAAACTAAGTCCTGCCGCCACTCAACACATAGACCGATACCTTTTCCCCTCCTGGAAGGGGATTCAATGGAACACCCTAATCAATACTTAGGCCTAAATCATCTTCTATTTTCTCTTCTTTAATGCTTCGGATGCCAGAGCCATGACCTATCAAAAATCTATTCGTACCTTAGCCACTGCTCTTCTGTTAACAACAGTGACAACAACTACTGCCGCTGCTGAAACTTCAGTCGCATTTGATTTTCCTACGGTACAGGCTACGGTTAATAGCTCTCAGGATGGGCCAATTACTCCCGATGAGCAGCTGACGTTGCGAGAAGCGATCGCAATTACAAACGGTACACTCAACTTAACCGATCTCAGTGCCGCAGAACAGCAACAAGTAACCCCTAGCTCTGGCAATTCAGTTATTGCCTTTGATTTACCCGCAGATAACACGACTATTGAACTGCAGTCACTTTTACCAGTTTTAGCTCAGCCTGGCCTAGTCATTGACGGCACCACCCAGACTGGTTACGATGCCACCAAATCAGCCACAGCAGAAATTTTAGTGGCAATCCCAGTGGTGGAAATCACGTCCGCTGATGACGCTGAAGTCTTTCGGGGCCTAACTATCGTTGCTGACGATATCACCATTCGAGGGCTAAGTCTATATGGGTTTACGTCACAGCATAGGGCCACTGAATCTACTCCACCAGCGGATATTTTTATTGCCCATAAACTGCCACCACCGGATACTAGCCAGCAAGATATTCCGGCTAGCAATTTCTCCTTTTACGATGAGAACCATCCACCCCAGGGAATTATTATTGAACAAAACTGGATCGGCATTCCTACTGATGACACCATTCCCAAACAGCCCTCTGCTTTTGGAGTGTCTGTGTTTAACAGCCAGGGAGTAAAACTTCAACACAATCGCATTTCTTACCATGATGGTAGTGGTGTGATTACTGGGGCACGGGCCGAGAATTTAGAAATTGTTGAGAACTTAATTGTCAACAACGGCTTAGCTGGAATGCCTGATGCTATTCGTTTAGAGGGGCGCATCAATAATGGTCTAATTACTGGCAACCTGATGTGTGGCAATGATGGCAGCGGGATCTTCTTGTTTAAACCCCAGGGTGCTGTAGAGATTAGCAACAACGATATTCGCTTTAATGGTCAACGGCTGCGACGAGCTGCTATTTATTTGATGGGAAATGATCATCAGGTAAGGGATAATCATATTGCTAATCAAAAAGGTCCAGGTGTAGTGGTGACTGCCTTTAGCCAAGGGGGCACTACCCACAGCCAGCGCAATGTGATTGAGAATAATCGCTTTGAGAATTTAGAAGGGTTGAGCATTGATCTTAACACCCGTCGTAATCGAGGTGTACAAGACTTTCAGCGGGGTGATGGCCCCAACCCACTACGAGATTCTAATCAGCGGCGGCGAGATACGGGTAACAGTGCGATCAATCCACCCCAGTTCGATAGTCCTGAATTCTTTGCCATCGATGGTCAGGTAGTTATCCAAGGTAAAGCCGATATTGGCTCTACAGTACAACTCTATCTCACCCGAGGTAATACGGGAGAATATGGGCCGCTGACAACACCATTAGCCACGGTTAATGTTACTGAAGATGGCACATTTACTTACACTCCAGCAGATCTACGTCCTGGTGATGTGATTAGTGGTACTTCCACCGATCCGAACTACGGCACCTCTGAACCAGCTCTCAATACTATGGTTGTCGCTCTTGGAGAGACAAGCACCACTCACCCTAATCGCATGGCTTCGACAACTGCTGAGAGTGTTCAATGCACGACTCCGCCATTGCCTCCGGCTCCGCCAGCACCTCCAGCTCCAGAACCTGAGGTGATCCGTCTAGAAGTTCCTCGCAATGTGCACTATGGTCTGGATGAAGACTTTATCAACCCGGATAGTGCGGTAATTTTGGACCAAATTGCGGCTGTCATGGTGCAGTATCCATCGATAGTTGTTGATTTGCATGGGCATACTGACTCCAGAGCAAGCGTGGCCTACAACCAAGATCTGGCTCGACGTCGGGCGAACAATGCACGGCGGTATCTGATACAGCAGGGAATTGCTCCTGAGCGGATGACGATTCGGTCGTTTGGAGAGACAGAGCTGTTGGTAGAGGAAATTGATCGGGTGAACTATGCGCGCAATCGTCGGGTGGAGTTTGTGTTTAGTGATGTCCGAGGTGTGGAAATCACCTTTGTGGATCAAGAAGAAGATTTGCAGATAGAACAATAAGAATTTTAGGTCTTCGTTGTAGAGTCGTTCCATGGAACGTCCCCACAAAGATGACGACAACGTCCCCACAAAGAGGGGTTTCTACCAATAGCCAAATCGACTGAGCATGTGCGTTGAGGAACGTTTAGGGATTGTGTGATGAAAGCGTTATTAGAACATTTAAAGACAATGACTAAGCCGGTTGATGGGCAACGTCTAAGCTCATGTGCGCCTCAATTTGGCAAGAAACGTTCAGGCAAGATCGCACTCTCTTATACGTTATCATTACTTTCTGCTGGAACCCTGTTAGGGGCAATGCCTCAAAGGGCTGAGGCTGCCACCTATACTTATGACAATACGTCATCTGGTGCCATTAGCAACACAACTACTTCGTGTGTTTCGCCTGCTTCGCCCTTGGTTCGTACCTTTACGGTTGGCGATAACTTTACGGTTCAGGACGTTAATCTAGGATTTAATGCGGATCATGCCTACCGGGGAGATATTCAAGTTACCTTGCGGCATCCGGATGGCACCTCTGTACAAGTGATTGCGAGCAATGGTAGCGATGGTTCTGCTGGATATGATGTTCTTTTAGACAGTAGTTCTGCAAATGCGCTGAATGATGGTAATGCCGATACTACAGCAACACCTCTCTATGACCGTACTGCTGCTCCATCCAATAGCCTTGCTTCGTTTAATGGTAAAGCCTCTAATGGAACTTGGACCCTGGAAGTTTGTGATACGTTTTCTAGTGACGACGGCACGTTCAACAGCGCCCAACTAATTTTAGATGACACAGCTCCTCCCATTGATCCCTCATTGCCAACGGGGCCGAGACCGTTTAGTTTGCGCTATAGCGTAGAGACTAAAGGTAATATGGCGGCCATTGGTAATGCATCGTTGAGATGCGATACCGCCAATGCGACCTGTTCCGCCGCACTTTCAGACGGTAGTGTTGGTAACAACGTGGGTGGTCTAGCGATGCAAATGCTAGATACTGACAGTGATGGCAGTACTTTTAACTCTAGCTCGGCTGATTTGACCATACCTGCCGGGGCGAGTGTATTGTTCGCGGGTCTTTACTGGGGTGGTACTTCTAACGGTGCAACCACAGCGGCACCGGATGCCAGTAAGCGTAACGAGGCGTTGTTGGCCACACCGAGCAGCGGTTATCAGACGGTTACTGCTGACACCTATACCAGTATTGACGACTCGGCCACAACTGGATGGGACGTGTACAGTTCCTTTACGGATGTGACTAGTCTGGTGCAATCTGCGGGCAGTGGTACTTATACCATGGCAAATGTACAGGCCAGTACGGGTACGGGCTTTACCTATCCCAATGCGGGTTGGTCTCTGATCGTTGTTTACGAAGATGTGACCGAACCCATGCGGAATATGACCGTTTTTGATGGGTATAACTTCTCAGGTTTTGATACAGGAAATGTCCAAACGTTGACTGGGTTAAGGACACCACCCACCGCTGGCTTTGATGTGTTTATGGGGGCCTTTGCGGGGGATGGTGAACCGGATGTGACAGGAGATACATTATCAATTAACGGGACTGCTGCCTCTGATGCGGTCAACCCAGTTGATAACTTCTACAATGGTACCATTTCTCGATATGGGTCCCATGTAACGGATCGTAATCCTAACAATCCTTACAACATGGTGGTGGATATTGACCATCTGGATCTAACAGCGTGGAACCAGACCAACAATGTTATCCCCACCAATGCCACCAGTATTGATTTGAACCTGTCTACATCGGGTGACGGCATTTGGCCCATGGTGTACTTCTTTGGGGTGGAAGTGTTTGAGCCCAATTTGGTCACCCAGTTTGAGAAGACAACACCGGCGACAAACTATGCAACGGGGGATACGATTCCGTACACCATTTCGGTGACTAATACGGGGAATGACAATTCTGTTAATACGGTGATTACGGATGCGATTCCGACGGGAACTACGTTTGTACCTGGGTCTTTGACAATTAATGGTGTTGCAAAAACCGATGGTGCGGGGGATGACGAAGCAGAGTTTGATGGTAGCAGTGTAGTCTTCCGTGTGGGTACGGGGGCCAATGCCTCCCAGGGTGGCCAGGTAAATATCAACGACACGGTCACCATGACCTTTGATGTCACAGTGACGGCGGTAGCTGGGGAACTGGTATGTAATCAGGCGAGCATTGATTATCAAGGGGCGACCAGTGGGAATGCAGGCTCGGGAGTGTCAGATGATCCGAATACGCCAGCGGTGGATGACTGTACTGAAATTACGACAACAGCGTCAGCTGCGAAAGACTATGGTGATGCTCCCGCCGCTACCTATGGTGATGCCAGTCATACGGTGCCTACGACACCGAATCTCTACATTGGTGGTGTGGGACCTGATACTGAAAGCAATACCCATACTAGCCCCAATGCCGATGGTGATGATAATGATGGCACCGATGAGGAAGATGGTCTCACCATTCATGGCGTACAGCTCACCCAAGGAGATGCGGTCAGGCTAACGGTACCAGTTTATAACGATACGGGCAGTGATGCTACCCTTTCTGGCTGGATCGACTTCGATGGCAGTGGCACATTTGAGCCCACTGAGAAAGCTACAGTAACCGTTCCTAATGGACTCCATCTCGACGGAGAAGACGAATCTGTGTTGCTTGACTTTGGCACACCCACTATGGCGGCAGGGACAACCTATGTACGACTGCGGGTGAGTAGTGCGGGTGGAGACGATGCCACTGGCACAGCTGCCGATGGAGAAGTTGAAGACCACCTCGTTGAGATTGTTCCTGGATTACCAACGACTGTCTGCCCAGTCGAAACCGTTCTAGACTTCAACCAACTCAACGAATCTCCTGCTTGGGATGGCACTCAAGTTACGCGCACGGGAACGTTTAACGGCATCAACTATACCCTGGTCTTTAGCGACAGTGGCACTCTTGTTTGGAATAGCGATGCACCTGAGATTTCGTCGAATGGTGATGTGGAACTCTCCTTCAATGCGGATAGTGACCAAGATGCCTGGGTTGAGATGGATTTGGCCGCAGATACTCTAATTGACGAACTTAGTTTAACCATCTACGACCTGGATACGGGCGGTGACTACTTTGAACTGCCGCCAACGGGCGATAGCAGTGGCATGGGTTGGGTTGACAACGTCAGAATTGAAGGCTTTAACGGTGCTACGCCTGTTCCAGCTAGCCTGGTGGGTGGTTCCATGGTACGCATTGATGGCAATGATGCCTTTGCCAATGGTTTTACCAGTTCTATCGAACCTCGAACAGAACCATCTACGCAGGTGAAAGCCTTATTCAGTGGCCCTGTAGATCGGGTTGTCATTCGTTACTTTAGTCAAGATTTGGAAGGGCGGCTGGAAACAGAACCCAACAGTCAGTTTGTTTGGATAGAGCCGGTGCTAACCGGATGTCCAGTATCGAGTAGTCCAGATGTTGTTCTAGTTAAACGCATCACGGCCATCAATGGCCTCACCACTAACCCTAACGACAGTAAAGACTTAACCCAGGTGATTAATGATGGTGTTGCAGACTCCGCCGATGATGAGAGCAACTGGCCTGCCAGCTATTTGGTGGGTGAACTCGATGCCGGATTAGTCCAACCCGGTGATGAGATTGAATACACCGTATATTTCATGAATGCGGGTGATGGAGCAGCTGAAACCGTGAGAATCTGTGACTGGATTCAGCCGAATCAGAGTTTTGTGACTGGCAAGTATGGCGGTAACGATATTGAACTAGTCATCGACGGCACCACCTATAATCTCACCGATGATAGCGATGCGGCTACCGTTGACCGGGGAGAGGTGACCACGGTGGGTAGTCTACCTGCCACACCTACCTGTAATCTCTCGTCATTCACCACAACTGCTACCGATGAAGTTGTCGTGGTGGATATTACGGGGACAACGGGTGATCCGGCAGGGTTGGCCACATTCCCGAATACCACTGGACAAGGCACACCTAATAATGCCTATGGTTACTTTCGGTTTACCACCAAGGTAGATGAATAGGAGGTCCTGGTGATGTCAACGATGTTATATCGCAACAGATTTAAGGGCACTTCGATGCGTTTGCCGCAATGGGACTATAGAAACCCGAGTGGTTATTTTGTGACCTTGTGTACAAAAAATCGGGAGTATTTTTTCGGGGATGTGGTCAACGGCAAAATGCAATTGTCGGCCATTGGCCATATTGCGAAACGGTTTTGGCAAGAGATTCTGGACCATTGTGAGGGCGTACGAATTGATGAATATATTGTGATGCCCAATCACGTACACGGAATTTTGATAATTGAACGTCGTTTGGATGATACGGGCGTTGGTAACGATACGGGCGTTGGTAACAATACGGGCGTTGGTAACGATTTTGTAGAGACGTTCCATGGAACGTCTCTACAAAATCGCGAGATATCGTCCAAACCCTATACGAAATCATCACCCTCTAACGAACCATTCTCGTCATCTCAAACGATGTCCGCAATTTCCCCCAAACGCGGCTCCTTAAGCACCATCATTCGTTCCTACAAATCTTCCGTAACGCGATGGTGTCGCCAAAATGGGTATTCTCATTTTGCATGGCAATCTCGGTTTTACGAACATGTAATTCGTGCCGATGGGTCGATTAATTATATTCGGCGATATATCGTTAATAACCCGAGAAATTGGCAACAAGATCGCAATAACACCCAAAAAATATCGCCTCCGACAAAATCGCCTCCAATAACGTAATCGCCCCAAACGACGTTATCCCTCCCCAACGACGCCAACGTCGTCATGGTAGAGACGTTCCATGGAACGTCTCTACCATGACCAACCACCAACCACCCCCGACGACCAACGATCATCCGCCCCACGCCCGTATTACAACAAATCCCAATTTTCGATATTACACAAAATTTGGTTATTGAAAATGTCTAACCGTCGCCTTACCCCCAATCAATCAAAAACAAATCGCCGTCGGTTATCCAAGCGGGCACGTACCGTCATCGCCGCGATGTTGTTGTCGGGGGGCATTTTGTCACCGGGGATGATCGCCTGGGCCAATGGACCAGCTCCGGGGACAATTATTCGTAACCAGGCAACGGGTAGTTTTGTTGACCCGAGTGATAGTAGTACCCAGACCATTATCTCTAACGAGGTACAGGTTGAGGTAGCTGAGGTGGCAGGTATCACTGTGGTCGACAATGGTTATAACGAACCCACTGACGGCACCGTCAATGAAGGCGATACGGTATATGTAGACTTTGAGATTACCAATGTCGGTAACGACCCAACGCAGTTTTTTATTCCAGGTGCGGCAACCATCTCTGGGGGCACAGCACATGCCACCGAAGACATTCAGGTAATTGAGTATGACCCAGACGGGAGCGGGGTATCGGCGGTTGACTTAAGTGCTAGCAACATTACGGTACCGGGTGGTGGACAGGCCACCGGAAGTCTCGCAGGTATGCCAAACAATGGCTCAATTCCAGCAGGAGGCAGTATTACGGTACGGGTACCGGTAACAGCGGGTACCGCAGGTAATGATTTAACCGTTATTCTGGGTAATACGACAGCCGCTAATGGTCAGAATGAGGTCTATGTGGCGGGCACGAACGATGTTTATACCCAAGATAATTCGGGTACGGACAATGGGGATACGGCTGGTGCGCCGATTAATAATGAGCGAGAGGCTGAGGATAGTTTGACGGTTACTATTGCAGCTGATCCCAATACTCCGACTGTTATCTGCCCCACTGGCTCATCTGGCACTGGCGGCGGCTATGCCACCTCTGGCGATGGTCTATATCTTGACGATATCTTCTGGCTTGACTGGAACTGTGGAGTCAACACCCAATTTAACCCTGGTGATGTGGTCCAAAAAACATGGACTGGCCCCCACGGGATCGAAATCATCGCCACCATTAGCAACATTACCCAAACCCTACACCCTTACAACACAGGCACCTACTTTGAAGATAGATTGAATACCCTGTACGGTGGCGTCAATCCCATTAGTCTCAGCAATCTAAATGATGGAGAAGACCCCACCTACGATGTCACATTCTCCATGACGTTGAACGGTGTTCCTATCGAGGCGGATATTGTTACTGCTGAAGCAGAGTCTACAGATTCCGTCAATGAATATGCCACCTGGACAACGGATGGCACCCCCTGGCAACCGTTAGACGTTGCAGCGGGTTCAGCGCTTAACATTGCATTTTCCAACGGTGGCCAAACCATCACGATGGACGATTTCCCCAATGCTGGCCCTGGAACACTATTGGCATTGACTGAGGATGTCTCAACAATTTCAGTAGACATGAATGCGGGGGGTAAAGAAGCCCTTGGCTTCGGTATTATGGTGCCCTTTGACTTTGGGGATGCCAATGGCTATCCCTCATCCGGCGGCCATTTTGCACCACGCACTGCTACAGGAGGGTCTCAACCCACTACATCGACACCGGCCACTAGTCTGACCCTGGCAACCTTGGTGAATGACACACCCTATTTAGGCAGTATTGGGCCAGATACCGAAAGGGCAGAGGATTCTGATCAACCCACAGCCAATGCCGATGGAGACGATAATAGTAGTCTCGATGATGAAGATGGGATTACCTTAACCACATTAACGGAAGGAGATACAAGCTATACCATTCCAGCCGGTAACATTACAGCTAATACGACCGGTGATGCTACCCTGCATGCTTGGGTTGACTTCAATCAGAACAGTAGCTTTGAAGCTAGTGAATATCAGAGTGTTGTTATTAGTAATGGTACTCCAGCTGGAGGTTTGACCTGGAGTGGTCTGAGCGGTATTACGCCAGGAACAACCTATGCCCGTTTTCGGTTGACAACAGATACAAATATCACAGCTTCAACACCCTATGCTGTAGCGATTGATGGTGAGATGGAGGATTATGCGGTTGCGATCGCATCTTCCACACCCACACCACCATCTGTGCCAGCCAATGCCTGTGAACTCGTACTCATCAACGACGGCTTTGAAGATCCTCGCATCACGATTCAGCCACCTGTCCCAGTTGCCTCGTTTGGTAACGTTGTCTTCCAGTACGACGAAACTGATGTTCCTGGGTGGTTGAGTTCTGCTGACAACTTAATTGAAATCTGGGATGAAAACAATAATCCTGGTGCTACTGGTATAGCTCCAGTACCTCCCTTCGAGGACAATCAGTTTGCTGAAATTAATGCGGTTCTCAATGGCTCTCTATACCAGGATGCTACAACCACACCAGGCACTGTACTCACCTGGCAGTTTGCCCACCGAGGCAGAACCGGTGTCGATACCCTCAACTTGAAACTAGGTCCACCGGGAGCCACTGTTGCTCAGATTAACCCAACAACAGGCACCACCTCATTTAGTACCGGCACCAGTGATTGGATCTTGTACCAAGGCACCTACACTATTCCCGCTGGTCAAACCACCACTCGGTTTGAATTTGTCGCTGTGAGTACAGCATCTGGCAGCACAAGCGAAGGAAACTTCCTCGATGCTATTCGGTTTGGTCCTCTGTGTGATCATGGTGATGCGGATGCAAGCTATCCAGTTGATCGCACCAATAACGGAGCAGCCCATACCCTTGATGGCGTAACTTACTTAGGTAATGCGGCCTATGCTGAATTACAGGCTAATCCCTCGGCGGGTGCCGATGGCGATGACAATGGCACCGGAGATGGAGATTTGCAGGACGATGAAGATGGGGTTACCTTTACCTCTACGTTAGAGGCAGACAGTACGGCTACAGTCGATATTGTTGCATCAGTTGATGCACCCTTAAGCGCCTGGATTGATTTCAATAACAATGGTAGTTGGGATGATCCAGGTGAACAGATCTTTACCGATGAACCGTTAACGGCGGGAACTAACTCCCTTAGCTTTGCAATTCCAGCAGGCGCAACTATTGGCAATACCTATGCTCGATTCCGCATTAGCCCTCAAAGTGGATTAGCTCCGACAGGGATTGTCGGCGGTGGTGAAGTGGAAGATTATCAGGTTGCGATTCAATCTGCGCCCACAAGCGGCCCCACCTTCGTTTGTGACCCCAGTTTCTATGTGGTCACTGGCAATAGCATTCCTACCAAAAGCTCTCAACTTAACCAAGTTAACCGTAGCAACACCCCCTATACTTTTGACCTTGTTGGCAGTCCCACTACTACCACTAGTGGATATGCCACCAATTTCACCTACAATGCCCTAGCCTACAACCCTGTCGATAACTACATCTACGGCACCATTGAAACATCGGACGACGATGCCAGTTCTCTGGGGAATAGCAATATTATTCGCATTGATGCCAATGGGGGAATTACCTCTCTTGGCAGGCCTGCTCCTGCTGGTGGTCTGAGCAGTAATCAAGTGCCCCTGATCCCCGCTGGAGGATATGTAGCAGGAACAATTCTCTCAGATGGCACCTATGTTCTTTACTCTTTTGCAAGCGGTCACGAACGAAAGGTTTGGACGATTACTGGACTAGATACTGATACACCAGTCTCGACCTATCACGGTCAATTACCCTCTAGTGTCAGTTTTTTCGATTTTGCAACTAATGCACAGGATACAACTCCTAATCGATTGTATGGCATTGAACAAAACAGTGATCGACTGGTATATTTTGATGCTACCAATCCTGCTGCAGGTGTCACCAACGCCACCCCTAATACCACTGGAGTCAATATCAATTATGGTTCCCAGTTCTATGATGCCTTTGGTAATCTCTATTTTCGTACTAACAGCGGTAGTCGTGAACTCTATATTGTAGACCCGGATACCGGTGTAGCGAGTATCTTGGCACCTGCCCCTGACGGGGGACAGCACGATGGCACGTCTTGTGTTGGTGTGGGCCTCACCAAAGATATCAACACCACTGATCCTGTTCCGACAGGAGATACCGTCACCTATACCTATCTCATTGCCAATGGTCGCACCAGTCCGGTCACAACAACCTTTAGCGATGACCTGCGTAGCGTCACTGACTATACAAACTCTACCGATGTTGAAAGTGATACGCCGGTAGATGGCACCTTCCAAACAGCCACGCTGACCGTAGTTGACGATGACACGAGTACCCCCAATGGCACTGGTACTGTCACCTTTAGCAACAGTGACCAGACCATCGCGATTGACGGATTAGTGCTCCCCTCAGGCAGCATTACTCGGGTAGAAATTGAGGTTCAAGTGCCCCCGGATGCCGTTGCTCCGGAAACATATTACAACCAGGCAACATTGACGAATTTGCCCCCTGACCTGCCTGCCATTGTCTTGTCAGATTATCCCACTACAGCTCAGTTTGAAGACCCAACTCCTATATTGGTCGAGCCTGCCGCCAGCGATCCCAATGTTCTTCTCGTCAAGCGCATCACCGCCATCAACAACGACACCACCACCAGCGACGGCACCAACCTAGCCAGCCATAATCCCACCCCCTACGCCTATGACGATAACGACATTCCTGCCGTCAGCGATCCTAACGATCCTGCCTTTGACGAAAACGACCCCGCCTTTGACCCCTACGAAACCAATCAATGGCCCACCCCATTAAACACCTATATGCCCGGCGGCACCGACGGCGGTAACGTCATGCCCAACGACGAAATCGAATACACCATCTACTTCCTCTCTTCCGGAGACACCACCGCAGAGAATGTTCTCTTCTGCGATTATGTGCCCGACTTCACCACCTTTATCCCCAATGCCTACACCGGCAGTAGTCCCCAAGCCACAGGCGGCATCGGCGGAGCTGACCTCAGCATCGAACTCTTCCGCAATGGCACAACCGACTACCATACTGGAGCTAATGATGGTGATAGCGCCACCTACTTTGGCCCTGGCGTTGACCCCGCCAACAGCTTCCCCGACATCGACTGCGACGGCGACGGCAATGGCACCAATGCCAACCCCAACGGTGCCGTAGTCGTCAACCTGGGCGACCTACCCGATGCCAACAACAACATCACCGGAGCCTATGGACACGTGAAGTTTAGAGCACGGGTGAAATAAATCATGCGTTGATGGATAAACGTTTGGCGTTTGGCGTTGTAGGGTCGTTCCATGGAACGACCCTACAACGACGTTATAATAATAAAGCGGAATGATTGTGGCAGATTTTCTATGGCAATAATCCCAAAATTAGACTCCGTAGCCCCAGGGTCTGTCTCGGCATTGACCCAGCAACACTCTAGCGCCGCATACGACCACGCCGTCCGCTAGGATAGAGCCAGCTCCTACTGCCCATCCCTCTATGCCTCGCTGGTTTAACACCGCTGGCCCTTGCCAGCCTGCAAAACACTACATGTTACCTCCTGCTGCTCGTTTGCCTATGATGCAGCGGCTAATTGAGCAAGAAGGTTATTTTATTATTCACGCTCCCCGCCAAGTTGGTAAAACCACTGCCATGTTAGCCCTGGCACATGAACTCACCGATAGCGGCAAGTACACTGCCATTATGGTCTCCGCTGAGGTCGGAGCCGCATTTCCCAAAGATATCGATAAGGCAGAAAAGGCTATCTTGTCAGCCTGGCAACAAGCCGCCAGAATCCGTCTACCCGAAGACCTGCAGCCATCCAGCTGGCCAGAGGCCCCAGCCGGTAGTCAGATTAATCGAGCGTTACAAGAATGGGCCATCACATCACCGCGCCCATTGGTGGTTTTTATTGACGAAATTGATGCATTACAGGATAACGTTCTCATTGGTGTCCTAAGACAACTGCGAGACGGCTATCCCAATCGCCCCCAAGGATTCCCCCAGTCCCTCGCCCTTGTCGGATTACGTGATGACTACAAGGTAGCCTCTGGCGAAAGTAATCGACTTCACACCGCCAGTCCGTTTAACATCAAAGTAGAATCCTTGACCCTCCGTAATTTTACCCGCGAGGAAGTTGGCGAACTCTATGCTCAACACACCCACGATACGGGTCAAATCTTTAGCGACAAAGCCGTAGATCGAGCCTTCTATCTAACCCAAGGACAACCCTGGTTGGTCAACGCTTTAGCAAGACAGATCGTAGAAGTGATTGCTCCCGATCCAACAACAAACATTACTGTTGAACACTTTGATCAGGCTAAAGAAATTCTAATTCGGCGACAAGATACCCATTTAGATAGCTTGGCTGAACGACTGAGAGATTCTCGTATTCGTCAAATTGTTGAGCCGATTCTAGCGGGTCAATCCCTCGGAGATATTCCTCTCGACGATCGTCGATTTGCCTTAGATTTAGGATTACTACGTCGTGACCCAGCAGGTGGTTTGACCATTGCCAATCCCATTTATCGTGAGGTCATTCCCCGTGTGCTTGCCAGTGGACCTCAAGACAGTTTGCCAATTATTCAACCCAGCTGGCTACAACCTGATGGCACCCTAGATATCAATAAACTCTTAGACGCATTTTTGCAATTTTGGCGACAACATGGAGAACCCTTACTACGCAGTGCTCCGTACCATGAAGTAGCGCCCCATTTAGTATTAATGGCTTTTTTACATCGAGTCGTAAATGGTGGCGGCACCCTGGAGCGGGAATATGCCATTGGTACTGACCGGATGGATCTTTGTTTGCGGTATGGTTCCGTAATATTGGCAATGGAGCTAAAAGTCTGGCGCGATGGTCGTCCTGATCCATTAAACGCTGGATTAGACCAGTTAGACCGGTATCTAGCTGGTTTAGGCCTTGAGCAGGGTTGGCTAGTGATCTTTGATAAACGAAATCAAATTCCTTCTATTGCAGAGAGAACCATGATAGCCGCAGCCAAAACACCAAAGGGAAAACAAATCACAGTTATTCGAGGATAATCATATCCGATAAGTTCAAACGGCATTACCATCATGGCATCACTTCATGATGTGACAAACTTCGAATACTTCCTCCAGACAAATAGGTACGTTTACATTCCCCAAATATGAATAGTACGTTCTTGATAAGATTCGATCTGTTCAAAAATCTTGTCGTCCCAGTTAATCTGCGGATCGCGATTAAAACAAATCAAATGCGCTTCCTCAGCATCAGATTTATCCGCATAGTCAGCCGTTTGCGGTAAACCATTGGCCAATGCGGCCTCCAGAGACCGATGTAAAATCTTGAGTTCCAACACCACTCGCTGCACTGGACCCAGAAACCCCTGATCCTGCTCTAATGGCCATTCAATCAACAGATCGGTACGTTTACGACCCAGACCATATTCTCGTGTCAGTCTGCCATCCCCATTGAGAATACGTTGTAAAAACGCCTGCAATAGTAGTTGAGGCCCCGCCTCTTTATAGTCAAAACGTTCAATCCAGACTTCACTATTTTCATGGAAAAACTGTTGAAAGGCACGCAACAGTTTAGGTATATCCAACCGCTGATCGGACATTTGGTACCATTGCTCCCGTTGGGTAATCCCCATTTGCCAGCCCCAGACCAGCTCGCGAGGAATCACCTCCTGGTAAATTGGATTGGCCATCTGCGTTTCGCCATTGATGGCCACTGTGATTAAACCTAGATCTTTAACGTATTCAGTATCCAGTGGATTTAAGCTATTGGCACTTCCCATACCTTCAAGCAACGTACTAATCACTCGATGGACTCGAGGTTCTTTGAGTTTATCGGTAAGTTGGTCCAGGTGGGTGTCGCGTCGTTGAATAAGGCTTTCTCGAGCAGTTTTCATTAGTTCCAGGGTGATGGGTTGGGTGCGATTTTTACCTTCCCCTTTAAAGCAAACTTGATAAGCCAGCGCATTTATCAACCAGGGTTGTCCCTGAGTCTGCTGCCATATGTAAGTTAGTGCTTCTGGTGTAAACACCTGCCCCGTCAGATTCGTGTGCTGCTGGAGCAATGCCTGCACCTCAGACTCAATAAAATGACCTAATCGCAGGGACTCTGCCTTAATATTAAATGCACTGCCCCCGGTAATAATGTCCTGTCCTGTGGTTTGAATGCGATAGTCCCGCACATCCCGTACCCCACAGAGAATAATTGACAGAGGAAAATTTTGAGGTCGTTGGGTATAGCCTGCTCGCAACTGACGTAACAGGGAAACCAGCGTGTCGCCCACCAATGCATCCACTTCATCCAAGAATAGAACAATCGGTTGGTCAGTTTGGGCTGCCCATTGGGATAATAGGCTACGCAGCATATCATCGGCTGGTGCCGATTGCTTGAGCATTGCCTGTCGCCAGTCATGCAATCGAGCATCTTGCTGATAAAGCTGAGCCATTGATGCCAGGGTATGGACAACGGTGTCAATGCCACGAAAAACATCATTTCTAGCGGTTTGGGCCGTCTCAATATTGGCATAAACCGCCTGGTAGCGCCCCTCAGCATTGAGATACTCCATCAGGGCCAGCAAACAGGAGGTTTTCCCTGTCTGCCGGGGTGCATGCAGCACAAAATATTTTCCCTGGGCAATCAGCTGGAGAATGTCATCCATATTCCAACGGGTCAACGGATCGATCAGATAGTGCCAATCGGCCCGCACCGGACCCGCCGTATTAAAGAATCGATCTGTGAATACCGGTGCCATAACCTGCCAAAGCAAACGTCCGCCCCTCTATCATGAAGCAACTTGAAGCGGATTACGCCATCGACAGCCAGAGAATCTCGCACAATCAGTATCTGTTGTACAAACTTCTAGACCATGTTCTATCGCTAAAGCCGCTGAAATGGGCATCTGGAAGCAGGTTGGCATTTGTCTGGGCATCTTGCAGCAAGCCCCTTAAAACAGTGGAATGTTGATCGGTGGGTAACGGAATCCAGATATTAGTTGGAACCACTAGTATTCCTCAGGATAGCGTTAACAATTTTAGCTATCACGATCCTGTCCAGGATAATACAGGTCCATAACTTTGACGAAAAATACGCATGGTTACTGAGAGAATCAAAGTTTTTTTGTGTACCCTAGCGTTATTAGATGAGATCACTTTAAAGTCACACGAATTGGAATAGTTACAACAACTTTTCTGGGTAAAACATCACAACTCGTGTGATGTTATTCCATTAGCAGATGGACTTTGAGTATTCTCAATAGGAGAAGAGTTAGCTTACTGCATATGCCGTTCCTGATCAGGTCAGTCATCTACCATGCAAATTCCATTCCTATCTCTAAATTCCTTGGGGATTCATCATCGTTTCGCAAAGAAAGAAAACAGTTTCCCTAACTCTAGAAAAGGTCACTATTTTTTGTCTTCTCGTAATTACTTGTTAGCCACATTAGGGATTGCAAGTATGATGGGTGGAATATTTGCAACAGTAGCAACAGCAGAGGTGACAACATTTGGAGTAAGTGTTAGAAGTGATGGTACTGCAAACTTCTCGGGACCTGATCCAACCTATCCTGGCTTTAGTAATGCGGGGAATGATGCTAATGATGAGAATGGGATTGTGCGGACCTATGATACTGTCACCTATCGGGTTAACTATGCCACCGATACTCAGCCCAATGGCAGTACGACGATCACAGTCACCATTGGCGATGATTATCATTTGTGGGAAGAGAACCAAAGTTCATGTCTTGGGAGTGTGTCGGTTAGTAGCGATCGCAAAACCCTCACCTGTACTGAACTTCTACCCACTTCAACCACCGGCTTCTTTGACTTTACAGCCGTTGTTTTAGGCACCGCCCCCCATGGTGCAGACCTGGAAGTCAACGCTACTCTCACCTCTAGTGCCGGTAATCTCTCGGCAGGCCCTACCCAGGTCAAAGTCTCCGCCACACCCCAAATGGACCTGGCTAAGGATGACTACGGTCCTCCCCGTCAGATAGGTCTAGCGGAAGGACCCGCAGGGGAAGAAGGGTTGGTTTATGCATGGCCCCTATCAATTGTGGCCCCAAAAGGGAGCGAAATCTTGGGTGATGCCGATCCGACTACCCCAGGAAATCAAATTATCATCACCGATGTGGTCAGTGGGATTTCCTCCAATGCCCGGTTATATGACTGGGGCGGACAACCGGGCTGTGAACCTAACACAGAGGATAATGGTATTAATGGTGCCTGGGCCAAAGAAATTCCCCTAGGCTCCCTAACGATTGCTGAGGCAGGGCAAGAAGCCAATGCAGTTGCCGACTCTGGCACCTGGAACTGTAGCCAAAATGGCGGTGCGGGCAGCGATATCACCATTACCATTACCGACGCCGACCTATCCGGGCAACATCGCCCCACTCTAGATGCTAGTGGTGGTACCCTCAATGCCAATGAAACCTATGTAGTTGCTGGGGTCGTCCAAATTTGGATACCCACCAATGATTTCCCGACGGGGCAAAATCGCCTAACGGTTACCAACTATTATGACTTTCTCGACACTCCCAGTATTAGTAACCAGCCCAATGTGGAACCGGACCAGGCAGGCAATGTAACGGTTCCCATCAGCGACAGTGATAACGTCAATAATGATCGCACATTCAGCCTGCAGCGACCGTTGGGAAAGCTTTCTCAGGAGAAATACTACCGCACTCCCTACAGCGGTGGTAACTTCAATAACAACAGTGTGTTGTATCCGATGACGGATATTGAGACTGGCGATGGTGTGGTGCTGCCGGGCCAGGTCTTTGGCAGCTATTTCACCAGCAATAATAACGGTGTGGGTGATTTAACTAATGTGATCCTATGCGACAAGTTTGATAACCGGACCCAAATTTTGGCCCCTAATCCCACCAGTGGTGAGTATGTAGAATTCCGCACGAACGGTGACCGACTCAACGAGTCAGAGGTGACTATTGAATATGGTGTGGGTGGGGACACGGCAACAGATAGCTACTACGGTGCAGAGACTGCAGCACTGGATGATGCGACTCGATTTTTGGCCCAGCACGACGCCACCTGCGGTGATAGTGATGCCACCTGGTACAACGAAGCTGACCTGGCCAGCAATCCTAGCTTGATTCCCCAAGTGACTCGGGTGCGGGTTCAGCCAAATGCGGCTGGTGGTGTCTTGCCAGAAGGCTTTCGCATCGATGCAGTGCTACACCTACAAGCGCTCAATATCGATCCAGTCACAGGGATACAGATCCCTGATCCGAAAATTCTGGCGAATCTTGTCACCTCGCGGTCCGACGAAACCAACGGAGGTGATTGGAATCTCGGGTCCTATAACCCGGTGGATCATAGCGGCAATGATGACGGCGATCGCCTACAGCTCACCCGTGCCGTTGTTCGCATTGATAAAAGCACCGATGACCCCACTAATGGCACTGAAGCTGATGACTCGATTAACACAGTTAGGGCAACTAAGAATATTACCTTTGCCCTGGAGTCTACCCTGACAGCGTTAACAAACGATGTCTCCACTACTGAGATTGTGGTGACTGATACTTTACCAGCGGAACTCAGCTACGTCACCGGCTCGGCCAACATTACCCCTAACAGCGTGATCGCAAATGGAGATGGCACCACAACGTTGACCTGGAACTTAGGTGATTATGCTCCCAATGTACCGATTCCAACGATTATCTTCGAGGCTAAGGCTGGGTTTGATGTTGTGGGTGGCACCAGTATTGCTAACCAAGCATCTGTTGCAGCTCTAGATGACACTGGTTTAGACCTGGACACTTCTCCTTTAGAGTCTCGTACCGATATCCGTGCTGTTACTATCATCAACAATGCAGCATTTACCATTTTCAAAGAAGCAGTCGTACCTGAAATAGAGCCTGGAGAAGATATTGTTTATGATCTGTATCTGGCCAACCTCAGTGAAGATATTGATGTAGCCGCAGGGTCTGAATTTATCGATATTCTTCCCTATGAGGGCGATGGCTCGATTCGAGATGCGTTTGATGGTGTGGGTACTCCGCCCACAGATTACACAGCCACGCCTATTTTTAAGACTATTCAGGATGTGGATAATGTGGGTTTTACATTCCAACTCACTAACGATAGTCCCACCAATATCAGTGATAATCCAGCAACTCAAAATGGCAGTACGATCTGGTGTACGCCTGCTGACATTACCAGTGGAGCGGCAGGGTGTCCTGCGCCCGACTACTCTGACGTTACTGCAGTCTTGATCACAGCACCTGCTATGAATTCAGGGGATCCAACCCGACGGCTGCGACTAACAATGGCATCTACGGGTAGTCTCGGCGGTGACATTTATACCAATAATTTTAAGGGAACTCCTGACCATCCTAGTCTAGGCTTTATTCCCTCCGTCGATGCTACGGTGAGAACTCGGGCTAGCACATTTGCGTCCCTGGGAGGCCAAGTGTGGGACGACACCAACTTTAATGGCATTCAGGATGCTGAAGAATCGGGGTACGACAATGTCGTTGTTCACCTGATCAACCCTGATGACAACACCATTCAAGCAACCCAAACCACCAGCGGCGGTGGATTTTACAACTTTGCCAATTTAGCACCCAATGATTATCGAGTGCAGGTTGAGCTGCCCAATGGCTATCGCTTTACTCGACGTAATCGAGGTAACAACGACAACTTGGACTCTGATGTTAATCCGGTAACAGGGAAGACTGCCAGAATCACTGTCACCGCAGGCAATGATATTGATAATCTGGATGCTGGCGTCTCACTCGATACTGATGATGACGCCATTCCAGATGTAGTAGATGGTACAGGTGATCGAGATGGCGATGGTGTCCCCAATTATCAAGATGCCGACCCTGCCGGGTATTTCTACGATGAAGCCACGGGTGAGATGATTCCGGGGGGGCAGATCAGCGTCAGCGGTCCAGGGGCAATTAACCTGACCCATGATGGCAGCGTTACTGGCTTTTATGAATGGTTTATTGATGGGACTGCTGGCACCTATACCATGGCGGTCACCCCTCCGCCGGGATATGAACTAAGCACCACCTGCTTAAAACAAGACCCACCACCATTTGACCCCACTGGTGGTGTTGATCCCACAGTTTTAGGGAATTATGAGGATACAGGCAATGCTGGTTTCCTGACAGGCAATAACTGTACAACCTTCTACTTGTCCTTTGATTTAGACGCGGATGATCCCTTTGTCATCAATAACAACATTCCCCTCAAACAGTCATCGACGACAACTTCTGGACCTACCTTTGCCTGCGACACCTCTGCCTATTCAATCATCAACAGTCCATCCGAATTCAGTATATTTGACCCAGTCACCCTAAACTTTAATTCAATTAATACCACTACGTCCCCAAACTTTGATCCTCCCATCGAAGTCAATGGTTTAGCCTATAACATTTTGGATAACTACCTCTATGGTGTTGTCGTCAATCCTCTAGGTGAGTCCAGTTTCCAATGGCGTGAGATTGTGCGCATCAGCGCCGATGGCACCCTTGAAGGGCTAGGTCGAGCCACCTTAGTGAGCGATCCGTCTACCGAACTGAATACCCCCGCCTGGTTTAGTGGCACCATGGATGGACGTGGTAATTACTACAACATGGTAGATGGCAACACACTGCGGGTTGTTGCGATCGGTGACACTCCTACCGATGGTAGCCTCACCTACCAAACCTTTGCTATTACAGGGCTGCCCAATGATCCCGATGACCTCAATTTCAATCCTGTTGATGGTCAGTTGTACGGCATCACCCAGGGGAATCTCTATCGCATTCCACCAACAGGAGGAGCTGCAACCGTTGTTAACACAACAGGTGACCCCGTACCCTTTAATTCAGGGGGGTCTTGGGCCACTAGCAGCGGCATCAGCTACTTTTATCGCAACGTGGCTGGTGGTGATAATGCCCTCTTTGCCATTGATCTGACCCGGTCGCCCGCTGTTGTCCACCGAGTGGGACCAGTGTTTACCAATGATAAATTTGATGCCACTTCCTGTACTCCACCCGCCATCACCAAAAATGTTGAACCTGAGATCGCGTTTCCCGGTGATACGGTCACCTATACCTACGTGTTATACAATGGCTATGGTAGCGACATTTTTATTGATTTTGAGGATGTCCTCACGGACCCCAATATTACCTTTGATACCAACAGTCTAAGTGTTGCATCCCCTGGTGGTGGCACCGTCACCACATTTAATGAAACTGAACTGAGCATCAGCAGCATTAACATCCCTAACGGTGTGGATAACATTACCAACAGTGTCACTTTCACAGTAAATGCCGTTGTTGATAACAATGCTCCAGTGGGCAACATTGATAACCAGGCATCCCTCTCCTCCGGTGCACAAACCTTTCCCAGCGACGACCCTGACTCACCTCCCATTGATGATCCGACCACCTTTACAGTCGTGTCGAGTCACCCTGATGTGTTATTGGTGAAACGGATTACGGCCATCAATGGCGATCGCACCAAAAATCCTAATGATAATACTACTCTCAATGGAATAGTCAACGATAATGTTGCAAATTCTGCAGATGACGTGAGTAACTGGCCAAATGGTTACCTGCTAGGTGAACTTGATGCAGGCTTAGTTCAGCCCGGTGATGAAATTGAATACACCATCTATTTCCTCAATGCTGGCGGTGGTGCAGCGGCAGATGTGAGAATCTGCGACTGGATTCAGCCGAATCAGAGTTTTGTCACTGGCCAGTATAGCGGCAACGATATAGAACTAGTCATTGGTGATAGCACCTACAATCTCACTGATGATAGCGATGCCACTACTGTTGACCGAGGCGAGGTGACCACGGTAGGCAGTTTGCCTGCCACACCGCCTTGTAACCTCTCTGCAAGTGCCGCTGCCACTGACGAAGTTGTCGTGGTAGATATTACGGGAACAACTGGTGCCCCAACCAGCCTGGCAACATTTCCCAATACAACCGGACCAGGGACCCCCAATAATGCCTATGGTCACTTCCGGTTTACCACCAAGGTGTATAACTAGGAGTTCCTGAAGAGGCACTCAAGGGTCTGTCTGAAAAGACAACCTGACTAAATCAGTGGGTGGGTAGATGAGTAGATAGGTAGGCAGGGAGGTAATTTATGGTAACCCCCTGCCTCGTGGTCAGAGTTTAATTGTCCCGAGCATAAACGTTGACAGTTCAATATTCTCAAGGGGTTTCACCGAAGCCAAAGTAGTCACTACAAAGGCATCATAGGGTCTGAACGGACAAATAGCTATCCTATGTCGTTGTTGCCACCATATCTAGCAAACCTTAGCCAGACATCTGCAAAGCAGGCAGTTCTCTCTTTGATTATATCCAGTGGCATTTTAGTCTGTGGGGCACCGGCGTTAGCCAACAGCAATGACAAGCCAATCATTCTGATTGAGAGTCAGGCGGTGGGAAGTTTCATAGACAACAGTGATCATGATGTGCAGCGGATTGAGTCAAATGTAGTTGATGGTGTGGAGTTAGAAGATGTTGCAACAAACAACTCAACGTCTTCAGAGCGTACTAACTTAAACCATAACCAGGCAAGAGATACATCGAGAGAAACTGTTCAATAGATATAGCGGTTTTCGGTTGAGATGACTACATTTTGGTGATGTAAGTGAGTGCTGGCAAGCATAGGATCATAGCGTTGGGCCTTGGCGGGTCATGCTAGTAAAATCACGTATTTAGCACCATCTTGATCCAGATTTATAGATAAAAAATAAAAAATAGGCTGATTAGATTCATATGAAAGACTTTGAGCATCAAAAAAGCTTATATATCAAAGTATTTAGATTAAATTTGCTCTGTGCCTTTCGGTATTTTGTATCAAGTATTTTAGTGAATTTTCCGAGAGATTATCGGTGATCTTTAAGGCAAGCTAAGAAAACCAAGGTAAGTATTTTTTTATACAGTGTTTTCATCATTACTTGAGCGCCTCGTCGCTCTAAATCCTCACAGGGTCAGAGTTCGAAAACAGCTGGGAGAAAAGTCTTGGCCGCTAGTCAGTTTGATTCAGCAACGGTTGTTGGGTGCACCCTCGAAAAAAATACGCAATGGGAAAATGGTCGCTGCCCATTCTTTGGCACTGGCAACGAGTATTGCGGCCACGTTAATGACAGCCTTACCTGCTCAAGCAAATAATCTGCCTGTAGAGGCATTGCCGGATAGTTCACCTCAGGCTCCTCTCTCTTTGAGCTGTCACGATATGGCATTTGGCGACTTTGTGCCTGACCGTGAGCCTTTTGGCATGACTGGGGGAAGTAATGCCAGGCCTAAGTATTCTGTAGATACGGTATGGACGGCAACGGCCCCTAATGGAACTACGGCCATGATGCGTACTGTTGCCATTAACAACAACAGTGGCAAGTTTATAGCCACTGGCAATGATCCAGATGTATTTTTTATTGAGTTTACCGATCCAAGAACAGGGATTAGAACTCCCAGATTGACAGAGCGCGAAGGCGACCCTGGTGATAGCTGGGTTCTGGAAGTTGAATACAATCGCCCCATTGGTAGTGCTCGTGTCCTGGCGGGGGATGTTGACAGTCAGTACGTTAACAGTAATATCCGGTTTCGGGACATCCTTGAGGTTGAAAGTTTTTTGGGTGGGACATCCATTAGCTCTACCAATACCTATGTTGGGTCTATACTGGTGGAAAGTCTCTCGGGTAATAAACACACATTCACAGATGATTCATCATCAACGGATAATCCGAATTCCTCTAATACCCAGGGATTAGGCCCCAACCCATCAGAAAACGACCCTAGTAATCGAATTGTCGTTGATTATCAAAATACATTTATTGATACTACCCAAATCACCTATGCAGTGGGTGAACCCCTGGATGGGGGAGCTAATCAGTCTATTTTTATGACCTCTGGTATGGCTGCGGGCTGTCACATTAGCGGTAATGCCTTTGAGGACACGAATCGAGATGACTTGCTGAGCAGTGGTGAGCGCGGACTAGATGAGGTAACCGTCACACTCTATCAAGATGACGGCGATAATATTCTAGAAACCCATGGTGACGATTTACTGATTGAGGTTAAGGAGACGCAAAATGGCGGAGAGTATTTATTTACTAACCTGGCGGAGAATACAAACTACTGGGTAGATATTGATGAAACCGATGGGGATCTGGGGGGATTGACCTATGGTGGGGGAGATGCGGAGGCGTCTCAAATAAATCCGCGCCAGGTAACCCTTTTGACAACAGATATTTTGAATATTAACTTTCCATTTGACCCGGCGGGAAATGCTCAAATGGCTTTAGTTAAAAGAATTACGGCTATCAACCGGGGACAGGCTGATGAACAGGTATTTGACGACACCTATGTAGATGTGGGTAGCCCCGATGATGACGATAATGCAGCCGAGTGGCCAGCTAACTATCTGAGTGGAGTTGTAGGCGGTATCAGCGTGCAGCCAGGGGATGAGATTGAGTACACGATTTATTTTCTCTCTAACGGTAGTGCTGTAGCGCAGGATTTTCGACTGTGCGATCGCATTCCTGACTATCTTACCTTTGCAGACGATGCATTTAATACTGACACCGGCATTATGTTAGGTCTGGCTAATGGGAACCAGGTTTTCACTAACACTGAAGATCTTGATATAGGGGCCTATATTGCCAGCAATAACGCTTCTTTAAACTATTGTCGTTACGATTTGACCCAGGGTGACCAGACCCAGGACAATGGCTTCATTATTGTCAATGTGGGAGATGTACCGCCTGCTTCGAGTGCTCCAACCGGTGCCTATGGCTTTGTCCGATTTAGAGCTAAGGTTAATTAGCGCGCTCAATTAGCGCGCTGCCACTGACGAATCACCTCTTCAACCACAGAACGATCCGGTGGACTACTCACCCGTCCGGTCGGCTCGGTCATTGATCCAGGAATATTTTGGCTCCAAGGGCTATTGGGTACCGAGTTAATATCGACCTGTGCATTCATCGGACGAAAGCCATGCTGCACAAATACAGCTTGCTGGTCTGGCTCCATCAAAAAGTCAATGAATGCGCGAGCAGCTTTAGCTTCACCACCACTGACATCACGTCGCACAATGACAGCGGTGGAAATAGTCTCGATGGTCGGATCTAGGTAAAGGATTTGATAGGGCTGGCCTTGGGTTGCACTGGACTGTTCCCAACGGTGGAGAGCAATACTCTCATATACAGTGGCAATGTCGGCATCGTTGGGACCGCGAGTAATAAACTCTTGCAATAAAATGTCCGTAGACCTAGGCGGCTGATAAACAGAGCGTTTTACCAGCCCAAACAAAGTCTGTACATTGTCTTTGCTAAAGTCACCAGTGTTGAGACTGTTGCTATTAGCCTCAGATTGTGACCATAAACTCATCGTCAGCTGACCACTGTTAGATCGGGTAGGATCAGTCGTTACAAAGTCAAAACTGCCCCAAGCAGCATTGCCACCAATTTTGTCCCAATTGCTACCAGCCATGGCATCTTCTAACCGTTGCCACTGAAACTCGCCACCAGGGAACAGTGCTTTAGCTCGCTCTGGCCAGGAGACAGCAACTAGCATTGTCTTAGCAATGGGCTGGGGTGTTTCGTAAAAGGGTTCATCACCATATTGTGCCTGCCAGCGCTGGCTCAGCTCATCTAACAGTTGGCCATTGGCAGGAATCAGAACTGTGGGTTCAAAGTCGTTTTTGTCATCAATATATTTGTTAACAATATCTTGGGAACCTTGGAATTCAAGATTGATTTGAATCGAAGGATTCTGTTGTTCGAAACGAGTTTCGAGAAGCTTAAGAGGTTCCTGAAGTTCGCTGCCGCTAACAATGGTGATGGATTGGTTAACACCGGGGAGAGGGACGTAGGCGAGACCGGCAGAGGCGACGATGATGGCAAGGGAGGTAACGGGTTTGGTAACCATAATGAGAAAAATTGGGAAATTGGGATCAATTGGGAATGGATGAAAATCAGGCAATCAATACATCGACATTTTCTTGGAAACCCTTAAATTCATCGCTGAGTTCTCGCAATTCATCGGCGGCTACTGAGCTGGTGAGATCAGCAGTGCGCAGTTTGTTCTGAAGTTGTTGGAGGACACCCCCTGATTCGGCAATTAAAGTAGACAAGTTGGCCAGTTGGGCCTGACGGGCATCTTCACCATGTTGGGCCAGGGCAATATTGCGCTTCAGACTGTTGGCAAGTTTGCCCCATTGTTCTTGGGCAATGCCTTTACTGTTACGAACCTTGGCTTCAGCTTGTTTGAGCTGGCGCTGTAATTCATCAACGGATAGTAGAGCGTCTTTACCTTCTAGCCGGAGGGCAAGCTGATCGATTTTTTGGGGGAGTTCTTGGGTGCGATCGCACGCATACTGCACCACCCCTAACAACTCAATCTGGTCGCTATCAGTCAGTAACCGAGTCGCCTCCTCATTTAACTCATCGGCCCGAGACCCCAGAGCAACAGCCTGCTGCCGCACCTGTTGAAACTCCCGATTAATAGATTTGTTGGCCAACTCAACCTTATCGGGTTCGCGAGACTTTAGGACAGCTGCACCGGCAGTGGCAATAATCACCGCACCGGGTATTGCCACAACGGCAGGCAAACGTCCCAAACGCACACCACCTATCAGAAAAATGCCTCCTGCCAGCACCGCCAACGGATACTGCAATGGATTGGCTAGCTTCATCAGCGCTCCTAAAACTCTACCTGCAGATCGGCCATCAACTGGGCAATGGTCGCCGGATCACCCTTACGATAGTAACCTCCATTCAGCTGAGCAATTTGCTCTAGAGCCTGGGGGTTAAACTCTCCTTCCTTGCCATAGCCCACTGTAAAGAAAGCAATGCGCTGGTCCGATGAAAATCCACTGCGAGCTAGTTCTTGTTCAAGTTGGTCCAGACTAATCCCCGATTCTGAATCTTCACCATCGGTCAAAATCAGTACTGCATTGATGGCATTTTGCCTCAGGTTAGCCGATAGCCAATTGCGCGCTGCCAATGCCGAATCATAAAGTCGGGTGCCGCCATCGGCCCTTAACCCAGCAATAAATTGTAGCCCTCGCGATTTGCCCTCGGGTGTACCATCCGCCAGCACCGGCTGACGAATATCACTATCAAAGTCAATCAAAGCCACCTGGTCTTTAGGCCCTAGGGCATCCACATAGGTTTTCAATGTGTTTTGCACTGAAGGTAGCTTATTCCCTTCCATAGAGCCGGAGGTATCCACCACCACCACCACCAGGGAAGATTTCTTCGCCACCTGGCTCCAGGCGGTCAACATCGCCTCAGCCACCTCGGGTGCAGGGGGACGGTAAGAATCGTAGCTAGCCTGGGGGTCAACGCCAAAATTAGGGCTAAACTTAGGCCCTAGAGCAACTCCAGGCGCACCTGGTCGCAGTCCTAAATTTGTCGCAATTTGCTGCGCTGGCGGAGATTGCAAATACTCCAAAATCTGGTCAGCCGCTTCCTTTTCTTGGTCACTGACCCAGGGCGCATTGGGCACAATGCCGCGCATATTGGAGGTAAAGGTGGACTTGGGATACACCGCTTCATAGCGGGTACCCCCGGGGGGCAAATCAGTATTAGCCGCTATCACCGATGACTCGTATACCGAACCAATGGAAGCCCAGAAGGGGCCATTTTCCACCATAGACTGGGCCAGGGTAGAGGTGGACTTACCGTAGCGAGTGATTTTGCTCTGAATTTCTTGCACCTTTGCCTGGTGCTGCTGCACATCTGCCACTGTTAACTCTTCAGGACGTTTGCCGGACACTGAAGAGAATTGCGACACCAGGGTTTGCAATCCAGAATTAGACCGGGTGGGGGCAGTATGGACATAGTAGATGGGTTGATCGGGACTGCTGGCATCTAAATCTTTATGGGTGTTCGCAGTTACTAACTGGGCAAACAGATCATCAACGTTGCGTAGACCGGGGGCCAGGTCCGATGGAACCATGAACACCATGGGGCTATTGGCCAACAGTGGTGCATCGGTAATCGCTGGGATATAGTTTTGGCCAGGATAAAGCTGATCCATACGATAGATCAGCTGATTCTGATAAATCTCACCATCTACAGACAGAATTGTCGGGAAGTCTGGAGCCTCAGCGGCCAGCGTTCCTTGCTGCAACTGCTGAGCTAGGGCCACGGTACGTTCTACCACATCGCCGCTACCCGCTGCCTCACAGGTCATATGAAATGCGTCACCACTCTCCAGCTGCGGATTGGTCTGGTTAAACTGAACCGCTGCTTCATCACAGAAATGGTGTAGTGCACTACCCACCAGCAGCTTTACTTCAAACCCACGATCGCTGGAACTCGTGCCACTATTACAGCTGGCAAGTAACAAGGCACTGACTAAGGAACTAGAAATAACACGAACAAAGTTTTTCAATCGGTTCTCCATAGCTGCCAATGTGACATTATCAATAGCTACACAACAATTGATATGAAATTCGGATTTATCCTGCCCACTCCATGGGTGTGAACAACCGAACTGCAAGATGCGCTCACAGGTATTTAACGATCTTCACAATCAGTTTGAATATCTACGTCCAAGGTCTCTTCGTCAATTGTGATGTAAAGAATATTGGGCCGACAACATACCTGACAATCCTCAACATATTGCTGGGTGAGACCGCTGCTGATGTCGATAAAGGTGGTGTTGGGTTCGCCACAATAGGCGCAATAGTATTCGGCGGTGGTTTGCATAGATGTCGTAGGGGGAATAGGGACCAATTTTGTAGAGATGTTCCATGGAACGTCTCTACAAAATTTTGAGATGAAAACGAACCTAATTACGTTGAGGTTGTTTGCGATTGCGTTCTAATTGCAGACGAATACGATGATGGGCCTTGCGGGTTAAGGGATAACGATATACGCAATAAACACCACCACAAATTAAGAGACTCGGTAAAGCGCTTGCGAGTAATCGGATGATCAGCAAGCGAGAATCTGGTCCGATTTGACCGGCCCAATCCAGCATCCAGCCGGAGAGAAAGATGGCGATCGCTACACCCACTTTCTGCAAAAACACCATCAGGCTAATAAACATGCCTTCTTGACGTTCACCGTTCCGCAGTTCTTCATCATCAATGACATCGGGTAACATCGCAAAGGGCACTAAATAAAATGTGGATAGCCCTGCCCCAATCACCACACCGACTACGTACATCAGTCCTATCTGACCCGGTTGCACCAGACCTAATATACATACGCCGATGAGCGCTAAAGGTGCCCCGGCGTAGTAAACCATTTGCTTGCTCGTGCGCTTGGTCACCCACAGCCACAATGGCATCAAGGCGACTGAACTGCCCTGAACCGCAATGGCCATCTGGGTAAAATGCTGCTCCCCCAGGTGCATCCAATCTGTCACGAAAAAAGGCAGCATCGCTGCTGTTACCTGCACACCTACCCAAGAACACAGGTATAGCCCCATCACCCAGCGAAATGCCCGATTGGCAAAGACCCGACGCAGCTGATGCCCCATGGGGTGGGGCGATAATTCTGGCTGTTTACGCATCACCGGACGGTACTGAACGTAGGTACCAACGACGCACACAGCAATGGCTATCACAATAAAGATGCCGCTTGCCGCACCCAGAATCATGTACTGGCGTCGGGTGTTTTCCACCAGGGCAAAGATAATCTGGGCCAGCACTAACCCCACCACCGAGCCGATAATATTGGCTGCTGAACGCACCGACATAATGCTGGTGCGTTCGTCATAGTCGGGGGTAAGTTCGGTTGCGATCGCAACCATTGGCAAAATAATTACCGAAAACGCCGCATAGCCCCCCACAGCCATCAGCACGTAGTAAATAAATAGGCTGGTCTCTGACTCCAGGGGGGGCACCAACCAGAGCATGAAGGTGAAAAAGCCTAGGGGCAAAGCGCCCAGCACCAGCCAGGGATAACGACGTCCCCACCGGGACTGGGTGCGATCGCTTAGCCAACCAATAATCGGGTCATTAACGGCATCCCACACTCGTCCAATGAGCAGCACTGTCCCAGCCAGTGTAGGGGATAGCCCCACCACCTCTGTGAGAAAAAACAGCAGATAAAAAATTGATAGACCAATGGGAACAGCCGTTCCTAATTCACCAACACCGTAGGCAAATTTCGTACGGAAAGACAAGCGGGTAGACATAATTCAGACAGTGACGCTCGGTATTTCACAATACCGAACAGCGCCATCGCCTGAATAGTACTGCCTAGGTTTAGAATAGCCAGTTGATAGAAGCGGCTACTTCCGCATCTGTATCGTTTGATTTGAAAATCAGGTTGCCTTCTACATTCAGAATAAGACGCTCACTGACGGCCATGTCAACACCGCCCGTGATCATGGGGTCAAAGTCGCTGCCATCAAAGTTGTAGGCAAAACCACCACCACCAAAGACCAGAAATTGTTCATCCAATGCAAGGTCAAAGGAAACGGGTAAACGACCTTCAAAGTCATCTCCAATCAAAATGGCAGGACGCACTGATATACTCCCCTGTTCAAACGGGATAACCTCCAACTTAGAATCCAGTACAGCGGCGGCATCGTCGTTCAGCCCCGCTCGCACACCGACACCAACGTAGTTCTCAATTTCACTTTCGGCAGAGGGTAAGGCTAAGGTTGGCGTTGCGATCGCCAATACTCCCACCAACGCCCCTGTCAAAGGCTTCACACAAGCGGCAAAATTCATAGTCTTAATTAATAAAGTTATATATACAATGAATAGCCTCAATCCATTGGAATACAGGCTATTCGCCAATTTACAGCAACACCTTGTGATGACTTAGAGACCACAGATGTATTTGAGACCTTCTTTATAAAAGCCGGTCCAAAATATTTTTTGCGATAAGTACCGATCCCAAAAAGAACCTGCTTAAATGGTGATCAAAATATTTTGTGTTGTAATGAGTTTTTGCCAGCCTGCTAGCTAGTAACACTGTTCTTTAGAATTCTTTTTGATCAAAGTTATTTATACCGACAGGAGCGCATCATGACCGTTGAAACCTTAAATCACATGATGACCTACGTCATTGAAGGGTGGGCGATTATGAGCGCTACCTATTTGAGCGTAGGATTTACGGTGTCTTTTTTGACACGGGCCAAGAATGGACTGAAGGTCAAAGAAGCGGCGGCGGCCAAAGCTAAGGCTGAAGAGGTTAGCAATGCTAAGCGGGTGGCTGAAGTGACCGCTGTGGCTGAGAAATATTCTAAGAATGCAGATAAGCAGCAGGTTAAGAGTAGTGTGGCGATACCTGGCAATTAAGGCAGCAGAGTAATTTCTGGAAAATAGCGCCAACGGTTAACCCATCCCGGAGCCCCTCCCAGTAGGGGAGAGTGCTCGGTTAATGGCCTCGGGTTAGGTAATCACTGTGGGTTTGTCAAACCCAGTCAGCTCTTTAATCTTGGCGACTTCATCAGCTAGCTGAATCAGAGGTGCGAGGGCTTTTTGGGTATCGATGTCGTGCTTAGCGGCATCGGGCTCGTAGTTTTCGACATAGAGTCGTAGGGTGGCCCCTTTGGTGCCGGTGCCGGAGAGGCGGAACACAATGCGGGAACCATCGGTGAAGCCGATGCGGATGCCTTGCTTTTGACTCACGCTGTTATCGATGGGGTCGGTGTAGCTGAAGTCGTCGGCATAGTCGACGGTGTAGCTACCGAGCTGCTGGCCCTTCATGGTAGACAGATTGGCCCTTAAGCCATCCATCAGCTGATTTGCCACAGCCTTTTCCACCCCTTCAAAGTCATGGCGGCTGTAGTAGTTACGACCATAGGTCGCCCAGTGCTCTTTGACGATTTCTTCAACAGACTGGCCTTTCACTGCCAGAATATTGAGCCAGAACAGCACGGCCCAGAGGCCATCTTTCTCGCGAACGTGGTTAGAGCCGGTGCCAAAGCTTTCTTCACCACACAGGGTGGCTTTGTCAGCATCTAGCAAATTGCCAAAGAACTTCCAACCGGTTGGGGTTTCGTAGCAGTCGATGCCCAGTTTTTCAGCCACACGGTCCACGGCCTGGCTCGTGGGCATAGAGCGGGCCACACCTGCAATCCCATCACGATAGCCGGGAACCAAGGTGGCATTAGCGGCTAGTACCGCCAGGCTGTCACTGGGGGTGACGAAGAAGTTGCTACCAACGATCATGTTGCGATCGCCATCGCCATCAGAAGCTGCACCAAAGCTAGGGGCATTACGACCAAACATGACCTCTACCAGGTCATGGGCATAGACCAAGTTGGGGTCGGGATGCCCACCGCCAAAGTCTTCTAGAGGCTCACCGTTTTGCACTGTGCCTTGAGGAGCGCCCAGCAGACCTTCAAAAATGGCCTTGGCATAGGGGCCAGTTACTGCATGCAACGAATCCATGCACATGTTGAAATTGCCGGAGGTAAGTAGCTGACGGATTTGCTCAAAGTCAAATAGGGTCTCCATCAGTGCGGCATAGTCATTGACCGCATCAAGCACCTCAACGGTCATATTGCCCAGGGAAGTAGTGCCCACCCGATCCAGGTTCACATCTTCAGCATCGAGAATTTCGTACTTATCGATGACCTTGCTGCGCTCAAAGATGGCACTGGTTACTTTTTCTGGAGCGGGGCCACCGTTACCGATGTTGTACTTGATGCCAAAGTCACCATCGGGGCCACCAGGGTTATGACTAGCAGAAAGGATAATGCCACCAAAGGCTCCATACTTGCGAATAATGCAGGAAACTGCCGGTGTGGAGAAAATACCACCCTGACCCACAAGGGCTTTACCAAAGCCGCTAGCAGCGGCCATTTTTAGAATAATTTGGATCGCTTGGCGATTGTAGAAGCGACCGTCTCCACCCACAACCAGTGTTTGGCCCTGGTAGCCTTCCAAGCTATCAAAGATAGATTGAACAAAGTTCTCTAGATAATTAGGCTTTTGAAAAACAGCGACCTGTTTACGTAAACCGGATGTGCCCGGCTTTTGATCTGAAAAAGGCGTTGTCGAAACCGTTTGGATGGTCATGATACTCCTTATCTCTGCGTCGGCGAGCCGATTCATCCTTAACCTTACAGGATGCTGCGGCTGCGATGTGTTCGACGGACTGCAGTGGCATGCGTTCCACCGATCGATGGGGTACGGGCATACCCTTTTGGAAACCCATAACTACCCATGGAAAACCATAAAGGGATACCCGTAAAAATACGGCCAGAATAGTTAGCAACAGTTCTGTTAAACCCACTGGCGCTTAAGCTGCCGCAAAAATGTAAGCCAATACTGAGCTGGCTTACCGTAAAACGTAAAGACATCACCATAGGCCAGGTTTGCATTTCTATGGTGGAGGCGATGGCGCTCAGGCGTTGTAATCCATAACCAACGGCAGATGGTTTTAATCCAGTTAGGCGTACGATAGTCTGGGTCGAACTGGTGCCGCCAGATCACGTGCAGCTCAGCCAGTAGCAGCCCAATCACGGTACCCACGGGAGACAATAGCCAAAGCAATGGCACCCACATTAGGTAGGGCAACGCGCCCAAAAATCCTGGCAGTAGGGCCTGGGGGCAATGTTTGCGGCAGGCGTAACTCACAAAACTACGGTTGGGACTATGGTGCACGATGCTGTGGTAGCGGCCAAACACATGCTCCGGCACATGGTAAATAAACGTAGCAACAAAGTCCCCTAGCAGTAGTAATAGCAGGGGAATTCCCAATATTCTCAATAGTTCCATTGCTGATTGCCTCACAACTCCTCGGCAACCTAGCAGAGTGAATTTAAAGTTTATTTAACGTTTGATTTAGAAATAATTTACATTTCAAGACCAGTGTGCATTATTCTATCGGGTGGATTGCACGCTGCTAAAGAGTGCGATCGCAAAACATGCCAAAATCAGCAACCAGATAATAATGCCCGGCAGAAATGACAGGAGGCCCGTACCACGCAAGATCCAGACAATGGCTGTCATCGCGATGGTGGCCAGCAACAGTTGAGTAATTGGACGCAGACGAAAACGATTAGCCATCGGTTCGGAGTGGGTATATGTATCGAGGGAACAACAAGGTTTACTAAGGTTTTACGCAAAAATGTGTTTGCTTGACACTAGTCTTATGTCGCCTGGTTAATAATAGGCAACGAATCAGTACAAATTGGCAATCTACATTAAGCTAATGGATGCTTCGGGGCGTCTCAGTTATTCGGCAGATTTATTCAGCATATATAGAGTTTTTCCTTATTTATCCTATGGTTTCGACGACACAACAAACAGCTTTGCTGCGCGGCGATGTCTTAATTGCGACCGATACTAACCACAAAGGTAAAGGAGCCGCTGTTACTGCTCAAATGTATGTGCCGTTAGTGCGATCGCAACTTTGGGAGCAACTCACTGACTACAGTCGCTGGGTTCATTACTTTCCCGACATTACCCACAGCCGCGAGTTAGAAGCGTCCGTAAAACACCACGTCAGACAGCAGTCTCAGCGCATTACTCGCAAACTCTACCAGGCAGCCCGCAAAGCCTTTATCCTTTTCACCGCTCAGGTAGAAATTTACCTTCACGTCGTTGAGCATCTGCATCAGAGCATTCAGTTTCGGCTAGAACGCGGCACTTTTGCAGACTTTGCCGCCGACCTTGTACTAGAAGATTTTGGTGAAGGTACGCTACTGACCTACTCTGTCAAAGCCACACCCATGATTCCAGCACCTAAGTTTTTGCTAGAGCAGGCCATGCGCATTGACTTACCCGGCAATATGAAAACCATGCGTCGGGTGCTGTGCCAGCCCTAAATGGGTAGCAGACAGCAATTTTTCTGAGCTAATTACAGGCTTCATCTAGAAAGTAAGGGTCCTAGGAAAATGCATTCCTAGGACCCTACTTCTTACTTGTTTAATGCCAATAGAATGCCAATAGGCTGTTCAAAGCCTTCTAAGTACCTAATTTCTTTCAACAAATAACCTGCCTGCAGCTAGAGCGGCACTGCTAGTGGCGTATATGTGCCCATCACTCAAGACATCCAACTCACGGTTGATTACCCAGCAGCGATATCCATCGTCTTGCTGGCTCACTTCAATGATCCACCCCACCCGTGCAGATACCTGCACCACCTGGGTCACATCCATTAGGTGTTCCTCACGCTTTGTACCTTAGGTTAGCAAACCGTCAAACGATATCAGCATTAGCGTTGCAAAAGAGAACCATTGAGTTCTAAGTCTTGTAGAATCTCCTCTTCTTAATCAACTGAATGTCTTTAAAGTCTGAGTTGTTTCCCTTAGAGTTTTCTAGTTTATGATGTGCATGCACTCAGAATCCAAAACTTAGTCTCAGCAGCCTCTTCAATGTCTACTCAAATTCTCACCCTCACTGAAAACCTCTATGACTATCTACTTTCTGTAGGCGTTCGAGACAGTGAGATTCTTCAGCAGTTAAGAGAAGAGAATGCTCAGCACCCTAGAGCAGTGATGCAAATTGCCCCAGAGCAGGGCCAGTTTATGGGTCTATTGGTACAGCTGTTAGGGGTGAAAAAAGCGCTAGAAATAGGCGTTTTTACTGGCTATAGTTCGCTAATTGTGGCTATGGCACTGCCCGACGATGGCCAGCTTATTGCCTGCGACATTAGCGATGAGTATACGGCCATGGCTCGCAAGTATTGGAAAAAAGCTGGAGTTGACCACAAGATAGACCTACGCATCGCTCCGGCACTCGAAACACTTGACCACCTCATTGCCGAAGGTCATAGCAGCAGTTTTGACTTTGCATTTATCGACGCAGATAAGAGCAACTATAACAACTATTATGAGAAGGCTCTACAGCTTGTACGGTCGGGCGGCTTAATCGCTGTAGACAACGTTTTGTGGTCAGGGCGAGTCGCCAATCCATTCACAGAACAGGATAATCGCACAAAGCGTATTCATGCCCTGAATCAGAAAATCCATTCGGATGAGCGTGTTTCTATGAGTTTATTGCCAATTGCAGATGGGCTGATGCTCGCCATGAAACGCTGATGGCCCCGTGGCTCATCTCCATAAGGTTTTTGAAATCCCTACTATACAGACTTTTCAGCTGTCTTCTTCACCAGACGGCACCAGTGTCGATTGGGTCAAATGACTAAAAATGGCCTGAATATTTTGTTTGGCCTGATGAAATTCAGGGATATTCCAATCGGGAATACGAGGCTGTTCAAGTTGTTTTAAATTGAGATAATTGTGATATCGAAGCTCAATCTGTAACGATTGCACACCTGGCATTGCACCATAGTGTCGAGTGATATATCCGCCATTAAACACATGGTTTTGTGCGACCTGATAGCCCTGTGATCCAAAGGCCGCTTCAACAGCTGACATCAGCTTGTCAGAACAGGTTTTGCCATTGCCATTGCCCAGACAAACCTGATCCACAATCGGTCCTGCAAAGCTGTGTAAATCTAACAAATATGCATAGCCAAATTGGTCAACTATTTGTTGTAGAAGATATTCCAGCTTTTGATGGTAAGGGCGATAAACTTGATCAATTCGATCTTGAACCTGATGGCGTGATGGTAAGTGACGATACAGGGACTGCTTGTAAGCAGTCTGTCGTGGTACTGCCGCTTGCCAAAACCCTCCTATAAAAGGTGCTTTAGCAACTCGATTCAGATCCACAACATAGCGACTGTAGTTGGCAGCCAACACCGTAATACCCAGCTTGGGTAAATTGTCATAGAGCTTATCCAGATGCCAGTCTTGGTGGGGCAGAAAATCCTGATACTGAGGGTTTAGCGAGGTGATAACCTCTTCCGGAATCACCAAGCCACTATGGGGAATACTTGCCACAATCGGACATAGCCTGGTCGTAGGATGATGAACCCGAAAGGGAGCAGTCTCAAACAAGTGTGGATACCTCTGTCAGCAATTCATTGATTGTACTGAATAATGGGCGTTCACTGGGAACCGGGTCCATACAACGCTGCTGTAAATCCCGCAGAGCTTGAAATATCTTTATTTCCATCTCATCATTCTCGGAAATATGACGTGCTAGCAAATCCTCTAAGAGACAACCATAGGCCCTAGATTCAAGCTGCTGGAAAGATTGCCCGACCTCTGTATCTGTCGGGGCGTAAGTCGGGGCGTAAAAAGACGCTGCACCAAAATCTCCGAGAATACTCTTCCCATGAGTATTGACTAGAATGTTATGGGCATAGAGATCGCCATGCATAATACCGTGGCTATGGAGGTGTGCCATGACAGAGGAGATGCCCCTGGCAATTTGGAGAATAACAGGGAGTCTAAAGGTAATACCATCGGCATACGTATCTCGGGTGCAGGTTTCTAAACTGGGAGGGTGACCTAAGTTACCGTACTCAGCGGTAATAAAGGAGAATACTAACCCCGCCTTGCCATCAATGGGGTGGCTTAGTTTACCGAATACTTTGACTAAATTAGGATGGGAGCCCGCTGCAATGCAGGCCTGCATTTCATCTAGAGGCAAACCGTCGCTAGTGATGTCACCTTTGAACAGCTTAACTGCCACATTTTGAGCTGGAGTCGATGCTGTTTCAGGCGTCCACAGGCCTTTATAGATAACCCCAGAGGCACCTTGGCCCAAGACTTCACCCAGCTGTAATTCTGCTGGATCAATAGTGGCTAGGGTATTATTTTGTTGAACTTCTGTAGCCTGACTACAAGGGTTGCCGGCATAGGCCAACCAGGTTAACCGGGGTAAATCAAAAAGCCAGTTAGGCAAAGTTTGTAGCTGATTAGCTGCGAGTCGAATGAGTTCTAAGCTTTGACAACTGGCTAGCTCATCCGGCAAAGAGCGCAACTGATTACCTGCCAGCATACACTTTTGTAGTTTACTGAGCTTACCAATGCTCTTGGGCAACAATGTTAGCTGATTGTTAGTAAGAATTAACCAGCGAAGGTTGGGTGACAGGGCCGTTTCACTAATCGTTTTCATCTTGTTGCCCTTAAAACTCACCATAGAGAGATTTGGGCAAGCCGCTAATATCTCTGGAAAATCTTCAAACTGATTATTATTGAAAAAGGCAATTCTCAGCTTTTTTAACTTAGAGAATTCAGGTGGCAGCGTTCTGAGGTGATTATTGGATAGATCTAGAATTTCCAACGAATCGGCTTGTTCTAAAATTTCTAGGGGGAATTCGGTTAAATCTTGGGAGATCTTTAAACGGGGCTCTTCTGCGGAGTAATTTAAGGTTAAGGCTGTCATGTAAGGGTTTAATTTAATAAATAGTTTGAGTAGCGGGCATCGCTCAAATGAAGCATAGCTTTGAGCATGAGGCAGCCAAGCTACCCTGCAAACCCAGTGCAGTGAAAGGGTTTATGGGTAGGTAGAAATCAAATTGTGGCAGCGTCTAGGGCTGTTTATACTTGCCACTCCAATGCATGTAGCCGAAATACATCAGCACTCCTAGTTGTATCGGCACCAGAATCAAATAGTTTTTTAGAAAAGGGTTGATTTCCATATGGGCAAAGATTTGACAGTAGGTCAATCCTGCGATGGCCAATCCTGCTTTAAGAGGTAGTGTACGATTACGCATAGTAATTATTTAGCTGCTTTAATTTAGATTAGAGACCTTAGAAAAGACTGCTGCATGTTTGTAGCTAGTACCCCTGACATCCAGAGTTGGTATAACCGGAAACCGTGATATCCAAACATTAGTATAAGCCCGGTACTCCATAGACTGCGATGCCGCCACCAGCGGCTCCATAGGCGCTTAGTCCAAAGCTCAATACTGACCTGAACTAGGGCAACTGCCCAGAGTATGACAACCAAGGGAGCCAGGAGATGATACTCAATGGCGGTTGACCATTGGCGGTTTGCGATCGCAAACACCGCTCGCGTCATCCCCCAAGTAGGACAGGGGATGCCCACCAATGCATTGAGCGGACATCCCCACAGCGTCATTTCATATCCAAATGAAGTCAGCACCACGATCAAGAGCGGTGTACATAACGCTCCTAATAACCCCAGGCGCAAATAAATTGACGATTTTGCAAGTACCATGACTCTAAGTTAGAACCAGGGCTTTTTATTAGTGATGTAAGTGCTGACAAATTCTTCATCCGACTTAGTCAGATACAGAATGCCTTCAACTAGACCAATCACACCCACTACAGCAGAACCCACACCACAGGTCACAGTGCCACCAATCAGGCAAACCAGCAGCATGATGATGCCTTCGTTGGTATACCCCAGATAAAATTTGTGTATGCCAAAGGCACCCAGCAAAATTCCTAAAATACCGGCTACAACTTTCTTGTCAGCCCCTTCAACGCCACCAGAATTTGTCATATCGCTTCAATTCCTCTTTAAGTGCATTTCCATCATGCTGGTCGTTATGACGACCTCCCTTCAAATTTGCCCGCTTTTCGGCATAGAAAAACCTTGTTATAAAGATTTAATCAATATGAGCTGATAAAAATCCGGATGAACTAGCGGGAAAAACAGCCTACTGCACTATTACTGCCCATAATCACCGTTTATAAGGAACAAAAATCAGTACACCTAATTTTCTCATGTGTAATTAATCACGTTCTTTTAGGGCTCCCAACTTAGCTTTTTGTTCCTTATAACGTTCTTTAAAAACAGCCTGTTGTTTTTTGTGATCGACAATAGGCGCAGCGTAATCAGTCCCCTCTAAATCCAGGGGTGAGAGTTTACCACTCACCAGTGCGCCCGTATCCACATGGCGAATCTCAGGCAGCCACTGGCGAATATAGTCTGCATCAGCATCAAATTTCTTGGCTTGGCTAGCCGGGTTGAAAATTCTTAACGGCTTAGGATCCATACCGCTAGAGGCACTCCACTGCCAGCCACCATTGTTGGCACTGAGATCACCATCCACCAGCTTTTGCATGAAATATTTCTCACCCCAGCGCCAGTCGATAATTAAGTCTTTGGTGAGAAAGCTGGCCACAATCATGCGACAGCGATTGTGCATCCATCCGGTCTCATTTAACTGACGCATGGCAGCATCCACAATGGGATAGCCTGTGCGTCCCTCACACCAAGCTGCAAATTTCTCTTCATCATTGTCCCAAGGAAAATCTTTCCAAGCATCACGGTAGGGACCATGTGCTAACTCTGGGAAGAAAAACATTACATGCTGGTAAAACTCTCGCCAGGCGAGTTCCTTCATCCAGGTTTGCACATTGGTACGACCCTCATCACTGTTACAGGCATCGTAGGCTGTCATCGCCGTCTGCCACACCTCACGCATACCCACTGCACCAAACTTAAGGGCCGCACTCAGCAATGAAGTACCTGTCACCGCTGGGAAATTGCGTTGCTCATCGTAGGCTTCAATGGCTTTATGACCAAAGAATTCTAGCTGTGCACGGGCGGCCCGCTCGCCGGGTTCTAGGGGTAATGGGGCAGCCCACGTAAAGCCCAACGCTTTAGCCGAGGGCAGTGCGATCTCATCTACCAACCCACGTTCCGCATCACTCAGACCCACCGCCCCCTGCAACGTTGCAGCTGGAGGTAGTTTGACTAAATTTTGCCAGTTTCGCCAGAAAGGACCATACACCGTGTAAGGTTTACCAGCTCCAGTCAGCACATCCCCCGGTGCATGCAGCAGTTGGTCCCAAGTTTTGGTCCGCATTTCAATGCCTTTTTCCGTCAGGGCTGCTGCCACTGCGTTATCTCGCTGGCGAGAATAGGGCTCCACATCTCGATTCCAATAGACAGCCATAGCTCCCAATGTCGAAGCTGTCTGAGGGATCTGTTCTACAGGATTACCCTTGAGAATCAGCAGCTCACTCCCGACTGCTTGATAGCGCTCCTGTAACTGCGCCACACAGCCAAGCATATAGGCCACCCTGGCTGGGGCTACGTCATCTGCCTCTAAAATGCCAGGATCCAGGCAAAAAAAACCAACTACTTTAGGACTCCGTTCCCGAGCAGCGGCAAGGCCTAAATTATCACTAATGCGCAGATCACGACGGTGCCAAAACAGGATCAGATCAGCCATAAACTTGGTAAAAAGGGGAGGATCCGATTAGTATAGGTGGTTTTGAGTGGGGGTTTTAAGTGCACTACAACCCAAAACTTAGAATTCAAAATTTCTTCATAGGGACGGTATTCTACACCCATGCATCATGGCTTCCCAGGGCTTGGCTCAGTATTCTAGAAGGGGACACGTTCAGGGAGTTAAGCTTTTGATTACGTCTGGAGCACCTATCGCCAAAAAACAGCCAAAAACCCTTGAAAAACATGGGGATGTTCGCATTGATGATTATTATTGGCTGTGCGATCGCGACTCCCCAGAAACCCTGGACTACCTCAAAGCTGAAAACACCTACACTGACGCACAAACCTCCCATAATAAGAGCTTTCAGAGAGCTTTGTATGACGAAATGCTAGGCCGCATTCAGGAAAGTGATCTGTCGGTACCCACAAAAGACGGGGATTATTACTATTACAGCCGCACTGAAGAAGGCAAAGCCTATCGCATCCTATGCCGTAAACAGGGTAGCTTAGACGCCCCCGAAGAAATTTTACTCGATGAAAATGAGCTAGCTGAGGAGCATGAGTTTTTTGCCTTGGGAGACTATGAAACGAGTCTTGATCATCAGTTGCTAGCCTATGCTACAGACACCAATGGATCAGAGCGCTGCACCTTAGTATTCAAAGACTTGACCACTGGAAATCTTTATCCAGAAAAGATTGAAAACATTAGTGAAGTCATCTGGGCTAACGACAATCGTACTGTTTTCTACACTCGACTAGATGATGCCCATCGCCCCTACCAAGTATGGAAACATCGTTTGGGAGAAACCCCAGATAACGACAAACTCGTTTATGAAGAAACCGACGATGCTTTTTATCTCTCAGTGGGCGGCACCCGCAGCGAAGCTTACCTATTCATCTCAATTAACAGCAAAATCACCTCCGAAATCTGGATTTTAGATGCCAACAATCCAGATGGAGAGTTTCAGGTAGTTTGTCCTCGTAAACATGGCGTGGAATACTCCATTTCTCACCATCCTGGCAACAACAACACCCTCAACCGGTTTTACATTGTTACCAACGAAGATGCCATTAACTCAAAGCTAATGGTGACACCAGTCAACGCACCCGGCAAAGAGAATTGGAAAACCGTCATACCCCATCGCCCTGATGTACAGCTGACAGGTGTTAGTGTATTTATCGACCATCTGATCATTTATGAACGCCAGGGGGGGTTGCCCACCATTCGCATCCACAAACTCTCCACAGGAGAAGAAACAGCCCTAGAGTTTCCAGAACCCACCTATTCGGTCTGGTCCGGTGCCATGCCTGAATTTGACAACAAAACTCTGCGATTTACCTACACGTCATTAATCACTCCGTCCTCAGTATTTGATTATGACATGGACACCCATGAACGAGAACTCAAAAAAGAGATGCCGGTACTTGGAGGCTACGACCGCAGCCTATATCAAAGTGAATGGTTGATGGCAAAGGCTCCCGACGGCACCGAAGTGCCAATCTCGCTGGTGTACAAAAAAGGCACTGAGCGAAATGGCAACAGTCCCCTCTTCCTCTATGGCTACGGGTCCTATGGCGCATCATCATCGGCCTATTTTTCCTCTATCCGGCTCTCCCTATTAGACCGAGGCGTCATCTATGCCATTGCCCACATTCGCGGTGGTGGTGAAATGGGTCGGCCATGGTACGAGGACGGCAAGTTTCTCCATAAGAAAAATACGTTTACGGACTTTATTGCCTGTGCTGAGTACCTGATCGATAACCAATGGACCAGCGCTGACAAACTCGCTATTTATGGTGGTAGTGCCGGTGGATTATTGATCGGTGCCGTATTAAATATGCGACCCGAGTTATTTAAAGTTGCCCTCGCAGCTGTCCCCTTTGTGGATGTTGTAACAACCATCTTAGACCCCAGCCTGCCGCTATCGGTGATGGAATGGGACGAATGGGGCAACCCTAATGAGAAAGAGTACTATGACTACATGAAGTCTTACTCACCCTACGACAATGTCACAGCTCAGAAGTATCCTGACCTGTTGATCACTGGTGGACTTAACGACCCACGAGTCTCTTATTGGGAACCTGCCAAGTGGACAGCAAAACTGAGAGAGTTAAAAACCGATCAGCATAAGCTTCTTCTCAAAACCAATATGGATGCAGGCCACGGCGGTGCCTCCGGGCGTTATGGATGGCTCGAAGAAACCGCCTTTGAATATGCCTTTATGCTGGATAGCCTAGGGTTAGCAGCCCCAAGCTAGCGCCTCCGGAACACTGAACGTTTGTGGACACGAGGTCCAGTGAAAGGACAGCTTAGCCACATAATTAAGCAAATATTAAATTACACTTTAAGGTTTGCTAACTTAGCCTTAATGCATCCCGATAGAATATAAACTGTAATCAATTACACAGTTTGATGTTTTTGGCGGGAAGTTTTAGCGATTTTCTTGCTGTCCAAAGATTTCTGTCATGGCATCTACACATTTGGAGGAACCGAGATGAAACTCTCATTTCTTGGCGCTCTCTACGAAGCGCACTTCGAGAATATTCAAGTAACTGATACTGAAAAGATTGGCACCTATCGTGGTGCGCCCCTTAAGCGCAAGGCATTTAAGGTTCCTAATCACCCCCATCAGCGTGTACAGCTCACCTATCGTGGCGTAAAATATAACCAAGAAGTCTAAAAGAGGGGTGGCAACCCCGCATTAGATTAAAATCGCAGGTATTCTAAGTTGAACTCAGGGAATGTCATTGCCGACTCTTTCCTCTCAGTAGAAACAAAATATCGTATTACCCTCTTTCTTCATTGATAGTGAAGAAAGAGTTTTTTGTGTTTTCGGCTAGGGCATTCTTCACTCCCCTGCACACCAAAGTTAGCAAAAGCAGCCATAATTTAGATCAAGATCACTCATGTTTTTTTCAGATTGCCATCACGTTCATTTCATATGAGCGCGTCAACCTAGGAACTATCAAGGTTCATTTCAAGCATCTACCAAGGGTGCATCACCTTTAAATCCACCCCTGACCCCATCCCTCTACATAGCTCTAAAAGCTGGAGGTCCCATGAAACTTTATTGGCTACCACTCCTAATTTTGGGCGCTCATTTCAGTGCTCTTACGCCAAAAGCCGCTGCCTTCGAGTTTGAGGCTGTTCCCAAGACACCAACAGAAATCATTAATACTTCTACAAATAACGTAGACAAGTTGGCAGATCTAGAAGGTGGGGAAAGCCCATGGGTAAAAACAGAAGATACTAGTATCTCCTTAGAGAAAGGATTTCATAGGAGACGATTCGGGCGCAGTCGATTTCGTCCTAATAGATTTCGGGGAGATATTTTCTTCCGAAACGGTAGCATCCATCGAATCCACTTCCGACATGGGGAATTTCGGCGGGATGAAATTTTCTTCCGAAACCGGGACTTCCGTCATGGCAGTGTCCGCCATCATAATTTCTACCGTGGAAGATTTCGACATGGTGGACGTCATGATTTCCACCATGATCGGTTCCGACATGATCGATTTCGACACCATGATTTCTATCGCATCAGGATTCACTAAACTCTGGGTATTGACTACAACCCAGTGGCTAACCATCTTATTACCATCAATGTCTACATCATTTTTTGTCTTCATTTCACCATGGAAATCCCAAATTATCCTTGAAAACAAATAATCAGCCCTCTATGTCATCCAATCAAGGGCTGATGCACTGTCGGCACTTTGAGAAGCAAACATCAGTGTGTGCCTACATAAGATGAGTGGATGTCTTCTAAAACTCTCGTTTTATTTATCCAAAAATGGTTTTGCCATAAAGTAACCGGCAATCGATTTTGCATCCACACCTTCACCACCAAGAACAGCTTTTTCAAACTCTTCTGGCGTCATCAAAACAACTTCAATATCCTCATCTTCATCCTGTGCTGGAGCTGTTTCTAGCTCCTCAAGGTCGCTTGCTAAAAACGCAAAAATATATTCATCAGAGTAACCGGGGGCCAATGGAAACTTGCCAAGATTGGTCCATTCGTTGGCACTATAACCAGTCTCTTCTTCTATCTCTCGTTGAATGGTTGTAAATGCATCTTCCTCTATTTCAATCGTGCCTGCCGGAAACTCCAACAATCTTCCTTGCACGGCAAAACGATATTGTCGGACCAGCACCAGCTTACCGTCAGGGGTAATGGGTATAGCCATCGCTCCCCCTGGATGACGAATGCATTCCCACTGACCTTCCACTTTGTTGGGTAGACGGAGACGGTTGACTTCAAAGTCAAACTTACGTCCGGCGTAAAATAGACACTTTTTGAGTAGCTGGGGCGGTTCTAAACCAAGAGACATAGTGTTGGATGCAGTGAGGTAACGGGATCAGGTTACACCATGAGCCGCTGACTAACTCCATTAGAGGCGCTTCGCTCAGCCAACTAATGCAATGAGAGCTAAGCGAGTTCGAAGCCCAGTCTCTAAGCCACTAGTGGATACACTCCAGCCGTATCAACCTGTCCCAATAATTCCTTCACGGTCCGCTGCCTGACGGGATGTCGCCAATCCGCTGCAATTTCCGACAGGGGCACCAACACAAACGCCCGCTCATGCATTCTCGGATGCGGCAAAATCAGTCTGGGCGTATCTATGATCTGATCGCCATAGAACAGTAAATCCAAATCTAACGTACGGGGTCCCCAACGCTCACGACGGATACGACCAAAGCTCGCCTCTGTCACTAGCAGTAACTGCAGTACCTGATCAGGACGCAGGGTGGTATGGAAAACAGCACTGGCATTGATGTAGTCAGGCTGGGGGGGACCCACTGGAGCGGTTTTGTAGAGTTGCGATCGCCCCCTCAACCGCAGGCCACCCCGATCAAGCTGTGCCAATGCTGCTTCAATGGTTTGCTCCGAGTCTCCCAGGTTACTGCCCAGGGCAATGGCACACGCCGTTTCCATACTGTTTTGCTGAGTCGTCACGAACCCAGGCATGCCTGGGGACTCTCAATCATACCCGTTGCTACCAAGCAGTTGAGTCAGCAGTTCCCAACTATAAATTCGGCTGTAATCGCGTAACCAGTTGAGTAGCGTTCATGGCACCTTCAATTCGGTCCACTTCTTGACCATCCTTAAAGAGCACCATCGTCGGTAGCGCATGGATCTGATACTTGGATGCCAGCGTGTCGTAGCGATCCGTGTCAATTTTCACGATTTGCAGCTTATCCTGTAGCTCGTCCTTAACTTTCTTCAATTCTCCCGCCATCAACTGACAAGGACCACACCAGTTAGCATAAAAATCCACCAGCGTAGGCTTATCAGACCCAGCTAACATATCCTCAAAACTAGAAAATTGTTGTTTTACAGCCATTGTCCTAAATCCAGGCTAGGTTCAGCCTTCATGCTAAGCGAGCCCCATCAAAATGGTGGGAATTTAAGGGAATTCTTGGCATTTTTATAAGCATTTGTAAGGTACCGGATTTTAGGCTAACTATTTTGGCCGAGATGGGCAGTGAAAAGAGGGTAATTGATCCCCAACCCCCAAAAATAATAGAGTGATCGAGCCGTTAACCATTTCCCCTCATCATGACTGGAGCAATGCAAGATCAGGTCGCTATCATTACCGGCTCATCCCGTGGCATCGGTAAAGCAGCTGCCCTCGCCCTCGCCGCAGAGGGGGCCAGCGTTGTGGTCAACTATGCACGCTCTAGTACTGCTGCTGATGAAGTCGTTTCTGAAATCACAGGTGCAGGCGGTAATGCCATTGCCCTTCAGGCTGATGTCTCTAAAGAAGATCAGGTAGAGACCTTGATCAAGGGCACTATGGAAAAATTTGGGCGCATCGACGTGCTAGTCAACAATGCCGGCATCACCCGAGACACGTTGCTACTTAGAATGAAGCCCGCCGACTGGCAAGCAGTGATCGATCTCAACCTCACAGGTGTATTTCTTTGCACCCGTGCCGTTGCCAAAATCATGCTCAAACAGCGCTCAGGTCGCATCATTAATATTTCATCCGTAGCCGGTCTCATGGGTAACCCCGGTCAAGCTAACTATAGTGCAGCTAAAGCAGGCGTCATCGGTTTCACAAAAACTGTGGCCAAGGAAATGGCAGGCCGTAGTGTGACCGTCAATGCCGTTGCACCTGGCTTTATTGAGACTGATATGACCAGCGAACTCCCTAACACCGAGGAAATTCTCAAGTACATTCCGTTAGGTCGCTACGGTCAAGTAAGTGAAGTTGCCGGACTCATTCGATTCTTAGCAGCTGATCCCGCAGCAGCTTACATCACCGGTCAGGTAATGAATGTCGATGGCGGCATGGTGATGTAATTGCAATTCAATTTGTAGGGATGTTGGATGTAGGGGTTTTGCATGCAACGCCCCTACATGGGTGCATTCATCTCATTTTTTGCTAACGCTACCTGCACCGCCGCCTGCTGATCTCGGTAGGTCATCCAACGGTGGTACGTCCGATTGTGTACCTGTACCGAGTGGCCCATCATTCTGGCGGCGACGGCATCGGGTAGGCCCATTAATATAGTGCGCACAGCCCAGGCATGACGCAAGTCGTAGGGTGAAAACGGAATTTTGTAGCGACGAAACTGGGTGGTCACCTGCTGACCAACACGCTGCAAAGTCGTTGCATCTAGATCGGTATTGACTTTTGGGAGTTCACCACTGGTGAGGTTAAAACGCTCTACCCATTCGGGGTAAAAGGGCCAAACTTCGTGGTGGCCAGTTTTGGTGGTTTCGCGGACAATGATTTCAGCGTTAGGGGTGCGGGTGCGATCGCAAAAGAACACCTCATGGTTCCGTAAACCATAGGTGGCCATCATGCCGTAAACATACTGCCAACGAGGATTTTTTAGGCTGTCGTAAACTTCAACAATCTGTTCATCGGAGGGCAGCTCCCGTAATTGAGTTTGGCTATTGCCATAGTTACCCCAAAAGGACTTGAGATCTGTAGGCAGGTCTAAGTTTAGAAACTCCGCTAAGGCAGCTAAAGCAGTGCAGCAAATCTGACGGCTGCGGGAATTGGCCTGGGTACTTTGCACTGTGGCATAAATGGCCTCAGGCAAACTGAGGTTACGATGATGCTCTGCTGTGGCTTGCAGTTTCCGCAGGTAAGGCACGTAAGCTTTTTCCCAGGTCGTTTGCAATGAAGCAGCTGAGGATTGTGAGCGACGGGTTTCAAAAAAATACTGCTCAAAAGCATCAATCTGCGCAGATAAATCAGCCCCTGCCATGCGCAATCCTGCAACCACTCCTAGATAGTCGCGCCAATCAAAGGTGTTTTGCAATAACTGAGCCGCAATGATTTTAGCCGTCTGCTCACATTGCTTCAGCCCCGCTTTAGTCGCAGGCAACTTTAAAGGAACTCGCTGTTGATAGGGGCGTAGCTTAGGGCTACCAGGCCGTGGTGGCAACGTACCCCGCAGATTTAAGCGATCCCCTCGTCGTTCGATTTTCAGCCCTAATTTCGCAGCTTTTAAGCGCTGATTCACCTGCACTAATGACTTATCTATGGAATGCGCTATGGATACATCAGCCATACTAAATGAAAAAAATTCTCAACTTCTACAAATCTGATATGTCTATCGAGTAGTTAGTTGTTACGATAAGTCAAAGATGATTAAAACTTCGTTTATAAAGGTAACTGCGCTGTCATGGGTCGTACTGGAGTCTTACTACTTAATCTTGGGGGTCCAGAGCAGTTAGAGGATGTCCGTCCTTTTCTGTTCAACTTGTTTGCTGACCCAGAGATTATCCGGCTCCCATTTCCCTGGTTGCAAAAACCTCTCGCTTGGCTAATTTCCACTAGCCGTGCGAACAAATCCCAGGACAATTATAAGGAGATTGGAGGTGGCTCTCCCCTACGCCGTATTACTGAAGAGCAGGGGACAGCTCTCAAGGATTATCTGCAAAAACTGGGGCGCGATGTCAAGATTTATATTGGCATGCGCTACTGGTATCCCTTCACTGAAGAGGCTGTTGCTCAAATTAAGCAAGATGGCATTGAAGACCTCGTTATTTTGCCTCTATATCCTCAGTTTTCCATTAGTACTAGTGGCTCTAGTTTCCGCCTGCTAGAAAAACTTTGGCAGGCCGATCCCGCCCTACAGAAAATCAACTACACCCTGATTCCGTCTTGGTATAACAGCCCTGGCTATGTCAGAGCTATGGCAGATTTGATCATTCAAGAGCTGGATAAACTACCAAATCCTGAAAGTGGTCACATCTTCTTTAGCGCCCATGGTGTACCCGTTAGCTATGTCGAAGAAGCAGGTGATCCATATCAGCGAGAGATGGAGCACTGCGTTGACTTGATCATAAAGGCGGTAAATCGGCCCAATGACTTTACACTGGCTTATCAAAGTCGTGTAGGCCCCGTAGAGTGGCTACAGCCCTACACAGAAGATGCCATTGAAGAGCTGGCAGAGAAAGGCATTGATGACCTTGTAGTTGTGCCCATTAGCTTTGTATCTGAGCACATTGAAACTCTGCAGGAAATCGATATTGAATATCGCGAGCTAGCTGAAGAATCTGGCATCAAAGGCTTCCACCGAGTTCCTGCCCTGAATACCTATCCTGTCTTTATTGAAGACATGGGTAACATGGTGGTAAAGGCTTTGGAATCTCCTCGTAAGCTATTTTCTGACGCTGCACAGTTGCAGAAACAGGTACGAATTTACCCTCAAGATAAGTCTGCATGGGGGTTAACTCCCTTTGCCGAGGTCTGGAATGGTCGCCTAGCGATGGTGGGTTTCTTGGCACTACTGCTGGAAATGGTCAGCGGTCATGGGCCATTGCACATTGCTGGACTGATGTAATTTCTGCAAGATCGATGCAAAAACGCCGGAGGGTGGGCATTGCCCACCCTCCGGCGTTTTTATCACCGTTTTTTCTGCCATTGCCGCCAGACAGCTGAACTCCGGATAGCAAACCACAATAAAAATAGAGCAATTAGTCCACCTTGTTCCGGTGCATCAAAGGCAAAGAACACAAGGCAGATGCAAAGGGCATCTTCCACAAAAATCATCCACATGGGCGGGCTGTTAAAACGATATAGCCAACCCACTTGAACCATTTGAATAACCAAGGCAAGCACGCCCCCGGTCACGGCTAAAAGGACAAGGGTGAGGCTGTCATCGATATCAGCGAGGCGTGCGATCGCAACGCCAGCAATTGTGCCAACAAAAGGACTGATAAACAGCTCCGCACTTTGCAAAAATCGACGACTGACCCGATCCTTAGAAATCGTCAATTCTAGCAGGGACCAAATCACCAACACGGCAACCACCAACATCTGAGGAATGTTGGCCAAAATTGGTACAGCGGCCCATAACTGTTCGCCTGAAAAAAGGCCAATCAGCAGTAATGGTAAAGCCAGTCTTAGGCCAGTGGCTGCCGAAATCGAGAGCACTGCTAGCAGTTCTGGAATAATCACGTCGTTTCTGTAAATGGAGTGAAGGGAGTCAAACGTGAGATGAGGGTGGTGACGCAGGTGGGGCGGTAGAAATGCAAATTTGCAAGAGAAGCGAAGGCAACTTTACGGTAGTTGGCTTAACCTAGGAACTAGTGGTTATTCAAAGCCTGTGCCGCATAGGCTGCCCACATCCTGAGTTAATGCCATCTCAAAATATGTCATCCGATCGTCCTCTCTTATCTGAACTGAAATCTGCTACCGTAGCTCGATTTCAGCTATTGGGTATCGTTTTGATTACCCTATGGTGTATTGAAATTATAGATTTTTTAGTGTTTGGTGGGCGTCTTGATCGATACGGTATTCGACCCCGTTCTATAGATGGAATCTGGGGAATTCTCTTTGCCCCATTTCTCCATGGTGGGTTTAATCATTTATTAGCGAATACAATACCCATGCTCACCCTAAGCTGGTGGGTGATGCTGCGCTCTATTGATACCTGGATCAAAGCCACAGTGATGATTACGATCCTGGGGGGAGCAAGCACATGGTTATTGGGCAGTCTCTTTTCTCTAGGTTCAACCGTCCACATTGGGGCCAGTGGTCTAATCTTTGGCTATTTAGGATTTTTAGTGGCCCGAGGATATTACGAACGAACGATGGGTGCGATCGCAATATCCTTATTTATCCTAGTTACCTATGGCGCAATGTTTTGGGGAGTTTTACCCACGCAACCTGGCATTTCCTGGGAAAGCCACCTGTTTGGCTTTATCAGTGGCATTGTCGCCGCCTACTGGTTAACGTCTAAGCCTGACATAATCTCTGATAGGTAACTAGATGTGGCTTCAACAGCCGCAATTGTATTTTCATACAGCATCCGAGTGGGTCCCATCACCCCTACACTACCCAACGGCAGAGAATCCCGATTATAGGTCGCTGAAATCAGAGCACAGCTTTGCATTGGCTCCAGCGGATTTTCTTCTCCAATCCAAATCTTAAGCAGCGGGCTATCGTCTGAGTAGATCAAGGGCCATAGCTGCTCGCGTCCATCTGCCAACAACGACACCAGGTTTCTCAGCTGACTTTGCTCGGCAAACTCCGGCTGACTCAACACATCCGCTACACCTTTTACCAAAATATGGGTTTGGGGCTGACGCTTACGGCGCGACAGGTCATCAATGGCCTGACAAAGGGCTACAACATGATGTTCGGCTGTATCTACTTCATCCCAATCTAAGCTAGAGATTTCAGACAGCTGCCTGCCACATAGCTGAGCGGTTAAAAAATTGGATAAGATCTGTAGCTCTCGATCCAACGCTTCCTCGTCTTGGGCTCCCCCGGCCCCCGTAGTGCCTCTAGGCAAACTAACCACCATAGACTCAGTACCGTAGCTATCTAAGACCACCACTAAAAGCACTTGCTCAGCCGATATTTGCACTAGCTGTAAGTGCTTGACCACCATTTTTTCTAATACAGGCATGGTCACTAAAGCCACATAGCCACTCAGGTGAGCCAGAATGTGAGCCGCTTCCTGCAGCAAGGCCTCAATGCTCCATCCCTGCCAATCTAGATGCTGTGACAAAAGTTGATCGATCCGCAGAGCAGTTGGCCTTGAAGGCTTAATCAGCTGATCCACATAGAGCCGATACCCTGAGTCAGAAGGCACTCGCCCTGCTGATGTGTGGGGCTGATATAAAAAACCAGAGCGCTCCAGTGCCCCCATGACACTTCGCACTGTGGCCGCACTGACATTTAAGTCATAGGCATCCAGCAAGGCTTTGGACCCCACAGGCTCTGCTGTCGACACATAGTGGCGCACAGTGGCACGCATCACATTTTGTTGACGGAGATTAAGATCCCTAGATTTATCGACAGCCATCAATATCTAAAAATACAAGCAGCCACATCAAGTGCTATCTGGCCGAGCCCTCAATTAAACCCATACTAAAGGGTGCTGTTTACCTAGAAAGCTCAATAAGATACTAAATCTTTTAATAAAGATATTAAATTGTCTTTCTCAAAAAGACCTTGAAGACTATGGGCGTAAACATATCGTTACAAAATAATCTAAGCAATACAGCGACCTGCCTAAATAGTGCCGTCTACCAGATACCCACATTCTAGGTACTGTGGTTGAAATACTCGTTCAGGTTTAAATCGGCACCATTTGCAATTTTGCGTAGCATCGACCGGGTAATTAATTTGCCCTGTTCTACCAGCACTGCACCAGTCAAAGGGTGTAGTAAATCTTGGTCGGCTCGACGACCAATCAGGGACTCGATGTCCTTGATGGAGTTGACGTACATGCCAGGGGGTAACTCCACCACTACACCATTTCCCTTCACCCGAGCTTGACAGGCTAAACGAGAATTGGCTCTACAGGAAGTAATAATCGCTAGGGTACGTTGCTCTCGTCGACTGATGGGGGTCAATTCATCCATGCCTTCATTGACATAAACGTGGCAGGTAGCACACATACCTCGTCCGCCACATTCCTTTAATACAGTTAACTCTTGATGTAATAAGACCGATAACAGGTTGCCGTTAGTTTCAACGGCACTCTCCTGAGCAATCGGTTCTAACCGAACTGTCTTTACCATAGGTGTTTAAATATCGAGCAAAAGTTTCCACTATTCACGTAAACATAGTGACTGGCAAGTGTTTAAAATTGACTCAGTTTTTGGTTTACCGCCACTAATATCCGCAAAACAACAGTTATCCACCAAACAGCAGCTGCCAGTGCTCTTTAGGTAGTGTCTGCTCCACTAATACGTCGTAATCTCGAATAATACGGGTACATCGCTGATGAAATCGCTGAGTCCACAGACGAATCTCTGTGAGCTGTTCCGGCGAAAGTTTTGAATCTACATCCTTCACACTGATCGTGCCATCAACAGAAATACAAAATTTCTTCAGCCAGACCATGTCCTGGGATTGATAGGTGCGCCAATGATTAGCCACCAATTGCGTGCCTAAATATCGACTCGTTACCTGACTAAGACTATTCATCGCCGCTACAACCTCATCAACACTAGCTGTTTGCCGCTGTGCAGAGAATGTTGTAGCAGGAGTTACATTTTCGGCATGAATGGACTGTATGCTCTCAACTAACGCTAAATAGTCAGCTTTAATGAACTGCATTAGCTCACTGACCGACTTCGAATACTGGCTAGAGAGTGCGCCTTCACTAAAGACTAGTAAGACAGCTCCGCTCTCAACCTTGTGCAACTCCACCTGATACGATCCAAATTGAAATGCACAAAATTCTAGCGAGGTGGGCGTTGTCTTGATAATCTGTTGAATTCCTTGCAGCAGTAGGGGATTTTTATCAGGCCCGTTCCCTTGAGGAAAGCCAACGCTATAAGCGTGATTGGAGGTGTCATTTAAAGGCACCAGACTAAAACCAATAATACCGGGCAGGTCTAGAAAATTTTGAATTAATTGGAACTGCATATAAGCAAGACTAGAGCAGATAGAATATGACCACAAACGTTCAATAAAATCGGTAAACTCATTGACAAGCTTTAAAAGTTTTCCTCACAAAAAATACTTTAGCTAACGTTTTGAGTTATTCTCCCCTCATAAGGAATGAATGATCTACGTATCCTGTGGACTCTAACGTGCTAGTAAGTGTGTTAAGCAGCGACAGGGTAGCTCTATTTGTTAGATACATTAAAGTGCTCTTATTAGTAGAGGTCCTTATTGATCGTGCCACGGATTTTGCTTGAAATACCAGCGTTAACACCCTAACCGTTATGTCTGACCTCCCGTTTACGTTAGATCAACTGCGCATTCTAAAGGCGATTGCGGCAGAGGGTAGTTTCAAGCGAGCTGCCGATAGTCTGTATGTATCTCAGCCTGCCGTTAGCCTGCAGGTACAAAATTTAGAGCGTCAGTTGGATGTCCCTCTATTTGACCGTGGTGGTAGGAGAGCACAGCTAACAGAAGCGGGATATTTGTTGCTGGAATATGGCGATCGCATCCTCAGTCTTTGCCAAGAGACCTGTCGCGCCATTGAGGATTTGCAAAAACTACAGGGGGGCACTCTGATTGTGGGGGCCAGCCAAACCACAGGCACCTATCTACTGCCAAGGATGATTGGCCTGTTTCGTCAACGCTATCCAGATGTGGCGGTACAGCTTCATGTGCATTCCACTCGCCGCACCTCTTGGAGTGTTGGCAATGGCCAGATTGACCTGGCGATTATTGGGGGTGAAGTCCCTCCAGAACTACAGGATTCGCTGGAAATTATCCCCTACGCTGAAGACGAACTGGCGTTGATTATGCCTGTCTTCCACCCGCTGGCCAGTAGTCAGGCAATTCAGCGAGAAGATCTCTACAAACTAAAGTTTATTTCCCTCGATTCCCAATCTACTATTCGTAAGGTAATCGACCAGGTACTCACCCGGTGCGGCATTGAAACCCGGCGGCTAAGAACCGAAATGGAACTGAACTCCATTGAGGCCATTAAAAACGCCGTTCAGTCTGGGCTGGGAGTGGCCTTTGTCTCAATCTCAGCCATTGAGAAAGAGCTGCAAATGGGCGTATTACATCGAGCCAAAATTGACTCGGTCGTGGTCAAACGCACCTTATCAGTCATTTTTAATCCCAATCGCTATCGTTCAACGGCAGCTGGAGCCTTTACGAAGGAAATTCTGCCTCAGTTTACAAACCGGGAAATTGACTTTGACCAGCGACCAGAGCGCAAGAAAAATGGGGGAAATCAGTCAGCGCCTGCTAAAGCGGACACGAATGGCAAGCAAGTTGACAAAAACCCACAAGTTGACAAAAACCCAGTTGAAGAGAGCAGTTAAGCTTTAACTAAGCTTATGCTTGGGCGTTGCCACTTGAATACGTCGTCACGTTGCTGCTCCATGCAATTACACTGCACTAGACCCGGCTGTTCTCGACCAGTTAACTTCCATCCAAACCTAAAGGATTCGCTTCAAACAGCGTCTCAGCTCTTTTGCACGAGCTGTGGCATGCCGTTAATTTTAAGAGGACGGTATTTGCCACAGCGACTTTTAGGTCAAGGGGGGTTTGGGTCAGCTTATTATGCGTGCGATCGCGACACCCCCGCCTTACGTCCCTGCGTTGTCAAGCTATTTCAACCATCAGCCCAACTCAACCAACAACAATTAAAGATTGCTCAGAAGCTCTTTGCCCGTGAGGCTGAGGTCCTAGAGCGTCTAGGTAATCAACATCCACAAATTCCCGATCTCTACGCCTATTTCCCCATCGTGGTGAAATCTCCATCCTCAGGTCAGGATGAAGAATACTTTTACCTGGTCCAAGAATTTATTGATGGTGAAGACTTAGACCAAATTCTCGATCGGCGCGGCACCTTACCCGAAAGGGCAGTTAAAGCTATCCTCATCTCTATTTTAAAAGTCCTGGATTTTGTCCATAGCAACGGAGCTATTCATCGCGATATCAAACCTTCTAACATCATGAAAACAGTTGATAATCAGCTGTATTTGTTAGATTTTGGAGCAGTCAAACAGGTCACTGGAGCCGCTGCATCAAATCGATCAACAGGCATCTACACCACAGGCTACGCACCTCCCGAGCAGGTTACCGGTGGACAAGTTTTTCCAGCGTCCGATCTCTATTCCTTAGCCGTTACCTGCATTATTTTATTGACTGGCCAAGAAACAGCAGATCTATTTGATAGCTATAGCAGCGAGTGGCTTTGGCAAAAATACATCACCCTTGAAGACAAAAATCTGGACCATGTCATCACCAAACTACTAAGTGCTAGTCCTCAAGATCGATATCACAGTGCCCAGGCCGCCTTAGATGTCTTGATGCCCAGCATCAGTCATTCGGTACCTGGTGCAGCGACACCTGCGACCCAAACACCGACATCACCGTCACCAACCACCCCACCTCTCCCCATACCCGTAGCACCGCCCGCAACGGCTACGCCACCAGCACCCAGGCTCAATACGTCACCACCTCAGCCACTCAAAACAGCAGCATCCCCAACCCCTGTTTCAACTCGCCAGCCCAAACCAAGAGTCATACGGCCATGGATGCTCGGTCTAGCTCTACTCGTGGCATTGGTAGCTGGAGGAGGTTGGTGGATAAAACAAAAGGGTCTGTTTAACCCCCCAACATCACAGCTATTCGACATCAAGCCAGCAGAAAAATTTACAGATGTCGATGTACCAACCGGGCAATTCACCTATGGTGGTAGCACCACTTGGGCTCCCATTCGAGGCATCATTGATCCTCAGCTACAGCAGGCTATTCCGGGGTTACAACTAACCTACCAAGCACCCAGTAATCAAGCGCCAGGGTCGTCTGCTGGTATTCAAATGCTGATCAAGGGTGACCTAGATTTTGCCCAGACATCGCGCCCTCTCACTCAAGCCGACAAGCAACAGGCCCACCAACAGGGTATAGCGTTACAAGAAATTCCTGTGGCGATTGAAGGTGTTGCCGTCGTTACCCACCCAACGTTACCACTTTCAAATTTGAGTCAGGCTGACCTCAGGGATATCTACACTGGCCGTGTCAATAATTGGCAACAAGTCGGTGGCCCTGATCTTCCCGTTGTACCCATTTCCCGTGATGATGCAGGTGGCACCGTGATGTTTTTTAGCCAGACCGTGCTGAATGGAGAAGCCCTAAGCACTCAGGTACAACGCAGCAATAACACAACGGAAGCGCTTCGTCTCACAGCTACCACACCAGGCGCTATTTACTTTGCATCGGCTCCAGAAGTCATAGGTCAGTGTACGGTCAAACCGCTCTCCATCAATCAACAGCCTCCGTATCAACTCCCCTATATTGATTTACAAAACTGCCCTAATCAGCGCAATCAACCCAACCTAAAGGGATTTAAGTCAGGAAACTATCCTCTGACGCGTCAAATTTATATTGTGTCAAATACCGATAAGCCCATTGGCCAAGCCTATGCAGAGCTAATTTTATCGGATGAAGGTCAAGCCGCTTTAAGCAGCATAGGGTTTGCACGCCTGCAATAATCCTAAGGCACCGTGCCAAGCCCCACAAATTCTTCTAGAAACACCAAAACGTAGGGGTGTTGCCTGCAACACCCCTACGTTTTGGCAAATAAAAATAAACTCAGCTCTTATCCCTGTTGCTTGAGACTGGTACTAAAAGGAATACTAATTAAATTTTCCCCATGGCTCTGAATTAACCCCCGCTGACGCAATTTGCCCATCAGACGTGTGACGGTTACTCGGGTTGAACCGATAGCACTACCAATTTGAGCATGGGTTAATGGGAAGGGCAGGTAATAGCCATTTTCACAGGGCTCACCGTACTCATCAACCAGTAAAGTTAGAAAACCAAGCAAGCGATCGATGGTACGACGCTGTCCCAAAGTACTTAACCAAAGCAATTTACGCTGGTGCTGACGACGAAATGCGTCTAGCACTTCACGACGAAAATGAGGCCATGTGTCCAAATCGTTCCAGTAAAGCCAAACGATAGTTGTTTGATCTACATGGGAAAAGCTTTGCAGGGTAAATGGTGGCTGCGCAACGATCTCAAATGGCTGACCTGCACCGACAAACCCTAGGAATGCTTCTTCAGCTGCCACTAAGGGGACCCTGGCAGATGAACTCTTCTGCTGCTTTAGCGTGGCGCTAACCTGAGCGCTTCCAACTAAGCGCACAGCCCCCTGTTGCACTAAATAAAGCAGTCCAGGGCGTGTCGGAATCCTCTCATCTTTGCTAAAAGTGCGGCATCGATAGTGCTCTTGCGCCCAATCCAGAATGCGTTGCCATACATGAAATGGCCGAGCGTCATCTGATGGGATAGATGAGGACATGGAGGAGGTGCTGGAAGTTGTCGATAATTCAGATAGTGTCATTTACCTAGTGTCAAGCCATAGAGTTTGTAGACAAAACAAACAACCTGGAAAGTTTCCGATTACAGAAAATTCCAGTTATCGATACGCCCTGAAAGTAATCATTTATGTAAATTAAAAAGAAGTAATTTAAAGCTCTATGTCAACTACCAAGGAGCCACCATATTTGTCAACCGTAAAACCACGATCAGTATACGAAACAAACATGTCAAGTACATTAATACAAACGACTAACCTGGTTGGCATCCTAAAATTGATTTCTTTATATTTACTTCAGCTTTCATTGAAGTAGATGATTGAAATACAACCACTAATCTTCAGTAAAGCTAAAAAAGCCTGAACAGAGTCGGATCTGTCCTACTTACTTTGACTATTACAAATATGACATGGTTTTCGTTAAAACGGACATTGCAGTCTAATCTAGCTTCCTCGATTGAAGTTCTTAATCCCATCAATCAAGATGTACCTAGATTAAACCTTCATACTCACCTTAGATATTCAGCAGTTTTATTAAGCATCGGTAAAACCACACAGATTTGTCATCAGAATATTCCCTTAAAAAAAGTTAACTGTAACGGAACAGTTACATACATTTCTGCAATTTCACGGAAGTTGGCGACAATCTGGCAGCAGCCAAGCGATGACATCGCAAATATGCTGTTATCGATCTTACGCAAACAAAACACTCCACCCATATGGTCTAGTGTTCATAAGACCAGGGATGGATGGTTGGAGTTCGTCATTTCTCAGCGAGGAATGGCACAGTGGCAACAGCAGCTAGAACAGTGGATATTGCCCTTGGCACCATCGCCTTGGCCGATTACGCCTGAAGACCTATGGCAACTGCAATCTGGTTATGAGCTGTGCTGTCGATGGCAAACCCGTGATCATCAGCGCGATTTTTTAGCTACAAGAAGCGCTGCAAGGAGCATCGAAAGGGGCTCAACGGAAACGTTTCAAACTTCCTGGTCTCCTTTACAAGCTCTGATTCATTGTTTGTTGGATATCTGCGATCGGTGGCATCAGACAACCTCACCCCAGCTTTTGCGACAGGTTCAACAGCTTGTCATGGCATTAGCAGCCTGCACTACGCCAATCAATCAATCACCAGAAGTCTTTGCCCTTAGACCTTGGCTAGAATCAACTCGAATTGTCTTGAAACAGTCTGTGAACGGCAGATTAGGCTACCAACTAGCTGAACGATTGTAGGTACTCTAGATATCTAACCTATGAAAACCTGCTACGAGGGGATGACAAACTCCGCGATGTGCCCTAACATGTGGATGTGTGTGAGGAGCGAACCAGTGAGGGTACCGAGACGAAACACGGCCAGTCGTCGGTACCCTTTCTGCTTTTAAAATTTTCGATTAGTCAATCAGATATACTGGCTTCTCCCACATCCTTCTTAAAAGATTTAGAAAAGCATTCGCTGCAACCAACTTTTCTAAGATCTTGTCAAGGACTCGTATGGCTATTCGTATTGTTTGAATATTGAGCTGAAGTTTCTGTCTGCTTTTGTCAGCAAGTTACAGACGTTTTAGAAACATATGGTGAGCGATGGCATCGGCTCGTGATGTCTTTGCCTGTCAGACCTGAAATTGATTTAGGGGCATCAGGTCTATTCTTTGTATTCTGACTATATTTACTCTAGCTACTGGTTAAATCAGTAGCTTTTTTATTTTTTCCTATAGGTATGGTCCAATGTTCATGGCTCATACGACATCCTGACTGATAGTGTTCGGTATCGAAGGACATGGTTTGGACGGTGAGCTCAGCCGAACTGCACAAGGAAGTCCCCCTACGAGATTGTCCATTTTTAATCAAGTTTAATGAATTCGGAGTTGGTATCAGACGTCTGGGTGGCTCATAGGCCATGAAGTTTTGATGGCGCTCAGCTCCCCATGCTATGGTCCGTTGACAGGGAAAATCATGGCTAAACCCACATTCAACTTGAAAGTAAATCCCCCATGGTCATAGATGCTGGGCAACAAAGGCAAACATGCTACCGCCTATTGCTCATGATGCTCTGGGCTAATTTAGTGATTTTGACAATTGAGGTCATAGCGGGTTGGGTCAGTCATTCTGTATGTCTATTATCAGAATCACTCCACACTCTGATTGATGTATTTAGCACGGCTCTAAGTTTAACAGCGGTCGCTTCACCGCATCGCCCCTTAGGGCGCGAAATATGGGGCCATGGTCGAGGAGAAGCGGGAGGGGCGCTAATTTTAGCAGCTACGTTAGGGTTCTTTGGCGTCAGCCTATTAATCGTTGCTTTAGGGCAATTTCAACTAGCAATGCAAAAGATTACGACTCCTTTTCCAGTAGAAGTGACCGTAGCGCTGATGCAGTTGATGGCTGCCATGGTAGCAATTGCCTTAACGTTAGCTTTATTGGTGTCTTACCAAGGCAGATATCTAAATAGTTTGGCCCTTAAACTCACGACACAACATGTCTTAGGCGATGGCTGGCTCAGCATCATAATGCTGTTAGGCTTGGTAGGTATCTGGCGTGGTTATACTTGGCTCGATCCGCTGCTTGCGATCGCACTTATCATCTTCACCCTTCACAGCTTCTGGCGCGTCCTAGACACCCAACTCCCCACATTGTTACGTCCCACTGCCATTGCACCTGAAGCGATTGCCCAGGTAGCGACTAGCGTAGAGGGGGTCACCCGATGCAATCTCATTCGGTCACGGGGCATGGTCGGTCGCCAAGTTTGGATCGAACTTTATCTGGCCGTTCATCCAGAATTTTTAGACATGTCCCACACTATCGGTGAACGTGTGGAAAATGCGTTACGCCAGCATTATGGACCAATAAATACCCAGATTTGGGTAGAACAGGCCTACACACCACCCCCCGCTAGAAATTATTATTAGCCCTACCCCCACTCCTACTCTTCACTATCTTCCCCGACAATCTTCGTTGCATTGGTCAGCTCGACTAAATTACTGGCAAACTCTTCAATTATCTGCTGGTTATTTGTAGCAAACATACGGGCCATCATGGCAATGGCAGCCAGCCGTTTAAGCTTTTTGTGGAGGGTTTGCAAGCTAGAACCATCCGTATGGGTCAGATCTGTGCTGAGGTCATCAAGTTCTAGCAGGACATCTTCCCGCTGCTCCTTAGGAAATGCTTGCGCTAGTTGACGCAAATTCGCTAAACGGTCTTGGACCGTCTGCGACTCAGGCGAATGTTCAGAAGCGTTGCTCATAATGGAAATCCATAACTAATCCCTTCCTAGCATCTAAGAGTCTGGGACGTCCTTGCAACTCATCATTGCCTGGCCCTGACAACCGTTCTAAGCGCTATCTTGACGCTGTACCTGCCACATCCGGATCGCCAACATAGGCCAGCAATCGGCTATCGGTAAAATCTGCAATCGTAAACTGGGCTCCTAATTGACATAGGGCCGTGTCGCTATGGGTAGACGTCACGCCAATAGTGGGAATACCCGCCGCAGTCGCTGCCTGAACACCAGTGGGGGAATCTTCAAACACAATTGCCTCATCTGGGAGCAGTCTCAACTGCTCTAATGCCGTTTGATAAGGAAGCGGATCAGGCTTACCTTTAGGCAAATCATCCGCAATGACAATAGGATCAAAAACACCGTTTAAGGCCAGGGTTTTCAGCATAAATTCCGCATTGGGGCGGGGGGCATTCGTCACCAGGGCAATGGCATATCCTTTCTGCTCAATAGAGTGAAGAAAATCGGTCAGCCCTGACATCCGCTGGAGCTGATTCGCGGCCATTTCTCGAAATCGAGCTTCCTTATCAGCACTGAAGGCTACCCCTGCTTCCACTGAAAGCTGCGGCAAGAGATCTTGCACAATATCAGGGTTAAGACGACCACTGATAAAGCGATCATAAAATTCCTGGTCGACGACCATGTCATGGGATGCAAGCAATGTCTGCCACACTTGGAAGTGAATTGGATCGGTGTTGGCCAGGGTGCCATCTAAGTCAAATAAAACTGCTTTTAACATTGGAGTGGCGTTCTAAAAAACGATATAACTCTTCGACCATAGCGTGGGTTAGCCTTTGAGAGCTGTGTCGTGGCTATCCTCAAGCCCTGTGTTACGATAGCGGCCTACGAGACTTTAACGATGAAAAAACGGATTAAAGCAGATAGAGCTAGCGTGGTGGTTGCGATCGCAACTCTTACCCTGGTGGCCGTGGTGGCTCTGGCGTCCCCAGCTTTCGCAACGTAGATTCTCCACCCATTAAATAGTACATTTTAACTATACAACCCCCATAGCACTAAGCCTGAGCTATGCAGTTTGGGGTATCCATAACCAGTGGTGATTATCATCATCCTTGCGAGAAAATCATCATGTTAAGTAGCTGCTTAAATCTGTCAAGTATGCGCTATATTTAGGGCTCTACTGAGAAAGTGCTACTAGATATAGCGTTTTATGGTTCAACAGCTGAGGGTAGATCTGAATGCCCGCCGCCCATCCCGCCGCCCGACTGTCTCTGATGTTTCCCAAAACATTGCCAGCGGGGAGCGTCACCCATTTTTACAAGCCCTTGAAGGATCAATACGGGTATTTACATCTGTTCATCGCAGCTTTTTTACCAATGTTATGGTCCAAGCTCTACATTCTGCTGACCAAGGTATGACGGTACTAGTCGCTCAGTTCCTCAAAGGCGGTATTGACCAAGGCCCAGGTCACATGACCCACATGGGGCAAAACTTAGACTGGTTACGCTGCGGGTACGCTGGCTGCATCTTTGAAACTACCGATGATGCCCATGCCCAAAGTGCAGTGAGTGAGCTGTGGTCCCATGTCAAGTCAGTCGTACAAAGCGATCAATATGGTTTAGTCATGCTAGATGAGCTCAGCCTTGCCATTGAGTACGGTTTAATTCCAGAAGCTGAAGTACTCGATTTACTTAAGCACCGACCCGCTCAAATGGATATCATTTTGACAGGCCCTAAGATGCCCTACTCAATTCTGTCAATGGCCGATCAGGTTACTGAATTCCGTCGTGAGTTTTTGCCCTAGTCAAAAGGCAATCAAGCCCATTTCCATATGGTGAGTCGTGAGTCGTAAACAATGATCAAAAATGATGCTTGGATCAACACCATGGCCAAAGAGGGCATGATTGCGCCCTTTGAAACCAAACTAGTACGACGGGTAGACCTAAATGGTACCAACGTGCCCGTAATTAGCTACGGATTATCTTCTTTTGGATACGACATCCGCTTATCACCTAAAGAATTTCGGATTTTTCGTCATATACCAGGCACGGTCATCGACCCTAAACACTTTAATCCAGAAAACTTGGAGCTCACTCAGCTACAACGGGATGAATCCGGCAGCTATTTCATATTGCCTGCCCATTCCTATGGTTTGGGAGTAGCCCTAGAGCGACTTGCGATTCCCGACAACATTACTACTATTTGTATCGGCAAAAGTACCTATGCCCGCTGCGGGATTATCGCTAACCTGACACCAGCCGAAGCTGGCTGGCGTGGTTATCTCACATTAGAGTTTTCCAACTCCTCCAGCGCAGACTGCCGTATCTACGCCAATGAGGGCGTCGTGCAGCTTTTATTTTTGGAAGGGGATCCTTGCCAAATTAGCTATGAAACTCGCCAGGGTAAATATCAGGATCAATCAGAAATGGTTACCCTGGCGCGGGTTTAGTCAACCGATATTATAGAGACGGTTCGTTGTAGAGGCGTTCCATGGAACGCCTCTACAACGAACGCCGGAAATTAAACCAATTCTCAGCCCAATCTCGTCGCCATTGCCCTTCACACCAACGGCAATGTTTCCATTGATCAATCGCTTGATAAATAACATCCAGCAACGTACCAGGTCTAAAACTAGCAGTTATCCATGGGCTCAGGGTCTGCATATTAGGTTTGTTACCCAAAGCTGCTGCCAATGTAGGAGCCCCATCCCCCATCAGATGCATCCCAATAATCTGCTGACCTAAGATAATAAGTTTGCAAAAGTTAATCTGTGCAACATTTTCAGCCATCTCTGGCAGACAAAACGCCTGAAATATCTGCACATCACGCCCATAACATCGTCTCGCCTGGCGCTCCGTCAAACCCCAGCGGCCAATGGGGGACCATAAATTAATTCCATACAACACCCGCTCATATTGCATTGTTAATCGTCGCCCAAACAAGGCATTGATCAACGCAATACTTATTTCTTGCTGGGTCAACTCAGGACGATTTTCTCCCCCCAGACTACTGCCAGTCACATAAAGCTGAGAGCATTGTGTTTGCAGACAGGCATTAACCGCCATGGGAACATCTGAAGCAATACCAACATTGTTTAAAGCTAGCGTCTCCCAGGCATAAGGCTGAGGCACAATCACCAATTGCTCAACATTAAATTTTTCCGCCTTAAACTGGTACTCATCAGATCCAGGGGAATGATGCGAGAAAATGACCTTAACACCTATGCTCCGAAGCTGAACCGCAACAAGACGTTGAATATCTTCATCTTCCGCTGGTAAAAGCGACCGATCTTGCAAAATGAGAACGACCTTGCCATGACGACTCAAAGCATAGGCCCATTCCAGAGCTGTTGCACCATATCCAATCACACCAATGCTTTTAGGAAGTGTCTCAAGTTTTGCTAACTGATGACATAAGAGACCAGTTACCATTAAGCCTGATGTGGCATAACCATCCGTTAGCAAATATCCTTTTGCCTGAAGATAACGATTTGCTAGTTTCAACCGTCGCTCTCGTGTGAAACTAGCTGGTTCAAGGATTACATCCACACCTTGGGAGTTAAGTGCTGCAGGAGAAAGAACTGTATGGTCACATTGCAAAGAAACCCAATCACGCCAAAAAGCCCAACTTTTCTTTGGTGTTGAAGTAGACTCAGCATAGCTAAGTGCTGCCAAGGTGTATCGAGTCATATCGCTAATCTGCCAGTGCGGCGCGATCAAAGCGACCCGGGCACCTTTTTGAGCTGCAGTACAAGCAGCCATCCGACTGCTGAGACTACCTCCTAAAATCGCCAAGTCATAATCTGTGTCGTAGATTGCCATACTGTCACATCAACGCCTGTCACATTGCTTTGTATTACAAACAACCTTTAAGACAGCTAAAAAGAAGTGCCGCTACAACTAAAAGCAGTATGAGTGCAGTTGCAGAATAATTTCTGACAATAACACTGCCAATACGCAAAGTCGTAACGACACTATTAATAATTTTCTAATTACTTTTGACCAGCTTACTTTTTAGCAACCATTTCCTTGAATAGCTTACCAGCCGAAAATGCAGGCACAGTAGTAGCTGGAATAACCATAGTATCGCCAGTTTTCGGGTTACGACCTTCACGTTCTTTGCGGTGGCGAGGCTCAAAAGAGCCAAACCCTACCAGTGTTACCTTCTCGCCATCGGCAACCGCTTCCATAATAGACTCAATCGCTGCAGAGATGACTGCATCAGCCTGCTTTTTAGTAACAGAGGCCTTTTCAGACACCTTGTCCACAAGTTCACCTTTATTCATCTTCGTCTCCTCGCAGATTAAAACCAATGAATGAACCATGTCCATGGTTGGACAAACAAGTCAAAAAACATAAGGAAAATCTCAACAGATCGCTGAAACCCCTGAGGCCCCATGTTTTCTCTGCCCTATTCTAAGGGGTACTTTGTCAGTATGGATCTATAAAACATTGAATTTATATGGATTTCAGCGATTTTTAGGAAAATTCATAGGATCTGTCCTCACAAAAGATACATTAAAAATCAAAAAAATCTCTGGAAACCCTAAAAAATAAGGTCTTCAGAGATTTTACAAAATTGTTACAGAGGCTAAAGTAAACTACTCGTCTTCTCCTAACAATTCCCGCACATCTTCCCCAGGTGTGTAGCTATAGCCAAAGACACTCTCATCAGAGTCATCCAAAATCTGGGGTGTAACCAAAACAATTAGCTCACGGCGTTCATCCTCATTTTGTGTATCTCTAAATAAAGCACCAATTAGGGGTAAATCACCCAGAATTGGGACTTTACTGACTGTGACGCGATCAGTCTCTTGAATAATGCCTGATAGCAGTAAAGTTTGTCCATCACGCACTCTAATTTGCCCAGATGACAGGGCTCTGGTCGAAATTGGGGTTACCAGTCCCTGGTCTCCTCCTAGATCAATATCAGCCAGTGGAGATGAAATACTTGGCGCTACCGTCATGTTGACAAATCCATTATCGTCAATGCGGTCGATAAGAATCTGTAATGTCAAACCAACGTCCTCGAAGTTAACAGTGTTAGTTTGCCGCGGAGGATCAGTGTTTGTGAAATCCACTGTAACGCTGCTGACAACCTGCTCAACTAGAGTAATGGCAGCATCTTGTCCTTCCTGAACAATCAATGTGGGATCGGTAATAATCTTGGCATGGCCATTTCTAATTTGGGCATCAATATCCAAAAAGAAGCTTGTGGCCAGCTGCGCTAAATTCCTTATACCAAAGCTAGCGTTTCCATTATCAACCTGAAACCCAAAATCCCCTGCACGAAAGCTAAGGCTAGTATCAACCTCTTCTATGGCACTGAGGTCAACGTCAATCACCCTTACATTGACGGCTACCTGACGACGACGAAGATCGAGTTGTACCAGCTGAGCTGTAGCAATTTCGATCTGACGTGGAGTACCCACCAATGTTACGGAACTAGTCCGCTCATCGCCAATCACCTCTAAACCACGCAGCAAAGGTGCAGAATCTTCATATTCTGCCCGCAGAATCTCAACTTCGGTTTCTAGTTCGGTTCTTTCAACTTCCTCGACTTCACCCACATCAGTCGTTGCCACAACCTCAGTAATCTCCTGCTGATCGGTGAACGCACTCTCAGCACCCATAAAGACCAAGAAGTTAATCGCCGTTGCAACATCCACCTGGTTGAGGCGCACACTACGTATGCTTACGTTACGTGCAGCTTGAGGTAAACGAGGTCCAACAAAAATAGTTCTACCGACACGGTTGGCTTCAAGGCCAGAAATTTGCAAAACATAGTTGAAGACATTTTGCACAGGCTCGTCTTCTATATCCAGAGTCACCTTAGTCTCTGCCTCTGCAGCACCTTCGCCATCTGCACCAGCCTCGGTGAACGCCAGGTTCAGGCCTGCTGCACGAGCCAATAGTGACAGTGCTTCACGGGCAGTTGCATCTCTCAGTACTAAGCGGGGGACCCGCTCAGCCGTACCTAGATCAATAACATCTAGGCCAGAATTGATTTCAGATACCGAAATGTCACCCACCGGAGGTGGAACAGCCTGGGGTAAAAATGGCGGTGCAACGTTGACTGAGGGAGTTGGTACAACTTCGCCATCGATGATGACTTCGGGATTGGGGACTAAGATATCCGGTGTATCTGTTTCCGGTGTATCTGTTTCCGGCGTATCTGTTTCTGCCTGGGCGATATGGGTGGGTAGCAGAGTCTCATCGGTGACGGTTTCAATCGATTCGGGTAATTCGGTAGACTGAGGAGTAGCATTGGGGCGTGTATCAAGACTTACGAGCAAGCCTTGACCATCAATCTTTTGCAAGTCGGCCACTGGAGCCGTGTCATTACCCTTAATAGTTAACCTCACAGTATTATTATTGAGGGTTTCTAATTGAATCGACTTGATCGTCGATGCAGGGTTCTGCTTTGTATAGGCCTTGCCGCGAGGTAACGTCAACTGAGCATTCGTAATGTCTGCCTGTAGCACATTATCGCGATTGACAGCAAAGATTTGAGGAGTATCACCGCCTTTAGTTGAAAGCAGCAACTCCATGCCAGTTTTAGTTACGTTCAGTTCAACGTCTTGAATGGCTGTAGCAGCAGCTTCAGCAGACTGGGCTGTGAGGACGCTGATAGCTCCGCCAGCAATTAAACTTCCGAGTTTGAAAAAGCGTTTCACAGTTCACTCCTTAAATCTTAGTTAGCGTACGTCAATGCCTAGGGATGGAATTTTGAAATTGGATAGGATTTATCAATCCACTGATCGGAGACTATCTACTACTCTGCAGGGGTTTCACCCTCAGGTGGCGGCGGTGGCGCAATTTCTGGCGGCACATTCGGATCCCCCGTTGGGATCAGCGCATTTACCTCAAAGGAAGTATTGATGCGTTGTTTTGGTTGCCCCACCACTTGTCCCTGGTTGTTGAGAACAGTTTCAGTTACTAACTGTCCTGCACCTAAGGAGAAATTCCTCAGCAACAGTAAAGGCTCTAATCGCTCAACATTGCCCAAAACTGCCTGAGTTTGACCAAAGTCTCCTGAAAACTGAACGTCATAAGTCTGACGTTTCAGTTTTCCATTCACCTCTTCCCCCAAACTGCCATCGTCAATAACAACCTCCTCACTGGGAACGAAGCTGTTCAGCTGAGCCTCAACTAAAATTGGCGGAATGCCACGGGTCTTAATCTGATTACGTTCAGCGGCAATAGTCGCATTGCTATTCTTGATGCGCTGGTTAATGTCTAGCAACAGGGTGTCCATTGAGGACTCATCTGCAAATAAGGAATAGACATTTCGCCGCTGAACCAACGCAACATCTCGGGCTTCTTCTAGCCTGGCAATCTCTTCAAGGCGTTCAGATTGAGTAGCCAGTTGTTGCTCTTTCTCAGCAATATCCTCTCGCAATGCTTGATTGCTTTGACGAACGGGTTGAACAAAGCGCTGGAAAAGAAAAATGGCTAAGCCAATGCCAACCAGAGCAGCCAAAATCCCTAAAATCTTGGGAGTCAGCTCAATGCCAAAGATGACAGGGTTTATCGGCTCATCATACAGCTCATCTTCGGCTGGTATAAAGTCTCCGCTTAATGTCATTATTCGAGCACTCCTGTCTCTAAAAGGGCTTTTAACCTAGATGAAAGACCTACAGATGCTTGCTGATTTTCAAGTTCAGCCAGTAGTCGATCAAATTGTTCAGTAGATACACTCTTGATATTGCCTGCAATCGTGGGGTAACTCTTTAAGCCGGGAAACGAGCAGGTCTTAGAGAGCGTATAAATAAGCACATTGAATTGCGATGGCCCAAAAAATAGCTCTGCAGCAATGCTCAGAGCCGTGTATCGTGTCCGATGCAAAACAAAATCGGGAACGATGAGTCTTACTATACGAGAGCGCAGCCAAAAAGTGGCTGGTTATATCAAAACGGAAACACATCTGGGCATCGAGTCGATAGCGTCGGCGCTTGGCATCAGTAAAAGCAGTGTGCACCGTCATCAGCAGGGGATAGAGCGTCGCAACCAGTATGCAGAATCGGACCTGTGGGAAACCGCGAGTGGGTCAGCTTGGCTAAAACGTCTGGTGCTAGGTGTGCTCTACCACTTTGGCATAAAGCACGGTATCGGAGCCGAGAGCCTATGCGAGTTTTTTAAGTCGGTTCATTTAGAGACCCATGTGGGTGTTTCAGCCAATGCCCTGCGTCAATTGAAACACCGTGTTGAAGACGTCATTGTCACCTACGAAGTCTCTCAATCTGAGCAATGTCAACCTCTCAACAAACTCGGCATCTGCCTCGGGGGAGATGAAACCTTTTTTGGACTGCCGATCCTGGTGCTGGTGGAATTGGCGAGTGGGTTTATCTTTACAGAAGTTGAATGTGAGAATCGTCAGTATGAAACCTGGTGTCACCAGCTAGAGCAGTGGTGGCATCCGTCCGACTGGGAATGCCACTTTATGGTCAGTGATGGGGCTCGTGCGTTAGTGAAACTTGCCATCGCTGGTCTGGGCACCGTCAGTGTGGCCGATTTGTTCCATGGAATGCGAGCCTTAGCTCGTCCTATCGGGAGTGCATTGGGACGTCAACTGGCTCAGGTTGAAAAACAACTCGACACCCTCCAACAGCAAGTGAACCAAACCAAACCCAAGGTCAAACAACAAACTTTGTGTGTCCAGCTAGAGACGCTGACGCAGCAATATCAACAGCTTGAACAAGATCAGTTTACCTATCATCGCGCCTTGGCCGATATTAGCCAATCGGTTCATCCTTTCACCCTGGATACCGCTCAATGGCAACTGTTTGACGACTTAACAACCCAGTTAGCGGCTCCGTTGACGACCCTGACTCACCTAGCAAAGCTCTATGGAGGGGATAAGGCGCAACACGCGATTGACACCTTTGAAGCTCAGATTCCTCAGTTCGCCAACGGGATTCATGCCTGGTGGCAGTGGGTGATGCAGGCCTTAGCCACTGAAACTCAGGAGATTGACACTCAAAATTGGGTTCTCACTGCCTTGTTGCCCTGGGTGTATTGGACTCAACAGACTGATAAAACCCGCAAACCTCATCTCAAAGCACGCTATCAACAGGCCACCAGTGATGCCTATGATCAGCTCATGGCAGATGCCATGACCCTAAAGCTAGACGACACTCAACGGCAATACTGGGTCCATTGGTGCCAGTGGATGTGTGCCAAGTATCAACGCACCTCCTCGGCGGTCGAGGGGCGTAATGGCTATCTATCTCAACGTCATCAGGCCAATCGTGGCTTTTCGGCACAGTCCTTGAAGGTGCTCACCATTATTCACAATTTTGACCTTAAACGTCCCGATGGCACGACCGCTGCTCAAAGACTCTTTGGACACCCATTTCCAGACCTATTTGAATGGATCCTCAGTACTATTAATGAGCTACCCATGCCTAGACGGTCATCTAAAGCACATCAGACAAACCCCTTACACGTAGAGCTTTTCCCGGCTTAAGTTGTTACCCCAATCGTGTAATTGACAAGCTGTGTAGGTTCATCCCGCTGAGCTTCTCCTGGGCATCGGCCTAAAACCTCTGACCCCAGGTTAGACGTGGTTAGGGCCACTGTTTCACCTTCTAGAAACGGTGAATTTTTGAGGGTCAGAACAAAGTCATTGACATCATCAAAGGAACAGGCTGTACCATTGATGCTGATGCCACCGGCCTCAGGGACGACGGGCTCACCTCCATCTTCAACAGGTACGGCCTCACCTTCGGTTTGATTCACCTGGGTGAGCTGTGCCCGAGTAGGGATGCGATTTTGAATGTCTTTAACAATAGCCGACCAGGGTCGAATTTTAGTAAACACGCTGGCCAGGGCACGACTTTCGTCACGGGCAGCTGCAGTCTCGGCCTTAATGCGATCAACCTCATCTAGCTTTGCTTGTAGCTCTCTCAGTTGACTGTCTAGTTCAGCCTGGCGTTTTTGCAAGTTTGATTCTTGATACTTCAGTAAGCCTAAAAAGCCACCGACGCCAGCCAAGGCAGCAACTAAGACACCTACACCAATGACAATGGGGGTGCGATCGCTAGTGGGTTGCTGTCGAACAATGGGCGCTCCGGTAGCCACTACAGGGCGCTCTTCACGATCATTGAGAAAATTAATATCGATGCTATACATGTCCTAAACCTCCCGCAGACCCAAGCCAAGAACCGTAGCCAACCCAGGACGCTGAGCCTCAGAAATCTCATCGCCCACTTCTAGCGATAGAGCCTCAATGGGGTCAATGGGGCTAGCTGGCAAACTCAAACGTTGAGCAAAGAACTCATCCAATTGACCGATGGCGCTACCAGGTCCGGCCAATAACAACTGAGCAACTTCCATGTCTTCACCTTGATTGAGATAGAAGTCAATGGAACGACGTAGTTCATCAGAGAGCTCGCCCAATACTCTTAACATGGCAGCTGTACCGGGATTAGTTCCTCCTGCCATTTGGGGAGCCCCCATACTATCCATGGGTGTAGCCGGTACCGTCATCCCCTGAAGTAGCTCTGTATTCCGCGTTGGCGGGAGGTTCATAGCACGGCTGAGGGCGCTTTGAATCTGGAACGTACCAATGGGGACTGTTCGCGAAAAATGGGGAATACCGTCGACAACAATCGAAATTTCTGTGCTTTCAAACTGAATATCAACGATAGCCGCAGCCTCTTGGGGAGTAAATTGTCGCAGTTGCTCACGAATAGTCCGAATCAGAGCAAAACTACTCGTTTCAACGACATCAAGATTGAGCCCAGCCTGCTGGAAGGTTTCCATGTAGGCATCGGTCACCTCTTTCTTAACCGCCACCAGCAATACTTGCACTTTTTCGATGCCATCCTCATCGACAAAAAAGCCTAGTTTCTGATAGTCAACATCAGCTTCTTCTCGAGGGAAAGGCAGATAGAGACTTGCCTCTTGATTGAGGACCATCTCGCGGAGTTCATTGTCGTCTAACTCAGCTGGCACTGGAATCACCCGTGTGATTGCTCGTCCAGGAACAGCCGTTGTCGCCCGTTTCACCCTCAGCTTGCTTTCCATTAAAGCAGTCCGAATGGCTTCAGCCATAGCTGCCATATCGATAATTTGCCCCTCTTCAAAAATGCCCTCGGGAATCTCAGCGGAGGCAAGAGTTTCTAACTTTATCTTTTGCCCCTGCTTGCGCAGGCGAGCAATATTGACCCGTTCGGGCGTAAGTTCAACACCAACGCCAGGGGATTTCCTCGAAAATAGTGACTTTAAACTATTCACAGCATTATCCGGTCACAAAATTATCCGGTTATGGAAAGCAATTTGAACTAGTAGGCGACGCCTAAAAATTTGAGTCAGGTAGAGCCCAAACTTTTGGTCTGATTTTTTGCTAACGCATCGTACACAATTTGTGCAGGAATAGCCAGCAATCGCCAAAAGATACAGAGTTTGGTGTCAATACTGCCCTAAAAAACTCACAAAACGTACTTTTTATTTGAGATTTTTCCCGTCATAGATGAGGAGAAAAAACCGCTTTAACCATTGATGCCTCCATGATTAAACGTTTTAGATTGGGCAGCCTTCACGCCCCCTGAAAACATTTCATTGCAGATTGTTAATCACATTGAATGTTTCATCAGTCCAGCATTTAAGTTTGAACATCGGCAGCTCATCACCCCCTAATCAGAACAACAGACAGATGATCTGGGAAAGAAGGTGATTTTTTACGAGCGATATTACACGCAATTGGCTAAATTGATCACACGATTTCTAAAAAAAAGTTGGATTTTTATCAAACAACCATGGCAAAAGTGGCAAATCACCCTGAAGATGATGTCTGGGGCACTCCTCTCTCCGGTAGCGGACACCGTCTGCTGTTATTGGGTTCCGGAGAACTGGGGCGCGAGGTGGCTCTAGAAGCAATGCGTTTGGGCATTGAGGTGATTGCAGTAGATGCCTATGCCAACGCTCCTGCTATGCAGGTGGCCCATCGTAGCCATGTCCTCAGCATGTTAGATGGCAAGGCGCTCAAACATGTGGTGGCACAAGAACAGCCGACATTGATTGTGCCGGAAGTCGAAGCGCTTGCAACAGAAACACTACTAGAGCTAGAGGCAGAGGGCTGGAAAGTTATTCCCACAGCTCTGGCAACGCGTCTGACCATGGACCGTGAGGGAATTCGGCGGTTAGCCGCTGAGGAATTGGCGTTACCCACATCGCCCTATCAGTTTGCAGCAACGGAATCGGACTATCGAGATGCGATCGCAACCATTGGACTGCCCTGCGTCGTCAAACCCGTCATGAGTTCTTCAGGGAAGGGACAGAGTCTTGTCAAAACGGACGCCGATATTGACAGCGCCTGGACCTATGCCTTTGAAGCCGGACGCGGCAAAGACCAGCGAGTAATTGTGGAAGGTTTTGTAAAGTTTGACACCGAAATCACACTACTGACGATTCGGTCCCAGCCCGACCTCCCCCATGCTGAACCCACAACTCACTTTTGCCCTCCCATTGGTCATCGCCAGCAAGACGGCGACTATCGTGAATCCTGGCAACCCTGTGCCCTGAACCCCAGCACCCTCACCCAATGTCAAAACATAGCTAAAGCGATTACCGATGCGCTGGGTGGTGTGGGCCTGTTTGGTGTGGAATTGTTCATTGCCGGTTCCCCTAACGAAGAACAGACCGTTTACTTTAGCGAAGTCAGTCCCCGTCCCCACGACACCGGCATGGTCACCATGGTGAGCCAAAATATGTCCGAATTTGAGCTACATGTACGCGCAATTGCGGGCCTTCCCATTGGCGACATTGAGCAAATTCGTCCCGGTGCCTCAGCGGTGATTCTGGCCAGTGAACCTAGCAATAGCCCCACGTTTACCGGGATAGCGGAGGCACTCACAGTACCCTCCAGTAAGCTCCGGCTGTTTGGGAAACCTCGCGCTTACAAGAACCGTCGCATGGGAGTGGCTTTAGCCCTGGGCGATACGGTGGAGGAAGCCCGCAGCCGTGCCTGTGAATGTGCAGAGCGGGTGAGGGTTCATTAGGTGACCGCAACTTTGCTCAGCCACCTATGCAGGTTTACTCAGGCACCCAGGGCTAAGGTTCACATACACGAACTTAGAGAAAATTGATCAGGGTGCTGAGCAAAGTCGAACCACCACTTAAGACCGTCTTGGTCTAAAGTGTCTGAACACCTCCCTAAAAAATTTCTGTCGTTGCGGATCCTCGGCATGGCGTTGTCCCTCAAGCTGTGATCTGCGGCCTACTGGGTTGATCTGTTCGTACCTTAAAGGCGCAACAATAAATTTCCTTGATAAACAGAAAATCATCATGAAACTGTTTCAACGTCGGCACTTTTTAGCACGCATGGCATCGGGGGCCGCTGCTGGGGTCTTAGTTGCGATCGCAGGCTGTGGTGGAGGTAACGAACAGTCTGGCAAACAGGAGGTGGAATTTTGGACGATGCAGCTCCAGCCCAAATTCACCGACTACTTCGACCAGCTAATTGCCGATTTTGAAACAGCCAATCCAGACGTAGATGTGGTTTGGATCGATGTGCCCTGGGCTGACATGCAGAGCAAAATCTTGACTGCAGTTTCTGCTGGAACAGCCCCCGATGTCGTCAATCTCAACCCTGACTTTGCATCTCAGTTAGCCAGTCGCAATGCTTGGCTCCCCCTGGATGAGCAGCTCACGTCTGAGGAGCAAGCCGTTTATTTACCCAAAATTTGGAAAGCAACAACGCTGAGGGGCACAAGCTTTGGCTTTCCCTGGTACTTAACCACTCGGGTCACCCTTTTCAACACTGACCTGATGGAGCAAGCGGGCATTGACGAGCCCCCCAGCACCTATGCAGAACTGGCGGATGCCGCTAGACAAATCAAAGAGACGACAGGCAAATATGCTTTCTTTATCAGCTTTGTGCCTGAAGATGCGGCCGATGTTTTGCAGTCATTTATCCAGATGGGTGTCCCCTTAGTAGATGACGCAGGTAACGCCGCCTTCAATACACCTGAGGGTAAAGCCGTTTTTCAGTTTTGGACCGACCTCTATCAGCAGGATTTGTTACCCCGCGAAGTGTTGACCCAGGGTCATCGTCGTGCAATTGAGCTATACCAGGCAGGAGAAACTGTCTTTTTAGCATCGGGTGCTGAAGCCCTAGACAATATTGCCAATAACGCACCCGATATTGCTGCAGCCACCCAAACAGCACCCCAAATTACCGGCTCCACTGGAAAAAAAAACGTGGCCGCCATGAACCTGGTGGTCTCGCATTCCACCGACGTCCCTGAGGCAGCGGTGAAGTTTGCGATGTATGTCACTAACAACGACAATCAGCTATCGTTTGCCCAGGCGGCCAATGTACTGCCATCGACAGCGGCGGCTATCGATGGCACCCTGACCGACGCCTCTGCCAATGCTACCCCTATAGAAGTAGCGAGAGCCGTCAGTGCCAGGCAGTTAGCAGATGCTGAGGTGTTGATCCCGGCTCTTGAAGATGTGAAAAAACTGCAAAAGGCAATTTATGACAACCTGCAGGCTGCCATGCTAGGCGACAAAACCGTAGATGAGGCCGTTTCAGATGCAGCGGACGAATGGAATAACCGATAGATACCCACCCTCCTATGCCATTCCCTTAGCGAACCGGGCAAGAAAATCACCAATTAAATACAAAGAACCACACAAAACCTTGGTCGCACCATCTGCTGCTGAAAATGCATCCAGGCCAGTAGCTAAGGTGTCGTGGGTATAACAACCCGACAGCTCCGGACAAACATTGTGAGCCAGTTTCGCTAAATCTGTTGGCTCTGCTGTTTGATGTCCTGGTACAGGCACTATATATAGTGTGTCACCTGGGTGCAATAACACCTCTAAGATATCCTTATGATCCTTAGTAGATAGCATTCCCATCAGCCAGACAACAGGTTGGGAAAGAGAATCTACATAATGACGCAACATTGTGGCAGCCGCCGGATTATGGGCACCGTCAATTAAAAGTTGTTGCCCTTGCCAGGTCATCCATTGCAAACGTCCCGGCCAACAAGTTGCAGCCATGCCTGTCTGAATGACTGTAGTGGGGATCTGCCAGCCTTGCTGTTGGAGTAGCTGGAGAATTGCGATCGCAATTCCACTATTCACACGCTGATGATCACCCAACAGCCCTGACTGATAGTCAATCGACTTATCTAAGCCGCTACGCCACTGCCCTGATGCTATTAATTCAGCAGGCGCTACCTCGTACAGGGGGCAACCCAGTTCCAACGCTCGCTGGCGGACAACGGCCTCAGCCTCAGAGGGCAGAGGCCCCATCACGACCGGTCGCCCTTGTTTAAGGATACCAGCCTTCTCTCTGGCGATATCAGCCAGGGTAGGACCCAGCCGCTGCCAATGCTCACGACTAAGAGAAACAACAGACGTTACCAGAGGCTCAGAGCACACATTAGTAGCATCCAAGCGCCCTCCCAAACCCACTTCAATCACAGCAATATCCACGGCCTCAGCCGCAAAATAGGACCAGGCCGCCGCTGTAAAAACCTCAAATTGAGTCGGTGTTTCTGATGTCGGTGTGGCGAAATTTGCATCAATGGCTGCAGCGACCACATGCAAATGGTGCTCCAGCGCCTGATTAGTAATCGGCTGCTGATTGATACAAATACGCTCGTTCCAGGTCAACAAATGGGGCGATGTATAGCGGCCTACTCGATAACCAGCCTCAGCCAGCACCGATGCCACATAGGCGCAGACTGAACCTTTGCCATTGGTCCCGGCCACATGAACGATCGGCACCCGCTCCTGAGGGTTATCCAGACACTCTAAAAGCACCTCAATACGGGATAGCCCAAGGTTGACACCAAAGCGACCATAGCTCGCCAGGAAATCGTCAATTGACAGCTTGTCAGAGGACACTAAACAGCTTCCGAATCTTTCTCGCCAGTACGAATACGAACGACTTCATTCACGGGCGTAACAAAAATTTTGCCATCACCGATTTCACCAGTACGAGCAGCCGAAATAACCTGATCAACAATGGCATCCACCTGATCATCATCAACCACAATTTCCACCTTGAGCTTTTGCAAAAACTCAACGGTATACTCTGAGCCCCGATAGCGCTCAGTTTGACCTTTCTGACGACCAAACCCACGAACTTCAGACACTGTCATGCCGACAACGCCTGCATTTACAAGCGCAATTTTGACTTCGTCGAGTTTAAACGGGCGAATGATGGCTTCTATTTTTTTCATACGAATTTATAAACTCCATACACCGACCCAACAACAGAATTGGGCCAACATACGATATCAACGTTTAAAGGGTCACAAAGGTAAACTACCGTATCAATTGTTACGGTGTCACCTATATGCTGCGTAGTCAATTTTAGAGTAGAACCTGGGCTAAGCGATGTTTTTGACTAACGGTCATTAATCAACGGACGCATAATCAAAAAGCCTGCTCCAAACGCTGTGAAAATAATGATGGCAATGGAGAGAATTAACCAAAGGGTACTCAAACTACTGCTAGCTGACGATTCAAGAGTATAGCGACGATTTTCCCCAGTCTGTTCGGTAAAAACTTTAGATAGAGCCGCCTTAGGTCTTTTAGGAGGTTTAGGCATAGATTCTGGAACTGACTGGATAGCCTGTTGTGGCACAGACCGACCAGGAAACTCTTCCGGTGGGGGCGATGACAGAGCCATCTCCGCTTCAGCAGGATGAGCAACACCAGCATAATGGCCAAGTTGGAGAGCCACTTGCACCATCTGATGAATGTTCTGGCGTAACAGATGATTCTGATTCGTAAGATGCGTGTTTTGGGCGCTCAATGAATCTACCATTGCCTTAGTGGCCTGTAGCTCAGCTGCCAGCTCACGGTATACCGACACAGGTACTGAAGGGGCATAGCTGGAGTCTGATCTCATCGGTTTTCTCCCTGAGTCAGAATTGTGGGAAGGATTCATAAGCAGTTCCAAAAATCTCCGATAAAAATACAAGTCAGCTGCTCTATGCTGTTTGCCAAATAAAGCCTTGCAAGCTGCAAATCTAAAAACAGGCGGGAAGCTGACCGTTCGGGACGTTCAAATTAGAGCAACGTCAACGTCATTCGTCAAGTACTTGCTCTAAGTTCTTTGAAATAGTCAGACAAGGCAGACAGGGATAAACTGATCAATCCACCTATGTAATCCTTGGAATGAAGCACACCTGTTAGCAGTCAATCAACGTCCCTGGAAACGGTTTGTCCATTACCAACTTCATTGCTCGTCTAGTTGTACCCTGCTTCTCCAAAACCATCAACTCTTTTTCAGAACTTTCACAGCCATGACTGACACCACCTTTCCTAAAGCTACTCCTACAGAAAAAATCAAATATGGCGAACGGGCCATTGAGGAAAACCATCTGATCACGTTCCCCAATCCGCGACCTGGCCGACAGTATGACGTTAATATCACGCTGCCGGAATTCACCTGTAAATGTCCATTCTCAGGCTATCCGGACTTCGCAACTATCTATATCACCTACACTCCCAATGAAAAGGTAGTAGAGCTAAAAGCCATAAAGCTTTACATCAATGGTTATCGCGATCGCTACATCTCTCACGAAGAGTCTATTAACCAGATCATGGATGACTTTATAGCTGCCGCCGATCCATTGAAGTTCAAGATTAAGGGGGATTTTCAACCCCGTGGTAACGTGCACACCACGGTTGAGATTGCCTACGAAAAACCGACAACGGTTTAGGCCAAAATTTCGTGTAGAGGCGTTCCATGGAACGCCTCTACACGAAATTTTGAATTTACGTCCCCTACCATTGATCTAAAACCTAGATCCTGGCCGCTTGAGAAAATCTAACTCGGCCTCAGTACTCGGACGGTCTAGGGTCTGATTACGATGGGGAAATCGCCCAAACTGAGCGATGACAGCTCGGTGACGTCGGGCATAATCCAAACCATGGGCAAGGTCCGGCGCATCGAGAATCAAGGCCTCAAAGTAATCAACACAGCGATGCTGATGGTCCAAGTTCTCACTATGTTCGAAGGGCAAATAGAGGAAAAAACGCTCTACGGGCAGCATTGCTGCATCATACCCCCGGTCAATGGCCATTTCAGCCGTCGCTAAAGCCTCAGGGTCAGCTGCAAAACTCTGGGGTGTACCTCGAAACATATTGCGGGCAAACTGATCCAACACAATGATTCGGGCTAGGCTTGATCTAGCCATTTTCAACCAAGGTTCGGGTGGTGACGCTACCATGGCCCAATATAGGTCTAGAAACTGCGTTTTGATCTGCTTATCGAAGTCAGGATCTTTACGAAACCACTGCTTGCGATACTCACCCACTGGTGAGCCAAACCAAAAGTCTAAGACTGCTTGGGTATCGCTGTTGACTGAGTCCATCAATCTCTAGATAGGTAACACTCGGGGGAAATCGATCATGTCGTCCATCTTTTCAGTCATCTTCGCTTTGGTGCTGGTGGTGGCGGTTTTTTGCTGGTTGACAGGGTATCGATTGCCCATCCGATTTACCGCACCGTCTTTACCCACCGGCCCATCTAGCGTTCCTAGGGCAACACGCCAGCGATTGATGCGACTCGTTAATGGTAACCAGGCAGTGGCAGCTCGACTAGTGCAGCGGGTGCGATCGCAAAATCCTGAACGCTCAGAACAATGGTGTTGGGAAAAAGCAATTTACGATATTGAACGCGATCGCAGAGCGTAAATCTCCTTGCCTCGCTTATTAACACCTCACAATCTCTTGATTTAATACCCAGATATTTAAAGTTAACGTGGTGGTTACCATCAACATAGGTGGCGACCAACCACCATAAGTAGGTGCCAATATAACAATATATCTGCCAGACTAGGCCCAAGTGGGCAGCCTAGTACGTAAAGGTACCTTTAAACTCACTAATTAAGCAGTCAGTCATAGATAAACTTAGCTAACTGTCATACTGAGCTCATTAAAGTACCTCATCTTAAGCTTTCATAGTTTGAAAGTCTGCTCATTCGACGGCTCCTCTGGAACCCTAGCAGTCCTATCAACTATGAATGCATTCCTCAATTACCAAATATTTGGTTATTAGGGCTATCTACTAGCAATTTTTTTATAGAGTAAGGAAGCTGACAATATGACGCAGACTAAGCGTGCGCTAATTACTGGAATTACAGGCCAGGATGGGTCTTATCTTGCAGAACTTCTATTAGAAAAAGGCTATGAGGTACACGGCATTATTCGTCGCACCTCCACCTTCAATACAGACCGTATTGACCATATCTATATCGATCCTCACAGTGATGATGCCCGTCTATTTCTCCACTATGGAGACCTGAATGACGGCACCATGTTACGGCGCATCTTAGAGCAAGTTCAGCCTAACGAAGTCTATAACCTCGGCGCTCAATCTCACGTGCGGGTGAGTTTTGATTCCCCAGAGTATACCGTTGATACAGTCGCCATGGGTGCTCTGCGTTTGATGGAAGCCATTCGCGACTATCAGCAGCGTACTGATTCAGAAGTACGTTTTTACCAAGCAGGCTCTTCTGAGATGTTCGGTAAAGTTCAGGAAATTCCCCAGAAGGAAACTACGCCCTTCTATCCTCGCAGTCCCTATGCCTGTGCCAAGGTTTATGCCCACTGGCAAACCGTTAACTACCGTGAGTCATACAACATGTTTGCCTGCAATGGCATCCTGTTCAACCATGAGTCACCTCGCCGTGGCGAGACATTTGTCACTCGCAAAATCACCCGCGCCGTTGCTCGGATTGTCGCGGGTCGTCAAAAGGAGCTTTACCTTGGCAACCTAGACTCCAAGCGAGACTGGGGTTATGCGAAGGATTATGTTCGCGCCATGTGGCTGATGCTGCAGCAAGATGAGCCTGGAGACTATGTTGTAGCAACTGGCGAAACTCACACCATTAAAGAGTTTCTAGATATCGCATTCAACTATGTCAACCTTGACTGGCATGATTACGTCAAGTTCGACCCTCGCTATCTGCGTCCTGCTGAGGTAGATATTTTAATCGGTGATCCTAACCACACTAAGGAAACGCTAGGTTGGGAGCCCTCTATTGACTTCTCAGGTCTAGTCAAGCTGATGGTGGATGCTGACCTGGAAGCTATCGGTCTAGACCCCGTCAGCAAGCAATCTGATGCCGCTACGGTACGTGCTGCTATTGCTGGTGTGATGTCCTAGGTTTCACTCTATGAACGCTCCTTTTAGAATCTGTTTTCTATGGGGGCGTTCTATTAATATAGGAAAGACCTTGTTTGGAGTGTGGTCTATACTCCAAGCGCAAACTAACAGAACAGACAAAAAGCATGGCAGACGAGTCGACTCCTAAGGCCCCTGCGGCAAATTCCGCTGACAAAGCGCCAGCTAAGGCCCCTGCAAAAGCTAAGAAAGCAAAGCCACCTAAGTTAGAAGACAAACCGTTTGCTGAATTCATCGAGCAGCATTTTGTACCTGCTGTTAGGACGGCCCTCGAAAAAGAAGAGGGGCTTAACGATTTACAGCTTTCTTTTGAGAATCAGCCTATTAACGTAATCGGTGTGGATAAAGATAGCTATCCCCAGGTTATTGGTTGCTGGGCTAAAGGTGCACGGCAGTTCAATATCACCTTCCTAGAGGAAAGCATTACAGGTCCTAAGATTTATTCCTTTGCTACGAATGGTGGGACACCCAGCACCATCGAGCAGTTTATGGGCGATGAGCGCCGAGTTACGCTGGACCTCATGGTGTTGTATGTGCTGCAACGCATTAGAGGCCAAAAGTGGTTAAAGGGCAATTAGCCAATTGATTGGCATATCCCGGCCATAAAACCGGAGGGTGGGCACTACCCACCCTCCGGTTTGTTCATTGGGAGCTAATGCAAGAAATGCCGCGTCCCGGTCAACGCCATAATCACCCCTAGTTCGTTAGCTGCTTTAATCGAATCCTCATCACGAATACTGCCCCCTGGCTGCACAATTGCCTTAATGCCAGCAGCAGCAGCCGTTCGCACCGAGTCATCAAAGGGGAAAAATCCATCACTGGCCAATGTCGCGCCTTCAGCTTTTTCCGCAGCCTGCTCTAGGGCAATTTTGGCAGCACCTACACGGTTCATTTGCCCCGCCCCAATACCGACAGTAGTGCTTTCATTGGTCACTACAATGGCATTGGATTTAACATGTTTAGCCACACGCCAGGCAAATAGCAGTTCTGTGAGTTCAGCTTCGCTGGGCTGACGCTCAGTCACGATTTTCCACTGGGTTACATCTTGCTGAACGTCGTCAGAGGTTTGGATTAAAAAGCCACCTGCGATCGCACGAATCGTTTGACTAGGACCGCTCAATAAATCTGGCAGTACTAACACCCGCAGGTTCTTCTTCTTAGCAAGGATTTCTTGAGCTGCTGGCACACAACCGGGGGCCACCACACATTCTAGAAACGTCTGGGTCAGCGACTCAGCCGTCTCCACATCAATTTCCTGATTGAGGGCAACGATGCCACCAAAGGCAGACACATTATCAGCTTCAAAAGCACGTCTATAGGTAGACGCCATAGACTCACCGATGGCGACACCACAAGGGTTAGTATGCTTGAGCACAGCCGCAGCAGGACCATTTTCACTAGGGAATTCCGCAATGATGCGACGGGCAGCTTCAAGGTCCACCAGATTGTTGTAGCTGAGATCTTTACCCTGGAGTTTTTCGGCAGCGGCCCAACCACTAGGTTGGTTGCCGGTTTGATACCACACAGCAGGTTGGTGGGGGTTTTCGCCATAGCGGAGGGGTTGCTTTTGAGTGCCGCTGAGGGCAAAACGCTCACTGGTGGCATCGCCAGCTTGCTCGGTTAGGTACGTGGCAATGGCCTGATCATAGGTAGCCGTATGCCAGAAGACTTGACGGGCGCATTGGGCACGGAATTCTAAAGAAGGTTGACCGTTATGAGTTCTTAGTTCGTTGAGATAACCTTCATACTGACCAGGGTTGCAGAGAACAGTCAGGTAGGCGTAGTTTTTTGCCGCCGAGCGCAGCATGGTGGGGCCACCGATGTCGATGTTTTCAATGGCATCTGTCAGCGTGGTGTCGGACTTAGCAATGGTCTGCTCAAAGGGATACAGGTTGACAACCACTAGATCGATCGGACGAATATCGTTATCGGCCAGATCTTTTTGGTCATCGGGATTATCGGTACGCGCTAGCAAACCACCGTGGATGCGAGGTTGAAGAGTTTTAACGCGTCCACCAAGGATTTCAGGAAAACCAGTGTAGTCGGATACTTTGGTGACGGGGATGCCTGCTTCGGTGAGGGTGTGAGCAGTACCACCGCTGCTAATGATATCGAAATCGAATTCTGTGGTGAGGACCTTGGCTAGATCAACAATTCCTGTTTTGTCAGATGCACTGAGCAGCGCTAAGCGTGTCATGGGATTTGTACGTTCTTGGGGAGATTAACCTTACTAGGTTAAAACGCCAAGACACACTTTACGAACTTTCCCTAATTTTCCTAAGGGATACTTTGTAAAGCCTCAAAGTCCTTTCTATAAAACCTCTGTGCCAAACTCAAAATAACGGGCAATCGCATTTTAATTCCAGTTGTAAAATCCAGAAATTCCTTGGCAGTTTTTATAGCTTTTTGTGCGTCAGACATACTCACTCCATCTAGTGAGTGCAACCAGTTATTTCGAGCACTCCGAACAGCATTTAAATCACGAAATAAATCATGAGATATCTCTTCTTCAAGCTCCAGCATTTCAGATTTAATTGACGCGGTATAGTCTCTACCTTCCAGTTTCTGCTTCCTATCGGAATTTATCCTTGTGGCATTATCTGAAATTCCAGCCCTATTAGGTTCAGACCTCTTATTTGCTATGTATTGAGACCACTTTAAATTTAGAAGTGATTCACAAATTGCCCAGGATAATATTAGCGACTCTGCAAAATGATGGCATGTATAGTTGTAGACACTTTTATAAAGTAGTTCTATCAACTCAAGTATATTTTCATGCTCACTATCTAAAATTTCTCGAAGTAGGCAGAAGGAACTTTCGATAACTTCTATTGAAAGTTCTATCCTTTTAAATTGATCAGGAACTCTATATCCTGGCGCGGTTCTAAACAAAATTAAATTATTGTAACTATAGCTTTGTCCGGGTTCAAGAGAGTTTAAGAACCTAAGTAAATCATTTTGTTCAAAATGACCTAAAGTCATTATAAATTTAGGTTGAGGTGCCACAACTTGTTGCATGCCTCCTCCAAATACTGTTCCTAAACAAGCTAAATGAGCTGTAAGTAGTTGAATACGTTTATAAGCTCTTTGTTCAACTAAAGCTTCCGCTTCAGTGATTTCTTTGGGAATCAGTTTCCGTTGCCCAGACATCCATTCACAACCAGGAATTTCAGTACTTTGACCTGGTTCCCAAGAAGAACAGTCAAAAACAAAGACCCCATCCCTTCGAACACGTACACGAATCCCTTGTGATAATTGTGTACGATAGACATCTTTTATAAACTCAGATTCTGGGGCAGTTTTAATTTCTTGATCAGTGGGTTTTGTCCCTACCCAAAGCGGCGGTACATGGTAATAGGCGCTGATACCAGGGGCAAAATAAGCTTCACGATATTCGGAATAGGCTGCTGTCACAACTTGGCTTTAATTCTCAGATTTACACCAAATTTAACTTGATTTTTTGCTTGCGACAGCATTGCTATCTAAATTTATAGCCTATCCCGAATACTTTTAAAGACCGCCTTACCAAAAGCCTTAATTAGAAGAGTCTTCATACCTGGAAAAAGCAACTACAGCCTCAGTAATAATAGTAATTTCGTTCTAATAACAAACACCCCTTGCGTTCAAGCAAGGAGCGCTTATTAAGCAGAAGAACTATAAAGCTCTGACATTAATCATCATCGTCGTCGTCATCATCATCGTCATCGTCGTCGTCGTCGTCGTCACCATCGTCATCGTCATCGTCGCACCGACGACAATCGCCATGATCGTCCGAACGATTATCGATGACCGTAGTCGACGAACCCACTATTTGAGTTATTTCGGTAACCGTCGTCGTCACAATACTCGTGTAGCTGCGCGTGTAGGAGAACGTTTCCCGAATATCTCGACCGCCACCAGCTAAGTCATAGCGAATACTGGCCACACAGTTAATCTCCACATCCTCCAGCCTGAGATCATCCCCCAGTTCCGCTCGCAGTTCTCGTTCCAACTGAGTCAGGGAAATCACCTCAGATTTCAGAATATATTTGCCGCCAGCCGCCTCAATTAAACGGGCACCACTGTTGGTATGAATCTCCTGCCAGCGGCCACCACGGGTTCTAGCAAATACCTGATAAACCACATTGGCATAGGTCGTTTGCGGCTTATTCAGGATCTCCAATTGCAGGACTAAATTACGGCTCTGCTGGGTGCTGCCCGTCTGGCGAGCCACATGTAATACCGACTCCCAAACACGACGCGTAACCTGGCTTTGAATTTCTGAACGTCTGCGGGTTGAACGACTGCTGTTTGTCTCCGTACGAGACGTTGAGCTACGCCGACGGCGTTGAGCGCGACTATCGCCATCATCATCATCGTCGTCATCACGACTTTCTCGGCCATCGTCATCGTCATCATCGTCGTCATTACCACTCGATGTCAGGATGGCTGGCCGGTTAGAGGTGCGGCCAGAGACTACAGTTTCTGTGGATTCAGTGCGGCTGGATGTGACAGTACTTGATGTGGAGGTACGGACAATGGCTGTTGTCGTAGTTGTGCTGATTTCTCTGTAGCTTTGTCGATAGGTAATCTTTTCGCGCAAGTCACGACCACCACCGACTAAGTCGTAGCGAATGCTAACGACACAGTCCAGCTCTACGTCTTCGATACTTAGATTCTCACCCAGTTCATCCCGAATTTCCTCTTCTAGTTCGGCAATGGAAATGACTTCTGATTCCAGGATGAACTTACCGTCGCTACCGGGAAGTAACCGTGCACCGCGATTAGTATGAATTTCTTGCCATTCACTACTGCCACGGGTTCTAGCAAAAACTTGATACACCGCATTGGCATAGGTGGTCTGGGGTTTATTGAGCACCTCTAACTGCAACACCAGATTGGTACTCCGCTGGTTACGCTCCACCAGTCGGGCCACATGCAACACAGAATTCCAATTCTGAGCTCGACTTAACTGCTTTTGCGAGATCGGCGACGGGGCTTCAGATACTACATTTCCACGGGTTGGTGATTGCTGAGCCTGCCAAACCAAGGAAACCAACGCAGCTGGCAACGCAGCCTTGAAGAACACACTTCGGAAAAAGGAATACTGCATAGCATTTCATTATGAAACTTGGCAGCCCAGAGAACTACCAAAGGGGCATCCATAGCTTCAGGTGCAGCGGACTTGGCACATTTATGGAGTATTGATGAAATTTATGTGGTTAAGTGCACCTAACCCAATGTCCTCATATATGCTTTTATGGGGCTACTATGGCTACTCAAGCCTCGGTTACAGTTTTTTAGTTCTTCTGTCATTGACAGCAATACGAAGAACCTTGGGTATTTATTATGTCTAGACATAGAACAGAGATTGAAAGGTCTATGACGGGTCTACGGTAGAATCCGTAGCGACCTTCCCACTAATCACTGTTTGCCTATGTCACTTCGTGCCCTGTCCGCTGGTGACTCTACCGCTGACCATCTTTTGATTCTTCTCCATGGCTGGGGAGCTAATGCTCAGGACGTTGCAGGCATTGCCCCTTACATGCAGCTAGATAAGTATCAAATGCTGTTCCCAGATGCTCCCCATGCTCACAAAATAGCCAATGGTATGGGAGCACCTAACGGACGGATGTGGTACGCCCTACCTGACATTTTCGACTTTGACCAGCCCTTCACCCATCAGGCAGATCTACAGCAAAGTCGGCAGTTGCTACTCGACTGGATCACCGCTTTACCGGAAAAAACCGGCATTCCATTGGGGAAAACTATCCTCGGCGGCTTTTCCCAAGGGGGAGCCATGACATTAGACATTGGCATGGGACTGCCCGTTGCAGGAATGATGATCCTTAGCGGTTATAGCCACGGCCCCTTGATAACGCCCATTAATCCACGCCCCATTCTGCTAGTCCATGGCCGCCAAGACCCAGTGGTTCCCATTAACCAAGCCCATCAAAACAAAGCTGAACTCGGCAACTTGTCAGTTGATGTTGACTATCACGAATTCAACATGGGGCACGAAATCAACCTACAGGTACTAGAGATGGCCAAGAATTTTTGCGAAAAACTTTGTAAAAACTAGGTGTAACATTTCAGACGCACTCCGGGACAGTGATAACGACACCGAATACACTGGAGACAGCGCCCGCCCACAGGAGCCAGCACCCATGGTTTTAAGTACAAGCAAAGTTTCTGATAAGCCCATTGCTGACGTTACTCAAGAAGAGGTCGATCAGCTGGCACAACGTCTAGAACAGGATGAATATACGACAGCCTTTGAAGGTCTGCAAGATTGGCATCGACTACGGTCAGTGGCATTCCAGCGTCCAGAGCTAGTGCGTTCCTATCTACATTTATTAGATGTAGAAACCTACGACGAAGCCTAATGACAAATGCGTCACCAACGACCAAAATTTTGGTCGGCATTAGTGGCGGTATAGCGGCCTATAAAGTTTGTGAGGTGGTGTCTACCCTGGCTAAAGCAGGGGCAGAGGTACGGGTTATTCTGACGTCCTCGGCAGAGGCGTTTGTTTCGGCTTTAACCTTTGCCACCCTCTCACGTCATAACGCTTACACCGATGATAATTTTTGGTCCGCTGACCAGGCTCGCCCCCTACATATTGAGCTAGCTGAATGGGCGGACTGTTTTTTGATTGCGCCGTTAACAGCAAATACTCTGGGGAAATTGGCCCACGGCTTAGCAGACAATCTGCTAAGCAATACGGTCTTAGCGTCCACATGCCCAGTGCTACTGGCTCCGGCTATGAATACGGATATGTGGCTACAGCCGTCTGTCCAGCGTAACTGGCACCAGGTTTTAACGGATGAACGTTACCATGCGGTGGGACCAACGGCTGGCAGGTTAGCGTGCGATCGCATCGGCACCGGTCGCATGGCCGAACCCCAGACCATCCTCGCTGCCCTAGAGTCTCTCAAACATACCCAAGGTCGTCATGACCTCAAGGGCAAGCGCATCCTCATCAGCACTGGTAGCACCCAGGAATTTATCGACGCCGTTCGCTACATTGGCAATCCATCGACTGGTCGTATGGGCATTGCTTTAGCCACTGCCGCCGTCCATCGTGGAGCACATGTATCCTTAGTGCATGGCCCTATGGAAAGACATCTCCGCCAGACCATTCCAGATCCAGTGCAAACCACATCCGTTGTTAGTGCCGCCGATATGGAAGCGGCCCTGATAGCTCAGTTAGACACTGTAGACTGGATCATCATGGCCGCAGCAGTAGCTGATATGCGCCCCCAGTTGCACGTCACTGGCAAACTTGCTAAGGCAGATTTACCTAACCCGTTACCCCTTGAACCGGTCACAGATATTGCGGCAAAACTGTCCGCTAGCAAAAGAGCCGACCAAACCCTGGTGGGGTTTGCGGCTCAAACGGGCGATATTATTGAGCCTGCCCTAGGCAAGCTACAGCGTAAAGGATTGGATGCCCTTGTGGCTAATCCGGTGGATCAGCCGGAGAGTGGATTTGGGAGCGATCGCAACCATGGCATCTTCCTAGATAAATACGGCCAACAAATAACATTGGCCACCGACACCAAGTTATCGATGGCCCACAAAATCTATAGCCTGCTCCGCAAGATACCTAGCAAGGTCCCATCAGACCTCTAGCGTCAAACCTTACCTCAATAATCCATCTCACTCAGACGCTCCCCCAGTATGATCGCTGTCGTAACCTTCAAAACCAGATGAGCCTCTAACCACTATTGCAAGTCCAAACTCTGAATATGATTAATCACATCTGAATCTGGCAAAAAGCGAATACGCTCGAACGCTTCATTATCACTGCCCAAGATATTCCCAGATAAATCTGCCAGGGAAACCACACCAACATTTACCTGAGACATATCAGGGTTAGACGCTTGAATAGAACTTAAGACACTATCTGCATCCTGCTTGGAGAAGAACATGGAGAAAATAGACTCTTCAGAGTCATCACCAATCGATAGCGGCAGATAATTCCCAGCAGCATCTTGCAAAGCAAACAAAGGAACCAACGATGAAGAGGTAGTCCCTCCAAAATCACTATCCAAAGCACGCGCTGCCTCCAATTCTTCAGCCTCAGGAATAAAGATCAACTTTAAAGGGACTTCCCGTTCTTCTTGGGCTAGGCGATGAACAGATGCTAAGTCAATCACACCAACAGAGCCACCTTGGTTAAATCGAGGCTCCTCTTCGCGGACCTGCTCTACAAAACTGAGCACACCAGCTTCAGTAAAGAACACCCGTAGTAGAGATACATTCCCCATGCCATCATTGGGCAAATCAACGACTGATGTCACATAGCCACCAGAACTATCAGCCACCACAAAAACAGGAACTTCTGCAAATTTAGTGAGCAATTCATCTTCCGAAAGCGCTGCTGCTTGAGGGGTATGGAATGTAGCGGCAATAACACCACCACCTAATAGGCCACATAGAAAACGACCAAACATTGCTTTCATACTTCCTCCTGATGCCAAACTACTGACTTGCTCAGTCTTCATCATCTAACACAGCTTAACTTCATCTAAGATAAGCTGAGACATTTCTACAACTGGCCACCGTCTCAAGCAAAGATCCCAAGCTATCCCAGGAGTACTGATAATATCCCGCATCCAATAGGCTCAAAAGTCTTGCACAGAGACATTACAGGATTACAACACAACTTTAAAAAATCGGGATGACAGGATTCGAACCTGCGACATCCTGCTCCCAAAGCAGGCGCGCTACCAAGCTGCGCTACATCCCGTAGTCAAAAACACCCTAGACAATTAAACTGCTAAAGCCCGAGTGCAATAGATTAACAACCTAACATAAATGTACCTCTGTTTACCCAATGGTTTTTGAACCGCCCAGAATACCTAACTCTATCCGACTGCAAAACTGGGCTATTGAGCAGCTACCAGGCATCTCTGACGAGCACCAGCAGCAGCTAAATATATTGAATATTTTCACGACTCTTGACTTACTCAATGCAACTCGCACCCAGTCAGCACGCTTAAAGCTGGCCCAGCAGCTTAATTCTCATATCAAATATGTCAACAAGTGGACGGCCTTAGCCCAACTAGCTTGCCTCCCCAGCGTAGGATGCAAATACTGCGGTCTACTACTGCACGCTGGCATTAGCTCACCTCAGCAATTGGCACTATTACCTGTTGCCCAACTTCACTCCCAACTTAAGCGACTCCAAATAAAACTTATGCAGCGAGCTGACCTGAGCCCAGATACAGCCCAAGTTTCACAATGGATTACTGAAGCCAAACAACTATGCAGGTAGGGAAAGACTAGACTCGCACCTCAGATATCACTCTTGATGTCTTAAACGCGTACAACCCACCTCAATACCAGAAACTAGCAAAGCTTATGGGGCAATTACCGTTTAATGCCTAATCTGGGTACCAAAACATCCCCTTAATGCCCTCTGGGTCTGGCATAAACCCTAAGTTTTTGTAAAAGTTCACAACATGGGGATCGGCAAATAGCGTAACGTTACTGATATCTTCACTGCGAAGTTTCTTGATCAGTTGCTGCATCAGTGCCTTGCCCAAACCTCTACCCTGAAAGCTAGGATGCACCACAACATCCCAAATGGTTGCATTAAAGGCATGATCTGAGGTAGCTCGGGAAAAGCCAATTAATCGTTTACGGGCTCCTTGCTGCTCCCACATGGTGACCACTAAAAAACTGTGTTGAATAGCTTTTTTGACCTTTCTTAGAGGTCGACGCGACCACCCAACAGCATCGCAAAGCTCTTCTAACTCATACAAATCAATGTTTCGATCTGTACTAAAAACAATACGAGCCACCTGGTCAGAACCGGTTGGATTTATCGCATAATCATCAGAAACAGCTTGTGTGGGCACTGATGAAGCCTCGGTAGGACTAAATAAGCTTTTCCAGAAACCCATGCAAACAAAACGGTTGGAAATATGAACTCTGTTTTAACTCTAGCAGTATAGGCCTATCCTTTCCTAAGAGGGTAAAAACATTGCTTCAGGATCAATCAAAATTACATGGCCAATCGGTAACCAGCGAACACAGTAGTGTATGTATTTCTAATGATCTCGGTTTCTCACACCGGACACGGTTTTCCTTAGCAGAGATAACAAGACACTTTGGGTAATATTGCGTCAGGGACTTTGGAGCAAATTCATCAAAGTTCTAATTGATGGGGTGTGTTCATGTTTCAGTTTGCCAAATGTGGTAAACCAAATTAGCCAACCGGTACAACTCATGCAGTTTCTGAATACATATGGCAGCCGGATTAAAGACATCGACAGTAGAGCTGCTGAAGCGCTTCAACCGAGCGTTTCCGCAATTTTATGAGCAATTTGTCAGTAGTGAGATTCAATTGCAAAACCTACGGCTTGCCTATCAGCTCTACAAAACCAAAAAGGCCGTTATTGAAATCAAACCGGAAGGTAATCGCAGCGCCCTCCATTTTGCCTATCGTAATCAGTCCTTTTTACTCAGCGATATCTTTGGTGTACTCACAGCCTATGGTCTAACCATCCATAGCCTCAGCCTATACGGACAGATTTATCCACCGATGCTGGTGTTTGTCAAACTGGTGGTCTCGCGTGGGGGTAAAGCCCTCAGTGATAAAACTGCCGATAACACCTGCCGGGCTATTCGAGAAGCTTTAGCCGGACGCTACGAAGTGGAAGAAATGCTCAGCGTTGAATTCAACCTCAACGCGGGATTAGAAAAAGTTGAAACTGAATTTTATGTAGACCCAGTCTTTCATTTGCCAGCCTTACTCATCGAAGCAGATAACCAACCAGGTCTGTTTTATAAGGTCATGTATGCCATTTGGCAAGAAGATTTGCTGGTAGTGAATGCTAATCTATTGGTATGGCGTGGTCGTACCCGATTGATCTTGTACCTATTAGGCCCCAATGAGAGTTTAATTCCAGAATATTTAGGACATAAGATTGCCGATGGTATGCGCGAGCGTTTACTTGGCGGACCTTACTAGAGAATGCGGGAACAGAGGCTATCTATCTGTTATCTGTTGATAGGTGAAGCCTTTAGCCATCGAACGTTGGATGGGACTGGTTCGAGTTTGAATGTTGTCTTACGAATGCGATTTGCACCATGGTGGTGACACCTGTCTTCGGAGTGCCCCATGTCTATGATTTCACTCCCAATTTATTTTCCACTACCACCACCCATCGTTCAGTATTAGTCTGCATTCATGGCTGGCTACTCAGTAGAGCCTATTGGCAACCTCTGATGCAGCAGCTTGCTCCAGATATTGCGTGTCTTGCCTACGACTTGAGAGGCTTTGGGGATTCAACCCAAGATCTATCTTGCCGCTCTATTGCTGTAGATGCCCCCACCTACGGGCTTACAGCCTACGCCTATGATTTAAATGCACTATTAGAGGCCCTCGAACTAGAGGATGTATGGCTAATGGGCCATTCTCTGGGGGGCAGTATTGCTCTATGGGCAGCTCATTTGTTTCCAGAACGTGTGCGAGGAGTTATCTGTGTAAATGCAGGGGGTGGCATATATATCCACAATGCCTTTGAAAGATTTCGCAGCGCTGGGCAACAAATGTTAGGGTGGCGGCCTCAATGGCTACAGCATCTGCCATTATTACCATGGGTATTTGCCAACATCATGGTGCAACAAACCTTGAGTTATCGTTGGGGCCAACAACGGCTGATTGATTTTCTAAGGGCAGATCCAGAGGCGGCAGCTCAGTCACTCCTAGCATCAACAACTGAAGATGAAGTCCATCAACTGCCCCAGATAGTCTCCCAGCTATCTCAACCGGTATATTTCATCACCGGGGAACAAGATATGGTTATGGAGCCTCGCTACGTACAGCATTTGGCTAGTTTTCATAAATTTTTCCGTCAGGGCAAAGAAGCAGTTGTTGCGTTCAAACAATGCGGCCACTTTGCCATGCTAGAACAGCCACTAGCGCTAGAAGCACAGATCCGCCAATGGCTGCTCCTTACCAGTTAACGCTGGTATAACTCGGCAACGTGTTCTAGAGGGAGCCGAGAATAAACTCCCAGATCTAATTTAGAACAATGTCCCTGATCAAAATGATCGCTAGCAGCACAGGCAATCATGGCTGCATTATCTGTGCAAAATTTTAGCGAGGGAATGTAAATGCTAATACCTTGCGTTGCTGCTGTCTCAGCAATTGCATGACGCAAGCCACTGTTGGCAGCCACACCTCCTCCCATAACAATCGCAGGCAGGTTTTGGTCTTGGGCACAGCGCATCGCTCGCTTCACTAATGCCCGCACCACAGCGGACTGGAAGCTGGCAGCGATATCAGCTACAGGGAGTGGATCCACCCTCTCTGATTTAAGGCGCTCTACCAGCCTCAAAACAGCGGTTTTAAGACCACTAAAGCTTGCATCATAAGGATGATAGCCACCTTCTGGCAAGGAAATGTTACCCTCTGGCAGTCGAAATGCTTTCGGGTCACCCTGCTGGGCTAATTGATCAATGATAGGGCCGCCGGGATATCCCAGATCCAGCAAGCGGGCAACTTTATCGAAGGCTTCACCGGCAGCGTCATCTCGGGTTTTACCGAGCAATTTGTATTGACCGCAGCCATCAACTCGAATCAAGCTGGTGTGCCCACCGGAGACTAATAGACACAAGAAAGGCGGCCGCAGATCGGTTTGTTCTAAATAGGCTGCATAGATGTGTCCCTCCAGATGGTGCACACCTAAAAACGGTTTGTGATGTACCATTGCCAGGGTTTTACCAACACTCATACCAACCAAGAGAGCACCCACCAGGCCCGGTGCACAGGTGGTGGCAACAGCGTCGATATCAGCCCAACCCAATTGAGATTTAAGCAACGCCTCATTCACTGTGTCGCCAATGGTCAGCAAATGTTCGCGGGATGCCAACTCTGGCACAACACCACCGTAGCGACTATGCAGGTCAATTTGGGATGCCACAACACTACTGAGCACTTGACGATGCTTCACCACCGATGCGGCTGTTTCATCACAGCTGGTTTCAATTGCTAAAATCGTGGCCATTCGTCAATTGTGTCGTCATGTAAAGTCTTGTGAGTAATTTCCCTGCCAGGGTTTGGCAGAAAGGTATGATCCCTGAGAGTCAAGTAGATCCTTAATTTAGTTCACGTTGGTTGAGTTTTAAAAGCGACTTCAATACTGCGTCGGCTAACTGATAAAGCATACACACTAGGGAACTAGTTAAAGCAGCATTACAGTTAGTTATCTAAGTTAAGAGATTCACTGAATTAATTTTTTGTCTTTTGTAAAACACAAAGGAAACATTTTATGCGACGGTTGTTTGCTCTGGCTCTAGTACTTTGCCTCTGGTTTGGCTTCGCGGCACCCGCTTCTGCCAGCTTGGCTGGAGACAACGTGGCTGGTTTGACCCCCTGTGGCGAATCTGCTGCGTTCCAACAACGTGCCTCTGCGGCCAAAACAGAAGGTGCTAAAGCACGTTTTGATTTTTATGCTAACTCCAGCCTACTTTGTGGCGAAGATGGCCTCCCCCACTTGGTGGTAGATGGAGATCTTGCTCATCTTGGTGAGTTTGTCATTCCCGGCATTTTATTCCTTTACATCGCTGGCTGGATTGGTTGGGCTGGGCGTTCTTACTTGATCGCGTCTCGCACTGCCAAGAAGCCCGAGGAGAAAGAAATCATCATCGATACTGGCTTGGCTATCAAGTCTTCTTTGGCTGGTGCGGCTTGGCCCCTAGCTGCATTCAAGGATATGGCATCCGGTGCCATGTTTGCGAAGGATGATGAAATCACAATTTCACCTCGCTAATTAATACATCAGAGGCACGGCTTGGGCTTGATAAGTCGAATCAATATAACTGGGTCGTGCTGATTTATTGCTTTTAGATGTTTTTATTCAGGACACTTTCCCATGCCCGAAGGCTTAGTAAAATACCTGTCTACAGCCCCTGTATTAGCTACAATTTGGATGCTAATCACAGCTGGTATCTTGATTGAATTTAATCGTTTTTTCCCCGATCTACTACTTCATCCTTAGGGATAGCTGACTATTTGTCACTGCACTGGTTATAGATTGGAAAAATCCCACCTCAGTTTTCAAAGCTGAGGTGGGATTTTTTAAGATAACGGGATTATTTCTCCCTTAAATTCCTGGTTTTTCATTTAATGACCAGTAATATTCCACTGGCAAGCTTGAAGCTCGGCAGCTTTCTTCCAGTTGCTTTTGCTGAGACATTGCCTTACGCAGGGTAATAATCAGTTCCTGGAGTTGTTCCTTCTGTGGGGAGTGCTGATAGATAGCCGCAGTAGTTTCACGTTCCAAGAGCCTTAGTAATAGCTCGTAATGGATATGGGATGGCAGGGGAATAGGACGATCCATAGTCGGAAAATCAGAGTAGGGAACCTGAAACGGGTAGAACATAGACAACTTCCAGGGACTAGGTCATGAGCTGACCAATAGCAGCACCGGGATCGGGCTGCCGCATCAGCGACTCACCCACTAAAATGGCATGGGCTCCAGCTTGTGCTACCCGAATAACGTCATCCGGTCGATGGATACCAGACTCACTTACAAACAACATGTCATCAGCTCTGACATGGGTTGATACATGGGCCAACAAATCCTGCGTAGTGTCTAAGCTAACCGAAAAGTCCTCGAGGTTACGGTTATTCACACCAAGCACTTTAACCTGGTCTACATTGAGCACCCGGTCTAGTTCTTCAGCGGTATGGACCTCCACCAGGGCAGTCATTCCTAAGGCTTTAGCGATTCGCGTAAAGTAACTCAAATCCTTGTCTGACAAAATGGCCGCGATCAGCAGAATAGCATCAGCTCCATAGATTCGGGCCAGATAAATCTGATAGGGATAAATGATGAATTCCTTACATAGAATCGGCAGGCTTATGGCTTGACGCACTTGAGCAAGATAGTCAAAACTACCCTGGAAAAATTTTTGATCGGTAAGCACCGATAGACAGGTAGCTCCACCTTTTTCGTAGGCGGTTGCGATCGCAACCGGATCAAAATCTTCCCGGATCACCCCCTTACTGGGGGAGGCTTTCTTTACCTCAGCAATCACAGAGGGTGATGTCTTACCGCTACGTAAAGCCGCAGCAAAATCTAATGGAGGAGGTGCTGTCAAAACCTGCCGTTGTAACTCTGCCAGCGGTGTTTTTCCCCGCAGACGCTCCACTTCGACTTCCTTGTGCCAAACAATTTCCTCAAGGATATGGCGGGGTTCACTATCAGGCACCTTCACCTGATAGCGCAGAGTATCAACAGCTACCGCAGGATTGGGAGAACGCCGTCTAATCTTCATGCCGTCACCTCAGCACGCTTAAAGGCCTCATCTAACACCTCAGATAGCGTCGGGTGTGTATGGACGATAAAGGACAGATCTTTAACGGTTAACCCCTGAGCAATAGCATTAGCAGCCTCTTGAATCAGGTCCGCTGCATGAATACCGATAATGTGAGTTCCCAGAATTTCCCCCGTATCCTTACGGTAGATCACCTTAGCCAGGCCATCAGATTCATTTTCTGCCAGCGCTTTGGAGTTGGCTTTGAAGTAGCTGCGTACGGCACCAATCTTGAAACCTTCTGCCGCAGCTAACTCTTTAGCCGCAGGCTCAGTCAGACCGACAAAGCTCACCTCTGGATGGGTAAATGCGGCGGCCGGAATACTGCGATAGTCAACGGTGCGGTTATTTTCCAAAATATTTTCAACAGCCACCACACCCTGGGCTGAGGCAGCATGGGCCAACATCATCTTGCCAGTGGCATCACCAATAGCCCAGAGATGGGGTATTGGCTCACCATCCCGCAGAACTTCCATACGGTCATTTACTGGGATAAAGCCACGACGGTCAGTTTCGATAGCCAGACTTTCTAAGCCCATATCCTTCGTGGCAGGGATGCGCCCAGTTGCCACCAGGCAGGCATCAACCTCTAGCACATCGACCGTTTCCTTCGTTTTTAAATCAGCCAGCTCAATGGTCACTGGAGAGCCAGGTGTAACGGTCTTAGCAATCACACCCACATGGGTATCAATATCACGAGGGTCGATGAGAACGCGCTTAGCGATTTTGGCGATGTCCGGATCAAAGGTGGGCATCAGCTGGGGCAAAGCCTCAATCATACTGACTTCACACCCCAAAGCCGTATACACATCAGAAAATTCTAGACCGATATAGCCACTCCCAATAATGGCCACCCACTGAGGTAGCCAGTCCAGCTTAATTGCTTCGTCGCTGGTAAATACGGTTTTACCATCAGTCTCAATCCCAGGGGGCACAAAGGGAACAGACCCTGGCGACAGCATAATGTCCTTAGCGGTGTAGGTCTTTTCACCGTCAGCCGTGGTCACAGTCACTTTCTGAGTGCCGGCCAGCTTACCCCAACCGCGAATCGTATCTACACCCAGTCGAGTCAGACTATTGGTTAAGTCACCTTGGATCTTGCTAACCAAGTTACTGGCATGATCAGCAATGGCAGAGCGCTCAAACTGCACGTCTCCCACTTGAATGCCGAAGGACTGTAGATGATGCTTGTCCCGCAATTCGCGGACGCGACCAGACGCAGCCAACAATGCTTTCGAAGGTATACATCCTCGATTAACGCAGGTGCCTCCCATATCAGCCGCTTCAATAATGGCGGTCTTTAAGCCGCTTTTCACAGCGTGCAATGCCGCCCCATGACCACCGACACCGGCACCTACGATGATTAGGTCATAATCAAAGGATGAACTCACAACGATCTCCTGTTTCAGCACATTTGCGACCCCTTAGTTATTGAATTGATGCCGTTTGCCTAGGGTAGAAAACGACATGGGCAACATAGGGGCAGAATCCATTCTCAACTAGATTGTGGATCTTAGACAACTTGATATTGAGCAATTATTTTCAAATTTGTTAGATTCGATATCTGTCTGACTAAATACCTGTAGATCCATTTTTATCCCCAAGACCAGTTCCTAACGAACAGAGCTCTTTACAAAAACGTAGTTAACTTTCTACTTTTGCCTAGACTTGGAACATCTTGGCTAGGGTTAGATTCACAAATCTCATTACTAAAGACCCCACACCAATTGCGATCGCTAAAATCATAGACATTGCTCAATCAATGTTAAGCAATTCAGCAATGGTTGAAAGGGCCTACTAACGAGGCAAGATCAATGGATAAACGTCAGCTAAGGCAGTCTGCTGTTGCCGATTTTCTGCAATCTTTGGAGCACCTGGATGAGTTATTAGGCGATACAACGGATACGAGCGTTTTAGATGATGGGCCTCAAGAACCGGAATCAGGTCAAGATGAATCGCGATCTTCCCAGCCACATCAGCCTCGCAGCATTCAAAAAAGCCACGCTCGTCAAGATCCGCCTAACTCTCATCAACCCTGACGCTGACGTTTGGCTTCGTAAAGCATTAGAGCTGTTGCGATCGCAACATTCAACGATTCCACACCAGCCGCCAATGGGATTTTGACCTGATGTGTGGCTAAATCCATAGCTTGCTGCGACAGCCCAGCGCCTTCGTTTCCCATCAAAAAAACAGTCGGTTGCCGCAGATCTAAATTCCAGTAGTCCAGGGAAGCTGTAGGGGTGGTGGCCACCAGCTGTACATCTAAGTTTTTTAAATCATTCAATGTAGCAATGGTCTGTATTGGTAAACGAAACCATTGCCCTGCCGTAGCCCGTAGCACCTTGGGATGATCTAGGTCTACGCTATCGGTTGTGAGCCAGATGCGATCGCATCCTGCTGCTGCTGCCGTACGAATTACCGTACCCAAGTTACCTGGATCCTGTAACCGTTGCAGCGCCACACCCAGGGAAACCGTTTCTGCAAGCCTGGTGGACTGCGCCATGCGCCGCGCAATCGCCACCACTCCATCCGGGCTGACAGTGGTACACATACTGACTAGCACATCAGGACTGACCAAGCGAATATCAGTCCCCAGCCGCTTTAAGCAGTCCAATAAATCCCCATGGGTATGTCCCCAGTTTTCTGTGAACGCGACCTGAAGCAACGGATATTCAACAGCACACGCTTCCTGTAAGAGATGAGTTCCTTCTAGCAGAAACACATTTTGACGCCGCCGTTCCTTAGCCTGATGCAGCTTTCGAAACTGCTTGGCCAGGGGATTTTTAGTGCTGATAATTGTTGTCAGGTTCTCTAGCATTTAAATGCTTTATCATTCAGGCTTTGCCGTTGGGCGCAGTCTGCTTTACTCACCACATTGACAGACTCAACACAAAGTAAAGAATACAAGTTTATCGATTGCTACTTTCAAATGCCCAACCAACTAACTGTCAATTTCCTGAGCAATCAATCAATAATTGATAAAAAAGTCTGAATAAATAAGAAAAACTAAAGCACTTTATTGCCGCCATCTAAAAACAACAAAACGATTCAGCATAGTTTGAGTCAAACATCAGGACAAAAACCAGACATAAAAGGAGTGAATTAAAAATGCGGAACCCGGGACTTGAACCCGGAAGTCCTTGCGAACACTAGAACCTGAATCTAGCGCGTCTACCAATTCCGCCAGTTCCGCTTAAGGCTATAAAAGCAACCGTAGTTTATTATCGTCTAGCAATCAGACTGATTCGTCAATCCCCAGTTTTGGCCTTCTAAGGACAATTTTTCGCTTTTCAAAAGAATTCAAACATCTATTCAACGACAAAAGGATATTAATATGACTTAACAAATAAGTAGTTTCAGGTAAAATCGTCACCATTGTTAACAAAATTGGCTAGAGTGCCATTTTTATGTTCTTGTGTGGCTGAGTCTCTTTATTGAATTTGGAGGACATTATCATCAATACCTCACTTCAGGCTGATCAACGCTCCTCCAGCGAGTCCTCACCTGTTATTGAAATCTGGGGTAAACAGCCCCTTAGTGGCCATATTTCCGTCAGTGGAGCCAAAAACTCGGCATTGGTCGTTATGGCAGGTTCAATTCTGTGTTCGCAGGATTGTCGGATTCGCAACATCCCTGATTTAGTAGACATCGGTCGCATGGCGGATGTGCTCACTGCCTTGGGTGTGAAGGTGTCTCGCCATGGAGACATGCTGGATGTAGATGCCAGTTCTATCAGTCATTCCCGTGCACCTTACGAAATCGTTAGCAAACTTAGAGCCAGCTTCTTCGTCATTGGCCCTTTACTAGCCCGTCTAGGCGTTGCCCGGGTACCGCTGCCAGGAGGCTGCGCCATTGGTGCTCGTCCTGTGGCTCTTCACATCCGAGGACTACAGGCACTGGGTGCAGAAGTACACATGGACCATGGTATTGTTCATGCCTACGTACCTGGCACCCGCAATCGCTTAAAAGGCGGAAAAATTTATTTAGATTACCCCAGCGTTGGCGCAACAGAGACCCTGATGATGGCAGCTACCCTAGCTGAAGGGGAAACCATCATTGAGAATGCCGCTCAGGAGCCAGAGGTATTGGATCTAGCCAACTTCTGTCGAGCCATGGGTGCACGCATTCGTGGAGCAGGCACAAACACCATCACCATCGCTGGTGTTCCTCACCTTCATTCCACCGACTACGGCATTATTCCAGACCGGATTGAAGCGGGTACGTTCATGCTTGCCGGGGCTATCACTAAATCCCCCATTAGCCTGTCGCCCATTCTTCCAGAACACCTAACACCTGTGATTGCCAAACTGGCAGAAGCTGGCACCAGAGTTGAAATGGAAGGCCACAATCGCGCCAGGATCATTCCCGGTGAACGGCTTTTACCCATTGAAATTGAGACTCGCCCCCATCCAGGGTTTCCCACCGATATGCAGGCCCAGTTTATGGCGCTGACCACCCTTGCAGACGGCGATAGCGTCATCACAGAAACCGTTTTTGAAAACCGGTTACAGCATGTTGCTGAGTTCAACCGCATGGGTGCAAATATTCGCCTGACTGGGAATTCTGCTGTAATTCGTGGCGTCCCCTACTTGTCAGGGGCTCCGGTGACGGGCACTGATTTGCGAGCCGCCGCCGCCCTACTAGTGGCAGGCTTGGCCGCTGAAGGCAAAACCACGTTGCATGGGTTACAACACCTGGATCGCGGCTATGAAAACATTGAGGCTAAGCTAGCCGCAGTAGGGGCTAAATTACGTCGAATCCCAGACCCTGCGCTAGCGTCTACGGAGATGACGAATCCGGCAGTCATCGTTTAGGTGCAGACCGCTACACTGTAGCTTAGTAAAGCTCAGCGATAGGGGAGATGGATGGCGTGGGTGAGAAATGCATTTTAACCGGATTACGAGCTAACCATTTTCGCCATCCCCTCGATCTACGGGCGACGGAATCTCTTAAGCAACTACCAGGTTTAGACCTGGCCATTCGCGCTCTGCTACGTCCCACAGCAGAGCAATTTTTTTACCTAGAAAATATTGCGACCAGTGTTTTGGTAAGCCCCCAACAGCTGCCAGACATCCATCAGCTATTGGTTGAGGCTTGTCAAATTTTAGACATAGAAGCGCCTCAACTTTATGTGAAGCAGCATCCCGTTCCCAATGCTTATACCTTTGCCATGCGAGGTAAGCAGCCGTTTATTGTAGTGCACACCTCATTGATCGAGCTGCTGAATGCCAAGGAACTGCAGGCAGTCATCGGCCATGAACTAGGGCATCTCAAATGTGACCATGGCATATATTTGACCCTGGCTAATTTGCTGACATTGGCCGCCAGTCAGCTACCGTTGGGTCCAGTATTGGCTCAAAATCTACAAAATCAGATTCTGGAATGGGTGCGGTGTGCTGAGTTTACGTGCGATCGCGCCGCCCTTTTAGTCAGTCAGGAATCCAGAGTTGTAGCCTCGGTGTTGATGAAATTAACGGGAGGCTCCCCCACCCTCTCCCCTCAACTCAACTTAGACGCATTTCTCGCTCAAGCAAACGCGTACGAAGATTTAAACTATGACCAACTGGCAATTTTTCTCAAACAATTACGCACCCAGGAGCTGACCCACCCCGTCCCAGTGCTACGTGCTAAGGAAATCATGCAATGGCATAACACCCTCAATTACCAAAAGCTACTACAAACACGCCGTCTGCAACTAAATGAAGATGCCAGAGGCGGCTGGCGAAACTGGTAAATGGGAAAAAGGGGTTACAGAGGCGGCTGAACTCTGTATAATATGAAAGCTATTCGGGCGGATGGCGAAATTGGTAGACGCACCACACTCAAAATGTGGCGGCCTTTGGTCATGCGAGTTCGAGTCTCGCTCTGCCCATTGAATATTGATCAACATCCTTGTCATTTTTTTGGTGTAGAGATGTTCCATAGAACATCTCCACACTTTGTATTCTGACGAGAATTTATACTCATCTTTGGGAAATCTAGACCAACGGAAAACAATGCAATGCCTGGATAGGCACTGAGGGAAGGTTGGCTAGTACATTCCAGTTGGGTCACTCCCCACACAACGCCACGTTTTATCATGTTCATCTCCTAACCCATCAAGAAGAATGTCTATTTGGTGATGTTTTGGGAGAACATACACAGCTCAATCCTTCGGGGCAAATTGCTGCAGACGAATGGCAACAGATAGCCACCGCCCATCAGCGTGATATTGAGCTAGACCATTGGACAGTACTCCCCAATGGTGTACGAGCATTAATCGCCGTAATCCAAAGCGACGCAAAAGCTGTATGCAGCTACAGTTTGCAGCAAAGCCAGCCAAAACCCCGTGCTCTCTCATCCTTTGTCGCTGGGTTCAAAGCTGCAGCTGCTAAGCGCATCAATCTTGTAAGAGGTGTACCAGGAGCTCCTGTATGGCAGCGGGGTTACCAGGAGCAACGGATTGATGACCCGACAACCCTCGAACGGATCCGGCAACTACTCACCAGCCAGGCCCAAGCGGCAGGACTCGTTATCGACAGCCGACAGCCGCATGACGCTAGTCAATTAAGCCATCCGGTGGAGTAATCTCAACACGCCCTTGCGTTAAATCAACCACCGGCACTATTGCTTCTACAAACGGAATCAGCACTGTTCGTGCTTTTATTTGTCCGTTATCTTTGGTAGCCTCCTCTGGCTGATCTGACACTAAAGCGACCTCCAGCAAATCGTTACCGGCTCGATACACATCAATTACCGACCCAATTTGCTCTCCAGTCTCCTGCAAGATCACGGCTAGTCCCATCAGCTCGCCCACATGGAATTCCCCCGGTTCAAGAGGCAAACGATCGTCAGCGGATATCAACAGCTGCGCATCACGCAGTACCTCTGCTTGATTGCGATAATTGATACCAGCCAGTTTGAGAATATACAGGCCTTTACCCTCTTGAAATCGCCCCTTCACCAGCTTGATGGGTTCTGGGTTAACGGCTCCTGGCTTGAGCAACCAACGCTCGCCCGGCTGTTCAAAGCGTTCTGGAAAATCGCTGTCGGGATAGACCCGAACTTCGCCATTCAAGCCATGGGCACCAACAATACGGCCAATGGTGAGCCAATCGATTGGGGGTTGAGAGTTGTTAGGCATGGGTTGTCGACTGCCCGTAAATGTCCTCAGTTAGCTGGGCCAAACGACGAATTGCGATCGCAATTCGCTCTGCAGTATCCGTCAGGCTAATCCTAAAGCACTGGTGCTTATGGGCCCAATCATCACGCAGACCAGGGAAAAACGGACTACCGGGGACAATAATCACCCCGTAACGTTTCAAGGCTTGATAAAACGCCTGATCATCCGTGGGGAGATCCTGAAGCCACAGCCAGGCAAAGATAGAACCTTCTGCCTGGTGTAGGTACCAGGGAACATCCGGCATCGCCTCGTCCAAAGTAGCTTCAATGACTGAAAATTTCTGCTGATAGTGGGGACGAATCACCGTCTTAGCAATATTAGCTAAGGCCCCTGAAGCAATGGCACGGGCAGCAATCGCCTGACCATAGCGAGAGGAATGAATACATAGATTGGTCTGAAAAGATTCCAGCACTCGAATGGTCGCTGCATCACCAATGGCAATGCCTACGCGCTCACCGGGTAATCCTGCTTTTGAAAGGCTAATGCAGTGAACTACGTTAGGCGTCAGTACCGGCGTCATCTCGGTAAAATTGAGGGCCGGGAACGGGGGAGCATAGGCTGAGTCAATAAAGACGGGGACATTGGCCGCCAGACTGGCAATGCGTTTCACCTCCTCGTCGGTGAGAACATTGCCTGTGGGATTACAAGGTCGAGAAAACAGCACAAATCCGGTCTGTTCAGTCACCGTCAGCTGGCTAAAGTCGGGGCGATATTTGAACCGATGGGCGGCAGCATCCACCTCCAGGGTGGGTCGATACGCTCGCACAGCCTCGGGATAAAGCGAAACACCACCATACCCGGTATAGTCAGGGCTTAAGGGCAGAAGAATTTCCTTGAGCTTTCCCCCAGAGGTGTAGCCACCCAAGGCATTGGCAGCCAGAAAGTACAAGGCCTGACTGCCAGGGGTAATCAGGATATTCTCAGCGGTGAGGCTCAGGTTATAGCGTTGATTAAAGTCGGTTGCGATCGCATCAATCAATGGTTCATAGCCTCGGCTAGACCCATAGCGACACACCACCTCGCCGTAGTCTGAACTGGCCAATAAATCAGTGGTGCAGTCGCGCCACAGCTGCTCAACCTCAGGCAAAATTACCGGATTGCCTGCACTTAAGTTAATAAAGTCTGCAGACTGTCCCGACTGAAGGGTTTCGATGATATCTTTCATGATTGCCCGCACCCCTGTGAGGTGGGACATTTGTTGACCAAACTTGGTAAGTGCTGGAGCCATGAACTATTGCCTTATGAGGCTAAATTAATCGCTACAATCGCTGCCCCGTCATAGGCAGGGCACACAATTAAAAGACAGATTTACGACTGGTTTACTATACCGCAGCAAGTCTCAGCTATTTTTCTGCCCACATCAGGTGCTGATCCGTGCCTCTGTTATTTACCTCTCCTTCACCCATGAATCTTCGTCGCTCCCTCAGTGCAAAGCTTCCTCCTCCACTCAAACCCTTAACCCAGTTCATTTATAACTATTGGTGGAGCTGGACCTCTGAGCGTGGGTCCCTATTTCGGGTGCTGGCCCCTGACCTTTGGCAAGACTGTCAGCACAATCCTGTAGCGCTTATGCAGGCGATTACTCCAGAACGTCTGTGGCAGCTCGCAGAAGATCCAAACTACCTCAAACGACTACAAACCCTAGCCGCTGAATTTCAAACCTATCTCCATAGAGACCATACCTGGGCTCAAGAAGTAGCCCCTAGTATTACCTCTGATAACCCAGTTGCCTATTTCTGCATCGAGTACGGTATTCATGAATCTCTACCGCTGTACTGTGGCGGTTTGGGCGTGTTAGCTGGCGATCACCTCAAATCAGCCTCGGATTTAGGGCTACCGATGGTGGGTGTGGGCCTGTTATACCACCAGGGCTATTTCTCCCAGTGCCTTAATCGCAGTGGCTGGCAAGAAACTCATTACAGGAGTAATGACTTTGAAAATCTGCCGCTGATTCCGGTATGCAATGAGCATGGGCAACGGCTTAAAATTCGGGTCATCATTGGCCAGCGCATGGTTAAAGCTCAAGTATGGCAGGTGCAAGTTGGTCGTAGTCTGCTGTACTTGTTAGATACAGACATTATTGAAAACGATAGTGCAGACCGACAGATCACGGCCCAACTCTACAGTGGTGACCCGGATAAGCAATTGGCCCAGGAAATGCTCTTGGGTATCGGCGGTGTACGTATGCTACAGGCGTTGGGCATTGAGCCTGCCATTTATCACCTGAATGATGTGCATGCAGCCTTCGCTTTACTGGAATTGGCCAGGTTTGAACTCGAACAAATGGGCGGCACCCTAGATGATGTCAAATCCTATGTGTGCGATCGCACCCTCTTTACAACACATACCCCAGTGCCCACAGGCCAGGCATTTTCCGTGGGGATGATGGAGAACTATTTTGCCGATTATTGGCCCAGATTGGGACTAGAGCGTGAAGAATTCTTGGCCTTAGGACATCAAGCCTCAAGTCCTGACGTGTTTAGCATGACGGCTTTAGCACTACAGCTGACCCGGGCGGCTAATGCGGTGAGCAAGCGCCACGGTGAGGTATCTCGACAGCTCTGGCAAAACCTTTACGCCGAGCGCTCAGACAAAAAAGCCCCCATTGGTCATGTCACTAACGGCATCCATGCCCGCAGCTGGATTGCCCCACTTTTAGAAGACCTGTATCAAGACTATTTAGGCAAACACTGGGCCGAGCGCATCAGCGATCCAGAAACTTGGAGCAAAATTGAACATATTCCCGACGAACGTCTGTGGCAGCGGCACCAAATTCTTAAAGCACGGCTAATTGCCTACACTCGGGACCGAGTACTTAAGGCCAGGCGCGATCGCAAAGAATGCTCCGATGACATCAATGCGGTAGAGCGTCTGCTGGACCCTAAAATCCTCACCCTCGGCTTTGCCCGACGATTTAGCGACTATAAACGCAGTGACCTGATTTTTCGCGACCTCAGTCGGCTCACCCGAATTTTCTCTAATCAGAAGCGACCGGTACAGCTAATCATCGCCGGTAAAGCTCGGCCCAACGATACCGCTGGCAAGCGCATCATCCAGCGAGTCATGGAATGGAGTCGTCACCCAGACCTGCGAGACCGCATTGCCTTTATCGAAGACTATGACATGTATACGGCCAAGCTTATGGTTCAGGGCATTGATCTTTGGCTAAATACGCCCCGTCGCCCCCTGGAGGCCTCTGGCACCAGCGGTCAGAAAGTAGCCCTCAATGGCGGCATTAATTTCAGTGTGTTGGATGGTTGGTGGTGTGAAGGCTACAAGCTCCACCTCAATGGCTGGACAATTGGTGAAGATGCGGAAACAAGAGATCAGGACGTTCAAGATACGATAGATGCAGAATCGTTTTATTCCCAGCTCGAACGGGAGATTGTGCGTCTTTATTATGATTGCGATCGCAATCACGTTCCTCGCGCCTGGGTAAAACGGATGAAAGCCTCGATCCGTACCATTGCACCTATTTTCAATAGCGATCGCATGGTGTCTGACTACGTCAACCAGCTCTATATTTCATGAGTCCCCCCTGGCAACTCGACTTTTACCGACGCCCCTTAAAAAACACAGACAATCAGCCCCTATGGGAGTTACTTGTGTGTACTCCAAACATGGATTTCAGCTATGGGGAAACCTGCCCCCAGCCTGAAGCCGATGCCATGTGGCTACGTCATCAGATTAAGCAGGCCATCCACCGAGCAGGTTATCGTCCCAAGGTGCTACAGGTCTTTCGACCCCAGACCCAAACCCTAACGGAAGTAGCCTGTCGAGAATTGGATATCCCGGTGGAGACCCAACGGAGGCTACCTACCTTAAAACAATGGCTGCGGCAGCGTAACGCCTGGTATCCAAATCTCAAAACCTACACGGGAGAAGCCTATTCACCATTTGCCATTGAGCGATCGACACCGATTCCCCTGCCAGACAATCTGTGGGGCGAAACGTGGCGGTTTGCGGGTCTATCCAACGCCGATCTGCTGCGGTTTCAATACGAAGCAATACCGGTGCGCTCCATTCCCAAAGAGCTACTACCTTTGGAAATTGGCCTATCTAGTACGGTCCTCATTCCGGGTGTAGTGATTGATGGTGGTCAGCGCTCCATGGCGTTGACTCAGTGGTTAGATTCGGTGCAGCCTGCGTTTTTGAAATATATAGCGGGTCAGCCGGATGGACTGATCTTGGAAGCGGGACTTTGCGATCGCTTCGTCCTTACCACTTTTGAAGACAGCGATGTACGCGGTGCAGCTAATGCCTTTGAACAACGCAAAGTAACATCCAAAGGCTTACATTTTCTGCTCATCCGCCCCGATGATTCAGGGATGACCTATAGCGGTTTATGGTTATTACAAGAATCGCCGGATACACAGATCGGTTAATCCGCTAGCCATACTATGGTGCCTCTCAGAGGATCTTGGGTTTAGAGACATGGAACGTCTTTACACCCAAGATTGACTATCCCTACACCTGGAAAAATATTTTTTGGATCAACCAAAATATTCCCTGGGGTAAGGGCATCCAAATAGGCATCAGTATTAGCAACCCTAAATAAGTACGAGCGATAAAACTACTTTTTGCCTGTATTAACCCCATGACCATTAGTAGGGCACCAAACCCGATCACTGGAATCACAGCATAAGTCGTAATCACAAACACTATGAGTGTCCAATCTCGCTTTTGATACAGCCAACGGGGTACCTTTAGCAAAAAGCTAGCCGCGACTAGCCCCTCAATCAAAATCGTCCAGTAGGACAGCACTAAACTCGCAGCAGCCATACGAGGTGTTGTTGCTAGCTCTTGCGGATTTAACACAGCCGCTGACGCCTGCATGGTTTCAAAAATATGACGATTCTCGGCAAGGGTGGTCAGGTTCAACCCACCAAAGAGAACAGCCCCCATGGCTAAACGGCTATCCAGCAAAAATGTCAGATGCAAAAAAGAACCGTCTAAATATTCGCCACCGATGAATTTCCAAAGGGTGGCAAACAAGAAACATAACCCTATCAGCCAGCGAGAATTCCAGCGCAGTACCTGCTTAGGCTTTTGGCTCCAAACTGCAATGGTGCACACCAGCACCCAGTAAGTGTAGAGATATTCGTGGTTGACTAGAGTAGACCAGTGCCAAAGGTTATTAAATACAAGGCATGCGCTCATGCCCAGCCATACCCAGGGCCGACGCACCAAGCTTGGATTGAGCAACATAGCTGCCGCTAAAAGCTTTTCTGGCAACATGGTCCACAGCCAGTGATCAATGCCATGCAGCAGCAGCAGCAGCGTTGTCAGCCGCAGTACGAGCAAATAAGTTGGCGGTTCTAGCAGATTATCTAGCCATCGATTCCATTGTTTGACCCAGGTCATAGCTCAACCTCAACCGGATCAGCAATCGGCTCATAGACAATGGCCTTACCGTCATACACCAAGCGCCACACCTGTAGCTGAATTTTAGTATCGCAACCCTGCTCACGGGTTTCCCCATAAAGTTCAGCAATAGGATTCTGAGAATCTGTTGAAAGCAGCTGCTGGCCCACGCGGCTTAACTGTTGGAGTGTCGGGAAGGTGCTGACATGAATGTAGGTTTCAGCCTTCAAAAATTTAGGCGATGCGGCCACCAGCTCAGGCAACATGATTTCTTGCTGATGCTGGCAATCAATTAGACGGGTTTTAATGACACGACGCTCGTCACGGTCAATGGAGGCAAACATACCAAACCCGCCCCCATGCCACGGGCTTAGGCCAATCGTTTGCACCAGTATGATTTGCCTGAGCGCAACCCCAGTTAACAGTAGGGGAATGGCCCCTATTTTGAAAAAGTTCAGCAGCGACTGCTTAAGAATCATCGAACGTTCGTTTTTATCGACACACCCAGTTCAACCCACCTACTGTAGCAGCGATAATCGCCGCTATGTAAAACACGTTGGTGTCTGCTGCGGCCCACACTGGACCAAAAATGAACGGGGAGACAAACTGACCAAGAGAGGCACAACCTGTACCAATGGCTAGCAATGCTGAACGTTGGGCATCAGGGGATAGATCGGCTAACGCACTGTAGAAATTTGGCATTACCAAACCAAACCCTAAACCAAAGAGCAACCCGGCCAGCAGCATTAACGGCGGAGAGAGCACGTTAGGGATAGTCGCCAACGAAATGGCCATCAGGAAAAAGCCAGATGCGATCGCACCACCAGCCCCCAGCCGTTTTGACACCTTAGCTGCACCTACCGCTGCAATCACCGCCGCACCTACTGAACGAGCAGATAACACAAAACCGTTTAACAATGAAGATGCGTCGATCGTCTCCTTGAGATAGAGCGGTGCATATACAACTACTACATAAAAAATAGCTGAGGCTGTCGCCAGAGCAAGCAAAAGCAGCAGCACACTACTCTGCTGAAGAGTTTTGCCAATCTCCCCAGTTTGAGGCATAACAGAACCACGGCGACACCCTTTAGTCAACACCAACAAACCTGCCAGAGCCGCTGGTACCCCTAAGCCATAGAGTGCAAAGGCCCAGCGCCAATGGTACAACCCCAACCAGCCACCCAAAATTGGGAAAATAACCGTAGCCGTAGCTAAGGCACTGGTAGCGTAGCCCATCATCCGTGTGCGAGCTTCGCCATCATAAAGATTACTCAAAATACCAATACTGCCTGCCCCAATGCCACCGCTAGCAATGCCCACTAGCGCCCGCGACAGCAAAATCCCCCAAAAACCTTGGGCCAAAGCACCCAGGCTACCAACAATCGCATACCCCAGCAGGCAAGATATCAAAATACGCACACTGCCTAAGCGACTTGCCAATAGACCAAATACAAGACTAGCCAGAGCCGTAGTCAGCGTATGGGTGCTCACTAACACTCCAGCCCAACGACTACTCAGCTCAAACTGAGCCACAATTTCTGGAAAAACGGGTGCAACGACGGCTCCAGCCGCACTCGACAAACAGCCTGCCATCATCAGAACAGCCAATACCTGCCAAGAATGGCGTCGTGGCGATGAGGGGGGTGGTAATTTATCTAGCCGTTCTAGCTCAGGGGGAACCGGTTTCTGATAGACAGTGGTCATAGGGAGCAACACAGTAAAACTTGCAGGAAACACACCTCCACGGGCCAGTCGTTCGCGACAAGTTAATAGATGTTAACATTACCCATAACTGGTTATTAAGGTTAGGTATAAGCAAAAACTTATACCTAACCTTAATAACGCTGTTACGTGCATATCTCTACTTTGATTTGAGGTGGCTGTCCATGTTGTAGCCGACGGCTCAAATATTTTTATTGGACTTCATTGCCAGTTATCGAAGCGTCACTAAATCGCATCGGTAACATGTTGACTACCGTCATACTGCAACCACAATGAAATCCGATTTGAGTCGATAATCTGAGTTTACTAGGGCTTTACTCAGCAAAAATCAAGTTAGGTCTCGTACAGTGGAAAGACTTTAATGATAATAATTTTTTAACCTGTAATTCTAGCTTTAGAAGATGGAAGCATCTACTGTTCTCAAAGGTCAACCCATATATCGCCGCGCACGTGCTGTTGGTATCAACCCTAACTATTGGTATCCAGTTTTTTGGGCTGATCAGCTCAAGCCCGAGGAAGTAGTATCTGTCCGAGTTTGGGAATCTTCTTTGGCGCTCTATCGTGATGCCAATGGAGACGTTAACGCGCTAGCGGATGCCTGCCCCCACAAAGGAGTAGAACTGCATCAAGGAGAGGTTCACGGCAACAACCTGGTCTGTCCCTACCATGGTTGGGAGTTTGATCAATAGGGTCAGTGTGTTAGCATCCCTTACTTCCCAAAGGAACAAAAGTTACCCTGTGCCCAAGCCCGTCGCTACCCTACTCGCGAAGCCTATGGCATTGTTTGGGTTTTTCCAGGAGATGCTGAATTAGCTGAACACCAACCTTTACCAGAAGTACCTCAATACAAGCAACCAGGCTGGTTTATGGTGCGTATTCCTGGACATTTTCAGGCCCATTTTTCCATTTGTAATGAAAATACAATGGATGTCTTCCATGGGTTTTTACACAAAAATCTTCAGGGCTGGTATAATCCCAAGCTGCTCAATTTAAAGCAAGATGACAACAGCGTATCAGCTGATTACCAAGTCTCTTATAAAGGCTTTCTGAGTAAGCTTCTGGGATTGGGCACTAAAGGCAGTGACAGTACCACCCGCACCGTCTCTATCCGTTATCAATACCCCCACTATGCAACCGCATTAGAGTCAGTTTCCTCGCTTTATCTGATGCGATTGCCCATCGGTCCCACCGAAACAAAATCCTTTTCTCTAATGTTCCTAAAGCTGCCATTACCCCAATGGTTACTGACGGGTCCCGTAGCCAGAATGCTCGAAAAAGTGATTTTGAACAGTATTTTTCTTAAGTTTCTACATCAAGACGTAGAAATGATGGAAAGTGAACAACGTAATTACTCCATCGACCCACATCGCAATTACGTCGAAGTTAATCCAGCAATTATTGCTCTACAAAGAGTCATAGTCGGTCAATATGAGCATTTAGAAGGTTCGCATTCGTCTTCTTTAGAAGCAGCCAAAGAGTCTTCTATCCCACCATCTCAGGAGGTTAGTAACGGTATGCTTGTGTGATTCGCCCGCTTGGGGATACCCAAGCCCCCGTTGCCAAGGCCTGTTGTACCTATAGGTTCATCGGCTTTTTAGGCTCAGACCTTGGTTGATTGATATGCTCAATGTAGGTGATGAGGAGTAAATTGTGGAAGTCGTTAATGACTACGTGCAGCGTTTACATGCAAGCGGGTTATACCCTGACAAGTTTATTTGCCACCATAAAAATGGCAATCAGATTGATTTAGAAGAACAGGGAACTGGTAAACGGCATCAGGTTCTGACGTTTTGTACCAACGACGTGTTAGGTATGGCGCAAGATGATGCTGTCACACAGGCTGCTATCGACTCCATTCGTCGTTATGGCACCTCAAACAGCTCTTGTTCAGTCCTGAGTGGTCGCATTGACTTACATCGTCAGCTAGAGGAGGAAATTTCTGCTTTCAAGCATTTGCCCCATACTCAGTTGTTTCTCAATGCATGGATGGCCTTACAGGCATTAATGGATGGTTTTTGCCATCTAGCAGTACCTGTTCAAGGGTTCCAGCATACCCGTGAGACGATTATCTTTAGCGACGTGCTGAACCACGGTTGCATTATTGCAGCCGTGGTTAATGCCGATAATCGCTCAGGTAAGATGTTTGGCCATAGTCCCAAGGTGCGGGTCAAAGCCTATCGTCACTGTGATATGGACGATCTAGAGCGTAAGATGCGCCGCTATGTGCGTCCTGATGACCGGGTGATTGTAATTTCTGACGCGGTCTTTTCCATGGATGGTGATGTGGTACCGCTGCCCCGCATGTTAGACATCATGGAAGACTACCCCGGCAGCGTTGTGGTCATGGATGAAGCCCATGCCAGTGGTGCCATTGGTGGAAAAGGTGAAGGCATTTACGACCACTTTGGAATTACTCCCCAGTCTGTGATTGACCGTGGCATTGTACCCATCATCATGACGACTTTTTCCAAGTTTGCAGGCTCCGCAGGTGCAGCCATTAGTGCCTCAAACCGAGAACTCATTGACCTTTTGGATGTATCCCCCACCTCCATCGGTACTATTTCTCTTCCCCCACCAGTCACCGCAGCAGCATTAGAGAGTATCCGCCAGGTACGCAGTCAGCCAGAACGCGTGGCTAAGTTGCAGTCTAATACTCGTTATTTGCGCTCTAAGCTTATTGCTGCTGGTTTTGACGCCATCGGTGAGACTAACGTTGTCCCTGTATTGCTTCCCCCTGACCTAGATCCCAAATCCTTTGCTCGCGCCCTTATGGAAGAACACGGCATTTGGGTTTCGGCCATCTGGTTTATTGCTAAGCCTCGCTTACGGATTACGGCCAATGCGCTTCATACCCAAGCCGAAATGGATCGGCTAATAGAAGCCATGGTTGCTGTCCGTCAGAAGCTTGGCGGTGCAGTTGCTCAGTACGCTTAGGTAAAAAGGCAATCGGGAGTAGGGCATAGGTAATGGGGGAATAAACTCAAATTTATTCCTCAAGATGTGGCCTTATTTCGGTTTCATCTCCTACTCTCTACTCCCCAGGTCCGACTTCCCCAGCTATGAGTAATTTTTCCATCCAGACGGTCACTACCGCCAAAGACAAAGCTGACTTTCTTGCGGTCCCATCTTACGTATACCGCAATGACCTCCATTGGGTTGCCCCTATCGAGTCGAGTACGGCTAAACAGTTTTCAGAGAAGAATTCATTTTTTCAATACGGCAAGCTCCAGCAGTTTGTTGCTTACCACAATGAACAGCCTATAGGTCGAGTGGTTGCGGCTGTTAATGATCGCCTGATTGAACGTGAAGGTAAATCGGTTGGGCTGATGGGTTTTTTTGAATGCGTTGACAATCACAACATCGGTCAGGCAATGCTAGATGAGGCTACCAACTGGCTCAAACAGCAGGGGATGACTGTAGCCCGTGGTCCCATTGATCTATCTACCCATAATAACTGTTGTTTTTTGGCAGATGGGTTTGATTCGGACCCGATGCTGATGATGCCCTATAACCCTCAGTATTATCTGGACATCATGGAGGCTAACGGCTGGCAAAAGGCTAAGGATGTCTACGCCTATGATTTATCGTTGGATAAACCTTTACCCGACAGCTTTGAACGGGGTTATAAAATTGCGCAGAAAGCTGGCATTAAGTTTCGCACCATCCACACTAAAGGCGAAGCATTTGAGCAAGACTGTCGTCAAATTTACGAGCTGTTTACCACAGCATTTGCCCATAACTGGAGTTCTAGTGCCCGCACTGAAGAGGAGTTTATGGTGGAGGCGCGGGAGCTGCAGACTCTGGTGGATACGGATATTTTCGTGATTGCAGAAGACCCGAAAAAAGACTCCGACAACAAAATGGTTGGCTTTTTTATGGCTCTGCCGGATTACAACATTGCCCTTAAGCATGTGCGGGGTAAGCTTAATATTTTTGGTATTCTCAAATTTCTTTGGTTCCGTCGCAAGATTGACCAAGCAAGGGTTCTGGCTATTTGTACGCTACCGGAATACAGTCGCAATATGGTGGCGCTGGCAGTGGTGTATTTAGGCATGAAGGGGGGCACAGAGAAAAAGCGCCCCTATAAGCGTTCCGAATTGTCTTGGGTTTATGAGGACAACATGCGATCGCGAAACATCATTGAAAGCACCGGAGCCACCATCTACAAAACCTACCGGATCTATGAAAAGGCATTAACCTGACTTTGGTGAAATGCCTCAATAGATGTCAGCTTATTCCCATCAGAATCCCACAAAATAAACTTAGAACAGTCAAGCACATCGCTAATTCGAATGCTCTTAACTTGGGAAAGCAAGTGACTGTTTTTTTGATGGCAAGCTTTGAGATTGTAGTTAGGAATCTTTTCGGACAGGTGATGAATATTGTGGTAGCTAATATCGGCAGTAAACCACTTTAAAATTGCAGGCACATCCAAATAACTGCTCCCTTCAATAGCTCCAGTTATATAGTCCCAACCGGCAGTTTTGTGAGCATAAGCCCCCTCAAAAATATGCTGCACAAAAAAGATATTAATAAAAATTGCCGCAGCTAAGGTCAACACTATGGAGTACACACCTAAGAAAAAAACTGGCCCTAATAAATGACACAGTAAAATCCATCCACCCACGACAAAAATATTATTTAGGAGGATATCCCAAAACTCTGCTGCAGTGGACCAATGGTTGGGTTTATGAGACGAGATTATCTTTGACAGTGCCACACGTGGATTGGACTTTAAACAGGCGAAAACGTGGCGGATAAAGTCATAGCTGCCTAAAAGTAAGATAAGTCTAGGTTTAAAGGCCAAATAGAAAAAACCACCAGGAAAAACCATCAAAGGATGTCTGAGTAATCCATATATTTTTTGGTCAGATGGAGTAAGTTTGGCGTACTCTGCAGTGGATAAGAAATCTCCAATACTGCGATAGCGTTCCCAATCACCGTTTGTTTTGTGATGATAGGCATGATCCCGCGACCACCAATATTGGGGCATGGCATTAACTAAGCCAAATATAAATCCAAACACTCGATTGACTTTTTTGGATCTAAATAGGGAGTAATGGCCACAGTCATGCATTAACGAAAAGCAACGCAATGAAAAGAGCACAAGTAAAATTATGATCGGCAAAAGCAACCAAATAGAAACTTCAGCTGCTTTTACAGCTAAAAACCATAGAGCAATATAAGGAATGAGCGTGTTTAAAACCTGATATGTAGCACGCCAATCATTACTCTGCATATAGGGAGTCAGAACAAAGTCAGACTTTTCAAGTGTTGTTTTCATTCAATGGGACACTCTAAAAAGTATCCATTTCTAGGTAAGTATGTAAAAAAGAAATCCTTTATTCAGTATTTCCTGGTTTTTAGGTAAACCAAAACTAATAATTTGAATAAATGAACTCAGTGATGATAGTTGAGTTATGGTTTCAACGTTTTCTTAGCTGTCTCATCTTAGCTGCTTTCTTAATGCAGCTGTGTCGGTTGTACAATCCATAAAAATGACGGGATTTCCGTTACGATAACAACTTAAGCCCAGAGTCACTGGCGTTAGCTCCATTGGGTTCATCAGTTTTACTAAAAAGCATCAAGCAAACGCATGAAAGCACTTGTTACAGGAGCCAATGGCTTCACTGGTTCCCATTTAGTTAAGCTGCTCAGCTCCCAGGGGCATAAGGTCATTGGCTTAGTTCGCCGCACGAGCGATCTGTCACGGCTCACAGACATGGATATTGAACTAGCCTACGGTGACATTACTGATGCAGCAATACTTAGTCAGGCGATGGCAGGTGTGGATGTGGTGTTTCACATTGCTGCCTGTGTTGATTTGGGTATTGTGGATGCGGCCAGGATGGAGCGGGTGAATGTGGAAGGGACCCGTACGGTCTTAGGTGTAATTAGGGCTCAGAATAATCCTCCCAAACTGATTTATTGCAGCACCATTGGCATTTATGGCGATACGGCTGGTCAGGTGATTGATGAGACCTATCAGCGCACACAAAAGGGATTTTCGTCTGCCTATGACGAGACGAAGTATAAGGCGCAGCAGTTGGTGAATCAGCATGTAGCCGATGGGTTTGCGGCGGTAAGTTTGATGCCGGGAGGGATTTTTGGGGCGGATGATCCGCACTTTGGACCGGTGATTAAGTTGTTTTTGAAGGGGCGGTTGCCTTTGTGGCCGGGATGCGATCGCATCACTGGCATCGTCCACGTTGACGACCTGGTTCAGGTCATGGTTCTGGCAGCTGAAAAAGCCCCCTCTGGCGAACATTTCATCATCTCCGCCGGGGAACTATCCATCGGCGAAATGTTTAAGATTCTGGGTGATGCGGTAGGGGTAAAAGCTCCAGCTGATGCACCCAAGCCATTGGTTAGAGTCATTGGCGGTGTACTAGACCCCATTGGCAAGCTTTTTGCTTGGAATGCACCATTAAATAATGAGCTGATTCACTATATCTATGATCGCTGTGTTCGCATTAGTGGTGAAAAAGCCATACGAGACCTGGGCTGGCAGCCCCGCTCAGTCCCTGAGATTCTGACTGGTATTGCTAAAGAGCTAACGTCAGCCTGAAGATATACAGCTAGAGAGGTAGGTATAGAATCTGTCCTTCTAATTCACCCTTAGCGATACAGCCAAGAATCAACAAAATATCTTCAATCACTTGACCAATGGGTGCATCAGTACGAACTTCTATCACACCAGGCATTGGGTATCCTTTCGTGACTCGTTCATAGGCATATTTGGTAATAGTAGCCACATCGTGGGTTAGCAAAACCCTCTGTTCTTGAGCTGCCCACGCTAGAACAGTTGGATCGTTTTCGCCAGAGAGTTTTACATCTTGGACCCTGACAATATTAATTTTAGAGTCGCGTCTGATCAATCCTCGAATAATCGTATTGTCAAAATTTTCGTCGGCCAGCAGCTTTAGCATGCTTTCTGTTCATGCTTACGGGCAAGTAGTCTATCGCGAATACCATGGGGGTCTAAGCGTGTTTCATTCAATTCCCGTACAGTTTCCGCCTGGGTTTGACGTTCGGCTAAGTAGGTTTCCACCATCTGCTGGTGATTGAGGTAGAACGCAATCGTCCCATAGACATCTGTTAGTTTGAGCACCGGATAACGATGAACAATTTCTTCGGCAGTTGTGCCTTGCTTGAAGACACTGACCACAGTGTCTAATGTGACGCGAGTTTGACCGACCAATACAACATTGTCAGCATTGATTTCTAATGGTGGTGGGTCAACGATTAGCGTGAATGTCATGGGAACATATGGGCTACTACATTGAAATGCTAGCAAAATGTCATAACGTCGATGGCTTAATGAAAATAGCAGCAAAAAAAGTAGTAAGCCTATACTAAAATTAGCGTTTATTCCTGGGAATTGAGTTTAATGACTCAAACAATTGCTGTGACTACAGCGATTACTACTTACAATTGCTGCGACTACAGCGATTACTAACTTAAACGAGGCGCATCAGCATCTTAATCTACAGCCTACTAATCGGGCAGATTTCTTTACCGAGTGGCAAGGTGATTTACCAGAATTGCGCCAAGAAGAAATCGACACACTGGATCGATTGAAAGCCCGATATCGTTACTACCAGGCTGATGGTGCGATTACAGAAAGTACGGTGGATTTTATTTTGGCCTCGCCACTGTTAGAGCTTTTGGGACTATGTGATCCGCCCTATAAACTGCGCGGTGAAAAATATATATCTATTGAAATTGAAAATGGTGACACCTTACTTAAGGGCCTGATCAATGTTCTAGTGGTGCAAGATGGCTTTTGGCTGGTTTTGTTAGAAACCAAACGCTATGACTTTAGCGTGATGCAAGCGTTACCTCAAACCTTGGCCTATCTGGCTAGTGCAAACACCTCACAAGCATTTGGACTGATTACAACAGGCGAAGATTTCCTTTTTGTCAAAGCAGATTTACAAACCCGCAAGTATGACGTTTCAGATAAGTTCACCCTGTCTACTCGTCATGAAAATCAGATTTTCACATTGGTACAGGTTATACAAGTTCTGCTGAAAAGCCATCCTGATAAAGACTAAAAAGTCGGCAATAATTGCCTTAGAAGACAAGATACTTTGGGTCTACCTAAATCAATACGCTAAATATGTGGTAGCCGTGTGGAGATCCATCAAGACTCAATATTTCAAAACTTATATGCCAACTATTGATACAGAATTAGCGATTGACTTGTTGGATTATTTCGGAACCATAGAAGGCCAACTCAGATCATATTCAGATTTCCATTCTTCTTTAGAAGAATATTTAAATAGCAGGGATAGAGAACTTGATCGAGAAATGGAAACTAAATTGGAGAAATTTCCTCGTACATATCATAGCGAAATCATTGAAGATCGTGCTTCAGAAGATTTTCATTTTGAAAGTAAATATAAAAGCATTCATCGGGGATCTTTAGTCGTAATTATTTATGGTTTCTTCGAGTATCAGCTTAACGAATTTTGCCTACTTCTCACTAAAATTTTGAAAAATAAAGAAACCTTCGAAGACTTTAAAAATAGTAATAAGGATAGAGGCTTTAAGCTTTGTTGCTCATACCTCGAAAAAATGGATTGCTTTAATCTGACAAGAATAGAAAAACAAATAAAATATATTCAAGATATCAACCTTTTCAGAAACATAGTTACACATAATGGCTCTGTACTAATCTCCGAAAACATAAAGGATAGTAAAAGGAAACGAAAAGAAGCTAAGAGACGTATCAGGTTTGTATCAGATAATGATTACCTAGATGGTGAACCTGATAAAGTTGTTTTTATACATTCTGAGTTCATTGATGAATTGCTTGGATATTTAGTTGTTTTTTTCAAAGAAATTGAAAAAGAAGTCCTCAATTATGTGAACGAAAATGATTGCTTTTTACATTAACCTAGTGTCTTTAGAAAATATTTTTTAGGGTTATTAGGAATAAATTTTGACACTATCTATAACAATATATTCAAAGTCACAACTTAAGGATTGGTAGATTTGCCAGCTGATATTTTGTAAAACAACTCTGTCAGGTTTTTGCAATAACGTGGAAGCCATCAAAGACCTCTCAATGAAATCCGCTAACCAAACTTGATTGTTTGGCTAAAATCCCATCTTCTAGGTAAGTAATTTCATCGGCAGCATCGGTAATGCGTGGATCGTGGGTAATGATCAAGACCGTGCAGCCTTTGTTTTTAGCCAAATACTGCATTAGCTCGATCACATCATGGCCAGTGGCTGAATCTAAAGCTGCTGTGGGTTCATCGGCCATAATCAGTTCTGGTTCGCCTGCTAGCGCACGGGCGATCGCAACTCGCTGCTTTTGCCCTCCTGAGAGATCCGCTGGCAAATGATTTGCCCGATCACCTAACCCCACCTGTTTTAGTAAATCAAAAGCTTGTTCTTTGATAGCCAATCCTTTTTTATGCTTGATCTGTAGGGCTAGCTCAATATTTTCCAAAGCAGTGAGGGCAGGAAATAGATTAAAGCTTTGAAAAATAAAGCCAATGTGGTCACGGCGAAAAGCGGTAAGTTTTTTGGGCGATAGCTTTGTAATTTCCTGACCCAGCAGATGCACTTGACCAGCCGTTGGCGTCAAAATGCCTGCCAAAATCGATAGCAGCGTCGTCTTACCAGACCCAGAGGGTCCCATCATTAAACGGATTTGCCCAGACGGAACGGCCAGGTCAATGCCTTTGAGCACCTTGGTTTCAGTGGTGCCTGACATAAAGGACATTTGGATGTTATGTGCTGCGATCGCAAACATTAATTCTTAAACTCACACCTCACACTCACGTCTCTCTTCACCTCAGTCGGTTATGCCTTAAACACAATTCCCGGATCCACTCGTGTCACCTTCTGAATCGCAAAAACTGCAGCCCCAACACACATCACAACCGTGATACCAAATACACCAAAAGCACTTAGGGGCGTAATCAACACCACAATCCCTTGAGTCGCTGCCGTCCAAGTGCCTATTCCCCAGCACAGCAATAAACCTGGCACATAGCCCAACACCGCCATCCAGAGCGACTGCTCTAAAATCACGCTGTAGATATCCCAATCTGAAGCCCCCATAGCCTTAAGGGTGCCAAACTGCCGCAGATTTTCAGAAACCGACGTATGCAAAATCTGAGCCACCACTACCATGCCGACAATCACACCGACAATGGCCCCTAAGCCTAAGATAAAACCTATGCCCGTACGATTTTGCCAATAAGACTGGGTGATATTAATCAGTTCATCCTTAGTGAACGCCTTAGTTCCCGACAGGGAAGACTCTATGCGTTGCTTGAGAATTTGTAAATTTTCCCCCGGCTCAGCTTTGATCAAAATGTAGGTCACCGGAGAATCTGAGCTGAGCGGTTCTGGATCACCCACCTCAGCACTCGCCGCATCTGGATCACGCTGATAGGCATTCACACAGGTAATATCACCATTCCCAAGCTGACAGGTCAATCCAGCCGAAAACCCGGAACTAATATAGGCATTGGCATTCAACAAAGATGTGAAAACAAATTTGCTAGAAACCAGAGATTGGGTGTCCCGGGTCAAGCCGACTACCATGACCGGCAACTGACGAATGCGAGCCGTATCTCCCACACCATCAATCCGAAATGAACGCATATTGGTGCGGTCAATCAATGCTGAATAGGGAGCACTTAAAGCTTTCAGTGTCGTATCGGAGACCTCACCAGGACGAAATAGTTGTCCATTGGGGGCAAACCCAAACACCCGTAGCGTTGTCAGATTACCGTCCGCATACCAGCGGCCTGAACCCATGATGAGGGCCTCTGCACGGGCTACCCCTTCAATTGATTGGGCCCGCTGAACCTGCACATAGGGAAACGGTTCAGTGAGTTCAAAGTTAACGATATTTTCTGACGCAACCCAAATATCGGCAGCCGAATTATCAATCAGCAGCGTTGTCGATCGAGTAAAACCCTTAAGAATACCAGTTTGGATTGTGACCAAACTGACGGCAAACATAATACCGGCTTGGGCCACCAGAAACCGTGGTAGGTCTTTGAGTAGATTTTTACGGGCTAACGAAACCATAGTCCACACACGCCGTTGCTGATTGACAAGATGAATCGATCTGAAATAAGTGCTATTGATCAGGAACTTCCAGATCAAATCCTCCTAAGGATCAGCAACGCCCACGCGAGTAAAGCAGTCACCCTCAGTGCACCTATTCTAGCGGGAAACCAATCAGCAAAGGCTTACACGGGATAGAAACCAAACTGTCCTACACCTCATCAAGCCATCCGTTCTGAGCAAGCGGTCGCATCAGACCATATGATTATTTGGCCATCTCCAAAACTCGTTGAATAAAGGGCCATTTTGCTTGGGTATAGGCCTCGCGATCATAGTGATAGCGTTCAGCTAAAGCCTGTTTTAAGGCAGCATAGTCGCTAGCGATCGCACGGTTAGAACGAAGCAAATCCCGAAACCGAATTCGCTCTTGCCACAGCTCGCTTTCATAGGGAATTAAGTGGAGGTGGTGCGTCCGCACAGCATCGGATGGTTTGCAGAACCAATGCATGACATCCGGTTTATAGGGAAAATATTGATAGCCGTTCCCGGTCAACACATCAATTGCTGGCCTTGAAACCTCCAGCGATTTCACCCCAAACATGATGTCAATAACTGGTTTTGCCAAAAGGCCTGACACGGCAGTACTGCCCACATGCTCAACACTGCCCCAAAGGCAATGACCAATGACCTCTATCAAGAAGGCTTTTTCAGCTTTAAACTTGGCGGGCCATTCAGGATCGTAGGCCGAAAGTTCTACTGGGGCTGATGCCATGATTTATGAGCATGTTGGATTACTTAAAAACTCTAGCTGGTTTCAACATTGCTGGGATTCAAGGACTAAATGTCGCTGAGATAAATCGCTCAATACCGGCTAAATCTGGGTGAATCTGAATGTCCTTATAGATATCTGTAGCTGCCAGCATAGCGGCAATGGTCTGCGCCTGTCCCTGCATATGTTCTGTCAACCACAGACCACCGGGCTGCAAAAATTTTGGAGCTTGCGCTATGAGCAGACGAATATCCTCTAACCCATCATTTCCACCATCTAAGGCCCGATGGGGTTCATGGTTAGTTACTTCAGGCTCTAAATCCAGCACCATCTGACTTGGAATATAGGGCGGATTAGTCATCACACCAGACAACTTGCCACGCCAATCACTTAACGGTTCAAACCAGTTGCCTTGATGAAACTCAAGATTACTGGCTCCATTGCGCTGGGCATTTTGACGAGCAACCTGCAAAGCCTCTGAACTAATATCAACAGCTAGTACCTGGGCATTGGGGAAGGATTTGGCGATTGCGATCGCAATCGCCCCACTCCCTGTCCCCAAATCTGCCCAAACCAGAGGCTCTGGCAGGTTTTTGTTCTGCTTTACCCACGCCTGCATAATCTCCACCATCAGCTCCGTTTCAGGCCGAGGTATCAACACATCTGGTGTCACCGTCAGCATTAAATCCCGCCACGGCGTTTCACCCACCAAATATTGCACCGGTACTCGCTCAGTCAAACGGCGCTGCCACTGCTGAGTTAACCAATCCAGCGAATGCCGCAAAGGCACAACCCGATCTCGATACAGCCCTAAGCTTAGTTCCGACTGGCTCAGGCTGCTAACTCCCTGCAAAAACCAGTCCACCTCGTACAAAGGGACATTAGTTTTTTGGGCATCAGACCGAGCCTGCAATATCCACTTATGCAGAACGTCCCCAGGAACAGCTTCAAAAGCCTTATCTTCCATCACATAGACGTTCTATGGAACGTCTCTCTCCATAATTTTCCTTGTACAGACCGTTCCATGGAACGTCTTTCCGTCTATCCCAAAACTCGCAAAACGCTGGCAATTGAATCCACATCCACTGAATCTTTCAGAACAGCAATAGCCTTCTGGAATTCGCCTTCCCGCACTTCATGGGTCACGATCACGAGTTCTGCCAAACTGTCCTGCAAACCAATCTGCACGATGGATTCGAGACTAAGATGATGTCTACCAAAAATTTCGCCTAAATGGCCAATTACTCCAGGCCGATCCTTCACCATTAGCCGCAGGTAAAAGCGACTTTCCAACTCCTCCATCGGACTAATGGTCTTATAGTCGCTGTAGGCATGGCTTAACAACGGATTCGGTAGTTTTTCTTCAGCCGGAGACTCCATGTGGAGAGTGGCTGCAATGGCCATCACATCCGACACGATGGCACTGGCGGTAGGACCTTCTCCTGCACCTGGCCCGTAGAGCATGACTTGGCCAATGGGATCGCCTTCAACGAGTACTGCATTGTTAACATCGTTGACACTGGCTAGGGGGTGCTTGAGCGGCACTAGTGTAGGGTGAACACGGAGTTGGATAGTGTCAGCGTTAGGGTTGCGTTTTGCGATCGCAAGCAGCTTAATCACGAATCCTAAGGTTTTCGCATAATCCACATCCGATGCACTGACATTGCGAATACCTTCCGTAAAGACATCCTCGCGGCGGATTTTTCCTCCAAAGGCAATGGACGCCAAAATGGCAATCTTATCCGCTGCGTCTAGACCATCTACATCAGCAGTCGGGTCAGCCTCTGCATAGCCCAGGGCCTGAGCATCCGCCAAAATCGGAGCAAAGTCCCCACCCTCTGACTGCATGCGAGTCAATATATAGTTGGTGGTTCCATTAATAATGCCAGTGACCGCATCGATCCGGTTTACCCCAAGAGCCTGCTGCAACGGTTGAATAACAGGGATTCCGCCACCTACAGCCGCTTCATAGAGCACATACACACCCGCTTTCTTTGCAGCTTCAGCAATCTCATTCCCATATCGAGAGATGATAGCTTTATTAGCCGTCACCACGTGCTTGCCATCCTCAATCGCCTCCAAAATCAGTGACCGAGCAGGCTCTAATCCCCCAATGACTTCCACCACAATATCGATATCGGGATCGGTCACAATTGCTTCAAGATCGGTAGTTAAGCAATCCTCAGGTAAATCAACAGCGCGGGGCTTATCCAAAGAGCGTACACCCACCTTATGAATTTCTAAGGTTTGTAGCAACGGATGACGCTGGGCCGCGTCTAACAAAATTTTGGCCGTACCAGTGCCTACCGTACCCAGACCCAATAATCCAACCTTGAAAACCAATGTGCTATCCCGCTCGATTTACCACAGATTATTGTAAAAGCCAGGGAACCGTCAGACTCACCTGGCTTTTACATAATATTTATTTGGATGTTGCTACCCGACCAAGTCAGTAAGGCTTAGTAAGTCTCAACGTGCCAACGATGAGCTTTCTTCATATCGCGACGATAATCATTCCAGTTAACACCGGTCTTAGCCGCCGCCGCCGTTAGAGCTTCATCAATACCGCCTTCCATACCGCGCAAACCGCAGATGTAAACATGGGTCTTCTCCTCCTGAATCAGACTCCAAAGTTCATCAGCGTGCTCAGCAATACGGTGCTGGATATACATACGACCACCTTCGGAGTTTTGCTGCTCACGACTAATGGCGTAGGTTAAACGGAAGTTGTCAGAATACTGGGCCTGCATCTCTTCCAGCTCTTCCTTATAGAGGATGTTAGGTGTCTTAGGCACACCAAAGAACAACCAGGCAAATCCCTTGAACGTATAGTCAGGATTTGCTTCACGCTCTTTATCTTTAAACATGCGCCATAGATATGCACGGAAAGGAGCAATACCTGTACCTGTCCCCATCATGATCACCTTGGCATCAGGATCGTCAGGCAACAACATCTCTTTACCGACAGGGCCAGTAATCTTCACCTTGTTGCCAGGTTCTAGATTACAGAGATAGGTAGAGCAAACACCGTTGATAGTCTCGCCACTTTCAGGATGATTATAGGTAAGCTGACGAACGCAGAGGGATACGGTCTTATCGTCTACATCATCACCATGGCGAGTAGATGCGATGGAATATAACCGCAGCTTATGAGGCTTACCATTCTCATCAGTACCCTCAGGAATGATACCGATGCTTTGACCTTCCACATAGGCCAAATCACCTTCAGACAGATCAAACTTAATATGCTGAACAAGGCCAATACCACCGTCTGCCACTAGGGCTTCGTTGGATAGGCATTCACCCAGGTAAGGCGTCTTGGGCTTGTAAATATTAATCGGTACATTAGCACCGGGTTTCTTAGCTTTAGCTTTGGTTTCGGCCATAGGTTTTGTTGCTGCAGGTGCTACTTGAGCCACAGGCACGGTTGGCATCTCGCCATTTGCTGGACGAATGCTAACAATTTCACCCCCCATACGCATGATGCGCCGAGTTTCTTCGGCCATACGCTGATAAGGGACTGTAACGAAGGTGCTCCCGCTCTGACGCACGGGTGCTATGCTCCCGGCAATTGAGCCTAGGCCTTTGACCTCATATATAAACAGACGGTTACCAGAAATACTGACACTACCGCCGATGACGCTCGAATTATACATGCGCTGAACTTTTAGTATCTCCTAACCCTTCAGAAAGTGGCTTAACCACCCATCTGAAACTAATCATCCATCTAGCGTATCATTCTGAGCGAAGTGTTCTGATACATAAGAGCAGTGACTGAGTAGCCCCTATCGATACATAGGCAAAGTTAACCTTACGCTGTAGTTCACTCTGTACCCTACCGAAGATAATCGGATCGAAACTATAAAATACGATGCATTTATATGCATTTATATGATGTCTTTGGCTTTCTGAGAAGCGCAAATAGTGACTTTGCCAGGTAAACACTCCCCAAACTTGATACAAAACTTTACCAAACATCCTCAAGAAATGGCTCAAACCCCCTTGATTTCGTCATTTTGAGATTCTGTCAAATCTGAGAAGTACGTGACAGATTGTAAAAAAACGAAAGTCTATTTATCATAAAGTACAAGCCAAGATCCTACCTGATGGTGATTACGGCCATCCTATGGGTGGATGCTTGTGACATCCCCATGTCCTCAAAGGGTTGTTTATATATCCCCCAACCCTTTATCTATAGGACTTGATGCCATATTAAGAGGATTTGAGATGACCATTGCAATGGGCCGTGCTGGAGCCGATCGAGGCGTCTTCGACGTCGTCGATGACTGGCTCAAGCGCGATAGATTTGTCTTCGTTGGTTGGTCCGGTTTGCTGCTGTTCCCCTGTGCCTTCTTGGCCATTGGCGGCTGGCTCACTGGTACCACCTTTGTTACGTCCTGGTATACCCATGGACTCGCATCTTCGTATTTGGAAGGTGCCAACTTTCTGACAGTTGCTGTCTCCTCTCCCGCTGACAGCATGGGCCACTCCCTGCTCTTGTTGTGGGGACCCGAGGCTCAAGGTGACTTCGTTCGCTGGTGTCAAATCGGCGGTCTCTGGGCCTTTGTCGCTCTCCATGGGGCCTTCGCTCTGATTGGCTTCATGCTCCGTCAGTTTGAAGTCGCTCGCCTCGTCGGGCTACGTCCTTACAACGCGATTGCGTTCTCAGCTCCCATCGCTGTCTTCGTGTCCGTGTTCTTGATGTACCCCCTCGGGCAGTCCAGCTGGTTCTTTGCACCCAGCTTTGGGGTAGCCGCTATCTTCCGCTTCTTGCTCTTCTTGCAAGGCTTCCACAACTGGACCCTCAACCCCTTCCACATGATGGGCGTTGCGGGCGTCCTCGGGGGCGCACTCCTCTGTGCCATCCACGGGGCCACGGTGGAAAACACCCTATTTGAAGATGGCGAAGGCGCTAACACCTTCCGTGCCTTCGAACCCACTCAGGCAGAAGAAACCTACTCCATGGTGACGGCGAACCGGTTCTGGTCTCAGATTTTCGGCATCGCTTTCTCCAACAAGCGCTGGTTGCACTTCTTCATGCTATTCGTCCCCGTCACCGGTCTCTGGATGAGTGCCGTCGGCATCGTCGGTCTGGCACTCAACCTCCGGGCCTACGACTTTGTCTCCCAGGAAACCCGCGCGGCGGAAGACCCTGAATTCGAAACGTTCTACACCAAGAACATCTTGCTTAACGAAGGTATTCGTGCGTGGATGGCTCCTCAGGACCAGCCCCACGAGAAGTTTGTATTCCCCGAAGAGGTACTGCCACGTGGTAACGCTCTCTAGTAATTACATTTCGGGTCGTGACCAGCAATCGACAGGTTTTGCCTGGTGGTCTGGTAACGCTCGTCTAATTGATCTTTCCGGTAAGCTCCTGGGTGCCCATGTTGCCCACGCTGGTCTGATCGTCCTTTGGGCCGGTGCGATGACTCTATTTGAGGTATCTCACTTTGTGCCCGAGAAGCCCCTTTATGAGCAGGGCTTCATCCTACTGCCTCACATGGCCACTCTTGGCTGGGGTGTAGGTCCTGGTGGTGAAATTGTTGATACATTTCCCTACTTTGTCATTGGTGTACTTCACCTGATTTCTTCTGCAGTGCTAGGTCTAGGCGGTGTTTATCACGCTGTTCGTGGTCCTGAGACGCTTGAGGAGTACTCCAACTTCTTCCAGCAAGACTGGAAGGATAAGAATCAGATGACCAACATCATTGGTTATCACCTGATTCTTCTAGGCTGTGGTGCTCTGTTACTCGTATTCAAGGCCACTCTGTTTGGCGGTGTATATGACACTTGGGCTCCTGGTGGTGGTGACGTTCGTGTTATCACTAACCCCACCCTTGACCCTGCTGTTATCTGGGGCTACTTGGTTGGCGCTCCCTTCGGTGGTAATGGCTGGATTGTCGGCGTTAACAGCATGGAAGACATCATCGGTGGCCACATCTGGATTGGTCTAATCTGCATCTCCGGTGGTATCTGGCATATCTTAACCAAGCCTTTCGGCTGGGTACGTCGTGCCTTTATCTGGTCTGGTGAAGCTTACCTTTCCTATAGCTTGGGCGCATTGTCCATGATGGGCTTTATCGCTTCCTGCTATGTGTGGTTCAACAACACTGCTTACCCCAGTGAGTTCTACGGTCCTACTAATGCTGAGTCCTCTCAGGCGCAGGCAATGACCTTCTTGGTTCGTGACCAGCGTATGGGTGCCAACATTGGTTCTGCTCAAGGTCCTACTGGTCTTGGTAAGTACCTGATGCGCTCTCCTACTGGTGAGATCATCTTCGGTGGTGAGACTATGCGTTTCTGGGACTTTGATGGTCCTTGGCTATCTCCCCTTCGCGGTACTAATGGTCTTGACCTGGATAAGCTTAAGAACGACATTCAGCCTTGGCAGGTACGTCGTGCTGCTGAGTACATGACTCACGCACCTAACGCTTCCATCAACTCTGTAGGTGGCGTTATCACTGAGATTAACTCTGTTAACTTTGTTAATCCCCGTCAGTGGCTGTCTACGTCTCACTTCGTTCTGGGCTTTTTCTTCTTGGTTGGTCACCTATGGCATGCGGGCCGCGCTCGTGCTGCTGCTGGTGGTTTCGAGAAGGGTATTGACCGTGAAAACGAAGCAGTACTGGGCATGACCGATCTAGACTAGGCCTTAGTCTAAAAATCGTTTATAAAAAGCCTCTGCCTTTGAGCAGAGGCTTTTTATGTTTGGAGGACTATCTGTAAAATGGCTAAGCCATAGTCACAGGTGCTTAAACGGCTTTAAAATGCATGGTTAGTAATGTTGCGATCGCTAAGTTATGAGGTACTTGAGCTCTGTTTGTTGGAAACGCTGGCTGCTGAGCTGTCTGTTGGTAGGTGTAATGTGTTTAAGCTGGCCCAATACAGCCCAAGCAAAAAACTATGATCGGCAGAGTCTGCGGCAGCAAAGTTTTGCTGGCCAAGATTTACGCGGTAATAACTACACCAGCACCGATATGGCAGAAGCAGACCTGAGCAATACAGACTTGCGCGGTGTGCGCCTATTTGACACCAACCTAACCAAAGCAAACCTAGAAAGTGCCGATATGAGTGGCGCTACTCTGGATGGAGCCCGGTTTATTAGAGCTAATCTTAAAAACGCAATTTTTGAGGGTGCTTACGCGTTTAGCACCGATTTTCGTAAAGCAAACATAGAAGGTGCAGACTTTACAGATGTCGATCTGGATGTCAAAACAAACGACATGCTCTGTGAAGTTGCTACAGGCGTCAATCCGGTTACTGGACGAGCAACCAAAGATACGCTTTATTGCCCTTAACTTAAGAGAACACCGGTTGCTTTCAGCGAGCTACAACTTATTAGCCAAAAACTCATATCAACCAGGGTTCTTACCCGTAACCATGTTCAGCTAAGAAATCGAGAGAAATGTCTGACTGGCCTACTGTGCTCGCTGGTTGGGTAAATCGCTCCACATATTTACCGAGGATATCGCCTTCTAAATTGACGGCATCATTAGGCTGTAGATATTGCAAATTCGTTTCATCGTAGGTAACTGGAATGACAGCCACCTTAAACCAATCACCCGATGCGCTACAGTCTGCAACCGTTAGGCTAATGCCGTTAACCCCAATGCTGCCTTTGGGGACTATGTAGCGTGCCACTTGACTTCTGGGAACCGTAAAGCTGATTTCCCAGGCACTATCAGTTTTAATAATTTCACCGACATACCCCTGACCATCGACGTGACCAGTTACAAAATGGCCACCAATTTTGGAACCTACCCGTAGGGAAGATTCCAGATTGACAGGTCGCTCCGGGGGAATATGCCCCAAGGTTGATCGTTCTAACGTTTCAGGAGATGCGGTCACCACAAACCCTTTTGGCAAAATAGTCGCAACCGTCAGACAAACACCGTCTACGGCGATACTATCCCCCAGGGAAATATCCGCCATGATAGGACTAGAAACATCAAGACCACTAATCTGTAAGCGATCATTGTCTAGGGTTTGAAGCTTTCCTAAAGCTTGAATTAGTCCGGTAAACACATTCTTATGATGATGTTAGTGACAGATTGGGTGTACGAAGCACTATTAGCCAGTTGGCAAAGGTGAAATTATCGCGGCATTATAGCCTTATGGCATATGTGTAGACGTTACAGAATCGGTTGCCTAGATAAAGATTTTTAGACTCTAAATAAAGATTTTTATTCATGGGCCAACAAGCTGAAAGGACTCTTTTAGCTTAGAAATGGAATATTACTTACCAACCCATTAGCCAAGACGTTCTCTAACAACACCTTTTAAGCCCCAACCGTCATATGTCCAAGACAGTTTGACACAGTTTAGATAATTTTCAAGTGTTACATTCTAGTTATTGGGTTAGATTCCTGCGGAGCCAAGAGGATTAATATCCATGATCGAAATGAAAGTTGCTGGCATTGCACTGGATGCGGTTTCGCGAAATCCTGTGATTTTGCTGCGTGACGCATCCGAACGACGAGCACTGCCTATTTTTATTTCTAATGAGCAGGCCCGCGCAATTATAGTCGCTTTGGAAAACGAAGAATCTGTGCGTCCTATGACCCATGATTTATTTGCCAATTTGCTAGATGACTGGGAACTGGCGCTAGATCGTGTGGTGATTCATTCATTGAAGGACAATACGTTCTATGCCACGATGACCATCAAGCAAGGGGAGGTCACCAAAGAGCTTGACTCCCGCCCTAGCGATGCTATTTCCATTGCCCTGCGGATGGGAGCGCCTATCTGGGTGATGGAAGAGGTGATTGCTGACGCTTCAATTCCAGTGGACCGTGAAGCTGATGAGGCTGAGAAGGAAGCATTCCGAGATTTTGTTTCAAACCTAAGCCCATCAGATTTTGCTCAGAAGGGTCGCTCGTCTAACCAGTAGGTCTGCTAATTATGGGTTAAGGCCTATGCTGCCCCATGCACTATCGACGCTTTGGTAAAACCGAATTAAATCTATCTGTGTTTTCTTTAGGCACTATGCGCTGTCTAGACAATGCAGAGTCTTTACACCAGGTTTTGGCGGCTGCAGTCGATCTGGGAATTAACCACATTGAAACGGCCCGGGGATATGGTCAAAGCGAATACTACATTGGTCAGGCCCTTAGCAGCTTGAATCGGTCTGAGCTAATCTTGACTACCAAATTGCTGCCAGGTAGCGAGGTGGAACGGCTCGTGGATGAGTCGCTAGAACGATTGGCAACCGACTACGTTGACTGCCTGGCTGTACACGGGGTGAATACACTGGAGCATCTACAGCAGGTGGAATCGATGTTACCAGGGTTAACCCAGGTAATGGCTGACGGTCGAGTACGTCATGTGGGGGCCTCTAGTCATGGCTCATTAGATGTGGTGATGGCTGCGATCGCACTTCCCATCATCAGCTTTATTAACCTGCACTACTACTTCTTTAACCAGCACAACGCCGCCGCCATTGAGCTAGCCCATCAACGAGACCTGGGTATTTTCATCATTTCCCCAGCCGACAAAGGTGGCCAGCTCTACACCCCATCAGAAAAACTCAAGCAGTTGTGCCAGCCGTTTGACCCACTGTTGCTTACCTATCGCTGGTTGCTAAGTGATCCGCGCATCACCACCCTAAGCGTAGGCCCAGCTGTACCCACCGAGCTTGACTGGCCCTTGCAAGTAGCTGACAACACAAAACCCCTCACCCATCAAGAGTGCACTCGCTTAGAGCACCTGGCCCAAACCCAGGCAAATCTGGGTACTGAGCAATGCAAACAGTGCTATGAATGTTTGCCCTGCCCAGAAGTCATCAACATTCCGGAAGTGCTCAGACTTAGAAATCTGGCCATCGCCTACGACATGACGAACTTTGGGAAATACCGCTACGGCATGTTTGAACGAGCAGGCCACTGGTTTCCGGGACGTAAAGGTAATCGCTGCACCGACTGCGGCGACTGCTTACCCCGCTGCCCAGAACAGTTAGATATCCCCACACTGCTACGGGATACCCACCAGCGACTCAAGGGGTCTGAACGTAGACGGCTATGGAGTGATTAACGGTGCGATTGAACCAGGCTAAAGCGAAGTAGTAAACGCTACCATCGCTGACAACCATGGCACACAACAACGTAAGACTTAACAGATAGCAACAGCTACGTATCAATTCATCTCAGGAGTCTTAAATTCTGACAATGGGCGCAGGGTCTGATATCCAGGTGCGTTACCGTAAGGTCGTCCAGTGGACGGCTAACTCACCTTCGAGGCTCACTTTTTATGGTTGCGATTCCACGCACACTTTTATCTACCCCAGACCAAAGCACCACTGACGAGCGCGTAGCAGTATTGCTCATGGGATATGGCGAAGTAGAAAGTTACGAAGACTTTGCCAACTACAACGAACAAGCACTCAACCTATTAACAGCAAAATTTGCCCCCGTCCCTACTTGGATTTATCCCCCACTCGCTAAACTGTTAGCCCTGTTTGATCGCCACGAATGGGACCATCAGCACGATCACTTTATTTCACCCCACAATTCAATTTTTGAGCGTCAGCGTGAGGGCATTGAACGTCACTTACAAGCCAAGTGGGGAAAGCGAGTTAGCGTCTTTAAAGCATTTAACTTTTGCGCCCCATGTTTACCCCACCAGGTCTTGGCAGAAATTCAGTCCCAGGGATTTACCAAGCTTTTGATTTATCCCTTGCTAGTGGTAGATTCCATTTTTACCAGCGGCATTGCCGTAGAACAGGTTAACAATGCCTTAGCGCAGACTTTTACAGGTGGGGACAACCATTGGCTGAAAAGTACCCGCTACATGCCGTCCTTTTACAACCAACCAGACTATATTGAGTTGCTCGCCCGTCAGGTAAAGAACAAAATTCAGCAGCATCTAGCCGTTGCTCACTTACCGTCCCAAACCGGCATCGTGCTGATGAACCATGGCTGCCCCCACGAAGCTAAGGGATTTACCTCTGGCATTACAGAGAGCCAGCTGCTCTACGATGCAGTCAGGGAACGACTGATCTATAACTATCCACTGATTTCCATCGGTTGGCTCAATCACGATACCCCCATGATTGAGTGGACCCAGCCAAATGTGACCCTAGCTGCCCAAAACCTGATGGATCTGGGTGCTACAGCAGTCGTCTTCATGCCCATTGGCTTTGTCACCGAAAACCATGAAACCCTATTGGATGTAGAGCACATTATCAGCCATCTCCGTCGCAAGCGACCTGATGTCACCTATGTCCAAATGCCCTGTGTCAACGACAATGATGACTTTGCCGCTATGGCCGCTGGCTGGGTTGACGGGTTAATTACAGATCTGATCGGCGAGCAGGGCACCATTGTCCATCCAAGTCAACGAGCCCTGCTTGCGGAGGATTTTTCAGGGCACCACCATGACAGTGCTGATAACGGGCATCATCATCACAACGGGCACCACCACGACGAACATCATCATAATGGTCACCACCATGGGGACCAGGGCCACAGCCAAGAACACCATCACGCCCATCAACACCATTAGGGTTGCCTGTTCCCCATAAAAAATAAGTAAGAAAAAATAGGTCAGAATGATCGGTAGAGGATAAGCACTACCGATCATTTTTTGCTTTTATATGGGTGTTTTTGAGCAGTCAATTTTTATTCATGCCAACGCTACAACGGTTGAACGCTGTATTTGCGATCGCACCCTCATGCATCAATGGCTCAACCCCGCCCTCCGGTGTGAACCCATGGGTGAAACCTGGAGTACAGAGCTTAACAGCCGGACTCGATTTATCATTCAAGTGCCCCTTTTTCAGCCCAGCTTAATCAGCACAGTGGTGGAGCGTCGTCCTGGCTTGGTGGTGTGGGCATTTACAGGTTTCTTCACAGGCAAAGACCGCTGGGAATGTGTACCAGAAGCATCAGGAACTCGCCTGCTCAATAGATTCGAATTTGAAATTCCTAACCCATTAGTGGCATTTGGGTTCAATCAATTTGCCGCTAACTGGACTAAGCAGGATATGGCAGCCCAGTTAAAGCGGCTTAAACAAGTAGCAGAGCGATTGGGTTAGCCGCCAAAATTAATATTGGGGGCTTCCATAAAGCCATCCTCCTGAAGAACTTCACCAATCAGCTCCTTATCTTGATTGATACATTCAGGCTTCTTGGCATACTGGCAGACCCTGGCATAGAGACGGGCACGGGTACCGGTGGAACCATTGGAAAATTGCACAACGTCATCCACAACCTTCACGCCGCATACGGGACAAGTCTGTTCTTGAGTTATCGTAGTCATAGGCTTTCACTCGATTTTAGTAAGGTCCACTAATCGTAACTAGTTGAACCTTTATACAAGGTAAGTACTTTCACTTATTTCAGCCACCTACTTTGTATCGTTTCATCACAAAAACGATCAACATTGCCCCTTTAAAGCATTATCCAACAATCACCTCAGCCCGTTTTCAAACCAGCGCTTGGGTTAAAATTTTCATAACAAGAAAAAGTGATTTTCTAAGTGCGTGCAACGGCGCTTACCCCACATCACCACCCCCAGAGCACATCCTTTCTTGCATAACGGGTACAACTTGTATCAGACTTGCCACGCTTTTCATCAAAGTATGAAATCATGGGTAATACATTTAGATGCTTTTTGAATAAGCTCCATCTGATAGGAGTTCGAAGCTAATAGCGCTAGCTCTTTATTCTGGGAGCAGACGCTGACTTGATTCACTAAGAGTCTTTCTATGAACTCTGAGGCGACCCTTAATCAACTCAAAACCATTTTGCCTGAAGGGCAAATGCCATCCAGTTATGGGGTTTATTTCAAAACCACACTGGTGGCCCTTTGTCATGCCCTAGAAGATCACATTCTGGAACATTCAGAAAATGATCAACCACTCGTGCTGGTGACTTTCCAACAAGGAAAATGGTATCTACAGGAAGCCGAGCGCTACAGAGATATTGCTCATTGCTCTCAGCAAGTTGCGATCGCAGCTGTCCCAGATAGTGGTTTTGGTGACCATGCCACCAGTCAACTCGACAATGTGGACATGGTGAACTTACAAAAGGATGACAGCCTTACCAAAGAATGGAACCTGATTATTTTGGCACCGGGGTATGCCTCTATGGTTCTATGTCATGAGCTGTCTGACGACGAGTACCGTAACGACAGCATACCCACTACAGATGCTGAGCGTAAGTTCTACGGTCTGTGGACCTTTGACCGTGGCCCTGTAGAAGCAGCAGCCAAAATATTGATCGAGCGAATGCAGCCCTACTCGCCTGCCCTCGCTGATCAGCTGATGGACCACTACAACAGACTTAGCAATAATCCATCCGATACCTCCACGGACCTAAGTGGCGTGGTTGCACGCATTGTTAATTATCTACAGAGTAGTCAGCAGCAGCTAGTCACCGTCAATCGCCAAACACGTGAACTATGGGAGTTAGAGGGGCAAGCGTCTAAACTTAATCGCAACTTGGCCGCCAATAAGCTCCAGGCTTTTTTGCGAATGGTTCAAAAAATTGACGAGCGGGATGTAGCTAACCCGACTGCATCACTGCAGGTTTCAGCCCTCGCCGAGACTCTAGGCCAGTTGCTCGACCTACCTACGTTGCAACTGCGCCGCTTACGGTTAGCTGGGTTACTATTCCGCATTGGCCTCGCCGAAGCCCCCAAGGAAATTTTTAAACAAACTGCGGCTCAGCTAGATAAAGCCAGTTTGGTGTTCTGGCGCGATCGCGCTGCCCTAGGCGGTCAGCTCCTGTCCTCCATGCCTGAATTAGCCCCCATCAGTCGCATTGTCACTCATCAATTGGAGTATTGGGATGGTAGCGGCACGCCCGATGGTTTAAAAGCTGAGGAAATTCCCATTGAGTCACGAATTTTGGGTCTAGTCTCTTATTTTCAAGAGTTAACCGAGGCTAGAGGCGATAGGGCTGCCATGTCATTGGGAGATGCCTTAACGGCCTGCGAAAACCATAGCGATCGACGCTTTGATCCGAAGTTGATCGAGTCGTTGAGTACCGTCGTCCGCTTAGCAGAAATCGGCATGTTGCAGCTACCGGAACGCCCAAGCCAACAACCCACCGTTTGGCTTGAGGACTTGAAACCCCCAGCCACTGAAAAGAGACACCCAGCAATATCTAAGGAGGTTACTTCATGACCCCATCAGAGATTGAGGCTATTCTGCAAGGACAGAAAAAAGAGCTGATGGGTGCAGATTTGGCAGGAATAGAGCTTAGCGGCGCAAAATTAGCCCAAGCCAACTTGAAAGGAGCTAACCTCAGCGGCACAATCCTCAAAGAATCAGACCTTCGTGCTAATTTACGTGGGGCTGACTTGATGGGTGCCAACCTGGTGGCCGCCGATCTGCGAAATGCCGACCTGCGTGGGGCCGTCTTACTGGAAGCAGAGACAACAAATGCCAGCTTTGCTGGTGCTTTTTTAGCGGGGGCCGTTTTGAGTAATCTCAACCTAACGGCAGTTGATCTACGAGGAGCTGATTTACGAGGCGCAAACTTAGCGGGCTGTATTTTACGCAATGCTGATTTAAGCAATGCAAATCTAGCTGGAGCAGATTTATCAGGCGCTGACTTGGAAGAAGCCAATCTTAGCGGTGCTGTTGCAAGAGGAGCTAATTTCACCCAAGCTAATCTGTTATGTGCCTGTGTGGACAATACCAATTTTGATGGTGCCACCTTATCTGGTGCATGTTTGAGCGGCACTCCTTTAGCCACTTAATATTTTTTAAAGAGATTTTCTATGAGCACCCAAACTAGAGGTAAAACTGTTTTTCTACTCACATCTATGGTGGGTTGGCTCCTTAGCGGGGGTGCTCTGATTTACCTCACTCCATTTTTAGCCAATCGGGTCTCACCCTCTGCCACCACAAATGTATGGATGGAGAATCTTATGCGTGGTGGCTATAACCCTACCCTGGCGTTACTAGGTGGAGGCAGCATTCTTATCCTCACCGTCATCGGCAATGCTGTTTGGTACAAATATTTTGAAGGAAAAGTTTAGAGACTTTAAAGGGCATAGGTTTGCTTGTCATTAGAGTGACGCCCCTAAGTTAGATTCGGTCACATAGATTCGGTCACAATCAGCAACAGATATAATAGAGAAAGGATTTTGCCCCCTATCTAAGGCAACCAGAATTTTAGAATCCGGATGTTCATTTGATAGAACATCTTTTAATATGTGTGGAACATAGACACCGGTTCAAACATCAACAGAACTATCCGGTTTAGTTTATGAATTTCTATAATATTTCACTCAAAGGTAATTTTGTATACAGCTTTTCACTCTAGAATTAAGCTCAAATTCAGTTGACAAAATATTCGTCAAACATTTCCTCTAAAAGATAGGTCGTTTTCACCACATTAGGCTTAGCTTTAGGGTTTACCTGGCCTTAAACAAATGGAAATTGTGTCTTAATCAGCCAATTAGCGTGCCTTAATTTTGTATAGCTACATTTCTTCATGGCCTGAACAAATAGCCACGGAGTGTGTTGTTATGGTTAAGTTCGCTAAGTTTTTTGGCACTGTAGCTACAGTTGTTGCTGCTAGTGCTGTTACTGCTACATCTGCAGTTGCCCAGAATATTGCTATCGATGGTTCTAGTACTGTTTTTCCCATCACAGAAGCGATGGCTGAAGAGTACGCCCTCGCTGGCAATCCTGCATCTATCACTATTGGTGTTTCCGGTACTGGCGGTGGCTTCAAGAAATTCTGTGCTGGTGAGACTGCTATCTCTAACGCATCTCGTCCTATCAAAGATACAGAGAAAGAGCTTTGCGCTGCTAATGGCATTGAGTACATCGCTGTCCCCGTTGCCTATGATGCTCTGACAGTTGTTATCCACCCTGAAAATGATTGGGCAACTGAGATGACTGTTGCACAGTTAAACACTATGTGGGACGCACCTGCTGAGGGCACTATCACTCGTTGGAATCAGATTGATCCTTCCTGGCCTGATGAAGAAATGGGTCTATTCGGTCCTGGTACTGATTCTGGTACGTTTGACTACTTTACCGATGAAGTCAATGGTGATGGTGGTGTTAGCCGTGCTGACTACACTGCTAGTGAAGATGACAACATCCTGGTACGTGGTGTCGCTGGTGACAAATATGCTATTGGCTACTTCGGATTGGCTTACTTCGCAGAGAATTCAGACATTCTGCAGTCAGTTAGCATCTTAAACGAAGAGCTTGGCGAGTATGTTGAGCCCACTGTAGAGAACGTTGAGGCTGATATCTACCAGCCCCTGGGTCGTCCTATTTTCATCTACGTAAACGCTGCGGCATTGACTGATGCTGATAGTGGTGTTGCTAACTTCGTACAGTTCTATATTGAGCAGGCCGACGCTGGTGAGCTCATTTTGGATGTAGGTTATGTACCCCTACCCGACGAAGCAACTGACGCCACTCTCGAAGCTTACGACGCTGAAGCAAATACTATCTTCAACTAGTCTAGTCATTAGTTAGTTTTTGATTCCTGCCATAGGGTGTAATTCTTCCCTGTGGCAGGTCCTTTGCAACTTTCACACGCTCAGTGTGCATCAACCATTTTTGCCTTGGGGGAATGTTCGCTCCTCCAAGGTTTCCTTAGTGTTCGTTCCCTAATCTTCCAGAACATGGTTAGTGTTGCTCCCTCCGAATCTCGCAAGAATTTGGTCTCTATGGCCAAAAGTCTTGCCATGCAACCAATGTTGTTTATTCGAGCGCTCCCCTATGTCACGACACAACTTTCAACCTACGGAGTCAGTTTTCTGAAACGTCCAGTTGTGTGGATAGCATTGGGTGCACACGTTGGTTTACTAGTGCTACCAGCTATTGATTTATCAGCACCAAAAATAGAAGATGTTGCAGACGCAGAACCTGAAGAGGAAGTCACCATCGAAGCTGTCAGCCTCAGTGAGATATTAGCTCCAGCAGAACCTGCACCACCTCCATCAGAAGAACCTCAAGCACCGACTCCTGAAGCACCACCGACCCCCGTTGTAGCTCCCCCCGTACTCACCGAGGTACCTGAGCAACTAGAAGAAATTATTGAAGAGGAAAAGGTTGAGGAAGCATTCGACGAGGAATTTGCAGAATTTGAAGAAGAGGAGCCATCATTTGGGTTTGATCCTGCTCAACAATCGGCTCTCAATGGCAGTCTAAGTCAGTTTCTGGGGACTGACCCCAACAACGGAACCAACAATTTTGACATCACCAGTGAATGGTTAACCATTGATCCAACGGATCCAATCGACCTCAGATTCCGCAGTAAAGCTGTGGAAAATGTTGTTGAGCCCGCCGCATTCTTTACCACAGAAAGTATCGCAAACGGCACGTATTTACCCTTGCCTCAAGTAACCTTCAAGCAGATTGCTAGAAATATTGATCTTGTCAGCCGAGAAGGATTGGGACAGGCTCTCATCAGTGCAGGCATGAGCCAGGTCGATGAAGGTCTATACGGTGGTCATCCTTTTTATGGTGTTTATTCAGCTGATGAACAACCCGTTAATTACATCTCTCTCATTGATTTGAAGGGAACAACCTTAGTGTTTGTCTGGCCTAACGATCCACGGCAGAGTTAGACGTTTAGGCTAGACTATTTTTCTAAACTGACTCTATGGGAGCAGTTAGATATTTGGAATAGTTCATTTCAGAAACCCCAGGCCTATTGTTTAACCTATATCTAGGTTGGCTTTCGTTTTAGTTATTCCCTGCATTGCCATGAATTTTTTGAAGTTGCTTTTTAATCCAATTTTTTTGCTGGCTGCGGGTCTACATGCAGGGCTGTTAATAATTCCAATAGCAGGTGGTTCATCTGATTCTGTAGTGCCTGCCCCCGATCCAGAAGGCGAAAGCATCACGGTTACCCGGATCCCTCCCAAGGCAGCTCAAACAGTACCAGGGCAACCAGGAGCTACCAGACCTGCCCCTCGTCCTGCGGCTGGTGTAGCCACAGCCATACGTCAACCGGCATCAGCGGGGCAACCCACAACAGCCAGTCAGCAGCCAGCTCAAACCCGTCAAACGCGGAATGGTCAAACGGATAAAACTGGCTCTACAACTGGCCGTAGCAATTCCGATAACCGTCGTCGGGCCAGTACCAACAATGGAAATAATCGAAGGGGCAGCACCTCCCAAAACCCAACAGACAACCGGAATACTGACAATGAAATTGCGGTTCTATCTCCCCCTAGCAATCCTCCCAACAGCGGGGGCAGTGATGGCACAGCCGATAATACTCCCGCAGTTCAAGAACCACCCACTCTAGTCGCGCTTAAAAATGGTGCACAGGCAGAAGTACCGAATCTGTTACGAGACTTCCTGACACGTTTACGGCATAGCGTGCTACGCACGACAGATCCTGAAACCGAAGAAACTAAGCAAAAATGGCTAGTCAACCTAACTGAAGAACAAGGCTTAAACGTATCCGAAGCTCAAGGTTTGGAAAAGGCTGTAGAAATTAGTTATCCGCTGATAGCTGATGAGGGTCGACGCTTTCTGAGCTGTCTGACCCCTCTTCCAGAAAAAGGATTGGTAGGTGTAGTTGTGGATGCCGATGGCGCGATCGCAACCGAGCCCGCTTTACTACGCAGCTCTGGCTATGGGTTTCTTAACGAAATTGCCTTAGAAAAGGTCAAAGACTACACTGATTTTCCCGAGGAATCCTCCCAGCAGGCCTACACCATCGATATCGAAGTGGACTATGACGAGGATGCTTGTGTGGACCTTGCCCAGTTGAAAAAATAGTTCTTAGTTCTTGGTTCTTAGGTAGCGAACTGAGAAATGATTAGGTTGAATGGCTTAGTGGACCATCAACTCAAAACCAATTAGACCTTAGACCGGTCGGTCAGAATTTCTTGACCGTCTTCGGTGATGAGCACTGTGTGTTCAAATTGGGCGGAGAGTTTGCGATCGCATGTCACTACCGTCCATCGATCCCGCAGAGTGCGGGTCACCTTAGAGCCTTCATTCACAATTGGCTCAATCGCCAGGGCCATGCCCGGCTTGAGCGTGACATTGGGTAATTCTTTAGTCCGAAAATTAAATACGGATGGGGGTTCATGCAGGTTTCGGCCTACACCATGACCGGTAAATTCCTCAACCACGGTATAGCCACTGGCATGAATGCTATCTTCAATCGCCCCAGCAATATCGAGCAGGGTTTTCCCTGGTAACGCCTGGGCAATGCCTGCATACAATGCAGACTCAGCGGCTTGCATCAGATCCTGGGCTTTGCCATTCACTTTGCCGACAGCAATCGTGATACAGGAGTCACCATGAAAACCTTCAAAGTAGGCTCCAGTATCTACTTTAAGTAAATCGCCAGACTTAATGACCTTGCGCTTACGAGGGATGCCATGGACAACTTCATCGTTGATACTGGCACAGATAGAGCCTGGAAATCCGTGATACCCCTTAAAACTAGGCGTTGCACCCATTTCACAAATACGGCGCTCTGCAAGGTCATCTAGATCTGCTGTTGTCATTCCAGGCTGCACCTGATCGGCAATTTCCCTCAGCACCGTTGCCACAACCCGTCCAGCCTGGCGCATCGTCTCCCTCTCAGGCGCAGACTTTAACTCAATCCCCTGATGCTTACGCGGACCTACCATAACTGGTGCAGCTAAGGCCCGCGACAGTAAATTACCTAAAACATTCATAGTGGGTGATTGAGGTTTGCAATGGGTTAAACGTGCGGTACTTGAGCATTATCTAGCTCACACCATATATAGTATGCAGGATTCTTACCCCATTCCCCATTGACCATTCCCCATTGACCAGACAGGCAGTCGTCACCTTCTTGAGATTTCCTCCAAAAGCCCTTGGTATTTGTGACCATGTTGGCCTACTATTAAAGACCGTGCGCTTTTCAGGGCTTATGAACGCTGAGGAGATTATCCGCTCAATAGAAGCGGAACATATCAAAGAAGACATCCCCAAAATCTATGTTGGGGATACAGTTCGGGTCGGTGTCCGAATTGTAGAAGGTGGTAAGGAACGTGTGCAGCCCTACGAAGGTACCGTCATTGCTATGCGCAATGGTGGCATCAACGAGACGATCACCGTACGTCGCATCTTTCAAGGTGTAGGTGTGGAGCGTGTTTTCTTACTTCATGCACCTCGCGTAGCCAATATTAAGGTTCTACGCAGAGGTAAAGCGCGTCGTGCTAAGTTGTACTACCTTCGCGATCGCGTTGGTAAGTCAACTCGCTTGAAGCAGCGCTTTGATCGTCCCATTGACAAATCAGGCAAAAAATAGTCTTAGGGCATCTAAAGCCCGCAGATTAAGCCTTACAATGGGGTAAGTTCAAAGAGTCGTGCGTCCTTAGTTCAGTTGGTAGAACGTCGGTCTCCAAAACCGAATGTCGGGGGTTCGAGTCCTCCAGGGCGCGCTGAGCGATTAGCATAAGTTCTGCCTAAAGCATTTAGATTTGTTGCTTAAAGGAAAGAGATTTTTTCTTTTTTCATCAAGCAGTGAGCTTTAGGTAGAATTTTTGCTTGGGTAGCTCTGGATTGATGCATGATCAATCTGACTCGATGTAGCAAACAAGGAAGCTAATGACGTGGTCAAAAAGGACGCTAAGAAAGTAGTTGAAAAGCAGCCGAGCGACTCCTCTGACTCATTTGACGCGACGTCTTTTGTAAAAGGCACTCGCGAAGAATTGAGCAAAGTGGTTTGGCCCTCCAGGCAGCAGCTGATTAGTGAATCTGCAGCTGTCATCTTAATGGTGGGTGTGTCTGCCACACTTATTTACTTAGTGGATAAACTATTTGGTTGGGCTTCTAGACAGGTGTTCTAATGACTTACGCTTCTGACGATCCAAACTATACAGCTGACAGTAACGATTCTAATGTTCCTGAGGAACCCAGAAAGTCACAGTCTCGCTGGTATGCGGTACAAGTAGCCTCCGGGTGCGAAAAGCGCGTTAAGCTCAACCTTGAGCAACGGGCCATTACCCTGGGCGTTAACCAGTACATTTTCCAGATTGAAATACCGCAGACTCCTGCGGTCAAACTGCGTAAAGACGGCAGTCGTCAGAATATTGAGGAAAAAGTTTTTCCTGGGTACGTCCTCATCCGCATGATTTTGGAGGATGACGTATGGCAGGTGGTTAAAAACACCCCCCATGTCATTAACTTTGTCGGTGCTGAGCAGCGCCGAGCCACTGGACGTGGGCGAGGGCATGTTAAACCCATGCCTCTAAGTAGAGCCGAAGTCGAACGTATCTTTAAGCAGACCCAAGAACAGGCACCTGTAGTCAAAGTTGATATGGCTGAGGGCGACAAGATCTTGGTATTGTCTGGTCCGTTTAAGGACTTCAGTGGTGAAGTCATTGAAGTCAGCCCTGAACGGAGCAAGCTTAAGGCATTGTTATCGATTTTCGGTCGCGATACCCCCGTTGAGCTGGAATTTAACCAAGTGCAAAAAGAGAGTTAATCAATGGCGAAGAAGGTAGTTGCCCTTATTAAGCTGGCAATCCCAGCTGGAAAAGCGAACCCTGCACCGCCAATTGGTCCCGCCTTGGGTCAGCACGGGGTCAACATTATGGCGTTCTGCAAAGAATACAACGCTAAGACCTCTGACAAAGCTGGACTAATTGTCCCGGTCGAAATTTCTGTATTTGAAGACAGAAGTTTTACGTTCATTCTCAAAACACCGCCAGCCTCCGTGCTAATCAAAAAAGCGGCCAAGATTGAGAAGGGTTCAGGTGAGCCCAACAAAACAAAAGTTGGCTCTATTACTCGCGCCCAATTGCAAGAAATTGCTGAAATGAAAATGCCTGACCTCAACGCTAACGACGTTGAAGCAGCCATGAACATCATTGAAGGCACAGCTCGCAATATGGGAGTTACTGTTTCTGACTAACGTCAGCATACAGATTCATTTTTTATCTATTTGACCAACGTTTGGGGAAGAAGTTTAGCTTCGTTATGACCCCTAGGAGTAAAAACATGACAAAGAAAGTGTCGCGCCGCTTGAGAGAGCTGCAGGCAAAAATACAGGACAAATCTTATGAGCCCTTGGAAGCAATGCAGCTGCTGAAGGAAACAGCCACTGCAAAGTTCACCGAGACTGTTGAGGCTCACATTCGTTTGGGTATTGATCCCAAATATACCGATCAGCAATTACGTACTACTGTGGCCTTGCCTAAAGGCACTGGTCAGAACGTTCGCGTTGCTGTCATTGCCCGTGGCGAGAAGGTGGCTGAAGCAACCGATAACGGCGCAGACATGGCCGGGTCTGAGGAATTAATCGACGAGATCCAAAAGGGCATGATGGACTTTGACATCCTGATTGCCACCCCCGACATGATGCCTAAAGTAGCTAAGCTGGGTCGTATTTTAGGTCCCCGTGGTTTAATGCCATCGCCGAAGGGGGGATCTGTGACCTTTGACTTGGCCCAGGCAATTAATGACTTTAAGGCCGGTAAACTAGAGTTCCGTGCGGACAAATCTGGCATAGTCCACGTGATGTTTGGCAAGGCCGATTTTAGCGCTGAAGACTTACTGGTGAACCTAAAAGCTCTGCAAGAAACGATTGATCGTAATCGTCCTTCAGGTGCTAAGGGCCGTTACTGGCGAACAATGTCAGTAGCTGCTACGATGGGACCTGCCATTAAGATGGATATCAGTGCACTGCGTGACTTGCAACTAGAGGATGCAGCTGCATAGATTACAAATTACTGTTGAGAATCAGCAGTGACAAGCTTTGGAGGTATTGCTACTTAAAAACATCCAAAACTAAATAAGCATTCGAAGACAGCAGGTGCATTTTGCTTAATAACCTGCCGAGATGCAGAGAGTGGGTGTAAGTAGCACTTATCTTTGGGTCTCGGCAATTAGTTGAGGCCCTTTTGATTTCGAATTTTAGTTTAGGTTGAGCATTAGCAATATTTCTACTGTATCCCCGCAATTAAGGAGGTGAGACCCGAATGGGGAGAACCCTAGAAAACAAAAAAGAGATTGTTGCCGAACTCAAGGATCTCTTGAGCGATACTCAATCTATTTTTGTTATTGACTACAAAGGTCTGACGGTAGGCGAGATCAGCGATCTACGTAACCGTATTCGTGAGAAGGGTGGCACTTGTAAAATTGCTAAAAACACCCTGATCCGCATCGCGGTTCAAGATGACGAAAATTGGCAGCCAGTGCAGGCGTTATTGAAAGACGCCACTGCATTGCTGTTAACCAAAGAAGACATCGGTAGTGTCGTCAAGGAATACAAGAAATTCCAGAAGGACACTAAAAAGACTGAACTGCGTGGTGGCGTACTAGAAGGCAAAGCTCTGACGAGTGCAGAAGCAGAAGCCCTAGCCGATCTACCCAGCAAAGAAGAGCTTTACGCGAAGATTGCAGGTGCTATCAACGCTCTGGCAACCAAAGTTGCAGTGGGCGTCAAAGAAGTACCGTCGTCTATTGCACGTGGTCTTCAGGCCTATGTCGACAAAGAAGGTGGCGAAGGCGGCGAGTAAATCCCAGCTTTGCTCTATTTTCTATCTGTTTTGTAATTAATCAAGGAGAAATCCATGTCCGCTGCAACTGACGAAATTTTGGAAAAGCTTAAGTCGCTAACTCTATTGGAAGCGTCTGAGCTTGTTAAGCAAATCGAAGACACCTTTGATGTAAGTGCTGCTGCCCCTGCTGGTGGCATGATGATGATGGCTCCCGGCGCTGCTGGTGGCGGCGGTGAAGAAGTTGAAGAGAAGACTGAATTTGACGTTGTTCTCGAAGACTTCGGTGGCAACAAGATTGCTGTTCTTAAAGCTGTTCGTGCCCTCACTGGTCTGGGTCTTAAGGAAGCTAAGGCTATCGTTGAAGGTGCACCTAAAGCCATTAAAGAAGGTGTCTCCAAGGATGACGCTGAAGCTGCTAAGAAGCAGCTTGAGGAAGCTGGCGCTAAGGTATCCATCAAGTAAAGGACCTCTTCCCCCAAGATTTGTCCCTGCAGCCTAGATAGTTCTATCCAAGATAGATAGGCCTATCAAAGTTTATCGGGTAGGTACAAAATTCTTTTCTTGGGTTTAGCTTTTCGGCCCATCTCTAATTCGAAATCCTGACTGATAGCGCCCGATATTGCAGGGCATGGCTTCGACGGTGAGCTCAGCCGAACCGCACAAGGGATTGCCCCTACAAGGTTGTCTATTTTTAATCGGGTTTAATGAATTTGGATTTGGGCTAAAAACCCCTGCTGCATAGCTGTGGCAGGGGTTTTTAGATGTGGGCTCTCATAGAACTCTAGCCATGGTGACACCTATATCGGAACCGGGCACACTACTGGCACTTATTACGTGATGTGAATGCTTGAGAACCAAACTGCTATAGTAGCAGTCACTACAAGAACGTGTTGGCACCAAAGACTTCAGCAAATCAGCAAACTATGTGAAGAAAATGCGGGTCAATACGCTGCATTGATTGTTTGCTAATCGATTAACCTAAAACGCTTTTGTCTGAGCCATGCGCACCATAAAAAATTACAAGTTTGAAATCTTATTATTCTTGACTACGTTTGGCATCTTAGGGGTCTTCTTCCTCAGCATTGCAGGTGTACTGACACCAAAATCATCCAGCGTCAGCACCAAGCCAACCGCGAAGACGGCTAGTGCCGACACACAATCAACATCAGTGGTTGCGAAAACCTCAATATCAGACAGACTCAGTGAGGGCACACAAAGCTTACTACCCAATGCCTCAGACTTAAAAATGCAAGGTATGGCAGCCTATGCAAAAGGAGATTACGCACAAGCGATCGCAAATCTAGAAGCGGCACTCGACGAAAACCGTAACGATCCGGAGGCCTTTATCTATTTGAACAATGCTCGCATTGGCAACCAAACCGCTCATACGCTGGCTGTGATTGCCCCCGTTGGCAACACCAGTGAAATCGGCTTAGAAATTTTGCGGGGTGCTGGCCATGCGCAACAAGTAATTAATCAGTTGAGCGGTGCCCAAGGCATCCCCATTAAGCTCCTGATTGCCAATGATGATAACGATCCCAGTGTTGCTAAATCCATAGCCGCTGAGTTGGTAAATCGGTCAGAAGTTTTAGGAGTTTTAGGACATTACAGCAGTGGCGTTACTTTGGCAGCAGCCCCCGTGTATGCCCAGGGCAAACTGCCGATGGTCTCTGCCATTAGTACATCGGTGGAACTCTCCGGCTTTAGTCCTTATATTTTTCGGACAGTGCCCAGCGATAGTTTTGCAGCTGCAGCTCTTGCCCGCTATATGATCGATGACCTAAACGCCGAGAAAGCTATTCTTTACTACGATTCCAACAGTGCCTATAGTCTGTCATTAAAAAGTGAGTTTGCCACCTCAGTCTTTAGTGACGGTGGTGAAGTGATGACAGAATACGATCTCGCCGATACAGCATTTAATGCAGAGCAACAAATTGCGTTGGCCAAAGAGCAAGGGGCCGACGTGATTATGCTGGCATCCAGCACAGATACCTTGCAGCCTTCCCTGGCAGTTATGACTGCGATCAACCAGGAAATCCCTTTCATTGGTGGTGATGATCTATACCATCCTCAAGTATTAAAAGAGGGTGGTGTGGATGCAGAAGGGTTAGTCGTTGCAGTGCCCTGGCATATCTTATCAGACCCAAATTCTGATTTTGTCACAGAGGCACGGCAAATTTGGGGTGGCGATGTTAGCTGGCGCAGTGCCATGGCCTATGACGCGATCGCATCCCTGGGAGCATCCCTGTTAGAGAGTCCCAGTCGTGAGGGCCTCCGCAACACATTGCATCAGGGTGACTTCTACGCCGATGGCGCGACCGGAGAGGTACATTTTTTACCTTCAGGCGATCGCAATCGAGCGGCTCAACTTGTGCAGATTCAAGTGGGCAATCGATCTGGTATTGGATTTGATTTTATTCCTATTGAATAGGGTGTTCTCCTTAGCCGCAGGCCAGGAACGCATTATTCTGCAGATTCGAATTCGGTCGATTCTGAAATCCAGAAAAAGTCTGCTAGCTCGGGAGTTGTCGCTGGTGGGTTCAGGAGCACACTATAGGCCACCAGGTCATCCCCCAGGCGTCGTTGCACCCGGCTAGGAATACCAAAACCAAAGACCACATGGCCTTCGCCCGCTAACACAATCACTTGGGTATCGGGAGCAGCCGTAACGTAATCAGCGATGGATTCAGCCATGGTTTCATCCCACAGCACCTGGGCAGCAAAGAAATTTTCAAAGCTGGGGCCGCTGTTGCCGTGACCGCCATGGTGACCAAATACTTGGGCTACCATCGCCTGATAGTTTTCATCACTGGTGTCAATGTCATCAATGGGAGGAATGTAGGTTAAATCGTCTCCCGTTAGGCTAGCTAAGCCCTGCCTGGCAACCTTCCGAGTAATTTCCCTGGGAGTATTCAGAGCAATCAACGGAATCTGATTGCTCTGGGCGTAGCGAATAATGGGGGCATACAGTTCCCAGTCAAATCCCCAGCGGGTTTCGTATTCGCTTTGCTCTATCAGTTCTGCCTCGGTGATCTGACCAGCAATGTATTGATCTAACACTGACTGGAACGGACGCTGAAACATTTCCAGACCAATGGCAATATCACCATTGGCCCCATGCATCGCTTTGATGATCTCTAGCTGGGCCACGTGATCGGCTTTATCTGTATGGGTTTCGCCCAGGTAAATCACGCTGGCATCGGTGAGCGCAGTCAGAATTTCTTGATGTGATTGCTCCATGTCTGGCGCTGTTGGGGAGGTTTGTGCGATCGCATCCCCAGTTTCCATTGCCACTGATCTCACCGTTGAAAAAATATGATATTGTCCCAGACCTAGGCCGACCATCAACAACGCTGTTCCACCACCCAGTAGCCAGGAAAGTCGCACAGGCTAAACTCCATCAAAACAATTTATTAGACGTAGTCTAGCCCAGATTTTCTAAGGGCGGTTTTCGAGCAGCTTGATATATAGGCAGTTCATACGTAGCAGTTCCCAGTTGAGATGAATACAGTCAGTGTGTAAGAGAGTGAGTGGTGAATAGTGAGCGGGGTGTATGCACGTCGGTGGGAATCACGATAAAAAGTAGGAATAGAATTAAAGCCATAGAAGCCCCAAAAGTTAGCGCGTTAAACGCGCACGCAAGGGATAGTGAAAATCTCTTGCCAGGGTTGACTTCAAGCAGATAGGTTACTAATGTCGCATCCAAAGTCACTTAATTCATGACCGCCACTGCTGCCACCACCACAATTACGCTACCTGAAATGGGCTGTGGCACCTGGGCTTGGGGCAATCGCTTGTTCTGGGGCTATAACGAGAGTATGGATGATGACCTGCAGCAGGTATTCAACTGTTGCGTAGAAAATGGCGTCACCCTATTTGATACGGGTGATTCCTATGGCACTGGTAAACTCAATGGCCAAAGTGAAAAACTGTTGGGGAAATTTAGCCAGGTCTATGAAGGCCCGAATAAAGAGAATATTTGTTTAGCCACCAAGCTAGCCGCTTATCCGTGGCGATTAACCCGAGGCATGATGGTCAACGCCGGGCGAGCATCCAAAGAACGTATGGGTCGTCTGGATATTGCCCAGATGCACTGGCCCACTGCCAACTACTTTCCCTGGCAAGAAGGTCCCCTTTTAGATGGTCTGGCAGATCTATATGAGCAAGGTTTAGTCAAAGGCGTAGGACTGTCAAACTACGGTCCCAAACGTCTGCGCTGGGTGCATAAACGTTTTTCAGAACGGGGCATTCCAATCACCTCCTTACAGGTACAGTATTCGCTGTTATCGACCTATCCGGTGACCGAGTTAGGGTTAAAGGAATTCTGTGATGAACTGGGCATCCAGATGATTGCCTACAGCCCGCTTGGGTTGGGACTACTGACGGGTAAGTATGGGGAAAATACGCCTAAACCAAAAGGTTTTCGGGGTATTTTGTTTCGGCAATTACTGCCAGGCATTCAACCGTTGCTGGACTGTTTGCGAGAAGTGGCTACAGAGCGGGACAAAACTATGGCCCAAACATCTCTTAATTGGTGTATCTGCAAAGGCACAACGCCAATTCCGGGGGCTAAAACGTTAGACCAAGCAAAGCAGAATATTGGTGCCATGGGATGGAGATTGAGTCCTAGCGAAGTGGATGAGCTCGATCGTGCTGCGGCTAACTCTGACAAGCAAATGGTGCAAAATATTTTTCAGACTCGGTGATTTTACCAGGCTGGCAGGTTTATGTAGATATGTAAGTGGGAGTATTGAGTCGTAAATTCGCCCCTCTCAGACAGATTAAGCATATTTCACCACGAGATCGGCTGTGTTCATAGGGAACCTTAAAGTTACGTAAATCTAAGGGACTAGATATGCCCAACTAGCAAGTCATAGTCGGTTATGTGTAAAGTCTTAACTGCTTAGCGTGCCGCCAATCTAAGCCCAAAAGCTGGCTTTCTGGCTAAGCAAATTTAGGTTTCTATGTCTATTGACCTGGCAGATGTCAGGCTCACTATGTCCCCAGTTAAATCGAGATTACGCTGGATAGCCGCATGGCTATCCTTTTTTTTGGCTATAGCCATCCTTGGTTTTGAATGATTCCCAAACTTTCTTTTCTTTGAGGTAAGAGACTTAGAGGGAGGCCCCCCAACCTTTAATCTTCTCTGCCAACGCCCTTGGTGCCACCTCTAATACAGTCCCATCAAGCCCTAACGCTTCCTCAAACTTTGCCACTGCGCCATTCACATCCTGCTGGTAATAGGCCAGCGCTTTACCCTGGGCCACCAAAAACTCCGCCCGCTCGCCTCGGGTCCACGCATGGTCCATACACACCTGGCAGGCTCTCTGAGCTGTATCGCTTCTAGGAATAAGCAAGTCCCTATGGTGAATAAGCTGTTTACAGCAGCGGTGAAGCCAGTCTTGCCAAGAGATACTATCCCAAAACCATAAAACCCCATCTTTCCATGAACTATTTTGATGCAGGAATCCCGAAAATACGATCTGATTTCCCACAGGGCTAACTGCTAATGCAGTCAAACCCCATCCTTGATGCTCAATAGGTTCACCAATAGGTTCACCAATAGGTCTACCATCACAGGCCCACAAACGTATTGTCCGGTCATGGCTACCAGATACTATCCAGTCATCTTTAGGACTAAATGCAACAAATGTTACTGGGCTAAGGTGTCCCTGCATCGGCTCACCAATAGGCTTTCCGTCATAATCCCAGCGTTGCAGATTATTATTACTATCCCCGGAAATCAGTAGGTCTCCGGCTGAATTGAATGCAAGAGCATTGACATGATTGCTTATCTGAGTTTTTGATTGAGTTATCAGCTCTCCTACAGAATTCCAAATACAGAGGTAATGATCATAAGAACCAGATGCAAACTTAGTTCCATCTGGGTTAAATGCTACAGTTTCAACTTCCTCGTCATGGGCAGGAATTGGTTCTCCTAAAAGATTTCCATCTTGATCCCAAATTCGTAATTTCTTGTCTGAGCTCCCTGACACAAAACGTTCTCCACTTGGGCTAAATGCCAATGCATTGATGCAGGCTTTGACTGGAATTGGTTCTCCTAAAGGATTTCCATCTTGATCCCAGATTCGTAATTTCTTGTCTGAGCCACCTGACACAAAGCGTTCTCCATTTGGACTAAATGCCAAAGCCCAAATGGTATCTTTATGTCCACTGAGCATTTGACCAATCGCACAACCCTGTGAATCCCAAATTCGTAGCGTTGTATCAGAACTACCCGAAACCAATTTTTCACCTGTTGGGCTGAATGCTAAAGCATTAATTGCAGCTGAATGAGCCTGAATAGATTTAAGAATAGGATTACCTTGAGTATTCCAAATGCGCAATGTGTGATCAGCGCTACCCGATACAATCCGTCCTTCAGTTGGACTAAATGCCACAGAGTAAACTAGACCATGGTGACCATAGAGTGGTTTATCAACTAATGTGCCATCAAGATCCCATAAGCGTACGGTATGGTCTCGACTACTCGATACAATTTGCTCGCCATCAGGGCTAAACGCCACGGAGTAAACTAAGTCATCATGACCATAAAATTGCTGGATGCATTTACCGTCTAACTCCCAAAGGTGTAGTCTTTTGTCTGCACCACCTGAAATAATTCGATTTCCATCTGGATTGAAGGCTACGGATCTAACCCAATCACTATGGCCTTCAAATGGTTCGCCAATAGAATTGCCTTTCAAATCCCACAGCCGCAAAGTATTATCGGCACCACCTGATACGATACGATTCCCATCTGGACTAAACGCTACAGAATAAACTGAGCCTTCATGCGCCTCGATTGGAGACCCTAAAGGCAGACCATTTGCATCCCAAAATCGTAATGTGCCGTCATCGCTGGTTGAAATAATTCGGTCCCCCTGAGGACTGAAGGCTACTGATAATACAGAGCCAAGATGTCCCTCTAGCGGAGAACCAATCGACTGACCGTCAATGCTCCACAAGCGTAAGTTTGTATCCCGACTACCAGACACAATACGAGAACCATCTGGGCTGAACGCTACAGACCAAATCCAGTCACTGTGCCCTACCCAAGGTTTACCAATGGGATTCCCCCTAGAGTCCCAAAGCCTCAACGTAGAGTCCGCGCTACCAGACACAATACGAGAACCATCTGGGCTAAACGCTACAGACCAAATTGCATCCCCATGGCCTTGCATTTTTGCAACTTCTCGCAAATTTCTCCAGGTACGATTCAGAGCATCCTTGATTGGATATCGAACTTCCCCTTTGAAAGACTTCAAACTATAGCCCACAGCATCAATTGCATCCAAAGTAGCCTCAACCGTGTATTGAGGCATATTAGTGAGTTTGGATCGAATCTTACTCGCCTCAGCCTCAAGATGAACTTCAGCTAACGCCTGCTTAAGTTTGGCTACATTTTCCTGCTCCTGTTCGTCGCTCCGGGTAAAAAAGGATCGCACCTCGCCCCGAGGCAACAAAACATTCGCCAGCTGAGCATCCAGGTCTCGCCATTCTTCTAATAAGCCACCCTGGAGCAAATATTTATCATTTTTTTCCCTATCGACCCATTCGTCGTAAGCGTCTTCCAATCGCTGCACCAGTCGTCGCTGGTCTCGGTTTTCTTGCCGCCACTGACCAAATCGCTGCCAACCCGCCATCAATGCTTCATGGGCAATATCCACATAGCCGCTGGTTTCATCTCCATCGGTCACCAGCAGCCGACCTGCCACAAAGCCATCGATCACATATTGAATTGTCTCTTTATCAACCTCGTTTGTTCCCAGGTCTAGCAGTTCTATCTTTAACCGTCGTCGCCGCGTATCTTTTTGATTGCGGCCAATACGTACCAGCGCCAAACATACCTGTTTAATCCTTTTTTGCTCTGATTCCGATAGCTTGGCATATTCCTCTTCAGCACGTTTATTCAAGGCTCCCTTAAGTCCCTGCATTTGCCGATAGGCTGCTGCCGTCAGCAACCGCTCGTCGCGATCGCGTCGTTCCCATAGCTCAGTCAGGGCAAACTCCAACAGCGGTAAACTATTGGGCTCCGTTTCCACATCATTCAAAATCAGCTCTAGCAGCCCTGGCCCAAAGGCGTACCCCTGAGTCTGGGCTGGTTTCACAATGGCATCGGTTAGGTTCTGTGCCTGCAAAGGCCCCAAATAAACCGTCTGCTGCTGCACCACATTAGGCGGCTGCCCCGTCGCCAACCACGGGTCAATAAAGTCTGACCGCATGGTGGTAACCACCTTTAGCCGAGACTCTGGCAAACCACTAACTGCCAAAATCTGCTGAATAAACTCAGTCTGCTCATCCGGCAGCGGCTGCCCCTTAGGAGCCGGGCCTCCCTCTTTCCGCAGGGTAAACACTTCCTCAAACTGATCCACCAATAGCAAAAGGTGCTCAGATCCTGGCAAAGCCTCAGCCCAAATCCTCAGACCATCATCATCAAATACCTTGGTTAATCGCTGCTGCTCTCGCCGCGATAGATCGTCTTGTTTATCCAACCAATCCTTCACAGCCAAACGCAGGCGTGTCATCGGCTGATCATCTGGCTTCATTACCAGTACATGCCAGCCAAAATCTTCCAGTTGTGGCAACAGCCCCGCCCGCACCACCGACGATTTACCAATGCCCGATGGTCCCACCACCGGTACAAAGTTGCAGCGATCTAATCGATCAAAAATTTCGCTGACCTTCTCCGCCCGTCCATGGAAAAACTGTCTGGTTTGCCGCGTAAACGCATTTAACCCTTGATAAGGGCATTGATCACTCACCTGGTCCGGTTGAATCTGTTGCCGACGGTCTAACAACACAATGCTGCTGCCCCGCCCCAGATATACTGGCTCTTGCCGGGCTCCCCGCAGCTTATTTTCCGTAAAGCTCAGCACATCTGAGGTCGTCACTTTTCCCTGATGTTGCTGTAATGCCTCTAGCAATGCCCCCGTAAAAAAGCTATGCTCCGCCGACTTTAGGGCATAGGCTTTTTCAAAATTTCGACATGCCGCTGCAAAGAAACAGTTCTTTTTTGCCAGATCCTTCAAACTGTCTTCCAGCAGAGCATTCTCTATGGCAAACCCACTCTCACAGCAGTCCAAAAACATCACCAAACTGCTGAGGTTGGCCTTTTTGATTAGATTGTTTAACCAGGTAAACGACACTCCATTGCTAGAGGCAACAATCGTTTTCCCCTCCAGGGTCACCTCACAGTCATAGGTAGCCAAAAACCCCTTTTGCTCAAACTCATCCCCTGCCGCCAAGCCATGGCCCGTAAAATACAGCAGCAAGTCGTTATCCTTAGCTTGCTGAAGGATTACCTGCTTGAGTGTCTCCTTTAAATTCGCTGCCGTTACTTTGCGATTGAGTAACCGAACTGCCTGAAAATTTCCTTCTGCCTTGAGCAAATCATGCACCGTCTGTGCATCATTCACCGGCTTAGACAAATCCTTCAGATATTTATAATCACCAATACCAACGACTAGGGCATATCGCTTCATGCGAAGATATCAAGCTCTGCTCAGTGCTTCTACAATACCCAAAGAAAACTTGATAGATTCCGCAACCTACCTAAAATTAAGTCGCTTATCCTGGATGGCTGGATAGCTCAGGAATTTTTCCATACGCTAACCTATGGATACCGAACGGCTACGGTCCCATGAATACCTTGCAAATCAAGCCTTCCACCACTCCCCTCGCCATTCAACTGCCAGGGATGACCCACCAGGATTTTATTGAGTTTTGTCTGGCCAATCGTGAGCTGCGCATTGAGCGTACCGCCACCGGAGACATCATCGTGACACCACCAGCCTTTTCTGACACTAGCCACAGCAACGGTCGCTTGATTCAGCAACTCTTTAACTGGGCCGACCAGGATGGCACAGGTATTGTATTCGAATCATCCGGTGGCTTTACCTTACCCAACGGAGCAACCCGATCTCCCGATGCGGCTTGGATCTTACTCCAGCGCTGGCATGCCCTAACACCAGAGCAACAAGCCTCCTTTGCACCCATCTGTCCTGATTTTGTCATTGAGCTGCGGTCAGCCAGCGATACGCTGAAAAGTTTGCAAACCAAAATGCAAGAGTATTTGGATAATGGCTTGCGCCTAGGCTTTTTGATTGACCGCAAGACAAAAACTGTCTACATCTATCGACCCGATCAAGCCGTCGTCACCATGGAGAACCCTGCAATTGTTAGCGGAGATCCTGAGCTACCTGCCTTAACATTGACCATGAAGCAGATTTGGTAGAACAAATCGCTTACCCATAACTGGCTAATGCCTTCAATAGTTTTCCATGCACCTCCGGCGATGAACCCACCACCACGCCAGGCCACTTATAGTTCTCACAGTCACTCAGCGCAGGCAACGGATTCCCCTGATGATCGGTGATGATATAGCCCATTTCCTGAGCCATCCAGCTGAGGGCACCCCCATCAATAAATTGCCCCGCCGCCAAAATCGCGCCGGTCAAGTCGCCGGTCAATAAACCATTGGTATTGGGAATAGCTACTTCCTGTGAATAATCAGTCTTGACACAAACCGCCTCGAATTGACCCTCTAACCTATCTCCCAGATGAGTTAGTGCCCAGCTAAGCAACACTTGATCTTTAGGGGTCTCTATTTTTAAAGGCTGACAGCTATCTAAATCATCGGCGAGCGTGCCGTAAAAGGTGCCTTGCCCTCGCAAGCTGTAGTAAAACCGATCTAACGCTGGGCTGAGGGCAATGACTGCTTCGAAACTATCGGCATTGAGAACAGTCAGAATAATCTGATAATTCGGATGACCATCCATATAGAACCGAGTGCCGTCGATGGGGTCAAGGGTGACTAAATAGTCATCCTGAGGACCTAGCTCAATTGAACGAAAATACTTGGTGTTATAGGTTTTCTCAAACTCTTCACCATAGAAACGAATCTCTGGAAACAGTGATAACAAGGTCACCTCAATAAAGGTTTGAATGGAAAGATCCGCATCGGTCAGAGCCGTTGCAAAAAAGTTCTCCGAGTCAAACTTATCGGGATGAATTGCTATGCTGGCCTGGATTTTTCGAGCATAGCCTGCGGCTATTTTCAGGCTAGGCAATAGGGTCTCTAAAATTTCGCGTGGTGTGGGCATGGGGAATTTTGATGAATAATTTGTCGGGGCGTTTTTATGGGCGTTGTCTACAGACCACTACCCACCGAGGCATCTAATGCAGCCGCTACTACATAGTGATTTTCATCTTTTTGCAATTGCATTAATAGCTGCTTGGCTTGGGGATGATCGCACCCCGTCAGGGCAGTTGCCGACCGCCAACGATCGCGCCAAATTGGACTATTGGCTAACGCAGTCAATGCGTCTAAAGCTTCAGTTTGCAGAGGCGACATCAACACCTGCCGCAGGGACAAAATCGCTGTTTCTTTAACCGTTTGAGTCGGATCGTCTAAGGCCTTAAGTGAGACCTCAAGCAACACATCAGGATGGTTGCTTTCTTGCAAAATTGATAACACAGTCTGCCGCAGAAGCCAGTTGTCATTGGCCTCAAATAGCTGCGCTAAAAGCGGTATGGATATATCCCAAAATTCATACAGGGAATTAGCCACCTCCGCCAGCACATTGGCATCCGTTTCTGTAGTCATTAACTCCTGCAAACTAGCCAATGCAGCGTCATCTGGAGCATGATTACCAAATCCCATTACGGCCAAACGCCTTAACAAAAAAGAGCTTTCTTTTGATAAACGCCGCAATATAGGCATAACAATGCCAGTAGATTGATTTGCCAGCGTATTTAACGCAATGATACGTATATTCAGCGCAGAAGAACGTAAATCGTCCTCTAACTTGTTCAGTTCGTCAGGGGTCATAGACGTTTTTGTTTTTGATGGGGGTTTCCCCCTTGAGGCGTTAGCCTATATGAAGTCAGGTTCACTCTTATTCTCAATGATGATGGTATGGATGTTCAAATAGCGGTCTACCATAGCCTGCGATGGTTGTTACGTCCTTTTTTATTGAGGGGAGTTGCGATCGCAACCCACGGCATCAACCATATTCCTCAGCGTGGCGCGGCCATCATTGTCTGCAACCATCGCTCTGATACCGACGGCCTACTCATAACTTTCGCCCTACCCCGCTACATTGCCTGGATGGTGGCCGATTACATGACGAACATCCCCGTTACCAGCCAGGTGCTCTCTCTAACCGGCATGGTCCCCGTCAAAACCGAAGGCTACCCAACACCGTCATCCATTAAGCAAGCGCTACATCGTTTACGACAGGGAAGACTACTCGGCATTTTTCCAGAAGGCGAAGACTATATCTTTGCCAATGACTTTGATGCCCCGCTGGCTCAGCTACAATCAGGCTTCGCTCATCTGGCCTATGTAGCCCAGGTGCCGGTCATACCGACGATGATTGTACCCACAGCCGAGAAATTAGAACCGATTACTATCCCACCCGTTATACGCCCCCACCTAGAAAAGCACTACGACCTCACCCATGTTCAGTCCATCATCCGTTATCGAGCCGCCGATATCAGAATTGGCAAAGCCATATCCCTTAACCCAGTGGCCCGCCTCGATAAACACGAACAAGTAGGCTGGCTACAAATGCAAACTCGCCAAGCCATGTTAAACCTACAGAACTAAGCCAAATCTGGAAACGTCGCTTTCACAGCTGGATGCACTAGCTGGTGATTTACCACATTCAGACCTTCCGCCAGAGCCGCATCTTTTTCCAACGCATCCAACCCCATATTGGCCAGAGTTAACACGTAAGGGAGGGTACTGTTATTCAATGCTTCCGTTGCCGTACGGGGAACAGCACCTGGCATATTAGGCACACCGTAATGCAACACTTCCGACTCCACATACACCGGCTCACTATGGGATGTGGGTCGTACAGTTTCAATACAGCCCCCCTGATCGACCGCTACATCTACAATCACTGCCCCTTCAGGCATCTGCTCCACCAGCGTACGCGACACGAGTGTGGGCGATCGTCGGCCAGGCACCAAAACAGCACCAATCAGTAAATCAGCCTGGGAGACAGCCATTTCAATATTGGCGGAGTTGCTATAGAGCAGCTGCACCCGCGAACCAAACAACTCTTCTAACTGATTGAGCCGATCTAGATTGATATCAATCAGCGTCACTTGAGCCCCAAGACCCAGGGCCATTTTGGTGGCTTCAGTACCCACGACACCACCTCCCAGCACCACCACATGGCCTGGACGCACGCCTGGAATACCTCCTAGCAATACGCCACGCCCACCCTGCTGCTTTTCTAAAAATCTGGCCCCAAACTGCACTGATAATCGCCCCGCAATAATGCTCATCGGGGTCAGTAATGGACGCTGATGATTTTTCTCAACGGTTTCATAGGCAATAGCTGTCGCACCACTGTGTATTAATGCTTCCGTCAGTTCGTGACTAGCAGCCAAATGTAAGTAGGTAAAGAGCAACTGTTCCTTTTGTAAATAGTCATATTCCTTGGGCAATGGCTCCTTTACCTTCACCACCATGGCCTGCTGCCAAGCCTCAGATGCTGTAACCAGGGTGGCTCCTGCCTGCTCATAGTCAGTATTACTAAATCCCGCTCCTACTCCAGCATCAGCTTCGACGACAACTTGATGTTCATGTTCTGTGAGCACTCTGACACTGCCAGGACTCAAGCCGACTCGAAACTCCAGGTTTTTAACTTCTTTAGGCACTCCAATCTGCACAGGCACCTCCAAGCTGAAAGGGTTTGAATGCGCCCAATGCCAGAGTCACAGTCCTAGAATTGGCCGCTAGTCTTAGCTTAGCTCTCCCACAAACAAGGCAGGGTCACCAATCAGACAGAACGATATTACCCAGGAAAATTCATTGACTAACTCTCCCTTTGATAGTGAGAATAAGTAGGTATAACGTAGTGCCTAACACCGTGACTGATATTAAGCCTTCCATGAGTCCTAAGCTGGAACGTCCCAAAAAAGGGTTTAACGAATATGCTGAGCAGCTCAATGGACGAGCTGCCATGGTGGGTTTCTTAATTTTGATTGCCATCGAGTATTTCACTGGCCACAGCATCGTTTCGCTGATTGGCCTTAAATAACCCAATATCTGGGCTAAACCTCGGCATAGGCCAATACAGTCGTTGCCAACACAGTCGTTAATGAGAGCAAAGCCACCAGCTAAGACCTAGCTAGTGGCTGCATTGAGGTGTGAGAAAAACTAAACAAAACGTGTTTTAGAACTTAAACGTGGTGCGAAGAACACCAATCCAGCCGTCTTCATCATTGCCATCTACACCATCGGGGTCAGCATAGATAACCGCAGGCGTGACGGTGATGAACTTATTGAGCTTGATGGCATAGAAGCCTTCGATGATCACTGGATCATCTTCAAAGTTAGCAACGTCATTATCAAAGGCAACACCACCATAGACGCCTAGCTCATTACCAGGAGCCAAGAAGTCAGGTACTGAAATACCTACCTGCCATTCTTCCTGATCGTCTAGACCATCTTCACCTTCAATAAAGGCGTAGTAACCACCTAGCTCAAATGCGCCTAAATCAAAGTTGATCAAACCACCAATTAAGAAATCAACGCTGGAGTCTGGATCTTCACCATCCTGGAAGGTCACCGCAGCATCAATCAAACCATCACTGAGATAGTTCAATTGCACCAGGTACTCATATTCTTCGAAAATTCCTTCAGAAGAGTCTTGTCCATTATCGGTGGAATAGGCCAAGTCTAAGACGATGTTGTCTGTTAAAGAGATATTGGTACCAATCGCCAAGCTACCATCTTGGTCAAACGCAGATTCAAAGAAACCATCTTCACCAAATTCTGCCACTGCATTACTAGCGTAAGGAACAATGGTGCTGCTGTTTAACTGACCAGCAGAACGACTGTTCGCTGCAATCTCCACATCGATGCGCTCACCTAATGGGAACTGATAAAGCACATCATCGAGTTGCAGGTTATCTTCGCCACCACTGCCACTAGAATCGGCCAGACCATCGACCAGGAAATCATTGGGTGCATTCATGTCGTCTGATGCTTGCAAACGCAGACGCAGACGATCTTCACCTGTGAAGCTAGTATCAAAATTCAAACGAGCACGATACTCGAAGGTAACTTCTTCAGAATCATCAGGGGCATCAAATGGGATAACCAGCTGACTGTCTAACTGACCTTTAAGCTTGGTGGTTGTCGAAAATTGGTTCGCTTCTAGCTCAGCTACATCGGCTTCTAGGGTGTCTACACGACCACGAATAGTTGCTAGCTCAGCTGCAAACTCTTCTTGCAAACGACGAATGGTCTCCAGGTCATCAGGGCTGCCGCCATCAATCAGTTGTACGACTACATCCAAACAAGCATTCAGACCTGCCGCAAATTCATAACGGGTCATGGCACGGTTACCCCGGAAAGAACGATCAGGGTAACCTTCAATACAACCGTACTCTTCTACTAGACGTTGTAGTGCTGTGAATGCCCAGTCAGATGGCAGCACATCGGAAAGCTCAGAAACACTGGTAACCTGAGCTAGCTGAATGGTGGAATTTCCTAAAGATGAGCCATCTGTAGCAACCGTTTCTGCTGCCACAGCATGGCCGGATGTTGCAGTTAATAAAACACTGGCCAACAGCACTTTGCGCATTGAATTAGAAACCATTTTTTTTCCTTAATCACCACACATTTCAACGCAGCAGACTCTGTCACCAAACACGAATTCTGACTAAATAGCAGGCACCTAAAAATTCCTCAGACCCATGCCTGAAAAACTTGTGTATTGCCCAAGGCAACAAACAGTGGCTATCTAATTAATTAAAATTTGCTCGATTGGCTTGGAGCAAAGCTGGCAATCATAATGTTGTTCGATTCAGGTCATCAAACTAGGATTTCCTGACAAGAAGGAGCATAGGTTAGCAATCTGAATCTCAACTGAGAGGCTACGTGTCAAGGGCTACAAAAACGTCCCTAAATATGATGACAGCCTGAGCTTACACTGAGAGTTCAGGTATCAATAGTTACAAAAAAAGGTGAATGGTAAAAACCATCCACCCCCTTGCTAGCCGGAGCAAGTTTGTCGGCTATGCCACGGCAGCTGTCCTAAGTCAGGTCAACTGCCGTGGTTCATCACAGGATTTACTTGTCACTTTCTTCTGAGAATTCAGCATCGATGACATCATCGTCACCGCCACCGCTGGGAGCATCGCCGCCAGCAGCACCTGGATCAGCTGCCGCAGCCGCTGCGTCAGCACCACCGTACATATTGCTGCTGAGGGCAAACAGGGCCTGCTGTAAGGACTCAGTGCCAGCCTTGATCTTGGCAGCATCATCAGATGCGATCGCATCCTTCAGGCTAGCAATCTCAGTTTCCACCTTGGACTTATCATCCTCAGAAATCTTATCGCCCAGTTCACCCATCTGCTTCTCAGCCTGGTAAACCAGAGAATCGGCCTGATTCCTCACATCGATCTTCTCACGGCGCTCTTTATCAGCAGTGGAGTTTGCCTCTGCATCCCGCACCATCCGATCCACTTCGTCATCAGATAGGGTGGACGCACCAGTGATGCTAATGGACTGCTCCTTACCAGTGCCCTTATCCTTGGCGGTCACATTCAAGATACCGTTAGCATCGATATCAAACGTCACCTCAATCTGAGGTACACCACGGGGAGCAGGAGGAATTCCGTCTAGACGGAACACACCCAGGTCCTTGTTATCGTTGGCCATCTCACGCTCACCTTGGAGAACGTGGATTTCAACATTGGTCTGCCCATCCACCGCTGTGGAGAACACCTCAGACTTCTTGGTAGGAATTGTGGTGTTTCTGGGGATGAGCTTGGTCATAACGCCACCCAGAGTTTCCACACCCAAGGATAGGGGGGTAACGTCCAGTAGCAGGATGTCCTTAACTTCACCCGCCAGTACACCCCCCTGAATTGCTGCACCAATCGCAACAACTTCGTCAGGGTTAACGCTCTGGTTAGGCTCTTTACCCAGAATCTTAGTAACCAGTTCCTGAACCGCAGGAATACGGGTGGAACCACCCACCAGTACGATTTCGTTGATGTCGCCCTTGGCTAGCTTGGCATCACGAATCGCATTCTCTACGGGCACACCGCAGCGGTCAATCAGGTCAGAGGCTAGCTCCTCAAACTTCGCCCGAGTTAGGGTCAAGTCCAAATGCTTAGGGCCATCCTGAGTTGCAGTAATAAAGGGCAGGTTGATTTCTGCCTGGGTAACGCTGGAAAGCTCAATCTTGGCTTTCTCAGCCGCCTCAGTTAGACGCTGTAGAGCCTGCTTATCCTTACGCAGATCAATGCCCTCTTGAGACATAAACTGCTCAGCTAGGTGATCGACGATCTTTTTATCAAAGTCATCACCCCCTAGGTGGGTGTCACCAGAAGTAGACAATACTTCGAAGACACCGTCACCTACTTCCAGAATGGACACGTCGAAGGTACCACCACCCAAGTCAAAGACAAGAATGGTTTCGTTGCTCTTCTTATCAAGACCGTAAGCAAGTGCAGCAGCTGTAGGCTCGTTAATAATTCGCAGTACCTCAAGACCCGCAATCCGCCCCGCGTCTTTGGTTGCCTGACGTTGGGAGTCATTAAAGTAAGCCGGAACAGTAATTACCGCTTGGGTAACTTGGTCGCCAAGGTATTTACTAGCATCGTCCGCTAGTTTACGTAGTACCTGGGCAGCAATTTCTTCAGGTGCAAATTGCTTGTCAGCGTTAGTGCACTCAATCTTGACGTTGCCGTTTACGTTAAGAACGTTGTAGGGCACCTCTGAGGATTCGTTGCTAACCTCATCGTTGCGACGACCAATGAAACGCTTTACAGAGTAAAACGTATTCATGGGGTTCATAACGGCCTGGCGCTTAGCGATCTGACCCACCAGGCGATCGCCACTCTTGGCATAGGCCACCACAGAGGGCGTAGTACGAAAGCCTTCTGCATTTGCGATGACAGTGGGCTTACCCCCTTCCATTACAGCAACCACAGAGTTTGTGGTTCCTAAGTCAATTCCAACTACTTTTCCCATATCAATTGCTCCGGCGAATCATATCTTCGGCATTGCTGATCCTCGGAAGGACTTAATTTGGGAAATCCTGGCCGACAGAATTAACTTCGGATCGGCACATCCAGCTAATCAGCAATAGCACCGCTTTTAATGTGAACCTTAAAATTGGTTTCTTAAAAGCTCATTACTATAGTGCTAATCCAGAGCAATTCTCTGAAGGGGGGGTTACCGAACCTGGATTTCGGTTATGGGGCGGGTTGGCAGCCTAAAACTAGACAGATGTCAAAATCTGATCGTCTAATTCAAAGTCCACAGCCTGCTCTGACTGGCAGTAATCATTTTGATAGGAATCCTTAAGGCCATTGACCAGGCTATATTTTGGCGTCCAACCTAGATCGCTTTGAGCTTTACCAATGGACGTAAAGAAATGCTGAACTCTCATGGGAAATGCTTTGCGCTTACCAAAGTCAAACTGACTTGGGTCGTAGTGGCGAATATCTGGCACAGGTTTACCCATGGCCTCAGCACAGGCATGGGCAAGGCCATCAAAGGTAACGTAGCGCTCGCCTGAGATGTTGTAGACCTGCCCAATCGCTTTGGGATTACCGAGCACAGAAACCATGGCTTGGGCTAAGTCTTCACAATGTCCTAGCTGAGTAATGGCTTTGCCATTACCGGGAATGGGCAGTGGTCTGTCATGACTAATGCGGTCAAAGAACCATTTTTCTAGAGGATTATAGTTCTGGGGGCCATAGATGTAGACAGGTCGAATAGCGGTAAAGGGGACTCCCTGCTCGATTAAATAGTCTTCGGTGTGGTGTTTACCTTTGTGCCGACTGCTAGGGTCCACAGGGTCGCCTTCGACATGGGGCATCTGCTCGCTTTTGAGATACACACCGGCCGAGCTGACATAGATAAACTGCTGTACTGTGCCACCAAATAACTCGACTAGGGGCTGGGTATCGCCAAGCTCACGACCATTGTTGTCGTAAATGGCATCAAAGGTTTTGCCAGCGAGGGCGGCTTTGAGATCTTCAGGGGATTTGCGATCGCACCTCACCACCTCCACACCATCAGGCGCAGGACGATTTCCGCGATTCAGCAACGTCACCCTATGACCTGCCGCCAATAGCAACCGGGTCAGATACACCCCAATAAATCGCGTCCCACCCATCACCAAAATCCGCATAGTCAACCCCAAAAAACAAACGGAGAACATCTCTTACACATCAAATCTTATGGAAGATTGCTTCAGTAAAAACGTGAGCCCAAGAAAACGAGACAAATCCAAAGGAATCATCAGAAATTCACAAAATATAGCTTTTGTCAATCATTATCTTTTTGCTTTATTTGAAGTATAAGAGTTAGTAACGCTCTCGCTTTTTGTAACGAATTCGTTACAAAAAGCGAGAGTCAATATGTCATTTTGTATCGCATCTATAGCTGTATCCCTAGTCAGCAGGGATTTTCTGATACAAACACAATAGGTTTAAAAACCTGTTCAGATGTTATGGAATGTTTCTCATTACAGTAATCAATTCACTTTTGTAAAGCGTTCTTTAAACGTTTTTGTGATTACTAGGTCAATTGCGATTTCCTAATGAGTCCCACCGGTAGCAATGCCCAAGGTTTTCCTGGGTTTCAAATGCTAGGCGGCAGTCATCACCCCCCATTGCAAGCGAGCACACACAGAGGAAGGAGTAAACTGCATGTTCACCAACGTCAAGCCCACTGTGAGACACATCTCACCCGAGAACCTTGGCGAACGGTCCTTGATGAAAGTGGTCTACGTCGTCTTAGAGCCACAGTATCAAAGCGCTCTGTCAGCAGCTGTTAAGTCCATCAACGCTAATAATCCCCACATAGCAGTAGAAGTTAGCGGTTATCTAATTGAGGAACTTCGCGATAATAACAATTACGAAGCATTTAAGAAGGACGTTTCTGAAGCCAACGTCTTTGTTGCTTCCCTAATCTTTATTGAAGAACTGGCCGAGAAAGTTGCCACTGCTGTTAAACCTCACCGTGACAATCTTGACGTGGCCGTGGTTTTCCCATCCATGCCTCAGGTGATGCGCCTCAACAAAATGGGCAGCTTCTCCATGGCTCAGTTGGGTCAGTCCAAGAGTGCCATTGGCGAATTCATGAAAAAGCGTCGCCAAAAGCAGGGTGGCAGCTTTGAAGATGCCATGCTCAAGCTTTTGCGCACTCTGCCAAAGGTGCTCAAGTATCTCCCAGTAGACAAAGCTCAAGATGCCCGTAACTTCATGCTCAGCTTCCAGTACTGGCTGGGCGGTTCTCCTGAGAACCTGGAGAACTTCATGCTCATGTTGGCCGATCGCTACATGTTCGGCGATAAGCAAATCGAAGGTGCTCCTCAAAATATGGAGTACAACGAGCCTGTCACTTATCCCGATACCGGTATCTGGCACCCCCTGGCTCCTTGCATGTATGAAGATGTCAAGGAATACCTTAACTGGTATAGCTTCCGCCAGGATTTACCTGCGTCCCATAAACGGGACCAAGCTCCCTGCGTTGGTATTGTTCTACAGCGCACCCACCTAGTGACTGGTGATGAAGCGCACTATGTATCCATGGTGCAGGAGCTGGAGTACCTAGGCGCTCGCGTGATCCCCGTCTTTGCTGGCGGCCTGGACTTCTCTAAACCTGTGGAGCAGTTCTTCTACGAACCTGTTACTCAAGAGCCCCTGGTTGATTCCGTTATTTCTCTAACTGGTTTTGCCCTGGTAGGTGGTCCTGCTCGTCAAGATCATCCCAAGGCGATTGAGTCACTCCAGAAGCTGAATCGTCCCTATATGGTGGCTCTTCCCCTAGTCTTTCAAACCACTGAAGAGTGGGAAGGCAGCGACCTGGGTCTGCACCCCATTCAGGTAGCCCTACAGATGGCAATTCCTGAGTTAGATGGTGCCATCGATCCGATTGTGGTTTCTGGCCGTGATGGCATGACCGGTCGCGCTATTACTCTGCAAGACCGGGTAGAAATGATTTCCCAGCGTGCTCTGAAATGGGCCAACCTACGTCGTGTCGAACGTGCCAATAAAAAGCTAGCCATTACCGTCTTTAGTTTCCCCCCCGACAAGGGTAACGTCGGTACTGCTGCCTATCTAAACGTCTTTGGCTCCATCTATGAAGCCATGGCCGAAATGAAAGAGCAGGGCTACACCATCGAAGGCATGCCTGAGTCGGCAGAAGCTCTGATGCTGGAAGTTATCAACGATGCCCAGGCTCAATACAACAGCCCTGAACTCAACGTTGCTTACCGCATGTCAGTGGCTGAGTACGAAAAACTGACTCCTTACTCAGAGCGCTTAGAAGAGAACTGGGGACCACCGCCAGGCACCCTCAATACTGACGGCCAGAATCTGTTGGTATACGGTAAGACCTTCGGCAACTTATTTATCGGTGTACAACCCACCTTTGGTTACGAAGGTGATCCCATGCGGTTGCTGTTCTCCCGGTCCGCTAGCCCCCACCATGGCTTTGCCGCTTACTACACCTTCATCGAAAAGATTTGGAAGGCAGATGCAGTTCTGCATTTTGGTACCCATGGCTCCCTGGAGTTTATGCCTGGCAAGCAAATGGGTATGTCAGGGCAGTGCTACCCCGACAACCTCATCGGCAGTACTCCAAATCTCTACTACTATGCTGCCAACAATCCCTCTGAGGCCACCATTGCTAAGCGTCGTGGCTATGCAGAAACCATCAGCTACCTGACACCGCCTGCTGAGAATGCAGGTTTGTACAAGGGACTGAAGGAGCTAAGCGAGCTGATTGGTTCTTACCAGGGGCTCAAAGAAGGCGGTCGAGCGATTTCTATTGTCAATGCCATCATTGAGAAGGCACGCCAAGTCAACTTAGATCGCGACGTTGTCCTTCCTGATGTAGAAGACGCTAGCGACATTAGTAAGGACGACCGCGACACCCTGGTGGGCAAGATTTACATCAAGCTGATGGAAATCGAATCTCGGCTGCTACCCTGTGGTCTCCATGTCATCGGCAAGCCCCCTACAGCAGAGGAAGCCGTAGCCACCCTGGTGAACATTGCAGGTCTCGACCGTGAGGAGGAAGGTTTCAAGAGCCTTCAGCGCATCATTGCGGAGAGTCTTGAACGAGATATCGATGAAATCTACAACAACAGCGATCTGGGTGTCTTAGATGATGTACAGCTGCTGTACGAAATCAATGAAGCGACTCGTGCCGCTGTTGGTGCCATTGTTAATGAACAATTGGACGCTGAGGGTCGAGTATCCTTGAAGACCATGCTGAAGTTCTTTAACTTTGGCAAGCGCAAAGATCCTTGGGTGGAAGCGCTTCACAATCTTGGCTACAAAAATGTAGACGAGGAAGCTCTTAAGCCTTTGTTTGAGTATCTACAGTTCTGTCTGAAGCAGGTTGTTGCCGATAACGAGCTGTCTTCTTTACTCAGAGCATTAGATGGAGATTACATCCTACCTGGACCTGGTGGTGACCCCATTCGTAACCCAGATGTATTGCCTACCGGCAAAAACATCCACGCCCTGGACCCTCAGTCCATTCCTACCACCGCAGCTGTTCAGTCTGCCAAGGTGGTGGTTGATCGCCTCCTAGAGCGTCAGCGCCAGGACAATGGCGGTCAGTATCCTGAGACAATTGCTTCTGTTCTTTGGGGAACTGACAACATTAAGACCTACGGTGAGTCCCTAGCTCAGATGCTTTGGTTCGTTGGGGTTAAGCCAGTACCTGATGCCCTAGGCCGCGTGAATAAGCTGGAGATTGTTCCTCTAGAGGAGCTCGGTCGACCCCGGATTGACGTGGTGATTAACTGTTCTGGCGTATTCCGCGACTTGTTCGTCAACCAGATGGCTCTGCTAGATCGGGCTGTGAAAATGGCTGCTGAAGCCGATGAGCCTCTGGAAATGAACTTCGTTCGTAAGCATGCTTTGAAGCAGGCTGAAGAAATGGGGCTATCAGTACGAGAAGCAGCGACTCGCATCTTCTCAAACGCTTCTGGTTCTTATGCTGCTAACGTTAACCTGGCGGTTGAGAACAGTAGCTGGGAGGAGGAGTCTGAGCTTCAGGAAATGTACCTCAAGCGCAAGTCCTTTGCTTTCAACTCAGACAATCCGGGTGTGATGGACCAGTCCCGTGATTTGTTTGAGGCGTCCCTAAAAACAGCTGATGTTACTTTCCAGAATCTAGATTCTTCGGAAATTTCTCTAACTGACGTTTCCCACTACTTTGATTCTGACCCCACTAAGGTGATTGGTCAGCTACGGGGTGACGGGACAAAGCCTGCTTCCTTTGTGGCAGATACGACTACAGCAAATGCTCAAGTCAGAACCCTTTCGGAAACTGTTCGTTTAGACTCTCGGACTAAACTGCTAAATCCGAAGTGGTACGAGGGCATGCTAGCCAACGGCTACGAAGGTGTGCGTGAGTTATCTAACCGCTTGGTGAACACCATGGGATGGTCAGCGACTGCTGATGCTGTGGACAACTGGGTTTATGAAGATGCCAACACCACATTTATCCAGGATGAGGAGATGTGTAAGCGGCTCATGGACTTGAATCCCAACTCATTCCGTCGCATGGTAACAACACTGTTGGAAGTCAATGGTCGAGGCTATTGGGAAACTAGCGACGACAACATCGAACGTTTACAGGAACTCTATGAAGAAGTAGAGAACCGTATTGAGGGTGTTGAGTAAACGATTAATGCATTTCTGAGCAAGGCATCATTACCAGCCCGACACACCCTCAATTATTAATTAATCTATAAAAAGCCCCTTTAGACTCTTTAGGTCTAAGGGGGCTTTTTATAAAGGTTTTATACAAAATCCTGACTGATAAGCGCCCGGTACCGAGGGACATCCACAAGGGAGTACCCCTACAGGATTGTCCATTTTTAATCGGGCTTAATGAATTCGGATTGGGTAGTAGATTCTTGAGGCAAGGTCTAAATTCACATCTGTAAACAACTCTGTGATGTGACACTTTCATTTACGTAACATGACCAGTCGCAGAGCTGGGGAGACCCCCATAAGCTAAGTAGCCATGATGTGTGAGGGTAACTATCATGAGACAGCGTTTATGGCATGCTCTAGTTATCACGTTTGGCCTTTACTTACTTTTTGTTTGCCAATCTTTGGACGATATACCGTCCTTAAAGAGAACGAAACTTAACAGTAACTTTCACGAAATGCTATCGCAGCTTCTTCTTTAAAGAAGGCATCTGAGCTACGGCAATTCACAAAACTTTCTGACTCGGTCAAATTCTGGGTCTTGCCAAGAATAGGCAAAATGGCTCACTGAATTAATATTTGGGGTTGCTTGCTGGATCGCTGACATCTGAGCTTCTAAGGAGGGTCTGTTATTAATTGATTTACCCCATACGCCTGCCAATGCAGGACGCACATTATTAGCACTGTTCTGCCGTAGTACCATTTGCACCTCTTGCACAATGCAGCGGGTGTTACCGCAGATGCTATAGGCCATTGGATGCCAGCTCATGGATGTGGGAAAACGATTCCAGTGTTGCAAGCGGGAGTCATACCCTTGAGTGCCTACAGGCTGATTGGCCGTGGGGAAAAAGACCACACCTGTTGGAATATTTTGTTGTCTTACGGGTTGGCTAACTGTGGTGAGAAAGTCAATGACTCCCTGAACGGCATGGGCAACACTTAAACGCCACAGCTCTAACTGTAGAGCAGGGCGACGGACTGAAGCTGGCACATCGCTCGTGCCGTTGGCTTGTCGTCGGCTTTGCCACAGCGGTTCAGGTTCATTAGGGAATTGTCTGTCCACTCGTTCTAAATCGCCCTCTGTTAAGTATCCTCGGGTGAGAAACTGTCGAATCAGTTCTCTACCTTTATTATTTACGGCTCTCTGAAGTAGGGAATTTTGTGCCGCAGTGCCATAAATCCAGAGATCACTAACTTGACCTGCAACAGAGTAACTGCCAATGCCTCGGGGATATCGAATGTAGTCAAAAAGTACGCCGTCTGGCCTGCGTTGCAATATTTCCTGCAACATGCGCAAATAGTCGTTCTGGGCTTGGTAGTTATAGGGGTCGATAAAGATTTCTTCTGGATTATTACTACCGCCGCGACTGGCAAATGCTGAGGTCGTTTCACCGTTACCATTACGGGCCAGTACCTGCTGACGATCTCGACGTTGGCCATAGGAATAGCCAAAATTCATGGTGAACATCCAGGCATGTACTTTGAGACCTCGCTTACGACCTGCTGCGATCGCATCTGCTAACAAATCACGGTTTTCATAGCCGCGCTGTTGCACAACACTGGGCCAGGCAGTGCGATTATCCCGCTTAGGAAGCAGCACCTGACCGTTGTAAAACACCTCGACATAGATCTCGGTATAGCCCAAATTAATGACTCGATCCATTAGAGCATCCAGCACTCCGGGTCTTAAATCACAGGGGTATAAACGAATCCAGGTCGCCTGCTGGCGAGGCCATTGACGCTGCCGACAGGTTTGCAACATATCTGAATGACGTTTGAGCAGATCGCGATACTGTGCGATCGCAACGGCATCTCCATTGGCCGCTTGTTGTCTCACAGCCTCCTTAGCATCAACCTCAGCTTGAGATAGCTGACAGTATTGGTTGAGGTCACCAGCTTGCGCGAAGCCAGGCATCGGGCGATGCACCATAACTCCCCCCAGCAAGACCAACAAACCACACCACAAACGTTGGCTCTTGCTCAAATGCCTAAGACTTACCATAGCTGTGAACAATTACGATGAACAACTAAAAAGAGCTGCTGCGAAAATCTACTGAGTTGTGTCATCAGCTCCTTGAGCTGCTTTGAAATAGACATTCAGCCATTTAAAGCTGAGAGATTATATCACTCTTTGGTAAATGCTGATTTTATATATGTTTATGTTTCTCTGTAGTTAATCTTCAGATGTTTCTAATGTGGACTCAGCCTCTAACGTTGCGAGTAATTGCGTTAGTTTTATTCGTTGAATATAAGGCCACCCACCATTGACCTCAATGTCTCGCAGTAGATGATACAAATGTTGTCGATTAGTCGGCAATGATTCTTGAAAGAGCGTTTCACGGATATCACGATGCAGCTCTTCCAATTGCCTTAAAATCCCTAAGAGAGCTACACAATCTTTTTCCCTCTTTTGAGCTGCTACTTTGACAGCGATTCGAATGTCATCAATATCAGCAGCTTGCGCTTTAGAGTTATCAGAAGAGTACAATTCCATCTAGATACAATGCCTTTCCTTGATATCACCGAAACCGGAAGGTGCAGATAGTGTAGCCCAAATTCTTCCAGTCATCTGGTCCATCACCAGACTTCCAATGTTAACCAATGCACCAGATTTAGCAATTTTCAGGACTCACCGGGGACTCGTCCGTGTAAAATACTTTCGGAAAGGTTAGTTGGCTATTCTGAGGGCGACTTCGGTAAGCCTTGATGAATGGTTTTCTATTTACAAGGAAGACTTCAGGCATAGGCAACGTCATAAACCCTTAGTCGGTTCTATAACCACTGACAAATTTTCTTACATAAATCTTTTTTGTTTGAGGTTTACCATGAGGTATCGTGCCCTAATCGTTGCATTTCTAGCACTCTGCATGGGTGTACTAACAGCATGTAGCGATGCTCCTAGTGCTGACAGCAACACTCCCCTAACTTACGATCAGATCAGAAATACAGGTTTAGCCAACAGCTGTCCTCAAATTTCTAGCGTTCGTCGCGGGGAGATTGCTATTGACAGTGGCAAGTCTTATCAGATTGCGGGTCTATGCTTAGAGCCGACTAGTTATTTTGTAAAGGAAGAGCCTGCTAACAAGCGTCGGGAAGCTGAGTTTATTTCTGGTAAGTCTTTGACTCGTTACACCTCTAGTTTGGACCAGGTGCGTGGTTCTTTAGAAATTAATCCTGACGGCAGTCTGCTTTTCACTGAGATAGACGGCATGGATTTTCAGGCTGTGACCGTTCTACTTCCAGGTGGAGAGGAAGTGCCTTTTCTATTCACTATTAAGGGTCTAGTTGCACAATCACAGGCTGGACTAAATGCCATTACGTCATCCACTGACTTCATTGGCGACTACCGTGTCCCTTCTTACCGCACATCTAACTTCTTAGATCCAAAAGGTCGTGGTTTGACCACAGGTTACGACACAGCAGTGGCCTTGCCAGCTGGTGGTGATACAGAAGAACTGATCAAAGAGAATATGAAAGCCTTCAAAGTTGGGCAAGGCACCATGTCTCTACAAGTTGAGAAAGTTGATAGTGTGACTGGCGAAATTGCTGGTACGTTCGAATGTGAGCAACCTTCTGACACTGACATGGGAACTGCAGAGCCGTCAGACGTTCGCGTACAAGGCTTGTTCTATGGTCGTGTAGAAGCACTTGACGCTTAAGAGCTAAGCACCCAGTGGGGATGGCTCTACTCTAGTAGGCATTTTCACTAAGGTAATTTTGAAGAGGGAAGGTAGTTCTCCGGAACTATCTTCCCTTTTTTGCTTTAAGGACAGACACAATACATGAAGGCATCGTAAAGATTACGGCTTTGACGTTAAACATACGCATGTCCGTCACCCTAAATTTCCGTGTATACGTCCTTGTTTGAGCAGGCTGCCAGAAATTAGGCTGGCTTTGACAGTTTGAAGCTGTGATTTGAATCACTGTGATCTTGAACCTTGATCTTCACTATGAAGTCACCACATTGAACCCATGGTTTAAGTTCCAGTTTTTCAATTAAGTTTCTGTCTTTCGTAGCTCAATATTGCATCTATCCCAGTGGGCATAGAGTTGAGCATGTACATGTCAAAGGGGTTTCCCATGTCGTCCAAACTCAACAAAGCACTCAAAAGCGAGACTCTAGAGCTGCTGAATGATTATCAAAAGAATGATTCACCTGAGCTACGTAACAAGTTGGTTAAAATGAATCTCGGTCTGGTGCGTCGCGAAGCCCACCATTGGCTTTACCACTCCAACGAAACCTTTGATGACCTGATGCAGGTCGGCAGCTTGGGACTGATTAGGGCCATTGAGCGCTTTGACATGTCTAAAGGCTATGCCTTCAGCTCTTTCGCTATTCCCTACATTCGTGGCGAAATTCAGCACTATTTACGAGATCGCAGCGCCATCGTTCGCATTCCAAGACGTTGGCAGTCATTACAACATCAATCAGCTCGAGTTATTCGACAACTCCAAGAAAAGCTAGACCGTAAGCCCACGGATCAGGAAATCGCCGATCACCTGAAAATCAGTGTTCAGGAATGGCAAGACGTTAAATTAGCCAGCCGGAACCGTTCACTGCTAAGTCTAGACGCCCCTATTCAAGATGAAGGCAGTGGCTCTGCTTCCCTCAGTGATTTATTGCCCGATCCAAAGTACCGCAGCTTTCAGCTGGCTCAAGAAGATCGTATTCGCCTCCAACAGGGGCTGGCTCAGCTAGAGCGTAGAACTCAAGAAGTCTTAGAATTTGTATTTTTACACGACCTGACTCAAAAGGAAACAGCCGAACGCCTAGGTATTAGTGCTGTTACGGTTTCACGTCGAGTTAAAAGCGGACTTAAGCGACTGCGCGATTTAATGGCTCCCGCCGAAGGTGAGGAAAAAGATTTTGCCTAAACTCTATGCATTCGGCATATCTTGCTTTATACTTTGCGAACACAAGTCCTTGGAGGATTGAAAAGATGCATCGTCTGCTCTTGGTATTGCTAATAACAACTGGGGCAATTTCCCTGAGCGGTTGTGGATTCTTTAATCGCAACAGCGATGATGTTGCTGAGGATCCAGCTACCCCAACGGAACAAACAACTCAACCAGTAGAAACGTCAGAAGGTGAGCTTCCTGATATTCCAGGGGGAGAGGATTCCGGTAATGTAGTTGCGGTCTCAGAAAATTCTCCCACCATCGTTGCTCGTGACCTGATTCAGTCTACTGATCCAAACGAACGAGCAATTGGAGTGGAACGCACTCGTAATGATCCCTTTGCAGAGCTAACGATTCCCCTCATCCCTCCTGAGCCGATTTTGCCCGAAGACGATGGCACGACGGCGACTAATGCTGGGACTGAGGCTGGCCGCACAGTTGCAGCAGGACCTGGAACGGTAGGCCCTGGAAGTAATAACCCTCAGCAGCGCCCAGACCTCGCGGAACAACGCCGAGTTGAATCAGGTCGTGCTGAGATAGCGGCATTGCCCGAAATCCCACAGCCAACGACAGCTAGAGCTGTTCGAGTATCAGGGGTTATCCAAATCGGAGGGGCTCCTTACGCAATTGTTAAGGCTCCTAATGAAATTGAGCGCTATGTCAGACAAGGCGAAAGAATTGCTGGAGGCAGTGTTGTTGTCAAACGCATTGATGCACGTTCAGCTGAACCCCGTGTAATTCTGGTGGAAAACGGCATCGAAGTAGAGCGTTTCGTGACATCAACCGAAGAAGCGCCTGTGGAAGAAGAACCTGCAGCAGAAACAGTGTCAACAATTGGTGCTTTGCCAACTCTACCGAGTCCTGCTGGCATCTGGGTAATTCCAAGTTATTCAAGCTACATCTAATTTTCTTATTTTAAAACCCTCTAGCTGTAAGGTTAGGGGGTTTTTCTGTATCCGCTCTGATTTTGTTGCGTAGGGTGTAGTTTGTTTTTTATTCGGCATTTTCTAAAGAATTATTGCTAAAATCTTCGATATGCAACAATTCTTAAATGGCAAGACTGTGAGTTCGGTTCAGAGGAGTAGTACCCTGGTGAACAGGTAGCTTGCTGCTCGCATTCATTACTCGTCTTTGAACAAGAGAGGACTATTCATGGTTAAGCGTGGATCTAAAGTACGTATCCTGCGTAAGGAGTCTTATTGGTTTCAAGATATTGGTACGGTTGCTTCCGTTGATAAAAGTGGTATCAAGTATCCAGTAGTTGTTCGTTTTGACAAAATTAACTATGCCGGAGTTAATACCAACAACTTTGGCGAATTTGAGCTGAAGGAAGTTAAGTAGCTCAAGCAACTGCAGATGGCTTGGTAAAATTAGCAGAGTTATTTGTCTAGTTATCCTTGCCAGAACTTCCTGAGGTAGAAACTGTCCGACGAGGGCTCAGTCGAGTTACTCTATATCAACCTATTCGGGGTGGAGATGTGCTGTTAGACCGCAGCATTGCCCACCCCATTTCTATTGAAGAGTTTCTACCATCTGTCCTGGGGGCTGAAATTACGGCATGGCAACGTCGCGGCAAGTATTTATTGGCAGTTTTAGCTCGCCAGCAACAACCGGCTGGTTGGTTAGGATGTCATTTACGTATGACGGGCCAACTTCTATGGGTAGAACAATCAATGCCGGTGTCTTCCCACTGCCGTGTTCGCCTCTTTTTTGAGAATGAACGAGAACTGCGTTACGTTGACCAACGCACCTTTGGCCGTCTTTGGTGGATACCCCCCAACAAACAACCCGAGCAAATCATGACAGGGTTGCAACGGTTAGGCCCAGAACCTTTTGCTGATGAGTTTTCTGTAGGCTATATGCAAGCCTGGTTTGGACGTAGACAGAAACCTGTTAAAAATGCGTTGCTTGACCAGGCCATGGTGGCAGGCATCGGTAATATCTATGCGGATGAGGCGTTGTTTTTAAGTGGCATTCGCCCCAAGGTGAGATGCGATCGCATTTCCCCCACTCGCCTCAAACGCTTACACACATCCATTCGCAAAGTTCTTATCGACAGCATTGAAGCCGGTGGCACCACCTTTAGTGACTTTCGCGATATCCACGGCATCAATGGCAACTACGGCGGTGTCGCCTGGGTATACGACCGCGAAAACGAGCCCTGTCGTGTCTGCGCAACGCCCATCACACGCATCAAACTCGCAGGACGCTCTGCCCACTACTGCCCTAACTGCCAAAAATAGAGGTCTATTTATTTTTTCCCCACCGCCTATTGCCCATTCCCCACTGCCCCCACAGGAGCGATAATATATTGACCAGTTATTTTTCTAAGTAATGGCGATTAAAAAGGGTACTTTTGTGCGCGTCGTGCGCGAGAAATTAGAGAACAGCGTAGAAGCCACTGCTAGCGATAACCGGTTTCCGCCCTATATCTTTGAAACTCAAGGTGAAATTTTAGAAATTCGCGATGACTACGCCCTGGTGAAATTTGGCCGAGTACCCACCCCCAATATTTGGCTCCAGGTAGAGCAGTTGGAAGCGTTTAAGTAAGACTGACAACGTATTAAGAATCCTGATGGGATACTCCCAAGTACAAGTAGCCCCGGACACAATGGAAGTGTGGTTCACATCCGTTGATTACGTGGGCCGCATCGTTGGGTAGCTGGGCAATTGATTAGCTGAGGTGCCCTCAAGCTGTCTATTGGGAGTCCCTATGGTAGTCACTATTCCATCTCCTCAGAAAGCAGTTGTTAATAAAGCTGCGATCGCAATCCCCAAAATCACTGTCATTGGCGCAGGCAATGTAGGTGCCAGCCTTGCTCGGTGTTTACTGGCCCAAAACCTAGGCCATGTGGTTCTACTAGATATCGTCGAAGGTCGCCCCCAGGGATTAGCCCTCGACATGGCTGAGGCACGCCCCCTAGAAGGGTATAGCTATAGTATTACTGGAACCAACGACTACCCAGATACAGCCAATTCACAGGTAATTGTGATTACCGCTGGGCTCCCACGCAAGCCAGGCATGTCCAGGGATGATCTACTCAAGGTGAACGGCGGCATCATTCTAGACGTCATGTCACAGGCTCTGCCCCACTCTCCCGATGCCCATTTCATCTTGGTCACTAATCCATTAGATGTAATGACCTATCTAGCCTGGCAAACCAGTGGGCTTCCTCCCCGTCAAGTCATCGGACAGGCCGGAGTACTAGATTCAGCAAGATTTCGCACCTTTATTGCGCAGGAATTAGAGGTTCCGCCACAGGATGTATCAACCATGGTATTGGGAGGACATGGTGATCTGATGGTACCGCTGATTAGCTACACCACCGTCAGTGGCATCCCTCTCACTGAACTAATGTCACTGAACAAAGTTCAGCAACTGGTAGATCGCACCCGCCATGGTGGCGCAGAAATTGTGAATCATCTCAAAACCGGCGGAGCATTTTACGCACCTGCGGCCGCAACAGCAACAATGGTGGCTGCAATTCTGCAAAACCAGTCAGCCATACTACCCGTTTCAGCCTATCTTGAGGGGCAATACGGGCTCAAAGATATCTATTTGGGTGTACCCTGTCGTCTTGACCACAATGGGGCAGCTTCCATAATAGAACTCTCGCTCACCAACGATGAGCAGGCTGCCCTACAAACCTCTGCAGCATCGGTGCAACAAACACTACAAAAGGCACTATCACTATTGACTAGCTAATTAATTTTTTCTGATTGCGGCCTACACAGTTTGCGGACGAGGGCGAGGATACTCAGCCATCAGCCGTCGTACCTCTTCCGCATGGTAAGAACTGCGTGTCAGAGGAGACGATACAACCTGCAAAAAGCCCATCGCTTCTCCAGCCTCTCGCCACTGATCAAACTGTTCGGGGGTAATGAAATCTTTCACACCAAGGTGTTTTTGAGTAGGCTGCAAATATTGACCAATGGTAAGGATATCGCAGTCTACAGCGCGTAAGCCAGCCATGACCTGGCGGACTTCCTCATTAGTTTCCCCCAGACCCACCATGATTCCTGACTTGGTGTAGGCCCATGGAGCAATTTCACGGGTACGTTTGAGTAGTTCCAAGCTGCGCTGATAGTCACCTTGGGGACGCACACGCTTATAGAGTCTAGGAATTGTCTCCGTATTGTGATTCATCACCTCAGGAGCTGCCGACAAAATAGTTTCTAAAGCATCCCAATTACCGCACAAGTCAGGAATCAGCACCTCAATGGTGGTATTGGGCGAAAGTTTTCGAGTCTCTTCAATGCAGCGCACAAACTGACTAGCACCACCATCGGGTAGATCGTCTCGGTTTACTGAAGTGATGACTACATGGTTCAGGCCCATCCGCCGCACAGCCTCACCTAAACGCAGAGGCTCGGTTGGGTCTAACGCCTGGGGCTTTTTCTCAAAATCAATATCGCAATAGGGACAGGCTCGCGTGCAAGCTGGGCCCATGATTAAAAATGTGGCCGTTCCAGCATTGAAGCACTCACCAATGTTGGGGCAGGAAGCTTCTTCGCACACTGTGTTGAGAGCGAGATCCTGCAAAATACCTTTGACATTGCCGACCCTTTCCCATTGGGGGGCTTTAACTCTCAGCCAGTCTGGTTTAACCGTCACACTACCCTGCCTTTACGAATGGAGTTGCTACGTCAGATAAAGTTTTGACAATACTACTGATTCTAACAACTCAGGGACAAAGCCATGGGGGCTGCACAAAAGTATGCTGAGAAGTATGAGCAGCCCATAAAACAGATATCGTAAAACAACCGTAATAGGTTGAAATAGGTAAGATATTCAGGAGTACGACGCTTCCAAGTGCATACCGTTTTCTATCCTACGTTTTCCAATCCTTTGTAATGCAAGGTCTTCATCCCTTAGCTCGCAGCTTTGCTTTACTATGCGTTGGTTCTGCCCTTGGACTAGCCTTACTGGAGTTGCAAGATCCCTTTGATTGGAAAGCCGCAAATGCTCGACCAAGCCAGGAGGGCAATAACCTCCTTACTCGCATCTCCATAACCAACGGTCGCCGCCCAAGCTTCGCACGGCGCTTTAAACAATCAGATATTGAAATTGTGGTGCAGCTGGATGCTCGTACAGTAAATGTGTACCAAAAAGGCGACATCGTCAAAGAATATCTCATCGCCATTGGTCAAGAAGAGTGGGAAACCCCCGAGGGCAGCTTTAGCATCACTCAAAAGCAGAAGTATCCTACATGGCAACATCCAATCACTGGAGAGTTAATCAAAGCAGGTAAGGAAAATCCCTTGGGTTCTCGATGGATCGGCTTTTTATCAACCAAGGATGGCGAAATTGGTTTTCACGGCACCAATGAGGAACGCTTAATTGGGGAAGCTATTTCCCATGGCTGTATTCGTATGCTTAATGAAGACATTGAAGACCTGTATACCTATGTTGATATAGGTACTACGGTTACAGTAAAGCGCTAATTAACTAAATCAAAATTCTCGCTCAACGGTCCAAGATAAGGCAGCAAAGACGACAGAACGCAGCAAATCATTTAGCCTAATTTATAGAGAGTGAATATTCTTGAAGAAGATTTGCAATTTTCAACCTAGAAGTTCATAGCCCCGTTCATCTCAGAGCTCAGTCTTAATAATTTTCTTTATCCAATGATTTTTGATCCAGCCTGGATTTCTGGAATGTTTTTATGGGCTTTGGCCCTCTATCTGATGTTTTCGCCCCTGGTTCTGCGCTTGGTGGAGGCTCTGGAGCAACAGGCTATGGGCTGGTTAGCATCCGCTGACACAACATCCTCTACTGGGCAAGCAGAACTCTATGCATCAGTAATGAGTATTGTGCCGTTTTTAGTCGCTGGCGGTCTTTGCAACTATTTACTAGATATCAGCATGGGTCGTAGCTGGACCGTAAGCGTTGGCATTATTACCTGCATAGGCAGCGGCGTATATGAGTTGGGTCGCCGCGACGGTCAGGCCAATCAAGACTAACCTCTCAAACAGTTACTGGATGTTGACCGTAGAACGGAACGACCTGTCGCCAGTTAGATATCTTATCCATTTGCAGACGCTCATATCCAAGCTGTAACAGGGACGAGGTTGTTTCGGCCAGCCCAACACCTGAATCTAGAACTATTTTTACCAGGGGTTGAGACCAGTGGGATTGCTTCAGGTTCCAATCACTTGCGCTCAGCACCGTATCTTCTAGCTTTAAGGTCAGACTTTCTCCAGTCCAGTGGTAAACCGCACCATACACAGCCCCTCGTTTAGCAGGCATGGTGATAGCCAGATCAGTAGCTGTTTTGTGAGTTTCCACTATGGACTCCGAGGGTGGGCCAGACGCGGTGACTCGATGGTGGGCAACAGCAGCCAAAGCAGAAATACCCAATAGGGGAATATCTAACTGTTGTGCCAACGTTCGGGCAGTTGCCACACCAATCCGGGTACCCGTAAAACCACCAGGTCCAATGCATACAGCAATAAACGTCAGATCTTGCCAGTTCTGGGGGGGCAAAAACCCTTGGAGTAGAGCATGGAGTTGACTGGATAAGTCACGACCTAGCTGCCAAGTTTGCTGACGATGGATCGTTTCAAAATCACTGATGGCTAAACCCAGTTCAGGGGTAGAGGTATGAAGTGCCAGGCCTAACATGTCTTTCGATTTTTTTTACAAATCGCCTTGAGAAAATCGTTGTCTAAGGAGTGCTCATCTGAAGCATGCCGTATTCTAATCGCTTTCTCTAGCAACAATTTCTTTAGTAGCTGCAAAATAAAATCCTAATAAGAGTTCACGATTTTGCCACTTTTTGAAACTGACAGAACGACGAAACATCAGATAGGCCCCATAGCCAAACAATGGAACAACGATTAACAGCTCTAGAGAGCTTACACGAAATGTATTGATTAAACTCACAAACCCTAGAATCAAACATCCCAGAGAAAGATTACGATACATGATGTGGGAAGCTGTGTGCATTTCTGCAGCCGTAACCGAAGGGCTATTGTTTTCACGCAGATAGGCTTTAAGTCGAGCATTGATCCAGCGCATCTTTTTAGGGAGGCCTATTTTTTGCTGTAGCTGAAGTACTAAGCGATCTTCAAAGTCTAGTAACGATGCATTCCCTAGCTCAGCCTGTTGCAATTTTTTATCTCGCTCCCTTAGCTGACTATCCATATACAGATATTCCTGTTTAAACACATGGCATAGCAGCAGAAAATATCGCCAGCTCAATGTTTGTACAGTCCCACCGATGATGTAGCTCAAAAATAAGAACGTGAGTGAGATCGCCAGTGTCCCACTGCTCTGAATTATCGGAGCCAAATCCGCCAAACTTTCCACTGGGTTATAGAGTAAAAATCCTGCCACAATAAATGGCGAGCCCCCAATAATTGAAGCAAATAGTTCAAAAGGCCCAAGGAAATACTTCAGTTGCTCCATAGGATGTTGTGATGCGCGTCTGAATAGGAATGGTTTTAGCAGAGGCTCCTGTCTTTCTGAAGTAACTCAGGAGTTTCCACATCGTCTCAGATTATTTCAGCGTAAACGTCATCATCAATGGCAAGTGATCTGAAGCCGTTCCCACTTCTGGTATCACACGGGTTGCCGTCAGCTCAATCGACTCTGGGGTATAGAACAAATAATCCAGCTTATGTTCAGGTGGTTCAGAGGGAAAGGTAGGTTGGTCAGGCCATTGCTCTCGAGGAAGCGCCGATGTAAATGCACCAGACTCTGCCAACACCTCAATCGACCGCTCCCCTTCTTCAGGGCGATTGATCGCACTGTTAAAGTCACCTACTAGCAATACAGGATACTCCTTGGCATAGGTTTCAGCCATTTGTCGTACGGCACGGGTTTGATTAAATCGGGTCGGGTTATCAAACGCTTCCAGGTGCACATTAATCACAATTAACGCACGACCATTAACGTCGACTTGAGTAACCTGAGCTAAGCGATCCAAATAGACAGCATTGTAGAAAAACGGACGACTGGCTACTTTTTCGAGCACAATCCGATCATTTTCCACAATCGGGTAGCGACTTAATACGGCCTGACCTGAAATTATTTTGCCGAAATGGGCTGATATGGGCCAATAGGGAAAAGGCACATAGTTTTTGTTCCAGTTAATGGCCAAACCGGCATTAGCCAACCCCAGGGCATTAGCAAGGGCATCCAGCTGATTAACGTAATAGGAGCGTTTAGAGTCAATATCAATTTCTTGGAAGGCGATGATGTCAGGATTTAGGGAGCGAAGTGTGGCGATCGCACTCTCTAAATGCCCATCAAATAAACTCTTAGGCCGCTCCACCGCCTCTTGATTCGTCAAGCCCGACAAATAGCCAATGTTGTAAGACACCAGGGACAATGTGTTGTCTTCGGAATCAGCAGCCTCAACCTTATAGGTGAGGATTTCTGTATATTTATCGCGAGGATAGCTACCAGAGGTGGCCCAAACATAGAACACGACCAAAACCAGTGCCAACGAACCCAAAATTGCCAGAATCAGCTTCCACACCATGGCACCCTCATTAGATTAGTACTCAACACCAGTACTCAATCTAATGCCGTAATGATGAAGGTCTTCAGATACCTGCACAACTCGTAAAGTTCACTCCAAGAATAGTTGGAATTATTCCCTCACTTGTCACTCCTTTGGGTAATCTGATGGTGCTGAAATATCTAGGATTAGAGCAACAGTTCAGTTCCTTGAGATAAATGCCTAAATTTGAGCATTTCTCCGATTGAACGCGTCTCTCAATTCAGTCTCGACCTAAACGATGTGTTAAGGCCTCCATGTCAATCAAAAACTTAATTTTCTTCGGTCTACTTATATTTGTTCCTATTTCCGCAGCTGCCCATTTCCTTGGCTGGGGTGAACTGGCAGTTTTTGTCACAGCGGCAATCGCCATCCTTCCGTTAGCGGGCTGGATGGGCCAAGCTACTGAGGAAATCGCTGTGGTTGTGGGGCCTTCCCTGGGTGGTTTACTCAATGCCACCTTTGGGAATGCGACAGAATTGATTATTGCCCTGATTGCACTCAACGCCGGGCTGATTAACGTCGTTAAATCTAGTATTACCGGCTCAATTATCGGTAACCTGCTGCTGGTGATGGGGCTATCAATGCTGCTGGGAGGTATCAAGTTTAAGGAACAGGACTTCCAGCCAGTAATTGCCCGCATGAATGCATCGTCGATGAATTTAGCGGTAATCGCAATTTTATTGCCAACAGCAGTGGACTTCACGTCACCCTCCATCACTGAGCCAACGCTACAGCGTCTCTCTGTAGCCGTAGCTATTGTGTTGATTCTGGTTTATGGCCTCACGCTGCTGTTTTCCATGAAAACCCACGCCTATCTCTATGATGTGGGCACAGCGGAAGAGGAAGGAGCGGCAGAAGAACATCACGCAACGCCTAACCTTCCGCTTTGGATTGGGGTGCTGTTGGCCGCCACCTTGGTAGTCGCGATAGAGTCCGAGTGGTTGGTAGGATCCCTAGAGGTTGCAACTAAACAGCTAGGCTTGTCCGAACTCTTTACAGGCGTCATTTTGCTGCCAATCATTGGTAACGCGGCAGAGCATGCTACTGCTGTGACTGTCGCTTTGAAAAATAAGATGGATTTATCGCTGTCGGTGGCCGTGGGGTCCAGTATGCAGATCGCTCTATTTGTAGCTCCAGTGCTGGTCATTGCTGGATGGCTTATGGGTCAGCCGATGGATCTGGACTTTAATAATTTCCAACTGATCGCCGTAGCTGTATCAATTTTGATTGCTAACTCTATTAGCAGCGATGGGAGTTCTAACTGGTTAGAGGGGACGCTGTTGCTGGCAACTTACACCATCATTGGTCTTGCGTTCTTTTTCCATCCCATGATTGAAGGGATTGGTTAAATGGCTATTCATCGTATGGCCCGTTGGGGACCATCCATCGTTGTAGAGACGTTCCATGGAACGTCTCTACAACGATGGGGTTAAAAATGATGTGATCAGATTAGAAATTTGATCACAATCCGTCCGAATCAAATCATGATCGGCCTCGGGTAATACCTCAAATTTGGCACCCGGCACTCCATGACCGTAGGTTTCACAATGCCATAGGGGGATCGTCGTATCCTGGGCACCAGCAATGACTAAGGTCGGCACAGCAATCTTATAAATGCCTTTTTCTACGGTATCAATGGCATCCTCCGGTCGTAGACGGTCAACGATAAAGGACTTAGCGACAGGCTGTTTGCCAAATTCGCGCCGAGCCATGGCTACCTGGTCATAGGTCTTTTGCTGCCCGAGAACTTTGGCAAGGGGTTTCAGACCAGTCAGCACCCAATCCACCACGGGTGTTTCCCACAAAATCGGGCGCATATAATTGTAGCGACCGACAAAACTGTCATCGCGAATGCCAGCCGGAGCAATCAGAATAAGATACTCCAGCAAGGATGCATTAGTGTCGGCCTGCTCAATCGCCAAGGCAGAACTGGTCCACCCCCCATAGGAATGGCCAATGAGGGTGACATGGGTGAGCTTTAAGGCAGCAATAAACTCACTCACAAACGCCGTTTGATGCCAAATGGTGTACTTAAGCTTGGGTTTAGAAGAACGGCCAAAGCCAAGTAGATCCAGCGCAATACAGCGATAGCGGTCAGCCAACCGCTCCATGAGCAAACGCCACAGGCTACTTTCTCCAAGAAAACCATGGAGAAATAGCAGCACCGGATTATCCTGGACACCATACTCTATGTAAGCTGCTTCATACTGACCGAGCTGAACCGTTGATTTTTGCACCCGTTATCCCCTGTGGCTATCGTTTTCATCTTCTAAGATCGGAACACGCTTTGGAGCTAATTTCAGAGGATTCTAATTTGCTCCTGAGTTTTCTGAGAAGCCTAACAGATGACTTATTGGTTTGCAGGCCATCTATATAAGGATGACCAGATAAAGATTGCGGTTAGCGATCCGGCTTTGGCGTATGGAGCCAGTGTATTTACGACGATGCGGATTTATGAGAATAGCTTGACGCATCCGTTGACAGCATGGGATTGGCATTGCGATCGCATCTCCCAATCCCTCCATTTCTTTACCTGGCCCCAACCAGACTGGCAACGCACCACTACAGGCTGTCAAGCATTGCTCACAGACTATCCAGTGCTAAGACTGACTATTCTTGCCGATGGCCGTGAACTGATCACAGGTCGCCACCTCCCGCTCAATCTAGAACAGCAACAGCAAGAAGGAGTAACAACCTGGATTGCCGCAGATCCTAAATATCAGCGCAGTTTGCCAGGACACAAAGTCAGTAATTATCTACCTTGCTGGTTGGCGATGCAAGCCGCCAAGACCCATGGAGCTCGCGATGCCATTTTGATTACACCCACTGGAGAATGGCTGGAAACCAGCACAGGGAACTTATGGGGATACAGCAATGGCAAATGGTACACGCCGCCCCTGAACTCCGGCCTATTGCCAGGCATTAGCCGAGCCCGATTGATTAAAGCTTTAAAGAATCAGGTCGTTTCCAACATCCCTTGGACCGGAAATAGAGTGAACCAGTTTGAATGTTTAGCCTACAGCAATTGTGTGGTAGAGCTTTTACCGATCCACACAGTTCTGTCTGGGAATATTAAACTAAACTATAGTTCTACCCACGAAGGTCTAACAGCCCTCAAACAAATGTTTTACAGGCCTTCGATGTGCGAGCACAACTGCTGAGCGGAGTAGGCTATGCAGAATCCTGAAATGCGTTAACATAAGTTAATAAATCTCAGATCAGCATAGGCAAGCTCGCTGAAACCGCTGACAATTAAAAACTTTAGGAGGCTTACTCCCTGTGAATAAGCGCTGGAGAAACGCAGGACTCTACGTGTTATTGGTAGTTGTCGTCATCGCACTAGCTACCGCATTTTTTGAACAACCTCGTATTGAAACCGATGCATGGCGCTACAGCCGTTTTATCAACCAAGTTGAGAGCGGTGCCATTGAGAAAGTTTACATTAGCGCCGATCGAACCCAGGCTCGTTTCCCTGATCCAACGGGTGAAGAGCGTCGGATTGTGGTTAACTTGCCCAGCGACCCTGGTCTTGTTGATATCCTCACTGAGAACTCTGTGGATATTGAAGTTCAGCGTCAAGCTGAGGAAAATCGGTTGCTGCAAGTACTCAGCACATTACTTATCCCCATCTTGCTGCTCGTAGTGCTGTTCTTTGTACTACGACGTGCTCAAAATGGCCCTGGTAGCCAAGCGATGAACTTTGGTAAATCGAAGGCTCGCGTACAGATGGAGCCTCAGACCCAAGTCACCTTTGGTGATGTGGCTGGTATCGACCAGGCCAAACTTGAACTAACTGAGGTGGTTGATTTCTTAAAGAATGCTGACCGCTTTACGGCGGTTGGTGCCAAGATTCCCAAGGGCGTATTGCTAGTGGGTCCTCCTGGTACAGGTAAGACACTGCTGGCTAAGGCCGTTGCTGGAGAAGCTGGTGTACCGTTCTTCTCTATCTCTGGTTCTGAGTTTGTAGAGATGTTTGTGGGTGTGGGTGCTTCCCGTGTTCGCGATCTGTTTGAGCAAGCTAAGACCAACGCTCCTTGTATCGTATTTATTGACGAGATTGACGCGGTTGGTCGTCAGCGTGGTGCTGGCCTCGGCGGTGGTAATGACGAGCGCGAGCAAACCCTAAACCAGCTACTCACCGAGATGGATGGTTTTGAGGGCAACACTGGCATCATCATCATTGCGGCTACTAACCGTCCTGATGTATTGGATGCGGCTCTATTACGTCCTGGTCGTTTTGACCGTCAGGTAGTGGTTGACCGTCCTGATTACTCCGGTCGTTTAGAAATCCTGAAGGTTCACTCCCGTGGGAAGACCTTTAGCAAGGACGTTGATCTGGAAAAGATTGCCCGTCGCACACCTGGGTTTACCGGTGCTGATCTGTCTAACTTGCTAAACGAAGCCGCTATTTTGGCAGCTCGCCGCAATCTGACCGAAATCTCCATGGATGAAGTTAACGATGCGATTGATCGCGTCTTGGCCGGTCCTGAGAAGAAAGATCGGGTAATGAGCGAGAAGCGCAAGTCCCTAGTTGCTTACCACGAAGCAGGTCATGCCCTGGTGGGTGCCCTGATGCCAGACTATGACCCCGTGCAAAAGATCAGCATTATTCCCCGTGGTCAAGCCGGTGGTTTGACTTGGTTTACTCCGAGTGAAGAGCGTCTAGAGTCCGGTCTATACTCCCGTTCTTATCTGAAAAACCAGATGGCTGTGGCCCTGGGTGGTCGTCTCGCTGAGGAAATTGTCTTTGGCGATGAAGAAGTTACGACCGGTGCTTCTAATGACCTACAGCAGGTAGCTCGCGTGGCTCGTCAGATGGTGACTCGCTTTGGTATGAGCGAAAAACTAGGCCCAGTTGCCCTAGGTCGCCAACAAGGTAATCCTTTCTTAGGGCGTGACATTGCCACTGAGCGCGATTTCTCTGAGGAAACAGCTGCTGTGATTGATGCGGAAGTTCGTAGTCTTGTAGACGTTGCCTACAGCCGCGCTAAGCAAGTTCTGGTTGAGAACCGCAAGGTTCTTGATCAGCTAGCTGACATGCTAGTAGACAAGGAAACAGTGGATTCTGACGAACTACAGAGACTGCTGATTGACAACAATGTCAGCATGGCAAGCATTGCCTAAAGGTCTAGTAGATTTTTAGCTAGCGTTTCTTAGTCTTACTCCTGAAGAGTTTGATAGTTAAAAGCCGTAGGGTTTCCCTGCGGCTTTTTGTTGTGTTAGAGAGGATTTCATGTTTGTTACATACCGTGTTGAATCGTTAGCAGTACTTAGAAAAGCGACAATTTCCGTATTGCAAATTGATCTAAAAGCCTAAGAGGTACAAACAGGCATGATTGGCGCTTGCAAAATAGGCTTAACACTAAGCCCCCTCAGGTTATGACCGCATTAAATTCAGCCCCACCTCGTGTGCAACCTCTCGTTGAATATCAGCAGCGTTGGCTGCAGACACTCCAAACCCATCGTGCCATTGCTGTTATTAGGGCTGAGACAGTTGAAAGTGGACTCAATATGGCAATGGCTGCTGCTGAAGGAGGCATCCATCTACTCGAAGTTACTTGGAATAGCTATCAGCCTGTGGCGTTGCTCCAGGCCATTCAAAAGGCGTTACCCCACTGCACCGTAGGGGTGGGGACAATTTTGACAGAAGAGGATTTGCGGGTTGCGATCGCAACTGGCGCACAATTCTGCTTTAGCCCCCATACATCCATAGCCTTGCTTAGCCATGGCCGTACGGTACATATCCCTACCGTGGCAGGAGCCATGACCCCAACTGAAATTTTAACAGCTTGGGAATTAGGGGCCACAAGTGTCAAAGTGTTTCCCATCAAAGCCTTGGGGGAAGCCACATATCTGGAATGTATACAAGGCCCCCTCGGACATATTCCATTGATTCCGTCTGGGGGCGTGACTCCAGAGAATGCCACTGACCTCTTATCAGCTGGTGCAACAGCAGTGGGAATTTCCAGTGGATTATTTAGGGAGAACCATGTGCGGCATCAAGACTGGAAAGCGATCCAACATCAAGCTACTCAACTCGTAGAAGCCATTGGCACACTGTCGCTAACTACCGAGTTTAAAGGCCTCAACAAAAAGACCATAAACCATGCCCAGCTTAAATGAATTAAGTAGTTCAGGGAGGATCGTCCGCTGACCATTGGAGCGAGATCGATGATATAGCCAGCTAATGAATTCCACCATGGCTACCAAAATGGCAGAAATCAAAATATCAATCTCTGCCGTTTGCCCCGCTGTCGCAGAAATAGCTGTCGCGAAAAAATTACCAAACAGCAGGCTAATGACAGCTAATGAAATGCGCCGCCAGGGATTAAACACCCATTGACTAAAGCGCTGACCTGCTTGATCTACTAATGTACTTAATCGCGTTCGTTGCATTGACTACTCAGCAGCATCCATCAGCTTCTGACAGGACGGATGAATTCCTCCTTGCACACAAATGTAGTTTAACTGGCGCACATCAATGTTACGCACACGGCTAAAGTTAACTCCCTGTAGAGAGTTAGCCGTATTTAACTGAGCATTAGGCGTAATAAAACTACCTGTCACTCTAGTGCCATCATCAAAGATAGCTCCCGCTAAATCAGCATCCGCCAAATTTACACCCGTTAACCTGGCTTGTCTAAGATCGGCATCACGCAAATTAGCCTGGCGTAAATCAGCCCGTTCAAAATTTACACCATCTAGTTGGGCACCGTGAAAGTCAGCACTAACCAAATTAGCCTGCTCAAAATTAGCCCCAATTAAATTGGCACCCACCCAGTCTGATTGGGGCAGTATTGCCTTGGTCCAACTGCTGTGGGCCGCTTCAAGACGATTAAGTCTTGCTCGACTGAAATCTGCACCATCCAACTTACCCTGGGTCATATCAGCACCCACTAAATTGCTTCCCTGCCATTGACTGTCAGGCGCATTCACATGCATCAGTTGGGCATTGGTTAATTGGGCACCTTCTAAATTGCCGTAAGCTAAATTGACATCTCTCAGATCAGCTCGCCTGAAATTGGCACTACTCAATTGAGCACCTTGCAAATTAGCATGCTCTAGCCGAGCACCGCTCAGATTGATACCGCTTAAGTCGCTGATGATGTCATCGTAAGAATCAGCTTTACCATCAGGCCCTTCATCAAAGAAACTGGCTCTAGCTAAGTTTGCCTGGCTTAAATTTGCATTCTGCCAACTGGTACCTGCTGCTAACAGCCCAGGTTGAATCAGGCGAAACGAGCGCTCTGAATCATGATATTTTCCCAAGTTAACCCGGTCTAAACGAATACCATCTAACTCATCGCTGTGCACAGTGAGTATTTTTGCGATCGCACCCTGCACCATATGACGCTGCTCCAATCGCAGCGACCGAGTCTCAGTGTCCAGTGACTGCTGGAGATCATTTTCCAGCACACGTCCCAGAGACAGCAAAGGAGGCAAACTCTCTAGACCTTGACTGATCAAGGCCTGCTGAACCGTCGCCAATGTTTTTGGCCGTGAGGTTTGACTCAATAGATCCGTTAAGTATTGAGCAGTACGGGGGTCATCTACCTGAGCCAACATTAAGATAGCCGCATCATAATCTGCACCTTCCGCTTGCGTTTTGTCCATCAGAGCCTGAGCTGTCTGTAAAAACGCGTCACTCTCAACCTGAATCTGGGATGATTGCCCAACACGACCAACGCTAAATCCAGCTAAACACGCCAGCACCATGCCACTTGACCACAGCCACCATGCCTTACCTGATAACAATTGACCTGGCGGCAGCAGAACTAAGCTACCGCCACTCTGCTCAGAACGAGGGGGCAAAACCAGCGATGTTAAATCACCTGCATCCTCGGTCAGCCACCATTCATCATCATTCGCAGTCTCCCCATAAAGCTGAATCGCACTGTTGACCATGCCATGGCCTACGATGCCGTTATTTTCAATGCCATTGCTTTCCGAAGATGAGGTGTAATCACCCATGGGCAATGAATAGAGCAATGATTCACCAGAAATCGGTAAATACCCAGCATGGGACTTTGTGACTCGGGTCTTAGCGATACGATCATGCCACGCCCGCTTATCAAGAGCTAAGGTTGTTCCACCTTCAGCCATGGCTAACAGGATAACGACTAGTGGCGTCCAGGGTGCCGCTGCCCCCCCTGTTAACAGGGTGCCACCACCAACAATCACCATTGGCAGCCCCCAACGCACCAGCTCACGTGCACCCACCTGTAGCAACGTGAGCGATCCACCCGTTATGGAAATTACCTGAATCCCCAACCATTGCTTAGGCCATGTGCGCCCAGTGAGACGTAGCTGCACCAACTGTCCCCCAGCCACAATGACAGGGGCAATCAACGCAACAGTCCACAAAATATTTGTTAGCCGAGGTACCGTTCGATGCAGTCGGTGTGGTGGTATTTGAGCAATCCAGGCCCATCCCTGCTGAGCATGTTTGACCAAAAGATTCAGCTCAACTCGAGAAGCGCCTGAGTCAGCAGCAGGCGGCACAAAAGATTCTTTAACACGGCCTTCGATAGGAAGCATGTTGCTAGCCATCAGGACATAATGCCCTGCACCCCAAGGCACTAAGGCACTCATGGCTACTAAGCTCACCTCTAGACTCCAAGCCACTAAGCGCCTGCCGACCAATGTCGCTGACCGCAGTTTTGGGACAAGCACAATTGAGTTCTGAGCCTTCATGGTTTGCTGAGTCATCTAGCAATCTGGATGTATCTAATACTCTGAGGTGGGCGTTTTAAGCCAATTACGCCAGACTTAGCAACTGTCACCATTGAATGAATGGTATGACTTAGATAATACAAGCCATACAACAATTCCACTTTGTTAACTGTTGGCAAACTGGCACATATGCAATAACGTTAGCTATATCTCACCACTAGTATTGAGATATACATTCCTCAGGAGTGTGATTCAGTTAAAGACCTAGTGTTCTCGTAAGGCTACCCCATAAGTTGCCGAGGTGCTATCGATGAAAAATATTGCCACAAAAAACATCGCTTCTTTGCTCATTGCTGCCACTGTGGTTGCTGCACCCACCGCTGCTGTTTATGGTCAATCAGCAACGGAAATCACCGGCACTAGCGGTGGTAACCAATCATCCACAGATTGCGGCTTTATACCCGCTCAACCTGATCATTCTTTCAACATCACCGAGTCAGCTGCTTCAGTATCCATTGAAGTATCTGGTGACAATGATTACACACTGCTCATGGTGGGTCCCGACGACTCACGGGAGTGCATCCTAGCCCACGATTTTGATGGCGGTGCAATCAAATCTCGCGGACTATATAAGACAGGTAATTACCGTCTGTATGTCGGCGATCTCGATGGTAATGGTGCTCCGTTTACGATGACCGTCCAGCGATAACCGCCCATCGTCGCAAATATTATATCGATGACAATGGCCCGCTGATAGATTTCCATCAGCGGGCCATTACGTGTTTGGCTGGAGGTCCTAGACATTTATTAGCAATCGACAAGACCAAAGCATAACGCTGTCATATCTATAGCGTTATATCTATAGTCAGGTATTACTTACGGATCCGCAGGTGGCAAAATCTCTACATCAACAGTTTTGACGCTTTCTGTAGAGTCATTATCAGCATTGGCCACATCAACATTAATCACATCAACATCAATCGTACCCTCAGGGGTCATCCGGGAAAAAGCACCATTACTGACCTGTAGCTGTACACCGCAACTCGGACAGGAAAGTGGCATTTTGTTCAGCCCAGTCAACGGTTGAGAACAGGATGGACATGCTCCTTCCACTAAATTACGTCGTAGCCAGAACTGAACACCCACCACCAAAACAATAGGTACCAGAATCAGCAGCAAGAGCAGAACGAGCAAAGACTTGAATAACCAGCCAACGCCAACAGTCGTGATCAGTGCCAAACCAGCCGCAAACATTAACCAACACCCAATGCCAGAAAAGTTGAGCTGTAACTGTCTAAAACCGTTGGGAGCCATATTGCCGCCTCCTATGGTACTGGGATCTATATTCTATAGTGTCTACCCCTTTGCCTTGGCTGATTAGTTTGTCGGGATACTGCTACTTGATTGATTGAGGTCTTTTACGTTGGGCTTAGGAGCACCCTCTAAAAGATGCTGTAGCTGCTGAATCAACGCCGTCTTACTAAACGTTGCTAACGTTTGTTCCCGCAACCAAGGACCGTCGCAACGACGATCATCTCCTTGTAACGCTTCTATACAAGCAACTGCTACAGCATCAGGATCGCGATGGGGGACACGCCATCCCAAACGGCCATCTTGCAGCGGATCAGCAGAACCATCATCATCACCAGAAATAACTGGAATACCACAGGCCATGGCTTCTAGATAAACAATGCCAAACCCTTCTTGGGAGGGCATAACATAGACGTCTGCCAGACGATAGTGCTCCACTAGCTCCTCGTTAGGAACAAAGCCTGCAAAGACAACTCGATCCGCCACACCTAAATCATTTGCTAGCTGAGCTAACCGAGGCTGATCATCGCCACGACCAATCACTAAATATTTCACATTCGGATAGACTTTTGCGATCGCAGGCAGCGCCCGTATCGTCACATCCACTCCCTTATAGGGATCACCGCGCCATAGTCGGGCTACTGTCATTAACACTCGTGCATCGCTCAACCCATAACGCTGCTGTAGTGGCAAGGATGCGATCGCCGGTGTAAAACCTTGACCATCCACTGTACAAGGGAGTATCTCAATGCGCTCAGCTTCTAGGTTATTGGCCTTACAGGCCAAGTCTCGACTATACCGGCTGATTGTCCAAATATGATCGGCCGCTCGCAAAGCATTTCCTTCAGCTAGCCCAAGAGGAAACCAAACTTCTTTTCCATAGGTGAGCACTGTGTAAGGCACCCTGGCTAACCAAGCCAACTGACGCGTCATCACCGCCAGGTTAATATGTCCACAAAATAGATGTCGTGGACGCTGAAGCAACAGGTGCAGCCCTAAAGCCAACGAAAACCGAATCCGATCGAACATCGGATGCCCTGACTGAAAGCAATGAACTTTAAAACGCGATGAAAATTCAGAGGGAATACTATCGTGACGATCACGCAACAAAAAAATATCCGCTGCCGCAGATGAATTAGAGGCTAAATACGCCGTTAAGATATCTTTGATATACGACTGAATTCCGCCTTCGCAACCAAATACTTCTATAAAAACGAATGTATCTTTTGCCCATATCCTGCGAGCTAATTGCATGTGCAAAGCTCCATTTTTGTATATTACTTAGAACACCCATCACCTAATGATGAGACAACAAAATAGCTTCAGATGAGTGAATTCCTCAGCAAATTTAATAAGTTATTTAAAAGCTTTAAACCTTACGAAGGCGTTGAACATTTAACAATTCGGAGGCAATTACGCCCTAAATCATTACGTTCATAGTTTACATCGGCCAATCGCCGCATCAAAAACCAACCATAACCACCTACCGTGAGTGTCCCCGGTTTTCGTTCTGGCAATTTATCAGGGTCAAACGGTTGACCCATATCCCATACTTGGACTTCTAATTTTTCTTGCCAGAGAAATAAATCTATTTCAATAGGTGTATCCGCAGGTAAGCCCTTGTGTGCATGCCTAACGGCATTGGTAAAACCTTCCGCCAAGGCCAAATTTACTTGATCAAAAACAGCCTCAAGCCATGGCAGTTGTGACGCAGAACAAAAACGATCAAACCACTGCTGAACTTGAGTTAGGTCTTCTAGCTTACTTTGAACTATCAACTGATCTTGCTTTAACATGTCCGACTAACCGGCACGTTCGCACCAATAGTTTGCCCGAAATCAACCAAAAAATCGATAGATAAGCCTAGGAGAGTAGATGTCTTAGCTGTATCTTGACACATTAAAAAGCTTCTTGAAAATTCGCAAATACATAGCGAAAATTCAAGAAGCTAATGTTAATGACCTAAGACAGAGAAATCAACGCCTAGAACAAACCTAGAGTTAAAGACTTATCGATAGGTAGAGCTGCACCAATGCCTAACCAAAGAGTGGCTAGGGTACCAAACAAGAACACTGCTGTCGCAACCGGACGACGGAATGGATTCTGGAACTTGTTTACATTTTCAATGAAAGGAATAAGTATCAGACCAAGGGGAATCGCTGTTTGCAAAGCAATTCCTAGAAGCTTGTTAGGTACAATTCGTAGAATCTGGAATGCAGGATAGAGATACCACTCAGGAAGAATCTCAAGGGGTGTAGCGAAAGGATTAGCAGGCTCACCTACAAGAGCAGGATCTAAAACTGCTAAAGCTACGCAGCATGCAATGCTACCTAGGATCACTACGGGAAAAATGTATAGCAAATCATTGGGCCAAGCAGGTTCACCATAATAATTGTGACCCATACCCTGCTTCAGCTTCTCTCTAAGTTGAGGATCACTGAGGTCAGGCTTCTTAATCGTTGCCATAGCTCAAATCGTCTCCTAATTTACCTCTGAACAGAATGCGCGACTTGGTAGAAATAGCTTAACCCTGAATCAAGATTGAGGCCACACTTGGCAAAGAACCCAAACATTTAACCACAATCGAAGAGCAGCTAAGCGCTGGCCAGGGTCAAGCAACTAATCCCTTACAAGGGACCAGAAATACCTTGCTTACGAATCATCAAAAAGTGAGTCAACATAAACACGGCCATCAGCCAAGGCAACACAAATGTGTGAAGGCTGTAGAAACGAGTCAGAGTTGACTGACCAACGCTCTCACCACCGCGAATAAACTCAACCATCAAACCGCCCACAACAGGAATCGCACTAGGCACACCCGATACGATCTTTACAGCCCAGTAACCAACCTGGTCCCAAGGTAAAGAATAGCCTGTCACACCAAAGGAAACAGTGATAACGGCCATGATGACACCAGTTACCCAAGTCAATTCACGGGGATTTTTGAAACCGCCAGTGAGGTAAACCCGAAAAACGTGGAGAATCATCATCAACACCATCATGCTGGCAGACCAGCGGTGGATGGAGCGAATCAACCAACCAAAACTAACATCAGTCATTAAGTACTGAACTGAATTAAACGCTTCTACTACAGTTGGCTTGTAGTAAAAAGTCATTGCGAAGCCAGTCGCAAACTGAATGATGAAGCAAACGAGGGTGATACCGCCAAGGCAATAGAAGATATTGACGTGAGGCGGTACATACTTACTGGAGATATCATCGGCGAGAGCCTGAATCTCAAGGCGCTCATTAAACCACTGGTAGGCCTTAGAGTCGGTGACTTGCTTAGTAAACATGAAGCGCGGATATAAAATTAGATCTATGCCGTTACTAAAAAATGTAACACAACCAACCTTTAGAAACCGCCTATCTTGAAACTTTCAAGCTATGTAGCGACCATCGACTAGCTGTTGTAACTGGCTCTAGACGAGGAAATGGGCAAAGATATTCTCTCGTTGCGACGGGTTCAAAAGCAAGTTGCATTTGCTTAGGGTTATTCACAAAACTTAACCATTTACCAACAAACAGACAGATGCCCATGAATTCCTGTCATGGAAGATGGGAGGAACACAGTATTCTGAGGAAGCCGCTATGCTGCTAAAAGGGACAATTAATGCTGTCCTAGGAGCTTAACAACAGAATTTCCTTTTCAGTTAAGCAACGGTATTGTTTGAGCTGTGGTGAAGAATGAGAAAAACTGGGCTGCTGCATGTAGTTCTTTTAAGAGGCATCTGTGCGATCTGTATCGCAATAGTTCTGAGTTTAGGGGTTGCACCTCTACCAGCACTTGCTTTTACAGAGCAACAGAAGCTGGTTATGGAAGTTTGGCGCATCGTCAATCGGGCCTATTTAGATGAGACCTTTAACCATCAAAATTGGTGGTTTACCCGTGAGAAAGCTCTGAAGCGTCCAATCAATAACTGGGAAGATGCCTACAAAGAAGCGCAGTCGATACTCCAGAAGTTAGATGATCCTTACACCCGCTTCTTACCCCCTGAGCAATATCAAAGCTTACAGACCAATACCTCTGGAGAGCTGTTGGGTGTCGGGTTACAGATCGCCAAGGATGATGAAAACCAGAATTTGCGCGTGATTGCTCCCATCGTTGGCTCTCCTGCTGAACGGGCGGGTTTATCACCGAGGGATGAAATTGTTGCTATCAATGGCATATCAACCCAATCATTTTCCCTTGATGAGGCAGCCGCACGCATGCGGGGACCAGCGGGGACTATTGTCACCTTAAAGATTGAACGTTCTGGCGTAACGCCCTTCGAGGTGAACCTAACTCGTGAGCGCATTAATCTGAATCCCGTCTTCTCAGAATTACGTTTTGAACAAGGCAATCAAGTTGGCTACATTCGTTTGGGACAGTTTAACGGTAATGCCGTTGAAGATATCCGAGCCGCAATCACCCGCCTAGAGCAGCAACAGGCTAATGGCTACATTCTGGACTTACGGAATAATCCAGGTGGTCTATTGCAAGCAGGTATTGATATTGCCAGACTCTGGTTGGATGAGGGCACGATTGTTTATACCGTTAACCGCCAAGGGATATTAGAAAGCTTTGAAGCTGGGGCTGGAGCTATGACTCAGAAACCGCTGATCTTACTGGTCAATGGAGGCACCGCCAGCGCCAGTGAAATCTTAGCGGGAGCGCTTCAAGATAATCATCGAGCCCAGTTAGTAGGGGAAACCACATTTGGCAAAGGTCTGATTCAGTCTTTATTTGATTTGAGCCATGGGTCTGGGCTAGCTGTGACGGTGGCAAAATATGAGACCCCGGACCATCACGATATTAATAAGCTAGGGATTACCCCCGACCGCACAGTGACTAACGAGCCGATCACCCCAGATCAAGTTGCCACAACCAAGGATGTTCAATATAAAGCGGCTGTTGAAACGTTAATGGAATCGATCATGCCACCCCTAACCTAAGACCGTGCCGCTCAAAACCCGTACGTATCATGATCCGCTCCATGGCGCTATCACTCTCGATAGGGCTGACCCGGTAGAAGCATTATTGATTGAGCTGATCGATACGTCACCTTTTCAGCGGCTGCGACGCATCCGGCAACTTGGGCCTGCTAGCCTCACATTTCATGGTGCAGAAAGTTCACGGTTCACCCATTCGCTAGGGGTTATGGCCATTGCCCGACGTGCATTTGACCGACTGGCAGCTATCTATCCAGAGTTGATGGTTCATCGCGCAGCAGTTTTGTGCGCAGCGTTGCTCCATGATGTCGGCCATGGTCCGTTTAGTCATACGACGGAGGAAGTGTTTGGCGGTCACCATGAGCATTGGACCCGACGCATTCTGAAACAGGCTCCAGAGGTGCGTAGGCGCTTGGATGAGTTCTCACCCAAGTTACGTTGCGACATTGATGCAATTTATCAGCACCAGCATCCCGTACCTTGTGTGTGGCAGTTAGTGTCGAGTCAGTTGGATTGCGATCGCATCGACTACCTGATGCGTGACAGCTATTTTACGGGAGCTTCCTATGGCCAGCTAGATCTTGACCGCATCATTTTAGCTCTAGACTACGATCCAGCCAGTCAGCAGCTAATTGTGGTTAAAAAGGGTCTAGGGGCAATCGAACACTACCTGGTGGTGCGCTACTTTATGTACGCCCATATCTATAATCACCCCAAAAATTTAGTCGCCACTTGGGTTTTAGAGCAGACAATTAGGCGGGCTAAAGCCCTCCTAACCACAGGCACCCTGGAAGCAGACACCACTATGACTGCCTGGTTAAACTGTGAAGTTGATGAGCTGCCCCTAGAGCAGTATTTAGCCCAAGACGACTACGTGTTGTCCTACCACCTACAGCGTTGGCAAACCCACAAGGACCCGATCCTGGCCGACCTCTGTCAACAATTTGTGAATCGTCGATTGCCCAAAGCGACGGAAATTAGCCAATACACCTATGCACAACAGGCAGAAATATTATCGATAGCACGGCGTCAGGTCTACGGTACCGTACCAGACCCTAAAATCTATTTGAGTCTGCGCCACATCAGTAATCGAGGCTATACCCTTTATCAGCGGGGGATTAAACTGAAAACCGCTGAAGGCTTGGTCGCTATTAGTCAGCTGTCGCCCCTGGTACAAACCCTAATTCAGCCTTGCCAACGCACCTGGTTACTGCATCCAGCAGATCTACCTGTGGATGACATTTTGGAGACGTTTAAACCGGTGATGGGGTGGGGTGGGAAGGAGTGATAGTTTTTAGTTCTGGGTTATTCGTTCACGGCCTGCCTCTTGTTTGCCTTCATGGTGTTTACTGTGGTCTAACGACAATTAACTAAGAACTAGCAACCCAGAACTCACTAAAGCAGCACCTGACTCTTCGCCAATTCTTGAAAATCTAAACCAGCTAACTTGTTGTAGGCATCATCAATAAACCGCTTACCGCGAAGGAAACCAATATTAGCGCCTGGACAGATATAGCTCAGGGTTTGAGGTGTAAATTCATCTAACAGTCGCTGCACATGCTTGAGCTGACGGGGCCAATGGAAGGTTTTGGAAACCCGGAGCGGGGTAGCACCGCCCTGGCGCGTCGGTAGAACATGACGCCCGCTAAACAGGATGCCACCTTGGTCTGCATTGTAAAGACATGCGGATCCGGGAGAATGACCGGGAGTCCAAAGGAGTTTATGACGAGGTGTCAGCATTAGCTCGTGATGAAATGTGCGAGTTTCTATCTGGGGAAGTAGGTAAGCCTCTTGCTCCTGTAGGACAACATCACAGCCAAATTGAGATTGCCAATCACGGACATGGCTACTGCCGCCACGGTGAGTAATGACCAACCACTGTAGCCCCCCTTGCTCAGCAATAAAGTTCAAGTTTGTATCTGTCAAAGTTGGACAGTCTACTAGAATGTTGTTTCTTGCGACAGAGTTGCTGTCTGGCGTTGGCGCATACGTGATCAAATAAGCTGTACCCCCTAAGGTTTCACGGTTGGGTGGAAACGCGTAAACAGTAGAATCCGCGCCAAATACCGACCGGGGTAGCTTTGTGGTCGATCGAGCTGTTTCGCTAGGTATAGGGCTGTTGTCCAAATTTATTGTTGAAGTAGACACCAAAAGCTCCAAAAAAAGCCATCATCTCTCACCCTAGGGCCCTGCCTGGTATGGTAATTCAGAGCCCTGGTAAGGGGGCGGATTGTGGGTTTATGACATTTGTACTGTTATCGATATTACTGGGAATCTTGACCTACTTGGTCATTCATCGAGGCGTAGCGACTATGACACGCTCCCCAGTTTGGCTATTGTGGCTGATCATTATGACACCCATTTTCGCTCTGACAGCCTGGGTTCTAAAGCATGGCAGATATGCCCCACCTAATATTTTCATACTAGGTCTATTTATTGTTTGCCCCCTGATATACATGTGGGTAGTCCTATTGGGCCGACGTCCATCGGCACAGCGCCCATCAACACTAACGCCTCATCGACCAGCACCAGCACCGCCAATGCTCATGGAACAAGAGGAAGAAGAGCGTTTGAGGGCATGTTTTCCATGGTCTATTTATTTTTTACAGAAGATTGAACATCGCCAACAGATGATGATCTGCCATGGGCGACTGAAAGCGACACCAGCCGTTGCCCATAGCACTGTGCAGCAAAATGTGCGATCGCAATTTGGCCATCAGTTCTTGGTGGTTTTGCAGGAAGAACGTAATGGTGATCCTGTCTTCACCCTGGTCCCTAATCGAGAACCCGCCAATTCATCAAAAGACAGCGGCTGGCGGCTCTCGATTCTACTGTTTATTTTGACCCTGGGCACCACGACATTGGCAGGGTTGCTGCTAGTGGGCGATCTATCTATCCCAGAGCTGCTATCGCAGCCAGAACTGTTGGTTAAAGGCCTGGGCTATAGCCTCGCGGTGATGATGATTTTGGCCGTGCGAGAACTGGTCCACTATGCCATGGCTCGCCGTCACCATATTCCAGCTTCCGCACCATTCTTTATTCCAGTCCCCTACTTTCTCGGCACCATTGGCGCTTTTGTGCGGATCAAAGCACCCGCACCCAACCGTCGCGCTCTATTTGATTTGGGCTTAGCAGGCCCGCTGGCTGGATTTCTGGTCAGCCTACCCATCGTGATTTGGGGATTAGCCCACTCACAGATGGTCGATTTAACCGAGGAATCAGGTCTGTTTAACTTTCAGTCCTTAGACCCAAAGGGTTCAATCTTGCTGGCGCTGCTGAGTAAGTTAGCTTTGGGTAGTGATTTTCAGATGGATACGGCTCTTTATCTGCATTCGGTTGCGATCGCAGGCTGTTTAGGCCTGGTATTAACGGCTCTCAACTTAATGCCTGTAGGCCAGTTAGATGGTGGCCACATTGTCCATGCCATGTATGGTCGCTGGAGTGGAGCTGCCATTGGCAACATTACTCGAATCTTGGTGGCCGCCATGGCATTTATCCAACCCGCCTACTTACTGTGGGCACTGCTACTCATATTTATGTCTAGCCGAGACGAGCCAGCGCTTGACGATGTCAGCGAACTCAATGGCGTGCGCGATGCCTTAGGTCTCATAGCCATGGTGATTTTAGTACTGATTGTGCTGCCAATGCCTCAGGCCATAAGTGAGCGCCTACTGTAAAGCTTATGCCAGCATTCAAATGAAGCCGTTAAAAAAAGTTAGCTAATCCTAGCTTGCAGGAGAACACCACAGATTTGGGGCTTTCAACGTCAAGAACACTTATCCATAAGTTCATGATGGATTTCCGTACATCACGGCACTACGGCTGTAAACGTAACAAGTGCAATCAATTGACCCAGCCCCGATGCCATCATCTTCCCCAGCACCTAAACCGACAGCAAATTTTTTCACATCAGCCTTGCTGCTATTTGGCGGTAGCTTTGGCGGTACTCATCTAACCGCTTTGGTCGCTCCTTATTCTCAATGGAGTGGCGTTGTCGGTTTTCTCATGTTCCCAATTGCCTTTATGACCGGTATGCAGATGTGGCCTTGGATAGATCGTCGTGTAGAACGTATTCGTTCAATCCCAAACCGAGTTAGAAAGATCAAACCGATTGCATCTCGCCGCTCCAAGGGGGTCATCGGCCCATGGAGTTTTGTCATTACATCTATAGCGACGTCTATTTTGTCCGGTCTAATTCTCACCCCACCCGCCATGCAAATTGTGGTTGACCCAGGGTACAGAGTATTGATTACTGCGGGAGCAATATACGGAATCATCTGCTGGATACTGATTCAACTCGGCTACCTCCAGCAGGCTAATGTGTACCCCAAGGATTCATAATACGAATCCTGGCCTGCCCCTGATACTGCAGGGCAACCACCAGGGATGGCAAGGCAATCCCTGGTGGTTGCCCCGACGGGATGGCTCATTTCTAATCGAGTTTACTGAATTCGGATTGGGTATAGGTTCTTAGTCCAGCTAATTCTGGTCAGACCGGGGCAACAACATCAATACAGATTTAACCGGCCGCTGGATAGTTTGACCGTTTTGATCGAGACGTCCGTAATAGGTTTGAGCCAAACCATCAGCCGTCATCCCTGGCCATGCCACATGTAACGATGATGAGCTTCCCCCATCTAGATTCAACGCTTTCTCAACCTTCCAGATGGCCATAATATCGGCTAGCTCCGCTAAGGTCATCCCGCCACCTGGTTCTATCTGTGCCACCATCACCCAAACGACAGTGCCGTCTTGCTGGATACCAATGGCACTACGGGCATTACGCTGCTGAGTACCGATGGCATCACGCATTAATCGCCCATCAGCATAGTCCGTAAATCCTTCGGCTTGAGCAGTATCCGGGAAAAGCTGTGGCCCTGCGCCAAGGGAGCTGTGCAACACGCAGCCTTTAGGAAGCGAGGCATTGTGGAACGTAGTATCATAGCGAATATCACCACAGTCATAGCGGCGAAACTCAGAGCGGTTAAGAATTTGCTCCATATAAACCGCCAGATCAGAGTTATCTATTAACCGTCGATTATTGCGAGGATCTGCAGCTAGAGTGCTGTCCACGGTAATGAAAGAAGTGGTTTGAGCATTCTGAGGGTCAAAAAAACCACCATTAATCACAGCCCATGCTTCGGTGTCAGCGGCGAACGTTTCCACCGTTTTCAACTGCTCACCCACAGCCACCTCCACCGGATAATCAGGTGGAATAGTCACCACATGGAGACGGGCTATGGGCGCATTATCATCAGGCCAGTTTTGTATGACGAGTTCGGGTTGTAAAATTGCTGGACGCTCTGATATCTGAGGGGGTGGGATCGGTTCTTGCGGTGCCGCACACTGGGTCAGACTGCATAGCGACAGCACCATGGATAGCTTTAATCCTAACCCCTGTTTTTTATCCAGCTGCATTGCGAACACGCTCACTGTAATCGTCAGGTCGCAGCTGTCGAAACCCTTGAAAAGCTAGCTGACGCAGGCCTGCGGGAAGATAGGACAACACCTTACCCACCTTAGCCTTCATAGACAGGGGACCCTGGGCAGCCAGTTCTTGCATCAGCTGACGCCCACGTTGGGTTTCTCCTTTTTCGATCAGCCTCATGGCGAGAACTTGCTTAAGACCGTTGAGCTTAGACCGGCGGATTGTTTCTAATTTCGGACGGTCAGTAAAACGATAGCTTTCTAAACAAAAGAGCTTAGCGGAGAGAAAATGAATATCCTGTTTCAAACTGGTTTGCTCCCCATGGAAACGGTATTCCATCAGTCGCTCAGGGATAAAGTAGCCGATTTTACCGATGGTCGCTAGCCGCACCAATAAGTCAAAGTCCTCGCAACCATCAGCCTCAAAGCGCATAAAGTCCACTTCACTGAGGCAATCTCGACGAAAAAGCGTAGATCCTACCTGCAAACTTTGGTGAACAAAGGTTTCTGTGAGTATGTCATTGATGATGGCCTCTGCCAGCCGATCTTTACCCCATTTAGCAGAGTTAGCTGCTGTTGCGACTTCGTCTCGCTGATTGCGGGCATTGATCACCCAGTGATCGGTACAGACAAAATCCACACTGGGCTGGCTTTCCATCACCGCAACCGTGCGTTCTAAAAAGGTGGGGGTGAGGGCATCATCATCATCAAATTTAATGAAATAGTCTCCTTGGGCCGCTTCATAACCTGAACGCATGTTACGACTGCGTTTGATATTTTGTGGATGGCGAATATAACGAATACGCGGGTCATTCCACTGAGCCACCACCTCAGCCGTATTATCGGAGGAGGCATCATCACAGATAATAAGCTCAAAGTCGCAATAGGTTTGATTCAGGACGCTAGTGACAGCATAGGGCAAGATTTTGGCCCGGTTGTAGGTGGGGATACAAACACTAACTTTAGACACGACGGGTATAGGTTTGATATAGGAGTTACAGATAGCGATTGCTGATGCAGGGGATGAACCGGTTTAGAACCATTGCTACTTGACGGTATCTCACAACTAAAGTCATCTCAAGGATCAGCAATGCCATAGATAGCGATTGCTGATGTAGGGGATGAACCGGTCTAGAACCATTGCTACTTGACGGTATCTCACAACTCAAGCCATCTCAAGGATCAGCAATGCCATAGATATATTGGCTAGTTTACTGACCCGTGAGCCCACTTAATGTCAGTAAGGATTACATAAAGATGCTCTACACCTTATGTATTGTTTTGTGTGAACTGCCAGAATTGGTTCAGTTTATAAACGAGCAGTCCCAAAGGAACGAGCAGTCTATGTTGATTCTCGACAAATTGGTGGCAAAACTACCTGTAGATGTCGCTATAGATTAGTTGAGAACCAATGCCCCAAGCTTTTATGGTTGCCAACGAAATACCTGCCCAACCCACTCCATTTTTGCCAACGGTTTCAGTGATTGTGCCCATTTACAATGGCGAAACCGATTTACCAGGTTTGATTGAGTGTCTACTAGGACAAACCTATCCGGCAGATCGGGTGGAATATTTGTTGGTGGATAATGGTAGTTGCGATCGCACCCCCGATATTCTCAAAGACGCCGTCACCCAGGCAGAATCCATCGAGATCTCCCTCAGGCATCTCAGTGAGACTGAAATCCAAAGTGCCTACGCCGCCCGCAACACCGGCATCCGTGCAGCAACTGGGGAGATTTTAGCCTTTACCGATGCCGACTGTTATCCTGCTGCCACCTGGCTCGAAAACTTAGTGCAGGGATTTAAAGACAGCGCTGTTGGTCTTTGTGTCGGAGAAATCACGGCTCTACCCGGCAACACCTGGCTCGAACGCTACGCCGAGCGCAAGAACATCATGTCGCAGCAGGACACTCTCAACCACTCGTTTTGTCCCTATGGTCAAACAGCCAATATTGCTGTGCGAGCCTGTGCATTTGAAAAAATCGGATTATTTCGCCCATATATGACCACTGGAGGGGACGCCGATATTTGCTGGCGACTACAGCGAGATGGAGGTTGGCAACTGCACTATGCCAAAACTGCTGTAGTACAGCATCATCACCGTACCACCCTGAAAGAGCTGCGCAAACAATGGTATCGCTATGGACGCTCTAATCGATACCTGAACCAGATCCACGGCATTAAGCTCACTCGTCCATTAATGGCCCACGAGATCCGTTACTCCTTAGCTCGTTGGATCGCTAAGGAACTTCCTGTAAGTTTAGTGAAACTAATTACAGGTAAAGCCGATCTGATCGACTTAGCCATGACTCCCATTGGACTGTACTGCTTCCATGCTCGCACCCTAGGTCAGCGAGAGTCGAAACTGCCAGACAATGCTGAGGAAATTGCCTGGTTGAAAAGTGATTAGGTTCTTAGTTCCTGGTTCTTAGTTCTTAGGTTTGAATTTTGAATGTTGGATCGTTGTTTGTCTTGATTTCCCTCAAGAAGGGACCGTCACGAGGACCTAATAACTAATAACTTAATAACTTCAAAACTCAAAATTCCCCATTACTCAATCCCTAACCCCAATGCGTCTGCTCGTCCTTTCCCTCAACACCTTTCCCTATCCCCCCAGTCACGGTGCGGCTGAGGTTCGTACATTTAATTTACTCAGGCAAATTGGACCGCTACATGACATTACCCTAGTGGTCCATAAGACCCAGAATGCCACTGAAGAAAACATTCATACCTTGAAAACATGGGTCAAGGAAATCAAACTATTTCCAGTGCCTGATAAAAAAGATCCTGGTCAGGATCGAAATCCGCTGAAGCAGGCTCTGCGTCTGGCTCAGTTTTTCATTACCGGCACACCGCCCAGCGTCACGTTTCGGTTTTCGCCAGAGGTTTACACTTGGGTGACGCAGCAGGTGGAGGGCGGAGACTATGACGCCGTTGTTTGTGAGCATGGTGTCAATGAAATGTACGTGCACCCTAAGCTGCGTGAGCGGGTAAAGACGGTAGCGGATATCCATAGCTCTGTCTACGGCTGGGTGCTTGATCATTTGGAGGCAGGCGCATCGGAAAATACCCTACGCGATCGCTTGTATCTGCCTCTTTTGGCCCGTTATGAAAAACGGTACTGTGCAAAATTCACCCACCTGGTAGTCACCACACCGAACGATCGAAAACATATTCAAAGCTTGATACCAGACGCCAACATCAATATTGTTTCGACGGGGGTTGATCTAGAGACCTCCCCCTATCGCTCCCATGACCCCGGTGGTCAATCTTTGATTTTTATCGGAGCCATGGATTCGTCTCACAATATCGACGCAGCCTGCTATTTTGCCCAGAAAATCTTCCCCCTAGTGAGGCAGCGCTATCCTGAGGCCACGTTAAGTCTCGTGGGCACACGGCCTGTCCCCGCCGTTAAAGAATTGGACAGTATCCCTGGTGTGACGGTCACGGGTCGGGTGCCGTCTATTACAGAATGTCTACAGCGGTCGACGGTCAGTGTAGTGCCGCTGCGGGCAGGCATCGGCATTAAAACCAAGACGCTGGAATCTATGGCCGTAGGGGTACCGGTTGTGGGTAGCGATCGCGGTCTTGAAGGCATGGCAGTAGATGTTGAGGGGGAACCGCTACGGGCACTGCGGGCCAACCAGCCAGAGGACTATGTAAAGGCCATCGGTCAATTATTTGAAGATGCTGCATTGCGTCAAAAATTATCCACGAATGCGCGTCAGATGATTGAAGCTGAATTTAACTGGGAAAGCCTCGGGCAACAATACGCACAAGTGCTATCCTCCTAGAAACTATTTGGTCTTACTGCTCTGATGACAACATACCTATGGGTCTGAGCAAATCAAATCCCCCCACTGGTCAAGTAAAGCTTTTGGTGAGTCCGACAACGGGGCGTATTCCCTGGTCATTGTTGAGCTGGCTAGCCTTAGGCAGCGGCGCTGCTTTTTTAGTGGCGGTGATTTTATCAGGTGCCAAACTGATTGTTGACCCCTATAGTCCAAACTGGCTAAAGACGGCGTTCCCTGGGTTAGTCAATACCTTTGAGGCAGCTCCCCAGACAGCAGATGAAATTCAGGCGGAGATGCGATCGCAAGGCATTACCCATGGCCAACCCATTGCCTGGCCTAGAGCCGATCAGCCCAAAGCCTGGTTCTACCCAATATTAAATAGCGACGACAAAACTATTCAAGAATTATGGGTGTATCGCGTTCAGAACGATCAGCTCCAACGGGTTGACCAGGTCAAGATTCGCCCCATGAAAGAATCGTTTATCACGACACCGCTGGTGGGTACAGCGTCTCAGGTAGCTAGCGTCGATAGTGACGCCTCTTTATCCTCTGTGCAGCCCATGGCTGGAAAAGCAGCGAATGAGCCTTGGTTGTTATTGGAGGGACAGCGCCGTTACGGCAATACCGTCATGCGATACGGCCAGATTTTAAGCTATCAGTCCCACGCTCAACGCTTGCATCAATTGTTGAACTGGTCGAGTCCAGCGGGTCAACCACCGCAATGGAAAAACGGAGACACAGGAAAACAGCTGATTGTTAACCAAACCGTTGGCCTACGACCTAGTTTTTTGCTGTATCAGCTCGTTCCCAACGATCCACCCCGGCTACAGGAAGTCTCTCTCTATCGTTCAGTGTATGAGCAAGACTTGAGTACCTCTCTCTATGACAAAGCTCTAAAACTGGCGCAAGGATCTGTCTGGTCCCATAGTCTCCAGATGATGGAATCTGCCAAGGCAGCCTTGGGACAAGATTGGTCAGCCGAGGCTCAGGCACAGCTTGACTTAATTCAGCTGCACGCTACACGCACCAAAGCGCAAACAGACCAAACCTTATCAAGTCAGCAGCAGCATATTCTGGCTTATCTGATTGATGGCCAGTGGGATAAAGCTCTCAGTACGTTAGAAAACAACCCAGCCATTTATGGTCCTACGCTAAAACGATTAGAACGGGATTTTGATGCCCTCTGGCGTGGGGTCACCACACATCTACAAGTCCATCCCAAGGATGTGACAACGCAGATTTGGGGAGCGTTATTAGTAACGTCTCGCCAATCGCCAGAAGCCGGGGAAGAATGGCTACAGAAAAAGACACGTTCAAAAGCTACGCTGGAGCGCCTACAGGCATTAGGAGGCAGAAAGTTTGCTGAAAATATTGCGCTGATCAACGGCTACTCAGACACCAACACATCCACAGCATCTTTGCCTGCAACCAATGAGCCAGGGCGCTACACCAGCTTGATTGGCCAAGCAACCGCTGTGAGTGCACCGGGGAATGGGTGGTTGCGATCGCAAACCCTGCCGACTCTGGCCCCTGGGCAAAGCTGGTATCACATCAATGTGCAACTGCTTCAAGACAACACAGGTTGGGGACGTCCCCCCGTAGCCATCACAGCTACTAACATGTGGGCAGAATCCGTAGCCATTCGCAGACAGCTGCAATTATTTAGTGGCAATCAACATGTTGCCGGAGTCACCGTTCATGGCGTCCAAACCACTGGGTCAAGACTTACCTTTTTAGCCAGTGGCCCCAAAATAAATGGTTCTACATTAGTAACTACGCCCAACAGTCTGCAATGGCTCACCACACTACCGTGGCAAACAGCACCAACACCGCCTGTCGAAAGCCGTAACGCGACAGACGAGTCTTCAGTGGGTGACGCAGAGTCGACACAGTTCCCCCAGACAGATTTCCATCAAACCGATACTCTAATGGCAGAGGCCATCAGTCGTCAGTTAGGCCTGACATTTGAACAGACAGCGCAGCTTTATCCTCACCTGCAATATATCAAGATGGACTTAATGGGCGACCGAACCGCTGAGCATATCTTTACCATGGGTCCTGGTGTGCCCTCCGATCTCGGACTTTTTCCAGGTAAAGTCATGATTTTGTCTGACAATGGCAAACTACTCTACAGTGATGTGGGTCAGCAACGCTCCTTGCTGGCCATCACAGGCAAAACCATCAACAAACCCGCAACACTCTTAGTAGAACAAGCAGGTCGCTACGATTTGATTGGATTTTGAACCAGTTCTTGCACCAGTAACTGCTGTACCTCAGCAAAAGGCAAAGGTTTACCAAAGAAATAGCCTTGACCAATATCACACCCAGACCGCTGCAGCACCTGAAGTTGTTCCTGGGTTTCAATCCCTTCCACAACCGTCTGCATACCTAAGCCATGGGCCATGGTGAGCATACTTTCCAACAACACCTGCGTCCGTGGATTGGTCAGAATTTCTTGAACAAAGGCCCGATCAATTTTGAAGCCATCCACTTCAAAACGAGTGAGATAGTTCAGGCTTGAGAAGCCGGTACCAAAATCATCTAAGGCAATATGGAAACCGGCCTGCCGACAGGTCTGGAGACTTTTAAGAGCAACGGGATCTTCCATAAATACCCGCTCTGTCACTTCAAGCTTGACCTGGGATGGATTCAGTCCATATTGCTCCACAATAAATTGCAATGCCGCTAAAAAGTCGTCTTCAGCTAACTGTCGAGGGGCCACATTGATACTCATAAACAATTGTCTGTCTGGACAAGACTTTTGCAGCTGCACCAAATCACGACAGGACTGTTGCAACGTTTGCTGACCAATGGGAATAATCAAGGACGTTTCTTCGGCAATACTTGTGAATTCCCCAGGAGACACATGGCCCCGTGTAGGGCTAAACCAGCGGATCAAAGCTTCAAAACCAAGGATCCGACGAGTTTGAATATCCACCAAGGGCTGATAGTGAGGTCGTAGCTGCTGATTCTCCAACGCCGCTCGTAATTCCGATTCCAGACGTATTTTGTCCAGGACCTCATCATTGTCCGATGGCGCTTGCTGTAGGCCTGTTGCCACTTTGGGATACCCAGATAACGTCACTTGAGGCGTGCTACGAATCCGGTGAAGCAGCGTGGTCACCAAGAGCTGGACAATGGGGTCTGCCCCTTGAATGCGTTCTGAAATTTGACGACTCGAAATGGCAACACACACCGTCTCTTCAATCGCTTTGGCTGATGCAGAGCGTGGTGCCGTATCCATGACAGCCATTTCCCCTAAGACATCACCACTCGTCAGAATACGTAAGGGAAACGCTTGACCATCAACACTGACTGCAACCTCTACCCTGCCTGACTCGATGATGTAGGCAGAATCTCCAGGATCACCCTCAGAAAAAATGACTTCTCCCACCTTGAAGTGCTTAAGCGCAGAAGAAGGATCCCAGTTAGACATGGACGTCTTACCCAGTGAACGACAAATTAGCTAGTAAAAATCACGGGGATGCACATTTAAAGGACACATCTAATCTTTATTTGGTTTCCCTAATATCTACATGTTCTGTATGACGACTACAGATAATCACTGAAATTAAAACGGATGCGTCGTCAAGAAGGTTGCATAAACACCATTTTGGGAACTAAATGAGGCTGATCGTCTTTAATCCGAAAGACACCCACACCCAAAAATGGGCAGGCTTCAGTAATTACACGTAAAGGCTTTTCCAACGCAATGGTCGGTTCCCTGGGCACACGCTGCCCTAAACACCACCGACGCCCTAATTCAAGGGGGAGTGTTATTTCTGGCAAATGCCCCATGGCCACCGCCGGAGTGATTAATTGAAGTTGCTCTAGTTGCTCTTTTAACTGTTCAAAGGAAATACTGGTATCTAAATTAAAGCCGCTACTTTGTGTACGTAGTAACGAAGATAGGGTGCCACCTACCCTGAGACACTGTCCTAAATCCCTGGCAATTGAACGAATGTAGGTACCGGCTCCACAGGCAATGTCTAAGGTGATGGTTGGGCTTTCACCGGGTTGCCAGTTCACAACATTAATGGAGTGCACGACCACATGGCGACAGGGCACATCGATGGTGGTGGCTTTGCCCTGTCGCGCTAAGTCGTACAGCCGCTGACCATTAACATGCACAGCACTATACATTGGCGGAATTTGCGGAATTTCTCCTTGGAAATTAGCCAATTGCTCGGTGACAGCAGACAGGCTCACATGGGCCGCTGACGTCTGAGTTAACACAGCTCCCTCTAAATCATCTGTATCAGTGGTGGTGCCCAACTGGACAACGGCTCGGTATGCTTTATCGCCAGGCAGGTATTGCAGCAGCCGTGTTGCTCGGCCCACGGCAACGGGCAGCACCCCTGTTGCTGCCGGGTCTAACGTGCCGGCATGGCCAATCTTTTTAGTCTGGAGCAGACGACGTAGCTTGGCGACACAGTCGTGGGATGTCCACCCAGTAGGTTTATGGAGATTAAGAAAGCCGTCGGGCATAGACTGATGGTAGACAATGGGCAATTCACAGAAGCTATCCTATCAGGGCTACTGGGTAGACGGATTAGACAATACAGGCTGTGGTTCCTCTAAGATCACCTCGGTGACGGGGGGTGCTGTGGTTGCGGGGTCTGTCACGGGTGCATCCATCACGGGTACATCCGGAGGCAACGGCTCTCCTTCAGGTGATTCAATGGAGTCTGTTGCTGATCGGGGAGGCCCCCCTAATTGATCGGCCAAGGTGGGACCGGTGAGCTCTTGTACCAAGGTCAGTTGAATTGGCTCCTCATTGAGCTCAGCGATGCCGTCCGCCGTCAGTAAATCTGCATAGGTCAGATCTCCACTCAGATGCTGAGTCAAAAAGGCCAGGCTTGATGCCTTTAAGTAATCTTGCGCTAGCTCTGGTTCAGGGCCAAGGATCTCGCTCGGTAAGTCAAAGGCTTCGCTGCCAGTTTCAGTCATGGCAATGGTAGAAAAATGGGTGCCCTGGCGCATGAGCATGAGATAACGCTCGGGCTGGGTGAGCCAGGTAAAAGGAACCAACTGTTCTTGCAAAGCAGGTGCAACGGTATCAGCTCCGCTGGCAAAAATCATGGTGGGGGTGGTGACTTGCCCCATGCTTTCTTCACCAAAAAGGACACTGGTGATAGGGTTGATTGCGATCGCAGCCCGCACCCGACCATCCTGCAATGACAACATGGTTTCACTGGGCTCAGCTAGCTGCCCTGCCTGGCACTGCAGCAATAGCGACGCATTTAGCGACAGTGAACTGGGGGGACAGCTTTCCCGAAGTATTTCAAAATCAAGGGTAGCTCCCGCTAACGCCAAGGCTGTATAGCCACCAAAAGACTGACCCACTAGCCCCACTTCAGCAAAGTTGATCAGGCCACCAAATTGACTTGCCTCGCGCTCTAAGTAGTTAAGCAGGGCAGAAATTTGTCGTGGCCGTTCAATAAACTCTTCATTGGCCACAACATCTGCCGATTGGCCCACCAACAGCGCATTAATTTGCTCAGCATTACTGCCAGGATGTTCTACATTGACCACAACAAAGCCATGGGATGCTAAATGGCGTCCCAGGTAGGCATAGGATGTACGATCATTCCCCAAACCGTGGGAAATAATCACCGTGGGACGATTGCGCTGGCGCTGACCTTGTAATGTGGGCAAATAGATATCCGCCGGAATCGGCGCATTGCCTGACAATCTTTGCCGTTCCACCTGATAGCGTCCAGGCTGTCGCGCCTGATTCGCCAAAGCCAGTAAACGCGCCTGGTCTGCTTCTGAAAGATTACCGGTAGGAGCCCCCAAACGCTCTAGTAAAGCAATGGATGCATCGGTTTCATAAATCGCTCGATTAATCTCACGCAAAAGCCCCAGTCCCCGATCTAACTCGATGCGCATTTCTGGGGATGGAAACCGACGAATCGCATTTAAGAGGGTGAGGCCTTCATCTTCATCGGAAACAGCGACTAAAATTGCTCCCCGTAAGGCACGTAGATCGCTGCGCCGGGACTCTGTGCGAATAAAATCAGCAGCAATATTTAAGAGATACTCTCCCTGCTTCGTGTAGAAGAATCGATCGAGCAGCACCACATCTACATCGATGGTGGCAATGTCTTCTTCCACACGCCAGGTCAGGGCCTGTCTAACTTCGTCGATGTCATATTCATCGGGTAAAAATCTTGCATAGTAGGCAAGATCGTCACTGAGCACACCGTCCTCAACCAATTGTTCCAAATCAGCCAGCTCAATGGAACGCTCAATCGGACCAAACGCAAATGTGATTCGGTCCGCCGCTGCACCAGGGATAGCCGCCGCCAACACGGCTCCCATGCCCAGGGTTAGACGTTGTAGGCCCTTTATTGCAGCTGATAAGCACACTCGTTTCATGGATAACCTTGTATTCGCAGCCAGACAAAACCCCAAAAAACTAGTTATGAGGATGCCGTTTGTTGTAGCAACGTCAGCAAATCATCTTCACTCAAACGTTGAATACCCAGTTTTTCGGCCTTAGCAAGCTTTGATCCGGCATCTACACCGACCACAACATAGCTTGTTTTAGAACTTACGGATCCGGTCACTTTACCTCCACTTTCCTCAATTTTGGCCTTGGCCTCACGGCGACTGAGGGTGGGCAATGTTCCGGTAAGCACAAACGTTTTGCCAGCCATGGGTAGCTCCGTCGGTTCAGCAACGGTGGGTGCACCTTCTAACTGCACACCTACGGCTTTCAAGCGCTCGATTAAATGCTGGTTAGCAGCGGATTGAAACCATTCGTGAACAGAGTAGGCGATTTCTGGACCAATGCCGTACACGGCTTCAATTTCTTTGGGGTCTGCTGCTGCCAGACGATCGGCTGTGTAAAATTCCTTGGTCAGCAGTTGCGCATTGACGGCACCAACGTGTCGAATCCCAAGGCCAAACAATACCCGCGACCATGGCTGGGACTTAGACACCTGGATAGAATCTATCAGTTTCTGAGCTAACTGCTTTCCCATACGTTCTAGGGGTAACAAGTCCTCCACCGTCAGCTCATACAAATCCGCCACGGAACTCACTAATTTTTGCTCTAGCAGTTGCTGCACCCATTTCTCACCGAGACCCGCAATATCAAGTGCCTGGCGACTGGTCCAATGAATTAAGTCTCCCCGGACAATGGCCGGACATGAGGGATTTATACAGCGCGTAACGGCTTCATTGACCGGTCTTACCAACTGTTTACCGCATTCAGGGCAGTGGGTAGGCAAGCGACAAGGTTCAGCATCAACCGGGCGCAGATCGGATAAAACACGGACGACCTCGGGAATAATTTCACCCGCTTTGCGAACGATCACTGTGTCACCCTTATGCAAATTGAGTTCGGCAAGACGATCGGCATTGTGCAATGTTGCGCGGGAAACAGTCGTGCCCGCTAGCTGTACAGGGGCCAACTCAGCCACAGGCGTAACGGCACCAGTACGCCCTATTTGCACCGTCATATCCTGCAAAATCGTGGGAACTTCCTCGGCAGGGTATTTAAGAGCAATGGCCCAGCGGGGAAACTTTTGGGTGAACCCTAAGCGCTCTTGTAACGCTAAGTCGTTGAGTTTCACAACGACACCATCGGTCAGATAGGGCAGCTGGGTACGGGCCTCGTCCCACTGGTCATAAAACTGGGCAACGTCTGCGGCCGTGGGGCAAAGCTTACGGTTGGGGTTGACCTTAAATCCAAGGGTCTGGAGTGCCGCCAAGGAGTCTTCTTGGGTTTGGGGTAATGTCAGCCCGCCTTCGCCCTCAGGCAGTAGTAACGTATAGGCAAAAAAGTCGAGACGCCGCTGAGCCACCACCCGAGAATCTAGCTGGCGCAATGTCCCTGCCGCCGCATTGCGGGGATTTGCAAACAGGGCTTCTCCATTAGCCTGACGATCGGCGTTAATGCGATCAAAAACATCGTTGGGAATAAATGCTTCCCCCCGAACTTCGACACGGGATGGTGGGTTGTCAATTTGTAACCGCAGGGGAATCGAACGAATGGTGCGAATATTTTGCGTGATGTCTTCCCCGCTGATGCCGTCGCCTCGGGTTACACCCCGAGTCAGCAAACCATTTTCATAGGTCAGGGCCAGAGCATTGCCATCAATCTTGAGCTCGGCAACCACAGCGGCTGAGTCTAGGTCGGGGGTTTGCCGCTGCCAGCGACCTTCCCATTGCCGATATTCGTCAATATCAAAGGCATTTTCCAAGCTGTATAGCGGAATGTTGTGCTCAAGAGCCGTAAACTGGCTGGCTGGCCGTTCACCCACCCTCTGGGTCGGGCTATCGGGCGTAACTAATTCTGGATACTGGGCTTCTAAGTCTTGCAGTTCGCGGTAAAGGCGATCGTAAACTTCGTCAGGCAGGTCAGGTGCATCCAGAACGTAATAGGCATAGCTTGCTTTTTGAAGTTGCGATCGCAACTCCTGAGCCCGCTGCCGCCGATCCACTGGAACTGTTTCTGCCATATCTATTTCAAGTCCTGAATTAATTGAAAACCTACCCGCATAGGCCCACTGAATTCTACCCGAGGAAATCCCTAAAAATGAGATTATCGACCACTAGCTTACTGACAGCACTTTTCGCGCAAATTGTTTTAACTTAGCCACATATGCAGACTCTTTAAACACGCCCACCGCATTGTGATGAACGTTAGCTTTATACACAATTAAGTCTTTGGCAGCCACCAGCTGTGGATATGTTCCGGAGAAGGTTGTTTATCCTGCACCACAGGAATCCAGACCTCCTCATAGTGAAGATTATGGGACTCTGGCGTCGTTTGCAGTGCATGGCTAGGGCGATAGAGTAATCTTGGTCGCCGAAAGTGACGATGGCAGATGAGTTTGATGACAATGAATGTAACGATGGGAGGTAGCCAAATATGGTTAGTGCTGTTGATCAAGGACAACAACTGTGAAATCAGCGTGATGAAATAGGTGACCATTCAGGAATGAAAGCGGCTAGCTTTACACGTCTTTCTACATAGATAGCAGCTATGCAAGCAGTCTTGTGACCATCACAAGCAGTCTTGTGACCATCAGTTGTATACATCAACATTGCCCCCCTCAAATCACTAGTGACGCTTTTTCCTAATCTTGATATCCGCCTCTGGATTTTGGCTGCCGGTCGATTACTCTCTCAGCTAGGTATTGGGTTTACCCTGTTTTACGCGCCGCTGTTTTTTGCCGACGATGTGGGCCTATCAGCCACCGCCATTGGCCTGGGGCTAGGCAGTCAATCCCTATCAGGAATGATCGGCCGCTTTGCTGGGGGCTCCATGGCAGATTCTCCTCAATGGGGCAGACGGCGCACCTTATTGATATCGGCAGCTATCTCGGCTGTGGCCGATGGCTGCTTTGTGATCACCCACGACTTTATCGGCTTTGTCATTGCCAATTTACTGATGGGGTTGGGGGTAGGACTATATTGGCCTGCCACCGAAGCTGTCGTAGCAGATTTGACCACTGAAAACAATCGAAACGAAGCGTTTGCCATTGTGCGCTTGGCAGATAGCCTGGGGTTAAGTGCGGGTGTTGTCATCGGTGGCGCTATAATTGCCGCTTTTCATGCCTACCGCTTATTGTTTGCCCTGGACGGCATCACCTTCATCGTGTTTTATGCCGTCATTGCAATTGCCATTGCCGAAACCCTCAACCCAAAAACTACTGGGGGCAATTTTTGGCAGGGGTGGCAGGTGGCTATTCGCGATCGCACCCTCCAAATCTATGTCGTCGTCAATTGCCTATTCACCCTCTACCTCTCTCAATCCCAAAGCACCCTACCCCTCTATCTCAATCGCTTTACCAGCCTTGATAACCACGCAGCGGTCGGCGGTATTTTCACCTGGGCCATTGTGCTCAGCGCCCTTTGCCAACTGCCCATGGTTCGTTGGCTCAAACGGTTTACTCAGCCCCATGCCCTGATGATTGCCTTAGGATTTTGGGGAGTCACCTTTTTCAGCACCTGGTTAGTCGGTCAGCAGCTAATTACGCCATCAATCTTTGTCGTCATAGGTCTAACGGCGATGGCGCTTGGCACCGTAGCCTACACTCCAATTGCCTCAGCCCTGGTAGTCGGCATTGCCCCCAATGCCCTACGCGGCGTCTACTTATCAGTGAACTCCATGTGTTGGGCCGTTGGTTATTTAATTGGTCCCCCCTTAGGCGGCTGGGCCTTAGACCATGCCATGGCCCATCAATTTTGGCTGTGGTTAATGTTCAGCACCCTAGGCGGCATCATAATTTTGCGCACGCTGCAACTACAGATGCAGCCACAAAACTCTCACTAATCTTGATCTCACCAATCGTTAACCGCCCAGCCCTAAAAATTTCGGAACCAACCCTACTTCCCACGCACTACGACCTATTCCCCATCTAACGAACACTAAATCACGTCAGGAAACACCTCAGGCGAAAACATCTGCCATAGCGCCTGATGATAAGGCTCATAATGCTGCACTCGGGACTGTTCTACATACTGTTCGAACTCTCGACCCATCAAATGGAGCATGTGTCTCACCAGCTCCCAATTTACCTTTAGCGTCGGATAGAGCATGACACACAGTGGAAAAAGCTCCTGCTGTATCGCCGACAGACTTTGTTCTAAGACACAGGTCCATAGATAAATCTGAAACATCTCCGTGTCACGGACACTAGAAACACGCACAACGTCACTGTCTAAACGATCTGTGTAGCACTGATAGTTGGGATAAATCGTATTAACACGATCGACCACATTATTTGCGATTACAGTGCTATGGGGCAAAAGCGTTTGCACAACCTTTAAACGCTCATCATCATAGGCATACCTGGCGGCAGCAGCATAGGCACGCTGCAACGGCATATATAAGTGATCATCAATCACCTTAAAGTAAGCGGCCAGTGTGCCTTGCTCAGACTCAGGAGCAGACTCTATCAGCATCTGACCACAGTGGTGAAACTGCATACTCACAAACCCAATCAACCTTGGGTCCCCAGACGTATAGCGCTTACGAATAACGCCTAAACCCGGCGCAATCTTGACCGATAACTGCTGAGGAGGAATATGTTTGCCGTAAGCGGCTAACGCCTTGGCATAAACTCGATGCACATCACCAGCAACACTCCACGGGTCAATCAAATTGGCATTTATGCGATGACGTTTTACCTCATGGGCAAGGAAAGATTCAGTCAAATTCCATGCTTTTGCGCTAGCGGAACGGAGTTCCGAGGTCAAGTGCTCAACAACTGCTGTACGAGACTGGGGGTTCGACGCCTGTAGAGTCCCTTCATAGGTTTCAATAGAAATGACATATCGCTTAGCCCAAAGCTGAGCCAATTGGACTGGGTTAGCTTTAGTAAGTGGCTCATCGATCGCCTGCTTTTTATTGGGTTGACGCATTGTTTCTTGAAAAACCCTGTAGATTTTGGTTAGTAAATGTCAGCAATGGGCGAAATTCGACCACCTATTTGCCCCCTAATGGCCATCAAAGAAGCAAGACTTTCTAAAAGAAGATCATCCCCATGCAGCGCAATCATTGAATTCAATAAATCAGTATTGATATCTAGAACTCTTGTCGATTTTTATACTTATCTATAAATATAAGTAAATTCTCATAATTTAGGAACGGTGTTTTCTACGCAAATTTGCGGAAGAACCTTGCAATTAAGAAATCTAAGGACTTTCACTAGACGGAATGAAGCGACTAAAAGTGAAATCTCTATTTGTCAAGGTTGGATTTTAGAACGCAAACTCTCCCCCATCAATTGATGACTGAACTGACTAATGGGATGAAGAGAAACCTGTAGAACAAAGATGATTTTTTCAATAGTGATTGCTGACAGGACAACTAGATTTTGTTGTCACCTGCAACACAACAATCTTGTGAGATCTGCACAACACGTTCAATCTGTATCTTTAAGAACACTTACCTCACTCGCAATCTATGGTTGCTATGGGCATGTCTCAAATCGTGTTTCATTTTTGTTACATCTACGAGAGTGAGCCAGTTCAGCTCAAATCTGCGTGATAGCATACACACCATAGCTTTTAATCGATTTGGAGAAAAACCTTGGCACTTCGGGTTGCGGTTGTTGGAGGCGGTCCAGCAGGTTCTTCTGCTGCTGAGACACTAGTAAAAGCAGGTATTGAAACCTATCTATTTGAGCGCAAGTTAGACAACGCAAAGCCCTGTGGTGGAGCGATTCCCCTTTGCATGGTGGATGAGTTTGACTTACCCCCTGAAATCATCGACCGTCGCGTACGTAAGATGAAGATGATTTCTCCTTCAAATATTGAAGTTAATATCGGCAGCACCCTCAAGGATGACGAGTACATTGGCATGTGCCGTCGTGAGGTGCTTGATGGGTTCTTGCGTGGGCGGGCTGAGAAGCTTGGCACAAAGGTGATCAATGGCACCGTGCACAAGGTGGAAATTCCTTCTAACGATACGGATCCTTACACTCTTCACTACGCTGATCATTCCAACGGCACACTCCAAGGAGATGCCAAGACTTTACAGGTAGATATGGTGATTGGTGCTGACGGTGCCAATTCCCGTGTTGCTCGTGCGATTGATGCCGGTGACTATAACTATGCGATCGCATTCCAAGAGCGCATTCGCATCCCTGACGACAAAATGGCTTACTACGAAGAGTTAGCAGAAATGTATGTCGGTGATGACGTTTCCCCTGACTTCTACGCGTGGGTTTTCCCTAAGTACGATCACGTGGCTGTCGGTACCGGTACCATGCGGGTTAATCAGGCCAAAATTAAGCAGCTACAAAAGGGCATTCGTGAGCGTGCAGCTAAGCGGCTTGAAGGTGGCGAAATCCTGAAGGTAGAAGCTCATCCTATTCCTGAGCACCCCAGACCTCGCCGGGTTGTTGGTCGTGTTGCACTTGTGGGTGATGCTGCTGGCACCGTAACCAAGTCTTCTGGTGAGGGAATTTATTTTGCCGCGAAGTCTGGTCGCATGTGTGCTGAAACTATTGTTGAACTATCCAACAGTGGTGAACGAGTTCTAACTGAAGCTGAACTCAAGACTTACATCAAGCGTTGGGACAAGCAGTATGGCGTCACCTACCTGGTCCTGGATATTCTGCAGCGCGTCTTCTACCGCTCCGATGCTACTCGCGAAGCATTTGTAGAGATGTGTGCTGACATAGATGTTCAGAAACTTACCTTTGACAGCTATCTGTACAAAACTGTTGTACCTGCTAATCCCATTACTCAAATGAAGATTACTGCCAAAACTATCGGCAGTCTGATTCGTGGTAATGCCTTAGCGCCCGCTGAGTACTCCCCAGTAGAAGCGATTACGAAAGCGATTACTAAGTAGCCAACTAATCAACTCACAGCAGGCATATATCTGATCTGCTAACTCTTCCAGAGAACTATGAATAGAGCCTACGGTAGAAATCATTTCTACCGTAGGCTCTATTTTTTCTAGAAAAACAACATTCACTGCTTTACATTCGCTCTACATTTAAGTTCCCGCAGGCTTGCTATTCTTCGCTGCACTAAAAAAGTGCTCATCCCAAAAAACCAGCACCAGGAACCAAGAGCCAAACCCGACTGACTACCCATCAAAAAAGGGAGGCCTAAAAAGGCCTCCCTTCAATGCTTTTTTAATGCTTTTTGACGGTGCTGTCGCTTTATTCCTCCAGATGCACAGCAGCAGATAAAACGTAAACACTAAAACATATTCTCCCAATGTTCACTGATTGATACACCCTAGCTTGCCGCGCGGTTCGCAAATGCCTGATCATCCTGAGGTAGCTCCAGACAATAGCCAGCACCGTAAACAGTTTTAATAAACTTAGGATGGCGTGGGTCCGGCTCTAACTTAGTGCGGAGGTGGCGAATATGTACGCGGATGGTTTCAATATCATCGTTCGGGTCATATCCCCAAACTTCCTTCAAAATTTCACTAGGAGCAACTGTCTGTCCATGACGCTGCAAAAGACAGTGCAACAGTTCAAATTCTAAGTGTGTCAGCTTAACAGTGCGCTCAAACCAGATAGCTTCAAAACGCTCAGGCACCAACGTTAGTGGGCCATAGCTCAGAATTTCACTATGTTTAGCAGCCTGAGGGATACGGTCAGTACGCCGTAGCAGCGCTCTGACACGAGCCAACATTTCCTCTAATTCAAAAGGCTTTGTCAAGTAATCATCAGCACCAGCATTGAATCCGTCAACCTTATCTTGGGTTTGCCCTAAGGCCGTTAACATCAACACTGGAATATCTGCTGTTCGCTCATCACGGCGAACACGTTGGCAAACGGTAAGGCCGTCCACCTTAGGCAACATCAAATCAAGCATGATCAGATCTGGCAGGAGTTGCACAGCTAGTGCTTGGCCCCTCACACCATCCTCGGCCTGACTGACATCATATCCAGCCATTTCTAGATTAACTGCCACCAGTTCTGAAATAGCGGGATCATCATCGATGACAAGTATACGAGGCATCTTAAAGACAGAGAGTTTGTTATTCGGAATTCCTAGAAACCTCTTAGGTTTCCAATTCGCTCCCCATAGAAATAAATAAATTTATAGTGGGAGACAAATTTTATCCCAAATATATACTATCTCTACAATCAGTTAAGCGAATGATACCTTAAGGTTTAATTTACGTTACTAGCCCTTGCACAATCAGCAATGGCGGGACAATATTGATCAATTCCCACAGCAAAGCCCCCTACCAGCAAGCAGTACAGGGATTCCATAGAAATTTTCAAAACGGCACAGCCATCTTGAAAAAAGTACATAAAATATACAATTTATAAACTCCCCAGGTAGGATTCGAACCTACGACCAATCGATTAACAGTCGACCGCTCTACCACTGAGCTACTGAGGATCATTCAGCTTTAATAATATAGGCAATTGTGTAGCCGTTACGCAAGGGCATTTTTAATTTTTCCTAGAAAAACCTTCATGCCTCTAGCAAGGCATCAGGTAAAACAGTCCTATTTAGGTTCTTTTCAGTCCATAAGCTTTGCTCGAAGCTTTGCCAATTTTGCCTGAGTCTCTGGATTAAGGGATTTTGAAAGAAAGCGCTGTTTAGAGTGTTTTTTCGGCTTTTGACGGTGTTTTACTTTTTGTACCGAAAGATCCACATCTGCATTTAATTGGGCAGCTGACATCCATTCAGCCCCGTAGCCCACTACGGTTAATTGCTGGGCACGATCAGACGTCGCCACAATCAAGCGTTTTTCAAATTTACGAATATCGTCACGAAATTTGGCACAGGATATTTCTATATAACTATCAGCCGTCTGGCCAAAACTGGTGTAATGAATGGCCAAATGCTGAGTAAACTTTTCGATGCGATGGGACTGACGCTGGCCATACGCATCAAAAACTAACAAGGTTTCAAACCCTCTATAGGCACTATAGTTGGCCAACGTTTCAGCGAGGCTTGTACGGGCCACCCCCAGCCCCTGAAAATCTCTCAGTTCTGTTAGCTCAGGCCACGCACCGATAACGTTATACCCGTCGACTAATAAAATTGCCTGGGAGGTAGAACCTTTCATCTGCGGTTGCCTGGATAACGTATAAGCTCAGTCTATGATTCCTCTAGCTTAACGTTCGCTATCTACGTAACAACAAGCCTGAAGGATTTTTCTCAGGTTAAATGAAGGTTTTGCAAGGCTTGTTTCACCTGTTCGGGCGCACCTTGGGTGGCCACATGGCCTTGTTCTAGCAAAATTGCGCGATCACAATAATCTAATTCCACCAGTCGGTGAGTTACCCAAAGTGCCGTAATCCCCTGCTGTTTCACTAGATCACGCACTTGGGCAACCAACTCAAGCTGACTATCTGGGTCGAGGAGGGCAGTGGGTTCATCAAATAGAAGAACTCGACAGTGTTGGGCTAGAGCTCCCGCGATCGCAACTCGCTGCTTTTGCCCGCCACTCAACGCATAAATGGGACGCCGCTTGAGATGCAGCAGATTAACCATCATGAGTGCTTCATCTACTCGCTGACGCACCGCTTCGTAGGACATATCCTCATCCACAAGGCCAAAGGCAACATCAGCTCCCACCGTGGGCATTACCAGCTGATGATCGGGGTTTTGAAAAACAAACCCCACTGGCTTTTGTAAATAAATTGAGCCTTGAGGTGAATCTAATAGACCCGCCAACAACCTTAATAATGTCGATTTTCCACTGCCATTAGTCCCGAGAAGCATACAGAACTCACCTCGCTTCACTTGCAGTGAGCATCCGGCAAGGACTGAAGCTCCTGACTCCCAACTGAAATGCAAATCGTCAATTGCGATCGCACAGGACTTGTCAATCATCAAAAATCAAAACATCTAATAGTGTTAGCGGCACCGCACCCAATAGCATCTGTCATCTACCCCTACTTGTCTCTACGCATCAAGGCAAAACTCGCAGGAATTATTCGTTAGCCATGGCAAAGAATCCAGCTGCTTTACCCGAAGAAGAAGTACCACCAGACTTTTCATAAACCTGTACCGCAGCCAGTTCACTCACTAAAACGGAAAGCTTTTTACCCTCTTGCTTATCACAGGCCAACTCAAGAATGACCGGTTGGCCTGTCTTGAGAGCATTCAGAGCAATTGCATAAGCCTCATCTGCAGCCTCCTGAGTCTTCTTTTGGACTGACATCGGTAGGGCCGTATGCTTCATTGAAAGTTCAACTATATACATGGGCGAAAAATATCTTTACTGAGAAGTCCGGTCTCTAGTATGTCAAAAATGGCCGACAAGTACGGCACCGATAATTAAGAGAGAGCAACAGATCGCCAAAACAAATCTTAAGAGAAAATACCACTTTCAAAAATGACAGTGGCCTTTCAGAAAGATACCTCTATAATGAGAACAATAGTAAAGATAAGTAAATTTCTACTCATAAAGTCGACCGAATACCCAAGGCATTATTCCGCAGTGCGGATTTACATTTTTTATTTTCGTGCCCTCGTTCGCCTAAGTAGCAAAATACCTATCATTACTGCTTTGGAAAAAATCACACTAGAGGATTTGAGATGACCATTGCAATGGGCCGTGCTGGAGCCGATCGAGGCGTCTTCGACGTCGTCGATGACTGGCTCAAGCGCGATAGATTTGTCTTCGTTGGTTGGTCCGGTTTGCTGCTGTTCCCCTGTGCCTTCTTGGCCATTGGCGGCTGGCTCACTGGTACCACCTTTGTTACGTCCTGGTATACCCATGGACTCGCATCTTCGTATTTGGAAGGTGCCAACTTTCTGACAGTTGCTGTCTCCTCTCCCGCTGACAGCATGGGCCACTCCCTGCTCTTGTTGTGGGGACCCGAGGCTCAAGGTGACTTCGTTCGCTGGTGTCAAATTGGCGGTCTCTGGGCCTTTGTCGCTCTCCATGGGGCCTTCGCTCTGATTGGCTTCATGCTCCGTCAGTTTGAAGTCGCTCGCCTCGTCGGGCTACGTCCTTACAACGCGATTGCGTTCTCAGCTCCCATCGCTGTCTTCGTGTCCGTGTTCTTGATGTACCCCCTCGGGCAGTCCAGCTGGTTCTTTGCACCCAGCTTTGGGGTAGCCGCTATCTTCCGCTTCTTGCTCTTCTTGCAAGGCTTCCACAACTGGACCCTCAACCCCTTCCACATGATGGGCGTTGCGGGCGTCCTCGGGGGCGCACTCCTCTGTGCCATCCACGGGGCCACGGTGGAAAACACCCTATTTGAAGATGGCGAAGGCGCTAACACCTTCCGTGCCTTCGAACCCACTCAGGCAGAAGAAACCTACTCCATGGTGACGGCGAACCGGTTCTGGTCTCAGATTTTCGGCATCGCTTTCTCCAACAAGCGCTGGTTGCACTTCTTCATGCTATTCGTCCCCGTCACCGGTCTCTGGATGAGTGCCGTCGGCATCGTCGGTCTGGCACTCAACCTCCGGGCCTACGACTTTGTCTCCCAGGAAACCCGCGCGGCGGAAGACCCTGAATTCGAAACGTTCTACACCAAGAACATCTTGCTTAACGAAGGTATTCGTGCGTGGATGGCTCCTCAGGACCAGCCCCACGAGAAGTTTGTATTCCCCGAAGAGGTACTGCCTCGCGGTAACGCGCTGTAGAGCTTGGAGTATTGAATAAAAAAGGTCTCGATCTATCAAGTTGGGGGCTTTTTTATTCGCTGTCTAGCGTTTATCCCTTTTCCCTAAGACCTGTGCTATATTTCAACAAGCACTAAGTGCTCCTGGTACTAAAACCATTTAGGGATAAGGAGGTGATGCCCATGAGTGAAAGTAGTTGTAAATACATGGGTCTTCAGGTTGACGTGAGCCGGCTGTGTGCCGGGGCTGTTCTCTAGAATTAGCTTCATCTTTGAAACTGATGCGCTAGGGTTCCTTCCGGCAGTCTGGTTTCAACCTAAGACCCCACTAGACCGCTCCTATCTTGCAGCTGCTTCGGCGCTTCCCTGATAGGAGCGGATAGTTTTTTAAAAGGCACTTATATTATTTTTAGTACAGTGCCATCACCGCTCCCTATCCATGCCCACACTCCTCAGCTCTACAGAAATCCAGGCTCGCCTCACCACATTGCCTGACTGGACCCTTGAAGGCACTTCAATCCAAATGATTTTGACCTTCAAGAACTTTATTGAAGCAATTGCTTATATCAATAAAGTAGTTGAACCAGCTGAAGCAGCTGGTCATCATCCTGACATTTCAATTTCCTACAATCGAGTGATCATTAGCCTCACTACTCACGATGCAGGTGGCCTGACTCAGCAAGATTTTAATTTGGCTCAGACACTCTCCCAACTGGCATAGCCAGACGCTATGCCAACTGGCTATGCCAGACACTCTCCCAACTGGCATAAGAAATCTTCCTCTGAAGAAAAATCTGGACTAGGGTGTCTAGAGTTAGCTATCAACCAACTTATCAGTTGGTAAAAAGGTAGTCTACGTAGCTAGCTCTTCCTAAAGAGATCTGCTAGCATTAGCCTTAAGTAATTACAGAGCATAAGCAAATTGTCTTAGGGCAAGGTTGCATAGGTTCTGTAATTCAGGCAAGATAAATCAATGTGGTTCAGCTATTTTGCTGACCACTCATTTTCTTCCTAGGTGTGAGGAGAACTAAAATAATGTCTAATCTGTGGAAAGCCTTATTGGCTAGCCCATTTGTACTGGGTACTGCTCTTTCCAGCTCCGGTTTTGCTGCTGAGACTGTTAGCGTTGACGCATTAAGCAACTCTGATTCCATTCAACTAGCTCAGGTTACTAGCGTTTCCGAGCTTTCTGACGTTCTTCCTTCTGACTGGGCCTACACTGCACTGCAGCGCCTAGTAGAAGAGTACGGTTGTCTTGAGGGTTATCCCGACCGTTCTTACCGTGGTAACCGCGCAATGACTCGTTATGAGTTCGCTGCTGGTTTAAACGCTTGCTTGGACGTAATCGTTCAGCTAATTGACGGTGTTGATGAAACTGAGCTTGACACCATTCGTCGTCTACAGGAAGAGTTTGCTGCTGAGCTAGCCACTATCCGTGGTCGCGTTGATACTCTAGAGGCTGATGTAGCTGAGCTAGAAGCTAACCAGTTCTCTACTACTACCAAATTGAAAGGTCAGTTGGACGCTCACTTGGTGGTACCTTTCGATGCTCCTAACGACGAAGACGAGACTACTTTTGAGTATCGTGCTCGTTTGAACTTTGACACTAGCTTCACTGGCGAAGATCGTTTACGCATTCGTTTCCAGGCTAGTGACCGTGGTGGTGATGGTACTAGCTCCTTGGGTCAGGCTGCAGGCGGTCTAGCCAGCCAAAGTGGTCCTGACGATGATCAGGATGACATCAGTTTGGATGATGTTTACTACTCCTTCCCCATCGGCAGCCGTGTTTCTGCAATCATCTCCGCTAACAGCACTGTTTCTGATGATTTCGTAACCAGCACTATCGTTCCTTTCGATGGTCCTAGCGTTGCTGACTACGGTGGTCCTCAGTTCTATGACCAGCTTGGTGTAGGTGGCGAATCCCTTGGTGTTGGCTTCAACATTGCCTTCACTGACAACATCATCCTTGATGCTGGTTATGCAACTGGCCGCGGTCAGGATGCGGATAAGGGTGTCTTCGACGAGTATGAATACATTGTTCAGTTGAACTACTTAAGCGATGGCTTGATTGATGCTGCTATCGTCTACATGGATGGTGAAACTGGCGATGGTAACGGTGAAGAAGAAATTATCGCAGGTCTTCTAAATCTTGACTTTGGCGGATTCGAAGTTGGCGGTTACTTCGCTGACCAAGATGGTGATGAGAGCTGGCAGGCTGGTGTTGCCTTTGGTGATTTCCTAGGTACTGGTAATGCTGCTGGTGTCTACTACTCTGAAGACTTCGATGATAACGAAGTAGCTGAGGCTTACTACTCTGTTCAAGTCAACAAGTACTGGACTCTGACTCCTGCTGTAATTTACGGTGAGCTTGATGGCGATGATGACAGCCTTTACGGTGCCATCCGTTCCACATTCAAGTTCTAAGTTTGATAACTTAGTTATCTAATAAAAAGGCTCCGCTTCTGCGGAGCCTTTTTGCTTTTTACAATGCATAGATGTTCAAAACAGGTGGCTTCAAACGTAGTAATCAACGTAATACTTTCATGTCCTTCGGCAGCAAAGCCAGAATCATATACCGTTCACCGTCAACTTTGACCAGCCAGTGTCCTGTTTTAGAGCCATCTTCAAGAGTTTCTTGCTCCAAGACAGTACCTGTTTGACCAGCAGCATATTTGGGATATAAAATTCGCACTCTATCGCCCAGTTTAATCACGTGCACTTAAATAAAAGCTCTAGATATCTATACATATCAGCCCAGACAATAACTTTATTAGGCTGCGACGACATAAATACGACGACATAAATACGACGACATAAAAGTATATATTTTGGACGAAAGTAATATGGTAGAAATCACGATGTTTTTAGCCTTTGATTAATTGTAAATATAGGCTAAAAACATCGTTAAACAAGGTCAAGCTTTAACTGGGGTCTTCTCAAGCATAAGTTTAGAACGCTTAAACATCTCAGGAATTTCTACCGGATAATCTCCCGTAAAGCAGGCAGAACAGAATGTTGTAGTATCCTGTTGAGTCGCTGCTAACATTCCTTGCCAGCTCAAATAAGCTAAAGTGTCCACACCTATTTGAGCTTCAATGTCTTGTACAGATTTTGTGGCAGCGATTAACTGGTCTTGGCTATCTGTATCAATGCCATAAAAACAGGGATGGGTAACGGGTGGGGATGAAATCCTCATGTGGATTTCCGTAGCACCGGCATCTCGCAAAGCTTTGACGATTTTTCGGCTGGTAGTTCCCCTAACAATAGAATCATCTACCAATAAAATTCTTTTCCCTTCCAGCACATCTCGTAGGGGATTCAACTTAATGCGGATTCCAGCTTCCCGCATCATTTGGGTTGGCTGAATAAACGTACGGCCAACGTATCGGTTTTTGATCAACCCTTCTGCATAAGGAATACCGGAAGCTTCAGCAAATCCAATAGCTGCCGGAATACCAGAGTCAGGGACTGGCATAATCAAATCGACGTCTGCTGGTGACTCCTTGGCCAGAATATTACCTAAACGCTTGCGATAGCTGTACAAACTCTCACCGTGATACACGCTATCAGGCCGTGCAAAGTAGACCATTTCAAAAATGCACAGGCGGCGTTCTGGCTGGGCCCATTGCAATGACTTAACACCGGTTTCACTAATCCAGAGCAGCTCACCAGGCTGCACATCACGAATATAGTGGGCGTTTACAATGTCTAAGCCACAGGTTTCGGATGCAACCGCATACTGCCCAGGTCCATTTTGAGGATCATGATCGCCAAAGTAGCCGAAGACAAGGGGCCTAATGCCGTTCGGATCGCGGATTGCTAAAATCCCCTCAGGGGTTGCGATCGCAAGGCTAAAAGCTCCCTGACACCGTTCGCAGGCATCAATGGCCGCCTCAATCCATCCTTTGCCATCATTAACGGCATCTGCCATCAACAACGCAATGACCTCTGTGTCGGTAGTGGTGAGCAGAGTATGGTTGCGTTCAAGCAGTTCTTCGCGTAGTTTGCTAGCATTGACCACATTACCATTGTGGGCTAACGCCATCTCTCCAAGGCGGGTGGACACTATGGCAGGCTGAGCATTGGCAACTCGACTCGACCCAGTCGTGGAATAGCGAGTATGGCCAACGGCCCACTGTCCAGGCAGGCGCTGCAATACATCCTCATCAAATACCTGGGAAACAAGCCCCATATCTTTGTGAACATTAATACTGCCATGGTCAAAGGTGGCAATACCAGCTGATTCTTGACCACGATGTTGCAACGCGTACAAACCAAAGTAAGTCAGCGTTGCAACATCGTCTGTGGGTGAATAGACGGCAAATACGCCGCAGGCTTCTTCTGGTTTGTCGGGATGAACATGCACGGTAGAAGTTTGGGAAACAATATTATTGGTTGGGAGAGGCATCTTAAGTCCGCTTAGCGTTAACGACAACAAAAAGAAGCGACTAATGAGTGATGGGCTCAAGACGCACACAGGTGAGAAAACCAGGTAGAGACTTGAGAGAATGAACTTAATATTTTCTTAATCAATATGATCCTAACACCCGAAACCAATTGCAGGGGTGTCGATCCATCAGATTAATCTATGTTGTTACGCATCCAGGGCTCTTTCTATAGCGTAGCGCCAGCTATCGGCCATGGTGGCAACGTCCAGATTAATCAAGGGTTGATGATCAGATGTTTGAATGACCAGGGGCGTATTAGCAGCGGTTACAGTACCAATGATTCCCCAGGCATGATCTAGTTGCTGCCTGAGATAGGCTTCCCAAGCAGCTTGGTGAATAGGAGCAACAGTAACCACAATGCGAGCACCACCTTCACCAAACAGCAAGGTGTCATAACGCTGCTCCAGGTTGGGCAAGCTGATCGTTGCTCCAAGGTTGCCGCCGATGGCGGATTCAGCGAGTGCGATCGCAAGTCCACCTTCTGCACAATCATGGGCCGATGTAACCCAACCTTGGCAAATACCATGGCGACAGGCTGCCTGAACCTTTAACTCCAGGTCAATATTCACCTTGGGTGGACGCCCTGCCACCTGACCATGGATTTGCTTGAGGTATTCTGAAGCCCCCAGAGTCATAGCCCCGTCACCGTCCTCACCTAATGGGGTTCCCAGTAAATAAATCTGGTCACCAGCCGTTTGCCAGCTTTGACCACAAACCCTATCTAAATCATCAATCACACCGACCATGCCGACAACGGGGGTGGGATAAATAGGCTGAGGATTACCCTCACTATCAACTGTTTCGTTGTAAAGCGACACATTACCACCAGTTACTGGTGTATCAAATTCACGACAGCCATCCGCTAGACCGCGACAGGCCTCCGCCAACTGCCAGTAGCCCACCGGTTTTTCAGGGCTGCCAAAGTTCAGATTATCCGTCACAGCAATGGGCTCTGCCCCCACACAGCTCAGATTACGAGCAGCCTCAGCCACGGCCGCCAGACCACCTTCATAAGGGTTGAGATATACATAGCGAGGGTTGCAATCGGTAGTAGCAGCCACACCAGAATTACTGATAGCCCCCTCATCCCCTTCTAAAGGTCGCAGTCGCACAATTGCTGCATCTGCCCCACCAGGCAACATCACCGTGTTGTTTTGCACCTGATGATCGTATTGGTGATACACCCACTGTTTCGAAGCAATTGTTGGTGTACCGAGTAGTGTCAGCATGACATCATTCCAAGCTTTACCATCGATACCCGCTGCTGAACAGTCAGGCAAACTACTCTCTTGCCAAGCCCAGGCCGTTTGTACATAGGCAGGCGGCTCCGCCAAAACTTCGCGTTCATACAGCGGTGTGTTATCTGCCAAGGCAGAGGCAGGCACGTTAGCAGCGACCTTACCCTGGAATAAAATCCTCACGATCGGCTCTTGAATCACTTCACCCGCCACTACCGCATGGAGCCCCCAGCGCTCAAAAATGTCGATCAGCTCCTGCTCACGACCTTTTTGCCCTACAAACAGCATGCGCTCTTGGGATTCTGACAACAAATATTCGTAGGGGACCATGCCAGTTTCTCGCACAGGCACTTTGTCCAGGTCGAGTTCAATGCCGACGCCACCATTGACAGCCATCTCAGAAGTGGAACAGGTGATACCCGCAGCCCCCATATCCTGCGCAGCCACCACAGCCCCCGTTTTAAATGCTTCCAGACAGGCCTCCACTAAAGACTTTTCTAGAAACGGATCGCCCACTTGTACCGCCGGACGATCGGCTTCAGATTCATCCGTCAGCTCAGCACTGGCAAAGCTCGCCCCACCCATACCATCTCGTCCAGTGGTGGAGCCCACATACAGCACTGGGTTACCAATGCCTGAGGCACCGGATTTTACAATCTCCTCCGTTTCCATTAAGCCAATGGCCATGGCATTTACCAAAGGGTTACCCGCATAGGCCGGATCAAAATAGACTTCGCCGCCCACAGTGGGCACACCAAAACAGTTGCCATAGTGAGAGATTCCTGAGACTACACCAGCAAAAATCCGTCGCGTATTGGGGTCATCCAACGCACCAAACCGCAGTGCGTTCAAAGCGGCAATTGGTCGGGCTCCCATGGTAAAAATATCTCGTAAAATTCCCCCTACCCCCGTGGCAGCCCCTTGAAAAGGCTCTACAGCCGATGGATGGTTGTGGGATTCAATTTTGAACACCAACCGCTGTCCATGGCCCACATCCACAACACCAGCATTTTCTCCAGGCCCAACCAGAATGCGAGGCCCCTCAGTGGGAAACTGCTTTAATAAGGGTCGAGAATTCTTGTAACAGCAGTGCTCTGACCACATCACTCCGAACATGCCCAGCTCAGCCCGATTGGGATGACGTCCTAAACGTTGGACAATTTCATCATATTCGCCTGGTTTTAAGCCTTCAGCAGCAATTTCCTCAGCAGAACACGGAATTGAGGTGGATGCAGTTGTAGACATCAATAGGAATTAAGTGAGTGAACAAAGGGTGACAATGTTTGATCTTAAACCCTATTTCTCCACTACCCACGGCCTATTATCCATACCCTCAAAAAAAAACCGACAGAACTCCCGCGAGTTCTATCGGCTGGTTGTGTGTTCCCTGTAGATGACTCGGCTAGAGTTGAGTCATCCTTAGTATGCTGAATTTAGGGAGGGATGATAGCGATCTCAATCATCATGAACCTGTGATTTTGATCACTTTTGATCACATTTTTCTTGATATGGATCACACATGTCTGTAAATGTTGACATCCAACGGCCTCAAAGACCTATCTCATCGCACCTAACGTATTTTTCCAGGTCAGCTCTTTGCAAAGTACCTGTAATGCCCGCTGATCGGCATCAGTAAAGAGGCCTGAGTTACTCACTTCAGTTAACACTTGTTGAGTTAGTTGAGTCGCAAAGGTGCCACCGCAGTTCAGTAAATGACCGTAGTATCTAAACTGTGGGCGCTTATCAACATTCAAGTGAAACTGATGACGACCTTTATCATCCATGCAATAGACAGGGGTGTTTACAGGCACTACATGACGTGGAATTCCATGCTGGCCATAGGTTAGTTTGCCCTGATTCACCAAACTACCCACAAGCACAACATTCAATAAGGTTTTGGTTTCTTGAATCAAGTCCGGAGTAAACATCGGGTCTGGAGCACCCGTCAGTTGAGGACCGCTGTTCAAAAAAGCCGGGTTAAACAGCTGCGAGTTATAAATAATGCCCACAGCCCAATGCTGCTCATCGGTTTCTAGAGTGACAAACTGTCCAAAGCCATAATCACTAACAGCAGGCGGCTCAATAACATCTCTATCCGTATTTAGCTGCACTACATAATCACAGTGGGAATTTGACTTAACCACCATACCTAATTTGCAGCCTCGACGACGTTGCTTACCAGACACCATAGGGGCATTGATTGATCACAGCGCCCTTAGCATACCTAAAATAAAGCGGGAAGTACGATCAAATGTACTCCCCGCTTCACATTATTCAATTAGGCACTTACACGACCAGTGAAGGGTAAGCGGTTTAGCTCGACATTGCTTGGATGATGTAGTCAAAGTAAGGAGCCGCCCCAGCAGCTTCAGCCTCAGTCAGTAGACTTAAGGATGCATCTTTCAAGCATTCAATAGCCGCAACCATGCCAGGCACAGGTACATCAAGGGCGTTGTACATCTCACGAACACCCACTAAACCAATGTTTTCAATGGGCTGTTTGTCACCAGCGATAATGCCGTAGGTGATCAGGCGTAAATACCAACCATAGTCACGCAAACAAAGTGCCCGTTGCTTTTGACCGTAAGCATTACCACCTGGCGCAATAAAATCAGGACGTCGACGCCATAGGGCCTTACTGGCTTTATCTACAATCTTTTTCTCATTTTCAGCCAGCTTTTGCGCGATTACTAAGCGCTGAGGGCCAGTTTGCAAAAAATCTTGGATACCCCTGAGCTCGCCGCTGGTGGGATAGCGCAGCTCATCATCGGCGTTGAGAATTACTTGGCTAACGACAGACATAGCTTAGTGAATGCGGTGACTCGTAATAACTACAGTGTAACGACTCTGGGGCACACAAGGAAAGAGATACTTGGCCCGGTTCAAAAGATTTTTATCCTCTGAATAATAACTGGTTGCGTGTTCTAGCCTGAGAGCTATGTTAAGAGAGTTTACAAACAATCCGGTAAACCATTCAAGCTGGTCAAAATGCCACGAACTTTAGGGCTTGTCATAGAATTAAAACCCCGCCGGTAGCAAATATTTTTCGATCCCTGACGCGAGCAGCCCTATGACTTCACTAGTAGACAAGTCCCTTTGGCAACAGGGGCAGGTGATCGACTTGAAAATTGATGATCTGAGTAACAGCGGTGATGGTGTAGGTCGCTGGCAAGATCGAGTAGTTTTTGTCACAGATGCGGTTCCTGGAGATACTCTGCAAGTAAGGCTTACACGGTTAAAACCCGCCTATGGCTATGGGAAAAAACTGCAAATTCTTGAACCATCGCCAGATCGGATCCGCCCTGTCTGCATCGTGGCGGATAAATGTGGCGGCTGTCAGTGGCAAGCTGTGGCTTACTCAAAACAGCTGCAAGCAAAAGAGTCTCAAGTTCAGTCTGCTCTAGAACGTATTGGTGGCTTTGAGACGGTTCCTATGAGGCCCATTTTAGGGGCCCCAAACCCTTTGGCCTATCGAAATAAGGTCACCTATCCCTTAGCCCGAGGCCCTGGAGGCACGGTCAAAGCCGGATACTATCGTCGGGGCACCCATCAAATTGTGAATTTAAATCAGTGTCCAATCCAGCATGAGAGCCTGAATCCTTTGCTTGTGGATGCGAAAGAGGCGATCAAAGTACAAGGGTGGAGCCTTTATAACGAAAAAAAACACCAGGGTCGACTTCGCAATTTAGCTCTTCGGGTTAGCCAAAATACGGGCCAAACGTTGCTGACGTTAGTCACCACAGGGTATTTACCAAATGTTCAAGAGCAGGCTGACCAGTGGCTCTCTGAGCATCCAAGTTTGGTGGGCGTATGTCTCAATATCAATCCGGAACGCACTAACAAGGTATTTGGGGAAGAGACCCGTTGCTTAGCAGGCCAACTCTATCTAGAGGAGATATTTTTAGGTCTACGATTGCGCATTCAGCCAACTACCTTTTTCCAGGTCAATACGGCTCAAGCCGAGACCCTGGTGAGTCTGGTTTTAGAGCACCTAAACCTGAAGGGTAATGAAACTGTCATTGATGCCTACTGCGGCATCGGCACGTTGTCTCTTCCCCTGGCCCAGCGTGCTGCTCACTGTGTGGGGATTGAATTTCATCCGGAATCAGTCGCACAAGCCCGTCAAAACGCGGCACTCAATGGGCTAAAGAATACGGAGTTTTTTGCTGGGGCCGTGGAAAAGCTGTTGCTAGAAATCAGTGCTCAGCAGTCTAGCCCTGTTGATGTTGTGGTGCTAGACCCCCCCCGAAAAGGCTGCGATCGCATCGTTCTAGAGACGCTAGTAGAGATCGGCCCTGACCGCATCGTTTATATGAGTTGCAACCCATCTACCCTGGCACGGGATTTAAAAATTTTGTGCCGCAATGGCTATGGCCTGACCATGGTGCAGCCTGCGGACTTCTTTCCCCAAACCACCCATGTAGAATGCGTTACTTTTCTAGAAAAGGCTATTTTTTGATAGCCTGTCGCTGAGACGTCAGTGAGCAAACGAGGCAGCCATGAGATTTAGCGAGATAGTAGAGCACCTGGGCATTGCTGAGACATCAAGCCTGGCGTCTCAGCCAGAGCTTAACCCGAACATCGTTGGGGTTACCGCAGTTCAAGAATCACAGCCTGACACCATTAGCTACGTTGAAGGCAAAAAGTTTGCCCCCTACATCGAGCAAACAGCCAATGCGGCACTGATTTTGCCCATCGATGAGGCCCTGCAAGCCCAGGCCACAGAACGAGGCATTGCCTGGGTTAGCACTCACGAGCCCAGACTGGGCTTTGCTCGTGCGATCGCACTGTTTTATCAGCCTTTTCAGCTCTCCCCTGGCATCCATCCCACAGCGATCATTGCCCCCACAGCCAAGGTTGGCAATAACGTGGCCATTGGCCCCTATGTCGTCATCCATGCTGGAGCCACCATCGGTGACAACGCGTGCATTCATCCTCAGGTAGTCGTCTATCCCGACGCCAGTATTGGCAACGGCACAACACTCCATGCCAACTGCGTCATCCATGAACGTGCTCAGGTAGGAGCCCACTGCGTTATCCATACCGGAGCGGTGATTGGCTCCGAGGGATTTGGCTTTGTGCCAACAGCCCAGGGCTGGGAGAAAATGCACCAGTCCGGCATTGTCGTGCTAGAAGACCATGTCGAAGTAGGCTGCAATACCACCATAGACCGTCCTGCTGTTGGAGAAACTCGCATTGGTCGCAATAGCAAGTTAGATAACCTGATACAGGTGGCCCACAACTGTCAGCTGGCCGATAACTGCGTACTAGCGGCCCAGGTAGGCCTGGCTGGAGGGGTAGAGCTAGAGTCCTTAGTCGTGCTGGGAGGCCAGGTCGGCGTGGCCAACAACACCAAAATTGGCAAAGGTGCCCAGGCAGGCTCTAAGGCTGGCCTCCACAGCAATGTTTCCCCCGGCAGCATCATGATGGGCATTCCTGCCAGTCCTTATCGCACCTATTTAAAATCTTCAGCGATCTACAATCGCCTACCCGAGATGCATCGCACCCTAAAGCGACTTCAGCAGCAAGTAGCTCACCTAGAAGAACAGCTAGCTCAGGTAGAACAAACGAACAAATAGCGCTAGCATCAACAGTCAAGACCATTCTTTACAAAAAGACATAATCGCTACTGAAGTGATCTCGCACCCAGGATTACAGTAGGGCCAAATTGGCAACTGACTTTCACTGCCTCATTTCATTTGCTCTACCATCCTCAGGAGATGCTTAAATTAGTGTAAAGGTTTCATTTGCGATCGCTGTATCGTCACGGTTGGTCCCCTATTCGGGTTTTTCTTGACGATGATCCGATACCTTAGCCTCATAACGTCATTTAGCCCGTTAATCCCTTAAGGCTCAACGTTTAAAGGCTCAGGCCAGCCTAGCAATTTTCCATACGATGCTCACTTTTCAATAAAGGTTGCCCTATGTCTCTCGGATATCTTGCTCTGGTACTCCATGCCCACCTACCTTTCGTTCGGCACCCAGAGAGTGACTTTGTTCTAGAAGAAGAGTGGCTATTTGAGGCAATTACTGAAACTTATATCCCCTTACTGACCATGTTTGATGGTCTTAAGCGGGATGGCATTGATTTTAAAATGACCATGAGTATGACACCTCCTCTGGTGTCGATGCTTAAAGACCCCCTCCTTCAAGAGCGTTATGACGAGCATCTAACCAATCTTGAGGAACTGACCGAGCGAGAGATCGAACGCAATGAGCACAACGGTCACGTCAAATATTTGGCAGAGTACTATGCCAACGAATTTAACCACACACGACAGGTGTGGGAGGACAACAAAGGTGACCTGATATCCGCCTTCAAGCAGTATGTCGATAGCAATAACCTAGACATCATCACCTGCGGTGCCACCCACGGCTACCTGCCTCTGATGAAGATGTACCCCGAGGCAGTTTGGGCCCAGCTTAAAGTCGCCGTAGAAAGCCACGAAGAGAACTTTGGCCGTCCTCCATCAGGAATTTGGCTGCCTGAATGTGCCTACTACGAAGGCCTGGAACGAATGGTTGCTGATGTAGGCCTCAGGTACTTCCTAACTGACGGTCACGGCATTCTGTATGCTCGTCCCCGTCCTCGCTTTGGAGCCTATGCCCCCATTTATACAGAAACTGGCGTGGCTGCCTTTGGCCGAGACCACGAGTCCTCCCAACAGGTATGGTCCTCAAAGGTAGGATATCCAGGGGCTTCAGAGTATCGCGAGTTTTACCGTGACCTGGGGTGGGATGCAGAATATGACTATATTAAGCCCTACGTTATGCCCAACGGGCAGCGTAAAAATGTCGGTATCAAGTACCACAAGATTACGGGTAAGAATCTAGGCCTATCTGACAAGGATTGGTACGACCCCTATTGGGCTCGTGAAAAGGCTGCAGAGCATGCGAGTAATTTCATGTACAACCGTGGCCAGCAGATTGGCCACCTCAATGGCATGATGCAGCGCAAGCCCATTGTGATTTCACCGTACGATGCTGAGCTATTTGGCCACTGGTGGTACGAAGGTCCCTGGTTTATTGATTACCTGTTCCGCAAAACCTGGTATGACCAAGACACCTACGAAATGACCCACCTGGCAGATTATCTACGGAGCAATCCCACCCAACAGGTCTGCCGTCCATCTCAGTCAAGCTGGGGTTATAAGGGCTTTCATGAGTATTGGCTCAACGAAACTAATGCTTGGATTTACCCACACCTGCACAAGGCGGCGGAGCGCATGATTGATTTGGCCCGTCGTGAACCTGCTGATGAGTTGGAATGGCGTGCCCTTAATCAGGCAGCACGGGAATTACTCCTGGCACAATCATCTGACTGGGCTTTTATTATGCGTACAGGGACTATGGTTCCCTACGCCGTACGCCGTACCCGCTCCCACCTATTACGCTTTGACAAACTGCGGGAAGACATCATGGCAGGCAAAATCGACTCGGGTTGGCTAGAAAAAGTGGAAGAAATTGACAATATCTTTCCCAGTATCAACTACCGGGTATATCGGCCTTTGTAGGCAATTTGTGTCTAGGGCGCACAGTGTCTTAGGGCGCACAGTGTCTAGGACGCACAGTGTCTTAGGGCGCACAGTGTCTTAGGGCGCACAGTGTCTTAGGGCGCACAGCAGTGCGCCCCTACGTGATAAAAAAAGCACCGTTGGCCTCAACGGTGCTTTTGCTTTGCGTATTTGTATATCTCTTGTTGCTTTGAAGCTCAGCCTGTAATCCCGCTGGAGGCCTTAAGCGGCCCGAACTGGCTCGAATTTATGGGCATAGTCCTTAAGCAGGTCATTCATTTGACCTAGGAAACCATCGCTAGAGCGCTTAATTCCCTCACGTTCAGGGAAGAAATCAGGCCGATCGAGGCTGTTTGAAATTGCATCCTTAACCTGGTCAGAGATCATCTCAGATAGGGCCTCACGGGCTTTATTGCGCTGATATGCAGCCCCCTCTTCAGTCGTGGCATAGAGGGGGGGTAATCGATTGAGAGCATAGGCTGCAATATCACCCAGATCAAGACTACAGTCATTGTTCGCCTCGATTTCAGCAACACGAGCAATAGCCTCTGTTAGGACTAGCTCCTCCATAACGTTGATAAACTGCTTGCGAGGCACAGCGACCACCTCGCCCGTGAGTAGTGACCCCATAAGGCGATCAAGGGCCATATACTCTTCGATGGAAAGCTCTGAAGCAGTATCACAAATGCGTCCTACTTCAGCTTCCATCGCAGGGGTTAAATAACCATCCTGCAAAGCTTGTTCAACAATTTTCTCAATACTGCTCATCCTGTCAAATGGCTCCGTTGCATATCTCTGTAAACAGTGTTAGATGTTGCTGAATGTCGCAATGCACATGAGCACTTTTCAACCATTTTCGAAGGGTATAAATACAGATAAAACACTGACATTCACAACCAATAAAATGGTTTCACATTGATTCCATTGCTTCGAAAAATATTTTCTAGAAGCCATAGTTTATAGCTACAATGGAATATACAAATGCCTTAATCAGTTAAAACATTTGCTTTATCAGCAACTAGCAACCCTTGTTAGACTTCAAACCTGCTTCCAAGGATCGTATTGGCATTAGTGTGCCCGGAGGTGACTTAACAAACACATCAACTGCATAAAACTACGAGCAACCTATCAAAAAAAGTCGATAATATAACGCCTAAAAACTAATAGTAAAAAATATTTTAAAAAAATTGAAATTAACAATATCAGCATTTATATATAATTTGTCTGAGCGCTTCAAAAAAGTTTCATCGGAAAGCATTCAAACGCAGATTCTAAGATGGCAAGACATAAAAAATGAAGCCTCTGCGTTGAGAAGCTTCGTTTCATTTTCTATGCAATTACAAGACTGACTTAACTCATGATCTTGATGTAGGCCACAGCCGTACGCATGACAAGCATGGTTTGACCATCAATGTTCAGACAAATTGCCTGGGCATCCTGCCACAGAACAACGCCGCTAAACACATCACCGGTCAATAACTTGAGTTCAATGGTTTGTTGGTCACGGATCAGTGTCTGTATTTGTCGAATGCTGGGTGAACCTGTATCAAATTCAGTAGCCATAGCAGTCGTGGATAAACATGGATGAAACAGTAATAACGTACCCGGTCTATACTACTTCCGGTAAGCTGTTGACGAATTATTGCAACTCTTTTCTAATTATTGCAACTCTTTTCTAACGTTTGCGTATCATGGGGCTCGCCTTTAGCAAATATCACGGACTCGGTAACGATTTTATTTTGGTAGACAATCGGCACCAGTCATCTCCAGTTTTGACGCCTAAACAAGCAATGGATTTATGCGATCGCAACATTGGCATCGGTGCCGATGGCGTCATTTTTGCCCTGCCCGGTGAAAACGGTGCCGATTACACCATGCGCATCTTTAACTCCGACGGGTCAGAGCCGGAAATGTGCGGCAACGGCATTCGGTGTATGGCTAAATATTTAGCAGCGTTGGAGACTGAGGCCCATAAATCTCCAATACCGCCCCACACCTATCAGATTCACACCCTGGCAGGATTGATCGTGCCAAGGCTACAAACCGATGGCCAAATCACGGTTGATATGGGAGAGCCCCGTCTATTGGCTGGGGAAATTCCTGCAACTGTGGCCAATGCCAGCGAAAAAATTATCGATCGGTCTTTGGTGGTAGCAGACAAGACTTACCAGGTCACCTGCATCAGTATGGGCAATCCCCACTGCATTACCTTCGTGGAGGATACGACTACAGTTCCACTAGAGGAAATTGGCCCGCTGTTTGAACGTCATCAGGCGTTCCCTCAGCGTATCAATGCTGAATTTATTGAAGTGGTGCGCTCTGACTATCTCAAAATGCTGGTATGGGAACGGGGAGCTGGCCCCACCATGGCCTGTGGTACTGGCGCTTGTGCGGCCCTGGTGGCTACGGTATTGAATGGTAAGTGCGATCGCACCGCCACCGTTGAACTACCCGGTGGCCCCCTAAAAATTGAATGGTCTGCCACTAATAACCACGTGTACATGACGGGTCCTGCCGTTTTGGTGTTTACCGGTGAAGCTGCGCTGTAATGGCTCCTACAATTGTCCTAACCAATGATGATGGCATTGATGCACCTGGAATCCAGGCATTATACAAAGCTACGGAAAAACTCTCCTTTAGCCATACCAACATCGGTATTGTTGCTCCAGATCAACATCTCTCGGGCTGTAGCCACCAGATTAACCGTGGCGGATCTATTAATGTTGATCGACGCACCCCCCAGAGATACGCCATCGGCGGCACCCCAGCTGACTGTACTCGCGTAGCCCATCATCTCTATCCCCAACTCGATTGGCTCTTAGCCGGCATTAATGATGGTGGAAATCTGGGGGCGGATACCTATGTGTCTGGCACCGTTGCTGCTGTGCGAGAAGCCACACTGCTCAGAGTGCCGGCCATTGCGATTTCCCATTACAAGTCCAGAGGAATCTCTATTGATTGGGAGGTAGCGGCGCATCGTGCGGCCCGAGTGCTCACAATGTTAATGGAAAAACCGCTTGCTCCAGGGCAATTTTGGAACGTCAATTTGCCATCGGTCAGCGACCCTGAACCCGAAATTGTTTTTTGCCCTGTGTGCACACAGCCATTACCGACTGAATCTAGCATTGAATCGGGACAATTTCGCTATACTGGCGCATACCAAGATCGACGGCGTGACCCTGATGCAGATGTTGATATCTGTTTTTCAGGGAATATCAGTGTCAGCAAAGTTTCTCTATGGTAAAAATATGGCCCCTTTTGTTGCTCTCTGTTCGAACAGGGTGGATGATGATTGCCCTATCACCGCCATGCTTTCTAGCAATTTCCTGTAGAATAGCTGGTCAGCAATAGGCATCTTCACGGTTGCACATCTATGGAACAACTGAGTAATGGACTAACGCTTTTCTTTAGCTTGCTGGTAGAGGCCATACCTTTTTTGCTCATTGGTGTGGCATTTTCGAGCCTGCTATTGTTTTTCGTAGATGAGCGTACGCTGATTAAGCTACTGCCTAAAACACCCCTGCTAGGAGCTATAGCCGGTAGTTTAATGGGGGTATTTTTCCCTGTATGCGAATGTGGCAATGTTCCTGTAGCTCGACGGCTGATTGTGCAAGGAGCTCCATCTTCAGTAGCAGTGGGTTTTTTACTAGCAGCACCCACCATTAATCCGGTCGTATTTTGGGCCACCTGGGTAGCGTTTCGCGATCAGCCCGAGATTGTTTTTCTGAGAGTACTTTTTACATTATTCATAGCAGTCATCATTGCTTGGGTCTTCAGTCGTCAGATTGATATGCGCCCCATCCTACAATCAGCTGTAGCTAGACAAATGCCTAAAGCCCGTAGGGTCGCTGCTCCAAGTAATCCATTGCTGCGGTCAGGCACATTTTTGCTACAAACCGATGGCTCTACCCTGCAGCTAGACGATCCAACGGCAATTCTGACCGAAAAGCCAGAGTTACCCCTAGCCATCAAACTACAGCTTGTCATCGACAATATGGTGCAAGAGCTGAAGGAGCTGGGGGCAGTATTGATTCTTGGTAGTGCGATCGCAGCTTTTGTTCAGGTAGCCATTCCCAGGGATTGGATTTTGGCCCTGGGGCAAAACTTTATCACCTCTATTTTGGCGATGATGCTATTGGCAGCCGTAGTATCCATTTGCTCAACGGTGGATTCATTTTTTGCGCTATCGTTTGCATCCACCTTTACCACTGGCGCACAGCTAGCGTTCCTTGTTTTTGGTCCCATGATTGACCTGAAAAACATTGGCCTATTAATGACGCTCTTTAAGCCAAGGGCCATCATTTACATTTTCATGCTGGCAGCCCAGCTGTGTTTTATCTTGACCTTATTTATGAACCTCTATGTCAGCTAAATCAGCCAGAAACTCAGGTAAGGCTAAACGGCAAAGACGGTCTCCCAAACCATTTCGTCAGAATTGGTTAGATGTTTTGGTGCTCGGCGCTTGGAGTCTGACCCTATTTCGGTACTGGATCACTGGAAAATTGTTTCTGCTGCTGCATCCAGACTATATGTGGCTAGCTAATAGCGCTGCCATTGTTCTGCTAGGCATGGCTCTATTTAAGCTAATTCAAGGACGGCGTACCAAAAAGGTGCAAGCTCCCCCTAGCCACACCACGCTGCTGCCACCTCAGCTCAGCAGTTGTATTTTATTAGGTGTGGCTGTTCTGGGGTTTATCTATACCCCCCAGGCATTTGCCAGTGATACAGCCATTCAGCGGGGTATAGCTGACACGTTGACGATGACGCGCTCACAACCCCAGCGTTTTGTCCGCCAGGCTGCCTCTGAAGAACGTACAATCATCGACTGGATTCGCACACTTAATGTATATCCAGAACCGGATGCTTATACGGGGCAAGGGGTTAAGGTATCGGGCTTTGTGATTCACCCCGATGAATGGCCAGAAGAATATCTAATGATTTCCCGCTTTGTTTTAACGTGCTGTGCAGCCGATGCTTACCCTGTCGGCCTGCCTGTGGAACTAGCTGTTTCACGACAGGCCTATGCCCCTGATAGCTGGCTAGACATAGAAGGAAAAATGGTAACCACCACCATCAACGGTCAGCGCCAGCTCACCATAAAACCGACCAAACTGGAAACCATTCCTGAACCCCGTAATCCCTACGAATATTAGCCGGTTTCACACCATGACTACCCACCATCGTCAACCCCTTGATCGACTGGCCCAGGCAATGATTGCGTTGCTGGCCTTGGTTATTGGGGGCATGGTTTTATTTGGCGGCCCCGCCGCCTCAAAAGTCCGGGACTTTACCTGGCAAAATCGGCAGATTGGAGCTGAGGATATCGCCTTTTTGCTAACCTTTAGCCGCCCAATGGATCACACCAGCGTGGAACAAAACCTGACCATTGAGCCCCCCTTACCAGGTCGTTTTAGTTGGGCTGGTCGGCGCATGGCGTACACTTTAAATTTTCCAGCCCCCTACGGCAACGAGTTTACGGTTAGCCTTCCCGAAGCTAGCGACCGCTTTAGTGGGCCAGAAGCCAAATTTATGCCCTTTGAGGCTAGCTTTAAGTCTCGCAAGCGAGCCTTCGCCTACATTGGTGTAGAAGGCGAAGATCAAGGCCGCCTGATGCTCTATAACCTCAGCACTCAGTCCCAAACAGCTTTGACCCCCAAAAATCTAACTGTTATGGACTATAAGCCCTACACCCAGGGCGATCGCATTTTATTTGCAGCCATAGAACGGGGACAAAACACTCAACAAGACCAGGCACTATACACCGTAACCACGGGTTTAGGGGACGGCACAAACAATTCAAGTGGTCAAATTGAGACGTTACTCGATAGCAGCGAATATCAGAATTTAAAATTTGATCTCTCTCCTGACGGCAATACCATTGTTGTACAGCGAGTGAGTCGCAACAATCCAGGTAATTTTGGCCCTTGGGTCGTCACCCAAGATAAGCCTCCTCGCCGTCTAGAGACTGAGCCTGGCGGAGATTTTATAATTGCGCCTGACAGTCAGTCACTCCTCCTGCAACAGGGAGAAGGCACCGCTATCATTGCCTTGAACAATGCTCCAGACGAGCAAAGTGGTGAAACGTTAGACTTTTTACCCCAATATGGGCTGGTCATGGATGTGGCCAGCAATGGCTCTGCAGCAGCCATGGTGAGCTTTAACCAGGATGACCCGGACAAACGCTTCACTCAAACATTATTTTGGGTATCCAATCAGGGCGATGAAAAGCCCCTAATAAATGTGACAGGGTCGATCCTAGATGCGCAGTTCGACCCCACTAATGAACTTTTATTCTGTTTAACCAGTCAATTACTTGAGGGTGAAACCTACCAAGTACAGCCATCCATTGCAGCCATTAACTTGAGCACTGGCGATGTAGAAACACTCCAGACATTACCGCCTCAGCCATCGGTTCACATGAGCCTAGCCCCTGATGGTTTGGCTCTACTTTTCGACGAAACAACACCAAGTGCCACAGCTGACAACTCGGTGGTCCTAGATGACGGTATTGCGATCGCAACCTCAAAGATATGGTTGCTACCGCTTTATCAGACAAGTGACGACCGATTAAACAAGAGGCCTCAGCCAGTTGAACCACAGGCACTACCTTTTGCCGGCACCAATCCTGTCTGGATTCCCTAGCGCAGTTAACGCGCCTACAGTTAACTAGCGATGATCAGCAGTCGCCTCAGCACCTCGTTCCAGATACATGCTGAGAAAAATGCTAGCAGCTGACGGCTCTAATGTTTCAAGAGCGACAATGATCTCTGGCACAGAGTCTGCCAGTGGATCGCTGACTTCATTCACCCATTGGTTGACCGTCGAACGGGCTACACCCATTGTTACGGCCAGACGATTTTGACTAATTCCGTACTGAGTAAGTACATGCTTTAATGCTTTTCCTGCCCTTCCCATAGCGGTTATAAATCTCACAAAGATTACAACATGATTGGCTGGCTCAATTTATATTGACCTGCCTATGTTCTTTCTTCCGAGCCCCTGCACAACATCAGTATAAAACGGCTCACGAATGTGCCTTTTGTCTCAAAAATCTGCGCGCTTACCCGTATTTCTAAGCTTTCTACAAGGATTAGGGTGAGAAAGTAAAAGTATACCCGAATCTTTTACGAAGTGGTAAACCCCTTGTATCAAAACCGAAGAAACACTGAGTTCATCTGTACCACATGCATTTCTGAGACAGATCTAAAAACCCTTTTGGAGAAAGAGTTTCAAAAGTTTGCCCACGTTTTCTTTTACTAAGAGCAAATGCCTATCTCGTTCTAACAAATGAGCGCAGTGATGTATCGAACCATTATGTTTTGTATATCGTTAACATACAAAACATCAATAATTCTTCGTCAATGCAGCTCTAGCAACCAGAGAGTGCCTATAAGTATATTCAAACGTTACTGTTATCTAAAAACTACCCAAGAGGCCCTACCAAGGGCTCATCATGGGGAGAGATAGCACCCGATGTATCCCTTATGTCTTCAGTTTCATCATCAGGCTCTACAGACACCTCTGGAGTCCCTATAGGAAAGACATCATCAGGAGATGCAGTAGGAACTTCAACCTCAGATGGGTCAAACTCAGATGGGTCAAAGTTATTTAAACGTTCCTGGATAGGATTAAATTCTTGGTGGGGAGATGATTTTTCACCCCAATTTTCCAACATGTCATAGCCCGGCAAAGGCTCATCATTGGGAGCCAGAATATCATCCCCTTCCTGCTGGGGTATTAACTCCATACCGGTGCCATTATCAATGACGTTAGGGTTATTTTCTCGCTTCGGCGCAGCATTAGGATTAATGGGTGCAGGTGATTCCCATGTCTCATAAGGCACGGCATTATCAAAAGCGGACTCACTATCGGGCTGAGTGTTAAAGCTATCTAAAGAGCTATGGCCCTCTAAAAGACCCGATTCTTCTAGAGGGTCGTTCTCGTTCACATTTTGGGCAGGTGCCAGACCATCACTCCAGCTCTCTGACTCCAGATTACGAGGTTCAAATGGATTGGGCTCAGCTACATTACGCTCAGATACCTCTGGTTCAACGGTAAATCCATCAGAGGTATCTGAAAAGGTCTCTGACTCCAAGATATCTGACTCAAAACTTTCAAACTCAGGGGCAAAATCGTCAAAGGTATCAGGGGCAAAACTCTCTGGCTGTATGAACTCCCCTGCCAAAGGGTTTTGACTATCCGACAACGGCCCAGGCTCTAGCTCACCTAATGTTTTCAGGGGAGCCACAGGCTTTTCAGGTTTTAGCAAAGGCTCCGTTGGAGGAGTGGCCTCTAAAATGGCGGGAAACTGCAACGGCGATGGCAACGCATTAGATGCTTGACGAATCTGCTTGAGAATCGATCTAGCCGTTTCCCCAGAGGCAGTCTTTGGTCGAGCCTCCCTAACACTGACAGGGAGGAACTCTACTTTCATTTGTTTTTCCCGCAGAGAAACCCGCAAAGCAGCCGTGTCATGATCGCTCAGGGGTTCCTCTTCAAAAATAAAATCCCCCAGAGCGTAGACAATAGGTCGAGATTTATAGAGTTCAGCCCCCTGTAACTGTTGAGCATGATAGCCAACTACTAAGTCAGCACCGGCATCAATTGCGGATCTAGACAAATTAACCTGCTGCGCATTGGGCTCTGCTGCTAAGTCTCCGTACCAGCGATAATTCACAACTATCCAATCCACAGCCTCACGCAGAGCAGCAATATCTGCCACAATGTTGTCTCGCTCCTGAATATTCAGGCCAGCTCGATTTAGGGTCGCCGCATCATCACTATCCGGGGCGTAATTTAAGTAGGCAATGCGCTGACCTTTGACCTCTAAAACTTCTGGACGACGGGCTTCCTGCTGATTACGACCGGCCCCCACTCGATAGATGCCAACACCGTCCAAAGTTTTTATGGTCTCTGTCAAACCATGGCTACCAAAATCCATTGTTTGGTCGCTAGTCAGCCCCACAATATCAATTCCCCCTTTGAGGAGGGCATCCGCCGCATCGGGACGAGAGCGTTCAAAGTAATTTTCTTGCAGCGAGGTATCGGCGCTGGCCAGGGAATTCCCGAGACCTACCATAGCCACATCAGCTTCTCGAAAAGCCTCTAGTTCACCCAAGACTTCTTCCACAGCATCGGGAGTTTGTAATGGGACATCACCCACGGGCACTTCTCCACCAAAAACCAGTGTAACCGTAGGATTTTCAGGGCTACTGCTGGGCTCATGGGACATCACAGCAACGGGTTCTAGAGCAGCGGAGACTGCCGGTCCTCGCATCGCGGAACGATAGGCAATCTCTTGAGTTTCTACGTCACTAAGGGGACGCCATCCACCTTCCTTGAAGGTAGGTAGAGACGGCGACTGCTTCTGAGCCACTTGGCCACGTTGGGAGAAAACGGCCTCAGTCACACAGCCCAGGATAAAGGCAGCAGCAGCGGAGCCGGTAACTACAATCGCCCTCATGTATTTGAACTGATGCTCAATAACGTCTTTAGGTGTAAGACGGCGGCGATTCATGCGGCGCTGAGTTGAGGTTTGAGTACTGTCAATATCGGTGGAACGAATTTGCACTAACGGAAAGGGAGCCACACTACGGTTAGGCCGCCGTCGTCGTTCTTGTAAATTCGTTTCACGAGGAATGAGGTAAGACGGAACTGTCTTCAGGGTCTCGCCACCGTAAGTGGTAGCGGTTATGGTGTCCGCTTGAGCATCGGAGACCTCGGGCGTCACGACCTGCTCAGTCACCGCAGGTTCAGGTGCCAAGGAGGGTGTTGTGACAGGTGCTGCTGCCGTGTCTTGGCTGGGCTGTTGAACAGTTGCACGTTTACGCTGACTTAATTTCACCCGCTGCTGCCACAGGGGCTGATTGGTACCCACCAAACGACCGATCAAAGCAACACCACGAATAACCTTGGACTCTAGCTGGCAAAGCCGATTACAGACAAATCGAATCAGTACATCCTTTTTAGGAGGACGCTCAAACTCTAGTAAAACTTGCAAATATCCTGGATACTGGTCGGTTTGAACCCGCGCATAAATAGACTGGGGCACCAACGGGTAGTTGAGCCACAAAGCTATGGACCGAAAATGCCCAGTAGCAGCTGATTGTCTTACCTGATTAATATCGACAGGAGTATTGACCATATGCCTCTAGCGCTCACAGGTATCAGAGTGTAGATGGACTACTAAATCCCCGAACTTGTGTGACAAAGTGTATCAAAGATGTCTACCTTGTCAACTGTATTCATACAGTTTTTGGCAAATACACGAAATTAATGAGATTTTGAACAAATTTTAAGTAGAGCTTAAATTTGTTCTTGGGGGTTAGGGACATTTGAACCAGGGTCCTCACCATTGGGTTGCAGATCTGGCTCAGTTTCGGTAGATGTACCTACAGGCGGTGGCACAGGCGCAGATTGGTTCATCGTCTGATACACTGCCTGCGAAATACGTCGGATCAATTCTTGAGCTCGACCATCATTTTCAGGGCGACGGACTAGGGCCGCGATCGCATACCGCTTGCCATTGGCAAGATCCATCAGAGCCACATCTCCGAGCACTTCACCAATATTGCCAGTTTTGTTATAGCTGATAGTGGTCTCACTCACGCCCGCAGGCAGTAGCTTCTTATTGTAGGTCCGCTGCAAAATATTCATCACCCGGTCGCGGGAGCGCAGGCTTAAAATATCCCCTTTATGAAGATGGGCAATCATTCGTACTAGATCTTGGGCACTGGTCGTGTTCGTGCCCTCTATATCTGGCAAGGGATTGCGCAGAATCGTCATCGTCAATCCCCAATCGACAAACTGCTGATTGAGAACCTGGGGGCCGCCCAATAGATCGATCATCATATTGGTAGCGGTATTGTCGCTATTGATGATCATTTGGGTGGCCACTTCCAATGCGGTATATCGGGTGCCTGGGGGCTGTCCTTGCATATCACCAGACCCACCAGCAATTTGGTTAGACTGCATAGCCAATGCTTGATCAACGGTGATGCGCCCCTCATCCACCGCCTTAAAAAAGGCAATCAGAATCGGTAACTTTATAGTGCTCGCCGCTGGCGTTTCGGCATTACCGGCCACCTCTACATAGTTGCCTGTATCTAGATCAAAGACATAGATTGTCGGCGTTAATTCAGGAATCAGTTCCTGTAACTCCTCCAACTTGGTTTTTAGAGCTGTCAGTTCCTGGGTAACTACCAGCACGTCGTTGTCAGGAGCCGCTGTTACGGTAACTGCCGACTGAGTTTCAGCAGCGGTGCTCGTGGTTGACTGGTCATCAGCAGGTGTCAGTACTGACAGCACTGTACCCGCGATCGCAGCCACACCCAAACCAATAATCAGCAGTCTAATGCCGTAGACCAATGGTTTCGGCAACCTAGGTAAGAAAGAAGCTTTAGGCTGAGGGGGCCAGGTAGACCGAGCGTTCCGACGAGTGCGGCGTACATGCCGTGACGGATCAACCATGTCACCGAACATGCCACCCGAGGCATTGGACCTGGCGCGTCTGGACGACCCTCGTGATCGGTCCGCTGGTCGCCCCAAGGAAGTCGACCGACGCTGCCGTCGCGGTCGACCAGTTCGACGTGATTTAGGATAAGGCTGCTGTGGATCCGTCATAGGTGAGAACACATGGCTAATCGTTACCCCAGCGTGAAAACTGATTGCATGGCTAGGGGGCGTTTGAATCAATTCCCTGATGTGTGGTAGCCCAGTCTATCTGCCGTAAGATACCGCGTAGCATAGCAACATCTTGAGTAGACAAGGCGGCACGATGGCCCAGTTGTCGAAACTTTCGCATACGACTAGGAGCTGTATGGGGATAAAGATAGCCGATTTTCAACAAAATCGACTCTAAATGGTGATAGTACCCATCAAGCTCGTCTAGGGTGGCAGCCACCACATTAGCTTGTTCACTCGCGATTGGCTCAGGTGGTGTTTGCTGAGGTCGCTGCCCTACCCGAGATAGTTCATAACAACAAAGAGCAACCGCTTGAGCTAAGTTTAAAGACTCGTAGGTCGGATGGGTATCAATTTTAATAAACCGTTGAGCCTGCAGCATTTCATCATTGTTCAGGCCTCGATCTTCAGGCCCAAAGATCAGTGCGGTGGCTCCCGTTTCCAGCAGCCAAGGTAGGGCGACTTCGGGGGATTCAAGGGGTGTTTGCAAATCTCGACGGCGGGCTGTGGTTGCGATCGCACGCTGACACCCCACCAGAGCATCCGGCAATGTAGCCACTGTCTGCGATGACTCAATCACGTCGTAGGCATGGACCGCCATTTGCCTGGCATCGTCACTAAAAGGATCGCATTGGGGGTTGACCAAAACGAGCTGGGATAATCCAAAATTTTTCATCACCCGCGCTATTGACCCAATATTAAGTGGGCCAGCCGGTTCGACTAAAACAATGCTGAGATTGGGAAAGGGGGTGTCAGGGGACATGCGATCGCAAAAGCGCTAAATAGGCAGGCACCATAAGAAATGCCCTTTAGACTAGGTTCTGAGCATACCGTGCACCTTAGAAAACTACCAAAATGCCTCGTCAGCGCCGCAAGTCTGATTTACCTGAAAAAATATGTGCCGTTTGCCAGCGTCCGTTTGCCAGCGTCCGTTCACCTGGCGCAAAAAATGGGCCGATTGCTGGGATGAGGTGAAATATTGCTCGGATCGATGCCGTAAACGGCGTAATCAAATTTCCCACCCCGAAAACCATTAACCTAAACATTCCGTCGGTGTAGAGACGTTCCATGGAATGTCTCTACACCGACGGAACGTCTGCGCGTTTATCCTTACCGATGGCTCGTTTCGGAACGCATGGGACCCAAATAACGCATCAGGTATGGCGAAAACACCTCGTAAATCAGGGTCAGCGGTTTACCATGGTGCCAAAACAAATAATGACGGCCCCAAAACGGACCTTTTTGACCAAAGGCAGCTTCTAACGGTGGGCTCCAACCATAATAAATTCCTTGAATATCCCGATAAAGTTCGGTTCGCAGGTTGGCAAGACTCGCCCAAATAGGAAGTGAACGGTTCTTTAAATACTCATCCACATGGCTGGCTTCCCACCAGGATGTGGCATAGGCTAAGCGCTGTCCCGACGCCGTCCGCAACCATACCTGTCGCCTGAGTCGAGGACCGGGCACATAGCTAATTAAGTCTGGGGCTCCGTCATTAGCCATGCCCACCAAGGACATTTCAATGACATCAACCTCCGTTGGCTCTCGGGTCAGCAGTTGTAGATGCCGCGTGGGAGAACCGTCGCCCAGCATCAGGATCTGCCACGCTGGTGATAGCTGATCGTGGGGCAATCCCTTTTTAACAACCGTTTCATCCCCTTGCCAGAGCATATCCAGAGAATACCAGCCAGTCGTTTTCTGGGCTTTGGGTGACGGTCCGAGCGTTGAAGTCAAAACTATTTACAAAAATTCATGACTGTTTTCATGATATACGCTTGGCCTGAGCTGTGCAGCGAGGGGTGATGAGTGAATAGGCATCAGCACACTCAACCAGGTCCTAAAGAGTGGGGGGTGCAGTTAAAACCACACCCCCCACTCAACAAGCTATATAGATCAAATTATCAATGCGGATGGCGAGAATCGAACTCGCATGGCATAAGCCACACGCCCCTCAAGCGTGCGTGTCTACCAATTCCACCACATCCGCAGGGTACTGCTGAAGCAATTTGCTGTTAGAAAAACATGGATAACAGCATATAACAGTAAACCACAAACAGACCCTTCAATAACGAGATTTTATCTGCTCAATTTGCCCCATCTCTTCTGGGGAGAAATAGCCCGCGTGGTACGATCAGCTTCCGTCATATGATGCAGATAGATAAAAAGTTTCCTTAGGGTAGTGGCTGGCTGATGCGCTTTTCGAAAATCTTGATTGCGAACCGAGGTGAAATCGCGCTGCGAATTTTACGCACCTGTGAGGAAATGGGAATAGCCACAGTAGCTGTCCACTCCACTATTGATCGCCACGCTCTCCATGTACAGCTAGCTGATGAAGCTATCTGTATTGGCGAAGCACCCAGCAGTCGCAGCTATCTAAACGTTCCTAATATTATTGCTGCCGCCATGACAACGGGTGCCAGTGCTATCCACCCTGGCTATGGTTTCTTAGCAGAGAACGATCGCTTCGTTGATATTTGCGCTGACCATAAAATTGTATTTATTGGCCCCTCGGCAGCAGCAATGCGGGCCATGGGGGACAAATCCACCGCTAAGTCAACCATGCAACGGGTTAAGGTGCCCACAGTTCCTGGCAGCAAAGGTCTATTAAAGACCCCCGAAGACGCGATGACTTTAGCAGTAGACATCGGCTACCCCGTGATGATCAAGGCCACGGCTGGTGGTGGTGGTCGCGGCATGCGCCTCGTGCGTCAAGCCGATGAGATGACGAAGTTATTTCTCTCTGCTCAAGGTGAAGCAGAGGCAGCCTTTGGTAACGGCGGCATCTATCTAGAAAAGTTTGTAGAAAATCCCCGCCACATCGAGTTTCAAATTTTGGCCGACAGCTACGGCAATGTGGTGCATCTGGGGGAGCGGGATTGCTCGATTCAGCGCCGCCACCAGAAATTGCTCGAAGAAGCTCCTAGCCCTGCCCTCAGCTCAGATTTGCGGCAAAAAATGGGAAAAGCGGCGGTGAGGGCGGCTAAGGCCATTAATTATGTTGGGGCAGGCACCGTCGAGTTCTTGGTAGATAGCCAGGGGAATTTCTACTTTATGGAAATGAATACTCGCATTCAGGTAGAGCATCCTGTTACCGAAATGGTGACTGGCATCGACTTAATTGCTGAGCAAATTCGCGTTGCCCAGGGAGAACGCCTGTCATTTAAGCAAAATGACATCACCTTAAAGGGACATTCCATTGAATGTCGGATTAATGCGGAGGACCCTGATCATAATTTTCGCCCCAACCCCGGTCGCATTAGTGGCTACTTAGCCCCAGGTGGCCTCGGGGTACGAATGGATTCCCATGTATATACTGACTACGAGATTCCTCCTTACTATGATTCTCTCATTGGCAAATTAATTGTTTGGGGTCCCAATCGTGCCACTGCCATTCAACGGATGAAACGGGCCTTGAGAGAATGTGCAATCACTGGCTTACCCACCACCATTGGTTTTCACCAGAAAGTATTGGAGCGTCCTGAATTTCTCAAAGGTGAGGTATACACCAACTTTGTCAACCAAATGATGGGCTAAGCTGGCTGTCCTCCGGAAAGAGAGAACCTTTTATGACTGATTATCCGGATCAGGTAAAAATCTTCCATCAAGCACTCTATCGCTTTCGAGGTGTCATGGAGGTGAATACGGGGTTAAAGCCTTTAGATAAAATTCCCCTGGAAGACTATAGGCTGCCAGGAAAAATGGGAGATTTACCCCATGCGCTTCTGCTCCGCACCCAAGGTGGTCTACCGAACGAAGCTTGGGCCAATACGGATGTTATTCTGTCTTATGACCGAGCTGGCTGGCTCACTTTAGAGTTTCTTGCCTGGTGGGTGAGAGAACAATCACGCAATGGTGAACAGATTCAAATGCGGCCCCAGGCTCTGTCACCGTTGGTGGGTGAAGATATTCAGCTAGGGCAAACCCTCAAGTTTGTTATCGATCATTTTTGTTTGTTATCGAACAAAAATCCTGAAGACATGTTGACATTGTTGGCCACCCATGGGAAGTCTCTTAATACTGCAATCAGCGACCACGTTGATATATTAGGAGATTTATTAGTAGAGGAACCCGTTGACCCAAACATCAGAGATCCAGAGCAATAGGTTCTAACACTTTGATAGTGTTTCATCGCAGCTTAGGATAAGCTCAGATTGCGATCGCATTCATCAAAACATCAGATACAGGGACAATAATCATGGGACAGGGTGAAACTCAGTGGCAGGTAGTGACAGGTGGCGTGACTGCCCCAAAAGGATTTACTGCCGCCGGTATTAGTGCCGGACTGAAGGCATCGGGTGCCCCTGATTTAGCCCTGATTGTTTCAGAGAATGATGCGATCGCAGCCGCAGTTTATACTCAATCCCACGTCAGAGCCGCCTGCGTAGATTACTGCCAACAACAATTAGACAGTCAGCCTTCAGCCCGCGCTATCTTCTGCAACTCAGGCCAGGCCAATGCCTGCACCGGTCAGCAAGGTTGGGAAGACGCCGTAACCATGGCCGAGGCAGCAGCCAAGGCTCTCAACACCAGCGCCGATCAAGTACTGATCGCCTCAACAGGTGTCATTGGCCAACGCATCAAAATAGAGCCCCTGCTAGCCCATGTGCCAAAGCTAGTTGACCAACTTTCCAATCACGGAAACAATGCCGTTGCCCAAGCCATTGTGACCACAGATTTAGTCACTAAAACCTACGCCTTAGAAACCAAAATCGATGGACGTCCGGTGAGAGTCGGCGGCATTGCCAAGGGCTCAGGCATGATCCATCCCAATATGGCAACCATGCTGTCCTTTATAACCTGTGATGCAACGGTTGCTCCTGGTCTCTGGCAACCCCTGTTAGCGCGAGCAGTTGATCGGAGCTTTAACCAAATCACCGTCGATGGTGACACCAGTACCAACGATACCGTCATCGCCCTTGCAAATGGCCAATCCAAAACTCCAGCCATCACTGGCCCAGGGCCAGATGCCGATCGGCTAGAAGCGATGCTGACAGAGCTATGCATCCATTTAGCCAAAAGCATTGCTCGCGATGGTGAGGGGGCCACATGTTTAATCGAAGTTCAAGTATCGGGCACTGCTAGCGATCAAGACGCTCGGCAAATTGCCCGTACCGTTGTCGGCTCCTCTTTGGTCAAATCAGCAATCTTTGGTCGTGACCCAAATTGGGGAAGAATAGCAGGGGCCGCTGGTCGAGCTGGTGTAACGTTAGATCAAAATCAATTGAAGATTAAGCTAGGGGATTTTGTTCTGTTGAAGCAAGGCCAACCACAGGCATTTGATCGTCTTGCAGCCCATGCCTACCTCAAACAATGCTCAGAACTCAGTTCGCAAGCACTGAAACAGCAAGACTTACATAGCCTAGATCAGGGGAATGATATTATCAGCACCGATGGTTTTCAGACCATTAAACGTCAAGAAATTACGGCTGAAGCCCTCGCCCATCCTGTACGCATTGAAATTAATGTCGGCAATGGAGCAGGCACTGGCAACGCTTGGGGCTGTGACCTTAGCTACGACTACGTCAAGATCAATGCAGAGTACACGACGTAACTTTTCCAAAAATTCTCTCGTAAATTCCTTGTAGCCTGAGTCATCACTTTAAAGACTTGTTATGGAATTGTGATAGTCCCTGATGATGCTTTTCCTGTCATACTTCCATAGTCTCCTAAGTATTTAAAGCGTGAACTAGCGTCTCAAACAACACCTCTAGTTCATCAGACTGTAAATCTCTTAAGAGTAGTGCCGCGTCTGTAGCACCATTTCGTCACGGGCACTAATAGCCCAGCTGTTATGGGGATTTAACTTCAGAGAATGATTAAAGTCCTGTAAGGCCTCATCATAGTGACCCATCAATTTAAATGTAGTACCACGGGAAATCAACCACTGCCAACGTTTAGGCTGATCGAATTTGACCAAATAACTAAAATCACTTACGGCGTTACCATAGTGACCCAAATCACGAAAAATAATCGCTCGATTAGCATAGGCCCATAAATTTTTAGGATCTAGATCAATCAACCGATCTAAATCAACTAAAGCTGCTCGAGTTTGTCCCAAATGCACATACGTTAAAGCACGATGCTTAAGCGCTTGCGGGTGATTAGGACTAAGGGCAAGCGCCCTCTCAAAATAACCTAGAGCTTCTTGATGAACCTGCCGTCTAGCTAATGCTAAACCTGCATCCACAAGTTGTTCAGGCGTTTGAATAGTAGACATCGCCACATCAGTTGTTACCCTGGAACGGCGATGAGCGCGGCGTCTGTTGGAGTTTTGATTAAAAGGCGGGAACATTCGAGGACATGCTCATCATGATCGATTAAACCTATTCTGGCAAAAACACCTAACTTCTTATATAAAAAAGTAAGAATACCCAGAAGATTTCAGGATAGCTTCAAGAAGATTAAAGTTCTTCCTAAGTAGCTAAACCCTAAATACAATAGGGCTTTCAAATACGCACAGCAATTTTGACAACAATCACCAATAGTTGTGACAACAGTCACAGTAGTGTATCAGGAAGATTTTTTGAGCGATTAAACTTTTCTTATATTCACAGTCATCAAACTAATGTGAACAGATCAAGATGAATCAAGCCGTCAACAGCATTCAGTCTATTTATGAAGCCATTAACCATCGAGATGTTTCTCAAGCAGTAGCCTTGATCGATGACCAATGCTGTTACGAAGACCTGAACTTTTCAGCCACGTTTATGGGCAAAGCAGCAGTCCAAGGGTTATTTACTGAGTCATGCCAGGCCGTACCAGCGGATTTACAGTTTGTGATCGATGATATGGCCGGAGACGATTTAGCGGTTGGGGTCACCTGGCATGTCGAATTGGACGGGATCGCTTTCCCAAATGGGCGCGGTGTCAGCTTCTATCGCTTTTCCCCAAATAGTGGCAAACTCATTTTTGCCCGTGACTGCGTCGAACCAGCTCTAAAACCTGGCAAAGCTGCGTTTGCTATTATCCGCTTGGTTACGCCTTTAGTGCGCTATTGGTTAGGACGTCAAAACGCTCATTGAGCCCTGACAAATTCGACTATGCCTTCTTCTTCATCTCCCCCTGAATCCACATTACCCACCTCGAAACAAGAATCAGTCAGTCTATGTAGACTATTGTGGGTAGCCACTATTGTGTATGTGGGTCTACTCCTGCTATCACCCCCCAACTGGTTACCCGGGGAACCTATCTGGGCTATTCATCCAGATACTATCCAAGAAATTACTAACGAATCGCTTAATTTCTTTTTTATTCTTCCACTTTTAAATCTTGCAGGCGTTAGTTACTTACAAGCGCCGATGGTCAATCCAGCTGCGCAAGGTTTTTTTAACCTGGCAGAAGCCTGGATCTTTATGTTTCTGCCTCTGATGATGATGGATGAGCGTAGTCAGCGCCTACCCAAATTAATGGTCTGGGGACTGGCAATGTTTTTCACCAATGTGTTTTTAATGCCTTATATGGCTCTACGCCTCCAGCAGCCGGTACCTGAGACTAAACTCGAACCAACCAAAGGCATCCTTGCTCGCTTTTTCGGAGCATTAGGCCTAACAGTGGGTAATCTGGCCATTATCTGGTTTTGCCTTAACCGACCTGAATTAGGTGGCGCATTAAGTCGCTTTAGTCATTTGGGAGAGCAAATCACCCATAACCGAGTCACTCTGGCCTTTGTCGTAGATATAGCATTGTTTTGGGTATTTCAGAGCTGGCTGATGGGGGCTGTTATGCCCGTGGGGGAGCGGCTAAGGGGATTACGATTTATTCCATTCTGGGGCTTAGCAATCTGGTTATTGGTGTGATTGGGCCCCCATGTCCAGACAGGGACATGCCTCCATGCCTGGATATTCAGTGATTTCGCTCACCACTGAATAACTATCGATATCACTGGGAAGTATCACCTACGTCACCGGCATAGGCTAGTAATATCACAGATTTTGAGCCACGAAATCACATCAAGGATGCCTTATCTGGGAGATTATTAAATCAATCCAATAAACGGATTTAATCCAAAATTGGAGTTCCTGAAAAGCGACACACAGTAATTACTGGCAATCTGCTGTACGCACTGTGCTCCTTGCATTGGGATCTTGCCTGGGCTAAGCCCTTGACAAATTCTCCTCACACTGTTTCCTTCACACAGATCAAGAACATTTGCTCTTCTAGTGATACTAGGGGAGCTTTTTTTTAGACAAACACCTATCGTTTGGCGCACTTTATCGTTTGGTGCCCATAGTTCACAACATCAGTTATTACTGAAAGCTATCAATAGCAACAGCTATGTGCACAGCAAATTATTGAAGGCATTCAGCAGTTTGCTATAGGTCAGGACTCAAGCAAATCATAAAGATTTGCAATCTCCACTACAAATCGATCTAAGCTAATCAGAATAGGGTTTTGAAGCGAGGGTCAACAGCGTCCTAATGAGTATCAAGTTAGCTGCTAGAGTGCAGCAAGTCACACCTTCGATGACCTTGGCAATTTCTGCTAAGGCAAAAGCAATGAAGGCTGAAGGGCTGGATATTTGTAGCTTCAGCGCTGGTGAACCTGATTTTGATACTCCAGAGCATATACGTGAGGCAGCCAAACGTGCGCTAGACGAGGGAAAGACACGTTATGGTCCCGCAGCTGGTGAGCCTCGTCTGAGAAGTGCGATCGCAACTAAACTACGCAACGAAAACAAGTTAGCTTACAACGCCGAAAATATCATCGTTACCAACGGCGGCAAACATTCTTTGTACGCACTGATGATGATCACCATTGAGGCGGGGGATGAAGTCTTAATCCCAGCACCCTACTGGGTAAGCTATCCAGAAATAGTCAAATTGGCTGGCGGCACACCTGTGATGATGCCTACCACAGCAGAAAGCGGCTATAAAATCACCCCAAAACAGCTGCAACAGGCCATCACCCCCAAAACCAAATTTCTTATTTTCAACTCCCCATCTAACCCAACGGGAATGGTTTATAGCCCTGAAGAGGTTCGAGCCTTAGCCGACGTGGTGGTGGCTAATGATATCTGGGTAGTGGCCGACGAAATCTACGAAAAGATTCTCTATGATGGGGCTCAACACCTTAGTATTGGCGCGGTTAGCGAGGCTATGTTTAACCGCACCATTGTCAGTAACGGGTTTGCTAAAGCCTATGCCATGACAGGTTGGCGGCTCGGGTATTTGGCTGGTCCTGCTGAACTGATCAAGGCGGCCAATACGCTGCAAAGCCAAAGCACATCAAATGTGTGCACGTTTGCTCAGTATGGTGCGATCGCAGCCCTAGAATCCTCCCAGGATTGTGTCGAAACCATGCGTCAGGCTTTTGCAAAACGACGTACCGCCATTGTTAATTTAGTCAATTCAATTCCTGGGCTCAACTGCGTTATTCCGAATGGTGCATTTTATCTGTTCATCAATATCAGCAAAACCGGTTTGACGTCCCTAGATTTCTGTAACCGACTGCTGGATGAAAAATATGTTGCAGCTGTTCCAGGGGTTGCTTTTGGTGCCGACAGTGGCATTCGAGTCTCCTATGCCACTGACATGACCACCATTGAGCAGGGTATGGAAAGACTCAATGTTTTTGTACAACAACTCACCTAAGCGATATAAAGCCCATATCTAGCCCAATATTGGGCTAGATATGGGCTTTATAGAGTAGAGAATGAACCTGGCCATATCCTCTGATATTGCTGGCACAACAGCAACTGTAAAACTGATGTTATGCCAATATCAATGGGCTGAGCCATCAAGAGATGATGGTAGTGTATACCTATAACAACAATTGGAGAACTCGCTAAAATAGCCTTCGTGCATCCAATAGGAGTAAATGTGCTTGGCAGATAAATATAGCTTGGCGCATATAGTCCACAACATCAGTTATTGCTGAAACCTATAACTAGCAACAGCTAAACTAGCAACAGCTATGTACACAGCAAACGGCTGAATGCATTCAGCCGTTTGCTATACCAAGCAGAAACCCTTTAGCCCTTGAGACAACAAATTGTTGTCAATCTCAAGCTTGCTATGAATGTTCTACATCAATGCCTGGGGCTTTCCCGGAGAATTGTTGTTGTTTTGCGTCAAGGCTTCATACTCGAATCACTAGAATTGTTGAAGTATGGCACGATAGCCTTGAATATAGAAGCTTTTTCAAGCCTCTGAATATTGTTTAAGTCATATCGGTCAATCTTGGCAGTTTTGCATATCTAGAAGGATTTATTTTGGAAATTCCGGACAAGAAAGAGTTTGGTGGTAAATCCATTCTTTAAAGTGTTTTTTGGTTGGGATGACTATTTTTGGATGGCCAGGGAGTGGGGAATTGCGCCAACGCCTAATTTACATCTAGTTTGTCCCGAAGGCCGTCACCAATAAAATTAATGCTCAAAACCGTCAGAAAAATTGCTGCTCCTGGAAAAATTGCCATGTGGGGAGCACTGTCTAAATAGTCTTGGGCAGTATAGAGCATGCGGCCCCAGGTCGGTACATCGGGAGGAAATCCTAGCCCCAAAAAGCTGAGGGTGGCTTCTGTGAGGACAGCATTACCCACCGCTAGAGTAGCCGCTACAATGACCGGTCCTAACACGTTGGGCAATAAATGATGCCAGATTAATCGACGGGGTTTAGCGCCAAGGGCTTGAACAGCCTGCATAAAGGTGCGATCGCGAGTCGCCAGAAACCCGGCCCACACCAGCCGCGCCACCGACATCCAGTTAAACCCACCGATCACCAAAACTACTAAGGCAAAGATGCCATTCTGGGGTCCCAGGGCAGCCCGTGCAGAATCACCAAACAGATAAATCACCAGCAGGGACAGGGGCAGCTGAGGAAGGGATAGAAATAGATCGGTAAAGCGCATCAGGATGGCACCGATCAGGCCACCGTAGAAACCTGCGATCGCACCAATCAATGTGCCAATACTTACCGCCATCGCCATCGCCGTCAGCCCTACAGTTAACGAAACCCGACCACCTAACATCACACGAGCCAGTTGGTCCTGGCCCAAGGTATTCGTACCGAAAGGATGAGCGAAGCTAGGAGCCTGGCTAGCCAGAGCAAAATCAACAGCGTTAGCGGGTTGGGTGTAAATCCAAGGTCCCAGAAAAATCACCAAACTAATGGTGGTCAAGGTAACGATACCGAATAGTGTCGTGGGCTGTAATTTTCTCATCCCAACCTCACCCTCGGGTCTAGCCAGCCATACAGCACATCGGCAATGAGATTAAATACCACCACGAGCACTGCATAAATAAACGAAACACCCATGACCACAGGGGTATCACTGCGGTTAATCGAATCAATCAGCAATGCGCCCATGCCGGGAATGCGAAAAACCTGTTCAAGCACCAGGGAGCCAGTAAACAGGCTGGGGATATCCAACGCCAGCAGCGTGACCACAGGGATAGACGCATTGCGCAGAATATGAACCCCAAGAATGCGAGCACGAGCCAGGCCTTTAGCCCGCGCTGTGCGCACATATCCTTGAGGCAGTTCTTCAGCAATGGCTGTACGAATAAAGCGCATGAGGATGGCTGTCTGAAAAAGTGCCAACACTACCATGGGCAAAATAGACTGCTTCACCAAGGCAAGAAAACTCGACCAATCGGTGACCACTAAGGTGCTGCTGTAGATAAACGGCACCCAGCCCAGATAAATGCTAAAGATCAAAATCAGCAGTAACCCAGTAAAAAAGGTGGGCAATGAAAACCCCACAAACGCCAAACTGGTGATTAACCAGTCCACAACAGTGCCTTTTTTAATCGCTGACAGCGTACCCAAGGGTAGAGCAAGTAGCACACTGAGAAGATAGCCAGAGCCAATCACCCATAATGTCGCGGGCAGTCGCTGCAAAATAAGCTCGCTGACTGGACTGCGGCTGCCAAAGGAATAGCCAAAGTTGCCCTGCATCAATGCCCACAGCCATTTGAAATAGCGGACCATTACCGGATCATCTAAGCCCAGGGAGCGGCGTAGATTTTCCTGCACTTCGGGGGTAATGGACGGATTCGTCGCTAGCTCGCCGAGGGGATTAGTGGGGGCGATCGCAAGCAACACAAAAATCACCACACTGATCGCCAGCAAGGTTGGAATCACCATCAATAAACGGCGGTAAACGTATCTCAGCATTCTTTAGAGAGCATTGTTGAGCATTCAGACCACAACTCACAGATTCTCATACAGAAATACTAAATTTTTGACACCAACGAAACCTAACGGAATAAAAGCACCGGCACCTGAACACTTCTCAACAGTTGAACCGTGGTGCTACCAATGACAAGATGGCGAATGCGGTTGTGGCCATAGGCACCCATTAGCAACAGGCTAATTTTATTTTGTTCAATATAGCTACCAATTACTTTTTCAGGATCGCCACTGAGGAGTTGGGTCGTTGCCGTCAGCCCAGCCTGTTGCAACGTCTGTTGGGCATCCGCTAGCTCTTGTGATTTAGCAGCATCAGAGTCCGCCTTAGCCACCGTCAGCAGATGAATCTCAATATCCTTAAACCCTGCTGTACTATCCACCAGGAAATTCAACACACGCTTACCCGTAGGGCTCCCGTCGTAGGCCAGCAGCAGTCGCTCAATCGGAGCAAAGGTTTGGGGTGTGACCAGGCAGGGCTTAGTGCTGCTGCGCACAATGCGATCAAGATTGGCCCCCAAGTGCCCTGACGCAAACTCCGCCGCCTCACCCCGCTTGCCCAGCACCACCATGTCAGCCTTGGCCTCAAAGTCATGGAAGCAGTCCACCAAAAATCCAGTTGGATTGATCAGCTCCACATCTCTAAGACCTTCAGTCTTCAGCACCTCATCGGCGTTTTGCAGAATTAGCCGCGCTCGCTGGTTATTAAGTTTGGCCCTTTCATGCTCCAGGTTAACCAAATCGTTTAGCAGTTGATCCGATGCCCCCAGACCGATACTGCCGGTAAAATTGCCCGTAGAAACGACCTTTTGACTACGAATATCGGTGACAAAGAGCACCTTCGTCTGAGCCTGAAATTTGCGAGCAAACCAGGCACCATATCGATAAATGCCGTCCGCAAAAGCAGACCCATCGGAGCACAGAAGAATCGTTTTCATGCGTTGTGTTTTCTTGAAAGGATGAAGTCTGAGAAAGCGCAGCGATGCTAGTAGTTTATCAGGATGCAATTTTATGGTGGAGGGCAATCTTGCAGGGACGTTCTCTGGAACGCCCTACAGGATTTTTTTGGATTCTATAAAATCTAAGTCCGCCCGCTGGTGACCAGTTCTTCATCAGTGGCGAGACGGTTGAGCAGCGTGGCACTAGCTTTATTGAGGCCCTCCACAGCCACCTCCACACCTTTACGGCGAAACTTTTGCACGGTTTTATCCAGCACTTCCACAGCCCCTTGGTCCCACAGTTGGGCATCGCTAAGGTCAATGGTCACTTGTTCAACGGGTTCAGCAAAATTAAAGGATGCCGAAAACTCATCCCGAGACAGGAAGAAAATCTGTCCAGACACCTTGTAAGTACGGTGAGCCCCGTCTTCACTGAGCACCTTATCGACAAATACCAGCTTGGCAACTTTACGGGAGAAAAACACCGTACTCATGACAATGCCCGTCGCCACACCCAGGGCAAAGTTTCGGGTGACAATGATCATAAACATCGTGGTCAGCATGACGGCGACTTCACTGCGGGGAACACGGCGCATATTTGTAAACGAAGACCAGCGAAAGGTACCGATGGAAACCATGATCATGACGGCCACCAGGGCAGCCATGGGCATCTGTCTCACCCAATCTTGTAAAAACAAAATGGCAATTAGCAAAAATACCCCAGCCGACAGGGTGGAGAGACGGCCCCGGCCCCCGGACTGAACGTTGATCACTGACTGGCCAATCATGCCGCACCCAGCCATGCCACCAAAGAAGGCGGTGACCATATTGGCCACACCCTGTCCTTTGGCTTCCTGATTTTTGTCGCTGGGGGTATCGGTGAAATCATCCACCAGCGAGGCGGTGAGAAAGGAGGCCAGCAATCCTACAATCGCCAGCGTCAGAGAGTAGGGCAGAATTATTTGCAGGGTTTCTAGGGTGAAGGGCACCTGGGGTAAAGCAAACCCAGGCGGTGCAGTGGGCAATTCGCCCATATCACCGACAGTGGGGACGTCTAAGCGGAGTGCGATCGCAGCAATGGTCATCACCGCCAGGGCTACCAGGGGTGAAGGCACCACCTTCGTAAAGCGAGGCAAAATATAGATGATCCCCAAGGATAGTAGGGTAAGTACATAGACCATGAACGGCACATCAGTCAGCTGGGGCAGCTGGGCTAAAAACAGCAGCACAGCCAGGGCATTAATGTAGCCAATCATCACCGCTCTGGGCACAAATTTCATTTGACGGCCCAGTTTGAGCAACCCAAATATCACCTGAAAAATGCCGGTCAAAAAGGTAGCTGCCAGCAGGTATTGCAGCCCATGATCTTTAACCAAATCCACCATTAGCAGAGCCATGGCCCCAGTAGCCGCCGAGATAGAGGCTGGCCGGCCACCCAGGAAAGCCGTAATCACCGCAATCAGAAACGAGGCATACAGACCCACCTTCGGGTCCACCCCAGCGATGATCGAAAAGGAGATTGCCTCAGGAATCAGCGCCAGACCCACCAAAGCACCTGCTAAAAGGTCATCCTTTGGGTTAAGCAGCCACTCCCGTTTAAGGGCGCGCAAATTTAGGGACCGAACGTTGAGATTCCGAGTATTCAAGGGAGCTCCTTATGCCTGAAAAACCTTGGTGAGTAGGACACCACCCACTCAATATCACCAGCCCGCAGCAGGCGAGACACGTAAAACGCTCAAACCCACGCAGTAGGTCAGAGTCTTTGTGAGAATTGCAGCAACCTGTTCAGAGCCTAGAGCCAGTTGAAACGGTATGGCAGGGGTCAGAAAACTACAACCTCATTTCTTGCACTCAGCTAGGATGACCAACGAAGAACACAACAGGTCATGAGTACATTTACCTAACATTTCTTTAGCTACTCCTATCTAAAGGCAATTTGGCAGCAGTGTCTAGGGGGCAACTAAAAAGAGCCGATGAAGACAGCTGTAAGCAAAATGGTAGGGTGGGCAATGCCTATCATTCTTGAACACCCACCGACCGGCAATGGCCAAACAACGCTTGGACGTATACCTAGTTGAGCAAGGACTGTGCGACTCACGGCAGCAGGCTCAGCGCTGTATTCGAGCGGGTGAGGTCAAGGTGAATGAGGCGGTGATTGATAAGCCGGGGACAACCATCAAGGATGATGCGGTGGTGGTGCTGAAACAGAAGTCGCCCTATGTGTCGCGGGGTGGGGAGAAGCTGGCGAAAGCGATCGCAGAGTTTGGAGTGGAGGTGTGCGATCGCATCTGCATTGATGGTGGCATTTCCACTGGCGGCTTTACCGACTGCCTGTTACAAAACGGAGCCAAGCAGGTCTACGGCATTGATGTGGGCTATGGTCAGGTGGCCTGGAAAATTCGCCAGGACCCCAAAGTAATCTTGCGAGAACGTACCAATTTACGCCATCTCACACCTGAAGAATTATACAAAGAAAACACCCAACGTCCCGACCTGGGAGTAATGGACGTGTCATTTATTTCTCTCACCAAAGTTCTCCCCGCATTTTGGCATCTGATGATAGGAGCAAGAGAATGTGTGTTGTTGGTAAAACCTCAATTTGAAGTGGGGAGAGAGAAAATTGGCAAAAAGGGTGTAGTACGAGCCCCTAAAGATCATGCAGAAGCTATCTGGCAGGTGTATGTGGCGGCACAACAGCTGGGCTGGCATGCAAAAGGTCTTACCTGGTCACCCATTCGTGGGCCAGCAGGCAATACTGAGTACTTGCTATGGCTGGTGGCGGACGCTGAAGATATGGGATTAAGTGAGGATGCGGCCCTAAAGGTGACTCAGACTGCATGCAGTTCGTTCACCATTGACTAGAGTTACAATACGTTCATACGGAAATCTGCCAAAGTTACTATGGTTGCTTTATCTGAGCAGTATCTAAGCGTCGATGATTATCTGCGGCTAGAAGCCGAAAGCCCCATTAAGCATGAGTATATCGATGGTAGAGCTTATGCCATGGCTGGGGCTAGCGATAGCCATGTAACTATAGCTGGCAATCTATTCGCTGCGCTGCGGGCACATATACGGGGCACTGGTTGCCGTTTGTATATTTCTGACATGAAGGCAAATGTCGAAGCACGAAATCGTTTTTTTTATCCGGATGTGATGGTTACCTGTGATCCGCGCGATCAGGAAACGGACACTTACAAGCGATTTCCAAAACTGGTTGTTGAGGTGCTATCTAAATCAACAGAGGCGTTTGACCGGGGAGATAAGTTTGCCGCGTATCAAGCAATAGAAAGTTTACAGGAATATGTGTTGATTAATACTCATTGTCAGCGATTAGAAATCTTTCGCCGCAATGCATCCGGACAATGGGTCTTACAGTTTTACACATCAGAAGATGAGACTTTTGATTTAGAGAGTATTGACTTTACTGGCACCTTTACAGAGCTTTACGAGGATGCTGTTTTAGAACCGTCAGAAATCCCGGAAGAGGTGAGAGTTGAATATGGATGATAAGCAAATTCCGATTTATATCGGAGACTCCACCAGCTGACCACTCAAAACTCAAAAACAGATATACAAAATCATCTTCAGACAACATCAGACCTCTTCTCTCAAAAAAATCGTCACAAGTTCAAGGGTTACAGACAAGAAACTCAAACTTATGACGTCTCACTTCTGTTTCTAGAAAAATGTAGGTCTCTACCGAGCTACCCAAACTATATAATCCAGACAATGAAGCCAATACCTGGAAAAGTCATCATGTTTTGTGGGTCCAAGCGAGGCAGTGCTGAAGACTGTATTCAATGGGCCATTGATGCGTTATGCGCAGGACAAGATTCACCCAGCTTAAGGATTTTAGCAGGACTCACACCTCCATTTTACTCATTTGAGGTGCGAGACTATGCAACCAAGGCACTGAAAGAATTAGGTATTGAGATTCCGACCGATGAGAAGGCCATTACCGCCTATGCTCAAATGCTAATTACAGAAATTTTAGCAGACCCAGACTGCATGCAAGATAGGCTTGTGGCCCTTTGCAATTTGTATATTGACGAGGATTATCAAGACGATATTTATGACTTTTATCTGCTCCGTTGGGCCTTCGATGATTTACAAAATAGCAAAGTTCAATTTTATTGGGTTGGGGCAACCCATGACAATATTCAAGAGATTGTTATAACGCGCTGTCGAGAGTGGTTGATCGCATACGAAAACCAAGCGCATTAAAGGATTATCCTGTAGGTTGGGTTGATTACCCCTTCGCAACATCACTAACCCTTTTCATCCCCCGAAACCCAACGTTTCCAACATCTTCCACACCAATGGATAACCTCATGGGAAGCGATATCTCATTATCGACTTCCACACCAATGGATAACCTCATGGAAAGCGATATCTCATTATCGACGAAAATGTTGGATTGTTGGGTTAACGAGGAATATGGCAGGATACGAGAGATGCAGGCAAGGATTTAACCCAACCTACCCCAATAACTCACCGGTTTCCTGGAGCTGGTGCAGCCGCTGGTAAAGACCACCTTGGGTCAATAGCTCATCATGGCTGCCAATTTCGCTAATGCGGCCCTGGTCCAACACCACAATCTGGTCCGCCTCACGAACGGTACTCAACCGGTGGGCAATGATAATCAGCGTACGGGTCCCAAATAGCGATCGCCTCATCACTTGAACCAAAGGGTATCAATTTAAGCCGGGAAATCTTGGCTAGGACTGAAGTCGGAAGTCGGAAGTCGGAAGTCGGAAAGGGAGGGCATTCCGAACTCCGACTTCCGACTTCCGAACTCTAGATTCCTGAGGAAATCGTCCCGCTTTATGTTGGTACCTGAACCAAAGACTTAAATTTAAACACTAAGCTACATTCATTCCTGCTAGCTCAAGTTGTTTATTGGTGGGTGTTTCTAGCTCAACTTTCTGCAGAGCACGCTTAACAGCTATCCCAACGTGTTGAGCCACAAAGGGCGGCAAAGCATTACCAATTTGACGATACTGTGCAGTTTTTCCTCCCTGAAAGGCCCAATCATCAGGAAACCCTTGCAACCTAGAAACCATAGGAATTGTCAGACGGGGTAATTTATCAATAGGATCTGCACTCCTAGGGGGAGCATCAGCAATTCCTTTGCCATCCACACCTAACTCTGCCCATTGCCTCTTAGCCCTAGTCGGTCCAAGGTCAGCCCCACCATGTTTTTTTGATCCTCCAACCAAAGTCGGAGCAATGGATTGAGCCTTTTCCAGCCACCTGTCGATACCTGGCCAACCCTCTGTCCCCATGAGATCACCGATAACATCAGCAACAGTCGGCGGATTAGGAATAACATCAGGCCATACAAAAAATGGGACATATTCTTGCTGAAGCGCAACCAGGATAAATCTGGGACGCAACTGTGGCACACCGTAGTCAGAAGCTTTCAACACCTGCCACTGTGTTGTGAAGCCCAGCTGCCCTAGTTCTCTAATCAAATACTTTCGGTACTCAGTAAATCTCGCTCCAGAAAAGCCGCGTACATTCTCTAAAATCACAGCTTTAGGCTGAGTTTGTTTGATTAATCGCAGTGCATCGGGAAATAAATCCCGTTCATCATTAGCCCCTTTCTGTTGACCAGCAATAGAGAACGGAGGACACGGCACTCCACCAGCAAACAGATCAATGTCTTGATAACGAGAACAATCCAGTGATTTCACATCGCATAACTGAGGGTTCCATTGCGGTCGATTATGCAAGAGTGTGGCATGGGCATGCTTATCATTATCAAAAACCGTAAGGTGTTCAAACCCAGCACTTTCTAGCCCCAGCGCCATACCACCGGCACCAGCACAAATTTCAATCGATGTGAATCTCTGCGACACTGATGCCCCCCAAGACATAAGATTGAACTACTAACAGCAGCCTATCTACATAGTACGGGCGTATCGAACAAGAAACAATATCTTAAGCCTTTCATAAAGCCTAAGAAACTAAAACATCAAGGAAAATTGTTAGAATATGAGGCGCTTTTGTCTGCCTGCACGGATTTAGTTCTTTGGATATCGCTCTTCAAACTCTATTGAATACCCTCCACTCAATTAATAACTTTGAACTGAGATATGGCAAAGTCATTCGAGAGGCTATGGACTATGTGATCGACGCAGAGAAAATGGGCAGAACTCGCCTCGCTGAGGCTGAAAAGGCAGAAAAAACAATTTTTGGGATGAAAGTCGAAGCCTATCTGGGTCATGAATTTGGTTGGAACAGAGGAAATAAGCTCGACTTTTATGTTGCTGATGTTGAGTTTGACTCAAAAGCAACAATCGGAAAAACTTGGATGATTCCGCCCGAAGCATTTGGTGAAATTTGCCTCCTGACTAGGATTGATGAGGACAATGATTTTTTCCAGGCTGGACTCCTCAGAGCCAACCTGGATATGCTGACGTCTGGCAGCAATCAAGACAAGAAAAAGAGCGTTTCAGCAGCAGGGAAACATCATATTCAATGGCTCATCCCTGATGGCGTGATCCCTAAAAATCCCTAGCCCAATAACTCACCGGTTTCCTGGAGCTGGTGCAGCCGCTGGTAAAGGCCTCCTTGGGTCAATAGCTCATCGTGACTGCCAATTTCGCTAATGCGGCCCTGGTCCAACACCACAATCTGGTCCGCCTCACGAACAGTGCTCAACCGGTGGGCAATGATAATCAGCGTACGGGTCCCAAATAGCGATCGCATCGCCACCTGAATCGCCCGTTCCGACTCATAGTCCAAACTAGACGTCGCCTCATCAAACACCAGCACATCAGGATCCATAATCAACGCCCGCGCAATCCCAATACGCTGACGCTGACCACCAGAAAGCCTGACACCGCGTTCACCCACAGTGGTCAGATAGCCATGGGGCATCTGCTGGATAAACTCATGGGCCTGGGCAATTTTGCAAGCGGCCTGCACCTGCTCCACGGTGGCGTCTGGATTCCCATAGAGGAGATTCTCCATCAGAGTACCGTTGAAAACGTCGACCTCCTGGTGCACAATTGCTAGCCGCCGTCGATAGCCGGTAATGTCCAAACGACGCAAGTCTTGACCATCCATTAAAATGGCACCATTTTTGGGCTCAAAATAACGGAAGAGTAACTTTACCAACGTCGATTTACCTGAGCCTGATCGACCAACTAACGCCACCGTCTGACGGGGTTGAATCAACAGCTCAATGTTGTTGAGCACAGGCTTATCAGGTATATAACCAAAGGTGAGCTGATGAAAATGCACCTTGCCCGTGAACCGATAGTCAGGCACATCATCAGTCAGCTGACCTGCATCCATCCCCGGTGACAGCGCAACAAACTCCTGAAACCGAGCCATAGCACCATACCGGCGGACAAACATTTCCGCCAGGTTACAGATAGGATCAACCTCGGCGTAAGCCATACTGGACAGGGTAAGAATGGTCACAAAGTGCCCCAGGGAAATGCTACCCTGCATAGTCGCCCAAAGCGTTAGGGCAAGAACAGCAAAGGTACAGATCTGCACAATAGTGCGCTGAAGGGCACTGAGCTTGACGTAACCCAAATGAATGCGGTAGTCGACCACCTTAAATTCTCGGTCCAAACGTTGCTGCTGACGCTTAAGCTCTCGACGTTCTGCTGCGAATGCCTTGACCGTTTTGATATTGGTAATAATCTCCGAGGTGCGGCTCTCGGTATTTTCTATGTATTTATCAAGTTTCTCCTCTCGATAAGACAATCCCATGAGCCGCGAGAAACTATAGCCAATAATCAGTAAAAAGGAACACAGAACAACCAGAGCAATCGGCCAATCGATACAGGCAATCACCACAAAAATGCCTAACACCCGAAAAATCTTAGGAATAAACTGGCCAACGATTTCTGGGTAGGTCCATGTGTAATTAGCCAACCCCTTAGCCACTCGCGCAGCAATGCGGCCAGGGTTGTTTTCATCGTAAAATTCCAGCGGTAGCGTTAGAATTTTCTCCAGAGAACGCTGTGACTTATCCCGTCGGGCACGCAAAGCCGTATCCCAGTTAAACCAGGGGCCAATCCAGGGCTGAATTGGGGCACGGCCAACGGAAAGTAGCCCCACCAACCCCAACAAAACTAGCAGGGAAAAGGTAGGGCTTATGGGTTGTTGCAACAACCGACCCATAATGGCAATGAAACGCTCTAACGGCCTATCAAGAGGCTGCTGAGAGAGAACATTGAGAATTTGGCCAATGGCATAGGGCACAAAGAGATCCAGAATTTCAAAGGCTCCCATAGCAGCAGCATTAAACGCTGTAATCAGCCAATATTGGCGGTAGTACTGAAGGATAGTGAACAGCTTACCCACGGGATGCCTCCTGATGTCATCCGCGAAATGACTATGTATTATAATTAGACTACAATCGTACTTCGCGATTTAAGAATCGACAAGATGATCAAACAGTTGATCAAAATAGACCGGGCTAGAGGTCGTCACAGACCAGCCTCTAACCACGGTCTCTACTTGTATCTTAGTATTTCTACAGAAAACAGTTAGTACGGGGACGCAGATTCCTCACTTAGGCGTTCTAGCGCCAGCATTTGGTCAGTTTGAATGGAAATTTGCAAATCAGAAAGAGATTGTAGCTGTTCTTGAATGGATTCAGCTTTTTTCTGGGCATCACGGCGTTTATAGAGTGCTGCGCGCGCTAGATCTTCACGCCCTCTGCTCAGGGCTGCCTCAGCCACTCGTTTCCACTGATCGCTATCGGCTTGGGCTTGTTCGTAGTCGGGAAGGAGAGTTTGGGTTGCGATCGCAATATTCCCCAAGGCCTTTTCAAACAAATCTACAATCGCCTGCGGACTTTCTTGCTGAGCGGCTTGTCGAGTTAGCCCACTGGGCACCTTCAGCTGATCCAATCGCAGACCAAATTCATTGAGCTGAGGGCTCACATTGTCGCCATGTTTACACCAGTTGGCAAAATGCTCACAGTTATTAAAAAACAGATTGTAACGCTGCTCTCCAAGACGGCTTTCAGCTCGACTAATCACCACATCTGGAATAAATGATACGGGCGGGTTGAGCTTAAACACCGGGTTACCCCGAGTAAACGCATCAATAGTGGTACGTGTGACGGTCGCCGTACCCACCTTGCGATAGTGAATAATGGTTCCATCACCACAATGAATACCGTGATGCTGGTAAGGAATGCCCATCACATCTCGCATCACATAGACCTGATCACCTCTTTCCATAGACAAGTTAGTTAAGAAAGACCGTCATTATCTACAGAATTTGAAGTTCAATTTTTGCCACCGGACGGCGATGTCCTATCACGAATGTCAGTTTTGACAACATCCAGATCAGTCCTCACAGGTTGATCCGATGCACCTTGACCAAATTGGTGATGTTTGCGGCGAGCCAATAACTCCTTAATAGAAGCAGCCGAAGATTTTTCAGGCTGATCAATAGTTATTTGTAGATTGGGTCCAGATCGCGCCAATCTGACCACTAGACCATTTTCTGCCGTTACATTTTGGATGCGCTTGCCATCCAGATAGGTTCCATTAGTACCTATGCTCTGGATTGCCCAACCAGCAACCCCTTTATGTATCTCTAGATGATGTCGAGAAACAACAGCACTGTAAAGAACAACATCATTATCAGTAGAACGGCCAATGCGAATGACGTCTTGCTCCTCAAAGGACCAGTTCTGTATGGGGGTTTTATTGAGCGGGTGAAGTAACGATAAGGTAATCACGTTAATACATCGAAGGGCAATGTAACACAAATGACAGCGCAAAAGCAGCAACTAAACTAGGAACTCGATACCTTTGCTAATTCTCATGCGAGTTGAAAAATAAAGCTCACCTTATCACCTTTTCCAAGGGCAATGCGATCGCCAGGGCGCAAACGATGACGATTGCCTACAGCAAGCGGTAGATTATTAATGTACGTACCATTGGAACTACCAACATCCTCAATATAGTAGACATCGCCCTCAATACGGATATTGGCATGAACACGAGACACAATTTCCGATTCTGGAAAACCCGATACATCTAAATCTGGTGGGATGCGATCATTGGGTTTACCCATGTGAATCAGATCTAAACCGAGCGGCAGCTCCAAAATCGTATCGGTTTGAATATGGAGCAACCTGGCAGTCTGGATCTGGATCTGTGTTTGGGGAGTTGTCACACTCGCCATTGGCTGTGTAGTTGGCGGTTCGCTAGCAATGTCAACAGCTGTTGGAATATTTTCTGGAACTGGATCCGCAGGCAGCGGCGGTGGTGGAGCCACAGATAAGGGATCTGGTGATACCAGGGGATCAGGCTCAATCAAATCTGACGATGACTCAACCGGTAAGGGAGTCGGTGGGTCATCTGTGGAAGCCGGTTCAGCCGGTGCTGAAGGCTCCGCCGCTGGCACGGCCTGATTAGCTAGGCTATGACCGCATTGACCGCAAAAACTCGCATCTGCCTGAACCGTTGCTCCACAGTTTGAGCATGTGAGCAATTCTGGCAGTGGCGTGTAACATGCTTCACACTGAGAAGCTCCTTCTGGGTTTTGGTAGTTACAATTTGGGCAAATAATCATAGCGGTCTGGTTTGCGCTCTAGCCATGTATAAACTACACGGTTTCGACGATTTTCTGATGATGCTTTGGTAGAAATATAGGCAATCTTTGCCTTTGCTCCGTATTCTTAGTTTAGATAAGCTTTCAGGAGACAGAGGGGCATCCCCCCTGGAGGTGATACACATCCAGGGCAGGATCAGCGGTTTAATGCAATGTGCGCTCTATCGATGCAGGTAATCCTTCGCTCGCATCTTGATCCAATAGCCACCTAAGCTCACCCGTTGGCGAAACCAACCGAGCAGGATAGGTAGCGCTATCGGCAGTGGGCGCAAACACCTGAGATAAGGCTGTTTGCTTGTTAGCACCAGCCACTAAAAACATCACATGGCGAGCCTGATTAATCACGGGCGCAGTCAATGTAATTCTGGGCTGATCGGCTTTTTGGCCCACGGTTACCCAGCGTTCAGTTTCATTCAAAGCCTCTGTATGGGGAAACAGCGAGGCTGTATGACCATCGTCGCCCATGCCCAATAAGATGATGTCAAAGGCGGGAATTTCAGTGGTATCAAAACTTGTCGCTAACGCCTGCTGGTATTGCTCGGCACTACTGTTAGGGGAATCCGTCTCTGTCGGCACTGTAAAAATATTCTCAGCAGGAATCGCCACGTGGTTCAGCCAAGCTTCGTAGGTCATCTTGGCATTGCTATCGGCATGGGTGGCTGGCACATAACGCTCATCCCCCCAGTAAATATAAAGCTGTTCCCAGGGCAAATCGGTTTGGGCCAGGGCCTGGTATAAGGGCTTGGGTGTACTGCCCCCTGACAGAGCAATTGAGCAGCGGCCACGGGTTGCGATCGCATCACGAATCAGCTCTATCACCTGGTCAGTCGCTGCTGCCACAAGCGTAGCCTTATCAGCGTATACATGGACCTGAGGCACAGCTTTTTCTAAAGAGGGTGGGGCGACAGTCATAGGTCAGAATCAAAACTCACTTCCCTGAACGCTAACTCAGCTTATGAGGAGTCTTCGCTACTCTTAATAGACTTTGTATTATTCTGAGCAGTCGTACCACCAACCAAGATGTGCCCCTAAGAGTGACAACGCCCAACTTGGACTTGAGCAGGTCTAATACATCGCTCACTGAGGTCCTACCATCAGAGTTAACCATGCCGGGAGAGCCATAGGTAGTGAGTTTAATTTCTGTTGTTTTGCCTTGCCTCAATGAAATCAGACATGGCTATTTGCCACGCATTCTGGATAACCTCGCTCAACAATCTGGGGAGAAGCAGCTAATCATCGTCATGAGCCCGAGCATAGACGGCACCTATGACGTGATTACCCAACACCCAGCAGCAGATCAATTTAAGCTGATTGATTCTGACGCCACCAATCGTGCCCAGCGGCTGACCGTTGGGATTGAAGCCAGCCAGGGAGACATTGTCCTGCTGCATCATCCGGCCACGTTGCTCCCACCCGATGCCCTCTCTCAAGTCAGAGGGCTCATGGCAAACACCATGCTCACCTGGGGAGGGTTCCGCCACAGCTTTGACTTCGACCATTGGCTGCTGCGGTTTACCTCCTGGTACTCGACGACCCAACGGCCACGCTTTAGCCGGATTCTCTATCTAGACCACTGCATCTTTGCCCGAAGAGAGGCCCTTATGGCCATTGGCGGTGTGCCCGACATGGACATTTTTGAAGATACTGCCCTCAGCCATGCCCTAGGTAAATTTGGTCCACCTGATATGGCTCCAGGTACCGTCGTTACCTCGGCCCGCCGCTTTAGAGAACGAGGAATCTACAAGCATGCTGCCTTAAATCAGCTTCTAAAGCTGATGTATCACGCCAAGCTAGATCCTAAAAAAATGAACTGGCTATACGAAGGGAACAGCCAAATTAACGTAAACTACGGCGAATGGGATCAAGATTGATTGTCCGGTGATTGGATTTTACCTTTCTTTGTTTCCCCATGGTGGGCCATGCCCACCCTACCCTGCTTCCCCTGCCTTTTCCTACGTTCATGTCCCGCACCTATAAAGCCACTGGTATCAACCTTAAAGCTGCTCCGATGGGTGAGACCGATCGGCTGATCACTATTTTGACAAAAGAACATGGGCTGCTGCGTGCGATCGCACCTGGAGCCCGCAAGCATAAGTCTCGTCTAGGAGGTCGCAGTGGTCTTTTTGTGGTGAATGAGCTGATGTTGTCCAAAGGAAAATCTCTGGACAAAATGATTCAAGCTCAAACTCAGAAGTCATTTCCAGGGTTAAGTCAAGATCTGGTACGGCTAACAGCGGGACAGTATCTTGCAGAATTGGTGCTGTGTGAAGCCAGCGAACAACCTCAAGCAGAGCTGTTTGCGCTATTGGTTGCCCATTTAGAACGGTTGGAGACTGCGCCATCAGGGGCTGTGCTGGCTTGTTTGGCCCACGGGACATTTCACATTTTGGCCCTTGCCGGAGTCGCCCCAGAATTGCGTCACTGCTGCCTGAGTCGCACCCCCATCAAGCCCCAGCTGGGGAGCCAATGGCAGGTGGGGTTCAGCATTTCTGCAGGTGGGGTGATCACCCTAGAGCAACTAGAAAATCTGGAGAATAATGCTGGACCAACGGATTACGAAGCTGGGCGTCGCAAACGCATCTATGGTTCTTTAACAACGACAATTGGAGCCCCAGAATTAGCACTTTTGCAACAATTAGGGCAAGCAGAACTTGTGTTCACCCAGGATAGTTCTTTACCATCTATAGAAGGAGTTGGTACAGCCCCCCATAGTTTGTGGCGTCGTGTCGAACGGCTGCTAAGAAACTATGCTCAGTTTCATTTTGATCGCCCCATTCGATCGGCTGCACTACTCGATAGCTGCTTTGCTTCACCTGTTTATGCTTCGTGAGTCCGACGACCCAAGTGCATCTAAGATTTCTGACGGTTCTGGCTACCAGCCAGACCTGGATGAGGCTGGATTGACCGAGAGATCGCCGGCTTCAGAGAATGGGCATCCAGACACTCTAACGGCAGACAATCGATTACCAGCTGTATCAGCAACAGTGGACAAAGATACTTCAAACACTGGTGTTACTGGACCGCAAACTGGCTTTTGGCCAGTGCTACAGAACCGTAATTTTCTCACGCTTTGGGGTGGTCAAGTTTTTTCGCAACTGGCCGATAAGGTGTACCTGGTTCTAATGATTGCCATCATTGCCAGTCAGTATGAAGTACCGGGTCAAACCATCAGTGGTTGGGTATCGGCTGTGATGATCGCGTTTACGATTCCAGCGGTCCTATTTGGCTCATTGGCCGGGGTCTATGTCGACCGCTGGCTTAAGCGGCCAGTCTTAGTGCTGACTAATTTGCTGCGAGGAGCCTTAGTCATTTTGTTGCCCTTGGGACTATGGCTAAGCCATGACTGGGGCACGGTAGCAGGTATCCCCGTAAGCTTTTGCCTGCTGTTAGTGGTTACCTTTTTGGTGTCGACGCTCACCCAGTTTTTTGCCCCAGCAGAACAGTCTGCCATTCCGCTAATTGTGGACGATCGCCATCTGCTATCGGCGAATTCCCTCTATACCACCACCATGATGGCATCGGTGATTATTGGATTTGCGGTGGGAGAGCCGCTGCTTGCGATCGCAGATAAACTCCTTGCCTCCTTGGATGGCAACAGCGGTATCGGCAAAGACATCCTAGTAGGCCTGAGCTACTGCCTGGCTGGCGTTATCCTAATGATGCTGCGTACAGGCGAGTGCCCTAAGCATCTAACTAGAGACAGTCATGTCTGGGCCGATATCAAAGACGGTCTAAGCTACATCCAAAAGCGCCCTCCCATTCGGAATGCCATTATCCAACTGGTGTTGCTATTTTCTGTATTTGCCGCTTTAGCCGTGCTAGCCGTGCGCCTTGCTGAGGTTATCCCAACCCTTAAATCATCTCAATTCGGTGTACTATTGGCCTCAGGTGGGGTCGGCATGGGCATAGGCGCAGCTTTGATCGGCCACTTTGGTCACCGTTTTGCGCGACGTCAGTTGAGTCTGGTGGGTCTGTTAGGCATGGGAGCTACGTTAGGGGGCCTTTCCATAACAATTCACAGCCTGTGGAGCAGCCTGGCACTGATTGCCATACTCGGCGTTTTTGCAGCCACTGTCGGTATTCCTATGCAAACCACAGTACAAGAGCAAACCCCTGAAGATATGCGCGGCAAAGTCTTTGGGCTACAAAACAATGTTGTTAACATCGCCCTGAGCTTACCACTGGCCCTAGTTGGTGTCGCAGAAGCATTCCTCGGCCTGCGTCCAGTACTGCTGGGCTTAGCAACTATTGTCATTCTAGGGGGTCTATTCACCCAAACGATTTTCACTGTCCCAGCAGAACCATCCGCCCAATCTCAGCAGTAGGACAGACCTAACGCTCTAAAACTCAGACAAAGGCTATCCGTGTGGTTAACCCCCCATTCTACGCCTAACGTCCCATCTACCCCCAAATTCCCATCGCCCTTAGCACTCATTACTAAGGAAATCCTAAAATCCTGATAAAGTCATATAAAGCATTCGTACGGTTATTTAAGCAGCATTAAGTGACGTTACTTAACCAGTTGCTTAAGTAAACAAGGTTTCCTAGGGGCGTCTTGCCAAGCGGTTGAATTCGCAAAGCCGTTCATGTCTGCTTTTGAAAACGCCCTTTTATAAATGTCTGATTTATAGACCTGTTTAGATGCACATTGCATGGATTGGTAAAAAGTCTCCATTTTGTGGAAATGTCACCTATGGTCGAGAGATTACAAACGCTCTACTAGATCGTGGTTATCGAGTGACATTTCTCCACTTTGCTACCGATGCAGAGTCAGAAGGTGAGCACGTTGGCTATGAAGAGGTGTCATTACCCTTTATTTTCAAATCTCAGATCCTCATCATTCCCAGCTTTCGTTCAGCACGCAGGCTGGCTGAGGTACTGGCGAAGCTCAAGCCAGATCTAGTGCATGCATCATTATCTCTATCCCCTCTGGATTTTAAGCTGCCGGAAATTTGTCACGAGCTGGGAATTCCGCTGGTAGCTACATTTCATCCTGCCTTTGACCGCAAACGCCGCAACCTGACGTCAGGTACTCAGCACTTTACGTATCAGCTGTATGCTCCTCGGCTGGCCAACTATGACCAGGTGATCGTTTTTTCTCGCATGCAACAAGAACTCTTAGTCAAACTGGGAGTACCTGTAGAGCGAATAGCCGTCATTCCGAACGGAGTTGATGTCTATCGGTATGCTCCTGGCCCATCCCGCATCAAACAAGAATTTAGGGCAGACCAAATCTATGTCTATCAAGGCCGACTGGCTATTGAGAAAAACGTAGAGTCGCTACTCAAGGGTTGGAAACTGGCCAACATGAAAGGCAAGAACAAACTTATCATTGTCGGCAGCGGTCCCCTAGAAATGGCCTTAAAGACAACTTACGGAGCCGATACTTCAGTCATCTGGCTAGGTTTCGTTGCCGATGAGAATCGCCGCATCGAAATTTTGCAAGGTGCGGATGCATTTATTTTGCCGTCCTTAATTGAAGGGTTATCGTTATCGTTGTTGGAGGCGATGGCCTGTGGTGCGGCCTGCATTGCTACTGATGCAGGGGCCGATGGCGAAGTGCTCGAAAATGGAGCAGGCATTGTGATTGATACGCAACGTGTGGCACAGCAGTTACAAACTATTTTGCCTTTACTGCGAAATCATCCTGAAATGCTTTCAATTTTGAGCAGCAAAGCTCGTCAGCGTGTCTTGGACCGCTATACCCTCAGCAAAAATATCACCCAGCTAGAAAATCTTTATGCTCGTATGGTGCCGAGCAAGGCCCGATATTACATCCCTAAACAGGTCAGCCGAATCTAATGAAATATCCATTGTAGGGACGTTCCATGGAACGCCCCTACAATGATTACCCCCCAATTGCACAACCCTTAAATATAAATGGGAATTTGATTGAGCAATTCCAAGTCTTCTGGGCGATCCACATCCCGAAGCTGCTCCAGGGTAGCGACGGATAGGTTTAGATGATTTGCGATCGCAACCGTCCGCTCAAATACCTCGCCAGTGCCCCATGGAATATTCTCAAACAGTTGGCACTGGGGCCGGTTTAACCCAATCAAGTAGTACCCTCCATCCGCAGCTGGCCCTAACACCACATCATGGGTTTTGAGCTGCTTAAACGCCTGCTCAAAATGGCGGGTACTCAGCTGAGGGCAGTCAGCCCCAATCGCCACCACAGCATCCCTGCCTGACCGAAAATTCTCTACAAATGCCTGGTGCAAGCGACTACCTAAACCACCAGAAAACTGCGGCAGATAGGTAAACTGTCGCCCTAACCAGGCCTGCATCTGCGACAAACTACCGCCAGAAAAATGGATTTGCCGATCAATATCTGGACGCAGAGCAGCCATTTCCTTGGCCATGGATGCCGTCATCCATCGCTGGAGTTCAGCCGCCTGCGCCGCGCCTAAATAGGGAATCAGCCGGGTTTTAGTATTGCCAGCTTCGGGGTACCGTGTGAACAACATCAGACAAGCACTCGTATGCACGATGTCACCCCTCATTGTTTTGATGTTTGTTGGATGCCGTTGCTGATCTGCCATGGGCATCGATCAATAGCAGGCAGAATTTACCCAAATGCTACAGATAAAATCCCATTGAGGATCAGCAACACCTGCTTTACTATTGCTGGTTGTTGAGAGTCCAATCGTAGTCGAAATAACTAACCTGATAATCACCAGCTTCCAAATAAGCCCGATCCTCATCACTAACGTACTGACTAATAAAGTTCAGAACAGCTTGCTCTTCTTTGCTGCCGGTAAAGCCACTGTCTACACCATAGCTAGGGATCCAATCGCCGCCAAACCAGCTGAAAATTTTGGACACCTTGACTTCGCCAGCTGCTTTATCGATTTTGAGGCCGTCAGGTCTTGCTAGCCATTGCTCTACTTGTTCATCCAGCTGAGCGTCAAGATTTTCGCCGGTAAAGGCGTCATTACGCAACGGGGGGCAGCTGATGGCAGCACAGACAATGGCAGCATGGAGTCGAGGTTCATCAAAATCAACCCGCAGAACATCATGCTCAATGTTGTTTAACGTCTTTTCTTTTTCATTGATCGGATGCTTACGCAAACGCCACACCCCTGTAATGTCTTTAATACTAGGCTTCAGAGGAGTTTGGTCAACAATCGATTTCAGCGTTAGAGAGTTATAAGCATTTATCCAAAAGGCAATTTGTTCTTCCTCACTCCAGCTGCTCAAAGTGGCATCGTCCACAGTGGCTAAACCATTGTTGAATGTATCCAACGCCTGTCGAGATTGTTGCAAATCAGCATAGTTGACCCAGCCAGAGTCGTCCACATAGGTACTCAGCACATCATCGTAAAGCGTGTAATCGACACCCTGGGCAGAGGCAATTTCTACCTGGGCTGAAGATGGGTCAGCAGTTGTAGTCACAGTACTCGTGGAGCAACCAACTAACCCAATGGAGCAAGTCAGAAAAAGGACGGATAAATACTTACGTTTCATAACTATTCTTGGATGAGGAGTCAGCGAGCAGTCATTTGCAATCTCCCATTGCCAACTGAACACATCCTGAGAAGTGCATTAAGTTCTGTTCAATTTTGGTGTTAGAGCCAGTTGTGGCCACGTTACCTTAGCACTACTCCAGGCAACGCCTAGAACAAACGGCCACCACAATATATGACGCTGAGCTTCTGGCAAAATCCAGCTATGGTCTCCTGCAGCTGACATATATAGCAGGGTGAAATACACGTAGGCGGAGAGGCTGATGAGCCGAATTCCCAGGTTGCGACTCAATACCAAAAAGGGCATCAGCCAGCTGAGATACCAGAAATGTACGATGGGCGAAATCACCATCAGGCCAATCAGGTACCACTCTGTAAACTTGTGAAATGTGGTCGCTCTCAGCAGCAGCCACACGATCACTAAGGCCAATGGAAAAGCATAGAGCCAGTTTGCCCAGCGCGAGGGTGCCCACAGTTGTTCCACAATGTAGGGAATAAGCTCTGCACAACGGCCCGTGACCACAAACGAAGAGCCAAACCTGACGAGGGGACAGGATGTGGGGCTACAGAAAGGAACAGCCGCCAGAGTCACAGGCAGCAGGCCGGTCATGCCACTTAGCAATGCGAGACCGATACGGCCTCGACGTAGAGCATGCCAGACCAGAAAAGCAAGTACGGGCAGTGAAATCCACTTAACAGCAATGCTAATGCCCACAAATAAAGCACTGCCCAAATAGGTGAAGGGCGGCAGCGACCTGGATTCTTCAGGTTGAGGGCTGGGGCGGTCAAACCACAGCCAGGCCATCACCAACGGCAGTACAAACCAACTGTCATAATGCCCACCACCGGCAAAGCTATAGAGCACCAGTGGATTCCAGGCATAGAGTAAGGTCGCCCGATGACCAAACCGTCGACTCAGCAACCAACACACTGCCAGATCTGCTGCTGCAAACGCTGCCTTAAACAGTGGTACCGATAGCCAAATACTGGCAAGGGTGCGAAACCCAAACTGGGTTACCGGTGGATAGATGGCTGAGGCATAGGGGTGATTGATTTGGCCCCACCATTCCGTACGTAGATGCTCTAGCACATCAGACATCGGCGCAAAGTCATAGGGACTAAAGCCTTGGAGCTGAACGTAGCCCTCCCACAGATAACGCCAGATATCATTGCCGGGATACATAGCCAAGAGCAACAGCCGAGTAACAATAGCCACGCTCCAAAACCACACGCCTGAGATACTACGCAACCCCCAAGCCAGAACAAAGCCTGCCGCCATGATGGCGCTACCAATCCAAAATTGGATCACCGAGGATGGCTCACTAAAGGCACCATGGGGCAATGTGTAAACAGTACCAGCAACAAGTAAGCAGGCACTCATCCACAGTAATATCCGTTGAAAAGCGACCCTTGAAGGAGTGTGTATGCCGTCTCTAGTTGGCACATTGGGGGTTGCCCAAGTTTGGGGGGAAGATTTCTCAAAGTCCCCCAAGTTTGGAGGATTTAGGGGGTCTGGAGAACTATTAGCTGATTTACTAGCACTCCCAACAGCTTCACTGCCTCGCCACAGATTCTGCCAATATAGGCTCGCCAATGTGGACAAAATAATGATTCCGGCTTTGAAGCTACCGGACACAGTGCCTGAAATTTTGGACTGACCGCCCTGACGGGGCAGATAGTTGACGGGTAGCTCACGGATACGTAGGTTGCACTCTACGGCTCGGGCCTGCATCTCTACCGTCCAGCCAAAGTTGCGATCGCACATCCCAATCTGTTCTAGAGATGTCTTCCGCACCAATCGCAGCGGCCCCAAATCATGAAAACGATAGCCCCACCCCCAAGCAATTAGCGTGCCGGATAATCCATTACCAAAGTTTTGTACTGGACTCAGTTGCTGACGCCCAGATTCCGTGCCCCGACGGTTCCCTAAAATCAGGTCATAGCTCTCTCGCTGAGCAAAGAACTCTGGCAGCTGGCTTACATCATCACTACCATCAGCATCACAAAACAAAATCCACTCGATACCGTCAGGGACTGACTGCAATCCTCGCCAGCAAGCTTGTCCGTACCCTTTCAGGTGTTCCTGGACAACATCAGCCCCCGCCTGAGCAGCTACGTCCGCAGTGCCATCTTGACTACCGTTATCCACCACACGAATGTGGGATAATCCTTGGTTACGTAAGACTTTAACTACATTGCCAATCGTGGTGGCTTCATTCAGCGCTGGAATAATGGCTAACGTATTCTCTAAATCCATAGGATGCCATGGGACAATGTCAGCTCCAATTAAATAGGTTTTGGCTGAAATTCAGCTGAGCTAAGCCCAAGGAAATATTTAGATTTAAAGGTGAGCGGATCTTCGTACAGGTTTATAACTATGTTGAACGTGAAAGTTGAACGTGAAACAATGGCCAATCCTGTAGGGGCACTCCCTTATGAAGGCCCTTCTATACCGGGTGCTATCAGTCAAGATTTCGCATCAGAAGCATAAGAAATACCTCTGGAAGTCACTCTGTTAGAGATACAAAAAGAGCTTAGAGCACAGTAAAGTCATTTACAAACTTCGCCATGCTCTAAATCTTTAAGAATTTCCATTGCCCTAAAGGACACTAATCGTCCTTTGTCTCATCCAAAGGATTGCCACCACCAGATGAATCGTAAATCGCATCTAGTTGCTCACGGGCATCTTTGATGGATATGGAGCGCATGACTAGCAGAGGTTCATCCAGCACATTGCCATCGCTGTCCAACAGCTCAGGATGAGGCACGCGACGTTGACTGGACTTTGAGTCAGCCGTATTACCACTCACCCGTCGGGTTTCGATACCCAAGCTAATGAGGTTGCGGGCCAAGTTGACAATTGCCAATACGGCCAGGATAGTAAAAGCGAAGATATAGAGTAAATGCAGCATAGGGAAAAGCGATTGCGCTAATTATCCTCTTTAGGTTTGTTGGGGGCCGCTTGGGCTTGCTGCTGTCGAAAGCGGATACCCACATTCCAACATTCATGAACTAACTGATGCCAAGACATCACAACAGCCATATCTACCCCTGCCTGGTTGCCTATAGCCTGAGATAGTGACTGGGATGCACTCACCAGTTGTTGAGCTCGACGCACCCGATTGAGTAAATCCTGTTGCCCATGCTCGCCTAGGAAATCGATAGTCTCAGATTCCAATAAATTAATGGAACGACTAAACCAATGCTGAAAATCATCCAACAGTGGCTGTAAAATCGCCTTCATTAATTCAGGTTCGGGAGCGTTGGAGCTGTACATCAATCGCACTTAAGCTAAATAATTTCAAAAGGCCCATGCAACTATTTCAAGAAACACAAACTGTTACTAGCTTAAACAGAACCTTTAATGAATGCCACTCAACATATGCCCAAACAAGCAATGGACAAATGCAATGCACCTTCTGTAAAGATTATTACTCAATTAATATACTAGCGTTATTTCCCCAGAAGAATGGTTAAGATATGCCATCGATTTTGTTTTGCCCGCCAGTTATTTGATCCAGAGTTTGCCATCCTGAGCTCCACAGCTGTCGATTCTTGAGCACGTTGGCATTAATCCAAAATCGAACCGCTGGATCACAGGATGCCACTAGCTCTGCAAAAACGAGCTTGCCCTCATTTTTACGATTTGTGACTTGAAAATGCCGCCAACCCATGGTGCGCTGCTGGGCCGTCCATTTTGACCCGAGGAGATGGGGAAATTTTTGTTTCTTAGGTTTAGCCATCTTTAGATAATGGGCACAGGTTGAATTTAAAGGAGGAAAGAAACCCAATCACGAGCAAATTTACAGCTTTTGCTTCAGGCCACGAATATGGACAGCTCGGCTAGTGATATAAGCTGTTTTGCCATCCAATCGGATATAGATTTTTCCCGATAGTAACCCCCGTATATTGTTACGGGCATACATTACAAGGTCAGTCGGCAAGCTATCGTCTTCCACACGACGGTAGCCCAGCTCAGCCAAAGGTTGTTCAATCTGATTAAGAAATACTTTATGTCCCTTAATTGACTGCTTGAGGGTGATGGAGCGATTAAAGTACAGTCCCAGTCCACCGCCCACCAGCCCCATAACTAAACCCAGCTGATTCGGTACAACACTCATCGGGCTGAGGTTAAGTACCAGGCTAGCTAACACAATCGTAATCAGTGTGGTGGTGCCAAAGTAATAGAGAAAAGTCAGAGAATTCTCAGGGCCTAGGTTATTACTAGTCATGGTGGACTGCTGCATTCTTTCCGTATAGAGTTGCACAATTTTGCAGCAACCGTTATGAAATTCAGTGGCAGAATGGTCAAGCGAGATCAATCGCCTTTGTTTGATATTCGGCTTAGTCCTATTGGGTGAACCATGATTGAGGTAGAGCAGCTTAGCAAAGCCTACGGCTCGACCGTTGCGATTAGCGATGTGTCCTTCAAAGTAGAGCCAGGAGAAATCTTAGGTTTTTTAGGCCCTAATGGGGCCGGGAAAACCACAACCATGCGCATATTGGCAGGGTATTTACCAGCCACCAGTGGAACAGCCCGTATTGCTAACCACGAGGTGCACACTAATTCGATGGCGGTCAGGCAAAACATTGGCTATTTACCTGAGACGCCACCGCTGTACCCAGATATGACCGTGGAGGCGTTTCTGTATTTTGTAGCTCGAATTAAAGGCGTGCCCCTTGATGATCGGGACAAGCAGGTGGCCTCGGCGATGGAGAGATGCAATCTCAGCGAGAAGAATAAGGTCTTAATTCGCAAACTTTCCAAAGGGTTTCGTCAGCGGGTGGGCATTGCCCAAGCCATCGTCCACGATCCACCGGTCATTATTTTGGACGAGCCCACCGTAGGTCTCGATCCCAAACAGATTATTGATGTCCGCAATCTGATTAAAAGTCTGGCAGGGCAACATACCATCATTCTTTCAACGCACATCTTGCCTGAGGTGAGTATGACGTGCGATCGCATCACCATTATCAACAAAGGTCGCATCGTTGCCACAGACACCCCAGACAATCTCACGGCCCGTCTGGCAGGTCAGCTAGGCTACGCCATTGAAGTGGCTGGTGACCCAGAGCAGGCTCAAGCCGTCCTGAACAAACTGCACCAGGTGGACTCTGTAAAATCGCTGTCGGATGAAGGCTTAGCGGACAACCACCATCGATTTCAGGTGATGGCAGCCACTGACCAAGATCCGGGCAGTGCGATCGCATGGGCTATCGTCAACGCCAACCTTGGTCTCTATGAGCTATCCCGCAATCGCGTCAGCCTAGAAGACGTGTTTATCGGCTTAACAACTGAAGAAGCCACCGAAGCTGTTCCTGAATCCGCCCCTGCACCGCCTACAGATAATGCAGCCGATTCCAGCCCTGACGCGCCACCCCCCTCATCCCCAGACAACAGAACTGACACGCCATCCCCAGATAGCCCAACAGATAGCCCATCGGACCCAGACAGCGATGAATAGCATTATTACCGTCATTAGCAATATCCTTGCCATCTACCGCCGAGAGCTACAAAGCTACTTTGCCTCACCGTTGGCCTACGGCGTCGCCACTATTTTTTGGTTACTGGCTGGTTTTTTATTAGTCATCCTGGTATTTGGCCCCCAGGGCGTTGTGGCCCAGGCAGCTTTTGCCGATCAGGCTGGACTACAGACCACACCTATCGATCTGCCCTATGAATTTATACAGCTTTATTTGGGACTTTTGGGCTCCCTAGCCTTGTTTATTCTGCCTGCCCTGTCCATGGGGTTATACACAGAAGAACGCAAACAAGGCACCCTGGAGCTCTTAGCCACTTCTCCCATTACCAACTGGGCCGTTGCCCTTGGCAAACTGCTAGGTGTGGTGACCTTCTTTTTCACCATGGTGTTACCGCTGCTCGTACTCGAAGCTTTAATCGTTGGAGCCTCTGATCCCCCCTTTGATATGCGATTGCTATTTTTGGGCCATGGCGGCCTCATTTTGCTGGCTGCGGGGGTGCTTTCTCTGGGGATGTTTATCTCCTCGCTGACTGAAAGCACGGTGCTCGCAGCAATTTTAACGTTTGCCTTGATATTGGTCTTATTTTTAATTGAAGGCGTTGCCAGTGGGATACCAGGTCCTCTAGGTGAGGCGATCAGTCATCTCTCCCTGCTCACACATTACAACGACTTTATCCAAGGAGTTTTTGACATTAGCGGTCTCATACTCTTTCTCTCCTACAGTGTTTTAGGCTTGTTTTTAACCGCTCAATCCATTGAAGCATTCAGGTTTCAGAGAAACTAAAAAAGTTTTGAGGTTTAAGTTCTTAGTTTTGAATTAGTTGCCTTTGGCTCAGTTAACCCTTGTAAAAGGACTGAAATTCAAACCTTAAAGTTCAAAACTCTTTACCTTCATTCTGTTTTTCTCCTTTTGCCCCTCACTTATGAAAGCGCTATCTACCTCTCGTAAATATCTTCGCTGGCTGCTATGGCCAGGATTAGCCTTAACCACGGCAGGCCTGGTTGCTGGGGTTATAGATACCTGGAGCATTCTACCCATCGTTCTTCTGATTGTGGGTTTAGTGCTGACCCTGATCAGTTTGGTTTTGGGAGGTTTTGGCTACCGTAGCTTCTGGCAAAGCCGCTCTACCCAGGCTGGAACCAACGCATTGTTGGCCACAGTCTCAGTATTAGTAATTTTGGGCATTATTAACTTCTTAGCGGTGCAGTACGGGCCTCGCATTGACTTCACCGAAGGCGGACTATTTACTCTCTCGCCGGAATCAACGGCAGTCGTAAAAAATCTAAACCAGCCCGTTAAGGTCGTGATTTTTGACTCGACGTTAAATCCTAACGATAAGCAGCTCTTAGACAGTTATCGCCAGTTTAATGATCAGCTCACCTACGAGCACATTAATCCAATCCAAGACCCGGCAGCAGCCCGTGATTTTAATCTGAGTGGTGAAGGACGTGAGGTACACCTCGCTGTAGGCGATCAGAAAGTTTTTGTTCAACCCCTAGGAACACAAGGTTTAACCGAACAGGACTTGACCAATAAACTGGCCCAAATTAGTCGCGATCGCAATGCCATCGTGTACTTCCTCCAAGGTCATGAAGAATTTGTCATTGATGGCACAGCTACAGGCTATGCCCAGGCAGCCGCAGCCCTGGAGGCAGAAAATTTCACCGTTGAGACCCTGAACCTGGACCAAACGGCAACCGTACCTAGCGATGCGAATGCAGTCATCATTGCAGGCCCTCAGCAAGCCTTCTTTGAGCCTGAGGTAGAAGCATTAAAAGCATATCTCAACTCAGGGGGGAGCATTCTACTCATGGTAGATCCCCAAACGGATCCAGAGCTAGATTCTCTATTAGAAGATTGGGGCGTATCCTTAGACGAACAGCTCATTGTCGACACCTCCAACACTGGACAAATTGTTGGGCTAGGCCCAGCAGCCCCGTTGGTAACCAACTATGGTACCCATCCCATTACCGAAGCCTTTAACAATGGCCGCTCATTTTATCCCCTAGCACGGCCAGTTTTGATCGAACCAGTAGAAGGCGTAGAAGCCACTCCCCTACTTCTCAGCAACGCCCAAAGCTATGCTGAAGCTCTGTCAGAGACAGGAGAACTTAACGTTGACACCCAGGAAGCACCCGAGGGGCCATTTAATATCGGTGTTGTCTTAACCCGAGAGGCCGACGAATCTAGTAATACGGTGTCGGAAGAGATTTCGGAAGAGATTTCGGAAGAGGTGTCGGAAGACATCTCAGAAGAAGAAGCAGAGGAGATCTCCGAAGAGAGCGATGAAGAGATTCTAGAAGAAGACATCGAAGAAATCCCTGCCAGCCAAATAGATGAAGAACAACAAGAGACCTCATCAGAACCGGAGGTAGAGCCAGTAGAGCCAGTAGAGCCAGCAGAGCCAGCAGAGCCAGCAGAAGATACAGAAGAGGCGACGGGAGAAGTCGACAATACACCAACACAAGAAACAGATGAAGAAGATACATCTGAACAACAGCCTGAGGATGAGCCAGCAGACAATAATGGGTCCTCTGACGATGCAGAGCAAGAATCCCGTCTTGTCGTTATTGGTAATGCCACCTTCGCCACTGATGGCTTGTTTGACCAGCAACTAAACGGCGATGTCTTTCTCAACAGTGTCACCTGGCTGAGTAACTTAGATGATGCCATATTGTCAATTCGCCCAAAGGAAATCACCAACCGTCGCATCACAATGACGATATCTCGACAAATCGTGGTTATTGTTTTAGCAATGCTGGTATTCCCCCTAGTCGGACTAGTTGGTGCAGGCATTGCTTGGTTCCGTCGTCGCTAAGGAGTTGTGAGAATGAAGCTACAGCGTAGTACAGGAATATTAATAGGGGTTGCGATCGCACTTGTCGCCACCGTCACCATCCTTGAGATCCCCAAAGGGCCTCAAACCAATAATGGTGATACCTTATACAGCTTCACTGAGACTGACGTCAGTGAATTCACCGTAGAACGAGACGACGACACGCTGTCCTTTATCAAGACTGATGATGCATGGCAAATGACTGCCCCTGAAAAAGCTTTAGCCGATCCATCATCAGTCGCTTTTTTACTCAATATCATTACGAGCGACACCATTAAAGAAACTATTTCCACCACTCCCGATCAGCTAGCCACCTACGGCTTAGATACCCCTACGGCTAAAATTCAACTCATAGTTGATGAAGAAAGCTATACCTTAACCGTCGGCGATGAAGACTTTAGCAGTACGTCACTATACGTGATGACAGCCAATGACATCGCAGAATCAAATCCAGTTGACGTTCACCTCATTCCTAAAGGCTTAGAAAACGGTATCGAACGCCCAGTCAGCGACTGGCTTGCCAAAAATGATGATGCAGCCTCAGAGACAACTACAGATGCTGAAAATACTGACGAGCCTGAAATATCAGATACATCCTCCACTACTGAGAACTTCGATGACAAGTAGGCACCGTAACTTTCAGTACCCCAGCTGTAAAAAATCAGCCTAATGATAAATCACTTGAACTTCAAAAAAGCAGGGAAATCTAGTCAGGAACTATATCAGCATCTTTTGATTCATAACCTCTAGTCGGGTAGCATTGGTCTACATATACTTACGTATGTCTTAGACACAGGCTATTAGCTTACTGGGTCATCAGCCCAGAGTAACTTTGATCTCACCATCAAAATTGCAGTTTAATGTGGCAGTTTTTAAAACGTGTCAACTATCCACTGACATAGTTTAAGAATCGCCTAGCCTGACTTATATAGGGTGCTTACTAGTAGTGACTTCGCTTGTTGCAATTTGAGGAACATCACAATTTTCATACTCTAGATGCCAGTTAAGTGTTGATTTCAGTCAGTTTACTGATTATTTAGCAAAAGTTCGTTAAACATCAGTGGAATGTTCTGATCTACAGCGTCCGACCGAGAAATACTGAGTCCTGGCTACGCTAATTTGCAGTGATCAAAATCGGTTTCGATACTGTGACCTGCTCCTAGGCTTTATCAGTTTTTTAGAAAATTGATGAGTGCCATGAAGTTCTGATGTCTCCACCGAATTCTCACGGTTAGTCACTGGTTCATTTGAAAAGATGGGCATAATTCTATTGAAGATATCTGGAGTAGTTGCTAGGTGTCTCTGGGGCCAATTTCGTATGGTTACAGCTAGTCAAGACCTCGATCTAGAACTTAGTCCTATCCCTTTTCTATCAATGGGATTGCTTGTTGAAATCTATATAGTTTAAATTTCAGATTTAATCTCTGATATTGCTCAGTATTATTACCCTCTCCGTCCTACTTAGTTCCTTTCCCCAGTGAGGTTCAATGGCATCTCAAGATAACTCTGTTAAAGAGATAGAAATAGATTTACAGAAATATTGGCGAGTTCTAAAGCGTCGCTGGCTAATCGCTCTGACTGTTTTCGGTCTAACGACAACCGCAGCGGTTGGCGTTGGTATTACTCAAAAACCTGAGTATCAAGCCGAATCGAAACTTTTATTCGAGTTGTCAAACCAAGCGTCTGCTCTAGTTGGACTGGAGGGCGGTAACAGAGAACTCAGAGCACTTACTAATCTAGATAACCCCCTGGACACCCAAATTGAGGTTTTCCGTTCTATCCCCCTTGTCCAGAAAGTCATCGAAACATTAAAGCTCCAAGATGATGAGGGTGAGCTGCTTCAGCCTGAAGACCTGCTAAAGGGCCTTACGGTCACTGGAGTTCCTGGAACAGATGTTCTAAAAGTTACTTATACGTCTGAAGAGCCAGAAATAGCAGCCACTGTTGTCAATACATTGGCAGATATCTACATTGAAAATGATATACAGACCAATCGTGCTGCGGCATTAGCAGCTCAAGAATTTATCACGGCACAACTGCCTGAATCTGAAGAAGCAGTTGAAGAGGCAGAGGCTTCACTACGACGATTCAAAGAAGGCAACAATATCGTAGACCTTGAAGAAGAGTCTCGTAACCTGGTCGAGTCACTGTTTACACTGGACAACGCCTTAATTCAGCTAAAATCTCAGTTAGCTGATAGCTCAGCTCAGGCATCTCAACTACAGCAGAAACTCAAACTTAGTTCTGACGAAGCTTATGCTGTGGGGCTTGTCAGTGAATCTCCTGGCATTCAGACCGTACTAGAGCAACTACAAACTGTTCAGTCTGATTTAACGTTAGCCCGGACTCGTTACCGAGACGAACATCCTGAGATTATCACCCTACGCAATCAGGAGGCTGGGTTACAAGCGTTGCTTCAAGAGCGCCTTGATGTCACCCTTGGTGCCAATGAACTGAACTTGCCTTCAGATGATCTCCAATCGGGCCAGTTAGAACAAGATTTAATCGCCGAGTATTTACGCCTCGACGGAGCGACATCTGGTTTACAACAGCAAGTTGAAGAATTGACAACTGCTCGATTGGGTCAACAGAGTCGAGCTCGTGTTATTCCGGTTTTAGAAAAACAAGAGAGAGCATTAGATCGTCAACTTGCTGCAGCTCAGACCACCTATGAAACCTTGTTACAAAACCTCCAGCAAGCTCAGGTATTAGAGAATCAAAATATTGGAAATGCTCGCATAGTTTCCCCAGCCTTAATACCTAACGAGCCCCTTGGCCCCTCTCTGAAACTCTTTTTAATGACTGGCGGCTTTGCTGGTCTTCTTTTAGGGTTAATTACTGCCTTTATGGCCGATCTCCTGGACCAATCTGTGAAAACAGTTCAAGAAGGTCAAGAATTGTACGAATATCCACTCTTGGGTATCATCCCCGCCTGGAAGCGAGGCAATGCTAAGGGTTCAGATGTTCCTAGCATATTAGTCAAGAATTCCGAATACAGCTCTATTCTGGATGCTTATCAAGCTCTACAAGCCAACCTTAAGTTCTCCTGTGTTGATACCCATGTTAAGACGGTCACAGTTACAAGTGCAGTGGGTGGTGAAGGTAAATCAGAAGTTGCTGCCAACTTGGCCTTGACGCTAGCTCATTTGGGCCACACTGTCTTGCTTGTTGATGCCGATCTGCGTAAGCCAACGCAGCATCATATTTGGGACTTGCCCAATGTACAAGGTTTAAGCAACTTTGCTTCAGGGCAAGTACCCCTGAAGGATGTTATCGTCTCCCAGGAACCAAACTTACACATCTTGACAGCTGGAGTCATTCCCTTTAATCCTCTGGCAGTTTTGGAATCTCAGCTGATTACGTCCCTACTACAGGCAAGTGAAAAAGCATATGACTACATCATTATTGACAGCCCACCAATTTTAGGGCTAGTTGACGCGATCACCATCGGTCGGGCAACAGATGGCGTGCTGCTCGTCATGCGCCCTGGCATGGCCAATGCCGAAAACATTCGTGCAACGAAGACAATGTTGGCACAGTCAAAACAAAATGTGCTTGGTCTAGTTGCTAATGGCATTAACGTGAAAGGCAACACCGATCGCTATTTCTACAACAATCAGGACTATACACCTATTGAAAGGCAGGCCAATTTTGCCAATGTGCCTAATAGTCAAAGCGTTAGCGATCCTGCCAACGTAAACGGTCGACTCTAATTATTGGGCTAGGCCAGCCTACTTTCCTTTTATACAAAAGAGACAACTCCATCCTCAAACGCTCTTTAGACTTATGTTTCAACTGACTTATTATCGGCTCACTGCAGTAGCTCCCTTAGTCTTGGGGATAATTTGCTACGCCCCCATGCCAGCTATCGCACAAACTGCACAGTCTCTTGTATCACTTGAGACTACCTCCAATGAGTCAACTCGTGCGAACCTCAATGAGCTTGCTGTCAATACTGGCTCAGTGAGGTCTACAGCAGCATCCTCTTACTTACTAGGTCCTGGCGATCGCATCGAAGTCAGTGTTTATGGGTTTCCAGAGTATACAGGTCCACTATCTGTATTACCAGATGGAACTATTGCCCTACCCATCGTAGGTAAGGTTGCTGCAGCTGGGAAAACCACCGATCAGTTAACTCAAGAGCTGAGAATTATCCTCGACCGAATTCTAGTAGATCCTGCCGTTTCGGTCTCCCTAAATTCACTTCGTCCCGTTGTGGTTAATGTATCAGGCGAGGTCTATCGTCCTGGCCCCATTCAACTGCAAGATACAACCAACATTAATCAAGATACTCAATTAGCCTACGCGCCACCTTCAGTGAGTGAAGCGTTAGTAGAAGCAGGTGGGGTGAGACGCACGGCAGACATCCGTAGTGTCGTGGTTATACGTGAGCTTCCCAATGGCGAAACAGTCAATACAGAGATTAATCTGTGGGATGCCCTCTGGTCCGCCAGCTTACCAGAAGATATGTTGCTTAGAGATGGAGACTTAATTTTTGTTCCCAGCTTACCAGAAGGCGAAACCATTGATAATCATTTATTGGCAAGATCCAGTCTAGCACCAGACACCGTAAGGGTTCGAGTTGTTGGAGAGGTCACGAGTCCCGGAGAGGTTGCAGTACCTCCTAATAGCTCATTATCTAGTGCTGTTGCGATCGCAGGCGGCCCAACCGATGATGCAAGGCTCAAAGAAGTTGCCTTTATTCGAATGGACGACAACACTGGCGAAGTCATGCAAGAAGTCGTCGATCTGCGTAACCTTATCGACACCTATCAGATTCAAGATGGGGACGTCATTGTTGTACCTAAGACAACAAGCGGTTCAGTATTAGACTTAGCAGCTCGCCTAGTTAATCCTCTCAATTTCTTATTCAGACTATTTGACTAACGCCTGGGGCAAGGAGATAGCTAGATCTATTTGAGAATTAATACTCGTTTATATCTTTTCTAAAATTCCACACAATGCTCTGTTCCCATATATTACCGCTGAGAGCAATATCATCAACTACTATAGTTAGCCTTATAAATATTTTTGCACCATCATAATGCAACAAAAACTAAAGCGCTTGTTCTCTGACAAGCTCGTCAAAAATATGGGCTGGCTAACAGCGAGCCAAATATTCAGACGCGTAATTCGCATCGCCATAGTAGTTGTTTTAGGTCGTGTATTTACCCCTGAAGAATATGGCTTGATGGCGATCATTTTTGCCGTCACTGAGTTTTCTACCGTCTTCGTACAAAAAGGTGGAGTTGCACCTAAGATCATTCAGGCCACGCAAGAAGAGCTTGACTCAATAGTAGAAACAGCATATTGGAGCAATTGGATTCTATGTATTGGGATCTTTTTATTCCAATGCTTACTAGCATTTCCTATTGCCACTTTTTATGGTAACGAAAAATTATTGCTCCCTATCATCGTCACCGCTGGCAATTATCTTCTCAATCCTTTTTATGCGATTCAAGATGCCTTGATTCGTCGAGAGAATAGGCTCAAGGTCGGTGCCATCGCAACAGCCATTAATGCCGTCTTCAGTCAATCTTTAGTAGTTATTCTTGCGCTATTGGGCATGGGCATTTGGAGCATTGTATTTGCCCTAATGCTTTCTCAATTTTCCTATTTAATTGTCTATAACAAGAATCACTCCTGGCGACCAAGTGGGAAAATTAGTTTGAAAGGATGGCGAGAAATTTTTAATTTCTCCAAATATACATTGGGCATTGAAATGCTCAATTACTTGAGATCAAACATTGACTATCTACTCATTGGTCGATTCTTTAGCGTTGAACAACTTGGCTTATACTTCTTCGCTTTCAATGCAGGACTAGGGCTTAGTCTGACAGCCATTAACATGCTTTCTAATTCTGTATTCCCTTATCTGTGTGCAGCACGGGATAACCTATCTGCGTTGAAGCAAAGCTATATCCGAAGTCTCAAAATTTGCGCAGCAATTATATTTCCTCTAGTTCTATTACAAAGCAGCCTGGCTCCGATCTATGTCCCTATTGTTTTCAGCAAGCAGTGGATTCCAGCAATTCCAATTCTTATTATGATTTGCCTGTCAGCTATCCCTAGACCATTTGCTCTGGTTTCAGAGCAGTTGCTCTTGTCAGTAGACCGTGGCAGTGATGGCCTCAAGTGGAACATTTTCTTCACGATTATATTTACCACTTCTGTCATTGTAGGTGCCCAGTTCAATATATTCGTAGTAGCTGGAGTAGTCTTAGGAGTACATCTATTACTCTTACCTATATTCACCTTCCTAGTTTATAAGTCTGTATTCTCTGGCCGAGAAAAACTTTCGCTTTCCTAAGCAGACGCAATGCTAGATTCCAGCATATTTTTTCTAGTATATGATTATGGAAATTAATCCATCTATTTCTGTCGTTATACCAGCTTATAATGCAGCCAGATTTCTACCAGAAGTCATCCAGTCTGTACTAGATCAGACCTATCAAGATTGGGAATTGCTAGTCATTAATGATGGTTCAACAGATAATACCGCCACATTAGTTAATAAGTATTGTCAGTTAGATTCACGCATTCGTCTTATTACCACAGAGAATGGTGGTGTTTCCGCAGCCCGTAATTTAGGCGTTGAACTGGCAACGACAGAACTTATAGCATTCTTGGATTCAGATGACCTCTGGCTACCAGATAAGTTATCAGTTCATGTTGACTACATGAATACTCATCCTGAGATAGGTGTCAGTTTTGCAAGGGTGGAACTGATAGATCCTGATGGAAAAAGCACCGGTAAATTAACGGCAAATATACCTAAAGATCTCCAGCCATACACTTTTTTCTATACAAACCCAACCGTAACAACATCAAATGTTGTTATACGAAAATGTATTTTTCAATCTTTAGGAGGATTTGATAAATCAATAAAGTATTCTGAAGATATTGACTTACTTTTTAGAATTGCATTTCAAAGTCATTGGACAATTGAGGGAATTGATAAAGTATTAATTCAATATCGTCTTCATTCGTCTGGTTTGTCTTCAGATATCATGAAAATGAAAGAAGGTTGGATACAGTTAATGGACAAAGCACGAAAAGAAGCTCCAACCCTAGTAGATGAGCATTATCGTGCTGCCGAAGCAGCTCATTTTCAATACTGGGCGAAGCAGACACTTCGGCTAGAAATTTCACCATTTGTAGGGATATCCTTAATTAATCAAGCACTTATTTCTAGCTGGCAAAATATTTACCAAAAGCCCAAGCTTATTGTACTGACTATACTCATTTATCTCAGGTTGATGACATTCAACCTAGTAAGAGTCAAGATTTAATTTTAAAAAGATTACCTAAAAGACGATCAAAATATTTACTTTACATCAAGAACGTGATCACTTAAAAGAAGAATGCTTAGGGGAATATGACGCTAAAAATTCCGAGAACATTAGAACACGTATTCATGTGTTTTACCCTGTGGTTTCTACTGGGTAACCCTATTAACTTGATTACCAATGGAGCAGGAGGGGGACAAATTGTAGATGTCAGTCAAGCTAACAGCAATTTCTTACTTCCGGCTATTAGCATGTTGCTATATCTTATAGCTACTATAGGTGTACTACTTCGCTGGAAGTTGATATTAGCTCGATTGCGTTCTAATCCTCAATTTTTGCTGATCGTTATTCTCCTGCTCATCGCTTATATTTCAGCAGGATGGTCATTTTATCCAAATATCACTTCACGTCGCACCATATTATTACTAGGCTCAACCGCTGTTGCCATATATTTTTCACTGAGCTTCAGCTTGAAGCAACAACTTAGATTTCTGATCATAGCCTTATGTATTAACACTATTATTTGCGTTCTTTTTGGCGTGCTGCTTCCAAAATATGGAGTGATGCACTTACCGCCCCATACAGGAGCATGGCGAGGAGTATACAGCCATAAAAATAAGTTTGGTGCTCGCATGGCATTAACTACAGTTTTTTTACTCGCTACTCGCTACTCAAACTTATTTCAGGGTAGATCCAAGCTAGCTATTAATTGCATAATGATTTTGTCGGCTTCCCTGGTCGTAGCCTCTAAATCAACAACTGCTTTATTTGCCACCGTAGTGTTGGCTCTACTCTTCTTCGCTTGTAATGCTCTAAAGCTTAACTACAAGTCGATGGTGATTGCTCTTAGCTTCATCATATTCGTTGTCGCCTTTGGGTTTATTTATCTTCAAACCAATGCAGACACGTTACTTTCTGCCTTTGGCAAAGGTACTGATTTATCAGGACGAAACGAAATTTGGCCCGCTTTATGGGAGATGATCTCTCGAAAGCCGTTTTTAGGGTACGGATACCAAGGTTTTTGGGGACCAGACGGTGGTCCAGCTGATCTTGTTAGACAATTAACTGGTTGGCCTGTCCCTAATGCCCATAATGGCTTCCTTGAGATTTTTCTATCCCTAGGCTGGATAGGAGCTCTCCTCTTCCTTACAAACTTCGCAATTACCCTGATCAGATCTTTTCAGTTAATCCGACTGACCAAAACAACTGAGGCTATCTTCCCAGTTCTTTTCCTGGGCTTTTTTATCATCAGTAATATGACAGAGAGCAACCTCTTTAAACAAGATTCCTGGACGTTATATATATGGGCATCATTGGTGTCTATACAAATCATGTCAACTTATGCAGAGAGAAAAGCATCTCAGTTTCGCACCACAGGGATTGACTCTAGCTATGGAAAAGTTGCATCTTATAAAAGCCCCCATACAGAATCTGCTCTGTCAAAGAGATAGAAATCTGACATTGATTTGCACAGACTGTTACTAAAAGGACATGTAGAATAATACCAATGTAAAATACTCATCTTAGAGAGAAGATCATCTAAAGTTTACCTATTTAAACTTTTAGAAAGCACCTAAATCAGTAAGAATACTTATAGAGAACGCCATGCTTTTTCCTAACAAGAGCGTAGCATTACTGATTAGATAAAGCTTTTTAATTTAACTGTAAACGTAAAGAATACTCATTTTGCTTTGTAAAGACTCGAATAGTTAAATCCATTACCTACGGATTTTAGCTTTTACCTGTGCAATTGAAACTAGAGTTCACTATGTTTAGTATGTCTGAGGTCGCCGTATGAAATGGACCGTCATTGCGCCTTACTTTACCCAAGAATACATTGACAATAATCGATGGCTAGTCGGGCATATTCCTGAAGGGAAATATGACTTTGAGCTTATCCCTAGGCCGCAACCCATTACTAAATGGCATGAGAGAACAGTAAAATACACAACGTCTTCCCAGTGGTTTCGCCACTGGGAACATGGTGCTCTCGCCTTAAATAGCGATTCCGACGGAATTATCACTTCATACCCGCAGTTGCCAACCGTAATTGGCCTACAAAAGCTTCTAAAACGGTCTAAAAAACCAGTTGTCGCTTGGACCTTCAATGTTGGAAATTACGAAGTTGGGGCCCTGCGTCAACGGTTATCGGGCATCGGATTAAATCAAATTGACCGCTTCATAGTTCACAGTTATCGAGAAATCGACATCTACAGCAAGTGCTTTAACTTACCGAAAAGTCGATTTTCTTTTGTGCCTTACGCGGCTCCAGACATTGAAATTCAGTACGAAGAAGATAACAACTCTCCATTTATTGCAGCACTGGGGTCTGCGCATCGCGATTTCCCTTGCTTCTTTGAGGTGGTTGAAGAGCTTGACATACCTACTGTTGTTGCATCCAGCAAAGTAGCTTTAGCTAATCTTTCCATCCCTAAACAGGTCAAAACACCTTTTGGTATCACCAGAGCTGACTGTTGGAAACTGGCACAAGAAGGTCGGATTAGCGTAATACCTCTAAAAGTCAAAGACAACGTTACAGCGGCTGGGCATGTAACAGTGATAGAAGCTATGTTGATGGCCCGTGCAGTAATTGTGTCTGATGCCTATGGCATGAGTGATTATGTTAAGCATGGAGAAACAGGTTGGTTAATCAAACCCGGTTGTAAACAGAGTATGAAGGAAGCGATTCAAACGCTATGGAACGATCCAGCATTACGAAATCGCTTGGGTCAAAATGCAAGAGCGTACGCTAGAAAGAATTTTTCCCATGAGAACGCGGCTCTCTCTCTAGAGAAAATTTTGGATGAGGTTAGTGGTCGTACTAGCCAGGTAACTGAAGCTTATGCTAAGCCTCCTGAAGTTCTGGATGCTTGTAAGTAAATATAATCGTCTACTGCTATCTACAGCATTGGCAATAGTTTACTAATACGAGCTAAATTTTGGATTGACTTGCAAGCCTAGGATAGCCCCAACGCAACTTGGCAATTTCAATATCCATCCTTGTCATCTAAAGAGTGAAAACATGAAAAAGGTTTCTATAGTTATACCTCTGTATAATACTGAGAAGTATGTCCGACTGGCACTCGAATCAGCATTAGCTCAGACGTATCAGAATTTGGAGATCATAGTTGTTGATGATGGGTCTACCGATGAAGGTGTAACTATATGTCAACAATTTACTGATGACAGAATCAGAATTATTCAGCAGGAAAATAGAGGCCTTTCAGGTGCTCGTAATACAGGTATTCGCCATGCGGAGGGAGAATATGTAGCTTTTCTTGATGCAGATGATCTTTGGGTTCCAGAAAAGGTCGAACGCCATGTTGAACACTTTGAAAAACGACCTGAGATTGGCATAAGTTTTAGCTACTCTAAATTTATAGATGAGAATGGCACACCGTTAGGTATTTATCAGATATCCAAGGTTAGCCAAATTACTCCACTTGATATCTTATGTCGCACACCCATCGGTAATGGATCTGCAGCGGTCTTCCGCAAGGAAGTCTTTGATAATATCAAGTTCCCAGTGCAAGTTGATGGCACTATAGAAGAGCACTACTTTGATGAAGCATTTAGAGAATCTCAAGATGTAGAGTGCTGGATGAGAGTCGCCATTAAAACCAAATGGATTATGGAAGGGCTTGCAGAGCCCTTAACTTTATATCGGGTAAATTCGAAGGGTATTTCAGCTAATTTAACCAAAAAGATGAAGGCCTGGGAGCGTTTACTCAATAAAGTTAGAAGCTATGCTCCCGAGGAAATGGAGAAATGGGAAAGACCTGCCATGGCATACCATTGTCGCCATCTGGCTAGAAGGGCTGTAACGCTGAAAGATGGAGGACAGGCCATGAAACTCTTCAGCCGAGCAGTCGCTACATATGCACCAATCTTGATTGAAGAACCATTCCGAACATTTCTCACCGGAGCTGCAGCTAGTGCGTTGTGGATTCTACCCATTAACGTATATCAGAGGTTATTTGAAGTAGCTGCCAACCTGACTGGTTCAAGTCAAAGACGCCGTATGACCAGATACTCAACCGTGTATCAGTCATCGTCTCAGAAGGTAGCCTCCTAGCTCTCAAAACAGTTCTCGTGTATTAAGACACATGAATCATAAGAGAAGTACGCTAGGATGGTTACAATCCCTTACTTTACGGGAAATCGATGCAACAACAATTTAAGATTCTTGTGTTGCATTGTATGTCTAAATACTTATTTTTATAGTTAGCATGAATGTTTTAGTAACGGGCGTAGCTGGTTTCATTGGTTATTTTATAGCTAATAAACTTTTAAAGGCTGGGCACAGTGTTTATGGCATCGATAATCTTAATGACTACTACGATACTTCCTTAAAAAAAGATCGATTGGAGCAACTTCTACCCCATGCTTCATTTACATTTAATCAGCTTGATCTAGCCGATCGTCATGGGATGGAAGGTCTATTTCAACAACAGTCTTTTGATCGAGTTATTCACTTAGCAGCACAGGCTGGGGTTAGATATTCTCTAAAAAATCCTCATGCTTACGCAGATAGCAATCTAATTGGATTTGTCAACATTTTGGAAGGTTGTCGCCATAGCAAAGTGGCACATTTAGTGTACGCATCATCCAGTTCAGTCTATGGTGCTAACCGAACGACTCCATTTTCTGTGACTGATAATGTGGACCATCCAGTGTCCCTTTATGCAGCAACCAAAAAAGCCAATGAGCTAATGGCTCATTCGTACAGTCATTTGTACGATTTACCCACGACAGGGCTCCGTTTCTTTACGGTATATGGGCCTTGGGGTCGACCTGATATGGCCTATTTTAAGTTTGTTGATGCGATCTCAAACAATCGCCCTATTCAGGTTTATAACCACGGTAAAATGCAGCGAGACTTCACATATATTGACGATGTAGTAGAAGGTATTGTGCGAGTCATGGACCATCTACCTAGCCCTCTCGCTGACGAAGAATTTAACACTGCCGCTCCCTACAAAGTCTATAACATTGGCAACCATAACCCTGTCAGCTTGATGCACTTCATTGAAGTCATTGAGAAGGTGCTTGGGCAAGTTGCCGTCAAAGAAATGATGCCCATGCAGCCAGGGGACGTCACTACAACCTATGCCGATGTAGCTGAACTTACGGCAGATGTGGGCTTTGCTCCCAACACCCCCTTAGAAGAGGGTATCAAGAACTTCGTCACTTGGTATAAAGACTACTATCAATAGCCATATCCTAGTACCCGATGGCAGAAATTTGGCAGCTATTGCATCCACCCATCGACTCATCCACATTTGATAATGGGCAAACTTACGCCACAGAGTATTAGGGCCACACTAGCCATACTATTTAAGTTGAAATTGCATAACAATGGCATTTATTTCTAATAGCAAGAAGTTTGTATTTATTCACCTACATAAATGTGGAGGCACGAGTGTTGAACGTGCTTTAGCTGCTGATATGCAGTGGAATGACATTATTTTAGGTAGTACTGACTATGGTGAACTAATACAGCGATCCTACGAAAAAAAGTTTGGCATATATAAGCATTCATCTGCAGCTACTATTAAAAATGTGATAGGCGATGAATTATGGGATCAATATTTTACGTTTTCAATCGTAAGACATCCGATTGATCGCATGGTTTCATATTATGCATATCTTAAAACCCACTATTTGGGTAAGTATCGGGGCTCGGCCATTAAATTGATGTACTACGCCGACCAGATCCATACCTTACCAAAGCCATTAACCCGTATACCCAAGCTATATGATGCTTTTAGGTGGCCCGGAGTTACAGATTGTATAAAAACCAACAATATATCTGACTTTATTCACTCAGAAGGGTCTTGGCAATCTTATGGCACCATGCCTCAGTTTGATCAACTTACAGATTCAAGTCGTGAGAATGTAATCGTTGATTATGTCGGTCGTTTAGAAGACATATCTGAAGATTGGCAATTTATTTGTGATAAAGTCGGACTTTCTACATCATTACCCCATTCGAACAAATCAAAACGTAAGTATAAGGAATGGCGAAAGTATTTTAGTCTAGATGACATTAATTTCTTGGCAGAAAAATACCAAAAAGATATGGAGATTTTTGAATATTCTGTCTAGGTATTGTCTAGGTATTAATGTATCTTACATCTCAACTCTAAGATATATTATTAGCGGCATTGCTTATCCTTGAGATAATTTTAGTTGTGAAATGCGGTCAGATAGCAATGGCCCTAGACCGATTCATCTCCTAAATCAGCAATCGCTTATTAGCCAATTCATCAGGTCTTATCAGAAGTATTTTCTTGTAAAGAAGCTAACCAAGAAACTATATTCTCTGATTCTCGAAAACGCACTGCCAGTTTTAATTCAAAAAGCTTCCCCTGTAGATAAGTTATTTGTAATTATGGTTAGAGCATTTCTGAGGAAAAATGTCCCAGATCCTATTAAGGAACCTGTCAAAAAAGTATTAAAAGACTATGGTCAGGCTACGGGTAAATGGAGAGCACTGCCAGATTGGTTAATTATAGGAGCACAAAAGGGAGGAACCTCATCTCTTTTCTTTTATCTCCAGCAACATCCTGAGATTGGCTTTGCCCCAGAAATCACAAAAGAAGTTCACTATTTCGATTGGCATCACCAACATTACTTAAATTGGTATCGGGCTCATTTCCCACTAAAAATTTCCTATAAGCTCTCTAATATCCGTTCGACAGGAGAAGCTACACCTGAGTATCTTTTTCACCCTTTAGCCCCCAATAGGATATCGAAGTCCCTGCCAGATGCAAAATTTCTCATTATTTTGAGGAATCCAATTGATCGGGCCTACTCCCATTGGAAAATGAGTATTCGCCATGGTCATGAAACGCTAAATTTCCTTGATGCTATCGAGGCAGAGGAAGGTCGGCTGGGGCAAGAGAGAGAACATCTTAAAACCCAAGGAGATGAATACTCTTGGCATAGCCCATTAGCTTGGTTCTCATATTTGAGTCGAGGCAGATATACAGAACAAATAGAGCATTGGTTAAAGTTTTTTCCTAGAGAAAAACTTCTAATTCTTCGCAGTGAAGATATGTTTTCCAATCCCCATGAGGTATTATTAAAAACAACCCACTTTCTAGAACTGAAGGAATTTAAAAGGATTGACTTAGAGCCAATGAATACTGGAGGTTATCAAAAGAAGATGCCACCTGAAATATATAAAAAACTAGCCGCTTATTTTGACCCTCATAACCAGGATCTTCTTAAATATGTTGATTGGGATCCTAAATGGTAAATAGGGTGGTCTAGCAATAACAGATGTAAAATAATCCGGGAGTTTGCACGCACATTGTTTCTTCAAGTGCTTGTCATTTAATGATGGCAAGCATTTTTTGCTATCTAAAACCAGAGCTAGCCCTGATCACGACTGCGAATAGCAGAAGCTCATAAACTATTAAGTCGATTTTCTTATATTTATAACCGAGGCTTGTATTACCAATTGCTACAGAGTTGGCTTGATGGCAACGATGCTAATCAGCAGTGGATACATTTATGCTTCTACACCCCCAAACAATGGAGCAAGTCTTAATTATCTTAAGGCCAAGAGACAGCAATGGAATACAGTGAATCTGAAAATTCTCTTGAGTATGTAGATATTTTCCAGATGCACTACGGTTAAACCCTAATATAGAAATAGAGAAAATACAAAACTGACTCTGTGAGTTTGCTATTTGTTATTTGGGTGTGTCTAAGTTTGCTGTATCAAATTGTGGTTGACATATCCAAATATTTGGTGAGTGTGGGGCGGCATGACTGCAAAAGACTTATTGAATCAAGGAGTTGACTTGGCAAGGCGACAAGATTGTTTGGGCGCGATCTCAATTTTTAATACTGTAATTGAATCTCTGCCCAACTATGCTAAGGCCTATTTCAACCGGGGATGTGCCCACTATGCTATGGGTAACTATGCCGTAGCCATCGAAGACTTTAGTTGGGCAATCCATCTGACACCTGACTACGCGTCAGCTTATCTCAATCGGGGCAATGCCCAGCGCAAACTGGGGCATACAGACGCCGCATTAGAAGACTTTGAGCGTGGGATTCAGCTAACACCTCTATCTACACGAGGATATTGCAATCGCGGTTTGCTCAGGCTAGAGGTGGGCAATTATGCAGGCGCTGTGCGGGATTTTGATTATGCCCTCAGGCTACAGCCTCATTTCCCCCGTGGGTATCTATGGCGGGGAGTGGCCTGGCTACGCTGTGGTGACTTTAAACAGGCTATTAATGATTTGAATCGAGCTCTAGCCCTAAATCCACATTGTGCGAAAACCTACAACCAACGTGGTTTAGCCTACTTTTACCAGGTCGATTATAAGCAGGCGCTAGCCGATTTTAATCAAGCCGTTGACCTCGATAAAGACTTGGCTGATGCCTATAACAATCGAGCAGCCCTGCGTACAGAAATGGGGGATTATGCAGGGGCAATGGCAGACTATTGTAAAGCTCTACACCTCAACCCTGCCTTACCTGAAGCCTATCCTCAGACATTAAAGCAGTTACACAATGCTCTCCAAGATTACCCATCTCCAGGGAAATTGGCGTTGCTAAACAACCGTGGCAACACCCGCGCTACCCTGGGCGACAGTAGCGGAGCGCTAAATGACTATACCGAGGCCCTGCGTCTTGATCCCAACCATGCCTATGTGTATAACAATCGGGGATTAGTCAGGCTGTACCTACATAACTATGAGATGGCCGCTACCGATTTTAGTGAGGCGATTAGACTTAACCCCCAATTTGCAGAGGCGTTTAGTAATCGAGGCGGAATTCGACAACACCTTGGCAATTTGGAAGGTGCACTCCAGGATATCAATCAGGCGCTTGACCTGAACCCATCTTTAGCCAATGCCTATGTCCATCGAGGCAGGATCCATGTGGACCTCAAAAACTACATGAAAGCCATGGCAGATTTCAATAAAGCCCTGTCGCTCCAACCTGACGCTGCCCATACGCTGAATGAACGAAGCGTACTGCGGTTTCGTCTTAATGATACGGAAGGTGCACTAGCTGATGTCAACCGAGCCTTAGAGCTACAGCCTCAGTTTTCAGATGCCTACATTAACCGGAGCTTAATCCGATTTGATCGAGGGGATCGCTCCGGTGCCTTTAGTGACCTTGACTCAGTTATGAGTCTTCATCATCAGCGAACGCCCAGACCAGATGACCGCGCCATCGCTTAATTAATCATCGTCTTCCCACACTTCAAATGCGTCTAGATCGATAGCAGGACGATCGGTTTGAGTATTCGAATCACTGAGTTTATCGAGGGCGTTCTCAAACGTGTTTTCCAGCGCTCTGTTCAAAGGGGCAATTCGTTTTTTAGCTTTGGAGACCTGCTGATTAAACTGCGATCGCAACCCCTGAGTTCTATCTTGCAGTTGTTGACCCGTGGAGCGTAATTGTTCATTTACATCGTCAGATAGCCAACGCTCCTGGGCATAGTCTGACCATCCCTGGGTTCGCTGTTGCACTTGGTCTGCCAGGGATTGAGCCGTCGTTTGAGCCGTTGTTTGCCAACCCTGTTCAGACATGGGCACAGTTTCATCAGCCAAGTACTCAGCCTGCTCTGCCGCCTGAGCCGACACCATTATTCGCTTACGACCAGCACTGATAATCGCTTCAGGTACTAACCCATATAGCCCCGACTGCCCTGGCTGGACGAATAGATACTGCAATACCTCACCACTACGCTCAAACCGATAGTCCACAATCTGGCCAACACAGTTACCCATATCCGTCCAAACCTCCAGACCGACCATGGCTTGAGCCGCCGATTGAGCCATGTCAGCACCAAGGCCATGAATCACAATACTATCGGCACCGATATTGACAATCTGTTCCCAGCCATAGGTTGGACGCTGGCGCTGCCACACGGGTCCTTGACACACCAGAGCAACCACCTTGCCCTGGTTCAAATCCACGAGTAAGCTATCCACAATTCCTAGCTCGTCCGTAGTGTCATAATCCAGTATTAAGCGGCCAAGCAACGACCCCTGTCTTAGGCAAGCCCCATCAGCCATGGCAGTAACTCTATAAAACGCCTGTACTTGAGTTATAGCACTCTAGCTGAATATAAAAACAACGCAGGGTAAAGCATGGTGGTAGAAACCACACCGCTGATTGGCTGTTCTTTAAGGCTTATGTTAATTCTGTGGGGTTTTCCACCTAGTGAACCCCCACTCTCTTTATAAAATGTAGTAGAAGCAACGCATGGGTATAGGGACTTATGGATATCGCAATCAAGCGTCCTATTCTGATTGGTGGTTTAGGTCTCAGCGCCAGTTTATGGTTATTGGATGTCGTGCATCACATGCCCATGGACGGGTCATTAGTACTGGGTGCGATCGCACTTGGTTCAGGAGTATGGTGGTTCAGCCAGCAACGTCAGCGTAGTGTGGTTCCGGCTATTCCCAAACAGGTCACCGTTCAACGGGATGCTATCGACCAGGCCTTAGACCGCACAGATCAACTCATTGAGCTACTGTTAACTGAAAATAGTCAAGCCGCTGCCCAAGCAGAACTCTATCGCACCGACTATGATCTGCTGCTGGATAGTCTAGAGCGTATTGATTTAAAGGTTGCGATTACTGGCCATAAAGCCACAGGCAAGACCACTCTACTCACCTGTCTACAGACCGCTGAAACAGCAGCATTAACCTTTACTGAACCGTCTGATGACATCAGCGATGCTGATCTAGTGCTTTTGGTGATTGCAGGCGATATGACTGCTTCAGAGCTAAATCAACTAGAAACACTGGTTTCTGGAGGGTATCAGGTGCTAGTAGTGCTGAATAAGCAAGACCAGTACACCCCCATGGATAAGGCGGTGGTGCTGGATCGGATTAAGGGGCGGGTGGCAGAACGCAATGTAGAAGTGGTTGCGATCTCAGCTAATCCCAATCCAATCAAAGTTCGCCGCCATGCCGAGTCAGGCGAAATTATTGAATTTTTTGAGCAGTCTGCTGCCAATCTAGAGACCCTTACCCAAAAACTCGATAGCTTTGCCGCTGAACCATCCTCTTTAGTGATGGCCACTACACTGCGCCAGACAAAAGCATTGCAACAGCGCATTACCGCATCCCTCAACGAATATCGTCGCCAAAAAGCAATGCCCGTCATTGAACAAATGCAGTGGATTGCAGCCAGTACTGCCTTTGCCAACCCAATTGTCACCGTGGACCTGTTAGCGACAGCTGCCATCAATGGCCAGCTCGTGTTAGATCTCGGCACTATCTATGGTCAAAAATTCTCCATGGATCAGGCTAAGGCCGCTGCAGGTACCATCGCTGAATTAACCGTCAAGTTGGGGCTGGTCGAACTAGCCTCTCAAGCCCTTGGAACAGTCCTCAAAAGTCATGTAACGACCTACCTGGCTGGTGGAGCAGTACAGGGTATCAGTGCCGCGTATCTCACCCGTCTAGCTGGCCTGACCCTGATTGACTACTTCGAAGAACAAAGCTTGTTAGAAACTACCGAGCTTAACTTTGAAGGACTGGGTAGCCGCCTACAAACATTATTCCAGCAAGCTCGCCAGAGTTTAGCCCTTAAGGATTTTGTGACCCAGGCCCTACCTCACTTACCAAAAGCAAGCACAGTCGCTAGCTAGAAAATTTGAACAAGACGGGGAGTGGGCAATGGGATAAAGCTAAAAATCCTGTTGCCCAAATATCACTTTTCGCCTGAGCATTCAGCTCTAAGCACACCTAAACCATGACCGATCCCGCCTTGATTCAGGAAACGTTCACCAATGTCAGCACTGCGTCCCAGAGGATTGCAGAGACTACAGTCCAGCCCCTTGTCGAGAGGGTCCGCGACAGTTTGCGACAAACAATTGATCGCTATATTCCACAGCTAGAGCTAACTCGCTCCGATGCCGACGAACTCAAACGTCAGGCTGCCGTTAAAGCAGGTATTGATCAACTGACTACTCTCTTAAATAAGTTAGATAGCACTCTGCTAAGGGTAGCTGTCTTTGGTTTGGTGAGTCGGGGTAAGTCAGCTGTGCTCAATGCTTTGATCGGCGAAAAAATCCTTGAAACAGGGCCTCTCAATGGCGTTACCCAATGGCCTCGGTCTCTCTATTGGACACCGTCCACATCTGAGGGAGAAACAACTCTCAAAATTGAACTTATTGATACGCCCGGCCTAGATGAAATAGAAGGAGCTGAACGGGGACAAGTCGCGCAAGAGGTGGCTCAACAAGCTGATTTAATCTTGTTTGTAGTGGCAGGCGATATCACACGCACTGAGTACACGGCTCTACAAACGCTGCACGAAACCCGTAAACCATTGCTGTTAGTCTTTAATAAAACAGACCTCTATCCAGACATAGACCGTCAGGCTGTTTACGACAATCTCCAGCACCTTAAATGTCAACTAGCGTCTGATGAAGACACTAGAGAGGACAAAAATGACACAACAACCATTAAATCATCGGACGTTCCCATCGTAGACGACGTTATCCTGGTGGCTGCAGACCCCGCCCCGCTGAAGGTACGTGTAGAGTGGCCAGATGGTCATGTTACTGAAGAATGGGAAACCTCTGCACCAGAAATTGAACCTCTCAAAACAGCGCTGATCGATCTTCTTCAAGCGGAAGGTCCGACATTAGTAACCCTTAATACTTTGCATCAAGCAAATCAAGTCAACACCAACTTAGCCAAAGCAACCGCAGAGTTAAACCAGACTGCAGCCGATAACATCATCTTGCAATTTGCAAAATACAAGTCTGCTGCGGTTGCTTTGAACCCTGTAGCCGTGCTGGATCTCCTAGGCGGTGTTGCCTCTGACCTGGTTATGATCCGCAACTTGGCCAAACTTTACGGCTTTCCCATGACTAGTTTTGAAGCTAGCAAACTATGGCAAGCAATCATCCGCAGTTCTGGCACATTACTTTTAAGTGAGCTAGGCAGCGGATTGCTCCTAGGGATTGGCAAAAGTGGAGCTGCCCTATGGAGCATGATCGATGGCTCTGCTGGATTAACTGCCTATGCTGGAGCAATGGGAGCCCAAGCTGCTGCTGCTGGCTATGGCACTTACGCTGTCGGCCAGGCTGCCCGAGTTTATCTAGAACAAGGTTGTTCTTGGGGACCTCAAGGCATCAAGACTCTGATGCAAACTATTGTAGAAAATGCCAACACAGATTCTGTCCTTGAGCGGCTGCAACAAGAAGTCCGACTATCAGTAGAAGAAGACATTAAGCAACGGGCTCAATAGTCACACTTGAATGCTAACTCCTAGCTCTCTACCACAGTCTGTATCACTCACCTGACAAGGGATAAGAAAACTTCTGATTAAAGGTTAGACAAACGTAGATAACGAGCAAAAATCATACTCTCAATGACACAATCACAATAATGATTAAAGTCGAGAGATTTGTCGGGCAAGCTGAAAGTCCAAGTCTGTTAAGCCCTGAGCATCATGGGTCGTTAGCTCCAGTGAAACTCGGTTATAGCTGATGCTAATATCAGGATGGTGATTCAGTTGTTCAGCAGGCTCAACTAAATTGTTGACAAACGTGATTGCCGCAACAAAATCTTCAAATGTTCGAGTGTAAAATAGTGTGTTGCCATCTGTTGTCCAGTTTGGCAAGTTTCCTATGCGGAGTTTGACCTCCAATGGACTTAGACGGGTCAGGCTATTTTTAGTGCTCACAACAGGATGCGCACTGCCCTCAACTAACTTGGGATAGATCGCAATTATCTCTTGAGCACCAACATTCGCAATTATCAAAGCATTAAGAATACAATTCATCGAACTCAACCGAATTAGCATTGATATAGTGATTGACTCAACAGCAGTGGACGATGCTCCCCCCTGCAAAGGGTACAAAGACCTTCCACAAAATGCGACAATAAAATTGTCAATTCTTTTTACATTAATTAACTGGTATTCCCAATGCTAAAGCGACTAGCTGCTCTGATGATTGTGTTTGCCACGATGTTTGGCCTCCAGGCCTGTAGCGGTTCGGCTCCTGTGAGTTTGCTGAACTATGTTAATAGCTATCAGGGCTATCAGTTCAGCTATCCAACTGGCTGGTTAGAAGTTAAGGTGTCCGGTGGACCAGATGTTGTATTTCACGACATCATTAACGTCACTGAGAACGTTAGCGTCGTTGTGAGCCCAGTGGCAGAGGGCAAAACCCTGGAAGAATTGGGCGGCCCCACTGAAGTTGGCTACAAGTTATCTAAAAGCATCACAGAGATGGCTGGTGATAGCCGCAATGTGGAACTTATTAATGCTCAAAATATAGAGACTGACGAGGGTAAAATCTATTACATTCTGGAGTATTTAGCGACCACACCCGAAGGGCAACGCCATAATCTAGCTAGCGCCATCGTACGTCGTGGTCAGCTGTTTACGTTTAATGCTTCTGTCCCTGAAGCTCGCTGGAAGCGCCTTAAGAATGCGATCACTCAGTCAGTAGCGTCATTCTCGGTTTATTAGAAAATGCCCGCTCCTCAATTTGTATTAGCGTCAGCGTCCTCAGCACGACGGCAGCTTCTGTTAAATGCCGGGGTTCAGCCTTTTGTATGCCCCAGCAAGTTTGATGAGGATCAAATTACCCTAGGTGAGCCAGGTGCATTGGTCAAGGCTCTATCCTTGGGCAAGGCAGAGGCTGTCGCGCCTCTGTTTCCCAATGCAGTGGTGTTAGGGTGCGATTCAGTCCTAGCATTTGATGGGGCCATTTACGGTAAGCCTGAAACCCCGGAAGATGCTGTCAAACGCTGGTGGAAGATGCGCGGTAAAGTGGGCGAGTTATTTACTGGCCATACATTGATATCTCCGCAGGCAGCGAAAACGTTAACTCGATGTCAGGTGACTCGGGTTTATTTTGCTTGGGTTAGCGATCGCGAAATTGAGGACTATGTGGCCACAGGCGAACCGATGCACTGCGCCGGTGCTTTTACCATCGATGGCAAAGGTAGCTTTTTTGTGGAAAAGCTAGAGGGTTGCCATACCAATGTCATCGGTCTGAGTATGCCGATGCTACGTGACATGCTGGGATCCTTGGGGTATCGGGTGACAGATTTTTGGTAAGGCCAAAAAAATTACGTTTTGAGTTCGATAGCGCAGGGCATCCACAAGGGAGTGCCCCTACAGGATGGCCTATGTTTAATCGGATTTAATGACTTCGGATTGGGTATTAGTTGTGAGTACCGTCAATCAGCAATCGCACGTTTTGCAACCGCGTTTAATTCTGAGTTACGTAACTCAGAATTAAACGCTCAAAATTCAACACTCTCCCTTAACTGCCAGCGCAACAGCAGAGAATTAAGCACTACGCTAATAGAACTAAACGCCATGAAACCACCTGCATAGCCAGGACTCAAGGCAATTTCAAAGTTCGGCAACAAAACGCCCGCCGCTAGGGGAATACAAATCAGGTTATAGCCAAAGGCCCAGGCTAAGTTCTGACGAATTTTATTAAAGGTGCTGCGACTGAGTTCCAGGGCAGCTGACACATCGTTTAGGTCATCACGCATCAGCACAACATCAGCGGTTTCCATAGCAATGTCAGTGCCTGAGTGCATGGCGATACCGACGTCAGCCTGGGCCAGGGCAGGCGCATCATTGATGCCATCACCCACAAAGCCAACACAGTGCCCCGCTCGCTGTAGCTTTTCAATTGCATTGACTTTGTCGGCTGGTGTCATGCTGCCTTCTGACACAGCAATCCCTAAATCAATGGCTAATCGATGGGCAACGGCTGGTCGATCACCACTTAAGAGATGGATCTGAAGCTTTTTGCGGTGGAGTTGTTCAATCACTGATTTGGCTTCCTCGCGGGAGCGATCAGCCGCAGCGAGTAGGCCCACCAATTGATGATCAACGGCAATATAAACCAGCGTCTTACCCTCAGCACTCAAGGTATTGGCAACATCACTAGCCATATCAGTAGCGATATTGGCTTGAGCTAACCAGGCGTCATTGCCGAGGTGGAGTGTTTGATTGTCTAACTGCGCAACAACTCCACGTCCCGGAGTTGTTGCGCTAGCTGTAACGTTAGTTAAAGGAAGCTGTCGCTGAGCAGCCTCCATGAGAATAGCTTCGGCTAAAGGATGGCGGGTTCCTTGCTCAACACTAGCTGCTAGACGGATCACATCAGCCTCAGTCAAGCTGGCGTCATAGCTAATGCAGTCAGTCACCCAGGGCTGCCCTGTTGTCAGGGTGCCGGTTTTGTCAAAAATGATGGTGTCTAAATGATGGGCCGTTTCTAGAACATCACCACCACGCACCAATAACCCCCTCTGGGCTCCAATACCAGACCCCACTAGAATCGCCATGGGAGTGGCTAATCCCAATGCACAGGGACAGGCGATCACCACAACAGCAATGGCTAATTTCAGACTCACCAACAGCCTTGAAGTTTCTATAACATGGTGACTGTGATGAACATGGTGCGGATTGAGAGCCGCTTGGATTGCATCAGGCCAGATGGTAAATCCAACGCCGTACCAAAAGCAAAATGTCAGTAGAGCGAGGATTAAAATCCCATAGGTGAAGTAACCGGATAAGGTATCTGCTAAGCCCTGTATGGGGGCTTTACGCGTTTGAGCAGATTCAACCAGACTGACCATCTGGGCCAGGGTACTATCCGCGCCAGTGCGGCTGACTCTAATAGAAATCGCACTCGATTGGTTTAGGGTTCCACCGATTACGGGATCACCAATCTGCCTCATGACAGGCAACGCTTCTCCCGTGACCATTGCCTCATTAATGGTGGTTTGCCCCGCCTCAATCTCCCCATCTACTGGAATTTTATCGCCAGGCAAAACTTGGATGATGTCACCGACCTGCACTTGATTAATGGGAATCTCGACATTGTCACCTGGTGAATCACCTGTCACCAGGCGAGCGCCCTGGGGTTGCAGTGCAATCAAACTACGAAGAGCCTCAGTGGCTCGAAAGCGAGCACGTTCTTCTAACGTACGCCCTAACAAAATAAAGCTGAGCAACATGACGGGCTCATCAAAAAAGCACTCCCAGCCTAATTTTGGCAAGACTAAGGCCACAACGCTAGCGGTATAGGCACTCAGAGCACCAATACTCACGAGGGTATTCATGTTAGGACGGGCACGGCGTGCTCCCTGCCAGCCATCTTGTAGAATTTCTCGCGCAGGCCCCACTAAGGTGAGGGTGGCTAATGCAAAGTGAAAGCTCAGGCTGCTGAGAATAGGTCCTGAAAAACTGCTATCTGGATCGCCCACATGTTCTATGTGACCAAGGATTGAAAGGACTAAGAGAGTAAGTGCGATCGCAACCCGCCATACCTGTCCTTGCTGCTCGGCTTCTTGCTGCTCAGCCCAATTGCCAGGGTCTTCGCCTTGACGTACCTGGCTGGGGAAACCGGCATCTGTGAGTAAAGTTGCCAGCCGTTCAGGTTTAACAATCTCTGCCTGATATTGGATGGCTGCTGCCTTGGTGACCAAATTCACGGTCGCTGTCGCCACACCGTCGCACTGACGCAGTTGGGTTTCCACTGCCCGCACACACCCAGCACACATCATGCCGTCTACATTTAGGACAGTAACCGCTGGAGACAGCTGTTCAGACGCCGATGTTGCAAGAGAAGGCGGTGAAACCGTTGAAGACATAACTAGATAGAAAGCAGACCATTTGAGCCTAACGTCGATCACCGAGATTTGGCGTAGGACTCATAAACTCTCAAGAAAAATTTTCAACCACCACAATCATGAAGGGATGTACCATGGCACACCCCTTCATGATTTTTCTAATGAGCTTGACCTAAATTCTACGGAGTCTGAACCTGTTCTAATTGGGAGGGAACCAGACGATCCAGCCAGTTCAGTAGAAATTCCCGATTGGCAGCAATATCTTCAGGTGCCGTTGCATCAGCTCCTTTGGGTAATAGCCCAATCAAAGCTGCATTGGTCACACAGAACATAGAACGCTGAAAACTAGCGCAAATTTTGACCCGCACGTCTCCCAAACCGCGTTCGGTCTTGAGGTAATGCTCTTCCAAATAGTCCGGCAAATGACGGAACATATCTTGCATCAATAATGTGGGAGGAATACCGCTACCCCCAACGGGTACCGGATCAGCATACAGTGCACCATAGGCAAAGCGGCTCTTATCCGGAGAGATTTGCTGAGCTTGGGCGTTATAGGACACCGTCCCCAAGAAAGGCAGTCCCCGGAAGAAAATAGATTCTACATAGGGAATGGCCGTGTCAGGCAAGAAGGTTAGACCAGCAGAGGCAGGCAAAATATCATAGGTTTTGCCACCAATTTCAACACTGTAGGTAATGGGTCGGCCCGCATCAGCCACCAGGCCATCCTTAATATAGTCGACAATCTGGGGAATATGCTTAATTTCTCCCCGGCGATAACGAGCCGCTAACGACGTGAAAATATCGCTCATCACTCGCCAGAATTGCCCCAACCCACTGTAATAGGAAAGCTGACGAATTTGTTCAATCAGAAACTCAGGAAAGGCTTTATGGAAAAGCTGTAGCACCGGGTTGTATTTGATTTTGGCTGCGATCGCAGTCTGACAGTTCTGCCGAAACTCATCCGTATCCAAATAGGCATCTAACCCGCCACCACCGTGCCACATCATGGCTCTCATGATGTATTCGGCATACTCATAGTTAATGCGATCATGGCAAAAGTGTCGCCACATTCTTGCAGGGTTAATCTCTCCATCAAAGTATTTGAACACTGGAAATAGGTTCAAAAACTGATGATCGGCAATGTGAATCAAGTTAATGGAATAGTAATCCAACACAATGCCATAACTATCGAGGGCACCCATCACATGAACTACATTATCCGGAGTATCCGGCAACAAGGTACCACCTGACAGCAGGCGGTCAGCATAGTGGGCAAATGGATGAATATCTTTCAATTGAGAAGGCATAGTTTGGATCATAAGGCACAGTCCTCAGCCGAACAGCTAGCTAAATCTGTAGAAGGATTGGCAAGCGGCATTGTCGCCAGATGAGCCGACGATAGCTCTAACTTAATTGGCATCGCCTCATACATGGACGTTGTTGTCGGCTCAATCCAGCGAGTCATCCAGCTGGGGCTCAAACCAAACATAAACAACAAACCTACTAAAACCAAAGCAGGCATTCGGTCTTGCCAAGTGACCACAGGTAAAACAGGATCTTGTTCTAAAGCTTGGGTTTTAGTTGTCGCTAAACGCCCAAAGAACGCACGATTTACCAACAGCAAAAAATACACTGCCGTGAGACCAGACCCCAGTAAACATAAAAGAGTTTGAGGGGCAAAACTCGCAAAGCTGCCACGATAGACAATAAATTCAGAGATAAAGCCCACCATGCCAGGGATACCAGCACTGGCCATCACTGCCAGCACCATAACGCTACCAATTATGGGCAAACCTCGTTCTGGATTTAACAGACCTCGCAGTACAGTCAAATCACGCGTTCCCGTTTTCTTGTAAACCACGCCAACTGCTAAAAAAAGCAACGCTGAAATAAAGCCATGGCTCACCATCTGAAAAACAGTACCGACAAAGCTGAGAGGATTAGACGCCGAAGCCGCTAACAACACATAGCCCATATGACCTACTGAACTATAGGCCACCATTTTCTTCATGTCAGTTTGGGCAATAGCGGCCAGTGAGCCATAGAGAACACTCACAACAGCCCACCAGGCAAGGTAGGGAGCTAGATCCACCCAAACCTCGGAAAAGGTAACCACACCAAATCGAAAAAGACCGTAGGTACCTAACTTAAGCAACACACCAGCCAACAGCACAGAGATGGGGGTAGACGCCTGCACGTGGGCATCGGGTAGCCACGTGTGAAGTGGGAAAAGAGGAATTTTAATACCAAAACCAATGAGCAGCGCCGCTAACAAAACTGCCTGTTGAATCCAGGGCAACCCATGGCCCATGGTCGCACTGTAATCAAAGCTAGAAGACCCACTGAGCCAAACTAGACCCAGGAATGAAGCCAAAATCAAAATTCCAGAGATAGCCGTATAAATCAGAAATTTTGTAGCAGCATAGCCCCGTTGAGGTCCTCCCCAAATCGCAATCAAGAGATAGAGGGGAATCAGCTCTAGCTCATAAAAGATAAAGAAGAGCAAGAGATTTTGAGCAACAAACGCGCCAGCTACGGCAAAGGTAATAATCAGCAAAAGGCAATAGTAAAGCCTGGGCCGTCGAGTGTCATCGTCGCTGGCATAGACCGAAACTAGCGACAGAAGACTATTAATAATCACTAGCGGCAACGATAAGCCATCCAGACCTAACTCATATCCCAACCCCAACGTCTCGAGCCAAGGAAGCGACTCTTGAAACTGTAGTCCGGTGATGGTCAAATCGAACTGCGTCAGTAGATACAAGCTGACCGCAAGATTAACTAACAAGCAGGCAACGCTGACATTTTTAGCTAACTTGCTGGTTAACTTACCTGGCCAGCAGCCAACAAGAATGGCTCCCAGTAATGGAATCAATAACAGTGCACTTAGCATCAGTTTCCCCTCACCACATCGCCCATGTCATCAACAATCCCAACAGACTCACTCCCAACACGATGGTGAAAATATAGCCCTGGGATTGGCCAGATATGCTGTATTTCAGACCTTCTCCACTCATCAAGGAAACCATGCCTACCAAATTAACGGCTCCATCGACCACATAGCGATCAAACCAGCTAACAACTCGGGAGAACTGACTAACTAGAAACACTACAGTGACTCGATACAGCTGTTCGGTATAAAAATCGTTAGCCAGAAGGTCCTGCATCAGCCGCATCGGTAGCTGAGTAGAACGAGCTAAAGAACGACTTAATTGCACCGTGCAGCCAAGGGCTAAACCTATGAGGCCAGATACAATCAACGAGCCGAAGACTAAAGGATGCCAATACTGCAAAGGTGGCAGCAATGACATTCGCATCAAAGCCAAGGGCAACAAAATAATAAAAATACTCAGACCGATCATGGGGGTACCCATCAACCAGTTAACCGATGGAGAACGACGGGTTTTAGGCGTGATGTCCCCTAAGAACACCAGTCGAAATACTCGCACCAGGTTAAAGACTGTTAGGGCGTTAACCAACAAGAAGACAGCGGCTAAGACAGGATGCTCGCGACGCAAAAAGTCGACACCAAGCTGTAGCGCCCAAAAACCGCCAAGCGGCAACACACCAACCATACCAGCACTACCGACAACAAACGCAATCGTGGTGGCTGGCATCCGAGACCACACGCCGCCTAGCTCTGTAATGTTCTGGCAGCTGGTGTTGTTAATAATTGCCCCCGTGCTCATAAACAGCAAGGCTTTCGCCACAGCATGGGTAAATAACAAACCAATGGCAACACCAGGCCACTCAGCGCCCACGGCGATGAAAACCAACCCAATATAGGCACTGGTGGAGTAAGAAAGGGCCCGTTTGAGATCGACTTGTGCGATCGCAACTAGTGAAGCTCCAATGGCCGTTGTCGTGCCAATCGCGATCAAAGCCGTCAGCGCCACAGGCGACAAAATCACAATGGGCTGTAGCTTAATCAGTACATAGGCTCCGCAGGTTACCACCACCGAATTTCGAAGAATTGATGCCGGACTGGGTCCCTCCATCGCCTCATCCAACCAAAGATGAAGCGGAAACTGGGCACATTTTCCCGTAGGCCCCGCAATCAAGGCTAAGCCCAGCAATGTCGCCGCCAACGGAGTCAAATCCGCAACCTTAACCCATTCGTACAGCTCATTGTAATGGAGATCACCAGCCCAACTAGCCAGACCCAGAACGGCCATCAACAACAAAATGTCTCCGACCCGCTTGGTGAGGAATGCATCTCTAGCTGCCTTGACCACCAGAGGCTGAGCATACCAAAAACCTACGATCAGATACGTAGATAGCGTCAGCATCTCCAGCAAGAAATAGGCCAGGAAGAAAGAACCGCTGAGCAAAACACCATTGACAGCCCCTTCGAAAAATCCCAAGAGAGAAAAGAAACGAGCTAGAGCCCAATCCTTTTCCATATATCCCAGACCATAGATTTGAGCCAACAACGCCAACCCCGTCGACAGCTCCATCGCCCCCAGGTTGAGCACCGACAGATCTAGATCAAAACTCAGCGAGAGATCAGCAACCTGCAACCACGGAAAATGCAGCTCAACTGAGCCCACATTCCAAATGCCCATAAAAATACAAGTGCCATGGGCAAATGCGAGGGCGGTCATAAGCATATTGATGTAAACCGCTGGCCTGGGCCCCGTCCGCTGCACTAGGCCCATAGACCAAGGCAACGCCAAAATCACCCCCAAAAACCCATAAATCGGGATCAGCCAACCTAATTCAATCAGAGACTGCATCATTGCCATCAAAGAGCCCACCGGCAAACCATAAAACACCCTAAGCATCGAGCCAATCTACCAACACTCTCAGCGTCAGATCCTCGGACTTTAACGACCCAAGAATTTTCGACACAGCTTTGCCCAGAATCATCCTCACTTACTAATGTGTGGATAGTCACAATACCAGGCATGTGAAAGACTCAAAAATTGGATTCAATTGCAACCCTTAGCCCAGATAAAAATCTATGACTAGTTTTAAGATTACTTATATTTCTTAATGGTACCTGATGAGTTACCCCAATAAGAGCCTTTCTGGATTCATGAATAATCTTCAATGATTGGCCAAAAACCATTGACATATGTCAGCGTCAATTTATCCAAAAAACCCTACAGCCAATACCATAAGCACAAATACCCAGCACGCTGCATCACTTACGCCTCAACAGGAAGCAACTATTTAGTTACGTTCCGTAGCAAATGGTTATCAGTTTTTATAATGCTTAACATTAGAAACAATCATTGAGACTTATATTGTCAAACTGCTAGCCCCCTCGTATTCTGAATTGTAGTCATGGAGTTATTGCAGACTAACGGTTTGCAAGGTACATCTCGCTGTGTGAAGTAATTCGAAAAGAATTCTGAATTTCATCTGGCCGAGATATAAATGCTTGAACTAAAGCTGTTTTTCTAGGAGATTTACGACAATGCCGATTGCCGTAGGAATGATTGAGACTCGCGGTTTTCCCGCTGTTGTAGAAGCTGCTGACGCGATGGTTAAGGCCGCGCGTGTAACCCTAGTTGGCTACGAAAAAATTGGTAGCGGTCGCGTGACCGTTATTGTTCGTGGCGACGTATCTGAGGTTCAGGCGTCAGTTGCTGCCGGTATCGAGTCTGCTAAGCGTGTAAATGGTGGTGAGGTTCTATCAACTCACATCATCGCTCGCCCCCACGAGAACCTGGAGTTTGTACTGCCAATTCGCTACACCGAAGCAGTCGAACAGTTTAGAACTTAGGCTTCTTGATTTCGATTACCCAAGTCCAGATAGATAGCATACCAAGGTAAAAATCGATGGCAATCGCAGTAGGAATGGTTGAGACCCTGGGTTTCCCAGCGGTAGTTGAGGCAGCCGACGCCATGGTGAAGGCAGCCCGTGTAACCCTAGTTGGATACGAAAAAATTGGTAGCGGTCGCGTGACTGTTATCGTTCGAGGCGATGTTTCTGAAGTCCAGGCCTCTGTTGCCGCTGGCGTTGAGAACGTCAAGCGGGTTAATGGTGGTCAGACTTTGTCAACTCACATTATTGCCCGTCCTCACGAGAACCTGGAGTTCGTACTACCCATCCGCTATACCGAAGCTGTTGAGCAGTTTCGCGAGAGCGTAAGTGGTATTCGCCCCTATGGTAGATAAGGCATGCGCCTAGGGAAGGTTCGCGGCACAGTTGTTAGTACTTGCAAAGAGCCGAGCTTAACGGGCGTAAAGTTTTTACTAATTCAGTTTATTAGTGAAGACGGTGCGTTACTTCCTGACTACGAAGTTGCAGCCGATGTTGTGGGTGCCGGGCCTGGAGAATGGGTCTTGGTTACCCGCGGCAGTGCTGCTCGCCAACATGTTGGCTATAACGAGAGACCTGTGGATGCAGCTGTCGTTGCTATTGTTGACACCGTTAGTTTGGATTCTGGCTCGCTTTACAACAAACGTGAGGATTTTAGTTAATATTTTTTCTGGGAGGATATGGGCCAATGGTTAAGTCAGCCATGGCAGCATCCCCAGCCCAATATCAATCATCGGCTAAGCCGGTCATTGAACCTACTGCTTTCGTTCATTCTTTTTCTCAGGTCGTAGGTGGTGTTTATGTTGGGGCCGAAGTATCGATTGCCCCTGGCACCTCAATCCGGGCAGATGAGGGGTTGCCCTTTTACATCAGTAGTCACTGTGATATCCAAGACGGTGTTGTTATTCACGGTCTTAGTAAGGGTTGTGTACTAGGAGATAACGGCAATTCATATGCTGTTTGGCTATCGCCAAATGTCACACTCACCCATAAAGCGTTGATCCATGGTCCTGCCTATTTAGGTGAAGCCAGCTTTGTTGGTTTTAGATCAACAATTTTTAACGCTCGATTGGGTGATGGTGTCATTGTCATGATGCACGCCCTTGTTCAGGATGTTGAGGTGCCCCCAGGACGATGCGTTCCATCTGGTTCGGTAATTACAACCCAGGCTCAGGCAGATGCATTGCCTCGGGTGACTGAGGCGGATTTGGCACTCGTTCGAGATATTGTTGAGCCCAACATTGGTGAGCGTGCCCAAGAGCAGACAGCTCAATCAGGTAGCGCTTCAAAAGCGTTTAGGTATCCCGATGGTGCAGCAAATGCTGTTTCCATTCACTCTGCACGCCATTCGGCGAGTAGCTCACACACCCCATACACCATCGATAACGTTGGTATAGATACTATGCAAGCACTAGCACCCGAAATTGTTCAACAGGTTCGTCAGTTTTTAGCGCAGGGCTACAAAGTTGGCTCAGAGTATGCTGACAAGCGCCGCTACCGCAGTGGTGTTTGGCAGAGCTGCCCAATCGTTCAGTCTAGCCGTGAAGGTGAAATTCTTTCATCTCTAGAGCGCTGCATGGCTGAGCATCAGGGCAGCTATGTGCGTATCTTTGGTATCGACCCGGTCGGGAAGCGCCGTGTGGGCATGATTACTGTGCAACGTCCTGACGGTCAGCCCGTCGCTGCCAGTACGCGTTCTATGGGGACTGCCCCTACTGCTACCCCAGCCAGTAACGGTGCGCCTGTGGGTGGAGATATTGCTAGTAAAGTGAGCGCCTGGCTGCGTCAGGGCTACAAGATTGGTACTGAGCATGCCGATCGACGCCGTTACCGCAGTGGTGTTTGGCAGACTTGCAGTCCTATCCAAACTACTCGTGCATCTGAAGCAATTTCGGCTTTAGAAGCTTGTATGACTGAACATGCTGGTGAGTATGTACGCATGTTTGGCATTGACCCCATTGCTAAGTGTCGAGTATCTCCTGTTACGATTCAACGAGGCGATGGTAAGCCTGTCGCCCTCAGCACCGGTAGCAATGGCGCTGCAACCCCTACAGCGAGCCAGAATGGTGCATCTGTCCCAGTCACTAGCGGTGATTTAGTCCCCCAAATCCGCTCCATTTTGGCTCAGGGACAAAAAATTGGGATTGAGTTTGCCGATAAGCGCCGCTATCGCAGTGGTATCTGGCAAACGGCACCTGCTGTTTCTGCATCTAGCGAATCGGCGGCGGTAGCTGCCGTGCAGCAGGTGTTGGCAGCCCATGCCAATGACTATGTGCGCATCTTTGCCATTGATCCCCGAGTCAAGCAGCGTGGTCGCGCCGTTACTATTCAAAAGCCTGGACAGACACCGGTGGCTGCCAACGCTACCAGCGCTCAATCCACTTCCTATGGCAGCAGTCGGTCAGCGGCTAGCGCCAATGGTAACGGTCGCAGTGCTTCTGTCAGTGCGGATCTAGCCCAGCAAGTAACTCAGCTAGTCAATCAGGGCTATCGCGTTAGCACTGAGTATGCCGATAAGCGTCGCTACAGCAGCGGTGCATGGCAAACCGGTGCTCCCATCAATGGGAATCGTCCATCGGAAGTGATTTCTGCTCTGAAAGCTCAGCTCGCTGAATACTCGGGTCACTATGTGCGCCTGGTAGGTGTTGACCCCCGTGCCAAGTGTCGCGTTCTAGAAACCACCATTCAGCGTCCGTAGTTACACTTCGTATCCGAGGCCGTTGCGATGGAACCCTCGCCTCTGCATTTTGTGAGTCATACCCATTACTATCGCGGCGGCGACGTTGTTGTTGATGCGTCGGCAGCAATCGCACCAGGTGTAGTCTTCAGAGCTGCATCTAATGCGGCGATTCGCATTGGCCCTGGTGTTTGTGTTGGTGCTGGTGTGGTGATCCAGGCAAAGCAGGGCTGTGTATATATTGAGGCTGGGGCAAGTTTGGGGACAGGGGTGTTGATTGTCGGCCACGGTTATGTGGGTAAAGGCGCTTGTGTGGGACCGTCTAGCACACTGATTAATCCTGCGATCGCACCCAACACCATTATTCCTTCTTGCTCTTTAGTAGAAGCGCAGGCATCTCAGGCATCTCAACCAACAACTGCGGCTCCTGACAATGGTGAGTCTACCCCTTCTAGCTTTCAGCCACCTAACTTTCAGGCTGAAAACAACCCTGTACCCTCGATGCCAATGCCGCCGAGGACTACATCAACGGTTCAGCCTCAATCTGTTTCACCTAAAGCTGTCAATGTGCCTGATGTCGAGCCCCCGGTCGCCCCATCAAATGCATCTAGCGGGGACGATACATCAACCATGGCGGCTGACCCTAACGATCATGTCTATGGCCGTGATCATCTAAATAGCTTACTATCAGCGCTTTTTCCCCATAGACAACCACTCGATAATGGCGATTCTAGTGGTCAATCTGAAAAAGGCTCTTAAAATAGAGGATAATAAATAGTTATTTTCTATACAAGTCAGACAAAATATTTCTCTCACAAAAGTTTTTAAGATCCCATCAAAAGATTAGTAAGTGACATCGTTTTTAGCAGACCCTATTGAAACTTTCACCTTAGAGTGTTGATATAACCTCAACTACCACAAGCACCCAAGGGCTCTCCAAAGCTACTTGAGACTCACAATGCCAGTAGACTTTTCCGCTCTCGCTAGTTCAAATGATAAAGCCATGTCGTTACTGCGGCGGGTAAAGGACTCAGCTTTAGGTGTGGTTTCAACAACGAGTTTTCCAGCCATCATCGGTGTTGCTGATGCCATGATGAAGTCGTCTAATGTGTATTTAGTGGGCTACGAAAAGACGGGTGGTGGCCAGTGTAGCGCTATTGTGAGGGGTGGAGTAGCAGATGTACGCATGGCGGTGCATGCGGGTGTGGAAACGGCTAAGCAATTTGGACAATTGGTATCGTCATCGCTAATTCCTAGACCGATGGCGGATATGGAGAAGGTGCTACCTATTTTGCCTCGCCTGAGTGAGTTGGACGGTGTAGGTGAAACCCATATGAGTAGTGGTGCCATTGGGTTATTAGAGACTCGTGGTTTTCCAGCCATGGTAGGGGCAGCTGATGCCATGACTAAGTCGGCTGAAATTGAGCTAATTTCCCACGAAACCATTGGTGAAGGTCTGTGTACGATTTTAATTCGTGGGTCTCTGTCTAATGTGGCCATTGCCGTCGAAGCGGGCATGCATGAGGCAGAGCGCATTGGTGAGCTGAGTGCCGTCATGGTGATTCCGCGACCGTTGAATGATTTGGAGCGTAGCCTACCGAAGGTGAAGCAAGCGAAGAAACCTCAGAAGGTCAAGCTACCGCTGAAACTAGAAGAGCGCCAGAAGGAATTGATGCCTGCTCAAGCACCTGCTGTAGAAGTGCAAAAGCAAAAGCAGTTAGATTTACCAGAGCCGGAATTGGTTCAGGGTCAGCCTCCTACGATAGACGTACAACCGCAAAAGCCATTAGATTTACCAGAGTTTGAGTAGTCTGAGCAAGGAGTCCAATTATGACTCAACGGATGAAAATTCTTGGTTTACGAATTAAAAACTATCGTCAGTTCAAAGATTTCTACTTAGATTTCACAGAACCAAATACCGATCAAGCGTTAGCTCAGGTCTGTTTAATTGGGGCAAATGGTACAGGTAAGTCTAGCCTCCTAAATCTCATCAGCTCATTTTTACAAAATAGTCAGTCTGTCTGGCTTGAAAAAAAAGGACCAAAGCTGAAACAATTCGTTTCACAGTTGAGTGCGATCGCAATACGCATCCAGTTGAATTCTCAAAAATTCTGGATTCTGAAACATCATTTCAATGACCCAGTTATTCTTCCAGATACATTGACTGATCAGGAACAATGGTTAAGCTTTTGGAATGCATCAACGGATCTGGAACTTACTTCAGCAAAAAATCAAATATATAGATTTCGGATATCAGATCAAGAGCAATTATTTGATCAAATTAGGTTAAAAGCCAATTCATCAGACTTAGCAATTTATGCAACACCAGATGGACGAAGCCATTTACCTACTGGATTGCCCAAAACTAGCTTAGATAAAGCATTAGTTTTTTTCAATGATTTTAAGGCATTTCACATATCATCTTACGATCAAGTAGAAGACTTCTGGAATATAATCATCTATCAAATAAAAAAGCGAGAGCGTGATGAGTTACTTTTCTTTAGTGATAAAGAAGTACAAAATCTGACTGTTTTAGATGCTAAAGAGAAATTTGATTCTAATCATCCCGAGATTTTAACTGAATTAGCTAAACAATGGGACTTGATTTTAGGAAAGGCTGGCTTAGCGTTCGATATAGATCATGCCGTGATTCCAGTACAAACAACTGAAAATCTACAAGCATATGTTAAGTCAATCAGATCAGGGCATCAGATCTCCTATAACGCATTAAGTACAGGCATCCGAAATTTTATATTTCGGATAGGACATATTTACAGCCTGTACTTTAATCGAGAAATTCAACGTGGTTTTTTACTACTAGATGAACCGGAAGCCAGTCTATTTCCAGATTTGCTTTATGACATTATTGAACGATATCAATCAATCATTCAAAATACTCAGTTTTTTGTAGCAACTCAAAGCCCCATTATTGCAGCTCAATTTAAGCCTGAAGAGCGCATAATTTTAGAGTTTGATGATGACCACTATGTCACCTGCCGTCGGGGAATTTCTCCAGAAGGGGATGATCCTAATGACTTGTTAGTAAATGACTTTGTAGTGCGTAGTCTCTATGGCAAAGAAGGTCTAAAACAGTGGAACCGGTATTTAGAATTACGTCGCACGATTCCAACTATTGAAAACCCCCAAGAAAAACGGGAACGATTAGCAGAGTACGCCCGCATCGGTAATACTTATAACTTTGCTGAGCATGAGATATCTGGGGAAACGTAAAGACTCAAAAGTTATCCAGGCAGCTTGGCGTTATGAGATAACCAAACATCGACCCCAAATACGCAATGAGCTATTAAATGAGCAAAAGGGCTTCTGTGCCTACAGCGAGCGCTATGTTGACCCAATGGATGCTTGTGATATTGAGCATTTTGACCCACGCAAGAAGGGTACAACAGCAGACGATTATTGGAATTGGTATGCCGTTCACCACAGCGTGAACATGAGCAAACCGAGAAAAATCGAGCACTATCTACCCATGCTGTGTCCCTATAGTGATGATGTGTCCCAACGGATTCACTACATCTACGGTCAGTTTGAACCTATAGACCCTGCAGATCAAGAAGCTAAAAACTTGATCGATTTTTTAGGGCTAAACCATCCAAATGTGGCTGAATCCAGGGCTCGACACATTCAACGAACCAAGTCAGATAGAGAACGCTTTTTCAAGGATGATTTGCCTGGTTTTATTGAGCACCTGAAAGCTGAGATTACCAATCTGAGCTACATTACAGCGCTAGAAGCGGAATTTGGCATAAGCTTGACAATACCTTATACCAAATCCGAATTCATTAAGCCCGATTAAAAATGGACAATCCTGTAGGGACACTTCCTTATGGAGGTCGGCTGAGCGCACCGTCGAAGCCTGCCCTTCAGTACCGGGCGCTATTAGTCAGGATTTCGTATTAGTACAGACCTATGCCAAAAATTTTCTACCTGTGCAATTACTTTACGGGATGAGGTACCAACTTAAAATTGAGCTTCCCGGTCCTGAACCAATGGGTAGCTTCTTGATTCGAAACAAGCGCTGTTAAAGCAGCCAAGGCAACTGACCCCGTTTTAGACCAACTCATCCCATTGTGTTTTTGTCGTGAGGAGACCAATAAATCATTCGCCTTTTCACCTCGGTTGCTGGAATTTCTCAATCCCAGCTGTTTACGCACACAATAACAAGGAATGTGAGGTTTGTTCCGACGCAGATAGCCTTGGAGTTTATCGATAGCGGTTGTATCTTTGAGATGGTCTGGGTCAATGAACTCAAGGTAAACCAAAGCTGCATCGACTAATCCATGCCAGAGCAGGGCTGCCAGGTGAGTCAAGTGTGTATTACGCAGACGTCTACCCTGACAGGCGAGACTAAGCAGTTGTTTACATTTCTCATGGAGATGATACCAGTCCAAGATCAACTGTAGTGCAGACACCCCAGCAAAGGTGGTCAGAATCGCGCCATGCAAGCTTCGCTGTCCATCGGCAAAGAATACGATAGGGCCTTGAAGGAGGTCATTGTGGAGTAAAAAGGCCAACAGCATGGTTAACATTGTCGTCAAGCCAAGGGCATTCAATCGATAGCTACCGAGTTGATTTTCGATATGGACCACCGTTTGATAGGCATACTTGCGGGCGGTGGGTGTCTCTGGAACACTCTCTGGTCGCTGGTCCCTCTGACGTTTCACCCCGACATCATCAATCGAAATGTTGAGGCTATGATGGGGGCTCTCATAGGGGATGGGATTGGCCGTCATCTGTTGGCGAATCAACTCGGTTTTGCCACACTGCTCGATGACAGCGGAGACTACGTCTGGAGCCAGATGGACAGGCTTACTCTCATTGGCAGAGGCGACGACAGCCGCAGGCAGTGTGTTGCCGATGACACCATGGGTTTTCAGGATGGCTTCACTGGCCTGAGTCAAGTGATTGAGCACACGGGTGCCTTCTCGCTCACTACTGTCTTGCATCGTTCTCGACGGGGTTCCCCCGGTCACTTGATGACGGATTCGATTGAGCCACGCACTCGTTTTCCGGTACGATTCAGTCGTACTCCCGTGGGTGTAGGCAATCTCCTTAAAGCCCATCGTGCGATACCAGCTTTTGCCTGGTAGGGATCCATATAGTGTGTTGACTCGGTTCGATGGTTGATTCCCAGAAGATTCAACGGCTGTATACGACATAAACTCAAAGCGACCGATTTCCCCATCCACCCGATACGGGCTCTTGGTTATTTCCCAAATCCCTGCGGTTGATGCCGTTTTCGTTTTTTTTGAGAGAGTGTTTCAAGGTGATGAGCCAATGCTGAGCGTAATGCTGGATAATTCGTACTTAACAAGGCTTGTTCACACGCATCAATGCTAGTAGCGGCCTCTGGGCTTATATTAAACTCAAACACACCGGTCTCTATTTCTTCGGGACCAGAACTAATGGCCTCATCGCTTTCTACGATTTCAATATTGACTTTGATTTTGTAGTTCCCCATGGCCTCAACCCCATGTCGTCTGATGATCTCTAGGATAGGTGAGCAACTTCCAAAAATCGACTGGCTAGAACCCTATCTCAAGTAGGGCAGTGGTTTTAGTCTTAAGCTATTTGAATTGCACAGGTAGAAAATTTTCATATCGGATTAAGCCTTAAATATCAGCGTAGCCAAAGGTAACGTTGAATTCTGCGCACCAGATGGCAACTGAACCGTATTCAGCAAGGTTAATATCAGCGGGTAGAACATAGCCCTGGGAACCTTCAAAACTCTTGAGGTCACCCACAGAAACATAATCGCCCTCGGCCAAACTCACAGGAACAGAATCACCTTTATAGAGCACAACTTGCACAGCAGGACCACGGGCTGTATCAAACGCTCCGTCAAATTCGAGAATACGCTGGCCATCTTTTTCAACAATGCGGGCAGTGCCAGTGGTGGGATGGCTTTGGTCAACGGTGACAAACTGACCTGAGGTTAGCAAGGTTTTAGCCGCTCGCGTAATGCTGGGGTGAGCGGCGAAGGCATCAGCAATATTGATAGTTTGAGCAACGGGAGCGATGACGGCAGTGAGCATCAAAGCAGATAGACCTGTGGAAAGTAGATTTTTCATCGGTTATGTTCTCCTAGTGAGTAAAAGCGCGGTGCGCTGCTTCGATTACTACTATCCAGGCGGTGGCTGAATGTAGGTTGATGGATTTATAAGGTTTGGATAAGGGGTATCTGAGGCAACCTGAGATAAGTGAGTGATCGAGATCGCCAGGAATCGTGAGGAATTATATGTGAATTGTCTGAAGTAATTCCTATAGCGAAGATCCCATTGATTAGGATAGGAGCATGCTCTAATTGGCCCATGCTCAGATGGGATAACGTGATTGAATCATTGACTTAGGGCAACCGCTGTATCTGTACTATTTCCGCTGTAACGACACATGAAAAAGGCCGTTTATTGGTTGATGGGGGAGCGTGGAGGTAAGGCAACCCTGGCTGTATGGAACTGGCTATGGGGAATTTCTGAAGAAGCTCCAGGGCCGGACAGTCATGCGGATTTGGATGATGACGCGATCGCAACCGCCGAAGCTGCCATCAAACAAATGCAAAAGTCAGTCATCCAGCTAGCGGAAGCCACCAACCAACAATACGCCACGTTCCAACGGGAAAAAAAAATTTACTTATATAAAGTGGGCGCACTCAAGCGGGCTGAAGAATCAGCCCTTAATGCCGAAAAAGAAGGACGGCACAATGACGCCGAGGCCGCCATCGCTTCAGCTATTCATCTGGAACAGCTTTTACCTAAAATTGAAGCCCAGGTTGAACAAGCCGAAACATTAGTCAACACATCCCTAGCCAAATTACGCCAGGAACGAGCACGGCTAGAACGCTACAAGAGCGATCTACAGGCCCTCAAAAATTTAACCGAGGTGAATGAAGCACTCACGGCAATTGCCGAAACCCATAACGAACAAGATATGGCTTCTGCCCGTGCTCAGTTTGAGGCCGCTAAAAATTCCGTCCATACCCGTTACTTAGAAAAACGCGCCTTTGTAGAACTATCGGTCAATCCAGCAGAGCAAGCGATGGCAGACATTGATCCGGTCGCTCAACAGCAAGAAATTCAGAAACGCCTACAGCAACTCAAACAACGTCAACAAACCCCTAGAGAAAACCCCTAGAGAAAACAGAAAACACCTAGGAAACAAAAGTACCAGGTTCCAATCTTTGAAGGTATAGACGTTGCATTCCACGTCTCTCCGTCATCACTTTCACATTTTGTGAAGAACGAGCTGCTCAATTGAAAAATCAGAAATCATAACCGGAGTTATGGTCACCCTAACGTTAGGGTTAAATAACATAAGACCATACAGGAATTTAAGTACCATGCTGACCAAAAGTGACATGGGCTGTAGGTACTTTAGGAGAAATTACTGGAGGTAGTCTTAGTGTCAAATCGTGCAGGTGGACCCCCACCAATTGTCTATATTTTGGGTATTATTGCGATTTCTTTAGGCTTTTGGAGTCTAAAAGACACGCTATTTTCATTTGCAAACAAACCTTTGTCAGTGATCAGTAGTGACCCAGACGAGCTGCTCATTCTAGGAGACACCTTCAGTGGCTATAGCACGTTTCGATCTCCAGAGTTTAATGAAGAGCTGGAAAAATCAGGTATATCCATACGCTTCGAAAATGAATTTGACCAGAGTGAACGAGCGACTCGTCTGGAAAAAGACAGTGCCGATCTCATTGTCACAACCTTGGATCAATACCTGAAGCATCAGCCAGAAGGAAAGATTGTTGGCCTGATTGATCGGACTGTGGGTGCCGATGCAGTCGTGCTAAATACACCAAAGTATTCACAATTAAAATCCCTCAATGATCTCAGTCAGCTAATCGCCCAGGGTCAACCTCTGAGTTTGGCTTACGCAGCGGATACCCCTAGCGAGTTTTTGGCGCAAGTGCTCGACATTCGGTTTGACGGCTTTAATCTGTCGGACTTCAACCAGCTGAAAGTGGCAGAAGCCTCTGAAGCCTGGCAAGAACTCCAAGATCCCAATCAAAATATTGCTGTTGCTGTCCTCTGGGAACCCTTTGTGAGCCAGGCCCGTGAGCAAGGTCACACGATTGTGCTCTCCAGTGAAGATGCGCCCAATGCCATTTTGGATGTGATTGTGGCTTCGGATGATCTCATCCAGGAAGACGAAGAAAAGCTCACAGATTTTCTATCTACCTACTATCGATGGATGGATCAGTCAGCCCGAGATAACAGCCAATTAAAAACTTTGATTCAAACCGATGGTAATTTATCGGCATCCCAGGCTGATTTAGTGATTGACGGTATTGATTTCTTTACCTCAGTGGAAGCTGGACGCTGGATGGAGGATGGCATTCTGTCAAAGCGGATTGAGGCTACAGCCGCCATTCTGGTGCTATCGGGTCAGCTGCCCCAGGTCCCTTTAGCCCATGAACTCTATAGCGATCGCTTTATTGCTGAGGCCGTAGCCAATACCCAGTCGCTGATCGAACTGGTCAAAGCTGACGATCCAGAATTAGCCACCTTCCTTATTGGGGAAACCAATCCACAGCAGCCCCAGGCGCAGCAGTTGACACCTGAGGCCATTCAAAGCTCTCAACCCATTGGTGATTTGGAAGTGAGGGGTGAGGTCAAGTTTGGAGTAGGATCGGCTGCGATCGCAACCCAAGGCCAGCAAACCTTAGCCCAACTAGCCGTTGAAATCAACGAATTTAATACCGAAACGGTTGCCATTCGAGTCATTGGCCACACATCACAAACCGGCAGTGCCACACTCAACCAGCGCCTCAGCCAGCAGCGGGCCGAAGCTGTCGTGCAGTATTTGAAGAGCAAAGCCGTAAATCACAATATTTTGGCCGAGGGGAAAGGCTTTAGCGAGCCGTTATCAGGAGTCCCAGCCAACGACTCACGTAACCAGCGTACGGAAATTCGGTTAGTCCGTATTAATCAATAGCAATTTTGATTCTTTAAAAAATCAGGAGTCGGTAGTCAGCACCGTCTACCGTTAAACCCATGCACCTGGAACCACTGGTCGAAACTCATCAAGCATTATTAACAGAAGCACTAGAGATTGCCCGCTGTTTACGAAAACGTGGAGATTTCTCCAACGACACCTTTCACCAACGGCAACAACAGCGACTCAAGAGCTTACATAACGAATTAGGCACCCTGCGGCGACATACCATTCAGCGTCAGGTACAAGCCATTGAGACTATTCCCACAGCTGTGCGACAGTCATTTGTGCGAGCAGCTTTGTTAAGCAAACGCTATTATCAGCTCGCTGGGCATCAATGGCAAGGGACATTATCTTCCCCCACATTGAGCAAACAGACTCCAGATAAGGTTCCTCCTGCCCTAGAATCAGAGGCAGCCATCCTTAGCCTATGCCACCACTTTCAATTATCTGAACAAGAGCAACATGACCTCAGAGACACATTAAAGCAGATCGATCAGCGCATTAAAGACCAGGCCGCCACTATTCAAGCCGTATTACACAGTGTGGGTCTAGCCAGCATCAATGGTGCAGCCTCGATTCCGCTCAGTCGTATCCAAGCTACAGTGTTGTTCAAACATCTCTTTGGCATTACACTGCCAGCCAACACTGTTGACATCATTTACACACCTCTGCAGATTTACTTTTGTCTGCCCACCGATCAGGCTAAAGTCTGGGCTGAAATTCCTACAGCAGAGCAACAACGTCTTTCTGAGCTATTCGAAAGAATGCAAAGCTTCAGCTTTGATCAATTTCGGCGCTTTCCCACCTTTGGCCCCTGTCAGCCTCAAAACATAGATATTGCCTGGGCTACTCCCATTGCCCAACAGCTCGGAGAATCTATAGACCACGTCATCGCAGCGTTATCCAGCTCGGTCAGTGTTCTACCCACCGCAAAAGCCGAAGCATTTCTTATCCATGACATTTGGGGTCATTACTGGCAGCTAATGATGACCCAGTTTGAAGCAGACTATGCCAGTTTGGCCCACTGTGATGAACCCTTACGAGCCGGAGAAACAGCCTATACAGACAGTGGCCCAGTCACTTGCCGAGAGCTATTCTCTCCAGTGGCCGATGAAGTCATCTTAAATGAGAATAAAGCCCATGCCTTTTTCCACGGTGAGGTACGACAACGATTAGGTCTGGTGTTCACCCATCTGATTGGGGAAATGATGGCGGATGTAGCTGAGTTTAAATTCATCTGGTGCAATCCCCATGCAAGCGATGAACTGCCTAGCTCATCAGCATTTAAGACAACCCCCGTCAAACTAGATCTGAGCCTAATCGATCTCGATTTCTTATTCATCAGAGTGATTAATCCTCTGATGGAAATCAACATTTCTGCACTGAAAACATCCTCCTTAGAACAGGATATTCTCTCTAACTGGAAACATCAGGGTATCAAATCTTTTTCTTTAGAGTTACGCACCCATCTAAAACAAAAACTAAGTCGTCTCCATGAGAGCTTTTTAGACAACTATCGTCAGCACTATTTATCCTCTCTCAAATCAAGCGAAGGGATCTTTTGCCAGGCTGCTACAAACCTGGTCTACCTACAAAACACAATCAACCATCTATGTGTCGATGCCTGTCGCGATGTAACCACATCCCTAGCCGATGAGTCTGCTGAGCAACCGCTCTATCACGATCTGTTAATGATTTTTATTGGCTGCCATTGTTCCGGCGACGGCTATAGTAATTTCTGGCAGATGGATGCGGTATTGGCTCAGCATTTTCTGCCTTGCTGGCATTTATTGCATGGGTGGATTGCAGGAGATGGGCGAGTAGTGAGTGATGAGTAAAGGGAGTAAGAGCATAGGGAGTAAGAGTATAGGGAGTAAAGAGTAGGTGTAACTGTTCCACATCTCCCGCTAGCTGAGCGAAGTCGAAGCTAAAACCCAGCCGATGCATCCTTTTGACTCCACTCAAGGAACGCCTACAGAACTGATAAAGAGGCACTCTTCACCCTTCACTCTTCATCAAACCTCCGGTCAAAGCTGAAGTCTGATAAGCTACTCAATCCGGATATCTTTACCCTCGAAGCTAAAAACATGCCCGTTGATACCTGGTTTCCCCTAGCTGTCTACTACGAAGATCTACCAGACGCCACAGCCCATAAAAAGCAGCTGATGGATGCAGCATTACAGTTGGAAAAAGATGGCTACGAACGGCGGGCATTTCCTGAGATGGCCTGGACGGGGGACCTGCATGGAGCAGAGCAAATCCATACTGACCCTCGGTTTACTTGGATTGTGGGTCAGGTAGAAGTGCATGTACAGAGATATCTGAAAGCGCTGGGTGTGGATCTAAATCACATTGATCTCTATATTCAGCGGGCCTGGCCTGTGGTTTCTCGCCACCAACAGGAGGTGGGTTCCCATTGTCATAATACATCTCACATTAGTGCTGTGTATTATGTGTCGGTGCCGAACTCGGGTAGTGATGAGGCGGGCAGCCTGGTGTTTTTTGATGATGTGCGGCCCAATGAAGTGAGTCCTGGGTTGGGTAGTGAGAACACAAACATCATTGTGGATTGGAATGAGCTGAATCAGGATCAGGCGATGTATGTGCCTGTGGAGGGGCGGTTGATTTTGTTTCCGTCGAAGCAGCGTCATGGGGTGACGATGAATCATACGGAGGGAGAGCGGATTTCGTTGTCGTTTGATATTGTGCTGACAGCGAGGCTAGGAAGCGCAGTAGGGTCCTATGGGGTATGACCTCACTTGGATGTAAGTTTCCGAGGTTTCGGCTAAAATAAAAGTATTGTCTACAGGGCCGTTAACATGCCAGCATCGATTGTTAGTAGTGAGGCTAATAGTGTCACGATACAGATAACTATTCCCTTTGGCACGACGATGTTAGGCAGCGAGAATGAGATTCAGCAAGGGCTGAATTTAGCCGGTCAACTGGCGACAGAAAAAGCTCTCGAACAATTCGATAGTGATGGTAGTCCCATTGAACGCTCAGGACAGCGTTGGACGAGCAAAGGCAAGGATGCGAAGGTCTATCAAAGCCCCTATGGTCCGGTGCAGGTAGCACGTCATCTCTACCAAACGTCCGAGGGTGGGAGTACCTTCTGCCCCTTGGAAACCGATGCGCGCATGATCAGAACGGCAACCCCTCGCTTTGCTAAACAGATTAGCCACAAATATGCTGAGATGAGCAGTGTGCGGGTGGCAGAAGACCTCAACGAAAATCATGGTCGTGTAGTGGCCCGTTCGTTTATCCAAAATCTAGCAGACACCGTGGGGACTGTGGCCATGGCAAAAGAGGAGGATTGGCATTATCAGACCCCCAAGGTCTCGGAGCCGGTAGCAACAGTTAGTCTAGGCCTCGATGGGACCTGTATGTTGTTGTGTGAGGAGGGGGGACGCCAAGCCATGGTCGGTACGTTGAGTTTGTATAACGCTCAGGGAGAGCGTCTGCATACCACGTACGTAGCTGCCCCGCCTGAATATGGACGACACCTCTTTCTCGACCGGATGTCCCGTGAGGTTGAGCATGTGCTGAGCCTGTATCCGGATGCGCATCGGCAAGGATTAGCAGATGGTGCGCCTGAAAATTGGGACTTTCTCGGCCCCTATGTCGATTCACAAGTGTTAGATTTCTACCATGCCAGTGGCTACTTGGAAACCGTCGCTAAAGTCCTATTTCCTCGACGTCGAAAGCACCGTCAAGCCTGGTTAGAGAAACAAGCTCATCGCTTAAAACACGACGTTGGAGCGGCGGTTGCGCTGTTAGATGAGTTTAAAAAATCGACCTCAATGCCCTCAGTGCCAAGAAAAAAGAACAGATGGAGTCGGTCATCACGTATTTTCGCAATCACCACGCTCAAATGGATTACGCTCAAACTCAGGCAGAAAATCGTCCGATTGGGTCGGGAGTCACCGAAGCGGCCTGCAAAGTCATCGTCAAGCAACGATTATGTGGGTCTGGGATGAAGTGGAAGGGAACGGGGGCTGGGGTGGTATTAAGTTTGAGAACACTCACGTATACAACAGGCAGATGGCAACAGTTTTGGACCAAAATTAATCAGTATGGATTCTCTCTCGAAGGCTAGATTTTATCTTTACATCAGTCCGAGGTCATACCCGTCCTATGAGTTCTTGCTGCCACCACCGCAGCAATGGCAAAAGTTTAGTAAGCGGCCTTAGCTCAGATATTTCACCAATCTCGTTAATATAACTTACCCTCTGATGAGACACAGTCAAACACTGCTGTCCCTTTTACAGTGGCGAAGCCTATCCAAAGATTGCAAGTAAAGTAGATCTCTTTCGCTTTTTTGCTGATCGTTCCATAAGGCTCCAAAACTGTTTATTTAGCTTGATTTTCTGATCTATTCCGCGAATGGCTCGCGATCTCACTCGAGTATTATTCTTACGTCGTTACCAGACTTCGCCACGAATTATTGCCTCTTCCTCATCTTAAACGTGCTCCAAAGCATATATTTTTTTTCACCTACGTCTTGCACAACAAAGGTCTCAAGGGTGTACAGCATATTTGTCACCATTCCATCTAAGCTCTATTGTTTCGCAAAAAACTCTCCTCTTTCAAACTCACTGAGTACATTAGACCGAGACCGATAAGCCTGTTACAGTAATTTGATGAAACCGTTTAAGATACAGCTTTGAATTTCCTCAACGGCTAAATGCATAGATTCACTGAGATCTTGCACCAGTCTCAATAGGGCTTGCCAAGTTGGGAAAAATCTGAAAAAACGGGCGTAACCAAAAACAAAAAACGGTTATGCAAACCATTCTTCAACACGCCCAAGGGCTAGTGTATCGCCTCTTGGAACTGATGCCCAGTGGATATCAAACAGCCAGTCTCAATGCCCTGCTGGGATTATTTCTAGAGACCCAAGGCCATGCGTTGCCGACACATACCCCGGTGAAATCCGGCAGTTCGTTAAGTCGATTTCTCAACCGTTATCGGTGGTCGACGCGGTCGGTGATTCGGGCAACTCGGCAAGCGATACGAGAGCAGATTGCTACTCATCCCCCGCATCCGAGTGTTCCAATTCGGTTACTCATCGATTTGACGACCCTGGAAAAAAGCGGCCAGTTTCGGCATCTCAGTACTCCGACCGAGAATCCGGCTGCCCCCGACCCGTGGGTGCGCAGGCTCAATGGGAAACGGGGTCTACATCTCGTCGTGCTCTATATTGTCGTCGGTGCATGGCGTGTTCCTTGGAGCTTTCGAATCTGGCGGGGCAAGGGGCATCCCAGTCCGGCAGCGTTGGCCTGTAAGCTACTGGCGAGCATCCCTCATCGCCTCGTCAGGGGTCGAACAGTCATTGTTCAAGGCGATACTGAGTTTGGTACCGTCGATTTCCTCAATGCCGTTCGTCGACGGTCCTGGCGGGCCGTTGTGGGCCTGCGCAACAACCGGACCTTACTCGATGGTCGGTCGCTCAAAGACCTCTATCGCCATGAGAAACGCGGCCTCCAGGTCCGGCTCACAGGGCTTGACTATCCACTCACCGTATCCTGGTTTTGGCTCAAGCGCGCCGATGGAAAACGAGAGTTGCGCTTTGTCGGCTCCACCCATCCCTACTCGGGCACCTATCTGGTGAGATTGGGACGTAAACGTTGGGCGATTGAGGGATTTTTCAAAACCGCCAAGCATCAGTTTGGACTCCATTGCTTTGGCCAAGGCACTAAACTCGGGGTGTATCGCTGGCTAATCCTGTCTCTAATTGCTTATGTACTGGCTCACTGGATTGACCAATGGGCCTGGTTTCCCGTCCTTGATTGGAAAGCTACTTCTGAGTTGACCCGACAGAAACTATTTCCCTCTGTTGTCTGGAGTCAGCTGCTCAAACAGGTCAACAATACGACAGACATTGCCGCTCAGTTTGGCATGGAGATTATTCTGCAACCATTGCCGGACTGGGCCTATTACTACAGTTGTAGATATTTAATTTTAAGGGGATACTGGTCAATGAACGCCAGCCAGCCTCTGATGCCAATCCTTGTCAGCCCATTGAATGAACAAGCTCAAGTGCAAGAGTGGGATTTTGCCTTTGAAGAACTCATGGACCGTATCCGCCCTTACTTTTCAAGGATTGAGGCAGAAGAGAGAGCCCGCAGCTATGTGCAAGGCTTACTGAGCCCCATCGAGCGAAAAAATGGTTGGCAACTCGCGGAAGAAGCCGGAGACAGTACCCCCTATGGAATTCAGAATTTGTTAGGACGCTCAGTCTGGGAAGCCGATGGGGTCAGAGATGAGTTAATCGAGTATGTCCAAGAGCATCTGTTCAGTACCGATGGAGTGGGGGTATTGGATGAGACTGGATTTATCAAAAAAGGAAAGCAGTCGGTAGGAGTCCAACGCCAATATAGTGGGACGGTCGGGAAAGTCGAAAATTGTCAAATCGGGGTGTTTTTGAGCTATGTGAGTGACCAAGGTCATACCTTTCTTGACCGAGCATTATATTTACCGGAAAGCTGGACCCAAGATCCAGACCGATGTCGTCGGGCCGGAGTACCAGACGACATCGAGTTTGCCACCAAACCGGCCTTGGCTCAGCAAATGGTCGCGCGAACAACGGACTTGGGAATGTGCTTTGCGTGGATCACGGGCGATGCCGTTTATGGGAATAACCCAGGGTTACGCCAGGCCTTGGAAGCCCAAGTGCAAGCCTATGTTTTGGGGATTGCGTGCAATGAATCGGTCGTCATTGGAACGACCTCGTTACCGGCCAGTGAGGCGATGGCCTACCTGAGAGTGACCGATTGGCACCGACTGAGTGCCGGCAATGGTACGAAAGGACCTCGGACGTATGATTGGGCGGTACTCACTTTGAGTGCCCCCTCCCCGGACGGCTGGGCCCATCGGCTGTTATTCAGACGCAGTCTGAAAGACCCCAACGAGATCGCCTATTATCGAGTGTTTTCCCCCACAGAGTGTACGTTATCAGACATGGTTCGGGTGGCCGGTTGTCGGTGGACGATTGAGGAATGCTTTGAGACGGCTAAAGGGGAGGTGGGCTTGGACCAGTATGAAGTTCGCTCTTGGACCGGCTGGTATCGACATATCACCCTCGCTTGTTTAGCCCATGCCTTTTTGAGTGTGATGCGGACGCAATCTCTCGCCATCGCCACTGAAAAAGGGGCGCTGAAGTCACACAAATCAGCGGCAAACAGCTCGCTGGCGGTCTTCATGCACCAACGGGGGCTTTGATTCCACTAACATTGCCTGAAATTCGACGATTATTATGGTCGTTGTTATGGCAATGGTTACCGGATATTGACTTTGTGATTGGATGGTCCAGATGGCGACGGCAACATCAGGCCACGGCCCTGTTTTGGCATTACAAGAAGAGCATGATAACTAATTCTTCATAACTACAACTGTAGTGCTATCAGGAATGGTGCAAGATCTGAGTTCAAGTAAAGATGCCTCAAATCCTTATCAAGTAGCCGTAAACTCCTATTAACAACTATTTAGGCTTAATTTAGAGGGGAATTCATGAGCCTTAAATGCATAGTTACTTATTTTGAGCCATAAGATACATTAATCTAGACATTATCGGTGCAACTGAACTAAGGATGGAATCTCTAAATACAAATGAACCAGTAGAAATCCTTATAGATTTCAAGTCTCGTGGTGGCATCGTGGAAACGAGGTTACCTAGAATTGAGGAACTGATTCAAAAGTCAGCTAATGCACTTAGAAAAGCTATGAGTATGATTCGCTACATGGCAGAGTATACCGTCGATACTATTAATTCAATTGAAGAAAATAATCGACCCCAAAAAATTGAGATTGAGTTTGGTATAGATTTTGATGCTGAGGCCGATGCAATAATCGCTAAAACAGGTGTTCAATCTAGCATCAAAGTAAAACTGACTTGGGAGGGGTCATAGTGTCAATTTTAGAAAGGTTTGGTCGTCGAGTTAGGATGAGGCATTCTCCAATAGAGTTCACTGTTCAAATTTGGCACAGAAATGAGAAGCGAATTATTGGAACTGGCTTTATTTTTCAACCTGAAGGTAAGATTTTGACTTGTGCCCACGTGGTTTGCAATGCAAGTGAAGAAAAAATAGTTACAGTAGGGACAAAAGTACGTGTTCGCTTTCGTAGAGAGAAAGCCGTTTCTGTCGATAAAATTGAATATGAAGCTAAGGTCATACAACATTTTCATAAGCTTCATGAGGGCCGCTATTACGATGATATTGTTGTTCTTGAACTGATTAATGCGCCCGAATCTTTGATTGACAGAAAAAAAATGGCTAGGTTGGAACCGGCTTATAATCCTGATGAAAACTTTGACTCCAGAGGGAATAACTTCCAAAGTTATGGATATAGTCCAGTAGGTGTGTTCGCTTCAAAATATGCTAAAGGAATAATTAATGGACCTGTAGAAGGGCCTCTGGAGCTTACACTTTGCGCTAATCCTTTGGAGTTAACTTCGAATGAAATTGAGCGTGGTATGAGTGGGGCAGCCGTAATTGATCTTAAACGAGACCGTGTTGTAGGTTTGATTACTCATAAACTTGAAACTTCATCAGAATCTGGCATATCAAACAAAGCCTATGGAGCAGATATGAAAATTGTGCTCTTACCTGAAGTTACGTGTAATCAACTGGAAAGTGCTCAAGTTTGAGCTATGAGAAGGTTATTGTTTAATTACTGTTAATGGATTAGTGGCTGAATTCACAAAACATTTCAAGATGGAGTATGAAGTAGGTAAACATAAGAAAACATAGTTCTGAATTACTGAGATGCTTAACTGGCTATTTTCAGTATGTTGAGTAGCTTGATCACTCACCTTGGTTCATGAAACTTATTTTTTAAAGTTCCGTTTACGAAATTTTGACCTTCTCTCTATGCAACTCACATGCTTATATTGAGCTGTATGTAGTACGAGCAAGTCATGAACAGGCAGGGGGAAAATATGGCTAGTAATGATCCAACATTAACTGGTTCATCAGATGTTTCGAACTTCGACTCTCTGTTGCCTGGACCACATCCAAATGAGAAGCTAGCTGAGTATGGTTGGAAAATTGCCAGTAGTTATACGCCCAGCTTGGTAGATACCCAAGTTCCTGAGCCACCAAATGAATGGACTGGAAGAGATTCATTGCTAGAAAGTCTATCAAGTTTCTGGGAGGACGACCATACTTTAATTGCTGGTTTAATTGGTTTTGGTGGAGAAGGGAAGACAAGCATTGTATGCTCCTGGGTATATAATTGTTTGTTGAAGCAGCGTTCAAGCTTAACACCTCCTAAAGGCATTTTTTACTGGGATTTTTATAAAAGTCGGAGTATCGATAAATTTTTTGAGGCTGCAATGACTTATCTAGGTGCAGCAGACAACACTGAAAAAATAAAGTCTGCTCACGATCGTTCAAGCCTGTTAGCTGGAATGTTCCTAGCTGGTAAATATCTCTTGATTCTAGATGGGTTAGAAATCTTGCAATATCAGAGTGGAGAAGATTATGGACTGTTGCAGAATCCTGACTTAAAAGATTTTTTAACCTACTTTGCATCGGGTGAGCATGGTTCCCTTTGCTTAATCACAAGTCGTGCTCCCATCATTGATCTAATTGAATATATTACATATAGCCATATAAACGTGAGTCGTTTGAGTGATGCGGATGGTCGGGATTTATTGCGATATTTTCTTAAAAAAAGTGATAGCGATGAACAGCTAGATCAAGTTGTTGCTAGGTGGGATGGACATGCGTTAACTCTGAGTTTAATTGGAGCGTATGTTAGACAGATACATAATCAAGATTTAAATGAGCTAAGAATTAACTTTATGGAGGACATTGCTCCTCCTAGTTCTACTGAAGCCTATGAGCGCTACTATCAACGAGTAGGTAGAGTATTAAGACGCTACGATGAACATTTATCTGTAGAGGAGAAAGGATTCCTAGAAAGCTTCTGCGCTTTTCGGCTTCCAGTCCTTCAAAAAGCTTTGGATGAGATATTGAAAGCGACTCCCAGTATGGTTAACCCGCTTTATCACTATCGTATCCTTCGCCGCAACTCCAGTAAAACAAGCTACACAGTTCATCCACTCATTCGTCAACATTATTTAAGCCGACTTAAAACTAAGCCTGAAGAAAATAAGGCCGTAAATGGAAGCATTGCTAAATATTATCTTGGTGACATTGCTGAAAAAAATATTCAGGATTTGACCCTGCAAGATTTAACACCTGTTATTGAGGCGGTGCATCATCTTTGCGAAGCGAATCATTATGACAAGGCACGGAGAGTATTACTTAAACATATTGACTATAAGAGAAACAATGTTTTAACTTTACAGCTTGGGGCCTATGATACTCGCTTAAAAATATTATCGGAGTTTTTCCCTGATGAAAATCTCGATGATATGCCTTTTGGAAGCCCAAGTACTCAATATTTCGTACTTAAAGAAACTGGGTTTTGCTTAATAGCTTTGGGACGCTTAAGAGAAGCACCCTTTTTCTTTAAACGTGGTTCTGAAGTAGCCAAAAAGACGAACAATATAAATAATTTCATCCATGCTTATAGAGACTTGGCAAGTTCATATGTCTATCTAGGTAAGTTAGCCGATGCCAGCAGAGCTATAAAGGCAGCAAATAGAGCTATAAAGGTAGGTAATGATGCTGACAGCGGTGTAGATTCTGAGCAAGTTTTCAAATCTTTAGCTTTAGAAAGTTGGATTGCTCATCTGCATGGGGAAATAGAGAGAGCTGAGGAGATCTTTGCATATTTGGAGGCTGAACAGCGTAAAAAAGAGCCATCTCGAATATATCTCTATGGAAGCCCTGGAGTTTTTCAAACAGAACATTTAATAAGATTAGGTGATTGGCAAAAAGCTAAAGTGGTAGCTGAGGCAAACTTAGAAGTTTCTAAAAGTAAACGGTGGCTTGAAAGAGTTAGCCGCTGTCATCGTCTAATAGGCAATTTACTACTAGATTCTCAGGATTATGATGACGCCAGTTTTCACTACAGTAAAGCTATTGAGATTGCTAGAGAAATATCTCATCGTCCAGTTTTGATGGAAGCTCTGAGGGCACAAGGAACTTTTCTTATATATACTCGTGAATTAGATGAAGCTCGCAACGAGCTGAATGAAGCTCTGAAATACGCCATAAAGGGAGGATATCGAATCAGTGAAGTTAACATTCGCACAAGTATGGCTTGGCTCCTTCTAAAAGAAAAAGAAGGTACGCAGTCCCCCGAACAAGAAAAAGACAAACGACTTCAGGCTAAATCAGAAGCAAATGTATCTTTAAAGATGAGTAACCAGATGGGATATCATTGGGGAAGAATTGACTCAGAAGAGATCTTAAGTTCACTTCAAGTAGATTAAATTTTAGGAAACGCCTCGCAAACAGCTTCGCTCACCAACTCAGCATTTATTAAGCCGCCCAACACGATATTGACAACCCGATGTCACAGGAATGTCACATCGACTATTTATGCTGTGGGCAACTGAATCAAACGTGTCCCAACCATGTCCCATTCGCATCCTCATACACCTAAAACAGCCCGCTCCTGGCAAGTGTCTGTCCTTAGCAGTCTAGTGATGGGAGCTGGCCTAGCAACTGCCGGCAGCTTCTTGGCCTGGTCACCAGAGTCACCACTGCGGCAAGAAAATCAAGTTGCCGTTGCCCAGACAGCTCCTGCAACGCCAGCCATTACCCCCACAGCAAACCCTAACTTTATTACCGATGTTGTCACTGACGTCGGCCCTGCCGTCGTGCGTATCGATGCATCTCGCACTGTCAGTCAGCGGATTCCAGATGTTTTTAATGATCCTACATTTCGTCAATTCTTTGGGGGCCGTCTACCCCAGGAAAGCCAAGAACGCACCGAACGCGGTCTGGGATCAGGCTTTATCATCAGTGATGACGGCAAAATTATTACCAATGCCCATGTGGTTGATGGCGCGGATACAGTGACCGTCACCTTGAAAGATGGTCGCATTTTGGATGGTCGAGTGCTGGGTAGTGACCCTGTAACCGACATTGCAGTGATTAAGGTCGATGAGCGCAATCTGCCTACTGTCCCCCTGGGTAACTCAGACCAGCTGCAACCAGGGGAATGGTCCATTGCTATTGGCAACCCCCTGGGCCTGGATAATACAGTCACAGTGGGTATTGTCAGTGCTGTCGGTCGCTCTAGCAATCAGGTGGGTGTACCTGATAAACGGGTGGAGTTTATCCAGACCGACACAGCGATTAATCCAGGAAATTCCGGTGGTCCTTTGCTAAACCAACAAGGCGAAGTCATCGGTGTAAATACAGCTATCATCAACGGTGCCCAGGGGTTAGGGTTTGCCATCCCCATCAATATGGTGGAACGGATTGCGACGGAACTTGCTGACACTGGCGAGGTCCAGCATCCATTCTTGGGCATTCAGATGATTACGCTGAGTCCAGATGTGAAAGAGGATATTAATGCTAATGCCAACAGTGGTCTAACCGTCGAAGAAGACACCGGTATCTTAATTGCTCGGGTACTGTCAGATTCCCCCGCAGCCAGCAGTGGTTTAAGGGCTGGAGATGTGATTACGGCGATTGACGGGCAGGCTGTAGACGAATCGGCTGAGGTACAACGGATCGTCAGCAATGGCAAGGTAGGTCAGCAACTCACCCTTGAAGTGAAAAGGGATGGCGCAGTTAGAACAATTAATGTCAAGCCCGAAAACCTACCTCAATAAGATCAATTCAGGATGAGAAGGCTCTATTGGATGTGATGTAACGAGAGAGAAACTGCTGCCAGGAAGTACCAGCACTGAGTGTTGCTGTAGGGGTAGTATAGCAAACGGCTGCATGTATGCATGCAGCCGTTTGTTGCATACATGGCTGTTGCTATTTAAGCTTTCAGCAACAACTGATGTTTTGAATTATGTGCGCCAAGCTATATTTTATTTTTTGGCAGTTGCGATCGCTCTTATCTGCCAGGGTACTGAGCTACCCACCTATTCCCTTAATCTTACTCAGTAAGCTCTCAACCACTTGCCATTGCATGCTCCCCTAGCTGGTCTAGCATGCACGTCACTACGTAAACTGACTGGGGTAGCACAAGATAATAACCCCAGAATTAACGCGTCATAATGTCAGGGGATCAGTACGCCACATCAAAGTTTTTGTATCTGTAACTCCTTATTCGCGCAATCAAAGTGAGTAAAAATGCTTAGTGTATGCTCAGCAAGTGGTAACGCAAACGCTGAGTCATGGACCCTCAATTTTCTGTCATCACAGAACGCATTGATGATATCGTGCTGCTGCTACATGTGATGATGCAGATGGAACTGCCACAACTCCTGAATGAGCATCTCCCCCGTCATTGGAAGCAACAAGGATTGGACTGGGGCTGGGTGATTGTCATTTGGTTGGCCTACATTCTCTCAGAAGGAGACCACCGCAAAGTTGTTGTCCGTGAGTGGGTAAGGCAGCGTCGTCAGAGCCTTGAACAGGTTTGTGGTCTTGAGATTCGAGACACCGATTTCAGTGATGATAGATTGAGTATCGTGCTGACGCATTTGAGTGAGGCTCGGACTTGGCAGTTAATTGAGCAGAGTCTCAATCGCCGAACTATCCGCATTTATAGTTTGCCCTGTGAGATAGCCCGTTTAGATGCCACCACCCTTTCAGGGGAGCATGTGGTGAATGAGGATGGGCTCTTTCAGTTTGGTCACAGTAAAGATGATCCGAGTTTAGCGCAAGTGAAAGTCATGATGTCAGCGTTAGACCCATTGGGCATGCCACTAGCCACCCACGTTGTGTCGGGAGAGCAAGCCGACGATGGGTTATACATACCGGTCTTTGAACAAGCCCGAGCCCGTCTGCCGGTAGGGGTCCTGTGGGTGGGAGATTGTAAAATGGGTGCGGTTGCCACACGTGCTCATATTCATCATCACCACCATGATTATCTGATGCCATTGGCCCGCACCGGTCAGGTACCTAACTTGTTAGCTCAGTGGTTAGTGGAATTGCGCTCAGCAGAGCACCCGTTGGAAAGGGTAACCCTGCTCAAAGCAGATGGAGCAATCCGTCGGCAGTTAACGGGCTATGCCATCAGCCGAGTGGTTGAAGATAAGACCCCGACTGGGTATCCTGTTTGTTGGCGAGAACAAGTATTTCTGATTCACTCTGACACCCATCACCGACAACAACAACAAGGCTTAGAGAAGCGGTTGAAAACCGCAACAACAAAACTGTTGAAACTCACTCCTCCCGTCGGACGAGGACGTAAACAGATTCGTCAAGAGGCTGAACTGGTGCAAAAGGTCCAAACCATTCTCAAAGCGCATCATGTGGTCGGGTTGCTCGACTATAGCATCCAGTTTGAACCGCCCACCAAGACCCACAAAGCCCGTTATCAAATTACGAGTGTCACTCGCAATGAGACGGCAATTGAGCAACACCAACAGGACTTTGGTTGGCGGGTTTATGTCTCCAATTCATCCACCCAGTGTTTATCATTTGAACAAGCCGTTTTGATTTACCGAGATGAGTGGATTGTCGAACATGGGTTTCATCGGTTCAAGGGTAAATCTCTGGGAGCTCACCCGATGTTTGTCAAGCGTGATGACCAAGTACAGGGGTTGATGCATCTACTCAGTTTGGGGCTACGACTGTTGAGCTTGATTGACTGTGTTGTGCATCGGCAATTGGTTGATACCCAAGCGTCCTTAACGGGACTCTATCCAGAAAACCCGAAGAAATCGACGACAAAACCAAGAACAGAGAGATTACTGAAAGCCTTTGACAATATCACGTTAACCTACTTTGAAATGGAGGGACGATCTTATCAACATATTTCTCCGTTGACACCACTCCAGGAGAAGATCATCCAACTATTAGGATTCTCTCCTCGGATCTATACTGACTTGATCTGTAAACCTGGGTAGCCACAATTAGCAAGGATAGGTATTTTTTACTAGCTGGATTACGCGAATAAGGAGGTAACTTGCAATACGTTTTAACACGTTGTACAACTTTAGATGTTAAGCCAAACGCACTAATTAATATCCAGTTATTCAGGTTTACCAGTTAGAACCAAGGCTCAAAGTTACGATTTAGCCTTGGCAGGTTAGGAAACGCCTCAGTTCTTGAAGTTACAGCCCCATCATACATAACAGTTCCAATTCACAGTCTGACTTCGAAGAGAGACTTTAGTTTGGTCTGCCACCATACGTCCTAGCCTACAGCTAGTGTTTTTGATCATGTCTATCTTGTTTGATGCTCGCTTAGTTGCATTACATAGTCAGCACTCCATTCAAAGTCTAGACTTATGGGAAATTTGTGCTTTCGCCCATGATGAAGGCATAGACGATAATTTCTCAACTTACAGTTTTGACAATTTCCTTGGGCTCGCCGTCCATCTCTTTATCACAACTCAATCACAGCACGTTCGCCAACAACTTGCATTGAAGTTGCACAAGTTTGGTAGCGCCATTGTCTCGCCTCTCATTAAAACGTTGCATCAAATGCAAACACAGGAAGAAATTCAGCTCTTAGTTCAACAAAGTCTAGACAAAATAGAATCTCATGCTCTAATAATTGGCTTAAGCCAATTATTAGAGCATGAGATTGACAATACCTTCAGAACTGCTGCAATGCAGAGACTCATGGACTTGATCCATGCTGGCGATCAGACTGTTCTTTTAGTCTTACCCAAATTGGTGTCTACAAAAACGTGGCGTTTAGTTAAGTTGCAGCAGCTCCAAGAAATACCCTATCCCATATTCAACGAAGGATATCAAAACCAGGTTTTCTCTCCTCAACTTAGTGAGCCCATCAGTCAAAACTAACAGTCTTGTTCTACAGAAAAGAAAAATGATAGTGACAATAAGTTTAATTTATGTAGAGTAAAATAGTAGACTTTTGTTACTACCAAGCCTGAAGCGAGACGCAACGAATTACTGTATCACTAGTTTTGTTTTAGGCTGCAAAGCTTAAGACTCAATAAAACTGTGTCTTAAACAACACAATTTTTGCGTGTTGTTTGATCTGATTAAATTAGTAGCACCCTAGAGCGCTTTCATTTTGGAAGCTTTGTGAATTCCTATGAGCGATTCTCTCAAAACTCAATCTGCCCAAATCACTACACCCCTTTCAGAAAATCGCACAGGTATCACAGTTGAAGCATTGAAAAAGGCTTTTCTGGACAGCCTCTTTTTTGTCCAGGGAAAACCCGTTGCCTTAGCAACTCAGCATGACTATTACATGGCTCTGGCACATCTCGTGCGCGATCGCATGCTCTATCGGTGGAATAGCACTGCAGAAAGCTATACCCAGGATCGGGCTCGTACGGTTTGCTATTTTTCGGCTGAGTTTTTGATGGGTCCCCACTTGGGCAATAACCTGATCAACATGGGGATTTACAATCAGGTTAAGCAAGCCATAGAGGAGCTGGGGTTAGATTTTGACGCATTATTAGCTCAAGAAGAGGAACCGGGCCTAGGTAATGGTGGTCTAGGACGACTGGCGGCCTGCTACTTGGATTCTCTAGCCTCTCTGGAAATACCTTCGTTAGGCTATGGCATTCGGTATGAGTTTGGCATTTTTCACCAAGAGATTCGTGATGGTTGGCAGGTAGAGCGCACTGACAAATGGTTACGCTACGGCAACCCCTGGGAAGTGGCCCGGCCAGAATGGGCCATGGAAGTGAAATTTGGAGGGCATACTGAAGCCCATGTGGATAACAAAGGCCAGTATCGGGTTCATTGGACGCCAGACCGCGAGGTTTTAGGAATTCCCTACGATACCCCTATTCTTGGTTACCAGGTAAATACCGCAAATACGCTACGTCTGTGGAAAGCAGAGGCGATTGAGTCCTTTGATTTCGCTGTATTCAACGAGGGTAATTATTACGGTGCCGTTGAAGAAAAAGTGTCTTCGGAAAATCTCACCAAGGTTCTCTATCCTAACGATGAAACCTTGGCTGGTAAACAGCTACGGTTAGAGCAGCAGTATTTCTTCGTCTCCTGCTCTTTACAGGATATGTTTCGTATTTTAAAGGGACAAAATATTCCTGTTGAGAAGTTTCCTGAGAAATTTGCGATTCAGTTGAACGATACGCACCCTGCGATCGCATCTGTAGAACTCATGCGTCTACTGGTGGATGAGTACCACATGGATTGGAACTTAGCCTGGGAAACCACCCAAAAGACCCTGGCCTATACCAATCACACCTTAATGCCTGAGGCCCTAGAAAAATGGTCAGTCAGCCTCTTTGGCAAGCTGCTACCACGTCACCTGGAAATTATCTATGAAATCAACGCCAGATTTCTAGAGCTTGTCCGCATACGATTTCCTAAAGATACAGCTCGCCAAGCTCGGATGTCCCTAATCGATGAAAGTGGCGAACGCTATATCCGCATGGCAAACTTAGCCTGTGTCAGTAGCCATACCATCAATGGTGTGGCAGAACTCCACAGCGAATTGTTAAAGCAGACCGTCCTCAAAGATTTCTACGACCTATTCCCAGAAAAGTTTTGCAATATGACCAATGGGGTTACCCCCCGTCGCTGGATTGCCCTGAGTAACACCCGTTTAACTCAGATGATTAACCAGCATATTGGTGATAACTGGCTCAAAAACTTGGGTGAGCTACAGCAGTTGGAATCTTTAGCCCATGATGCTGCATTTCAAGAAGATTGGCGCAAGATTAAACAATCTGCCAAGCGAGATTTATCCAGTCGTATTCATGATCAATTTGGCATTCTGGTAGATCCCGCCTCTTTATTTGACGTCCAAGTGAAGCGTATCCATGAGTATAAGCGTCAGCATTTGAATGTGTTGCACATCATTACTCTGTATAGTCAGCTCAAACAAAATCCCAACCTAGAAGTTACACCGCGCACATTTATCTTTGGGGGTAAAGCAGCTCCGGGATATCACATGGCTAAGCTGATCATTAAACTGATTAACTCAGTGGGGAATATGATCAACAAAGATCCTGATCTGCATAATCAATTGCGGGTGGTTTTCTTACCCAATTACAATGTCACCAACAGCCAGAGAATTTATCCAGCCTCTGACTTATCAGAACAAATTTCCACCGCTGGATTTGAAGCTTCTGGCACTGGCAATATGAAGTTTGCCATGAACGGTGCTCTCACTATTGGGACATTGGACGGTGCTAATGTTGAAATTCGACAAGCAGTAGGAGAAGACCATTTCTTTCTATTTGGTTTAACGGCTACTCAGGTCACTGAGCTGAAAGCTAAAGGCTACAATCCTCGGGATTATTATGAAGCTAATCCTTATTTACAGGATGCTATCGACCTGATTGCTTCGGGCCATTTTTCCCAGGGAGACACTGAACTGTTTAGACCAATCCTAGATAAATTGCTGACCGCAGATCCTTTCATGCTGATGGCTGACTATCAGTCTTATGTTGATTGGCAACAGGTTGTTGGTCAGACCTATCGTGACATAGAAGATTGGACCTATATGTCCATCGTAAATTCTATTCGCATGGGTAATTTCTCTTCGGATCGCTCTATTCAGGAGTATTGTCAAAATATCTGGAAGGTTGCTCCATCGCCTATCAATTTTGATAACTATGCTAAGTCAGGGCATGTTAGCGGCGGAGAACTGGCTTGTAAGTTAAGGAGCGATCCAGCATAAGCAGACGGTGTTGAAGGCCCCCTTTTGATTAAAGAGTCAACCCTACAGAATTACGGGGGGTTGGGGGCCTGGATAACGGTTAGCTTCTTTACCAGAAATGTCCCAAGAATCCTTTAGGGAGCTAACCGTTTAACCTGCCAGCTAGAGGGGTCTTCTGTAAGCGAGTATGCAAAGCGATCATGCAATCGATTGGGTCTGCCCTGCCAAAATTCAAATCGACTGGGAACAACACGGTAACCGCCCCATGCTGAAGGGAGGGGAACCTCTTGGTTCTGAAACTTGCGTTTCATCTCATCCAGCTTTAGTTCTAGAACCTGACGAGACGAGATAACTGAACTTTGTTGTGAACACCAGGCACCTATTTGGCTCCCCCGTGGGCGCGTGGCAAAGTATTTAAAGGATTCACCTGTGGAAACCTTGACAGCATGCCCTGATATGCGCACCTGCCGTTCTAGGGCAATCCAGAAAAATAAGAGGGACACGTGAGGATTTCCATCTATGTGATGTGCTTTTTGACTTTCATAGTTAGTAAAAAACACAAACCCCTGGCGATCAAAATATTTGAGCAGCACCATCCGTTGTGACGGTTCACCAGCCGCCGATACTGTTGCAAGACTCATGGCATTAGGCTCTGGTACATCGCTCTCACAAGCTTGCTGAAACCACTTTTCAAATTGATTGAAGGGATCTGAGTTGAGGTTTTCTCGTCTGAGGCCTTCTCGAATATAGTCTTGTCTTAATTCACTAAGATCCATGCTGCTTTATGGTTTCTTCCCAAGTATCCAAATCATAAAAGGACTTGTCATGGATTGAAAGTCTCCATAGAAATAATCTCCATATAGCGCTAACACCTTAAATCCGGCATCGCTGAGCATGCTCTCAAATGTCTCCTTTTCAAGCACACTAAACTGAATATCTATAAATCTTTTAGACTGAAGGATACCATACTGATTATAGGTTTCAATAAACTGGAGACCATGGACAATTTTATTCTCGGGATCATAGGTCTCCATAGCCCAAAGCATTAGTGAGCCTGCTCCATTGGGCAGGGGTGGACGGGCTTTTAATTTCAATCTACCATCGACTGTCTTCAACCTGATTTTGGGGTTATGCAGTGAACAGATAAACTGCCCATTTGAGGATAGATGCTTATGGATGCAAGCAAGTGTTCGCTGTTGAGCAATTGGAGAAATGATCTCTGCAAACGATTGAAACGGCAACAAAATACGGTCAAATTGTTTACCTAGATCGAGGTCACAAACATCACCAGTGTGAAGCGTCGCAGAGAAGCCACGTTGAACAAGTTTTTGCTCTAGAATGGCCAGCATTTCAGGGGACTTATCGACACAGGTCAGCATCAGTCCTGCCTCAATCAGTGGCAGGGAAATCCGTCCTGTACCACACATGAGTTCCAAAACTTCCGATGATACACCGTTAACTTGGTCAAGCAAAAAAGGAATATCTAGGGTCGTTTGAACATAGTTATCGTAAATATCTGCGACATCGGCATACTTAATGGGTTGAGTCATGACTCCAGTACTCCATTTGAACTCAGTGACGATTGCTAAGCCATCATAGTTTGCGTCTGCTGAAGATCGCAGCACACTCAATACCATCAGCCGCACACACGTCTAGACGAATAGAAGAGTTTGCTACTACTACCTCTTTGAACGCACGGCTAAATAAATAGCTTTCTGCCCGTCTTATTGCCTGTGGCTAGCACCAGGGATTCGTTACACTCGTTAACATGGTGTTAGCCAACACACGGATAAAAAGGGCAGACAGCTGAGTTACCACACACGCATGCTGTTTAACCTTGTCTTTACAGTAGTGGCTGCAAAATTTCATGTGTCTGTTTTTATTAACAAAAGTTAAAATATCGATGTATCCTAGCAAAACAAATCTGATGTGTCGGGCTGCGTTTTGGGATACGAAGCCATTGTTTAAACCTGCTTAGACCGAGATTTGGGAACCTAAGGAATAGCCCATGACCATTTGGCATACAAGACTTCAGCACAGTGTTAAATTGACTGCCGGGTTCGGGTTGGCTATGTTGCTACCCAGCTGTGGTTTCTTTGCCCCCAGCGAAGCCCAGGTAGGTCGTCCAGGTGGCCCTGGTGAAGAAGATAGGCCCGTAGCCGTAGAAACCGCCCGCGCCCAAAGCAGCAGCCTCATAGAAGCCCTGGCATATACGGGCACCACTCAACCACAGCAACAGATTGCTCTAAGAGCCCAAACCGCAGGTGAGGTGATTGCACTTACTGTAGACGTGGGTGATCTGGTACTGTCAGGCGAGATTTTAGGCGAAATAGATGGTGGGCTCCTCACTGCTCGGGTGAATGAAGCCCAAGCAGAACTTTCAGTCAGACAGTCAGAAATTGCCCAAGACCAGGTATCCATCGCTGATGCCGAGGCAATTGTTGTCCAGGCCAAAGCGACCAGGGACCAGGCAAAAATTGATGCCGATCGGCTGCGACAGTTGGCCAACCAAGGGGCCGTTTCCCAACAGGCGGCTGAGGCGGCTGAGCTAGCCTTGATTAATGCAGAGCAGGCTGTTAACTCCGCTGAGGCTCAGGTGCAGACCAGACAGAATGCGATCGCAGCTGCCGCCGGTCGGGTAGACGCCCAGCAAGCCGTCGTTGCCGAAGCCAAGGAGCAACTTAGATGGGTAGAGTTAACAGCTCAAACCCCTGCCACTGTTCTCACTCGCCTGGTGGACCCCGGTGACTATGTACAACCCGGAACAACGCTGTTAGAACTCGGCGACCTCAGCACCTTAAAAGTTACCGTCCAAGTTTCTGAATTAGACCTCGGGCAACTTACCGTTGGACAACCTACCCAGATTCGTCTTGATGCCTTTCCAAATATAGACACTATCACCGGTCGCATTTCCCGCATTTCCCCAGTGGCTGATGCCACATCCCGCCTGGTGACAGTAGAAGTGACCATGCCGAACCCAGATAATCGTATTGGGAGCGGTCTATTGGCACGGGTGAAATTTACACCACCGGACGGAGAGCGAATTGTTGTGCCTGTGAGTGCTTTAGATAGTGGAACAGAAGAAAACACAATCTTTGTGATTGAAAAAGACAATGAACAGACTACGGTGGTTGCCCGGTCAGTGGAAGTGGGCCAGACCGAACAAGGGCGAGTAGAAATTCTCTCTGGGCTGGAGGCAAGTGAGCCGTTTGTGGTGCAGAGTGATAAGCCTTTGAAAAATGGGCAGGCAGTACGGTTAAGCATTTTGTCTGAGGGTGTGGGAGAGTAAATCATGAGCCTCAGCAAACTTGCCATTCGTCGTCACATTGCTACGTTGATGCTCTCCGTAGCCATCATCATCTTAGGCCTATTCTTCACCGCTCAACTACCAGTAGACCTGCTGCCGTCCATTACTTATCCACGCATCGGAGTGCGAGCTGATTCACCCGGAGTGTCTCCCGACGTAGCAGTGGATGAAATCACCCGACCTCTAGAGCAAGCACTCGCCGCTACGGAAGGTGTAGTGCAGATCGTTTCGAAGACACGAGAAGGACGGGTCAGTGTTGACCTATATTTTGAGCCGGGTGGCGACATTGACCAGGCATTGAATGACGCTACGGCAACGCTGAATCGTGCTCGGAATCGTTTGCCAGATAACATTGATCAGCCACGGTTGTTTAAGTTTGACCCGTCTCAACTGCCAGTCTATGAGCTGGCCCTCACTTCAGAAAAATTGCAGGGCATGGATCTGCGGGTGTTTGCTGACGAGGAATTAGCGCGGGAGTTATCTACTGTACCGGGTGTGGCTAGTGTCGATGTGTCCGGCGGTGTGCAGGAAGAGGTTCAGGTAAATCTGGATCCATCTCGGATACAGGCACTGGGCTTAGGAATTAGCGATGTCCTGGATGTTCTTGAAGAGCGTAATCAGGATACATCTGGAGGACGCATAAAAGGACCCAACAGCGAGCCTCTGACAAGGGTTTCTGGTAAATTCCGTGATGCAGAAGAGATTCGGAATCTGCTGTTTGAGGTGGGTGATCAGCAGGTATATCTGCGAGACTTTGCTGATGTGATAGATGGCACTGAAGAGCAGCGGCTTTTTGTGAACCTGAACGGTCAGCCAGCAGTGAAAGTGAGTGTTCAGAAACAGCCAACAGCAAACACAATTGCTGTAGTAGAGGGAGTTAAGCAGCGGTTAGAGCAGTTTAAAGCCTCTGGTCTGGTGCCCAACGACCTGGTCATCAACGTCACCCTGGATGAATCTGTCTTTATTCAAAACTCGATTCGAAACGTAGCAACGGCGGGTTTAACGGGTACGATTCTAGCTGCCATTGCTGTCTTAATGTTTCTGGGCTCTTTGCGACAGACATTTATTATTGTATTAGCGATTCCCTTAGCCACGCTGGTGACGCTGTTATTATCAGGACTGTTTGGGCTATCACTCAATGTCTTTAGCTTGGGAGGATTAGCCCTGGGCGTTGGCATTGTTGTAGACAACGCCATTGTGATGTTAGAAAACATTGCTAAGGGCGTGGCTCGCAGTCCGCGCCTTGCCATTCGTCAGGCAGAAACCAGCAGTCAAGAATTAGAATCAGCACTGGTGGCTTCGACCACAACAAATCTGGTAGCAGTGTTGCCATTTTTGCTAATGGGCGGATTTATCTCACTGTTGTTTAGCGAGCTAGTCGTTACCATCAGCCTGGCGGTAGCGGCTTCGCTGTTAGTGGCGTTAACGGTGGTACCTGCTCTAGCCGCACGGTTGCTAACAATCAAAGCCTCTAGCAAAGTCGGCAATTTCTGGCCCATACGCTGGTTTGGTCGGCGTCTGCAAGGCTTAACATTGAGCTATGCCAGAACCTTGAGCTGGGTACTACAGCAGAGAATAGCCGTCATAGCTGCAATTATTTTTCTTTTTGGTGGTGGCAGCTGGTTTATGATGCGCCAGATTCCCCAGGAGATTTTGCCCAGCATTAGTAATGGTCAAGCCAGAGTGTGGGTGCAGCTGCCACCTGGAACCACCCTAGAGGAAAACCGTCAGGTGATGGCAGCTCTGGACGACATTCTCATAGAACAGCCGGAATCTGACTATGTGTTTAGTACGTCCGGTGGTTTTCTGTTTGGTAGCACGAGTATCGACAATGCTCTGCGGGGTTCAAGCACCCTCACGCTAAAGCCTGGAACCAATGTGGAAGCGTTTACTGACCGCATGAACCAGGAATTAGGTCAGTTAAATTTAGTGAAAACGCGTTTACGGGTTTCGCCTGGTTCTGTGCGGGGCTTGATTTTAAGTAACTCTCCTGTACGCAGCGATGTGGACATTGTTTTGCAGAGTAGTGATACAGAACTGTTAGAACAAGCAGGACAGCAAGTGCTTGATGCGCTGGGTGAGCAAGCTACACTGGCTAGTTATTTACCCGATGCTGATCCGCCTCAGCCAGAAATCCAGATTAGACCTGACTGGGAGCGGGCGGCTGATGTAGGTCTCTCGGCTGAGGAGATTGGTCGTACTGTTGAGACGATTCTCTCGGGAGTGGTACCAACCCAGCTACAGCGCGGTGATCGGCTGATAGATGTACGGGTGCAAACGCCGGATAGTCTGGTGCAGAATCCGGCTCAGTTGAGTCAGTTGCCGCTGTTGAGCAGTAATCAGCAAGTGCGTCTGAGCGATGTGGCGAGTATTGAAAAGGGTCAATCGCTGGGTGAAATTCAGCGAATAAATCAGCGACAGGTATTTATCATCGAAGGTCGTCTGGCGGAAGAGGCTAGTCTGGGTGAGGCACTGGATGAGGTGGACCGGGTGATGGAAACAGTAACGCTACCGCAGGGAGTCACTCGTCTACCTAGCTTTAGTGCCCAGAGTAATGAGGCTATTCAAAATGGGCTAGGGTTGCTGGGGGGGCTGGCAGTCTTCTTGGTGTTTACTGTGATGGCAGTGCAGTATAATTCGCTGATTGATCCGCTAGTGATCATGTTGACGGTGCCTTTGGCCTTAGCGGGCGGGATTTTGGGGCTGTATATGACTGAGACAGCCATTGGCGCAACGGTGGTTGTGGGGGCGGTGCTGCTGGTGGGCATTGTGGTGAACAATGCAATCATTTTGGTGGAGCTAGCAAATCAGATTTATGTGACAGAGGAGTGTAGTCGCATGGTGGCGATGCTTAAGGCGGCTCCGCAGCGGTTGCGACCGATTTTGATGACGACGGTGACGACGGCGTTGGGGATGTTACCGTTGGCGTTGGGTCTAGGTGAGGGGTCGGAGTTTTTGCAACCGTTAGGGGTGGTGATTTTTTGGGGATTGTCGTTGGCGACGGTGTTGACGTTATTTGTGATTCCTTGTTTTTATACGTTGTTGCATGGGTTCGACTCCGCTCACCCACATGCAACACTCGCCTCCGCTCAGCCAGCGACTGCTCAGGCTAGTGCCCAGCCTCTGGCTGAGCACAGCAATCCCAGGCTCCGCCTGTAATATGTAATTTTACAATCGTCGTACTAGCATACTGATCACGTCATCGGTTTCTGGTCTTAAAATTAATCGATTGTCGGGCACTTCGATCAGCGGGCTCCACTGGCTGGTTTCGACATAGCGAAGGTTGTGGAGCAGGTGAATAGTTTGGCGGATATAGCTGGGATGGCCGAGCAGGATATGACGGATGGAACTGCCTGGGGGCAGGCTGCTGGAAAAGTCAGCAGGCAAACTGGGCGGCATCTGGGATGTCTGGTCTGAGAAGGTCATAGGGGCGTTTTCCTTAGCGGGTGTAACCGCGAAACGACAGGAGGAAAGCGCCCAAAAAAGTTAGCCACCCTGCAACTAAAATCAGGGTGGCTGTAAAATGCTCACAGCTCACCAACTGGTGTAGTCAGTTGGAGGGTCAGCGAGGTGGTTGTGTTGGCGCACTGCCATCTCGCGCAGCTAATTTTTTGGGTGCAAAAAACAACTGGGCTCAGTTGCTTACTGTGTAGGCTATCAGGCACAGATCGATGAGTCAAGCAGGCGTTTGAGGGGGCTGTTATACGGATGCGTCAACGCTACGCAATTGTCCGAACTTCTGATTTGTAAATCTTGTGGCTTGACTAGCCTAAGGAGCGTAACAGCGAGGCCAGTTTAGTTTTTTCAATAACATGGACATGCTTTACTTTGCCAGATGCGATCGCAACCCTAGCCGCAGAGAAGGCAATAATCGGTGTAACAAAGTTAGCCCCTGTTTTTTTCTTTACCTGTAAAGCTTGTTTGGTTACTTGGGAAAGAAAATCTTTTTCAAACGGATACTGTTGCTTGCCCATACGGAGGCATAGTTGCTTGCCATCGGTAAAAACGGTTCCTCTATGGGATTTTACGTCGATCACATAGGTTTTGTTGTTGGGTGATACGCAAATGATGTCGATATCGCCGCGTCCTTTGCTGAGTCGTTTGCCATACTCAATCTGCCAACCCCTATCTGCGAGAGGATGGAGTTCATGGGCGGTATCTTCTTCGCCTTTAGCGCCCTGGTCGGCATGATTGGCTCGTTTCCATAGGAAGATACCATTGGCAATCAGGCCCATAGCAAACACTGTAAAGGCAACGTAGATGATAGGCGGAATAGCTGATTCAGTAGCCGCGCCAGAGTTCGACTCAGTCAGTGGCTGTAGAATTGCGTTGATAAATTTAGCCAGTGCGAACGGCAGGTAAACCATGATGCCTGCACCTGCAAAAGAACATACTGCTTTGTAGCGTCGGGAAAAGGCCAATAAACGAATATTACGTCCAGCACGTCCTTTAGTTTTTGCCATTAATAATTTGTCAATGTCTCTTCTAAAACTACAGTTACGACAACTTCAAATATGGAGTACCTTATTAACCAATTTTTTCTTCGACGAAGATAACGCCAGCAGCTAAAGGTTTAGGCTCACAGGTTAGATCATCACGTTTTTCTTGAATATTTTTAAGCTTAACTTCCAGCTCTCGCTTAACCTTTTTAAGTTGTCCCTCTGTTGCTGGAATAATTTGGGTTTTACCCGCCTGACGAAAACGGTCTAAACGAGATTCTAATTCACGCTGTTTGCGTTCTGCAAAGGCACGGGCACTCTTTTCTTGAATATTACAGCGATTCTCGTTATCAATATAGAAGTCTTCAAGTGCCTGGTTAAATGCTGTATCAATATGTTCATCACAGGTCAACAGACATACAAGCACACCGTCAATATCCTCAATGAAATTTTGTGCATTGGGCTTGGTCTGTCCCTGTTTCATTAGCGTAGAAAGTATGGCCTCAGAGTCTTGATCGGATAGGACATGGCCATCGTCTATACGAATAATTTTGTAAGCGATTTGACTTTCTGTTTTAATGCCTGAAAATGTCCAGCGGTGCACTGAATAGGCATACAGTCCGGATGATAAATCGGTCTCGTCTACCTGTGTTTTGATGGCAGATACTGGATGTAGAGTTTGCTCCGACGTAGTATATCGCTCGCGAATCCATAGAATCAGAGGATGAGTTGGGTCTAAAAGCTCATTGCGCTTACCCATACTGTCCGAAATTTTAGGATCAAAAAAACAGTTCATGGGTCTATTATGCAGCTGTGTCGGTGTAGCGCAGCGATTTTTGCCTATAAAAAATTGTAGGTCAATCTTGGCCTGCTCGGATAATGTAATGTTATACAGCTTAGGTTCATTGGGTTTTGGCTCAATGACCGTGCCAGGGTAGTAACGAGAAAAACAATCTTCTACAAAGGCTAACAGTTCGTCGGGCTGTAGCCATCGCCCCTGATCTAAACTCTGATTGATAGAGTCCAAAATGTGATCTGAAAAAGCCAACATATTGACAGCTTCGTTTTCTAGCTCATTTTGGAGAAGTCGTTCATTGATAATCGCATTTTCTGTTTGCATGGCTCGTTCTTCTCTTTCCTTAGGGGTTAAATCGGCAGAAAAGAGATCAACTAATAGCTTTTCAGTAGCCTGACCTAGAATACTTTCAATATCGCCAATACTCTCTTTAAACACCTGAATGCGATCATAAAGCCGCTCTAGTATTCTTTCTTCGATAGTATCAACTAAACTAAAATTAATGATGGAGATACTCTCTGCTGACTGTCCTAATCGATCTAAACGACCAATACGCTGCTCTACTCGCATCGGGTTCCATGGCAGATCGTAGTTAACCAGAAAGTGACAGTGCTGTAGGTCAATACCTTCGCTACCGACCTCAGACGATAGCAGGACCGAAGGCCCATCGTCTTGGCGAAACCGTTCCACTGTTGCCCACTTATCGTCTCCCATGTCTCCCATAATCAGACAGTTGGAGATATTAGTAGCTTCTAAGCGACGTTGTAGATATCGTAAGGTCCCTCGAAAGTAGGCAAATATAACAAATTTCTCGTTAGGATTTTTCTTTAGTTGTTTTTGAAGAAAGCCCTGAAGCTCTGAGTATTTGCTGTCACAATCCTCCAAGTCTTGAATGTTCACTTTCTTTAGGGCTGAAGGTGTAGTGATAGAAGATGAATGAGGATTACTTTGCTCCGATATTTGACCGAAGTCTTCCCAAAGAGCTTCGTCAACTAAAGTACTTAGAGAAGCATCATTCTGCCAAGCTTCCAGTGCAGCTACCATGCAACTTGTCATTTGACGCTGTCTGGAGATTAGTTGAAAGAGCGGAGCACCTTTTCGGCCTTTACCCTGTTCACGAATATATTCGCTAACGCGGTTATAGACGTCTTGCTCTAAAGACGAAAAGTGTACTTCCAGCGTCTGAGGCTTACGCTTGACTCGGTTTCTCAATACATCACGTTTACGGCTACGGGTAATGTATTGCCCCAGTAAAGATACTTTTTCAAGTTTGTAACCAAGCTCAATTCGTTTACTTTCATCAGTCTGAGCCAGGTTTGATAGGTTCTGTTGGATTTGCTCAAGTAAAGGGTTATCCGCAAAGTATCCAGAGGTTGAAATCCGTTGTAAAGCCTTACGAGCTTTAGCAGGCTCTGGCGGGCTAGCCCATAAATAGCGTAATGCTTGGACAACGGGTTCGTTCGCCTCCAGCATATTGTTGAAAATATCAGCATTAAAAAAGTCATCAGGGCTGATAATTCGCAGTATCTGATATAGATTAGCGCTATCTGTTTGAATCGGTGTAGCCGTGAGCAGAATAAGGTGTTTGGCAGCATCACGAATCAGCTGCCCTAATTGATTACCTGCCGCCGCTGGATTACGCAGATAGTGAGCTTCGTCAATGATGGCCAGATCAAATAGGCTGAGGGCCTCACTGCTAGGGTTAGCATCTAGCAGGCGTGCTAGCTCAGCACGGGCATTGGTAACATTAATATCTTCCCAGTTGCGTATTGGACGCAATCCTTCAAGACTGGCAATACAGACAAATGATTGAGGTTGTTGGTGCTCAAGACATAGCCTTACCCGTCGCAACAGCTCGTTTGCATCCACAATATCTGCAAAAATATTAAACCGCTGTCGTAGGTCATCCTGCCATTTTTGGCGTAGCATCGCTGGACATACGATCAGTAAGCGTCTGGCCTCCTCTCGGGTTTGGAGTTCTTTCCAGATATACATTGCTTCAATGGTCTTACCGAGGCCCACTTCATCCGCAATCAAAAGACGACCTACCGGAGAATTAAGGAACTTGAGAACCGGCTTAAACTGATGAGGATAGAAATCTGTTTGGCTAGCCTCCATACTGTAAAACACATTCGTCAGCCGACCTTTCACTTTCTCAAAGGTCAGAATACGCCTTAGGTCATCCGGTCCGCCAAAGCGTCCCTGCCGGATTAAGCCTTCAATACTTTCATCATCGCCACAAAGTTCGAGCAGATTTTTGGGTCTATATATCTTTTCAGCCGGACCAAATTCAATTTCTACCAGAGTAAGCTTACCCAAGCGCCTGATCCGTCCGGTTGTTTTACCCCGCTTTCCAGGATTAGCTTTCAATCGTATATCCTGTCCCGGTATTTCTGGATTCCAATTAGTTGTTGATGACATGGACTTTCTTATAAGTTTTTACATCGTGTCTCACGTGTTTTCGTATCTTTCTCGAGAAAAATATTTTATTTGTGTAGGTGCTTCACCCTTTCTTACCTGACTAGGTAAGCGCATAAAGTCAGAATCTTCATAGGCAAGCATACAGAGCCCATAGGCGACAGTGAATCGCCCAAACTCTTTAGATGCAAGTCCGTTAGTAGCGAGATTTTCTGGTGAAGGAATCTTCTTGACTTTATAGGGAGGAATCTTAAGCCCCTCATGATTGAAGACATCATAGGTAGACTCAATCGTATCTTGGAAAAATGGGATATTACTACCACCACCACCGACTAATACTCTCAAATTAGTACCAATATCATCATTCATGAAGATACTCCGTACACTGTGATGTTTTTTATTGCCACCGGCCACAACACTAGCAACAAGCCTCTGTACTTTATTTCTGCTCTGGCTCTCTTGAATTTGCTGGTGTAGTTCTGGATCATCGGAGTAGGTCATACTGTGTTGAATAGACTCCATTGATCGATTAAGTTCATCTGCAGCCTGTTTGGTTAGTGCAGTGACTCCAAAAGGCTGCACCTCAGTTTCATAAATATCCAAATGCCGAGTTCCATCTTCTCGCCAAAATCGGAATGCAGAACCATCAAGAGTCCCATCACCAACGTCAAAAAGGGTGTAAAACCCATCTTGAGCGGCTCGCGAGCTTAGGAAAGACCAGGCTGCCGCAGTAATTTCTGGGATAGTAATGCAAGCTAACAATTCTTGGGAAGCGTTTGTAGTCATCCAATACTGAAGATGGGCTATTAACTGCTGGAGTGTTGCTAGAGTAAGCTTTGTAGACTCTAAGGGACTGTAGTTTAAGACCCAAGCCAAGGAAAGCACTCGATGGAAACGTTCTAAAGTCGGCGAGTTACTGGGATCACAATAGGCTGCCGGAACACCAATATTGACGCTCCAATGGACTGTTTGATCTTTAAAGAGATCGGGACGATTCTCTCGAATCCAAGCTTGAGAACGTGTGACTATCTGACTGAGATAATAAGCACAAATGCTCTCAACAGCTCCAGGGTCATCTAACTCAGGTACCTGTTCAAGCCGCCAGGAGTCAGCTGCAGGCATATCTAAGTCTGCCAGACGCATTTTAATGAAGTCTATTGACCGCTTAATAGAATGGGGGCTATTTTCCCATTCGGTCATAGTAAGTCCTGTCAACAGGGTATCATCGCTCAAAATGGCAAGCTTTGTGGGAATTAGGGCCTGTTCAAGCGTAGGTTCCGCTGCCGTCGATGAAGCGAACGTGACAATCTCAGCTTGGTCACTTCCCACATCCCAAAAACAAACTTTGGTGAAGCCAGTACCAAAATCAATGCCTAAGACAATTACGCGATCGCACTCATCCTCAGTAGGCAGATTTGGAATAATATTATGTGGAAAATCTGGTTTAGGTGTTGGGAAACTAGCTTCAAGCCGAGCCCTAAACTCATCAACATTTAGCTTGAGTCTATTCAGTTCATCCTGTAGCTGAGTAATGTTGCTGCTTAGACTCTGAGTTGTTGCCTCCAGATTAGTCTGCTGCTCACGGATAACCTGTTCGCGGGTCTCGGCTAGGGTACTCGCAACTTGGTCAAGCACTCTCTCAGAACGAACTGTGAGGTCAGTGACCGATACTTGTAATTGCCGAAAACGCTCAGTAACTTGATCGAGGCTGGTTTGGCTACTGGTCCCTTGTTGAACAAGTTGCTCCCGTAGTGAGTCGATCTCGCTGGAAAGTGATTGAACCTGCTGGGTAGCTTGCTCAGATAGAGACTGACGATCGCGCTGTGTCGATGCAATTGTTTCTGTGACCAATACTTGTAGTTGCCGTAACTCTTCAGCAACTTGGTCGATACTTGTTTGACTGATATCACTTTGTTGAGTTAGGCGCTCCCGTAGCGATTGGGTATCGTTAGACAGTCCTTGAATTCGCTCAGCCAAACGCTCAACTTGCGACTGACTATCATGTTGAGCTGAGGAGATGGCCTCTGGAACCGATAGCTGTAGCTGCCGCAACTCCTCCGCGACTTGGTCAATACTTGTTTGACTGGTGGTGCTTTGTTGAACGAGGTGCTCTTGCAGTGAGCTAATCTCGCTGGAGAGCGATTGAATCTGTTGGGTAGCTTGCTCAGATAGGGCTTGACTATCGGTCTGAACAGATGAAGTTACATCGACAATTGAGAGATCTAATTTTTTTAGTCGTCGCTGAATTTGCTGTAGTTGCTGATCAGTCTCTTTTTGGGTTTGGCTGAAGCGTTGCTCTAAAAGTTTTTCTTGCTGGCGACGGCTGATTAAATTCAGGCTAACGCTAAAGGCTAGAGGAACCGCTGTATAGGCGACTTGCTGAGTTGATATGGTTGCGATCGCACCAACGACAGTAGCAGCAACACTAGCATATTCAGTTAGACGTAGAAATTTATAGCTATTCACAGGCATTATGCTCTAGCTGAAAAATTAGTTGTATTCGTTCACTTTGATATAGGAATGTTCAGAGGCTGAAAGCTTTCCATAGGAGTTCCTGACGAATACTGAATACTACGTGCATTACCAACGTTTAATGCAGAGGCAAGAAGTCAACTCAGAGAATCAACTACGCAATTTAATATTATTCATTATTGCGAACAAACCTACGGCCCCGACACCTACAAATCCATTGTTCTCGCCAGAACCGACCTAGACAACAAGTTCCCGATCATATCCACACCTCAAATGATGACCTCCCTAACGGGTCACTCACTTGCTTGCGAGGAGGTCTAGATTAACAACTCACTATTAGCCCTGCACTTTTCCATCAGGCATAGTCGTACCACTGAGTTTAGCGCCAGCTAAGTTCGCACTACTCAGTTCAGCCTTAAACAAAATTGCGTCAGTCAGATTTGCCTCGCCTAAATTAGTGCGCCCCAAATAAGCATTAGTCAAGTCAGCCTGGGTCAGGTCAGCACCACTTAGATTAGCTCGACTGAGGTCAGAGCGCAGCAACCGGGCATCAACCATAACAATCTGGAAAAGTTGAGCACCACAGAGCTTAGTATCAGTAAGGTTCACACCCTTTAGATCAGCACCGGTAAAATCGCAGCCAGATAGATTTGCCCGCTGGGCACGGGTGCGGGTCAAATTGGCATAACGCAAATTAGCACCTTCTAACTGGGCATCTGCCAATGATGCACCTTTAAGGTTGGCACCATTCAAGTTGGCATTGCGCAGATCAGCATCTTTGAGAAACGCCTCACTCAGGTTGGCACCACTCAGATCGACATTGGCCAGATCCGCCCCTTTAAGGTTGGCCCCACGCAGATCCACCTGACGCAAATGGGCACCCCGCAAAATTGTTTGCTCACTGCGCAGTTCTTGCCGCAGATTCGCCCCCCGTAGACAAGCCCCAGTTAAATTCGCGCCGCTCAGGTCAGCATTACGGAGGTCGGCATCGGCTAAATTCACATCAAATAGATCGGCCAGAGTTAGATCAGCCCCCCGCAGATCAGCCCCCTGTAAACTCGCGCCGTGCAAATTAGCATCACTCAGATTGGTATAAATCAGATTCGCCTGATTCAGATTGACGCCGCTCAGGTTGGCATGACTAAGGTTCGCCTGCTGCATATTCACCCGGCTCAAATAGGCAAACATCAGATCCGTACGTTCTAGATCGGCCTTCGAAAAGTTCGCGCCGATCAAATCTACTTTTGGCATCTGTAAATTCGCTAGGCACAGACCACTAAAGTCCTTTTGGCCACTGTTATAACAGGCTAATAGTTCAGCAGCATTATCCATAGGATGCAGGCCTCATTGAGGTAACAGCAGACACAGCAGCTCTAGCACTATCTACAGGAATGACCACTTTGTCTGGTTCAGCGTAATAGGGTTTAATCGCATTCAAAATAGCAGTGACAACTGGCTCATTGTCATCGGTGTCTTCTAAACAGTGAACAATAATAGATAATTTACTTTCCAAGTCTTGGAATGAAGAACAATAGTTGAAAACTTCTCGTAAAAAGTCTTCTAAGGTTTTACTACGCAGCAATGACCACTCTTGTGAACTTCCGGTAAAGGGACTGTAAAGGGTGGAATGCAGCAAGATTTTAGCCCGTAGCGGGTTGCAATATTTGATGATGTCGAGCCTGAGTTCAAACAGATCGGCCCGGTCTTTCACCTGGGCCACCTCCATAGAAGGTCCTTCTAAAGATTTCGCTGAGTAGGCGACGGTATTTTCAGGATGAACACCCACCGGCAGATCCCCAAAACAGGTTTCTGGACTATCGGTGTCGTTGGCAGTGGGGAACCCCGGTGTTGACATCGGGATCAGCTCAGTTTGAGCACTATAAAGGGGATGAAAGGCCTTAAAAATAATATTTACAATTTTGGTGTATTCAGTTTTGCGATTTAGATGGTGCAATAAATGACGTAACCGATATTTAAGATCGTTGGGTGTTGGTGTCAGCTGATACAGCTGCTGTATCAAAATCGCCGTATCCGCTTGCTCAATTTTACGGATATCCGTTTCCCAAACTTTATGGCACAGACAATATAAAACTTTTTTGATCCGGATAATCTGGGAATCTCGCTCTAGCTCATCCGCCACCTGTTGATAGCGATCCTTAGATTCCTCTACACTCTCTTCTGCCGCATCCTTAGCTTCTTCTGGCTCCCCACCAGGAAGTAAACTGGCCGCCCGTTCTATATATAACGGCGTAATGGCCTGCAGAATCACCTCAGCCACATCAGAGTAGACCTCTTTATGGTTGAGGGTAGCCACAATGCGGTAAAGACTCGCACGGCAATGCTCCACTGACGGATTGCGCTGCATCAATGCGTCAATCAGATGCTGCAATGAAAACTGATCCAGAACGGTAGTGTCGTTTTCCCACAGGTTTTGACAGGTACCAAAAATCAGTTTTTTGATCCGCAGATGGTCGGGATGGTCACCTAGGCTTTGTAAAGCCTGATCAATCGGGCTCTCAAAGGCATAGCCTTCAAACCCTTCAGCAAAAAATGGCCGGGTCATCTCCGCATCAGACACCTCCAGCTCAATGGCTGGCCGTAGCTGATAAGCAGGGACTGATTCTTGAATATTTTTAAGATTTAGCGGGCCAAGAAATGTCGCATCTAAATCTAGGCGACTTTTGACGACATCATAAACCACCTGAGAAACACAGATTTCACCAGGGGCCGCAAAGCTTTCTAAACGAGCCGCAATGTTGACGCCATTCCCCATAACGTCGGAATTGTTGATGTACACATCGCCTAGATGAATGCCAATGCGATGGTCAAAGCTATCCCGCTTGCTATCCCCGCGCAGTTTTTTTTGAATATTCAGTGCACAAGCTACGGCCTGAGCTGCGCTAAAAAAGCACATCAATAGACCATCGCCAGTTGATTTAAGCACCTGGCCCTTAAACACATTGCACAGTCCGGCAATCTGCTTAAGATCTCGATTAATAATCGCCAGTGCCCGTTCTTCATCAGAGGACATCTGGGCACTAAACCCAACAGCATCTGTTACCACAATTGCGGCAAGGACACGCTGCTGGGTTTGAAGCGATGGCTGCGCTCCTTCCATAGAAAACCTGACTGACAAGACTACCTGATATTAAGATTACCCTGGTCCTATAGGGACTTCCGCACATCATGAAGTAATGAATACGGAATTTGCGGAAGAATTTATCGGGCCTTTTTATATCGTCGTATTAAAATACGTAATTACCGATAGACCCTCACCCTACCTAATCTCATAGCAAGATAAACTCCATTCCCCACCATTGATGGGACAATCTTGCGACCGGATCCTAGATGCCATACTTCATTCTCTCCTATGATAGCGATTCTGTCATGTGATGGTGGCTACGAAATGACCAAACGACCAATTGTTGCAAGTCATACAGGGGTCAGAACCCTGTGTGATTTTCGATACTTTCTATGATGAGAACGATAGCACTGAAGAAGATCGTTTTGATTGTTCCCATTTTAGTTTCTGAATTTGAATTCTTTTGACTTCTTGAGGTCAAAGAGAGTTCTTTGATATGTTTAAGAAATTATCACGATAAAAAAGACAAGGTATCTTGAGTATCTAAAATCTGCGAAATATGAATGGTTATTAAAGATTAATGGCTGTTGGGAGGAATTAATGGTCCAATGCTGTTGAGTCTAGTGCCTAAAAGGTAATTATGCCCAAACTCAACCATTTGGCAATGCATTTACTAGCTGGCGCAGCTACCGTCTGGTGCACTGTGGTCATTACACCAGTTGCGACCTATGGAATAGAACTGCCTCAACCCACATTTGCTGACTTGTGCGAAGCATTTCAAGGGGTGTCAGGCGAGTGGAGTAGCGCCCTATACAGCCGCCCTTATTCCTGGCAAACGGTGGAAGCTTTGATGTCGGCATTGGGCATTAGCAACTGTAATGTAGCCACACAGCAGCTGGCTGCGATGGAGGTTTTACGGGGGGCACAGATACAGAGGAACTACTTGCCAGACAACGGTTTGATGGTAGATTTTCCGACGGGTGTGGATTTGCATATAATTGCGATCGCAACTCCCAATCTCACTGATCTCAACCTCAGCGGACACGTCATTGGCGACTTAGCCCCCATTGCTCAGCTCACTCAGCTGCAAACCCTACGTCTTGCCAACACCCAGCTACAGGACATTACTGCCCTCACAGCCCTAGAGCAACTCACCACCCTAGATATTAGCTACAACCAAATCGGCAGTATCGCACCTGTTGCTGAGATCCCCACCATTCGCTCCCTCAATGTTGGTTACAATCCCTTTACAGATATTAGTCCCATCGGTGAAATTCTCACCCCCGCTGTAGAAGGAGAATGGCAACTGCTCGACCTCAGCGGCATTGATATTGACGATCAAACCTGTCCCGATAATCTGGGTGACATCTGTGGATGAAGAGATGCAAAAGAAACTCTCTGTTCTGTTATTAATCTGTTTAGATAACAGCAACCTGGGAAACAAAAGAGAGAGAAAATTGCTCATCACAACGAATATTTTGTAGGGGCTGGCACAAGGCACAGCCCCTACTACACAGCTAAATTGTCTTGCACAGCTGTGCGTAACTGTTTTGTGAGCCGAGCCACGGTTCCTGCCTTATCAGCTCGAAATTCCTTGACGTAATCTTTTAGATTAATCGGTTCACCGACTCGGAAAACAGCCTGGCGATGAGCCTTAGGCTGAATATGCTCAACTTGATACACCTCTCGTTCTAAACGCATCAATGTGTCTAGAAACCTCTCCGGAGTAGGTTTAGCGGCAACATAACCATCATAAATGGCATCAAAATTCAGCAATCTTACCGTCGTCCAATAGAGGGCATCCCCTTCAGCAACCGTTTTCGGTTCTTCTGCCTCTAATAATGCCTGGATCCGATAAACTCGTTCTCGAATCGGTGCCCCATTGGATTCTAGATCCAGCTGCTGTTCACACTGACTGATGACATGATTCCGCAAACGGCTGATCCGTTGGTTCCAGTCTTGATCCGGTTCCCTAGTTAAGCCAAATTCTGTTTCTATACGTGTGATGATCAGGGATGCGATCGCAAGTAACCGCTGATAAAAGTCCTGGGGATCTTCAGACACTAAACCGAGTTCGTCCTCCAGACCCTGCAATGTCTCCTGGATAACTGACGTCATCGGCTGAGTATAGCGATACTTCAGCGAAATCGGCACAACATACAAATCCGCATCGGGGGTCTTCTTCATCAGCTGCGCGATTACCTGCATCGGCATTTGGATTGCCCCCGACCGAAACGGCATCACCGTATCATTTTGATAAGAGCAGCCACCTTCTGGAAAAATCACCACCTGAACCCCAGGTTCCCTTAACAGACTCAGCGTCTGAGCAATGCTAGCCCTATCCCCCAATCCCCGGCGAATAGAGTAGCAGCCCATCCATTGTAAAAATGATCCCTGCAGCCCTTTGAACGACTCCCGAGCCACAATATAGTGCCACAGTTGGCCTACCCGTGCCGCCAGGCTAAATAGCGCCATACCGTCTTCCATAGTGGGATGGTTACACACATAAACCACTCGTGCTCCATCCAATGCCCGCAGTTTAGCCACGTCGTCATCAGACACCACTAATCCGCATCGGTACAACCGCTGTAGCACCAGATATGACACACTCTGCACCAACCGAATCAATAACGGTTTAGGTTTAGGTGGAAAGAATAACGCAGTCTCAGCAACCATAAAGCAAACGGTGAATAGACCCAACAGTCATATATGGTTATGCCTTGCCTCAGGGTTAAATGGCAACAGTTGCCGTTTAAACACAGAGGCCTCAAACTGAAAATTTCGGATGAGACAACTGAGTACTGAATAGTGAACTAGTCATGAGTAGTTCACCTGATATTGGCTACCAGAAAACTCACTTCTGACAAACTATCCATATACACCCTTATCAATAGTTGAATCTTGACGCAGTATCTAACCGCCTAAGTACAACACCTTAGCCTTACAAAATTTTGCCAAAGATTTAAAGCAGGCGTAAAGCATCTCCCCATAACTCATTCAGGGTGTTAGCGATAAAGTTACATACTGTAGCTTGGAACAAATTATGTTGGACCATTAGTCGTCAAGGTTTATTACAGTGTCCTTCTAGATCAAACAAATTTATACCGCAAACGGCCCTATGAAAATGGTCAAGGTTAGCTCACTGCTGCTGTATTTGGGGATCCCTCTTGTAGGTGCTTCAGTAGCGCTCAATTTTTTCCTATACGGACAACTCGCAAAATACTACGTTGAACTCAATCAAGTCCGTTTAGATCCGCTGGGCCTTAGCTACTATAAGCCAGACTCTAACTTGAATGACAAGGGAGACAATAAACGAGTCATTATTTTCGGAGACTCTAGAGCTGCTGATTGGCCTACCCCTCAAATTAAGGGGTATGAATTTGTCAACCGTGGTGTTGGCGGTCAAACCTCTGCACAAACAAGTCAACGATTCGATTTCCATTTAGGAGATTTAGAACCAGACATTGTTGTCATTCAAGTAGGCATAAATGATCTCAAAGCCATTCCACTGATGCCCGATGAACGCAATGTCATCATCGATCTTTGCCGCGCTAACATTCGACAAATAGCAGAAGATGCTAAAGCACTGGGAGCCACGGTCATCATATCCACTATTCTTCCAGTGGGAGAAGTGCCGTTTGTACGCAAACCCGTTTGGTCAGATGACATAGCCCAAGCCATTTATGAGGTCAATGGATATATTGACTCCTTGCAAAGTGATCAAGTACTGGTGTTTGATGGTTTTTCAGCCATTGCCGATGAAAAAGGCATGATTCCCCAAGATTTTGGCAAAGATGAGTTGCACCTCAATGCCCAGGGATATGCCGTCTTAAATGAGGCATTTTCTGAGTTTTTTGACACTGCAACGTTTCCCAGTAACACAGAGATTGCGGAAGCAGACAACATTTAAGAATATCCTTAGTGTTGGTAACAGCCCCGCCACGGCAGGGCTGTTTTATTGAGATGGGGAGCTCCCCTGATGTCATAACCCTGATTTAAAATCTTCAGCCTAGGAGATTTTAGTTAAAAGCTATATCCAACACCAGCGATGAAGTCAACATCATCGTCACCATCCTGGAATGGAGACCACACAACAGAGCCGTTAACCAACCATTTGTCATTAACACGATAGTCTGCTCCACCGGTTACAGCAGCTTCAATGGAGCTATCATCACCGAGCTCACCATTGATACCAGCACCTAGGAAGGGATTAAGGCGACCAGCGGGATCAAGAGAATTGAAATCATAGGTGATGGGCAGTACATAGGCCACATCTTCGTCATCATCAAAGTCAAAGTCAGTGCTGACAGCGGGACGGACAGAAAGATTATCAGAAAGAGAGAGTTTGCCGTTAACAACAAATCCTTCGTCACCACCACCAATCCCGACATAGTTATAGTCAGGTGCTTCTTGAGCAAATGCGGTTAGGGGAGCTGCAGCAAGAACAGCAGCCGTTAGCCCCAGCGTGCAAAGAATACGATTGAACATCATGGTTGAATTCCTCGAAACGTTTTATGGCAGACGGGCTAGTTTTCCATGGGTATTTAGCACCAGAGATTACTGAACCTCGCTTGCATGGTCTTGTTGTATCGTTTAGTCCCTAGGAACGCGTAAAAACAGAGGACACTTTTTCTGAGTGGACTATAATTTTAACGCTATAACCCCTGAAAAATCATTCATTAGAACTGTGACAGTTAGGGATATGACCGTGGTGGCAACGCAACGGCTTACCATAGATAATGTTTGTGATAATGTTTGTTTCCGAGTGTGTTATTCATGGTGATTTGTCTTCGGTATAGCCTTGCTCTTGCCGCCCTATGGCTGACTATTCTAGTTGGCCTATTTGTACATCCAGTCTATGCAGCAAACCTCTCCCCTGCACCCGAATCTGCCGCCGCTTATATTATTTCTCCCAGCAATGGTGATACGGTCACAGCGCCCTTCACCGTGCAGTTTGGCTTGTCGGGCATGGGAATTGCCCCTGCCGGGATAGATCGTCCCAATACAGGTCATCATCATTTACTCGTCGATGTCGATGAGCTACCTACCTGACTGACTGACACATCTCAGATGCCCCCATTAATATCTCAAGTCCGACATCGTATTGACCGAATACGGGAAAACCAAATCAGGTCATAGTAACGTTGCTCAGCCTTGTTGGACGCAAAACAAGGGTCTGGGTCTTTGGGCAATAAGGGGACTGGTTTCAGAAGAGTCCGACCTTTGTGAACGACTCCCTTGAGCCACCGTAAGCCAATTTTGAGATAGCTGAGCCCTCGTCTCCAATGGGTATCCACCTGTTGACGTAAGCCTTCACACTGCACCGCCATGCCTTGAGTGGTGCCGTATAACAAGGCAATGGCGGCCACCAAATAGAGACGCTCTAGAGCTTGAGCGGATCGAATGCGAGAGTCTTCGAGTTCAAAGGCTCCTGATTTGCTATCTAAAAACAACTCCTCAACCCGAAACCGCAAGGCATATTGCCACAACGTTTGTAGACTCGGTGATTCATCCGTAATCACCGCCCAGGATTCCTTCGTCCCTCGCACGGTTGCCAAGACTAAATTACATCGATGCTCACCATCTTGCCAGAGCCCCACGTTCTCATAGAGAGTGGCTTCTCCTTTGGGAGGCCACAGCGCTTGTACTTCAATGGGATGACGGCATGGGCCGTGGAGATGAACATCACACGCAATGCGCAAACAATAGTGCCAACCACTCGCTTGCAACCAACTCATGAGGTCATGGTTGGCAAACCCTCGGTCAGCTAACAACATCGTGTTGGGATGCCGACGCAACAGCCAACGGGCACGCCGTAACAAGGGTCGATATTCATCGAACGCAACCATGGCACTTTCATGCTCTAATACCCGCCATAGAAGTGGTACCGCTCGTCCACAACACACAACCGACAGGTGAATCATACAATAGCGATTCCACAGCATGGTCGTATCCAATGCTAGATAGAGTCGATGAGCCCGCCAGTTGGTGAGCGCTAACAACACCAGCGGCAGATACAACCCCTTGACATCAATGAATCGGTTGATGAAAAAGCGATGCCACCGACGTTCAAAGCTCTGGGCCTGAGTCGCCCGACTGGGGACGTAGGGTTCCCAAGCGGGGAGGCTAAGTTGACCACTACAGATCAGGGCACTGACCATCCAAGCCAGTGTTTTCAGATGCCGGAGGTCTTTGTAACGGCTATGTTGACGCAGGAAGGGCAACAATTGATCATACAGTTGGGTAGAGGCTGACATGCATATCACGCTGATGGTTTGGTATCTTCAGCTTTGCATGCCCTCTGCCCATTTCCTTGTCGATCCTTATGGATTCTGGGTTACAGGATTTGTGTCAGGCAGTCAGGCTACCTACTCTAACAGAGCCATTGCAAGGTTCTGAACAAGTTCTCCATTATGGTGCCGGTCAAACCGAAACTCAGCTGACCCTAGAACCGGGCAAACACAGTCTACAGTTGGTACTGGGCAACTATAGCCATATTCCCCACGAAAAACCCGTTATCTCAGAGAAAATCACAGTCACTGTTAAATAACTAGTGCTTAGCCCATAGCGTCAGCGGTTAACCCACCCCAATCCAAACACCGATGCAATCCTTACCCACGGACCAGCTACTCACCATTGACCGCCAACATGTGTGGCATCCCTACGCCGCCATGCCCAATCCGTTACCCATTTTCCCGGTCAAGTCGGCACAGGGCGTTTACATTGAGCTAGAGGGAGGGCTGACCCTGGTGGATGGCATGTCCTCCTGGTGGACCTGCATTCATGGGTATAACCATCCCCGGCTTAACCAGGCAGCTCGCGATCAAATTGATCGCATGTCCCACGTGATGTTTGGCGGTCTTACCCACCAACCGGCGGTGCAACTGGCTCAGCGATTAGTGGAACTCACGCCAGAACCACTCCAGCAGGTGTTCTTCTGCGACTCTGGTTCAGTGTCTGTGGAAGTGGCCATGAAGATGGCGATTCAGTATTGGTATAACCTGGGCAAGCCTGGGAAGCATCGCTTTGTAACGGTGCGCGGCGGGTACCATGGCGACACCTTTGATGCCATGTCGGTGTGTGACCCCGTTAACGGCATGCACCATCTGTTTAGCAAGGTTCTTCGACAACAGTATTTTGCCGATATTCCTCAGATTCCGTTCTGGGGACTGTGGGATGACAGCGATATTGTTAGTTTTGAACAACTTTTGGCGGAAAACCATGGACAGATCGCCGCAGCCATCTTTGAACCTGTGGTGCAGGGGGCTGGGGGCATGCGGTTTTACAGTCCCGACTATGTGCGTCGTGCCAGAGAGCTCTGTGACCAGTATGGTGTGCTGTTAATTCTGGATGAAATCGCCACAGGCTTTGGGCGTACGGGGCAGCTCTTTGCCTGCGAACATGCAAAGATTTCCCCTGACATTTTGTGTATCGGCAAGGCCATGTCCGGTGGGTTTATGTCGCTGGCGGCAACGCTCACCACACCCCACATTAGTCAGGTGTTTAGCCAGGGCGAAGCAGGGGTGTTTATGCATGGTCCTACGTTTATGGCCAATCCTTTGGCCTGTGCCGTCGCCTTAGAGAATCTTGCCATTTTAGACAGCTACGATTGGCAAGCCAAAATCCAGACAATCGAGGCACAGCTAAAGCAAGAGCTAGCCCCCTGCCGGGCATCATCCTTAGTCAAAGACGTGCGGGTGTTAGGAGCCATTGGCGTTGTCGAACTGCATGAACCGGTGGATATGGCTGTAATTCAGCCACAGGTAGTAGAGCACGGTGTATGGCTACGCCCCTTTGGTAACCTTATATACACTATGCCGCCTTATATCATTGAGCCTGCCGAGTTGAGTTGCATCACCCAGGCAATAGTTGAACTGACTCGTTAATGTTGTGGTGAGCAGTCGCATTTACCACGGCTAAAATTCATCGTCACAATTCCTATCCAGGATAGGCTTGTCATCATGATGCGCTTTACTTCAATTAGTCTGCTGACTGTTAGTTTGCTCAGCTTGCTTATAGGATGTAGCCCTCGGGAAACGATTAGATCAGGTGCGATCGCACCTGAAGCATCCACACCTCGAACCATCTCAGCGTCCATCTCGAAGACGTTTGAGCTGGATCCAGGTCGCTATTGCTACTTATTAAACAACGGCATGCGCGCAACGTATTTGCGTTTAACCCTCGACAACCATCAGATTAGCGGCGATGTGCGCTCATCGGTTCAAACCGAAGCAGCAAACGGTTCAACAACCTATGCCCAAGTGTTTTCAGGTTCACTAATCGAAGACACATCCGTAGTCGACGTTACCACCTGGATTGATAAAGACGTCAAAGACACCCGTGATACCTGGATATTAACCAGCAATACACTGCAAACCAAAGACAACGTCCTCAATCTAACGGACTGTGAACTTGTTGATCCGGCCTTCCAAGATCACAATGGTCTTGAAGCCAAGGATCTGCTGACCGGAGCGAATAATGCCAGAACCGAACGGATTGAGTTCGACCCTGGCAAACGCTATGTCATTGCTAGCAATAGGGTAGTGCGAGGGGACCGGGATATTTATCTGTTCAACGCTAACGGTGGTCAGCAGATGAGTATCAGCCTCCAGGCCACAGAAAATAACGCTGCTTTTGATATCATTTCCCCCAGCGGTTACATCCTGGCATTTAGCGCCAATAATGAGACGGTTTTCTTGCCCCACACCGGCGATTACCAAGTAGTTGTCGGCGGCATCTCTAGCGATGCTTCCTATAATCTGACCCTCAGTCTTCAGTAGATGTTGTGACCTATGTGCGCCAAGCTATATCAAGCAGAAACGGCTTTTAATTAAGTTTTGCAACAACCTGGTCGTAAAGTCTAACTAACCACCGATAGGTCATTGCGGTTGCTTGCGGGCACCGAATTGACCTTGTTTGTTTGGAAATCTGCCCATGGGTGGTCTGTTACGGAACCTGGCATGCGCCACAATAATTGTCCCCAATTGTCTGATGGCAGATGCCGTTGCCCAACCACTGAATATAAGAACGGATTGGCCATGTCAGGAACTTTCAGTAGAGCGTTCGTTTCAGCCAGCTCCCCCCGGTGTGCCCCAAAGACGACTCAGCGGTGGGACACGATAGTAGCCGTTGGCTAAGAAGACTATCCCGGCGAATTGCGAAGCAGTACAGCATGCTGACTATGACAATAGTAATACGCCAGAAATTTGTCCCGCACTGATGGATATCAGCACGCAGGCCATCTGTTCTAATTCGATTCTTTCAAGGGTGCGCGTAAAATCGGTGGGGCACTTTTGGAATAAGTAGCCAACTGCGATCAGACGACAGTTAAAATTCATCTGAGGATTAGCTAGCAGAGCTTTAGCCGTATCGGTAGCCTTACTGATTAAAACCAGCAGTTTTTGACAATAGGCATGCCAAAATGCGACCCGAAATGCAGGTTGTTGTCGGTACTTGTTGACCTGTCTAGGATCAATCATCAGAGCATCGCTTACTTCTGTGAGGGTCATACCAAACAGCAACAGATGAATAATCTCGCTCTGTAAAACCGGTACATGGGGGGGGCCTTGGTAGTCAACAGTTGCGAAAAAACAGCCTACCCACCATTTTATAAGCCATAGACGATACTTTGAAGAGATCTGAGCATCAGTCGTCAGATTTTGCAATATGGTTAGCAATCTCCCGACAAAATCCAGCATTTTCTTGAGAAAGGCTCGCCAAAAGGCTGTGCGAAAGGTTGATTGCCGTTGGTAAAGGCTGACCTGACCCCGATCAAGCTGCATCACTTTGGTAATTCTCGATGGAGACATACCAGATAACAACATTTCAATAATTTTGGCTTGAACAGGTTCCACGTTCTTGAAGGCCTTTAGCTTGCAAGTCCTTGTTTTCAGAGCCTTTTTCCTTAGGTCATCTATGATATGAGCCGGATGTTTGTCATAACCGTTAAGTTCTATGTTTTTCCCCGTCGTGGTCAAACTATTCAACAAGGAAGTATTGTCTATCCGATATTTGGGACCCTGCTGACTATTGGCCATCGTGGTCAACACGCCCATTAGGGTGGCTTTATCCCGACGCTCCATGTTGATACTATGACGGGCCATGCTAAAAGGATATCCTTGCGATCGCAATCGCCGCTTATATTGTGCATCCAGTGTATGCATTTCAACCATGTACTGCTCTTTTGCCCGACTTTCAATCACAGCAGCATCGGTATCAGGAGCCATGGCTAAACGAACAACAAAAGCACCACCTTGCTTTTTTTCAATCGATTGGATACAGAGATTAGCATCAACATATTCTTGGCAAAGCGTTTGAAAAGCCTGGGAAAACGCTTGCCAGTCAATACGCCCCTGAAAAACAAGATCAATCACACGTGTAGTTTGCTGAAAGCCCCTGGCAAACTCACCAGGCTTGAAATTTCTTGTCTTGGGATGTCGCTCTTTTGGCACATCTTTGAGATAGATATGATCACAAATAACCCCTTCCAATATCGTCGCACCATTGGAAGTCCAGTCTTGTATACAGGCACCGGTAAGCATTGCCTTGGCAAATACAGTACCCAACACTTGCGTCTGCATCAAAGCAGCACCACTCAAATTGGCACTGCTCAAATTGGCACTGCTCAAGTTAGCCCGACATAGATTGGCACCACTCAGATTCGCACCACTCAGATTCGCACCACTTAGATCCACGTCAGGTAAATGCGCCTTGGTTAGATTGGCCCCTCGCAGATCGGTTCTGGCTAGGTTAACACCCCGTAACCTGGCTTTACGTAGTTTGGCCCCGCTTAAGTCAGCCTCCGATAGATGAGCCTGAGTCAGATCAGCTTTATACAAATTAGCACCGCTTAACTCCGCTTTATCTAGCTGCACTCTATGTAGCTTGGCACCGCTGAAATTAACCCCACTCAATTGAGCCGCCAATAAGGTTGCGCCACTTAGATCAGGCACGATTCCAGGATTATTTAATCTCCACTGATTCCATCGCTGTACACCCTGATGTAGCCGTTCTAAATGCTGTAGATTAGCCACAACGACGCCCTCAATCAATCACCTAATGCTACCCAAGCTATGATTCAGCATTATCTAGGAGTTATTGAAAGTATAGCGAGCCCCAAGGACAAGAGATCTACGACCCATAGCCAATCATCATGCCTTGCAATCAAGGATGTCATTCATACAGATGTCAATTTTTACAGACATCTCTGGCCGTAACACAGCGCTAAAGTCAAATTCTAAGGAGAACTATTCAAGACCTAACAACCTTCTCTCTGCCACAAATATAGGTCCTGAATAGTTGATCGAGTCAGTCTTCTCTCAAACGTTCCAGATACAAGAATGATAGCTATTTCAGCACCGTATCTAAGATCTCTCTAGCTGGCTGAGCTTTTTCCAGGGCAGTTTGGTAGTCACTGTAGATTCGCACCAATTTAGAAAGGCCACTGACACCTGTCTTTAACTGCTCTAATTCATCTCCCGACAGCAATTCTCCATCCAGCATACGCACAATTAAAGGTTTGATGTCGCCCACTTCTTGGCGCGACTTCTGTAGCTTATCCACTGTGGTCATTAACGTTTTGAGGGCGCTGAAGATCGTGTCCAAGTTTCCAGTATCTACAGCGGGTGCAGCTTCGGGAGCTGCTGTTTTAGCAGGAGCTGCTGCTTTAGCGGGAGTTGCTGCTTTGGTTGGGGCAGTATCCACGGCTTCAGAAGCAGCAGTGGACGTTTTACTCGCATCGCGTGGTGCCATGGGTCTCTCAGGTAAGAACAGCACCTAGTTTAGGTGCTTTCCGCCGATATGGATACGGATGTTATGAGATACGATCACTAAAACTTACTTAAGATTCCATTGATAAGGCTAAATTGGCCGCCCTAGGTACATAGACGAGCTTTATCAGCCGATACATTAGCCTGCTTAATCTGCCGATAGCCTAAGCTGTCGTTAGCGCAGTTTTGCTCAAATTCATAAAAGAGAACGGGTAGTTTTTGAAGATAGTTGCGATCGCTAAACTGCCCAATTAAATCCGCCGTCCGACCTAAATCTGCCAAACCTGAAATATCCGAGATCGGGCATGCTTGCATAAAAAGATTTTCCAAACAAGCAACAACGTGACGTATACATAATCCTTCAAACGTCTGATGCTTAAACCAGACACAGGGATTCAGCATGATCAGAAAGCATCATTTTTATACGTTCCAAGGATACGTTGGGGGATATCAATAAAATGTCATCAATGCCCCCAACGTACTAACCATGATTTAAGACCGTTGTGCACTGAGAATGAACTAATTATGAGAGACCTGTCATTTATCCCCTCAGGAGACTCCAGTCTGGCTCACCTAAACTTCTGCATGGGGAGCATAGTCACGAATCAGATCTATCGAGCGCTCTAGGGCAATAATGCGCTCGGCAACCTGATGGGTTGGAGGCAGCTTCTGCAAAATTTCTAACCGTTCAAGCCTGTGGGCAACTTGGCCATGGGCACCTACCAAAAATACCTCTCGCCGTTTAGCCAAGGAATCTTTAATCATGGTTTCAATCGCCAGCAAAGCCGTTACTCCTAATCTAGGGACAGTGCTCAAATCTAGAATCAGGATTTCATAATTTTCTACGATAGCCATGCGCCGAGAGATGGACTTGGCCGCACCAAAGCTCATGGGACCACTGAGATGGAACATGAGTACTCGTCCCTTAGCGGCTTCTAGCAGGGAGCGTTCTTCAGGGGTGAGCCAGTTTTCATTATCCCCATGGGTCACTGCCCGCATATCCTGTACCTGAATATCAGTAATCGCTTGAATGGTCAGCAGGTTGGCTAAAAATACCCCAACGGCCACAGCCGTAATCAGGTCCACAAAAACCGTGAGTCCCATGACCAGATACATCAAGCCTGCCCCCTTTGTAGACAGGCGATGGGCTCGCTTCAAAAAGCCCCAGTCAATGATGTCAATCCCGACTTTGATCAAAATTCCTGCCAATACAGCATGGGGAATTGGTTCAGTCAAAGAACCAGCCTTAAGCACAATTACCGCCAGCACAAGGGCATGAATCATGCCCGAAAGATTAGTTCTTCCCCCCGTCTGCACATTGATCACGGTACGCATGGTAGCTCCAGCTCCGGGTAAACCACCGAACAAGCCAGCCGCACAATTACCAATACCTTGGCCAATTAGCTCACGGTCAGAATCATGTTGGGTGCGTGTAATACTATCGGCGACCAAGGATGTGAGCAGTGAATCTAAAGCTCCCAGTACAGCCAGCATAATGCTGTACCCCAGCATGTCCTTAATAGCCCCCCAAGAGAAGTAGGGCATATGCAGGCTAGGCAAGCCCGAAGGAATATCACCAATGCGAGGAATACCGCTATCGGGGAAGAATCTCACTGATATATAGGTGCAAAGAACCAGGGCAATCAGAGGCGCTGGCAAGATGCGATTAAGCTTTGGCGGGGCAGCAAACACAATCGCTAGAGTCAGCAAACCCAGTCCGGCAGCAACAGGGTTGATATTATTAAAAACAGTTGGATACAGCAGAATTGAATCAACAACACCCCCTTGCCCAACCGCCCCAAACAGAGGGCCAATTTGAATCAGGATAATAATCACCCCCACCCCTGACATAAATCCAGAGATAACGGTGTAGGGCATGAAAGTAATGTATTTACCTAATCTCAAAAACCCCATCAAAATTTGAAACAGACCCCCCAACATAACCACCGTAAAGGCCATGGCGAGACCGGCCTCTGGGTACTTAGCCGTCAGTGCCGCAAAGGTAGATGCCATGACTACCGTCATTGGGCCTGTCGGCCCCGAGACCTGGGAAGGAGTACCCCCAAACAGAGCAGCTAAAAAGCCAACAAACATGGCTCCATATAGCCCAGCAATGGGTCCTGCTCCAGAAGCAACACCAAAGGCCAGAGCTAAAGGTAAGGCAACAACCGCTGCCGTGACACCACCAAATAAGTCTCCCCGCAGATTCTTGAAATTGAGACTTGGCAGTAGAACAGATGGAGACAATGCCATGATCGATATCTAACTCCAAACGTTTTGAATTAAATGAAAGTAAATAGAAATGCCGGTACTGAAGGGAAAAAATCGCTGGCAACTAGCTTCACTAACAAACTACCCACCAACAAAAAGGCCAAACCATTCGGGCAGGACTCCTGAAACATTCTCCCCAATCAAGTGTGTCTTGCAAACTCTTATCCTTGAGTCGATTGACAAACACTCTCACCGATAAAAGACCCATAATCATTGCTGGTGATGACATCAACGCTAAAGTAGCTACCAGATAATTGCCAACGTCAACATTGACTTGAGAGAGAAACGAACTAGCGGTTACAAATGTTACCGCACAAAGAAAGCTATCAATTGCCGAAATCGCTGAAGCATTGTAGAGATCAAGCTTTAGCCGTAAAATAAAGAAAGAATAAACAGAGACGACAGCAACCACCACCACAGCTGACCTTAAGGCCATAGAAACCTCAGAACTCAAACCGCTTTCGTAGAATCCGTCCCCCCCATTAAAGCTGATGGCAACTAATAAATACACAAAGAACAGCGTGGAGATCGACTGAGGGATCTCTAAGTCTGACTTGAGACACACAGCTGTCAGGCCAATAACGAAAAACAAGACAGGTGAGTTTAAAACATTCGAAAGAATCAAGCTAGAGTCCATAGCTCACTTTAGTAAAGTGCGGCGACCGATAGCAGCTGTGTGTCAAGTAAATTCAAACCTATCATCGAATGTGAAGCAGAGTATTGAAGAATACTTTTAGGTAATTATTTGCGAATATTTATTGAGTTATACGTAGCCAACGGGGTTTAAATACTCCATGATCACTCCCACAAGTTGTTGCGCCGCCAAGCTTATTCAGCCTGCGTATTCCATAGCTCTGTGGTTTGTCGTAGACTTACAAAGTCTCCATTTCCTAAAATTAGGTGATCTAACAAAGGAATGCCTAAAATATTTGCTCCTTCCAGTAACTGACGGGTCAACGCTAAGTCAGCATCGCTGGGTTCAAGAATACCGGAGGGATGATTATGGGCGACAATCACACGGGTAGCCCCTTGTTTAATTACTTCACGAAAAATCTCTCTTGGGTGGGCTAGGGTTTCAGTGGCAGTACCGAGAGAAATAATTTTGGTGCCCAGGAGTCGATGTTTAACATCGAGCAGCGCGATCGCAAATCTCTCTTGCGATTGCCACATTAAATCTTGACTGAGGGCAGCAGCAGCTACGGCGGGATCATCCACTACTGTGCGATCAGCAGGACGATTTTGCAAAACTCGCTTTCCCAGTTCTAAGGCGGCTAAGATGGCAGCAGCTTTCGCTTCTCCGACACCGGATATGGTCATCAGCTCCTGCGGTGTAACAGTTCGTAAAGCATCCAGGGCTGTGGCACTATCCTGGGCAAGTTCATTGAGAATACATTGACCGAGATTCACCGCTGACAGCTTATGACCACGGCTAACCCCTGTACCCAGCAAAATCGCCAGCAGTTCAGCCAACGTTAAATTTTTCGCACCATAGGCCATCAATCGCTCGCGGGGACGTTGCTCCGTCGGCATATCTTTAACCCGCAGATTGTAGCGTTTGTGAATCTGCTCTTGGCTGCGATCGCAGGTAAGTGTCATAGGTAGAGGTGCAATGGCATAATAATCACCGCACTGTTTTCTAAAGCAGCGCGGCATCATGATTTAGTGAGCCCATCAGCCCGCCTAAGAGCGACCTTATCACCACGAAATCATAGCGAAGCCTACATTTTACTCAGACGCTATGCTAAACCTCACCCCGTCACCCACCAACCTTAAAAAGGTCCGCCAGCAGTTAGCGCAATTTAGCTGTTTGGCAGTCCCCCCCCAGCTGTCTAAAGCGCAGAAGCGTGATCTCATTAATGCTCTGCTATGGTTTAGCGATTTAGCTGACTACGAAACCCTGGGTGTATGTACCGATACCCTGGCCGAAGGCAAAGCAGCAACCGAAGTCTATGTCGGTCGCCTCAGCCGTCCCATCAATTTAGACTTGCCTGAACGAGACGGTGCTATTTACCTCAAGTTCAATACCCTCAAAGGCGCTTGGTATCTAGATGACTATGCAGGACCCAATCGCGGCGTTTTGGTCTCCTTCCACGCTAGTGAGCCCGAGTATGACCTGGTTAATGGCACCTATGGCCCTTTTCCGTTGGACTTATTTGATGAATGATCGTTAGTCGATGCGCAAGGGATCGATTAACCATAAACCAGCCTCCAGGGGCGTACGTCGGTACGCTCCAGTAGGGGCGTACCGACGTACGCCCTTCAAGATGTCAGCAAATATCCACCGCACTCTATTGGATGCACTGCTGCTGTGCATCCTTACAAAGCGAGACCTACGTAGTTACCAACCCATGCTCTAGGGCAAATCGGACTAGCTCCGTACGGCTATTAGTACCGGTCTTACCAAATAAGCGACTGACGTACTTTTCGACGTTGCGGACTGTGGTGCCCAGACGACTGGCAATCTCTTTATTCATGAGACCTTCTGCCACCAGGTTTAATACATCCTGTTCGCGGGGTGTCAGATCAATACGAATCGGCGATGTTTTTTGGGGGATCGTTCCCCGCTGTGTGAGTAGAGCCTTAATTTCCTCAATTTGGCGGGCCATAGCAGCGATATCAGGCACGGTCCCAGCTTCTGGTGTACGTGCGGCCTGGCGTTCGATCAGGTTACTAACCATGGCCACCAGCTCTTCTGGATCAAACGGTTTGGATAGGTAGGCATCACAGCCAGCGTTGTAGCCCTGGATGCGATCGCTAGTCATCCCACGGGCCGTCAGAAAAATTACCGGTAGCGATTTGTAGCGAGGATCTTCACGCACCTGCTTAAGAAAGGTATAGCCATCCACCTCAGGCATCATAATGTCTGAGATCAGCACATCCGGGGGTTCCTGCTGCAATAGCTCTAGTCCTTCAGTGGCATTGCTAGCTGTGCGCACCTGAAAGTCACTGTCTTCTAAATAGGCTTGAACCGCCTCACGCAAGCCGGGCTCATCATCTACCAACAGGACTCGTTTAGCTGCCTCTGCCATGGCTTTTCCTTTGATGCTACAGTTCCTAAGCTTAATCGGAATTGGGCACTCTCATCATATGTAGTCCCCAACTCTGGGAAATACTATCTTCCCACTTTACTGTTGACCATCGTTGGTGCAAAGCTCGTCAAAATTCCATTCGTTTCGCTCAGGGTCACGGCACCTGGATAGACCCACAAAACCAGGATGAAATCGCTGTCATTTAAGAAGAACTGATATCAATTCCTGACATTTATCAGTAAATTACCAGTGGCAACATTTGGGCATAAGACTCCTTGTAGACCTGTATTCAGAACTCACACAGCAGTCTGTGCAAGGTTAAAAAATATACATATTTGCTCGTAGACAACTGCTGCAATTGATACCATTTGGGTCCTTTCACGATAGGATGATTAAGAATCATCTAAACTCCGACCGGAATACCGGGGTTTATGAGATTCTGAGCGCAACTAGCCTAATCACATGGCTTTAATGCAAGCGTTGTTGATGTAAGGAAATATCAGGAAATTCGGTTATGGCTCTTCAACTAGGGGATCAGGTCCCAGATTTTACCCAGAAATCTTCCGCTGGGGATATCAATTTCTATGAATGGGCTGGCGACAGCTGGGTCGTTCTTTTCTCTCACCCTGCTGACTACACCCCCGTTTGCACCACTGAACTAGGTACTGTAGCCAAGTATCGAGCTGAGTTTGACAAGCGCAACGTTAAAACTATCGCCCTCAGCGTTGACGGTGTAGAATCTCACCAGGGTTGGATTGGTGACATCAACGCAACCCAGAGCACTAGTGTTGACTATCCCATCTTGGCTGACGAAGACAAGAAAGTGTCTGAGCTATATGGGATGATTCACCCCAACTCCAGCACTGGTAACACCTTGACTGTACGCTCCGTATTTGTCATTGATCCCAACAAGAAGCTACGTCTCACCATTACTTACCCAGCTAGTACTGGTCGTAACTTTGATGAGATTCTACGGGTCATTGACTCCCTACAGTTGACTGATTACCACAAGGTTGCCACCCCCGCTAACTGGCAAGATGGTGGCGACTGTGTCGTTGTACCCTCAATCTCTACTGAAGATGCGAAGCAGCAGTTTCCCAAGGGGGTTACAGAACTCAAGCCGTATCTGCGTATGACTCCCCAGCCTAACAAGTAGGCAATAACATCCACTCTGCTGGAACCATCAAGGATGCTCCACTGGGGCGTCCTTTTTTCGTGCCATAGTACAGGAACATTGCTTCACGGGAATTGCAATTGTAAATGTTGTCCCTGTGGCATCGCTGGACTCACAGATTAACTGGCCATGGTGCCGTTCATGAATGATCTGATAACTAATGGACAGTCCCATACCCGTCCCTTTACCCACCGGCTTAGTCGTGAAAAAAGGATCAAACAGCCGTGCCTGAATATGAGGTGGAATGCCTGGTCCACCGTTATGGATAGCAACAATTGCCTGCTGCTGCTCTAACCGAGTCGAAATCTTAATTTCCAGGGGTGTAGCATTGTGGTCAATGGTCTCCTCTAACGCATCAATAGCATTGGTCAAGAGATTCATAAACACTTGATTGAGCTGTCCTGCATAACATTCAATGGCAGGTAAATCACCATACTGTTTTTGAACAACGATGCCAGAACGTTGGTTATTAGCCTTAAATCGATGCTCTAAAATCATCAACGTGCTGTTAATGCCATCATGGAGATTAACAGTTTTCATTTCCGCCTCGTCCATGCGCGAGAATGTGCGCAGTGACGATACAATTGCTCGAATGCGCTCAGCCCCCACTTGCATAGAGGCCAATACTTTAGGTAGATCAGCAGAGAGAAAATCAAAATCGATCTCATCTAGCATGGCTTGCACACTAGCCGTGGGCTGGGTATGCCCAGACCGATAGGCATCAATCAGATCCATTAGTTCCTCTGTGTAGGATTGGGCATGGCGAATATTGCCATAGATGAAATTAACGGGGTTATTAATTTCATGGGCAACTCCAGCCATTAGTTGCCCTAAGCTGGACATTTTTTCATTCTGCACCAGCTGTAGCTGGGTTTGCTGTAATTCTTGTAAGGCATCTGCCAAAGCCTCAGGACCAACGACGGCAGACTGCTCATAACATTGGGTCACATCCTGGCATTCGGTCAAAATTAACCGATTGCCTGGCAGCAATGAAATCAAAGACTTGCGAACGAAAATTGTGCTGGCGCGCCGTGAGTATCGCGTTGTGAATTCAATACAGTCTCCGTGGCGAATGACCTGGGCATCTGCCTGGGCAAAGTCTGCGATTTGGGCCAGGGGCAAGAGCTCTCGATCGGTCTGAGGAAGCTTGGTCCTCACCCCTCTGATCGGACCGTGCTCCCACAGGCGATAGCTGGCATCATTGGCATAGAGCCATTTTCCCTTAAGGGTTTTAAGGTGAATCGCTGTGCTCAAATGGTTGAATAGCGTTGTCCATAACTGATGGCTATTCGCCAGGGTTTCAAAGGTTGCGCTGCCTTGAACCATCAACTTTTCCTACTTCATACCCACGGGTTTAGATTGCCCGGATTGTCGACTACCAAAACTCAAAGTTGGGCAATGCCCCCTTTGTTTTAGATGTGGTTTAGGGCAAATGTCTTTACGATGTAAAGCGGTCAGGTAATTGTTATGGAGAGAGATAGGAGTGCTATCGCGTCGCCTTTTTTTGCAAGCTGGGCTCGGACTAATTCCCTGGCGCAGGACACAGCCATTGACCATGCAGCTCGACTGGCGACTCAATGCTCAATTTGCTGGACTCTGTGTAGCAGAAACCCATGGAGAGTATCGCCGCCAGGGACTGGCCGTCACCCTAAATCCGGCACCGCCCAATCTGGATGTGGTGAAAACAGTGGCTTCACAACCCCATACCCTTGGCTGTGCTGAGGAGTCGCTGATTTTAGCAGCCCAGGCTCAGGGAGTAGATGTGGTTGCGATCGCAACCATGCTCCAAGCATCTCCGTTAGCCCTCATGAGTCTGCCCCAAAAAGGCCTCAGCCAGCTCCAACAGCTACCCGGCAAACGCGTTGGCGTCCATAGCGACGGTCGCAAAGCCTTAGAACAGGTTCTATCCCAAAATCATATCCCTTCAGACCCAATCGATATTGTCACCATTCCCTATCGCAACAAGCATCAGCGTCTAATCAATGGCGAATTCGATGCTGTCCAATGCTATGCCCTGGATGAACCCCTAGATTTTGCCCGTCGTCTGGGCCAGTCACCAACAGTGTTGACCTTTCATGACTACGGGTTCGATGCTTACAGCCAAGTAATTTTTGCCCCTACCCAGTTAGTTGCCAAGCACCCTCAAACCATAAAACGCTTTTTGACCGCCACGTTTGCAGGCTGGCACTGGGCCATCAATCATCCCGAACAAACCGCTCGTCTGTTGGTAGAGCAATACGTTGAACCAAACTACCAAGATCTCGATTATCAAACCCAATCCCTCAAGATCATTGCCAACTATGTACAAAACAGTAACCAGACTATCGGCATCCTCAATGCAACACGGTGGCAGCACTCTGCTCAGCAACTTGCCCAGGCCGGTTTAATTGATACACTGCCACCGTTAGCCACCTCAATTGACCTTAGCCTTTGGCCATAAGGCTTTACGTTTCTTTTTATTCTTTTCCGCCGTTCCCCATGTCCCATTCACCATTAGGATAAAAAGACTGATTATTACCCAACGTTTACTGCACGAAGGCTCCTATGGATATCAAGCAAGGTTTTGTTGGCACCGTTGGCAACACCCCGCTGATTCGGCTCAATAGCTTCTCCGACGAAACTGGCTGTGAAATCTTAGGTAAAGCTGAATTTCTCAATCCCGGTGGTTCAGTTAAGGATCGAGCTGCTCTTTTTATGATTGAAGAGGCTGAAAAGAAAGGATTACTAAAACCCGGTGGCACCGTTGTTGAAGGGACGGCTGGCAACACTGGTATTGGTCTAACACACATCTGTAATGCCAAGGGCTACAGGTGCGTTATCATCATTCCCGAAACACAATCTAAAGAGAAAATTGATCTGCTCCGAACCTTAGGTGCAGAGGTACGCACTGTTCCAGCTGTTCCGTATCGCGACCCCAACAACTATGTTAAAGTATCGGGCCGTCTAGCCGAAGAAATGGACAATGCTATCTGGGCAAATCAGTTTGAAAATTTGGCCAACCGACAGGCTCATTATGAAACCACTGGCCCCGAAATCTGGCAGCAGACCGATGGCACAATTAACGCCTGGGTTGCGGCAACAGGTACCGGCGGCACCTATGCCGGTACAGCGATGTTTCTTAAAGAAAAAAATCCTGACATTAAGTGTGTAGTAGCTGACCCCATGGGCAGCGGTTTATACAGCTACGTCAAAACAGGTGAAATCAAGGCTGAAGGCAACTCTATTACCGAAGGCATCGGCAACGGTCGCGTTACCGGCAACATGGCTGGAGCCCCTGCCGATGATGCCATTCAAATTGATGACCCTGAAGCGTTGCGCGTGGTTTATCAGCTTCTGTATAAAGATGGTCTCTACATGGGTGGGTCCGTAGGCATCAATGTAGGCGCAGCAGTTGCCCTTGCTAAGCAAATAGGCCCCGGCCACACCATCGTCACCGTACTGTGTGATAGCGGCTCTCGCTACCAGTCAAAAATATTTAACCGAGCATGGCTAGAGACTAAAGGTCTTTGGTCCGATCAGTTACTGCCACCCTATTAGGGCAGGCTCCAATAGGGTGTGAACTATGGGCACAAAGATTATGGGCACAAAGATATAAATGGCTGGCTCAGCTAGTCAGAGCAACAACCAAATGGGGGTGACACCATCGTGATGTCACCCCCATTTATGTAACTGTGTGGACTAATACCTAACGGAAATTGTCAGGCTTTAAACTGCGACCTGCCTGATTGAGATATTCACCAGTACCACCATCTGTAGGGTCTAGATAAGGCTTCAGATGAATACCGTGATGCTGCGTGGAGGAACGACCTCCAAAAATCTCATCCACCGCTCCCAAAATCTCACTATCCAAAGCCCCGACTCCGAACAAATCAGTCTCGGGTAATCTTGTACCACCCACAAAGGTATTTACTGCGTTAGTACCTGTTCCGGCATCCGCTAGGGTAATGTTAGAAAAGACAGCATCTCGTGTTGCTACTGGGTCTTGACCGGGGGGTACAGTAAAGACGATGCGGCAAGACTCTAACGATTCTTCAGTAGTCGCACACACCGTGTTGTAACCATTTTCAACATCTGTGCGTAGCTCGACAAGACCGTCAGGACGATACTCCTCTAGGCGAGCACTAATAGTCTCACAACGACGTTCAGGAGTCCAGCCACCACCCATTTCTGCGGGCACAGCCCAAGGATACGCTTGACCAGGCTCACTCTTGGGACGATACATTACTGTGTACTCACCATCTTGAATCTCACAGGTAAACCGAGAGCTAACCGGTTCAGGAGCCTCTTCACCGTCATTGGCTAAAACCAAACCACCTCCCAGAGTAGGCCCCAATGTCACACTTAAGGCAAGTACGCTGACCTTAGTGATCGATAGGATATTGGAGAAGGGGAGAATTTTAAAACCTGAAATCTGAGGCATTGTCATCCAGCCCATGATTCGCTCCTTATTACCGTAAACTTAGCCGATGTCTCCTCACTGAGACTAACGTAGCGTAACGAGGAGGGTATCGAGTGAGGGCCAGTGCGTAAATTGGCTACGTAGTTTGTAGTAAACAGGTTGAGGTTAATAGTTCTTAGTTTTGAATGATGAATTATGAGAGTTGGCGTCCTCTATGTGGCCCTAACTTGCCGTAAAGCAATTGACTTAGGAAGAAAAAATTAATTAATTTCCAAATTGTTGGATGTACAGACGTTCCATGGAACGTCTCTTCAGCCTTTACTTTTGGAATTTATTTATGGCTGGCTCCTTAGAACTCAAAACCCATACTTCACAATCTATTTACCGTGGCAATGTTTAAACTTCTTACCGCTCCCACACCAACAGGGTTGATTACGTTTTGGTAGTATCGGCGGCAGCATCTCACCATCTAGATAAAACCAGCGACCCTTTTCTTTGGTAAACCTGGAACGTTCATGCAGTTGGCCCCACTCTGGCTGGCTGTGAACGGCCATAAATTCCACTTGGCCAACGGTGTCATTGGCACGGCCTTTGCGGGTGCTGACCACGGTCAGGGATTGCCAAACCGTAGTCTTAATACTTTTAAGCAGGTTAATGCGATCGTCAAACGTCCGCTTGGTTGGATGATGAGTGGCTAGCAGATAATCCACATTACCCTCGCAATAGGCTGTATATCGCGATCTCATCAAAGCCTCTGCCGTAGGGGCTACATCGCCCCCTGTCAAATAGGGCTCACAGCACCTGGCGTAGGCAGATCCACTTCCACAAGGGCAAAGATTTAAAGGCATTGACGGCAAGATTGAAGCATATAGCCGCCAGACTACCAGACATAGGGTTGAACAAGACTAAACCCATACACAAACAGGTGTAGTCCTACCAAGAAATTTTGCCAAAAAACCGCTACTCTAGTCTATTTCCAAGCTATCGACACTTAATGGCACCAATTCATGATCCGTTGTAAACGCCATCCACATCTCCTCTTCAGGCTCAATGGTGACTCCAGTTAGGGCACAGCGCTCACGACGTTGCGCTTCGGCAGCCATAATGGCGCGAATTTGCTGACGCTGTATCTGAAAGCCAGGATCATCAGAATGTTGACGCACATAATCCCACAGCACCTCGCGCACCAGTGACTGATACCCACGACTGCCTGCCAGGGTTTTGAGCTTATCAATCAGCTCCCGTTCGAAACGGATGCTAGTGACTTGCATATCAGTAGTGGGCAGCTTGGTATTCAGGCTCATTAATCGTTTTTAGGAATTATATAGAATGGACACTTACATACTACAATTGTAGTACAAAAAGTTCGAAACCGTAAGTCTGAGTTTACATCCCCTATGGAAAATTTTCCTGTACTGGTTTAAGGCAAACGCCATAATATCCCAATGTACTTCTACTACAGTAGCGTTCAGCTCCATGCCTCTAGCCACTACTAGGACAGGTTACAAACTGGTTGTTCGATTGCTTTAATCTTAAAGAACATTTGCAGAATTGACTCATTTTAATAGGCCATTTTGCGTATCGCTCTTGAATTTTGATAGATGTGACAAATCGTACATATCAAGAGTTTTTTCTCTGGGTAAAGACCAATCAAAAAGATTGTTCTCAATAACCATCAAAGCTAATTAAATCAAAGCAAACCGTTCTTAAAAAGATCAGCTAGAATTGCGAAATCAGCAACATCCTGCCTGTGTATAATATGTGTCACATATCTAGGCAATATTTAGGAAATTGCCCATGAATATTTGCAACGGTGCAAGCACCAGCAACCATAGGCAACTTAGGTGCCCCCAACCTAATCCGCCCAAAATTCTAAAGACATTTGACATTTTGCAGCCTGAAAGCATTAGCCAGGTGAGCAGACGCCCCCCTATAGCTTATTTCCACAATGTGCAGAAATACTTACTGTCACGCCTAAGCCAACTGAGTAAGCTAGATATACAGGATGATCGTCCTAAGCTCATAGTTAAGATACCCCTAAATCCATGTTTAGCGATGTAATTCAGATAAGAAACCAAACCTTTAATACGGGGATCTAATGAAGTTCAATCGTTATCGATCTATAACCATAACGAAACAGTAGCATTTTGATAGCTGCATTTTGAACGCGTTGGTCAACCTCAACGTAATTATTGATTAATTTGATTTGTTCATTAGCTGACAGGGATCGCCATGACTACTAATCGGCAAGGACCTTACCTCGTTGGGGATCATAAAAAGCAGTCCTATTCTGGGCGTTTACATCAGCGTCTAGATGAGGCGATGCAAGAAGGCACTGAAGTTCAGGTTCGCCTTCCTTGGGGTGGTTTAAGTGGTGTTCCTGTATACCTGGACGATACCTGTGTTGAAATCGTTTATGTCCATGTATACGAGCCTGATGAAGACGATGAGCCCGACGACGAAGTCTCTCGTCGAACCGTTTGGCTAGTGCGTCTAGAAGAGATCAGTGCCGTCTCATTTGTCAGTGAAAGCTGGTCGAAAGAACGTTTGGAAAAGTTATTCATTCCAGACAAGAAGGAAGATGCCTCCTCAGCTCAAGATGTAAGTACTGAAGAATCAACCGACTCAATCGACTAAATTATTACCATTGCTTATCCTCGGGAGGATTTGATCTGCAAGATATGAGGGCTAAGGTAATTTAGCTAGATCAACTCATCCCTAAATCAGCAATGATATTTAATTCTTGTCACATGAAAACAATTAGTGGGTAAGCCAGTGGCTGGTCACTCGCTAATTGTTTTTTATTCAGAACACAAATTTCTTGATAACCCAATCCTTTGCGCGTCTAATTGCTTCACTGCGGCTATAGGCCTTGGGTACAGCTACCGCACTGCCTATAGCATAGTCAACCCAGGCTGTATAAATCGTTGCTCCCAGATAGGTGCCACGGGTAATTTGGATCGTCACACCGCGATAGGGAAAGGAAAAAACAGTATTGATATAGTCGGGGTCGGCAATATGCATAATATGGCAAAGTGACCGTGGCACTCGTTTTTTATAACCCAATTCAGCCCTTTCTATGGCCATCGAAATTGTCCGTTGCGAACTTTCGGCCTACGATTCTGCCATTCGGACCATCCGCGAAACCGTATTTGTAGCTGAGCAAGGTGTACCTGTAGAACTTGAGATGGATGACCGTGACCCCATTGCCAAGCATGTACTGGCCTTGGTTGACGGCTGCCCTGCAGGCACAGCCCGCCTAGACATCCGTCATGATGGCAAAATTGGTCGCCTAGCCGTATTGCCTAGCTTTCGACGTCGAGGACTGGGACGGCTAATCATGGAAGAAATCGAATCTATTGGTCGCGACCATCAGCTATCCCACCTATGGTGTCATGCACAGAAAATGGCAGTCCCGTTTTATCAATCCCTGGGCTATGACATTACGAGCCCTGAGTTTTTAGAAGCTGGCATTGTTCATTGCAAAATGAGCAAAACTTTCCCCACTTAGGCATAAAGGTCAGCCACATAGTCACCATAGCCGTTGTAAATCAACGTATCCTGCTTTTCCCAATCCCATGCTTCGCCTGCACCCACCAAGCGTTCTCGTTTCTGTGACCAGCGGGGATGAGGGACGTCAGGTTCAACATTAGCCTCAAATTTGTATTCGTTGGGAGAAATTGTATTCCAATAGGTGGTTGGTTGCTCTGCTAGGAACTCGATTTTGACAATGGATTTAGCGCCTTTAAAGCCATACTTCCAGGGCACCACCATACGAATCGGAGCACCGTGCTGTTTGGGCATGGTGCGACCGTAGATACCCACAGCAAAGAAGGCTAGGTCATTGGCCATTTCCTCAATGCGTAACCCCTCGTGATACGGCCAAGGTAAGTTTGAGAACGATATTGAGGGACCTTCGGTAATGTTCTCGTCATAGAACGATTCAAAGCGCACAAACTTGGCATCTGATGTCGGTTCTACATCTTCTAAAACTTTACGCATGGGAAACCCTAACCAGGGAACCACCATGGCCCACGCTTCAACACAGCGAAATCGATAGATGCGTTCTTCTAGAGGAAACTTATTATAGAGATCGTCTAGATCATAGGTTTTAGGGTTTTTGACTAACCCTGAAACCTCCAGTTTCCAAGGATCTGTGGGCAGTCTTTGGGCGTTCGACCAGATATTCTTCGTAAGGCCAAATTCATAAAAGTTGTTGTAGCGGCTGGCAAATAATTGGTTAGTCACCGAACGCCCAGCATCTGCAAATACTGGATTCGTTGTGAAATTACTGAGGGGGTCACCAAACGTGCTGGCTAGTTCCTCGGTCCCTTGTGCAGTTAAGGTGCGACCGGTACAGCTCGTGGCCGCAATCCCCAGGCCCACACCAGCCAAGTTCTTTAGAAAACGACGACGGTTTAGGTAAGCAGCTTTTGACGTTGCGAATTTTTCAGGCAATTGCCAGTTGGGACGAATGTGGATAAAGCTCATGACTTCGGCGAACAGAGAACGTGACAAATGCAGCTGTTGATAGATTAACCTATGCACCTGAGGCCTAAATGAGCAGAAACTGAATGACAGCAGTAGGCGAACCGCACTGTGGCACAATGAAACCTAGTCGTTAAATAACCCTGCATTTAAGAAGCCCTGTGAGTACTGCTACCTCTACCCGGCGCGCCGTTTTTCCCTTTACTGCGGTAATCGGCCAAGAAGATATGAAACTGGCCCTGATCTTGAATGTCATTGACCCTAAGATCGGCGGGGTGATGATCATGGGTGATCGCGGTACTGGCAAGTCCACGACAATCCGTGCCTTGGCAGACCTGCTACCTGAGATCAGTGTGGTAGAGAACGATCCGTTTAACCGTGAGCCTCAAGATCCTGAGGTTAAGCGTGAGTACGAAGGTCAGTCTATTCCAGAAGGAACAATGAAAGTACCCATGGTGGACCTTCCCCTGGGTGCAACTGAAGACCGTGTATGCGGCACTATTGACATTGAAAAAGCACTATCTGAGGGTGTTAAAGCTTTTGAACCTGGTCTGCTGGCTAAAGCTAATCGCGGCTTACTATATGTAGATGAGGTCAATTTATTAGATGACCACCTGGTAGACGTACTGCTAGACTCTGCTGCATCAGGACGTAACACTGTAGAGCGTGAGGGTATTTCCATTCGTCACCCCGCCCAGTTTGTATTGATTGGCTCGGGTAATCCTGAGGAAGGTGAACTTCGCCCTCAGCTGCTGGACCGATTTGGCATGCATGCTGAAATTCGCACCGTGAAGGACCCCGTCCAGCGTGTTCAGATTGTGGAGCAGCGCTCTGAATTCGACCAAGACCCCGACGCATTTTTGGCTAAGTACGATGCTGAGCAGAAGGCTTTGCAGGACAAAATCGTTAGTGCGCAACAACGACTGAAGCATGTCACCATTGACAAAGAGTATAAATTTCAAGTTTCTCAAGTATGCTCTGAGCTAGATGTGGATGGCCTGCGAGGCGATATTGTATCTAACCGGGCAGCGAAGGCGCTTGCCGCTTACGAAGGCCGCACTGAAGTAACCCTTGACGATATCCAAACAGTGATTGCCCTTTGCCTGCGCCATCGTCTGCGCAAAGATCCGCTGGAGTCCATCGACTCGGGATATAAGGTGGAGAAAACCTTTGGTAATGTCTTTGGCGTTACTATCCCTGATCCGTCTGCCAATGGTCGTACTCCCGTAGGGGCTCGATAAATGCGCAAACGAATCCTAGGATTGGACCCCGGTTTAGCCATTTTAGGATTCGGAATTCTTGAATATGACCCAGCAACCACCCGAGATCTGAAACCAGATCTCGCGGTGGTCGATTTTGGTATTATCGAAACCCCAGCAGGGACCGAGGTCGGTTCACGGTTGTGTACGATTTACGAAGACCTCAACAGTTTGATTGAGACTTATCAGCCCGATTCTGTTTCCATTGAAAAGTTGTTTTTTTATCGCATGGGTAACACTATTTTGGTAGCCCAGGCGAGAGGTGTTGTCATGTTGGTGTTAGCCCAGCATAAATTACCTTTTTTGGAGTTTACCCCAGCCCAGATTAAGCAGTCTCTTACAGGTTATGGCAACGCTGATAAACAAGATGTCCAGGAAGCTGTCAAGCGAGAATTAAAACTTGAGAAGATTCCCCGTCCAGATGATGCTGCTGATGCATTGGCCGTTGCAATGACGGGTTGGTTTAATCTCGATTGAAGCAACAATATGCCAAAATATTGGGGGATGTTAAATATTAGGGGATATTTAAGACAGTGGGGCATCCACCAGGGAATGCCCCGACAAAATGTGGGTGTTATGAGGATGAGCGTATTTTCTCTGACCAAATGCGGGTGGGGAGACCCCAAACGTAGATGAAGCCTTCGGCGGCTTTGTGATCAAACTGGTCATCTGCGCCGTAGGTGGCTAGTTCCTCTGTGTAGAGGGCGTTAGTGGATTTACGCCCTACGATGGTGGCATTGCCTTTGAAGAGTTTTAGACGAACGGTGCCAGAAACTTGCTCTTGGGTTTTGTCGATAAAGGCATCAAGAGCCGCCTTGAGGGGACTAAACCAGAGACCATTGTAGACAAGCTCGCTGTAGGTTTGTTCAATGCCACGCTTATATTGGGTGACATCGGCCAGCAGGGTGAGACTTTCAAGATCGCGGTGGGCAGCAAGTAGGGTAATCAGAGCCGGAGTTTCGTAGATTTCGCGAGACTTGATACCCACCAGCCGGTTTTCGAGCAGATCAAGGCGACCAATGCCGTGATTGCCCGCAATGTCGTTGAGCTGGCTAATCAGATCCACCGGGCTCAAGCTGTTGTCGTTGATACCGACAGGAATGCCTTTCTCGAAGTTAATTTCAACGTACTCGGGTTCGTCAGGAGTATCGGCAATGGCTTTAGTCAGGGTATACACTTCTTCCGGGGGTTCGACCCAGGGGTCTTCGAGGATACCTGCTTCGATGCTGCGGCCCAGTAGGTTGCGGTCAATGCTGTAAGGAGAAGACTTTTTAACTGGGAAGGTGAGGCCAAACTTCTCTCCGTAGGCGATGGCTTCTTCACGACTCATGCCCCATTCGCGGGCAGGAGCCAGAACTTTGAGGTTGGGATTGAGGGCTGCGATCGCAACGTCAAACCTTACCTGGTCATTACCTTTACCTGTACATCCATGGGCCACTGCATCCGCCCCATATTTTTCCGCAGCGGCTACCAGTTCCTTTGCAATCAGTGGTCGGGCCAGGGACGTTGACAATGGATAGCGATCCTCATAGAGGGCATTGGCCTTAATTGCCGGAAAGGCATAGTCAGTCACAAACGTTTCGGTCACATTGGCCACTAGCGACTCCTTCACGCCCGCATCCTGTGCCTTTTTCTGAATTGGGCCGAGTTCTTCACCCTGACCGAGATCCGCCGCTAGAGTAATGACCTCTTTGACGCCAAATTCATTTTTCAAGTAGGGAATGCACACAGTCGTGTCCACACCGCCAGAATAGGCTAGTACAACCCGTTCAGCCCGACCCATAGTTTTAACCCAAAAATAAAATCACAGCCACTTATTATTGCAGTTTAAGAAGGCTCAAGGTATCTAGATTCTTGATGTTTGCGATTAAATCGTGACACGCAAATTATTACGGACAGGAGCGAGAAGACCTACACACTTGCCTGAGATAGTCTAACCAGACCGTTATCATAGAGGGCAATGCCCCTAATCATGTATCCATGTATTTCAGTGTTGTTATTCCCACATACAACCGCAGACCCATCCTAGAAAAATGCCTGCGGGCCATGGAACACCAGATAATTCGCCCCAATACACAAATCAAAGGGTATGAAATCGTGGTGGTGGATGATGGCTCCACTGATGGCACCGTTGAGTGGTTACGGTCTGAACAATTTCCCCATGTCACACTCTACGAGCAAAACCACAGGGGCGCTGCCGTTGCCCGTAACCTGGGAGTGGAGAAGGCCATCGGCGATACCATCATTTTTATCGACAGTGATTTAGTGGTGCTCGATGGCTTTTTACAGCACCATGCCGATGCCCTAACCAAGCATTACACCAGCCAGGACAATGACCGCGTATTTACCTATGGGCGAGTGGTGAATACCTGCAATTTTGACGAACCTACGTCAGAACCCTTTAAGGTGACGGACTATTCCCAAGCCTTTTTTGCAACAGGGAATGTTGCGATCGCAAAACATTGGCTCACTGAAGCAGGTTTATTTGACACCCAGTTCACCCAATATGGCTGGGAAGACCTAGAACTAGGCGTACGCCTCAAAAACTTAGGACTCAAGCTAGTCAAATGCCCAGAAGCCGTAGGGTATCACTGGCATCCACCCTTTAGCCTGGACGATTTACCCCGGCTCATTGATGTAGAAATTCAGCGGGCACGCATGGGCGTCGTATTTTATCAAAAACACCCCACCCTGGACGTGCGTATGATGATCCAAATGACCTGGCTACATCGACTGCTATGGGGCCTGCTTTCGCTGGGTGGTCTGCTCAACGAACGCACACTCAAACCCGTATTGCAGTGGCTCATTGACCAAGGACGTCCCCAACTTTCCTTAGAAGTCGCCCGCATTTTTTTGAACTGGTATAACGTCAACGCTGTCTATGCGGCCTACCGAGAGCAGCCATAGCGCGCAGGCGTACCCCTACGGGTGAAGCTATACTAATTTAAATTTATCTATTATGGAGGTAGGCATTGTATATAAATCCTACTCAGCTTACCCCAGGCTCAGTAGACGCACGGTGAAACTGACACAAGCTCAGTATTCATACGCTACCAGGAAAGCTATACACGTCCTACACTTTGGCAACTCAATTCTTTGACTTGATTTCATCATCCTTTTGAGAATTCTGTACCCACAGATACACCAGTCTTCATCTGTAGTAGCTAGGTTGATATGAAAACCAAAATATTAAAAAACGTATATTGACCATCTCTCACTGCTCCTATTATGCATTCTGACAACGTTCAACTATTTCGTATGCTGATTGAAGCCGGGGCCCAACCGGGGGAGGATTTCTCCTATGACCTCAGCCAAGGAACTTGTCACATCAACGAGCGCGGCTTTATTCTGCTGCAAAATGCATTTCCCGATATTGACTGGCATGAAATCTCTAACGTCATTGAACGGGATTTAGATAGTCCTGTGCAAAGACTGAATCAACATCTCGGCGTTGATTTTCTAGCGACCGTCCTACAAAAACTACAAAAGCGGCTAGAACAACTCCCCACGAACGAAGCCGCTTGGTATGTGCATCAAATACTCGGTGGGATAGAACAGCGCACCGGGATCGCCCTCTACCAAATCATCCAACGGGAGCTCCCACCAGCAATATGTCAGCAGTTGGATCAGCTCCTCAAGCTTACCCCCCTCACTCCCTGCAATCTGTGGATAGAAGATCTAGTCATTGCTGCAGGGGGTGCCGCCCAAGATATTGATTATGAGGAAGGCGACGTTTTACTAAGTGAGGCTGGTGTTGAGCTGCTTACACAAGTGTGGACAGGGGAATTAGAAGTTCAAGATGATCTTGCTGCTTAGTAGCAGGCTTGATGGATATTTCCAACGAATGCTCTCCAACCTTCTGGAAAAACTATGTCCATTGCGGATAGTCAGCATCCACTATAACCATTGCACCTGTAATATCTACAGAAGCATCACATGCCAGATATAGAGTTGCTCGGGCGATGGCTCGGGCAGCATCTTTATCGCGTTTAGTCATGTGAAATACCCGATGGGCAAGGGCAGTCTGATAACTCGATAGGGTCGCTCCACTGACCGCCACATGGGGCCAAATTAAATTAACTCGCACTCCTGACTGAGTAGCGCCGTCGGCAATGTCACGGGTCATTGCCATCATCCAACCCCGGCTTATTCCCTCTACAACATGCATTCCTTTATGGGGATAGGGCACAATGTTGATAATTGAACCCGTGGCCGAACGCTGCAAAAACGGCAAAGCATACTGGCTGAACAGAAAGGCTCCTTGCAAACTTAGGCCAACGATATGCTCCCATGATTCTGTAGTGAGATCTAGGACAGAGGCCTCATTCCCTAAGAGGCTAAAACTAGCGTTATTACACAAAATATCAATACGACCAAATGTAGCGATCGCATCTTTAATGGCGGCTTCCACATCATTTGACACAGCCACATCCACTAGACAAAATCTCGCCTTAGCGCCTTGTTGCTCTAAACGATGAACCAATTTTTCACCATGAGCTTTATTGAGGCCACAAAGAACTAATCTAGCTCCATGACGTGCCAACAAGCTGGCCATTCGACGCCCTACTCGACAGTCTCCTGATGTAATGAGAGCAACGCGGTTTTTCAGCAACATTATTAACCCCGTGTCCTGGCCAGTCAAAAAGATTCTATGCCTTGAAATCTTAAGGCATTATAGGGTAGTTAATTTGTAAGAAAAGAGAACTTAAAATGTAACAAAGAGATTCTTTGTAAAAAAGAAAAAAGAGATTTTCCAGCAACAGTTCCTATGTCAGTACATGAGGCCTAAAACAATTGAGATTAATCAATATAGTCGATAGTTATCTCACTAGGGGGATGATCCACAAATAAGGTCCCAGGCTAGGACTGTGGATGGGTAGATGAGTGGATGGGAAGTGGGTGGTTATTTAACGGCAAGTGCCTAAGCAACGCTGGGCCTCTAAAAAGCGCAGCCTTTTGGTAGAGGTTCAACAGTCTCTAAGCTGGGTAAAGAATCCTCAACGGGTTGAAAGCCAGACTCCACGCTACCGCCCAGAACCTGACCACTATAATGACTCTGTAGCCCCCCCATATGCCCTCGAATGACTACCCTTTGATCGGGCTCAATGGCAACAGGTCCACCACTGCGGGTAAACGGCTGCTCATTGACATGACTGTGGGCCAAAATACGTCGATAAATGAGATCGCCTGATTGAGCATCAACCACTTCCCACCAATCAGAATACTGCTCACACCCGGTATCAGCACTGCTAATGGTTACAGCAAATGTATAGTTGCCTGCTTCACCAGTAACGGCGACTGCGTCTATATCAGCCACAGGGAGACCGCTAGCATCGGTAGGGTTTGTCGAAAGAGGTTCAACCACAGGTTCAGCCACTGTCTCAGGTACAGGAGTCGGTGCCGAGTTTAGGCTACTGGTATCTGGAGATCCCGTACAGGCCAACATCGGCAAAAGTAAAAGTAGATATAAAACTCTATGCATGGGCTTGAGCGTATGAATTGAGGCAGTAACTGTGCTTAAACCACCGCTGCCACAGGTAACTGGGTCAAGATGTCTACCCCTTCTTTAGTCACCACAACTGTGTGTTCAAACTGAGCGGTTAGAGCTCGATCTTTGGTAATGGCAGTCCAGCCATCAGCCAATAATTCAACGTCGTAGGTACCCACATTAATCATGGGTTCAATGGTAAATACCATACCGGTTGCCAACTTTTTCCCTTTGCCGGCTGTACCGTAGTGAGGGATTTGAGGTTCTGTATGAAAAATGCGGTGGACGCCGTGCCCTACAAAGTCACGCACCACAGAAAACCCTTCTGCTTCCGCGTAGGTCTGAATGGCAGCCCCGATATCACCAATGCGGGCACCGGGTTTAACGGCTTTGATCCCACGGTACATACTTTCTTGGGTGACCTCCACTAGTCGGCGCGCTTGGGGTGAGACATCGCCCACTAAGAAGGTACGGGAGGTATCGCCATGATAACCATTCAAAATGGGGGTGACGTCAATGTTAATAATGTCACCGTCTTGCAAAATTTGCGTGGCATTAGGAATACCATGACAGACGACTTCGTTGATGCTGGTACAAATAGATTTGGGAAATGGATCGACGCCCTCGCCACCAGGGTATCCCAGGGGAGCACTCTTGGCATTATGAGCCTGGGTCCAACGCTCAGCCTCGTCATTAAGTTCCAGAGTGCTAACACCGGGTTTAACCATTGGCTCAAGGTGATCCAGTAGACGCGCAGCTAGCTGGCAAGCCTTGCGCATCTGTTCAATTTCCCGTTTTGATAGCCGAATGATTCCTTTGAAAGCAGCGTCCACAATAGTTTCGTTCAATGGTTGTCTATCGAATGGGCGTCACCCCACTTATCTCACTCTAGCGCTATTGCCATCCTCTAGCCGCTAGATAATGAAAAATTGATTAAAAATTAGGAGCCATACCATAGAGAATCAAGAGTTGGGAATTCAGATTTGTAGTTCAAGGGATGTGATAAAAAGGGACGACGTTAAAGCATTGGTAAAGAGGAATGCACTTCTGGGCGGTCTGCATTGTCTGTTTATACGTAGGGATCGAACTGTTTAACTGGGTAACCGGGCTACATTGGCTGGCGGAATTTTCACTGCCAATGTCGGTGTTAGGAGGAATAGGGCTTGCGATCGCAAGCAACACCGCCCCCAAACTTATCCAATCGGCTTCAACGACGCTCGCTGCTGACACCAGCAACTCAACGCCACTCGATGCCGCAGAAGCCGAACAGCCCGCCACAGCAACGGCCCCTCCAGCTCAACCCCGTACCCAAGCCGCTCCATCCATCTCGTTTACGATCAATAAAAATATCCGCCCCTAAGACCAACGCTCTATACGCTTTCCTTAGGCTCTTGTAACTGCCCAATGGCCTCAGTCACTGTCTGACGGGGCATCAGACGATTGGTAAACACCAATAAACGGTTGAAAATACCATGAACAGCTACCACCTGCTTACGCTCTAAGGCATCATAGCCAAACTGAGCCACATCTATAGCATTGGGTAGCTTTAGCTGCTTAAAGAACTCTATATCACCCAGATTGGCCCGAGCTTGAAAGTCAGTACCACGGGTCGGGCCAGGACACAGCACCATGGCCGTCACCCCTGTCCCCTTAACTTCATGGGCTAAGGCCTCAGTAAACGACATGACATAGGATTTACTGGCATAGTAGGCGGCCATATAGGGACCAGGCTGAAATGCAGCCGTTGATGCCACATTGAGAATTTTGCCGTAGCCCCGCTCCAACATCGGCGGCAAAAACAGTCGTGTCAAATGGGTCAAGGTGACCATATTAAGCTGCAATAGGGCACTGTGTTTAGCCCAATTACAGTCGGCAAAGGGACCATAATCGGCAAAGCCTGCGTTGTTGATTAGAACATCCACGCTCAGACCTTGCTGCTGGACTTGCTCAAATAGCTTTGATGGGGATTCAGGTTGGCTCAGATCAAAACTGATCACATGGGCCTGCACATTATTGGACTGCGTGAGCTCAGCTTGAATTTGCTGCAGTTTATCAGTGCTGCGAGCCACCAAAATCAGGTCATAGTCATTCGTGGCAAAAACCTTAGCCAGTTCGTATCCAATTCCACCAGATGCGCCCGTAATTAATGCTGTTTTTGCCATAGGTTTTAGCTCTAGTTCTTCTCCACCATAGCCCTAAGATACGGCCAACCGATCCAACTATTAGGGTTCTCTTCACCCCATTCTATTTGGGAAGCAATGTCTCTTCGGCAAGCCCTAATTCCGGGTAGGGTTCTCTCCCCTGGGTACAGTCAAACCATTACGGCATCATAGTGACTGTAAGGCAAGCGAAGAGATTCGACAGACAAACAACAGTCTCTCTTCTGCTACGACACAAGACAATCGAGAACTGAGGAAACAACACATGATCGTACGCTACTGGCAACCTTTCCAAGAAATCGAAACCATCAGACAACAGCTCGATAACATTTTTGAGGATCTCACCCCCACAACAACAGATTGGATGCCCGCCGTTGATCTCGTTGATGCTGGTGATGATTATGTCCTAGAGGTGGTTCTACCAGGCATCAAGGCTGACGATATTAATATCGAAGCCAGCCGCAAGCACATTGCTATTTCAGGTGAGCGTACGGCTACTGAGGTTGGCGATGATCAGCAGATCCTCCGTCGCGAGCGTCGCTATGGTAGCTTCCGGCGTGTAGTCAATCTACCTGTCGCAATTGACCATGAGCAGGTGAAAGCTGACTACAGCAATGGCATTTTGACAATACATGTCCCTAAAGCTGCCGAAGTTCGTAATCAGGTAGTTAAGGTAAATGTTGCTGACACAGCTGCTGAATAACGTCTTCTAGTTGTATACAGGCGTGTTTAGTTGGGAATACCTAATCACGCCTGCCCCATTCTCTATGACTCTTCTCTAATTCTCCTAGTTTGGCTATAGCGGCAGGTATACCTGCCGCTTTTTTTATTGAGGTATGGATGGTGAGGTATGGGTTGATTAGCAAATATTTCGGTAAGGCACCCACAAGGGGAGGCCCCACGGGTTATTGATTGGGAACTAAAGGTTACGCGTTAAGGGCTGTTGGCGTTTAAGCTGAGTATTGCGTATTAGTAAATCCTTTTAGCAAAATCGACGGCTATGAGCAGTCCAGATCTGACCAATAGCTATACGGCTTCTGACACCGCTATTCCTAAACTTGGCCTATTCACGATGCTGCGCCTGGGCATTTTCAATATGGGGCTTGGCATTATGTCATTGCTCACACTAGGGGTGCTAAATCGCGTCATGATTACTGAGCTGAGTATGCCTGCCTTGATTGCGGCGGGTGCGATCGCAGTCCATCAATTTATGGCCCCAGCCCGTGTATGGATCGGTCAGATGTCCGACTCTAAGCCACTTTTTGGCTACCATCGCAGCGGTTACATATGGTTGGGCATTGTTTCCATGGCGGTGATGGCCTTTGGCGCTGTCCAAATTGTTTGGCAAATTGGTAGTCGCATTGAAACTGTAGGCTGGACTATTGATGTCTATCCTTGGGTGGGCCTACTAGCCTTTATCTTTGCCCTTTATGGTTTGGCCTTAGCCTCTACGTCTACCCCCTTCACAGCGTTATTGGTGGATGTATCGGATGAGAAAACCCAGTCTAAGCTAGTCGGAATCGGCTGGGGTATGTTGATGGTGGGCATCGTCTCAGGCGTAATCATCACCACCATTGTCCTCGACTCTTTAGGTGAGACCCCCACACTTGATGAACTACGGGGCTCGATTAATCGATTGTTTATCATTGCGCCTGCCATTGTCTGTGGGATTGCGATTATTAGTACCTTTGGCATTGAGAAAAAATATTCACGCCTGAAAGAACGTACACGTCAGCGAGACGATCAGATTACGTTTGGAGCAGCCTTAAAGGTTTTAACCGCCAGCCGTCAGACTGGATTGTTCTTTGTATTTTTGCTCGTACTCAGTCTCAGCCTGTTTATGCAGGATGCCGTCTTGGAACCCTACGGCGGGCAGATTTTTGGTATGTCAATTGCCGAAACTACCAAGCTCAATGCTTACTTTGGCATGGGTACTCTGTTTGGCATTGTCGCGACTGGCTTTTTGTTGGCTCCTCGACTGGGTAAAAAGCGCACCATTAAATTTGGCTGTGTGTGGGCTGCCTTTTGCTTGATCCTGTTGATTGTCTTTGGTACCACGGGGAATCCTCAACAGCTGATGTTAGGTGTGGGTTTATTTGGCTTGGCTTCTGGAGTTTTGACGACAGGTTCAATCTTGCTGATGTTGGACTTAACCGTGGCAGAAGTAGCTGGCACCTTTATTGGGGCTTGGGGGTTAGCTCAGGCCATTGCCCGAGGCACGGCTACAGTTCTAGGCGGCAGCTTACTTTCCTTAGGCAAACGTATTGTTGAAACCATTGCTGGTGGCCCAGTGCCTGAATCGCAGCTGCTGCCTGCCTATGGTTTGGTTTTTGGTACACAGGCAGTTGGTATGTTAGTTGCGGTGGCCATTGTCAGTCGTGTGAACATTCGCGAGTTTCAGACCACTGCAAAGAGTGCGATCGCAACCGCCCTAGAAAGTGATATGGACTAACCCCATGACCCCAGACTGGCAGCACATTCTCACCGTCGCTGAAACTGCAACCACCGTTGTCGGTGCGCAGTTACTCAAAGATTTTGGCAAGGCTACAGCAGAAGAAAAAGCCGACGGCAGTCTGGTAACCCAATCAGACAAGTGGGCTGATGGTGAACTGCGGCGACGGTTACAAAAAGAGTTACCAGAGCATGGTGTACTGAGCGAAGAGGGCACCCATATTTTTCCTGAACAGGACTTTTGCTGGATTATTGACCCCATCGATGGCACCACAAACTTCACCCGTGGTGTGCCTCTGTGGGGAATTTCCTTAGGCCTGTTATACAAAGGCACACCAGTTTTTGGCCATGTGTACATTCCCACCCTGGATCAGCGGTTCCATGGGTTCTTTATGGGCACCTCCGGTCTGGAGGGACCCAGTGGTTCTTTTCTCGATGGCGAACCTATCCATACATCGTCAGACGATGTTGCAGGCAGTCAATTCTTCAGCCTCTGTGCCCGCAGTCTCAAAGTATTGCAAAACCCCTTCCCCTGCAAAATTCGCATGCTGGGCGTAGCCACCTATAACTTACTGACCGTAGCCGCAGGCATTAGCTTAGGGGCAGTGGAAGCCACACCCAAAATTTGGGATATCGCTGCGGTTTGGGCAATTACTCAAGCGGCTGGCGCAGCCTGGACGCCCTTAGAGGATATAGATATTTTTCCTTTAAAGATTGGTCAAAACTACGGCAATCGTCCATTTCCTACATTACTAAGCGCCCGACAAGAGCTAACAGAACTCTTTACACCATTAGTAAATGTGATCCGACAGTAAGTTTTAAGGCGAGACTTTTGAAAGAGTTATTGCCGCTCGCCTGCCATGCTCAAACCATCTTGATTCTTTTATGATTTATTCGATGATATTCAATCTAATTTGGAGTAGTTGGTACTACTAGTCCATGACCCTCTATGGAAATCAATCCTGAAGCACTCGATTCATCATCTCGCTACAAACTGCTGATTGGGACAGTGGTGCCCCGACCTATCGCTTTTGTTTCCAGCATTTCGACCACCGGAAAACCAAATTTAGCGCCCTTTTCCTATTTCAATGCAGTGGGTCATAAGCCCTTGGCTTTGGCTTTTAGCGTTGCACCAAAGTCAGACGGTTCGGAAAAAGACACGTTGCGCAATGTGCGTCCTGTTTCTGAAGGTGGTGTGGGTGAGTATGTAATCAACTTGGCAGTTGAGCCTTACATTCGTCAGGTAGCCGAAGCATCGGAACCGCTACCCTATGGTGATTCTGAGTTTGACCATATTGACCTGACAACAGTTCCTAGTCAGATGGTAAAAGCACCAAGGGTTGCAGAATCTCCTGTTGCATTTGAATGTCGCACTATGAAAATTGTGCCAATTGGGACGTTTAATTTAGTAATTGGTCAGGTAGTCCATTGGTTTGTACGTGATGATTTGATAGATGAGAACCATCACGTTAATACTCACAAACTTGCTCCAATCGGCCGCATGGCCGGGAATAACTATTGCTATACAGATCGGCAATTTACCATTCCCAATGGATTACCAAAGTAAATTTCTAAACGAGTAATGATGGAAACTGATGATATCACTTCAACTTTTACATCCACATTGGATCAAAAACAATGGTGATGATCCATCAGATCATTGTGCACATGGATCTATTGAACTTGTCATCGATGAAACTCAGTTCATCTCCGAATCTGACGGGGAGTGGACTGTGAGTGCAGCAGCTCTATTTCTTCGTAAAACAGTTTTACAACTCATCTACACCCAAAGATACTTTAGAAGATGAAATGGACAGAGAAGGTTGGCAACTTTTCTGGTCAGATTGGCATCGTCAAAGACAGATAACAAAGAAAATTTTAAAGCGTCTCTGTCCAGACAAACCCTAATCTCTACATGCACATATAGTTGTCATGATAGTTATAACAGAGATGCTGGAATGACTAGTTCATCTTACTGAGATCTTGCACCTGGCAAGGAAGCATTAACCCGCCTTGGACTCAAAGTCGCAAGGCTAACTGGCTCAAAACCGCTCAAGCGGTTAAAGAATCTCTAAAAGCTCTATATTTAGAGCTGCCCAGCCAATCTTGTCCCTTGAGTGGACAGCCCTCAATTAGCGTTGGGTTTTGAACCCAACGTGGGTTTGAGCTTCACAACCGACCTTAGTGCAAGATCTGAGTCTTACTAAAGTTACTACTTTTTCAGGTAATGTCCTTAAAGAATCAGCACCATGAATTAACTGACAATACATCGATTCAACGGCATTGAAACATTTCCGATAGTAACAGCCAAAATGTTCACTGTTGGAAAAGTCAACGATTTAACCCTTTGGTTCGAGATTGAAACCACCGAACAGGGCGCACAACCCAATTCAGATACTTCCAACTTTCCGGCAAACCCCAATGCGGAGTTAGGCATCAAAATTGCTGAATTCAAGCTCAACAATCTGGCTGGGATACAATTGCATCATTCAGGAACCGACAATGACAGCGAAGATTCCTGTAATGCTCTGTTTTACTACTATGCAAACCAACCACTACGTGACAATCACGTCATAATTGTTAATCAAAACAGCCTCAACATATTTAGGGTTCACTGGTCTGCCCGCATACAAGATGTGAACTACTACGATGACAACAAACCTGAAGCGAGGATAGACATTGAGGCAAATTTTCACTATGACAATAACAGGGTTAAAGACTAGCGCACAATAACCTGCGCCGCTTTTATTCAATAGCACCTGTTTCTAGAGCAGTTTCCAGATTTCGACGCAGTAGAGACAGCTGATCCTGAAGAGACTCCAGATTGTTCGGTGTCAAACCTGTGGCGTTAATAATGCAGCCAGGTATTTCTAGAACATCTTGCTTGAGTATTTTTCCTACCTGGGTCAGATAAATGAGCACCTTGCGTTCATCCTTCGGATCCCGCTGTCGGGTGACGTAACCCATTTTCTCCAACCGTTTTAGCAAAGGCGTTAGCGTATTCGATGCCAAAAACAGTCGTTCTCCCAATTCCTTAACGGTTTGTCCATCTTTTTCCCATAACACCACCATCACAATGTACTGAGGATAAGTAAGCCCAATTTTATCGAGCAATGGCTTATAGGCACGATTCATAGCGTGGTTGGCAGCATAAAGCGCAAAGCATAGGAAATCCTCAAACTGAAGAAATTCATTAGGTTGGGAAATCGAGTCAGCCATGATTTCTTGTCACAAAAAGCATAAGCAGACTGCCTTACCAGAGGCATAAGCTGCTCTCCAATTATAGTGACACAAGATCTAATCGTGCACGATTGACTTTTTAAAATACTTGCTATTATTTAATTGTGCGCGACTAAATCGCACGCGATTTATAATGTACTAGCGCTGTACATTCTGAAAACTAGAGGAAATCACCATGGAAGAAATTACATTGGTTCCGAGTAATTCTTTGATTACTGATACGCCTGAGGAGGGACGGCAGTTAGCTGTTAAAATGGCGCGGCTCATTATTAAAATGACGCAGCCAGATGCAGCCGAGAGAGATAAATTGCGAAATGTCTATGCTTCGGATGCCATGATGCTAATCGCTGTGGGGCAGACCGTTGCGACTGAGTTTGCAACTGTTGCTGCGGCTAACAATTATTGGCGGAAGTCTTAGCACCGATAAATAGCCTGCTCTGAAAATGCCTATGCGCAGAGCAGGCTGTTTGTAAGTATTGAGGCTGGAAGACTACTTTTGATTGTGGTCTAACAATTCATGGCCTGTTGTGTTGTAGGGATGTCCGCTAAGCGACACTGAGGGCTGATTGTAAGACAGATTCAAACAGGGCTAATCCATCGGTTCCACCGAGTCTAGTATCTGCCGCTCGCTCTGGATGGGGCATCATGCCGAGCACGTTACCGGTTTTGTTACAAATACCAGCAATGTTGTTGAGGGAGCCGTTGGGGTTATTGTTGTTGTCAACAGTGCCATCTGAGCTACTGTAACGAAAAACAACTTGTTGATTATCTTCTAGAGACTTTAGGGTGTCTGTATCAGCATAATAACAACCTTCACCATGGGCGATGGGAATGGTAATTGTCTGACCTCGGGTGTAGTTTTGCGTCCAGGTGAGGTCGGTACGTTCTACCTTGAGTGGGGTGCGATCGCAAATAAACCGCATATCTCGATTCCGCATTAGGGCACCGGGCAACAGCCCCACCTCAGTCAAAATCTGGAAGCCGTTACAAATGCCCAAAACCAAACCGCCTTTATTGGCAAAGTCCACAGCAGACCGCATCGCCGGAGAAAACTGGGCGACAGCACCACACCGCAGATAGTCACCATAGCTAAAGCCACCGGGGACCACTATCACATCTATATCACCTAAATCGCTATCTTTATGCCAGATGCGATGGGTGGGACGCTTAAGGATATCGCGGGTGACGTAAACGACGTCGCGATCGCAATTAGAACCGGGAAATGTAATGACACCAAATTTCATGGGACCAAGAATGGGTGGGGAATGGATGGGGAATGGGTGGGGGCCTAAATATTAGATGGTGATTGGATGGTGGGCAGTATCCACCCTACGGAGTATCGAATATTAGGCGGTCGCCATCGTCTGCAATTCAATCCGATAATTCTCAATCACCGGATTTGCCAAAAGCTGATCGCACATGCGATCCAATTGCTCGTTCGCAGCCTCTTCACTATCCGCCGTCAGCGAAACCTCTATATATTTACCAATGCGAACCTGCGTCACATTGTCATATCCCATGTGCTCTAATCCAGAGCGCACCGCCGTACCCGCCGGGTCCAGCACCGAAGGACGAAGAGTCACATACACTTGAGCCTGATAAGTCTGCGCCACAATGTCAATCCAGAAGTAGACAAATTTAATACTATCGCACCCCTGGTATCACATCGCCAGCAGGTCTACCCTAAGCACGGTACTACGATCTAAGCTAATAGAACACATTCCTTAAATCCCATGGCTATTCGTCGGACCCGTAACCAGGAGCGCATCCTGGAAGCACTACAAAATCAGGAGCAGGCCATATCTGCTCAGGATCTGCATGGTGTGATGCGACAAGATGGTAGCCGCATTGGTCTGGCCACCGTCTATCGAGCCCTCGAAGCATTGAAACTAGATGGCACGGTTCAAGTACGGACATTATCTAATGGGGAATCGCTCTACAGTCTTACCCATGAAGATCGCCACCACCTGACCTGCCTCCGCTGTGGTGCATCGCTCCCCATCGAAGAGTGTCCGGTCCATGAGCTGGAGAAGCACCTCAACGAGTCCCATCATTTCCGCATTTTCTATCACACCTTAGAGTTCTTCGGACTCTGCGCTAAATGCCAAGTAGCCTCCGGTTAACTCTCAGGCACTATCGGCCAAAGTAAGTCCATCTAGCTCGCTAGTCATGAACGGTTAGCTGACCAGATTAAGTCCGATGAACCGGAGACTGCGATCTCACGTCACCAAGACCTGATTCAGCTGGCAATTGACCAACGCGGACGTGACAACTATCGTAGAGCAGCACAACATCTATGTTTGTTCAGAATCCATGGGTAAAGCACGTAAGACACGATTTAGGTATTACCCACTTGCCCATTATTCCTGCCACCCATAAGGATTGCTTGGTAAAGCTATCACTGCCGTTCCAGGTCACCGACAATGGATTTCATACCTTCCAGGGTGGCAGGAATCGCGCGGGGGTCCATAAACATGACTTTACTGCTATCGCTAGCGCCGATTTTGCTACCGACATCTAGATAACCCTGGGCCAGCAAAAACTGTAGCGCTTCGCGGGCGGCGGGATCGCTTTTTAGTTTTTGAGTCAGCACTTGCACAGCTTCTGCCGTGGCCTGAGCCCGCAGAACACTTTCTTGCCGGTCGGCCTGAGCCTTAAGCACAATGCTCTTTTGCGCTGCTTCAGCTTCCAGAATTGCTGCTTTTTTGCGTGCTTCAGCTGATAAAACTTCTGCTTCCGCTTGGCCCTGAGCTGCGTTCACCGCTGACTCGCGCTCACCTTCTGATGTCAGTACAGCGGCACGTTTGCGGCGTTCGGCAGCCATCTGTAGTTCCATGGAGTCTTGCACAGCCTTAGACGGCACAATATCTCGCAGTTCTACACGAGTTACCTTGACGCCCCAGGGATCAGTGGAAATATCCAGCTCTCGCAGCAAGGTCTCATTAATTTCGGCACGGGCAGTAAATGTTTCGTCTAGCTCTAGCTGCCCCATTTCTGCCCGAATTTGGGTAAGCACCAGGTTCACCATGGCCGCTTGTAGATTTTCAACTTTGTAGTAGGCCTTTTCTAAATCGACAATCCGCCAATAGACAACCGCATCTACGCTAATAGAAACGTTGTCGCGGGTAATGCATTGCTGAGGGGGGACATCGAGCACTTTTTCGCGAATGGTTTGCTTGTAAACCATCTTGTCGATAAAGGGCACGGTGAAATTCAAGCCAGGCTGCAGTTTTTTGCCGTTATATCGGCCCAGGCTTTCTACTAGAGCTTCATCTCCTTGATTGACGATACGTACCGAACCAGCAGCAATAGAACCGCCAAAGGCCAACATAATCAACAATACAAATGGGTTCATGATGTGTGTCTTTCTAAAAAATATTTCGGATTTTTGGTTGTAGGGCATTGCATGCAATGCCCCTACAACCGCCCCTACAACAGTGCGCTTTCGGGCATGACAATTAGCGTATTCCCCTGACGACCAACGACGATGACGGTTTGATTGGTCGCGATCGCAACATCTTGATCACTACAACATGCAGGCCATGAATTCCCCTCATATATCACTCGTCCACTTTGGCCTGCTGGGATCGACGTAATCGTTCTCGCTTCTGTTGAATCCATGAGCGCAGGGGGTTGTCGCCGTGGAGAAAACCGTCGCAGTGCCCAGAACATCAGCATTGAAAGCACCATCCACAGTGCCACCTGCCAACTAAATGCAATGGGCAGCAGCATCACTAGCACCCCCACTGCAATGGCACTCACCCCTAAAGCAGATTCTAAAAATGCCGTTGGAATCATTAATTCCATAACACAGAGTGCTACGCCAAGCAGAATCCAAAAAATCGCCAAGCTCATTGGTATTTCACGTTTTAGCTATCTCAAGGGTAATCCAGCCAGATCCAGATCGGTGGAGATGTTAAAGAACTCCTCATTGTTAAAGAATTCCTCATTTGAGCGCTTTGCGACTACCATTAACCTAATCTTTTTCCCTTTGTAGTTCTAAACCGCGTCCAGGTTGAAGCCTATGGTTTCTTTAGGTCAAAATTCCAATTCTGGACATGGCAAATGTTTATATCGGCAAAATCGCTGGCTGACATGACTCAAATGGACGTCTACCCATTTAAAAAATACGTTCTAGCCCTGGGACCTGGGCGTGATGTGCCACCTGGCCAAAGCGTGAATGAACGCTATTGGGTGCTTAGTCCAGGTATATGGCATGATACCCAAGCTCCAGAGCCTCCAAACTATCCAGAAACTGTTTCAGCGGCGGCTTTACCCTACATGCGAGCCTATCCTCACCAGTTGCATTTACCAACGGTTTATGGTGAATGCAAGCTGATTGATGGCTCTGTATTACTGCTCGATAATGCCCCGATTGATCGTCATGGCAGGCTGATGCCCACTCTAGGTACAGCCTGGGCTGGAACCACACCATTTCGCCAAGTTTATTGGTGCTGGCAGCTCTTTAATCTATGGCCTCACTTATTTGGCATGAATATGGCGGCTAGCCTGACAGCCCCTGAAGCTATCCATGTTGATGGCTGGCGCGTACGGTTAAGTAATTTGATTCCGGGGCAACCGCCCCTGCAAAATCTGGCGAATTTAATTGCAGCGCTGCTGTCTAAGTCAGTCCCGGCAGTTGCCAATAATCTCCGACCCATTTTAGAGCAGTGCGATGGGTCTCAGCCAAATTTTGATCGCATCCTTGAGCAACTTAATCGAGTTCTGTTGAGCCAGGCAATGGATCTGTCGCTAGCGACTCAGGTAGCGGGTAGCACCAGCAGTGGCCAACTGCCCCACAATGAAGATGCCTGCTACCCCAGCAAGGTGGAATTAGAGCGGTCTAGCCCTGCTGATCTGCCTAGCCTGCCTCGGATTGCCGTGGTCTGCGATGGTGTCGGTGGTCATGCTGGTGGCGAAATTGCTAGCCAAACCGTGGTGCGATCGCTCCAGCTACAGTTCAGGGGTCTGCTGACAGAAATTGCTGAGCAGGAAGAACCGCTGGCCCCCTATGTCGTGATGGGCCAGATTGAAGCCGCCATTAGGGTTGCCAATAACTTGGTCGCTAGCCAAAACGATAGCCAAGGGCGAACCGAACGGCAGCGCATGGGCACCACCCTGGTAGCAGCCCTGATGATTCCCCAACGCATTCCCACACCGCAGGGCTACGAAGAAGTTAACGAGCTCTATATTGCCCACGTGGGTGATAGTCGCGCCTATTGGATCACCCCCGAAGCCTGTCATTTACTTACGGTAGATGACGATGTGGCAGGACGTGAAATCACATCTGGCAAAAGCTACCCCGCTGCTGCCTATGCCCATGCTGATGCCGGTGCTCTCACCCAAGCGCTAGGCACCCGCGAGGCCGATAGCCTCAAACCCCATGTGGAACGTTTTATCTTGGATGAAACCGGTGTTTTGTTACTGTGCTCCGATGGCCTTAGCGACAATCATCGCGTAGAAACATCATGGGCTAACTATATCGGCCTGATTGTGAAAAATATTGTGCCGTTACCCACTGCCGTAGAGTCTTGGGTGGAATTAGCCAATCAAAAAAATGGGCATGACAATGTTGCCGTTGTGCTCATGAGTTGCACCATGACGGGTGATACGGTCATTATTGACGACCCGATCACACCTCCATCCATAACAACCCAAGAGGACATAGGCTATCCCACAGAGCTGACTGCGGCGTCTAAAGCCCTACTGTATGGGGAGAGTGAGGAGCCCACAGAAATGGAGACACCGACTGAAGAGAAACCGCGAAGATCCTTACAAGCTCTGGTTTTGAGCATTTTGCTCTTGATTACTGTCAGTGTGGCTGGTGTAGCCGGAGTTTTGGTTTGGCAAAATCTACGCCCTGCTGCCATCCCGGATGACCCCCAACAGGAACCCATCACGGCACCCGATGCTTAATCCGATGCTTAGCAACCTACCCAAGGATAGAGCTAAGGCTACCCGACTTTAACAACTACTGAGTTGTTAAAGTTACATGGAGGGTGCTATCTTATGAGAAAATAATTCTCAACTTAATGAACAGTGTGGTTCGCAATGCGATCACACGTTTTTTCTTTTTTGGGATTATTGCATGTCTATGAAAGCTGGCGATCGCGTACGGGTTTCCACTCCTGTTGTTCTGTTTCACCATCCTCAACACCGAAATCAACCTCACAATGCTGAGGGAATGGAAGGAGTTATCAAAGAAGTCTTAACTGACTGGAAAGGACGCCCCATTAGCCCCAACTTTCCAGTCGTGGTTGAATTTGCCATTGAAGGTGCCAAAAGACCGTTCAAAGCTCACTTGTCATCAGCAGAATTAGAAGTACTCTAGTATCTCCCTCAACAGTTACCGCTTAGGCTAGCTGAGCCGTTGGCTAACACTTTAATGGTATGTCAGCATCCTACTCTCTAGCCAAACCATCCTCTCTTAACTCCAACAGTCTCCTCAGGCGCGACTACGACAAAACCAACTAAAGAAAGGGATATCGTTTTTCATGGCAGCGAGCTCTGTGCGATGTTTTTCAGCCGTGTCGTAGTACCACTGGCAATAGGCTTCAAAGTCATCACGGTACCTAACTTCCTGACGAAACTCGTAGGCAATTTGTTGTAGTTGAATCGATTCACCAACATTTGTTGCGGGAGGTTCTAAAGAACGTTTGAACATACTCGAGATAGTCAGAAAGTTAAGGTGGAGGTCAACGTTTAACCTTGAATAGTCTGAAAAATCATGTTGGGAAACAGGTGCTACTCACCTCACTATAACCAGCCCCTCAGACGATAGATACCGAGTCCTATATATTCCTTAAGAGCCCTTGTAAAAAAGTGAAGGGCTTCGGTGTCGGGCAAGACATTGAGAAATGTCCCCGGGGAAATTCCTCGCATCTGATCCAGAGATTCCTGAGCAACCCAATAGTCAGTAGGAGCTGGCGTCACATCAAACCCCTGCTTCTCAAAAATTGCGACGGACCTGGGCATGTGGATAGCTGAAGTCACTAGCAAAATGTTGGTGATCTTTTTCTGGCGCAGGATTTTCGCTGTTTCTACGGCATTTTGGTACGTATTTAAGGATACATTCTCTAGCACAATACTGCGTTCAGGCACGCCCATTGTTTTAGCGATCGCAGCCATATCCTGAGCTTCTGAACCACCCTCGTTACCTTGCCAAGAGACACGGCCACCGCTAAACAAAATCGAGGGAGCCACCCCCTCTTTATAGAGCTTGACACCATACAAAATACGGTCACCTGCTTCTAAGACTTCGACCCAAGGGCGAGGCGGGGACTTAGCGCGGGTGCTCCCACCTAAAACTACGATCACTTCAGCGGCAGGTACAGGGTCTAAGGGCAAGTATTGCCATTCTAGGGTTTTGACAAAGGTGACCGCAATTAAAGGATTACTGCTGCAAAAAAGAATGAGTAGGGCGGTTGCGATCGCAAATAAAGACCGGCGAGGAAACTTCCACAGCGAAACTAGAGCTATAAATAGGAGCAAACAGCTCAATCCCAACGGATAAATCAGTAAAGGAAGGAACTTCGATAAAAAGAAAAACATAGTAGTCGTCCATCAAGGGTCAATTTTTGAGTAGATGGAATCACTGAATTAAAAGAGGTAATAGCCATCGTGCTACCCACCGTCGTATCAACTTTCTTTAAACTTGATGCACGATTAGCGCTGTCGTCGCCGCAAATGACGCCGCTCACCGCGCCAGCGCAATTTAGGTAGCTGCAACATGGGAGACAACGTCTGCCTATCTGCTTTAGGCATCGGCTCTCCTCCCGGCGCATACCACCAGGCAGACACTAATCCACCCGCAAATCCACCCACCGCCCCAAACAAAATACTGACCGTGACTGGATACCCTAACAACACAAAGACCAATAGAAAAACCAGCCAAATCCGCAACGCAGCTGGCACAATCAAATCGGTCATGTCGTTAATAATGTTTTTTCCTTTAGGCGCTTTCATATCCGTCGTACAGCAGGGCTAAATAGTTAACGCCTATACTATACCGACTGCCATTAAAAAGCCCGGTTTCTTTAAAACCCCCGACTTCTTAGAGAAATCAGAGGTTTTAATAGCTATGCTAAAAATTAAGCTGATTGAGCCAAGAAACTAATGTGATAAACCTCATTTTTCCAAGGATGATTTTGCACTTCTTGCAAAACGACCTTGCCGTTCCAAGGCATATCAGTCACATTAAGGCTCAGCTCAACTTTCTGACCCTTAGCATTACGTATCAGTGCTTCAACTTCATGGGTATTTGCCTTGAGCGATACCGAGTTAGTGCCATCGTGGCCATAAAGTACAGCGGGCATCACACCTGCGCGGCGTAAAGCCCCAGGTTTTTCGTTATCTGCACGCTTACTACAGTCGAGAGTCAGTTCCATTATAATTATCCGATCGATGAAAAAAGAAATTGTTGTCCGTCCAACGTTTTAGGCAGCCAGTCAGCCTACAATCAAGTTCGCACTGGCCTCAAACCTTTGCAATACGGCATCTGCCCAGAAACACCGTAATTTAGCGCTTTATCATCCTAGCGTTTGGGGGCTAATGATCATAATCTAAGCCACCTTAAATGCGCCACCGTTCTCATAGAGCAGGGCACGCTTTGGACCATGGATTGGATCTTCCACAATGATTGTCTGATCGCGGCTAGCGCCCAACGACACAATGGCAATGGGAACTTCCATCAGCTTGGCCAAAAACTCTAGATAATCAAGAGCCTGTGAAGGCAGGTCCTCTAGTTTACGACAGTTCGCTGTGGATTGTTTCCAACCAGGCATCACCTCATAAACCGGCTTACACCGAGCAAACTGACTAGCACTGCCCGGCAAATCATGGCAGCGTTCACCATCTAATTCATAGGCGACGCAAACCTTAATTTCGTCCAGCTCATCTAAAACATCCAACTTGGTAATGGCCAAACAATCTAAGCCATTAATCCGGACAGCATAACGACCAATCACGGCATCAAACCAGCCGCAGCGACGCTGTCGACCAGTTGTCGTACCAAACTCAGCCCCACGCATACACAGAGCATTGCCCATTTCATCCAATAGCTCAGTGGGGAAGGGTCCTTCACCTACGCGAGTTGTATACGCCTTGGCAACACCAATCACGCGGTCAATAGCAGTTGGGCCGATGCCAGAACCAACACATGCACCACCGGCAACTGGATTGGATGATGTCACGTAGGGGTAAGTACCGTGGTCGAGATCTAGAAGAGTCCCCTGAGCCCCTTCAAACAGTACATTTTTCCGCTTTGTCAACGCATCGTATATGTGCAAAGAGCTATCAACCACATGGGGGCGTAATCGCTCAGCGTAAACCTCATACTCCTGGAATACTTCCTCTGGATCGAGAGGTGGAAGATTGTAGAGCTTTTCCAGAACAATATTTTTGTAGTTAATTGTCCAATCTAACTGATCGCGAAAAGCTGACAAATCCATTAGATCGCAAATGCGAATCCCTGTGCGCTCTGACTTGTCCGCGTAGGTGGGACCGATACCACGCTTTGTAGTGCCGATCTTCTTACTCCCTCGACGTTCCTCAGAAGCCTGATCAATCAGCCGATGATAAGGCATGGTCACATGGGCAGTTTCAGAAATAAAGAGATTTTTACTGGAAACTCCCAGGCCATCTAACTTATCAAGTTCAGCTATCAACTCCTTAGGGTCGATAACTGTACCACTACCGATCAAACACTCCGTATCACGGTACAAGATGCCCGATGGGATCAAGTGCAGCTTAAAGGTCTGATCTTTTACAACAACAGTGTGTCCTGCATTGACACCACCTTGATAACGGACAACCACATCTGCTGATTTACTAAGCAAATCAGTGATTTTTCCTTTACCTTCATCGCCCCACTGGGCACCAATTACAATAACGTTTGCCAAGGGAATCTCGCGCGTTAGAGTTCAAACAAATCACAATTATGATGAGGCAAGGTAGCTAGTGTCAACAAATGCAACATAAACCTTGGTCGTAGTAAAAAAATAAATTCCGCTAACTTGCACGCTACTTTCTCGAACCCCAAAGATTAACTAAAGTTTAAGCTCATCAGGGTTTTGAAGTTTTTTTTAGGCAAAAAATTAAATCCTGAGGTAAAACTTAATCTAATAGGCATTTCACACTTTTTTAATTTTTGTTTCAACGTTGTAATTTTTGATCCCCGCGTAATTTTGAAAGGGTCGTGGGGTTGTCGTTGCTCTCGCGACATTAAACAATTAATTTTTTTCACCAATCCACCCAAATACCTTGAGGCATCATGAGTCTTTATGCAGAACTCCATCGCCATCTGGGAGGCTCTGTCGTACCCAGAATCCTGTGGCGCTACTTTCAGAGAAACCGTCCTGATTTAGCTGAGCGATTTCAAAATTATGCCGAGTTTGAGCAATTCTACATTCAACCCAAGGACTCTCTAGAAGAGTATTTGGAGCTACATACCCTAGTAGAAAGTGTTCAAACTCGCGAAGCACTGCCTTACTTTATCTATCGTCTAATTCGAGGAGCCTACATCTTCGAAAACCTGGCCTATCTTGAATTGCGCTATACACCGTTTTATCGCACACCCCACAGCATGAGCGAGCGGGAGCGCATGGACATGATGGCGGAGATCGTTGAGATCGTTGGTCGTGCCAGTGAACAAACCGAGTATCCGGTCGTGACTCGGCAAATTCTATGTATGCACTCCCGTTTGCCCTACGAAATTAATCGAGCCACCGTTGATCTGGCAGCACAGTACCCAGATTATGTCTGTGCCATTGACATTGCGGGTGGAGATGCAGCCTATCGAGAAAAGCTGGATGAGATTGTGCAGCTATATCGCTATGCTCAATCCTTGGGGATCAAGACAACGGGACACCTCTATGAAACTTCCAATGGCTGCTATCCAGAGCTGTTGCCCTATCTGATGCGGATTGGCCATGGTATTCAGATCCCGCTACATTATCCAGAACTGCTCAAGGATGTAGCTGCGCGGGGACAATGCTTAGAAGTCTGTCCGACGACCTACTGGCAAACGGGTACCCTCGACGAAATTAGTCAGCTGAAAGAGGTCTTTAGCCGCTGCTTTGACGCAGGTGTTGATATTGCAATTTGTACGGACAACGCTGGGTTGCACAATGTGCGATTGCCCTTTGAGTATGAAAACCTGCTAACTCAGGACGTCATTGGTTTTGATGGCCTGCGAGCATGTCAAGAAGCTGCGTTTCGCCATGCTTTTGCCTGGCCCCACCAAAAGCAGCCAGCGTCTATGCTGTCGGATATGATGCAGGGTCGTGCAGCCGTCCGATAGCGGTTTTACGGAAAGGGAGATTTGGCCTTGAAGTTTGAGTTTTAAGTGTTGAATTTTGAGTTGATGTCCTGGGCTTGCCAGAAAAATCTAAAAAGGATCAAACTTAAAACTCAAAATTCAAAATTCAAAACTACCTAACAATCCTAGATAATAGGTAGGCTTTGTTGAAACCTACGAAAAATCACCCCTTTCTATATCCATGCGTACCTTATACTGCGGTCAGCTGCGGGCCGAGCATATCGATAAGACTGTTACCCTGTATGGCTGGGTGGATCGCCGCCGTGACCATGGTGGTGTGATTTTTCTAGATTTGCGCGATCGCGATGGTGTTGTGCAAATTGTCAGCGATCCCGAACGTACCCCGACGTCCTATCCAGCGGCTGATCAAGTACGTAATGAGTATGTCGTGAAAATTGAAGGCCGGGTTAGCCAGCGTCCACCCGAGTCATTGAACCCTAACTTGCCAACGGGGCAGGTAGAAATTTACGCCGATAGCATTGAACTCCTCAGCGCCGTGCGTAAGCAACTGCCGTTTCAAATTTCAACGGCGGAAGAGGAAAATGTGCGTGAGGAACTGCGGTTAAGGTACCGCTACTTAGATTTGCGACGAGAGCGCATGAGTCGTAATATCCGCTTGCGCCATGAGGTCATGAAAGCGATTCGTCGTTTTCTTGAAGACCAGGAAGGATTTGTTGAAGTTGAAACTCCAGTCCTCACCCGCTCTACGCCAGAAGGGGCACGGGACTATGTACTGCCCTCACGGGTTAATCCAGGCGAATGGTACGCGTTACCCCAGTCGCCTCAGCTATTTAAGCAGCTATTGATGGTAGCAGGCCTGGATCGCTACTACCAGATTGCTCGCTGTTTTCGAGATGAAGACCTGCGAGCCGACCGCCAGCCAGAGTTTACTCAGCTGGATATGGAAATGAGCTTTATGGATCAAGAGGAGATCCTGGCGCTCAATGAAAGTTTAGTGGCCCATATTTTCAAGGTCGTTAAGGGCATCGACCTGCCACTGCCGTTCCCCCGCATGACCTATGCCGAGGCGATGGATCGCTACGGTAGCGATAAGCCGGACACTCGCTACGGACTGGAGCTGGTTGCAGTATCTGACATTGTTAAAGACTCTGGATTTAAGGTGTTTTCCGGCGCTGTCAAGTCTGGCGGTCAGGTAAAAGTACTACCGATTCCTGGTGGTAATGATGCCATCTCTAATGTGCGCATTAAGCCCGGCGGTGATGTGTTTAAGGTGGCCACTGATGCTGGTGCTAAAGGATTGGCCTACATTCGTGTTCGCGAAGGTGGGGAAATCGACACCATTGGTGCCATTAAGGACAACCTCAGTGATGAGCAAAAGCAAACGCTGTTAGAGCGCACGGGTGCTGAAGCTGGCCACCTGCTGCTATTTGGTGCTGGCCCCACAGCCACAGTTAATGCCGCCCTGGATAAAGTCCGTCAGGCCATTGCCGCCGAGCTAGATCTGATTGATCACGACAAGCTCAACTTCCTCTGGGTGACAGACTTCCCCATGTTTGAGTGGAACGCTGATGAAAATCGCTATGAGGCATTACACCACCCATTCACAGCACCCAACCCTGAGGATATTGATGACCTCACAACTGCTAGAGCCGTGGCCTATGACCTGGTGCTCAACGGCTACGAGATTGGCGGTGGCAGTCTCCGTATTTATCAACCCGATGTACAGGCTAAAGTATTTTCCACCATTGGCCTCAGCGATGAAGAAGCCCGCGAGAAGTTTGGCTTCTTTATGGATGCCTTTGATTTTGGTGCACCACCCCACGGTGGCATTGCCTACGGTTTAGACCGATTGGTGATGCTCATGGCAGAGGAAACGTCAATTCGCGATGCGATCGCATTCCCCAAAACCCAACAAGCCCGCTGTCTATTGACCCAGGCACCATCCAAAGTAGATGAGCGTCAGCTCAAGGAATTGCAGGTGAAGTCAACCTATAAGCCGAAGGAGAAGGAAGAAAAATAGAGCAAGTGCATGGTGGGTCGTGATAAACATGACATAAACACGGCCCACCATTCCCTCTTCTCCCTTCACTCCCTCTTCCACAAATCTACATCCGCCGCTCCAAAAACCTGCGCTACGATCAGAGAAATTACCCTCAAATAATCACTCTGTATGGTCGTAGTGGTATTTTTGATTCTGATAGGCCTACTGCCACCGGCTCTATCAGTTTGGGCAACGTATCGAGCCGAACGACGAGTCATTGAACGATTTGACTTTGCCATAGAATCAGCCCAATACCCCTCAGTTAACCCGTGGCGACGCCGAGATCCAGATGAGCATTATATCGACGGCATGGGCTTGGTGATTGGTGATATCACCTGTCAGCTCAATGCCCGTTCTCCCCATATTCGCTGTGCCGTTAATCCGATGGGGCCATGTGAAGGTTGCCGCTCCTATGAAGGACGTACCTATAACCCACCGACCTAGCGACAAGTAATTGAACAGCTATCACCCAGGCACTAAGCCACCGGATCGGCAATGGATTGGGTCCATGCTTCTGGTTCTGACATCGCTGGTGCAGGCGCTATCTCATCCATGGCAGAGGGATTGCCAGAGCGTTTTGCGGCGGCTTTGATCATGCCTAAGAAAAGGGGGTGAGGGGCATTGGGTCGAGATTGAAATTCGGGGTGGAACTGACTGGCAATAAAGAAAGGATGGTCAGGCAGTTCGACAATCTCCACTAAACGTCCGTCGGGGGAGGTGCCGCTAACCACGTAGCCTGTTTCTAAAAACAGATTGCGGTAGGCATTATTAAACTCGTAACGGTGGCGATGACGTTCGTAAATGACTGGCTGGTCGTACAGCTGACTGGCGAGGGTACCTGGCTCTAAACGGCAGGCATACAGCCCCAATCGCATGGTGCCCCCTAAGTCCACCACATCCTGTTGCTCAGGTAGCAGGTTAATGACTGGGTTTTCACTTTCAGGATCAATTTCAGCACTATTGGCTTCAGATAGCTGAGCTACATTGCGAGCCCATTCCACCACCACACATTGCATCCCCAGGCATAAACCTAAGAAGGGAATGCCCTGTTCTTTGATGTACTCAATGGTGCGAATTTTGCCATCGATGCCACGACTGCCAAAGCCTCCCGGTACCACAATGCCGTGAACACCTTCGAGATAGTCAGCCGGATCGCTCGCTTCAATGTCTTCTGAGCTGATCCAGCGGATACTCACTTCAGCATGGATTGCGATCGCAGCATGCCTCAAAGCTTCTACCACCGACAGATACGCATCGTTCAAGCTGACATACTTACCAACAATGGCAATATCCAAGGTTTGGGTAGGCGTGTATAGCCTCTCCACCAGGGTGGACCACTTGTCTAAGGCGGGGGTGCGATCCTCTAAATTAAGCAGGCGAATAGCCTGTTCTGCCAAGCCTTCCTGCTCCATCAGCAGAGGCACTTCATAGATGCTGGGAGCATCATTTGCCGCAATCACACAGGCCTCGGGCACATCGCAAAAGTCCGACACCTTCGCCTTGATGTGCTCGGGAATCGGCTGGGCACAGCGACACACCAAAATATCTGGCTGCAAACCAATGGATCGCAGTTCTTTAACCGAGTGTTGGGTGGGCTTGGTTTTAATTTCTCCTGCCGCCGGGATATAAGGAATCAGCGTCACGTGCATGTAGATGACATTTTTGCGCCCCACATCTTTACGGAACTGGCGAATGGCTTCTAAAAATGGCAATCCCTCAATGTCGCCTACGGTGCCACCAATCTCCACGATCACTACATCGGGGTTGCGGTTTTGAGCAACCCGACGAATCCGCTCTTTGATTTCATTGGTAACGTGGGGGATCACCTGCACAGTGCGTCCATTGTATTCACCCCGCCGCTCTTTATTGATGACTGCTTGGTAAATCGAACCAGTGGTGACACTATTGAGACGCGACATAGAGGTATCGGTAAATCGCTCATAGTGACCCAGGTCCAGATCCGTTTCGGCACCATCTTCCGTCACAAACACTTCTCCGTGCTGAAACGGACTCATGGTGCCAGGATCAACGTTAATGTAGGGATCCAACTTGAGGATAGACACCGAATAGTCGCGGGACTTGAGCAAACGACCTAAACTAGCCGCGACAATGCCTTTACCAATACTGGAAACGACACCACCCGTGACAAACACAAACTTAGTCATAATGCGATCGCAAAGCGGAGATTGAATAATTATGCAAACCCAAAACAACCAGGTTTCAATTTAAAAACCAGGACGTTAAAAGTTGGATGCAGTGGACCCCGTTAATTGTGCCATAGCCTCAGAGAGCCAGATTATTTCCTCGACGGGAGAGAAATACGTAGTTTTACCCCTGAGAAGTCAGGATGAGTTTGACCAGTTAGTTGATTAAAACGTAACACTCTCTTTCTATTCGTCCTTACATCTAGTCGTAAAACCGATCGGGGGAGCAACAGCCGCTATAATTTCGCCCGTGGGTTGAATAGAGGGTAAATCACCATGGCAAATCGTTGGAAAACGTTGGCGGGGGCATTAGTACCCGCATTAACATGTCAGTTTGCAATTGTTCACCCAGCCATGGCTGAATTATTTGTTGCCTATCCACCGTCCACTCACACCACCGTATCAGATCGAATTTTCTTTATTGGCACAGGTGCCCCTGACGGTGACGTTTTAATTAACGGCACCCCTATCACCGACCGCAGCCCAGCCGGACATTTTGCCCCCACAGTACCCTTAGCCATCGGTCAGAACCAATTCACCATTACCCAAGGCGGTGAAAGCATCACGTTTAACATTACCCGTGATTCCTTAGAGCCTCCCCAGCTCAATGGCATTGCCTTCGCAGAAAATACATTAGAACCTAACCGCAGTATTGCTCGTCAGCCAGGAGAATTGGTTTGTTTTGAAGCCGTTGCTCCACCTCAAGCCCAAGTTGCCGTTAATTTAGCCGGTCAGAACATTCCCCTTAGGGCTCAGCCTAGTAGCTTTGAGCTACCTCCCAACTACGCAGTACTGACTGAACAAACTGAGCCCTATGCCCTCAATGCTGCGCAGTATGGCGGCTGTGCCACCTTTAATCAACCGAGAAACTTTGGCATCCCTGAATTTCAACTCACCCTCAATGGGCAAACAATTACCCAGGCAGGTAGTGGCTCCATAGAGATTCTCTCTCCCACTTCTTTTCAAGTAGCGGAAGTCACCGTAGAGTCTGGCATTGCTCGCACTGGCCCTAGCACCGATTATTCTCGTCTGACACCTCTCCCAAAAGGGACAAGCGCTACTGTTACCGGTCGTGAAGGTTATTGGGTGCGTCTAGATTACGGCGCTTGGATTCGGGCATCAGAAGTCTCGTTTTCTCCTAGTCCTGTCCCAGTCACAACAACCATTCGCGGCATCAGATCCCGTCAAATAACAGAATGGACTGAGGTCATCTTTCCGCTACAGGTCCCAGTGCCCATGACTGTGGAACAAGACACCAACAGTCTGACCCTGATTTTACACAACACGGTGCCCCAGACTGATACCATTTTCTTCTCTGACAATCCGGTGGTGGAACGTATGGACTGGCAGCCCATTTTGCCAGATCAGGCTTCCTATACATTCCATTTTAAGACTGACCAACAGTGGGGTTACAAGCTACGCTATGAAGGAACAAATCTGATTCTCTCGCTCAAACATCCACCCGCTGTTGATAACGCAGCACCACTACAGGGCACAACAATATTGCTTGATCCTGGCCATGGCAGCAGTGAAGATCTGGGTGCCCGTGGCCCCAATGGGTATCCCGAGAAAGATGTTGCACTATTAATCTCTAAGTTAGTAAGAGATGAGTTAGAGGTGTTGGGCGCTGAGGTTGTGATGGTGCGCGAAGGCGACGATGATTTGTTTCCACGCGATCGAGTTGCTGTGATTGAGGCAACAGAACCCACCATGGCACTAAGTCTTCATTACAACGCACTGCCTGATAATGGTGACGCCCTCAATACAGCAGGCATTGGCGCGTTTTGGTATCACCCCCAGGCCCATGATCTGGCATTATTTTTGCACAACTACTTAGTAGAGACGTTAGACCGTCCAGCCTACGGTGTCTATTGGAACAATTTAGCTCTCACAAGACCCAGCGTGACACCGAGTGTCTTACTAGAGCTGGGCTTCATGATTAATCCCTATGAGTTTGAGTGGATTGTTAATCCAGAATCACAACAGCAACTCGCTAAAGCGTTAGCGAATGGAGTCGCTGAGTGGGTAGTCAATCAGTGAAGAGGATAAGGGCTACGGTGATGTTGATGATGCAGTACCTGAATTTTGATTTAAACATTATCCAAGGTTGTTTAGCTGCTGAAACTCTGACTGTGAGAGACTAATCGTTGCGCTGGCTAAGTTCTCTTCGAGATGAGCGATCGACGTTGTTCCTGGAATTAGCAAAATATTGGAAGCCCGATGCAACAGCCAAGCCAAGGCAATCTGTGTCGGGCTCATATTATGGGCGTTTGCGATTTCACGTAGAGTGCCCTCAGCCTCCACTAAGGGAGAACCAGGTCTGAGTGGATGGGCGGCCAAGGGACCGTAGGCAATAAAGGCAATCTGATGGGCAATGCAATAGTTGAGGATAGCTTCGTGTGTACGATCGAGCAGGCTATAGCGATTTTGTACTGAGGTAATAGGTGCGATCGCGTCAGCTTCCTTGAGCTGATCCAGGGTGACATTTGAGACACCAATATGGCGAATTTTACCTTCCTGTTGTAGCTCGGCAAGCGCCTGAATTGATTCGGCAAAAGGTACTTTGGGATCAGGGCGATGCAGCTGATAAAGATCAATACGCTCAAGCTTGATCCGTCGCAAACTGCCCTCAACACCTTGCCGCAAACTCTCTGGTCTACCGTCTGCTTGAATGTTGTCAGGTGCAGGCTTATTGATCCCTCCCTTGGTAGCAATGACTAAACCCGCAGGATAGGGATAGAGGGCATCAGCAATAATTTCTTCGTTGTGACCAGGGCCATAGGCCTCAGCCGTGTCGATAAAGGTAACTCCACGGTCTACAGCATGGTGCAGCAATTGTTTACCGCCTTCCCAATCAGCATAGGGACCAAAGTTACCGGGCTGTCCAGTCAGGCGCATAGCCCCGTAACCTAAGCGGTTGATCGAGAGATCACCACCAAGTAAAAAGTTCAGAGAGTTAGCAGCGGAAAAGAAGGGAGACTCCATGGCTTTAAGACTAATAGCTTTTTCAAAACTGAAGGTTTCTAAATTCACTATGACAGGACCAACTGATATTGTGTAGACGACTAACAAAAATAGCTGTCATTCATTTTACGCATGAGCAAATCCCTTGATCGCCTGACTCTTCTTGACACCTTTGTCCGCATTGCCGATGCGGGCAGCATCAGTGCGGCTGCTCGTGATTTGGGGTTGTCGCAGCCCTCTGTCAGTCGCCAGTTGGCGGAGTTAGAGACTCGTTTCAAAACTCAGCTCATGCACCGGACAACCCATAGCCTGTCGTTAACTGTGGCCGGAGCTGAACTGCTCGCCGATGCTCGTCAGTTGCTAGACAGTTGGGAAGCCCTTGAAGAAAAACATCTTGATGCCCAAACCATCCCCCGAGGCAAAATTAGCGTGGTTGCTCCCATCGCCCTGGGACAAAACCAACTACTGGATGGCATGCTGAGATTCCAACAGCAATACCCCCAGATTTCTCTAGTTTGGCAATTGCAGGATGGGAATATTCGCTTTGCCGAAGTTGGCTGTGACTGTTGGATAAAAATCGGCCCTGTCCCTGACGACTCTCTGAAAGTTGAGGCACTCGGGCAGGTAGAGCGTATGATTGTTGCTTCACCTCAGCTACTGGCAAACTATGGTTCAATCAATAAACCACAGACATTGGGGCAGCTTCCCTTTGTTGTGCTGACGCCCTTTGAATGCGATCGCATTCCTCTGTCGAATGCCAAAGGCAAGCAGGTTTTAGTGACTGCTTTCGCCCAAATGACCACCAACAGTATCATCGCCCTGCACAAAGCTACGCTTGCGGGCATGGGTGCATCAGTCTTGCCTCGCTGGTTTATTGCAGAAGACTTGGCTGATCAACGGTTGGTGGATATTCTGCCACAATGGCGTGCACCAAGGCTCACCATTCACGTGGCCACCTTACCAGGGCGTTACCAACCTCAACGTTTGCGACGCTTTCTCGAATGTTTGAGGATAGAAATCGGCAAAATTCCTGGCATTCAAAAACCCGATCGCTAAGGGAATACTGATTTATCTTTACGTTTAGTGCATAGGTAATTTGATTTAAGACCCACTTTTCTTTTTCAGCACAAAGGTTAACGTACAATCATTGCGTTTGAGAAAAGAGAGCAGATGTTACCTTCGACAATTTTAAAGCTATAACAGGTCGTCAGCCTATGGCATGGTAAATGTTTGCTGAGCAATAAGGCACGTTCAGCACAGCTTGCTGTGTAATGCTAGATGGCACTGAATCAGATTGAAATATTTGCTTACCTCCAATTCAACCCAGCAATTCCGAATAAAAAGATCATGGCTTAACGCTTTTATGATATTCGATCAACTGATTCGGTTCGATCCTTGCGTGCAGATTGGCATTTTGGATATTTTCAAGGATGCCAATAGTCGCAGCCTCGCGAACGTATTCATCATCATCACGACACAGTGATTCGATCAGCTCAAATGCAGACTTCAGTTGCTTCTTATCATTGGCTTCAAGTAAAAAAATCAGGTATCGCGAGAACTCTCCAAGCAGAAGGTAATAAGGTAATTCTAGTTCTTCTGACCATTCGACAACAAATGCATCACAGGTCGATGCGAAATCAGGAACAGAATATTTTATGGCATTGACAATAGAAGAACGTTTAATCATTGCAGTTAAATAGGAAACCTCAATATGGAAACGATTGAGTTCAGAGGCAGCCATCAATATGCACATCAGATTCTGTTATCTTCATATCGTCGTTGCAACGATTTGTTATATTGCTATGAGATCTAGAACAATAAACTAAGCTATCAACAGATGAGGCATTACGACAGATATTTTATCTTGCAAGCTTAAATCACTTTCCAAATCATCAATTAATATAATATCCAAATTCTTTTTCAGCTCACCATATAGTTGATAATATATGGAATTCAAATCATTAATAGTTTTATGATTTATAATCCAAGGAATTTGAGATTTATCGTGTAAATAATCAGGCCTGCGGACAATTATTTTTTCGTAGCTTGTTAAAAACAAAACTATTTTATAAGGTTCGTCTTTAGACAAATCATATAAATTATTCCTTAGCCAGGCTTCTAAGTAATCTGCTATTTCTGAAAAAGAACTGTTTTTCATTTTAAGTAGTCTAACCCAAGCTATCCTATCGAACATTCCTCTGTTAAATATTATTGCCTTATACGAATCAAAATCTTTCTGCTTGACAGCTATTTCTAGCTTTGAATATGTATCAAATATTGTCCATAAGTTTTTTAACTCAAAGTTACTATTACTGATATCAAATATTTTTTCGTTGGCTTGAACTATTTTGCAAGCAACACCGGTTTGACTAGATATATCCTTTATGACCGAATTTTTGCCAGAGCCTGGAGTGCCACTAAACTCTAGAAAAATCATTGAATCCAAACCTCTCAACTGTTACTCCAATCAATAGCATCATTCCAAATCATTTCAGCCTCCTCACGGAAATGCTGATACCCTGACTGACTGACACATCTCAGATGCCCCCATTAATATCTCAAGTCCGACATCGTATTGACCGAATACGGGAAAACCAAATCAGGTCATAGTAACGTTGCTCAGCCTTGTTGGACGCAAAACAAGGGTCTGGGTCTTTGGGCAATAAGGGGACTGGTTTCAGAAGAGTCCGACCTTTGTGAACGACTCCCTTGAGCCACCGTAAGCCAATTTTGAGATAGCTGAGCCCTCGTCTCCAATGGGTATCCACCTGTTGACGTAAGCCTTCACACTGCACCGCCATGCCTTGAGTGGTGCCGTATAACAAGGCAATGGCGGCCACCAAATAGAGACGCTCTAGAGCTTGAGCGGATCGAATGCGAGAGTCTTCGAGTTCAAAGGCTCCTGATTTGCTATCTAAAAACAACTCCTCAACCCGAAACCGCAAGGCATATTGCCACAACGTTTGTAGACTCGGTGATTCATCCGTAATCACCGCCCAGGATTCCTTCGTCCCTCGCACGGTTGCCAAGACTAAATTACATCGATGCTCACCATCTTGCCAGAGCCCCACGTTCTCATAGAGAGTGGCTTCTCCTTTGGGAGGCCACAGCGCTTGTACTTCAATGGGATGACGGCATGGGCCGTGGAGATGAACATCACACGCAATGCGCAAACAATAGTGCCAACCACTCGCTTGCAACCAACTCATGAGGTCATGGTTGGCAAACCCTCGGTCAGCTAACAACATCGTGTTGGGATGCCGACGCAACAGCCAACGGGCACGCCGTAACAAGGGTCGATATTCATCGAACGCAACCATGGCACTTTCATGCTCTAATACCCGCCATAGAAGTGGTACCGCTCGTCCACAACACACAACCGACAGGTGAATCATACAATAGCGATTCCACAGCATGGTCGTATCCAATGCTAGATAGAGTCGATGAGCCCGCCAGTTGGTGAGCGCTAACAACACCAGCGGCAGATACAACCCCTTGACATCAATGAATCGGTTGATGAAAAAGCGATGCCACCGACGTTCAAAGCTCTGGGCCTGAGTCGCCCGACTGGGGACGTAGGGTTCCCAAGCGGGGAGGCTAAGTTGACCACTACAGATCAGGGCACTGACCATCCAAGCCAGTGTTTTCAGATGCCGGAGGTCTTTGTAACGGCTATGTTGACGCAGGAAGGGCAACAATTGATCATACAGTTGGGTAGAGGCTGACATGCATATCACGCTGATGGTTTGGTATCTTCAGCTTTGCATGCCCTCTGCCCATTTCCTTGTCGATCCTTATGGATTCTGGGTTACAGGATTTGTGTCAGGCAGTCAGGCTGATACCACTTATCTTGAGGATAAAGAATAAATTTAGGCTGATTCTCAGCTTCTACTTGAAAGCTATATAACCAAATAAAGAAGATCCCTTCCGAACTATTTGCGTCTACTAAAATTTCCCCTCGTGAAAGATGATAATCAGTAAGTCGTACTTGCAAATTTCCTTCAGTTTCCTTTTTCAAGCGTTCTAACGTGGATAGGTTATCTCTCACTCTACCAAGCCAACCGTCACTAGTAATCGATTTCAGTCTTCTCTTAATCGTCATTTTGACAGCAGCACTATCAGGAACAGGATTTTCTAGAATGACTCTTATTTTACCGCCTTTATCTAGTAACCTTCGCATGGAGGAGTAGTGATCATTCAGTGTTCTGTCCAGAGCAACGCCAATAATGAGCAAGTTTAATGATTCTCTCAGCTTATAATCGAGTTCTTGCTGTTGTCTAGTTGAGAGTTTCTCTAAAAAATTTCTATTAACTGCTTGCTCGATAGATTCTAAACGTTCAGTAAGTACTTCAACTCTTTCAGATAAATCCCATTCACTTGCTAAAAAGAAATAGTTGACTATAAAGAAAATGATTACTACACCGAAAAGTTCAGTAGAAAGATTGAGTAAGATTGCTTGCCAGAAGTTATCTTTTGAGTTTTGAGCAACCAATGTGAATATTAAAGCAACAAATGCTACTACTACATAAATAGCGAAGACATATCTGGCCTTTTGCCTCTTGTTCATAAGTAAGATAGATAATTTTTGGAGCCAACCTTAAAATATTATTCTTGCGAAAGAGATCTGAAAATCAATACGTTTTTTTAGCTAATTCTTAGCACTCCTAAGCGGCATAATGAACCAGTTATATAGCGTCTTTTACTAAATCATGACGCTCGACTAACTTGGCCAGAAAAGACTCTATTTCCCCTATTTTACTCACACTGCTAAGTTCATACCCTCCAAATCTATATACTTCATAACCTACTAGCTTTAGATGTCTATCCTCCGCACCTATATCAAGATATAACCTTGGACTCATTTTATTGTCTTCAGCATAGTGTTGCTTGCCGTCATTTTCTATAACTACCCTTATTTGCTCTGATAGCAAAAGCAAAAATTCATTCTTTGACGTATCAATCGACGCTGATCTTTCAACGATTTCAGCGTGCAAGGATCATGGAGCTAGTCGGGCATATAGTTTTCTAGCAACTTCTCCATCCGACTCCTCATTTATTTCTTCTCTCTCTCGCCACCATTCAACAAGCTCCTTCCAAAGAAGACCATATGCCTTGATTGGACAGTCATATACAAGGCAAAAATCCACATATTTTCCTGCTCCGGCGGAGACTGATGCCCAGCCCTCTAGTTCTCTCTCCTGGTCGCTGCTGCAACGAAATTCACCGATCTCCAGTTTCATCTGGCGTGATGCAACACTTCTCTCTTCTCTTACTCGTAACCCACTTGCTCACAAAAATACAGATGGACCTCACAGCGAGCCAGAGTTGTCAGGTTTAACCAATAGCATCCCCATCACCTCAGCTTTCTGATTAGGATCTGTTGCCAGCAATCAGATGATTAGTCCCATGGGGAATCTCACGCTTAGGATAGCTAGATCAAGCGCATCAAGGCTTATGGATATCTAAGACAAGTCAACTCAAAAATTTACGCCGCCTGCCTTTCTAACCAGCCACGCATCTTGCCAGGGTTTAATAAGCCATAGGGATCAATTTGAGCCTTAAATGCCACCTGGGTTTCGTTGATCTGCTTACGGCCTCCATCTTCCAAAATGTAGGTGTGAGGGTTGGCAATAAAGGCTCCCTGCTCCTCGTGATAGCGAATAATCTCATTGAGGCGCGCTTCGTTGGTGTAGCGCACTAGCTGTAGTGCAGCTGGGCAGACCTGTCCATGCACCCGAAAGAACTCTAAGTGCATCATCGCTTCATCGCCAAAGTGCTGATACATGTGTTCAATCAGCTTCATATCTGTGTCGTAGGGAAACAGCGTCTGTAAATAGGTGAGGCTGTCATCCACATTCCGAGCATGGAGTGTGGTGTGGTTCCAGGTAAATTCTGCCAGGGCAGCCCCTTTCCTGGCTTCCTCTGCAGTTTTTTGATAGGTGATTGTGCCACCGGCTGCGTTGACCAATTCGTTAAAAGGCTCTAAGGACGATTCTGAGATCATCAACAGAGCGGCTGTTTTACCCTCGGGTAGCGCATCCTGTAGCGCTGCAAAATAACTGGGTATGGGCCAGGCATGAATGCTGATCAGCTTTTTAATAATGCCGTCGGCTTCGCCCAGAGTATAACCAAAGCGAGCGGCGTCCATAAAATCATCGAAGGTGACAATCACCTCTGCCCAGGGATAGGCTGGGCCTAACGGAATTTCCAGCTCGGTGATAATGCCATTGGTGCCGTAGGCGTGATTTACTTTTTGCACCTCGTCACCGCGCAGTTCAAGTATGCGGGGTTCGTCTTCCATGGTGATCACACGGACCGCATGGAGGTTACCGCGATCGGCCAGCTGACCATAGGTGATGGAACCAATGCCGCCACTGCCGCCACCGATAAAGCCACCAATGGTGGCGGTGCGGTAGGTGGAGGGAACCATGCGAAGTTCCCATCCCTGCTCACGGGTGATTTTATCAATAGCTGCTAGTTTGGCTCCAGCATCTACACAAGCCAGCCCCGGCTTTACCCATTTCACTCGATTGAGCTTACTCAGATCTAAAATTACGCCGCCTTTAAGAGGGATGCACTGCCCGTAGTTACCCGTGCCTGCGCCTCTGACTGTTAGCGGTGTCTTGGTGGCAACACAAGCCTTAGCCACTTGGATCACCTCTGCTTCTGTTGAAGGCCGCACTACCAGGTCAGCCACTTTGTTTGCTAACTGGGCCGTCAGCACGGGGCTGAAATGATAATAATCCTTGGAGAGTTTAGCGACCTGGGTAGGGTCTTGGATCAGGTCCAGGTTGTTGGGCAGCAGGGAGAGGATGGGAGAGGCCATAGTTGGAATAAGGCGGAGGGGTAGAAAAGATAACCGATGCTGAGTTAGTAATGTCGGGACTAAGTCCCTGAAAAAGTATTTGGCATCTGCCGTAGGAGTAGTGTGGCAAGAATTTTTGGTTGGATCAAGGTGATTTCTAGCGACGCTAGTGGTTTGCACTCCATGACAATAAAGCAGCGGCACAGAGACCGCTGCTTCAAACGCTATATGAAATTAAAACAAAGGTCTGGACAGTACATCGCACCGTAGTGCTTGCCTGTCCGTTATCGAGAAGACTTAATACAGTGTGGTCAGTGCTACGCAAGATAGCAGACCCGCTATCATGTAGAACACGCTGACGACCTGAATTTCAGACCAACCGGATAGCTCAAAATGATGATGTAAGGGAGCCATCTTAAAGAGACGCTTGCCTTTACCGTCGGGTCCCTTAGTGGCCTTGTAATAGCTCACCTGCATAATTACTGAAAGGGTTTCAGCTACAAATAGCAGGGTGATAATAAACAGCGCAAACAAGTGACCGCTCAAGATACCGACTGCGGCCAGGGAACCACCTAATGCTAGGGAACCGGTATCACCCATAAACACTCTGGCGGGGTTGCGGTTGTGGGTGAGAAAGCCAACACAGGCTCCACTCATAGCGGCACAGAAGATCATTAGCTCTGGATAGTTGGGAGCAATCAGGGCACCAAACCCTAATAGTGCGATCGCACCAGTGCCACCCATGAGACCATCCACACCATCTGTCAGGTTAGTCGCATTACTCTCAGCCACCATGGTGAACCCAGCCAATGGCCAGAAAAGCAATCCCAGGGGCAGCAGGATACCAAAAGGCAAGTCCAGTTCAGTAATTTCAGCGGGCTGGCTAGTCATGGCCCAAGCACAAAAGGCAATGGCAAACCCAATTTGCAATGCCAGCTTCATCTTGGGGGAAATGCCCTTATTGGAACGACGTCTGAGAACTTGCCAATCGTCAAGCCAACCAATAGAACCATAGGCCAGGGTCAAGGCACAAACCGCCAATGTATTGACAGCACCACCCGACGCAATAGCTGCTACCAGGATTGCCACAGGGACAAAAAAGATACCTCCCATGGTGGGAGTTCCAGCCTTTTTTAAATGCGCTTTAGGGCCTTCTTCTCGAATAAATTGCCCTGCCTTGAGGTGCTTTAGCATTGGCACTACACCGTAGCCAAGTAAAGCTGAGCCCACAGCGGATAATAGAAATGGCATTAGCAGACTGGATTGAGCTAACCAGTCACGACCTGCCCATATATCTAACCCCGCTGCTAAACATGACAGGGCACCCATCAAAAGTACCGAAAGGCCTGTACCTGTTAGGGCCGTTGCCCTAGAGGTAAAGAATTTAGCATCCACAATTCACGTCCTTCACACACCACACACTTCAAGCGTTTAGCCTCACTTTCCGTACAGAATCGTCTGTAGATAAGGAGTGCTAAAAATACAAAAAGGCCTCACTACCTAGATTTTCCAGTGAATGCTGCTAAAAGTCTAGGAATACAGGCTACAAACTTACTAAGTCAATATACTTAGTTCTGCACAGCCTTGCTTGTAGAGGATGTTTAATCCCCGTCGGGTTCGTCATTATCGGAATTGTCATCCGAATCATCGAAGCTAGCATCCTCGCTGCCCATGAGGTCAGAGATTTCTTCGCTATCAGCTTCTTCACGAACGGCTTCGGTCTCACGGGGAATCAGACGCCCTGTGTTTTCTAGCCAACGCAGAATGGAGGAGTCACCGCGCTCGGGAATGACTACTGCGTGTTGCTGGCGAGGAATTTGTCGTACGGAGGGATTGTATTTAGTCATACGCGTTTGTGGTTGAGACTAGACTGGGGGTAAACACCTATACCTAACTCATCTAATTCCAAAGAGCAGAAGCCCCAAAGATCAGAAGACTGAGTATACGTTGATTTACCGTACCGTTTAACCTACTTTTTTCTACACAGAGATCCTGAAACTCTGCATCAAAATATACAGTACCTGGGCACTCATCACTGTTTGTGATGGTCTCCAGCTGAATATTAAGCATTTCTTACCATGCCATGCCAATAAAGTATGAAAGGATGCTCATGTCAAGTCCCTGACAACAATAATTTGCTAGTCCTTTGAAATAGGCACAGTATGGTTAGGTGTCTATTGGCGTCTAATCTATCTGTCACCATCTATGACCATGTTTGAGAAAACTGACCTGTTAGACGCGATCGCACCCACAAACCGTGGACTGCTGGCAGATGACCCTGAGCAACAAGCAGACATCCTCAAAAAGGTTGCCCGTTTAGAGGCTAGTAATCCCACCCCAAATCCTTTATCAGCAACAGATTTGCTCAATGGCAATTGGCAATTGCTCTATACCACCAGCACAGAATTACTCGGCATTGATCGCTTTCCACTGCTAGCCCTTGGCAACATTTATCAATGGGTGCAGATGGAGCAGATGCGTATCTATAATCTGGCGGAAATCAGGTCGGTATTAGGTGGGCTGGTATCTGTGACAGCGACATTTGAACCGGTCTCTGAGAAACGCGTCAATGTGCGCTTTGACCGAGCAATTTTCGGTTTGCAATCGACCCTCGGCTATCAGAGCCCTAGCCAGTTTATTGAGGCGATGCAGCAGACCGATAAGTTTAACTTTTTTAAGGGCATTGACTTTACGGTAAGTTCCAACAGAGAACCGGGTTGGTTAGAGGTTACCTATTTAGATCAGACCCTGCGTATTGGACGGGGTAATCAGGGCAGCGTCTTTGTGTTGAGAAAGGCTTAATACTATGGCGCTGTCTGTTCTATCGCTATCCCAGGCCCATCTCACCCTATTAGAGAGCTGTCCACGGCGATTTCAGTTTATCTTCGACCAATCTTTAGCGGTACCGCCCACACCGGATGGACAGGATGCAGCCCTGTGGGGGAATCAATTTCACCTGCTGATGCAACAGCAGGCCCTGGGACTACCCATCGATGTGATGGCAGCGGCTAACGCAGATATGACGGCCAAGATTGAAGCACTGCGAGGGTTGGCCCCCCACCTGTTTCAACCTGACCCTGATGAACAGCTGCGCCAAAGTGAGCATCAGCGTACCCTGGCATTGAATGGCTACATATTTACAGTGATTTACGACCTGGTCGTCTTAACTGAGCAATCAGGGCTAATTGTGGATTGGAAAACCTATCTCAAGCCACCCCCAAGGATGCGTCTGGCTCAAGATTGGCAAACTCGCTTGTATCTGTATGTATTAACTGAGACCAGTGGGTTAAGGCCTGAACAGGTAACGATGGTCTACTGGTTTGTCCGCAATCGGAATGAGCAAGGCGATGATTTACCCCCTAGCGACTATCGGTTTACCTACAGCCTGCAGCAGCATGAGCAAACTAGAGCCACACTATTGCAATTGACTGAGCGGCTGTCTTTGCTACGGCAACGTGGAGAATTCCCTAAGACTGATATGTTGGACCGTTGCACCCATTGTCCGTTTCAAATTCGCTGTCAGCGGTTAGGGACGTCACTGCTGCCGATTGACCTCAATGATATTGAAGAGCTATCAATTCATTGATTTAGATAAATCCATCTAAACAGTCACATTAAAAATACTCTATTCAAGGTCTGGCGTTTTTGGGTGTGGGTAATTAAACTGAAAATATCGATAGATTTAAGTAAATCGTTCTAAGGCTCAGATAGATTTTATTAAATGATCTTCTGGTTGGCTTATGGGTGTGAAAAGCTCCCTGACTAGAGCTGGGGATACTCTGGTCAAGATTTTTGTGTCCAAGCTGCATGCCTCGGATTTTAAAGTTAAATCCCTAATCAGTTGCTTCTTGAAATTACTCCATGGCTGAGGTTTACTTGCGCGCGGGATGGCTGATCCCTTTTTACTCATTGCTCGGTATCTTGCTGACGATACCGTGGATGTCAGTTCGACGAACGGGGCCACGGCCTGCTGGGTACTTGAATCTTGCTATGACGGTGTTAGCTTTGGTTCATGCCTTGCTAGCTTTGAGTGCTGTCTGGGGTCAGGAACCCTTACGCTTGTCCATCGGCTGGATGCAGGTGGCAGATCTGTCAATTGAGCTGCCGTTTGAGCTATCTACCCTCAATTTAGTTGCAGTGGTGGTCGTAACAACTCTGAACTTGCTAGCGCAGATTTATGCCATTGGCTACATGGAAATGGATTGGGGCTGGGCGCGTTTGTATAGCCTGTTAGCCCTGTTTGAGGCGGGGATGACGGCGCTGCTGCTGTGTGATTCGGTGTTCTTTAGCTACATGATGCTAGAGATTTTGACCCTGGGGACTTACCTGATTGTGGGCTTTTGGTTTAATCAGCCTCGGGTGGTTACAGGGGCACGGGATGCCTTTTTGACTAAGCGGGTAGGGGATTTGATTCTGCTGATGGGGTTAATTGCTCTGTATCCGCTGGCTGGTACCTGGAGTTATTCGGAGTTGGCTCAGTGGTCTAGCGATCAACCGATTGAGGGATTAACTGCAACGTTGGTGGGATTGGCATTGTTGGCTGGGCCGATTAGTAAGTGTGCTCAGTTTCCGCTGCATCTTTGGCTTGACTCTGCTATGGAGGGACCGCTACCAACAACAATTTTGCGTAACTCTGTGGTGATTCCGGTGGGGGCGTGGGTGTTAATTAAGCTCACACCGGTTTTGGCACTATCTCCGGTTGTGGATACTGTGGCGGTTGCTATCGGTACGATTACGGCCATTGGTGGAGCGCTGATCTCGATTGCCCAGATTGATGCGAAACGCGTTCTGTCTTACCTGACAAGCGCATTCATGGGGCTGATACTGATTGCTGTAGGGACTTCTCAGGTTGGTGTAGCGTACTTTTTGCTGATGACGTTTTCGGTTGCGATCGCAGCCTTAATTGCCAGTACAGGGTCCATTGTGTTTACCTGCGTCACCCAGGACTTGACCCTGCTAGGAGGTCTCTGGTCACGGCGTCCGGTCACGGCGTTGTCCTTTATTTTTGGGGCCCTGGGCATCTTAGGACTGCCTCCATTTGGCGGGTTTTGGGCGATGCGTTTTCTAGAAACTGGCCTGTGGTATGACGGTCAGATTCTGCCCTTTGCTATCGTGCTTGCCATTAATGGTCTGTGTGCCTTTAGTTTGGTGCGGATGTTTTGTCTGATCTTCGTAGGTCAACCCAAGGCCATGAGCACCCGCGCCCCTGAACCGCTTTGGGCGATAGTGTTGCCGATGGCGATCATGGCGGCGCTTACACTGCATGTGCCCATCATGTTGCAGACCCTCAAGCTATTGCCGATTATGCAAACCGCCATCGGTGAGACCGGTTTGCTACTAATTTGGTCCACGATGCTGGGCTTGGGCCTAGGTTTTGTCTTTTATGGCATTCAGCGAGAGAAACTGCCTGCTGACTACGTGCCACAGTGGATGACAAATTTGTTTGCCTATGACTTCTATACCCCCGGTCTCTACAAAAATCTTTTAATTTGGCCCGTGGCCAGCATTGCTAGCGTTTTTGATTGGGTAGAGCGCTACATCATTGATGGGTTGGTCAACCTGGTAGGTGCCCTATCGCTACTGAGCGGAGAAACCCTGAAATATAGCAACCCTGGCCGATCTCAGCTGTATGTGCTCACCATTACTGTGTGCATTGTGCTCCTAGGTATTTTTATGACGTTGAGCACAATGAAAAATCTCGGTCAGCTCACTGCAGCCTTTTAGTCTCGGATTTTCAATCTTGTTCTGCCTGTTGTCTTAACCCATTCAAGCCATGATGTTAACTCTGTTAATGGTGCTTCCACTGCTAGGGGCCATAGCATTACTATTTTTCCCACCTGCGAAGGCCAAACCATTAGCTCTACTGGGTTCAGGGGTGACGTTGCTCTGGACGATGTGGTTGTTCAGTCAGTTTAATCTCAGTGTTAGTGAGTTTCAGATGGTGGAGTCTCTAGATTGGTTGCCAGTCTTGGGGCTGAACTATGATTTGGGTTTAGATGGGTTAGGGCTATTGATGATTGCCCTAAATACTCTGTTGACATGGATCGCTATCTACAGTGCTCGCCCTGACCTTGAGCGTCCTCGACTGTTCCATGGCTTGACGCTAATTACCAGTGGCATTATTTCAGGAGCGTTCCTAGCGCAAAACTTTCTCCTCTTCTTCCTCTTCTATGAAGCCTGTCTAATCCCTCTATATTTATTGATCAATATTTGGGGGGGTGAGAAACGTAGTTATGCAGCCACTAAGTTTCTGATTTACACAGCGATTTCCGGTGCATTTGTGTTGGTTAGTGGCTTTGGTTTGTTGTGGTTGGGTGGGGCTGATAACTTTAGCTACGCTGCGCTAACCGATACTGATTTATCGGTGCGGCTCCAGGTGATTCTCTTAATTCCTATGGCAATTGGCTTTGGCATTAAGGTTCCCATGGTGCCACTGCATACCTGGTTGCCAGATACGTATGTAGCAGCATCTACCCCTGTGGCCATCATGTTGGGTGGTGTGTTAGCCAAACTGGGGACCTATGGCCTGTTGCGGTTTGGCCTCAGTTTGTTGCCTAAGGGTTGGGCCGTCATTGCTCCCTGGCTAGCGGTCTGGGCTGCAGTCACCATTATCTACTGTGCTTTTTTGGCGATTGTGCAACAAGATATCAAACGCATGGTGGCCTATAGCTCTGTTAGCCATATGGGCTATGTGCTTTTGGGGAGTGCAGCCGGTAACAGTCTGAGCATATCGGGCTGTATTGCCCATATGATTGCCCACGGTTTAGTGTTAGCCATTCTGTTTAACCTGGTTGGTGTGATCGAAGCCAAGGTTGGTAGCCGAGATTTAGACAAGCTGAACGGTTTGATGAACCCTGTGAGAGGTTTACCGTTTGTTAGTGCAACGCTGCTGTTGGGGGCTATGGCAAGTGCCGGTATCCCTGGATTGGTTAACTTTGCAGCTGAATTTGCTGTCTTCCAGGGTAGCTATCGAGTGTTTCCGGTTCAAACTCTCATCGGCATTGTTGGCACAGGGCTAACGGCAGTTTACTTTGTGATTTTACTTAACCGCACATGTTTTGGTCGTTTAGATAACCAGCGAGCGTACTTTCCGAAAGTCTCCTTCAATGAAAAAGCGCCAGCTTTGTTACTGGCTGTATTGATTGTGGTGCTGGGTATACAGCCAAACTTGTTGATGCGTTGGAGTGAGCCGATAGCAGTGCACTCCATTGCGATCGCACCCGTTCAATACTGGAGCATTGGCAGTCATTTTTCAGACGATGCTGCATCTTAATCGGCCATAGATATTGCTGACTTAGCGGTCTTTCTTAATTTCCGTATCCTTGTTTTCGTAAAAATCATGGTAAACACCACTACAACGATTCCCCTGTCCACCCATCCCTATGCCGAGGTTATTCATCGGCTCGAAGCTGGCGGCTCTATGTTGCCCGATACCCCAGAAAATCTCATGCAGATTATCGGTATCTACAAAGCCTATGCGGTACCCATGGATTTTTACTGGCGGGATCTGTTGTACATTGGCGAACGAGTTTTTCTACAACCCCTGCCATTTTTCAAATATTTCATTTCTCAAGAGTATCTGGACCGTCAGAACACCTATGCAGGTGATCAGTCACCCTTAAGGATATGGCGAGGGGTGGGGGAGGCCCATCCCGAGCTACTGGAGTTCATGGCTAAGGGAGAAGGTAAGCGCAAGTGGCCCCGGTTGTTTCATCATCTAGGACATGACCGCGTCAATATGGAGTTTGCGGAAGCCTGCATGCGAGCAATGTTTTGGCATGAGGATCTCAATCCCAAATTTAACGAGTATCTCTATAGCGAACCCTATAAGGCCGCCGCAGATCGAGCAATTAAAGCCTATTTCAAAGGTAATCCAGCCATGCTGGGGCTTTATAAGCTCTTCCCCGACATGTTCTTAGAGCAAGTACGGCAGATGTCATATTACGCTAACCTTGGCTTGTTTTGGGAAGTAATGGCCCCGGTGTTCTTCGAGATGTCTGACATCTATGATGAAGGTGGCTTTAAAGGGGTACCCGATGCCATGGACTTTTTAGTAAATGGCATTTTTGCAGTGGCTGGTCGGCCCATCTATCACCATGTGTATATCGGTGATGAGTGCTTTGAAGTCATTCCTAAATCAGCTGGGTTTACCTGGCTTTATGAGGCAGCCCTGCCTTACGTGGAGGCCGTCTTTTATCGTACAGCCCCATTTCGAGGCACTAAATCCTACGATGCCCAGGTGCATCAAGTGCCAGACCAGCAGCCAGAATTTCACTATGGCATTCTCTATGCCGATGTGTTTCCGGTGGGTAGTGCCGGTATTCCACCAACACTGTTAATGCAAGATATGCTGCACTTTTTACCGCCCTATCTGCAGGACTATTACCAACAACATTGTCGTGGTGAAGACGATCAGCTGATTCAGCTAGGCATTACCTTTCAGCGCTCAATGTATAACGTGACATCAGCGGTGATTCAAGCATTACGAGCGGCGTTGTACTATCCGCTAGATGATCCAAACCCAGAGCATCTGATGGCCAACCGCAAATTTTTTGAAGCTCAAATGGATCGGCTCATACGCCCAGAAGCACGTCTGCGAGATATTCAGACTGCAAATTACCGCTAAGTATGTGTGTCTTGCCGCGTAGTGGCAAAAGCCCACGTTGAAGTTTATGTCCTCTGAATTTTGCTTTAATCATGGCAACGATTGTCGATATCGCGCTTGAAAATCCTGGTTTTGAAACATTGGTGGCGGCTGTTAAGGCAGCAGGCTTGGTGGAAACATTGCAATCGGCAGGGCCATTTACGGTGTTTGCGCCCAATGATGATGCCTTTGCAAAACTGCCTCCCAATACTGTGAATAATCTGGTGCAGAATCCTCCTCAATTAGGCCGGATTCTTTGCTATCACGTGGTTTCTGGTCGTTGGGATAGTGCGCGTATCCGTGAGTTTTCCCAACTGACATCGGTGGAAGGTTCGCCCATTCCTATTCGTAGCCAAAACCCTCTAGAAGTGAAAAATGCCTCTGTGATTGCGGCTGATATCGAAGCCAGCAACGGCATTATTCATGTCATCGACAATGTGATTTTGATGGGGTGATGCAATTCATGGGTAAAGTTTTGCAGGAACTTGATCTGTTTTTTTGGATAGCGGCTCTGATGATCGCTGGGATGACGATAGTGGATGTGGCAGACATTCAGATGGTAAGTCCCTACAGCGACTTTGTTCAGGCGATGACTGAGCCAGTAGACCCGATTGAATAAAAGCCGTTGCTGATTTAGAGGATGAATTGATCGATCACGTCGATCATGAATCTAAGCTTGAGCAATGAAATCATACTGAGGATTAGCAACGCCTCATAAAACTTCTTAGGTAGTCATGTTGAAGCAATTCCGCGCTATGCTCAGATTTTTATGTAAAAATGTAAAGCGTGTGGATTACTTCATCTCCTACATCGGCTAAAAAGCCGACTAAAATTGCCCTCGGTAACTTTGATGGTGTCCATCTCGGTCACCAGCATGTTATTGAACCTGTTTTAACCCATAAGGGCGGTCTGCCCTCGTTGGTTTTAGCTGACGATATGTGTTTGCAGGCCGCTGCGGCATCTGGCTATAGTGATTTGCCTGGCGTAGCGTCTGCTTTTGAATCGTCGACATCTGGCTTTGCTGAGTGGGCGTCGGTAGTTACGTTTTTCCCCCATCCCAAAGAGTATTTTTCCGGTCAGTCGCGCTCGTTACTGACGCCGCTGGAAGAAAAAAGTCGTCAGTTGGCCTGTTTAGGGGTAGATCAACTCGTGCTGCTGCCGTTTGATGCGGCATTGGCTAACTTGGATGCGGCGATGTTTGTGGAAAAGATCCTGATTCAGAATTTGCAGGCGACGCATATTAGTGTAGGCAGCGACTTTCACTTTGGTAAAGGGCGCGGCGGGAATGCGGAGTTGCTGTATGAGATCGCAACCCGTCACCATATCCCAGTCACCATTGTTCCACTCCACAATGACATCGAAGGACGCATCAGCAGCTCCCGCATTCGGCAAGCTCTGGCGGATGGCGAACTAACCAAAGCCAATCATCTACTGGGGCGACCCTATGCCCTCAGCGGGCAAGTGACCTTAGGGAATCAATTGGGACGTACGATTGGATTCCCAACCGCTAACCTCAAGTTGCCAAGCGATAAATTTATTCCTTGCCAGGGCGTTTATAGCGTTAAGGTATTTGGCATTCTATCAAATCAGAAACCTTTGCTGGGCGTCATGAACATTGGCAATCGCCCTACGGTCGCAGGCCAGGATTTGAGTGTCGAGGTGCATATATTTGATTGGGAAGGGGATTTGTACGGAGAGACTCTGACAGTTAGTTTAGAAAGCTTTATTCGACCTGAACAGAAGTTCGGCTCTCTAGAGGCCTTAAAAGAACAAATTGTCAAAGATTGTGTGACAGCAAAAGAGATGTTAAATACCTCCACATCACCGGTTACTTAGCCACAGCACGATGGGGAGTGTGCCTAGGCTGAGTAATGTAGACACGACAATGGTTCTAGCGACTCGCACTGTGTCTCCGCCCAGTTCGATCACCCAGATTAACGAATTCACTGCCACAGGCATAGCGGCTTGCAAGATAACAACTTGACGCTCAATGCCAGTGAGCCCCACCAGGTTAGCAATGTTAACTGCTATCAGGGGCGACACGATTAATCGTAGTCCTGCCCCCATGAGCTCGTAACGGCCAAATACAAACGGCGTTTCCGACAGCTGAATGCCTAGCATTAATAGAGCAACTGGGATCGCACCTTCACTTAAGAGGGTGACACCTCGATCGATCGATATGGGCAGCACGGTGCTTGTGCCTTGTAAAATAAGCCCTGCGATCGCAGCCCACAAAACCGGTAAACACGCGGTATAGCGTAAGCCTTTAAGAATTCCCTCTCCTTTGAGCACGATAGGGAAGACGCTGGCGGTCATCAGGCTAGAGCCCACCAGGTAAACAATGGCGCGTTCGAGTCCGGCTTCTCCTAGAGAGAATAAAACAAAAGGAAGACCCATGTTGCCCACATTGGCAAAGATTGTTGTGGCGATTAGACTCTTTTTCTCATCTGATGAGAACTTGAGTACTTTACCCAGGGTGACGGCAAGTAGATAGAGTAGGGTGGTGTGGAGGACAAAGGCGATGAGGATTGCGATCGCATTGCCTAACTCTAATGTTGTTTTAGCTAAACTGTGCAGTACGAGCGCTGGCACTAATGCATAAATGCTCAACCGTGCTAAGGTTTGCCGCTCTAGCGTAAACATACGCCCCACCCAAACACCCACCAGTGCCACCAGTGCGATGGGCAGGACAGCTGAAATTAAAATTCCCATACCCAAGAACTTAAACCCTGAGTATCCTAACGCAGCTCTTAAACCTTCTGACCAATGTGAAAAGCCGAGACATAGGAAAGCTGTAGCTGGCCATCAAAATCCTGATCGATAAGAGCTTGTAGTCCGTCAAATAATGCTTCTCGGGTATGGGGCTCTAACTCTAAATAGGGTGAGTACGTGGTTAATAACGTTAAATACTCCAAGGTTGTGTAGGTTACTTCAGATGTTTGAGTTCTTGATAATCCATGGTTGTCTAAGGCAAAGAACCGCCATCCCATTCATGTTTAGGATCTGGATAAAAGGTGATGCCGCTACCCTCGCCACCACCACAGCGAATGGCCACCAACCAACCGCCTGGCACCTTGGCCCTCCAGGCACCTAAGCCACCAACTGGCTGGTTTTTACAGTCCAGCTTTTCCCAAATCAATGCCGACATCGTGATCTATGTTTAAATACTGGCCATAAGGTCATGGTATCGCCTAGTATCCTTAACTGGTGGGTTATCCAGAACACGACTTGGGCTCAATGACAAAAACAGCGAACCAGACACGCGGCTTTAAACACTTAGACACCATTACAGCTCTGTTTGTCACAGTACTGTTGATTTCTAATGTGGCATCGACCAAGATTGTCGATTTTGGCTTTTTTACCTTTGATGGTGGCACATTACTATTCCCTCTCAGCTACATTTTTGGGGATATCCTGACTGAGGTTTATGGCTATGCTCGTTCCCGCAAGGTGATTTGGACAGGGTTTATGGCTGCGCTTGTCATGTCTATCACCTTTATGGTGGTGGGGGCGCTACCTGCCGCTACAGATTGGCCCCACCAAGAGGCCTATGATCAGATCCTGGGGCTGACGCCAAGGATCGTTATGGCTAGCCTGATTGCCTATGTCGTTGGTGAGTTTTCTAACTCATTTATTTTGGCCAAGCTGAAGCTGGCGACTAAAGGTCGACAGCTATGGATGCGGACGATTTCATCTACGTTGGTGGGCCAGGTGTTGGATACAGGGTTGTTTATTGCGATCGCATTCTGGGGCCTCTTTCCTGCCAGCCTGATGGTGACTCTAGTTGTGTCCAACTACATCTTTAAGTGCGGTGTAGAAATTCTCTTTACCCCCATCACCTATGGATTAACCAGCTGGCTAAAACACCAAGAAAACGAAGACTTTTACGATCGCTATACAAACTTTAATCCCTTTCATCTGCGGCCAGGTCCGATGTCTCGGTAGACCGGTATTGATTATCTTGCACATGTCTTACTATCAATAGTAACGCTCTAACAAGGTCTCGACTACACTAGTGGTTATGTTGCTAACGGCCAGAGTTCCCATGAGTCGTCGAGCTACCCCTAAAGAACATGTGAAGTTTTGGCGTGATCCGGTGTTGCGTGGTCTAGAAATGCTCCATGCCACCTATGTAACCTATGCGTTTTCGCGTCATGCCCATGAAGGCTTTGGCATTGCCATTGTCGAATCGGGAGCCATGGAGTTTTACTATCGCGGCGCTAGCCATGTTGCGCCACCAGGGAGTGTGGTGATTACTCAGCCCGGTGAAATGCATACGGGGCAAGCTGTCTTGGAAACGGGCTGGACCTATCGCACACTCTTACCTGCTGTTGACTGGATGCAGCAAGCCGCAGCAGAGTTAAGCATGCGCTCAAGGGAAATACCCTATTTCTCATCCCCCGTCATTCACGATCAGCATCTAAATCGACAGCTGGTTAATCTCCACCGGACCCTGGAAACATCACCCTCTTTTCTGGAACGAGAATCACGATTTTTGTGGGGACTGACCAGATTAATTCATGGCTATTCTAGCCCTCACCCTCAACTTAAGGCGGCTGGCATCGAAAATGCAGCTGTTCAAACGATACAGGATTATCTTCATTGTTACTACACTCGCAATATCTCCCTTGATGAGTTAGCAAATCTTGTGAATCTCAACTCATTTAGATTACTGAGAGTGTTTAAAAAACAAGTTGGCTTGCCGCCTCATGCCTATCTCAATCACGTGCGTGTGCATCAGGCAAAACAACTTTTAGCGGCGGGACAGCCAATTGCTGAAGCTGCTATAGCCACTGGTTTTTCTGACCAAAGTCACCTGCATCGCCACTTTAAAAAAATGCTGGGAGTCACCCCTGGACAATATGCCCAGGGATGTCGGACCTCTGTCTGGAAGCAAAACAAAAGTTGATCCCCCTCTGTGGATGCTTAGGTCATATCTCCTACCGTTACTAAATATAAAGCGGCTTCTTCTATACCATCGATACCTAATAATTCATTGAGTGCATCGTCGAAGAAAGCACCAACACCGCAAACACCAAGATCCAAGGCTGTAGCGGCTAAATATAAATTTTGACCTAGATGTCCGGCTTCCATTAGTACATAGCGATAGGTGCGTTCGTGATATTTCCAGCGAGTGCGTTGGAAAATGCCTGAGATCACAAAACAAACCTGTGCTTCGCCCAGAAACTCCTGGTTTAGACCGGCTCTGATAAGTGGCTGACGGAGGTCTCCAGATTGTACGAGTTCTAACCGATGCGGCTCCACAGCATGGTGATAAAGTCCTGGCTCTAACCCTTCGACGCGGTGGACAATCGGATAAATTTCTAAAGGATAGAGCGCTCCAGAAGAGGGCACTGTCCGAAACTCTCGCTCATCCCAGGTGATGCCTTGAGCCAGATATAACAATTGGGAAAGTGTATCTAGCGATATCTGGCTCTGGGGGTTATAGTTACGGCGTGATCTCCGAGTGGTTATAGTTGTCGCTAGATTCAGCATAGTGATCGATGACACCTCTGAGAGGGGAAATCGGGGCAGTTCAATTTGCTGAGCATCTGGGTAAGTCTTGTACAGTGGTGGCGCTTGTCCCCAATTGAAAATAGTGGCGATGGCTTCCCCATACCCAGGCTGACTCCACCTATGGTAGAGCTGCCCTATATCCTGATTGACATCAGAATTGACATCAGAATTGACATCAGAGAGGCCACCGGGTTCCGAAGGAGAGATAAAACGCTCAAAGCCAATACCAGTGGCGATGGCCAAAATAAACAAAAGAAGATTACGGCGTCCGCTGTTTGGTAAGATGACTTGTCTAGGGGGAAGAGGTGGGGCCTCTGTTGATTGGCCTGTGGCTGTTGATTTGGGGTGAGCTTTGGTTAGGGAAGGTTCTTGAGGGCGATCTCGAAATCGATTGCTCATAAAGGCTTTAACCCGAGTCCAGGTTTGGATGAGATGAATTGTGGCTAGGGTGACCCACAAATACCCCACCTGACTGTGAAAGCCAAAGTGATGCAGCCCCATTGTATCGGCGATGAGTCCGGTGATAAAAACGTAGATGCTGCTACCTATGAGCAGGGTAATCACCACATAGTCAAGATCGCGCCGTTTTACTATTGCCATAGGCCCTCACAAAGCGCTTGTCTAATAGTCTAGCGAGCAGTTGCGGGATGTGCGTAGGGCCTATCAAGAGTTTTTGAGCAAAGCATCCCGACGGCTAAGGAGTGCCACCTATGATGACAATGCTCTGTGCGGAATAAAACCAGCGCAAAGCTGGCTATGGGAGCAGATGCGCTGGTTGCTTCGGCAGCGACTACTATCCAAAATAAGCCGCCGAGCCTAACTTTTATTAGAACCATTGCATCTAAGAAAGCATTAAGATCATTATGAGATCGCTCTCATGATTTGAATCGTTTGCATTGAATCACCTTGATGTAAGACTTGATGTAAGAAACGTATACTGTCCTGATAAAGATGACTAGAAGACGATATAACCTCATATACTGGCAAAGTTGAATGACTAATGTTGAATCCTTAACGAACTGAGCTATTGGACTTATCTTTTCTCAGAAAGCGCTTATTTGCACCGTTTTATGCCAGCTTTACGGTATTAGTTGTCCTGCTATTAGCTCAGGAAGTGCTGAGTGTAGCCGTGAGTGTTGCCAGACAACGGACTTCCCAAGAGATTACTAAGACCGTTGAGATCAAGCGTGAAAGCGAGCGCCTACTGAGATCTGCCTTAGAAGAAAAAGTGGCTCTGCGTGGGTATTTGCTTAGTGAAAATGAGGATTACCTACAACAGTATCAAGCTGGACGTCAACAGTTTGAATCAAGTTTGGCAACTCTTTCAATCCTTTTAGATCAGGACCAATCTCAGCAGAGTACTCTATCGCTGATTGAAACCTTTCATAATCAGTGGCTACGAAAATTTGCACAGCCGGTTGTCAATGGCTCATTTGATCGAAATAGCTTAGCGGAGGAAAGTTCATTAGATACTCTGAGGGAAGCAGTCAATCGCATTCTAGAGTATGAGAAGTCTATCCTAGAAGCACAGAATCAGCGACTAAACCGTCTAAATCGCTTAAATATTTGGGGCTTAGGCCTTAGTGGTACTGCCATTGTGCTCATTGTTGTTGGTAGTGCACTGAACTTAATTCTGCTACGCCGTCGTATTCTCACACCTTTAAGACAACTTATAAGGGTCGGGGATAACTGGCGGCATGGTCAATTGGATAGAAGAATTCAGCATGTGTCAGAAGATCCGATGGGAGACCTGGCAACTACGCTGAATGGTATGGCTGAGGGGATCAGCGTACGGCAAGAACGGATTCAACAACGTAATCAACAGCTAGAAGATTTAATCGGCACACTATCCCACGATTTACGGACTCCTTTGTTGGCTAACCGTGGCACCCTCAACGCTATTGTTGGAGGGGCATTTGGCCCAGTAAGTAATTTGCTCAAAGATTTGTTAGAAGACTATCGTGAAGCTAACGATAACTTGATTAAGCTGGTGGAGGCGCTGCTAGATATTAGTCGCTATGAAGCGGGGGGTAGTCAGCTACTCAACTGTGAACATTTGAACTGGGACAAAATTTGTAATCGGGTGATTGATTGGGAGCAAAATAGCTCGGAAGGGAAATGTGTATTAGAGGTAAACATCGCGTCTAAGATTCCGGTCGTGTACGGTGATGCCATCGAAATTCAAAGGGTTTTGCAAAATCTAGTCGATAATGCTGTGCGTCTGAGTAAGCCAGGAAAGCCGGTTTCAATTGCAGTGACATCGCGGAATGATTCAAATGTGTATGTAGCAGTACGCGATCAGGGGCCAGGTCTTAAGGAGGAAGAGATCGGCTTGTTGTTTTATCGGTTTTCTCAAGTTGCAGGCCGTCAAGGACGAGCTGGTCTGGGCCTCTACCTCTGTCGGCAAATTATTGAGGCCCATGGCGGTAAAATTTGGGTAGAGAGTATTCCAGGTAAGGGGGCTACCTTTTGGTTTATGCTATCGACTAATGCCCTTACATGTGATGTTCCGAGCTTGGAGTCTGGTTGACGTTTCGAGGTGACTATGGCAACTGCTCCTATTCGTGTTCTTTTGGTGGAAGATCATGCCCTCATGCGGCGTGGCTTGTCGGGACAGTTTAGCTTAGAAGATGATTTTGAAGTGGTGGGCGAGGCTGAAAACGGTCAGCAGGCTATTGAGCTGGCAGCTCAACTACAGCCTGATATTATTTTAATGGATATTGAAATGCCTGTTCTGGATGGTATTTCAGCAACTCAAGCCATTAAAGCAACAGAATCGGAGAGTCGAGTGCTGGCATTGAGTGCTTTCGGTAAAGATAGCCAGGTCGTGGGTATGCTGGCAGCAGGGGCAGATGGCTATTGTCTCAAAAGTATTGAATGGCAGCAGTTAATAGCAGTGTTACGGTTGATCCAGGGCGGCGGCACCTATTTAGCGCCGCAGATTGCCCACAAGCTTTCTTCAATGTTGAAATCAACTACAGCCCCGGTCCCAGCTCAAGATAAAGCACCTTCGATGCTTACGGATCGAGAGCGTGAGGTTTTGCAACTGATTAGTGAAGGTTGTTCGAATCAAGAGATTGCCGATCAGCTTTACCTATCCTTAGGCACCATTAAGGCGTATGTGCGTACTATTTTGAATAAACTCAGTGTTGATGACCGAGTGCAAGCTGCCGCCAAAGCCGTTCGTGAAGGTCTGATTTAAGCCTGTGCCATCTGCGGATATCCAGGTGGATATCTGGCAGACTATCCACTAGAACCATAGAAAAGGTCAATAGATAGTATTGCAAATCGTCATGTCTAAGCCATAGTAATGGAGCACATGCAGCATGGCTGCTATGGGAGCTGTTTATTCAAGTTGGCTGTGAATCATTTTTCTCCACCCCATAATCTTTATAAATAGTCTTGTCCGTTGAAAACGGACAAGATGGTTTTAATCAATAGTCTTAGGATGGCTCCTCGCTGTCGTCTCTCTTGAGAGAGGTACTTTATATGGAGCTTTCTATCTATGTCGTGGCTATCAGCTAAGCATTTACTGTGTCATCACTGGATGAAGTCTTTTTTAATAATTTTGGGAATTGTTGGAACTCTTATTGCTGGCACTCTTATTAATCAGAGATCTTATTACTCGTCATCTAAAGGGATAGCAATCAGGCCATGTCCTGACAAGCAACGACAGTCTCCCATTGAACTCCAAACCACCATTCAAGTGGATCTAACTCCGTTACAGTACGATTATCATTCTGTGCCTCTAACAGTTGTGCACAATGGTAATACTATTCAGGTTAATTATCGATCTGGTAGTACGCTTACCCTGGATGAACAACTGTATACGTTAGAGGAAGTGCATTTCCAGGCTCCGAGCGAACATATTGTTGCGGGTATGCCCTATGCGATGGAAGTTCAACTTGTGCACCGCTATGGTGAGCACGTTGTAATTGTAGGAATATTTGTTGAAGTTGGGGAAGATAATCCTGTGATGCAAAGTATCTGGGAACATATGCCTGCCACACCAGGACTCAAGAAGACTTTTGACAATGTAGCCATTGATGCTGCTCAATTATTGCCTGACAACCTAGGGGCTTACTACCGTTATTCAGGTTCTTGGACAGAGCCACCCTACAGTGAAAGTGTTACGTGGATTATTATGAGAGATCCGATTACTCTTTCTATTACCCAGCTAGAGCAATTTATCACTGTTTTAGGTGAAACTGCTCGACCTGTTCAACCTCGTCATAATCGATTGATTTTAGAAGCGATCTAGGATGTTTTCAGCTTATTTAAGAGATATTTCTAGCTTATTTAAGATACGGTTTTGTAGCAATTGGGGTCTTATTGCCAATGTTTTCTCTTTCTCAACCTTGCTCTATAACTGCTATGAGCCGTATTTTGATTATCGAAGACTCTACCCGTGTGGCATCTTTCCTGGAAAAGGGGCTGCGGGCAAATGGCTATACCCCAACCATTATAGATAATGGGGACGATGCGATCGCACTTGCCCTCCACCAACAGTTTGACCTGATCATCCTCGATTTAGGGTTGCCTAATAAAGATGGTCTAATTGTGCTGGATGAGTTTCGAGGGCAAGGTATCTCCGTGCCCATTATTATTCTTTCTGCTCGTCATGAAATTAACGATAAAGTAGCTGGTTTTGAACGGGGTGCTGACGATTATCTGACCAAGCCATTTCGGTTTGAAGAATTGCTAATGCGGATCCAAGTTCGTCTACGCAATGCCCATCTCCAACAGACTCACACCGACGCATCAAATACTTACATCCTAAGATTCCGAGAGGTTGAACTAAATTTGCATTCTCGCGAAGTACGTGTAGCAGGACGCTCGATTAAATTGTCAGCTCGAGAATTTATTCTTGCTGAAACGTTTCTGCGCCATCCTGGTCAAATCTTAAGTCGAGAACAACTATTGGATCACGTCTGGGGATACGACTATGATCCAGGCTCCAATATTGTTGATGTGTATATTGGCTATTTACGCAAAAAACTAGGCCGCCACTTCATTGAGACCATCAGAGGGTTAGGCTACCGTTTGAAACATGAATAAGCTCTCATCACTATATCATCGAGATTTTAATATTGTCTAGCATGCTGAACATTAGCACAGTGTGAACGAATATTAAATTCTGAATATGGCCAAGATTTTACTTGTGGATGATGAACCTCGAATCGTCACATTCTTAGAAAAGGGACTTAGGAGACAGCATCACCAGCCTGAATCAGCGTTTAATGGTCGCCAGGCTCTGGATATCGCTCTTTCTGAGTCCTTTGACCTGATCGTTTTAGATTTGGGTTTGCCTGAGCTCGATGGATTTGATGTATTAATGAATTTACGCAAAATGAATCAGTCTCCACCGGTTGTGATTATTACAGCCCTTGGAGAATCCGACTGCGCTCGAGCGATTGAGCTGGGAGCCGATGACTGTCTGCATAAGCCGTTTCGATTTGGTGAGTTATTGGCCAAAATCAAACGCCTTTTAGGAGAAACAGAACATGGCATTTTAGAAGCTAAGGTCGGCTGAGTACGTCAGGTTTTCCAGCCCTAACCCATAGAATCTATAGATTAGGGCTGGAGAGATGGTGCCGTCATCCTTCATCTTCGCAGGGATTACGTTTGGGTGTGATTAATACCTTATCCACCCGATTACTGTCCATATCCATCACTTCTACGACGAATCCATTCCAATCAAAGCGATCGGTTGCTGTGGGAATGCGCCCAAGTTGGTGAATCACTAGGCCCCCTAGGGTATAGTAGCTGACTGTTTTATCAGAAAAGTCTCCTAATTCAAGACAGTAATAGACATCCTCAATATTCATCATGCCGTCGAGTAGCCAGGATCCATCTTCCCGTTGGCGCGGCTGATCGCCAGGTTCGTCCAGAGATGGCGCATCTCCCACGAGGGCTTCCAGAATATCCCACAGGGTGACTAATCCCTGAATGACGCCATATTCATCAACCACAAGCGAGGTGTGCACACGCGAACGTTTGAACTGCTCTAGTAGGGGTAGCGATCGCGATATTTCTGGAATCACCAGGGGCTGTTCCAGGTCTACGGTTAAATCTAAAGGATTTTGGTTCAGGGCTCGATTTAATAGGGAGTTAACACTGACCAGACCGAGAATATTGTCTAAACTACCCTGGCATACGGGTAAGCGACGATAGCGACTGGCAATAATCTTGTGTTGATTTTCTGTGGCAGTATCTTCTAAATCTAGCCACATGATTTCAGGGCGTGGCGTCATGATAGAGGTAACTTGGCGGTCTCCAAGTCGAATCGCCCGTTCCATGATTTCCCGTTCAGCTACCTCTAACGTGCCTTCCTCAGTCCCTTGTTGAATAAAGGCCCGAATTTCTGCTTCAGTGACACTGGGGCCACGGTCGGGTTGAATATTCAGGAGGCGCACCACCAGGTTCGTTGAAAAGCTGAGCAGGGCAACAATGGGAGCGGCTAGTTTTGAGAGGGTTGCCATGGGCCGAGCAATGACTTTTGCAATGGCCTCGGGCATGGTCAGCGCCACTTGTTTGGGCACCAGCTCCCCTAAAATGAGTGATAGATAGGTGATAATAGCAACCACCAGCGGAAAAGCCAGGGTATTGGCATAGGTCCCCAAGCCAGGAATCTTATTAATCAAGGCGGCCATAGGGGCTGACAGGGCCTGGCCTCCAAAGGCACCACTGACAATGCTGATCAGGGTAATGCCCACTTGCACCGTAGAGAAAAAGTTATCGGGGCGTTTAGATAACTTGAGGGCCGCCTGGGCACGACGATCACCGTTGCGAGCAGCTTGCTCTAGGCGCACCTTGCGGGCTGAGACAATGGCCAGTTCAGACATGGCAAACACGCCGTTGGCAATGATTAACGCCAGAATGATCAGAATATTCGTGAGCATAAGAGCAAGCAAACAGCAGAATCTTTATCCTACTATTAGTCTGTTGTCTCCCTCTTTGATCACTGCTGATTTGAGCAGCATACCTGAGTGTTGCGCCAAATTTAAACGTTTACTCTTGTGAGCCAACTATTGTAGTGCGGCTCTTTCCCGAGCGTTATCGCTTGAAGACTTTCCCGGAGCTGATGGGTTATGGGCTGCATTGAGGGAAGATCATAATTCTCAATACTCAAAACAGGTGTAATTTGGGCAGCAGTTCCGGAGAGAAAAATCTCGTCAGCAATAAAAAGCTCAGATTTATCAACAGGCCGCTCTATGACTGGTATGTCTAAATTCTCGGCAATGGTGAGAATGCTGTCGCGGGTGATGCCTTCTAAAATGTCTTGGTCAAAGCTTGGGGTAATCAGCTGGCCATTTCTCACCAGAAATAGATTCATGGCAGACGCTTCGCTGACCTTACCTTGGGAGTTCATCAGGATGGCTTCGTCAAAGCCAGATTCTACGGCTTCTGTTTTGGCGAGGGCTGAGGCAATATAAGTGGCGGTGGTTTTACCTCGGAGGGGCTGGCTACGATCTTCTTGCCGTGCCCAAGAGCTAATGCGACAGCGCACACCCTTGCGGGCAAGATAATCTCCCATGGGTACACCATAGATTAGTAAATCTTTTTCGACTTGGTGAAATCGGGGGGCAACGCCCAGCCCAGACGTGTAAATCAACGGCCTGAGATAGAAGGCTGTAGCAGGCCGATTGCGTTGTACAAATTCAATGAGTGTTGCTTGAAGTGCATCTGGGGATAGGTAGTAGCCCATATATTTAGCGCTGTTGCTCAGGCGCTGACAGTGGGCATCAAGACGAAAAATCAACGCTTCTCCGTCAATGATGAAACCGCGAATGCCACCGAGAACAGCGGTGCCATAGTGGAGTGCATGGGTGGCGATAGAAATTTGAGCTTGGTCAAAGGGGACAAACTGATTGCGAAAATAAGCCGTTGGCAGAAAATTAGGTGCTGCGAATTTGGCCTCGGCAGGGCGCTGAAGCGTGGTGATATTCATGTTTTGTAATGCTACTTGTGTGATGACTGACAGGATTCTACAATAGCACCACTGAGCAGTGGTGTCATTTCTTGCCGCATACCTATGAGCGATGCACAGCAGTTAGAAAATCTGACGAATCTGGGGTTGACCCGCTATGAAGCGGCGGTTTATCTAGCGTTGCTAGAACGGCAGGATTTTACCCCATCTCAACTGGCAACCCAGGCAAAGGTGCCTCGGCAGCGGATTTATGATGTATTGCGGGGGTTGTGCGATCGCAACCTAGCCCTCGAACGCCACTCTGGCAGGCAACGCCTATTCCAGGCCGTTGATCCGACCCAGGCCTTACCGGGACTGGTGCAAGCTAAACAGCGTCAGTACGCAGCCGAACTATCTCGCCAGCAACAACAGTCTGAGGCAATGGTGGCCGCCCTAGCCCCACTCTATGCAGCAGGCCATCGTAATCAAGATCCCCTGGCCTATGTTGAAGTACTGTCAGATCCCAACCACATTAATGAGCGAGGCAGCCATTTGGCCCAGGCTGCTGAACATAGCATTTGCGTATTTTTTACCTATCCCTCTCTACTTAGCTATGAAGATGGCCTCAAACTAGTGGAAGGTCCCCTGAAACAAGGCATTACCTATCGCACCATTTACGAACACAATGTGTGGCAAGATCCTAGCAGTCGTGACTTTATCCGCCAGTGCCAGGACTGGGGGCAACAGGTACGATTTGTTGCAGAAGTGCCGTTTAAAATGCAGCTGTTTGATGAGCGGGTGACGCTACTGTCACTGCAGGACCCGGTGGTCAGTTCTCCCAGCTTTACGGCATTGAGTGTTACCCATCCAGGGCTAGCAAAGACTCTACAAATCTCCTTTGAAGCACTATGGAGAGAAGGTGATGCCGAACCACTGCAAGGTTAAAAGGTAAGAGACACGATCGTTACCAGGTGTAGGGTTTTATTGTTGCCCTTATTTATTCGTCCAAATCTTTGCCAATCATCAGACGATGGCCATCAATGGTGCGTAAACCAAACTCTCTCATGCCCCACGGTTCATCGCGTAGGGGTTTGATAATCTCCACATTGTGAGCTGTCACTTTGGTATACTCACTGTCCACATCATCCACAACAAAGTAGGCAAAGTAAGAATGGTCCCCCAGATCTCTTGCCGGAATGGCATCGGGGCATTCTCCAGCCATGATGCGGCAGCCGTCGCGCAGATACATCCGCCAGCCTGGGTCACCGATGTCTTCGATGGTAAAGCCCAGAACATTACGGTAGAAAGGGGCTGAGATTTCAAGGTTGGGGACAGCAATGACGTAGAGGGTACGCTGAATCATGAGCGGCTCTTGGGTAAGGGGACTACAAAATTTGTGGCACTACATCCTCTAAAAAATCTTTGAGGGCAAGCTTATAGCGGTTCTTCAACCGTTTGGAGGCTAATCCACCTGCTTGCATGTGTTGGAGTACGGCGCTAGAGCAATATCCTTTATGGGTGAAAGGTCCCATGGGTAACAGCAACGTGTCATACACCTGTTGAAGGATCTCTTCTTCTTCACAAAGTTCTCCATTATCTGGATCTTCAAGCATTGTTTTCTCTGGCTGAAACTGAAACTCAATAGTCATCGCGTTTATTACCTGGTGGCGCACCTCGACCTAGTACATTTTTATTATAGGCATTGCAACGCCCCCGTCATCCGTAGGTGGCATGGGGCAAAGTTCTCTAAAAACCTTGGCCTGTGAGCTACATCATTCCAAAACCTTGAACTGTGTGGGTAAGCTGTAGGCAGTTCACTAAGGGCAACCATGCGCGATCGCATCGACCAAATCGTTCAGAACCTGAATAAAACCATTGTTGGCAAAGCAGAGCCCATTCGCCTGGTGCTGGTGGCACTTTTATCCGGTGGTCATGTTCTGCTCGAAGATGTACCTGGAGTGGGAAAAACCTTACTAGCAAAGTCCCTAGCCCGCTGCATTGATGGAAAATTTCAACGGGTGCAGTGCACACCCGATTTACTGCCCAGCGATGTCACTGGCACAAATATCTGGAACCCCAGCAGCGGCACGTTTCAGTTTATGCCAGGACCAGTATTTGCCAACATACTACTGACCGATGAAATTAATCGTGCGACACCGCGCACTCAGTCGGCACTACTCGAAGTGATGGAAGAACATCAGGTGACCCTCGACGGCGTCTCTCGCCTGGTGCCCGAACCGTTTTTCGTGATTGCAACCCAAAATCCTGTGGAGTATCAAGGAACATTTCCATTGCCCGAAGCCCAGATGGATCGCTTTGCCCTATCCCTAAGCTTGGGCTACCCCAGTGCCGACGAAGAACTGAAGATGCTGCAAAATTTGACCCAGCCATTTAAACCAGCTGATCTAGAGTCCTGCATTACCCTAGACGAAATGCACAGCCTGCAACAGCAGTGTCAGCAGGTCAGGGTCGAAGACTCCGTACAGCAGTACATGATTAATCTGGTGCGTGCCACCCGTGACCATGAGGATGTTGCCCTTGGTGTTAGCCCACGGGGGACAGTGGCTCTCTATCGAGCGGTACAGGCCTTAGCCTTTCTAGAAGATCGAGACTATGGTCTACCTGACGATGTCAAGACCCTGGCCACAGCTGTTTTAGCCCATCGAGTCATTGCCAGTGGCGGTCACAAAAGCGCTCCCATCATTGCCCAGCTTTTAGACACAGTGCCCATCCCGTAGGGGTCGGCCTTGTGCCTACCTGCCCTGACACGGTTCAACCCTTGTTTCTCAGGTTATCTTTAGAAAAATCGATTACTCTTTAAGCGTTACTCTCGCGTTAGCAACAATGCGCAAACTGTTGGGTCTTGCCCTGGTGACAGCTCTATTCGCCTTTAGCTGTACCTTGATCAATCCTCCTTCGTCTAGTCAAACTCCTGCTAATGACCAAAGCGAGGCCATAGCAGAACTCCACAACGACGATGTTCCAGTGGCGTCTCCTGCAGCAAAAGATGTTGCAGATGAGACTATAACGGCACAGGATGTTACCTATGGAACCCTTGATGGCATTCCATTTGAAGGCTATCTTGTTAAACCCGCAGATGCCACTGAGCCTTTACCCGGCTTAATTGTGATTCAAGAATGGTGGGGCCTTAACGACAATATTCGCACCATGACCCGTCGCCTTGCTGCTGAAGGCTACGCCGCCTTGGCTGTTGATCTATACGATGGGCAGGTAGCAGAAACCCGCGATGAAGCTAAAACCTTGGTGCAAGCGGCTATTCAAAACTCAGATCGGCTGACTCAAAACGTGATAGCCGCCCATAACTATCTTACCAATGAACAACAGGCCCCTAAGGTTGGCAGTATTGGCTGGTGTTTTGGTGGGTCCTGGTCTTTCAATACAGCCCTGGCGCTACCTGAAGATCTTGACGCGGCTGTGATTTACTACGGCAGCCAACTATCCACTGATCCAACCACCCTTGGACCCTTACAAATGCCAATTCAAGGACACTTTGGCGCTTTGGATACCAACCCCTCTCCCGACACAGTTCAATCATTTGAGACAGCGCTCAAGAACCTTGGCAAAGATACTGATATCTATATATATGAAGGAGCCAATCATGCGTTTGCGAATCCTTCTGGCACCCGTTACAACGCTGACGCGGCAGACCTTGCCTGGCAAAGAACTATAGCGTTTCTAAGACAGCATCTTAGCAATAGTTAAACGTATTTGTCAGCGGCGTGGAAAGGGCTGCAATTTCTAATGGGCACTTAGTTTAGCCTCAAGCTCAATTTGTAAAGCCTCAGGAACATCCGATAGTAAATCGTAACCTGTAGCAAGCTCAATTCGATCAACAGAGGTTTGATACGTTTGCCATTGATCATCGAGACGCTTGTTATTAGGCATATCCACAGCGATTATCTCAGTGTTGTAAGAAACGTTATCCACAGTTGGTTCATCGTCAAAAATCACAATCACTTTCCAGGTACGGCTGGGAGGGATAACTCGCTCCTTGGCAATAGGTTGCTTTTGACCATAGACTCCACCAACGATATACAGGATCTTATTTTGCTGATAGATCAAGTCACGAGAATAATTTTCCAGTTCTTTCCAGGGTCCACGATTATTCTCAGCCGTCTGAGGAAAAACATTGGTCATGAAAAATGTTGCCGAGTTATCTTTTTTGCTGGCTGTACGATCCGCTGAAGGCACCATATGCCCACGATCATAACCACTATTGGTATAGTCTCCAGGGGTTACTTGATATGTCCCCTTGGGTAAAATGCCATCCGGGCGAAAGTTGTTTTGTCGCTCGGTACTACCAATCCAGTCGCGACTTGAGACCCAACTAGCCCAACGCAATACACCTCGACTTTGACTGTAAGCCAGAACATATTGCTCTCTATCAATTAAATAGTTATTAATATTTTCTTGCCCGGCGTGGCTAGGATTGCCCAGAGCAATATGGGGATTGTTAGAAAAATAAGTTTCCCAGTCTAATGCTGGTGTGCTTTGAGGCAGTTGTTCACAAGCGCGACCGTTATCATCACCGTCCAAATTATGGGGGTCACCCTGAATGTCATTAAGGACTAATTGCGCCAGGTCTTGACTGACAAAATCACCACAGTCACAATTTTGCTCGACACAGGGGGGAAGATGGGCGTTGGGATCGGCCAATTGAGTGGCTAAATTATCGCAACTTGTCAGTATGAGCAAGAAAGCTGATGTTCTTACTGAATAACGTATCCAGCGTAGCCAATATGCTAAATTCTGATGCCTCAAGGTTCCGCTTAAAAGTACTTATATTTTCACCCATGAGTTTACCCTGAGGTTAGTACAAAAATATTATAAATATTACAAAATAAATCCTTATACATCCTTTGCTATCCCCCATAGAGGGATGGGAAAACGGCAGTATACTGTTAACTGCGCTGGACGATTTCGCTGGACGATTTCGCTGAACGATCTTGCCGGCGAAGTTTCTAGCAGAAGCCCCATCAACTATTGAATCGATTGGTGATTATGCTCAACAACGCAATTGAATTACTAAACGCTTGGTTCCCTGCTACTGAGGTCCACGCTCACTGTGATGGCCCTTGTGGTGTTTATGATCCCTCTGCTGCCCGCATCACCGCTGAAGCTGTGCTCTCGATGACTAAGAAAATTTTGGCCCTTGAAGAGCCAGCAGATGCCGCTGGTAAAGTAGTCTACGCGAACACTCTTTCGCGCTACATCGCGATCAAGGAAGAGCAGGCTCAAAAGACTAAGGATGATCTACTGATTCTATGGACTGACTATTTTAAGCCCGTGCACTTAGAGTCCTATCCTGATTTGCACGATACTTTCTGGAAGGCGGCAAAACTTTGCTCTGCCTGCAAGGTAGAGGTCAGCCAGCAGCATGCTGAAGAGCTCATGGCTGCTGTTGAGAAGATCCACACCATCTTCTGGGCAACTAAGGGCCGTGATGTGGCTTGGTATACCGCTAGCTAGTAGCTATGTAGCTAATGTTTCTATAGCAATCCCGCAGGGTCTTTTCCTTGCGGGATTTTTGTATTCATAACCAAAGGCTGTGAATGGTGAGTCGTAAAAGGGGAGATGGGTATAGCCCATCACGTGAGGTACACAAAAGTGTACTGCCTAGTGCCGGATGGAAGGAGTATATTCAATGGCTATCAGGGCGACGGCGACGGTTTGTGGTTCGTGAGAATTCTATGGTGCCAACGCTGATGCCTGGAGATACGATTTTAGCCAAGATGGGAGGAGCGGTGCAGGTTGGTGATATTGCCATCGCCCAAGTACGCACTAGTCAGGTTGTTGCACCTGATAACTCTGCTGTATTGCTCCTCATAAAACGGGTCGGCGAAATCTTCTATGACGGTAGTGTATACCTGATCAGCGATAATACAAGTGAGCCGCAAGCCCGTGATAGTCGACACTTTGGTGTCATAGCAGCGAACCGTGTTATCGGCCGCGTTACGAGCCGTTTGGCTGTATCGAAGTAGTTGTGTCTCCACCCATTTTTGATTAATTGCTCAATGGTAGCCCCCATTACTATTAGCCCCGCAACCCGCAATGATATTCCATTACTCTTTGAGCTTGTTATGGCTCTGGCGGAATATGAAGATCTGGCCCATGAAGTGAGTGGTGCGCCAGAAGATTTAGAAAAATATCTCTTTGGTGACAGTCCTAAAGCCCACGCTATTGTTGCGCGTATTGATGGAGCACCTGCTGGGTTTGCACTTTATTTTTTTAATTTCTCTACGTTTTTAATGAAACCAGGTATTTATTTAGAAGATCTCTTCGTTTTGCCTGGATATCGCCGTCGAGGTATCGGTACTGCCATTTTTCAATATCTCGCCCAAACAGCTTTGGCTAAAGGGTGTGGTCGTTTTGAATGGAGTGTTTTAGATTGGAATCAGCCTGCTATTGATTTCTATAGGTCTAAAGGTGCCGTGATGCTCAATGATTGGCGCACCTGTCGTGTTGCGGGTATAGCTTTGGAAGAGTTGGCTACCAGTGAGCAGTAGTGCGGTACTAGTGGTCCATCAATCTACAAAATATTGATATAGTGAGTCCAACATAGGCTGGAGCTCGGGAGGTAAGCGCCGGACAATTTTTCGTTTGCTGATGTCTATAGGAACCAGCAATACCTGACCGGTAATACATAGTTTTTGTGCGTCTTCTGTCGTATCGTAAATTTCGTAAAGCCAATTTAGTCTGACACTGCGTTGTATATCTAATCGCGTTCTAACCAATCCTTTGGCTCCCAAGATCAGGGGTTGGTGATAACGTAATTGCAGGTCGATGACAGGTAAGTCATAGCCTGCTTTGACAAAGTCTTCGAATGCAAATTCCAGGGCACGAAGACACTCCACCCGGGCTGCTTCCATCCATTGAACATATGTGCCATGCCAGACAATACCACCATAGTCGGTGTGATGAGGCTGTACTCGAAAACCATAGTCAAACCAGCGGTTAGTCATAAATAAGTTGACTGTCAAACTACGAATTGTGAACCCTGATCAAGTTTATGAAAACAGGGTGCTTATCATAGATATTTATACATCCTTGAGAGTTTATCCAATAGGGTTTAGTCAATGATCGAGAAGATTTTGTTGGCCAGCTCCGGCCCAGGCAACACTGAGACAATGTTTAAGGCCCTGCTGGAAATCCCCATGATTCAGCGAGCGCAGGTAACTGTATTAAAGGCTATCCCGCCTCAAACAGCTTCCAGCGACATGGGCAATCAGCGTGCTGACAGTGAACAAGAGTTGGCAGACACGGTGACACGCTTGGGTATCGAAGCATCGAAGGTAACCCCTATGCTACGAGAGGGCGACCCCAAAGATGTGGTGTGTAAGGTCGCTGATGAAATTGACACCAGTCTGATTGTTATGGGCTCCCGTGGGCTAGGTGGTCTAAAGGCCATTTTCAAAAACTCGGTCAGTCAGTATGTGTTTCAGCTATCCTCTCGCCCCATGCTACTGGTGAAGGATGATTTATATAGCATTCGACCCATTAAGCGAGTTTTGGTTGCCCTAGATAAATCTGATATGGCAAAAGAGTCGCTGAGAGTTGCCATCGACCTCACCCGTGATATCCAGGACAGTGAATTGATCTTTGTTCATACTCTGTCAAACTTGCGTAACTCCATTGATGAGGCCATTAACGCAAATCCAGAGACTGATCCAGTTCTAGCGCCTGCCATCGCTGAAGCAAAGCGGTATCGTATCAACTATCGTTGTTTGGCCCCAGCCGGTAAACCGGGTCAGCGTATTTGTGTATTGGCTGATGAGCTCAATGTGAATCTACTGATTCTGGGTTCCCCTGACCGACGTCCTTCCATTGCTAAAGGCTTACCTGATATTGATCGGTTGCTAGGTGGGTCTTTGTCTGACTATGTGCGTATCCATGCTCCCTGTCCGGTGTTACTGACTCGTATCGCAACTAATTAAGTAAAGCTGATTGGTTTGGGGAGTGTTGAATTTTGAGTTGAGTGTTGATGCCAAATTCGCGATTGCTGATTTTAGGAAATGCACTAGTCTAGTGCTATTGCTATTTAACGGTGTTTCACAACTAACGTCATCTCGAGGATCAGCAATGCCCACAATTCAACACTCCAAACCAAGAATTTAGCTGTGATCAGCGATTACTCTACGGCCAATGGGGGTAGGATATGCCTGCGTTTGCTATCCTTGACCCACGTTTGTAGGTATTGATGACTATGGCGTCTTTGTCCCACACCATTGAAGCAATCTTGTACCTTAAGGCCAAACCCTTAACCATTGCCCAGATTGCCGAGTATGCCAAGTGTGATAAGGCGACTGCGGAGGAAGGGCTGATCCAGCTGATGGGAGATTATTCTCATCGAGAGGGAGCATTGGAAATTTCTGAAACTGAAAATGGCTATAGCTTGCAGTTGCGTCAGCCATTTAAGCCACTACTCGATGAATTGATTCCTTTAGATATTGGTTTGGGTGCATTGCGGACGTTGGCCGCGATCGCAATGAAAGGTCCTCTCAGTCAGACCGACCTGGTTGACTTGCGTGGGTCAGGGGCCTACGGACATGTGCACGATTTAGTTGACCAAGGCTTGGTTCGTCGCCGTCGTCAATCCGATGGACGATCTTTTTGGTTACAAGTGACCGAAAAGTTTTATCAGCGTTTTGAGATTGATAAACTTCCACAGATTAATTTACCTGACGTCACAAATGATACATCTGAGCCTGGTGAAACCTCCATGGAAGCATCGGCCAACACAAGTAATGATTCAGCCGTAAAAACAGAGACAGAAACAGTGCCAAACCCTCTTTCGGAGGTGAGTGTAGCAGTTGAACCAATGGCTCTGTCAGAGGCTTGAAAAGTTCACGAAGGCTAGTAGTCAATTAAGATATCGTTAAATCAAGCGATGTGACAGGGCATGTTTAAGATATGTCGTTCACACTGAACTTCTTGGAAGTGCTAGCTGAAATCGGCTTGATCACGCTAAGGTAATTAGAAGAAATACACAACCATTTATGTTTAACCCTGATAGCGCCCAATTTATCGGCATGGGTTCTGACGATGCACAGGTCAATCAATTACTGAAGTACCTACAGCATCAGCCACCTGAGGTTCTGACTCGCGTGGCCCAATCCGTGAGCGGTGAGATCAAGCAAATTATCTCTCAAAACGTTCAGGGCCTTATTGGCGTGCTGCCGTCGGAAGGGTTTAACGTGCAGGTGACAACTGACCGTGAAAACCTGGCGGGGTTGTTAGCTTCAGCAATGATGACAGGCTACTTCCTACGTCAGATGGAACAGCGCATGGAACTTGAATCCAGCCTGTCAGGAGTATCTTCAACACTAGAGAGTGATTCAGATAGCGAATTCCCAGAATTTGATAGCTAGGCCATCTGAAGCCAAGCTGCTACTACTTGGTTTTCAAGCTCACACCAGTTTGTAAGTAAATGCTTGCAAGCATTTATTTTGATTGCAACCAAAGCTTGCAATGGCTCACTACAGTAAGTCATTTACTGTAGATTGTTAGGCATTTTAGTAGGTTTGACCTTAAGGGTCTTCACTTCACCTTTGCGATCAATTTCTACTTTCAGAGCCTTGCCAATACTACTAGCCTCAACCTGAGTCTGTACATCGGTAGCTGTAGAAACCTCAACTTCATTCACTTTGCTAATGACATCACCTCGTTGGATCCCGGCAATTTCAGCCGGTGTATCTTCCATGACGCGGATAACCATTACGCCTGAATCTGCCTCAATAGTGAAGTCAATATCTTCATCAGCATTAATGCGCTGACGCATCTCTGGATTAAGGTTAACCATCTGGATTCCCAGATAAGGGTGCTTCACTTCACCATCTTTAAACAGCTGATCACCAATGCGTTTAGCCGTCTCAATGGGAATTGCAAATCCAAGACCCTGAGCACCGGCACGAATTGCTGTATTCATGCCAATAACTTCTCCTTGGGCATTGAGTAGTGGCCCACCAGAGTTACCAGGGTTAATGGCAGCGTCAGTTTGAATAAACTGAACCCGCTTGTCAGAAATGCCCACTTGGGAGCTGGTTCGACCGATAGCACTGATAATGCCAGCGGTAACACTGTTATCTAGACCTAAAGGGTTGCCAATGGCAATGGCCCACTGGCCTGCCGCTAAATTATCCGTTGCTCCCAGGGGAGCTGTTGGCAGGTTCTCACCATCGATTTTGACAACGGCAACATCAGTGACCGGGTCGGTACCGACTACCGCACCTTCAAATGAGCGTCCATCATTTAAGGTCACATTGACTGTTGTAGCTCCTTCTACAACGTGGGCATTGGTCATAACTTGACCATCACTCGTCATAATGAAACCAGAGCCAGTCCCCTGTTCGAGACGTTCGGGTAGATCTGGTTCCACCGGAAATTCATCTGTGAAAAATCGCTTGAATAAAGGATGCTCGAAGGGTTCTGATACTCCCCTAACCGAACGTGAAGCATCAATACGTACGACCGCAGGTCCCACCTGCTCGGCGGCAGCTGCAATAAAATTAGGATTATCAACCGACGGATAGCTGAGCTGTTGAGATTGAGTTAAAACTTCTGTAGGCTCAGTTGCCGTCTGCAAAACCGAAGTAGCAATTGGTAGTTCACTATCCTGTTCCTCGACAACTGACTTGAAAAAGTAGCTATGACTGGCCCAGCCAGCACCACTACCCACCAGAAGGAGGCCTACATATAGACCGAGTTGTTTGGGAGAAATTTTCATTGCTGCTTCCTCATCACCTAGAGATGAGGGTTCTAATGAACTTACCTTAGCGAAGATTACCTCGAAAATGTATCGGCTTAAGTACACACTCCTGATACAGACTTATCCATGGTACTGAATGTTGGTGTTGTGCTCAGGTAAATTTCTCTACCAATCACTGCGGAATGGTGATTTGCTATTGTTCGTAATCCTGGGTGCTCCAAGAATGCATGTATTCCAAAGATTTCATAAATTTTTCCTATTCCTATCTGGATTTAGTTTGCTTTCTCTGGGTTGGCTGAAACCTGTGCAGGCATCAGCGTGCCCTGAAGCGGCGCTTTCCCAAATGACCAACCACCGTGTTACAGCGGGAGAAACGCTGGAGAGTGTGGCTGCACAGTATGGGTTACGCCCGGCAACACTAGCGGCAATCAATTCACAATTGCCAGCTCAAGGAGCTCTGCCCACAGGAGGAGTGGTCGAAGTCCCCCCATTTAATGGTGTTCCTGTCCAAGTCGGGGCGGGTCAAACCTGGCAGTCATTGGCGGAGCGCCATGGGACAAGGGCAGATCTTTTATTTGAGATAAATGGCTGCCCTGATACCTTACCCAGTCGAGTATTTATTCCTGCTGGTAATCGTGGGGGCACTACGGCTGTTGAAACTACGCCTTCAGCAGTTGCCTTAGGGTATCCATTACCAGTTCCAGCCAAGCTTGTGTTGAGTTATGGTTGGCAGCCTCATCCCCGACGGGATGAACTGGTTTTTAACAGTGGTATTGCTTTTTCGGCGACCCCAGGGACGGTGGTGATATCAGCTGCAGAGGGCACCGTAGCGTCTGTGGGAGAACACAATGGCGCTTTGATCATGGTGGTTAATCATAGCAATGGCTTGCAGACCCGTTATGGAAACTTGGCTGATGTTGAATTTACCGTTGGTGATGCAGTTACCCAAGGGACTGGATTGGGCACCGTAGCAGGTGAGTCGGAGGACTCTTTTATGTACTTTGAGGTGCGGACAAATTCTAGTGAGGGCTGGATTGCTCGCGATCCAGGTCAATATTTGTCCGAATTAGAATTACAGCAATAGCTCACTTGCGAAACTCGATAAAGTATCGGATATCTGAAGAATTGCAGCGTAAAGCTAGTCATTGCGATAAAGAAGGCTTACAATGCCGTTATTCTAGGTCCAATACCAAGGGTGAGGGTGCTTTTTAAGGAACGTGTTGTGCTATGGCTAGGCATCCAATCTTGTCTGAGCAACTATCTAAAAGGTTAAAAGCGCTGATTAAGCGTGCTTCGAGACGTGTATCACCTTCCCGTAGCAGACGGGGCAGCCCCCCCTCATCTCTAAAGCTTAAGAAAGTGGCTGTGTCCAAACCGCCTGCGGCTAAAGCAACCCGTGCCATAGCCAATAAGACGACTGCACCTCAGAAAAGGTCTGCTAAGTCGGGTTCATTTTGGTCAAATCTATTGTGGGTGCGGCCATGGCTTCTGGTCGTTGCCCTGTGGCTGACCTTTATATTGATGATTGCGATCGCACTCGCTGGCCTTTCTAACCCTGGCCGTGAGATGACTCTGGAGCCTGTCAATAGCAGCATTGTAGGGCAGCCCCTAAGCACTCCTGATGCCGCTGCTTTTTCACGACTGAGCATTCGTGATGAAAAAAGTGTCCTGAGTCAGCGAGATCCGGCAGCGACATTACCAGGGGCAAACGAGCAAGCTATGCCTGCCTGGCCCCTGTTACTCATGGTCGTCGCCTGTGCAGGTGGCTGTCTGCTGGTATCTAAACAAGGTCTGTTAACAGCTGAGTCTCGTCGTCGTCGCCGCCGGGTTGCAACCGCTCCTGTGCCTCAAGCAGGTTCTCGCCCTGTACGCGCTGTACGCCCTGCACGAACCCCAGGTAAAACCGCAAGTAAACGACAACGTCGTGGTAAGCACCGCCGTTTGGCGGCCCAGCAGCGCTCGGCCCCTAAAGTCATGGCAGTGAAGTCAGGCCAAAGATCTGTGCCCCATCAAGTGCCTGCTCAGCCATCAGCCCCCATAGCATCACAACCAATGTCCTTTGCTGTGACTAGCCAGTCTGCTCCGTCTGGTCCATCGGTGACCGTTGTTCCGGACAATGAAACGTCTCCCCTGGATTGGAAAGAAGGGAGTCTGGCCCATAAGTTAGATGTCCGTCAGACTCGCTCAATTAGTTCTTTCTTGTAAACCGCGTTTTGACGGGTCTGCCGGTTATTTATCACCCTGACTATGTGACGCCTTTGCCCGCAGGGCACAGGTTCCCGATGCCAAAATTTCAGCTGCTGCGGGACCTGCTGGTGCGCGATGGCGTCATTTCAGAAGAGCAGATTTATCAGCCGGGACGCCCCCCTAGGGACTGGCTCGAATTAGTGCACGATTCGCCCTATGTACAAGCTTATTGTGATGGCGGATTAGACGCTAAGGCTCAGCGCCGCATTGGTTTGCCCTGGAGTGCGGAATTAGTGCGACGAACCTGCACCGCAGTCGGCGGGACCATCTTGACGGCCAAACTAGCGCTAAATCAAGGATTGGCCTGTAACACTGCTGGAGGAACCCACCATGCCTTTCCAGGATATGGAGCAGGATTTTGTATTTTTAACGATATTGCGATCGCAACCCGTCTTCTAAAAGCCCAAAACTTACTTCAAACCGTCCTAGTCGTTGATTTAGACGTACACCAAGGCGATGGCACCGCCTGGATTTTTCGGGATGACCCCAGCGTATTTACATTTTCCATGCACTGCGCAGTGAATTTCCCAGGGCGTAAGCAAACCAGTGATTTGGATGTGCCCCTGGATGAAGGCACTGAAGATGATGAATATTTAGCAAAGCTAGAGGCCCATCTGCCCGATCTACTGGCTCAGGTAAAGCCTGATCTGGTTCTATACGATGCTGGCGCTGACCCCCATCGAGATGATCGTCTGGGTAAGTTGGCCCTGACGGATGAGGGGCTATATCGTCGTGATTGGTATGTCTTAGAAACCTGTGCGAAAGCGAGATACCCGGTAGCCTGCGTGATTGGCGGTGGCTATGGCAAAGACATGAACGCGCTGATCTATCGACATTCATACTTATATCGGGCCGCCAGCGAGGTCTATCGAAAATATTGCTAGAAATTTAGGATAAAGTTGTAAAGCTTTAGCGACACCGTTTCCTGGAAGCAGTAAAGCCTTACCAACGGAGATGTCACCATATTGCAGGAAATTTTGGATATAGCTGCTGAAGTCCTATCTAAACCTAATTTCAAGAGTCAAAAATCTTTCCCATGCCTTGGACCGTTATTACCTTCTATAAATTTGTTCAGCTCGATGATTTTGTTGAATTGCGTCAGCCCCTCAAAGAGCTTTGTAAAACGCAAAGCATTAAGGGAACCATCTTGCTAGCCCTTGAAGGGATTAACGCTACGGTAGCAGGTTCCAATGAAGCAGTGGAAAAGTTACTTTCCCACCTTAAACAAGACCCCCGTTTAGCCGATCTCACCCACAAAATCTCATCTGCGGAAGAGCAGCCCTTCTCGCGTATGAAGGTGAAGCTGAAAAAAGAGATTGTCACCCTAGGACAGCCGGGTGTGAGCCCGACTAAAAAAGTCGGCACGTATGTGGACCCCAAGGATTGGAATCAGATAATTTCTGATCCAGACGTGGTGGTGATTGATACACGCAATAATTACGAAGTGGATATCGGTACCTTTAACGGTGCTACTAACCCAGAGACTGAGTCTTTTCGTGATTTTCCTGACTATGCGGATCAGCAGTTAGACCCAGCAAAACATAAACAAGTAGCGATGTTTTGCACAGGGGGGATTCGCTGTGAAAAAGCATCATCCTACTTGCTAGAGAAGGGATTTGAGCAGGTTTACCATCTTAAGGGCGGTATTCTAAAGTATTTAGAAGAGGTTTCACCGGAAAACAGTCTTTGGGAAGGAGAATGTTTTGTGTTTGATCAACGGGTGACCGTACAGCATGGCTTAGCAGAGGGCAGCTATGCCATGTGTCGTGGCTGTGGACATCCAGTATCCGATGAAGATATGCAATCACCCTATTACGAACCAGGGATTGCATGTCCTAATTGTTACGACCAACTGACTGAGAAACAGCGTATGCGATTTGCCGAACGGATAAAGCAGCGACAGCTAGAGAGAGAACGAAAGTCTCTTTAGGTGCTTGTGCTTAAATAATCACCCCATTATCCCATCACTCATCCACCCATCTACAGCTCCAACCTGGGTCTTTATTTGTGTTCAGTCCCCTAAGAGGCACAGAAAGAGCCCCGTAACTAGGATTTGACATCAGAGCGTCGGGTAAGGGAGCTTTGTCTCCTACTCGATATCCTTGCTGCGCAATCAGGCGCTCAAGATTGCGCACCCGCTTTTGAGATGGAGGGTGACTGGCTAATATGGCTAAGCCTGGACGCTCTGATCGACTGAGCCGGTCAAAGAAGTCGGTGGCTCCAGCAACATGACCATAGACTTGGTTGAGCAGTGTCAGTCCGATGCGATCAGCGTGTTGTTCTTGCTGTTGCGAAAACTGAGCATTGGAAAGTGTAGAAATGCTAGTGCTGGCGATGGAGCCCAAAGAGCCAAAGTCACCGAGTAAGGACGATAGGGATAGACGAATTAAGACCTGACGGCTAAGACCGCGCAGATGATCTCGATTGGCAAAGTGCCCCAGCTCATGGCCTAAGACCATCATTAACTCATTTTCAGAGGCTACTTCGACGAGTAAACCCTGGTAAATAATAATGTGATCGCCTGGAATAGCCAGGGCATTCACGGTCTGATCTGGCACATACAATACCTGATAATTCCGTCCATTAGTCTGTGCGGCAGGTAAATACGTCTCCAGCCGGTCTAATAGCTGATTAAGGGTTGCTTGTGTCGCTGATGCTTCAGCCTGAGCCGCGTAAATGGGCACAATTGCCCGCCCCAGTTGTTGCTCTACGCTAGTCGGGATAAACCATACCAAAGCTCCTGCTAACCAGAAGGCAATGGCAATGGCGATAGCGATGCCTGCGAGAAATAACCCCAACAACACTAACAGCTGACGATGGCTGGGTGGGGGTGTTTTGTCACTATACGCCGCTGTTCCAGGCGGAAGTTCAATGGGCATTGGTCATCTAGTTGTTACTCTTGGTTGGGCGGAAGGGATTCAGGAAGTTAACCAGTGAGTAGACATTACGGGACTGAATCCACAGTCGACCTGAGCCACTAAAGCGAGCCACTAGTCCTTCTCCGCCAAAAATGCCAGTTCTTAACCCCCTAAAGGATAGACCACTGATCATTTCAACGTTATAGCTGAGGCTATCTTCAAAGGCGACAATATAGCCCGTATCCACTACATAATTGCCTTCCACAGGGATTTCTAAAATTGCGCCAAAGGAACTAAACCAAAAATCCCCCTGGCCGGTAACTCGTAAGAGAAAAAGCGATTCCCCACTAAAGAATCCTTTGAAGCCTTGAAATTTGCTGTCAATGGAAACGCCTGGACCAGCTGCGACAAAACCAGATGATTGCACCATCAGACTTTGGCTGCCGTCTAAGATATAGTGTTGGATGTCTCCAGGCACACCTGGCGATATGTATAGATCACCAGAACTTCCCTGGGCTGTAAACTCACTGATAAATAAAGATTCGCCCCCGAGCATGCGACCAAGGCCTTTTTTCCAGCCGCCTTTTGCTTTGGATTTCATCTCAATGCAGCTGTCCATAGCTGCCATAGCCCCGGCTTCTACAGAGACTGTTTGATTGGGTTGCAGGCTAAGTTTGAGGGAAGCGTACGCTGGGTTATGGTCGATGGCATATGTGACTTGATTGCTCATATCGCTTGGTTCCTGATTCATTGACAGTGGTCGGATTTCGACTTCGCTCAATCCTCGGTATTTCCTAGGCGCGTAATCTTCGATGTTTTTTACCCTGAGCCAGGTGAGCGCAGTCGAACCTAGCAGCAGGTCTCACCTTCACGCTGCTAACGAGGAGGCAGTTTGCCCCCCACTAATCGCCCAAATGATCCAGGATTGTGGGTTTGGCAAAAGACTTTACCGCGACCTCTAAATTGGCAAACAAATCCTTCTCCACCAAAGAATGCGCCAGCCCAGCTTTTGTTAGCTTTGGAGATGCTGTAGTCAAGGGTACGCTCAAAGGCGACAATGTGGCCTGTATCGACGACATACTCGCTATCCACATCTATTTCGTAAATGCCACCAAAAGCGCTGAGCAACAGTAGGCCTGAGCCGCTAGCTGTGAGCCAAAAGAGAGATTCTCCTGAGAAGAGACTTTTAAAGCCAGTGAAGCCTAAGTCAATATCAACATCGGGTGTACTGGCCATATAGCCAGTGGATTGCACCACAAGTTCTGTTTCTTTGAGGGTATAGGGAAGAATATCGCCGATTAGTTTGGGGGCAAGATAGAGTTCTGCCGAGCTATTTCCTGAGCGAAAAACGCTCAGGAACAGCGATTCTCCAGCTAGCATGCGTTTTAAGCCACCAAAGACGCCGCCCCCTTTGCCTTTGCGGAGTGTGGTGCTAACGTTCACAAAGCCGCTCATGGCGACCATGGCCCCGGCTTCGGCAATCAGCTCTTCTTGGGGGTCCATGAAGATTTTTGCGATCGCACTATCCGGCTGATGTAAAAGCTCAAGTTTCATACTATTTCAGTCTTATAAACGTGTTACTCAGCAATCTCACTACCGCAGCTTCGACCTGAGAAAACGAACTAACCCATCCATACTGCGCGACTGGAGATAGATTTTTCCTCGACCCTGGAGCCGGTTGATAAACCCTTCTCCGGAGGTGATGGAGCCCACCATACCTCCCGAAAGGCCGATGTTCATCTTGATACCTGGTTCGTAGGCCACGAGATGACCGTTGTCGACAATAAATTCATCTTTGACAGTGACTTCCGAAAGGCCGCCATAGGCACCAAAGAAAACGAGTCCCCGACCACCTAGCTTGAGCTTAAATAACCCTTCGCCAGCAAACCAGCTAGCTAAGCCCGCCCACTGTAGCGCTACCTTAACGCCTGAACTGTGAGCGATATAGGCTCCAGGCTGTAGACACAGTTCATTACCATTCAGCTCCATGCGGGCAATATCGCCAATGGTTGGCTGGGTGAGCACCAGCGTTTGGGGATGATTGGTTCGATTAGCAAAGTGATTCAGAAATAGGGATTCGCCACCGAAAAATGCTTTGAGCAACCCTGGAATCAGGCCACCAAAGAAGCCTGTACCCATGGATATTTGCCCGTCCATGCTAGCCATCGCTCCCGCCTCAGCAAAAATACGCTCTCCCGGCTGTAAGGTGACAAATAAGGTGGCAAACGCTGGTTTGTAGCGAATTTCGTACTTCATCGCTAACACTCCCGTATTTGAGTCGTGGATCGGTAGTCATCCCTCTCAGATTACCTAGAACGGGCAGGAAAATAACAGCTTAAGTTGATAAAGCGCAACATGAACATGATTGATGTAAGTGTTCACCCAGGAGCACGGGCTCCATCATTCATAGCCAGTTACCGACCAGAATCAACGGAGCCCAATTTCCAGGATGACCATCCCGTTGAATGGCTGCTATCTGGGCTGCTTGTAAGGCTTGGGCTTTATTTAGGTTTGGATGTTCTTTCAGGTTGCGGTAGAAGTGACCCATAATATCGGCGGTGATGGCATCATCAATCAGCCATAGAGACGCAATCGCGCTTCTGGCTCCAGCCCGAAGTGCGACCCCCGCTAACCCTAAGGTTGAACGATCACTGCCTAACCCGGTGTCACAAGCTGTCAAGGCGATCAGTTCAATCGGATGAGTATTGGATGAGTTATCTCGAATTAATGTCTCTAATGCACCAAAGGTAAGTTTCTCGCCATCACCCGTCACAATAAATGTGCTGTCAGGGTCTGCACTAAACTCTCCGTGGGTCGCGATATGCAATATAGAATAGTGGTTCTTTTTTAATGCTTTGGCCAGATTTTCTGATGTGAATTCTCTATTTAGAAGTGGGGCAGGACTACCAGGGAAAATATGTCTAACAGATTGCAGTTCTTGTTCCACATGCCAGATCGGTGCGTATTCACAGTTAATACCATTTTCATCACATAAACCATCGCTAAAACCTAAGGTTAATACCTCTAGCTCTTTTGGTCGCAGTGCTTCTGGCTCGGTCAAGGTCAGTGATGGGACAGTTGCGATCGCATAGTTCTCAATTAAATACTGCTCGCCATCCCATAAAGCCGCCATGGGTATGCTGCGAAGGATGCCATCTTGGATAAAAACGAGGGTCTTAACATGGGCCTCTGCTAAAATCTCATCAAAGGGAGTAATGATCCACTGATAAAGCTGTGCAGCAGAATGATAGTCATAGGTACGATCATGGGATCTTTCTAAACCTTGCCGGTAGTCGATGGCTGTTTTTACCAGACGTTCAGTATTCACTGGCACCCAGGTCAGCTGCGCCGCCGCATTCGGCACAGTCAAGATCAGTGCTATTTGATCACCCACCGTAATGGAGCTAATCACGGCAGATGTTGTATTTTGATTAACTAGCTCAATCACCTGCTCTTGTCGGATGGGACTGAGTAAACAATCATCCCCAAAGTAATTTTGCAATTCAGCTAATCTGAGAGAGTCTACGGTCTGTAACGCACCTTCTAGACTGTTGAGAGGAACATCGTCGTTTCCCTTTTCTGCTAATGGTTGGCGAGAGTTATTGGCCGCTAGTTCAAGCTGTAGCTTGATCATTCTGCGATAAAGTGGCTCGACAGCATCCCGAAAGTCAAACTGTAGATCTTGAGTAGCGGTTAAAATATCGTCACGAATACTGTCCAAGATTGTAATCGCTTGATGGTAACTGGCAATCGCTTGGGTGTAGTCGCCCTGGGCCTCATAGAGGCGACCAGCTTGCCATTTCCACAGATATTGACTATCAGCAGCGTCTCGTCCCTCATCAGCCTGCCACTCAGCTAGTTTAGTTAGCCTGAGCGCTTCTTGTTGATAGGTGAGCTTTTGTGTTGGTGACAATGATGTTTTAGCTTGGCATTCATAGAAATGGCCTAACTGACCTGTAGCAAAGGATTGGGCTCGGAAATCATCGATGTCTTTAGTGATTATCTGGGCATGGTCTAGTACCGTATGTACGATAGAGTCAGTCCCTGGAGAAAAACAACTAAAGGCCTGCAGATTTTCTTGATACGACTTTGCTAGGGCAATGGCAGCATAGGCAGTCTCACGGGAATTGGGTAATTGTTGTAATAACTGACCAATCCGTTGCTGTGTTAAGGAGAGATCTGGAACCGGATGTCTTCTTTGGGAAAGTTTTAACAGCGTTAGCTGGGTACGCAGCTCATCCGTTAGTAACGGTATAAGAGAACGTTCGTCAGTTAGGGTGTCGTCAATTAATCCAAACCGTTGCTGCACCAAAAGCAGAGCCTCTTCTACATAGTTGATAGCGTTGTCAAATTGCCCATCCCCTTTAGCCTTCAGCTCCTGGGCAGAACTGACAAAAGTCAAACTTTTAGCCGCCTCAGCCCGTTGATAGCTGAGTAGGGCCTGTCTACCATAGGCATTGGCTAAGCTATTCAGCATTGGAATCTCATAGGCCTCTGAGAGGGGTCCCTGATGCGCTAAGTGAAGACCAGCGGTGAGAATTACCACCGCCTTCCCATAGTCGCCTTTAAGCTGGTAGGCATCCCCCAAACTCCCCAGGGCTGCAACCTGTCCTGCTAGATCTTGAGTGGAGAGCGCCAGCGGATAAGCTCCATCTTCAACACAGTTTTGGAACAGGGTGACAGGGTTCGGCGGCTCATCTACATCTATAGGGTTAGTAGTTTGATTATCAACAGTTTGAGGTAAACAGACCAGAGCAATGGCTCGCCGGTATTGTCCCAGGCTGGCGTAAATCTGGGCTTGTTCTGTTTGTATCCGCCCCATCCTTGCCACCATACCTAACTGGCCATAGATTTTTCCCGCCTCAATCAGAGACATTAGGGCTTTATGGGGTTGCCCTAGCTGCTGATAGGCGTTGGCTAAGTTAGTGTGAATCACAGCTTTCTCAGGCACCAAATCGTCAGCCGGGTAACCATTGAGGGCTTCCAGCCAATGCTCAATAGCTGCAAAATAGTCGCCTGTATTGTAATCATCGACCCCCGCCTGCACCGCCTGCCCCCCTTGGGCAGCCATCCTTTTAGCGAAACTCGCTGCCGATGCCATCCCAGGGATAAAGGGACTATGACCAATCCATACCACTAGGGTCAGACTGACAGCAAATAGAGTTTTGAGCCAACGTCGGTTAACGAATAAACACCGCCAAGGAATGTGCATCAAAATATTACCAGGGGAGAAAATTAGTAGTTTTCAATAGGACTATTGATATACGGGTGAGTCAGCTGTGACGTCATTACGTCATTAGACGTCTCTTGAAAGAACTTAGTAGATTTGTACAATGTGTGATCCACTCCCAAAATGCAACAGAATAGGTGTTTGAATCATTATTCATAAAGAAATCGTCCCATGGAATTTGTTCAATCTGCCGGTTGGTTTCATGCCTGTACGTTGTCATTAACAAGCAGTTTGATTGGGCTCCCCCATGGAACTATGATGGCTCAGATTCTGCCGGATAATACGTTGTCGGGTGAGCATTCGGTGGTAACATCTGGCGCGGAGGTGCAGGGTTTGCCTGCTGAGCTGATTGAGGGAGGAGCACGGCGAAATACTAACCTGTTTCATAGTTTTTGGGACTTTAATGTAGATTTTGATCAGCGGGTTTATTTTGCCAACCCTGCGGCAACTGAGCGGATTTTTAGTCGAGTAACAGGGGGGACTCCATCGACGATTGATGGAGTCTTGGGAGTCGATGGGACAGCTAGCTTATATTTTTTGAACCCCAATGGAGTGGTCTTTGGGCCAGCAGCGAGTTTAGATGTGTTGGGCTCATTGTTTGTGAGCACGGCGCAGGGGATTGGGTTTGAAGATGGTAGTGAGTTTAGTACATTGGGGCTGAGCGATAGTTCACTTTTGACAGTGAGTGTCCCATTGGGGTTACAGAAGGGACCAGCACCAAGAGAACAATCTGTGGTAATCAATCAAGGAAGTCTTGCGGCTGGACAAGACTTAACAGTGTTTGCAGATCAGGTGGATTTACAAGGATCCGTCATATCTGGTGGAAGTCTTAATCTATTCGGTACAGATACGGTTCGTATTCGAGATTCCGCAACCGTTCCTTTCATCGCTGCCACCGCCGCAGACTTAAGGATTCAAGGAAATGAGACAGTTGATATTGTTGTGTTGAGTCATCCAGATAGTGGTCTTTATTCTGGTGGAGATTTAGTGTTACAGAGTGCGAATGAGGTGGGGGGAGATGCCCATTTTTGGAGTCGAGGAGGGTTTAGGGTTGAGACATTAAATGGTGATGCTGGTGACTTATTCAGCCCAGTCGATCCTATTATTCGAACGTTTGGAGATGTTGTTATTGATGAATATGAGGGTACATCGCTCCATATTTTGGCTGGTGGTTCAGTGACCCTAGGCACGGCTACAATTACTGGCTCAGACCCAGGCATCTTGGGCATTGATGCGATCCAGGAAGTCATTGAGTTGTCGGACAAGACGCTGTTGACAGTTGATGGCTTAGTTCAACCAACGTTGGATATTAGGGCAGGTGTCAGACCCGATATAATCGGCGCTCCCCCTTTAGAAATCTTAACTGGGTTCAATCCGTTTACGGATATTTTTTTTGGGCAAGCCTTTGTTACACCAGCCCCATCGACTGCTGATATCAGCGTAGGTGATGCACGTATTGAGCAGTCCAATGGATTGATTCTGTTAACAAATCAATATTTCCCACAGCCAACAGTGTTGAATGGCTCAATTTCGATTACGGGTAATGGAAGATTTAATGATGGATTAGTTGTCGGCACCTTGAATGGAGAAAACAGTAACATAGTTATTGACGCTCGAAACAATGTGTCTGTTATTGACAGTGTTATTAGTACTACGGCTTTAGGAGACGTTGGCGATATTACGATACTGGCCAATGATGAGGTGGATTTCATCAGCACCAATGGCAGGTTAACAGGGGGTTTTAGTAATGTTGCTGCCAATGGTACAGGCAACGGTGGCAATATCATTATTCGAGCGTCTGAGTTGATGCTTGCAGGCGGTGCTCAACTATCCGCCTCCTTGGCTGGCACGGGTAATGGTGGCAATATTTTTCTTGCGATCGCTAATCAATCTACCATTGATGGATTGAATGAAAATAATGCATTTATCAGTGGTATTTTTGCCGAGGTGAGTGGCCCTGGGGCAGGAACTGGAGGAGATATCGAGTTAAATACCAGACGCTTAAACGTGACGAATGGTGCACAAATTAGTACATCAACCAATGGCGTTGGTGATGCAGGCAGAGTCATGATTGATGTTGCTGAGACGGCCCGCTTTGATGGAGTAAATAATGCAACAGGAATCGTTAGTGGTGCTTTCAGTAACGTCAATCGCAATGGAGCAGGCCAGGGTGGAGTGATTCAAATTTTAGCTAATGATCTTGCAGTTACCAATGGTTCACAACTTAGTTCATCAGTATTCGGTACCGGTGATGCAGGCAAAGTGATGATTGAGGTGGCAGAAACAGTTCACTTTGATGGATTTGATCCACAGGGAAACTTTCCGAGTGCGGCCCTTAGCAATATTAATCCTGGTGGAGAAGGCACGGGCGGAGTTGTGAGCATTACGGCCAATAGGCTTGATGTCACGAATGGGGCAGCAATAGCTGCTTCCTCAGATGGTATTGGTGACGCGGGAAGTGTGATCATTGCCATATCCGACTCCATGCAAGTCACTGGTTTTAACGCTGCGAACGGTAGAGCTAGTGAAATTTCTAGTAGTATTCGGTTTGGTGGGAGAGGCAATGGCGGCTTGGTTGACATTTCAGCTAACACGCTGGAAGTCAATAATGGCTCCCAGATTGGAGGATCAACCAATGGTACAGGTGACGCTGGCACTGTCGTCATTGATATCGCTGAAACAGCTAGATTTGATGGCTTTAATCCGATTAACTTCTCGGGGAGTGGCGCTTTTAGTAATGTGAATTTAGAAGGAGTTGGCAATGGCAGCCTAGTTCAAATCTCAGCTGGTAATCTTGACGTGACGAATGGTGCACAGCTGAGTGCGTTAGTGTTTGGTCAAGGGCAGGCAGGTGATGTCGTGCTCAATGTTAGAGAAACCGCACGTTTCGATGGGTTTAATCCCAATGGAAATTTCCCGAGTGCGGCGTTAACCAACATTGAACCCAATGCAGTCGGGATGGGGGGAGATATCATCATCACGGCTGCTAATCTTGACATAGTCAATGGAGCCAGGGTGGTTGCCAGTTCTGACGGCATTGGAGATGCAGGGGATGTGAGGATCAGAGTCACTGATAACATTTTTATCAGTGACTCTAACCCTGTTTCGTTGGGGTATGACCTCGGCACGATGTAGAGTGCTATAATGCTTATCCAGCAAGGGTTTCAGAAAGATTTGAACAAAGAATCAATTTTCTCAATTTCAGCGTGATGGAGATTGTAAGCTTCTTGTAGGGCTTAGAATTTCTGACTTTTTAATAGACATCTAATTGAGGTCATACCCTTTCGTTGAGTGGCATTTTTAGTGAGCTTAGAGAGACAGGCATCGGCACTGGCGGAGATATTGTTGTTTTAGCCGACAATTTGGAAATGAATAATGCTGCAACCATCAGTGCATTCTCCAATGGGAACGGTGATGCAGGCAATATATTTTTAACTATCAACAATAGTTTTCGAGCAGATGATGGCAATGTGCTCACGAATGCAGAGAATCGTGCTGGAGGCAGAATAACTATCAATGCTGCCAATGTCTTACTGGTGGGCAATAGCGATATCGTTACATTTGTAAATGTCGGCGCATCAGGAGGAGGAGACATTACGTTTAATGGTAATACGGTTATTGCTCTTGATGACAGTGATATTTTAGCGTTTGCTGATGATGGACGCGGGGGTGACATTACCTTCAACACAGCCTTCTTTGGAGAAAATTATGTGCCGGGCAATCCACCACCGTTTGATGGCAATGATCGAGTGGATGTGAATGCCAGTGGTGCCATCGACGGCAGTATTACTATCTCTGATATCTCTTTTATTGAAAACAGCTTGACCGAACTGCCGGATGCCTTGGTAGATCCCACCACACTTACCACTGGCAGTTGTATTGTCCGCACAGAAGACAACCTGGATTCTTTTATCACTACGGGCTCTGATGGTCTTCCATTACGTCCTAACGACTCTGCTGGTTCCAGGTTTTCAGCGCTCCCAGTGCAACCCTTGACTAACGAAGATACTCCGAGCCTATGGCATGTTGATCAACCTATCGTCGAACCCAATGCCCTGCATCGGCTGGCCGATGGTCGTTTGCTGCTAGGTCGAGACTGCCCATAATCAAATGTAGTTTTCTGCAATGCTCGCCTCAGAAACCTGACAATCTACACTCCACTTATATGCCTATTTCACTCAAGTTTGGATAATCGATTGGACACAGCGAGAATCTCTTATGTCATAAAACTCTCCTGACTTTAAGGGAAATAACCCTTAATTTAGGAAGTGTGAATGAGCCAACAAGCAATACCTTCCATCTTTGCCTCTCTATCCATTTTCTAGGGCAAAGCAGTGCTACTGAAGGGCTCAATCCTCTCTTGAAATACCTACAGCATTAATGGAGTTCGACCCATGACATATGGACAAATCACTCAATCTACTGACAATACAGCTACAGGGGATAACAATATCGATGCCCTACTGCTTGAACATCGATGGGCAGACACGACTGTAACGTTCAGTTTCACAAACAACTTTAAAAATGACTATGAGGAAGAAACAGATTATCCAACACGCTATGAAAATGGATTTCAAACTCTAAACGCAACCCAAAGATCTGTGGCTCGCGAATGGATGGATATGTATGAAAGTGTTTCTGGCTTAACGTTAACGGAGCTAACGGGGGCTCAGGATCGGAATGCCACTATCCGCATGGCAGAATCTAGCAGTCCAAACACAGCTCAAGTTGCTGATTTGGGTGTGATTCTTTTAGGGTAAAGGTTTGCAACGCAGATTAAGTCTATTGAATAGAATTTGGTAGATTTTAGGGGTCTGAAAGTTCAATCTATCTCTCAAAAAAGAGATAGATTCGACGAAAAAAATAATTGTCTCGTGTGCCTGTATCCTCTCCATTCGAATCATGCCAACAGACCTAAGTCTTAGCTTTTTTGAGTCAGCGTTAGCGCAGTTTAATGAACTCGTCGATAGGTTGAGTTCAGCTGATAGCCAAAATTGGGAGCATGGAAAACTAGAACGTTATATCCATGAGTCGGGCACAGAACTTTTGCGACGGTTATATCAAGGCCATCTCGACTTGCGTTACGCATCAGAGGACTACCAAAGCGAGGTCGTCGGTAGCGATGGAGAAACCCGCCCTGTTAGATGTCAAGGGGGGTAGACGTGACGCGACAGTCGGGTTGGCGAGCTGACTGACACTTAATAGAGACTAACTGGTCTCATGCTGAGACTATCAAAGCAAACGACGGGTATCAATTTAAGCCGGGAAATCTTGGCTAGGACTGAAGTCGGAAGTCGGAAGTCGGAAGTCGGAAAGGGAGGGCATTCCGAACTCCGACTTCCGACTTCCGAACTCTAGATTCCTGAGGAAATCGTCCCGCTTTATGTTGGTACCTCAAACGACAGCTAGCGATCTAAATGACCAGGCGCGATCTAAATGACAGCGCCTGGTCACTGTCAAGCAATTAAAATCTCCAAGTATTTTGTGCGTCAATTATCCCTGATTGCGAGCCGCCGCCTGCTGCTGCCGATAGCTGTCAGCCTTAATCTCAAAGATGACAGCATGATGCACCAGTCGGTCAACGGCAGCCACGGTCATCATCGAATCGGGAAAGATGCTGTCCCACTTGCTGAATGGCTGATTAGCGGTGATCAGCAAACTCTTGCGTTCATAGCGGTGGGCAATGAGTTCGAAGAGTACGGAGGTTTCGGCTTCAGACTTTTGCACGTAGCCCAAGTCGTCGAGGATGAGCAGGTCAAAACGGTCGAGCTTCTTTAGTCTAGACTGTAGCAACAGTTGTTGTTTATCCTGCTGAAGCTGTTGAACTAAGGCAAGTGCGCTGAAGAACTTGATGCGCCGACCCGCTTCTAGCATGGCTTGCGACAACCCAAGAGCCAAATGAGTTTTCCCAACTCCGGACGCGCCGAAAAACAGGCAGTTGGTGGCGTTATCGAGCCAGGTATCGTCATCGGCCAATTGCATCAGAGGGGCCGGATTGAAGTTTGGGCAATGGTCAAACTCAAAGTTGGTCAAACTTTTTACGGCGGGCAGCTGAGCTTCCTTTTTGCGCGCTCTAGCCGCATTTGTGCCCGTCTGTCGGCCTCTTGTTGACATAAGCTGAGTAAAAACTGTGCATAAGACCATTGTTGCTGCAAAGCGCGGCTCTCTGTAGCTTCCCAGTGGGTAAGCATGTTGGTGAGCTTGAGCTGTTTGAGCAGACGGCTCAACTGTTGGTACGGGCTGGTTGTTTGTGGTGTTTGTGATGAGGTTGGCGTCCGTGTCGTTTGAGCCACTGAGGAGTTGGTCATAGCTATCGAGAGCGTGTTGTTGGGTTGCGATTGGCGGCAAGGTGGCTACCGCATCGGGCATAAACTGTTGCTGTAGATGCCTCAACGTCAGCTGGTTCTTGGATAGGGCTTCGGCAAGATAGCTGGCGACGGTTTGTCTTTGTCATAGGTGGCGGCAATGTAGAGCGCTTCGACCATGAGTACAGCGGCTTGGTCGCGCTCAAACTGAGCTTTCATCTGCGCCCAAAGCTGGCGAAACTCAGCAGTCGGTAACAAATCTGACTGCCACTGACAGAAGAGGAAGGCTCTGGGCTTTTTCCTGAGTCCACCTATCACATGGCGATAGTCGATGCAGCGCCCCCGCCGTCGTCCTTTGCCAGCCACACGCATGCGGGACAGCTCAAACACCTGCTGCCGCGCAAAGTAGCCGACTAAACGGTCATGATAGAGATGAATTTCTATCTGTTGACCTATCAGTCGTGATGGCACGCTGTAGAGAATGCAGCGCACCTCTATCGTGCTGTGACAGCTGACTTTGGCACTGAGAATCTCGTAGTCGGCCACTCGGCGTTTCGGCAGCGGTTGTAGGACGGCTTTTTCTGCTTCATACTTGGCCTCGCACTGCCGATTGAGACCAGCAGCGGCGTCGTCTATCACCGCCTGGTACTCGGCAATACTGGCAAAGTCGCTGCTGCCGCGCAGGTAGATAGCCTGTTTGATACGGTTCTTCAGGTGGCCGTGCGGACTTTCTACAGATCCGTTCTCGTTTGCTTTGCCTTTGTTGTTTCTCGTTGGCACCATCCGGTAGTGCTCACACAGGTCATCGTAGAACCGCGTCAGCTCCTGGATACGATGCCCCCCTGAATTACGGTAGGCCGCGCTCAGGCTGTCCGTGCGATGTTCTTGTGGGGCACCGCCAGCCGCAGCTAGGGCGTTCTGCAACCCTTCGGATAGGGCAATGAAGCTTTCGCCCCCTGAATAATCTGCGCGTACTGCCAACCGCTGTAGGCGAGCCGGTAATGATAAATCAAGTGCTCAAATGGCTTGCCGTTGAGGGTGATTTCCATCCCTTTCAGTTTGGTGAAGTCTGAGAGTCCCATGACGCCTGGTTCATGGCGCAGTACGAACATGACCTCCGGCGCCGGCCCGTGCAGCGCTTTCCACTGCTGCACTCTTCTCTGTAAGGTGCGTAGCACCTGTGGGTACTTGCCTGGATACTGCTCTTGCAGGTATTCAAACAGCGTCATTGGTTTCAGTCTCGGTTCCTGGCGTAGCATCGGTTCTAGCTCGCTGGCCCAGACGCCAGCTAAGGGATCTTGGCTCCGGGATGATGCAACGACAGCTCCTCGGTTAGCGCGGTGATGGCCTGCATCAATCCGTTGCCCTGTCCGCTCTGATATCTCGGCTATCGTCGACGATGCCGTCTGGGTCAACCCCAGCTTTCTCGCGTTCATATAGGCTCTCTTTGGTATAAGTGAATGGCTTTCGGCACAGGTCATCGCTCTCTTTCGCAGGAGATCTACCTGTGCCTTTTTCTTCGACTGGTGACAACCCAGCTAAGCTAACGCTTGCGCCGATAACCTTGTCTCACGCTCTTTGGGCGAAACCCGACAACCGCCTTGGCGTCACCTGCCTACCTTCACTGTCGCGCAACACAGTATGGATTCCGGAAATTATGGCCACCGTGGCTTCAGTCACCTGAGCCGTCGATTCCGGAAATTATGACCGGGGTAATTCCGGCAATGCTAGTGGTCGATTCCGGAAATTATGGCCAGGGTGATGCCGGTCATACAGGCTTCAGTGAAACAGGGGGTGCTTGCTTATATAGTGCCGTGTTGGCACCTCAGGCATCCGCCCCAATGTCGATGTTTAGTAATCAGGTCCGTTATATGGTTCAGCAACTCAGAAATGCCAATGTACCCCCGGAAAAAAATCCACGACCTTACGGGTGTGAGTGAACGTAGTATCCGCCGGATAGTGCAAGAACCCGAGATCACCTGCGTAGAGGAACCGCCGTCAGGTCAGCGAAAAGGAGCGGGTCGTCCCAGCGAGGTGGTCCACTATAGCGAGACCATTCGTGAGTGGTTGAGTGAAGCCCGTGACCCAGCCGATGGTCCGATGAAAAGCCGAGAAGTCTTAGCCCGTCTACGTCAGCAAGGCTATAAAGGGGGTAAAACAGCGGTCTATGAGCTAGTCAAACAATTGCGTCCCGCCAAATCCGTGGTGCCGATAGTGCGATTCGAAGGACTGCCGGGTGAATTTACCCAACATGATTTTGGCCAACGCCGGGTGCAGTATGCCGATGGTCGCATTGAGGTGGTGAAATTCTTTGCCTCGCGCCTGAAGTACTCACGGTATGTGGATGTGCAGGTGGTGGCCAACGAACAACAAGAAACAGTGGTGCGGTGTTTACTCAAAGCATTTGAGACCTTTGGCGGCGTTCCGCTGATGGGGGTATTCGATAACATGAGTAGTGCGGTGAAGTCACGAGAAGTACTGGCTGATGGCACTGTTAAAGTGCATTGGACCGACCGCTTTGCCCAAGTGTGTATCGACTGTGGATTAATTCCCCTGGCCTGTTGGCCCTATCGCCCTCAGCAAAAAGGGTCGGTGGAAAATCTAGTGGGTTTTGTCAAGGGCAACTTCTTTTGTGGGCGACAGTTTAAGGACCGTGATGATCTCATCGAGCAGATGCAAGCATGGGTCACCTACGTCAATCGAGAACGCAAATGTGATGCGACTGGCGAGATTCCCCAAGTCCGCCTGCTGAAAGAATCGCTCAAGCCCTGTGCCCATAAGGCTGAAACCTATGCCTTCAAAGTCAGTGTGGTGGTTCGTCCCACGGCTCGGGCGCACTATCGAGGCATGGAATATTCGGTGCCAGCTGACGCCATCGGCCAGACGGTGACCCTACATCTCCAACAGACTCAGGTGTCGATCTATTTGGCAGAGCGTCACCTGGGTGACCATCCTCGGACACCCGCGAATGGCAAGTCCAGTGTTTTACATGAGCATGCCCAACAACTGTTTATCTTTAAGCGTGGTAAACCCTTTGCTCAGCGCCAAATTCTGTTGGACCTCGACCCGTTGGTGGAACCCTATTTGACTGAACTGGTGCATCGGCGTCCTCAAACTTGGCAACCCGATGTCGAGACCCTCTATGACCTTTATCAACACATTGGCCGAGCCGACTTCCTCGCGGCAATTGCCTTAGCCACTGAAGAACGCTGCTTTGGCAGTGAATATGTCCAGGCGATTGTTAACGCCACTCCCGAGGGACTGACACCGCCACCCTTGCCTATTTTGTTCACCTAGATCGATCCGATGACCCTGAGTTTAGACCCCATGCTCAAGTCCCTTGGCTTGAGTACCATTCAACGTGTCTTACCCGAGCTGATTCCCATCGCTGAACGGGAGGCCTGGTCCTATCAGCAGTTACTTGAGCGGCTCTTATCCGAAGAGGTGGCCCACCGCAGTGAGCGCCGCACCCAAACCTTTATTACTAAAGCTAAGTT